>NZ_CP011525.1:5997500-6178825 GCF_001655295.1 Pseudomonas sp. JY-Q | reverse complement strand
CACAACTGCTCCTCGGAAGTCGACCAACAAGTCAGCTATGACTTGGCATAATTTGTGCCGACAAAATGCGCGCAGAGTATAGGGGTGGATTAACCCCTATTCAACTCTTCGGTAGTGATTTCCGACTTCGCGCTACAACAGGAATTGTTTCAGCGGATGTGAGCGAGCACGCCTTGCAACTCATCAAGCGAGTTGTAGCGAATAACCAACTGGCCTTTGCCCTTGTTGCCATGACGGATCTGCACGGCCGAGCCCAGGCGCTCTGCGAGCCGCTGTTCAAGGCGTGCGATATCCGGATCAGGTTTGCTCGGTTCGACCGGATCAGGCTTGTCGCTGAGCCACTGACGGACCAGTGCCTCGGTTTGGCGCACGGTGAGGCCACGTGCGACAACATGACGCGCCCCCTCCTCCTGACGATTTTCATCCAGGCCGAGCAATGCACGGGCGTGCCCCATCTCCAGATCACCGTGGGCGAGCATGGTCTTGATCGCATCAGGCAAGGTAATGAGGCGCAGCAGGTTGGCCACAGTCACCCGCGACTTGCCCACAGCGTCAGCCACCTGCTGCTGGGTGAGCTCGAATTCCTGTTGCAGGCGCTGCAGGGCCATGGCCTCTTCCAGTGGGTTGAGGTCTTCGCGCTGGATGTTCTCGATCAATGCCATGGCGATGGCGGCTTCGTCGGGCACTTCGCGGACCATGGCCGGGATCGTGTCCAGGCCGGCCTGCTGGGTAGCGCGCCAACGGCGCTCACCGGCGATGATCTCGTATCGGTTGTCGCCAATCGGGCGTACCACGATCGGTTGCATCACACCATGGTTGCGAATCGAGTGCGCAAGCTCTTCCAGCGCCTCCGGGTCCATGTCCCGGCGAGGCTGATACTTGCCGCGCTGGACCAGCTCGACCGGCAGGTGTTGCAGTTCTTTCTGGTCGATCTTCACAGCCTGCTCTTCGAGCGCGCTGACGGAAGGACCACTGAGCAGTGCATCCAACCCACGTCCGAGACCCCGTTTCTTGACGGCCATACGGATTCCTTAAGTTGTTTGTGCAGTGCGTGATGGACGGCGTTGACGGCGTACCAGTTCCCCAGCCAGGGCCAGGTACGCCAGCGCGCCCCGCGATTGCTTGTCGTAAGCAAGGGCTGGCATGCCGAAGCTGGGGGCCTCGGCCAAGCGAATGTTGCGCGGAATGACCGTGTCGTACAGCTGAGGGCCAAAGTGCTCCTTCAACTGTGCCGAAACATCGTTGTTCAGGCTCAGACGCGGATCGTACATGGTCCGCAGCAGGCCCTCGATCTTCAACTCCGGGTTCAACCGGGCGGCGATACGCTTGATGTTATCCACAAGGTCGCTGAGACCTTCCAGTGCGTAGTACTCACACTGCATGGGGATAATCACGCCATCGGAAGCGACCAGAGCATTCAGCGTGAGCATCGACAGCGACGGCGGGCAGTCGATGAGGATGTAGTCGTAGTTATCGCGAATAGGCGCCAGGGCGTTGCGCAGACGGCTTTCCTTGACCTGCATTTCCAGCAGCACCACCTCAGCGGCGGTCAGGTCACGGTTGGCCGGCAGCAACTGGAAGCCTCCGTGCTCGGAGTAGTGCATAGCCTGGGCCAAGTCGCACTCCCCGATCAGCAGGTCGTAGACCGAATGCTCGAGCTCGTGCTTGTCCACACCGCTGCCCATGGTGGCGTTGCCCTGCGGATCGAGGTCGATCAGCAGGACACGACGCTTGGTCGCAGCCAGCGAGGCGGCGAGATTGATACAGGTGGTTGTCTTGCCCACACCACCTTTCTGGTTCGCGATTGCGAATACCTTAGCCATTGTTGCGAGTGTTCCCAGTCATGCCTTGCGGCGCAGTATCAGCAGATGGCGCTGGCCCTGGCAACCCGGAACGGTCAGGGCCTGTTCGCTTTCCACTGTGAAGTCTGCGGGCAATGCTACCAGTTCATCGGCAGGATGCAGCCCCTTCATTGCAAGCCATTGCGTCCCGGTGTCGCCCAAGTGGCGGGTCCAGTTGGTGAAGTTCTCCATGCTGCTGAAGGCGCGGGAGATGATTCCGTCGAACGGTTGTGCCGGCTGGAAGGCCTCGACCCGGCTGTGGATAACCGTGAGGTTGTCCAGCTTGAGTTCCATTTTCACCTGAGTCAGGAAACGGGTCTTCTTGCCATTGGCGTCCAGCACGGTGACGCGCTTGTGTGGATGCAGGATAGCCAGCGGGATGCCGGGCATGCCACCGCCGCTGCCAACATCCAGCCAGTTATCACGATCGTTGTGGATAAAAGACATGACGCTAAGGCTGTCGAGCAGGTGACGCGAAACCATCTCGTCCGGATCGCGCACAGCAGTCAGGTTGTAGGCTTTGTTCCATTTGATCAACAGAGCCAGGTAGCCAAGCAGCTTCTCGTGCTGCTCGGCAGTCAGCTCGACGCCAAGCTGGCGCGCACCTGTGGATAACTCTTCAGCGTGTTGAGGGGTGACCAGGGAACTCAAGCGCTTTGCTCCAATTCGCGGCCAGCGCCGCGTTTTTTCAAGTGAATCAGCAACAGGGAAATCGCCGCCGGGGTCACACCCGGGATACGCGAAGCCTGGCCCAGCGTCTCCGGACGGGTCTGGCTCAGCTTGCCCTGTATCTCCTTGGACAGGCCGGAAATCGTCGTGTAGTCGATATCCACAGGCAGGCGTGTGTCTTCGCTGGCGCGCAGTCGGGCAATTTCATCCTGCTGACGGTCGATGTAGCCGGCGTACTTGGTGCGGATCTCGACCTGCTCGGCAACCTGTGGATCGATTGCTTCACCGCCAGTCGCTTCGATCAGGCCGGCGTAGTCGATTTCGGGACGCGCCAGCAGGTTGAGCAAGCTGTACTCGTGGCTCAGCGGAGTGCCGAATTTATCCACAACGGCCTGGCCTTGCTCGGTATTCGGCCGAACCCAGGTCGATTTCAGGCGCTGTTCCTCACGCTCGATACCGTCGCGCTTGGCGCAGAACGCGGCCCAGCGCTGGTCATCGATCAGGCCCAGTTCACGGCCCTTTTCGGTCAGGCGCAGGTCGGCGTTGTCTTCGCGCAGTATCAGCCGGTACTCGGCACGCGAGGTAAACATGCGGTACGGCTCCTGAGTACCCAAGGTAATCAGGTCGTCCACCAGTACGCCGATGTATGCCTCGTCGCGGCGCGGGCACCAGCTGTCACGGCCCTGCGCCCGAAGTGCGGCGTTAGTCCCGGCCAGCAGGCCCTGGGCGCCGGCTTCTTCGTACCCGGTGGTGCCGTTGATCTGCCCGGCGAAGAACAGGCCGCCGATGACTTTGGTCTCGAGGCTGTACTTGAGGTCACGGGGATCGAAGTAGTCGTACTCGATGGCATAGCCCGGGCGCACGATGTGGGCGTTTTCCATGCCGCGGATCGAACGGACCAGCTCCAGCTGCACGTCGAACGGCAGCGAAGTGGAAATACCGTTGGGATACAACTCATGGGTGTTCAAGCCTTCCGGCTCAATGAACACCTGGTGGCTTTCCTTGTCGGCGAAGCGGTGGATCTTGTCTTCGATCGACGGACAGTAGCGCGGACCGACACCTTCGATCACACCCGAGTACATCGGTGAACGGTCGAGGTTCGACGCAATGATCTCGTGGGTGCGCGCATTGGTGTGGGTAATCCAGCAACTCACCTGACGCGGGTGCATTTCGGCATTGCCCATGAACGACATCACCGGGATCGGCGTATCGCCTGGCTGTTCGGTCATTACCGAGAAGTCCACCGAGCGGCCGTCAATGCGTGGCGGGGTACCGGTTTTCAGGCGGCCGACGCGCAGCGGCAGTTCACGCATGCGGTGGGCCAGGGCAATCGAAGGTGGATCACCGGCGCGACCACCGGAATGGTTTTGCAGACCAATGTGGATAAGGCCGCCGAGGAAGGTACCGGTAGTCAGCACCACCGATTCGGCAAAGAAACGCAGGCCCATCTGGGTCACCACGCCTTTGACCTGGTCCTGCTCGACGATCAGGTCGTCGCAGGACTGCTGGAATATCCACAGGTTTGGCTGGTTTTCCAGGATTTCACGTACCACTGCCTTGTAGATGGCGCGGTCGGCTTGCGCACGGGTGGCACGTACGGCCGGGCCCTTGCGGTTGTTCAGAACGCGGAACTGGATGCCGCTCTTGTCGGTGGCCAGCGCCATGGCGCCGCCGAGCGCATCGATCTCTTTGACCAGATGGCTTTTGCCAATACCGCCGATGGCGGGGTTGCAGCTCATGTGACCGAGGGTTTCCACGTTATGGGTCAGCAGCAGGGTTTTCACACCCATGCGTGCAGACGCAAGCGCAGCCTCGGTACCGGCATGGCCGCCGCCGATGACGATCACGTCAAAACGGGAAGGGAAATCCACCACGCACCTCGTGCCTGTTTTTGCGAATAGAGAAGGTAAGCGGACAAGTATAGGGACTTCACCCCCACTAAAGAAACCGTCTGAGCAAATTTTGACCAGTCTGTGGATGAGTGGCAAACAACAGAAATCAAAGAGAAGAAATTTAAAAAGCTTTGTTTTTATGTTTATTCTTATGCACAGCGATATCTGTGGATAAAGTCCTGTATCCCAATAATGGCGCTATGTAGAGAGAAATTAAACCCTGTGTCTGGAGTGCCATGAGGCCTATGGATAACGTCTTTTAGCCTGTGGATTAAATGGCTGTTTACCCACAGGCGGGTTTTCCCTCAGAAAAAAAGCCCGCTTATCAACTGAGCTGAAGGCGACTTTTCCACAGGGCTCCTGAGCACAGTTTTCAAGCCGAGCATGGAAAATTCATCGCGCTGGCGGCCAGACATGGTCAGGTTGGAGCGGTCGAGCCCGCGAAAGGGTCGGTACATCCACAGGGATCTGGAGCTTGTAAGGGCTTCTTCGCGGCCCCGCCCGCCCCCACAGGTGTTTGGGTCATCGGCCTGCATTCATCTTCTGCAACGAATTTCAGGCAAAAAAAAGCCGCTCCCTAAGGAGCGGCGCTTGGCCTTGCCTGGCTGTGGATTACTTGCCGATGCAGAAGCTGGAGAAAATCCGCCCAAGCAGGTCATCCGAGCTGAATGCTCCTGTGATCTCCCCCAGCGCATGCTGTGCCTGGCGTAAGTCCTCAGCCAGAAGCTCTCCCGCGCCCGCCAAGGTCAATTGGGCACGGCCGTGCTCCAGGTGCTCGCTGGCCTGGCGCAAAGCATCCAGATGGCGCCGGCGGGCGCTGAAGCCACTCTCTGCAGTCTGCTCGTAACCCATACAACCCTTCAGATGGTCGCGGAGCAGTTGCAGCCCTGTGTCGTCGCCCTTGGCGCTCAGGGTAATGGTCACATGGCCGTCATCGCACTGTTCCAGCGCTACCCGCTCACCACTCAGGTCGGCCTTGTTGCGAATCAACGTGACCTTGGCCGGGTCCGGCCGCTGAGCGAGAAACTCCGGCCACAAAGCGAACGGATCGCTGGCCTCGGGCGCAGTGGAGTCGACCACCAGCAGCACACGGTCTGCCTCGCCAATGGCCTTCAGGGCGCGTTCCACACCGATCTTTTCCACATGGTCATCGGTATCGCGCAAGCCGGCAGTATCGACAACGTGCAGCGGCATGCCGTCGATGTGGATATGTTCGCGCAGGATATCCCGCGTGGTGCCGGCGATGTCAGTGACGATGGCTGCTTCCCGCCCGGCCAGCTGGTTCAGCAAGCTCGATTTACCGGCATTCGGTCGGCCAGCAATGACTACCGTCATGCCGTCACGCAGCAAGGCGCCCTGCCCGGCCTCGCGCTGCACAGTGGATAACTCGCTGCGCACGGCATCAAGCATCGACAGCACATGGCCATCGGCGAGGAAGTCGATCTCTTCCTCAGGAAAGTCGATCGCCGCCTCGACGTAAATACGCAAGGCAATCAACGCCTCGGTGAGGCTGTGCACACGCTTGGAGAATTCCCCTTGCAGCGAGCGCAGGGCGTTGCGCGCTGCCTGGCTGGAACTGGCCTCGATCAGGTCGGCGATGGCTTCGGCCTGCGCCAGGTCGAGCTTGTCGTTGAGGAAGGCGCGCTCGCTGAACTCGCCCGGGCGAGCCAGACGACAGCCGACTTGTACACAGCGCTGCAGCAGCATGTCCAAAACCACCGGGCCGCCGTGTCCCTGCAGTTCAAGCACGTCCTCACCAGTGAACGAATTAGGCCCGGGAAAGAACAGAGCAATCCCTTCGTCCAGCACCAGCCCTTCATCGTCGCGGAACGGACCGTAATGGGCATGCCGCGGGGTCAGGGTGCGGCCAGTGATCAACAGGCCGGCCTTGGCAGCCAGAGGGCCGGACAACCTGACAATTCCCACACCGCCCCGGCCTTGGGCCGTGGCGATGGCGGCGATGGTTTCACGCACAGTGTTCATGCTCGAAAGCCTCTACGACAAAAACGACAGATAGCAAAAACGCCCCACTAGGGGGCGTTTTTTATTCACAGGCTAGCGTATTAGCCCGTCAAGCAGCAGCTTTTTTGGTAGCTGCTTCGATACGGCGAGTGATGTACCACTGCTGCGAAATCGACAGGCAGTTGTTCACAACCCAGTACAGCACCAGACCGGCAGGGAACCACAGGAAGAAGAAGGTGAAGATGATTGGCATCATTTTCATCACCTTGGCCTGCATCGGATCCGGCGGTGTCGGGTTCAGGCGCTGCTGGATGAACATGGTGGCGCCCATGATGATCGGCAGGATGAAGAACGGATCCTTGATCGACAGGTCGGTAATCCACAGTATCCATGGGGCCTGGCGCATTTCCACGCTTTCCAGCAATACCCAGTACAGGGCCAGGAATACCGGCATCTGCACCAGGATCGGCAGGCAGCCGCCCAGTGGGTTGATCTTCTCTTTCTTGTAAAGCTCCATCATCGCCTGGGACATCTTCTGGCGATCGTCACCGAAGCGTTCCTTGAGTGCGGCGAGCTTAGGTGCAACGGCACGCATACGCGCCATGGAGCGGTAGCTGGCAGCCGACAGTGGGAAGAACAGGCCTTTGATCAACATGGTCAGCACGATGATCGACCAGCCCCAGTTACCCAGCAGGCTGTGGATATGTTGCAGCAGCCAGAAGATCGGTTGGGCGATAAACCACAGGAAGCCGTAGTCGACGGTCAATTCCAGGCCTGGGGACAACTCTTTCAGCTTGGACTGGATCTTCGGGCCGGCGTACAGCAGGGCACTGGTTTCGACCTTGCCGCCAGCCGGTACGCTGATAACCGGGCCGGTGTAGCCGATGATGTAGTTGCCCTGGCTATCCTTGCGGGTCTGGACAACGTTGTTGTCCGACTTGGCCGGAATCCAGGCGGTCACGAAGTAGTGCTGCAGCCAGGCAACCCAACCGCCGGACACATTTTCTTTCAAACTACCTTTGTCGATGTCCTTCATCGAGACCTTTTTGTAAGGCTCAGATGCTGTCCACAGGGCAGCGCCCAGGTAGGTAGCGGTGCCGGTGGCAGTACTGGAGGACGGATCGCCGCTGGCATCACGCTTGAGCTGGGCAAACATGTTGCCGCTCCAGGCCTGGCCGCTCTGGTTGTCGATCAGGTAGCTGACATTCAGGTCGTACTCACCGCGCTTGAAGCTGAAACGCTTGATGTAGTTGACACCGTTGTCACTGAACTTCAGGTCTACCACCAGTTGTTCCTGGCCGTCGGCCAGCTGGTAGCTCTTCTGCTCGGCGGCATACAGGGGACGGCCGCTGGCGCGGGCATCCGGGCCATCGGTGCCGGTCAGACCACTTTGTGCCAGGTAAACACGCTCACCACCGTTGTCGAACAACTGGAATGGAATGTTCGGGTGGTCTTGACGGCGTGGGTACTTCGGCAGGTTCAGCTGGACGATGTCACCACCGACCGGATCGATAGCCAGTTCCAGAACGTCGGTCTTGACTCGGATCAGGTCCTTGCTGAGTGCGACCGGTGCCAGTTCGGCAGGGCTCGATTCGGCGTTGGCGCTCGGTACATCGGCGCTGGCACCGTTGTTACCGGCCGGCACGCCATCGGGCAAGCCCGGAGCAACAGTGCTGGCAGCAGTATTCTGAGTCGGCAGGGCAGCCTGGCCGTAGTCATCGTTCCACTTCAGGACCATGACGTAGGACACGACTGCCAGCGCGGCGATCAGGATCGTGCGTTTAATATCCATGATTACTCGGCTATCGAAGAAGTTCGGGAGGAAGGAGCGGGTGGAACGGGGTCGAAACCGCCGTCATTCCACGGATGACAACGCCCCAGGCGACGAACGGCCAGCCACCCACCACGCCAGATGCCATGGTTTTCGATGGCTTCATACGCGTAACAGGAGCAACTGGGGAAAAACCGACAGTGATTGGCCATCAGAGGACTAATGGCGTAACGGTAAAACTGGATCGGAACGAGTGCCAGTTTACGCATCTTGGCTGTCTACCCCTGCGGAATTGGCGGTGACTGCTGGTGTCGGCCGACTGCGCGCCAGGCGTTTCCAGAGCTTGCCAAAGTGTTGGTGCAATTCCGGGTTTTCTATCTCACCCAATCCCTTGCGCGCGACGATCACGATGTCCAGGCCGGCAAGCAATTGCTGGTTCAGACGAAAGGAATCGCGCATCAAGCGCTTGAGGCGGTTGCGTTGAACGGCGAGCTTGACACTCTTCTTGCCGATTACCAAGCCAAGGCGTGGGTGATCGAGGCCGTTCTCGCGAGCAAGGATCAGCAGGTTTTTCCCTGGAACCTTGCCGGTTGGGGAGTCGAAGACCGCTTTGAAATGCCGGGGTGTAAGCAGTCGCTTTTCCCGACTGAAGTCCTGACTCACCACCTGTGCCGAAAAATCAAATGGCCAGACGCTTACGGCCTTTGGCACGACGACGCGACAGAACAGCACGGCCGTTCTTGGTAGCCATACGGGCACGGAAACCGTGGGTGCGGGCGCGCTTGATGGTGCTTGGTTGGAAAGTACGTTTCATGGCGTGTTACCTGGTTTGTCGACGACGGGCCGGGATGGCCCCCTTTTTAAGAGACCGGCGATTCTAGAGAAAGCAAGCCCATAGGTCAATTTCCAACCAGTCTTTCCATATAGAGCATGTGATGGACGGTGCCTGTTGATCAGTGCCCAAGGGGTGCTTGATCGGACACACGGATCGGGGACAACATGAAAAAAAAGAAGAGACATATAAAAAGCTTTTTTGAAGAACTTATAACTCTTAAGTGGATAACCTTCTGTGGATAACCTGCGCTAGCCCATGAATTACGGGGTGTACAGAGTTTTACAACTTTGTTCTGAACCCGTGCTGCGCTTGTTCCCATCGTGAGCGAAAGCTGTGGATGAAAACACCTGTTATCCACAGTGGAGTTATCAACAGGCTAAGGGCTGGGGTTGTGCATAGCCCTCATGGGCGTTTATCCACAGGGCTTATTCACAGAGGCGAAAAGCCGTTTTGGTCGATAAATGGCTGTTTTGTCGTGGTTCCTAACGTGTCCACATGTGGATAACTGAACGCTCGACCGGTACAATGGCGGTTTGTTTTTGCCTCATCCGGCTTTCAAACTCAGGGGATATCCGTGTCAGTGGAACTTTGGCAGCAGTGCGTGGAGCTTCTGCGCGATGAACTGCCTGCCCAGCAATTCAACACCTGGATCCGTCCGCTACAGGTCGAAGCCGAAGGCGACGAGTTGCGCGTCTATGCGCCTAACCGTTTCGTTCTCGATTGGGTCAATGAAAAGTACCTGGGTCGCTTGCTCGAGCTGTTGGGTGAGAACGGTAGCGGCATTGCACCAGCCCTTTCCTTATTAATAGGTAGCCGCCGCAGCTCGGCCCCAAGGGCTGCGCCCAACGCGCCGGTCAGCGCTGCCGTTGCGGCTTCGCTGGCGCAGACTCAGGCGCACAAGACGGCCCCGGCCGCAGCGGTTGAACCCGTTGCCGTGGCCGCGGCCGAGCCTGTATTGGTCGAGACGTCTTCGCGTGACAGCTTTGATGCCATGGCCGAGCCTGCTGCTGCGCCGCCCAGTGGTGGCCGGGCTGAACAGCGCACCGTGCAGGTTGAAGGTGCGCTCAAGCACACCAGTTACCTGAACCGGACCTTTACCTTTGACACCTTCGTCGAAGGTAAGTCGAACCAGCTCGCCCGCGCGGCTGCCTGGCAGGTTGCGGACAACCCTAAGCATGGCTACAACCCACTGTTCCTTTATGGCGGTGTGGGTTTGGGTAAAACCCACCTTATGCATGCTGTGGGTAACCATCTGCTGAAGAAGAATCCGAACGCCAAGGTCGTGTACCTGCATTCGGAGCGTTTCGTCGCGGACATGGTCAAAGCGTTGCAACTCAACGCCATCAACGAATTCAAGCGCTTCTACCGCTCGGTGGACGCGTTGCTGATCGACGATATCCAGTTCTTCGCTCGCAAAGAGCGCTCGCAAGAAGAGTTTTTCCACACCTTCAACGCCTTGCTTGAGGGTGGCCAGCAGGTAATCCTTACCTCTGACCGCTATCCCAAGGAAATCGAAGGCCTGGAAGAGCGTCTGAAGTCGCGCTTTGGTTGGGGCCTGACGGTGGCTGTCGAGCCGCCAGAGCTGGAGACCCGCGTAGCAATCCTGATGAAGAAGGCCGACCAGGCCAAAGTCGAGCTCCCGCATGACGCAGCCTTTTTCATCGCTCAGCGCATTCGATCCAACGTCCGTGAGCTGGAAGGTGCACTGAAGCGGGTTATCGCTCACTCGCATTTCATGGGCCGTGACATCACCATCGAGCTGATTCGTGAATCGCTCAAGGATCTGTTGGCGCTGCAAGACAAACTGGTCAGTGTGGATAACATTCAGCGTACTGTCGCTGAGTACTACAAGATCAAGATCTCCGATCTGTTGTCCAAGCGTCGTTCGCGTTCTGTCGCGCGCCCGCGTCAGGTAGCCATGGCCCTGTCCAAGGAGTTGACCAACCACAGTCTGCCGGAAATCGGCGACATGTTCGGTGGTCGCGACCATACGACCGTGCTGCACGCCTGCCGCAAAATCAATGAACTGAAGGAATCCGACGCGGACATCCGCGAGGACTACAAGAACCTGCTGCGGACGCTGACGACCTGATGGCCGTCTGCGCAGCTAATTGAAGGCAAGGGACTAGACCATGCATTTCACCATTCAACGCGAAGCCCTGTTGAAACCCCTGCAACTGGTCGCCGGTGTCGTCGAGCGCCGTCAGACCTTGCCGGTCCTGTCCAACGTCTTGCTGGTCGTACAAGGCCAGCAACTGTCGTTGACCGGTACCGACCTGGAAGTCGAGCTGGTAGGCCGCGTGCAACTGGAAGAGCCGGCAGAGCCTGGCGAGATCACTGTTCCGGCGCGCAAGCTGATGGACATCTGCAAAAGCCTGCCTAACGACGCCCTGATCGATATCAAGGTCGATGAGCAGAAATTGTTGGTAAAGGCCGGCCGCAGCCGCTTCACCCTGTCGACCCTGCCTGCCAATGACTTCCCGACTGTGGAAGAAGGCCCGGGTTCGCTGACCTGCAACCTGGAGCAGAGCAAGCTGCGCCGCCTGATCGAGCGAACCAGCTTCGCCATGGCCCAGCAGGATGTGCGCTATTACCTCAATGGCATGCTGCTTGAGGTTTCCCGCAACACGTTGCGCGCCGTATCCACCGACGGTCACCGCCTGGCGCTTTGCTCGATGAGCGCGCCGATCGAGCAGGAGGATCGACACCAGGTCATCGTGCCGCGTAAAGGTATCCTGGAGTTGGCGCGCCTGCTGACCGATCCTGAAGGTATGGTCAGCATCGTGCTGGGCCAGCATCACATCCGCGCCACTACTGGCGAGTTCACCTTTACCTCCAAGCTGGTGGACGGCAAGTTCCCGGACTACGAGCGCGTACTGCCCAAAGGCGGTGACAAGCTGGTTGTCGGAGACCGCCAGGCGCTGCGTGAAGCTTTCAGCCGTACTGCGATTCTTTCCAACGAAAAGTACCGCGGTATTCGCCTGCAACTGGCTGCCGGTCAACTGAAGATCCAGGCTAACAACCCTGAGCAGGAAGAAGCTGAAGAAGAAATCAGCGTGGACTACGAAGGTAGCTCGCTGGAGATTGGTTTCAACGTCAGCTACTTGCTGGACGTGCTGGGCGTGATGACTACTGAGCAAGTTCGTCTGATCTTGTCCGATTCAAACAGCAGTGCGCTGCTGCAGGAAGCTGGCAATGACGATTCTTCCTACGTTGTCATGCCGATGCGCCTGTAACCTGTAGCAGGCGAAATGTCCCTTCGACGTATCATGGTCACCGCGGTGCGCAACTTGCACCCGGTGACACTCTTACCCTCCCCCCGCATCAATATCCTTTACGGCGCCAACGGCAGCGGCAAGACCAGCGTGCTAGAAGCCGTGCATTTGCTCGGGCTGGCCCGTTCATTTCGCAGCACCCGCCTGAATCCGGTTATTCAGTACGAACAGGCTGCCTGTACTGTGTTCGGCGAGGTTCAGCTGACGGAGGGTGGTACGAGTAACCTGGGTGTGTCCCGTGAGCGACAAGGGGAGTTTACTATCCGCATCGATGGGCAAAATGCGCGCAGCGCCGCGCAATTGGCTGAGTTACTGCCGCTTCAGCTCATCAACCCAGACAGTTTCCGGCTGCTTGAAGGCGCCCCCAAAATACGCCGCCAGTTTCTGGACTGGGGGGTGTTCCACGTGGAACCTCGTTTTCTGCCAGCCTGGCAACGCCTTCAGAAGGCGCTGCGGCAGCGGAACTCATGGTTGCGTCATGGTACACTTGACCCAGCTTCGCAAGCCGCCTGGGACCGGGAATTGTGCCTGGCTAGCGCGGAAATAGATGAATACCGTCGCAACTACATCAAGGCCTTGAAGCCCGTCTTCGAGCGAACCCTGAGCGAACTGGTCGAGCTGGACGGGTTGACCCTAAGCTACTACCGAGGCTGGGACAAGGACCGGGAACTGCAAGAAGTGCTCGCCTCCTCCCTCCTTCGCGATCAGCAGATGGGCCATACCCAAGCCGGTCCGCAGCGTGCTGATCTGCGTTTGCGGTTGGCTGGCAACAACGCAGCCGACATCCTGTCGCGTGGTCAGCAAAAGTTGGTGGTATGCGCATTGCGCATTGCCCAAGGCCACCTCGTTAGTCAGGCTCGCCGCGGTCACTGTATTTATCTCGTGGATGACTTGCCGTCCGAACTGGATGACCAGCATCGCCGCGCACTGTGCCGCTTGCTTGAAGAATTACGCTGCCAGGTGTTCATCACCTGTGTAGATCACGAATTACTGAGGGAAGGCTGGCAGACGGAAACGCCAGTTGCTTTGTTCCACGTGGAACAAGGCCGTATCACCCAGACCCACGACCATCGGGAGTGAAGGCATGAGCGAAAATCAAACGTACGACTCCTCCAGCATCAAGGTGCTGAAAGGTTTGGATGCCGTACGCAAGCGTCCCGGCATGTACATTGGCGACACCGATGATGGTAGTGGCCTGCACCACATGGTCTTCGAGGTGGTCGACAACTCGATCGACGAAGCCCTCGCCGGTCACTGCGATGACATCACTGTCATCATCCACCCGGACGAATCTATCAGTGTGCGCGACAACGGTCGCGGCATTCCGGTCGATGTGCATAAGGAAGAAGGCGTTTCCGCAGCCGAGGTCATCATGACTGTGCTGCACGCCGGCGGTAAGTTCGACGACAACTCCTACAAAGTATCCGGCGGTCTGCACGGTGTAGGTGTGTCGGTTGTGAACGCCCTGTCCGAGAAGCTGGTTCTGACCGTTCGCCGTAGCGGCAAGATCTGGGAACAGACTTACGTTCACGGTGTTCCACAAGCGCCTATGGCGGTTGTCGGTGACAGTGAAACCACGGGTACCCACATCCACTTCAAGCCATCGGCTGAAACCTTCAAGAACATTCACTTCAGCTGGGACATCCTGGCCAAGCGCATCCGCGAGCTGTCGTTCCTCAACTCGGGCGTTGGCATTCTGCTGAAGGACGAGCGCAGCGGTAAGGAAGAGTTCTTCAAGTACGAAGGCGGTCTGCGTGCGTTCGTCGAGTACTTGAACACCAACAAGACGCCGGTCAACTCCCAGGTGTTCCACTTCAACGTTCAGCGTGACGATGGCGTGGGTGTTGAAGTCGCCCTGCAATGGAACGACAGCTTCAACGAAAACCTGCTGTGCTTTACCAACAATATTCCGCAGCGTGATGGCGGTACCCACCTGGTGGGCTTCCGTTCCTCGCTGACCCGTAGCCTTAACAGCTACATCGAGCAGGAAGGCCTGGCCAAGAAGAACAAGGTGGCAACCACTGGCGACGACGCCCGTGAAGGCCTGACCGCAATCATCTCGGTGAAGGTACCGGACCCGAAGTTCAGCTCGCAGACCAAGGACAAGCTGGTCTCCTCGGAGGTGAAAACCGCCGTGGAACAGGAGATGAACAAGTACTTCGCCGATTTCCTCCTGGAAAACCCGAACGAGGCGAAGGCCGTCGTTGGCAAGATGATCGACGCGGCTCGCGCCCGTGAAGCCGCCCGTAAAGCCCGTGAGATGACCCGCCGTAAAGGTGCGCTGGATATCGCGGGTCTGCCGGGCAAGCTGGCCGACTGCCAAGAGAAGGATCCTGCTCTCTCCGAACTGTACCTGGTGGAGGGTGACTCTGCGGGTGGCTCGGCCAAGCAAGGCCGCAACCGTCGTACCCAGGCAATCTTGCCGCTGAAGGGTAAAATCCTCAACGTCGAGAAAGCGCGCTTCGACAAGATGATTTCGTCCCAGGAAGTGGGCACGCTGATCACTGCGCTGGGCTGTGGTATCGGCCGTGAAGAGTACAACATCGACAAACTGCGTTATCACAACATCATCATCATGACCGATGCTGACGTTGACGGTTCGCACATCCGTACGCTGCTGCTGACCTTCTTCTTCCGTCAGCTGCCGGAGCTGGTCGAGCGTGGCTACATCTATATTGCCCAGCCGCCGCTGTACAAGGTGAAACGAGGCAAGCAGGAGCAGTACATCAAGGACGATGAGGCCATGGAAGAGTACATGACCCAGTCGGCTCTGGAAGATGCCAGCCTGCACCTGGACGAATCGGCGCCAGCAGTTTCGGGTGTGCAGCTGGAAGCGCTGGTGAATGAGTTCCGTAGTGTCATGAAGACTCTCAAGCGCCTGTCGCGCTTGTACCCGGAAGAGCTGACCGAGCACTTCGTCTACCTGCCTGAGGTGACCCTGGAGCAGTTGGGTGACCACGCAGTGATGCAAGCCTGGCTGGCCCAGTTCCAGGCGCGTCTGAACTCCAGCCAGAAGTCTGGCCTGGCTTACAACGCCAGCCTGCGTGAAGACAAAGAGCGCAACGTATGGCTGCCTGAAGTGGAAATTACCTCTCACGGTCTGGCCAGCTACATCACGTTCAACCGCGATTTCTTCGGCAGCAATGACTACCGTACCGTAGTCAACATTGGTGCCAAGCTTTCGAGCCTGTTGGGTGAAGGTGCGTACGTGCAGCGTGGTGAACGCCGCAAGGCAATCGTCGAGTTCAAAGAGGGCCTGGATTGGCTGATGAACGAGACCACCAAGCGCCATACGATTCAGCGATACAAAGGGCTGGGTGAGATGAACCCGGACCAACTGTGGGAAACCACCATGGACCCGACCGTTCGCCGTATGCTCAAGGTCACTATCGAAGATGCCATCGCCGCTGACCAGATCTTCAACACCCTGATGGGTGATGCAGTCGAGCCGCGTCGTGACTTCATCGAAAGTAACGCGCTGTCGGTGTCGAACCTGGACTTCTGATCAGGTGTAGGTTCACAGAAAAGCTGCACGCTTTCACAAATAGATGACCGGCCGGGCTTCAACCATGGCCCCTGTCGGTCACCATCAAGCCCGCCTTCGCGGGCTTTTTTTTGCCTGGAATTCCTGCCGGGGCGCCCTACTCCGCTCATTGGAAAATGATGCAGATGGGGGGATTTGAGGAAGTGATTTGATGGGGCGCTGGAAGTGCTGAGAGGGTCGGCGGGCGGATCTGAGCAGCAGAGAGATTGAGAGGACTTTAAAACTAATATTTGAACACCTTAATAGTTAATTAAGCGTACGTGTTAAGTATTAATTTGAACAATTTAGTATGGAAATGGAATTTGGTGGAAGTTGCCATTTTGGATTTTTTGTAGATTTCGAAGGGATGTTGGAATAAGATCTATGACCAACTTTTCCGCTTTGCACTGAAGATTTTCAGCCAAATCAGCTGTTTGAAGCGAGAGCTTCAGACCTGATCCAAATTGCTCCAGCGATCACGAAGTGGCCGTTTAGAAATAAAGAGAGCAAGCCGATTGCTTTAGATTCTGATCAGTCATGAGAGTCATGACCAATGAGAGAAAAGGAGACCTGAAAATGTAGAAAAACGCGATCAATCCCGAGAGGACTGACCGCGCTTAGCGAAGCAGACTTGCGTCCTCAGAACCCGCAATGTCTGCTTTTTCGAAGCGACTGTCAATCCTCTCCCATTTTTTCGACCTTAGCGAGGTTACTCGACGGCACAGTGTTGCCTGTCGAAAGGCCTCACTTCGCCCGCCCTGCGCCTTGATTTTTTGGCGCAGCGTCGGCGCTCGTTTCGAGATTTTCGGAGGTGTTTCATGACAGTACGAAAGGTGGTCACGCGGCGGTCCAACCATTACCGCGGCTACTTCCCATCGCTCAAAAATAAAAAGCCTGTGCCCTGGGAGTCCCAGCTCGAAGGCGCTCTTTTTCGGCTTCTTGAGCTGTCTCCTGCGGTCATCGGCTACGTCCCGCAGCCCAGTGAGGAACGTGTTCCATCGCTCCAGGGCTACTTCAAATATTACCCAGACGTACAGGTTTTCCTCGCGGATGGGCGCGAGTGGTGGTTTGAAGTGAAGCCTCACGACCGACTGAAGATTGCCAGCGTCAGGCAGCGACTGGATGCCGCTGAGCGCTACTTCAACGCCACTGCCCGTAACTTTTCGGTGATCACTGAAAAGTTAATTGAAGCTGAACCCCTGGCTACCAATCTTAGAAGGCTGATGTATCACCGGCGCGGTCCAGAGCTTTCGCATCAGGCGTTGGAGGAGGTAATGGCGACCTTCAACGAATGGCCGCCTATGACCGTTGCAGATCTGCTCTACGTGGTTGGTGAGGGGAAAGCCTGGCGCTTGTTAGGCCTTGGGGTGGTGGGCATTGACCTTGATAGGTCAATTGACACTGACTCCCCGGTCTTCCTGCAAGGGGGGCACCGTCATGCAAACCTTTTCCCTTAGGGTGAAATTGGTCGTCATCGTTCGTGGCGTACTGATGGTGCTTGAGAAGAGGCTTATTGACCGGAAGCTGCTCTTTTTCGATGAGCTTGGTGAGCCCACGAAGCTATCCGAGAAGGAGTTCTATGAGGCCTACGAGAAGCGCGAGATCGAGATCTCCGCTGATCAGCCATACCTTGGGAAGGTTCCGTATGTGCGGAACGTCCCTCCAGATATTTCATGCTTCCCCAAAAAACATGGAGATGAGGCATTGCGTCGACGCAAGTATCTGGACGACCTAACTAAGCGCGGTAAATACAAGCTACCGGGTGACGAAGACATGATCAAGAAACTTAGAGATATCGCCAAAAAGATTGGGGATGCGTGCGCACCCTCGGTTTCCACTATTCGACGTTGGGCAGCCAAATACATTGGCCAGAACGTAGTAAAGCTTATCCCTCAGCATGCCAAAAAGGGTCGGGCTGCCGCGATACAGGGAGAGCTCGAAGTTATTCTTGAAGGGGTGATTAATAAAACCTACCTGCAGGATACGATTCCAGCGGTCAGCGTGGTCGTTTCAGAATTCGAAGATCAGATAAAAGAGAGGAACAAAAGTCGTTTGCCTTCGGATCAGCTCAAGATCCCAAGCGGAATGACTGTCCGAAGGTACATCGCCAAGCTGGATCCGTACCTTGTGGATAAGGAGAGGCTCGGAAAACACGCAGCAGACAAGAAGCACCGTGTTGCGGCGGGTGTCCTACGTGTCCATGAGATTTTGGAACGTTGGGAAATTGATCACACCTTGTTGGACGTCCAGCTTGTGGATGAAACCTCGGGGCTGTGCATTGGGCGCCCCTATCTGACGATCGTCCTCGACCGCTTCTCTCGAATGGTGATGGGATATTTGCTCCACCTGTCGGCGCCAAATACGGAAACCGTGCTTCGTGTGATCGAACGCTCAATCCGTCCAAAAGCCGAATTGCTGAAGCGCTTTCCGAAAGTGAGAAATGAATGGTGGGCACGTGGGCTGCCGGCTCGAATAGTCCCAGACAACGCAGCGGAATTTCACGCGGGCGATCTCATCATGGGATTCAACGAGTTGGGTATCGAGATCATGTATCCCGCTTCAAGGGCCCCTCAAAGGAAAGGTGCCGTCGAACGCTTTTTCAGCACACAGAACCTGGGGCTTATCCACAACCTCCCGGGTACCACCTTCTCGAATATCCAGCAGCGTGGCGATTACGACTCGGAGAAGAATGCATGTTTCACGCTCCCTCAATTGGAGGCGGTGGTAGTGAAATGGATCGTCGATGGTTACCACCAGACTCCTCATCGGGGGCTGGACAACAGAACACCGGCTCAAGTCTGGGGGACTAGCGAGGCGAACCATGTCATCAGCCTTCCCGTCGACCTGGACTCGTTGGAGTGCATTCTGGCCAAGCGGGCCTCGGTGAAGGTTCACCATTACGGCATCGAGGTTGCCAAAGTGGGCTACCACTCTACGGAACTTGCTGAGCTCCGTATGCGTTTGGCAGACGGAGAAAAGGTAAACGTCCGCTATCGAGACGAAGCCGGGCACGTTTGGGTTCACGACCGCTTCAGAAACTTGTTCTTCAAAGTGCCCGCCAAAGATGAGCGAATGGCCGGTAAGAGCAGGGAGGTGTGGAAGGCTGCCGAGAAAGCGCTGCGAGAAAAATATAATGAGCAGCCTAGCTTCGAGGCTACGCACAGGTGCTACCAGGAAATTATGGAAGATGCAGACGAGGCCCGCCGTTCGCAGACGCTCAGAAAACGACGCGCAGCTGCCATAGCGAAAATCGACAAGGAGGGTCGAGTGACCGAAAGCACGCCTCCACCCAAGGTACTCGCTGAAGTGGAATGGACCGGTGACTCTATTCCTAACATTCCGCCAGCAGCCTTCAAGGTCTCGGTTCGTCGCCCTGCTGGGAGTTCTAAGCCATGAACGCCATCAATCTGTACGAATGCTACGAGCATGGTGAATACAGCTTTACGCTCCGCGATCGTTTTATTCACAGCCCTCAAGTCGAGCGAGCGTTGACGCGACTAGGCGATATCCACGGCGATAGTCGGCGTACCAGAGCAAGTAAAGGGTTGCTGATCCAAGGTCCAAGCGGAGTGGGCAAGAGCACATTGGTCAAGGAGTACATTCGGTCATTGGAGGAATTGGAGAGCCATGACCCACAGAAGCGGACAGTTCTGTTCGTCGAGATGCCTTCGTCTCCAACCAAAAAGAACCTGGCAGCAGCCATTTTGGCAGAGCTGAAGGATCCCTTCGCAGAGGCACGAGGACATTCGGCAGAGGTTAAATTTGCGCGAGTAGTCCTGCTGCTGAAGAACCTTGGCGTGGAGATGTTGGTCCTCGATGAGGCGCAGCACCTGGTCGATTATCGTCGTAATGGTGCGTATGAGGCAGCAGACTGGATCAAGAGTCTGATGAATGAAACCAGTATCGCGTTTGTTCTGATTGGGCTGAAGCGCACCGAAAATCTCCTGCTAGCAAACGAGCAACTGCGACGCAGGTTTTCGGCCACGGTGGCATACGATCGCTTCACCTTCTCCGCTAATACGTCTCTTCATTTCGTGATGTTGTTGCAGGCAATCGAGGGCGAACTGCCTGTTCAAACCATCAGTTTTGTAGAGCCAGCGATGATTAAACGCTTCTACCTGGCTTCCTATGGATTGATCGACTACCTCATCAAGATTGTGGACAGGGCTGTTTGGCTGGTTCAAGTCCAGGACCTTGTCGGGATTGAACTTCCTGTGCTGGCCCAGGCTTTTGAAGACGAGGTTTGGAGCTACGCCACCGAGGATCGAAACCCCTTCAGTGCGAGCTTCAATTTCCAGCCTCTGTTCGGGAAGCGGGAGCCGTTTGAGACGTTCGAAGAGAGCAGTACCTGACGGCCAAGGGCCGGGCTTATCGGCCCGGCTCTACTCCCCTGATTTTTATGTCTTCGATTTCATGGATGTGTAGGAATGTTTGGTCTTTTAATCAACCCACGACCACACCAAGACGAAAGTCTTTTGGGGTACCTGCAGCGCCTGGCGAAAGCCAACGGATTACCCAGAAAGGAACTGCTCACCGCCTTTGCACGAGCCGACGAGACCGATGTTGCGGACTGGCTGCAGATGATGGAAGGACCACTGAGCTGGCCTGCGGTATCTGCTGAGTTTCGTGATCCAAGGCCCAAGGGGGTCAAGTTATGGACGACTCATCACGCTCGTTACTGTCCGATCTGTTTGGGCGAAGCCGGTTATTGGAGAGAAAGCTGGGGCTTGACCCTGGTTACGACGTGTTCTGTCCACGGCACTGAACTCCACGGGCGGTGCCCCAACTGTCTGAAGGAAACCGATCCAAGCGCAATGAGTGCGAATAGTTGCCAAGCGTGTGGCACCTCATTGAGTGGGACCAATTTTGAGATCGCGCCGGCGAGTGATACGGCCGCCTGGCTCACCTCTGGCTTTGAAGATAGGTTTTACGCCGACTCGTTGCCAGCTGACGCGGGATTGGCGGCCCTCACCTACGAACAGTTTCACGAGTTGTCATCGCGTCTCGCTGTCAGAAGTTTGCCTACGGAAAGAACCCAGCCGCTGAAGGTTGCTGATTCGGGTTCGCTAGAGATATCGCGGCTTATGGCAAACGCGGCGGGCGTGGTTCTCATGAACTGGCCTCTCGCATTCAGAGAACTGCTGAGTGGCCTCAAGGCAGTCCATTCCGATAACGAACATTGGACGCTCAGCAGATCGTTCGGCCCGATATACCACGACATCCACCGTGATCTGGATGACTCTTGTTTTGACTTTCTTCGTCGAGAGTTCGAATCATTTCTGCAGCATGCGTGGGAAGCACCGTTAGCGAAGCGAAATCGCAATTTGAGTGAGGAGACGATTGAGAGACATCGTTGGGTGTCGTTCGATTCTGCTGCTGAAGCTTGTGGTCTCGGGGTATCAGTCATAAAACGCCTTCATCAGGAGGGACAAATCGCCTATCGGGAGAAGGTCCATGAAGATCGAGTCTTTACGGTCGTGGACCTGGATCATTTGAAGGCAATCTCGCAGCATCTCCAGGGCGTGGCTGATATGAAAGAAACCTCGACTTTGCTAAGCCTCTGTCGCAATCGGGTTAGGCAGCTGCTAGCTGGTGGTACCCTCCAGTTCTTTGGTGGAGAACCGCGCCCAGGCGAAAGGTGGCTGATTGACTGCCGCTCGATCAACGAATTGATTGATGAGAAGCTGCCTACCAGCTCTGACCAGAGCCTGGTGTCGATCAACTACTTGGCCAAGCATTCTCTGCCCAAGGGGGGTGGGTTGGTCGAGTTGGTTCAGGCAATACGTGCAGGTGAACTTCGCGCTTACGGCCCAGCTGAGAATGGCTCGGTTGCGGTAGGGGCGTGGTTACTCAAGCCGCAAGATTTTGCAGCGTGGCAACAAGCCCGAGCTGAGAACAAGAGTCCGGTCTTTCCCGGCCTGTCGGTAGTCAAGGCTGCTGCGCTGTTAGGCGTCAAAGAACAATGCGCATACGCGTTCGTTCGACTGGGTCTGCTATGGAGCACTGCTGTCGAACGAGGCCGGCGTACGCAATTGATGGTTAAGCCTCAAGCCATCGACAGATTCAGGCGTGGCTATATCTTGGGACCGGAGATTGCGGTGTATTTGGGGAAGTCGACCAGGGAGGCGTTCAAGCACCTTTGGGAGGCCAGGTTTCGCCCCGTTGCGGGGCCATCCATTCCAAACGCGGCTTGCCGGCAGTACGTTTGGGTAAGAAGCAAAAAGCTGATCGATTACCTCGCAAGTGAAGCCGCCCAGATCGACGATCCTGAAGCCATCACGTTTTTATCCACACCGATCGCTCAGCCTCGTGATTGCCGATTCAGGCATGTGGGATCAAGATAGTTAGCACGCTTTCTTTCTTGATTGCTAAAATCATCGAACCCATTTTGGAGAATCTTATGTCCCGTCTCGCTGAATTCCGCCTGCTCGAACAACAGCTCGCAGCCCAACTGGCGGAGCTGGAAGCGCTGAAAAATGACTCTGCCCTGAAGCAGGAAATGGAATTTGAAACGAAGCTGCGCAGTTTGCTCAACGAGTATGGCTACGGCCTGCGCCAAGTGGTGCTGATCCTCGATCCGCAAGCGGTGGCTTCCACTGATATGGCCCCAAAAACCTCTCGGAAACCACGCGAAGTAAAGGTCTACAAGAATCCACACAGCGGAGAGGTTGTTGAGACCAAGGGTGGTAATCAGCGTACGCTTAAGGCCTGGAAAAACGAGTATGGCGCTGAGGTAGTCGAGTCTTGGCTCGCCAATTGATTGCACTGCAGGCGGCTTCTGGCACGAGATGAATCGTGGTGCGCCCCGAATGCAAATTCCCATTCTGGGGCGTGACGAAATTTTCTGCGGGTGGTGGTGACACACAGTTTATGCGCATTAAATAGAGGTCCACTTCAAAAAATGGACTCTCCAAAATGCGGAATGCTCTCGTCTCAATCTCAGTGAACACCATCGCAAGCCTCCTGACTGCGCTTGTGCTTCACTGGATCACCCGTCCTCTTTCCGACCTCTCCATTCAGCCAATCACGGCCTCAAACTCTGGATCCAAGAGCTCTTCGTGCTCTTCGTAGATGAGAAATCTGGACCAGACAGCACGTTTCTGAACCACCCCATCAGAGCAAGCGTTCCCCTGGATTGAGCTATCTGGTGACGATTCGTTGAGTTTCTTCTCACTGCTAGGAAGAGCTCTGATTAAAAATTCGTGCTTCCTCAGAGGCTTAGCGATGGTGTCTGTAGAGGCTTTTCTGGAATGACGAGTAAGCTCCTGATGGAGGCGTTTTCTGCACTCCATCCCTCACGGGGACCGCTTGTCAAATCGAAAGGCCCTGCTATACAGTTCTTGTCAAAGGATTTGTCAAATGATGTAGAATCCGGTCCCTCGTTGGGCGCGGTGGAGGAGTTAACATGTCAGAACGCGAAGGGGTCTTAGCAAGGGCGCCGCTTATCTATGCGTTGAGCGTAATCAGATTTGCCCCGATTCTTAAGCTGCCAAAGCTGATCCCAGACATTCAGCACACGATCCGTCAGAGCCTCCCGGGCTTCTTCCAGATGGTCAAGGGCGTGCCGCCTGGGGTGATGCACAGCGGAGAACCGAATTCTTGGGCGTTCCTTAATCGGGATGCTGACTACGCGTGCGTGCTGGCCATGGATCACATGATCCTGCAAAGCACAAATTATCTTCATTTTGATAACCACTTAGCGCTTTTCCGTGAGTGCATTGAGGCGCTGGTAGGGCAAGCAGGTGCATTGGATATCACCGCTATCGGGATGCGGTACGTCGATAAAATTGAACCAGCTGAAGGTGAGACCCTAGCCGACTACCTTCCGGAAGCCATGCTCCCACTTAAATGCGATGAGCTAGCGGCGCATGGGAAAGTCCCCAAGGAGCAGCTTGGAATCTCTACTACCACCTACCATCTAGATCCGGAGTATCTGCACATCAGATGCTGGCGGCAGACTGGTATGTGGATACCGGAAGATTTGGTCGAGCCGGCCATGGTTTTCGAAATTGCTAAGCAATCGAGGAATTCATCCAAGCATGGTGCTCCTCTGCAAGGTGCATTTGTGCCTGTTAGCGAAAATGGTGCTCTTCTCGATACGGATGCGCATTGGCCGCTGCAGTTAGCCGAACGACTGGGAACCGAGGAGATCTGCACGAGACTCGACGGTTTGCATAAGACTGCTAACTTTGCTTTTAGGACAGTCGCGAAAGATCATGCCTTTGAGGTTTGGGGGAAGGCGAAATGACTACAGCAATGAATGGGCAATGGATTGATCCTACCGGGGCTGCTGTAAGCAGATCTTCTACTTGGGAAAACCCTGAAATTGCTCCGCGTGTAGGTAGCACGACAGCAAACCCTGTATTGGCGATTGCTTTCACAGCGATGCTGGCCGTTTCGGTAGTAGTCGCTCCTGGGACTGCCTCCCTGCCCTATCCACAACTTATCGGCTCAGCAGGCATGAGCTTTCATGGCGTGCATGCTGGTGCCTGGACCGAGGTGGACACCAGCCAGGATGCCAATGTTACCGAAGACGTAGCGCCGGCCTTAATCGAGGAGCTTAGGAGCGACTTCAAGTTGTCAGATAGCTCCATCGCGCAGATCTTCAACGTGTCTCGTCAGACCGTGTACAATTGGCGGACTGGAAAAACCGCCACTGGTTTTCCCGAGAGGCTTGCGGCTTTAACTGAGGCGTTGCGCCAAGTTAACGCCGAAGAAGCGCAGTATCTGCATCGGGTGCTTTTCTATCCAACCGCCGATGGCCGCCTGATTCAGGATGCGCTTTCGGATGAAGCGTGGAATCGAAATGGCGCTAAAGGTGTGTACGGAATGGTTGCGGAGTTGGCTGGCAAGGCGCAGCAGCTACGTGATAGGGACCTCAAAACCATCGCCAGGTTAGAAAAATCGGGCGGTTCGAATTTGGTTTGATTATGGCTGATACACCTGAGCAAGAGATCGTAAGTGCCATTAGCGCTGCTGGTTGGCTGCAAGGAGATACCGTCTCAGGTGACGCCTTGATTGAACACATATCCGAGGAGGTCCTGAAAGGCCAATTCGAGGGGGTGGCTCCAGCTTATTGGATGTTGGCCTCCCATTCCTGCACGGTGCATGCACGCAACCTTTGTGATGCGCCGTGGATAGAGTGGATTGCCGTTAAGGTAAAGAAAAAGGCCTTTGATAAGCAGCTGCACGCCCTCAATCCACGTACGCTGCACCTGCAGCACGCGGAAAAGCAGGTTTTGGAGCTCAAGATTCACAAGCGTGTGTGGACCAAGAGAGCCGTGCTTCCGACGCTCCACCGAAATCCGGTAATCACGCTGAGCGAAGAAAACGGTCAGTATTTCTCATACTGGATGTCCCACCATTACAACCGTATTGCGATGCCGGACGAGTTGGTCAACCGCCTGAAGGCAGACCAAGGTGACGACGGCATGAAGGGCATCGCCGTGCTTGTCGACGATTTCCTCCATCAGAACAACCAATTTTTCGCTAGTGCTTGGGTTTCCTTCAACCCCAAGGGCGAGATTCGCGACCCGGCTGAGCCCTACGAGGTGGTGTTCCGGTTTTTGACCAAACGAGAGCACGCCAGGCGCGCAAATGAGCTGCACGACCAGCTGAATGAATTGCTCGGGGTGGCCAGAAATCTCAACGATGGGCTGTACTTCGGTGGAGCAGACGTCACGGTGCTCCAAGACTTTACCATGCTCGATGCGGAAGACTTCGTGCGGTACAACCTTCACGACTGGCTCAGTGTTGGGGATACCGATGAAGATGAAGAAGGTGCCGATGATGCTGACTGAGCTGCTATCGGCCTCCCCTTTAGGATCTGGGTTTGACCTTAGCTGACCGGCTGCTCTACAAACCAATTGATTTTCTCCGGAGCCGGTGTCACTGTCGCTCCAAGAATAGCCCCCACGCCTCGGGCAGGTCCCAGACCTGTACTGCGCACCAGGGGGTTAGTTGTTTCTAGGGCCCGCCCAGGTCGATCAGGCATGCTTTGGGCGGGCCTCAAACCAGTGGGTGACCACCAAAAGGGTCAGTTAGGCCTACTGCTGCCTATCCTCGCTCGTTACCATCCAGAGACCCTCTATTGATACGGTTTCAGCAAAGATGGATGTCTATAAGGTCCGCATCGAAGACACAGAAAGCAAGATCATCGACAAGGAAGGTTTCGAGGCCGAGACCTTCCGCAGAGATCCATGGTACCAGCCTGGAAGTGCCGGCAAGCTAGCTCAGTTTGCTGTATGCCCGGCATGCGACAACCCTGTCCAGCTGGTTGGGCTGTATGAGCTACCGCCTAACGTGAAGAACCCATTCGGGAAACATGCTACTAAGAGCATTCGCGGCATCGCTCCATTTGATAGTGAGGCCCGTAACGATTGCCCGTACTTCCAGCCTCGCCAGCACAAGAAAACAGAACGAAAAACCAGGTTTGACGGCGTCCCACGGAAGATTCTCAAGCTATTGATCGAACAGTTCGATCGCGTGGTTTACATCCTGGAGAAAGAGACCCAACTGGTCCTTTCCGAGAACGCGTTGAGAGGCATGCTGCAGCGTTACAAGGGAGAGCGTGGCTACCTCTATACCGGCGCGACGCTTCGCAATGTGCCATGGATCTTTGCTTACATGTCGGACGCCACCCGCCTGTTTGGCCAGAAGGTCATTGGAAATGCTGAGCTGGTGAAAGCTATTGCCGCTGAGGTGCCAGGGGCGGAAATCAGCAGCACTGGTCGGCTGGAATCGAAGAAGGTGCCTGGTTCGAAGGCGGCATATTTTGATCTCAAAATGAGTTTCATCCGCCATCGAATCGTCAAAGACAGTGAAGCGTCCGGCTTGGTTGAAAGCATGGAGTTTGTAGTGTCACAGCCTCGCGGAGGTGAGCTTGAGCACATTCACAAGGAAGTCATCAAATTCGATTCGGCTTGGTTCGAATCCCTTATCCGGATGCCGGTTGATCATCCTTATCGCAGAATGGATAGAGTGAAGATGGCCCGGGAGGAACTGGGCGATCTGCTGGAGCTGACTCAGGCCTGAGGAGGCCTGTTGTAAACCACTTTTTTTCACTGTAACCACAGTGGTTTACAGTGAAAAAAAGTGGTTTACAACGTAGCTACGACACGCGCCCTGGCCACTCCCCAGGCCAGCGCGCTCCTCATTGATTCGTTCAGTCGGGCGTCGAACACCTATGCTGCTCGGGGCCTTGCCACGCCGCGGTGTCCTATAATTCATCTTCAGCTGAATGGAGCAAAATGTTGTGAAGCGCACATTCATTGGAATGGTCGAGGCTGGTGAGCCACTGATGAGGCAAGCGCTTGAAGCTATCCGACAGGCCCACGAAGCGGAGGCTGCTGGATTGCCAGACCTTGAGGTACAGCGTCTTCACCCATTGGCAGATTCGCTCTATCAGGCGGTCATTGATTTTCAGCTCCTCAAAGCAGGTAAACCACCGTCGACTATCCAGTGAGGACCTGCCGCTACATGACGAAAAAGATGCCAGCTCTTCTCCCCGACCACCCCATGTATACCGACGCAGTGGATGCGATGAAGCAATACCACGAGGCGCAGGCTTCTGGCTCATCTGCCGAAGAGGTTGAGCGCCTGCGTCAAATCGCAGAATCACAATTTCGGGCTGTCAGCGAGTATCAGCTCAACGCTCTGGGATATCAGTCTCGTCGTCCGCACTGAAGGGATAACCGATCCGGAGGTAGCTTCAGAATCCATCAAGCCAAGCGGAAGACTCACGACGCGGTCCGATTGATCAGCGAGACGGTCGGGAGGGTTTGCACACAGCCCCAAAAAAAAAGCAGCTCCCGAGAGCTGCTTTTTTCTTACTCCCCCTTTTTGTGCTTGTGGGGTTTCAGGTCCGGATGGTCCTTCTGCTTTTCAGGGGTGACTCGCTGCCTTTTGTCCGGAGTGCCATCTTCATTGGTGCGCTTTGGGCCTGGCTTGATGCTCATGCAAAACTTCCTTTTCCGCTTGGGTTGTTGAATGCAGCTATGTAATTAGTCCAGCTTCTCTCAGCTGTCAAAGCAGGCTGGTGCAGAACCGCCTGGCCGATGATCCGGTCCACATCGAACATTCAGAGGCCAGAATAAGAGCCTCCGACAAAGGGCTTACAAGGGGCAGTGAAATCCAGCGCTGAGCGATACGAAGACGTCTGGACGTTCATCATGCCGAGCACGGTGTGGAACAGGTTGTCGTGGCTCAGCGGGGACGTGGTTTGAGCTTTCAAACAACCCACGTTGACCTTTTCGCTCTTCGCGAGCGAGTCAGACATCCAAAGTACCAACGGCACCTTTGTTTGCTCGTCAGGAGCCATCGCGTAAGGCAGCCCGTGTAGATAGAGCCCACCCTCCCCCAGCGATTCGCCGTGGTCCGAAACGTACATCAGCGCAGTGTCGAACTTGGTGTTGGCCGCCAGGATATCGATGAGATTTGCAGTCACATAATCGGTGTAGAGGATTGAGTTGTCGTAGGCATTGACCACCTCCTCCTGCTTACATTTGTCGAGCTCGTTGGTCTCGCACACCGGTGCGAATTTCTTGAATTGCGAGGGGTAGCGCTTGTAGTAGGCCGGGCCGTGACTGCCTTTGTAGTGGAGCACCAGGACAGCATCGCCTTCCTGGCGCTTGATGAAGTCTTGCATCTCCGTGAGCAGCACCCCGTCCTTACACTCCTCGCTGGTGCACAGTTGGGAATCCGCGTGAGAGGCAGCCTTGTGGTTGGGAACCCTGTCGCAGACCCCTTTGCACCCCGAGTTGTTGTCAGTCCACATGACACTGATGCCAGCGCGTTGAAGCACGTCGAGCAGCCCTTCTCGGCTCTTGGCCAAGCCATCTTTGTACTGGGCCTTACCCACGTCCAGGAACATGCATGGCAGCGAGACCGCGGTAGCGGTACCGCAGGAGCTCACGTTCGTGAAGCTAATGACATTTCGCTTTTCTAGTTCCGGATTCGTTTCACGGGAGTAGCCGTTGAGGGAGAAGTTGGCGGAGCGAGCGGTCTCTCCTACTGCCAGTACCAGCAGCCTGGGTTTACGAGCCGCACCCTGTCGATTAACTACCGCATCAGTACCAATGGCCGTCAGCGTTTTAGGTGAGGCCAGCTGACGCTTCAGGTACCCATGGCCAGCCGCAAACAAGTTGGTAGGTACCAGAATCAGCCGGATCTCCCGATTGTTGCGCAGCAAGGAGGCATACGACTGGTACTGACTCAACGCGATGCCAGATAAGGTCAACAGAGCGAGCGACAGAGCAATGAACCTGCTGACCAAAGCTTTGGCCCAAGGCTTGCGCCGGAGGGGAACCCGGGCAATCAGGTAGACGGGCAACACCCCAACCATTGCGACCCAAAGACCGAGCTTCCAATTCAGCAGCTCGGTTGCCTCAGCGACGTCGGTCTCCACAACGTTGGTGAACATTGTGTAATCGATCACGATGCCGTAGGCATTCATGAAGTAACTCGCAAAAGACGCGCTGATCAGTACCAGGCACAGTATGGGTTTGGCCAGCCGCCCCCATGACAGCAAGCTCAGAACGGTAAACACCCATGCGAATACTATGACTGGGAGGCTAGCCGCTAGCTGCCAGTTCACTTCATCGGTTTTGAATACCAGCTTCCAGAGCACGTTCCAGAGCTCAGCGTTCGCGAATAGCAGTAACCAAAAAGTCACCAGGCCGATTAGCAAATTAGTACTGATGCCTTTCTGCCGCGCATTGCGAATAGCAAAGATCCATTTGCTTAACAGGGTGTGAACAATGGATTTGGAAGGTGTCATTATCAAACTCTGGAAGCTGCTTATCCATGGCGGTAGCTATGGAGTTAGCGGGAGCTACAAGGCAAACCGTCGACAGATGCTGAGCGATTGCGCAATGTGCGGAGCGTCAGAGGCCTTAGGCCCCTAGGCGTTGGGGACGCTTAGTATGTGTGAGGCATAGGGATAAAAAGAGAAATGAATCTCGCTGAGCGCATTATTTCCGGGACCTGATAACGACACGATGACCTCGGGATTACAATGCTGACAGAAATCCAATTACTGCTGTTTTGATTGTCATTGATCACGCTATGATCAAAATTAGGGGAATACTACCCACCAAAAGCAATGCTCCGCTCAGCTAGATAAATTTAATTTCACAAACAAAACGGTTTCGTTTTGTCGTAGGCTAATTTTGAACTTTCAATTCAACTTACAAGTCTTTCTCGCGAGCAGAACATAATTTTCAACTTTTGCTCGTTAATATGTCACCCATCAATGAGGGGCGAATACCATGAGCTTTTTCAAAAACATCCTGGGCGGGCACCATGGCCGTGGAAACCACGGTGGAGGCAAGCACCACAGCGGGGGACATGGGGCCGAGCAATATGATCGCCATGGCCGGCAGCAGGGCTGCGACGGCGGTAATCAGGTGTATGACGGCGGGCGCCCTCCCACTCCTGCCCCCATCAAAGATCTGCAGGGCTGCAGGCAGTGCCGGACGGCCAACGATCCGTCAGCACGCTTTTGTCTAAACTGCGGAACACCGCTATCGAGTGGTTGCACCGCCTGCGGCTCGCTGCTGAGTGCAGGAGCAAGATTTTGCAGTCAGTGTGGCCAAGCGACGCTCTAAGGCTAGGTAGACAGGAAGGCCAACGAGACCACAACCCTGCGCAAGGAGAAATACGTGGGTTCAAATCATGACCATGGCAGCGCTGCAGTACGCGAGGGGCATCAGAAGAAGCTAATCATGGCGCTCGGCTTGACTGGCAGCTTCATGATTGCAGAAGTGATCGGTGCGTGGATTACCGGCAGCCTGGCGCTGCTGTCGGACGCATCTCACATGTTCACAGATACTGCCGCCTTGGCGATCTCACTGATTGCACTTCAGATAGCCAAGCGGCCGGCGGATCAGAAAAGAACCTTCGGCTATGCGCGCCTGGAAATTCTGGCTTCGACGTTCAACGCCGTGCTGCTCTTCCTGGTGGCGATGTACATCTTGTATGAGGCCTACCAGCGCTTCTTCATGCCGGCGGAGATCGCTACCGGAGCGATGATGTGGATCGCAATCGCCGGCCTGATCATCAACCTAATTTCGATGCGCCTTCTGGCATCTGCGAGCAACGAAAGCCTCAACGTCAAAGGAGCCTACCTCGAAGTTTGGAGCGACATGCTCGGCTCGCTTGGCGTAATCATCGCGGCACTTATCATCCGCTTCACCGGCTGGACCTGGGTCGACACGATTGTCGCTGTGGCGATCGGCCTTTGGGTTCTGCCGCGGACGTGGCAGTTGCTTCGCGAAAGCCTGGGGATCCTCATGGAGGGTGTCCCGAGGGGGCTCGACGTTACGGCAATCGAGGCCACCATCCTCGGAGTAGATGGCGTGACGGACGTTCATGACTTGCACGTGTGGGCTGTCAGCAGTGGCAGTAACGTGATGACGTCGCACGTAGTGGTTCGGGATTCTGCAGATGGGGATGCTGTGTTGGCGGCCGTCGTGGATGCTGTCAGCGATGCATTCGAAATCCATCACTGCACCATCCAGATCGAGCGGGCAGCTTTCCACGAGAGCGTTCCCTCACCCTCGCACTGACCGATCGGTAAACACCATGCAAACACATCACCCTCCTGGCTGAGGGTGATGTTGCAAAAAAAATGCGGTGAGGGATGCCGTAAACGGCAGGAGCGCTTCAAGGGGGTTGGTGAATGGCTTCGCCTGCCCTCGTCAACAACCTCCAGAAGGCTCAGCGATGGCCTGGATCATCACGAAGTACCTACTCACTGCCGGTATAGTGATTCTCGTGTCAGAGCTGGCGAAACGCAGCGACAAGCTGGGCGGCTTGGTCGCCGCCCTACCCTTGGTCACGGTCGTGACGTTGGTCTGGCTCTATTTAGAGAACCAGAGCATGGAGAAGATCTCCAACCATGCTTGGTACACGTTCTGGTACGTGCTTCCGACCCTGCCGATGTTTATTGCTTTTCCATTGCTGCTACCTAAGCTCGGCTTTTGGCCGACACTGATCAGCAGCATCCTCATCACAATGGCCAGCTTCGGAGGCTTCGCCATACTGCTGCGCCGGTTCGGCATTGAGCTTCTATGATCCGGTGGCCGCAGGGATCATCTTGATGAGTCTTAACGGCTATTAACACACTCGCCCTTCACCAGGTAGCGAACCATGTGCAGTTCGCCTTTCGAGTCTTCGTAGGTCATCATGCTTCTTACATTACCGCAGTACCGCACATTGGGTGATACATACACCAACTTACCAACGTCCAGGTCCATGCCATAGGCGTAGTCTTCTAGTTGAGGCATGGGCTTTTTTACGCGTTGAGCATAATCCGCTGTAGCCTCTCTAGCAGTACGCTCGATGTGTTTATTGATCTCCATACCGCTTTGGGCATTGGCTGTTAGTGATGTAAAGAGCATAAACACGGCGATCGCTGATACAGTAGTGTTCATAAGAAGTCCCTTAATAAAAAAGCGCCCGTAGGGGGGCGCTAAAATTCACCTACCAAAGGAGCGTATGGTTTACAGGTGAATGCACTGGCGCGAACAACTGCTCGGTGCTCTTGCCAAGCTGCTTTGAAATGAGACAATTTCCAAAGCAGCGATGCCTCTTCCGCTGCCCTTAAACTAGCAAAGGAGGCTAACACCAAGATGATCGTGCAATTACAATTTGGACATGTAATAGATTGTAAGATAATTATTCGAGAGAATATCGAGCCGCCACGTGAACTAATTTGCAGAAAGGCGCTGCGGTTTGCGGCCGTGCATGGGGTCTGCCTGCGTGGCGCCCTCGATCCAAGGCCAGTACCAGTCCTTGCAAGCTAACGACCGAAATGCTGCCTGTCCTGGCCGATTCCACCTGCCAGGCGAATCTGTCATACACCGCCGCAGGCCCCAGAATCCGCTATGCTTAGGGGTGGAGCCTGCATGACTGTCAGAAATCTTGCGGCTACATTACAAATTTGTAGGATTTCGCCGCGGCCAGCTTCTTCGCGTTAAGATTCAAGCGTCCTCAGGTGACCCGGCGTATGGACAGAGGTAGGGAATCTCCGAACAAGCCTTCAGTTATGCGAGAATCCCCGCAACACCTGATCCGAGCCGCCCATGAGCCAGATGAGCTTTTCCGACTTTGAGTACGCCGGCAAGCGCAAGCAAACCCGCCGAGAGCGCTTCCTCGCCGAAATGGATCAGGTGGTGCCCTGGGCAGGCCTGCTGGAGCTGATCGAACCGTTCTACCCCAAGGCCGGCGGCGGTAGAAAACCCTATCCTCTGGAAACCATGCTGCGCATCCATCTGTTGCAGAACTGGTTCTCCCTGAGCGACCCGGCCATGGAGGAAGCGCTCTACGAAATCACGCCCATGCGCCAGTTCGCACGCCTGACGCTGAGCGCGCCAATCCCCGAAGACACCACGATCATGAACTTCCGGCACTTGCTGGAGAAGCATCAGCTCGCACCGGCAATCCTTGCGGTCATCAATGGTTATCTGCAGGAAAAAGGCCTGTCGCTGCGCCAAGGCACCATCGTCGATGCCACCATTATTCATGCCCCCAGCTCGACCAAAAATAAAGAAGGCAAGCGTGATCCCGAGATGCACCAGACCAAGAAAGGCGGTCAGTATTTCTTCGGGATGAAGGCGCACATCGGTGCCGATGTCGAGTCCGGCCTGGTGCATCACGTCCATGGCACCGCTGCCAATGTGGCCGATGTCACGCAGGTGGCTGAACTGCTGCATGGCGAAGAAAACGCCGTGTATGCAGATGCCGGTTACACCGGTGTCGAAAGGCGCGAAGAGCATGAAAATCGGGGGGTGATCTGGCAGATTGCAGCGCGTCGCAGCACCTATTCCAAGCTGAACCAGCGCAGCGTACTGTACAAAGCCAAGCGCAAGATCGAGTTCTGCAAGGCTCAGACACGGGCCAAGGTCGAGCATCCGTTTCGCGTGATCAAGCGGCAGTTTGGTTACGTGAAAATACGTTTTCGTGGGCTGATGAAAAACACGGCTCAGTTGACCACGCTGTTCGCCCTGGCAAACCTGTGGAGGGTTCGAAAACAGCTCATGGGTATGGGTGAGGTTCGCGTTTAACACGGAGAACCGGTCGAAAAAGCTCTCCGTACATGATTTTTCGGTCACTTTTCGTCCAATGACGCTGTAGGTGCCTGGAAAATTGCAACTTGCCGCGGCTGCACGACAAGTTGATCGGAGCATCCGTAGCGACTACCACATGCCATACCCTCAGCCAAACTTTCGAACAGCCTGCAACCATAATCTTGGCGGATTAGGCCAACTCCTTCCTCACACCTTGAGATAAGTTATGCGCGTTCTAGTTGTGGAAGACGAAATTAAAACTGCCGAATATCTTCAGCAGGGCCTATCCGAAAGCGGGTATGTCGTAGATATCGTGCACAACGGTGTAGATGCTCTGCACTTGTTCAACACTAATGTCTATTCGTTGGTCCTCCTGGACGTGAACCTCCCGGGTATCGACGGCTGGGACCTGCTGGAAACCATCCGTAAGACCAGCCGGGTCCGCATCATCATGCTGACCGCCCGCGGACGCATCAATGACAAGCTCAAGGGCTTGGACGGCGGCGCGGATGACTACCTTGTGAAGCCATTCGAATTCCCTGAGCTGCTTGCTCGCATCCGTTCGCTGCAACGCCGTGGTGATGAGTTAGTCGAGAAGAGCTCGCTGAAAATTGCCGATCTGGAACTCGACTCCGTCCGCCATCGCGTCTTCCGCGGTGGCACACGCATCGATCTCACCACCAAGGAATTTGCGCTTCTGCACCTGCTCATGAGCCGAACGGGCGAAGCGCTGACTCGCTCTCAGATCATCTCGTTGGTCTGGGATATGAATTTCGATTGCGACACCAATGTCATCGATGTAGCCATCCGGCGCTTGCGCTCGAAGATCGATGACCCGTTTGAAACCAAGCTCATTCACACGCTTCGTGGCGTTGGGTACGTTTTTGAGGAACGCGCATGAGGCCATTCAGCCTGGCTGCAAAGCTGGGGTTAAAAGTTGGGTTGATGAGCGCAGCGTTGCTGCTTCTGTTCGCCACCTTTGGCTATCTGATGGTAGGCAAGGCTCTGGAAAGAAATGCCAGAGCAGACCTGGAAGTAAAGATGGCGGGGATGGCTCACAACCTGTCCACCATCCCGGACATCTCCGGCGTCAACGCGGATGCGCATCAGCTTGTCGATTTGGTCATGGGCCACAACAACCTGTATGTGAGCATATTCGATACCTCACAGAATCAGACTCCCCTGCTCTCGATTGGCTCGAAACAGGTCAATCTGGAGGTGCACAAGTTTCAGCCGGCGGCCCAGCCCAAAGAGCACGAATGGCGTGATACGCAGGACCGTCCTCTGCTGAGTGCTTCTCGAATCATGCGTTTGGGCGATGGAACAGAGGTCAGCGTCTATATGACCATGGACCAGTCATCCAGTGAGGCGCTGCTCGATGCGTTGCTGACCTGGGCCTTGATGATGTCCCCCGTCATCCTCGCACTGATCTTGGCCATTGGCTGGTGGACTGTGCGCAGAGGCCTGCTACCACTGACCAAGTTCCTCAAGATCGCCTCGAAAATCTCAACCGAGAGCCTCGACCATCGCCTTCCAACTGATGGGATGCCGGCAGAACTCAAAATGCTCGCCGACGGCATCAACATCATGCTGGCTCGCCTGGATGATGGGGTTCAGCAGCTCTCGCAGTTTTCTGACGACCTTGCTCACGAACTTCGAGCACCGCTTTCCAACCTGATGGGCAAGGCCCAGGTTGCCTTGACCAGAGAACGATCGCTTTCCGAGTACCGGGAGGTTCTGGAGTCGTGCACAGAAGAGCTGGACCGCATGAGCCGCATGGTTTCCGACATGCTGTTCTTGGCCCAGGTCAGTCATCCAGCATCAATGGTGGAGTTCGAATCCGTCTCCTTGGTCGACGAGGTTCAGCGAGTGTGCGATCTCTTCAGCATTTCAGCAGAAGAAGGCGAGATTCAGCTGCAGATCTCCGGCAGTGATGACGTGGTGCGCGGGAATCGCCTGATGGTTCAACGTGCCGTCTCGAATCTGGTCTCGAACGCGATCCGTTACTGCCCTCGCGGCCGCACGGTCTACGTTAAGGTGCAGCATAGTGCGAGCGGTACGACGTTGAGTGTCGGCAACCCCGGCCGTGGTATTGCCAAGGAACACCACGCGCACTTGTTTGAGCGGTTCTACCGTGTGGACAAGAGCCGAGCACGGAGCGAAGGCGGTACCGGTCTTGGCTTGGCCATTGTGCAGTCGATCATGAGTCTGCACCAGGGATCGGCGAGCGTGGAGGTGACCGAAGAAAACTTCACCTGGTTCCACCTTCACTTTCCGGAAGCCCAGCAAATGCAGCCGGCAATGACCGCCGCTTAAATTGCGCAGACACGATTAGGCCCGTCAATCGACGGGCCTTTTGTTTGCCTCAATGCATCAGTGCCGAAGGACCACAGGGTCCATGGGCGACCGCAGAATCACCGACTTAATAATCTTCTGTTCGTCAGGATTGGCGTTTTTCCACAGGTGTGAGAAGTACTGAGCATTCACTTTCTCTTGAGCACTTACGCTGCCGGCGGCATCGATCAGGCGCATGGTCGAGTAGACACAGATCAGCGCCAGAATGAAGAACGCCGTGGCGACCACCATCACATAACGCTTGGCCAGCACCGGTGCCCGCTTGAGCTCCTGGATAGAGGCGTCCGCCGCCTTTGTCGCTGCTGTAAGCTCCGAGATCAGTGGCTGGATGGCGGTGTCGACTCCGCGGCATGCAGCTGAATACGCTGATGCAGCGGCGCGCAAGGCAACCTCCTCCGCGTTCGACCAAGCCTTCTCCGCCTTTCGCACCTCCTCCTGAATCTGCCGGCCGACAGCGTCCACCTGCTCCACCAGTTCGTTCGACCTCTCCAGAACAGCGCTGGAGGTGCGCGTCTGCGAGGTCAGCTCATCGAGCTGGACAGTGAGTTTTTCAGTGCAGCGGCGAAAGTCACCGATAGCAACTGCCCAGGGCTCTATGTCATTCATGGCTATCTCCTAGGGCGGCCAACAACGCCGCGCTGAATTAACGCGCTAGATATCAAAATTGTAATTTAAGAGAAAATTCGAAGTCGCCCTCGACAGTGCCGAGATAGACATGATCCTTCCAGATTTGAAGATTTAACGCATCCTATCTGCAGCCAAAATTACGGAATTGTAATTATTGACTCACCTTGTCGTTAGCTTCGCGTTCCTAAACTACAAACCAACAAAGGCCGCTAATCAGGTTGGCCTAGTATGAACCGAGGTTCACAATGAAATTTGTCAAATCTATCGCTATTGGCAGCCTGCTGCTGGGTCTCATGGGTACCGCTTACGCTGAAGGCGGCTTCGAGCGAACGAAACAGTTCAACGAGAACTTCCGAACCGAACAGGCTCGCCTATGGAGCGATGACTCTTCGGACCAGAACAAACAACAAGTCGCTCAAGAGCAAAAGAAAGAAAGCAAGGATGGTAAGGAACAAGCCGACAATTAATCGGCGGTTAAATAGGACTTCAAATGACGAAAGAAATCGACAAAAAAGCCAGGGTAAAACCTGGCTTTTTTGTGCTTGGAATTTAGCCTTCGTTCTTGCGAGGCGTTTCCGCATTGCTTTCTCCGGCCAGACCCTCGGCACCTTGTGCGGGGCGTTTCCAATGGCACAGCAGGAGCTGGCTGGCGTTCGCTTCGGTGATCGATGTGCAAGCTAGATCAGCGGGCAGACCATCCTTGCTGTCTCGCAAGCGCCTGGACAGATAGAACGAGCCATCCCGCGGCCACTTGGCAGGATCCTTGATGTTCTCGGACTTCCCGCTGCTGTAAAACTCCGACGAGTATGAGCGGCGGCCAGGATAGATCAGGGGAGCGGAATGAGCAGACTGCACATTGAGCCAGGCTTGAACCACATCCCGCTGATTCTGAGGGCGCTCCTCTAGTACCCCGGCGTAGATGATGCCCGCACCGATGATTGGCAACACCAATGCGCTCGCAGCGGCAGCCCAGGTGGTCTTCGGGCCAACTTCGCTGACCCGTGCAGACAGCAGCAATGCCCACGCTGGCAGCGCGGGTAGCAGGTAGGTCCACAGAATGTTGCCTGCAAATGTGAAGAAGACCGGTGTCGCCAAGGCCCACAGCCAGAGGTAGGCTTTGAAGCGCTGCATCGATCCACGCTTGCGGATCAACAGTGGTAGAAACAAGGCCCATGGCAGTAGCGACAATCCGAGCTGGATCCAGATGCTGCCGTACGGCTTGGCATGAGCACTACCATAGAGGTCCCCTGCCCAGTTACTGACGACGTAGCGGCTCCAGTGCTCACCAACGAAGAAGTACTCCATGAAGCCGGGCGTTTTCATCTCGGCCGCGACATACCATGGCACGGATATACCGAACATGAGTACAAGGCCGCTAATCCAGGGAAGCCTCAGTACCCGTCCCCATTCCTTGTAGATAACGAACCAGGCGAATGCCGGCGCCCCCATAAGCACCAGGGTCAGCGGCCCTTTGGCAAGCAAGCCCAGCCCGAGACCTGCGAACATCAGGTAGGCATCCGCCTTGCTGGCGCACTTCATCCAACGCCAGAAACCGTAGCTGGCCAGCAGAATCGAGAACGACAAAACAGGGTCAGTCAGCACAACACCGCTGGAGACCAGGCCAAGTGTGGTGCTGGAAAAAATAATGGCAGCCCAGATGCCGGCGTTACGAGAAATCTGCTGCGTGCCGAGTTTGATGATGATGAAACAGCTTGCCAGGTGGAGTAGCCACGCTGGGAAGCGCGCAGCGAACTCGTTAACGCCGAAGACCGTCATGCTCGCGGCCTGGGTCCAGAAGGACAACGGAGGCTTGCCCCAGAACGGTACCCCGTAGTCGAACATGGGCGTGATCCAGTCATTCAACTCGACCATCTTGCGAGCCATTTCAGCGTAACGGGCCTCAGATGTGTCCATCAGCGGGTAGATGCCCAGCCCCACCAAACGCAATAGCAAAATCGAACCCAGGACCCACCACAGCGTCCTCTCGTTCTTCAGGTTCAGCATTTCTTACCCTCGATCGAAGCCATCGAAGGGTGGAGTGACACGGGATCTGCCTTGTTGCTGTGCTTCAGGAAATAGAGAGGCCGGCGCTTCACTTCCGCGAGTGTCACGCCCAGGTACTCCCCCACCATGGCGACACCGACGCACATGAATGAAGCCATTCCGACGATCAGGTGATGGATGTCGAAACTGCCTGCCACAAGCGACGCAAGCATGTAGCAGATGCTGGAGACGAAAAGACCGAAACTGATGAGGCTGAAAATGCGCAGTGGTTTGCGAGAGAAGCTGACGATGCTCTCGATGGCCAGATTGAACAGGCCAGCTGCATTCCATTTGGTGCTCCCGGCATGGCGAACAGTGCGATTGTAGGGCAGTTCGATGGTACGAAAGCCTACCCAGCCGATCATGCCTTTGAGAATCCTGGAGCGTTCATCCAGGGCCCGCAGGGCTGCCAGCGGCGCAGGCCCAATCAATCGGAAATCGCTGACATCGGCCGGCATGTCCACCTTCTCCACCAGGCGCTGCATGACCCAGTAGTAAGCCCGGGCACTCATGCGCTTGAACCACGAATCACCGATTCTCAGGTTGCGCTGCATGTTCACCACGTCGTAGCCGCGTTGCCAGTAGTCCACCATGGCCGCGATGAGCTCTGGTGGATCCTGCAGGTCGACATCAATGAAGATCAGCGCACTGCCACGGGCATGGTCTATCCCGGCGCTCAGTGCAGCCTCTTTGCCGAAGTTGCGACTCAGGGACAGGCAACGTACAGATGACCCATCCTGATAGTGGCGAAGAATGTCGGCCGTCCGGTCATTACTGCCGTCGTCGACATAGAGGATTTCGCAGGAGACGGGTAAGCGCTTCACCACGCGGGTGATTCGCTGGTGGAACTCGGGGATGGTTTCCTCTTCCTGGAAGCAAGGGACCACGATGGTTAACAAGGGATCAGGGCGCTCGGGAAAGCGATGTAATGTCTGCATGATTGAATGTCCAAAAACGATGTGCAATGAATCCAAGTGCAGTGAGGCTTAAGGTCACTACGACTTGGGAGATGAGCGGTGACAGATTCGACTTGATGAGGAACCACATACCCACGCCATTGCCGAAGTTTGTGGTTAACGCGACCAGTGCAAACCTGACAGGCTGAAACTTACGAGAGCCATCTGCCACAAAACAGAGCGCCCTATTTCCAATGAAGCTCGCGATTGCGCCAACCATGCCGCCACAGATACTGGCCAGTAACGGAGTAACGAATTCTGTCGTAACCAGCAATAGGAACACCGCATAATGGACTCCCGTTGCTATGAAGCCGATCCCCAGATAACGAATCAGTAAGGTAGTAAGAGGTGGGGTTTGATTTTCCATGCCCAAAGCCTATGGAGGCAAAGGTGAAAAAATAGTGAACTAAATGTAAATGCGTAATTAGCCGAATCTATATATGGTAAGTAACAAGTCGGCGCACTAGGCTAGCACGCTACAATATCAGAGGGATTGCCTGAAAATTACGCTTTCGAAATAAAAGCCTTCCGATAACGCATGCATGACCCGTGGATTACAATGTTGACAAGATAAGGAAACACCGGGTGGCATTGAGATAGATTCCCCGAATTAAGGGGGACCTAATGGTTACACAAAATGAAACATATACAAGCACCGTTGTTCCTTACAGCCCTGACATATTGGATGATTTGCCAATTGATGATCAGCTGGCCGTAGAGTTTTTCGCAACAGCACGTTGTGCCAGTTTCAAACAGGCTGCCCGAGGGCTCAATGTGCCAGTGGTAGGCCTGCGGAAACGCTTGGAGAAACTGGAAGAGCACATTGGTGCTCCCGTGTTTGTCTACAAACACAACAAGCTTGCCCTGACCCGCACAGGCGAGAGGGTCAGCCATTACCTGTGCCAGCTCTTCGGCCCAGACGGCCTTGGCAAGTCCGGTGAAAAGGAAGTCCCCAGGCTTACCATCGCGATCACAGAGCCAGTGCTGAACGACATCGTAAACCGCGATCTAGTCGCCTACGTGCGTGATCATGCCGAAATGCAGCTGGAAATCCATTCAGAATGCACAACGCAGATGCTTTCTGAGTGTGAAGTCGATGTGGGTATCGCTTTGGTGAGCCCAGATGATAAAGGCGCGCTTGATCGCCATCCTACGTATAGGTTTGAACGGCTTGGCCGGATTGGGCACGCCCTGTTCATTTCCAGCCGCTATTCAAGAAGCGTCACCCTTCCAGTGGAGAGCTTGGATTTGCACAACTTCATGCTCGTTGTCCCTTGGGATGAAGAGATCTTGGCGGGCTCACGAAAGTGGGCATCGATAATGGCTGAGCATCAGGGCGGTACCACTCGGGTCAAGAGCTACAACCTATCACGAGGCCTTGTCGTTGGCGGTGCGTGTATTGGAGTGCTGCCCGACTACAGCCGAAAACTGGAGAGAAATATCCTACCCGTGCCGGGTTTCCTGGACGACCTGGAGGAGAAAGATGTCTATCTTGTTATCAAAACGAAGCTTGTCCGCAATCCGCAGGTTTTGGAAATTCGAAGATTGATCAAGAAGAGCTTCTTTGATAAGAAGGACTGGCTTGTTCGGTAACAGTTTTGTTAGGTTTGAAACTCCTCCGTTAACACTACAGAAACACAACTGTCATATTCGCTTGCAACCTAGTCAGAGTGCTTAGAACAAAGGCATCTTGTTACAGCAGGTGACAACCGTGGCCTGCTCCCATCTGCAAGATAAATTTAGGCCGGCGCAGGGCGAAATATAACGTCGGTAGCTAAGCACTTAACATACGAGAGGCAAGCAATGATCCGTTCTTCGAACATGCGGGAAAAGCTGTTGGCTGCCGCAATAATAGGCACATTTTCCTCGCAAGCATTCTCCGGAACAGTAACCACTGACGGAGCTGACATCGTTCTGAAGACCAAGGGCGGTCTTGAAGTATCGACTTCTGACAAGGAATTCAGTTTCAAACTGGGCGGCCGAGTTCAGGCCGACTACGGCCGTTTCGATGGTGTCTTCACCAAGAATGGCGATACCGCTGACGCAGGCTACTTCCGTCGCGCCTACCTTGAGCTCGGTGGCGTGCTGTACCGCGACTGGAAGTATCAGCTCAACTACGACCTTTCCCGCAACACGGGCAACGACTCCGACGGCTACTTCGACGAAGCCAGCCTGACCTACACGGGTTTCAAGCCGGTGCAACTGCGCTTTGGCCGTTTCTACACCGACTTCGGTCTTGAGAAAGCCACCAGTTCGAAGTGGACCACCGCCATGGAGCGGAACCTCTCGTACGACCTGGCGGACTGGATCAACGACAACGCCGGCATGGGTGTTCAAGCCACCAGCACCATCGCTGACATGGCTTATGTTTCCGGTAGCGTTTTCAGCGAAACCAATAACAACTCGGATGGCGACAGCACCAAGCGCTACAACGTACGTGGCGTGTTCGCACCGCTGCACAGTGATGGCAACGTCCTGCACGTCGGTGCTCAGTACGCTTACCGCGACCTCAAAAACAGTGCGGTCGATACCCGGATTCGTTCGCGTCTGGGCGTCCGCGGTGTAGATACCAATGGCGGCGGCGATGCCGGCACCAACGGCAACCGCATGCTGTTTGGCGGTGCTGCTGCACAAGATGGCCTGTGGAAGGACGACTCGGTCTGGGGTCTCGAAGGTGCCTGGGCCACCGGCCCGTTCTCGGTTCAAGCGGAATACCTTCGCCGCAAGCTGAAAGCTGACCAGGCCAACAACGACATGAAGGCCTCCGGTTACTACGCCCAGATGGCTTACACCCTGACCGGCGAGCCGCGTATCTACAAGCTCGATGGTGCCAAGTTCGACACTATCAAACCAGAGAACAAGGAACTGGGGGCCTGGGAAGTCTTCTACCGCTTTGACGATATCAAGGTCGAAGACGGCAACCTGGTCACCGCGGCGGACCAATCGAACGAGCGCAAGGCCAAGAGCCACACGGTGGGTGTGAACTGGTACGTCAACGAGGCGGTGAAAGTCAGTGCCAACTACATCAACGTGCGCACCGACAACAACGAGAACACCGTGGGCGACGACAGCGGCAATGCCATCGTGACCCGCCTGCAATACGTCTTCTGATCCCTCTCATCAGTCTGACGTGAGAAAGCCGGAAGCGCTCAACGTGCTTCCGGCTTTCCTGTTTCTGGAGGTGATCAAGCATGGAGCGCCCTCCTCCTACCTGCTTTCGCTTACCGATGACCGCTCTTGCCAAAGCTCGGCGAATCTGATGTGATTGCCGCGTCGGGCTTTGCATGGTGGCCGTGCAAGCAAATCAAACCTGACTCCTATTCATGATTGAACCTGATTCGACGTCCAGCTTCGCGTCTAACGGCCCTACAAGCGCAGCTACCCCAACGTCGCTCATTAGGGGATAGTCATGCCTGCAAAAAAGCTGCTTCAACCTCTCGCTGCTCAGCTGCACGCCTCGTTCTCGGCTTCTGGCCGCCCGTACTCTCATCTGCACCTCCACCAGCTGTTCCACGCGGCCATCGGCTCCGTTGCACCGCAAGTTGCCATCCAAGACAAGCTGCCAATTCAGGTCTGTCGTGACAACGAGACACGGCAGTACAACCTCTACGCGGCGGTCGAGCGGGCGAAAACGTGCTTAGGATTGACCGATCTTCAAGCAGTCGGTGTGGCTGAAGAAGTCATTGAGGTGCTACGAACTGCGGGAATCGGCGTGAACCAGGTTCGCCTGCTCCTTGACCCCTCCTTCAGCTCGAAGACTCGCAAAAAGGCCTTCAAGGCTCTCTGCAAGAACCTGGATCTGAACGAGCTAGGCGATCGCTTCGTCCCCAAGACTGCCACGTTGGCCATCGCTGCTGGTATTGCGCCGCCTCCCAAAATGTCGTGGAAGGATCGCTTCGCCCTGGCTGCAAATTCCCCCATGCGGGGGCCAAGCGAGCTCATCAGCATGGTCAACCGGGATGAGTGTTATCTGTGGGTATTCCCACCGACTGACCATCATGCGACGGCTCCAGCGACGCATGACCGTTTCTTTGGTGAAAAGACCCACCCGAGCGCAGAAATGGGCATGGGGTTCAGCATCATCGATTCCGGCTGGACCCGCCCCAAGTACCCGCTATCCAGGCAGTCACAAGAGACCTTCATCCAGTATTCGCTTTCTGCGCCGATGTGGTCCTGGCGCGCACAAAGTGACACCTGGCGCCTGGGAAACATCCTGCGTTCAAGAATCCTTGACGGGGCTCCTTGGCATAACGAGCCTCTGAGTGACGTGCTTCCGAGCGGCCTTAAATCCCTGCCCCGGATCTATGGGTGCGAAACCTGCCGAACGCTGTTCATTGAGAATCACAGCGACTACCCGGATGTACCCACTCAGTGCCAATGCGGTGAGGCGAGCAGCACGGGTGACCAAAACGAGTCATCTGCTCTCAATAGCTGATTTTCCTTACGGTGGCGGGCTGAGCCCCCCGTTAGGGATTGGCTATGGGAGCGGGATTCGCTCACCCCAAACCTGAAGGCGCCGCCACCTAACCGAGCGATATGAGCTGAATGCTCGCGGAGTAGATATGCAAAAGAGTAAAAACAAACAGGACACCCTGGCGGCGATCAATGCGCTTGTCGAGATTGCGTATGATCAGGGATTTGCGGACGGACACGGAGTCGGCAATCAAGTCGGTTTCGTAGCCGGTGTCATGAGCCTCAAAGCTGCATTGGCCTGCGGCTTACGGCATGGCTCACCTGAGTGCGGAAAGGCCCTTGAAAGCCTCAAGCGCATCGGGATCGACGAGTGAGAGAAAAGTACGGGTCGTGCGCTGATCGCGCACGACCCGTACTTCTACTTCAGGTCATTTCCCTGCTTAGCTTCATGATTGAAGCTCAGGGATCAGGTGCTTCTGCGGTAGGCCAACAGGCGCAAGGCGTTGAAGACGACCAACAGTGTGGAGCCCTCATGGATCGCAACAGCGGCACCAATGCTCAAGCCCATGATGGTGGACGGAACCAGGATGGCCACAATCCCCAAGCTGACGAACAGATTCTGGTGGATGATCGATCGCGTGTGACGGCTCAGCCCCACCGCAAATGGGAGTTGCCTGATGTCGTCAGCCATAAGCGCGATATCAGCCGTTTCCAGGGCAACATCAGATCCAGCAGCCCCCATTGCGATACCAACGCTCGAACTGGCCATGGCAGGGGCATCATTGACGCCGTCACCCACCATGGCCACCTTGGCGCTAAGGCGCAGGTTTTTGATGGCCTTGACCTTGTCTTCCGGCATCAGGTCTCCCCACGCTTCATCTAAGCCAACTTGTTTGGCTACAGCCTCTGCAACGCGGTTGTGGTCTCCAGAAATCATGACCATGCGTTCGATGCCCATCTCTCTAAGCTTCTGGAGTGCCTCTTTGGCCCCCTCCCGGGGTGTGTCCAATAGCCCGATAGCGCCCAGATCCTTGTCAGCACGCCGTACCACCATGGTGGTACGGCCTGACTGACGTAGACGCTCCGCAGCCTCCAGGGCTGCCTTGCTGAGTGCGGGAATACCATTGGTACCGAACATCTCGACCTTGCCAATCCAGACGAACTGCCCATCAAGCTCAGCACGCACGCCGCGGCCAATCATGTTGCTCATGTTCTTGGCTTGGAATCGGCGCCGTGTGCCAATCATCTCTTCACCGTCACGCACAATTGCCGCAGCCAGCGGATGGTCGCTCATCGACTCCACAGCGATGGCGACGTTTAGCAGATCCTCGATCTGCGTGCCGCCTATGGGTATTACATCGGTGATACGTGGGCGCCCTTCGGTCAGGGTACCGGTCTTGTCGAATGCCATGGCATTCAATGATCCAAGCTCTTCAAGTGGCGCACCGCCCTTGATCAGCACGCCACCTCGGGCTGCCCTGGCGATGCCAGAGAGAATGGCGCTTGGTGTAGCGATCGCGAGCGCGCAGGGGCTGGCTGCAACCAGTACGGCCATCGCCCGGTAGAACGAGTCACGGAACGGCTCGTCAAGGAAAATGCCGGCAAATAGCAGCCCGACTACCAGCAGTAAAACCAACGGGACGAATATGCGTTGGAAGCGGTCCGTGAATCGCTGGGTCGGTGACTTCCTGACTTCGGCTTCACTGACCATCTTGATGACCCGCGCCAAGGTACTCTCCGTAGAGCGCCGGGTTACCTCAACCTCGATGAGCGTTTCGCCATTGATGGTACCGGCGAAGACTTTCGAGGCTGCATCCACTGCATCTGGCTTGCTGCGTGCGAGTTCGGCATCAGGAACAGGTTGCTTGTCCACGGGGACGCTCTCACCGGTTACTGGCGCCTGGTTGATACTTGAGGAGCCTACGACTACAAAACCATCGGCCGGCAGGCGGTCATTGGGGCGCACGATGACAACGTCACCGGGAACCAGCAGCTCCACGGGCATCTCCACCGTGCCATTTGCTCTGCGTACGATCGCGGTGGCTGGTGCGAGCTTGGACAGTGCCTCAATCGCTTTCTTGGCCCGCCCCATCGCGTAGCTTTCAAGGGAATGCCCCAGACTGAACAGGAACAGCAGCAGAGCCCCCTCCGCCCAGGCGCCGATGCTCGCGGCACCGACTGCGGCGAGAAGCATCAGCGAGTCGATCTCGAAGCGTTTCTGACGGATGTTGGTAACCGCTTCCTTAGTGGTGAACCATCCACCGAACACGTAGGCCGACACGTACAGAATCAGAGGCAGACGATCAATCAGGCCAAGTTTTCCTGCGAGAGCTCCGGCACCCAGGAGAGCACCACAGATCAGCGCGAAAATCAGCTCTGTGTTCATTCCAAAAATGCCGCCATGCTCATGGCTATGACCTTCATGCCCGGCTTGGTCATCAGGGCGTTCAAGCAAACTCTTCATAACTCGTCCCTTCTGGGGTCAAGGCTTCCAATTGCCCTCTGCAGTTGGGGAGCCGTCTCTGTTGGTTGGCTAAGATCTATTGCACGGTTTGCCCGAGCCCAGGCGTTAACATTTCGAAGCTATGGGGTATCGGGCGTAATAAAAAATGCCAGGCACTGCCTGGCATTTATGAATTCTCTAATTGTTCTGTTCAAATCGTTTACTACTTGTTGTTGATGCATTGCGAATACATCGAGTAACGAACAGTCTTGAGCGTGCCCTGGGAGTCCTCGAAGGTCATCAACCGTGGATAGACCTGGCAGGTACGGGGGTCCTGCGACTGACGTACGAATTTCGCAACGTCTATCTTCATGCCATATTTGTAATCCTGAATCTCTGGCATTGGCTTGCCATTTTTCTCCGCGTACTTGGCCACTGCGGTCTGGTGTTCCTTGGTGTATTGAAGCTGCTTGCTCTCGGAGAAAGTGTTGGCCTGCGAAGCCACCGAGAAAACAACAAGTGCAGCAGCGATAATTAGCTTTTTCATAAAACCCGGCGGTTGCAGGAGCTGAGTGCAACACGGTTATTGAATTGAAACCGGAGCATCATGCCGCATTGCCATGGCATTTTGCATGACCTCTCCCATCACCTCGATGGGGCATTTGAAGTCGAAGCGCTTGCGCGGTCGCATGTTCAGTTGCAGCGCAATGGCGTCCAGCTCCTCCTGGCTATGTACCGACAGGTCTGTGCCCTTGGGCAAGTACTGGCGAATCAGGCCGTTGATGTTTTCGTTGCTGCCGCGCTGCCAGGGGCTGTGCGGGTCGCAGAAGTAGATCGCCACGCCGGTTCTTTGGGTGATCTCGGCGTGTCGCGCCATCTCCCGGCCCTGGTCGTAAGTCATGCTCTTGCGCATCTCCAGCGGCATGCTATTGAGCGCGGCGCTGAAGCCTTCCAGCGCCGAAGTCGCCGTTGCGTCGTTCATCTTCACCAACATCAGGTAGCCACTGGTGCGTTCCACCAGCGTACCGACGGACGAGGCGTTGGCCTTACCCTTGATGAGGTCGCCTTCCCAATGCCCCGGCATCAGCCTGTCTTCAATCTCCGGCGGGCGCACATGAATACTGACCATCTCGGGGATCTGGCCGCGCCGATCCACGCCACCAGAGCGCGGCCGGCGCGTCGTCTTGCCTTGGCGCAGACAGATGATCAGCTCCTTACGCAGCTCACCCACTGGCAGGGCATAGATCGCGTTGTAGATCGTCTCGCGACAGACGTAGGCATCTCGCAGGTTGGGTATGTTCATGCTGCGCAGCTTGCCGGCAATCTGCTCGGGAGACAAACGCTCACGCAGCATATGGGTCACCAGTTCGAAGCGCTCGCTACCCGGCAACAGTTTTCGCATCGGTCGACAAACCTGGCGGCGGGCCTGCATTTGCTGCTGAGCCAGACGGGCCGAGTAGCCACCGCAAGCACCTCGGTTACGGCGCAGCTCACGGCTGATGGTCGAAGGGGATCGGTTGATCAAGCAGGCAATCCTGCGCAGGCTGAAGCCTTGGGTACGACCGATTTGAATGGTGGCGCGCTCTTCAACGCTGAGTTCGGTATAAGACATAGGGGCAGCACCGTACCGGAAAGGTCAGGTGTTGCACTCAGTTTTTGCCGCCGCCCCCTCTCAATTTCAAAACTTCTCGGGCGTAACCTTAGCAATGCATAGGCATCACCGGCATGACGAGAAACTTACAATTTTGAAAGGTAAGTGCATCTACTTCACTTTAAACAAAAAAGCCCACAACACGTGTTGTGGGCTTCTCTTTAGCGGAGGCTGTTAGCTAACCACTTCGGCCTCGTCGCCGTCTTCATCCTTGCGGTGTGCCCAGTGATACAGGGCAGGCAGTACCAGCAAGGTCAGTGCGGTGGAGGACAGGATCCCGCCAATCACCACCGTCGCCAATGGCCGCTGAACTTCGGCACCGGTGCCGGTGGCCAAAGCCATCGGGATGAAGCCCAGGGACGCTACCAAGGCTGTCATCAGAACAGGTCGCAGACGGGTCAATGCACCTTCATCGACTGCCTGTCTGAGCGTTCGTCCCTCCTCCCTTAGCCCGCGGATGAAGGCAATCATCACCAGGCCGTTCAGTACTGCAACGCCGGACAGTGCAATGAAGCCGACACCTGCCGAGATCGACAGTGGGATGTCCCGCAGCCACAACGCCACAACACCACCGGTGAGTGCGAATGGAATACCGGTGAAGACCAGCATGCCGTCCTTCAGGTTGTTGAACATCAGGAACAACAAGGTCATGACCAGCAGCAAGGCGACTGGAACAACGATCTGCAGGCGTTTGGCAGCCGACTGCAGCTGCTCGAACTGGCCCCCCCAAGTCGTCCAGTAGCCCGCAGGGATTTGCACCTTCTTGTCCAGCGATGCGGTCGCCTCCTCAACGAAGGACCCCAGATCGCGGCCTCGAACGTTGGCGCTGACGATAACCAGACGTTTGCCGTTCTCGCGGCTGATTTGGTTCGGGCCCAGTTGCAGGTCCAGATTGGCGACCTGGGACAGCGGGATGAAGCCGATCTGATTGGCACCCTGTGCCGCATTGGCAGGTACCGGGATCAGCAAGCTGGACATACCCGCTACGTCGGTGCGAACGGTCTCTGGTAGGCGTACTACCATGTCGAACCGACGGTCGCCCTCATACAGCGTGCCGGCCTGACGGCCACCCACGGCGATAGCGATCGAGTTCTGAACATCCGCGATGTTCAGGCCGTAGCGTGCTGCTTTTTCGCGGTCAATGTTGATGGTCAGCACCGGCAGGCCGGATGTCTGCTCAACTTTCACTTCCGATGAGCCCGGGACCGCTTTGAGCGCTGCCGCGATCTTGTTGGCGGTGTTGTTGAGCACGTCCATGTCATCGCCGAAGACTTTCACAGCGACGTCACTACGCACGCCCGAAATCAGCTCGTTGAAACGCAGTTGGATTGGCTGCGACAACTCGTAGTTGCTTCCTGGAACACCCGCTGCGGCCTTCTGCACTTCAGCAATCAGCTCATCACGAGGCTTCTTCGGGTTAGGCCACTGATCCTGAGGCTTGAGCATGATGTAGGCGTCAGAGGCGTTCGGCGGCATCGGGTCAGATGCAATTTCTGCGGTACCCGAGCGTGCGAACATCCGCTCAACTTCAGGCACCTGCGCAATCACCGCTTTCTCCAGACGCTGCTGCATCTCGACAGATTGAGTGAGGCTCGTTCCAGGCACACGCATGGCCTGCATCGCAAAGTCACCCTCACTGAGGCTTGGGATGAACTCGCTACCCATACGACTTGCCAGCAAACCACTGAGCACGACCAAGGCTACTGCGGCCGAGAAAGCGATGTTCCGATGTCCCAGCACCCATTGCAGAACCGGTTCATAGCGCAGTCGAGCTGTGCGCATGACCACGCCTTCCTCTTCCTTCACCTTGCCAGTGACGAACATGGCAATAGCTGCAGGAACAAAGGTAACGGACAGGACCATTGCACCCAGCAGCGCCATCACAACGGTGAAGGCCATCGGGTGGAACATTTTGCCTTCGACGCCGGTGAGGGCGAAGATCGGCAGGTACACCACCATGATGATCAGCTGACCGAAGATCAGCGGCCGGCGAGCTTCTCGCGCCGCGGCAAAGACCTCGTGGAAGCGTTCGGTTTTGGTGAGCATGCGGCCATGCTTATGTTGCGCATGAGCCAGTCGACGGATCGCGTTTTCTACAATAACCACGGCACCGTCGACGATGATGCCGAAGTCGAGTGCCCCCAAACTCATTAAGTTGGCACTGACCTTGTTGTTGAACATGCCTGTGAAGGTGAACAGCATGGACAGCGGAATCACCATCGCGGTGATCAGAGCCGCACGGATGTTGCCGAGGAACAGGAACAGAATGGCGATAACCAGGATCGCGCCTTCCACCAGGTTCTTCTTCACCGTCGCGATGGCTTTTTCAACCAGGTTGGTACGGTCGTAAACAGTCACAGCCACCACGCCCTTTGGCAGGGTGCGGTTGATGTCCGCCAATTTGGCGGCGACAGCTTGAGATACGGTGCGGCTGTTTTCACCAATCAGCATGAACACGGTACCGAGCACGACTTCGCGGCCGTTCTCAGTAGCAGCACCTGTACGGAGCTCTTTACCGATGCTGACGTCAGCAACGCTGCTGATGCGAATCGGTGCACCATCCACACTGGTGATCACGATGTTGGCGATGTCTTCGATATTGCCTACCTGACCCGGTGCACGGATGAGCAACTGTTCACCATTACGCTCGATGTAGCCGGCACCGACGTTGGCGTTGTTACTTTCCAACGCTGCGACCAGGTCATTGAGTGTCAGCTTGTAGGTAGCCAGGCGCTTTGGATCCGGCGCAACCAGGAACTGCTTGGCATAACCGCCGATGGTATTGATCTCGGCCACACCCGGGACGTTACGCAGCTGAGGCTTGATGATCCAGTCCTGGATCACGCGCAGGTCGGTCGGGGTGTACGGCGTACCGTCCTCTTTGACCGCGCCATCTTCGGCTTCAACAGTCCACAGGAAGATCTCGCCGAGGCCGGTAGATACCGGACCCATGACGGCCTCTACACCTTCTGGCAGCTGTTCCTTCGCAACCTGCAGCCGCTCGTTGATCAACTGGCGGGCAAAGAAGATGTCAGTGCCATCCTTGAAGATCACGGTGACCTGAGACAGGCCAGAGCGAGACAGGGAACGGGTCTGCTGAAGGCCCGGGAGACCGGCCATGGCCGTTTCAACTGGAAACGTGATCCGTTGTTCGGTTTCCAAGGGCGAGTAACCAGGCGCTGCAGTGTTGATCTGCACCTGGACGTTGGTGATATCGGGTACCGCATCGATGGGCAGCTTTTGATAGCTGTAGATACCGATACCCGCCATGATCAGAACGGCGATCATTACTACGATGCGCTGCTCGATGGCGAATCTGATGATACGTTCAAACATGAGAAATCATCCTGTCAGTTCGCATCAGTGACCGTGTTCGGCAGAAGCTTTGCCGAGCTCGGACTTGAGTGTGAAGCTGCCACTGGTTGCTACCTGGGCGCCGGCTTCAATACCGTCGATGATTTCCACGTACCCATTGTCGCGGCGACCCAGTTTTACCGGGCGGGTGTCAAAGCCATCTGGGGTGCGTACGAATACCGAAGGTTTGTCTTCAACGGTCTGCACAGCGTGCTCAGGGACCGCTACGGCAACTCGATCGGTCTGGGAGGTGACCGCAATGTTTACGAACAGGCCTGGACGCCAGGCGCCGTTGGGGTTGGTCAAGGTGACGCGGACAGTAGCTGCACGGTTTTGCTCGCCCAGCAGGCTGCCGACATAACCCACCTTCCCTTCGACCTCGACGTTCATGTCAGGCGAAGAGACTTTCACTGCACGGCCAGTCGTGACCTTGCCCAGATCTGTCGGCGGAACTGCGAAGGTCGCCCAGACCTGATTCAGGTCGGAAAGGATGAAGGCGTTGGTCGCCTCGCTGACGACTTCGCCGACGGTCAGGTGTTTCTCCACTACCACGGCGTCGAAGGGAGCGCGGAGCTCGTAACGATTACCGCCAACGGAGTTAACCGAGGCACCGATTGCGCCGACCTTCTGCTTGGCGTTGGCCAAGGAGATCTCCGCTTCTTGCAGCGCTTGGCGTGCTTGGAGGTAGTCTTGCTCTGCAGAGATCTTGTCCTGCCACAGTTGCTTCTCACGTTCGAAGGTCACACGCGCCAGTTCGACGCGACGCTGTGCGGCCTGTTGTTCGCTGCGCAGGTCAGAGATCTGCTGGCTGGCGATTACCGCGAGGACTTGCCCTTTCTTGACCGTCTCGCCCAGGTTGGCCTGGACAGCCTCAACAACGCCAGGAACACGAGGAACCACGTGGGCAGTACGATCTTCGTCGAAGCGAATTTCGCCAGGGAAGCTCACGACGGTACCGAGGTCACGAGGCGCTGCAGCTTCCAGGGCAACACCAGCGGCCTTGATCTGTTCAGCGCTGAGCGTCAGCTTGCCCTCTTCTTCACCGCCCTCTTCGCTGTGGCCTTCTTCACCATGGCCCTCATCACCTTCCTCTTTGGCGGCAGATGCGGCTTTCTTTTCGTCGCCATGGCCATCGTTAGCGCCATGCTCGGCAGTACTGGCGGCCTGCTGTCCGGAACTGTTGTTCCAGGCAAGGCTGCCAAATCCGAGGGCTGCCACAGCGGCTACCGCGAGGGCGATCTTGCGTTTGTTATCCATTGCTACTCCTGCTGATCGTAGGCACCGGCTTGTTCAAGGCTGTGTGCCGAAGAAAATGTTTGGCCCGTTCAGCGAGTGCCGGCGGTTGAGCCGACTTCGCCATAAACCCTTTCCACCTGCGCACGCGCATTGGTCGCCGCTGCCAACGATTCGAGGTATTGGCCACGAGCGACGATCAAGGTGCGCTGGGCATCCAGCACTTCGATGAAACCGAATTTGCCCATCTCGAAGCCGCGGGTTGCGGTCTCTACGGCTTGTTGGGCTGAAGGCAGAATGGTCTTGTCGTAGGACTCGACCTCCTGCATGGCGGTGGACCATTGGTTCAACGCGGTTTGGGTTTCGGTGCGCAGGCGCAGCTCAACAGCATTGCGCTGGTCCCGGGCCTGATCTGCACGACGAGAAGCGGAAAGAATGTTGCCCTGGTTACGATCGAACAGCGGCAAAGGCATAGACAGGCCCACAGTGTTGACCCGCTCGCGCACAGAGCGGTCGTACTGGCTACCTACACTGACAGTAAGGTTCGGGATACGCTGAGCTTTCTCTGAGCCGAGCGAGGCATCGCTCTTGTCTATCTGCACCACGGCCTGACGCATTTCTGCTGTTTGGTCGAGCTTAGCCAGCAGATCTTCAGTGCGAGGTGGCAAGCCCGGGGAGAGGGTTGGCGATTCGAGTCGATCAAACACGGTGACTGAGCTCCCGGTAATTTGAGCGAGCTGTTGGTAAGCGGTCGCTTTTTCCGTTTCTGCACGTCGAACTTGCAGCTGGGCTTCGGCCAGTTGCACTTGAGCGCGGGTCGCCTCCACTGGGGACGACTTACCTGCGCGAACACGGCCATCGACGATGCGAAGACCGCGCTCAGTCAGTTCGAGAGATTGCTTGGCCAGGTCGAGACCTGTCTGGGCCCGCAACGCGGCGTAAAAGGCTTGGACGACATCTGCACGCAGGCCGTTAACGCGACGGTCTAACTCAAGCTGTGCGGCGGTCTGCCCGTATGTGGCGACGTCAACACGAGCCCCCCGCTTACCGCCCAGCTCAAGGGTCTGGCTGAGAGAGACAGTCGTCTGGCTGGTGTTACGACGGGTGTCTTCCACGTCATACGAGATTGTGGGGTTGGGGATAAGCCCGGCCTGCTTGCGAGCACCATCAGCGATCCCAATTTCTTGCCTGGCCGCGGCCAGGTCTGGGTTGGCATCCATGGCCGTCGAAAGCGCCTGGGGCAAGCTGATGCTTTGGGCAAGGGCTGCAGGCGCCATCAACCCAGAGATGACTGCACAGAGTGCAGCGATCTTCCAGGGCGAGACGGGGGTCTTGGGTAAGACATTGCGGTTATACCGGGGCACTTTGATGGTCCTCGTGCACAAACTTCGATAAAGCTTGGCGAGAACGCCGAAACAGCTGCCAAGCCCCACTTGATTAGGTGATGGCACTCTAATGAGCGGTAGCTATCAGAGGGGTGGCTAGAAAATTACAATTTCGTAAGAAAGCTTTGTAATGCCCGTAAATACTGGGAAACCCAACCCGACACGATGATTTCGATACAAGCAACAGAGATGGCAAACACGCGGTGCGAAGGTGCCGAATAACAGGTAGATGACGAAATTGTAATTGTCCTATCACCCTCCCGTTATCTTCGGCCTGCAAATATGAGCTCGCGCTACGCTAGGCGCGCCGCCGGGTCAGAACAACTAACGACACCCGCGCCGGTAAACATAATAAAAACTGCCGTGAATCAAAGGAGCATCGGATGAAAATCAAAGTACCACTGTATTTGGCGGCAGTTTCTGCGCTGTCTGGAAGCTATGCTATTTCGGCACAAGCTGAAGACAAGCCAGAAGGCTTCATTGAAGGCAGCAGCCTTACAGTGTTGAACCGTAACTTCTACTTCAACCGTGATAACCGCGACAGCACCGCCCCCACTTACAACAGTGGCAAGGGCAATACGAACGGCTACTCCGAAGCCTGGGCGCACGCGATCATCAGCAAATTCAACTCCGGGTTTACCCAAGGTACCGTTGGCTTTGGCGTTGATGCCTTTGCCATGATCGGCCTCAAGCTCGACACCGGTGATGGGCGCAACGGCGGCCGTAGCTCCTTCGACGTGCTGCCCGTTGATAACAAGGGTGAAGCTCGCGACGAATACACCAAGGTCGGCGGCGCAGCCAAAGTCCGCTTGTTCGATACCATCGTGAAAGTGGGTGATGTCTTCCCATCGACCCCGGTCGTCGCATCGGGTGACTCTCGCCTGCTGCCAGAGAGTTTCCGCGGTGTGACCGTTGAGAACACCAGCATCCAGGGCCTTACCCTCCAGGGTGGTCGTCTGCATGCGATGAGCCAGCCGGTCTCAAGCAACCTGAACGACAACTTCGTGACGTTCTACGGCGGCCCGGTCAACTCGCCATGGATCGGTTACGGTGGCGGTGACTACTCGATCAACGACAACTGGACTGTGAGCGTCTACGCCAGCCAGCTGAAAGACGTCTGGAATCAGTACTACGCCGGCACAAGCGTGGTTTACCCGCTGAGCGACGATCTGGCGCTGATCGGTGGCTTCAACTACTACAAAGCCGTAGATGAAGGTAAGAAGCGCCTGGGTGAATTCGACAACAACATCTGGAGTGCCAAGGTCGGTGTGCGTTACGGTGCCCACACCCTGGCCCTGTCGCATCAGCGCAACAACGGCGACGACGATTTCGACTACCTGCGTCAGTCGGACTCGATTTTCGTCGACAACTCCATCCAGTACAGCGACTTCAACTCGCCGAAAGAGCGTTCCTGGATGCTGCGCTATGACCTGAACTTCACCAGCTACGGCATTCCAGGCCTGACGTTCATGACGCGCTACGCCAGAGGCTCGGGTGCGGATTACTCGAACGCTAACCAGTTCTACATGCGCACCGACGACAACGGCAACCCGCTCGACAATCAGAAGCGTTGGGAGCGTGACGTCGAAGTCAAATACGTTGTCCAAACCGGTCCGGCAAAAGATCTGTCCTTCCGGTTGCGCCAGGCAACCACGCGTGCCACTGCTTTCGAATCGGATCTGGATGAAACTCGTGTAATCATCGAGTACCCGCTTTCGATTCTGTAATTCGCTAACTGGGCCAGTTATCCATTGGCGGGTCCTGTTAGTAAAACGAGCATTACGCATTCACCTTGAGTGGCTTAAGTGCTCCTTTGGTAAAAGGTGGATATTTGGCGCCCATTGGGCGCCTTTTTTTTGCCTAAAATTCAAGTAGGCGTTCGATTGTACGCATCGCATGCCGGTGAAGTTCATGACTACACCAATGACCAGTCTCTTCAATGTGAGCGACCTCGCCGTCATCTGAGCGGAACGAAGCCAGCACAAAGAAGAAAATAACCCAATACTTCATAAGGTCAAATCACCTGCTGGAGAGAGGGCCCGCAACTGTCAAACCCAAACCGCGACAAGATATACCGCCAGACTATCAACTGTATTACCTAGAAATTACAAATCCGTCATTTGAGCCCCGGCACGCTCATTTTGATTTACCATCCCTTTCAATAATGCCGGCGCGCGTGCGCGGTTAATTGCTCAGTGATATCGAGACAAAATCCCATGCGAATTCTGGTAATTGAGGATGAAGTAAAAACTGCGGAGTATGTGCGTCAAGGTCTGACGGAATGTGGCTATGTCGTAGATTGCGTCCACACCGGGTCAGATGGATTATTCTTGGCTAAGCAGCACGAATATGAGCTGATTATCCTGGATATAAATCTGCCAGAGATGGACGGTTGGCAGGTCCTTGAGTTGTTGCGTCGTAAAAACTGCCCTTCCCGTATCATGATGCTGACGGCGAGAAGCCGGCTGGCGGATAAGGTCCGGGGGCTGGAGAACGGAGCAGATGACTACCTGATCAAGCCATTTGAGTTCCCTGAGCTGCTGGCCCGGGTTCGCGCCTTGATGCGCAGGTCAGATCACCCTGCATCCGTAGAGGTCATTCGCGTCGCTGACCTGGAGCTTGATCAGAGCCGGCACAGGGCATTCAGGGACGGTCAGCGCATTGACCTGACCACGAAAGAATTCGCGTTACTGCATTACCTGATGCGTAATACCGGTGTGGTGCTGAGCCGCACCCAAATTATTTCGCAGGTTTGGGATATGAATTTTGACTGCGACACAAACGTTGTAGAGGTGTCGATTCGAAGACTCAGAGCCAAGATAGATGACCCTTTCGAGACCAAACTGATACATACGCTTCGGGGCGTAGGGTATGTGCTTGAAAAACGATAGTTGCCAAGCTCTCTAGTACCGAAAATCCGCTACATGCTCCCGTCGCTTGCGAACTTGAGGTTTCTGTTTACGATCCGCGGCGCTGATTCCTCACTCAACAAATGAGGTAGGCTGTACATGAGGTATAGCATTGATTATCAGCAGGTTTCGCAAGGACAATCCGATGCCAGCATTGATGCCTGTCCAGCTGACATTGTCTTCAACAGCGACCATGGCCTAGCTCTTATCCCGTGCGTTGGCGATGTTATCAACCTCCCCTCTACGGCGGTCAAAGAAGGGGTTTGCGGCATCGTTAGATCAAGGATTTTCAATTATCTCAGAGGTCCTGAAGAGCTGTACTGTCACGTCAATATTCTCGTTGAGGAGGCGGACATCAATTTCGAAAGTCTCATCTCGGAATACATGCGCAATCAGTCACGTGCTCGCTCGCCTTCTTCATAAAGTCGAAGGCGGGCCAGTCCATTAATGGTTGTGTATGGGTGAGGGTTCAGCAGAGCGAGCGCCTACTGAGCACCAGAGATGAATAGTCACAGCCTAGTGGTTTAACGCGGTACTGCTGGTGTACGCAGGGCCGGACTCATTGTTTTTTGAATGGCGCATTGCAGCACATAGAAATATAAAACCCCGGAAGCAAATACGATTGCGGACAGATAAGCAAACTCAGAGTCTAAAACCCCGGAAACCATATACAATTTAATCGTGATAGAACCCATAATAATTCCGGTACAGTACATGACGCCTGTGAACTGATTGCCCAAAAAACTCAGTATGCCGCTGAAGGCATTGTTCGCACTCAACAGCATTGCTTTCAGTATCGTCCAGCCGAGAACTGGCAGAAAAGCCTTGATCATGAAGGCGAATAACATCGACGATGCAAACAGTTTTATCGGGGTTTCTGCCCACGGCTTGATGGTGCCGTCTACTTCAACGCCGGTATACAAGATGATATTCAGAATAATCGCCATAAGGGTGCATATGCCGAGGCGTATCATTTCCCGCTTAAGCGGGGCCATCATTATCACTGCGTGAATCTTGTTTCCAAAGTATCGTTTTAGTCCTTGGATCGACATTTTTCTTCCTATGCTCTCGGGTATGACGCTGTTGTAGCGTTGTATGACGGTCATGCTTTTACCCGAAGAGAGGTGACGCTTCAACGGTCCTGAATTGCGCAGGGGATCTCATGTCCTTCCCCTGGCTGGGTAGCTTGCTGAGAAATTCTCATCTACCTGCGTGGCAACGATGCGGCCACCCCGCCGCCGTCAGAGCTCTGGAGGACTGGCTGCTGTCAGCAACTCATCGAGTGACGGAACCTTAGCGTTTGCACTGAGGACGAGTGTTCTGGATCGGAGTATGGATACATCAAAGAAAGATTCGCACTCGACTCTTCCGTTTACTTCTCTCCAGTGGGTGACTTCTGGTATCAACTCATTAGGCACCGGGTATAGTGCCATAGGGTTATGGAATACCTCCACTTCAGCAGACCACGGCTCGTAGCCATATTGCGGCCAGAGCTGACCGTAGTCGCTGGACGCTACATCCAACAGAAATGGGATACCTCGTGATGCTCCCGGAGAACGGTCGAAAAACTCACCAAACCGCAAGTATCGGTACCCGTCTAGATGAGCTCCACCTGAGATCGGCACTCGGCTGAGCTTTGGCACTGTGCAGGCATTGGTGAAAATGACCGCTGAAAGATGGGCATTTTCCATTAGCGTAAATAGGCCGTTGGGGCGCCCTGATAGCAGAGATGTCTCTTCCTCCACAGTTATCAGGTGCGTACCACGATGCGCAGATGAGTGAACTGCAAAGCCATAGAGATAGCTGATGAGCGACTCCCTGCTCCACAGCATTGAACTGGGCGCATGGAAATCGGCTAAGGCCAGAATGAGCGGCTTACCCTCCACGTGCGGTAGGGATTCGTAACGCTTGTCCAATTTGTTTTGGATGGTCCTCGCAAACCTTTCTGCAGCCGCTCCTAAGAAACGCTCATGTCGGTCAGCGGGTGGGGGGACCGGCGAGGCGCCAAAATGCTCATACCGCTCTTCCGGGTTGGCTGTCACTGCTTCAACCCAGGCCTCATCTCCCAGCCTATTCTCGATGTGAAAATCGGGTGATTCTTTAGGCTGGGTGACCAAGAGTCCCTGTTCACGAAAAATCGCTAATAGGTGGGCTTCCCAGAGGCGGGTGTGAAAATTCTCAGTCTGGCAATCGGGAACCCAATTTCTGTCTGGGGATGGCAGTGCGAGATACAGTTGATTCAGCGCCCACGCCCCAATACGGCGGCTTGGATCAAATAGTGATTTGAACACCACGCTTGGTGTGCGCTTACCCATTCTGCTTAGAGGAGCACGTCGTCGTTCACCTGAAGGGAGTGGAAGCGGATGGGCTTGGGTATAGAGAAAATGGCTGATTGAGGCGCGGGCTTCGGACTCGCCAGTGGTGCACTCACCATGGCTGAGGAGCACCCACACGCTATCGACACGACGCCGCAAGGTGACAATTCCGAAGCTGCCGGAATTGATATTTCGGGTTAGAGCGGCACAAGAAATTCCGTCCTCACTAAGCCATGCCCCTACTGGCGGGCTGTCCCCAAACCCCAACCCTCGTGGAAGCGACAAAGCGATTAGATCGAACATCGGCGCAGCAATTTCTTTCATTCGCTGATCTCGGCAGTCGTCAAAATGCATTCCATCAATGCCTCGGAGCGTGCCCGCCGGCGATGGCATCGGTGGAGGTACCTATTGAAGAAGGGGGCTTTGCTCCACCAGGACGTCTCGGTTGGTGAAGATGGTCTCAATGGTTGCAGCCTCGGCAGCCACATGAGTCTTTCGCGTGATCTCTTCAAGGGCCAGTTCGAGCCGGTAGTCTTGGAAATACTCGTACAGCTTTTCAGAGCTCTCGGATATCTCCTCCCCACCATTTTTTGCGAACAAGATGTGGATGATCGCTGCGAGTGGGAGGGAGATGTCGAGATCCTTCTCTTCTGCATCTGACTCCGAGTTCAAACCGTCGAAATACCTCTCCAGATGATTCTGGAGCTCCTCAAGCCAGAACTGAGATAGGTTGCTAGGTAGGGAGCTTTCAGGCCCGGTCAGAAGGACTTCATCTCTGAATAGAGCCAGCAGATTGGGGTTTGCCATGGAGGACCTCACGATTAGATTTGAGAGCAACTGGTCAGCATAGTCCACCTCAAGATGACCACCTCCTTGACGCCCATCCTGGTGCTCCTGAGCATCAGACGAGTGAATCGCCCCGAAACCTGTAGATACAAAATGACCGCTTCTCGCCGTTAGCTGCCTTTCTTGAAGGACAGCTTTGGGTCGATAGCGGCCTTCGTGGAGGTTGGTGTCTACGGGGTCGGTTTAGTCATTCTGAATCTCCGGTTTCACCTCCGTGAGGCCGGCCATCGTCATGCATCAGATCTTGATTGACACGCGTGCCGCTTTGGATAGCCTTGCAATTGAGGGCTGCAACTGCGCATTTGTCGGGCCTGGGTACCAGCATGAGCCCCCGCAATTTTGGCAGCAGAGGAAGCTGGTTCCTCTGAAGTAGTGACGGCGGGCATTGCCAGTCGGATTCTGAACCCAAGGTCGCCAGACTAGGAGCTAAAGGATCGCTGCGACTACTCCTCATCCCTTACCGAAAAGTCACGCGTCGGTCGTAAACGGCCCTTTCCAGGCCAATCAACTTTTGTGATTGGTGAGTAGGGATTTCTCGGCTTTTCTGTGAAAAGCACCCCTTCATTTCACAAAAAAATGGCGAAGATTCCAATTTCACGGGGTCTGGCCTATCACCTATTTTGTGAACCTACATCAGGTGTAATTCGCCAGACACTAAAAAGCCCGCTGATGCGGGCTTTTTAGTGTCTGCAAACAATCAGTAGCCGGTGAGAATGTTCACGATCACACCGCTGGCAATGGCCACCAGCACATAGTCGCCATTCACATACAGCCAACGATGATCACGAGGTGGCGCATACAGGTGGCGCGCTTTCCAGTCAGTTACCCAGTAACGGTCACCACGGTAATGTGGATCAACGGCATGACCACGCTGCCACTGCTTATGAGGTATCGGCATGCCTTGTTGTGGGCGGAAGTTTGGATCACGGTAAGCAGGACCGCGGCCATTGTCATGTCGGCCCTGGTGCTGTGGTTGACCCTGTGGCGGGTTGCCTTGGTGCGATGGGCCGCCATCATGCCGATCAGGCGGGCCCGGTTGCGCGAAGCTTGCCAGCGGTGTGCTGAGCATGAGCGCGGCGCAGATCACGGTTAGGGTTTTCTTCATTTGATGCGGTCCTCTGCCTGTAATCGCCTGGCAAGTATTGATTGCCAGGTTCGGTTAACTGATCAGACCACGATTTTTCCCTTTCAATGTCAGGGCGCAGGTAAAGGTCCGGTAAAGTCTGGCGTTCTTTCAGTTCAGCCCGAGCGCTTTCAAGCGGCGATACAGCGTGCGTTCACTCATGCCAAGATGACTGGCCAGTTCACTGCGCGAGCCTTTGAACTGCTCCAGCGCCTGCGCCAGCTCACCCAGGTCATTGCGACGGCCGCTTCCTTTAGCCGCGCCAGCCAGCCCGGTGTCTTCCGGTAAATGCTCTGGCCTGATCACACCGTCATCGGCAAACAAACGCGCGCGTTCCAGAATGTTGCGCAGTTCGCGGATATTGCCCGGAAACGGATGCAACGCAAGTTGCTGCAAGGCGTCTTCACTCAGCCTGGGCGTCGGCTGGCCGGCCATGCGCTGCAGCAGGCTCTGTGCGAGCAGCGGCAGATCTTCCACCCGTTCGCGCAATGCAGGCAGACGAATCGGGAAGCCGCTGATGCGGTAATACAGGTCTTCACGGAAGGAGCCATCCGCGACCATTTGTTTAAGTGGTTTATGGGTGGCCGATATCAGGCGGAAATCCGAATGCACAGTGCGCAGGCTGCCCACGGGACGGAAACTCCCGGACTCTATCAGGCGCAGCAACTTCACCTGCATCGCCAGCGGCACTTCACCAATTTCATCGAGGAACAGGGTGCCGCCATGCGCCGCCTCGGCCAAGCCGATCTTGCGCTGATTCGCCCCGGTGAACGCACCCTTCTCATAGCCGAACAGTTCACTCTCGAACAACGACTCGGTCAGGCCGGTGCAGTCGACCACCACCAGTGGGCCGTTGGCCCTGGGGCTGCCCATATGCACTGCGCGGGCGAACAGCTCTTTGCCGGTCCCCGACTCCCCCTGCAACAACACCGGGATCTGCGCCGGTGCCGCACGCTGCAGGCTGGCCAGCGCGGCCTTGAAGGTTGGCGCGCGGCCGACCAACCCTTGCTCCTGTGGCTGCGCCGAAGCGAGGGTGATGGTGGTGAGGCGTTCGACAAAGGCAACTACCTTGCCCTGCTCATCCAGGATCGGCCGCAACTCCACATCCACATGCTCCGGGCCGCGTGGTGTGTGATGAATGTGCAATACCCGCTCCGGTACCTTGCTGTCCCACGCCTTGCGCATCGGGCAATGTTCGCCAGCCTGGTCGCACGGCACAGCGTAGTGGTGCGAAACCCTGTGGCACTTCTCGCCCAGTGGGGCCTGATCATGCCGGCCAAACTGACGGCGATAGGCCGCATTGGCGGCGAGGATGTTGTAGTCGGTGTCCAACACGATGGTCGGAAGGGCATCGTGCTCGAGGTAGGAAACCAGAGCTAGGATGAGAGGATGGGCTTCAGGCATGTCGGCACCGTATGGATGACCGACGCAGGGTAACAAGGACTGCCAAACACTGCCATTGGCTGTCAGTCGACTGCCACCTGGGCTGCCAGTTTTGCCCGCAGCGGTCTGCAACTGGCCGGTTTTACTGGCCAGTGAGTGGCAAAAAGCCTGGCATGCATCTTGATAAAGCTCCTGTCACTGCCTACGCCTGTACAAGGCGGGGCGGATAAATTGGAGAACGTGATGATCATCGGCAACAACCTTCACGTGGACGCCTTCTATGACGAGGCGACCTCGACCATCAGCTACCTGGTCATGGACCGTGAAACCCGACAATGCGCATTGATCGACAGCGTGCTGGATTACGACCCCAAGTCCGGGCGCACCTGTAGCGCTTCGGCTGATCGCTTGGTCGAGCGTGTGAATGAACTGAATGCCAGCGTGCGGTGGGTGTTGGAAACCCATGTGCACGCTGACCACCTTTCAGCGGCTGCCTACCTGAAAGAAAAGCTGGGCGGCCATACCGCAATTGGCGCGCACATTACCCAGGTGCAGAAAGTGTTTGGCGCCTTGTTCAACGCAGAGCCCGGCTTCGCCCGTGATGGCAGCCAGTTCGATGTGCTGCTCGAAGATGAGGAAGGTTTCCGTATTGGCAACCTGCAGGCCCGTGCGTTGCACACGCCTGGGCACACACCCGCGTGCATGAGTTTCATGATCGAAGATGCCGGCGAGATCGCGGTGTTCGTTGGAGACACCTTGTTTATGCCCGATTACGGCACCGCCCGCTGCGACTTCCCCGGGGCCGATGCCCGCACCTTGTACCGCTCAATCCGTCGCCTGCTGGCTTTCCCCGACCAGACTCGGTTGTTCATGTGCCACGACTACCTGCCAGGTGGCCGCGACATGCAGTACGTCACTACTGTCGCCGAGCAGCGCGCCAGCAACATTCACATCCATCAGGGTATCGATGAGGACAGCTTCGTTGCCATGCGCGAAGCCCGCGACAAGACGCTCGAAATGCCTGTGCTGATCCTGCCTTCGGTGCAGGTGAACATGCGTAGCGGCCAGCTACCCCCTCCAGAGGCGAACGGCGTGAGCTATCTGAAGATCCCGCTGAACAAGCTGTAACCGCCCTGCCCCCATAATCAGATTTCCAGGATTTGCCGCCATGCCTGCCTTGTTGTCCCCTGCCAATACCGACCACCACAAGGTGGTCATCGTCGGTGCCGGTGCCGCCGGTATCGCCACTGCTTCCAGCCTGATCAGCCGCGACCCATCGTTGGACGTGGTCTTGATCGACCCTGCCGAAGTGCACTACTACCAACCCGGCTGGACCATGGTCGGTGCCGGTGTGTTCAAGGCACCCAGCACTGCTCGCACCATGGCGTCGACCATTCCTCGCGGTGTGCGCTGGGTCAAGGCGCGGGTAAAGGGATTCGACCCGTTGGGCCAGTTGGTCATCCTCGATGATGCTCGCGCCATCAGCTATGAACAGCTGATCGTCTGCCCCGGCCTCAAGCTGGACTGGGCGGCCATCGATGGGCTCAGCGAGACCCTGGGCCGCAACGGTGTCACCTCCAACTATCGCTACGACCTGGCGCCCTATACCTGGGAACTGGTGCAAAAGCTCAAGCAAGGACGCGCGCTGTTCAGCCAGCCGCCCATGCCGATCAAGTGCGCCGGTGCACCACAGAAGGCGCTGTATCTGTCTTGTGACCACTGGCTGCGCCATGGCCATTTGGGGGCGGTGAAAGCCAGCTTCTACAATGCGGGTGCCGTGCTGTTCGGTGTCGCGGACTACGTGCCCGCGCTGATGAAGTACATCGAAAAATACGCCGTCGATCTCAACTTCTCTCACAGGTTGGTTGCCGTAGACGGCCCGGGAAAGCGCGCTACATTCTTGCGTACCTTGCCCGATGGCAGCAGCGAGACGCACATCGAGGTCTTCGACATGCTGCACGTGGTACCGCCACAGGTGGCGCCAGACTTCATTCGCGAAAGCCCCTTGGCTGATAGCGCCGGCTGGGTTGACGTCGATCCGCATACCCTGCGCCATCGCAAATACACTAACGTTCATGCCCTGGGTGACGTGGCTAACACCAGCAATGCCAAGACCGCCGCTGCGGCCCGCAAGCAGGCACCGGTGGTCGCCAACAATGTGCTGGTGGCGCTGGGCAGGCTGGCGACCCTGGCCCAGTACGACGGCTATGGCTCGTGCCCGCTTACCGTCGAGCGCGGCAAGATCGTCCTGGCCGAATTCACCTATGGCGGCAAGCTGGCACCGAGCTTCCCCAACTGGTTACTCGATGGCCGCAAGCCGACACGCCTGGCCTGGCTGCTCAAGGCACAGGCGCTGCCACCGTTGTACTGGCAAGGCATGCTCAAGGGGCGCGAGTGGTTGGCACGCCCGCAGCTGGTAGCCGAGGGTGGGCAGTGATCGAGCATCAACTGTTAGGGGCGGGCCTGGGCGCAATCATCGGCGCGGTGCTGGCGCTGACCGGTGCAGGCGGTGGCATTCTCGCAGTACCCTTGCTGGTGTTCGGCCTGGGGCTATCGATGGTCGAAGCGGCACCGGTGGGCCTGTTGGCTGTAGGTTTGGCTGCAGCGGTTGGCGCAGTGCTGGGCTTGCGCCAAGGGCTGGTGCGTTATCGGGCTGCGCTGTTCATTGCGTTGATTGGTGTGGCAGCAGCGCCGTTCGGGCTGATGCTGGCGCACCGCCTGCCGAATACACCGTTGCAGTTGGTATTCGCCGGCGTGCTGGTTTATGCCTGCCTGCGTATCTGGCGCAAGGCGGCCAAAGAACTGCGTGGCGAAGCCAATGACGCTCATCGCTTTATCGAGCCGTGTGTGCTGAACCCGTTGCAGGGGCGTTTGCGCTGGACCCTGCCCTGCGCGCGCGCATTGGCATTCACGGGTGCCTTGTCCGGGTTGTTGTCCGGCCTGCTCGGCGTGGGTGGGGGGTTCGTCATCATCCCTGCCCTGAACCGCTACACCAACCTGCGCATGGCCAGCATCGTTTCCACTTCGCTGGCGGTGATTGCCTTGGTCTCTACCGGCAGTGTGGTCAGCGCCAGCCTTGCGGGCGTCATGCACTGGCAGGTTGGCGCCCCGTTTGCCGTCGGCGCGGTGCTTGGCCTGCTGCTGTCGCGACCCTTGGCAGCCAGGTTGGCCGGGCCGCGTCTGCAGCAGATGTTTGCCGTGGCAGGTTGGGCCGCTGCCCTGTTGTTGGCCGGCAAGGCACTACTCGGCTAGCAACTCGCTTTGTTCGGCCGCGCACAACGCCAGCAGGTAGTCCCACACCACCCGCAGGCGCACAGACTTGTGCAACTCGCGTCGGGTGCAGATCCAGTAGCTGCGCTGGATGGTTTCTCCCGGCAGCACGCGCACCAGTGTCGGGTCGTGGCGGGCCATGTAGTTGGGCAGCACGGCGATGCCCAGCCCGGCGCGGGCGGCAGCTTGCTGGGCGATCACGCTGGTGCTGCGAAACACCACGTTGGGTGCTCGGCAGAAACTGTTGAGAAACAGCAGTTCCTGGCTGAACAGCAAATCGTCGACGTAGCCGATCCAGCTGTGCCGGGCCAAGTCTTCGCGGTTGCGCAGTGGCGGTGCGCGGTCCAGGTAGTCCTGGCTGGCGTACAGTGCCAAGCGGTAGTCGGTGAGTTTGCGGGTGATCAGCAGATCGGCGTTGGGTCGCTCCAGATGGATGCTGATTTCTGCCTCGCGGTTGAGGATGCTGACGAAACGCGGCACCGCTACCAGTTCCACCTCCAGGCCGGGGTAGCGCTCGAACAACGCGTTCATGCGTGGGGTGAAGAACATGATGCCGATGCCTTCGGTTACCCCCAGGCGAATCTTGCCCAGTGGGGTGATGGCCTGGGTGATTTCCTCCTGTGCCAGCAAGGCGACGTTCTCCATGGCTTCGGCATGCTTGAGCAGGGCTTGGCCCGAGGGGGTCAGCTCGTAGCCCTGGGCATGCTGCACGAACAGCGCGGTCCCCAGGCTCTGCTCGATGCTCTCGATATGCCGGGCCACGGTGCTGTGGGTAGTGTTCAGGCGCTTGGCGGCGGTCAGCAGGCGGCCGCTGCGCTGCAACTCGAGGAAAAACCGCAGATCATTCCAGTCGAACATGCTTGTCCTTTATGGCAGTTCGTTCCGGCCTCTTCACGGGCATGCCCCACAGGTGCGGTGAACACCCTGAAGGTAACGTGATCCCTGAGGTGCGGGCGAGCCCGCGAAAAGGTCGGTACAGGCTTGCCACTGTGCTAAAACGCACAGCGGCTGCGCGAAATCTCGTGTTTCATCCACGAAATTACTCACTAAGATGGATCGGGACAAGAATAAAAAACAGGCGCGAGGTTGCACATGCCATCAGCCGATTCTGTCTTCGACTACGTGGTCGTAGGGGCCGGTCCCGCCGGATGCCTGCTGGCCAATCGTTTGTCCGCCGACTCTTCCTGCCGCGTGCTGCTGCTGGAGGCGGGTGGCCGCGACAATTATCCCTGGATCCACGTCCCCGTCGGTTACCTCTACTGCATCGGCAACCCGCGCACAGACTGGTGCTTCAAGACCGAGGCACAGCCTGGCCTCGGCGGTCGCGCTTTGGGTTATCCAAGGGGCAAGGTGCTAGGTGGCTGTTCGTCGATCAACGGCATGATCTACATGCGGGGCCAAGCCGCCGACTATGACCATTGGGCCGCGCAAGGCAACGACGGCTGGGCGTGGAAAGATGTGTTACCGCTGTTCAAGGCCAGCGAAAACCACTTTGCCGGCGCCAGCGAGCACCACGGCGCGGAGGGCGAATGGCGGGTCGAGCGCCAACGCTACAGCTGGCCGATCCTTGATGCTTTCCGTGATGCCGCCGAGCAGAGTGGTATTGGCAAGGTCGACGATTTCAACACCGGCGACAACCAGGGTTGTGGATATTTTCAGGTCAACCAGCGCAGTGGTGTGCGCTGGAACGCTTCCAAAGCTTTCCTGCGGCCGATCAAGGATCGCGCCAACCTCACTGTGCTGACCGGCGTGCAGGTTGACCAGGTACTGCTCGACAACACCCGCGCACGGGCGGTGAAAGCGCTCTGGCAAGGGGCCTGGCATGAGTTTGCGGCGCGCCGCGAGATCATTCTCTGTGCTGGGGCGGTTGGTTCTCCGGGCATCCTCCAGCGCTCCGGCATCGGCCCGCGTCAGTTGCTGGAAAGCTTGGGTATTGGTGTTCGCCACGATATGCCAGGCGTTGGTGGCAACTTGCAGGACCACCTGCAACTGCGCCTGATTTACCAGATCCGCAACACCCGTACCTTGAACCAGATGGCCAACAGCCTGTGGGGCAAGATGGGCATGGGCCTGCGTTACCTCTACGACCGTAGCGGGCCGCTGGCCATGGCGCCGAGCCAGTTAGGCGCGTTCGTGCGTTCAAGCCCTGAACAGGCCACCGCCAACCTTCAGTATCACGTGCAGCCGCTGTCACTGGAACGCTTCGGTGAGCCGTTGCATCAGTTCCCGGCCTTTACGGCTTCGGTGTGCAACCTGCGCCCGGTCAGCCGCGGGCGCATCGACATCTGCAGCACCGACATGAACAGCACGCCGCTGATCGACCCCAATTACCTCAGTGCTCCGCAGGACTTGCGGGTTGCTGCCGATGCCATTCGCCTTACCCGGCGCATCGTCCAGGCCCCTGCCCTCGCCGCTTTCGAGCCCAAGGAATATTTGCCGGGCCCAGCGCTGCAAAGCGAGGAAGAACTGTTCGAGGCCGCTGGCAAGATCGGCACCACCATCTTCCACCCGGTCGGTACCTGTCGCATGGGCAACGGTGCCATGGACGTTGTGGATAACCAGCTGCGCGTGCATGGCATCCCCGGTCTTCGTGTGGCTGATGCTTCGGTCATGCCGCAGATAACGTCCGGCAATACCTGTTCCCCCACCCTGATGATCGCCGAAAAGGCGGCGCAACTGATCCTCAAAGGAGCTGCTACCCAGACCTACCTGAACGAAGACGCGTTACCGACGCCCTGACCCGGGTGCGTGCAGTACCGGCGGCTTGCGGTCAGAAGTCGCCGACAGTGGAACAACAAGAATAATCACTGTGGCCTAAGGGCCGAGGACAGCAACGATGTCGGATTACATCCAAGAGCAGGGTGCGGCGGCCAGCAGCTCCAGCCGCCGTGAAGAACGCAAGATCATTTTCGCGTCATCCCTCGGGACGGTTTTCGAGTGGTATGACTTTTTTCTCTATGGTGCGCTGGCAGCGGTCATCAGCAAGCAGTTCTTCGCTGGCGTGAACGATACCACCGCTTTCATCTTCGCCCTGATGGCCTTTGCTGCGGGCTTTCTGGTGCGGCCGTTTGGCGCGCTGGTGTTCGGCCGCCTGGGTGACATGATCGGGCGCAAGTACACTTTCCTGGTCACCATCGTGCTGATGGGCCTGTCTACTTTCGCTGTGGGGTTGTTGCCCACCTACGCCAGCATCGGCATCGCCGCACCGATCATCCTGGTGATCCTGCGCATGCTTCAGGGGCTGGCGCTGGGCGGCGAGTATGGCGGTGCAGCCACTTACGTGGCCGAGCATGCGCCGCCCGGCAAGCGTGGCTTACACACTGGTTTCATCCAGTCCACCGCAACGCTGGGCCTGTTGTTGTCGCTGTTGGTGGTGCTGGGTAGCCGGTATATCAGTGGCGACCAGTTCGAAACCTGGGGCTGGCGCTTGCCGTTCCTGCTGTCGATCGTGCTGCTGGCGATCTCCACCTGGATTCGCATGAGCATGCACGAGTCGCCGGCCTTTGTGAAAATGAAGGCTCAAGGCAAGGTCAGCAAGTCGCCCATCCGTGAGTCATTCACCTCCTGGCCAAACCTGAAAGTGGTGCTTACCGCCCTGTTCAGCATCAACGCGGGGCAGGCTGTGACCTTCTACACGGCGCAGTTCTACGTTCTGTTCTTCATGACCCAGATGCTGAAAATGGACTCGGCTCAGGCCAACACCCTGCTCATCATCAGCGTTGTGATTGGCGCGCCGTTCTTCGTGTTTTTTGGCTGGTTGTCCGACCGTATCGGCCGCAAGCCGATCCTGATGCTCGGCCTGTTGCTGGCCACGGTACTGTACTTCCCACTGTTCAAGGCGCTGAGCCACTACGCCAACCCGCAGATCGACGCTGCCAGCCGTCAGGCGCCGATCGTGGTCACCGCCGACCCGCAAGGCTGCACATTCCAGTTCGACCCAGTGGGCAAGGCTCGTTTTGACAGCCCGTGCGACAAGGTCAAGACCTTCCTGGTCAAGCAGGGCCTGCCGTACAGCTCGGTTAGCGTGGCCGGCAGTGAAGTGGTGGTGAACATCGGTGACAAGACCATCAACGGCTTTGATGAAACCGCCATGCGCGCTGCAATCGAGCAGGCTGGTTACCCGGCCAAGGCCGACCCTGCGCAGGTCAACCAGGTAATGGTGGTGGTACTGATCGTGGCGATGATCCTGATCGCGACCATGACCTATGGTCCGTTGGCGGCGGTGATGGTCGAGCTGTTCCCGACCCGCATCCGCTACACCTCGATGTCGCTGCCCTACCACATTGGTAATGGCTGGTTCGGTGGTTTCCTGCCTACCGTATCGTTCGCGCTGGTGGTCTATACCGGGGATATCTTCTACGGGCTGTGGTACCCGGTGCTGGTGACCGGGATCAGCCTGGTGGTTGGGATCTTCTGTCTGAGAGAAACCAAGGATGTAGATATCGACAAAGTCTGATGTCCACATGCCATAAAAAAACCGGCTGTAAAAGCCGGTTTTCTTATGCTTCAAAAAAACTTATGCACGATTTTCAGAAAAAATTCATACAAAGAAATAACTAGAAAATTCATACACTTAGGTATCAATTAAAGCATTTAATCCAAAAACTGCACACAAGTTATCCACAGAAGGTCAAGCCATCTGCTCCTGAGGTTTTTCCGCAGCTGGCGGCAGCGATCCCATGGCCCGCTGGGTCGCTTCGTTCCAAGCTGCAGCGCGGTCGTTGAGTTCGGCAATGGCACGTGGCCCCGTGCCGTTGGCGTACATCGGCTCACCAATTACCACTTCGATTGTACCGGCACGCTTGCCCCAACCGGTCTTGGGCCAGAACTTCCCAGCGTTGTGGGCAATCGGCAGCACCGGCAGCCCGGCATTCACGGCCAGGGCGGTACCGCCGCGCGAGAACTTGCCGATGGTGCCGAACGGTACACGGGTGCCTTCTGGGAAAATCAGCACCCACGTCTTCTGCTTGAGCAGTTCGTCACCCTTGCTCGCCACCTGGCGCAACGCTTCCTTGGGGTTGTCGCGGTTGATCGCGATGGGCCGCAGCATGGCCATGGCCCAGCCGAAGAACGGTACATACAGCAGCTCGCGCTTGAGCACCTGGCTAAGCGGCGAGAAGTACTGGGACAGGAAGAAGGTTTCCCAGGTGCTCTGGTGATTGGACAGAATCACGCAAGGCTCAGCTGGCACGTTCTCGGCGCCAGTGATCTTGTAGTCGATGCCCAGGATGGTGCGCACCAGAAACAGCGCGCAGCGGCACCAGTACACGTTGATGAACTTGTAGCGCTTGGGGAACGACAGGAACGGCGCGACGAAGAAGCTCAGCGAGCACCACAGCAGCGAACTGGTGCCCAGCAGCAGGTAAAAAAGAAAGATTCTGATCGCCTGCAGGATCGACATAGTGGCTTGTACCATTGCGGGGCATGCCCGCCTGAAGAAAAATGCGCCAGAAGGCGCACTGTTTAAATTAGTTCTCTGGCGATAGCTGCCAGATCGTCGAAAATCAGTGTAGTTTCCGGGACGCCTTTTTCCAGGGTCCGCTCGCCCTTGCCGGTCTTCACCAGCACGGGTTGTGCACCGACGGCCAGGGCGGCCTCCAGGTCACCTTTGCTGTCGCCGACGAACCAGACGCCTTCAAGGCCGATCTGGTAATGCTCGGCGATCGCCCGCAGCATGCCGGGCTTGGGCTTGCGGCAATCGCACCCTTCGTCCGGCCCATGCGGGCAATACACGATGTGGCCCACCTCGCCGCCCTGCTCGGCCACCAGCGCGCGCAGGCGCGCGTGCATGGCCTCAAGGGTTGCCAGCGGGTAGTAGCCACGGGCAATGCCGGACTGGTTGGTGGCCACGGCCACCGTCCAGCCCGCCTTGCTCAACTGCGCGATCGCATCGACCGAACCGGGGATCGGCACCCATTCTTCCAGCGTCTTGATGTACGCATCGGAGTCGTAGTTGATCACCCCGTCACGGTCGAGAATCAGCAGTTTCAAGGCTTACCCCAGCAGCGAAATGTCAGCCACGCCCAGGAACAGGCCGCGCAGACGGCTGAGCAGGGCATAACGGTTGGCACGTACCTTGGCGTCTTCGGCGTTGACCATGACCGCCTCGAAGAAGGCATCGACCGGGTCACGCAGGGCCGCCAGGCGGGCCAGCGATTCGCTGTACTGACGTGCCGCAGCCATCGGTTGCACGGCCTGGTCGGCCTGCTGGATGGCCGAGTACAGGGAGAACTCGTTGGCATTGTCGAAATACTTCGGCTCGACCTGCTCGGCGATGGCACCTTCGGCCTTGCTCAGCAGGTTCGACACGCGCTTGTTCACCGCGGCCAGGGCCTCGGCTTCCGGCAGTTTGCGGAACGCCTGCACGGCTTGTACGCGCTGGTCGAAGTCCAGGGCGGAGCCTGGCTGCAGTGCGCGTACCGACAGGTACGTGGCCACGTCGATGCCTTCGTCTTCGTAACGCGCGCGCAGGCGGTCGAAAATGAACTCCAGTACTTGCTCGGCCAGGCCGGGGGCCTTGACCTTGGCGCCGAACTGCTTGACCGCAAACTCGACTGCACCGGTCAGGTCCAGGTCCAGTTGCTTCTCGATCAGGATACGCAGCACGCCCAGAGCCGCACGGCGCAGGGCGTACGGGTCCTTGCTGCCGGTAGGCAGCATGCCGATGCCGAAGATACCCACCAGGGTGTCGAGCTTGTCGGCGATGGCCACGGCAGCACCGGTGAGGGTCTGCGGCAGCTCGGCGCCTGCACCGCGCGGCATGTACTGCTCGTTCAGGGCCAGGGCTACGTCTTCCGGCTCACCGTCGTTGAGCGCGTAGTAGTAACCGGCAACACCCTGCATTTCAGGGAATTCGCCGACCATCTCGGTGGCCAGGTCGCACTTCGACAGCAGGCCGGCACGGCCAGCGCGCTGGGCGTCGCCGCCGATCAGCGGAGCAATGAAGGCGGCCAGCCTGGAAACACGTTCCGCTTTGTCGTACACGGTGCCGAGCTGAGCCTGGAACACCACGTTCTTGAGGCGCTCGTTGAAGGTTTCCAGTGGCTGCTTCTTGTCCTGCTTGAAGAAGAACTCGGCGTCGGTCAGGCGCGGGCGCACGACTTTTTCGTTGCCTTGCACGATCTGCTTCGGGTCGCGGCTTTCGACGTTGGCCACGGTAATGAAGCGCGGCAGCAGCTTGCCTTCGCTGTCCAGCAGGCAGAAGTACTTCTGGTTGTCCTGCATGGTGGTGATCAGGGCTTCTTGCGGCACCTCGAGGAAACGCTCCTCGAACGAGCAAACCAGCGGCACCGGCCACTCGACCAGAGCGGTCACTTCGTCCAGCAGCGCCGGTGGCACGATGGCCGTGCCTTCCTGCTGCATGGCCAGCTCTGCGGTACGCTTGCTGATCAGCTCGCGGCGTTCGGCGAAGTCGGCAAGGACGTAGGCCTTGCGCAGGTCTTCGACATAGTTGGCCGGGGTAGTGATGACCACGGTTTCCGGATGATGGAAGCGGTGGCCACGGGATTCACGGCCGGCCTTCTGCGACAGAATGGTGCAGTCGACCACCTGGTCGCCCAGCAGCATTACCAGCCATTGGGTCGGGCGCACGAACTCTTCACGGCTGGCCGCCCAGCGCATGCGCTTGGGGATCGGCAGGTCGTTCAGCGAATCTTCGACGATGGTCGGCAGCAGGTCAGTGGTGGCCTTGCCCGGGATGTGCTGGGAGAAGCGCAGCTTGGGGCCGCTCTGGTCGATTTCGGCCAGTTCCACACCGCACTTCTTGGCGAAGCCCAGCGCAGCCTGGGTCGGCTCGCCTTCGGCGTTGAAGGCAGCCTGCAGGGGCGGGCCGTCGATGTTGATGCTGCGGTCAGGCTGCTGCACGTCCAGCTGGCGAATCAGCACGGCCAGACGACGCGGCGCGGCGTACACCTGCTTGCCGGCGTAGTTCAGGCCAGCAGCCTGCAGGCCTTTTTCGATACCGGCCAGGAAGGCGTCGCCGAGGCTGGCGAGGGCCTTGGGTGGCAGCTCTTCGGTGCCCAGTTCTACCAGAAAATCTTGAGCACTCATTGTGCAGCCTCCAGCTTAGCCAACACTTCGTCACGCAGTTCAGGGGTGGCCATCGGGAAGCCCAGGCGTGCGCGGGCTTGCAGATAGCTTTGCGCCACGTCCCGGGCCAGGGTACGTACACGCAGGATGTAACGCTGGCGCTCGGTTACCGAGATGGCGCGGCGGGCGTCCAGCAGGTTGAAGGTATGCGATGCCTTCAGGACCATTTCATAGGTCGGCAGCGGCAGCTCCAGCTTGATCAGGCGGTTGGCTTCGCTTTCGTAGAAATCGAACAGCTCGAACAGTTTGTCGACGTTTGCATGTTCAAAGTTGTAGGTCGACTGCTCCACCTCGTTCTGGTGGAACACGTCGCCATAGGTGACCTTGCCGAACGGGCCGTCGGCCCACACCAGGTCGTACACCGAATCGACGCCCTGGATGTACATGGCCAGGCGCTCCAGGCCGTAGGTGATTTCACCGGTGACCGGGTAGCACTCGATGCCGCCAACCTGCTGGAAGTAGGTGAACTGGGTCACTTCCATGCCGTTGAGCCAGATTTCCCAGCCCAGACCCCAGGCGCCGAGGGTCGGCGATTCCCAGTTGTCTTCGACGAAACGAATGTCGTGCACCAACGGATCCAGGCCGATGGCTTTCAGCGAGCCGAGGTACAGCTCCTGGAAGTTGGCCGGGTTCGGTTTGAGCACCACCTGGAACTGGTAGTAGTGCTGCAGGCGGTTGGGGTTTTCGCCATACCGCCCGTCGGCAGGACGACGGCTCGGCTGCACATAGGCGGCGTTCCAGGTTTCTGGACCCACGGCGCGCAGGAATGTAGCGGTGTGGAAAGTGCCGGCGCCTACTTCCATATCGTAGGGCTGAAGTACCACACAACCTTGAGCTGCCCAGTAGTTCTGCAGGGCAAGGATCAGGTCTTGGAAGGTACGCACGGCTGGCGTAGGCTGGCTCACGAAATTCACCTGTATCTGGGGATGCGGATGTAAAGAGCGGGAGTATAACCTGATTCGCCTCGCCCTCTACTCATTGGAGCCTTATGCCACGCTGCTTTTGGTGTACCGACGATCCGTTGTACCAGGCCTACCACGACCAGGAATGGGGGATGCCACAGCGCGACCCGGCGTTGCTCTTCGAGATGCTTTTGCTCGAAGGGTTCCAGGCAGGGCTTTCATGGATTACCGTTTTGCGCAAACGCGAGCGTTATCGCCAGGTGATGTACGGCTTCGACCCCGTAAAGCTGGCGGCCATGGGCGACGAACGCATCGAAGAATTGATGCAGGATGCAGGCATCATCCGCAATCGCCTCAAGCTCAAGGCTGCGCGGCGCAACGCCCAGGCCTGGCTGGCTGTGGATAACCCCGCCGAATGGCTGTGGTCGTTCGTCGGCGGCTCGCCAAAGATCAACCACTTCAAGGCGCGCGGCGACGTGCCAGCTGTTACCGATGAAGCCAAGGCAATGAGCAAGGCCTTGCAGAAAGCTGGCTTCACGTTCGTCGGTCCGACCATCTGCTACGCCTTCATGCAGGCCACCGGCATGGTCATGGACCACACCACCGACTGCGATCGCTACGCCGCCTTGTTGCGCTGAGGGGTTACAATGCGCGCCTTGCTGAAATAAGGAATTCGCCTGTGGAAAAGTTCAAGGGCGCCCTGATGGTCGGGGTGCTGCGCCTGTTTGCCAAGCTGCCCTGGGGCGCTGTGCAGCGTGTCGGCGCCGGTATTGGCTGGCTGATGTGGAAAATCCCCAACAGTTCGCGCAACGTGGTACGGATCAACCTGGCCAAGTGCTTCCCGGAGATGGACCCGGTTGCCCGTGAGCAACTGGTGGGCCAGGCGCTGCGGGATATCGGTAAATCTTTTGTCGAAAGTGCCTGTGCCTGGATCTGGCCGCCACAACGCTCGCTGGAGCTGGTCAAGGAAGTGCATGGCCTGGAAGTGCTGGAGCAGGCTTTGGCCTCAGGCAAAGGAGTGGTCGGCATCACCAGCCACCTGGGCAACTGGGAAGTGTTGAACCACTTCTACTGCAACCAGTGCAAACCGATCATCTTCTACCGCCCGCCGAAGCTGAAGGCGGTGGATGATCTGCTGCGCGAGCAGCGCGTGCAGATGGGCAATCGCGTGGCACCGTCGACCAAGGAAGGCATCCTCAGCGTGATCAAGGAAGTGCGCCGTGGTGGCCAGGTGGGTATTCCTGCCGACCCGGAGCCGGCGGAATCGGCGGGCGTGTTCGTGCCGTTCCTCGGCACCCAGGCGCTGACCAGCAAGTTCGTGCCGAACATGCTGGCCGGTGGCAAGGCGGTAGGTGTGTTCCTGCATGCGCTGCGGTTGCCGGATGGCTCGGGCTTCAAGGTGTTCCTGGAGGCGGCGCCAGAGGAGATGTACAGCACCGACGTGAATGTGTCGGCGGCGGCGATGAGCAAGGTGGTCGAGCGCTATGTGCGCGAGTACCCCAGCCAGTACATGTGGAGCATGAAGCGCTTCAAGAAGCGCCCGGCTGGCGAGCCGCGCTGGTATTAAGCCATTCACCGTCCTCTGTAGGAACGGGTTTACCCGCGAATGCGATGTTGGATTCACCGACGCATTCGCGGGTAAACCCGCTCCTACAGGGACCGCGTCAAGCCGATGTCTTGTTCAGCTTCTTGAGAAAAACGGTCATTTCTTTTTCGGCCTGCTTGTCACCATGGGCCTGCGCCGCCACGATCCCGTCTTCCCACGCCTTGCGCGCCGCCGCCAGGTCGCCCTGCAACTGATAGGCCTTGCCCAGCAGCTTCCACGCTGCCGAGTATTTCGGATCCTGCTCTACGCAGCGCGCCAGGTGCACCGCTGCTTCAGCGCCGTTGCCTTCATCCAGCCAGGCCTTGCCCAGGCCAAACCTCAGCAGCGGGTTATCCACACCTTTGGCCAGCATCTTCTCCAGCGATTCGCGCATGCCCTCTTCTCCTAGAAGAAACTCAAGCCGACGTGGAACAGCTTCTCCACATCACGAATGTGCTTTTTATCCACAACGAACAGGATCACATGGTCACCCGATTCGATCACGGTGTCGTCGTGGGCAATCATCACCTCTTCGTCACGGATGATCGCGCCGATGGTGGTTCCCGGTGGCAGGGCAATGTTCTCGATCGCCTTGCCGACCACCTTGCTCGACTTCGAATCGCCATGTGCCACCGCCTCGATCGCTTCGGCCGCACCGCGGCGCAGCGAGTGCACGCTGACAATGTCGCCCCGGCGCACGTGCGCCAGCAGGGTACCGATGGTGGCCAGCTGCGGGCTGATGGCAATGTCGATATCACCGCCCTGCACCAGGTCGACATAAGCCGGGTTGTTGATGATGGTCATCACCTTGCCTGCGCCCAGGCGCTTGGCCAGCAGCGACGACATGATGTTGGCTTCGTCATCGTTGGTCAGGGCCAGGAAAATATCGGCGTCGGCGATGTTCTCTTCGAGCATCAGGTCTTTGTCCGAAGCGCTGCCCTGCAGCACCACCGTGCTTTCGAGGGTATCGGAGAGGTGCCGACAACGCGCCGGGCTCATCTCGATGATCTTCACCTGATATCGGCTTTCGATGGCTTCCGCCAGGCGCTCGCCGATCTGCCCGCCGCCCGCGATGACAATGCGTTTATTGGTCTCGTCGATGCGGCGCAGTTCGCCCATCACCGCACGGATATCCTTCTTCGCGGCAATGAAGAACACCTCGTCGTCGGCTTCGATCACCGTGTCGCCACGCGGGGTGATCGGCCGGTCGCGACGGAAGATGGCTGCCACGCGGGTGTCGACGTTGGGCATATGCGCACGGATCTGGCGCAATTGCTGGCCGACCAGCGGGCCGCCATAGTAGGCCTTCACTGCCACGAGCTGGGCCTTGCCCTCGGCGAAGTCGATCACCTGCAGCGAGCCTGGGTGTTCGATCAGGCGCTTGATGTAATTGGTCACCACCTGCTCGGGGCTGATCAGAACGTCGACCGGGATATGGTCGTTGTCGAACAGCTCTTCGCGGGTCAGGTAGGACGATTCGCGCACCCGTGCAATCTTGGTCGGGGTATGGAACAGCGAATAGGCCACCTGGCAGGCAACCATGTTGGTCTCGTCACTGTTGGTTACCGCCACCAGCATGTCGGCGTCGTCGGCACCGGCCTGGCGCAGCACCGTCGGCAGTGAGCCGCGGCCCTGGACGGTGCGGATGTCCAGGCGGTCGCCGAGGTCGCGCAGGCGGTCGCCGTCGGTGTCGACCACGGTAATGTCGTTGGCTTCGCTGGCCAGGTGTTCAGCCAGCGTACCGCCTACCTGCCCTGCGCCGAGGATGATGATCTTCATGCGCTACTCCCTATCCTTTGTTCTTATCCGCGCGAGGCGGCGATCTTGATCAGCTTGGCATAGTAGAAACCGTCGTGGCCGCCTTCCTGGGCCAGCAGCTGACGGCCGTGGGGCTGGCGCAGGCCGGCTTCGGTCGCCAGGTCCAGCTCACGGGCGCCCGGGGTGCGGGCGAGGAAGGCTTTGATCACTTCAGTGTTTTCGGTCGGCAAGCTGGAGCAGGTGGCGTATAGCAGCATGCCGCCCACTTCCAAGGTCGGCCACAGGGCATCGAGCAGCTCGCCTTGCAGCGTGGCCAAAGCCGGGATGTCGTCGGCTTGGCGGGTCAGCTTGATGTCCGGGTGGCGGCGAATCACGCCGGTGGCCGAGCACGGCGCGTCGAGCAGAATGCGCTGGAATGGCTTGCCGTCCCACCAGCTGGCAGTGTCGCGGGCATCGCAGGCGATCAGCTCGGCGTCCAGCTGCAGGCGGTCGAGGTTTTCTCGCACGCGGGTCAGCCGCTTGGCTTCGAGGTCGATGGCCACCATGTGCGCCAGGCCAGCCTCGGCCTCCAGCAGGTGGCAGGTTTTGCCGCCCGGTGCGCAGCAAGCATCGAGCACGCGTTGACCGGGGGCCAGTTCCAGCAGGTCGGCAGATAGCTGCGCAGCTTCGTCCTGGACGCTCACCCAGCCTTCGGCGAAGCCTGGCAGGCCGCGCACGTCGCAGGCTTCGGCCAGCACGATGCCATCCCGGCTGTACTGGCATGCGCTGGCGCCGATGCCGGCTTCGGCCAGCAGTGCCAGGTAGGCATCGCGGCTATGGTGACGGCGATTGACCCGCAGAATCATCGGTGGGTGGGCATTGTTGGCGGCGCAGATGGCTTCCCACTGCTCTGGCCAGAAAGCTTTCAGCGCTTTTTGCAGCCAGCGCGGGTGCGCGGTACGCACCACCGGGTCGCGCTCCATGCCGGCGAGCAGCTCCTCGCCTTCGCGCTGTGCACGGCGCAGTACGGCATTGAGCAGGCCCTTGGCCCACGGCTTCTTCAGTTTGTCGGCACAGCCCACGGTCTCGCCGATGGCGGCATGGGCCGGAATGCGCGTGTAGAACAGCTGGTACAGGCCAACCAGCAGCAGCGCCTGAACATCGGCATCGGCTGCTTTGAAGGGTTTTTGCAGCAGCTGTGCGGCCAGCAGGTCGAGGCGTGGCTGCCAGCGTGCGGTGCCGAACGCCAGGTCTTGGGTCAGGCCGCGGTCGCGTTCATCTACCTTGTCCAGTTGCGCCGGCAGCGAACTGTTCAGCGAAGCCTTGCCGCTGAGCACAGCAGCAAGCGCACGGGCGGCGGCGAGGCGTGGGTTCATTGGCCCAGCACCTTGCCGGCGGCGAACTTCTCGCGGCGGCTGTTGAACAGGTCACTGAAGCTCAATGCCTTGCCGCCAGGCAGTTGCAGGCGGGTCAGGCTCAGGGCTTGGTCACCGCACGCAACGACGAGGCCGTCCTTGCTGGCGGAAAGTATCTCGCCCGGGGCGCCTTGGCCTGTGGACAGGTTGGCGGCCAGCACCTTGACGCTTTCACCGTCCAGCATGCTGTGGCACACCGGCCATGGGTTGAAGGCGCGGATCAGGCGTTCCAGCTCGACGGCCGGGCGGGTCCAGTCGATACGCGCTTCGTCCTTGTTCAGTTTGTGCGCGTAGGTGGCCAGCGCATCGTCCTGTATTTCGCCTTGCAGCGAACCGTCAGCCAGGCCGGCGATGGCCTGAACGACTGCGGGCGGGCCCATTTCGGCCAGGCGATCGTGCAAGGTGCCGCCGGTGTCCTCGGCGCTGATCGGGGTGACGACCTTGAGCAGCATCGGGCCGGTGTCCAGGCCGGCCTCCATGCGCATCACGGTCACGCCGCTTTCAGCGTCGCCAGCTTCCACGGCACGCTGGATCGGCGCGGCACCGCGCCAGCGTGGCAGCAGGGAAGCGTGGCTGTTGATGCAACCCAGGCGCGGGATATCCAGCACCACCTGCGGCAGGATCAGGCCGTAGGCGACCACTACCATCAGGTCTGGTTTCAGTGCGGCCAGTTCGGCCTGCGCATCGGCATTGCGCAGGGTCTGCGGCTGGAACACCGGGATGTCATGGGCCACGGCCAGTGCCTTGACCGCACTTGGCATCAGCTTTTGGCCACGGCCGGCCGGGCGGTCGGGCTGGGTGTAGACGGCCACGATCTCGTAGGGGCTGTCGAGCAGGGCCTTGAGGTGTTCGGCGGCAAACTCTGGAGTGCCTGCAAAGACGATGCGCATGGAGTTCTCGCTTCAAAAAAGAAAAAGGCTTGCCGGAGCAAGCCTTCAGGAAGGTGGGGATCAGGCTTGCTGGCGATGCTGCTTTTCCAGCTTCTTCTTGATCCGGTCGCGCTTGAGCTGCGACAGGTAGTCGACGAACAGCTTGCCGTTGAGGTGATCGAATTCGTGCTGTACGCACACCGCCAGCAGGCCTTCGCATTCCAGTTCGAACGGCTTGCCGTCGCGGTCCTGGGCCTTGACCCGGACACGCAGCGGACGGTCGACGTTCTCGTAGAAGCCCGGTACCGACAGGCAGCCCTCCTGGTACTGGCCCATGTCATGGGTCAGCTCTTCGACCGACGGGTTGATGAAGACGCGCGGTTCGCTGCGGTCTTCGCTGAGGTCCATGACCACAACCTGCTTGTGCACGTTCACCTGGGTAGCGGCCAGGCCGATGCCAGGGGCTTCGTACATGGTTTCAAACATGTCGTCGATCAGCTGACGCAGGGCGTCGTCGAACTCCGTCACCGGTTTGGCGAGGGTGCGCAGGCGCGGGTCCGGGAATTCGAGAATGTTCAAGATGGCCATAAGGTCAGGCAGTCACTGTGCGTTCGGTTGAAAACTGAGCACACATAATAAAGGGAAACGGGGATTTCGGCACCTGGCAAGCTCGTCTAGGGTGACTATGGGCTTGATAGCCCCCAATCAATGGACAGCTTTTCAAAGTGTTACTCACAGAGTTATCCACAGGTTGTGCCACGTAGATGGCCCTGTTTCGATCAAGGACGATCCCCATGCCCAGTTACCATTCGTCGCTCTGCCCGCCTGCTGAACTGGAGGCCCGATTACGCCTGCATCGCTTGCCCGAGACAGGATTGCGACGTTTTCGCACCTTGCTGGATGCGTTCGGCAGCGCCTCTAGTGCGCTTAGCGCTCCCGGTTCGGCCTGGCGAGCGTTGGGCATCCCCCAGGCTACCATCGATGCCCGGCGCAGTGCCGAGGTACGCGAGGGCGCGCTCGCCGCAATGGCCTGGTTAGAGCGCTCTGGCCAGCATTTGCTGATGTGGGACGGCCCAGACTACCCAGCCTTGCTGGCAGAAATCGACGATGCCCCGCCGCTGCTTTTTGTCGCTGGCGAACCTGCCTTGCTCGATCGTCCTCAGCTGGCGATCGTGGGCAGCAGACGTGCCACACCCCCGGCGCTCGACACCGCCCGGGCATTTTCCCGCTACCTCGCGCAGGCTGGTTTCACCATTACCAGCGGGCTGGCGGTAGGTGTCGACGGTGCCGCTCATCGGGCCGCGTTGCAGGCTGGCGGCGGCACGATTGCCGTGCTCGGTACGGGGTTGCAAAAACTTTATCCACAGCGCCATCGGGACCTTGCGCAGGCGATGATCGACAACGGCAGCGCGCTGGTTTCCGAGTATCCCCTGGATGCCGGGCCGCTGCCTGGCAACTTCCCACGGCGCAACCGCATCATCAGTGGCCTGTCGCTAGGTGTACTGGTGGTTGAGGCGAGCCTCGCCAGCGGCTCGCTGATCACGGCGCGCCTGGCCGCAGAGCAAGGCCGTGAGGTGTACGCCATTCCGGGCTCCATTCATCACCCGGGGGCCAAGGGCTGCCACCAGCTGATTCGTGATGGGGCGCTGCTGGTGGAAACTGTGGAGCAGATCCTGGAAAGCTTGCAGGGTTGGCAGAACCTGCCGCCTGCGGTTGTGGACAGATTCGACCACCCCCTGCTCGCCCTGCTGCATGCCGCACCCCAAACCAGTGAAAGCCTGGCCCACTGCAGCGAGCAGCCGCTGGCCGACGTGCTGGCGCAGTTGACCGAGCTGGAGCTGGAAGGCCGGGTCAGCAATGAAGCCGGGCGTTGGTTTGCCCGCGCGGGCTAAGTACACTGCGCACAAGCAAGGTATTCAGGCGGAGAAACAGCAATGGTGAGCAGTTTTCGTGTGCAACAAGCCGCACGTGAGATCCGGGCAGGCGCGGTGATTGCCTACCCGACGGAAGCGGTCTGGGGCCTGGGCTGCGACCCATGGAACGAGGACGCGGTGTATCGCCTGCTGGCGCTGAAGTCGCGTCCTGTGGATAAAGGGCTGATTCTGATCGCTGACAACATCCGTCAGTTCGACTTCCTGTTCGAGGACTTCCCCGAGGACTGGATCGACCGCATGGGCAGCACCTGGCCGGGGCCGAACACCTGGCTGGTGCCGCACCAGGACCTGTTGCCCGAGTGGGTGACCGGGCAGCATGACACGGTGGCGCTGCGGGTCAGTGATCACCCGGTGGTGCGTGAGCTGTGCGCGCTGGTGGGGCCGCTGATTTCCACCTCGTGCAACCCCGGCGGGCGCCCAGCGGCGAAGACCCGCTTGCGGGTTGAGCAGTACTTCCATGGCCAGTTGGATCTGGTGCTTGGCGGTGCGCTGGGCGGGCGGAAAAACCCGAGTGTGATTCGCGACCTGGCAACCGGCGAAGTCGTTCGCCCGGGTTGATACCAATCCACAGGCCTGGCTAGGGTCTTGGGCCCCTGTGGGAGCGGGCGCGCCCGCGAAGAATACAACTCGGTGCCTGGCACGGGCTTCGCCCGTGTTCGTGGGCATGCCCGCTCCCGAAAGTGTCACGCACATGACTGCCCTTCGCAGCACGTTTGGTCGCGATGATGGCTATGGTAACGAGGTCTTCGATGAGGCGATTTTTGAACTGACGGCCCGCAAGCCCAAGGCAGAGCTCTATTCCATCATCCCGAAAGGGGATAGAAACAAGCCAAAAAATAAAGGCCGCTTAAGCGGCCTAAATGGCGGGGATGCACTCGCCCGGATAACTTGAAACTCAACCGGCGCACCAGCACTTCCTCAAGCAGAAATGCTACGTTTCCGAATCTGTACGGTCAAGCCGGGATCTTTTTCTCGCGTGCTGTAGATGGGCCTTCTGTGGCTTTCTAGGTGATCAGGGTTTTCTGATTATTGCCAAAATGTCTGTCCAGCTGGGCACTTCGGAAATATCCTACGACCCGCGTCCTCTGCCATCACCTTCTCAGTGGGAACCTCTGCCCCTAGGCTCAAACCGTCGCCGAACAACTTGGCGATCGGGTGTGGTAACCCGGGTTCTGGGTGATCTTGGCAGTCCATGGCGGCTGTTCGCAGGAGGCTTCGTGCCTGCTGGGTTTTAGATCTCCCACCCGGTTTACCACCCTGCGTACAGCTGCCACCCATTCGTGTGGTAACGACTGGGTGGGCCATGAAGCGAGATCTAGTGATGAAGAAGATTGTTCCTGATCCACCCCTACCCTGCACCTCCACCCGCCCCTTCGGCCGCTGCGATGCCGGCCACGATCCACTCTTCACCGTCAACCCAAACATTTCTGCCGAGGACGCTCTGGTCCACGTAGCCCTGTACCTGCGCAGCGCTTACGAAACCGGCTACAAAGCTTTGGACTACATGCGTGAAGAAGGCCGTGGCATGTTCTGGTCGAACCTGCATGCGATTGAGATGGCAGAGGGTGTGATCGAGGCGATACTCGATGGCATCGAGTCGACGCCATCGCCGTCACGCCCAGCCTCCAAGGCATAGCGCTGCTATCGAGGTCGACGCAGTACCTGTGGGAGCGGGCTTGCCCGCGAACACCGGCAAAGCCGGTGCCATCCATTGCGGTGGCTTCTTCGCGGGTAAACCCGCTCCTACAGGGATGTGTGTGGCTCAGGGGATTAGTACAGTCGATCCTACAGTCCGCCGCGCCGACAGCTCTGCCTGCGCCTTGGCCGCCTCGCTCAGTGGATACCGCTGCTGGATATCCACAACCAGCTTCCCGCTCGCAATCATCGCAAACAGGTCATCGGCCATGGCCTGGGTGTTCTCGGCATTGTTGGCATAGGTGGCCAAGGTCGGCCGGGTGACATACAGCGAGCCCTTCTGCGCCAGGATCCCCAGGTTCACCCCGCTCACCGCACCGGAAGCGTTGCCAAAGCTCACCATCAACCCGCGCGGGCGCAGGCAGTCCAGCGAGGTCAGCCAGGTGTCGGCACCCACGCCGTCATACACCACCGGGCATTTCTTGCCGTCGGTCAGCTCCAGTACGCGCTTGGCCACATCTTCATGGCTGTAGTCGATGGTCGCCCATGCCCCCAGCGCCTTGGCCCGTTCGGCCTTCTCGGCAGAGCTCACGGTGCCTATCAGCTTGGCGCCCAGGGCCTTGGCCCATTGGCAGGCCAGCGACCCTACACCACCGGCTGCGGCATGGAACAGGATCACATCGCCCGCCTTCACTTCATGGGTCTGCTTTAGCAGGTACTGAACGGTCAAACCCTTGAGCATCACCGCTGCCGCCTGCTCGAAGCTGATGGTGTCCGGCAGTTTGACCAGGTTGGCTTCCGGTAGCGTATGCACCTCGCTGTAGGCGCCCAGCGGGCCACCGGCATGTGCCACACGGTCTCCTACCTTCAATCGGGACACGCCTTCGCCCACGGCCTCTACCACACCTGCCGCTTCGGTACCCAGGCCAGAAGGCAGGGACGGCGGCGCATACAGCCCGCTTCGGAAGTAGGTATCGATGAAGTTCAGGCCGATCGCATGGTTACGCACACGCACCTGCTGTGGCCCGGGCGGGGTGGGTTCGAATTCCACAAACTGCAGCACTTCCGGGCCGCCATGCTGGCTGAACTGGATACGCTTGGCCATCTCGCACTCCTGTAGTCGGGATCGGGAAAGGCCTTCTATCGGACGCCTTTGCTTGGTCGTCGTCAACTGCGGCGCGCGCGCTGGCGGTGGTATGCTACGCGGCGAATTCTTCCCTGCCCGTTCCTGGTGACCCGATGACTAGCCGCACCGAGGCCGTGAAAGCCTACCTGCTCGACCTGCAAGACCGCATCTGCTCTGCCCTCGAAACAGAAGACGGCGGTGCCCGCTTCGTCGAGGACGCCTGGGTGCGCGAAGCCGGTGGCGGGGGCCGCACGCGGGTTATCGGTGAGGGCAACGTGATCGAAAAAGGCGGGGTCAACTTCTCCCATGTGTTTGGTGCCGGCCTGCCGCCGTCGGCCAGTGCCCACCGCCCCGAGCTGGCAGGCCGTGGCTTCGAAGCCTTGGGCGTGTCGCTGGTGATACACCCGCACAACCCGCATGTGCCGACTTCCCACGCCAACGTTCGCTTCTTCATCGCCGAAAAGGAAGGTGAAGAGGCCGTATGGTGGTTCGGCGGCGGCTTTGACCTGACGCCATACTATGGCAACGAAGAAGACTGCGTTCATTGGCACCGAGTGGCCGAGCAGGCCTGCGCGCCGTTTGGCGCCGATGTGTACCCACGCTACAAGGCCTGGTGCGACCGCTACTTCCACCTCAAGCACCGTGGTGAGCCACGTGGTATCGGCGGCTTGTTCTTCGATGACCTGAACGAGTGGGACTTCGACACGTGCTTCGCCTTCATCCGCGCCATCGGCGATGCCTACATCAACGCCTACCTGCCGATTGTCCAGCGCCGCAAGAACACGCCCTACACCCCGCAACAGCGCGAGTTCCAGGAATACCGCCGCGGCCGCTACGTGGAGTTCAATCTGGTCTACGATCGTGGCACCCTGTTCGGCCTGCAATCCGGTGGCCGTACCGAGTCCATCCTCATGTCGCTGCCGCCTCAGGTGCGCTGGGGCTACGACTGGAAGGCTGCACCCGGCAGCGAAGAAGCGCGCCTGACCGAGTATTTCCTGCAGGACCGCGACTGGCTCGGCCAGTAAGCCTGTGGATAACCAAGGAGCCGTCATGGACCAGTACGTCGTTTTTGGTAACCCCATCGGCCACAGCAAGTCGCCGCTGATCCACCGCCTGTTCGCCGAGCAGACCGGTCAGGACCTGGAATATGCCACGCTGCTGGCGCCGTTGGACGAGTTCAGCGACTGCGCGCGTGGCTTCTTCAAGCAAGGCAGTGGCGGTAATGTCACCGTGCCGTTCAAGGAAGAGGCCTACCGCCTGTGCGACAGCCTGACCCCGCGTGCCCGGCGCGCAGGCGCAGTGAACACGCTGAGCAAGCTGGCTGATGGCACCCTGCAGGGCGACAACACCGACGGCGCTGGCTTGGTGCGCGACCTGACGGTGAATGCCGGGGTCGAGCTGGCTGGCAAGCGCATTCTCATCCTCGGTGCCGGTGGCGCCGTGCGCGGCGTGCTGGAGCCTATTCTGGCGCACAAGCCGCAGTCGCTGGTGATTGCCAACCGTACCGTGGAAAAGGCCGAGCAGCTGGCGCGCGAGTTCGATGAACTGGGGCCGGTGGTGGCCAGCGGGTTTGCCTGGTTGCAGGAGCCTGTGGATGTAATCATCAACGCCACCTCGGCGAGCCTGGCCGGGGAGTTGCCGCCTATTGCCGACAGTCTGGTCGAGGCGGGTCGTACGGTTTGCTACGACATGATGTATGGCAAGGAGCCGACGCCGTTTTGCCAGTGGGCTACCAAGCTGGGGGCTGCCAAGGTATTGGATGGGCTGGGGATGCTGGCTGAGCAGGCGGCTGAGGCCTTCTTTATCTGGCGTGGCGTGAGGCCGGATACGGCGCCGGTGTTGGCTGAACTGCGCCGGCAACTCGCTCGGGGCTGAGATGGCCGGGGCCGCTTTGCGGCCCTATCGCGACGCAAGGCCGCTCCCACAAAGTAAGTCGTACGCCGATCCTCTGTGGGAGCGGCCTCGTGTCGCGATGGGCTGCAAAGCAGCCCCAGGACCCAACCTCATTCCTCAAACCGGATCGGGCACAACTCCACCCCTTCCAGCTTCTGCAACTCCTCGATCACTTGGGGCCTGGCCCGGTGCAAGGTCAAACTCCCCCCCAATCGCCGCAACCTTCGTGCCTCACGGTGCAACATATCCACACCCGAGTAATCGATGAAATTCACCTGCCGAGCATCGATCACTACATGCGGCCCTTGGCAGCGCTGCAAGCGCACCTGCAGGTAATGCGCCGCACCAAAGAAAATCGACCCACCTACCCGCAAGACATCCGCGTCCCCTTCACGGCTTTGTTGGATCCGTGGTCGTGAGGTGCGCTTCAAATAGAAGAACAGCGAAGCCAGCACCCCGGCATAGATGGCTGTCTGCAGCTCCAGCAGCAATGTCGCTGCAGCTGTCAGCGCCATCACCAGAAACTCCGAGCGGCTGACCCGGAACAATGCACGGATCCCTCGGTGGTCCACCAACCCCCAGCAGATCAGCAAAATGCTGCCGGCCATGGCCGGTATCGGCAGGTGCGCGATCAGGCCGGCGCCGGTCACGGCGAACAACGCCACCCACACCGCAGAAAACACCCCGGCCATCGGTGAGCGGGCGCCCGCCTCGTAGCTCAGGCCCGAGCGGGTGAAGGAGCCGGCAGACAGGTAACCAGAGAAAAATGCACCGGCAATGTTCGACAGGCCCTGTGCGCGTATTTCCTGGTCCGGGTCGATCAGCTGTTCTGAACGTGCCGATAGCGAGCGAGCAATCGACAGGCTGGTGACCAACCCCAGCATGCCTACCGCCACGGCGCTGGGCAGCAGACGCAGCATGAGCTCCACGTCCAGCAAAGGCAGCGGGCTGAAAGGCGGGAGTTGCCCGGTGAACGCTGCCACCCGCGGCACATGGCCAAAGAAGCCCGGCACCAGCCAGGCCAGCAAGCTGACCAGGATCAGGCTTATCAACAGGCTCGGCCAGCGTGGGCGCCAGAGCTTGAAGGCCACGCCGATCACTACGGTGGCCAGGCCCAGCAGCAAGGAAGGCAGGTCGACCTCGCCTGCGTGGCTGGCCAGGTCTTGCACGGTCTTCAGCGCGGTGGCCTGGCTGGGCAGTGCCATGCCCAGCAGGTTAGGTAACTGCCCCAAGGCAATGACGATGGCGGCACCTAGCGTGAAGCCGAGCACCACGGAATGGGAGACGAAGTTGACCAGCGCGCCGAAGCGCAACAGCCCGAGCAGCAGCTGGAAAATGCCGCCAAGGAAGGTCAGCAGCAACACCAGCGTGATGTAGTCAGCGCTACCGGCCACGGCCAGCGGGCTGATGCTGGCGTAGAGCACGATGGAAATGGCGGCTGTCGGGCCGCAGATCAGGTGCCAGGAAGAGCCCCACAGGCAGGCGATCAGTACCGGCACGATGGCGGCGTAAAGCCCGTATTCGGCGGGCAGGCCGGCGATCAGGGCGTAGGCGATGGATTGCGGCAGGGCGAGGATGGCGCCGCTCAGGCCTACCAGCAGGTCCTGGCGCAGGCTGCGGCCCGATTGGCGGGGAAGCCAGCTGAGGAAGGGCAGCAGGTGGATGATGCGATGCATGAGATATTCACATTTCCGAAGGTCCACTGTCCCCTTGTAGGCGCGGGTTTACCCGCGAATACGGCGGTACATTCACTGCAGCATTCGCGGGTAAACCCGCTCCTACAAGGGGCGCGTCGTGTCTGAGATTACAGTTTGGCTTTGACGGCCTCCAGGGCATCACCATCGGCCTTGGTGGTAACCCCGGCCAACCACCCATCCAACCGTTCAGGGTGCGCTTTCACCCAGGCCTTGGCCGCTTCATCGAAGCTGATCTTCTTGTCCACAACCTCTGCCATGATGCTGTTTTCCATGTCCAGTGTGAACTTGAGGTTACCTAGCAGCTTCGCCGCATTCGGGCAGGCTTGTGGATAACCCTTGCGGGTCAGCGTGTATACCTCGCCCTTGCTGCCGAACCATTTTTCACCACCGGTCAGGTAATGCATTTTCAGTTTCACGTTCATCGGGTGCGGGGTCCAGCCAAGGAAGGTGATGAATTGCTGCTTCTTCACCGCCCGGTCGACCTGGGCCAGCATCGCCTGCTCGCTGGACTCCACCAGCTTCCACTGGCCGAGGTTGAATTCATTCTTGTCGATGATTGCCTTGAGCGATAGGTTGGCCGGGGCGCCGGAGCCGATTCCGTACAGCTTTTTGTCGAACTGCCCGGCGTGTTTTTGCAGGTCAGCGAAGTCCTTCACCCCGGCATTCCACACATAGTCGGGCACTGCGAGGGTGAACTCGGTTCCCTCCAGGTTGCGCGACAGCTGCTGCACGTCGCCGTTGGCGATGAACTTGTCATGGAAGCCTTGCTGCGCCGGCATCCAGTTGCCGAGGAAGGCGTCAACCTGGCCGTCCTTGAGGCCGCCGTAGATGATCGGTACGGCCAGGCTGTCGATCTTCACCTGGTAACCCAGGCTTTCCAGTAACAGGCGTGCCACGGCATTGGTCGAGGCAATATCACTCCAGCCGGGGTCGGCCATTTTCACGGTACTGCATTGCGCATCGCTGTCTGCGGCGTGGGCCGTGGTGGCGCTCAGGGCCAGGACGAACACGGCGGCGGAGAACTTGTGCATGGCGGCCTCTCTTCTCAATCCAGGGGGGCGGGCTGTGGATAACGTGCCTTGCGCTCGAGGTCATCGAGATCGATGTGGTTGCGCATGTACTGTTGGCTGGCGTCCACCAGTGGTTGGTGATCCCAGCTTTTCAGCTTGCCGATGGCCAGCGCTTCGGCCACCAGCCGGCGGCGGCGCTGGCTGGCCAGCACCTGCTGGCGCAGGCTGGGGATGTCCCAGCGCTGTTGTGCTTCATCGACAAATGCCTGCAGCAGCACCTGGTGGTCCGGGCTGCCGGTGAGGTTCTCCCGCTCGTGCGGGTCGCGGCTCAGGTCATAGAGTAGGCATGGGTCGTCTTCGCTGTACACGAACTTGTAGGGCCCGCGGCGGATCATCATCAGCGGGCCGACGGTGCCTTCGGCCATATACTCGCCGATCACCTCGTCGTGACCGCCCTGCCCTTGCAGGTGGCCCAGCAGTGAGCGGCCGTCCAGCTGCAGGTCTTTATCCACAGCGCCGCCAGCCAGTTCGACCAAGGTTGGCAACAGGTCGCAGGTCGACACCGAGGCAGTGACCCGGCCCGCTGCGAAGCGCTTCGGCGAATGGATCAGCAGCGGCACCCGCGCCGACATTTCTAACCAGTGCATTTTGTACCAGAGGCCACGCTCGCCAAGCATGTCGCCGTGGTCGCCGGAAAACACGATCAGTGTGTCATCGGCCAGGTTGCATTCCTCCAGGGTCTGCAGCAATTGGCCAATATTGTCATCGATATAGCTGCAAGCGCCGAAGTAGGCGCGGCGGGCGTCGCGGACCTTGTCCACAGGCAGCGGCTTGTTCCACAGGTCGTAGACTTTCAGCAGGCGCTGGGAGTGCGGGTCGAGTGCTGCCTGGCTGAACTCGGCACGGGGCATGGGGATATCCACACCTTCGTAGCGGTCCCAGTAGCGTTTGGCAATGGTGTAGGGGTCGTGCGGGTGCGTCATCGAAACGGTCAGGCAAAATGGCCGGCCATCGTTTTCGCGCACATGGTCGTACAGGTACTGGCGCGCCTTGAACACCACCTCCTCGTCGAAATCCAGCTGATTGGTGCGCACGCACGGACCGGCCTGCAGCACCGAGGACATGTTGTGGTACCAGCTTGGACGCACATCGGGTTCGTCCCAGTTCACCGCCCAACCGTAGTCGGCCGGGTAGATGTCGCTGGTCAGGCGTTCTTCGTAGCCGTGCAACTGGTCCGGGCCGCAGAAGTGCATCTTGCCCGACAGCGCGGTGCGGTAGCCCAGGCGACGCAGGTAATGGGCGTAGGTCGGCACATCGGCAGGGAAGTCGGCCGCGTTATCGTAGGCGCCAATGCGGCTGGGCAACTGACCGCTGACCAGGGTGAAGCGTGATGGCGCGCACAGTGGGCTGTTGCAGTAGGCCGAGTCGAACACCACGGCTTGCTCGGCCAGGCGGCCGAGGTGCGGCATCTTGATGGGCGAAGGGCCGTAGATGGGCAGCAAGGGCGCGGCCATCTGGTCGGCCATGATGAACAGGATATTCGGACGCGTCATGGTGGCTCCCATCGTTGAGGGTTATGCGAACTGCTTGCCTACCAAGATGCGACTGTGGATAACATGGGTAAAGCCCATGGCGGGCAATGACTGGGATTAGCCAAGCTTATGTTTGACCACCTTGCCGGGTTGTCGCTGGATACCCTGCGCGTATTCGAGGCTGCTGCACGCCTGCGTGGCTTTACCGCTGCGGCGCTGGAGTTGGGTACCACGCAGCCGGCAGTGAGCCAGCAGGTGAAGCGCTTGGAGGCACAGTTGGGCACGCGCCTGTTTGACCGCATTTACCGGGGCATCGAGCTGACCGAGGCTGGCCAGGTGCTGTTCGAACAGGTGCATCAGGGGCTGCAGACCATGGATGACGGTATTGCCCAGGCCAGCGGGCGCGGCCAGCGCGAAGTGCTGCAGGTCGCCACCGACTTTGCCTTTGCGGCGTTCTGGCTGATGCCAAGGCTGCAGCGCTTTCATCAGGCTTATCCACAGGTGGATGTGAGCCTGGTGACGGGTGAGCGCAGCCAGGGCATGTTGCGCCCGGACATCGATGTGGCGGTGCTGTTTGGCGATGGACGCTTTCACCAAGGAGAAAGCCGCTGGCTATTCGATGAGGAAGTGTTCCCGGTGTGCAGCCCCCATCTGATTCATGGCAAAGCCTTGTCAGCTGTGGCTTTGCAACGATTGCCGCTGCTGCATCTGAAGGGCGAGCAGGCCAGCCGCTGGTTTGACTGGACGGGGGTATTTCGTGGGTTTGGTGTGGACAGCCCACCGCCGGCGGGGCAGTTGCGGTTTGATAACTATACCTTGCTGATTCAGGCAGCGATTGCCGGGCAAGGGGTGGCGATTGGCTGGGCTCACCTGGTGGATGGATTGGTGGAGCAAGGGTTGCTGTGTCGGCCGCTGGAGGGGAGTTTGCGCTCGGAACGCGGCTATTACGCAGTTTTGCCGCCGCGCAAGCGGCGTGGGGCGTTGATCGAGCGGTTCGTGGATTGGTTGGAGCAGGAGCGCAGCCTTTGAGATTTTGGGGCCGCTTTGCGGCCCATCGCGACACAAGGCCGCTCCCAAAAAGACACTGCGCACGCCGGCCCATGTGGGAGCGGCCTTGCGTCGCGATGGGCTGCGCAGCAGCCCCGGCAACCTAGACCACGAAGTTCAGATGCTCGCCCCGGTGCAAGTCCAGCTCCAGCATGTCCACCATCCCCGCTGCGATCCTGGCCAAGCGCCGCAACGGCTCAGCCAGCCCAGGCTCCAGCGTCCCTTCGGTATTGCGAAAATGCTCCATGCCCAACCCGGCCAGTTCCTGCGGTGCATTGATCAGCGTCCAGTGCAACGCACTGCGCTGCAACCCATCAACCACTTGGGCCACGCAATCCCGCTCCATCTCGCTGTACTTGCTCGGCTCATCCAGCACATCGAAATCGCCCACAAGCAGCAGCCGGCGTATAGTCGTATGCGCAAGCCCCGCCACCAGCGCCTCGCTCAAGCGTGCCTGCCCCGGCAGGTCACCCGGCGCCAGCGCTGGTAACAGGGCGATCACCGCCGAGCCGCCCGCTGCGCCCTGCTCCGCCTGGTGGGCATCACCCAGCCCCCCTATCTTGAAGTGCAGGCCCGGGCGCGGTGAATGGCGGTTGAGGTCGTCCACCACGGCGATGACTTCGTGCTGGCGCGACAGCAGCTCGACCATCAGGGCATTGCCCAGGCTGCTTTCAGGCCCGAACAGGACCAGTTTGAACACTGGGGTTTCGGCGTTTTTCACTGCATCACTCCCGTTGCAGGTGGTGATGGTTGGACCGCAATCAGGAGTTATCGTGCAGAGGATCAAGGGTTACCACGCCCACGTTTATTACGACGCAGCCACCATGGAGCAGGCCCGGGAACTGTGCGAGGAGGCGGCGCGGCTGTTCCCCGTGACCATGGGGCGCATGCACCAGAAACCGGTTGGGCCGCATCCGGACTGGAGTTGCCAGCTGGCGTTCGGGCCCGAAGTGGTGGGGGTGGTGTTGCCTTGGTTGGCGCTGTACCGCAAGGGCCTGGTGGTATTCATGCATCCGGAAACCGGGGATGAACTGGCGGATCACCGGGATCATGCGATCTGGATGGGGGCCGTGCGGCCCTTGAATCTGTCGATTTTTGGGGGCTAGGCGGGGGTAGCCTGTGCTGGCCTCTTCGCGGGTGAACCCGCTCCTACAACGATATCGCAGAGCCAGAGGGTGGCGCTGGCCCCGTAGGAGCGGGTTTACCCGCGAAGCAGACGACGCGGTTTAGCGGCGTGCGCCACGTACCCCTTCAGCCAATGCCGAGCACAGGCTCAATACATCGGTCACCGCCTGATCGGCGCTTTGGGCTTGGGCGATCTTGTCGACCAGTGCCGAACCCACCACCACGCCATCGGCCAGGCGGGCAATGTTCGCAGCCTGTTCCGGCGTGCGAATGCCGAAGCCAACGCTGATCGGCAGATCGGTATGCCGGCGCAGGCGGGCAATGGCTTCGGTCACATGCTCGGTGGTCGCCGAACCTGCACCGGTTACACCAGCCACCGACACGTAGTAGACGAACCCGGAGCTGCGCTCCAGCACGCGCGGCAGGCGCGCGTCGTCGGTGGTCGGGGTGGTCAGGCGGATGAAGTCGATGCCTGCAGCCTGGGCCGGGGTAGCCAGTTCGGCGTCGTGCTCTGGCGGAAGGTCGACGATGATCAGGCCATCGACGCCCGCGGCCTTGGCTTCAGCCACGAACGTGTCCACGCCAAAGCGGTGGATAGGGTTGTAGTAACCCATCAGCACGATCGGCGTGGTCTGGTTATCCACACGGAATTCGCGAACCATCTGCAGGGTCTTGGCCAAGGTCTGGCCAGCTTCAAGGGCGCGCAGGGTGGCCAACTGAATGGCCACGCCATCGGCCATCGGGTCGGTGAACGGCATGCCCAGCTCGATCACGTCGGCGCCAGCAGCCGGCAGGCCCTTGAGGATCTGCAACGAGGCGTCGTAGCCCGGGTCGCCAGCTGTGACGAAGGTGACCAGTGCCGAGCGGCCTTCGGCCTTCAGCTCGGCGAAGCGTTGTTCAAGACGGCTCATGCGTGTTTCTCCTGGGCGGCCATGTGGTTCATGACGGTTTGCATGTCTTTGTCGCCGCGGCCCGACAGGCACACGACCATCAGGTGGTCCTTGGGCAGCTTCGGTGCGCGCTTGATCGCTTCGGCCAAGGCGTGGGAGCTTTCCAGGGCTGGAATGATGCCTTCCAGACGGCAGGTTGCGTGGAACGCATCCAATGCTTCGTCATCGGTGATGCTGACGTACTCGACGCGCTTCACCTCATGCAGATAGGCGTGCTCCGGGCCGATGCCCGGGTAGTCCAGGCCTGCGGAAATCGAGTGGGCATCGGTGATCTGGCCGTCTTGGTCCTGCAGCAGGTAGGTGCGGTTGCCGTGCAATACGCCCGGTACGCCGCCGTTCAGGCTGGCGGCATGCTTGTCGGTGTGTACGCCGTGGCCACCGGCTTCAACGCCGATGATCTGCACGCTCGGCTCTTCGAGGAATTCATGGAACAGGCCCATGGCATTGGAACCGCCGCCGACGCAGGCAACCAGGCTGTCTGGCAGACGGCCTTCCTTCTCTTGCAACTGGGCACGGGTCTCTTTGCCGATGATTGACTGGAAATCGCGGACCATGGCGGGGTACGGGTGTGGGCCAGCCACGGTGCCGATCAGGTAGAAGGTGTCTTCGACGTTGGTAACCCAGTCACGCAGGGCTTCGTTCATGGCGTCTTTCAGGGTGCCGGTGCCGGCGGTAACCGGCACGATCTCGGCGCCCAGCAGCTTCATGCGGAACACGTTCGCCTGCTGGCGCTCGATGTCGGTGGCGCCCATGTAGATCACGCAAGGCAGGCCGAAGCGCGCGGCGACTGTGGCGGTGGCTACACCGTGCATGCCGGCGCCGGTTTCGGCGATCAGGCGCTTTTTGCCCATGCGCTTGGCCAGCAGCACTTGGCCGATGCAGTTGTTCACCTTGTGCGCGCCGGTATGGTTGAGCTCTTCACGCTTGAAGAAAATCTTCGCCCCGCCGCAATGCTCGGTCAGGCGCTCGGCGAAGTACAGCGGGTTGGGGCGGCCGATGTAGTCGCGCTGAAAATAAGCCAGCTCTTCAAGGAACTTGGGGTCTGCCTTGGCCGCTTCGTATTCGCGGGCCAGGTCCAGCACCAGTGGCATCAGGGTTTCGGCCACGTAGCGGCCGCCGAACGAGCCGAACAGGCCATTGGCGTCGGGGCCGGGGCGGTATTGGGACTGGGTCATGGGGCGCTCCAAGGCGTAGTGAATGAGTGATGGGCTTTACTCTAACCACGGCAAGCTCGGCTGAAAACCGATAAGATTGCGTAAACTTGTCAGAAAAACTCACAGGTAAAATGGCCCACGACCTCCCTCCCCTCAATGCCCTGCGCGCCTTCGAGGCTGCAGCCAGGCTCAACAGCGTCAGCCAGGCGGCGGAAGCGCTGCACGTCACCCACGGCGCTGTCAGCCGGCAGATCAAGGTGCTTGAGGAGCATCTGGGCGTAGCCCTGTTCGTCAAGGACGGGCGTGGCATCAAACTCACAGATGCCGGTGTGCGTCTGCGCGATGCCAGCGGTGAGGCCTTCGACCGGCTGCGCAGCGTGTGCTCCGAGCTCAGCCGTGATGTGAGCGAGGCGCCATTCGTGCTGGGCTGCTCGGGCAGCCTGCTGGCGCGGTGGTTTATCCCGCGGCTGGGGCGGTTGCAGGCGGATTTGCCTGAGCTGCGCTTGCACCTGTCGGCGGGTGAGGGCGACCTTGACCCGCGGCGGCCTGGGCTGGATGCGTTGCTGGTGTATGCCGAGCCACCGTGGCCGGCGGACATGCAGGTGCACGTGCTGGCCGAAGAATGCATCGGGCCGGTGCTCAGCCCACATTTCGCAGGTTTCCAGCGCTTGCAGGGGGCGCCCGCCAAGGCATTGTTGGGCGAAGCCTTGCTGCACACCACTTCACGCCCGCAAGCGTGGCCTACCTGGGCGGTGCAACAGGGCCTGGACCCGACGGCCATTCACTATGGTCAGGCTTTCGAGCACCTGTATTACCTGCTGGAGGCTGCCGTGGCCGGATTGGGCGTGGCGATTGCACCGCAGCCACTGGTCGCCGATGACCTGCGGGCGGGCCGTTTGAGTGCGCCTTGGGGCTTCTCACCTACCCAGGCGGCGCTGGCATTGTGGGTGCCACGGCGCGCCGCAGACGGGCGCGCCGAGCAGTTGGCGCAGTGGTTACGGGCGGAACTTGCGCGGCAGAGCGCTTAGTTTCGCTTGCATATCAGGTAGGCCGCCAGCAGGCCCAGCGCACCAATGGCCACACCGGCGGTGGTGTATGGGTGTTCCTGGGCGTAGTCCCGGGTGGCTTTGCCGGTCTGGCGGGTGCGCTGCTTCACTTCCTCGTACGCATCGCTGAGTAGGCTGCGCGAATGACGCAGTGCGCTTTCAGCGTTGCTGCGGATTGCCTTCACCGACTTCTGGGACTCTTCCGACGCATCATGCTTGAGGTGTTCCAAGCTTTTCAGAAGGCTCTCGATCTCCGCTTCCATGCTTTCCAGGGATGTTTTACGCAGCGAGTTGCGGTGCATGTTGACTCTCCTTTGCAGTATGGGCTGTAAGGATTGCGACCCTTGGGCTGCGTGAAAGTGCGATCGAACTTTCGCTGACAGTGACTGCTCGCAGGTAAACCAGGCCTGCGCTGCTAGGCTGAATCTCACTGTCAACCATGGAGAGCACTCATGACCGATCATCACACCTACAAGAAAATCGAACTGGTCGGGTCTTCGCCCACCAGTATCGAAGAGGCGATCAACAATGCTTTGGCCGAAGCCGGTAAAAGCATCAAGCACCTGGAATGGTTCGAAGTGGTCGATACCCGCGGCCATATCCGCGACAACAAAGCGGCGCATTTCCAGGTCACGCTGAAGGTCGGCTTCCGTATCGCCAATAGCTGAAACAACGTTGGGTTGTATGATCCCGGCGTGATGAGGTATTCAGAAAAGGGGCGCCTTGGTGGGGCCCCTTCTGATTTCATCTGCACAAGGAACGCGAGTGATGAACAAACTGATTCTGGCGCTGGGCCTGATGACCCTGGCCGGTGGTGCGCTGGCAGCGGGCAAACCGTGCGAGGAACTGAAGGCGGAAATTGCGGCCAAGCTGGATGCCAAGGGCGTCACTGGCTACAAGCTGGAGATCGTCAAGAAAGGCGACCCGGCGGGCAAGGTCATTGGTAGCTGTGAGGCCGGGACCAAGGAGATTGTTTACCGCCGCGGCTAATGCGTTTGCCCTTTCGCGGACTTGCCCGCTTCCACAGTCAACCTATGGGAGCGGGCGAGCCCGTGTCGAGGGTCACTCGGCCTTGAGGGCCTGCGCCATCAGCTCATATGACCGAATGCGGTCCGCATGCTCATACAGGTCACAGGTAAAGATCAGCTCATCCGCACCCGTCTGTTCCAGCAGCACTTCTACCTTGGCCTTTACCTTCTGCGGGCTGCCGATCATGGCCAGCCCCAGGAAGCTGGCCACCGTCTCCCGTTCATGGGGCAACCACAGCCCATCCATGCTTTCCACGGGTGGCTTCTGCATCAGGCTCTGTCCGCGAATCAGCGCCAGGATGCGCTGGTAAACCGAGGTGGCCAGGTATTCGGCCTTCTCGTCGGTCTGCGCCACCACCATGGGGATGCCCAGCATCACATACGGCTTATCCAGCGTGGTCGAGGGCCTGAAGTGGTTGCGGTACACGCGAATGGCCTCGTGCATGTAGCGTGGCGCGAAATGCGAGGCGAAGGCGTAGGGCATGCCGCGCATACCCGCCAGCTGGGCACTGAACAGGCTGGATCCCAGCAACCACATCGGCACGTCGGTGTCGTGCCCCGGCACGGCGATCACTTTTTGATCATCAGTGCGTGGCCCGAGGTAGCGCGAAAGCTCCTCGACATCGTCCGGGAAGTCATCTGGGCCGCCAGCGCGGTCGCGTCGCAGGGCATAGGCCGTCATCTGGTCCGAACCCGGCGCACGGCCCAGACCAAGGTCGATACGCCCCGGATACAGGCTGGCCAAGGTGCCGAACTGCTCGGCGATCACCAGTGGCGCATGGTTGGGCAGCATCACCCCGCCAGAGCCCACGCGAATACGTGAGGTGCCACCGGCCAGGTAGCCGATCAGCACCGACGTCGCCGAACTGGCGATGCCGTCCATGTTGTGGTGCTCAGCCACCCAGAAGCGGTTATAGCCAAAGCGCTCGACATGCTGCGCCAGGTCCAGCGAGTTGCGCAGCGATTGCGCGGGGCCGGCGTCGGCGCGCACGGGCACCAGGTCCAGGGTGGAAATCTTCAGGTCACGCAGCTGCGTCATGGGGCCTCCGCAAGAATGATTGGCCAGAGGCCTTTTTGATTCTGTATGGGCGCATTCGTTGGATTCAATGCCTGCAATCTAATTGCGCTGAACTTGCAGCAGGCGGCAGGCCTCTGAACCGTAGGTAAGCAACCCAGTGACCAGGAGGCATCATGAAAAAGACAGCATCGGCGATCTGGCAAGGTGGCCTGAAGGATGGAAAAGGTCTGCTTTCTACCGAAAGCGGCGCACTCAAGCAGAACCCTTATGGCTTCAACACACGTTTCGAGGGCACGCCCGGTACCAACCCGGAGGAACTGATCGGCGCGGCCCATGCCGGTTGTTTCTCGATGGCACTATCCATGATGCTCGGCGAGGCGGGGCTGACTGCGGAGCGGATCGACACGGCTGCAGAGGTGACGCTCGACAAGCAAGCTGACGGTTTTGCCATTACCGCTGTGCACTTGGTGCTCAGGGCCAAGGTACCGGGGGCCAGCGAGGCTCAATTCCTGGAGATTGCCAACAAGGCGAAGGAAGGCTGCCCGGTGTCCAAGGTTTTGAATGCGAAGATCAGCCTGGATGCGGCGTTGGTGGGGTGAAACGGTGCAACGGTGGTGGTTTGCTGTAGTCTAAAGAACGTCGGCAGCGCCACTGCCCTTTCCAGGAGCCGTTCCATGATTCGCGTAGCTATCGCTGTGTTGGCTTCCCTTGTCGCCACGTCTGCGCTGGCGGCCGTCAAGCCTTGCGAGGAGCTGAAAACCGAGATCGAGGCCAAGATCCAGGCCCAAGGGGTTTCGTCCTATACGCTGGAGATCGTGCCCAACAGCGAGGTCAAGGACCAGAACATGGTCGTCGGGACCTGCGATGGCGGGACGAAGAAGATCATTTATCAAAAGAATGATCGATAAGCACCAAGGCCCGGGGTTGCTAGGCAGCCCCACATTCACGGTATGCAGAACACTTCGCTAGGCTCGTTCACCACCACCTTGCGGTCGGCGTCATACAGCAGCACCTGCGGCTCCATTACCGGCGCCCGCGCTTCCAGGCGATAGCGTTCGCCGGCCTTGAAGTTGTCAAAGCGTACGGTCAGGTAGCAGGTTCGGTCCCTGGGCTCGGACATGATGCCGCCCGAGTAGATTTCATAATCGAAGCGCACCACCAGTTCGTGCTTGCCCGGCGTCACCTGAAAATATCGGCCATCGTCCAGACGCTTGCCGTCGAGGCGGTCGGCCATGATCACCCGGCCGGGGGTCATGGTGTACAGATCGACCCAGGCCTGCTTGGGGTCGACGGGCGGCAAGGGGCTGGCGCAAGCCCCCAGTGCACTGAGGGCGATCAGCATCATGGGCTGGCGCATGGCAAAACTCCCACTTGCGATTTACAAGTAACAAGCATAGCGCCGTTTGTGCGGTTCAGGTGCGCTGACAACCCGCCGGCAGCCCTTGACCCAGCAGTTTTTGCTGGTGGTCGTAGAGTTTGATCCAAGGGCGGAAGCCAATGCTGCCGGCTTGCAGCTGATAACGCTGCCCGGCGCTGAAGTCCTTGAAGGTCAGCTTGACCTGGCAATCGCGCCACAATGGCTCCTCGACGGGGCCGATATTGCTGGGGTTAACTGGAAACTGATAGCGCACGGTCAGTTCGTGGCTGCCGGGTTGAACCTCGAAATAGCGGCTGTCAGCCCAGTCACGCTCATCTACCTGCACGGCGTCCAGCGACGTATTGTCGTAACGGGTGAGGTCGATCCAGGCCTGGTTCGGGTCTGGGTCTGGCAAGGTTGAACAGGCAGAGATCAACAACAGTGAGCCGGCGACCAACAATGCACGCATGGCGAAACTCCCCCTTGGCGAGATAGTCTTGGAGCGAAATGGTGTTGAGCGAGTCAGACAGTCCCGGATGCTTCGACTTTTTCTTATGCAGCGCTCAGGCCTTGGGGCACTCGACCGCATTTTCACCCGTTTGGTTCCGCTGCTTGCGGCGCTCCTGCTGAACGGTTGCAGCAATGCCGCCTACTACGGGCAGCTGGCGCAGGGCCAGTGGCAGTTGCTGCGGGCGCGGCAGCCTGTAGCGCAGGTATTGGCCGACCCTGCTACCCCCGCACCCTTGCGCGCGCACCTGCAACAGGCCGAACAGGCGCGGCTGTTTGCCAGCCAGCAATTGAAACTGCCAGACAACCGCAGCTACCGGGTATACGCCGACCTTGGACGCCCCTACGTGGTGTGGAATGTGTTCGCCACGCCCGAGTTGTCGTTGCAACCGGTAACGCACTGCTTTCCGATTGCCGGGTGCGTGGCGTACCGCGGCTACTACCAGCAAGGCGCGGCGCGAGGCGCGGCGGCGTTGATGCGTCAGGATGGCCTGGATGTGTACGTGGGCGGCGTGGAAGCTTATTCGACCCTGGGTTGGTTCGATGACCCGATTTTGTCGTCGATGGTGGGCTGGGGCGATGAGCGCCTGGCTACGTTGATCTTTCATGAATTGGCCCACCAGCGCTTCTATGTGCAGGACGATACCGAGTTCAATGAGTCGTTTGCCTCGTTCGTCGAGCAGGAAGGCACGCGGCAATGGCGTGCGGCGCGTGGGCTGGCGGCGGTTGGCGGGGATCAGGGAAAGCAGCGCGACCAGTTTATCCGCCTGGTGTTGGCCAGCCGTGAGCGATTGCAGGCGATTTATGCGGGGCCGTTGGATGATGCACACAAGCGCCGGGCCAAGCAGGCCGAGTTTGAGCGTTTGAGGCGTGAATACCGGCAGGTGCGTGATGGCCAGTGGGGCGGTGACAAGCGCTATGACGCCTGGATGTATGGGCCGATGAATAATGCCAAGTTGTTGCCGTTCGGGCTATATGACCAGTGGGTGCCGGCGTTTGCGGCGCTGTTTCGTGAGGTGGGTGGGGATTGGGTTCGGTTTTACGCGCGGGTCGAGCATTTGGGGCGGTTGCCGATTGAAGCAAGGAAAGCGGCGTTGCAGGGTCTGATGGTTAGCCTTTGAGATTTTGGGGCCGCTTTGCGGCCCATCGCGCCACAAGGCCCACAAAGGCCCTGCGGACGCCGATCGATGTGGGAGGACCGGCTGCAAAGCAGCCCTGCTGGCCCTCAAGCCTTGCTAAAAGCCTGATGCAAATCGGCTACCGTGGCGAAGTGGAAAGCGGGTTCTTCTGCCATCAGCTCTTCCTGGCTGCCAAACCCGTACCCCACCGCGACGGCCTGCAGCCCGTTGCTGCGCGCGCCGATCAGGTCATGCTTGCGGTCTCCGATCATCAGGGTGTGCGCCGGGTCCAGACCTTCTTCATCCAGCAAATGGCGAATCAGCTCGACCTTGTTGGTGCGCGTGCCGTCCAGCTCACTGCCGTAGATCACCTTGAAGTGATGATCGAAAGCAAAGTGCCGAGCGATTTCGCGGGCGAACTCCCACGGTTTGGAGGTGGCAATGTACAGCGTGCGGCCCTGCCCGTTCAGGGCCTCAAGCAACTCCGGCACACCTTCGAACACGAGGTTTTCGTAAAGACCGGTCACGCGGAAGCGCTCGCGGTAGAAGTTCACCGCATCCCAGGCCTTGGCTTCGTCGAAGCTGTAGAACTGCATGAAAGCCTGCAGCAGGGGTGGGCCGATGAAGTGTTCGAGGCGGGCCAGGTCCGGTTCGTCGATGCCCAGCTTGGCCAGGGCGTACTGGATCGAGCGAGTGATGCCCAGGCGTGGGTCGGTCAGGGTGCCGTCGAGGTCGAAGAGGATGTTTTGCTGATGCATGTACAGGGTTCCACTTGAGTGCTGCGTGGCCTTCTTCGCGGGCGTGCCCGTGAATGCGGTCATTCAGATTGATCGTAGCCTTCGGCCAGGTGCTGGTCCTTGAGCTTCACGTAGTTGCCGGCGCTGTAGGAGAAAAATGCGCGCTCCTTGTCGTTCAGCAGCCGGGCCTGTTTTACCGGGCTGCCCATGTACAGGTAGCCACTGACCAGGCGTTTGCCCGGCGGCACCAGGCTGCCGGCGCCAATGATCACTTCGTCCTCGACGATGGCACCATCCATGATGGTGCTGCCCATACCCACCAGGATACGGTTGCCCAGGGTGCAGCCATGCAGCATCACCTTGTGCCCGATGGTCACTTCGTCGCCGATGATCAGCGGGAAACCGTCCGGGTTGAAAGGCCCGGCGTGGGTAATGTGCAGCACGCTGCCGTCCTGCACGCTGGTGCGCGCGCCAATGCGGATGCGGTGCATGTCGCCGCGCACCACGGTCAACGGCCAGACCGAACTGTCTTCACCGATCTCCACGTCGCCCAGCACCACCGCCGAACGGTCGACGAAGGCCCTGGGCCCAACTTTCGGAGTGTGTTGCTGGAAGCTGCGAATGGCCATGATAGCGTCTCTCATCTGTGCCGATAGGCAGGCTGCCTGCTGCGGTCGGCGTCGATTGTAATTAAGATGGGGCAGTGTTTCTTCTGCCAAGGTATCCAAACCGTGACTGCGAACAACCCGCTTCTGCAATCCCACGATCTGCCGCCCTTCTCGCAAATTCGTGCCGAACACGTGTTGCCGGCGATCGAAGCGATCCTGGCCGACAACCGTAAAGCCATTGCCGAGATCCTCGAAAAGCAGGGCAAGAACCCTACATGGGCCGGCCTGGTGCTGGCCATGGACGAACTGAACGACCGCCTGGGCGCCGCCTGGAGCCCGGTCAGCCACCTCAATGCGGTGTGCAACAGCGCCGAGCTGCGCGAGGCTTACGAGTCTTGCCTGCCAGCCCTGAGCGCCTACTCTACCGAACTGGGCCAGAACCGCGCGCTATTCGAAGCCTATCAGGCGCTGATCAATAGCCCTGAGGCTGCCGGCTTCGACGTGGCGCAAAAGACTATCCTCGAGCACGCCCTGCGTGACTTCCGCCTGTCGGGTATCGACCTGCCGGCGGACAAGCAGCAGCGTTACGCCGAAGTGCAGAGCAAGCTCAGCGAGCTGGGCAGCCGTTTCTCCAATCAGCTGCTCGACGCCACCCAGGCATGGACCAAGCATGTTACCGACGAAGCTGCGCTGGCCGGCCTGACCGATTCGGCCAAGGCGCAGATGGCCGCTGCAGCCCAGGCCAAGGGCCTGGACGGCTGGCTGATCACCCTCGAGTTCCCCAGCTACTATGCGGTGATGACCTACGCCAGCGACCGCGCCCTGCGCGAAGAGCTATACGCCGCCTACTGCACCCGCGCCTCCGACCAGGGCCCGAAGGCCGGCCAGTTCGACAATGGCCCGGTGATGCGCGAAATCCTCGACCTGCGCCAGGAGCTGGCCGAACTGCTGGGCTACAAGAACTACGCCGAGCTGAGCCTGGCCACCAAGATGGCCGAGTCCAGCGACCAGGTGCTGAGCTTCCTGCGTGACTTGGCCAAGCGTTCCAAGCCGTTCGCCGCCCAGGACCTGCAACAGCTCAAGGCCTACGCTGCCGAACAAGGCTGCCCCGAGCTGGCCAGCTGGGATGCCGGCTACTTTGGCGAGAAGCTGCGCGAGCAGCGCTACAGTGTGTCGCAGGAAGCCCTGCGCGCCTACTTCCCGATCGACAAGGTGCTGGGCGGCCTGTTCAGCATCGTGCAGCGCCTGTACGGCATCGAAATCGCCGAGCTCAAGGGCTTCGACAGCTGGCACCCGGACGTACGCCTGTTCGAGATCAAGGAAAATGGTCAGCACGTTGGCCGTTTCTTCTTCGACCTGTACGCCCGCGCCAACAAGCGTGGCGGCGCCTGGATGGACGGCGCCCGTGACCGTCGCCGCACTGCCGGCGGCCAGCTGCAGAGCCCGGTGGCCAACCTGGTGTGCAACTTCACCCCGGCCGCGCCCGGCAAGCCCGCCTTGCTGACCCATGATGAAGTCACCACCCTGTTCCACGAATTCGGTCACGGCCTGCACCACATGCTGACCCGCATCGAGCATGCCGGCGTGTCCGGCATCAACGGCGTGGCCTGGGATGCGGTCGAGCTGCCAAGCCAGTTCATGGAAAACTGGTGCTGGGAGCCGGAAGGCCTGGCACTGATTTCTGGTCACTACGAAACCGGCGCCGCCCTGCCCCAGGACCTGCTGGACAAGATGCTGGCCGCGAAAAACTTCCAGTCGGGCATGATGATGGTGCGCCAGCTGGAGTTCTCGCTGTTCGATTTCGAGCTGCACGCCAGCCATGGCGACGGCCGCAGCGTATTGCAGGTGCTCGAAGGTGTGCGTGACGAGGTGTCGGTCATGCGCCCGCCGGCTTACAACCGCTTCCCCAACAGCTTTGCGCACATTTTCGCGGGCGGTTACGCGGCGGGCTACTACAGCTACAAGTGGGCCGAAGTGCTGTCGGCTGACGCCTTCTCGCGCTTCGAGGAAGAAGGCGTGCTGAACGCCGAGACCGGCCGCGCCTTCCGCGAGGCGATCCTGGCCCGTGGTGGTTCGCGCGAGCCGATGGAGCTGTTCGTCGACTTCCGTGGCCGTGAGCCTTCCATCGATGCATTGCTGCGCCACAGTGGTCTCACCGAGGACGCTGCAGCATGAGTGAGGTAGCTGTGAACAAGACCAAGAAGCGCTTCATTGCCGGTGCCGTGTGCCCGGCGTGCAGCGAGCCCGACAAGCTGATGATGTGGAACGACGACGGCGTACCGCACCGCGAGTGCGTGGCTTGCGGCTTTACCGACACCCTCAACGAGCAGGGCTTGTCGGTGCCGAAGGAACTCGGCACCCGGGTCAACCACCTGGCGCCGAAAGCGGCGCCGGCCAAGGTGCAGACCGTGCAGTTCTTCCCAAATCCGAAGCTGAAAAAGCCGGCTGAGTGATCCTGTCGTGCCGCCCGGGTGCAATGCCCGGGCAGGCATGGACAGGTGTTAGATCGTCAGGCCACCTGGCGCACGCGGGCCATGCAAGCTCTCTTGCTCATATCTATCAGCAAGGTGATGCACCATGGCCAACCCTCTTCTGCAAGATAGCCATATCCCCGTCGATTACTCTTCCATCACCCTCGAAAACATGCAGGCGGCGTTCGCTGCCGTGCTGTTGGCGCACGAGCAAGGTGTCGAACGCATCATCCTGGACCAGCGGGCCATGCCCACCTGGGATGACATGGTGCTGGCGTTGGATGGGCTGGATAGCCGGCTGCTGGCAGTGTTGTATGCCGCCTCACCACTGGTCGGCCGGGATACGGCGTGGGCCAACGCCATCATTGATTTCTACGGGAAAGTGACGGCGCGCTTCGAGCAAAAATTCGCCAACACGGTTTTGCATGATCTGTATGCACGCTTGGCCGGCAGTGACATCGGCAAGCAACTGGATGTCGGGAAGCGTGCCACTTTGCGTTGGCACCTGGACAAGTTCGCCGCTAGCGGGGCGTTACTCGACACCGCAGGCAAAGCGCATCTGGCAGACCTTCAAACGCAGATTGGCACTGCACGCGAGGCGTTCCGCAGCAACATCGACCGGCCTGGGTTGAACATCACCGATGAAGCGGAGCTGAGCGGCATCCCGCAGCGGGTACGTGACGAATTGGCTGCAAGCGCACAGCAAGCAGGTAAGCAGGGGTGGTTGATTGCGTGTGACACGGTGACTACGCGTGAGGTGCTCAAACATGCTGCCAACCGCCAGCTCCGTGAGCGTGTGTACCGGGCTTTTCACGCCCGTGGCGTCAGCCATGATCGGCAACAGGACAACCGCATGTATCTGCAGCAACAGGCGCAATTGCTTGAGGAGAAGGCCCTCCTGCTCGGTTATTCCGGCCATCTGGAGCAGAGCCTGCAGGTGAAGAGTGCGGGTTCGGTAGCCCAGGTGCGCGGCTTTCTCCACGATCTGGCCGATCATGTGCGACCTGCCATGTTGCGGTGGCGTTCGCAGGTGGAGTGTTGGGCTGCCGAGCAGGGCCTGGGCAAACCCCAACCCTGGGATTTCGAGTACCTGCGGTGTGCTTCGCGCAGCGAGTTTCCTGCCGAAGCGCTGCGCGATTATTTCCCGCTGAATACCGTTGTCAGTGCGTTGCAGCAATTGGCGCAGACGTTGTTTGGTGCAGTGCTGCAGCCCAAAGCGCTGCCTGTCTGGGATGACAGCGTGCAGCCGTTCGAGGTGTGGCAGGACAGCGCTTTCATTGGCTTTCTGTATCTGGATGCCGTGCAACACGCAGGCAAGCAGCCAGACGCGGTGTTCACCACCTATGTAAGGAATCGCCGGGTCGATGCAGAGGGTATCTGCCAGGCAGCCTCGGTGGTGGTGTTCAGTGATGTGCCGCAAGCGCTGTCAGGTTCGCAGCCGTTGCTCGATCATTTGTCACTGCGCAAGCTGTTCCATGAATTCGGCCATGCCCTGCACCACCTGCTGGTACGTACGACGAACCACGTCATGTCCAATGTGACCGAGCTGGGCACCGATGGTGTGGAGTTGTTCGGCAAGCTGTTCGAACGTTGGGTCTGGGACGCGGACTACCTGGTGGCGATCTCGGCGCGCACGCACGACGGCCACCAACTATCCCGCGAGCAAGCCGATGAGTGCCTGCGGCAGCTACGGCAGCAGGGCGTGGAGGAGATCGCGGGTGATCTGTGCCTGGCGCTGTTCGACATGGACCTGCATGGCACACCAAACGATGGCAGGACCTTTGAACAGCGACTGGGTGATGCCCGCGCGCGTTGCGGTTACTGGCCACTCGCTGACTTTGAACATCCGGCGCATGCCTTCGACCACCTTGTGAACGGCTACGATGCGGGTTACTACGCCTATCTGTGGTCGGATGTGCATGCCTTCGATGTGTTCACCCGCTTCGAAGCCGAGGGCCTGTTGAACGGAGCCACGGGGCGGGCACTGCAGGAAGCACTGTTCGCCCCAGGGGCATCGCGCCCATTGCGTGAAGGCATCGAGGCGTTTCTCGGGCGGCAATCGAGCCAGGCAGCGTATCTCAGCTGGCATGGCCTGAAGTAGTCAGACCAGAGGTGCTGGAAAGATCCCGGCATGCGCGATACTGTATATGAATACAGTATTCAGGTGAGCCATGATTCCTCCAGCACCGCAAAAGGGCCGTGGCACGGCGCACAATCCACACAACCGCTTTGCCCCTGGTCATTCGGTGGCGGAAGATGATGGCTGGTACCAGGAAGTGCCGCAAACCCAGGGTACCGAGGTGCGGATCGAGACAGCCAAGTCGGTGATCAGCCGCAACACTTCACCCGACCTCCCTTTCGATCGCTCCATCAACCCCTACCGTGGCTGCGAACATGGCTGGCTATGCTCTGCGATAGGTTCCTGTGCAATCATAGTGACAGCTTTGTTGGGTTCCGGTGAGAATGTCGCTCTCTGGGGGAATCCCACCTTGCCAATTTGAGGAAGGAATGCGATATGTTAAGGATTAAAATATCGACGCTTATAGGTGCTATTTTTATTTCTGTTTCTTCTGTATTACATGCGGCTGAACTTGTATTCAATGATATCCAAGAAGATAACGCTCTTTGTCCGTATATGGGTAAGAATTTGTGTTATGCAATAACTATGGATGGCCCAATTCAGGTATCAGATACTGAGAAAGTTTTGGGCTTAATTGAGAAGATGGGTAAAGTCAATGGGCTGACTTCTCGACTCGGTTATGTATATCTGAATTCTCAAGGTGGTGATGTTCATGAAGCAATTAAACTGGGACGTTTACTGAGAGAAAACAAGGTTCAGACATTAGTTGGGGCAAATGACAGGTGCTATTCTGCCTGTGTTCTTGTTTTGGCTGGTGGTGTGGCTCGCCTCCCAACTGGTGAGATTGGTATCCACTCTTTTTACTCATTAGCGTCTACCAAGAAGGGTTTCAATTACGAGGTAGAAGAGCAAAAGTATAAAGGTGTAGCGAAAGAAATTGAGCAATATCTTAGAGATATGAGAGTATCTGTTAGGTTGCTTGATGAAATGATGAATACGCCGTCCGCCACTATGCGGGTTCTTAGCTTAGATGAGCAGCAATCAACCTCTCTTTTTGGAGTGGACCCAATATTTCATCAGTATCTGGTTGCAAATGGATATATGAAAAATGAATGAAGATTTTTCTATTGAAGATTGGATTGAATGCACCATAAAACGAGAGCTTGCAGGTTACTTGGTAAGTGTCGATGCAAGCGGACAGGATGTAAAAGTTGTTTTATGCAACGCAGAAGGAAAACAATACACGCCTAGGATGGTCTTTGAAAAAAAGAAAATCAAGACACAACAAGACTTGATTGCGAAGATCAGAACAATCAAAATACATGCTTCTATTACTCAAGATTTTAATGCACCCCAATCATGGGAAAATGGCGAATAATAGACATAGATGATCGGGGCGGCCGAAGGTGCGGGGACTTGCTACCCGTGCCTTTGGCTGCCGAGTTGTTGCGGCGATAACAATTGATAGAGCAAGAGCTATGGCGTGCAGTAGCTCGCCTATTCTGGCTGTCGCTCCGCTATGTATGAAGCAAGTGGCGTGGATGGCCTTAGTGGGCCATATACTCGAAAATGGTCATAAACTCAAAACATACCTTTTTGAGAATTTTTCATAAGCTCTCATACGTATTATCATTCAACGCTATTTTCAACAAAAAACCAAAATATTTTTTATGGTTTTATATCATTTTTTTGATTATTCGATTTTTTGCACCATCAGATTATGGCTTAAATACGGCATAAATCGTTGTCAATAGTAAAGTGTAAATATATTTACGGTCGGACCTTGTTTTGATTTATGGTTGAACCCTAATGTGCAAATTGACAAATTTCACTTAATTGCCTTTTGCAACTAACTCGCTAAAAAAATATCGAAAAATCCAAAAAATCGCTCTCAGTTTAATTTCGATTCAAAAGGTGTGGGTATGGTCACGTTAAAAAATGAAAATTTTCAAACCCTGCTTCTTCGTTCGAAAAAATGAAAACCATAAATATGGCTCACAGAAATAGGCCTTTTAAGCGTTTTTTAGTTTCATTGGTGATTTACTATCACTAGAACAAGAAACACCAGCAAATGACCGAATTTTGAAGTGAGGGAGGAAAATGGGCAGGATCAGTGTAAGTAGGGGGTAATGTGATTGAGTGTAGGGAACGGGTGGGTGTGTTAGATGTATGTATGTCATACGTGTGTATGTGTATACGTGCCTACATGCGTGTCTTGAAAACCCTAAGGGGTTTTCGCTTTTATCTTTTCCAGCCTTGCCCTTCGCTTTTATTCTTACCAGAATAAAGCTCGGGCAAAGCTGGTCTTCCTGACTTTATCATTTAAAATCAGTTCCGCTTACCTGAACTTTTTAGCTCGGGGTCTAAATATGTAATACTCATTTTAGACTTTGAACACTTAATGGTTGTATTAGCACCACACCGGAACCCTGTTCAACATATATTTCTATATGGCTGGCGGGTTGAGAAATTTCCAGTATCCCCGTTTTACTTCTCTTCGCTTGAACAACGAAACAATCACTGTATTTCCTACATTGTTCAAGGCGTGAATACTGATTTTCTTATAGTTATGTGATTTTTAAGGCAGGAGAGACTTGAAGATATAAAATTATGTGATATAACTTTAATTACAAGTTGAAACTGCCTCACTCAGTATCAACGCCGAACCCTAAATGCTGAATACATTTGGGGTTCACCTTTTTATGTTGTATCACATAGTTAGATAAAGTCAAATTAAGGTCCGAAAACTCTTCTCTTAACTTTGGTGGCGGTAGATTTAATGGCATGCTTTGTGTCGTGAAGCACAAGGCTAGTTTTTTCTCCAAAAGTAAGGCGTGTAGATATTAAGTCATCCAGTTGTTCACGTTTAAAACGTTCAGCATTTGCTTCTAAAAAGTCGATCCTCTCCTTTCGTGTCATCTGCTTCAATGCGTCTAAATTCTTTTCTTTGTAAGCATTAAAGGCCATTCGTATGTCTCTTTGCTCGCTTTGTCGAAAAGCAATGACATCAATAGCTAAATCAACATCTTGGATTGCTTTATATTTGTCTTGGCTGCTCTTGATTGCCACTTCAAGTTTTTGATAGTTTCTCAAAGTTTTTTTGTATCTATCATCAAGGTTTTTTAGCTCTTTGACGCCCTTCTCAATTTCCCTATTCTGTTTGTTGAGTGTTGTAGTGTTTGTCCTAACCTCGGTCTTAAGATTTTCATTTTCTTCTTTGAGTAATTTGTTATCTGCTCTGCTTTGCTCAAGAATGGGTTTTATTTCTTGTATGTGGTTTTCAGCGTCAGCAATCGCTGACTTAGTTTGTGACAATAAATTAAAGCCCCTCATTATCTTGGCCTTATGTGCGTCCTTTGCTATTGCTTCAAGTTTTTCTTTATGCTCCTTTGTTTTTTCATGTATAGACGCTTCTATGTTGTAACCGAACTCTTTCAGCCTTTTGTTAACATATCCATAGACAAGACGCTGGTAGGTTTCGCCTATCTTTTGTGATGCTTTGAATGAGTTGTTTTCAATTGCTGGCTCCCCCTTGGTTTTTAGATATCTATTAACTAAATCAAGCTGGGCTTGCACCAAGTCATATTTGCCAGTATTTGAGTTCTTTCCAGATATAAAAATGTGAGGGTGGACACCAATGTTCATTTGGCTCTCACTTAATACCTCGTCGCCATGAAATACGCAGGTTTTTATCTCGTAAGCAGGTAGGTACTTTTTGTGGAAATCGTGAATTATACGCAAGTAGTCAATGGGTTTGACTTCGTTGACATTGTTACGAGTTGGAAATTTGAAAAAGCATTCCTGCACCACTGTTTTGCTTTTATGCAATGAGTTATTGCCCGCTGCAATAACCTCGTTGTGTAGTTCTATGTAGGTTCCGATAGCCTTCTTTTTGTCGTTCGCACGCTTAACGCCAATCGCATCAACCTGATCCACTAGAGAAGGGGAAAGGGTGCTGTTCTGGGCTTCCAGAATGCTCGTCAGAAGAGTTTTGAGGGCTTCTGGCTCATCAGCTTTGGATAGCAGCTTTTTGAGCTTATAGGCGTATTTTGAGCGGTCGTCTTTAAGTTTCGATAGGTCTTCGTGTGTGTCCACATCACTCTGAACCGATGACATTATGTCATTGACAAGATTTTGTCTGTCTGCAAGCTGTAGACTGTCCAGTCTAATTATTTTGTTATTATGAATGATAAAATTTCGATGAGATAAGTCTTGATTGAATTCAAGTTCTTTTTTCATCACAGTGCGAAGGCTGTGATTAAGTGAACTTTTCAATTGAGATAGTCCAGCGGTCTTTTTTACTCTGCCCTGCTGGGCGGAGTAGTTCATCCTCTTCCATAGCATAGTAGTATTTTTTAGTTCATTCATTAAGTCCTCATAGGTTGTTATCTTTTGATTTATGCTTCTGCCCTTCCGGCAGGAACCCGTGAAATACTCGCAAGCGAAGCGTCTTTCCGCAGGAAAGTGTGAGGATTTCATCAACGGGTTGATAAAACTTCGTAGTTTTAGCTAATTACAAGTTACCATGTATTATAATGTTTTCAAGTTTAAGGTATGCACGCAGAAAATAGCCATCTATAACGGCGGCTAAATCTGGGTGTAAAAATTTTGCTTACTCCATTGGATTAATCCAGTCCTTATCATAATTGCCGATTTCAATGTTGTCGAAATTATCATAATCATGATTTTTCGGGTATTCTAATGCGGAACCATTTTCGTCCACAAAACGAAGCATTTCATTGAAGAACTCGATTTCTAATGTAGTGTTTAGAAAGTCAATTCGAATATGTTTAATTATTTTCTTGAGTTCATTGTTATACTTTATTCTCTTCTCGACTGCTTCTTGTGTTCTGTCGTAAATAATTTTCGCCACATCATTTTCTTTTAGACCTTCGAAAGATTGCTCGGAAGCATATATTTTATTAAGTTCTTTTGTTTTCGTTTCTATCGCTGCTTCTAAATTGCTGCGTGTGCTTTCAAAATCCGTGACAATTTCATTGTAGGTAGATGGTATGGCTTCTCCTTGCAAAATCATACGCTTCAAATCTTCTTTGAAATCTGCAATGCGTGGAATCAATTTGTCTTTCTGTGACACAAGCTTTGATAGCTCGGTTTTGAGTTCGTCTGCCTTGGTGTTTTCTTCAAGAAGTGCTGAGATATTTAAGTTATTAGTGAAGGCAAAGAACATCTCAAAAAGCTTCTTGCCACGAATTGACTGCTGCCCAAAGTGACTATTTAAATCGCATTTGCCCGTCATTGAGTTGGTACAGATAAAATAGTCCCTTTCGCCTTTGTTCATGTATCTAATTGTGCCGCCGCACCATTTGCAATAGATTAGGTCACGAAAGACGTTATACCGTTGGTTTGAATACCTACCCGAGAAGGGCTTTCGAGACTTTATGACTTCTTGCACTTGATAGAAAAGCTTTTCATCGACTACAGCTGGATAATAATTTGGGATAGCATCGCCTTCATCTTTACGTTTGAGATTCCCATTCTCGTCATAATGTATTTTTTGTGGCGAGTGTTCACCAATCAATTTTCGGTTGGAAAGCAGATATTGAGTTTGATGTATGGCAAGTTTTTCATTGAAAAGCTCGTTATATTTCTTTGTGGCTTCTTGCAAGCCCGATGACAAAGAAATCTTGAAAAGCGTGTTGATACGCTCGACTTTTTCAGCGTCAATTACAAATGCGTTATTTTCGACTTTTAGCCATGTAGGCACTTTTTTGGTGACGATTTCGCCACTACGCATTTTCTCGCGGTTTCGATTCCAAGCGTCAATTGAAAAATCACTTTTTCGTTTACTTTCGGCGTTGGCCCTTCCGAACTCAACAAGAGCATTAACCCAATCACCTAAGTTTAGATTATCTCTCTCATAAACCTTGTTTGCGTCAAGAATGACAATTCTTATTCCCGCCATAAGAAGGTCGGAAAAAATTTGATTACTCCTGACAATTTTATCGCGTGATAGCCGGTCGAAGTTTTCAATAAGTAGATATGAACCTTTTTCGATCTCACCTAAACGAACCTGCTGCAAGAACTGACCTAACACACCTTCTGTGGCGTTTAGACCACGAAAGCCGGACGTTTTGGGGTCTTCAAGATGACGGTCTACTTCAAGGCCGTGCTTAGCGACGAAGGCGTCTATAAGCTCGTTTTGACGTGCTCGGGTGCTGCCGTCCTCCTGCCGGGTCGATGAAAAGCGGACGTAGGGGTAACATTTTTTGGTCATTTTTTAATCAACCCGATTGCATGGAACCAATAACATAGCATGTCTGTATCTACTGCTATGCCCGCCCCTCACACGCCTACTGGGACCTTTCTCCCGGCCTGGATTTCGAGACCAAACTGATTGCCAAGACCAACGCCGCCGAGGTGCTGGCACAGCAATTGAGCAAACCGGGCTACGTGTGCGCGCCGATCAATCTGGGCTCCAACACCGACCCGTACCAGCCGATTGAGCGCGAACAGTTACTGACTCGGCGCTTGCTCGAAGTGTTACTGCGTTTTCGTCACCCGGTGACCATTGTCACCAAGGGTTCACTGGTGCTGCGCGACCTCGACCTGCTGGCCGAGATGGCCCGCCAGCGCCTGGCACGGGTGATGATCAGCCTGACCACGCTGGACGACGGCCTCAAGCGCGTGCTCGAACCCCGAGCGGCCTCACCCGGTGCGAGGTTGAGGGCCATCCGGGTATTGCGTGAAGCGGGCGTACCGGTGGGTGTTTTGTGTTCGCCGATGATTCCGATGATCAACGACAGTGAGCTGGAACGCCTGCTGGAGGCGGCGAAGGAGGCCGGTGCGCAAAGTGCGGCGTACATGATGCTGCGCCTGCCGCTGGAGGTGGCGCCGTTGTTTGAGCAGTGGTTGCAGGATCATTACCCGCAGCGGGCAGCGCATGTGTTGAGCCTGATCCGCCAGAGCCGTGGTGGCGAGCTGTATGACAGCCGGTTCGGTGTGCGCATGCGTGGTGAAGGGGTGTTTGCCGAGTTGCTGGCGCAGCGCTTTGCCAAGGCAATGAAACGGCTGGACTTCGAAGGGCGCGAGGCGCAGGCGCTGGATTGCTCGGCGTTCTGCCCGCCGGGTGGGCAGATGGCGCTGTTCTGACATGAACCCGCCCCACCAAGGGCTGCGCATTGCTCACAACGCAACTAATAACAACCAATAATTGCGCTAATACATATTGGCAGCTGATGTTTTTTTGCTATTATCCAGTTCCCGCCTTTTTCATCTGGAACGCCCGTTCTAGAGCCTTCGAATTAAGTTTCAGTTAAGTTTTCCCCGCTAGCGTAGGTAATAAGTCCGCAGCGACTGTGATCTATGGCCCGTGCGTGTCATCTAAAACCCTGCATAGCCTGAATCTTTCACCGGTAAAATGGATTTACCTACACACCGTCAAGAGGATGAATCATGCCCGTCAAGGACCCATCCAAGGTCGTACCGCAGGTCCCCGCGGAAAGCGCCGATGCTGCCCTTAAGCACATCGTCGACGGCTTCCTGCGCTTTCACCATGATGTTTTCCCAGATCAGCAAGAGCTGTTCAAGAAGCTCGCCACCGCGCAAACACCACGCGCCATGTTCATCACCTGTGCCGATTCGCGCATCGTTCCCGAGCTGATCACCCAGAGCTCGCCAGGCGACCTGTTCGTGACCCGTAACGTGGGTAACGTGGTACCGCCTTATGGCCAGATGAACGGCGGCGTTTCCAGCGCCATCGAGTACGCCGTAATGGCGCTTAAAGTTCACCACATCATCATCTGTGGCCACTCTGACTGTGGCGCCATGCGTGCGGTACTCAACCCGCAGTCGCTGACCAAGATGCCTACCGTTGGCGCCTGGTTGCGCCACGCTGAAGTGGCCCGCACCGTGGTCGAGAACAACTGCTCCTGCGGCAGCGAACACGAGACGATGCAAGTGCTGACCAAAGAGAACGTCATCGCCCAGCTGCATCACTTGCGCACCCATCCTTCGGTGGCTTCGCGCCTGGCAGCCGGTGAGCTGTTCATTCATGGTTGGGTGTACGACATCGAGACCAGCAAGATCGAAGCCTACGACGCCGCCAGCGACAGCTTCCTGCCCTTGGCCGCGGGTGAACCCGTTCCCTGCGCCACTCCGAGAGGCCGCTACTAAGCGACCCGTCCGCCGCTAGAACCTTGATAGCCGGCTGCACCCTGCAGGGGTGTGGCACGGCATTCGGCTGCCTTGAATTCCCTGACTGCCCTGCCGGCGTGCTCGCTGGCGGCCCGCGCCTGCGCGCTTGTCAGGGGCAAACGTGCCCACGGCCAGGGGAATGGCCGTGCGACTAGAGAAAGGAGAAACACGGTGAACATTACACAGTTGAAAGCGGCCCTGCCGCGTGAGTTGCTGGCGTCGGTGGTGGTCTTCCTGGTGGCCCTGCCGTTGTGCATGGGCATTGCGATCGCTTCTGGCATGCCGCCGGCAAAAGGCCTGATTACTGGGATTATCGGCGGCATTGTCGTCGGTTTCCTTGCTGGGTCGCCGCTACAGGTCAGCGGCCCCGCTGCCGGTCTGGCGGTACTGGTGTTCGAGCTGGTACGCCAGCACGGCATGGCCATGCTCGGGCCAATCCTGTTGCTGGCCGGCCTGTTGCAGTTGCTGGCCGGTCGCTTGCGCCTGGGCTGCTGGTTCCGCGTGACCGCGCCGGCGGTGGTTTACGGCATGCTCGCCGGGATTGGCGTGTTGATCGTGCTTTCGCAGGTGCATGTGATGTTCGACACCGCGCCGCAACCGTCGGGCCTGCAGAACCTGCTGGCGTTCCCGGCAACGTTGTCGGCAGCCCTGCCACAGGAGAGCACCGGCGCTGGCTGGATGGCCGGGGCGCTGGGCCTGGGGACCATCGCCATCATGTGGGGCTGGGAGCGCTTGCGGCCGCAGCGGCTGCGTTTCGTGCCGGGTGCATTACTCGGCGTGGCCAGCATGACCGCTATCAGCCTGTGGCTGGCCTTGCCGGTGAACCGCGTGCAAGTCCCGGCCGACCTGTCCGAGGCCATCGACTGGCTTCGTCCGGCGGACCTGATGCAGCTGGCCGACCCTGCCCTGTTGGTCGCCGCTTTTGCCCTGGCGTTCATTGCCAGCGCCGAAACCTTGCTGTCGGCCGCAGCAGTGGACCGCATGCACAGCGGCCAGCGCTCGGACTTCGACCGCGAACTGTCGGCTCAGGGCATCGGCAACATGCTGTGCGGGGTGCTGGGTGCCCTGCCGATGACCGGGGTAATCGTGCGCAGCTCGGCCAACGTCCAGGCCGGGGCGCAAACCCGGGCCTCGGCAATCTTCCATGGCTTGTGGTTGCTGGCCTTCGTGGTGGCGCTGAGCAGCGTGCTGCAGCAGATCCCGGTTGCGAGCTTGGCGGGGGTGTTGGTGTTTACCGGGGTCAAACTGGTCGACTTCAAGGCGTTTCGCGGGCTGGGCCGTTATGGGCGCATGCCGATGTTCACCTACGCGGCGACTGCGCTGGCGATCATCTTTACCGACCTGCTGACCGGTGTGCTGCTGGGCTTTGCCCTGACCTTGCTGAAGCTGGCGTTCAAGGCGGCGCGGCTGAAGATCAACCTGGTGAGCCTGGCCAAGGATGGGCACATGGAACTGCGCCTCAGTGGCGCGGCGACCTTCCTGAAGGTGCCGGCGCTGACCCAGGTGCTGGATACCGTACCGGCGGGCACCACGCTGCATGTGCCGCTGGGGAACTTGAGCTATATCGACCACTCGTGCCTTGAGTTGCTGGAGGACTGGAGCCGCAGCAATTCTGCCAATGGGTCACGGTTGCTGATAGAGCAGCGGCGCCTGAAGCGTCGGATCGAGGGGCGGTTGCGGACTACGGCGGGGGTTGGGGCGTAGGAGCGGGTTTACCCGCGAATACGGTAGCGGCGGAAACGGTGATCGGCGGGTGGAGATAGGCCAGCAGGGCCGGCCCTTTCGCGGGTGAACCCGCTCCTACGACGGCCTGCGCCGAACCACCGATGCACCTAGGCCGTTACAGGTCTATCAGGCCGGCTGACCCAGCTCGACACCCAGTTGGCGCGACAGGCACGGCCAGCGCTTCCACGCCTCGCCAGTTGCCGGGCTGCTCAGCTTCTCTCGATAAGCCTCCACCGATTCAACCGCAAAGCTCTCATCATTGAGCATTTCGTCGACCGAGTGGTGCACCACTTCATCCAGCTGGTTGGCAAAGCTTTCGCCAATCAACTGGTGGGCAATCAGGTTGGCGACCGTGGTGTCGACCGGAATCAACGGCTGCTGGAAGTAGCGAATGTACAAGTCATTCACCTCTTCCACCAGGCGGTGCGCCAGGTAGGCTTCATCCAGCAGGCAGTCCAGGCCTACATGCCCTTGCATCACGCTGGGCGGCTGCAGGAAGTAGGCTTCGGCAATTTTCAGTACAGGTTTGATCTGCGATTCGATCCCGGCTTCGCGGGCGACCTCGTGGGCGGCCTCCAGCAGTTCCGGAACCTGATCGATGTAGGCGCTGACGAAGCGCGCCAAAGTACCCTGGGCGTCCTGCTCAGGCAGTTGGATCGAGGGGTGCAGATGGGGCAGTTGCAGCTCGAGACGCTGTTTCAATTGGCCGGTCTGGCCTTCATGTTGATGGGCTTGGCTTACCTGCTCGCGTACAGCAGCGATGTTCATGACAACTCCAGGGACATTACGTTTCAAACGGAAGACACTAAATTAGCTCGGTATACAGAATACCTAAGACGTATTTGTTATAAACCGCGCAAACGTGTGCCATGTCTGGCATAACCAGATGCCATTATTTAGCCATGACCTCTCAAGCGCGCGGTTTTCAGGCTATCTGGCTATTTCGTGAAGTTCATTTCACAGGCTTCATTGCGTGCCATTGGTCGCTGTCTATACTCCCGGTGAACGTGATTCGTTGATGAGGCCCGACTGCTTTTAGCAGGGGCTCGGTCGTCGAAGCCATGCAGTCTTGACCGCCGTTCCCTCTTGCCGCAGGCCACGCCTCCGGGACAACAAGAATTAGAAGGGGAACCCGCAATGATGCGACATCCACATGTCTGGATGGGCCTCCTGTTGTGGTCGGTTTTTGGCCAGGCAAACGCCGCCTGGACCGTGAACATGCACCCAGGGGCGACGGAAGTCTCCAACGCCGTCTTCGACCTGCACATGACCATCTTCTGGATCTGCGTGATCATTGGCATCGTGGTGTTTGGCGCGATGTTCTGGTCAATGGTCATCCACCGCCGCTCCACCGGCCAGCAGGCTGCGCATTTCCACGAGCACACCTGGGTGGAAATCCTCTGGACGGTAGTTCCCTTCCTGATCCTGGTGGCCATGGCCATCCCGGCCACCAAGACGCTGATCGACATCTACGATGCCAGCGATTCGGACATCGACATCCAGGTCACGGGGTACCAGTGGAAATGGCACTACAAGTACCTGGGCCAGGACGTGGAGTTCTTCAGCAATCTGGCCACCCCCACCGACCAGATCCACAACAAGGCGCCCAAGGATGAGCATTACCTGCTGGAAGTCGACCAGCCGCTGGTGCTGCCGGTGGGCGCGAAAGTGCGCTTTCTGGTCACTGCTGCCGACGTGATCCACTCCTGGTGGGTGCCAGCCTTCGCGGTCAAGCGCGACGCCATCCCAGGCTTTGTCAACGAAGCCTGGACCCGGATCGAAAAGCCAGGCATCTACCGCGGCCAGTGTACCGAGCTGTGCGGCAAAGACCACGGCTTCATGCCGGTGGTGGTCGAGGTCAAGTCCAAGGCCGATTACGACACCTGGCTTGGCGAGCGCAAGGCTGAAGCCGCCAAGCTCAAGGAGCTGACCAGCAAGGAATGGACCCTGGAAGAGCTGGTGGCGCGAGGCGACAAGGTCTACCACACCACCTGCGTGGCCTGTCACCAGGCCGAAGGCCAGGGCCTGCCGCCAATGTTCCCGGCGCTCAAAGGCTCGAAGATTGCCACCGGGCCGAAGGAAGGCCACCTGAGCATTGTCTTCCATGGCAAGCCCGGCACGGCCATGGCCGCTTTCGGCAAGCAGCTGTCGGAAGTCGACATCGCTGCTGTGGTCACCTACGAGCGCAATGCCTGGGGCAACAACAAAGGCGACATGGTGACGCCGAAGGACGTGCTGGCGCTGAAGCAGGCAGAAGCCAAGTGAACCGGGTTACTCGCGGCAATCAATGGATTGCAGGAGACAGGACATGAGTGCAGTGATCGACGACCACGCCCACGGCCATGACCATGCGCACGGCCCGGCCAAGGGCCTGATGCGCTGGGTGCTGACCACCAACCATAAAGACATCGGCACGATGTACCTGTGGTTCAGTTTCATCATGTTCCTGCTCGGTGGCTCGTTTGCCATGGTGATCCGCGCTGAGCTGTTCCAGCCGGGTTTGCAGATCGTGGAGCCGGCGTTCTTCAACCAGATGACCACCATGCATGGCCTGATCATGGTGTTTGGCGCGGTGATGCCGGCCTTCGTCGGCCTGGCCAACTGGATGATTCCGCTGATGATCGGCGCGCCCGACATGGCCCTGCCACGGATGAACAACTTCAGCTTCTGGCTGCTGCCGGCGGCCTTCCTGCTGCTGGTATCGACCCTGTTCAGCCCGGGCGGAGGGCCGAACTTTGGCTGGACGTTCTACGCACCGCTTTCCACCACCTATGCGCCAGCCAGCGTCACCTTCTTCATCTTCGCCATCCACCTGATGGGTATCAGCTCGATCATGGGGGCGATCAACGTGATTGCCACCATCCTCAACCTGCGTGCCCCCGGCATGACGCTGATGAAAATGCCGCTGTTCGTCTGGACCTGGCTGATTACCGCGTTCCTGCTGATTGCGGTGATGCCAGTACTGGCCGGCGTGGTAACCATGATGCTGATGGATATCCACTTCGGTACCAGCTTTTTCAGTGCCGCAGGTGGCGGTGACCCGGTGCTGTTCCAGCATGTGTTCTGGTTCTTCGGTCACCCTGAGGTTTACATCATGATCCTGCCCGCCTTCGGTGCGGTCAGCTCGATCATCCCGGCGTTCTCGCGCAAGCCGCTGTTCGGTTATACCTCGATGGTGTATGCCACCGGCGCCATTGCCTTCCTGTCATTCATCGTCTGGGCCCACCATATGTTCGTGGTCGGCATCCCGGTGGTCGGCGAGTTGTTCTTCATGTACGCCACCATGCTGATTGCCGTGCCCACCGGGGTGAAGGTATTCAACTGGGTCAGCACCATGTGGGAAGGTTCGCTCACCTTCGAAACGCCGATGCTGTTCGCCATCGCCTTTGTCATCCTGTTCACCATCGGTGGTTTCTCCGGGTTGATGCTGGCGATCGCCCCGGCGGACTTCCAGTACCACGACACTTACTTCGTGGTGGCGCATTTCCATTACGTACTGGTGCCTGGTGCAATTTTCGGCATCTTTGCCTCGGCCTACTACTGGCTGCCGAAATGGACTGGCCACATGTACGACGAAACCCTCGGCAAACTGCACTTCTGGCTGTCGTTCATCGGCATGAACATGGCCTTCTTCCCCATGCACTTCGTAGGCTTGGCCGGCATGCCACGGCGCATCCCCGACTACAACCTGCAGTTCGCCGATTTCAACATGGTGTCGTCGATCGGCGCGTTCATGTTCGGCGCCACGCAGATCTTCTTCCTGTTCATTGTCATCAAGTGCATCCGCGGTGGCGCGCCGGCACCGGCCAAACCCTGGGATGGCGCCGAGGGCCTTGAGTGGTCGATACCCTCGCCTGCGCCCTACCACACCTTCCAGACACCCCCGGAAGTGAAATAGGAACCCGCCATGAACGGCCTGTCGGTGAAACGCCTGGTAACGCGCCTGTTGATGCTGACGGTGGTGATGTTCGCCTTCGGCTTCGCGCTGGTGCCGATCTACGACGTCATGTGCAAAGCGTTCGGTATCAACGGCAAGACCGGCGGCCAATACGAAGGTAGCCAGGTCAGTGACCCGACGCGTGCTGTGCGGGTGCAGTTCATGTCGACCAATGCCAGCGACATGGTCTGGGACTTCTACTCCACTGCCGACCAGCTGGAGGTCAACCCGGGGGCGGTGAACCAGATGATCTTCATTGCCCACAACCCGACCGACCGGCCGATGAGTGCGCAGGCAATACCCAGCATTACCCCGGCCGAGGCCGCGGCCTACTTCCACAAGACCGAGTGCTTCTGCTTTACCCAGCAGGTGCTGCAGCCCGGCGAACGCATCGAGATGCCGGTGCGCTTCATCGTCGACCGCGACCTGCCGGCCAGCGTGAAGCACCTGACACTGGCCTACACCTTGTTCGACATCACCGCTCGCCACCCGCCGGTCGCGCACGTTGCGGCGCAGGACGTCCAGGGCGCCCGTTAAGGGAAGGAGAACAGCAATGGCAAGTCATGAGCACTACTACGTTCCGGCGCAGAGCAAATGGCCGATCATCGCCACCATCGGCATGTTCATCACGGTATTCGGCCTGGGCACCTGGTTCAACGACATGAAGGCGGGCCACCCGGATTCGCACGGGCCGCTGATCTTCTTCGTGGGTGCGTTGTTTCTGGCCTACATGCTGTTCGGCTGGTTTGGGTCAGTGGTCAAGGAGAGCCGCGCCGGGTTGTACAGCCCGCAGCTGGATCGCTCGTTCCGCTGGGGCATGAGCTGGTTCATCTTCTCTGAAGTGATGTTCTTCCTGGCGTTCTTCGGCGCGCTGTTCTATGTCCGCGTACTGGCGGGGCCGTGGCTGGGAGGCGAAGGGGCCAAAGGTGTTGCGCACATGCTGTGGCCAACGTTCGAATTCACCTGGCCGCTACTGCACACCCCCGACCCCAAGCTGTTCCCGCCGCCCAAGGAAGTGATCGACCCGTGGCATCTGCCGCTGATCAACACCATCCTGCTGGTCAGTTCCAGTGTGACAATCACCATTGCCCACCACGCCTTGCGCCGTGACCACCGCGGGCCGCTGAAATTCTGGATGGCGCTGACCATTGTTCTGGGCATCAGCTTTATCGCGCTGCAGGCCTTCGAGTACCACGAGGCCTATACCAAGCTGGGGCTGACACTGGGCTCAGGGATCTACGGTGCGACGTTCTTCATGCTTACCGGGTTTCACGGTGCCCACGTGACATTGGGCACGATCATTCTGATTGTGATGTTCGTGCGTATTCTGCGCGGGCATTTCAACCCAGAAAAACACTTCGGCTTCGAGGCAGCCAGTTGGTACTGGCACTTCGTCGATGTGGTGTGGGTGGGGTTGTTCATCTTTGTCTATGTGTTGTGAATACGAAACCCTGTAGGGGTGGGTGAGCGCTTCAGAAAGGGGCGTGGGAGACCAGCTGACCGCTGATCAAGCCCCAGGCGACCAGGCCTATGGTCAGGGCTGCCAGGGTCACCCGTACGGTCAGGGCCTTGAGCAGGCGGGTCGAGTTTTCATCATCCTTGACCAGAAACACCAGGCCACTGAACAGGCTGGCAATCGTGGCCAACAGCATCAGGACAATCGCGGCCTTGAGCATGGCGTTACTCCGGGGGGGATGCGGTGATGTGGATAAGTATAGCGAGGCGCCCGTGAGGCCGTTTCGCCCAGGCTGGGTACCGACGCTGGTGGTGCTTGCACTGCTGCCAGGGTTGATTGCGCTTGGTTGCTGGCAACTCGGCCGCGCCGAGGAAAAGCGCGTGCTGCTGGCCACCTATGCGGAACGGCGGGTTGAAGCGCCGATCGCCACCGCCCAGCTCCTCTCGAAAGAAGACAACGCCTTCCGCCGTGTGCACCTGTATGGCCGCTTCGACGCCGAGCACAGCGTGCTGCTGGACAACCGCATGCGCGACGGCAAAGCCGGTGTCGAGCTGCTGCAGCCCTTCCACGACCAAGCCAGCGGCCTGTGGTTGCTGATCAATCGTGGCTGGCTGCCATGGCTGGACCGCCGGGTGCCGGTGCCCTTCGAAACCCCTGCCCAGGCCTTGGCGCTGGATGCCTCTGTGTATGTTGCGCCCGGTAGCACCTTCCAGCTGCACCCGGACCCCATCGGTGGGCAATGGCCGCATCTGTTGACCGCTATCGATGCTGCGCTGCTATGGCAACAGCTTGATCGCGAAGGCTTCGCCCAGGAATTGCGCCTGGAGCCGGGCCCTGCGAGCTATCGCCTGGACTGGCCGGTTGTGGCCATTAGCCCCGAAAAACACGTGGGCTACGCCGTGCAGTGGTTTGCCCTGGCTACCGCTCTGGTTCTGCTCTACCTCTACTTCGGCTGGCACCAAAACAAGGAGAAACGCCATGGCCACCGCCACTCCACTGGACGTGCCTGAACGTAGCAAGCCCAGAGCCCGTGGGCGTTTGCAGCTGTTACTGATCCTGCTGGTGGTGCTTGGGCCGATGGTTCTGGCCACCAGTATGTACAAGCTCAAATTCTGGGTGCCGGAAGGCCGCAGCTACCATGGCGCCATGATTGGCAATGGGGAAAGCCGTGCCGATCTCGGCGTGGCGGGCCAGGACGAGCGCTGGCAATTGCTGGTCAGCGCGCCCCAGGCCTGCACCGAAGACTGTCAGCGCCTGGTGTACCTGGCTCGGCAGATTCAGGTCGGGCTGGGGCGTGATGCCAGCCGCGCCAGCCATGCGCTGGCCGCCGCCCAGCCGCTGAGCGCCGACTATCAGGCACTGCTTGGCCGCGAGTACCCGCAGTTGCAGCGCTACCCGCTGGATGCGCAACGTTATCAGCAGAAGGTTGTCGAGCCCGGCCCGCAGCTGTGGATCGTCGACCCGCACGGCAACCTGGTGCTGCGCTACGACGGCAAGGTCAACGGCAAGCACGTGCTGGATGACCTGCGCCACCTGCTCAAGCTGTCCAACATCGGCTAGGAGCCTGCCATGGCCAGACCTGGATTTCGCCTTGCTGTGTTCGCCACCCTGCTGGCACTGCTGGTCGTCCTGCTCGGTGCCTATACCCGCCTGACCCACGCCGGCCTCGGTTGCCCCGACTGGCCCGGGTGCTATGGCTTTATCAGCGTGCCCAAGACTGACGCGCAGTTGGCCCATGCCGAGCTGCACTTTCCTGAGCACCCGGTGGAAGCTGCCAAGGGCTGGGCCGAGATGGTCCACCGGTACTTTGCCGGTAGCCTGGCCGTGGTGATCGCCCTGCTTGCGTTCGAGGCAATGCGCCGGCATGCCCGCGATGGGCAGCCTTATCGCCTGCCGATGCTGCTACTGGGTGTGGTGCTGGCCCAGGCAGCCTTCGGTATGTGGACGGTCACCCTGAAGCTATGGCCGCAGGTGGTCACGGCGCACTTGCTGGGTGGCTTTACCACGTTGAGCTTGCTGTTCCTGTTGTCTCTGCGTCTGTCCCGGGCCTTTGCGCCCTTGCCGAAACTGCCGCTGAGCCTGCGCCGGATCGCTGCGCTGGCGCTGCTGGTGGTAATCGGCCAGATCGCCCTGGGCGGTTGGGTCAGCGCCAACTACGCAGCCGTGGCCTGCATCGACCTGCCGACCTGCCATGGCCAGTGGTGGCCAGCGGCGGACTTCAGCAACGGCTTCCACCTGACCCAGCACGTCGGCCCCAATTACCTTGGCGGGCAGTTGGACAGTGATGCGCGCACGGCCATCCACATCAGCCACAGGTTGGGCGCGCTACTGGTGACCTGTGTGCTGTTGATGCTCAGCTGGAAGCTGCACCGCTGTGGTCTCCCCGGCCTGGCGCGGCTGGTGCTGCTGGCGCTGGCCTTGCAAGTGGGCCTGGGCATCAGCAACGTGGTGTTCCACCTGCCGCTGGCGGTGGCTGTTGCGCACAATGCCGGCGGGGCGATGCTGCTGCTGAGCATGGTGCTGGTGAACTACCGCATTCGAGTGGTCGACAAGGTTCGTATGGGTGTCGGCCATGGTTGGCGTCTGCGGCCGGTGGTCGGGGTGGGCATTTCCCATCACATGAGGAACGACTCGTGGCGACGCTTCTAAGCGTACGACGGGCCCGCTGGCGCGATTACCTTGAGCTGACCAAGCCCAAGGTGGTGGTGCTGATGCTGATCACTTCGCTGGCGGGCATGTTCCTGGCCACCCGGGCGGGCGTCAGCTGGAGCGTGCTGTTGTTCGGCAACCTGGGCATCGGCCTGTGCGCGGGTGGTGCAGCGGTGGTCAATCATGTGGTGGATCGGCGCATCGATGCGCTGATGGCACGCACCCACAAACGGCCTTTGGCCCAAGGCCGAGTCGAGCCCCTGCCGGCGCTGTTGTTCGCTTTGGCCCTGGCGCTGCTGGGCATGGTCCTGCTGCTGGTGTTCACCAACGCCCTCACCGCCTGGCTGACCCTGGCCTCATTACTCGGTTATGCGGTGCTCTACACCGGCTTTCTCAAGCGCGCCACGCCACAGAACATCGTCATCGGTGGCCTGGCCGGTGCCGCTCCGCCGTTGCTCGGCTGGGTGGCGGTAAGCGGCCATGTCAGCGCCGAACCCTTGCTGCTTGTGCTGATTATTTTCGCCTGGACCCCGCCGCATTTCTGGGCGCTGGCCATCCACCGCAAGGAGGAATACGCCAAGGCCGATATCCCGATGTTGCCGGTGACCCACGGCGAGCGCTACACCAAACTGCATATCCTGCTGTACACCCTGATCCTGCTGGCGGTGAGCCTGCTCCCGTATGCCATCCACATGAGTGGCCCGCTGTACCTGGCCTGTGCCCTGGGCTTGGGCCTGCGCTTCCTGCATTGGGCCTGGGTGTTGAACCGTAGCAGCCGGCCGCACGCGGCGATCGGCACCTTCAAGTACTCTATCGGCTACCTGTTCGCGCTGTTCATCGCGTTGCTCCTTGACCACTACCTGTTGCTGAGCCTATGACCCGAACCCAGAAAACCGTCTTCATCCTCGTTGCCCTGGTCGCGTTGATCCTGGGCCTGACCGTCAACAAGGTGCTTAATGGTCGTGACCAGCCCAACCCTGCCGAGCTGATTGATGCGGGCATCATCCTGCTGCCGCAGAGCCGCGCCGTGGCTGATGTCACCATGACCAACCAGGACGGCCAGCCGGTGCAGATGGATGACCTCAAGGGCAAATGGTCGCTGCTGTTCTTTGGCTACACCTACTGCCCGGACATCTGCCCGACCACCCTGGCCCAGTTGCGCCAGGTGAAGAGCGAGCTGCCCAAGGATGCCGTCGACCGGCTGCAGGTGGTGTTGGTGAGCGTGGACCCTCACCGCGACACGCCGAACCAGCTGAAGCAGTATCTGGGCTATTTCGACAAGGACTTTGTCGGCGTGGCGGGGTCGATCGAGGATACCCAGAAGCTGGCCAATGCCTTGAGCATTCCGTTCATTCCGGCGGATACCAGCAAGCCGGGGTATACCGTGGATCACAGCGGTAACCTGGCGATTGTCGGGCCGGATGGGCGACAGCGTGGGTTCATTCGGGCGCCGTTCAACAACCAGAAGCTGGGGGCGCAGTTGCCGGGGCTGGTCAAGCGGGATTGAGAGTGCTGGGCCTGCTGCGCAGGCCTTTCGCGACACAAGGCCACGGATCGGCGTACGCCTTACTTTGTGGGAGCGGCCTTGCGTCGCGAAAGGGCCGCAAAGCGGCCCCGGGGATGTTGGCTCAGAACGCCGGAACCACAGCGCCTTTGTACTTCTCGATGATGAACTGCTTCACCTCAGGCGAGTGCAGTGCAGCCGCCAGTTTCTTCATGTCGTCCGAGTCCTTGTTGTCCGGGCGGGCAACCAGGATGTTCACGTAAGGCGAGTCGCTGCCCTCGATGGCCAGCGCGTCTTTTTCCGGGTTCAGCTTGGCTTCCAGCGCGTAGTTGGTGTTGATCAGGGCAGCATCTACCTGGGTCAGCACACGCGGGATGGTGGCGGCTTCCAGCTCACGGAACTTCACGTTTTTCGGGTTTTCGGCAACATCCTTCACGGTCGACAGGATGTTCTTGTTGTCCTTGAGCTTGATCACGCCAGCCTTGTCCAGCAGCAACAAGGCGCGGCCGCCGTTGGTGGCGTCGTTGGGGATGACCACGGTGGCGCCGGAGGACAGCTCGTCCAGCTTCTTGATCTTGGACGAATACACGCCCAGTGGCTCGATGTGCACGCCTGCCACGCTCACCAGCTGGGTACCCTTGGCCTTGTTGAACTCATCCAGGTAAGGCTGGTGCTGGAAGAAGTTGGCGTCCAGGCGCTTTTCGGCCACCTGCACGTTCGGCTGGATGTAGTCGGTGAATTCCTTGACCTTCAGCTCTACGCCTTCTTTCGCCAGTTGTGGTTTGACGAAGTTGAGGATCTCGGCGTGCGGCACCGGGGTGGCGGCGACGGTAAGGGTATCGGCCTGGGCCGAGAAGGCCGCGACAGCGGCAGCGACAGCAAGCAGCTTCTTCATTGATCACTCCTTGTGAGGGCCGCGACGGCCCCCGAACGGGTCGGCCTGGCCGACCCCATTGGGGTTATTTACGGGAAAAATGCACGACCAGTTTGTCGCCCACGCTCTGCAGTACTTGAACCAGTATCAGCAGCAGTACCACAGTCACTACCATCACATCGGTCTGGAAACGCTGGTAACCGAAGCGGATAGCCAGGTCACCAAGGCCACCGGCACCCACCACACCGGCCATGGCGGTGTAAGAAACCAGGGTGATGGCGGTTACGGTAATGGCCGCGAAGATGCCCGGACGGGCCTCCGGCAGCAGCGCACTGGTGATGATCTGGCGGGTGGTGGCGCCCATCGACTGGGTGGCTTCGATGATGCCGCGGTCCACTTCACGCAAGGCGGTTTCAACCAGGCGTGCAAAGAACGGCGTGGCACCCACTACCAGCGGCGGGATGGCGCCTGCAACGCCCAGCGAGGTACCGGTGATCAGCACGGTGAACGGGATCATCACGATCAGCAAAATGATGAATGGCAGCGAGCGCAGGATGTTGACCACCAGCGACAGCAGCGCATAGACGCCTTTCTGTTCGAACATCTGCTTTGGCCCGCAGAGGAACAGCAACACGCCCAGTGGCAGGCCCAGCAGCACGGTGAAGAACAGCGAGCCGAACAGCATGATCATGGTATCGACGGTGGCCAGCCAGATTTCGGCCCAGTCGACGTTGGCAAAGAAATTCAGGGCGTCCATCAACGCAGTACCTCCATATGTACGTCAGCTGCCTTGAAGCGGGCGAACGCCGCTTCCATGTCTCCGCCGATCAGGGCGAGAGTGAGCTGGCCATAGGGGACATCCTTGATGCGGTCGATACGCCCGGCGAGGATGCTGTAGTCGACACCGGTTTCGCGGGCCACGGTGCCCAGCAGCGGCGCGTAGGTGGCGTCGCCCTGGAAGGTCAGGCGTACGATGCGGCCTGGCACGTGGGCAAAGTCGTCGCGCTGCTCGCCTTCGTCGACCTGCTCGTCTTCCTGGACGAAGCGCTTGGTGGTGGGGTGCTGCGGGTGCAGAAACACCTCGGCCACCGAGCCTTGCTCGACGATCTGACCGGCGTCCATCACGGCCACGCGGTCGCAGACACGGCGGATCACGTCCATCTCGTGGGTAATCAGCACGATGGTCAGCTTCAGTTCACGGTTGATCTCGGCCAGCAGTTGCAGGACCGAGGCCGTGGTTTGCGGGTCGAGGGCACTGGTGGCCTCGTCGCATAGCAGAATCTTTGGGTTGGTGGACAGGGCGCGGGCGATGCCGACGCGCTGCTTCTGGCCGCCGGACAGCTGCGCCGGGTACTTCTTGGCGTGGTCCGACAGGCCAACGCGAGCCAGTAGCTCGGTGACACGCTTGTCGATTTCGCTGCGCGACAGCTCACCGGCCAGGGCCAGTGGCAGGGCGACGTTGTCGGCGACGGTCTTGGATGCCAGCAGGTTGAAGTGCTGGAAAATCATCCCGACTTGCTGGCGGAAGCCGCGCAACTGGCTGGCGTTGAACGCGGTGACATCTTCGCCGTCGACGATGATCGTGCCGCCGGAGGGCTCCTCCAGGCGGTTGATCAGGCGCAGCATGGTGCTTTTGCCAGCGCCGGAATGGCCGATCAGGCCGAACACCTGGCCATCTTCGATGGTCAGGCTGGTCGGATTCAGTGCGGGGATTTCCCTACCGGCAACGCGGTAGGTTTTATGTACCTGTTGGAACTCGATCACGTAGCGAACCTTGTGGGGCGCATTGAAATTTGGGTCAGCGGTTAGCTGGGGTCGCGCATTTTAGCCTTTTCCCATAGCTGTTCTTAGCATTTATTTCGTCATGCACCAATCCATCGGGCATATCGCGACAACCGGTAATCCTGATTGAACGCTCGGCAACGCCCTCCAGTCACTACTTGCACAAGCCCTGAACGGGCAAGCCTTAAGACTGATGAGGAGAGCCGATCATGCCCAGCAAGAAAACGGATGCGCCCAAGCACAGCGAGGCCGCCGGTACCCAGACCCCCGACAGGGCCAACACCAATGCCAAGCTGCAGAGCCTGGAGGCCGACCGTAGCGATGCGACCGGGCATGCGCTGCGAACCAACCAAGGCGTGCGCATTGCTGACAACCAGAACTCCCTCAAGGCGGGTGATCGCGGACCTTCGCTGCTTGAAGACTTCATCATGCGCGAGAAAATCACCCACTTCGACCATGAGCGTATCCCCGAGCGCATCGTGCACGCACGCGGTACCGGGGCACACGGGTTCTTCCAGAGCTACGGCAACCACGCTGAGCTGACCAAGGCCGGCTTCCTGCAAGATCCGGAAAAGATCACCCCGGTTTTTGTCCGCTTCTCGACGGTTCAGGGCCCACGCGGGTCTGGTGACACGGTGCGAGATGTACGGGGCTTTGCCGTCAAGTTCTATACAGATGAAGGCAATTTCGACTTGGTCGGCAACAACATGCCGGTGTTTTTCATCCAGGATGCCATCAAGTTCCCCGATTTTGTCCACGCGGTGAAGCCAGAGCCCCACAACGAGATACCGACCGGCGGTTCGGCTCACGACACCTTCTGGGATTTCGTCTCGCTGGTGCCGGAGTCGGCCCATATGGTCATGTGGGCCATGTCTGACCGCGCCATCCCGCGCAGCCTTCGAATGATGGAAGGCTTTGGCGTGCATACTTTCCGTCTGATCAATGCCAAGGGCGTGGCCAGCTTCGTCAAGTTTCATTGGAAACCACGCCAGGGCGTGCATTCCCTGCTGTGGGACGAAGCCCAGAAACTGGCGGGCAAGGACACCGACTTCCAGCGCCGTGACCTATGGGAAGCCATCGAAACCGGTGACTACCCCGAATGGGAACTGGGCGTGCAGATTGTGCCTGAGGCAGACGAACACAAATTCGACTTCGACCTGTTGGACCCGACCAAGATCATCCCGGAGGAACTGGTACCCGTCACGCCGCTGGGCAAGATGGTGCTCAACCGCAACCCGGACAATTTCTTTGCCGAGGTCGAACAGGTGGCGTTCTGCCCCGGCCATATCGTGCCAGGTATCGACTTTACCAACGACCCGCTGCTGCAGGGCCGGTTGTTCTCGTACACCGATACCCAGATCAGCCGACTGGGTGGGCCGAACTTCCACCAGATCCCGATCAACCGGCCGGTAGCGCCGAACCACAACAACCAGCGTGATGCCCTGCACCAGCACGTCGTGCACAAGGGCCGGGCTTCCTACGAGCCCAACTCGATTGACGGCGGCTGGCCGAAGGAAACCCCGCCTGCGGCGCAGGACGGCGGCTTCGAGAGCTATCAGGAGCGTATCGATGCGCACAAGATTCGCCAGCGCAGTGAGTCGTTCGGCGATCACTTCTCGCAGGCTCGGCTGTTCTTCCAGAGCATGAGCCCGACCGAGCAACAGCACATCATCAAGGCTTACAGCTTCGAGTTGGGCAAAGTGGAGCGTGAACATATCCGCGCCCGGGAAGTGAATGAAATTCTCGCCAACATCGACCTGAAGCTGGCGGCGGCGGTTGCGGCCAACCTGGGCCTTCCTGCGCCGAAAGCGGGTACGGTGAAGGTGAAGGGTAGCCAGCTGACGCAATCGCCTGCGTTGAGCCAGATGAACCACCCAGGTTCGGTGGGTATCAAGGGGCGCAAGATTGCTGTGCTGGTGGCAGATGGCGTGGACGCTGCCAGCGTGGACAAACTGGTCAAGGCCCTGGAAGCGCACAGTGCCCGGCCGATGCTGCTGGGGCCGACTTCGGCGCCGGTGAAGGCGGCGGATGGCAAACAACTGTCGGTAGCGGCGTCGATGGAGGGGATGCCTTCGATCATGTTCGATGGGATTGTCGTGCCTGCGGGCAAGGCCTCTACGGATGCGCTGGCGGCTAGCGGATTGGCCAAGCACTTCGTGCTGGAGGGCTACAAGCACCTGAAGGCGCTGGTGCTGACCAAGGAATTGGCGAAAGCGTTGGGGCTCAAGGAGGACAAGGGGCTGCTGCTCGGGGATGAGCAGAAGGCAGTGGATGCCTTTGTCAAAGCGGTTGAAAGCCACCGGGTGTGGGAGCGGGAGGCGGCAGCTGAAGCTGTTCCTGCCTGATAAGGCCTTGTCGCGGGTAAACCCGCTCCTGATAGAGGAGCGGGTTTACCCGCGAAGCGTTTACTGCTGATGCGGGACCAGCACCACCTGTGCCGGCAGCGAGCGCTGAATCTCATGCTTCTGCTTCAGCTCGAACCCACTGTCAATCTTGCGCACGCGCTTTTCCAGCAAGGTCTTCAGCCAAGGTGCATCCTCGGTGCGCGGTACCTGGAATACCACTTCGCACTGGTAACTCACCACATCGGCGGCAATGTCGTCCAGTTGGCGGCGCAGCGCGCGGCTGTCAGTGGTTTTCAAGGCCACCACAGTACTGGGCGCTGCCGGGTCGATGATGCGTGCCTTGGGCTTGGCTTCGGCGGCTTTCAGCGCAGCTTCAGCCTTTTCCAGTTCGGCCTTGCGGGCCTGGGTCACGGCATCCCCGCCGGTCACCGCTGGCGCCTGCGGCATCAGTGCCCGGGCACGAGCCAGCGCGGTAGCTGCCGCGTTTACATCGCCCTTCTGCAGAACGATCTGGCTACGTTGCAGGTAAGCTTCGGCCAGTTGGCGCTGGTATTGCTCCAGGCGTGCATCATCCGGCGACTGGGCCTGCAGTGCAGCAAGCTGGTCTTCGGCGGTAGCCAGCTCATTGCTGGCGATGTTCTGTTGCAACTGCTGCCAGGCATCTGCTTGAGCAGGTGCGGTGGCCTGTTCGACCGGCGCATTGGAACAGGCAGCCAGGATCAGGGAAAACGCGGCAACAAGCAGATAACGGGAGGCGAACGGCTTCATTCCTGCGACTCTCTATTTGCGCAAAAAGCGAGCAAGTCTACACCCAGGTGCGCACGCTCGAAAATAGGCCTTACAGACCCTTTACGGGCCGAAGGTTGCAAGGCGTGCCTGCACACGCCTTGCTTTTCAGCGTTTTGGCAGAGCCAGGCTCAGCAAGAATAGCACCGCGGCGCAGACCACGATCGAGGGCCCGGCGGGGGTGTCCTTGAACCAAGACATGGCCAGGCCGCCGCAGACTGCGGTGACACCCAGCAGGCTGGCACCCAGGGCCATCTGCTCTGGTGAGCGGGCGTGGCGCTGTGCCGCAGCGGCAGGAATGATCAGCAGTGAGGTAATCAGCAACACGCCAACGATTTTCATGGCAACCGCAATCACCACCGCGATCAGCAGCATCAGCGCCATGCGCAAGCCGGCCACGGGCAGGCCTTCTACCATGGCCAGTTCTTCGTGCACGGTAACCGCCAGCAGCGGCCGCCACAGCACAGCGAGCAGCAGCAGAACCAGTGCACTGCCGCCGAGGATCCAGGCCAGGTCGGTGGTGCTGATGGCCAGCAGATCGCCGAACAGGTAAGCCATCAGGTCAATGCGCACATCGTGCATGAAGCTCAGCACCACCAGGCCCAGCGACAAGGTGCTGGGGGCCAGGATACCCAGGAGGGTGTCGGAGGCCAGCGGCTGGCGTTGCTGCAATGTCACCAGCAGAATCGCCAGCAACAGGCAGCCCACGGTTACCGCCAGCGCCGGGCTGACATCCAGGGCAAAGCCCAGGGCCACACCGAGCAGCGCGGCGTGAGACAGGGTGTCGCCAAAATAGGCCATGCGCCGCCATACCACGAAGGAGCCCAGTGGGCCTGCAACCAGTGCCAGGGACAAGCCGGCAAGCAAGGCGTAGAGAAGAAAATCAGCCATGCTTGCAGTGCTCTCCGTGAACATGGGTGCCAGGGGCGACCACCGAGCCATGCAGGTCGTGGCTGTGGTCGTGATGGTGGTGGTAGATGGCCAGGCTCGGTGCGGTCTTGCCGAACAGCTCGACGAACGCCGGATCACCGCTGACTTGCTCAGGGTGACCCGAGCAGCACACGTGGCGGTTCAGGCACACCACCTGGTCGGTAGCGCTCATGACCAGGTGCAGGTCGTGGGACACCATCAGTACGCCGCAGCCGTGGCGGTCGCGCAGGCGGGTGATGAGGTTGTAAAGCTCGGTCTGGCCGACCACGTCCACACCTTGTACCGGTTCGTCGAGCACCAGCAACTGGGGTTCGCGCAGCAAGGCGCGGGCCAGCAGCACGCGTTGCATTTCGCCGCCGGAAATAGTCTGGATCGGGCTGTCGATGACGTGCTCGGCGCCCACTTCCTGCAGCGCCGACAAGGCTGCCGCGCGGTCTACGCCGGGCACCAGGCGCAAGAAGCGCAGCACCGACAGCGGCAGCGTGGCATCAACCTGAATTTTCTGCGGCATGTAGCCAATGCGCAGCTTGGGTTTGCGCCATACCTTGCCGCGATGTGGCTTGAGCAGGCCAAGTACGGCGCGCACCAGCGTCGTCTTGCCCGCCCCGTTAGGGCCAATCAGGGTGACGATCTGGCCTGGGGCGACCGACAGGTCGATGCTGTCGAGCACCGCCTCACCGCCAAAGGTGACGCCGACCTGCTCCAGGCGAATCAGGGCGTCGCTCATGCCGCGCTCCGGCAGTTACCGCACAGGCCGACCACTTCCACGGTCTGGGTCTCGACCGTGAAACTCACGCCTTTGGCGCTGTTGATGATGGCCTCGCTGATGCTGCTCTGCTCGAGCTCGATGGCCACATGGCAGGCCCGACAGATCAGGAACTGGCCTTGGTGCACGTGCTCGGGGTGGCTGCAGCCGATGAAGGCGTTGAGCGATGCGATGCGATGTACCAGGCCGTTTTCCAGCAGGAAGTCCAGCGCACGGTACACCGTGGGCGGCGCGGCGCGGCGGCCGTCCTGCTCACTGAGCACAGCGAGGATGTCGTAGGCGCCCAGTGGCTTGTGGCTCTGCCACACCAGCTCCAGCACACGGCGGCGCAGGGCTGTCAGGCGCAGGCCCTGGCGGGTGCACAAGGCGTCGGCTTCAGCCAGTGCGCTGTGTACGCAATGGGAGTGGTCGTGAGGACGGTTGGCCAGCGGTGTGATGGACATGGGCAGCGACGGTTCTGGACAGAGACGTTATTATGTTACCTGTTTCTGAAGATTCGAGTATCCACCGTGTCCCGATTCCTGGCTCTGTTTGTCGCTTTCATCGCACTATCCGCGCAGGCCGACGTGCGTGTGCTCACCAGTATCAAGCCCCTGCAGCAGATTGCCGCTGCCGTGCAGGAGGGTGTTGGCAGCCCTGACGTGCTGCTGCCGCCCGGCGCTTCACCCCACCACTATGCGCTGCGCCCCTCGGACGTGCGGCGGGTAGGCGATGCCGACCTGCTTTACTGGATCGGCCCTGACATGGAGAATTTCCTTCCGCGTGTGCTGGGAAGCCGCAGCAAGGCCACAGTGGCTGTGCAGTCGCTGCCGGGCATGAAGCTGCGCCACTTTGGCGAGGACAGCCATTCCCATGAGGAAGCAGACCATGACGATCATGACCACGATCACCGCCCAGGCAGCCTGGATGCGCATTTGTGGCTATCGTCGGTCAATGCGCGAGTAATCGCGGCAAAAATGGCAGCTGACCTGGCCCAGGTCGACCCGGCCAATGCGGCTCGCTATCAGAGCAACCTGAAGGCCTTCGATGAACGCCTGGATGCGTTGGATGGGCGTATCAAGGCGCGCGTGGCCGGTATTGCCGGCAAGCCGTACTTCGTCTTCCACGAAGCCTTCGACTATTTTGAAGCTGAATATGGCTTGAAGCACGCGGGCGTGTTCAGCGTGGCATCCGAGGTGCAGCCTGGGGCGCAACATGTGGCGGCCATGCGCAAGCGTCTTCAGGAAGTGGGCAAGACCTGCGTGTTCAGCGAGCCACCACTGCGGCCGCGATTGGCCGAGACCCTGACTGCCGGGTTGCCGGTACGCCTTGCCGAGCTGGATGCCTTGGGTGGCACCGATCCGGTGGATGGCAAAGGGTATGAGCGCTTGCTGGAGAAGCTGGGCGGTGACCTGGCAGGCTGCCTGGAACAGCTGTAAGCCTGTACCGGCCCCTTCGCGGGTGAATCCGTGCCCACAGGTACTGCGCAGGCCTCAAGGCCGTCGCTATCCCTGTGGGAGCGGGTTCACCCGCGAAGAAGCAGACGCGGTCTACAGCGCGAACGGCAGGTGCAAAGCCACCTGCTGGCGCTGCGCCAGACGTACTTCAAACTCGCTCGGATCGTGGATCATCACATCCATCCCGGCAAACGATTCGGCGGCAATCAGGCGCGACAGCCAGAAACGTACGCAGCCTACCCTCAACATTTCCGGCCACAGCTCGGCTTCGGCTGCAGTGAACGGCCGCAGCGCCGCATAGGCTGCCAGCAGTGCCTGGGCGCGTGGTACATCCACCGCTCCCTGCTCATCCAGGCACCAGTCGTTCACGGTGATGGCAATGTCATACAGCATCGGCCCGGAGCAGGCATTGTAGAAGTCGATCACACCGGTCAGGTGGGTGCCTTCGAACATCACGTTGTCGCGGAACAGGTCGGCATGCAGGTTGGCCCGCGGCAAGGCCAGGATCTGCGCCTTATGTGCGCTGATTTCGTCCAGCGCCGGCTGCAGCAATGCGGCTTGCTCCGCAGTCAGGCGTGGCAGTAGCTCGGCACCCGAGGCCAGCATCCAGTCCAGGCCGCGGTCGGTGCGGCGCTCGATGATGTGCTCTCGGGTGGCCAGGTGAATGTGTGCCAGTAGCTCGCCGACCTGGGCGCAGTGCTGGTTGTTGGGTGCCTTGATGTGTTTGCCCGACAGCCTGGGCTGCAGCAATGCCGGCTTGCCGCACAGCTCGCGCAGGCCGTTGCCGTCGCGATCACGAATGGCATAGGGCACCGGCATGTCGGCACCGTGCAGGGTATCGAGCAGCTCGATGAAGAACGGCATGTCCTCGCTGGGCCCACGCTCGATCAGCGTCAGGACGAACTCCCCCTGTTCGAGGCTGACGAAGAAATTGCTGTTCTCGGTACCGGCGGCAATGCCCTGGAAGTCGAGCAGACGGCCCAGCTCGTACGGCGCCAGAAAGGTTTCCAGCTCAGGCCGGGTCACGGGGGTGAAGACTGACATGATGAAAAAATGCCCATACGGGCACTTCCGCCGGGAAGTGCCGGGTTGATGTGAACGGTGCGCGTCAGCTTACCACTCGAAGATCTTCCAGGACGGAATCAGCATGTCCGGCTGGTCGGATCGAATGAAATTGGCATCAGTGCCATCAGCGCGTACCAGAAAGTAAGGCTTGCCGTTTTTCGGCGTGATCTTGATCGCATACAGGAAGCCGTTTTGCCGGTATTCCTGGATGGTTTTATCGCCTTCCGTGCGAATGGTCACCTCGGGATCGGCCGAGGGGGCGTCGTCCGCCGCCAGGGTGACGACAGGCGTGGTTGCCAACAGGCCGAGCAGTAACAGGCGATTGAGTGTGCGCATGATAACCTAGTCCCTTTGTCGTCAATGATTCTGGCTATTCTAGCGCCGGACCCGTCGAAAAGGTTGATTCTGCTCATGAGCCAAGCGCCCCTCGTCCTGGTGGACGGTTCCTCCTACCTTTATCGCGCCTTCCACGCGCTGCCACCGCTGACCACGTCCAAGGGCATGCCGACCGGTGCGGTGAAGGGTGTGCTGAACATGCTCAAGAGCCTGCGCAAGCAATATCCCGACAGCCTGTTCGCCGTGGTGTTCGACGCCAAGGGCGGCACTTTCCGCGATGCCATGTTCGCCGAGTACAAGGCCAACCGCCCCAGCATGCCGGATGACCTGCGGGTACAGATCGAACCGCTGCACGCCAGCGTCAAGGCGCTGGGCTACCCGCTGCTGTGCGTGGAGGGTGTCGAGGCTGACGACGTGATCGGCACCTTGGCGCGCAGCAGCGCCGCCCTGGGTCGCCCGGTGATCATCTCGACCGGTGACAAGGACATGGCGCAGCTGGTGGACGGGCACATTACCTTGGTCAACACCATGACCGGAAGCGTGCTGGACGTGGCTGGCGTGCACGAGAAGTTCGGCGTCGGCCCGGAACACATCATCGACTTCCTGGCCCTGATGGGTGACAAGGTCGACAACATCCCGGGCGTGCCGGGCGTGGGCGAAAAAACGGCGGTGGGGCTGCTGACCGGCATCGGCGGCGGTCTCAGCGACCTTTACGCCAACCTGGACAAGGTACCAACGCTGGCCATTCGCGGCGCCAAGACCTTGCCGGCCAAACTGGAGGAGCACCGCGACGCGGCATTCCTGTCCTACGAGCTGGCCACCATCAAGGTTGACGTGCCGCTGGATGTCGAGGTCGAGGCGCTGGTGTGCGGTGAACCTGACCGCGAGGCGTTGCTGGCGTTGTACACCGAGATGGAGTTCAAGAGCTGGGTCGCCGAAGTGCAGCGCGATGCCGCCAAGGCCGGTGATGATGTTGCCCCGGCCGTGGAGCCTGCGGCCAAGGTCGAGCCCAAATACGAAACCATCCTCGACCAGGCCCGTTTCGACGCCTGGCTGGAGAAGCTGCGCCAGGCACCGCTGTTCGCCTTCGACACCGAGACCACCGGCCTGGACGCCCAGCAGGCGCAGTTGGTCGGCCTGTCCTTCGCTGTCGAGCCGCACGAAGCGGCCTATGTGCCGCTGGCCCACGATTATGAAGGCGCGCCGGTCCAGCTGGATCGCGAGGCCGTGCTGTTGGCGCTGAAGCCCTTGCTGGAGGACCCGGCCAAGGCCAAGGTCGGGCAGAACGCCAAGTACGACATTAACATCCTCGCCAATGGCTCCCCCGCCATCGAGATGCGCGGCGTGGCCTATGACACCATGCTCGAGTCGTACGTGCTGAACTCCACGGCCACCCGTCATGACATGGACAGCCTGGCGCAGAAGTACCTCGACCACACCACGATCGCCTTCGAGGACATCGCCGGCAAGGGTGCCAAGCAGCTTACCTTCAACCAGATCACCCTGGACAAGGCCGGCCCTTACGCCGCCGAAGACGCCGACATCACGCTGCGCCTGCACCATGCATTGCAGGCCCGCCTGGCACAGACGCCGAGCGTGCAACCGGTGCTGACGGATATCGAGATGCCGCTGGTGCCGGTGCTGGCCAGGATCGAGCGCCAGGGTGCGCTGGTCGATGCCGAGCTGTTGAAGGTACAGAGCGGTGAGCTGGGCGTGAAGATGGCTGAGCTGGAGCTGCGTGCCTACGAGCTCGCCGGTGAGACGTTCAACCTCGGCTCGCCCAAGCAGCTGGGCACGATTCTTTACGACAAGCTGGGCATGCCGGTGCTGAGCAAGACCGCCAAGGGCCAGCCATCCACCGCCGAAGCAGTGCTCGACGAACTGGCCGAACAAGGCTACCCGCTGCCAGAGGTGCTGATGCAGTACCGCAGCCTGAGTAAGCTCAAGAGCACCTACACCGACAAGTTACCGGGGCAGATCAACCCGCGCACCGGGCGCATCCACACGTCCTACCAGCAGGCGGTGGCGGCCACCGGCCGGTTGTCGTCGAGCGACCCGAACCTGCAGAACATTCCGATCCGCACCGCTGAAGGGCGGCGTATTCGCCAGGCGTTCGTCGCCAGTCCGGGTTACAAGCTTCTGGCGGCGGACTATTCACAGATCGAGCTGCGCATCATGGCCCACCTGGCCAAGGACGAAGGCTTGCTGCATGCCTTCCGCAATGACCTGGACGTGCACCGCGCCACGGCAGCCGAAGTGTTCGGTGTGGCTCTGGAAGACGTGACCACCGACCAGCGCCGCAGCGCCAAGGCCATCAACTTCGGCCTGATTTACGGCATGAGCGCCTTTGGCCTGGCCAAGCAGATCGGCGTCGACCGCAAGCAGTCACAGGACTACATCGACCGTTATTTCGCCCGCTACCCGGGCGTGCTGGCCTATATGGAGCGCACCCGCGCCCAGGCGGCCGAGCAAGGCTTTGTCGAAACCCTGTTTGGCCGCCGGCTGTACTTGCCAGACATCAATGCCAAGAACCCTGCCCTGCGCAAGGGCGCCGAGCGCACGGCGATCAACGCCCCGATGCAGGGTACTGCTGCCGACATCATCAAGCGGGCCATGGTCAAAGTAGATAACTGGTTGAGCGAGAGCGGGCTGGATGCCCGGGTGATCCTTCAGGTGCACGACGAACTGGTGCTTGAGGTACGCGAGGACCTGGTGGAGCAGGTGAAAGATGAAATTCGCCAGCACATGAGCCAGGCCGCGCAGCTGGATGTGCCGCTGCTTGTCGAAGCAGGCGTTGGTGCGAATTGGGACGAAGCTCACTGATTGAGCAGGTAAAACTGTGTAGGATCTGCGGCGTAGTGACGCGGATCCGAGCACCGCTCAGTGCTGTGGGTGCTTAAGTTTCATGAAACTATCGCAAATAGTTTTGTGGGCTTCGGAACTAAACCGGTGAAGCGGAACTCAGAGTAACTGAATGGCTGGTGAAGCCCTTCGATGCTCCTATGTTGTGTTAAGTGTTGGCAGATATCTGGACCCCGCCCTAGCGGTCCGGACTTGGACCCCGAACTTCCCCCTCCCCATACGAAGTCCGGGGTTTTTTTTGCCCGGAATTTGCCGGATGGCTTGTACTGAGCCTCCGTAGGCGCGGGTTTACCCGCGAATGCGCTGTCGAATTCACCGCTGCATTCGCGGGTAAGCCCGCGCCTACAAGGGCCTGCGCCCAATCACCAAAGCGTGTCCAACCCCGATCAGGTGTAGGAGCGGGTTTACCCGCGAATACGGTAGTGGCGGCAACGGTGAACGGCGGGTGGAGAGCAGGCCCGGCCCTTTTGCGGGCAAACCCGCTCCTACGGGTCAGGCGCAAAGCATTAAATGACCGGCTTGTCTTCCAGTTCCATCCAGTCTGCCAGCACTCGGTAGGCGTCTTCCACGCCCAGGCGCTTGGGTGCCGAGAACAGCTGGATGGTCACGCCATCCCCCCAGCCCTTGCGGATTTCCGACTGTACTTTCAGCAGTGTGTTCTTGCCCGCGCCGTGGGTCAGCTTGTCGGCCTTGGTCAGCAGGATGTGCATCGGCATGCTGCTGGCCTTGGCCCAGTCGAGCATCATCTTGTCGAAGTCGGTCATCGGGTGACGCACGTCCATCATCAGGATCACGCCACGCAGGCACTCACGGCTGCCCAGGTAGGCTTCCAGGTGTTTCTGCCAGTGCTGCTTGAGCGGAATCGGGACTTTTGCATAACCATAGCCCGGCAGGTCGACCAAACGCCGTTCATCGTCCAGACTGAAGAAATTCAACAGCTGGGTGCGTCCGGGAGTTTTCGAGGTACGCGCCAGGCTGGCATGAGTCAGGGTATTGAGGGCGCTGGATTTGCCGGCGTTGGAACGGCCGGCAAAAGCCACCTCGTAGCCCTGGTCGTCCGGGCATTGTTCGACCTTGGCTGCGCTGAGGGCGAATTTGGCTTTCTGGCAGAGGCCGAGGATGGGGTTCTTGACTTGCATGGGATATCCGATGTGGGTGTTGCCTGACTTTGTAGAGCCAAGCCTGGCAAGCGGTGTCGTTTCCGTTTGGATGGCGGAAGTATATAATGCCCCAGTTTTTGTGTGCTCATTCTCCCAGCGAAGGAGAACGGGCATGGGGTGTCGAACAATAGCTCGCGCAACAGAACGCAGCGCGGCCCCCAACCCTGAAGGTCGTTCCGCATGGCGAAATGGCTGCTTGCTGTCGGTATGTTCCTGCCGTTTTTCAGCGCACAGGCTACACAGGATCCCGAGGTGTTGTACAACCGCACGTGTGCGGCCTGCCACACCGGGCAGTTGCCACAGGCACCCAGACGGGGTGACCGGGCAGCATGGGAGCCAAGGCTGGCGCAAGGCATGGATGTACTGGTGAAGCACGTGACCCAGGGTTTCAAGGCTATGCCGCCGCGTGGATTGTGCATGGACTGCAGTGCCGAGGACTACCGTTTGGTCATCCTTTGGATGAGCGGCAGTCCCGATACATAACATTTCACCCTTAGCCGTGTTGGATTAGCTGATGAACAAACTAGTCGTGAGTCTGCTGTTGACCCTGGGTGTCGCTGGTGCGGCCACTGCTGCGCAACCTATCAAAGGCGATGCCGCCGCTGGCCAGGCCAAGACCGCCGTCTGTGGCGCCTGCCACAATCCTGACGGCAACAGCCTGGCACCGAACTTCCCGAAACTGGCCGGCCAAGGCCAGCGCTATCTCGAAAAACAACTGCACGATATCAAGTCGGGCAAGCGTACCGTGCTGGAAATGACCGGCATGCTGGCCGCATTCAGCGACCAGGATCTGGCCGATATCGCCGCCTACTTCTCCAGCCAGAAAGGCAGCGTGGGTGCCGCCGATCCCAAACTGGTCGAGCGCGGCCGTGCGCTGTTCAATGGTGGCGACCTGGAAAAGGGCATGCCGGCCTGCACTGGCTGCCACTCGCCTAACGGCGCGGGCATCGCCCTGGCCGGCTTCCCGCACCTGGGCGGGCAGCACTCGCAGTACGTGGCCAAGCAGCTCACTGATTTCCGCGAAGGCAACCGCACCAACGATGGCGATGCCATGACCATGCGCACCATCGCTGGCAAGCTGAGCAACCATGACATCGAAGCGTTGGCCAGCTACATCCAGGGCCTGCATTAACTTTCGGTTAATGTTGTAGGTCAATGATGAAAGGGCGGCCGGGCTGCCCTTTTTTCAGTCCGCAGCCGTTACACTACAGAACTCGAGCCCTTCCCGGCCTGTCTCAGTGCAGGTCGCGTCGTGGCGACCCATGACTGCTCAGGAGTAAAGCATGCGTAAACTGATTCTCAGCGCTGCGCTGGTCGCCGCCAGCGTATTCGGTATGACTGCCGTTCAGGCCGCCGAGCCTGTCGCCGGCAAGGAATACATCGAGCTGAGCAACCCTGTTCCGGTTTCCGTGCCTGGCAAGATCGAAGTCGTCGAGCTGTTCTGGTACGGCTGCCCACATTGCTACCACTTCGAGCCGACCATCAACCCTTGGGCTGAGAAGCTGCCCAAGGACGTCAACTTCAAGCGCGTACCGGCCATGTTCGGTGGCCCGTGGGATGCACACGGCCAGATGTTCCTGACCCTCGAAGCCATGGGCGTCGAGCACAAGGTGCACGCGGCGGTGTTCGATGCCATTCAGAACCAGCACAAGCGCCTGACCGACAAGAACGACATGGCCGACTTCCTCGCCACTCAAGGTGTGGACAAGGACAAGTTCCTCGCCACCTTCGACTCGTTCGCCATCAAGGGCCAGGTCAAACAGGCCAAGGAATTGGCGAAGAAGTATGAAATCACCGGCGTACCGAGCATGGTCGTCAACGGCAAGTACCGCTTCGACCTGGGGACTGCCGGCGGACCGGAAGGCGTGCTGAATGTCGCCGACCAGCTGATCGACAAGGAGCGCGCTGCCAAGTAGGCGGCGTCACCCATGCCCCGCTTCAGAGCTACGCGTGGCATTGGCCTGCACGAGCCGCAGGTCAACGAGCATCACCTGCAGGCCCCGGGCCTGCCCGAGGATGGTCGTCTGCGGCTGCTCAGTTTCAACATCCAGGTGGGCATAAGCACCGAGCGCTACCGCCATTACCTGACGCGTAGCTGGCAGCACCTGCTGCCGCATAACGGCCGTGCCGGTAACCTGCAGAAGATCGGCAGGTTGCTGGGCGACTTCGACCTGGTGGCCCTGCAGGAAGCCGATGGTGGCAGCCTGCGCTCGGGCTACGTCAACCAGGTCGAACACCTGGCCCACTTGGGGGCCTTCCCCTATTGGTACCAGCAGCTCAACCGCAACCTTGGGCGTTTTGCCCAGCACAGCAACGGTGTGCTCAGCCGCCTGAAGCCGCAACTGCTCGAAGACCATCCGTTGCCTGGCCCGGCCGGGCGAGGTGCGATTCTGGTGCGGTTTGGCGAAGGCGAAGATGCGCTGATAGTGGTGATGATGCACCTGGCATTGGGGGCCAAGACCCGCGCCCTGCAGCTGGGTTATATCCGCGAGCTAATAGGCGGTTACCGTCACCAGGTGCTGATGGGTGACATGAACACCCATGCCACCGACCTGCTGGAGCATTCGCCACTGCGCGACCTGGGCCTGGTCGCCCCGCAAGTCGAGGCCACCTTCCCCAGTTGGCGACCGCAGCGTTGCCTTGATCATATTTTGCTCAGTTCAAGCCTCACGCTGGAGCGTGTCGAGGTGCTGGCGCAGCCAATTTCGGACCACCTTCCCGTTGCTGTCGAGATTCGATTGCCTGATGCATTGACTGTGGATACGCTGCCGGTTTTGAGCTAATTGCCATCACCGTTTGCGGACCCGGGCATGACTGAAGACGCTGAGCGCTGGAAAGAAAAATACCTTAAAAGCATCGAGCAGCAAGAAAAGCTCGAACGCCGTTGGGATGCCCGTCTTGACCTGCTGCGTCGAGGCCTGGTGCGCAGCACCCTGGCTGCTGAAGGCAGTGACAAGGTGGTAGACGAGTGCATGAAGGAAATGCGCGATGTCATTCGCAGCGACAACATGGACGCCGGCCTCGCCGGCTTGATTCCGCGCCTTGAGAAAGCGGTACTGGATTCCGAACAGCGTCGCGAAACCCGCATGAACCAAGTCAGCGATGCGCTGACCGCACTGGTTGGCCAACTGCAAGGCCTGCCCCTGCCCAGTGATATCTCGCGGCCATTGAAAAAACTGGCGAAGAAGCTCGACGGCGGGGTTGCCCAGTCACGCGAGCTGCCGCCGCTGTTGGGCGAGTTGAGCGGCTTGCAGGGGCGCGCGCTGTCGGCCCTTGGCAAGCCGGGTGAAGAAGCCCGACCCGGGTTTCTGCAGCGGTTGTTCGGAAGCCGCGAGGAAGATGCACAGGCAGGAGCAGAGCTTGCGCCGGTGGCGTTGCCTGCTGCCGAGGTTGTGCCCCAGGCAGCCGGCAGTGCCGAGCCCTCGCGGCCCGATGATGTCGATGCGCTACAACCGTTGCCGGCCCCTGCTGCTCCGACTGCCGAGGTGGCCGAAGCGCCCGAGCTTGAGCTGGAGGCATTTGGCCCGGCGCTGATCGAAACGGCCGAAATGGCGCCAGCCCCGTTGCCAAGGGACAAGGCGCTATTGCCGGAAGCTGCAGTTTCCGCCAGCGAGCCATTGGCTGAGGAAGAACCCTTACAAGCCCTTGAAGAAACCTTTGGTGAAGACGGCCCCTATGCCCTGCCCTACGCAGTGGAGCCGCCTTACAGCCAGGTTGCCGCGCACATCGAGCAGACCCTGATCGGTCTGCTCGATGACCTTAGCCTGCCCGAGCGCCACAAGGCTCAGGCGTTGGAAATGCGCGAGCGGGTTGCGCGCGGCTTGAACTGGTATGAGCTGATCCCAGTGCTGGATGACTTGGCAGTCCTCATGCTGGCGATCACCGACAGCGGCCAGCACGAATTCGAAACCTACCTGCAGCAGCTCAATGAACGCCTGGAAGGTTTCCAGAGCCACCTGCACGAGGCCAGTGCCGGTCACGCGGACAACAGCACCGCTGCCCGCGAGCTGGATAGCCAACTGCGTGAGCACGTCGACGGCCTGCAAAGCAGCGTGCAAGGTGCCGCCGATGTAGACAGCCTCAAGCACATTCTGGAAAACCGCCTGGAAGGCTTGCTGCTGACCATGGACGAGCACAAGCACGAGCGTGATCGCCGCGAGCAGGAACTGGCCGGTCGCCTGCAAGGCTTGTCGGAGCGGGTGGCGAGCATGGAGCATGAGGCGCTTGGCTATCGCGAGCACCTGGAAGAACAGCGCCAGAAAGCGCTGCTGGACCCGCTCACCGGCTTGCCCAACCGTGCGGCCTGGAGCGAGCAAGTCGAACGCGAAATGCTTGACTGGCAGGAAAACGGCGGTCATCTGGCGATGGCGATTCTTGACCTGGACCATTTCAAACGCATCAACGACAACTATGGTCATCTGGCTGGGGACAAGGTCCTCAAGATCGTGGCCGACCAGTTGCGCAAGCGTCTGCGGGGCCGGGATTTCATCGCCCGTTTTGGCGGCGAGGAATTCGTCTTGCTGCTGCCGCAGACTACGCCCGCAGCCGCTGCGCAGATGGCCGAGGTGTTGCGCGCCACAGTCGAAGCCTGCCCATTCCACTTCAAGGGTGAGCGGGTAGTGATCACCACCTCCATCGGCCTGGGTGCATTCCGTTCTGGCGAACGCAGCGACCAGGTGCTCAAACGAGCCGATGCAGCGCTGTACCGGGCAAAGGATCAGGGGCGTAATCGCGTCGAGCAAGGCTAGCCAGCCGCCGTTTCCTCGGCAGGCACAGCGCAGGTGAGCACGTTATACTGTAGCGCTCATACGCTGAGGCCACTGACGTGCTTTCCACGCTTAAAAAAACCCTGATTTCCTTTTTGCTGTTGTCTGTCGCCGGTTGCTCGACGGGCCTGCGCATCGACCGCAGTCACCCTTCGGTCAATCAGGACAACCGCATCCAGTTCGTTGTCCTGCATTACACCAATGCTTCGCTGGAGCGCTCCCTGGCGCTGCTTACCCAGGGTGAAGTCAGCAGCCATTACCTGATCGGCGATGGCCCGGCTACGGTGTATCAACTGGTGGATGAAAACCGTCGTGCCTGGCATGCCGGTGATAGCCAGTGGCAGGGGCGCACCTGGCTGAACTCCTCGTCCATTGGTATCGAGATCGTCAACCCGGGCTTTACCGACACCCCGAACGGCCGGGTCTGGCACCCTTACAGCGAGGCGCAGATCCAGTCGCTGATCGCGCTGCTCAAGGACATTGTCAAACGCAACAACATCGAACCACGCCATATCATCGGCCACAGTGACATCGCCCCGCTGCGCAAGCTGGACCCGGGGCCATTGTTCCCGTGGAAGCGTCTGGCCGATGCCGGGCTGGGTATCTGGCCGGATGCTAACGCCGTGGCACGGCAGCAAGCCTACTTCAGCGTCAACCCGCCAAGCGTTGGCTGGTACCAGCAGGAGCTGGCACGGTTTGGCTATCAGATCGAGCAGACCGGCGTGCTGGATGTCGCCACACGTCATGTGATTGCCGCCTTCCAGATGCGCTTCCGCCCGCAGCGCTTCGACGGCATGCCGGATGCACAGACAGCAGCGATGCTGCAGGTACTTAACCGCATGCGTTGAGTCGTGGCGGGCGAGGTACTTGTTGCAGCAGCCTTGCGCTACGAAGAGGCGGGTTTGGTCGACGCGGTTTATTAACGTTCTCATCGCAGCCACAAGGCTGCCTCTACAAAGAGCGTGGGTGGATTGCAGCGAAGCGCCAAACGGTGAGGGTGATTATTGATTCCGTTGCTATACCTTGGTTATCAACTGGATGCCTTCGATGTCAGCCTTCATTGCCTTGCTGCGCCAAATTTTTTACCGCCCCTGGATGCTGGCCACTTTGGCAGCGCTGGCCAGCGCCGCGGTGTTGCTCTCTGCCAGCATTGGCATTGCCCTGCAACAAATGAAGCAAAGCGAAAGCGAACAGATGAATGCCCAGGGCGAGCGTTTTCTGGACCGGCTCGAACAGGTGTTCGGCCAGTTGCGCGAGGGGGTAGACCTGCTGCAGGCCCAACCCTTGCGCGGCTGCAGCCCGGCGATGCTGGCAGCCCTGCAACAGGTTGGCCTGAGCTCGCGGTTCATCTATGAAGCGGCTTATGTAGATGACAATGTTGCCTGCTCCAACCGCGGTGATGAGCGAGCGTTCGTTCCCTTGCGGGCGCCAGATATCCAGGGGCCGACGTACAGCTACTGGCTTAACACAACCACCGAGCCGAACGAGAACCTGGCAGCACTGATGCTGGGCCGGGGCAAGTTTCTGGTGTCCACCTCCCGTGGGCATTTGACCGATGTGGTGGACCTGCCCCCGGGCGGCAGCCTGGTCGTGGTGCTGGATAACGGTGCCCGGGCCATTCCGGTGCTTGGCCCGCCACAGGTATGGCCTCCGCCCTCGGCCTGGTCGACCAGCCACAAGTCGCTGCTGGAACTCAGTGATCGGCTGATCTACCGAATGCCGACCAAGTCGCCGGATTACCAGTTGGTGCTGATTGCCCCGAGGGCCAGTCTGCCGCTGAGGATGAACGGCATGCTCTGGTTGCTGTTCCCCGGCAGCGTGCTGGCGGCCTGCTGCATCGGTTGGTTGGTACTGCAGTTGATTCTGCAACGGCGGTCGATGAGCTCAGAGTTGCAAAATGCCTTGCGTCGAGGAGAGCTGCAGGTGCTCTACCAACCCATCATCGAGCTCGACAGCCGGCGCTGTGTGGGCGCCGAGGCCTTGGTGCGCTGGCGCCGCCCGGACGGCACCCTGACCAGCCCGGACCTGTTCATTCCGCTGGCGGAGAATACCGGGCAGATTCGCCAGATCACCGACTTTGTCCTGCAGCGTGTGCTTGAACAGCTTGGCCAGCTATTGCGCTCGCACCCCAAGCTATACATATCGATAAACCTGGCGGCCTGCGATGTGATGGTGCCACGTATTGGCCGGGTGGCGGCGCGCTTGTTGGCTTTGCATCGAGTGGCGCCCAGCCAGATTGCCTTCGAGGTGACCGAGCGCGGCCTGATCGACGTGGTGGTCGCCCGTGACAATCTGCAGGCGCTACGCGCCGTGGGGCACCAGGTGCTGATCGACGACTTTGGTACCGGTTATTGCAGCCTGGCCTACCTGCAAACCCTGCCAGTGGACTGCCTGAAGATCGACAAGGCATTCATCGACGCTCTGGGCCACGATGCCGCCAGTAGCGGCGTGGCCCCGCATATCATCCGCATGGCCCATGACTTGCACTTGCGGGTAATTGCCGAAGGTATCGAGTTCGAGGACCAGGCAGTGCTGCTGAACAGCGAGGGGGTCAATTATGGCCAGGGCTGGTTGTTCGCCCGCCCGCTGAACGCCCGGCAGTTTGCCGAGTTGGTGACTCGCGGGCACCTGCCGCGGCGGGTGTAGGCGCGTTTAAGCAATCAGACCGGCAACGCCATGTAGAACTGTGTCCCCTGCCCCGGCCGGGAAAACACGCCCATACGCCCTCCGTGCAGCTGCACAATCTCCTTGCACAGCGCGAGCCCCAGCCCAGCACCGCCTTTCTTGCGACCTACCTGCACGAAAGGCTCGAAGATGCGCGCTTGCTGCCCATAGGAAATGCCCTCTCCATTGTCCTCGACGCTGATGATCACCCGTTCCGCATGCCGTCGGGCATGCAGGCGAATGCGCCCACCGTTGGCGGTATGGCGGATGGCGTTGTGCAGCAGGTTGTCCAGCACTCGATCCAACTGGGCGACGTCGGCCTGGATGCGCGGTAGCGGCGGGTCCAGTTCCTTGATCAACTCGATCTGCTTGTGCGCAGCGTGTTCGGCAAAGCGCAATTGCGCATGCTCCAGCAGGTCGTCGATGGCACAGGGGGCCAGCTCGAGCTTTTGCAAACCGCTCTGATAACGGGAGAAGTTGAGCAGGTCGTTGATCAGTTGGGTCAGACGCTGCATTTCTTCGCCGATGGTTTCCAGCAGGTCGTTCTCGCGGGCTTCGGGCGGGAACTTGACCCGCTCGCGCAGCAGGCCGAAGGCCATGTGCATGCCGGTCACCGGGGTGCGCAGTTCGTGGGAGGCGCGCAGCACGAATTCGCTGCGCACTCGCTCGAAGGCCCTTTGCTCGGTTACATCGTGCAGCACCATCACTGCGCCGAGAATTGGCCCCTGCGGGTGGCTGACCGGGGTCAGGCTGTAGGTGAGCAGACGTGATTCGTCATCGACCTCCATGTTCAGGTCGTCCGGTGGGCGGTCGAGGCTGCCCCCGCGCAGAACCTGGCGCAGTTGTTGCTCAAGCTCGGGTCGCTGCAGGGCTTCGACCAGGCTGCTGCCCACGCGGCTATCGTTCCAGCCCAGCTGGCGCTGCGCCACCGGGTTGAGGTGCTCGAGGCGGCCCTGGCGGTCGATGATCAGCAGGCCGTCGTCGATGCTGTCGAGTACGGCCTGTAAACGCTGCTGGCCGGCCAGCAGCTCGTCAACGTTGGTGGCCTGGTGCTTGCGCAAGGCATCGGCCATCAGACCAAAACGGCGGGTCAGCTGGTTAAGCTCGGCGGCCTGGGTAACCGGCAACGTAACGTCGAAATTGCCCTTGCCTAGCTGGTCGGCCGCCTTGGCCAAGGCTTCGATCGGCTGGCCGAAACGCCGGGCGATATTGTGAGCGGTGATAAACCCCAGTACCAACACCACCAACCCCATCAGGCCGAGTACACCACTGACCAGCAAGGCGCGGTCACGGGTGCGCTCCTCGCTATGGGTAATCAGGTCCAATGCCTGCTTGTGGGAATCGATCAGGTCGGTGCGCACCTGATTGAACGCGGCCCCAAGCGGCTGATCGGCACCCATGCTGCGAGCGGGTGTGGCGCTGTCGCGATAGGTTTGGAGGAAGGCCTGGTAGTTGCTGCTGGCCTTGCTGAAACCGGTGCGCTCACCCCCTTGCTCCAGCCCTTGGTTGAGCAGGTCCTGGAAGTTTTCCTGCAGCAGCCGCAGGCTTTCCGGGGCGGTGTCTTCATCGAGAATCAGCATCAGCTGTTCGCCCAGGTTCTGGCGCAACTTCAGCCCCACTTCCAGGACATGGGTGGTATCGCGCACCAGTTGCTGTTGCACTGTAGCCATCTGCAGCATGCTGACCAGACCCAGCAGCAGCCCCAGCAATGCCACCGTGACGAGCGTCGAGATGCTGAGGAAAAGCCGCGTCCGCAGCTTCATGGGCGGCCATTTCATAGGTTGTACTGCTTGCGCTTGCGGTACAGGGTAGAAGCATCGATGCCCAAGGTCTTGGCGGCTTGATCAAGGGTATCGCTGGCGGCCAGTACGGCACCGATATGGGCACGCTCCAGCTCATCCAGGCTAAGCGCGGCACCTACGCGCGGGGCATTGCCGGCGGGTTGTTCACCCATGCCCAGGTGGCTGATTTCCACTCTTTCCTGCGGGCAGATGATGCTGGCCCGTTCCACTACGTTGCGCAGTTCGCGAATGTTGCCAGGCCAGCGGTAGTTGAGCAGGGCGGTGCGCGCCTCGTCACTGAAACCGCGGGCGGGGCGGGAGTATTCCTTGACGAAGCGGGCAAGGAAGCGGTCGGCCAGGATGAGGATGTCTTCACTGCGCTCGCGCAGCGGGGGCAGGTGCAGGGTAATCACGTTCAAGCGATACAGCAGGTCTTCGCGAAAGCGGCTTTCGCGCACCATCTCTTCAAGGTTGAGGTTGGTGGCAGCCAGGATACGTACATCGGCACGTCGGGTAACCGGGTCGCCGACGCGTTCATATTCCTTGTCCTGGATGAAACGCAGCAGTTTGGGCTGCAAGGTCAGCGGGAAATCGCCGATCTCGTCGAGGAACAATGTGCCCCCGTCAGCCTGGCTGACCCGCCCCAGGGTGCTTTCGCTGGCGCCGGTGAAGGCGCCGCGGGTGTGGCCGAATAGCTCGCTTTCCATCAGCTCGGCGTTAAGCGACGGGCAGTTGATGGTCACGCAGGCTTTACGAGCACGCTTGCTCCAGCCATGGATGGCCCGTGCCAGTTCGCCCTTGCCGGTACCAGATTCGCCAAGGATGAGGATGTTGGCGTCCGTGATGGCGACTTGGCGGGCGGTTTCCAGCACCGCCATCATGGCCGGGCTATGGGAATCGAGGCCGTCCTTGGGTTTGCGTATTTCACCTTCCAGGGCTTCCAGGCGCGCAGAAAGCTGGCGCACCTCCAGTTGCTTGGCAGTGGCCAGGCGCAACTGGTCGGGGCTGCATGGCTTGACCAGGTAGTCGGCAGCGCCGGCCTGGATGGCATCCACTGCGGTGTCGATCGCTGAGTGCGCGGTGACGATCACCACCCGCATCCACGGGGCCTGGATACGCATCTGTGCCAGCACGTCGAGGCCGTTGTCTTCACCCAGGCGCAAATCGAGGAAGCATAGGTCGAACACCTGGCGCTGCAGTAGGGTTTCGGCCTGGGCGGCGCTGTTGGCCGTAGCCACGCTGTAGCCCTCGTCTTCCAGGCAGTAGCGGAACGTGCGCAGGATCGCGGACTCGTCATCCACCAGTAGAATGCGGCCTTGGTTGTCCTGGGCTGATTCCATTTCCTGTGCTCCTTAGGGAAAGATCTTTATTTAGTGTGGGAAAAATCGGGCAAGTTGCATGGTCAATTCTGAAGGATTCTGTCCTTTGCATGCTAGCCAGTGGCCAAACGATGTCTACAAGCCGTGATTCTTCAATGATTTGCTTAGAGGCACGCGCTGGCACATTGGTTGCGATGTTTTTCAGATTTTGCCCACGAAGGAGGCGCTGTCATGCCCTTTTCCCTGCGTACAGCCGTTTTGGCCGCCACCCTGCTGCCAATCTTTACCCCCGCATTCGCCGACCCTGTGCAGGACGCGCGCCTGGAAGGCGCCCTGCAAACCGCTTTGTCACTGAACCGCATGCTTGATTCATTTCGTATCAAGGTTGAAGTGGACGGCAAGCAGGCGCGGCTTTCCGGTGAGGTGGAGAACGAGGTCGAGCGGCAGCTGGCCGAGGACGTGGCCCGCGCTACCCGGGGCATCGAACAGGTGGAGAACCTGCTGCAGGTCAATACCCAACTGGTGGAGCGTCCACTGGAGTTGCGTGCCTACGCCCAGCGCCTGGAGGATGTGACCCTGGCGGCGGTGATCCGTGCTCGGCTGTTGTGGAGCCGTACCACCGAAAAGGCCCCTATAGAAGTACAAAGCAGTGAAGGTGTGGTGACGTTGCGTGGCAAGGTCGACAGTGCCGAAGCCAAGGAGTTGGCGGGCGTGGTAGCGCGTACTACCGACGGCGTGTACCTGGTCAACAACCTGGTCAGCCTCGATACCGCTGCCATGGCCAAAGCGCGGGAAACACCAGCGGGTGCGCCAACCGGGCCGCAGCCAAGCGACAGCTGGATCGTCGACAAGATCCAGAGCAGCTATCGCTTCAGTCGCAACCTCGATGGCCTGAACCTGAAGGTGGCCAGCGAAGCAGGCATGGTGCGGCTCTCGGGCGAAGTGGTTAGCGCGGAGCAGAAAACCATCGCCGTGGAGATCGCCCGGCAGATCATCGGCGTACGGGGCGTGGATGCTGACCTGCTGAAGGTGGCGACCAAGGTTGAAGGCTGATCGTGCAATTCGCACGACCGTACAGGCGCCATCGTGCAGGATACGTCCTCATGATGCATTCGTGTATTGGTTAACTCATTGATTTATAACGATTTTATTTAAATCAAAAGGCTGGCATGCAGGCTGCAATTACCTGTTCAGGTTGAACAAAAATTACAGCAGGAGAGCCAGCATGAACCGCCAATCCGTCAACCGCTCGCAGAGCGCCGCACTGCCTTTGCGCCAGATGCTGACACTCGGCATGGCGATGCTGCTGACCTTGGCCGCTGGCCTCTTCTATTACAGCTTGCAGACGGCGCGTCTGGCTGAGCAGGTGGCAGCTCAGACTGCCCTGTTGACGCAGATTCAGGCAACCCGTGCCAACACCTTGGTCAAGGCCGCTGACTGGCAGCCAGCTGGCCAGGCCATTGCCTCACCGGCCACTGTGGAAAAAGTTGTTCCCCAGGAACGCTGGGTTTTCTGACCAAGCGGCCGGATCGATTCCGCAAAAAGAAAGGAGAACTACCATGCTGAGTTGGGCTATCACTTTCCTCATCATCGCCATTGTCGCCGCCGTATTGGGCTTCGGTGGTATCGCGGGCGCTGCTACAGGTATCGCCAAGATCCTGTTCATTGTCTTCCTGGTGTTGTTTGTAGCCTCCTTCTTCTTTGGACGCGGACGAGGTTGAAGATGAGCAGGAAGCTTCGTTCAGCCGTGGTCGCCGCCCTGTTGCTGGGCGGCAGCGCGGCGGCCATGGCGGCCAATGACGGCCAAGTTCGGGTCGACCAGCTGCTCGGCTCGGACCCGGAGTACCGGGAAACCTGGCAGGACACCCTCGAAGGCGAGGAACGCCTGCCCGATTGGGTGGTCAATCTGACCGGCAGTGCCCAGGAGCAGATGTCTGCCGTTACGGAAGACGGCGACAAATACCTGGTCGGCCCGCTGTGCGAAAAACAGGACAACTGTACCTACAAGCGGCTGATCGTGGCGTTCAGTTGGGACAAGGATGATGCCTACGGAATGCTCGTGGAGGTACCCGAAGGTTTGCCGAGCGACAAGTCGCCCACCCGTCATGCGCAGTACCGCTGGCTGGGCAAACCTGACGACGGCATGAAGGCAATGCTGCAGGAGCAGCTCAAACGTGACCCGAACTGGTACTGAGCATTATTGCCGGCACGGATGAAAGGTCACTCACTGTCACGTAATAGAAGCTGAAGCTTTCTATAGTTCAGCCTTCTATGATGCGCCGCCCCGAGGAGGGGTAGCACATGACCAAGGGGTCGGGCTGCTCTGATTGTTTCAGGATCGGAGTGGCCTAGGGGTACAGGGAGTGCCTCCAGTAATGGGCCGGGTCAGGAAAGGCGGAATCGGAAGTCTCAGGTCGGCGGCGTCACAGGGATGCCTTGCCAGACCTGACTTCCGAGGAGCCATGTAGGAAACGTCGCTTCCCTTGCGCGTTTTTTCCCCTGGGACACATTTTGTCTCGACCGTACATCAAATTTTTTTCGACCTTCCTGGTGCTGCTACAAGTGGCATTTCCGCCATTCGGATTGTCGAACAGGCCATCTTTCGTGTCCTATCTGTCCCGCCAAATCTGCCGAAATATGGCGGTTTGGTCTTGTTCGGGATTCCGAATGTTATAAATCAAGCACTTGCGAAGCTGCCGGCTAGGTCGAAAACAGTATGCATAAACGGCATGGGCTATGCGTTTCAGGCATTAGCTTTCGCCCCTTGCCGTCGCAATAGTTGCCGCCTTTTTCGCTGGCCAGAGCGCCCGGTCGCTCGCCTGCGGTGTCCTTACATGACGTCGCCTGACGGAACCCTTACTGCCCGTGACCTTGCCTATGGCGCTGTTACGCGTGTTTCCGCCAGGTGCCATGACCACTAAAACAAAGGGTAAAGACATGAAGAAGGCAAAACTGAGCCTCGCCTGGCAGATCGTCATCGGTCTGGTCCTGGGTGTTGCAATCGGCGCGCTACTGAATCATTTCAGTGCAGAAAAGGCATGGTGGATCAGCAACGTCCTTCAGCCCGCTGGTGACATCTTCATCCGCCTGATCAAGATGATCGTCGTCCCGATCGTGATTTCGTCGCTGATCGTGGGTATCGCCGGTGTTGGCGACGCGAAGAAACTGGGCAGCATCGGCCTGAAGACCATCATCTACTTCGAAGTGGTGACCACGATCGCCATCGTCGTAGGCCTGGTGCTGGCCAACCTGTTCCATCCAGGTGCCGGCATCGACATGAGCACCCTGGGCACGGTGGACATCTCCAAGTACCAGGCGACAGCGGCCGAAGTGCAGCATGAGCACGCGTTCATCGAAACCCTGCTCAACCTGATTCCGTCGAACATCTTCGCAGCGCTGATGCGTGGCGAAATGCTGCCGATCATCTTCTTCTCGGTGATGTTCGGCCTGGGTCTGTCGAGCCTGCAGTCAGAGCTGCGTGACCCGTTGGTTCGTACCTTCCAGGCTGTTTCGGAAACCATGTTCAAGGTCACTCACATGATCATGAACTATGCCCCGATCGGCGTGTTCGCCCTGATTGCCGTGACCGTGGCCAACTTCGGTTTCAGCTCGCTGCTGCCGCTGGCCAAGCTGGTGCTGCTGGTGTACTTCGCCATCGCTTTCTTCGCCTTCATGGTGCTGGGCCTGGTTGCCCGCCTGTTCGGCTTCTCGGTGATCAAGATCATGCGCATCATGAAAGATGAGCTGATCCTGGCCTACTCCACCTCCAGCTCGGAAACCGTGCTGCCGCGGGTGATCGAGAAGATGGAGAAGTACGGTGCGCCAAAGTCGATCTGCTCGTTCGTGGTACCGACCGGCTACTCGTTCAACCTCGACGGTTCGACCCTGTACCAGAGCATCGCGGCGATCTTCATTGCCCAGTTGTACGGTATCGACCTGTCGTGGAGCCAGCAGCTGCTGCTGGTACTGACCCTAATGGTCACTTCCAAAGGTATCGCGGGTGTGCCGGGCGTATCGTTCGTGGTACTGCTGGCCACCTTGGGCAGCGTGGGCATTCCGCTGGAAGGCCTGGCCTTCATCGCTGGCGTGGACCGCATCATGGACATGGCCCGAACTGCGCTGAACGTTGTGGGCAACGCCTTGGCTGCATTGGTCATTGCTCGCTGGGAAGGCATGTACGACGCGGTCAAGGGCGAGCAGTACTACGCCTCGCTGCTGGCCGAGAAGCAGGAAGCTGCAGTGGTTGGAGAAACCGCCAAGCGCTGAGCCTGATGGCTGTTTGACCAAGAGCCCCGACTTGTCGGGGCTTTTTGTTATCTGCGAGATCTTGAGCCGCGCCTACAAAGGCTCGCGATCGCCAGTCACAGGCTGCGATACGCTATTATTCGGGCACTTTTCAGGGGGAACATACGGATGCTCAACGGCCTTTGGCTCGGCTTTTTCCTGGTGGCGGCGGTGTCCGCCATGGCCCAATGGCTGGTGGGTGGCAACGCAGGCATCTTCGCGGCAATGGTCGAAAGCATCTTCGCCATGGCCAAGCTGTCGGTCGAGGTGATGGTGCTGCTGTTCGGCACACTGACCCTGTGGCTGGGCTTTCTCAAGATCGCCGAAAAGGCCGGCATCGTCGAATGGTTGGCCAGGGTGCTGGGCCCGTTGTTCGCCCGCCTGATGCCGGAGGTGCCGCCCGGCCACCCGGCCCTGGGCCTGATTACCATGAACTTCGCCGCCAACGGCCTGGGACTCGACAACGCCGCTACGCCGATTGGCCTGAAGGCCATGCGCGCGCTGCAGGAGCTGAACCCTGGCAGCACCACCGCGAGCAACGCGCAGATCCTGTTCCTGGTGCTCAACGCCTCGTCGCTGACCCTGCTGCCGGTAACCGTCTTCATGTACCGGGCGCAGCAAGGCGCACCAGACCCGACCATGGTGTTTCTGCCAATCCTGCTAGCGACCAGCGTCTCGACCCTGGTAGGTCTGCTGTCGGTGGCAGTGATGCAGCGTTTGCGTCTGTGGGACCCGGTGGTGCTTGCCTACTTCATCCCCGGCGCTTTGCTGCTGGGAGGCTTCATGGCTTTTCTTGGCACCCTGTCGGCCGCCGCGCTGGCCAGCCTGTCGTCGCTCATGGGCAACCTCACGCTGTTTGGCGTGATCATGCTGTTCCTGGTGGTGGGCGCCCTGAAACGGGTGAAGGTGTATGAAGCCTTTGTCGAAGGCGCCACGGAAGGCTTCGATGTGGCCAAGAGCCTGCTGCCCTACCTGGTGGCGATGCTGGTGGCGGTGGGTGTGCTGCGCGCCTCTGGTGCCCTGGAGCTGGCCCTGGACGGTATCCGCCATGCGGTGAACTGGATGGGCCTGGATACGCGCTTCGTCGAGGGCTTGCCCACCGCGCTGGTCAAGCCGTTCTCTGGCAGCGCAGCGCGGGCAATGCTGATCGAGACCATGCAGACCCAAGGCGTGGACAGTTTCCCTGCCTTGGTGGCAGCGACGATTCAGGGCAGCACCGAAACCACCTTCTACGTACTGGCCGTGTACTTTGGTGCCGTGGGCATCCAGCGCGTGCGCCATGCGGTCGGTTGCGCACTGCTGGCCGAGTTTTCAGGGGTGGTCGCGGCGATCTTCGTCTGCTACTGGTTCTTCGCCTGAACCTTCAGCTGTGCCTGGTTGGCCTGGGCAATGGTCCAGCTCACCACCTGCCCCACCAGCTGGTCGCTGGCCAGACCAAAGCCGGCGACTACCGCTGACACTTGCTTGTCGGCAAGCGGCTGGCGAATCTCGAAGCGCTTGCTGGCCTGGATGCGCTGGTCGCGCCCCTTAACCAGACGCGCATCGTAGCGGATCACCACCTCCACCGCCCCGCCCGGGCGGTACTCACTCTGAAACGCCTGCAGCTCGCCAGCCAGCTCGTAGTCGGCTTGCAGGTTACTGTCGTCAGCGCTCAGGCGCTGCACCTGGCCGTCACGCTGGAATCCATCAAGCAGGCGGTTGCGCAGCAGCACCGGAGCCGCATCGCTCCAGCGTGCGCCCTTGTAACTGCTTATCACATCGCCTTGGGGAATGACGGCAATGCGCGGCCCGGCCAACACTTCACTGGCCAGCGGCTTGTTCAGGCGCAATGACCACTCCAGCGGCGGCGCTGTGCGGCTGGGCTGGTTTACTGGCAGGCGATAAAGGTCCACAGGTTCGCTCTTCGGCAGGATCGAGCAGGCACTGACCAGGCTCATCGAGGCCGTCAGGGTCAGCAGGCGCAGCGACAGATTCATGGCTGGAACTCCTTGTTGTTGTCGCGGCCAAGCAGGTAGCCGCTCGGGTCGGCCTCCAGTTGCCGGGAAATGCCTTTGAGCGCGTTAAGGGTTTCGCGCAGTTCACGAATGGCCGGGGCGAGCTGGTTCAGGCTCTGGGCGCCGTCACCGATAGCCTCGCTGTTGTTCTTGAGCAGGTTATTGATGGTTGCCGTGCTTTGGGCCAGTGACTGCATGGCCTGTTCGGCGCTACCGATCGCCTGTTTGCCTTCGCTACCCAGCAGGCCGTTGGCATTGCGCATCAGCGCCTGGGTTTCGGCCAGGGTGGCGCTGGCCTGATTACCCACCTTTACCAGCTGTTCGATGGCCTCGGCGATGCTGCCGTGCTGGCCGGCAAAGGCGCCGGTGGTCTTGTCGAGGTTGGCCAGCGTGTTGCTGAGGTGGCCTATGTTGTCCTCAGAGAACATCTGGTTGGCGTTATGGAGCAGCATGTTGATGTTGGTCACCAGGTCGCTGCTGTCGTTGAGCAGGCGCGAGATTGGCGATGGCGAAGCGATGATCACCGGCAGCTTGCCATCCTTGCCTTTAAGCTCGGGGCTTTGCGGCGTGCCGCCACTGAGCTGGATGAATGAGTTGCCGGTGACGCCGGCCAGGGTCAGCTTGGCCTGGGTGTCTTCCTTCACCGGGGTATCGGCGCTCAGGCGCACCCGTGCCAATACCCGGCGCGGGTCTTTCGGGTCCAGACGCAGGGTCGACACGTCGCCCACCTTGATGCCGTTGTACTGCACCGTGCTGCCTCGGGAAAGGCCAGACACGGCTTCGTTGAACACTACTTCGTAATCCTTGAAGGCGTCGTCGACACTGGACTTGGCCAGCCACAGGCCGAACAGCATGGCCCCGGCCACCACCAGAACGGTGACCAGGCCGATGAGGACGTGATGGGCTCGGGTTTCCATTGCTCAGCGCTCCTGCCCGGCACGGGTGGCAGCCTGTTCGGCGGCGCGCCCGCGAGGGCCGTGAAAGTATTCTTGGATCCAGGTGTCGTTGGTCTTCTCGACCTCGGCCAGCGGGCCGGCCACCAGGACTTTCTTTTGCGACAGCACCGCGATGCGGTCGGTGATGGTGTACAGGGTGTCGAGGTCGTGGGTGATCAGGAACACCGACAGCCCCAGAGCATCGCGCAGGGTAAGGATCAACTGGTCAAATGCCGCGGCACCGATCGGGTCCAGGCCAGCCGTGGGTTCGTCGAGGAACAGGATGTCCGGGTCCAGGGCCAGGGCGCGGGCCAGCGCTGCGCGCTTGATCATGCCCCCCGACAACGAGGCCGGGTACTTGTCGGCAGCCGAGATCGGCAACCCGGCAAGGGCCAATTTCACCCCGGCCAAGTGCTCGGCATCATTGCGCGACAGCCCGGCGTGCTCGATTAGCGGCAAGGCCACGTTTTCGGTCACCGTCAGCGAAGAGAACAGCGCCCCCTTCTGGAACAGCACGCCAAAGCGCCGCTCGACCAGTGAACGCTGTTCTTCGCGCAGGCCGGTCAGGTTCTGGCCGAACACCTTGATCTGCCCTTCATTGGGCCGGCGCAGGCCAATGATGCTGCGCAGAAGCACCGACTTGCCGCTGCCTGAGCCGCCTACCACGGCGAGGATTTCGCCGCGGTACAGGTCAAGGTCAAGGTTTTCATGTACCACCTGGCGGCCGAAGCGGTTGCAGATGCCGCGGGCTTCGATTACGCAATCCTGGCCACTCACCAGCCCATCTCCATGAAGAACAGCGCTGCCACCGCATCCAGCACGATGACCACAAAAATCGACTGCACCACTGCCGAGGTGGTGTGTGCCCCCACCGACTCGGCGCTGCCGCTGACCTTGAAGCCTTCCAGGCAGCCGATGGCGGCGATCAGGAAGGCGAAGAACGGTGCCTTGGCCAGGCCTACCAGGAAGTGCTGCACGCCAATGTCGCTTTGCAGCAGCGACAGGAACATGGCCGGCGAAATATCCAGCGTCAGGGCGCATACCACCGCACCGCCAACGATGCCGCAGATCATCGCGACAAAGGTGAGCAACGGCAGCGAAATCAGCAGGGCCAGTACCCGCGGCACCACCAGCAGTTCCATGGGGTTGAGGCCCAGCGTGCGGATGGCGTCAATTTCTTCGTTGGCCTTCATCGAGCCGATCTGCGCGGTGAACGCGCTGGCAGTGCGGCCGGCCATGAGAATGGCGGTCAGCAGCACGGCGAACTCGCGCAGGAACGAGAACGCAACCAGGTCGACGGTGAAAATGGTCGCGCCGAAGTCGGCCAGCACCGTGGCGCCGAGAAAAGCGACTACGGCGCCCACCAGAAAGGTCAGCAACGCAACGATGGGCGCGGCATCCAGGCCGGTCTGTTCAATGTGTGCCACCACAGGAGTGAAGCGCCAGCGATGTGGCTGGAAGGCGCGGCGCAGCAGGGTTTCTAGAATCACACCAACGAAACCAAGCAGTTGCATGCTGTCCTGCCACAGCGTGCCGACGGCGCAGCCGATGCGCTCCAGCAGCAACAACAGCACATTGCGCTCGGGCTCCTTGACCGGGATGCAGTAATCCTGGACCGAACAGTAGACATTCTTCAGCAGCGCCTGGCTGGCTTCAGGCAGCACGTGGGTGCAGCGCGACAGGCGCTCGGAGCCTAGCAGTTCGGCCAGCAGCGAAGCACCGGCGGTGTCCAGGCGGCCCAGCTGGCTGAGGTCGGCGATCGTGTTGGCAGCGCACTGCGTGCGCAGGCGCTCGCTCTCGCGCTTGAGGTTGGCGTAGTGTGCCAGGGTCCAGTCACCGGTAATACGCAGGCAGGCCGGTTGGCAGCTGGTGTCCAGGGTGGCGCTAGGGGTGGTCATAGGCTCCATGCAATTGACTCGGCGCTAAGGCTTAGGGGCTGATCATAGCGCAGGGGGCATGGGCTGTTTGGTGATTATGTGCTGTGTGTGCGCTTGGTAGCAGTGCCATGGCGCAGGCTTGTGCTGCGAAGAGCTCGTAAGCGCACACGGAAGTGGTGTGCTGTACCGGCCCTTTCGCAGCACAAGGCTGCTCATGCGCAAGGCAGGGGGTCAACTACCCGCGGGTGCATCATTGACCACCTTGAAGCGCAGCACGCCAATCACTTGCCCATCCTCGGTCAGCACCCTCACCTGCCACTTGCCTACCGGGTTGGGTGGGAAGTTCTGCTTGTGGGTCCAGGCCCGATAGCCTTCCTTGCGCCCGCCGTGGATGTCCAGGGCAATGCGGTCGACCTCTTGGCCGTCCTTCTGCCACACGTGGTAGATCCGCTCGTTCAGGCCGCGTGGCGCGTTGATGGCGGTGTAGGCATACAGGCCACTGCTGCGAATGCGGCTGGCGGCAATTTCGTCCAGCGAGTCGCCCGGTTGGCGGTTCATGACTTCGGTACTCACCGCCACCTCGGTCATCCACAGGGTTGCCGGCGGTACCCAGGAGCGCAGCAGCCAGCCACCGGCACCGACCGACAGGGTAACCAGCACCAGAGCCACGGCGCGGCGCCAGTTGTTGATCGGGAAGCTGCTGGCCAGGCTGGGGAATGACAGGGCCATGGCTGCGATCAGGGCCAGCTTGAAGCTTTGTGCGGTGGTCAGGTGCAGGATGATCGGTAGCGCGGTCAGCAGAGCGGCAAACAACGTCAAGGTATGCAGCGCCAGGAACAGCCAGCGCCGTGGTGCCAGCCACTTGTAGTACAGCGGGTCGGTGATCGAAACCAGGCCGGCGGCGCCGAGCAAGCCGGTGAAGACCAGCTGACCGCTGTTCCAGGTGGTGGTGATGAAAAAGAACGGCAGCACGAAGAACAGCGTTTCCTGGTGGATCATCTGCGTTGCATAGCGCAGCAGCGGCTGAGGGATCTCGCGGTTGAACGTGCGCGCGAACAGCCCGGTGAGGGTGTTCTCCAGCATCAGCCAGACCCAGCTGACCAGCATGAGCACGGCGACCCAGCTGGCCAGGCCAGCCTGGCGGTCGACCAGGATGAAGCTGCCGATACCGGAGAGGAAACCGCCGAGCGCAATGATGCCGGGGTAGCGCTTGAGGAGTTCGATGACGCGCTGGACGATATGGGGGATTTGGGGCATTGGGGGCTACAACAGAAAAGTGAGGTGGCTGTGCCAGCCTCTTCGCGGGCAAGCCTGCGAAAGGGTCGGTACTGGCAAAAGGATACCGCCGATTTACCGCTGCCGTGTAGCACCACTGGGCCGTTCAGGCCCATGCCGCCGCCAGCGCAACAGCCCCGCCGTCAGGCACAGCCCCGCAAGCAAGGCCATCAGCCCGTAAAGCTCGTCATAGCCTAGCAACGGCTTTTCGATGCGCACATAGCCATCTTCCTTGAGCAGATCCTTCAGTGCCTCGTTGGCCTGTTCCAGGCTGACTTGGCGCAGCTTGCGCACCGGGCTGGCAAAGCGCCCGTCGGTATAGTCGTTCAGCGCCCCCCAGTAGTAGTCGGCCAAGGCGCTGTTGCCTTGGGTGCTCCAGCTTTCCTTGGCGATGCTGGCTTCCTTGATGCGGGCGAAGGTGTCCGGGTCCAGGCCTTCCTTGCGCAGGTGGTCGAACAGGGCCTGCATCACCTTGACAGCCTTGTCGATGTCATCGCGCTCAAGGTCCGCATTGAGGCTGAGCAGGCCGGTGTCGCCAAAGCTTTCACGTTGCACGGAGGGGCCGTAGGACAGCCCGTTGCGCAGACGTAGCTGGTCGTACAGCGCCCAGTCCAGGTAGCGCGAAAGCAGGTCGAGGGTGGCTTGATGGTCGTTGTCCAGCACCGGCTCGATGAACAGCCAGTGCAATTTGACGCTATCACCCAGCCAGCCGCGGGTCAGGTTGCGACGCTGTTCGGCCTGTTGGCTGATGCTTTCAAGGTTGCGGCGCTCTTCGGGTTCAGTGGCGGGCAGTTCGCCGAAGGACCGCTCCAGATAAGCCGGAAGCAGGCGATCGAGGCCTCCGACCATGATCAGGGTCATGTTGTTGGCCGCGTACCAGCGGTCACGCAACGCCTGAACTTGCTCCAAGGTCATGTCGTCGAGGTTGGAGCGCTCCGGGCATTTCAGACCCAGCTCGGTGGCCAGCTGGTCGTTGGCGGGGTGGCCGATATCCTGGCGGTCGAGCCAGCGCTGCAGGTGGCCATAGTGGCCGCCATCCTCGCGCTCTATGATGCGCTTGGCGGTGGTCAAGGCCTTGGCGTCGATGGTGGTATCGCGGATGACTGCCAACAGCAGGTCGAGGACCTTGCGCTGGTTGCGCGCCGGGGCCTCGATGACAAAGGTGGTGTCGGCACTGCTGGTATAGGCGTTCCACTCGCCGCCGAGTGCTTGCAGGCGCTCTTCCAGCCCGCCTTCGCCTGTTTCGTCGATGCCACTGAACAACAGGTGCTCAAACAGGTGTGGCAGCTCTTTCTGCTCGCAGTCGAAATCATCCAGGCCCACGCCGACCACTAGACGAATCGCCACATGGTCCCGTTCGTAGCCGTTTTTCAGGATGACCTGCAGACCATTAGGCAACAGGTAGCCTTCAACCCGCGAGCGGTCGAGGGCAAACGAGGGCAGGCTGCAGATCAGCAGGCAAACGAACATCAGGCAACGCATGGGCGAGCGAGGGTCCTCAGCTAGGAGAAATCACGGCTGGCGGGCTTCATCGGGCACACTGTCGAGCATCAGCCCTCCGGTGTCCGAGCCGCCCAGTACCACATAGGCACTGCTACAGAACAAAGAGTTCAACCGCTTCATGTCGGCGATCAGTTCCAAGTGTAGCGAACTGGTCTCGATACTTTGCACGACCTTGCGCTGCAGGCGGCTGACATGGGCGTGTGCGAGGCGCCGCTCCTGGGCACGGAACCGGCGTTTTTCCCGCAGCAGCAAGCGGGCGCTTTCCGGGTCGGCACTGAGGAACACCGACAGGCCCAGGCGCAGATTGGCCAGCAATTGCTCCTCCAGGCCGGTCAGCTCTTCCAGGCCTACCTGGGAAAATTCCCGACGCTGGCTGGTTTTCTGCTGCTGGACCTTGCGCAGCATGCGTTCGATCAGGTCACAGGCGAGTTTGAGGTTAATTGCCAGCTCGATGATTTCGGCCCAGCGGCGGTTGTCCTGTTCGCTGAGGTCTTCCCGTGACATCTGCGCCAGGTACAGCTTGATTGCACTGTACAGGGCTTCGGCGTCTTCGCCCAAGGCGCGAACTTGCTGTGGCAAGGCGGTCTGGGTGCCACGCAGGGCTCCAAGCATGGCTTCGAGCAGGCTGTCGACGATATCCCCCAGGCGCAAAGTCTCGCGGGCGGCGTTGGCCAGGGCCAGGCTGGGCGTTTCCAGGGCCGAGGCGTCAAGGTGACGGGGGCGCACCTGACCATTGCCGATTTCCCGTTCAGGCAGCAGGGCGTTGCACAGTCGACCCATCGGTTTGACCGTGGGCAGCATGATCAGACAGCGCAGCGTGTTGTAGAGCAGGTGAAAGCCAATGACCAGCTCCTGAGGGCTGAAACTCAGCGAGTCCATCCATGCCACCAGCGGGTGCAGCACAGGGATGATCAGCACCAGGCCGATCAGCTTGTACAGCAGGCTGCCCAAGGCCACCCGACGCCCGGCGGCGTTCTGCATGCTGGTACTGATGAAGGCCAGCAGCCCGCTGCCGATGTTGGCGCCGACCACCAGCCCGATGGCTACCGGCAAGCTGATCAGTTCGGCGCCGGCCAGTGTCGCTGTGAGCAGAACGGCGGCCAGGCTGGAATAGGAAATCATGGCGAACATTGCCCCGACCAGAGCGTCGAGCATGATGTCGCCGGTCAGTGAGGCAAACAGCACTTTCACGCCCTGGGCATGGGTGATCGGCGCAGCTGCCTGCACGATAAGCTCAAGTGCCAGGATGATCAGGCCAAGCCCGATGCCTACTCGGCCCAGTTGGCCGGCCCGTGTCTGCTTGCGCGAAAGGAAGAAGATCACGCCAAGGAAGATCAGCAGCGGCGACAGCCAGGACAGGTCGAAGGTCAGTACCCGGGCCATCAGTGCGGTGCCCACGTCGGCACCCAGCATGATTGCCAAGGCCGGGGTCATGGCCATCAGGCCTTGGCCGACGAAAGAGGTGACCAGCATGGCCGTGGCGTTACTGCTTTGAACCATGGCCGTGACCAGAATACCGGCGATGAATGCCAGCGGGCGCTTGTCCATGTTCTGGCTGATGATGCGTCGCAGGTTCGAGCCGAATACCCGAAGGATGCCGGTACGCACAATGTGGGTACCCCAGACCAGAAGCGTCACGGCCGAGAGCAGGTTGAGCAGGGTCAGCATGGCGAAGGCCCCCTGTTGCATAGGCCCATCGGGCCAAGAAAAGAAACGTGAGCGTTTGAAGAATTTTCGGTGCTCACTCAAAGCTTTAGCTGTTTTGCCAAGCTGTCGCCAGCTTCGCATGGCAGTCATTTATTTGAAACAGATCTTGAAACGAATGACGGCCTGTCGGCGCTGCTTCGCGGGCAAGCCTCCACAGTGACAACGCGCAGGAAAAAACGCACAGAAAAAAGGCATGAAAAAGGGCCCTGCGAAGGGCCCTTGTTGTGCAGCACTTTCCTTGGCCTTATTGACCCGGAATGTCCTTGCGCAGTTTCACCGGTTCATGATCTTTGCCTTCCTTGCGGGCCATGGCGGTGCGCATGCGTATGTTGATGGCTTCCACCCCCAGCGAGAAGGCCATGGCGAAGTAGACATAGCCCTTCGGCACATGCACATCGAACGCTTCAGCGATCAGTACAGTACCGACCACGATCAGGAACGATAGCGCGAGCATCTTCAGCGACGGGTGTTTGTCGATGAAATTGCTGATGGCGCCGGCGCACAGCATCATCACCAGCACGGCCACGACGATGGCGGCGATCATCACCGGTACGTGGGAAACCATGCCCACAGCGGTGATCACCGAGTCCAGCGAGAACACGATGTCGATGATGGCGATCTGGATGATGGTGTAGAAGAACTTGCCACCTGCGCCTTTGGGCTCCTCTGCATTCTCGTCCTCGCCTTCCAGGCCGTGGTAGATCTCTTGCGAGCTCTTCCATAGCAGGAACAGGCCACCGAAGAACAGGATCAGGTCACGCCCGGAGATGCCTTGGCCAAATACCACGAACAGGTCGGCGGTAAGGCGCATCACCCAGGTAATCGACAGCAGCAGCATGATACGGGTGACCATGGCCAGGGCCAGGCCGAAGATCCGGGTGCGTGGCTGCATGTGCTTGGGCATGCGGCTGACCAGAATCGAGATCATGATGATGTTGTCGATACCGAGGACGATCTCAAGCGCGGTAAGGGTGAAAAAGGCAACCCAGATTTCCGGGCTGGTCAGCCATTCCATGTATTTTCCTTCGAGCGGTAATGGCAACGCGCCCCGGTCAGGGCGCGTCGCGTGCGTGATACGGATGTATTAAAGACTACTGAACAGCGGGAAAATCCCCATCAGCAGTGCGCCGAGCATTATGCACAGGCATACCAGCACTGCCCACTTGAGCGTGAAGCGCTGATGATCGCCGAACTCGATACCGGCCAGGGCCACCAGCAGGTAGGTGGAGGGTACCAGCGGGCTGAGCAGGTGTACCGGCTGCCCGACGATCGACGCACGGGCCATTTCCACCGGGGTGATGCCATAGTGGCTGGCGGCCTCGGCCAGCACCGGCAGCACGCCGTAGTAGAACGCGTCGTTGGACATGAAGAAGGTGAACGGCATGCTCACGATCGCGGTGATGACGGCCAGGTATGGGCCCAGTGCCTCGGGGATGACCGCCAGCAGGCTCTTGGACATGGCGTCGACCATGCCGGTGCCGGACAGGATGCCGGTGAAGATGCCGGCGGCGAAGATCAGCCCGGTCACGGCCAGTACACTGCCGGCGTGGGCGGCGATGCGGTCCTTCTGCTGTTGCAGGCACGGGTAGTTGACGATCATGGCGATACTGAAGGCAATCATGAACAGCACTGGCAGCGGCAGCACGCCGGCGATCAGCGCGACCATCAGGGTGGCGGTCAGGGCACCGTTGAAGTACAGCAGCTTGGGCCGGCGTGCGTCCGGGTACTGCGAGACGGTGATTTCGCTGTGGTCGATGTCGTCGGTAGGCAGATGCAGTTCGCCCAGGCGGGCGCGTTCACGCTTGCCATACATGTAGGCAATGGCCAGGATCGCCAACACACCGAACAGCATGGCCGGGATCATCGGCACGAAGATGTCTGACGGGTCTACGTGCAGGGCGCTGGCAGCACGCGCGGTCGGCCCACCCCAGGGGGTCATGTTCATCACGCCGCCGGCGAGGATGATCAGGCCGGCCATGATCCGCGGGCTCATGCCCAGGCGGCTGTACATCGGCAGCATGGCGGCGCAGCAGATCATGTAGGTGGTGGCTCCGTCACCGTCGAGCGAGACCACCAGGGCCAGTACAGCGGTACCGACCGAGACTTTCAGCGGATCGCCCTTGACCAGCTTGAGGATCTTGCGAACGGCCGGGTCGAACAGGCCGGAATCGATCATCAGGGCGAAATAGAGGATGGCGAACATCAGCATCACGCCGGTAGGTGCGAGCTTGCTGATGCCCTCTAGCATCATGGGGCCGATCTTGGCGGAAAAACCACCGAACAGGGCGAACAGGATCGGTACCAGAATCAGCGCGATCAAGGCCGAAAGGCGCTTGGTCATGATCAGGTACATGAACGTGATGACCATGGCAAAGCCGAGGAAGGTCAGCATGGCAATACTCCAGGCGGGGCGCGGCGAAAGGACAGTCGATTCGGGCGTATCAGCGCGTAGGGCGCTGTGCGGGGAGCATGCGGAGGGGGACTACGAAAAGGCGGGCACAGGAATACATCAGAATCACCATTGTTGTTGTTGATTGGGCCGGGCGCGGTATTGACCGGGTGCCCTGGCTGACCGGTCTTGTGCCGGTAGTGGGCGCTATCCTAAAAGGGCAAGCTTTCAGCCAGCTTTCGCTGAGGCAAAGGTGACGAGAGGTAGGTGATGCAGGATGTAACCGAAGGTGGCTGCCATTGTGGCGCCCTGCGTTATCGGCTGGAGGGCAACTTGACGGACATTGCCCACTGTCATTGTTCGATCTGCAGGCGGGTCAGCGGTGGACTGGTGGTCACCTGGCTTACCCTACCCCGTTCTGGGTTCCAGTGGTTAACGGGCGAGCCGAACTGCTATGTGGCGCCTGCCAGTTGCAGCCGCTACTTCTGTGGGCAGTGTGGGGCGCATGTGGCGCTGGTGACCACGCATAGCCCGCAGACGATCGATGTGACGGTGGCCACGCTGGATCACCCTGAGTGGGTGCGAGCCAACCGGCATATCTGGGTGGGCAGCCGGTTGCCCTGGTTGCATCTGGATGAGGATTTGCCCTCGGAAGATGAGGAGCGCCTGTAGGCGCGGCGCGGGCTTGCCCGCGAAAGGGCCAGCCCGTCATCCATCACAACTGCAGGCCACCAGCAGCCTTGTGCAACGCCCGCAAATGCTCACCGATTTGCTTCACGTTGGCCTCGATCGCTGCAATTTCCTTGGCTCGCGACGGCTCCAGCAGCGCCCTCACCTCTTTGTCCAGGCTGGTGCTCAAGCGCAACAGCTGTGCCTGCCGCTCGCTGCTCACCTGCTCCAGGTGCTTGCGCTCTTCTGGCTGCGGCAGCCCGTAGCCTTTGGAATCGAGCAACTCTGCCGGGCGGCTGAGAAAACCGCTGTTGGCAAGCATTTGCTTGAGCGTGGCATCGGCTTTGTTGATGCTGCCATCCTTCAAGGCTGCGGCATTCAGGTAACGCTGCTTGACCTCGTCCTGGGCCAGCAGAAGCTGCCGGCGCAGGCTGGCCTGCTCAAGCAGAAGCAGTGCCGCGCTGGTGCGCAGGTCAGCCTTGGCGAACCAGCTACGGCGCTGCTCGGCATTGAGGGCCAGCCAGTCTTCAACCAGAGCTTGCTTGATTGGCAACTGTTTTCTCAGCACCTCGAACATGGCCTGGTACCGGTCGCGGTAAGAATCGAAGCGGTAGCCCAGGCGTAACGCTTCGCGCGGGTTATCAAGCACGCTGGTATCAGCCAGCCCCCTGCCCTTGAGCACGGCCAGCAAACCGTTGGGCATGATGCTGTCCAGGTCGTTGAGGCGCGCATTGGCGGTGCCGCTGCGCAGCAGCTTCAATGACTCCACGGCACAGTTGTTGGACAGGAACCAGTAGTTGCCGTCATAGCTCCAGTGCATCTCGGCGGCCTGGCGCACCAGGCTCTCGATCTCGTCGCGGTTGAGTTTCAAGGGCACCGAGGCCAGGCTGCGCAGCTCGGTCTTGGTGTATTCGTCGATCACCTGGCCCAGCGGAAGCACGAATAGCCGCGACGGGTAGTTGCCGACCAGGCCGTCCCAGCTGGAGAGTTGCACGTCGTTGACGAAGGCGCGGTACGAAAGCACCAGGCTTTGATCAAGGTCCAGGCGGCAGTCTGGGCCGCGCGGTCGGCCCGGCTTGCAGATCACCAGGCGCAGCATGCTGTGCCCCCAGCGGCTGACCAGGTTCTGATTGGCTTCAGCCAGCAGATAGTCCACTTCGTAGACCCGCTCTGGGTCGATTTCACCTAGCGGTTGGCGGGCGAAGTCGCTGCCGGCATTGATGAATGGCAGGCCCTTGGCGCAGGCGTCCTGTTGGGGTGCCCAGCCGAAGTGTTCACGGAGGTACTGATACAGCGCCGGGCGACGGCAGCTGTAGCTCGGGTCGAGGAGGAAATACTCCATGTTGACCGCGATGTATTCCTTGGGGCTGCTCAACTCATAGCTGTCGGGGCTGCGCACGAATTGGCCATTGTGCTGTTCGCGCTCGCCGCGTCGGCCCACGTACTGCTGCCACCCGGCCAGGTCGAGCAGGCGTGGGTCGTCGCTCAGGGTGAAGCGGCGCTCGGCCTGCCCGCGGCATTCTTCCGGCAGGCCGACCTTGCCCAGCGTGCCTTGCTGGCGCTTGCAGCGTGCAATCAGCGAATTCTCGACGCTGGGCCACAAGCGGGCACGGTCGTAGAGATGGGTGAGCTCGTGCAGCACGGTGGCCAGCAGCTCTTCACGCACCGTGCCATGTGGGCGGTCGGTGCGCTCAGTGGCGGCGCTGCCATCGGTGAGGCTGGGCAGCAAGCTGCGGTTGAGCTCGAGGGTGGATATCAGTGAAGCCTGCCCATAGGCGTCGGCAGGCATGTTGTCGCTCCAGCTGACCCGCACGCGACGGTCCAGCTGTTGCTTGAAGCGCGGTGGCAGCTTACCCATGGCCTCGTTGAGCAGGGCTTGGGAAGCTTGTGCTTGTTGCGGGTCCAGGCCGGACGACTGCAGCTCAAGCTGCAGGTCGGCCAAGGCGGGCGTGCCGAGCAGCGTCAGGGCGCAGCCGAGCAGCCAGGCGCGCACGCGCGTCACAGTGCGAGTATGGCTTCAGCCAGCACCTGGTCGCTGGCGCCTCGCGCTTCCGGTACGCGCTCGCGCAGGGTATTGAAGGCTGCCTCGAGTTGGACGCCGCGGATGTCACCGTTGCTGGCGACAAAGCTTGCAGCGTCGTCGTGGGCTTCGCGCACCACTTTGGAGTCGCGGATCGATGTGGTGGTGTCTGAGGTGAAGTCGATCGAACGGCCAAAGGCACGCACGATGATGTTGCTGGTGGCCACCAGGGTCTGTGCCTGGGCCAGGTCGGCCAGCAGCAGCATGCCGAGGGAAGCGGCAATCAGCGGTTTACGCATGGAGCATCTCCGAAAAATACAGGGAGTCAAATGTAGTTATTGGACGAGAATTGCCTGCGCCAGTTCCAGATCGCCGACGGCGTGCCGTGCGCAATTGTGGCGTAATGATTCAAGGGCGGCTTCCAGGCGTGCACCACGGATCAGGCCGTCGCTGGCAACGAATGCGGCGGCATCGTCGCGGGCCTGTGTGACCAATTTGCGATCGAATGGTGCGGCTGTGACCTGGCTGGTGACATAGCCGGTGATGACCAGGCTTTGTGTGGTCGTATCCATGGCATGGGCGCTGGCCATGCCTGCGGCGGCGAACAGCAACGGCAACAGATAACGCATGAGCTTTCTTGAAGGCTGGAAAAGTGAACGGCGAAGCCTACCTCAGGTGCGAGGGCCGAAGCCAACGCACCTGTCTCGCATGGCGTGTATCAGAGTGCCAGGATGGCCTGGGCCAGTTGTGCATCGCTGGCTTGCAGGGTAGGCATGTTCGAACGGATGTGTACAAAGGCGCTTTCCAGTCGGGCGCCGCGGATAGCGCCCTGAGTGCCGACGAAAGTGGCTGCGTCATCGCGGGCTGCCTGGACGATCTTGTCGTCGCGGAACGAAGAGCTCAGATCGGAAGTGGCGTCGGTGGAGGCGGCAACGGCGCGTACTACCGTATCGGTGGTGACAACGAAGCTGGTGGCGTTGGCAGTGCCAGCCAGGCCAAGCAGCAGGGCGGCGCCAAGCAGGTGTTTACGGGACATGATCGTGGACTCCTGGGGTAGGGTCAGGTTGGTTCTGCTTTATCGGACGTTTGCAGGGATCGTCACGGTACGTTTCAACAACGGGGTTCTAGCAGACGGTTATGCCAAGCGTATCACGCAGTGCTACGTAGCGATGATAACGAGTGCTGCGCCAGGCAACTGTTAAGGTGTTTTTTTGTACCTATAAAACTGTACTGGTCGTGATCTCAAGTGCTCTACAGCGCGTCTCTCGGGCAATAAAAAACCCGCTGCAGTCACCTGCAACGGGTTTGGGGAATTCACGGTGCCGGTCAAAGCCGGCAAGCCGGGAGCTTAGCGCCAGAAAGGCTTGCTCAGCTCTTCGTAACGCTGCGACTCGCTGATACCGGCGTCTGCCAGCAGGCGGGAGTCCAGGCGAGCCAGTTGACGACGGCTGGTCATACGGCGCTGCCACAGCAGCAGGGTCGACAATGCGCGCAGCGGCAGCGAGGTGTTGGATTGCTGGGCGTTGCTTTCAAAAACCAGACCGGAACTGAGGGTACGTTCCATGATGCTTCATCCTTCCGCTTATGGCGGCATTAGGTAGTGATTTAACTGATGCCAATGATCCTCCTCTGTCGTCCATAACAGTAGATACAGTTCAGTTGAAAGACGATGGCTCAGTTAACTGTGTAACCCTACTGTTGCACTCGAAATAGGCGTAACTGTACTGGTCTGCACTTCTTTGGTGCGCTTTGATTCGAAGAAGGGGATTTGTCAGTCGGGAAGATCTGAAAACACCAGTACAGTAGAACAGATTATTCTGCTGATGGCGGAAAGGTGTATTGATAGAAGGGTTTGAGTGTTATGGGCTATTCGCGAGCTTGCCCGCTCCCATAGAGAAAGTGCTGCCCTTTAGGGTTGCACATCACCTGTGGGAGCGGGCAAGCCCGCGAAGAGGCCGGAACAGCAGAGGCAGGGCCGCCGTTCCGTACCACATCTGGATCAGCTAGCCAGCATGCGCCCGGTTTCTTCCAGGTTTTCGTGCCAGCTCAGGGCTTCACGCAGGATGTGCGGGGTATGACCGCCACGCTGGCAGGCACGGTCGAAGTAGTCGTTCAGCGCAGCGCGATAGTCTGGGTGCACGCAGTTGTCGATGATCGCTCGCGCCCGTTCGCGCGGCGCCAGGCCACGCAGGTCCGCCAGGCCCTGCTCGGTGACCAGGATGTCCACGTCGTGCTCGGTGTGGTCGACATGGCTGACCATTGGCACCACGCTGGAAATCGCCCCGCCTTTGGCAATCGACTTGGTGACGAACACGGCCAGGTGGGCGTTACGGGCGAAGTCGCCGGAGCCACCGATGCCGTTCATCATCCTGGTGCCACAGACGTGAGTGGAGTTGACGTTGCCGTAGATATCGAACTCCAGTGCGGTGTTGATACCGATGATGCCCAGGCGACGTACCACTTCCGGGTGGTTGGAGATTTCCTGCGGGCGTAGCACCAACTTGTCCTTGTAGCGCTCCAGGTTGCCGAACACATCGGCATTGCGGCGCGTTGACAGGGTGATCGAGCTGCCCGATGCGAAGCTAAGCTTGCCGGCGTCGATCAGGTCGAAGGTGGAGTCCTGCAGCACTTCGGAGTACATGGTCAGGTCTTCGAACGGCGACTCGATCAGGCCGCACATCACCGCATTGGCAATGCTGCCAATGCCGGCTTGCAGCGGGCCGAGCTTGTTGGTCATACGGCCTGCATCCACTTCCTTCTTGAGGAAGTTGATCAGGTGGTCGGCGATGCCCTGTGTTTCATCATCTGGCGGCAGCACAGTGGACGGCGAGTCTGGCTGGTCACTGATGACGATACCGACGATCTTGGCCGGGTCGATCGGGATCGCGGTGCTGCCGATACGGTCGTCTACCTTGACCAGCGGGATTGGCGTGCGAGTCGGACGGTAGGTTGGGATATAGATGTCGTGCAGGCCTTCGAGGTTGGTGTTGTGCGAGAGGTTGATCTCCACAATCACCTGCTTGGCGAAGATCGCGAAGCTGGCCGAGTTGCCCACCGACGTGGTTGGCACGATGTGGCCTTGCTCGGTGATGGCCACGGCTTCGATGACCGCGATGTCCGGCAGCTTCAGCTGCTGGTTGCGCAGTTGCTCGACGGTTTCCGACAGGTGCTGGTCAATGAACATCACCTGGCCGTCATTGATGGCTTTGCGCAGGGTGCTGTCGACCTGGAACGGCATGCGGCGGGCCAACACACCGGCCTCGGTCAGTTGTTTGTCCAGGTCATTGCCCAGGCTGGCGCCGGTCATCAGGCTGATTTTCAGTGGCGATTGCTTGGCACGTTCGGCCAGTGCATGCGGTACGGCCTTGGCTTCGCCGGCGCGGGTGAAGCCGCTCATGCCGACAGTCATGCCGTCCTCGATCAGACCAGCGGCATCAGCCGCACTCATTACCTTGCTGTGCAGGGAGGACAAGCGGATACGATCACGGTACATGGATTGTTATCTCGGGCTACTGAAACTACTGCAGCGCAGTCTAGAGATTTCGCCCATTGCCGTCCCACGACCATGGTCGTATGAGAAGCCTTGTATTTGAGCCGTTGATCCGGATCAATAAAAGAAAAGCCCCGGCAGATTCTGACCGGGGCTTCCTTTATATCAGCTGGTTTGCAGCGGCTGGTGTCACTCCACTGCCTTGACCATGTCCTCGATGACCTTCTTGGCGTCACCGAACACCATCATGGTCTTGTCCAGATAGAACAGTTCGTTGTCCAGGCCGGCATAGCCGCTGGCCATCGAGCGTTTGTTGACGATGATGGTCTTGGCTTTGAACGCCTCGAGGATCGGCATGCCGGCGATTGGCGACTTGGGATCGTTCTTCGCCGCCGGGTTGACCACGTCGTTGGCGCCCAGCACCAGCACCACGTCGGCCTGGCCGAACTCGGCGTTGATGTCTTCCATCTCGAATACCTGATCGTACGGCACTTCAGCCTCGGCCAGCAGTACGTTCATGTGCCCGGGCATGCGGCCCGCCACCGGGTGAATCGCATACTTCACGGTCACGCCATTGTGGGTCAGCTTCTCGGTCAGCTCTTTCAGTGCGTGTTGTGCGCGGGCCACCGCCAGGCCGTAGCCCGGAACGATGATCACGCTGTCGGCATTGCTGAGCAGGAAGGTGGCATCGTCAGCCGAACCGGACTTCACCGGCCGCTGTTCTTGCGAACCTTGCGCCGCGCCAGTGTCGGTATCGCCACCGAAGCCGCCAAGGATGACGTTGAAGAACGAGCGGTTCATCGCCTTGCACATGATGTACGAGAGGATGGCACCGGACGAACCTACCAGGGAACCGGCGATGATCAGCATCGAGTTGTTCAGCGAGAAGCCGATGCCGGCCGCTGCCCACCCCGAGTAGCTGTTGAGCATCGACACCACCACTGGCATGTCGGCGCCGCCGATCGGAATAATGATCAGCACACCCATGATGAAGGCCAGGACCAGCATCAGGGTGAAGGCACTGTAGTGGCCAGTGAAAGTGAACAGCAGGCCAAGGGCGATGGTGGTCAGGCCAAGGATCAGGTTCAGTTTGTGCTGGCCAGCGAACTGTACCGGTGCGCCTTGGAAGAGGCGGAACTTGTACTTGCCCGACAATTTGCCAAAGGCGATCACCGAACCGGAGAAGGTAATGGCACCGATGGCAGCACCGAGGAACAGCTCCAGGCGGTTGCCGGTGGGGATCGGATCGCTGATGGCAGCCACAATGCCCATCGACTGTGGCTCCAGCACGGCGGCGATGGCAATGAACACCGCGGCCAGGCCGATCATGCTGTGCATGAAAGCGACCAGTTCGGGCATTTTGGTCATTTCGACGCGCTTGGCCATGATGGAACCGGCGGTGCCGCCGACCAGCAGGCCGACGATGACATAGCCGATACCGGCAGTGGCAAGTTCAGCCCCAAGCTTATAAATGAGGCCGACCGTCGTGAGGATGGCGAGCCCCATGCCGATCATGCCGAACAGATTGCCGCGCCGCGAGGTAGTCGGGTGCGACAGGCCCTTGAGCGCCTGGATGAAGCACACCGAGGCGACGAGGTAGAGGAGCGTTACCAGATTCATGCTCATGCTTACTTCTTCGCCTCGTTCTTGGTTTTCTTCTTGAACATTTCAAGCATGCGGCGGGTGACCAGGAAGCCACCGAACACGTTGACTGCGGCAAGGGCCACGGCCAGGGTGCCCATCAGCTTGCCGGCCGGGGTCACGGTCAGGGCCGCGGCCAGCATGGCGCCGACGATGACGATTGCCGAGATGGCATTGGTGACCGCCATCAGTGGGGTGTGCAGCGCCGGGGTGACGTTCCACACCACGTGGTAGCCCACATAGATGGCCAGCACGAAAATGATCAGGTTGTAGATGCCGTGGGAAATCAGCATGTCTTCCATTGTCGTGCTCCTTAGCCGTTCTTGCGGACGATCTGACCATCACGGCACATCAGGCAGGCCGCGACGATGTCGTCTTCGAGGTTGATGATCAGCGCGCCATCCTTGTCGAACAGCAGCTTCATGAAGTCCAGCAGGTTGCGCGCATACAGTGCCGAGGCATCGGCACTCACCTGGGCTGGCAGGTTGGTCGGGCCGACGATGGTCACGCCGTTCTCCTGCACCACCTGGTCTGCGACGGTCAGCGGGCAGTTGCCGCCTTGGGCTGCAGCCAGGTCGATGACCACCGAGCCAGGCTTCATCTGCGCCACGGTTTCGGCGCTCAGCAGGGTTGGCGCCTTGCGCCCGGGGATCAGCGCGGTGGTGATGACGATATCGGCCTGCTTGGCACGCTCGTGCACCGCCTGGGCCTGGCGCTGCATCCAACTGGCCGGCATTGGTCGGGCATAGCCGCCAACGCCTTCGGCGCATTCTCGCTCCTCGTCGGTCTCGTAGGGTACGTCGATGAATTTTGCACCCAGTGATTCGATCTGCTCTTTCACCGCCGGGCGAACGTCGGATGCTTCGATCACCGCACCCAGGCGCTTGGCGGTGGCGATAGCCTGCAAGCCGGCAACGCCAGCGCCCAGTACCAGGACGCGTGCGGCCTTAACGGTACCGGCAGCGGTCATCAGCATTGGCATGAAGCGTGGGTAGTGATGGGCTGCCAGCAACACGGCCTTGTAGCCGGCGATGTTGGCCTGCGACGACAGCACGTCCAGGCTCTGCGCCCGCGAGGTTCGCGGCGCGGCTTCCAGGGCGAAGGCGGTAATACCGCGTTCGGCCATCTTGCCGATCAGTTCACCGTTGAAGGGGTTGAGCATGCCCACCAGAAGGCTGCCGCTGTTGATCAGGGCCAGTTCCTGGTCGTTGGGGGCGACCACTTTGAGTACCAATTGGGCGCCGTAGGCATCGGCGGCGCTTCCAAGGGAAGCACCCACGGCTTCATAGGCACTGTCCGGAATGGCGGCGTTGAGCCCTGCCCCCCGTTGAACGGTGACCTGATGGCCCTGGCCAATCAGTTTCTTGATGGTTTCGGGGGTCGCAGCGACCCTTGTCTCACCGGTCTGCGTCTCGAGAGGAACACCAATGTGCACGACTATTTCTCCTGCGGTGACCTTTTGTCTTTGTAGAAGCCAGCACACTTCGGATGGTGCGCTGGGGCGGCTGTGGAGCGCCAACCCGCCGGATCCCGGGCGGGGCGAAGCATTTTGCAGACGAACCCGAAGGCCTTCAACCGGTTCTGAAGCGAAACGAAGTCAAAACTACAAGTCACCCTGTGACCGCTTGTCGCAGCAATAGGGTTGCAGCCCGTCAAACATGCGCCATTGGCAGATTAGGAGAAAAAATCAAAAAAAAAGCGGCCAATTCGCTTACGACTAGTTGGATGTCGCAAAATAACCCGCAAAGCCGCGTACTGAGCACGGTTAAAGGGTGTTTTTATGCTTGCGTTACAGTTTGCGAATATGCGACATATACATATATCTGTAGGTGTTTAAAATAATTGACTACAGGGTCAATTTGTCGCGCTTGCCCCTGATCTATTCAGGTAGGCCTGAGCCTGGCTTACCAGCCAGTCGCGAAAGGCGCGTAGCGACGCCGACTCCACCTTGCGCTCTGGAATCATCAGATAGTAGGCCTTGTCGCTACTCAGGGCATGCCTGTTAGCGACCATCAGCCTTCCCTCCTCCAACTCCCGCTGGATCAGGAACGGTGGTATCAGGGCAATGCCCATGTCGTGCATGGCCGCCTGGGCGAGCATCGAGAATAGTTCATAGCGCGGGCCTGTCATGTCGCGCTCCACATTCATGCCCACACTGCCGAACCATTGCCGCCAGGCATACGGGCGCGTGCTCTGCTGCAGCAGTGGTAGCTGCGCGATGTGGCGTGCCTCGAGCATGCCCTGGCCGTTCAGCAGTGCCGGGCTGCACACGGGTACTGGGTTTTCACCCATCAGTTGGTGCGACTGGGTGCCTGACCAGTCCGCATCACCAAAATAGATGGCGGCATCGAAGGTAGTGTCGGCGAACAGGAATGGCCGGGTGCGGTTGGTGAGGTTGACTGTGACCTCCGGGTGGCGCTGCTGGAAGTCCTTGAGCCGTGGTAGCAGCCATTGAGTGCCAAACGTCGGCACTACCGCCAGCTCGATCACATTGGCGCCTTGCTGGCGCATGACCGACAAGGTATCGCGCTCCACGGCGTCCAGTTGGGCCGCCACCTGGCGACTGTAGGACAGGCCGGCTTCGGTCAGCCTTACGCCGCGGCGCGAGCGACGGAACAGTTCCACATTAAGGAAGGCTTCCAGGCCACCGATCTGCCGACAGACGGCACCCTGGGTCAGCGCGAGTTCCTGGGCAGCCTTGGTAAAGCTCTCGTTACGGGCTGCCGCCTCGAAGCAAATCAGGGCGGCGGTACTGGGGATCTTACGGCGCATGTACGTCAACCTCACTTGTAAGGCTGTCAATATGGCGTTTTGCCGATTTACGGAGTGACAAAATATCACTAATTGGTGCGCAATCCTCGTTTGTCCCGGCGGCCGATCAGGCCTAGGCTCAAAGGCACAAGAAACTGACCCCTATTTCGAGGATTCGCTCATGGCCGGTAAAGCAAGCTTCAACTGGATCGACCCGTTGCTGCTGGATCAGCAGCTCACTGAAGAAGAGCGCATGGTGCGTGACAGCGCTTATCAGTTCGCCCAGGACAAGCTGGCCCCGCGTGTGCTTGAGGCCTTCCGCCATGAGCAGACCGATCCGGCGATCTTCCGCGAGATGGGTGAAGTAGGCCTGTTGGGTGCAACCATTCCCGAGCAATACGGTGGCAGTGGCCTGAATTATGTGTGCTATGGCCTTATTGCTCGCGAAGTGGAACGTATCGACTCAGGTTACCGCTCGATGATGAGTGTGCAGTCGTCGCTGGTGATGGTGCCGATCAACGAATTTGGCACCGAAGCTCAAAAGCAGAAGTACCTCCCCAAGTTGGCCAGTGGCGAGTGGATCGGTTGCTTCGGTCTGACCGAGCCTAACCATGGCTCCGATCCTGGTTCGATGATTACGCGCGCGAGGAAGGTCGACGGTGGCTACCGGCTGACCGGCAGTAAAATGTGGATCACCAACAGTCCCATCGCCGATGTGTTCGTGGTGTGGGCCAAGGATGATGCGGGCGATATTCGTGGCTTCGTACTGGAAAAAGGCTGGCAAGGCCTCAGTGCCCCGGCAATCCATGGCAAGGTTGGCCTGCGCGCGTCGATCACTGGTGAAATCGTCATGGACAATGTGTTCGTGCCAGAAGAGAACATCTTCCCGGACGTGCGTGGCCTCAAGGGCCCGTTCACCTGCCTGAACTCGGCTCGCTATGGTATTTCGTGGGGTGCGCTGGGTGCCGCTGAAGCCTGCTGGCACACCGCTCGCCAGTACACCCTGGACCGTCAGCAGTTTGGTCGTCCACTGGCCGCCAACCAGTTGATTCAGAAGAAGCTTGCCGACATGCAGACAGAAATCACCCTGGCGCTGCAGGGTTGCCTGCGTCTGGGTCGCATGAAGGATGAAGGGACGGCTGCGGTGGAAATCACCTCCATCATGAAGCGCAATTCCTGCGGCAAGGCGCTGGATATCGCCCGTATGGCGCGTGACATGCTGGGCGGCAACGGCATCTCCGACGAGTTTGGTGTGGCCCGCCATCTGGTTAACCTGGAGGTGGTCAACACCTATGAAGGTACCCATGATGTGCATGCACTTATCCTGGGTCGTGCGCAGACCGGTATCCAGGCGTTCTATTGATAAGGAGCAAGCCATGGGCGCGCTATCACATCTGCGGGTGCTAGACCTTTCGCGCGTGTTGGCCGGCCCGTGGTCTGGTCAGATTTTGGCTGACCTTGGCGCCGACGTGATCAAGGTCGAGCGCCCTGGCAGTGGCGACGATACCCGCTCATGGGGGCCGCCTTTTCTCAAGGATGCCGAAGGTGAGGACACCAGTGAGGCGGCCTATTACCTGTCGGCCAACCGCAACAAGCGCTCAGTGACCATCGACTTTACCCAGCCGGAGGGACAGCGGCTGGTGCGTGAACTGGCGGCGAAGTGCGATATCGTCATAGAGAACTTCAAGGTAGGTGGGCTGGCAGCGTATGGCCTGGACTACCAGAGCCTGAAGGCGATAAACCCGCAGCTCATCTATTGCTCCATTACCGGCTTCGGTCAGACCGGGCCCTATGCCAAGCGCGCTGGCTATGACTTCATGATCCAGGGGTTGGGTGGGCTGATGAGCCTGACTGGTCGTCCGGAGGGTGAAGAGGGCGCCGGGCCGGTCAAGGTGGGGGTGGCGCTTACCGACATTCTGACCGGGTTGTATTCCACGGTCGCCATGCTGGCTGCTCTCGCCCACCGGGATCAGGCCGGGGTCGGTCAGCATGTCGACATGGCATTGCTCGATGTGCAGGTGGCCTGCCTGGCGAACCAGGCAATGAACTACCTGACCACGGGCACCCCTCCTCGTCGGCTGGGTAATGCGCATCCTAATATAGTCCCTTACCAGGACTTTCCGACGGCAGATGGCGATTTCATTCTTACCGTCGGTAATGACAGCCAGTTCCGTAAATTCGCTGAGGTGGCCGGGCACCCGCAATGGGCGGAGGACCCTCGGTTCGTTACCAATAAGCTGCGGGTGGCCAACCGGGCTGAGCTGATACCACTAATTCGCCAGGCTACGGTGTTCAAGACCACAGCTGAGTGGGTGGCCCAGTTGGAGGCTGCAGGAGTGCCGTGTGGGCCTATCAATAACCTGGCGCAGATGTTCCAGGATCCCCAGGTGCTGGCGCGCGGGTTGGCGTTGAGTATTCCGCATCCCTTGGCGGGTAGTGTGCCGCAAGTTGCGAGCCCGATACGGTTGTCGGAGACGCCAGTGGAGTATCGCCGGGCGCCACCCTTGTTAGGCGAGCATACCGAAGCGGTGCTGGGGGAGGTGTTGGGGCTGGATGTCGGCGAGGTGCAGCGCCTTCGTGGTGCTGGTGTGCTCTAGATGAATAGCGGGGAGGCCGTCAGGCCTCCCCGCTTTGTTTTTTCTGCGCTATCAACGGTTATTGAAATTAAAGGTTGACGCCCTC
>NZ_CP011525.1:5617500-5992500 GCF_001655295.1 Pseudomonas sp. JY-Q | reverse complement strand
TGCCGGGTAGCTATGTTCGGAAGAGATAACCGCTGAAAGCATCTAAGCGGGAAACTTGCCTCAAGATGAGATCTCACTGGGATCTTGAATCCCCTAAAGGGCCGTCGAAGACTACGACGTTGATAGGTTGGGTGTGTAAGCGCTGTGAGGCGTTGAGCTAACCAATACTAATTGCCCGTGAGGCTTGACCATATAACACCCAAGCAATTTGCTGACGCAGATTGCGGTGGTGAAGACGAAAGAGCCGAAAATTCGTAAGACCACAAATATCGCATATCCGGATTCGCTGGGCTGTCCATCTGGACATTCTGGCAACAGAATTTCTTGACGACCATAGAGCATTGGAACCACCTGATCCCATCCCGAACTCAGTAGTGAAACGATGCATCGCCGATGGTAGTGTGGGGTTTCCCCATGTGAGAGTAGGTCATCGTCAAGATTCATTTCGCAAAACCCCTATCTGCGCATGCAGGTAGGGGTTTTGTCTTTAAGTAGAAGCTATCGCTTCTCCTGGTAGGCTGAACAGCCAGCTGGTGGTGGTAAAAAGGTGGTTGACAGCGTTTTTGGATGCTGTATTATTCACCTCCCGCGACGAGAGATCGAAGCGAGCCAAGTGTCTGAAGTTAAACGAGTTTCTCGAAAAACTTCAAAATAAACACTTGACAGGCTCTGAGGAAAGCGTAGAATGCGCGCCTCGGTTGAGACGAAAAGCTCTTAACCAAACGCTCTTTAACAAATTGAATCAAGCAATTCGTGTGGGTGCTTGTGAGTACGGACTGATAGTCAAAAAGATTATCAGCATCACAAGTGACCATGCGAGAAATCACATAGTCATTTGAGATTGCTGAGCCAAGTTTAGGGTTTCTTAAAAACCCAAGCAGTATTGAACTGAAGAGTTTGATCATGGCTCAGATTGAACGCTGGCGGCAGGCCTAACACATGCAAGTCGAGCGGATGACGGGAGCTTGCTCCTTGATTCAGCGGCGGACGGGTGAGTAATGCCTAGGAATCTGCCTGGTAGTGGGGGACAACGTTTCGAAAGGAACGCTAATACCGCATACGTCCTACGGGAGAAAGCAGGGGACCTTCGGGCCTTGCGCTATCAGATGAGCCTAGGTCGGATTAGCTAGTTGGTGGGGTAATGGCTCACCAAGGCGACGATCCGTAACTGGTCTGAGAGGATGATCAGTCACACTGGAACTGAGACACGGTCCAGACTCCTACGGGAGGCAGCAGTGGGGAATATTGGACAATGGGCGAAAGCCTGATCCAGCCATGCCGCGTGTGTGAAGAAGGTCTTCGGATTGTAAAGCACTTTAAGTTGGGAGGAAGGGCAGTAAGTTAATACCTTGCTGTTTTGACGTTACCGACAGAATAAGCACCGGCTAACTCTGTGCCAGCAGCCGCGGTAATACAGAGGGTGCAAGCGTTAATCGGAATTACTGGGCGTAAAGCGCGCGTAGGTGGTTTGTTAAGTTGGATGTGAAAGCCCCGGGCTCAACCTGGGAACTGCATCCAAAACTGGCAAGCTAGAGTACGGTAGAGGGTGGTGGAATTTCCTGTGTAGCGGTGAAATGCGTAGATATAGGAAGGAACACCAGTGGCGAAGGCGACCACCTGGACTGATACTGACACTGAGGTGCGAAAGCGTGGGGAGCAAACAGGATTAGATACCCTGGTAGTCCACGCCGTAAACGATGTCAACTAGCCGTTGGAATCCTTGAGATTTTAGTGGCGCAGCTAACGCATTAAGTTGACCGCCTGGGGAGTACGGCCGCAAGGTTAAAACTCAAATGAATTGACGGGGGCCCGCACAAGCGGTGGAGCATGTGGTTTAATTCGAAGCAACGCGAAGAACCTTACCAGGCCTTGACATGCAGAGAACTTTCCAGAGATGGATTGGTGCCTTCGGGAACTCTGACACAGGTGCTGCATGGCTGTCGTCAGCTCGTGTCGTGAGATGTTGGGTTAAGTCCCGTAACGAGCGCAACCCTTGTCCTTAGTTACCAGCACGTTATGGTGGGCACTCTAAGGAGACTGCCGGTGACAAACCGGAGGAAGGTGGGGATGACGTCAAGTCATCATGGCCCTTACGGCCTGGGCTACACACGTGCTACAATGGTCGGTACAGAGGGTTGCCAAGCCGCGAGGTGGAGCTAATCTCACAAAACCGATCGTAGTCCGGATCGCAGTCTGCAACTCGACTGCGTGAAGTCGGAATCGCTAGTAATCGCGAATCAGAATGTCGCGGTGAATACGTTCCCGGGCCTTGTACACACCGCCCGTCACACCATGGGAGTGGGTTGCACCAGAAGTAGCTAGTCTAACCTTCGGGAGGACGGTTACCACGGTGTGATTCATGACTGGGGTGAAGTCGTAACAAGGTAGCCGTAGGGGAACCTGCGGCTGGATCACCTCCTTAATCGACGACATCAGCCTGCTGATGAGCTCCCACACGAATTGCTTGATTCATTGTAAAAGACGATGCTGTAACGCGACCCTGTTATAGGTCTGTAGCTCAGTTGGTTAGAGCGCACCCCTGATAAGGGTGAGGTCGGCAGTTCAAATCTGCCCAGACCTACCATTACATGGTTCAGCCGTAGAATACGGGGCCATAGCTCAGCTGGGAGAGCGCCTGCCTTGCACGCAGGAGGTCAGCGGTTCGATCCCGCTTGGCTCCACCACTTTCGCCGTACACAGTAACTTGTCAGAACTTAGAAATGAACATTCATATTGAATGTTGATTTCTGACTTTTGTCAGATCGTTCTTTAAAAATTCGGATATGTGATAGATATAGACTGAACACCAGTTTCACTGCTGGTGGATCAGGCTAAGGTAAAATTTGTGAGTTCTGCTCGAAAGAGCAACGTACGAATTTTCGGCGAATGTCGTCTTCACAGTATAACCAGATTGCTTGGGGTTATATGGTCAAGTGAAGAAGCGCATACGGTGGATGCCTTGGCAGTCAGAGGCGATGAAAGACGTGGTAGCCTGCGATAAGCTTTGGGGAGTCGGCAAACAGACTGTGATCCAGAGATCTCTGAATGGGGGAACCCAGCCAGCATAAGCTGGTTATCTTGTACTGAATACATAGGTGCAAGAGGCGAACCAGGGGAACTGAAACATCTAAGTACCCTGAGGAAAAGAAATCAACCGAGATTCCCTTAGTAGTGGCGAGCGAACGGGGACCAGCCCTTAAGTTGATTTGAGATTAGTGGAACGCTCTGGAAAGTGCGGCCATAGTGGGTGATAGCCCCGTACACGAAAATCTCTTATCAATGAAATCGAGTAGGACGGAGCACGAGAAACTTTGTCTGAATATGGGGGGACCATCCTCCAAGGCTAAATACTACTGACTGACCGATAGTGAACCAGTACCGTGAGGGAAAGGCGAAAAGAACCCCGGAGAGGGGAGTGAAATAGAACCTGAAACCGTATGCGTACAAGCAGTGGGAGCCTACTTTGTTAGGTGACTGCGTACCTTTTGTATAATGGGTCAGCGACTTATATTCAGTGGCGAGCTTAACCGAATAGGGGAGGCGTAGCGAAAGCGAGTCTTAATAGGGCGTTTAGTCGCTGGGTATAGACCCGAAACCGGGCGATCTATCCATGGGCAGGTTGAAGGTTAGGTAACACTGACTGGAGGACCGAACCGACTACCGTTGAAAAGTTAGCGGATGACCTGTGGATCGGAGTGAAAGGCTAATCAAGCTCGGAGATAGCTGGTTCTCCTCGAAAGCTATTTAGGTAGCGCCTCATGTATCACTGTAGGGGGTAGAGCACTGTTTCGGCTAGGGGGTCATCCCGACTTACCAAACCGATGCAAACTCCGAATACCTACAAGTGCCGAGCATGGGAGACACACGGCGGGTGCTAACGTCCGTCGTGAAAAGGGAAACAACCCAGACCGTCAGCTAAGGTCCCAAAGTCATGGTTAAGTGGGAAACGATGTGGGAAGGCTTAGACAGCTAGGAGGTTGGCTTAGAAGCAGCCACCCTTTAAAGAAAGCGTAATAGCTCACTAGTCGAGTCGGCCTGCGCGGAAGATGTAACGGGGCTCAAACCATGCACCGAAGCTACGGGTATCATCTTATGATGATGCGGTAGAGGAGCGTTCTGTAAGCCTGTGAAGGTGAGTTGAGAAGCTTGCTGGAGGTATCAGAAGTGCGAATGCTGACATGAGTAACGACAATGCGAGTGAAAAACTCGCACGCCGAAAGACCAAGGTTTCCTGCGCAACGTTAATCGACGCAGGGTTAGTCGGTCCCTAAGGCGAGGCTGAAAAGCGTAGTCGATGGAAAACAGGTTAATATTCCTGTACTTCCAGTTATTGCGATGGAGGGACGGAGAAGGTTAGGCCAGCCTGGCGTTGGTTGTCCAGGTTTAAGGTGGTAGGCTGAAATCTTAGGCAAATCCGGGATTTCAAGGCCGAGAGCTGATGACGAGTTGCCTTTAGGCGACGAAGTGGTTGATACCATGCTTCCAAGAAAAGCTCCTAAGCTTCAGATAACTGGGAACCGTACCCCAAACCGACACAGGTGGTTAGGTAGAGAATACCAAGGCGCTTGAGAGAACTCGGGTGAAGGAACTAGGCAAAATGGCACCGTAACTTCGGGAGAAGGTGCGCCGGCGAGGGTGAAGGACTTGCTCCGTAAGCCCATGCCGGTCGAAGATACCAGGCCGCTGCGACTGTTTATTAAAAACACAGCACTCTGCAAACACGAAAGTGGACGTATAGGGTGTGACGCCTGCCCGGTGCCGGAAGGTTAATTGATGGGGTTAGCGCAAGCGAAGCTCTTGATCGAAGCCCCGGTAAACGGCGGCCGTAACTATAACGGTCCTAAGGTAGCGAAATTCCTTGTCGGGTAAGTTCCGACCTGCACGAATGGCGTAACGATGGCGGCGCTGTCTCCACCCGAGACTCAGTGAAATTGAAATCGCTGTGAAGATGCAGTGTATCCGCGGCTAGACGGAAAGACCCCGTGAACCTTTACTATAGCTTTGCACTGGACTTTGAATTTGCTTGTGTAGGATAGGTGGGAGGCTTTGAAGTGGGGACGCCAGTTCTCATGGAGCCATCCTTGAAATACCACCCTGGCAACTTTGAGGTTCTAACTCAGGTCCGTTATCCGGATCGAGGACAGTGTATGGTGGGTAGTTTGACTGGGGCGGTCTCCTCCCAAAGAGTAACGGAGGAGTACGAAGGTGCGCTCAGACCGGTCGGAAATCGGTCGTAGAGTATAAAGGCAAAAGCGCGCTTGACTGCGAGACAAACACGTCGAGCAGGTACGAAAGTAGGTCTTAGTGATCCGGTGGTTCTGTATGGAAGGGCCATCGCTCAACGGATAAAAGGTACTCCGGGGATAACAGGCTGATACCGCCCAAGAGTTCATATCGACGGCGGTGTTTGGCACCTCGATGTCGGCTCATCACATCCTGGGGCTGAAGCCGGTCCCAAGGGTATGGCTGTTCGCCATTTAAAGTGGTACGCGAGCTGGGTTTAGAACGTCGTGAGACAGTTCGGTCCCTATCTGCCGTGGACGTTTGAGATTTGAGAGGGGCTGCTCCTAGTACGAGAGGACCGGAGTGGACGAACCTCTGGTGTTCCGGTTGTCACGCCAGTGGCATTGCCGGGTAGCTATGTTCGGAAGAGATAACCGCTGAAAGCATCTAAGCGGGAAACTTGCCTCAAGATGAGATCTCACTGGGATCTTGAATCCCCTAAAGGGCCGTCGAAGACTACGACGTTGATAGGTTGGGTGTGTAAGCGCTGTGAGGCGTTGAGCTAACCAATACTAATTGCCCGTGAGGCTTGACCATATAACACCCAAGCAATTTGCTGACGCAGATTGCGGTGGTGAAGACGAAAGAGCCGAAAATTCGTAAGACCACAAATATCGCATATCCGAATTCGCTGGGCTGTCCATCTGGACATTCTGGCAACAGAATTTCTTGACGACCATAGAGCATTGGAACCACCTGATCCCATCCCGAACTCAGTAGTGAAACGATGCATCGCCGATGGTAGTGTGGGGTTTCCCCATGTGAGAGTAGGTCATCGTCAAGATTCATTTCGCAAAACCCCTATCTGCACATGCAGGTAGGGGTTTTGTCTTTAAGTAGGAACTACAGAGATTCGCAGGCACGTCCTAAGGACGGGCCAGCACACAGAATTTCTTGACGACCATAGAGCATTGGAACCACCTGATCCCATCCCGAACTCAGCAGTGAAACGATGCATCGCCGATGGTAGTGTGGGGTTTCCCCATGTGAGAGTAGGTCATCGTCAAGATTCAAACCCAAAGCCCCTGTCTGCGATGCAGACAGGGGCTTTGTCTTTTTCGGGTTTCAATATCGGTTAGAACTGATAGCTGACTGTGGCGCTCACATTGCGCTCTTCACCCATGTAGCAGTAGTTCAGGCTGGCACATGAGGTGATGTAGCTTTCATTGGTAAGGTTGTTGGCGTTCAAGCGCACATCCACACCCGTCAGGCCGACCTTGCCCAGGTCATAGCCGATAGAGGCGTCGAACAGGGTGTAGGAAGGCACCTTCATGCTGTTTTCCGCATCGACCCAGCTGTACCCCACATATCGCACCCCACCGCCCAGCCGCAGGCCATCCAGTGCCCCCTGGCGGAAGATATAGTCGGCCCACAGCGAGAGCATCTGTTTCGGCGCCTGAGTCGGCGAATTACCCTTGTTGTCCACGTTGCCTGAGACAAGGCTCGGCATTGACTTCGAATACTCGATATCGGTGAAGGTATAGCCACTCAGCAGTTTGAGGCTGTCGGTCAGCTGTACATGGGCCTCAAGCTCCAGCCCTTGCGAGCGGACTTCACCGACAGGGCGATAGAAGTCTTCGTCAGGCTGTTTAGACGCCAAATTCTCCTGCTCGATGCGGAACACCGATGCGGTGAACAGGTTGTCGCTCCCTGGTGGCTGATATTTGATGCCGGCTTCCCACTGAGTGCCCTCCGTCGGTGCCAGCGGCCGGCCTTGCTGGTCGGACACGGTGTTCGGGTTGAACGACTCCGAGTAGCTGATGTAGGGCGCAATGCCGTTCTCGAACAGGTAGAGCACCCCTGCCCGGGAGGTGAACCTGTAGCGTTGATCACTGACCTTGCTGTCGCTGTCACGGTTCTCTTCGGACACCTTCACCCAGTCCTGGCGCAGCCCCAATGAAAAGCGCCACTGGTCCAGCTCCACCAGATCCTGCAGGTACACACCCGTTTGTTGCAAGCGCCGCTGGTAGCGGTTCTCGCCCAGTACCTGAAGATTGCCATTGCCGTACTGTGGATTGCCGGCATCCAGTGGGCCGACGGTGCCATAGCGCCATGCCACGTCGGCTTTGCGCCGCTGGTAGTCAGCCCCCAGTAGCAAGGTGTGTTTGGCCGCCCCGGTAAAGAATTCTGCCTGCAGCATGTTATCAATGATGTACGAATGCAGACGCTCGTCGCCGCCGGTATAGGCGCGATTTAACATGTTGCTGTCAACATCTGCCCAGCCGGCGGAGTACACCTGGTCCATCGACACGTCAGAATCCTGATAACGGAAGTTCTGCCGCGCTGTGAACACATCATTGAAGCGATGCTCAAACTGGTAGCTGAAGGATTGCTGCGTGCGCTCGTAGTTGTCGATGCTCGGCTCGCCTTCGAAGAAATGGTCTGACAGGCGCAAACCGTTGCGCTTGTGCAGCATGCCATCAGCAGGGTTACCGCCGTGGTACCCACCGTCAGGGTCGTGCTGCAAATAGGCCTGCAGCGTGAGTGAGGTGTCTTCGGTGAAGTCGACACTGATAGCAGGGGCGATGGCGTAACGTTCTTCCTTGTTGTGGTCGAACTGAGTGTCGGAAGCATCCGCCAAACCCGTCAGGCGATACGCAATGCGTTTGTCGTCATCCACAGGACCACTGAAGTCGAAGCCCACGCCACGCTGGCCCTGAGTACCTACCGTGGCCTGAACCTGATGGTAAGGGGCAAAGAGTGGCTTCTTGGTGGTCAGGGCTACCAGGCCACCCGGCGAGCTTCGCCCGTACAGTACCGAAGACGGTCCCTTGAGAATGTCGATGCGCTCAAGAAAGTATGGGTCTACCTGCATCGTGCTGTAGGTGCCGTTGTCGCCCATTGACTTGAGCCCATCGACGTAGATGTTGTCCACCGATCCGTCGTTGAAGCCGCGCATGGCTACATAGTCATAGCGATGAGTGGCACCGTAGGGGTTGGTCAGTACTCCTGGCGTGTAGCGCATGGCCTGGGCAACGGTCTGAGAGCCCTGATCGTCCATTTGTTGGCGAGTGACTACCGAGACCGATTGGGATGTCTCCACCAAGGGCATGCTGGTCTTGGTCGCCACCTGGCTGTGTGTGGCGTTGTAACCCTCCATGCTGCCCAGTGCGTTGCCGAGGGAGAAACTACGGATGTCGGTGTCTGGCAATGCCAGGGCGGCGTTCTGACGCTGTGCCTGCAGCACATAGTTACGTCCCCCCTGGCTGACGGCTTCCAGCCCGCTGCCATTTAGCGACTGGCGCAGCGCCTGATCGGTGGTGTACTGCCCCTGCAGTCCGTTGGAATGCAGGCCATCGGTCAGCTGAGGCGTGCTCGATAGGGTGATGCCGGCCTGACGAGCGATCTTGTTGAGCACATCGGTCAGTTGGCCAGCCGGTATTGCATAGTCATGGCTCACTTCGGCTGTGTCGGCCGCTACGGAAAGTTGCGGAGCAGTTGCCAGGCCCAGGGCGGTACCAAACAGAACAGCCCGGATGGCGTGGCGCAAGTGAGCTGATTGCAGGACTGGACGAATATCATTCGGGCTGAAAGTGTGGGTTAACACCGGGTTGGTAGGCATGAAGGGTCCGTTAAAGTGTCGAGGGCAGAAAGTGTTGCTTACTGTCCTAGCCGGACCTGGATTCAAAACCCGCCAGAAATCGATAACGCCTTATCAGGTCATGCTCTCTACATGCACCCACCAGCGTGTACGTCGACGAAGTCGTACGGGCAACGTCTGCGGTAGCAGCCGAAGCAGTTGTTCCGGGTCTTCGAGGCGGAACACCCCCGACAGGCGCAGGTCGGCAATCTCATTGCTGCAGCCCAGGTAACCATGGCGATAGCGGCTGACCTGCGCGAGGAAGTTGGAGAGGCGCATGTCCTGAGTGACGATCAACCCTTCAGTCCAGGCCATCGCATCCATCTCCATGTGCGCGAGCCGGTGCGCACCTTGAGCATCCAGGCGCCAGTTCTGGCCACCTTCGATCCACTGAAGTTGGCCAGTACCAGGCCGGTGTATCGCCACTTTGCCGTGGCTGACGCTGACACGTGTGCAGTCGCTATCCTGATAGGCCACAAAGCGTCCTTCGAAGCCTTCCAGCAGCGCGTCGCGGGTTTGTACCAGCAGGGGATGCCGGGGGTTGCAGTTGATCATCAATTCCCCATGCTTCAAGCGGACCAGACGCTGTTGATCATGGAAGGCCAGGTCCACGGCACTGCAGGTATTGAGTTGCATCAGTGAGCCATCGGGCAGGGTGAAGACGCGTCGCTCGCCCGTGCCGGTGGCATAGTCTGACGTCCAGGCACTCACAGTATCGAGGTCTTTGGCCAGCCAGCTCGCAGATCCTGCCATGACAACGCCGCCAAGCAGCTTCAGCGCCTGTCGGCGGCGCAGGCGCTGCTGGCTGGTTTCCAGTGTCTGCAATGCCAGCCCGGCACCGGGAATAGCGCGCAGGTCAAGGTCCTGATGAAGGTGAACCACACGCTGCCAGGCCTGTTCGTTTTCGTGGTGGCTGCTGCGCCAATGCGCGCACTGTTGTTGCAGAGCTGGATCGTGCCCGCTTTCACGCAGCCGCAGCATCCACTGAATGGCCTGCCTGACCGTTTTTGTATCAGGGCGTGCGACGGTCATGGATTCAGCAGTCGTCTTCATAGCGCAGCACGTAGCAGTGATAGAGCGCATCGGCGATGTAGCGCTCAACGGTGCGCACGGAGATCCCCATCTGTTCGGCGATGGCCTGATGCTTCAGCCCCTCGCATTGAGCCAGCAGGAATGCGCGACGGACCTTGGGTTTGAGGCCGTCGAGCATGCGTGCAATACGCTCAAGCAATTCCAGCAGCAGCTCGCGGGTCTCGACTGAGGGGGCCAGGGCTTCCGGCACATGGGCCAAAGCCTCCAGGTAGGCCCTGTGCAGTTCCTCGCGGCGCCAATGATCGATCACCAACCCACGCGCTACCGTGCGCAGGAAGGCCCTGGGAGCATTCAGCTGCAATTGCTCACGACGCTGTAGCAAGCGGACGAAGGTATCTTGGGCGAGGTCAGCCGCATCGGCTGCGTTGCCGAGCTTGCTACGCAGCCAGGTATGCAACCAGCCGTGGTGGTCACTGTAGAGCGTTTGCACGGAATCGTTGCTGGGCATGGAGGAGGGCGCCGGCATCAATGGACGTTAATGATAATTAGTCTCATTGTTGGCGGAGCAAGATTAATTTGCAACCCATCAATTACCGCGTAAAGCCGGTAATGGGCTAACGCCCCAATTGCGTATCCAGGTAATTGCGGATCACCCGCGCCCCGCCATTGAGGTGCCGTTCCAGCACCGCTACCGCTTCGTCCACCAGCTTGTCGCTGGCTGCGTCTACCAGTGCGTTGTGATCGTCCTGAGTGAGCTTGCCCAGGCCCATGGACGAAAGATGGAAACGCAGGAAGCGTTCTTCCTCGTTCAGTTCGTTCTCGATAAGGCGCAGTAGTTTCTTGTTCGGCGCCTTGCTGTACAGCGCCATGTGGAGCAGGCGGTTGAGGCGGCCAATTTCGGTGTGGCTGGTCTCGTTCTCCAGTTGCTGGATATACCCGCGGGCGCTGGCGATGTCGCTGGCATCAAGCAGCGGGATAGACTGGCGCAGCGCCTCGCTCTCGAGCAATACGCGAAGGGCATAGGTGTCCACTGCATCCTCGCCGATCAGCGGTGCAACGACGGCGCCCTTATGCATCTCCACCTTCAGCAGGGACTGCGCTTCGAGCTGGCGCAGGGCTTCGCGCACGGGCATGCGGCTAACGCCGTACAAGGTGGCGAGCTCTTGTTGGCGAACCGCAGTACCAGGGGGCAAGCGCCCATCGAGAATGGCGCTGCGCAGGCGTTCTTCGATCACGGCACGGGCCTGATGCGGCAACAACTGCTCGCTGGCCAGCACATTGCTCAATTTGATTTTCTTGGCCACGCGACGCCTGCCTCAACGATGACTATATTGGATCCAATGACACTAGTAACAGCTTGTGAGGGTGTCAAACCTGCACCCACACTGGTACGGGCGCCCCAAAAGCGCGGCTATGGTGGAGGAAGTCGCACGTCAAAGGAAGCTGCCTATAGAAGATGTAAGCAGAAAGTATAGGCGGGCTGACAGCCGGGTGCGTGATTGCAGGGTGCCATTGTCTTTTGCGGTGGCAAGCCCCACCATCGCTGCTTTCGACTGGTCTGAACAGGGCTTCGCAGTGGCGATATCCTGGTTGCTCAAAACCGTAGTGCGATATGTCGGCTTTGCCGCGCTGCTGGGCAGTCTTCTGCTGGGCGGCTTGCACGCGGATTGGGATTTCTCCCAGATCAGCCGCAAGTCGCAGGCTCTGTACGGCCCACTAGGTGCCGGGCAGGGGCGCATCGATGCCTGGCAGAGCCTGATGGCCACGCAGAAGCAGGGTACCGAGCTTGAACGGTTGCAAGTGGTCAACCGCTTCTTCAACCAGCAATTGCGTTATGTCGAGGATATCGATCTGTGGCATGAGGTCGACTACTGGGCCACACCTGTGCAGGCACTGATCAAAGGTGCAGGGGACTGCGAGGATTACGCCATCGCCAAATATTTCAGTCTACGGCGCATGGGAATCCCCAGCGAAAAACTGCGCATCACCTACGTCAAGGCGCTGCGGCAGAACCGGGCACACATGGTCCTGACCTATTATTCAAGCCCACAGGCCCAGCCTTTGGTGCTGGACAGTCTGATGGATGCCATCAAGCCGGCAAGCCAGCGTACCGACCTGCTGCCGGTGTACGCCTTCAATGGCGAGGGGTTGTGGCTGACGGGCGCCGCAGGGAACAAGAAGGTTGGTGATACCAAGCGGCTGTCACGCTGGCAGGATTTGTTGAAGAAAATGCAGGCCGAAGGGTTCCCGGCCGAGCCGGTTTACTGAAGGAGCACAGATGTCACTGTTCAAACAATTGCTGTTGGCCATTTGCCTGTTCCTGGTGGTCGCCTTCAGTGGCAGTTTCATGGTCAGCCTGGAAAGCTCGCGCAGCCAATACGTCAACCAGCTGCGCTCGCACGCCCAGGATGCGGCCACCGCGCTGGCGCTTTCGCTGACGCCGAATATCGACGACCCAGCGATGGTCGAGCTGATGGTCAGCTCGATTTTCGACAGTGGTTACTATGCAAGCATCAAGGTCGTCGACCTGGGTTCCAATGCCGTGCTGGTGGAGCGACACGCCGAGCCAGACCCTGGCGGTGTGCCGCTTTGGTTCGTGCGCCTGATCGGCCTTGAGGCCGCCGGCGGCGATGCAATCGTCAGTCGTGGCTGGCAGCAGGCCGCGCGCGTTGAAGTGATCAGCCACCCGATGTTCGCCATTGCCAAGCTTTGGCAAAGTGCCTTGGGCAGCCTGGGTTGGTTGCTGTTGTGCGGTGCGGCCAGTGCCGTGCTCGGTGCTTTGCTGTTGCGCCGCCAGTTGAGGCCGCTGGACTACATGGTCGAGCAATCCCACGCTATTGCTCGCCGCGAATTCCTCAGCCTGCCAGAGTTGCCACGCACGCCGGAGCTACGCCGCGTAGTGCAAGCGATGAACCAGATGGTCGAGAAACTCAAAGCCCTGTTCACCGAGCAGGCCGAGCGCAGTGAGCGGCTGCGTGCGGAGTCCTACCAGGACAGCCTGACCGGGCTGTCGAACCGCCGCTATTTTGAAATGCAGCTGAACAATCGGGTAAGCAACCTGGAAGACGCGCGCGCCGGCTACCTGCTGTTGCTGCGGGTTCAGGGCCTGGCTGGCCTGAACGCCCGCCTTGGCGGCCAGCGTACCGACCAGTTGCTGCAAGCGGTAGGTGAACAGCTGCGTCGTACTTGTGCCAGCTACCCGGAAACCAACGACCTCATTTCCCGCAGCCGCGGCGGTGAATTTGCAGTGCTGGCACCGGGCATGGTGCATGAGGAGGCCGTACACCTTGCCCAGGCCCTGGAGGCAACGTTGCAGAGCCTGCACGAAACGGGGGCCAGTGATATAGACCCGGTGGCTTGTATAGGCCTGGCACCATTCAGCCCTGGTGATTCACCACAGGCATTGCTGAAGCTCGCCGACGAGGCTCTGGCCCGCGCTGAGAACCAGCCAACGCCGGGCTGGGTATGCCTTGAGCAAGGTGTTGCTGCGGTTGCCGCAGATAGCCAGCATGCCTGGCACGAACGGCTCGACCAGGCGTTTATCAATGGGCATTTCGAGTTGTTCTTCCAGCCAGTGATGGAGTGCGCTTCCTCGCAACGGGTACTGCACCACAAAGTTATTTCGCGTTTGCGCGATGGCCAGGGCGAGGCCTTGCCGGCGGGCCGCTTCCTGCCTTGGCTGGAGCGCTTCGGCTGGATGCCGCGGCTGGATGTGCTGGTGCTGGAGAAAGTGTTGGCGCACCTGCGAGGGCATGACCAGGTGCTGGCGTTGAACCTGTCCGCCGCCACCCTGGCCGACCCCAAGGCCCTTCAACGCATTTTCGAGCTGCTGGGCCAGAATGCGGCGCTCGGCCCGCGGCTGGTTTTTGAAATTGGCGAGGAGCAGTTGCCTGAGCAGGCAGCATTGGAGCAACTCACCCGGCGCCTGCATGGGCTAGGTTTCGGGTTGGCTTTGCAACGCTTCGGTGGGCGCTTCAGCATGATTGGCAACCTGGCGCACTTGGGCCTGGCGTACCTGAAGATTGACGGCAGTTACATCCGCAACATCGATCATGAGCAGCACAAGCGGCTGTTCATCGAAGCGATCCAGCGTGCGGCGCATAGCATCGACCTGCCGCTGATTGCTGAGCGAGTCGAGACGGAAGGGGAGCGGTTGGTGTTGCTGGAGATGGGAGTAGGCGGGATTCAGGGGCAACTGGTGGGTGAGCCTGCGCCTTGGCGCTGAATGGCCTCTCTCGCGCCGCTGTAGGAACAGCCTAGAGCCGCAAAAGGGCCGCATAGCGGCCCCAGGTTCACGTAGCGATGTGCAGGGCTGCTTGTACAGCCCTGTCGCGACACGAGGCCGCTCCTACAGCAATGGCGAAACCAGCAGGTCGGCTATCACCGCTCGCGCAGCGCTTCCGAGCGCGCCTTCATGATCGGCTTGAGCAGGTAGCTCATGATGGTTTTCTTGCCTGTCATGATGTCCACCGTCGCCACCATCCCCGGAATGATCAGCAGTGGCTTCTCATCAGTCCCCAGGTGGCTGCGATCAGTGCGCAGCTTGATCAGGTAATACGTAGTCTTCTTGTCTTCATCGGTAATGGTGTCGGCGCCAATCTGCTCTAGCTTGGCCTTGAGCCCACCGTAGATGGTGTAGTCATACGCGGTGAACTTGACCGTCGCTTCCTGGCCAGGGTGCAGGAAGGCGATGTCTTTGGGCAGGATCTTTGCCTCGATGACCAGCGTGTCGTCCAGTGGCACGACTTCGATGATATCGCTGCCTGGCTGGATTACCCCGCCAATGGTGTTCACCAGCAGTTGCTTGACGATACCGCGTACTGGCGAAGTGACAAGTGTGCGGTGCACCCGGTCGTCCAGCGCCTTGCTGGTGGCGGTAGCCTTGTTCAGTTCGGTGCGTGCCTCGTTCAGCTGGGTCAGCGCTTCACTTCGGAACTTGCCACGCGTCTCTTCGATCTTGCTTTGCACCTCGCGGATGGCCGCCTCTGCGCGCGGGATCGCCAGCGCAGTGGAGTCCAGCTGACCGCGATTTTCCACTTCAGCACGGCGCAGGCGCAGCACTTCAACCTGGGAAATCGCGCCGGTTGCCACCAGCGGTTCGGACATACTGATTTCCTTGCGCAGCAGCTCAAGGCTGTTGGCGTACTGGGTGCGCTTGGAGCTGTATTCGCGCAGTTCCTGCTGGCGTTGGACCAACTGCTGTTGCAGGCCGCCAATTTCGTCCTGCAGTTGCTGGCGCCGGCTCTGGTACAGCGACTCCTCACTGGCCGCCTGGTTTGGCGCGGCTTTACGCAGCTTTTCGTCGATTATCAGCGGGCTGTCCTGTACCTCGGCACTCAAACGTTCGACCCGCAGGGCCATGGCCAGGCGGTCAGCCTCGGTTTCACCAACGTTGGAGGCGAAGCGGGTTTCATCCAGGCGCAGCAATGGCTGGCCCACTTCGACGATCTGCCCCTCCTTGGCGAAGATTTCGGCGACGATGCCGCCCTCCAGGTTCTGGATCTTCTGTACCTTGGAAGAGGGAATGGCCTTGCCTTCACCCCGCGTAACTTCGTCGATGGGCGCAACGCTGGCCCATACAATCAAGAACACGAAGAACAGGATCACGCCCCAGATGGTCAGCCGCACCACCCGCGGTGCATCTTCGATCAGGGCTTTGTTTACCTCGGGCAGCGGCTGGCCGCCAAGCGAGTCGCTGCCTTTGAAATAGCGCCGCAGGCCGTCCTTGAACTGCCCCATATCCAGCTTATGCAACACTGATCTGCCCCTTCTTCAGTGCATCCATGACCGCGGCTTTCGGGCCGTCGGCGACAATCTGCCCGCGATCGATCACGATCAGCCGGTCTACCAGCGACAGCAACGAGGCACGGTGCGTGACCAGCAGTACCGTCTTGCCCTCCACCACCGCTTGCAGGCGCTGCTTGAGGCGTTCTTCACCGGTGTTGTCCATGGCGCTGGTCGGCTCGTCCAGCAGCAGGATCTGCGGGTTGAGCAGCAGCGCACGGCCCAAGGCGACGTTCTGCCGCTGGCCGCCGGACAGGTTCTGCCCGCGTTCACCCACTTGCAGCTCGTAGCCGTCGGGGTGCAGCCGGGCGAATTCATGTACGCCCGCCAGTTCAGCGGCCTGCAGGATCAATTCGTCCTCGATGTAGCGGGCGCCGCTGACCAGGTTGTCACGCAAGGTGCCGGCCAACAGCTGGATGTCCTGTGGGACGTAGCCGATGTTGTGGCGCAGTTCGCTGACATCGATCTGGCGAATGTCGACGCCATCGACCAGCAGCGAGCCACCATCGGCCTCGTACAGGCCGACAATGAGCTTAGCCAGCGAGCTCTTGCCCGAGCCGCTGCGACCGATGATGCCGACCTTCTCGCCAGGGCGGATGGTCAGGTTGATATTCTTCAGGGCCAGGTTCTGCTGGTTCGGATAAGTGAAGTCGACACCGCGGAACTCGACGCTGCCCTGTAGCACCTTGCGGCTCAGCGGGCGCTCTTCGAAGTTGCGCTCTTGGGGTAGATCCATCATGTGGTCGGTGGAGACCATGGTCACCTTGGCTTGCTGGTACCGGGCGAGCAGGCCGTTGAGTTGGCCCAACGGGCCGAGGGCGCGGCCGCTGAGCATGTAGCAAGCCACCAGCCCGCCCATGCTCAGGTTGCCGTCGATGATCAGGTACACGCCGACGCAGATCATTGCCACGCCTGCCAGTTGCTGGATCAGCAGGGTGATGTTCATCGCCAGGCTCGACAGCACTTTCACGCGCAGTTCCAGCCGGCTCAGGGTGCCGAGGGTTTGCTCCCACATATACTGGCGTTCGCTTTCGGCGTTGTTGACCTTTACCGCATCCAGACCCGCCAGGGTTTCGATCAGGCTGGACTGGCGCTCTGATGCCAAAGCCATGGTCCGCTCCATGGTCGCCATCAGTGGCCGCTGCAGGGCGTAGCCGATGCCCAGAGCCAGCGGGAAAGCGATGATCGGTATCCACACCAGGTGCCCGCCAATGATGGCGATGACGATCAAAATCAGGATGGTAAAGGGCAGGTCGATCAGGCTGGTCAGGGTCAGCGAGGCGAGGAAGTCGCGCAGGCCCTGGAACTCGTGAATGTTCTGGGCAAAGCTGCCGACCCGCGCCGGCCGGTACTTCATCGACATGCCGACGATACGTTCAAACAGCGTTGCCGAGATGATCAGGTCGGTCTTCTTGCCTGCCAGGTCCAGGCACAGGCCGCGAAGGCCTTTGAGGATCAGGTCGAAGATGTACGCGCCGGCGATACCGATGGCCAGTACCCAGAGCGTCGAGGTGGCCTGGTTTGGCACCACCCGGTCATACACGTTCATCACGAACAGCGGCGCGGCCAAGGCGATCAGGTTGATCACCAGGCTGGCGGCGATAGCGTCGATATACAACCACTTGCTGCGCAGCAGGGTGTCGCGGAACCACGACTTCGCGCGTGGGATGAGGTTGCCGTGGTTGACATCGAACTTGTGCTGCGGCTGCGCGAAGAACACGCGGCCGCTGTAGTCGCTTAGCAGTGCTTCGCGGCTGACGTGCACCTCGCCACCGTCGCTCTCGCTGAGTAGCAGGCGCGCGGTGTCATCGTTCTCCCAGCCGAGCAGGACGGCGCTGCGGCCCTCCTTGAGCAGCAGCATGGCCGGCATGGCGATACTTGGGATCTGCTCCAGCTTTCGCTGAAGCAGGCGCCCCTGCAGGCCTGCCCGGGCTGCAGCGCGGGGCAGCAGTTCAGGGCTCAGGCGCTGCGCGGGTAGTGGTAGGCCTGTTGTCAGCATGACCCGGCTGGCGGGCTTCTGGTGCAGGACACACAGGCTCAGCAGACTATCCAGCAGGGGATCGTCATGCTGACTGCGTGGATCGTGGCTGAGTTGGACTCGACTGACTTCGGATTCCACGCGGCGCTCTCTTCATCCTTGTGGTGGGTGGGGTGGGTGTGCCGTCGTTAAGGTCGGGTCGGCTCACCCTGGCTCTCTATTGGTACGGCAAAGCTGTGCTGATTAGGGTTATCACGCCCCGGTGCTTGAGCAGCTGGCCAATGTTCGCCTTGAATCGGTGTTGAGTAAACAATTCTACGTGCTTCATTTTCACCAGACTTAGCGGGGCAATGATTGTTTCATTTTTGATCCAGCCATCATCCGGCTTGTTGCAGCATAGCCTGCCACTCAGCCAAGGGAAGCAAGGGCTGTGGGTTCCAGCTTAGTCATTGTCAGTAAACAGGCGCTGGTTTGTTGGCGCATATCCGTGGCTTGTTAGTCAAAATTCATCTATAGAAAGCAGATCCTTTGCTTTCTTGCATTCAATATTCGCAAGCGATTTCCCATGATAGGGAGGCCAGTATTTGCGCACTCGTACGCCATGTCTTTGATTTGCGACAAATCGCTGCTTGTGGCTTGCGCAGCGTTGAAAGCCTGGTGTGCCTCGAGCGAGCAAGCGCTCCCGGGTCATGCTGGTTATCGACCTCTGCCTGGCCGCATTCCGGCAAGGTTTGTGCTTATTCGGCAATCAGTGTCCGGGCATTTGACAGTGATCTGGATATTGACGCCAGTAATGCTGACATTGCCGAAGGAGGACAGTCTCGCCGCATGATTTACGGGTGTTGAGGTGTATGAAAAAGTGCTGGAGCTGACGGCTTAACACCCTTTAGATGATGTAAGACATTTGTCCTAAGGAAACGCTTGGCTAAGGTACAAATATCAATGTGACATTACATTGCCGATTGTTTAGGATGGCATGTATAAGGTCAATAGTTTGGCAGTTAGGCAATTCCAAAAAGTTATAGACGGAATATTGACGTCAAAAATCGTCAAGAGATCATCGACATAGTTCCGCCTGAAGTGGCTAGCAAGCGCCGCTCTGGCAGGGAAGTACCCATCGGGTCACACGGAGAGTCCAATGAGCAGCGTTGTAGCCATCGTCAAAAGCATTGTCGGCCAGGTTATTGCGGTATCCCCAGAGGGCATCCGGCGTGTACTTATCGAAGGTGACCGCCTGTTGACCGGTGAGGAAGTGCTCACCGGTCCTGGTGGCGCAGTTACTCTGGAGCTGGCTGATGGCCGTACGCTCGATCTGGGCCGTGACAGCCAATGGAGCGCCGATGCGCCTGACAGCAGCACCGACCTGAGCCAGGCGGCAGCCCAGGCCGCGCCTTCGGTGGAAGAGCTGCAGCAGGCTATTGCTGCTGGTGTTGACCCGACTACTGAGCTTGAAGCTACCGCCGCTGGCCCGTCATCAGCGGGTGGTGGTGCGCTGGGCGGTGGCCACAGCTTCGTGATGCTCGAAGAAACGGCTGGCCGTGTTGACCCGACGGTTGGTTTCCCGACTGACGGGCTGGGCTTTGCGGGCGTACTCGATAACGAAGAAGTGGGCCTGCTGGACACTAACGGCAACAACCTGGTGACCACACCTACGGATACCAACGTTGCTACTGAGCTGACGCTTGGCGCAACCCCTTCTATCAGTGAAGCGGGTGGCGTAATCGTTTATACCGCCACCGTTGGTCAGGCGCCGACCACCAACCTGGTAATTACGCTGTCCAACGGTGCCGTGATCGTTATTCCGGCTGGGCAGACCAGTGGTAGTGTCAACGTCGTAGTTCCGGCAAACGACACGCCCTACATCGACGGGGGCCAGATTTCGGCGACCGTGACCGGCAGTTCCGGGGGTGGCGGGCTGACGGTGACATTGCCGCAAACGCCAGCGGTTACCCAAGTGACCGATACAATCGACACCACCACTGCAACCCTGACGGCGAGCCCGTCGGTCACCGAAGGCGGCGTGATCACCTACACCGTGACCCTGAGCAACCCTGCCCAGACGCCGGTGACCGTGACCCTGTCCAACGGTCAGACCATTACCGTTGAAGCCGGTAAAACCCAGGGCAGCATTGATTTCCAGACCCCGGCGAATGACGTCTACAACAACGGTTCGACCGTCAGTGTCACCATCGAGAACGCCACGGGCGGCAACTTCGAGCAGCTGACCCCGAACCCGACGCCGGCTCAGACCACGATCACCGACTCGGTCGACACCACCACCGCGACCCTGACGGCGAGCCCGTCGGTCACCGAAGGCGGCGTGATCACCTACACCGTGACCCTGAGCAACCCTGCCCAGACGCCGGTGACCGTGACCCTGTCCAACGGTCAGACCATTACCGTTGAAGCCGGTAAAACCCAGGGCAGCATTGATTTCCAGACCCCGGCGAATGACGTCTACAACAACGGTTCGACCGTCAGTGTCACCATCGAGAACGCCACGGGCGGCAACTTCGAGCAGCTGACCCCGAACCCGACGCCGGCTCAGACCACGATCACCGACTCGGTCGACACCACCACCGCGACCCTGACGGCGAGCCCGTCGGTCACCGAAGGCGGCGTGATCACCTACACCGTGACCCTGAGCAACCCTGCCCAGACGCCGGTAACCGTGACCCTGTCCAACGGCCAGGTCATCACCGTTGAAGCCGGCAAAACCCAGGGCAGCGTTGATTTCCAGACCCCGGCCAATGACGTCTACAACAACGGTTCGACCGTCAGCGTCACCATCGAGAACGCCACGGGCGGTAATTTCGAGCAACTGACCCCGAACCCGACGCCAGCTCAGACCACGATCAACGACTCGGTCGATACCACCACTGCAACCCTGACCGCCTCGCCAAGCGTGACCGAAGGCGGCGTGATCACCTACACCGTGACCCTGAGCAATCCTGCCCAGACGCCGGTGACCGTGACCCTGTCCAACGGCCAAACCATTACCGTTGAAGCCGGCAAAACCCAGGGCAGCGTCGATTTCCAGACCCCGGCCAATGACGTCTACAACAACGGTTCGACCGTCAGCGTCACCATCGAGAACGCCACGGGCGGCAACTTCGAGCAACTGACCCCGAACCCGACGCCAGCTCAGACCACGATCAACGACTCGGTCGACACCACCACTGCAACCCTGACCGCCTCGCCAAGCGTGACCGAAGGCGGCGTGATCACTTACACCGTGACCCTGAGCAACCCTGCCCAGACGCCGGTAACCGTGACCCTGTCCAACGGCCAGGTCATCACCGTTGAAGCCGGCAAAACCCAGGGCAGCGTTGATTTCCAGACCCCGGCCAATGACGTCTACAACAACGGTTCGACCGTCAGCGTCACCATCGAGAACGCCACGGGCGGTAATTTCGAGCAACTGACCCCGAACCCGACGCCAGCTCAGACCACGATCAACGACTCGGTCGACACCACCACTGCAACCCTGACCGCCTCGCCAAGCGTGACCGAAGGCGGCGTGATCACTTACACCGTGACCCTGAGCAACCCTGCTCAGACGCCGGTAACCGTGACCCTGTCCAACGGCCAGGTCATCACCGTTGAAGCCGGCAAAACCCAGGGCAGCGTCGATTTCCAGACCCCGGCCAATGACGTCTACAACAACGGCTCGACCGTCAGCGTCACCATCGAGAACGCCACGGGTGGCAACTTCGAGCAACTGACCCCGAACCCGACGCCGGCTCAGACCACGATCAACGACTCGGTCGATACCACCACTGCAACCCTGACCGCCTCGCCAAGCGTGACCGAAGGCGGCGTGATCACCTACACCGTGACCCTGAGCAATCCTGCCCAGACGCCGGTGACCGTGACCCTGTCCAACGGCCAAACCATCACCGTTGAGGCCGGCAAAACCCAGGGCAGCGTTGATTTCCAGACCCCGGCCAATGACGTCTACAACAACGGCTCGACCGTCAGCGTCACCATCGAGAACGCCACGGGTGGCAACTTCGAGCAACTGACCCCGAACCCGACCCCTGCCTCGACTGTCATCAATGACAGCATCGATGCCGTCACCGTAAGCATTGTCAGCAATGGAAATGTGACCGAAGACCAGCAACCTTCCTTTACTGTGAAAGTTAGCCAGGCGCTGGACCGTCCGTTGACCGTAACCCTGTCGAACGGCGACACCGTGACGATCGAAGCCGGTAAGACCGAAGTCGAGTACAAGACCTCGGTTCAAGGCGATGACGTCTATCTTGATGCAGGCTCCATCACGCTCAGTGTTACCGACGCTACAGTTCCGGGTGCCACCTTCGAGAAGCTGGCCTTGGGTGGCCCGGCTACCGTTGAGATCTCGGACACTATCAGTGAAGTGGTGGCCAAACTGACCGCCACCCCTTCGGTGACCGAAGGCGGCGAGATCACCTACACCATCACCCTGACCAACAAAGACGGTCTGCCGATCAACAACCACTCGGAGCTGTACTTCAAGCTGACCGACGGCACCACCGTCGTCGTGGCAGCGAACAGCACCACCGGTTCGGCCACTGCAACCGCCCCGGACAACGTCTATGTCGGCACCAACGCGCCGGTGGTCAATGCCATCGACGCGGTCAGCGGCGCAGATGCGTGGAAGTTCGAAAACCTGAACCTGGACAAGACCCCGGTCAGCACCGAGGTCACCGACGAGCCAGGCACCCCAGGCAGCGAAGGCGACATCGTCAAGGTCACCATCACGGCTGACCAGACTTCGGTGGCCGAGAACGTCAAACCGACGTTCACCGTACACATCAACACCGCCCTGGCTCACGACCTGGTCGTGACCCTGAGCAACAACGCTCAGGTCACCATCAAGGCCGGTGAGACCAGCGCGCCGTACACCCACGACGCGCAAGGCGATGACGTCTACAACGATGCGGGCCAGATCAGCCTGGGCCTCAACTCGGCGGTGGACGCCACCGGCGCTGCGTTCGAGAACCTTGAGTTGGGCGGTGCTGCTTCGGTTCAAGTGACCGACACCCTCGACGAAGTCGTGGCCAAGCTGACTGCCAGCCCTTCGGTGACCGAGGGCGGCGAGATCACCTACACCATCACCCTGACCAACAAAGACGGTCTGCCGATCAACAACCACTCGGAGCTGTACTTCAAGCTGACCGACGGCACCACTGTCGTCGTGGCAGCCAACAGCACCACCGGTTCGGCCACTGCAACCGCCCCGGACAACGTCTATGTCGGCACCAACGCGCCGGTGGTCAATGCCATCGACGCGGTCAGCGGCGCAGATGCGTGGAAGTTCGAAAACCTGAACCTGGACAAGACCCCGGTCAGCACCGAGGTCACCGACGAGCCAGGCACCCCAGGCAGCGAAGGCGACATCGTCAAGGTCACCATCACGGCTGACCAGACTTCGGTGGCCGAGAACGTCAAACCGACGTTCACCGTACACATCAACACCGCCCTGGCTCACGACCTGGTCGTGACCCTGAGCAACAACGCTCAGGTCACCATCAAGGCCGGTGAGACCAGCGCGCCGTACACCCACGACGCGCAAGGCGATGACGTCTACAACGATGCGGGCCAGATCAGCCTGGGCATCAACTCGGCGGTGGACGCCACCGGCGCTGCGTTCGAGAACCTTGAGTTGGGCGGTGCTGCTTCGGTTCAAGTGACCGACACCCTCGACGAAGTCGTGGCCAAGCTGACTGCCAGCCCTTCGGTGACCGAGGGCGGCGAGATCACCTACACCATCACCCTGACCAACAAAGACGGTCTGCCGATCAACAACCACTCGGAGCTGTACTTCAAGCTGACCGACGGCACCACTGTCGTCGTGGCAGCCAACAGCACCACCGGTTCGGCCACTGCAACCGCCCCGGACAACGTCTATGTCGGCACCAACGCGCCGGTGGTCAATGCCATCGACGCGGTCAGCGGCGCAGATGCGTGGAAGTTCGAAAACCTGAACCTGGACAAGACCCCGGTCAGCACCGAGGTGACCGACGAGCCAGGTACCCCAGGCAACGAAGGCGACATCGTCAAGGTCACCATCACGGCCGACCAGACTTCGGTGGCCGAGAACGTCAAACCGACCTTCACCGTACACATCAACACCGCCCTGGCCCACGACCTGGTCGTGACCCTGAGCAACAACGCTCAGGTCATCATCAAGGCCGGTGAGACCAGCGCGCCGTACACTCACGACGCGCAGGGCGATGACGTCTATCAGGACGCTGGCCAGATCAGCCTGGGCATCAACTCGGCGGTGGACGCCACCGGCGCTGCGTTCGAAAACCTCGAGTTGGGCGGTGCCGCGAAAGTGGATGTCACCGACACCCTCGACGAAGTGGTGGCCAAGCTGACTGCGACCCCTTCGGTGACCGAAGGCGGCGAGATCACCTACACCATCACGCTGACCAACAAAGACGGTCTGCCGATCAACAACCACTCGGAGCTGTACTTCAAGCTGACCGACGGCACCACTGTCGTCGTGGCAGCCAACAGCACCACCGGTTCGGCCACTGCAACCGCCCCGGACAACGTCTATGTCGGCACCAACGCGCCGGTGGTCAATGCCATCGACGCGGTCAGCGGCGCAGATGCGTGGAAGTTCGAAAACCTGAACCTGGACAAGACCCCGGTCAGCACCGAGGTCACCGACGAGCCAGGCACCCCAGGTAACGAAGGCGACATCGTCAAGGTCACCATCACGGCTGACCAGACCTCGGTAGCCGAGAACGTCAAACCGACGTTCACCGTACACATCAACACCGCCTTGGCTCACGACCTGGTCGTGACCCTGAGCAACAATGCCCAGGTCACCATCAAGGCTGGCGAGACCAGCGCGCCGTACACCCACGATGCGCAAGGCGATGACGTCTATCAGGATGCGGGCCAGATCAGCCTGGGCATCAACTCGGCGGTGGACGCCACCGGCGCTGCGTTCGAAAACCTCGAGTTGGGCGGTGCCGCGAAAGTGGATGTCACCGACACCCTCGACGAAGTGGTGGCCAAGCTGACTGCGACCCCTTCGGTGACCGAAGGCGGCGAGATCACCTACACCATCACGCTGACCAACAAAGACGGTCTGCCGATCAACAACCACTCGGAGCTGTACTTCAAGCTGACCGACGGCACCACCGTCGTCGTGGCAGCCAACAGCACCACCGGTTCGGCCACTGCAACCGCCCCAGACAACGTCTATGTCGGCACTAACCAGCCGGTGGTCAATGCCATCGAGGCGGTCAGCGGCGCAGATGCGTGGAAGTTTGAAAACCTGAACCTGGACAAGACCCCCGTCAGCACCGAGGTCACCGACGAGCCAGGCACCCCAGGTAACGAAGGCGACATCGTCAAGGTCACCATCACGGCTGACCAGACCTCGGTAGCCGAGAACGTCAAACCGACGTTCACCGTACACATCAACACCGCCTTGGCTCACGACCTGGTCGTGACCCTGAGCAACAATGCCCAGGTCACCATCAAGGCTGGCGAGACCAGCGCGCCGTACACCCACGATGCGCAAGGCGATGACGTCTATCAGGATGCGGGCCAGATCAGCTTGGGCATCAACTCGGCAGTAGACGCCACTGGCGCTGCGTTCGAAAACCTCGAGTTGGGCGGTGCCGCGAAAGTGGATGTCACCGACACCCTCGACGAAGTGGTGGCCAAGCTGACTGCCACTCCGTCGGTGACCGAAGGCGGCGAGATCACCTACACCATCACGCTGACCAACAAAGACGGTCTGCCGATCAACAACCACTCGGAGCTGTACTTCAAGCTGACCGACGGCACCACCGTCGTCGTGGCAGCGAACAGCACCACCGGTTCGGCCACTGCAACCGCCCCGGACAATGTCTATGTCGGCACTAACGCGCCGGTGGTCAATGCCATCGACGCGGTCAGCGGTGCAGATGCGTGGAAGTTCGAAAACCTGAACCTGGACAAGACCCCGGTCAGCACCGAGGTCACCGACGAGCCAGGCACCCCAGGCAGCGAAGGCGACATCGTCAAGGTCACCATCACGGCTGACCAGACTTCGGTGGCCGAGAACGTCAAACCGACGTTCACCGTACACATCAACACCGCCCTGGCTCACGACCTGGTCGTGACCCTGAGCAACAATGCCCAGGTCACCATCAAGGCTGGCGAGACCAGCGCGCCGTACACCCACGATGCGCAAGGCGATGACGTCTATCAGGATGCGGGCCAGATCAGCTTGGGCATCAACTCGGCAGTAGACGCCACTGGCGCTGCGTTCGAAAACCTCGAGTTGGGCGGTGCCGCGAAAGTGGATGTCACCGACACCCTCGACGAAGTGGTGGCCAAGCTGACTGCCACTCCGTCGGTGACCGAAGGCGGCGAGATCACCTACACCATCACGCTGACCAACAAAGACGGTCTGCCGATCAACAACCACTCGGAGCTGTACTTCAAGCTGGCCGACGGCACCACCGTCGTCGTGGCAGCCAACAGCACCACCGGTTCGGCCACTGCAACCGCCCCGGACAATGTCTATGTCGGCACTAACGCGCCGGTGGTCAATGCCATCGACGCGGTCAGCGGTGCAGATGCGTGGAAGTTCGAAAACCTGAACCTGGACAAGACCCCGGTCAGCACCGAGGTCACCGACGAGCCAGGCACCCCAGGCAGCGAAGGCGACATCGTCAAGGTCACCATCACGGCTGACCAGACTTCGGTGGCCGAGAACGTCAAGCCGACCTTCACCGTGCACATCAACACCGCCCTGGCTCACGACCTGGTCGTGACCCTGAGCAACAACGCTCAGGTCACCATCAAGGCCGGCGAAACCAGCGCGCCGTACACCCACGCTGCGCAGGGTGATGACGTTTACAACGACGCTGGCCAGATCAGCCTGGGCATCACCTCGGCGGTGGACGCCACTGGTGCGACCTTCGAGAACCTTGAGTTGGGCGGTGCTGCTTCGGTTCAAGTCACCGACACCCTCGACGAAGTGGTGGCCAAGCTGACCGCGACCCCGTCGGTCACTGAAGGCGGCGAGATCACCTACACCATCACGCTGACCAACAAAGACGGTCTGCCGATCAACAACCACTCGGAGCTGTACTTCAAGCTGACCGACGGCACCACCGTCGTCGTGGCAGCGAACAGCACCACCGGTTCGGCCACTGCAGCCGCCCCGGACAACGTCTATGTCGGCACCAACGCGCCGGTGGTCAATGCCATCGACGCGGTCAGCGGCGCAGATGCGTGGAAGTTCGAAAACCTGAACCTGGACAAGACCCCGGTCAGCACCGAGGTCACCGACGAGCCAGGCACCCCAGGCAACGAAGGCGACATCGTCAAGGTCACCATCACGGCTGACCAGACCTCGGTAGCCGAGAACGTCAAACCGACGTTCACCGTACACATCAACACCGCCTTGGCTCACGACCTGGTCGTGACCCTGAGCAACAACGCTCAGGTCACCATCAAGGCCGGTGAGATCAGCGCGCCGTACACCCACGACGCGCAAGGCGATGACGTCTACAACGATGCGGGCCAGATCAGCCTGGGCATCAACTCGGCGGTGGACGCCACCGGCGCTGCGTTCGAGAACCTTGAGTTGGGCGGTGCTGCTTCGGTTCAAGTGACCGACACCCTCGACGAAGTCGTGGCCAAGCTGACTGCCAGCCCTTCGGTGACCGAGGGCGGCGAGATCACCTACACCATCACCCTGACCAACAAAGACGGTCTGCCGATCAACAACCACTCGGAGCTGTACTTCAAGCTGACCGACGGCACCACCGTCGTCGTGGCAGCGAACAGCACCACCGGTTCGGCCACTGCAACCGCCCCGGACAACGTCTATGTCGGCACCAACGCGCCGGTGGTCAATGCCATCGACGCGGTCAGCGGCGCAGATGCGTGGAAGTTCGAAAACCTGAACCTGGACAAGACCCCAGTCAGCACCGAGGTCACCGACGAGCCAGGTACCCCAGGCAGCGAAGGCGACATCGTCAAGGTCACCATCACGGCTGACCAGACTTCGGTGGCCGAGAACGTCAAACCGACGTTCACCGTACACATCAACACCGCCTTGGCTCACGACCTGGTCGTGACCCTGAGCAACAACGCCCAGGTCACCATCAAGGCTGGCGAAACCAGCGCGCCGTACACCCACGATGCGCAAGGCGATGACGTCTACAACGACGCTGGCCAGATCAGCCTGGGCATCACGTCTGCTGTGGATGTAGACGGTCGCACCTTCGAAAACCTGGAGCTGGGCGGTGCCGCGAAGGTGGATGTCACCGACACCACCGACGAAGTCGTGGCCAAGCTGACCGCGACCCCTTCGGTCACCGAAGGCGGCGAGATCACTTACACCATCACGCTGACCAACAAAGACGGCTTGCCGATCAACAACCACAGTGCATTGACCTTTACGCTGAGCGACGGCAAAACCGTCATCACCGTGCCGGCCAACGGCACCGTGGGTACTGCCACCGTGACTGCCCCGGACAACGTCTACGTTGGCACCAACGACCCTGTGATCAAATCGATCGCAACCGTTGAAGGCGCAGATGTCGGCAAGTTCGAGCAACTGACCCTCGACAAAACCCCGGTCAGCACGTCGGTTACCGACGAGCCAGGTACGCCGGGCAACGAAGGCGACCTGGTCAAGGTCACTATTACTGCTGACCAGACCTCGGTGGCCGAGAACGTCAAACCGACCTTCACCGTGCACGTCAACCAGCCGCTGGCCCACGACCTGGTCGTGACCCTGAGCAACAATGCCCAGGTCACCATCAAGGCCGGCGAGACCAGCGCGCCGTACACCCACGCTGCGCAGGGTGATGACGTCTACAACGATGCTGGCCAGATCAGTCTGGGTATCACGTCCGCTGTGGATGTAGACGGTCGCACCTTCGAAAACCTGGAGCTGGGCGGTGCCGCGAAGGTGGATGTCACCGACACCACCGACGAAGTGGTGGCCAAGCTGACCGCCACCCCTTCGGTCACCGAAGGCGGCGAGATCACCTACACCATCACCCTGACCAACAAAGACGGCCTGCCGATCAACAACCACAGTGCATTGACCTTCACGCTGAGCGACGGCAAAACCGTCATCACCGTGCCGGCTAATGGCACCGTGGGCACTGCCACCGTGACTGCCCCGGACAACGTCTACGTCGGTACCAACGACCCTGTCGTGATGTCGATCGCAACCGTTGAAGGTGCGGATGTCGGCAAGTTCGAGCAACTGACCCTCGACAAAACCCCGGTCAGCACGTCGGTTACCGACGAGCCAGGTACCCCAGGCAGCGAAGGCGACCTGGTCAAGGTCACTATTACTGCTGACCAGACCTCGGTGGCTGAGAACGTCAAACCGACCTTCACCGTACACATCAACACCGCCCTGGCTCACGACCTGGTCGTGACCCTGAGCAACAATGCCCAGGTCACCATCAAGGCCGGCGAAACTAGCGCGCCATACACCCACGCTGCGCAAGGCGATGACGTCTACAACGACGCTGGCCAGATCAGCCTGGGCATCACGTCTGCTGTGGATGTAGACGGTCGCACCTTCGAGAACCTGCAACTGGGCGGCAACGCTTCGGTTCAAGTGACCGACACCACCGACGAAGTGGTGGCCAAGCTGACCGCGACGCCTTCGGTCACCGAAGGCGGCGAGATCACCTACACCATCACGCTGACCAACAAAGATGGTCTGCCGATCAACAACCACAGTGCATTGACCTTCACGCTGAGCGACGGCAAAACCGTCATCACCGTGCCGGCCAACGGCACCGTGGGCACTGCCACCGTCACTGCCCCGGACAACGTCTACGTCGGCACCAACGACCCTGTCGTGATGTCGATCGCAACCGTTGGAGGCGCGGATGTCGGTAAGTTCGAACAGCTGACGCTGGACAAGACCCCGGTCAGCACGTCGGTCACCGACGAGCCAGGCACCCCAGGCAACGAAGGCGATCTGGTCAAGGTCACCATCACCGCCGACCAGACCTCGGTAGCTGAGAACGTCAAGCCGACCTTCACCGTGCACATCAACACCGCCCTGGCTCACGACCTGGTCGTGACCCTGAGCAACAACGCTCAGGTCACCATCAAGGCCGGCGAAACCAGCGCGCCGTACACCCACGCTGCGCAGGGTGATGACGTTTACAACGACGCTGGCCAGATCAGCCTGGGCATCACCTCGGCGGTGGACGCCACTGGTGCGACCTTCGAGAACCTCGAGTTGGGCGGTGCGGCTTCGGTTCAAGTGACCGACACCACTGACGAAGTGGTGGCCAAGCTGACTGCTACCCCGTCGGTGACCGAAGGCGGCGAGATCACCTACACCATTACCCTGACCAACAAAGACGGCCTGCCGATCAACAACCACAGTGCATTGACCTTCACGCTGAGCGACGGCAAAACCGTCATCACCGTGCCGGCCAACGGTACCGTGGGTACTGCTACCGTGACTGCCCCGGACAACGTCTACGTTGGCACCAACGACCCTGTGATCAAATCGATCGCAACCGTTGAAGGTGCGGATGTCGGCAAGTTCGAGCAACTGACCCTCGACAAGACGCCGGTCAGCACTACCGTCACCGACGAGCCTGGTACCCCAGGCAACCCGGGCGGCAGCAACGAAGGCGACCTGGTCAAGGTCACCATCACGGCTGACCAGACCTCGGTGGCCGAGAACGTCAAGCCGACCTTCACCGTGCACATCAACACCGCCCTGGCCCACGACCTGGTCGTGACCCTGAGCAACAACGCCCAGGTCACCATTAAGGCTGGCGAAACCAGCGCGCCGTACACCCACGCTGCTCAGGGCGATGACGTCTACAACGATGCTGGCCAGATCAGCCTGGGCATCACGTCTGCTGTGGATGTAGACGGTCGCACCTTCGAAAACCTGGAGCTGGGCGGTGCGGCTTCGGTTCAAGTGACCGACACCACCGACGAAGTGGTGGCCAAGCTGACTGCTACCCCGTCGGTGACCGAAGGCGGCGAGATCACCTACACCATCACGCTGACCAACAAAGACGGCTTGCCGATCAACAACCACAGTGCATTGACCTTCACGCTGAGCGACGGCAAAACCGTCATCACCGTGCCGGCCAACGGCACCGTGGGCACTGCCACCGTCACTGCCCCGGACAACGTCTACGTCGGTACCAACGACCCGGTGATCAAATCGATCGCAACCGTTGAAGGTGCGGATGTCGGCAAGTTCGAGCAACTGACCCTCGACAAAACCCCGGTCAGCACGTCGGTTACCGACGAGCCAGGTACGCCGGGCAACGAAGGCGACCTGGTCAAAGTCACCATTACGGCTGACCAGACTTCGGTGGCCGAGAACGTCAAACCGACGTTCACCGTGCACGTCAACCAGCCGCTGGCTCACGACCTGGTCGTGACCCTGAGCAACAATGCCCAGGTCACCATCAAGGCTGGCGAAACCAGCGCACCGTACACCCACGACGCGCAGGGCGATGACGTCTATCAGGACGCTGGCCAGATCAGCCTGGGTATCAACTCGGCAGTAGACGCCACTGGCGCTGCGTTCGAGAACCTCGAGTTGGGCGGTGCTGCTTCGGTCCAAGTGACCGACACCACCGACGAAGTGGTGGCCAAGTTGACCGCGACCCCGTCGGTCACCGAAGGCGGCGAGATCACCTACACCATCACCCTGACCAACAAAGATGGTCTGCCGATCAACAACCACAGTGCATTGACCTTCACGCTGAGCGACGGCAAAACCGTCATCACCGTGCCGGCCAACGGCACCGTGGGTACTGCTACCGTCACTGCACCGGACAACGTCTACGTTGGCACCAACGACCCTGTGATCAAATCGATCGCTACCGTTGAAGGCGCAGATGTCGGCAAGTTCGAACAACTGACACTCGACAAGACCCCGGTCAGCACTACCGTCACCGACGAGCCTGGTACCCCAGGCAACCCGGGCGGCAGCAACGAAGGCGACCTGGTCAAGGTCACTATCACGGCCGACCAGACTTCGGTGGCCGAGAACGTCAAACCGACCTTCACCGTACACATCAACACCGCCCTGGCCCACGATTTGGTCGTGACCCTGAGCAACAATGCTCAGGTCACCATCAAGGCCGGCGAAACCAGCGCGCCGTACACCCACGCTGCGCAGGGCGATGACGTCTACAACGACGCTGGCCAGATCAGCCTGGGCATCACGTCTGCTGTGGATGTAGACGGTCGCACCTTCGAAAACCTGGAGCTGGGCGGTGCCGTGAAGGTGGATGTCACCGACACCACCGACGAAGTCGTGGCCAAGCTGACCGCGACCCCTTCGGTCACCGAAGGCGGCGAGATCACCTACACCATCACCCTGACCAACAAAGACGGCTTGCCGATCAACAACCACAGTGCATTGACCTTCACGCTGAGCGACGGCAAAACCGTCATCACCGTGCCGGCCAACGGCACCGTGGGTACTGCCACTGTCACTGCCCCGGACAACGTCTACGTTGGCAACAACGACCCTGTGATCAAATCGATCGCAACCGTTGAAGGTGTGGATGTCGGCAAGTTCGAGCAACTGACACTGGACAAGACCCCGGTCAGCACGTCGGTCACCGACGAGCCGGGCACCCCAGGCAACGAAGGCGATCTGGTCAAGGTCACCATCACGGCCGACCAGACTTCGGTGGCCGAGAACGTCAAACCGACCTTCACCGTACACATCAACACCGCCCTGGCCCACGATCTGGTCGTGACCCTGAGCAACAATGCCCAGGTCACCATCAAGGCCGGCGAAACCAGCGCGCCGTACACCCACGCTGCGCAGGGCGATGACGTCTACAACGACGCTGGCCAGATCAGCCTGGGCATCACGTCTGCTGTGGATGTAGACGGTCGCACCTTCGAAAACCTGGAGCTGGGCGGTGCCGCGAAGGTGGATGTCACCGACACCACCGACGAAGTCGTGGCCAAGCTGACCGCGACCCCGTCGGTCACCGAAGGCGGTGAGATCACTTACACCATTACGCTGACCAACAAAGACGGCTTGCCGATCAACAACCACAGTGCATTAACCTTCACGCTGAGCGACGGCAAAACCGTCATCACCGTGCCGGCCAACGGCACCGTGGGTACTGCTACCGTCACTGCACCGGACAACGTCTACGTTGGCACCAACGACCCTGTGATCAAATCGATCGCTACCGTTGAAGGCGCAGATGTCGGCAAGTTCGAGCAACTGACGCTGGACAAAACCCCGGTCAGCACGTCGGTTACCGACGAGCCAGGTACGCCGGGCAACGAAGGCGACCTGGTCAAAGTCACCATCACGGCCGACCAGACTTCGGTAGCCGAGAACGTCAAGCCGACCTTCACCGTACACATCAACACCGCCCTGGCCCACGACCTGGTCGTGACCCTGAGCAACAACGCCCAGGTCACCATCAAGGCCGGTGAAACCAGCGCGCCGTACACCCACGACGCGCAAGGCGATGACGTCTACAACGACGCTGGCCAGATCAGCCTGGGCATCACGTCTGCTGTGGATGTAGACGGTCGCACCTTCGAGAACCTGCAACTGGGCGGCAACGCTTCGGTTCAAGTGACTGACACCACCGACGAAGTAGTGGCCAAGTTGACCGCGACGCCTTCGGTGACCGAAGGCGGTGAGATCACTTACACCATCACGCTGACCAACAAAGACGGCTTGCCGATCAACAACCACAGTGCATTGACCTTCACGCTGAGCGACGGCAAAACCGTCATCACCGTGCCGGCCAACGGCACCGTGGGCACTGCCACCGTCACTGCCCCGGACAACGTCTACGTCGGTACCAACGACCCGGTGATCAAATCGATCGCAACCGTTGAAGGTGCGGATGTCGGCAAGTTCGAGCAACTGACCCTCGACAAAACCCCGGTCAGCACGTCGGTTACCGACGAGCCAGGTACGCCGGGCAACGAAGGCGACCTGGTCAAAGTCACCATTACGGCTGACCAGACTTCGGTGGCCGAGAACGTCAAACCGACGTTCACCGTGCACGTCAACCAGCCGCTGGCTCACGACCTGGTCGTGACCCTGAGCAACAATGCCCAGGTCACCATCAAGGCTGGCGAAACCAGCGCACCGTACACCCACGACGCGCAGGGCGATGACGTCTATCAGGACGCTGGCCAGATCAGCCTGGGTATCAACTCGGCAGTAGACGCCACTGGCGCTGCGTTCGAGAACCTCGAGTTGGGCGGTGCTGCTTCGGTCCAAGTGACCGATACCACCGACGAAGTGGTGGCCAAGTTGACCGCGACCCCGTCGGTCACCGAAGGCGGCGAGATCACCTACACCATCACCCTGACCAACAAAGATGGTCTGCCGATCAACAACCACAGTGCATTGACCTTCACGCTGAGCGACGGCAAAACCGTCATCACCGTGCCGGCCAACGGCACCGTGGGTACTGCTACCGTCACTGCACCGGACAACGTCTACGTTGGCACCAACGACCCTGTGATCAAATCGATCGCTACCGTTGAAGGCGCAGATGTCGGCAAGTTCGAACAACTGACACTCGACAAGACCCCGGTCAGCACTACCGTCACCGACGAGCCTGGTACCCCAGGCAACCCGGGCGGCAGCAACGAAGGCGACCTGGTCAAGGTCACTATCACGGCCGACCAGACTTCGGTGGCCGAGAACGTCAAACCGACCTTCACCGTACACATCAACACCGCCCTGGCCCACGATTTGGTCGTGACCCTGAGCAACAATGCTCAGGTCACCATCAAGGCCGGCGAAACCAGCGCGCCGTACACCCACGCTGCGCAGGGCGATGACGTCTACAACGACGCTGGCCAGATCAGCCTGGGCATCACGTCTGCTGTGGATGTAGACGGTCGCACCTTCGAAAACCTGGAGCTGGGCGGTGCCGTGAAGGTGGATGTCACCGACACCACCGACGAAGTCGTGGCCAAGCTGACCGCGACCCCTTCGGTCACCGAAGGCGGCGAGATCACCTACACCATCACCCTGACCAACAAAGACGGCTTGCCGATCAACAACCACAGTGCATTGACCTTCACGCTGAGCGACGGCAAAACCGTCATCACCGTGCCGGCCAACGGCACCGTGGGTACTGCCACTGTCACTGCCCCGGACAACGTCTACGTTGGCAACAACGACCCTGTGATCAAATCGATCGCAACCGTTGAAGGTGTGGATGTCGGCAAGTTCGAGCAACTGACACTGGACAAGACCCCGGTCAGCACGTCGGTCACCGACGAGCCGGGCACCCCAGGCAACGAAGGCGATCTGGTCAAGGTCACCATCACGGCCGACCAGACTTCGGTGGCCGAGAACGTCAAACCGACCTTCACCGTACACATCAACACCGCCCTGGCCCACGATCTGGTCGTGACCCTGAGCAACAATGCCCAGGTCACCATCAAGGCCGGCGAAACCAGCGCGCCGTACACCCACGCTGCGCAGGGCGATGACGTCTACAACGACGCTGGCCAGATCAGCCTGGGCATCACGTCTGCTGTGGATGTAGACGGTCGCACCTTCGAAAACCTGGAGCTGGGCGGTGCCGCGAAGGTGGATGTCACCGACACCACCGACGAAGTCGTGGCCAAGCTGACCGCGACCCCGTCGGTCACCGAAGGCGGTGAGATCACTTACACCATTACGCTGACCAACAAAGACGGCTTGCCGATCAACAACCACAGTGCATTAACCTTCACGCTGAGCGACGGCAAAACCGTCATCACCGTGCCGGCCAACGGCACCGTGGGTACTGCTACCGTCACTGCACCGGACAACGTCTACGTTGGCACCAACGACCCTGTGATCAAATCGATCGCTACCGTTGAAGGCGCAGATGTCGGCAAGTTCGAGCAACTGACGCTGGACAAAACCCCGGTCAGCACGTCGGTTACCGACGAGCCAGGTACGCCGGGCAACGAAGGCGACCTGGTCAAAGTCACCATCACGGCCGACCAGACTTCGGTAGCCGAGAACGTCAAGCCGACCTTCACCGTACACATCAACACCGCCCTGGCCCACGACCTGGTCGTGACCCTGAGCAACAACGCCCAGGTCACCATCAAGGCCGGTGAAACCAGCGCGCCGTACACCCACGACGCGCAAGGCGATGACGTCTACAACGACGCTGGCCAGATCAGCCTGGGCATCACGTCTGCTGTGGATGTAGACGGTCGCACCTTCGAGAACCTGCAACTGGGCGGCAACGCTTCGGTTCAAGTGACTGACACCACCGACGAAGTAGTGGCCAAGTTGACCGCGACGCCTTCGGTGACCGAAGGCGGTGAGATCACTTACACCATCACGCTGACCAACAAAGACGGCTTGCCGATCAACAACCACAGTGCATTGACCTTCACGCTGAGCGACGGCAAAACCGTCATCACCGTGCCGGCCAACGGCACCGTGGGCACTGCCACCGTCACTGCCCCGGACAACGTCTACGTCGGTACCAACGACCCGGTGATCAAATCGATCGCAACCGTTGAAGGTGCGGATGTCGGCAAGTTCGAGCAACTGACCCTCGACAAAACCCCGGTCAGCACGTCGGTTACCGACGAGCCAGGTACGCCGGGCAACGAAGGCGACCTGGTCAAAGTCACCATTACGGCTGACCAGACTTCGGTGGCCGAGAACGTCAAACCGACGTTCACCGTGCACGTCAACCAGCCGCTGGCTCACGACCTGGTCGTGACCCTGAGCAACAATGCCCAGGTCACCATCAAGGCTGGCGAAACCAGCGCACCGTACACCCACGACGCGCAGGGCGATGACGTCTATCAGGACGCTGGCCAGATCAGCCTGGGTATCAACTCGGCAGTAGACGCCACTGGCGCTGCGTTCGAGAACCTCGAGTTGGGCGGTGCTGCTTCGGTCCAAGTGACCGATACCACCGACGAAGTGGTGGCCAAGTTGACCGCGACCCCGTCGGTCACCGAAGGCGGCGAGATCACCTACACCATCACCCTGACCAACAAAGATGGTCTGCCGATCAACAACCACAGTGCATTGACCTTCACGCTGAGCGACGGCAAAACCGTCATCACCGTGCCGGCCAACGGCACCGTGGGTACTGCTACCGTCACTGCACCGGACAACGTCTACGTTGGCACCAACGACCCTGTGATCAAATCGATCGCTACCGTTGAAGGCGCAGATGTCGGCAAGTTCGAACAACTGACACTCGACAAGACCCCGGTCAGCACTACCGTCACCGACGAGCCTGGTACCCCAGGCAACCCGGGCGGCAGCAACGAAGGCGACCTGGTCAAGGTCACTATCACGGCCGACCAGACTTCGGTGGCCGAGAACGTCAAACCGACCTTCACCGTACACATCAACACCGCCCTGGCCCACGATTTGGTCGTGACCCTGAGCAACAATGCTCAGGTCACCATCAAGGCCGGCGAAACCAGCGCGCCGTACACCCACGCTGCGCAGGGCGATGACGTCTACAACGACGCTGGCCAGATCAGCCTGGGCATCACGTCTGCTGTGGATGTAGACGGTCGCACCTTCGAAAACCTGGAGCTGGGCGGTGCCGTGAAGGTGGATGTCACCGACACCACCGACGAAGTCGTGGCCAAGCTGACCGCGACCCCTTCGGTCACCGAAGGCGGCGAGATCACCTACACCATCACCCTGACCAACAAAGACGGCTTGCCGATCAACAACCACAGTGCATTGACCTTCACGCTGAGCGACGGCAAAACCGTCATCACCGTGCCGGCCAACGGCACCGTGGGCACTGCCACCGTCACTGCCCCGGACAACGTCTACGTCGGCGCTAACGACCCTGTCGTGAAGTCGATCGCAACCGTTGAAGGCGCAGATGTCGGCAAGTTCGAGCAACTGACGCTGGACAAAACCCCGGTCAGCACGTCGGTTACCGACGAGCCAGGTACGCCGGGCAACGAAGGCGACTTGGTCAAAGTCACCATCACGGCTGACCAGACCTCGGTGGCCGAGAACGTCAAGCCGACCTTCACCGTGCACATCAACACCGCCCTGGCTCACGACCTGGTCGTGACCCTGAGCAACAACGCTCAGGTCACCATCAAGGCCGGCGAAACCAGCGCGCCATACACCCACGCTGCTCAGGGTGATGACGTCTACAACGACGCTGGCCAGATCAGCCTGGGCATCACGTCTGCTGTGGATGTAGACGGTCGCACCTTCGAGAACCTGCAACTGGGCGGCAACGCTTCGGTTCAAGTGACTGACACCACCGACGAAGTAGTGGCCAAGTTGACCGCGACCCCGTCGGTGACCGAAGGCGGCGAGATCACCTACACCATCACGCTGACCAACAAAGACGGCTTGCCGATCAACAACCACAGTGCATTGACCTTCACGCTGAGCGACGGCAAAACCGTCATCACCGTGCCGGCCAACGGCACCGTGGGTACTGCCACTGTCACTGCCCCGGACAACGTCTACGTTGGCACCAACGACCCTGTGATCAAATCGATCGCAACCGTTGAAGGCGCAGATGTCGGCAAGTTCGAGCAACTGACCCTCGACAAAACCCCGGTCAGCACGTCGGTTACCGACGAGCCAGGTACGCCGGGCAACGAAGGCGACCTGGTCAAGGTCACTATTACTGCTGACCAGACCTCGGTGGCTGAGAACGTCAAACCGACCTTCACCGTGCACGTCAACCAGCCGCTGGCCCACGACCTGGTCGTGACCCTGAGCAACAATGCCCAGGTCACCATCAAGGCCGGCGAGACCAGCGCGCCGTACACCCACGCTGCGCAGGGTGATGACGTCTACAACGATGCTGGCCAGATCAGTCTGGGTATCACGTCCGCTGTGGATGTAGACGGTCGCACCTTCGAAAACCTGGAGCTGGGCGGTGCCGCGAAGGTGGATGTCACCGACACCACCGACGAAGTGGTGGCCAAGCTGACCGCCCCCCCTTCGGTCACCGAAGGCGGCGAGATCACCTACACCATCACCCTGACCAACAAAGACGGCCTGCCGATCAACAACCACAGTGCATTGACCTTCACGCTGAGCGACGGCAAAACCGTCATCACCGTGCCGGCTAATGGCACCGTGGGCACTGCCACCGTGACTGCCCCGGACAACGTCTACGTCGGTACCAACGACCCTGTCGTGATGTCGATCGCAACCGTTGAAGGTGCGGATGTCGGCAAGTTCGAGCAACTGACCCTCGACAAAACCCCGGTCAGCACGTCGGTTACCGACGAGCCAGGTACCCCAGGCAGCGAAGGCGACCTGGTCAAGGTCACTATTACTGCTGACCAGACCTCGGTGGCTGAGAACGTCAAACCGACCTTCACCGTACACATCAACACCGCCCTGGCTCACGACCTGGTCGTGACCCTGAGCAACAATGCCCAGGTCACCATCAAGGCCGGCGAAACTAGCGCGCCATACACCCACGCTGCGCAAGGCGATGACGTCTACAACGACGCTGGCCAGATCAGCCTGGGCATCACGTCTGCTGTGGATGTAGACGGTCGCACCTTCGAGAACCTGCAACTGGGCGGCAACGCTTCGGTTCAAGTGACCGACACCACCGACGAAGTGGTGGCCAAGCTGACCGCGACGCCTTCGGTGACCGAAGGCGGCGAGATCACCTACACCATCACGCTGACCAACAAAGATGGTCTGCCGATCAACAACCACAGTGCATTGACCTTCACGCTGAGCGACGGCAAAACCGTCATCACCGTGCCGGCCAACGGCACCGTGGGCACTGCCACCGTCACTGCCCCGGACAACGTCTACGTCGGCACCAACGACCCTGTCGTGATGTCGATCGCAACCGTTGGAGGCGCGGATGTCGGTAAGTTCGAACAGCTGACGCTGGACAAGACCCCGGTCAGCACGTCGGTCACCGACGAGCCAGGCACCCCAGGCAACGAAGGCGATCTGGTTAAGGTCACCATCACCGCCGACCAGACCTCGGTAGCTGAGAACGTCAAGCCGACCTTCACCGTGCACATCAACACCGCCCTGGCTCACGACCTGGTCGTGACCCTGAGCAACAACGCTCAGGTCACCATCAAGGCCGGCGAAACCAGCGCGCCGTACACCCACGCTGCGCAGGGTGATGACGTTTACAACGACGCTGGCCAGATCAGCCTGGGCATCACCTCGGCGGTGGACGCCACTGGTGCGACCTTCGAGAACCTCGAGTTGGGCGGTGCGGCTTCGGTTCAAGTGACCGACACCACCGACGAAGTGGTGGCCAAGCTGACTGCTACCCCGTCGGTGACCGAAGGCGGCGAGATCACCTACACCATTACCCTGACCAACAAAGACGGCCTGCCGATCAACAACCACAGTGCATTGACCTTCACGCTGAGCGACGGCAAAACCGTCATCACCGTGCCGGCCAACGGTACCGTGGGTACTGCTACCGTGACTGCCCCGGACAACGTCTACGTTGGCACCAACGACCCTGTGATCAAATCGATCGCAACCGTTGAAGGTGCGGATGTCGGCAAGTTCGAGCAACTGACCCTCGACAAGACGCCGGTCAGCACTACCGTCACCGACGAGCCTGGTACCCCAGGCAACCCGGGCGGCAGCAACGAAGGCGACCTGGTCAAGGTCACCATCACGGCCGACCAGACTTCGGTGGCCGAGAACGTCAAGCCGACCTTCACCGTGCACATCAACACCGCCCTGGCTCACGACCTGGTCGTGACCCTGAGCAACAATGCTCAGGTCACCATCAAGGCTGGCGAAACCAGCGCGCCGTACACCCACGATGCGCAAGGCGATGACGTCTACAACGACGCTGGCCAGATCAGCCTGGGCATCACGTCTGCTGTGGATGTAGACGGTCGCACCTTCGAAAACCTGGAGCTGGGCGGTGCCGCGAAGGTGGATGTCACCGACACCACCGACGAAGTCGTGGCCAAGCTGACCGCGACCCCTTCGGTCACCGAAGGCGGCGAGATCACTTACACCATCACGCTGACCAACAAAGACGGCTTGCCGATCAACAACCACAGTGCATTGACCTTTACGCTGAGCGACGGCAAAACCGTCATCACCGTGCCGGCCAACGGCACCGTGGGTACTGCCACCGTGACTGCCCCGGACAACGTCTACGTTGGCACCAACGACCCTGTGATCAAATCGATCGCAACCGTTGAAGGCGCAGATGTCGGCAAGTTCGAGCAACTGACCCTCGACAAAACCCCGGTCAGCACGTCGGTTACCGACGAGCCAGGTACGCCGGGCAACGAAGGCGACCTGGTCAAGGTCACTATTACTGCTGACCAGACCTCGGTGGCCGAGAACGTCAAACCGACCTTCACCGTGCACGTCAACCAGCCGCTGGCCCACGACCTGGTCGTGACCCTGAGCAACAATGCCCAGGTCACCATCAAGGCCGGCGAGACCAGCGCGCCGTACACCCACGCTGCGCAGGGTGATGACGTCTACAACGATGCTGGCCAGATCAGTCTGGGTATCACGTCCGCTGTGGATGTAGACGGTCGCACCTTCGAAAACCTGGAGCTGGGCGGTGCGGCTTCGGTCCAAGTGACCGACACCACCGACGAAGTAGTGGCCAAGCTGACTGCCACCCCTTCGGTCACCGAAGGTGGTGAGATCACCTACACCATCACCCTGACCAACAAAGATGGTCTGCCGATCAACAACCACAGTGCATTGACCTTCACGCTGAGCGACGGCAAAACCGTCATCACCGTGCCGGCCAACGGTACCGTGGGTACTGCTACCGTGACTGCCCCGGACAACGTCTACGTTGGCACCAACGACCCTGTGATCAAATCGATCGCTACCGTTGAAGGCGCGGATGTCGGCAAGTTCGAGCAACTGACCCTCGACAAGACGCCGGTCAGCACTACCGTCACCGACGAGCCTGGTACCCCAGGCAACCCGGGCGGCAGCAACGAAGGCGACCTGGTCAAGGTCACCATCACGGCCGACCAGACTTCGGTGGCCGAGAACGTCAAGCCGACCTTCACCGTGCACATCAACACCGCCCTGGCTCACGACCTGGTCGTGACCCTGAGCAACAATGCTCAGGTCACCATCAAGGCCGGCGAAACCAGCGCGCCGTACACCCACGCTGCGCAAGGCGATGACGTCTACAACGACGCTGGCCAGATCAGCCTGGGCATCACCTCGGCGGTGGACGCCACTGGTGCGACCTTCGAGAACCTCGAGTTGGGCGGTGCGGCTTCGGTTCAAGTGACTGACACCACCGACGAAGTAGTGGCCAAGTTGACCGCGACCCCTTCGGTCACCGAAGGCGGCGAGATCACTTACACCATCACCCTGACCAACAAAGATGGTCTGCCGATCAACAACCACAGTGCATTGACCTTCACGCTGAGCGACGGCAAAACCGTCATCACCGTGCCGGCCAACGGTACCGTGGGTACTGCCACTGTCACTGCCCCGGACAACGTCTACGTCGGCGCTAACGACCCTGTCGTGAAGTCGATCGCAACCGTTGAAGGCGCGGATGTCGGCAAGTTCGAGCAACTGACGCTGGACAAGACCCCGGTCAGCACTACCGTCACCGACGAGCCTGGTACCCCAGGCAACCCGGGCGGCAGCAACGAAGGCGACCTGGTCAAGGTCACCATCACGGCCGACCAGACTTCGGTGGCCGAGAACGTCAAGCCGACCTTCACTGTGCACGTCAACCAGCCGCTGGCTCACGACCTGGTCGTGACCCTGAGCAACAATGCCCAGGTCACCATCAAGGCCGGCGAAACCAGCGCGCCGTACACCCACGCTGCGCAGGGCGATGACGTCTACAACGACGCTGGCCAGATCAGCCTGGGCATCACGTCTGCTGTGGATGTAGACGGTCGCACCTTCGAAAACCTGGAGCTGGGCGGTGCCGCGAAGGTGGATGTCACCGACACCACCGACGAAGTCGTGGCCAAGCTGACCGCGACCCCGTCGGTCACCGAAGGCGGTGAGATCACTTACACCATTACGCTGACCAACAAAGACGGCTTGCCGATCAACAACCACAGTGCATTAACCTTCACGCTGAGCGACGGCAAAACCGTCATCACCGTGCCGGCCAACGGTACCGTAGGTACTGCTACCGTCACTGCCCCGGACAACGTCTACGTCGGCGCTAACGACCCTGTCGTGAAGTCGATCGCTACCGTTGAAGGCGCGGATGTCGGCAAGTTCGAGCAACTGACACTCGACAAGACCCCGGTCAGCACTACCGTCACCGACGAGCCTGGTACCCCAGGCAACCCGGGCGGCAGCAACGAAGGCGACCTGGTCAAGGTCACCATCACGGCCGACCAGACCTCGGTAGCCGAGAACGTCAAACCGACCTTCACTGTGCACATCAACACCGCCCTGGCTCACGACCTGGTCGTGACCCTGAGCAACAACGCCCAGGTCACCATCAAGGCCGGTGAAACCAGCGCGCCGTACACCCACGCTGCTCAGGGTGATGACGTCTACAACGACGCTGGCCAGATCAGCCTGGGCATCACGTCTGCTGTGGATGTAGACGGTCGCACCTTCGAAAACCTGGAGCTGGGCGGTGCCGCGAAGGTGGATGTCACCGACACCACCGACGAAGTCGTGGCCAAGCTGACCGCGACCCCTTCGGTCACCGAAGGCGGCGAGATCACTTACACCATCACGCTGACCAACAAAGACGGCTTGCCGATCAACAACCACAGTGCATTGACCTTTACGCTGAGCGACGGCAAAACCGTCATCACCGTGCCGGCCAACGGCACCGTGGGTACTGCCACCGTCACTGCCCCGGATAACGTCTACGTCGGCGCTAACGACCCTGTCGTGAAGTCGATCGCAACCGTTGAAGGCGCAGATGTCGGCAAGTTCGAACAACTGACACTCGACAAGACCCCGGTCAGCACGTCGGTCACCGACGAGCCGGGCACCCCAGGCAACGAAGGCGACCTGGTCAAGGTCACCATCACGGCCGACCAGACTTCGGTGGCCGAGAACGTCAAACCGACCTTCACCGTGCACATCAACACCGCCCTGGCTCACGACCTGGTCGTGACCCTGAGCAACAATGCTCAGGTCACCATCAAGGCCGGCGAAACCAGCGCGCCGTACACCCACGCTGCGCAAGGCGATGACGTCTACAACGATGCTGGCCAGATCAGCCTGGGTATCAATTCGGCGGTAGACGTCACTGGCGCTAAGTTCGAGAACCTGCAACTGGGCGGTGCGGCTACCGTTCAGGTTACCGACACCACCGACGAAGTGGTGGCCAAGCTGACCGCGACCCCTTCGGTCACCGAAGGTGGTGAGATCACCTACACCATCACCCTGACCAACAAAGATGGTCTGCCGATCAACAACCACAGTGCATTGACCTTCACGCTGAGCGACGGCAAAACCGTCATCACTGTGCCGGCCAACGGTACCGTGGGTACTGCTACCGTGACTGCCCCGGACAACGTCTACGTTGGCACCAACGACCCTGTGATCAAATCGATCGCAACCGTTGAAGGTGCGGATGTCGGCAAATTCGAGCAACTGACGCTGGACAAGACCCCGGTCAGCACCGCTGTGACCGACGAACCAGGTACGGGAACGCCGGGCACCGGCAACCAGGGTGACGTCACCACCGTTGGTATTACCGGCACGTCTTCTCTGACCGAAGGTGAAACCGGCCAGTACACGCTGACCCTGAGCAACGCGTCCAAGTCCGAAGTCACTATCACCCTTAGCTACAGCGGTACCGCCAAAAACGGTGATGACTTCACCGGTGTTGCGACCGTGAAGATTCCGGCCAACAGCACAGGCACGACGTTCAACATCGCTACCATCGATGACAAACTGGTCGAAGGTACCGAGAACTTCGTCGTGAAGATCGAAGCCGCCACGGGTGGTAACTTCGAGAACTTGCAGGTTGATAGCAGCAAATCGAGCGTGACGACCACCATTCTCGACAATGACCACCTGCCGGTTTCGCCTGGCGGCGCAGTATTTGGCGTGGAGGACACCGATTACGTGTTTGCCTGGAGTGATTTCAAAGTCACTGATGCCGACGGCAACACTAACCTGTCTGTGACCATTACCTCGCTCCCGGCCGCCGGCAACTTGCAGTTCTTCAACGGTACTGCATGGGTAAATGTGGCCGTTGGCCAGGTGGTCAGCCAGGCTGATATCACTGCCAAGAACCTGAAGTTCGTTCCGGCCCTCAACCAGTCGGGTGCGGACAACTACGGTGGTACTGGCGTGGGTAACCAGAAGGCTGACTACGCCCAGTTCAAGTTCAAGCCGAACGATGGCACCAACTTGGGCAGCGAAGTGACCATGAAGGTCGATATCAGCCCGGTTGCCGACAAACCGACCCTGAGCTTCGGCAGCGCCGATATCGAGTCCAAAGGGCTGACCAAGGAAGTCTGGACCAGCCTCAAAGGCCTGGGTACTGGCGGCAACGGCATTACCGGCGAGGATCTGAAGACGGTCTTTGCCAACTCCGGCAGCGCGAACTCCAGCAGCACCACGACCAACGTGCAGTCCGATGGCAGCGTCACCGCTGGCACCGGTTCGAAAACGTCGGGCCTGATCTACCTGGAAGCCGGCAAGGTCTATACCTTCAGTGGCTTGGCCGACGACAGCTTCGTGGTCACCATCGGTGGCAAGACTGTAGTCACGGCCACCTGGGGAGCCGGTGGCGGGGTGTCGGGTACCTTTACCCCAAATACCAGCGGCTACTACCCGATCGAGGTCTACCATGCCAACCAGTCCGGTCCAGGCAGCTATGACCTGAACATCCAGGTAGGCTCCGGTGCCGTTACCGACCTGAGCAGCTCGAACGTCAAGATGTACCAGAACGTGACCGAGATGGCGAACGCAGGCCTGGGCGTGTCCGACCTGCACACCGTGAATGGTCAGAGCTACTACGACGGCTACAAGCTCAACGAAGGGCCTGAGGGTGGCTCGGTGAAACTGGTCGGTATTTCCACCGCCCTGACCGACACTGACGGCTCCGAAAGCCTGAACGTGACACTCAGCGGTATCCCGAAAGGTACCGTATTGAGCGATGGTGCAGGCCACACGGTCACGGTTGGTACTGCCCCGGTCGATGTGACAGGCTGGAAACTCAGCAGCCTGACGCTGACCCCGCCGGCCTATTACAAAGGCTCGTTCGACATCACGGTTACCTCGACTGCCACCGAAAGCCTGGGCGGCTCGGCCATCACCACCGGCAATATCCCGGTGACGGTGTACGCTGCGACCTACAAGGCCAGTGTAGGTACCTCGGGCAATGACACGATGACCGGTAGTGAAGGCAACGACATCATCGTCGCTGACGTATCCGGGCTGAACGTGGTTCAGGGCAAGAACTACAACATCGCCTTCATGGTCGATAGCTCGGGCAGTATGAGCGACAAGTCGATTGCCGACGCCAAGACGCAGTTGGCCTCGGTGTTCAACACGCTCAAGGCCAGCCTGGGCTCGGACACCTCGGGTACCGTAAACATCTTCCTGGTCGACTTCGATACCCAGGTAAACAAGAACGTGGCAGTGAACCTTGCCGACCCGGATGCTTTGAGCAAGTTGCAGGCGGTATTGAACTCGATGGTGGGCGGCTACTACGGTGGCGGTACCAACTATGAAGACGCGTTCAAGACCACGTCCAACTTCTTCAACAGCACCATGGCCACCGGCAACAAAGGTGCGGAGAACCTGACTTACTTCATTACCGACGGTAAGCCAACCTATTATCAGAGCGGTGAGTCCACCAACCCTAGCCTGTGGAAGAATGGCAAAAGCCTGGATGATGTAGTCAACGTCAACAATTACAAGATGGGTGACACGTTCAGCGCCTGGGCCGATGCGACTCACAAGGTCGAGATCAGCAGCAATGGTGTGGTCAAAGTGCTGACCTATACCGAGAACCGCCGCGGTGAGTTGGTGCTTGACTCCACCAAGACGGTCGGCACCCTTCACGCACAAGGTGATGGTACCTATGAACTCTCCAGCCTGGACGGTACCGGCTACGCGGATTACTGGAACTACGTCTACTCGGCCGCAGGTTCTACTGAAAGTTTCGCAGTATTGGGCGGCACCAATGGCTTGAGCAAAGTCCAGGCTATCGGCCTGAACAGCGATGTCACGCTGAACGATCTGAAACCTTACGACAGTGCCGGCAAGCCACAGACCAATATCGACCCGTCCGATTTGGCCAAGGCGATTCTCGGTCACTCCGAAGCAACGGTGCCAGGTGCCGACACCATTGATAGTGGTAACGGCAACGACATCATCTTCGGTGACCTGATCACCCTCAACGGTGTCGTCAGCGAGGGTTACCAGGCCCTGCAGACGTACGTTGCACAGAAGAGCGGTGTTGAAGTCAGTGCTGTCACTACCAGCAATGTTCACCAGTACATCACCGAGCACTACACCGAGTTCGATATCTCCGGTGCCAAAGACGGCAATGACATCCTGTCGGGCGGCAATGGCAATGACATCCTCTTCGGCCAAGGTGGCAGCGACACGCTCGATGGTGGCAAAGGTAACGACATCCTGCTGGGCGGTACCGGCAATGACTCCCTGATCGGTGGCCAGGGCGACGATATCCTGATCGGTGGCAGCGGTGCCGACACCTTCGTATGGAAGGCTGGCGACATCGGTAACGACGTGATCAAGGACTTCAACAAGGCCGAGGGTGACCGTATCGACCTGAAGGACCTGCTGCAGGGCGAGAAGGGCAGCACCATCGACAACTACCTGAAGCTCACCACGGTGGAGGGTACGACCACGTTGCAAGTCAGCAGCGAAGGCAAGCTCAACGCCGAAGGTGGTATCGCCAACGCCGACGTGACTATCAAACTGGAAGGGGTGAACTGGTCCAACCAGACGATCAACTCGTTGATCAGCGGTGCCGATCCGACCATCATCATCCACAACAAGGACAGCTGACAGACCACCGGGGCCGCACAGCGGCCCCGGCTCTTTCCTGCTACCCGCCAACAGCGCATACTCTGGCGCCGGGCCTGCGCGCCCGGCGATCTTTGCCTATGCTGCTGTCTACCAACAAGGAACCAACGTGACGAGGGACATCGCCATGTTCTACGTGCAACGCAACGCCGCCGGCCAGTTGCTGCGGGTGGAAGCAGCCGCGTTTGATCAGTTCACCGAAATGCTCCCTTCAGACCATGCCGATATCCAGGAATGGTTTGCCGATGATGTCGTGGAAAACAGCCTCAACCAGCTCAAACAAAGCGACCTGGACATGATCCGCGTGCTTGAGGACCTGATCGACGTGTTGACCGCCAAGGGCGTGTTCAAGATCACCGACCTGCCCGCCGGCGCGCAGGCCAAGCTGCTCAACCGTTCCACGGCGCGCAAGGCGCTCAGCAGCCTCAATAACCTGATTGACGAAGAAGAGCAGGGCGGGCTGATCTGACTGCAGGACGCTCCCGCGAGAGTGATATTGTTATTCCTTAATGGTATTTAAAATATTGGACTTATGACTTTATAGTCGCTTTCACTGCGTACCCGTCGACCAATCGATGCGCCGCACGACTTGAACCCACACGGGAAATCCCCGTGCGTTTCTGATCGTTGCGCGCCATTGAGGTCGCGCATTGCGTGGGAGTGAAAAATGTCAGCCGCCTTGAACGCCTTGTCGTCCATCGACAGCGCCCAGCCGCAAGTTTTTGAAGTTCGCCCCTTCTCGGGTGCCGTCGGCGCCGAGATCATAGGTCTGGACCTGGCCAAACCGGTCAGCGCCGAGGATTTCACCCGTATCCATCGCGCCCACCTCGACCACCATGTGCTGGTGTTCCGCGACCAGCGTATCAGCCCGGAACAGCAGATCGCCTTTAGCCGCCGCTTCGGTGAGTTACAGATCCATGTGCTCAAGCAGTTCTTGCTGACTGGCCACCCCGAGATCCTGATCGTTTCCAACATCATCGAAAATGGCCAGAACATCGGCCTGGGTGATGCCGGCAAGTTCTGGCATTCGGACCTGTCGTACAAAGAGCTGCCAAGCCTCGGTTCCATGCTGCATGCCCAGGAACTGCCCAGTGAAGGCGGTGACACCTTGTTCGCCGACATGCATAAAGCCTGGGACGCTGTACCTGACACCCTGCGCAAAGTGGTCGAGGGCCGCAGTGCCGCTCACTCCTATACCGCCCGTTACGCTGAAACCAAATTCGAAGGCAACTGGCGCCCGACCCTGACTGCCGAGCAACTGGCGCAGGTAAAGGAGGTCATTCACCCGGTAGTCCGCACCCACCCGGAAAACGGCCGCAAGGCCCTGTTCGTCAGTGAAGGCTTCACCACCCGCATTGTCGGCCTGCCTGATGATGAAAGCCGCGACGTGCTGCAGCAGCTGTATGCCCTTAGCGTGCTGGAGCAGAACATTTACCGCCACCAGTGGCAGCCCCATGACCTGGTGTTCTGGGACAACCGCTCGCTGATCCACTTGGCCACCGGCTGCCCCGCGCACCTGCGGCGCAAGCTGTACCGCACCACCATCCAGGGCGATGCCCCGTTCTGACGACTGAGGAAACCATCATGCGCAAATCCATCAGCCGCCTGGCGGCAAGCATCGGCCTGGGCGCAAGCCTGGTCGTCGGCAACCTAGCCGCCCCCGCCGTGGCCCAGGCCGAAGGCAAGATCCGTATTGCCGAACAATTCGGCATCGTCTACCTGCTGCTGAACGTGGTGCGTGACCAGCACCTGATTGAGAAGCACGGCAAGGAGCAGGGCATCGACATCGAAGTCGATTGGGCGCAGCTGTCGGGTGGCTCGGCCATCAACGACGCATTGTTGTCCGGTTCGGTGGACATCGCCGGCGCCGGTGTCGGGCCGCTGTTGACCGTCTGGGACCGCACCAAGGGCCGGCAGAACGTGAAGGCCGTGGCATCGCTCGGCAACTTCCCGTACTACCTGGTCAGCAGCAACCCCAACGTGAAGACCATCGCCGACATCTCCGACAAAGACCGTATCGCCGTTCCGGCGGTGGGTGTTTCGGTGCAGTCGCGCTTCCTGCAGTACGCCGCTGCCCAGCAGTGGGGCGACAAGGAATACAATCGCCTCGACAAATACACCTTGGCCGTGCCGCACCCGGACGCCACCGCCGCGCTGTTGGCGGGCGGCACCGAGCTGAACGGGCACTTCTCCAACCCGCCGTTCCAGGACCAGGTGCTGGCCAACAAGGACGTGCACGTGGTGCTCAACAGCTACGACCTGCTCGGCCCCAACTCGCCGACCTTGCTGTTTGCTACTGAGAAGTTCCGCAAGGACAACCCCAAGACCTACAAGGCCTTCGTCGATGCCCTGGCCGAAGCCGCAGACTTCGCCCAGAAAGACAAGGCCGCTGCCGCCGACACCTATATCCGCGTAACCAAGGCCAAGATCGACCGCGACGCGCTGATCAAGCTGATCGACAACCCGCAGTACGAATTTACCGTTACGCCCAAGAACACCTACAAGCTGGCCGATTTTCTCTATCGGGTAGGCGCCATCAAGCACAAGCCGCAATCGTGGAAGGATTACTTCTTCCAGGATGAACGCCCGCTGCAGGGGAGCTGACCGATCATGACCGCCCCATTGCCAGGCCACACGGCCAGCAACCTGAGCCGTGTTGCAGCGCCGCCTTTGCTCAAGGTGGATAACCTCAGCCTCGAATACCGTACCGCGCAACGCGTGGTGCGGGCCACCCATCAGGTCAGCTTCGAAGTCGACCGCACTGATCGTTTTGTACTGCTCGGCCCCTCCGGCTGTGGCAAGTCCACCCTGCTCAAAGCCGTGGCCGGTTTTATCCAGCCGCAAGAAGGCCAGATTCTGCTGCAGGGCCAGACAGTTCGTGGCCCAGGCCCCGACCGCATCGTGGTGTTCCAGGAGTTTGACCAGTTGCCGCCGTGGAAAACGGTGAAGCAGAACGTCATCTTTCCGCTGCTGGTGTCTGGCCAACTCAAGCGTGCGGAGGCGGAGGAGCGGGCGCTGCATTATCTGGAGAAGGTCGGTCTGGCCGCCTTTGCCGATGCTTATCCACACACGTTGTCCGGTGGTATGAAGGCACGTGTGGCAATTGCCCGGGCCTTGGCCACCCAGCCCAAGATCCTGTTGATGGATGAGCCGTTCGCCGCCCTGGATGCGCTGACCCGGCGCAAGATGCAGGAAGAGCTGTTGCTGCTGTGGGAGGAAGTGCGGTTCACCCTGTTGTTCGTCACCCACTCCATCGAAGAAGCGCTGGTGGTCGGCAACCGTATCCTGCTGTTGTCGCCGCACCCGGGGCGGGTGCGCGCCGAAGTGCACAGCCATCAATACGGCCTGGGCAGCCTGGGTGGCAGCGACTTCCAGGCCAGTGCCCGGCGTATCCACCGTTTGCTGTTCGATGAAGCCGATATCCCGGAACAGCCTGACAACCTTGGGTTCAACGATATTCGTATCGCCTACTGACAGGAGCCTCAGCCATGACCACTACACCTGTACGCCAGGAATACGAGGTGCAGCTGGAGCCCCTGCTCAGTGTGCCTGTAGAACGACAACTCCCCTTGGCCCAACGCCTGTGGCAGCAAGGCTGGTTGAGAAAGGCGGTCATATTGCTGGTGATCGCTGTGCTATGGGAAGCCGTTGCCCGCTACCAGGACAATGACCTGCTGCTGCCAAGCTTTCTGCAAACCGCCACGGCGCTATGGGACGGCATGATCAGTGGCGAACTGCCCGCCAAGGTCGGTGTTTCGCTGGTAATACTGCTCAAAGGCTATGTGCTGGGTATCGTCCTGGCCTTTGGCCTAACCAGCCTGGCGGTGTCGACCCAATTGGGCCGAGACTTACTGGGCACACTGACCTCGATGTTCAACCCGTTGCCGGCCATTGCCCTGCTGCCGCTGGCCTTGCTGTGGTTCGGGCTGGGTGACAACAGCCTGATCTTCGTGCTGGTGCATTCGGTGCTATGGGCGTTGGCGCTAAATACTTATGCCGGCTTCCTCGGTGTGTCGGAGACGCTGCGCATGGCTGGCCGCAACTATGGTCTGAAGGGCCTGCGGCTGGTATTGCACATCCTCGTGCCAGCAGCCCTGCCGTCGATCTTGTCGGGGTTGAAGATCGGCTGGGCGTTTGCCTGGCGTACCCTTATAGCCGCTGAATTGGTGTTTGGTGCCAGCAGTGGCAAAGGCGGGTTGGGTTGGTACATCTTCCAGAACCGCAACGAACTGTATACCGACAAGGTCTTTGCCGGGTTGGCGGTGGTGATCCTGATCGGTCTGCTGGTGGAAGGGCTGGTGTTCAATACGCTGGAGCGGTTGACGGTGCGGCGATGGGGGATGCAGCGCTAGCAGGTTAGCCAGTACCGGCCTTTTCGCGGCAGATTGACGCTAGAATCCGCGTCTGCGGGATCTTCGTCCTTGAAAGAGGGGCGAGGCGCAGAACCGCCGCGAAAGACCCTGTACTGGCTACAAATTCTGATACTGAGCTGCCGCATTGCTCAGAATCCTGCCAATCTCCTCCCGCAAGCCGGCAGGCTGCTCTACCACCACCCTGTCCCCATGGCTCAACAGCCACCAGCGTAATGGCCAACCGTCACTTACCGTGCCGCGTAACCGATGCCCATGCTCCAGCGCCGTCAGTTGCATGTCGCTGCTCAATGGCGCATCCCGCAACTGCCGCGCCAGTGCATCGCTGATTCGCGCCACCAGCTCCACGCCCTCACCCTGCGATGGCTGCAACGCATCCCCTCGCAGATGTGTCAGCAAGTCGAAATTACCGCGCAATTCGCCCACGGCACTGGCCGACCAGTGCCAACCGAACGGAATGCTCTTGTCATTGCGCTCCAGCGGGAATATCAGCGAAAGCTCGTTGAGGTCACGCTCGACAGTGCGTTTGCTGACCGTGAACCCCACGTCACGCAGGCGCCAGACCAGCTCGGCGCTGGTTATGCCTGGGGAACGGCTGGGCAACTGGCGCAGCAGCGCCCACTGTCGGCTAAGGGTGGCGCGAGTGGTGGCGAACGGCAAAAGATAACGTCCTTGTCTAGGCTTGCCGCAATAGGATGGCGGCATGCGAGGGGCATGGCAATTGGCCACAGCCTGCTCAGATCAAGGAAGTCGCATTTGGTTGCCTCGTGCCGGTTCGTTCGCGACAGGTTTTGACGTGACATCACGCAGAATCACGCCTCATCACAGCCGAAGGTTGGGTTGTGCGTCGTTCAATGAGGATGAACATGTCTGTTGCCAGCAATATCCATTCGCTACTTGCCCGCCTTCTGCCCGAGCGGGTCATCGCCCCTCCGGCTCCTGTAGGAAAGCGACAGCGGCTGTTCTCCGGTGTGGGCTTGCCCAGCCAGCGGTCGCTGCTGGTCAACCGCCTGGATGAGGCCAACGACCTGCAGGCGGTGTATGTCGACCTGCGCCGCCAGGCATTGCAAGGCAGTGTGCCAGCATTGAACGACCTCGGCTGGATCTGGCTCAACGGCAAGTACTGGCGGGCCGATACCGTGCTGGCCGGGCACCTGTTGCGCATGGCGGCCCTGCAGGGCAATGCTGCTGCCTGGTTCAACCTTGGCCAGCAGCACTACTTCGGCAAAGGCATCGACCCTTCCTATGTGCAGGCGGCGGAGTGTTACCGGCAGGCCTTCGACCGCGGCATGCTGCATGCCGCCGCCGCACTGGGTGACCTGTACGAGGAGGAGGTGTGCGACGGTGACCTGGAGTGGCAGGTTGACCTGGTGCAGGCCTACCAGTGGTTCATGCGTGGCGCCGAACAGGGCGAGGCGCGTTGTCGTTTTGAAGTGGGCTACCGGTTGATGCATGGGCTGCACGTAGAGGCCAACCTCAAGGCAGCGCTGTACTGGCTTGAGCTGGCAGCAGCGGCGGGGGTGGTGCAAGCGGCAGAGGAGCTGGCGGTGCATTTCAGCAGCCGTGATGCGGTGCGGTATCAGGAGTGGCGGGACCGGGCGGTGCAAATGGGCAGCACATTGGCCTTGACCATGAAGCTGGAAGACCAGATCCAGCCCTGAGTATTTCTCTCCAGTGCTGCACAGGGATTGCGTAGATCCCGAACCCGGTGCAGCCCCTGTGTGCGGGTTTACCCGCGAAGCGCGCCAGCACTGGCTGAAAAATGAACAACATTTCACCCCGGCTATCCGTCGCCCCCTGTTGACGACAGGGGGATTTCGGGGCGTATATTGATAGTTAGCAAACTATGAATATACTTGGTTCTCTTCATGTCCCTTGATTTCCTGCGCCTGCAAGTCAGCAGTGGCCTGGTAGTTGCTGCCCGCCACTGGCGGCGCATCTGTCATACCGCCTTGACCGGCTACGGCATTTCCGAGGCCTGCGCTGCGCCGTTGCTGATGATCGTGCGCCTGGGCGACGGCGTGCACCAGGTGGCTGTGGCCCAGGCCGCCGGCCTGGAAAGCCCGTCGCTGGTACGCCTGCTTGACCAACTGTGCAAAGCTGGCCTGGTGTGCCGCAGCGAGGACCCACTGGATCGCCGCGCCAAGGCACTGAGCCTGACTGCCGAAGGCCGTGCCCTGGCCGAAGCCATTGAAGCCGAACTGGTGCGCTTGCGCCGCGATGTGCTCGGCGGTATCGATCAGGCCGACCTGGAAGCTGCCTTGCGTGTGCTTCGTGCCTTCGAGGCTGCCGGCCTGGGCAGCGCAGGCGGGGTGGCATGAACGGTTTCTTCAGCTCTGTCCCTCCGGCCCGTGACTGGTTCTACGGCGTGCGCACCTTCGGCGCGTCCATGATTGCCCTGTACATTGCCCTGCTCATGCAACTGCCGCGTCCCTACTGGGCCATGGCGACGGTGTACATCGTCTCCAGCCCCTTCGTCGGCCCGACCAGCTCCAAGGCGTTGTACCGTGCCGTCGGCACGTTGCTCGGCGCTGGCGGGGCAATCTTCCTGGTGCCGCCGCTGGTGCAGTCACCGTTGCTGCTGAGCATCGCCGTTGCCCTGTGGACCGGCACCTTGCTGTTCCTTTCGCTGAACCTGCGCACGGCCAACAACTACGTGCTGATGCTGGCCGGTTATACCCTGCCGATGATTGCCTTGGCCGTGGTGGATAATCCGCTGGCAGTGTTCGATGTGGCCTCTTCTCGCGCGCAGGAAATCTGTTTGGGAATTGTCTGCGCGGCAGTCGTCGGGGCTATCTTCTGGCCACGACGGCTGGCGCCGGTGGTAGTCGGTGCCACCGGAAACTGGTTCACCGAGGCGATTCGCTACAGCGACACCTACCTGGCCCGCGATGCCAGTGCCGACAAGGTCGGCGGTATGCGCGGGGCAATGGTCACCACCTTCAACTCGCTGGAGCTGATGATCGGTCAGCTCGCCCACGAAGGTGCCGGCCCGCATACCCTGAAGAACGCCCGCGAATTGCGCGGGCGGATGATCCATCTGCTGCCGGTGATCGACGCCCTCGACGACGCATTGGTAGCCCTGGAAGGCCGCGCCCCGGCCCAGTTCGCCCAGCTTCAACCCGTGCTTGAAGCGGCTCGTGAATGGCTCAAAGGCACTGCCGACAGCGCTTCGGTAGCGCACTGGGCCACGTTGCACGAGCAGATCGGCCGCTTGCAGCCCGCTACAGCCGCCCTCGATCAGCGCGCCGAGCTGCTGTTGTCCAACGCCCTGTACCGCCTGACCGAATGGGCCGACCTGTGGCAGGACTGCTGCACCCTGCAGCACGCCCTGCGTACCGATGATGCCAAGCCTTGGCGTGCGGTGTATCGCCACTGGCGGCTGGGCCGTCTGACAGCGTTTTTTGATCGTGGCCTGATGCTGTACTCGGTAGCCTCCACGGTCCTGGCGATCGTGGTCGCCTGCGGCCTGTGGATCGGCCTGGGCTGGAACGACGGCGCCAGTGCGGTAATCCTCGCGGCAGTTGCGTGCAGCTTCTTCGCCGCCATGGACGACCCGGCACCGCAGATCTACCGGTTCTTTTTCTGGACGCTGATGTCGGTCATCTTCTCCAGTCTGTACCTGTTTTTGGTACTGCCCAACCTGCACGACTTCCCGATGCTGGTGCTGGCCTTTGCCGTGCCGTTCATCTGCATAGGCACCCTGACCGTACAGCCGCGCTTCTACCTGGGCACCTTGCTGACCATCGTCAACACGTCGACCTTCATCAGCATCCAGGGCGCCTACGACGCCGACTTCTTCACCTTCCTCAACTCCAACCTTGCCGGCCCCGCGGGCCTTCTGTTCGCCTTTATCTGGACCCTGGTGATGCGCCCGTTCGGCGTGGAGCTGGCGGCCAAGCGCATGACCCGCTTCGCCTGGCGCGACATCGTCGAAATGACCGAGCCTGCGACCTTGGCCGAGCACCGCCAGGTTGGCGTACAGATGCTCGACCGCCTGATGCAGCACCTGCCACGTCTGTCGCAAACCGGCCAGGACAGTGGTGTGGCACTGCGCGACCTGCGCGTAGGGTTGAACCTGCTCGACCTGCTGGCGTACATGCCGCGCGCCGGCCAGCAGGCTCGCGAGCGCCTGAACACTGTGGTCGAGGAAGTCGGTGCGCACTACGCCGCCTGCCTGCGTGCTGGCGAACGGCTGCATGCCCCGGCCGCACTGTTACGCAACATGGAACGCGCTCGCCTGGCGCTGAACCTGGACGAGCTGTACGAGCGCGGTGATGCCCGCACCCACCTGCTGCATGCCCTGAGCGGCCTGCGCCTGGCGCTGCTGCCGGGGGTGGAGGTGATGCTCGAGCCAGCTGAACAACCGCAACTGCCCCCCGGCCTCGACGGAGCACCCCTGTGATTGGTGAACTGGATATCAGCGGGGTGTTCCTGCCCACGCTGCTGGTGATGATGTTTGGCACCTACCTGCTGTTCCTTGGGGTGCACGCGGTGCTGGTGCGCCTGCATTTCTACCGCCTGGTCTGGCACCGGGCGTTGTTCAACGTTGCTCTGTATGCCGTGCTGCTTGGTGCGGTGGACCACTTTTGCCGAAACCTGATGCTGCCATGAAAAAACCTATGCTGACCTTGGGCCGTGTGGTCCTGACCTTGCTGGTAGTGACCTTCGCCGCCGTGCTCGTGTGGCAGATGGTGGTCTACTACATGTTTGCCCCCTGGACCCGTGACGGCCACATACGCGCCGACGTGATCCAGATCGCCCCCGATGTGTCGGGATTGATCCAGAAGGTCGAGGTGCGCGACAACCAGACCGTCAAACGCGGCGACGTGCTGTTCACCATCGACCAGGACCGCTTCACGCTGGCCCTGCGTCAAGCCAAGGCAACCCTGGGCGAGCGCCAGGAGACCCTCGCCCAGGCTTCCCGCGAAGCGCAGCGCAACCGCAAGCTGGGCAACCTGGTGGCCGCCGAGCAACTGGAAGAAAGCCAGTCCCGCGAGGCCCGTGCCCGTTCAGCCGTCAGCGAGGCGCAAGTGGCTGTCGACACTGCCCAGCTCAACCTTGACCGCTCAGTGGTGCGCAGCCCGGTAGACGGCTACCTCAACGACCGCGCGCCGCGTAACCACGAGTTCGTCACCGCCGGCCGCCCGGTGCTGTCGGTGGTCGATAGCGCCTCGTACCATGTCGATGGCTACTTCGAGGAAACCAAGCTGGGGGGTATCCATATTGGTGACGCCGTGGATATCCGCGTGATGGGCGACAACACCCGCCTGCGTGGCCATGTGCAGAGCTTTGCCGCTGGCATCGAAGACCGCGACCGCAGCAGTGGCGCCAACCTGTTGCCTAACGTTAACCCGGCGTTCAGTTGGGTACGCCTGGCCCAGCGCATTCCGGTGCGCATCGCCTTTGACGAAGTGCCGCAAGACTTCCGCATGATCGCCGGGCGTACTGCCACGGTGTCGATCATCGAGGGCCAGCGCCCATGAAACAGCTGATCCTGGCTGGCCTGTGCCTGTCGCTGGGGGCCTGCATGATGGTGGGCCCCGACTATGAGGTGCCTGGGGATGCGGCCGTGCAACGCAATGACTTGAACGGCCCGCTGCGCCAGGATGCCGACAGCGTCGTGTCGGCGCCGGTCCCCGAGGACTGGTGGCAGCTGTATCAGGATCAACGGCTGAACGAGCTGGTGCGTCAGGCGCTGAGTGCCAACACCGAACTGCGCGTGGCGGCGGCCAACATCGCCAAAGCTCGCGCCCAGGTGGAGGTGGCTGAATCGCAAGGCGGCTTCAACGGTGGCGTCAAACTCGGCGCTCAGCGGTTGCAGGAGTCGGGCGAAGCCTTCCTGCAGCCTGAGAAGGTGCCGGTAGCCAACATCGGTGAGGCCATCATCAGTGCCTCGTACCAGTTCGACCTGTGGGGCACCTTCAAGCGTGGTACCGAGGCTGCCAAGGCAAATGCCGACGCGGTGCAGGCGGCTGCCGACACTGCCCGCATCACGCTTGTGGCGGACGTGGTCAAGGCTTATACCCAGGTGTGCTCGGCCAACGAGGAATACCACATTGCCCGTGAGTCCCTCGATTTGCAGGAGCAAAGCGTGAAACTCAACCAGCGCCTGCGCGATGCTGGGCGTGGTGATGAAACCCAGGTCACCCGCTCGCAGACCCAGTTCAAATCGTTGCGTGCCGAACTGCCACGCTTCAAGGCCGAACGCGAGACGGGCATGTACACCCTGGCTGCGCTGCTGGCCAAGCCGGTCGACCAGTTGCCTGCCGGTACCGCCGATTGCGCCGAGCTGCCGCACCTGAACCAGCTGGTCCCGGTGGGCGATGGCGCGGCCTTGCTCAAGCGCCGCCCCGACGTGCGCCAGGCCGAACGCCAGCTGGCTGCCGCCACCGCCTATATTGGCGTGGCCACTGGCGCCTTGTACCCGGACATCAGCATTGGCGCCCAGGTTGGCACCATCGGTATCCTGGAGAACCTTGGTGAGCCTTCGACCAACCGCTGGGGTTTTGGCCCGCAGATCAGCTGGAGCATCCCCACCAACGGCACCCGTGCCCGCATTCGCATGGCCGAGGCCTCGACCCAGGCGGCACTGGCGAACTTCGATGGGGTTGTGCTGAACGCCATCCGCGAGACCCAGACCCGCCTGGCGCAATACAGCGCCTTGCTCGATCGGCGCGATGCGCTGGCCGAGGCGGAGAAATCGGCCAAGGAAGCGGCGGACCAGACGCACCGGTATTACCAGGCGGGGCGTGAGTCGTTCCTGGCGGATTTGCAGGCGACGCGGACCTATACCGATATGCGTGCGCAGTTGGCTGCGGCCAATAGCCAAGTGGCGCTAGGGCAAATTGGCGTGTTCCTGGCGTTGGGTGGGGGTTGGAAGGGTACCGCCAAGCCCTGATGCGATCCTTGAGGGCTGTTCCTCTATGCCCTCCACTTCATCGGATTTGTAGCAAGATTTTTCATGAAATCCGCCCAGCACCCTTGAGTGAAGCAAAGTGGAAGTGAACAATGTTCTCTTTCGCATTTCCTTCGAGACTGGCCATGAAAACCCGTTCCCGCCTGCTTGCCTGGCTGCCGGCTGCATTGCTCGGCCCGGTGCTGGCGCTGTGCAGCTCCTTGGCGCTGGCCGAGTCCCCCGCCGAAGCTGCCAAAGCCCATCACTTGCTGGACTACATTGGTGCCGACTACCCGCCGACCGTGCAGGACGGCAAGGTGATCGACGAGGGCGAATACCGCGAGCAACAGGAGTTCAGCGCGGTATTGGCTGACCTGGTCAAAGGCCTGCCCGCAAATACTGAACAAGCGGCTTTGGAACAGGGCGTCCGGGCGCTGCGCCAGGCCATCGACCAGCGTCAGGAAGGTACCGCGGTCGCTAAACAGGCCCGGCAGCTGGGTGCGCGACTGGCGGTGGCTTACGAGGTCAGCCAGGCTCCGGTGATTACCCCGGACCCCGCCCGCGGCGCTGCGCTGTACGCACAGAACTGCTCGGTCTGCCACGGCGACACCGGCGCCGGCGATGGCCCGGCTGGCGTGGGCCTGGAGCCTGCACCCGCCAACCTGCGTGATGCCTCACGCCTGGACCAGTTGAGCCTGTTCGACCTCTACAACACGCTGGCCCTGGGTATCGACGGCACCGAAATGCCGTCGTTTGCCGACCAGCTGGACGACCGCCAGCGCTGGGACGTGGCCGCGTACATCGCCAGCTTCACCGCCAAGCCGGAAGCGGGCAAGGGTGACAAGACCTGGAACCTCGCCGACCTGGCTCGCCAGACGCCGGCCGAAGTCGCCGCCAACGAAGGCACTGCGGCCGTCGAGGCATTCCGTGCCCAGCGTGCCCAACCGCCGCAGGTAAAGCGCGGCCCGGCGCAATTGCTCGAATACACGGCCAGCACACTGGACAAGAGCCTGGCGGCCTACCGCGCAGGCGACCACGATCAGGCTTATGACCTGTCGGTGGCGGCCTACCTGGAGGGTTTCGAGCTGGTGGAAAGCTCGCTGGACAACATCGACACCCAGGCGCGCAAGGACACCGAAAAAACGTTGATGGCCTACCGCCAGTCCTTGCAGGACGGCTTGCCCGTGGCCCAGGCCGAACAGCGTCTGGCCGACGCCAAAACCAAGCTCGAGCAGGCGGCCAAGCTGCTGGGCAGCGATGGCCTGAGCTGGACGCTGAGCTATATCTCCGGTTTGCTGATCCTGCTGCGTGAAGGCCTCGAGGCGATTCTGGTGCTGGCGGCGATCCTGGCCTTCCTGCGCAATACCGGGCAGCAGTCGGCAGTGCGTAGCGTCAACACTGGTTGGGGCCTGGCGCTGGTTGCCGGCTTCGCCACCTGGGCGCTGGCGGCCTATGTGATCGATGTGGGGGGCGCTCAGCGCGAGCTCCTGGAAGGCTGCACAGCACTGTTCGCTGCTGTGATGGTGCTATGGCTGGGTGTGTGGATGCATGACCGCCGCCACGCCGCCGCCTGGAAGGACTACATCAAGAGCAGCCTGGTCAGCGGTGGCGGGCGCTTCGGCTTTGCTGTGCTGGCATTCTTCTCGGTATACCGCGAATTGTTCGAAGTGATCCTGTTCTACGAGACCCTGTGGCTGCAGGCAGGCCCTGCCGGGCATCAGGCGGTGCTGGCGGGTGGCGCGACGGCATTGTTGCTGCTGGTGGGCCTGGCCTGGGTGATTCTGCGGGGCTCGGCCAAGTTGCCGCTATCGCTGTTCTTCAGCATCAACGCCGCACTGCTGTGCGCGCTGTCGGTAGTATTCGCTGGGCATGGCGTGAAGGCGCTGCAAGAGGCCGGTGTGCTGGGCACACGGCCAGTGGCGTTCTTTGAGTTCGACTGGCTGGGGATTCATGCCGATGCCTACTCGCTGTCGGCGCAAGCGGTGGCCTTGCTGGCCATCGTGTTCCTTTACGGCCGCTCGTGGCTGGCGGAAAAGCGCAGTACTGCGGCCAACTGACTGGAGCCTGCGCGGTCCTGCAGGGACCGCGCAAGGTCTCAGATCCTGCGCAAGCCTGATGCTCAGGCCGGCTGTGGCGCCTTGAGAATGTTCTGTAGCAGTTGGACACTTTCAACGGCGTCATGACCCAGGCTGGTCAGGTAGCCGCCATCCGGTTGATCGGTCAGCCCCTTCTCATGCAGGCGTTGCGCAGCCGCGATCAGGGCAGGGGATGCGGTGCTGGTTATCTTGATGCCTTCCTGGCTGCTGTCGTGTTTGAACAGCGCGAGTACTTCCATTTCGTCGATCAAATCGGGGGTAAAAGGCATGGCGACTCCTGACTTCCAGACAAGGATTGCGGCACTTTCTACGGTGCCTGATCTTCGAGTGTAGCCGGGTTATTCGTCGTCGCCTTGATCCATCTCAGGCGGCAGCTCCGGCAGTGCCCGCAGAGCGTTCTCATACCACTCGCCGTTGAACGCACGGTCCTCTACCAGCATGTTGTCGATTTCGAAGGCCAGCACATGGGCCATCAGGTTCAGAATGTCTTCACGCTCATAACCGACCAGCGTCAGCTTGTTGAAAGTGGCCTTGGCTGCAGGCGGCTCGCCGCTCTCGATCTGGTTTTCGATGGCTTGGGTCAGCGTTTCCTCGGCGAAGGCTTCGTCGTCGTCATTGCCGATGTCGGTGGGCTCGCTCATGGCGGTACTCCTAGGATGGGATGCAACAGTGTGCCATGCCTATGGCGGCAATGCCCGGGCATTGACGCGGTGCATGACGCTGGTCAGCGGCAGGCGTTCAGTCTATAAAAGCCAGGCCAACCCCTTACGGCCTGGAGGCTGTTACCTCATGCTCAAGCTTCATGGATTCTCGGTCAGCAACTACTACAACATGGTAAAGCTGGCCCTGCTCGAAAAAGGCCTGCCTTTCGAGGAAGTCACCTTCTATGGCGGCCAGGCGCCACAGGCGCTGGAAGTGAGCCCGCGGGGCAAGGTGCCGGTGCTTGAAACCGAACATGGCTTCCTCAGCGAAACCAGTGTGATCCTCGACTATATCGAGCAGACCCAGGGCGGCAAGGCGCTGCTGCCAGCCGACCCGTTCGGCCAAGCCAAGGTGCGGGAGCTGCTCAAGGAAATCGAGTTGTACATCGAGCTGCCTGCGCGTACCTGTTATGCCGAGTCGTTCTTTGGCATGTCGGTCGACTCGCTGATCAAAGAGAAAGCGCGTGCGGACCTGCTGGCCGGGTTTGCCACGCTCAAGCGCAACGGGCGCTTTGCTCCCTATGTTGCGGGCGAGCAGTTGACGCTGGCAGACCTGATGTTCTGCTTCTCGGTCGACCTGGCCAACGCGGTGGGCAAGAAGGTGCTGAGCATCGACTTCCTGGCGGACTTCCCGCAGGCCAAGGCGTTGCTGCAACTGATGGGGGAAAACCCGCACATGCCGCGGATCTTGGCGGACAAGGAAGCGTCGATGCCGGCCTTCATGGAGATGATCCGCAGCGGCAAGCGCTAGGATCTGTGTTGGGTCATTCGCGGGTAAACCCGCCCCTACAGGTACAGCACAACCGTTGTAGGAGCGGGTTTACCCGCGAACGAGGGCGAAGCCCTCGCCCCGGGAGTTAGCGAGACGCCAACAGGGCCTTGCCACGAACCACAGCAGCACGCACCTGCGCCGGCGCCGTACCACCAATGTGGTCACGCGCATTCACCGAGCCTTCCAGCGTCAGCACGGCAAACACGTCCTGCTCGATCTGATCGCTGAACTGGCGCAGTTCGTCCAGGCTCATCTCGGCCAGGTCCTTGCCAGTGTCCACACCATACTTCACCGCGTGGCCAACGATCTCGTGGCAGTCACGGAACGGCAGGCCACGGCGAACCAGGTAGTCGGCCAGGTCGGTCGCGGTGGAGAAGCCACGCAGGGCCGCTTCACGCATGATGGCGTGCTTGGGCTTGATCGCCGGGATCATGTCAGCAAAGGCCCGCAGCGAGTCGCGCAGGGTATCGGCGGCGTCGAACAGCGGTTCCTTGTCTTCCTGGTTGTCCTTGTTGTAGGCCAGTGGTTGGCCTTTCATCAGGGTCAGCAGGCCGGTCAGGGCGCCGAACACGCGGCCGCTCTTGCCGCGTACCAGCTCTGGCACGTCCGGGTTCTTTTTCTGCGGCATGATCGAGCTGCCGGTGCAGAAGCGGTCCGGAAGGTCGATGAACTGGAACTGCGCGCTGGTCCACAGCACCAGCTCTTCGGAGAAGCGCGAAAGATGCATCATCGCCACGCTGGCAGCGGCGCAGAATTCGATGGCGAAATCACGGTCCGACACGCCATCCAGCGAGTTGCCGGCTACGGCTTCAAAGCCCAGCAGCTTGCAGGTCAGTTCACGGTCGATCGGGTAGGTGGTGCCGGCCAGCGCGGCGCTGCCCAGTGGCATGCGGTTGGTGCGCTTGCGGCAGTCGACCAGGCGCTCATAGTCGCGGCTGAGCATTTCGAACCACGCCAGCAGGTGGTGGCCAAAGGTGACCGGCTGCGCCGTCTGCAGGTGGGTGAAACCAGGCATGATGGTTTCGGCTTCACGCTCTGCCTGCTCCAGCAGGCCCTGCTGCAGGCGGGTGATTTCGCCCAGGATCAGGTCGATTTCGTCGCGCAGCCAAAGGCGGATGTCGGTGGCCACCTGGTCGTTGCGGCTACGGCCGGTGTGCAGCTTCTTGCCGGTGATGCCGATGCGGTCGGTCAGGCGTGCTTCGATGTTCATGTGCACGTCTTCAAGGTCGACACGCCAGTCGAAGTTGCCGGCTTCAATCTCGCCCTGGATGGTTTTCAGGCCATCGATGATGGTGTCGCGCTCGGCATCACTGAGCACGCCGACCTGCGCCAGCATGGTGGCATGGGCAATCGAACCCATGATGTCGTGACGGTACAGGCGCTTGTCGAAATCTACCGAGGCGGTGAAACGGGCGACGAAGGCGTCGACGGGCTCACTGAAGCGGCCGCCCCAGGACTGATTGGTCTTGTCGGTGCTCATGGATTCACTCATTGCAGGCGTGAACGAAAAAGTGGCGTCGATGATAGCAGGGTTGGGCTGGCTGCCGCAGGGCGCCGGTCGAGAGAAATGCCCGGAAAATCGCATAGAAGGATTTCAAGGAATGAACGGCAGTGTTCCACGGACCGTCTACAGTTGGACAAAGGACTGGCAGTGAATCTGCCGGGCCGAGTGAATCTTTGGCCATCGCACCGGTCTAGAGCGTGACCGCAGTGTCGCTCGAACCACACCTGTCTACGCTATACCTGTGCGAGACTCATTCAGGAATCCAGCGCAATTATGAATGTCCTGATCGTTGATGACGAACCCCAAGGCCGTGAACGCCTCAGCCGGCTGCTCGGCGAACTGGAGGGTTACACTGTGCTGGAGCCCAGCGCCACCAACGGCGATGAGGCCTTGGCGCTGATTGAAAGCCTCAAGCCCGATGTGGTCCTGCTGGACATCGGCATGCCAGGCCTGGATGGCCTGCAGGTTGCCGCTCGCCTGTGCGAACGCGAGGCGCCGCCGGCGGTGGTGTTTTGCTCCGGGGATGATGAATACGGTGCAGAGGCATTCAAGGACAGTACCCTCAGCCATGTGACCAAGCCCTTCCAGGCCCAGGCCTTGCGCGATGCCTTGCGCAAGGCCGAAAAACCCAACCGCGCCCAATTGGCGGCGCTTACCCGGCCGGCCAATGAAGGCGGCGGCCCTCGCAGCCATATAAGTGCCCGCACGCGTAAAGGCATCGAACTGATCCCTTTATCCCAGGTGATCTATTTCATTGCCGACCACAAGTATGTGACCTTGCGTCACGAAACCGGGGAGGTGCTGCTTGACGAGCCACTCAAAGCCCTGGAAGACGAATTCGGCGAACGCTTCGTGCGCATCCATCGCAATGCGTTGGTCGCCCGCGAGCGCATCGAACGCTTGCAGCGCACCCCGCTGGGGCACTTTCAGCTGTATCTGAAAGGCCTGGACGGCGATGCCTTGACCGTCAGCCGTCGCCATGTGGCCGGTGTGCGCAAGATGATGCAGACCCTCTGAGGCCCTTGGACTCGGGCCGCTTCTGCACCTGACTGCGTGTGGCCTGTTGATCCGTATCTGCAAGCGATACCGGCGATGCTGTTATGATCGGCGGTATTTCTCTGGATCGGGGCGTTTCATGTCCACTCGCGAAATCCGCATTGCCACCCGTAAAAGTGCTTTGGCCCTGTGGCAGGCCGAATACGTCAAGGCCCGCCTCGAGCAGGCCCACACCGGTCTGCAGGTGACCTTGGTGCCCATGGTCAGCCGCGGTGACAAGTTGCTCGACGCGCCGCTGGCAAAAATCGGCGGCAAGGGGCTGTTCGTCAAGGAACTGGAAACCGCGCTGTTGGACAACGAAGCCGACATCGCCGTGCACTCGATGAAAGACGTGCCCATGGACTTCCCCGAGGGCCTGGGCCTGTACTGCATCTGCGAGCGTGAAGACCCGCGTGATGCCTTCGTTTCCAATACCTTTGACAGCCTCGAAGCGCTGCCCGCCGGCAGTATCGTCGGTACCTCAAGCCTGCGCCGTCAGGCCCAGTTACTGGCGCGCCGCCCGGACCTGCAAATCCGTTTTCTGCGCGGCAACGTCAACACCCGCCTGGCGAAGCTGGATGCCGGCGAGTACGACGCCATCATTCTCGCCGCGGCGGGCCTGATCCGTCTGGGCTTCGAGGACCGCATCACCTCCACCATCAGCGTCGATGACAGCCTGCCGGCAGGTGGTCAGGGCGCGGTGGGCATCGAGTGCCGCAGTGCCGACGTTGAGATCCATGCACTGCTGGCGCCACTGCACCATGTCGACACCGCTGACCGGGTGATCGCCGAGCGCGCCCTGAACAAACGCCTGAATGGTGGCTGCCAAGTCCCGATCGCCTGCTACGCGGTCCTTGAAGGTGACCAGCTGTGGCTGCGTGGCCTGGTCGGCCAGCCTAGCGGCGGGACCTTGCTGGTGGCCGATGCCCGTGCACCCCGTGCCGCTGCCGAGGCCCTGGGCGTACAGGTGGCCGAAGACCTGCTGGGGCAGGGCGCCGAGGCCATTCTGAAGGAAGTCTACGGCGAGGCTGGTCACCCGTGAGCCAATGGCGCCTGTTGCTGACCCGGCCTGCCGAGGACTGCGCGGCGCTGGCGCAAAGCCTGGCGGCAGCGGGCGTGGGCAGCAGTTGCCTGCCACTGCTGGAAATTGAACCTATTACCGTGCAAGCCCCACAGCGACTGTCGCTGGAGGGCTTGCATGACTTCCAGGCGATCATTGTGGTCAGCAAGCCGGCCGCCCGGCTGTTGCTCGAGCATCTGGCCGAGACCAGCATCCAGCCTCCGCAGCGAGGCTGGTTCACCGTGGGTGAGGCAACCGCTGGGGTGCTGCAGGGTGCAGGGCTGGAGGTAAGCTTTCCGCCGCGTGGCGATGACAGCGAAGCCTTGCTGGCACTGCCGGCCCTGCGCCAGGCACTTACCGAGCCGGCACCGCGTGTCTTGATCGTTCGCGGCGTCGGAGGTCGCGAACTGCTGGCAGAGCGTCTTGCAGAGCAAGGTGCTAGTGTCGAATATCTGGAACTGTATCGTCGCTGCCTGCCGGCCTACCCGGCGGGTACGCTGATGCGCCGCATTGAAGCGGAACGCCTCAATGGCCTGGTGGTCAGCAGTGGGCAGGGTTTTGAACATTTGCAGCAGATGGCCGGTGCCGATTGGCTGCGGCTGGCCCAGTTGCCGCTGTTCGTGCCCAGCCCGCGGGTCGCCGAGCAGGCCAAGGCCGCCGGGGCCCAACAGGTTGTGGATTGCCGTGGCGCCAGTGCCACGGCCTTGCTGGCAGCCGTGCAGCGTAGCGCTGCACCTGCCTCTTAAGGCGCTAAGCTGAATGCGGTGCGCCCCCATGCAAAGGATGGATACGTGAGCGAGACTGTCTTGTCCAATAACGATCAACCGTCGGCACAGGCGCCTGCGGAACCCGTTACCACCCCACCTGCCAAGCGCTCCGGCAGTGGCCTGGCAGCGTTGGCCTTGCTGCTGGGTGCGGCCGGGGTGGCGGTAGGTGGCTGGGGTGTCTGGCAGGTGCGTCAACTGCAGGGCAGTGAGTTCAACCAGGGCCAGCACATCGAGGCGCTGACCCAGCGCGCCGAGGCGTTGCAGCAACGTGAACAGCAGATCAGTGCGCAACTGGCCAGTCTGCCAGCCGCCAGCGAGCTGGAAGACCGCCGGCGTTTGGTAGCCCAACTGCAGGGCGACCAGCAGCGGCTCAGTCAGCGCCTGGAAACCGTGCTGGGAGAAAGCCGCAAAGAGTGGCGCCTGGCCGAAGCCGAGCACCTCCTGCGCTTGGCTACCCTGCGCCTTTCCGCGTTGCAGGACATCACCAGTGCCAAAGCCCTGGTCGAAGGCGCCGACGAGATCCTGCGCGAGCAGAGCGACCCGGGTGCCTTCGCCGCCCGCGAGCAACTGGCACGCAGCCTGGCCACGCTCAACAGCACTCAGCAACCGGACCGTACTGGCCTGTTCTTGAAACTGGCTGCGCAGCGTGAGCTGGTACAGCAGTTGAGCGCCCAGTCCCCCGAGTTTGACAGTAACGCCGATGCGCTTGGCGCCCTGACCGCCGACGGTGATGGTGCCAGCAGGCTGTCGCAGTGGTGGGCAGAAATATCCAAGTACTTCCAGATCGACTTCAACGCTGATGAAAACGTGCGTCCGTTGCTGGCCGGGCAGCAACTGAACCAGCTGCGCCTGGCCCTGAGCCTGACTATCGAGCAGGCCCAGTGGGCGGCGCTCAATGGTGATGCCAAGGTTTACACGCAGGCGCTGGACGACGCCCGCAGCGTACTGCTGGCCAACTTCAATGCAGACAACCCGCAAAGCAAGGCCATGCTCGACAGCCTCAATGCGTTGGCCGATCAGCCGGTGTCGGTGGTTACCCCTGACCTTAGTGAAAGCCTGGCGGCAGTGCAGGCCTATATTCAGCGCCGTCACCTGCCGGCCGAGGCTGAAGGGGGCAAGCCATGAAGCGTGTCTACCTGTTGGCCGTGCTTGCGATCGTGGTTGCTGCGGCACTGGGCATCGCGGTCGCCAAGCACAGCGGCTATGTACTGATTTCCTATGGTGGCTTCCGTTATCAGTCGGGGCTGTGGGCTGCCTTGGCGGGTATTTTGGCGGTCGTCCTGCTGCTGTGGTTGCTGCGCTATCTGGTCGGCCTGGTGCTGACTTCCAGTGGTGTGGTCAACCCGTGGTCACGGCGTAACCGCAGCCGACGTATCCGCCTGGCGATCGAACAGGGCCAGCTCGATCTTGCCGAGGGCCGCTGGGCCAGTGCCCAACGGCACTTGCACCGTGCCGCCGAGGCTGAGCGCCAGCCGTTGCTGTACTACCTCGGTGCCGCGCGTGCCGCCAACGAGCAAGGCCGCACCGAAGACAGCGACAACCTGCTGGAGCGTGCCCTGGAGCGCCAGCCGCAAGCCGAGCTGGCCATTGCCCTGACCCATGCCCAGTTGCAAATGGACCGTGGCGAAAACGATGGAGCCCTGGAAACCCTGCTGGCCATGCAGGAACGCCACCCGCACAACGGCCAGGTGCTGCGCTTGCTGCAACGCCTTTACGTGGAGCGCGGCGACTGGTCTGCACTGATCCGCCTGATGCCCGACCTGCGCAAGGGTAAAGTGCTGCCCGCCGCCGAGCTGGCTGCTCTGGAACAACGCGCCTGGGGCCAGAACCTGAGCCTGGCGACCACCCGTGGCGAAGATGCGCACAGTGCACGCCAATCCTTGGAGCGTGCCTGGCAGCAGTTGACCGCAGCCCAGCGCCAGGAGCCGCAACTGGTGCTGGCGTACGCCGAGCAATTGCGCCAGGTAGGTGCCCAGAACGAGGCCGAACAGGTGCTGCGCACGGCCCTCAAGCGCGACTACGAAAGCCATCTGGCCCGCCTTTACGGGCTGGTGCGTGGTGATGACCCGGTACGTCAGTTGCAGACCGCTGAAGGTTGGCTCAAGGCTCACCCGCAAGACGCCAGCCTGCTGCTGACCCTGGGCCGTCTTAGCCTGCAGAACCGCTTGTGGGGCAAGGCGCGTGACTACCTTGAAAGCAGCCTGCGCATGGAGCGCAACCCCGAGGCCTGTGCAGAGCTGGCTCGCCTGCTCGCGGGGCTGGGCGAGACGGAGCGCAGCAACCAGCTGTTCCAGGAGGGCCTTGGCCTGCTGGACGAGCGCCTGCTGGCGCTGCCTTTGCCAGAAGGCGTGCGCGCCTGACCTACCCCAAGGCCCGCGCAAAGGTGCGGGCTTTGGGGGCAGGTAATTTATCTTTCGCTGTCAGTTTGATCTGAAGTCTATTTCTTCAGTCGCCTCCTACGGCATATCTGGAAATTTCCTACGCGATTCAGTGACTTGTCGTTGCTGTCGTGCCTTGAAACAAAGCGTGTCTTTCCTCTACCGTTTCAAGCCACTACTTTTTCCCCGGGACCTTCACCGCCCATGCTGCCGGCCCGTTTGCGCACCTTTTTTCTTCCTGCCTGCCTGGTTGCACTGGCGGTACTGGTTGCGTCTTTCCGTCTGGAAAACACAGTGGGGCTGATGCCGTGCCCGTTGTGCCTCAGCCAACGGTTGCTGCTTGGCGTGTACGCGCTGCTGTGCTTCGCAGCCGTGCTGCAGGCGCCGGGCACGCGGGGCATCCTTCGTTATGCTCGCCTGGTGCTGGGCTGCTCGTTGGCCGGCGCATTGCTGGCAGCACGGCATGTCTGGTTGCAGGGGGCTGAGGGGGTCAATGAGGTATGCCCGGTGCCGATCGGGCGAGTGTTCGAGCAATCCTGGGGTGAGGCGGCACGGCAACTGTTGCTGGGTGGCCCGGATTGTCGTTCGCTTGCCTGGAGCTTTCTCGATCTGACACTGCCGGAATGGAGCCTGTTAGCCTTCCTGCTGCTGGCGGTGGTGCCCTTGAGTTGCCTGCTGGCGTATCGTTTCCGCACCCTGGCAAGAACATGACCTGGCGCAAGGTTGTGCCATTAGCGCGACCAATGGTGATGTAACAGGGTATTAAACACTTGTATGAACTTTGTGTGCTGCGTACCTTGAAGGGCAGCACGCGCGGGAATAATCTCCCAGCACGCATACCGGAAAAACAACTGCTCGATGCCGTCCTGCTGATGTCACCTTTGTGCTGCGCGGTCGTGGTGCGAGGTGCAGCGGCATCTACCCAGAAGGGAAGAGATCGCCATGCTCGATAGTTGTCAGAACGCCCAGGAACGCTGGGGTGGGGTTCACAAGCTGATCGACCGTTGGCTGGAGGAGCGCCAGGAACTGGTGCAGGCTTTTCGCGCCCTGCGCGATGTGAGGCCAGCCTTCGCCGACAAGGACACCAACGGGGACTTTTGCGCCCTTCTGGTCGACTACGTTTCGGCGTGGCACTTCGAAGTCTGCGAGCAACTGGTCAGGGAGGCCAAGGCGTTCGGAGACAAGAAGGCGCTGAAGCTGGCCGAAGAGATCAACCCACGGATCAACGACAGTACTCAGATCGCACTGGCCTTCAATGACCATTGCACCAAGGGGGAGTGCAAGGACACCGAACGCTTTGCCGAGAAGCTGGCCAAATTGGGCGGGTTGTTGCATGAGCGCTTCGAGCTTGAAGACTGCCTGATCGAAGTGCTGCACAACGCACACAAGGAAGAGGGTGCAGTGCAGGCCTGAGGTTGGCGTCAGTCGCCAACCGCCAGCAGTTCGATCTCGAATACCAAGGGGGTGTGGGGTGCAATCAGGTCTCCCGCCCCCTCGGCGCCATAGGCTTGCGCTGAAGGAATTACCAAGCGCCACTTGGCGCCAGTGTGCATGTTCGGCAAGGCGACCTGCCAGCCTTCGATAACCGAATCCAGGTTGAACCATTGGGGGGTCTGGTTCTGGTCGAAGACTGAGCCATCCGGCAATCTGCCCACATAGCGCACCTGCACTTTGCCGCCCGCTTTCGGCTGCACACCCGTGCCTGGTTGCAATTCGCTGTACAGCACACCTTCCGTTAGTTCGTGCACCCCATAACGCCCACGTTCATTAGCCATGAAACGCGTTTCGGCGGCCTGCAGCTTTTGCACAGCGGCGTCGCCTTCCTGGGCCTCATGCTGCTGCAGCACCGCCTGCATGCGTGCCTTGTCGAGTTTCAGGGGTTGCCCCTGATAGGACTGCTTCAGGCCTTCGACCAGTGCATCCAGCTGCAAGCCCGGCATCTCCTGGCGCAGGCGCTCACCCAGGCTGGCACCCAGGCTGTAGGCCAAATCGTGGTCGTCGTTGGCGGCCAAGGCGAGGGGTGCCATCAGGCATAAACCCAAAACAAGATATCGAGGCAACGCCTGACTCCCAAATACCAGCAATGATTAATTCAGCAACTACACTTTCACGCAGCTGCAAGATAACAACTTTGCCCAGGCATGCAACGCGGCGTAAACATTACGGTCAACATGCCCTAGCGGCGGTAGCAGCAGAAGCATAGTATGAGCCGCAATCTCGTCAGCCAGGAGGTAAACCATGTCGGCCAAAAAGAAGCCAGTAAGTACGCCGTTACACCTGCTCCAGCAACTTTCGGGCAGCTTGCTCGAACACTTGGAAGAGGCCTGCTCGCAAGCGCTGGCTGATGCGGAAAAACTGCTGGCGAAGTTGGAAAAGCAGCGTGGCAAGGCGCAGGAAAAACTGCACAACGGTCGCCTGAAACTGCAAGACGCGGCCAAGGCAGGTAAAGCCAAGGCGCAAAGCAAGGCGCAAAAAGCCATCGGTGAACTTGAAGAACTGCTCGAGTCTCTCAAGGAGCGTCAAACCCAGACGCGCTCTTACATTCAGCAACTCAAACGCGATGCTCAGGACAGCCTCAAGCTGGCTCAGGGTGTAGGCAAGGTACGCGAAGCTGCAGCCAAGGCCCTTGATCTGCGTGCGGCTAAACCCACCAAGCCCGCTACTGCCAAGCCTGCGGCCAAACCAGCTGCCAAGGCGACCGCTGCCGCCAAGCCTGCGGCCAAACCGGCTGCCAAGGCGACCGCTGCCGCCAAGCCTGCGGCCAAACCAGCCGCCAGGGCGACCGCTGCCGCCAAGCCTGCGGCCAAACCGGCTGCCAAGGCGACCGCTGCCGCCAAGCCTGCAGCCAAACCAGCTGCCAAGGCGACCGCTGCCGCCAAGCCTGCAGCCAAACCGGCTGCCAAGGCGACCGCTGCCGCCAAGCCTGCGGCCAAACCGGCTGCCAAGGCGACCGCTGCTGCCAAGCCTGCAGCCAAACCGGCTGCTAAGGCGACCGCTGCTGCCAAGCCTGCAGCCAAACCTGCGGCCAAGCCAGCTGCCAAAGCCCCTGCTGCCAAGCCGGCCGCAAAACCAGCTGCCGCCAAGGCACCTGCACGCACGGCCGCCAAACCCGCTGCTAAGCCTGCTGAAGCCAAGCCCGCTACACCTCCGGCGGCCACAACCAACTCGGTGAGCCCGGCTGCTGCTGCACCGTCGGCACCTGTGAGTACTCCGGCTCAGGCACCTTCGGCGTCCTGAAGCGCAGCCGCTGCGACGCGCAACTGAACTAGCGCGTCATGATGCAGAGCCTGGTCCGGTGCCAGCCGGGCCAGCCAGTCGTCCGCGGGCTCATGGGAGCCCACGGGCCACTGTTGTGAGCGTTCCTGCAAGCGCTCCAGCAAGGCTTTTTCAGCCCGCAACTCCAACCCCTTCACCTGCTCACGTAATGCCGCCAGTTGTGTATCACCCGATGCTGTGGCTCGCCATTGCTGGCGCAGGCTGCGCAGCGGGGCGACCACGTCACGCTGCCAGGGCTCGGCAAGTTCTTGCAGTGCTTGCGCGCGTTCGCCCAGTACGGCCACACCACGTGCTTGCAGCCAGGTCGCGCACAGCAGCAGGCAGACATCGCCACCCAGTGCCTGCAATTCAAGGCAGGCGGCTTCCACGCCGGGCCTGGCATACAGGGTCAGTGCGTAATTCCACAGGTCGGTGTGCATGGTTCCACTCGCGCTATGGGCCGAGGAAGCTGGTAGACTCCGCGACCATCATGATCAGACTATCCAACCTCACTTTACAGCGTGGTCCGCAGCGCTTGCTAGAAGGCGCCGAGATGACCCTGCACGCCGGTCACAAGGCCGGCCTGATCGGCGCCAACGGCGCCGGAAAATCCAGCCTGTTCGCCTTGCTGCGTGGTGAGCTTTCGCCCGATGCCGGTGACTGCCAACTGCCCGGCGACTGGCGCATCGCCCACATGCGCCAAGAGGTCGACACCCTCGACCGCCTGGCTGTGGACTATGTGCTTGACGGCGACGTGCGCCTGCGCAAGGTCCAGGCCGAACTGGCCGCGGCCGAGCACGCCCACGACGGCACCGCCCTGGCGCGCCTGCACAGTGAGCTGGAAAGCGCCGACGGCTATACCGCCGATGCCCGTGCGCGCAAGTTGCTGGCTGGGCTGGGCTTCACCAACGAACAGATGGACCGCCGTGTCGGCGATTTCTCTGGTGGCTGGCGGATGCGCCTGAACCTGGCCCAGGCACTGATGTGCCCGTCCGACCTGTTGCTGCTCGACGAGCCCACCAACCACCTCGACCTCGACGCGATCCTGTGGCTGGAAGACTGGCTCAAGGGCTACCCCGGCACGTTGTTGCTGATCTCCCACGACCGTGACTTCCTCGATGCCGTGGTCGACCATGTGCTGCACGTCGAGCAACGCAAGCTCAACTTGTACAAAGGCGGCTACACCGCCTTTGAGCGCACCCGTGCCGAGCGCCTGGCGCAGCAGCAGCAGGCCTACGAGAAGCAGCAGGCGCAGCGCGCGCACATGGAGAAGTACATTGCTCGCTTCAAGGCGCAGGCCACCAAGGCCCGCCAGGCGCAAAGCCGAATCAAGGCCCTGGAGCGCATGGAAGAGCTGTCGGCGGCGCATGTCGATTCACCGTTCGACTTTGTCTTCCGTGAATCGCAGAAAATTTCCAGCCCGTTGCTGAGCCTTTCCGAAGGTCGCCTGGGTTATGGCGACAAGGCCATCCTCGACAAGGTCAAACTGCAGCTCACCCCAGGCGCTCGTATTGGTCTGCTCGGGCCCAACGGCGCCGGCAAGTCGACCCTGATCAAGAACCTTGCAGGTGAACTGGAGCCGTTGTCGGGCCGTCTGGTTCGTGGCGAGAACCTGGCTGTAGGCTACTTTGCCCAGCACCAGTTGGACTCGCTGGACGACAAGGCCAGCCCGCTGCTGCACCTGCAGCGCATCGCCCCTGCCGAGCGTGAGCAGACGCTGCGCGACTTCCTCGGCGGCTTCGATTTCCATGGTGCCCGCTGCGACGAGCCGGTGGTTAACTTCTCCGGTGGCGAAAAGGCCCGCCTGGCACTCGCGCTGATTGCCTGGGAGCGGCCAAACCTGCTGCTGCTTGACGAACCGACCAACCACCTGGACCTGGAAATGCGTCTGGCACTGACCATGGCCTTGCAGGAGTTTGCCGGTGCAGTGGTGGTGGTGTCCCACGACCGTCATTTGCTCAAGAGCACCACGGACGACTTCCTGCTGGTGGCCGACGGTAAGGTCGACACCTTCGACGGTGACCTGGAGGACTACAGCCGCTGGCTGGTCGAGTACCGCCAGCGCAGTGCGCCGGCCAGTACTGCACCGGCCAACCCGGACAAGACCGACAAGAAAGCCCAGCGCCAGGCTGCCGCAGCCTTGCGTCAGCAGTTGGCACCGCACAAGAAGGCTGCCGACAAGCTGGAAACCGAGCTCAACCAGGTGCACACGCAATTGGCCGAGATCGAGACCGCGCTGGGTGATGGTGGCCTTTACGAGGCGGCGCGCAAGGACGAGTTGCGCGACCTGCTGGCGCGCCAGACCAAGCTCAAGCAACGCGAAGGCGAGCTGGAAGAGGCCTGGATGGAAGCGCTGGAAACCCTTGAAAGCATGCAGGCCGAACTCGAGGCGTTGTCCTGATGGAGGAACTGCGTTCGCTGCTGCCAGGGCAATGGATGGACACCTTCTGGCTGGGTTTGCAGATCCTCTTGATCCTGGCCGCGGCGTTCGTCCTGCAGCGCATCATTGCTCGCGGGCTGAGCCGCCTGGGCCAGCGTTACCCGTTACCGCCGGAGCTGCTGGTGCCCGTGCGCGGTGGCCTGCGCTGGCTGATCATGGGCAGCGCGCTGCTGTTCGTGCTGGAGCGCATGGGCGTTTCGGCAACCGTGTTGTGGACAGCACTTTCCGGCTTCGTAGCGGTAGCGGCGGTGGCCTTCTTCGCCATGTGGAGCGTGCTGTCCAACCTGTTGTGCGCGGTGTTGATTTTCACGGTCGGGCCGTTTCGCATCGGCGATGTGGTCGAGCTGGTCGACACCCTCGACAAGCCAGGCGTGAAAGGCCGGGTGATTGCTATCAACCTGCTGTTCACCACCCTGCTGGAAGTGCCCGAAGCGGGCGGGGCGCTGGTGCAGGTGCCCAATAGTCAGTTCTTCCAGAAGTCGGTGCGGCGCTGGCGCGGTGCCGAGGTACAGGCCCTGCACAAAGAAACAGCTGCCGAAGCGGACTGAACCTGTACTGGCCCCTTCGCGGGACCGCCCGTTCTCACAGGTATTCCAAAGCGTCTGAAAATGCACTGTAGGTGTGGGGGCGGGCGTGCCCGCGAAGAGGTCAGGCCAGGCACCACAAATCCATCAGAAAGCACTGGTTATTTTTTCGCCAAAACCTTAGCTTAACGTTTTGCAACAAATGTTCGAGCGAGGTGTGTGATGTCGATGGAAGTTTGGTTAGGCTTCTTTGCCGCTTGCTGGGTGATCAGCCTTTCACCCGGTGCCGGGGCGATTGCCTCAATGTCCAGCGGCCTGCAATACGGCTTCTGGCGTGGTTACTGGAACGCCCTGGGCCTGCAGCTGGGCCTGATCATGCAGATCGCCATCATCGCCGCCGGCGTCGGTGCCGTCCTGGCCGCCTCGGCCACAGCGTTCCAGGTCATCAAGTGGTTTGGCGTCGCCTACCTTGTGTACCTGGCCTACAAGCAGTGGCGTGCCCTGCCGATGGACATGAGCGATGAATCAGGCGTGCGCCCGATCGGCAAGCCGTTGAGCCTGGTGTTCCGTGGTTTCCTGGTCAACATCAGCAACCCCAAGGCGCTGGTGTTCATGCTGGCGGTGCTGCCGCAGTTTCTCAATCCCCATGCGCCGCTGCTGCCGCAATATGTGGCGATCACCGTGACCATGGTCACGGTCGACCTGCTGGTGATGGCGGGGTACACCGGGTTGGCTTCGCATGTGTTGCGCATGTTGCGCACACCCAAACAGCAGAAGCGTTTGAACCGCACCTTTGCCGGGTTGTTCATTGGTGCAGCCACCTTCCTTGCGACCTTGCGCCGCGCGCCGGTCTGACAGGCCGCATACAGGCCATTCGCGGGCAAGCCCGCGATTGGCCCATCACTCTTTCTCCTTGTCCACCAAACCCTTCAGCAGATCTATCGGCAGCGGAAAGACGATGGTCGAGCTCTTGTCCCCGGCAATCGTCCCCAGCGTCTGCATATAGCGCAACTGCATCGCCCCCGGCTCCTTGCTCAGCATTTGTGCGGCTTGCATCAGTTTCTCCGACGCCTGCAGTTCACCCTCGGCATGAATCACCTTGGCCCGACGTTCGCGCTCGGCTTCGGCCTGGCGGGCGATGGCGCGTACCATCGACTCGTTCAGGTCAACGTGCTTGATCTCGACGTTGGCCACCTTGATGCCCCAGGCATCCGTCTGCGCATCCAGCACCTGGCGGATGTCCAGGTTCAGTTGCTCGCGTTCTGCCAGCAGCTCATCCAGCTCGTGTTTGCCCAGCACCGCACGCAGGGTCGTCTGGGCCAGCTGGCTGGTTGCCACCAGAAAATCCTCAACCTGAATGATCGCTTTCTGCGGGTCGAGCACGCGAAAGTACAACACTGCGTTGACCTTGACCGAAACGTTGTCGCGGGTGATCACATCCTGCGGCGGCACATCCAGTACCACTGTGCGCAGGTCGACCCGCACCATTTGCTGGATCACCGGGATCAACAGGATCAGCCCCGGCCCTTTGACCTGCCAGAAGCGCCCCAGCTGGAACACCACGCCGCGCTCGTATTCGCGCAGGATGCGAAATGCCGACAGCACCAGCAGGGCCAGCACAATCAGAACGGCGCCGAAACCGACTTGCATGAACATGGTCATTCTCCTTGCGTCGCTGGGGCGGCGGCGCTCACTTCCAGCATCACGCCATGGCGCGCGGTCACCCGTACGTTCTGGCCAGTTTGCAGCGGCGTTGCGCACTGCACTTGCCATTGCTCGCCCTGAGCCAGCACAACACCACAGAAGGGGTCGCTTGCCATCACCTGGGTGACGGTGACCAGGCTGCCGACCAGGCCGGCGTCGCCGCTGACCAGTGCCCGTCGGCGGGCCTTGAGGGCCATGCCCAGCACGCCACCGATCAGGAGTGCCGAGAGCAGCGCCAAGGTGCCGATCAAGGCCAGCGGGATGCCGAAACCGGGGGCGTCGGTGTCGATCAGGATCAACGCGCCGACCACAAAGGCAACGATGCCGCCGAAGCCGACCACGCCGAAACTGGGCAAGAAGGCTTCGGCGATCATGAAGGTGATGCCAAGCAGGATCAGCGCCACCCCGGCAAAACTCACCGGCAATAGCTGCAGCGCATACAGCGCCAGCAGCAGGCAGATACCACCGACCACACCGCCCACCGCAGAGCCGGGGTTCATGAATTCGAACAACAGGCCGTAAACGCCGATCATGATCAGGATCAGCGCTACGCTGGGGTTGGTGATTACCGCCAGAACCCGTGTGCGCCAGTCCGGCAGGTGCTCGACCACGCTGGCGCCTGCGGTCTGCAACTGGCGTGGCTGGCCGGCCACCTGAAGCGTTTTGCCGTCGAGCTCGCGCAGCAGGTCAGGCAGGTCATCGGCCACCTGATCGATCACGTTCAGCCGCAAGGCCTCGTTGGCGGACAGGCTGACCGCCTCGCGCACGGCCTTCTCCGCCCAGTCGGCGTTGCGGCCGCGCATCTGCGCCAGGCCACGGATGTAGGCGGCGGCGTCGTTGACCTGTTTGCGTGCGAGGGTTTCATCGTCGCCGCCTTTGGCTTTGTCGTCACTGGGCGTGCCAGGCGCGCCGCCGATCCGCACCGGCGTGGCGGCGCCCAGGTTGGTCCCGGGCGCCATCGCTGCAATATGGCTGGCGTAGAGAATATAGGTGCCGGCGCTGGCGGCGCGGGCGCCGCTGGGGGCAACGTAGCTGGCGACGGGTACGGAGCTGGCGAGAATCGCCTTGATCATCTGGCGCATGGCACTGTCCAGCCCGCCCGGGGTATCCATGCGGATAACCACCAGTTGCGCGCCTTGCGCCTGGGCCTGGCCGAGGCTGCGCACCAGGTAGTCGGCGCTGGCCGGGCCGATGGCGTCGTCAATGCCCAGCACCCACACCGCGCCGGGCGCTGCCTGGCCACCTGGCGTGATGCCAAGCAACAACAGCAGCAACAGCCAACGCCAGCAGCGGGCGATCACCTGTCGTCACCTCATTTGCGCGTATTACACAAGTTTAGCCCCGCCCACCCGTACCCGGCCTAAAATTGAAGATTGGGGGGCGAAACCGGAGGTGCATCATGCGTATGGCAAAGACCCTGCAGGCCCGCCTGGACAAGGCCAACTGCGACTACGACATCATTCCCCACCCACATTCGGCCACCAGCCTGGAGTCGGCCCGAACGGCCGGCGTGCCCGCCGAGCGGGTCGCCAAGTCGGTGATGCTCGATGACCGTCATGGCAACTACATCATGGCCGTGCTACCGGCCAACCGGCACCTGGACATGACCAAGGTGCGTATGTCCGGGGCCTGGCATCTGACCCGTGAAAGTGGTCTGCCGAGCCTGTTCAATGACTGCGAACGCGGTGCCGTGCCGGCCCTTGGCGATGCTTACCAGATAAAAATGCTGCTCGACCCGAGTCTTACCCGCCAAGGCGATGTCTACCTGGAGGCGGGTGACCACGATCACCTGATTCACATGAGCATGGAGCAGTACATGAAACTGGTGCCGCACGCCGAAGTGCGCGAGCTGTGCTGATGTTTTCAAACCAATGCCAGGCGGGCGTCGTGGACGGCTTGCCTGGCGCTAAGGAGGAACCATGGAAGCGCCGATCCATCCCTTTGCCGAACTGTTCAAGCAGTTGGGCTTGCCCGACGATCCCAAGAGTATCGATCAGTTCATCACCAGCCATTCCCCGCTGAAGAACGAAATAAAGCTGGTGGATGCGCCGTTCTGGACCGACTCACAGCGTGCATTTCTCCAGGACATCATCATTGAAGATTCCGATTGGGCCGTGCCCTTCGATCAACTCAACGAAGCCTTGCGCCGCCCCCGAAAATAAAGCGCCGAGCGGCACCTGACGAGTGATCGGCCGTTGCTATGCTCAGGAAAACAATAAGGGGATAGCGCGATGAAAGATCCCTACGCACCAGGTTTCTGGTGTTCCGTGACGATCCTGGGCACCCTGACGGCCAGTTACTTCTATGGCATCAGGCAGACGCAACAGATGAACCAGGCCGTGCATTTCCTGTATGCCGCTGCCGCAGTCACTGTAGCGGTTGCACTGGTGGCGCTGACATGGATCGCCTGGCAGCAGTTGCGCCTGAACAAGCGCGAAGTGGTGCAGGGGCGAACGTTGCTGACCATCTGGAACACCAAGGTTGCGCTACGCCGCGTCGAGACGGTTTTCGACCGTTATTTCTGGGGCAGCTACTGGCATTCGGGGCGTACCTTCGAAGAGGTCATGGGCGAGCTCAGGGGCACTCCGCTGGAGCAGAGCCTGGATGCGCTGAAGCGCCAGTGCCGGGTGCTCGACCGCGAAATCCATGACCGCCATCACCACTGGCTGGCCAATGCTCGCGACCTGTCCAGCGTGGCACAGGCGATGGCCCGTGAACGCTACCAGCTGGACCTCGGCGAGCCCACGCACAGCGGCCACGGCAATACGGCAGTGCTCAACCGTGACCTGGAAGTGCTGGTGTACACCTGGTCGGCGCGCTTGCGTAGCTTCGACCATCAGCTGGACGAACTGGAGCGCGCCTACCATTGAGGCGCTTCATTCGCCGCGGATGTACTGCTCCATTTGCTTGATCAGGCTCGCCTGTTCGTCAATGGTTTCCTTGACCAGGTCGCCGATCGACAGAAGGCCGAGCAACCTGCCGTTGTCGACCACCGGCAGGTGACGCAGGTGCCGATCGGTCATCAGGTTCATGCAGAAATCGAGCTTTTGCTTGGGATCCACAGTGACTACCGGTGCGCTCATGATTTCGCGTACCGGCGTAGCGGCGGAAGAGCGGCCCTTGAGGACCAGTTTGCGCGCGTAGTCCCGCTCACTGACGATGCCCACTACCTGGCCACCCTCGACCACGGGCAGCGCACCGATGTTTTTCTCCGCCAGCAGTTTCAGGGCGTCGAGCACCGAGTCATCCGGGCCGATGGTGTACACGGTCTGGTGCTGGGACTTGGTCTTGAGGATTTGTTCGACGGTCTTCATACGGGCCTCTGCGGGTGAAAAAAGCACTGTCTCGGTGTAACTAAAGCATCCGGTACGGCGCTCTGCACGGCAATGCAGGAAACGGCATGGAGGCGATTGAAAAACGTCATGGCTGTTCGGTTGTAGCGGCCTTTTCGCGGCTAAAGCCGCGAAAAGGCCGGTACTGCCGATCAAAGCTTCGGCATCTGCCCGATCCGCGCCACCATTTCGCTCACCACCTGCAAGTCCAGCATGAACTGCTCCACGGTCTTGAACTCGTTGTCGTTGTGCCCGGTGTACTTCACGTCCGGCATGGCCAGGCCGAACTGGACGCCGTTGGGCAGGTCGTGGACCGAAGTCGCACCGGCGGACGTGCCGAACTCATGCTTCATCCCCAGGTTCTCGGTGGCCACAGCGAGCAGGGCCTTTACCCATTCGCCTTCAGGGTTGCGGTACATCGGCTCGTCCAGGCTGAAGTCGAACGCCACCGAGGTGTTGCTTTGCCGGGTCCATTTGCCCAGTTTGTCGGCCAGTTCGTCCTTGATCGTGGCGATCGGCTTCCCCTTGGGAATGCGCAGATTCACCGCCAGTTTCAAGCCTTTGTCATCCACCCCGACAAAAGTCAGCGAGGTGGTCAGCGGGCCCATGAACGGGTCCTTGAAGGCCACGCCGAGCATGTTGCCCAGGTAGTCCAGGCCCCAGTTTTCGGCGGCGTAGCGGGCCGCGTCGGTAAAGTGGTTGTGCTTGAGCGACACCTGCTGGCCGAGGCCATTGATGAAGTCGAGCATACGCGCCACCGGGTTGATGCCGGATTCCGGCTCCGAAGAGTGTGCGGAAACACCGGTCACGGTGAGCAAGACTTGCTTGCCGTCGGCCTTGGCGTCGATGCTGAAGTCGCTTCCATGCTGCTTCACATATCTGGCGCCGGCTTGCTGCAGGTGCTTGGCCAGCTGTGCCGGGTTGTCAGAAATCAGGGTCGCAACCGAAGTTGTCGGGATCTGGTTGGTGGCCAGGCCGCCGGTCAGGTTGACGATCTCGGCACCCTTGCCGCTGGCCGGGCGCTTGGTGAAGCTGGCCATGACCGTGCCGTAGCCTTTCTCGGCAATCACTACGGGGTAGCCGCCGTCGAGGGCTAGGTTGTAATCGGGCGTAGGGTTGCGCTCAAAGTAGTAGGGGATGGCATCACCGCTGGTTTCTTCGGTGGTGTCGATCAGCAGCTTGAACTGCCGGGCGAGCGGCAGGTTTTCGTCCTTGGCCACTTTCAGCGCGTACATCGCCACCACGATGCCGTTCTTGTCGTCTTCGGTGCCGCGGCCGTACATGCGGTCACCCACCAGGGTGACCTTGAACGGGTCCAGGCGCGTACCGTCGGCCAGCTTCCAGTTGTCCGGGTTGACCGGCACGACGTCAGCGTGGGCATGGATACCGATCACTTCCTTCCCGCTGCCCAGCGAGATCTCGTACACCCGGTTGTCGATGTTGCGGAAGGCCAGGCCGAAGCGCTCGGCCAAGGCCTTGATCTTGTCGGCGATCTTGAGGAATTCAGGGTTTTCGTACTGCGGTGTACCCTCGACATTGAAGGTGGGGATGGCTACCAGTTCACGCAGGGTTTCGGTAGCGGCTTTGCCATACTTGATGCGGGTATACAGGCCGAGCAGGCGGTTGATCTCGTCTTGTTGCTCGGCGGCCAATGGCTTGTTGGCCAGGTAGGCGTCGACGGTTGCCTCGAGGTTGTCGGCCTTGCCCTGGTCGCTGCCTTTGAGCGTGCCGAGAAAATGCCTGAAGTCGCTTGGGTCGCTGCCGTCGAAGGCTTTGATGATGGCTGCGGACTGCTGCTGGGTGAGGTTGGCTTGGGCAGGCTGGGTGAACAGGCCAATGCCGGCCAGCAGCAGGGTGGTGGCGGTGAGTTTTTTCAACTGCATGGTTGTGCGCATTCCTTTGCCAATCATTGTTATGGGTTACCCGTTCGGAGAACGGGAAGACGCCCACGCTAACATCAATGACCCGTGGCACGGGAGTACCAGAAAGGTGACATGGCGCACAAACGAAAAAGCCCCGGGCTCAGGCCCAGGGCTTTCTTGATATGGCGCACTCGGCGGGATTCGAACCCACGACCCCTGCCTTCGGAGGGCAGTACTCTATCCAGCTGAGCTACGAGTGCAACGCGCACGCATGATACCCATCTGTATCGTTGACGTCCATCGCCTTGATCTGTAGCTGTTTTTACCGTGTTGGCTGTGCAGATCCCCGGGGCCGGATACACGACAATACCGATCAAACTGTCGGCCAGGGTGGAACCGGCCGTAACTGGACCCGCGTCAATGCCGTCGACTACGCTGCCGATGGCGACAGCATCATCGTTTCAGCCCACCATCAGGGTGTGTCGAACATTGGCCGTGACAAGCAGTGAAACGATTTTTGGCGTCGCCCCGAGTCCGGCCGCCGCATCGTCTACCCTTTAGCGGCCATTCTGCGGGCGATTTCAGATGGGCTGTTCAACCATTCGTTCTTTTTTTCGAACAGCCTATTGTCCAACACCCCAGCAGCCGCTTAGCATTCGTTTGAGATTTCAAACGCTCGATGCCCTGCCTTGGGCGCTTTTCAACAATCAACAATTCGGGAAGCCGACATGCAGCTCAAAGACGCTCAGTTGTTCCGCCAGCAAGCCTATATCAATGGTGAGTGGCTGGATGCGGACAACGGCCAGACCATCAAGGTGACCAACCCGGCCACCGGCGAAGTCATCGGTACCGTGCCGAAGATGGGCACCGCGGAAACTCGCCGTGCCATCGAAGCCGCCGACAAGGCCCTGCCGGCCTGGCGTGCCCTGACTGCGAAAGAGCGCTCGGCCAAGCTGCGTCGCTGGTTCGAACTGATGATCGAGAACCAGGACGACCTGGCTCGCTTGATGACCACCGAACAGGGCAAGCCGCTGGCCGAAGCCAAGGGCGAAATCGCCTACGCGGCCTCGTTCATCGAGTGGTTCGCCGAAGAAGCCAAGCGCATCTACGGTGACACCATCCCAGGCCACCAGCCAGACAAGCGCCTGATTGTCATCAAGCAGCCAATCGGCGTTACCGCGGCCATCACCCCGTGGAACTTCCCGGCCGCCATGATCACCCGTAAAGCCGGCCCGGCCCTGGCCGCTGGCTGCACCATGGTCCTCAAGCCGGCTTCGCAAACCCCATACTCCGCTCTGGCCCTGGTCGAGCTGGCCCACCGTGCCGGCATCCCGGCTGGCGTGCTGAGTGTGGTTACCGGCAGCGCCGGCGAAGTTGGCGGCGAACTGACCGGCAACTCCCTGGTACGCAAGCTGTCCTTCACCGGCTCGACCGAAATCGGTCGCCAGCTGATGGAAGAATGCGCCAAGGACATCAAGAAGGTTTCCCTGGAGCTGGGCGGCAACGCCCCGTTCATCGTGTTCGACGACGCCGACCTGGACAAGGCGGTCGAGGGCGCGATCATCTCCAAGTACCGTAACAACGGCCAGACCTGCGTCTGCGCCAACCGTATCTACGTGCAGGACGGCGTCTACGACGCGTTCGCCCAGAAGCTGGCCGCTGCAGTTGCCAAGCTGAAGATCGGTAACGGCCTGGAAGAAGGCACCACCACTGGCCCGCTGATCGACGGCAAGGCTGTCGCCAAGGTCCAGGAGCACATCGAGGACGCCGTCAGCAAAGGCGCCAAAGTGCTGTCCGGTGGCAAGCTGATCGAAGGCAACTTCTTCGAGCCGACCATCCTGGTTGACGTACCGAAGACCGCTGCTGTCGCCAAGGAAGAGACGTTCGGCCCACTGGCGCCGCTGTTCCGCTTCAAAGACGAAGCCGAAGTCATCGCCATGTCCAACGACACCGAGTTCGGCTTGGCCTCGTACTTCTACGCCCGTGACATGAGCCGTGTGTTCCGTGTCGCCGAAGCCCTGGAGTACGGCATGGTGGGTATCAACACCGGCCTGATCTCCAACGAAGTGGCGCCGTTCGGTGGTATCAAGGCTTCGGGCCTGGGCCGCGAAGGTTCCAAGTACGGTATCGAGGACTACCTCGAAATCAAATACCTGTGCATCAGCGTCTGATAGCACGGTAAAGGCTTTACCTCTGCCAGCGGGGCGCGAGAGCGACGTCTCGCTGGCCTTTTTTACATTGCAGTACCTGGTGGCCAGGGCGTTCACGACAGTCGATCAACGAATACTGTTCGCGAGCACTCCCAGCCGCCCCCGAATAAAAGCGCCATTCCTGTCGGCGCAATGAGGGCATTATGAGCAAAACCAACGAATCCTTGATGCAACGTCGTGTAGCTGCCGTCCCACGTGGCGTCGGCCAGATCCACCCGATCTTCGTCGACACCGCGAAGAACTCGACCGTGATCGACGTTGAAGGCCGCGAACTGATCGACTTCGCCGGCGGCATCGCAGTACTGAACACCGGCCACCTGCACCCGAAAGTGGTTGCAGCCGTGCAAGAGCAGCTGACCAAGGTCAGCCACACCTGCTTCCAGGTGCTGGCTTACGAGCCCTACGTAGAGCTGTGCGAAAAGATCAACAAGCTGGTCCCAGGCGACTTCGACAAGAAGACCCTGCTGGTCACCACCGGCTCCGAAGCCGTTGAAAACGCCGTCAAGATCGCCCGTGCTGCCACTGGCCGCGCTGGCGTCATCGCCTTCACCGGCGGTTATCACGGCCGTACCATGATGACCCTGGGCCTGACCGGCAAGGTCGTGCCGTACTCCGCTGGCATGGGCCTGATGCCAGGCGGCATCTTCCGCGCCCTGTTCCCGAGCGAACTGCACGGTATCAGCGTTGACGACGCCATCGCCTCGGTCGAGCGCATCTTCAAGAACGACGCCGAGCCGCGCGACATCGCCGCGATCATCCTCGAGCCAGTACAAGGCGAAGGCGGCTTCCTGCCAGCGCCGAAAGAGCTGATGAAACGCCTGCGCGCCCTGTGCGACCAGCACGGCATCCTGCTGATCGCCGACGAAGTACAAACTGGCGCTGGCCGTACCGGCACCTTCTTCGCCATGGAACAGATGGGCGTTGCGCCTGACCTGACCACCTTCGCCAAATCCATCGCTGGCGGCTTCCCGCTGGCCGGTGTGTGCGGCAAGGCCGAATACATGGACGCCATCGCGCCTGGCGGCCTGGGCGGTACCTACGCCGGTTCGCCGATCGCTTGCGCCGCGGCCCTGGCCGTGATCGAAGTGTTCGAAGAAGAAAAACTGCTGGACCGCAGCAAGGCTGTGGGTGAGCGCCTGACCGCCGGCCTGCGCGAAATCCAGAAGAAGTACCCGATCATCGGCGACGTCCGTGGTCTGGGCTCGATGATTGCCGTCGAAGTCTTCGAGAAAGGCACTCACACCCCGAACGCTGCTGCTGTTGGCCAGGTTGTCGCCAAGGCTCGTGAAAAGGGTCTGATCCTGCTGTCTTGCGGCACCTACGGCAACGTCCTGCGTATCCTGGTTCCGCTGACCGCCGAAGACGCGCTGCTGGACAAAGGCCTGGCCATCATCGAAGAGTGCTTCGCTGAAATCGCCTGATGTGACGCGCTTCAGAAAAAACCCGCCTCGGCGGGTTTTTTTATGCCCAGATAAGCCATGTGGCGCTATGGTTATCGGAGGATTGGCTTTGGAAGCTGCGACGGACTGTGTGTCAGGGTATTCAGGAGTAGTTGGTGATGAGCGCTGCAGCCCCCACCCCACCAAGCGTACTGATTGTAGAAGGCGATCCTTGGGTACGGGACATGCTCAGCGAGATGCTGCTCAGCGTGCGCTGTGACGCCCGCCTGCAGGTATGCGCTGACGGCGCGCAGGCGCTCAGTGCCCTGTCCAGCAAGCCGGACCTGATCATCGCTGCCCGCGAGCTGGCCGGTGTCGACGGCCTCGACCTGCTGCGCAAGGTGCGCGCCAAAGGGCCAGGGGTGCCGTTCATTCTCATGAGTAACCGCAATGACAGCGCCAGTGTGCGCGAAGCGCTGCCCCTGCACCCCACGGCTTACCTGAGCAAGCCACTGAACCTGGATAACCTGCGCAAGCGCCTGCAAGAGTTGCTGCTGGCCGTTGGCGAGGAGATTGCCTGCCCGGTACCGGCGTTGCAGGCGGGAGCCAGCCTGCCAGCCTACCTTGAGCAGCGCCGCGCTACCGCCGATGGCGGGCCGCTGCTGGCCGATGTGCAGGTAGCGATCAATCGAGCGCTAAACCCCCAGGGCCTGAACCTCAGGGTGCTCGAAGAGGAGGTGCGTAACGACCCGCAGGTGACGGCGGTGCTGATCGCTGCCGCCAATAGTGCGGCATTGCACCGTGAAGCCCCGGTGCAGACGTTGCTGCAGGCCCTGAACAAGCTTGGCAGTACCCAAAGCATGAACCTGATCCTGGGCATGACCCTCAAGCGCAGCGCACGCCTCAGCGACCCACTGTTGGCAGAGCACGCCGCCCGTTACTGGGACCTGTCACTGCACACTGCCGAATATGGCCGCACCTTGGCGCGCATGCTCGAACTGGACGAGGGCCGTTGTTATTGCGCGGGCTTGCTGCATTGCCTGGGCGACCTGGCGGTGTTGCGCTGCCTGCAAGAGTGGCGGTTGGCCGGGGGAGACCTGGACGAGCGCAATGTGCAGCAATCGCTGGAAGAGTTTGGTGCGGCGTTCGGCTCGGCGCTGCGTACTCGCTGGCGTTTGCCGCTGGCACTGCGCGAGTTGATCGCTGCGATCTACCAGTTGGGCGGTGGCGTTTACTCGCGGGAGATCCTGGCCATGAACCTGGCTGGGCAGTTGTCGCGGCTGCCGGCTGGGCAGGGGCTGGAGAAGGTGGCCAGCGGCAAGACGGCGCGCCTGCTCAAGCTTGGCCTGCCGGAGCTGAGGCGGTTGCGCAAAGAGGAGAACCCGGAAGTAAAACCGCAAGAAGAACCGCCGGTGGCTGGGGCCGAGGTTTCCAGCTGAGATTCGGGGGCCGCATTGCGGCCCTTCGCGGGCTTGCCCGCTGCCACAGGTGTGGCGCCGGGCCCGCGAATACCGGCCAAAGCCGGTGCCCTTGCCACCTGATCAGCCGCGGACTATCTGGTTCTTGCCCTGCCGCTTGGCCTGGTACATTGCCGCATCGGCCCGCGCATACAGGCTGTCCAGCGCCACATCCTCATCGGTCAGCTCGGTCAGCCCCTGGCTCACCGTCACCCCGTACGTCTGCTGGCCATGGCTGAAGCTCAAGTGCTGAATCTGCCGTTGCAAGCGCTCGGCAATCTGCTCCGCGACCTGGGCGTTGCAGCCCGGAAACACCGCCGCAAATTCTTCGCCGCCAATGCGTCCGAACAGGTCGCCCCGGCGTAGCACGGCCTTGCCGCTGTCGGCGATGTGTTGCAGCACCTGGTCGCCTTCCTGGTGGCCATAGCTGTCATTGATGCGTTTGAAGTCGTCGATATCCAACAGCAGGAAAGCCAGCGGTGTACCGTCCTCGCGTGCACTGTCGAAGGCTTGCTGAGCACATTCGAAAAAGTGCCTGCGGTTACTGCTCTGGGTCAGCACGTCGGTGGTGGCCAGGCGCTGCAGTTCGCCTTCAAGCTGCTTCTTCTCGGTGATGTCTTCGGCGATACCGACAATGATTACCCGGTCGCCATCGTGCTGCTGGTTGATGTAGCACTTGTCGCTCAGCCAGCGCAGTTGCCCATCGGCATTGAGGATGCGGTACTCGCGGTCTTCCACCGCCCCCTTGAGCAGTACCTGGGCCAGGCTACGCTCGGCGAACTCGAGGTCGTCGGGGTAGATGCTGTCACGCCATTCGTTGTAGTCAGCCAGCACCAGGCTGACCGGGCGGCCGAAGATGCGCTCGTAGGCTGGGCTCACGTACAGCACCTGACGGGTTTCCCAGTCGAAGGCCCAAAGCACTGCGTTGACGCTGTCGAGCAACGAGCTGAACAGCTGATCACGCTCACTCAGGCGGGCAACCTCACCTTGGGCGTGGAGCAACGCCAGTAAAGTCTGGGCAGCTTCGGGAGGAGGGGTGCCGGGGAAAATCGTTGGAATGTTCTTGGCCATGTGCACGGAGCAGGTCTCAACGTGAAAGCGTGCGGCCAACATCCGGCCCGCCACGCAGGCGATATTCCGGATTCGAGTGGAGAGGCGGGGGCGAAGTTCCGAACGGCACGCCCCGTTGCGGGGCGTGCCGATCAACGGCGGTCAGGCGCCGGTCGGGCGCAGCGAGTAAGTCTTGAGTTGTGCTGCGAAGTCGCGCAGTGCCTGGATGCCGCTGGTTTCGGCCTCGTGTACCCAGTCTTTCATGGCAGCCAGCATGTCGTGGCCGTTGGCACTGGTGCGCGCCCAGATCTGCTGCAGGGCCAGGCGTTTTTCGTAGATGGTTTTCAGTGCCTGGCTGTGCGCGAGCATGGACTCGATGCGCACGTGGTGGCGGTCTTCCAGCAGGCTGGTTTCGCGCGAGAGCAGCCGTTTGGCACGGCGGAAGCGGTGACGCACCGAGGCGTCGACACGGGCCAGTTCCTGTTTCACCAGCGGGCCGATCACCAGCTTGCGGTACTGGGCCATGATCTGGAAGCGGTTGTTGAGGATGGCCATGGCGGTGTCCATGTCCAGGCTGGCCTTGCCGGCCACCCGGTGGGCGATGGGCGCCACGCGCTGCACCTTGGCCAGACGCAGCAGGCAGAACAAGCGGATCCACGCCCAGCCCATGTCGAACTCCCAGCGTTTGACCGAGAGCTTGGCCGAGTTGGGGTAGGTGTGGTGGTTATTGTGCAGTTCTTCACCGCCGATGATGATGCCCCAGGGCACCAGGTTGGTGGCGGCGTCGCGGCATTCGAAGTTGCGATAGCCCAGGGCATGGCCTAGGCCGTTGACCACACCGGCGGCCCAGAACGGAATCCACATCATCTGCACCGCCCAGATGGTGATGCCCAGGGTGCCGAACAGCAGCAGATCGATCACCGCCATCAGTGCGATGCCGCCCAGTTTGTAACGCGAGTACAGGTTGCGCTCAATCCAGTCATCCGGGCAGTTCTTGCCATAGATGCGCAGGGTTTCGGGGTTGCGTGCCTCTTCACGGTACAGCTCGGCACCTTTGCGCAGCACCGTGCCCAGGCCCTTGTACACCGGGCTGTGCGGGTCGTCGGGGGTTTCGCACTTGGCGTGGTGCTTGCGGTGGACGGCGGTCCACTCACGGGTGTTCTGCGCCGTGGTCAGCCACAGCCAGAAGCGGAAGAAGTGCTTGAGCGCGCCGTTGAGCTCCAGGGCCCGGTGCGCGGAGTAGCGATGCAGGTAGACCGTGACGCTGACAATGGTCACGTGGGTCATCAACAGAGTGATGCCGACCAGTTGCCAGGCCGACAGGTCGAGCAGGCCGTTATACCACATAGGTGCAAATACCCTCGAAATGCAGGGGGAAGGGCTGATTATCCCTTGGCGGGGAAATAAAACCAGTCAACCGTTGAGATAGGAGGTCACGACATGTTTCAGCCTTTATAATGCCCGCTCCTTTTTGATGGCCTTTCCCACCCGACATGTCTGTTTCCGTTCGCGACGCCTTGCGCATGGCTGCGCTGTATGTGGTGCTCTCGATCCTCTGGCTTGCGCTGGCAGAGGTGATGCTGCACAGCATGACTGACGACCCCTTGGCATTGACTGTGGGGCGGCAGATCAACGTGGTGGTCTGGGTGCTGCTCAGTGCCGTGCTGATCTACGTGTCGCGTGTGCGCCTGCTCAATTTCATCGGCCATGGCGCGCGTTTGCGTTGCGAAGACCGTGAACGGCTGCGCATGGCTGCCGCGGTGTTCGACAGTACCCTCGAGGGTGTGCTGGTGACCGACCGCCAAGGCCTGATCGTGCACGTCAATCGTGCCTTCATGCGCATCACCGGCTACCAGCAGGATGAGGTCATCGGCCATCGCCCGAGCAAGTTCAAGTCGGGCCGCCATGGCCTGGCCTTCTACCAGGAAATTTTTGCCACCCTGGCCGAGAAGGGCGAGTGGAGTGGTGAAATCTGGAACCGGCGCAAAAGCGGGGAAATCTACCCGCAGTGGCAGACCATTTGCGCCATTCGTGATGACGAAGGTGAGCTCAGCCATTACGTGGCGGTGTTCAGTGACATCAGCGCCATCAAGCATTCGGAACAAGAGCTTGCCTACCTCGCCCACCACGACCCGCTGACCGGCCTGCCCAACCGCCTGCTGTTTACCGACCGGGTGGAGCAGGCATTGGCGGCGGCGCAGGCCAACAAGCGCGGTTGCGCCCTGTTGCTGCTGGACCTGGATCATTTCCAGAGCATAAACGACGGCCTGGGCCATACCATTGGCGACCAGTTGCTGAAGCTGGTAGGTGAGCGTCTGGGAGAGGTGTTGGGTAACGGCATGACCCTGGCGCGTCTGGGCGGCGACGAGTTCGGCGTGCTGGCCGAAAACTGCCAGCAGGTTGGCCAGGCGGGCAAGCTGGCGCAATGCATCATCGAGCGCATGCGTGAGCCGTTTCAGTTCGAGGGCAATCGTCTGTTCATCAGCGCCAGCGTCGGAATCAGCCTGTTCCCCAGCGATGCCTTGAGTGCCGAGCAGTTGCTGCGCAATGCCGACTCGGCGTTGTACAAGGCCAAAAGCAACGGTCGGGCCTGTTATGCGCTGTACACCGAAGAGCTGACCGCCCACGCCCAGCATCGGGTCGAGACCGCCGCCGAATTGCGTCGGGCCCTGGAGCAGGATGAACTGCGGGTGTACTTTCAGCCGGTACACGACTTGGCGACGGGCCGGCAGGTCGGGGTCGAGGCGTTGGTGCGCTGGCAGCACCCCGGGCGCGGCCTGGTACCGCCGAGTGAGTTCATCCCGATTGCCGAGCGCACCGGCCTGATTGCCGAGATCGATACCTGGGTGCTGCAACAGGCCTGTCGGCAAATGGTGCAGTGGCAGGCTGAAGGCCGGCAGCTGGCATTTGTTGGGGTGAACATCTCCAGTCGCCTGTTTGGCCAGCATGAGCTGTATCGGCAGGTAGCCGAAGTGCTGCACGACACCGGCCTGGCCCCGGCCTTGCTGGAGCTGGAAGTGACCGAAAGCGCGGTGATGGAAGACCCTGAGGTGGCGCTGGAGCAACTGCACCGCTTGCGCGAACTGGGGGTGACCCTGGCCATCGACGACTTTGGCACGGGGTATTCGTCACTGCTGCGGCTCAAGCGTTTGCCGGTGCAGAAGCTGAAAATCGACCAAGGGTTTGTGGCTGGGTTGCCAGTGGATGAAGACGACATCGCCATTGTGCGGGTGATCATCGCCTTGGCCCGTAGCATGGGTATGCAGGTGCATGCCGAGGGCATCGAGCAGGCGGAACAGGCCAGCTTCCTGTTGCAGGAGGAGTGCCAGTTGGGGCAAGGGTACTGGTTCGGGCGGCCAGTGCCGGCTGCGGATCTTCGCTGGGATTGAGACCGGGCTGCAAAGCAGCCCTCAGATTTCAACGCTTGTTCAAACCCTTCGCCAGGCGGTCCCCGCCCAGCTGGATCAACGCCACTAACGCTACCAGCATGGCGATCACGGTCAGCATGATCTGGCTGTCGAAACGCTGGTAGCCATACCGATAGGCGATATCCCCCAGCCCGCCGGCACCAATCGCCCCGGCCATCGCCGACGAGTTGATCAAGGTCACCAAGGTAATGGTGAAGCCCCCGACGATCCCCGGCAGCGCCTCGGGCAACAGTACATGCCAGACGATGTGCCAGCGCCGGCAGCCCATGGCCTGTGCGGCTTCCACCAGACCATGGTCGACCTCACGCAGGCTGACCTCGGCAATCCGCGCAAAGAACGGTGTGGCGGCAATGGTCAGCGGCACCACTGCCGCCCACACACCATAAGTGGTACCCACCACCAGGCGGGTGAAAGGAATCAGCGCAACCATCAGGATCAGAAACGGAATCGAGCGGAACAGGTTGACGAAGGCGCCCAGCACCCGGTTCAGCAGCCGCGCCTCGAAGATCCCACCCTTGTCGCTGGTGACCAGCAGCACCGCCATGGGTACACCCACCAGCAGGGCGATCAGTGACGAAACCCCAACCATCAGCAGCGTATCAAGCAAGCCTTCCAGCAGGCGATCAAACCACATGGCCCAATACCTCCACGTCCTCGGCCCAACGGCGGGCACGTTCCAGCAATTGATGGGTGTCGTGCGGCGAGTGTTGCACCGAGAGGATGAGTTGCCCCAAGGCATGTTCGCCGATGGTTTCCACGCCGCCCTGCAGCAGACGCACACGCCCGCCCAGGTCGTTGAACAGGGCAGACAGCTCTGGCTCGCCAAGCACCGTCAGTTTCAGCACTACGGCGCTGTTGCCGCTCGCCGGGTGGGCCTGGAGGCTGGCTTGCAGTGCGGCGGGTAGCTTGGCCTGCAAAGGGGCGAGCAGGGTGCGGGTAACCTCGTGACGAGGTGAACCAAACACCCGCCAGACCTCGCCCTGCTCGACCACTGCACCGCGTTCCAGCACCACTACCCGGTGGCAGATGTCGCGAATCACCGCCATTTCGTGGGTGATCAGCACGATGGTCAGCCCCAGGCGCTGGTTGATATCGCGCAGCAGCTCCAGGATCGAGGCGGTGGTTTCCGGGTCCAGCGCCGAGGTGGCCTCGTCGCACAGCAGGATCTCGGGGGTGTGCACCAGTGCCCGGGCAATGCCCACGCGCTGTTTCTGCCCGCCGGACAGTTGCGCCGGGTACACGTGATGTTTTTCCTGCAGGCCGACCAGTTCCAGCAACTCGCGCACCTTGCGCTGGCGTTCGGCTTTTGCCACGCCGGCGACTTTCAACGGCAACTCGACGTTCTGCCACACGGTCTTGGCCGACATCAGGTTGAAGTGCTGGAAGATCATGCCGATGCGCCGGCGCAGGGCCACAAGCTGGTCCTCATTGAAAGGCGCGATATCCACCTGGTCGATCAATACGCGGCCCTGGCTGGGTTGCTCCAGGCGGTTGATGGTGCGCAGCAGTGATGACTTACCGGCGCCGCTGCGGCCGATGATGCCGAAGATCTCGCCATGGCGGATGTTCAAGTCAATGCCTTGCAAGGCCGGTTGCGCCTGGCCCGGGTAGGTCTTGCCCAGGCCGATGAAGCGCACGTGGGCTTCATTGACCTCGGGGCGCAGGGCCTGTTCCCTGGCCATAGGCGGCAGTGCTTGGGGTGTAGGCGCCCTGAGCGCGCTGGCCTGGCTCATGTCAGCCTTCCCAGCCGGCTTGGTAGAGCTTGCCGTGAGCTTTGTTCAACGCAGCGCGCACCACTGGCGAATGCTGGTAGATGTCGACGAACTGGGCCAGGCGTGGGTCGTCCTTGCTTTGCGGGCGAATGACGAACTGGATCACGTATTCCTTGTTTTCCAGCCCATCGAACAGCAACGCCGAGGTGGCATCGAAGGTGTTGGCCAGGCGGATGTAGGCCGGGTAACCCTGCACCAGGTCGGCGTCGTCGTAGGCGCGTACCAGTTGCACCGCCTCGACCTGAAGGATCTTCAGCTTTTTCGGGTTGGCGAGGATGTCATCCTCGGTGGCCTTGTAGCCCACGCCGGGCTTCAGGGTGATCAACCCGGCCTTGGCCAGCAGCAGCAGGCCACGGCCGCTGTTGATCGGGTCGTTGGCGATGGCCACGCTGGCGCCTTCAGGCAGCTCGGCAAAGCTTTTGTACTTTTTCGAGTACAGGCCAACGTTGTTGATGATGCCCGGGGCGTAAGGCACAAGGTTGAAGCCTGCAGCAGCCTTGGCGTTTTCCAGGAACGGGATGTGCTGGAAGTAGTTCACGTCGATGTCGCCGCTGTTGAGGCTGACATTGGGCGCAATCCAGTCGCTGAACTCGATCAGCTTCACTTCCAGGCCTTGCTTGTGGGCTTCTTCAACCGCGGCTTCCAGCGGAATGGCAAAGGCCGAGGTGGTGCCGATCTTCAACGGCTCGGCAGCAAGGGTACCGGCGCACAGGCCGAGGGTGATGGCAATGGCCGCGACGGGCCGGAACAGTTTCTCAAGCATGGTGCAGGGCTCCAGTCGGGGTAGGGGTAAAGCGGTAAGCCGAGCCAGGGTGGTCGGCGGGTAAGTGCGGGTGGTCGGTATGGAACAGTTTTTCGCGCAGGGTGCCTTCGGTGTAGGCAGTCTTGTAGCGGCCACGCTGCTGAAGTTGCGGGATGACCAGCTCGACGAAGTCCTCGAAGCTTTCCGGGGTGACGGTGCGGGTCAGGTTGAAACCGTCCAGGCCGGTTTCATCGATCCACGCGATCAACTGCTCGGCCACCTGTTCAGGCGCGCCGACCAGGGTTACGTAGCGGCCGCCCAGGGCGTGCTGTTGCAACAGGCGCCGGCGGGTCCAGGCGTTGTCTTGCAACTGGCGCGTGGCTGACTGGATGGCGTTGCCCTGGTTGAAGGCAATGGGTTCGTCCAATTCATAGGCGGCGAAGTCGATGCCAGTGGACGCGGCGAAGTGCGCGACGCCCGCTTCGGCGCTGGCGTGGCGCAGGTACTCGGCGTGTTTGGCCTGGGCCAGTTGCTCGGTGGCCGCAACGATCACCGTGATGCCCATGAACACTTTGACTGCCTGCGGGTCGCGGCCGGCGGCCTGGGCGGCCGCGCGAACCTTGTCGACCTGGGCGCGGGTGGCTGCCTTGTCTTGGCCACTGATGAACACGCATTCGGCATGGTTGCCGGCGAAGGCCAAGCCACGCGGCGAGCTGCCGGCCTGGAACAGCACCGGGGTGCGCTGCGGTGAGGGCTCGCACAGGTGGTAGCCTTCGACCTTGTAGAACTCGCCCTGGTGCTGAACCTTGCGCACCTTGTCGGGCGTGGCATAGACGCGATGCTCGCGGTCGGCGACCACTGCGTCATCGGCCCAGCTGCCTTCCAGCAGCTTGTACAACACCTGCAGGTATTCATCGGCCTGGTCGTAGCGGCGATCATGCGCCGGTTGCTGCGCCAGGCCCATGGCCCGGGCGGCGCTGTCGAGGTAGCCGGTGACAATGTTCCAGCCCACCCGGCCATTGCTCAGGTGGTCGAGTGTGGAAAGTCGCCGGGCGAACAGGTACGGCGCCTCGTAGGTGAGGTTGGCGGTAAGGCCGAAACCCAGGTGACGGGTGACCGCAGCCATGGCGGAGACCAGCAGCAGCGGGTCGTTGACTGGCAGCTGGATCGACTCCTTGAGGGTGACGTCCAGTGACTGGCCGTAGATGTCGTAGGTGCCGACGATGTCGGCAATGAAAAGCCCGTCGAACAGGCCGCGCTCCAGCAGGCGTGCCAGGTTGGTCCAATAGTCCAGGGTCTTGTACTGGGTTGAAGTGTCCCGTGGGTGGGTCCACAGACCGTGGTTGATGTGCCCGATGCAGTTCATGTTGAAGGCATTGAGCAGAATCTGCTTGGCCATTAGATGGTCCCCCGGCGCGGCGGGTTGGCATCGTTGAGGTAGTAGTTGCCGATGGCGTGGTACTTCCAGCGCACCGGATCGTGCAGGGTGTGCACGCGAGCGTTGCGCCAGTGGCGGTCGAGGTTGTGTTCGGCCAATGTTGCCTGGCTGCCGCCCAGTTCGAACAGGGTGGTACCGGCGGAGAGGGAAATTTCGGTGCTGATGGCGCGTGCTTCGGCCACGGCAATGGAGGCGGCGGCAACATTGTCGGCAGTGCTGTCGTCGCGTGCGCGGTCGAGGTATTCGCCTGCGCGCTCCAGCAGGGCTTCGGCCGCGTGCAAGCGGATCGCCAGATGGCCGAAACTTTTCAGCGTCAGCGGGTCATCCGTGGCCTTGTCCAGGCCGGAGTCGACCCACGGACGGCTGCGGGTGCGCACGAAGTGCAGGGCGTCTTCATAGGCGGCGCGGGCAATGCCGGTGTCGATGGCGGCATGGAGGATCTGCGCCAGCGGGCCAACCGGGGTGGGGCGCTCGAAGGCGCTCTGGAACGGCACCACGTCGGCTGCGCTGACGTACACGTTATCGAACACCACCGAACCGCTGCCGGTGGTGCGCTGGCCGAAGCCGCTCCAGTCGTCGATCACCTGCAGCCCCTGGCTGTCGGCCGGGACGAAGGCCAACTGTTGTATGCCTTGTTCATCCACGACCGAGGTTGGAATGCGTTGGGCATAGATGGCGCCTGTGGAATAGAACTTGCGCCCGTTGATGCGGAAACCGTCGCCGTCACGGCTCAGGCGGGTGGTGCGCTCGTGGGCGGTCTTGGTGCCCAGCTCGGCCAGGGCATTGCCGAAACGGCGGCCGGCCAGTACCTCGGTGTACAGGCGCTGTTGCTGTTCGGGGCTGCCGTTTACCCGCAGCACTTCCAGACCGTAGAAATGATTCTGCGGAATCTGCCCGAGCGAACCGTCGGCCTGCGCGATACGGGCGATGACCTTGGCCAGGGTGACGTTGGATACGCCGGCACCGCCGAAGGCTTTGGGCACGCTGATGGCCCACAGGCCGGAGCGGGTGAACAGCTCGAGTTCGGCCAGCGGCAGGCGGCGCTCGCGGTCGCGCAAGGCGCTGTCGCGGCGCAGTTGCTGGGCGATGTCTTCGGCGACGGCCAGGGCTTGGGCGTCGTTGGTGATGATAGCGATTGTCATGGAGTTCTCCGGGGGCCGCTTTGTGGCCCTTCGCGGGCTTACCCGCTCCCACAGGTGAAGTGATGCCCGTTCAGGCGGTGGCAATCCTGTGGGAGCGGGCAAGCCCGCGAAGGGCTGCGCAGCAGCCCCAAAGGCAGCAAATCAGATCCAGGAATGCCGTGCAGGCAGGGTGCCGTTAAGGTGGTAAGCGCCCACCGCGTGGTACTTCCAGCGCACCGGGTCGTGCAGGGTGTGCACCCGAGCGTTTCGCCAGTGGCGGTCGAGGTTGAACTCGGCAAGGGTGGCGCGGCTGCCGGCCAGCTCGAACAGCTTTTCGCTGGCCTGCAGGGCAATTTCGGTAGTCAGCACCTTGGCCTCGGCCACCGCAATCGAGGCACGTGCCGCACTGGCTGCGTCGATAGGCGCAGCATTGACCTCGTCGAGTACCCGAGCGGCTTTGCGCAGCAGCGCTTCGGCGGCGTGCAGCTCGAGTTTCAGGCGGCCGAAGTCGGCAATTACATAAGGGTCGTCACTGGCACGGTCGACGTTGGCTTCAATCCACGGCCGGGACTTTTCGCGCACGAACGTGATCGCATCATCGATAGCTGCTTCGGCGATGCCGGCGTCGATCGCCGCCTGGATCAGCTGCGAAGCGGCGCCCTGAATGTTGGGGATATCGCGCTGGCGCCAGTTGTCGATTACCAGTTCCGCGTCCACCGGCACCTGGTCCAGCAGCACGGTACCGCTGGCGGTGGTGCGCTGGCCGAACCCGGACCAGTCATCGACAATGCGCAACCCCGGGCTGCCCCGGCGCACGAATGCCAGGCGCTGGCGGCCTTCGTCGTCGAGGGCTTTTACCGCCACCCAATGGGCGAACAAGGCACCGGTGGAGTAGAACTTCTCGCCACTTATGCGGTAGCTGTCGCCGGCGCGCGTGATTCGGGCCTTGAGGGTGAGGGTATCCCTGGTGCCACGCTCAGGCCCGGCATTGCCGATGCGCCAGCCGTCGAGCACGCTGCGAAAGATCCGCGCTTGCTGCGCCTCGCTGGCCGTCAGGCGCAGCAGTTGCAGCATGCCGAACTGGTTCTGCGGGATCTGCCCCAGGGCGGGGTCGGCGGCGCTGATCAGGCGGAACACTTCGGCGACGGTTGCGAACGATACGTCGGGGCCACCGTAGGCCTTGGGTACGCTGATGCTGCCCAGACCGCTGCGGGTAAACAGTTCGATTTCGGCCCAGGGCAGTTTGCGTTGCTGGTCGCGCCGGGCAGCTTGCTCACGGGCGACCTCGGCCAGTTCGCGGGCCGCTTGCAGGGCCTCGGCGTCGTTGCGCAGTACCTTGGCCGGCAGCAGCGGGGGCGAGCTGTCCAGATCGCTATGGAATTGGGTGTTGGCTTGGCTGGGCATCAGTGCCGCTCCTTGGCTGCACTCAATGCCCTGGCGTTACGCACTGGGGTGATTGTGATCCTGACCATTCCTGACCTCACAAAATAGTTATGTCGCTACAGCTGATCGCGACAGATGTGTGCTGGTCCGGTGGTCCGGTTTATATACCCTAATGATTTATAAAAATTTTATGAACTAACTTTTTGGAATATTTATAGAAGGGGGGGATTTGTTAAGGGCGTGCTGGCCTCTTCGCGGGTAAACCCGCTCCTACACATGCCTCAAGATCTGTGCATTCACTGTAGGAGCGGGTTTACCCGCGAAAGGGCCGGAACAGGTTTACTCGGAGGCCGCAGTCCCGAGGAACTTGCGCAAGAACTGCCGGGTACGTTCTTCCTTCGGCGCCGCGAACAGCGCCTTGGCCTCGCCCTGCTCCACGATCACGCCCTTGTCGAAGAAGATCACCCGGTTCGCCACGTCCCGGGCAAAGCTCATCTCGTGGGTGACGATGATCATGGTGCGCTTTTCCTCGGCCAGGCCGCGGATGGTCGCCAATACTTCACCGACCAGCTCCGGGTCCAGCGCCGAGGTCGGTTCGTCGAACAGGATTACCTCTGGTTCCATGGCCAGGGCACGGGCGATGGCCACGCGTTGCTGCTGGCCGCCGGACAGGCGCCGTGGGTAGGCGTCTTCCTTGCCCGCCAGGCCGACTTTGGCCAGCAGGCGCCGGCCAAGCTCGATGGCCTGTTCGCGAGGCGTCTTCTTGACGATCACCGGCCCCTCGATCACGTTCTCCAGGGCAGTGCGATGGGGGAACAGGTTGAAGTTCTGGAACACGAACCCGGCTTGCTGGCGCAAACGGCGAATCGCACCCTGCTGCCCGCCCAAAGGGCGGTTGGCATCGATGCTGATGGCGCCGATCTGGATCTGCCCGGCATCGGGGGTTTCCAGCAGGTTAAGGCAGCGCAAGAAGGTGGTTTTGCCCGAGCCACTGGGGCCGATGATGGCCACCACTTCACCGGGCTGCACGGTCAGGTCGATACCGTTGAGCACGGTCTGGCCCTTGAACCGCTTGGTCAGGCCTTTGACTTCAATCATGCTCAATGCTCCTGGTCATGCTGGTTGACCCGCGCTTCCATGCGGTTCTGGAAGTGCGCAAGGATGCTGCACAGCACCCAGTAGATGACCGCGACCGCCACGTACATGGTGAACACTTCGAACGTGCGCGCAGTAATCAGCTGGGCTTGGCGGAACAGCTCGGGCACCTGGATGGTTGCCGCCAGGGCAGTGTCCTTTACCAGCGAGATGAAGCTGTTGCCCAGCGGTGGCAACGCGGTGCGCAATGCCTGTGGCAGGATCGCCCGGCGCATGGCTTGCACGCGGGTCATGCCGATGCTGGCGGCTGCTTCCCACTGGCCCCGGTCGATCGAGGAAATGGCTGCGCGCAGGATCTCGCAGATGTAGGCCGCCATGTTCAGCGACAGGCCGATCAGCGAAGCGGGGATCGGGTCGAGCTCGATGCCGATTTGCGGCATGCCGAAATAGATGACGAACAGCTGCACCAGCAGCGGCGTGCCGCGGAAGAACGACACGTAGACCCGCGCCAGCCAGTTCAGCGGCAGAATCTTCGACAGCCGCATCAGCGCCAGGGCAAAGCCCAGCACCAGACCGAAGAACATGCCGCCGACACTGAGCAGCACCGTATAACCCGCGCCCTTCAGCAGGAAGGGCGCGGAATCGACAACGAGTTGCAGGCTTTCAGCGATCATTTGGTGACATCGGCACCGAAGTACTTCTCGGACAGCTTGGCCAGCGTGCCGTCAGCTTTTAGCTTGTCGATGGCCTTGTTGATAGCTGCCAACAGTTCCGGCTCACCTTTGCGCAGGGCCACGCCGCTTTCCAGGCGCGAGAAGGCATCGCCAGCAAGTTGGGTGTCCTTGGCTTTTTGCGCGTATTCCAGCGCCGCCAGGCGGTCGATCAGGATGGCGTCGATACGGCCGTTGCGCAGGTCAGCGAACTTGCTTGGGTCGTCTTCATAGGTGCGCACATCGGCTTGCGGCACGTCTTTTTTCACCCACTGTTCGTAGTTGGTGCCAAGGCCTACGCCGACCTTTTTGCCGGCCAGGTCCTGTGCGCCCTTGATGTTCAGCTGCTCGGCTTTCTTCTTCAGGATCAGTGCCTGGATGCCGGAGACAGTGTAGGGCTCGGAGAAGTCGTACTTTTTCTTGCGCTCCTCGGAAATGGTCACCTGATTGACCACTACATCCAGGCGTTTGGATTCCAGCGCGGCGAGGATACCGTCCCACTTGGTCGGCTGGATCTTGGCCTTGACCCCCAGCTCCTTGGCCAGCAGCTCAGACAGCTCCACTTCGAAGCCGGTCAGTTTGCCGTTTTCGTCCTGGAAGCTGAATGGCGGGTAGGTGCCCTCGAGGCCGACGTTGATGACGCCTTTTTCCTGAATGGTCTTCAATTGCTCGCCGGCGAAAGCCTGGCTGAGCAGGCCGGCACCCAGCAGGAGGGCCAGGCTGGCGTTGAGTAGCGGTTTGGCGAATTTCGACATGTCAGAGCCCCGCGCTTGTTGTCTAGGTAGTGAGGTGGCGACTATAGGGTTGGCTGATTAGGCCGGGAAATACTAAAAAATAACTTTAATATTCCTTTTTTGATTTGCGCCAGGTGCTGGCTGCTTTGAGGGTAGGCGACGATACCCACTCCGTCATCGCGGCTTATGCCTGACTTAGTGCAGGATGGAATAAAGCGTTGTTTTTTCCAAGCCTCAGATTTGCCGTAAAGTGGATTGCAGCAGGCAGGTTCGGCCTTTTCGCGGGCCTGGCAACAAAATCAGATGGCCTATACGGCAGGAGAACACCGTGAGCGAACAACCTTCATCCGCGCATTGGCAGTTGCAGAGCATTGTCACTGGCCTGCGCGGGGCCCGTGAGCAATGGCGCACCCGTAATGGCCGCAGTATTGGCGAGCAGGGCGGGCGCGAGCTGCCGTCGCGTGAAGCGATGCGACAGATTCTGGAGCAACTGTGCGGGGCGCTGTTCCCCATGCGCCTGGGGCCAGTCGACCTGCGCGAAGAAAGTGAAGACTTCTACGTCGGCCATACCCTGGATGCCGCGCTGACCGCCTTGCTGGCCCAGGCTCGTCTTGAACTTCGTTACGCGGCACGGCAAAGCAAGGCTGAGCTGGCGGGCGTCGACGCCCGTGCGCTGAGCCTGATCCAGGGCTTTGCAGCTGCGCTACCGGAACTGCGCGTTCTGCTCGACACCGATGTGCTGGCCGCCTACCACGGCGACCCGGCAGCGCGCAGCGTCGATGAAGTGCTGCTGTGCTACCCGGGCATCCTGGCGATCATCCATCACCGGCTGGCACACCACCTGTACAAGGCTGGGCTGCCGCTGCTGGCGCGGATCAGTTCGGAGCTGGCGCATTCGGCCACCGGTATCGACATTCACCCGGGGGCGCAGATCGGCCCGAGCTTCTTCATCGATCATGGTACGGGTGTGGTCATTGGTGAAACCGCGATCATCGGCGAGCGCGTGCGCATCTACCAGGCGGTGACCCTGGGCGCCAAGCGTTTCCCCAGCGATGAGTCGGGTACGCTGCATAAAGGCCTGCCACGCCACCCGATCGTCGAGGACGATGTGGTGATCTATGCCGGGGCCACGGTGCTGGGGCGTATTACCATCGGTAAGGGTTCGACCATTGGCGGTAATGTGTGGCTGACGCGCAGTGTGCCGGCTGAAAGCAACATTACTCAGGCCAACCTGCAACTGGATTGCCAGGACAAGAACTGATCCCGCATTGCGATTGCCTTGCTGGCCTCTTCGCGGGCAAGCCCGCGCCTACGACGGACGTACCAGATGTAGGTGCGGGTTTACCCGCAAGAGGCCGAAACAGGACGACACCAATCGGCGCCCCAATTCGCATTGAAATCCGATCCATGTTTAACTTGAACGCTTGTTCAATGAAAAACGCTGGTCCGCTGCCGGTGTTCAACAGGAGGATTCCTTTGCTGAACCCGTTCATTCCGAACCTCACGTCATTCGACGAGGTGCACGCCCTATGAGTGCACCGAACCCTTCCGCTGCCAACGGCAAAATCCGCATGAACCCCCCGGTGTTCTACTTTGCGGCGAGTTTCATCCTCATCTTTGGCCTGGTAGTCATCTCCAACCCGCAAGCCGCAGGTGACTGGTTGCTGGCGGCGCAGAACTGGGCGGCCAACACGGTCGGCTGGTACTACATGCTGGCGATGACGCTGTACCTGGTCTTCGTGGTGGTCACCGCCTTGTCTGGCTACGGCAAGATCAAACTCGGTGCCGACCACGACGAACCCGAGTTCAGCTACCTGTCGTGGGCCGGCATGCTGTTCGCCGCCGGCATCAGCATCACGCTGTTCTTCTTCTGTGTCTCCGAACCGCTGACCCACATGCTGCAACCGCCCCAAGGCGAAGCCGGCACGGTCGAGGCCGGGCGCCAGGCGATGCAGATCCTGTTCCTGCACTGGGGCCTGCATGGCTGGGGGGTGTTCGCCTTCGTCGGCATGGCATTGGCCTATTTCGCCTACCGGCATAACCTGCCGCTGGCCCTGCGTTCGGCGCTGTACCCGCTGATTGGCAAGCGCATCAACGGCCCGATCGGTTATGCGGTGGATGGCTTCGGCATCATCGCCACGGTGTTCGGCCTGGGCGCCGACATGGGCTTTGGGGTGCTGCATCTGAACGCCGGTCTGGACTACCTGTTCGGCATCAGCCACAGCCAGTGGGTGCAGGTGATCCTCATCACCCTGATGATGGGCGCGGCTGTGGCCGTAGCCGTGGCCGGGGTGGAGAAGGGGGTGCGGGTGATGAGCGACATCAACCTGTTCCTGGCCTGTGCGCTGCTGCTGTTCGTGCTGTTCGCCGGGCCTACCCAGCACCTGTTCAACACGCTGATCCAGAACCTGGGCGACTACCTGGGTGCGTTGCCGCGCAAGAGCTTCGACGTGTATGCCTATGGTGAAAACCGCGGCTGGCTGGGCGGCTGGACCGTGTTCTACTGGGCCTGGTGGATTGCCTGGGCGCCGTTCGTGGGCCTGTTCATCGCCCGCATCTCCCGTGGCCGTACCATCCGTGAGTTCGTCTTTGGCGTGCTGCTGATTCCGCTGGGCTTCACCCTGGCGTGGATGTCGATCTTCGGCAACAGCGCCCTGGACCAGGTGATCAACCACGGCATGACCGCACTGGGCCAGTCGGCGCTGGACAACCCGTCGATGAGCCTGTACCTGCTGCTGGAAACCTACCCCTGGAGCAAGGCAGTCATCGCCACCACGGTGTTCATCAGCTTCGTGTTCTTCGTCACCTCGGCCGACTCGGGCACCGTGGTGCTGTCGACCTTGTCGGCCAAGGGCGGTGACGCTGATGAAGATGGGCCGAACTGGCTGCGTATCTTTTGGGGGGCGATGACTGCACTGATCACCAGTGCGCTGTTGTTCGCTGGCAGTATTGATTCGCTGAAGTCGGCAGTGGTGCTGACGTCGCTGCCGTTCTCGCTCATTCTGCTGTGCATGATGTGGGGGCTGCACAAGGCGTTCTACCTGGAGTCGCAGCGGCAGATCGCGCAGATGCACTCGCTGGCCCCGTTCGCCCAGTCACGTCGCGGCCGTGGCGGCTGGCGCCAGCGCCTGAGCCAGGCGGTGCACTTCCCGTCACGTGATGAGGTGTACCGTTTCATGGATGATGTGGTGCGCCCGGCGATTGCCGATGTGCGTGAAGTGTTCGAGCAGAAAGGCCTGGTACTGATTACCCAGGACGACCCTAGCCATGACAACGTCAGCCTGAAGATTGGCCATGGCGAGGAACAGCCGTTCATTTACCAAGTGCAGATGCGTGGCTATTTCACACCATCGTTCGCCTTGGGGGGGCTGGGTACGCAGGAGTTGAAGAACCGCCGCTATTACCGGGCGGAGGTGCACCTGAGCGAAGGCAGCCAGAACTATGACCTGGTGGGCTACAGCAAGGAGCAGATCATCAACGACATCCTCGACCAGTACGAGCGGCACATGCAGTACCTGCACCTGGTGCGCTGACCAAGCTCTCCTGTCCTGGGCTCTTCGCAGGCAAGCCCGCGAAGAGCCCAGGACAGGCAACCGCTAGTAGGGTGCATCCCCAAGGATGGTCGCCCGGTGCATCACCCGCCGGTTCGGCCGGTAATCATCCACCGCAAAATGCTGGGTCACGCGGTTGTCCCAGAACGCGACGTCATTCTCCTGCCAACGCCAGCGAATGCTGAACTCCGGTCGCGTCGCATGGGCGAACAGCAGCCTCAGCAGCGCATCGCTTTCCAGTTCGCTCAGTTCATTGATGCGTGTAGTGAACCCTTCATTGACGAACAACGCCTTGCGCCCGCTCACCGGATGCGTGCGCACCACCGGGTGCGACAGCGGTGGGTTGTTGCGCCGGGTGGCCTCCCAGCGCGTCAGGTCTTCCGGCGTGGTGCCAAAGCGCTCCAGCGGGAACGACTTGGTGAAGTCGTGGGTAGCGGTCAGCCCGTCCAGCATTGCACGCAGCGGCGCCGACAAAGCCTCGAAGGCCGCAATGCCGCTGGCCCAAAGGGTATCGCCACCGTAAGCAGGCAATTGCTTGGCGCTGAGTACCGCGCCCAGTGCCGGGGTCGGCAAAAAGGTCACGTCGGTGTGCCACACGGCGTTGTCGCGCACATCGGTAACCGCCGTGTCGAGCACCAGCACCTGCGGGGTGTCCGGCACGTTGGGGTAAATCGGGTGGATGTGCAGGTCGCCGAAGCGGGCGGCAAAGCGCGCCTGCTGTTCCGGGTTGATCGGCTGGTCACGGAGGAACAGCACCTGGTGCTGGAGCAGTGCCTGTTCGATGGCATCGCGCTCTTCTGCGCTGATATCGCGGCTGATGTCCACGCCGCTGATCTGGGCGCCGAGTGCTGGGCTTAGGGGAGTGATGGTCAGGCTCATGTCGGTCTCTTCAATCGGGCGCCAGTGTGCTGGCGTGGACAATGGAATTCAGTGAATCTGCCCATGCCAGGGCACCAGCTTGCGTTGCAGGGCACGCAGGCTCATTTCCAGAGCGAAGGCGATCAGGGCGATCAGCAGGATGCCCAGCACCACCACGTCGGTGACCAGAAACTGCGCCGCCGATTGCACCATGAAGCCCAGGCCGCTGGTGGCGGCGATCAGTTCAGCGGCCACCAGGGTCGACCAGCCGACCCCCAGGCCAATGCGGATGCCGGTAAGGATGTCAGGCAATGCACTGGGCAAAATGACGTGGCGGATCAGTTGGGCCTTGGTTGCGCCCAGCGACTGCGCCGCGCGCAGCTTGGCCGGATCTACCGTGCGCACACCGGTGGCTGTGGCAATGGCAATGGGGGCGAAGATTGCCAGGTAGATCAGCAGCACTTTCGACAACTCGCCGATACCGCACCAGATGACGATCAGCGGCAGGTAGGCCAGCGGCGGGATGGGCCGGTAGAACTCGATCAGCGGGTCGAGAATGCCGCGGGCTACGCGGTTGTAGCCGATAGCGATGCCGACTGGTATTGCGGTCAGGGTCGCAGCCACCAGCGCCAGGCCGATGCGGCCCAGGCTTGCGCCCAGGTGCTGCCACAGGCTGGCATCCATGTAGCCTTGGGTCAGCAAGGTCCATGCCTTGGCCAGGATGTCACCGGGCGAGGGCAGGAACAGGGGCTCTACCCAACCGGCAGCCGTCACCAGCCACCAGACCAGTAGCAGGCTGGCCAGGGTCAGGGTGCTGATCCAGCGGGTGGACAGTGGGCGGCGTAGCGTGGCGGCTGGCCGGGTTTGGGTGTTGTGTTTGCCGGCGACCGGCAGGTCCAGGCTGCTCATGCGCGCTCCTGCAGGCTTTGGCGTTGGGAAAACACCCGCGCCAGCACATGCTCGCGGGTTTCGATGAAGGCTGGATCGGACTTGATGGCCCGGGCCGATTCGCCAGCGGCATAGCGCTGGCCGAAGTTCAGCTGCAGGCGTTCCACTACGCGTCCCGGGTTGGGCGCCAGCAGTACCAGTTCGCTGGCGAGGAACACCGCTTCTTCGATGTCGTGGGTAATCAGGAACACCGGCTTGGCGGTGCGTTGCCAAACTTGCAATAGCAGCTCTTGCATCTGCTCCCTGGTGAAGGCATCGAGGGCACCGAACGGTTCATCCATCAGCAGTACCCGAGGGTCAGCCGCCAGCGCCCGGGCAAGGCCCACGCGCTGCTTCTGGCCACCGGACAATTGCCAGATACGCCGTTCGCCGAAGCCATCGAGGTCGACCAGGGTGAGCATTTCGCGGGCCTTGGCCTCACGCTGGGCGCGGGGTACGCCGGCCAGTTCGAGGCCGAAGGCGACGTTGCCCAGCACGTTCTGCCATGGCAGCAGGGCATCGTCCTGGAACACCACGCCGCGTTCTGCACCGGGGCCCTGCACCGGCACACCATCGAGGGTGATGTGACCGCCACTGGGGGCGACGAAGCCGGCGATCAGGTTGAGCAGTGAGGTCTTGCCGCTGCCGGAAGGCCCCAGGGCCACCAGCAGTTGGCGTGGTCCCAGGCTCAGGTTGATGTCGGCCAGCACCGGGGTGCTGGCGCCTGGGTACTGTGCGCTGATGCGCTCCAGCTCGAGCAAGGCCATGACGGGCTCCGGATCAGTTTGGAAGGAACTTGGCGCTGACGTACGGCGAGTAGTCCGGCAGCACTGCTTCGACTTTGCCTTGCTGCTTGAGGAAGTTGGCGGTGTCCGTCAGCGCTTGGGTGGTCGGCGCGCCCAGGGCGTTGGCCTGGTCAGCGGCCAGCGGGTAGACGTTGCCCTCCAGCAGCACCGGGATGTCGCTGGCCTTGGCACCGGACAGCTTCACCAGCTTGTCTACGTTGCCCTTGTCGGCCAGCCAGGCTTTCGGGTCCTTGCGGTAGTCGGCGTAGGCATCGAGGGTGACTTTGGCAAAGGCCTTGACCACATCAGGGTGTTTCTCGGCGAAGTCCTTGCGCACGATCCAGGCATCGAAGGTAGGCGCGCCTTTCTGTGCCAGCTCACCGGAGGTGATCAGGACCTTGCCGTTTTCCTTGGCCACGCCCAGGGCCGGGTCCCACACGTAGGTCGCATCGATGTCGCCGCGCTTCCAGGCGGCAATGATGGCCGGCGGCGCCAGGTTGAGAATCTGTACCTTGGAAGGGTCGATATTCCAGCTTTTCAGTGCGGCAAGCAGGCTGTAATGCCCGGTGGACACGAACGGGACGGCGACCTTCTTGCCGTCCTGTAGCGCAGGTGGCGTCTTAGACCAAAGTCGCGAAACGTTTAGAAACGATTGACTTAATAGTCACGCTTTGGGACTAAATCGCCCATCCCGGTGAGCGGGGCATCAGACCCCTCCGCCAGAGATACACAAAAATTAGAACGTAGAGGAGCAAAACATGTACAAGTCCAGCCTGGCTCTGGCCGTGGCACTGGGGGTTCTCGCCCAACAAGCAGGCGCTGCCGGTTTCGTTGAGGACAGCAAACTGTCGCTCAGCTCGCGCACCATGTACTACAACGGCGACAACCGTGAAGATCACGCAAAACCGGGTGCGGAGCGCCCGGATCAGCGTGAGTCGGGCCAGGGCTTCAAGCTCGACTACATCTCGGGCTTTACCCAAGGCACCGTAGGCTTTGGTGTTGATGCCCAAGCGCTGTGGGGTATTCACCTGGATGGTGGCGAGGGTTACCACAAGTCCGGCTTCTTCCCGGATGACGGCAAAGGTTCTGCAGCCCAGTGGGCTCGTTTCGGTGCCAATGCCAAGGCGCGCTTCTCCAAGACCGAAGCGCATTTCGGTAGCGCGCTCGCACCGAACCTGCCGATCCTGGTTTCCAACGATGGTCGTCTGCTGCCACAAACCTTCGAGGGTGGCACCATCCAGTCGAAGGAAATCGACAACCTGACCATCAACGCGGGTCAGCTGACCCACGCCATGGGCCGTGCTTCGAGCAACCGTACCGGTCTGTCTGTCGCCGGTTCCAATGCCGAGAGCAACAAGTTCCGCTACGGTGGCCTGGACTACAAGCTCACTCCAGACCTGACCCTGCAGTACTACTACTCGAACCTGGAAGACTTCTACAAGCAGCACTTCCTGGGCGCGACCCACGTGTTCAAGATCGCTGACGACCAGTCGTTCAAGACTGACCTGCGCTACTTCGACAGCAGCAGCGACGGCAAGAATGGCAACGACAGCGCTTACAACTTCAACAACAACGGTGGCTACGCCAAAAACACCGGCGAGATCGACAACAAGACCTGGTCCGCCATGTTCACCTATACCTTGGGTGGCCACGCGCTGATGCTCGGTCACCAGCAAGTGGGTGACGACGGTGGCTTCGTATGGTTGAACCAGGGCAGCCTGAGCAACGACAGCGGCACCTCGGAAGGTGCTGGCGGCTCCAGCTTCTACCTGTTCACCGACAGCATGATCAACCAGTTTGCCCGTGCTGGTGAAAACACCACCTTCGGTCAGTACTCCTATGACTTCGCGGCGCTGGGTGTGCCAGGCCTGAAGGCATCGGTTGCTTACCTGCGTGGTGACGATATCCGCAACAAGTCGGGCAGCGGTACCTACAATGAATGGGAACGCGATGCGCGCATCGACTACACCCTCCAGGAAGGTGCCCTCAAAGGCTTGGGCTTCAGCCTGCGCCAAGGCGTGTACCGTGGTGCCGGCGAGAGCAGTGCCGACCAGGATCAGGCTCGCTTCATCGTGAACTACACTTACAGCTTCCTGTAAGTCGTAGCCACAAAGAAAGCCTCGCCTAGTGCGAGGCTTTTTTGTGCCTGCTAATTCGTATGCGTTATGGTTATAAATAAATCGTTATTTATTCTTTTTATTTTTAACTGAATGCAGGCACATTGAGCCCATACGGTACAGAACCCAGCCCAGGAGCCGCAGCCCATGAGCCTCAAACTCGGCGATATCGCCCCCGATTTCGAACAGGATTCCAGCGAAGGCAAGATCCGCTTCCACGAGTGGCTGGGCAACAGCTGGGGGGTGTTGTTCTCCCACCCGGCCGACTTCACCCCGGTGTGCACCACCGAGTTGGGCCTGACCGCCAAGCTGAAGGACGAATTTGCCAAGCGCGGGGTCAAGGCCATCGCCCTGTCGGTGGACCCGGTCGACTCGCATCACAAGTGGATCGATGACATCAACGAAACACAGAATACCGTGGTCAACTTCCCGATCATTGCTGACGCTGACCGCAAAGTGTCCGACCTTTACGACCTGATCCACCCGAACGCCAGCGACACCCTGACCGTGCGCTCGCTGTTCATCATCGACCCGAATAAAAAGGTGCGCCTGACCATTACCTACCCGGCCAGTACCGGGCGCAACTTCAACGAAATTCTGCGGGTGATCGACTCGCTGCAGCTGACCGACAACCACAAGGTTGCCACACCGGGTAACTGGCAGGACGGCGATGAAGTGGTGATCGTGCCTTCGCTCAAAGACGAGGAGGAGATCAAGCAGCGCTTCCCCAAAGGTTACCGGGCGGTCAAACCCTATCTGCGCCTGACCCCTCAACCCAATCGTTAATGGATTCCTCGTTGCATTGCTCTTAGCCAAGCAGGGATTTTCGGGCCGTTTCGACGGCCCTTTTTTATGCCTGTAAAAAACTGTGGGAGCGGGCGCGCCCGCGAGGAGGGCTTTATGGGTAAAGACAATAATGGAATAAACAAATGAAAAAATATGATTTCTAGATATATGTACCAGCTGTTAATGTCTCCTCCAACAGAACACAAGGAAGCGCAGCAATGCTGGTCGTCTCAATCGGTGGTAGCCCAAGTCTCCGTTCACGCTCCGGCGTGCTGCTCGAGCGTTCGCGCCAGTGGCTGCAGGATCGCGGCGTTGAAGTGGTGACATTCCAAGTGCGTGACTTTCCCGCCGAAGACCTGCTGCATGCCCGTTTCGACAGCCCGCATGTGCAACACTTTCAGCAGCTGGTGGCCCAGGCCGATGGCCTGATCGTCTCCACCCCGGTGTACAAGGCTTCGTTTTCCGGTGCCCTGAAAACCTTGCTTGACCTGCTGCCCGAGCGCGCCCTGGCCCACAAGATCGTGTTGCCCATCGCCACTGGCGGCAGCATCGCCCACATGCTGGCGGTGGATTACGCATTGAAGCCGGTGCTGTCGGCACTCAAGGCACAAGAGACCCTGCAAGGGATCTTTGCCGACGACAGCCAGGTGGCTTACGCAGAAGGTACAAAGCCCGCGCAGTTGGTACAGGCGCTGGAAGAACGCCTGCACGACTCGCTGGAAACCTTCCACGTCGCCCTGGCCCGTCGGCCGCGCCCCGTGGCCCCTGGCGTACTGAACGAACGTCTGATCAGCGCTCGCTGGAGCATCTGAACGGCATTACCCGCTTCACCACCTTACTCGCCCGTTAACGAGGCAAGCAGGTGCAACCCGAACCCCATTCGCACAGGAGAGCGCCATGCGCACAGTCTTCTTGCGTCGTGGTCTGGTCGCCCTGTTTGCGGCGGCTGTGTCCTTCGGCGCCATTACCCAAGCCCAGGCCGAGAGCCTGCGTATCGGTTATCAGAAATACGGCACCTTGGTGCTGCTCAAGGCCAAGGGCACGTTGGAGAAGCGCCTGGCCGAGCAGGGAGTACAGGTGCAATGGACCGAATTCCCCGGCGGCCCGCAGCTGCTTGAAGGGCTGAACGTCGGCTCCATCGATTTCGGCGTAACCGGCGAGACGCCTCCTGTGTTCGCTCAGGCCGCTGGCGCCGACCTGCTCTACGTGGCCTACGAGCCGCCAGCGCCGCACAGCGAAGCGATCCTGGTGCCCAAGGGCTCGCCGATCCAGTCGGTGAAGGACCTCAAGGGTAAAAAGGTCGTCCTCAACAAAGGCTCCAACGTGCACTACCTGCTGGTCCGCGCCCTGGAAGACGCCGGCCTCAAGTACAGCGACATCCAGCCTGTCTACCTGCCGCCAGCCGACGCCCGCGCCGCCTTCGAGCGCGGCAGCGTGGATGCCTGGGTGATCTGGGACCCTTACCAGGCCGCCGCCGAGCAGCAGCTGCAAGCGCGCACCCTGCGTGACGGCAAGGGCCTGGTCGACAACCACCAGTTCTACCTCGCCACCCGCAACTATGCGACACAGCACCCAGCGGTGATCAACACCGTGATCGAGGAAGTGCGCGCCGTGGGTGAATGGTCCCAGGCCAACCCGCAAGAGGTGACCGACCAGGTTGCCCCGCTGCTCGGCCTGCCTGCCGGCATCACCCTGACCTCTGTCAAACGCCAAGGCTACGGCGCTGCGCCGCTGACCCCGGACGTGGTGGCCGCGCAGCAGAAGATCGCCGACACGTTCCAGGCGCTGAAGCTTATTCCCAAGCCGCTGAGCATCAAGGACGTGATCTGGACACCCCCTGCCAAAGTCGCTAGCGCGCCTTGATTGACTGCCAGTGCCGGGGCGCCGCTCCGGCTAGAGCCACCCTTGAGGAGACGACTCCAATGAGCCTTAACATTTTCTGGTTCCTCCCAACCCACGGTGACGGCAAGTACCTGGGCACTTCCGAAGGCGCACGTGCGGTCGACCACGGTTACCTGCAGCAGATCGCGCAGGCCGCCGACCGCCTTGGTTTTGGTGGGGTGCTGATCCCGACCGGGCGTTCCTGCGAGGACTCCTGGCTGGTGGCCGCGTCGCTGATCCCCGTGACCCAGCGCCTGAAGTTCCTTGTAGCCCTGCGTCCGGGCATCATTTCACCGACCGTGGCAGCACGCCAGGCGGCCACCCTCGATCGCTTGTCCAATGGCCGTGCGCTATTCAACCTGGTGACCGGTGGTGATCCGGACGAGCTGGCGGGTGATGGCCTGCACCTGAACCACCAGGAGCGCTACGAAGCTTCGGTCGAGTTCACCCGTATCTGGCGCAAGGTGCTGGAAGGCGAAAACGTCGATTACGACGGTAAGCACATCCAGGTAAAGGGCGCCAAGCTGCTCTACCCGCCGATTCAGCAACCACGCCCACCGCTGTATTTCGGCGGCTCCTCCGAGGCCGCTCAAGACCTGGCGGCCGAACAGGTCGAGCTGTACCTGACCTGGGGCGAGCCACCGGCAGCCGTTGCCGAGAAGATCGCACAGGTGCGCGAAAAAGCGGCTGCTCAAGGGCGCGAAGTACGCTTCGGTATCCGCCTGCACGTGATCGTGCGGGAAACCAACGAAGAGGCTTGGGCCGCTGCCGAGCGCCTGATCTCGCACCTGGACGATGACACCATCTCCCGCGCCCAGGCCTCGCTGGCGCGTTTCGATTCGGTGGGCCAGCAACGCATGGCCGCGCTGCACGGCGGCAACCGCGACAACCTGGAAGTCAGCCCCAACCTGTGGGCAGGTGTTGGCCTGGTACGGGGCGGCGCGGGTACCGCGCTGGTGGGCGACGGCCCGACCGTGGCAGCACGGGTCAAGGAATATGCCGACTTGGGCATCGATACCTTCATCTTCTCGGGTTATCCACACCTGGAAGAGTCTTACCGCGTGGCGGAGCTGCTGTTCCCGCACCTTGATGTGCAGCGCCCAGAGCAGCCGAAAACCGGTGGTTATGTAAGCCCGTTCGGCGAAATGGTGGCCAACGACATCCTGCCCAAATCTGTGTCGCAGAGCTGAGGGCCTGGCCATGAGTCGTGCAACTTCTTCGAACCTGACCCAGCGCCTGGCGCCGTGGGCGCTGCCGGTGCTGCTGTTGGCCATATGGCAACTGGCCGTCAGCGCTGGCTGGCTGTCGACGCGTATCCTGCCGGCACCTAGCGCAGTGGTAAGCGCGGGCGTCGAACTGGTGCGCAGCGGCGAAATCTGGACCCACCTGGCCATCAGCGGCTGGCGTGCAGGCCTGGGCTTTGTCATCGGCGGCAGCATCGGCCTGGTACTGGGCTTCATCACCGGCTTGTCGAATTGGGGTGAACGCCTGCTCGACAGCTCGGTACAGATGATCCGCAACGTGCCGCACCTTGCGCTCATACCGCTGGTGATTCTGTGGTTCGGTATCGACGAGTCGGCAAAGATCTTTCTGGTCGCGCTGGGCACGTTGTTCCCGATCTACCTGAACACCTACCACGGCATTCGCAACGTTGACCCAGCGTTGGTGGAAATGGCGCGCAGTTACGGCTTGTCCGGCTTCGGCCTGTTCCGCCAGGTGATCCTGCCGGGGGCGCTGCCTTCGATCCTGGTGGGTGTGCGTTTCGCCCTGGGCTTCATGTGGCTGACGCTGATTGTTGCCGAAACCATTTCGGCCAACGCTGGCATCGGTTACCTGGCAATGAATGCTCGCGAATTTCTTCAAACCGACGTGGTAGTGCTGGCCATCGTCCTGTATGCCGTACTCGGCAAGCTTGCCGACCTTGCGGCCCGGGGCCTGGAGCGCGTGTGGTTGCGCTGGCACCCGGCCTATCAAGTTGCCAGGAAGGAGGGCGCATGACCGTGCTCAAGGAACAGCCGCCACGCCTGCTGCGTGGCACCCCGCTGGCCTCCAAGGGCCTGCGCAAGACTTTTGGTCAACGCGAAGTTCTGAAGGGTATCGACCTGCACATTCCGGCCGGCCAGTTCGTGGCCATCGTCGGCCGCAGCGGCTGCGGCAAGAGCACTTTGCTGCGGCTGCTGGCCGGGCTGGACCAGCCCACCGCCGGGCAACTACTGGCGGGTGCCGCGCCGCTGGAAGAGGCCCGTGAAGAAACCCGCCTGATGTTCCAGGACGCGCGGCTGCTGCCGTGGAAAAAGGTGATCGACAACGTTGGCCTTGGGCTGTCTGGTGACTGGCGACAGCGTGCACTGGAGGCCTTGGATGCGGTTGGCCTGGCCGACCGCGCCAACGAATGGCCGGCAGCGCTCTCGGGAGGCCAGAAGCAGCGCGTGGCTTTGGCCCGAGCCTTGATTCACCAGCCCCGCCTGCTGCTGCTGGACGAGCCACTGGGGGCGCTGGATGCATTGACCCGCATCGAGATGCAGCAACTGATCGAACGCCTGTGGCGTCAGCACGGCTTCACTGTGCTGCTGGTGACCCACGACGTCAGCGAGGCGGTTGCCGTGGCTGACCGGGTGATCCTGATTGAGGACGGCGAGGTCGGGCTCGACCTCACTGTTGACCTGGCACGGCCCCGGGCGCGTGGTTCGCACCGTCTGGCCGCGCTGGAAAGCGAAGTGCTCAACCGTGTTCTGTCCACCCCGGGCACTGCGCCCGAGCCGGATCCTGTAGCCCCTCTGCCCACGCAACTGCGCTGGGCGCACTGAATCCCAAAAGCCAAAAGGAAGCAAACCATGACTATCAAAGCCATCAATGTTCGCAACCAGTTCAAAGGTACTGTGAAAGAAATCCTCGAAGGCCCGGTACTGTCGGAAATCGACGTGCAGACGGCTTCGGGTATCGTCACTTCGGTGATTACCACCCGTTCCGTGCGTGAGCTGGAGTTGCAGGTGGGCAGTGAAGTGATTGCCTTTGTGAAGTCGACTGAAGTGTCTATCGCCAAGCTGTGATGCGGCAGGTCGATATTGGGGCTGCTTTGCAGCCCTTCGCGGGTTCACCCGCGAAGGGCGCGCAACGCGGCCCCATGATTCAGCGGGAACGCTTGGCCAGAAACGGCGGCAGGTACAACCCCAGATACGCTTCGAACACCCGCTTGCCTTCCTCGGCCATGCGCAGGGTGATCGCCTCGTGCAACTGCACCGACCGCGCATACACCCGGTCGCTCAATTCCATGGCCAAGGCAAACACGTCCACATCCAGTGGCATCACCGGCAGGTGAAAATGCTGGTCGAACAACGTGTGCATCAAGTCGCCCAGTTCCATGTCGTGCTGCCGGTCGGCCTGCACCACCTCGCTCAGGCCATGCTGCGCCAGGATCAACTGCCGCGCTGCTGCATCCTCGTTATAGATATCAAGCATGCGTTGTTCGATCAGCCGTGACAGTTCGTGCCAGGTGCTGAGCGCGCTGCTGTCGATCGGTGCGCTCAGGGCTTCGCGAAACGCCCGGTGCACATCTGCAGTAAGTGCCTCCAGCAAGGCCGGCACGCTGGCGAAAAAGTGATACACCGACGAAGGCGGAATCTGCGCCCGCTCGGCCACGCTGTAGATAGACAGTGCTGCCACCCCTTGCTCGGCCAACAGCTCACGCGCAGCCGCCAGGATCGCCTCGATCCTGGCCTGGCTGCTGGCGCGCGGTTTGCGCGGGGTGGTGGTGCGGTTCATCAGCTGCTGATTGCCAGGATGCTGGCCTGGTAGGCGCCGACGAACAGGTCGAAATCACCGACTTCGTCTCGCTCCAGCTCGGACTGCCTGGCGAGCGACTCTCGGGCCAGCGTCTCGAATGCTTGCTGCTTTTCGTTGCTCAGCGGTTGCTCGCGGAAAGTCTTGGCGTGCACACGGCTCTGGCGCAGCGAGAACTGGACGAAACTCTCGTCATGCTCGGTCATGCGTGCCAGCACCTGGGCCGACGGGGTCAGCGAGGTGTCGTCGACCTTGGCCTGCTGCGCATCCAGGGCCTTGGCGTGCTCATCAGAACCTTGCGCCTGGTCGAGCAGATTGGCCAATTTGCGGATACGCTCGATCAGCTCGCTGGCCCAGTCTTTCAGGCTGATCGGCTGGCCATTGCGGTGCAACTCCAGGCCCGGACGACGACCTTCCTTGACCACGGTCAGGAAGTTGCTGGTGCACTGGCCGCACTCACCGTTGTCCAGTTGCGGGCTGTCTTCCAAGGCGCAGAACAGCAGGAATGCGTCGAGGAAGCGCGCCTCGGTCAGGTCGATACCGACCGGCAGGAACGGGTTGATGTCCAGGCAACGTACTTCCACATACTGCACGCCCCGCGAGGTCAGGGCCTGGATCGGCCGCTCGCCGGTGTAGGTGACGCGCTTGGGGCGGATGTTCGAGTAGTACTCGTTTTCGATCTGCAGAATGTTGGTGTTCAGCTGAACCCACTCGCCATCCACATGCGTGCCGATTTCAACGTAAGGCGGGTAGGGCGTGCCAACGGCCTTGCGCAGGCTGTCGGTGTAGCTGGCCAGGTTGTTGTAGCAGGGCGTCAGGCCGGCCTGGGCGTTGCTCTGGTAACCCAGGTCGCTCATGCGCAGGCTGGTGGCATAAGGCAGGAACAGGGTTTCGGCATCCAGCTCTTCGAGCTGGTGCGGGCGGCCACGCAGGAAGCCTTTGTCCAGGGCCGGCGAGGCGCCGAACAGGTACATCAGCAGCCAGCTGTAGCGGCGGAAGTTACGAATCAGCGCGATGTAGGCCGACGACTGGTAGTCGCGGTCATTTTCCGTACTGCCTTCGGCTTCGCGCAGCAGTGGCCAAAGCGCTTCGGGCAGCGAGAAGTTGTAATGAATACCGGCGATGCACTGCATGGTGCGGCCGTAACGCAGGGCCAGGCCCTTGCGGTAGACGTGTTTGAGCTTGCCGATATTCGAGCTGCCGTACTCGGCGATCGGGATGTCCTCCTCGGCCGGCAGCGTGCACGGCATCGACGGGCTCCACAGGTATTCGTCGCCCAGCTTGCTGTAGACGAAACGGTGGGTCTCTTCGAGGCTTTCGAGCACCTTGGCCGGATCGGCCAGGGCCGGGGTGATGAACTCCAGCAGCGACTCGGAATAGTCGGTGGTGATCTGCTCGTTGGTCAGCGCCGATCCCAGTGCTTCCGGGTGCGGGGTCTGGGCCAGGCGACCTTCATCGGTCACGCGCAGGCATTCGCGCTCAATACCGTGCAGGCACTGCTTGAGCAGGGGGAGATTGGCGCCGAGCAGGCGGTTGAGGAGTTCGCTCAAGATGTATTCCTTCACGCGTCAGTCGCCCCAATATGGGGGTAGAGATAACGGTCTACAAGGGTAGGAAGAAAGGAACTGGCGTTGTCGCCTGGTTTACGCGGTTCCAGCAGTGCCAGCGCACTGCTGAAAATACCGCAGATACTGCTTGGTGAGCTAGAGAACCGCGAAGGTTCCTTGCGCTTTGGCCACCAGCTTGTCGCCCTGAACTACGTCAGCGTCGACCACCAGGGTGCGCCGCCCGGCGTGCAGCACGCGGGCGGTGCACAGCACTTCGCCGTCGCTGACGGCACGCATGTAGTTGATCTTGCACTCGATGGTGACGCTTTGCTGGTCAAAGCCATGGCTGGCCGAGCAGGCCAGGCCCATGGCGATATCCACCAGGCTGAAGATCGCCCCGCCGTGCAGCTTCTGGCCACGGTTGCGCAACTGGGGCTCCAGCGCAAGGGCTACCTCGGCAACACCGGTGTCCAGGTGTTGCAGGCGGCAGCCCAGCAGTTGGCTGAAGGCGCTTTCGACGTATTCGCGTGGTACGTCCATTACTTCTTCTTCAATTGCTTGGCGTTGGCGAACAGCGAGGCCATGGCATTGTTGGCCGGCGCAGCCGTGGCGGTTTCACGCTGGCGCGGTGCCTGCTGCTGGCGGCTGCCACCATTGCCGCGGTTACCACCGCGGTTGCCTTCGACCTTCTCGCCCGGGGTGTCGCTCATGCGCATGGACAGGCCGACGCGTTTGCGCGGGATGTCCACTTCCATGACCTTGACCTTGACCACATCGCCGGCCTTGACCGCTTCACGCGGGTCTTTGACGAACTTCTCCGACAGCGCCGAGATATGCACCAGGCCATCCTGGTGCACGCCGATGTCGACGAAGGCACCGAAGTTGGTAACGTTGGTCACCACGCCTTCGAGGATCATGCCCGGTTCCAGGTCCTTGAGGTCTTCGACGCCGTCCTGGAAGGTGGCGGTCTTGAACTCCGGACGCGGGTCGCGGCCGGGCTTGTCCAGCTCTTGCAGGATGTCGGTGACAGTTGGCAGGCCGAAGGTTTCGTCGGTGAACTTTTTCGGGTCCAGGCGCTTGAGGAAGCTGCTGTCACCAATCAGCGAGCGGATGTCGCGGTCGGTATCGGCAGCAATGCGCTGCACCAGCGGGTAAGCCTCAGGGTGCACCGCAGAGGCGTCCAGCGGGTTGTCGCCGTTCATCACACGCAGGAAGCCGGCGGCCTGCTCGAAGGTTTTCTCACCCAGGCGGCTAACCTTTTTCAGCGCTGCACGGGTGGCAAACGGACCATTGGCATCGCGGTGGGCGACGATGTTCTGTGCCAGCGTGGCATTGAGGCCGGAGATGCGCGTCAGCAGCGCCACCGAAGCGGTGTTCACGTCCACGCCCACGGCGTTCACACAGTCCTCGACCACCGCGTCCAGGCCACGTGCCAGTTTCAGCTGGGACACGTCGTGCTGGTACTGGCCGACACCGATGGATTTCGGATCGATCTTCACCAGTTCGGCCAGCGGATCCTGCAGGCGACGGGCGATCGACACGGCGCCGCGGATCGACACGTCCAGGTCCGGGAACTCGCGGGCGGCCAGTTCCGATGCCGAGTACACCGAAGCACCGGCTTCGGAGACCATGATCTTGGTGATTTTGAGGGCTGGATATTTCTTGACCAGCTCGGCCACCAGCTTGTCGCTTTCGCGGCTGGCGGTGCCGTTGCCGATGGCGATCAGCTCCACCGAGTGCTTGGCGCACAGTGCGGCCATGATTGAAATGGTGCGGTCCCAATCGTTCTTCGGCGCGTGCGGGTAGACCGTGGTGTGGTCCAGCAGCTTGCCGGTTGCGTCGACCACGGCGATCTTGCAGCCGGTGCGCAGGCCCGGGTCGAAGCCCAGGGTGGCGCGCGGGCCGGCCGGTGCGGCCAGCAACAGGTCGTGCAGGTTGTGGGCGAACACGTTGATCGCCTCGCCTTCGGCATTGTCACGCAGCTCGCCGAACAGGTCGGTCTCCAGGTGGGTGTACAGCTTGACCTTCCAGGTCCAGCGCACCACTTCTCCCAGCCACTTGTCGGCGGGTCGGCTGCGGTTTTCGATGCCGACGTGGTTGCCGATCATCAGTTCGCATGGGTGCAGGGTGCCGGGCAGTTCTTCGCCGACCTTCAGCGAGACGCTCAACACGCCTTCGTTGCGCCCGCGGAAGATCGCCAGGGCACGGTGCGATGGCGCAGTACGCAGCAGCTCGTCATGAGCGAAGTAGTCGCGGAACTTGGCGCCTTCTTCTTCCTTGCCAGCCACGACGCGGGCGCTGAGCACGGCTTCCTGCTTGAGATAGCTGCGCAGCTTGTCGAGCAGGGCGGCGTCTTCGGCAAAGCGCTCCATCAGGATGTATTTGGCGCCTTCCAGCGCGGCCTTGACGTCGGCTACGCCCTTTTCGACGTTGACGAAGCGTGCGGCTTCGCTTTCCGGGGCCAGGGTCGGGTCGTTGAACAGGCCATCGGCCAGTTCGCCGAGGCCGGCTTCCAGAGCGATCTGGCCCTTGGTGCGGCGTTTCTGCTTGTAGGGCAGGTAAAGGTCTTCGAGGCGGGTCTTGGTGTCGGCCAGCTTGATCTCGCGGGCCAGTTCCGGGGTCAGCTTGCCCTGTTCCTCGATGCTGGAAAGGATGCTGGCGCGGCGCTCGTCGAGTTCGCGCAGGTAGCGCAGGCGCTCTTCCAGGTGGCGCAACTGAGTGTCGTCAAGGCTACCGGTCACTTCCTTGCGGTAGCGGGCGATGAAGGGCACGGTCGAGCCTTCGTCCAACAGGCTCACGGCCGCCTCGACCTGCTGCGGGCGTACGCCCAGTTCCTCGGCGATACGGCTGTTGATGCTGTCCATGTAAACCACCTGACATTTGTGAATACGGGGGTCGCCTGTGGGCTTTTTGCCCGGCGGCGCTGGATGAAAGCCGCGCATTATACCCATCGCAAACGGCTTGCGGTGATGGCGCCCGGCCAGCCGGAACTGGCGCCGGGGGAAAAATCTGCTAACAATGCTCACGCAACGTGCAGCAATGGCTACGCCATAATGCGCGGCGATATCAGAGGAGTTATTCATGACCGGCACGCCAAACACCGCTGAAGGTGACAAGATTCTCATCGTCGACGACGATCCGGGGCTTAGCAGCCTGCTGGAACGTTTCTTCACCAGCAAGGGCTACCGTGCCCGTGCAGTGCCCAACACCGAGCAGATGGATCGCCTGCTGCAGCGCGAGGTGTTCAACCTGGTGGTGCTCGACCTGATGCTGCCAGGCGAGGATGGTCTGTCCGCCTGCAAGCGCCTGCGCCAGCAGAACAACCAGATCCCGATCATCATGCTGACCGCCAAGGGCGACGAGCTCAGCCGCATCAAGGGCCTGGAGCTGGGCGCCGACGACTACCTGGGCAAACCGTTCAACCCGGACGAACTGATGGCCCGGGTCAAGGCGGTGCTGCGTCGCCAGGCGCCGAGCGTGCCGGGAGCGCCGGGCAGCGAAGACGAGTCGGTCACCTTCGGCGACTATGAACTGTCGCTGGCCACCCGCGAGCTCAAGCGCGGCAACGAAGTGCACATGCTAACCACCGGCGAGTTCGCCGTGCTCAAGGCCCTGGTGATGCACGCCCGGGAGCCGTTGACCCGCGACAAGCTGATGAACCTGGCGCGCGGCCGCGAATGGGATGCGCTGGAGCGCTCCATCGATGTGCAGATCTCACGCCTGCGTCGCATGATCGAGCCGGACCCGTCCAAGCCGCGTTACATCCAGACCGTCTGGGGCGTCGGCTACGTGTTCGTACCGGACGGAAACGCCGGAAAATGATGCCTGAACGTCGATGAAAACACCGCTCTGGTTTCCGCAAAGTTTCTTCGCCCGCACCCTGTGGCTGGTGTTGATCGTCGTTCTGTTCTCCAAGGCGCTGACCCTGGTCTACCTGCTGATGAACGAGGACGTGCTGGTCGACCGTCAGTACAGCCATGGTGTAGCGCTGACCTTGCGCGCCTATTGGGCCGCCGACGAAGAAAACCGCGACAAGATCGCCGAGGCGGCAGGCCTTATCCGGGTGACCGGCTCGGGTGTGCCCGAAGGCGAGCAGCATTGGCCCTACAGTGAAATCTACCAACGGCAGATGCAGGCCGAGCTGGGTGACGACACCGAAGTGCGGCTGCGCATTCATGCACCGCCCGCGTTGTGGGTCAATGCGCCAAGCCTGGGGCCGGGTTGGCTGAAAGTGCCGCTGTACCCGCACCCATTGCGTGGGCAGAAGATCTGGAACGTGCTGGGCTGGTTCCTGGCCATTGGCTTGTTGTCCACAGCATCGGCGTGGATTTTTGTGCGTCAGCTCAACCAGCCGCTCAAACGCTTGGTATTCGCCGCCCGCCAGCTTGGCCAGGGGCGCAGTGTGCGCCTGCCGATCAGCGATACCCCCAGCGAGATGACCGAGGTGTACAAGGCGTTCAACCAGATGGCCGAGGATGTCGAGCAGGCCGGGCGCGAGCGCGAGTTGATGCTGGCCGGGGTTTCCCACGACTTGCGCACGCCACTGACGCGCCTGCGTCTGTCGCTGTCCTTGCTGAACAGCGACAACGAGCTGAGCGATGACATGGTTCGCGATATCGAGGACATGGACGCGATTCTCGATCAGTTCCTGGCCTTCATCCGCGATGGCCGTGACGAGCCGGTGGAAGAGGTCGACCTTGCTGACTTGGTGCGTGAGGTGGTGGCTCCGTACAACCAGCCGGAAGAGCGTGTGCGCCTGTGCCTGGAGCCGATTCCACCGTTCCCGCTGCGCCGGGTTTCGCTCAAGCGCATGCTGGGCAACCTGATCGGCAACGCCCTGCACCATGCTGGCAAGGGGGTCGAGGTGGCTGCCTATGTATCAGGTGATGAGAGTGCGCCGTATGTGGTGCTCAGTGTGCTGGACCGGGGCACCGGTATCGACGAGTCGGAGCTGGAAACCATTTTCAACCCGTTCATTCGCGGTGACCGGGCGCGGGGCGGCAAGGGCACCGGGTTGGGGCTGGCGATCGTGAAGCGGATTGCTGCGCAACATGGCGGGAACGTGGAGTTGCGTAACCGGTCTGGCGGCGGGATCGAGGCGCGGGTCAGGTTGCCGCTGGGGCTGCTGCTGCCGCGTAATGCTGTGTGAGGCTCACTGGCCTCTTCGCGGTTAAAGCCGCTCCTACAGGGACTCTGCAATACCTGTGGCAGCGGCTTAGCCGCGAAGAGGCGGGCACAGGCTTGAATCAGCCTTTGCCCTTGGTCCGGGTCTGATTGGGCCCGCCATTCTTCTCCAGGTGCTCGATGATCATCCCGGCGACGTTCTTGCCGGTGGTGACTTCAATGCCCTCCAGCCCTGGCGACGAGTTTACCTCCATCACCAACGGCCCGTGGTTGGAACGCAGGATATCCACACCCGCCACGCTCAACCCCATCACCTTGGCCGCCCGAATGGCGGTGATGCGCTCTTCAGGGGTGATTTTTATCAGGCTGGCGACGCCACCCCGGTGCAGGTTGGAGCGGAACTCGCCCGGTTTGGCCTGACGCTTCATCGAGGCAATCACTTTGTCGCCTACCACGAAGCATCGGATATCTGCGCCACCGGCCTCCTTGATGTACTCCTGCACCATGATGTTCTGCTTGAGGCCCATGAACGCTTCGATCACCGACTCGGCCGCCTGGGGGGTTTCGCACAGCACCACGCCAATGCCCTGGGTGCCTTCCAGTACCTTGATCACCAGCGGGGCACCGTTGACCATCTGGATCAAGTCGGGGATGTCATCCGGCGAGTGGGCGAAACCGGTGATCGGCAAGCCGATGCCGCGCCGCGACAACAGCTGCAACGAGCGCAGCTTGTCGCGCGAGCGGGCAATGGCTACCGACTCGTTGAGCGGGTAGACGCCCATCATTTCGAACTGGCGCAGCACCGCGCAGCCATAGAACGTAACCGAAGCACCTATGCGCGGGATCACGGCATCGAAGCCTTCCAGCGGCTTGCCGCGGTAGTGGATCTGCGGCTTGTGGCTGGCAATGTTCATGTATGCCCGCAGGGTATCGATCACCACCATTTCGTGGCCACGCTGGGTACCGGCTTCGACCAGGCGGCGGGTGGAATACAGACGCGGATTGCGCGACAGCACAGCGATCTTCATGCAGCACCTGTGACAGGGGAAAGGGTGGCCGGGAAGGCCGGTTTGTCTTGTACGTATTTCAGGCCTGGGTTCACTACCAGCTGGCCGTGTATCAGGGCCTTGGAGCCAAGCAACAGGCGGTAGCGCATGTTCTTGCGGCAGGCCAGGGTGAACTCCACCTCCCACACACCATCACCCAGCGCCAGTGACGTGCGGATGACGTAGCGGGTCTGGGCGTGGCCGTTGGAGCTCTTGATGGTCTTCATCGTCACCAACGGTGCCTCGCAGCGGCGGTGGCGCAACTGCACCACCGAGCCCAGGTGCGCAGTGAAGCGAACCCAGGGCTGGCCGTCGCGCTCGAAGGGTTCCACTTCGGTGGCATGCAGGCTCGACGTGCTGGCACCGGTGTCGATCTTGGCGCGCAGCCCGGCCACGCCGAGGTCAGGCAGGGCGACCCACTCGCGCAGGCCGATCACAGTCAAATGGTCAAATGTCTTCACGAAGCGCACCCTGCGAATGAGGTGGAGAACTTTAAGCACGGCGGGGACTTTTTGCATCCGTATGTGAAGGTAGTACAGTTCGATGAAAGACAGAATCCGAGGTAACGGGATGGCACAAAAAGCCGAAGACGACGACAAGGTTCGCCTGGACAAATGGTTGTGGGCGGCGCGTTTCTACAAGACGCGAGCGCTGGCCAAGGCGGCGATCGAGAGTGGCAAGGTGCATTGCCGGGGCGAGCGTTGCAAGCCGGGCAAAGAGCCGCGAGTGGGCGACGCGTTCGTGCTGCGTACCGGCTTCGATGAGCGCACGGTGGTGGTGAAGGCGCTGTCGGTGGTGCGTCGTGGTGCCCCAGAGGCGCAGGCGTTGTACGAGGAAACCGAAGAAAGTGTGCGTCGCCGTGAACAGGCGGCTGAGATGCGTAAGGCCGGGGCCATGGGCGTGACCACCGATGGCCGGCCGACCAAGAAGCAGCGGCGGCAGATTCACCAGCTGCATGGAAGTTACGATTGAATGGGGCTGCTGCGCAGCCCCAGGAATCTAGCGCAACACCGCCATTCGTCCGACCAGCGGTAACGTGGACAGCAGCTTGAACAACGGCGCTGTCCAGCGCATCAACGCCTCGCTGCCTTTGGCCGCCAGGGGCGTGTAGTAGCTCCAGCCCAACGCCAGTACGGCCATCAGCAAGCCGCCGATGTAGTCGTCCTGCCCCCAGTGGGCACCGGCCACCAGGCGCGGCAGCATGAACAGCGCTGCGAGCCCCCAGACCACTAGGTATTGCACAAGGCGGCGGCTGAACACGCTCATGAACAGCGCCCAGATCAGCAGCACCGAGGCGTGATCACCCGGGAAACTTTTGCTGGAACGGTCCTTGAGTTCCCAGGCCGCCTCCAGGTTCGGGTAATAGTCACTCAGGTGCACGACATCGTCGAAGATCATCGATGGGCTCTTGTGTTGCCACCCGGCTGCATCCACCCACTTGGAAAACAGCGCGCGAATCACCACTAAGAGGAGTAGCGTGACCAGAAAGCCGAAAAATGCCTGGCGAACCTGAGCGGCCTTGAACACCCAGTCACCACGAATGAGCACAGCGAGCAGGATCAGGCCGACGACGATGTCGAACGGGCGTAGGCTGCCGATGGTCCAGATGTAGCGCCAGGTGGTGCTATCGGCCAGCGGCGCGTTCAGGCTGCGGAACAGCCACTCGTCGAAAGTCAGGCACAGGATCTGGCCAAAAGGCCATAACCAGAAACACAGTAGAGCGATGGGAAGCAGCGTACAGGCTGCCAATGGCCCCCAGGACCACCTTGCTTGGAACAGTGGTCGATTGTCCATAAAATACCTCTATTGCAAACAGGAATCGGAGCGCCTTGTGAGCGCTCTGTCACGGGTTCTCGCCGATTCTCGACAACCCTTGTAACCATTTTGTCATCATTTTTTAGATAGCCGAAACCTATGAGCGATTTGCCTGGTACAGATTTCACCCAACGTTTCCTCTTCGACGAGCGCGATGTGCGCGGCGAGTGGGTGTCTCTCGATGACAGCTACGCCGCAGTGTTGGCGCGTCATGAGTACCCCCAGCCGGTCAAGGTGCTGCTCGGTGAGTTGATGGCCGCCACCGCCTTGCTGGTGGGTGCGATGAAGTTCGATGGCTTGCTGATTCTGCAGGCGCGTTCGGCTGGGCCGATTCCGCTGCTGATGGTGGAATGCTCCAGCGACCGCGAGATCCGCGGCATGGCCCGCTACGAAGCGGACCAGATTTCGGCTGATGCCACCCTGTCGCAGCTGATGCCCGACGGCCACCTGACCCTGACCATCGACCCGGTCAAGGGCCAGCGCTATCAGGGGACCGTCGACCTCGATGGCGCCAACCTGTCGGAATGTTTCACCAGCTACTTCGTCCAGTCGCAGCAGCTCAATACCCGTTTCTGGCTCAATGCCGCAGGCGGCAAGGCCCGTGGGCTGTTGCTGCAGCAACTGCCGCGTGATCGCCAGCCGGATGATGAAGAGCGCGAAGACAGCTGGCAGCACGTGGTGGCCCTGGCCAAGACGCTCAAGCCTGAAGAGTGGACAGAGGGCAACGAAACGCTGCTGCACCGCCTGTACCACGAAGACGCCGTGCGCCTGTTCGATATCCAGCCACTGCGCTTCAATTGCAGCTGTTCGCGGGAACGCTCCGGCAATGCGCTGGTCAGTCTGGGCGAACACGACGCCAAGGCGCTGGTGGACGAATGTGGCGGGACGGTAGAGATCGATTGCCAGTTCTGCAACGAGCGCTACTTCTTCGATGCCAGCGATGTGGCGCAACTGTTTGCGGGTGGCGGTACTGACGTGGCCTCAGAAACTCGTCACTGAAACGTTAAATCACAGGATAATCTCCTGTCGAATTGCGCAAAAGCGCAGTTCTGACAGGAGGGGCCTACTTTTTTTGGGCGTTTCTGGCATAATCCGGCCACTTTTTTCGCTGTAGTAGTTTTTTCAAGACAACTACAAAACGTTTGGAGCACTCGGCCTCGGGCCGGATGGGGTATCTCATGACGCAAGCCAACAACACCGTGTACACCGACCTGAGCGTCGATGAGCTGGTAAAAGAAGCGCTGCAACGCGGTGAAGGCGTACTAGCCGATACTGGCGCACTGGTCGTGGAGACTGGTCACCGTACTGGCCGCTCGCCGGCTGACCGTTTCATCGTCGAAGAACCTTCCACCCAGGACGCCATTTCCTGGGGCCCGATCAACCGCAAGTTCCCGGCTGACAAGTTCGATGCCCTGTGGGCTCGCGTCGAGGCGTTCAACAACGCCCAGGATCACTTCGTTTCCTATGTTCACGTAGGGGCCGCAGCCGAGCACTACCTGCCGGTGAAGATGACCACCCAGACTGCCTGGCAGAACCTGTTCGGTCGTTGCCTGTTCATCAACCCGGAGCAGTTCAACCCGGCTGGCCGCGACCAGTGGCAGATCCTCAACGTCGCCAACTTCGTGTGCGAGCCTGAGCGTGACGGCACCAACTCCGACGGTTGCGTGATCATCAACTTCGCCCAGAAGAAAGTGCTGATCGCTGGCATGCGCTACGCCGGCGAAATGAAGAAAGCCATGTTCTCGGTGCAGAACTTCCTGCTGCCGGCTGCCGACGTACTGCCAATGCACTGCGCAGCCAACATCGGCGAAGAAGGCGATGTGACCTTGTTCTTCGGCTTGTCCGGTACTGGCAAGACCACCCTTTCGGCTGACGAAAGCCGTTACCTGATCGGTGACGACGAGCACGGTTGGGGCGAAGGCGTTGTCTTCAACATGGAAGGCGGCTGCTACGCCAAGTGCATCGACTTGTCCGAAAAGAACGAGCCGGTCATCTGGAAAGCCATCAAGCACGGCGCAGTACTGGAAAACGTCGTTCTCGACGCCAACAAGCACGCCGACTACACCGACGTCAGCCTGACTCAGAACAGCCGTGCGGCCTACCCGCTGGAGCACGTTGCCAAGCGTTCGGAAGCGAACCTGGGCGGCGAGCCTAACGCAGTGATCTTCCTCACCTGCGACCTGACAGGTGTTCTGCCTCCGGTTTCGATCCTGAACAACGAGCAGGCGGCCTACCACTTCCTGTCCGGCTACACCGCGCTGGTCGGTTCCACTGAAATGGGCTCGGGCGGCGGCATCAAGTCGACCTTCTCCACCTGCTTCGGCGCACCGTTCTTCCCGCGTCCGGCTGGCGAGTACGCTGAGCTGCTGATCAAGCGTATCAATGGTTTCAACTCCAAGGTCTACCTGGTCAACACCGGCTGGACTGGTGGTGGCTACGGCGTTGGCAAGCGCTTCAGCATCCCCACCACCCGTGCCGTGATCGCTGCCATCCAGAGCGGCGCATTGGTCGGTGCCGAAACCGAGCACCTGGACATCATCAACCTGGACGTGCCGAAGGCCGTTCCGGGCGTTGAAACCGAACTGCTCAACCCGCGCACCAACTGGGCTGACAAAGCGGCCTACGACGAGGCTGCCAAAGGTCTGGCCAAGCTGTTCATCGAAAACTTCAAGAAGTTCGAAGTTTCCGACGCCATCAAAGCCGCTGGCCCGCAGCTGTAAGCCGAGCCCAGCCGCAACGAGAAAGCCGCCCCCAGGGGCGGCTTTTTTGTGGATGCGGGTTTACCCGCGAAAGGGCCGGGCCTGCTGGCCAATTTCCACCCGTGGTTCACCGTCGCAGCCGCCATCGTATTCGCGGGTAAACCCGCTCCTACACACTGATCGGTGGTGGGCGCAGGCCGTTGTAGGAGCGGGCTTGCCCGCGAAGGGGCCCGCATAGGCAGCGAAAGTCTGTTTTTTCTGTTTCACTGTCGGCATCCATAGCGAAGACAAGAGCCAGCCAGATGACCGAAGCCCCTCAGCGCACTGCCTTCTCCCACTTCCACCCGATCCTCACCCGCCCCCAGGACAACGACCTGAACGGCCACATCGCCGGTGCAACGGTGCACGGTTTTTTTGAAACCGCGATCCAGGCGTTTCTCGTCGAGCAGGCCGAACTGGACCTGCGGCACGGTGAACTGGCCGCCTTCGTGGTCAGTTCGGCTGCGGATTTCTACGCGCTACCGGGCTTCCCGGATTTGTTGGAGGTGGGGTTGGGAGTGACGCGACTGGCGGGCAGCACGGTAGAGTACCGGCTGGCGCTGTATCGCCCGGGCGAACCGGAGGCGTGCGCAGCAGGCACGGTAGTGCAGGTGTTCATCGAGCGCGACAGTGGCCGGCCTGTGGCGTTGCCAGAGGCGCTGCAGGTGATTCTGTCCGGCCTCGTGCTGGAGCGGCAGGCATAAAAAAGCCCCGCTGGCAGGGGCGGGGCTTTTGTTGCCGGGGGCAGGGCCCTCAGGCGTTAGTCGCGCCAGTGGCGCTTGTGCTTGCGGTGGCCATAGTGGTGACCACGGTCCCAGTGACGACGGTCGTCGTCGTAGCCGCGACGATAGCGGCGGCCATCGCGGTAATCGTCTTCGTCGGCCTCTTTGCCCAGGTAGTTACCCAGCGCACCACCGGCACCACCGCCGGCTGCCGCGCCAATGTAGCTACCCGTGGTGCCGCCCACGGAGCGACCGACCACGTTACCACCTGCAGCGCCCAGCGCGCCGCCGATAGCGGCCTCACCACGCTGGCGTTTGTCTGCGCCCAGGGCGCCACCTGCCGCACCGCCCAGACCGGCACCAATGGCGCCGCCGGTGCTGCCACCGATGGAGTTGCCCACGACAGAGCCCAGTACCCCACCCAATGCGCCGCCAATGCCGGCCTCGGTGGTGCCGCCTGCCATGGCAACGCCGCTGAGCAAGCTGAAAGACAACAACAGAATCGAGGAGTACTTCTTCATCAAGAGAGCCTCATAGGGATGACGAGGCGAATTTGAGGCTAAGAGACGTGGCTGGCAACGGAAATCCGACGAGTAACACGAGTTGTACACAATTCTCTAACTTGCTGTATTTACTATGAAACTTTATCGTTTTTAGGCTGTCTGAGACCTTTATGACAAAGCCCTGAGCCGCCACGGAACAGGGCTTTTTTCATTTTTACAGGATACGCCCGTCCTCGCGCGCACGCTCCAGCTTGATGGCAATGAACTTCGATGTTGGCGTATGGCTACCAACACCAATGCTCTCCAGTGGCACCAGCGGGTTCACCTCCGGGTAATACGCCGCCGCCTGCCCGGCAGGTATGTCGAAGGCCAGCAGGGTAAAGCCTTGCACCCGGCGCACATGTTCATCCCCCCACAGCGAAACGATGTCGACCTTCTGCCCCGGCTGGAAGCCCAGGCGGATGATGTCGGCTTCGTTGGCGAACAGCACCTCGCGTTGGCCGCGCACACCGCGGTAGCGGTCGTCCAGGCCGTAGATAGTGGTGTTGTACTGATCGTGCGAGCGCATCGATTGCATGATCAAGTCTGGCAACTGGCCGCTGGCCCGTACGCGTTCGTCAAGCAGCGTGTCGGGCAGCAGGTTGGCCTTGAAGTTGGCGCGGCCGGTGCTGGTCGCCCATTCGCGGCTGGCCGCGCTGTTGCCCAGATAGAAGCCACCCGGATTACGCAGGCGCTGGTTAAAGCCGCTGAAACCGGCAATGGTGTCGCCGATCAGATCGCGAATGCGGTCGTAGTCGGCCACCAGCCAGTGCCAGTCCACCGGTTGCTTGCCCAGCGTGGCGGCGGCGATGCCAGCGATCACTGCAGGTTCCGAGCGCATTTGCGTCGACAGCGGCTTCAGCTGGCCGTTGGAAGCGTGGACCATGCTGAACGAGTCTTCCACCGTGACTGCCTGCGGCCCGTCGGCCTGCAGGTCGATGTCGGTGCGGCCCAGGCACGGCAGGATCAGTGCCTGCTTGCCATGGACCAGGTGGCTACGGTTGAGCTTGGTGCTGATGTGCACGGTCAGCTCGCAGTTGCGCAGCGCCTGGGCGGTGCGCTCAGTGTCGGGTGTGGCTTGGGCGAAGTTGCCGCCCAAGCCGATGAAAACCTTGGCCCGGCCATTGAGCATCGCGTGAATGGCTTCGACGGTGTTATGGCCATTGCGCCGCGGCACGGGGAAGCCAAAGCGCTTTTCGATGGCATCCAGCAGCGCCTCTGGCGGGCGCTCGTTGATGCCCATGGTGCGGTCACCCTGCACGTTGCTGTGGCCACGCACCGGGCACAGGCCGGCGCCGGGCACGCCGATGTTGCCACGCAGCATCTGCAGGTTGACGATTTCCTGAATGGTCGGCACCGAATGACGGTGTTGGGTGATGCCCATCGCCCAGCACATGATCACCCGCTTGCCGCGGCAGTACATGCGCGCGGCCAGTTCGATATCGGCCAAGGTCAGGCCGGACTGTGCCTGGATGTGCGACCACGGCGTGGCGTCCACCACGGCCAGGTACTCGTCGACGCCATGGCCATGTTCGGCGATGAAGGCGTGGTCGAACACGGCCGGTTCGCCGTTGGCCTGGGCTTCGCGCTCCCATTGCAGGGCGAACTTGGCCATGCCACGCAGCATCGCCATGTCGCCACCCAGGGCCGGGCGGAAGAAGGCGGTGTTGGTCGGACGGTCACTGTTGGTCAGCATTTCCAGTGGGTTCTGGGGGTGCTGGAAGCGCTCCAGACCACGCTCCTTGAGCGGGTTGATGCACACCACCTGGGCGCCACGTTTTACCGCATCGCGCAGTGGGTCGAGCATGCGCGGGTGATTGGTGCCGGGGTTCTGGCCCCAGACAAAAATAGAGTCGGCGTGCTCGAAGTCGTCGAAGGTGACTGTACCCTTGCCGACCCCGACGCTTTGCCCCAATGCCACGCCGCTGGCCTCATGGCACATGTTCGAGCAGTCAGGGAAGTTGTTGGTGCCGTAGGCGCGCACGAACAGTTGGTACAGGTACGCCGCTTCGTTGCTGGCACGTCCCGAGGTATAGAATTCGGCCTGGTCAGGGTTGGCCAGCTTGTTCAGTTCGCGGGCGATCAGGGCGAAGGCGGCATCCCAGCTGATCGGCAGGTAACGGTCGCTGGGTGCGTCGTAGACCATCGGTTCGGTCAGGCGCCCTTGGTACTCCAACCAGTAGTCGCTCTGCTGCAGCAGCGAGGTGACGCTGTAACGGGCGAAGAAGGCTGCATCGACACGGCGCTTGGTAGCTTCCCAGTTCACCGCCTTGGCGCCGTTCTCGCAGAACTTGACCATGCCGCTTTCCGGCGAATCCCCCCAGGCGCAGCCGGGGCAGTCGAAGCCGCCGTTCTGGTTGGTCTTGAGCAGGGCGCGAATGTTCTTCAGCGCGTTATCGCTGCCGACCCATGCCTTGGCCACGCTACGCAGTGCGCCCCAACCGCCGGCGGGACCGTGGTAGGGCTTGTAGCGAGGAGGGGAGGCTGGGGCGTTGTCCGGAAGATGTTGGTACGAGGTCACGACTGTTACGACTCCGCCGCTGGGCTGTAGACCCGCGGTGCGCTGTGCTTGGGCAAATGGATAAGGTTGAGGTTGTGCTTGCGTGCCCATTGCAGGGCAAGGCCGGTGGGCGCTGACAGGCTGACCAGGGTCTGGATGCCGGCACGCAGTACTTTCTGGATCAGCTCCAGGCTGCAGCGGCTGGTGACGATGGCCAAGCCACCCTGGCTGTCGATGCGTTGCCGCAGCAGGGCACCAATCAGTTTGTCGAGGGCGTTGTGCCGGCCGATGTCTTCGCGGCCGAGCAGCAGTTCGCCTTGGCGGTCCATGAACAGTGCTGCATGTACGGCGCCGCAATGCTGGCCCAGTGGCTGGAAGGCGTCGATGCGCTCGCGCAGGCCGACCAGCCACTGGGCCGGGGGCAGGGGCGCACCCGGCAACACGGCCAGATCCGGCAGCGCCTGCTCCAGGGCCTCGACCCCACACAGGCCGCAACCGCTGGTGCCGGCCAGTTGGCGGCGCTGGTTTTTCAGGTTCCAGAACGCCCGGCTGGAGATTTCCAGGTCGGCGTACATTGCCGAGCCGCTGCCGGAAAGCTTGAGGTCGTAGATTTCTGCGGTGCCTTCGACAATGCCGCTGCCGACGCTGAAACCGACCGCGAAGTCTTCCAGATCGGTAGGACTGACCAGCATCACCGCCTGGTTGAGGCCGTTATAGACAATGGCCAGGGCCACTTCCTCGGCCAGCGGGGTGCTGTCGCGTTTGGCGTCGCTGAGCTGGACGTAATCGTAGGTGTTGCTGGCGGCGGGCATGGACAAGGGCGATGAGGCCGCGCAGACCGGAGGCTTGCTGTTCATCGGGGCGCTGAATACCGGCGGCTTTCTGATAGCACAAGCCTAGGCGTGCGGGCCGGCGGCGTCTAATCGCTAGGGTCTATGCCTTGATAGACCGCGTCGATTGGTCGCGCAGGGCGGGAGTGGTAAAGCTGGCCTAGACTCCTGTGTCCAAGGTTTCGTCAACAAGGAGAGCGCAATGAGCCTGTTCAGTTTCGTGAAGGAAGCCGGCGAGAAGTTGATCGACCTGCTGACCCCTGGCAACGCCAATGCCGAAGAGCAGCTTAAGAAACACGTGGAAGCTGTCGGCCTGGGCAACCCCAACATCACGGCCACTGTAGAAGGAGACAAGATCATCCTCAAGGGTGAAGTGGCCAGCCAGGAAGAGAAGGAGAAGATCATCCTGGCGGCGGGCAACATCAGCGGCGTGGCCAGTGTCGAGGACCAGATCACCGTGACCGGGCCGGTAGTCCAGGCGGCAAGGTTCGTCACTGTGAAATCGGGCGACACACTTTCAGCCATTGCCGTGGTCGTGTATGGCAGTGCCAACCAGTACAACAAGATTTTCGAGGCCAACAAGCCGATGCTCAAGCACCCGGACAAGATCTATCCGGGGCAGGTGCTGCGTATTCCTGACTGATCGCTGAAGTCTGTGCCGGCCTCTTCGCGGGCATGCTCGCTCCCACAGGTTGAGCGCCCTCTCACGGCTGGCGCAGTATCTGTAGGAGCGGGTTCACCCGCGAAGAGGGCCTCATAGGCCTACCAGTAACTCCCGGTAATCCTCGACCGCCGCAAACTCTTCAGTATCCCGCGGCCCTGCTTTGCTATCTGGCTGGCGCACCGCCAGCAAGTGCCCCACACCAAACCGCCGTGCACTGCGCAGAATCGCCAGCGTGTCATCAATGAACAGGCTGCGTTCTGGTTCGAAGCCGATATCCGCCTGCAGGGCATCCCAGAACTGCGGGCTTTCCTTCGGGTAGCCATAGTCGTGCGAGCTGATCAGCCGCTCGAAGTACGGTGCCAGCTCCACCCGTTCCAGCTTCAGCGACAGCGAGTCACGGTGGGCATTGGTGATCATCACGACACGCTTGCCGGCCTGGCGAATCGCCGCCAGGAAGGTATCGGCATCCGGGCGCAGGGCAATCAGGTCGGCAATTTCCCGCTTCAGCTCGCGAATGGGCAGGCGTAGCTCGCGGCTCCAGAAGTCCAGGCAGTACCAGTTCAATGTGCCGGCATTGCGTTCGAACAGCGGTTGCAGCTCCATTTCGGCCATGGCCCGGCTAACACCGTGCAGCTCGGCATAGCGCTGGGGCAGGTGGTCCAGCCAGAAGCGGTTGTCGTAATGCAGGTCGAGCAGGGTGCCATCCATGTCCAGCAGGACGGTATCGATGGCAGACCAGGGAAGAACAGGCATGGGAAACTCTCGATCAGTCGGCAAGCCACGGTATAGTAACCCGTTCACGCCAAGGAGCCGCCCCATGCGCCAGAAACCCACCGTACTCAGCCGCGAAATTGTCGCCAGTAGCCGCCTGTTCCGCGTCGAAGCCGTACAGCTGCGCTTCAGCAATGGCGCCGAGCGCACCTATGAGCGCCTGGTGGGCCGGGGTAACGGCTACGGCGCGGTGATGATCGTGGCCATGCTCGATGCCGAGCACGCCGTGCTGGTGGAGGAATACTGCGGTGGCACCGATGAATACGAGCTGTCGTTGCCCAAGGGCCTGATCGAGCCGGGCGAAGACGTGCTGGCGGCAGCCGACCGGGAGCTCAAGGAAGAAGCCGGTTTTGGCGCACGCCAGCTGGAGCACCTGACGGAACTGTCGCTGTCGCCGGGCTACATGAGCCAGAAGATTCAGGTGGTGCTGGCCAGCGACCTGTACGAAGAGCGCCTGGAAGGCGACGAGCCCGAGCCGATGCGGGTCGACAAGGTCAACCTGCGTGAGTTGTCGGCCTTGGCCATGCATCCGCAGTTCACCGAGGGCCGCGCCCTGGCGGCGCTGTACCTGGCCCGTGACCTGCTGATTCAGCGGGGGCTGCTGGAGCTATGAACGACCTGCAACTGATGCACGAAGTGGTCAAGCTGGCGCTGACGGCAGGCGAGGCGATCCTGCCATTCTGGCGCGCCGATGTCGCGGTAACCAACAAGGCCGACGATTCGCCGGTTACCGCCGCCGACCTGGCCGCGCACCGGGTAATTGCCGATGGTCTGCTGGCGCTGGCGCCGCAGATTCCGGTGCTGTCCGAAGAGGACTGCAATATTGCGCTGGCCGAGCGGCAAAGCTGGAGCCGCTGGTGGCTGGTCGATCCGCTGGATGGCACCAAGGAATTCATTGCCGGCAGTGAAGAGTTCACGGTCAACATCGCCCTGATCGAGAACGGCGAGGTGGTGTTTGGCGTGGTGTCGATGCCCACCAATGGGCGCTGCTATTTTGGTGGGCGCGGCATGGGGGCCTGGCGTGCAGATGCCGGTGAGGCAGCCCAGCTGATCCAAGTACGCAACGCACCCGCGCAGGGCGAGCGTTTTACCGTGGTGGCCAGCCGTCGGCATTCCAGCCCGGAGCAGGAAGCGCTGTTGGCCGGCCTTGGGGCTGCGGTGGGCGAGCTGGAGCTGGCCAATATCGGCAGCTCGTTGAAGTTCTGCCTGCTGGCCGAGGGCAGCGCCGATTGTTATCCGCGCCTGGCGCCGACTTCGCAATGGGACACTGCTGCGGCGCAGGGTGTGGTGGAGGGGGCCGGTGGCGAAGTGATCGGGCTGGATGGCTTGCCGTTCCGGTATCCGCCACGCGAGTCGCTGCTCAATCCGCATTTCCTGGCATTGCCTGCCAATGCTGCATGGCGCCAGGCCTTCCTGAACCTCATCTAACTGCCTGGCACGATCCTGTGGGAGCGGCCTTGCGTGGCGAAAGGGCCGCAAAGCGGCCCCGGCAATTCTGGCGGCGAAGCTGAAATCCTGGGGCCGCTTTGCGGCCCTATCGCGACGCAAGGCCGCTCCCACAAAGGCCGCGTTAGTCGTACTAGCGGTGCAGAACGTACTGGCCGCTGAATTTCACTGCAGGCTCGTCACTTCCGGCATTGCTCACGGTGGTTTCCAACGTCAACCGCGCCCGCCCACGGCGCTGGTACAGGGTCAGGAACCGCTCCCAGGTTTTCTCGTCTGGCGCGGCACAACGCGCCACTGCCGTGCCGGTCACTGGCAACGGGTAGCTGATCTGCCCTTCCTGGATGACGATATGCCCGTCATCGATCCCCAGTTCACGCAGGCGCAGGTGCAGCCAGCCCCAACCCACCAGCACTGCTGCGCAGTACAGGCTGCCGCCGAACATGGTGCTTTTGTGGTTGACGTTGGCCGCCAGCGGCAGTTGCAGGCGCAGGGTGTGCTGCTGCCAATCGATCACTTCCAGGCCCATCTCGCGGGTCAGGGGGATGTCGCTGTGCAGTACGGACTGCAGGTACTGGCTATTGGTGCTCATTAACGGTTGTCCTCTTGATCGTCATGCCCGCCGCTGCCGCCGTCGAAGTTCAAGCCATGCTTGCGCAGCTTGTCATGCAGGGTTTTGCGGGGGATACCCAGTGCTTCGGCCAGGCTCCGCATGGAGCCGTGTGGCTGGGCCAGTTCGGCGGCGATCAGCGAACGTTCGAACTGCTCGACCTGTTCGCTGAGGTTGCCGCTGAGCATGGGCGCTGCCGGCGCTGCTGCCGAGGGTGCCTGGCCATCGAGTGCCAGTTCCAGGCCAAGGGCGAAACGCTCGGCGGCGTTCTGTAGCTCGCGGACGTTGCCTGGCCAGTCATGACGCAGCAGCAGGGCGCGTTGCGCGGGTTGCAGCGCATGCGGCGACAGGCCATGACGTTGGCTGGCAGCATCGGCGAAATGCTGGAACAACACCAATATGTCGTCGCCGCGTTCACGCAGTGGCGGAATACGCAGCGGCGCCACGTTCAGGCGGTAATACAGGTCCGCGCGGAAACGCCCTTGGTCGGCAGCCTGACGCAGGTCTTCCTTGGTGGCGGCTATGATGCGGATGTCCAGCGGGATCAACTGGTTGCCGCCCAGGCGTTCGACCACCCGCTCCTGCAGCATGCGCAGTAGCTTCACCTGTACATCCAGGCTCATGCTCTCGATTTCGTCGAGGAACAGCGTGCCGCCGTTGGCAAATTCGAACTTGCCGATACGGCGTTTCTGCGCGCCGGTGAACGCACCGGGCTCGTGGCCGAACAGTTCGCTTTCGACCACCGACTCGGCCAGCGCGCCGGCGTTGATCGCCACGAACGGCCCTTCGCTGCGGCTGGACAGGTCGTGCAGCGCGCGGGCCACCACCTCTTTGCCAGCGCCCGTCTCACCCAGAATCAACACGTCGGCGCGGGTGCCGGCCAAGGCGCCGATCTGCTCGCGCAGGCGCAGCATGGCCGGTGAATGGCCGACCAGGCGGGTTGCCAGTTGCTGGCGGTCGCTCAGTGCCAGGCGCAGGCTACGGTTGTCCAGCACCAGTCGGCGCAAGGCCAGGGCGCGGCGTACGCTGTCGAGCAGGGCGTCTGTGGCAAAGGGTTTTTCCAGGAAGTCATAAGCCCCGGCACGCATCGCCTGCACCGCCAGCGGCACATCGCCATGGCCGGTTATCAGCAGCACCGGCAGTTCGCTGTCGCGGCCGTGCAGTTGTTCCAGCAACTGCAGGCCATCGATGCCCGGCATGCGGATGTCGCTGACCACCACGCCTGGCCAGTCGGCCTCGATACGTTCGGCCAGGCCTTGGGCTTCGGGCAGGGCGACTACCTTGAGCCCGGCCAGGTCCAGGGTCTGGCTCAAGGCTTGGCGCAGGTGGGGGTCATCGTCGACCAGGATGACCTGGGCTCGGCTGTCGATCAGTGTCTCGGTGGTCATGCCGAGGGGTCCTCCGAATTGGGCAAAGTAGCGCCAGATGCGGCCACACGCAGCTGGAGGGTCAGCATTGCACCACCTTCCGGGTGGTTGGCCAGCAGCAGTTCACCGCCCAGGGCGCGCATCAGGCTTTCACAGATGGCCAGCCCCAGGCCCAAGCCCTGGGTACGGGTCTTGGTGGTGAAAAACGGCTCCTTGGCGTGCTCCAGGGCCTGGCGGCTGAAGCCGGGTCCGTTGTCACGGATGTACAGGTAGACGCAGTCATCACGCTGCTCGGCACTTAGCCACAGGCGGCGCGGGTTGGCTTTTTCGGTCAGGGCGTCGAGGGCATTGGCCAGCAGGTTGCCTAGCACCTGGCGCAGGCGCGTTTCGCCGGCCTGTACCCACAAGGTGGCTTCCGGCAGGTCGCGGATCAGCTCTACGGCCATCGCCCGGCGGCGCTTGGCTAGCAGCGCCAGGGCATCGTCCAGGGCCGGCTGCAGGGCCACGCTCTCCGGGGCATGGCGGTCACGACGGGCGAAGGCACGCAGGTGGGCAATGATCGAGGCCATGCGCCCGGTCAGTTCGCCGATCAGCTTGAGGTTGCCGCGGGCGTCTTCGGTACGTTGGTGGTCGAGCAGGATCTCGGCGTTTTCTGCGTAGCTGCGGATGGCGGCCAGGGGCTGGTTCAACTCATGGCTGATACTGGCCGACATGGTGCCGAGCACCGACAGCTTGCCGGCCTGCACCAGTTCGTCCTGCGCACGCACTGCCTCCTGCTGAGCGTTTTCGCGCTCCAGCACGGCATTTTTCAGGCGGGTATTCAGGCCTTCAAGGTCGGCGGTGCGTTCGGCCACGCGCTTTTCCAGTTCCTGGCGGCCACGGGCTTCGAAGTCGATGCGGTCGATGTAATGGCGCCGCCGTTGCATCACCAGGCCTGCCAGCAACATCAGTACCAGCAGCGTGCCGGCACCGATGGCCATTACCGTCTGCACCGAGCGATCAACCAGCGTGCGCGGGGCAAGGATGCTGACTTGCCAGCCAGTTTCCTTGATGTCGCGGGTCTGGGTGATCCAGGCCTGCGGGTTGAGAGCCAGCGGCTGTGGGGCCTGGGTCGGATAGGGCTGGATGGCGATGATGGCCTGGCGCTCGGCGTCGGTCAGCGTGCGGGTAGCACGGAAGCGCCAGTCGGGCCGTGAAGTCAGGATGACCACGCCATTGTGATCGGTCAGCAGCAGCTGCTCGGGCGTACGGCCCCACAGGGTTTCGGTGTGGTCGAGATCGACCTTGACCACCAGCACCCCGACGATCCGCTCGCGGTCCCGCACGGCCGCGGCAAAGAAGTAGCCGCGCTTGGCCGAGGTGGTGCCCTGGCCGAAGAAGCGGCCCAGGTGGCCAGCCATGGCTTCGTTGAAGTAGGGGCGGAAGGCGAAGTTTCGGCCGACGAAGCTGTCGTGCTTGTCCCAATTCGAGGCGGCCAAGGTGTTGCCGCTGACGTCCATCAGGTACATCACCTCGGCACCGGTCTGCTGCACGATGTCCTTGAGCAGGCGGTTGGCGTTGGTCACCGCTTCCAGGCGGAAAGGGTCGGCCAGCACGCCACGCAGCGCCGGCAAGTCGCCGAGAATTTGCGGCAAGGTCTCGTAGCGGTGCAGGGTGCCGAGCAGGTTGGCCACATACAGGTCGAGGGTCTGGCGGTTCTGCGAGGCCAGTTCTTCCTGGTAATAGCGTTCGGCCAAGTGATGCAGGGGCCACAGTAATGGGGCCAAGATCAGCGCCAGCAGGGCCAGGCTGCGCCAGCGGGGACGGCGTGGGGGCGTGGGCTTTGCAATCATCAGGTAAATGCGCCAGAAAAGTCTGACGCAATTATGCGCTAGTTAAGGCAGCAGTTCCGCCTCTGCCAATGGCAGGCCTACCTTGTCCTTGTCCGACAACAGCGGTGGTTGCTGCAGCCCCCAGTCGATGGCCAGTTGCGGGTCGTCCCAGCGGATGCAGCGGTCGGCGCCCGGGTTGTAGTAGTCGGTGGTCTTGTAGAGGAACTCGGCCGATTCACTCATCACCGCAAAACCGTGGGCGAAGCCAGGCGGAATCCACAGCTGGCGATGGTTGTCGGCTGACAGGTGCACCGCGACCCATTTGCCGAATGTTGGCGAGCTTTTGCGCACGTCCACGGCGATATCGCGGATCTCCCCGTGCACCACGCGCACCAGCTTGCCCTGGGTGTTTGCCACCTGGTAGTGCAGCCCACGCAGCACGCCCTTGATGGAGCGCGAGTGGTTGTCCTGAACGAACTCCACGTTCACGCCGGTTTGCTGTGAGAACTCACGGGCGTTGAATGCCTCGAAGAAAAAACCACGGCTGTCAGCGAACACCTTCGGCTCGATGATCAGTACTTCAGGGATTGCTGTAGGGATGATGTTCATAGCGGCTCGCTGGCCCGTCGTTCAAGTATTGACCCTAGTCGGCCTTGCCGGAAATTTCCGCGCGTAGCTGTAACAGGATGCATAAGGTGTGGCTATGGTAGACAGCAGGCCGCTCCTTTCACCAGACCAGCGCTGACTGGTATCGATTGTTATCGATTTAAATTCGCCGAATGGTGCGGCATTCTTCGATTGTCAGGCTTCAAATATCGATATATATCGGTTATAAATTGGCAAACGCCCCAGCACCCCCGGCTCAGGGCCATCACAGAGGTCACCCATGAAAACCCTCAATTCCACGCCCCGTGCCGATGGTTTCCACATGCCCGCCGAGTGGGCCCCGCAGACTCAGGTGTGGATGGTCTGGCCGGAGCGCCCGGACAACTGGCGCCTGGGCGGCAAGCCGGCGCAGGCTGCCCACGTAACCCTGGCCAAAGCCATTGCCCGTTTCGAACCTGTGACCGTCGCGGCCTCCGCCGGCCAGTACGAAAACGCCCGGCGCCAACTCGACCAGCCGAACATTCGTGTGGTTGAAATCAGCAACGACGATGCCTGGGTGCGTGATACCGGCCCGACCTTTGTCATCGACGGCCATGGCGAAGTGCGCGGTGTCGATTGGGGCTTCAATGCCTGGGGCGGCTTCGACGGCGGCCTGTACGCACCCTGGAACCGCGACGAGGAACTGGCCGCCAAGGTGCTGGAAATGGAGCGCTGCCAGCGCTACCAGACCGAAGGTTTTGTGCTTGAAGGTGGTTCGATCCACGTAGACGGTGAAGGCACCGTGATCACCACTGAGGAATGCCTGCTCAACCGCAACCGCAACCCGCACCTGAGCCGCGAGCAGATCGAAGCGGTGCTGCGCGATCACTTGGCGGTCGACACCGTGGTATGGCTGCCTGATGGCTTGTTCAACGACGAGACCGACGGTCACGTCGACAACTTCTGCTGTTACGTGCGCCCGGGCGAAGTGTTACTGGCCTGGACCGATGATTCCAACGACCCCAACTATGCGCGCTGCCACGCGGCCATGGATGTGCTGAAGAACACCCGCGACGCCAAGGGCCGCGAGTTCATCGTGCACAAGATGCCGATCCCGGGCCCGCTGTTCGCCACCGCCGAAGAGTGCGCCGGTGTCGACCAGGTCGCCGGCAGCCAGGAGCGTGACCCGTCGGTGCGCCTGGCGGGTTCGTACGTGAACTTCCTGATTGTTAACGGTGGCATCATTGCCCCAAGCTTCGACGACCCGGCAGATGCCGAAGCCAGAGCGATCCTGGCAAGGATCTTCCCCGACCATGAGGTGGTGATGATCCCGGGCCGCGAGCTGCTCTTGGGGGGCGGCAACATCCACTGCCTGACCCAACAGCAGCCGGCGCCGGTCAAGCGCTGAGCGCGTGATGAATAAAGAGGCCCGTCATGTGACGGGCCTCTTTTTTGCGCGGGCGACGCCCGGAGGCCCGAGCTGGCATACGTTTTGTATTGTTTTTCAAGCAGATAGCGAGATGGCACGGCCAGGCCGCGCCTCTGATCTGTAACAATACCTACGTAAATTAGCCGCTCACGGGCCAGGGAGTACGTGTGGACATGAACGCAGCAAGTGAGTCGGCTTTGCGCCCATCGGCAGTTGATCGCCAATCGCTCAGGCTTTTGGCGAAGCGGTTGAAACACCATGGAAGCATCAGGGTCAGGACGACCGACTCGACCGACCCACGACGTCTGCTTGCCGGGCGATACCCCCAAGGGTTGATCAGCGAAGCAGAGATGCAGGCGCTGATGGCGGTGTGGCACTGATTGATTGCACCTGTACCTGCCTCTTCGCAGGCATGCTCGCGAAGAGGCAGGTACAGGCAACTAAGATCAGAAACTGTAGCTACCCGTCACCACAAGGCTACGCGGATCGCCCACCTGGATCTGCGCCGCACTGGTCGCCGAGCTGTAGTAGGTCTTGTCAGCAATGTTGCTCAATGCCGCCCGCACATCCCAGTCATGGGTCCGATACCCCGCCAGTGCATCCCAACGGCCATACCCTGGCAATACCGTGGTGTTCTGGTTGTCCGCATAACGTTCGCCCACCAGTGTCAGCCCGGTTTCGGCGTACCACCCCAGTTCTGGCTTCCAGGTCACGAACAGGCTGCCATTGCGCTTGGCCACGTCATTGATGCGGTTGCCTTCCTGGCCGTTATTGTCCTTGACGATGATCGCATCCTGCAGGCCAATGCCGCCGCGTACATACCAGTTGCCGACGATGTTGCCGGTGGCAGTCAGCTCGATGCCGCGCGAACGCTGCATGCCGCTGAGCAAGATGATGTTCGGGTCGTTCGGGTCGCGGGTGCGGCGGTTGTAAAGTTCCAGCTCGTAGATGGCCAGGGTGGTGGTCAGGCGCTGGTCGAGCCAGTCACTTTTCACCCCGATTTCCTTCTGCCGGGTCTGCTCCGGACGGGTGTCGTTGGTATTGCCCGGCGCCCCCGGGGTGATGCCGATCAAGCCTCCGCCCACCGGCGAGAAAGTCTTGCTCCACGAGGCGTAGAACGAATGGTCGCGCCATGGCGTGTAGACCACGCCCAGGCGTGGGCTGGTGCTGTTGCTGTCCTGCGGTTCGCGCAAGCCATCCTTGTTGGTGGTTTCCACTTCGAACTGGTCAAAGCGTACGCCGGCGAGAACCTGCCACTGATCGTTCAGGCGAATCTGGTCCTGCAGATAAACCCCGCGGCTGTCGACCACGGTGTGGTTGTTGCTCGATACCGCCAACGTACCATTGTGCGGCTGGCTGGGTTTGCCCAGGCCTGGCAGGTTCTGGCTGCCGGCGCTGTATAGCAGCGGGTCGCGCCGCTGGTTGCCGAATTCCAGGCCCAGCAGCAGCTTGTGTTCAAGGCCCAAGGTGTCGAAGTCGCCCTCGGCCTCCAGGTTGTTGAACAGGTTGCGGGTGTTCAGGTCCTGCTGCCAGCGTTGGCGGGTCAAGGTATTGGTGCCGGCGTTGTAGCCCGTGACATAGGTATTGTCGAACTCGCTGTCGAGTTTGAACAGGCCCAGGGTGTGGCGCAGCTGCCAGGTTTCGTTCAACTGGTAGTTCAGGCGCGAGCGCAGCGACTGGGCGCGGTCGTCAATGTAGTCGCGATGGTCGCCGTAGGTGGCGCTGCGGCTGACGTCTGCCGGGCGGCCGTTGACACTCGGGATGCCCCGGTCTGGTGTGCGGTTGTAGCGGCTGTATTCGTACTGCACCAGCCAGTTCAGGTCGGGGGTGATCTGCCAGCTGATCGACGGGGCGAACAGTTGGCGGCTGCCGTCGACACCCTCGCGAAAGCTGTTGTTGTCCTGGTTGCCCATGTTCAGGCGTAGGCTGACCGTGTCGCTGGGGTCGGCGCTGAGGTCGGCATACAGGCTGCGCAGGTCTTCGCTGCCGGCCTGCGCTTCGATGGTCGAGCGGCGACCCGGCTCTGGTGCCTTGCTGACCCTGTTGACGATGCCGCCCTGGCTGCCACGGCCATACAGCACCGCCGCAGGCCCCTTCAGCACTTCGACTCGCTCGATGTTGTGCAGGTCGCGGATGTATTGGCTGTCGTCGCGGATACCGTCCAGATAGAAGTCGTTGCTGGCCTCGAAGCCGCGGATGCGTACGCTGTCAAATCGGGTGTCGGCGCCGCTGCTGACGTTGGGAATACCCTCCAGCGCCTTGCCCAGCGTGTTGCTGCCGTAATCCAGCACATTGGCGGTTTTCACCGTATCGATGGCCTGCGGCACATAACGCACGGGCGTCGAGGTGCGGGTTGCAGTGCTTACCTCCTTGACCCGCGGGTTGTCCTTCTCGCGCTCGCTGTCGGCGGTTACCGACGACTCCGGCAGTGTGGTGGTGGCGGCGCTGGCCAGGCTAGCGCTGAACAGCAGCGACAGGCCGAGCGTCAGGGGTGAAAGGCGGCAGGGTACAAGCATGGGCACATCCGGGCGAGCAGTTGAAAATAAAGTGCGGATGGTAATGCTTGTTATTTGCTCTTGCTCGGGTATTCGTAAAGGGTTGTCTTTACATATGTGTCTGTTTGTAACTACCTCTACGGTCACGCTTTGCCTGCTTTCAGGAAATTGTCCGCTCGATCAAAAGGCAATTTCCTACACAAGATAAATTGCCCGCTGATAGCGCAAACCTGCATGGAAATGCACCAGACAGGCCGGTGATTTTGGTTATATCAACCTGCATTTCACGACTTTTTGACATTTGTAATCGCACACGGCTAGGATTCGGCCAACGCCTGCTGGCCATGGTATTGGCCAAGCTGCTGCCAAGGGCCGCCGTAAACTTACCGGTCGGTCCGCCCGGCTGGATCCGCATAGCGTCGAACCTACGAAGGGGCGTTGGTTCCTGGCGTCATATTGCAGAGCGTTTTTGATTAAGAAATAAGGAAAACAACATGTTGAAAACCAGGATCAGCCTGGTCGCCCTGGCGATGATCGCCGCGACCCAGGCTCAGGCCAATGACCAGGCTGACAGCAAGGGCTTCATCGAGGACAGTCACGCCAACGTCCTTCTGCGCAACGCCTACATCAACCGTGACAAGAAGCATGGCACCGACGACCAGATCGAATGGGGCCAGGCGTTCATCGCCAACTTCTCCTCCGGTTTCACCCAGGGTACCGTTGGCGTCGGTGTTGACGCATTCGGCCTGTACGCCGTGCGCCTGGATGGCGGCAAAGGCCACAACGGTGGTGGCGGCGTCGACTTCTTCAAACCGCACGAAACCACCAATGCCGAAGGCAACGCCAGCTCGCCGCACAACCTGGCGCGTGGTGGTGCTGCTGTGAAGTTCCGCATTTCCAACACCGTGCTGAAGTACGGTGACCAGATGCCAGCACTGCCAGTGCTGCAGTACGACGATGCACGTCTGCTGCCAGAAAGCTTCACCGGCACCCTGATCACCTCCAAAGAGATCCAGGGCCTGGAACTGAACGCCGGCCGCTTCACCCAGGAAGCGCGCAAGAGCGCCGAGCGCCGTGATGGTGGTGGCCTGAAGTCGATCAACGTCTTAGGTGGCAGCTACAAGTTCACCGACAACTTCACCGCTTCGCTGTACACCGCCGACAACGAAGATGTGATGAAGAAGCACTACCTGGGCTTGAACTACGTCTTCCCGATCGCCAGCGACCAGTCCCTGACCCTGGACTTCAACGGCTACAAGTCGGACATCAACAACAAGTACGTAAAAGCCGCAGGCCTGAACGGCGACTCCAACACCATCTGGAGCCTTGCAGCCACCTACGCGTACGGTGCGCACTCGTTCACCCTCGCTCACCAGCGCAGCACCGGCAGCACTGGCTACAACTACGGCTTCTACCAGAACGCCGGCGGCGTGGGTGACGGTGGTTCCACCATCTACCTGGCCAACTCGTACTGGTCCGACTTCAATGCCGAAGACGAGCGCTCCTGGCAGCTGGGCTACGGCCTGGACTTCGGTGCCTACGGCATTCCGGGCCTGACCTACAAGCTGGCTTACGTGGTGGGTGACAACATCAACACCCGTAACGTCGCCAACCCGCAAGGCTTCGGCGAAGGTAAAGAGCGCGAGATCTTCAACCAGATCCGTTACGTGGTGCAGGACGGCCCGGCCAAGGACCTGTCGATCAAGCTGCGTAGCTCGTTCTTGCGTACCAACAACGCCGTGCAGCAGAACGGTTACAACGACGACGGCAACGAAGTCCGCGTATTCGTCGAGTACCCGATCAGCATCTTCTGATTCTGATCTGATGTATCGAACAGCCCCGGCCTATGCCGGGGCTGTCTCTTTTCGGCGAACGGTTACTGGTTGAGCCGGCGCTGGGCTTAAAGTCTCCGGCGCAAAACTGTCGCTACGCGCCATCCGCCACATCCGCGCATAAAACTCGCTTTCGATCGAGCCACTGAGTAATTCGCCCGGCTTGAGGAATGTGTGCAAGTCCGAAAACAACCCGATTTCGCTGGGGCTGATGCGCCGTGCCAGGTGCTTGGGCTTGAGCTCCGAAGGGTGCTCCAGGCCTGCGGCAGCCAACATCTCGGCCAGCGCGTGCAGTGTGTTGCGGTGGAAGCTGGCTACCCGCTCGGCCTTGTCTGGCACCACCAGGGCGCGCTGGCGCAGAGGGTCTTGGGTCGCCACGCCGGTCGGGCACTTGTTGGTGTGGCAGCTCTGCGACTGAATACAACCAATGGCAAACATGAAACCGCGTGCCGAATTGACCCAGTCAGCGCCGATGGCCAATACGCTGGCAATGTCGAAGGCGCTGACGATCTTGCCCGCCGCACCAATGCGGATGCTGGAGCGCAGGTTCAGGCCGACCAACGTGTTGTGCACGAACATCAGGCCTTCGCGCATTGGCACGCCCATGTTGTCGCTGAACTCGCGAGGTGCCGCGCCGGTGCCGCCTTCCTTGCCATCGACAACGATGAAGTCAGGGGTGATGCCGGTGGCGAGCATGGCCTTGGCAATGCCCATGAATTCCCAAGGGTGGCCCAGGCAGAACTTGAAGCCCACGGGTTTGCCGCCCGAAAGCTCGCGCAGGCCGGCTACGAACTGCAGCAGCTCGACCGGCGTGCGGAAGGCGCTGTGCGCCGCCGGCGAGATGCAGTCCTCGCCTACACGTACGCCACGGGTCTCGGCAATTTCGGGGCTGACCTTGTGCCCCGGTAAAATGCCGCCGTGGCCAGGCTTGGCGCCCTGGCTGAGCTTGATCTCGATCATCTTCACCTGTGCCGAGCGGGCCTGTTCGGCGAAGCGCTGTGGGTCGAAACGACCGTCCTCGGTGCGGCAGCCGAAGTAGCCGCTGCCAATTTCCCAGATCAGGTCGCCGCCGTGTTCACGGTGGTACGGGCTGATACTGCCTTCGCCGGTGTCATGGGCAAACCGGCCCATGCGCGCGCCGCGGTTGAGCGCAGCGATGGCGTTGGCGCTGAGGGCGCCGAAACTCATCGCCGAGATGTTGAAGATCGAGGCCGAGTAGGGCACTCGGCATTGCGGCCCGCCGATGGCAATGCGGAACGACGCAGGGTCTGGCGTGGCCACCGGTAGCATGGAATGGCTGATGAATTCGAAACCAGGTTTGTAGGCGTCGTTGAGTGTGCCGAACGCTTTCTCGGCGCTTTCGTTCTTGGCGCGGGCGTAGACCAGCGAGCGTTGCGAGCGGGAGAACGGCAGCTTGTCGTCGTCACCTTCGATCAGGTACTGGCGGATTTCCGGGCGGATGGTTTCGATCAGGTAACGGATATTGCCCAGGATCGGGTAGTTGCGTCGCACCGCATGGTGGCTTTGGCGCAGGTCATTCAGGCCGACCAGGCTGAGCAGCGCGGTGATCAGCGTTACCGGCCACAGCCAGGCATGCTGGGCCAGCAGGGGCAGGCTGGCGAAGGTGAAGGCAAGGCAGAGTACGAAGCAGGCGTAGCGGCTGGGAAGAGAGTGTTTCATGGGTCCATCGCAGGCAGGATGACCGGGCCTAGGATAGGCAAACGCAGGGGACGGAAAACCTGGGTAATCGGTAAAAGACTGTTACCTGATTGCGAACTCCCAGGTCTGCGCAGCCCTATTTTGTGGGAGCGGCCTTGTGTCGCGATGGGCTGCGCAGCAGCCCCAGATATTGGTGTCACGGCACTAATCGTCGGGGCTGCTGCGCAGCCCATCGCGACACAAGGCCGCTTCCACAGAAGATCGCGTTAGCCTGGCAGCAGTATGCTGACCCGCAACCCACCGCTCTCACGGTTCGACAGCATCAGCTCACCCCCATGGCTGGTGGCGATCCGCTGGGCAATGCTCAACCCCAACCCATATCCGCCGGACGCCTGGTTACGCGACCCGTCACCGCGCACGAAGGGGTCGGTAATGGTCGCCAGCAGGCCCGGGGCAATCCCTGGCCCGCAGTCGTCGATATGGATCAATACACCTGTGGTGGCCCGTTCCAACGTGACCGAAATGTTCTTGGCGTAGCGCAACGCGTTGACCAACAAGTTTTGCAGGCAGCGCTGCAACAGCAAGGCATCTACCCGCAAGTTGCCCGCCTTGCCGTGCACCGGAAGTGGTTCTGCGGCAGTGGCCAGGTCCGCACACTGGCGCGCGACCAATCGGTCCAGGTCCACCTGCTGCAGATTCCGCTGCTCCCCCGCACGCAGGTAGTCCAGAACCTGACCGATCATATCGTCCATCTGCGTGATGTTCTGCCGCAAGCGCTGGCGGTGTTCGTCATCGGGTAAGCGCTCCAGACGCAGGCGCATGCGGGTGAGTGGGGTGCGCAGGTCATGAGACACGGCTGCCAGGAAGTAGGCCTTGTCGTTGACCATGGCAATCAGCCGCTGCTGCATCGCGTTGAACGCCTGCGCCGCCTGGCGCACTTCCTCCGGGCCATCCAGTGCCAGGGGTGGCTGCTCGAGGTTGCTGCCCAGGCCGCGTGCGGCATCGGCCAGGCGCCGCAACGGGCGCAGGCACAGGCGCACGGCAACCAGGCATACCAGCAACACCGCGACGATGCGCAGCGCATACACCCGCAGCAGGTAATCGCTGATCAGCACCCAGGCCGACTCGCCGCTCCAGCCCTGCAGTTCCTGGCCCGCAACGGTCAGCCAGTGGCCATCGGCCAGCGGCACCGCGAACTGGATATGCGCCTGGGCTGTGCGCAGGCCGAACAGGCTGCGCCAGACGATCGGCTGGCCCAGTTCGTCGGTGAGTTGCACGTTCATCAGGCGCACGTCCTGGGCATGCCCCAGCTCGTACTTCAGGGCCTGCTGCAACAACAGCTCGACCCGCCTGTGTCCGCGGCGCTCGTCATGCTCTTGCGCAGGCAGGCTTTCGACGCAGTGAAGCTGGTAGTGGGCTGGCGCCTGCAGCGTACCGCCGTGGCAGTCGGCCTGGGCAATCAGGGGGGCGCTGCGTGCAGCAACCAGTCGCACGGGCACCTCTAGCGCCTGAGCGAAACGCACATCGAACCAGATGCTGCTCGACATCAACTGGATCACCAGCGTGCCACTGACCATGATCAGCAGCAGTTGACCAAACAAGGTGCGGGGCCATAGCCGGTGAAACCAGCGCATGTCAGACACCAGCCGCGAGGGGGGCGAGACTCAGCAGGTAGCCTTCGTTACGGATGGTCAGGATTTGCGCGGTCCCCGCCGGCGCCCGGCGCAGCTGCTGGCGCAGGCGGCTGACACACATGTCCACGGAACGGTCGTCGGGCAGGTGGTCGCGGCCGAACGCGCTGCGGGTCAGTTGGTCACGGGAGACCACACGGTTGTTGGCTTCCAGCAGTTCGCGCAGCACGCGGTAGTCGGAGCGCGGCAGGGTCAGGGTCTCGCCATCCGGGCGGGTGAGCAGGCGCTTGACGTGTTCCAGGCGAAAGCCTGCGAACAGCTGGGCGTCCACCATAGGTTCTTCGGCAGAGGTGCCCAGGCGTTGCGGACGACGCAGTACGGCTTTGATCCGGGCGATCAGTTCGCGTGGTTCGAAGGGCTTGGCCAGATAGTCGTCGGCGCCTACTTCCAGGCCGATGATGCGGTCCAGCGTGCTGCCCTTGGCTGACAGCATGATCACTGCCAACCCAGGTGTGGCCTGCAACTGCCTGCACAGGCTAAGGCCGTCCTCGCCCGGCAGCATCAGGTCGAGCACCACCAGCTCCACTTTGTGCCGGGCCAGCTGGTCACGCATCTGTTGACCGTCGGCTGCCGCCAGCACGCTGTAGCCGGCATCGGTCAGGTAATCACAAAGAAGTTCGCGGATCTCGTCGTCATCATCGACAACCAGCAGGGTCGTGCTCATGCAGAAAAACACCTGTTAGGTGAGGGCCGGCGGCGCTCGTTACGTTCAATTACATCCCCGTACATGTCGGGTCTGGAGCCCGGAGGGCTGATCCCTAGAATCCTAACAAAAAATCATCTGCAAATACGAAGCCTTCCCAAATGAATCCCCAAAGCATCACGCCAGTGTTCACCCCCTTCAGTCAAAGCGGCAATTGCCTCAAGCCGCTGGCCTTCTGCGTCGCCGTCGCCATCAGCGGTGGTGCAGTGGCTGCCGACGGCAAACCCCTTGAACTCGACGCCACACAGATCGAAGACAGCGCAGTACTGCCTGCCGACGATGCCGGCCAGTTGGGCTACACGGTCGAGAGCACCCGCAGCTCCACTGGCCTGGCACTGACGCCACGGCAGACACCGCAATCGGTTACCACCATCACCCGCCAGCAGATGGATGACCGCGACATCCATACCATCGAGCAGGCATTGGAAACCGCCCCAGGCGTAACGGCCAACAAGTCCGAGGTGGGTGGGCGCACCGACTACCGCGCGCGTGGTTACTCGATCAGCAACTGGAAGGTTGATGGCCTGCAGACCCAGGGCGGCTCCGATTTCAGTGGCAGCGGCAATGCGCTGAACATGGACCTGTACGAACGCATCGACATCGTGCGCGGCGCCAACGGCCTGCTGGGCGGCACCGGCGACCCCTCGGCCACCGTCAACCTGATCCGCAAGGCACCGACCAAAACCTTCGGCGGCAGCGCTTATGCCACTTATGGCAGCTGGGACAAGCGTCGTCTGGGGGCGGACTTGAACCTGCCGCTGTCCGAAGATGGCCGCCTGCGTTCGCGCTTCGTGATGACCCAGCAGGATGCCAACTCCTTCCGCGACAACCAGTCCGAACGTTCCCGCGCCGCGTTGGCCAATTTCGAGTTCGACCTGGACGACGCCACTACCTTGGGCGCCGGTTACCAGTATGAATACAACAAGGTCGTGGGTGGCGGCTGGGGCGCGAACATCCCGATCTGGTACCGCGACGGCAGCAAGACCGACTTGCCGCGCAGCACCAACGTGGTGCCCAGCTGGAGCTTTGGCGAGTACACCACCCGCACTGCGTTCGGTTCGCTTGAGCACCGCTTCGACAACGACTGGACCCTGGACCTGAAAGCCGCCCAAGCCACCACCGAAGCCCTGAACCATCGCGGCCTTGCCAAGGTGAACTCAGCTGGGCGCGGCAGCTACGGTGGCTATTGGGACCAGGACGGCAGCGGCGCCGTGCTGAACGGTTTGCACAGCTCCAGCGACACCACCCAGCAGTCGGCGCAGATCGACCTCTCCGGCCCGTTCCAGCTGTTTGGCCGCACCCACCAGGCCATGGTCGGCTACAACGACAGCCGCACCGTCGGCTGGTCGCCTCAGTACACCTGCACCATGGTCGGCGACGGCATGACCAGCGCGCCTGCACTGGGTTGCCAGTTCCGCGCCAACAACGGCTTCCCGGTGACCGACTGGCACAATGGCGTGGATGACGACTACGACCTCATCGCCTCGCGCACCGGCCTTCACAGCAAGACCACCACCCGTCTGCAGGGCATGTACGCCGCCACCCGCCTGAGCATCACCGACCCGCTATCGGTAATCGTGGGCGTGCGCACCAGCAACTATTCCTCGGTCACCCGCAGCGTGGCTGGCGAGCGCAGCAGCCAGGAAGAAAACGGCATCGTCACCCCCTACCTGGGCGCGGTGTATGACCTCAACGACAACTACTCGGTGTATGCCAGCTACACCGATATCTTCACGCCGCAAACGTCTGAAACCAGCAGCGGCAGCAAGGTCGAGCCGATTCGTGGGCAAAGCTACGAGACAGGTATCAAGGGTGAGTGGTTCGATGGCCGCCTGAACGCCTCGGCGGCGTACTTCCGCACCAAGCAGGAAAACAAGGCCGTGTTGGACGGCGACCTGACCACCCCGACTGGCGGCAGCGCCTACAAGGCCGGCTCCGGGCAGGAAACCGACGGTATCGACCTGGAAGTCGCAGGCGCCCTGACCCCCAACTGGAACGTCTACGCCGGCTACACCTATCTGCACTTCCGCCGCGTCGACAGCGACGGCCGCAGCGACCCGTCGCACCTGTTCAAGGCCTCCACCACCTACCGCCTGAGCGGCCCGCTCGACCGCCTGACCCTGGGCGCCGGCGTGACTGCGCAGACCAACATCCGCGCCATCTCCAGCCCGGCTGGCCAGCCTACGAACGGTGTGAGCAATGGTGCCACTGACGTGAACTGGTCCGGTTATGCCATCTGGAATGCCATGGCCAAGTATCAGCTCACCGACAACACCAGTGTCAGCCTCAACGCCAACAACCTGTTCGACAAGCACTACTACAGCCAGTACGGGTTCTATGCCGGGGCGATCTACGGCGACCCGCGTAACCTGTCGTTGACGGTAAGCACCGCGTTCTGATCAAGCCCTTCCACAAGGCCTGGCGCTGTACCTGTAGGAGCGGGTTCACCCGCGAACACCGGCGAAGCCGGTGCCTGCACGCGCATCGCCCGCTCCCACAGAACCAGCGCTGGGTTAAAGGCCTGCGCTGGGCCGCCAAGCGGCCCTTTCTTACCTGGGCTCTACCGCTTGCCCTGGATCAACCGGCTTCTCCAACTGGCCCTCGAAGCTATCCCAATCCTCGCCAAACAGCTCCACCGGATGCATGGTCCGGTCTGCGCCATTGCCACAGGCTAGCGCCTTGGCAGGGCAGTACAGGTCGCAACCCCAGCAGATACGCTCGGGGTGGCGAGGGTTTGTGGGGAATCTCTTGGCCATGCTCATCCTCCCTCAGGGCTGCCTGTTCTGAACGTAAACCCCTCGCCCAGCCCGCCGTTTGACCGCCATCAATCCATTGGCGATCCACTGAGGTGAATGTCTTACAATCTAGCGAGCCTCGCCTTGGCGGGGTATCGCAGGGTCGATGATGCACCTTGCTGTATCGCAAAAGGAGTTGCTCTGGTGCACCATTCAACCGGCAAGCGCGGCGTGAGTTACGATCCGTCGCAACGGCGGCAACGCAGGGACATTCCATCCATCGTGCGCCGGGTGACGCTGGGCGTTGTGGTCGTCTGGTTGGCACTTGTGGCAAGCCTGAGCGGGTGGGTAGCGCAGCGCCTTACGGCAGAAGAACTCGACAACCTGGCGGCAGGCGCCGAATACGAAGCCCAGATCACGGGGCGAGTCGTAGACCGCCTGTTCACCGAGATGGCCAGCGTGGCCAACATGGTGGCCCGTCAAAGCGAGGTGATCCAACTCGCTGCCCGATATCGCCATGATCCGCCTGGCTTCGCGGCACTCACGCGTGAGGAGCGCGCTTCGAAATTCACCCGTGACCCGCTGGTGCGAAGCGTGGGTGATTTCATGGATAGATTGGCCAGTGATCTTCACTATGCCCGTATCTACATGAACAACCTCTCAGACGATACGGTGACGGCCAGCAACTGGGCGGAGTCATTCAGCATCGTTGGCCAGATCTATACGGGCAGGGCCTACCTCCTCGACGCATTGCGCACCGGCAGTGGTGAAATGTTCGGCATTGCCCGCCTGAACAAAACCCCCTCCTATTTCGTAGCCAGCCGCATCGACGATGCTGACGGCAAGCCACTCGGCTCTGTCACGGTCAAGTTCGATGCCCCGGACATCGCCCTTTACCTGACAGGGCGTCACATTGCCTTGATTGTGAACCGTCAGGGGCGCGTGACCACCGCGTCCAGCGAACCCTTCATGCTGCGTAACGTGGCGGCACTGCTCCCGCCCGATATTCGCAGGCCTCTGGATGGCGACGAAGAGCCGGGCGAGCCCATGGATATCCGCGCAGTGGCAGCCGCGGCTCAGGCCGATCAATGGCTGATTGGCGGGCACCCTTATCTGGTGCATCGCCAGCCCCTGAACGACGCGCAATATCAGCTGCTGACGCTGGCAAAGCTTGATCACCTGCAGCCGATGCGTCAGCAGTACTACTGGACCGGAGCCTCTGTGGCAGCGCTCGGGTTGATCTTGATCTTGCTCTCCAGCCGTGTGGCCGGGCAGATGCTATTGCGCCGCCAGGAAGAACGCTATGCAGCCAACTATGACGCGCTGACCGGGTTGAAGAACCGGCGTGCGATCCTGGCTGCCTTGCATCGGCATTTCGCGTTGGCGAAGCGAACGGGGCAGGGGGTGCTGGTGGCATTTATCGACCTCGACGAATTCAAGGCGATCAACGACACCTACGGGCACGAGGTGGCGGACAAGTTCCTGATCGAAGGCAGCCGGCGCTTGCAGGGCGGGTTGCGGGCAACAGATGAACTTGGGCGCTGGGGTGGTGACGAGTTCGTTGTGATCGGCTTGACCGCTTCGGTCAACCCGGACGAAATGGCCAAAACTGCCGCAGCGATGCGCAGACGGCTGGTGCCGCTGCTGATTGGTAGCTACGAATTTGACGACTGTCGGTTTGATTATGCGGGTGCGAGTTTTGGTATTACGAGTGTTGATCCCGCTGCGACTTCGCTGCAGGCCGCGCTTAAAGCGGCGGATCAGTTGATGTATGCCGATAAAGAGGTGCGGCGGGGGTTGCGGAGGGTTTGAGAGGGGGAGGGCGGGCATAACGGCACTGAAAACAAAAAAGCTCATCTTTCGGTGAGCATTTTTGATACTGCGTATGGTGGCACCAGGAGTCAAATAAGTATTTAACTATATGATTTTCATGAGTTTTATAGTTCGACTCAAGATTTTGTATCTCTAAAAATACCCTTTAGAATTCGCGCCTTCACTCCTTTGTGTGCGGAAGCACGTATCGAACGGGTAGAGAGGGGTACTGCTGGAGCTTTACTCTAGGCGATAGCTAGTCAATCAAGCCTTGGACTGTCCACAGGCTCCTATCGGCTGGGAGTAGGTCATCAAAAAACGAGATAATCGAGCATCCTTCACTTTCCTGGTAGGCCTTAAGCTAAGAGGAAAGTGAAGGAGTCAAGACCGGAGAACTCACGAGGATTCAACGAGGCAAAGCTTTCGTGCATAGAACAACCTTGCCGTGATGCTGGTGTGTGCGACCGCAAACGGTCTTCTATGTGCGTGAAGCATCGGAATCAGTATACTTCCTGACTGACCTTAGCGTCTAGCTCCTTAGAGAAATCAAAATCGCCCCATTTTGTGAACCAGTACTCGCTATATTTTTGGATTCTTAGCAGATAATTTTTTGGCAAGCAATAGTGTTCCAAGACTTTGATTTTAGTTTCATTACTCACGAAAGGACACGCTATAAGGTCCAGCGCCATATGAACCATTTCAGAATCCCCGATCAACGAATCTTGCTTCAATCTGAATCTCTCTAGTATATGCTTTTCCAAAGCAGTCCTTAACAGCAAGTAACGGGTCTTTCTTTCTATGTAGAAAAAGAGAGTGACTATAGAGAAATAGTCAAGGCTGGATTTTGTTTGAAACTGCCCATTTGAAAAGTCAAAACCAAAGCTGTGTCCAAGAACTTTTTCATCTATGCGATAATTTTTTCCAAGTTGACGCATTAACACCAGCAAATACATTGTCTCGATTTTTGCGCTTTTTCCATCGGAGTTGTGATCCATTATGCTTCGGCATCTCTCATAAATTACCTGTGAGATTGATGCCTCATAACTTAAGCCGATTGGGTCAGACTTATAAAACGACAAAATACGTTGACAGATACGGCAAAGTTTAATGGTTGTGTTTACTTTTGGCGACACGGCATAGATAAAAAAGACAAAGCCTAGGAGGGCTTCTATTGACTTTGAAAAGCTCTTGTCGGTTCCGCTAAGATTTTCTATCTTCTTATAACCTTCAATTAAGGAGCCTACTTTGCGCTCTACCACGGAAAGAGAATAATTTAATATTTCCCCGTAATTAACACCTGAGGTCGTCAGAATTGACTTAAAGTCCGTGATTAATGAAGATCTTCCAATGTAAATTTCTCCCCTTGGAAGTTTCTCCCCATCCTTGATTTCTGAAGAAATTTCATAAGCTAACGTACGATCAAAAAGATCAGAGATACGCTTCTTTGCGATGGATATAGGCGTAATTATAGGGCGCTGTAGTGTTTCTTCTTTGCCCTTGTTTAATGATAGCTTGTATAGCTTCAGGCTTTCTTGCAATATCATTTTTATCTGATGGCAGACTTCTTCGTTATTGTAAAAGACAAAATAGTCATCTACATATCGATAAATCTTGAAGTCTGAATTGTGTACATATCCTTTTTCAAGTAGTTTTCCAGAGATTTCAGTATCAACAGCTTGGAGTATTATTTCCGCGAAAATCCTTGAAACTTCAGGGCCGATCAAAATTCCGTTTGTTTCGTTATGATTCAACTTTTGCATCAGCGAGTCAAATTTCCCCGCAAATGAGCCTAGTATGGTTTTAAGGTTTTGCTTTGCGAAGTCCTTTCCATATATTGCCCACGCTAGGGAGTGCGTGTAAATGCTATCAAAACAACCTGACACGTCAAACTTTGTAAGGTTCTTGAAGTCGCGCTCGCTACGCAGGTGTTCCCTCGATTCGTAAAACTTAAAAACATTGCTAAATCGTTCATATACAAAAAACGATTTTAAATTCTCATAGTTTTCGCCGTCTACTTCTACCAAAGCATCAGATTTATCTTGCCTCTCTATTTGCGAGCGATAATCTATATACGTACATCCAGCAACTCTCTTGGGTGATCGCAGGCTGAACTCACTTTTGCCAGTGTAATAAATCATCAGGTCTTTATATTGATCATAGAAATCTACTACGAGCACTTGACCTTTGGGGTGCATTAGCGACAATTGTCTTAACTGGTCCTGCTTATGTGTCGTCGAAAAAATGAAAGGGACAGTGTGGACGAAATCCGTTTTTTCCAGAATAATTAGAGATTTAGATTCGCTGTCCTCGGCGACATGCTTGATAACTTTACTTGGTTGAATGCCAAGAATCATTCTTACAAGATTGTCTAGCACTTCATCTTTTGTAGTCCATGAGATTGTATTTCCATTGATTTTTATGTTGTGTTCGCATAAGAATCTGTAGAAGTATCTATTTGAGAAAACTATAGGCACTTCGTATGGAAGTACATCTGATAATACAACTCGCTCTATTGGGAAATTTATGGATAGTGCTTTTTTTCTAGACATGCTTCCAACCTCGCGAAAGCTCTGAAAGCTGTTTTGGGTCAAAATTTCTAAACAATTTGTCTTTGAAACCTTGCGCGAAAGATAGTTTCGAGAGCTTTCTCGATAGTGATGGGCTGGTAATGCTCTTGATTTTATTGATGTAATAGTTATCAAGCCCAGAAAGCTGAGTGGTCTCAGTTATGAACTTGTTACTAAAGTAGACTCCAATGAATGCGTTGCTTTTTCTATTGAATAAGCGCATGTTTCCGGTTAAGAACAGACATCTGAGCATTAGTTCTTGCTCAGATTTCTTGGGGATAAATAAAGATTTTGAAGCATAGTCGGAAAATGCTTTGTCGATACGTGATTTATATTTGTCAAATTTTCTTTGGCTCAGTCTTACGCCTGGACTGCTCTTAGAAACATCAAATGTATATCCGAGGTAGTCAAATTTACCTTTTTGCTCAACCAGTAAATCAATAACTTTTGTTTTGGCGTTAAATTTCAGTCCCTTTGCATCAAGTATCTTACTGAGAGTAGGTAGGTACTGATCTGCGAGTTCTTTTCGCTGGGGGGCATACATGAGAACCATATCGTCAACGTATCTTGCATAATAAAATATATCTTCTTGTCGTTTGATTTCGGCATCAATGCTTGAGAGATATATCTCGGATAGATACGCACTTATACCTATGCCGCGCGGTAGTCCGTTCACGTCCCCAGATACAACGACATAATCTTTCATGAGTCGTGTTAGAATTCTTTTAATTAGCACCGATAGCTCAGGAGCTTGGTGAATTCCATCGAGCAGCTCCTTATGCCTTACAGACTCATAAAATGATTCTACATCTGATCTAATGATGTACTTGGGTACGCCATCTAAAGCCAGTGATTTTATTTGGCTGACTAGAATGTCACGCGGAGGCATACGAAGCTCATATAAAGTCTTTAGCGCTTGTTGAACAAACCTCATCGCGAGTATTTGATCTAAGCAATTCCCTGCGCCGTAAACATTTTTACCTCCAACCGGGGCCGGTAGAAGCGTGATGTTTATTCTGAAGTCTTTGCTGCTAACTGCTTTGCTAACCCTCTCCAACTCAGACTCAATCAAAGCTACATGCTGAGACTTGCGTTTTTCTATAACAGTAGTCAATCGTGACATGCGTTTTTCGTAGAATGCGAGAGTAGTTTTCCCCGTGCGTAAGCGGTAGCGTGCAAATGATCTTAGCTTGTTCAGCTTGTAGAGTTTTACTCTTATAGCGAAAGCGCTTGGGATATACCGCTCTTCTAAATCCCCACCCTTTTCTCTATCAGCCTTTAGTAGCTTATTAAGATTTTTTATCGAGAAGGACTGATCCATAGTTAAGGTTAACCTTCCATATTTTTCTATGGTGTGTGCTAAGTATGGCTAATAAGCGATTTTACCCGATTTTCGAGCAAGGCTACGCTCCAGTGACAGATTTTGCGTAAAGATGTTTTTTCTATTTCTACGAACGTTTTGTAATTCTTTATTGATCCAATGGCCGTTTTTAGTCGATCACTGTTCGTCCAGACCACTAGGACCATATCCCATTCAGCGCTTGAATGCCCATGACGTTTCTAAGCGCCGCGTGATCAGTCGGATTGTTAACACGTAATAGTACCGTGTCGCCTCACTCCGCCGGCTAATGCAATGTTCGAGAAACCAGTCCACGTGCTTTTTCTGCCAACCCCACGGTGTTTCTCTCTGCCAGCGTTCTGCAATTTCAGCTTGAATGATTTTGGCCTGGCGAAGGTGGCGTTGCCGCGTTGCGTGTGAGCCGGTCAGAACGCCAGCTAAAAACAGCTCCATATCGAATGGTTTACTCATCCCCGACCACCAATGTAGGCGGCGACCACGTCGATCCGCCCGTGCCCCAGTTCGCAGCTGATTTGCCACCGGGCATCAAGATCAAGGTTCCTATCTACCTGGCAACATTGGCCGCCGTTGATTGGCGCGGGGTATTGGGTGATCTGCTCATAGCGCTCACATGCGTACGCCGCTCGTAGCTCATGGAAGCCCTTGAGGTTGTGTGCATGAAGGATGACCCGCGCAGGGTGGATGATTTCTTGCAGAAATGTCAGGTAGCTTTCGTGTCGCGCAATCAGATTGCGGCTACCCATAGGCGATACCTGCCGTGCAAACTCAAGCGCCTCGCGAACATGATCGTCCACTGTAATCCATCGCGGCGCCGAGGCTCCGGAGCGACCGCCTTTGGTGCCATCCTGAATGTTGATCCTGCCAAATTCGTTAGCCTCACGGCTCAGCCGTGGCAGGTCAGCCAAGATGGTCTCACGCAAGCGCATGCCGGTGGCTTGCGCCAACAGAACGATCGCGGCGGCCCGCTGCTGATCATGGCGGCAAAGCGCATCAACGATTTTCTCAACCTGTTCGCGGTCCTGGCCTTGTGGGGCCAATTGACGAACCCCGCTACGCTGCATACCCAATGCCATGCTCGGACTAGGCAATTTCACGTACTGATCACCGCGAAGCGCTGCCATAGTTCTGTTAACGCTGGATAGGCGGTTTTGTGCGGTGCTGACGGCGAGATCACCGCGCCTAACCGTGTCGCGCAGATACGCCGCGTAGTCGGCCAACACCTTTCGATTAATCTGCCGCGCATCATTGATACCGGGCCCCTGTTCGGAGCGGCACCATTTCACGAATGCCTGCCACCGATCACAGTGTGCCTTGACCGTGCCGTAGTGGCCGCCGCCGAACATGTCTTTCAGCGCTTGCGGACCTGCGTAGCTCAGTTGCCTGCCGTAGCCGAAATTACGGCCATCGCGTTTACCCACCAATGCCATGTCGGTCACCTCATCGTCCGCTCTTCGATCCTCGCCCCACGTCATCCCGCCAAGAATGTTGAGTGTTATCAGGGATCAAGGCCCCTGCGACCTGTGGGGATGTCCTCTTACGCGGGACTGGCGGCTCCTTACGTCCGGGAGCAAGGGCATCTCATGATCTGGCCTCCTGAGCACCGTTACCGGTGGGCGGGTAGAGGCTGCATTGGCTGACGAGACCAGTGCCGCGAGATCCTGAGCCGGGTGAACGCAGCGATACGATGACCGGGGCATGCCTGACTGTCAGTCAGGTGCAGTCCATTCCTTGGTCTGCGGCACCATCATCTACATCGCTGTTGCTGGTGACATCGGCGTTTGTCACGCCGATTGTCACGAGTGAAGTTGCCGCAAAGCCAAATGCGATGAGGGCTGCAGCAGTGTTAGACGCGCCCGTCTCTTTCCAGTGAAAGAGACGGGCGCAGGTTGGCGCACGCGAAATGGCCAAGCGGATAGGTTGCTGCTGAGCAGATGGGTAGGGTGGTTGCCGCAGGGGCAACGATATTGAGTTGGCATCCATCACATGGGTAGTGACCGTACGAGCTGCCGGACGCGAATCGTACTTGCGGGTGAACCACCGCGGGAGCGGCGTGACCTCCAAGGTTCGGGTCACCTGGGGTGCTGTCATCGACAGCTCTTGCGACTCCCGGTCTACGCTTGTGGACAATATTCGTCAAGCAGCGCGATATCAGGGATTTAGCGCCTGTGGATAAAACTATCCCCCGGTGGACATCAGTGGTTTTCCACAGACGTCAGCTGTGCCAGCAGTTTTTTTCTTAGGTATGGTCCTTTCAAACGGGGCGGCTTTGCAGCCCCGTTTGAAAGGACCCGCGAGGAGGAGCTTCATGCGGTGCTGTGGGTAACTTCACAGGGAGTTGAGGTGGTGGTGCGGCGGGTTACTCGGTCCTCTTGGCACTGCGAAGCCGCGTGACGTTCTCGCCCGTTTGCTTGGCAAACTCATGCGGCGTCACATGGTCCTCGCGGTTCGCCTCCAGAAACCGGCTCCACCAGGTCATGATCATCCGGCGCTCTTCGAGGAACTCGGCCTTATGGGTATAAGCGGCCCGCACGTTGTTGCGTTCCTTGTGGCTCATCTGCCGCTCGATAGCCGTCTCCGACCAAAGCCCGGACTCGACCAGCGCACTACACGCCATGGCTCGGAATCCGTGGCCGCAGATATCCACCTTGGTGTCGTAGCCCATCGTCCTGAGTGCGGCATTCACCGTGTTCTCGGACATCGGTTTCCATGGCTTGGCATCTCCCGCGAACACCAGGTCGAACTTGCCGGTGATCGCGTGGATCTGCTCAAGCAAGGCCACTGCTTGCGGCGATAAGGGTACAACGTGAATGTCTCCGGCCATTTTCGTACCCCTTGTGGAAAACGGTACGCCGTCGAGCGCCGGGCGAGTGTCGGGGATCTCCCATATGCCGCGATTGAGGTCGAACTCGTTCCAGCGAGCGAAGCGCAGCTCACTAGAGCGTACGAACACATGCAGCGACAGCATCACGGTAAGGCGTGTGAGTGGACGACCTTTGTAGTCGTCGATGCGTGCTTGCAGCTCTGGCAGCCGCGATAAGGGTAGTGCGGGTCGATGTGTAACCCGTGGTGCTCTGATTGAGCCGTCGAGGTCGTGAGCCGGGTTCGCGGTAATCAGCCGCAGCCGTTTGGCTTCGCGCATGATGCTTTGAAGGTAGTTCTTGATCCTAAGCGCCACGTCGATGGTGCCGCGTTTCGTCACGGCTTCTAGAGGCTGCATGAGGTCGTGGGTATCGAGCTCGACGATTGCCCTGGCACCGAGCAAAGGGAATACATGAGTCTTCAACCGGCTGAGTACAGTCTTGGCGTGGCCCGGCGCCCACTTGGGCACCATCCCGGCATACCAATCGAGCGCAACGCTTTCGAAGGTACGGCCATTGATTACGGCTTGCACCTTGGCCTGCTGCTTGGATTGGATGGGGTCAATGCCGTTGGCGAGCTGCTGTTTGAGCTCGAAGCGCTTGTGGCGAGCGTCAGCCAGCCCGACCACCGGGTAATTGCCGAGCGAGGTCAGGCCCTCGCGACCATCGGGCTTCACGTACCTTAGCCGCCAGCCTTTGCGACCGTTGGGCTTCACGAGCAGGTAAAGGCCATCGCCGTCAAAAAGCTTGTACTCACGTTCGCGAGCCTTTGCAGTGCGGCAGGCGTTGTCGGTAAGGGGAGCCGTTGTGCGAGCCATAAGGGTACTTTCCAATGTCGAATTGGTAGGTATCCTTAAAAGTACCCTTATTAGCGCTGGCTACCCTCGGAATCCGACGGAACGCCAAAACGAAAAAACCCGCCAGAAGGCGGGTTTTTCGGGGGTTCCAGAGATTTTGAAAGCTTTCTATGGAACCTTGAATGGTGCCGGCACCAGGAATCGAACCCGGGACCTACTGATTACAAGTCAGTTGCTCTACCATCTGAGCTATACCGGCAATGGGGCGTCATTATAGCGATCGTTTGGCGCCTGTAAACCACTTCCTTGCGAATGTTCGCAAAAGACCTAAGTCACCGGCCCAAAAGAAGAATTTTCCTACCAGCCGCGGTGCATGGTGGTGACGCTAGGCTCGTTTTTACCCGGGTTGAAAAACAGCTTGTCGTTGTCGCAGCCGCGCTTGCGACATGGGGCTTCTGTGCGCAGGGGCAGGCCGTTGTCGCCGCCCAGCTGCATGCCGGGGTGGTTCCAGCCCAAGTTGCTGTTGGGTTGGGGCGGGGTGCCGCCGGCACAGCCGGTCAGGGCCAGGGCGAAGGTCAGCAGGGCGAGGGGGTTGGCTCGGGTCACGATGCTCAGGTCCGGTGGTCCATTGTCGGTTCTGGCGCAACGCCAGAAGGTCGCGGGGCTGGCGGGCAGCGCGCGACGTCACTTTTTAATGATTTGGGGGGCGGATGATACACCGTTGCGGGGGTGGAGCATTAGCCTTGTGTTGTCTGGTATGGCCTCTTCGCGGGTGAACCCGCTCCTACAAGGGGGCGGGTAAGCCGGGTTATCTGTGTAAGGGAATTCTGAACCATGGGGTCAAAAGCTTCAGGGTTTGGATGCTTCGGAAGTATCCTACGCGCGCCGCCGAAGTAACGCTGTTGTCGGGGAAGTGGCTCACGGATACCGTTTTCGGGTCGCTCTGGCGACTGGGTGTGAGAACCCGACTTGAATAAGCGCTACTCGCCATGGTGGTCGTACGTGGGCAGACCTCGGTCTGGCCGGGCTTCCTTATTCACTCGGTTTCTCACCCTGCGTACGGCTGCCGCCCCAAATCCGTGAGAAAGATTTTTGGCAGTCTCCTTCCGTGAATAAGGATTTGCCATGAAAAAAGATGTTTCTGAGCCAATCACAACCGCAGGCGTGGAAACCTTCCTCGCAGCCGGTAACCCATCCCTCAATCTGCTACGCGTAGAGCCCGGCGTCCCCGTCGACGCGGCCTACGAGCATGTCTCGATCCTGATGGGCTACATCAAGCACCTGGTGCGCGAGGGGGATATGGAGGACGACCATAAATTCCTGGGGGCAGCCGATTACCTGTGCGACATGGCCAAGGCGCTGATGAACGATATCGAGATTGCCAAGGGTAAGGCGCATTAGGCATTGACGCGGTCATTTGTGGGAGCGGCCTTGCGTCGCGAAAGGGCCGCAAAGCGGCCCCCGTTTTCGGCACAATCTCTGAAATCGCCGGGGCTGCTTTGCGGCCCTTTCGCGACGCAAGGCCGCTCCCACAAAAGCCGCTTGCGCTAACCACAAGAAATGTTTATGCACAAGTGGCATCGGCGACCTGAGCGAAAGGCATGCCGGATCGCTACGCCGCTGGTCTTTGCGCAAACGCCTGTTTTTACTGGGCTGCAGCCGCAAGCAGGAATAAGCCAAGCGCTTGAAATAGCGCTTGGATCCAACAGGTAATCACAAGCTTGTTCACAGACTTATCCACAGGTTGTGCTGCGGCTAACCGTCGCGTTCCGCGAGAATGAGCAGGTTGCGCGGGGTCAGTGGGTAATCGCAAAACAGGCCCAGGCGCACGTCATAGCCTTGTTCTTCGAGGAACAGAGCGCGATCGAGTACCAGCCACAGCTCCAGTGGCCGACGGAACAGGTTGCGTACGCGCTCCAGGTTCCGAACCTCGGCCAGGCGTTGCCAGCCCGCAGCTTCCAGCATTGCCCAGTCCGGGTCGCCGCTCACTGGCAATTGCTTCAGTTCAGCCAAGTCGCGGCAGTATTGCTCGAAGGGCTTCTCCAGCCAGGCCACCGGCAGGGAAGGCGTCGGCAGGTATTCATCGCTCTGGCGCTGCTGGCGTTGCAGCAGGTCGAAGCCCAGGCGCCGGGCCATCGAGGTGTCGCGCTGGCGCCGCACGCGGGCGCCGGCAGTGACGGTTTCGCTCAAGGGCAGGCCCAGGTCGTCCAGCGACAGCTGCAGGCTCGACGCCTGCGCGGCTGTGGACAACGCCTGGTACTGCTGCGCGGCGATGCGGTTGTAGCAGCACGGGGCTATGGCCAGTTGCCGGCAACCTTGCTGGCTGGCCAGTTGCATCAGGCGTACATGCAGATCGCCACAGGCATGCAGGGCAACCACGCTTTTATCGTCAGCCAGGTGGCGAGCGCTGTCGCTGGCCATCACATCCTGATGTACGTGCTGTGCTTGCAAGTGGTGGTGTGCACTCAGGGCCTGACCGGCAGCGACCAGGTCGGCGTCGTACTCCAGGCAGGTCAGGTGTTGCCCGGGTTGCAGCAGGCGACGGCCGAGGTGGCCTTTGCCAGAACACCAGTCCAGCCAGTGCCGGGGCTGCTCGCGGAAGGCCAGGTGGCTGGCGAAGGCTTCGATCTGTTGCCATTTGCGACCGGGGACGGCGACGTCCAGGCGGTGGGCGGCAGGCGGTAGATTGGTTTGCGCAAGGCTGCCGAGCGTGGCGAGCTGTCGGGCTTGTTCGGCCAGTTGCGGGAATGGGGCAGGCAAGCGGTCAGCGGCGCTGTCGGCTTCGGCGTCTGCCAGGGAACATTGGCGCAGGTGGGCGGCAAGCTCTGGGTGGGTGGTTTCCCAAGGCAGATGCAGGGTGGTGAAGGGGCGGGGTTTCCACAGCTGTTGGTGCTCGATCAGGAACTGGTCGAGGGCCTGGAAGCGGGTGCTTAGGTGGTGGCTGTGGAGGGGGCTGGGCATGGGGATGTGTGTTGGGGTTGAGGGCCTATTCGCGGGTAAACCCGCTCCTACGAAGGTTCAGCATAGGCCTGTTGTAGGAGCGGGCGTGCCCGCGAAGAAGGCTAGGAGATGTCAGCGGCCTTGGCAGGCATCCACGCGCAACCAGCGCTCCAGCAGCTTGAAGCCTTGCACCAGCATGAACGAGATCACCAGGTAGAACACGCCTGCGGCGAAGAAGATCTCCACCGGCAGGTAGGTGCGGGCGATGATGGTACGGGCCATGCCGGTCAGCTCCAGCAGGGTCACGGTACTGGCCAGGGCACTGGCCTTGAGCATCAGGATCACTTCGTTGCTGTACGCCGGCAGGCCGATGCGCGCAGCGCGTGGCAGCATGATGTAGAACAGCGCTTTGCCACGCGACATGCCCAGCGCCCGTGCCGCTTCGATCTCACCTTTAGGAATCGCCTGCAGCGCGCCACGCAGGATCTCGGCAATGTACGCGGCGGTGTGCAGGGTCATGGTCAGCACCGTGCACCAGAACGGATCGCGCAGGTACGGCCACAGCGAACTGGAGCGCACCGCATCGAACTGCGCCAGGCCGTAATAGACCAGGAACAACTGCACCAGCAGCGGCGTGCCACGGAAGAAGAAGATGTAGCTGAACGGCACCGCGCGCACGTACCAGTGGCGCGAGGAACGGGCGATGCCCAGCGGGATGGCCAGGATCAACCCTGCAACCACGGCAATGGCCACCAGCTCCAGGGTCAGGACCGCACCCTCGGCCAGGCGTGGCAGCCATTTGAAGATGACTTCCCAATTCATTATTCAGCCCTCGCAAAGCCGCGAGCGGCGCGTTTTTCCATGAAATGCATACCGGTCATGGCAAGCACGGTCAGGCCCAGGTAGATGCAGGCCGCGACCATGTAGAAGGTGAACGGCTCTTTGGTCACGGTCACGCCAATTTGCGAGTGGCGCATGATTTCTTCAAGGCCGATTACCGATACCAGGGCGGTGTCCTTCATCAGGATCATGAACAGGTTGCCAAGGCCGGGCAGGGCGATGCGCCACATCTGCGGCAGGATGATCCGCGAGAGGATGCGGCCCTTGGACAAGCCCAGCGCCAGGCCAGCTTCGCGGTGGCCTTTGGGGATCGCCAGGATAGCGCCACGGAACACTTCGGTGGCGTAGGCGCCAAAGCACAGGCCCAGGGCGATCACGCCCGCGGCGAAGGCGCTTAGCTCAAGGCCCGGCATGTTCAGGGCTTCGCCGAGGCTGTTCATGAGCCCGACGGTGCCGAAATAGATAAGCAGTACCCAAAGCAGTTCGGGCACGCCGCGAACCAGGGTCGAGTAGAAGCCGCCAAGCCATTGCAGGGGCTTGAGCGGTGAGGTTTTGGCCAGGGCGCCGAGCAGGCCCAGGACCAGCCCCAGCAGCAAGGCGCAAAGCGCCAGTTTTACGGTCATCAGGGTGCCGGCCATCATGGCCGGACCGAATCCGTGCAGGTCGATATTCATGGGCAGGTCATTTTAGGGACTGGCGCGCCGCAAGGGCGCGCCGGTCAGGGCGGATCATTCGATGCTGAACGGGAAGTACTTGTCGTTGATTTTCTTGTACGTACCGTCGGCTTTGATTTCTGCCAGGGCTTTGTTCAGGTCGTCGCGCAGCTTGGTGTCACCTTTGCGCACGGCAATGCCGATCTTGTCGCTGTCCATCACCGGCTCGCCCTTGAACTCGAAGTTCGAGCCGTCTTTGCTTTTCAGCCACTCGTACTGCACGTACTTGTCGGCCAGGATGCCGTCGATACGACCGGAGACCAGGTCGAGGTAGGCGTTTTCCTGGGTGTCGTACAGCTTGACGTCGACGCCCTTGAAGTTGTCTTCAAGGTAGGTGCCGGCCAGGGTGGCGCGCTGGGTGCCGATGACCTTGCCTTTCAGCGACTCTTTGTCAGTCTTGAAGTCGACGTTTTTCGGCGCGATGAACTGCAGCTTGTTGGAGTAGTACGGCTCGGTGAAGTCCACAGCCTGCTTGCGTTCGTCGGTGATCGACAGCGACGACACCAGGAAGTCGAACTTCTTGGCGTTCAGGGCCGGGATGATGCCGTCCCAGTCGGAGGTAACGACCGAGCACTCGACTTTCATCTTTGCGCACAGGGCGTCGCCGATGTCTTTGTCGAAGCCAACCACGTTACCGCTGGCATCCTTGTTGTTGAACGGTGGGTAGGCGGCTTCGATGCCCATGCGCAGTTTTTCTGCGGCCATGGCGTTTGCCGACATCACCAGCGTGGCAGCAGCTGCCAGGAGAAACTTCTTGTAGGTGTGCATGTATTGCTCCGTTAGCGGTGGCTGGACATGAATTGCTTGCAACGCGCCGAGGTCGGGTTTTCGAAGACCTGCTGCGGCGATCCCTGCTCTTCGACCAGGCCCTGGTGCAGGAAGACGACTTCACTGGACACATGGCGGGCAAAGCTCATCTCGTGCGTCACCAGCAGCATGGTACGGCCTTCTTCGGCCAATGCGCGGATAACGTTAAGCACTTCCTGGACCATTTCCGGATCGAGTGCCGATGTAGGCTCGTCGAACAGGATGACCTTGGGCTTCATGGCCAGGGTACGGGCAATGGCGGCGCGCTGTTGCTGGCCACCGGAAAGCTGGGCGGGGTAGCTGTGGCGTTTGTCGTAGATGCCGACCTTGTTCAGCAGCGCTTCGGCGGCTTCGATGGCCTCGGCCTTGCTTTGGCCGAGCACGCGGCGTGGCGCCTCGATGATGTTGTCGAGGATCGACATGTGCGGCCACAGGTTGAAATTCTGGAAGACAAAGCCGATTTCGCTGCGCAGGCGATTGATCTGGCGGTTGTCGGCTGCGATCAGGTCGCCATTCTTGGCGGCCTTGAGCTTGAGGGCTTCGCCGGCGACCAGGATTTCGCCCTGGTGCGGGTTCTCGAGCAGGTTGATGCAGCGCAGCAGGGTGGACTTGCCGGAGCCGGACGACCCCAGGATGGAGATCACGTCACCGTCGCGAGCGGTCAGCGAAATGCCCTTGAGAATTTCCTGCTCGCCGTAGCGTTTGTGCAAATTGCGGATTTCCAGCGCGGGCGTGGCCTGAGCCATGTGCGGTCCTCATGTGTTCGGGTGCGTTCCCAGCTGTTGGCGGCCTTCCTGGCGTGCGCCAAGCTAGCATAGCGGCATTATGACGGCCAACAGGGTCGCCGGGGACTGGGGGCGCTGGTGGGGCAGTTTGTCGCATCGCTACAGCGTAACGTCGCGCAGATGTCCGCGAAGGTGTCGCCCAGCACCAGAGCCTTGATGAAAAAAGGCGCGATGGTGCCAGCTTTGGCCGGCGCATGGAAGCTGTTTTGACCCATCGGAGGGGTAAACCCGACCTTTTGCCAGTGCAAACGGGTTCACCCACGAATGCCATGTTGATGTCACAAGGTTGTACCTATGGGTTGCACTTTTTGGCATTGCGGTGGTGCACAGGTGTTACCGAGGAGCACCTTTGGTGCATTTGTAAGTGGGTATTTCAGTAATCCGATGATTTGATGCCCTTTCGGTCATACAATGGCCGAAAGCCCTCCAAGCCGCATCCTAAAAGGCCTGCAGAATTTTCTGACGGGTGTATTCGGCATGTGGCGCGCTTATTGCCAGTTGGAAACCGCCGATTGCAGCGACGCCTGGGTCATCCCCTGGCGCGCTCTGTACCCGCAGTCGGCGTGGTCCACTCCTTACAAAGGTAGTTTCAATGAGCGGTAACAATTCCAATGACCTCGCTCAGGGGCTCAAACAACGGCATGTGACCATGCTGTCCATTGCTGGCGTCATCGGTGCCGGCCTGTTCGTAGGCTCCGGCCACGCCATCGCAGCTGCCGGCCCTGCCGTGCTGCTGGCATACGCTGCCGCCGGTACGCTGGTCGTGCTGGTCATGCGTATGCTGGGTGAAATGGCAGTCGCCTCGCCTGACACCGGTTCGTTCTCTACGTATGCCGACCGTGCCATCGGGCGCTGGGCCGGTTTCACCATTGGCTGGCTGTACTGGTGGTTCTGGGTGTTGGTAATTCCGCTGGAGGCCAACGCCGCCGCGGCCATTCTGCATGCCTGGTTCCCGGCGGTTGACCTGTGGGCGTTCTCCCTCATCATTACCCTGGCACTGACACTTACCAACCTGTGCAGCGTGAAGAACTACGGTGAGTTCGAGTTCTGGTTTGCCCTGCTCAAAGTGCTGGCGATCATCGGCTTCATCGCCGTGGGCTGTGCTGCCTTGTTCGGCTTTGTACCGAGCAGCCAAGTGAGCGGTGCCAGCCACCTGTTCGATACCCAAGGCTTCATGCCCAACGGCCTGGGCGCAGTGCTGGCAGCCATGCTGACCACCATGTTCTCGTTCATGGGTACCGAAATCGTCACCATCGCCGCTGCCGAGTCGAAGGACCCGGGCAAGCAAATCAGTCGTGCCACCAACTCGGTAATCTGGCGTATCTGCCTGTTCTACCTGGTGTCGATCTTCCTGGTCGTGGCCCTGGTGCCGTGGAACGACCCGGCCCTGGCCGAGACGGGCTCCTACCAGACCGTGCTGAGCCGTATTGGTGTGCCGAATGCCAAGCTGATCGTCGACATTGTTATGCTGATTGCCGTGACCAGCTGCCTGAACTCGGCGCTGTACACTTCTTCGCGCATGTTGTTCTCGCTGAGCAAGCGTGGCGACGCCCCGGCCATCGCCCAGCGCACCACCAAGGCGGCGACCCCGCACGTGGCGGTACTGCTGTCCACCGCGGCTGCGTTTCTCTGCGTGTTCGCCAACTTTGTGGCACCGGCCCAGGTGTTCGAGTTCCTGCTGGCCAGCTCTGGCGCCATCGCGCTGCTGGTGTACCTGGTGATTGCTGTGTCGCAGCTGCGCATGCGCGCCCAGCGTGAAGCCCGCGGCGAGAAGATCACCTTCAAGATGTGGCTGTTCCCGGGCCTGACCTGGGCGACCATTGCCTTCATCGTTGCCATTCTGGTGGTGATGGCGCTGCGTGAGGATCACCGTGCGGAGATCATTGCGACTGCGTTGCTGAGTATTGGTGTGGTGGCGGCTGGCTTGCTGGTGCACCGCAAGCGCGAGGCTGCCGGGCGGGCGGCGCTGGACAGCTGATCCGCGCTGGCTGAAATGAGAAGGCCGCGCCCTGTGAAGGGTGCGGCCTTTTTTTGTTGCCTGTGATGGCCCTTTCGTGGGCAAGCCCGCAGGTTCGCCACAGGCCCGTAGGCGCGGGTTTACCCGCGAAAGGGCCGGGTCTGCTGGCCAATTTCCCTGGCTAATCACCTTCGCAGCCGCCATCGTATTCGCGGGTAAACCCGCTCCTACAGGGGCCGCGCGGAGGCCACAACGGGTTACATGGCCCTGTCAGCCAAACTGCTTCTGCTGTTGCTTGGCCACGAGTTCGGAAGCAGCGATATAGGCGTCCTGGAACTCATCACTCTCCAGCCAGGCCATGGTGGTCTCTTCGTCAGCGCCGTCCAGCCATTTGCGGTAGGCGTTGAACACCAGCACGATGTAGTCGGTGGCGTGTTCTTCCTTGTGCCCCTTGAGCACCAGGGCGAGCAGCGGATCCACCAGGAACACCGAGATCATTGGCACCAGGCCGCCTTCCTGGGCTTCCTTCATCTTGTTGAACATCGCGTCGTAGCTGCCCGACTCCATGGCCTTGTTGTACACCTGCTCGACGCTGGCGCTGTCGCCGGCGCTGGCCTTGACCGCTTGGCCGCTGCGTACCATGCGGTTCTGCTTGGCCTTGCTGGCGGCGCGCTTGGCGCGTTTCTGTTGCTTGGTAGGGGTGGCCATGGGGAAATCCTTGGGTGTGTCTGAAAGTGCGCGTATTGAAGCGCAATTGCCCGATAAACCCAAGCCGTGCGCCTGGGCGCTGCAGCTTGAGATGTCTGTGGGATACATATCCAGATTATGCGAACCGTGGGCCCTGCGTAGCTTCTCTCCTGCTGCCAGCCATGCTGGCTGGCAGCCTGTCACTGCGCCAATTCGGCGTCTGTGAGTGATGCGCACGTTTGCGCTACAAAGGAGGAGTCATGAAGCACTTTTATCTGGTCACCCTGTACGGCTACACGGACGATGGCAGGGTTTACTATCCAACCGGTTTCGCCGATTGCGACGAGCAAAGGATTACAAAGGCTGACATCGCCGCCATTATCGAAAAAGGCAAGCAACACGGCCACCTTCAGTTGCACAGCATCTCCTACATGGGGCACATGACCGAGGACGCATTCAATCATCTTCGTTCCATGTCGGACGAGTAAGGTTTGGCCCGCAGTCTGCTTATGGCTGCGGGTTTCTCGATTGCATGGCGAGCCTTCAGGTTGCGTTGTGAAATCTGGTGTTCTTCGAAGCCGCTGAAGTTAAAAATCACAGGCAACAAAAAACCCGCACTAGGCGGGTTTCTTGTTGTCGCTTCGGGTAACTTTGCAACCACCAGAAGCTTGAAGGTGGTGCCCAGAGACGGAGTCGAACCGCCGACACGAGGATTTTCAATCCTCTGCTCTACCGACTGAGCTATCTGGGCGACGAGGTGAATTAAATAGATTTCCGGACCGCTCGTCAACGACTTTTTGAAAAAATTTTAAATTAATTCCGTCGCTTACGATTTTTGGGGTCATTCGGCCGGTGGAACGTAGCCTTCGGCCTGGGCGTATTCTTCGCCGGCGAAAAACTTGTCCATCTCAGCCTGGAGGAATTTGCGGTCCTCGGCGTTCATCATGTTCAGGCGCTTCTCGTTGATCAGCATGGTCTGGTGCTTCTGCCAGTCGGCCCAGGCTTTCTGCGAGATGTGTTCGAAGATGTCCTGGCCCTTGGCACCGGGATAAGGCGGGCGTTCCAGGCCTGGCAGTTCTTCTTGGTATTTGCGGCACATCACGGTGCGGGTCATCGGGCGTCTCCTGCAATCAGTTCGTCGGTCGCGCGTTCAAGCAGCTTTTTCACCGGAGCGGCGAGGCCCAGGCGCGGCGGGGTGGCGAGGTTATACCAGAGCCAGTCGGCCTCGGCCACGTGCTCGCCGACCGGGTCGACGCGCACGAGCCAAGGCTCGATCGCCAGCTGGAAGTGGCTGAAGGTGTGGGTCAGGCCGTCCATGGCGTGGCGGCCAGCCAGGCGCAGGCCGTGCTGGTAGGCCAGGTCGTCGAGCTGGGCGATGTCGTCCAGCTCCGGGAGGCTCCACAAACCACCCCACAGGCCGCTGGAGGGGCGGCGGTAAAGCAGGATGGCGCCTTCGTGGTTGGCCAGCAGTGGCATCAGTGTGCGCCGTTGCGGCAGCGCCTTGCGCGGTTTGGGCTCTGGGTAGCGGGTTTCTTCGCCGTGCAGGTGCGCTTCGCAGCCGCGCTGCAACGGGCAGATCAGGCAACTGGGCTTGCTGCGCGTGCACAGCGTGGCGCCCATGTCCATCATCGCCTGGGTGTAGTGGTTGGCGCGTTGTTGCGGGGTAAAGCGCTCGGCAGTGGCCCATAGCTGGTTGGCAACCTTGGGTTCGCCGGGGTAGCCAGCCTGGGCGGTGTAGCGTGCCAGCACGCGCTTGACGTTGCCGTCGAGGATCGGTGCGCGGATGCCCATGCTGATGCTGGCGATGGCGCCGGCAGTGGAGCGGCCAATGCCGGGCAGCTCGGTAAGCTGCTCGACGCTGCGCGGGAATTCGCCGCCATGTTGCTCGACGACGACCTTGGCGGCCTTTTGCAGGTTGCGTGCGCGGGTGTAGTAACCCAGGCCCGTCCACAGGTGCAGCACTTCGTCCTCCGGTGCCTCGGCCAGGGCTTGCACGGTTGGCAGGGCCTGCATGAAGCGGTCGAAGTAGTTGAGTACGGTGCTGACCTGGGTCTGCTGCAACATGATTTCCGACACCCACACCCGGTACGGCGTGATGCCCTGTTGCCAGGGCAGGTCGTGCCGGCCGTGCTCGTCATACCAGTCCAGCACTGCGCTGGAGAACTGCTCGGGGCTCATCGCTTGAACAGCCCCTTGAGCGCGTCTTTCAGTTCCGGGCTCACTTTGTCTCCAAGTTTTTCATCAAGCTTTTCATCGATCTTGTCCTTCAGGCGGTTGCCGGCCAGTTTGGCGGCAACCTTGCCCAGGCCGTTCTGGTCCAGGCGGCAGGCCTTTGCGCCGAGTTCCAGCGGACCACGGCAGCGCAGGGGTACTTCAACACCTACATAACGTTCGTTGACCTGGCAGGCCGGGTCCGGCATGGCACGCTGGTCGCCTTCGACGACTACACCGACGTTGTAGTCCATGCCCAGCACGCGCAGGTCGAGGTCACCATGGCCATTGACGGTGAGGCCCGGGATGCGCGCCTTGAGGTCCGGGTTGCTGGCGACGCCATTGCGTACTACCAGGCTGCCGCGCAGTTCCTGGAACGGGGTGTCCTTGCCGCGTGGTTCGCTGCTCAGCGTCTTGCGATTGAGCGTGGCGATGGCCTGGCACAGCTGCTGTTCCAGGTTGGCATTGACCAGCACGCCATCGTTGATGGCGAAGTTTGCGCTGCCGTTCAGGGTGTCGACCAGTGCTTTCTGGCTGTTACCGGTGGCTGTCAGATCACTGGTCAGGGTCAGCAGGCCCTTGACCGGCGGCGTCTGTTCCTTGCCTTCGGTCTTGATGAAGTGTTCCACCGGCACCCGCTGGATATTGGTGTTCACACCCAGCTGTGGCACGGCAGGGCGCACGTCGACAGTGCCCTTGGCTTCGAAGGTGCCGTTGTACAGCTCTCCGCGCAGGGTTTGCAGGGTCAGCAGGCCGCCTTGGCCAACGGCCTTGAGCTGGGCGCTCTCGATCGGCAGCTTATCCAGGGTCAACGAGCCGAAGGCCAGGTCGGCCTGCAGGTCGAGGGCGCGCAGACGGTCGACCGGCAGCAGCTTGTCGTCGCTCCATGCCACGTGTGTTGGGGCGTTGGGCAGTGGTGTGGTGCCAGCACCGGCTACGGCGCTGGCCTCTTGTTGCTTGACCTCGGCCTGGCGCGCAGCGGTGGCGCCCTTGGCTTCTTCGCTCTTGGCCGGCAGGTAGCGGTCGGCGTCGAAGGTGTCGCCCTTAAGCTGCAGGCGCAGGGCTTGTTTGGCGAAATCTTCGACGGCCACGCGGCCGCTGAAGGTGCTGTCGTCCAGCTTCACCGCCAGGTCTTCCAGGGCCAGGCTGCTGGGCGTGCCCTGCAGGCGAGTCACCAGCTCCAGCTTGGCGAAGGCGGCCGGGTCGTTGGTGGCCGGCAGCGGGTGGCCAATGCTTTCAAGGAAGGCGCGCAGGTTGAACTGGGCGATGGACAGGCCGCCGCTCAGCTGGGGTGCTTTGTCCAGATCACGCAGGTTCAGCTCACCGAGGGCGCGCAGTTGGTTGGCCGAGACTTTCAGGCCGTTCCACGAGGCGACATTGGCGGCCAGGTCGACCAGCAGTTGTCCTTGGGCGGCGAAGGTCACGGTCTTGCCGCCGGTAGGCTCACCCGAGGTCTCGCCCGACAGGCGCATGTCTTCGAAGTTGTAGCGCTTGAGCTTGCGGTCGAAGCGCAATTCGCCGGCCAGCTCGGTACGGGCTTTGATGCTCGGCTGGCTGGCGCTGACGAAGGCGCTGGCCTTGAGCGGGATGTTTGCGCCTTCATGGACCGGGCCGGTGCTCAGCTGGATGCTCTCGGCGCTGTAATTTTGGCCGGTCTTGGCATCGGTGTACTGCACGCGGGCGTTGTTCACGGTCAGGCTGTCGATGTCCAGCTTGATGGCGCGGTCGTTGCTGTCGGTGGTCGCAGGCGCCTGCTCGGCAGGTGCCTGTGCCTGTGCATCGGTGCCTGCGCCATTCTGCGCGGGTAGCGGCTTGCCGATGTCCTCCCAGTTGCCATGGCCCTGTTCGTCACGCGCCAGGGTCAGGTTCAGGCCCTCGACACGTACGTCGCTCATTTGCACTTCGCGGCGCAGCAGCGGCAGCACACGGACTGAAAGGCCAAGCATCTGCAGGTCGGCGAACGGTTCCTTGGGTTTGTTCAAGGTAGCGATGCTGGCTTCGTGCAGCTCCAGACCCAGCCACGGGAACAGGCTCCAGCCGATGTCACCATTGAGGGTCAGTTCGACGTGGGCCTTGTCGCGTGCCAGCTGGCGAATCTCGTCTTTGTAGTCGTTGGGATCAAAGAGGTGGGTCAGGGCGAAGCCCAGCGCCACGATGATCAGCAGTAACCCGAGAAGCCCCAGTCCCAGGATTTTGCCGAACGCTTTCATGGGCGAGTCCTTTTAGTCCGTTAGTGAGTTCAGGCGGCAGAGTATAACGCTGTAGCGGTTACCCCTGCTTGTACGACTAGAGATGTAGAAAATTCCTACGCCTGCATCAGAGGGTACGGCTTTCGACAGCTTAATACTGAGCTTTTGCCGGGGACATGACCGATTCAGTTAGGCAAAAATGGACGATGGCAGATTGCTTTCATGCTGCTTGATGCTGCTACCCTTGCGCCGCTTCGCGAGCACCCTCCCTATAACAAGGATCAGATTCATGACCAGTACCGTCGCGACGGGAAGCTCGGCCAGTGAGCCAGGCTTCCTGTCGAAGGAACGCATAATCGCCCGCCCGGGCTTCAACCGCTGGCTGGTCCCGCCAGCTGCCTTGGCCATTCACCTGTGCATCGGTATGGCCTACGGCTTCTCGGTATTCTGGCTGCCCTTGTCGCAAGCCCTGGGGATCACCGCCCCCGTCGCCTGTGCGGCAGACATGGGCTTCATGGCCCGGATGTTCAGCGCCGAATGCGACTGGCCAATCTCGATGCTGAGCTGGATCTACACCCTGTTCTTCGTCTTCCTCGGTTGCTCGGCGGCGGTGCTGGGCGGCTGGCTGGAGCACGCCGGCCCGCGCAAGGCTGGCCTGGTGTCGGCCTTGTGCTGGTGCGGTGGCATGCTGCTTTCGGCGATAGGTGTGAAAACCCATCAATTGTGGCTGATGTGGCTTGGCTCCGGCGTGATTGGCGGTATCGGCCTGGGCCTGGGCTACATCTCACCCGTGTCGACCTTGATCAAGTGGTTCCCGGACAAACGTGGCATGGCCACCGGTATGGCGATCATGGGCTTCGGCGGCGGGGCCATGGTCGGGGCGCCGCTGGCCACCGCGCTTATGGGGCATTTTGGCAATGAGCACGAAGTTGGCGTATGGCAGAGCTTTGTCGCCATGGCGGCGATCTACTTTGTGTTCATGACCGCTGGCGCCCTGGCGTATCGCGTACCACCGACCGGCTGGAAGCCTGAAGGCTGGGCTGCGCCGTTGAAGAATGCCAGTAACGCCATGGTCACCGACCGCCACGTGCACGTCAGTGTGGCCTGGAAGACCCCGCAGTTCGCGCTGATCTGGCTGGTGCTGTGCCTGAACGTGTCGGCGGGCATCGGCATTTTGGGCATGGCGTCACCGCTGCTGCAGGAAGTGTTCGCCGGTAAGTTACTGGGCAACGAACTGACCTTCAGCCAGCTGAGCACTGCGCAGTCGGCGCAGATTGCCGCGATCGCCGCCGGCTTTACCGGCCTGCTGAGCCTGTTCAACATTGGCGGCCGGTTCTTCTGGGCATCGTTCTCCGACTACATCGGCCGCAAGAACACCTACTTTGCCTTCTTCGCCTTGGGCGTGGGCTTGTACAGCCTGGTGCCGAACATGGGGCACCTGGGCAACGTGGCGCTTTTCGTGGCAGCGTTCTGCATCATCCTGTCGATGTATGGCGGTGGTTTTGCAACGGTGCCGGCCTACCTGGCCGACCTGTTCGGCACGCAGATGGTGGGTGCCATCCATGGCCGCCTGCTGACCGCCTGGGCGGCAGCGGGGGTGCTGGGGCCGGTGCTGATCACCTACCTGCGCGAGTATCAACTGGCAGCGGGCGTGGAGCGGGCGGCGGCTTATGACATGACCTTGTACATTCTCGCGGGTCTGCTGGTGCTGGGCTTTATCTGCAACATGCTGGTGCGCCCGGTGGCCGACAAGCACTTCATGAGTGATGCCGAACTGGCGGCCGAGCGCGCGTTGAGCCATGACAAGGGCGCCGATGGGGCGCGGTCGCTGGAGTGGAAGGCGGCGCCAGGCAGCCTGCCACTGGTGCTGCTGGCCTGGGCGGTGGTGGTTGTGCCGTTGGCCTGGGGTGTTTGGGTGACCTTGCAAAAGACCGCTGTGCTGTTCTATTGATCAGGGGGGGGCGCGTGTTGCGCCCCTTTCGCCGCTGCAGGAGCGGGCTGCTGTGGTTGTATAGACCTGTAGCAGCATCCAGCCCGCGTAAAACCTGGCTTTGCCATATGTCATCCGCGTTTCAAGCTGGCGCGTTCTGGGCCTATAATGAAACCCTTTTCGCCCAATGATTTTGCGGAGCTGGTGATGGTCGAACGTAAGGCTTCCGTCGAGCGCAATACCCTGGAAACCCAGGTCAAGTGCTCGATCAACCTCGATGGCAGTGGCAAGGCCCGATTCGATATCGGTGTGCCTTTCCTTGAACACATGCTGGACCAGATCGCCCGCCATGGGCTGATCGATCTGGATATCGAGTGCAAGGGTGACACGCATATCGACGATCACCATACCGTCGAAGACGTCGGCATCACCCTGGGCATGGCATTCGCCCAAGCTATCGGTGACAAGAAAGGTATCTTCCGCTACGGCCACGCCTACGTGCCGCTGGACGAAGCGCTGTCACGCGTGGTCATCGACTTCTCTGGCCGCCCAGGCCTGCAGATGCACGTGCCGTATACCCGTGCAAGCGTTGGCGGTTTCGATGTCGACCTGTTTCAGGAGTTTTTCCAGGGCTTCGTCAACCACGCCCTGGTAACCCTGCACATCGACAACCTGCGTGGCCACAACACCCACCACCAGATCGAAACCGTATTCAAGGCTTTCGGCCGTGCCCTGCGCATGGCCATCACCCTCGACGAGCGTATGGCCGGGCAGATGCCTTCCACCAAAGGGTGCCTGTAAATGCAAACGGTAGCCGTAATCGACTATGGCATGGGTAACCTGCACTCGGTGGCCAAGGCGCTTGAGCACGTAGGTGCCGGTAAAGTGCTGGTGACCAGCGATGCCTCAGTGATCCGCGAGGCCGACCGTGTGGTGTTCCCGGGCGTGGGCGCGATTCGCGACTGCATGGCCGAAATCCGCCGCCTGGGCTTCGACAGCCTGGTGCGCGAAGTCAGCCAGGACCGCCCGTTCCTCGGCATCTGCGTCGGTATGCAGGCGCTGCTCGAGCACAGTGAGGAAAACAACGGCGTCGACTGCATTGGCCTGTTCCCTGGCCAGGTGCGCTTTTTCGGCAAAGACCTGCAAGAAGAGGGCGAGCACCTGAAGGTGCCGCACATGGGCTGGAACGAAGTCAGCCAGACCATCGACCACCCGCTGTGGCACGACATCCCTGACCGCGCACGTTTCTACTTCGTGCACAGCTACTACATCAATGCCGGCAAGCCGGGCCAAGTGGTGGGACGCGGTCACTATGGCGTCGACTTCGCCGCAGCGCTGGCCGACGGTTCGCGTTTTGCCGTGCAGTTCCACCCGGAGAAGAGCCATACCCATGGCCTGCAGTTGCTGCAGAACTTCATCGCCTGGGACGGGCGCTGGTAAATGAGCAGGTCGAAGACCAAGGCCCCGACCATCACCCTGGCCCCCGAGCAGGAGCGCGAAGCGCTCGACACCTTGAAGCGTTTTCTCGAAGACCGCTTCGAGCTGCAGTTGGGGTCGTTCGAGGTGGCCGAGGTCCTCGAGCTGTTCAGCAAAGAGATTGCACCCCATTACTACAACAGGGCGATTGCCGATGTTCAGCTGCACCTCAAGGAGCGGTTCGAGAGCATCGAAAGCGACCTGTGGGCACTCGAGAAGCCCTGAAACCCAACAAATAGACAGGTTCCCAAGATGCTGATTATCCCCGCTATCGATCTGAAGGACGGTGCTTGCGTGCGCCTGCGCCAGGGCCGCATGGAAGACTCTACGGTATTTTCCGACGACCCGGTGAGCATGGCCGCCAAGTGGGTCGAGGGTGGCTGCCGCCGCCTGCACCTGGTCGACCTCAACGGCGCCTTCGAAGGCCAGCCGGTCAATGGTGAAGTGGTTACCGCCATCGCCAAGCGCTACCCGAACCTGCCGATCCAGATCGGCGGCGGTATCCGTTCGCTGGAAACCATCGAACACTACGTCAAGGCTGGCGTCAGCTACGTGATCATTGGCACCAAGGCCGTCAAGCAGCCCGAGTTCGTCGCTGAAGCGTGCAAAGCCTTCCCGGGCAAGGTCATCGTCGGCCTGGACGCCAAGGACGGTTTCGTCGCCACCGACGGTTGGGCCGAAGTGAGCTCGGTGCAGGTCATCGACCTGGCCAAGCGTTTCGAGGCCGATGGCGTCTCGGCGATCGTCTACACCGACATCGCAAAGGACGGCATGATGCAGGGCTGCAATGTGCCCTTCACCAAGGCACTGGCTGAAGCCACCCGTATCCCGGTGATCGCCTCGGGCGGCATTCACAACCTGGGCGACATCAAGGCGCTGCTGGACGCCAAGGCCCCGGGCATCATCGGCGCCATCACCGGCCGTGCCATCTACGAAGGCACCCTGGATGTTGCTGAAGCCCAGGCCTTCTGTGACAACTACCAAGGCTGAGGACTGAACCATGGCACTGGCCAAGCGCATTATCCCTTGCCTGGACGTGGACAACGGCCGGGTGGTCAAGGGCGTCAAGTTCGAGAACATCCGTGATGCCGGCGACCCGGTGGAAATCGCCCGTCGCTACGACGAGCAAGGTGCTGACGAAATCACCTTTCTCGACATCACCGCCAGCGTCGATGGCCGCGACACCACTTTGCATACCGTCGAGCGCATGGCCAGCCAGGTGTTCATCCCGCTGACGGTAGGGGGTGGCGTGCGGACCGTGCAGGACATCCGCAACCTGCTCAACGCCGGTGCCGACAAGGTCTCGATCAACACCGCCGCGGTGTTCAACCCAGAGTTTGTTGGCGAGGCGGCGGACCGTTTCGGTTCGCAGTGCATCGTTGTCGCCATCGATGCCAAGAAAGTGTCCGGGCCAGGTGAAGCGCCGCGCTGGGAGATTTTCACTCACGGCGGGCGCAAACCGACGGGGCTGGATGCAGTCGAGTGGGCGAAGAAGATGGAAGGCCTGGGCGCTGGCGAGATCCTGCTGACCAGCATGGACCAGGACGGCATGAAGAACGGCTTCGACCTGGGCGTTACCCGCGCTATCAGTGATGCGCTGGGGATTCCGGTGATTGCCTCGGGGGGTGTGGGTAACCTGCAGCACTTGGCTGACGGCATTCTGGAAGGGCATGCCAGCGCGGTGCTGGCGGCCAGCATCTTCCACTTTGGCGAGTACACAGTGCCTGAAGCCAAGGCTTACATGGCTTCGCGCGGTATCGTCGTTCGCTGACAGATGGCCGGGAGGGCTTTGCCCTCCGTTCGCGACACAAGGCCGTTCCCACCCGTACAGCGCTGAGCCTGAGGCTGATGCGGTACGTGTGTGTGCGGCCTTGTGTCGCGAAAGGGCCGCGAAGCGGCCCCAAAGGCCTCACCCGTGGTTCTTGCCGAGCAGCGCGTGGTAAAGCTCGGTATCCCCGAGTATCCCCACCACCCTGTCGTTATCCTGCAGCACCAGCTTGTTGCCGGTTTGATAGCGAATCTGCAGTGCCTCACGCATGCCGATGTCAGCGTGCACCACGGTCGGCCTGCGCTCCAGCAGCTCCACATCTTGCCCCGGTGCCCATCTCTGCATATCCAGCCCGTTCTGGCCCTGGCGTGCACGCTTGAGCGCGCCGCCTTCGCCAAGGTCCAGCCACGAATCGATACCTGGGTCCAGGCACACCGAGCCATTGACCCGTTTGCAATTGTCCAGGCTGCGCATCAGGCTGCGCCCGCACAGCACGTTCAGCGGGTTGGTATGGGCGACGAAAGTGCGCACGTATTCGTCGGCCGGGTTCAGCACGATCTCCTCCGGCTTGCTGTACTGGATGATCCGACCGTCTTTCATGATCGCAATGCGGGTACCCAGTTTCAGCGCCTCGTCCAGGTCGTGGCTGACGAACACGATGGTTTTGCTCAACTTGGCCTGCAGGCCAAGCAGCTCATCTTGCAGGCCCTGGCGGATCAGTGGATCCAGTGCCGAGAACGGTTCGTCCATCAGCAAGATGTCGGCATCCATCGCCAGCGCCCGGGCCAGGCCCACGCGCTGCTGCATGCCGCCAGACAGCTCATCCGGCTTCTTGTTGCGCCACTGGGTCAGGCCCACCAGCTCAAGCTTCTCGTCGACCAGCTTGCGCCGTTCCTTTTCCGGGCGACCCTGCATTTCCAGGCCAAAGCTGATGTTCTCGCGCACCGTCAGCCAAGGCATCAGGGCAAACTTCTGGAACACCATGGCAATGCGCTTGGTGCGCATCATCTTCAGTTCGGCCGCGGAGCAATTGGCAATGTCGATGTGCTTGCCTTCGTGCTCGACGAACAACTTGCCACGGCTGACGGTGTTGAGGCCGTTGATGCAGCGCAGCAGGCTCGACTTGCCCGAGCCAGACAAGCCCATCAGCACGCAGATCTCGCCTTTGTTGATATCGAGGTTGGCCTTTTCGACACCCACCACCAGGCCGGTCTGCTTGAGGATCTGCTCGCGGGTCTGGCCTTGGTCCAGCAGCGCCAGTGCCTCGCGCGGCTTGTTGGAGAAGATGACGTCGACGTCTTCGAAACGAATGATGCTCATGCCTCACCCCTTACCGGCAGTTCCGGTTGCTTGCAGATACGGTCGAGCATGATTGCCAGCAGCACGATCGCCAGGCCCGCTTCGAAGCCCAGGGAGATATCGGCGGTGTTCAGTGCGTTGACCACAGGTTTGCCCAGGCCGTCAGCGCCAACCAGGGCGGCAATGACCACCATCGACAGCGACAGCATGATGCATTGAGTGACACCGGCGGCGATGCTTGGCATCGCGTGCGGCAGTTCGATACGAGTAAGCAGTTGACGACGCGAGCAGCCAAAGGCCTTGCCGGCGTCCATCAACTCTTGCGGCACGTCGCAGATGCCCAGGTAGGTCAGGCGAATGGGCGCGGCAATGGCGAACACCACGGTGGAAATCAGCCCCGGCACCACGCCCAGGCCGAACAGGGTCAGGGTAGGGATCAGGTAGACGAAGGTGGGCACCGTCTGCATCAGGTCGAGCACCGGGCGCATGGCGGTATAGAACATCGGCTTGTGCGCGGCGAGGATGCCCAGTGGCACGCCGATCACCACACATACCACCGTGGCGAAGGTGACCTGCGCCAGGGTTTCCATGGTTTCCTGCCAGTATCCCAGGTTGAGGATCAGCAGGAACGACAGGGCGACAAATGCGGTCAGGGCCCACTTGCGCTGGATGAAGTGCGCCAGGGCGGCGAACAGGGCGATAAGCACGAACGGGTTGAAGAAAGTCAGGGCGCTGGTGACGCCATGGATCATGAACTCCAGGCCTTGCGCGATGGCGTCGAAGTAATTCGCGCCGTTCTGGGTCAGCCATTCGACGAACGACGCGATGTACTGGCCCAGAGGTATTTTCTGATCGATAAGCATGATAGCGAGCTTCCACCTGCATAGATTGAAATCAACCCGGGGCAGGCACGGTCCTGCCCCGAGGTAGCGCTACTGCGTAGTTCGTTATTGCGTAAGCTTGGCCTTGACCGCCTCCAGGCCAGGCTTGCCATCAACGGTGGTAACGCCGGCCAGCCAGGCATCCAGCTTGCCTGGGTTGTCCTTGATCCATTTCTTGGCGGCGGCCTCGGGTTTCATCTTGTCGTCCAGGACATAGCCCATCATGGTGCTTTCATCCTTGAGCTCGAACGACAGGTTCTTAAGCAGTTGGCCAACGTTGCTGCATTCCTGCGTGTATCCTTTGCGGGTGTTTGTCAGCACGGTCGCCTTGCCGAAGTCGGGGCCGAAGAAGTCGTCCCCGCCGGTCAGGTACTGCATCTTGAAGCGGGTGTTCATCGGGTGTGGCTCCCAGCCCAGGAACACCAATGCCTCGCCGCGTTTCTGCGCGCGGTCAACTTGCGACAGCATGCCCGCCTCGCTGGACTGCACGATCTTGAAACCGGCGTCCTTCAAGCCAAAGGCGTTTTTGTCGATCATGCTCTGGATGGTGCGGTTACCGTCGTTACCCGGTTCGATGCCGTAGATCTTGCCGTCCAGTTCCTTCTCGAACTTGGGTATGTCGCTGAAATCCTTCAGGCCCTTGTCGTACAGCGCCTGGGGGACTGCCAGGGTGTACTTGGCGTTCTCCAGGTTGGCGCGCACGGTTTCTACCGTGCCGGCGTCGCGGTACTGCTTGATGTCGTTCTCCATGGTCGGCATCCAGTTGCCGAGAAACACGTCCAGGTCCTTGCCGGTGGCCAGCGACTTGTAGGTCACCGGTACCGAGATCATGGTGGTGTGGGTCTTGTAACCCAGTGCTTCGAGCACAACGCTGGTGGTCGCGGTCGTGACTGTGATGTCGGTCCAGCCGACATCGGAGAAGCGTACAGTCTGACATTGCTCGGGTTCGGCTGCTTGGGCCAGCAATGGCGCGGACAGCAACGCAACCAGTAACAGCGAGGGTGAACCTTTCATGGATGGACTCCTGAGATATTGTCTTCGGGTTCGCGTGGGTCGCCGGGCTTTCTGAGGGTCCGGTCGACCAGGCCTGCAGAGGGCAGGATGCGTGGCCGTGCTTTACGAGTCGCTTTCGATAATCCTCCAGCTCCGGGCAATCGCCTACTGGTTGGGTCGTATCCAGTACGGAACGGGTCGTATCCAGTATGGGCGATGTCGCTTATGGATTTTTCCACCCCCTCGCGCGCATTTTTGCGTCACCAGGCCGCTGGAAAACGGCGCGGTGGGCGCAGTTTCTGGTTGAGAACAGCGCGGCGCTGCTGGACAAAAGTACGTCGGTTGCAGACGGCGAGGTGGGCGGTAAAAGCCCGATGATGCTGGCATTCAAGGCGGCCCGCTGTTTGAGCCTAGCAGCTACCCCGCCCTGCGCATGGCGCGCAGAGACAAGCCCAGCAAGAGGTGATTCGACAATGGCCATCAGCGTGTTCGACCTGTTCAAGATCGGTGTCGGGCCCTCCAGCTCCCACACCGTCGGCCCCATGCGTGCTGGCGCCCTGTTCGTTCAGGGCCTGCGCGAACGCGGTGAGCTGGAGCGTGTAAAACGGATCGAAGTGCGCCTGTATGGCTCGCTGTCGGCCACCGGTATTGGTCATGGCACCGACAACGCCACCATCATGGGCCTGATGGGCGAGTGGCCGGACGCCATTGACCCGACCCAGATCGTGCCGCGTATCGCTGACCTGCGCGAAACCAACACCCTGCAGCTGGATAGCCGCTTGCCTGTCGAGTTCGTCTGGGCCCGCGACATGCTGCTGCTGGACGAGAACTTGCCGTATCACCCCAACGCCATGACCCTGATTGCCGAAGGCGAGCAGGGTGAGTTGCACCGCGACACCTATTACTCGGTGGGCGGCGGCTTTGTGGTCGATGCAGCCCAAGCCGCCAGCGGTGTGCTGGATGCTGACCAGACAGTGTTGCCGTACGACTTCAACAGCGCCGCCGAACTGCTGCGCCTGTGCAAGCAAAACGACCTCAGCGTGTCGCAATTGATGATGGCCAACGAGAAGGTCTGGCGCAGCGAGGAAGACATCCGCGCTGGCCTGCACAAGCTCTGGGAAGCCATGCAGGAATGCGTCAACAACGGCCTCAAGTACGAGGGCACGCTACCCGGCGGGCTGAACGTGCGCCGCCGTGCCGCCAAGCTGCACCGCAGCCTGCAGGAAATCGGCAAGCCCAACGTGATCGGCTCGACCATGAGTGCCATGGAATGGGTCAACCTGTTCGCCTTGGCGGTCAATGAAGAAAACGCCGCCGGCGGGCGCATGGTGACCGCGCCTACCAACGGCGCGGCAGGCATCATCCCGGCGGTGCTGCATTACTACATGCGATTCAGCGATGCGGTGGATGAGTCCAGCGTTGTCGATTACTTCCTGGCTGCCGCCGCTGTGGGCATCCTGTGCAAGAAGAACGCTTCGATCTCCGGTGCCGAAGTGGGTTGCCAGGGGGAAGTCGGCTCGGCCTGCGCGATGGCCGCAGCGGGGCTTGCCGAAGTGCTCGGCGCCACCCCGCCACAGGTTGAGAACGCCGCTGAAATTGCCCTGGAACACAACCTTGGCCTGACCTGCGACCCGGTTGGCGGGTTGGTGCAAGTGCCCTGCATCGAGCGCAACGCGATTGCTGCGGTGAAGGCCATCAACGCGGTGCAGATGGCGTTGCGCGGCGATGGTGAGCACTTCATTTCCCTCGACCAGGTAATCCGCACCATGCGCGATACCGGGGCCGATATGCACGACAAGTACAAAGAGACCTCGCGCGGCGGCCTGGCGGTCAGCGCTATCGAGTGCTGATTTCCTGAACTGACCTTCTGGGCCTCTTCGCGGGCAAGCCCGCTCCTACAGGAACTGTGCAATCCCTGTAGGAGCGGGCTTGCCCGCGAAGAGGCCCTTGAGGCTGATGCAGGTGCAACACAACCGCCAATGCCTCTTTATGGTGCGGCGCCACGCTACCGATCGTCGGATGTCGCGATCAGTGTGAGGGTTGTCGGTGACACTTAAAGGTGTCGCTTCTGGGAAACCCACGCGGCGCGTGTCACTAAACTGCTCAACCGTTACAGGCAACGCGCTAGCTCGCCTGTTCTGGACGACTGGCCAACACGATGCAAGCACTTGAATTGCCCCATAAAGGCGTCGTTTTCAGGTTTTTTTGGATGGCCGTTCAAGTTTAGGCACGGCGTTTGCGTTGAGATTGGCAAGCCTACCCCCGGAAAATGACCGAGGGGTCATAACAAGAAGTAAGTGCCCGCCTGAGGCACACCCTGCATTTGTGTGAGGAGAAATCGCGATGACGTCGTACACCTCCGGGAATCCAACCCAGAACCGCACAGCACCCCAGTCCATCGGGTTTCTTCTATTGGACAATTTCACCCTGATTTCCCTGGCATCGGCGGTCGAGCCGCTGCGCATGGCCAACCAGCTGTCTGGTCGTGAGCTGTATCGCTGGCACACGCTGACCATCGATGGCGGCCAGGTGTGGGCCAGCGATGGTCTGCAAATCACACCGGATGCTGCCATCAGCAATGCTCCGCCTATCGACACCGTGATTGTCTGTGGTGGTGTTGGCATCCAGCGTTCCGTCACCCGTGAACACGTCACCTGGCTGCAAGCCCAGGCCCGTCAGTCGCGCAGGCTGGGCGCCGTGTGCACCGGCAGTTGGGCACTGGCCTGCGCTGGCCTGCTCGACGGCTTCGATTGCAGCGTGCACTGGGAATGCCTGGCCGCGATGCAGGAAGCCTTCCCGCGGGTGAACATGAGTACCCGCCTGTTCACCCTTGACCGCAACCGCTTCACCAGCTCCGGTGGCACCGCGCCGCTGGACATGATGCTGCACCTGATCAGCCGTGATCACGGCCGCGAGTTGTCGGCGGCGATCTCCGAGATGTTCGTCTACGAGCGTATTCGCAACGAGCAGGACCACCAGCGTGTGCCGCTCAAACATATGCTTGGCACCAACCAGCCGAAGTTGCAGGAAATCGTCGCGTTGATGGAGGCCAATCTGGAGGAACCGATCGACCTGGACGAACTGGCGGTCTATGTGGCGGTTTCGCGGCGTCAGTTGGAGCGCCTGTTCCAGAAGTACCTGCACTGCTCACCTTCGCGCTACTACCTGAAGTTGCGCCTGATCCGTGCGCGGCAGTTGCTGAAGCAGACGCCGATGTCGATCATCGAAGTGGCATCGGTGTGCGGCTTCGTGTCGACCCCGCACTTCTCCAAGTGCTATCGCGAGTACTTTGGCATTCCGCCGCGTGACGAGCGCGTGGGCTCCAACACCGCGCAGCAGGTGGCCATGATGCCGATTCCTCAGGCCATGACCCTGTCGCCGCACAGCGGGCCGATGGCGGCCCTGAGCCAGGCACGCAACGAGTCGACATTTGCCAGTGTAAGGCTCTGATACCGAGTCGACTTTTTCGCGGGACAAGCCCGCTCCCACAGGTCACCCGCTGAACTGAGTCAGCGGTGACCTGTGGGAGTGGGCTTGTCCCGCGAAGGGGTCGGTCCTGGGTAAGAGAATTACGCGCGTTTGTTGAACTGCGCCAATGCCGGCAACAGTTGCTTGTCGATGGCCTGGCGCACTGCCGGCAGGATCGTCGCACTGCCGGTGTACATCTGCTCCACCATCCCCTTCAGCGCCCGCGCATTGGGCTCGGTCAGCCCACGAACCACCGCTTCACACGCCTGTTCGGCGCTGGCCCCGGCCGGAATATCGAAACCGCGCGCGCGCAAATGGCCGGCGAGGTCGTCCTGATCAATCAAATCCGCATGCATCATGGCTGTTGTCCCTTTTATCGCTAAGAGAGTGCTGCTGTGATTTACGACCGATTCTGTGACGTGTGCGACAGCCTCGCAAGGACAGAATGCCGCCATGGCTGCTTTGGCTAAGAACAGGTCGTTTACGACTAAATCCCCTGCCAGGCAAGCACGCACACTGAAGCCATTCACGGTACAGAGGGTTTGGTCACCCTCGCTCACGCACAGTGGATGTTGCTCGCTCTTGGCCCCGGTAGCTCACGGCTTTCCGGGGTTATTTTTATTCCGCCAGACTCCCCTATACATACATACACCTAGCATTTATGTCAGGTGACGCACTGCAGAAGTCTGTGCTCTTTTGTGGAAGATGGATTCCACAGGAGCGGGAAATGTGAAAAAGAATATCTGCATGATCATTGTCCTAGGCGCGACCTTGATAATGGCTTCATGTTCGTCATCTACCCCGTCAATGAGCACTGTTGGCAGTGTTGTTCCGCAGCTGTTTACACTGCAGCCTACTCAAAACCGCCAGATGCTTCAGAAAACAGCAAAAGGCTATCTGAAAACGTTGTTGGCCGACCCCGCTAATGAAGAATTCACGCTAGTGAAGGTTGAGGCGTCATTGATTGAGGGGGATGCTGAAAACATCGCTATAACACTACCGGATCGAAAGGCTGAAAAGTTTAATCGGAGAAACTTCAATGCCTTGGCTGATGGGTATGAAGGATGGGTTGGCTATCAGCCTTCACAGTGGAAAGCAGGCCACTCAGGGTCGGAAGGAGAAATTGATTTCGATCCTAATTACTATATATCAATCGTCCGTCATGATAATCAGCTGGCAGGCAATTTTTTGGTGGGTGGCCAGCGGTACCGATTGGTTTATATCGGTTCAGGTATGCACGTGCTGATCAAGGTTGACGAGTCAAAGCTGCCCTCTGAAGATGCACGGGGCGTAGAAGTTGAGAATACGGTATATCCTGCTCTAGAAGAACCGCAGCAGGTCTCGTCTGCCTACAGTATAATAAGACTGCTATTTGTAAGTACCGTTCAGTCTCGCGCGAAAAATCCAAACTATCGTGCTGATCTGATGTTAGGGTTGCAGGATGTAAATCAAATTGCAAAAAACAGCGAGGTGAATATTACTTACGAGTTTGCGGGATTTATAGATTCTGCTATTGACGAAGAAGGGAAAGACTTTGGAACGCTGCTCAATGAGGTTCAATATAATAATCCCGCTGTCAATGCCAAAAGGGTGGAGCTCAGGGCAGATCTAGTTTCGATGTACGTTGCCAATAATGAGCTCTGCGGCGCGGGTAAGCCGTCGACTAATAAGACGCAAGGCTTTTCGGCGATTAGTTGCATTGCCTCGTTAGGTCACGAGATTGGCCACAACTTTGGCATGGTTCATAACTGGGATGGGCAAACGGATACTTATATTCATGGGTATCGCTACGGTCCGGATGGGGGGAGCCTCAGGTTCCGAACTCAGATGTCTTATGACTGTAGCCCGACATGTCCGAAAGTACCGTTTTACTCCAATCCGCGGCTGAGTTATCAAGGACAACCTCTGGGAACTGTCGCACATCATGATGTCGCCCGCGCGATCAACGAGCGCAGGGCAAGTATAGAGAGTTTCTACCCTCCCATGCCGGGCGTGCTTAAAAATAAAGGTCGGCTGGAGCAAGGTTCCCCTCACCCCTGCTTGCAGGATTTTGCCGGGTCAAATATCCAGTTCGTCGCGTGCTCTCCTGGCCCGCAGCAGAAGTGGACTTTAGAGCCGTGGGGCGATGCGGGTACGTTCAGGATTGTGGCGCCGGGCGGTAATTGTATGGTCGCGCGCGCTGACAATTATGTTTTGGCTGAACCATGCCCCGCAACAGTCAAAGATGGTCTTCTCTGGATGGTATCAGCGCAGCCCGATCACACCTTGAAAATACAGAGTTATAACCGCAACCTTTGCCTAGGCTCTCAGCCCAGCTTGAGGCCGGGGCCTGAGTTACTGGCATGTGATAACGGTAGGTACCAAAGTTGGATAAATCTCGATATCCCACGGCGGTTGCAGGAGCTGAGTGCAACACGGTTATTGAATTGAAACCGGAGCATCATGCCGCATTGCCATGGCATTTTGCATGACCTCTCCCATCACCTCGATGGGGCATTTGAAGTCGAAGCGCTTGCGCGGTCGCATGTTCAGTTGCAGCGCAATGGCGTCCAGCTCCTCCTGGCTATGTACCGACAGGTCTGTGCCCTTGGGCAAGTACTGGCGAATCAGGCCGTTGATGTTTTCGTTGCTGCCGCGCTGCCAGGGGCTGTGCGGGTCGCAGAAGTAGATCGCCACGCCGGTTCTTTGGGTGATCTCGGCGTGTCGCGCCATCTCCCGGCCCTGGTCGTAAGTCATGCTCTTGCGCATCTCCAGCGGCATGCTATTGAGCGCGGCGCTGAAGCCTTCCAGCGCCGAAGTCGCCGTTGCGTCGTTCATCTTCACCAACATCAGGTAGCCACTGGTGCGTTCCACCAGCGTACCGACGGACGAGGCGTTGGCCTTACCCTTGATGAGGTCGCCTTCCCAATGCCCCGGCATCAGCCTGTCTTCAATCTCCGGCGGGCGCACATGAATACTGACCATCTCGGGGATCTGGCCGCGCCGATCCACGCCACCAGAGCGCGGCCGGCGCGTCGTCTTGCCTTGGCGCAGACAGATGATCAGCTCCTTACGCAGCTCACCCACTGGCAGGGCATAGATCGCGTTGTAGATCGTCTCGCGACAGACGTAGGCATCTCGCAGGTTGGGTATGTTCATGCTGCGCAGCTTGCCGGCAATCTGCTCGGGAGACAAACGCTCACGCAGCATATGGGTCACCAGTTCGAAGCGCTCGCTACCCGGCAACAGTTTTCGCATCGGTCGACAAACCTGGCGGCGGGCCTGCATTTGCTGCTGAGCCAGACGGGCCGAGTAGCCACCGCAAGCACCTCGGTTACGGCGCAGCTCACGGCTGATGGTCGAAGGGGATCGGTTGATCAAGCAGGCAATCCTGCGCAGGCTGAAGCCTTGGGTACGACCGATTTGAATGGTGGCGCGCTCTTCAACGCTGAGTTCGGTATAAGACATAGGGGCAGCACCGTACCGGAAAGGTCAGGTGTTGCACTCAGTTTTTGCCGCCGCCCACAATAACCGAGGCCTAGTGTGGTGTTTCACAAATAACGACCATAACGCGCGGCGCTTTTTGCGCTCATGCGGCGTTGTCGCTCCTCGCCGTAGCTGGGCTACGACTCGTCGCGACGCCTTGCCTGAGCGCAAAAATCGCTCGCGAGTTATTGGCCGTATTTGCAAAACACCACACTAGCGAGCAGCCATGGTCTGACTGCTCTCGTTAGCGTCAAATGGGGAGCTTTATCACACGGCCTGTAAAGGCTGGCGTTGGTAAATCCCGTTGGCTATCGACCACGCTTTGTAGTTGATTGGTGCTGAATTCTCCAAAAGGCTTGGCCTTTGGCCCCGCCAGGTCCACATGTAAAAGCAATTGCTCACTGGCGGCTAACGCCTCGTCAAAACCTGATCGATGCAAGCTGTGATACAAGTGCAGTCGCTTTTTATCGAAGCCGATGATCTGCGTCTGCACCCACACCTCGGTGCCCAGCTTCACCTCGTGCAGATAATTGATGTGCGCCTCCAGCGTGAACAGCGAATTACCGCTTTGCCCGCGGCTGTCGGCGTCCAGGCCAATGCGCTCCATCAGGGCATCGGTCGCGTAGCTGAAGATCAGCAGGTAGAAGGCATCGCGAAGGTGCCCGTTGTAATCGACCCAGTCCTCCTGGACCGTGGTGCGGTAGGTGATCAGAGCAGGCATCTTGGTCTCCTTAATCGCTGAACGACATGCCGTGGCTGGCCTTGCTGGACTTCACCGCTTCCAGTACCGCCAGCAGGGTGTCGTCACGATAGCGCTCCAGTGCAGCGATGCTGCGCTCGCCCTGTTGCTCGGAAGTGCCGCTCACCACATCGTCGATCAGCTTGTCGGTCAGTTCCGGTGCTGGCAGGTAAGTCCAGGGCAGCTTCAGGGCAGGGCCGAACTGTGACATGAAGTGGCGCATGCCGGCATCGCCACCGGCCAGGGTATAGGTAAGGAATGTGCCCATGAACGACCAGCGCAAGCCTGCGCCGAAGCGGATCGCGTCGTCGATTTCGCCCGTGGTGGCAACGCCGTCGTTGACCAGGTGCAAGGCCTCGCGCCAGAGCGCTTCTAGCAGGCGGTCGGCGATGAAGCCTGGCACTTCCTTGCGCACATGCAGTGGGCGCATGCCGAGTGTGGTGTAGATGGTTTTGGCAGCTTCAATGGCCTCGGGTGAGGTGCGGCTGCCGCCGACGATCTCGACCAGCGGCAGCAGGTACACCGGGTTGAACGGGTGGCCGACGACGCAGCGCTCAGGGTGAGTGGACGACTCGTAGAACTCGCTGGGCAGCAGGCCCGAAGTGCTTGAGCCGATGATTGCGTCAGGCTTGGCTGCGGCGCTGATTTTGGCGTGCAGGCCGAGCTTGAGGTCCAGGCGCTCTGGTGCGCTTTCCTGGATGAAATCGGCGTTGCGCACGCATTCCTCGATGGTTGTCACGAACTTCAGGCGGTCTTGCGATGCGCCAGGGGCCAGGCCTTGTTTTTCCAGTGCCGGCCAGGCGTTGGCGACACGTTTGCGCAGTGCCTGTTCGGCGCCGGGCGCGGGATCCCAGGCCACCACGTCCATGCCATGGGCCAGGGCGCGGGCGACCCAGCCGCTGCCGATCACGCCGCTACCCAGGGCGGCGAAGGTCTTGATCTCGGTAATGAAGGGCATATCGGTCTCCTGAAAGGATCAGCGGCGCTTGAGGTTCATTTTTTCCCGGCCTTCTGCCGGGCTGAGCACGCGGCCACCCATGCGGGTGATGATCTCGCTTGCGCGTTCCACCAGTTGGCCATTGCTGGCCAGCACGCCACGGTCCAGATACAAGTTGTCTTCCAGGCCCACCCGCACATTCCCGCCGAGCAAAACGGCCTGCGCGGCCATGGGCATCTGCATGCGGCCGATGCCGAAGCCGGCCCAGGTGACGTTGGCAGGCAGGTTGTCGACCATGGCCTTCATGGTGGTGGTGTCGGCCGGTGCGCCCCACGGGATGCCCAGGCACAGCTGGAACAACGGGTCTTCAAGCAGGCCTTCCTTCATCATTTGCTTGGCGAACCACAGGTGGCCGGTGTCGAAGATTTCCAGCTCGGCCTTCACCCCCAGTTCGGTAATGCGTTTGGCACCGGCGCGCAGTTGGGCCGGGGTGGACACGTAGATCGAGTTGCCATCGCCGAAGTTGAGGGTGCCGCAGTCGAGGGTGCAGATTTCCGGCAACAGTGCTTCGACATGGGCCAGGCGCTCCAGCGGGCCGATCAGGTCGGTACCCGGGCCGAACGCCAGCGGCGTTTCACCCGGGCCGATTTCCAGGTCGCCGCCCATGCCGGCGGTGAGGTTGACGATGATGTCCACGTCAGCTTCGCGGATACGCTCCATGACTTCGCGATAGAGGTTTACATCACGGCTGAAACGGCCGGTCTGCGGGTCGCGGACGTGGCAGTGGACCACGGTGGCGCCTGCTTTGGCAGCTTCCACGGCGGATTCGGCGATCTGTTTGGGGGTGACCGGGACCAAGTGGCTTTTCGAGGCGGTGTCGCCGGCGCCGGTGAGGGCGCAGGTGATGATGACGTCGTGGTTCATGGCGGGTTCCTTGTTTGGTCAATGCTGGCCTCTTCGCGGGCAAGCCCGCTCCTACAGGGAGCCGTGATGGCCCTGGCGAGCGCGTTACCTGTGGGAGCGGGCGTGCCCGCGAAAGGGCCCTGTCAGTTGGCGGTAAGCTTGAGGTTGTCCGCAGCCGGCTTGCCATCGAAGGTGGTCACACCCTCAAGCCAGCGCGCCTTGTCCTCGGGGTGGTCCTTGAGCCACTGGCGGGCCGATTCCAGCGCGTCTTTGTGGTCAAGCAGTGGCTGCATCATGCGGCTCTCGTCCTCGGCGCTGAACTTCAGGTTGGCCAGCAGGCGGTGGGCATTGGGGCAGCGTTCGGCGTAGTCCGGCGCCGTCACCGTCCACACCGTCGCACGGCCTTCGTCAGGGCCGAGTGCATCCTGGCTGTCACCCAGGTAGGCCATGTCGATGTTCACGTTCATCGGGTGTGGCGCCCAGCCGAAGAACACCACGGCCTCCTTGCGCCGCACGGCGCGGTCGACGGCGGCGAGCATGCCGGCCTCGCTGGACTCGACCAGCTGGAACTTGCCCAGGTCGAACTGGTTCTTGGTGATCATTGCCTTGATCTGCGTATTGGCGCCGGAACCCGGTTCGATGCCATAGATCTTGCCGCCCAGCTCTTTCTCGAACTTGTGGATGTCGGCGAACGTCTTCAGGCCCTTGTCGTAGAGGTATTTCGGCACGGCCAAGGTGGCGCGCGCGTCCTCCAGGCTTGGCTTGTCCAGCACCTTGACCTGGTTGGCATCGACGAACGGGGTAATGGTCTGGGTCATGATCGGGTTCCAGTAACCCAGGAACATGTCCAGGCGTTTGTCGCGTATGCCGGCGAAGATGATCTGTTGCGAGGCACTGGTCTGTTTGGTCTGGTACCCCAGGCCGTCGAGCAGTACCTGGGCCATGGCGCTGGTGGCAATGACGTCGGTCCAGTTGACCACGCCAAGGCGCACGTTTTTGCAGGCGGCGGGCTCGGCGGCGAAAAGCGGGGTGGCAACGATGCTGCTCAGGGCAAGGGACAACAGGCTGCGGCGGATCAAGCTGTGCATGGTGGCTCTCCATCGGCAGTGCATATTGTTATTGAGGGCGGCCTCTGCGGACCGTGTGAATACGCTACGCTGGCGCTACCTTGCCCAAGCGCACGCTAGCGACAGGAATTAGCACCTGGGCGACCAGTTTCTGTGGAGGAGGGGATGATGGAGACGATTGCCTTTCTGTTGGTGCCCGGCTTTTCCGCCATGGGGTTCATTTCGGCGGTGGAGCCGCTGCGGGTGGCCAATCGTTTTGGCGGGCTGTTGTACCGGTGGCAGGTGCTTAGCCTGGACGGTGAGGCGGTGCTGGCGAGCAATGGCATGTCGATCAATGCCGATGCCGCCCTGGGGGAAGGAGAGCCGGCCAACATCCTGCTGGTGGTTGCGGGCTTTGAGCCACTGGCCAATGTCGCACCCAAACTGCTGCATGCGCTGCGCCGGCTCAACCACGAAGCTGTCATGCTCGGTGGCATCGACACGGGCGCAATGGTGCTGGCCGAGGCAGGGCTGCTCGAGGGCTACCGGGCGACATTGCATTGGGAGGCGCTTGAGGCATTCAAGGAACGCTATCCAGGCCTTCAAGCCACCCAGGAGCTGTTCGAGATTGACCGCAGCCGTATCACCTGTGCCGGCGGAACCGCCTCGATCGATTTGATGCTGCACCTGATTGCCCAGTCTCACGGCAGCGAACTGGCGGTCAAGGTGTCGGAGCAGTTCGTGCTGGGTCGTATCCGTCAGCGCCAGGACCACCAGCGCATGCAGATCGGTGCGCGTTATGGCATCAGCAACAAGAAGCTGGTCCATGCCATTGGCGAAATGGAAAAACACATCGAGCCACCGTTGAGTACGCTGGAACTGGCTGCCGCGATCAAGGTGACACGGCGTCAACTGGAGCGTTTGTTTCGCATGCACCTTGATGCAACCCCGAGCGGTTTCTATCTCGGGTTACGGCTGGACAAGGCGCGCCAGCTGTTGGCCCAGACCGACATGTCGGTGACTGAAGTCAGCCTTGCGTGCGGGTTTGAACTGCCATCCTATTTCACGCGGCGCTACAAGCTGAGGTTTGGACGGTGCCCGCGGGAGGAGCGACGGCCCAGCGGTACAAAGTGAGCTTCAATCCAGTTCACGCTCGAGAATGGCCCTTAGCTTTTCGCGATTCCTAGCTTGCAGATCTTTGCGAAGCGGGGCGAAATCCGCTGCATTGAAGCGTGCACCCAGATGGTCAAATATCAGGTTCAACTTTCTGGTGGGCTCGACCGGGTCGGTAACGCAGTAGGCATAAAACAGGATCGCAACCGGGACCTGGTCCCCTTCATGGTCCATTTCGATACTGAGATGTGAAGAGGCGTTCATGACGGTGAAGGTACGCGTACCGGCCGACTGCAGAGCGGCTTGAACATTTTCTTCGAGGCTCTTGAACCAAGGTCCTTTCTCGCGGGGCGGGGGTAGATAGCCACTGTAAACATCGCTTAATGCAAGCAAGTGCGGCTCATACACGATGGTTTTATGAGTGTGTTCGAACAGGGTGAATTTCAATGATTGCAAGGTGGCGAGAGCGACAGTGAACCATTGCTGAGGCTGGGTCTCCATCGAGAATTTTTCATTGGCCACTGCTTGTGAATAACGCAGGCATAGCTGCAAGTCTTCCCATGTCTCAAGTGTCAGCCAGGGCGCAGGCTTGATGCTTAGCCGCTCCTCGAATACACGGGTATCCAGGTTCGTATCGCCCATGTGGCATTGCTCCTTGATGGATGCAGATGACCAGAACCGGGTACCAGAGAGCTGGTACCCGGTCTCGCTAATCAGATAGCGAGAAACGCGGCGATGTCGCCTTTTATCTTCTCATTCACAAGATCACGTGCAGCGTCGAAGTGACGAACGCTGAACGTGCCTTGTTGCGAAGCGCGATAAACGCGGGTAGAGGTTTTGTCGACCTTGCGGGTCAGGGCGCCTTCACGCTCGACTTTCGAGTCGTAGCTGGCCTGGAAGCTGGTCATGTGCATCGCCGGCAGGCCTTGTGGCGTCATTTCGCACTGGGCGACCACGAAGTTGCTCGATTTGCCGGATTCACTATGGCTGTGCTTTTCCAGGTGCGCCTTGACTTCCGGCTTCTGCACGACAATTTGCAGAACACGCCTGGCGCAGGCGGCGCGACGAGGGTCCGCGGAGACGCTGATGGTGACGGACTTGGTAATCAGCTCTGCCAGGGTCAGGTTGTCCTCATCAATGGCATCTTCGGCATGTGCTGCGCCCGTCATGGTCCAGCCAAACTTGATCAGGCCATCGTTGTAGAAGTTGTACCACTCGCGCTGCTGGGTCTCCTTGTCGAACTTCTTGTTGGCCAGTTCGGTCATCAAACGCATGCCGGCCAGGATGTCTTCTGCAATGTTGGCAGGGACATTGTCAGCGAAGACGCAGATGGTCTGGCCGGTAGCGGCTACGCGCTCTTGACCCTCTTTGCGGATTTTTTCCATTTCAACTTTGATGTCAGCCACTTTGTAATTCCTTGATAGTTGTGAGTTCCAAGACACACATGGTGAGCACGTGGTCTGGGGGCACTATCGAGCAATTACGCAGGGGGCATCAGCGGCACGTTGTTCCTCTGGAGTTGATCCTTCACTCGCACGTGCTGATCAATCTTCGGGTGCTGGCTCGTCACTGTTTTGCGCGCCCAGGCTGCGCAAATACTCGGCTCGCTCATCGCTGCGCTGTGCAATGCAGCTGTTCCAGGCGATCTGGTAGGCCCTGCTGCCGGGTTGTTCAGCATGGGTTTCGACCTTGCAGTCTGCATCGCGCAGTTGGCTCCAGACTTTCTCGGCTGCCTCTATTCGCGACATCAGGCCTGCCTCGTCGCCGAACTGATCACGCATGCGCGCGACCAGGTCGTCGTAGGCCGACTGCAGCTCACGCTCGGCGACCTGCTTGTTGAATGCTGCACAGGCGAAGGTTTGCTGGTCGGTCTCCACATTGTCGCAAGGTGTGCTTTCGTCCTCACTGGCCTGGGCCCCGCTCACGATGGCCAGCAGCACCAGCCATGCCATTGATTTCATCCGTTTTCTCCTCAACAGGCTGTCGAATCGCAAGGATTCTCGCTCAGCCAGAGGCCAGGTGGTAGCTCCCTGACCAAATGTTCATGTACCGGCCGCAAATGTCGTTATCGAGACTGTCTCGCATCCCCGGAACACGCGCCAGACGCGCTCTTGTCGCGCATTGACGCTTTCGGCAAACCCCCTGTCGTTTTTGCACCGGGGCGCCTCGGGGCACAGGCATATGCTGGCCTCAAAGCGCCGGCAGAAGGTTTGGCGCGACCCAACTCTATAAAAGGGGACAGCCTGATGAGCCCAGCCGAACTACACGCCGACAGCATCGTCATCGATGGCCTGATCATCGCCAAATGGAACCGCGAGCTGTTCGAAGACATGCGCAAAGGCGGCCTCACTGCGGCCAACTGCACGGTGTCGGTCTGGGAAGGGTTCAAGGCTACCGTCGACAACATCGCGTCCAGCCAGAAGCTGATCCGCGACAACAGCGACCTGGTGATGCCGGTGCGCACCACCGCCGACATCCGCAAGGCCAAGGAACTGGGCAAGACCGGCATCCTCTTCGGTTTCCAGAACGCCCATGCGTTCGAGGACCAGATCGCTTATGTGGACGTGTTCAAGCAGCTGGGCGTGGGCATCGTGCAGATGTGCTACAACACCCAGAACCTGGTGGGCACCGGCTGCTACGAGCGTGACGGCGGGCTGTCCGGCTTCGGTCGCGAGATCGTTGCCGAGATGAACCGTGTCGGCATCATGTGCGACCTGTCCCACGTTGGCTCCAAGACTTCCGAAGAAGTCATCCTCGAATCGAAAAAGCCGGTGTGCTACTCGCACTGCCTGCCCTCGGGCCTGAAAGAGCACCCGCGCAACAAGTCGGACGAAGAGCTGAAGTTCATCGCTGATCACGGCGGTTTCGTTGGCGTCACCATGTTCGCGCCGTTCCTGGCCAAAGGCATTGACTCGACCATCGATGACTACGCCGAGGCCATCGAGTACACCATGAATATCGTCGGTGAAGACGCCATCGGTATCGGTACCGACTTCACCCAGGGTCACGGCCAGGACTTCTTCGAATACCTGACCCATGACAAGGGCTACGCCCGCCGCCTGACCAACTTCGGCAAGATCATCAACCCGCTGGGCATTCGCACTGTCGGCGAATTCCCCAACCTCACCGAGACCTTGCTGAAACGCGGCCACTCCGAGCGTGTGGTGCGCAAGATCATGGGCGAGAACTGGGTCAACGTCCTCAAGGATGTCTGGGGCGAGTAAGCCGCTCTCCAAGCCTGATAGCCCCTGCCAGCAACGCCGGGGCACCCACAAAAAAATTTTATGGAGTTGAGTTTCCATGGCCAAAATCGCCCCGCAATTGCCAATCGAAGTCGACAGCGAGACCGGTGTCTGGACCAGCGACGCCTTGCCGATGCTGTATGTGCCGCGGCATTTCTTCGTCAATAACCATATGGGCATCGAGGAAGTGCTGGGCGCCGACGCCTATGCCGAAATCCTCTACAAGGCTGGCTACAAGTCTGCCTGGCACTGGTGTGAAAAAGAGGCCGAGTGCCATGGCCTGGAAGGCGTGGCGGTGTTCGAGCACTACATGAAGCGCCTGAGCCAGCGTGGCTGGGGCCTGTTCGAGATCCAGGATATCGACCTGGATAAAGGTACCTGCAGCGTCAAGCTCAAGCACTCTGCGTTCGTGTACGTCTATGGCAAGTGCGGCCGCAAGGTCGACTACATGTTCACCGGCTGGTTCGCTGGCGCGATGGACCAGATTCTCGCTGCCCGCGGCAGCAAGATCCGCACCGTGGCCGAACAGGTCTATGGCGGGTCGGAAGAAGGCCACGAAGATGGCCTGTTCGTTACAAAGCCGTTGTAAGCCGGAGATAGCGTCATGGCATTCGAAGCAATGTTCCAGCCGATCCAGATCGGCAAACTGACCATCCGCAACCGTGTGCTCAGCACCGCGCACGCCGAGGTCTACGCCACTGACGGCGGCATGACGACCGACCGCTATGTGAAGTACTACGAAGAGAAGGCCAAGGGCGGCATCGGCCTGGCCATCTGTGGCGGCTCGTCGGTGGTTGCCATCGACAGCCCGCAGGAATGGTGGGCATCGGTCAACTTGTCGACCGACCGCATCATCCCGCACTTCCAGAACCTTGCCGACGCCATGCACAAGCATGGCGCCAAGATCATGATCCAGATTACCCACATGGGCCGCCGCTCGCGCTGGGACGGCTTCAACTGGCCGACGCTGATGTCGCCATCGGGCATTCGCGAACCTGTGCACCGCGCCACCTGCAAAACCATCGAGGTGGAAGAGATCTGGCGGGTAATCGGCAACTACGCGCAGGCTGCGCGTCGCGCCAAAGAGGGCGGCCTGGACGGCGTGGAATTGTCGGCGGTGCACCAGCACATGATCGACCAGTTCTGGAGCCCACGGGTCAACAAACGTACCGACGAATGGGGCGGTACCTTTGAAGGCCGCATGAAATTCGGCCTGGAAGTACTGAAAGCTGTGCGCGCCGAAGTGGGTGACGACTTCTGCGTGGGCATGCGTATCTGTGGTGACGAGTTCCACCCTGATGGCCTCAGCCACGAGGACATGAAGCAGATCGCTGCCTACTACGACGCCACCGGCATGCTCGACTTCATCGGCGTGGTCGGCTCGGGTTGCGATACCCACAACACCCTGGCCAACGTCATCCCCAACATGAGCTACCCGCCGGAGCCGTTCCTGCACCTGGCAGCCGGTATCAAGGAAGTGGTCAAGGTCCCGGTGCTGCACGCGCAGAACATCAAAGACCCGAACCAGGCCACGCGCATCCTTGAAGGCGGCTACGTGGACATGGTCGGCATGACCCGTGCGCACATGGCCGACCCGCACCTGATCGCCAAGATCAAGATGGGCCAGATCGACCAGATCAAGCAGTGCGTCGGTGCCAACTACTGCATCGACCGCCAGTACCAAGGCCTGGATGTGCTGTGCATCCAGAACGCCGCGACCTCCCGTGAGTACATGGGTGTGCCGCACATCATCGAGAAGACCACCGGCGTCAAGCGCAAGGTGGTGGTGGTTGGCGCAGGCCCTGCCGGCATGGAAGCGGCCCGCGTGGCTGCTGAACGCGGCCACGACGTGACCCTGTTCGAGAAGAGGGACCAGATTGGCGGGCAGATCACCATTGCCGCCAAGGCCCCGCAGCGTGACCAGATTGCCGGTATCACCCGCTGGTACCAGCTTGAGCTGGCTCGCCTGAAAGTCGACTTGCGCCTGGGCACTGCCGCTGATGTGGCCGCCATTCAGGACCTGCGCCCGGACGTCATCGTGCTGGCCGTAGGTGGGCACTCGTTCCTGGAGCAGAACGAGCACTGGGGCGCCGCTGAAGGGCTGGTGGTCAGCAGCTGGGATGTGCTCGATGGCAAGGTAGCGCCGGGCAAGAACGTGCTGGTGTACGACACCATCTGCGAATTCACCGGTATGTCGGTCGCCGACTTCATCGCTGACAAGGGCAGCCAGGTCGAGATCGTCACCGACGACATCAAGCCAGGCGTGGCCATGGGGGGGACCACCTTCCCCACCTACTACCGCAGCATGTACCCCAAAGAAGTGATCATGACCGGCGACATGATGCTGGAAAAGGTCTACCGCGAAGGCGACAAGCTGGTGGCGGTACTGGAGAACGAATACACCGGCGCCAAGGAAGAGCGCGTGGTCGATCAAGTCGTGGTTGAAAACGGCGTGCGCCCTGACGAAGAGCTGTACTACGCGCTCAAGGAAGGTTCGCGCAACAAGGGCCAGATCGACGTGGAGGCGCTGTTCGCCATCAAGCCACAGCCGATCCTCAGCCAGCCGGGCGAAGGCTACCTGCTGTACCGCATCGGTGACTGCGTGGCCCAGCGCAACGTGCATGCGGCGATCTACGACGCCTTGCGCCTGTGCAAGGACTTCTGATCGTTAACAGTCGCCGCCATCGGGCGCGATCCCTGTAGGAGCGGGTTTACCCGCGAATGCGTCAGCACTGACAACACTGTTGCCTGACCGAACGCATTCGCGGGTAAACCCGCTCCTACATGGGGCCAGTCTCGCCCTCTGGTCGGCGCAAGAATCCAGCTGTTTGTGGGAGTCTCCCATGTTGAACACCCTTCTACCCATCCTGCTGTTCGCTGCCCTTGGCCTGGCAGTGCTCGGTGCTTTGCGCCGGGTGCGCATGTGGCGCCGTGGCCGGCCGTCCAAGGTCAACCTGATCGGCGGCCTGCTGGCCATGCCGCGGCGCTACCTGGTGGACCTGCACCACGTGGTTGAGCGCGACAAATACATGTCCAAGACCCACGTGGCCACTGCGGGCGGCTTTGTGCTGTCTGCTGTGCTGGCCATTCTGGTGCATGGTTTTGGCCTGCAGAGCAAGATCCTCGGCTATGCACTGCTGGTAGCCACGGTGATCATGTTCACCGGTGCCATCTTTGTCTTCAAACGCCGCCTGAACCCGCCCTCTCGTCTGTCCAAGGGCCCGTGGATGCGCCTGCCGAAGAGTTTGCTGGCGTTCGCCGTGAGCTTCTTCATTGCCACCCTGCCGGTCGCCGGTATCCTGCCGGCCAACACGGGTGGTTGGGTGATGGTCGCCGTTCTGGGCCTGGGCGTGCTGTGGGGTGTGTCGGAGCTGTTCTTTGGCATGACCTGGGGCGGCCCGATGAAGCACGCCTTCGCCGGTGCCTTGCACCTGGCCTGGCACCGCCGTGCCGATCGCTTCGGCGGCGGCCGCTCCACCGGCCTCAAGCCGTTGGACCTGGAAGACCCGAACGCACCCCTTGGCGTGGAAAAGCCGGTGGACTTCACCTGGAACCAGCTGCTGGGCTTCGATGCCTGCGTGCAGTGCGGTAAATGTGAAGCCATGTGCCCGGCCTTTGCCGCTGGCCAGCCGCTGAACCCGAAAAAACTCATCCAGGACATGGTCATCGGCCTTGCCGGTGGCACTGACGCGCAATTTGCCGGTAGCCCATACCCTGGCAAACCAATCGGCGAACACGGTGGCAATCCACACCAGCCGATCGTCAATGGCCTGGTCGACGCCGAAACGCTGTGGTCCTGCACCACCTGCCGTGCCTGCGTCGAGGAGTGCCCGATGATGATCGAGCACGTCGATGCCATCGTCGACATGCGCCGCCACCTCACTCTGGAAAAGGGCGCTACCCCGAACAAGGGCGCCGAGGTGCTGGACAACCTGATCGCCACCGACAACCCCGGCGGCTTCGCCCCCGGCGGGCGCATGAACTGGGCTGCCGACCTTAACCTGCGGCTGCTGTCTGAAGTGAAAGCGACCGAAGTGTTGTTCTGGGTCGGTGATGGTGCCTTCGACATGCGTAACCAACGCACTTTGCGTTCGTTTGTCAAAGTATTGAAAGCCTCGGGTGTGGATTTTGCCGTACTCGGCCTGGAAGAGCGCGACAGCGGCGACGTGGCGCGCCGCCTGGGCGATGAGGCGACCTTCCAGCAACTGGCCAAGCGCAACATCCAGACCTTGGCCAAGTACAAGTTCCAGCGCATCGTCACCTGCGACCCGCACAGCTTCCATGTGCTGAAGAACGAATACGGCGCCCTGGGCGGTGACTACCAGGTGCAGCACCACAGCACCTACATCGCCGAACTGATCGCGGCCAAGAAGCTCAACCTGGGCCAGCACAAGGGCGGCAGCGTCACCTACCACGATCCGTGCTACCTGGGCCGCTACAACGGCGAGTACGAAGCCCCGCGCGAAGTGCTCAAGGCGCTGGGTATCGAGGTGCGCGAGATGCAGCGTTCGGGCTTCCGTTCCCGTTGCTGCGGTGGTGGTGGCGGTGCGCCGATCACTGACATCCCTGGCAAGCAGCGTATTCCCGATATGCGCATGGACGACATTCGTGAGACCGAGGCCGAGCTGGTAGCCGTGGGTTGCCCGCAGTGCACCGCCATGCTTGAAGGCGTGGTCGAGCCGCGCCCACAGATCAAGGACTTGGCCGAACTGGTGGCCGACGTGCTGATCGAGGAGGACGCATCCACTGTCCCAAAGCCGCAAACGGCTAAACGTGAACCTGCGGAGGTGCACTGATGAGCGACATTATCCGCCGCGACCCACGCGCCGAGTGGATCGCCCGTAACCGTCTGCACCCGCTGCATGCCGCGATGCAGACGCAACAGACCAGCTGGATGGGGCCTAACGGCATCATCCGCAAGAACCCACATGCGATTGCCGCGGGCTTTGTCGGCCCGGCCGGCATCAAGCGTATCGACCGCAGCGGCGCCCAGCAGGGCACCGGCGCGGGCGGGCGGCGCACGGCAGCAGTCGAGGTCAAGTTGCCACTGCACCAGGTGGCGGCGCCGGCGTTCTACATTGCCGTTGTGCCGGACATGGTTGGCGGCCGCCTGAGCAGCCACGACCGCGACCTGCTTGGCCTGGCCCACAGCCTGGCCGGCAGCGACGGGGCGGTGCTGGCCGTGGTGTTCAACGAGCACAAGGAAAGCAACTTTTCCACAGCCGGTGTCGACCGCCTGCTGGTTATCGAAGGCGAGGCCTTTGAAGGTTATGCACCGGAGCAACTGGTGCAGGGCCTGCGGGCTGTGGATAACCAGTTCGCGCCGCGCCACTGGCTGCTGCCCGACAGCCGCACCGGTGGCGGTGAACTGGGTCGGCGCCTGGGCGCCGCGCTGGGCGAGCGCCCGGCAACGCGGGTATGGCAGATCAAGGACGGCCAGTGCATTGGTCGCGCCGGTGCCGGCCAGCAAGACCTGCAACGCACTGTGCCGCGCCTGATCCTGGCGGCGGCCGAGTGCGCCGAGCCGGTCAGCGAAACCCGTCACGAAGCGCTGCCGGTGGAGTTGTCCACAAGCGTGGTGCGCAGCCTGCCGCGCATCGAAGACCTTGGCTCGGTGGCCGTCGACCCGGCCACCATTGCCATGGCCGAAGCCGAGTTCATCGTCTCGGGCGGCAACGGTGTCAAGGACTGGGACCTGTACCACAAAGCCACCGCAGCCCTCGGCGCTACCGAAGGTGCCTCGCGGGTGGCGGTGGACGACGGCTTCATGCCGCGCAATCGCCAGGTGGGGGCTACCGGCACCTGGGTTACCGCGCGTGTCTACGTGGCTGTGGGTATCTCGGGCGCGATCCAGCACCTGCAGGGTATCGGTGCCTGCGACAAGGTGGTGGCGATCAATATGGATCCAGGCTGCGACATGATCAAACGGGCTGACCTGTCGGTGATTGGCGACAGCTCGGCGATTCTCAAGGCGCTGATCGAGGCTGTGGACAACTTCCGCAGCGGCGGCCAGCGCGACGCGGCATAAGGGCACGAGCATGAGTACGAAAGTGATCAGCCTGGTTTCCATTGGTGCCCACCCCAGCTCTGGCCGCGCCCGCCGCGCCGAGCAGGATGCCCGTGCCGTGGAGTTGGGTTTGCAGCTGGCTGGGGATAACTTGCAGGTGGTGCATGCTGGCGATCCACAGGAAGAGGCGTTGCGCGCTTACCTGGGCATGGGCCTGGACCACCTGGACGTGCTGGAGCAACCGGCCGGTGCCGATGTGCTGGGCGTGCTGGGCGATTATCTGCGCGACGCCGGGGCCCAACTGGTGCTGACCGGCAGCCAGGCCGAGACTGGCGAGGGTTCGGGCATGTTGCCGTTCCTGCTGGCCGAAAAGCTCGGTTGGCCGCTGATTGTCGGGTTGGCTGAGGTGGAGTCGATCGACAACGGCACCGCGCAGGTGTTGCAGGCTTTGCCGCGTGGTCAGCGGCGTCGCTTGAAGGTGCGTTTGCCATTGCTGGCGACTGTGGATAACGCGGCGCCCAAGCCGCGCCAGAGCGCTTTTGGGCCTGCGCGCCGGGGGGTATTGGCGGCGCGTAATGTGGCCATTGTCGAAGATGAGCTGTTGGCTGAAGCCGAGTTGCAACCGGCCCGTCCAAGGCCCAAGCGCTTGAAGGTGATCAAGGCCAAGAGTGGCGCCGACCGCATGAAGGCCGCGACGGCCAAGGCCAGTGGCGGTGGTGGCAAGGTGCTGAAGGACGTTTCGCCACAGGAAGGCGCCGAAGCCATCCTCAAGCTGTTGGTGGAAGAGGGCGTGCTGCGCTAAAGGCTCATGCACTCCCCGGCAAGGCGTTCTCCTGGAGCAACGCTAAATTACTGATTTTCCAGTGACCGAGTGCGGGCGGGCATGCCCCGCCAACACCGGCGCAGCCGGTGCCAGGCACTGGGTCTCCTGCTCCACGGGACAAGCCCGCTTCCACAAGGGCGCCCCGATCATCTGCCAGACGCACATTCTACCTGTGCATAAGTCCCTGCCGGACCCATCACACTGCTCGTCAGGCACGGATATGCATGCCTCCAGCTCGTATTGCCCACAATCGCTGTTAGCTGCTCTGTGGATAATCTGTTGGGCACTAGCTGGAGTACGCGTAGGGCGTGGCTTGCGAAGAAATGATTAAAAAACGATCAAGGTGGGTCAGAAGTCTCGAATTCTTGATTATCAGAGCTTTGAACCGCTTATCCACAGAACTACAGTTGTCGGCTCCGTGTTTTGCTCACAAAGTCTGTTAGTGTCTCTGTGGACAAGTTGTACGGAGTGCACTGTAGCCCTTTAAAAACAAGGGCTCCGTTGTTTCGATCAAAAATTGATCATCTGCTTTAATCCGATTGATACCTGCGGGCACTGACAAAATTGCCAGTGTTTGAGCACGCGGCGGCTAGATATCCTCCATGGACCCCACTCCAGGAGTAATCCACATGACTGTGATGCCTGAAGTTGTCAACGGATACTCACCCTATGGCTATCGAACGCATCGTGGAGCTTGTGTACTTGCGTTCAACGGCGAGCGGCGAGACCCGTTCACGGGTTGCTATCACTTGGGTAACGGTTATCGTGCCTACAACCCGGCATTGATGCGGTTTCAAGCCCCAGACTCCTTCAGTCCTTTTGGGGCAGGGGGGGTGAACGGTTATGCGTATTGCGCTGGTGATCCGGTTAACCGAGTCGATCCCAGTGGCCATAGTATTGATCTTGGGAGCTTTATGCTGCGTGGTTTAGGTATGCTGTCGAACGGAGCGACGATTGCTTATAACTTTCTCGGACCTACCCCTGAAACTTGGATAGGCCTTAATGCCACTCGAGTGAGCACCTTCGGTTCCATACTGAGCTTAGGAAGCTCCGCGGCATTGTACGCAGGGGTGCCGAGCGCTATTTTTGGCGCGAACGTGGGCACTGCAGTCAGTGCTGCAGCAACGCTCACGCGAGCGATCAACGCAGCGATTGGGCCGGGGAGCCACCCATTGAATCAGATCAAGACGAATTGGAATTTGATGACGGGAGGCTTAGCCGCGGCGCCAATGCCGCACGAGTTCATGCTGGATGTTGTCACTCCAACGGGTGGGCCACCCGTGACCCCTTCGAATCAGACTATCAAGTATGACCTCAATGTAAGATTACGAATGCGGGGAAATGCTGGTGCTTCGCCGCCTCCACAATCGCTGGCTATACGGCGACAGCGTAGCCAGTCACAGTGAGCCATCTGCTATGGGGTTACGCCCTGCCGCAAAGTGCATCTTTTGCGGCAGGGCGTTTTTGTTTACTGAGCCTGCACTTCTTTCAGGTAGGCCGCCGGCTCTGCTCCCAGGTTGTTCAGCATCCGCCCGCTGTACCAGTCAATGAAGTTCACCACACCAAACTCGTAAGTCTTCGAATACGGGCCAGGCTGGTACGCGGTGGAGTTGATCCCACGCTGGTTCTCTTCCGCCAGACGGCGGTCCTGGTCGTTGGTGGCGTCCCACACCTTGCGCATGTTCTCGGGGTTGTAGTCCACACCTTCGACGGCATCCTTGTGCACCAGCCACTTGGTGGTGACCATGGTCTCCTGGGCGCTGATCGGCCACACGGTGAACACGATCATGTGGTCGCCCATGCAGTGGTTCCACGAGTGCGGCAGGTGCAGGATGCGCATCGAGCCCAGGTCCGGGTTCTTGATGCGACCCATCAGCTTCTGGCAGGCCTGCTTGCCGTCCATGGTCATCGACACGGTGCCCTTGAGCAGCGGCATGCGCACGATGCGGTTACGCAGGCCGTGGCTCTTGTGCAGGTACGGGATCTTCTCGGCTTCCCAGGCAGCGGCGGAGGCGGCCACGTGGTCCTTGAATTCCTGGCTGGCACGCGGGTCGTTGGTATCGTCCCATTCCAGCAGGGTTTGCAGCAGTTCCGGGTGCGAACCGGAGCAGTGGTAGCACTCGCGGTTGTTTTCCAGCACCAGTTTCCAGTTGGCCTTTTCCATCAAGGTGGTTTGCACCGCCACCTTGGTGTTCTCCATGTCGTACGGTTCCATGTAGTGCTCGAGCGTGGCCAGGAACTCGTCGATGGCAGGCGGGTTTTCCGCCAGGCTGATGAAGATGTAGCCGCCGGCCACCTTCACGTTCACTGGCTTCAGGCCATATTCCTTCATGTCGAAGTCGGCGCCCATCTCGGTACCGGCGAACAGCAGGCGACCGTCCAGTTCGTAGGTCCACTGGTGGTAGTGGCAGACCAGCTTGGCCACCTTGCCTTTGTCGCTGACGCACAGGCGTGAACCGCGGTGACGGCAGACGTTGTGGAAGGCGTGCACCTTACCTTCGGCACCACGGATAACGATGATCGGGTTCTTGCCGATCTGCAGGGTGATGTAGTTGCCTTTCGCCGGGATCTCGCAGGTCATGCCGGCGATCAGCCATTCTTTGTGGAAGATCTCCTGCATGTCGATCTGGAACAGACGCTCGTCGGTGTAGAAAGGCTGGGGCAGCGAGTAGGTTCGCTCGCGGGTCTGCAGCATCTCGGCGGTGGCCTTGCGTGCAGGTTCCAGTGGATCGCCCAGGCTCAGGGTTGCGGTGACGTCCATCGTGTATTCCTCGGGGCCGTATGCGGCCGGCAAAAGGTGGCTAATCGTTGTTGTGGTGCCGCAAGGCTGCTTGTCAGAAAACAGCATGTTGTTTTGCCGTGGAGTGTGCGTCCGAAGACGCCGCGAACCGTATCCATGGGCGACATGGCCGATTTGAATAACGACGCGCCAGCCCTTGTATCGCGGGGCTGGTCGCGATAAGCACGCCGATGTCGCTGGCAGGAATGTACGTCGCTCTCAGCTTGCGCATTATCCAAGCCATATAAAGCCCGATAGTCGGCCGCTGGAGATGAACATGTCCGATACCTTCCTCAATCCGGTCACTACCCAGACCTGGGCCAACGGCCGCCACATCGTGCGCTGCGTCAAGGTCATCCAGGAGACCTGGGACGTGCGCACCTTCTGCTTCATGGCCGACCAGCCGATCATGTTCTTCTTCAAGCCAGGGCAGTTCGTCACCCTGGAGCTGGAGATCGAAGGCAAGCCCGTGATGCGCTCCTACACCATCTCCAGTTCGCCGTCAGTGCCCTACAGCTTCTCGATCACCGTCAAGCGTGTGCCGGGTGGCCTGGTGTCGAACTTCCTGCACGACACCATGCACGAAGGCGCCGAGCTGCCGGTGCACGGCCCGGTGGGGCTGTTCAACGCCATCGACTTCCCTGCTGGCAAGGTGCTGTACCTGTCGGGCGGCGTCGGTATTACCCCAGTGATGTCGATGGCGCGCTGGTTCTACGACACCAATGCCAACGTCGACATGGTGTTCGTCCACAGCGCCCGTTCGCCGAAAGACATCATTTACCACCGCGAGCTGGAACAGATGGCGTCGCGCATCCCCAACTTCAGCCTGCACATCATTTGCGAAAAGCATGGCCTGGGCGAGCCGTGGGCGGGTTACCGCGGTTACCTGAACCAGCGGCTGATGGAACTGATTGCGCCGGACTACATGGAGCGCGTTGTGTTCTGCTGCGGCCCGACGCCGTACATGACGGCGGTCAAGCGCATGCTTGAAGCGGTCGGCTTCGACATGAAGAATTATCACGAGGAGTCGTTCGGCGCGACGCCGGCGGAAGCCAAAGCCGACGCCGTGGAGCACGCCGAGCAGGCGGCCGATGCACCTGAGCTGGACGTTTCCGACCTCAATCTGGTGGAGTTCATCGGCAGCGAGAAGAGCATCCGCATCGCCCCGGGCGAGACCGTGCATGCGGCCGCGGCCAAGGTCGGCCTGATGATCCCGAAAGCCTGTGGCATGGGCATTTGCGGGACGTGCAAAGTGCTCAAGCTGGGCGGCGAAGTAGAGATGGAGCACAACGGCGGCATCACCGAAGATGACGAGGCCGAGGGCTACATCCTGTCGTGCTGCAGTGTGCCGAAAGGGGATGTGCGGATCGATTACTGATCCAGTGGCCAGTCTGGATTCTTCGCGGGCACGCCCGCTCCCACAGGCCCATCGCTATCTTCAGGACTGCGGTGAACCTTGTGGGAGCGGGCGTGCCCGCGAATGCTTCTAGGTGCGGAACCGGGCTACCAGGCCATTGAGGTCTACCGCCAGACGCGACAGCTCGGCACTCGCCGCACTGGTCTGATGCGCACCGGTAGCACTCTGCACCGACAGGTCATTGATGTTCACCAGGTTGCGGTCCACTTCCCGCGCCACCTGGGCCTGCTCTTCCGCCGCACTGGCAATCACCAGGTTGCGCTCGTTGATCTGCGCTACCGCACCGGCGATGGTGTCCAGTGCCATGCCCGCGCCACGGGCGATGTTCAGTGTCGACTCCGCGCGCTCGGTGCTGGTGCGCATCGATTCTACCGCCTCTTCCGTACCGCCCTGGATGCTGCCGATCATGCGCTCGATTTCGCTGGTCGACTGTTGTGTGCGATGGGCCAATGCCCGCACTTCATCGGCGACCACGGCAAAACCACGGCCTGCTTCACCGGCCCGCGCGGCTTCGATGGCTGCGTTGAGCGCCAGCAGGTTGGTCTGGTCGGCCAGGCCACGGATCACGTCGAGCACCTTGCCAATGTCGCGCGACTGTTCGGCCAGGTGAGTAATCAGCTTGGCGGTGGCCTGCACATCACCGCTCATGCGCTCGATCGCACCCACGGTTTCCATCACCAGGTCACGACCATCGCCGGTGGAGCGGCTGGCTTCACTGGACGCTTCTGATGTGCTTACGGCATTGCGCGCCACTTCTTCCACTGCGCTGGTCATTTCGGTGACAGCAGTGGCGGCCTGTTCAATCTCATTGTTCTGCTGCTGCAGGCCACGGGCACTTTCGTCGGTGACGGCATTCAACTCTTCTGCCGCCGAGGCCAGCTGGGTGGCGGAGCCGGCGATCTGCTGCAAGGTATCGCGCAACTTGTCCTGCATGCGCGCCATGGCGCGCAACAGCCGGGCGGCTTCGTCGGTGCCCTCTGCGCGGATGACGTGGGTCAGGTCGCCGTCGGCGACTTGCTCGGCGCATTTGAGTGCTTCTTCGATCGGCTTGACGATACTGCGGGTCAGCAGGAAAGCACAGGCGAAGGTCAGTACGGTGGCGGCAACCAGCAGGCCGATCACCAGGGCGAAAGCGCCGGCATACTGGTTGGCGGCTTTTTCGTTGGTGGCGCGAGTCTGGTCAGTGTTGATGCGTACCAAGGTGTCCATGACCTTGTTGATCTGCTCGGAGTTGGCCAGCAGGTCGCGGTTGAGCAGGTCACGCAATTCGTCCAGGCGATCGGCCTGGCTCAGTGTGCGCATGCGCGATTCCAGCTGGCGGTACTGGTTGAGCAACTGACCGTACTGGTCGAATGCTGCCTGTTCGTCGGCGGCGACGATCATTGGCAGGTAGGCCTGGCGTGCGCGGTCGATCTGGCTGTTGCGCTGGTCCAGCAGATCGAGGGTATCGCGTTGGGTTGCCGGCTCGCGGTTGAGCAGCAGGCGGTAGGAAAGCGTGCGCATGCGCAGGTTCAGCGCGGTGAGTTCGTCGAGGATCTTGATGCTGGGCACGCTGACTTGCTCGATGGCAACGCCCGCCTGGCGGATGTTGCCCATTTGTACCAGGGAGAAGATACCAAGGCCGAGCATCAGCAGGCCGATGAGCGCGAAGCCGAGAAGCGCGCGCGGTGCGATATTCATGTTGCGTAGGGACATGGAGAGCAGGATCCAGGCAAGTGGGGAAAGAGCGACAAAACATGACTTGCCGGGCTATCGGTCGTGACTGGTTAGTCTTGAATGGGACCGGGGAAAATTGTGCAACCGCGAACCTTTTCCTGACCGGCGGTTGATCCAGGTCGGAACAAGGGGTCGATTACCCTGTCAATCTGCGGGTCAGACACCTTATGAATCCGATATTTAATGGCGATGGGCCGCACTTTTCTTTATCGTGTGCGCCCCTCGCAACAACCTGAGATAGACCCATGCTGGAAGCTTCCCTGAATCAAATCGAGCAACTGGTCAGCGACCTGATGCAGAAAAACGCTCAACTCATCGAGCAGAACACCGCCCTTGGCCAGGAACTGGCCCAGGCCAAGGAAGAGAACGAAACCCTGCAGCTGTCGCTGATGGAACAGGAAGAGAAGAACGGCGCTACCGCAGCACGCATCCAGGCCCTGGTCGAGCGCGCCAGCGCGGGCGTTGTTGGCGCATGAGACTGCAAGAGCAGCCGATCAATGTCGTGTCGATTCTCGGCATCGACTATTCGATCAAGGCGCCCGAAGGCCAGGAAGAAACCCTGGCCCAGGCGGTACGGATGCTCAACAAAGCCCTTAACGAGACCAAGCGTCAGTACCCGACCTTGATCGGTGACAAACTGCTGGTGCTGGCTGCCCTTAACCTGTGCTCCAAACAGGTTGAACTGCAGAAAGAGCATCAGCAGACCCTTGCGCGAACTCAAGCGCAGATCGACGCCACGGTGGATGCCATCGTGCGGACCATTGCAGAGCAATAAGACCGCACACCTTCCCCTGTAGGAGCGGGTTCACCCGCGAATGCGTCAGTGGCTTCAACACCGCATTCGCGGGTAAACCCGCTCCTACAGGCATCAGCAGACCCTTGCGCGAACTCAAGCGCAGATCGACGCCACGGTGCGGACCATCGCTGAGCAATAAGGTCGTACACCGTCCCCCTGTAGGAGCGGGTTCACCCGCAAATGCGTCAGTGGCTTCAACACCGCATTCGCGGGTAAACCCGCTCCTACAGGCATCATCAGACCCTTGCGCGAACTCAAGCGCAGATCGACGCCACGGTGCGGACCATCGCTGAGCAATAAGGCCGTATACCGTCCCCCCCGTAGGAGCGGGTTCACCCGCGAATGCGTCAGTGGCTTCAACACCGCATTCGCGGGTAAACCCGCTCCTACAGGGTGCATCTGATTGCTTCAGATCACTGGATTAACTGGATACGCAAGTGTATACACTTTCCGCAAAACAATAATGTGCGGGGGAGTAGGGGCATGCGTATCTGGCGTAAGAGCATCCAGTTGCAATTGATCACCAGCATGGGCGCTGCCTTGCTGGCGAGCATCCTGGTGGTGGTCATTATCTTCACCGTGGCGCTCAACCGCCTCACCGACCGCTACCTGGTCGACACTGCCCTGCCAGCCAGCATCGAAGCCATCCGCAACGACATCGAGCGCATGCTGGGCCAACCGTTGGTCGCTGCCGCGGACATTGCCGGTAACACCCTGCTGCGCGACTGGCTTGCTGCCGGTGAAGATCCCGCGCAGGCGCCCCAATTCATCGAATACCTGACCGCCGCCAAACAGCGCAACCACGCCTTTACTACGCTGTTCGCCTCGACTGAAACCGGCCACTACTACAACGAGAACGGCCTGGACCGCACCCTCAGCCGCAGCAACCCCAAGGACAAGTGGTTTTACGGTTACATCGACAGCGGCGCCGAGCGTTTCATCAACATCGACATCGATGGTGCCACCGGCGAACTGGCTCTGTTCATCGACTATCGCGTGGAAAAGGAAGGCAAGCTGGTGGGTGTGGCCGGCATGGGCTTGCGCATGACCGAATTATCGAAGCTGATCCACGACTTCAGCTTTGGCGAGCACGGAAAGGTGTTCCTGGTGCGCAACGATGGCCTGATCCAGGTGCATCCCGATGCTGCCTTCAGTGGCAAGCGCCAGCTTGCCGAACAGCTTGGCGCGGACGCAGCCAAAGGCGTCATGACCGGAGGCGAGAGCCTGCGTAGCAGCCGCTTCAGCCGTGACGGTGAGCGGTACCTGGCGCTGGGCCTGCCGCTGCGCGACCTCAACTGGACCCTTGTGGCCGAAGTGCCAGAGTCGGAAATTTACGCGCAAATGCATCAGGCCGTCTGGCTGACCAGCCTGATCGGTGGCGCCGTCGCGTTGGTGTCGCTGCTGTTGGTGGTACTGCTGGCGCGTGGCCTGGTGCGGCCGATCCGCCGCGTTACCGCCGCATTGGTTCAGATTGGCGGGGGAGCGGGTGATCTCAGCCATCGGCTGGACGATTCGCGTCAGGATGAGCTGGGTGACCTGGCCCGTGGTTTCAACCGCTTCCTGGACAGCCAACGCAGCCTGATCGGCGAGGTGTTGAGTACCTCCGAGCGGCTGCGGCGGGCCGTGGAGCAGGTAACCCAGGTGGTGGACAATACCGCTGAGCGCTCCGGGCGCCAGCAAGAGATGACCGAGATGGTCGCCACTGCTGTACACGAGATGGGCCTGACCGTGCAGGACATCGCCCGCAATGCCGGCGATGCGGCCCAGGCGTCGCAGTCGGCACGAGACGAGGCGTTGCAGGCCCGCGAGGTGGTGCAACGATCCATTCGTGGCATCGAGGGCATGTCGGGCGACATCGGCAAGGCGGCCGATGCGGTCAGCCAGCTGGCCGACGAAGTCGCCTCGGTCGATGAAGTGCTCGCGGTAATCCGCAGCATTTCAGAGCAGACCAACCTGCTCGCGTTGAACGCTGCCATCGAGGCCGCGCGGGCAGGGGAGATGGGGCGCGGGTTCGCTGTGGTGGCCGATGAAGTACGTACGCTGGCCCGGCGCACACAGCTGTCCACCGATGAAGTGCAGCAGATGATCCAGCGCCTGAAGCTGGGTGCAGGTTCGGCGGTGAGTTCAATGCAGGCAGGGCAGCAGGCGACCGGCAGTGGCGTGGAATCGAGCCAGCGCACCGGGGCATCGCTGAGCGCGATTACCGACCAGGTTGAGCACATCAGTGACATGAACCACCAGGTGGCCACGGCTACCGAGGAGCAGTCGGCGGTGACCGAGGAAATCAACCGGACGGTGCAGGGGATTTCCGATTTGGCGCGTGAGACGGCGGCGGAGGTGCAAGGGTGCCGCGAGGAGTGTCAGGCGTTGCGTGGGTTGGCTGATGACCTGGCGCGGCAGATGGGTGGGTTCAGGCTCTAGATTGCGGGGGCCGCAAGGCGGCCCCGGCTCTCGCTCAGCCACCAATGATCGCGCGGATATCCGCCGCCAGCTCACGCACCCGCGCTTCTTCGGTATCCCACGAGCACATGAAGCGCGCGCCACCGCTGCCGATAAAGGTATAGAAGCGCCAGCCCTTGCCCCGCAGCGCCTCGATGGCGTGCTCCGGCATCTGCAGGAACACCCCGTTGGCCTCCACCGGGAACATCAGCTCTACCCCCGGCAGGTCACTGACCAACGATGCCAGCAGCTGCGCGCAATGATTGGCGTGGTTGCCATGGCGTAACCAGGCGCCACCTTCCAGCAGCCCGACCCATGGCGCCGACAAGAAGCGCATTTTCGACGCCAGTTGCCCGGCCTGCTTGCAGCGATAATCGAAGTCTTCGGCCAGCTGGCGGTTGAAGAACAGAATCGCCTCGCCCACCGCCATACCGTTCTTGGTGCCGCCAAAGCACAGCACATCCACACCGGCCTTCCAGGTCAGTTCGGCCGGGCTGCAGCCCAGGAAAGCACAGGCGTTGGTAAAGCGTGCGCCGTCCATGTGCAGGTTCAGGCCCAGCTCCTTGCAGGTGGCGCTGATCGCCTTCAGCTCGTCGGGGCGGTACACCGTGCCGACTTCGGTGGCCTGGGTAATGGTCACCACGCGCGGCTTGGGGTAGTGGATATCCTGGCGTTTGAGCGCCACTTCACGAATAGACTGTGGCGTCAGCTTGCCGTTGACGCTGGCCGCTGTCAGCAGCTTGGAGCCGTTGGAGAAAAACTCCGGCGCACCGCATTCGTCGGTTTCGACGTGGGCGGTCTCGGAGCAGATCACGCTGTGATAGCTCTGGCACAGCGACGCCAGGGCCAGGGAGTTGGCAGCGGTGCCGTTGAAAGCGAAGAACACTTCGCAGTCGGTTTCGAACAGCTTGCGGAAGTACTCCGATGCACGCTCGGTCCACTGGTCGTCGCCGTAGGCGCGGTCGTGGCCGTGGTTGGCTTTTTCCATCGCCGCCCAGGCTTCGGGGCAGATGCCGGAATAGTTGTCGCTGGCGAATTGTTGGCTCTTGTCTGTCATGGCACGGTCCTGTGAACGACGCAGATCAGCACTCTAAACCATCGATTCAGCACTTGCCTATACAACCCGTGCATCGGCTGATTTCTGTGTTGTCCGGGCTGGCCCTTTCGCGGGTGAACCCGCTCCCACAGGGCGTCGTAAGCCTTCAGAGCGCCGCCGTACCTGTAGGAGCGGGTTCACCCGCGAAAGGGCCAGCACAAACAGCACAACAGCGAATGTCGTAAACGCGCCATTGCAAGGCGTGCGCAGGCATCTGACCCGGCCCCGCCAGTCATAACATCGCCACAAAGGGCCACAGTGCCCCACGACAAAAAACGATCGCTGCCGGGAGATACACAATGTTCAGCAAGCAAGACCAGATCCAGGGTTACGACGATGCACTGCTGGCGGCGATGAATGCCGAAGAACAGCGCCAGGAAGATCACATCGAGCTGATCGCCTCGGAGAACTACACCAGCAAGCGCGTCATGCAGGCCCAAGGCAGCGGCCTGACCAACAAGTACGCTGAAGGCTACCCTGGCAAGCGTTACTACGGTGGCTGCGAGCACGTAGACAAGGTAGAAGCCCTGGCCATCGAGCGCGCCAAGCAGCTGTTCGGTGCCGACTACGCAAACGTCCAGCCACACTCCGGCTCGTCGGCCAACGGCGCCGTCTACCTGGCCCTGCTGCAAGCCGGTGACACCATCCTGGGCATGAGCCTGGCCCACGGTGGCCACCTGACCCACGGCGCCAAAGTGTCGTCCTCGGGCAAGCTGTACAACGCTGTCCAGTACGGCATCGACACCAACACCGGCCTGATCGACTATGACGAAGTCGAGCGCCTGGCGGTCGAGCACAAGCCGAAAATGATCGTTGCCGGTTTCTCGGCCTACTCCAAGACCCTCGACTTCCCACGCTTCCGCGCCATCGCCGACAAAGTGGGCGCACTGCTGTTCGTCGACATGGCCCACGTTGCCGGCCTGGTTGCCGCTGGCCTGTACCCGAACCCGATCCCGTTCGCCGATGTGGTCACCACCACCACCCACAAGACCCTGCGCGGTCCGCGTGGCGGCCTGATCCTGGCCAAGTCGAACGAAGAGATCGAGAAAAAGCTGAACGCCGCTGTATTCCCGGGTGCCCAGGGTGGCCCGCTGATGCACGTGATCGCTGCCAAGGCGGTGTGCTTCAAGGAAGCGCTGGAGCCTGGATTCAAGGCCTACCAGCAGCAAGTGATCGAAAACGCCCAGGCCATGGCCCAGGTGTTCATCGACCGTGGCTACGATGTGGTTTCCGGTGGCACCGACAACCACCTGTTCCTGGTCAGCCTGATCCGTCAGGGCCTGACTGGCAAAGACGCCGACGCCGCCCTGGGTCGTGCGCATATCACCGTCAACAAGAACGCCGTGCCGAACGACCCGCAGTCGCCGTTCGTCACGTCGGGCCTGCGTATCGGCACCCCGGCCGTCACCACCCGCGGCTTCAAGGTCGCCCAGTGCGTGGCCCTGGCTGGCTGGATTTGCGACATCCTCGACAACCTCGGTGACGCAGACGTCGAAGCCGATGTGGCGAAGAACGTCGCGGCCCTGTGCGCAGATTTCCCTGTCTACCGCTGAGTGGAGTCACACACCATGCAACGTTACTCGGGCTTCGGCCTTTTCAAGCACTCCCTCAGCCACCACGAAAACTGGCAGCGCATGTGGCGCACGCCAACCCCTAAAAAGGTTTACGACGTGGTCATTGTCGGCGGTGGCGGTCATGGCCTGGCCACGGCCTACTACCTGGCCAAAGAGCACGGCATCACCAACGTTGCCGTGATCGAGAAGGGCTACCTGGGCGGCGGCAACACCGCCCGTAACACCACCATCGTGCGTTCCAACTACCTGTGGGACGAGTCGGCGCACCTGTACGAGCACGCCATGAAGCTGTGGGAGGGCCTGTCCCAGGACCTGAACTACAACGTGATGTTCTCCCAGCGCGGCGTTTACAACCTGTGCCACACCCTGCAGGACATGCGTGACTCCGAGCGTCGGGTCAGCGCCAACCGCCTCAACGGCGTGGATGGCGAGCTGCTGAACACCGCCCAGGTTGCGGCCGAAATCCCGTACCTGGACTGCTCGAAGAACACCCGCTACCCGATCCTCGGCGCCACCGTACAGCGCCGTGGCGGCGTTGCCCGTCACGATGCCGTGGCCTGGGGCTTCGCCCGCGCTGCCGACGCCCTGGGCGTCGACCTGATCCAGCAAACCGAAGTGATCGGCTTCCGCAAGGAAAACGGCGCGGTCATCGGCGTGGAAACCAACAAAGGCTTCATCGGCGCCAAGCGCGTCGGCGTGGTCACCGCCGGTAACTCCGGGCACATGGCCAAGCTGGCCGGCTTCCGCCTGCCGCTGGAATCGCACCCGCTGCAAGCGCTGGTATCCGAGCCGATCAAGCCGATCATCGACAGCGTGATCATGTCCAACGCCGTGCACGGCTACATCAGCCAGTCCGACAAAGGCGACCTGGTGATCGGTGCCGGTATCGACGGCTGGGTCGGCTACGGCCAGCGCGGTTCGTACCCGGTGATCGAGCACACCCTGCAGGCCATCGTCGAGATGTTCCCCAACCTTTCGCGTGTTCGCATGAACCGCCAGTGGGGCGGCATCGTAGACACCTCGCCGGACGCCTGCCCGATCATCACCAAAACCCCGGTCAAGAACATGTTCTTCAACTGCGGTTGGGGTACTGGCGGCTTCAAGGCGACCCCCGGTTCGGGCAACGTCTTCGCCGCGAGCCTGGCCAAGGGCGAAATGCACCCACTGGCCGCGCCGTTCTCCATGGACCGTTTCTACAACGGCGCACTGATCGACGAACACGGCGCCGCCGCCGTCGCCCACTAACCGGAGACACCGTCATGTTGCATATTTTCTGTCCCCACTGCGGCGAGCTGCGCTCCGAAGAAGAGTTCCACGCCTCTGGCCAGGCACACATCGCCCGCCCGCTGGACCCTAACGCCTGCTCCGACGAGGAGTGGGGTACCTACATGTTCTACCGTGACAACCCACGCGGTATTCACCATGAACTGTGGGACCACGTTGCCGGCTGCCGCCAGTACTTCAACGTCACCCGTGACACCGTGACTTACGAAATTCTGGAAACCTACAAGATTGGCGAGAAGCCGCAAGTGACCGCCAATGGCAAAGCCGCCAGCGCCACGTCGACCGTCAAAGGCCAAGGGGAAAAAGTATGAGCCAGACCTATCGCCTCGCCAGCGGCGGCCGTATCGACCGCAGCAAGGTCCTGAACTTCACCTTCAACGGCAAGACCTACCAGGGTTATGCCGGTGACAGCCTGGCCGCCGCGTTGCTGGCCAACGGCGTCGACATCGTTGGCCGCAGCTTCAAGTACTCGCGCCCACGCGGCATCATCGCCGCCGGTACCGAAGAGCCGAACGCAATCCTGCAGATCGGCTCCAGCGAAGCTACCCAGATCCCCAACGTGCGCGCCACCCAGCAGGCACTGTACGCGGGCCTTGTCGCCACCAGCACCAACGGCTGGCCGAACGTCAACAACGACGTCATGGGCATCCTCGGCAAGGTAGGCGGCAGCATGATGCCGCCGGGCTTCTACTACAAAACCTTCATGTACCCCAAATCGTTCTGGATGACTTACGAGAAGTACATCCGTAAAGCCGCCGGCCTGGGCCGTGCACCGCTGCAGAACGATCCAGACAGCTACGACTACATGAACCGGCACTGCGACGTGCTGATCGTCGGCGCCGGCCCTGCTGGCCTGGCTGCTGCACTGGCCGCTGCGCGCAGCGGTGCCCGCGTGATCCTGGCTGACGAGCAGGAAGAGTTCGGCGGCAGCCTGCTCGACACCCGCGAAACCCTCGACGGCAAGCCTGCTGCCGAGTGGGTCAACGCCGTGGTCAAAGAGCTGGAAGGCCTGCCGGAAGTGACCCTGCTGCCACGTGCCACGGTCAACGGCTACCACGACCATAACTTCCTGACCATTCACGAGCGCCTCACCGACCACCTCGGCGACCGCGCCCCGATCGGCCAGGTTCGCCACCGCGTGCACCGCGTTCGCGCCAAGCGCGTGGTACTGGCTGCCGGCGCCCACGAGCGCCCGCTGGTGTACGGCAACAACGACGTGCCGGGCAACATGCTGGCCGGTGCTGTTTCCACCTATGTTCGCCGCTATGGCGTGGCCCCGGGTCGCAAGCTGGTACTGTCGACCAACAACGACCACGCCTATCGCGCCGCGCTGGACTGGCACGACGCGGGCCTGCAAGTGGTCGCCATCGCCGACGCCCGCCACAACCCACGTGGCTCGCTGGTTGAAGAAGCGCGTGCCAAAGGCATTCGCATCCTCACCTCCAGCGCCGTGGTCGAGGCCAAAGGCAGCAAGCACGTCACCGGCGCCCGTGTGGCGGCGATTGATGTGCAGGCACACAAAGTCACCAGCCCAGGCGAAGTCCTCGAGTGCGACCTGATCGCGTCCTCGGGCGGTTACAGCCCGATCGTGCACCTGGCTTCGCACTTGGGCGGTCGCCCGGTATGGCGTGACGATATCCTTGGCTTCGTGCCGGGCGATGCGCCGCAGAAGCGTGAGTGCGTCGGTGGTATCAACGGCGTGTATGCCTTGGGCGATGTGATTGCCGATGGCTTCGAAGGCGGCGTCCGCGCAGCCACCGAGGCCGGTTTCAAGGCCACTGTCGGCACCCTGCCAAAAACCGTGGCGCGCAAGGAAGAGGCCACCGTGGCACTGTTCCTGGTACCGCACGACAAAGGCACCAAGGGGCCGAAGCAGTTCGTCGACCAGCAGAACGACGTGACCGCAGCCGGTATCGAGTTGGCCACCCGTGAAGGCTTCGAGTCGGTCGAGCACGTCAAGCGCTACACCGCGCTGGGCTTCGGTACCGACCAGGGCAAACTGGGCAACATCAACGGCCTGGCCATCGCCGCCCGTTCGATCGGCATCACCATCCCGGAAATGGGTACCACCATGTTCCGCCCCAACTACACGCCGGTGACGTTCGGCGCGGTAGCGGGCCGTCACTGTGGTCACCTGTTCGAGCCTGTGCGCTTCACTGCCCTGCATGCCTGGCACGTGAAGAACGGCGCCGAGTTCGAAGACGTCGGCCAGTGGAAGCGCCCGTGGTACTTCCCGAAAGCCGGCGAAGACATCCATGCTGCCGTCACGCGTGAATGCAAGGCCGTGCGCGACAGCGTGGGCCTGCTGGACGCCTCGACCCTGGGCAAGATCGACATCCAGGGCCCGGACGCGCGCGAATTCCTCAACCGCATCTACACCAACGCCTGGACCAAGCTCGACGTGGGCAAGGCCCGCTACGGCCTGATGTGCAAGGAAGACGGCATGGTCTTCGACGACGGCGTAACCGCCTGCGTCGGCGACAACCACTTCATCATGACCACCACCACCGGCGGCGCTGCCCGCGTGCTGCAGTGGATGGAGCTGTATCACCAGACCGAATGGCCAGAGCTGAAGGTGTACTTCACTTCGGTCACCGACCACTGGGCCACCATGACCCTGTCCGGCCCTAACAGCCGCAAGCTGCTGAGCGAGCTGACCGACATCGACATGGACAAGGAAGCCTTCCCGTTCATGACCTGGAAGGAAGGCAACGTCGGTGGCGTGCCGGCCCGCGTGTTCCGTATCTCGTTCACCGGCGAGCTGTCGTACGAAGTGAACGTGCAGGCCAACTACGCCATGGGCGTGCTGGAACAGATCATCGAGGCCGGCAAGAAGTACAACCTGACCCCGTACGGCACCGAGACCATGCACGTACTGCGTGCAGAGAAGGGCTTCATCATCGTGGGCCAGGACACCGATGGTTCGATGAACCCGGACGACCTGAACATGAGCTGGTGCGTTGGCCGCAACAAGCCGTTCTCGTGGATCGGCCTGCGTGGCATGAACCGCGAAGACTGCGTACGTGAGAACCGCAAGCAGCTGGTGGGCCTGAAACCGGTCGACCCGACCAAGTGGCTGCCGGAAGGCGCCCAACTGGTGTTCGACCCGAAACAGCCGATCCCGATGGACATGGTCGGCCACGTCACCTCCAGCTACGCGTCCAACTCCCTGGGCTACTCGTTCGCCATGGGTGTGGTCAAAGGCGGCCTCAAGCGCATGGGCGAGCGTGTCTACTCGCCGCAGGCGGATGGCAGCGTGATCGAGGCGGAAATCGTGTCTTCGGTGTTCTTCGATCCGAAGGGTGAGCGGCAGAACGTCTAAGGCCCCGGATGGCGGCGCAGCCTGATTGCAAGGCTGCGCTGCCCTGACGAACAAGAATTCAAGGCAGGTAAGAAATGAGCGCTATCAACGTCTTCCAGCAAAACCCCGGCGCCGAGGCCAAAGCCCAGTCGCCACTGCACCATGCCGACCTGGCCAGCCTGGTAGGCAAAGGCCGCAAGAACGCAGGGGTGACCCTGCGTGAACGCAAGTTCCTCGGTCACCTCACCCTGCGTGGTGATGGCCACAACCCGGAATTCGCCGCTGGCGTGCACAAGGCCCTTGGCCTGGAGCTGCCCGTGGCGCTGACCGTGGTCGCCAACAAGGACATGTCGCTGCAATGGGTCGGCCCAGATGAGTGGCTGCTGATCGTACCCGGCGGCCAGGAGCTGGCAGCGGAGCAAAAGCTGCGCGCGGCCCTTGAAGGCCAGCACATTCAGGTCGTCAATGTCAGTGGCGGGCAAAGCCTGCTGGAACTGCGCGGCCCGAACGTGCGCGACGTGCTGATGAAGTCCACCAGCTATGATGTTCACCCGAACAACTTCCCGGTGGGCAAGGCCGTGGGCACCGTGTTCGCCAAGTCGCAACTGGTGATCCGCCGCACTGCAGAAGACACCTGGGAGCTGGTAATTCGCCGCAGCTTCGCCGATTACTGGTGGCTGTGGCTACAGGACGCTTCTGCCGAATACGGCCTGAGCATCGAAGCCTAAGGAGCAAGAACATGAGTCGGGCACCGGATACCTGGATTCTCACCGCCGACTGCCCGAGCATGCTCGGCACCGTCGACGTGGTGACGCGTTACCTCTTCGAGCAGCGCTGCTACGTGACGGAGCACCACTCCTTCGATGACCGGCAGTCGGGACGCTTCTTCATTCGCGTCGAGTTCCGTCAGCCGGACGATTTCGACGAGGCGGGCTTCCGGGCCGGCCTCGCAGAGCGCAGCGAAGCGTTCGGCATGGCTTTCGAGCTGACCGCACCCAACCACCGCCCCAAGGTGGTGATCATGGTGTCCAAGGCTGACCATTGCCTGAATGACCTGCTGTATCGCCAGCGCATTGGCCAACTGGGTATGGATGTGGTGGCCGTGGTGTCGAACCATCCTGACCTCGAACCCTTGGCGCATTGGCACAAGATTCCTTATTACCACTTCGCCCTCGACCCCAAGGACAAGCCTGGGCAAGAGCGCAAGGTGCTGCAGGTGATCGAGGAGACCGGTGCTGAGCTGGTTATTCTTGCCCGCTATATGCAGGTACTGTCGCCCGAGCTTTGCCGCCGTCTGGATGGTTGGGCGATCAATATTCACCACTCGCTGTTGCCGGGTTTCAAAGGCGCCAAGCCTTATCACCAGGCCTACAACAAGGGCGTGAAAATGGTCGGTGCCACGGCGCACTACATCAACAACGACCTGGATGAAGGGCCGATCATTGCCCAGGGTGTCGAGGTGGTGGATCACAGCCACTATCCCGAAGACCTGATTGCCAAAGGGCGGGATATCGAATGCCTGACACTGGCGCGGGCGGTGGGGTATCACATCGAGCGGCGGGTGTTCCTGAACGCCAACCGGACTGTCGTTCTGTAATAACCGGTACCGGCCTCTTCGCGGCTAAAGCCGCGCCTACAGGTACTGGCCCTTGGATGGGTGCGGTCCCTGTAGGCGCGGCGTTAGCCGCGAAGAGGCCCGCACAGGCCGCCGCTCTCTGTTTGCCCAAACTCCCCAACGACACTCCTGCCGCTAAAAGGCATCTCTCTGTCGCTCCCAGTCAGCGCAGATCTCCCCATCCGGCCCACAATTCCCTCATTCCAGAAACACATGCCGCCCACGGATGGCGGCGCGTTCAACCACCGCTGCATAAATAAAAATCAAGCGAGGTAAGAGCATGTCTGGCAATCGTGGAGTGGTGTATCTCGGCGCTGGCAAGGTCGAAGTACAGAAGATCGACTACCCGAAAATGCAGGACCCGCGCGGCAAGAAAATCGAACACGGCGTCATCCTGAAGGTGGTCTCCACCAACATCTGCGGTTCTGACCAGCACATGGTCCGTGGCCGCACCACTGCCCAGGTCGGCCTGGTCCTGGGCCACGAAATCACCGGTGAAATCGTCGAGAAGGGCCGCGATGTCGAGCGCATGCAGATCGGCGACCTGGTATCGGTCCCGTTCAACGTCGCCTGCGGCCGCTGCCGCTCCTGCAAAGAGATGCACACCGGTGTCTGCCTCACTGTAAACCCGGCCCGTGCCGGCGGTGCCTACGGCTACGTCGACATGGGCGACTGGACCGGTGGCCAGGCCGAATACGTGCTGGTGCCGTACGCCGACTTCAACCTGCTGAAGCTGCCTGAGCGCGATAAGGCCATGGAAAAGATCCGTGACCTGACCTGCCTGTCCGACATCCTGCCCACCGGCTACCACGGTGCCGTAACCGCTGGCGTCGGCCCAGGCAGCACTGTCTACGTTGCCGGTGCCGGCCCGGTCGGCCTGGCCGCCGCTGCCTCGGCGCGCTTGCTGGGCGCCGCCTGCGTAATCGTCGGTGACCTCAACCCGGCCCGACTGGCACACGCCAAGTCGCAGGGCTTCGAAGTGGTCGACCTGTCCAAGGACACCCCGCTGCACGAGCAGATCGTCGACATCCTCGGCGAGCCGGAAGTGGACTGCGCTGTCGACGCCGTCGGCTTCGAGGCCCGTGGCCATGGCCACGAAGGTGCCAAACACGAGGCCCCGGCCACCGTGTTGAACTCGCTGATGCAAGTGACCCGCGTGGCCGGCAACATCGGTATCCCGGGCCTGTATGTAACCGAAGACCCAGGCGCAGTGGATGCCGCTGCCAAGATCGGCGCGCTGAGCATCCGCTTTGGCCTGGGCTGGGCCAAGTCGCACAGCTTCCACACCGGCCAGACCCCGACCATGAAGTACAACCGCCAGCTGATGCAGGCGATCATGTGGGACCGCATCAACATTGCTGAAGTGGTGGGTGTGCAGGTGATCAACCTGGATCAGGCGCCGGAAGGGTATGGCGAGTTTGATGCGGGTGTGCCTAAGAAGTTTGTGATTGACCCGCACAAGATGTGGGGCGCGGCATAACCGCTTGGAGTCAGATGAAACCCCTCTTTCGAGGGGTTTTTTCATCTCGTCTTACGGTAGAACGGCCATCGAAGGCTAAAGCCACGAGATTCTCTGGTCGACCTGTCAAGGCCGGTCGCTGACTTCGATGCAACCGGCCGAGACTAGTAGGCAGCCCTGATGATCGCAGTGGCTTAAGAGGCTTGGGATTACATTTCAGAAACCGCTTCCAAGGAACATGAAATCGCGGGGGGTTGGAGTCTGATTGGTTCGCCGAACTCTCGCCAGTTCATCAGTTGGCGGCGAGGAATCTGCTTGGTATCCGGGTAGGCTGTTGTCTGTGGCGGGGACTGAGGCTGAGACTGCATTTTGAGCCTGCATGAACTTATCCATGTTGGTTTGGCGCTTAGCAGTCAGATCATCCCACTTGGTTATCTCAGCGCTACGCTTCAATTCGTTGTTCGTTATCTTGGCTTTTAGGGATTCTACGTAATGTGATGGCTGGTTCCCGTATTCATCAGGGTGGTTATTGCTCCTTCTTTCAATCTTCCAATGTCTCAAATCGACATTTAGCTGGCTGAGCTTCTCGTCATAATGGTAAATTCTTTTTTCGACCTTGATTATTTTGTTGTTCAGTAGCTCAAGTTTCTTGGCGTAGTGTTTGAAAGCTGAAATCGGACTGCGTTTAAAAATTGATACTAAGAAATGCCCACTAGGGTCAGTGTTGTTAACAGGGTCGGCCATGCAATAAGCATAAGGATTTAATCCGCCCCTGCCGAACGGGCTCATTGTGTCCTGACTGCAGAAGCGCATCAGGGAGGGGCTAAACAACCTATATCCATTTCCCAGAGGGTACAGCATAGATACCGGGTCACACCGATGCCCGTTAAAGGCGAGCAACGACTTCATGACATGTTCATCAGAATAGCCGTAAGGCGAATAAGCTATGGTGTCTCGAGATAAACCTATAATTGAATTAGAGCGGTCGGTCTGTACTATTTTAGTCGGTTGTGTCTGCTCCATTTGGGCAATTGGTAATCCCAGAGCCCGCAGGGCCTTGTAGTTGCCTTGGGCGGAAACCTCATTAGATAATTGACCGGTTTGGTAAAAATACATGGAGGTTCGATTAGCCGCCTTTCCCGGCGGCATTGTGGTTGATCGATTTTTTTTACTATTCCTGTCTACGTTTTCAGCCATGATTTGATCCCGCCTCAGACTTTGCACTGAGTGTTTACGTTGCACTCCGCTGCCGGATGGTACAACTAGCATTTTTGCTAGGTAGTAAGCGGTCGGAACAAAACCCCAAACCACGAGTCAAACCCCTCGTTTCCCGGCCATCCCGGCCAACGAGGTCCCTCCCGATGAAAGCATTCACCCTGGCAACCCTGATGACCCTGGCTGCAAGCCCGGTGTTCGCCTTCAACCTCAGCGACGCTGCCAACGCCGTGTCCGCCATGCAGAACCAGCAACAGCAAGGCCAGGTACAGGCACCCGAAGCGCAGGCCAATCTGCTCAATACCCTGGGCAGCCAGCTGAACATCACCCCCGAACAGGCGGTAGGCGGGGCAGGGGCCATGCTGGGGCTGGCGCGCAACAACCTTAGCAGCGATGACTATGGGCAACTGACCAAGGCGGTGCCAGGGCTGGACCTGCTGGCCGGTGCAAATGCGCTGGGCGGGTTAAGTGGGTTGAGTGATTTGCTGGGCAAGAACAGCGAAAGCCAGTCGGCCTTGAGCAATGCGCTGGGCAACAACGTGGAAAACCGCAGCGACCTGGACAGTGCGTTCAAGGCGCTGGGCATGGACACCGGGATGATCGGGCAGTTTGCGCCGTTGCTGCTGCAGTACCTGGGGCAGCAGGGGATTGCCGGGGCGTTGTTGCAGAATCTGGGGAGTTTGTGGGCCACACCGGCGCCATTGGCTCAGCCCTCGGTCTGAAGGTCGGGTGAGGATTCTTGCGCAGTCTGCCCGGGCCTCTTCGCAGGGTACCCGCGAAGAGGCCCGGGCAGACACTTAAAAAATATCAGCTCGTTTCCTGCCGTAGCTGCTCGATCCGCTGGTCCTTGGCCACCCACAACTGGTTGATCCAGGCCTGCACCGTTTGCCGGAACTCGGGATCATTCTCGTAATCCCCCGCCCACAACGCCGGGTCCAGCTCACGCACCTGAATGTCGATAATCACCCGGCTGATGCTGCCATTGAGCAAGTCCCAAAACCCCGGCGCCTTGTTGCCGGGGTACACGATGGTCACGTCCAGCAGGGCATCCAGCTGCTCGCCCAATGCGGCGAGCACAAACGCCACACCGCCCGCCTTGGGCTTGAGCAGGTAGCGATACGGCGACTGCTGCTCCTGGCGCTTGGCTTCGGTAAACCGGGTGCCTTCCAGGTAGTTGACCACGGTCACTGGCTGGCGCTTGAACAGCTCGCAGGCCGCCTTGGTGATTTCCAGGTCCTTGCCCTTGAGCTCCGGGTGCTTTTCCAGAAACGCCTTGCTGTAGCGCTTCATGAACGGGTAATCCAGCCCCCACCAGGCCAGGCCAAGCAACGGCACCCAGATCAGCTCCTTTTTCAGGAAGAACTTGAAGAACGGTGTCCGGCGGTTGAGGCTTTCGATCAGCGCCGGGATGTCGACCCAGGTCTGGTGGTTGCTCACGGCCAGGTACGAGGTGTCCTTGCGCAGGTTTTCCACACCGCGGATGTCCCACTGAGTAGGGATGCACAGGGCGAAGATGGCTTTGTCGATTTCCGACCAGGTTTCGGCCACCCACATCACTGCCCACGAGGCATAGTCACGCCCACGGCCTGGCAGCACCAGCTTGAGCAGGGCGAAGACCAGCAGCGGGCAGATCAACACCACGGTGTTGAGCAGCAGCAGGGTGGTAGTGAGAATGCCGGTCAGCAGGCGACGCATAAAGAGACTCTTGTTGTGGGAGATAAACGGTTGGCAATGATAAGCAGGGCGGTGGCCTACGCCAAATGTCCAATGCCCGACGGCGGGGACAAATGTTTCACATTATGTTGGTTAGGCTCGTGACAGCGAACCTATCTGCCCAGTGCAGTCTAAGCATTGACCCTCTCAAGGAAGCCTGCTTGTGAAATCTCTTTTAGCCATGTTGTCGCTGTTGGCGCTGCCGGTGATGGCCGCCGAACCCACTATCTACGGCCGTTACGAGAATATTGCCCTGCCTGAACTGGGCGAAACCCTGAAAGCCAAGATGGACACTGGCGCCTTCACCGCGTCGCTGTCGGCCAAGGATATCGAGCTGTTCACCCGCGATGGGGACGAGTGGGTGCGCTTCCGCCTGGCGACCAAGGAATCGGACGGCAAGGTGTACGAGCACAAGGTCTCGCGCATCAGCAAGATCAAGGGCCGTGCCGATGAAGAGGACGAAGGGGATGCGCCAGAGATCTCCAAGCGCCCGGTGGTCGACCTGGAGTTGTGCCTGGGGGATGTGAAGCGCACCGTCGAGGTGAATCTGGTGGACCGCAGCAACTTCAACTACCCGCTGCTGGTGGGTTCCAAGGCGCTGCGCGAGTTCAAGGCGGCGGTCAACCCGGCGAAGAAGTTCACTGCTGGCAAGCCAGGCTGCTGATCTGAAGCGTGCGCCATACAATGTAGGAGCGGGCTTGCCCGCGAACACACATAATGGGGTGTCAGGCACCGGCTTCGCCGGTGTTCGCGGGCAAGCCCGCTCCTACACTGAAATGTGCCAACCTTCAAAACCGCAAGGCCGGACGCCATGCCTCATATCCTCATCGTCGAAGACGAAGCCGCCATCGCCGACACCCTGGTCTACGCCCTGCAGGCCGACGGTCACAGCACCGAGTGGGTAACCCTGGGCAGTGCCGCCCTCGACCAGCAGCGCCAGCGCCCGGCCGACCTGGTCATCCTCGACATCGGCCTGCCCGACATCAGTGGCTTCGAAACCTGTCGCCAGCTGCGCCGGTTCACCGAGGTGCCGGTGATGTTTCTCAGCGCCCGGGACGGTGAAATCGACCGCGTCGTGGGCCTGGAAATCGGTGCCGACGACTACGTGGTAAAGCCATTTAGCCCTCGTGAAGTGGCAGCGCGCGTTCGGGCGATCCTCAAACGCATGGCCCCGAGGGCCGAGGTTGTCGGCGAAACCACCTTGTTCCAGCTCGACACCTTGCGCATGCAGATTACCTACCGCAGCCAGCCGCTCACGCTGACCCGGCATGAGTTCCGCTTGCTGCAATGCCTGCTCGAACAACCGCAGCGGGTGTTCAGCCGCGAACAGCTGCTCGACGCTTTGGGCGTGGCCTCCGACGTGGGCTATGAGCGCACCATCGACAGCCATATCAAGAGCCTGCGCGCCAAACTGCGCCAGGTAGCGGGTGATGCCGAGCCGATCCAGACCCATCGCGGCCTCGGTTACAGCTATAGCCCGGAGCACGCCTGATGCGCTTGGGCATTCGCATCTTTCTGGTGTACTTCCTGTTCGTCGGCTTGGCCGGTTACTTCTTGCTCAATACCGTACGCGAACAGATTCGCCCGGTAGTGCGCCAATCCTCCGAAGAAACCTTGGTAGACACTGCCAACCTGCTGGCAGAAATCCTGCGGGATGACGTCAAGGCTGGCACCCTGAACCAGGGCCGCCTGCCCGAGGTGCTCGAGGCCTACGGCTCGCGCAGCCCGGGCGCACAGATCTGGGGGCTGGCCAAGAACCAGGTCAGCCACCGCATCTACGTCACTGACGCCAAGGGCATCGTGTTGCTGGACTCCAGTGGCGAGGCCCTGGGCAAGGATTACTCGCAGTGGAATGACGTGCTGCTGACCCTGCGAGGCCAGTATGGCGCCCGCTCCACCCGCAGCGACCCCAACGACGAAAGCACCTCGGTGATGCACGTTGGCGCGCCGATCATCGACAACGGCAAGATCATCGGCGTTGTCACCGTCGCCAAGCCCAATAGCTCATTGCAACCCTACATCGACCGCTCCGAGCGGCGCCTGCTCACCCTGGGGCTAGGGCTGATCGGCCTGGGCTTGCTGATCGGCGCGGCTCTGTCGTGGTGGCTTGCGCGCTCGCTGCGCAAGTTGGCAGGTTATGCGCAGGCGGTCAGCGAAGGGGAACGTGCGGAGCTTCCGCATTACAAGGGCGGCGAGCTGGCGAACCTGGCACAGGCAGTGGAACGCATGCGCACCCAGCTGGAAGGCAAGGCCTATGTCGAGCGCTACGTGCACACCCTGACTCACGAGCTGAAAAGCCCGCTGGCGGCCATCCGTGGTGCTTCCGAGCTGTTGCAGGGCGAGGATATGCCCGCTGATCAGCGGGCACGCTTTGCCGGCAATATCGAGCGCGAGAGCGAGCGGTTGCAACAGATGATCGAGCGGCTGCTCAACCTGGCCAGGGTCGAGCAGATGCAGGCGCTGGAGGACGAGCAGCAGGTGGCGCTGGCGGCGTTGGTCGATGAGTTGCTGCTGGCCCATGCGGCGCGTATCGAAGGCGCCCGTTTGCAGGTACGTCAGCGGGTGCCTGCCACTTTGCGCTTGCTCTGCGATCCTTTTCTGATGCGCCAGGCGTTGGCCAATCTGCTCGACAACGCACTGGACTTCACTCCGGAAGGTGGCACGCTGCTGTTCGACCTGGAGCGCGATGGCGAACGGGTGGCGTTGAGCTTGTTCAACCAGGGGCAAGCGATACCGGCCTACGCCATCGGGCGGGTCAGCGAGCGGTTCTACTCGCTGCCGCGGCCCGGGAGCGGGCGCAAGAGTACCGGGCTGGGGCTGAACTTCGTGGCCGAGGTGATGCAGCTGCATGGCGGAGCCTTGGCGGTGGACAACGTCGATGGCGGGGTGCGGGTGCGGTTGTGGCTGCCGGTGCGGCGCATCAGCTGAGACAGCCGGGGCTGCACAGCAGCCCCAAATACACGTAAATCACACACGCGCTCCACAAAGCCTCCATGCAAGGCGCAGACACTGCGCCCAATGCCACAGGAGGCCACATGAACAAGACCCTCGGTTTCAAACTCGGCATGATCGCCATGCTGATGTTGCTGCTGCTCATCCCGCTACTGCTGATCAACGGCCTGATCGACGAACGCCAGGCCATGCGCGACGGCGTGTTGCGCGATATTGCCCAGAGCACCAGCTTCGACCAGCAACTCAGCGGCCCGCTGCTGGTGGTGCCGTACCGCAAGTACCAGCGCCGCTGGATCGAAAAGGACGGTGAGCGTACCCAGGAAACCAGCACCATCGCCGGCCACCTGTACTTCCTGCCGGAAACCTTCGACGCCGACCTGGGTGTGGACACCGAACTGCGCGCCCGAGGCATCTACCAGGCGCGGTTGTTTCACACCAAAGGCCGTATCAGCGGCCGCTTCAAGCTCCCGGCGCATTGGGGCATCGACAAGGACTTTGACGACTACCGCTTCGACACGCCGTTCCTGGTGGTGGGCATCAGTGATATCCGCGGTATCGAAAGTGCTCTGGAGCTGAGCATGGACGAGCAAAAAGTGCCGTTCGAGCCCGGCACCCAGCTCGACTGGATGCGCGGCGGCGTACACGCCAGCCTGCCGGGGCTGGACGGGCTACAGGCGCGAGCGTTCAGTTATGGCTTTGACCTGGCGCTGCAAGGTACCGGCCAGTTGCACGTGGTCCCCGTGGGCCGTACCAGCAGCGTGGACATGCGCGCCAACTGGCCGCACCCGAGCTTCGTCGGCAACTACTTGCCCAACCGCCGCGAAATCGATGCTCAAGGCTTCAGTGCCCATTGGCAAACCTCGTTCTTTGCCACCAACCTTGAGGATGCCATCCGCCAGTGCGCTAACGCCGGGCAGTGTACGGATTTCAGTGAGCGCAGCTTTGGCGTGAGTTTTATAGACCCAGTGGACCAGTACCTGAAAAGCGAGCGGGCAATCAAATACGCGTTGTTGTTCATTGCCCTGACCTTTGCCGGCTTCTTCCTGTTCGAGGTAATGAAGAACCTGAGCGTGCACCCCGTGCAGTACATCCTGGTGGGCGTGGCGCTGGCGTTCTTCTATCTGCTGCTGCTTTCGTTGTCCGAGCACATTGGCTTTGGTCTGGCGTATGGGCTGTCGGCTTCAGCCTGTGTGATGCTGATCGGCTTCTACCTGAGCCATGTGTTGCGCAGCCTGGTGCGAGGGGTGGGTTTTGCAGCGGGTTTGGCGGCGTTGTACGCGCTGCTCTTCGGGCTGCTGAGTGCCGAAGACTATGCGCTGCTGATGGGGTCGCTGTTGTGTTTCGGCTTGCTTGGGGTGTTCATGGTGCTGACCCGGCGGCTGGACTGGGCGCGTGTGGGGAGGGCGGCATGAGGGAGGATAGAGAGATCGGGCGCTGGTTGGCGCTCAGGATCGGGCTGTTGTTTCCTGTGATACCGAGGTGAGGCCTTCGCGGGCACGCCCGCTCCCACAAGCCCACCACAGATAGCGCACACTGTGGAAACCTTGTAGGAGCGGGTTTACCCGCGAAGGGGCCCTCAGGCCACTGGCGCTGTAGCGACCATCGATGGCCGCTTGACCACCTCGGCATACCACGCCGCCAACCCAGGCTGGCGCTCACGCCAGCCAAACCCGGGCTGACGCAAATCCAGATAGCCCAGCGCACAGGCCACACCAATCGCCGCCAGGTCGAAGCCGGAGATCAGCTCCGGCAAGTGCTCCTGCTCCAGGTTGGCCAGGCTACGGCGGATCTTGTCACCCTGCGCTTGCAGCCAGCCATCCCAGCGCTTGTCCTCTGGCCGCAGGAAGCTCTCATACCGGCTCGACACCGCCGCATCCATGATCGCATCGGCCTGTGATACCAAGGTCATGCGCCGCCAGCGCGCCGAACCTTCACGCGGCAGCAGCGGCAGGCCAACGTGCTGCAGGTCGAGGTACTCGCAGATCACCCGGCTGTCGTGCAGCACGGTGCCGTCTTCCAGGCGCAGGGCCGGGATCTTGCCGATCGGGTTGTCCTGGTTGAGCTGCGGGTCGCCGCTCACCGGGCTGATGTTCACCGGCTGCAGCTGCACACGCTCAAGCTGGCCGGTCTCGTGCAACACCACCATGACCTTGCGCACGAAAGGCGACAACGGCGAGTGGAACAGGGTCATCGTGCTCATGCTTCAGTTACCTTGCAGGCTGGGTGGCAGGCACACGCCGGTGCCGCCGATGCCGCAGTAGCCGTCCGGGTTCTTGGCCAGGTACTGCTGGTGGTAGGCCTCGGCGAAATAGACGGTCGGTGCCTGGTCGATTTCGGTGGTGATTTCGCCGAAGCCGGCCTTGCTCAGCTCGGCCTGGAAGGCGTCGCGGCTGGCCTTGGCCTGTTCCAGCTGTTCCGGGCTGGTGCAGTAGATGGCCGAGCGGTACTGGGTGCCGATGTCGTTGCCTTGGCGCATGCCTTGGGTCGGGTTGTGCAGCTCCCAGAACATTGCCAGCAGTTCGCGGTAGCTGACCTTGTCCTTGTCGAACACCACCAGCACCACTTCGGTGTGGCCGGTCAGGCCCGAGCAGACTTCTTCGTAGGTAGGGTGCGGGGTGAAGCCGCCGGCGTAGCCGACCACGGTGCTGACCACACCTTCACGCTGCCAGAAGCGGCGCTCCGCGCCCCAGAAGCAACCCAGGCCGAAGATGGCGAAGTCGATGGCGCCTTCGAAGAACGGGCCGAGCAGCGGGGTGTCTTTGAAGACGTAGTGGAACTCGGGCAGGCTCATTGGCGTTTCGCGGCCAGGCAGGGCCTGTTCCGCAGTTGGCATGACGTTTTTGTTCACCAGGATTTCCGAACGCAGGACCATGGCCGTTCCTCTGTATGTCATTGAGATGGGGGCTGGGGCCTTCGCGGGTAAACCCGCGAAAGGGCCCGAATGGCTTCTATAGTGCCCGAGGATTACGCAGCTGTCAGGCCACCGGGCCACGCGGATAGCGCTTCAGCCGTTCGGCCAGCTCGCGCCCGGGAATCGGCCGGTCGAACAGGTAGCCCTGGCCCACATCGCAGCGGTGACGGCGCAGGAATGCCAGTTGCTCCGGCGTCTCGATCCCTTCGGCCACCACCTTCAGCTTCAGGTTGTGGGCCATGGCCACCACCGCCGAGGTGATTTCCATGTCGTCCTGGTTGTCGGGGATTTCGTTGATGAAGCTGCGATCGATCTTGAGGATGTCGATCGGAAACTTCTTCAGGTAGCTCAGCGACGAATAACCGGTGCCAAAGTCGTCCATGGCCAAGGTCAGGCCCAGGGCCTTCAGCTCGTCCAGCTGGCGGTGGGTGTCTTCGCTGGCTTCCAGCAGCAGGCCTTCGGTCAACTCCAGCTCCAGCAGGTGCGGGGGCAGGGCTTCTTCCTTGAGGATGGTGCTGATCGACGCCACCAGGTCCGGGTCGGAGAACTGTTTGGGCGACAGGTTGATGGCTACATGCAGGTTGCCCAGGCCGGCCTTGCGCAGTTGCTGGCTCATGCAGCACGCCTGGCGCACTACCCATTTGCCGATAGGGATGATCAGGCCGGTTTCCTCGGCCACGCTGATGAACTGGTCCGGGCGGATCATGCCGCGTTCGGGGTGGTTCCAGCGCAGCAGCGCTTCCAGGCCCAGCAGGCGACCGCTGCGCAGGCACAGCTTGGGCTGGTAGAACACGTCCAGCTCATTCTGGGTCAGGGCACGGCGCAGGTTGTTCTCGACGAACAGCTTGTAGCTGGCTTCGGCGTTGAGCACTTCGGTAAACACCTGTACCTGGTGTTTACCGTTGGCCTTGGCCTTGTGCAATGCAAGGCCGGCATTCTTCATCAGGCTGGCCGGGTCGACGCCGTGCAACGGTGCACAGGCCAGGCCTACCGAGGCGGTGACGTTGATCAGCTGGTTGTCGACGAACATCGGCTTGTCGAGGGTGCACAGCAACTGCTGGGCGACGCCTTGGCCATCTTCAAGGCTGGTGTGGTCGAGCAGCACGGCGAACTCGTTACTGGCAAAGCGCGCCAGGATGCCACCGCTGTGCAGGCTGTTGCGCAAACGCCTGGCCAGGCTGATCAACAGCTTGTCGCCGGTCTGGTGGCCTAGGCTGTCGTTGATGCGCTTGAAGTTGTCGATGTCCACCAGCAGCAGGCACATCGAGCTTTCGCCATCGCGGGCGAAGCGCTCGTCCAGGCTGCGGATGAACGCCGGGCGGTTGCCCAGGTTGGTGAGGTTGTCGGTGTAAGCCAGGCGTTCGATGCGTTGTTGGGCCAGCTTGGTCTGGGTGACGTCTTCGTAGATGCCGATGTAGTGGGTCAGCTCACGGTTGTCACCGTACACCTTGGAAATCGACAACTGGCCCCAGTACGGCTCCAGGTTTTTGCGCCGGCTCTTGAACTCGCCCTGCCAACTGTTGCCCATGGCCAGGCTCGACGGCGAGTCGAACAGCAGTTCGCTGAGGTTCTCCAGGGCCGGTAGCTCGCCCAGCTGGCGGCCCTGCACTTCGTCGGTACTGTACTGGGTGATGGCGGTGAAGCTGGGGTTGACGTACTCCACCCGGCCGTCGCGGTTCACCAGCAGAAAGGCGCTGGCGCTCTGCTCGACCGCACGCTGGAACAGGTGCAGGGCGCTGGCCGCGGCCCGTCGTTTGTGGTTTGTGATCACTTGGGCGAACTGGTCGGCCAGCTCGCCGGCAAAGGCAATCTCGTCCGACTGCCAGGCCCGTGGCTGGCCGGTTTGCTCCAGGCACAACACGCCAATCACCTGGCCATCGACACGGATGCTGGCGTCGAGCATGGCCTTGTTTTCCGGGCGCATGCTTTGCGCCAGGGCGCGGGTGCGCGGGTCGTGGCCGGCGTTGTGAGCGTCGATGGCGCGGCTTGCGTGCAGTGCATCCAGGTAGTCGGGGAAGCGGCTGGCATCGATGGCTTCGGGCTGGCGGTGCTCCTGTGCGTCGCGGTACCAGGCGATGATCGGTTCCAGGCGTTGGTCTTCCAGGTGCCAGATGCTGGCGCTGTCGACCTTGTAGATTTCGCAGGCGCTCTGGGTGATCAGCTGGGCCGCTTCGAGCAGCGAGTTGCCCGCGCTGTAGCGATGGCGGGCGAGGCGCAGGATAAGGTCCTGCTGGCCGCGCACCCGCTCCAGGTGCTCCAGTTGTTCTTGCTGCGTGCGCTGGTTCAGCTGCAGGGCCAGTTGCAGGCGGTTGTTGCGTGACTCCAGGTCGCTGGCGCCGGGTTCGCCGGTCTCTTCCTGCTGGTCGTCGAGCACGCTCAGGTAGCCGCGCAACAGCTGGCGGTTGTGTTGCTTGTAGGCTTCACCCGCTTCCAGCAGGCGCAGCGAGGTGCTCGGCGTGTGCAGGGTGTAGCGCACGCGATAGTAGCCGCGCTGGGCCAGTTGCAACTGGATTTCGTCGTGCAGCCGGTAGCGTGCTTCGGGTTCCATCAGGCTGGCGTAGGGCGCGTCAATCAGGGCACACAACTCGCCGGTTTGCAGGCCGAACTGGCGCTCACAGGCTGGGTCAAGGTAGAGCATGGCCCAGGTGGCTTCGTTGAGCCTTTCGAAACGCAGCATGCCGAGCCGCGAGGGCACGGGTAACTGTGTCACGACCTCGGCCGCCACACGGCTGGCGGCATCGGGTTGGCTTTTCATCGAAGACTCGCTTGAAGAGGGAACGCTGCCTTGTGGCTGCGGCGGATTTGGCAAGGTTGCATCATGTCCCGAGGGCTGGCAAGCGGCCATGCTTGATGCTGTGGACAGGTTATCGGCTGACGTGGCCGATTCTGCAGTTTGGCTGGAGATTTTGGGGCCGCTTTGCGGCCCATCGCGACACAAGGCCGCTCCCACAGGGATCGCGCCAGCTTTTAGAAATTGAGCAAGACAGTTACTCCCACAATGTGGACTGCGATTGCCTGTGGGAGCGGCCTTGTGTCGCGAAAGGAGGGCGAAGCCCTCCCAGCTTTTTCCAGGCAAAAAAAAGCCCCGCCAATCGACGGGGTTGAGGTACGAGCGTGGCAGCTCGAAAAGGGTACTGCCCCTCGCAAGGAGGGGCAGTGTGCTGGCTTACAGCAGCATGGTGCGGATATCGCCCAGCACGTCGCCCAGGCGCTTGGTGAAGCGCGCGGCGGCAGCGCCGTTGATCACACGGTGATCGTAGGACAGCGACAGCGGCAGCATCAGCTTTGGCTGGAAGGCCTTGCCATCCCAGACTGGCTGCATGGTCGCCTTGGAGACGCCCAGGATAGCCACTTCCGGCGCGTTGACGATCGGCGTGAAGCCGGTGCCGCCAATGTGGCCGAGGCTGGAGATGGTGAAGCAAGCGCCTTGCATCTCGTCGGCCGACAGCTTCTTGGTGCGCGCCTTCTCGGCCAGTGCAGCGGCTTCGGCAGCCAGTTGCAGCAGGCTCTTCTGGTCGACGTTCTTGATCACAGGGACCAGCAGGCCGTCCGGGGTGTCCACGGCGAAGCCGATGTGCACGTACTTCTTGCGGATGATGGCCTTGCCGCTTGGCGCCAGCGAGCTGTTGAAGTCCGGCAGTTCCTTGAGCAGGAAGGCGCAGGCCTTGAGCAGCAGAGGCAGCACGGTCAGCTTCACGCCAGCTTTCTCGGCCACGGCCTTCTGCGCAACGCGGAAGGCTTCCAGCTCGGTGATGTCGGCAGAGTCGAACTGGGTCACGTGCGGCACGTTGAGCCAGCTGCGGTGCAGGTTGGCAGCACCGACCTGCATCAGGCGGGTCAGGGCCACTTCTTCCACTTCACCGAACTTGCTGAAGTCCACGGCAGGGATCGGCGGGATGCCAGCACCACCGGTCGCACCGGCGGCTGCCGGCGCTTCCTTGGCCTTCTGCATCATGGCCTTGACGTAGACCTGCACGTCTTCTTTCAGGATGCGACCGTGCGGGCCGGTGGCAGCAACTGCACCCAGCTCGACACCGAATTCACGGGCCAGCTGACGAACAGCAGGGCCTGCGTGAACCTTGGCATTGCTGCCAGCGGCCGGTGCGGTAGCAGCCGGTGCAGGGGCAGCAGCCGGGGCGGCAGCGGCAGGTGCGGCAGCCGGAGCAGCCTCAGCCTTGGCTGGTGCAGGAGCAGCAGCCGGTGCCGGCGCGGCAGCCGGGGCGGCACCCGCCACTTTCAGCTTGAAGATCAGGTCGCCAGTGCCGACTTCGTCTTCCAGCTTGCACAGTACTTCTTCGACCACGCCGGCAGCCGGCGACGGGATTTCCATGGAGGCCTTGTCGGACTCCAGGGTAATCAGCGACTGGTCGGCTTCGACGGTGTCGCCGACCTTGACCAGCACTTCGATGATCTTGGCCTTGCCCGACGAACCGATGTCCGGCACGTGGATGTCCTGCACGCTGGCAGCAGCCGGGGCTGCGGCTGGAGCAGCAGGAGCGGCTTCAGCGGCTGGCGCTGGCGCCGCAGCCGGAGCAGCGGCAGCGGCAGCGGCCGGTGCCTCAGGGGCCGCAGCAGCGGCGCCCTCGGCTTCCAGGACCAGCAGCTCGTCGCCTTCTTTCAGGCGGTCGCCCAGCTTGACCTTCAGTTCCTTGATGACGCCGGCCTTGGGCGCCGGAATTTCCATGGAGGCCTTGTCGGACTCCAGGGTCAGCAGGCTCTGGTCAGCCTCGATACGATCACCGACCTTGACGAACAGCTCGATGATTTCACCTTCACCGCTGCCGATGTCAGGTACGCGAATGAGTTCGCTCACTTAAAAATACTCCTCAGCAGTCCAGTGGGTTGCGCTTGTCCGGGTCGATACCGAACTTGACGATAGCGTCTGCAACAACCTTGGGTTCGATCTCGCCACGGTCAGCCAGGGCTTCCAGGGCAGCCAGCACCACGAAGTGGCGGTCGACTTCGAAGAAGTGACGCAGCTTCTTGCGGCTGTCGCTGCGACCGTAACCGTCGGTACCCAGGACTTTGAACTCTTTGCTCGGTACCCACTGGCGAATCTGCTCGGCGAACAGCTTCATGTAGTCGGTAGAGGCGATAACCGGGCCTTTGCGACCGTTCAGGCACTGCTCGACGTAGGTCTGCTGTGGCTTCTGGCCAGGCTTCAGGCGGTTGGCGCGTTCCACGGCCAGGCCGTCGCGGCGCAGTTCGTTGAAGCTGGTGACGCTCCACACGTCGGCACCGACGTTGAACTCTTCACGCAGGATCTTCGCGGCTTCGCGGACTTCGCGCAGGATGGTGCCGGAGCCCATCAGCTGTACGTGGTGTGCGGCTTCGCGGGTGTCCTCTTCCAGCAGGTACATGCCCTTGATGATGCCTTCCTCGACACCGGCCGGCATGGCTGGCTGCTGGTAGGATTCGTTCATCACGGTGATGTAGTAGAAGATGTCCTGTTGCTCTTCGGTCATCTTCTTCATGCCGTCCTGGATGATCACCGCCAGCTCGTAGCCGTAGGTCGGATCGTAGGTGCGGCAGTTCGGGATGGTGCCCGCCATCATGTGGCTGTGACCGTCTTCGTGCTGCAGGCCTTCACCGTTGAGGGTGGTACGGCCGGCGGTACCGCCGATCAGGAAGCCACGGGTGCGGCTGTCGCCAGCAGCCCAGGCCAGGTCGCCAATACGCTGGAAACCGAACATCGAGTAGAAGATGTAGAACGGCAGCATCGGCTGGTTGTGGCAGCTGTACGAGGTACCGGCAGCGATGAACGACGACATGGCGCCGGCTTCGTTGATGCCTTCCTCGAGGATCTGGCCCTTCTTGTCTTCGCGGTAGAACATCACCTGGTCTTTATCGACTGGCTCGTAGAGCTGGCCGACCGACGAGTAGATACCCAACTGGCGGAACATGCCTTCCATACCGAAGGTACGGGCTTCGTCCGGGATGATCGGGACGATGCGCTGGCCGATGTCCTTGTCCTTGACCAGCTGCGCCAGAATACGCACGAAGGCCATGGTGGTGGAGATTTCGCGGTCGCCCGAGCCGTCCAGGATCGCTTTCAGCGTTTCCAGTGGCGGGGTCGGCACGCTGAAGCTCTTGGCACGGCGCTGCGGTACGAAGCCACCCAGGGCTGCGCGGCGCTCGGCCAGGTACTTGGCTTCGGCAGAACCTTCTTCCGGCTTGAAGAACGGCAGGTTCTCCAGGTCGGCATCCTTGACCGGGATGTCGAAGCGGTCACGGAAGTGACGCAGGCTGTCGACGTCGACCTTCTTGGTGTTGTGCGCGGTGTTCTTGGCTTCGCCAGCACCGGTGCCGTAACCCTTGATGGTCTTGGCCAGGATGACGGTCGGCTGCTCTTTGTGGTTCACAGCCTGGTGATACGCCGCGTAGACCTTGTACGGGTCGTGACCGCCACGGTTGAGCTTCCAGATCTCTTCGTCGGACAGGTCTTCGACCATGGCCTTGAGTTCCGGGGTGTTGAAGAAGTGCTCGCGAACGTACGCGCCGTCTTTGGCTTTGTAGTTCTGGTATTCGCCGTCGATGACTTCGTCCATGCGGCGCTGCAGGGCACCGTTGGTGTCCTTGGCCAGCAGTGGGTCCCAGAAACGGCCCCAGACGACTTTGTTGACGTTCCAGCCACCGCCACGGAACACGCCTTCGAGTTCCTGGATGATCTTGCCGTTGCCGCGAACCGGGCCGTCGAGGCGCTGCAGGTTGCAGTTGATGACGAAGATCAGGTTGTCCAGCTTCTCGCGGCCGGCCAGGGCGATTGCACCCAGGGATTCCGGCTCGTCGCACTCACCGTCGCCCATGAAGCACCAGACCTTCTGCTTGCCGGCCGGGATGAAGCCACGGGCTTCCAGGTACTTCATGAAGCGTGCCTGGTAGATCGCCTGGATTGGGCCCAGACCCATCGAAACGGTCGGGAACTGCCAGAAGTCAGGCATCAACCATGGGTGCGGGTACGAAGACAGGCCGTTGCCGTCCACTTCCTGACGGAAGTTGTTCATCTGGTCTTCGCTGATACGGCCTTCCATGAAGGCACGGGCGTAGACGCCAGGCGAAGCGTGGCCCTGGAAGAAGACCAGGTCGCCGCCGTGTTCTTCGGTAGGGGCCTGGAAGAAGTAGTTGAAGCCGATGTCGTACAGGGTGGCACTGGAGGCGAAGCTAGAGATGTGTCCGCCCAGGTCCGAGTCTTTCAGGTTGGTACGCATGACCATGGCCAGCGCGTTCCAACGCACCATCGAGCGAATGCGGCGTTCCATGAACAGGTCGCCAGGCATGCGTGCTTCGTGGGTGACAGGGATGGTGTTGCGGTATGGCGTGGTGATCGCATACGGCAGCTGGGAGCCACTACGGGTGGCCAGCTCGCCCATACGGGTCATCAGGTAATGAGCGCGGTCTTCGCCTTCTTTGTCGAGGACCGACTCCAGGGCATCCAGCCATTCCTGGGTTTCGATTGGATCGAGGTCTTGCATGGCTTGCTCCAGGGCGGAAAGGCAACCAGAATCGATTGCCTGAGATTGCGACTGGCCTTATGGGCAGACGTCGTGAATTCTTGGATTACCGGGGTGTCTTCCGGCGCGTTGTAGTTTTACTACATTTGCTTTCGCATTTCATGCTTTTACACGACACGAGTAGTAGTAAAACTACATTTGTGCGACGTTTGGTCGCACCTTGGCTTGTGAGGAAAAACGTTCATGTTGGTTGGCATTGTGTCGCGAACGGGTGGTTCTTGATGTTTGTTGCCAAGTTTTCGTTTTTTTCAGCTATTTCCAACTTTTGTACGACAGTCCAACCGTGGTCCGGCTTCCCCTTGGCCGCTTTTTCCCCTCTATTTCACGCCGATCAAGGATAGACCATGCGCCTACCTTTGCCCTCCGATCTGCCTGCCACCTTGCAGCCGCTGGTCACTCGCAACCAGCAGTTCATCAGCGATGCCGTGGCCGGCCACCCCGAACTCGACCTGCAGGCCTGGAGCCCGCTGCACCGGCAGCAGTTCGACCAGGTGGCTGCTGCCAGCGAGTTCGTGCTCAGCCTGGCCCAGCGCGAGCCCGCCATGCTGTTCGCCCTGCTGGCCAGTGGCGAGCTGGAGCGGCGATACGCCCCGGGTGAGCTGCGCGGGCAAATCGCCGCAACAGCCCAGGCGGCACAGAGCGAGGACGAGCTGGCGCGCAATCTGCGCCGCGCGCGCAACCGCCAGCAGTTGCGCATTATCTGGCGCGACATTACCCGTCAGGCGGAACTTGGCGAAACCTGCCGCGACCTGTCGGACCTTGCCGATGCGGCCATCGACGAAGCCTACCAATGGCTGTACCCGCGCCATTGCCAGCAATTCGGGACGCCCATCGGCAACCGCAGCGGCCAGCCGCAGCACATGGTGGTGCTGGGCATGGGCAAGCTGGGAGCGGTAGAGCTTAACCTGTCGTCGGACATCGACCTGATCTTCGGTTTCCCCGAGGGCGGTGAAACCGAAGGGGTGAAGCGCTCGCTGGATAACCAGGAGTTCTTCACGCGCCTGGGCCAAAGGCTGATCAAGGCGCTGGACCCGGTTACCGTCGACGGCTTTGTATTCCGCGTTGACATGCGCCTGCGTCCCTATGGTTCGGCGGGTGCCCTGGTGCTCAGCTTCAATGCACTGGAGCAGTACTACCAGGACCAGGGCCGTGACTGGGAACGTTACGCGATGATCAAGGCGCGGGTGGTGGCCGGCGACCAGGCGGCCGGCGCGCAGCTGCAGGAGATGCTGCGCCCGTTCGTGTACCGCCGCTACCTGGACTTTTCCGCAATCGAAGCGCTGCGCACCATGAAGCAGCTGATCCAGCAGGAAGTGCGGCGCAAGGGCATGGCCGAGAACATCAAGCTGGGTGCCGGTGGTATTCGCGAAGTGGAGTTCATTGCCCAGGCTTTCCAGCTGATCCACGGCGGGCGTGACCTCAGCCTGCAGCAGCGGCCGTTGCTCAAGGTGCTGGCCACCCTGGAAGGCCAAGGCTACCTGCCGCCAGCAGTGGTGGCCGAGTTGCGCGAGGGCTATGAGTTCCTGCGCTACACCGAGCACGCCATCCAGGCCATCGCCGACCGCCAGACGCAAATGTTACCGGAAGGTGAGACCGATCAGGCTCGCGTGGCCTATGTGCTCGGTTTTGCCGATTGGCAGAGCTTCCACGACCAGCTGATGTACTGGCGAGGCCGTATCGACTGGCATTTCCGCCAGGTCATTGCCGACCCGGATGATGAAGACGGCGAAGGCGAACTGGTGGTGGGTGGTGAGTGGTCGCCGTTGTGGGAGCAGGCGCAGGATGAAGAAGCCGCTGGCCGGCAATTGCAAGAGGCTGGCTTCAAGCAACCCGCCGAAGCCTTGAGGCGCCTGGCCGGGCTGCGTTCCAGCCCGCAGTTGCGCTCGATGCAGCGCATCGGCCGTGAGCGACTTGACGCATTCATCCCACGGCTGCTTGCCCAGGCGGTGGAGCATGACAACCCCGACCTGGTACTTGAGCGGGTGTTGCCATTGGTCGAGGCTGTGGCAAGGCGTTCTGCCTACCTGGTACTGCTGACCGAAAACCCCGGTGCCTTGCGCCGTTTGCTGACGCTGTGCGCCGCCAGCCCGTGGATTGCCGAGCAGATTGCCCTTTACCCGCTGCTGCTCGACGAACTGCTCAATGAGGGCCGCTTGTTCAGCCCGCCCTTGGCGCCAGAACTGGCCAGCGAGCTGCGCGAGCGCCTGACGCGCATCCCCGAGGACGACCTGGAGCAGCAGATGGAGGCGCTGCGCCATTTCAAGCTGGCCCACAGCCTGCGCGTGGCCGCCTCGGAAATCAGCGGCAACCTGCCGTTGATGAAAGTCAGCGACTACCTGACCTGGCTGGCGGAAGCCATCCTCGACCAGGTGCTGGCCTTGGCCTGGCGCCAGACCGTGGCCCGCCACGGCCAACCCAAGCGCAGCGACGGCAGCCTGTGCGACCCGGGTTTCATCATCATCGGTTACGGCAAGATGGGCGGCCTGGAGCTCGGCCACGGTTCGGACCTGGACCTGGTCTTCATCCATGATGGCGATCCGCAGGCGGAAACCGACGGTGCGAAGCCTATCGACAGCGCGCAGTTCTTCACGCGTCTGGGGCAGCGCATCATCCACTTGCTGACCACCCAGACCAACTCGGGCCAACTGTACGACGTGGATATGCGCCTGCGCCCGTCCGGCGCCTCGGGCCTGCTGGTCAGCTCGCTGGGCGCCTTCGAGCGCTACCAGCAGAACGAAGCCTGGACCTGGGAGCACCAGGCGCTGGTGCGGGCCCGCGTGCTGGTGGGTTGCAAGCAGGTGGGTGCGGCGTTCGAAGGTGTGCGCGCCAAGGTACTGGGCCAGGCCCGCGACCTGGAAAAGCTGCGCGGTGAGGTGAGTGAAATGCGCGCCAAGATGCGTGACAACCTCGGTACCAAGGCTACGGCTGCCGGTACTGCGGCGAACGCCTTCGACGCCGGTGTACCCTTCGATATCAAGCAGGATGCCGGCGGTATCGTCGATATCGAATTTATGGTGCAATACGCCGCTTTGGCCTGGTCCCATGACCATCCGGCCATACTTCGATGGACCGATAACATCCGCATTCTGGAAGAGCTGGAGCAGGCGAACCTGATGCCGGCCAGTGACGCGGTGCTGTTGCGTGAAGTGTACAAGGCGTTCCGCTCGGCCTCCCACCGCCAGGCCCTGCAGAAGCAGGCCGGGGTGATCGATGCGGCACAGTTTGCCGATGAACGCCGTGAAGTGCGGCGGATCTGGGGTGAACTGGGGCTGACTTGAGATTGTTGGGGCCGCTGTGCGGCCCTTTCGCGACACAAGGCCGCTCCCACCATTGGCCGGCGTATGCAGTACCTTTTGTGGGAGCGGCCTTGTGTCGCGAAAGGGCTGCAAAGCAGCCCCAAAGGCTCATGCCTCACCACCGGTGTTACACTGTCGGCCACATAGCCTGAATATAAAGAGGGGAGGCCAGGCTGTACCGCAGTCTGTAGCCTCCCCGAGCGTTTCTGGACTAAGCATGAGAATACTGATCATTGGCCCCAGCTGGGTCGGCGACATGGTGATGGCGCAGACCCTGTTCCAGTGCCTGAAACAGCAGCACCCCGACTGCGTGATCGACGTGCTGGCCCCTGAATGGAGCCGGCCGATCCTCGAACGCATGCCTGAAGTGCGTCAGGCCTTGAGCTTCCCGCTCGGTCACGGCGCGCTGGAGCTGGCCACACGTCGGCGCATCGGCAAGTCCCTGGCCGGCCAGTACGACCAGGCTATCCTGCTGCCCAACTCGCTCAAGTCGGCGCTGGTGCCCTTTTTTGCCGGCATTCCCAAACGCACCGGCTGGCGCGGTGAAATGCGCTTCGGCCTGCTGAACGATGTGCGCAAGCTGGACAAGGCCCGCTATCCGCTGATGATCGAGCGCTTCATGGCCCTGGCTTACGCACCCGGCGCCGAGCTGCCGCAGCCATACCCGCGCCCCAACCTGCAGATCGAAGCGCAAAGCCGTGACGCCGCCCTGGCCAAGTTCGGCCTGGAACTGGACCGTCCGGTACTGGCGCTGTGCCCTGGCGCCGAGTTTGGCGAAGCCAAGCGCTGGCCGGCAGAGCACTATGCCGCTGTGGCCGATGCGATGATTCGCCAAGGCTGGCAAGTGTGGCTGTTCGGCTCGAAGAACGATCACCCGGTCGGTGAGCAGATCCGCGACCGGCTGATTCCGGGGTTCCGTGAAGAGTCGTCCAACCTGGCCGGTGAGACCTCGCTGGCCGAGGCCATCGACCTGATGTCCTGCGCCCATGCCGTGGTGTCCAACGATTCCGGCCTGATGCACGTGGCCGCTGCGCTGAACCGTCCGTTGGTGGCGGTGTACGGCTCGACTTCACCCGGCTTCACCCCACCGCTGGCCGAACAGGTGGAAGTGGTGCGCACCGGTATCGAGTGCAGCCCGTGCTTTGACCGCACCTGTCGCTTCGGCCATTACAATTGCCTGCGTCTGCTGGAACCGGGCAAAGTGATTGCCGCCCTGCACAGCCTCAGCGGACCGGACCTGATCGATACCGTGGCCGAGGTCGACTAAGTGCGGGTACTGATCATCAAGACCTCCTCGCTGGGGGATGTCATCCACACCCTGCCGGCGCTTACCGATGCCGCCCATGCCATTCCCGGCATCCGTTTCGATTGGGTGGTGGAAGAAGGCTTCGCCGAAATCCCCAGTTGGCACCCCGCGGTCGACCAGGTCATCCCGGTGGCGATCCGTCGCTGGCGCAAGAACCTTTGGCAAACCATCAAGAGTGGCGAGTGGAAGGCGTTCAAGCAGCGTGTGCGCGAGCGCAAGTACGACCTTGTGATCGACGCCCAGGGCCTGGTCAAGTCGGCCTGGTTGACCCGTTACGTGAAGGCACCCGTAGCCGGCCTGGACCGCTACTCGGCGCGCGAAGGCTGGGCCAGCCGCTTCTACGACCGGCCTCTGTCGGTCGCTACCGGCCAGCACGCGGTGGAGCGGGTACGCCAACTGTTTGCCATGGCCCTGGCCTATGACCTGCCAGAAGGCATCGGCAACTACGGCCTGGACCTCGACCGCCTGCAACTGCCCCCGGCTGCGCCCTATGTGGTGTTCCTGCATGGCACCACCTGGGCGACCAAGCATTGGCCCGAAGCCTACTGGCGCGAACTGGCCGAGCGCATGGGCCGGCGCAAGCTGGAAGTGCGCCTGCCTTGGGGTAATCCGGCTGAGAAGGCGCGGGCCGAGCGAATTGCCCAAGGCTTGAACAACTGCCAGGTGCTCCCCAAATTGAACCTTGCCGGCGTCGCTCGTGTTCTGGCGGCGGCAAAGGCCTGCGTGGCGGTCGATACCGGCCTTGGCCACCTGGCGGCGGCACTCGATGTGCCCACCCTTTCGCTGTTTGGCCCAACCAACCCGGGCCTGACTGGCGCCTACGGACGGACCCAGATTCACCAGGCCAGTGACTGGCCTTGCGCTCCCTGCCTGCAGAAGAAGTGCACCTACAAACCGAGCGCCGATGACCTGGCCCGGTTCGATCTGAAACGCGAGTGGCCACTGTGCTTCACTCGCCTGAATCCCGAGCATGTGGCGAGCCGCTTGAGCGCGTTGCTGCTGGCTGAGGATGTCCGTTGATGCAACTGGCTTTCGTGCTTTACAAATATTTCCCCTTCGGCGGGCTGCAGCGCGATTTCATGCGCATTGCCCTGGAATGCCAGAAGCGGGGCCACCAGATCCGTGTGTATACGCTGATCTGGGAGGGTGACATTCCGCCGGGCTTCGAAGTGCTGGTGGCGCCGGTGAAGGCGATCTTCAACCACCGCCGCAACGAGAAGCTCAGCGCCTGGATGGCCGCCGACCTGGCCAAGCGCCCGGTCGACCGCCTGATCGGCTTCAACAAGATGCCGGGGCTGGACGTGTACTACGCCGCCGACGGCTGCTTCGAGGACAAGGCGCAGACCCTGCGCGGTGGCCTGTACCGCCGCTGGGGCCGCTACCGGCACTTTGCCGAGTACGAGCGTGCGGTGTTTGCCAAGGACGCCCATACCGAAGTGCTGATGATTTCCGAAGTGCAGCAGCCGCTGTTCATCAAGCATTACGGCACCCCGGTAGAACGCTTCCACCTGCTGCCGCCAGGTATTTCCCAGGATCGCCGTGCGCCGGCCAATGCCGCCGAGATCCGCGCCGAGTTCCGCAAGGAATTCAATCTTGGGGATGACGACCTGCTGCTGGTGCAGATTGGCTCAGGCTTCAAGACCAAAGGCGTGGACCGCAGCCTCAAGGCACTGGCCGCGCTGCCGTCGACCCTGCGCAAACGCACCAGGCTGATGGTGATCGGCCAGGACGACCCCAAGGTATTCCAGCTGCAAAGCGCTACCCTGGGCCTGGGCGACCAGGTGCAGTTCCTCAAGGGCCGCAGCGATATCCCGCGCTTCCTGCTGGGCGCCGACCTGCTGATTCACCCGGCGTACAACGAGAATACCGGTACGGTGCTGCTCGAAGCGTTGGTCGCCGGCTTGCCGGTGCTGGTGTCCAAGGTGTGCGGTTATGCCCACTACATTGCCGAGGCCGACAGCGGCCTGGTGCTGGACGAGCCGTTCGAACAAGATCAGCTCAACGGCTATCTGCAGCGCATGCTCGAAGACCCGCAGGCGCGTGCCAGCTGGTCGCGCAATGGCCTGGCATTTGCTGATAGCGCCGATCTGTACAGCATGCCGCAGCATGCTGCCGACGTGATCCTGGGGCAAAAAACCGCATGAAGCTGATATTGGCCGAACCCTTCAAACGCCTGTGGGCCGGGCGTGATGCCTTCGACGCCGTGGAGGCGCTGCAAGGCGAGGTCTATCGCGAGCTGGAAGGGCGCCGCACGCTGCGCACCGAAGTGGCTGGCGAGGGCTTTTTCGTCAAGATCCACCGTGGCATCGGCTGGGGCGAGATCTTCAAGAACCTGTTCACCGCCAAGCTGCCGGTGCTCGGTGCCGGCCAGGAGTGGAAGGCCATCCAGCGCCTGCATGAGGTGGGTGTGCCTACCATGACCGCAGTCGCCTATGGCGAGCGTGGCAGCAACCCGGCCGCGCAGCACTCGTTCATCATCACTGAAGAGCTGGCGCCGACCATCAGCCTGGAAGACTTCAGCATCGACTGGGTCAAGCAGCCGCCTGAGCCGCGCCTGAAGCGTGCACTGATCGCCGAGGTGGCGAAGATGACCGGCGGGATGCACCGCGCCGGGGTCAACCACCGTGATTGCTACATCTGCCATTTTCTGCTGCACACCGACCGACCGGTGACGGCAGATGACTTCAAACTGTCGGTGATCGACCTGCACCGCGCGCAAACCCGTGCCAGAATCAGCCGCCGCTGGCGCGACAAAGACCTGGCTGCGCTGTACTTTTCGGCCCTGGACATTGGCCTGACCCAACGCGACAAGCTGCGCTTCCTGCGCGGTTACTTCCAGCGTCCGCTGCGGCAGGTGCTGAAGGACGAAGCCGCGCTGCTCGCCTGGTTGGAGCGCAAGGCCCAGAAACTCTACGATCGCAAGCAACGCTATGGGGACGCACTCTGATGGCGAGTTGGACACTGGCGCCGGGGTACGAACACCTGGCGGCGGACTTCGGCAGCCTCGACGCGGTGTTCGCCCTCCAGGGCGAACGGCTGACCCGCGACCCGCTCAGTGAGGTGGTACGCATCGAGCGTGACGGGATCAACTACTACGTCAAGCGCTACACCGGGGCCGGCAAGCACATGCGCCGGTACCTGGGGCGGCCACGCATCAAGGCCGAATGGCAAAACCTCAAGCAGTTCGCCAAATGGGGTATTCCCACTGCCGAAGTCGTGGCCTGGGGCCTGGAGCGCAACGGCCTGGCCTTTGGCCGTGGCGCTATGATCACCCGTGAGCTGCCGCACACCGAAGACCTGTCGGCCCTGGCCGATAACAACGATGCGCGCTTGGCCGACCGCAGCTGGGTCGACCATGTCAGCCGTCAACTGGCGCGCCATACCCGGGTCATGCACCAACACCGCTTTGCCCATAACGACCTGAAGTGGCGCAACCTGCTGGTCGATGACCAAGGCACGCTATTCTTCATCGACTGCCCCACCGGCGACTTCTGGCGCGGTTTCATGTGGCGCCACCGGATGATCAAGGACCTGGCATGCCTGGACAAAGTGGCCAAATACCACCTGTCAGCTACCCAGCGCCTGCGCTTCTACCTGCAATACCGTGGCCGCGACCGGCTGAATGTGCGTGACAAGAAGCGCATTCATCGGGTACTGGGCTTTTTCGAGGGAAGGGAATGACCGATTACCTGGCCAGCGCGGACCTCGCGCTGCTCAAGCGCCATGGCCTGGACAACTTCGAGGCACTGTGGGCGCTGCAACTTGATGCTGTGGACGAACCCAACACCGGCCGTGGTGGCTGGAGCAGCGTCTTCCGTCTGGAACTCGAAGGCAAGGGCTACTACCTCAAGCGCCAGAGCGACTACCTGACCCGTACCTTGCACCGGCCGTTCGGCGAGCCCACCTTCGCCCGCGAATTCCGCAACATCAGTCGCTACCAGAAGCTGCGCATTCCGGCATTGCAGGCGGTGTTCTACGGCGAGCGCAAGCAGGGCGGCAAGCACCGGGCTATCCTGATGACCCGCGCTCTGGACGAATGGGCCGACCTCGACAGCCTGCTGGCGCAGTGGCCGCGGTTGGGTGAAGCCGAGCGCACTGGCATCCTGCAGGCCTGCGGTCAGCTGGCGCGCACCCTGCACAGCGCCGGCCAGGTGCATGGTTGCTTCTACCCCAAGCACATTTTCCTGCGTCAACGCCGTGAGGGTTGGGACGCGCAATTGATCGACCTGGAAAAGACCCGGCCGCTGCTGTTCGGCATGCGTGACCGCCTCAAGGACCTGGAGCCGCTGCTGCGCCGCGCGCAGGCCTGGCGCGTGCAGGATGTACGTACTTTGCTGGCGACCTACCTGGGGCAGCCGGCTGACGGCGCGCTGGTCGACACCTGGCTGCAACGGCTGACGCAACGCCGTCGTGAAAAAGAGGCTCGCTGATGCGTTTGTCTGAACTGAAGGATGCCGGGCGCAGCCCGACGCTGCCCCTGAGTATCACGTTGGTTGATGCCGCCGGCAGTGCCGACTTGCAACTGCTCACCCTGCTGCGTGTGCTGCCGGGCCAGCGTTATGTGGGCGCTGGTGTCTGGCGTGGCACACCGGTGCTGGCGAAGCTGCTGGTCGGTGGTAACGCCGCGCGGCATTTCCAGCGCGAACTGCAGGGTGTGAAGTTGCTGGCCGAACAAGGCCTGACCACACCGACGCTACTGGCCGACGGCCTCAAGGAAGGCGAGGGCGGCTGGCTGCTGTTCGAGTTCCTTGACGGTGCCCAAAGCCTGGCCGATGCCTGGGCCGCAGTGGAAAACCTGCCAGTGCTGGCGGACGAGCAGCACCTGGTACTGGGCGAAGCGCTCACGGCTGTGGCGCACATGCACGCTCAAGGCCTTTGGCAGGAAGACCTGCACCTGGACAACCTGCTGCGCCATGCCGGCAAGCTGTACCTGATCGACGGTGCGGGCATCAGGGCGGAAACACCCGGTCAGCAGTTGTCGCGTCCACGCGTGCTGGAAAACCTCGGGGTGTTCTTCGCCCAGTTGCCCAAGCGCCTGGAGCCGTTCATCGAAGAGCTGCTGGTGCATTACCTGCTGGCCAATGCCGAGCATGCGTTGCCGCTGGAAGCCCTGCAGAAACAGGTGGACAAGGTGCGCCACTGGCGGCAGAAGGACTATCTGGACAAGGCTGGCCGCGAGTGCAGCCTGTTCAGCGTCCAGCGCACCCTCTCGGGTTTGCAGGCGATCCGCCGCAGTGAGGTCCAGGCCATGCAGCCAGTACTGGAGCAGGCCGATGCGCTGATCGACAAGGGCCATTTGTACAAGACCGGTGGCGCTGCCAGCGTGGCGCGCATCGAGGTCAATGGTCGCCCGTTGGTGATCAAGCGCTACAACATCAAGAACACCGCACATTGGTTCAAGCGCTTCTGGCGCCCGAGCCGGGCCTGGCATTCCTGGATTGAAGGCCACCGCCTGGAATTCCTCGACATCGCCACGCCACGCCCCCTCGCGGTGCTGGAGCAGCGGGTGCTGGGCCTGCGCAGCCGTGCTTACCTGGTCACCGAGTATGTCGACGGCCCGGACCTGACGGCATGCTTCGCGCCCTACGTCGAAAGCGGCGATGCGCCCGAGGAGCAGGTGGATGCTTTGGTGCACGTGATGCAGCAGCTGATTCGCGAACGCATCAGCCACGGTGACTTCAAAGGCCATAACCTGTTCTGGCACAACGGCCAGTGGTCGCTGATCGACCTCGATGCCATGTGCCAGCACGCCACCCAGCTCAGCTTCGCCCCGGCCTATGCCCGTGACCGGGCGCGGCTGCTGCGCAACTGGCCCAATGGCAGTGCCTTGCATCAGCGGCTGGACCGGCTGTTGCCAAAACTGGTCGACTGAGGCCGCCGGTTCCGGCTGTCAGTGGGCCGGCGGTGGTTGATCTGGCAACGTCAGCCAGTCACTGCTGCGCCCTGCCTGACGAACGCGTATCAGCCACTGGCCGTTTTCGTGGCGCAGCACCGCCCACGGCACCACGCCGGCGTTGCTGGCAACGGCAATCTGCAAGTGGTAATGATCCGGCAGCAAGTGGCGGCGCACAGGCAACTGCCCGTCCTTGAGCGCCAGGTACAGCTGATCGTCAGCTTGAAAAAGCCCTTGTTCGATGTTTACCGGCAGGCCGTCCACAGGCGTTTGCAGATAGCAGTCCTGCAGTAATTGTGTCAGGTCGGGCAGCCCGTCGTACCAGAGCACCGGTGAGTCGATGACCCACTGCCCGTCGGCTTTGCGCTTGAGCGGTTGCTGCAGATAGGCATCTGGCTGGTCAGGGTCGATGGCTCGCCAGCGGTAGCCGTCGAAGCTGACCCGGTAATAGCGGTTGTCGTTGTCCTTGACGAAGTACAGCGATTGCCCACCAAACGCCGAGCTTTGCTCGTAGACACCTTCACCGTAGATACCGTCTATGCGATAGCGCAGGCTGCTGCTGCCCGGTTGTACCTGGAGGCGTGCGGGCAGCGGCAGTGGCGGTTGTTTGGGGATCCCGCGCAGGGATCGGCGCAGCACTCTGGAACCCAGAAAACTGGTTCCCGCATCGTTGATGTGGCTAAGCGCCTGATAGGCATGCCGTATCACCCCTTCGACATCCTCTTGCTTGAAGGCCTCGGCGCCGTCCCAGATATCGATTGCCATGCGGCCGATCGACAGCACCAGCAGCGCACGGTTCGGCAGCAGCAGGCTGATGAAGTCCAGTAAGCGCCAGCTCAGCGCCATGACCGACTCCACATTCACTTCCCTGGTCGTCATGCTTTCGGCATCGGCCTGAGCGATCAGCGCCCGGGCTTCGGCCATGTAGTAGACGAAGAACAGGTCGTCCTTGATCTCGGGTGTCGTCAAATGTGTGCTCATGCGACCCTTCTCCAGCAGCCGCTCCACCGTGGCGGCAGGCAGCAATGGCAGGCGCTGGGCTACGTATGCTCTCAACGTGGGCTGTTGGCGCAATGTGCGAAGCAGTTCGCGGGTCGTGCGAAAACGGCGCCAGGCCCTGCGGTCCGGGGCATCCGGGGTGTACAGCACGCATGCCGGAGACTTGTAGGGGAGGCTGTTGAGCAGAAGCACGCCCTGCAGGGTATGGCCCATGATGTTCAACTGCCGAACAGTGACCGGGTAGCCTGCTACTGGCGCACGCAAGGCATTGTGTGGTTGGTCCAGCACTGCGCGCACCCAGTTGTAGCCATGTTCGAAAGGGTCTTCGCCAAAGTGTCCGGCGTAGCGCGCCTTCACGGCTTCAGCGTGCATGCGTGCATGGTTGACCTTGCTGTGCGCAGTCAGGCGCCATTTGCCTGCTCTGGAACTGATCAGTTGGGTGTGCAGGTACTTTGCGTAGCTGTCACCCACGTTCAGTTCCCGGACCATGTGCTTGACATACTGCGGCGTGAGCCCGGCGGGCATGGCTTTGCCGTGGGCATGGATCACCCGGGCAGTCAGCCAGTAGTCGGTATCGAACCACGGCAAGTTCTTGAGGGCGATCTCTTCGAGGGTGTTGATTTCCTCGACCATCTCCACCATCTCGTGGCCCACGCGTCGCATGCCTACATAGGTGACATAGGATGAGAGGGCGAAGGGATGCATGATGGCGCCCGTGCGGCGGGCGCGTACGACCACGATCTTGATCTCGCGAGGATCTGTGTCGTACCCCAGGTCATGGCTCAGGCGCTCGCGAAGGCGTGCGTTGGCCCAGGCCAGCAGGCTATTGCGTTGTTTGAAGTCGTTAAGGCTCAGCACTCCCGGGGCAGCAGCCTGCTCGGCGATTGCCACCAGCGTTTGCATGGCCTGCATCATATGGCTCAGGCCTTGCGCAGATGTATTGCGCAGCCAGTTGGGCAGATTCTTCTCAAGCAATTGAGAGTAGCGTGTTTGCAGGATGGGTTTGGCGCCGACTTCGGGCCATAGCGCCAGGGCTTTATGTATTCGGGTGTGCTGGTCGGGTGAGCCGTTGCTCCACAAGCCGGTGTCACTCAGGCGTTGGCGTTGGGCTTCTATCACACTGTCGATCTGGGCCTCCAGCAGGCTGTCGGCGTACCAGTCATAGCGCAGGCGCTGTGACCGGCGAGCGCGGTCCGCCTGCGTGTCAGTGTACAGATGCAGCAGCGGTCTGCTCTGGAGTGGGTCTTCCAGGCGTTCGCAAAGCTCCTGGTGCAGTGCGCCCAGGGAGTCGAAAGCCTCGATGCCTTGTGACAGGCTGCACAGCAAAGCAGCGCCTGCGGCATCCTGAGGCGTGAGCATAGGGCCTTCGGCGGTACCGGCAACGATGATCAGTGTGCCTGGCAGGTAGCTTCGCCAGTTGGGCCGTAGGCCTTCCAGCAGAACGCGGTAGACCTGTGGCCTTTTGGCCAGGGGCATATGCCTGCGCTGGGAGGGTAGTGGCTGTTGCAGGCAGGCCCATAGTTGATCGGCTGAGCGGTAGCCCAAGGTCTCGTCGCCCAGGCGCAGTTCAACCTCGGCCAGCATCAGCGCCTTGCGCAGTGCCAGCAGCTTTTGTCTGGGGGTTTCGCCTTGCTCATCGGCCGTGGTCCAGAAGCTGGCCAGTTCGCCGTGCAGTCAGGTGCGCGTGTCGGGGTTGATGGGGTGTTGAAGGTCGAGGGTCGGAAGGCCGTCGAGCAAGCCACCGATTTGTCGGTCGATCTGTTCCAGTTGTTCGAGGGGGCGCATGGGGCGGTTCCTTGGTTGAGGAAAACCCCATGCTTGGCAATACCTGCGGTTGCGGGGTGGTAGCGGGCTAGCGCCCCCGACGCCAGAGCAGCCCGCGCAGGCTCAGCAGGGCCGGCAGGCCCAGGCCGGCCCATGCCAGAACGTCCCAGCCACCGTCGCCGAGCAGTGCGGCGAACAGGCCCAGAAAGCCAAGCAGGGCAATCAACACTGGCCAGGCGAAGAGGCGCGCAGTGGGTTGCGACCTGTGGCTCATGCGCGTGCCTCCCTGGGTTTGCGCTGCTTGCCCCACCACAGGTAGAGGCCGCTGCCGAGCACGATGATTGTCAGCACGTCCATTAACGCCCAGAGGATCTGCATCGGTCGCCCGCCGTAATCGCCGAAATGCAGTGGCTGCGACAGGCCCATGGCATCCATGTACCAGGGACGGTTGCCGACGGCAGTCACTTCAAGGGTGCGAGCATCGATCAGTACCGGCGTGAACAGGTGCGAACTCAGGTGGGTGGCACCGTTCATGAACACCGCATAGTGGTGCTCGCTGGAGAAGCGCGTGCCAGGAAACGCGATGAAGTCCGGGCGCATGCCGGGTGCGGCCCGCTCGGCAATTTCCAGCAGGCGAGAGGCTGGGGCGCGCTCGACGAGCGGCGGGGCGTCGCGGTAGGGGGCAACCATCGCAGCCAGGCTGTCGTTGCGCCAGGCCGCGATGACCAGGTCGGACAGGGCACTGATTACCCCGGTCACGCTCACTGTCAATGCCCAGGCCAGGGTGACCACGCCGATCAGGTTGTGCAGGTCGAGCCAGCGCAGGCGGCGGGACTTCTTGTGGCGTACGGTGCCGAATTCCAGGCGGCGCATGAACGGCGCATAGAGCACGGTGCCGGAGACAATCGCGACAATGAACAATACGCCCATGAAGGCCAGCAGCAGCTTGCCCGGCAGGCCTGCGAACATGTCCACATGCAGGCGCAGCATCACCATCATGAAACCGCCGTTGGCGGCCGGCATGGCCACCGCCTCGCCGGTGCGTGCATCGAGCATGAAGGTGTGCGACAGGTTGGGGTCGGTGCCGGCGGTGGCGGCGGTAATGGCGACCACGCCGTTGGGCTCGTCTTCATCGTAGCCGAAGTACTGCATGACCTCGCCGGGGCGATGTTGTTCGGCCTTGAGCACCAGTTGCTGCAGGTCGAGGTGCGGGGTGCCTGCCGGCATTTCACGCAGTTCAGGGGCGTCGCCTAGCAGGTGTTCGAGTTCGTGGTGGAAGATCAGCGGCAGGCCGGTGACTGCCAGCAACAGCAGGAACAGGGTACAGACCAGGCTGCTCCAGGTGTGGATCAAGGACCAGCGGCGGATGGTGGGGCTCTTCATCACGGTACCGATTGTTGTCGGTTGGAACCCGGGGCCGCAAGGCGGCCCCAGCTCACTCAGAACTTGTAAGTGGCGCTGGCGACAACGCTGCGCTCATCGCCGTAGTAGCAGTAGTACGCGTCACAAGTAGAGAGGTAGTCCTTGTTCAGCAGGTTGGTGGCGGTGACCGCGACCGACGCGCCCTTCAGGCTGCCGTTCAGGCGACCCAGGTCGTAATGCACCGACCCGTCGAAGACGGTGTAGGCCTTGGCCTTGCCCAGGTAGGTATTGCCTTGGTCGCCGTAGGTATTACCGGTATAACGCGCGCCCAGGCCGATGCCGAAGCCGTCGAGCACGCCCGAGTGCCAGGTATAGTCGCCCCAGATGGACGCTTGCTGGTTAGGCATCAGTTGCAGGCGGTTACCTTTGAAATCGCCATCCTGCACCTCGGACTTGGCCAGGGTGTAGGCGGCAATCACCTTCAGGTTGTCGGTCACATCGGAAACCGCTTCCAGTTCAAGGCCGCGGACTTTCACTTCACCGGTCTGGCTGGTGATGGTCACACCACCGACCGTGTTGGTGACCGAGACGTTTTTCTGAGTCAGGTCGTACACGGCTGCCGACAACAGGGTGTTGGACCCCGGCGGCTGATACTTCACGCCCAGCTCCCACTGTTTGCCTTCGGTGGGCTTGAACGAGTCCGAGGCCGACACACTGGCATTGCTGGACGGCTGGAACGACTCGGCATAGGACAGGTACGGCACGAAGCCCGAGTCGAACACGTAGCTGATGGCTGCGTTGCCGCTGAACTTCTTGTCCCGCTGGGTATTGGTGGCATCGCCCTGGTTGAAGAACTTGGTGCCGGTGTGCACCCAGTCTTCACGACCGCCCAGGGTCAGGCGCCAGTTACCAAGCGCCATCTGGTCCTGCACATACAGGCCGGTCTGACGGGTTTTCTGGTTGTAGTCGTAAAACGCGGTCGAGCGATCCGGGCGAGTGATCGGCAGCCCGTAGACCGGGTTGTTGACGTTGCTGTCCGGCACGGTGAAGTCGAAGATCGACAGGTAGTTGGTGTTGATGCGCTGGTGGTCCAGGCCGATCAACAGCGTGTGGTTGATGTCCCCGGTCGCGAAGTCCGCCTGGAAGTTGTTGTCCACCGCGAACTGGCTGATGTCTTCATCGGTGTTGGTGGACATGCGGCTGACAGTGCCATCGTCTTTGACCGGGCCGCCGGGCTCGTAGTAACTGCCAGGGGGTGATGGTCTGGAACGACAGGTCTGACTTGGTGTAGCGCAGGTTCTGGCGGAACTGCCAGACGTCGTTGATGCGGTGTTCGAAGGCGTAACCCAGCGCGTAGTAAGTACGGTCGTAGAACTCGTAATCCGGGTCACCCAGGTTCTTGTGGTGCGAGATCTTGCCGAACGGCATGTCGATCTTGGTGCCCTGGATGGGCCGGAATTGGCTGGTGGCACCGGTATCGTCACGGGTGAACTGGGTCAGGAAGGTCAGCGTCGTGTCTTCGTCAATGTTCCAGGTCAGGCTTGGGGCAATGTTGTAGCGCTTGTTGTCGATGTGGTCGATCTGGGTGCCACTGTCACGGATAACGCCACTGACGCCATAGAGAAAGCGACCTTCATCGTCGATCTTGCCGGTGCTGGCGAAGTTGATCTGGCGATGGTTGTCGCTGCCGTATTGAAGCTCGATTTCGTGAGCGCTTTCCGCTTGCGGACGGCGGCTGACCATGTCCAGCAGGCCGCCAGGTGGGGTCTGGCCGTAGATCGAAGAGGCCGGGCCGCGCAGCAGGGCGAGGCGGTCGAGGTTCCAGGTTTCGGCTTTCGGGTTGGCATACACGCCGCGTGGCAGCGGTAGCCCATCTAGAAATTGTGTTGGCTCGAAGCCGCGCACGCGCATCCAGTCATACCGCGTATCGCTGCCGAAGCTGGCAGAGACGATGCCTGGCATGTAGCGCACTGCATCATCCAGGCTGTGTACACCGCGGTCTTTCATTTGCTCGCGGGTGGCGACAGAGATGGAGCGGGGGACTTCCACAAGTGCCGTGTCAGTCTTGGTGCCAGCAGCGGTGCGCTTGGCCACGTAGCCTTCAACCGGGCCCCAGGCGCTTTCGCTGGCGCTGGTGGCATTCACGGTGGTTTCCGGCAAGGCCAGTGTGCCATCCGGCACGGCCACCAGGCTGTAGCTGCCCGCACTGCTCTGCTGCAACTGCAGGCCGGTACCGCTCAGGGCGGCTTGCAGGGCGCCCAGGCCGTCGTATTGGCCGCTTACCGGGGCCGAGGTGCGTCCGCTGACCAGTGCCGGGTCGATGGCCAAGGCAATGCCGGCCTGGCTGGCGATCTGGTTGAGGGTGGTGGCCAGTGGCGCGCTGGGCAGGTTGTAGGCGCGCGACATGGATTGCTCGGCGGCGAACAAGGCAGGGCTGGTCAGCGGGGCAGCCAGGCCGATGGCCAGGGCCATCAGGCTGGGGCGCAGAATATGATCAACGGCACGGGACATGCGGCGGTTCCTCGACGGGTAAGTGCTTGCTGCTTCCTTGCCGAGCGAGATCTGAAAAGTGACAGGGTGAATCTGAAAAATATTGAGAATTATTTAAAAGGGGGTTTGCCAGCACCGGCCTCTTCGCGGGTGAACCCGCTCCTACGACGACCGTGATGTGTGTCCACCACCGTGGTAGGAGCGGGTTTACCCGCGAATACGGTGGTGGCGGCAACAGTGAACGGCGGGTGGAAATTGGCCAGCAGGCCCGGCCTCTTCGCGGGTGAACCCGCTCCTACGCCGACCGTGATGTGTGCCCACCACCGTGGTAGGAGCGGGTTTACCCGCGAATACGGTGGTGGCGGCAACGGTGAGCGGCGGGTGGAATTTGGTCAGCAGGCCCGGCCTATTTGGAAGTGACGTTCACCCACCACTGCGTATGCCGCTCGATCTTCACCGGCAACGCCGGCACCAGCGAGGCCAGCGCCAGGTCGGTGTTGGTCAGCGGGAAGCTGCCGGTCACACGCAGGTCGGCGACCTTGGCATCCACCCCGAGGTAGCCGCTGCGGTACTGGCCCAGTGTGGCGAGCAGGTCGCCCAGGCGTACGTTGTCGACCACCAGCATGCCGCGGGTCCAGGCATCGGCACCGGCAGGCACCGTGCCAACCTCGCCGAGGCCGTTGGCGTTCATCAACACCTGCTGGCCTTCGCGCAGCACCTGTTCGTCGCCGCTGTTATGCGGCATGGCGGCGACCGAGGCTTGCAGCACTTCCAGGCGCGTACCGCCGGCTTCGCGGCGCACCAGGAAGCGTGTGCCCAGTGGCCGCAAACGACCGTCCTCAGTGCGTACCAGCAGCGGGCGCGAGTCCTGGTGGCCGGTTTCGACCGAGATTTCGCCTTGGTGCAGCACGATCACCCGTTGCGCGCCGGCGTAGTCGATGTCCACGGCGGTGTGGGTGTTCAGGCTCAGCAGTGTGCCGTCTTCCAGGCGCAAGGTACGCAACTCTCCCGTGGCGGTGCGCTGGTCAGCCAGCCAGTAGCTGGGTGCCAGCGACGGGGCGCCGCCCCATGCCAGCAGCGCGCCGAGCAGAAACGTGCCAGCCAGCCCGCCGCCAACCTTGCCAATGCGTCGCCGCAGGCTGGCGCGTGATTGCAGCAGCGCCTGGCGTGCCGGGCCAGCCGCCGCGCTAACGCGTTGGTCCATGGCGCCGAGCTGGCGCCAGGCACGTGCGTGCTCTTCGCTGGCGGCATGCCAGCGCATGAATTCATTGCGCTCATCAGGCGTGCTGCTGCTGTCGCCGAGGCTGAGTTTCCAGGCAATCGCGGCTTCCAGGACCCGGGACGAAACCGGGACGTTGCTCACGTCGGCTCCCCATACAGGGCTACATAGCACTGGCGCATCCCTTGGGCGATGTACTGGCGCACCCGCGACACCGAAACGCCAAGGCGCTCGGCAATCTCGGCATGGCCCATGCCGTCCAGGCGGCTGTGCAGAAACGCCGCGCGAGCCTTGCTCGACAGCTTGCCGAGCAGGCGGTCGATGGCTTTGAGGTCTTCAAGGATCAGGTGCTGCATTTCTGGCGAGGGCTGTTCGGTTTCAGGGATCAATGCCAGCTCGGCCAGGTAGGCTTGTTCCAGCGCGGTGCGACGGAAGTGGTCGAACATCAGCCCCTTGGCCACGGCGGCCAGAAACGCGCGGGGTTCGCGGGGTGTCTCCAGTTGCTCACGACCAAGCAGGCGCACGAAGGTGTCCTGGCTCAGGTCTTCGGCACGTTGGCGGCAGGCCATGCTGCGTTGCAGCCAGGCGAGCAGCCAGCCGCGGTGGTCGCGGTACAGCGCACCGACCAGATCGGCGTGTGGGCTTTGTGCAGAAGACAAGCAGCGTCCCCCCGGAACGAATGCATTAACTAACGATAATTATTCTCGATTGTTGCAGAGGGGAGGGGGTGGGTGCAATGGACGCTTATCGGATTGCCATCATGGGGCTTGGTTTGAGTTATGTGGCGCCGGTGGGATCGAGCTTGCTCGCGATGCGCCGCACGGGCGGCGCTCGATCTCACCGGCGCTGCAAATCCCACGCCTTACAAACCATGACTCTGCATCTTGCGCCGTCGCCACCCGCGCAACCGTTGCTCTAGCTGCAGCGGGCTGTCCAGCTGCTGGCGCCGGGCCTGGCTGAACAGGATCAGCGCAAGCTCTGCGGTCACCTGGGCATCGGCACTGGCATGATGGCGTTCTTCAACCTGCAAGCCAAACCGTGCCACCCAGTCATCCAGCCCGGCCTCGCGCAGTACCGTGTCTGGGTTGAGCATCGGTGCCAGTTCGGCAACGTCGAGGAACATTGACTGCAAGCGATGCCCAAGGGTCTCTTTCAGCGCACGGGCCAGCATGCGCTGATCGAATGGCGCGTGAAACGCCAGCACCGGGCTGTTGCCAATGAAATCGAGTAGATCCAGCAAGGCCTCGGCCGGGTCGCAACCGGCAGCCAATGCGCTGGGGCCCAAGCCGTGGATCAGTACGCTGGCGTTGGTCTTCTGCAAAGGCCGGTGCAATGTGCGTTCGAACTGCTGGGCAAAGTCGATGGCACCGTCCTCGATGGCCACCGCCCCAATCGACAGTACCTGATCACGGTTGGGGTTGAGCCCGCTGGTTTCCAGGTCCAGCACCACCCAGCGCTGCTCACGCAGGGTACATACCCCCAGCGGCACGGGCTTGGGCAACCGGGCCAGGCGCTGGCGCTTGGCGTGGTCCAGCTCGGGCGCGCTGGGGCGCAGCCAGGCGAACAGGCTCACAACTGGTACCTCAAGGCCAGGCTGCTTTGCAGGCGCTGGGCCTGGCGCAGCGACTCGCGCAGGATGCGCCGGTCCAGGTGGTTGAGGCTGTCCGGGTCGACCCGGTTGGAGTAAGGCAGGTTGTCGCGTATCTGGCGCTGGTGCTGCTGCATGCGGGTTTGCTGGATGAAGTGGTAGGCCTCTTCATAGGCGGCGCCGTCCAACGGCTCGATCACGCCCTTGGCCACCAGTTGGCGTAGGCGCTCCAGGGTATTGCAGGCAGCTATGCCATTGGCCAGGGCCAGCAAACGGGCACCATCCACGAAGGGCGTCAGGCCCTGGACCTTGAGGTCGAGGGTCGCCGCCTTGTCGTTGCCCTGGCGTGTCAGCACGAACTCGCGCAACCGGCCCACCGGCGGGCGTTGGCGCAGTGCGTTGTCAGCCATCATGCGCTGAAAGATGCGGTTGTCGGCTACCTGTGCCAGCAGGCCTTGGCGCAGCTGCTCGCAGCCTTGCTCGTCGCCCCACACCACACGCAGGTCGAAGTAGATGCTCGAGCCCAACAGGTTCTCCGGGCTGGCTTCGCGAACAAACCCGGCAAAGCGTCGCGCCCACTCGCTGCGCGACAGGCACAGTTCGGGGTTGCCGGCCATGACGTTACCCATGCACAGGGTGAAACCGCACTGGGCCAGGCATTGGTTGATGTATTGCGCCAGCGGCAGCAGGCGAGCGCGGATCGCGTCGGCCTCGGCGCTGTCGACTGCTTCGAAGAGGATGCCGTTGTCCTGGTCGGTGTGCAGGGTCTGCTCGCGTCGCCCTTCGCTGCCAAAGCACAGCCAGCTGAACGGCACGCCCGGGTCGCCACGTTCGGCCAGGGCCAGTTCGATGACCCGGCACACGGTATGGTCGTTGAGCAAGGTAATGATCTGGGTGATCTGCGTCGACGATGCGCCATGGGCCAGCATGCGTTCTACAAGCTGGCTGATTTCGCCGCGCAGCGAAACCAGCGTATCCAGGCGTGGTGCATGGCGTATGGTGCGCGCCAGGTGAACCAGATCGACCCGTTGCAGGGAGAACAGGTCGCGCTCGGAAACCACGCCGCACAGGCGTCCGTTTTCCACCAGGCAGACATGGGCAATATGCCGCTCGGTCATGGCCATGGCGGCATCGAAGGCGCTGGCCTGGGGTGGGAGGTAGAACGGTTTGGCGGTCATGTGCCGGTCGATGGCGGCGCCCAGGTCGGCATCTACTGTCGCCACCACCTGGCGCAGGTCGCGCAAGGTGAAGATACCGATGGGGTAGCGCTGCGGGTCGACCACCACGATGCTGCCCACCTGTTGCTCGTGCATCAGCCGCACGGCTTCGCGCAGGGGCGTATGGGCGCTGCACACCACCGGGTGACGCATGGCCAGTTCACCCAGGGGGGTGTTCAGCGAGTATTGGGTGCCGAGGGTTTCCACCGCGCGCTGGCGTACTTGCTGATTGACCTGATCAAGCAGGCTGCTGACACCGCGCAGGGCAAAATCCCGAAACACTTCAGACATCGAGAACACGCGGATGAATGCGGCCTTGTTCAGTTGCAGGCAGAAGGTGTCTTCCCCGGCCAGGTGCTCGGTGCGGGTTGCCCGCTCACCCAGCAGGGCTGCCAGCGGGAAGCACTCCCCGCTGGTGATCTCGAACGTGGTTTCGACACCCGGTTTGGCCAGGTGCTGGCGCTCGCCAACCACGCGGCCCTGCTTGACGATGTAGAAGTGCTCGACCGGCCCGTCGGCAGGTTTGACGATGCTTTCACCGCAGGCGTAGAAGCGCAGCTGGCACTGCTCGACCAAGAAGGCCAGGTGGCTGTGCTCCATCTGATTGAACGGCGGAAAGCGCTGCAGGAACTGCAATGTGCCTTGGATGTTTTGCAGTACCGCTGTCTTGCCCGCCTGGCTGTAGGCGTCCTTTTTGCTCATGAAACTGACCGTATCGCTATGCCGAACTATATATATCTATATATAGGTACCGGCCATGTTGTTCTCTGCCTCCATGGTCGGCTTGCGGCGGGGTGGTGCCCATTGGACGTAAGTCTATGAGCGCCCTTGTCAAAGACCCGACGAAAGGCGAAACGGGTTACGCAAGTAATGCGGTCCTAATGCTGAAGCGGAATTATTTTGACGAGACAAGCATGCCCGAGCACACCGACATCCTGAGCGACGCCGAGCGCGAGGCCTTGGCCGTGATAAACCAAAGTGCGCCTGTGGCAGCCAGACCGTTGGTGCTGGTGGTGGATGACAACGCGGTTAACCGTGAGGCGCTCATCCTGTACCTGAAAAGCCGGGGCATTGATGCGGTGGGGGCGGATGGGGCCGAGGAAGCCAGGTTGTACCTGCACTACCAGAAGCGTATCGGGTTGATGATTACCGATTTGCGCATGCAGCCTGAAAGTGGACTGGACTTGATCAGGACAATTCGCGCGTCGGAGCGGGCGGCGTTGTCGATCATTGTGGTGTCGGGTGACACCGATGTGGAAGAGGCAGTGGATGTGATGCACCTGGGGGTGGTGGACTTCCTGCTCAAGCCGGTGGATTTGGGCAAGCTGTTGGAGCTGGTGAGGAAAGAACTGAAAATGGGTTGATGCGCCGAGGGGGCCGCAAAACGGCCCCTGGCGCAGATGTTACTTACAACCCGTTACGCGCCTTGAACTCGCGGCGACGGCGGTGCAGTACCGGTTCGGTATAACCGTTCGGTTGCTTGCCACCTTCCACCACCAGTTCCACAGCCGCCTGGAACGCCACGTTGTCGTCGAAGTTCGGCGCCATCGGGCGGTACAGGGCGTCGCCAGCGTTCTGCTGATCGACCACCACGGCCATGCGCTTGAGGCTTTCCAGCACCTGCTCCTGGCTGACCACGCCGTGGCGCAGCCAGTTGGCCAGCAGCTGGGCAGAGATGCGCAGGGTGGCACGGTCTTCCATCAGGCCGACGTTGTTGATGTCCGGCACCTTCGAGCAACCCACGCCCTGGTCGATCCAACGCACCACGTAGCCGAGAATGCCCTGGGCGTTGTTGTCCAGCTCGTTGCGGATCTCTTCGGCCGACCAGTTGGTGTCGGCAGCCAGCGGAATGGCCAGAATGTCGTCCACCGACGCCGGGGTACGTGAAGCCAGTTCACGCTGGCGCGCCTGTACGTCCACCTTGTGGTAGTGCAGGGCGTGCAGGGTGGCGGCAGTTGGCGACGGTACCCAAGCGGTGTTGGCACCGGCCAGCGGGTGGGCGATCTTCTGCTCGAGCATGGCGGCCATCAGGTCAGGCATGGCCCACATGCCTTTGCCGATCTGCGCACGGCCTTGCAGGCCGGTGGCCAGGCCAACGTCGACGTTGTTGTTTTCGTAGGCGCCGATCCACTTCTCGTTCTTCATGGCACCTTTGCGCACCACGGCGCCGGCTTCCATCGAGGTGTGGATTTCATCGCCAGTGCGGTCAAGGAAGCCGGTGTTGATGAACGCCACGCGCTCGGCGGCTGCCTTGATGCAGGATTTGAGGTTGACCGTGGTACGGCGTTCCTCGTCCATGATGCCGACCTTGACGGTGTTGCGCGGCATGCCCAGCAGGTCTTCGACCTGGCTGAAGATCTCGGCGGCGAAGGCCACTTCCTCAGGGCCGTGCATCTTCGGCTTGACGATGTACACGCTGCCGCTGCGGGTATTCTTGCGGCTGGTGTTGCCGTTGAGGTTGTGCAGGGCGATCAGGTTGGTGAACAGCCCGTCCTGGATACCTTCGGGGATTTCGTTGCCTTGGGCATCGAGGATCGCCGGGTTGGTCATCAGGTGGCCAACGTTGCGCACGAACAGCAACGAACGACCGTGCAGGGTCACGCTGCCGCCGTTGGGCGCCGCGTACTCGCGGTCCGGGTTCATGGTGCGGGTGAAGGTTTTGCCACCCTTGCTCACGCTTTCGGCCAGGTCGCCTTTCATCAAGCCCAGCCAGTTGCGGTAGACGATGACTTTGTCGTCAGCGTCTACGGCTGCAACCGAGTCTTCGCAGTCCATGATGGTGGTCAGTGCCGACTCCATCAGGATGTCTTTGACGCCAGCGGCGTCGGTGCTGCCGACGGGGGTGCTGGCATCGACCTGGATTTCGAAGTGCAGGCCGTTGTGCTTGAGCAACACGGCAGTCGGCGCGGCGGCGTCGCCGTGGAAGCCGATCAGTTGCGCATCGTCGCGCAGGCCGCTGTTGCTGCCGCCTTTCAAGGCAACAACCAGCTTGCCGCCTTCGATGCGGTAGCCCGTGGAGTCAACGTGCGAGCCGGCGGCCAGTGGCGCGGCTTCGTCGAGGAAGGCGCGGGCGAAGGCGATGACCTTGTCGCCGCGTACCTTGTTGTAACCCTGGCCTTTTTCGGCGCCGCCTTCATCGCTGATGGCGTCGGTGCCGTAAAGGGCGTCGTACAGCGAACCCCAGCGGGCGTTGGCGGCGTTCAGGGCGAAGCGGGCGTTCATCACCGGAACGACCAGTTGTGGGCCGGCCATGTGGGCGATTTCTTCGTCCACGTTCTGGGTGGTGGCCTGGAAATCGTCGGCTTGTGGCAGCAGGTAGCCGATTTCCTGGAGGAATGCTTTGTAGGCTGCGGCGTCGTGGGCCTGGCCTTTGCGTGCCTGGTGCCAGGCGTCGATCTTGGCTTGCAGCTCGTCGCGCTTGGCGAGCAGGGCTTTGTTCTTTGGAGCGAGGTCATTGATGATCTTCTCTGCACCCGCCCAGAACTGCTCGGCGACGATGCCGGTCCCGGGGATGGCTTCGTTGTTCACGAAGTCGTACAGGACCTTGGCGACCTGAAGGCCACCGACTTGAACGTATCCAGTCATTGCTTGCCTCACTCTGCTCAGCTATTTCGCTCTTCTGTATTAAGCCTGTAGCGCTTCTCTAAACACGGCACCAGTGCATGCTCCCGGTTTTGCTCGGGGGCGGCTGGGTGCGGCCTGCCAGACAGGCTGGCGGGCAGTGTGCGTATTTTCACAGGCGCCTTGGCAGACATCCAAACGACGTTTTGTAGTCCGCGCCACGGGATACTACATGAAGCAGTAGGCGGGGCAAAATCAGACTAAAAGCGCCGTTATGCGACCCGTTGGTCGCGTATGGTCACGCTGGGAGAGGGTATGTTCGCAAAAAACAGGTGGATTGTTCCAGATAAATCTTGAAACAGTACACGATTGGCTGTGCAGATTGCCCTGCGGCAGGTTGCCGCGCCTTGCCTATACTGACTCGATCCCCCGATTTTCTGCCGCCCGGCGCGGTCCGACACGAGGAAGGGCTTGTGGATCATCTTGTACTGACTGTAATTGCCCCTGACAAGGCCGGCCAGGTCGAACGTATTGCCCAGTGCATCGCCGACCACAGTGGTAACTGGCTGGAAAGCCGCATGTCGCGTATGGCCGGGCAGTTTGCTGGCATTCTGCGGGTGGCGGTGCCGGCAGAGAATTACGCCGAGCTTGTGGCCTCGCTGCAGGGGCTGGCCAGGTATGACATTCGCGTGCTGATTGCCGAGAGCGGGATCGAGCCGTCGTGCACCTGGAAGCCAATTGCCATGGAGCTGGTGGGTAACGACCGGCCGGGGATCGTGCGGGACATTACCCGCTTGCTGGCCGAGTTGCAGGTAAACGTCGAGCGGTTTTCCACAGACGTGCAGCCGGCGCCGATGAGCAGTGAGCCGTTGTTCCACGCCGACGCATTGCTGGCGTTGCCGTTGACCTTGCCGCTGGAAGAACTGCAGCAGCGGCTGGAGAGCCTGGCGGATGACTTGATGGTGGAGTTGAAGCTGCGGGCAGAGGATTGATCAGCGATTGCCGGGGCCGCTTTGCGGCCCTATCGCGACACAAGGCCGCTCCCACACGGTCCTGCGTACACCGGACAAATGTGGGGCGGCCTTGTGTTGCGAAGCGGCCATCTGCGGTTATCCCGATATCACGGGGAAGGCCCTGTGGATAACCTGGGGGTGTACCTCTCCAGCCCAGGTATCACGTGCCTTGTACTGTTTTGCTCAAAAAATGCTCAATTATCAGCAGCTTGTGCACAAAGCGCGGGGACGAGGGTGTGGATAACCTATGGAGATGTCTCTGCAGGCCAGGCGCTACATGGCCTGCAGAGTTTTGATCGTTTTCTGATCAGCTACGTTTGCGCAAGTTCAGCCATGCATCGACGCTGTAAATCGCCAAACCTGCCCAGATGAACATGAAGGCCGCCAGGGTGCTCGACGACAAATGCTCATCGAACAGCACTACAGCCTGCAACAGCACCAAGGTCGGTGCCAGGTACTGCAGGAAGCCCAGCGTGGTGTACGGCAGGTGCCGTGCGGCGGCGTTGAAGCATACCAGCGGCACCAGCGTCACCGGCCCGGCCGCCATCAGCCACAGCGCCTCGCTGCTGGTATAGAACGCGCCCTGGGCACTCATCGCGGCCGGGTGCAGCAGCAGCCAGCCAAGGGCCAGCGGCACCAGCATCCAGGTTTCCACCACCAGGCCGGGCAGTGCCGCCACCGGTGCCTGCTTACGGATCAGCCCATAGAAGCCGAAGCTCAACGCCAGCACCAGTGACACCCACGGCAGGCTGCCCACTTGCCACACCTGCTGCGCCACACCCACGGCAGCCATGCCCACCGCCAGCCATTGCAGGCGGCGCAGGCGCTCGCCAAGAATCAGCATGCCCAGCAGTACGTTGATCAGCGGGTTGATGTAATAGCCCAGGCTGGCCTCGAGCATACGGCCGTTGTTCACCGACCACACGTAGGTCAGCCAGTTACCGGCGATCAGTGCCCCGCTCAGTGCCAGGATGCCCAGCCGGCGCGGGTTGTTGCGCAGTTCCCGCCACCAGCCGGGGTGTTTCCACACCAGTAGCAGCAGCGAGCCGAACAGTGCTGACCAGAGCACCCGGTGGACAATGATTTCCACCGCCGGGACGCTCTGGATTGCCTTGAAGTAGAGGGGGAAAAGGCCCCAGATGATGTAGGCGCTCAAGCCCAGTATGTATCCGCGACGCGGGTTTGCGGCGTGCATGCAGAATCCTTGCTTAGGTTGCTAAATAAAGCGACGCCTATTGTAGACAGAGGCGGGCGTGCTTCTAGAACAATTTCAGCGGTGCTTCATCCAGCGCCGCCATCTGTTCGCGCAAGGCGAGAATCTGGTCGCCCCAGTAGCGTGGCTGGCCAAACCAAGGGAAGCTGGGCGGGAACGCGGGGTCGTCCCAGCGCCTTGCCAGCCAGGCGCTATAGTGCAGCTGGCGCAGGGCGCGCAGGGGCTCGATCAGGGCCAGTTCGCGCGGGTCGAAGTCGTGGAACTCGTTGTAGCCGTCGATCAGCTCGGCCAGTTGCCCCAGGCGCTCCTCGCGGTTGCCGGCCAGCATCATCCACAGGTCTTGCACCGCTGGGCCCATGCGGCAATCGTCGAGGTCGACCACGTGGTACACGTCGTCACGGTGCATCAGGTTGCCGGGGTGCAGGTCGCCGTGCAGGCGGATGAGCTGGTGTGGTGTGCGAGCGTAGATGTCCTCCACCCGCTTGAGCAGATCGCGGGCCACGGACTCGAACGCCGGCAGCAGTTCACGCGGGACAAAATTACCCTCCAGCAAGGTGTTCAGCGAGGCGTGGCCAAAGTTGTCCACAGCCAGTGCCTCGCGGTGCTTGAACGGCTTGCTGGCGCCCACGGCATGCAGGCGGCCAAGTAACTGGCCCAGGCGATACAACTGGTCGAGGTTGCCAGGCTCGGGGGCGTGGCCGCCGCGACGGGGGAACAGCGTGAAGCGGAAGCCCTTGTGTTCGAACAAGGTGCGGTCATCGTGCTGCAGGGGCGCAACCACCGGGACTTCACAGTCGGCGAGTTCGGCCGTGAAGGCGTGTTCTTCGAGGATGGCTGCATCGCTCCAGCGGCCTGGGCGGTAGAACTTGGCAATCAGCGGCTGCGCGTCTTCGATGCCCACCTGGTACACGCGGTTCTCGTAGCTGTTCAGCGCCAGCACCCGCGCATCGCTGAGAAAGCCCAGACTTTCCACTGCGTCCAGGACCAGGTCGGGGGTGAGGGTGTCGAAGGGGTGGGACATGGTGGCTCCGGAGGGTAAGCGGCGTGGGGCCATGGTAGCGCGTTATGCCTGTGCCGGCTTCTTCACAGGCAGGCCCACAATCTGCTCACCGGGTGGCCAGGCTATGCCGGTATCCCGATCAGCACATAGGACGGATGGAACTGCACCCGTACCGAACTGCCGGCCGCCACCTGCTGCCCAGCCAACCACTGCGCCTCTGCAATGGCACACAACGTCTGACCATTACCCAGCGCCAGCCTGACCTCGCTGGGGCCGTCCTCCTCGGCCAGCACTTCTTCCACCGTTGCGCTCAAACAGTTGCTGCCTCCCTCGGCTTCTTCCTCTTGCGCCAGCAACCGCACCCACCCGGCCTTTAGCAGCGCCACCACCATCGTTCCCAGGGTCAGCTCCAGGCGCGCAGTGCTGTCGTGGGTGATCAGCGCATCGATCTCCAGCCCGCCACCCAATGCCAGGCTGACGCGGTCATACCGGCCTTCAGGGCGCAGGCCGCTGACTTGGCCCTGCAACTGGTTGCGCGCACTGGTGCGTAGCATCAGGCGCCCGAGCAGGTCGAGGTCGCTGGATTCTTCGGCGGCTTCAAGGATTTGTGCCTGCAGGGCCTGCAGCCGTTGGTACAGGCGCAACACCCGCTCGCCTTCCGGCGACAAGTGCGCACCGCCACCGCCGCGGCCACCGGTGCTGCGCTTGACCAAGGGCTGGCTGGCCAGGTTGTTGAGCTCGTCGATGGCATCCCAGGCCGCCTTGTAGCTGATACCTGCGGCCTTGGCGGCGCGGGTGATCGAGCCTTGTTCGGCAATGTGCTGCAGTAGCGCGATGCGCTGTGGGCGGCGGGCGATGTGCTGGGTGAGAACGGGGGGTAGGGACATGGGTATTCCGTATACAAGGGTGCTTTACAAAGGGGCAGGTCGCGCCTGGTCATACATACCCCGGTTTGGGCGTACGTGCCAGGCAATACACATCCACCCGCCGCGCACCTGCCTTGCGCAGTGCCTGGGCGATAGCCTGCGCAGTGGCACCGGTGGTCAACACATCATCGACGATGGCGACATGCTTGCCTTCCAGTTTGCCCATGACCGCGAACGCCTGGCGCAAATTGCGCTGCCGTGCCTTGGCGCCCAGATGTTGCTGTGCCGGTGTCTCGCGTGTGCGGACCAGCAAACGCTCGTTGCAGGTTACCCCGACGTGCGACGACAACCACCGCCCAAGCATCCCCGCCTGATTGAACCCCCGCTCGCGTAGTCGACGCCTGGCCAAAGGCACAGGCAACAGCAGGTCAGGGCGAGGCAACCCTTCGGCATAGCGATACAGCAGCCCCTGCCCCAGCAGCTCAGCCATCAGGCGCCCCAAAGGCCATTGGCGATTGTGCTTGAAACGGCTGATCAACGTGTCCACCGGAAAACCGAAATGCCACAGGGCAATGACCTGATCGAAGGCCGGCAAGCAGCGGCCACACGGGGCGCAGGTCAAGCCGGCCATGGGCAAGGGCAGGGCGCAATGCCGGCACTGATCACCCAGCCAGGGCAGCGCCTGTTCGCAGGTGACGCACAACGGGTAAGGCTGCTCGGCAGGCTCATCGCATAACAAGCACTTCTGATTAATAAGTGAGCACTTGTAAACCAGTCGCTTCCAGTACAGTTGACAGTTCATAGGCCTTCCATGACTATGCGAGCTATCCGTGATGCGCTGGCGGGCTTTCCTGTCCCGGCGCCAGCTACAGCCTAAACAAGGAAACGCCGATGAGCGCCAGCACAACTGCAACAACACGTCACGATTGGGCCCTGGCCGAGGTCAAGGCGCTGTTCCAGCAACCGTTCAATGATTTGCTGTTCCAGGCGCAGACCGTGCACCGCGCGCATTTCGACCCCAACCGCGTGCAGGTTTCGACCTTGCTGTCGATCAAGACCGGCGCCTGCCCGGAAGATTGCAAATATTGTCCGCAGTCCGGCCACTACAACACCGGGCTGGAGAAACAGAAGCTGATGGAAGTGCAGAAGGTGCTGGAAGAAGCTGCCCGCGCCAAAGCCATCGGTTCTACCCGTTTCTGCATGGGGGCGGCGTGGAAGCACCCGTCGGCCAAAGACATGCCCTACGTGCTGGAGATGGTCAAAGGCGTCAAGGCCATGGGCCTGGAAACCTGCATGACCCTCGGCAAACTCGATCAGGAGCAAACCAAGGCCCTGGCCCACGCGGGTCTGGACTACTACAACCACAACCTCGACACCTCACCGGAGTTCTACGGCAGCATCATCACCACACGTACCTACAGCGAGCGCCTGCAGACCCTGGCCTACGTGCGCGATGCCGGGATGAAAATCTGCTCTGGTGGCATTCTGGGCATGGGTGAATCGCTGGATGACCGCGCCGGCCTGCTGATCCAGCTGGCCAACCTGCCGGAACACCCGGAGTCGGTGCCGATCAACATGCTGGTCAAGGTGGCCGGCACGCCGCTGGCTGAGGAAGAGGACGTCGACCCGTTCGACTTTATCCGTATGCTGGCCGTGGCCCGTATCCTCATGCCCAAGTCTCACGTGCGCCTGTCCGCCGGCCGCGAGCAGATGAACGAGCAGATGCAGGCCCTGGCCTTCATGGCGGGCGCCAACTCGATCTTCTACGGCGAAAAGCTGCTGACCACTGCCAACCCCCAGGCCGACAAGGACATGCAGCTGTTCGCACGCCTGGGCATCAAGCCCGAAGCGCGTGAAGAGCACGCCGACGAAGTGCACCAGGCAGCCATCGAGCAAGCGCTGGTCGAGCAGCGCAGCAGCGAGATGTTCTACGACGCCGCGACAGCCTGATATGGCTTTCGACCTGGCAGCGCGCCTGGCCGAACGGCGCGCCGCAGACCTGTATCGGCACCGGCCATTGCTGGAAAGCCCGCAAGGGCCGGAAGTCGTGGTCGACGGCCAGCGGTTGCTGGCCTTCTGCAGCAATGACTACCTGGGCCTGGCCAACCACCCCGAGGTGATCGCCGCCTGGCAGGCCGGCGCCGAGCGCTGGGGTGTGGGGGGTGGTGCCTCGCACCTGGTGGTTGGCCACAGCACTCCGCACCATCAGGTTGAAGAGGCACTGGCTGAACTTACCGGCCGCCCGCGCGCACTGTTGTTCTCCACCGGTTATATGGCCAATCTGGGCGCCATCACCGCGCTGGTGGGGCAGGGCGACACGGTACTGCAAGACCGCCTCAACCATGCCTCGCTGCTGGATGGCGGGCTGCTCAGTGGTGCCCGCTTCAACCGCTACCTGCATAACGACCCGGCCAGCCTGGCCAGCCGCCTGGACAAGGCAGTCGGCAATACCCTGGTGGTGACCGATGGCGTATTCAGCATGGACGGTGACCTCGCCGATCTGCCGGCGCTGGCTGATGTCGCCCGTGCCCGCGGAGCCTGGCTGATGGTTGACGATGCCCATGGCCTGGGTACCTTGGGCGCACAGGGCGGCGGCATCGTCGAGCACTTTGGCCTGGGCGTGGATGACGTACCGGTGCTGATCGGCACGCTGGGCAAGGCTTGCGGCACTGCGGGCGCCTTTGTTGCTGGCAGCGAAGCGCTGATCGAGGCGTTGGTACAGTTCGCCCGCCCCTATATCTACACCACCAGCCAGCCACCGGCGCTGGCCTGCGCCACACTCAAGAGCCTGGAGCTGCTGCGCCGCGAAACCTGGCGTCGTGAGCACCTGGCAGCCTTGATTCGCCAGTTCCGAGAAGGCGCGCAGCAGCTGGGGCTGCAGTTGATGGACAGCCCGACGCCGATCCAGCCCATCGTGATCGGCGACAGTGCGCAGGCGTTGCGCCTGTCACGCCTGCTGCGTGAGCGCGGCTTGCTGGTGACGGCCATCCGCCCACCCACCGTGCCGGCTGGCAGCGCACGCCTGCGGGTAACCCTGAGCGCCGCACACAGCGAGGCGCAGGTGCAGCTATTGTTGAATGCATTGGCCGAGTGTTATCCACAGTTGGAGAACGCCGATGCGTAATCGACTTGTTCTATTGCCCGGCTGGGGCTTGGGAACTGCTGCGCTGGAGCCGCTGGCCGCTAGCCTGCGTGCCCAGGATGCCCGCCTGCAGGTAGAGCTGATGCCCCTGCCAGAACTGGCCCACAGCGATGTGCAGGCCTGGATCGACCATCTGGACCGCAAGCTGCCCAACAATGTCTGGCTGGGTGGCTGGTCACTGGGTGGCATGTTGGCCAGCGCGCTGGCGCACAAGCGTGGCGACCACTGCTGCGGACTGCTGACCTTGGCCAGCAACCCCAGCTTCCTGGCCCGGCCAGATTGGCCCCATGGCATGGCCGAAGACACCTTCGGCACCTTCCTCGACGGCTGCCGCAACCATACCCAGGTCACCCTCAAGCGCTTCCGTACCTTGTGCAGCGACGGCGCCTTGCAGCCGCGCACCTTGTTGCGTCAGCTGGGTGTCGGCGTGCCGGATACCGACCCGTTGTACCTGGCCACTGGCCTTGAAGTGCTGGCCAAGCTGGACACCCGTGAAGCCTTGCAGGCCTATGGTGGCCCGCAACTGCACCTGTTCGCCGGCAGCGATGCGCTAGTGCCGGCAGAGGCGGCAAAGGCGTTGAGCGAGCTGTTGCCCGATGTAGAAGTGGGCCTGGTCGAAGACAGTTCCCACGCGTTCCTGCTGGAGTATCCGCAGGAGCTGGCGGCGGGCATCAAGAGTTTTCTGCATGAGAGTGGCGATGACTGACCTTTCCCGTCCGACCCTGCCCGGCGCATTGCCCGACAAGCGCCAGGTGGCGGCCTCGTTCTCCCGCGCCGCGGCCAGTTACGACAGCGTGGCGGCCCTTCAGCGCGCTGTAGGCCTGAGCCTGCTGGAGCTGTTGCCGGCAGGCCTGCAGCCGTCACACTGGCTGGACCTGGGCAGTGGCACCGGCCATTTCAGCCGCATGCTGGCCGAGCGTTTCGTCCAGGCCAGCGGCGTGGCGGTGGATATTGCCGAAGGCATGTTGCTTCATGCCCGTCATGTAAAGGGTGGGGCGCAGTATCACGTGGTTGGCGACGCCGAGCGTCTGCCGCTGCGCGATGGCAGCGTCGACCTGGTGTTTTCCAGCCTGGCGGTGCAGTGGTGCGATCAGTTCACCAGTGTGCTGGACGAGGCGCAGCGGGTGCTGCGCCCAGGCGGTGTACTGGCCTTCAGCAGCCTGTGCGTGGGCACCCTTGATGAACTGCGCGCCAGTTGGCAGGCGGTGGATGGCCTGGTGCATGTAAACCGCTTCCGCCGTTTCGAAGACTATCAGCGCCTGTGCGCAGCCAGCGGTTTTGAACAGCTTGAGCTGGAGCGGTGCCCGCATGTGCTGCACTACCCGGATGTGCGCAGCCTGACCCACGAACTGAAGGCGTTGGGGGCGCACAATCTGAACCCTGGGCGACCTTCCGGCCTCACCGGCCGGGCGCGAATGCAGGGCCTGTTGCAGGCCTATGAGGCATTTCGCCAACCCGCGGGGCTGCCAGCCACCTATCAAGTGGTCTATGGTGTGTTGCGCAAGCCACTGGCGTAAGGGGAGCACGATGAGCCAGGCCTTTTTCATTGCGGGTACCGATACCGATGTCGGCAAGACCACCATCGCCGCTGGCCTGTTGCATGCGGCGCGTTTGCAGGGCATGAGCACACTGGGTGCCAAGCCGGTTGCCTCGGGCTGCACCATGACGCCGAAAGGTTTGCGCAATAGCGATGCCCTGGCGCTGATCGACGAAAGCACGGTCAAGCTGCCCTATGAGCAGGTCAATCCGTTTGCCTTCGAGCCTGCTATTGCCCCGCATGTGGCGGCGCGCGAGGCAGGGGTGACGCTGGCTGTGCCAGAACTGCTCGCGGCGATGCGCAATGTGCTGCAACAAAATGCCGACTTCACCCTGATAGAGGGGGCCGGTGGCTGGCGCGTACCGCTGTCGGGCCTGGAGAACCTGTCCGACCTTGCCGTTGCCCTGCGGTTGCCGGTGATTCTGGTGGTAGGTGTGCGGTTGGGTTGCATCAGCCATGCCTTGCTCAGCGCCGAAGCGATCGAGCGTGATGGGCTGCAGTTGGCGGGTTGGGTGGCAAACATCATCGAGCCGCGCACCTCACGGCTGGAAGAGAACCTGGCCAGCCTTGCAGAGCGCTTGCCGGCGCCTTGCCTGGGGCGGGTGCCCAAGCTCAAGCAGGCCAGTGCCGACATGGTGGCTGAGCATCTGCAGTTGGATCTGCTGGATTAGTGTGATGCAGGCCCGGCCTCTTCGCGGGTAAACCCGCTCCTACGAGGGAACGCATACCGTTGTGGGCGCGGGTTTACCCGCGAAGAAGCCAGTGCAGGAATACCCAAGGCCTATCAACTGGCATTGAGCCATTAGGGATTTAAACGGGCCTTTTCGCCCCTAGCCTGTTTTAATTGGGGCTGTTCGTCATCCAGCGTCAATGGAGTCCTGACATGGAAATCACCGGTAGCTCCGCCTACTACGCGGGCCTGAGCGCAATCCAGACCGGCCAGAACCGCGTCGATCAGGCCGCCAGCCAGATCGCCAACACCACTGCCGAACGTACCGCCACTAGCCAGTCCAGCGATTTTCAGGCCGAACGCCTGCGCGCGGTCGACCGCAGCCAGCAGATGGACCTGGCCACCAGTGTCGTGCAACAGGCGGTGGGCAAGACCGAAGTCGAGCTTGGCGCGAAGGTCGCCAAGGCATCCGACGAAATGCTTGGCCGGATCATCGACACCTACGCCTGAACACTTGCGTCATCCCCTATTTCAGCGCCTGCCCTTGTAGGAGCGGGCTTGCCCGCGAATGCGTCCGATCAGACAACAATTTTGTCTGGTCGGGCCTCTTCGCGGGCAAGCCCGCTCCTACAAGGGTTTGTGCCATGGCATGACTGATTTGCCATTTTTCGTGGCGTAAATGGCACCATAGTCCATCCTTGACAGAAAGCTGAGCTAAACGTAAGTTTCAAACAACTGTTTGATCGGCTTCCGCCAAGCGCGGGTCACCCCACAGAACTCACCTAGAGGTTCATCGCAATGCCTGACTACAAAGCCCCCTTGCGTGATATCCGCTTCGTTCGCGACGAGCTGCTTGGCTATGAGGCGCACTATCAGAGCCTGCCGGGCTGCCAGGACGCCACGCCCGACATGGTCGACGCGATCCTTGAAGAAGGCGCGAAGTTCTGTGAGCAGGTGTTGTCGCCGTTGAACCGCGTGGGTGACCAGGAAGGCTGCACCTGGAGCGAATCGGGGGTGAAAACCCCAACCGGCTTCAAGGAAGCCTACCAGCAGTTCGTCGAAGGCGGCTGGCCGAGCCTGGCACATGACGTCGAGCATGGCGGCCAAGGCCTGCCAGAGTCGCTGGGCCTGGCCCTGAGCGAAATGGTCGGTGGCTCGAACTGGTCGTGGGGTATGTACCCAGGCCTGTCGCATGGCGCGATGAACACTATTTCTGCGCATGGCACTGCCGAGCAGCAGCACACCTACCTGACCAAGCTGGTGTCCGGCGAGTGGACCGGCACCATGTGCCTGACCGAACCGCACTGCGGTACCGACCTGGGCATGCTGCGCACCAAGGCCGAGCCACAGGCCGACGGCAGCTACAAAGTGTCGGGCACCAAGATCTTCATTTCGGCCGGTGAGCACGACATGGCCGACAACATTGTCCATATCGTCCTGGCCCGCCTGCCGGACGCACCGGCCGGTACCAAGGGGATTTCACTGTTCATCGTGCCGAAGTTCCTGCCCAACGCCGAGGGCGGCGTGGGCGAGCGCAACGGCGTGAGCTGCGGCTCGATCGAACACAAGATGGGCATCCACGGTAACGCCACCTGCGTCATGAACTTCGATGCGGCCACCGGCTACCTGATCGGCCCAGCCAACAAAGGCCTGAACTGCATGTTCACCTTCATGAACACTGCTCGCCTGGGTACCGCGCTGCAAGGCTTGGCCCACGCCGAGGTGGCGTTCCAGGGTGGCCTGAAGTACGCCCGTGAGCGCCTGCAGATGCGTTCCCTGACCGGCCCGAAAGCACCGGACAAGGCCGCTGACCCGATCATCGTCCACCCGGACGTACGGCGCATGCTGCTGACCATGAAGGCCTTCGCCGAAGGCAATCGCGCGATGGTGTACTTCACTGCCAAGCAGGTGGACATCGTCAAGTACAGCCAGGACGAAGAAGAGCGCAAGAAGGCTGACGCCCTGCTGGCGTTCCTGACCCCGATCGCCAAGGCTTTCATGACCGAAGTCGGTTTCGAAGCCGCCAACCACGGCGTACAGATCTACGGTGGCCATGGCTTCATCGCCGAATGGGGCATGGAGCAGAACGTGCGCGACAGCCGTATCTCCATGCTGTACGAAGGCACTACCGGTATTCAGGCCCTCGACCTGCTCGGTCGCAAAGTGCTGATGACTCAGGGCGAAGCACTGAAGGGCTTCACCAAGATCGTGCACAAGTTCTGCCAGGCGCAGGAAGGTAACGAAGCGGTCAAGGAGTTCGTCGAACCGCTGGCGGCCATCAACAAGGAGTGGGGCGAGCTGACCATGAAAGTGGGCATGGCTGCCATGAAGGACCGTGAAGAAGTGGGTGCGGCTTCGGTCGATTACCTGATGTACTCCGGCTATGCCTGCCTGGCTTACTTCTGGGCCGACATCGCCCGCCTGGCCGCCGAGAAACTGGCAGCCGGCACCAGCGAGGAGGCGTTCTACACCGCCAAGCTGCAGACTGCCCGCTTCTACTTCCAGCGCATCCTGCCACGTACCCGTACCCATGTGGCGACCATGCTGTCGGGCGCCAACAACCTGATGGCGATGGACGAAGAGCACTTCGGCCTGTCGTACTGATACTGGCGCTGTAGCCAAAACCCGCCTGCCCTGACCGGCAGGCGGGTTTTTTTGTCTTCAGGTTCAGCGTGGTCCCTCGTAGGAGCGGGTTTACCCGCGAAGAGGCCGTGCCTGCTGGCCAATCTCCATCAACCGTTCACCGTTGCCGGCGCTACCGTATTCGCGGGTAAACCCGCTCCTACAAGGCTCGCGTGGCGGCCGGAAGTTCGGTCATCCAACCGCAAATTCAACTGTTCCAGTGCACTGCCGATGAAGTGAGGGCACAATGCCATTATTGATCTGCCGGGTTGGAGATTACCCTTGTTTCGTTTTAACGCTGTTCGCGCAAGCCACTTCCTGCCGTCGCTGTTCTTGTTGCTGGCAGGGCTCGCCGCAGCCTATGTGAGAGACCTCAGCGTCTTTTTCACATCGCTGTTCAATGTCCTGCCTACCTTGGTTCTACTGCTGGGCGGCGCCTACTGCGCGGTTTACCGCCGCCAGCGTGAGCTGTTCCTGATGCTGACGGTGTACATCGCCTACTTCCTGCTCGATACCCAGACCGACTTCTACCGTGACCATGGCCGCGTGCGTGAGGACGCCGCGGTGATCTTCCACCTGGTCTGCCTGTTGCTGCCGGCGCTGTTCGGGCTGTACGGCGCCTGGCAGGAGCGCACGCACCTGCTGCAGGACCTGGTCGCCCGCGGTGCCGTACTGTTTGCCGTGGGCAGTGTGGCGGTGGCCCTCCAGCAAAGCTACCCCGAGGCGTTGCTGACCTGGTTGGCGGAGATCCGCTGGCCGGCTTTGCATGGCCACTGGATGAGCCTGATCCAGATGGTCTACCCACTGTTCCTGGGTGTGTTCATTCTGCTGGTGGTGCAGTACCTGCGTGCACCCCGGCCGCTGCACGCTGCGCAGTTGATCGGCCTGCTGGGCATTTTCTGGATGCTGCCGCAAACCTTCATCCTGCCGTTTACCTTGAACATCATGTGCAGCCAGGTAATGTTGATGATCGCCGCAGCCGTGGCGCACGAGGCTTATCAGATGGCCTTCCGTGACGAGCTGACTGGCCTGCCGGGGCGTCGTGCGCTGAACGAGCGCATGCAGCGCCTGGGGCGTAACTATGTGATCGCCATGACCGATGTCGACCACTTCAAGAAATTCAACGACACCCACGGCCACGATGTCGGTGACCAGGTGCTGCGGTTGGTCGCCAGCCGCTTGTCCAAGGTCACCGGCGGTGGCCGCGCCTACCGTTATGGCGGGGAGGAGTTCGCCCTGGTGTTCGCCGGCAAGACTGCCGCGGAATGCGTGCCGCATGTGGAAGCCGTGCGTGAAGTGATCGCCAATTACGTGATGCACCTGCGCGATCAGCACAACCGCCCGCAGGACGATACCGCCGGGCGCCAGCGCCGGGCGGGCAGCGCCGGCGGCACGGTCTCGGTCACCATCAGTATCGGCGTGGCCGAGCGCCAGGCCGATCATCGAAACCCCGAGGCGGTGCTGAAATCCGCCGACCAGGCGCTTTACAGTGCCAAAGGCGCGGGGCGAAATTGTGTCATGGTGCATGGGCGACAATCACAGCGTGGGGCAGTGCGCACGGCGTGACCAGGCGAGACTATACAGTCGATTGATGACCCTATGTCTCGCAAAAGTTGTTCGGTTACACTGCCAGTAACCCCAGTGTCGCGGTTCCCCGAGACCGCCCCGACCCGACTAGCGAGAGGTTGTCATGGCTGACTATAAAGCGCCCCTGCGCGACATGCGCTTCGTACTGAATGAAGTCTTCAACGTGGCCGAGCAGTGGACGCAGTTGCCCGGGCTGGCCGAGGTTGTCGATGCCGACACGGCCATGGCCGTGCTGGAAGAAGCCGGCAAGGTCACCGCCAAGACCATTGCGCCGCTCAGCCGCGCCGCCGACGAAGAGGGCTGCCACTGGGACAACGGCGCGGTGCGGACCCCGGCCGGTTTCATTGAAGCCTACAACACCTACGCCGAAGGCGGCTGGGTGGGCGTGGGCGGCGACCCGCTGTTCGGCGGTATGGGCATGCCCAAGGCCATCTCGGCCCAGGTCGAGGAAATGGTCAACGCGTCCAGCCTGGCTTTCGGCCTGTACCCGATGCTGACGGCCGGCGCCTGTCTGTCGATCAACGCCCACGCCAGCGAGGCCTTGAAGGAAAAATACCTTCCGAACATGTATGCCGGCGTTTGGGCCGGCTCCATGTGCCTGACCGAGCCGCATGCCGGTACTGACCTGGGCATCATCCGCACCAAGGCCGAGCCCCAGGCGGATGGCAGCTACAAGGTCAGCGGTACCAAGATTTTCATCACGGGTGGCGAACACGACCTGACCGAGAACATCATCCATCTGGTGCTGGCCAAGTTGCCGGATGCACCGGCGGGGCCGAAAGGTATTTCGCTGTTCCTGGTGCCGAAATTCCTGGTCAATGAAGACGGTAGCCTCGGCGCGCGGAACCCGGCCACTTGCGGCTCGATCGAGCACAAAATGGGCATCCAGGCCTCGGCTACCTGTGTGATGAACTTCGACGAAGCTGTCGGCTACATCGTCGGTGAGCCGAACAAAGGCCTGGCGGCCATGTTCACCATGATGAACTACGAGCGCCTGGGCGTTGGCATTCAAGGCCTGGCGTCGGCCGAGCGCTCCTACCAGAACGCCGTGGAGTACGCCCGCGATCGCCTGCAAAGCCGTGCCCCGGCCGGCCCACAAGCCAAGGACAAGGCTGCCGACCCGATCATCGTCCACCCGGACGTGCGTCGCATGCTGTTGACCATGAAGGCGCTGATCGAAGGTGGCCGCGCATTCTCCACTTATGTGGCCATGCAACTGGACAGTGCCAAGTACAGCGAAGACGCCAGTGTGCGCAAACGCAGCGAAGAGCTGGTGGCACTGCTGACGCCGGTGGCGAAGGCCTTCCTCACCGACCTGGGCCTGGAGTGCGCAGTGCACGGCCAGCAGGTATTTGGCGGGCATGGTTACATTCGTGAGTGGGGGCAGGAGCAGTTGGTGCGCGACGTGCGCATTACCCAGATCTACGAAGGTACCAATGGCATCCAGGCCCTCGACCTGATGGGGCGTAAAGTGGTGGCCAGCGGCGGGGCATACTACAAGCTGTTCTCTGACGAGATTCGTCAGTTCATTACCGGTGCAGGCAGCGAACTGGACGAATTCGCCAAGCCACTGGGCGCTTCGCTCGATCAGCTCGACGGGTTGACCGAGTGGGTACTGCAGCAGGCCAAGGGCAACCCGAATGAAATTGGCGCGGCTTCGGTCGAGTACCTGCATGCCTTTGGCTATGTTGCCTATGGCTACATGTGGGCTCTGATGGCGCGGGCGGCACAGGCGGGCGAGGGGGATGCGCCGTTCTATTCGGGCAAGCTGGGTACGGCGCGGTTCTACTTCGCGCGGTTGCTGCCACGGGTGGATTCGCTGGTGGCTTCGGTGAAGGCGGGAAGTGAGTCGCTGTACCTGCTGGATGCCGAGCAGTTCTGATCGATTTCTGGGGCTGCTGCGCAGCCCAATCGCGACGCAAGGCCGCTCCCACAGGTATCGCCTAAGTTTGGATATGTGGGGCCTTGCGTCGCGATTGGGCCGCAAAGCGGCCTCAGCCATCGCATATCTGTGAATGAACTCCCTGTGTAAGCTTTTTCCTACACGACGCGGTGACTTTTCACCACTGTTCTAAGATTGGATCCACTGTTAATCTTTATCACATGGACGTTGCGCAGGAAGCGCATAGGACAGATCAAGGATGACGACGAAGGACCACCTGCCAGGATGGCGGGGCGATACGGATGTCACAGGGAAACAGTCTGGAAAACCCCGCTTCGGCGGGGTTTTCTTTATGTGCGTGTTTTAGGCCAGCACATCCAGCGGTGATGCCCCCAGCAGGCGGGCGTCCGTCTCTTCCTCAAGCAATGTGCGCAGCAGCTCTACAGAGGCCTGCTGGCGCTGGGCATCGCGAAATACCAAGCCAACCTTCAATGGCACGCGCGGCTCGCTCAACGGCTTCCACAGCAGCCCCTGATCATCTTCGGCGGCCTCCTTGGCGCGCCCCGGCAGAATGGTAGCCAGCGCCGTGTGCGCGAGGCTATCGAGAATCCCTGCCATATTGTTCATCTCTGCCTGCACCTGCGGCCGTCGGCCTTGGCTGGCCAGCTGCGCCTGCCAGATCTGGCGGATCTGGAACTCTTCGCCCAGCATCAGCATGGGCAACTCGGCGGCCTGACGGATGGACACCTTCTTGAAGTCCTTCAGCGGGTGGGTATCGGGTATGACCAGTTGCAGCTCATCTTCGTACAACAGCAGGCCATGCAGCCCTGGCTGGCGCGGCGGCAAGTAGCTGATGCCGATGTCCAGGTTGCCATTGAGCAGGCGCCGTTCGATTTCTAACCCCGACAACTCGTAAATCTGCACGACCAGGTGAGGTTGAGCCTTGCGCAGCCGTTCAAGCAGCTGCGGTATCAGGCTTGGCCGCACGGTCTGCAATACACCGATAGCCAAGGTGCGCAGCGACTGGCCCTTGAAGTTGCGCATAGCCTCGTGGGCGCGCTGCAGGCCGTCGAGCAACGGCAGGGCATGGTTGTACAAGGTGTGGGCGGCCAGGGTCGGCAGCAAGCGTTTGTTGCTGCGCTCGAACAGGCTCAGGTCGAGGCTGTGCTCCAATTGGCGAATCTGCTGGGAAAGCGCCGGCTGTGACAGCGACAGGCGTTCGGCGGCACGGCCTACGTGGCCTTCTTCGTACACCGCGACGAAATAACGCAGTTGGCGGAAATCCATAAGCAATACTTATCGAAAATGCTGGAAAAACGAAATGGTCGAAAACCCTGCTGAAGCCTAGTCTATCGACGTATTCCAAAGGGTTACAGCGATGATTCGGTCGATTGTTACCCCGGATGAAAAACACTTTTGATAGGAAAGGCAAAATATCGAGTGCCGGCACCAAGACCGCACCGTGGCTGCCCTTTACCGTGATTGGTTGGAGCCCTTGATGAACCTGTTCAACCTGCGCCGCTCGGCTCCTGCCGCCGCCGCCGAGCCCAAGCGTGCGCCGGTGATCGTGCCGCACGCGTCTGAGCTGTCGCCTGAGCGCCTGATGCCCGGCGCCGAACGTGCAGCGCAGGTATTCGTGCGTGGCCAGGGCTCATGGTTGTGGGACAACGAAGGGCATGCCTACCTGGACTTCACTCAGGGCGGTGCGGTCAACAGTTTGGGCCACAGCCCCAGCGTGCTGGTCAAAGCGTTGGGCAACCAGGCTCAGGCGTTGATCAACCCGGGCTCGGGCTTCCACAACCGTGGCCTGCTGGGGCTGGTCAACCGGCTGTGTCAGAGTACCGGCAGTGACCAGGCCTACCTGCTTAACAGCGGTGCCGAGGCCTGTGAAGGGGCGATCAAGCTGGCGCGTAAGTGGGGCCAACTGCACCGCAACGGCGCCTATCACATCATTACTGCCAGCCAAGCCTGCCATGGCCGTAGCCTCGGCGCGCTGTCCGCGTCCGACCCGTTGCCGTGCAATCGCTGCGAACCTGGCCTGCCGGGTTTCAGCAAGGTGCCGTTCAATGACCTCGCGGCGCTGCACGCCGAGGTGGATTCACGCACCGTGGCAATCATGCTCGAGCCGATACAGGGGGAGGCGGGCGTTATTCCCGCTACTCAGGAATACCTCAAGGGCGTGGAAACGCTCTGCCGTGAACTGGGCATCCTGCTGATCCTTGATGAGGTGCAGACCGGTATTGGTCGCTGTGGTGCGCTGCTGGCCGAGGAGCTCTATGGCGTGCGCGCCGACATCATCACCTTGGGCAAGGGCCTGGGGGGCGGCGTGCCGCTGGCCGCCTTGTTGGCAAGGGGCAAGGCATGCTGCGCCGAGCCTGGTGAGCTGGAAGGCAGCCATCACGGCAACGCGCTGATGTGCGCCGCCGGCCTGGCGGTGCTGGACAGCGTGCTGGAACCTGGCTTTTTAGCCCAGGTACAGGACAACGGTCGTCACCTGCGTGAAGGCCTGAGCCGCCTGACCGGGCGCTATGGTCAGGGTGAAGTGCGCGGTCACGGGCTGCTATGGGCCCTGCAACTGAAAGAAAACCTGGCCCGCGAACTGGTGGCTGCGGCCCTGCACGAAGGCCTGCTGCTCAACGCGCCGCAAGTGGATGTAGTGCGCTTTTCACCGGCGCTGACTGTGAGCAAAGGCAACATCGACGAAATGCTGCTGCGCCTGGCGCGCGCTTTCGCCCGCCTGCATGCCCAGCAGCAGGCCCGTCGCGAAATGCCGGCGTAGCGGCCTGGCAAAGAATTCAACGAACCGTCTGGCGTTCCTGCGCATCGCCCCTGGCCTGTTTCATTCGGCCCGGGGCGTTTTTTTTTGCCTGTGGAACCTCTACGGCTGGGAGCTAGTCTTTGATGTAACCCTTCAGGAGAGACTCGCATGGACTTTATTCGCATCATCATCGCCATTCTTCTGCCACCGCTGGGCGTGTTTCTGCAGGTGGGGTTTGGCGGGGCGTTCTGGCTGAATATTCTGCTGACCTTGCTGGGGTACATTCCGGGGATCGTGCATGCGGTGTATATCATCGCCAAGCGTTGATACAGGCAGAGATTGGCCCGAGCAGGAGCAGCGCAAGGTCGCTCCTGCTCGGGGCGCCGGGAACTATTGCGCCAACACCCGGCAATAGAATTTCCACTCTTCTTCCAAGGCATGCGCCAGGTTCTCCGCCTTGCGGAACCCATGCCGCTCTCCCGCATAAAAGTGCCCTTCAGCGTCGATCCCGTTGGCCTGCAACGCTGCCAGCATGGACCGCGTCTGTTCCGGCACCACCACTGCATCCAGCTCACCCTGGAAGAAAATCACTGGCACCTTGATACGCTCTGCATGCAGCAGCGGCGTGCGCTGGCGATAGCGGTCAGCGTCCCGCTGCGGGTCGCCGATCAACCAGTCCAGATAATCACCCTCGAACTTGTGGGTGGCACGGCCCAGGGCTATCGGGTCGCTGACCCCGTACAGGCTGGCGCCGGCGCGAAACACGTCTTGGAACGCCAAAGCGCACAGGGTGGTGTAGCCCCCGGCGCTGCCGCCGCGGATGAACGCCTTGCGTTTGTCGACCACGCCCTGAGCTGCCAGGTATTCGACTACCGCGCAGGCATCGGCCACATCGCTCTCGCCCCAGCGCTGGTGCAGTGCCTGGCGGTATTCCCGACCATAGCCGGTGCTGCCCCGGTAGTTGAGGTCGGCCACGGCAAAGCCGCGCTGGGTCCAATACTGGATACGCGGGTCGAGCACGGGATAACAGGCTGAGGTTGGCCCGCCGTGGATGAACACCACCAGCGGTGCGGCGCCTTGCGGCTGCGCTGGCGGGTAGAAGAAACCATGGGCCTGCTCGCCGCCACTGTCGTAATGGATCGGCTGCGGCAGGCTGATTTGCCCTGCCGGCAGCATTTCGGCACCACCGGCCAGCACGCGTACTTCATGGTTGCTGCGGTCAATGGCAATGACTGCCGGGGGGCTGATGGGCGACGCGGCGATGGCATACAGGTGTTCGCTGTCCATGGCCAGGCTGCGAAAGCGTGTGTAGGCACTGGCGAAACGCTCCATACGGCCATCTTCACCACGCAGCCCCAATTGCCCGAAGCCGTCTTCGAACCAGCTGGCCAGGTAGCTTTGCGGGCCCAGTGCCAACCAGGTACAGGTGCCCAATTGCCAAGGCGCAGCAGCATGGTCTGCCGGTGCGGCAGGCAACGCCTGCCATTGGCCATCGACCTCACCCCAGGGTTGCCAGAAACCATTGCGGTCGGACAGGCAGTAGAGCCGACCTTCGGCATCGAAGCGTGGTTGTTGCAGCGATTCTTCTGCGGCGGCTACACATTGCGCCGGCCCCCAGTGGCCGCTGGCATCGCGCGCGCGATACATCAGCCGGGTGACGGTCCAGGGCTGCGCCGGGCGGTCCCATTCGATCCACGCCAGGCGCTGGCCATCGGCACTGACACCAGGCGAGGCATAGAAGTCGGCGCCCTCGGCGAGCACCTCGCGGCTGCTGTCACCCAAAGCGACCAGGCGGTGCTCTACCTGCTCGGCATGGCGCTCTTCGACGGCCAGCACCTGGCCGTCGTGCCACTGCACATCGCCGTAGCGGCAGCTGGCATCCTGGGTCAGCGCACGCGGTAGCGAATCGTCCAGCGGCTGGGTGTAGACCTGCTGGTCCTTTTCGTTGACGAACACCAGCCCGTCGCCACCCAGGCAGAAGCTGCCGCCGCCGTACTCATAAACCCGGCTGCGTACGCTGAAGCCGTCCGGGGTCAGGCAGCGGGCCTGGTAGTGCAGCCAGTGCCAGATACGGCACGCTCCATCGGCCGGGCGGAATTCGTTCCAGAACAGCCCGTCGGCACTGACCTTGAGTTCGGCGAAGTCGGTGCCGGCGGCAACCGCCTGGGCCGCGCTGAACTCAGCCGCGGGCGATGACACGGGAGTTTCGATCATTGCGGAAGGTCATCTGTTCGATCGCGAGCTGGGCGGTTTCTGCCTCCTCGCGGGCCTTGAGGATGATGCCGTGCTCGGTCGATTTGGCGCAGACCGGGTCTGCGTTGCTGGCATCGCCGGTCAGCATGAAGGCCTGGCAGCGACAGCCGCCGAAGTCCTTTTCTTTCTCGTCGCAGGAGCGGCAAGGTTCGCGCATCCACTCATAGCCACGGAAGCGGTTGAAACCGAACGACTCATACCAGATATGGTGCAAGTCGTGGTCGCGTACATTCGGAAACTGCACGGGCAGCTGGCGGGCGCCGTGGCAGGGCAAGGCGGTACCGTCCGGGGTGATGGTGAGGAACAGGTTGCCCCAGCCGTTCATGCAGGCCTTGGGGCGCTCTTCGTAGTAGTCAGGGGTAACGAAAATCAGCTTGCACGGGTTGCCCTCGGCCTTGAGCTTGTCCCGGTATTCGTTGGTGATACGTTCTGCCCGCTCGAGCTGCGCGCGGGTTGGCAGCAGCCCAAGGCGGTTGAGGTGCGCCCAGCCATAGAACTGGCACGTGGCGAGTTCGACAAAGTCGGCCTCAAGGGCAATGCACAACTCGATGATGCGGTCGATCTTGTCGATGTTGTGCCGATGGGTGACGAAGTTGAGCACCATCGGGTAGCCATGGGCTTTTACCGCGCGGGCCATTTCCAGCTTCTGTGCAAAAGCCTTTTTCGAGCCGGCCAGCAGGTTGTTCACCTGCTCGTCGCTGGCCTGGAAGCTGATCTGGATATGGTCCAGGCCAGCCTTTTTGAAGTCGGCGATGCGCGCCTCGGTCAGGCCAATGCCCGAGGTGATCAGGTTGGTGTAGTAACCCAGACGGCGGGCCTCTGCGATCAGCTGGGCAAGGTCCTGGCGTACCAGCGGTTCACCGCCGGAAAAGCCGATTTGTGCGGCACCCATTTCCCGCGCTTCAGCCATGACCTTGAACCACTGTTCGGTGCTCAGCTCTTGGCCCTGGGCGGCGAAGTCCAGCGGGTTGGAGCAATACGGGCACTGCAGCGGGCAGCGGTAGGTCAGCTCGGCCAGCAGCCACAGCGGCAGGCCGACCTCGGGCGTAGGTGGCAACTCAGGCGAGGACGATCCAGTGTTCGGCACGGGCCACCTCCATGAACTGCTCGATGTCATCGGCCACTTCCGGGACATCGGGGAATTGCTGTTCGAGTTCGCTGATAATCGCTGCCACATCACGCTGGCCGTCGATCAGGCCACCGATCAGGCTCGCGCTGTCGTTGAGCTTGATCATGCCTTCGGGGTACAGCAACACATGGCCCTTTTGCGCCGGCTCGTACTGGAAGCGGTAGCCGGGGCGCCAGTTCGGCACTTGGTTACGGTCGAAACTCATAGGGTGATTCCCTTGTGCCACACCCGTTCCTGGGTGACGGAGTGATAGGGTGGGCGGTTCAGTTCGTAGGCCATGCTCATGGCGTCGAGCATACTCCAGAGGATATCCAGCTTGAACTGCAGTATCTCCAGCATACGCTCCTGGCCCGCACGGGTGGTGTAGTGCTGCAGGGTAATCGCCAGGCCGTGTTCCACATCGCGTCGAGCCTGGCCCAGGCGGGTACGGAAATACTCATAGCCGGCGGGGTCGATCCACGGGTAGTGCTGCGGCCAGCTGTCCAGGCGTGACTGGTGGATTTGTGGGGCGAACAGCTCGGTCAGCGAGCTGCTGGCGGCTTCCTGCCAGCTGGCGCGGCGGGCAAAGTTGACGTAGGCGTCCACGGCAAAGCGCACGCCTGGCAATACCAGTTCTTGCGAGCGCAATTGGTCCGGGTCCAGCCCGACAGCCTGGCCCAGGCGCAGCCAGGCTTCGATGCCGCCATCCTCGCCGGGCGCACCATCGTGGTCGAGCAGGCGCTGGATCCACTCGCGGCGCACTTCGCGGTCCGGGCAGTTGGCCAGGATCGCGGCATCCTTCATCGGGATGTTGACCTGGTAGTAGAAGCGGTTGGCTACCCAGCCCTGGATCTGCTCGCGGGTGGCGCGCCCCTGATACATCGCCACGTGGTACGGGTGATGGATGTGGTAATAGGCGCCCTTGGCGCGCAGGGCCTGCTCGAATTCGGCAGGGGACATTGGCAGTGCGTCGCTCATTCGGCTGGCTCCTGTAGAACGATTATCTGGCCGGGCACATCCCTCTCCCTTGTGGGAGCGGGCGTGCCCGCGAACACCGGCGAAGCCGGTGCCATGGACCGTGTTGGCTTTTTCGCGGGCATGCCCGCTCCCACAGGGTCTGGTGTCGCCTCACAGACTTTTTTACAACGCGATGCTCATGCCATCGAAGGCAACTTCGACGCCCCGGCGCAGGACTTCGGCGCGCTCGGGTGAGTCTTCGTCGAGAATCGGGTTGGTGTTGTTGATGTGGATAAGTACCTTGCGCTGGCGCGGGAAGCCGTCGAGCACTTCCAGCATGCCGCCAGGGCCGTTCTGGGCCAGGTGACCCATCTCGCGGCCGGTGCGGGTGCCCACGCCACGGCGCTGCATTTCGTCGTCTTCCCACAGGGTGCCGTCGACCAGCAGGCAGTCGGCACCGTGCATCATCGCCAGCAGCTTTTCGTCTACCTGGCCCAGGCCCGGGGCGTAGAACAGCTTGCCGCCGGTGCGGGTGTCTTCGACCATCAAACCCAGGTTATCGCCCGGGTGCGGGTCGAAGCGGTGTGGCGAATAAGGCGGCGCGGCGCTGCGCAGGGGGAAGGGGGTGAACTTGAGGTTGGGGCAGGCGTCGATCACGAAGCTGCCTTCCAGCTCGATACGGTTCCACTGCAAGCCACCGTTCCAGTGGCTGAGCATGTTGAACAGCGGGAAACCGGTGGTCAGGTCCTGGTGGACCATGTCCGTGCACCACACCTGATGCGGGCAGCCTTCGCGCAGGCTGAGCAGGCCGGTGGTGTGGTCGATCTGGCTGTCCAGCAGGACGATGGCGTTGATACCAGTGTCGCGCAGTGCCCGGGCCGGCTGCATCGGCGCAAAGGCCTGCAGTTGGGCGCGGATGTCGGGCGAGGCATTGCACAATATCCAGTGCACACCGTCGTCGGACAGGGCGATGGATGACTGGGTGCGCGCCGTGGCTTTCAGGGTGCCATCACGGTAGCCCTTGCAGTTGACGCAGTTGCAGTTCCACTGCGGGAACCCGCCACCGGCGGCGGAGCCGAGAACCTGGATGTACATGGCCACTCTCTATGCAGAAACCGGATCTGAAAAACGAAAACGCCCCGGCAGGCCGAGGCGTGAAACCCTAAGCCCGGCTTAGCGGTTAGCGAAGTACATGGTGACTTCGAAGCCGATACGCAGGTCAGTGTATGCAGGTTTGGTCCACATGGAATTACTCCTTCCGAATGAGGGTTGGGTTGTTCAGCTACTACTTGGGTACCGCCATGCGTTGGCAGTTCCGTGAAAACGGGATTGCGCTATCTTACAAGAAAAATTTGAACCGGAAGGTTAATTATTCGAGAAGCGCCGTTGCAGTTCGCGTAATAATCATCGATTTTCGCCCTGCCAGGAAGTGTCTGGCGCGGCAGCGTTGGCCAAACATAGCCAAGCGGAACCTGGGTCGAGCAGGTCGCTCAGCAGGTGGTCCAGATCCGTCTGCCGCGTAGTCAGGATAGACCTGCGCAGCACATCCAGCCTATCGGCTTGTGTGCCCAAGTGTGTCTGCCACGCCCATTCGGCGACATCGGCATTGGCCATGGCGGGTTCGTCGAATTGCCCGGCCAACGCCTGGCGAGCGGCCGGGTCAAGGGTGACGCCATGGCGCAGCAGGCTGAGCAGGTGGTCGAGCACCTGTGCCTGACCGGTGTGGGGGGACTGCACACCGAACAGCAGCCCACCGACCCCCTCGACCTGACGAAAGGCGCTGAACACCGCGTAGCCGAGTTGCAAGTCTACCCGCAGGCGCTGGTAAACCGGCCCTTGCAGCAATTGGGCTAACAGGCGGCCTGCGGCCTCTTTTGCCGCCGGCAACGGGCAGAAGAGCAGCAGGGCATGTTCGCTGCCTTGCACTTGGGCATGCTGCCAGCGGTGGTTGGCCCATGATGGCTGGGGCCTCGGCCGCGAGCCTTGCCCAGGGCACTGCAACAGCGAGGCGCCCAAGGCGTTTAGCGCGGTATTCTCGAAACCTGCAGCCATGCCATGCCACTCGGTGTGCAGCCACAGGCTGTCGAGCTGCTGCTGGGTCAGCGTGCAGGCAGGCACCGCTGCGGGCAGGCTACCCCGTACCGCGTCTGGCAGTTGCTTGAGCAGGGCCCTGATGGGGATCAGGGCCGGGGGCTGCGCCATGCAGGGCAGCCAGCAACTGGCAGGTGGCTTGAGCATCAAGGCCAAGGCTTGTTCCACTGCCCGCAGCACTGCTGCTGGCAGGCCGGCGCAGCGCAACTGCCAGTATTCTCCGGCGCTGCTGTACTGCAGTTGCACGGAGGCGCGGTCACAGCGTTCCTGCAGTGGTGCCAGGGCCAGTTCCAGCACACGCTGTAGCTGCTGGCGCAAAGGCGAAGGTACATGCCAGCGCAGGTACAGCGCAGCGTATTGGCGCGCGGGCGGGAGCTGGTCACTGATCTTCAGCGCTGCCGGCAGCGGCTGCGCCTTGGCATGGGGCAGGTCAGCCTTCAGCAATGGATCGACTGGCAAAAGCTGCCAATCGCCATGGTCGCCACCTGGCAGGCTTTCCAGCAGGGCGCCAAGCGCCTGCAACCCTTGGGCATCCAGCCTGGCGAACGGCTGGCCTGTGCTGTCCCGGCGTGCCAGCTCGAGCGCGCTGGCACTGTGCGCACGGCTGTGCTGCAACAGGCCGAATTGGTGGTTCAACTGTTCGCGGTCGGCCTGGCGGATGAACCTGAACCAACCTTGCAGCAGGGCGCTGGCTTCGTCCGGGCAAGCGTCGGCACTGAGCTTCAGGTCAAGGTGCCACAGCAGCTGACCGGCGAACGCATACAGCCTTTCGGCCGTGAAACGTTGTAGCCAGCCACGCTCGCGAAGCGCGCCCAGCCAGGTACCTGGGCGGCTGTCCTCCAGGTAAGCGATCAGCAGTTCCAGGGCGCGCTCGGCACCGCTGGGGAGGCTTTGGTGCGTGAAGGTCAAAGCGCTAGCCATTGCTGGCAGTGGCGGCGGCAGCATTTGCGGCACGCGCTCACCTGCAGCGAACAGTTCGGCCTGCTGCCGGGCAAGGCGTTCAAGTTCATCCAGCGGCTGCGGACCGCAAAGGCTCAGGCAGATCTGGCCGCCTTGGTAGAAGCGTTGATGAAAGCCCGCAAGCGCTTGCTGGAAGGCCGCATCGTGCAAGGCCAGGGTGTATCGATTGCCAGCATGAAAAGCGCCCAGTGGATGCTTGGCTGACACTGACTGCAGCAAGGCGAACTGCTGTTGGGCCGATGGATTGCGCGACCAGGCGATGAATTCGGCATGGATCACTTCGCGTTCACGGCGTTGGCGTTCGATGCCCAGATCCGGTTCTGCCAGCATTTGGCACAGGCGCTCGAGACCGCCACCGAGCGTGTTGGGGGGCACCTCGAAGAAAAAGTCGGTGGCGCGTTCCCGGGTGCTGGCGTTGACCTGGCCGCCCAGGGCTTGCACGTAGCGCATCAGTCCGTCTTCCAGCGGGAAGCGCGGGGTACCGAGGAAGAACAGGTGTTCGAGGAAGTGCGCCAGACCGGGCCATTTGGCAGGCGCGTCGTGGCTGCCCGCGTGCACCCGCAGTGCGGCGGCCGAGCGCTTGAGGCGCGGGGCGTGGCGCAAGGTCAGTTGCAAGCCGTTGGCGAGGGTGAGGTGGCGGATGGCGTCAGGCATGGGGGCTCCGGTGGCTGCGCTCCATGCTAACCGATTTGTTCGCAGGCCCGGCCTTTTCGCGGGTAGGGCGCCGGTATGAAAGGCAGCGCAGACCCCGTGGGAGCGGGCGTGCCCGCGAATGGGCCGCATAGCGGCCCTTGTCAGCCTTTACGCAGGTGCAGCTCCTGGCGCAAATCGGTCAGGTAGGGAAACGCCGTGCGCCCCTGCACCACCCGCTCATGTTCAAGCTCTGCCAACAACTGGCACTCATCCCGCCCGGCCATGGCCAGCAAGCTGCCATCCGGGCCGATGATGCTGCTCTGCCCGCAATACTCAATCTCGTCTTCCGCACCGCAGTAGTTGGCATATACCAGGTAGCACTGGTTTTCCTGTGCCCTCGCTCTCACGGTCACCTGGCAGGTAAAGTCGTACGGCGTCATGTTCGCCGTCGGCACCAGGATCAGCTCGGCGCCGTCCAGCGCCAGGCGTCGGGCGTTCTCCGGGAACTCGATGTCGTAGCAGATCAGCAGGCCAACCTTCCAGCCTTCCAGTTCCACCACCGGGAAGTGGTCCGCACCAGGGCTGAACATCGAGCGGTCCAGTTCACCGAACAGGTGGGTCTTGCGGTAATTGCCCAGGCTGCGGCCATGCGCATCGATCAGCTGCACGCTGTTGTAGATCGCCCCGTCATCGCCGCGCTCCGGGTAGCCATAGACAATGGCGATACGGTGCGCCTGGGCGATCTCTACCACGGTCATGGCTGCCGGGCCATCGGCGGCCTCGGCCAGGCGCTCGACCTGGGCCAGGCCGATGTTGTAGCCGGTCAGGAACATCTCCGGGCACACCAGCAACTGTGCGCCGCGTTCGGCTGCCAGCTGCGCCTGGTGGCGCAGCCGTTGCAGGTTGCCGGGCACATCCAGTGGCTTGGGTGCGCCCTGGTACAGAGCGATGCGCATGGTGCCTCCTTGTCTCAATCCGCCAGGGCGATCGGGCCGATTTCGTTGAACACATCGCCCGGGCCGGGGTTGTCGGGGTGGGTGTGGCCACCAAAGTGGTTCATGATACCCCACACCGCATTCAGCGACGTCTGCACCGCGCCTTCAACCCAGGCGGGGGTCCATGACACGTCGTCACCAGCAATGAAGATACCGCGCTGCTCTGCCGGCATGTCCTGCTGCATGAAGTGCGCGTACATGCGCTGGTTGTAGCGGTAATGGCCCGGAAGCGCGCCTTTGAAGGCGCCGAGGAAGTACGGGTCGGCCTCCCAGGAAACCGTGATCGGGTCGCCGATGATGTGGCCGGCGATATCGGTCTTCGGGTAGATCTTCTTCAGCGCATCCAGGGCCAGTTGTACGCGCTTCTCCACCGGGTGCGGCAGCATCTTCAGCGCGTCGCTCATCCACGAGTATGACAGGCAGATCACCCCGGGCTTGTCGTTGCCGTTGTCGAACAGGTAAGTGCCGCGGGTGAGGCGATCGGTGAGGGTCATGCTCAGCAGGTCACGGCCGGTTTCCGGGTCCTTGTCCTTCCAGAACGGGCGGTCGACCATGACGAAGGTTTTTGACGACTGCATGTAGCGGGTACGGTCCAGGGCCATCCACATCTTTTGCGAGAACAGCGATTCTTCGCAGTCGATCTGGGTGGTCAGCAACCAGGTCTGGCAGGTGGCGAGTACTGCGCTGTAGTGGCGGGTATCGCCCCAGTTGTCGGTGACCGCCAGGCGGCCATCGGTGGCGCGGGCAATGCGCTTGACACCGGTACGCGGTGCGCCGCCATGCAGCGTGCTCAGGCTGGTGCCCTCTGGCCAATGCACGCAGCGTTCCGGTACGTGGCGCCAGATGCCTTGTGGCACTTGTTCCACGCCCCCGACCACCAGGTGCTGGTGGTCGTCGCAGTTGGTCATCACCACGCGGAAGATTTCCAGCATCGAGTTGGGGAAGTCCGAGTCCCAACCGCCGGTGCCGAAACCGACCTGGCCGAACACTTCGCGGTGCTGGAAGCTCAGCTTGGCAAAAGAGCGCGAGGTGGCGACGAAGTCGTAGAAGGTGCGGTCGTCCCACAGCGGCACCAGCTTGTTCCAAAGTTCCTTCAGGCGCGGTACATCACGGTCGCGGATGGCCTGCTGGATATCGGCGAACTGCGCACCGCTCTCCAGCGCATCGGCCCAGGCGTCGGCTACCTCATGAAACAGTTGTGGCAGGTCGGTGGGCTTCTCGGCGTAGTAGGTCTGGCCTTCCAGGTCGATCACCGTGCTGCCCGAAGCCGGGGTCAGCGGGTTGGGGAAGGGCTTGGTTTCCAGGCCCAGCTTGTCGACGTAGTGGTAGAAGGCGGTGGACGACACCGGGAAGCGCATGCCACCCAGCTCGGCAACGATCCCGTCAGTGCCATTGAAGGCTTGCGAGCGCAGCCGGCCGCCCAGCTTGGAAGCCTCGTACACCACCGGCTTGAGGCCCAGCTTCATCAGCTCGTAGGCCGCTACCAGGCCGGCGATACCGGCACCGACAATGGCCACCTCTTCCCCATGGCGCTCAGCCGGAATGCTGCCCAGGCCTGCCGGGTGTTCCAGCCAGTCGTCGAAAGCAAAAGGGAAGTCCGGGCCGAAAATGGTGATCGGCTTCTTGCCGTCGGCGGGGTGGCGGTTCTTCTTGTTCATGAAATGACCTTGCCAGAGAGGCTGCGCGAGGAGCGGAGCCTGAGTATAGGAGATGCCCGGCTGTCATTTTAGGGAGTGAGGTGTTCGTTATTAAGGTGCAGAGTGTTGTCTGAATGTAGTTAGTTTCGTCGTAATGATTAGGTTAATGTTCATTAAGACGAGGCAGGCGGTCGAGGTAATTCAAAAAACACCTTGGCCCTTTGTAGGCGCGGGTTCACCCGCGAATGCGTCGGTAGATTCTCTGCCCCATTCGCGGGTAAACCCGCTCCTACAACCGGCCTCATCGATAACCCCACCCGAGCGCCAGTCCGTTCAAAGCGGCTGTCCACGGTCCACCTTGCTGCTGAGAATGATCGACGTGGTGGTTTTCTCCACCCCGTCGACGCTGCCAATCTGGTCGAGCAACTGATCCAGCTGCTCGGGCGAGTCCGTACGCAGCCAGGCCACATAGTCGAATTCGCCGCTTACCGCACACAGCTGCTGCACCTGGCCCATGGCACTCAGGCGCCGCACCACGTCCTTGCCGGAGCGTGGCTGCACCTTGATCCCGACATACGCCTGCAATCCGCCGCCTATCACACTCTGGCCCAGGCGTACGCCATAGCCGGAGATAACCTTGTTCTTCTCCAGCCGCTCCAGGCGCGAATTGACGGTAGTGCGGGCGATGCCCAGCTGGCGGGCGAGGGTGGCGACGCTTTCGCGGGCGTTGATCTGCAGCAGGGCGATCAGCTGGCGATCGATTTCATCCAGCGTGATGGAGCGGGAATCCGACATGGCGAGTCTCTACGGTTGGCCCGCTAGCCTAGCCAGCCTGTGCCAATCAGGGCAAGGCCAGGTACAGTCGATCACCGTTGACGGCGTCGGCTTGGCACTTTGGGTTAGAACGGCCGCGCATGTCCGAAGGCTGCGTCTTCGACACTAATTCGGCATGATGAAGTGCTAGTTCAACGGGAACCTCAGCGTGAACCTCGACCACCTGCTCGAATGCTGGCGACTGGAAGTCTCCAACAAGAAAAGGCCCGGACGCCCTATCAGCCTGCTGTTCAACGTGCTGCGCCGCGCACGCAAGGACAACAAACTGCGTTTCCTCTTCGCCTATCGCCTGGCCCAGTACCTCGACGCCCGCGGCGGCCTTGCCCGGCGTCACGCCCGGCGCATGCAACAGCGGCTCAACCTCAAGTATGGGGTGGACATCGACATCGGCGCCCAGATTGCCCCCGGCCTGCGCATCGCGCACCTGCCGGGGGTGGTGATTACCCGGTATGTGAGCATCGGGCGCAACTTCTTCATCCGGCAGAACTGCTCGATCGGCATCAAGACCCTGGGGTTGCAGGAGTACGCACTGCGCATTGGTGACAACGTGAGCATGGGCGCCAACAGTTGCATCGTTGCTGATCGCATCGACATTGGCGATGACGTGGTGATTGGCGCGATGTCGTTGGTTACGCGGGATATTCCGCCTGGCATGACCTTCTTCAACCCACGGCAGGTCGAGATGCGTCCGGGAGGGGATTAACCAACAGCGGTACATTTGCGGACGTTGGCAGAGGGGGCGGTGGAGCAGGCTGGGAGGGTTCTGATGGGGTTGCCCATGGTTGATGGCCTCGCCCGATGGACTGGATCATGCAGTGGTGCGGCCTTCTTCGTTTATCCCCAGGCGCCGCGCCAGTGATGAGTGCACCGAACGAATACGCAAAAGGCTTGAGGCAGTTGGCTCTGTAGCCAGCTTCTTGGCGTCCGTTGTCACGGGGCAGGCCCAGGTTCATTCATAGGCTTGCTCATCTGTGAGCCGATTAGCGAGCATATTCGGCTCATTTTGTGAGCTGATAATGGCGGCTATTCGGCTCATTGTCTGATCCTCAAGCTAGGGTGTTTGGCTTGAAGTATCGATAGGGCACCTTTCCGCGATTATCGGCGTGCTGGGTGATCGGCTTCTTGGTGGGGCTGATTTCGCTGAGATGGTGTTTCAGCGCCACTTCCAAGGTCATGCGCTCGGCGCCGCTGCGCTGGATGTACACGCCCCGAACATTTATTTCTTGCGGGCATGAAAAAGCCGCGCAGTGCGCGGCTTGTAAGCTGGTGGGCCCACACGGACTCGAACCGTGGACCAAAGGATTATGAGTCCTCTGCTCTAACCGACTGAGCTATAGGCCCTCAGTAAGTGGGCGGATTATAACGAGGGTTTCGCACCTGTGCCATCTGAAAGATCCGATAGTGCTATGCGAAGAAACGCGGCCGCGAATTCCTCTGGCGGTAGCGGGAGGCTGACGATGTAGCCCTGGATCTGCTCGCAGCCCTCGGCCGCCAGAAAACGTTGCTGGGCCTGGTTCTCCACGCCTTCGGCAATGATGGTCAACTGCATGCTGCGGCCCAGGGCAATGATCGCCCGGGCAATGGCGGCGTCGTGTGGATCGTCGGGCAGGCCGCGGATGAACGACTTGTCGATCTTGAGGATGTCCAGCGGCAGGCGCTTCAGGTAGCTCAGCGACGAATAGCCGGTGCCAAAGTCGTCGATGGCTAGCTGCACACCCAGTTTCTTCAGTTGGTACAGCACGGCCAAGGCCTCCTCTGCCTGGCTCATGATGAAGTTCTCGGTGATTTCCAGCTGCAGGTCACCGGCCCTCAGCTGGTAGTGCTTGAGCAGTTGTTCGATGCGCCGTGCCAGGTGTGGGTGGCGCAGCTGGGCGCCGGCAAGGTTGATCGACAGCGGGCCGAAGGGTTCGTAGTGCTGCTTCCAGGCCTGCATCTGCCGGCAGGCTTGCTCCAGTACCCAGTCGCCGAGCTGCAGGATGGTGCCATTTTCTTCCGCCAAGTGGATGAAGTGTTCCGGCGGTACCTCACCAAAGGTCGGGTGGCTCCAGCGGATCAGCGCTTCGGCACCCACCAGGCTCTGGGTCTTCAGGCTGAGCTTGGGCTGGAAGCACAGGCTCATTTCGTTGCGTTCGACGGCCCGGCGCAGCTCATGCTCCAGGGCGATGCGCTCGCTGGCCTGGGCGGTGAGGTCGCGGGTGTAGGCTTCGACGCGGTTGCGGCCTTTGGCCTTGGAGCGGTACATGGCGGCGTCGGCGTTGCGGATCAGTGTGGAGACGTCAGTGCCATCCTGTGGGTAAAGACTGATGCCGATGCTGGCGCTGGTGAAAAACTCATGCTCGCCGGCCTGGAACGGGGCGTTGAAGCAGGCCAGTAGTTTGTTGGCGATAGTGCTGGCGTCACTGGGCCTGTGCAAGCCGGGCAGCAAAATGATGAATTCGTCGCCACCCAGGCGGGCTACGGTGTCAACATCGCGTACCTGCTCTTTCAGGCGCTGGGCGATGCCCTTGAGCAACAGGTCGCCGACCGGGTGGCCAAGGCTGTCGTTGATGTGCTTGAAGCGGTCGAGGTCCAGGAACAGCACTGCGCCTTGGCGGTTGGACACCTGCGCGCAGGTGAGTACGCCCTGCAGCCGGTTTTCGAACAAGGTGCGATTGGGCAGACCGGTCAGCGGGTCGTGGTGGGCCTGATAGTCGAGTTTGGCCTGGGCGTGCTTGATGCTGGAGATGTCTGCAAAAACCGCCACGAAGTGGGTGATCTCGCGGTCGCTGTTGCGCACGGCACTGATGGTCAGCCAGCTTGGGTAAAGTTCGCCGTTCTTGCGCTTGTTGTAGATTTCGCCCTGCCAGTGGCCCTCGGCGGTAAGCTGGTGCCACATGGCCAGATAGAAAGCGCTGTCGTGCTGGCCAGAGGCGAGCAGGCGCGGGGTCTGGCCGAGGGCCTCGATCTCGCTGTAGCCGGTGATTTCGCTGAAGGCGCGGTTGACGGCACTGATGCGCTGGTCAATGTCGGTAATCAGCACCCCTTCGGCAGTGTTCTCGAACACAGTGGCGGCCAGCTGCAGTTTTTCTTGCATCAGGTGACGCTCGGTGATGTCGCGGGCGATGGTCAGCATGCAGTCGACGCCGGTAATCGGCAGGGGCCGGGCGGACAGCTCGCACAGTCGGATCTGCCCGTCGCTGCGGCGGATATGGCAGGTGAAGTCGCGCACGAAGCCGTCACGGTTGAGCTGGTCGACCAGGCGTTTGCGCTCGTTGAGGTCGACCCAGATACCCAGGTCCAGCGAGGTCTGGTCGATGGTTGGGTTGAGGTCGTAGCCGGTGAGGCGGCAGAAGCCTTCGTTCACCTCCAGCAGCAAACCGTCGCTCTGGCGCGACAGCAGCAGGCCGTCGGGCGAAGCGTGGAAGGCCTTTGCGAACTTTTCTTCCGAAGTTTGCAGCTGCTGCTGGGTCTCCTTGAGCTGGCTGATGTCGCGTACCGCCACTACCAGCGCGGGTGTGCCGTCCAGTTCGAAGGTTTCAGCCGAAGTCAGGCCGGTGAACAGTTGGCCGTTGCTGCGGCGGAAGCTCATTTCCAGGTTACGGATACCCCCTTGGTGCAACCTTTGAAGCAGGAGCGGGCCACTGCCCTCTACGCCCCACAGGTCAAGGTCGGTGGCAGTGCGGCCTATGACCTGGTCTGGGGGCAGTCCGATCTGCTCTTCGAAAGCCTCGTTCACCTCCAGCAGGCAGCCATCGCTGTGGCGAGCGATCAGCAAGATATCGGGGCACTGCTGGAATACCGAGGCGAACTTCTGTTCGGACAGACGCAGGGCATCCTCCGTGCGCTTGGTTTCGCTGATGTCGATCATCAGCCCGCGCATCACTGGCTGGTGGCCGTGCTCGATCATACTGACGATGTTGCGTATCCAGAGGGGCTGACCGTCAGCCCGGATCACCCGGTAGTCCAGGCTGTGGTCGCGCCCCGCTGCGGTCTCGCTGTCGCAGTAGGCCTGGGCCCAGAGCGCGTCCTCCGGGTGCAGGATACTGCGCCAGAAACCGGGCCTGAGCCAGTCACTCAATGGGTAGCCGAGCAGATCTTCGGCATGGGGTGAAACGTAGCTGTAGGTGAAGTCGTTGGCATCGGCTTCCCAGGCGATGGCTGACAGGCTCTCGACCAGGCCGCGGTAGTGGTACTCGCTGCTGCGCAGTTCTTGCTCAAGGGCGATGCGCCGGGAAATTTCCGAGCTGAGCCGGCGGTTGATGCGAATGACCACTGCCAGCACAGCCATCAGCAACAGCACCGTTGGCAGGCCATACACCAGCAGGTCGGACCAGAACATCCGCTGGTCGACCACATTACCCACCCAGTGCTGCTGGATCTGGCTGATTTCGCTGCTGCTCATGTCGGCCATCACTTTGTCGAGGATGCCGACCAGCACGCTCTTGTCGCGGGGAACGGCCATCGCCAACTGGTAGCGGTAGGGTGTTTCGCCGCTGACGTAGAGGCCGTCGAGCTTGAGTTGGCGCAGGCTCCAGATACTGGAAGCGAGGTCGCCGACCACGGCATCCACTTGGTCGGTGGCCAGGGCTTGCAGCGTGGAGCTGACGTTTGGCAGGGCAACCAGGTTGAGGTCCGGGTGGTGGGTACGCAGCAACTCGTGCGGGGCGTAGTTCTCGACCACGGCAATTTTCAGGCCGTACAGGTCAGCCAGCTTGCGCGGTTGTGCGCCGCCTTTGTGCGCGAGGATGACAATGGGGAAGTCGAGGTACGGGCGAGTGAAAGCCAGGAAGCCCTGGCGTTCGGGGGTGGACATGATGCCGGGCAGCAGGTCGATACGGCTTTCCCGCGCTTGCGCCAGCACCTCGGTCCAGCTGCTGGGTTCGACCGGTTTGAACGTCACGCCCAGGCGCTGCTGGATCATGGCGATGTAGTCGGCGGCCAATCCCTGGTACCGGCCCTCCTGGTCGCGAAACTCGAACGGTGGCCAAGAGGCGTCTACACCCAGTTTCAGCTGCGGGTGGGCAGCCAGCCAGGCGTTCTCCTCATCTGTCAGGGTCAGGGCGCCGGCCGTTGTGTTCCACAAAATCAGGATCAGCAACAGAATGGCCGGCTTCAAGGACATGGCAGCCTCGCACTCAGGTGGTCTGCAGTCGAGTGTAGACGGGCATTGCTGCAGGTGTGCAACGGAAGGCGGGCTTTATGTCTCGGGCCACTAAAGAAAAACCCCGGCCTGGGCCGGGGTTTTGTCATCACTCGTCGAGGAAGGAGCGCAGGTGCTCGCTGCGAGTCGGGTGGCGCAGCTTGCGCAACGCCTTCGCTTCGATCTGACGGATCCGCTCACGCGTTACGTCAAACTGCTTGCCCACCTCTTCGAGGGTGTGGTCGGTGTTCATGTCGATACCGAAACGCATGCGCAGCACCTTGGCTTCACGTGCGGTCAGGCCCGAGAGCACGTCACGGGTGGCTTCCTTGAGGCTTTCGACCGTGGCTACGTCGATCGGGGACTGCATGGTCGAGTCCTCGATGAAGTCGCCCAGGTGCGAATCTTCGTCGTCACCGATCGGGGTTTCCATGGAGATCGGCTCTTTGGCGATCTTCAGTACCTTGCGGATTTTGTCCTCAGGCATTTCCATGCGCTCGCCCAGCTCTTCCGGAGTCGGTTCGCGACCCATTTCCTGCAGCATTTGGCGGGAAATACGGTTGAGCTTGTTGATCGTCTCGATCATGTGCACCGGAATCCGGATGGTGCGTGCCTGGTCGGCGATCGAACGGGTGATCGCCTGACGGATCCACCAGGTGGCATAGGTCGAGAACTTGTAGCCGCGACGGTATTCGAACTTGTCCACCGCTTTCATCAGACCGATGTTGCCTTCCTGGATCAGGTCGAGGAACTGCAGGCCACGGTTGGTGTACTTCTTGGCGATGGAAATCACCAGACGCAGGTTCGCCTCGACCATTTCTTTCTTGGCGCGGCGGGCCTTGGCTTCACCGATCGACATGCGACGGTTGATTTCCTTGATCTCGGCAACGGTCAGGCCGGTTTCGGTCTCAAGGTCGATCAGCTTCTGTTGGCAAGCGACGATGGCAGCGTTCTTTTCACCTAGGGCGGCAGCCCACTTGGTGTTGCGCTTGGCCAGGTCACCGCTCCAGGTCTGGTCGGTTTCGTTGCTTGGGAACATGCGCAGGAAGTCGGCTCGCGGCATGCGGGCGTCACGTACGCAGAGCTGCATGATGGCGCGTTCTTGCTGCCGCAGACGGTTCAGGGCATCACGTACACGCTCGACCAGTACCTCGAACTGCTTCGGTACCAGTTTGATCGGCATGAACAGGTCAGCCAGGGCCTGCAGGGCCTCGATGCTTTCCTTGTGGTTACGACCATTTTTCTTCAGGACCTTGGAGGTCGCCTGAAGCTGATCGGATACCGCACCGAAGCGTTGGGCTGCGACTACCGGGTCCGGGCCGCTCTCGGCCTCTTCCTCGTCGTCACCGCTTTCGGATTCTTCTTCGTCGTCGTCGGACTCTTCCTTCGCCGCTGCAGCCTTGGCGCCTGGAATCGGCACTTCTTCGGTTGGCGCGGCAATGTTGTCGTCAGGGTCGATGTAACCGCTGAGGACGTCCGACAGGCGGCCACCCTCGGTGGTGACGCGATCATATTCGCCGAGAATGTAGTCGACAGTGCCCGGGAAGTGGGCGATAGCGCCCATGACTTCACGAATGCCTTCCTCGATACGCTTGGCGATTTCGATCTCGCCTTCGCGGGTCAGCAGCTCGACAGTACCCATTTCGCGCATGTACATGCGCACCGGGTCGGTCGTGCGGCCGATATCGGTTTCAACTGCCGCCAATGCAGCAGCGGCTTCTTCGGCCGCGGCTTCATCGGTGTCGGCTTCCGCCAACAGAAGGGCATCCGCATCCGGAGCACTCTCGAATACGTTGATCCCCATGTCGTTGATCATGCGGATGATGTCTTCCACCTGTTCCGGATCTGAAATATCCTCAGGCAGGTGGTCGTTGACCTCCGCGTAAGTCAGGTAGCCCTGCTCACGACCGCGGGTGATCAACTCTTTGATACGAGACTGCTGTTGCGCTTTTCCGGACATAACACCCTATCCACTGAAGGTCTTGGCGGGCAAAAAACAAGCCGAGGATTATACCCGAGCATGGGCCTCACGCGCCAGATGAGGTCGGCGTTTGTGCGGGAACATTTCGGCTCAGCAGGGCAAGGAGCTGGGTTTTTTCCTCGCTGGTCAATTCGCTTTGACGTGATTTCCTGAGCAGTTGTTCCAGGCTGCGCTCGCGTTGGCGGGCGGACAAGCTAGTTATAGTGTCGAAAAACTGTTGTTCAAGGTTGTCGGCCACGATAAGCCATTCCTTTTCCGCCAGGGCCCGCAGCAGGCGGCCCTGTTCGGTGCCATGCCAACGTGCGATCAACTGCATTGAGCTTAGCCCAGGATTTTTCTGCGCGGCTTCGATCAACGCCACCAGCAGCTGGCTGTACAGGTGTTCTTCGTCGGCGAAGTGGCTGGCATCTTCCACCTTGCCTGCCAGCAGTGGGTGGTGCAGCAGGGTGCGCAGCGCGGCCAGGGTGGGCGGCTCGACCGGTGCTGGCACGCGGGGAGGTGCTTCGTCGCGTTGCTGCCAGGGCTTGCCGCCCTTGCGGTTCTTGTCCCAGGGTTTGTCACTCCACGGCTTCTTGCTACCACCCTTGTTGGGTTTCCATGCCTGCTCCTGATGAACGGGGGCATAGTCGTGCTGCGGCATGTCGCCGTAGTCGGGGGTGTAGCTGGCCATGGCGTCGTAGTCGTAGCCAGGGTCGTAGTCCGGCATGCTGCTGGTCGCCGGCGCTTGTTGCGCCAGCTGCTCGACCTGCTGCGGGTCGAGGCCGGTGATTTCCTTCAGGCGGTTGCGCATCAGCTGACGCAGGTTGGCGCCGGGGATCTTTTCGATCAACGGTGCGGCCAAGGTCGCCATATGCGCCTTGCCTTCCAGTGAGCGCGGGTCGGCTTCGACGCCAAGTTGCTCGAAGAAGTAGTCGGCCAGCGGTTGGGCGTGCTGGTTGATACGGGCCATGAAGGCGTCGGTACCTTCGGCACGCACCAGGCTGTCCGGGTCTTCGCCTTCGGGCAGGAACAGGAAGCGCGCGCGACGGCCGTCCTGCAGGTTCGACAATGTCGATTCCAGTGCGCGCCAGGCCGCCTTGCGCCCAGCCTGGTCACCGTCAAAACAGAACAGCACGCTGGGCACCACGCGGAACAGGCGCTTGAGGTGCTCTTCGCTGGTGGCGGTGCCAAGGGTGGCCACGGCATTGCGCAGGCCTTGCTGGGCCAAGGCAATGACGTCCATGTAGCCCTCGACGACGATGATCTCGTCGAGGTTGCGGTTGTGCTTGCGCGCCTCGTACAGCCCGTACAGCTCCTGTCCCTTGTGGAACACCGGGGTTTCCGGGGAGTTCAGGTACTTGGGCTTGTCGTCGCCGAGCACCCGGCCACCGAAGGCGATGATGCGCCCGCGGCTGTCACGTATCGGGAACATCACCCGGTCGCGGAAGCGGTCGTAGCGCTTGCCGCTCTCGGCGTTCTCGATCAGCAGGCCGGCATCGATCATCACCTTCTGCTGCAGGGTGTCGGCACCCAGGTGCTTGAGCAGGTTGTCCCAGCCGGGCGGGGCAAAGCCCAGGCCGAAGTCGCGGGCAATTTCCCCGGACAGGCCGCGGCCCTTGAGGTAGTCCACCGCTGCCTTGCGTGACGGGTGGCTGCGCAGGGCCTGGCGGTAAAACTCCGAGGCGGCGTCCAGTAGCGGGTACAGTGGCGAGTCAGTGGGCTGGCGCGGCTTCTGGTCGCGGCGGCCTTGCTCGCGGGGGACTTCCATGCCAGCGGCGCGTGCCAGTTCCTCGACGGCCTGGGGGAAGTCCAGGTTGTCGTGGTCCATGACAAAGCCCAAGGCGTTGCCACCGGCGCCACAGCCGAAGCAGTAGTAGAACTGCTTGTCGGGGCTGACCGTGAAGGACGGGGTTTTTTCTTTGTGGAACGGGCAGCAGGCCGAGTAGTTCTTGCCGGTTTTTTTCAGCTGGACGCGCGAACTCACCACGTCGACGATGTCGAGGCGGTTGATCAGGTCGTCAATGAAACTCTGGGGAATCAGCCCGGCCATGGCAGTCTCGTTATCTGGCAACTGGCAAGTCTAATCGCTCACGCGCCGAAGGGGGCGAGTGCTGCTTGGGGAAGTGCGAGGGAATGTGTGCTCGTCGCCAGCCCCTAAGGGCTCGTCAGTCGGACGTGCACGCCTGGTCATACAGCAAGGAGGACCAGCTCTGACGTTTCAGGCAGGTTGCCCATGATGCAGTTCGCATGAAGCTTGTGCAGGGCCTTGAGCTAGCTGCTCAAGTTTGAAACGACCACTGCCATCGCCCGGGGGTTAGCCGGGCAGGGCAGAAGCTTTGCGTTGAACGTCTGTATTAGTACAGACGAACGGCGCGGCGCTGTTCGCGCTGAACTTTCTTGGCGTGACGCTTAACAGCAGCAGCTGCTTTGCGCTTACGCTCTGCGGTCGGCTTCTCGTAAAACTCGCGGCTACGAACTTCAGCCAGTACACCGGCTTTTTCGCAGGAGCGCTTGAAACGACGCAGAGCTACGTCGAAGGGTTCGTTCTCTTTAACTTTGACGGCTGGCATCCAGGGCTACCTTAATTCATTACCGGGGTAGACGTGCTCCTGGCAAAACAAAGGTGTGCTGGAGAACGTCGGTTTTCAAGGGTTGCGGATGTTAACCCTTAGCAAGCCGGAATGCAAAGCCTCTGATCGAAAACCGCTGGTCGGCACCCGACACGGGGACTATCATGCGCGGCTTCGAATTCAGCCCCCACAAGGGACGAGCCCATGCTAGTACTGGGATTGGAAACATCCTGCGACGAAACCGGCGTCGCATTATACGACAGTGAACGCGGTTTGTTGGCCGACGCACTGTTCAGCCAGATCGACCTGCACCGCGTCTTCGGCGGCGTGGTGCCCGAGCTTGCCTCGCGTGATCACGTCAAGCGAATGCTGCCGCTCATCCGCCAGGTGCTGGACGAGGCAGGCTGCGTTGCCACCGAAATCGACGCCATCGCCTACACCGCGGGTCCCGGCCTGGTCGGTGCCTTGCTGGTGGGCGCTTCCTGCGCCCAGGCGCTGGCCTTTGCCTGGGACATCCCGGCGATCGGTGTGCACCACATGGAGGGTCACCTGCTGGCGCCCATGCTGGAAGAAAACCCGCCAGCGTTTCCGTTCGTCGCTTTGTTGGTTTCCGGTGGCCATACCCAGCTGGTTCGCGTCGATGGCATCGGTCAGTACGAACTGTTGGGCGAGAGCCTGGACGATGCTGCCGGTGAAGCGTTCGACAAGACTGCCAAGCTGATCGGCCTCAATTACCCAGGCGGTCCGGAAATTGCGCGTCTGGCCGAACAAGGTGTGGCCGGGCGCTTCGTCTTCCCGCGGCCAATGACCGATCGGCCAGGCCTGGAATTCAGCTTCAGTGGCCTCAAGACCTTCGCCCTGAACACCTGGCAGCAATGCAAGAATGCTGGCGACGACAGTGAGCAAACCCGTTGCGACCTGTCCCTGGCATTCCAGCAGGCGGTGGTGGAGACTTTGACCATCAAGTGCAAGCGGGCGCTCAAGCAGACCGGCCTCAAGCGGCTGGTCATCGCGGGTGGCGTGAGTGCCAACAAGGCCCTGCGCGCGTCCCTGGAGGACATGCTCGGTAGCATCAAGGGCAACGTGTACTACGCGCGCCCGCAATTCTGTACCGACAATGGTGCGATGATCGCCTACGCCGGTTGCCAGCGCCTGCTGGCCGGGCAGCAGCAAGACCTGGCGATCAGCGTGCAGGCACGCTGGCCGATGGAACAGTTGCCGCCGCTGTAAGGCAGCGCGTCGAAGGTTCAGAAGTGCCGTTCGCGCCCTGCAAACAAGTCGCGCAGGTTGTTGCGGTGGCGCCACACGATCATCACAGTCAGTACGCTGATCGGCAGCAGGGCTTCGGGCTCGCGCCAGGCCAGCAATGGCAAGGTGAGTGGCGTGGCAATCAGTGCGGCCAGTGAGCTGGTACGCGTGAGGTAGAAGGTCAGCAGCCAGGCGCCGATGGCCAGCAGCGCGGCCGGGAAATACAGGCCCATAAGCATGCCGGCAGCCGTCGCCACGCCCTTGCCGCCCTTGAAACGGAAGTACAGGGGGAACAGATGGCCCAGCACCGCGCATATGCCCACCCAGGCCTGCGCGTGCAGGTCCAGCCCGGCAACGCGGGCGAGCAATACCGGCAAAAGGCCCTTGCACAGGTCGCCAAGCAGGGTCAGGATCGCCAGTTTACGGCCTGCCAGGCGTAGCATGTTGGTGGCGCCGGCATTGCCTGAGCCGCTGGAACGCGGGTCCGGGCTGCCCGAGAGGCGGCTGAGAACAATGGCGAAGGACAGCGAGCCGAGCAGGTAGGCGAGCAACGCCAGTAACCAAAACATGCTAACTATTCCGGGCGAGGACGCCCTGATTCTAACGGCGCCAGTCGCCCTTGTCGTGCTGTGGAGAGAAGTGCTTGGACAGAGTGTTCATCGAAGGCCTGGAAGTCGATACCGTTATCGGTGCCTATGACTGGGAGCGGGATATTCGCCAGTGCTTGCGCCTGGACCTGAGCTTTGCCTGGGACAACCGCCCGGCCGCCGCCGGAGACGACCTGAACCTGGCGCTGGATTACGCCAGTGTGTCGGCGCGCATCCAGGCGTTTGCCGAACAGGCCCGTTTCGAGCTGGTTGAAACATTTGCCGAGCGCCTGGTGGCAACCTTGATGGACGAGTTCCACATCCCTTGGGTGCGCTTGAAGCTGACCAAGCCGGGCGCGGTGCCGGCGGCCCGTGGTGGTGTAGGCGTGGAGATCGAGCGCGGATGTCTTTGAGCACGGTTTACCTGGGCTTGGGCAGCAATATCGACCGTGAGGCGCATTTGTGCGCCGGGCTCGATGCGTTGGCTGGCATCCTGACCGACATGCGCTGTTCGCCGGCATTCGAAAGCCAGGCGGTGGGCATCAAGAGCGGGCCGTTCATCAACTTCGTGGTGACCGGGCAAACCGCGTTGCCGTTGATCGAGCTGGACCGCCGGCTGAAGTTCATCGAGGCCGACAATGGCCGCTATGCCCCGGACCGCAAAGGGTTGCCGCTGGATATCGACGTGCTGATGTATGACGATTTGCACGGTACCTTCGATGGGCTGGTATTGCCCCGGGCCGAGATCCTGAAGAACGCTTTTGTGCTGTGGCCGCTGTCGTTGCTGGCACCCGACCTGGTGCATCCGGGTGTGGGCAAGCGCATGGCGCAGCTATGGCAGGAAGCGCAGATTGATCAGGTACTGGCCCCGGTCGCCTTTGAGTGGCGCGGGTTGCAGTTGACGCCCGCTTAAGCCTGTAACGGCCTCTTCGCGGGTTTACCCGCGGATACGGTGGCGGCTGCGACGGTGAACCGCGGGTGAAATTGGCCAGCAGGTCCGGCCCTTTCGCGGGTAATCCCGCTCCTACAACGGGCTGTGCCCAACCCTCGATGTGTGCCCCTGTAGGAGCGGGTTTACCCGCGAAGAGGCCGGTAGGTCTAACCGCGCTGGTAAGCTTCGAGCGCTTTGAGCCGTTCACCTTTGAGTGCTTCGCCCAGCGCCTGACCCGTCAGCCCGGCTTGCACCAACGGCTTCACATCCACCGCTCGCGCCGCCGCTGCTGCGCCTCGCAGGTAATCGGCCTGTGGGTAACCCTGCTCGCCATCGCCCCGCGCTGCCATCTCGCAAACGATCAAAAAATCCTCAAATCGCTGCGGCCGTCGGTACACATCGAACTTCTGCAACAGCTCCAGCAGTGCCGTGGCAGGCAGTTCGAGCGCCTGATTGCCCTGCGCCAGGCATTCCCCTGTCAGCATGGCCAGTTCCTGGCACTCACGCGGTGCCTTCAGGCGCTGGTTGACGGCTTTGATCGATGTCGGTGCCAACCCCCGCAACAGGCAGGCCCAGCGCACGTGCAGCGGTTGTTCGTGCGCCGCTGCCTGCTCCAGCGCCGCCAATGTCCGGGAGCTGTCATCGAGCTCTGGCAGCAGCTCCTGCAGGGCCCCGCACGCGCTCAGCACCTTGAAGAACACCTGCGGTTGCACTTCCATCAGCGCGCGCTCGATTTCCTTCCAGCTGCGCTCGGCAGTGAGTGCCTGCAGTTCGCCCGAGGCACTGATCTGGCGCATCAGCGCCAAGGTTTCATCGGCAACCCGGAACCCCAGTGGTGCGTAACGGGCAGCAAAGCGTGCAACACGCAGCACGCGCAAAGGATCTTCGGCGAATGCCGGGGAAACATGGCGTAGCAGGCGTTGATCCAGATCGTTCCTGCCTTGGTAGGGGTCGTAGACCGTGCCCGCCTCATCCTCGGCCATCGCATTGATGGTGAGGTCGCGACGGATCAGGTCCTCTTCCAGGGTTACGTCGGGGCTGGCGTGAAAAGTGAACCCGCCGTAGCCTCGCCCACTCTTGCGCTCGGTGCGCGCCAGGGCGTATTCCTCACCGGTTTTCGGGTGCAGGAACACCGGAAAATCGGCACCCACCGGCCGATAGCCCTTAGCTAGCATTTCTTCGACGGTGGCGCCCACCACCAGCCAGTCGATATCGCTGACAGGGCGGCCGAGCAGGCGGTCGCGCACGGCGCCGCCAACTTTGTAGATGTGCATGTGCAGCTCTCCATAACTGCCGACAGGATAACCCGTCGGCGGTCATGGGGTTGCATCAGAGGTGGTGGATAACAGCCAGGTCCATGCGGCCGTAGTCGGCGCTTTCGCTATGCTCGCCGCGCGGCGGCATGTGGTGAGTACTCATCACTTGCTCGCCTTGCACGGTCTCCAGGTGGATATCGAAGCCCCACAGGCGATGCAGGTGCTTGAGCACTTCGTCGGTCGAGTCGCCCAGCGGTTTGCGGTTGTGTTGCTGGTGTCGCAGGGTCAGCGAGCGGTCTCCGCGGCGGTCGACGCTCCAGATCTGTACGTTCGGTTCACGGTTGCCGAGGTTGTACTGCGCTGCCAGCTGCTCCCGAATCACCCGGTAGCCGGCCTCATCATGGATGGCGGGCACCAGCAGGTCGTCGCGTTGGTCGTCATCGAGGATGCTGAACAGCTTGAGGTCGCGCATCACCTTGGGCGACAGATACTGCAGGATGAAGCTCTCGTCCTTGAAGCTGCTCATGGCGAACTTGATGGTAGAAAGCCAGTCACTGCCGGCAATGTCGGGGAACCAGTGGCGATCTTCTTCGGTGGGGTTTTCGCACATGCGGCGGATGTCGGTGTACATCGCAAAGCCCAGCGCGTAGGGGTTGATGCCGCTGTAGTACGGGCTGTCGAAGCCGGGCTGGAACACCACGCTGGTGTGCGACTGCAAGAACTCCATCATGAAGCCTTCGGTAATCAGCCCCTCGTCGTACAGGTCGTTCATCAGGGTGTAGTGCCAGAAGGTTGCCCAGCCTTCGTTCATCACCTGGGTCTGGCGCTGCGGGTAGAAGTACTGGGCGATCTTGCGCACGATGCGCACTACTTCACGCTGCCAGGGTTCAAGCAGCGGGGCGTTCTTCTCGATGAAATACAGGATGTTTTCCTGCGGTTCGGCGGGGAAGCGCCCCTCATCGCGGTCGTTGCCCTTTTCGGCGTTTTTCGGAATTGTCCGCCAAAGGTCGTTGATCTGACGCTGAAGGTGCTCTTCGCGCTCCTGTTGCCGGCGCCGCTCTTCTTCGGCAGAAATAGGGTAAGGCCGCTTGTAGCGGTCGACACCGTAGTTCATCAGGGCATGGCAGGAGTCGATCAAGTCCTCCACAGCATCGATACCGTGGCGCTCTTCGCACTGTGCGATGTACTGCTTGGCGAACACCAGATAGTCGATGATCGAACTGGCGTCAGTCCAGGTACGGAACAGGTAATTGCCTTTGAAAAAACTGTTATGGCCGTAGCACGCGTGCGCAATCACCAGTGCCTGCATGCACATGGTGTTTTCTTCCATCAGGTAGGCGATACAAGGGTCGGAGTTGATCACGATCTCGTAGGCCAGGCCCATCTGGCCGCGGCTGTAGGACTTTTCCGTACTGAGGAACTGCTTGCCGTAGGACCAGTGGTGGTAGCCCAGCGGCATGCCGACCGAGGCGTAGGCGTCCATCATCTGTTCGGCAGTGATGACCTCGATCTGGTTGGGGTAGGTGTCCAGGGCGTAACGCTCGGCCAAGCGGCTGATTTCCCGGTCGTAGGTCTGGATCAGCTCGAACGTCCACTCGGACCCAGTGGAAATGGGTTGGCGTCTCTGTGCTCTGGCGGTCATGTGGCTAACCTGCGCTGGAAGAGTTCACGGAAGACCGGGTAGATATCGCCGGCCGATACCAACTGCTGCTGGGCGAACGTGTCGGGGAAAGCATCTCCGATACGCTCGTATTCATACCACAGCGCCTGGTGTTCACGGGGGGTGATCTCAACGTAAGTGTAGTACTGCACATGCGGCATGATCTGTTTGGAGAGGATGTCGCGGCAGATGGGCGAGTCGTCGTTCCAGTTGTCGCCATCAGAAGCCTGCGCGGCATAGATGTTCCAGTCGCTGGCCGGGTAGCGCTCGGCCATGATCTCCTGCATCAGCTTGAGGGCACTGGAGACGATGGTGCCGCCGGTTTCCCGCGAGTAGAAGAACTCTTCTTCATCGACTTCCCGGGCACTGGTGTGGTGGCGAATGAACACGACTTCGATGCGCTCGTAGTTACGCTTGAGGAACAGGTACAGCAGGATGAAGAAGCGCTTTGCGATGTCCTTGGTGGCCTGGGTCATCGAGCCGGATACGTCCATCAGGCAGAACATCACTGCCTTCGAGCTGGGGTTGGGTTGCTTGACCAGCAGGTTGTACTTGAGGTCGAAGGTGTCGAGGAAGGGCAGGCGGTTGATACGTGCCTTCAGGCGCTCGATTTCCTGTTCGACTTCCTGGATATCGGTGAAATTGTCTGGCTCTTCGACCCGCAGGCGATCGAGTTCCTTTTGTGCTTCGCGCAGCAGGGCGCGGCTGCTGCCGGTCAGGGCGATACGCCGGGCATGGGCCGAGCGCAGGGTGCGCACGATGTTGATGCGTGACGGGTTGCCTTCGTTGGCGATGCCGGCGCGAACAGTCTTGAAGGTATCGGCGCCAGTCAGGTGACGTTTGACTAGGTTGGGTAGCTCAAGGTCTTCGAACATGAATTCGAGAAATTCTTCCTGGGTGATCTGGAAGACGAACTCGTCCATGCCCTCGCCGGAATTGCCGGCCTTGCCGCGACCGCCACCGCCTCCACCGCCTTGCGGCCGTGGGATGTGTTCACCGGCAGTGAACTCTTTGTTGCCAGGATGCACGATGGTCTGTTTGCCCCCACGACCATGATGCAAGACGGGTTCGTCGATGTCGCGCCCGGGAATACTGATCTGCTCGCCGTGTTCCATATCCATGATGGAACGGCGGCTCACCGCCTCTTCGACGGCCTTCTTGATATGTTCGCGGTACCGCCGCAGGAAGCGCTGGCGGTTGACCGTGCTCTTGTTCTTGCCGTTCAGGCGTCGGTCTATAACGTAGCTCATGGTCCCTCCGGTGACTGGATGCAGCTGCAACCCACAAGCTGCAAGCCACAAGCTTCAAGCTGCAAGAAAGAACAGCCACCGCCGCTGCAAGCTGTGACGCGGGCAGCAATGCCAACGCCAGGCAGCTTGCAGCTTGCGGCTCGTAGCTTGCCGCTTTATTGCGATTTCCTGACCCGCAGGTACCATTCCGACAGCAGGCGCACCTGTTTGTCGGTATAGCCACGCTCCACCATCCGGGTGACGAAGTCGTTGTGTTTCTTCTGGTCCTCTTTGCTGGCCTTGGCGTTGAAGCTGATGACCGGCAGCAGGTCTTCGGTGTTGGAGAACATTTTCTTCTCGATCACGACCCGCAGCTTTTCATAACTCAGCCAGCTTGGATTCTTGCCGTTGTTGTTAGCGCGTGCGCGCAGTACGAAGTTGACGATCTCGTTGCGGAAGTCTTTCGGGTTGCTGATGCCAGCCGGTTTCTCGATCTTTTCCAGTTCCTCGTTGAGCGCAATGCGGTTGAGAATTTCGCCGGTTTCCGGGTCGCGGTATTCCTGATCCTGGATCCAGAAGTCTGCATACAACACGTAGCGGTCGAAGATGTTCTGGCCGTATTCGCTGTAGGACTCCAGGTAGGCGGTCTGGATTTCCTTGCCGATAAACTCGATGTAGCGCGGTGCCAGGTATTCCTTCAGGTAGCGCAGATAGCGTTCGCGCACTTCAGCCGGGAATTGTTCCTGTTCGATCTGCTGTTCGAGGACATACAGCAGGTGCACCGGGTTGGCGGCAATTTCGTGTGGGTCGAAGTTGAACACCTTGGACAGGATCTTGAAGGCGAAGCGCGTCGACAGGCCGTTCATGCCTTCGTCGACACCCGCAGAGTCCCGGTATTCCTGGATCGACTTGGCCTTTGGATCGGTGTCCTTGAGGTTTTCCCCGTCGTAAACACGCATCTTGGAATAGATATTGGAGTTCTCTGGCTCTTTCAGGCGGGAAAGCACCGTGAACTGAGCCAGCATCTTGAGCGTATCTGGGGCACAGTGGGCCTTGGACAGCGAGCTGTTGACCAGCAGTTTGTCGTAGATCTTTATTTCATCGCTGACCCGCAGGCAGTACGGCACCTTGACGATATAGATCCTGTCGATGAACGCTTCGTTGTTCTTGTTGTTACGGAAGGTGTGCCACTCCGATTCGTTGGAGTGCGCCAGCAGAATCCCGGTATAGGGAATCGCCCCAAGGCCTTCAGTACTGTTGTAGTTGCCTTCCTGGGTGGCGGTGAGCAAGGGGTGCAGGACCTTGATCGGCGCCTTGAACATTTCGACGAATTCCATCAGGCCCTGGTTGGCCCGGCACAGCGCGCCCGAGTAGCTATAAGCATCGGCGTCGTTCTGTGGGTATTCCTCAAGTTTGCGGATATCGACCTTGCCGACCAGGGCCGAGATGTCCTGGTTGTTTTCATCGCCGGGTTCGGTCTTGGCAATGGCGATCTGGTTAAGAATCGACGGGTACAGCTTCACCACCTTGAACTTGGAGATGTCCCCGCCAAACTCCTGCAGGCGCTTGGTGGCCCAAGGCGACATGATGGTGTTGAGGTAGCGCCGTGGGATGCCGAACTCTTCCTCGAGAATGGCCCCATCTTCGGTGGCATTGAACAAGCCCAGAGGTGACTCGAATACCGGCGAGCCCTTGATCGCGTAGAACGGCACCTTTTCCATCAGCTGCTTGAGTTTTTCCGCCAGCGAGGACTTGCCGCCGCCTACCGGGCCCAGCAGATAGAGGATCTGTTTCTTCTCTTCCAGGCCTTGGGCGGCGTGGCGGAAGTACGACACGATCTGGTCGATGCACTCTTCCATGCCATGGAAGTCGGCAAAGGCCGGATAGCGGCGGATAACCTTGTTGGAGAAGATGCGCGACAGCCTGGAGTTGGTAGAGGTGTCGATCAGTTCTGGCTCACCGATGGCCAGCAACAGCCGTTCGGCCGCCGATGCGTAGGCACTGCGATCCTCTTTGCACAGCTCGAGGTACTCCTGCAGCGAGAGTTCTTCCTGGCGCGTAGACTCGAAACGTTGTTGGAAGTGGCTAAAAATACTCATGACGTCACCTCGCTCGATACGTGGAGACGACGCCGGATCAGTCAGCTGATGCTGGCATGCAACCGGGTTGGCCGATTGCTGTATACCCCCCAGAACACCCTGTAACGCTACCGATGACCCGCACGCCGGTGTACCGGCTCTCCCCTTTTTTGGATGGCCTGAGCTTAAGCGTAGTTGGTTATCTGCAAGGTCAAGGGGCGAGGAGGGCAGAAGTTACGAATGACCGTTCGTCAGATAAGCCGCAAGCCCGCACGGGGCGCGGGCTGCAGGAAAAATTAAAAAAATTATTCAGTGCTGCCTTGGGCGGTCTCGGCCGGGTAGGTCGCACGCCACAGTTCGAAGCCGCCGTCCACGCTGTACACGTCGGAGAAACCCTGGCCTACCAGGTAGGCGGCAGCGCTTTGGCTGGAATTGCCGTGATAGCAGACCACCAGGGTTGGCGCGTCGAGGTCGGCGTTGCGGATGAAATCGGCGACCGAGTGGTTATCCAGGTGCCGGGCGCCGGTGATGTGGCCGGCGGCGAAGGCCTGTGGGTCGCGAATGTCGACGACGACCGCACCTTCTTTCTTGCGAAGCTCCAAGGCCTGCTCAGGAGGGATGCGCTTGAATTCGCTCATGGGTACTACTTCCTTCAGGTGTGGTCGTTGAGTGTAGTGGGTTGTGCCGGCTGGCGCAGGGTGCCGTCGTCGGCGCAGTCGCAGCGGTGGTATTCGCCGCTGTCGACGTTGTACAGGGTCATGGCGCCGCCCCATACGCAGCCAGTGTCCAGGGCGATAACGTTGGGCTCGGTGACCTCACCCTGCAGAGCGGCCCAATGGCCAAAGATGATCTTCACGTGGCGTGAGCGGCGGTCCTTGTGCGCGTACCAGGCTTTGTAGCCTTTGGGCGCGCTACCCAGGCCTTCCTTGCTCTTGAGGTCGAGTTTGCCATCGGCCGTGCAGAAGCGCATGCGGGTGAAGTAGTTGGTGATGACCCGCAGGCGTTCGACGCCGGCGAGGTTCTTGCTCCACTTGTTCGGCTCGTTGCCATACATGCCGTCGAGGTACAGCTGCAGGCGGGTGTCGTCACGCAGCACTTCCTCGACCTCGGCAGCGAGCTCCAGGGCTTTGCCAAGGGTCCATTGTGGCGGTATGCCGGCATGAACCAGGGCGATGCCGCGGGGCTCGTCGTAATGCAGCAGCTTCTGCTGGCGCAGCCAGTCGAACAGCTGGTCGGCGTCCGGCGCTTCGATGATCTCGCGCAGTGTGTCGCTTTTCTTGAGGCGCTCGACGTTGTGCCAGGCGGCCAGCAGGTGCAGGTCATGGTTGCCCAGCACGCAGACCAGTGAATGACGGATCGAGTACAGGAAGCGCAGGGTTTCCAGTGACTCGGGGCCGCGGTTGACCAGGTCGCCGACAAGCCACAGGCGGTCGACAGCGGGGTTGAAACTGACGCGATCGAGCAGGCATTTGAGTGGCTGCAGGCAGCCCTGCAGGTCACCGACGGCGTAGGTGGCCATCAGTGCAGCGCTCCGGGCACTGCCAGCCGAAAGGGGGCAATCTCGGCGTCGAAGCGCTTACCGTCTTCGGCGAACATCTGGTAGCTGCCCTGCATGGTGCCAACGCGGGTGCTGATGACGGCACCACTGCTGTAAGTGTGGCTCTGGCCTGGGTCGATGTTGGGTTGCTGGCCGACCACACCGGCGCCGCGGACTTCCTCTACCTCGCCGTCACCGTTGGTGATCAGCCAGTGGCGCGACAGCAACTTTGCGCTGAGCGAGCCGTTGTTCTGCACGGTAATGGTGTAGGCGAAAGCGAAGCGACTGTTTTCGGGGTCGGATTGTTCTTTCAGGTAGCGGGTCACGACGCTGACGTCGATTTGATAGCGGGGGTCGGACATGCAAGGGCCTTGGGCGAACTGACGCAATAATGCAGTCTAGGCCATTGGGAGGGGGGAGGGCCAGCGGTGATCGGGCTTGGGGGGGGTGTTGTCTGTGCCGGCCGCTTCGCGGGTAAACCCGCTCCTACAAGGGGTCGCACAGGATTTGAGGGTTGTGCGATCCCTTGTGGCCCGCGAAGCGGCCGGTACAGGCTAAATCAGGCTTGTTGCTGATCCGCCAGCTGGTCAGCCAGGCGCACGAAGGCTGCCAGGTCGAGCTGTTCAGGGCGCAGGCTGCCATCAACGCCGGCAGCCTCGATGGCGGCGCTGTCCAGCAGGCCTTTCATGGTGTTGCGCAGCGTCTTGCGGCGCTGGTTGAACGCTTCGCGAACGACACGCTCCAGCAGCAGGTGGTCCTTGGCCGGGAACGGCAGCACTTCGTGCGGCACCAGGCGGACGATTGCCGAATCCACTTTCGGGGGTGGGTTGAAGGCACCAGGGCCGACATTGAACAGGTGCTCCACGCGGCAGTGGTACTGCACCATGATCGACAAGCGCCCCCAGTCACCGCCGCCAGGACCGGCGGCCATGCGCTCGACCACTTCCTTCTGCAGCATGAAATGCATGTCGCGGATCAGCCCGGCGTGGCTGAGCAGGTGGAAGATCAGCGGGGTGGAGATGTTGTAGGGCAGGTTGCCAACCACCTTGAGGCTGCGCGGCGGCACGCCCAGCTGGTTGAAGTCGAACTTCAGGGCGTCGCCCTGGTGCAGGCGGAAGTTGCTGCGATCAGCGAACTTGTGCTGCAGGATCGGCACCAGGTCTTTGTCCAGCTCCACCACGTCCAGCTGTGCGCCACTGCCCAGCAGGCCTTCGGTCAGGGCGCCTTGGCCCGGGCCGATTTCCAGCAGGTGTTCGCCGGCCTTGGCGTTGATGGCACGCAGGATGCGGTCGATGATACCGGCGTCGTGCAGGAAGTTCTGGCCGAAGCGCTTGCGCGCCCGGTGTTGGTATTGCTCGTTCATGGTCGGTTCTCGGCCATCTGGTAGGCGGTTTCCAGTGCGACGCGCAGGCTGCCGGTGTCGACTTTGCCAGTGCCGGCCAGGTCGAGGGCGGTGCCGTGGTCAACCGACGTGCGGATGATTGGCAGGCCCAAGGTCACGTTCACTGCTGCGCCGAAGCCTTTGTACTTGAGTACGGGAAGGCCCTGGTCGTGGTACATCGCCAGCACCGCATCGCAGTGCTCCAGATATTTGGGGGTAAACAGGGTATCGGCCGGCAGCGGCCCGCGCAGGTCCATGCCTTCGGTGCGCAGGCGGGCCAGGGTCGGCTCGATGATGTCGATTTCTTCGCGGCCCAGGTGGCCGCCCTCGCCCGCGTGCGGGTTGAGGCCACACACCAGGATACGCGGGTTGGCAATGCCGAACTTGTCGCGCATGTCGGCATGCAGGATACGGGTTACACGTTCGACGCGCTCTGCAGTGATAGCGTCGGCAACATCACGCAGTGGCAGGTGCGTGGTCACCAGGGCCACGCGCAGGCCGCGGGTGGCCAGCATCATTACCACTTGTGCGGTGCGGGTCAGTTCGGCAAGGAATTCGGTATGCCCGGAAAAGGCGATACCGCTTTCGTTGATCACTCCCTTGTGAACCGGGGCCGTGATCATCCCGGCGAAGTGCCCGTCCAGGCAGCCTTGCCCAGCGCGGGTCAGGGTTTCCAGCACGAACGCTGCGTTGGCCTTGTCCAGCTGGCCTGGCACCACCGGAGCCGCCAAGGGGGTATCCCAGACGTACAGGCTACCTGCGGGTGCCGGGAGGTCAGGCCATTGGCCCGGGGCTACCGGCAGCAGGCTGACGGCCAGCCCCAGCTGCGTGGCCCGCTCGGCGAGCAGGTCACGGCTGGTGATGGCGATCAGGGGGTGGGGCTGGGCGTCTGCGGCGAGCAGCAGGCACAGGTCGGGGCCTATGCCGGCCGGCTCGCCGGGGGTGACGGCGAAGCGCAGGGGCTTCACTGGGCGGCCTGGTCAGCGCCAGGCAGCTTGATTTCAACGTAGGCTTCGTCGCGGATCTGGCGCAGCCAGGTTTGCAGCTCTTCGTCGTACTTGCGGTTGCGCAGTACGCTCAGGGCCTGCTGTTCGCGAGCCTGCTCTGTGCTGTCGGTGGCGCGGCGGCCCAGCACTTCCAGAACGTGCCAGCCGTACTGGGTCTTGAACGGTTTGGTCACCACGCCTTGCTGGGCATTGGCCATCTGTTCACGGAACTCCGGTACCAGGCTGTTCGGATCGACCCAGTTGAGGTCGCCGCCGTTGAGTGCCGAACCCGGGTCTTCCGAGAAGCTCTTGGCCAGTTCGCCGAAGTCTTCGCCGTTCTTGATCCGATCGTACAGGCGCTCGGCCAGCTGCTGGGTGGCCGCCTCGCTGCGGATCTCGCTTGGCTTGATCAGGATGTGGCGTACATGCACTTCGTCGCGCAGCACGTTCTCGCTGCCACCGCGCTTCTCCTCGAGCTTGAGGATGATGAAGCCGTTGGGGATGCGAATAGGCTGGGTAATTTCGCCCACTGGCATGCTGCTGAGCATCTTGGCGAAGTCGGGTGGCAGCTGACCGGCTTTACGCCAGCCCATCTCGCCGCCTTCCAGGGCGTTTTCGCTGGCCGAGTTGGCAATCGCCATCTGGCCGAAGTCAGCACCCTGGCGCAGTTGCTGGTAAACGTCGCCGACCTTGCGCGCAGCCTTCTGGATATCGTCCGAGTTGGCGGCTTCCGGGGTCGGGATGAGGATGTTGGCCAGGCGGTACTCTTCCGACATCTGCATCTTGCCCAGGTCCGAGGCCAGGAAGTTCTTCACTTCCTGCTCGGACACCTGAATGCGTTCGGCAACGCGGCGTTGGCGCACGCGGCTGATGATCATCTCGCGCTTGACCTGCTCGCGAGCGTCGTCGAACGACAGGCCGTCATGGGCCAGCGCCGCGCGGAACTGGTCCAGCGACATGCCATTGCGCTGGGCAATGGTGCCAATGGCCTGGTTCAGCTCTTCGTCGGTGATGCGGATGCCAGAGCGCTCGCCGATCTGCAGCTGCAGGTTCTCGACGATCAGGCGTTCCAGTACCTGCTGTTCCAGGGCGCTGGTCGGCGGCACGCCGCCGCCGCGCTTGGCGATGGTTTGCTGGACCTCATGGACACGCTGGTCCAGCTGGCTTTGCATGACCACGTCGTTGTCGACGATAGCCACCACGCGATCAAGAGGTTGCACCGCGGCATGCACCGCGCCACTCAGCAAAGCGACGCCCAGCAACACTGGGCGCAGACGATCAATAAGCTTGGTCTTCACGTTCACGGTAACCTTGAATGCCTTGGTCGAGGAAAGACTCGACCTTGTTGCCAACTACGCCGCCGAGGCCTTTCAGGACGATCTGAAGGAAGACACCGTGGTCGCCTTTTTCGTTCTGTGGAAGGGCCTGGCTGAAATCGTCGTAGTCGATCCAGTAACGGTTGATCAGGCGCAGCTTCCAGCAGCAGTTGTCGTATTCGAAACCACCCATGGCTTCCAGGGTACGGTTGCGGTTGTAGTCATGCTGCCAGCGAGCGATTACGTTCCACTGCGGCACGATCGGCCAGATGACCGAGAAGTCGTGCTGCTGGATCTTGTAGTAATCCTTGATGTAGTTCGGATCGCCCGGGGTGCCATAGTCACCGCCGCCCACTTTCCAGGTACCCGTGGTCGAGTCGTAGGCAATGGTGTCGTTACGGTAGCGATAACCGAGGTTGACGATCTTGTTCGGGTTGTCTTCAGGCTGGTAGTGGAACATCGCGCTGCCCGAGCGGGTGCTGCGGCTGTCCGGGTCCCAGTTGAAGTCCGAATTGAGGCGCCAGTCGCGGTTGAAGTAGTAGTTGTATACCAGGGCGTATGGCGATACATCGGACTGCGCGTCCTTGCGGTTGCGGTAGTCGATGCCTGGCAGCTGGACCTTGCGGTCTTTGAAGTAGTAGGCCTGGCCGATGCTGAAGTTCTGGCGCTCGAAGCCGTTGTCTTCGATCCAGCGTGTGGTCACGCCCAGCGACAGTTTGTTTTCGTCGCCGATACGGTCAGTGCCGCTGAAGCGGTTGTCGCGGAACAGCGAATCGTAGCTGAACAGGGTTTCGCCGGTATCGAACAGCGGGATGTCCATCTGGTCCTTGTACGGGACATAGAGGTAGAACATGCGCGGTTCGAGGGTCTGGCGGTAGTTGGTGCCGAACAACGAGGTGTTGCGGTCGAAATACAGGCCGCTGTCGACGCTGAAAATCGGGATATCGCGGTTCAGGTTGCTTTTGTAGTCGCCGAACACGTCCAGTTTTTCGGCGTCCGAGCCAGCAATGTCGTTCTTGCCTTTGCTATCCAGGTCAAGGTCGTAATGGGTATACATGTACTTCAGCTTCGGCGTGATGTAGCCGTAGCTGGCCTCCATCGGCAGGCTGATGGACGGGGCGACGTTCAGGCGGGTACCGTTGGCACGCGCTACACCGAAGATGTTTTCATCCAGTCGCCGACCACCTATGCCGTCGGGCTTTAGTCCAGCAGTCAAATCTGGATTACCGTCTTCATCAAAGACGGCACTGTCCTTCAGATCACGATCAAAACGAACAGCTTCAGTCTCGTACCCAAGGTTCAAACCGCCAGGCTGGAACGGCAGCGTACCGTTCAGGGTCAGCTGCGGCAGGCGATCATACGGCGTGATCTGCGAGATGGTCGCCATCTCGTAGGCATGCACATTCAACCGCGCGGTGTAGCTGTCGCCTCGGTAAGTCAACGCACCCTGCTGGTTCAGCAGGTCGCGGCTTTCCACGCCAATCTGGTCGGATTCCAGGTCCTGGAAGTAGAACGGGTCGCTGATGTCGGTGTAGTCCACCTCGGTCATCAGGCGTTCGTCCAGGCCACCCTTGTGCTGCCAGTTGACCATCCAGCGCTGATCTTTGTAATCCGTCTGATCTTTGCGGTCGTCGTTCTTGTCGTTCAGGTAGGCGCCGCCGAACTGGCCTTCGCTGGAAGGTGTCAGGTAGCGGAACTCGCCTTCCATCAGCAGGCCGCGCTTGGCCATGTAACGCGGGTACAACGTGGCGTCGTAGTTAGGCGCCAGGTTGAAGTAGTACGGCGTGACCAGCATGAAGCCGGTGTCGCTGCTGGTGCTGAACGAGGGTGGCAGGAAGCCGGACTGGCGACGGTCGTCAATCGGGAAGTAGATGTACGGTGTATAGAACACCGGGAAATCCTTGACCCGTAGCGTAACGTTGGTCGCAGTACCGAAACCGGTGGCCGGGTTCAGGGTGATGTTGTTGCCCTTCAGCTGCCAGGCGTTGCTGCCCGGTTCGCAGGTGGTGTACGTACCGTCTTTGAGGCGGATGATGGCGTTTTCGCCACGCTTGGCGTACAGGGCACTGCCGCGGATGTGCGACTTGTGCATCACGTATTCGGCGTTGTCGACCTGGGCTTCGCCAGTGTCGAGCTGGATCTGGGCCTCGTCACCGACCACCAGCGAACCGTTGTCACGGATCTTGACGTTGCCCTTGAGCTCGCCACGGTTTTCGGCCTGGTAGAGGTTGGCCTCGTCGGCTTCGGCCTGCATGCTGCCCTGGCGCATTACCACGTCACCGGCGAGGGTAGCGACCTGCTGCTCCTGCTGGTACTTGGATACCTTGGCATTGATGTAGGTTGGCGACTCGTCCTTCGGCGTGGTGTCGGCCATGCCCGGGCGGGTTGGCTCGATATACGCGCCACCGCAGTACGGGCCGGTTTCAGCCAGCTGCGCGGCGGTGAGCTTTTCACGCGGAACCCAGTCCAGGTGGCTGTAGTCTTCGCTGCGCGACTTCAGACCACGGCCCTTGGCCTCGGTAACCAGCACGGGCCGGTCCGCAGTTTCTGCTTCGCCCGCCGCTTCGGTACCGGAGCTGACGGCTGCACCTTCGTGCACCGGGCGCGGTGGCAAGTTGTTGACTGGGGTTTTGGGCTTGCAGTCCCAACCACCGGCGGCGGACACTTGGCAGTCGAACTGTTCGGCTGCCACTACGTATGAGGTGGCCAGAGGTTGCAGGGCCAGCAGACCGCCGGTTACCAGCAACGGAAACTTTCTACGAAACGCGGGGGATTTCAATGCCATCTTATTAGTCCGGGCTTCCTGCGTGCCATCTGCCCGCGTGTGGGGCCGCACGCCTCTCGATGGTCTGAAAAAGATGCTGGATAATAAAGCATGACCCGCTTGACGGCTAGGGCCGTCGGAGACCCTTGCAATGCCTGAACACGATGTACGCCTGCAACAACTGACGGTCTGGCTCGATGAACAGCTCAATGATCTTTTCCGTGACAACGCCTGGGGCGAGGTGCCTGCAGGCAGCTTGACCGCTGCCAGCAGCGACGCCAGCTTCCGCCGCTATTTCCGCTGGCAGGGCGCTGGCCACAGTTTCGTGATCATGGATGCGCCCCCCCCGCAGGAGAACTGCCGACCGTTCGTCGCCATCGACCACCTGCTGGCCAGCGCTGACGTCCATGTGCCGCTGATCCACGCCCAGGACCTGGAACGCGGCTTTTTGTTGCTTGGGGATCTGGGCACTCAGACATACCTTGACATCATCAATGCCGACAACGCCGATGGCCTGTTCGCCGACGCCATCGATGCCCTTCTGAAGTTCCAGCGTTTGCCGATGGACGCGCCGCTGCCCAGCTACGACGACGCCCTGCTGCGCCGTGAAGTGGAACTGTTCCCCGAATGGTACGTGGGGCGTGAGCTGGGCCTGACCTTCACCGATGCACAGAAGGCCACCTGGCAGCGCGTCAGCCAGTTGCTGATCGACAGCGCCCTGGCGCAACCCAAGGTGCTGGTACACCGTGACTACATGCCGCGCAACCTGATGCAGAGCACCCCCAACCCTGGTGTGCTGGACTTTCAGGATGCGGTATACGGCCCGGTCACCTACGACATTACCTGCCTGTTCAAGGACGCCTTTGTCAGCTGGCCGCAGGCGCGGGTCGAAGGCTGGCTGAGCGACTACTGGCAGCGGGCACAGGCGGCTGGCATCCCGGTGCACGCCGAGTTCGAAGCCTTCCACCGCGCCAGTGACCTGATGGGCGTGCAGCGGCACCTGAAGGTGATCGGCATCTTCGCCCGTATCTGCCACCGCGACGGTAAGCCGCGTTACCTGGGCGACGTGCCGCGTTTCTTCGCCTATATAAATGAAGTGATCGGTCGCCGGCCCGAATTGGCGGAGCTGGGTGAGCTGATTGCCGAGTTGCAGGCCGGAGCGCGTGCATGAAGGCCATGATCCTGGCTGCGGGGAAGGGCGAGCGCATGCGCCCGCTGACCCTGCACACCCCAAAACCGTTGGTCCCGGTCGCCGGCCAGCCGCTGATCGAGTACCACCTGCGCGCCCTGGCGGCAGCGGGCGTGACCGAAGTGGTGATCAACCATGCCTGGCTTGGCCAGCAGATCGAGGACCATCTGGGCGACGGTAGCCGCTTCGGCCTGAGCATCCGCTATTCACCTGAAGGTGAACCGCTGGAAACCGGCGGCGGCATCTTCAAGGCCCTGCCTTTGTTGGGTGAGGCGCCGTTCCTGCTGGTGAATGGCGATGTGTGGACCGACTACGACTTCGCGCGTCTGCAGGCTCCCCTGCAAGGCCTGGCTCACCTGGTGCTGGTCGACAACCCTGGCCATCACGGCCGCGGTGACTTCCGCCTGATGGGCGAGCAGGTCGTTGACGGCGATGACGCGCCAGGCACGCTGACCTTCAGCGGCATTTCGGTGCTGCACCCGGCGCTGTTCGAAGGTTGCCAGGCGGGTGCCTTCAAGCTGGCACCGTTGCTGCGCCAGGCGATGGCGGCCGGCAAGGTATCTGGCGAACACTACCGTGGGCACTGGGTGGATGTTGGCACGCTTGAACGCCTGGCCGAGGCTGAGTCTCTGATTGGCGAGCGCGCCTGACATGTGGTGGCCAGGCACGGTGATTGGTGTGAGTGCCGGTTTTGCCGTTGCGAGCATACCGGGTGCCTTGCTCGGTGCGTTGCTTGGGCAGGCCATTGACCGCCGGCTGCGCTTGCAAGGCTGGGAAGACATGCGCGAACGCCTGGGTGGGCGCCCCGCATTACGCGACGACGAGTTGTTGTTCGTGATGCTCGGGCGTCTGGCCAAGTGCGATGGCCGGGTAGCCGAGCAGCATATCCAGCAGGCGCGTCAGGAGATGGTGCGCCTGGACCTGGCCGAGGCAGCCCGGCTGCGCGCCATCAATGCGTTCAACCGTGGCAAGGCGGGCAAGGACCGGCTTGGCGGGCACCTGCGGCGCATCAGTCAGCAGCCCCACGCGGCGGAAGGTACCTTGCGGGCCTGTTGGCGCATGGTCTGGGCTGACGGCAAGATGGGCAACAAGGAGCGTGAGCTGCTGCTCGACTGGGGGCAGAAGCTGGGCATGAGCCGACGCCAGGTGCAGGCTATGTCGCTGGAGTACGAGCCGCGCAAGGCCACGGGCGCAGAAAGCGTGCCCATGACCTACGCGGCAGCGTTGCGCTTGCTGGCGGTGGACGCAGACACCGACACCGATAAGGTCAAGCAGGCGTATCGTCGGCTTGTCAGTCGGCATCACCCGGACAAGCTGGCGGGTACTGGTGCCAGCGAGGCGCAGGTGCGTGAAGCGACCGCACGCACCCGTGAGTTGCACCAGGCCTATGCCATGATCCGCAAGCGGCGCGGCCTTTGACGCCCCGCCACAAGGATCAAGCCGAACTCAGCCCTGAGGGCTCATCCACCCCCGCACCCGGCGGAACAATTGCTCTTGTTCCGCCGCTTTGTTTGCTGGCATGGCAATCAATGACAATTGTCGGTACTGGCTATCCTTCTGCCGCTTGCTGGCCTGCAGCCGTTGCTGGGCTGCGTTGCGGTCAGCGCTGCGGGTGGCGTAGTAGATATCGGCCGTGGGTACCTTCAAGGTTGGGGCCAGGCTTTCCAGGTCCTGCTCCACCCGTGCAGGGGTCTGTGCAGCGACCATCACCAGTTTTTGTACCTGCGGTGGCTGCTTCTCGCTCAGGTAGCGCGCCGCCCAATATGCACCGCTACCATGGCCGATCAGTACGATGCTGCGGGCATTGTGTTGTTGGGCGAACGCCACGGCGGCATCCAGGCGGGCGAAGATGCGTTCGGCATCTGCCGGGTCGGCCTGCTCGCTGGCTTGTTCGGCATCGGTGCTTTCTGCTGTATCGGCATCGGCCGCGGTGGCTTGGGCCACGTTGGCGTTGGCGTCGGCCGGCACGTCTTTGACCGGTGCGCTTTCGCCTTTGTCTGGCGCAGGCGCTGCCGGTGGTGTGGCTTCGACCCGTGCTTGCGGGCTGTCTGCGAGCAGGTCGGGCAGGCTTACGCTGAGGCTGTGCCAGCCGATATCAGGGAATTTTTGCCGCAGTGGGCCGACTGCATTTGGCCAGTCGGCCGTTTCGCCTGCACCGGGGACAATGATCACCGCCCCTTGCGGATCGTTGTCGTTGGCCGGCTTCCACAGGGCCAGGAAGCTGTCGGCACCGGCCTGCAGGGTCTGCTGCTCAGCCTTGGGCAGCCGCCGCTCCAGCGCCAGTGCATCCTCCTGGCTGCGTTCCAGCAAGGGTGGGCGTGGGGCCTCGGCAGCCGGTGCCATGGTATTTGCAGGTGGTTTTTCGGCATCGGCGGCCAGGGCGCCGAGTGGAAGGACCGAGGCCAGGCAGCACATTGCCAGCGTCGTGCGATAAAGTGTGGACATGAGTCAACCCAAGGCCAGAATGAAACCGGCAGCCTAATAGTATTTGCCCGTGACGGCCATGCTGCATGGCCGTCTTTGCCAAGTCGAGCGTATAGATGAAGCGAGTGCGTCGCCTGTTGGTTATCGGCTGCTTGTGGCTGCCCTTGATTGCCTGGGCCAAGCCCGAGGCGCTGCCCTCTGTGGTGCTGGAGCCTGACCAGCAGCAGTGGCTGGACACCCACCGCAGCCTGCGTGTCGGCCTGGTGTTGCAGGCGCCCTACGCCCAGTTCGACCGGCGTCTGCAGCAACTGTATGGGGCCAATGTGGAGCTGGTGAACAGCTTGGCGCAGGCGCTGCGGCTGGACCTCACCTGGCGTAACTTCAGTGACCAGGCCAGTTTGGAACATGCCCTGCAAAGCGGCGAAATCGACTTCGCCCCTGGCCTTACCCAGACGCCAGCCAGCCTGCGCCTGTGGCTATTTAGCGACCCGTACATGCGCGTGCCACAGCTGGTGGTGGGGCCGCGCACCGGGGCCATGGCCGTGGAGCTGGAAAAGCTTGAAGCCGAGCAACGCGTCGCGGTGCGCATGCCCAGCCCGCTGGCGGATTACCTGCGCGGCAACTACGGCAACCTCAACCTGCAGGGGGTGCCCGACGATCGTGAGGCCTTGCAACTGGTGGTAGGTGGCCAGGCCAGTTTCGCCGTGCTGGATGAAGCGCAGCTCAGCCGCCTGTCGCGCGAGAGCGAGTTCGGTGAGCTGGCGGTGGTCGGCGATATTGGCCTGCCGCAGCTGTTGCGTATCGGTTCGCGGCGCGACTGGCCGCTGCTGGCCGATGTACTTGAACGTGGCTTGCAGGCCGTGCCGGCCAAGGAGCTGGAACAACTGCATCAGCGCTGGTTGCAGCCGAAGTACCCGCGCCTGAGCGAGTCGCCGGGCTTCTGGCAGAACATGGCCTTGCTGTTCGGTCTGTTGCTGTTGTGTGCCTTGGCCACGCTGGTGTGGCAACGCCGTCAGCAGCGCCAGCTGGAGCGCAGCCTGTTGGCCGCGCGGGAGAGCCTTGTTGAACGCCAGGTGCGCGAAGAGGCGTTGCGCCTGAGCCAGTTCGCCATCGATCAGAGCACCGTGGGTATCCTCTGGGTCAACTGGGACAGCCATGTGCGTTACGCCAACCATGCCGCCGAGCGCATGTTGGGCTACAGCGAAGGGGCGTTGCTGGAGCGGCCGCTGAGCGACTTCGAGCCGAGCCTGAACATGGACCGTTGGCTGGAGCTGTGGAAAGGGGCGCGGACAGGGGCGGGGGGTGTCGGTCAGTTTGAGACGCAATGCCGGCGGGCTGATCAAAGCTTGCTACCCGTGGAGCTGTCACTGAGCTTTCTGCGCTTTCGTGATTCCGAATATCTGGTGGTCTACCTCGCCGATGTCACTGAGCGCCACCGTGCCTTGGCGGCCCTTCGCGAAAGTGAGGCGCGGCTCAAGGGCATTGCTGGCAACGTACCAGGGTTGGTGTTTCGCCTGGAACGTGACCCAGCCGAGGGCGATCTGGAGTTCCCCTATATCAGTGAGGGTAGCGAGGCATTGGTGGGTTATGCACCTAGCGAGATCCAGCACCCGCAGATGGGCCTGCGCAACCTGGTGCACCCCGAGGACCGTGCTGATTATCACAGGGTGCAGGACCTGGCCCTGGCCAGCGACCAGGACTGGTCCTGGCAGGGGCGCATCCTCACCCGGCAGGGCGAACAGCGCTGGGCCGATATCAAGGCCAGCGCCCGGCATCTGGGCAACGGCCAGGTGGTGTGGGACGGTGTAGTCTGGGACATCACACAGGGCAAGCGGGCCGAGCTGGCGCTGGCAAAGTCCCAGGAGCAGCTGCGCGAACTCTCGGCCCACCTGGAGAGCGTGCGTGAAGAAGAAAAAGCCCGTATCGCCCGGGAAGTGCATGATGAGCTGGGGCAGATGCTGACTGTGCTCAAGCTGGAAGTGTCGATGTGCGAGCTGGCCTATGCCGAGCTGGACCCTGGCCTGAATGATCGCCTGGCGAGCATGAAACGCCTGATTGCCCAGTTGTTCCAGTTGGTCCGCGATGTCGCCACTGCCTTGCGTCCGCCGATCCTCGATGCCGGCATTGCCTCGGCCATCGAATGGCAGGCGCGGCGTTTCGAGGCTCGCACGCAAATCCCCTGTCTGGTGCAAGTGCCCGATAATCTGCCAGCATTGAGTGATGCCAAGGCCACCGGGCTGTTTCGTATCCTCCAGGAGGCGCTGACCAATGTGATGCGTCACGCCCAGGCGCACAGCGTAGAGATTGAGCTGGTACGTGAGGGCGGACAGTTGCGCATGACGGTCAGTGATGATGGCCAAGGCTTTTGCCGCGAGCAGACCCGGCCTACCTCGTTTGGCCTGGTGGGTGTGCGCGAGCGGGTGCTGATGCTGGGGGGGAGCATGACGCTGGAAAGCGAGCCGGGCGAAGGCACCAGCCTGAGCGTGGCCATTCCGTTGGAGTAGGAGAGCAATCGTGATTCGAGTACTGGTGGCCGAAGACCACACCATTGTCCGTGAAGGCATCAAGCAGTTGATTGGCCTGGCCAAGGACATGCAAGTGGCGGGGGAGGCCGGTAATGGCGAGCAGTTGCTCGAAACCCTGCGCCACACACCGTGCGAGGTGGTACTGCTGGATATCTCGATGCCGGGTGTGAACGGCCTGGAGGCGATCCCGCGTATCCGTGCGCTGCACGATGCTCCAGCGATCCTGATGTTGTCGATGCACGATGAGGCACAGATGGCGGCGCGGGCGCTGAAGGCCGGTGCGGCGGGCTATGCCACCAAAGACAGTGATCCGGCGTTGTTGTTGACAGCGATTCGTCGGGTGGCCGGTGGCGGGCGTTATATTGACCCGTCGCTGGCCGACCGCATGGTGTTCGAAGTAGGCCTCACCGAATCCCGGCCGTTGCACACATTGCTCTCGGAGCGGGAGTTTTCGGTGTTCGAGCGCCTGGCCCAAGGCGCCAACGTCAACGACATCGCCCAGCAGTTGGCGCTGTCGAGCAAGACCATCAGCACCCACAAGGCACGCCTGATGCAGAAGTTGAAAGTGAACTCGCTGGCGGAGCTCGTGAAGTACGCCATGGAGCACAAGCTGGTCTGATTGCGACATGCCGTTTTGATGACTACGCCGCTCTTTATTGTAGGGTCGGGTTTACCCGCGAGGAAGTCTGGCCTGCCATCTGCGGTGCCTGAACCGGCCTATTCGAGGGTGAACCCGCTCCTGCAAGGGGGCGATGCAGCGCTGAGGTGAGTGTTCAAAACCCGCCATCCTTGTAGGGCGATCCCTACAACAAATCTTCCATCCGGATGATGGCATTCTCTCAGTACCCCCGATTTTCGGGCGCTTGCGTCTCTTCTACTCTTTTGCCTACGCAGTCATCCAACAAGAAGGTGCAGGCATGAGCGAGGCGAAGTCGAACGCTGCAACCGGCGAAACGCTGGTCAGCTTCCGTGGTGTGCAGAAGAGCTACGACGGCGAGTCGCTGATCGTCAAAGACCTCAACCTGGATATCCGCAAGGGCGAGTTCCTCACCCTGCTTGGCCCGTCCGGCTCGGGCAAGACCACCAGCCTGATGATGCTGGCGGGCTTCGAGACCCCCACCGCCGGTGAAATCCAGCTTGGCGGCCGCTCGATCAACAACGTGCCGCCGCACAAGCGTGATATCGGCATGGTGTTCCAGAACTACGCGCTGTTTCCGCACATGACCGTGGCCGAGAACCTGGCCTTTCCGCTGACCGTGCGCAACCTGAGCAAGACCGACATCAGCGAGCGGGTCAAACGAGTGCTGAACATGGTCCAGCTCGACGCTTTCGCCAAACGCTACCCCGGCCAGCTGTCTGGCGGCCAGCAGCAGCGTGTGGCGCTGGCCCGGGCATTGGTGTTCGAGCCGCAACTGGTGCTGATGGACGAGCCACTTGGCGCGCTGGACAAGCAGCTGCGCGAACACATGCAGATGGAGATCAAGCACATTCACCAGCGCCTGGGTGTGACCGTGGTGTACGTGACCCACGACCAGGGCGAAGCGCTGACCATGTCTGACCGCGTGGCGGTGTTCCACCAGGGCGAAATCCAGCAGATCGCCGACCCGCGCACGCTGTACGAAGAGCCTTGCAACACCTTCGTCGCCAACTTCATCGGCGAGAACAACCGCATCAGCGGCACCCTGCTGGCCAGCGATGGCAAACGTTGCCAGGTGCAGTTGCCTCGCGGTGAGCGGGTCGAGGCGCTGGCGGTGAATGTCGGCCAGGCCGGCGAGCCGGTGACCCTGTCGATACGCCCGGAGCGCGTGCGTCTGAACGGCCACAGTGAAAGCTGCGTGAACCGGTTCTCTGGCCGGGTGGCCGAATTCATTTACCTGGGCGACCACGTGCGGGTGCGTCTGGAGGTTTGCGGCAAAGGCGACTTCTTCGTGAAGCAGCCCATTGCCGAGCTCGACCCGGCGTTGGCCGTGGGCGATGTGGTACCGCTGGGCTGGGAGGTGGAGCACGCCCGCGCGCTCGATCCGATTGCCGAAGCCCATTGATGGATTGCTTCACCAACCCTGTACTGTGGAGAGAATAATAATGCGCAAGCAGTTGAAACTGACCGCCCTGGCTTTGGGGCTGTTCACCGCTGGCCAGGCCATGGCCGCAGACCTCACCGTGATCTCGTTCGGGGGCGCCAACAAGGCTGCCCAGGTCAAAGCGTTCTACGAACCCTGGGAAAAAGCGGGTAATGGCAAGATTGTCGCGGGTGAGTACAACGGCGAAATGGCCAAGGTCAAGGCGATGGTCGACACCAAGAGTGTGTCGTGGAACCTGGTAGAGGTTGAGTCGCCAGAGCTGGCGCGCGGCTGCGACGAGGGCATGTTCGAAGAGCTCGACCCAGCCCTGTTCGGCAATGAGGCCGACTACGTGCCTGGTGCCATTCAGCCTTGCGGCGTGGGCTTCTTCGTCTGGTCCACGGTCATGGCCTACAACGCCGACAAGCTCAAGACCGCCCCCACCAGCTGGGCCGATTTCTGGGACACCAAGCAGTTCCCGGGCAAGCGCGGCCTGCGCAAGGGCGCCAAGTACACAATGGAATTTGCACTGATGGCCGACGGCGTTGCGCCCAAGGACGTCTACAAAGTGCTGGCAACCAAGGAAGGCCAGGACCGCGCCTTCAAGAAACTCGACGAGCTCAAGCCCAGCATCCAGTGGTGGGAAGCGGGTGCACAGCCACCGCAGTTCCTGGCCTCTGGCGACGTGGTCATGAGCTCTGCCTACAACGGCCGTATTGCCGCTGTTCAGAAAGAAAGCAACCTCAAGGTGGTGTGGAACGGCGGCATCTACGACTTCGATGCATGGGCAATTCCTAAAGGCGCCAAAAACGTCGAAGAGGCGAAGAAGTTCATCGCCTACAGCGTCAAGCCCGAGCAGCAGAAGATCTACTCCGAAAACATCGCCTATGGCCCGGCCAACTCCAAGGCCGTGAGCCTGCTGTCGGACGACGTGAAGAAAGACATGCCGACCACGCCTGAGAACATTGCCAACCAGGTGCAGATCGACGTGGCGTTCTGGGCCGACAACAGCGAGCAGCTGGAGCAACGCTTCAACGCCTGGGCGGCGAAGAAGTAAACGTCCAGTGTGTGGGGCCGCAAAGCGGCCCCCAATTCAGCCTGTATTGCGGAGTTCGCCATGGCCATTGCAGTGCCCCTCAACGAAGGCGCAGGTTCAAGTCTCAAGCAGCGCCTCAAACACGCCGAGCGGGTCAACCGCTGGAAGGCGCAGGCGTTGATCGCGCCGCTGGCGCTGTTTCTTCTGCTGGTGTTCCTGGTGCCGATTGCGGCGCTGCTGTACAAGAGCGTCGGCAACCCTGAAGTGGTCGGCGGCCTGCCGCGCACGGTGGAAGTCATCAGCCAGTGGGATGGCAAAAGCCTGCCAGGCGAGGACGTTTACAAGGCGCTGAGCCAGGATTTGGCCGAGTCGCGCAAGAACCAGACCCTTGGTGACCTTTCCAAACGCTTGAACATGGAGCTGGCCGGTTACCGCAGCTTGTTGACCAAGACTGCCCGTGCACTGCCCTTCAAGGCTGAGCCTGCCTCTTATAAGGATGCGTTGCAGGCTGTGGACGAGCGTTGGGGTGACCCGGCTTATTGGCAGGCGATCCGCCGCAATACCAGTTCGGTGACTTCTTTCTACCTGTTGGCCTCGGTGGACCATCGCATTGATGACCTTGGTGAGCTGGCCAAGGCCACCCCGGACCAGGCCATTTACCTGGACATTTTTATCCGTACCCTGTGGATGGGTGTGGTGATTACCACTATCTGCCTGGTACTGGCCTACCCACTGGCCTACTTGTTGGCCAACCTGCCGACCCGGCAGAGCAACCTGCTGATGATTCTGGTGCTGTTGCCTTTCTGGACATCGATCCTGGTGCGGGTGGCGGCCTGGATCGTGCTGCTGCAGTCGGGCGGGCTGATCAACAGCGCGCTGATGGCCATGGGCATCATCGACCAGCCGCTGGAGCTGGTGTTCAACCGCACAGGTGTCTACATCTCGATGGTGCACATCCTGCTGCCGTTCATGATCCTGCCGCTGTACAGCGTGATGAAGGGTATTTCCCCGAGCTACATGCGTGCGGCGATCTCGCTGGGCTGCCACCCGTTCGCCAGTTTCTGGCGGGTGTACTTCCCGCAGACTTACGCCGGTGTTGGCGCCGGTTGCCTGCTGGTGTTCATCCTTGCCATCGGTTACTACATCACCCCGGCGCTGCTGGGTAGTCCGAACGACCAGATGGTCAGCTACTTCGTCGCCTTCTACACCAACACCAGCATCAACTGGGGCATGGCCACCGCACTGGGCGGGCTGTTGCTGCTGGCGACCGTGCTGTTGTACCTGATCTATAGCTGGCTGGTCGGCGCCAGCCGTCTGCGCCTGAGCTGAGGAGCCTGTCATGCTGAGCCCATACATGTCGCCCGTGGAGCGGGTCTGGTTCTACAGCCTGCGTATTCTCTGCGGCTTGATCCTGCTGTTCCTGATCTTGCCAGTGCTGGTGATCGTGCCGCTGTCGTTCAACAGTGGCAGCTTCCTGGTGTACCCGCTGCAGGGCTTCTCGCTGCAGTGGTATCAGGACTTCTTCGGCTCGGCCGAATGGATGCGGGCGTTGAAAAACAGCATCATCGTTGCCCCAGCGGCCACGGTGCTGGCCATGGTGTTCGGCACTTTGGCGGCCATCGGCCTGACCCGTGGCGATTTCCCCGGCAAGTCGCTGGTGATGGCGCTGGTGATCTCGCCCATGGTGGTGCCGGTAGTGATCATCGGGGTGGCCAGTTACCTGTTCTTCGCCCCTCTGGGCATGGGCAACAGTTTCACCTCGCTGATTCTGGTGCATGCGGTACTGGGTGTGCCGTTCGTCATCATTACCGTGTCGGCGACGCTACAGGGGTTCAACTACAATCTGGTGCGTGCGGCGGCCAGCCTGGGAGCCTCGCCTCTGCTGGCTTTCCGCCGGGTGACCCTGCCGCTGATCGCGCCCGGTGTCATCTCGGGCGCCCTGTTTGCCTTTGCCACCTCGTTTGACGAGGTGGTGGTGACGCTGTTCCTCGCCGGGCCGGAACAGGCAACTCTGCCGCGGCAGATGTTCAGTGGTATTCGCGAGAACCTGAGCCCGACCATTGCCGCGGCGGCGACCTTGCTGATTGCGTTCTCGGTGTTGTTGCTGCTGACCCTGGAATGGTTGCGTGGGCGTAGTGAGAAGCTGAGGACTCAACAGCCAGCTTGATGATGGGTTGCCTGTGCCGGCCTCTTCGCGGCTAAAGTCGCGGAGGCCGGCACAGGTTGCGCTGGTCGACACCAATTGATACCAATCAGCCTTCATCGCTTTCCCTGAGTTACAATGCGCGCCACCGTGACTCTGCCAACAGGTGCGCCATGCAGCCCTACGCTATTGCCCCCTCCATTCTCTCTGCCGATTTTGCCCGCCTGGGTGAGGACGTCGACAAGGTATTGGCTGCGGGTGCAGACATCGTCCACTTCGATGTCATGGACAATCACTATGTCCCCAACCTGACCATCGGTCCGATGGTTTGCACCGCTCTGCGCAAGTACGGCGTTACTGCGCCGATCGACGTGCACCTGATGGTCAGCCCGGTTGACCGCATCATTGGCGACTTTATCGAAGCGGGTGCCACCTACATCACCTTCCACCCTGAAGCCACGCAGCACATCGACCGTTCGCTTCAGCTGATCAAGGATGGTGGCTGCAAGGCCGGCCTGGTGTTCAACCCGGCCACCAGCCTGGACGCCCTGAAGTACGTGATGGACAAGATCGACATGGTGCTGCTGATGAGCGTCAACCCAGGCTTCGGCGGGCAGAAGTTCATCCCCGGCACCCTCGACAAGCTGCGCGAAGCGCGTGCGCTGATCGACGCCAGTGGCCGTGATATCCGTCTGGAGATCGATGGTGGCGTGAACGTCAACAACATCCGCGAGATCGCTGCCGCTGGCGCCGACACCTTCGTGGCCGGCTCGGCGATCTTCAACGCCCCGGACTACCAGGAAGTGATCGCCAAGATGCGCGCCGAACTGGCCCTGGCCCGCCCATGAGTGGCTTCGAGCAGCTGTTCCCGGGGACGCTGCCAAGGCTGGTAATGTTCGATCTGGACGGTACCCTGATCGATTCCGTGCCTGACCTGGCCGCCGCCGTGGACCGCATGCTGCTCGAACTGGGGCGCCCGCCTGCTGGCCTTGAGGCAGTGCGCCACTGGGTTGGCAATGGCGCCCAGGTGCTGGTGCGCCGCGCGTTGGCGGGCGGCATCGAGCATGCCGACGTGGACGATGCGCTGGCAGAACAGGCGCTGGCGCTGTTCATGGACGCTTATGCCGAAAGCCACGAACTTACCGTGGTCTACCCCGGCGTGCGCGACACCCTGCGCTGGCTGCGCAAGCAGGGCGTGGAGATGGCGCTGATCACCAACAAGCCTGAGCGCTTTGTTGGCCCGCTGCTGGACCAGATGAAGATCGGTAATTTCTTCCGCTGGATCATTGGTGGCGACACCTTGCCGCAGAAAAAGCCCGACCCGGCGGCGTTGCTGTTCGTCATGCAGATGGCCGGTGTCACCCCGCAGCAGTCCCTGTTTGTCGGTGATTCGCGCAGTGACGTGCAGGCGGCCAAGGCGGCTGGCGTGCAATGCGTGGGCCTGACCTACGGCTATAACCATGGCCGGCCGATCGACGACGAATCCCCCAGCCTGGTAATCGACGACCTGCGCGCATTGCTGCCCGGTTGCGCAGACCCGGCCACTGGGATAACGTTGGCGGACCTTCAAGCCTCAAAAGACAGAGAGTCCACCGTGGCGGTTACTGGCAAATTCTGGATGAAAGTCATCAAGGCCTTGGCCCGTTGGCGTTGGCGCGCCTGACTTCAGCCTGCCGGCGTGTGCCGGCCCGTCCGTTTGCCTGACCTATTGCTGCTTGCCACGAGACCACTCATGAACCGCGAAGAATTCCTGCGCCTGGCCGCTGCCGGCTACAACCGTATTCCCTTGGCCTGTGAAACCTTGGCCGACTTCGACACGCCGTTGTCGATCTACCTGAAACTGGCTGACCAGCCCAACTCGTACCTGCTCGAATCGGTGCAGGGCGGCGAGAAGTGGGGCCGTTACTCGATGATCGGCTTGCCATCGCGCACCGTGATGCGTGTGCATGGCTACCATGTTAGCATCCTGCACGATGGCGTCGAGGTGGAAAGCTGCGAGGTCGAAGACCCGCTGGCATTCGTTGAAACCTTCAAGGACCGCTACAAAGTTGCCGATATCCCCGGCCTGCCGCGTTTCAATGGCGGCCTGGTTGGCTACTTTGGCTACGACTGCGTTCGTTATGTAGAAAAGCGTCTGGGCGCCAGCCCCAACCCGGACCCGCTGGGCGTACCGGATATCCTGCTGATGGTGTCCGACGCGGTGGTGGTGTTCGACAACCTGGCGGGCAAGATGCACGCCATCGTGTTGGTCGACCCCGCTGAAGATCAGGCCTTCGAACAGGGCCAGGCACGTCTGCAAGGTTTGCTGGAAACCTTGCGCCAGCCAATCACCCCACGCCGCGGCCTGGACCTGAGCGGCCCGCCGGCGGCCGAGCCGGCGTTCCGCTCCAGCTACACCCGCGAGGATTACGAAAACGCCGTCGGTCGTATCAAGGAATACATCCTGGCCGGGGACTGTATGCAGGTGGTGCCGTCGCAGCGCATGTCGATCGACTTCAAGGCTGCGCCTATCGACCTGTATCGCGCGCTACGCTGCTTCAACCCGACGCCATATATGTACTTCTTCAACTTCGGTGACTTCCATGTGGTCGGCAGCTCGCCCGAAGTGCTGGTACGTGTCGAGGACAACCTGGTCACCGTGCGCCCGATTGCCGGTACCCGCCCGCGTGGTGCGACCGAAGAGGCCGATCGTGCGCTGGAAGACGACCTGCTGTCGGACGACAAGGAAATTGCCGAGCACCTGATGCTGATCGATCTGGGCCGCAACGATGTCGGCCGTGTGTCTTCGACCGGCAGTGTGCGCCTGACCGAGAAGATGGTGATCGAGCGTTACTCCAACGTGATGCACATTGTTTCCAACGTTACCGGCCAGCTGCGTGAAGGCCTGACGGCGATGGATGCACTGCGGGCGATTCTGCCGGCTGGTACCTTGTCGGGTGCGCCCAAGATCCGTGCGATGGAGATCATCGACGAGCTGGAACCGGTCAAGCGTGGGGTTTACGGCGGTGCCGTCGGCTATTTTGCCTGGAACGGCAACATGGATACCGCCATTGCTATTCGTACTGCGGTGATCAAGGATGGCGAGTTGCATGTGCAGGCCGGTGGCGGCATCGTTGCCGACTCGGTGCCGGCGCTGGAATGGGAAGAAACCATCAACAAGCGCCGGGCGATGTTCCGTGCGGTGGCGTTGGCAGAGCAGACTTCCGCCAGATAAATTGATTGGGGCTGCTGCGCAGCCCATTCGCGGGTAAACCACGCTCCTACAAGGTTGTGTAGGCGCGGGTTCACCCGCGAAAGGGCCGGGCCTGCTGGCCAATTTCTACCTGCCGTTCACCGTTGCCGCCGCCACCGTATTCGCGGGTAAACCCGCTCCTACAAGGGATGCGCAAGCCTCAGGTATACGAGGCCGTCGTAGGAGCGGGTTCACCCGCGAATGGGCCGGGCCTTCTGGCCAATCTCCACCCGCGGATCACCGTTGCCGCCGCCACCGTATTCGCGGGTAAACCCGCTCCTACAAGGGTTGCGCAAGCCTCAGGTATACGGGGCCGTCGTAGGAGCGGGTTTACCCGCGAATGGGCCGCAAAGCGGCCCCCAGCAATTCAGAAGTCCACGCTAACCCCCACGCTAACGCCCTGCTGCGTCAACTCATCACTCTTGCGCCAATTGTAGTTCCCGCGCAAATGCACCCCTGCCACCAGTTCATGGCTCACACCCAGGCTCGCCCGGGTCAGGTCGCTGTGCGGCGTATACCCGGTCAGGGTGAAATCATTCGCCGGCAAGCTGGTCAGGTGCATCGTCACATCCTGCTCGTCGTCCTCAAACTCATGCTCCTGCGCCACCTCGGCAAAAAGCCGGGTATTTGGCTGTACCTGCACACTGCCCGACAACCCCACGCCCAGGCGACGTGACGTGCGCTCCTGGTCATCGAAGCCAAGCGCCGTCGAGCGCCCGCTCTTCTCTTCGTAGCCATCCACCTTCACCCGCGCATAGTCGGCACTGATGAAAGGTGCCAACTGCCAGTTGCTGGTGTCGGCCGCCAGGTTGTAGCCCAGCCGCCCGGACATTGCCCAGGCCTCGCCGTCGGTGTCGCCTTTTTCACTGCGGTCATTCACGCCCAGGGCGAAGGTACGCTTGAGGTCGCTGTAGTCCAAGTGCCCGGCGGTCAGCGCCGCGTCGGCCCACCAGCGATCCTGACGGTATTGGGCAAAGGCGCTGGCCATATAGCTGTTCAGCTTGTAGTCCGAATCCTGTTCGCCAGCTTCCAGCTTCTGCCGGTACGCACCGCCGGCCAGGCCCAGGCGCCAGGCGTCGTTCAGGCGATAGCTGCCGCCCACGGTCAGGTTGTAGCCGCGGCCGTCACCGCTGGCCGCGCTGCGCTGGCCGTCGAAGTCCAGGTCCTGAGCGCCACTGGCGACAAAGGCTTGCCATTGGCCAACGGCTTGCCAAGGCGTCTGCCACTGATTGCGCAACTCATCCTGATGAGCCCGCAGGCTGGCGTGGGCCATTTCCGGTAGCAGGGTCAGTTCCCAGGGGGCTGCGAGGATCGAGTAGGCGTAATCGGCAATCAGCTGCTGACCCGCGATGGTCGGGTGGACCGAGTCGTTGAACAGCAGTTTGGTCGGGTCTGGCGTTGTGCCGTTGATACCGTACACCGGGTTTTCCACGCAGCTATCGCCGCTGTAGCAGGTACCGACCAGGTTCTGGTCGCTGGCCAGGCCGAACTGACTGGGGCTGGACAGCGCCTCGCTCAACAGCACAGGGATGTTCAGTGGAATGATCTGGGCATCGATCTGCCCTAGCTGGCTGATCAGTGACTGGTTGAACGCAGCGGAGAGCAGTGACAGTGGGTTTTGCTGTGGCGTGCCGCTGAAATTGGGCGTTTGGCCGAGGTCAGGTAGCAGCCAGACCATGATGTAGCGCGCGCCTCCTTGCTGAAGGGCTTGGGCGCTGGCAGCCAGGCGGGCGCCGGCGGCTACGGCGTCGGCCGGGCTATTCACCAGGCCCTGCAGGAAGTCGTTACCGCCACCTGTCAGGTAATACAAGGCATTTGGGTCGGCGCGCAGGCCGTTGGCCAGGTAGCCGGGGCGCTCGCGCAGCACCAACCCGGCATTGGGGTTTCCTGGTGGGATGACGGTCTCGGACGTTGTCGTGATCGAGTCCAGGATCTGTTGGGTGGTGTACCCGCCAACTGCCCAGTTATTACCATCGGGCTGGATGCCTACGGATGTCGACGGGTTCAGGTCGCCAGGCGCGACGCCCAGGCGGCCACCGAGGATCATCGGTGACACCGGAGCGAAGTTGCCGTCGGCATCGCGGTTGGTGAAACGCGCGCCTGGGGTACCGCCGCTCAGGTCGGGAAACTGCCCTGCATCGGCGAGGCTGTCGCCAAACACGATGAGGGTTGAATAGGGCGAAGGGCCGGCCAACGCCTGGCTACAGGCCAAGGCCAGTGAAGCGAGGGTAAAGCGCAATAACGGGGCTTTTCGCATCAGGGAACATCCTTTTCTTTGTTTTTATCAGGACAACCCCATCGACCTTAGCAAATCGTAGTGCTTCGCTCCCAAGTCCATTCGTTTCCCCGTGTTTACAGGCATATTGCGCCCGTCGCCCCGGTAGGCTACTGTGCCGGGACGTATGAGCGAGACCTATCCTGTGTTGATCGTCAGCAAACTCTTGATGCGCGTAATCAAGGCCCACGCCCGTTGGCGTTGGCGCGCCTGACTTTATCTCCTGCCGGCCCGCCCGGCCCGCCCCCGTTTGCCTTCTCGTTTACCGCCTGTTGTGGCAAAGCCGCGCCTGTGGCTGGTGCAGGAAGGTTCGAATCATGAAGTCAGTAGATTCAAGAGGTTTAACACCATGTTACTGATGATCGATAAGCGGCATCGGCTTCTTTTGGTGTCCGTTGGCGTCTACGCCTCCCTCCCAGTCCCTCTATTTTAAAGGCTTTCACGTTCGTTGGTGTCCATGGCGTCCGTTGGCATCTATGGATAATACGGGTATCGTTGCGGGTATCAATGTACGGATACCCGCACCATGCCTCTAACCGATGCCAAAATCCGCAACACTAAGGCTGGCGATAAACCCCTCAAGCTCACCGATGGTGGTGGGCTGTACTTGGAGGTTCGGCCGACCGGTACCAAGCTATGGCGTTTGCGCTATCGCATAGGCGGTAAGGAAAACGTTTTTGCTATCGGTGCTTATCCGCAGATCGGCTTGGCGGATGCGCGTGATGCGCGGGAAAAGGCCAAGCCTCTGATTCGTCAAGGCATCCATCCATCGCATAACCGGCAGGCTGAGCGACTGGCTAGCAGCGCTGCCAATGCGAACACATTCGAGGCAGTTGCCCGCGAGTGGATCAAGAAGAAAGCTCCCAGTTGGACTCCGTACTACTTGCGGCAGGTTGAGAGGTCCATGGCGGCCGACGTCTTCCCCTTCGTGGGGAGGCTGCCGATACGCAATGTATCTGCCGCGCATCTGTTGGACATTCTCGGTCGGATTGAAGCCCGAGGCGCTGCAACGGTGGCTCTGCTCGTAAGGCAGTGGTCGTCGGCAATCTTTCGGTACGCCGTCGCGACATTGCGCGCCGACGCCGATCCGGCGGCAGCCCTGAAAGGCGCTATCCACCGGCCCAGGGTGCAGCATCACAAGCCGCTCAGTCGTGAGCAGGTAGTTGAGTTCTTCAGAGCATTGGAACAATACGGCGGCTACAGGACTACGGTGATCGCACTGCGTCTGATGCTGTTCACATTTGTTCGCACCGTAGAGCTCCGCAAGGCGGAGTGGAGTGAATTCGATCTGGATCGGGCAGAGTGGCGTATTCCTGCAGAGCGCATGAAGATGCGAGAGCCGCACATCGTTCCGTTATCCAGGCAGGCCGTGGATCTGTTGCGTGAACTGCATGCCCATACTGGTGGTCGTCGGCTGCTTTTTCCAAACTATCGAAAACCGAACGAATGTATGACAGCAACGACATTGAATCGAGCGCTTGAGCGCATGGGGTTCAATGGTAAAGACAGTATCGGTTTTTCGGCTCATGGATTTCGCGCAACAGCTTCGACAATGCTGAACGAAATGGGCTACCGCTCAGATGTTATCGAGCGTCAGTTGGCGCATGCCGAGAGAAACAAAGTGCGCGCAAGCTACAACCAAGCGGAATATCTGGAAGAGCGGCGCCAGATGATGCAGGCTTGGGCTGATGATATTGACGCAAATATTGCCAAGACTCTTCCTTGATTTCTGATTTCTGGATGCGATCTAATTGGGTTTTTATTTTCTTATGGCTGATCACCTGCTTGGTTCGATTGAGTTGAGATGGGCTAAGTTATTCCTTTTGTGATGCTTTTCTTTTCTTGAATGTAAGTTCCTTTTTCTTCTTCCATCTGGAGCAGTATCTCCAGCACTTCGGTTCTTTTTAAGTCGTGTTTGTCGGCTAACTTATCAAGGCGATTAATTGCTTTGTCGGATAGGATGAAGTTGTACTGCTTCTTGCCTGTTAATTTGGCTCTGTATTTGTTTTGGCTCCACCGTTTTTTGATGGAGTCCATTAGCAATATTTTTTCGTGTTTGGAAATGAATTGAGAGTCGAGTAGAGTTATAAAGTCATCTTTTTCCTTTGGAATGCTTTGCTGGAATGTCAGCATGGGGTGCTTGCTTTTTGTTATTTCCCAGGCTGTTTCTAGTTTTTGTGTGGCGTCGGCGCCATCTAGCCATTTGAATATGTGATCTGAGCTTGAATGTTGCTCCCATTCAAACTTTATCTGATTTACCAGCCATAGTTTTTTGCTTATTTCAACTGTCCATATGTCAATTGTTGTAATGGTTAGTGGTCTGCCTGACAGGGTGGTTGTTCCAATTATTGGATAGTTCCCGTTTTTCTCAATTAATTTTCTGGCTACGAATAAGTTCTGTCTCTTGTTATTTGTTATCCACTCTAGATCTTTCTCGGGCAGCAGGGACATGGCGCTTTGTGCCTCAACAAATTCTGCGCCTGTTGGGGTGTTTTGGATGAGGTCTGCTATGCGGTCTCGCATGCCGGGGCTGCCGAGTTCACCCAGGTTGGCATGTGGGGCTTGTCCTTTTAGAAAGTGCCATAGCCAGTTGCCTAGTCTGCTATCGACATTGAGTCCGTTGAGCGTCTTCTGAAGCCTGTCATTGATTGCATTGGTCATGGGATGGTTCTTTCTGAAAGGATAATCTCTAGTAGAAAAATAGTGGTTTTTGTGAGGGATTCATGCCGTCTTCATGAGGTTTTCTACTTGTTCTCTAGTGTATTTTTAAAGCTTCATCTCAGTGTACATCAGGATCTACAGGGGGGATCTAGCCCTGAATGGCTTTTCGCACCGAAAAAAGCATCAGATTGTCGGGGGCTAAGAGACTGACTCCAGGCAGCGCGTGACGGCAGGCTGCGCAGCGAGCTTGTCCAGTCAGTCGTTAGACGGGCGCAGTCTGCTGGAGCTTTTGTTTCTGGGTGCGGCGGAGAAAGACGAGGGCGGAGGAATGTTGGGGCGGTTCAGGGGTTGTGAAATGGGGTGTCTGTTATCCGGGTCGATACCTGGCGGCATGTAAATAAATACGGGGAAGCCAGATCTGATGAGTCAAATTAGGAGCTCATCATGAAAGTAATTCGATTGCAGCAGGTAATGGAGATGACCGGTCTCGGGCGCTCCACTATTTACAAGTATGTTTCTGAAAGCTGGTTTCCGAAGCCAATTCCCTTGGGCGGGAGGAGTGTGGGTTGGCTGGAGAGTGAGGTAGCTGAGTGGATTCTGGAAAGAGTGTCAGAACGAGACTTGCAAGAAGTCGCTATGGCGTGAAGGCAAGGCTGGTTTAAGGGTATTTGGCTATCACCATGACCGGGCGTGCCCGGTCATGGTGATATTTTCCCGGAGTGAGATTTTTGTGGCTTATTGCGGTGTATGCCATGACGTGTGTGTTGTTTGTTCTGTATTTTGGTGTTTCGGTTCTCGGTATTGGTAGTATGCTTTAACTTGTCTTGTTCTGGTGTGACTGTGTGTATGGCAAGCACTTACAGTGCTTGTTGATAATTTGTGTATTGGTGTCTGTTAAAAATTACTCGCTGTTAGAAGGTTATGTAATCAACAGCGAGGTATCTAGCAATGCAGCGTCATCATGCAAATCACAATCTGAAGATTCATCATGGGGCAGACTACTGTGGTCTGCCTATTCAGGGTGATAAGGGTCCGTTTGTTCAGCAGTATCTGGAAAGGCTGCATAACACGATTGAAAATGCGGTTCAGCAATATTCGAGGGTCTTTGCTTTTAGGGTTGATTTGAGGTTTCCTGCTGGAATAGATCTGCCGGAAGTCTATTCGAATCACGTAGTAGAGCGCTTTGTCGAGTCCCTCAAGGCGAAGATCCGTCATAATCGGTATATGGCACGCCAAGAGAACAGGTATGCGCATGGCAGCAATGTACGATTTGTATGGGCACGGGAAGTAGGGCTGTATGGCAGGCCCCACTATCACATGGCTATTTTGCTGAACTTCGAAGCCTTCAATTCTCTGGGCAAATTCGAGCCAGGGAGAGACAACATGTTCAACCGACTTACTCAGGCTTGGGCAAGTGCTTTGGGGCTACCAGTGGAAGGCGTTAGGGGGCTGGTAGAGATACCTGCCAACCCAACCTATTGCCTGCTTCGTAACGATCCACAGAGCCAGGCTGACTTTTTCTACAGAGCCAGCTACCTCTGTAAGGTCGCTACTAAGGTCTATGGGAATGGCCAGCATGGTTTCGGTGCAAGCAGGCTCTGATAGCCGCTGCCTTGCATGTCTAGTTTGGGCGCATTGAGTCAGGCCTCAATGCGCTTCATTGGGTGCGCCAGGCATGGCGCGTTGCGCGTCAGCGCAACCCGCTTGGTTGTGGTGACCAGGCGGGTGACTTGGAGGTGGAAGTCCTCTACACACCCGGCAAGGGGAAGTGTTAGCCAGAGGCAAGGGTGTCGCGGGTGACTGCGAATCTGAAGGAAGCCCGAGGCAAAATGCTGGCCTGACGAACAGGAAGCGGATAGAGGCGGCACAGCGGGGTAAGGCGGCCCAAATCGTCGAAGCCCAATACTTGCACGGAACGCTGTGACGTAAATCCGACAGGCATAAGCAGGAAGGTCACGCGAATTACCCTGGGAGATCTGCACACCTGCCTTTGTGCTACCGAGCGTCGAGAGGCGACGGGATGGGCGTGCAGAAGTCAGCCGAGGCCGTAGTAAGTGGCGGTTAACCACGCTACCAAGGGCCGAACAGGTTATGCCGCCAGTAGGCGTCACTGTCTCGTTGGTAGCCGTAATGCAGAAATTTCCCACAGCGGAAACTATCATCCTGAGTCCCGGCCAGAAGCCGAGGATGATGCCTGACAGTGCAAAGGTATCGATGGCGTCAGTGGCGTGGACGAGCGCGGAGTCGGGCACGCTGATGGAGCGGGTGCTTGCACCGGCCAACCTCAGGCGTGCGTATCAACGCGTAGTCAGCAACAAGGGGGCGCCGGGTGCCGATGGCATGACGGTGGCCGACTTGGCGGGCCACGTGAAACTTTGCCTTGGTTATCCAATAATCAGCGACTGAAAAGCGGGCTTTTCGGCATCCCTAAGCCGCCCATTTCCGACTGATGAGCAACTTGTTCGGAGTTTCCTTAGGGGCGCCGGCTTGGATCTTTTTCACATGCCAATGCTCGTTCCTTTATCATCCATGCACTTTGCATGGATGGTGGGCCTAGAGGCCCCCTTTGCCGCCTTGGCAGCAGTGATCGGAACAGCCCTATATGAACGCCGTAGAAATCGAACAAGCCATCACCGACCTGGCCAGTCAGCCGTTTGACCGGGTCGAGTTCCCTTATGCCTTCCTGCAGGCTTTCGGTAATAAGGAAACCACCCTCAAGCGCCTGCGTTCGGGCGCAACCAATAAGTCTGATCTGGGCGGTGTGCTGCAAACCAGCAATATCCATCTGGCGGTGTGTGAGCCGGGCAAGGTCACCGAAACCCTGGCGGCGCTCAAGGCCAGCCCTGCCACGGCCCGTGCCAAGGCTAAGTACGTGCTCGCTACCGATGGCGAGACGCTGGAAGCCGCGGAGCTGGAAAGCGGCGAGACGGTAGCCTGCGACTACCCGCAGTTCCCTGACCACTTCGGATTTTTCCTGCCGCTGGCAGGCATTTCCACGGTCAAGCAGATCCGCGAGAACTCCTTTGACATCCGTGCGACCAGTCGGCTGAACCGGCTTTATGTGGAGCTGCTCAAGGACAACCCTGCTTGGGGCACCGCTGAGCGTCGCCATGAGATGAACCATTTCATGGCGCGGCTGATCTTCTGCTTCTTCGCTGAAGACACCGACATTTTCAACGGCACCGGCCTGTTCACGAATACCCTCACGCAGATGAGTGACCGCGATTCCAGCAATCTGCATGAGGTTATGGGCGAGATCTTCCGCGCCATGAACACACCGATTGCGCAGCGCGCTTCGGCCAATCTGCCGCGCTGGGCGGATGCTTTTCCCTACGTTAACGGTGGCCTGTTCTCTGGTGAGCCAGACGTGCCGCGCTTTTCCAAGATCGCCCGCAGTTATCTGCTGCATATTGGCGCGCTGGATTGGAAGCAGATCAATCCAGATATCTTCGGCTCCATGATCCAGGCCGTGGCCGACGACGAAGAGCGCGGCGCCTTGGGCATGCACTACACCAGCGTGCCCAATATCCTCAAGGTGCTAAACCCGCTGTTTCTCGATGAACTGCGTGCCAAGCTGGAGGAGGCAGGCGATAACCCTCGCATGTTGCTCAATCTACGCAAGCGCCTGGCACGCATTCGTGTTTTCGATCCTGCCTGCGGCTCGGGCAACTTCTTGGTCATTGCCTACAAGCAACTGCGTGAGATTGAAAACACCCTCAATGAGCGCCGTGGGGAGCCTGGACGCAAAAGCGATATTCCTCTGACAAATTTTCGCGGTATCGAGCTGAGGGACTTTTCTGCCGAAATCGCACGCTTGGCTCTGATCATTGCCGAGTATCAGTGCGATGTGCTCTATCGTGGTCAGAAGGAGGCTCTTCTGGAGTTTCTGCCACTGAGCAACCAGAACTGGATTACCTGTGGAAATGCACTCCGTCTCGACTGGCTTGGCGTTTGTCCGCCGACTGGAACTGGTGTGAAGTTAGTCGGTGATGACCTATTCCAAACACCTCTTGATCAACCTGAGATCGACTTCGAGAACGAGGGGGGAGAGACCTACATTTGCGGGAACCCTCCGTATCTTGGCAGCAAGCGACAAGAAATAGAGCATAAAAAAGATTTAGCACTTGTTTTTGAGATGAGGACTAAGGACTGGAAGCCGCTTGACTATGTTGCGGGCTGGTTTATGAAAGCGGCAGAGTATGCAAAGGCAACCGAATGCTGTTCAGCGTTTGTGGCAACAAATTCAATATGCCAAGGGCAGCAAGTTGCAATCCTGTGGCCGCTCATATTTGGCTCGGGGTCGGAGATAAATTTCGCGCACACTTCATTCAAGTGGAATAATCTGGCGAATAATAATGCTGGCGTGACAGTGGTAATCGTTGGGATAGGTCGCTTAGGCCTAAAAAGAACAAAATATCTCTACAGCGACACAGGTGAGGGGGCGTCCGTAGCCCGTAGAGTAGATAATATAAATCCATATCTGGTGCCAGGTGATGTCACCATAATTGAAGCTCGAAGAACACAAATATGTGGCCTTCCGGATTTCGACCGAGGAAACTCTCCTACAGATGGCGGCAATCTACTACTAGAGCCTCAGGAGCTAGAAGCATTGCAGCTCACGCCAGAGCAGCGAGATCGCTTTGTTCGTCCTTTTGTGGGCTCAATGGAGTTAATTCGTGGCCTGTCTAGATTCTGCCTTTGGATTGATGACGCCGAAGAATCTGAAGCAAAAGCTGTTCGCTCAATTGCAGAACGTATTGAGAGGGTCGCCGAGTTTAGGCGTAGTAGTAGCAAAAAATCCACTGTGGCGGCTGCGGCCTGGGCACATAGATTTGATGAAAGAAAGCCACTGCCAACTAGTCCGATAATTTGTGTGCCAGTAACCAGCTCGGAGAATAGAGAGTACCTGCCAGTTGGGCTGCTTAAAGAGGGGACTGCAATATCAAATTCTTCTTTTGGAATGGTTTCAAATAGCATTTGGGTGTTGTCTATTATTGCTTCGCGCATGGCGTTAGTCTGGGTGGCAACTGTTTGCTCAAGAATGAGGACGGATTATCGTTTCACGAACACGCTGGCTTGGAATACTTTTCCTGTTCCGACTCTAACCGAGAAAAACAAGGCTGACCTCACTCGCAGCGCCGAAGACATCCTTCTGGCCCGCGAAGCTCATTTTCCAGCCACCATTGCTGATCTCTACGACCCAGAGACCATGCCGGACAATCTGCGTGCAGCCCATGAGCGCAACGACGAAGTGTTGGAGCGCATCTATATCGGTCGCCGCTTCAAGAATGATACCGAGCGTCTGGAAAAACTGTTCGAGCTGTATACCGAAATGACGGCTAACCAGAAGCCGCGGAAGGCCAAGTGATGTATGACCTTATCCCTATTGAACACGCGGGCATGAAGCCCTGAATGGAAGCGTAGCCATGACCCAAACCGTTCCTTCCGTTTCCGTCTCCTATGCCCAGAACGGACGCTCTACCAAAGCCAACGAGCTTGGCATGCGTCCTATGCAGGAGCGCGTCTTCGAGCGACGTGGTGAGCAGTACCTGCTGATCAAGTCGCCACCTGCGTCCGGTAAAAGCCGGGCCTTGATGTTCATTGCTCTGGACAAGCTGGCGCACCAGCGCATCAAGCAGGCCATCATCGTGGTGCCGGAAAAATCCATTGGTTCGAGCTTTCACGATGAGCCGCTGAGCCGCCACGGTTTCTGGGCCGACTGGCATGTGGAGCCGCGTTGGAACCTGTGCGATGCCCCCGGCACCGACGAGGGCGGTAAGGTCAATGCAGTGGGAACGTTTCTGGAAAGCAGCGACCAGGTGCTGGTTTGTACCCATGCCACTTTCCGTTTTGCGGTGGAAAAATTCGGGGTGGTCGCGTTCGATGACCGTTTGATCGCCGTGGACGAGTTTCACCACGTTTCCGCCAACCCGGAGAACAGGCTGGGTACGTACCTGGGCCAACTGATCGCCCGCGACAAGGTGCACATCGTGGCGATGACTGGCTCCTACTTCCGTGGCGATGCCGAGGCTGTGCTGTCACCCGCTGACGAAGCTCGCTTCGACACCGTGACCTACACCTACTACGAGCAGCTCAACGGCTATGAGCACCTGAAGAAGTTGGATATTGGTTACTACTTCTACTCAGGTGCTTACTCCGACGACATCCTCAAAGTCCTCGACCCGAACGAAAAGACTATCCTCCACATCCCCAACGTGAACTCCCGCGAGAGCACCAAGGACAAGATTCGCGAGGTGGAGCACATCATCGAAGAGTTGGGCGAGTGGCAGGGCACCGACCCGGTGACGGGCTTCCAGCTGGTGAAGACCGCCGATGGGCGTGTACTGCGTATTGCTGACCTGGTGGATGACGACCCGGCCAAGCGCGATAAAGTTTCGGCTGCCTTGAAAGACCCGACTCAGAAGAACAACCGCGATCATGTCGATATCATCATCGCGCTGGGCATGGCCAAAGAGGGCTTCGACTGGATCTGGTGCGAGCACGCCCTCACAGTCGGCTACCGTTCCAGCCTGACCGAGATTGTGCAGATTATCGGGAGGGCGACACGCGATGCACCCGGCAAGGCGCGGGCACGTTTTACCAACCTGATCGCTGAGCCGGATGCCAGCGAGAAGGTGGTGACCGAGGCGGTGAACGATACGCTCAAGGCGATTGCCGCCAGCCTACTGATGGAGCAGGTTTTGGCCCCGCGTTTCGAGTTCAAGCCGAAGACTCCCACCTCTGGGCCGCAGGAGGGCTTTGACTACGGTGATGCGGGTTATCAGCCTGACAAGTGCAACGTGGGTTTCAACCATGAAACCGGGCAGCTGCAGATCGAGATCAAAGGTCTGGCCGAACCCAAGAGCCCTGAGGCCAGCCGTATTTGCCAGGAAGACCTGAACGAGGTGATTGCCAGCTTCGTTCAGGACAAGACCAACATCGAGCGCGGCCTGTTCGATGAGGAGCTGGTTCCCGAAGAACTGACCCAGCTGCGCCTGGGTAAGATCATCCGCGACAAGTACCCCGAACTGGATGCCGAGGATCACGAGGCCGTTCGCCAGCACGCCATTGCTGCACTGAACTTGGCTCAGCAAGCCAAGCAACTGGTGCTGGGTGATGATCTGCAAGGGACCGTCACTGGAGCAAATAGCGCCCCGAGCACTGCCCTGATTGATGGCGTGCGCAAGTTCGCGATGGATGTGCGTGAGCTGGATATCGACCTGATCGACCGGATCAACCCGTTCAGCGAGGCCTACGCCATTCTCGCAAAGACCATGAGCGAGGAAAGTCTCAAGCAGGTTGCGGCAGTGATTGGTGCCAAACGCACTCGCCTGACGCCTGAAGAGGCCAAAGACCTTGCTGTGCGGGCTGTAAAATTCAAGAAAGATCATGGCCGGGTACCTTCCCTGACTGCTCAAGACCCATGGGAGCGGAGCATGGCGGAAGGCGCTGCCGCCTTTATGCGTTTCAAGAAAGAGGGCCGTTATGGCTAACGAATTTGATCTGGATGAGCTGGAAGCGGAGCTTTCCGATTTCGCCGCTTCAGGCAAGAAGACCGGCCGCACTCCTCGCGAGGAGCGCATCATTGCCGGCTTCGAAGACATTCAGCGTTTTGTTGAGGAGCACGGCCATGCGCCGCGCCACGGCGATGATAAAGACATCTTCGAGCGCCTGTATGCCGTGCGCCTGGATCGCCTGCGCGATCAGGAAGAATGCCGCACCCTGCTCATGCCTCTCGACCATCAGGGCCTACTGAATGCGTTTGAGGTGCGGGAGCCACAAGGCGACTACACCATGACGGACGACGAACTGTTGGCGGAACTGGCCGGCGACGACGAGGGGGCGGATATTCAGAACCTACGTCATGTTCGCAGCAATGCCGAAAAACGTGAGGCCGAGGAGATTGCACAACGCGAGCGTTGCGAGGACTTTGAGCGGTTCCAGCCGCTGTTTGAGCAAGTGCAGCGCGAGCTGCAGTCGGGCGTTCGAGTTACCCGCACCTTCATCCGGGATGCGAGCATTGAGGAAGGCCAGTTCTTCATTCTCGGTGGGCAGACGGTTTATGTAGCTGAGGTCGGTGAGACCATTAAGGCACCGAATGGTGAAAGCGATGCCCGGCTGAGGGTGATCTACTCCAACGGCACCGAGAGCAATCTACTGCGAAGATCCTTGCAGCGTGCGCTCTACAAGGACGATGCCGGCCGTCGTATTACCGATGCGGATGCCGGCCCGTTGTTTGGCGAAACACTGGAGCCCGACGACATCGAGAGTGGCACCATTTACGTGCTGCGCAGCCACTCAACGCATCCCTTCGTAGCCGAACATCGCGAGCTGATCCACAAGATCGGCGTCACTGGCGGCAAGGTGGAAACACGTATCGCCGGGGCTGACAAGGACGCCACCTACCTGCTGGCAGATGTTGAGGTGGTCGCCACCTACAAGCTGCACAACATCAATCGCACGCGGATGGAAAACCTGTTCCACCGCCTGTTCAGCCCTGCCCAGATTGAGCTGACGATCCCTGATCGCTTCGGTAATCCGGTCAAACCCAGGGAGTGGTTTCTGGTACCGCTGCACGTTATCAACGAGGCTGTGGAGCGTATTCGCGACGGCTCGATCGCTGGAGTGATTTACGATCCAAAGTCGGCATCGTTGCGAAGTGCCGGCTGAACCGAGCATTTTTCGTGAACATTCGTTCCCTGCAAGCCCGCTGGATGCAACGCAGGGAGACTCAATCTCATCGGCTGCTAATTGATCGGTCCTTGGGGCAGATTTGGTAGAGTCACTTCTTCAACTGAAGGAGTGCTTTACATGGGATTCTATATCGAGTGCTACCGTGGGGCTGAGATTGAGCATGCTGGGAAGACCAGCACGATCAGCCCCGGAGAGATTCAGCAGGTCGTTGAGGATACGACGCAGGTGTCAGCGCCTGTGCAAAAAGGTGCTGACGAAGTGCGTCGAGCTACTTTCGCTGCGACTACAGCCCAAGGGGAATTGTAAGCGTCCGCCCTGCACCCACTGCCTGCCCTAGCCTCGAATAGCCACAATGGTGCCCACCATTTTTTAGTGGACACCATTGTGGATACGCCCCCCTCTACTCCTCGCGGCAGTCGCCGCCCCAACTTTTCGGTGGAGTTCAAGCGTCGTGTCGTCGAGGCCACGCTATTGCCCGGCGCATCCGTCGCGTTGATCGCCCGAGAGCATGAGGTCAACGCCAACCTCGTCTTCAAATGGCGCCGTCACTATCGGGAGGGGCAGCTGGGGCCAGTTGCCCACCAGGTTACTTTGTTGCCGGTCAACCTGAGCAAGGCGCCGACGCCCTCAGCGGAAGAGGCAATGCCACTGCCGTCGAGTCCGGGCGGACTGGTTGTGGAGTGCGGTCGGGTCACCTTGCGCATTGAGGGCGTGCCCGACCCGCAAACCTTGCAACTGGTCTTGCAGCAGGTGTTGCGATGATTGCCCCGCCCATCGGGACTCGCATCTGGATCGTGGCTGGAGCCACCGACATGCGGCGGGGGTTCGATGGCCTGGCGGCCCTGGTGCAAACCCAACTTGAGGCGGATCCGTTCTCCGGCCAGATCTTCGTGTTTCGGGGACGGCGCGGTGACCGGATCAAATTGCTGTGGTGGGATGGCGATGGCTTGTGCCTGTTCTGCAAGCGGCTTGAACAGGGGCGCTTCGTCTGGCCGCAAGCCACCAGCGGCAGCGTCTCCTTGACGACGGCACAACTCGCGATGCTGTTGGAGGGCATCGATTGGCGCCGACCGCTGCGCACCGCACCGGTACGAGCAGTCTGATGTTCAACGCTTGAGAACACCAGTAACATCGCGCCATGACTTGCGCGACCGACTTCCTTCCTGACGACATCCAGGCCTTGAAAGCCTTGGTTACCGCCCAGCGCGGGGAAATCGAGCACCTGAAACTGATGATCGCCAAGCTGCGGCGCATGCAGTTCGGTCGGCGTTCCGAGCAACTCGATGGCATGCTCGACCAACTGCAACTGACGCTCGAAGAGTTGCAGGTCAGCCAGGCCGCATTGGCCTCGCCACCACCAGCCCAATCGCGCCCACGTACACCCGTACGCCGCAAGCCATTGCCCGAGCATTTGCCCCGTGAAATCCACGTCCATCGACCCGATGCGCAGTGCCCAGGCTGTGGCGGCGAACTTCGTCATCTGGGCGATGACGTGGCCGAAGTTCTGGAGTACGTGCCGGCGCGCTTCAAGGTGATTCGCCACGTGCGGCCCAAGTTGGCCTGCCGCTGCTGTGACGGGATCGTGCAGGTGCCGGCCCCGAGCCGACCGATTTCCCGGGGTCTTGCCGGGCCGGGATTGTTGGCCCATGTGCTGGTGTCCAAATACGTGGATCATCTGCCGCTGTATCGGCAGTCCGAAATCTATGCGCGTGAGGGCGTGTCCCTAGAGCGCTCGACCATGGCCGACTGGATCGGCGAAGCGAGCCGGCTCTTGCAGCCATTGGTCAGCCGGTTGCGACAGCACATCATGGCCGCCAACAAAGTCCACGCCGACGACACGCCGATCGCCGTGCTCGCCCCCGGCCAGGGTAAAACCAAGACCGGACGCTTGTGGACGTATGTGCGCGACGAGCGCCCCGCAGGTAGTAGCACGCCGCCGGCGGTCTGGTTTGCCTACTCGCCGGATCGCAAAGGCGAGCACCCCCGAGCCCATCTCCGGGGCTTCGCCGGGACGTTGCAAGCCGATGGCTATGCCGGTTTCGCGCAACTCTATGCCTCGGGCACGATTCACGAGGCGGCATGCTGGGCACATGCTCGACGCAAGTTTTTCGACCTGCACAAGGCACTGGCCTCGCCGATTGCGGCTGAGGCCCTGCAACGGATTGGCGCGCTATACGCCATCGAGGCGGAAATTCGCGGACAGCCGCCCGATCAACGACGCGCAGTGTGGCAGCGGCGAGCCAGCCCGCTGCTGGCGCACATGCACATCTGGCTTAATCACACGCTGACGCAATTGCCGCCCAAATCGGCATTGAGCGGTGCGATCCACTATGCCCTCGCACGTTGGCAGGCGCTGACGCGCTACTGCGCGGATGGCCGCATTGAAATCGACAACAATGCCGCCGAACGGGCCCTGCGTGCAGTCGCCCTGGGTCGCAAGAATTTTCTGTTCGCCGGTTCCGACGCAGGCGGAGAAAGAGCGGCGGCGATCTACAGCCTGGTCGGTTCAGCCAAGCTCAACGCATTGAACCCACAGGCTTATTTGACGCACGTGCTGGAGCGCATCGCCGACTACCCAATCAATCAGCTCGACGACTTGCTGCCCTGGAATATTGCTCTGCCTACCCTAGAACATGAGGCCGCTTGACCCATGCCCAACGTCACCCGTTTGCCCAAGCCGGCGAACGACCGTCTCCTGCAACTGCACATCGAACTGACGTGGATAAAACCCGCCATCTGGCGCCGGGTCGCCGTGCCCGAGCGCATCACCCTGAGCAAACTGCACCAGGTTATTCAGGCGGTGATGGGCTGGAGTGACACCCATCTTCATGAGTTTGAAATCGCTGGCGAAAGCTACGGTATTCCCGATCCCGACTGGGGCCCTCCGGTCGTTTCGGAACAGCGCAAGACGCTGACAAAGGTGCTGTATGGGTCGAAGGCGTTTCGTTACGTCTATGACTTTGGCGACAACTGGGAGCACCGGATCAAGATCGAGCGGCTGTTGCCGGCCATTGCGTGCCCGCATGTGCTGTATTGCATCGACGGCGCCAATGCCAGCCCGCCGGAGGATGTCGGCGGTGCACCGGGTTACGCGGATTTTCTGGACGCGCTTGCCGACCCCGAACATCCCGAATACTTGGACATGCTCGACTGGTACGGCGATACCTTCGATCCCACGGCATTTGACCGCGACGACATCAATCAGCGTCTGAAGCGGATTAAAGTCTGAGGGTCAAGACGGTAGAGAGCGGACGCTTACGGGGAATTCACTTGGCACGTATTCTTCAGTACCGGTGACGCCGATGACTGCGTGGATGACGTTGCGCTTGTCAGTGCGCCGTCGGATGTAGTCGTCCAGGTGAACCCTGAGTTTAGGATCAGGGACGCGGATAGCTGAGTCCCTCTGGGATTAGGCTGATTAGCAAGCGCGCTTCGGGCCTTATCAGCAGACACAAAAAATAAAGGATGTCCCACCCTCAGCGGAGCGGGACATCCGTTTCCACTGACGTCAGTCACTTGCTTGATGGTGCTGCCTGCAGTCGACAGAAGATCCAGCACGCCAGTACCACCGCTATCAGCAGTGGTGGAAAGCGCACCATCATAATCACCAGCAGCAACATTGCCAGACAGCCAGCTAGGATGCCGGCAAAGACAAATACAGCTGCGAAGGTGCGTAGTAGTAGCTTCATCGTGTCTCCTTACAGACAGCCCTGTTCTGCCAATGATGTACAACCTTCATGCCCTACCACGATGTGGTCGAGCGTTCTGACTCCGACCAGGCTCAGTGCGTCCTTCAGCTTGCTGGTCAAGATACGGTCGGCCTGGCTGGGCTCGGGATCACCTGAGGGGTGGTTGTGCACCAGGATCATTGCGGCGGCGTTGTGCTCCAGTGCGATTTTCACGATCTCCCTGGGGTAGACACTGGCTCCGTCCAGGGTGCCGCGAAACACTTCCTCAAACGCAATCACTCGGTGTTGGCTATCGAGCATGAGCAGGGCGAACACCTCATGCTCGTATCCGGCCAGCAGTGCCTGCAGGTGGCTGAACACTTCCTTTGGTGAGGTCAGTGCTCGCCCCCGGCGCAGCCGCAGATTCGCCAACTGCCGTGCCATCAGCATGATGTCGGTTTCCGTAACCGGTGACTCGACCAGATAGGTGCCGGTCGTGTCACTGGCTTTCAGCTTGTGCAGGCGCATGACGGCCTCCTTGGTCTTGATCAGTTGGCGAGTTTTGACGCGCAGCTTGTGCCTCAAGCTTTTCAGCCAGGCTGGGTTTGGTGGGATTGGGTGGAGAGGTAGTTGCTGCAGCCGGTGCTTCACCCTCGGTGTAGAACTCTTCCACGATGGCGCTGACATCCTCCTCGCTGTCCTCAAAGGCTCCGTTGCCGAAGCCACGCCGTGCTGCCTCATCCAAAGCCGCCTGATTGAAGCCAGTAGCCTGTCGCCGTGAATCGAGTTCAGTAGCCGTCAACAGCGCCTCGGCCATATCCATGCCTCCGCGCACCGTCAGATCGGCGTAGAAGATCGGCGTGCCGTGGCTCTGCCGAGTCGACTTGCCACGCAGGCGCAGTTCCAGCGGCAGACAGGCCAGGCGGTTACCCGAGATGGCCTGGAAGTAATGCAGGCGAGCAGCCAGGGTGCGGATGCTGTTGAAACCCGTGGTGCGGAACACAAAACTGCCCAGCGGATCTTCATCGCCAATGACCACGTTCAGTCGCCCATAGGGCTTGCAGGCACCGCCCTTGGCCAGTGGACAGGCATCCGGCGAAGGGCAGGGCAGCGACTGCATGCCGTCCTGAGTGACCCGCTTGCAGGTTTCACCATTGCCCACGCAGATTGGGCGTCCGGACTGTCGGTCGAACAGCGTGTAGTCCGCCCGGAAATTCAGCTCGGGCTCGTTGAACAGCAGCCGTACCGGAATGCTGCGCAGCTTGTCGTCCTTACCGTGGCGCAGCTCGTCGTTGAGCGGGTGCAGCAGCCAGCCGTCCTTGCCTTGCACCTGGGAAGTGATGGTGAACTGGTCATCCTTTTCCGGCAGCCGTTTACCGTTCTTCTCGATGACCTTGCCGATTGAAATCCGCCCGAGCACCGGCGGAGTGATAGCCAGACCTTTGAGCATGGTGAGTCTCCTGGAAATGAAAAAAAGGCCAGCCACGCAGCGCGACCTGCATGGACTGGCCAAGGGGGAGGGAAGGGTTGGAGAAGTTGGGTTTCAGCCGACCAAGAAGCGCCGTGCACCCGGTTTCAGCAGCGGGTACTTGGCCTGCAGGTAGGGCTTGTCTTTGAGCAGTTGAGCGACATCGAGGCCGATGCTGTCCTTGGCCTTGCGCCAGCTGACATAGCCGCTGGAAAACTCTGCCCGACTGGCATCGCCCATGGCCTGCTGCAGCATCTGCTTGAGCTCGGCCTCACGCTTTTCCTTGTCGGCAATCGACTGGCGAACGGCCTTCAGTTCAATGAAGGCTGCGGCCAGCCCGGCATGGCCACTAAAGTCGACGACCTGACCGTTGTCATCCGGATAGAGGCAGCGCAGGGCCGATTCAGCGGAAGCCGTGCCATCAGCCGGTGGCGGTGTGTCGGTTTCAACGTAGTGCCAGAACTTGCGCTCCAGCTCGACCAAGCGAGCGATCATCTGCTCATCCCGTTCGATGCGGTGGATCTCCAGTGTCTGACCACCCAGCAGTACCGCTACATCTGCCGCCTGCTTGCCGGTGACGGCGAGCTGGTGCATCACCTGCAACTGCACATACTCAGGCACGCCCTCTTTCCAGAGGCGTGCCCCGTTTATGCCGGCTGTCTTGCATTCGAGGATCTGCACGTCGTCGGCCCCGATCACCTCGCGGTCGATGTTGGCCAGCATCCAAGGCTGCTCCGGATCCGGGTGCTGCAGTACAGCATTGATGCGCCGTACTTTGTTCTTAGTGCGCTTGCTGTAGTGCCAGGCCACGATGGGCTCCAGGACGTTACCCCAGTACATCGGGCTTTCCTCATCGTGCGGATCAGCCTTGGGCATGCTGGCATCCCGTCCGGTTTTCTCCAGCCACAGCTCCAACTGCGATTTATAGGGATTCAGTCCTACTGCTGCGGCAGCATCCGAGCTGCCAATGCCTTGCTTGCGGATCTGCAGCCAGTCCTCGCGGGGCAATTCCTTGGTGCTGATCAGACGTAGGGCAGGGCGGGGTTTGCTGGGGCTGCGATTCAATGAAGTGGCTTTCATCATGTTTCTCCTGCAGGCATAAAAACGCCCAGCCAGCACAAGGCTGACCGGGCGTTTATGGTGGTAGGTGGATGGCTAGTTTGGGATATGCCGTTGACATATCCCGCTTGATTGGCACAATGGGCTATACGCAAGGTATATCCCCAGGAGGTTTCCATGGAGCAAGGTGCAGTTTTTCAGAGCAACCGCAGTCAGGCGGTGCGTTTGCCCAAGGCGGTTGCGCTGCCTGAGGATGTGAAGCGGGTGGATGTAGTGGTAGTTGGTCGAGCCCGAATCATCACGCCGGCAGGTGAGGCCTGGGACGTCTGGTTCGATGGCGAAGGTGTGACCGCTGACTACATGGCGGATCGCGAGCAGCCTGCAGATCAAGAGCGGGATGCGTTCTGATGCTGAAGTACATGCTTGATACCAACATCTGCATTTTCACGATCAAGAATCGTCCTGAGCAGGTGCGGGAAGCCTTCAAGCGCCATTCAGGGCAGCTGAGCATCAGCACTGTCACCCTGATGGAGCTTATTTACGGCGCCGAGAAGTCCGCTAATCCCGAGCGTAATCTGGCGGACGTTGAAGGTTTTGCTGCGCGCCTGGAAGTACTGCCTTACGACGCTCAGGCAGCGGCTCATTCCGGGCAATTGCGAGCTGAGTTGGCTCGTATCGGCAAGCCTATTGGCCCGTATGATCAGATGATTGCAGGACACGCACGTGCCCAGGGACTGATTCTGGTCACGAATAATCTTCGTGAGTTCGAGCGAGTCCCAGGTTTGCGCGTCGAGGATTGGGTGAACGCCTGATTAAGGGCGATCATTTAATGCAGAGCAGCTGAACAACCCCTGATCACCCTTGTGGCGATCAGGGGTTGTGTTTATGCCGCATCAGCTTAAGCGGCGAGCTGCAGCGCTGCGTCCAAGGCGCGTTGCTTGATCTGCGCGCCCTGGCCGAACCAGGCAGAGTCCAATCGATACTCAGTGCTGCGCGCCCGGCGTTCGTGATCGACGTACTCGGTCACGGCATTGAGCAGGCCCCAGGCGGTGCCGCGTGCCGAGTCCAGTTGGCTGCCGCGACCACGGCCTTCGTACAGTTCCTGCACTTTGCGCAGAGCGCGCTCGTTGGGCAGCTGTTCCGGCAAGGCTCCGGTCGGGCTGGTGTCGCACATCACGTTCATAAAGAAGCCCAGTGCCTCATGCCACTGCACCTTGCGTTCAGCCAGGTGGCGCATGCGGTACATGAAGTCGTCCCATTGCGAGACGGCGATACCAAGCTGCTTCTTCACCAGATCGCCATCGAAGCGTGTGCTGTGCGGCACCTTGATCGCACGGCTGGTGCCGTCCAGGGCGATGGTCAACGTGTTGTTGCAGACTACGCGGATGGTGGTGGGCGTTGCCGTGGTGGCCAGAGTTCCGTCACAGGACGTGGCCAGCAGCAAATAGCCATTTACCTGATCATTGCCCTTGAGTGCAGCGCCCTGTCCGGTACGCGCCAGCGCCCAGAACTTGCGCCCGCCCTTGAGCACGCCAGCAGTTTCCAGCTCGTAACCGGAAACCTCGGTCAGATCGCGGTAGAACTCCAGCACCTCACGAGGCTGGACGGTGTGATAACGCTGCGAGACCACTGACAGCGGTGCCTTGGTGTCCGAACGATAGAGCACTTTCTGTTCCTGGAATGAGTGGATCGCGCCCAGGTGGCCGATGGCATCCGACTTGAAGTGCACAGGGCTTTCCAGGATCTGCCAGTCCATCCCGGCTTCGTGTTGCCAGACTTCAATGGGCTGCTTCTGCGTGAGTTGGTTGCCCAGGCCGTGCCACGGGGTGGCGCCAGCGTAAGCCATGGTTTCGATGAGATGTGCCATTGGAAACTCCTTGTCGGTACAAGCGACAGACGGCATAAAGCCTGGCCCGCTATGGGCCAGGCTTTATGCCGTTCAAATATTCGATAGGGGAGGGGTTAGGCGGTGCAGCTGGGGTGTGTTGGATCAGTAATCGTTTTGGGAGAAGGCCAGGCCACAGTGCTGGCACTCGAAGTTGTCGAGCACGCGAGAGTCTATTTCTTCGCCCATTCGCGCCCCAGCCAGGCTGCCGGCGGTGCCGCCCGCCAGGCCTCCCAGGATCGCTCCAGCAAGGCCGCCCAAGGTAATTCCAATCGGCCCTGCGATTGCTCCCAGGGCTGCGCCGCTTTGAGCGCCCGACAAAGCGCCAGCGGCGCCGCTGGCTGTTCCACCAACAGCACCAACTACTCCGCCGAGTTTGCGAGCATGATTACGCGCGACAATGCGCAGAGAACCGCAAGAAGGACAGCAAATAGTCATTTGTTCAGACTCCTGGGTAACTTGACGTCAAGGGAGTGCGGGCACTATCTGCCCGTGCTCACATGAGTAATAAAGGTCTGAATTTTTTTTGAATCGATTTCTGAGGAATATCCGGAAGGCTGGCTGACGCCTTAAAGGAGATATGGGATGAGCAATAGTCCGAAGCGTTTGGGTGTCTGTTCTTTTTGTGACCAATTGGACGATTTGTGACTTATTTGTCGAGATTGGTTCTTGGTGGCTGGGTAAGAAGGTGGGGTGAGGGCAAGCTGAACTTTACTGTGAAGCAGAGTGGCCTCCACAAGTGGTGATCGGTACAGTGTTATTGCATCGAACTGCGCGGTCGGCTACTGTGCCCGGATAGCAACGCGAGATATCTCCGTGAACACCAGTAGTGCCCTCCTGATGCGCGTCATCAAAGCCCTCGCTCGTTGGCGCTGGCGCGGCTGACTTTCTCCTGCCGGCATAGCCGGTTCGTCCTTGTTCGCTCCTGTTTCCCTTGGCTGATGGCCTGACCCCGACCCTGTCCAGTAACAGAAAAAGCGGGTACATATGCGGGTATCAAGGCGGAGTGAATTTATAGAAAGGCAGTAAAAACAAGAGGTTAAGCTTAAAATGCTGCTGATGATCGACAATTACGACTCATTCACTTACAACGTCGTTCAGTACCTTGGCGAGCTGGGTGCCGAGGTCAAGGTCATTCGCAATGACGAATTGACCATCGCTCAGATCGAGGCCCTCAACCCTGAGCGCATCGTCGTATCCCCGGGCCCATGCACCCCAAGCGAGGCGGGCGTGTCCATCGAGGCCATCCTGCATTTCGCCGGGAAGTTGCCAATCCTCGGCGTATGCCTGGGCCACCAGTCAATCGGGCAGGCCTTTGGCGGCGACGTTGTACGTGCACGCCAGGTCATGCACGGCAAGACCAGCCCGGTATATCACCGCGACCTGGGCGTGTTCGCCAGCCTTAACAACCCGCTGACCGTGACCCGTTACCACTCGCTGGTGGTAAAGCGTGAAACCTTGCCCGACTGCCTGGAAGTGACCGCCTGGACCTCCCATGCCGACGGTTCGGTCGATGAGATCATGGGCCTGCGCCACAAGACGCTGAATATCGAAGGGGTGCAATTCCACCCTGAGTCGATCCTGACCGAGCAGGGCCACGAACTGTTCGCCAACTTCCTCAAGCAGACCGGCGGCCGCCGTTAAGGATCGAACATGGATATCAAGAGTGCGTTGAGCCGTATCGTCGGCCAGTTGGACCTTACTACCGAAGAAATGCGCGAGGTCATGCGCCAGATCATGACCGGTCAGTGCAGCGAGGCGCAGATAGGCGCTTTCCTGATGGGCATGCGCATGAAAAGCGAAAGCATCGACGAAATCGTCGGTGCGGTGTCGGTGATGCGTGAGCTGGCCGAAAAGGTCGAGCTGCAAAGCCTCGATGGTGTCGTCGATATTGTCGGGACCGGCGGTGATGGCGCCAACATCTTCAACGTGTCCACCGCTTCGTCTTTCGTCCTGGCGGCGGCGGGTTGCCCCGTGGCCAAGCATGGTAACCGCGCAGTATCGGGCAAGAGCGGCAGTGCCGACCTGCTGGAAGCTGCCGGCATCTACCTGAACCTGACGCCGACTCAAGTGGCACGCTGCATCGACAGCCTGGGCATCGGCTTCATGTTCGCGCAAAGTCACCACTCGGCCATGAAACATGCCGCTGGCCCACGTCGAGAACTGGGGTTACGCACCCTGTTCAATATGCTCGGCCCGCTTACGAATCCGGCCGGAGTGAAGCACCAGGTGGTCGGTGTGTTCGCACAAACCCTTTGCCGCCCGCTGGCTGAGGTGCTGCAGCGCCTGGGGAGCAAGCATGTGCTGGTCGTGCACTCGAAGGATGGTCTGGACGAGTTCAGCCTGGCTGCGCCCACCTTCGTTGCCGAACTGAAAAACGGCGAAATCACTGAATATTGGGTAGAGCCGGAAGACCTCGGCATGAAGAGCCAGAGCCTTCATGGCCTGGCTGTCGAGAGCCCTCAGGCTTCGCTGGAGTTGATCCGCGATGCGCTGGGCCGGCGCAAGACCGAGGACGGTCAGAAGGCCGCCGAGATGATCGTGCTTAATGCCGGCGCGGCGCTGTATGCCGCTGACCATGCCATGAGCCTGAAAGCCGGTGTAGAACTGGCCCATGATGTACTGCACACCGGCTTGGCCTGGGAAAAGCTGCAGGAATTGGGTGCCTTTACTGCAGTATTCAAGGTGGAGAACGAAGCATGAGTGTGCCGACGGTGCTGGAAAGGATCATTGCCCGCAAGTTTCAGGAAGTGGCCGAGCGCAGTGCGCGCGTCAGCCTCGCCGAACTGGAGGGCCTGGCCAAGGCCGCTGACGCCCCGCGAGGCTTCGCCAACGCGCTGATCGAGCAGGCCAAGCGCAAGCAGCCAGCGGTGATTGCCGAAATCAAGAAAGCGTCGCCAAGCAAGGGCGTGATCCGCGAGCACTTCGTGCCAGCGGAAATCGCGGTCAGCTACGAGAAGGGCGGGGCCACCTGCCTGTCGGTGTTGACCGATGTCGATTATTTCCAGGGTGCCGATGAGTACTTGCAGCAGGCCCGCGCGGCGGTTTCGCTGCCGGTGATTCGCAAGGACTTCATGGTCGACCCTTACCAGATCGTCGAAGCCCGGGCCCTGGGCGCAGATTGCGTACTGCTGATCGTGTCGGCGCTGGATGACGTGAAGATGGCTGAACTGGCGGCCACCGCCAAGGACGTCGGCCTCGACGTGCTGGTAGAAGTGCACGATGGTGATGAACTGGAGCGCGCGCTGAAAACCCTGGATACACCGCTGGTTGGGGTGAACAACCGCAACCTGCACACCTTCGAAGTCAGCCTGGAAACCACCCTTGACCTGCTGCCGCGCATTCCGCGTGACCGTCTGGCGATTACCGAAAGCGGTATTCTCAACCGGGCCGATGTGGAGCTGATGGCAATCAACGAGGTTTACTCGTTCCTGGTGGGAGAGGCGTTCATGCGCGCCGAGCAGCCTGGCCTGGAATTACAGCGGCTGTTCTTCCCCGAGCAGGTGAAGAAGACTGTTCAGCAACTGGACTGATCAAATGAAGCCGGCGTTTTTGCCGGCTTTTTTGTACCTGTAATGGCCGTGTCGCGGGCAAGCCCGCCCCCACACAGGTACGCGCCCTGTTGTAGGAGCGGGTTTACCCGCGAAGAGGCCCTTGAAATCAACATCATAGGTGGATCAATGACCGATCAACCCCTGGCCCTGAGCGTCGAACAAGGCCTGCACGCCGAGCAGGAACTGCTGGCCGCCGTCTGCCGCGGCGAACGCGAGAATGGTGTGCTGTTCTGGCGCCCCACCGACCACGCGCTGGTCATGCCTCGACGCATGAGCCGGCTGGGCAACTTCGAGGTCGCCTGCGCGGAATTGGCTATTGCTGGCTGGCCGGTGCTGCTGCGAGAAACTGGCGGTGAGCCGGTGCCTCAGTCGCATTCGACGGTGAACGTTGCACTGGTCTACGCCGCGCCGCGCAGTGAAGGCGACCACGGCCGTATCGAAAATGCCTACGAGCGCCTGTGTCTGCCGCTGTGCGATGTGCTGCGCGAGTGGGGCGGGGTGGCGTCAGTCGGGGAAATCGACGGGGCCTTCTGCGATGGCCGCTACAACGTCAACCTCAATGGCCGCAAATTGGTGGGTACCGCCCAGCGCTGGCGTCAGGGCCTGGGTGGCAAGCGCCCTGTGGTGCTGGTGCACGGTGCGCTGCTGCTGGACAACGAGCGTGAGTCGATGGTGGCGGCGGTCAACCGCTTCAACGAGTGCTGTGAGCTGGAGCAACGCTGTCGCGCCGATGCGCACATCGCCTTGCACGAAGTGGCGCCGGCAGCGCCCTGGTTCGAGCGCCTTTCGCAGGCCTACGCCAAGGTGCTGGCCGAGTTGCCCAAGGACTAGCGGGTACCGTGGACCACCATGGTCTTGCCCTTGACCTGCACCAGGCTGCGTTCCTCGAGGTCTTTGAGAACGCGGCCGACCATTTCCCGAGAGCAACCGACGATTCGGCCGATTTCCTGACGGGTAATCTTGATTTGCATGCCATCGGGGTGGGTCATGGCGTCGGGCTGCTTGCACAGTTCCAGCAGGCAACGGGCAACTCGCCCGGTCACGTCGAAAAATGCCAAATCGCCAACCTTGCGCGTAGTGTTGCGCAGGCGCTGGGCCATTTGACTGCCCAGGGCGTAGAGGATTTCAGGGTCCTGGCGCGCCAGTTCGCGAAACTTTTCGTAGCTGATTTCGGCCACTTCGCATTCGGTCTTGGCGCGTACCCAGGCACTGCGCTGCTGCTCGCCATCAACGGGCTCGAACAGGCCTAGCTCGCCAAAGAAATCGCCATTGTTGAGGTAGGCGATGATCATTTCATGGCCGTCGTCGTCCTCGATGAGGATGGTGACCGAACCCTTGATGATAAAAGACAGTGTCTCGGCCCGGTCGCCGGCGCAGATGATGTTGCTTTTGGCGGTGTAGCGGCGGCGCTGGCAGTGTACCAGCAGCTTGTCGATGTTCTTTATCTTGGCGGGTAGGGCGGAGGCAACCATCACGAAATCCTGTTCGATACGACGCATAGGCTTTTTATAGAGGTTGGCTGACGGAGAGCGCCAGTCATTTGGCGCCAGCTTATCAGACACTACGAGATGTTTCGGTACTAAACCGACACATCTCGTGCTTTTCCCACAGCCGCACAAGGTCTAAGCTGACACCCTTTTCCGAAAATCAGGAGTCCGGGTAGATGAAGGCACGTATCCAGTGGGCCGGTGAGGCAATGTTCCTCGGCGAATCGGGGAGCGGCCATGTCGTCGTAATGGACGGCCCGCCCGAGGCCGGCGGCCGCAACCTGGGCGTGCGACCGATGGAAATGCTGTTGCTGGGCCTGGGTGGCTGCAGCAGCTTTGACGTGGTGAGCATTCTGAAGAAGTCGCGCCAGGCAGTGGAAAGCTGTGAGGCATTTCTGGAGGCAGAGCGCGCCAGCGAAGACCCGAAGGTGTTCACCAAGATTCACATGAACTTCGTGGTGAAGGGGCGGGGGCTGAAAGAAGCGCAGGTCAAGCGGGCAGTGGAACTGTCGGCGGAAAAGTATTGCTCGGCTTCGATCATGCTCGAGCGTGCCGGGGTTGAGATTACCCATGGGTATGAAATCGTAGAGCTGGGTTAAGGCTGAGATTCCGGGGCCGCTTTGCAGCCCTTGTGGAAGCGGGTGAGCCCGCTCCCACCTGCGGCCCGGGCGAGCTTCAGTCGCGCAGGGCCGGAAGGGCCATCCGCAACCATTGCGGAAGACTGCTTCTTAGCGCCTGGCTCAACCGCTCCCGGCGCCTTTGGTAAACCAGGCCAAGCCAGATAACCCCCAGCCCGATCATGGTCAGCACCAACGGGAACAGCAACGACTGGGCAAACACCTCGTACGACAGATATCCCAGATAAGCCGCCACCCCCAGCGCACCAAACACCATGAACACCGGCCGACGCAGCAGCACCGCCATGCCCATCAGCGCAATGTTGATCAGGCAGTACATGGCCTTGCCCAACTCACTGCCGCTGTCCAGTAGCGTCAACCCGCCCCAGAACGCTGCCAGCCCGGCGAGGTAACCCCAACGGGCGTAGTCCTCACGTGTGCGGCCGTCTATCACGAGGAAAACCACCAGCAAGCCCAGCCCAAACCACAGGGAGACGTGGCGACGCTGCTCCCAACTGAACGGTGAGCCGAAGAACCACTCGCTAAGGTCCATCGACATGAACCACAAGGCCACGGCCATTGGCATGACGACGAACGGGTAGGGGATCAGTCGCAGCATTAGCAGCCCGGCAAGCACCGTGGCTGCTTCCATCGCCAGCCAGCCGCCTTGCACGTAGGTGTAGTACTGGTGGTAGTCAGCCTGCGCATCGTTTAGTGGCCACCAGCCGAGCATGCGTTCGATAGCGAATACCGCCAGCGGCACGATGCTGACTGCTACTGCTGCCAGCACGCCAGCAGCGACGGGCTGGGCGCGGCGTTGCAGATTGAGGGCGAACAAGGTGATCAGCAGGATATAGAGGCTGGCGATGATCAACAGCGCGCCGTCACCGAGGCTCATCCAGGCCTCGGTGAGCAACCAGCCCATTGCCGCCATGATCAGCATGGCGCCAAAGTAGAAGGCAACATGGGCCAGCTGAAAGCTGCCACGTGGTGCGGGTTGCTGGCGCAGGAATGCCAACAGGCTTTGGTCCTGGCCTGGTTGGAGAATGCCTGCTTGCACGGCGCGCGCCAGGTCCTTGGCGTCGAATCGATCCGTCATGGTGATGCCTTCAGATGCGGTATGTGCTCTTGGTCATGACCTTGGCCAGCAAGCTCATGCCAAAGCGGACGGGGGCCGGGAAGCGATAACCACCGGCTTCCAGTGCAGACTCGGCGTGCTGCTCTTCGTCTATGCGCATCTGCTCGAGAATGGCCCGGGATTTTTCATCTTCGTGCGGGAGTTGCTCCAGGTGCTCGTCGAGGTGTTTGCACACCTGATGTTCGGTAGCGGCGACGAAGCCCAGGCTGACCTTGTCGCTGACCAGCCCGGCCAGTGCGCCAATGCCGAACGACATGCCGTAGAACAGAGGGTTGAGCACGCTCGGGTGGCTGTTCAGCTGGCGAATGCGCTGCTCGCACCAGGCCAGGTGGTCGATTTCTTCCTCAGCGGCATGCTCCATGGCCTTGCGCACTTCGGGCAGCTTGGCGGTCAGGGCCTGGCCTTGGTACAACGCCTGGGCGCAGACTTCACCGGTATGGTTGATGCGCATCAGCCCGGCAATATGGCGGGCCTGTTGCTCGTCCAGGTCAACGTCTGGCTGGACGATGGCCGGCGATGGCCGGGCAGGTTGGCCGCTGAAAGGCAGCAAGGTGCGCATGGCGGTATCGGCCTGCAGCAACAAGCGGTCGAGCGGCGAGTAGTGACGTTCGGTAGCCATCGGGCACCTCCGCAAGAATGTGCCCGACAGTTTACCGCAATAGCGGCGGGGTCGCTTGCCGTGGGTCAGCCCGGTGGCCAGTTCATCTGGCGCTGGCCAAGCACGTGCATATGGATGTGGTAGACAGTCTGGCCGCCTTTGGGGTTGCAGTTCATGACCACGCGGAAACCTTCCTCGCAGCCTTGTTCGACAGCCAGGCGCTGGGCGGTGAACAGGATGTGGCCAGCCAGGGCCTTGTCTTCTTCGGTCAGGTCATTGAGGGTGCGAATGTGCTTTTTCGGGATGACCAGAAAATGTACCGGTGCCGCGGGTGCAATGTCCTTGAAGGCCAGGATCTGGTCGTCTTCATAGATGATATCTGCCGGGATTTCCCGGTTGATGATTTTGAGGAATAGTTCGTCCACAGCACTTGCTCCATGGTGAGGGTCGGGCCGAGTGTACTCAGCCGGGCGCCGCTCGCCCAGTGGCTATTCCATGCCTAAGGGGCAATAGCGGCGGTGGATGGCCCCGGCCAGCTTGCGCACCAGCCAGCGCGGCAACAGCCGCGGTGCGAACGCCAGCCAGCGGTTGCGCCGGCCAGGCATGATCAGTGCGCGGTTCTTGTCCAGTGCCCGCACGGTGTACAGCGCCACTTCCTCGGGGCTGAGACAGCGCGGCTTGCCATCGAGCCGCGCAATGCGCCGGCGTGCGGAACGTACCGGGCCAGGGCACAGTACAGAGACCTTGATGCCGGTGCGCTTGAGTTCTTCGCGCAGGGCCTGTGAAAAGCTCAGCACATAGGCCTTGCTGGCGGCATAGGCGGCCATCCATGGGCCAGGCGCCACCCCGGCCAGGCCGGCGACGTTGAGAATCTGCCCGCCACCCTGCACAGCCATCAGGTTACCGATGGCGTGACACAGGCGGGTCAGGGCCAGCACGTTGACTTCCAGCAGATCCTGTTCGTCGGCCCATTCATGGGCCAGGAACGGCCCATAGGTGCGCAAGCCCGCGCAGTTGACCAGCAAATCGATACGCCGCTCACCTTCTTCCAGCTCGAGCACGAAGCCTGAAAGGCGCAACGGCTGACTGAGGTCGCAGGCGCGGAACAGCACCTCGACACCGAAACGCTGGGTCAGCTCGATGGCGACAGGCTCCAGCGTTTCTCGTTGGCGTGCCACCAGGATCAGATTGCGCCCGCGCCGTGCCAGCGCTTCCGCCAAGGCCAGGCCCAGGCCGCTGGAAGCACCAGTGATCATGGCGTAACGGGTCATGCAAGGCTCCTGGGGGCGGAAGAGGGCGCCTAGTGTACAACTTGCCCGTGCAAGGTGTTGCCTTTTGCTACAAGGCGCGGGCGCGCAAAACCTGGCAGCGTTCCAGGGCTTGTCGGTACTCGCCATGCAGGCGCTCGATCAATGCGCTGGCGCTGGGCAGGTCATGGATGGCTCCGACGCCCTGGCCCGCTGACCATACGGTCTTCCAGGCCTTGGCTTCGTCATCGATCGGTTTGAGCTTGCCTTGCACCTGCCCCCCCTTGAGGGTGTTCATGTCGTAGCCGGCCTGCTCCAGGCTCTGGCGCAGGAAGCTGGCGGGGATGCCGGACACCACGGGTGTGTGGATGATGTCGGCGGCATGGGCGTTCAGCAGCATCTGTTTGTAGGCGCCCTGAGCCTGGCTTTCTGTGGTGGCGATGAAGCGCGTGCCCATGTACGCCAGGTCCGCCCCCAGCAGTTGTGCGGCCAGGATTTCGTGGCCGTGGTTAATGCAACCAGCCAGCAGCAGGGTCTTGTCGAAGAACTGGCGAATTTCTGCGGCCAGGGCGAACGGGCTCCAGGTGCCGGCATGGCCGCCTGCGCCTGCGGCGACGGCGATAAGGCCATCGACACCCGCTTCGGCGGCTTTTTCGGCATGCCGGCGGGTGGTGACATCGTGGAGCACCAGGCCGCCGTAGCCGTGTACGGCATCGACCACTTCCTTTACTGCCCCCAGGCTGGTGATAACGATTGGTACACGGTGTGCGACGCACAAGGCCAAGTCGGCCTGCAGGCGCGGGTTGGTCGGGTGGACGATCAGGTTGACGGCGTAGGGCGCTGGCGCCTGCAGTTGAGCCAGGCCTGCCTCGATCTCTTCCAGCCAAGCCTTGAAGCCAGCGCTGTCGCGTTGGTTCAGGGCCGGGAAACTGCCAACCACGCCGCTGGCGCAGCAGGCCAGCACCAATTGGGGGTTGGAGATGAGGAACATCGGCGCGGCAACCACGGGCAGCCGCAGGCGTTGTTCGAGCGAGGCAGGTAGCGACATGGCAAAGCTCCTTGAGCGGGTGGCTATGTCAGAACGGTTTCACCACCACCAGAATGACGATACCCAGCAGGATCAGCACGGGCACTTCGTTGAACCAGCGATAGTAGACGTGGCTGCGGGTGTTGGTGCCATTGGCGAAGCGTTTGCGCTGGGCACCGCACACGTGATGGTAGCCGGTCAGCAGGATCACCAGGGTGAGCTTGGCATGCAGCCACCCCTGGCTCAGCCAGCCGGGATTGAGGTACAGCATCCAGGCGCCAAAAACGTAGGTGGCGATCATCGCCGGATTCATGATGCCGCGGTACAGCTTGCGCTCCATGGTCGCAAAGCGTTCCTGGCTGATGCTGTCCTGGCTCTGGGCGTGGTAGACGAACAACCTGGGCAGGTAGAACAGGCCGGCGAACCAGCAGACCACGCTGACGATATGCAGCGCTTTGATCCATAGGTAAAGCATGGAGGGAGTTCCTTCAGGTAATCACGGTCGTCAGATAGTAGTGGTCAAGCGCCCGAAGGGTCACCCGAAGAGTTGTTACAGGCGCCCTGCGCCCCTATTATCGTGCGCTTTCCAGACGGCTCGTTGATAAGGGGCAAGCGTTATGATCAAGGTCGGTATCGTCGGCGGCACGGGTTACACCGGCGTCGAACTGTTGCGTCTGCTGGCACAGCATCCACAGGCCGAAGTGGCGGTCATTACTTCGCGCTCCGAGGCGGGCGTGGCGGTGGCGGACATGTACCCGAACCTGCGCGGCCACTATGACGGGTTGGCGTTCAGCGTGCCGGACAGCAAGGCTCTGGGGGCCTGCGACGTGGTGTTCTTCGCCACCCCGCATGGTGTTGCCCACGCCCTGGCCGGTGAGCTGCTGGCGGCCGGCACCAAGGTGATCGACCTGTCTGCCGACTTCCGCCTGCAGGATGCCGCCGAGTGGGGCAAATGGTATGGCCAGCCGCATGGCGCGCCAGAGCTGCTCAAGGACGCGGTATACGGCCTGCCAGAAGTGAACCGCGAGAAGATCCGCCAGGCGCGTCTGATCGCTGTGCCGGGTTGCTACCCGACTGCCACCCAGCTGGGCTTCCTGCCGCTGCTGGAAGCGGGCCTGGCCGACGCGTCGCGCCTGATCGCCGACTGCAAGTCGGGTGTCAGCGGTGCTGGCCGTGGCGCCGCGGTCGGTTCGCTGTTCTGCGAAGCCGGCGAGAGCATGAAGGCCTATGCAGTCAAGGGGCATCGTCACTTGCCAGAAATCAGCCAGGGCTTGCGCCTGGCCGCAGGCAAGGATATCGGCCTGACGTTCGTGCCGCACCTGACGCCGATGATCCGTGGTATCCACGCCACCCTGTACGCAAACGTGGTCGATACCTCGGTCGACCTGCAGGCGCTGTTCGAGAAACGCTATGCCGATGAACCGTTCGTCGACGTGATGCCAGCAGGCAGCCATCCGGAAACCCGTAGCGTGCGTGGTGCCAACGTCTGCCGCATTGCCGTTCATCGCCCGCAGGGTGGTGACCTGGTGGTGGTGCTGTCGGTGATCGACAACCTGGTCAAGGGCGCCTCCGGCCAGGCGGTGCAGAACCTCAACATCCTGTTCGGGCTGGATGAACGCATGGGCCTGTCCCATGCCGGCTTGCTGCCGTAAGGCCACCAGCATTGGAAAAGGCCCGCGTCGTGCGGGCCTTTTTGCAGGTCGTGTCCCGTCCTGAATAAGGTTTACACCTCCCATCCCGAATTTCCGGAGAGTCTGATGGAGCAAGGTGTAAAGCGCACACAGCGTGATTACTCACTGTCTTTTAAATTGGCGGTGGTTGATCAGATAGAAAAAGGCGAACTGACCTACAAGCAGGCCCAGATGCGGTATGGCATCCAGGGTCGCTCGACGGTTCTGGTATGGTTGCGTAAGCACGGTCGGCAGGATTGGAGCCAGGGGGCCTCGATCCGCGACGAGAGGAGCTGCGCGATGTCTGACCCCAAAACGCTCACTCCAGAGCAGCGGATCAAAGAGCTTGAGCAGCAGCTTGAGCTGATGAGCCAGAAGGCCCAATTCTTTGAGACGGTCGTTGATGTTCTGAAAAATGACTATGGTGTCTCGGTCGTAAAAAAGCGATCCGGCAAGTCCTCACGCAAGGTCAAGTCGCAGGACTGAGCATTGCCAGGGCTTGTCAGTTTCTAGGCATCAGTCGACAGGCTTACTACAAACGCAATCGAGTTGCTGATGGCAAAGAACGCCAGGCAGACCGGGTGGTTGAGTTTGTACAGCAGATCCGGATACGCCAGCCTCGTCTGGGCACACGCAAGCTGCACTATCTGCTGCATTGCCAACCTGACAGACGATTCCAGGTCGGCCGAGATAGGCTGTTCCAGGTCTTGGGAGAGCGCCGTTTGCTAGTGCTGCCTAAGCGGGCCTATCACAAGACAACACAAAGCTTTCATCGCTTCTACCGCCATCCCAATTTACTCAAACCCGGCCCAAGTCAGATCGTTCCGACAAGGCCGGAGCACGTCTGGGTTGCCGACATTACTTACCTGCCCGCACGCAAGGGCCCGCTGTACCTGAGCCTGGTAACGGATGCGTACTCCAGGAAGATTGTTGGCCACCACGTCCATGAAAGCCTGCATGCCGAGTCAGTGGCGCAAGCCTTCAAGCAGGCATTACGAAAGCGCCGTCGTCGCCAGCCATTAGTCCACCATTCGGATCGAGGAATCCAATATTGCTCGGCGCTATACCAGTCACTACATCAACGGCACGGCGTTCAGTGCTCCATGACTGATGGGTATGACTGCTACCAGAACGCGCTGGCCGAGCGAATCAACGGAATCCTCAAGATGGAGCTGCTGTTGAGTAGCCCTGAAGATCTGGAACAAGCGAGGCAGATGGTTGACGAGGCAGTGCAGATTTACAATACAGAACGGCCTCATATGGCCCTGAAAAACAAAACGCCCGATGCGGTGCATCGGGCGTTTTGAGGCCTGTGGCCTACCTGAACAGGTGTAAACCTATTTCAGGACTAGACATCGCGACTAAAGCCGCACAATTCTTGACCGATTTTCTCGGGAAAGCGGATAATGCGCGTCATCGAGTTTTATGGCGGCTACCGCGCCGGGAGAATCAACATGAGCGTCGAAACCTTCACCCCTACCGGTCTGGAATTTACCCACGGGGCAGCCCAGAAGGTGAAGAACCTGGTCAATGAGGAAGGCAATGAGCGTCTGAAGCTGCGAGTGTTCGTTACCGGTGGCGGTTGCTCCGGCTTCCAGTACGGCTTCACCTTCGATGAAGACGTGGCCGAAGATGACACCATTGTCGAGCGCGAGGGCGTTTCCCTGGTGGTCGACCCGATGAGCTTCCAGTACCTGGCGGGTGCCGAAGTGGACTACCAGGAAGGCCTGGAAGGTTCGCGGTTCGTGATCAAGAACCCGAATGCCGCGACCACCTGCGGTTGCGGGTCGTCGTTCTCGATCTAAGGGCTGGGCATACGAAAACGCCGCGCAATTGCGCGGCGTTTTGCTTTCTGGCGTAGCGGCTATGCCGGGTAGATTGCGCCCAGTACGCGCAGGCCCTTGGCGGCAGTGACGCTGGGGCGGTTGGCGGCGATACCCTCCAGGCAGCAGTGAGCCAGCCAGGCGAAGGCCATGGCTTCGACCCAGTCCGGGTCTACGCCATAGGCGCCAGTGCTTGCAACACGGGCCGCCGGTAGCAGTTGGCCAAGGCGGGCCATCAGCGCGCCGTTGCGGGCGCCCCCACCACAGACCAACAGCGCCTCGGTGCCTTGCTGGGCTTTGCCAAGCGAATCGATGATGCTGCGTGCGGTCAGCTCCAGCAGTGTCGCCTGCACGTCCTGGGCCCGGTATGCCGGCAGGTTGGCCAGGTGGCGATCCAGCCAAGGCAGGTTGAAAACCTCGCGGCCGGTACTCTTCGGGCCGCTGCCGGCAAAGAACGGGTCAGCCATCAGTGCGCTGAGCAACCCGGGCTGAACCACACCTGAGGCAGCCCAGGCGCCATCTGCATCGTAGGCGTGGCCGTGCTCGCGCTCGATCCAGGCATCCAGCAGCACGTTCCCCGGGCCGCAATCGAACCCATGAACTGGCTTGTCCTGCTCGATCAGGCTGAGGTTGCTGAAACCGCCTACGTTGAGGATTGCCAGGCGTCGGCCAAGCTGGCTGAACAGGGTTTCGTGGAAGGCCGGTACCAGTGGCGCGCCCTGGCCACCGGCAGCCACATCGCGACGGCGGAAGTCGGCGACCACGCTGATGCCGGTCAGCTCGGCGAGCAGTGCGGGGTTACCGATCTGCACAGTAAAGCCGCGGGACGGTTCATGGCGAATGGTCTGGCCGTGGCTGCCGATGGCGCGAATGGCTTCGGGCTTCAGTCCCTGGCGAGCCAGCAGTTGGCGGATACCTTCGCCGGCCAGGCTGGCCCAGCGGTTTTCCGCCAGTGCGGCACGGGCAATCTCGTCAGTGCCGCTGCTGCACAGGGCCAGCAGGTCCTTGCGCAGGTCCGGGGGCATGGGCAGGTAGTGGGTGGCGAGCAGTTCAAGCTGCTCGCCTTGTTCGATCAGGGCGATATCCAGGCCATCGAGGCTGGTACCGGACATCACCCCCAGGTAGAGCGCCATGGCTTAGCGCTTGTTCGCTGCGAGCAGGGTGGCCTTTTCCTGATCCATGCGGGCAATCAGCGGCTGGCTCTGCTGCAGGAACCGCTGACGCTCGTTCTTGGCAATCGGGTCAGCCATTGGCACCTTCTGGCTCAGCGGGTCGACGTGCACGCCGTTGACCTGGAACTCGTAGTGCAGGTGTGGGCCGGTGGACAGGCCGGTAGTGCCGATGTAGCCAATGATCTGGCCCTGTTTGACCGTACTGCCGGTCTTGATGCCTTTGGCAAAGCCCTGCATGTGGCCATACAGCGTCTTGTAGCGGTTGCCATGCTGAATGATCACGGTATTGCCGTAGCCACCACGGCGCCCGGCCAGTTCGATGCGACCGTCACCGGCTGCCTTGATCGGCGTACCTCGTGGGGCCGCGTAGTCGACGCCTTTGTGGGCGCGGATCTTGTTCAGGATGGGGTGCTTGCGACCGGCGGAAAAGCGCGAGCTGATGCGGGCGAAGTCCACCGGGGTGCGGATGAATGCCTTGCGCAGGCTGTTGCCGTCGGCGGTGTAGTAGGTAGTGTTGCCCTGCTTGTTGGTGTAGCGCACGGCAGTGTAGGTTTTGCCGCGGTTGGTGAAGCGCGCAGAGAGGATGTTACCGGTGCCGACGACCTTGCCGTCCATCACCTTCTGTTCGTAGACCACGTCGAACTCGTCCCCTGGGCGAATATCCTGGGCGAAGTCGATGTCGTAACCCAGCACGCGGGCCATGTCCATGGTCATGCTGTGGGACAGGCCGGCGCGCTGGGCGGAAGCTGACAGCGAGCTCTTGATCACGCCGTGGGCATAGGCGGTGCGTATCACCGGCTTGCTGATTTCACGGTTGAATGTATAGCCCTTGGCGGTTTTGGTCAGGCGAATGGTTTCGAGGTTGCTGACTTTGCTGTGCAGGCTGGCCAGCTGGCCATCCTTGTCGAGCTCGAACTGCAAGACCTGGCCGTGCTTGAGCTGGCTGAATTGCTTGGCCTGCTTGTTGCTGGCCAGCAAGTCATGCACAGCATTGGCGGGCAGGCCGACCTTGGCGAACAGGGTGGACAGGGTATCGCCGCGGGCCACGGTGACTTCGCGGTGGCCAGGCTCCTTGGCGGCCTCGGCAACCGGTTCGGCAGCCGGGGCCTGTTGATCGGCCTTCTGGGTTTCGGGGGTAGCCTCTTCGATCTGGGCGAAAGGCGAGCCTTGCTCACCTTCGCTTTGCACCAGGGGCGCAGCGCGGGATTCGTCTTTCAGCTGCTCGGCAGGGCTTTCGAGCTCGAGGTTGAGGGTAGTTTTCTTGGCTTCCACTTCGCTGGAAGGAAATACCAGCAAAGCCAGGCTGAGCAGGGCGGCGATGCCGCTGGCGGCCAACAGATGGCTCTTCGGATAAAGCGGGGGCGCTTTAGGCGGTTCGTTGGTCATGGGCAAGGTGACTTTGAAAAAGGTGAAATGGAAAAGATGAATGACATGATGAAGATGAAATAACTGTATAAAATATAACCAAATCCATTTTCACGCAAGGGCGCGTAGACGCCGCAAGCCTGTGTTCGGGTCACATTCCTTTGCGAAACTTGTATTTGACGGCCGATCTTGTATGGTTGGCTCCCCCTGAATCTGAGCCTTGCGGGTTTGTCTATGAAGTCGGTTGAAGAGCAGCTGGCGCTTATCAAGCGCGGTGCGGAAGAAGTACTGGTCGAGTCGGAACTGGTGGAGAAGCTCAAGCGCGGCCAACCTCTGCGCATCAAGGCCGGCTTCGACCCGACCGCTCCGGACCTGCACCTGGGTCACACGGTACTGATCAACAAGCTGCGCCAGTTCCAGGATCTGGGTCACCAGGTCATCTTCCTGATCGGTGACTTCACCGGCATGATCGGTGACCCGAGTGGCAAGAGCGCCACGCGCCCGCCGCTGACCCGCGAACAGGTGCTGGAGAACGCCGAGACGTACAAGCAGCAGGTGTTCAAGATTCTTGACCCAGCCAAGACTGAAGTCGCGTTCAACTCCACGTGGATGGACAAGCTGACCCCTGCCGACTTCATTCGCCTGGCTTCGCAGTACACCGTCGCGCGCATGCTGGAGCGTGATGACTTCGACAAGCGTTACACCACCAATCAGCCGATTGCCATCCACGAGTTCCTCTACCCGCTGGTGCAAGGCTATGACTCGGTGGCGCTGAAGGCGGATGTTGAGCTGGGTGGTACCGACCAGAAGTTCAACCTGCTGATGGGGCGTGAACTGCAGCGGTCTTATGGGCAGGAAGCGCAGAACATCGTGACCATGCCACTGCTCGAAGGGCTCGACGGTGTGAAGAAGATGTCGAAGTCGCTGGGCAACTATGTCGGCATCCAGGAAGCGCCAGGGGTGATGTACAGCAAGCTGGTGTCGATCCCGGATACCCTGATGTGGCGTTACTTCGAGCTGCTGAGCTTCCGTTCGATGGAAGAAATCGAGCAGTTCCGGGCCGATGTTGCCAATGGCGCCAACCCACGTGACATCAAGATCAAGCTGGCGGAAGAAATTGTGGCGCGCTTCCACGGTGAGGAGGCTGCAGCCAATGCTCACCGTGCTGCCGGTAACCGTATGAAGGAAGGCGAGCTGCCGGAAGACTTGCCGGAGATCGAAGTGGCTGCGGCGGAAGACCTGCCAATTGCTGCGGTGTTGAATCGGGCTGGTCTGGTCAAGAACTCGGCTCAGGCGCGAGATTTGCTGAGTGGCGGCGCGGTGAAGGTTGATGGTGCAGTGGTCGACAAGGACTT
>NZ_CP011525.1:5440000-5612500 GCF_001655295.1 Pseudomonas sp. JY-Q | reverse complement strand
GACAAACACGTCGAGCAGGTACGAAAGTAGGTCTTAGTGATCCGGTGGTTCTGTATGGAAGGGCCATCGCTCAACGGATAAAAGGTACTCCGGGGATAACAGGCTGATACCGCCCAAGAGTTCATATCGACGGCGGTGTTTGGCACCTCGATGTCGGCTCATCACATCCTGGGGCTGAAGCCGGTCCCAAGGGTATGGCTGTTCGCCATTTAAAGTGGTACGCGAGCTGGGTTTAGAACGTCGTGAGACAGTTCGGTCCCTATCTGCCGTGGACGTTTGAGATTTGAGAGGGGCTGCTCCTAGTACGAGAGGACCGGAGTGGACGAACCTCTGGTGTTCCGGTTGTCACGCCAGTGGCATTGCCGGGTAGCTATGTTCGGAAGAGATAACCGCTGAAAGCATCTAAGCGGGAAACTTGCCTCAAGATGAGATCTCACTGGGATCTTGAATCCCCTAAAGGGCCGTCGAAGACTACGACGTTGATAGGTTGGGTGTGTAAGCGCTGTGAGGCGTTGAGCTAACCAATACTAATTGCCCGTGAGGCTTGACCATATAACACCCAAGCAATTTGCTGACGCAGATTGCGGTGGTGAAGACGAAAGACCCGAAAATTCGTAAGCCACAAATATCGCATATCCGGATTCGCTGGGCCGTCCATCTGGACATTCTGGCAACAGAATTTCTTGACGACCATAGAGCATTGGAACCACCTGATCCCATCCCGAACTCAGTAGTGAAACGATGCATCGCCGATGGTAGTGTGGGGTTTCCCCATGTGAGAGTAGGTCATCGTCAAGATTCATTTCGCAAAACCCCTATCTGCGCATGCAGGTAGGGGTTTTGTCTTTGTGGGCAAAAAAGCCTGGCCTGCCACTGCTTCTCTCTGTGATTGCGATACAAGGCTTCTCCTGCAGGCCCTTTTCCTATGCAAGCCAACAGCCCATGGCTATCATGCCTCCCTTATTCCAAGTCGAGACTGGCATGCTGAAGTTGTTGAATCTCCTCAAGGACGGTCGGTTCCATTCCGGAGAAGCTCTGGGGGCAGCCCTAGGGGTGAGTCGCAGCGCAGTTTGGAAGCAGCTGCAGCATCTGGAAAGTGAGCTGAACCTCACCATTCACAAGGTTCGTGGGCGCGGTTACCAGTTGGCCGCGCCACTGGCTTTGCTTGAGGCCCAGGCAATCGCCGAGTTCGCCGTGGGCGAACAGTGGCCGGTATTCATCCACGAAACCATCGATTCGACCAATGCCGAAGGCTTGCGCCTTGCCAGTGAAGGGCAGGCGGCTCCATTCCTGGTTCTGGCTGAGCGCCAGAGCGCCGGACGCGGTCGGCGCGGCCGGCAGTGGGTCAGTCCATTTGCTGAAAATCTCTATTACAGCCTGGTGCTGCGCGTCGATGGAGGCATGCGTCAGCTCGAGGGGTTGAGCTTGGTAGTGGGGTTGGCGGTAATGCGCACCTTGCAGGCGTTCGGTGTAAAGGATGTCGGGCTCAAATGGCCTAACGATGTGCTGGTACGTGGGCAGAAGATCACCGGGATTCTCCTGGAGTTGGTGGGCGATCCTGCAGATGTCTGTCATGTAGTGCTAGGCATTGGTGTCAATGTAAACATGCAGGTAAACGAACAGGTCGATCAGCAGTGGACCTCTATGCGGCGTGAGGTTGGAGCAGCCATAGATCGCAATCACTTGGTAGCGCTGCTCAGTCAGCACCTACAGCACGAATTGGCGCGCCATCGCCGCTACGGCTTTGCTGCATTCCAGGAGGAGTGGGAGCAGGCACACTTGTGGCAGGGGCGCAATGTATCGCTTGTTGCTGGTAGTACACGTATTGATGGTGTGGTTCTTGGCGTCGACGGGCAGGGTGGTTTGCGCCTTGAGGTGGACGGGATGGAAAAGAGCTTCAGTGGTGGTGAGCTCAGTTTGAGGTTGCGTGATGATTCTTGAGCTCGATTGCGGTAACAGCTTCATCAAGTGGCGGGTGATCCATGTCGCCGATGCTGTGATTGAAGGTGGCGGGATCGTCGATTCCGACCAGGCGCTGGTGGCCGAAGTGGCTGCGCTCGCTTCAGTACGCCTCACGGGATGCCGTATTGTCAGTGTGCGCAGCGAAGAAGAAACCGATGCGCTTTGCGCGTTGATTGCTCAGGCATTTGCCGTGCAGGCAAGAGTTGCCCACCCTGTCCGTGAAATGGCAGGTGTGCGCAATGGCTATGACGACTATCAGCGTCTGGGTATGGATCGTTGGCTGGCGGCGCTGGGGGCATTTCACCTGGCCAAGGGCGCGTGCCTGGTGATTGACCTGGGTACCGCGGCCAAAGCGGACTTCGTGTCTGCAGATGGCGAGCATCTGGGGGGCTACATCTGCCCGGGTATGCCATTGATGCGTAGCCAGTTGCGCACTCACACCCGTCGTATCCGCTATGACGATGCCTCTGCGGAGCGCGCATTGAACAGCTTGTCACCAGGTCGCTCGACTGTCGAAGCGGTGGAGCGCGGTTGCGTATTGATGCTCCAGGGCTTTGCCTACACCCAGCTTGAGCAGGCTCGTGTGCTATGGGGTGAGGAGTTCACCGTGTTCCTCACTGGCGGTGATGCGCCGCTGGTGAGGGCGGCCCTGCCACAGGCGCGGGTCGTGCCTGACCTGGTTTTCGTTGGCCTGGCAATGGCCTGCCCATTGGATTGAGGTGCCTATGCGCTGGTTGTTTCTGCTGTTACTGGTGCTCAACGTCTTTTACTACGTATGGCATCAGCAGGAAGCCCCGCTGAAGGTCAAGGAAGTCGCCCCATTGTCGCTGTACAAGGGGAATCAGCAAGAAATCCGTCTGTTGCGTGAGACAGGTGTGTCGGCACCGCCCAAGCGTCGTGATGAATGCCTGGTAGTCGGAGGCGTGAAGGGGCAGGAGCAGTTGGATGCGCTGCGTCAACGCCTGCTGAGTCTGGATATTGCCACCTCGCCGGTTGCAGGACAGCTGCCTGGGGCGGATGGTCGCTGGCTCAAGGTTGCTCCAGAAAGCGAGCGTTTGTTGGACCAAACAGTGCTCTTGGCTCTTTCCAATGATTTCAAAGACTTAAAACATAAAATTATTTTCTGCCAGGGTATTGCAACTGGCGAATAGCTTGATAGAATGGCGCCCGCTTCACAGGGAACACCACTCAGGTGGTAGAGCTGGAAGCGGTGTCAAAGCAGCTAAGTTTCAGATTTGATTGAAAAAATTTGAAAAAACGCTTGACACTAGGACGGCAGACAAATAGAATGCCGGCCACATCTGGAGGGATTCCCGAGCGGTCAAAGGGGACGGACTGTAAATCCGTTGCGAGAGCTTCGAAGGTTCGAATCCTTCTCCCTCCACCAGTTTTAGCGAGAGCCGCAAGCTCCGCGGGTATAGTTTAGTGGTAGAACCTCAGCCTTCCAAGCTGATGATGCGGGTTCGATTCCCGCTACCCGCTCCAAGTTTGCTGGATTTTGCACAAAGTGTTTCGCTCTTGTAGCTCAGTTGGTAGAGCACACCCTTGGTAAGGGTGAGGTCAGCGGTTCAAGTCCGCTCAAGAGCTCCATATAAACAAGGCAGATATGAAAATATCTGCCTTTGTTTTATCAGCGCAAGACTATTTCTTCTGCGGAGGATTGTATCGATGGCTAAGGAAAAGTTTGATCGTTCCCTTCCCCACGTTAACGTCGGCACTATCGGCCACGTTGACCACGGTAAGACCACTCTGACCGCAGCTCTGACTCGCGTTTGCTCCGAAGTTTTCGGTTCGGCAATCGTTGAGTTCGACAAGATCGACTCGGCTCCGGAAGAAAAAGCGCGCGGTATCACCATCAACACCGCTCACGTTGAGTACAACTCGACCATTCGTCACTACGCTCACGTTGACTGCCCAGGTCACGCTGACTACGTGAAGAACATGATCACCGGTGCTGCCCAGATGGACGGCGCGATCCTGGTTTGCTCGGCCGCCGATGGTCCGATGCCTCAAACCCGTGAGCACATCCTGCTGTCCCGTCAGGTAGGCGTTCCGTACATCGTGGTCTTCCTGAACAAGGCTGACCTGGTAGACGACGCTGAGCTGCTGGAACTGGTCGAGATGGAAGTTCGCGACCTGCTGTCCACCTATGACTTCCCAGGCGACGACACCCCGATCATCATCGGTTCGGCTCGTATGGCGCTGGAAGGCAAAGACGACAACGAAATGGGCACTACCGCTGTTAAGAGGCTGGTAGAAACTCTGGACAGCTACATTCCTGAGCCAGTTCGTGCTATCGACCAGCCGTTCCTGATGCCGATCGAAGACGTGTTCTCGATTTCGGGTCGTGGTACCGTTGTTACCGGTCGTATCGAGCGTGGTATCGTCCGCGTTCAGGATCCGCTGGAAATCGTTGGTCTGCGTGACACCACCACCACCACCTGCACCGGTGTTGAGATGTTCCGCAAGCTGCTGGACGAAGGTCGTGCTGGCGAGAACTGCGGCGTTCTGCTGCGTGGCACCAAGCGTGACGACGTTGAGCGTGGTCAGGTTCTGGTCAAGCCAGGTTCGGTCAAGCCGCACACCAAGTTCACCGCAGAAGTCTACGTCCTGTCGAAGGAAGAAGGCGGCCGTCACACTCCGTTCTTCAAAGGCTACCGTCCACAGTTCTACTTCCGTACCACTGACGTGACTGGTAACTGCGAACTGCCGGAAGGCGTTGAAATGGTAATGCCAGGTGACAACATTCAGATGACTGTTACCCTGATCAAGACCATCGCAATGGAAGACGGTCTGCGCTTCGCTATCCGTGAAGGCGGTCGTACCGTCGGTGCCGGTGTCGTAGCAAAAATTATTGAATAAGTAGTTGATTTACTTGATCAGGCCGGTATAATGGCCGGCCTGATACAGCGTTACAGGTCAGTAGCTCAATTGGCAGAGCGACGGTCTCCAAAACCGTAGGTTGGGGGTTCGATTCCCTCCTGACCTGCCATTTCACCTCGGTGTGATGGCTTTCTTCTTACAGGATCCTCCTCGATGACCCCCAAAACTGAAGCCCAAGAATCGCGTTTTGATCTGTTCAAGTGGCTGGCTGTAGTGGCTTTGGTGGTTGTTGGTGTTGTGGGTAATCAATATTACTCCGCCTCTCCAATCCTGTATCGCGTTCTTGTGCTTCTCGTCCTTGCTGCTGTCGCGGGCTTTGTAGCTCTGCAGACTGCGAAGGGCAAGTCGTTCTTTGCGTTGGCGAAGGAAGCTCGTACCGAGATTCGTAAAGTCGTGTGGCCGACCCGCCAGGAAACCACCCAGACCACGCTGATTGTCGTGGCTGTCGTGCTGGTTATGGCACTGCTGCTGTGGGGGCTCGACTCCCTGCTCGGCTGGGCGGTCTCCTTGATCGTTGGCTAAAGGTGTCCCGTGGCTAAGCGTTGGTATGTTGTGCATGCTTACTCGGGTTACGAGAAGCATGTAATGCGCTCCCTCATCGAGCGCGTCAAGCTGGCTGGCATGGAAGACGGTTTCGGCGAGATCTTGGTCCCGACCGAAGAAGTCGTCGAAATGCGCAATGGCCAGAAGCGCAAGAGTGAGCGTAAATTCTTCCCTGGCTATGTACTGGTCCAGATGGAGATGAATGAAGGGACTTGGCACTTGGTCAAGGACACCCCTCGCGTGATGGGCTTTATCGGCGGTACTGCTGACAAGCCTGCGCCGATTACCGATAAAGAAGCTGAGGCCATCCTGCGTCGCGTTGCCGACGGTAGCGATAAGCCGAAGCCCAAGACGCTGTTCGAGCCAGGTGAAGTGGTTCGAGTCATTGATGGTCCGTTCGCTGACTTCAATGGTAGTGTCGAAGAAGTTAACTACGAAAAGAGTCGCCTGCAGGTTGCGGTGCTCATTTTCGGTCGCTCTACTCCGGTGGAGCTCGAGTTCAGCCAGGTCGAAAAGGTCTAGGCGGACGAAGCATCCCATACCCCGCAGCCCTGTGTGCTGCGGGGTTTTGTCGTCACTGGGATAAAACGCAAGTCATCCGGGGAGCCATCAGGCGTTCGTACCCGATTTTGGAGTAGCTCATGGCTAAGAAGATTCAGGCTTACATCAAGCTGCAAGTTAAGGCCGGCCAGGCCAACCCAAGCCCACCCGTTGGTCCAGCTCTGGGTCAACATGGTGTGAACATCATGGAATTCTGCAAGGCCTTCAACGCCCGTACTCAGGGTCAAGAAGCCGGCCTGCCGACTCCAGTGATCATCACTGTCTACAGCGACCGTAGCTTCACCTTCGAGACCAAGAGCACCCCTGCCTCGGTTCTGCTGAAGAAAGCTGCTGGCCTGACCAGTGGTTCGGCTCGCCCGAACACCGTTAAAGTCGGTACCGTTACCCGTGCTCAGCTGGAAGACATCGCGAAAGCCAAACAGGCTGACCTGACTGCCGCTGACCTGGACGCTGCTGTACGCACCATCGCTGGCTCTGCCCGCAGCATGGGCCTGAACGTGGAGGGTGTGTAATGGCTAAGCTGACCAAACGCCAAAAGGCAATCGCCGAGAAAATCGAAGCAGGCAAGGCCTACAACTTCGAAGAAGCGGCAACTCTGCTGGCCTCGCTGCCTGCTGCCAAGTTCGTCGAGTCCTACGACATCGCTGTTAACCTCGGTGTTGACCCGCGTAAATCCGACCAGGTCGTACGTAGCGCTACCGTGCTGCCACACGGCACTGGCAAGACCGTTCGCGTTGCTGTCTTCACCCAGGGTCCAGCTGCTGAAGCTGCTCTGGCTGCCGGCGCTGATCGCGTAGGTATGGACGATCTGGCTGCCGAAATGAAAGGCGGCGACCTGAACTATGACGTCGTTATCGCATCGCCTGATGCCATGCGCGTTGTAGGTCAGCTGGGTCAGGTTCTGGGTCCTCGCGGCCTGATGCCTAACCCGAAAGTTGGTACCGTGACCCCAGACGTAGCCACTGCCGTGAAAAACGCCAAGGCTGGTCAGGTTCGCTACCGTACCGACAAAAACGGTATCATCCACACCTCCGTTGGCAAGATCGGCTTTGAAGCTGACAAGCTGAAGGAAAACGTTGAAGCCCTGATCGCTGATCTGAAGCGTATCAAGCCAGCTTCCTCGAAAGGTATCTACGTTAAGCGCGTTACCCTGAGCACCACCATGGGCCCAGGTCTGGTCATCGATCAGAGCTCGCTGAACGTGTAAGAACATGGCGGCGCGACCAGTCGCGCCGCCAGCAAAAATTGGGGTCCCTGCCTGGCGGGGGCTATCCAAGACCGTAGGCGGCGCAAGCCTTAAAATATCAGCCCACGCAGATGGTGCTCCCGATTCGTTACCGAATCAGACACCAAAACGACATCCGGCCTCGGCCAGATGAAACGGTAAAAACCAGGAGTAAACCCGTGGCAATTAAACTCGAAGACAAGAAGGCCATCGTCGCTGAAGTCAACGAGGCTGCCAAAGTCGCTCTGTCCGCTGTCGTGGCTGATGCCCGTGGTGTGACTGTAAGCGCAATGACCGGACTCCGTAAAGAGGCCCGCGAAGCTGGCGTATACGTACGTGTAGTGCGTAATACCCTGCTCAAGCGCGCTGTTGAAGGCACCGAATTCTCGATCCTCAACGACGCGTTCAAAGGCCCGACCCTGATTGCTTTCTCCAACGAACACCCGGGCGCTGCTGCTCGTCTGTTCAAAGAGTTCGCCAAGGGTCAGGACAAGTTCGAGATCAAGGCAGCTGCGTTTGACGGCAATTTCATTGCAGCGAACCAGATCGACGTGTTGGCTACCCTGCCGACCCGCGACGAAGCTATTGCACGACTGATGAGCGTTATTCAAGGCGCCACCAGCAAGCTGGCTCGTACTCTGGCAGCCATTCGCGACCAGAAAGAAGCTACCGCCGCCTAAGGCGTGCGAACTCTTTCAAAATCATACGTTTAATTTGATGGCTGCGTAGGCTGTCACCCCAATACAGGATTGAGTCATGTCTCTGACTAACGAACAAATCATCGAAGCAATCGGCCAGAAAACCGTTCTGGAAGTTGTTGAGCTGATCAAAGCAATGGAAGAAACCTTCGGCGTTACCGCTGCTGTTGCCGCTGCTGGCCCAGCTGCTGCTGCTGCCGTTGTTGAAGAGCAGACCGAGTTCAACGTTGTTCTGGTTGAAGCCGGCGACAAGAAAGTGAACGTGATCAAAGCCGTTCGCGAACTGACCGGTCTGGGCCTGAAAGAAGCCAAAGAGAAAGTCGATGGCGCTCCTCAGGTTGTAGCTGAAGGCGTTTCGAAAGAAGCCGCTGAAGACGCTAAGAAGAAGCTGGAAGAAGCAGGCGCTAAAGTCGAGCTGAAGTAATCTCGACCTTGCGATGCCAGCCTGAGCGTTGAGCGAAAGGCTGATGGCTGGTGGCTTATGCCACCGGCCTTTTTCCGTTATTGGTGGCCGGTCAGGCCGGTCCCGATAACGAGCTGCAAGACACCCATGTGGGTGGCGCAAACCAAGGGGTTTGCACGATTTTCTGGCTGCTCCCGCCGGGAGAAGCCAAACAAGCAGGTGACCAAGCTGGGGAACGCTGATGGCTTACTCATACACTGAGAAAAAACGTATCCGCAAGGACTTTAGCAAGTTGCCGGACGTCATGGATGTGCCTTACCTCCTGGCCATCCAGCTGGATTCGTATCGCGAATTCCTGCAAGCGGGAGCATCCAAGGATCACTTCCGCGACGTCGGCCTGCACGCGGCCTTCAAATCGGTATTCCCGATCATCAGCTACTCCGGCAATGCTGCCCTGGAGTACGTAGGCTATCGCCTGGGCGAACCCGCCTTCGATGTGAAGGAATGTGTCCTGCGTGGCGTGACCTTCGCGGTCCCACTGCGGGTCAAGGTGCGCCTGATCATCTTCGACAAGGAATCGTCGAACAAAGCGATCAAGGACATCAAAGAGCAAGAAGTCTACATGGGTGAAATCCCCCTGATGACTGAGAACGGTACCTTCGTTATCAACGGTACCGAGCGTGTGATCGTTTCCCAGCTGCACCGTTCGCCTGGTGTGTTCTTCGACCACGACCGTGGCAAGACCCACAGCTCGGGCAAGCTGCTGTACTCCGCTCGCATCATCCCTTACCGCGGTTCCTGGCTGGACTTCGAGTTCGACCCGAAGGACTGCGTGTTCGTGCGTATCGACCGTCGCCGCAAACTGCCGGCCTCGGTGCTGCTGCGCGCCCTGGGTTACAGCACTGAAGAAGTGCTGAATACCTTCTACACCACCAACGTGTTCCACATTTCCGGCGAAAAACTCAGCCTGGAACTGGTGCCACAGCGTCTGCGTGGTGAAGTTGCAGTCATGGACATCCATGACGAAACCGGCAAAGTCATCGTCGAGCAAGGCCGCCGTATTACCGCGCGCCACATCAACCAGCTCGAGAAGGCCGGCGTCAAGCAACTGGACGTTCCAATGGAATACGTCCTGGGCCGCACTACCGCCAAGGCTATCGTGCATCCGGCTACCGGCGAAATCCTCGCCGAATGCAACACCGAGATGACCACCGAGCTGCTGATCAAGGTCGCCAAGGCGCAGGTTGTCCGTATCGAGACCCTGTACACCAACGACATCGATTGCGGTCCGTTCATCTCTGACACGCTGAAGATCGATACCACCAGCAACCAGCTGGAAGCTCTGGTCGAGATCTACCGCATGATGCGTCCAGGCGAGCCGCCAACCAAGGATGCAGCCGAGACCCTGTTCAACAACCTGTTCTTCAGTGCCGAGCGTTACGATCTGTCCGCCGTAGGCCGCATGAAGTTCAACCGTCGTATCGGTCGTACCGAGATCGAGGGTTCGGGCGTGCTGAGCAAGGAAGACATCGTCGAGGTTCTGAAGACCCTGGTCGATATCCGTAACGGCAAAGGTATCGTCGACGACATCGACCACCTGGGTAACCGCCGCGTACGTTGCGTCGGCGAGATGGCCGAGAACCAGTTCCGTGTTGGCCTGGTGCGTGTCGAGCGCGCGGTCAAGGAACGCCTGTCGATGGCGGAAAGCGAAGGCCTGATGCCGCAAGACCTGATCAACGCCAAGCCGGTAGCGGCGGCGGTGAAAGAGTTCTTTGGTTCCAGCCAGCTGTCCCAGTTCATGGACCAGAACAACCCTCTCTCGGAGATTACCCACAAGCGTCGCGTCTCTGCACTCGGCCCTGGCGGTCTGACTCGTGAGCGTGCCGGCTTCGAAGTCCGTGACGTACACCCGACCCACTATGGCCGTGTGTGCCCGATCGAGACCCCTGAAGGTCCGAACATCGGTCTGATCAACTCCTTGGCGGCCTACGCCCGCACCAACCAGTACGGCTTCCTGGAAAGCCCGTACCGCGTGGTGAAGGAAGGCGTTGTCAGTGACGACATCGTGTTCCTGTCGGCAATCGAAGAGGCGGATCACGTCATCGCACAGGCTTCGGCCGCGATGAACGACAAGAAGCAACTGATCGATGAGCTGGTAGCAGTTCGTCACCTGAACGAATTCACCGTCAAGGCGCCGGAAGACGTCACCCTGATGGACGTTTCGCCGAAGCAGGTTGTTTCCGTTGCAGCGTCGCTGATTCCGTTCCTCGAGCACGACGACGCCAACCGTGCGTTGATGGGTTCGAACATGCAGCGTCAGGCTGTACCAACCCTGCGTGCCGACAAGCCGCTGGTAGGTACCGGCATGGAGCGCAACGTTGCCCGTGACTCCGGTGTCTGCGTGGTTGCTCGCCGCGGTGGTGTGATCGACTCGGTCGACGCTAGCCGTATCGTTGTTCGCGTTGCCGACGACGAAGTGGAAACCGGCGAAGCAGGTGTGGATATCTACAACCTGACCAAGTACACCCGTTCGAACCAGAACACCTGCATCAACCAGCGTCCGCTGGTGAGCAAAGGTGACAAGGTTCAGCGTGGTGACATCATGGCCGACGGCCCGTCCACCGATATGGGTGAGCTGGCTCTGGGTCAGAACATGCGCATCGCGTTCATGGCGTGGAACGGCTTCAACTTCGAAGACTCCATCTGCCTGTCCGAGCGTGTGGTTCAGGAAGATCGCTTCACCACCATCCACATTCAGGAACTGACCTGTGTGGCGCGTGACACCAAGCTCGGCCCAGAGGAAATCACTGCGGACATCCCGAACGTGGGTGAAGCCGCACTGAACAAGCTGGACGAAGCCGGTATCGTTTACGTAGGTGCTGAAGTTGGCGCTGGCGACATCCTGGTTGGCAAGGTCACGCCAAAAGGCGAAACCCAGCTGACTCCGGAAGAAAAACTGCTGCGCGCAATCTTCGGTGAGAAGGCCAGCGACGTTAAGGACACCTCCCTGCGTGTGCCAACTGGCACCAAGGGTACTGTCATCGACGTACAGGTCTTCACCCGTGATGGCGTGGAGCGCGATAGCCGCGCGCTGGCCATCGAGAAGATGCAGCTCGACGAGATCCGCAAGGACCTCAACGAAGAGTTCCGCATTGTTGAAGGTGCAACCTTCGAGCGTCTGCGTTCTGCCCTGAACGGCCAGGTGGTTGATGGTGGTGCGGGCCTGAAGAAAGGTACCGTGATCACTGACGAGGTGCTGGACGGTCTGGAGCACGGCCAGTGGTTCAAACTGCGCATGGCTGAAGATGCACTGAACGAGCAGCTGGAAAAGGCTCAGCAGTACATCGTCGACCGTCGCCGTCTGCTGGACGACAAGTTCGAAGACAAGAAGCGCAAGCTGCAGCAGGGCGATGACCTGGCACCGGGCGTACTGAAGATCGTCAAGGTTTACCTGGCAATCCGCCGTCGCATCCAGCCGGGTGACAAGATGGCCGGTCGTCACGGTAACAAGGGTGTTGTCTCGGTCATCATGCCGGTTGAAGACATGCCGCACGATGCCAACGGTACTCCGGTTGACGTCGTACTGAACCCGCTGGGTGTACCTTCGCGTATGAACGTTGGTCAGATCCTTGAAACCCACCTGGGCCTCGCGGCCAAGGGTCTGGGCGAGAAGATCGACCGCATGCTCGAAGAGCAGCGTAAAGCTGCTGAGCTGCGCGTGTTCCTGACCGAGGTCTACAACGAGATCGGCGGTCGTCAGGAAAACCTCGACGAGTTCACCGACGAAGAGATCCTGGCCCTGGCTAACAACCTGAAGAAAGGCGTGCCGATGGCTACCCCGGTCTTCGATGGTGCCAAGGAGCGCGAGATCAAGGCCATGCTGAAGCTGGCCGACCTGCCAGAGAGCGGCCAGATGGTGCTGTTCGACGGCCGTACCGGCAACAAGTTCGAGCGTCCTGTGACCGTTGGTTACATGTACATGCTCAAGCTGAACCACTTGGTGGACGACAAGATGCACGCGCGTTCCACTGGTTCCTACAGCCTGGTTACCCAGCAGCCGCTGGGTGGTAAGGCGCAGTTCGGTGGTCAGCGTTTCGGGGAGATGGAAGTGTGGGCGCTGGAAGCATACGGCGCGGCATACACCCTGCAAGAAATGCTCACAGTGAAGTCGGACGACGTGAACGGCCGTACCAAGATGTACAAGAACATCGTGGATGGCGATCACCGTATGGAGCCGGGCATGCCCGAGTCCTTCAACGTGTTGATCAAAGAGATCCGTTCGCTCGGTATCGATATCGATCTGGAAACCGAATAACACGTGACGCGAAGGGGAGTGGGGCAGGTAATGCCCGCTCCCTGCTCCGCCAGGAGGAAAGGCCTTGAAAGACCTACTGAATTTGCTGAAAAACCAGGGTCAAGTCGAAGAGTTCGACGCCATCCGCATCGGTCTGGCGTCGCCTGAAATGATCCGTTCGTGGTCGTTCGGTGAAGTTAAGAAGCCGGAAACCATCAACTACCGTACGTTCAAGCCTGAGCGTGACGGCCTGTTCTGCGCCAAGATCTTTGGCCCAGTCAAGGACTACGAGTGCCTGTGCGGCAAGTACAAGCGCCTCAAGCACCGCGGCGTAATCTGCGAGAAGTGCGGCGTTGAAGTTGCCCTGGCGAAGGTTCGTCGTGAGCGCATGGCGCACATCGAGCTGGCCTCGCCGGTTGCCCACATCTGGTTCCTGAAGTCGCTGCCGTCCCGTATCGGCCTGCTGATGGACATGACCCTGCGTGATATCGAGCGCGTGCTCTACTTCGAGAGCTATGTCGTTATCGACCCGGGCATGACTACCCTGGAAAAGGGCCAGCTGCTGAACGACGAGCAGTACTTCGAAGCGCTGGAAGAGTTCGGTGACGACTTTGACGCCCGCATGGGTGCCGAGGCTGTCCGCGAGCTGCTGCACGCTATCGACCTGGAGCACGAGATCGGCCGCCTGCGCGAAGAAATTCCGCAGACCAACTCGGAAACCAAGATCAAGAAGCTTTCCAAGCGTCTGAAGCTGATGGAAGCTTTCCAGGGCTCGGGCAACCTGCCTGAGTGGATGGTCCTGACCGTCCTGCCAGTGCTGCCGCCGGACCTGCGTCCGCTGGTTCCGCTGGATGGTGGCCGTTTCGCGACTTCCGACCTGAACGACCTGTATCGTCGGGTGATCAACCGTAACAACCGTCTGAAGCGCCTGCTGGATCTGTCGGCGCCGGACATCATCGTGCGCAACGAAAAGCGCATGCTGCAGGAAGCGGTCGACGCCCTGCTGGACAACGGCCGCCGTGGTCGCGCCATCACTGGCTCGAACAAGCGTCCGCTGAAGTCCCTGGCCGACATGATCAAAGGTAAGCAAGGTCGCTTCCGTCAGAACTTGCTCGGTAAGCGTGTTGACTACTCCGGCCGTTCGGTAATTACCGTAGGTCCGACCCTGCGTCTGCACCAGTGCGGTCTGCCGAAGAAGATGGCCCTCGAGCTGTTCAAGCCGTTCATTTTCGGCAAGCTGGAAATGCGTGGTCTGGCGACCACCATCAAGGCTGCCAAGAAGATGGTCGAGCGCGAGCTGCCAGAGGTGTGGGACGTTCTCGCCGAAGTGATTCGCGAACACCCCGTACTGCTCAACCGTGCACCGACTCTTCACCGTCTGGGTATCCAGGCGTTTGAACCCGTACTGATCGAAGGTAAGGCTATCCAGCTGCACCCGCTGGTCTGTGCTGCGTACAACGCCGACTTCGACGGCGACCAGATGGCCGTTCACGTGCCGCTGACCCTGGAAGCCCAGCTCGAAGCGCGTGCGCTGATGATGTCGACCAACAACATCCTGTCGCCAGCCAACGGTGAGCCAATCATCGTTCCGTCGCAGGACGTTGTACTGGGTCTGTATTACATGACCCGTGAAGCGATCAATGCCAAGGGCGAGGGTCGCGTGTTCGCCGACCTGCAGGAAGTCGACCGCGTATTCCGCGCCGGCGAAGCCGCCCTGCACGCGAAAATCAAGGTTCGTATCAACGAAACCGTGAAGGAGCGTGATGGCTCGGTGGTCAAGAACACCCGCATCGTCGACACCACCGTCGGCCGTGCGCTGCTGTTCCAGGTTGTGCCAGCAGGTCTGCCGTACGACGTGGTCAACCAGCCGATGAAGAAAAAGGCGATCTCCAAGCTGATCAACCAGTGCTATCGCGTGGTTGGTCTGAAAGAGACCGTTATCTTCGCCGACCAGCTGATGTACACCGGTTTCGCTTACTCGACCATTTCTGGCGTTTCCATCGGTGTTAACGACTTCGTTATCCCGGACGAGAAAGCCCGCATCATCGGTAACGCTACCGACGAAGTGAAGGAAATCGAGAGCCAGTACGCCTCCGGTCTGGTAACCCAGGGCGAGAAGTACAACAAGGTCATCGACTTGTGGTCGAAGGCGAACGACGAAGTGTCCAAGGCGATGATGGCCAACCTCTCGAAAGAGAAGGTCATCGACCGCGAAGGCAAGGAAGTCGAGCAAGAGTCCTTCAACTCGATGTACATGATGGCTGACTCGGGTGCGCGGGGTTCCGCAGCCCAGATCCGTCAGCTGGCCGGTATGCGTGGTCTGATGGCCAAGCCGGACGGCTCCATCATCGAGACGCCGATCACTGCGAACTTCCGTGAAGGTCTGAGCGTACTTCAGTACTTCATCTCGACTCACGGTGCTCGTAAGGGTCTGGCGGATACCGCACTGAAAACCGCTAACTCCGGTTACCTGACTCGTCGTCTGGTGGACGTTGCCCAGGATCTGGTTGTGACCGAGATCGACTGCGGTACCGATCAGGGCCTGGTGATGACGCCACACATCGAAGGCGGCGACGTTGTAGAGCCGCTGGGTGAGCGTGTATTGGGTCGTGTCATCGCCCGTGACGTGTTCAAGCCAGGCACCGAGGACGTTATCGTTCCGGCCGGTACCTTGGTCGACGAGCAGTGGGTTGAGTTCATCGAGCTGAACAGCATCGACGAAGTGATCGTGCGTTCGCCGATCAACTGCGAAACCCGCTACGGCATCTGCGCCAAGTGCTACGGTCGTGACCTGGCTCGCGGTCACCAGGTGAACATCGGTGAAGCTGTCGGCGTTATCGCTGCCCAGTCGATCGGTGAGCCGGGTACCCAGCTGACCATGCGTACGTTCCACATCGGTGGTGCCGCAAGCCGTACTTCGGCTGCCGACAGCGTCCAGGTGAAGAATGGCGGTATGGTGCGTCTGCACAACCTGAAGCAGGTTGAGCGTGCCGACGGTAACCTGGTTGCCGTATCGCGTTCGGGTGAGTTGGCGATTGCCGACGAGTTCGGTCGTGAGCGTGAGCGCTACAAGCTGCCTTACGGTGCGGTGATTTCGGTCAAGGAAGGTGAAAAGGTCGAAGCTGGCGCCATCGTCGCCAAGTGGGACCCGCACACTCACCCGATCGTTACCGAGCTGAAAGGTACCGTGACCTTCGTGGGCATGGAAGAAAACATCACCATCAAGCGTCAGACCGATGAACTGACTGGCTTGACCAACATTGAAGTACTGGACGTCAAGGATCGCCCTGCCGCGGGCAAGGAAATCCGTCCAGCAATCAAGATGGTCGATGCCTCAGGCAAGGACCTGTACCTGCCAGGTACCGACGTACCTGCCCAGTACTTCCTGCCAGCCAACGCCCTTGTCGGTGTGGCTGACGGTGCGCAGATCGGTGTTGGTGACGTTATCGCGCGTATCCCGCAAGAAACGTCGAAGACCCGTGACATTACCGGTGGTCTGCCGCGTGTTGCCGACCTGTTCGAAGCGCGTCGTCCGAAAGAAGCCTCGATTCTGGCTGAAGTCAGCGGCACCATCGCATTCGGTAAAGAGACCAAGGGCAAGCGTCGCCTGGTAATCACTCCGACCGACGGTAGCGATCCGTACGAAGAGCTGATTCCGAAGTGGCGCCACCTGAACGTCTTCGAAGGTGAACAGGTAAACCGCGGCGAAGTTATCTCCGACGGCCCGAGCGATCCGCATGACATCCTGCGTCTGCTGGGTGTGAGCGCGCTGGCGAAGTACATCGTCAACGAGATCCAGGATGTTTACCGTCTGCAAGGCGTGAAGATCAACGACAAGCACATCGAGACCATCCTGCGTCAGATGCTGCGCAAGGTCGAGATCTCCGAGTCGGGCGATTCCAGCTTCATCAAGGGCGACCAGATGGAACTGACCCAGGTGCTGGTAGAGAACGAGCGTCTCGCTGGCGAGGACAAGTTCATCTCCAAGTTCACCCGTGTGCTGCTGGGTATCACCAAGGCCTCGCTGTCCACCGAGTCGTTCATCTCCGCGGCTTCCTTCCAGGAAACCACCCGCGTACTGACCGAAGCGGCTGTAACCGGCAAGCGCGACTACCTGCGCGGCCTGAAAGAGAACGTGGTCGTGGGTCGTCTGATCCCGGCTGGTACTGGTCTGGCCTACCACAGCGAGCGTAAGCGTCGCCGTGATGCCGACAAACCGCTGCGTGTAAGCGCCAGTGAAGTGGAAGCTGCACTGACCGAAGCGCTGAATTCCAGCGGTAACTAAGTACAGGGCAAGGCCCCGGCAAGCCTCGGGCGAGCATCGGCGACATGAAATGTTGCCGATGATCGGGCGGGGAGGGCCGGGGCCTCGTCTTGACTGGGTGCAAGATCCTCTTTAGACTTTTGTACCCTTAAATTTGGTGAGGCTCCGTCTCGCCAATTTTTGGCTTTCTTGCAAGACAATAGAGTCGCAAGACAATCAGTGGAGCTAGTAGATGGCAACTATCAACCAGCTGGTACGTCAGCCGCGTAAGCGTTCGGTCGAGAAGTCCGACGTTCCTGCGCTGCAGAACTGCCCGCAGCGTCGTGGCGTGTGCACCCGTGTGTACACCACCACGCCGAAAAAACCTAACTCGGCACTGCGTAAAGTATGCCGTGTGCGTCTGACCAACGGTTTCGAGGTTTCCTCGTACATCGGTGGTGAAGGCCACAACCTGCAAGAGCACAGCGTCGTCCTGATTCGTGGCGGCCGTGTAAAAGACTTGCCAGGTGTTCGTTACCACACCGTTCGCGGCTCTCTGGATACTTCGGGCGTTAAAGGCCGTAACCAGGGTCGTTCGAAGTACGGTACCAAGCGTCCGAAGTAATCGGTCGTTTGCAGACATCCATTTTTTTGAGTCGATAAGAGTAAGGTCGGGCGTGGGTCGAATGACCTGGTCCCGGGCTAACCTGAAGACCGTTTGAGGGCTTATCATGCCAAGACGTCGTGTAGCAGCAAAACGTGAGATCCTTGACGATCCGAAGTACGGATCCCAGATCCTCGCGAAGTTCATGAACCACGTGATGGAAAGCGGCAAGAAGGCCGTAGCCGAGCGCATCGTTTACGGTGCCCTGGATACCGTCAAAGCACGCAAGAACAGCGACCCCCTGGAAATCTTCGAGAAAGCTCTCGACGCCATCGCTCCGCTGGTCGAAGTAAAGTCCCGTCGTGTCGGCGGTGCCACTTACCAGGTTCCGGTTGAAGTTCGTCCATCCCGTCGTAACGCTCTGGCAATGCGCTGGCTCGTAGACTACGCCCGCAAGCGCGGCGAGAAGTCGATGGCTCTGCGTCTGGCCGGCGAGCTGCTGGATGCTGCCGAAGGCAAGGGTGCTGCAGTCAAGAAGCGTGAAGACGTTCACCGTATGGCTGAAGCCAACAAAGCGTTCTCGCACTACCGCTTCTAATTCAAGCATCAATCTTTTTGCGAGGGCTTTATGGCTCGTACTACAGCAATTAACCGCTACCGTAACATTGGTATCTGTGCCCACGTTGACGCGGGCAAGACCACCACTACCGAGCGGATCCTGTTCTACACAGGTCTGAGCCACAAAATGGGCGAGGTGCATGACGGCGCCGCGACCACCGACTGGATGGTGCAGGAGCAGGAGCGGGGTATCACCATTACCTCCGCTGCCGTTACCACCTTCTGGAAAGGTTCCCGTGGTCAGTATGACAACTACCGCGTAAACGTCATCGATACCCCTGGCCACGTTGACTTCACCATTGAAGTAGAGCGTTCGCTGCGTGTACTCGACGGCGCGGTCGTTGTGTTCTGTGGCACCTCCGGCGTTGAGCCGCAGTCCGAAACCGTATGGCGTCAGGCCAACAAGTACGGCGTTCCGCGTGTTGTTTACGTGAACAAGATGGACCGTGCTGGTGCAAACTTCCTGCGCGTCGTAGGTCAGATCAAGAACCGTCTGGGTCACACTCCGGTTCCTGTTCAGCTGGCCATCGGTTCGGAAGATAACTTCCAGGGTCAGGTTGACCTGATCAAGATGAAGGCTATCTACTGGAACGACGACGACAAGGGTACTACCTACCGCGAGGAAGAAATTCCTGCGGATATGGTCGAGCTGGCTAACGAATGGCGCAACAACATGGTTGAAGCCGCCGCCGAAGCCACCGAAGAGCTGATGAACAAGTACCTTGAAGAAGGTGAGCTGTCCGTCGAAGAGATCAAGGCAGGCCTGCGCGCGCGCACCCTGGCCAGCGAGATCGTTCCGGCTGTCTGCGGTTCGTCGTTCAAGAACAAGGGTGTTCCCCTGGTTCTCGACGCCGTTATCGACTTCCTGCCAGCTCCGACCGAGATCCCTGCGATCAAGGGTATCCACCCTGACCTGATCGATGTGCCTAAGGACGAAGTCAAGCCAGAGCAATTCGACGAGCGTCATGCTGACGACGACGAGCCGTTCTCGGCCCTGGCCTTCAAGATTGCCACCGACCCGTTCGTTGGTACTCTGACCTTCGTTCGCGTTTACTCGGGCTTCCTGACCTCCGGTGACTCCGTCATCAACTCGGTCAAGGGCAAGAAAGAGCGCGTTGGTCGTATGGTCCAGATGCACGCCAACCAGCGTGAAGAGATCAAAGAAGTACGTGCAGGCGACATCGCTGCTCTGATCGGCATGAAGGACGTCACCACTGGTGATACCCTGTGCAACGCCGACAAGCCGATCATCCTTGAGCGTATGGACTTCCCTGAGCCTGTGATTTCGCTCTCTGTAGAGCCGAAAACCAAGCAGGACCAGGAGAAGATGGGTATCGCACTGGGCAAGCTGGCTCAGGAAGACCCATCGTTCCGCGTCAAGACCGATGAAGAAACCGGTCAGACCATCATCTCCGGTATGGGTGAGCTGCACCTGGATATCCTCGTTGACCGCATGAAGCGCGAATTCAACGTCGAAGCCAACATCGGCAAGCCGCAGGTTTCGTACCGCGAGAAGATCACCAAATCCAACGTCGAGATCGAAGGCAAGTTCGTTCGTCAGTCGGGTGGTCGTGGTCAGTTCGGTCACTGCTGGGTTCGCTTCTCCGAGCCGGACGTGGACGACAAGGGCAACATCACTGAAGGTCTGGTGTTCTCCAACGAAGTCGTTGGTGGTGTGATTCCTAAGGAATACATCCCTGCGATCCAGAAGGGTATCGAAGAGCAGATGAAAAACGGCGTTGTTGCCGGTTATCCTCTGATCGGCCTGAAGGCCGCGGTATTCGACGGTTCGTACCACGACGTCGACTCCAACGAAATGGCGTTCAAAATCGCTGCTTCGATGGCGACCAAGCAACTGGCCCAGAAGGGCGGTGGCGTGGTTCTCGAGCCGATCATGAAAGTCGAAGTTGTAACCCCGGAAGACTACCTGGGTGACGTGATGGGTGACCTGAACCGTCGTCGTGGTCTGGTCCAGGGTATGGATGAGTCGGTCTCTGGCCGTGTCGTCCGTGCTGAAGTACCGCTCGGAGAGATGTTCGGTTACGCAACCGACGTTCGTTCCATGTCTCAGGGTCGCGCAAGCTACTCCATGGAATTCTCCAAATACGCCGAAGCTCCGTCGAACATCGTCGAAGCACTCGTTAAAAAACAAGGCTAATCCCCTTTAGGCAAGAGGTTCACTGTCGTGGCTAAAGAAAAATTTGATCGTTCCCTTCCCCACGTTAACGTCGGCACCATCGGCCACGTTGACCACGGTAAGACCACTCTGACCGCAGCTCTGACTCGCGTTTGCTCCGAAGTTTTCGGTTCGGCAATCGTTGAGTTCGACAAGATCGACTCGGCTCCGGAAGAAAAAGCGCGCGGTATCACCATCAACACCGCTCACGTTGAGTACAACTCGACCATTCGTCACTACGCTCACGTTGACTGCCCAGGTCACGCTGACTACGTGAAGAACATGATCACCGGTGCTGCCCAGATGGACGGCGCGATCCTGGTTTGCTCGGCCGCCGATGGTCCGATGCCACAAACCCGTGAGCACATCCTGCTGTCCCGTCAGGTAGGCGTTCCGTACATCGTGGTCTTCCTGAACAAGGCTGACCTGGTAGACGACGCTGAGCTGCTGGAACTGGTCGAGATGGAAGTTCGCGACCTGCTGTCCACCTATGACTTCCCAGGCGACGACACCCCGATCATCATCGGTTCGGCTCGTATGGCGCTGGAAGGCAAAGACGACAACGAAATGGGCACTACCGCTGTTAAGAAGCTGGTAGAAACTCTGGACAGCTACATTCCTGAGCCAGTTCGTGCTATCGACCAGCCGTTCCTGATGCCGATCGAAGACGTGTTCTCGATTTCGGGTCGTGGTACCGTTGTTACCGGTCGTATCGAGCGTGGTATCGTCCGCGTTCAGGATCCGCTGGAAATCGTTGGTCTGCGTGACACCACCACCACCACCTGCACCGGTGTTGAGATGTTCCGCAAGCTGCTGGACGAAGGTCGTGCTGGCGAGAACTGCGGCGTTCTGCTGCGTGGCACCAAGCGTGACGACGTTGAGCGTGGTCAGGTTCTGGTCAAGCCAGGTTCGGTCAAGCCGCACACCAAGTTCACCGCAGAAGTCTACGTCCTGTCGAAGGAAGAAGGCGGCCGTCACACTCCGTTCTTCAAAGGCTACCGTCCACAGTTCTACTTCCGTACCACTGACGTGACCGGTAACTGCGAACTGCCGGAAGGCGTTGAAATGGTAATGCCAGGTGACAACATTCAGATGACTGTTACCCTGATCAAGACCATCGCAATGGAAGACGGTCTGCGCTTCGCTATCCGTGAAGGCGGTCGTACCGTCGGCGCCGGCGTTGTGGCCAAAATCATCGAGTAATCACTCGACCGATTGAAAAAAACCCCCGCTCAGCGGGGGTTTTTTTTATTGGGTTGACACTAATTGGGGGCGTCTATAGAATCACGCCTCCTTTTAGCGGGCGTAGTGCGTCCGTTGGGAACAGCCTGGAGTCTGAAATCCAATGCAAAATCAGCAAATCCGTATCAGGTTGAAGGCTTTCGACCATCGCCTGATCGACCAATCCACCCAGGAAATCGTGGAAACCGCGAAACGTACTGGTGCACAAGTGCGTGGTCCAATTCCACTGCCTACCCGCAAAGAGCGTTTCACCGTTCTGGTTTCCCCGCACGTCAACAAAGACGCGCGTGACCAGTACGAGATTCGCACTCATAAGCGTGTTCTGGACATCGTCCAGCCAACGGATAAAACCGTTGACGCGCTGATGAAGCTTGATCTGGCGGCAGGTGTGGAAGTACAGATCAGCCTCGGCTAAGACTTCGGTCTAGTCGTGTAACGCTCTGAAATGGGCGGCCATAGCGGGTGAAAGCCCCGTACACTCATGAGGTTTACAACATGACTATTGGTGTAATCGGTCGCAAGTGCGGTATGACCCGCATTTTCACCGAAGAAGGTGTCTCCATTCCGGTCACGGTCATTGAGATCGAGCCGAATCGCGTCACCCAGTTCAAAACTGAAGAAACCGATGGCTACCGTGCAGTGCAAGTCACTGTCGGCGAGCGTCGTGCTTCGCGTGTGACTGCCGCTCAGGCAGGCCACTTCGCCAAGGCCAACGTTGCCGCTGGTCGCGGTGTTTGGGAGTTCCGTCTTGAAGAAGGCGATTTCCAGGCTGGCGATCTGATCAAAGCTGAACTCTTCACTGCAGGCCAGCTGGTTGACGTTACTGGTCAGTCCAAAGGTAAAGGCTTCGCCGGTACCATCAAGCGCTGGAACTTCCGTGGTCAGGACAACACCCACGGTAACTCCGTGTCGCACCGTGTTCCTGGTTCCATCGGCCAGTGCCAGACTCCTGGTCGTGTGTTCAAGGGCAAGAAAATGTCCGGTCACATGGGCGCCGAGCGCGTGACTGTTCAGTCCCTGGAAGTAGTTCGCGTAGACGCTGAACGCAACCTGCTGCTGATCAAGGGTGCCGTACCTGGCGCTACTGGCGGCGACGTGGTTGTACGTCCAGCTGTCAAGGCTCGCGGTTAAGGGGAAACTGACATGCAACTTAATGTAAATGACGCTCAGGCGATCGAAGTTTCCGAACTGACTTTCGGTGGCGAATTCAACGAGACGCTGGTTCACCAAGCAGTCGTGGCCTACATGGCTGGCGGCCGTCAGGGTACCAAGCAGCAGAAGACCCGTTCCGACGTGGCTGGTGGCGGTAAGCGCCCATGGCGTCAGAAGGGTACTGGCCGTGCTCGTGCTGGTACCACTCGTGGTCCGATCTGGCGTGGCGGTGGTGTAACCTTCGCAGCTCGCCCTCAAGATCACTCGCAAAAGCTCAACAAGAAGATGTATCGCGCAGCACTGCGCTCCATCCTCGCTGAGCTGGTGCGTAGCGACCGTCTGGTCGTGGTTCAGGACTTCGCTGTTGAAGCACCGAAAACCAAAGATCTGCTGAACAAGCTGAACGGCATGGGTCTGAGCGACGTATTGATCGTTTCCGACGCTGTTGATCAGAACCTGTACCTGGCTGCTCGTAACCTGCCGCACGTCGATGTACGTGACGTACAAGGTTCCGACCCGGTCAGTCTGATCGCATACGAGAAAGTGTTGATCACTGTCTCGGCCGTGAAGAAATTCGAGGAGCTGCTGGGATGAACCAGGAACGCGTATTCAAAGTCCTCCTTGGCCCGCACGTTTCCGAGAAGGCTACCGTTCTGGCTGAGAAAAAAGGCCAGTTCGTATTCAAGGTTGCTACTGATGCAACCAAGCTGGAAATCAAGAAAGCTGTCGAAGGCCTGTTCAACGTAAAAGTTGAAAACGTGTCGACTGTTAACGTTCTGGGTAAAACCAAGCGTACCGCACGTGGTCTGGGCAAGCGTAATGACTGGAAGAAGGCGATCGTCTCCCTTCAGCCAGGCCAAGATCTCGATTTCAGCAGCAGTGCTGAGTAAGGAAGGGGTGCATCATGGCAATCGTTAAATGCAAACCGACTTCCCCTGGCCGCCGTTTCGTGGTCAAGGTGGTCAACAAGGAGCTGCACAAAGGCGCTCCTCACGCACCGCTGATCGAGAAAAAATCGAAGTCTGGTGGTCGTAACAACAATGGCCGCATTACCACTCGTCACGTTGGTGGTGGTCACAAGCAGCATTACCGTCTGGTCGACTTCCGTCGCAACGACAAAGATGGCATTCCAGCCACTGTCGAGCGTATCGAATACGATCCAAACCGTACTGCTCACATCGCCCTGCTGTGCTACGCAGACGGTGAGCGTCGCTACATCATCGCGCCTAAAGGCGTGAGCGCTGGCGACCAGCTGATCGCAGGTGCCCTGGCCCCAATCAAGGCCGGTAACTCCCTGCAGCTGCGCAACATTCCAGTAGGTAGCACCATTCACGGCATCGAACTGAAGCCGGGTAAAGGTGCTCAGATCGCTCGTTCCGCTGGTGCTTCGGCTCAGCTGATCGCTCGCGAAGGTGTCTACGTGACCCTGCGTCTGCGCTCTGGTGAAATGCGTAAAGTCCTGGCTGAGTGCCGTGCGACCCTGGGCGAAGTCTCGAACTCCGAGCACAGCCTGCGTTCGCTGGGTAAAGCTGGTGCCAAACGCTGGCGCGGCGTTCGCCCAACCGTTCGTGGTGTTGCCATGAACCCGGTTGACCACCCACACGGTGGTGGTGAAGGTCGTACCTCCGGTGGTCGTCATCCGGTATCGCCATGGGGCTTCCCAACCAAGGGTGCTAAAACCCGTGGTAATAAGCGTACCGACAACATGATCGTCCGTCGTCGCAAGTAACTAGAGGGATACGACAGTGCCACGTTCTCTGAAAAAAGGTCCTTTTATCGATCTTCACCTGTTGAAGAAGGTCGAAGTGGCGGTGGAGAAGAACGATCGCAAGCCAGTTAAAACCTGGTCGCGCCGTTCGATGATCCTGCCACAAATGGTCGGTCTGACCATCGCGGTTCACAACGGTCGCCAGCATGTTCCAGTTCTCGTGAACGAAGACATGGTCGGCCACAAACTGGGCGAGTTCGCCGGTACCCGCACCTATCGCGGGCACGTGGCTGACAAGAAAGCCAAGCGTTAAGGGGTAAGGAAATGGAAGTAGCCGCTAAGTTGTCGGGCGCTCGCATCTCCGCCCAGAAAGCCCGCTTGGTCGCCGACCAGATCCGCGGGAAGAAGGTGGGCGAAGCGCTCAACCTGTTGGCCTTCAGCAGCAAAAAAGCCGCTGAAATCATGAAGAAAGTCCTCGAGTCGGCCGTAGCCAACGCCGAACACAACGAAGGCGCAGACGTTGATGACCTGAAGGTCTCCACCGTCTTCGTCAACGAAGGGCGTTCGCTGAAGCGCATCATGCCACGTGCCAAAGGCCGTGCTGATCGCATCGTCAAGCGGTCTTGCCATATCACTGTCAAGGTTGCGGACAAGTAACGGAGTCGATCAGATGGGTCAGAAAGTACATCCCACTGGCATTCGCCTGGGAATCGTCAAGGAGCACACCTCCGTCTGGTACGCAGACGGTGCTACTTACGCAGATTACCTGTTGAAGGATCTGAAAACGCGTGAGTACCTCCAAGACAAACTAAAAAGCGCGTCCGTAAGCCGTATCGATATTCATCGTCCGGCTCAAACTGCACGCATCACCATCCACACCGCTCGTCCCGGTATCGTTATCGGTAAGAAAGGTGAAGATGTCGAGAAGCTGCGTCAGGACCTGACCAAGCAGATGGGTGTGCCTGTGCACATCAACATCGAAGAGATCCGCAAGCCGGAACTCGACGCTATGCTGGTTGCGCAGAGCGTAGCTCAGCAGCTGGAACGCCGTGTAATGTTCCGTCGCGCCATGAAGCGCGCGGTACAGAACGCCATGCGTATTGGTGCCAAGGGCATCAAGATCCAGGTGAGCGGTCGTCTCGGCGGTGCTGAGATTGCTCGTACCGAGTGGTATCGCGAAGGTCGTGTGCCTCTGCACACCCTGCGTGCCGATATCGACTACAACACCTACGAAGCTCACACCACTTATGGTGTGATCGGTGTGAAGGTTTGGATCTTCAAAGGCGAAGTTATTGGTGGTCGCCAAGAAGAACTGAAACCACAAGCACCAGCGCCTCGTAAAAAAGCTGCTAAGTAAGGGGTACGCCAAATGTTGCAACCAAAGCGTACAAAATTCCGCAAGCAGATGACTGGCCACAACCGTGGTCTGGCACTGCGCGGTAGCAAAGTCAGCTTCGGCGAATTCGCCCTGAAAGCTGTTGCTCGCGGTCGCCTCACCGCTCGCCAGATCGAGTCCGCACGTCGTGCGCTGACCCGTCACGTTAAGCGTGGCGGTAAGATCTGGATCCGTGTGTTCCCGGACAAGCCGATCTCCAAAAAACCTCTTGAGGTTCGTATGGGTAAAGGTAAGGGCTCCGTGGAATACTGGGTTGCCCAGATCCAGCCAGGCAAAGTCCTGTACGAGATCGAGGGTGTTTCTGAAGAGCTGGCGCGCGAAGCTTTCGCCCTGGCTGCTGCAAAGCTGCCTCTCGCCACCTCCTTTGTTAAGCGGACGGTGATGTGATGAAAGCGAATGAACTTCGTGAAAAATCGGCACAGCAACTGAACGAGCAACTGCTCGGCTTGCTGCGCGACCAGTTCAATCTGCGTATGCAGAAAGCAACTGGCCAGTTGGGGCAGTCGCACCTGCTCTCGCAAGTTAAGCGTGACATCGCTCGCGTGAAAACTGTGCTCAACCAGCAGGCAGGTAAGTGATCATGGCTGAAGCTGAAAAAACCGTCCGTACGCTGACTGGCCGTGTCGTCAGCGACAAAATGGACAAGACCATCACCGTTCTGATCGAGCGTCGCGTAAAGCACCCGATCTACGGTAAATACGTTAAGCGTTCGACTAAGCTGCACGCGCACGACGAAGCCAACCAGTGCAAGATCGGCGACAAGGTTTCCATCCGTGAAACCCGTCCGCTGGCCAAGACCAAGTCCTGGGCACTGGTTGAAGTCCTCGAACGCGCTGTTGAAGTCTAAGGGCTAGGGGTCGGAGAAATTTTATGATTCAGACTCAATCCATGCTCGATGTGGCCGATAACAGCGGCGCTCGTCGCGTCATGTGCATCAAGGTGCTCGGCGGTTCGCACCGCCGTTACGCCGGTATCGGTGACATCATCAAAGTAACCGTCAAGGAAGCAATTCCGCGCGGTAAGGTCAAAAAAGGCCAGGTGATGACCGCTGTCGTCGTACGTACCCGTCATGGTGTTCGTCGCGCTGACGGTTCCATCATTCGTTTCGACGGCAACGCTGCTGTTCTGCTGAACAACAAGCAAGAGCCGATCGGCACTCGCATCTTCGGGCCAGTGACCCGTGAACTTCGTACTGAGAAGTTCATGAAGATCGTCTCGCTCGCCCCTGAAGTGCTGTAAGGAGATCCGACATGCAAAAGATTCGTCGTGACGACGAGATCATCGTGATCGCCGGCAAAGACAAAGGTAAGCGCGGTAAGGTGCTGAAGGTTCTGGCTGATGACCGTCTGGTTATCGGTGGCGTGAACCTGGTCAAGCGTCATACCAAGCCTAACCCGATGGCGGGCGTACAGGGCGGTATCGTCGAGAAAGAAGCGCCTCTGCACGCTTCCAACGTTGCCATCTTCAACGGTGAAACCAACAAGGCTGACCGCGTTGGTTTCAAAGTAGAAGACGGTAAAAAAATTCGTGTCTTCAAGTCGACCCAAAAAGCGGTTGATGCTTGAACACTGCTAGGTAGAAGACCATGGCACGACTGAAAGAGATTTACCGGAACGAAATCGCTCCTAAGCTTAAGGAAGAACTTAAGCTGTCGAACGTGATGGAAGTTCCGCGCGTTACCAAGATCACCCTGAACATGGGTCTGGGCGAAGCGATCGGCGACAAGAAAGTCATCGAGCACGCTGTTGCCGACCTGGAAAAGATCACCGGTCAAAAGCCGGTCGTGACTTTCGCTCGCAAATCCATCGCTGGCTTCAAAGTCCGCGAAGGCTGGCCGATCGGCGTCAAGGTGACCCTGCGTAGCGACAAGATGTACGAATTCCTGGACCGCCTGCTGGCGATCTCCCTGCCTCGGGTCCGCGACTTCCGCGGCCTGAATGCCAAGTCCTTCGATGGTCGTGGCAACTACAGCATGGGCGTGAAAGAGCAGATCATCTTCCCGGAAATCGACTACGACAAGATCGATGCTCTGCGCGGTTTGGACATCACCCTGACCACCACTGCTCGTTCGGACGACGAAGGCCGCGCTCTGCTGCGTGCTTTCAAGTTCCCGTTCCGCAACTGATTGGAGTAGGAAAATGGCCAAGAAGAGCATGAAAAACCGCGAGCTGAAGCGTCAGCTCACGGTAGCAAAGTTCGCTAAGAAGCGTGCTGAGCTGAAAGCGACCATCGTCAACCTGAACGCCTCTCCAGAAGAGCGTTTCGCTGCCGTTGTCGCTCTGCAGAAGCAGCCACGCGACGCTAGCGCCTCGCGCCTGCGCAACCGTTGCCGCCTGACCGGTCGTCCTCACGGTGTATACCGTAAGTTCGGCCTGGGCCGTAACATGCTGCGTCAAGCTGCAATGCGCGGTGACGTACCAGGCCTGGTCAAGGCCTCCTGGTAATCGCTGCAGGCAAGGCACGGGTGGAAGGGGAGCAATCTTCCGACCGCCGGTGACCTTGCCAACAAACAAGCCCCTATATGGGGCTTGTTTCGTTTCTGCCTTGTGTCTAGAATGACCGGCTCACCTGAGCCTGGGTTTTTGCCCAAACCGTTCGGGTGGTTGTCATAGCCGCAAGGCTAATAATTCTTGTATCAGGAGCATCTAGCCCATGAGTATGCAGGACCCGTTAGCGGACATGCTAACTCGCATCCGTAATGCCCAGATGGCTGAAAAGTCCGTCGTAAGCATGCCTTCCTCTACCCTGAAGGTCGCGGTTGCCAAAGTTCTGAAGGACGAAGGTTACATCGCTGGCTACCAGGTAACTGGTGAGGCCAAGCCTTCCCTGTCGATCGAACTGAAGTACTTCGAAGGCCGTCCGGTCATCGAGGAACTGAAGCGCTCCAGCCGTCCAGGCCTGCGCCAGTACAAGGCCGTCACCGATCTGCCGAAAGTACGTGGCGGTCTGGGCGTGTCTATCGTCTCCACCAACAAAGGTGTGATGACTGATCGCGCTGCGCGCGCTGCCGGTGTCGGCGGCGAAGTTCTGTGCACAGTGTTCTAAGGGGGGATAGACATGTCTCGCGTCGCTAAGAACCCCGTTAAGCTGCCATCCGGTGTCGAAGTCAAATTCGCCGGTCAGCAGCTTTCGGTGAAGGGTGCCAAAGGTACTCTCGAACTGAACGTTCACTCGTCTGTTGAAGTTACCGAAGAGTCTGGTGAGCTGCGTTTCGTCGCTCGCAATGGTGACCAGCAAGCTCGTGCCATGGCCGGTACCACCCGCGCTCTGGTCAACAACATGGTCCAAGGCGTAAGCCAAGGCTTCGAGCGCAAGCTCCAGCTGGTCGGTGTTGGTTACAAGGCACAGGCTAAAGGCACCGTCCTGAACCTGGCCCTGGGCTTCTCTCACCCAGTGGACTACGAACTGCCAGCCGGTATCACCGCTGAAACACCTAGCCAGACCGACATCCTGATCAAGGGTATCGACAAGCAGCTGGTAGGTCAGGTGGCCGCTGAAATCCGCGACTTCCGTCCGCCAGAGCCTTACAAAGGTAAAGGTGTGCGTTACGCGGACGAAGTAGTCCGTCGTAAAGAAGCCAAGAAGAAGTAGGGCCTAGTAAATGACCGACAAAAAAGTTATTCGACTGCGTCGCGCTCGCAAAGCACGTCTCAAGATGCACGAACTCGAAGTCGTGCGCCTGTGCGTGTTCCGCTCCTCGCAGCACATCTACGCCCAGGTCATTTCGGCCGACGGCAGCAAGGTTCTGGCAAGCGCCTCGACCTTGGACAAAGACCTGCGTGATGGCGCCACTGGCAACATCGACGCGGCCACTAAGGTTGGCAAGCTGGTAGCTGAGCGTGCGAAAGCCGCCGGTGTATCTCAAGTTGCCTTTGACCGTTCCGGCTTCAAGTACCATGGCCGCGTCAAAGCGCTGGCTGATGCTGCTCGTGAAGGCGGGCTGGAGTTCTAAGTTATGGCAAATAACGATCAAAAGCGCGACGAAGGCTACATCGAGAAGCTGGTTCAAGTTAACCGCGTTGCCAAAACCGTAAAAGGCGGCCGTATCTTCACCTTCACCGCGCTGACCGTGGTTGGTGATGGTAAAGGTCGTGTTGGCTTCGGCCGTGGCAAGTCGCGCGAAGTACCAGCCGCGATCCAGAAGGCCATGGAAGCTGCTCGCCGCAACATGATCCAGGTTGACCTGAAGGGCACCACCCTGCAGTACGCCACCAAGGCTGCCCACGGCGCCTCGAAGGTTTACATGCAGCCTGCCTCGGAAGGTACCGGTATCATCGCCGGTGGCGCAATGCGTGCTGTCCTGGAAGTTGCTGGTGTTCAGAACGTTCTGGCCAAGTGCTACGGTTCGACCAACCCAGTGAACGTGGTTTACGCCACCTTCAAGGGTCTGAAAGCCATGCAATCTCCTGAATCCATTGCCGCCAAGCGTGGCAAGAGCGTCGAGGAGATCTTCTGATCATGGCAACCGTAAAAGTAACGCTGATCAAGAGCGTCTCGGGCCGTCTGCCTAACCACAAGCTGTGTGTTAAAGGCCTGGGTCTGCGTCGCATCGGTCACACTGTAGAAGTCCAGGATACTCCCGAGAACCGCGGGATGATCAACAAGGCTTACTACATGCTGAAGGTCGAGGGCTAATCGATGAAACTCAATGATCTGAGTCCAGCGCCGGGTTCCCGTCGCGAGAAGCATCGTCCAGGTCGTGGTATCGGTAGCGGTCTGGGTAAGACCGGCGGCCGTGGCCACAAAGGTCAGACTTCCCGTTCGGGTGGTTCGATCGCTCCTGGCTTCGAAGGCGGTCAACAGCCGCTGCACCGTCGCCTGCCGAAGTTCGGCTTCGTTTCCCTGAAAGCCATGGACCGCGCTGAAGTGCGTCTGTCCGAGCTGGCCAAAGTGGAAGGCGACGTGATCTCCGTGCAATCCCTGAAGGATGCCAACGTGATCAACCAGCACATTCAGCGTGTGAAAATCATGCTGTCTGGCGAAGTTACTCGCGCAGTCACCATCAAGGGTATCGCAGCCACCAAGGGTGCGCGTGCGGCTATCGAAGCAGCTGGCGGCAAATTCGAGGAATAAATGGCTAAGCAAGGTGCTCTCTCTTCGCTCGGTAAGGGCGGGATGTCGGAACTCTGGGCTCGTCTGCGCTTTCTGTTCATGGCGATCATCGTCTATCGGATAGGTGCGCATATCCCGGTTCCCGGCATCAATCCGGACCGTCTGGCGGATCTGTTTCGGCAGAATGAGGGGACCATTCTTAGCTTGTTCAACATGTTTTCCGGTGGCGCGCTCGAGCGCATGAGCATCTTTGCACTGGGGATCATGCCGTACATCTCGGCATCGATCATCATGCAGTTGATGACGGCGGTCAGCCCGCAACTGGAGCAGTTGAAGAAGGAAGGTGAAGCTGGCCGTCGCAAGATCAGCCAGTACACCCGCTACGGCACCGTTATCCTGGCACTGGTCCAAGCCATTGGCATGTCCATTGGCCTGGCCAACCAGGGCGTGGCGTTTTCTGCAGGCCTGGGCTTCCACGTCGTCGCTGTTTCCACTTTCGTGGCAGGCGCGATGTTCATGATGTGGCTGGGCGAGCAGATCACCGAGCGCGGTGTGGGCAACGGTATCTCGATGTTGATCTTCGCAGGTATCGTTGCCGGTCTTCCGAGAGCAATCGGGCAGTCTTTCGAGTCTGCACGCACAGGCGATATCAACATTTTCGCCTTGGTCGCCATCGGTTTGCTGGCAGTAGCGATTATCGGTTTTGTGGTGTTCATTGAGCGTGGTCAGCGTCGTATCGCCGTTCATTACGCCAAGCGTCAGCAGGGCCGCAAGGTCTTCGCTGCGCAGACTAGCCACTTGCCGCTGAAGGTGAACATGGCGGGGGTTATCCCGGCCATTTTCGCGAGCAGCATTTTGCTGTTCCCGGCTTCGCTGGGTGCCTGGTTTGGTCAGTCCGAAGGTATGGGCTGGCTGCAGGACATCTCGCAGTCGATCGCTCCTGGTCAGCCGTTGAACATTCTGCTGTTTAGTGCAGGGATCATTTTCTTCTGCTTCTTCTACACAGCGTTGATGTTCAACCCGAAAGACGTAGCGGAAAACCTGAAGAAGTCCGGTGCCTTTATTCCGGGTATCCGTCCTGGTGAGCAGTCGGCGCGCTACATTGATGGCGTTCTGACCCGTTTGACCATGTTCGGTGCTCTTTACATGATGGCCGTCTGCCTTCTGCCCCAGTTCCTGGTGGTGGCAGCAAATGTGCCGTTCTACCTTGGCGGGACCTCGTTGCTGATTGTGGTAGTGGTTGTGATGGACTTCATGTCCCAAGTACAATCGCACCTCGTTTCGCACCAGTACGAATCCCTGATGAAGAAAGCCAACCTGAAAGGCTACGGTGGCAGCGGTTTGCTGCGCTGATACGCCCCTAAGGTTCGAGGAGTCGGTAATGAAAGTTCGTGCATCGGTGAAAAAGCTGTGCCGTAACTGCAAGATCATCCGTCGCGAAGGCGTCGTACGAGTGATCTGCAGCGCGGAACCGCGTCACAAACAGCGCCAAGGCTGAGTGTGATCTGCGCTTCAAACCCAGCAGCTAGTGTGCTGCTGGGTTGATTATTCGTTTCTACAGCGATATTATCTCGCGCCCTATTTCTTGGCTTCCGGGGCGTAGGTAGCTGTCAATTGGAGTCCCACTGAATGGCCCGTATTGCAGGCGTCAACATTCCAGATAACAAGCATACTGTTATCTCGCTGACCTACATCTATGGTGTCGGTCGCACAACTGCACAGAAGATTTGTGCAGACGCTGGTGTAAACCCAGCCGCTAAGATCAAGGATCTGAGCGACGAGCAAATCGAAACCCTGCGTGGCGAAGTCGCGAAGTTCACCACCGAAGGTGACCTGCGTCGTGACATCAACATGAAGATCAAGCGCTTGATGGACCTGGGTTGCTACCGCGGCCTGCGTCATCGTAAAGGTCTGCCGGTTCGCGGTCAGCGCACCAAGACCAACGCACGCACCCGTAAGGGCCCGCGTAAGCCGATCCGCAAGTAATCGCCCAGGAATATAGACATGGCAAAACCTGCTGCTCGTCCTCGTAAGAAAGTCAAAAAGACAGTGGTTGATGGCATCGCCCACATCCATGCTTCTTTCAACAACACCATCGTGACCATCACCGACCGTCAGGGCAATGCTTTGTCCTGGGCGACCTCCGGTGGTTCGGGTTTCCGTGGTTCGCGCAAATCCACCCCGTTCGCAGCTCAGATCGCTGCTGAGCGTGCTGGTCAAGCTGCGCTGGAATACGGTCTGAAGAACCTCGACGTTAACGTCAAGGGTCCAGGTCCAGGTCGTGAGTCCGCCGTTCGTGCATTGAACAGCTGCGGCTACAAGATCGCCAGCATCACCGACGTGACGCCAATCCCGCACAACGGGTGCCGTCCGCCGAAGAAGCGTCGCGTGTAATCAGGAGACAGAAGAATGGCACGTTACATTGGTCCAAAATGCAAACTGTCTCGTCGTGAAGGCACCGATCTGTTCCTGAAGAGCGGCGTTCGCGCTCTGGAATCGAAGTGCAATATCGAAGCAGCCCCAGGTATCCACGGCCAGCGCCGTGGCCGTCAGTCCGACTACGGCACCCAGCTGCGTGAGAAACAAAAAGTCCGTCGTATCTACGGTGTTCTGGAGCGTCAGTTCCGCGGTTACTACCAAGCTGCTGCCTCGAAAAAAGGCGCAACCGGTGAGAACCTGCTGCAACTGCTCGAGTGCCGTCTGGATAACGTCGTTTACCGTATGGGCTTCGGCTCGACTCGTTCCGAGTCCCGTCAGCTGGTTTCGCACAAAGCGATCAGCGTCAACGGTAAGACTGTAAACATTCCATCCTACCAAGTTCGTCCGGGTGACGTGGTCGCAGTCCGCGAGAAATCGCTGGGCCAGTTGCGCATTGTTCAAGCCCTTGAACTGTGCGCCCAGCGTGGCCGCGTTGAGTGGGTTGACGTGGATGCTGCTAAAAAGTCGGGCGTTTTCAAGAACGTTCCTGCTCGCAGCGACCTGTCTGCCGACATCAACGAAAACCTGATTGTCGAGCTCTACTCCAAGTAAGGGCTAGAAAATAGGTGCATCCATGCAGATTTCGGTAAATGAGTTCCTGACTCCCCGCCACATTGATGTGCAGGTAGTCAGTCCGACCCGCGCCAAAATTACGCTCGAGCCTCTCGAGCGTGGTTTCGGCCATACCCTGGGCAACGCGCTGCGCCGCATCCTGTTGTCCTCCATGCCTGGCTGTGCAGTAGTCGAGGCCGAGATCGATGGCGTACTCCATGAGTACTCCGCGATCGAAGGTGTTCAGGAAGACGTAATTGAAATCCTGTTGAACCTGAAAGGTCTCGCTATCAAACTGCATGGTCGTGACGAAGTTACGCTGACCTTGTCGAAAAAGGGTTCGGGGGTGGTTACCGCTGCCGATATTCAGCTGGATCACGATGTCGAGATCGTCAACCCCGATCACGTAATCGCGAACCTGGCGTCGAACGGCGCTCTGAACATGAAGCTCACTGTAGCTCGTGGTCGTGGTTACGAGCCGGCCGACTCCCGTCAAACCGACGAAGACGAAAGCCGTAGCATTGGCCGTCTGCAGTTGGACGCCTCCTTCAGCCCGGTGCGTCGTATCGCCTATGTGGTCGAGAACGCCCGTGTTGAACAGCGTACCAACCTGGACAAACTGGTCATTGATCTGGAAACCAACGGCACCCTGGATCCTGAAGAGGCTATCCGCCGCGCTGCGACCATTCTGCAACAGCAGCTGGCCGCGTTCGTCGACCTCAAAGGTGACAGCGAGCCTGTCGTAGTCGAGCAGGAAGACGAGATCGATCCGATCCTGCTGCGTCCGGTTGACGACCTGGAACTGACTGTACGTTCGGCCAACTGCCTCAAGGCGGAGAACATCTACTACATCGGCGACCTGATTCAGCGTACCGAAGTAGAGCTGTTGAAGACTCCTAACCTGGGTAAGAAGTCCCTGACTGAAATCAAGGACGTTCTGGCCTCTCGTGGTCTGTCTCTCGGCATGCGCCTCGACAACTGGCCGCCTGCAAGTCTTAAGAAAGACGACAAGGCGACCGCCTGATCGTCGTAATCACCGAACGTAGTGTTTGGTAAGGAATGAATCATGCGTCATCGTAAAAGTGGACGTCACCTGAGCCGTACCAGCTCTCACCGCAAGGCTATGTTCCAGAACATGGCAGTGTCGCTGATCGAGCACGAGCTGATCAAAACCACCCTGCCGAAAGCCAAGGAACTGCGCCGCGTTGCCGAGCCGCTGATCACCCTGGCCAAGGAAGACAGCGTTGCTAACCGTCGTCTGGCCTTCGACCGTACCCGTTCGAAGTCCGCTGTTGGCAAACTGTTCAACGACCTGGGCAAGCGTTACGCCACCCGTCAGGGCGGCTACCTGCGCATCCTGAAGTGCGGTTTCCGCGCTGGCGACAACGCGCCTATGGCGTACGTCGAGCTGGTTGATCGTCCGGTCGGCGGTGCTGTAGAAGCTGCTGAGTAAGACGTTCTGTCTGCTACAGAAAACCGGGCCTAGTGCCCGGTTTTTTGTTTTTACATCTATTGTTTATTTCTATTGATGTAAGTCATGTAATGAATTTGTTCCTGTAATCTTGCTCGTCAATACTCTCTCTACAGCCGATTAGCCGGCCCTTGAAGACCGAAAAGGAGAGCCCATGAGCAAGATTCTCACCACCGCCAGCGGTGCACCTGTAGCCGACAACCAGAACTCCCGCTCCGCCGGCCCGCGCGGTCCGCTGTTGCTCGACGACTTCCACCTGATCGAGAAGCTCGCCCATTTCAATCGCGAGAACATTCCTGAGCGTCGCGTCCATGCCAAAGGCTCGGGCGCCTACGGTACCTTTACCGTTACTCACGATATCACCGGCTATACCAGCGCCAAGCTGTTCGAAGAGGTCGGTAAACAAACCGAGACTTTCTTACGCTTCTCCACCGTTGGTGGCGAGCGCGGCTCTGCAGATACCGAGCGTGACCCGCGTGGCTTCGCGGTGAAGTTCTACACCGAGGAAGGCAACTGGGACATCGTCGGTAACAACACGCCAGTGTTCTTCATTCGCGACCCATTGAAGTTCCCGGACTTTATCCACACCCAGAAGCGCCACCCGCAGTCCAACCTGAAGAACGCTCAGATGATGTGGGACTTCTGGTCGCATTCCCCAGAAGCGCTGCACCAGGTCACCATCCTCTTTTCCGATCGTGGCATTCCGGACGGCTATCGCCACATGCATGGCTTTGGCAGCCACACCTACAGCCTGATCAATGCAAAGGGTGAGCGCACTTGGGTCAAGTGGCACTTCAAGACCCAGCAAGGCATCAAGAACCTCACCCCGACAGACGCTGCACGCCTGGCAGGTACCGACCCGGATTACGCTCAGCGCGACCTCTTCGAGGCCATTGAGCGTGGCGACTACCCGCGCTGGACTGTCTGCATTCAGGTGATGAGCGAAGCCGAGGCTGCCAGCCGCGACGAGAACCCATTCGACGTGACCAAGACCTGGTCGCAGAAGGATTATCCGCTCATCGAGGTGGGTGTGCTGGAGCTCAACCGCAACCCGCTCAACTATTTTGCAGAGGTCGAGCAGGCCGCGTTCGGCCCGAGCAATATGGTGCCCGGCGTCGGTCTTTCACCGGACCGCATGCTGCAAGGCCGTGTATTCGCCTACGCCGACGCGCACCGCTATCGCGTTGGCACCAACCACCAGCAATTGCCAGTCAACGCGCCACGTTGCCCGGTCAACAGCTATCAGCGCGACGGCTCGATGGCCACCGGCAGTTACGGTAGTGCACCGAACTACGAGCCAAACAGCTACAGCGATGCCCCGAAACAGTCGCCACGTCATGCTGAGCCAGCATTGGCCCTGAATGGTTCGGCTGATCGCTACGATCACCGTGAGGACACTGACTACTTCAGTCATGCCGGCGCGTTGTTCCGTTTGATGAGCGATGAGCAGAAAGCCCTGCTGATCAGCAACATCGCCGGTACCATGGCCGGTGTCAGCGAAGACGTGATTCAGCGTCAGCTACAGTACTTCTTCAAGGCGGATCCGGCCTATGGCGAAGGGATTGCGAAGGCTTTGGGCATCAATCTCGCCTAAGTCGAAGTGATAAGAAGAACCGCCCTCATTTGGGCGGTTTTTCAATGAATATCACTACTGTTTAACCGATTTTTTGCGTCTGATTGCGCGTTTTTCAGTGACCATAGGCAAAAGCTGGTTCACACTATGTGGCATAGACGTTTTCACATGGAGAATCAGGGCGATGCAAGGCCACCCGGATGTAATCAACTATCTCGTCACGCTGCTGAAGGGCGAACTGGCGGCACGCGACCAGTACTTCATTCATTCGCGCATGTACGAAGACTGGGGCCTGTCCAAGCTCTACGAGCGCATCAACCACGAGATGGAGGAAGAGACGCAGCACGCCGATGCCCTGATGCGTCGTATCCTCATGCTCGAAGGGACCCCTGACATGCGTGCGGATGACCTGGAGGTCGGTAGCACCGTGCCGGAAATGATCGAGGCAGACCTCAAGCTCGAATACAAGGTGCGCGGTGCGCTTTGTAAAGGCATCGAGCTATGCGAACTGCACAAGGACTACGTCAGTCGTGACATCCTGCGTGCGCAGCTGGCCGACACCGAAGAAGATCACACCTACTGGCTTGAGAAGCAGCAGGGCCTGATCAAGGCCATTGGGCTGGAAAACTACCTGCAGTCGCAGATGTAAGTTACCACAGGCTCAAGTAAAAGCCCCTGGCACCCTCGGTACCAGGGGCTTTTTCATTGCGCTGGCAACACTTAGGCCCGGTCCCGCTCCAGCAATGGTTTCAGGTAATGGCCGGTATATGACTGCTTCATCTCGCTCAGCTCTTCTGGCGTACCGCAGGCAATGATCTGCCCACCCTTGGAGCCGCCCTCAGGCCCCAGGTCAACCAGCCAGTCGGCAGTCTTGATCACATCCAGGTTATGCTCGATCACCACCACGGTATTGCCGTGGTCGCGCAGGCGATGCAACACATCCAGCAGCTGCTGGATATCGGCAAAGTGCAGACCGGTAGTAGGTTCGTCGAGGATGTACAAGGTCTTGCCGGTATCGCGCTTGGACAGCTCGCGCGACAGCTTCACCCGCTGCGCCTCACCGCCGGACAACGTGGTCGCTGATTGCCCCAGTTTGATGTACGACAGGCCCACATCCATCAACGTTTGCAGCTTGCGCGCCAGCGCCGGCACCGCATCGAAGAACTCGCGGGCATCCTCGATGGTCATTTCCAGCACCTCGTGGATGTTCTTGCCCTTGTACTTGATCTCCAGGGTTTCGCGGTTGTAGCGCTTGCTCTTGCACACGTCACACGGCACGTAGATGTCCGGCAGGAAGTGCATTTCCACCTTGATCAGGCCATCGCCCTGGCAGGCCTCGCAACGGCCCCCCTTGACGTTGAATGAGAAACGCCCCGGACCATAACCACGCGAGCGTGACTCCGGTACACCGGAGAACAGCTCGCGGATCGGGGTGAAGATGCCGGTGTAGGTCGCCGGGTTGGAGCGTGGTGTGCGGCCGATCGGGCTCTGGTCGATATCCACCACCTTGTCCAGGTGCTGCAGGCCGTCCATGCTGCTGTGCGGTGCGGCTTCCAGACTGCTTGCGCCATTGAGTGCCGTGGCGGCCAAGGGGAAAAGGGTGTTGTTGATCAGCGTCGATTTGCCCGAGCCGGATACACCAGTCACGCAGGTCAGCAGGCCGATTGGTACTTCCAGGTCGACGTTCTGCAGGTTGTTGCCACGTGCGCCTTTGAGCTTGAGCTGCAGCTTCTTGTTGCGCGGTGTGCGCTTGGCCGGCACGACGATCTTCTTGCGCCCGGACAGGTACTTGCCAGTCAGCGAATCGGGATGGTTCATGACCTCCTGGGGCGAGCCCTCGGCGACGATCTGCCCACCGTGAACACCGGCGCCTGGGCCGATATCGACCACGTAGTCGGCCAGCCGAATGGCGTCCTCGTCGTGTTCCACTACGATCACCGTGTTGCCCAGGTCGCGCAAATGGTTCAGGGTGGCCAACAGGCGGTCGTTGTCGCGTTGATGAAGGCCGATGGACGGTTCATCGAGGATGTACATCACCCCCACAAGACCGGCGCCGATCTGGCTGGCGAGTCGGATACGTTGCGCTTCACCGCCGGACAGGGTGTCGGCGCTACGATCCAGGGTCAGGTAGTCGAGGCCGACATTGACCAGGAACTGAAGTCGTTCGCAGATTTCCTTGAGGATTTTTGCCGCGATTTCGCCACGCCGGCCAGTAAGGGTCAGTTGACCAAAGTAGTTGCTGGCTTCACCGATCGGCAAATTGGTTACCGCCGGCAGGGTTTTCTCGCCCACCCACACATGGCGCGCCTCGCGGCGCAGGCGCGTACCCCGGCAATCCGGGCACGGTTGCGTACCAAGGAATTTGGCCAGTTCTTCACGCACGGTGGCCGATTCGGTTTCGCGGTAGCGGCGCTCAAGGTTCGGCACAATGCCTTCGAACGGGTGCGATCGCTTGACGATATCACCTCGGTCGTTGAGGTACTTGAAATCGACACTCTGCTTGCCGCTGCCCTGCAGGATCACTTTCTGGTGTTCGGCTGACAGCTCGCCGAAAGGCTCCTCCAGGCTGAAGCCGTAGTGCGCAGCCAACGAACCGAGCATCTGGAAGTAGTACACGTTACGCCGGTCCCAGCCGCGGATCGCGCCTTCGGCCAAGGTCAGTTCGGTGTTGACCAGGCGTTTGGTGTCGAAGAACTGCTTGACCCCCAGGCCGTCGCAAGTCGGGCAAGCGCCAGCCGGGTTGTTGAAGGAGAACAGCTTCGGTTCCAGCTCGCTGATCGCGTGGCCGCACACCGGACAGGCGAAGCGCGCGGAGAAGATCGTCTCTTCGCCTTGTTCGTCGTCCATCGGTGCCACCAGGGCAATACCGTCGGCCAGCTTCAACGCGGTCTCGAACGATTCGGCCAGGCGCTGTTGCAGGTCGGCGCGGACTTTGAAGCGGTCCACCACCACATCGATGCTGTGCTTCTTCTGTTTGTCCAGCTTGGGCAACTCATCGAGTTCGTAGAGCTTGCCGTTGACCCTGGCCCGCACGAAGCCTTGGGCCCGAAGCTCGTCAAACACTGCCAGGTGCTCGCCCTTGCGCTCGCGCACCACCGGCGCGAGCAGCATCAGCTTGCTGCCTTCCGGGCGCTCCAGCACCAGGTCGACCATCTGGCTGATCGTTTGCGCCTCCAGCGGGATATCGTGGTCCGGGCAGCGTGGAGTACCGACGCGGGCGTACAGCAGGCGCAGATAGTCGTAGATTTCGGTGATGGTGCCGACCGTGGAGCGCGGGTTGTGCGAGGTCGACTTCTGCTCGATGGAAATCGCCGGTGACAGGCCTTCGATGGTGTCGACGTCGGGCTTTTCCATCATCGACAGGAACTGCCGGGCGTAGGCCGACAGCGATTCCACGTAGCGGCGCTGGCCTTCGGCGTACAAGGTATCGAACGCCAGGGACGACTTGCCGGAACCGGACAGGCCGGTGATCACGATCAACTTGTCCCGGGGCAGGGTCAGGTCGATGTTCTTCAGGTTGTGGGTACGTGCCCCACGAATCAGGATCTTGTCCACTGCGGCCTCGCTTGGCGGGCATAAACAAGGAAGTATACGGCGCGCCAGTATGACGCGGCAAAGCGTCGCGTTGATGCCGTCAAGCTGTCGGACTGATAGAATCGCCGCCGGTTCACACGAGGTTAATCCATGCACGACACCCACAACGAGCGTATGAGTGGCGGCGAAACCCGCGCCGCTGGCGGCCTTGCCCTGGTCTTTGCCTTTCGTATGCTGGGCATGTTCATGGTCTTGCCGGTACTGGCCACCTACGGCATGGACCTGGCTGGTGCCACGCCTGCCCTGATCGGCCTGGCCATTGGTGCCTATGGCCTGACTCAGGCGGTATTGCAGATCCCGTTCGGGATGGTTTCTGACCGCATCGGTCGCCGACCGGTGATTTATCTGGGGCTGGTGATCTTTGCCCTGGGCAGTGTGCTGGCGGCCCAGGCTGACTCTATCTGGGGCGTGATTGCCGGGCGCATCCTGCAGGGCGCGGGGGCAATTTCTGCCGCGGTGATGGCACTGCTGTCGGACCTCACCCGCGAACAACACCGGACCAAGGCCATGGCCATGATCGGCATGAGCATCGGCCTGTCGTTTGCTGTCGCCATGGTCGTTGGTCCATTGCTGACAAGTGCCTTTGGTTTGTCAGGTTTGTTCCTGGTTACGGCCGGGCTTGCCTTGGTCGGCATCCTGTTGATCGCGTTTGTCGTACCCAACACCCACAGCATTTTGCAGCACCGCGAGTCGGGGGTGGCGCGCCAGGCCATCGGCCCGACACTGCGTCATCCGGACCTTCTGCGCCTGGACATAAGCATTTTCATCCTGCACGCCGTCCTCATGGCCAGCTTCGTTGCGCTGCCACTGGCGTTCGTCGAGCGTGGCGGCCTGCCCAAGGAGCAGCACTGGTGGGTGTACCTGACTGCGCTGTTCATCTCATTTTTTGCAATGGTCCCGTTCATCATCTACGGCGAAAAAAAGCGCAAGATGAAACGAGTGTTGGCCGGCGCAGTCAGTGTCCTGCTGCTGACAGAGATATACTTCTGGGAGTGGGCTGACGGTTTGCGCGGACTGGTGATTGGCACCGTGGTATTCTTTACCGCATTCAACCTGCTGGAGGCTTCGCTGCCTTCTCTGGTGAGCAAGGTATCGCCTGCCGGTGGCAAGGGGACGGCAATGGGGGTGTATTCCACCAGCCAGTTCCTCGGTGCAGCGTTAGGCGGGATCCTTGGCGGCTGGTTGTTCCAGCACGGTGGGCTGAACACGGTGTTCCTCGGTAGCGCGGTGCTGTGTGCTATCTGGCTGATCGTCGCCTTGCGCATGAACGAGCCGCCATATGTGACCAGCCTGCGCATGCCCCTGACGCCTGAGGCGGTCCGGGAAGCCGGCCTGACCGAGCGCCTGATGGCCGTGCCGGGTGTGACCGACGCTGTGGTGGTGGCAGAAGAAGCCGCCATCTATATCAAACTGGATACGAAAATTTTGGACCGTGCGACCCTCGAGCGACTGGTGAATCCAGCCTCTTCGGCGTGCGAAGCCTAGGAGAACGTTATGGCCCGTGGGGTTAACAAAGTCATTCTGGTCGGTACCTGTGGCCAGGATCCCGAAGTCCGCTACCTGCCCAACGGTAACGCCGTGACCAACCTGAGCCTGGCCACCAGCGAGCAGTGGACTGACAAGCAGTCGGGCCAGAAGGTCGAGCGTACCGAGTGGCACCGTGTGTCGCTGTTCGGCAAGGTTGCCGAAATCGCTGGCGAGTACCTGCGCAAGGGTTCGCAGTGCTACATCGAAGGCAAGCTGCAGACCCGCGAGTGGGAAAAAGACGGCATCAAGCGCTACACCACCGAGATCATCGTCGACATCAACGGCACCATGCAGCTGCTCGGCGGTCGTCCGCAAGGCCAGCAGCAGGGCGGCGACCCGTACAACCAGGGTGGCGGCAATTACGGTGGCGGCCAGCAGCAACAGTACAACCAGGCACCGCCACGCCAGCAGGCCCAGCGCCCGCAGCAGGCCCCTCAGCGCCCAGCGCCGCAACAGCCTGCGCCGCAGCCGGCGGCTGACTTCGACAGCTTCGATGACGATATTCCGTTCTGATCAGAGCGGTAAGGCGTTCAGCAAGACCAGAAACCCAGGGCAATTGCCCTGGGTTTTTTTATGGGCAGCACCGCGTATCTGGCATCGCTTTCAGTAGAACAACCGCGGCTCCGCCGAATCCAGCAGGCTTGCCAGCTTGGTCAGGGCAAAGCCCAGTGCCTGGCGGCTGGGTGCCATCAGGGCGATGCGCACACCGCTGGTGGGGTGGCTGCGTTCTGGCAGGAACTGGCTGCCGCTGACCACCGTTACGCCGTTATCACGCGCCAGGTTGGCAAACTCGTCGCTGGTCCACGGTTCTGGCAGCTCCAGCCAGATATGGAAGCTGTGAGGCTGGGTGCGGATCTTGTATTGGCCAAGAATCTCCCGGGCCATGTGCTGGCGCGCGGCCGCCTCCTGTTGCTGCATACGCACCAGCTGGTCGGCCTTGCCGCTGTTGATCAGGTTACTGGCCAGTTGCGCCATCAGTGGCGATGGCATCCACACGCTGCTGCGTACCATCGATGATAACCGCGACAGGGTTTGCGGCGGGGCGTACAGGTAGCCGATGCGCAGTGCCGGCAGCACGCTTTTGGACAGGCTGGTGAGGTACACCGAGCGTTCAGGCGCATACGCTGCAAGCGGCTTGTAGCCCGGGTCGGGCTCGAGAAAACCGTAGATATCGTCATCCACGATGAACAGGTCGAACTCACGGGCGATCTCGGCGATAGCCTGGCGCCTTGCTGGGGGCATGATCGAGTTGGTCGGGTTCTGGTGCGTGGTGACGCACACCAGCAGGGAAGGGCGGTGTTCCAGGCAGGCCGCGCGCAATGCCTCCGGGATGAGCCCGTGTTCGTCCATGGCGACGCTGCGCAGGCGCCGGCCCAGGCTGTGGGCCAGGGATATGATGCCCGGGTAGCAGAGCGACTCGCACAGCACCACATCGTCACTCTTCGACAGGCTGCTGATGGCCACCAGCAGCCCATGCTGGGCGCCAGCAGTCAGTACCACCTGCTGCCAGCGAGCATCAGGCAGCCAGCGCTGTATCCAGGTCGCACCGGCTTGTTTGTGGGACGTGTGGCCACCTTCTGTCACATAGTCGAGTACCTGCCCCAAGTCAGAGGAGGCGGCCAGTTCGCGGATAGCCGTGCCTAGCCACTCGCTCATGTGAGCGTCGTTGGGCTTGATGATCGAGAGGTCGATCTGGCTACTCTCGCCGGCAACGGGTGTGGGCACCGACGGGGCGGGTAATGGCTGCCGCAGTTGCCTGACAAATGTGCCTCGGCCTACCTCGCCAGCCACCAAACCACGCTTGGCTGCTTCGTCGTAGGCCCTGCCAACCGTGCCGGGGGTTACATTCAGCGCCTCGGCGAGGTCCTTGAGCGTGGGTAAGCGATCGCCTTCTGCAAGCCGACCACGTTCGATGTCCTGTTCAAGGGCATCAGCGATCATCAGGTAAACCGGCTGTGTTTGATGGCTGTATTGGGGGACCCACATGGAGATGGCACCAGGCTCTGCAAGAGCGCGAAAGCCTAGCATGAAAGCTCGGATGCAGGTAATGATGGTAATTGGTTAAATTGAGTTGAATTTATTTTAGATTGAATCGATTCAATTTTTGAAATTACAATCATCGCACCGATCAGGCCAGCCGCTCTCAGGCTGCGCCTGGCATAACGCTCCACTGGATGGACTTTGCTATGGACATGTTGGGTTCTTACTGGGCGGAGCACGGGTTGCTGGCAATCCTCATGCTTGGCGCGATCGCTTTTGTTGCGGGCTTCGTTGACAGCATTGCCGGGGGTGGAGGTTTGTTCCTGGTGCCGGGTTTTCTGCTGGTTGGCATGCCGCCCCAGGTGGCACTGGGCCAGGAAAAACTGGTCAGTACCCTCGGCACGCTGGCGGCTATCCGCAACTTCCTGGCCAACAGCAAGATGGTCTGGCAGGTAGCGTTGGTCGGGGTGCCGTTTTCGCTATTAGGCGCCTACCTGGGGGCTCACCTGATCGTATCGATCTCGCAGGAAACGGTGGGCAAGATCATCCTGGCACTGATCCCGCTCGGCATTCTCATTTTCCTTACCCCCAAGGATCGTCCGGTCGAGGAGCGCGAGCTGTCTTCGCGAATGCTGTACACCGTAGTGCCGTTGACTTGCCTGGTCATCGGCTTCTATGACGGCTTCTTCGGCCCCGGTACCGGCAGCATGTTCATCATCGCTTTCCATTACCTGCTGCGCATGGACCTGGTCTCCAGTTCAGCCAACTCCAAAACCTTCAACTTCGCTTCCAACATCGGTGCTTTGGTGGCGTTCGTCAGCGCAGGCAAGGTCGTCTACCTGCTGGCATTGCCACTTGTGGCCTGCAACATCCTCGGTAACCACCTGGGCAGTTCCCTGGCCTTGCGTAAAGGCAACGACGTGGTGCGCAAGGCGTTGGTGTTCTCGATGCTCTGTCTGTTCATCAGCCTGGGCGTGAAGTACCTGACCTGACCCATTGATAGGAGATAACCAATGAAAACCGCATTTGTAACCGGTGCTTCCTCAGGCTTTGGCCGCGCCATCTGCTGCACCCTGATCGGCAAAGGCTACCGGGTGATCGGTGGCGCCAGGCGCATGGACAAACTGAAAGCACTGGAGGCCGAACTGGGCGTAAATTTCATTCCGCTGGCGCTGGATGTCACTGACCCCGTATCGCTTGAGAAGGCGGTCGAGCAGCTGCGTGAGGCGTCGCTGCAGATCGATCTGCTGGTCAACAATGCGGGGCTGGCGCTGGGCGTGGACCGTGCCCAAACCAGCAGTGCCGCAAACTGGCAGCAGATGATCGACACCAACATCACCGGCCTGGCCATGGTCACCCACAAGATCCTGCCGCAAATGGTGGAAGCCGATAGCGGCATGATCATCAACATCGGCTCGATCGCCGGCACTTACCCCTACCCGGGCGGTAACGTGTATGGCGCCAGCAAGGCGTTCGTCCGCCAGTTCAGCCTCAACCTGCGTGCCGACCTGGCTGGCACCCGCGTGCGGGTGAGCAATATCGAGCCGGGGCTGTGCTCAGGCACTGACTTCTCGGTGGTGCGCCTCAATGGCGACCTGGACGCCGTGCAGGCCTTGTATCGGGATGTAGAGGCCCTCCTGCCGGAGGACATCGCAGCAACGGTAGCCTGGGTTGCCGAGCAGCCGGCGCATGTGAATATCAATACCATCGAGATCATGCCTGTGGCGCAGAGCAGTGCGGCGCTGAATGTGGTGCGCAACTTGCCACGTGCCTGATCGGGGCCGCACCACTGACCCAGGTCATCGCACCTTCTGGATTCTTGACTAGTCTTATCCTTTGGCGGCCATCAATTGGCCGCCACCGTGACTACCAAGAGGCGCCGGCAATGTTCCGCGCGTCCACCACCTGATCAGGAGTGCACGATGGACCTGAACCGTCGGCAGTTCTTCAAGGTCGCCGCCGTCGGCCTTGGAGGCTCGAGCCTTGCGGCGTTGGGCATGGCCCCAACGCCGGCATTCGCCGAGCAGGTGCGTCACTTCAAGCTGGCGCATACCAAAGAAACCCGTAACACCTGCCCCTACTGTTCGGTCGGCTGCGGCCTGATCCTGTACAGCCAGGGTGATGCGGGGAAGAACGTCAAACAGAACATCATCCATATCGAAGGGGACGCCGACCACCCGGTCAACCGCGGCACACTTTGCCCGAAAGGCGCCGGCTTGCTGGACTTTATCCACAGCCCGAGCCGCCTGCAGTACCCCGAGGTTCGCAAGCCGGGCAGCAAAGAGTGGGTGCGGGTCAGCTGGGACGAGGCGCTGGACCGCGTCGCCGACCTGATGAAGCAGGACCGCGATGCCAACTTCATCGAGAAGAATGCCCAAGGCCAAACGGTCAACCGCTGGCTCACCACCGGTTTTCTTGCCGCTTCCGCTGCTTCCAGCGAGGCTGGCTACCTGACCCACAAGGTCATCCGCGCAACAGGCATGCTGGGGTTCGATAACCAGGCACGTGTCTGACATGGCCCGACGGTGGCAAGTCTTGCCCCGACGTACGGCCGTGGCGCCATGACCAACCACTGGTCCGATATCGCCAACGCGAATCTGGTCCTGGTGATGGGTGGCAACGCAGCAGAAGCGCATCCGTGTGGCTTCAAGTGGGTGACCGAGGCCAAAGCGCACAACAAGGCGCGGCTTATTGTGGTCGACCCGCGGTTTACCCGTACCGCTTCGGTGGCGGACTACTACGCGCCGATCCGTACCGGCACCGATATCGCCTTCATGGGCGGGCTGATCAACTACCTGCTCAGCAACGACAAGATCCAGCACGAGTACGTGCGCAACTACACTGACGTGTCGTTCATCGTCAAAGAGAACTATGGCTTCGAGGATGGCCTGTTCAGCGGCTACGACGAGGCCAAGCGTGTGTACGCCGACAAGTCCGGCTGGGGTTACGAGCTGGGTGAGGACGGCTATGCCAAGGTCGACCCGACACTGCAGCACCCTCGCTGCGTGTTCCAGCTGATGAAGCAGCATTACAGCCGCTATACCCCGGAACTGGCGAGCATGACCTGTGGCATGCCACAGGACGCCATGATGAAGGTCTGGGAAGAGATCGCCTCCTGCTCGGTTCCGGGCAAGACCATGACGATCCTTTATGCGCTAGGTTGGACGCAGCATTCGATCGGTGCGCAGATTATCCGCAGTGCGGCCATGGTCCAGCTGCTGCTCGGCAACGTCGGCATGCCCGGTGGCGGGGTCAATGCCCTGCGCGGGCACTCCAACATCCAGGGCCTGACCGACCTCGGCCTGCTGTCCAACTCGCTGCCGGGCTACCTGACCCTGGCCGGTGACGCCGAGCAGGACTACGCCGCCTACATCGACAAGCGCGCTTCCAAGCCGCTGCGGCCTGGGCAGTTGTCGTACTGGCAGAACTACGGCAAGTTCCACGTCAGCCTGATGAAGGCCTGGTACGGCGCCAATGCCACGGCGGAAAACAACTGGGGTTATGACTGGCTGCCCAAACTCGATGTACCGGCCTACGACGTGCTGCGCATGTTCGAGATGATGGGCCAGGGCAAAGTCAATGGTTATATGTGCCAGGGCTTCAACCCCATCGCCGCGCTGCCGGACAAAAACCGCGTCACTGCGGCACTGGGCAAGCTCAAGTGGCTGGTGATCATGGACCCCTTGGCCACCGAGACCTCGGAATTCTGGCGTAACGTCGGGCCGTTCAACGATGTCGACACGGCCTCTATCCAGACCGAAGTGATCCGCTTGCCCACTACCTGCTTCGCCGAGGAAGACGGCTCGCTGGTCAACAGCAGCCGCTGGCTGCAATGGCACTGGAAGGGCGCAGACGGCCCCGGCGAGACGCGCACCGACGTGCAGATCATGAGCGAGCTGTTCCTGCGCCTGCGCCAACGTTACCAGGCCGAAGGTGGCGCCTACCCTGACGCGATAATGAATATCAGCTGGCCGTACAAGATCCCTGAAGAGCCCTCCCCGGAGGAGCTGGCCAAGGAGATGAACGGCTGGGCGGTGGCCGATGTCACCGACCCGACTGGCGCGGTGATCAAGGCGGGCCAGCAACTGGCGGGCTTCGGTCAGCTCAAGGACGACGGTAGCACCGCGTCTGGCTGCTGGATCTTTGCCGGTAGCTGGACCGAACAGGGCAACCAGATGGCTCGCCGCGACAACAGCGACCCGTATGGCATGCACCAGGTGCAGAACTGGGCCTGGGCCTGGCCGGCCAACCGCCGCATCCTTTACAACCGTGCCTCCAGCGACCCGCAAGGCAAGCCGTGGGACCCGGAGAAAAAGCGCCTGGTATGGTGGAACGGCAAGGCCTGGACCGGCACCGACGTGCCGGACTTCAAGGTCGACTCGCCGCCCGAGGCGGGGATGAACCCCTTCATCATGAACCCCGAAGGCGTGGCGCGTTTCTTCGCCATCGACAAAATGGCCGAAGGCCCGTTCCCCGAGCACTATGAGCCCTTCGAAACACCGATCGGCATCAACCCGCTGCACCCGCAGAACAAGAAGGCCACCAGCAACCCGGCCGGGCGCATCTTCGATTCTGTGTGGGACACCCTCGGCACGCACGATGAGTTCCCTTATGCGGCGACCACCTACCGGCTAACCGAGCATTTCCACTTCTGGAGCAAGCATTGCCGGCTCAACGCCATTGCCCAGCCCGAGCAGTTCGTCGAGATAGGCGAGGTGCTGGCCAACGAGAAAGGCATCAAGGCCGGCGACCGGGTACGGGTGTCGAGCAAGCGTGGGCATATCGATGCGGTGGCGGTGGTGACCAAGCGGATTCGCCCGCTGCAGGTCAACAATCAGACCGTGCACCAAATCGGCATTCCGCTGCACTGGGGCTTCACCGGCGCTACCCGGCATGGCTACCTGACCAATACCTTGGTGCCGTTCCTCGGTGACGGCAATACGCAGACGCCAGAGTCCAAGTCGTTCCTCGTGAAAGTGGAGAAACTCTGATGGCCAGCCAAGACATCATCGCCCGCTCGGCCACCACTACCGTGCCGCCCTCGGTGCGTCAGCAGGAGGAGGTCGCCAAGCTGATCGACACTACCAAGTGCATCGGCTGCAAGGCCTGCCAGGTGGCGTGCTCGGAGTGGAATGAACTGCGTGACGAGGTTGGCCACAACCACGGCACCTACGACAACCCCCAGGACCTCACTGCCGAGACCTGGACACTGATGCGCTTTACCGAGCACGAGCGCGACGACGGCAACCTGGAGTGGCTGATTCGCAAGGACGGCTGCATGCACTGTGCCGACCCAGGTTGCCTGAAGGCTTGCCCGAGCCCGGGTGCGATCATCAAGCACGCCAACGGTATCGTCGATTTCAACCAGGACCACTGCATCGGCTGCGGCTACTGCATCACCGGCTGCCCGTTCAACATCCCGCGTATCTCGCAAAAAGACCACAAGGCGTACAAGTGCACCCTGTGTTCCGATCGCGTCAGCGTGGGGCTGGAGCCGGCGTGCGTGAAAACCTGCCCGACCGGAGCGATCGTGTTCGGCAGCAAGGACGAGATGAAAGTGCATGCGGCCGAGCGCATCGTCGATCTGAAGTCGCGGGGCTACGACAAGGCCGGGTTGTACGACCCGGATGGCGTCGGTGGTACCCACGTGATGTACGTGCTGCACCATGCCGACACACCGAAGCTGTATGCCGGCCTGCCGGACCAGCCAGTGATCAGTCCGTTGGTGGGGTTGTGGAAGGGCTTCACCAAGCCGCTGGCGCTGTTGGCCATGGGCGCGGCGGTGCTGGCGGGGTTCTTCCACTATGTGCGGATCGGCCCACAGCGTGTCGAGGAGGATGAACACCCGACACCGCCGGACGAAAGCGTGCATCAAGTGGACCCGTCGGTCCATGTCTATGATCCGAAGCAGCCCGGTGGGCAAGGGGAGCAGCGGCCATGAACGACAACAAACCCATCCTGCGCTACAACGCCAACGAGCGTAGCAACCACTGGGTGGTGGCGATCCTGTTCATCCTGGCTGGGCTGTCGGGGCTTGCGCTGTTCCATCCGGCGCTATTCTGGCTCAGCAACCTGTTCGGCGGCGGGCCGTGGACGCGCATTCTGCATCCCTTCATCGGGGTGGCGATGTTCGTGTTTTTCCTCGGCCTGGTATTGCGCTTCTGGCGGGCCAACTTCATCACCGCCAATGACCGCCTGTGGCTGCGCCGGGTGGACCGGGTATTGCGCAACGAGGAGGAGGGCGTACCGCCGATCGGCAAGTACAATGCCGGGCAGAAGCTGCTGTTCTGGACCCTGCTGGTGTGCATGCTGGTGCTGCTGGTCAGTGGCGTGGTGATCTGGCGCGCATACTTCAGCCATTGGTTTGGCATCGATGTCATTCGCTTGTCTGCGCTGCTGCATGCGCTGGCGGCCTTCGTGCTGATTCTCAGCATCATCGTGCACATCTACGCCGGCATCTGGATCAAGGGCTCGATCGGCGCCATGCTGCATGGCTGGGTCAGCCGCGCCTGGGCCCGCAAGCATCATGAATTGTGGTACCGCGAAGTGACCGGCGACAAGACGCCGGGTGATCACGGACGAAAAGAAGGATGAGCGCTTGAGCATCATACTTGAACCCGGGCAGATCGAAGCGTCGGCAGTCACGCCGCCATTTCTGCACCTGCCTGCCGCCAACCTGTTTGAACTGCGCGCCGCCCGCCTGGAGCAACTGGCTGAGGGCAACGCGCTTGGCGACTACCTGAGGTTGATTGCGCGGTTATGCCGCATCCAGCAGCAGCTTGTGGATAATCCGCCCGGCGGCATACCGGTGGCCGAGGCGCGTCAGCGCCTGTGCATGGACCATGGTTTGCCGCCGCTGGCGGCTGACAGCCTGGTGCGTGAAGGGCCATGGCTGGTCTGGTTGCAGGCACTGCTAGAGCACCTCAGCGGCGAAACCCGTGGCCCGATGGGTGAGGCCCTGCAGGTGCTACGAGGCAGTGATGACAATCAGCGCAAGGGCTGGGGCATTGCTTTGCTGGCAGGCCAGTACGATGGTGTGCCTGCAGCACTGGTGCCGTTTCTCGGGGCCGCGTTGCAGGCGGCCTGGTCCAGCTGGTTGCTGGCGCTGCCCGCACACCAGCTCAAGCCTGCCGGCAGCCTGGCCCAATGCCCGGCTTGTGGTTCGCCGGCGATGGCCGGGGTGGTGCGCAACCGTGGAAAGCACAACGGCTTGCGTTACCTGGCCTGTTCGTTGTGTGCCTGTGAGTGGCATGTGGTGCGGGTCAAGTGTGTGTACTGCGAGTCGAGCAAGGATTTGCGTTACACCAGCCTTGAGGATGATCGCCATGCGCCAGGCAAAGCGCCGCTGCGCGCGGAATGCTGCCCCGGGTGCGACAGCTACCTGAAGCAGAACTACCTGGAGAACGATGCGGCGGCCGAGCCGCTGGCCGATGATCTGGCCAGCCTGGCCCTGGATATACGTCTGGACGGGGAGGGCTTCCATCGCCTGGCGCCCAACCTGATGCTCGCCCCGGGTAGTGGCTGAGGGTCTACACTGAAACACCGACTTGCCTTCGTACCTACAGGTAATTGCGCCAACCTTCCGGATCACGCTGTACTTGTAGGAGCGGGTTCACCCGCGAATGGGCCAGCACAGACAACGGATCAGTCCAAGGTAGTACCGCATGTCCAACAGCCTAGCCAGCGACACCCCACGCCTGCCGTCCATCGATACCCTCCTTCGCCACCCGGCTTGCCTCCCTCTGATCGATCGCCACGGCCGTGACGCCGTGCTGAATACCCTGCGCCAGTTGCTCGACGACCTGCGCGAGCCCGCCCGTCATGGCGAACTCGGCAGCGCCGAACTGGCTCCGGAAATCCTCCTTGGCCGCAGCGGCGAACGCCTCGTCCTCCAGCAACGCAGCCAGGTTCGCCGCGTGTTCAATCTCACCGGGACCGTGCTGCACACCAACCTGGGCCGCGCCTTGCTACCGGAAGAAGCCATCGAGGCCATGCAGACCGCGGCTCGTTACCCGCTCAACCTGGAATTTGACCTGGCCACCGGCAAACGTGGCGACCGTGATGACCTGATCGAAGGCCTGATCCGCGAGCTGACCGGCGCCGAAGCCGTCACCGTAGTCAACAACAATGCCGCCGCCGTGCTGCTAGCGCTCAACAGCCTGGGCGCGCGCAAGGAAGGCATCATCTCTCGCGGTGAACTGATCGAGATCGGTGGTGCCTTCCGCATTCCCGACATCATGGCCCGTGCCGGTGTGAAGCTGCACGAGGTTGGCACCACCAACCGTACTCACGCCCGCGACTACGAGGCCGCCATCGGCCCGCGCACTGGTCTGCTGATGCGGGTGCATTGCAGCAATTACAGCATCCAGGGCTTCACTACCCAGGTGCCTACTGCTGAGCTGGCACGTATCGCCCACCAACATCAACTGCCACTGCTTGAAGACCTGGGCAGCGGCAGCCTGCTCGACCTTACCCGCTGGGGCCTGCCCGCCGAACCCACGGTACGCCAGGCCCTGGCCGATGGTGCCGATATCGTCACCTTCAGTGGCGACAAGCTGCTGGGGGGGCCGCAAGCCGGGATCATTGTCGGCCACAAGGACTTGATCACCAGGATCAAGAAAAATCCGCTCAAGCGTGCCTTGCGCGTCGACAAGATCACCCTCGCTGCACTCGAAGCGGTGCTGGCGCTGTACCGTAACCCCGATCGCCTGGCCGAGCGCCTGCCCAGCCTGCGCCTGCTGACTCGCAGCCAGGCCGAGATCCAGGCCCAGGCCGAGCGCCTGGCGCCTGAGCTCCAGGCGCGCCTCGGCGAGCAATGGGCCATCCGTGTAGAGCCCGCGTTGGGCATGATCGGCAGTGGTAGCCAGCCGGTTGCACGCTTGCCCAGTGCCGCGCTGTGCCTGCGCCCGCAAGTGTCCAAGAAGTTGCGCGGGCGCAGCTTGCATGTGCTGGAGCGAGCCCTGCGTGACCTACCGGTGCCGGTGCTGGGCCGCATTGATGACGATGCCCTGTGGCTGGACCTGCGCCAGCTGGATGACGAAGCCCAGTGGCTGGCCCAGTTGCCAGCCCTGCAGCTGGGGCCGGTGCAGTGATCGTTGGTACCGCTGGCCACATCGACCACGGCAAGACCGCACTGCTGCTGGCGCTGACCGGCCAGGCCGGCGACCAGCGGCAAGAAGAGCGCGCCCGCGGCATGACCATCGACCTTGGCTACCGCTATGCGGCGCTGAGCGAAGGCGCGCCGCTGACCGGCTTCATCGATGTGCCGGGCCACGAGCGTTTTATCCACAACATGCTGGCCGGCGCCCATGGCATCGACCTGGTGTTGTTGGTAGTGGCGGCCGACGACGGTGTCATGCCACAGACCCGTGAACACCTGGCGATCATCGAGCTGCTGGGCATTCCCCAAGCGTTGGTGGCGATCAGCAAATGCGACCGGGTCGAGCCGTCGCGTCTGGCCGAGGTGCAGATGCAAGTCAGTGAATTGCTGGCGCCTGGGCCATATGCCGGTGCGCGGCAGTTTCCGCTGTCGAGCATCAGCGGGGAGGGCGTGGACGCGTTGCGTCAGGCCCTGCTGGAGGCCGAAGCAGGTACACGGCAGCGTAGTGTCTTCGGTGGTTTTCGCCTGGCCGTCGACCGTGCCTTTGCGGTTACCGGCGCCGGTGTGGTGGTCACCGGCACGGCACTGGCCGGGCGGGTCAGTGCGGGTGATACGTTGTTGCTGGGCAAGGCCGGCAAGGTGGTACGCGTGCGTGGCCTGCATGCACAGAACCAGGCCGCGTTGGTGGCAGAAGCAGGCCAACGGGTGGCGCTGAACATCGCTGCCGAGCGCCTGGCCGTGGAGCAGGTGCACCGGGGCGACTGGCTGGTGCCCGAATGGTTGCATGCGCCCAGTGTTCGGGTGGATATCGAGCTGAACCTGTTACCTGGCGAGAAGCGTGCTTTCGAACATTTCAGTGCTGTGCATGTGCACCTCGGCACCCAGGATGTAACGGCCCGGGTCGCCTTGCTCGAAGGCGAAAGCCTGGCTGCCGGCCAACGCATGTTTGCCCAGTTGTTGCTCAACGCGCCGTTGCAGGCCGTGCACGGCGACCGCCTGGTGCTGCGCGATCAGCGCGCCCAACGCACACTGGGCGGCGGCAAGGTGCTCGACCCGTTCGCCCCAAGCCGCCAACGCCGCAGCGATGCCCGTCTGCAGCAGTTGCAGGTGCTGCGCGATGCAGCGGATCTGGAGCAGGCACTGCCAGCACTGCTCGCCAGTGCACCGGGCGGCATTAGCCCGCAGCGACTCGAGCGGCAGTTCAACCGCCTGCGGGAAACCTGGCAGTTACCGGATGATGTGCGAGTGGTGGCCACCCGGCAGGGCCAACTGCTGTTCGCCAACACCCAATGGCAGGCGCTCAAGCAGCAGGTTCTGGAACAGCTGGCGCGCTTTCACGAGCAAGAGCCCGACCAGCTCGGCCCGGACCGCGATCGCCTGCGGCGCTTTGTAGCCTTGCCCCTGGAACGGCCGGCTTTCGTCAGCCTGCTGGATGAACTGCTCGACGACAGCGCCATCGCCAGCAGCGGGCCATGGCTGCATCTGCCCGACCACAAGGTGCAGTTGAGCGAAGCCGACAGTGCATTGTGGGCACGTCTGCAGCCGAAGTTGATCGCAGGGCAATACGACCCACCTTGGGTCAGGACGCTGGCGGGTGAGGAGAACCGTGCCGAAGCCGATGTGCGCCTGTTACTGCGCAAGTTGGCCCGGCTGGGCCTGGTGCATCAGGTGGTGCGCGACCTGTTCTATCCAGAGGCTACGCTGCAGCGCATGGCAGCGTTGATGCTGGGGCAGGCCAGCGAAACGCAGATAGTGCAGGTTGCCGCGTTTCGCGATATGTTGGGCATCGGTCGAAAGCGCAGTGTGCAGATTCTGGAATACTTCGACCGCATCGGTCTGACCCGGAGGGTGGCCGACCAGCGTCACATCCGCGCCGACAGCGCCCTGGCCCAACAGCAGGCCAGGCACTGAGTTCAAGGAAGGCAATCGCGCCCGGTGGCGCGGCCGGGCTTCAAACCCGGTTGGGGACGGCAGCCGTTCCCGGGCAGGTTCGACTCCCGCTGCCTTCCGCCATTTTTTACCCTTTAGGGCCTCTTCGCGGGTGAACCCGCTTCTACACAGGAAACGCAATCGTCGTAGGCGCGGGTTTACCCGCGAAGAGGCCCTCAAAGGCGCTGATCAAGCCCGTTCGCCACACAGGTCCAGGACAAACCAGCGGTCCGCTGCGTCAGCATCCAACCCTGCGCCCAGTAGCGCCACCATCTTGCCCAGCGCTGCTTCACGGGTCATGCCACCGCCACTGACCAGGCCGGCCCCGCGCAAGCGGTTGCCCGCTGCATAGGTGTCGAACACCACCGAGCCTTCCGGGCACTGGCTGATAGCCGCCAGCATCACGCCGCGCTGGCGCGCTGCGCTCAGCACATTCAGCAGCGCCTGGTCATCCGATGGCCCGGTACCGCTGCCGTAGCACTCCAGCAGCAAACCCTGCACACCACTGTCGATCAAGGCCTGCAAATGCCCGGCCTGAAGCCCCGGGAATACTGGCACAACCGCCAGGTTGACCGGCTTGCGCGGCTGCTTGTAGCCCAGTTCGGCAGGGATCGTATCGGCCCGCTCCGCGTCACGGTGGCGTGGCAGCGCAGCAAAGGCATCGAACGCTTCGCTGCGTAGCTTCGACGCCCGACAGCCATGCAGCAGCTGACCGTGGAAGTACAGCTGCACGCCATCTTCCAAGCCGTGTTCGAACTGGCGCAATGCGCCGCACAGGTTGTCCCAGGCATCGCTGTCCGGGGCACCTGCCGGCAGCATCGAGCCGGTCAGCACTACTGGTGCTGGCAGGCCCAGCAACAGGAACGACAACGCAGCAGCGCTGTAGGCCATGCTGTCGGTACCGTGCAGCACCAACACGCCATCGTGGCCCGCGACATCCACCGCCGCGACGATGGCATCGCGCATCGCCAGCCAGTTGTGCTGTTGCATATTGGCGCTGTCGAGCAGCGGGTTCAGCTCGTGCAGTGTCCATTGCACCTGGGGTGCATTGGCCATCTGGGCAAAGTGTTCACGCATCCGCGCGTCAAAACCACCGGCCGGTGCCAGGCCTTCGGGGGTTTCGAGCATGCCGATGGTGCCACCGGTATAGAGAACGAGAAGATTCTTTACTGCGCGCATGGAAAGCATCCGTAGCGGTGAGCGGACAAAGAAAAGCCGCCCGCGGAAGGGGCGGCTGGGCAGGGGAGGATATCAGCGCTGGGTCTGAACTTGGCCGACAGCGTTGTCAGTGGCTGTTTCCACCTGCGGATTGGCAGGCCAGGCATTGCGGTCCAGGTCCAGGTCGGCAAACTTGGACGAGTCGAACACAGGCTGCTTTACACCGGCCTTGCGCTGGTCGTCGTAGTCGCGCATGACCCGCAGGCCGACCTTGAACAGCAGGGCCAGGGCCACCAGGTTGACGAAGGCCAGGCAGGTCATGGTGATGTCGGCGAAGGCGAACACGGTCGACAGGTCTTGCATCGAACCCCACACGACCAGTGCCAGCACCAGGCCACGGAACACCATCAACACTGCGCGGTTACGGCTGAGGAATTGCAGGCTGTTCTCGCCGAGGTAGTAGTTGTAGAGGATGCAGGTGAAGACGAACAGCGACAGCGCCACGCTGACGAACACGCGCCCCCAGTCACCGACTACGGCGGCCAGCGAGTTCTGGGTCAGGACGATGCCGTCACCTTCGAAGCCCGGGGTGTAGAAGCCCGACAGCAAGATCAGCAAGGCGGTGCAGGTGCAGATCACGAAGGTGTCGAGGAACACGCTGAAGGCCTGGACCACGCCCTGTGCGCCCGGGTGTTTCACCGCGGCCACGGCGGCGACGTTCGGCGCGCTGCCCAGGCCTGCTTCGTTGGCGAACACGCCACGTTTCACGCCCATGACGATGGCGCTGCCGAGCAGGCCGGCAAACGCCGGGTCGAGGCCGAAGGCGCTCTTGAAGATGGTTTCCAGCATGGCTGGCACGTGTTCGATCTGGGTGCCGATCACGTACAGGGTCACGCCGATGTAGGCCAGGGTCTTGACGGGTACCAGCAGGTCCGACACCGCCGCGATGCGCTTGATGCCGCCGATGAAGGTGATGGCCAGCAGTACGGCCAGGACAATACCGGTGTGGCTTGGGTCGAAGGCAAAGGCATTCTGCAGCGAGTGGGTTACGGTGTACGACTGCAGGCCGATGAAGGCGAAGCCGTAGGTGACCAGCAGCAAGATCGAGAACACGATGGCCATGCTCTTGCGCTTCAGCCCGTGCTGGATGTAGTAGGCCGGGCCGCCACGGTACAGGCCGTCGCCATCAGCGCGCTTGTACACCTGGGCCAGGGTGCATTCGAAGAAGCTGCTGGACATGCCCACCAGTGCGGTAACCCACATCCAGAACACGGCACCAGGGCCACCCAGGGTCACTGCGATACCGACACCGGCGATGTTGCCGGCGCCCACGCGGCCGGCCAGGCTCAGCATCAGGGCCTGGAAGGAGCTCAGCTGGCCTGCCTGGCCACGCAGCGATTCCTTGAACACGCTGAACATATGGGTGAAGTGGCGGAACTGGACGAACCGGGAGCGGATGGTGAAGTAGCTACCCAGCCCGACGATCAGCACGATGAGGAGTTTCCCCGAAAGGAAATCGTTGATTACTTCGAGCATTGGAAAATGACCTCGATTCTTATTCTTCGTGTGGAAAGACCAGCGGACGGCAGGCGCACCGCTATTCGTTGGGGCGCATGGTTGGCTATGACAAGAGTGGTTACAATTTCGCGGATTGCTCTGACTTGATGCGACTTGATGCTACAATGGCGTCATTCGCGTCACCTGGATTCCGCATATGAGCGATCACTTCGCTACAAACCTCAAACTTGCCTGCAGTCACTACCGCTCTATTTCCGAAGTTTGCCGCCAGCTGTCGATCAACCGCGCGCAGTTCAACAAGTACCTGAGCGGGCAAAGCCGTCCGACGGCTTTCAACCTGAAGCGTATCGGCGACTTCTTCGGTGTCGAGGATTACGAACTGAACCTGCCCGCCGAGCAGTTCGCCCGTCTGATCGGTGCGCGGGTATCGCCCCAGGCCCAGCAACCCAGTGACCCGATCAGCGAGTTGTTCCGCCCGTTGCACGAACATGGCGGCAACCTTTCGCGCTATTGCGGTTACTACTTCGAGTACTCCAACTGCATGTCGGTGCCGGGCACGACCCTCGTGTCGCTGGTGCACCTGTGGGAAGAACGCGGCCGTTTTCTGTTCGAGCGTCAGGAACGGCAGGAGCGCTCCAGCGCCACCGATCAGCATGCCGAGGTACGCTGCCGCTACCTGGGGGCGGCGTTCCAGCTGCAGGACCGGATGTTCCTCATCGACTACGAGTCGCTGACATTCAACGAAATGAGCCAGACCATCCTCATCCCCAGCTTCAAAAGCCGCATTACCCGGCTGAATGGCCTGAAGGCCGGCGTATCCAGCGGTGACCGGCGCAACCCGGCCTGTACCCGGGTGGTGTGGGAATACCTGGGCGAGGAGATCAATCGCATCAATGCGTATCGGCAGGTGAAACTGTACCGGCCGGATGATCCGCGCATAGATGACGATGTGCGCGAGCGATTGAGCGTGGCGCCATTGCGCAATGGTCTGTTCGAGATCGAGTAATGCTCAACGCCTCAAGCATTGTCGAGGATGAACGTTGCTACTGCGTCCGCAACCTGGTCCGCTATTGTTGGAGTACTGCGCAAATGAGCCGCGATGCCATGGTCGCAGTCGGTAAGAAACAGGCATTGCAAACGTGACGCTGAAACTGCTCGCATCAAGGCGAGGGTAACTTCTTCAGGAATCGGGCTATAGCGTTCAGTGCCAGCAAGCCACAGGTTGCCAGCGCTGGTGCCGGGGCCTTTGCCGAATCGCTGAGAGTTGAGCCCGTCGTACTCGCCGATCACCATCAATACTCTTCCTCGAAACTGGTTGAGGAAGGTGTAGCTATCGCTCTCCAGAAAACCGAAAGGCTTGTTGATGGCGGCAGTGAATGCCGGGCCGAACGGCGCCTGGTGGGCATCGTCTGGATAAACAGCAGGGCAGATCAATACGATGCTGTCCACTTGTGGCAACTGTGCTGCAAGCTTAAGCGTAATGGCCGCGCCAAGGCTGTGGCCAATGAGCGTTCGGCATCGAGGCGCGATATGCGCGTGGAAACGCTTTGCTTCATCAAGGTTCGTCGCCAGTGACGGCGCCGTTGCGCCTGGCTCGCTGGCGAGGCTATGACCTGACAGATTGCCAGTGAGTGAACCAATGCCTGCGGTTTGCAGGCGATAAAGCAGAGGGTTGAGCCGGGTAAAGTCGGAACGCGCGCCCCCCAAAACGAATGCGGGGGCTGCGCGCTCGATATCAGGTACCAGCAATCGCGCCTGTTGCTGGTAGTTTTCAAAGACTTCATTGATGAACAGCTCTTTGCCCGGGGCGGGCTCGTCAAACTGCCACTTCACGCGCTGCGGGGAAGCCTTTTGAATGTGCATGGTGCTCTCTAGAAGAACTGGTTGAGCCAATCGCCGAGCGGGTTGCCGGTATCGAGCAGCAGTTTGAGTGCCATGATGCAGCAGACGCTGACCAGCAGCGGTTTTATGAGGCGTGAGCCGAAGCGAACTGCGCAGCGAGCCCCCAATTGTGCGCCCAGAAAGGCGGCGAGCGCCATTGCCAGCGCCAGCGGCCAGATGATCGCCCCGCTGAGAGAAAAAACTGACAATGCGCCCAGGTTACAGGCCGCGTTCAAAAGCTTGCTGGTGCATACGGCTTGAATGAGGTGCTGGCCCAAGAGGACCACGCAGGCCAGCATGAAGAACGAGCCGACTCCGGGGCCGAAGATGCCGTCATAAAAGCCAATGATGGGTGCAGCCGTCACGCAGAATAGGCTAGTCGATACCTTTGCCTTGCGCGCTTGTTCATTCGGCTTTGGACTGAAGGCAAAGTAGGCGGCGATCAGGATCAGCAGTGGTGGGACGCACGCCTGCAAAACGCTTTTGGGGACGTAAGTTATCGACAAGGCCCCCAACGCCCCACCGATGAACGACATGACAGCCATGGGACTGCCTCGTCTCCAGTCGATCATGCCTTTGCGGGCGAAGGCGCACGTAGCCGAAACCGTAGCCGAAGCTGCCTGGAACTTGTTAGTGGCAATAGCTGCCAAGGGTTCTACACCGGCAATAAACAGCACCGGGAGCGTGATAAGGCCACCGCCGCCGGCGATAGCATCAAAAAAGCCGGCCATCAGTGCGACCAGGGCGAGTAGCAGAACAAACGTCAAGTCGATTTCGATCATGGGGTATTTTCCTGTGCTCAACCACGGACCAGCAGCGGGTCTTCAGCGAGCACCAACGGTACGGCGAAGGGGGAGTATCCGAACTGACGGATAAGCAGGCGCCGGTTGCCCTCTGGGTAGAAATCCAGGTAGGCAGCTTCCGAATGAAGCATTGAACGTTCCTTGTCGTTTTTAGGTGAAACTCCCTGGCTGGCAAGTGGGGAGTCGACTATTCAATGCAGTTATGCCGAGACGTGGTAGTCAGCCCATTCCTCGTATGTCGTAGGAGATTTCTGTCTGTGGCGGTATTGAGCAGTGAAACGGTGGAATCACCCCCAGTGGCATCGAACGGGTCCGGTGTTGGACTTCCCGGGCAGGAAACCGCAAAATGACTCTTTTTTCTCATCAACCTCTCCGGATCTGCTGACTCTATGCGTATGCGCCTAATGCTGTTGGGTGGTGGCAATGCCCTCGGGCAAGCGCTGATTCGTCTTGGGGCCGAGGAGGACATCGCATTCCTGGCACCGCGCCCGCCCGAGAACGGCTGGGCGCCCTCAAGCCTCACTCAGCTGCTCGATGACCATCGCCCCGACGCGCTGGTCAACCTGGCCTATTACTTCGACTGGTTCCAGGCTGAGTCGGTCAGCGAGCAGCGCCTGGCTCAACAGGAGCGGGCGGTGGAGCGGTTGGCAGAGCTGTGCCAGCACCATCAGATCACCTTGGTGCAGCCCTCCAGCTACCGTGTGTTCGATGGTTCGCGGGCCACGGCCTATAGCGAAAAGGACGAGCCAGTGCCGCTGGGCTTGCGTGGCCAGGCCCTATGGCGCATCGAGCAGAGCGTGCGTGCGGCCTGCCCGCAGCATGTGTTGCTGCGCTTTGGCTGGTTGCTGGACGAGAGCATCGATGGCGCGTTGGGCCGCTTCCTGACCCGTGCCGAGCAACCACAGGAACTGCTGCTGGCCGATGATCGACGTGGCAACCCGACGCCGGTTGATGATGCCGCCCGAGTGATCCTGTCGGTGCTCAAGCAACTGGATTGCAATGCGCCGCTGTGGGGCACCTACCATTACGCCGGCAATGAGGCGACCACGCCGCTGGCGCTGGGCCAGGCGATCCTCGCCGAGGCCGGTCAATACCGCCAGCTGGCCGTTCAGGCCCCCACGCCGCAGGCCCATGCCGCGCGCCCGGATGCCAGCGAAGAGCCACAGCACGCGGTACTGGCCTGCAAGAAAATCCTTCATACCTTCGGTATCAAGCCGCGTGCCTGGCGCGCTGGTTTGCCACCTCTACTGGACCGGTTCTACCGCCATGGCTGACGCCCCCATCCTGATCACCGGCGGTGCCGGCTTCATTGGCTCCCACCTGTGCGATGCGTTGTTGGACAAAGGCTACGCCGTACGCATTCTCGACGACTTCTCCACCGGCCGGCGAAGCAATCTGCAGGTCGACCACCCACGGCTGGAACTGATCGAAGGTGATGTTGCCGATGCAGGGCTGGTCACTCAGGCTGCGGCTGGCTGCCGTGCTGTGGTGCATCTGGCGGCGGTAGCGTCGGTTCAGGCCTCGGTCGAAGACCCGGTGCGTACCCACCAGAGTAACTTCATCGGTACCCTCAACGTTTGCGAAGCCATGCGCGTGCATGGCGTGCGCCGGGTGCTCTTCGCCTCCAGCGCAGCGGTGTACGGCAACAATGGTGAAGGGGAGTCGATTTCCGAAGACACGCCCAAGGCGCCGTTGACCCCTTATGCCGTGGACAAGCTGGCCAGTGAGCAGTACCTGGACTTCTACCGTCGCCAGCATGGTCTGGAGCCGGTGGTGTTTCGCTTCTTCAATATCTTCGGGCCACGGCAGGACCCTTCCTCACCGTATTCCGGGGTGATCAGCATCTTCTGCGAGCGCGCTGTGCAGGGCTTGCCGATTACAGTGTTCGGTGACGGCGAGCAGACCCGTGACTTCCTTTACGTGGGCGACCTGGTGCAGGTGATGGTGCAGGCACTGGAGCAGCCGCAGGTCGAGGAGGGGGCGGTGAATATCGGGCTGAACCAGGCGACCTCACTGAACCAGTTGCTGGCTGCGCTGGAGAAGGTTGTAGGGAGCTTGCCAGCGATCAGCTATGCGGCGGCGCGATCGGGTGATATCCGCCATTCGCGAGCGGATAACCAGCGGTTGTTGGCGCGGTTCAAATTTGCGCAGGTAACGCCGATGGTTGAAGGCCTGACAAAGCTTCTCGGTAAAGGCTGAGCCCCGCGGGGCTGCTCAGCAGCCCTGACATCACCCATGCCGCACCCTTCTGCGCTGGCAATCTTCGGGATGTAAGACCCGCCCATCCTGGCCACGGACCTGCAATACTTCAAGCGCCTGCCCCGTCACGCCGTCCACCAGCTCCGAACGCGTTTCACCCGCCTCGAACAGAAACCGCTCCCCCCACTGCCTCAAACCAACCACCACTGGAAACACCGACCGCCCTTTGTCGGTCAGCACATACTCTTTGTAGGCACTGCCATCCGACGCCGGCTGTGTCATCAGCAACCCACTTTCCACCAACAGCTTTAGCCGCGAGGTGAGGATGTTCTTCGCCAGCCCCAGGTTCTTCTGAAATTCACTGAAACGCCGTAGGCCGTCAAAGGCATCGCGCAGGATCATCAGCGCCCAACGGTCACCCAGCACCTCCAGAGCCCGGGCCACGGGACACTGCGCATTGTTTTCATCGAGCATGGGGCAAGCCTGTCTTGATTATCTGGTTGCAGATTAAAACCACATTTGCTAAATAGCCAGCATGTAGTTTCAAATTGAAACCAGATTCCAGAGGCTTTGCCCGATGACACCTTCGCTGACACGCTGGATAACCCTGTTGCTTGCCACCACCAGTGCGATGGCTGTGGCGACGGTGTACTTCGCTCAACCGCTGCTTGAGTCGATGGCTGCTGAGTTGGGGGTGGCGCAGCAGCAGATTGGCTGGGTCGTTGGCGCGACCCAGGGGGGTTACGCCCTGGGGCTGCTACTGATTGTGCCGCTCGGGGACTTGGTCGACCGTAAACGTCTGTTGCTTGGCCAGTTGCTGTTCTCGGCGCTTGCGCTGGTCGGCGTTGGCATGGCGCCGAACTGGGCAATATTGCTGCTGGCTCTGGCTATCGCCGGGTTGATGGCAGTCATGGTGCAGGTGATGGTGGCTCATGCCGCGAGCCTGGCTTCTCCTGGCCAGCAAGGGCAGGCGGTAGGCACTGTCACCAGTGGTGTGGTGCTGGGTATTCTGCTGGCACGGCTGGCTTCGGGCGGGCTGGCCGACCTGGCCGGTTGGCGGAGTGTGTACCTGGTCGCCGCAGGGCTGTTGATGGTGCTGGCGCTGGTGCTGTGGCGCAGTCTGCCCGGCGGGCAGCCGATGAGGAGTCGGCCGGGTTACCGGGCGCTGATCATGGCTCAGTTCAGCCTGTATCGGCACGACCGGTTGCTGCGCCAGCGCGGCGTGTTCGGTGTGTTGATCTTCGCCGCATTCAGCGTGCTGTGGAGTGCCATGGTCATGCCGCTCAGTACTGCGCCGCTGGCGCTGAGCCATACCGAGATCGGCCTGTTTGGCCTGGCAGGTGTCGCGGGTACGCTGGCGGCTTCGCATGCCGGTCGTCTGGCCGACCTTGGAAGGGGGGAGCGTACGACCGGGGTGTCGTTGGCCCTGCTGACGCTGTCGTGGCTGCCAACAGCGTTCGTCGAGCATTCATTGCTGGCCTTCGTGCTGGGTGTGCTGATGCTGGACTTTGCCGTGCAGGCAGTGCATGTCACCAACCAGAGCCTGTTGCTGGCCGGACGTGGTGCGATGGCTAGCCGATTGATCGGCGCTTACATGTGTTGCTATTCGCTGGGCAGCGGTTTGGGGGCGGTGTTGGCGAGCTGGGTGTTTGCACACTGGGGCTGGGTTGCCGTGTGTGGGCTTGGCGTGGGCATCAGTGCCGTCGCACTGTGCTATTGGCTATGGCTGCAACGCGCGAGGGCGGCCGAGGCCGCCCTGCGATGTTCAGGTCAGAACTTGTAGCCAAGGCCGACCATGTATACCCATGGGTCGACGTCGACGTTGACCTTGGTCTTGCTGTAGCCAAGGGCGGTCGGGCCGTTGACGCTGGCCTTGGTGTCGATGTCGACGTACCAGACCGAGGCGTTTACCAGCAGGTTGTCGGTCAGCAAGTAGTCCATGCCCAGTTGGCCGGCGATACCTACCGAATCCTGCAGCTTGAGGTTGCTGAAGCCTTGTTGCTTGCGTGCGCTGCTCAAGTCTTCGTCAAAGAACAGGGTGTAGTTGATACCGACGCCAGCGTACGGCTGGAAGCGCGAATTCGGTTCCATTGGGTAGTACTGCAGCGACAGCGTCGGTGGCAGTTGCTTGATGTCTGCCAGCTTGCCGTCCAGCCCGCCGCCCAGGCCTTTTACGGCGACGGTGTGCTTGAACGGGGTCGCTGCCAGCAGCTCCAGGCCGATGTGGTCGGTGAGCATGTAGGCAAAGGTCAGGCCCAACTGGGTATCGCTGTCCAGGGTCGCCTTGGTGCCCGACACCTTGTTGCCGTCGAACTTGAGGTCGCCGCTGCTCTCGTTCGGGGCGGTGGTGATGGCGCCTGCGCGCAGGATCATGTCCCCCGCCTGATAGGCGTGGGCGGCAGGGGCGGCGAGCGCAAGGGCCACAAGCGAGGCACCCAGCAAGGACTTGTTCATGGAAGCTCCCAAAGGACGTTATTAATCGAGTGGTCCAATGGTACGGAGCTGGTTAAACGGAAAGTTTGACCCAGCTCAAAGAAGCGTCTTCACGAATTCGAAACAGTTCTCATCTCAGCTCATAAGCGTAGATTTTCTCGGCTTCCATCTGGTAGCCGGCGTCGGCCAACTCGCTGCTGGAAGCTCTAACCTGCATCTTTCCCTCGATCCAGTAGGGCTGGTAGAGGTCTTCGACGCGCACGCCCATCTCGCTGAAAATGTGCACGATCTGGTTCGGCGGTGGCGGCGGCACGTGGATGCACGCGCCATAGTAAGGGACCAGCAGGAATTCGGTGGTGCGGCCTTCTTCGCTGACCTCCAGTGGCACGATGTAGCCGGGTAGTTTGACCTGTTGGCCGTCGAGGCTTTTTACCACTGGCGCGTCGGGCGCCTGTTGGCGCGCGGGTGGGGCGGATTCGGCAGACAGGGCGTTGCTGAGCTGTGACATGTCGTGCAGCGGGGTGAGTTGCGGCGGGATGACCGGGGCGCCTTCGGGGATCAGGGCGGGCCAGTCGAGTTCGCGGGGTTCCGAAGCCCACAAGGGCATCGCTACGGTAATCAGCAGGCTCAGTAGTATCTGCAGTGCTGGCCTCTTCGCGAGTGAACCCGCTCCTACAAGGGGAACACGACCCGGTGTAGGAGCGGGTTTACCCGCGAAGAAGCGCAGGAGGTAATGGATCATTCCGCGCTCTCAGAGGTGTAGGGTCAAACCATCGGCCAGCGACTGCCGATAGGCCCGCCATGCCGGCACGCTGCCCATCAGCAACGCTGCGCCAAGGATAATCGCTAGCAAGGTCCACTCATGAATGCTCGGCAGCGCCAGCGGCAGATACAAACCGTAGTTGGCCTGCACATACCCCTGCGCCAGGGCGATACCCGCATATAGCAAGCCAAGCCCGGCCACGATCCCGACCGAGGCCAGTGACAGTGCTTCCAGCACCAGCAACCCCGCAATATGCCAAGGCCGGGCCCCGACCGAACGCAAGATCGCCATCTCTCGGCGGCGTTCGTTGAGGCTGGTGAGAATCGCCGTGAGCATGCCGATCAAACCGGTCAGCACCACGAACAGTGACACCACGAACAATGCCTGTTCTGCAGTGCCCATCAGGCTCCACAGCTCCTGCAGGGCGACCCCTGGCAGGATCGCCAGCAGCGGCTCGCTGCGGTACTCGTTGATCTCTCGCTGCAAACTGAAGGTTGCGATCTTGCTGTTAAGGCCAAGCATGAACGCAGTGATGGCGGCTGGTTGCAGGTCCATGGTACGGGCCTGCTCGGCGCTGATGCGGCCGGCGCCACGGGCGGGTACGCCGTTGTGCCAGTCGATATGGATCGCTTCCATGCCGCCCAGGCTGATATGCAGGGTGCGGTCGACGGGTGTGCCGGTGCGCTTGAGTACGCCGACCACGGTAAACGGCTTGTCGTCGTGCTTGACCAGGCTGATTGCGGCCACACCGTGGGCCAGCACCAGCTTGTCACCCAGCTTGTAGTGCAATGCCTCGGCCACTTCGGCGCCGAGCACCACTTCGAACGGGTCGTTGGCGAACGTACGCCCCTGGCTCAGTTCCAGGTGCTGGCGGCGGCCGTACTGGTAATGGCTGAAGTAATCCGTGGTGGTACCCATCACTCTGTAACCGCGGTGCGAGTCGCCCAGCGAGATCGGGATTGCCCACTTCACCCGTGGGTCCTGTGCATAGTGCTGGAAGCTGTCCCAGCGGATGTTGTTGGTCGCGTTACCAATGCGGAACACCGAGTACAGCAGCAGGTTCACCGAGCCGGAGCGTGCACCGACAATCAGGTCGGTGCCGCTGATGGTGCTGGCGAAGCTGGCACGGGCTTCGGTACGGACCCGCTCGACAGCCAGCAGCAGGCACACCGACAGGGCAATGGCAAAGGCGGTCAGAAACGCCGTGAAGCGGCGGTTGGCCAGGCTGGCCAAGGCAAGGCGGAGCAGGTACATCAGGCCTCCTGGGGCTTGGCGGCGCGGTTCAGTTCGGCAAGCGACAGGTGGCGGTCGAACAGCGGTGCCAGGCTCTGGTCGTGGCTGACGAACAACAAGCTGGCACCGGCGGCACGGCACTCATCGAACAGCAGGCGGATGAACGCTTCGCGGGTGTCTGCATCCAGTGCCGAGGTCGGTTCGTCGGCAATCACCAGCTCAGGCTGGCCGATCAGTGCGCGGGCGGCGGCGACCCGTTGCTGCTGGCCGATCGACAGGCTGTCGGCGCGGCGGGCGAGCATGGCAGGGTCGCCCAGGCCCAGGTGGGTCAGCAGCGTGCTGGCCGCCTGGTCAACACTGCCATGGCGCTGCTCGGCGCGGGCCTTGCGGCTGCGCGAGAAGCGGCAGGGCAGCTCGACGTTTTCACGTACCGAGAGGAACGGCAGCAGGTTGAACTGCTGGAAGATATACCCGGTGTGATCGACCCGAAAGCGGTCGCGGGCGCCCTGGCTCAGGCTGCCAAGGTCCTGACCGAGCAACTGGATGCGGCCCTGGACCGGCACGTTCACCCCGCCCAGCAGGCCCAGCAAGGTCGTCTTGCCACTGCCACTGGGGCCCTTGAGAAACAGCGCTTCACCAGCGTCCAGGCGTAATGCCGGAATATCCAGCAGCGGCGGGTGACCTGGCCAGGCGAACATCAGGTCATGCAGATCGATCAACGGCTGGTTCATTCAGAAGGCGACCGCTGCCTTGGCCGGCGTGGTTTCCACGCCTTTCTGGCCATTGGGGCCGATCAGTTGCACGTTGATTTTCTGGGTGGCGGGGAAGGCCTTGAACAGCGGCGCCAGGTCCAGCTCTGTCAGTTTGTCGGGGTTGGCGCAAGTCAGCTGATAATGGGCGCCGATGTCGCTGTGCTGATGGCCGTGCTCGTGCTCGTCACCCTCGTCGTCGGCCTTGGAGGCGTCACCGAAGAGAGGGCTTTCCAGTGCCTGCTGGTCTTCCTTGCAGCCTGCGGCGGCGGAAAGGCCGAACAGCTTCAGTGGTTGTTCAAGTTGCTGGCGCACGGCGGCGACTTTGGCCTTGTCGGCATCGCTGCTGGCGGCATGCTCGAAGCCGACCAGGTTCATTGCCGGGCTGTCCAGTTCCAGTTCCAAGGTATTGCCATCGAGCACCGCGTTGAGCTTGGCTACGCCATGCTCGTGGGCGCCGAGGGAGCCGTGGGTGTGGTCATGATCATGGTCATCGTGAGCATGGGCCACGGCCAGTGGCAGCAAAGCGAAGGGCAGGGCGAGCAGCAGGCGACGCATGGACGACTCCGGAGCGGGCTGAAAGGTAGGGTTATGTTATAACAACTTCTCGGCGTGCCACCAGCCTGTGTGGCGCATGTTTCATGTTGCGGTAGCATGGCTGCATTGATTTGGGCTCAAGGAATGCATCATGAGAATTCGTGGACAGATTGGTGATTGGCCGGTGGACCTGACCATCGAGCTGACGCCTGAAGAGTGGGCGCAACTGGGGCGGCAGACCGAGGTGCCGATGGTAGCCCAGGCGGCCGCGACAGCTGCGGTGGTCGCGCCGCGCCAAGATGACGGTCAGTGGGCTGCGGCGCGTGATGTGTTGCGTCTGGCAGGACAGATGAGCGGGCCGGAATTGCTGGACCGGCTGGAAGGGTTGGCGGGGAGTACGGCGGCGGGTAAACGGTTGCTGGTGCGCTTGCGGCACAGCAGTGAGGTAAAGGTAGAAAGTGGCGTGGATGCGCCGATGTATCACTGGGTGGGGTGAGTGCTGTTTTCGCTGTTGGAGCCAAGCCTACGCGCTCGCCTGTAGGAGCGGGTTTACCCGCGAACACCGGCAGAGCCGGTGCCAGCCACTGCGTTGGCTTCTTCGCGGGCATGCCCGCTCTCAAATTCTGAAAAGCCTGCGCGCTCGCCTGTAGGAGCGGGTTTACCCGCGAACACCGGCAAAGCCGGTGCCTCCACTGCGCTGGTTCCTCGCAGGCATGCCCGCTCCCACTGGTCCAGCGCAGGCTTCAAGGTCACTCAGAACATCGCCGCCGACAGCTTGCGACGATAAACACCAACCAGCGGGTGATCGCCACCCAGCAATTCGAACACCTGCAACAGCGCCTTCTGCGGCAGCCCGTTCTCGTAGCCACGGTTACGCTGGAACAGCTTCAGCAGCCCGTCCAGCGCCGCCTCATACTGCTGGCGCGCCAGTTGCTGAATGCTCAGCTGATAAGCCGCCTCGTCGTCTTGCGGGTTCTGCGCCAGACGGCTTTTAAGGTCTGCCACTTCCGGCAGGCTGGCAGCCTGGCGCAGGAAGGTCAGCTGGGCCTTGGCACCGGCCAGTGCAGCTTTGTGTTCGTCAGTCTTGACCGCATCCAGCACCACTTGCGCTTCGCCCAGCTCGCCACGCTCGGCCAGGCAGCGGGCATACAGGATCAGCGCCTCGACATTGCTGTTGTCCTCACCCAGCAGCGCCTGCAACAGCGCCTCGGTTTCGGCAAAACGGCTTTCGGCAAACAGCGCCTTTGCCTGCTCCAGTGGCGAGGCGGTGGGCGCGGCTGGCATTTGTACATGCGGCTCGAGCATGGCGCGGATCGCCGACTCCGGTTGCGCCCCGGCAAAACCGTCCACCGGCTGACCGTCCTTGAACAGCACCACTGTCGGCAGGCTACGGATGCCGAACTGGGCAACCACCTGTTGCTCCACGTCGCAGTTGATCTTGGCCAGCAGCAGTTCGCCCTGGTAACCCTCGGCAATCTTTGCCAGCAATGGCATCAGCGCCTTGCACGGCGCGCACCACTCGGCCCAGAAGTCCACCAGCACTGGCTTGTGGAAGGAGTTCTCGATCACCAGTTGCTGGAAGTTGGTATCGGTGGCGTCGAAAATGTAAGGCGTGTCTTGGGTCATCGCGACTCTCGCAAACTCGTGTATGGCACCACTATAAGGTGTCGCGGCTGGCGTGGTACAGGCTGACCCGGCGGAATTCGTGTGGCTCGGCCAGGTCCGGCAGGGTCAGTGCTTCGAGCACGCCCAATTGCTGGTACAACGGGTGGTGAAAGTCACGTACCCGCGAGTCGGCCACCAAGGCCTGTCGACCGCGGCTCAGGAAGGCATCCAGCAGCGGCAGGTTGGCGCGGTCGTATAGCACATCGGCAACCAGGATCAGGTCGAAGCGGTCTTCCTCGGCAAAAAAATCGCTGCTGTAGCGTAATGTCACCCCGTTCAGTGCTGCATTCGCACGGCAGGCATCGAGGGCCAGCGGGTCGAGGTCGCAGGCCACCACTTCCCGTGCACCGGCGCGTGCAGCAGCAATGCCGGCGATACCAGAGCCGGCGCCAAAGTCCAGCACGCGCTTGCCCGCCACCCACTCCGGGCGTTCGGCCAGGTAGCGGGCCATTGCCAGTCCGCTGGCCCAGCAGAAGCTCCAATAGGGAGGTTCTTCAAGAATGCGCCGGGTTTCTTCGCTGCTGAAGGCGCGATCCATGTTCTGGTCGTCGATCAGCCATAGCTTCAGGTCACAGTCGGGCAGTTCGCTGACGATCAGGCGTGCTTCGCCGATCAGGCCGCTGAGGGCCTGTTGCAGAGCCAGCGGCATCACTTAAGGCGCCTTCTCGAAACGCAGCGGGCCGGTGGCCTGGGTTTGTGCTTGGGTAATGCGCACCGGGGGCAGGTGCATGATCAGCTGGCCGGAGTTGCTGGCGCGGCCACGCAGTTCGACCCGGGCACCGGGCGGGAAGGCTTCGGGGTTGAAGCGCAGGTGGTAGGGCAGTGCCTGGCCGGTACCGGTCAGATTACTGCTGGCCAGCAGGCGCTGCGGGCGGTCGCGTTCGTCGATCACCAGCAAGGCCAGTTCCACCTCGGCACCCGCCGGAATTTCCAGCAAGGTGCCGCTCAGCTCGCGCTGGTAGGCCGGCAGCGGGCCCAGTACTTCGGCCTTGGCCGAAGGGGCTGGCGCGGGCACTGGGTTGTCGGTCTTTGGCCTGTCGCTGCCGCAGGCGGCAAGCAGAGCGGCGCAGCACAGCACGACGAGCGCTCGGTAGTGCATGGGGGAGTCCTTCACGGGCATATTTCCCATGGATGTTAACCCCTTTGGCTTGTCTTGCCAGTGCAATGCGCTACCATGGCCCTCCCTTTTTTTGTTGCCTGCCACCATGCACTGTCCCTTTTGCGGTGCCAACGACACCAAGGTCATCGACTCTCGCCTCGTCGCCGAGGGCGAGCAGGTGCGCCGCCGCCGTGAATGCGTGGCCTGCGGCGAGCGCTTCACCACCTTCGAAACCGCCGAGCTGGTGCTGCCCCGGCTGATCAAGCAGGACGGCACGCGCCAGCCCTTCGACGAAGAAAAGCTGCGCGCTGGTATGCAACGGGCCCTGGAAAAGCGTCCGGTCAGCGTCGAGCGCTTGGAAGCTGCGCTGGCGCACATCAAGAGCCGGCTGCGTGCCACAGGCGAGCGCGAAGTCAAATCGCTGGTGGTCGGTGAAATGGTCATGGCCGAGTTGCGCAAACTCGATGAAGTGGCCTATATCCGCTTTGCTTCGGTGTACCGGCGCTTCCAGGACCTCGACGAGTTCCGCGAAGAAATCGACCGCCTGGCCCGTGAGCCAGCTAAAGAGTGAACATGCCCAGCCAAGCTGCCATTCTCGACGCTCACTACATGGCCCGCGCGCTGGAGCTGGCGCGTAAAGGCCTGTACACCACCCACCCGAACCCGCGCGTAGGCTGCGTGATCGTGCGCGATGGCGAAGTGGTCGGTGAAGGCTGGCACGTGCGCGCCGGCGAGCCCCATGCCGAAGTGCATGCCCTGCGCCAGGCCGGTGAACTTGCCCGCGGTGCTTGTGCCTACGTCACCCTGGAACCATGCAGCCACCATGGCCGTACGCCACCGTGTGCCGAAGCACTGGTCAAGGCCGGCGTGGCGCGTGTCGTAGCCGCCATGCAGGACCCTAACCCACAAGTGGCGGGGCAGGGCCTGCGGCGCCTGGCCGAAGCCGGAATCGAAGTGGCCAGCGGAGTGCTCGAAGCCGAGGCCCGCGCCCTCAACCCAGGCTTCCTCAAGCGCATGGAGCACGGCCTGCCGTTCGTTCGCGCCAAGCTGGCCATGAGCCTGGATGGCCGCACTGCCATGGCCAGTGGTGAAAGCCAGTGGATCACCGGGCCGGCCGCGCGCTCAGCCGTGCAGCGCTTGCGCGCCCGCTCCAGCGTGGTGCTGACCAGCGCCGCCAGCGTGCTGACAGACAACGCACGCATGACCGTGCGTGGCGCCGAGCTGGGCCTGGATGCCGAAACAACCGCCCTGGCACTCAGCCGCACACCCTTGCGGGTGCTGGTTGATGGCCGCCTGCGCCTGCCACTGGCGGCGCCGTTCTTCCAGGCGGGCCCAGCGCTGGTGGTGACTGCTGTCGCAGATGACCCGCGCTATGCCGCTGCCGGCCACGAATTGCTCAGCTTGCCGGGCGACAATGGCCAGGTCGACCTGGCGGCGCTGCTTCGCGCCCTGGCTGCCCGCGGCGTCAACGAAATCCTGCTGGAAGCCGGTGCCGGCCTGGTCGGTGCCTTCGCACGGCAAGGCCTGGTCGACGAGTACCAGCTGTTCGTCGCTGGCACCTTCCTCGGCTCTCAGGCCCGGCCACTGCTGGACTGGCCGATGGACAAGATGAGCGAAGCACCACGGCTGAAAATTACCGAAATGCGCGCAGTGGGCGATGACTGGCGGGTCACGGCCATCCCCCTGCTAGCGCCCGGCGTATAATGCCGGGCTTGCCCCGCGCAAACCGTTTTTGAGGAAGACCCCATGTTCACCGGCATCATCGAATCCATCGGCACCATCCGCAGCCTGACTCCCAAGGGTGGTGACGTGCGCGTCTACGTAGAAACCGGCAAGCTCGACCTAGGGGACGTCAAGCTCGGCGACAGCATCGCCGTCAACGGTGTATGCCTCACGGCCGTAGAGCTGCCGGGTGACGGCTTCTGGGCCGATGTCAGCGTCGAAACCCTCAAGCGCACCGCCTTCATCGACCTCAAGAGCGGCAGCAAGGTCAACCTGGAAAAAGCCCTGACTCCCACCACCCGCCTGGGCGGGCACCTGGTCAGCGGCCACGTCGACGGGGTTGGCGAAATCATTTCGCGCAGCGATAACGCCCGCGCCATCCAGTTCCGCGTGCGTGCACCGAAGGAACTGGCCAAGTACATCGCCCACAAGGGTTCGATCACCGTCGACGGCACCAGCCTGACGGTCAATGAGGTCAATGGCGCCGAGTTCGAGCTGACCATTGTCCCGCACACTCTGTCCGAAACCATCATGGCCGATTACCGTGCAGGGCGTCGGGTAAACCTTGAGGTCGACCTGCTGGCCCGTTACCTGGAGCGCTTGCTGCTGGGTGACAAGGCCGCCGAACCGAGCAAGGGCAGTGGCATTACCGAAAGCTTCCTGGCCGCCAATGGCTTCTTGAAATCCTGATTGAGAAGGGGGTGCCGCGTGGCGCTCAACAGCATCGAAGAACTGGTCGAAGACATCCGCCAGGGCAAAATGGTCATCCTGATGGATGACGAAGACCGCGAGAACGAAGGCGACATCATCATGGCGGCCGAATGCTGCCAGCCGGAGCACATCAACTTCATGGCCAAGCATGCCCGTGGCCTGATCTGCATGCCGATGACCCGCGAGCGTTGCGAAACGCTGAAGCTGCCGTTGATGGCACCGCGCAACGGCTCGGGCTTCGGCACCAAGTTCACCGTGTCGATCGAGGCCGCCGAGGGCGTCACCACCGGTATTTCCGCCGCCGACCGCGCCCGCACTGTGCAGGCTGCTGCTGCCAAGGACGCCAAGGCCGAAGACATTGTCAGCCCTGGTCACATCTTCCCGCTGATGGCCCAGCCAGGCGGTACGCTGGCGCGTGCCGGCCACACCGAAGCCGCCTGTGACCTGGCGCGCATGGCCGGTTTCGAGCCAAGCGGCGTGATCTGCGAAGTGATGAACGACGACGGCACCATGTCGCGCCGCGCCGAACTGGAAGTGTTCGCCGCCGAGCACGGCCTGAAGATCGGCACCATTGCCGACCTGATCCACTACCGCATGATCCACGAGCGCACCGTGCAGCGTGTTTCCGAGCAATCGGTGGAGAGCGAGCTGGGTGAGTTCAACCTGGTCACCTACCGTGACGCGGTCGAAGGCGACGTGCACATGGCCTTGACCCTGGGCAAGATCTGCGCCGAAGAGCCGACCTTGGTACGGGTACACAATATGGACCCACTGCGTGACCTGCTGCTGGTCAAGCAGCCAGGCCGCTGGAGCCTGCGCGCGGCCATGGCCGCAGTGGCCGAAGCCGGCAGTGGCGTGGTGCTGCTGCTGGGGCACCCGCTGGACGGCGACGTGCTGCTGGCGCACATCCGCGAAAGCGCGGGCGATGCACCGGCCAAGGCACCGACTACCTACAGCACCGTGGGGGCCGGTTCGCAGATCCTGCGCGACCTCGGTGTGCGCAAGATGCGCCTGATGAGTTCGCCGATGAAGTTCAACGCGATATCCGGATTCGATCTGGAAGTTGTAGAATACGTGCCCTCCGAGTGACTTGAGGCGGCATTGACGCCCTCTGCTCGAGTCCAGACCCCTGTCGAGGCCGCTTGTATGCGGCCTCGCTCTTGAAGATGAGAATATCGGAATGACCCTGAAGACCATCGAAGGTACCTTCATCGCCCCCAAAGGTCGCTATGCTTTGGTGGTTGGCCGCTTCAACAGCTTCGTTGTCGAAAGCCTGGTAAGCGGTGCCGTTGATGCCCTGGTACGCCACGGTGTCAGCGAAAGCGACATCACCATCATCCGTGCCCCGGGTGCATTCGAGATCCCGCTGGTGGCACAGAAGGTCGCCCAGCAAGGCGCCTACGACGCGATCATCGCCCTGGGCGCCGTGATCCGTGGCGGTACCCCGCACTTCGAATACGTGGCGGGCGAGTGCACCAAGGGCCTGGCCCAGGTGTCCATGGAGTTCGGTGTTCCGGTGGCCTTCGGCGTACTGACCGTCGACTCCATCGAGCAAGCCATCGAGCGTTCTGGCACCAAAGCCGGCAACAAAGGTGCTGAAGCTGCCCTGTCCGCACTGGAAATGGTCAGCCTGCTGGCGCAGTTGGAGGCCAAGTGATTAGCGACGAAAGCGATCGTTTCAACCCGCGCGATCCAAAACCTGCGGATGCCGGCAAGCCCTCGAAGAGCGCCAAGCGCCGCGAAGCCCGCAAGCTCGCGACCCAGGCCCTCTACCAGTGGCACATGGCCCAGCATTCGCTGAACGAGATCGAAGCGCAGTTCCGGGTGGATAACGATTTCACCGATGTCGACGGTGCCTATTTCCGCGAGATCCTGCATGGGGTCCCGGCAATCAAGGGCGAAATCGACAAAGCGCTGGTGCCTTGCATGACCATCGCACTGGAAGAGCTCGACCCGGTCGAGCTGGCCGTGCTGCGTCTGTCCACCTGGGAACTGATCAAACGCGTCGACGTGCCGTACCGCGTCGTGATCAACGAAGGCGTGGAGCTGGCCAAGGTCTTCGGTGCCACTGACGGCCACAAGTTCGTCAACGGCGTGCTCGACAAGCTAGCCCCGGCGCTGCGTGAAGCAGAAGTCAAGGCGAACAAGCGCTGATCCTGGCGCTGCCTGGTCATGGGTGAGTTCGAGCTGATCAACCATTACTTCGCCGCTGCGCCCTGTGCGCAGGGCGGCGAGGGCGTGGCGCTGGGTATCGGCGACGACTGTGCCCTGCTGGACCTTCCCCCCGGTGAGCAACTGGCGGTGTCGACCGACACCCTGGTCGCCGGGGTGCACTTTCCTGCTGTTTGCGATCCGTTGCTGCTTGGCCAGCGATCGTTGGCTGTGGCGGCCAGTGACTTGGCAGCCATGGGCGCGACTGCAATCGGCTTTACCCTCGCACTGACCCTCCCTGACGTTGGCCCTGACTGGCTGGCGGCCTATGCCAACGGCCTTGGTCGCATGGCCCACCGTTGCCGCATGAGCCTGATCGGTGGTGACACGACGCGCGGCCCCTTGAGTATCACCGTCACCGTGTTCGGCCGCGTGCCGGCTGGCCAGGCCTTGCGCCGCAGCGGTGCAAGGCCGGGTGACCTGTTGTGTGTCGGCGGTTCGCTGGGCAAGGCCGCCGGTGCCTTGCCCTTGGTGCTGGGCGAGCGCGAGGCGCCTGCCGCGCAGGCCGAGCCGCTGCTGGCCCATTACTGGTCACCGATGCCGCAGCTCACCCTCGGTGCCCTGCTGCGTGGCCGGGCCACGGCGGCGCTGGACATCTCCGACGGGCTGCTCGCCGACTGTGGGCATATTGCCAAGGCATCCGGTGTCGCGTTGGAGGTGAACCTGGCGCAAGTGCCAGTGTCTCCTGCTCTGGAGGCCTTCCTCGGCCGTGAAGCCGCCGTGCAGGCGGCGCTTACCGGTGGCGACGATTACGTACTGGCCTTCACCTTGCCACCCGAGGCGCTGGCGCCCTTGGCAGCCTTCGATTTTATCGAAGTGCATACCGTCGGTCGTGTGCTCGAAGGGCAAGGCGTGACCTTGCGCGACGCACAGGGCCAGGACATAACCCCCGTCCAGCGGGGCTATCAACACTTTAGGGAGAGACCGTGACCGATCACCCCAACCAGGTGCCTGCGGAGTTCGTTCCGCCTTCGGTCTGGCGCAACCCGTGGCACTTCATCGCTTTTGGCTTCGGTTCTGGCACCTTGCCCAAGGCGCCAGGTACCTGGGGCTCGCTGGTGGCCATACCGTTTATCCCGCTTTGGCAGATGTTGCCCGACTGGGGATACTGGCTGTTGCTCGGCGTGAGCATGCTGTTTGGCTTCTGGTTGTGCGGCAAAGTTGCCAATGACTTGCGTGTACACGACCATGAAGGCATTGTCTGGGACGAGATTGTCGGCATGTGGATCACCCTCTGGCTGGTGCCGGAGGGCTGGCAGTGGCTGTTGGCAGGGTTCCTGATGTTCCGCTTCTTCGACATCCTCAAGCCGTGGCCGATCCGCTGGATCGATCGTCATGTGCACGGGGGCGTCGGCATCATGCTCGACGATATCCTGGCCGGCGTGTTTGCCTGGCTGGGCATGCAGGTTCTGGTGTGGGCGGTTGCCTGAAACAGGGAGTGCGTGAATGGCCGTAAGGACTGTACTGCTGGCAATGCTGCTGAGTATTGCCCCGTGGGTAACAGCTGCCGAGGGCATCCCGAAACAGATCCATCTGGTTAGCGAGGAGTGGCTCGACTACACCAATGCCGACGGTACCGGGGTGGCCTGGGATGTGCTGCGCAAAGTGTTCGAGCCGGCCGGCGTCGAGGTGGTTACCCAGAGCGCGCCCTACAGCCGGGCGGTTGGCCTGGTCAAGCGCGGCGAGGCTGATGCCTGGGTTGGCTCGTACAAGGAAGAGAACGACGACAACCTGTACCCGCGCTGGCACTTCGACATGGACCACATCTATGCCCTGGGGCTGGCCAGCAAACCTGCGCCTACCCTGGATACCATCGGCAAGTACCGGTTGGCTTGGGTGCGTGGTTATGATTACGGCAGCTACTTGCCCAATGTGCACGAATTCCGCGAAATCCAGCGTCGCGAGGGCATTTTGCCGATGCTCGAGCACGACCGGGTGGACTACTACATCGACGCACTGACCGAGGTCGACTACGTGCTAGGGCAAGCCTCCCAGCCTGAGCGCTTCCGCCGTACCCACGTGGCCGAGTTGCCGTTGTACCTGGCTTTTGCCCGTAACGACCAGGCCAAGGCCCTGTGCGACCTGTTCGACAAGCGCATGAAGGAGCTGGTGCGTAGCGGCGAACTGAAACCGATTTTCGAGCACTGGAAACAGCCCTATCCGTTCAACGCGGGTAGTCACCCGCACTGAGGCTGAATACACCAAGGTACATCGCGGCCCCCTGTGGCAGCGGGCTTGTGATTGAGCGATGGCTTTTTAATAAGTATCGAACTTTTCGATCTTAAGCCACCATATACAGCCAGCCCACATCCCCCAACCTGCTGATACAATCGGCCCACGAGAAATTTCCTACTTATTCCAGGAGCACAACGTGCCCGTCGTCTTTGTTGCCGCCTCTAAACTCCCGACGCCCTTCGCGACCTTCACCATGCATGGCTTTCTCGACGAAGCCACAGGCCGTGAGCATGTGGTGCTCAGCCTGGGTGATATCGCGGACGGCCAGCCGGTACTGGGGCGCCTGCATTCCGAGTGTCTGACCGGCGATGCACTGTTCAGCCAGCGCTGCGACTGCGGCTCGCAGCTGGAAGCCGCGCTGCAGGCCATCGCCCGCGAAGGCCGTGGGGTGCTGTTGTACCTGCGTCAGGAAGGCCGTGGCATCGGCCTGCTGAACAAGATCCGCGCCTACGAGCTGCAGGATGGTGGCGCCGACACCGTCGAAGCCAACGAACGCCTGGGCTTCGCTGCCGACCAGCGTGACTACGCCATATGCCTGCCGATGCTCGAGCACCTGGGCGTGAAGTCGCTGCGCCTGATGACCAACAATCCGCGCAAGGTCAAAGCCCTGACCGACATGAACATCGTGGTTGCCGAGCGTGTGCCGCTGCACACCGGGCATAACCCGCACAACCGCTACTACCTGGCGACCAAGGCCGGCAAGTTGGGCCACATGCTGGGCAACGAACACCAGGGCGAGGTGCCCCAGGCGTGACTCGCGCCGAGGTCAAGCGGCGCCTGGCGCTGGCCTGGTGGCAGTACCTGGCGGTGGGCCTGGTGCCGCTGCCAGTCATGGCTTGGGCCTTTGGGGGCGGTGATGCACTGATCCCGGTGTTGGCCATGCCACTGTTCATCGCCGGTGCGGCCACCATGTTCCTCAGCCTGCCGCGCTTCGGTGCCTACAAGCGCGCACTTATCGCCACCTCAAAGGTGCTCGGTACGGGCGAAGAAGCCGCTGCCTGGATCGAACTGGCGCGGGTGCGGCGCATGGCCATGCTGTATGCCTGCTTCCCGGCTTGGGTCGCCGCACTGTCGGTGCTGGTCGGTCTGGAGGCAGTGCCGCAGATCCTCCTCGCATTGTCTACCGTTGTAGTGCTGTACCTCTATCGCATTCCGCGCCAGCTGGGCTGATGCGACTGCTACCTGGCCTGCTGGCGTTGTTCGCCTGCACTGTACTGGCTGCAGAACCGCTGCGTGTCGTCAGTCTGGCCCCCTCGATGAGCGAGATCATGCTTGAGCTGCAGGCAGACGACCTGCTGGTGGGCGTGCTCGACGGTGGCGAACGGCCGGCTGCGCTGCGCCATTTGCCTTCGGTCGGGCGCCAAGGGCAACTGGACATGGAGCGCCTGCTCAGCCTGCGCCCCGACCTGTTGCTGCTGTGGCCAGGCAGTGTGCCACCGGCCCAGCGCGACCAACTCAAGCGCCTGGGTATGGCCACCTTCAGCGCCGAACCCCACGACATCAGCCAGCTGATCGAGCAGATCGAGGCCATTGCCGGGCGTATCGGGCGTGCCGAGCAAGGCCATTCCTACGCACGAGCCCTGCGTGAGCGGCTGCAGCAGCTGCGCCAGCAGTATCGGCGTGACGAACCCTTGCAGGTGTTTTATCAAGTCTGGGAACGGCCGTTGTACACGCTCGGTGGCCGACAGGTCGTGACCGACGCCCTGGCCGTGTGCGGGGCGCGCAATGTGTTCGCCGACCTTGGCCAGCCGGCGCCACAGGTGAATGTGGAGTCCGTGCTGCAGCGTAATCCGCAGGTCATCCTGGCAGCTGATGAGGCGCAACTGGCCAGCTGGAAGGCTTGGCCGCAGATTCGAGCGGTGGCTGATGGGCGCCTGCTGGTGGTGCCGGACAAAGGGCTGGAGCGCCCCAGCGGACAGATGATCGAAGCCACCGCCCGCTTGTGTGCGTTGCTGGACGCTAAAGCGCCGGTGTCCAGGTGATGCTCAAGAGCCAAGTGCGTCTTTCTTCGCGATAGCCGTAGTCGTTGCCCTGATGGTTGTAGTGGACGCGGCTGTACTGCTTCCCCAGCAGGTTATCCAGCTTCAGGTCGAGCGTAAGCTCGCGGCTTGCTACCCAGCTTCCGCGCAGGCCCACGATGCCGTAGCCTGCAATGGGGTCACTATTGCCTTCATCGTTGTAACTGCTGCTGACTGCCTGCCAGGTAGCGCCAACAGCGAAGCGGTCGAACTGGCGGTCCACGTCCAGGCTCAAGGTGCGCCGTGCCCGGCGAGGTAGGGTATGGCCATTCTCCCTGTTGCGCGGGTCGATCAGTGCCAGGCCTAGTTGAGACGTCCAACTGTTCCATTCTTGGCTCAGGGCTATCTCGAAACCGTCGATGCGCGCGGTGCCGACATTCTCGGGTCGTTCGCTGTATTCGATCGCGTCACGCAGGTCGGTGCGGTATAGCGAGGCCTCCAGTTTGCTGTTTTTGCTCAGTTGGCTGCGCCATTGCAACTCATAACTTTTCGAGTGTTCGGGCTTGAGCTCCGGGTTGTTGTAGCCGGGGAAGTAAAGGTCGTTGAAGGTGGGGGCGCGGAAACCTTCGCTGTACGACAGCAACACATCATTGGCCTCGTTGAGCGGTACCGTCAGGCTGCCGCTCCAGGTGGTCTGCCCACCAAACTGCTGATTCTTGTCGTGGCGCAGGCCAAGCTCGGTGGAAAGGTATTCGCCATGAAAGCGATGCTGGACGAACAGCGCATGATTCCAGCGGCTGTCTTCCGTGAAGTCCTCACTCGCATGGACACGGTCTTCGTACCAGTCGCTACCCAACAGCAGGCTGTTGTGTTCACCCAGGGCTAGGTTGTTTTGCCAAGTTGCTTGGTCGCGGTAGGTATTGAAAGGTGAGCTTGAGTGGCTGAGCTTGTCTCGGCTTTCATCGCGGTTTTCGCTGTGGGCCAGCTCAAACCTAGTGCTCCACTGCTCGGTGACCTGGGCATCCAAGTAGCTGCCGATGCTGCTGACAGCGAAGTTCGAATACGGCACCTGAGGGCTTGCACCGCGCGGCTCGTCGAATTCGCGGCGACCACGGCTGTTGAGCAGGTTCAAGCCGGCCTCGAAGCGCTCACCGAAGGTGTGGCTCAGGCTCAGGTTCAACGCCTTGTTGCGGTAGGCGTCGTGGTCACCATCGCTGGCGAAGGATGGCCCGGTCGAGTCGATGCCGGCAGTTTCGTCCAGGCTGGCGCCAAGGTTGAAGCGGGTCGTGTCGTTGCCGCCAGAAAGCCCTAGGCTGCGTTGGAATGTCTGGTTGCTGCCGGCGGCCATGCGCAGGCGTGGCTGCAGACCGGGGCCACTGCTGCGTCGGGTGAAGATCTGGATCACCCCGCCAATGGCATCGCTGCCGTACACCGCTGAGCGCGAGCCGCGCAGTACTTCGATGCGCTCGATCTGGTCGATGTCCAGAAACTGCAGGCCGCTGTCGCCCGAGGTGGCATTGGCGATGCGCACGCCATCGACCAGCACCAGGCTTTGCGCGGCCTTGGTGCCACGGATAAAGATGCCCGGCAGGCTACCACGGCCACCGGTAGGTGCCACTTGCACGCCCGGCACGCGGGAGAGCAGGTCGGTAACGCTGGTGGGTTGCAGGCGGTCGATGTCGGTGCGGGTGAAGACCGTGTTGGCAGCGCTGGTGGCGGTACGCGATTCGACCTGGCGGCTGGCGCTGATCAGCACGTCGGGGAGTTTGAGGGCGTCGTCGCGCTCAGCGGCCAGAAGGAATGTAGGGGTACAGAGAATCGTGGCACAGGCAAACTTTTTCATGGGCAGTTCCAAAGGGTTTCCACAGCACTGTGCTGTCCCCGTAGGAGCGGGTTTACCCGCGAAAGGGCCGGCCCTGCTGGCCAATTTCCACCCGCCGTTCACCGTTGCCGGCGCTACCGTATTCGCGGGTAAACCCGCTCCTACAGTGAGCACACATCGGTGATCGGGCGCAGGCCGTCGTAGGAGCGGGTTCACCCGCGAAAGGGCCGGGCCTGCAGGCCAATTTTCACCAGTCGTTCACCGTTGTTGCCGCTACCGAATTCGCGGGTAAACCCGCTCCTACAGTGGGCACACATCGGTGATCGGGTGCAGTCCGTCGTAGGAGCGGGTTCACCTGCGAAAGGGCCGGTCCTGCTGGCCAATTTTCACCAGTCGTTCACCGTTGTCGCCGCTACCGTATTCGCGGGTAAACCCGCTCCTACAGTGGGCACACATCGGTGATCGGGCGCAGGCCGTCGTAGGAGCGGGTTCACCCGCGAAAGGGCCGGGCCTGCTGGCCAATTCTCACCCGCCGTTCACCGTTGTCGCCGCTACCGTATTCGCGGGTAAACCCGCTCCTACAGTGGGCACACATCGGTGATTCGGCGCAGGCCGGCGTAGGCGCGGGTTCACCCGCGAAAGCGCCCTAGAGCCCGAGCTTGACCATGCGGGCCTTCACCGAAGCCTCGATCCCGGCCGCATCCAGCCCGCACTCAGCCAGCATTTGCGCAGGCTTGGCATGCTCGACATAGATATCCGGCAGCCCCAGGTGCAGAAGCGGCTTGAGCACTGCCTGGCTGGCAAGGAACTCACCCACCGCAGCGCCCGCGCCACCCATGATGGCGTTTTCTTCAATGGTTACCAGCAGTTCATGGCTGCCTGCCAGCTCCAGCACCAGCGCCTCGTCCAGCGGCTTGACGAAGCGCATGTCGACCACCGTGGCGTTGATCTGTTCGGCCACTTGCATGGCCTCGGCCAGTTGTACGCCGAACACCAGCAAGGCCACTTTCTCGCCCTGGCGGCGGACCACACCCTTGCCGATCTCCAGTGGTTGCAGGTCACCGCTGATCGGCGCATTCGGGCCGGTACCACGCGGGTACCGTACAGCGGCCGGACCGTTGTACAGGTGGCCGGTGCTGAGCATCTTGCGCAGTTCGTTCTCGTCGCTGGGGGTCATCACCAGCATGCCCGGGATGCAGCGCAGGTACGACAGGTCGTAGCTGCCGGCGTGGGTCGGGCCGTCCTCGCCGACCAGGCCGGCGCGGTCGATGGCGAACAGCACGTCGAGGTTCTGCACCGCCACGTCGTGGATCAGCTGGTCGTAGGCGCGCTGCAGGAAGGTGGAGTAGATCGCCACCACCGGCTTGCTGCCCTCGCAGGCCATGCCGGCCGCCAGGGTCACGGCATGCTGCTCTGCGATCGCAACGTCGAAGTAGCGCTCAGGGTAGCGCTCGCTGAAGTCGACCAGGTCCGAGCCTTCCTTCATTGCCGGGGTAATGCCCACCAGGCGGTTGTCGGCGGCGGCCATGTCGCACAGCCACTGGCCGAACACTGCGGAGTATTTCGGACCGCTGGCTTTCTTCGGCGCAGCTGGCTTGTCGGCCGGCTCCAGCTTGGTAATGGCGTGATAGCCGATCGGGTCAATCTCGGCAGGGGCGAAGCCTTTGCCCTTCTTGGTCACCACATGCAGGAACTGCGGGCCTTTCAGGTCACGCATGTTGCGCAGGGTGGCGATCATGGTGGGCAGGTCGTGGCCGTCGATCGGGCCGATATAGTTCCAGCCCAGTTCTTCGAACAGTGTGCCTGGCACCAGCATGCCCTTGGCGTATTCCTCGGTGCGACGGGCAATTTCCCAGGCGCCTGGCAGTCGCGACAGCACTTTCTTGCTGCCTTCGCGCATGCTCGCGTAGGTGCGGCTGGAGAGGATCTTGGCCAGGTAGTTGGACAGGCCGCCGACGTTGCGCGAAATCGACATGTCGTTGTCGTTGAGGATCACCAGCATGTCGGCATTGACTTCCTGGGCGTGGTTCAACGCCTCGAACGCCATGCCGGCGGTCAGCGCGCCATCACCGATCACCGCGATCGACTTGCGTGCGCTGTTCTGCAGACGGGCAGCAATGGCCATGCCCAGCGCGGCGCTGATCGAGGTGCTGGAGTGGCCAACGCCAAAGGTGTCGTACTCGCTTTCGCTGCGGCGCGGGAAGGCCGCGATGCCGTCCTTCTGGCGCAGGCTGAGCATGCGGTTACGACGCCCGGTGAGGATCTTGTGCGGGTAGGCCTGGTGCCCTACGTCCCACACCAGCCGGTCGTCCGGGGTGTCGAACACGTAGTGCAGGGCGATGGTCAGCTCGATCACGCCCAGACCGGCACCAAAGTGCCCACCGGTCTGCCCGACGGTGTAGAGCAGTTCCTGGCGCAGTTCGTCGGCCAGCGTCTCCAGGTCGGCTTCGGCCAACCGGCGCAGGCCGGCAGGCGTGTCAGCGCGGTCGAGCAACGGCGTGACCGGGCGTTCGCGGGGGATCTCTTGAAACGTCGTGGGCATCAGGCGAGTCGTTATAGGTGTGTGAAGACGCGGCAGTTTACCCCATTGTGGGAAAAGTGCCCATTCGACCACAGGTTACGCGGTCCCCTGTGGGGGCGGGTTTACCCGCGAATGCGTCGGCAAATTCAAGATCGCATTCGCGGGTAACCCGCTCCTACAGGGATCGGTGAAGCTGTTTAGTTACGGCGTTCGACGATGTAACGCGCCAAGGCCCGCAGCGGTTCGGCCGTTTCGCCGAACCCTTGCAGTGCAGCCAGCGCCTGGTCGCGCAGTTCGATTGCATAGGCTTTGGCGGCTTCCAGGCCCAGCAGGGCCGGGTAGGTCGGTTTGTCACGCGCTATGTCTGCACCTTGGCGTTTGCCCAAGGTAGCAGTGTCGCTTTCCACGTCGAGGATGTCGTCCTGCACCTGGAATGCAAGGCCAATGGCCTGTGCATAAGTCTGCAGGGCATCCAGCTGCGCCTGTTCGGCACGGGCACTGGCCAGGGCGCCGAGGCGTACGCTGGCTTCGATCAGCGCGCCGGTCTTGTGCCGGTGCATGAACTCCAGCGCCTGCTGGTCCAGCTTCTGGCCCACCGAACCGAGATCGATCGCCTGGCCGCCAACCATGCCGGCCGGGCCGGCAGCTTTGGCCAGTACCTGAACCATGGCCAGGCGAATGCTGTCGATCTGAGGGCTCAGGCATGGGTCGAGCAGGGCACTGAAAGCCAGGCTCTGCAAGCCGTCGCCCGCGAGGATTGCGCACGCTTCGTCAAACGCCTTGTGGGTGGTCGGCTGGCCGCGACGCAGGTCGTCGTCGTCCATGGCAGGGAGGTCGTCATGCACCAGCGAGTAAGCATGGATCAGCTCTACCGCGCAGGCTGCGCCGTTGGCCTGTTCGGCCGGGGCGCCCAAGGCTTCGCAGGCCGCATAGGCCAACAGCGGGCGCACGCGTTTGCCGCCGTTCATCACGCTGTAGCGCATGGCGGCGTAAAGGCGTTCCAGCTCTTTGCTCGGGGCGATGAACAGCGGTTCGAGGGCTGCGTCGACTCGGGCCTGGCAACTGGCCTGGTAGGTGCCAATCATGCTTCCGGCTCCGCGTCGAAGGGCTGGGCAGCCAGTTCACCGTCGCGCTCCAGCAGAATTTGCACCTTCTGTTCGGCCTGGGCCAGGGCGCCCTGGCAGTCACGGGTCAGGGCGATGCCTTGTTCAAAGGCGGCCAGCGACTCTTCCAGCGACAACTCGCCGTTCTCCAGGCGCTCGACCAGTGCTTGCAGGTCTGCGAGGGATTGCTCGAAATCGAGGGAGGCTTTTTTGCGGGCCATGGCGACTGTCTCGGTGGCATTCAGAACGGCGCGACACTAGCAGAGCGGGGCGGGGGGAGCAAACTTCCGGCAACTGCATCGGCTGATGCAGACCGATGGAGGAGCGGCCCTGTGTCGCGAAAGGGCCGCTCACACAAGGACCGCAAAGCGTCCCGGTTCGGTGGATCAGGCCGGCTCTGCTTCCCGTTCCAGCATCGCCTCACGGTACCGCGCCAGCTCCTCGATGGTCAGCACCGGCAAATTGTACTGCCGTGCATATACCGCCACCTGCTCGCCACGGGCCATGCTGCCATCGGGGTTCATCAGCTCGCACAAGACCGCTGCCGGGCGCAGGCCGGCCAGGCGCGCCAGGTCTACCGAACCTTCGGTGTGCCCACGGCGGGTCAGCACACCGCCATTGCGGGCGCGCAGCGGAAAAACATGCCCCGGGCTGACGATATGGCGCTGTTCGGCGCTGGAACGCAGTGCTGCGTCAATGGTGGTGATGCGGTCTTGGGCGCTAACCCCGGTGGTGATACCTTCGGCCGCCTCGATGGTGACGGTGAAACCGGTGCCGTGGCGGGCCTGGTTGTTCTGCACCATGGGTGCCAGTTGCAGTTCGTCGACGGTGGCTTCGTCCAGGCACAGGCAGACAATGCCGCTGCAATCGCGAATCATCATGGCCATGGTCTGCAGCGTAATGTTCTCGGCGGCGGCAATGATGTCCGCTTCGTCCTCGCGGTCGTCATCGTCGAGCAACAGTACAGGGCGCCCGGCCTGGAAGGCGGCGATGGCGGCGGAAACAGTGGGAAATTGCGTGTGGTGCTGGGTGAACATGAAACGCTCCTCGTGAATGATCGATGAACGTCTCGGGGCGAACAAAATGCGCGCGCAAGGGCGCCCGGATGGCCCCTGCATGACGCCTTCTTTCATCCGGACTATGACCGTCGGCTCTGGAGTTGCACCAGATCTGCTGACCCCCGACATGGTCGGGGCGCTCGCGGGCTCATCTTTCGATTTACCGCCGGTGGGGACTTACACCCCGCCCTGAAGACCGACCCAGCATACAGCACAGGGCCACCCCAGTGGCAACCCGCGGTTCTACTACCTTCGACGAGACTTGCAGCAGTAACCATCTACCCCTTTGCACTTGCCGCAGCGCTTACCTTCGTGACGGTCACATTGGCAAACCTAGGAAACGAACCGTCATGTCCTCTCTCTATCCTTTTACCGATACCGATCTCCATCTCGCATTCAGAAAGGTCGTCGACACTTTGTTCGACAAGAAGCGCGACTACGTCGACGGCGTGCTCAAGCCCAAAATGCTCATCATTGCCGGTACACAAGGCTCGGGTAAGACGTACTTGCTGGAAAACACGCTGCTGAAGAGCGGGCGCTACGACAATTATGTTCGCCTTTACGAAACCCATTTTCGTGAACTGCACCCTCATTATCGGGCGATGGAAGACAAAGGCGTGCTGCATGTCTATGAGCATACCGAGTCGTTCATCTGGCGACTGGGGGCCATGATTTGCACGTATGCGATGGAAAACAAATACAACATCATCATGGAGACCGCGCTCGACAGCCCTCATTTCGCTGATTTTCCACCTGAAGCCGCCCGGCAGGGCTATCAGAGCGAGGTCCATCTGATAGCGTGTCAGAAAGAGTTCAGCCACTGGTCGACCCTGGACCGTGTGGTCAACAGCGTTGGCAATCATGAGATCGAGCGTGTGGTCAGCCTGACGCAGATCGAAGAGGCGCAAATCAATGGCAGGTCCATCATCGATGCTTTCGAAAACGCCTGTATCGAGGTACCGGGTTCCGAAATCGTGATCTATCGACGTGGCCTGGAGACGGAAAAGAACAGCCTGCCGGTCTGTTACAGCACCTGTCCTGAAAAAGGGCTCCTCGTGCCCCAGCAGACCTACCAGGGCAGAGCATTCTTCCGCGGGGCAGACCTGAAGATCAACTTCAAGGTCCAGCGCAGTCCCCAGGCCGATTTCCCCTGTTCCTATATTCAGTATGCGCAGGTGGTGCATGCCGGCCTGCTGGGTTCGGAACACCGTCGGGCGATGGCCGAACTCAATTGCAAAACCCTCGGCCAGGCTCAGAGGCTGATGTCGCAGTTGCCTGTCGATGTCTACCGCGAGCTGTGCCTGTACGTGCTCAAGTACGCGCAACGTTGAGCCGGGCAGGCACAGGGCTGGTCACTGGCCAGACATGCCTTCGATCACCCTGCGCAGGGAGGCGCCCAGCATGGGCCCATGCCCCAGACCCTCGAAGCGCTCAAAGCGCACGTCGAGGCCTTTGATCGCGGCCAGATCTGCCGCCAGTTGGCGCGCAGGCAACTCGTCGTTCTCGTGCGGCGAACCATGCGGGCTGGCGGGCTCCTGCCCGCCGCGCATCAGCAACAGGTGCGGGCGCGCCTCGCCAAGGCGTGAGGGAAGCCCTTGCGCCTCCCGGACAATCACACCATCGCGCCACCACAGTGACGGGCTGGCAGCAGCGTAAAGGCTGAATTCGCCGGGGCAGGTAAACAGTGCGTGAAGCACAGCCAGGCCACCATAGGAGTGCCCCCACAGCGTCTGTCGTTGCGGATCGATCGGCGCCATAGCCGACACCATCGTGCGCATGCGCCCGGTCAGAAGCTTCAGGAACGCATCGACCCCGCCGCTGGGCTGGCCGGTCAGCGGATCACGCTGCTGCACCTGCTCCGGCAGCGCCGGGGTGTAGTCCAGCGTGCGGCCGGCCCTGTCGATGCGCAGTTCGGTCCGGTAACCCACCGCCACCAGCAGGGGCGCCTGGCCCGCGGCGAGCCTGTCCAGTTGCTGCTGATCCAGCGTCCCCAGTGCAGCATTCCCATCGAGCATCCACAGCACCGGGTACCCCGATGCTGGCGCTGGACGATTCGGCTTGCCAACCCACAGGCGGTAGTGACGCAGGCCATCGGCCGAGTCCAGATCAAGCTGGCTGAAGTGATAGGCCAGGTCCTGGCGCTGTAACACCGACGTGTCCATCTTCTGGTCATGCTCGGGCTGGGCCAGGACAAGAGGGGCCGCCAGGGCAAGTGCCAAGGCCAGCATCAGGGTCTTCTTGCTCATCGGGCGTCTCGTCAGGGCTTTGCAAGGAGCGCAAGGCTTGAGCGCCCAGATGATAACCAGTCCCGATCGAGCGTAAAGCGCATTAACTTTCTAAACAGTCTCAGGCCGCAGGCAAGGTCATGTGCAGGCACAGGCCCGGGTGCCCATTGCTGGCCCACAACCGCCCGCCTTGCAGTTCGATGGCGCGGCGGGCGATAGCCAGGCCCAGGCCGAAGCCTGCGCCACTGTCGGCCAGGCGCTGGTAGGGCTTGAAAATGCGCTCAAGGTCGGTATCCGGTACGCCTGGCCCTTGGTCGCTCAGGCGCAGGTGCCAGCATGCGCCCTCGCGCCAGCCATCAAGGCTGACCCGGCCTTCGGTCGGCGAGTGGCGAATGGCATTGCGCAACAGGTTTTCCAGGGCCTGGGCCAGACTGTCCAGATGGGCCTGCAGCAGGCAGTCAGTGCCAAGTGAACACGGCAGGCGCGCACGGTCCCAGCCGCTTTCGAAACAGACGTCCTCGCACAAGGCTTCCCACACGGAAAGCACCAATACCGGCTCGGTCGACAGGCTGGGTTGTTCGGTGTCCATCCACGCCAGGTCGAGGGTGTTTTCCAGCAACTTCTGCATGTCGGCCACCTCACGGTCCAGGCGCTCGCGCAACTGCGGCGGTGGCAAGTCGCTGTCATGGGCGATGCGCAGCCGCGCCAGCGGCGTGCGCAGTTCGTGAGACAGCGTGCGCAACAGCAGGCGCTGTTGCTCAAGGCTCTGGCGCAGGCGCCCGGCCATGTGCTCGAAGGCCTGAGCCAGTTCGCCCAGCTCATCACGGCGTTGCTGCAGGGGCAGGGCGGGGCTGTCAAGGTCATCGGCCCGCAGGGCGTCGGCGCGGTCGCGCAGGCGGTTCAGCGGCACGACAAGGTGCCGGTATAGCGCAAGGCCCAGCAGCAGGGCCAGCAGCGCGGGGGCAACGCCATGAGTCACCACATGGGTCCAGGGCGTCAGGCCTGTGGGTAGCAGCCGTTCGGGCAATTGCAGCACCAGGCGGCCATGCTCGGGGTGTTGCGGAAATTCGATGCTGACGTATGGCAATTCATCCTGCAGGCGCCGGCTCATCGGCCAGTCGAGCTTGCGCATGAATGTCAGGTGGCTGGCTTCCTCGGCGCTCAGCGGGGTGGTGCCAAGGCTCTGAAGGTGTGGGCCTATCACGGCCACCCAGGTGTCCTCGGCCAGTGCCACCTGCTTGCGCCAGGCTTCGGTGCCGGCTGCGCCGTCCTGCTCCCACGCCTGTTCGGCCTGTTGAGCATAACGCGCCAGGTAGTCCTGGTCGGCCTGGGACAGAAAATAGGTACTGCGTTCCACCGAAAGGCCCCAGGTCCAGATGAGCCAGATCAGCAACAGGCAGAAGCTGACTTGCAGCAAGGCCAGTTTCCACAGCAACGGGTGGCGACGCATCAGGTCTGCTCCGTGTCGACCAGGATGTACCCTTGGCCACGCACGGCCTGGATCTGCAGGTGCTGGGCGTTGATGTCGGCCAGTTTGCGGCGCAGGTTGCACACATGCACATCCAGGCCTCGGTCCAGTCGGGTATAGGCCCTGTGCAGCACGGTCTGGTACAGGAAGGGCTTGCTCAACGCTTCGTCGGGGTGGGCCAGCAGCGTGACCAGCAAACGGAATTCGGAAGCGGTAAGGCCAGCGGCGTTGCCGTTGTGGATAACGTCCTGGCGGTCGTGGTCCAGCATCACCTCCCCCACGTCGGCACGCAGCGCCGTACCACGATCGAATGCCACGCGACGCAGCAAGGCATCTACCCGTGCGTCCAGCTCTGCCAGGCTGAAGGGCTTGGGCAGGTAGTCGTCTGCACCACGGGTGAAGCCGCTGATGCGATCCTGCTCGGCCCCTAGTGCCGACATCAGCATGACCGGCACGGCCTGCTGGCGGCGCAGGGCGTCGAGCAGGCTGAGGCCGTCGATGCCTGGCAGCATGATGTCCAGCAGCACCAGTTCGAACTGCGATTGCTGTATGGCATTCAGGGCCTGGGTGCCGCTGGCGCAGGCGTGCACCTGGAAGCCGCGGTTGCGGAAATGACGGTCCAGGTCCTGAAGCAGGCGTGGGTCGTCTTCGGCAAGGAGAAGTGAGGTGGGCACGGCGAGCCTTGATGAGAACTTTTATCAGTTGCGAATCATCCCACTGGCTGCAGGGAAAGGGCAACGGCTTGATGTGTTAAGAAGGTTAATCCTGCTGCACCCTGGTTTTCGCCCCGGTATCGTTCGCAAAAAGCAACTTGTTTCGTTTGCGATTCAATATCATTTTGGCGAAGGGTGTGTCATGACCGGTTTCAAAAGTGTGGGCAGCTTACAGCGGGTTCGGGGATGGCTGGCGCTGGGGTTGCTGGCGCCGTTTTCTTTATCGGCAGTGGCCGAAACGGTAGCGGCCCAGGTGGAGGCCCAGGTGGCGGCCGAAGACAACTCGCTTGATCTGCCTGCATTGACCATCGAAGGCAACCGCCTGTACGACATGCTGCCTTCGGAAGAAACCGGCGGTTACAGCGTCGACGCCGCTACCGTGGGCACCAAGACGCCGGCAGCGCTCAAGGACATCCCGCAGTCGATCACCGTGTACACCCAGGACTACGTCAAGGATCGCCAGTTCGTGCACCTGGATGACCTGGCCAAGTACACCGCTGGCCTGCGCACCCTGACCAATGACAGCGGCCGCTCGTCGATCTACGCCCGTGGCTACGAGTACAGCGAGTTCAATATCGACGGCCTGCCGGCGCCCATGGCCAGCATCTTCGGTACTGTCCCGTCGTTGGCGGCGTTCGACCGCGTCGAAATCATGCGCGGGCCGGCCGGGCTGTTCAGCAGTACCAGCGAGCTGGGTGGCATCGTCAACATGGTGCGCAAGCGCCCGACCGCCGAGTTTCAGGGGCATATCGAAGGCAGCTACGGCACCTGGGACACCAATCATGAGGAAATCGACCTGAGCGGGCCGCTGGACGAGGCCGGTCGCGTGCGCGGGCGCTTCATCGCATCCCGTGACGACACCAATGGTGAAGTGGACTACAACGCCAACACCAGCAACACCTACTACGGTGCGCTGGACATCGACCTGGACGACGCCACCACCCTGTCGTTCGGCCTGATGCATGAAGTGAAGAACATCACCCCGCACAACGGCTACCCGGCCACGTTGTCCGGCGAGGTGCCCGACTTCAGCCATTCGCGTTTCCTGGGCGCCGACTGGAACTACTTCGACGGCAAGACCACTGACCTGGTCGCCGAGCTGACCCACCGCTTCGACAATGGCGGTTACGGCCGTGTCGCGGCCCGTGGCTCGCACCGCGACACCAACTATCTGTACGCCTTCACTGCAACCAATGCCACCACAGGCGCCAACTCCGAGCGCGCCAGCGCCCGTGATTTCACGCAAGACACTTATTCGCTGGACGCCAGCTACAGCCAGCCGTTCGAGACCTTCGGGCAGGTAAGCGAGTTTGTGGTCGGGAGTGACTACAAGAACTACGACACCGAGTACCTCAACGGCACCACCAATCTCGGCGCGATCAACGTGAATACTTACTCGCCGAAGCAGTTCGCCAAGCCGTCGCCCAACTACAGCACCGAGACCGGCATGCAGGAAGAAGAGTACGGCCTGTACTCCAAAGTGACCTTCCGCCCGGTGGAACGCCTGGCGCTGATTGCCGGTGGCCGCTTCAGCTGGTATCGCGGTGACTTCTACACCACCACCCTTAGCAGCGGCGCCACCACCAATGACAGCAAACGCGTCGACGGCCACTTCACCCCTTATGGTGGCCTGGTCTATGACCTGACCGACAACCACGCGCTGTACGCCAGCTATTCGCAGGTGTTCAAGCCGCAGTCCGACACCGACAGCAATGGTCGGGTGCTGAAACCGCGTGAAGGCGAGCAGTACGAGTTCGGCCTCAAGAGCAGCTACTTTGGCGGCGACTTGAATACGCGCTTCTCGGTATTCCGCCTGACCGACAAGAACCGCGCTACCACTGTGTACGATGCTGATGGTGTGGCCACCACCGACTCCGTTGCATCCGGCAAGACCCGCGTGAAGGGCGCGGAAGTGGAAGTGAGCGGCAAGCTGACGCCAAACTGGGAACTGCTGGCTGGCTACACGTGGATGGAGACCGAAACCGTCAAGGGGGACGCCGAAACCACGTTCTTCATCATGCCGCGCAACCAGGCTTCGCTTTGGAGCAAGTACACCATCAGCCAAGGGCCGCTGACTGGCTTGGCCGTGGGTGGCGGTATATCGGCGATGAGCAACTTCCATTCCGAGAGTGGCGGCGTGCGTATCGATGCACCGGGCTATGCCACGGTGGACGCGATGCTGTCTTACCCGGTGACTTCGAAGCTGACGGCCACCCTCAACGTCAACAACCTGTTCGACCGGGACTACCTGTCGCGGGTGGGGTCTACCTCGACGTTCAACTTCTACGGGCCGTCGCGCAGCATGATGGTTGGGGCGCGGTATGACTTCTGACGAAGTCTGTGGCTGCTAGGTGCGCCATAAAACAAGGCCGCGCCGGCAAAGGGCGCGGCCTTCAGGCTGAATGATGAGAAGCGTGGGAGCGTATCTGCACCCTCGGGTATCAGGGCCATAAAATTGTGAGGCCGCGTGTTAATAAGTAGCGTGCTTTTAATTCAAGGAAATTAAATCTACGCGGGGTGCCATTGATGCTTTATTTCCTGCCATTGGGTGTCTGACAACCACTTGTCTGCCACCGGAAAGAAAATATTCTCCTCGGCATCCATATGGTCATAATATTTCTTGATGAAGTCTTCGATCGTGTCGGCGATTACTCTCGCTTCTTGCGTTGACTGCTCCAACATCTTGAGCTGTCCGGCAATTCGCTTGAAGGCTTTATGATCTTGCTCGATAGCCATGACCCGTTGGTGAATCGGTGCGTCGGTTGCCAGCAAGGCCAGCCGAATAAGCTCTTCATTTTCATGGTGGTGTCGCTCTGCATCACCATGCAAGGCTTCCAGCTGCTTAAACAACAGCTTGCAGTCATCGGCACCCGCGGATCCGTGCCTTATCCTCTCCAGTAACTCTTTGATCTGAGTAATTTTGGTAGCCACCTCATGATGATAGGCGTGCAGCTCTTTCAACATGGCGTTCATGCTAAGTCCTCATCACTACACCAAGCCGTTACAGATTAAATATTATTAAGCAATCTCCAAGGATAGCTGCACGTGTCGGCCTACATCTAATCCTTTAATTATAGTCTAGTGCGAAACGCTCACCTTCAAAAAAGCCGCCCCCTTGGAAGATTTCGAAATATCAATTTGATGTCTCTATGCATTGCAAGAAGACGCAGGCACACCAGGATCGCTTGCGTGCTGTCCTTAACAGCGGGGGGGCTGAGCACAACAGGAGGTGCAAGGGGCTGCGTGCTGTGCACGTAGGTCGGGGGTGGATACCCGCGGATTGTGACTGCTGTTTTTAAAGGCTTGTTAAATTTAAAAGCCGGCTTATGGTTGGTTTTTAAAGACTATCCATATGATTAGTATTGGTTTTTAACCTTTTTAAAGCGTTGAAATCCGCCACTTTGGGGTCGTTTTTGACCGGCTTTTTCTGCGACTTATGACGGCTGATTCATGGGAGGATCGTAATCAGCCTTCATGGGTATGCTCCGCACCATCACGGTGAATAGGCTTCTTCTGAGCCGGCTTTGAGTGGTGATCACTGCCGGTTTCGTCATGGCCGTGGTGTTCAGGTGCGGGCTCTGGTGATGGTGATTTGGGATGGTGTGCCTCTGCATGTCCCCTGTCATGATGATCTCTCCCCGAGACTGCCTCTGCAGGGTGATTGGGCACGTTGTCGCCGTGTTGGCCTTCATGGCTGTGCATTTCACTTTCACCTCCACCATGCTGGTGACCGCCACTGATCGCTACCATCGCGTTGTACTGTTGGGCGTTCATCTGGGGTAGTTGATCCAGAAATGCAACGAGTCCCCAGATGTACTCATCGCCCATGCTCTTGCCCCAGGCAGGCATGCCAGAGGCTTTGATGCCGTGCTTGATGGTCCAGAATGCTACGGCGGGTTTACCACCGACCCCAAGCTTGCCAAGGTTGGGAGGAGACGGATAAAGCGCCTGGCTGAGCTCTGTTTTCTCGACGCCAGGGGCAAGATGGCAACCGATGCACATGGCGTTGTAGTTGCCGGCGCCGACACGAATCAGATTTTCATCCTTGAGGTTCGGTACCTCGATGTTTCTTGCGCGTACCTCAATGGAGCGATCCCGAGCCATGACCAGAAATGCATGCACTGCAGGGAAATGCGGATCGTCAGCGCCGACGTTGACCAGGCCAAGGTAAGCTGCACCCAATACCCCTGCACTGGCCGCGGCACCCGCTACTACGAGCGTTGTAATTGTTCTTTTCATGTAAGGCTCTCAAAACCACATGCGGATACCGGCAACGAAACGCGCTTCATCCACATCCCCACCCTCATCGCGGATGAAGTCTGCGGTCTTGCCGTAGGAGCGGCTCCAGGTGACGCCTATGTAGGGTGCGAACTGACGGACGATTTCATACCGTAGCCGCAGTCCGACTTCGGTATTCGCGAGGCCGGAACCTACGTCGCGCGCGGGATCGTTCTTGCCATAGAAATTGGCTTCAACTGTTGGCTGCAGGACGAGGCGATTAGTCAGGAGAATGTCGTAGTCGCCTTCCAGGCGAGCGGCGGTCTGACCGTTTTCACCGATGAATGCAGTGGCTTCGGCTTCGAAGTCGTAAAGTGCCATACCCTGAATACCGAACGCCGCCCAGGTCTGGGGGGATTCGGGTTTGAAGTCCTGGCGCACCCCGGCAACCACATCCCACCAGGGGCTTATAGAACGGCCATAGAGGACTTGCAACTCGGCATCTTCAGTGACGCCGTTAGTGCGTTCACCTTCGGAGCGGAGCCAGAGCCGGTTGATATCGCCGCCTATCCAGCCAGAAGCGTCCCACGACAGCGCACTACCGTCGTCTGCGTCCTGATACTCCAGTTGATCCAGCAAGAAGAAGCTGTTGATCGCGCTGTCGTGCATCTGATGCCCGCCCAGTGGGGGGAAGGCCGCTTGGCGGTCCGCGTCCGTTAGTTCGGGAATCGGGGTACGGCTGCTGGTCGCAGGCTCGCCAGAGCCATGGTTCATCGTAGAGTGATCCATCGCCCCATGGTCCATGCCTGGCATCGAGTCATGCGACGGGGCCCTGCCCATTTTCATGGACCCGTGCCCCATTGCCGAATGGTCCATTTCGTCAGCGGCAAAGCTGGGCACAGCGCCTAGCATGCCGGCTGAAAGGGTCAAGGCCAGCAGCGATGGTCGCGCCAGGCTATTGGCCATCTTTCCCTGCCTTAGCTTTGTCGCTGCCATGTGATTCCATCATTTTTTTGTGGTCCATGCCCTTCATCGAGTCATGGTCCATACCCATCATGGATTCATGATCCATGCCCTTCATCGAGTCATGATCCATACCCATCATGGATCCATGATCCATGCCCTGGGAACCTTTGCCTTTCGCAGCATCGGCAGTTTTCTGGGCGTGCTGCTCATGGTCATCGCTGGACCACGACAACGGGGCATAAATAGCAAACAGGCCAGCCATCGCAGCGGAGAGGAAAAACGTGCTTCGTTTCATTGGTTTGCTCATCTCGGATCTCCCGTTCATTCGTCCACACGGACTTCTCGGAACATGCCCGTTTCCATATGGAACATGAGGTGACAGTGATAGGCCCAACGCCCCAAAGCATCCGCAGTTACGCGATAGCTTCGTTTTGAGCCTGGTGGCATGTCGATGGTGTGTTTTCGAACCATGAAGTTGCCGTTCTCATCCTCCAGGTCGCTCCACATGCCATGAAGGTGGATGGGGTGAGTCATCATGGTGTCGTTAATCAAGGTGATACGAAGGCGCTCTCCGTACTTGAGGCGCAGGGGGGCGGCATCGGAAAACTTGATGCCGTCGAAGGACCAGGCGAATTTCTCCATGTGACCCGTCAGGTGCAGCTCGATATTCCGGCTAGGCTCTCGTCCATCTGGGTCGATGAAGGTGCTCCGCAGGTCTGCATAGGTCAGGACGCGGCGGCCGTTGTTACGTAGCCCGATGCCCGGGTCATCCAATTTTGCCGTCGGGGTCATCGTCTGCATGTCGACCAATGGGTTGTTGAGCTCTGAGTCTGGATGACTCTGCATTTCCTTACTCATGCCGGCCATGCTGCCGTGGTCCGTGCCAGCCATCTTGCTGTGATCCATGCCGGCCATGCTGCCGTGGTCCATGCCAGCCATCTTGCTGTGATCCATGCCGGCCATGCTGCCGTGGTCCATGCCAGCCATCTTGCTGTGATCCATGCCGGCCATGCTGCCGTGGTCCGTGCCAGCCATCTTGCTGTGATCCATGCCGGCCATGCTGCCGTGGTCCGTGCCAGCCATCTTGCTGTGATCCATGCCGGCCATGCTGCCGTGGTCCGTGCCAGCCATTTTGCTGTGATCCATGCCGGCCATGCTGCTGTGGTCCATGCCCATATCATTCATGGAAATGAGGGGGCGTGGGTCAACGGTTGGAACAGCAGCTTGCAAGCCTTCACGGATGGCCAGGGTGCCCCTGGAAAAGCCCGTACGGTCCATGGATTGAGCGAAGATGGTGTATGCCTGTTCGTCTTCTGGCTCAACAATGACATCGTAGGTTTCGGCTACTGCGATACGGAACTCGTCGACCGAGACCGGATGGACATACTGCCCATCCGCTGCAACCACTGTCATTTTCAGGCCAGGAATGCGTACATCGAAATACGTCATGGCGGAGCCGTTGATGAACCGAAGCCGGATTTTCTCGCCAGGCTTGAAAACACCCGTCCAATTTCCATCCGGAGCCTGGCCGTTCATGAGGTAGGTGTAGGTATACCCGCTCACATCCGCGAGATCAGTGGGGCTCATCTTCATCTCGGCCCACATCTTGCGATCGGCCATCGCAGCAGACCAGCCCATTTCGCTTACGTCGTTGACGAAGTCACCCACGGTCCGCTTGTGGAAGTTGTAGTAGTCAGACTGCTTCTTAAGCTTGGATAGAACGTGGGCAGGGTCCTCATCCGTCCAGTCGCTTAGCATAACCACGTAATCCCGGTCATAGGCGAAAGGCTCGGGTTCTTTCGCGTCGATGACCAGTGCGCCATACACCCCGACTTGCTCCTGGAAGCCAGAGTGGCTGTGGTACCAGTAGGTGCCGTTTTGATGGAGTTTGAACTTGTACTCATACATGCCATCTGGTGCGATGCCATGGAAGCTCAGGCCTGGGACGCCGTCCATGTTCGCCGGCAGGATGATGCCGTGCCAGTGGATCGAGGTGTCCTGTTTCAAGCGGTTGCGCACACGAAGCGTAACGATATCGCCTTCACGCCACCGAAGCGTTGGGCCAGGTACAGAACCATTGATTGCCATGGCTGTCCGTTTTGCACCCGTGATATTCACCGGCAGTTCACCGATGTAGAGATCAAAGTCGGTGCCCGTCAGCACATTCGGCTGGCCAGGACTGGTCAACGCCCACACTGGCATGCGCCACATACCCAACCCGCCGAGTATTCCGGTAGCAGCCAGGCCTTTGACGAAGGAGCGTCTGGTGGTTTTGCTTTGCATGCCGTTGCGTCCACTCATATGGATTGCTGGTGTCCAGGCTGCTGGATGTAGCAACCTACGGTTTCAATAGCGCTCCCATCAGCCTCGACGACGTTCAAAAGAGCACAAGCTTTACGGGGGAAAGAAGCTCGACGCTGCAATCGTTTTGATGCTGGGGTAATTACATTTTTGGAAGCGCGTCTCAGCAACTCGTGTGCCGGTTTGCTTGCCTTCCTAATCAAGCGGACAGGCCTGATGGCGCTATGCTCAAGGACAATCTAGCTACCTGATGCTGTCAGATAACTGAGCCCGACATTACTTTTCTGTCAGCTTCCCGTGGGTTGCGTTACTTGCTGCAAACTGAAAGGGCCAAGAGCAGGGGGCAATTTCTTCATTGCGAGTAATGGGCAGGGCTTCTACTTGGCGCAACGGGTAAAGAAGACCGAGTAACCTCGTACCAAGGAACAGCACTTCGCTTGCGACTCAATACGCAATCACTCACAAACTACGATGAAATGCTGACGCGATTCCGTCGTGTATCACGCTGCTCGACAGTTCTGAGGTGATCAAGCTATTGAGCCGTCATTGGCTTCGACGATGCTATCCCGAGATTTTCAGGCCAAGTGAGAAATAACTTGCCTTCACTCTCATGCCGACTTGGCACAGATAGATGCGGGGGATGTGCTTTGACAGAGCATGGGCTGACCTTGGCCTAGCACAAATTCTCTTTTACTTCAGAGGGTTAGGAATTAAAAAGCCGGCTTGTGGCCGGCTTCTCGGGGACGCTTCCGACTAATTTATGGTAAGCCGCAATCGCCTTAACTGTGTGGCCATCAAGGGCCTGAAAGAGATGGCAGATGCCCGTGTGGGATATCGCCGAGCCCTCTGGAACGCGGCTCGCGCCGGTCGGGGCTTAATGTGCGGCGTAGCATACAAGGGCGGGCGCAGGATGCCCAGCAAAAAATTGCCCAGGGCGCTTCAACTGGGCCGCTGCTGGCGGAAATGTGACCAGTGGAACACCCAGCCAAGAATTTCCAGGCCCTGCGCCTGACGCTGGGCGGCGGTGTAGCGTTCGACTGTGTAGTTGCGCCGGTCATGGCTGTGCAGGTACAGGGTGTCGTGCGGGCCAAGACTGAGGTTGTTCACCCTGAGCATGCCGTTTTGCAGCAGGGCATAGGTTTCGCCCTCGACCACCTGGGTCATGCCCAGATCAATGGCCAGGGTAGCTTCCAGGGGAATCAGCGGGAGCATGTTGCTGGCCGGCATTGCCAGGCAGATTGCGTTGCCGGCTTGCACGCCCAAGCCCTTCAGGGCTTTTGCCGGCAAGCGCAGGTGCTTGCTGCTCACTGGCGACAGCAAGCCGTTGCTCACTTCGTAGTAGGGCACCTTCAATAACCGGCCACGATGGCCCGACAGCGGGGTAAGCGGGTTGGCGGGCACTGGTCGTGGAAGGCCGTTGCGCAGGAGTGGATTGGGGTGTTTGGGGCCTTCACCGGTGCGCAGCCAACGTCGGTGCACACAGAACAGATCGGCCAGTTCGTCCAGCCGGGCCAAAGGTACACCGCGTTTGAACCAGTTGTTGACGTGCTGTGCTGTGACGCTGCGCTGGGCGGCGAAATCGGAAGGGGTTAGGCCACATTCTTGGAGCAGGGCCCTGAGGCGGTCGCCGGAAGTGTTCATGGCGGCGAGTGTAGCGGCGAATTGCCAGACAGGATATGAACCGGATGTTGACGGGGTTTGTATGAAAAGTGGTTGTTTGTAAGGCTCTGGTGTAGGACAGCGTAGGATTTATTACCAGTAATGTGCGTATTGCCCATTCCTGCATAAAAAAACCCCGCCTAAGCGGGGTTTCTCCTGCAATCGGAATCAGCCCTTGTAGGCAGCGACCGATTTGGTGATCGCGGCACGGGCGGCGTCGGCGCCTTCCCAGCCTTCGATCTTGACCCACTTGCCCTTCTCGAGATCTTTGTAGTTGGCAAAGAAGTGCTCGATCTGCTGGATCAGCAGGGCTGGCAGGTCGGTGTATTCCTTCACGTCAACGTACAGCTGCGACAGCTTGTCGTGAGGAACAGCGATGACCTTGGCGTCGCCGCCACCGTCGTCGGTCATGTTCAGCACGCCAACCGGACGGGCGCGGATAACCGAGCCTGGGGCCACTGGGTAAGGGGTAACCACCAGCACGTCCAGCGGGTCACCGTCGTCAGCCAGGGTGTTCGGGATGAAGCCATAGTTGGCTGGGTAGAACATTGGGGTAGCCATGAAACGGTCGACGAACAGCGTGTCGCTGTCCTTGTCGATTTCGTATTTGATCGGCGCGTGGTTGGCCGGGATCTCGATGGCGACGTAGATGTCGTTCGGCAGGTCTTTGCCCGCCGGAATCTTGCTGTAGCTCATTGGGCAGTGCCCCCGTGTTTGACCAAAAAGTGGCGGCGATTATAGGCACATTCTGCCGGGGCACGCCACGCTTGGCCTGATGTGCGGGCCCGTCAGGCGTGGCTTTCGCGGTACTCGGGGTGTTCCGCCTGCAGCCGGCACAGGCGCGCCAGCGGGTCTTGCCGGTAGAACAGCGACAACTGGTGGTAGACCTGTGGATAAGCCTGATGAAGCAGGTCAGGGGCACTAAAGAAGTACTCGCTGGTAACGGCAAAGAACTCTGCCGGGTTTTCCGCAGCGTAGGGGTCGATGGCGGTTTCGGCGTCGGGGTTGGCGTCCAGTTGCTGGTTGAGGTCGTCGTACGCCTGCTGCATGGCGCTTGCCCACTCATCAACGGGCATGCCGCTGTGCAGCGGTGGCAGGCCGTTGGCATCGCCGTTGAGCATGTCGAGCTTGTGCGCCAGCTCATGGATGACCAGGTTGTAAGCCTCCCAGCCACCACTGGCCTGCACGCCGTTCCAGGCCAGGATGATCGGCCCCTGCTGCCAGGCCTCGCCGCTGTGTTCGCCGTCCCACACATGTTCCACGCCACTGGCATCGCGGTGGCGCTGGGGGCTCTTGAAGTCGTCGGGGTACAGGATGATTTCGTGGAAGCCTTGGTACCAGTTCAGCTCACCCAGGTGAAGCAGCGGTAACTGTGCCTGGGCAGCCAGCAACAGGCGCTGCTCGTCGTCCAGCTCGACACCGGGCAGGCAGGTGAGGTGCTTGTCGAGCAGGAACAGGATGCAGGCTTCGCGCAGCCAGCGGTCTTCAGCGTCGCTGATGCCGTCCAGCATCGGCAGCCGCTCGCGTACGGCCTGCCATTGCTGTGGCGTGATCGGGTAACGCGCCAGAGTACGCTTGCGCCGCCAGGCGCTGAATGACCACATGCCGTTTGTTCTTTACCTGTTCAGTGAGCCTTGGCCGTACGGCCCAGGCGCCCACGCAGCAAGCCGAGAATCATCGGCACCAGCGACAGGATGATGATGCCCACCACCATCAGCGACAGGTGCTGCTTGATGAACGGCACGTTGCCGAAGAAGTAGCCCAAGGTGACCAGGCCGCCGACCCAAAGCAGCGAACCGGCAACGCTGAAGCCGAGGAAGCGTGGATAGTGCATGTGAGCGATGCCCGCGACGAACGGTGCGAAGGTGCGCAAGATGGGCAGGAAGCGCGCCATGGTCACGGTCTTGCCGCCATGGCGTTCATAGAAATCGTGGGTACGCTGCAGGTAGTCGCGGCGGAAGATCTTGGAGTTAGGGTTGTTGAACAAACGTTCGCCGGCTGTTCGGCCTATCACGTAATTGGTGCTGTCGCCCAGGATTGCAGCGGCCATCAGCAGGCCGGCCAGCAGCACCGGGTCCATGCCGCCACCCGCCGCCACGGCGCCGGCGATGAACAGCAGCGAGTCACCTGGCAGGAATGGCATCACTACCAGGCCGGTTTCGCAGAAGATCACGGTGAACAGGATGGCGTAGATCCAGGGACCGTAATTGGTGACCAGCAGATCGAGGTAGGCATCGAGATGCAGGATAAGGTCCAGCGGGTTGAAATCCATGTACAGCACCTGTGTTCTTGGGCGTAGGCTTGGTTACCGGGGGGAGGGTAAATTTTCACACATGACAGGTGAGCCATTATACGGCTAAGTCAGGAACATGCCCGGAGAGTTTGTAGCGGGGGGTTACGGTAGAGGGGTATTCCTTTGCCAACCGCTTCGCGGGCACGCCCGCTCCCACAAGGATCACTACCTTGCTTGTGGAAGCGGGCGGTGCCAGTCAATCCTGGCTGATTGGCAGAATGTAGCTCTTGAACTCGGTATCCTCACGAAACCCGATGGATTCGTAAGTCTTGTGCGCCACTTCATTGTTCGCGCTGGTTGACACGCGCATGCGCACGGCATTGGTCTCTTTGGCCATTTTCTTCGCTTCGCGAATCAGGTGGTCGGCGACCAGCATGCGCCGGGAGTCCTCGGCTACATAGATATCGTTGAGAATCCATACCCGCTTCAACGACAGCGACGAGTAGCTCGGGTACAGCTGGCAAAAGCCCAGCAGTTTGCCGTCGTCATCATCCGGAAGTGCCAGGTAAATCACCGATTCGTCCCGCTTCAGGCGCTTTTCCAAAAAACTGCGCGAGCTGTCGGGGTAGGGCAGTTGCCCGTAGAACTCACGGTATTTGACGAACAACGGGGTGAGCAGGTCGAGGTGTTCCAGGGTTGCTTTGATGATGCGCATGTGCGGCCCTCAGAGTCCATTTGGGAAACAGCGGAATGCCAGCAGCGTTCAAGGGCATGCTGCCCAATGCACGGCACAAGTGCAATCCGCCTTCCGTGACAGGTTTTTTACTCTTTGCCGAGCAGGAAGTTACCTTTCTGGCTGGCGCTGTCTTCATTCTCCAGGCTATGGACCTCGGCTTCGTCCTTCAGATTCACCCCGGAAAGCTGGCGCCGGCAGGCTTCGCGCATCAGGTACAACAGGCGGTGCGCCGCCATGCCATAGCTCAGCCCCTCCAGGCGGATATTGGAAATGCAGTTGCGGTAGGCATCAGTCAGGCCAACCTTGGGTGCGTAAGTGAAATACAGGCCAAGGCTGTCGGGCGAGCTCAGCCCCGGGCGCTCGCCGATCAGCATCACCGTCATCCGGGCGCCCAGCAGCTCGCCGACCTCGTCGGCCACTGCCACGCGGCCCTGCTGCACCAGTACCACCGGGGCGCTGGTCCAGCCGTCGGCGGCAGCCTGTTCGTCGAAGCGGGTCAGGAACGGTAGCGTGTGGCGATGCACGGCCAGTGCCGAGAGGCCGTCAGCCACCACGATGGCCAGATCGACGCCGCCGGGGTTGGCCTGGGCGTGCTGGCGAAGCGTCGTAATCGAGTCTTCGTTCAGCCGCCGTCCAAGGTCCGGGCGCTGCAGGTACTGGTGGCGGTCGCTGGCAGCGCTGTGCAACACCAGGCTTTCGCGCCCGCGGTCACTCAGCTGGCTGGCCAGGCCGGCGTGGTCGAAAGCCAGGTGCACGGCATCTCGTGCCTGGGCATGGGCGAACTGGAAGTCCAGCTGCGCCCCGGTCGGCAGGCTGGTGCCGGTGCGGCCCAGGGCGATGCGCGCCGGGGTCAGGTTGCGCAGGGCCAGCCAAGGGTTGTCGGGGGTAGGCGTGCGATGGTCCATGGTCGTCCCTATGCAAGCTGTGCCAAGGCCTGGCGGAAAGCCGGCGGCAGGTTGTCACCGAAGCGCACCCGGCCATCGGCCTGGGTGAAGATGCCGGTGCGGGCCAGCCATGCCTCGAATTCCGGGCCGGGCTTCAGGCCCAGGGTCTGGCGCGCGTACAACGCGTCGTGGAACGAGGTGGTCTGGTAGTTGAGCATGATGTCGTCGGAGCCGGGGATGCCCATGATGAAGTTGATGCCGGCCACACCCAGCAGCGTCAGCAAGGTGTCCATGTCGTCCTGATCGGCTTCGGCATGGTTGGTGTAGCAGATATCGCAACCCATCGGCACGCCCAGCAGCTTGCCGCAGAAATGGTCTTCGAGGCCGGCGCGGATGATCTGCTTGCCGTTGTACAGGTATTCCGGGCCAATGAAACCGACCACGGTGTTGACCAGGAACGGCTTGAAGTGGCGAGCCACGGCATAGGCGCGGGTTTCGCAGGTCTGCTGGTCGACGCCGTGGTGGGCGTTGGCCGAGAGCGCGCTGCCCTGGCCGGTTTCGAAATACATCAGGTTCTGCCCGAGGGTGCCGCGTTTCAGCGACAGCCCTGCTTCGTAGCCTTCCTGCAACACGTTCAGGTTGATGCCGAAGCCGGCGTTGGCCGCCTCTGTGCCGGCGATGGACTGGAACACCAGGTCCAGTGGCACGCCGCGGTTGATCGCTTCGATCGAGGTGGTGACGTGGGTCAGCACGCAGGACTGGGTGGGGATGTCGTAGCGCTGGATGATGGCGTCGAGCATTTCCAGCAGGGCGCAGATCGAAGCGATGCTGTCGGTGGCCGGGTTGATGCCGATCATGGCGTCGCCGTTGCCGTACAGCAAGCCGTCGAGAATGCTGGCGGCAATACCGGCCGGTTCGTCTGTCGGGTGGTTGGGTTGCAGCCGGGTCGACAGGCGCCCGCGCAGGCCCATGGTGCCGCGGAACCGGGTGACCACGCGGATTTTCTGCGCCACCAGCACCAGGTCCTGCACACGCATGATCTTCGAAACGGCAGCGGCCATTTCCGGGGTCAACCCGGGCGCCAGGGCGCGCAGGCTGTCTTCGTTGGCTTCCTCGCTCAGCAGCCAGTCGCGCAGGCCACCCACGGTCAGGTGGCTGACCGGGGCGAAGGCCTGGGCATCGTGGGTGTCGATGATCAGGCGGGTCACTTCATCTGCTTCGTAAGGGATCAGTGCTTCATTGAGAAAGTGCGTCAGCGGAATATTGGCCAACGCCATCTGCGCGGCGACGCGCTCACCGTCGTTGCTGGCCGCGACACCTGCCAGGCAGTCCCCGGAGCGTGCCGGGCTGGCCTTGGCCATCACGTCCTTGAGGCTGTCGAAGCGGTAGACCAAGTGGCCGACCGTGTGTACGAAACTTGCCATACAGAATCTCCAGAGCCGCGGGTTGCCCCGCGGCGGGTGGCGGCGATCAGTGCAGGGCCTCTTCGGCCTTCTGGATCGCGGCGAATTCCTCTTCCGGTGTGCCCGCAACCAGGTGGTGGCGGCTGTAGAAAGCAAAGTAGGCAATTAATACCGCATAGATCACTGCAGCGCCAATGACTACCCGCGGGTCAACCAGGAATCCGGCGACCACGGCGATGCACGCCAGCACCAGCGCCAGGCCGGATGTGAAGATGCCACCCGGGGTGCGGTAGGGGCGCTCCATCTTTGGCCGGCGGATGCGCAGGGTGATGTGCGCAGCCATCATCAGCACGTAAGACAGGGTAGCGCCAAACACTGCCACCAGGATCAGCAAGTCACCCTGGCCCGTCAGCGACAGGGCAAAACCGATGATGCCGGGGATGACCAAGGCCAGTACCGGGGCCTTGCTCTTGTTGGTTTCCGACAGTTTGCGCGGCAGGTAACCGGCGCGGGACAGGGCGAAGATCTGCCGGGAATAGGCATAGATGATCGAGAAGAAGCTGGCGATCAGCCCGGCCAGACCGACCAGGTTGACGAAGCCGCCCATCCAGGTGGAGCCGCCGTAGGCCTTCGACAGGGCTTCGACCAGCGGGTTACCGGAGGCCTTCAGCGCCTCGGAGCCTGCGCCGCCCGGGCCGACCACCAGGATCAGCAAGGCGAAGGCCAGCAGTACCAGCATGGCGCCGATCAGGCCGCGTGGCAGGTCACGCTTGGGGTTCTTGGTTTCTTCTGCGGCCAGCGGCACGCCTTCGACGGCAAGGAAGAACCAGATGGCATAGGGGATGGCTGCCCACACGCCGACATAGCCGAACGGCAGGAAGCTGCTGGCGCCGACGGCGTCCGTTTTGGCGATGTCGAACAGGTTGGCTGCATCAAAATGGGGCACCATGCCGATCAGGAACACGGCCAGTGCAATGGCGGCGATGGCGGTGATGATGAACATCAGCTTCAGTGCCTCACCCACGCCGAAAATGTGGATGCTGATGAACACGATGTAGAACGCCAGGTAGATCATCCAGCCGCCGATACCGAACAGCGATTGACAGTAGGCGCCGATGAACACCGCGATGGCGGCAGGGGCGATGGCGTATTCGATCAGGATCGCCGTGCCGGTCAAAAAGCCGCCCCATGGGCCGAAGGCACTGCGGGCAAAGCCATAGCCACCGCCAGCGGTGGGGATCATCGACGACAGCTCGGCCAGCGAGAAGCACATGCACAGGTACATGGTTGCCATCAGCAAGGTGGCCAGGAACATGCCGCCCCAGCCGCCCTGCGCCAGGCCGAAGTTCCAGCCGGCGTAATCGCCGGAAATGACGTACGCCACGCCCAGGCCGACCAGCAGTACCCAACCGGCGGCGCCTTTTTTCAGTTCACGTTGCTGGAAATAGTCAGAGCCGACTTTCTCGAAGTCGACGGAAGAGCCTGCCGGCGATCCGGCGGAATGTTCGCTTGGCATAGATTCACCTGTTTTTTTTCTTGGTGGCCGGAAGGGTTCCGGGCCGATGGTGATGGGTGCTGCAGGAAGCGAGCCAGAGCGGTTGGTGCACGGTTACCGCCCTGGGTTTAAGGTATGCCGGCCTGGCCGCTTCGCGCGGTGAACCCGCTTCTACAGGGATTGCGCAACATTCAAGACCCGCGCAGGACCTGTAGGAGCGGGTTTACCCGCGAAGAAGGCGACGCGGTCTAGAAGAAGCCCAACGGATTGATGTCGTAGCTCACCAGCAGGTTCTTGGTCTGCTGATAGTGATCCAGCATCATCTTGTGCGTCTCACGCCCAACCCCCGACTTTTTGTAACCGCCGAACGCGGCATGCGCCGGGTACAGGTGGTAGCAGTTGGTCCACACACGGCCAGCCTTGATGCCGCGGCCCATGCGGTAGGCACGGTTGATGTCGCGGGTCCACACGCCGGCGCCCAGGCCGAACTCGGTGTCGTTGGCAATCGCCAGTGCTTCGGCTTCGTCCTTGAAGGTGGTGACGCTGACCACCGGGCCGAAGATTTCTTCCTGGAACACGCGCATCTTGTTGTTGCCCTTGAGCAGGGTCGGCTGGATGTAGTAACCGGTAGCCAGCGAACCTTCCAGCTTCTCGACCTTGCCGCCGGTGAGCAACTCGGCGCCTTCGTCCTGGGCGATCTGCAGGTACGAGAGGATCTTTTCAAACTGCTGCTGCGAGGCCTGGGCGCCGACCATGGTGTCGGTGTCCAGCGGGTCGCCGCGCTTGATCTGCAGCACCTTCTTCATCACCACTTCCATGAACTGCGGATAGATCGACTCTTGCACCAGGGCACGCGACGGGCAGGTGCACACTTCGCCCTGGTTGAAGAACGCCAGCACCATGCCTTCTGCCGCCTTCTCGATGAAGCTTGGCTCGGCCTGCATGATGTCTTCGAAGTACACGTTCGGCGACTTGCCACCCAGTTCGACGGTGGACGGGATGATGTTCTCGGCGGCGCATTTCATGATGTGCGAGCCGACCGGGGTAGAGCCGGTGAAGGCGATCTTGGCGATGCGTTTGCTGGTGGCCAGGGCTTCACCGGCTTCACGGCCATAGCCTTGCACTACGTTGAGCACGCCAGGTGGCAGCAGGTCGCCAATGACTTCGAGCAGCACGGTGATGCCCAGCGGCGTCTGTTCGGCAGGCTTGAGCACCACGCAGTTACCAGCGGCCAGTGCCGGGGCAAGCTTCCAGGCAGCCATCAGGATCGGGAAGTTCCAGGGGATGATCTGCCCGACCACGCCCAGTGGCTCGTGGATGTGGTAGGCCACGGTGCCTTCATTGATTTCGGCAGCGCCGCCTTCCTGGGCGCGGATGCAGCCAGCGAAATAGCGGAAGTGGTCGACCGCCAGCGGAATGTCGGCGTTGAGGGTTTCGCGGATCGGCTTGCCGTTGTCCCAGGTTTCGGTAATGGCCAGCAATTCGAGGTTCTGCTCGATACGGTCGGCGATCTTCAGCAGCACGTTGGAGCGATCCTGCACTGAAGTGCGGCCCCAGGCGTCGGCCGCAGCATGGGCGGCATCCAGGGCCTTCTCGATGTCTTCGGCAGTAGAGCGGGGGAATTCAGCGATCAGCTTGCCATTCACCGGGGAGGTATTTTCGAAGTACTGCCCCTTTACCGGAGTAACGAACTCACCACCGATGTAGTTGCCGTAGCGGCTCTTGAAGGAAACCTTCGCGCCTTCGGTACCGGGATGTGCATAACGCATGGTGTGTCTCCTTGGTATTGTGCTTTTTAGGGAGTTGGAAAGCATAGAGCAAGGGTTGGGCCAGTGTTGGCCACGCCAGGCAAATCAATGACTTGAGTCATTTTTACGGGACTGATCAAGGGCCGCTGTACCGGTGCCGGTACGCCTGGGGTGACATTTTGTGCCGTTTGCGACACATCACAGGCGTGTGCATTGCAAAGCCTACCCCGGTGGAGGATGCTGGGCTGACGCTCTATCTGCGGAGAATTACAACAATGCAGAGCAATCACTTCACGCGCCATGCCCGGCAGGTGCATAGCGTTGCCCATGGTGGGGCCGGGGAGGGCGGCAGTGACCCGTCCATCGCCCGCTCCTGGCTGCGCTGCCTGGAGGATTACCACCTCGACCCGGCGGTGATCGAAGCGCCGGTGGTGCTTGAGCATGGGCGCCTGCTGGAAAGCCGCGAGCGCCTGCATCAGGTGCTGCAAATTGCCGACCATGAGATGAACAGCCTGCACCAGCAGCTTTCCGGCGCAGGCCACGCGGTGCTGCTGACCGACGCCCGTGGGGTGATCCTCAATTGCGTCAGTGCCCCCACCGAGCGGCGCAGCTTCGAGCGTGCGGGGCTGTGGTTGGGCGCTGACTGGAGCGAGGCGCGCGAGGGCACCAATGGCATCGGCACCTGCCTGGTCGAGCGCCAGGCGCTGACCATCCATCAGAACGAGCACTTCCGTGGCCGTCACACCGGGCTGACCTGCTCGGCCAGCCCGGTGTTCGACCCGCATGGCGACCTGCTGGCGGTACTCGACGTGTCCTCTGCGCGCCCCGACGTATCGCGGCAAAGCCAGTTCCACACCATGGCGTTGGTCAACCTGTCGGCAAAGATGATCGAAAGCTGCTATTTCCTGCGCCATTTCGAGCAGCAATGGTTATTGCGTTTTCACCTGCAAGCCGAGTCGGTCGGCCTGTTCAGCGAAGGCTTGCTGGCGTTCGACGGCGATGGGCGCATTTGCGCTGCCAACCAAAGCGCACTGAACCTGCTGGGCACGGTACGGGGCGGCGTGCTGGGCAAACCGTTGGCGTGCTTTTTCGCGTGCAGCCATGACGAAATGTTCAGCCGTGCCACGCCCGGCGGCAGTACTGCCTGGCCGCTGCGCACCCTGGACGGTCGCCAGGTGTTCGCCAGCCTGCGGGGGCAGGCCCGGGCGCCGGTGTGGTCGGTGCCGGCCGCCCAGCCGCGGCCCGCAGGTGAAGTGGAGCCGCTGGTCTGTCTGCTGGACCCTGCGTTGCAAAATGATTTCCGCCGCAGCGTGCGGGTGTTCGAGCGCGATGTGCCATTGCTGCTGCGCGGCGAGACCGGCTGTGGCAAGGAGGCCTTCGCCCAGGCTGTGCATCAGGCCAGTGAGCGGCGCGGCAAGCCGTTCGTCGCCATCAACTGCGCTTCTATTCCGGAAAGCCTGATCGAGAGTGAGCTGTTCGGGTACCGCGGCGGCAGTTTTACCGGCGCGCGCAAGGAGGGCATGCGCGGCAAGCTGTTGCAGGCCGACGGCGGCACCTTGCTGCTGGACGAGATCGGCGATATGCCGCTTGCCCTGCAAACCCGACTGCTGCGGGTACTGGAGGAGCGCCAGGTGGTGCCGATCGGGGGAGAGCCACAGGCGGTGGACGTGCGCATCGTCAGCGCTACGCACCGTGACCTGCTGGAACGGGTTGAACAGGGCAGTTTCCGCGAGGACCTGTATTACCGCCTCAATGGCCTGGAGGTCGCGCTGCCGGCGGTGCGCGAACGCAGTGACAAGGCGCAGTTGCTGGACTTTCTGCTACGCCAGGAGACGCAGGGGCAACGGATAGACATCGAGCCCAGGGCGCGGCAGGCGCTGCTCGCATTTAACTGGCCGGGGAACGTGCGGCAGATGCGCAATGTGCTGCGTACCCTGGTGGCGCTTTGCGAATATGCCCGCATCACCTTTACGGACCTCCCCGCAGTCATCCGCGCCAGCCCACCTCCCGTGGGGGCGGGCGAGCCCGCGAAGATGTCCGACCAGGCAATAGAGGGCGAGGGCGTTGCCCTCGTTCGCGGGCAAGCCCGGTCCTACAGGTCCGGCGGTGCCGCTGAGATTGTGGGTGAATCTGGAGGGACCGAGGTTCTGCTCGACGCGGAGCGGCAAGCGCTGAAGGAGGTACTGGAGGCAAAACACTGGCATCTCACCCGTGTCGCCGAGCACTTGGGCATCAGCCGCAATACCTTGTATCGAAAACTGCGCAAACACGGCATTACCAGGGGTGACTGAGCGAAACAGCGGGTGCGATTTGTCGCGCCCTGGGCTACCCTGCCTCGATGTTTTGCGAGGTCGACCATGCATATTCACATTCTCGGTATTTGCGGCACTTTCATGGGTTCGCTGGCGGTGCTGGCCAAGGAACTTGGCCACCGCGTCACCGGCTCCGACGCCAACGTGTATCCCCCGATGAGCACCCAGCTCGAAGCCCAGGGTATCGAACTGACCCAAGGCTATGACCCGGCCCAGCTGGATCCGGCGCCAGACCTGGTGGTTATCGGCAACGCCATGTCGCGCGGCAACCCAGCGGTTGAATACGTGCTGAACAAGGGCCTGCCCTACGTCTCCGGCCCGCAGTGGCTGGCCGACCACGTGCTGCAAGGCCGCTGGGTGCTGGCCGTTGCCGGTACTCACGGCAAAACCACCACCAGCAGCATGCTGGCCTGGGTGCTGGAGCACGCCGGCATGAGCCCGGGCTTCCTGATTGGTGGCGTGCCGCAGAACTTCTCGGTGTCGGCCCGCTTGGGCAACACGCCGTTCTTTGTGGTGGAAGCCGACGAGTACGACAGCGCCTTCTTCGACAAGCGCTCGAAGTTCGTCCACTATCACCCGCGTACCGCGATCCTCAACAACCTTGAGTTCGATCACGCGGACATCTTCCCGGACCTGGCCTCGATCGAGCGGCAGTTCCACCACCTGGTGCGGACTATCCCCAGCGAAGGCCTGGTCATCCACCCGACCACCGAGCAAGCGCTGGAGCGTGTGATCGGCATGGGCTGCTGGACCCCTGTGCAAACCACCGGGGAGGGCGGCCAGTGGCAAGCCCGCCTGCTCAGCCCAGATGGCTCGCGTTTTGAAGTCCTGTTCGAGGGCGAAGTGCAGGGTGTGGTGGACTGGGCGCTGACCGGCCAGCACAACGTCGCCAATGCCTTGGCCACCCTGGCAGCAGCGCGTCATGTAGGCGTGGTGCCGGCCATGGGCATCGACGGCCTGAGTGCGTTCAAGAGCGTCAAGCGGCGCATGGAGAAGGTTGCCGAAGTTCAAGGTGTGACCATCTACGATGACTTCGCCCACCATCCGACGGCCATTGCCACCACGCTCGACGGCCTGCGCAAGCGGGTGGGGGAGGCACCTGTGATCGCGGTGATCGAGCCACGCTCCAACTCGATGAAACTCGGTGCCCATCGTGACGGCCTGCCAGAAAGCGTCAACGACGCCGACCAGGTGATCTGGTATGCGCCGGCCAACCTCGGCTGGGACCTGGCCGCCACCGCTGCGCAGTGCAAGGTACCCAGCGTGGTGGCCGACAGCCTCGAAGCGATCATCGAGCGGATCAAAGGCCAGGCTCGCCCAGGCACCCATGTGGTGATCATGAGCAACGGCGGCTTCGGCGGCCTGCACGGCAAGCTGGCCGAGGCGCTGAAGTGAACGGGCCGGAACGCATCACCCTGGCCATGACGGGCGCCTCGGGTGCCCAGTATGGCCTTCGCCTGCTCGATTGCCTGGTACGCGAAGACCGCGAGGTGCACTTCCTGATCTCCAAGGCCGCACAGTTGGTGATGGCCACCGAGACGGATGTTGTGTTGCCGGCCAAGCCCCAGGCGATGCAGGCCTTCCTGACCGAATACACCGGCGCGGCCGATGGACAGATCCGTGTGTATGGCAAGGAAGACTGGATGTCGCCGGTAGCCTCGGGTTCTGGCGCCCCGGCGGCAATGGTGGTGGTCCCCTGTTCCACTGGCACTTTGTCGGCCATCGCCACTGGCGCCTGCAACAACCTGATCGAGCGGGCTGCCGACGTTACCCTCAAGGAGCGTCGCCAGCTGATCCTGGTGCCACGCGAAGCGCCATTCTCCACCATCCACCTGGAAAACATGCTCAAACTGTCGCAAATGGGCGCGGTGATCCTGCCAGCGGCACCGGGGTTCTATCACCAGCCGCAGACCATCGACGACCTGGTCGACTTTGTCGTGGCGCGTATCCTCAACCTGCTGAACATCCCCCAGGATATGTTGCCGCGTTGGGGCGAGCACCACTTCGGGGTGGATGATTGAAGCGAGCACTGGCGGGGTTGCTGGCGCTGGTGATGCTGGGTGGGTGCGCCACGGTGCGCACGCTGGATGCCAACAAGCCCGGCGCACCGGTGGTGTATGCCGGTACCCGGCTGGATTTGTATGTGATCAATGGCGGGTGTTGCCCGCGGGATCATTACGGGGCGGACGCTCCGGCGTATCCGCGCCTGGATCTGCCCGGCAGCATGCTGCTCGATACCCTGCTGCTGCCGTTGTCTTTGCTGACAGCGGCCGGCATAGGCTTCCAGGCTAGCGGCGGCCTGTGATGGCCCTTCGCGCGCACGCCCTCTCCCACAGGATCTCCGTAATCTTCCGGTGACTACTCACCAGTGGGTGCGGGCGTACCCGCGAAGAGGCCAGCACAAGCGAAGCCTAGATCTTGCCCAACCTGCGCAACTCATCCGACTCCACAACCCGCACGCCGTCTTCTTCCTCCAGCGCCAGCCGCCACAGTGCTCGCGCCAGGGTACAAGCCTCGATTCCCCGATACTTCCCGGGTATCAACCTGGAAAATGGCGCAACAAGCTGTTCAGTGAGCCGTGGCTCCAGCCGCTCGCCCAGCAGGAACGAGGGCCGCACGATGGTCAGCTGTGGCCAGTCCTGAGCTTTGAGCGCTTCTTCCATCTCGCCCTTGACCCGGTTATAGAAAATTGACGACTTAGGGTCGGCGCCCACTGCACTGACCACCAGCAGATGCCGTGCGCCCATTTCTCGGGCACGCTTGCTGAAGGCGACCACCATGTCCAGATCCACTGCGCGGAAAGCCGATTCGGAACCCGCCTGCTTCAGTGTGGTGCCCAGGCAGCAGTACGCGATGTCGACCCGCCCGGCCAGTTGCGGAAGGAATACCGCCGGGTCGCCCACCGGGTTTTCCAGGTGCGGGTGCTCGGCCAATGGCCGGCGTGTAGGCGCGAGGACACGGGTGATGGTGGGCTCGTTGAGCAGGCGGTCTAGCAGGTGTTCACCGGTCAGGCCGGTGGCTCCGGCAAGCAGGACATGCTGAGGCGTCAAGTACATGATGTCTCTCCCTTGTTACACACAAGTCTAGTGAGTGCCGGGCATTTTTGCCTGTTCCCTCACGTTGGCCTGTGTGGCGTTACGCAATGCTTTTTCGGCTTGTTGCTGGCGCAGGTGATGCCAGTGCTCAAGCACGGCCGGTGGTGCCCACAGCTGCGGCTCGGAGGCCTCGAAGCCTTCCCTTTGTTCTCTTTCGGCAACGCTGGCACGTGCCAGTTCAAACGCCTGTTTCAGGTCGTCGGTCTGGTTCAGCGCTTCAGCGAACAGGGCATCGCCAAAGTAGGTGAAGTCGGCTTCCTCCGAGCAACCGAAGGAGACGCGGTCGGCCCGGGCAGCGGTCATGATGAGCGTGCGCTCGTCTTTGAGCGGAGCGATATAGCCCCCTGAATAGCAGGCGGAGATGACGATTACCTTGTCGCGATCCTTCAGCGGCGCCAAGGCAGTGGCCAGCTCGTCAGCGGCCAGGTCGGCCAGTTGCAGACGGGGCTGGTCGAGCACCAGTTGGTGGTCCTGGCTGCCATGGCTGGTGAGGTAGATGAACACCAGGTCTTCGGGGCCGCTGCGCTCTGCCAGGGTGGCGGCAGCGCGGGAGAGGTTTTCGCGGGTGGCCATGGGGCGTGTGGCCATGTGGTCGCGGTGGTTGACCAGGGTCACTTGGCCACGGGCGCCAAAGCGCACCTTTAGCAGATTGCTGACGTAGTCGGCTTCGCGCAGGAATACGCTTTGCTGGCCATCGCCGGCCACTACCAGGCTATACAGCTGGATCGGTGGCGCCGAGCGAGGTACCCGAGCCAGCGCCTCGTCCAGCAGCCGGCCCTGGTTGAGCAACGCCAGGTCCAGTGGGTCTGGCAGCAGCTTGCCATTCTGGTCGCGCACGCGCACGCCGTTGGCCCATGTTCCGCTTACGACCTTGCCACTGGGCAGAATCAGCCGCCCATGGCCATGGTAGGCATCGTTCAGGAAACCGCCGATGTACTTGCTGCCGTCGGCCAGTTGCAGGCTGCCCTGGCCCGACAGACGCCAGTCGGCGAACTCACCCTTGTAGTGGCTGCCATCGCTGCCCAGCAACTCGCCTTCGCCGATCAGCGAGCCGTCCTTGAATTCACCGATCCACACGTCGCCATCGGCATTTTCGTAGCGGCCTCGGCCCTCCAGGCGGTTGTCCTTGAACTCGCCGATGTACTGCTCGCCATCAACGCTGTCGTAGGTGCCGGCGCCTTGTAGCTGGCCGTTGACGAAGTGGCCGCTGAACTGGTTGCCGCTGGCATCGCTGCGCACCCCGGCGCCGTTGGGCTTGCCCTTGGCGAACAGGCCTTGGTAGCGACTGCCGTCGGCCAGCTCCAGTTGGCCTGCGCCGTCGTACAGGTCGTCCTTGAACTGGCCGCGGTAGGTCTGGTCGGCTTGCTTGAGGGTGCCCTCGCCGTCGCGGCGGCCGTGGCGGAAGGTGCCGCTATAGTGGCTGCCCAGGGTGGTCAGCTCGCCCAGGCCCTGAAACAGCCCCTCGGCGAACTGGCCGCGGTAGACCTCGCCGTTCTGGCCATGCCATTCGCCCTGGCCGTGCCACTGGCCGTCCTTGAAGCTGCCGGCGTACCAGCTGCCATTGGGGTAGTCGATCCGGCCCTCACCCTGCAGCAGGCCATCGACCACCTGCCCCCGGTAACGCCCACCGTCAGGCAGCCGTGCGTCCGGCGGGAGCAGCGATTCGCCATCGCCACAGGCGGCGAGCAGCAGGACCAGGGTAATGGGGAGCAATGGACGCATGGCGATGACCGGGCAATAGGTCTGCCGAGTATGACGCAGAATGGGATCCTGAGACAGCGAGCCCCTGTGTCGGCGCACAGCCTTGGAACCTTGCGCGTGCCCTGTAGGAGCGGCTTCAGCCGCGAACACCGGCGAAGCCGGTGCCCTCGACCGTGTTGCTTCTTCGCGGGCCCGCCCGCTCCCACAGGTGCCACGTTACCTTCAAGGTGCAATCAGCGCACACCAGGTGAAACGATGATCTTCACGTTCTCCTCTTTGTTGTTCACCAGTTCCTCGAAGCCCAGCTCGACAATCTGCTCCAATCCGATCCGGCCGGTTACCAGCGGGCGAATATCCAGCCGACCATCAGCAATGAAGGCAATCACGTCAGCAAACTCGCCGTTGTACGCCAACGCCCCCAGCACCTGTTTCTCGGTGGACACCAGCTCGAAGAAGTTGAACTCGCTGGGCTCTTCGAAAATACCCACCAGCACGCACTTGCCTGCTTTGCGGATGGTGTCGATGGCCAGCTTGGCCGTATGTTTGTTGCCGATGCACTCAAAACTCACATCGGCGCCCAGCCCTGCAGTCAGTGCGCGGATTTCCGCCAGGGCATCGCACTGGCTGGGGTCCAGCACCACGTTGGCGCCAACCTCTTTGGCCTTGGCTTTGCGTGCTGAGGACATTTCCAGGGCGATAACCTGCGCTGCGCCCGCGGCTTTGGCGCACATGATGGTGCAAAGGCCGATGGTGCCGGCCCCCACCACTACAACGGTTTGCCCAAGCAGGCTGCCGGCCTTTTTCACCGCGTGCATACCCACCGCCAGCGGTTCGATCAGTGCCCCGGCTTCGGCAGGGAAGCCCTGCGGCAGCCGGTAGAGCAGGTTGGCGGGCACGTTGACCAGCTCGGCGAAGGCACCGTTGTTCATCAGGCCGGTGAACGCCAGGCGTTCGCAGATGTTGTACAGGCCATGGGTGCAGTAATAGCAGGTGCCGCAATGCTGGCACGCGTCTGCCGCCACCGGGTCGCCTACCGCATAGCCTTCCACGCCTTCGCCAAGCTTGGCGATGTGGCCGCAGAATTCGTGGCCGAGGATGCACTGGCCCTGAATGCCGGTCAGCGGGTGCGGGGCCTCTACCGGGATGAACACCGGGCCGGCAACATATTCGTGCAGGTCGGAGCCGCAGATGCCGCACCAGTCCACCTTGATCTGCACCCAGCCCGGCGCTGGGTCGGCCGGCAAAGGTACCTGTTCGACACGAATATCGTTGCGGCCATGCCAGACGGCCGCGCGCATGTGGGTGTGGCTCAGGTCATTCATTGTTGTTCTCCAGGCTCACGAAAAGGGCTTAGTGCTTGCGCAGGAATGCGAGCAGTTGCTGGTTGACCTGTTCGGCCGCCTCCATCTGCACCATGTGGCCGGCCTCTGGCAGCACCTGTACTTCGGCTTCCAGGCCCTCGGCGTGGCTGGCCGGGATGATCGCATCCTTGCCACCCCACACCACCAGTGCCGGGTGATTGCCAAGGACCCCGCGCAAGTCGTGGCGCTGCCGGTCGCCGTCGGCGAGCGCCCCTGCCAGCTGCTGCAGGGCCTGGTCCACACCTTCCAGGCGCTTGAACTTGAGCATGTCCTCCAGCATTTGCCGGGTGACCAGCGCCGGGTCGGCAAACAATTGCACCATCTGCGGTTTGAGTGCATTGCGGTTGGCCGCGGTGACGAAACCTTGCAAGTACTGCCCGTTGATCGCTTCGCCCAGACCGGCGCTGGCCACCAGGCTCAGGCTGGCCACCCGCTGCGGGGCCAGGCGCGCCACGTTGAGGCTGACGGCACCGCCCATGGAATGGCCGGCCAGGTGGGCCTTGGCGATGTCCAGGTGGTCGAGCAGGGCGAGCACGGTTTCGCTCAACTCATCCAGGTCGCCCCGCTGCAGGGCCTTGGCCGACTCGCCGTGGCCCGGCAGGTCGAGGGCGATGACCCGCCGCTCGGCAGCCAGTGCCGGGTGGTTGAACAGCCAGTTGTTGAGGTCACCGCCAAACCCGTGCACCAGCACCAGCGGTGTGCCGCCTTCACCCAGCTCGAACCAGCGCAGCAGGCGCCCGCCGACTTCCGCCTTCTGAGGGGCCGGCCCCTGGCTCTGGTCGGCGCCGCCTTCGGCGACGAACTCGGCCTGGAAGCGCTGTACCACGGCATCGATCTCGGCCTCTTCTGCTTCGCCTTCGACCACCACCGCCAGCAGTGCGCCGACGGGCAGGGTTTCATCCGGCTTGGCCACCTGGCGGCGCAGCACGCCGCTGAACGGCGCTTCGACGCTGCTGCTGATCTTGTCGGTCTCGACGTCCAGCACTTCGTCGCCCTTGCTGATTTCGTCACCTTCCTGCTTGAGCCAGGTGTCCACCCGGCCCTCGGTCATCGACAGGCCCCACTTGGGCATGGTCAGGGTATGGATCTGGCTCATGCGGCACTCCTTGCGGCTTCGATCACCTTGCGCACGGCGGCTTCGATCTTCGCCGCGTCAGGGATGTACAGGTCTTCCAGGGCGTCGGAGAACGGCACCGGGGTATGTGGCGCGGTGACCATTTCGATCGGCCCCTTGAGTGCGGCAAAAGCCTTCTGTGCCACCAGCGCGCTGATGTCGGTAGCCATCGAGCAGCGCGGGTTGGCTTCATCGATCACCACCAGGCGGCCAGTCTTCTCCACACTTTCCAGAATGCTGTCCTCGTCCAGCGGGCTGGTAGTGCGCAAGTCCAGTACCTCGCAGTCGATGCCCTGGCGGGCCAGGTTGTTGGCAGCCTCCAGCGCCACATGCACCATGCGCCCGTAGGTAACGAGGGTCACGTCGTCGCCATCGCGCAAGAAGTTGGCTTCGCCGAACGGTACGGTGTACACCTCTTCCGGCACCTCGCCCTGCATGCTGTACAGCAGTTTGTGTTCGCAGAAGATCACCGGGTCGTTGTCGCGGATCGCCTGGATCAACAGGCCCTTGGCATCGTAAGGCGAGGATGGGCACACCACCTTCAGGCCGGGGATGTGCGTCCATAGCGAGGTGAGCATCTGCGAGTGCTGGGCTGCCGCACGCAGGCCGGCGCCATACATGGTGCGCATCACCAGCGGGGTCACTGCCTTGCCGCCGAACATGTAGCGGAACTTGGCGGCCTGGTTGAGGATCTGGTCCAGGCAGCAGCCGGCGAAGTCGACGAACATCAGTTCGCACACCGGGCGCAGGCCCTGGGTGGCGGCACCGACGGCCGCGCCGACGTAGCCGATTTCCGACAGCGGCGCGTCAAGCACGCGGCCGGGGAATTGGTGATACAGGCCTTTGGTCACGCCCAACACGCCACCCCAGGCGTCATCCTCGCCGGGCGCACCGGCGCCGCCGGCGACGTCTTCGCCAATGATGAACACTGTGCTGTCGCGGCGCATTTCCTGGGCCAGGGCCTCGTTGATGGCCTGCTGGTAGCTGATCTTTCTTGCCATGGTGGTTCTCCTGTTGTTCTTGTAATCCGCGGCTCAGGGGTAGGCGACGTAGACGTCGGTGAGCAGGTCGGCGGGCTGTGGCTTGGGATCGGATTTGGCGCGGCGTACGGCGTCTTCGATCAGGTCCTCGACGCGGGCGTCGATGGCGTCCAGTTGCTCGGCCGTGAGCAGGCCGGCGCGGGTGGTCTTGTTGCGAAATTGCATGAGGCAGTCGCGGGATTCGCGCAGGTTCTTCACTTCATCAGGGGCGCGGTAGGTTTGCGCATCGCCTTCGAAATGGCCGTAGTAACGGCTGAGCTTGACCTCGATCAGCGACGGCCCTTGCCCGGAGCGGGCGCGCTCGATGGCAGCGCCGGCGGCCTCGTAGACGGCAAAGAAGTCAAAGCCGTCGATGGTGACCCCTGGCATGCCGAAGCCGGCAGCGCGGTCGGCAATGTGGTCGCAGGCTACGGACCAGTTGGAGGCAGTGGCCTCGGCGTAGCCGTTGTTCTCGGCCACGAAGATGCAGGGCAGGTTCATGATCGACGCCATGTTCATGGCCTCGAACACGGCGCCCTCGTTGGATGCCCCATCGCCGAAGAAGGCTACCGACACGTCATCGCGGCCCTTGAGCTTGGCCGCCAGCGCCGCCCCGGCCACCAGTGGTGCGCCGGCGCCGACGATACCGTTGGCACCGAGCATGCCCTTTTCCAGGTCGGCAATGTGCATCGAGCCGCCCTTGCCGCCGCACACGCCGGTTTTCTTGCCGTAGATCTCGGCCATCATGCCGTACACGTCCACGCCTTTGGCGATGCAGTGGCCATGGCCGCGGTGGGTCGAGGCGATGCAGTCGCTGTCGCGCAGGTGGGCCATGACCCCGGCTGCAGAGGCTTCTTCGCCGGCATACAGGTGGACGAAGCCGGGAATTTCGCCGGTGGCGAACTCCACATGCAGGCGTTCTTCGAAGGCGCGGATGGTCCGCATGACTTCATAGGCATGCAGCAGTTGATCAGTACTGAGTTGATTGGACATCTTGTTGTTCTCCGGGGTTGTCTCAACACGGGTTTGCAGGGTGCAGCCGGTGGCCGCGCGGGACGGCCAGCAGGTGGTGGCGGGCGGCATGCGCCAGCACGGCCTCGACGTCCACACTGAGTGGGCCTTGGTGGTCGAGGGTGATGGTGGGGGTGTCATGCTCGGCAAATTCGATTTCGCGTTCGCCGTCCAGGGCCAGGGTGCCGCTGGCGAGGCTCAGGCGCTGGGCGACGCCGGGCGTCAGCTGACCGCAGGCGGAGATGCCGCAGGCTTGCAGCAGGCCGGGCGCCAACGGCGCCAACAGCGCCTGTTCGGCGTCGGGGGCCAGGCGTACCCAGGCGCCGTGCGGGTCTTGCCGTGACACCGGGCACCACAGACCGCACAGGGCCGACAGGCCGATGGCGTGGGGTTCGGCGAAGCAGGCGAAGACTTCGCAGAGGTCCTCGCTGCGGCTGAGCGCACGGGCACCGATGAAGCGCTGCGGCGACACGGCCACCTCGACCAAGGCCCATTCGGCCAGCTGTTGTTCAGGCACGTTCACCAGTAAGCGTTTGTTGCGGCGCAAGCCGATGCTGGCCGGTACCCGGCCACTGGCAAGCAGGCCACCGGCCAGGCCCGCGCTGGTGGCTTCACGAAGTTCGGGGAAGGCGTTGTTGGTGCCGGTGGACAGGGTCAGCAGCGGCACGTCAGCGGCCTCGGCGGCGACCGCCTTGTGGGTGCCATCACCGCCCAGCACGGCGATCATCGCCACGCCGCGCTCGACCATGCGCCGGGTTGCCAGGCGGGTATCGGCCACGGTCTGGGTCAGTGGCAGGTCGAGGATCTCGATGGCCGGCCAGTGCTGGTCACGGGCCCCTGGGCCCTGGCTGGCCTTGAGCACTGCGGCAGCGATGCCGGTCATGTCGCTGGGCAACAACACCTGGCCAATGCCGGTGGCGCCGAAAGCGGCCAGCAGGCGCTGGATAGCCGAGGCCTTGTCGGTGCTCGAATAGAGCCCGGCATTGGCGGTCAGGCGGCGCAGGTCGCGGCCAGAGGCAGGGTTGGCAATGATCCCGACAATCGGGGCGGGTAGCGGCATGGCGCACCTCATATTTTTGTTTGCAAGGGGAGGAGCAAGCGGGGTGCCAGCTTTCTTCGCGATGGCTGAAGTGGCCGGGCTAGAGGGTTCTGGTCGTGTTCGGGCAGGTCTTCACGGGTGTGGCGGCGAGACGCCGGGTGCCAGCGCCGGGCCGGCGTTGCCGAGACGCTGAGACGCTGCGTCTCAAGCCAGCCGGTAATCACACAGTGCTTGTCGGGGCATGCCCAGAGGCGCTTAATGGCCGGACAACGATAAAAACAGTAACGAGAACCGGAGGGCCTGAATGCTTGCCGCGAACTCCCGAGCCCATGTGGACTGCGTCAGCAGGGTGTTGAAGAATGCCGACCGCCTGCCGCAGGCGCCGGTACCACCGCTGATCCTCGATTCATGGCGCCGCTCCATGGATGTGTACCGCCTCGACCCCGGTTCCCAGCAGGGGCCGCGGATCCTTTCCCAAAGCCTGCTCAACGAATGCCGCGAACGCGCCGAGCTGTTCCTGCGCATCGCCAGCGATGCCGTGGCGCGCTTGCACGAACGGGTGCGCGGCGCTGACTACTGCGTGCTGCTTACCGATGCCCAGGGGCGCACCATCGATTACCGGGTCGAGTCGGCCATCCGCAACGACTGTCGCAAGGCCGGGCTGTATCTGGGGACCTGCTGGTCGGAGGGCGAGGAGGGCACATGCGGTGTGGCGGCGGTGCTGACCAGCAAGGCCCCGGTCACGGTGCACAAGCGCGATCACTTTCGCGCCGCCTTCATCGGCCTGACCTGCACAGCGGCGCCGGTGTTCGACCCATTGGGCGAGCTGCTGGGCGTGGTCGATGTGTCGGCCTTGCAGTCGCCGGACGATCGGCGCAGCCAGCACCTGATCCGCCAACTGGTCGAGCAGACCGCCCGCGAGATCGAAAACGCTTTCTTCATGCACAGCGCCCAGGGCCACTGGGTGATGCGCGCGCATGGCACGCCGGGCTATGTGGAGAGCCAACCCGATTACCTGCTGGCCTGGGATGCCGATGGCCGTTTGCAGGCAATCAACAGCCTGGCGCGGCAACGGCTGGTGGAGCGCCTGGGGCGCTTGCCTGAGCATATTGGCGAACTGTTCGACATCGACCAACTGCGCCGGGTGAGCGCGTCGTCCGCCCAGCGCCTGCCTGGTCTGGGCGGTTTGTATGGCCGGGTCAGCGCACCGCAGCAACGCCAGCGTGCGCAGCCTTTGCGCCAGGCCCAGGACACCCGTATCGAGCAACACCTGCGGTTGGCCACGCGGGTCAAGGACTGCAACCTGGCGGTGCTGGTACTGGGTGAGACCGGGGCCGGCAAGGAGGTATTCGCCCGCCAGCTGCACCAGCAAAGCCAGCGCTGTGATGGCCCGTTCGTTACCCTGAACTGCGCGGCCATTCCGGAAACCCTGATCGAGAGCGAGTTGTTCGGCTATGTGGCCGGGGCCTTCACCGGTGCTTCCAGCAAAGGCATGCAAGGGCTGTTGCAGCAGGCCGATGGCGGCACGCTGTTCCTCGACGAGATCGGGGACATGCCGCTGAACCTGCAAACCCGCCTGCTGCGGGTGCTGGCGGAGGGCGAGGTGGCGCCGCTGGGTGCGGCGCGGCGGGAGCGGGTGGATATTCAGGTGATCTGTGCGACCCATCGCGATCTGGCGGCGATGGTGGAGGACGGGCGATTTCGTGAAGACTTGTACTTCCGCCTGGCCAATGCCCGCTTTGAGCTACCCCCCTTGCGTGAGCGTGATGACCGGCTGGGGCTGATTCACCAGTTGCTGGCCGAAGAGGCGGCGGCCTGCGGGGTGGAGGTGGTGTTGGCGGATGACGCGCTGCAGGCGCTGCTGGTTTATCGCTGGCCGGGCAATTTGCGCCAACTGCGGCAGGTGTTGCGGTATGCCTGTGCGGTGAGTGAAGGCGGGCAGGTGCGGCTTCAGGATCTGCCGCAGGAGGTGCGCGGTGAAGCGGTTGGCTCGGCTGAAAGCGGGGTGTCGTGCCCGGCACGGCAGTTGTTGCTGGACGCGCTGATTCGCCATCGCTGGAAGCCGGCTGATGCGGCGCGGGCTTTGGGTATTTCGCGGGCGACGCTTTATCGGCGAGTGCATGAGCATCGCATCGACATGCCGCGGATGAAGGGGTAGAGCCCTGGGGGCGCGCTGCGCCCCTTTCGCGACGCAAGGCCGCTCCCACAAGGACGGCGTCAGTCCTGAGGCATGCGCGCAACCTGTGGGAGCAACTGTCTTGCTCAATTTCTAAAAGCGGGCGCGATCCCTGTGGGAGCGGCCTTGTGTCGCGATAGGGCCGCAACGCGGCCCCAGCTTCAGGCAGGCAATAAAACAACCTGGCACAGAGCCGGGGTGCCCACAAGGACGGCGTCGGTCCTGAGGCACGCGCGCAACCTGTGGGAGCGGCCTTGTGTCGCGATAGGGCCGCAACGCGGCCCCAGCTTCAGGCAGGCAATAAAAAACCCCGGCACAGGGCCGGGGTTCTGGTACATCACACTACACGATCACTCCTGGTTGGCCAGTTTGTGCTCGAGGTAGTGAATGTTGACGCCGCCTTTGCAGAAGCCTTCATCACGCACCAGGTCGCGGTGCAGCGGGATGTTGGTCTTGATGCCGTCGACGACGATCTCGTCCAGGGCATTGCGCATGCGCGCCATGGCTTCGTCGCGGTCCTTGCCGTAGGTGATCAGCTTGCCGATCAGCGAGTCGTAGTTCGGCGGAACCGAATAACCGCTGTACAGGTGCGAATCGACGCGTACGCCGTTGCCGCCCGGGGCGTGGAAGTGCTTCACCTTGCCTGGGCTCGGGATGAACTTCTTCGGGTCCTCGGCGTTGATCCGGCACTCCAGCGAGTGGCCGCGGATCACTACGTCTTCCTGGCGGAACGACAGCTTGTTGCCAGCGGCGATGCTCAGCATCTCCTTGACGATGTCGATGCCAGTGACCATCTCCGACACCGGGTGCTCAACCTGCACGCGGGTGTTCATCTCGATGAAGTAGAAGCGGCCGTTTTCGTACAGGAACTCGAAAGTACCCGCACCACGGTAGCCGATCTCGATGCACGCATCGACGCAGCGCTTGAACACTTCCTGGCGGGCTTTCTCATCGATGCCCGGGGCTGGTGCTTCTTCCAGGACCTTCTGGTGACGGCGCTGCAGCGAGCAGTCACGGTCGCCCAGGTGAATGGCGTTGCCCTGGCCGTCGGACAGTACCTGCACTTCCACGTGACGTGGGTTGGTCAGGAACTTCTCCAGGTAAACCATCGGGTTGCCGAAGGCAGCACCGGCTTCGGTACGGGTGAGCTTGGCCGAGGAAATCAGGTCCTCTTCCTTGTGCACCACGCGCATGCCGCGACCACCACCGCCACCGGCGGCCTTGATGATCACCGGGTAGCCGACGTCACGGGCAATCGCCAGGGCGACTTCTTCGTCTTCCGGCAGTGGGCCATCGGAGCCCGGTACGGTCGGTACGCCCGACTTGATCATCGCGTCCTTGGCCGAAACCTTGTCGCCCATCAGGCGAATGGTGTCGGCTTTCGGGCCGATGAAGGCGAAACCGGATTTTTCCACCTGCTCGGCGAAATCGGCGTTTTCAGCCAAGAAGCCGTAACCCGGGTGAATCGCGGTGGCGCCAGTCACTTCGGCGGCAGCGATGATCGCCGGGATGTGCAGGTAGGAATCCTTCGACGATGCAGGGCCGATGCAGACCGACTCGTCTGCCAGGCCCAGGTGCATCAGTTCACGGTCGGCAGTGGAGTGCACGGCGACGGTCTTGATGCCCAGCTCTTTGCAGGCACGCAGGATCCGCAGGGCAATTTCCCCGCGGTTGGCGATCAGGACTTTTTCGAGCTTCCCAGACATCGTTGGCTCTCCGCGATTCAAACGATGGTGAACAGCGGCTGGTCGAACTCAACCGGCTGGCCGTCTTCTACCAGGATGGCGTCGATGACACCGCCAACATCGGCTTCGATGTGGTTCATCATCTTCATGGCTTCGACGATGCACAGGGTGTCGCCTTTCTTCACGGACTGGCCAACTTCAGCGAAGTTAGGCGAGGTCGGCGAAGGCTTGCGGTAGAAGGTACCTACCATTGGCGAACGGATCACGGTGCCTTTCAGGGCCGGGGCGGCAGCAGTGGCTTCGGCGGCTGGCGCAGCAGCGGCAACCGGCGCAGCGGCAGGGGCGGCGGCCATAGGCGCCGGTGCGTAGAACTGCTGGGCAGCTGGGGTCTTGCTGTGACGGCTGATACGGACCGACTCTTCGCCTTCCTTGATCTCCAGTTCGTCGATGCCAGACTCTTCCAGCAGCTCGATCAGTTTCTTGACTTTACGGATATCCATTAATCATCAACTCCCAAAGGTTCGGTCAGGGGGCGAAATACAAAAAAACGTATCTGAAACGTTTCTCTCGAACCCCGGCCCACTTAGGCCAGGGTTTTCATCATTTGGGCTGTGCGTTGGCAGCCAGTTGTTCCAGCGCGGACTCCAGGGCCAGGCGATAACCGCTGGCGCCCAGACCGCAGATCACCCCTACGGCAACATCGGAAAAGTAGGAGTGGTGACGGAACGGTTCGCGTTTGTGCACGTTGGACAGGTGCACTTCGATGAATGGGATGCTCACCGCAAGCAATGCGTCACGTAATGCGACGCTTGTGTGGGTGAAAGCAGCCGGATTGATCAGGATGAAGTCCACACCCTCGTTGCGTGCGGCGTGAATGCGGTCGATCAGTTCGTATTCGGCATTGCTCTGCAGGTACTGCAGATGGTGGCCTGCGGCGCGGGCGCGTTGCTCCAGGTCCTGGTTGATCTGAGCCAGGGTCACGGCGCCGTAGTGGCCTGGCTCGCGAGTACCGAGCAGGTTGAGGTTGGGGCCGTGGAGCACCAGTAGCGTTGCCATCTGCGGATTCCTTGGATTTGTAGGGCAATTCGACACAGCGCGGCGAGTGTGCCGTAAAGCAACGGCAAGTGTCCAGTTCCCGGCAATAGCCAGCACGATGTCCGAGGTTCGCGCGAAGTATGTGACCGAATAATTAAATCCGGTCACTCATTTCAGGATTTTTCCCGGCTCGCGGGAAGTTATAGACCGACTTTGCCGCGCACGCGCGTCAGAATCTGCGCAAATTCACCGGCATTTATCTCGCCAATCACCCGATCAGCGGTAATTTCGCTGCCGTTCGCAGCAAAAAACAGCAGGGCGGGGGGGCCGAACAGCTGGTAGCGGTCGAGCAGCGTGCGTTGCTCGGCATTACTGTCGGTGATGTCGAAACGCAGCAGTTTGAAGCCGGCCAGCTGTGTTAGCACCTGCGGTGCATTGAGCACCTCATGCTCGATCACCTTGCAGCTGATGCACCAGTCGGCGTACCAGTCCAGCAGCACTGGCTGGCCGGCGGCCTGGGCCTGCGCCAGGGCTGCGTCCAGAGCATCAGGTGTGGTGATGGTCTGCCAGGCATCGGCTTTTGCCGTCGGGAGGCTGCCGCTGGCGGCCAGTGACGCCCCCGGCAGTGGGCGCAGTGGGTCGCCCTGGCCAGTGAGTGCGCCGTACCAGCAAGCCAGCGCGTACACCAGCAAGGCCAGGCCGAGCAGTTGCGCCAGGCGCTGGGCCGCCGTCTTGACGACGAATTCCAGCGCGCCGAGGAACAGTGCCACACCCGCGGCGAGGAAACCGACCAGCAGCAAGGTCACAGGGCCTGGCAGTACACGGCTGAGCAAACCGATGGCCAGCCCCAGCAGCAGTACGCCAATGGCGTTTTTCACCGTGTTCATCCATGGGCCGCTTTTGGGCAGCCAGGCCGCGCCACCGGTGGCCACCAGCAGCAGTGGCGCACCCATGCCCAAACCCAGGGTGAACAGCTTGAGCGCGCCACCCAGGGCATCGCCGCTGGCGCTGATATAGAGCAAGGCACCGGCCAGGGGGGCCGAGACACATGGAGAAACCAGCAAGCTGGAGAGTACACCGAGCACTGCTGCACCCAGCAGCGAGCCGCCGCGGGTGTGGTTGGCGACGTTGTTCAGGCGGTTGCTCAGGGCCTGGGGCAGCCTCAGTTCGAAGAGGCCGAACATGGCCAGGGCGAACACCACGAAAAACAGCGCGAAAGGTACCAGCACCCAGGCCGACTGCAGGCGCGCCTGCAGGTTCAGGCTTGCGCCGAACAGGCCCATCAGTGCGCCGAGCACCGCGAAGCTGGCGGCCATTGGCAGCACGTAGGCCAGCGAAAGCGCCAGGCCGCGCACGCCACCAACCTGGCCGCGCAGCACCACACCGGAAAGGATCGGTAACATTGGCAGGACGCAGGGGGTGAAGGTCAGGCCGACCCCAGCGAGGAAGAACAGCAGCAGCGACTTCCAGTTCCAGCCGTGTTCGCGGGTGGCTGGCGTGTTTGCAACGCCCTCGCCATCGATACTCAGGCGTGCGGTTTCCGGCGGGTAGCACAGGCCCTTGTCGGCGCAACCCTGGTAGCCCACCAGCAGGGTGAAGGCGCGTGGGTCTTTGCGTGGCAACTCGATATCGAGCACGCCGTGGTACACCTCGACGTCGCCGAAGAATTCATCGTGCTTGGCCTCACCCTTGGGGATGTTCGGCGTGCCCAGGGTGATGTCGGCCGGTTCCGTGTGGAACTGGAAGCGGTGGCGGTAGAGGTAGTAGCCATCGGTGGCGACGAAGCGCAGCTTGATGGTTTGCGCATCGGCCTGGACCAGGTTGAGCTTGAAGGCCTCGTGTACCGGCAGAAAGTCGGCGTTGTTGGCCAGCGAAGCGGCGCCAAGGGTGGCGCTTGGGCGGTTGTCGAGCAGGCCTGCGGCGAAGGCAGGGCTGGCCAGCAGCAGGAACAGCATGAAAAACAGGCGACGCATGGCGGACTCGCGAGGTGGAACGTGCTCGGCATGATAACGGATGCGCAGGAATAATTGGCCCGAAACAAACGTAGGAGTGGGTTTACCCGCGAAGCGCCGCGCGGGCGGCGCTCGATCTCCCAGGCGCAGCACATGTCCCGTCAAACACCACCCAACTGCTACACCTGTCCTGGCGACCACCCCGCTGACTCAGACCCTGAACGCTCGCACGGCCCGGTTCAGCTCACCGCCCAGGCTCAGCAGCTGTTCGCCCTGTTCACGCCCCTCGCCAATGCGCTGCAGGTTGTCTTCACCCAACGCGTGAATCCGCTCGCTGTGGTCACGAATCTCGCTCACCGCGCCACTCTGCTGCGCCGTGACATCGGCAATCCGCACCGCCGTATCGGCAATCGTACGAATGGCACAGACAATCTCATCCAGTGCCCCATCCGCCGCCTGGGCTTGGTTGGCCGTGGCCTCGGCATGTTCCAGTTGCGCGCGCATCCCCGCCACCGAACTTCTGGCGGCCTGCTGCAAGCGGTCGATCAACGCCTGGATTTCGCCGGTAGCCCCCGTGGTGCGCTGGGCCAGCGAGCGTACCTCATCGGCGACCACGGCAAAGCCACGGCCCATCTCGCCGGCACGGGCCGCTTCGATCGCGGCATTCAGTGCCAGCAGGTTGGTCTGCTCGGCAATCGCGCGGATCACCGTCAGTACCCCGCCAATGGTGGCCGACTCTTCCGCCAATTGTTCGATCATGCGGGCGTTGCCTTGCACTTCATCGACCAGCTCACGCAAGCCCGACAGGCTTTGGCCGATTACCGCCTGGCCTTGTTCCACCGCACGCCCGGCATCGCGGCTGGCCTCGGCGGCTGCGCTGGCATCACCAGCCACTTGTTGAATGGTCGCTTCCAGCTCGCCCAAGGCATCGCGGATCTGCCCGGTATCGCCGGCCTGGCGCTCGGCGCCGCCGTGCAGCGCAGCGCTCATGCCGGCCAGGGCGTGGCTGCTGCCGGCCACCTGCTCGGCGTTATGGCGGATGGTGCCGACCAGCTCCACCAGGTACTGACGCAGGCGGTTGAGCGACTCCTGGATGTCGTGCAGTTCGCGGTTGGTCTTGCCCAGGGCGATGGCTTGGGCGAAGTCGCCCTCGGCCCAGCGTGACAGGGCCGGGGCCAGTCCGGTCAGGGTACGGGCCAGGCGCCGTTGCAGCGTATCGATCAATAGGGCGATCAGCAGGATCAGGCCGATCATGAGGCCTTGGATAATGCGCACCTCGGCAGCGATTTTCGCATGCTGGCCGCGCACTTCGGGTTCCAGCGCGGCGATGGCCTGTTGTACGGCTTCCAGGTGCTGGCCGGTGGTGGTGGCCAGCGCGACGCGGCGCTCGATCTGTTCGCGGGTGCGTTGCAGTTCGGCCGGGTAGCGGTTGAGCAGGCTTTGCAATTCACGCTTCAGGCCTACGGCAATGTCTTCCTGCTGGGCACTGGCCTGGGATTCCAGGCCCATCATTGCAGCGAAGTCGTCGGCACCGGATTCGGCAGTGCGGGTTACGCCGAGCAGTGGCAGGCCGTCGACCGTCTGGGCCTGGGCGCGGATCAGTTGCAGCTCGCGCTCCACCTCATCGGCCAGCTCCGGGCGGCCGCTGCTGACCAGCTTGTCGCGAGCCAATGACAGCCGCCCCAGGTGCAGGGTGGCGTCGAGCAAGGGCAGCAAGTAGCGATTGGCCTCGGCGTTGCCACTGTCGCGGGCATAGCTGGCCATCTGCTCGAAGTTCGCCCCCAGCTCCCGCTCGGCTTGCAGCAGCAGGGCTTGTGGGTCGCCGGCCAGCTTACCGGCGGCCAGCAGTTCGTTGGCGGTGAAGGCCTGCAGGCTATCCAGGCTGGGGCGCAACTTCTCGGCCAGCTCTACGGGCCAATCCGTCAGTGCGGCCTGCAACTGCTGGGTCGCCTCCATGGCTGCGGCCTGACGCAGGGCATCGCCACTGCCCAGGTAGGCCTGGATATTGCGCGCCGTCTGGTTCTGGAACTGCTGAGACAGGCCCAGATAGCGCTCCATCAGCTGGTAGGGGCGCTCGAGGGCGCGCTGCGACCACCACAGGGTGGCGCCCAAGGCGATACACACGGTCACCAGCAACAGGGTGTTGAAATTGGTCAGCCACTTCAGGCGCATAGCCGCGAATTTCCTGCGCAGGTGAGAGGTAGGCGCCTGAAGTTATTGCGATTTTGTGACGGGGTGATGACGCCGGGGGCTTGGTGTCAGAAAAAAAAGTGGCACAGTGCCTCTATTGGTGTGGCTGGCACAGTGAGTGCGAATCTCAGGGCTCTACACGAACGACGCAATTACGCCCCGCATGCTTGGCCCGGTACAGCGCCTCGTCCGCTGCACTGGCCATGGTCAGTGCATCCAGCCCCTCATCCAGTTGCACCACCCCTGCACTGAAGGTGCACTGCAAATCGCGCGGCTGCGCCGGGTAGAGAATTTCGGCAAAGCGCCGGCGAATTTCGTCCAGCACCTTGTGTGCGGCGTCCAGCGCGGTATTGGGCATGACGATGGCAAACTCTTCGCCACCGTAGCGGCCAATGAAGTCGGTCTTGCGCAAGCGCTGCTTGAGGAATAGGGCAAGGCTCTTGATCACTCGGTCGCCCATGGGGTGCCCGTGGCGGTCGTTTATCTTCTTGAAGTGGTCGATGTCGAGCATGGCAAAGCTCAACGGCTGCTGCTCACGGCGGGCGCGGAAGCTGCAGTCTTCCAGCAGCTGCAGGATATGGGTGTGGTTGTACAGCCCGGTCAGGCTGTCGCGGACCATGCGTGCCTTCAAATGACGGGCGCGGGCGGCGCGGTTGCGCACGGTAGTGATCAGGTGGCGTGAGCGAAACGGCTTGGTCAAAAAGTCATCACCGCCTTCGCTCATGGCATCCAGTTGCTTGTCCAGGTCGTCCTCGGCAGACAGGTAGATGATCGGCACGCTCACATAGCGGTCACTGTGGCGGATTACCTTGGCCAGCTCCGGGCCGGTGCAAGCCGGCATGTACAGGTCGAGGATGATCAGGTCAGGCTGGAAGTCGGCAAGCTCTGCCATCGTGCGGATCGGGTCGGTCAGGCTGCGGGTGAGCATGCCGGCGCCGGCCAGTACACGCTCGGTGTACAGGGCCTGGGTGCGCGAGTCGTCGATGATCAGCACGCGCAACGGGTCGTGCGGGGCGGTGTTGGTCAGCAGTTCGACCTTTTCCAGCAAGCTGGAAGCTTCCAGGCTGCCGGTGAGAAAGTCCTGACCACCGGCGCGTACTGCGGCAAGGCGGGTCGGGGTGTCGGCTTCGTGATGGCTGAAGAACAGCAACGGAATGGCGCGTGCCAGGCCCTGCTGCACTTGGGCGGCCAGCAGCAAGCCCAGGCCGGCGCCGGTGAAGTCGACATCCATGATGATGGCCGAAGGCGGGTACTCGCTGATCGAGGCGAGAAACGCCGCTGTGCTGGGCAACGCTTGCACCACCAGGCCAAAGAATTCCAGTTGCTGGGCCAGGCGCTGGGCACGCTCGTGGTCCTGCAGCAGGATATACACCGGTTTGCGCACGGGCAGCAGCAGCGGGTCGAGCGGGTCGTCCTTGCGCAGGCCGTTACGCGTCAGCTGTTGGACGGGGCACTGCGGGCTCGGCTCGACTGCTTGGCTCATGTCCTGGCTACTTATAGGTTGGGATGTGCAGGGGCAATGATGGCTCTATGCTAGCAGCTCTTTTCACGTGCGTGAGTGCCCTGCGTCAACAAAGCGGGCAGAACGAATATTCAGTTGCTGACTGAATGGTCGCTTATGCGTACGGTGGTGTCTGCTTTATAGTGCAGCCATTCGGGCTTCCCGTGGCACGCTAGCGCAGGCCTGTGGTCAAAGCCCCTGAACCGTCGTGACTGATTAAGGACAAAGCCATGCTGGACTGGAAAAACCGCGAGGCCAAAGCCGAGCCCCGTGAGCGTGTCGACGGGCGCGGCGCTGCCGCCCGTAGCTACCTTGGCGGCCTTTGGAGCCGTGCCCTGGGGACCCTGATCGGGTTGTACCTGCTGGTGTGTATCGGCCTGGGCTGGTACTGGAGCCAGGAGCCTGCTCTGTTCCCGGTGCAGCAAAACGCCCAGGCCGCAGCCGAACGTACTGGCCAGCAGATGGTGGTGGGCTATACCACCGTCGAAACCCTCAAGACCGTGGCCGGCACCTTGCTGAACAAGCCGGGCGGCTACATTTCCAACGACCGCTTCCCGCCAGGGTTGTGGATGGACAACATGCCAAGCTGGGAATATGGCGTGCTGGTCCAGGTCCGTGACCTGTCCCGTGCCCTGCGTAAAGACTTCGCCCGTTCGCAGTCGCAGTCCACCGAAGACGCCGACCTGGCCAAGGCCGAGCCGCGCTTCAACTTCGACAACAAGAGCTGGATTCTGCCATCGAGCGAGTCGGAGTTCGAAGAGGGCATCAAGTCGCTGACCCGCTACCAGACCCGTCTGGCTGCCGGGGACAAGGGCGCTATCTTCTATACCCGCGCCGACAACCTGAACAACTGGCTGGGTGACGTGGCCACCCGCCTGGGCTCGCTGTCGCAGCGCCTGTCGGCCAGCGTTGGCCGGGTCAAGCTCAACACCACGCTGAAGACCGAGTCGGTCGTTGCCGGCCAGGCGCCGCAGGTGGATGAGGAGTTGGTGGAAACCCCATGGCTGCAGATCGACAACGTGTTCTATGAAGCCCGTGGCCAAGCCTGGGCGCTGTCGCACCTGCTGCGAGCCATCGAGGTGGACTTCGCCGACGTGCTGGCGAAGAAGAATGCCACCGTCAGCGTGCGTCAGATCATCCGTGAGCTGGAGGCCTCGCAAGAGCCGCTGTGGAGCCCGATGGTGCTCAACGGCAGTGGCTTCGGCATGTGGGCCAACCACTCGTTGGTCATGGCCAACTACATTTCCCGGGCCAACGCTGCGGTTATCGATCTGCGTCAGCTGCTGTCGCAGGGTTGATGATGGCTATCAGCCCAACCGAGGCCGCCCATCGGGCGGCTTCCGACCGCGAGCTGGTCACCTGGGTGGACGAAACCGACCAGGTACTGGGCGCCTTGCCCCGTGCCGAGCTGCGCGAGCGTGGCCTGATCGGTCGCTGCACGTTCATTCTGCTGTTCAACAGTGCCGGTGAATTGTGTGTACACCGGCGTACCCTGAGCAAGGCGCTGTACCCCGGGTATTGGGATGTGGCGGCGGGCGGCATGGTCACGGCCGGGGAAGCGTATGCCGAGTCGGCCGCGCGCGAGCTGGCCGAAGAGCTGGGCATCGAGGGCGCCGAGCTGCGCTTTCACGAGCGGTTCTACTTCGACCAGCCGGATAACCGCTTGTGGTGTGCGGTGTATTCGGCGGTGTCGGATGCACCGTTGCGGTTGCAGCCGGAAGAGGTTATTGAAGCGCGCTTCATCGGTCTGGAACAGGCTGAGCAGGAAAGCCTGAGCAAGCCTTATTGCCCGGACTCGTTGGCGGCGTTGCAGCGCTATAAGGCCACTTTGTAGGCTCGGGTTTGCCCGCGAAATACCGGCCCAGACACCCGTTTCGCAGGGCAAGGGCTTTGCCCTTGTTCGCGGGTAAACCCGCTCCTACACAACCGGCGTATTTATCGTTACACTGCGCGCCCTTTTCGGGCTGCCGCAATTCTTGCAGCAGTAGCGCCGCCCCTGCCAGAGTGGGGCTTCGCGGTCGGCCTCAACCCCAAGGCACGACCAGTTTTTGTCCTCAGCACCGAGGAACAAAAGTGGCCAAGAAAGCTTCTTCCTTTTCCGCCCTTGGCGGTCTCGTGTACTCCACCGACGCCGGTCGGCACTGCCCCGACTGTGGCCAGCCGGTGGACGCCTGCACCTGCAAGCAGCAAATCATCCCCGAAGGCGACGGCATTGCCCGCGTGCGCCGCGAAAGCAAAGGCCGTGGCGGCAAGACCGTGACCACTGTCACCGGCGTGCCGCTGCCGCCCGACCAGCTCAAGGAGCTGGCGACCACGCTCAAGCGCCGCTGCGGTACCGGCGGCGCCCTGAAGGACGGGGTTATCGAGATCCAGGGCGACCATGTCGAGCTGTTGATCGGCGAGCTGACCAAACAGGGTTTCAAGGCGAAAAAGTCCGGCGGCTGAGGCCATCGCACGATTTTTTGCCCAGCGCTTTCTAAACTCGTTCCCGTGGTCAGAGTCTATGCCTGAGCACGGATGAATCGTCATTTTCAGCTTTTACACTCGCCCCGCTGCCTGCGGGCAGTGTCTTCGACTTATTTATAGGGGACTTGAATGTCCGTACGACGCACACGCAAAGACGATGGTAGCCAATGGACCGTGGCTGACAGCCGCAGTGTTTATGGCATCCGCCATTGGGGCGCTGGCTATTTCGCGATCAATGAAGCCGGGCGCGTCGAAGTACGCCCCAACGGCCCTCAAAGTGCTCCGATCGACCTGTTCGAACAGGTCGACGAACTGCGCCAGAGCGGCTTGTCGCTGCCCTTGCTGGTGCGCTTCCCTGACATTCTGCAGGACCGTGTGCGCCAGCTGACCGGTGCCTTCGACGCCAACATCGCGCGCCTGGAATACCAGAGCCAGTACACCGCGCTGTACCCGATCAAGGTCAACCAGCAGGAAGCGGTGGTGGAAAACATCATCGCCACGCAAAACGTTTCCATCGGCCTGGAAGCCGGCTCCAAACCTGAGTTGCTGGCAGTGCTGGCGCTGGCGCCGAAGGGCGGCACCATCGTCTGCAATGGCTACAAGGACCGTGAGTTCATTCGCCTGGCGCTGATGGGTCAGAAGCTTGGCCACAATGTGTTCATCGTCATCGAGAAAGAGTCGGAAGTGGCCCTGGTGATCGAAGAGGCTGCCGAGCTCAAGGTGAAACCACAGGTTGGCCTGCGCGTTCGCCTGTCGTCGCTGGCTTCGAGCAAGTGGGCCGACACCGGCGGCGAGAAGTCCAAGTTTGGTTTGTCCGCCGCCCAGTTGCTTTCGGTGGTGCAGCGCTTCCGCGATGCGGGCCTGGATCAGGGCATCCGCCTGCTGCACTTCCACATGGGTTCGCAGATCGCCAACCTGGCTGACTACCAGCACGGTTTCAAGGAAGCCATCCGTTATTACGGCGAACTGCGTGCGCTGGGCCTGCCGGTCGACCACATCGACGTGGGTGGCGGCCTGGGTGTGGACTACGACGGCACTCACTCGCGCAATGCCAGCTCGATCAACTACGACATGGACGACTACGCCGGCGTGGTGGTGGGCATGCTCAAGGAGTTCTGCGACGCACAGGGCCTGCCGCACCCGCACATCTTCTCGGAGAGTGGCCGTTCGCTGACCGCGCACCACGCCATGCTGGTGATCCAGGTGACCGACGTCGAGAAACACAATGACGACGTACCGACCATCGAGAACAAGGAAGCCCTGCCCGAGACCGTGCAGTGGCTGGTCGACCTGCTTGGCCCGACCGACATCGAGATGGTCACCGAGACCTACTGGCGCGCCACCCACTACATGGGTGATGTGGCCGCGCAGTACGCTGATGGCAAGATCAGCCTGGGCGAGAAAGCCTTGGCCGAGCAGTGCTATTTCGCCGTGTGCCGCCGTCTGCACAACTCGCTGAAAGCCCGCCAGCGCTCGCACCGCCAGGTGCTGGACGAGCTGAACGACAAGCTGGCCGACAAGTACATCTGCAACTTCTCGGTGTTCCAGAGCCTGCCAGACACCTGGGCCATCGGCCAGGTCCTGCCGATCATCCCGCTGCACCGCCTGGACGAAGAGCCGATGCGGCGTGCGGTATTGCAGGACCTGACTTGCGATTCCGACGGCAAGATCAACCAGTACGTTGACGAGCAGAGCATCGAAACCAGCATGCCGGTGCATGCGGTGAAGGAGGGCGAGGATTACCTGCTGGGCGTGTTCCTGGTGGGTGCCTACCAGGAAATCCTGGGTGACATGCACAACCTGTTCGGTGACACCGACTCGGTGAACATCTACCAGAATGCCGACGGCAGCGTGTACCACGCCGGTATCGAAACCCACGACACCATCGAAGACATGCTGCGCTACGTGCACCTGTCGCCGGAAGAGTTGATGACGCATTACCGCGACAAGGTCGCCAGCGCCAAGATCACTGCGCGTGAGCGGACCCAGTATCTGGATGCCTTGCGCCTGGGGTTGACCCGGTCTTCGTACCTGTCCTCCTGAAATGCAAAGGGGCCGTTGCGCGGCCCCTTTGACTATCACTCTCGGTGAGCCGTCGCGGTGAGTTCGATTGTGATGGGCAATACTGCGCCACCCTCTTCGAGAAGAGTGGTACTCGAATAGCTGTAGACCTGCTCCTCAGTCCGCGCCGTTATTTTCAGGCCCTCCACGTGCAGCACGGCGCCCGATTGGCGAGTGACCAGGAAAGGCGTCAGCCTTTCAAGGCCCTTCAAGACCCGATCATCGTGCTGTTGTTTTTCAGCCACAAAGTACAAGTAGGTCAGCGGCACTGTCGCCCCACCAGCATCGCTGAGCACCTCATAAATGGCACTCTGCTTGCCAATTGGAGTTTCAGAAACGATCTTGGTCAACACAGGCCTTGCATCTCTGGAGAAGATCCATAGGGTTTGACCGAGGATAAGCAGAAGCAGGCAAGCAATCAGCCATCTAATACCCGTATGATTTGGCATATTCGATCCCTTTTTTGATCCATTCCTGATCCTCGGGGTCGTCGCCATAAGGGGAGCTGCCCCACCATGATCCAAATGCTGAATTACTGGTCCCCGCGCGGCTCTGTGCCCATCCCGCCCCCCTCAACAGGAATTCCTCCGAAAGGCCAGCAGCAGTTCCAGTTGCACCATAATTGAAATTACCTAAAGCCTCATATTGCCTTCCCTGTTGCTTGTAATCCCTCTCGCCTCGATTACGAACCTTCGAATAGAACCACGACACTAGAAAAGCACTGCCGCCATTTTTAAAGTAGTTACGCTCTTTGCTTGCAGCGTGCATGTTGCTAAGTACTGAGACACCTGATGGCGCGGGTGGAGGGTACATGATGGCTCCTTGCTCATAGGCCGTTGGTGTGAGCCCCCTCCATGGGTTCTGCCTTTATCGGCCTGAGGCTTGGAAGCAGTCAATCGAGCATATTTTTCATATTGTGTTTCCGGGCCCTGTGACCCACTTGCCCTCCAGTTTCAGTTTCCATCCAACCCACCCCAACGTCACCGCCCGCAACCCCATGAACCCAAGAAACGCCATCCACAACCCATGGTTGCCCAACCCGCTCATGGCCAGTGCCACCGGCAGCGCAATCAACACCGAAACCAGCATTGCATTACGCATTTCCCGCGCCCGGGTCGCGCCGATGAACAAGCCATCCAGCAAGTAACTCCACACCGCAATCAGCGGCAGCAACGCCAGGTAGGGCAAATACGGATAAGCCGCCGCCCGCACACTGTCGATATCAGTCTGTAAGTCGATGAACAGGTGCCCACCCAGCAGGAACAGCCCGGCAAACCCCACGCTGGTGATCAGTGACCAACCACAAGCGACCACCAGCGAGCGGCGCAAAGTGTCGCGGTCACGGGCACCAATGGCATGGCCGCACAAGGCCTCCACCGCATGGGCCAGCCCATCCAGCGCATAGGCCGTCAGTAGCAGGCCATTGAGCAACAGGGCGTTGGCCGCCACGGTCGCTTCGCCCAGACGCGCGCCCTGCACGGTGATCAGCAGGAACACCAGTTGCAGCGCCAGGCTACGCAGGAAGATGTCGCGGTTCACTGCCAGCAGTGGCCTCCAGGCCTGCCAGCGCTTGAGCGCTGCCCACACGATCTGCCCCGGGTAAGCCCGCAGGGCCGGGCGGGTCAGGGCCAGGCCGAGCAGGGCGGCACTCCATTCGGCAATTACCGACGCCCGCGCCGAGCCCAGTACACCCCAGTCCAGGCCCAGCACGAACCACAGGTTCAAGGCGATGTTCAGCAGGTTGGTGGTCAGCAGGATGGCCAGTGGCGCCCTGGCGTTCTGGGTGCCGAGGAACCAGCCGACCAGCGCGTAACTGGCCAGCGCCGCAGGCAGGCCAAGCAGGCGGGTATGGAAGAAGTCTTCGGTGGATTGCTGCAGGGCTGCGCTGGGTTGCATCGCATGGAGTGCCAGCTGGCTGAAGGGCAGGGCCAGCAGGCCGATCAACAGGGCGAAGCCGACCGCCAGCAGCAGCCCTTGCACCAGTACCTGGCGTAGCGCTGCACCGTCGCCACGGCCGGCGCCCTGGGCAGCGAAGCCGGTGGACCCCATGCGCAGGAAGCCCATCAGGCCGACCATGAAGGTGAACAAGGTGGCGCCCACGGCCACGGCGCCCAGTTGGTGGGCGTGCGGGAGATGACCGATGACCGTGCTGTCGACCAGCGCCACCAACGGTACCGAGATGTTGGACAGGATCATCGGCGCGGCCAGCGCCCAGACCTTGCGGTGGGTGGGGCGGTGGCGCCAGTCGGCAGCGAGTTGGGGCATGTGCATTCCATGAGATTTTGGGGCCGCTGTGTGCCCCTTCGCGAGCTTGCTCGCTCCCACAGGAAAGTGTTGCTCTTGCGGCCGGCGCCAAACCTGTGGGAGCGGGCAAGCCCGCGAAGGGACGCCATGCGGCCCCTTTAACGAATGGCCACAGTGTAACGACCAGGCAACCATTTAGCGCGACCATGGTCTGACCTGGCGCGCAACGCCGGGTGCTGCACCTGACGTTGCGCTATAGTTGCTGCCCTCACGTACACGCTGCCCAAGAGTTCCTATCTCATGTTCAACAAAGGATTGTTGCTGGCCTGCGCGCTGGCGTTGCTCAGTGCCTGTGACTCTTCCACGCCGGGCAAACCGGCGCCGGTCGAGAAAACCGTGGCGCCCGCGCCCGCCGAAACCCCCGCCCCCAAGCGTGAGGACCCGGCCGTGCTCGCCAAGCGCTACGAGGGCCGCGAACTCACGGTGCTGGACGTATCGGAAGTGCAGCTCGATGGCGCGGCAACGCTGTCGATCAGCTTCTCAGCACCGCTGGATGCCAAGCAGGACTTCGCTACCAAGGTGCACCTGGTCGACACCGTCAAGGGTAAGCTAGATGGCGCCTGGGAACTCTCCGACAACCAGATGGAGCTGCGCCTGCGCCACCTGGAGCCGCAGCGCAAGCTGGTGCTGACCGTCGACAAGGGGCTGCTGGCAGTCAACGGCAAGCAGCTGGACAGCGAGTCGATCACCCGCCTGGAAACCCGCGACATGCAGCCGACCATCGGCTTTGCCAGCCGCGGCTCGCTGCTGCCTACCCGCCTGGCCGAAGGCCTGCCGGTGATTGCCCTGAACGTCGACAAAGTGGATGTCGAGTTCTTCCGCGTCAAGCCAGACATGCTCTCGACCTTCCTGGCCAACTGGGGACGCAACAGCAGCCTGTACTACTACCAGTCCAAGGAAACCCTGGACATGGCCGAGCTGGTCTACAGCGGCCGCTTCGATCTAAACCCGGCGCGCAACACGCGCGAGACCGTGTTGCTGCCGATTGCCGGCATCAAACCGTTGCAGGCGCCAGGGGTGTACCTGGCAGTGATGCGCGCCTCGGGTACCTACGATTATTCTCAGCCGGCAACCCTGTTCACCCTCAGCGACATCGGCGTGTCGGCCCACCGCTACCGCGACCGTATCGACGTGTTTGCGCAAGCCCTGGAAGGCGGCAAGGCGCTGAGCGGCGTCAACCTGGAAATCCATGACGAAAAGGGCAAGCTGCTGGCCCAGGCCACCACCGATGGCAAGGGGCATGCCCAGCTGCCGATCACGCCAAAGGCCGATACCCTGATTGCCACCCAGGGCGTGCATACCACGCTGCTGCGCCTGAACACCGCAGCCCTGGACCTGGCCGAATTCGACATCACCGGGCCTCAGGCCAACCCGCTGCAGTTCTTCATCTTCGGCCCGCGTGACCTGTACCGCCCGGGTGAGACGGTGCTGCTCAACGGCCTGCTGCGCGACCAGGACGGCAAGCCGGTCAAAGCCCAGCCGGTGAGCGTGGAAGTGCGTCGCCCGGATGAACAGGTGAGCCGCAAGTTCGTCTGGGAAGCCGACAGCAATGGCTTGTACCAATACCAGTTGCAACTGGCCACCGAGGCCCCGACTGGCCGTTGGCAACTGCTGCTCGACCTGGGTGGCGGGCGCAAGCAGGTCTATGAATTCCTCGTTGAAGACTTCCTGCCCGAGCGCCTGGCGCTGGAGCTCAAGGGCAGCAGCACACCGCTTTCGCCGGATGAAGATGCGCGTATCCAGGTCAATGGCCGTTACCTCTATGGTGCGCCGGCCGCCGGCAACCGCCTGAGCGGTCAGGCCTATGTACGCCCGCTGCGCGAGGCAGTACCGGCGTTGCCTGGCTACCAGTTCGGCTCGGTCACCGAAACCGATCTGAACCAGGACCTGGAACTGGACGAAGTCACCCTTGACCAGGCCGGCAAGGCGGTGGTCGATATCGAAAGCCGTTGGGCCGAAGCCCGCTCTCCGCTGCAACTGACCGTGCAGGCCAGCCTGCAGGAGTCGGGTGGCCGGCCGATCACCCGGCGCCTGGAGCAGCCTATCTGGCCGGCTGAGCGCCTGCCGGGCCTGCGAGGCCTGTTCGAAGGTGAGGAGACCGATAGCGACGGGCCCGTGGAATTCGAATTCCTGGTGGCCGACCGCGACGGTAACAAACTGGCGGCCGACGCGCTTAAGGTGCGCCTTGTTCGCGAACGCCGCGATTACTACTGGAATTACTCGCAAAGCGACGGCTGGAGCTACGCCTACAACGAGAAGTTCCTGACCCAGAACGAAGAGACGATCAGCGTCAAGGCGGGTTCCACCGCCAAACTCAGCTTCCAGGTTGAGTGGGGCCCGTACCGCGTCGAGGTCGAAGACCCGCAAACCGGTCTGGTGTCCAGTGAGCGCTTCTGGGCCGGCTACCGTGCCCAGGACAACGCTGAGGGCGGCGCGGTGCGGCCGGACCAGGTCAAGCTGGCGCTGGACAAACCCTCCTACACCGATGGCGCTACCGCCAAGGTCACCGTCACCCCGCCCGCTGCGGGTAGCGGCTACCTGATGATCGAGTCCAGCGATGGCCCGCTGTGGTGGCAGGAGATCGATGTGCCCGCCGAGGGCAAGACCTTTGACGTGCAACTGGACAAGGCCTGGGCCCGTCACGACCTGTACATCAGCGCGCTGGTTATCCGCCCTGGTGAGCGCAAGGCCAATGCCACGCCCAAGCGCGCCGTGGGCGTGCTGCACCTGCCGCTGGACCGCGCCGAGCGCAAGCTTGCGCTGAGCCTGCAGGCGCCGGAAAAAATGCGCCCGAAACAGCCTTTGACAGTGAAGGTAAAGGCCGCCAACGCCGATGGCAGTGTGCCCAAGCAGGTGCATGTGTTGTTGTCGGCGGTGGACGTGGGCATCCTCAACATCACCGATTTCAAAACCCCCGACCCGTTCGCCAGCCTGTTCGGGCGCAAGGCCTATGGTGCCGATCAACTGGACATCTACGGCCAGTTGATAGAGGCCGGCCAAGGCCGCCTGGCCAGCCTGGCGTTCGGTGGTGACGCAGCGATGGCCAAGGGGGGCAAGCGACCCAACACTACGGTAACCATCGTCGCCCAGCAGAGCCTGCCGGTGACGCTGGACGACAAGGGTGAGGGCCAGGCCACGGTCGACATCCCCGACTTCAACGGTGAACTGCGGCTGATGGCGCAGGCCTGGACCGAAGAGCACTTCGGCATGGCCGAAGGCAAGACCGTGGTCGCCGCGCCGTTGATTGCCGAGCTTTCGGCCCCGCGCTTCCTGGCCGGTGGCGACCGTACCAGCCTGGCACTGGACCTGGCCAATCTGTCCGGCCGCGCCCAGCAACTGAGCGTCGAAATCACCACGGATGGGCAACTGAGCCTGGCGGCCAATGCCGTGCAGAGCGTTAACCTGGCCGAAGGGCAGCGCTCGACGCTGATGATTCCGGTGCAGGCCCAGGGGGGGCTGGGGCAGGGCAAGGTGCATGTCCGGGTGACGGGCCTGCAACTGCCGAACGAGCCGGTCAATGCGTTCGAGCGTGAGTGGACGCTGGGCGTGCGCCCGGCCTACCCGGCAATGCTCAAGCACTACCGTGTGGCCTTGAAGGACCAGCCGTGGACTCTGCCCGAAGCAGACCTGGCCGCCTTCGAACCCGCAGGCCTGGAAGCCAGCCTGGCCTTGTCGAGCCGGCCGCCGCTGAACCTTGCCGAGCAGATTCGCGCGCTGCAAGCCTACCCCTACGGCTGCCTCGAACAGACCACCAGCGGCCTGTACCCCTCGCTGTACGCCGATGCCGACAGCCTCAAGCGCCTTGGCATCAAGGGCGAGCCGGCGGATGTGCGCAAACGCAAGATCGAAATGGGCATCGAGCACCTGCTGGGGATGCAGCGCTACAACGGCAGCTTTGGCCTGTGGAGTTCGGACAGCGAGGAAGAGTACTGGCTGACCGCCTATGTGACTGACTTCCTGCTGCGTGCCCGTGACCAAGGGTATGGCGTACCCGCCGAGGCATTGAAGAAGGCCAGTGAGCGCCTGCTGCGTTACCTGCAGGAACGCAACCTGATCGAAGTCGACTACAGCGAGAATGCCGACCACACGCGCTTTGCGGTGCAGGCCTACGCGGCGCTGGTGCTGTCGCGCAGCCAGCAGGCGCCGTTGGGTGCCCTGCGCGGGCTGTTCGAACGTCGCGCTGATGCCCGCTCCGGTCTGCCGCTGGTACAACTGGCAGTGGCGCTGGACAAAATGGGCGACAAACCGCGTGCCGAGCAAGCCTTGCAGGCGGGCCTGGGCATCAGCCGTGGCAAAGGCTGGCTGGCCGATTATGGCAGCGCCCTGCGTGACCAGGCACTGATCCTGGCGCTGCTGCAGGAAAGCAACCTGGCCAGCAGCCAGGTCGATCAGCGCCTGTTCGCCTTGTCGGATGAACTGGCGGCCAACCGTTGGCTGTCGACCCAAGAGCGCAATGCACTGTTCCTCGCTGGCCGTGGCCTGCTGGGCAAGCCGGAAGGCCAGTGGCAGGCACGCCTGGACAGCGCGGGTGAAGTGCGCGCGTTGAACAATGCCGAGGCCGGTATGAAGCTGGAAGGCCCGTTACTGGCCTCGCCTCTGAGCGTGCAGAATGAAGGCAACGAGACGCTGTACCAGCAACTGACCTTGTCCGGCTACCCACGACAGGCACCTGCTGCTGGCGGCAACGGCCTGCAGATTCACAGAGAGTACCTGGGCATGAATGGCCAGCCGCTGGACCTGCACAACCTGCGCAGTGGCGACCTTGTGCTGGTGCACCTGGCGCTCAAAGCTGAGGACCGCGTGCCGGATGCGTTGGTGGTGGACCTGCTGCCGGCCGGCCTGGAGCTGGAAAACCAGAACCTGGCTCAAAGCGCCGCCAGCCTGGACAACGCCAGCAGTGCAGTGAAGGCGTGGCGCGAGTCGATGCAGAATGCCAGCGTGGTGCATCAGGAGTACCGTGATGACCGTTATGTTGCCGCGCTCAAGCTTGACGGCTATGGCACCACCCACCTGCTGTACCTGGCGCGAGCAGTGACCCCGGGCACCTACCGCGTGCCGCCGCCGCAGGTCGAGTCGATGTATCGGCCGAACCTGCAGGCCGTGGGCGATGGGCAAGGGGAGATGACGGTGAAGGCCCGCTAGAGGCCCGCTCTACGCGGACAATGTGGGAGCGGCCTTGCGTCGCGATAGGGCCGCAAAGCGGCCCCGACAATTCAAACGGCGAAGCTGAAAGCCTGGGGCTGCTGTGCAGCCCTGTCGCGACGCAAGGCCGCTCCCACAAAGACCGCGCAGATCAGTGGATCACCCAGCTCATCACCCACAGCCCCAGCACCAGCCAGATGATTCCGAGGATGATCGAGGCGCGCATGAATGCGCGGATTGCCGAGTACAGCAGCATCAGGCCGATGATCAGGGCCAGGATGCTCAGCAGCGAAGTGTCCATGCCCAAGGTGCGCGACAGGCCATCGATGAAGTTGCCACCGGCATTGGCCAGCAGGTTGAACAACCCGCTCAATGCGTCGACGATGAAGCGGATCAACGACCCCAGTGCCTGGCCCAGCCACTCGAAAAAACCTTCTACATGCATAGTTGCTTCCTGATGAAAAAATCGGCGAGGTTGTCGTCCCAAAGCCTTTGGCCATTACCTGGCGAGGTCGGTTCCCGATGCCAAGCTTAGCGCGACCACGGTGCCGTGCGGGCAGGTTGTTGCGTGCCACGCTGATCAGTCTGCTGGTGCTCGGCAGCCTGTTCTGGCTGGCTGATCGTATCTGGCCGCTGCCGCTGCCGGGTGATGACCTGGCCCGGGTAGTGCTGGCCGAAGACGGCACACCCTTGTGGCGCTTTGCCGATGCTGATGGCGTGTGGCGCTACCCCGTGAGCCCTGAAGAGGTTTCGCCGCTTTACCTGCAGGCTTTGCTGACTTATGAGGACCGTTGGTTCTACAACCACCCAGGGGTCAACCCGCTGGCATTGGGCCGCGCGGCCTGGCTGAACCTGCGCGGCGGGCGTGTTGTGTCGGGCGGCAGCACATTGTCGATGCAGGTGGCACGCCTGCTCGACCCGCACGACCGTACCTTGGTCGGCAAACTGCGCCAGCTATGGCGCACCTTGCAGCTGGAATGGCACTTGTCCAAGCGCGACATCCTGCAGATCTACCTGAACCGCGCACCTTTCGGCGGCACGCTTCAGGGCGTGGCGGCAGCCAGCTGGGCGTACCTGGGCAAGTCGCCCCTGCACCTGACACCTGCCGAAGCGGCACTGCTGGCCGTGCTGCCCCAGGCACCCAGCCGGCTGCGCCCGGACCGCCACCCCGAGCGTGCCCAGCGTGCCCGGGACAAGGTGCTGCAGCGCCTGGCGGAATACCAGGTATGGCCGGCCCAGCAAATTCGCGAGGCGGCCGAGGAGCCGCTGGTGTTGGCGCCACGCCAGGAGCCGGCCCTGGCGCCATTGTTGGCCCGGCGCCTGAACAGCGCTGACAGCCCGCCTCTGATCCGTACCACGCTTGACGCTGCGCTTCAGCGGCGCCTCGAAGACTTGCTGCTGGGCTGGCGCGCACGGCTGCCGGAGCGTACCTCGGCCGCCATTCTGGTGGTCGAAGCGCAGAGCATGGCGGTGCGCGCGTACCTGGGCTCGATAGATTTGTCTGATGAGCGCCGCTTTGGCCATGTCGACATGGTGCGCTCGCTACGTTCGCCCGGCTCCACCCTCAAGCCGTTTCTTTACGGCATGGCGCTGGACGATGGCCTGATCCATTCCGAATCGCTGTTGCAGGATGTTCCACGACGCTATGGCGACTATCGCCCTGGCAACTTCTCCATGGGGTTCAGCGGGCCGGTGTCGGCCAGCTCGGCGCTGGCCCTGTCGCTCAACCTGCCCGCCGTGCAATTGCTGGAGGCCTACGGCCCGAAACGCTTTGCCGCACAACTGCGCATGGCGGGCATGCCGTTGATACTGCCACCCCTTGCCGAGCCCAACCTGTCGTTGATCCTGGGCGGTGCCGGCAGCCGGCTGGAGGACCTGGTCGGCGGCTACGCGGCGCTGGCGCGGGGTGGCAACAGTGCGCAGGTGCGCTTGCAGCCACAGGCCCCCTTGGTGGAGCACCGGTTGCTGTCACCGGGGGCGGCGTGGATCATCCGGCGTATCCTCAGTGGCCAGGCGCGCCCGGACCGCGACCCGCACGCCGAACTGGTGCAGCGCCCGCTACTGGCCTGGAAAACCGGCACCAGCTACGGCTTTCGCGATGCCTGGTCGATTGGCGTGGGGCCGCGTTACCTGATCGGCGTATGGATTGGCCGCCCCGACGGTACACCGGTGCCTGGGCAGTTCGGCCTGGCGTCGGCGGCGCCGCTGATGTTGCAGGTGCACGATCTGTTGAGCAATCGCGACAGCCAACGCGGCATCAGCGTCCCGGTAGCGCCGGTACCTGCGAATATCGGCGTTGCGGCGATCTGTTGGCCGCTGGGCCAGCCGATGAGCAAGCAGGACACCAACTGTCGGCGTCAGCGCTTTGCATGGACCCTGGACGGCACCACGCCACCCACCTTACAGGCAGCCGACCAGCCGCTGGGCCTGGGCTTGCGCGAAAAAGTGTGGGTCAACGAGCAGGGCTTGCGGGTGGATGGTAGCTGCCCGGGCGCCAAGGCGCGTGACATCGCCCTGTGGCCGGCGCCGCTGGAGCCTTGGCTCCCCCGTGTCGAGCGGCGCATGGCACGTTTGCCGGCCATCGACCCGGCCTGCCCGCCGCAGGCGCCGGCCAGTGCACCACCGCTGTCGATTGTCGGCGTGCGCCCAGGCGACAATCTGCGCCGCCCGGCCACCAGCACTGAGCCGTTGCAATTGCAGGTCTCTGCCTTGGGGGGTGGTGGACGGCGCTGGTGGTTCCTCAACGGCCAGCCGTTGGGTGAAACCCAGGGGCAGGACAGCCTGTTGCTGCGTTTGCCACAGGTGGGGCAGGCCGAACTCAGCGCGCTGGACGAAAGCGGTCAGACGGCGCGGGTGGCGTTCCAGGTCAGTGAGTAGGTGTTCGACGACAGCCGGGCCAGCACCTACGCTTGCAAGTGACGGGTGTGACCGGCTGGCGCCCCGCAACCCATGGGAACATGGAGTGCCCTATGCGTCCTCTGGTCGTGCCCCTGATGTTGCTGCTTTGGGCACTTGCTGCCCACGCCGACCCGTTGCCGGGGTTTCTCGACAGCCATGAGTACGAGCGGCGTCTGCCCAGCGCCAACCTGCCGATGACGGACTACTCCCCTGCGAGCCCCCGCATACGGCTGGCCGGGGCGGCTATCGACAACCCCGACTGGGCCCCGGCCAACACCCGGCTGGTACTGCATAAAGTGCGCTTCGAGGGCGGCACGGTGTTCCCCTTGGGCGACCTGCGCGAACACTATCAGCCGCTGATCGGGCGCGAAACCACGTTGGGTGAATTGCAGCAATACACCCAGCGCCTGACCCAACGCTACCGGCAGGAGGGCTACTTGCTGTCGTATGCCTACTTGCCTGCTCAGGATGTGGCCGATGGCAGGGTCAACGTGGTGCTGGTCGAAGGTTACGTACGTGATTACCGCGTGGACGGCGATATTGGGCCGGCCAGCGAGTATTTGCAGCAGCTGCTGGCGCGCATTGAGGCCGAGCGCCCACTGACCCGCGAAACGCTGGAGCGCTATCTGGGCCTGGCTACGCGCATGCCAGGGGTCGTGGTAGAGGCCGAACTGGCAATGGCGCGGGCTGCCGATGGTGTCGCCCAGCTGACCGTGCATGCACGGCGCAAGCCGCTCAGCGCCGCTGTGAGCGTGGCCGACTCCAGCCGTGATGCTGCACAGGCCCTGATCACCGTAGCCAGCAATGCCCAGACCCGCCATGGCGAACGCGTCACGGCCAGCTGGCTGCTGCCCCCAGGCAATGACCGGGTCTACTACCAGCGTCTCGATTACAGCCAGTACCTGGACGCCGCCGGTAGCCAACTGCTGCTGTCGGCGTCGCGCTACCGCAGCGAGCCCGGCACGCGCATACGTTTGGACGATGGCCGCGATATCACCCGCGAGCACGACAGTGAGCGCTATGCGATCGGCCTGCGTCAGCCGGTGGTTGTCAGGCCGAATGAGTGGCTGGCGGTGCAGGGCCACGTGTACTCGGTCAGTGAGCATGATGAAGACCGGATGGCCGAGCAGCCACCGTCTCGCAAGTACGACACCTATGTGCGGGCGCTGTCATTCGAAGGTGACTGGCGCAAGGTGGAGCAGGGGCGTTTGCGTATCGTCAGTGCCGGGGTCCATCAGGGGCTGGACTACCTGGGGGCACGCAGCGATGCTGACTACGATCTCGACTTCCTGCGCTTGCGGCTTTCCGGTTTGCAGAGCGACACCCTGTTGGAAAACGGGCAGGGGGTGGTGTCCGGGGCGTTGTACTGGAGTGATGATCGATTGCCCGACAGCGAGCGTGCGGGGTTTGGCGGGCAGCATTTCGGGCGCGGTTACCCGCGCGATCAGGCGGACGGTGACAAGGGCTGGGGTGTGGCTTACGAGGTCAACTACAGCGTGCGCAGTCGCTGGCTTGCGCGGGTTCAGCCCTATGCGGTGGTGGATACCGCTCAGGCCTGGCACAACCGGGGACCGGTGGAGGACGCCCATCTGGCGTCGGTGGCGCTGGGTGTGCGGTTAGGGGGTGGGCATATGTTCAATGTGGCGCTGGAAGTGGCCAAGCCGTTGGCGGATGTGGCGCTGGATAGCCTGGACCGTGGGCCTCGGCTGTCGTTGAACCTGGCGATCCAGTTGTAGCAGGCAATTGTGGGCTTGCAGGAGCAGCCTTTCGCAGCGCAAGGCCGCTCCAGAATGGTGTGCCGAGCCTTCACTCAATGGGTCGTGAACCGCTGGTGCACGGGCGACGAGCTGGGGGTCAGCGCCAGAGCCAGCTGGGTGCGGTTGTGCATATGCGTCAAACGCAATACCTGAGACACATACAGCTTCACGGTGTTTTCGGTAATGCCCAGTTCGCAGGCGATCTGGTAATTGGTCTTGCCCTTGCTAACCAGGCGCGCCACTTCCAGCTGGCGTGGTGACAGTTTCTCGAACGCTGCTGGCAGCTCGCTTTCGCTTTCTTCTGCATCACTGGCACGCCGGTGGGTGCCTTGGCCACGGGCTTTTTCCAGGTCCTGATACAGTTCGTCCACCGAATCGGCCAGTTCCTGCAAGCGCTGGTTCAATCCACCCAGATCGCGGATGTTGCGCTGGCGCTCCAGCAAGGCCTCTTCCTGCCGGCGGACGCCTGCCAGCAGTTCATCAAGGTCCATCGGCTTCTGGTAGTAATCGGCAAACCCTTCGCGTATCGCCCGGATCAAGTCCTGTTTCTCGGCACGCCCTGTCAACATGATGGCTTCGAACGTGCGCTGGCTGCCGTTGATTTCCTTCAAGGCGCGCACCAGCTCGATGCCATCCCGATCTGGCATGTGCAGGTCACAGATGAGCAAGCCGATGGTCGGGTCTGCCACATAGTGCTCGATGGCTTCGTCGGTTGAGAGGGCTGTAACGCAGGTATAGCCCTTGGTTTGGAGGAATTCACTCAGCTGTTCGACAATGACCGGTTGGTCATCAACCACCAACACCTTTACTTCACTCACTGATCTGGACACGATCAACTCCCTGTTCTTATACAGCCCTGCTCCCGTGCCAGACGCTCTGGCAGCTTAAAAGTAGTCGCACTCAGCGAATATGTACAAGGCGTGTACAGGTTATCGGACCACTGGAAGGCTTATTGGATCCATACGGCCGTTAGAAGAAAACCTGATAACACATAGGGGACGAACGCCTGCTTGTCGCCCATTTCCTCGGTCAGGGCCTGCAAACGCTTCTTTACCTTGGGGTTGAGCAGCGTCCACAGGCGCCGGCGGGTCAGTAGCCAGACCAGCACACTGACGCCCGCGCCTATGAAGGTGCCGAGCACATATTGCGGGCTAGTGGCCAGGGCCAGGGCCCCCATCAGCTTGACGTCGTCGGCGCCGAAGCGGCCGAGCATGTAGCCTGGCAGGGTCAGCAGCATGACGATGGCCAGCGCCCAACCGGCCTCGTTGGCTTCGGCGCCTATCCAGCTGTGGCCGGTGCTGAACAGCCAGGCCAGGGCGCAGCCAGCCACTCCCAGGGTCAGCACGTTGGAGATCTGGCGTTGACGCACATCCTGTTCGGAGCACAAGGCAAGCCACAGCAGGAGAACAATGCTTTGCATTGGCAGGTCGCCTTTCCCAAATGTTGAACACTTCTACCCGGTCAGTCAGGTTTCCTTAAATGAAGATAGACGGGAACGTGCGGGGGAGTGCGGTTGGCATCGGAAAAAAGGCGTGCGTGCAATGGATTTTGTCGCAGCTGACACAAGCCAGGTCGGTGATGCAGTCGTACTTCGAATCACGATCGCTGCAGGCGCGGGTTCAACCGCGAACACCCGCGAAGCCGGTGCCATGCACCGTGCCACTTTCTTCGCAGGTAAACCTGCTCCCGCAGGGGCACGGTGCATGCAAAGGCCGCGGTCCAACGCTATTTTTTGCTGCCCGGTGGGTAGTTGCCCAGCACCTTGGCCACGGTGTTGCGGATTGCGCTGTTACGTTCTTCCGGGCTTGGCGGGTAGTTGTTCATGATCTGCTCGGCACTGCCGCGCCATACCAGCTTGCCGTCACGCCCATCGAACATGTCGACCTGGATGGTGGCGACCTTGTAGTCGACACTGCGGGTTTCGTTGTACATCGGGCCACCCCAGTAGCCGCCCCAGTAGCCACCCCAGCCACCGCCGTAGTTGGTGGTGATCTGTTGTTGCCGCTGCTCCACGATCAGGTATGTGCGTACTGCCAGGTCGGGCCGCGCTCCGCCTTGTACCGGACGCAGGCCGCGTTGGTCGAGTTGGTCTGCCACCGCCTGGCGAATGCGCTGCTCGGTGAGGTCGCTCTTGATCCGCGGGTCATCCGGGCGGTACTGCAGGCCTGGCTCCTGCCATGCCCAGCTGCGGTAGGTGGCAAAATCGCGGCTGGCATCGAAATCCTGCTGGACGTTATTGCTCGAGCAGGCAGCGAGCAATAACGCGAATGACAGTAGAACGAGACGGCGCAACATGATGGTTCTCCGTTAGCTATTAACTGGGAGGATAGCCGCTGAGTGCCTTGTGCACAGAATCGCGCAAGGCACTTTCGCGTTCGCGGGGCGAGTCCTTGTTGCTGCTGCTTTCGGCGCTGGCGCTCCAGACCGGCTGGCCGCTGCGGGCGTCGTACAAGTCGATGCGCACCACCAGGACTTCGACCTCGTAGGTACGCACGATGGGCACGCTGGCATAGCCTCCATAACCGTGGCGGTAGCCGCCATAGCCGACCCCCCCATAGGGATACGGCCCGTAGTAGGGGTCGTAGGTGTCGTAGTCACGCACTTGGCGCAAACGTCTTTCCAGGCGCATATCGGCGCTCACCAGTAAGTCGCCAGGGCCTGCGCGAGAGGGGCGCAGGCCATGCTGGTCGAGCGCACCGCTGACGGCATCGGCCAGTTGCGCCGGGTCGGCATCGACAGCGCCGCTGGGCAACTGGCCGTTGCGCCAGCTCCAGCTGCGGTAGTGCCCATAGTCACGAGCGGGCGCAGGGTAAGCACTGGCGTCGAAGGTGGTGGCCGCCTGGGCGGGGGCCGGTGGTAACGGGCGGCTGCTGGCCACATACGGGTTGCTGCCCTGGCAGCCAGCCAGGGCAATGGGCAGCAGGGCCAGGTACAACAGACGGTACGGCATGTGTTCCTCCTGGCGCGGCGGATTAGCGGGGGCGGCAAACCCAGTGCAGGTAGCGGCCAAGCCCGGCGAAGGTGGGGTGGCGACGGTGGGCCAGTTCCATTTCCAACAGGTCGAGCAGCTCGGCCTTGCTCTGGAATTCCTTGGGCATATAGTCGTGAAACACCCGCACGCCGCTTTCGCCTTCAACCTGCCACATAGGCTCAAGTTGCGCCTTGAGTTCGCGTGGATCAAGCGGTTTCTGTGGGGTCAGGCTCTGCTTTTCACCTTCCAGCCGGTTGCTGCGCAACTTGCGGAAATGGCCCTTGAGCAGGTTGCGATAGACCAGTGCGTCGCGGTTGTAGAAGGCCAGCGATAACCAACCGCCGGGGGCCGTGAGCTGGTGCAGCACCGGCAGGATGCTCTCGGGTTCGGCCAGCCATTCGAGCACGGCGTGGCAGAGCACCAGGTCGTAGCGCTCGGTCAGCTGACCGAGCAGGTCTTGCCAGGGCGCCTGGATGAAGATCGCGGTCTGGCCGGCTTCGGCAAAGCGCGCCCTGGCGCCGTCGAGCATGGGCGCCGCGGGTTCGGCCAGGGTCAGCTGGTGGCCGCGCTCGGCCAGCCATAAGGCCATGTGGCCCAGCCCGGCGCCGATGTCGAGGATGCGTAGCGGGCGGTCGGGTAGCGCTTCGGCCAGGTCGGCCTGCAGCACGGCCAGGCGGATCGCACCCTTGGCGCCGCCATAGATCTTTTCGGCAAAGCGAGTGGCCAGCTCATCGAAATGACGGTCGTTCATCGGGCGAAGCGCCTCTCGCTGTCGGCCAGCTTGGCACGCACCACTTGGTCCATGTCCAGACCCAGTTCGCTGCACAGCAGCAACAGGTAGAGCACCACGTCACCGATTTCCTGGCCGGCGTGGGCCAGTTTGTCGGCAGGCAGCTGGCGCGATTCGTCCTCGCTCAGCCACTGGAAGATTTCTACCAGTTCGGCCATTTCGACGCTGGCGGCCATGGCCAGGTTCTTCGGGCTGTGGAAGCCGCGCCAGTCATTGGTATCGCGGATCTGATGCAGGCGTTGGGTGAGTTCTTGCAGGTTCATCGGGGGTCTCCTATTGCTGCATAGCTTCTGCCCAGGCCCGATGCAAAGCAAGCGTATACCGCCAGGACAGGCCCGGCCCTACAGGCACTCCCAACGGCCGACCATATGCAGCTCGTCCCCGTGCCCGTCCAGGCGCAGTTGGCCCGAAGGGCCCGCTTCACTGGCACTGAGCACCACCTCTGAAGGCAACCTGACCGGCTTGCGGAAGTCCACCTCAAAGGCAAAGCCACTGTGCGGCAAGTGCCCGCGCAGCGCGGCCAAGGCCATGGCCTTGGTCCACATGCCATGGGCAATGGCCGTTGGAAAGCCAAATAACCGCGCACTGACAGCACTGAGGTGGATAGGGTTGTAATCCCCGCACACCTTGGCATATCGCCGGCCGATATCACTGTCGGCATACCAGCGGGTGGCCTCGGGCAATGAATCAGGCGCCGTGTCGGCGGGCTCACTTGCCTCGCCTTCCAGGGTCAAGCCACGCACCAACATGCGGCTGGTCTCGCGCCAGAGCAGGCCGATGCCATCTTCAGCCTCGGTGACCAGGTCGAAGGTGCCACCTTTGGCATGGCGCTGCAGGTTGTGCGCGTACACCGCAAAACGCAGCCCTTCGACACCACCCAGGGGGCGCAGCACTTCGATGCGGTTGTGCAGGTGTACCAGACCAAGCAGCGGGAAGGGGAAATCATCGGCTGTCATCAGCTGCAATTGCAGGGCAAACGCCATCACATGAGGATAGGTCCCCGGCAGGCGGCCATCATCGGGAAAGTGGCAAAGCCTTCGATAGGCACCCAGATTGCCCGGTTGGACCCGCATGAAACAGCGCAGGCCATCGTCCGGCAGCCGGTCGCCGCTGATGGAGCGTTTGCTGGCTGCGCGCAGGTACAGGCTGGCGCGGGCGGCCGGGTTGTGCAGGTCGTGCCATTGTCGGCTCATGTTCAAGCCCCCATCAATGCCTGGCCGCACACCCGCAGCACCTGGCCGTTGACCGACCCGGAGCCTGGCTGGCTGAGCCACGCAATGGCTTCGGCGACATCCTGCGGGCGCCCACCCTGGCCCAGCGAACTCAAGCGCCGGCCCGCCTCGCGCAGGCCCATGGGCATGGCTGCAGTCATGTGGGTTTCGATGAAACCGGGGGCGATGGCGTTGATGCTGCCACCGCGCTCGGCGAGCCGTGGCGCCCAGGCCTGGGCCAGGCCGATCAGCCCGGCCTTGCTCGCGGCATAGTTGGCCTGCCCGCGGTTGCCGGCAATGCCGCTGACCGAGGCCAGCAGGGTGATGCGCGCGTTTTCCCCCAGCGCGCCGTTGTCATACAACGCCTGGGTGAGCACTTGCGGTGCCTTGAGGTTCACGGCCAGCACGGCGTCCCAGTATTCCGGCGTCATGTTGGCCAGTGTCTTGTCGCGGGTGATACCGGCGTTGTGCACCACGATATCGATGCCGTCGGGCAGGGCCGCGAGCAGTTGCGTTGCCGCATCGCTAGCGCATATATCCAGTGGCAGTGCCTTGCCGCCGAGGCGTGCAGCGAGGGCGTCGAGGTCCTGGCTGGCCTGCGGTACATCCAGCAGCAGTACATCGGCGCCGTCCCGTGCCAAGGTTTCCGCAATGGCGGCGCCGATACCGCGCGCAGCCCCCGTGACCAGCGCACGGCGGCCGCCGAGTGGGCGGGTCCAGTCCTCCACCTGGCCGGTGCAGGCTTGCAGGCGCAGTACCTGGCCAGAGATGAAGGCACTCTTCGGCGAGAGGAAGAAGCGCAGGGCGCCTTCCAGCTGATCTTCGGCACCGGGGGTGACATACAACAGCTGGGCAGTGGCGCCGTTGCGCAGTTCCTTGGCCAGTGAGCGGCTGAAGCCCTCAAGGGCACGCTGTGCAACGCTGGCCAGTGGGTCGTCGAGGCTTTCCGGTGCACGGCCCAGCACCAGGACATGGGCGCATGGGGCCAGGCTGCGTAGCAGCGGCTGGAAAAATTCACGCAACTGCTTCAGTGCATCGCTGTCGGACAAGTGACTGGCATCGAATACCACGGCCTTGATTTTCGGCCCCAGGCCGGCCACCCAGGCTTCAGCCTGCAGGTTGTCGGCATTGAAGCTGTATACCTCGTCAGTGAGGCGCTGGGCGATGGCTTCGACCTGCTTCGCCAGTGGCCCGCCACCCAGTACCAGGGCACCTTCCACCGGCCGCAGGCGGCCAGCCTGCCAGCGCTCCAGTGGCGCCGGGCGTGGCAGGCCAAGGGCATCCACGAGGCGGCGGCCGAGATTGGAGTTGGCAAAACCGAGGTAGCGATCGCTCATGAGTGGTCTCCCGAAAGGCAAGCTTGAAAGTGTGGACCAACTTTGCGGCAGGGTCGTTCGAATGCGGTAAAAACACCTAGGCTGTACCGAACAAATTGTTTCAGGAGGAACACGCGCATGCGTTCAACTCGCCGGGTCGCGATCCTGGGCGGCAACCGGATCCCTTTCGCCCGCTCCAATGGCGCCTACGCCACGGCCAGCAACCAGGCGATGCTCACGGCCGCGCTTGAAGGCTTGATCGAACGCTATCGCCTGCACGGCCTGCGGTTGGGCGAGGTGGTGGCCGGTGCTGTGCTCAAGCACTCGCGCGACATGAACCTGACCCGCGAGTGCGTGTTGGGTTCGCGCCTGTCACCGCAGACCCCGGCCTATGACATCCAGCAGGCCTGCGGTACCGGGCTGGAGGCTGCGCTGCTGGTGGCCAACAAGATTGCCCTGGGGCAGATCGAGTGCGGTATTGCAGGCGGTGTCGACAGCACCTCCGATGCGCCGATCGCCGTCAACGAAGGCTTGCGCCATATATTGCTGCAGGCCAACCGTGGCAAAAGCCTTGGCGAACGGTTAAAGCCCTTCCTCAAGCTGCGGCCTCATCACCTGAAACCCGAGCTACCACGCAATAGCGAGCCGCGTACGGGGTTGTCGATGGGCGAGCATTGCGAGCGCATGGCCCACACTTGGCGCGTTGGCCGCGCCGAGCAGGACGAATTGGCGCTGCTTAGCCATCAAAAGCTGGCCGCTGCCTATGCCGAGGGTTGGCAGGACGACCTGTTGACGCCGTTTCTTTCGCTGGTGCGGGACAACAACCTGCGCCCCGACCTGAGCCTTGAGCAGTTGGCCAGGCTCAAACCAGCCTTTGACCGCAGCGGGCAGGGCACGTTGACGGCGGGTAATTCCACGCCGTTGACCGATGGTGCTTCGCTGGTGCTGTTGGGCAGCGAAGCGTGGGCGCAGCAGCAGGGGTTGCAGGTGCTTGCCTATCTGGTCGATGGCGAAACCGCTGCGGTGGATTTTGTCACGGGGCGCGAAGGGTTGTTGATGGCGCCGGTGTATGCCGTGCCACGCTTGCTGGCACGCAATGGCCTGACGCTGCAGGACTTTGACTACTACGAAATCCACGAAGCCTTTGCTGCCCAGGTGCTGTGCACGCTCAAGGCCTGGGAAGATGCCGATTACTGCCGTGAGCGGTTGGGCCTGGAGGCGCCGCTGGGCGCGATCGACCGCAGCAAACTCAATGTGAAGGGCAGTTCGCTGGCGGCCGGGCACCCGTTTGCGGCAACCGGTGGGCGGATATTGGCCCACCTGGCCAAGCTGCTGGCGACGGCGGGTAAGGGGCGCGGGCTGATTTCGATCTGTGCGGCAGGCGGGCAGGGGGTGACCGTTATCGTCGAGCGCTGAAGCACCTCCAGGGTAACTGCAGAGGCGGTGAGTGCCTCGATCATGATCCAGCTGTTAGGCTTGTCTGGTCAGAACTACAAGAACATACCATGCCGATCATCGGACACCCCCGCGCTATCCCCGCGCTGGAACACCTGCCCAGACCGCTCTACGCCCGTGCCGAAAGCCTTGGCGCCGGTTCGTGGACTACCCGCCACCAGCACGACTGGGTGCAGTTCTCCTACGCCATCAGCGGTGTACTTGGCGTGTACACACGCGACGGCAGTTACTTCGCCCCACCGCAGTGGGGGGTGTGGATCCCTGCCGATGCCGAGCATGAAGTGGTCACCTCGATGCAAGCCGAGATGCGCAGCCTGTATGTGCGCCGCGATGCCTGCCCATGGGCGCCGGAACAATGCCGAGTGCTGGAAGTCACGCCGCTGGCGCGCGAGCTGATCAAGCAGTTCTGCCTGTTCCCGGCAGATTACCCAGAGGACGACAGCGCCGAATCGCGTCTGGTGGCAGTGCTGCTCGATCAGTTGCGCACCTTGCCGGAAGTCGGTTTTTCGCTGCCGTTGCCCCGCCACCCTGGTTTGCTGGCGCTGTGCAATGGCTTGATCGCTGCACCAGACCAGCCGCAGACCTTGCAGCAATGGGCGCGGGAGCTGGGGTGTTCGGAGAAGACGCTGATGCGGCTGTTTCAACGGGAAACCGGGTTGAGCTTTCGTAATTGGCGCCAGCGCATGCGGCTGTTGTCTTCGCTGGCGTTGCTGGAGGCGGGGGAGAATGTGACCGAGGCGGCGCTGGGGTGTGGGTATGACTCCACGTCGGCCTACATTGCGGCGTTCAAGCAGCTGTTTGGCGCGACACCGGGGGAATTGAAGCTCTGATTTTCGGTTGCCTGTGCCGGCCCTTTCGCGGATAACCCCGCGAAAGGGCCGGCACAGGCCATACTTCAGGTGCGGAACCTGCGCACCAGCGTATCCAGCTCATTGGACAGCCCGGCCAGGCTCTCGGAGTCCTGGCGCGCCGCCTGGGCCAGCTCGGCCACCAACTGCGCATCCCCGTGAATCTGGCTGATGTGCCGGTTGATGTCCTCAGCCACCTGATGCTGTTCTTCGGCTGCCGTGGCGATCTGGGTGTTCATGTCGCGGATCACATCCACCGACTCACGGATCTGCCCGAAGCTGTCGCGGGCCAGACCAATGCGGCTCACCGACTGCTGCGACACTTCCAGGCTGGCGTGCATCTGCTCGGCCACTTCGGCGGTACGGCTGGCCAGGTTGCCCAGCAAACCGTCGATTTCAGCGGTGGAGTCGGCAGTACGCTTGGCCAGCGCCCGTACTTCGTCGGCCACCACGGCAAAGCCGCGGCCCTGCTCACCGGCACGGGCCGCTTCGATGGCGGCGTTCAGGGCCAGCAGGTTGGTTTGTTCGGCAATCGAACGGATGGTGCCGAGGATCGACTGAATGGCGTTGCTGTCACGCTCCAGTTGCTGGATCGACTGGGCCGATTGCTCGATCTCCTGGCTCAGGCGATCAACGCTGTGTACCGCTGCATCGATCTGTTGCTGCCCTTCGCGGGCCTGCTGCTGGCCGCTGTCGGCCGACTGCGCGGCCTGGCTGCAGGACCGTGCCACTTCATTGGCGGTGGCGACCATTTCGTGGAATGCAGTGGAAACCATATCCACGGCTTCGCGCTGGCGGCCGGCCGCCTCGGCCATGTCGCTGGAGACGCGGGTCGAGCTGCTGGACGTGCTGAGGATCTTGCTGGCGGCAGCACCGATGTGCTGGATCAGGCTGCGAATGGCACCGAGGAACTGGTTGAACCAGCTGGCCAGTTGCGCGGTTTCGTCGCGGCCGCGGATTTCCAGGTTGCGGGTCAGGTCACCCTCACCTTGGGCAATGTCCTCCAGGCCGTTGGTGACGCTGTTGATCGGGCGCACGATCAGTTTGGCGAAGGCCGCACCGACCACCGCGAACAGCGAGGCCAACACCACAGCGATGACACCGATCAGCCAGGTGAGCCGGGTGGTGGTCTGCATCACTTCGCTTTGTTCGATCAGGCCGATGAAGGTCCAGCCCAGCTGCTGGTCTGGGTAGACGTTGGCCATGTAGTGCACGCCATTGAGTTCGACCTCGACCAGGCCTTTGCCGGCTTTGGCCAGCTTGGCGTAACCGTCGCCAAAGCTTCCCAGCTGCTTGAAGTTGTGGGCGGCGTCGCGCGGGTCGACCATCACGTTGCCGTTGCTTTCCACCAGCATCAGGTAGCCGCTTTCGCCCAGTTTGATCTGCTTGACGATTTCGGTCAGGCCCTTGAGCGACACGTCGATGTTGACCACGCCGCCGGGGTTGCCCAGCTGGTTGGCCACGGTGCGCACGGTGCTGACCAGCACCGCATCGTCGGCGGCCCAGTAGTAGGCGCCGGTACGCATCGTCTTGCCAGGGTTGGCCATGGCAAGTTGGTACCAGGGGCGCGTGCGTGGGTCATAATTGACAAACTTCTGGCCGGCCGGCCAGCCAGTGTAGCCGCCGTCATTCACCCCGTAGGACAGGTAGGCGTAGGCGGGGTGTGAGTTGGCCAGGCGAGTCATGAAGTCGAGAATTTTGCTGGCCTGCTCGCCCAGTTCGTAGGACGGGGTTGCGCTCATGTACTTGTTCAGCTCGCTGCCCGTGGCGGCAACCATTGGCTGGGAAGCCATGTACTCGACGTTCTGGTTGATCCCCTGGAAGAAGATGTTCATCGCGTTGCTGACCTGGCGGATTTCCCGGCTGCTGCTGTCGAGGAATCCGTCGCGGGCTTCGCCGCGCAGGTTGATGACCACCAGGGTGGCCACGAGAACGATGGGCAAGCCGGCGATGACCGCGAATGCCCAGGTCAGTTTCTGTTTGATGCTCATCGACGCTCCCGGAATTTTTGTTTTCGACACACGAGGCAGGTAGCAACTGCATCGGCAGCATCCGGGTTTTATGAAGCCAAAACGCCCGTATTTATTGGATAAAGTCGTGGTTGGTGACTATTCGGTCGTGTTTGGACATTTATGGCATGCCAAAGGCGCGTGGCAGCTCAGTGACAGCAGCTGCCCGCAGCGCCATTGGCCAGGTCTTTGAGGATCGGGCAGTCCGGACGGTCGTCACCCTGGCAGTGCGAAACCAGCTCGCCGAGGGTGTCGCGCAGGCTCACCAGCTCCTCGATGCGCCGGTTCAGTTCATCGATGTGGTGCATGGCCAGCGCCTTCACATCGGCGCTGGCACGTTGGCGGTCCTGCCACAAGGTCAGCAACTTGCCGACCTCTTCGAGGGAAAAGCCCAGGTCGCGGGAGCGTTTGATGAAGGCCAGGTTGTGCAAGTCTTGCGCCTGGTACAGGCGGTAGCCGCTGTCGCTGCGAGTGGCGGGTTTGAGCAGGCCGATGGACTCGTAGTAACGGATCATCTTGGTGCTGAGCCCGCTGCGGCGGGCGGCCTGGCCGATATTCATGGCGCCTCCTGGGTGCTGCTGGTGGGTTTCCACGTTTTAAGCCACAGTGCATTGCTGACGACGCTGACACTGGACAGGGCCATGGCAGCTCCTGCCAGTACCGGGTTGAGGTAACCCAGCGCGGCGAGCGGAATGCCGATCAGGTTGTAGATGAAGGCCCAGAACAGGTTCTGGCGGATCTTCGCGTAGGTCTTGCGGCTGATTTCCAGCGCGGCGGGCACCAGGCGCGGGTCGCCACGCATCAGGGTGATGCCGGCGGCCTGCATGGCCACGTCGGTACCGCCACCCATGGCAATGCCGATGTCGGCCGCGGCCAACGCCGGTGCATCGTTGATGCCATCGCCAACCATGGCGACCACCCCATCCTGCTTGAGCGCGGCCACGGTCGCGGCCTTGTCGGCCGGTAGCACTTCGGCGTGCACATCGTCGATGCCCAGTGCCTCGGCAACCACTTTGGCGCTGCCACGGTTGTCACCGGTCAGCAGGTGGCTGCTGATGTGTTGGGCGTGCAGGGTTTCGATGGCCTGCGCGGCGCCAGGCTTGAGGCTGTCACCAAAGGCGAACAGGCCCACGACTCTCGGTTGCGCGCCGCGCTCGATCAGCCACGACAGTGTGCGCCCTTCCGCTTCCCAGGCCTGGGCCTGGGCGGCCAAATCGCCGGGCTGCAGACCGCTTTCGTCAAGCAGTCGGCGGTTGCCCAGCGCCAGTTCACGGCCTTCAACGCGCCCGGCAATGCCGCGCCCGGTCAGTGACTGGCTGTCGGCAACGGTTGGCACGTCCAGCCCTTGCTCTGCACAGGCCACCAGTACCGCCTTGGCCAGCGGGTGTTCACTCCCGCGCTGCAGGGCGCCGGCCAGGCGGTGAAGGTCGGCACTGTTGCCGTCCAGCGCCTGACTGTGAACCACCCGCGGGCTGCCGGAGGTGAGGGTACCGGTTTTGTCGAACACTACGCGGTTGACCGCATGGGCACGCTCCAGAGCTTCGGCATCCTTGATCAGGATGCCGTGGCGGGCGGCGACCCCGGTGCCGGCCATGATCGCGGCGGGTGTGGCCAGGCCGAGGGCGCAGGGGCAGGCGATGACCAGCACGGCGACGGCGTTGATCAGCGCGGTTTCCAGCGGTGCCCCAGCCAGCCACCAGCCGATCAAGGTGATCAGGGCCAGTACCAGCACGGCCGGGACGAACACCTGGCTGACACGGTCGACCAGCTTCTGGATCGGTGCTTTGGCGGCCTGGGCGTCTTCCACCAGGCGGATGATGCGCGCCAGCACGGTCTCGGTGCCCAGCGCCTGGGTACGCACCAGCAGCCGGCCTTCACCATTGATGGCGCCACCGGTGACGCTGTCGCCGGGCTGCTTGGGCACTGGCAAGCTCTCGCCGCTGATCAGGGCCTCATCGGCATGGCTGCTGCCGTCTTCGACCACGCCGTCGACTGGGAAGCGTTCGCCGGGCTTGACCAGTACCAGGTCGCCCAAGCGCAAGTGGGCGATGGCCACGTCCTCTTCCACGCCGTCGACCACGCGCAGGGCGCGTTCCGGGCGCAGGGCTTCGAGGGCTCGGATGGCACTGGCGGTCTGGCGTTTGGCGCGGCTTTCCAGGTACTTGCCCAGCAATACCAGGGCAATCACCACGGCTGAGGCTTCGAAGTACAGGTGCGGGGCCATACCGGCGGGAGCCTGTGCCCATTGGTACAGGCTCAGGCCATAGCCAGCGCTGGTGCCCAGGGCCACCAGCAGGTCCATGTTGCCGGCACCGGCGCGCACGGCCTTCCAGGCTGCAATGTAGAAGCGGGCACCGAGAATGAACTGCACGGGTGTGGCCAGCAGGAACTGCGCCCAGGCGGGTAGCATCCAGTGCAAGCCGAACGGTTGTACCAGCATGGGTAATACCAGCGGCAGGGCCAACAGCAAGGCTGCACCGACTGCCAGGCGCTCGTTGCGCAGGCGGCGCTGGACAGCGCTTTGGTCGTCCTTGGTCGATTGCGGCAGGCTGGCGCTGTAGCCTGCCTTTTGCACAGCGTCGATCAGCAGGTTGTCATCAAGGGCCGCAAGCACTTCGAGGTGCGCGCGTTCGCTGGCCAAGTTGACGCTGACCCGCTCGACCCCGGCCAATTTGCCCAGGGCGCGCTCTACTCGGCCGACACAACTGGCGCAGGTCATGCCGCCTATCTGCAGTTCGAGGGTGCGGGTTGGTACCCCGTAACCGGCCTCGCGCACGGCTTCGACCAAGGCTGGCAGGCTGGCAGGCGGGGCTACAACCCGGGCTTTTTCAGTGGTGAGGTTTACGCTGACCTGTTCAGCGCCGGTGACCTTGCGCAGGGCGCGCTCGACCCGGCCAGCACAGCTGGCGCAGGTCATGCCGGAGATCGGCAGGTCGTATGTGGTGGATGCGGGCATGGCTCTCCTCCTTGGACAGGCCTCCAGCATCAACCTTGCCACGCAGGCAAGGTCAATAGCCCAGGTCGGCTCGTTTCAACTCCAGCCCATATTGCCCCATGGCGATGCGGTATTTGTTGATCTGGCCCGCCTGCAGATTCAAACGCGTGCTGCGCTGGTCCTCTATACCTGCGGCGCAACCCGGCATTTGCCCAGGCAGCAGGCGCAGGCGCACATCCACCGGGCCAGGCGGCAGGTTGAACGAGGTGGACTGCTCCTGGAAAACGCGCCCGGAAAGCTGGTCGTTGAGGTACACGCCGATTTCGCAACTGGTGGCCACTTCCAGGCGCTCCCGGGAAATGATCAGTACGCTGTAGGCCGAGTTGCCCTCGGCGAATGCCGGTGGCACCACAGCCAGCGCGCCCAAGAGCCCGACGACGCCCAATGCTGCCCTGAACATGAAAAATCTCCTGCTTGCCTGATCGTCAAAGGCGCAGCTTGGCCGACGCGGACGCGGATTTCCACCCCGGGCGTTGCAGGCAGGGCTTGACCTTGCCCTCATGGCAAGCTTGAAACTTGTGAAAAACCTGAAGGAGGTAACCCCCATGCAAGTGTTCAATGTACAAGGCATGACCTGCGGCCATTGCGTGAAAGCCGTGACCCGCGCGGTGCAGGAGCAGGATGCGGCAGCCAGGGTGGAAGTTGATCTGGCAGGTAAACAGGTGCGTGTGCAGAGCGAGTTGGCGCAGGAGCAGATTCTCACTGCGATTCGCGATGAGGGGTATCAGGCCGAAATCGCCTGAAGACCTGATTGCTCCCACCGGGGGTAACAGTGTTGCAAATGTTTTCACATTGACAGGGTCCACAGCAGGTAGAATCAGTCACTTGCTTAGCCTGCTATGGATTCCTGATGAACCTGCGAATGGTGCTCATCCTGGGCGCACTCAGTGCGTTCGGGCCCTTGGCGATCGACTTTTACCTGCCAGCCTTCCCGGCCATGGCGCAAGCGTTCGCCACCGATGAAAAACACGTCCAGGCCACGTTGGCCGCCTACTTCATGGGCCTGTCTATCGGGCAGTTGGCCTATGGGCCGGTTGCCGACCGCTTTGGCCGACGCAAACCGCTGATGTTCGGCGTTACGCTGTTCACCTTGGCATCACTGGCCTGTGCCTACGCCCCCAACCTCGATACCTTGGTGGTGGCGCGTTTCATCCAGGCACTGGGTGGTTGTGCCGGCATGGTGCTTTCGCGGGCCATCGTCAGCGACAAGTGCGACCCGGTAGCTTCAGCCAAAGTGTTTTCGCAACTGATGCTGGTCATGGGCTTGGCGCCGATCCTGGCACCGATGCTGGGTGGGGTGCTGGTGAACCTGGCCGGCTGGCAGTCGATCTTCCTTGCGCTGAGCCTGTTCAGTGCCGGCTGCCTGCTGGCGGTAAGCCTGGGCCTGCCGGAAAGCCTGCCCGAGCATATACCCCGGCAACCGCTGTCTGGCGCCTTGCGCCAGTACCTGCGGCTGCTGGCTGACCGGGTTTTCCTCGGCCATGCCCTGACCGGCGGTATCGCCATTGCCGGCATGTTTGCCTATATCGCCGGTTCACCTTTCGTGTTCATCAAACTGTATGGCGTGCCCGCTGAGCACTACGGCTGGCTGTTCGGCACCAACGCCGCAGGTTTTATTCTGGTGGCGCAGGTGAACGCCCGCCTGCTGGCCAAACGCGGGCCGGCCTTCCTGCTGGGCCGTGCGGTGTGGCTGTATCTGGTTGCGGGCCTGGTGTTGCTGGGCGTGGCGGCGTTGCGCCCTGCGCAACTGTGGCCGCTACTGGTGCCGCTGTTCATCTGTATCGCCAGCCTTGGTTGCATCATTCCCAATGCTTCGGCCTGCGCCATGAGTGGACAGGGCGCGCGTGCCGGCAGCGCCTCGGCACTGATGGGCTGTGTGCAGTTCAGCGTAGCTGCGGGTGCTGCGGCGCTGGTCGGGCTGCTGCATGATGGCAGTGCGGTGCCCATGGCAATCGTGATCAGCCTGTGCGGGGCGCTGGTGGTCAGTGTTGCGCTGTTGACCCGGCGTTTGCAGGCCAAGGCTCCCGCATGAGCGGGTGAGGTGCCTGCAGCCGGGTTTCCAGCGTGGCGACGAAGGCACGCGCCTCAGCCTCGCTGCGGAAACTGACCACATGCTGATCGAGCTGGACTTGCCAAGGGCAGGCGGGGTTTCGGCTCGACGCACTTACGATAATTTTCATCGCTGCATACCTCCAGGAAGGGGAGCCGCTCAAGTGTAGCGCTGGCCCGCCAGCCTGCCATGACACGGCTTCAGCGTCCTGACTGACGGTAAGTGTGTGCATTTTCCTGGCGGTGTCTCCTACTTTGGGCGCAATGCCTGCAAACCCGCAGAACCTTCGCTTTGTTTCGCACTATTTGTGGAAGGTTGCTGTGGGCCACATCTGAAATGGCTGCAAGTTTGTTTTCATCAAGATGTTTCAGCGCGTTTGTGTGGGCGTACCGGTGCCTTGATTGACTGGGTGCCGGGGCGTTTTCGAAGCCGCCTCGCTGCTTGCCATGGGTAGGCATACCCAGTGGTTTTTCGTCATGAGTACGATGGCACCTGGCCGTCTGAACCGGCGTTTTCTGCGGCTTATACTGGCGAGCCAGGCCAGTGCCAGCGAGAGGCGCTTCCCTGGCAGGGTTGGCCATCGCATCCCCACAGTGAACTTGCAGGGAGTTACAAGGACATGAACGCAGCCAGCAGTATCAGCCAGATCGCCAGCCTGATGGCCGACCCCAAGCGAAGTGCCATGTTGTGGGCATTGATCGATGGCACACCGCGGTTGGCCAATGAGCTCGCGATAATGACTGGCCTGACTTCATCGTCAGCCTGCGCGCACCTTTCGCTGCTGTCGTCGGCCGGTTTGCTCAGGCATGAAGCCAGGGGCCGCAAACGTTACTTCTGCCTGGCTACCCCGCAGGTCGGAGCGGCGGTAGAGGCCTTGGCCAGCGTACAGCTGGAAAGCGCCAGGGGAGAGCGTGCCGAAGCGCCGGTATCGTCGCTGCCGCTGTCGATGCGCCGGGCGCGTCGTTGTGGCGATCACCTGGGTGGGGAGTTGGCCAGTGAGCTGTACCATCGCATGGTGGTGGCTGGCTGGTTGGAAGGCAGCGGACGGCACTTGAGGGTCAGTGACGAGGGGCGGGCGCAGTTGGCCTTGGTCGGGGTGTACATCGATGCCCTGGCGCCACACCAGCAACGAGGTTGCGTGATCTGCCGCTGCACCGAATGGAATGACCAAGGCCCGCATCTGGGTGGCGTACTGGGTCAGGCCTTGTTCAGGTTGTTCCTGCAATCTGGCTGGATGCGCGAGATAGAGGACTCACGGGCACTGCATATTTCGGCGCTGGGTATCCAGCAGATCAATCGCATAGCCCGCGTGGCGACGTTGCAGGTCGGTTGAGCGCAACGTCGTCATGCTACTCAAACCAGCCGTGCGTCCAGGCTGTTCTGCGCCAGGCGACGAGCCTGGTCTTCGGTCATGCCCAAGTGGGTATGCAGAGCGTGGAAGTTCTCCGTGACGTAGCCACCGAAGTAGGCCGGGTCGTCCGAGTTGACCGTGACTTTCACACCACGCTCGAGCATGTCGAGGATGTTGTGCTGGCTCATGTGGTCGAACACGCAGAGCTTGGTGTTGGACAGCGGGCACACCGTGAGCGGGATCTGCTCGTCGATGATGCGCTGCATCAGGCGCTCGTCCTCGATGGCGCGCACGCCATGGTCGATACGTTTGATCTTCAGCAGGTCGAGGGCTTCCCAGATGTACTCGGGCGGGCCTTCTTCGCCAGCATGGGCAACGGCGACGAAGCCTTCGCTACGGGCGCGGTCGAACACCCGCTGGAACTTGCTTGGCGGGTGGCCCATCTCCGAGCTGTCCAGGCCTACGGCAATAAACGCATCGCGGAACGGCAAGGCCTGATCGAGGGTCTTGTGCGCTTCATCCTCGCTGAGGTGGCGCAGGAAGCTGAGGATCAGGCCGCTGCTGATGCCCAGTTGTTCGCGGCCATCCTTGAGCGCCTGGCTGATGCCGTTGAGCACCACTTCGAAAGCAATGTCGCGGTCGGTGTGGGTCTGCGGGTCGAAGAAGGGTTCGGTGTGGATCACGTTCTGGGCCTTGCAGCGTTGCAGGTAGGCCCAGGTCAGGTCGTAGAAGTCCTGCTCGGTGCGCAGCACATCTGCGCCCTGGTAATACAGGTCGAGGAACTCCTGCAGGTTGTTGAAGGCATAGGCACCGCGCAAGGTCTCCACATCGGCCCAGGGCAAGGCGATCTTGTTGCGCTCGGCCAGGGCGAACAGCAACTCCGGCTCCAGTGAGCCTTCCAGGTGCAGGTGCAGTTCGGCCTTGGGCAGGGCGTTCAACCAGTCATACATAGTGGTCATCTCAATCAGGTACGGTTGCGGCCATTCTACAGGGGCTGGCTGGGCAATGCGCCCAGCCGGGCTGCGACCTGGTGAATCACCAGACCAAGGGTTCGCCCTTGTAGTTGATGAAACGCAGGCCGCCCTTGCCGCTTTGGGCCTTGATCTGTTCGATCATGCCGCGGGTGCTGGTGAGCACATCGATTTCGGCGTTTTCGCCACCCATGTCAGTTTTCACCCAGCCCGGGTGCATGGCCAGCACGCACAGGTCCGGGCGCTGCTGCTCAACGAAGAAGCTGTTGATCATCGAGTTCAGTGCCGCCTTGCTGGCCTTGTACAGGCAGATTTCGCCACCGTCTGGGATGGTGACGCTTCCCAGGATCGAGCTCATGAAAGCCAGCACACCACTGCCTTCGCGTATTTGACCCACCAGGCGGCGAGCCACGCGTATCGGCGCCACAGCGTTGGTCATGAACAGATCGCCAATGTCGCTGTTGTGGACTGCCTCCAGGTCTTGCGGCAGGGGGCCCATGACTCCGGCGTTGACGAATATCAGGTCGAACACCTGGCCTTGCAGGCGTTGCTTCAGGCTGTCGAGCTGAACGGTGTCGTTCATTTCCAGCTGCTCGATATGCACGCCGGGCACGTTCGCCAGGGCGCCGGGCTGCTGCGGGTTACGGACGGTGGCAGTGATGTGCCAACCGTCTTCGTGCAGGCGTTGTACCAAGCCCAGGCCAAGGCCGCGCGAGGCGCCGATGATGAGGGCAGTTCTTGAATTGGCCATAGGAACATTCCTTTATCGGTGTAGGAGAAAGGAATTGAGCATACGTCACGGCGAATACGCGTGCCTGGTTTGCGTCTGGTTAAAAAATGGTCAGTTTTGTCTGGGCCTTGCGGGGCCGGGCGCTTCGCCTGTTGGCGCACGGGTTATCCACAAGCTGGTCCACAGTTATTGTGTGCAAGGTGAGCAAGCGGGGTGCGGCTTGGATGGGCGGTTCGCTGGGGATAAGTCGCGCACATTCAGCAGTTTACGACTGTCATCAAATAGTGATCAAAATATGATCAAAGCTCTGGGGGCCTCGAAATCACTAGCCTGCAAGAGAGTGCCCCAAGCTTATCCACAGGCAGGCCCACAGTTGTTGTGGGCAATGTTCAGCGTGCTTCGAGCAAAATACGCCCGCGGCTCAGGTCCGCCAGTTGCTGTTGCAATGGCGCCAGGTGGGCGTCACCGAGGGCAATCACCAGGTCCACACCATTGGCGGTGAACTGTTCATCCAGGACCAGGCCGTCAATCTCGGCCAGGCGCAACTTCACCAGCGCCAGTTCGCTGAAACTGCAACTGCAGCTGAAGTGGCTGCGCTGCACCAGTAGGCGCTTGGGCGCCTGTTGCAGGCACTTGTTGGCGCCGCCGCCATAGGCCCTGGCCAGGCCGCCGGTACCCAGCTGGATGCCGCCGTACCAACGGATCACCAGCACCACCACCTGGTCGCAGTCCTGCGCTTCAATGGCCGCCAGTATCGGCCGCCCTGCAGTGCCGCCGGGTTCGCCGTCGTCACTGCTGCGGTACTGCGCGCCGAGTTTCCAGGCCCAGCAGTTGTGGGTAGCGGCCAGGTCGCTGTGGCGTTCGATGAAACTCATCGCTTCGGCGGCGCTGCTGATCGGCCCGGCGAGGGTGATGAAGCGGCTTTTGCGGATTTCCTCGCGGTATTCGCAGAGGTCGAGCAGGGTAGAAGGCATAAAGGACAGTCAGGCAGCCGGCTTGATGCCGCAGCCCTTCAAAATGATGTGGATAAGGTTGTTGCTCGCGTCTTCCATGTCCTGCTTGGTCAGGCGGCTGCGGCCAGTCACCTGGCAGATCTGGGTGGCGAAGTCGGCATAGTGCTGGGTGCTGCCCCAGAGCAGGAAGATCAGGTGCACCGGGTCGACCGGGTCCATTTTGCCTGCTTCGATCCAGGCCTGGAATACCGCAGCACGGCCGCGGAACCATTCGCGGTAATCGGCACTGAAGTATTCGGTCAGGCAGGTGCCACCGCTGATCACTTCCATGGCGAAAATGCGCGAAGCTTGCGGGTTGCGCCGGGAGAACTCCATTTTGGTGCGGATGTACTGGCTCAGGGCTTCACCGGGGTCGTCATCGACGCTCAAGGCGTTGAAGGTGCTGTCCCACAACTCGATGATGTTGCTGAGCACGGCGATGTACAGGCCCAGCTTGTTGGTGAAGTAGTAATGCAGGTTAGCCTTGGGCAACCCCGCCTTGAGGGCGATGGTGTTCATGCTGGTGCCCTTGAAACCATGGCGGGCGAACTCATCTTCGGCGGCCTGGATAATGGCCTGTTCGTTCTTCTGGCGGATACGGCCCGCGGGCTTGCCCGAGGCGGAGAGGCGATGCGCAGGGACTTCTAGGGTCATGGACGATTCCGTACGGGGCAGTGGCTGCGGCTGTGGGACAAGATTACCTGCCTGTGCCGAAGTGACAAGCGTTTGCGGCACAGACTGGCATCAACGTGTCGCAGCCAGGCTTTCGAGGAAGCTTTCCAACACCAGGTTGGGGCGCCGGCCTTTGCGGGTAACCCAGCTCAGGCTCAGGTCATAAAAGCGCTCCTTGGGCTTGAGCGCACGCAAACGGCCTTGCTGTACCCAGAACATGGCGTAGTGGTCGGGCAGATAGCCAATATAACGCCCGGTGAGGATGAGAAACGCCATGCCCTCGCGGTCAGAAGCACTGGCTGTGCAATTCAGCGCCTGGTAGTGCGCCTGGATGTCGGCCGGCAGGCGGAAGGTGGGGGTGATGGCTTCCTGGCTGTTGAGGCGTTCGTCGTCTATCTGCTGGTCGTCGGCGTAGAACAGCGGGTGGCCGACTGCGCAGTACAGCAGCGAGCGTTCGCTGTACAGCGGTTGGTACTCAAGCCCCGATAGCGGGCTGGTCTGTGGGACGACGCCAACGTGCAGGCTGCCGTCGAGCACGCCGTGCTCGACCTGGCTGGGGGCGATCATACGGATCTGGATGCGTACATCAGGGCCGCGGTCCTTGAGTTCCGCCAGGGCATGGGTGATACGCATGTGCGGCAGGGTCACCAGGTTGTCGGTCAGGCCGATGTTCAGCTCGCCGCGCAAATGCTGGTGCAGGCCATTGACCTCGGTGCGGAAGGTTTCCAGCGCGCTGAGCAGTTGCAGGGCTGAATGGTAGACCTCGCGGCCTTCCTCCGTCAGCGAGAAACCGGCGCGGCCGCGCTGACACAGGCGCAGGCCGAGGCGTTGTTCGAGGTCGTTCATCTGCTGGCTGATGGCCGAGCGACCAATGCCCAGTACGTTTTCGGCAGCGGAGAAGCCACCGCACTCGACGACGCTGCGATAGATCTTCAGCAGGCGGATGTCGAAATCGCTGACTTGGGCGAGTGGATCGGGTCTTCGGCTCATCAGTTTAGTCTCGGCCTGCCTGAAGGTTAGAAATGTAGGCTTTTTCAGACTCTATCGCCGTGCCAACTTAGCTGCAACAACATCCATCGTTGCCTAATCGTCTTCCGAGGAACCGCCGATGAACATGCCCGAAACCGCCCCCACGGGTATCGCCAGCCAGCTCAAGCTGGACGCCCACTGGATGCCCTATACCGCCAACCGCAACTTCCAGCGCGACCCACGCCTGATCGTGGCGGCCGAAGGCAACTACCTGGTCGATGACCACGGGCGCAAGATCTTCGACGCCCTGTCTGGCCTGTGGACCTGCGGCGCAGGGCACACTCGCAAGGAAATCGCTGACGCGGTGACCCGCCAACTGAGTACGCTGGACTACTCCCCAGCGTTCCAGTTCGGCCACCCGCTGTCGTTCCAGCTGGCGGAAAAGATCGCCGAGCTGGTTCCGGGCAATCTGAATCACGTCTTCTATACCAACTCCGGTTCCGAGTGCGCCGATACCGCGCTGAAGATGGTGCGTGCCTACTGGCGCCTGAAAGGCCAGGCAACCAAGACCAAGATCATCGGCCGTGCCCGTGGTTACCATGGCGTGAACATCGCCGGTACCAGCCTGGGTGGCGTCAACGGTAACCGCAAGATGTTTGGTCAGCTGCTGGACGTCGACCACCTGCCTCACACCGTGTTGCCAGTGAACGCCTTCTCCAAAGGCATGCCGGAAGAGGGCGGTATCGCGCTGGCTGACGAAATGCTCAAGCTGATCGAGCTGCACGATGCCTCCAACATCGCAGCAGTCATCGTCGAGCCGCTGGCCGGTTCGGCCGGTGTGCTGCCGCCGCCGAAGGGTTACCTGAAGCGTCTGCGTGAAATCTGCACCCAGCACAACATTCTGCTGATCTTCGACGAAGTGATCACAGGCTTCGGCCGCATGGGCGCGATGACCGGCTCGGAAGCCTTCGGCGTTACCCCGGACCTGATGTGCATCGCCAAGCAGGTGACCAACGGCGCCATCCCGATGGGCGCAGTGATTGCCAGCAGCGAGATCTACCAGACCTTCATGAATCAGCCGACCCCGGAATACGCCGTGGAATTCCCACACGGCTACACCTACTCGGCGCACCCGGTAGCCTGTGCCGCCGGTCTCGCCGCGCTGGACCTGCTGCAGAAGGAAAACCTGGTGCAGTCCGCGGCTGAACTGGCGCCGCATTTCGAGAAGCTGCTACACGGCGTGAAGGGCACCAAGAATATCGTCGATATCCGTAACTACGGCCTGGCCGGCGCCATCCAGATCGCCGCCCGTGACGGTGATGCCATCGTTCGCCCATATGAAGCGGCCATGAAGCTGTGGAAAGCCGGCTTCTATGTACGCTTTGGTGGCGACACCCTGCAGTTCGGCCCAACCTTCAATACCAAGCCGCAGGAATTGGACCGCCTGTTCGATGCTGTAGGCGAAACCCTGAACCTGATCGACTGATCTTTCCGATTTTGATGCCAGGCGCATGCCCGCAGCGCGCGCCTGGCTCTCCTTTGTTTATCTGGAGTTTTGCATGAGCATTGTTCAGCACCTGATTCACGGCGAACTGGTTACCAAGGGTGAGCGCACCGCCGATGTCTTCAACCCGTCCACTGGCCAGGCCGTTCGCAAGGTCGAACTGGCCAGCCGCGCAACCGTGCAGGAAGCGATCGACTCGGCCAAGGCAGCCTTCCCGGCCTGGCGCAACACCCCTCCGGCCAAGCGCGCCCAGGTGATGTTCCGCTTCAAGCAACTGCTGGAGCAGAACGAAGCCAAGATTTCGCAGATGATCAGCGAAGAGCACGGCAAGACCCTGGAAGACGCCGCCGGTGAACTGAAGCGTGGTATTGAGAACGTCGAGTTCGCGTGTGCAGCCCCTGAAGTGCTGAAGGGTGAGTACAGCCGCAACGTCGGTCCGAACATCGACGCCTGGTCCGACTTCCAGCCGCTGGGCGTGGTTGCCGGTATCACCCCATTCAACTTCCCGGCCATGGTGCCGCTGTGGATGTACCCGCTGGCCATCGCCTGCGGCAACGCATTCATCCTCAAGCCTTCCGAGCGTGACCCGAGCTCGACCCTGTACATTGCCCAGTTGCTGCTGGAAGCCGGCCTGCCGAAGGGCATCCTCAACGTCGTGCACGGTGACAAGGAAGCGGTGGATGCGCTGATCGAAGCGCCGGAAGTCAAAGCACTGAGCTTCGTGGGCTCGACCCCGATCGCCGAGTACATCTATGCCGAAGGCACCAAGCGTGGCAAGCGTGTACAAGCCTTGGGTGGCGCGAAGAACCACGCGGTGCTGATGCCGGATGCCGACCTGGACAACGCAGTCAGTGCACTGATGGGCGCGGCTTACGGTTCGTGTGGCGAGCGTTGCATGGCCATTTCGGTCGCCGTGTGCGTGGGCGACCAAGTGGCCGATGCCCTGATTGCCAAGCTGGAGCCACAGATCAAGGCGCTGAAGATTGGTGCCGGCACCTCGTGCGGCCTGGACATGGGCCCGCTGGTGACTGCGGCAGCGCGTGACAAGGTCGTGGGTTACATCGATGACGGTGTTGCTGCTGGCGCCAAGCTGGTGGTGGATGGTCGTGGTTTCCGAGTGGCGGGTAATGAAGATGGCTACTTTGTGGGTGGCACCCTGTTCGACAAGGTGACCCCGGAGATGCGCATCTATAAAGAGGAGATTTTTGGCCCGGTGCTGTGCGTGGTCCGTGTGAATAGCCTGGAGCAGGCCATGCAGCTGATCAACGATCACGAGTATGGCAACGGCACCTGCATCTTTACGCGTGACGGTGAAGCGGCCCGTCTGTTCTGTGACGAGATCGAAGTGGGTATGGTGGGTGTGAACGTACCGCTGCCGGTGCCGGTGGCCTACCACAGCTTCGGTGGTTGGAAGCGTTCGCTGTTTGGTGATCTGCATGCCTATGGCCCGGATGG
>NZ_CP011525.1:1020000-5437500 GCF_001655295.1 Pseudomonas sp. JY-Q | reverse complement strand
TGCACCAGAAGTAGCTAGTCTAACCTTCGGGAGGACGGTTACCACGGTGTGATTCATGACTGGGGTGAAGTCGTAACAAGGTAGCCGTAGGGGAACCTGCGGCTGGATCACCTCCTTAATCGACGACATCAGCCTGCTGATGAGCTCCCACACGAATTGCTTGATTCATTGTCGAAGACGATCAAGACCCTATATAGGTCTGTAGCTCAGTTGGTTAGAGCGCACCCCTGATAAGGGTGAGGTCGGCAGTTCAAATCTGCCCAGACCTACCAATATGCGGGGCCATAGCTCAGCTGGGAGAGCGCCTGCCTTGCACGCAGGAGGTCAGCGGTTCGATCCCGCTTGGCTCCACCACTTGCTGTACCTTGATCAAACTCAGAAATGAGCATTCGCGTCGAATGTTGATTTCTGACTTTTGTCAGATCGTTCTTTAAAAATTCGGATATGTGATAGATATAGACTGAACACCAGTTTCACTGCTGGTGGATCAGGCTAAGGTAAAATTTGTGAGTTCTGCTCGAAAGAGCAACGTACGAATTTTCGGCGAATGTCGTCTTCACAGTATAACCAGATTGCTTGGGGTTATATGGTCAAGTGAAGAAGCGCATACGGTGGATGCCTTGGCAGTCAGAGGCGATGAAAGACGTGGTAGCCTGCGATAAGCTTTGGGGAGTCGGCAAACAGACTGTGATCCAGAGATCTCTGAATGGGGGAACCCAGCCAGCATAAGCTGGTTATCTTGTACTGAATACATAGGTGCAAGAGGCGAACCAGGGGAACTGAAACATCTAAGTACCCTGAGGAAAAGAAATCAACCGAGATTCCCTTAGTAGTGGCGAGCGAACGGGGACCAGCCCTTAAGTTGATTTGAGATTAGTGGAACGCTCTGGAAAGTGCGGCCATAGTGGGTGATAGCCCCGTACACGAAAATCTCTTATCAATGAAATCGAGTAGGACGGAGCACGAGAAACTTTGTCTGAATATGGGGGGACCATCCTCCAAGGCTAAATACTACTGACTGACCGATAGTGAACCAGTACCGTGAGGGAAAGGCGAAAAGAACCCCGGAGAGGGGAGTGAAATAGAACCTGAAACCGTATGCGTACAAGCAGTGGGAGCCTACTTTGTTAGGTGACTGCGTACCTTTTGTATAATGGGTCAGCGACTTATATTCAGTGGCGAGCTTAACCGAATAGGGGAGGCGTAGCGAAAGCGAGTCTTAATAGGGCGTTTAGTCGCTGGGTATAGACCCGAAACCGGGCGATCTATCCATGGGCAGGTTGAAGGTTAGGTAACACTGACTGGAGGACCGAACCGACTACCGTTGAAAAGTTAGCGGATGACCTGTGGATCGGAGTGAAAGGCTAATCAAGCTCGGAGATAGCTGGTTCTCCTCGAAAGCTATTTAGGTAGCGCCTCATGTATCACTGTAGGGGGTAGAGCACTGTTTCGGCTAGGGGGTCATCCCGACTTACCAAACCGATGCAAACTCCGAATACCTACAAGTGCCGAGCATGGGAGACACACGGCGGGTGCTAACGTCCGTCGTGAAAAGGGAAACAACCCAGACCGTCAGCTAAGGTCCCAAAGTCATGGTTAAGTGGGAAACGATGTGGGAAGGCTTAGACAGCTAGGAGGTTGGCTTAGAAGCAGCCACCCTTTAAAGAAAGCGTAATAGCTCACTAGTCGAGTCGGCCTGCGCGGAAGATGTAACGGGGCTCAAACCATGCACCGAAGCTACGGGTATCATCTTATGATGATGCGGTAGAGGAGCGTTCTGTAAGCCTGTGAAGGTGAGTTGAGAAGCTTGCTGGAGGTATCAGAAGTGCGAATGCTGACATGAGTAACGACAATGCGAGTGAAAAACTCGCACGCCGAAAGACCAAGGTTTCCTGCGCAACGTTAATCGACGCAGGGTTAGTCGGTCCCTAAGGCGAGGCTGAAAAGCGTAGTCGATGGAAAACAGGTTAATATTCCTGTACTTCCAGTTATTGCGATGGAGGGACGGAGAAGGTTAGGCCAGCCTGGCGTTGGTTGTCCAGGTTTAAGGTGGTAGGCTGAAATCTTAGGCAAATCCGGGATTTCAAGGCCGAGAGCTGATGACGAGTTGCCTTTAGGCGACGAAGTGGTTGATACCATGCTTCCAAGAAAAGCTCCTAAGCTTCAGATAACTGGGAACCGTACCCCAAACCGACACAGGTGGTTAGGTAGAGAATACCAAGGCGCTTGAGAGAACTCGGGTGAAGGAACTAGGCAAAATGGCACCGTAACTTCGGGAGAAGGTGCGCCGGCGAGGGTGAAGGACTTGCTCCGTAAGCCCATGCCGGTCGAAGATACCAGGCCGCTGCGACTGTTTATTAAAAACACAGCACTCTGCAAACACGAAAGTGGACGTATAGGGTGTGACGCCTGCCCGGTGCCGGAAGGTTAATTGATGGGGTTAGCGCAAGCGAAGCTCTTGATCGAAGCCCCGGTAAACGGCGGCCGTAACTATAACGGTCCTAAGGTAGCGAAATTCCTTGTCGGGTAAGTTCCGACCTGCACGAATGGCGTAACGATGGCGGCGCTGTCTCCACCCGAGACTCAGTGAAATTGAAATCGCTGTGAAGATGCAGTGTATCCGCGGCTAGACGGAAAGACCCCGTGAACCTTTACTATAGCTTTGCACTGGACTTTGAATTTGCTTGTGTAGGATAGGTGGGAGGCTTTGAAGTGGGGACGCCAGTTCTCATGGAGCCATCCTTGAAATACCACCCTGGCAACTTTGAGGTTCTAACTCAGGTCCGTTATCCGGATCGAGGACAGTGTATGGTGGGTAGTTTGACTGGGGCGGTCTCCTCCCAAAGAGTAACGGAGGAGTACGAAGGTGCGCTCAGACCGGTCGGAAATCGGTCGTAGAGTATAAAGGCAAAAGCGCGCTTGACTGCGAGACAAACACGTCGAGCAGGTACGAAAGTAGGTCTTAGTGATCCGGTGGTTCTGTATGGAAGGGCCATCGCTCAACGGATAAAAGGTACTCCGGGGATAACAGGCTGATACCGCCCAAGAGTTCATATCGACGGCGGTGTTTGGCACCTCGATGTCGGCTCATCACATCCTGGGGCTGAAGCCGGTCCCAAGGGTATGGCTGTTCGCCATTTAAAGTGGTACGCGAGCTGGGTTTAGAACGTCGTGAGACAGTTCGGTCCCTATCTGCCGTGGACGTTTGAGATTTGAGAGGGGCTGCTCCTAGTACGAGAGGACCGGAGTGGACGAACCTCTGGTGTTCCGGTTGTCACGCCAGTGGCATTGCCGGGTAGCTATGTTCGGAAGAGATAACCGCTGAAAGCATCTAAGCGGGAAACTTGCCTCAAGATGAGATCTCACTGGGATCTTGAATCCCCTAAAGGGCCGTCGAAGACTACGACGTTGATAGGTTGGGTGTGTAAGCGCTGTGAGGCGTTGAGCTAACCAATACTAATTGCCCGTGAGGCTTGACCATATAACACCCAAGCAATTTGCTGACGCAGATTGCGGTGGTGAAGACGAAAGACCCGAAAATTCGTAAGACCACAAATATCGCATATCCGAATTCGCTGGGCTGTCCATCTGGACATTCTGGCAACAGAATTTCTTGACGACCATAGAGCATTGGAACCACCTGATCCCATCCCGAACTCAGTAGTGAAACGATGCATCGCCGATGGTAGTGTGGGGTTTCCCCATGTGAGAGTAGGTCATCGTCAAGATTCATTTCGCAAAACCCCTATCTGCGCATGCAGGTAGGGGTTTTGTCTTTGTGGGCAAAAAAACTGGACCTGCTCGAGAGCGGAGATGGCACCGGCTTCGCCGGTGTTCGCGGGTAAACCCGCTCCTACGGGGAAGGGGGCAACGCCAGGCAGGGCGCATACCCTCCAGGCCAATGTCGCCTCCCACAATTCGAGCCAGAACACTAGAATAGCCACCACGCACCTATTCAGAAGCGCCATATGTCCAATTCTGTCGAACCTGAAACCCTGGACCAGCTGCCGTTGGACGAGCTTGTCGCCTGCCATGAATGTGACCTGCTGCTGCGCAAGCCCGTGCTGCAGCATGATGAGAAAGCCCAATGCCCGCGCTGCGGCTACGAGCTCTATGCCCACCGGCACAATGTGGTCAATCGCAGCCTGGCCTTGGTACTGGCGGCCCTTTTGCTGTTCGTGCCGGCCAATTTCCTGCCGATCATGCAGTTGCACCTGCTTGGTCAGACTTCGGACGATACGGTCTGGAGTGGCGTGCTAGGCCTGTACAACTCGGGAATGCGCGGTGTTGCCGTAGTGGTGTTGCTCTGTAGCATGGTCATTCCGCTGGCGAAGCTGCTCTGTCAGCTGGCCGTGCTGTTGAGCATCCGCTTGAACTTCGGACGTGACTACGGCCTGGTCTTCTACCGCATCTATCACCATCTGCGTGACTGGGGCATGCTCGAGGTCTATTTCATGGGGGTGCTGGTGGCCATCGTCAAACTGGTGGACCTGGCCGAACTGACCGTGGGCCTTGGGCTGTTCTGTTTCATCAGTCTGTTATTGATCCAGGTGTGGCTCGAGGTGGTGATGTCGCCCCACCAGATCTGGAGTGCGCTATCGGGGGAGGACCTGCATGCGGGCGATTGACGCAGGCATTGTTGTCTGCAATGAGTGTCACGAGCTGAACAGGCAAGAGCCAGACAGCACTTCGCAAACCTGCACACGCTGCGGCGCTATCGTGCATGCACGCCGGCCGAACAGTATCGCGCGCACCTGGGCGTTGCTGATTGCGGCGTCGATCCTCTACATCCCAGCCAACATACTGCCGATCATGACCGTGAGTACCCTCGGTCAGGGCAGCCCGGACACCATCATGTCCGGTGTCATCACCCTGCTCAAGCATGGCATGGTGCCCATTGCGGCTGTGGTGTTCATTGCCAGTATCCTGGTCCCCACGTTCAAGCTGGTGGGCATCGGCTTGCTGTTGTACTCCGTCCAGCGGCGGCAACCGCTTTCGGCCCGGCAGCGGATATTGATGTACCGCTTCATCGAATTCATCGGGCGCTGGTCCATGCTGGATATCTTCGTCATTGCCATCCTGGTGGCAGTGGTGAATTTTGGCCGAATAGCCAGTGTCGAAGCCAACCTGGGCGCTGTCGCCTTCGCAACTGTGGTGATCCTGACAATGCTTGCCGCTTTAACTTTCGATCCCCGACTGATTTGGGATAACACGGAGTCGGATGACGACCATGAGTGACCTGCCAACGGCTAAAACCCGCCCCGCCTCGAACTGGTCGGCCATCTGGATCCTGCCCTTGATTGCGCTAATGATCGGTGGCTGGCTCGCGTGGCAGGCCTACCGCGACGCTGGCGTGGAAATTGAAGTCCGCTTCGAGTCGGGAGAGGGTATCGTCGCCAACAAGACCGAGGTCATCTACAAAGGCATGCCGGTTGGCAAGGTGAAAAGCCTGGTGCTCGACGCCAAGGGCGACACGCAGGGGGTAATCGCTACCATCGAGATGAACAAAGCCGCCGAGCCCCACCTGAATAAAGGTACGCGTTTCTGGTTGGTGAAGCCGAGCGTCAGCCTGGCCGGTATATCCGGCCTTGAAACACTGGTGTCGGGTAACTACATCGCTGTTAGCCCGGGGGAGGGGGAACGTACCAAACGCTTTGTGGCATTGAAGGTGGCGCCACCGCTCTCGGATTCTGAACCCGGCCTGCACCTGACCCTCAAGGCCGACAGGCTGGGCTCGCTCAACCGTGACAGCCCGGTGTTCTACAAGCAGATTCAGGTTGGCCGGGTGAAAAGCTACCGCCTGTCCGAGGACCAGAGCACCGTAGAGGTGAAAGTCTTCATCGAGCCGGCCTACGCCAGCCTGGTGCGCAAGCACACGCGTTTCTGGAACGCCAGCGGTGTCAGCATCGATGCTTCGCTTTCGGGTGTGAAGGTGCGCAGTGAGTCGTTGTCGAGCATTGTGGCGGGTGGTATCGCCTTCGCCACGCCGGAGTACCGCAAGGACAGCCCGCCCACCGATCCAAGCCTGCCGTTCCGCCTGTACGAGGACTTCGATGCAGCCCAGGCGGGTATCCGGGTAAAAGTGAAGCTGAGCGATTATGAAGGCCTGCAGGCGGGTCGCACGCCGGTCATGTACAAGGGTATCCAGGTGGGCTCGCTGAAAGCCCTGAAGATGGAAGACAACCTGGCCAGCGCTTCTGCCGAGCTGACACTCGACCCGCTGACCGAGGACTACCTGGTAGACGGAACACAGTTCTGGGTAGTCAAACCGTCGATTTCCCTGGCGGGAATCACGGGCCTGGAAGCGCTGGTCAAAGGTAACTACATCGCCATTCGTCCTGGTGAGAAGGGCGCACGGCCAGAGCGTGAGTTCGAGGCGCGTGCCAAGGCGCCGCCGCTCGACCTCAAAGCGCCGGGCCTGCACATGGTGTTGTTCGCCGACACCTTGGGTTCGCTGGAAATCGGCAGCCCGGTGATGTATCGCCAGGTGAAGGTGGGTAGCGTGCAGAGCTATCAGTTCGCCCGTAACAGCAACCGCATCCTGATCGGTGTGCATATCGAGAAGGAGTACGAGAAGCTGGTCAATGGTTCGTCGCGCTTCTGGAACGTCAGTGGGATCACCCTGACCGGCGGCCTGTCGGGCATCAAGATCAAGAGTGAGTCGCTGCAAACACTGATGGCCGGCGGTATTGCGTTCGATACGCCACGGCCCGATGTACCGCTGAAGCGACACATTCCACGCTTCCGCCTGCATGACAGCCAGGAGGCGGTAAACCGTGCGGGTACGTTGATCACCATCCGTGTAGAGCGTGCTGATGGCCTGAAACCGGGCACGGCCATCCGCTTCCGCGGCCTGGATGTGGGCAGCATCGAGAGCGTCGACCTCACCGATGACCTGCAGGCGGTGCTGCTACGGGCGCGCATTACCGAAGCGGCGGATCGTATTGCCCGTGCCGGTACGCAGTTCTGGGTGGTCAAGCCGGCCCTGGGCCTGGTGCGCACTGAAAACCTGGACACCTTGATAGGTGGGCAGTACCTGGAAGTGCAGCCAGCAGCCAAGAACCGTGGGCCACAGCGCGATTTCATCGCCTTGGCCGAAGCACCGCAGGTAGCAGGGCCAGAGGTCGGCCTGCCATTGACGCTCAGTGCGCCACGCCGCGGCTCGATCAAGCCGGGTGTGCCGGTTACCTATCGTGAGGTTACGGTGGGCAAGGTGACAGGCTTCGAGCTGGGCCAGAGCGCTGACCGCGTGCTGATTCATATCCTCATCGAGCCGCGCTATGCCGCCTTGGTGCGCAGCGGTAGCCGCTTCTGGAACAGCAGTGGTTTCGGTTTCGACTGGGGTCTGTTCAAGGGCGCTACAGTGCGTACCGAGTCGGTGGAAACCCTGATCGATGGCGGTATCGCCTTTGCAACGCCAGATGGCGAGCAGATGGGTAACCCGGCACGGCCGCAACAGACCTTTGCCTTGTTCGAAAAGGCCGAGGATGAATGGCTGCAGTGGGCACCGAAGATTCAAATCGCCAAGTGATGTAAAAGTAGGGCCGCCAAACGCGGCCCCGCTTTTTTGTGGGAGCGGCCTTGCGTCGCGACAGGGGTGCGTAGCGGCCCCTCGGCCTCAGCGCAGAAGCTGAGATTGCCGGGGCTGCCCCGCAGCTCTTCCGCGACGCAAGGCCGCTCCCAAAGAGATCAAGTACCACATGGAGCTGTGCCCGCAAGCATAAATCGCAGGCAACAAAAAACCGACCCTAGGGTCGGTTTTTCGACTAGCGCGTCGCTTAGGCAGCTGCAGCTTCTTTCAGCGCCTTGATGTGGCCATTCAGACGGCCTTTGTGACGAGCAGCCTTGTTCTTGTGGATGATACCCTTGTCGGCCATACGGTCGATTACAGGTACAGCCAGAACGTAAGCGGCTTGCGCTTTTTCGGCGTCTTTTGCGTCGATGGCTTTAACTACATTCTTGATGTAGGTGCGGACCATGGAACGCAGGCTGGCGTTGTGGCTGCGACGCTTCTCAGCCTGTTTTGCACGTTTCTTGGCGGAAGGTGTGTTGGCCACCGTCGAGCTCCTCGAAAGACTTTAGGTAAATAGCAAACAAAATAGGCCGCGAATCATGCCGATCAGTCGAGCGGATGTCAAGGCCACCTGCAAGGTTCCGCCGAGCGGTGCGCCAACAAGCGGGAAAGATTCCTTTCTGCTGCGCGACCTGTACACTCGGGAATTTTTGGCTCCCCTGCGAAGGCGCGGGAGTATCGCACATTCGGACGCTGTCTGGCAGCGTCCTCTGTCATTGGCGTGAATCTTTTCGATGAACCTGCTCAAATCCCTGGCTGCAGTAAGCTCGATCACCATGATTTCGCGGGTGCTGGGCTTTATTCGCGACACCATCCTGGCCCGCATCTTTGGTGCTGGTGTCGCTACCGATGCCTTCTTCATCGCGTTCAAACTGCCCAACCTGTTGCGGCGCATCTTCGCCGAAGGCGCATTCTCCCAGGCCTTCGTGCCGATTCTGGCCGAGTACAAGACCCAGCAGGGCGAGGAGGCGACGCGCACCTTCATTGCCTATGTCAGCGGCCTTCTGACCCTGGTGCTGGCCCTGGTGACCGCCATCGGCATCCTCGCTGCACCGTGGGTGGTGTGGGCGACGGCCCCGGGTTTTGTCGACAGCACCGAAAAATACGCGCTGACCACCGACCTGTTGCGGGTGACGTTTCCTTATATATTCCTGATCTCGCTGTCTTCCCTGGCCGGAGCGATCCTCAATACCTGGAACCGCTTTTCGGTGCCGGCCTTCACGCCTACCTTGCTGAACGTGGCGATGATCGCCTTCGCCGTGTTGCTGACGCCGTACTTCAACCCGCCAATCATGGCGTTGGCCTGGGGCGTGCTGGCGGGTGGCCTGGCGCAGTTGCTGTACCAGCTGCCAGCGCTGAAGAAGATCGGCATGCTCGTGCTACCGCGTCTGAACCTCAAGGACGCGGGTGTGTGGCGGGTACTGAAGCAGATGCTGCCGGCGATCCTGGGGGTGTCGGTGAGCCAGATCTCGCTGATCATCAACACCATCTTCGCCTCCTTCCTGGTGGCCGGCTCGGTGTCGTGGATGTACTACGCCGACCGCCTCATGGAGCTGCCTTCCGGTGTGTTGGGCGTTGCTCTGGGCACCATCCTGCTGCCGACCCTGGCCAAGACCTACGCCAACAAGGACCGCGAGGAGTACTCACGGATTCTCGACTGGGGCCTGCGCCTGTGCTTCCTGCTGGTGCTGCCCTGCACCCTGGCTTTGGCCATTCTTGCCGAGCCGCTGACCGTTGCGCTGTTTCAATATGGCAAGTTCAGCGCGTTTGATGCGGCCATGACCCAGCGGGCGTTGATCGCCTATTCCGTGGGCTTGCTGGCGATCATTCTGATCAAGGTACTGGCACCTGGCTTCTATGCGCAGCAGAATATTCGCACGCCGGTGAAGATCGCAGTCTTCACCTTGGTCTGCACCCAGCTGTTCAACCTTGCCCTGGTCGGCCCGCTTGCACATGCCGGCCTGGCATTGGCGATCAGCCTCGGTGCCTGCCTGAATGCCGGTTTGCTGTTCTGGAAGCTGCGCAGTCAGCAGCTGTTCGAGCCTCAGCCTGGCTGGGCAGTGTTCCTGCTCAAGCTTGTGTTGGCGGTGACGCTGATGTCGGCAGTACTGCTGGCGGGCATGCACTATATGCCGGCCTGGGAGCAGGGCATCATGCTTGAGCGCTTCCTGCGGCTTGGGGCGCTGATCCTGGCGGGCGTCGTGACGTATTTTGGCTGCCTGTACCTGTGTGGCTTCAGGCCCCGGCATTTCGCTCGCAAGGCCTTGCACTGAGGCTTTTGGCGGGTCAGGCGTCGGTTTTTCGCATTCCACGCCGCCCTTGGGCGCTGCTGCCTGTCACCAGCGCCCGGGTGTGGTTATAATCGGCCACTTTATGAGCAAGAAGCGCGTTATGCAGCTGGTTCGAGGTCTTCACAACCTGCGCCCCGAGCACCGGGGCTGTGTCGCCACCATTGGCAACTTCGACGGGGTTCACCGCGGCCACCAGGCAATCCTGGCGCGCCTGCGCGAGCGCGGTCAGGCCTTGGGCCTGCCGACCTGCGTGGTGATCTTCGAACCGCAACCACGCGAGTACTTCGCACCCGATACCGCGCCAGCGCGCCTGGCCCGGCTGCGCGACAAGATAGAGCTGCTGGCGACCGAAGGTATCGACCGGGTGCTGTGCCTGGCGTTCAACCAGCGTCTGAGCAAGCTCAGTGCCGATGCCTTCGTCAAGGCCATCCTGGTCGACGGCCTGGGCGTGCGTCATCTCGAAGTGGGCGATGACTTCCGCTTCGGCTGCGACCGCGCTGGCGACTTCGCTTTCCTGGTCGAGGCCGGCAACGCGTATGGCTTTACCGTCGAGGCCGCCAACACGGTCATCCAGGATGGCCTGCGGGTCAGCAGCACCGAAGTGCGCAAGGCCTTGTCCGAGGGCAACTTCGAGCTGGCCGAACACCTGCTGGGCCGCCCGTACCGCATTACAGGCCGCGTGCTGCACGGCCAGAAGCTGGCCCGCCAGCTCGGCACACCAACCGCCAACATCCAGCTCAAGCGCCGTCGCGTGCCGCTGTCCGGGGTATACCTGGCCAGCATCGTGATCGACGGCAAAGCTTGGCCGGGTGTCGGCAATATCGGCGTGCGCCCCACCGTTGCCGGTGATGGGCGCCCGCACCTGGAGATTCATCTTCTGGACTTTGCCGGCGATCTTTACGGCCGGCGCCTGACGGTGGAGTTCCACCACAAGCTGCGTGAAGAGCAGCGATTCGCCTCCCTGGAGGCGCTGAAGTCGGCGATCGATGCGGATATCGCCGCCGCACGTGCACATTGGCACGCTCAACCGCTAACGAAGAGCCTGAAATGACCGACTACAAAGCCACGCTTAACCTTCCGGACACCGCCTTCCCCATGAAGGCCGGCCTGCCTCAGCGCGAACCGCAGATCCTGCAGCGCTGGGACAGCATTGGCCTGTACCAGAAGCTGCGCGAAATTGGCAAGGATCGTCCCAAGTTCGTCCTGCACGACGGCCCGCCCTATGCCAACGGCAAGATTCACATCGGTCATGCGCTGAACAAGATCCTCAAGGACATGATCGTCCGCTCCAAGACCCTGGCCGGCTTCGATGCGCCGTACGTGCCAGGCTGGGACTGCCACGGCCTGCCGATCGAGCACAAGGTCGAGGTTACCCACGGCAAGCACCTTTCTGCCGACCGTACCCGCGAGCTCTGCCGCGAGTACGCTGCCGAGCAGATCGAAGGGCAGAAGACCGAGTTCATCCGCCTGGGCGTGCTGGGTGACTGGGACAACCCCTACAAGACCATGAACTTTGCCAACGAGGCCGGTGAAATCCGCGCCCTGGCCGAGATGGTCAAGCAAGGCTTCGTGTTCAAGGGCCTGAAGCCGGTGAACTGGTGCTTTGATTGCGGTTCGGCGCTGGCTGAAGCGGAAGTCGAGTACGCCGACAAGAAGTCGCAGACCATCGACGTGGCCTTCCCGGTTGCCGATGAGGCCAAGCTGGCCGCCGCCTTCGGCCTTGCCTCGCTGACCAAGCCGGCCGCCATCGTGATCTGGACCACCACCCCGTGGACCATCCCGGCCAACCAGGCCCTGAACATCCACCCGGAATTCAAGTACGCCCTGGTCGACACCGGCGAGCGCCTGCTGGTGCTGGCTGAAGAGCTGGTCGAGTCGTGCCTGAAGCGCTACAACCTGGAAGGTTCGGTTCTTGCCACCGCCCAAGGTTCGGCGCTGGAGCTGGTCAACTTCCGTCACCCGTTCTACGACCGCCTGTCGCCAGTGTACCTGGCTGACTACGTCGAGCTGGGCGCCGGTACCGGTGTGGTGCACTCCGCGCCAGCCTACGGTGAAGACGACTTCGTCACCTGCAAGCGCTACGGCATGGTCAACGACGACATCCTTACCCCGGTGCAGAGCAACGGCGTGTATGTCGAGTCGCTGCCATTCTTCGGCGGCCAGTTCATCTGGAAGGCCAACCCGGCCATCGTCGAGAAGCTGAGCGAAGTCGGTGCGCTGATGCACACCGAAACCATCAGCCACAGCTATATGCACTGCTGGCGCCACAAGACTCCGCTGATCTACCGCGCCACCGCGCAGTGGTTCGTGGGCATGGACAAGCAGCCGAGCACTGGCGAGCCGCTGCGTGAGCGTGCGCTGAAAGCCATCGAAGACACCAAGTTCGTCCCGGCCTGGGGCCAGGCGCGCCTGCACGCGATGATCGCCAACCGCCCGGACTGGTGCATCTCGCGTCAGCGCAACTGGGGTGTGCCGATCCCGTTCTTCCTGCACAAGCAGACCGGCGAGCTGCATCCGCGCACTGTCGAACTGATGGAAGAAGTGGCCAAGCGTGTCGAGCAGCAAGGCATCGAGGCCTGGTTCAAGCTGGATGCCGCCGAACTGCTGGGCGCTGAAGCCGACCAGTACGACAAGATCGCTGACACCCTCGACGTGTGGTTCGACTCCGGTACCACCCACTGGCACGTACTGCGTGGCTCGCACGACATCGGCCACGCTACCGGCCCGCGCGCTGACCTGTACCTGGAAGGTTCCGACCAACACCGCGGCTGGTTCCACTCGTCCTTGCTGACCGGTTGCGCCATCGACAACCACGCGCCGTACCGCGAGCTGCTGACCCACGGCTTCACCGTGGACGAGAACGGCCGCAAGATGTCCAAGTCGCTGGGTAACACCATCGAGCCGGAGAAGGTCAACAACACCCTGGGTGCCGATATCCTGCGCCTGTGGGTTTCGGCCACCGACTATTCCGGTGAAATGGCGGTTTCCGAGCAGATCCTGCAGCGCAGCGCCGATGCTTACCGGCGTATCCGTAATACCGCGCGTTTCCTGCTTTCCAACCTGTCCGGCTTCGACCCGGCCCGCGACCTGCTGGCCTCGGAAGACATGCTGGCGCTGGACCGCTGGGCCGTGGACCGTACCCTGCTGCTGCAACGCGAGCTGGAAGAGCACTACAGCGAGTACCGTTTCTGGAACGTCTACTCCAAAGTGCACAACTTCTGCGTACAGGAACTGGGCGGCTTCTACCTCGACATCATCAAGGACCGCCAGTACACCACCGGCGCCAACAGTGTCGCCCGCCGTTCCTGCCAGACCGCGCTGTTCCACATCAGCGAAGCGTTGGTGCGCTGGATCGCGCCGATCCTGGCATTCACCGCCGACGAAATCTGGCAGTACCTGCCGGGCGAGCGCAACGAGTCGGTCATGCTCAACGGCTGGTACGAAGGCCTGAGCGAGCTGCCGGAAGGCACCGAGCTTGGCCGCGCTTACTGGGACCGCGTGATGGCGGTGAAGGCATCGGTGAACAAAGAGCTGGAGAACCAGCGTACCGCCAAGGTCATTGGCGGCAACCTGCAGGCTGAAGTGACCCTGTACGCCGACGAAGGCCTGAGTGCCGACCTGGGCAAGCTGGGCGACGAGCTGCGCTTCGTGCTGATCACCTCGGCCGCTAGCGTGGTGCCGTTCGCACAGGCGCCTGCCGAAGCCGTAGCCACCGAAGTCGAAGGCCTCAAGCTGAAAGTGGTCAAGTCCGGTCACGCCAAGTGCGGCCGTTGCTGGCACTTCCGCGCCGATGTCGGCAGCCACCCGGAGCACCCGGAAATCTGCAGCCGTTGTGTCGACAACCTGAGCGGCCAGGGTGAGGTGCGCCACTATGCCTAACCCTGCAGCGGGGCGCTTCGGGCGCCTTGCATGGCTTTGGCTGAGCTTGCTGGTCCTGGTCATCGACCAGGCCACCAAGCTGTACTTCAACAACGCCCTGACCATGTACCAGCAGATCGTGGTCATTCCTGACTACTTCAGCTGGACCCTGGCTTACAACACCGGTGCCGCGTTCAGCTTCCTGGCTGATGGTGCAGGTTGGCAGCGCTGGTTGTTCGCCCTGATCGCCGTGGTGGTCAGCGCGGTGCTGGTGGTGTGGCTCAAACGCCTGGGGCGCAACGAGACCTGGCTGGCCGTGGCGCTGGCGCTGGTGCTGGGTGGGGCGATTGGCAACCTGTACGACCGCATCGTGCTGGGCCATGTGGTCGACTTCATCCTGGTGCACTGGCAGAACCGTCATTACTTCCCGGCCTTCAACGTGGCCGACAGCGCCATCACCGTTGGTGCGGTGATGCTGGCGCTGGATATGTTCAAGAGCAAGAAGTCCGAGGATCCGGTCCATGACTGACACCCGTATCGGCCAGAACACCGAAGTCACCCTGCACTTCGCGCTGCACCTGGAAAACGGCGACACCGTCGACAGCACGTTCGATAAAGCCCCGGCCACCTTCAAAGTGGGTGATGGCAACCTGTTGCCGGGTTTTGAAAACGCCCTGTTCGGCTTCAAGGCCGGTGACAAGCGCACCGTGGTGGTTGCCCCGGAGAACGCCTTCGGCCAGCCTAACCCGCAGAACGTACAGGTTATGCCGAGGTCCAACTTCGAAGGCATGGAGTTGTCCGAAGGGTTGCTGATCATCTTCAACGACGCCGCCAACACCGAGCTGCCGGGTGTGGTCAAAGCGTTCGATGACGACCAGGTCACCATCGACTTCAATCACCCACTGGCTGGCAAGACCCTGACCTTCGAGGTGGAGATCCTCGAGGTGAAGGCCCTGTAAGCCTGGAGCCGAGCATGCAAATCAAACTCGCCAACCCGCGCGGCTTCTGCGCCGGGGTCGACCGGGCGATCGAGATCGTCAACCGCGCGCTGGAAGTCTTCGGCCCGCCGATCTATGTGCGTCACGAAGTGGTGCACAACAAGTTCGTGGTGGAAGACTTGCGTAACCGCGGCGCCATCTTTGTCGAAGAACTGGACCAGGTGCCGGACGATGTCATCGTCATCTTCAGTGCCCACGGTGTTTCCCAGGCTGTGCGCCAGGAAGCTGCTGGCCGTGGCCTGAAAGTGTTCGATGCCACCTGCCCGCTGGTGACCAAGGTTCACATCGAAGTGGCCAAGTACAGCCGCGATGGCCGTGAGTGCATTCTCATCGGCCACGAAGGGCACCCGGAAGTCGAAGGCACCATGGGCCAGTACGATGCCAGCAACGGCGGCGCCATCTACCTTGTCGAAGACGAGGAAGATGTTGCCAACCTGCAGGTGCGCGACCCCAACCACCTGGCTTTCGTCACCCAGACAACACTGTCGATGGACGACACCAGCCGCGTCATCGATGCGCTGCGTGCGCGCTTCCCGAACATCGGTGGCCCGCGCAAGGACGACATCTGCTACGCCACCCAGAACCGCCAGGACGCCGTCAAGCAACTGGCCGGCGAGAGCGACGTGGTGCTGGTGGTGGGCAGCCCGAACAGTTCCAACTCCAACCGTTTGCGCGAGCTGGCTGAGCGCATGGGCACCCCGGCCTACCTGATCGACGGTGCCGAGGACATGCAACGCGGCTGGTTTGATCAGACCGCGCGGATCGGCATCACCGCCGGTGCTTCGGCACCCGAAGTGCTGGTGCGTGGTGTGATCGAACAGCTCAAGGCCTGGGGCGCTACCGGCGCAGAAGAGCTGGATGGGCGCGAAGAGAACATCACCTTTTCAATGCCCAAAGAGCTGCGGGTTCGCTCGCTGATCTAACGGGCTGCACCGCTGCCAATGCTGGGGCTGCTTTGCAGCCCTTGCGCGACTCAAGACTGTTCCTGCAATGACCGCGCTAGCAGCGGTCATTGCTCCGGTCCTCCGTAAGCAACCTGACTCTGCCGCTTGATGCCAGCGCCACTTGATATCGGCTGCGAGCAGCGGCGCGTTCGCACATTTCCAGTGTTGCGCCCAACCAGCTGTTGCCCGACGTCATTGGCACGCCCAGCGCACTGAATTTGAACTGCTCGCCGCGATTGCTGGTTATTTTCAGCGGCTTTGAAAGGCGCTGTTCGCGTAGCACCTGCCGGTTATGCTCCAGCACTACCCGCCAACCATTCCCCCAATTACCGTCCAGCGCCAGCACCAGCACCGGCTGGCTTTGCAGCATGGCATGGCTGCGTGCACTGCGCAGCGCCTGCGCCAGATCACGGGCAGCCGCCGCCCGGTGCAGGTCATCGCTCATTCGGGCGTAGGCCGGCATGCCCAGTTGGGTCAGCAAGACCGCCACGGCCAAGGCCGACAACATTTGTATCAGTGTTACGCCGCGTTGCTTCACCGTGCATTCCTCCCTGGACGTGCTTGGCTATAGCTTCCTGGCGGTTGGACAAGAGGTCCAGTCGCCCAAGTTGAAAGCAATGACCGGAAAAGTCGCAGGAGGTGCAGGGATGCACGCAAGGCAAGGGGGCATGACGCTTCTGGAAGTGCTGTTGGCGATCGTGATCGTGGCCGCAGGTCTGTTCGCAACGGCTGCGATGCAATTGCAGGCATTGCAGGCTGCGGACAGCGCGCGCCGGGATGGCCTGGCGGCGATGGCGCTGCACAGCGAACATGAGCGCAGGCGGCGATGAGGCGCTGTCAGGCAGGGTTTGGCTTGCTTGAGATGGTGGTGGCGCTGGCGATCGGATTGATGCTGCTGGCGGCGGCCAGCCAGCTTTTTGTCTCCGCGCACCAGACTTGGCGCCTGCAAAGTACGGCAGTGCGCATGCAGTATTCTGCGCGGCTTGCATTGCTGCGCATGGCGCAGGATATCCGCATGGCCGGGATGTTCGGTTGCCTGCGCCTGAGCCCAGACGACTTTCTGGTCTCCGGCGCGGAGCAGGCCTTTGCCAGGCCCTTGGCGAGCGGCCCGTCAAGTTTGAGCCTGGTCGTCGCTGAGTTACCAGGGTATGCCGGCGACCCCGACTGGACCTTGCTGACAAACTGTATCAACACGGTGGAGGTACACAAGGAGCGCGCGCAAGGTAGCGACACGCTTATGGCTGTGCCTGTCAGCCGGCATCGCTATGCTCACGTTGGAAGTACGCTTTACTTCGAGCGGCGCGGCCGCAATCAGCCCTTGGTCGATCACGTGCGCGAACTGCGTGTGGTGCAGGTGGCTGGAGAGCGGATCGATCTTCAGCTGACATTGTATGAGCCGACCTTGCAGCTTGAGCAGCACCATGCGCTGAGCGTGGCATTGCGTAACCCGGTGCCGGCTTCATGAACCGCCAGCGGGGTGTTGTCCTGTTGTTGGCGTTGGTGCTCAGCGTCCTGCTGGGCCTGCTTGCCACATCTGCCCTGCGTGACGCGCTGGTGGAAACACGGATGACCGGCTACCTGAGCGATGGCCTGCTGGCGCTGGAAGAGGCTGAGGCCACTTTGCTGGCCGGGGAGCGCGAACTTGAACGGGCGCCCCCTGACGTTTGTAACGCTTGCCTGCCGCCGCCCAGGCCGCACGATCTGGTTGGGCAGTGGCAAGGTACCCAGACCGGCTTTTTCCAGCTGCAGAACCTGGGTGTCAGCAAACGTGCCGCGCACATGCCCGAAGGGCAGCCGGTTAGCCTGTTCCGGATTACCGCCGTCAGCAAGCAAAGCCGCTCACGGCATGTACTGGAAGCGGTCTACGCCGTGGCCGGCAATCAAACCCAACGCATCACCTGGCGGCAAAGATTGCGAGGAGACTGACATGCAGCAAGGCTTGAGCCTGATCGAGTTGTTGATTGTGCTGGCCGTGACCGGCATTCTGGCAGCCATTGCCTACCCCAGTTACAGCGACCAGCTTCGGCGAGCCGCGCGCAGTGAAGTGGTTGGCCTGCTGCACGACGCTGCCCTGCGCCTGGAGCGCCACCGCGTGCGCACTGGCCAATACGCCGAGGGCGACCTGGTCTTGCCCGAAGGTACCCGCTACTACAGCCTTCAGGCCCAGCGCGACAGTGACACCTTCACGCTGCGCGCCCGGCGGCTACCGCATGGGCTGATGGCGCAGGATGGCTGTGGCGATTTCCAGCTCGACCAGGCTGGCATGCAGCGCAATCCGGGTGCCGTTGAGCACAGCACGCACTGCTGGGGAAGCTGAAGGTTCAATGATGCCCGGTGCATCGCGGTTTTACTTCAGGTGTTGGATCGACAGATGAGCAAGCAAGTAGTGGTGGTCGGCGGCGGGGTGATCGGCCTGCTGACGGCATTCAACCTGGCGGCTAAGGTCGGCCAGGTGGTGGTGTGCGATCAGGGTGAGGTTGGCCGAGAGTCGTCCTGGGCTGGCGGAGGCATTGTCTCGCCGTTGTACCCGTGGCGCTACAGCGCCGCAGTGACCGCTCTGGCGCACTGGTCGCAGGACTTTTATCCACAGCTGGGCGAGCGTCTGTTCGCCAGCACTGGCGTCGACCCCGAAGTTCACACCACCGGGCTGTACTGGCTCGACCTGGACGACGAGGCTGAAGCGTTGGCCTGGGCCGCGCGCGAGCAGCGGCCGCTGAGTGCCGTGGATATTTCGGCGGCCTACGATGCGGTGCCGGTGCTGGGCCCGGGCTTCAAGCACGCCATCTACATGGCTGGCGTGGCCAATGTGCGCAACCCACGCTTGGTCAAGTCGCTGAAAGCGGCGTTGCTGGCGCTGCCAAACGTGACCTTGCGCGAACACTGCCAGATCACCGGCTTCGTGCAGGAAAAGGGGCGCGTGACCGGTGTACAGACGGCTGATGGCGTACTGGCGGCGGATGAGGTTGTGCTCAGTGCAGGCGCCTGGAGTGGCGACCTGTTGCGTACCCTTGGCCTTGAACTGCCGGTGGAGCCCGTGAAGGGCCAGATGATCCTGTTCAAGTGTGCTGAAGACTTCTTGCCGAGCATGGTGCTGGCCAAGGGACGTTATGCAATCCCGCGACGTGACGGGCACATTCTGGTGGGGAGCACGCTGGAACACGCCGGGTATGACAAGACGCCGACCGGGGATGCGCTGGAAAGCCTGAAGGCATCGGCGGTGGAGTTGTTGCCTGAGCTTGAAGGCGCCACAGTGGTGGCGCACTGGGCGGGGCTGCGGCCGGGGTCGCCAGAAGGCATCCCTTACATTGGGCCTGTGCCAGGGCATGAAGGGTTGTGGCTGAACTGCGGGCATTATCGCAATGGGCTGGTGCTGGCGCCGGCTTCGTGCCAGCTGTTTACCGATTTGCTGACAGGGGCCGAGCCGATTATCGACCCGGCGCCGTATGCGCCAGAAGGGCGTTTGGGCTGAGGGCCTCTTCGCGGGTAAACCCGCTCCTACAAGTACGTGTAGGAGCAGGTTCACCCGCGAAAGGGCCGCAGAGGCCAATACAGATTTCAGCCAGTAATCGGTGCGTGTAGGAGCGGGTTCACCCGCGAAAGGGCCGCAGAAGCCCATACAGATTTCAGCCAGTAATCGGTGCGTGTAGGAGCGGGTTCACCCGCGAAAGGGCCGCAGAAGCCCATACAGATTTCAGCCAGTAATCGGTGCGTGTAGGAGCGGGTTCACCCGCGAAAGGGCCACAGAGGCCCATACAGATTTCAGCCAGTAATCGGTGCGTGTAGGAGCGGGTTCACCCGCGAAAGGGCCGCAGAGGCCCATACAGATTTCAGCCAGTAATCGGTGCTTGCAAGTGCCGGCTCGGATAATGCTGCTCATACACCTTGCACACCCGCAGCACTTGCTCATCGGCAAAGCGCCCGGCCACCACCTGCAGCCCCACCGGCAACCCCTCGCGGGTAAACCCGCAGGGCACCGAGGCTGCCGGCTGCTGGGTCAGGTTGAACGGGTAGCTGAACGGCGTCCACTCCATCCATTGCGCCATCCCCGACCCAGGCGGCACGTTGTGTCCGGCTTCGAACGCCACCAACGGCAGCATCGGCGATACCAACACGTCATATCGCTGATGAAAGGCATTCATCTTCGCAATCAATTCTGCCCGTGCCTCTAGCGCCTGGGTGTATTCGCCAAGGCTGATCTGTGCGCCTTGTTCGGCAATCCAGCGCAGCCCCGGGTCAAGCAACGCTTTCTGCTCATCGCTCAAGGCACTGGCCAACCGCGCCGCACCGGCAAACCACAGGGTATTGAAGGTTTCCAGCGGGTCGCTGAAGCCCGGGTCCACTTCCTCTACCTGCGCACCCAACCGCACCAGGCGCTGCACCGCTTGCGCCACCAGTGCCTGGATCTGTGGGTCGACCTGCACGTAACCGAAGTTGGCGCTGTAGGCGATGCGTAGCCCACTCAGATCTTGCTGCTGGCTGAGCCAAGGCGCCTGCCGGGGTGCGCCGGCCAAACCGTCGCGGGCATCGGGGCGCGCTACGCAGTCGAGCATCAGCACCGAGTCGTCCACGGTACGCGTCATCGGCCCCAGGTGCGACAGCACGGTCATGGCGCTGGCCGGCCATTGCGGCACATAGCCGAAGGTCGGTTTGATGCCGAAGGTGCCGGTGAAGGCGCAAGGGATGCGAATCGAACCACCGGCATCGCTGCCCTGATGCAGCACCCCCAGGTTCAGCGCGGCGGCTGCCGCAGCACCACCAGACGAACCACCGGCAGTCAGCCTGGTATCCCAAGGGTTGCGGGTAATGCCGTACAGCGGGTTGTCGGTCACGCCTTTCCAGCCGAACTCCGGCGTGGTGGTCTTGCCCACCAGCACAGCACCGGCTTCACGCATGAAGGCGCTGAAGGGCGCATCGATTTCCCACGGGCCGGTACCCGAGGTTGTACGCGAGCCTTTGCGGGTGGGCATGCCGCGGGTCAGGGTCAGGTCCTTGATCGAGGCGGGTACGCCATCCAGTTGGCCACAGGGCTCGCCGCGCTGCCAGCGTTGTTCGCTGGCGCGGGCGGCGGCGCGGGCACCTTCGCCGTCGACATGGCAGTAGGCGTTGACCGCCGGGTTATGCAGGTCGATGCGCGCCAGCACATCGTCGACCACCTCGACGGGTGACAACTGGCGGCGCTGGTACAGTTCGAGCAGTTCGACGGCGGTGAGTTCGCCAATCGCGGTTTTCTGGGTCATTTCAACGGGCTCCTGGGTTGGCGGCCTGGAACATGGCGCGCAACAGGACGTCGCAACCATCGGCCAGGTCCTGGGGCGCGGCATTTTCGATTTCGTTGTGGCTGATGCCGCCTTCGCATGGCACGAAGATCATCCCGGCCGGGCCCAGCTCGGCGAGGAAGATTGCATCGTGACCGGCGCCGCTGACGATATCCATGTGGCTCAGGCCCAGCGCACGCGCCCCCTGGCGCACGGCATCCACGCACTGCTCGGCGAAGTACAGCGGCGGGAAGTCGGCTGTCGGGGTTAGCTGATAGCTCAGGCCATGTTTCGCCGTGCTGTTTTCGATGGCTGCGCGCACTTCGCTGACCATGGCGTCGAGGTGCCCAGGGTCGAGGTGGCGCAGGTCGATGGTCATGTGCACCTGGCCGGGGATGACGTTGCGCGAGCCTGGGTGCAAGGTCAGGCAGCCGACCGTGCCGCAGGCATGTGGCTGGTGCGCGTGAGCGACGCGGTTGACCGCAGCCACCACCTCGGCAGCGCCGACCAATGCGTCCTTGCGCAGGTGCATGGGCGTGGGGCCTGCATGCGCCTCGACGCCGGTAAGGGTCAGGTCGAACCATTTTTGCCCCAGGCAGCCCTGGACCACGCCGATGGTGGTGCGTTGGTCTTCCAGCACCGGGCCTTGCTCGATATGCGCTTCGAAGTAGGCGCCCACGGCATGCCCGGTGGGCACGCGCGGGCCGGCGTAGCCGATGCGTTGCAACTCAGCGCCGACCGACAGACCTTGGTCATCGACCTTGTCCAGGGTTTCCTGCAGGCCGAACTTACCGGCAAACACGCCCGAGCCCATCATGCAGGGCGGGAAGCGCGAACCTTCTTCGTTGGTCCATACCACCACTTCCAGCGGGGCTTCGGTGGTCAGGTGCAGGTCGTTGAGCGTGCGCATCACTTCGAGGCCGGCCATGACGCCGTAGCAGCCATCGAACTTGCCGCCGGTGGGTTGGGTATCGATGTGGCTGCCGGTCATCACTGGCGCCAGGGCAGGGTTACGGCCGGGGCGGCGGGCGAAGATGTTACCGATGGCGTCGACGCTAACCGTGCAGCCGGCCTCTTCGCACCAGTGGACGAACAGGTCGCGCGCCTGGCGGTCGAGGTCGGTCAGGGCCAGACGGCATACGCCGCCCTTGGCGGTGGCGCCGAGTTGGGCCAGGTCCATCAATGATTGCCAAAGGCGCTCGCGGTTGATCAGAGGGCCTTGGCCGAGCAGGTGCTGCGAGGGATCGATGCGGGTGTTCATGGTTCAGCTCTCCTGAAAGTAATCAGTTGCTTGTACTGGCCTCTTCGCGGGCAAGCCCGCTCCTACAGGTCATCCACAGGCCAGAGGTCTTTGCGGGCGTGCTTCTCTGCTGATCAGGCGCTAAGGGCCAGGTAACGGTTCTTGATGCTCGGGTCCTCGCGGAACTGCGCTGCACTGCCTTGGTAAGCGACGCGGCCCTGCTCCAGCACATAGTGGCGATCAGCAAGGGCATCGCAGACCATCAGGTTCTGCTCTACCAGCAGGATCGACAGCCCTTCGTCCTTGATCCGCCGCAATATCTTCACCAGTTCATCGACAATCACCGGGGCCAGGCCTTCGGTGGGCTCGTCGAGGATCAGCAGCCTGGGGCCGTTGAGCAGGGCGCGGGCGATAGCGAGCATCTGTTGCTCGCCACCGGACAGGGCAAAACCACCGTTGCGGCGACGCTCCTTCAGGCGCGGGAACATGCTGTACACGTCCTCCAACTGCCAGCGGCTGGTCTTGCGCACGGCAATCTTCAGGTTCTCCTCGACGCTGAGCTGGCGAAAGATGCCGCGGTGCTCCGGCACCAGGGCAATGCCCTGCCGGGCGATATCGAAGATTTCGCGGCCGACCAGTTGCTGGCCGTTGAAGCTGATCTGCCCCTGCCGTGGGCGGACGATGCCAAGGATGCTGCGCAAGGTGGTGGTCTTGCCTGCGCCGTTGCGCCCCAGCAGCGTTACCAGTTCGCCAGCCTCAACCTTGAGCGAGACACCTTCGAGCACATGGCTCTTGTCGTAGTAGGAATGGATCGAATCGACGTTGAGCATCAGGCGGCCTCTCCAAGGTAGGCGGTGCGTACGCGCTCGTCGTTGCGCACCTGTTCAGGGGTACCCTCGACCAGGATCTGGCCGTGACTCATCACCGTGATGCGCTGGCTGATCGACATGACAATGCTCATGTTGTGCTCGATCAGTAGCACGGTATGGTCGCGGCCAAGGTCGCTGATCAGGTCGGTCATCACCGGGATGTCGTCGATGCCCATGCCCGAAGTGGGTTCGTCGAGCATCAGCAGGGAGGGCTTGGCGCAGATCGACATGCCCACTTCCAGCACCCTTTGCTGGCCGTGCGACAGCTCGCCCGCCAGTGTTTCGGCACGGGCGCTCAGTTTCAGGCGCTCCAGCACCTGGTCGGCGGTGTTCCAGTGGCTGCGCTTGTGCTCGACGCTGCGCCAGAAGTTCAGCGCGCCCAGGCCATCACGGCCTTGGGCGGCCAGGCGCAGGTTCTCGCGCACTGAAAGGTTCTGGAACAGGCTGGTGAGCTGAAACGAACGCGCCATGCCAAGTGCCACCCGCCCGTGGGACGGCTTGCGAATGATGTCCTGGCCATTGAACAGGATCTTGCCGGCAGTGGCCTGACGTTCGCCGGTCAGGCAGTGGAACAGGCTGGTCTTGCCGGCGCCGTTGGGGCCGATAATGGTGTGGATGGTGCCGGCTCGCACTTTGAGGTCAACGCCCGCGACCGCCTTGAACGGCCCGTAGGCCAGCTCCAGGTCGCGGGTTTCCAGGAGGTAGTCGCTCATCACAGGGTCTCCTTGGTCTTGGCCTGGGGTTTGTCATCGGCATTGCGGGTGGCCAGCAGGCGCTTGCCCAGTTCGGTCAGGCCGCCCCACAGGCCGCCACGCATGAACACCACCACCAGAATCAGGATCACCCCCAGCAGCATCAGCCAGCGTGGCCAAAGTTCCGACAGCACGTCACCCAGCAGCACGATGGCGCCGGCCCCCAGCAGCGAGCCGAACAGTGAGCCGGTGCCGCCGACGATGGTCATGATCAGGATGTTCTCGCTCATCATCAGGTCGATGTTCGACAGCGGCGCAAAGTGCAGCAGCATGGCGTACAGCGCCCCGGCGATGCCGGTGATGGCGCCCGACAGCATGAACACCAGAATCTTGAAATGGCGGGTGTCGTAGCCGATGGCGGCGGCGCGGGTCTCGTTCTCACGGATAGCCAGCAGGGTGCTGCCGAATGGCGAACGGATCACCCGCAGGGCTGCGGCGAAGATCAACAGGAACAGCACCGCGACGAACACATAGAAGTGCCGCGGATCGGCCAGGTCGACCAGCACATGGCCGGCGATTTCGATATTCGGCCGTGGCACATCAAGCAGGCCGTTGTCACCGCCGGTCCAGCCGCTGAGGGTATAGGCCAGGAAGTAGGCCATCTGGCTGAAGGCCAGGGTCAGCATGACGAAGTAGATGCCCGTGCGACGGATCGCCAGTGCGCCCACCAGCAGCGCGAGGAAGGCGCCGAACACAGCTGCGCCAAGCAGCGCGGCGAACATGCCCCACTGCAGGTGGATCATCAGCAGCGCTGCGCCATAGGCGCCCACGCCAAAGAAGATGCCCTGGCCGAACGACAGCAGTCCGGTGTAGCCGAGCAGCAGGTTGCAGGCCAGTGCGGCCATGGCAAAGATCAGGATCTCGGTGGCCAGGGTGGCCGAGGGCAGCAACAGCGGCAGCGCCACCAGGCTGGCAACTACCAGCGACAGCAGCGCCGGGGCGCGGCCCTTGGCGACTGGCAATGGGTTTTTCTCGCTCATCTCAGGCTCTCCCGAACAGGCCGTAGGGACGGACCAGAATCACTGCTGCCATGGCGCCATAGATCATCAGGCTGGCGCCTTGCGGCCAGAGACTGGTCATCATGCTTTGCACCACACCCACCAGCAGGCCGCCAACCAGCGCCCCGCCGAACGACCCCATGCCGCCAATCACCACCACCACGAAGGCAATGCCGAGGATTTCCGGGCCGACGAAGGGCTGGGCGCCCCGTAGCGGCGCAAACAGCACACCCGCCACACCTGCCAGGCCCACGCCCAGGGCGAATGTCAGGGAGAACAGGCGGAAAATGTTGGTGCCCAACAGCGACACGGTCTCGGTGCTTTCGCTACCGGCCCGCACCAGTGCGCCGAAACGGGTGCGTTCCAGCAGCAGCCACAGGCCAATACCGATCAGCGCTGCGAAGCCGATCAGGAACAAGCGGTAGTAGGGGTAGATGAAGTCGCCAAGTATCAGCACCCCGCGCAGTTCAGGTGGTACGGCAATGTTCTTGCCCACCGGGCCCCAGATCAGCACCGACGCTTCCTGGATGATCAGCGCGATGCCGAGGGTGACGAGGATCTGGAAGGTGTGCGGCAGGTGGTAGATGCGTTTGATCAACAGGCGCTCGACCGCCCAGGCCAGCGCGGCCACCACCAGTGGCGCAATCAGCAGCGCCAGCCAGAAGTTGCCGGTGACGGCCACGGCGGTGTAGCACAGGTAGGCGCCCAGCAAGAAAAACGCGCCGTGGGCGAAGTTGACGAAGTTGAGCAGGCCGAAAATGATCGTCAGGCCCACGGCGATGAGGAAGTAGATCATCCCCAGGCCCAGGCCGTTGAGCAGTTGGAACAGGTACAAATCGAGCATGAGCGTGCCCTCGACAGCGCGCCGGGCGGCTGCCTGTACAAGTGTTTGTGACTAACGCCGCAGCTTCAGGCCAGGGCGCAACCGGTGTGATCGACCTCGACGAACGAGCGGCCCGAACTGATGACTTCGGCCAGGTCGTCCTCGTCGCGCATCTGCCCCTGGGGCTTGCCGCGCAGCAGGTAGTAATCCTTGAGCACCTGGTGGTCACCCGGGCGGATCAGTTCTTCGCCGGTCGGGCCCTGGAAGCGCATGCCCTGCAATGCCGCAGACACGGCGGCCCCGTCCAGGCTGCCGGCCTTGACGATGGCCTCGAGCATCACCTTGGTGCCGATGTAGTCGGCGGCCAGCGGGTAGTTGGGGTTGATGCCATAGGCCTTGCGGGTGGCGGCGACCAACTGTTTGTTCAGCGGGGTGTCGACCTGGTGCCAGTACTGCGCACCCAGGTACACGCCCTCGAGCACGTCGCTGCCCAGCTCCTGGAACTGGTCGAGGCCGGCAGACCACACCATCAGCACTTTCATGCGGTCCTTGATGCCGAAGTTGACCGCCTGGCGCAGGGCGTTGGAGGCCTGGCTACCGAAGTTGAGCAGCACCAGCACGTCGGGCTTGGCGGCGATGGCGTTGGTCAGGTAGCCGGAAAATTCCTGCTCCTGCAGCGAGTGGTAGCTGTTGCCGATGTGTTCCACGCCGAGCTCGGCGAACACTTTGCGGGCGTTGTCCAGCAGGGCATCGCCGAATACATATTGCGGGGTGATGGTGTACCAGCGCTTGGCCTGGGGCAGCTGGCGGCTCATCGGCACCAGGGTTTCGCGGATGGCACCATAGGTGGGCACCGACCAGCGGAAGGTTGAGGCATTGCAGTCCTTGCCGGTGATTTCATCGGCGCCCACAGGCGTCATGAACACGCCGCCGGCTTTGTGGATTTCCTTGGACACCGCCAGTGCCGAAGACGACAGGGTGCACCCCTGGAAGAAGCGTGCGCCATCCTGGCCGATGGCTTCCTGCACCTTGCGCACCGCCTTGCCGGCGTTGCCTTCGGTGTCGATGACTTTGTACTTGAGCGGGTGGCCGAGCAACTGCGGATGCTCGGCGATGGCCAGGCGCGAGCCCATGTCGGCGTACTTGCCGTAGCTGGCGAAGGCGCCCGACATGGACTTGAGCCCATAGAAGGTCAGCGGTTGGTCGGCGAATGCCCGGTGTGCCCCCAAGGGGAGGCTACCTAAGGCACCCAGGGCAAGGCCTGCCTTGAGCAGGGTACGTCTTTGCATGAGTAACTCCTTGTTTGTGGTTATTAGGCAGGAGTGGCAATGACAAAGCGGGTACGGCCGGGCCTGTGTGCAGGCCTCTTTACAGGCGCATCAGTGGTGGTGATCGAACTCCAGCAGGAAGTTACGGGCAACCTCGCCTTCCAGCGCGGTCATATGGTGCTCGGCGTCGCACATGTGTTCGTGCATCAGCCGGCGTACGGCGGGTTCGTCGCTGGCGCGCAAGGCGGTCAGCAGTTGCTTGTGGTAGTCGATGTTGGCGGCGGCGAACTGCTGGCGCTTGGGCAGGTAGGCCTTTTTCAGCACCACCAGGTCGCGCAGCAGGTCGTTGAGGAACACCGCCATGAAACGCAGCAACGGGTTGGGGCAGCGGTCGGCCAGCAGGGTGTGGAATTCAAGCTCCGCCAAGCGCTGCTCACGCTGGCCTTCTTCGCTGTCTTCCGGCGCGCTGCAGAAGTCGATGTTGGCCTGCAGCGCGGCATAATCGGCCTCGCTCAGCTTGCCCATCACCGACACCGCCAGTTCTACCTCGATGACTTTGCGCAGCTGGTACACCTGTTCGCCGTCCAGGTGCTGGAAATGCAGGTAGTTGCGCAGCGCGCGGCTGGCTGGCTCGGTGCCCACTTCGTTCAGGTAGGCGCCCCCGGTCGGGCCGGTGCGGGTGCTGACCAGGCCTTCGACTTCGAGCGCCTTGAGCGCTTCGCGGGCGGTGCCCTTGGAACATTCGAAATGCTCCATCAGCTCACGTTCGGTGGGCAGGCGGTCGCCGGGGTGCAGCGCTTCGGTGACGATCGAGCGCTTGACTGATTCGACGATCACATCGGACAGCTTCTGGCGCTTGCGTTTGGGTTTGAGCATTTCGCTATTTTTCATATTTATGCGGATAAATAGGATTTAGCGAGTTTTGCCCAGGCGGGTCAATGCTGGCGGTGGGGAGGGGTCGTAAATGGTGTGAAAGGGTCGGGGAGGGATATGTGGGGAGGGGCTGTAAGGGGGGGGCCGCGAATGCTGCAGTGGCGCTACTGACGCATTCGCGGGTGAACCCGCTCCTACACAGGGGGGCTGGGTGTACCCGGGGATCAGCCCTTGTGGCCAGGGCCCTGCTGCAGGTGGGCCTGGCTGCAATACCACTCATTACCCTGCTGCAGCGCCCGGTCGTTGGGCAGGTGCACGCCGCAATGGGCACAGCGCACCATCTTCAGCGGCGCATCCAGCTTCGCCTCGGGGTGCGACTGCTGGCTGACTTTGAACTTGCGCCACAGCCAGAACGCGGCGGCGATCAGGGCGATCCAGAAAAGTAGGCGAACCATGGTGTCCAGCTTGTCGATTGAAGAAGCCAACAGTCTAGGACGCGGCCAATAAAAAAGGGAGGCCCAAGGCCTCCCTTTCATTCACCGCTGAAGGTCAGTCGAACAGACCAAAGGTCATGTAGCTGAACCAGGAACGGTCTTTCTCGGCTTCTTTCGGGCCTTCCGGCACGATCGGGTCGCCGTTCTCGTCTTTAGGCAGCAGCTCTCGCGGCATCTCGTCGCGCGCGTCCTGGAACTGCTTGACCACGTCCTGGTTGGCGCGGGTTTCGCCTGGCGGCAGCGGGGTATCGGTTTCGATCAGGCCCAAGGTGGCCTTGGACAGCCAGCCGCGGCCGTCAGACTCGGTCTGCTTGGGCTGGAACTCGCCATCGACCAGGCTCGGGTGGTCCGGGTAGTTGAGTTTGAGGGTTTCCAGGCTCGTGGCGGCCAGTTCGTCCAGGTGCAGCTTCTGGTACGACTCGACCATCACCGCCAGGCCGTCACCGACGGACGGGGTTTCCTGGAAGTTTTCGACCACGTAGCGGCCACGGTTGGCAGCCGCTACATAAGCCTGGCGGCTCAGGTAGTAGTCGGCCACGTGGATTTCGTACGAAGCCAGCAGGTTGCGCAGGTAGATCATGCGCTGCTTGGCGTCTGGCGCGTAGCGGCTGTTGGGGAAACGGCTGGTCAGCTGGGCGAACTCGTTGTACGAGTCGCGGGCGGCACCCGGGTCGCGTTTGGTCATGTCCAGCGGCAGGAAGCGCGCCAGCAGGCCACGGTCCTGGTCGAACGAGGTCAGGCCCTTGAGATAGTAGGCGTAATCGACGTTCGGGTGCTGCGGGTGCAGGCGGATAAAGCGCTCGGCGGCCGACTTGGCGGCCTCGGGCTCAGAATTCTTGTAGTTGGCGTAGATCAGCTCGAGCTGCGCCTGATCGGCATAGCGGCCGAACGGGTAGCGCGACTCCAGGGCCTTGAGCTTGTTCACGGCGCTGGTGTAGCTGGAGTTGTCCAGATCAGCCTGGGCCTGCTGGTACAGTTCGGCCTCGCTGAGGTTCTCGTCAATGACCTCTTTATTAGAGGAACAGGCCGCGGTAAGCCCGAGGATGGCGATCAGCAGCAGGTGTTTCACTCGCATGGCGGCTTGCGTCCCTTTGACGGCCGCTGTCTTGGGCGGTGCCGTCCTGTTATGATGAGCGCCCCGGCCAACCCCGGGACAAAAGAAGCCGTATTTAACCACAAGCTCGCAGCCGAAACCAAAGGCTGTGCGCCCGCCGAATCGAGCATGTCCGAGATCATTCAACTTAGCGCAGAGGTACCGTCCGAACTGGGCGGCCAACGCCTCGACCAGGTCGCCGCCCAATTGTTCGCCGAGTACTCGCGTTCGCGGCTAACTTCGTGGATCAAAGAGGGCCGCCTGACGGTCGATGGTGCAGTCGTGCGCCCTCGAGACCTTGTTCATGGTGGCTCTCTGCTTGCCCTGGAGGCCGAACAAGAGGCCCAGGGCGAGTGGATCGCAGAAGATATCGAACTGGATATCGTCTACGAAGACGACCACATCCTGGTGATCAACAAGCCTGCCGGGCTGGTTGTGCACCCGGCGGCCGGGCATGCCAGCGGCACCCTGCTCAACGCGCTGCTGCACCATGTGCCAGACATCGTCAACGTGCCGCGCGCCGGTATCGTGCACCGCCTGGACAAGGACACCACCGGCCTGATGGTGGTGGCCAAGACCCTGCAGGCGCAGACCAAGCTGGTCGAGCAGATGCAGGCCCGCAAGGTCAGCCGCATCTACGAGTGCATCGTGATTGGCGTGGTGACTGCCGGTGGCAAGATCGACGCGCCCATCGGCCGTCACGGCGGCATGCGCCAGCGCATGGCTGTAACCGACGGCGGCAAGCCGGCGGTCAGCCACTACCGCGTACTCAAGCGCTTCCGCTCGCACACCCATGTGCGGGTCAAGCTGGAAACCGGCCGTACCCACCAGATTCGCGTGCACATGGCCCACGTGGGTTTCCCGCTGGTTGGCGACCAGACGTACGGCGGGCGCTTCCGTATTCCGCCCGCTGCCAGCCCGACCATGGTCGAGGCGGTCAAGACCTTCCCGCGCCAGGCGCTGCATGCGCGTTTCCTTGCCTTGGTCCACCCGATTACCGGTGAAGTCATGAAGTGGGAATCGCCACTGCCGGATGACTTCGTCTGGTTGCTGTCGCTGCTGAACCAAGACCACGAGAGCTTCATCGGATGAGTGACCTGACGCAGGCCTTGCTGTTCCCCGACTGGCCGGCCCCGGCCTCGGTACGCGCCTGTGTCACCACCCGTCAGGGCGGCGTCAGCTTGCCGCCTTACGAAACCTTCAACCTCGGCGACCATGTTGGGGATGACCCTGCCGCGGTCGCCGAGAACCGCCGCCGCCTGAGCGAACAGTTCACCATCCAACCGGCCTGGCTCAAACAGGTGCATGGGCGGGTGGTGGCGGATGCCGACCCGGCGGTGGTCGCCGAGGCCGATGCCAGCTGGACCCACCAGCCTGGCATTGCCTGCACCGTGATGACCGCCGATTGCCTGCCTGCGCTGTTCTGCGACCGTGCCGGCACCCGCGTGGCGGCGGCACATGCGGGCTGGCGCGGGCTGGCGGGTGGCGTGCTGGAAGCCACGCTGGACCGGCTGGCGCTGCCGCCAGAAGAGGTGCTGGTGTGGTTGGGGCCTGCCATCGGCCCGCAAGCGTTCGAAGTGGGGCTGGAAGTGCGTGATGCCTTTACCGCCGTGCACCCGCAAGCAGCTCGGGCATTCGTCGACGGCGAACGGCCAGGCAAGCTGTTGGCGGATATCTATGAGCTGGCGCGTATTCGCCTGGCTGCCCGTGGCGTGACTGCTGTTTATGGCGGTGGTTTGTGCACGGTCAGTGATGCGCGGTTCTTCTCCTATCGCCGTACCCCGCAGGGTGGGCGTTTTGCATCGTTGGTCTGGCTGGACCCGCGCTAGCCTGTACCGGCCTCTTCGCTGGCACGCCCGCTCCTACAGTGATTCTGCAAACATTGAAACCGGTGGTGTACCTGTGGGGGCGAGCATGCCCGCGAATGGCCCCCGTTAATCCAACAGGTTGACTTTGGTCAACCCCGCTACGCTTGAATCTTCCAGAATCAGCCTTATCTATAAAGTCATCTCAGGCAGGTTTCTTTATAAACAGGCGCTGTCCATCGCTCCGACCTGCCCTTTAAAGGAAGGTACACCATGCGAATAGACCGTTTAACCAGCAAGCTGCAACTTGCAATATCCGATGCCCAATCTTTGGCCGTTGGCATGGACCACCCTGCCATCGAGCCCGTGCACCTGTTACAGGCGCTGCTCGAACAGCAGGGCGGCTCCATCAAACCGCTGCTGATGCAGGTAGGCTTCGACATCAATGGCCTGCGCCAGGGGCTGGTGAAAGAGCTCGACCAACTGCCAAAAATACAGAACCCTACCGGCGACGTGAACATGTCGCAGGACTTGGCACGCCTGCTTAACCAGGCAGACCGCCTGGCACAGCAGAAGGGCGACCAGTTCATTTCCAGCGAGCTTGTGCTGTTGGCCGCCATGGACGAAAACAGCAAGCTCGGCAAGCTGCTGCTGAGCCAAGGCGTGAGCAAGAAAGCGCTGGAAAATGCCATCAACAACCTGCGTGGCGGCGCGGCAGTGAATGACGCCAACGCCGAGGAATCGCGCCAGGCGCTGGACAAATACACCGTCGACCTGACCAAGCGTGCCGAAGAGGGCAAGCTGGACCCGGTCATTGGCCGTGACGATGAAATCCGCCGTACCGTGCAGGTGCTGCAACGCCGTACCAAGAACAACCCGGTGCTGATCGGTGAGCCTGGCGTGGGTAAAACCGCCATCGCCGAAGGCCTGGCCCAGCGCATCATCAATGGTGAAGTGCCCGACGGCCTCAAAGGCAAGCGGCTGCTGGCGCTGGACATGGGCGCGCTGATTGCCGGTGCCAAGTACCGCGGTGAGTTCGAAGAGCGCTTGAAAAGCCTGCTGAACGAACTGTCCAAGCAGGAAGGCCAGATCATCCTGTTCATCGACGAACTGCACACCATGGTCGGCGCCGGCAAAGGCGAGGGTGCCATGGACGCCGGCAACATGCTCAAGCCGGCCCTGGCCCGCGGCGAGCTGCATTGCGTAGGTGCCACCACGCTGAACGAGTACCGCCAGTTCATCGAAAAGGACGCCGCCCTGGAGCGCCGCTTCCAGAAGGTGCTGGTCGAGGAGCCGAGCGAGGAAGACACCATCGCCATCCTGCGTGGCCTGAAAGAGCGCTATGAAGTGCACCACAAGGTGGCCATCACCGACGGTGCAATCATCGCTGCGGCCAAGCTCAGCCACCGCTACATTACCGACCGCCAGCTGCCGGACAAGGCCATTGACCTGATCGACGAAGCGGCCAGCCGCATCCGCATGGAGATTGACTCCAAGCCAGAAGTGCTCGACCGCCTTGATCGCCGCCTGATCCAGCTGAAGGTGGAGTCGCAGGCGCTGAAGAAAGAAGAAGACGAAGCGGCGAAAAAGCGCCTAGAGAAGCTGACCGAGGAAATCGAGCGGCTGGAGCGTGAGTATTCCGACCTGGAAGAAATCTGGGCTTCGGAGAAAGCTGAAGTGCAGGGCTCGGCGCAGATCCAGCAAAAGATCGAGCAGTCTCGCCAGGAGCTGGAAGCCGCCCGTCGCAAAGGCGACCTGAACCGCATGGCCGAACTGCAGTACGGGGTGATCCCGGACCTGGAGCGCAGCCTGCAGATGGTCGACCAGCACGGCAAGACCGAAAACCAGTTGCTGCGCAACAAGGTCACCGAGGAAGAAATTGCCGAAGTGGTGTCGAAGTGGACCGGCATTCCTGTGGCCAAGATGCTCGAAGGCGAGCGTGAGAAGCTGCTGAAGATGGAAGAGCTGCTGCACCAGCGCGTGATTGGCCAGAGCGAGGCGGTAACCGCCGTAGCCAACGCCGTACGCCGCTCACGTGCCGGGCTGTCCGACCCGAACCGGCCAAGTGGTTCGTTCCTGTTCCTCGGCCCGACCGGTGTGGGCAAGACCGAACTGTGCAAGGCGCTGGCCGAGTTCCTGTTCGACACCGAAGAGGCGATGGTGCGCATCGACATGTCCGAATTCATGGAGAAGCACTCCGTCGCGCGCCTGATCGGTGCACCGCCAGGCTATGTAGGGTATGAAGAGGGCGGTTACCTGACCGAGGCCGTGCGGCGCAAGCCTTACTCGGTGGTGCTGCTGGACGAGGTGGAAAAAGCCCACCCGGATGTGTTCAACGTGCTGTTGCAGGTGCTGGAAGACGGCCGCCTGACCGACAGCCACGGGCGCACCGTGGACTTCCGCAACACCGTGATCGTGATGACCTCCAACCTGGGCTCGGCGCAGATTCAGGAACTGGTGGGTGACCGCGAGGCACAGCGTGCGGCAGTGATGGATGCGGTGGGGGCGCACTTCCGTCCCGAGTTCATCAACCGCATCGACGAAGTGGTGGTGTTCGAGCCATTGGGCCGCGAGCAGATTGCCGGTATTACCGAAATCCAACTCGGCCGCCTGCGCAGCCGCCTGCTGGAGCGCGAACTGTCGCTGAGCCTGAGCCCAGAGGCGTTGGACAAGCTGATTGCCGTGGGTTACGACCCGGTGTACGGCGCACGGCCGCTGAAGCGGGCGATCCAGCGCTGGATCGAGAACCCGCTGGCGCAGCTGATTCTGGCCGGCAAGTTCCTGCCCGGTACGGCGATCACCGCCAAGGTGGAAGACGACGAAATCGTCTTCGGCTGATTGTGTTGCACCATGAGCCCCGCGTTTGCGGGGCTTTTTTCTGCCTGTTGCCCATGCCGGCCCCTTCGCGGCCAACCCTGCGCAGATTTTTGCAGGCTAGGCAGCCCCTCGTAGGCGCGGGTTTAGCCGTGAAAGGGCCGGCACAGCCCAGCTATTTCGGGCCTTTGCGCCAATCTTGGATAACCGCCTGAAATTTTTGAAATTTTTGCTTGCATCAAATTTAGAGTGCCCCTAATATACGCCGCGTTGTCAGGCACTAAGCGAATCACCAGCAACATCAGTGATCGCAAAACAACTTACAAATCAGTAAGTTGAATGAAAAAAAGTGGTTGACAAGCAAAACGAAGAATGTAGAATAGCCGGCCTCAGCAGCGACAACGCGAAAGCGAAGAAGCTAAAGAGTCCGAAGCGAACACAGTCTTCGGAGTTGTACCGAAGTTCAGTTCCGCGATAGCTCAGTCGGTAGAGCAAATGACTGTTAATCATTGGGTCCCTGGTTCGAGTCCAGGTCGCGGAGCCAATCTCGGGGTGTAGCGCAGTCCGGTAGCGCGCCTGCTTTGGGAGCAGGATGTCAGGAGTTCGAATCCCCTCACCCCGACCATTTTCCGGGTCGTTAGCTCAGTTGGTAGAGCAGTTGGCTTTTAACCAATTGGTCGTAGGTTCGAATCCTACACGACCCACCATGTAGAAAAGGGCATCTCAAAGAGATGCCCTTTTTTTTGAAACACTCGGGGTGTAGCGCAGTCCGGTAGCGCGCCTGCTTTGGGAGCAGGATGTCAGGAGTTCGAATCCCCTCACCCCGACCATTTTTGGGTCGTTAGCTCAGTTGGTAGAGCAGTTGGCTTTTAACCAATTGGTCGTAGGTTCGAATCCTACACGACCCACCATGAACAAAGGGCATCTCGCATGAGATGCCCTTTTTCTTTTGCCTCGAAAAATGCGCCCATCGGTGCAATCCCACCTGCATCTATTTGCCACACCACCCCTTTGTAGGAGCGGGTTCACCCGCGAATGCGGCAGTGCAGCCACCATCGCATTCACAGGTAAACCCGCGCCTACAGGGCATGGGGGCGCCTGTTAGTGCAACTTCAGGCGCGGCTCGGTACCCCGGCCAATCTTGCTGCCCAGCATCATCAACGCCGTGCGGAAGAACCCGTACAGCGCCATCTGGTGCATGCGGTACAGCGACACATAGAACATCCGCGCCAGCCAGCCTTCCAGCTTCACGCTGCCCATCAGGTTACCCATCAGGTTGCCCACCGCCGAGAAGCGCGATAGCGACACCAGCGAGCCATAGTCCTTGTACTCGTACGTCGGCAGGGCCTTGTTCTCCAGGCGCGCCTTCAGGCTTTGCGCCAGCATCGAAGCCTGCTGGTGCGCCGCCTGTGCGCGCGGCGGCACGTTGCGGTCGCTGCCAGGCTGCGGGCAGGCGGCGCAGTCACCGAAGGCGAAGATGTTGTCGTCGCGGGTGGTTTGCAGGGTAGGGCGCACGACCAGCTGGTTGATGCGGTTGGTTTCCAGGCCATCGATGTCCTTGAGGAAACCTGGCGCTCGGATACCGGCTGCCCACACTTTCAGGCTGGCCTGGATCACTTCACCGTCCTTGGTTTTCAGGCCGTCCTCGGTCACTTCACTGACTGCGGCGTTGGTCATCACCTTCACCCCGAGTTTTTCCAGGGTTTTGTGAACCGGTACGCTGATGCGCTCCGGCAGCGCCGGCAGAACGCGCGGGCCCGCCTCGATAAGGGTGATGTGCATGTCCTTGGGCTGGATGCGGTCCAGGCCATAGGCCGCCAGCTCGTGGGCAGCGTGGTGCAGCTCGGCCGCCAGCTCTACACCGGTGGCACCGGCGCCGACAATGGCCACGCTGATTTTCTCGCTGGCCACGTCGCCGGCGTGGGCACGCAGGTAGTGGTTCAGCAGTTGCTGGTGGAAACGCTCTGCCTGCTTGCGGGTATCCAGGAACAGGCAGTGCTGCGCTGCGCCCAGGGTGCCGAAGTCGTTGGTGTTGGAGCCCACGGCAATCACCAGGGTGTCGTAGCCCAGGGTGCGCGCAGGCAGCAGCTCGCGGCCCTCTTCGTCGAGGGTGGCAGCCAGTTGAATCTGCTTGCCTTCACGGTCCAGGCCGCTCATGCGCCCCAGCTGGAAATTGAAGTGGTTCCACTTGGCCTGAGCCACGTAGTTCAGTTCGTCTTCCGAGGAGTTCAGCGAGCCGGCGGCCACTTCGTGCAGCAGTGGCTTCCAGATGTGCGTGAGGTTGGTGTCCACCAAGGTGATTTCGGCCTGCTTGCGCTTGCCCAGGCTTTTACCCAGGCGGGTCGCCAGTTCCAGGCCGCCGGCGCCGCCGCCGACAATCACGATGCGATGAGTCATGGGAATATCTCATAAGGTTTACGGAATTCGTGGCCCTGGGGGCCGGCCGCAAACTGCGCGAGGGGAGGGCGAGCGCGAAGCAGCTCATAGCACCAGTCCACTCAGCAGGCGGCTGATGAGACCCAACCCGATGGTCACGGCCAGCACCAGCACAAGGAGCAGCCACGGCCGGAAGGGCCTGCGCTCGACTTGGTGCTGGGGGGCTCGCAGATACTCATCGACACGACGCTGATCTTCCGGGTTCAGGCGACTGGTCATGGTGGGCCTCGTCAGGTAGACGTTTGTGACTGCGCAAACGCTACAGCGTTCGCGCAGGCGCTTGAAACAAATGATAATGCTTTCTATCCCTGGCGCCGAGTGTACGCCATCGCAAACAGTCGCTGCACTGGATCAAAGACTGATGCCTACGTCGAAGACGATGCTGCGGCCCAGGTTGCCGCGCAGGAAATCCGGCGCATCAGGGTGGGCAAACAGTACCCGGGCAAAGGTTGGCCCGACCAGCGACAGCGAGCGCCAGCCTTGGCGCAGGTATTCGGTAGGCGGCGGGAAGTGGGTGTTGAGGTCGAGCACTTCGCGCTTGAGGCTGGAGAACGCGATGATGTCCAGCTCGTTCAGCTCCAGCCCGCGTTCCCGGTAATTGTGTGCCTTTTTGCGCAAGGTGGGCGCCAGGCGCCCCAGCAGTTCGGTGGCACTGATGCGCCGTGGGCGTGCTTCGCGGCGTACCAGCTGTGCCAGGGAAAACGCACTGCGTCGCCGCTGCAGCTCCTCGCGCCATTCATCGTTCAGCCTGCGGCCCTCGTCGAGCACGAAAAACACCTCGAAGGCGGCGTCGCGGAACAGCACGTCTGGTGGCTCCTGCCCCGCCGGGGTGAAGTCCTCGCTGCGGTAGGGAATGTTCAGCCCCTGCAACAGGCGCTGGCACACCCAACGCTCCCGCTCCCACTTACGGGCGTTGGAGAGAAAGGCATTGGCTTGTTCGGCCTGGATGGTAAGCAGGCGCAGGTAGTCTGAGTCATCCATGCAGACAAGCTTAGCCGCTAATCGATGACGGTAAGATGCTGTTTAAGCGTGAAAATCAGCCCAGCACCGGCCACTGCTGCACCAGCCCGACCAGATGCACCACGCCAAAGCCCAGGCAAATCAGCGAACTGACCACGATAAAACGCTGCGAACGCCCGGTGCCCGCCAGCAATCCTGGCCCCAGCAGGCCGCGTAGCAAGTACACCAGGGTGATCAGGCAAATGACTGGCAGCAGCAAGGGCAGCCGCCCGATCGCCCCGGCAGCCGATAGCGCATAGGCCGACCAGGCCAGCAACACGCAGGCGATGGCGGCGGTGATCAGCGCCGGGTAGCAGCGGCCCTTTTCGGCGGCCACCGCCATGCGCTCACCGGCCCCGAACAAACGGTACCAACGCGGCCCCACGGCGATGATGGCCAGGTGAAGTACGCCGATGATGGCGTTGAGTGCCGCTGCCAGTAGCAGGGTGGGGTTGGTTCCTTCCAGCATGACCAATGCTTCCTGCATCGAATGGAAGCGTCAGCCTACCGCAGCCGAAGGAATGGGAGAATGGGTGTAGACTCGGTTTTATCCACATGGCTGCAAAGGGTATTGTTTAGGTGATCAGCGCGCAGGTGTTATCCGGCACCACCCTTACCCTTGGCTGGCTGGGTTATGTGCCGTTGTTGATCTGGGCGGTGAGCCGGGTTCGCTGGGTTGAACTGTTTACCGACCGGCGCCGCCAGCATTTGCTGTTTGGCACGGTGTTCTGCCTGTTTGCGCTGTGGCTGGTGCGGCGCGACTTTGATACCGGGGTGTCGTACCACTTTATTGGCATGACGGCGGTCACCCTGTTGCTGGACTGGCCGCTGGCGGTGCTGGGTGGCTTCATGGCCCAGCTTGGCTTGCTGGCGCTTGGGCGACAAGACCTGGCGGCGTTGGGGGTGAACGGCTTGTTGCTGATTGGTTTGCCGGTGCTGATTACCGAGGTGTGCGCGATAGTGGTCGAGCGCGCCCAGCCGCGAAACCTGTTCGTTTATATCTTCTGTTCGGGGTTCTTCCCGGCAGCGCTCACCGTGCTGGTTTGCGTACCGGCGGCGCTAGGGTTGTTGTGGCTCGACGGGCGGTTTGCCCTGCCGGAGTGGCTCAGCGACTTTGTCGGCTACCTGTGGCTGATGATGTTCCCCGAGGCGTTCATCAACGGCATGGTGATCAGTGCGCTGGTGGTGTTTTGCCCCGAGTGGCTGGAAACCTTCAACCGGACGCGGTACCTGCAGGCGCCGTGGAAGGAAGAGGAGCGATGATCATGCGGCGGCTCTGCCATCACATCTAAAACCTGACGCGGTCTCTGTGGGAGCGGCCTTGTGTCGCGAAAGGGCTCCCACAGGCCGGCACAGCCGCCTTGCAATCAGCTCAATGCCGCGGCTCCAGGTCCCCCGAATACAGCTCATCTTCGGACCCTTCCGACCCCGCAAGCTTGTGCTCCTCGGCTGCCCAGGCGCCCAGGTCGATCAGCTTGCAACGGTCCGAACAAAACGGTCGGAACGCGTTTTTTTCGCTCCATTCCACAGGCGCGCCGCAAGTTGGGCAATCGACGGTCAATGGCTGGCTCATGGCTGGCCTCCTTTCAAAGTCAGGTAAAAGTGGTGCAGGCGGTCAATCTGCTCATGCAGCGCGGCCAGGCCGCCGTCGTTGACCACCACATCATCGGCATGGCGCAGGCGATCCTCACGGGCCAACTGCGCCTGCAAAATGGCCTGCACGTGCTCGGCACTGGTGTTGTCCCGCGCCAGGGTTCGGGCTATTTGCAGGTCCTGCGGCGCATCGATCACCAGTACGCGTTGGGTCTTGTGGTGCTGGCCCGATTCGATCAGCAGCGGCGACACATAGACCGCATAAGGCGACTGCGCCTTGGCCAGATAGCTGAAAATCTCCTGACCGATCAGCGGGTGCAGCAGTTGCTCCAGCCACTTGCGTTGCGCCGGGTCGGCGAAAATCAGCTGGCGCAGGGCGGCGCGATCGAGCTGGCCGTCGCCCTGCAGCACGCCCGGGCCGAAGCGCTCGACGATGCTGGCCAGGGCCGGGCGGCCAGGTTCGACAACCCAGCGCGCGGCCTGGTCGGCATCGACCAGGTGCACGCCAAGCTCGACAAAGCGCTCGGCAGCGGCACTTTTGCCGCTACCAATGCCGCCGGTCAGGCCGAGAATCCAGGGGGTAAAGGCCGCAGTGGTCATCAGTATCCAAGCAGTTGTATGTATGAGGCGTATATTTCATCACCCCAGAGCACGGCAATCCACCCCGCAATTGCCAGATAAGGGCCAAACGGGATAGCCGTGCCCAAGGCATGCCGGCGAAAACGCAGCAAGCACAGGCCAACAAGCGCCCCCACCACCGACGACAACAGCAGCGTCAACGGCAGCACCTGCCAACCCCCCCACGCCCCGATCAGCGCCATCAGCTTGAAATCGCCATAGCCCATGCCTTCCTTGCCGGTGACCAGCCTGAACACCCAGTACACCGTCCACAGGCTGAGGTACCCGGCCACTGCGCCCCACAGTGCGTCGGCCAGGGGCACATGGATGCCAAAGGCATTGACGATCAGCCCTAGCCACATGGTCGGCAGCACCAGCACATCCGGCAGCAGCTGGTGGTCCGCATCGATCAGGCTCAGCGCCAGCAGGCACCAGGTCAGCGGCAACGCCAGCAACGCCTCTACCGAAGCGCCGAAGCGCCAGGCCACTACCAGCGACAGCAGCGCGCTGGCCACTTCCACTACCGGGTAACGCAGGCTGATGCGGTTTTTGCAGGACGAACAGCGCCCGCCCAAGGCCAGGTAGCTGATGACCGGAATGTTCTCCCACGCACGAATCCGGTGCGCGCAGTGTGGGCACCGGGAGGCGGGCAGGCACAGGTCGAAACGCGGGTGCTGCGTGGTCGGCAGCCCCAATACCTCTTGCGCCTCACGCTGCCATTGGCGCTCCAGCATGATCGGCAGGCGATATACCAGCACGTTGATAAAGCTGCCCACCAGCAGGCCGAGCACCGTGGCAAGGGTGAGGAAATACGCTGGCTGTTCAGCCAGCAAAGCCCATAAAGTCATGTTCAGATCAAACTACCCAACTGGAAGATCGGCAGGTACATCGCCACCACCAGGCCACCCACCAGCAAGCCCAGGATCAGCACGATGGCCGGCTCCAGCAGGCTGGTCAACTGGTCCAGCGCCTGGCTGACCTGTTCCTCGTAATGGCTGGCGGCTTTTTCCAGCATCTGGTCCAGCGTGCCGCTGGATTCACCGATGGCCGTCAACTGCACTAGCAAGGGGGGAAACAGCGGTTCACCGGCCATCGCCTGGTTCAGCCCTTGCCCATTGGCCATGCCTTGGCGCAGCCGCAACACCGCCTGCTCGTGCAGGTCGCCACCTGTTACCCGCGCCACCGTCCCCAGCGCATCCAGCAACGGCACCCCGGCGCCGTAGGACGTTGCCAGGCTGCGCGCAAACCGCGCCAACGCGGCCTGCCCCAGCAACTTGCCAAACACGGGCAAGCCCAGCACCCGCCCAGAGATCCACAGGCGCGCTGGCGCGTGCTGCCGGTAAAGCTGGCGCACGGCAACACCCAGCATTAAGCCCATCACCAGCAGCAGCGGCGCAAACCGGCTCAGCCCTGTGGACAAGTTGATCACCCATTGGGTAAATGCCGGCAACGCCGCGCCCATGCCCGAGAACATGCTCTCGAATTTCGGAATCACCTCCAGCAACAAGATCGCCGACACCCCGAGCCCGGTCAGCAACAGCAGCAGCGGGTAGATCATCGCCTTGCGCACCTTCTTGTGCAGCACCCGACGCTGTTCCAGCATGCCGGCCAGCTGCTCCAGCTGCCGGTCGAGCGTACCGGACTGCTCGCCCACCCGTACCAGGTTGCAATACAGCGCATCGAACCATGCCGGGTGACGCTGCAACGCATCCGCCAACCCCAGGCCCGAGGCCACATCCTGTTTCAATCTTCCAACAGCGCCGCCTGCGCCGCATCGCAACCACTGCGGCCCATCACCTCGAACGCCTGCAGCAGCGGCACCCCGGCCTTGAGCAACGTCGCCAACTGCCGGCTGAACCCCGCCGGGTCAGCCTTTTCGCGCCGCTTTGGCAAGCTGAACGCCAGCCCGCTGGCCGGCCGCAAACTCGCCACCGTGATGCCCTGGCGAATCAGCCCGGCGCGCACATAAGCCGGGCTGCGCCCGGGTGTTTGACCGCTGACCGGCGCGCCATTGGCGTCGGTGCCGTGCCAGCGGTAGAGAAGTGAAGATGAAGTCATGCAAAGGTCCTTGTTCAGCCCCGGCGACAAGCCTGGAAACAGCTTGCCGCGTCCATGCAAGGGCACGCGTCCGTGATGCTCACTAGAGTAGTTCAGCGAAGATGACGCCCGTGCGGGCAGGGGTGACAAAAGGTGTCTGTTCAGGCCTACTGCGCCGCTGCCGGTTGGGGCGCAACTGACCTCAATGTGTAAGCGAATCAAAAAGGAACTACGTTCATGAAAGGGCAACGCGGTATCACCCTGATCGAACTGATGATCGTCGTCGCGATCATCGGCATTCTGGCGACCATCGCCTTACCGATGTACACCAACCACCAGGCACGCTCCAAGGCCGCGGCCGGGTTGCTGGAGATCAGCGCGCTGAAGACGGCGATGGATCTGCGGCTGAATGATGGAAAGGATGTCGCGGATGTAGCCGCCCTGGGTGGCCAGCCGGCGACGGCGCATTGTGCGATCACGGCGAGCGGCAAGGCCGCGGATGGTAGCGGCAGCATTGTATGCACCCTGGTGGATGCGCCTGCCAACGCACTGGGCAAGGCCCTGACCCTGACGCGTTCGGCCAGCGGCTGGGCGTGCACGACCGACATCGAGGAAGACCTGGCGCCCAAAGGGTGCAAGGGGGCTTGAGGGCAGGGCAATAAACCAGTGGAAACAGGGGTTTGCGTTACGGGTGTGAGCAGTGGTACGTTGCGCTACACGCCGGTGTAGCTCAGTCGGTAGAGCAGCGCACTCGTAACGCGAAGGTCGCAGGTTCGATTCCTGTCTCCGGCACCATTCTATTGTTCCGATATGTCTCTTCTTGTACACGGAATCCCCTGAAAAGCCCGCCAAGTGCGGGCTTTCTTGTCTCTGGCTGTCTCATTCTGTCACTAGGCATCTACCGATTTTAGGTATACGTTAAGGTATACGCCGGTTCGACGAGAAAACGTATACCTATGGCACGCACCGTTACGCCCCTCTCAGACCCCAAATGCGAGGCCGCCAAGCCGCGGGACAAGGACTACACCCTGTTCGACGGTCAGGGCCTGTTCCTGCTGGTCAAGAAGAACGGCAGCAAGATCTGGCGCATGAAGTTCAAGCGGCCGGATGGCAGAGAGGGGCTGGCCACCTTCGGCAACTACCCAGCGCTGATTAGTTTTTTTGTCGTTCACGATTGGCTTCGGTATTCAAACTCTCAAGCAAGTACTCCGCGTCATGTAAGAAACCGTTTCGGATTGCCATTTTAGTTTTTTCCAAGCTTCCAAGCATATGATTTACAGGTACTTTGGTATTGCCAAATATGAATGAGGTTGAGTCGGAAACTCTTTGGCGCTCGTTCACGGGGCTGGCGATCACTGCGAAGAGCAAAGATCCAAGTAATGCCAAAGGAAACTGCACTCTGCCATTGAGTATGCCGACCTTGGGAGCGTTGACAAACTCTACTTTATCCGAGAGTTCGCCATCATGGAGTAAGGAGCAGCGCATCACTTTGTAGACAAGGTCTTCGAATTCAATGCATTCCCCAGAATCTCTAGAGGTCGAAACTTCGAATGAAAGGCTGGTAGTTTTAGCTGGTGTTCCATTTGTCAGTGACCAGAGAATGAAAGGAAGGCTGTCTTTCAAGAATTTTTTACAGCGCTCAGATGTCTTCTTTCCTGGATAAAGCAGCTTGGCTGTGCCATCGATGGCAATTGCGAGTTGGATGAACGCATTCTCGGCATCTCCTAGAGCAAGCTTTGCTGTGCATTCCTGAATTCGCGCTGCAATGGTCAAAAGTTAATCTCCAGAGGTATCCCTTGCTTACGATGATCTTCAGCTTTCCAAACCGGGCTACCGTTGTGGTTGTAGAGCTATGTGTCAGATACCGTAGACTCCGGCCTATAGCTGCCTACGGGAGTCGGCTGAAATTGATTCGAAGCCAACGACAGCCTGTAACAGAACGGCACTCACTCCCTGGTGTGCCGTGTTTGATAAGCTGTTGAGCTTATGCCAGAGGCAAACCAAACACATACCATCGAGGTAAAGAGATCTAGAATTTCCCTAGGCTCGGTTGGTTGCTCAAGTTCAGGCCCGCAACACTTTTTCAGGTAATGAGACAGCGGAAGCAAGTCCGCACAACCTATCTTGAAATCGATATTGTGGCTGAGCTTGTTCCGAAGATTGTTCAAATGTTTTATCGCGGGAATAGAATTGTATTCTTCCGGGTAATTGTCTGTGGCAAGTAGCGCTACTTTTTGCCCGAATGTTTGCCTCGATGCTCCCCAGTCCAATTTTGGATATCGGGTCTTTAGATACTCATCAAGGTAGTGTTCGATTATGAGGTGGCAGGATAAGAAATAACCAAGTAATTCATAATTCAGGTTGTCTAGGCGCTGCCAAGTGACTTTGCCATCTCGAATATCTTCTACTAGCGGAGGGAGACTATTCTTCGTCATTAGCTGACTCTGCTCTGAATTCAATGGCCTTTATGGCTATGCTCGTGGTTCAGCGAGCAAAGGAAGGCCCATCCTAGGCTTGATAGCTGTCTGATATCAACCTTTGATGATGCCTTTCGTTATAACTCATGTACGAAGCCCTGTCAGTAGTGCTACCCACAGGGCGGGTTAAGAGGGTTGAACGCGCGACCGGCTGAGGCTTCTGAAGGACCTCCTCTGGCCGTGCACGTAGCTATGGGTGGAAAGCTGCCGCTCATGGAGGGCAGCTTTCGGCCAGAAGCGAACACTAAGCATTGTTAACTTCCGGGTGAGTCATTTATAAATACGACTCATCGCACTCAATGCGAATTGAGACGACGTCTTACTCCCGCATTTGTATCTTCCCTGAGAGCGTCATAGTCATAACTTGTCGCTAAGTTTAATAGTAGTTGGGAGGAAACAAACGGGTGAGAAATTCTCAGCGCCTCACTCCATGAACGGTATTTTTCTGCAAGTTCGCGCTCCTGTGCACCATCCTCACCACGGAAATGGGCTCCGCGCATATTGAAAGTGCCGATCTGGGCACCGTGTACCATTTTTTCCGACTGGATGTGTTCAATTACTTCGCGTACGGGTTCGCATGGCCATACACCATCCATGCCCACAGGCGCATGCGCTAGTAGTTCTCCGATCCAATAGTCGGCTTTACCGTATCGGCTATACATGTCGCAGGCATCCCGAACGGCGACAACCCAACTTAATAGCAACGTCGCTTCCAACTCTCCATCTTCATTGTGTCCAGGGATGTTGTTCAGCGAGTGAAGCAATTTCATTCCTCGTTTTGCCATGACTCGCCTTTGATCTTCCATGACCTGTAGTTCAACTGGGTCTGCTCCTTCATCACTTCGCTTGTATATCCAACAGATCGCTTTAACAAAAAACTCTGGATGCGATTCAATATATCGCTCGAGATTAGGTATTTGATAGCCCTCCTGGCGCCCTAAAGACTCCCCTAAGATATCAATATAAGCAAATTCCAGGCTTGCCATTTGGTCAACTGTTGAAATGCCACTATCATTAAGTTGTTTGAAGGCTTCTTGCACATAATACATATCAAGCATGTAGTGACCTGCCTGCTCTTTCCCAGGCTGAATTACGGCCCATAATAGCTTTGCAAGAATATCCGGGTTAATTTTCTTTAATGAGTGACATACTCCCGAGAAAGCTGCTCGCGGTCTACCATGGTTCAACAATCTTTCGACGCTCTCATTGCATTCGGACGGCGAGTCATGGATATGCTCAGGCGTTACCTCCTCCCAATATTTGCTCTGACTTTCAACACTGAGAGTATCTACCCAAGCCCAAGTATCCCTGGAAAATGTCGAGAGCAAAAGAATTTCTACTACTTGTACTTCCGGATGCCCTTTGGTGACGCTCTCAATAACACCCCTACGTAGGTCGTTATCTGCCAAAGAGCGAATTAGCCCTCTAACTAAATTTTTATATAGACCTGCGTACTCACTATTCTCTTTTATGCAAGGCAGAGTGAAAGTCAACAGTTCTTCAAGGTCTTTTCTCGAAAGGACATAGTTCGCCAATAGTGATCCAACTATCCAAGAAGCCTGACCCAGTTTGGCAAGCTCTAGGATTCCGGCTGAACCTTGAAGTTCAAATATTTCGCGCAACGCATTGACTCTCATATCTTGCGTTCGCTCTTCCCTAGCTTTAAAGTCTACTTCTTCTAGTTTTTCGGAGTCATCTGCCGACTCTTGGATCCATCCACTTCGGAATAACCAAGAGTGCTTATTGATAATTTCAAGAGGTTCTAATGCTGCGTACACCTCTTTTCTAGTGGCGGCTAAACCCAATGTATTACCATTCTTTTTTGTATGTATTAAGGCACGGCGGGAGAGAGTGGTCACACGGATTTTTTCGCGCATTGCGGCTTTATCGCTATCACTAGCAGTTTGCTGGGCCCACTTGACGATTATTTTCCAGACGTGACTTTGATCTTCTTCTGAAAAGAAAGATATTTGCTCAACTAGATTGTATAGTTTATCAATAGAGTAACTATGCCAATCCAATACCATGTCCGTCATTTCGCGGATGAACTCGATTCGCGGTTCCAATCTAGTCAAAGGTTCGCCAAATCCGTACCCGTCTGGACGCCACCGTGGCTTATGGCTGGCGGTTGCAGGAGCTGAGTGCAACACGGTTATTGAATTGAAACCGGAGCATCATGCCGCATTGCCATGGCATTTTGCATGACCTCTCCCATCACCTCGATGGGGCATTTGAAGTCGAAGCGCTTGCGCGGTCGCATGTTCAGTTGCAGCGCAATGGCGTCCAGCTCCTCCTGGCTATGTACCGACAGGTCTGTGCCCTTGGGCAAGTACTGGCGAATCAGGCCGTTGATGTTTTCGTTGCTGCCGCGCTGCCAGGGGCTGTGCGGGTCGCAGAAGTAGATCGCCACGCCGGTTCTTTGGGTGATCTCGGCGTGTCGCGCCATCTCCCGGCCCTGGTCGTAAGTCATGCTCTTGCGCATCTCCAGCGGCATGCTATTGAGCGCGGCGCTGAAGCCTTCCAGCGCCGAAGTCGCCGTTGCGTCGTTCATCTTCACCAACATCAGGTAGCCACTGGTGCGTTCCACCAGCGTACCGACGGACGAGGCGTTGGCCTTACCCTTGATGAGGTCGCCTTCCCAATGCCCCGGCATCAGCCTGTCTTCAATCTCCGGCGGGCGCACATGAATACTGACCATCTCGGGGATCTGGCCGCGCCGATCCACGCCACCAGAGCGCGGCCGGCGCGTCGTCTTGCCTTGGCGCAGACAGATGATCAGCTCCTTACGCAGCTCACCCACTGGCAGGGCATAGATCGCGTTGTAGATCGTCTCGCGACAGACGTAGGCATCTCGCAGGTTGGGTATGTTCATGCTGCGCAGCTTGCCGGCAATCTGCTCGGGAGACAAACGCTCACGCAGCATATGGGTCACCAGTTCGAAGCGCTCGCTACCCGGCAACAGTTTTCGCATCGGTCGACAAACCTGGCGGCGGGCCTGCATTTGCTGCTGAGCCAGACGGGCCGAGTAGCCACCGCAAGCACCTCGGTTACGGCGCAGCTCACGGCTGATGGTCGAAGGGGATCGGTTGATCAAGCAGGCAATCCTGCGCAGGCTGAAGCCTTGGGTACGACCGATTTGAATGGTGGCGCGCTCTTCAACGCTGAGTTCGGTATAAGACATAGGGGCAGCACCGTACCGGAAAGGTCAGGTGTTGCACTCAGTTTTTGCCGCCGCCGCTGTATTCCCCAAATTGTGCGTGGGTGCCAAATTGGGCGATACAAATTTTCCAGGCAACGTCTGGAAACCGTTCAGCTAGCCTTTTCATTAGGGCTATTCGATCTTGTAGGTTCGCTGCGGTTTGCGGCATCCACGACCGAAAAATGGACTCCAACGAGTGGGCGGGTTTATTCACCCAATTATCATTTATTTCGATTTGCGCGAGCCGCGCTAAGATAAACGCTGCGCGAGGCAACGTATTGGGGGCCCATGCAAGTCCTTCCAGTGCCCACAGCAGCCCTGTACGGCTCGGGCTGCTCCCAAAAACACCTGAATTAGCTGGGCGGAGAAGACCGAAAACAGCAGGATTCTCAGAGTTTAAATCCCGCTCGATGATGGAGAGAAATTCGTCGGGAGCGGCTTCTGCATAGGTAGCTAAATCGTGGTCATTTGCTTCTAAGATCCTTGTTGTTAACGGCGTCGGCAGCAACTCCCTTATCGTACATATGACCTCAGTATTTGTTTGAACGCCTAACCGAATGTCAAATAACTGCTGACCATGTACCGCAAGCAATACGAGTGTTTCAGATATTCCTTGCCTAAAGGCGCTTGAAAATTCACGCGTCTTGCCATGAATTGATGCTGCCCACCGCTGGTCTTCCTCAAGATCGAGGGCAGGATCATCTTCTCCTAGCACCATTCGAGCGACAGTGAAATAACGATCAAGGTCGGCAGCCGTTACAACTCCTGCAATTGTATATAGCAGGTCAATCTTTGATACCACTCCCCTAAAGGTGCCAATTGACCAGACTGGAGAATCATTTAAGTGGCAAAGGCCCTGAAGTTCCTTTTCAATATCATCAAAATTACGACCTCCGCTTAAAAGGTTCAGCCCAATCTGATCCGACTGGTTAGAAGTGTCCCATGCACCGACAAAAAGAAATGGAATAAGCTGTAATGCAATTGAGCCGTCCACGGCCCACTCCGGCATCTGTACGGCTGGAACTGTCGAAAGCTTGCGCCTAAGAACCGTTAATGAACGTCCAGACGCGTCAGAAAGCCGCGAGATTTCATCTCGGTTTTTTCCCATACTTTCTAATGCAGTACTGAATGTATCTTGACTGACCGGTTCCAAAATAATGTCCGGCTTGTTGTTTAATGCGTTCCGGGGGTATATAACTAAAGAGTGAACTAGGTTTGCATGAGTTGCTAGTTCAAGTTCTACATCTCGGCTGAATACTACTGGAATAAATGTTTTTTTCTCAGCCGTCAATCTTGGCAAGACTCCTGTCTGGTCGATTATTATAACTTGTTCCCGATATACGCTGAGTTCCTTGCCACCCAATTCGCCGAAAAGTTGCGAGATGAACGCGAGAGCTTCCTCGGCAGAATCAGCGGTAATTAGAAGGGGCTTCTCGGGCGGCTGTGATATCCAAGACAGAACTGTTCGCTTTGAGGCTTCAATCGCGGAGCTAAACAGAGAACCTACGAGAGGGGGCGTAGCGACCTTTGCCCATTCGTCCCAGCCCACGTCCAACGTGCGAAAGCTGATGCCAGATGAACGCTCCAGATGACTTTTAATTTCATTCAGTTCGCTGGTAATACCTAGATGTGAGGCGGTGATGAGAGCGCCCCCGCCTCGGTCATCTACTTGGGACTTTACCGAGGCGGCGAGAATAGCAATTACTGTTTCAACCAGCCCCTTGGCTTCGCGAACTTCAGCAAAGGCGATTTTGATGAAAGACGTTTCAAGATGCTTTATGAGATCTGTAGGCGGCTCAGTTCCTAGCAACTTTGCGGCCACAGCTCTTCTGAGTCCAGCTTTTACGTCCGGTACTGAGAGCCATGTGCCAAGGTTTGGTGATTTTAAAAAAGAAGGTGTAGACAATAGACCAGTTACGTTGCTGACACACTTCTGAATCAACGATTCGTCTAGCTGACCAGCTGCCATGCGGCGCATCGCAGAGTCGAAAATCTCCTCATCGATAGGGTTCGCGCTGCTAGGGTCGATAGCTGCAGCGCGTTCAGCTCGAAAAATATTCAAACGTCTCCATGTGGCCTTCAGCACCGGAAGTATTGCTCGAAGCCCCGCTGTGATTCCTGGTTCCATGTTTCATCCTTGCGCACACTGGTACGCGCTAACTACGTTCATCGCAGTTTAGCGGTAACTCAAAGGCATTTGGAATTCAACACAAAAGGGTATGAGACAGAACCAACTGGTGACCAAGCTGGGCCTAGCTGCTCGGCCGTGAAGCGTCACTGGCACCTGCTCACCGACCTTTGCACTGGTATGAAGTCCCAATCTGGGTGACAGCATATCCACCTCAAGCCCCATCCATATATCTCCACCTGGGTCTTGCAGGTGCAGGAACACTTTTTGTGTTCCTGCACCTTCGTGTTCCACATTTTTCGCAATGGTGTTCCTCGGCTAAAGGCCCTGTGGTTTGTGGCTTCCAGCGTTGTCGGAACACTAAGAACACCGGTGTTTACCATTACCCTCCCCATGCCCCGGGAAGGGTAAACGCCAGCAGCGCGGCAAGCCCCTACACGGCTCGAACTGACCGGCGAGCTTGGCTGCTTGGCGGGGTACGAACCGGGAAGACCGCAGCCTTTTTTAGCGCCCATTTCATTGGCTTAGATGCCGGGGTGGAGCGTCTGTTGTTGCCGCTTTTAGGGTCCTCTACACCCCCCCCTCCCTACACGGGTACGGGGACTCGCGGTTTCCCTGCAGCTGAGATTTTCCTTGGGATGTCCGTCTTCTGTTTCATTCGGCTGAGGCCCAAACGATTCCGAAAGCTTGACTTGACGCTTGTTGCCAGGGCGCGGTCGCATCTCAGCTGTTAGCCGGTCGGCCAGCTAAGCGGTCAGAAGACAGGCAGGCAGAGTTACTGCTCGGCGGGTTGTGTCTTGCCATGCCGCCGAGGCAGGGGAGGGTGAATTGGGTTTTAGGTATATGGTTAGGTATACGGTTTGGAAATATAGAGGACAGAGGTCAATAAATACGGGGTCTATGGGTGCCTTATTCGACTCCTGTCTCCGCACCAGACAATTTGGCCGATGGTGATTTTTGCTATCGGGCCATCAATGTAAGCCAGCCTAATGCGGGCTTTCTTATGCCTGTCTTTTCTCATCAGGCCTGCAAACCTCGGACTTAGCCGTTCCCCCCCCCTGTAGGAGCGGGGTTACCCGCGAACACGGGCGAAGCCCGTGCCATCCACCACCTACCCAACGCAATTAAACATGGTCCTATAACCCAAAGGCCGAATCACATGCAGCTCCTGCTTCCCAGGCGCAGCAACGACCTCTAAACCCACCGGCGCGCTGTGAATGCATAATCGGTAGTGTGGTGCCGGTTTTGCCCGCACTTAAGCTTTTAATCGGCAAAATATTGCCGGTTCCTGCCGTGCGCACTAGTTTAATCGGCATTCAAATGCTGATTAATGGTGTCGCGATGCCGCTCAGACTCACGATCCGGGCTTCTCCGATGGCGCATGGCGCGAGGCAGCGACACTCTCGGTTGAGAACCCCGAGCGTGTTGCTGATGGAAGCTGCCTTGTCGCCTACGACGACTACATCATCGCGATCTGCTGAACCGCATTCTAGGGAGCACCGATAACCACGGCCGCAACACCTGCATCATGCGTGTGGGTGGGAGGTTTCGTTTGGCGCCAATCTATGACCTCGCGCCAATGATCCGGGATGAAGAGGGCATCACACGGACGACGAACTGGGCGGCGGAGCGCAAGGGGTCTTCCAATTGGCACGACAACTGCGCTGAGCTTGTTGGTTACACTGATCCCGATGTCCTGCTGCAACGGTTGATGCATGCGGCTGAGGCATTCAGGGCGTTGCCCGATCTGTTGACCGATGCGCCTGAATCGATGCGCAATGCAGCCTCTCTACCTGTAAATAACCTGGATAAACGACTCGTGGAGTGGGGACTGCGATGAAAAAACTACAGCCTGAAGAGCGCGCCCAGCTCGTAGAGGATATCGTCAAGCGCAACGCGGCGGGGTTCGATCCAATTGGGACATCCATCCGCCGTCTGCGGCTCGAAGTCACCGGGCTTGATCAAAAGACCTTCGCGGCCATGTGCAAGATGTCCACGAAAAGCCTGTACGAACTGGAAAGCGGGAAGTCGAATCCGAAGCTCAGCACTTTGGAGGCCGTGCTGCGTCTCTTTGGCGTGCGGATGGGTATGGTGATGACTGCCAAAGATAAGCCCACTGCAACGCTCGTCGGCAACAATGTCGGTCCGTTGAAGGCTGGTGGGCCAAACGCTGTGGCCGCGCCGCTGGCCAGTTCCTACGTGGTGGCCGGACCGAAACGAGGGAAAAGCCCTGCGGCAGCCAAAGCGAAGAAGGCAGTGTCGAGGCCGACGTAGCCACGGGCACGGAAAAGCAGTCAGGAACAGTGAGATTGATGTGGGATGCAAATGAAGTCTCATCCCATTTTCCTCTTACTGATCGGTTGCGGTATTAAGTCTGGTTGCTCGCAGTGGTTCTGAACCACGACGGCTTCATGCTTGTAACGATCATGGGCGCTCGTGCGCTAAACACACCGTATCTCGCTGCCCTGCAGGAACCTATTCGCTTGGTCGACTATTGCGCCAACCTGTGCCTGTCTCTTTCTCTGGAAAGAGACGGGCACTTCTAGCACTGCTGCAGCCCTCTTCGCATTTGGGGTTGCGGCAACTCCCCTCGTGACATCGGCGTGACAAACGCCGATGTCACCAGCAATAGCGCTCTAGATGATGGTGCCGCAGACCAAGGAATGGATTGCACCTGACTGACAGTCAGGCATGCCCCGGTCATCGCATGGCTGCTTGCGCCCGCCTCAGAATCTCGCGGCACAGGTCTTGTCATCCAATGCAGCCTCCACCCGCCCACCGGTAACGGCGCTCAAAAGGCCGTGTTGAGCGACTATGCGGCGTATCTACGCGACTTAGAAGATTCGGTGGCCTTGCTGTCAGCACCGCGCCAAACCGACTATCCAGCGTCAGCAGGACCATGGCCGCACTTCGCGGTGATCAATACCTGAAGTTGGCCAGTCATGAGGCGGGTGGCGGTGTGTCGTTTAAACTGAAACTGTGGAGCAGGTGATAGTTAATTAGGCTTTCATGGGTTTGAAAAAACGCTCCAGCATCCAGAGCGGTGCCTGTCAATTTTTTGTTTGGCGAAGTGGTCGAAGAAGGCTTCCTATTTTGGCGAGTTTCCAATACTCAAAGCGCATCTTGCTCACTTTGCTCTTGGCTCTCCCCGTCAGCTTCATCTTGAGTGCGTACCCAACTCCCAGAGAACATCGCAGAAACGCCGCAATACTCGCTTGGCATGGACGACGTAATTTCTGCTATTGACCTTTTAAACACGACATCAAAAGTTTCATCAGTGACTTTTTTATTTTCATCTACCACTCGCATCGTTGTGGAAACCTCACCATTGGATTCGATTCTGGCTACAGTATTTTCCATAGCCCATACATCACATTCATGATGAGTGCTCGTATCTACGGTCTGAATGTGGACTGCGATGGGTTGTACTGGGGTGCCATGTGCAAATTCGTTTGCAACAAGCATTCTCCCGGCGTATCCACCTTCTTGGTATGAGAAGTAGGTGAACGGCTCGGAAAATGCAAGCGTAGAAAAACTTGAAATTGCCGCGATGGTAAGACATTTAAATAGTTTCACAGAGGTTCCTTTTTATAGATGCTGTATAGGTCGGATTTAAATTTGCTATAGGGATTTAAATGTCATTTTATGGCTTAGGTCAAAAATTAGCGGGTCAATGACTATGTTTCTTGTATTAGGGTCGCCTATGACTTGCCCTTTAGCTATAAAGTAAATGCCTTCTACCTTCACCCTTTTTCCATTCAGTGCTTTGAATGTTTCGGCCTCGTCACCGTCAACGCCAGCGACTTGTGCTATTCCGATGCCGTATTGTTCGCCTCGTCGTGCTTCCCATTCAAAATACAACCAGTCTTTCCAAGGTCCGACACCTATCTTTACTTGACCTATAAACCTTCCGTTCTCTCGTCGGTATTCCTCTGTGCCCGGTATCAAATATCCCGGGGTTGCGTTTATTACATAGTCAAAATTAGTTATTGGAAAATCTATGGCAACATCTTTCGCATACGCTATAGTTCTTTCTGAAACAGCATTGGCTTTGATAAATGCATCAGCGATAGCAGCATTCTTCAGGCCGTCAGCATATACGGTGAGATTTAGTTTTTGCGAGAATAAGATATTTGGCTTGCCCGCACTCCCACCAGATGGACCTCCGGATTTGAAATACGCATATAGAGTTTCGTCCAAACTATAGCCGGCTTTTGCGAAAGCTTTGTTCATATATTTAGCGTAAACATATGACTGTTCCGGTGTCGGGAATACGGATTGTGCTACTTTAGACATATCATGTTTAAAATCTTCCTCATAATGAGCTCTGAATATGTTTGCCACTTCTTGCGCCCCAGAAATTGTCAAGGGAGCGGCTGGCAAAGCGGCATGGGTCAATGAACATAGCAGCGTGAAACAGAGCGTCAAACAGAGTCTGAGCATATCTAATTTCCTTATCAGTATTCAGTTAATGGTTTTTATAATTGGTATTTTATTGCGAGTAAGTTCATGTTTGAATCGCCCCTGGTTTTCTAGGCACTCTCCAAGCTCAGAAAATGGCGTTTCTCCTACTCTGCTGGCGACAGCTGCATAGCGCTGCTGTGTCGGCGTTCAGGATTATAAAACATCTCGATGGAATCGAAAATATCACTACGGGCTTCGGCACGTGTTGCATAGATCTTTCGTCGGATCCGCTCCCGCTTCAAAAGCTGGAAAAGCTCTCGGCTACGTATGGCAGTTTCCTCGGCGGCTCATGCTGCTGATCACATTGTTGGCCTTCAGGAAGCTTTGCCAATCTGAGTTACTGAGGTGTCTAGGAAACCAGGGGCGATTAATGAGTCGTTACGTGAAGTGTTAGGTCTGAATGCTAAAGCTCAGCAATCCGCTGACTTCCGGACTTGAGCCAGAAATAAGTGTGCTGATTAAAACTTATACGACTAAAGTTTAGTACAGCGAGCAGGCAAAAGGTGATTTTCTGGTCTATATGAGAGGACCCCATCATAGGAGCTTCATCATGAGCAAACCTCAAGACCGCACCATTTCCCAGCGCCCAGATGGAAAGTGGGAGAACAAGCGGAACGATTCTGACCGCGCTTCAAGCGTCCACGATACACAGGCCGAGGCTCAGCAGGCCGCACGAGAAATGCTACAAAACCAGGGTGGTGGTGAGATGACGACTAAAGGGCGCGACGGACAATTCCGAGCCAAGGACACCATCAAGCCGGGTAATGATCCACGTAATATCAAAGGCTGAGGTATTGGCCCCTAAGAGGTGGAGAGTCCAGCTACGTTGAAGTCGAAACCACGGCTGCTCTGGCAGATTAGCGAATAATCCTTAGCAGATTGCTATAGGCGCAGAAGTCGCTGGTTTTTAAGGGTTGTCATCCAATTCGGCGCGATTCATACGTAATTCGTAGACGTTTCCTACAAGTTATCCTATTGCCCGACCAACCAATGTGAGGCTAAATCTCTCCGTCACGGTAAATCCCGTGACCGGGCGTAGGAACCCGTTGGTAAACTTGGCGCACGCACTAGGCGCCCCTGCATCACAGCTGGCGCTTTTTTTGCGTCTGCCGTGCTGTGTCATGGCGGCTGTGTGTGGGCAGGCTTCGGCCTGGCCGGGTTTCCAAGTTTCCCGGTATTCCTACCCCGCACACAGCTGCCACCCAATCCCGTAGGAAGGATCGTGGCAGCTCCAACTAAAACTTGGAGCCTCATGCATGCTTATCTCAAGTCCAAGCGGGACCCTCGCATCCGTTCTCCTCCGCCGTTCTTCAACGGCCCCCAGCTATTTCACCCTCAACCAACCCCGCTTCGTCTCTACCCAACCGGAGGCCCGCCATGTCTGACCAAGAACGCCTCTCCACCATCCAAAGCTACGCCTGGACCCTCGAACTGCTAGGCGAGGCCCTGGTCCAGCACGACGAAATGCTGGAATGCGAACACAACCCGCGTCTGAGCTTTCGCAACACGGCCGGTATCCACCAGGCGATCCGGATCATCAGCCGGTTGGCCAGTGAGCAGTGTGGGAAGGTGATGGAGCAGGGTGGGTAGGACCCAGCTGATTAGTGGGCACCGCGGAAGAGGGCATGGCACTCCGGTGTGGATGCATGAACTGCTGCTTTGCAGTCCTTGGACATGCAACACAAAAGCAGCCCCTTCTGCGGGGATGGTAGCAACTGCCTCAAGTTGAGTAGAACGCTCGCGCCTCTGTAGTGCATGGTAATCAGGCAAAGCGCACTTAAAGCGCTTTGCCCTGACCATTTGCCTGGCCATGTGCCAACTACCGAGGATTCTGCATGGATCAAAACAGAGACAGCCTGAAAACCACCAACCCTATTGCCGGGCTGCCGGGCGCGGTGTTCGAAAAGGCGTGGGAAGTACGCTGGGCATTGAAGCTGGCCTATGTAGGCTTGTTCATCGATATCGCGCTCATGCACTCACTGGGTACAACCTTGCTGGGTTTCTCAGGGGACATGGCGATCGTCTGGGAAAATGTCGGGCGTATATTCGTGGGCATCATGGTCTTCTGCCTGGTGGTGTCGGTGGTAATCCCGGTGCTGGCGCAGGTGGCGGCGATCTTGGGCAGCTTCATCCCGTGGCATCGGCTTCAGGGTCCGCGAGATTATTCGCTGTTTCCCAACTACGTGACCTTCAGTGCACTGCGAGAGCACAGCCTTCGTGAAGGCAACGAATTCCTCTACAACTATTGGAAACGCAGGACCATGCAGCGCGAGGAGTGGCGGCAACAGCGCTTCCAAGCCGGGGTACTGGTGTTCGGCCTGGTGCTGATGGCAATTGCAAATGCTGGGGTGAGTGCTCATTTCCAGCTGCCCGGGTTGATGGCCTATATCACCTTTTGGTTTGGCTGGAAGGGCTATGCGCTACTGAGCATCGTCACCCTGTACCTGCTGCACTGGGCGTGGTGGTCATCGGATGAGATCGGCCAGATCTACTATCCGCCCTTGGCCGAGAAGTTGAAGAAAAACCAGTACTGATGTCAGTGTGAACCTGCTTTGCAGCCCATCGCGACCCAAGGTCCGCACCGTCCGTGCAGACCTTTGAATGATCTCGGGCAGTTGTTGCAAGGCGGTTCAGCTCACAGCAATCGCCGCGTTCAGCAGCAACACCACCATCAAGCCAACCACCGCCACAATCGACTGCACCACCGAGATGGTCTTGGTGGCTTCGCCCATGGTCATGCCAAACGACTCCTTCACCATCCAGAAGCCTGCATGGTTCGCATAGTTGAAGAACAGCGAACCGCAGCCGATGGACAAGGCCAGCAAAGGCAGGTTGAGGCTGGGGTCTGCACCTGCCAGCGGTGCCAGCAAGCCGGCAGCCCCTACGATACCGACCGTGGCGGAACCGGTAGACACCGAGAGCAGCATCGCGATCAGCCACCCCAGAATCAGGGGAGGGAAGGCAGATTGCTGGGTCAGGTGCACAATGGCATCGCCTACCTTGGCGCTGGTCAGCATCTCCTGGAAGGCACCGCCACCGGCAATGATCATGATGATCGAGGCGATTGGCTTGAGGCTTTTGCCCAGTGCATCGCGCAGCTGTTCGGCGTCGCCGCCGCGCGCAAGCACCAGGCTGGCGCCGGCGAACAGCACGCCCAGCAGCATGGCGATCAGCGGGTTGCCCAGGAAACTGGCCAGTTCCAGCAGCGCATTGCCTTTGGGCAGCAGCATCTCGGCGACGGCATGCACCAGCATCAGGATGGCCGGCAGCAATGCGGCCAGCATGCCGACCATTACCCCGGGGCGGGGTTGGCCATCGGCTTTTTCGGCCAGTGTGAACTGGTCCAGCAATGCCTGATCGGGCCGCGTGTTCATGCGCGGTGAAATGAACATGCCGTACAGCGGGCCGCCCAGGATCATTGCCGGAATGGCGGCAAGGAAGCCATAGAGCATGGTGGGCCCCACCGAGGTCTTGAGCACGGCAATGGCGGTCAGGGGGCCTGGGTGTGGCGGTACCATGCCGTGCATGGCGGCAAGCGCCGAAATGACCGGCACACCTACATACACATACGCCGAGCCTTTGAAGCGCGCCTTGCTTTCCAGTTTGCGCGCCACGCTGAATATCAGCGGCAGCATGATCACCAGGCCGACTTCGAAAAACATGGGGATGCCAATGACGAAGGCAACCAGCATCATGGCCCAAGGGATCATGCGGTCGGAGGTGCGCTTGAGGATGACATCCGCGACCTGTTCCGTGACGCCTGCGTCAGCCAGGATCTTGCCGAGCATCGCACCCAGCGCGATCACCACCCCCACTGCGCCCAGTGTCTTGCCGGCGCCGGTGAGCAGGTGGGAGACGATGCTGCCTGGCGCCATATGCGTCGCGAAGCCCACGCCAATGGACACCACCAGCAAGGCCAGCAGCGGGTGCATCTTCAGGCGCGAAACGATGAGCGCCACCAACACCAGAACACTGGCCAAGGCTGTCAGTAATAGCTGTATATCTAAGGGAGTCATTCAAGGAGTCTCGGTTGGGCTGGCGCTCGGCTGCACTCAGGGTTTGAAGGCATGACGGGCGTTTCCACGGGGCATGCCCAGGTGGCTGCCGTTGGGGCTGCTGCTACGGTTTCGAGGAAGGGAACGCGGCGTTGCGCTAGCTGCCGCTCACAGGCGGGCGCCTGGCAACGGAAGATGGGCAGCAGGGAGGCGTGGCGCTGAGGCCGGTGGGCGGCGGTGTGGCGACGGGGCGCTTGGGCAGCATGGTCATCGATTGATTCACCTTGTTGTATGGTCATCTATATGAATATGGCCAAAGTATTCGCGCTGCCATGGAATACTGTCAAGTGAAGGTAGTCGCATCGTCTTGGGTGGCCATTTAGCCCCGGCAGGCAATACTTCTCTCTATACGCAGGCGTGTTCCTGGTGGCGCGCGCCGCTGGGAGGTGTCTGGTGAACAAATTAACGATTGTGGGTGCCGGCCTGGTCGGCGAGGCGGCGGCGCAGATCATCGCCCGCGATGAGTTGTGCCGTGAGCTGGTGCTGATGGACGTGCAGGGTGAGCTGGCGCAGGGCAAGGCGCTGGACGTTTGGCAGGCGGCTGTGGATTCAGGTTCCGATACCCATGTTCACGGCGGGGCCAAAGCCGAAATGCTGGAGGGGTCCGAGCTGGTGGTGATCACGGCGGGCGTGCCGCGCAAGCCCGGCCAGTCGCGCCAGGATGTATTGAGTACCAACCTGCCAATCCTCGACAGCATCATGGCGGATATCAAGCACCACGCGCCGACAGCGACGGTGCTGGTGGTGTCCAACCCGGTCGATGTGCTCACCTACCGCGCCTGGCGCGTGAGCGGGCTAGGGCGCGACAAGGTGTTCGGGCAGGCGGGGGTGCTGGATACCGCGCGCATGAAGTGCTTCATCGCCGAGCAAACCGGGTTTTCTGCACGGGATATCACGGCGCTGGTGCTGGGCGGGCATGGCGACAGCATGGTGCCGCTGATGCGCTACTGCCAGATCGGCTCGGTGCCGCTGTCGCACTTCCTGTCCAGCGAGCAGATCGAACAGATTGTCGAGCGCACCCGTAAGGGCGGCGGCGAGATTCTGGGGTTGAAGAAGACGGGGAGCGCCTGCGATGCACCGGGCGTGGCCATTGCGCAGATGGTTGATGCGATCGCCAATGGGCGGAACCGTATTTTGCCGGCGGTTGCGATTCTTGAGGGCGAGTATGGGCGAACGGATATCGCCATGGGGGTGCCCTGCGTACTGGCAGAGAAGGGGCTTGAGCGGATTATCGAGTTGCCGCTGGATGCGCAGGAACAGGCGATGTTCGACCACTCTGCAGACCAGGTGGCGCGGGATATTGCCGAGATGAAAGCTTTGTGAGCGGCAAAGCGGCTTCAGTTGACGCGTTCGATGCAGGAGCGCCCTGGTGGCGCTCCTGCACGTCGTGCCTGCATAGATGATTCTGCAAGGGGCCGTGTGCAGCCCTCAGCGCTGATAAGCCTTGCCGAAATGCCGTTCCAGGCGTGCCTGCAGCAGCTCCAGCAGTATCGACAGCACCCAGTAGATCACGGCGGCGGTGGTCAGCATTTCCAGGTAGCGATAGCTCGAACGCCCATACGACTGCGCCAGAAACATCACCTCCCAAACCCCCATCACGGAAATCAGCGACGAGTCCTTGAGCATCGAAATGAACTGGTTGGCGGTGGGCGGAATGATCACCCGCATGGCCTGGGGCAGGATGATGTGGCAGAAGATCTGCGGTGTGCGCATGCCCAGTGCCAATGCTGCTTCACGTTGCCCACGGGCCACACCGAGGATGCCGGCGCGGAAGATCTCGCTCAGGTAGGCCCCGTAGTTCAGCGACAAGGCAATGATGCCGGCGCTGATGGCGCCGGGTACCAGGCCCACCTGCGGCAGCCCCAGGTAGATCAGCAGAATCTGGATCAGCAGCGGCGTGCCACGGAAGAACGAGGTGTAGAAGCTGGCCACACCCACCAGCACCGCGCTGTTGGATAACCGTGCCAGCGCGGCGGCAAAGCCGAGCAGCACGGATACCACCATCGAGCACAGGCACAGGAACAGGGTCAGTGCGGCGCCTTGCAGAAAACCATTGGGCCCCAGCTTGAAACCGGCCAGGTTGGGAAACTTCTCCAGAATGATGGCGAACTTCAGGTCAAAGCTGAGGAAGAAGGCGACAAACAGCCCGAACAGCGCCAGCCAGGTCAGCAGTAACCGGGTGCGAAAGCCGAACAGGCCGGCGCCCGCTGGCTTTGCCACGGGCTTGGGGGAGGGGGGGAAGGTGCTCATTTGCTGATGTCGGCGCCAATCCATTTCTGCGACAGCTTGGCCAGGGTGCCATCAGCCTTCAGCTCGGCGAACACCTGGCGTACCTTGGCATCCCACTCAGGGTCGCCTTTTTCGATGGCCACCGCGTTGGGCTCTTCATACAGCGGCGCGCCGGCCAGCTTGAAGCGCTTGTCTTGCTGCAGGCGCGGCTGCGCGGTCACCAGGTTGGTAATGATGGCGTCCAGGCGCACGCCAGTGCCCAGGCCCAAGTCCTGGAAGGCGACGTTTTCAGTGTCGTAGGGCGCAGCCTGCACGAAGTCGAACGGGTAATCGATCTTCTGGTCTTCCTTGCCTTCAATGACCAGGTTCTTGTTCAGGTAGCTTTCGTAGCTCGATGCACTGATCGAACCCACCTTGCGGCCTTCCAGGTCTTTGGCGCCATGGATGCGCTCATCCGAGGCATTGACCACGATCACGGCGGGCGATGCGTAGTACTCCACGGGGAAGTCGAACACCTCGGCGCGTGCCTTGCTCGGGGTCATCGAGCAAATGCAGATGTCGTAGCGCCCGCTCCAGCGGCCAGCGGCAATCACGTCCCAGGACGGTGTTTCCAGGCGCAGTTTGACGCCGAGCTTGTCGGCCACTGCCTTGGCCACGTCCACGTCGTAACCGTCGAGCTGGTTGTGGTCATTGAGGAAGGAAAACGGCGGGTAGCTTTCCATCAGCACGTTAACCATTTCCTTGCGCGATTCAACCCGCTCCAACGTGGCGCCAGCAAAGGCTTGGGTGGCAGTTGCGAGCAGTACAAGGCCCGCACCCAGCAGAGAAGAAAATCGCATGTACATACCTGACATGTTGGGCAAATGGGTGATAGGGTATTTAATAGTTATAACCCCAATCCCCATAATGAATTTTATTCATAAGAACCTTCAGAGAAGTTATATGGCAGAGCGAACGATGGTAATTCTGGACGGTGGCATGGGCCGAGAGCTGCAGCGCAGCGGTGCACCGTTTCGCCAGCCCGAGTGGTCGGCGCTGGCGCTGAGCGAGGCGCCGGAGGCGGTCGTGGGCGTGCATGCAGCCTTCATCGATGCGGGTGCGCAGGTCATCACCAGCAACAGCTATGCAGTAGTGCCGTTCCACATCGGTGAAGAACGCTTTGCCGCCGAAGGGCGACAGCTGGCCCATATCGCAGGCCAGCTTGCGCGGCACGCGGCAGATAGCGGTGCGCACCCGGTCAGGGTGGCCGGTTCGCTGCCGCCGCTGTTCGGGTCCTACCGCCCCGACCTGTTCCAGCCCGAGCGTGTGGCAGAGGTGCTGACCCCGTTGCTCCAGGGCCTGGCCCCGCATGTTGACCTGTGGCTGGCCGAAACCCAGAGTTCCGTGGCCGAAGTGCGGGCCATTCATAGCCATTTGCCGGCAGACGGCAGGCCGTTCTGGGTGTCCTTCACCCTGCAGGACGAGGACGTCGACGACGTTCCGCGCCTGCGCTCCGGTGAACCGGTGGCCGACGCCATCGAAGCCGCAGTCAGCCTGGGGGTGGCTGCGGTGTTGTTCAACTGCAGCCAGCCTGAGGTGATCGGCGCCGCCATTGATGTCGCGCGCTCGGTCATCGAGCGGCACAACGCCGAGATTGCCATTGGTGCCTATGCCAACGCCTTCCCGCCGCAGCCCAAAGAAGCCACTGCCAACGATGGCCTGGACGAACTGCGCGAAGACCTCGATCCGCCGGGTTACCTGGCATGGGCCAAGGACTGGCGTGCGCGCGGTGCCAGCATGGTCGGCGGTTGCTGTGGCATCGGCCCGGAGCACATCGCCGAGCTGAAACGCAACCTGGCTTAAGCGCCCACGTGGCCGGGCGGCTTTGCTAGAGTCGAACAGTCGCTGACGTTGAGCCTGGCCCGGCGTATCGAGGTCGGCTATCTGGAAGAGGTGCGGATGTTTGCTATGTGCCTCGAATAGTCTTTTCTCTATGACGAGTGCCACGGGTCAACGCACAAACCGTGGTACCGCCCGTACATAGATCAGTTCGCTCACCAGCTCTACCAGGGTTTGTGTGATCACCGCCGCTGCCGCCAACCCGCGCATCTCTTCTGGCAACGCCAGCGCCAGCGGCAGCACCACCAGCGAGTTGCGCGTGGCTGCGCTGAAGGTCACCGAGCGTGCCTCGCTGGCCGGCAGGCGCAGCAGGCGCGCACAGATGAAGCCGAGCACCGGCGCCAGCAGCATGAAGCCGATGTATACCGGAATCACCGGCAGCAAACGGTCGAAATCACGCAGTACCACGGCAATCTGCGAAGCGATTACCACCATCAGCACCAAGGCCATCGCCGGCACCGGCAACCACGCCCAGGCGTCGTTCCAGGTCGCCACTGCGCGCGAGCGCCGGGCACCGGCGCTGGTGAGCACCGCGAGGGCCATCGGCAACACGATCAACAGCGCGAAGGCTTCCACGAACGGGGTGATGGAAATTGCCACCTGGCTGCTGCCACCCAGCATCAGGGCCAGGTACACCGGCAGCAGCACCAGTTGCGCCAGCAATAACAGGGGGGTTGCGGCCAGTGTCAGGCGTGAGTCGCCTTTGCCAATGTGGGTGAACACCACAACGTAGTCGATGCAGGGCGTGAGCAGCACCAGCAAGGCCCCGACGAGGATCGCCGGGTGTTCCACCAGCCCGCGGGTGATGGCCCAGACAAGCAGCGGAACGAGCATGAAATTGGCCAATAGCAGGGCCGTGATGAAGCGGCGGTTACCCAGGCCCTGGCGCAGGTCGAGGAAGGGTATTTGCAGGAACATTGCGTACATCAACACGGCGATGGCGGGAGTGATCAGGGCTTCCAGATGCCGTGCGCTGTGGCTGGCCATCAAGCCGAAGGCAACGGCTGCGAGCACGGCAGCGAAGTAGATCGGGATCTGGTGGGTCTCGAGTTGTTCTCTGGTCAACGTGTGGCCTGTGCGGTGGTGAACTGGGAACGCGGTCTTTGTGGGAGCGGCCTTGCGTCGCGATAGGGCCGCAAAGCGGCCCCTGCAATCTATGCATGATGCCGCGATCCTGGGGCCGCTGCGCGACCCTATCGCGACGCAAGGCCGCTCCCACAGGGATCGCGCCAGCTTTTACAAATTGAGCAAGACAGTTGCTCCTCCAAAGAGCAGCAGTGGTGAAACAAACGAAATCAAACGAAAAAGCCCGGCACTGGGCCGGGCTTTTTCACTTCAGGCTAGCGCCAATCAGTTGCCGTAAACCGGCAGCTTCTTGCAGATGGCCTTGACCTTCTCACGGACGGCGTCGATCACCGCTTCGTTGTTCAGGTCGGCCAGGATGTCGCAGATCCAGCCGGCCAGTTCCTTGCACTCGGCTTCCTTGAAACCACGGGTGGTCACGGCTGGGGTGCCGAAGCGCAGGCCCGAGGTGACGAACGGCGAACGCGGGTCGTTCGGGACCGAGTTCTTGTTGACGGTGATGAAGGCTTTGCCCAGTGCGGCGTCAGCATCCTTACCGGAGATTTCCTGCTTGATCAGCGACAGCAGGAACAGGTGGTTCTGGGTGCCACCGGAAACCACGTCGAAACCGCGCTCGATGAACACGCTGGCCATGGCCTGGGCGTTCTTCACGACCTGCTGCTGGTAAGCCTTGAACTCTGGCTGCAGGGCTTCCTTGAAGCAGATGGCCTTGGCCGCGATGACGTGCTCCAGCGGGCCGCCCTGGGCGCCCGGGAAGACGGCGGAGTTCAGCTTCTTCTCGATGTCGGCGTTGGCACGGGCCAGGATCAGGCCGCCGCGCGGGCCGCGCAGGGTCTTGTGGGTGGTGGTGGTGACCACGTCGGCGAACGGAACAGGGTTCGGGTACACGCCAGCGGCAACCAGGCCGGCAACGTGGGCCATGTCGACGAACAGGTAGGCACCGACCTTGTCGGCGATGGCGCGGAAGCGGGCGAAGTCCAGAACCTGCGAGTAGGCCGAGAAGCCGGCAACGATCATCTTGGGCTTGTGCTCGACAGCCAGGCGCTCGACTTCGTCGTAGTCGATCAGGCCATTGCCGTCGATGCCGTACTGGATGGCGTTGTACAGCTTGCCCGAGGAGCTTACCGAAGCACCGTGGGTCAGGTGGCCACCGTGGGCCAGGCTCATGCCCAGGATGGTGTCACCGGCCGACAGCAGGGCCAGGTAGACGGCAGCGTTGGCCTGGGAGCCAGCGTGCGGCTGTACGTTGGCGTAGTCGGCGCCGAACAGCTCCTTGGCACGGTCGATGGCCAGTTGCTCGACGACGTCGACGTACTCGCAACCGCCGTAGTAGCGCTTGCCTGGGTAGCCTTCGGCGTACTTGTTGGTCAGGACCGAGCCCTGGGCTTCCATGACTGCCGGGCTGGTGTAGTTTTCCGAAGCGATCAGCTCGATATGCTCTTCCTGGCGCAGAGCTTCTTGCTGCATGGCTTCGAAGAGCTCGGCGTCGTACTTGGCAATGGTCAAATCACGGCTGAACATGGCGGTCCTCAAGGATCGGGGTAATTTGGGTGTGCATTCTAACCGATTGATTCGCGGCTGGCATATGAAGTGGCGTCAAGTCGCAGACCAATGGGCTTCATCTTGCATCCCGCGCCGTTTCTGGGCTGGGCGGGGGCAGGAGTTGACCTGGAAGTCCGCTTTTTATGCAGGATTGTGTCGCGACACCGTACGTGTAGGCGCGGGTTTACCCGCGAAGAAGCCGGCGCGGTAGATGGCACCGGCTTCGCCGGTGTTCGCGGGTAAACCCGGTCCTACCGGGACCTTGCGAGCAGGCAGCGTGCGGGTCAATGGAACATGAACAAGGTCTCGTTGGAGAATTGCGCCTCGAACTGATGCGCCGGCATCGGCCGCCCGAACAGATAGCCCTGCACCTCGTCGCAACCATGCTCGCGCAGAAACTCCAGCTGTTCGTGGGTTTCCACGCCCTCGGCGATGACTGCCAGGTTGAGGCTGTGGGCCATGGCGATGATCGCCCGGGCAATCTGCGCGTCCTGCTCGCCTTCGGGCAGGCCGTCGACGAAGGTACGGTCGATCTTCAGGACGTCGATGGGGAACTGCTTGAGGTAGTTGAGCGACGAGTAGCCGGTGCCGAAGTCGTCTACCGCAATGCTCAGGCCGAGGTTCTTCAGGCTGGCAAGAATCTGCAGCGCCTCGTTCACCTCACGCATCAGGATACTTTCGGTCAACTCCAGTTCCAGGCACGCCGGCGGCAGGCCGCTTTCTTCCAGGATGTTGGCAATCCGCGTGCCCAGTTGGCCGTCTGAGAACTGCCGCGCCGAAATATTCACCGACACTTTCGGCACTCGCACCTTGGCCTTGTGCCAGGCCTTGAGCTGGCGGCTGGCCTCGCGCAGCACCCAGTCGCCCACGTCCACCACCAGGCCCAGTTCTTCGATCACCGGGATGAAGTCACCCGGCGGCACCAGGCCACGGGTTGGGTGACGCCAGCGCAGCAGCGCCTCGGCGCCGGTCAGGCGCTTGCCGTCGCCGCTGAACTGCGGCTGGTAGTAGAGGATGAACTCGTTCTGCTCCATGGCATGGCGCAGGTCGCTTTCCAGCTCCAGACGCTCCAGGGCGCTGGCGTTCATTTCGGCCTGGTAGAACTGGAAGTTGTTCTTGCCGCGCTCCTTGGCGTGGTACATGGCGGTGTCGGCGTTCTTCATCAGTTGGCTCAGCTCACTGCCATCCTGCGGGCTGAGGGCGATGCCGATGCTGGCGGTGACGAAGAACTCGCGGTTTTCCAGCACGAACGGCCGCACCAGGCTGCCGAGGATGTTCTCGGCCACGTGGATGGCGCGGTTCAGGGCCATTTCGCGGGTGGGGCGCGGCTGCAGCAGCAGGGTGAACTCGTCGCCGCCCATGCGTGCCACCGTGTCGTCGTCATCCACGCAGGCCAGCAGGCGCAGGGCCATGTCCTTGAGCATGCGGTCGCCGGCCGCATGGCCGAGGGAGTCGTTGATCGGTTTGAAGCGGTCGAGGTCGAGGAACATCAGCACCACCCAGGCCTTCTGCCGCTCGGCCTGCTGCAGGGCATTGTACAAACGGTCCTGGAACAGTGTGCGGTTGGGCAGGTGGGTAAGGGCGTCGTAGTAGGCCAGGCGGTGGATGCGCTGTTCGCTGGCCTTGCGTTCGCTGATGTCGGTGAAGAAGCACACGTAGCTGGCCAGGTCGCCTTCGTCGTCCAGTACCGCAGTGATGCCGACCCAGGCCGGGTAGTGGTCGCCGTCACGGCGCTTGAGCCACACCTCACCTTCCCAGCTGCCGCGCTGGTGCAGTTGCTTGACCACATAGCGCAGGTGGCCTTCCTGCTGTTCGTCGACAGTGAGCATGCCCGGCAATTGGTCGAGCACTTCACTGACGGCGTAACCGCTGACGCGGCTGAACGCCTCGTTGGCCTGGACGATATAGCCGGCCGGGTCGGTGATGAGGATCGCCGACGTGGAATGTTCGAATACGGTCGCGGCCATGCGCAGGTCTTTTTCGGCACGACGTTGCTGGCTGATGTCGCGGCCCACCCCGAGTACGCCTTCGAAGCGCTGGTCATCGTCCCACACCAGCACCAGGCGCAGCTCGATCGGGATCTTGCGGCCATCGGCACGCAGGCAGTCGAACAGGAACAGTTGGGTGGGTAACTGGCTGCACAGTTGCGCCATCTGCGCCGGATCGCCCATGGCCTTGCTGACACGCTCCATCAGGCTGTAGACGCCGGTGAGCTGGGCCGGGTTGGCGACGATCGACTGCCAGCCGTTGGCGAAGATCCAGTCGGCCTGGTAGCCCAGCACGCTCTGTACCGAGGGGCTGACATAGTTGAGCTTGAGCTGGTTGTCGGTGGAAAAGATCACGTCACTGATGCTTTCGGCGAGCATGCGGTAGCGTTGCTCGCTGTCACGTAGCGACTGGCTGGCCTCGATCTGAACGGTCACATCCTTGCCCACACCGATGATGCGCGTCACCAGGCCTTCGGCGTTGCGGGTCAGCACTTGCTCGCGGATGTCGTAGCAGCGCCAGCTTCCGTCGCGGTGGCGGAAGCGCAGCTGGCAGTGCAGCGGTTGGTCATGACCGCTGTCGCGCTGTTGCTGGCGCAGTGCCTGGTAGTGTGCGGCGTCCTCGGGGTGCAGCAGCAGCTCCCAGAAGCGGTCGCCCATCTGTGCCAGCTCGGTGCGGTCGTAGCCCAGGGTCTGGCCGAGGTGGCGGTTGCTGAAGATCATCCGCTGGCTGGGCACATCCTGCACATACAACTGGTCGGGTACGGTGCGTACCACGTCCGACCAGAAGCTTTCGCGTTCCAGTAGCGACAGCTCCACCTGTTTGCGGCTGGTGATATCGCTGATGCTGAGGATCACCGCCTGGTGATCACGACGCTGCAGCGGCAGGCGGGCCATCAGCCACAGGTGCAGCTCGTCGCCCTGCGGTGTCGGCAAGCGCACTTCCAGCTCCAGCAGCGGGCGTTGTTCGATCAGTGCGTCGATCAGTTGCATGCCGACGCTGTCTCGGCTGTCGCCAGTGCCATTGATCAGCCGCTGCCAGGCACCTTCGTGGCAGTCGATGTTCAGCAGCTGGCGCGCCACTTGGTTGACCTCGGTGATCTTCAGCTCCAGCAGCAGCGAGCGGCGCAGGTTCGGGTCCAGCGCCAGGCTGTGCTTGAGTGCGGCCCGGTTACGCAGGTGGTAGCGATCGAGCTGGCCAGGCAGGCTGGACAGGTCGAGCACGCACAGGGCAACGCCGGTGCCTTCAAAAATTTCCTGATAACGCCGACGGTCTTCCTGCAGCGCCCGCTGGCGGCGACGCATGTTGATCAGCGCCAGCACCGGCAGCAGGGCGCAGAACAGCACCAGCAGGCATTTGCCAAACAGCGCCGGCAATAATTTTTGTCGGGCCAGTTTGGCGTCGAACAGACCGCGTAGCTGCCAGGTGCTGTTTTCGATAAAGGCCAGCATCACGCTTTGCAGCGGCTCGTCGCTGGTGTCGGTTGCGGTATGGCGCTGCAGCACCTCGCCGCTGCGGCTGTTTTCCAGCAGCCACTGCGGGTGGCCACTGCCCTCGAGGTGGAGGGTGAGCTCGCGGTAATAGTCCGGTGACAGGCGCAGTAGCCAGTAGCCGCTACCCTGTGAGGCATCCTGGCGCAGCAACAGGTACAGGATGTGGTTGTCGGCCGAATTGGTGAAGAAGTACGGGCGTCCCTGGCTCAGCACGAGCAACTCGTCAAGCGACTGGCGGTCGGGGCTGCCGGCCAGGCTGTCGGCGCGTAGCTGCCCGGTGTTGTTCAGCCAGGCCATGCTCTGCAGGGCGGGGAGGCGCTCGCGCAGGGTACCGAGCAGGCTGGGCAGGGCGGCAGGTGTTGGTGCATCAAGGTAGGGTTGCACCACGTTTACGGCCTGTTGCGCCTTGAGCGCCATGTTCAGGCTCAGGTGGTCGGCCAGTTCCGCGGAGGCGTCCAGGCTCTGTTTGCGCAATTCGGCCTGGGTATGATTGAACTGGGCGAACAGCTGCCACAGCAGCAGGCCCAGCAGGATCAGGGCCAGCAGCGCCAGCGCACCCTTGATCGACCCGCGCAGGATAGTTGCGGGTGCTTGTGGGGCGGAACGCAATGACGACGGATGAGTAAGGTTGGTCAAGCGTTGATCCTGCGATTGGGCTGGCGATGGCAGGGAATGATCGTGCACGGAGCGTGCCGGCGCCGGGCTTGCGCACCGCGGTGGCGCACTATAAGGCCGGACACCCGAAACCGGCTAGCATGCCTCGGATTATGGCGAAGTGCCAGCCATGTTGACCGGTGGTGCCTGCCGGGTGGTTCGGCAAGCCCCTGTAACCTGTGCGAGAATAGCGCCCGCTATACATGACAACGCATCGGAGATGTTCGCTTTTGGTTACTCACTTTTCCTCCAATGGCCTCGATTCCGCCTGCGGGCGCAGCAGTCAGACCCTTGTCAGTACTGCCGTGACCGAGGACGTATCCTGCAAGTCTTGCCAGCGTTCGCTGGGCAAACCCGAGGCGGCCGCTGCCGCCAAAAGCAAGGCCCCATCGCTGGCTGAACTGCGCAAGACCGCCAAGGTGGCAGCAGAGCCGGCGGTTGCAGTACCGGCGGTCAAGCCGGCAGCCAAGGTGGTCAGCACTGCGCCTGCACCTGGCAAACCGGCCAAGGCGGCCGAGCAGCACCCTGCCCGCAGCGGCGGCTTCAGCGTGAAGTCCGCCTGGGCCGCACGCCTGGCCGAGCAGGGCGACCGTTGCCGCTTGCCGCGGGGCAAGGCCAAGCAGCGTCACGTCTGAGTCTCTTCGGCTGCTGTGCCGGCCCTTTCGCGGCTAAAGGCGCTCCCACAGGTACTGCATTGCCCTTGAAGGCAGTCAGATCCCTGTAGGAGCGGCTTTAGCCGCGAAGAGGCCAGCACAGGCAATAGATTCCCCCCAGGGATCACCCCGATCACACCCCACTATCGGCCCCTCCTATGCAACGCCGCGCGTTGGCGTAGAATGGTCGACTTTGTTCAATGACACCCCGTAAACACATCCCACTGGCCACCGCGTGCCGGGGCGATCGGCGATGTCTTTACCTATCTGATTAGAGGGCTTGGTTTTGGCTCAATACGTCTACACCATGCATCGGCTGAGCAAGGTCGTGCCGCCGAAGCGGGAAATTCTCAAGAACATTTCCCTGTCGTTCTTCCCTGGCGCCAAGATTGGCGTACTTGGCCTGAACGGCGCCGGTAAATCGACCCTGCTGCGGATCATGGCGGGCGTCGACAAGGAATTCGACGGCGAAGCCCGTCCGATGCCCGACATCAACGTGGGTTACCTGCCACAGGAACCGCAACTGGACCCAACCAAGACCGTGCGTGAAGTGGTCGAGGAGGCGGTCAGCGTAATCAAGGACGCCCAGGCCCGCCTGGACGAGGTCTACGCGGCCTACGCCGAGCCGGATGCCGACTTCGACAAGCTGGCCGCCGAGCAGGCCAAGCTGGAAGCCATCCTGCAGGCCGCTGATGGCCACAACCTGGAGCGCCAGCTGGACGTCGCTGCCGACGCCCTGCGCCTGCCCGCCTGGGATGCGCGCATCGAACACCTGTCCGGTGGTGAGAAGCGCCGTGTGGCCCTGTGCCGCCTGCTGCTGTCGGCCCCCGACATGCTGCTGCTGGACGAACCCACCAACCACTTGGACGCCGACTCGGTGGCCTGGTTGGAGCGCTTCCTGCACGACTTCCCGGGTACCGTGGTAGCCATTACCCACGACCGTTACTTCCTCGACAACGTCGCCGGCTGGATCCTGGAGCTGGACCGCGGCGCCGGCATCCCGTACGAAGGCAACTACTCGGGCTGGCTGGAAGCCAAGTCGGAGCGTCTGGCGCAGGAATCCAAGCAGCAGAGCGCCCACGAGAAGGCCATGAAAGAGGAACTGGAGTGGGTGCGCAAAGGCGCCAAAGCCCGCCAGTCCAAATCCAAGGCCCGTCTGCAGCGCTTTGAAGAAATGCAGTCGCAGGAATTCCAGAAGCGCAGCGAAACCAACGAAATCTACATCCCGGCCGGTCCGCGCCTGGGTGACAAGGTTATCGAGTTCAAGAACGTCACCAAGGGCTACGGTGACCGTGTGCTGATCGACAACCTGTCGTTCGCCATGCCCAAAGGCGCCATCGTTGGCGTGATCGGTGGTAACGGTGCCGGTAAGTCGACCCTGTTCCGCATGTTGATGGGCAAGGAGCAACCGGACTCGGGCAGCATCGAGATCGGTGAAACCGTGCAGTTGGCCTGTGTTGACCAAAGCCGCGAGGACCTGGACGGCGCCAAGACCGTGTTCCAGCAGATCTCCGACGGTTCCGACCAGATCCGCATCGGCAACTACGAGATCCCTTCACGTACCTACGTTGGCCGCTTCAACTTCAAAGGTGGCGATCAGCAGAAGTTCGTCAAGGACCTGTCCGGTGGTGAGCGTGGCCGCCTGCACCTGGCCCTGACCCTGAAGGAAGGCGGTAACGTTCTGCTGCTCGACGAACCGTCCAACGACCTCGACGTCGAAACCTTGCGTTCGCTGGAAGAAGCCCTGCTGGACTTCCCGGGCGCCGCGATCGTGATTTCCCACGACCGTTGGTTCCTGGACCGTGTGGCTACTCACATCCTGGCGTACGAAGACGACTCGAATGTGGTGTTCTTCGAAGGTAACTACACCGAGTACGAAGCCGACCGCAAGAAGCGTCTGGGTGATGCTGCAGCCCAGCCGCACCGTGTACGGCACAAGAAACTGGCACAGTAAGCCGGATTTCTGATGCACAAGAATGGGGCCCCAAGGGGCCCCATTTTTGTGCCTGGCGGACCGCTATAAAGGGCGAGGCGAAGGTGTATTTTGTATACACTTACATAAAAAGCACCAAATAATTTCAAAAAAACGACATTTCGCCCTATTCCGGTGCGATTGCTTCTTGGTACATTTCTGAAAAAAACCAATAAGTCCAATCCTCTTGGTGAGATGTCTACCATGATCGAATCTGTCGACAATTTCCTTGCACGCCTAAAGCAGCGTGACCCAGGCCAGCCGGAATTCCACCAGGCGGTGGAAGAGGTGCTGCGCACCCTGTGGCCATTCCTTGAAGCCAACCCCCACTACCTGCAGTCCGGCATCCTCGAGCGCATGGTCGAGCCCGAGCGCGCCGTACTGTTCCGCGTCTCGTGGGTCGACGACCAGGGCAAGGTGCAGGTCAACCGCGGTTACCGAATTCAGATGAGCAGTGCCATTGGCCCGTACAAGGGCGGGCTGCGCTTCCACCCGTCGGTGAACCTCAGCGTGCTGAAGTTCCTGGCGTTCGAACAGGTGTTCAAGAACTCGCTGACCTCGCTGCCCATGGGTGGCGGCAAGGGCGGCTCGGACTTTGACCCGAAAGGCAAGAGCGACGCCGAAGTGATGCGCTTCTGCCAGGCGTTCATGAGCGAGCTGTATCGACACATTGGCGCTGACTGCGACGTACCGGCCGGTGACATCGGCGTGGGTGCCCGCGAAATCGGCTTCATGTTCGGCCAGTACAAGCGCCTGGCCAACCAGTTCACCTCGGTGTTGACCGGCAAGGGCATGACCTATGGCGGCAGCCTGATCCGCCCGGAAGCCACCGGCTATGGCTGCGTTTACTTCGCCGAAGAAATGCTCAAGCGTCAGGACAAGCGTATCGACGGCCGCCGCGTGGCGGTGTCTGGTTCGGGCAACGTCGCCCAGTATGCTGCGCGTAAGGTCATGGACCTGGGCGGCAAGGTGATCTCGCTGTCTGACTCTGAAGGTACCTTGTATGCAGAAGCCGGCCTGACCGACGCCCAGTGGGACGCCTTGATGGAGCTGAAAAACGTCAAGCGTGGACGTATCAGCGAGCTGGCCGGGCAATTCGGCCTTGAGTTCCGCAAGGGCCAGACCCCGTGGAGCCTGCCGTGCGACATCGCCCTGCCATGCGCCACGCAGAACGAGCTGGGCGCCGAAGATGCCCGCACCTTGCTGCGTAACGGCTGTATCTGTGTGGCCGAAGGCGCCAACATGCCGACTACCCTCGAGGCTGTGGATATCTTCCTGGACGCCGGCATTCTGTACGCCCCGGGCAAGGCCTCCAATGCGGGCGGCGTAGCCGTGTCGGGCCTGGAAATGTCGCAGAACGCCATGCGCCTGCTGTGGACGGCCGGTGAAGTGGACAGCAAGCTGCACAACATCATGCAGTCTATTCACCATGCATGCGTGCACTACGGTGAAGAGGCGGATGGCCGTATCAACTACGTCAAAGGGGCGAACATCGCGGGCTTCGTGAAAGTGGCCGATGCGATGCTGGCTCAGGGCGTGGTCTGATCTGAGACCGTAGGGGGCCGCTTTGCGGCCCATCGCGACGCAAGGCCGCTCCCACAGGCTTTCACAGGCTCTCACGGGCTTTCACAGGCTCTCACAGGCTCTCACAGGCTCTCACAGGCTACCAAGGGTTGGATTGGTGTCCAATTTCTCGGTGGCAGTCCAGCTTGTGGGAGCGGCCTTGCGTCGCGATGGGCTGCAAAGCAGCCCCCAGGGCCCTCAACCCTCGCCCAGAATCTCAACCACCTCTATCACCTGTTCCCCCACCGGCCGCCGCCAGACCACCTCATCCCCCGGCCCAGCCCCGAGCAAAGCCCGCCCCAGTGGCGAACCCCAGTTGATCAACCCGTGCCCGGCATCCGCCTCATCCTCGCCTACCAGCCGCACCACCTGCTCCTGGTCCTGCGCGTCGACAAATCGCACCCGGCTACCAATCTGTACCTTGCTATGCGAAGTCGCTGCCGGTACCACCTGGGCGCTTTGCACCCGCGCGCTGAAGTAGCGCAGATCCCGCTCGGTATCGGCCAGCCGTTGTTTGTCGCCCTGTTCGCCCTGCGCCTGCAGTTCGCTGCGCAAGGCATTCAGCTCGGCCACCCGCGTTTGCAGCTGGCGCAGGCCGCTGGCCGTCACATAGTTGGGCTGTTCGCTGATGCGCCGCTCGACCGGCTGGTCGGCCTGGTCGGCGGCTTGGTCTTCGTTGACGAATGCTCGGCTCATGCAGGGCCTCCTTGTGCGTGAGACCATCATGGCAGGCCGCCGGTTTAAAGGAATGTCCGTTTGCGACTCAGTTGTGGCGATAGGCCTTGGCAGCGCCGCGGTCCTTTTCCTGTTCCCACTCGCGGTCGCGCTGGTCCCAGAAGCGCTCGTGGTATTGGCGCTGTTCTTCGCTGTTCTGCATGGCGTGACACTGGCGGAAGCCATCGTCCCAGCCGGTTTCGTACTGACGCTCGTGCAGGTAGCGCGGTACGTTTTTGCGAAAGTTGCCCACCATCAGCCCGGCCGCCTGGCGGCCACTGCTGCAGCCGTCCTGGAAGCCATCCGCATAGGCAGGAGGGTAACCGTGGTTGACCATCTGCTCGTGGGTGGTTTCGCAACCTGACAGCAACAACGCAATGCACACGCCAAACCAGTACCGCGACATAGCCACAAAGCCCTCCAGTTGATGATGGGAAGTCTAGGTGGCGGTTTGTCGGGTAGGTGTCAAAACAGTGTCAAAGAGTTGGTTCAGTCACACTGCTTTGCTGGCTTAACTGGCCAGTTCGCGGGCGTGCCCGCGAAAGGCCGCAAAACGGCCTCAGTAGTGATACCACTTCAGCTCCAGCATCACCTCGTTTTGCGCCGTAGCCAAGTGGCTGAATTCCCGCGAGGCACTCAACCGAAGCCCAAGGTTCTGGCTGATTTCCCACTGCTGGTTCAGGCTCACACTGCGTCGCACTTCGCCGTTGGTGAAGTAATCGCCCTTGGCCTCCAGCGTCATGTTGCCCAGTCCGTTGCGCCACAGCAGCCCGCCATTGAAGCCAGCCGCCGGGGCAATGAACTCAGCGAAGTCGTTGTGATGCTCGACCCGCACCGTGCCCAAGGCAAACCCCAGCAAACCGTCGGCCAGCTGCCAGGTGCCGCCAGCGCCACCATTCACATGGCTCACCAGCACTTCGTCATCATGCTTGCCCGGCACCCGCTCCAGCCCCCCAGCCACTTGCCATGACCAAGGCTTGAGCAGCTCGTTACGGGGTGTCAGTGAACGGATGGTGGCCAGGTCCAGGCGCTGCACCTGCCAATCGTTTCCTTCGTACTGGCGCAGCTTCAATTGCAGGATTTCGATCTGTGCGCCCAGCGGGAAGCCATAGGCGTTGTCATTCAGGTCGTGGTAGGCCATGCGCAGGCCATATTCGGCGTAGGCGCGGTCTTCACGGGTGCCCACGCCCAGTTGCCAGGTGCGCGAGTCATGGCCATCCTCGGGCAGGCCGGGGCGCTCGATCTGCAGGGGCGGCGGCGGGTTGCTGTTGATCGCCCGCAGCAACTCGAAGCTGCGTTTGGCCTGCCCTGGATCGCGTTCCTGGCCATTGGCCCGATACCGCTCAAGACGATACGCGGCATCTTGCACCAACGCTTGGCGTTCGCGAGGCAGGGCCTGGAATTCAGGGCTTTGCAATTGCGCAGTGTCGGCGCTTACAGCCAGCACCTGGCGCTTTTCGTTGGGGTCGAGTGGCTCGGCCCTGGCCAGCAATTCACGTTCGCGAGAGGGGCGGTAGGTTTCGCTGGCGACCAGGCCGGACTGCTTCACGGCTTTCACCGTGTCGGTGGGAATGGCGGTCAGCGGGAACTGAGACGTCAGGTCCAGGCTTGGCCGGGCCACTTGCAGCAGCTCCAGCAGGCGATAGGAGCAGTTTTCGTCAAAGAAGAAGTAGTCGAACTGGATCTGCTTCAGCTCCCACACATGCTCGACCATCCGTCCGGTTTCTTCGGGGGTCAGGTCCAGCTGGTATTCCCACAGGTCGCGGTTTTCCAGGCTGCGGTATTCGGACAGTTTTTCCTGGTAGGGCATCAGCGCGAACAGCCCCGGGTAGCCACCCATCAGGCCTTTCCAGGCGTACAGGATGCTGTTGTCGCTGCCTTCGATATAGGCACCGAAGTTGATGGCGTAGCTCAGCAGCGTGGTGTCGTCGCTGCGGGTGTTGGACTGGTCGATGCGCAGCAGGGTGTGCCCGAACATCGACGACGGGCTGTTCAGGTAGGCTGCCGGGAAGATCAACGCGGCGCTGTGCGGGTCGATCGACTGGTACCAGGTCTTGAATTCCTGGCAGTCCGGTTGTGGCAAGTCTTGCAGATCGAGCTGTTCGCGCAGCCAGCGGGTGCGCGCGGGGAATACGCACTGGGCGTGCTTGTCACCGAGGCTGGCCGGGGCATACAGCGCAGCGACCGTAGCCTTGAGTTCCTGGTCCGGATGGTGCGCGCCATCTTCGGCGAGGAAGAACGCATCATCGTCCACATAGCTGCGCCAGCCGCCGAGCTTGGCGGTTTCGTAATGTCCAATGGCGAGCCAGTAAGGGGTATTGGCCAATTGCTGGAGACGGCCTGGATCCAGCAGGGGGGCGGCATGAACAGGGGCGCAGGCACACAGCGCCAGGGCAGCGAGGCGTTTGAGCATATCGGGCAACTACTTCTTGACGATGCCGAAAAAGGCGAAACCCGCCCCGGGTGGGGCGGGAGCAGCTGTGCTTAGGCCTCGGTAGCGTATTTGGCCAGGCGGGGGTCGCTCTTCAGAACGGCCAGGGTGTTGCTGTGGACAGTTTCGGCAGTGACGTCGGCGCTGCTGAAGATCTGGTTGAAGTGCTGGTGGGTGACCGAGTTGAAGTAGCTGCGGTCCTCCGGTGCTACGCCGAGAACGACGGCATAGGTGGTCAGTGCTTCGCCCTGGCCCATGGCCATGTCTTCGGAAAGCTCGTTCATCATGCCGTTCATGGCGAACCAGGACTTGCCGCCGTAGGTCAGCGAAGCCTTGGTCGAGCAGCCGTTGGTGCCGGAGGTCATGCCGAAGGTGGCGTTACCGGAGGTGCCGTTGGTGGTAGAAGCCAGGAAGTGTGCCGGCGTGCCGCGCTGGCCTTCGAACAGCATGTTGCCCCAGCCGCAGTTCGGGCCGCCAGGCGCTTCGGCCATGGCGTTCAGCGAGACCACGGTGAACAGAGTACCCAGAAGAATCCGTTTCATAGCATTTGTTCTCTTTGTCTTAACCAAGGGTCAGGGTTTCTGGCAACTCGGTTGCCAGGTCGGGAAAGCTTTTCACCCACCCGCGCAGCTTGGAGTTTAGGCACGATCTAAAGGTTGCGTTGTTGATTGCGAAAAATTTGCTGTCACAGGACTGCACCGGCTGCGACATAAAGTCCCGTGGAGCCTTGCAAGGCGCGCGCGGGCAGCGCCAGAATGCTGCGTATCTGCCCGCCGAAGTAAGGAAACCCAATGCCCGATCCTGTCGCTGCGCGCCTGCGTCTTGCGCCTGAAGCCCTGACCCGGCGTTTCTCCCCCGAGCAGTTTGCTTTTACCCATACCGACGATCTGGAGCCGTTTCGCGGAGTTCTGGGCCAGGAACGTGCTGTCGAGGCCCTGCAGTTTGGCGTGGCCATGCCGCGTCCTGGTTACAATGTGTATGTGATGGGCGAGCCCGGCACCGGGCGCTTCTCGTTCGTCAAGCGCTACCTCAAGGCCGAGGGCAAGCGCCAGCAGACCCCGGCCGACTGGGTCTACGTCAACCACTTCGACGACACCCGTGAACCACGCGCACTGGAGCTGCCGTCCGGAAGCGCCGCCGAGTTCATCAGCGACATGGGCGGATTGATCGACAACCTGCTGTCGACGTTCCCGGCGGTGTTCGAACACCCGTCCTACCAGCAGAAGAAGGGCGCCATCGACCGCGCTTTCAACCAGCGTTATGACCGCGCTCTGGATGTGATCGAGCGCGCGTCGCTGGAAAAGGACGTGGCCTTGTACCGCGATGCCAGCAACGTCGCCTTCACGCCGATGGCTGATGGCAAGGCGCTGGATGAAGCTGAATTTGCCCAATTGCCGGAGGAGGTGCGCGAGCAGTTCCACGAGGACATTGCCCTGCTTGAGGAGCGCCTTAACGAAGAGCTGGCCAGCCTGCCGCAATGGAAGCGCGAATCGAACAACCAGCTGCGCCAGCTCAACGAAGAAACCATCACCCTGGCGCTGCAGCCGTTGCTGGCGCCGCTGTCGGAAAAGTACGCCGAAAACGCGGCGGTTTGCGCCTACCTGCAATCGGTGCAGTTGAACCTGTTGCGTACGCTGGTCGAGCAACTGGTCGATGACAGCAAGTCCGACGCCGTGGCCCGCAAGCTGCTCGAAGAGCAGTACGCGCCCAGCCTGGTGGTGGGCCATCACGCTGACGGTGGTGCGCCGGTGGTGTTCGAGCCGCACCCGACCTACGACAATCTGTTTGGCCGTATCGAATACAGCACCGACCAAGGTGCGCTGTATACCTCCTATCGCCAACTGCGCCCAGGCGCGCTGCACCGGGCCAACGGCGGCTTCCTGATTCTGGAAGCCGAGAAAATGCTGGGCGAGCCGTTCGTATGGGACGCGCTCAAGCGTGCGCTGCAGTCGCGCAAGCTGAAGATGGAGTCGCCGATCGGTGAGCTGGGCCGTGTTGCCACTGTCAGCCTGCAGCCGCAGGTGATTCCGCTGAACGTCAAGCTGGTGATCATCGGCTCGCGCCAGCTGTACTACGCACTGCAGGACCACGACCCGGACTTCCAGGAGATGTTCCGCGTGCTGGTGGACTTCGATGAAGACATGCCGATGGTCGACGAGAACCTGGAGCAGTTCGCCCAGCTGTTGCGCACCCGCACCAACGAAGAGGGCATGGCGCCGCTGACCAGTGACGCGGTGGCGCGTCTGGCCACCTACAGTGCGCGTCTGGCTGAAAACCAGTCACGCCTGTCGGCGCGTATCGGCGACCTGTTCCAGCTGGTCAGCGAGGCTGATTTCATTCGCCAGCTGGCCAGTGACGAAATGACCGACGCAGGCCACATCGAGCGTGCGCTCAAGGCCAAGGCCACCCGTACCGGCCGTGTGTCGCAACGGGTGCTGGACGACATGCTCGCCGGCATCATCCTGATCGACACAGAAGGCGCGGCCATCGGCAAGTGCAACGGCCTGACCGTGCTGGAAGTGGGTGACTCGGCGTTCGGCATGCCCGCGCGTATTTCGGCCACCGTCTACCCCGGCGGCAGCGGTATTGTCGATATCGAGCGTGAGGTCAACCTTGGCCAGCCGATCCACTCCAAAGGGGTGATGATCCTCACCGGTTACCTGGGCAGCCGCTATGCCCAGGAGTTCCCGCTGGCGATCTCCGCGAGCATCGCCCTGGAGCAGTCCTACGGCTACGTGGACGGCGACAGCGCCTCGCTGGGCGAAGCCTGTACGCTGATCTCGGCCTTGTCGCGCACGCCGCTCAAGCAGTGCTTCGCCATCACAGGTTCCATCAACCAGTTCGGTGAAGTGCAGGCGGTGGGTGGGGTGAACGAGAAGATCGAGGGCTTCTTCCGCCTCTGCGAGGCGCGTGGCCTGACCGGCGAGCAGGGGGTGATCATTCCGCGTGCCAACGTCGCCACCCTGATGCTTGATGAGCGCGTGTTGCAGGCGGTGGAGAACGGCATGTTCCACGTCTACGCGGTCAGCCAGGCTGATGAGGCGCTGAGCCTGCTGGTGGGCGAGGAGGCCGGGGTACTCGACGACAAGGGGCTGTTCACCGAGGGCAGCGTCAACGCTCGGGTGGTGGAGCGCCTGCGTGAAATTGCCGAGATGATCAGCGAGGAAGACATCGAGAAGGCAGAAAAGGAACGCCTGGAAGAGGTAATTGCCCAGGCCAAACCGGCCTGAGTCAATAAACTGGCGCTGGCGGCGATGTGCTACCGTTCAGCGCCAGTTTTCCATCTTTCTGTACTGTTCCTCTATGCTGGAACTTAAGGACGGTACAGCGTTCAGGATGGAAACAGCCTGAGGGTTTCGGGCTGAACAAGGCTCATTGGAGGGGACGCGGCCATGCGCAACCTCAGCCTCACACGCCAGTGCCTGGGCCTGGTGACCCGTATCGAATGCAGCATCCGCCCGCTGGCCGGTGACAACGGCATGTGGACGTTGCTGTTCGCCGCCGGCATGGCCGGTGAACAACCCTCCGCGATCAAGGCGCAGGGCCCGTTTCATGGGCCACTGGTGGCCGAGTCGGTGCTCAATGCCATTGTCGACAGCCTGACCCTGCATGGGTACCAGGTGGCCGAGGACCCGCAGATCTGGTGTTTGCATTTGCAGGCGCAGTTGCGACGGATCAATGGTGAGCGGTGTCGCAACCTGGGGGATTACCAGTTTCATCCTGAGACCTGAAAAATGCCGGGGCCGCTTTGCGGCCCATCGCGACACAAGGCCCTCCCACAGGTACAGCATCGCCTTGCTGTGGGAGTGTGGCCTTGTGTCGCGATCAGGCTGCGGAGCAGCCCCCGGGCTTTTGCTGTAACAGGTGGCTGGCTATACTCGCCGTCGTTTTTCAGTCACCTGACGAGTCTCAAAACCCTCCATGGAACGTATCCTCGAAAATGCGATGTACGCCTCGCGCTGGCTGCTCGCCCCGATCTACTTCGGCCTGTCCCTCGGCCTGCTGGCCCTGGCGCTGAAATTCTTCCAGGAAGTGGTCCACGTCCTGCCCAACGTCTTTGCCCTCAGCGAAGCCGACCTGATCCTGGTGATCCTGTCGCTGATCGACATGTCGCTGGTCGGTGGCCTGCTGGTGATGGTGATGATTTCCGGTTACGAAAACTTCGTCTCGCAGCTGGACATTGATGAAAGCAAGGAAAAGCTCAACTGGCTGGGCAAGATGGACTCCTCGTCGCTGAAGATGAAGGTTGCCGCGTCGATCGTGGCGATTTCGTCCATTCACCTGCTGCGGGTGTTCATGGATGCGCAGAACATCTCCACCGATTACCTGATGTGGTACGTGATCATCCACATGACCTTCGTGGTCTCGGCGTTCTGCATGGGCTACCTGGACAAGCTGACCAAGCACTGAGTCCGCTTGCTGTTTACACCGCTCGGCCGTTGCCAAACGGACGGGCGGTGTCGTTTCTGGCTTGTGCTTTTAGCCGGTCTGTACAAAAAATGAGCTCTCATGCGTGGTTCCTATCGCGAGGTGCTCCCATGAACCTGCATCAGCTCAATACCGAGGCCAGGGCTGGCCATGTCGACGAACTGAACCTGATCGCCATCGAAGGCGGTGACTACCTGCTCGAGGCTCGGGTCAAAGGCCATCCTCACCCCCTGTCCGATACCCGCGGTGAACGCTTGCGCGTGCACTCGGTGGAAGATGCGCGCAAGTTGCTGCAAACCATTCCCTTGCTCTCGATGAACCTGGTGCACTGGTCGGTGCAGGATGAAATGTGCGGCATGGGTACGCACCCGGAAGAAGACCTGAAGGTGCCGATTTCCCAGCGTTCGGCCTGGTAGCTGCTCGCAGCGCCCCAGTGTGCTAGGCTGCTCGCCCTTTTTATCAAGGGCGCGGCTGCATTGCGCCCTGCAGTGGAGCACGACAATGTCCGAACTCAACCTGTCTACCGACGAAACGCGCGTCAGCTACGGTATCGGCCGTCAGCTGGGCGGCCAGCTGCGCGACAACCCGCCACCAGGCGTTAGCCTGGAAGCCATCCTGGCCGGCCTGACCGACGCCTTCAACGGTGCCGACAGCCGCGTCAGCGAAGCCGACCTGTCGGCCAGCTTCAAGGTCATCCGTGAGGTGATGCAAGCCGAAGCTGCAGCCAAGGCCGAAGCCGCCGCTGCTGCTGGCAAGGAGTTCCTGGTCGAGAACGCCAAGCGTGAAGGCATCACCACGCTGGCTTCGGGCCTGCAGTTCGAAGTGCTGACCGCTGGCGAAGGCGCCAAGCCGACCCGCGAAGACAACGTGCGTACGCACTACCACGGCACCCTGATCGACGGCACCGTGTTCGACAGCTCCTACGAGCGTGGCCAGCCGGCTGAATTCCCGGTCGGCGGCGTGATCGCTGGCTGGACCGAAGCCCTGCAGCTGATGAACGCTGGCAGCAAATGGCGCCTGTACGTGCCAAGCGAGCTGGCTTACGGCGCCCAAGGCGTTGGCAGCATCCCGCCGCACAGCGTACTGGTGTTCGACGTCGAGCTGCTCGACGTTCTGTAATGCCCTAGAGGCCGGCCCTGCCGGCCTCAATTCCAGTCTGTCCCCTCAGGGCGCAATGCCCGCGCATAGCAGAACAGAAACAGATTCCGTACCAGTTCCTTGAGCACCCCCGGCTCACTCGAATTCAGCCCGCTCATGTCCAGGTCACCCTGGTCACGCAGTTCGTCGAGGGCTTCTTCTTCAAGCACCGCGCACACTTCGCCGGTTTCCCGATGAAGAATGCGCAGTTAGGGGTGAGGGCGTTCCAGCCAGGCGTCGATCAGATAAGTCATGGCTATTCTCCTTGGACAGCAATTCCAATGAGAATAATTCTTATTACGTAAATGGCAAGCGCCAATTGCCGGATTTTTGTGTAATCAGACTTTGCGGACGAACTCGGACTTCAGTTTCATGGCACCGATGCCGTCGATTTTGCAGTCGATGTCGTGGTCGCCGTCGCACAGGCGGATGTTCTTGACCTTGGTGCCAACCTTGACCACCAGGGACGAACCCTTGACCTTGAGGTCCTTGATCACGGTGACGGTGTCACCGTCTTGCAGGATGTTGCCGACCGAATCCTTTTTCACCACCTCGTCACTGGCCGCCTCGGCATCGCCGCCGGCCGACCACTCGTGGGCGCATTCAGGGCAGATCAGCTGAGTGCCATCCTCATAGGTGTATTCGGAGTTGCATTTTGGGCAGGGTGGCAGAGTGCTCACTTCGGTTCCTCAAACAAACAGACGGGCGGTTAAAAGCCCACATTGTAAAAGGTAATTTCCCGGAAGTGATTATGTCCGGACAAAAAGCATCGCGGGCAAGCCGGCTCCCACAAATGGTGTAGGAGCGGGCTTGCCCGCGAATGAAGGCGACTCGGTCTGTCAGTGCGTACGCGCGACCGCAAACTCGCTCAGTTCAACCAGCGCATCCCGGTATTCACTGGCAGGCAGCACTTCGAGGCAGGCGATGGCACGCTTCACGTAATCGCGCGCCAGCTCGGCGGTGTACTGCAGCGCGCCCGACTCTTCGACCGCGACGCGAATCTGTTCCAGATCTTCCAGGCCACCCTTCTGGATCGCCTGGCGTACCAGCGCCGCCTGCTCGGCAGTGCCTTCGCGCATGGTGTAGATCAGTGGCAGGGTAGGTTTGCCCTCGGCCAGGTCGTCACCGACGTTCTTGCCCAGGGTCTGCGAGTCACCCTTGTAGTCCAGCAGGTCGTCGACCAGTTGGAAGGCCACGCCCAGATGGTCGCCAAAGGTACGCAGGGCTTCGCGCTGCTCGTCGGTGGCCTGGGCCAGTGCCGCAGCACTGTGGGTAGACGCTTCGAACAGCATCGCCGTCTTGCCGCGAATGACCTCCATGTAGACTTCCTCGGTGGTGCTGGCGTCGCGTACGCGCGACAGTTGCAGCACTTCACCTTCGGCAATCACCCGGGTGGCCTTGGACAGAATCTGCATGACCGGCATCGAGCCCAGTTCGACCATCATTTCGAATGAGCGCGAATAAAGGAAGTCGCCCACCAGCACGCTCGGCGCGTTGCCCCACAGGGCATTGGCAGTAGAGCGGCCACGGCGCATGCCGGACATGTCGACCACGTCGTCGTGCAGCAGGGTGGCGGTGTGCAGGAACTCGATGGTGGCGGCCAGCAGGCGCAGGTCGTCGCCTTCGCGGCCCAGGGCCTTGCCACACAGCAGTACCAGCAGGGGACGCAGGCGCTTGCCACCGGCGGACGTGATATAGTCGCCGATCTTCGATACCAGCGGCACGCGCGAGGTCAGCTGCTTCTTGATGATCTCGTCGACGGCGCTGAAATCATCAGCCACCGCGCGGTAGAAGGTTTGGGGTTGCATCGGCTGCTCCAGTGAGGTTGCGCGGCATGCTAGGTCGCAGGTCCCGGTGTGTCAAGGCGCGGTGCCCGCAGGCCGGGGGCGGCACTTGCAAGCAAAACCGCGGTTGCGTACAATCGCGCACCCTAACTTCCTGGGCAGCACCTGCCTTACGCAATTGCGCCGGGCCGTTCCAGCCCTGTGCAGCCATGCCAGCCAATACTCATCATATAAAGCGCTGGGTGAGCAGGATTATCGGAGAAATACCATGTCTTACGCAGTAATCGTTACCGGCGGCAAGCAGTACAAAGTCGCTGAAGGTGAATTCCTCAAGATCGAAAAACTGGAAGTCGCCACTGGCGAATCCGTGACCTTCGATCGCGTTCTGCTGGTCGCCAACGGTGAAGAAGTCACCATCGGTGCTCCAGTTGTTGCTGGCGCTAAAGTAGTGGCCGAAGTCGTTTCGCAAGGCCGCCACGACAAGGTTCGCATCATCAAGTTCCGTCGTCGTAAGCACCACATGAAGCGTATGGGCCACCGCCAGTGGTTCACCGAGATCAAAATCACCGGCATCCAGGCTTAATCCCCTAGATCCCCTGAATTTATTTGGAGAATTGAACCATGGCTCACAAGAAGGCTGGTGGTAGTACTCGTAACGGTCGCGACTCAGAATCTAAACGCCTTGGCGTGAAGATGTATGGCGGCCAGGTTATCAAGCCAGGCAACATCATCGTCCGTCAGCGCGGTACCGAATTCCACGCTGGCTACGGCGTTGGCATGGGCAAGGACCACACCTTGTTCGCCAAGATCGAAGGCGTGATCAAGTTCGAGAAGAAAGGCGAGTTCATGCGCCGTTACGTGAGCATCGTCGCCGCTTAATCGCGACGTCGCTCCAGAAGCCCCGTCATGCGACGGGGCTTTTTCGTTTGTGGTGAGCCTCTTGCAAAGCTGTTTGTCTGGGTTGCCGGCGTTGGTTTGTACGGTCGTACGGGGCCGCCGCGCTCATTTTTGCAAGAGCCTCATGTTTTTGAGTCATTCAGCTCGTCTACCGACGAGAGGCGGTTTTAATGAAGTTTGTTGACGAAGTATCCATTCGGGTCAAGGCCGGTGACGGTGGCAACGGTTGCATGAGCTTCCGTCGCGAGAAGTTCATCGAGAACGGCGGCCCTAACGGCGGTGACGGCGGTGACGGTGGCTCGGTGTACATGATTGCCGACGAAAACCTGAACACCCTGGTCGACTACCGCTACACCCGTCACCATGAAGCCCAGCGTGGCTCCAACGGCGGTAGCACTGACTGCACCGGCAAGAAGGGTGAAGACCTGTTCCTGCGCGTGCCGGTCGGCACCACCGTGATCGATGCTTCCACACAGGAAGTGATCGGTGACCTGGTTACCCCCGGCCAGAAGCTGATGGTCGCGCAAGGTGGCTGGCACGGGCTGGGCAACACCCGTTTCAAGTCGAGCACCAACCGTGCACCGCGCCAGACCACCCCAGGCAAACCGGGTGAGCAGCGTGACCTGAAGATGGAAATGAAGGTGTTGGCCGACGTCGGCCTGCTGGGCTTGCCGAACGCTGGCAAGAGTACCTTCATCCGTTCGGTCTCGGCCGCCAAGCCGAAAGTCGCCGACTACCCGTTCACTACCCTGGTGCCAAACCTGGGCGTGGTCAGCGTCGACCGCTGGAAGAGCTTCGTCATCGCCGACATCCCCGGCCTGATCGAAGGCGCCTCTGAAGGTGCCGGTCTGGGTATCCGCTTCCTCAAGCACCTGGCGCGTACGCGCGTGCTGCTGCACCTGGTGGACATCGCGCCGCTGGACGAAAGCAGCCCGGCCGATGCCGCCGAAGTCATCGTCAACGAGCTGACCCGCTTCAGCCCGTCGCTGGCCGAGCGTGAGCGCTGGCTGGTGCTGAACAAGGCCGATATGGTCATGGACGACGAGCGCGACGAGCGTGTGCAGGAAGTGATCGATCGTCTGGAGTGGGAAGGCCCGGTCTACGTGATCTCGGCTATTTCCAAGCAGGGCACCGACAAGCTCAGCCACGACCTGATGCGCTACCTTGAAGACCGCGCCGACCGCCTGGCCAACGACCCGGCCTACGCCGAAGAGTTGGCCGACCTCGACCAGCGTATCGAAGACGAAGCCCGTGCCCAGTTGCAGGCCCTGGACGACGCCCGTACCTTGCGCCGTACCGGCGTCAAGAGCGTGCACGACATTGGCGACGATGACGGTTGGGACGATGATTTCGAGGACGACGAAGACGGTCCGGAAATCATTTACGTGCGCGACTGATCGGTTGCAGTACACTAAACGCCGCTCTCTGGAGCGGCGTTTTTGTATCCACGGTATCTACAGATTCGACATAGGTTGGAAGAAGATGCGAAGCAAGGTGACGGGCGCCAAGCGCTGGGTCGTTAAGATTGGCAGTGCTCTGCTGACCGCCGATGGCAAGGGCCTCGACCGCGGTGCAATGGCCGTTTGGGTCGAGCAGATGGTCGCGCTGCGTGAGGCAGGCGTGGAGTTGGTACTGGTCTCCTCCGGGGCCGTGGCTGCCGGCATGAGCCAGCTGGGCTGGACCAAGCGACCGAGTGCGATGAACGAGCTGCAGGCGGCTGCCTCGCTCGGCCAGATGCGCCTGGTGCAGGCCTGGGAGTCGAGCTTCGGGGAGCACGGGAAGCACACCGCGCAGATCCTGCTGACCCATGACGACCTGTCCGACCGCAAGCGTTACCTGAATGCCCGCAGCACCCTGCGCACCTTGGTCGATCTGGGTGTGGTGCCGGTGATCAACGAAAACGACACCGTGGTCACCGACGAGATCCGCTTTGGCGACAACGACACCCTGGCGGCGCTGGTGGCCAACCTGGTCGAGGCCGACCTGCTGGTGATCCTCACCGACCGCGATGGTATGTTCGATGCCGACCCGCGCAACAACCCCGAGGCGCAGTTGATCTACGAAGCCCGTGCCGACGACCCCTCGCTGGATGCCGTGGCCGGTGGTACCGGTGGTGCCCTGGGCCGTGGCGGCATGCAGACCAAGCTGCGTGCGGCGCGCCTGGCTGCCCGTTCCGGTGCCCACACCATCATTATCGGTGGCCGCATCGAGCGCGTGCTGGACCGTCTGAAGGCGGGCGAGCGCCTGGGCACCTTGCTGTCCCCTGAGCGTGGCATGCTCGCTGCGCGCAAGCAGTGGTTGGCCGGTCACCTGCAAACCCGTGGCACCCTGGTGCTGGATGCCGGTGCCGTGCAAGCGCTGCGTCAGGCCAACAAGAGCTTGCTGCCGGTTGGCGTGAAGACAGTGCAGGGCAGCTTCCGTCGTGGCGAGATGGTGGTGTGCGTCGGCCCGGACGGTGTTGAAGTGGCTCGCGGCCTGGCCAACTACAGCGCCCTGGAGGCGCAGAAGATCATTGGTCAGTCGTCCGAAGCCATCGAGTCGATCCTTGGCTATAGCGCCGAGCCGGAACTTGTACACCGCGACAACCTGGTGCTGGTATGAGCCTGCTGAAGAGCGTAATCGCGGTGGCAGCGTGCGTGCTGCCGATGTTGGCTGGCGCCGAAGAGATCGGCCAGGTGTCCACCGTGTTCAAGTTCCTCGGGCCGAACGATCGCATTGTGGTCGAGGCGTTCGATGACCCTAAGGTTGAGGGTGTGACGTGCTACCTGTCACGTGCCAAGACGGGCGGAGTGAAGGGGGGCTTGGGGCTGGCCGAGGACCGGGCGGAGGCATCGATTGCCTGTCGTCAGGTCGGGCCGATCAACTTCAAGGGTGAGCTCAAGGATGGCGAGGAAGTGTTCAAGGAGCGCACCTCGCTGGTGTTCAAGACCATGCAGGTGGTGCGTTTTCTCGACAAGAAGCGCAATACGCTGGTGTACCTGGTGTACAGCGACCGCATGATCGAAGGCAGCCCGCAGAATGCGGTGACTGCCATTCCGATCCTGCCTTGGGCTCATTGATAGCCCGCGCCTACATACGCTCGGTGGTTGGACGCAGGCCGGCGTAGGAGCGGGTTCACCCGCGAAAGGGCCGCAACGCGGCCCCGGCTATCTCAGGCCAGCTCCTCGGCCTGATCCTCACGCACAACCGCCTTCACTTCATCCAGCCGGCTGATGAACTTCCAGTCCGCCTCGTCGATGTAGATGCCGTTCGGCCCGCTGCCACCTTCCAGGTCGATCGCAACGTGCGCCGAGACCTGTGGTTTCACACTCGCCAGGATCGGTACGAAGCCCAGTTGCTGGCTGGTTTCCAGCAGTGCCGCCTGGTTGCGTTCGTCGATGTCTGCTGCTTCGTCCAGGTAGTACGGCAGGCGAATGCGCCCAGCCAGGTCACGGTCCATCAGGTGCAGCAACAGGTACATGTTGGTCAGCGCCTTGATGGTCATGGTGGTGCCGTTGGACGCCGCACCGTCGATGTCGGCGTGGATGATCGGCTGGCCATTGACCTTGGTGATCTCGAACGCCAGCTCGAACAGGTCCTTCAGGCCCAGCTGGTTGTGGTTGGCCGCCACCAGCCGTGCCAGGTACTCCTTGGCCTCTTCGTTCTTGTTGTCCTGGTCTGCGCTTTGGGTCAGGTCGAAGACCGACAGGGTTTCGCCTTCTTCGTACTGGCCGGCACTGTGGATAATCTGGTCGATGTGCTTGAGCGCTTCCTTGTTCGGCGCCAGTACCACGCGGAAGCTTTCCAGGTTGGACACCTGGCGCTTGTTGATCTCGCGGTTGAACAGGGCCAGCTGGTGCTCAAGGCTGTCGTAGTCGCTGCGGATGTTGCGCAGGGTTCGGGCGATGTCGGTGACCGCAGCGCGGCGTGCCTTGGCCAAGGTCAGGGCTTCGTCGGTACGGTGCGCGTAGGCGTTCACCAGCAGTTGCAGGCGGCGTTCCATGTCGTCTTCGCTGTCGAACTTGGCCACGCCTTTGAGGCGCACCTGGGCGTACAGCGCCTCGATCTGGTTGTCCACCCGCTGCAGGCCTTGCCAGCTGTCCTGGTAGTCATTGAGCAGCGGCAGCAGGTTGTCCATCGAGTCGTCGATGGCTTCCATGTATGGCGTGCCGTAGGGCAGGTCGGCCGGCAGCAGCTGGCGACGGCGCAGGGCGTCTTCCAGGGTGCGCTGCTTGGACTCGAGGTCGCCGAGCTGACGGCCGACCAGTTGCAACTTGGCTGACAGCTGCTGGACGCGCTCGGTGAAGGCGTCGCTGGAGCGCTTGAGTTCGTCCTGGGCCGCTTCCAGCTGCGAGAGCTGTTCCAGCTTCTCGGGCTCTTCGGCGGTGAGGGTTTGGCTACGGCGGAAGTCTTCCAGCGCCTTCTGCGCGTCCAGCACTTCCTGGTACAGGGTTTCGGTCTGCGCTTTGGACGCGGAGCGGTCGGCGGCCACGGCCTGCTGGGTCTTGAGCTGCTTGAGTTCTTTTTCCAGGCGCTCTTTCTGGTCGCGCAGGGCGGCGCGGTCGGCCAGGGCCTGCAGGGCCGGTGGGTCGATGTGGGTCAGGTCGATGGCCAGGCCTGGGGCCTCGAAGCGCTCGCCCTTGAAGCCGTCCAGCACCGCTTCCAGCGATTTTACCCACAGGTCGCTGTCGTCCAGCTCGATGCCGCGGTCGCCCAGCGGCAGGCTGAACAGCGCACCGTTGAACAGGCGCATCAGGCGGTCGACGTCCTGCTGCGAGAACTCCTCGCGCAGGCGGGCATAGCTGTTGTTGTCAGCGTGATCCAGCTGCTGCTTGACCTGCTTCAGGCGTTTTTCCAGGTCGCGTACGCGCTCGTCGAGGTCTTCGGCACTGAACTGCCGTGACTGGGCCAGGGCGCCGGCCAGCTCGTCGTGGGCGTCTTTGGCTGCCAGCAGTTGCTGCTCCAGCACCTTGACGTCATCGACCAGCGCAAAGCGGTGCTTGAGCACCGACAGCTCGCCTAGCCAGCGCTGGATACCGGTAATTTCACGCTCCAGGCGCATCAGCTCCTGGGTGCCGCCGCGCTGGTCGTTCTGCAGGCGGTCCTGCTCGCCACGGTAGTGCTCGGACTGGATGACCAGCTCTTCCTTGCGCGCCATGGCGTATTCCTGCCAGGTGCCCAGCAGGGTGTCGAGCACAGGCGAAATGCGGTGCAGCTTGCCACGCAGGATGTCGCGCTGGGCCACGCCACCGGCCAGGGCCTCGACCAACGGGCCGGCAGCCACCAGGGCGTTGTAGTCCTGCTCCATGCGGCGTACGTCGCGGAAGGCTTCCTCGCACGCAGCGATGTAGTCGACGCTGCCCGAGCGCAGGCTGTGCTCGAAGGCGTCGAGGAACAGCTGCTTGAGCTTGGCGGCGGTGATCTCACGCATGTGCAGCAGGTTGATGAACAGCGCGCGGAAGGTTTTCAGGCTTTGCTCGCTGGTGGAGCGCAGCGGGATCATGGTCAGGTCCAGCGGCACCGAAGTGTGTCCGCCCACCAGCAGCCGGCGCAGTTCGTCCGGCTTCAGTTCGTAAGCCTTGATCCCCAGGCGTTCAAGGTTGGTGAACAGCTCTTTCTGACGCAGGCAGGTGTCGTTCTTCTGGTAGTGGGCCAGGTCCAGTTCGCCCTTGTAGGCGAAGAACTGGTGGCCGAAACCGCCACCCGGGCCGCGCCCGACCACACCAATCACGTGCGTGCCGTGGGGCAGGCTCAGTTCGCAAAGAATGTACGACGTGTCGCTGGCGAAGTAGAAGCGGCGCGATTGCTCAAGGCTGTACTTGCCGAAACTCATGTCCGACATACGTGCCAGGATCGGGAACTGCAGGGCATTGATCGAAGCCGATTTACCCAGGTTGTTGGCGCCGTATACCGACAGCGGGTGCTCCAGCGGGAACAGGCCAAGGCTGTAGCCGGCGGTGTTGAGCAATGCGAAGCGGCGGATGCCGTAGCGTTCCTGGCTCATGCGTCAATCTCCTGTTGCTCTTCGCGGATGGCCCGGGCCAGGGCGTCCTCTTCGCTTTCCTCGCCCTGGAAAGGCGTGAGGTCGAGCGGGTCGTCGGTACGGTTGAGTTCTTCGGCGCTTTCTTCCTCGACCAGTACCGGGGTCGGCAGCGGCAGGGCGCTGTGCAGGGTGGCGGCCAGGTCGCGGTCCTGCTGCACCGAAAGGCACACATCGAGGAAGCGGTGCATGGGCGGCAGGAAGCGGTAGATGCCGCCTTCCTCATGGGCGAAGCCGAGCTGGGTCATGCGCCGCAGGATTTTTTCTTCCAGCTCGTCCACGGTCTGCACTTCGGCCTGCAGGAACAGGTCGCGGTACTTGTCCAGCAGCGAGGGCAGTTCGTCGCGACCGATGCTGCCGCCATCGAGCACGGCCATCGGGTCGCGGCCCTGGTCAGCAAGGTGCTCGACCAGGATGAAGGTGAACAGCGACAGGCGCTGCGCGGTCTTGTTGACCTGCGCGGCGGTCATGTCGGGCACGAAGTAATAGAAGCCACGGGTATCGCACACCAGCTCGAAGCCCAGGGCCTTGAACAGGGTGCGGTACTGGTCCTGGAAGTTCGACAGCTGGGCGTACAGCTCAGGGTCGCGCCGGCTGACGTGGAAGCCTTTGAACAGCTCGCGGAAGATCGGCGCGAGCTGGGACAGTTCGGAAAGATCAAGATGCATGGGCTGGGCTCGCGTTGGGTTCGGTAGGCGCGCTAGGGGCGTCTTCGCGGCTGGAGGTCAGGGCGAACGAATGCAGGCTGACCAAATGTTCCTGAGTGGTGTATTCGCGGCGGTCGAGGCGTTCGCGCTTGAAGCGCTTTTCCCGCGACAGGCGCGAGAACCAGTACAGCAGCTCGTCGGTGGCGCCTTCGGGCTCCTGCTCCAGCAGCCAGACCATCAAGTCGGGCAGTGGCAGGGCCTGTTCGCAGCGTTCGGCCATTTCCTTGACCGTGCGCGGGGCACGGGGCAGGGCGCCGGACTGGGTCTTGTGGGCTTTGGGGAAGCGCGCCGGTTTGGGCTCGAAGCGGGCCAGTGCGTAAACGTAGGCCTCGACCTGGCTGGCACTGCCAAGGAAGGTGCTTTGCGGGCGGGTGAACATCGGCATGGCCGCCTGCGGCACGGCATCGATGCCCTTGCGCCGGATCACCGACAGGGCCAGTGCAGCGCCGCGGGTCACGGCGTTGTGGCGGCGGGCTTCTTCGCGCAGCGGCAGCAGCAGTTCGCGGGCGTGGCGCAGGGTCAACTGGGCGCTGGTCTGCATTTCCAGAATGCGCGCGTGGGTGCGCAGCAGCATGTCGTCGTCGACCAGGTGGCCCAGGCGCGCCTGTTCGCCCAGCAGTTTCAGCAGCACGGTCTCGACCTTGCGTACACCCTGTTCGAAGGCGCCGTCGGCGTTGACCAGCTGGATCATCGGCTCGACGTATTCGTCCCAGGTGGCCAGCACTTCGGCATAACGCTGGCGCAGCGGAATCTGGCGGTTGCTAGTCTTGGCCCGTTCGGCCACGGCCACCAGTGCCTGCTCGTCGTTGTCGAGCTTTTTCAGCACATCGCGCACACGCATGTCGAGCAGGCGCAACTGGCGTGCCAGGTCGTCGCTGTCGCGGTTGTCGAAGGCATCCTGGATGTGCCCGGCCAGGCGCTCCAGGTGGCGCAAGTAGGCTTCGATCTCCAGACACAGGCCCAGCCGGTGTTCGCGGCGCAGGTAGGCGAGGAAGTCGTGGATCTGCGCGTTGAGCTCGAAACGGTTCGGGCTCTTGGCCACTGGGACCAGGATATCCAGGCGGATCCACACGTCGAGTAGCTGGGTGATGTCCTGCGGGGTGCTTTCGAGCTGCTGGCGGGCCACATGCTGGCGCAGTTCGACCAGGCTCAGGGTGCCCTGGTCGAAACGCTCGCACAGCGGCTCGATCAGGGCCCAGTGTTCGGCTAGGGCGCGCAGGACGCGCTTGGGTTCGATCATTGGCTTCGACTCGTTGCCAAGAAAAAGGGGGCGATTGTACTGCATTCGCGGGGGTGGTTTTTACCCCTTGGTCTGTAATGAGAGATAACCTTTAGGTTTGTGGGTATATGTCGTTGTTCTAGTGGCACTCGTGAGATCGAGCGCCGCCCGCGCGGCGCTCGGTCTGATAGGCGCTGCAAAAACCACGGCGTACACGTTAGAATGCCCAATTGCCTTCACCCCCTCGGATATCCGCCCCTTGCTGACCGAACCCCGTCGCCGCGCCTACCTTTCCGCCATGCAAGTGGTGCACTGGCTGCCGCGCGCCGAGCTGCCGTTCGCCGCACCGTCGCGGCCCGAGCTGCTGCTGCCGGTTGTGCCAGTCGAGGACATCGATTTCGAGGTCAGGCCGGCATCGGTAACCAACGAAGCGCCTGTCACCCCCCAGGCCCGCTCCGGCGAGCGGCCGAAAATCGAGATCCCACGCCCGGGCAGTGTGGCAAAACCCGCCGTCAAGCCTGCCGAGGCACAAGAGCAGCCCGCTGCTCCGCGCCCGGCACCGGTGCCGCCACCGCGCTTCTCGCTGCAGTTGTTGCGCGCCGGCAGTTGCCTGCTGCTGGTTGAACTGGCCACCGGTCAGCCCTTCCAGAGCCGCGATCCGTCCTATCTGCTGCTCAAGGACATGCTGCGCGCCGCCGGCCTGCCCGACGCCCCGCAGATCATCGGCGAGCCGGTACGCTGGCCACTGTTGGTGCGCGGCAACATGGACCAGGGGCCGGAGGCTGCGCGCGATTTCGTCCAGGGCTTCGTTCAGGCGCGCCTGGAAGACGCCCCGTGTACCTGTCTGTGGCTGGTCGGCCTGCCGGCACTGCGTTTTGCCGCCAATGTCGACGCCGACGCCTATTACCAAACCCTGACGCTCGACAGCCTGGGCGACGCCTGGGCATTGCCGGGCCTTGAACTGTTGATGGACGAGCCGCAGCGCAAGGCGGACGTCTGGAAAGCCATGCGCCAGCTGATGGCGCGCTGGAAGAGCGTTGAATGAGTGACTCGATCAGCTTCCGCCCGATGACCGAGGCGGATCTGGATGCCGTACTTAAGATCGAATATGCCGCATTCAGTCATCCCTGGACCCGTGGAATCTTTCAGGATGCGCTCAAGTCGTACGAAGTCTGGCTGATGTTCGATGGCCAGCAGCAAGTGGGCCATGGTGTGATCAATGTGATCATCGATGAAGCGCACCTGCTCAACATCACCGTAAAACCGGAAAACCAAGGTTGCGGCCTGGGCCTGCGCCTGCTCGAACACCTGATGGCCCGGGCCTATCAGCTCAATGGCCGCGAATGCTTCCTGGAAGTACGCGCCAGCAACCAGTCGGCCTATCGTTTATACGAACGTTACGGGTTCAACGAAATTGGCCGCCGCCGCGACTATTATCCGGTCGCCGGCGGCCGTGAAGACGCCCTGGTGATGGCCTGTACCCTGTTCGAAGACTGACTTTCCAGCGGCTTACCCCGTCACGCAGGCACCCCTCTGCTTCGGCCACCCGCTGACGCTGCAGTAACGGTTGCACGTTGAACTAGTATGAGTTCCGGTGGGAGTGCAGGCTTTGTTCTCAGCAGGGACGGATAAAGAATGAGAAAACTGCTTTTGGCAGCGGGCCTGTGTTTAGCGAGCGTTGCCCACGCTGACGAGCGCGACGTGTGGATGTTCGCCCAGTGGGCGGGTGATCATCAAACCCGCCCTTTCCGCGAAATGCTGGTAGATGCCCGGCTTTACGGTGTAGTGCCAATTCACCAGTTGCTGCGCTCGGCTTCGGACTGGAAACTGTGCCACGCATCGCCTTTCGCTGTACCGCCCCCCGGCAATTGGGCGGCTGTACGCTCGACCCTCGCGTTGATCAGGGCACTCGACGATCAAGGCATCCTGCGCCAGTTCGAGGTGGTTTCGGCTTACCGTGAGCCGCGCCTGAACGCCTGTGCGGGCGGGGCAGCCAACAGTGCGCATACCCGCGCGTTCGCCGTCGATATACTGCTGCCGGCCTGGGCCGACCCCAATCCGCTGTGCCGTTTCTGGCAGCAGCACGGCCAAGCCTGGAACATGGGCCTGGGCCGCTACCCATCAGGCCGCATTCATGTGGATACCGCCGGCTATCGCACCTGGGGCGGCGATGGCAGTGCGGGGTCGTCGTTCTGCGTCAAACCCAAATGAGCCAGGCAACCCCGGCATTCGTCCATTAGCCACTCTGCGAAGCGCTGGCACTTGCTGCTGTCGGCCAGAGGCTGTGGGCTAAGCAGGTGGTAGGCCGAGCCATCGCGCACAAAACCGTACGGCGCCTGCAACTGCCCGCTGTCGAGTTCGTCGCACACCATCAGGGCTGAGGCCATGGCCAGGCCCAGGCCGGCGTTGGCGGCCTGGATCGACAGGTAGAAATGCTCGTAGTCGCTGCGTTCGCAGTGCCGCGCCTGTTGGCCGCTCAGGCGCAGTCAGGTGGGCCAGGCAGCAGGGCGTGTGGTGCTGTGCAGCAGCCGTTGGCCATCGAGTCTGGCGCTGGCGGCGGGGTGGCACACCGGGCCGATCCATTCATCGCAGACCTTCTGGTTGAACAGCTGGTTATTCCAGTGGAAGTCGTCACGGCGGATGGCCATGTCGACCCCACTGCGGGCGAAGTCCAGCGGCCCGCCGGCAGCCACCAGGTGTAACTGCAGGTCGGGATGGGTGGCATGGAAGCGCGGCAGGCGCGGGATCAGCCAGCGCATGGCGATGGTCGGTTCGCAGGACAGCACAAGCACATTGTCGCGGACCTGGTGCTGCAAACGCTGCACGGCGCCTTCCAGCTGCTCGAAGATCGCCTGGGTGGTGCCATGCAGGGCGCGCCCGGCAGGGGTGAGGAAAATGGCCCTGTTGCGCCGTTCGAACAGTTCCACGCCAAGGCTTTCTTCCAGCAGGCGTATTTGGCGGCTGACCGCGCCGTGAGTGACGTGCAAGTGCTCGGCGGCGCGCACGAAGCTCTCGGTCTGGGCGGCAATGTCGAAGTAGCGGAAGGCGTTGAGTGGCGGCAGTTTCATGATTTCCCTGCTCAGCTGTGCCGGCCTCTTCGCGGGTAAACCCGCTGCTACATGGCCACATAGTTCCCTGTAGGAGCGGGTTTAGCCGCGAAGAGGCCAAGGCAGGCTGTACGTATCTGTGAGCAAAACTATCAGATTCATCTCAGCATAAATCGATTTTTCCGCATCTGTAAGCGCTCGATAATCGGCGGTCTGTGCATTTCCATCGCCTATCGAGAGCCATCAGCATGACCGAACTCATCGCCGTCGCCCTGTTTACCCTGCTCGCCGTCATCAGCCCTGGCGCCGATTTCGCCATGGTCACCCGCAGCAGTTATGCGCAGGGCCGCAAGGCCGGGCTGGCGGCCGCCATAGGTATCGCACTGGGGGTGCAGGTGCATGTGTTGTACACGGTGTTGGGCATTGCCGTAATCATCAGCCAGAGCCCGGCGCTGTTCCTCGTCATGAAAGTGCTGGGTGCGGGCTACCTGATCTACCTCGGGTACAAGTCATTGACCAACACCCGACGCATCAGCCTGGACGGGGTTGGCCAGTCTGCTGCCAGCGTACTGCAAGCGCTGCGCACCGGCTTTTTGACCAACGCCCTCAACCCCAAGACCCTGTTGTTTGTCATCAGTGCCTTCACCCAGGTGGTACAGCCTGGCAGCCCGCTGACGCTGAACTTCGCCTACGGTGCGTTCATGTCCGTTGCCCATTGGCTATGGTTCAGCCTGGTGGCGGTATTTTTTTCCAGCACGGCATTGCGCAAGGCGATGATCGAACGGCAAGTGCTGGTGGACCGGGCCATTGGTCTGGCATTGATCGGGCTTGGCCTGGCTGTGGCGGTGACCGGAATACGTTGAGGCGACGATAGCAGCGCCGAACCCTGTGATTCGGCGCCCGGCTGCTGCTGGATGGGTTCGCGCGGGCACCAGCAACTTTTTCGCAGGCAAAGAAAAAGGGCTTACCTTGCGGTAAGCCCTTCGTCTTGTTTGGTGGCTACACAGGGACTTGAACCCCGGACCCCAGCATTATGAATGCTATGCTCTAACCAACTGAGCTATGTAGCCGATGGCGCGCATTATTCTCTTGAACGCCCCCTCTGTCAACACTCATTTCAAAAAAAATTTGCACGCTTTCAAAAACTTAGCGGCCAGCCCCGGTTTCAGCGCACCACAAGCCAGTGCCCGAGCACGCCCAGCAACTGCAACTGCTGGGCTGCAGCCAGGGATTGCAGGCTTTGGTCAGGCCGGTCGAGGTTGAAGTGGCCGCTTACACGGCGATGAGCCACTTGTTCATCCATCATCCACAGACGCTGCCCTTGGTAACCGGCAAGGCGCTCCAGCACCTGCCTCAATGGCATGTCTGTGGCTTTAAGGCGGCCGTTGCGCCAACTGTCAGCGGTTTTCAGATCAGCCTTACGCACCGGGTCGATGCGTGTGTCATCGAAGGTTACCCGCTCACCTGCCGAGACCATTCGCTGCTCACCCCCCTGGGTGACCATGGCCTTGCCACTGAATACCACGAGTTCGTCACGCCCTGCATGGCGGGCTATCTGCAAGCGAGTGCCGTATACCTGGATGCGTGCGTTGCCCACTTCCACGTCCATGGCCCGCCCGTCGAGCACGACTTCCATATGCACCTGGCCCTGCACCAGGTGCAGTTGGCGGGTGCGGCCGCGCAGGTCGACGTTCATCGCGCTGGCGCTGTCCAGGTTCAATGTCGTGCCATCCGCCAAGCGTATGCTGCGGCGCTCTCCCACATCGGTGTGCAGCTCGCTGGCCAGACGCTGTATCAGCGGCCAGTACAGGTAAGCAGCAGCGCCTAACCCTAGCAAGAACACAAGCGCCAACCCTTTACCCAGGTGACTGCGACGGACAGTGACATGCCGTGGGTGAGGGCGGGCAGGTGCGGGTTGCAGCTGTTGCCAGAACGTCTCCAGCTCGGCGTAGGCGTGGGCGTTCTCTTGTACCTGGCACCAGGCTGCAAATGCCTGGCGCTGGGTTTCGTCGCAACCGGGCTGGCGCAGCAACGAAAACCACGCCAACGCTTCCTGTTGTGGGTCGGGCTGCAGCTGCTTGGCGGACATCGGGCTCATGGGGGCGGTCTGCTCACGATAGGGGCCGTTTGGCCTAACGATGACAGGGGTCATTGGCAGAGGATGCTAATTATATTGAGAACCATTTTCAAGTGCGTGGCGACAGGGGGATAAAAAAGGTAGCTATGTATCTATTTGATTCCTGATAATCGGATCCCAAACCAGAGGACGGAGATTCAGGCAAATGGCCACCAGTAGTGCCTCCACCGCATCCACCCCGGCAGCGGCAAGCCAAGCCTCGCCGATGGTGATGCGCATCATCGGTTTCTGCGCCTTGGCGCATTTGATCAACGACCTGATCCAGTCGGTGCTGCCGGCGATCTACCCGATGCTCAAGGCCAACTACGACCTGAGCTTCGCCCAGATCGGCATGATCACGCTCACGTTCCAGATCACCGCCTCGCTGTTGCAGCCTTGGGTCGGCTTCTTCACCGACCGCCGGCCCACGCCAAATCTGTTGCCGCTAGGCACCCTGTGCACGTTGGTGGGGATCGTGATGCTGGCCTTCGTTGGCAGTTTCCCGATGATCCTGCTGGCGTCGGCGCTGGTGGGCATTGGCTCGTCGACCTTCCACCCGGAAACCTCGCGTATTGCACGGCTGGCCTCGGGCGGGCGCTTCGGCCTGGCCCAGTCGACCTTCCAGGTCGGTGGCAACACCGGCTCCGCTCTGGGCCCGCTGCTGGCAGCGGCCATCGTCATTCCGTTCGGCCAGACCCATGTGGCCTGGTTCGGCCTGGCCGGGCTGTTCTTCCTCGGCGTTACCCTGATGCTGCGCGGTTGGTACAAGGAGCACCTCAATCAGGCCAAGGCGCGCAAGACGGTTCAGGCCACCCACGGCATTTCGCGCAATCGGGTAATTGCGGCGCTGATCGTGCTGGGCTTGCTGGTGTTCTCCAAGTACTTCTACATGGCCAGCTTCACCAGCTACTTCACCTTTTACCTGATCGAGAAGTTCGGTGTGTCGGTGGCCAGCTCGCAGCTGCATCTGTTCCTGTTCCTCGGCGCGGTGGCGGCGGGCACCTTCTTCGGCGGGCCGATCGGTGACCGTATCGGGCGCAAGGCAGTCATCTGGTTTTCAATACTGGGCGTGGCGCCGTTCACGCTGGCGCTGCCGTATGCCGACTTGTTCTGGACCACGGTGCTGAGCGTGGTGATCGGCTTTATCCTGGCTTCTGCGTTTTCTGCGATCGTGGTGTATGCGCAGGAGCTGGTGCCGGGCAGCGTGGGCATGATTGCCGGGATCTTCTTTGGCCTGATGTTCGGTTTTGGCGGCATTGGTGCTGCGCTGTTGGGGTACGTAGCGGACCTGCGTGGTATCGAATACGTGTATGGGTTGTGCTCGTTCCTGCCATTGTTCGGGTTGTTGGCGGTGTTTCTGCCAAGTACAGGTAAACGCTGAACGCGCCGGGGGCCTGGCAGAGGCCCCTGGGCAATTGACGAGCCCCCCGGAGGTGGCTAGAGTGCCGCCTCTTTTTTCAATCACCTGCGTAGTAGCCAAAGCAATGCGCCGTACCCAGTCCCTCCCACACGCCCGCCAGCCTGCCTTCCAGGCACTGCGTCGTGCATGGCCGAGTGACACGGTGCTCAAGCGCCGCCGCAGCGTGCTGTTTGCCTTCACCTTCTCGCCACACCTCGCCTGAACTGATCTGCGCTTTCGCGTCGCTCGCCGTTCCGGCGTGCGCGCCTGTTTCTGCACGTCTTTTCGGTTTGCCAGGAGTGGTACATGAACATGCGTTTATTGGCGGGCTTGTTGTTCGCCGTTTCTGTCGTGGGTTTCAGTTTGGGGGCCAGTTTGCCGCTGGTGTCGTTGCGCCTGCATGAAGCGGGGGCGAGCACCCTGGAAATCGGCATCATCTCGGCCATCCCTGCCGCCGGCATGATGCTCTCGGCTTTTCTGGTCGACATCTGCTGCCGCCATCTCACCCGGCGCACTATCTATCTGCTGTGTTTCAGCCTGTGCACGGTCAGCATCGCCTTGCTCGAGTCCGCGTTCGGCTCGTTGTGGCTGCTGGCGTTGCTGCGCCTGGGCCTGGGGCTTGGCATGGGGATCGCCATCATCCTCGGCGAGTCGTGGGTCAACGAACTGTGCCCCGAACATAACCGCGGCAAGATCATGGCCTTGTACGCCACCAGCTTTACGGGCTTTCAGGTGCTGGGCCCGGCCATGCTGGCAGTGTTGGGCGCCGATAGCCCGTGGATCACGGGTGTCGTCACGGTCTGTTATGGGCTGGCGTTGCTGTGCATTGTGCTGACGGTGCCCAACGACCATGTCGAGCACGAAGAGGGCGAAAAAAGCTTCGGCCTGGCCGGGTTCTTCCGTGTGGCACCGGCGTTGTGCATGGCGGTGCTGTTCTTCTCGTTCTTCGATGCCGTGGTGCTGTCGCTGCTGCCGGTGTACGCCACCAGCCATGGCTTTGCCGTTGGCGTGGCAGCGTTGATGGTGACGGTGGTGTTTGCCGGCGACATGCTGTTCCAGCTGCCGCTGGGCTGGCTGGCCGATCGGGTTGAGCGCACGGGGCTGCACCTGGCGTGCGGGCTGGTGGCGATGGTGATCGGCATCGGTTTGCCTTGGCTGCTGAATCTGACCTGGCTGCTGTGGCCGCTGCTGGTGGTGCTGGGCGCGGTGGCGGGGGGCATCTATACCTTGGCGCTGGTGCTGATCGGGCAGCGCTTCAAGGGCCAGGACCTGGTCACTGCCAACGCCAGTGTGGGCTTGCTCTGGGGCGTAGGCAGCCTGGTCGGGCCGCTGGTCAGTGGGGCGGCCATGAATGTCGCGCCCCACGGTTTGCCCATGGCGCTGGCCCTGATGGCCGGGCTGTTCGTGTGCTTTGCCAGGCAGTCATACCGGCGCCGTGGGCGGATGCGGGCTGTGGCGCAGTGATATCCCTTTACGCCGCGCCGATGCTGACCCAATAGCGCGTCCTGTACTCGACCCGCACGGGCAGGCTGCGGGTGAGCAGTTGCAGGATTTGCCCGGTGTCAGCCAACTGATAGGTGCCGGAAACCTTCAAGCCCGCCACTTCTGGAGCGCAGCACAACAGGCCCGGTCGGTAGCGGCCGAGTTCGCTGACAAACTCGGCAAGCGGCATCTGCTGCACGCTGAGCACACCTTCGGTCCAACCCCAGGGATCGTTGTGCAGTGTTCTGGCCTGAATGCTGCCGTTGGCGCTGACTTGCAAAGTTTCACCGGGCAGCACCTGCCTCGCTGAGGCCGAGGCAGGGAACAGCGTGACTTCACCACGCCGCACCGACAGCAGCAGGCCCTGGCTGTTTTCGCGCAGCAACAGCTGGCCATCGAAGGTGGTCAGCGGGCCGACAGGGGTGGCGACGTGGAATGGGCGGTTGTCGTTGGGGTTGCTGTCCAGGCTGACCTCGCCATGGATCAGTTTCAGCTGGCGTTGGTCTGCACTGTAGTGCAAGTCGATGGCACTGGCAGTGTTGAGCTGGATGCGGCTGCCGTCACTGCCTTGCCATTGGCGCCGTTCACCGGTGGCGGTGCTGGTGTCGGCCAGCAGCAGTGGCAGGCCTAGCGGTTCGCGCGCGGCCCAGCCCAGGCTGCCGCCCACGGCCAACAGCCCCAGTAACTTCAGGTGGTCCCTGCGGCTGGCTTTGGGGTGCTGGCTAGCGTCCAGGGTGCGCCGGCTCAGGTCCTTGGGCAGCCCGGCCAGTTCATCGCCCAGATGACTGACCCGCTGCCAGGCCAGGCGGTTGTGTGGGTGGCTGGCCAGCCAGTGTTGAAACTGCTGCTCGGTGCGCGGGCTGGGGGTGTCGAAACGCAGCTTTACCAGCCAGTCGATGGCCTGATCGACTTGCGTTTGAGCGGGCGTACCATCAGGCATCGGCATAGCGCAACCGGTAGCAGACGCCCAGGGCCTTGGCCAGATCGCGCTCAACGGTGGCCCTGGACACCTCCAGACGTTGGGCGACCTGCACGATGCTCAAACCGTCTAGCTGGGCCAGCAGGAACGCTTGGCGGACGCGCGGTTTCAACTGGTGCAAGGCGCGGTCGAGGCGTTCCAGGCTATCGAGGATGACAAGCTTATCCTCTTCGCTGGGCACTTCTGCTTCGGGCAGGTGTGCCAGGCTCTCCTGGTAGGCCCGCTCCAGCGCGCGGCGGCGGAACTGGTCGATCATCAAGCCACGGGCGATGCTGCTGAGGTAGGCGCGCGGTTCTTTGAGCGGCGACACGTGGCGGGCGCGCAACAACCGCACGAAGGTATCCTGGGCCAGGTCTGCGGCATGTTCACTGCAACCGACCCGGCTGCGTAACCAGCCACGCAACCAGGCATGGTGGGACTGGTAGAGCAGAGCGACCTCGGTGGGCTTGAGCGTGTCGTTGATCTGCATCGTAGAGAAGGCCCAGTCCAGTGATGTGTGCGATTGTGAATAGTTCTCAATTCTATGCGGGGAAGATGGCGCGGAGCAATGGAATGCCAAAGATTAGCTGCGCAAGAACCGGCGTTTGCCCGATGAACGGCTGCGCTAAGCTGGACCTGCAATCGACTTGATGGAGGTGCCATGATGCTGGCCGACCTTTCGCCTGAGGCCTATCACGAGGCCACGCAACACCTGGCGGCACTTGACCCGGACTGGTCGCGGCATATCGCAGCGATCGGGCCCTGCCTGCACCAGGCTACGCCGGGACGTGAGCCTTATGAGGCATTGGTGCGGGCGATTGCCTACCAGCAACTGCACGCCCGCGCCGCCGAGGCGATCCTGGGGCGTTTGCTGGCACTGTTCCCGGCAGATGATTTTCCGCAGCCTGAGCAGTTGTTGGCGGTAACCCCGGAAACCCTGCGTGCCTGCGGCTTTTCGGCGAGCAAGCTGGTGACGGTCCAGGGCATTGCTCAAGCCACCCTGGAGGGCTTGGTACCGACGCGGGAGCAGGCGTTAACCATGGCTGACGAGGCGTTGATCGAACGCCTGGTGGCGTTGCGTGGGGTAGGGCGGTGGACGGTGGAGATGCTGCTGATCTATAGCCTGGGGCGTTCTGACATTCTGCCGGTGGACGATTTTGGCGTGCGCGAGGGGTATCGGCGGCTCAAAGGGCTGGAGACGGCGCCGACTCCGGCGCAAATGCGTTCGCTGGGCGGCGCCTGGCGGCCGTTTCGTACCGTGGCGGCCTGGTACCTGTGGCGGGCCTGAGGTTTTTGCATCGCCCGTACAGGCAACAACATATCCGGGAAACAAAGATGAACCCCTACACCACCCCCGACCAACGCTGGCAAGCCGTAGAGAGCCGCGACGCTGCCGCCACAGGCCACTTTGTCTACGCCGTACGTACCACTGGCGTCTACTGCCACCCCGGCTGCAAATCACGCCAGGCCAAGCGCGTGAACGTCGAGTTCTACGACACTGCCGCGGGTGCCGAGGCTGCCGGCTACCGTGCTTGCAAACGCTGTATCAGCAAGGCCAGCGCCACCCGCCATAGCCAGCTGGTTACCCACGCCTGCCGCTTGATCGAAACCAGCGACCCCGCGCCAAGCCTCGACCAACTCAGTGCACAGCTGGCCGTCAGCCCCTTCCACCTGCATCGGCTGTTCAAGGCCGAAACTGGGGTCACCCCCAAGGCCTACGCCACAGCCTTCCGGGCCCGGCGCCTGCGTGCGCATCTGGAAGACGGCCAGCACTCTGTCACCGATGCTATTTACAACGCCGGCTACAACTCCAACAGCCGCTTCTACGAAAGCGCCGACCAGCGCCTGGGCATGCGCCCCCGGCAATACCGCGCCGGCGGTGCCGGGGCAACCATTCACTTCGCCCTTGGGCAGTGCTCGCTGGGTGCAATATTGGTCGCCCAGAGCGACAAGGGTATCTGCGCGATTCTGCTGGGCGACGACCCCGAGGGCTTGTTGCTCGAGTTGCAGGATCAGTTCCCCAAGGCCCACCTGATTGGCGGCGACAGCGCCTACGAACAGAGGGTGGCCGAAGTGATCGGTTTCGTCGAAGCGCCCGCCTTGGGCCTGGCCCTGCCGCTGGATGTACAAGGCACCGCGTTTCAGGAGCGAGTGTGGCAGGCGCTGCGTGAGGTGCCGGCCGGCAGCCGGGTCAGCTACACCGACATCGCCGAGCGCATTGGCGCCCCCAAGGCCGTGCGGGCGGTAGCCATGGCCTGCGCGGCCAACCGTATTGCCGTGGCCATCCCTTGCCACCGCGTAGTGCGCCGGGATGGCGACATCAGCGGTTACCGCTGGGGCGTGGAGCGCAAACAGCAATTGCTGAAGCGAGAAACGGCACTCTCCTGACGGCCCGAAGCCGCGTAGAATCCCCCGCCAAATCGAATTGCAAAGAGGAATATTCGATGAGGCGTGTCAGCCTTGCCCGTTATTGCCCAGGTCTGATTGCCCTGCTGGCCCTGATGCTGTTGCTTGTCAGCCCGGCCTGGTCGGCCCCGGCCACGCCATTGTCCAACTTGGCGGCTGCCGAAGCGCCCGCACTGGACGAAAACGCCAGCCTCGAACAGCTGAGTGACCGCTTGGACCTGATCCGCCAAGGCGTCACCAGCGAGGCCAACGACGACGTGCTGTCGCAACTGCGCCTGGGCGCGATGCAGGTTCAGCGTCAAGCTGATGCACTGAGTACACAGCGCACTGCCGATGTGGGAAAACTCGACGACCAGCTTAAGGTCATCGGCCCGGCCCAGCCGGACGAGGCTGCTACCCTGACACAGCAGCGCAAAGCGCTGGAGGCCGAGAAAAAGGCGCTGGTAGCCCAGCAGGATCAGGCCACCAAGCTGACCCAGTCGGCCCGTGACCTGTCCACGCAAATCGTCAACCTGCGCCGCAGCCAGTTCAACTCGCAAATCACCAGCCGTGCAGCCTCGCCGCTGAGCCCAGCCTTCTGGCAGAGCATCATCCGCCCCACCCAGGACGACGTGGCGCGCCTGCGTGACCTGCGCAGCGAGGCGGCCGATGCCATCAGCAGCGCCTTCAGCGCCGAAAACCGCTGGCTGTTCGTTGCCAGCCTGGTGGCGGCGATTCTGGTGTGGACGTTGGTGCGGCGCGTGCTTGAACGCTTGCTGGCCAGTGCCATGGTCCACTGGCTGCCGGAGGGCCGCCTGCGCCGCAGCGCCTTGGCTCTGGGCGTTAGCCTGGCAACCCTGGGCACCATCGCCGGCTCGGTGTCGTTGCTGCGCTGGGGGCTGGAAAGCAATGCACGCTTGGGTTCGGATATCGCCAGCCTGACCAATCACATTCTCACCCTGGTGGTGTTCAGTGCCTTCATCACAGGCCTGGGCCGCGCCATGCTGATGCTGCAGCGTCCGTCCTGGCGGTTGCCGGCGATCCACGACGAAGTCGCCAGTGCGCTGGGCTGGTTCCCGAAGGTGCTGGCACTGGCACTGATGGTCATGATGACCATGGAGCGCATGAACAGCGTGATCGGCGCCAGCCTGGCGCTGACGGTGGCCGTCAACGGGCTGACCGCGCTGGTGGTGGCGCTCACCTTTGCAGGCGCGCTGCTGTGTTACCGCCGCACCCTGCGCAAGCATGGCCTGGAGCGCCCGACGGGCCTGGCCGGGCTGATCCCGTTCGTGATGGTCATCTGGCTGACGTTGATCCTGCTGGCACTGCTCACCGGCTACCTGACACTCGCCTATTTCCTCACCGCCAAGCTGTTGTGGGTCAGCCTGGTGATCACCTGTGCCTACTTGCTGACTACCTTCTTCGGCGACCTGTGCGAAACCCTGCTGTCACCCCGCCAGCCCGGTGGCCTGGCACTGGCGTCGACCCTGGGCCTGGCGCCTCGCCACCAGGCCCAGGCCAGTACCATACTGGCCGGCATTGGCCGCACGGTCGTGCTGTTCCTGGCACTGTTGCTGGTGTTGATGCCGTCGGGCACCAGCCCTAGCGAATTGCTGTTGAGTCTGGGCGACTGGGATGGGACCGGCGGCAAGCTGCTCGGTAACCTGAACATCGTGCCGCAGGACATCCTGCTGGCCTTGGCCATCTTCCTCGGCGGCCTGTTCGCCATCCGTGTGGTCAAGCGCTGGCTGAGCGACCGCCTGCTGCCGGAAACCGAGATGGACGCCGGCATGCGGGCCTCGCTGGTGACCCTGGTGGGCTACCTGGGTTTCCTGTTCCTGGCCATGCTGGTGATGTCGACCTTGCGTATCAACCTCACCAGCCTGACCTGGGTGGTCAGTGCCCTGTCGGTCGGTATCGGTTTCGGTTTGCAGCAGATCGTGCAGAACTTCATTTCCGGCCTGATCCTGCTGACCGAGCGCCCGGTGAAGGTCGGCGACTGGGTCAGCCTGGCGGGTGTCGAGGGTGATATCCGCCGCATCAACGTGCGCGCCACGGAAATCCAGATGTCTGACCGTTCCACGGTGATCGTGCCCAATTCGCAGTTCATCTCGCAGAACGTGCGCAACGTGACCATGGGCAACGCGCTGGGCGTGGTCAGCATTACCCTGACACTGCCGCTGGAGACCGATGCCAACCGTGTGCGTGAGCTGCTGCTGGCGGCTTACCATGAGCATGAGGCGATTCTGGATGCGCCAGCTACCTCGGTGTCGTTCAAGGACCTGACGGCCAGCGGCATGGTGATTGGTGTGAGTGGCTATGTGGCCGGGCCGCGGCAGGTATCGGGAGCCCGCAGCGACCTGCTGTTCACCATTCTTGGCCGGTTGCGTGATGAAGGCATTCCACTGTCTTCGCCGCAGAGCATGGTGCTGGTGCAGGAAGGTACGCGGCCGGCTGACGAGTCGGTGTAGGCATCGGGGGCAAGGCCCCCCAACTCAATGCTGTTTGGCCTGCCTGATACGCAGCAGTATCACCAGCAGCACCAGCAGGACTGGCGGCGCCATGGCCATCAAGCCATCGCGCGCCGTCAGTCCCAACCCCAGTACATTCAGCCCGCCATACAAAAGCTTGAACAGATTCAGCAGGTAATAGGTGATGGCGATGATCGACAGCCCCTCCACCGCTCGCTGGATTTTCACCTGGGCATCTGCCCGGGCATTGAGGCTGCGCAAGATCTCGGCGTTCTGCTCCTCCATCTCAACTTGCACCCGCGCCTGCAGCAAGTCGCCCAGGTTGGCCACGTTCTTCGCCAACTGCTCCAGCCGTTGCTCGGTGGCTGCGCAGTAGCGCACGGTCGGCTTGAACCGGCGCTCGATGAATACCCCAAGGCGCTGGCAGTCACCCACATGGCTTTCCCGCAACTCCCCCAGGCGTTCGAACACCAGCTGTGCGTAGGCCTGGGTGGCGCCAAAGCGGTGACGGGTTTTTACCGTGCGGCTTACAACCTGACGTGACAGGTGGGCAATGGCTTCCAAGAGCCCTTTGGAATCATGGCCATCGACCCCGGCACTGCGCTCGGAGAGGCAGACCAGGGTCTTGTCGAAGGCATCCAGTTCCTGGCTCAGTTGCTTGGCCGTGCTCAGGGTCAGCGAAGCCATCATGCGGTACGTCTCGATTTCCAGCAGGCGGCGGATCATGCGGCCCTGGCGGTAGGCATTGAGGCGCCTGTTGATGAACAGGAAGCGGTTGGTGCCATCCTCGGTCAGGCGGAAGTCGCTCCACACCACCGCATCGCCACCACCCACGCACGAGCCGCACGGGTCTTTGAAACCATAGTGGGCCAGGTTCAGGTCCTGTTCGTGACGTACCAGCACCTGCACTGCATTGATCACCTGCGCCGCCTGCGGCGCAATCGCCTCGGCCAGCACCGGCGGTAGGGTTTGCCATGTGGTATCGGCTGTGGTGCATGGCACAACCAGCGTCAACGTGAAGAACTCGGTGTGCCGCTCCCATTTGAACGGGTGGCCATCCATGTCAGTGATGCCTTGTGCGGCACCGGTGTCCGAAACATCAGGGCAGCAGCGTTGTAGCAATGCTGTACAGGCAGCATCGCCGCCGAGCAAGGCCAGGTGGAAGACATGCGCCGGGCCGTCGAAATAGAGTGACGGACGGGCGTGCAGTTCATTGTGCAAGGCGGTGCGTTGAGGGTGCATGGGTGGTCCGGCCTGGTGTTGTGATTATGGGGGTACCAGGAAGTGGGACTTTGCGGGCACTGGAGAAAGTCACGCGGGGGGAATGTTTGTATGGCCTGTACCGGCCTCTTCGCGGGTGAACTGCTCGTGGGCGCTCAACAGTTGAAAAGCCTTCGCGGTCGCCTGTAGGCGCGGGTTTACCCGCGAAAGGGCCGGCCCTGCTGGCCAATTTCCACCGGCCGCTCACCGTCGCAGCCGCCACCGTATTCGGGGGTAAACCCGCTCCTACACACGCACAGGTCGTTGTAGGCGCGGGTTTACCCCCGAACACCGGCAGAGCCGGTGCCATCCACCGCGTTGGTTTCTTCGCGGGCATGCCCGCTCCCACAAGATGACCACAGGCCTGAGGTGTTGTGGATTACCTGTGGGGGTTTACCCGCGAGGAGGCCGGAAAACCATAGATTTCGCCTTGCCCCACGGTTTGATGATTAATCACCTCGATTTCAAAGCCTTTCCAGGCATTGCCGCCGTTGAAGCTGCAGGTTGCTGCCTGTCGACTGACACCGGTGAGAAGCTTCAAGGCGGCCCCTTGCGATATCAGCCCAGACAGCGGGTTACATGCTTGACCGACTGATAGGCTGACAACCCCCAAGGCCCCAGCTCACGGCCGATCCCGCTGCCCTTGGTGCCCCCCCAGGACGTTTCGACGAACACCGCCTGCACCGAGTTGATCCACACATGGCCAACCTCCAGCGCATCGGCCACGCGCTCGGCGCGTTCCAGGTCGGCGGAGCACACCGTGGCGACCAGCCCGAAGCGGCTGTCATTGGCTTCGGCAATGGCCTGTTCCTCGGTGGCAAAGCGCCGTGCGCAGAGCACCGGGCCAAAGATTTCCTCGGTCCACAGGCGGCTGTCTTTCGGCACATCGGTATACAGCGTCGGGCTGACGAACCAGCCTTCACGGTCCAGTGCATGGCCGCCAGCCAGGCACTGCAAACCTTCTTCCCGCGCCGTGGCAAAGTAGCTGGCCACCTTCAGCCATTGCGCCTGGCTGGTCAGCGGGCCCATGTCGACCTCTTCGGTCAAAGGATTACCCACCCGCAGGTTTTCCAGTGCCGCCTGCAAGCGCTGCAGCAGTGCATCGGCAATGCCGTCCTGCACCAGCAGCCGCGATGTGGCCGAACACATCTGGCCGGCGTTCCAGCTGATGCCGGCAACAATCCATTCCACCGCCTGGTCGACATCGCAATCATCGAACACCACGATGGCCGACTTGCCGCCCAGTTCCAGCGTCACCGGCCGGCACTGCGCCGACGCGCTGCGCATCACCTGGCTGCCGACGCTGTTGCTACCTGTGAAGGACAACTTGTCCAGGCCGTTGTGGTTGCTCAGTGCGGCGCCGGTCTCGGCCTTGCCGTTGACGATGTTCAGCACCCCGGCGGGCAGGCCCAGGGCGTCGGCGATCTGGCCGTAGGCCTGCTCGATCAGCGGGGTGACCTCTGAAGGCTTGAGCACCACGGTGCAACCGGCGGCCAAGGCCGGAGCAAGTTTCCAGGCGCTGGTCACCAACGGGAAGTTCCACGGCACGATCAGGCCGACCACGCCCACCGGTTCAAGGCGGGTGCGGGCGGTGAAACCCGGCGCAGCCAGCGGCACAGTGCGGTTTTTCGATGGCAGTTGCTCGGCCAGCTCGGCGTAATAGCCAAAGGTGGCGATGGCGTCATCCAGGTCGATTTCCGCTTCGTGACGCGGTTTGCCGTTATTGCGCATCTGCAGGGCGACAAGCGCTTCACGGCGTTGCCCGAGCTGTTCGGCAAAACCACGCAGGAAGGCGGCACGTTCACTGGCGCAGGTGCTTTTCCAGGCGGGCAGGGCGCTGCGGGCAGCGGCGACGGCCTGGTCGACCTGGCTCACGCTGGCGGCCATCAGCTCGGCGAACGGTTGCCCCAGTGCAGGGTCGTTGACACTGATGCAGTCGCTGCCTTGGCCTTCGACCCAATGGCCGGCGATATAGTGGGAAGTGGTCATGGTCGGTTTCCAGTCAGGCCATTTCGGCAGTGGTCACAGGCGTATGCGCGGTGCTTTTGCAACGCACCCATCGCGGGCCCAAGGGGCCATACACGCCAGCAGGTTCAGGGAACAGGTTGAGCAACAGCAGGTACAGCACGCCAGCCAGCCCCAGCGTGACCGGCAGGCTCAGGTCGATGCCGCCAGCCAGGTCACCCAGTGGGCCGACGAACTGCCCCGGCAGGTTGACGAAGCACAGGCCGACCGCCGCGCTGGGGATCCACGCCCCCATGCCGCGCCAGTTCCAACCGTGCAGGAACCAGTAGTGGCCACCACGCTGGCCGCGGGTGAATACCTGCAGGTCGTCGGCGTGGTAGAAGCCGCGGCGGGTAATCAGGCCAAGGATCATGATCACCATCCACGGGCTGGTGCAGGTAATGATCAGCACGGCAAAGGTCGATACGCTCTGCACGAGGTTGAAGGTGAAGCGGCCAATGAAGATGAAGCCGATCGCCAGCACGCCGATCAGCAGGGTGGCGCCGGCTCGGCTGAGCAAGCGTGGGAACACGCTGGACATGTCCAGGCCGGTGCCATACAGCGCGGTGGTGCCGGTGGACATGCCGCCGATCACCGCAATCAGGCACACCGGCAGGAAGAACCAGCTTGGCGCTACCGCCAGCAGTCCGCCCACATAATTGTTGGCGGCGATGTAGTCTGGAGCCTGGGTGGCGACCAGGGTGGCCGTACACAGGCCGAACAGGAACGGAATCAGCGTCGCCCCCTGTGCCGCGATCACTGCCAGCATGATGCGTGCCTTGGGGGTTTCGCGTGGAATGTAGCGCGACCAGTCACCCAGGAAGGCGCCAAACGACACCGGGTTGCTCATGGCCAGGATCGCCGCGCCGACGAACGCAGCCCAGAAGCCTGCCTGGCCAAGGTTGACGCTGCCTGCGTAGCCGGCATCGAAGGGCCCGGCAAAGGCGACGATGCCCAGCAGGAACAGCAGGCTCGAGGCCCAAACGGCAATCTTGTTGACCCACAGCATGAAGCGGAAGCCAAAGATGCAGACCACCAGGACCAGCACCGCGAACACACCGTAGGCCAGCCCCAGGGTCAGGTCGGTCTCTGGCAGACCGGCCAGGCGCTTGGCACCACCGACCAATGCATCGCCCGAGCTCCACACCGAGAGCGAGAAAAACGCCACCGCCGTGAGCAGCGACAGGAACGAGCCGACGATACGCCCGTGTACGCCAAAGTGCGCGCCCGATGAAACGGCGTTGTTGGTGCCGTTAAGCGCGCCGAACAGCCCCATCGGTGCAAGGATCAGCGCGCCGATGCCAACGCCAAGCAGAATCGCCCACACACCCGCCTGGAATGACAACCCGAAAAGCACCGGGAAGCTGCCCAGTACGGCGGTAGCGAAGGTATTGGCACCGCCGAAGATCAGGCGGAACAGGTCCAGCGGGGAGGCGTCGCGTTGATCGGCGGGGATCTGTTCGACGCCGTTGGTCTCGATACCGGTCGAGTGGCTCATGGTGGTGCTCCAGCGCGGTTGTTGTAGCCAGCGCAGTGCGCGGGCCTTTTTGTGGGTGCGATGGCAGGGCGGCAGCGCCGCGTAAAGGGTGATCAGGCCGGTGTTACGACCGACAGGTGCTCGTGGCAGGCCAGCCACTGGTCACCATGGCGGCGGAAGACAATGGTCTCGCGCTCGCTCAACGGGTGCTCTTCACCGCCGATGCGGATACGCGTGGCCACATCGTGCATGAAAACAGCCACGTCGCCTTGCAGGCTTACATGGGCGTTGCCCGATTCGCAGGCAAGCACGGTAAAGCCCTCGGCCTGCCACTGGGCCCACAGCTCTTCATAGGCGCGACGCGACAGCAGCGGATACGGCAAGGTGTGAAACAGAAAGGTGGCGTCTTCGCTGAAGCAGGCGAAATAGCGTGCGGTGTCGTTGCTGGCGAACGCCGCGACGAGGTCGGCGGCAGCTTGCCGCACTTGGAGTGTCTGGTCCACGGGAGTGGCCTCACGGTTTTTTGTGATTGTGGTGAAGCGATTCTGGTGGCGGTTGGCGAGGGGAAAAATCGCTGGCGGCAAATAATCAGTTCAGGAATTTGTGAAGTGATGGGGCACATGGCAGTACAGGCAAGCCGACTGACGGTCTCTCCCACCCTCCATCCTTGCCTACGCTGATACTCCCAACCCGCTGAAGCAAGGAGATCCACTGTGACCTTCCAATACAAGCGTCTGGACAAGAACAACGCAGCCGTACTGCTGGTCGACCACCAGACCGGCTTGCTCTCGCTGGTAAGGGACATCGACCCCGACCGCTTCAAGAACAACGTCTTGGCCCTGTCTGACCTGGCCAAATACTTCAAGCTGCCGACCATCCTCACCACCAGCTTCGAGACGGGGCCCAACGGCCCGCTGGTGCCGGAGCTGAAAGAGCAGTTCCCTGATGCCCCCTACATTGCACGCCCGGGCAACATCAACGCCTGGGACAACGAAGATTTCGTCAAAGCGGTAAAAGCCACCGGCAAGAAACAGCTGCTGATTGCTGGCGTGGTCACTGAAGTATGCGTGGCTTTCCCGGCCCTGTCGGCGTTGGAGGAGGGCTTCGAGGTATTCGTCGTCACCGACGCCTCTGGCACGTTCAACGAACTGACCCGTGATTCGGCCTGGCGACGCATGGAGGCTGCCGGGGCGCAGCTGATGACCTGGTTCGGCGTGGCCTGCGAACTGCACCGTGACTGGCGCAACGACATCGAAGGGCTGGGTACCCTGTTCTCCAACCATATCCCGGACTACCGCAACCTGATGACCAGTTACAACAAGCTGGCCAAATAGTGCCTCCCGGGGGCTGCACGACAGCCCCCACATCAATCTGCAAGCGAAGCGGCAAACTGGCATTAATCGACCATACTCACTCTTCATTCGCCTTCAGGAGCGTGTCATGTCGAAGCCGTCCAGGAAGCCCCCCAAAAAACAGCCAGAAAAGCTGGGCGGCAAGGCGTACGAAAAAGCGCTCAAGAACCTGCATGTAGAGTTGGTGAAGCTACAGGAGTGGGTGGTCGCCAAGGGCCTGAAGGTCTGCATTGTCTTCGAAGGCCGCGATGGCGCCGGCAAGGGCGGCACCATCAAGGCCATTACCGAGCGTGTCAGCCCGCGGGTGTTTCGTGTGGTGGCGCTGCCCGCACCGACCGAGCGGGAAAAGACCCAGATGTACGTGCAGCGTTACCTGGGCCATCTGCCTGCGGCGGGTGAAGTGGTGATCTTCGATCGCAGCTGGTACAACCGTGCGGGCGTTGAGCGGGTAATGGGCTTTTGCTCTGGCGAGCAAGTGGACAAGTTTCTGACCGGAGTACCCGGGTTCGAAAGGGTCATGGTCGATTCAGGGATCATCCTCATCAAGTACTGGCTTGAAGTCAGCGCCGATGAGCAGACCCGGCGCCTGCAGGATCGCATCAACGACGGCCGCAAGCTGTGGAAGTTGTCGCCGATGGACCTCAAGTCGTATAGCCGCTGGGATGAATACACCCAAGCGCGTGACGAAATGTTCCAGGCGTCGGATACCGCTTGGGCACCGTGGTTCATGGCCAATTCCAACGACAAACGTCGCGCCCGGCTGAATATCATCAGCCACCTGCTCAGCCGTATTCCCTACAAGGACATAACCCGCGACCAGCAGGTGAAGCTGCCCAAACGCGGCAAGATCGGCAAGTACAAGGCGGTCGCCTACCCGTTCAAGTTCGTCGAAGAACGTTTCTGAACCCCTCCCTGCAGGGAGCTGCGAAGGTACGAGCTCATGCCACATGACGGCAGCCTGTTGCAGGCGACGGTGGTATTCCTTTTGGCTGTGGTGCTTCTGGTACCGCTGGCGCAGCGTCTGAAAATGGGCGCAGTACCGGGATACCTCTTGGCGGGTATCCTGATTGGTCCGTCGGTGTTTGGCCTGCTCGGCAACCCGGACAACGTGGCGCGGCTGTCGGAAATGGGCGTGGTCATGCTGTTGTTCGTGATTGGCCTGGAGTTGTCCCCAAGGCGCCTGTGGACCATGCGCCGGGCGCTATTTGGCGTCGGCAGTTTGCAAGTGGGGCTGACCGCCGTGCTGCTTGGGCTACTGGCATTCTGGCTGTTCGACCAATCGAAACCCGCCGCCATCGTGCTGGGGCTGGGCCTGGCGCTGTCGTCCACCGCTTTTGGCTTGCAGGTACTGGCCGAGCGCAAGGACCTGGGCAAACCTCATGGCCGCCTGGCCGTGGCCATCCTGCTGTTCCAGGACATTGCCGCCATTCCCTTGATTGCCGTGGTGCCGCTGCTCGGTGGCGATGTCAGCACTGCTGACGAAGGTGCCTGGCCTTTGTTGGCTGTAGCTGTCGGCATTGGAGTGCTGATTGTTTTTGGCCGTTATCTGCTGACCCCGATATTCAAGTGGACGGTGGGTTCGGGCCTGCCTGAGCTGTCGACCGCCACGGCCTTGCTGGTCGTGCTGGGCACCGCTTGGTTGATGGAGCATGTGGGTGTGTCGATGGCGCTGGGGGCGTTTCTGGCCGGTGTGCTGATGGCCGAGTCGCCGTTCCGCCACGAACTGGAAACCCAGATCGAGCCGATCAAAGGCCTGCTGCTTGGATTGTTCTTCGTTGGCGTAGGTATGAGTGCCGACCTGCGTCTGCTGTTCGGCATGCCGCTGATGGTGCTGGGCCTCACCGTGCTGCTGGTGGCCATCAAGCTGCCCTTGCTGTATGGCCTGGGGCATACGGCCGGAGGGCTCAACCAGGCCCAGGCGTTATGCCTGGGCGTGGTGTTGGCTTCGGGTGGCGAGTTTGCCTTCGTGGTGTTCAAGCTGGCGCTGGAGCACCAGGTACTCACCCAGCAGGTACACGACCTGCTGGTGCTGGCCATCACCTTGTCGATGGCGGTGGTGCCCTTGGTCATGATGGCCCTGGCGCGGCAGCTGTGCGATGACAGCCCTGTACAGGCATCCCCTGAAACGGGCCAGTGAATTGCGCCTTGCTGGCGCATTGGGTATCGGGAGGTGAATCATGCAGTCGAGTTTCAAGCTGGACAGCGCCCTTTCGCGGGGCTTGCTCGATGTGCTCATCAAGGCCGGTCTGGTAGCAGCCTTGGTGATCTTCGCTTTCCAGGTGTTTCAGCCGTTCCTGGAGTTGATGATGTGGGCGGTGATCCTGGCGGTTACGTTGTACCCGTTGCATTGCCGTATCCAGCGCCGCACCGGGCTCAAGCAAGGCTATGTGGCGACGCTGGTGGTGCTACTGGTTCTGGTGCTGCTGCTGGTACCTATCTACCTGGTGATGATGTCCATTGGCGAATCGGTGGACAGCCTGGTGACGCTGCTCAAGAGCGGCGCCTGGAGCGTGCCGGTCCCGCCTGATTCCGTGGCGACCTGGCCACTGATCGGGCCGAAGGTGCATGCGCTGTGGTTGGCGGCCTCCGAAAACATGGCCAGTGTGCTGAATCAGTGGATGCCCCAGATCAAGGGGGCCGGGCTAACGGTGCTGGGCGCTGCGGCCAGCGCCGGTGGGGCTTTCCTTCTGTTCATCGGTGCAATCATCATTTCCGGGGTCATCATGGCCTTCGGTGAACGCGGTGAAATCGCTGCCCAGCGCATCGCCATGCGGGTTTCAGGCGCAGAGCGCGGGAAACCCCTGGCCACGCTGTGTACGGCTACCATTCGCGCGGTGGCACAAGGGGTGATTGGCATTGCCTTCATCCAGATGCTGCTGATCGGTGTTGGTTTTATCGTCAAAGGGGTTCCCGGTGCCGGGATGCTGGCCATCGTCATCCTCATGCTGGGCATTGCACAGGCCCCGGCGACGCTGGTGACCTTGCCGGTGATCATTTATGTGTTCAACGCCGAAGGCTTCACGGTGGCGACCATCATTTTTGCCGTCTACACCTTTGTCGCCGGCCTTGCCGACAACGTGCTCAAGCCGCTGCTGCTGGGGCGCGGGGTCGATGTACCAATGCCGGTGGTACTGATCGGCGCATTGGGCGGGATGGTGGTCAAAGGCATCATCGGCTTGTTCATCGGCCCGGTAATCCTTGGCGTGGCCTACGTGTTGTTCTGGCAATGGGTTGCGCTGCAGGTGCCGGAGCAACCGGCACCACCTGCCGCCTGAGCCATGCCCAACCGCTGCTGTGGCCTGGGGCTGCTGATGGTGCTGGCCGGTTGCACCCAAGTCGGCCCGGATTATGAAAAGCCCCAAACGCCGTGGTTGGGCAGCTGGAGCACGCCAATGCTGGAGCAGGCCGGGCGCAGCGCGGCGGCGCCCGACCTGCGCCAGTGGTGGGCGGTGTTTGCCGACCCGACGCTGGATACGCTGATAGCTGAGGCCGATGCCAACAACACCAACCTGCGCGTGGCTGGCCTGCGTATCGCTGAAGCCCGTGCCCAGTTGGCCATCGTGCAAACCGGGCGTTATCCGCAGCTGCAGCAACTGAGTGCGCAAAGCCTGTACCTGAAGCAGGATCAGTCTGGTACGCCTTCGGCCCGTGATTCGGTGTTCTGGCAATCCAGCGTGGGCTTCGACATCGGCTGGGAAATTGACTTCTGGGGCCGCTTCAGTCGCGCCATCGAAAGCGCCGATGCCGTCTACTTCGCCTCCCAGGCCAACTACGCCGATGCCATGTTGCTGCTACGTGCGCAGGTGGCTGACACCTACTTTGCCCTGCGCACTGCCGAGGCGCGGCTGGCTATTGCACAAGAGAACGCCAAGCGCCAGGCGCGTAGCCTGGAGATCACCGAGCGGTTGTTCCGCCACGGTGAAAATGACGAACTCGACTGGCAGCAGGCGCGTACTCAATACCTGGCGACCCAGGCCACCATTCCCGAGTTCGAGAACCAGCTCAATGCCCTGCGCAATGTGCTGTGTTCGCTGCTCGGCCGCCCGCCCGGGCCGCTGCCGCAGCTAGAGGCCGGGCATGGCCAACTGCCCTTGCCCAACCGGGCAGTGTTGCAGGATGTACCGGCCAGCCTGCTGCAGCGCCGCCCGGACATCCGTGCCGCCGAGCAGGCAGTGGCGGCGCAGTCGGCGCTGGTCGGGGTGGCCGAGGCCGATCTTTATCCACAGCTGAGCTTGCTTGGCAGTATCGGCTGGACCTTTTTATCGGCCAATCATCTGCCCGACACCTTCGACCTGGCGGCTGGCCCAAGCCTGATCTGGAACCCGTTCGACTATGGCCGGCGCAAGAACACCGTACGCGTGGAAGATGCCCGCTTGCAGCAACTGATCGAGTTGTACCACCAGGGCGTGCGCGAAGCCGCCCGTGAGGCCGACGATGCTGCCAGCGGGCTGGTGCGCTCGCTGCAGAGTGCAACCATTCGCGACCAGGCCTCTCAGGCTGCGCAGCGCTCGCTGAATCTGGCCAGCTCGCAATACCGCGAAGGCTTCGCTGATTTTCAACGGGTGCTCGATGCTCAGCAACTGCTGTTGCAGCAACAGGACGGTTACCTGGTCAGCCGTGGCAACGCGGTCAGCAGCCTGGTGACTTTGTACAAGGCCCTGGGTGGTGGTTGGGACGCCAGCCGCGCGCCGATCGACCCGGCGACCCGCCAGCAAATGCAGCAACGCACCGACTGGGGCGAATTGCTCGACGAGCCAGCCCCCTCCGCGCATGCACAAGGTGAAACCGAATGAGCGACGCCACGCCCACGCCGCCCCCGTCAGCCCCGGATCGCGGCATGCGCTGGGTGCTGTTGCTGATTGCCGTCAGCCTGCTCTGGTACTTGCTGGCTGACCGCTATACGCCGTACACCCAGCAAGCTCGCCTGCAGGCTTACGTGGTCCCGGTGGCCGCCGAAGTGGCCGGGCAGATCAAGCGTGTGGCCGTAGGCAACAACCAGGAGGTGCGCCAGGGCGATGTGCTGTTCGAACTCGATCAGGAGCAGTACCGCATTGCCTTGGCCCGTGCCGAAGCCGACCTCGATACCGTGCGCCGGCAGATCGGCGCCAGTACCGCCGGCATCGATTCGGCGCAGGCAGCGCTGGTGGCCGCCCAGGCCAACGAACGTAAGGCACGGCAGGACGCCGAGCGCCTCAAACGGCTGATTGACGAGGACCCCGGTACGGTGTCGGTGCGCCGCCTGGAAGGCGCCCAGGCCACCCGCGACCAGGCCATCAGCCAAGTGGCGGCAGCCCGCGCAGAGGTAGAGCGCGCCCGTGAGCAGCAGGGCGGGGCACAGGAAGACAACGCCCAGCTGCGCAGTGCTGCGGCCAATGTGGAAAAGGCCCGCCTGGACCTTGCCCGTACCGTGGTGCGTGCCGACGCGAACGGGTTGATCACCGACCTGCGCACAGACGTTGGCCACTATGTCGGGGCGGGCAGCCCGATGATGACCCTGATCAGTATCCATGATGTGTGGATAAGTGCCGACATGACCGAGAACAACCTCGGTCGCTTGCGCCCTGAAACCCCGGTGCTGGTGGTGCTCGATGCGCTGCCGGGCACCGTGTTGAAAGGGCGTATCCGCAGCATTGGCTATGGCGTGAGCGTGGGCCAGAGCACGCCGCCGGGTACGCTGCCGACCGTGCAGAATAGCCGCGAGTGGCTGCGTTCGGCGCAGCGCTTTCCGGTGATTGTCCAGCTGGAGCGCGACCAGCTTCAGGACAAGACCGTGCTGCGGGTCGGTGGTCAGGCCGAGGTCATGGCCCTGCCCAGCGAAGGCAACCCACTGAACCTGCTGGGCCGGTTGTTCATGTGGCTGATGAGCTGGCTGTCGTATGCCTATTGAATGGCGCCGCTTGCGGGCGCTGCGCCTGGCCTGGGGTGTGGCGTTGTGCCTGGCGGTGAGCTTTGGTATCGGCTTGCCGGTGCCGATCCTGGCGCCGGTGTTTGCGGTGCTGTTACTGGCCATGCGCAGTCAGCCATTGCCGCTGCGTGCGGCACCGGCCCTGGCGTTACTGGTGCTGCTCGCTTGCGGCAGCGGGTTGCTGCTGATTCCGCTGTTGCGCCATGCTCCGTTGGCCGGGGTGTTACTGGTCGGGGTGGGTGTTTTCCTGACCTTGCGCTATGCACTGAAGGGCGGCAACGGCCTGCTGGCCAACCTGCTGGTGGTCGGCCTGACCATGATCGCCGCTGCCGGCACCAGTGACTTCACCCTGGCATTGTCGGTGGTCGAAGCGCTGGCCAAAGGCATGCTGCTGGCAGTGCTGGGCACGTCAGTGGCGCACAGGTTGTTCCCCGAACCTGCCAATGCGCCAGCGCCGCCGGTGCCGCCGCTGCTGGGCAGCGAGCATGTCAGCTGGGTGGCGCTGCGTGCCACGTTGATCGTGATGCCGGCCTTTCTGCTGGCATTGATCGCCCCTGACCAGTACATGCCGTTGATCATGAAGGCCGTGAGCGTGGGGCAACAAGCCGGTGAAACCCGCGCGCGGCACGCCAGCCGCGAGCTGATCGGTTCAACCGTGCTTGCCGGGGTGTTGGCGATAGTGCTGTGGGTAGCGCTGAGCCTGTTCGTTCACCTGTGGATGTTCTTTTTGTGGGTACTGCTGTTCGCCCTCTGGCAGGCTCGGCGCCTGTACCAGGCGGTGCCGAGCCGGCAGAGCCCGGCGTACTGGGTCAGTTGCCTGACGACCATGTTGATCTTGCTGGGGCAGTCGGTGCAGGACAGTGCAGGTGGGCAGGATGTGTACAAGGCATTTGCGGTGCGTATGGCGCTGTTTCTGGCGGTGTCGGTGTATGCCAGCGCCATGTTGATCTGGATTGACCGGCTTCGGAGTCGGCGCGGGCTTCTTCGCAGTTAAGCCCGCTCCCCCAGGCCATTCAGGGCTGCCAATCAACCCCACTCTCTTCCAGATAGGCATCCACCGCTGCGCCCACCGTTGGATGAAAGGCCTTCTCCCCCATATGCTCGAACAACTCGAACTGCCGCATCTTGTCCTTCACCGGGTCCTTCATTTCGGCGAACTGCAACTCCACCCCCCGCGCCTCCAATGCCCGGTCCAGCTCGGCCAGCATGTCCGCCGAAGTGATATCGATACTGGTCACAGGCTCAGCGGCAATTACCACCCGTTGCACCGGCGTTGGCGACGCGTCTACCGCCGCCATCACTGTGTTCTGGAACTGCTCGGCGTTGGCAAAGAACAACGGCGCGTCCCAGCGCAGCAGCACCAGCCCTGGAATACGCCGGGCCTGTGGATAACGCTGCATGTCATGGTAACCGCGCAGCCCATCCGCCCGGCCAAGCACCGCGTGGTGCGGCCGCCAGCCGTCCCACAGGAACTCGATCACCGACACCACCACGGCAATGCAGATACCGGGAATGGCACCGAACACTGCCACGCCGACAAAGCAGGTGAACGACAGCCAGAACTCCCACTGCTGCATGCGGAAGATACGCTTGAGGTCGGCAAACTCGAACAGCCCCAGTGCAGCGGCAATCACCACCGCAGCCAAAGCGCTGTTGGGCAGGTGCTGCATCAGATTGGGCGCTACCAGCAGCAACAGGGTTACCGCCAGGGCGCCGATGATGCCGGTGAGCTGGGTCTGCGAGCCGGCAGCTTCGGCCACTGGGGTGCGCGACGAACTGCTGCTGATCGGTATGCCCTGGAACAGCCCCGAGGCCAGGTTGGCCACGCCCAGGCCGAACATTTCCTGGTTGGGGTTTACCCGCATCTTGAGGCGCGCGGCATAGGAGCGTGACAGTACACTGGTGTCGGCGAACGACACCAGCGCCACTGCGATCCCGCCCAGTAGCACCTCGACCAGGTCAATGCCGCTGACCCAGGGGAAGACGAAGCCGGGCAGGCCCTGGGGCAATTGCCCGAGTACCTTGACGCCCATCTGATCGAGGTTGAACACGCTCACTGCCAGCGTCGCCAGTACCACGGCGATCAGGATGCCCGGCAGGCGCTTGAACGGTTTGAGCAGCAGAATCAGCGCCAGGCTACCGGCACCCACGACAAAGCTTGGCCAGTGCCCTTGGCCGGCGTATAGCGCCTGGCCCAAGGACCAAAGGTCGCGCAAGGGCCCTTCGCTGTCGACTTTGATGCCGAACAGCTTGGGCAACTGGCTGATCAATACGGTCAGGGCGATGCCGTTCATGTACCCATAGCGGATGGGCTTGGACAGCAACTCGGTGATAAAGCCCAGGCGCAGCAGCCCGGCAATCACACAGAACGCCCCGGCGACCAAGGCCATCATGCTGGCGATGGCGATCGCCCGCTGCGGGTCGCTGGCCGCGTATTGCACCACCACCGCCAGGATAGGCGCGGCCAGCGCCGAGTCCGGGCCCAGCACCAGAATACGGCTGGGACCGAACAGGGCATAGGCCAGCAGAGGGATGATGGTGGCGTACAGGCCATAGATGCCGGGGACGCCGGAAGCCTCGGCGTAGGCGATGCCCACAGGCACCAGCATGGTGGTGAGTACCAGGCCGGCGGCGATGTCCTTGGGTAGCCAGGCTGCCTTGTAGTGGAGCAGGGTGACCAGGCCGGGTAACCAGCGTTGCCAGTCGAAACGAGTGGGGTGGGGCATGGTGTCGGCTCTGGGCGAGAAGGGCGCTGAACCTCAGCTTAGATGCTGGGATCGAGTGCCGCTTTGCGGCCCGTTGTCATCAAAGAATCGATCAATGCCCTGCTGGCCCCCGACAGCTGGCGATGTGGCGGATAGATGACCGAGAAGGGCCGTCGGGCCCCCTCGTAATCCTCCAGCAAGCGCACCAACCGGCCCCGCTGCAGGCGTTCTGCGACTATGAACTCGTAGGTCTGGCAGATCCCGACACCTTGCTCGGCCAGTGAGATGCACCCCAGCACATCGTCCGCCACCACCGGATTTCCCTGCGGAACGAAGAGCAGTTCCTCCTCTCCTTGACGGAACTGCCAAACGCCTGGCCTGCCATTGCTGGGCATGATGAAAGGCAGGCAGTTGTGTCCGGCCAGTTCCGCCAGTGATTGCGGCCTGCCGGCACGCGCGAGGTAAGCTGGCGCGGCCACCAGGCATAGTCGAGCCTCCTCTAGCCGACGCGCCACCAGGCTACTGTCCGGCAGGTCGCCAAGGCGAATAGCCAGGTCATACCCTTCGGCCACCAGGTCGACATTACGATTGGTGATGTTCAACTCGACCTGCACTTTCGGATAGCGCAGGGCGAAGGCTGCCAGCATGGCCGGCAACCGGTGATGCCCATAAGTGGTCGGTGCGCTCAGGCGCACACGGCCCTGTACTTCGCCATGGCCGCTCAGGGCTTGCTCTGCGCTGGCGATCTGCTGGAACGCAGCGCGCGCCTGCTCGACGTATTCCAGGCCACTGTCGGTGAGGCTCAAGCGACGCGTGGTACGGCGTAGTAACTGCACCCCCAGGTGCAACTCAAGCCGCGAAATGGCCCGACTAACCACCGACGGGGTGGTCGCCAAGGCCACCGCTGCCGCACTGAGCGAGCCACGTTCGACCACTTCCAGCAGCGCCTCGACATCCCCCAGGTGACCAAACCGTCGCGCCATTTTGTTCTCCAAAGCAAAAATGCTTTTCTACAGGCCCAATTTATCGCTTGTCTGATCGCCAATAAAGTGTCGGTCAGTGCACGGCATCCCGCCTGTGCCTGAATGGAGGGAATGCTATGCGCACTTACCAACGACTGGCCCTGGCTGCTGTCATAGGCAGCGCGAGTCTGGGCGCTCATGCGGCGAACGTCCTTGTGGTACTGTCTGACGAGAGCCACCTGGAGCTTCGCGACGGCAAGGCATTTGCAACCGGTTTCTACCTCAACGAACTGCTGGAGCCGACCAAAACGCTGCTGGACGCAGGCCATCAAGTTACCTTCGCTACTCCCCTCGGTCGCGCGCCGACGTTGGACCGCAGCTCGGCCGCGGCCCAGTACTTCGGCAACGATCCGAAGCAACTGGAGCAATATCAGGCGCTGCTGGATCAGCTGCAGCTTACTTCTGCGAAGCATTCGCCAGTGATCAGCCTGTCCCGCGTGGAGCAGATTGGTTATGGCAACTTCGATGCAGTCTATGTGCCTGGCGGCCACGCCCCGATGCAAGACCTGCTCGCCGACCCGGCGCTGGGGCGTCTGCTTCGCGCTTTCCACGCCGAGGGTAAAACCACCGCGCTGGTTTGCCACGGTCCCATTGCTCTGCTCTCGGCGCTGGAACGGCCGCAGAAGCTGATCCAGGCACTGGAGAGCGGGAACCGGACAGCAACGCCCGAAGACTGGATTTATGCCGGCTATCGCATGACAGTCATCAGCAATCAGGAAGAAGAACAGGCCAAGGGCCTGCTCGGCGGAGGGCAGATGAAGTTCTATCCGCAGACCGCCCTGGAGCGCGCCGGCGGGCAGTATCAAAGCAACCCATCGCCGTGGGCGCCTAATGTTGTCATCGACCGCGAATTGATCACTGGGCAGAACCCGGCGTCAGCGGCCCAGGTGGGCCAAGCCATATTGCATCGTCTGCAAAAACACTAACGGTAGAGACATACCATGACGCAACGTACTTTTCTTGTTACAGGAGCCAGCAAAGGCATCGGCCGGGCAATCTCCGAGCAACTGGTGGAGGAGGGCCATCAAGTCGTTGGTATCGCCCGCCAGGCTGCGGATGCCAGCTTCCCCGGCGAACTGATCGCCACCGACTTGAGCGACTCAGAGCGTTTGATTGCGACACTGGCCGACTTGACCAACCGCTATGCATTCGACGGCCTGGTAAACAATGTGGGCCTGGTCCGTCCCCAGCCACTGGGCGAAATTGACTTGGCAAGCTTCGATGAAGTAATGCGGGTTAACTTGCACCCCGCGCTGCAGGCGACCCAAGCGCTGCTGCCAGGGATGCGCGGGCGCTGTTGGGGCCGCGTGGTGAATATCTCCAGCCTGACCGTGCTCGGCATTCGCCAGCGCACTTCTTACGCCGCTGCAAAGGCAGCGCTGGTCAGCTTCACTCGCAGTTGGGCGCTGGAACTGGCCCAGACAGGAATCACGGTTAATGCAGTTGCTCCAGGGCCGATCGAGACCGAACTGTTCCGCAGTGGTAACCCGGTAGGCAGTGCTGGCGAAGCCGCCTATATCGACGGCGTGCCGATGGGGCGGCTCGGGCAGCCACACGAGGTCGCTTCGGCAGTCACCTTCCTGCTCGGGGATCGCAGCGCTTTCATTACCGGACAGACAATCTACGTAGATGGTGGCGCCTCTATCGGTCGCAGCGGTCTTTGATGACAGGGGGCAGGTGGCTACCCATGGGAATACGGTAGAACGAATGTTCCCACCCTGCATCCCAGAAAAACAAAACCCCTGAGGTGCAGACCTCAAGGGTTTGTAGTTACAGCAGGCTAACGCTTAGACGTTGAAGCGGAAGTGCATCACGTCGCCGTCTTTGACGATGTAATCCTTGCCTTCCAGACGCCACTTACCGGCTTCCTTGGCACCGGCTTCACCCTTGAACTGGATGAAGTCGTCATAGGCCACCACTTCAGCGCGGATGAAGCCTTTTTCGAAGTCGGTGTGGATAACGCCGGCTGCCTGCGGGGCAGTGGCTCCGACGCGAACGGTCCAGGCGCGTACTTCCTGCACGCCGGCAGTGAAGTAGGTCTGCAGGTTCAGCAGCTCGTAACCGGCGCGGATCACGCGGTTCAGGCCAGGCTCTTCCAGGCCCAGGGCCTCGAGGAACATGTCCTTCTCTTCACCGTCTTCCAGCTCGGCGATTTCCGCTTCGATCTTGTTGCACACCGGCACCACGACCGCGCCTTCTTCCTCGGCAATGGCCTTGACCACGTCCAGGTGCGGGTTGTTGTCGAAGCCGTCTTCGGCCACGTTGGCGATGTACATCACCGGTTTGCTGGTCAGCAAGTGGAAGCCACGGATGACGGCCTTTTCGTCGTCAGCCATGTGCTTCATCAGGCTGCGCGCAGGCTTGCCTTCGGTAAAGTGCGGGATCAGCTTTTCCAGAATGGCCTTTTGCGCCAAGGCATCCTTGTCGCCGCCCTTGGCGTTGCGGGCTACCTTCTGCAGTTGCTTTTCGCAGCTGTCGAGGTCGGCGAAGATCAGTTCGAGGTCGATGATCTCGATGTCACGCTTGGGGTCGACGCTGTTGGAAACGTGGATCACGTTCTCGTCTTCGAAGCAGCGCACCACGTGGGCAATGGCGTCGGTCTCGCGGATGTTGGCGAGGAACTTGTTGCCCAGGCCTTCGCCTTTCGAGGCACCGGCAACCAGGCCGGCGATGTCGACGAATTCCATGGTGGTCGGCAGGATGCGGTTTGGCTTGACGATTTCAGCCAGCGCAGCCAGGCGAGCGTCGGGCATAGGCACGATGCCGCTGTTCGGCTCGATGGTGCAGAAAGGGAAATTCTCCGCCGCGATGCCAGACTTGGTCAGGGCGTTGAACAGGGTGGACTTGCCGACGTTGGGCAGGCCGACGATGCCGCAATTGAAACCCATGGGTATTCCCCTCTCTAAAGGAAATCAGGCCTTCTGGCTGTGCAGCTCGCGCATCGCCTTGGCGAAATCGCCGGCAAGCACGTCCGGCAGCACGCCGAGGGCAAAATCGATGCTGGCGTCGAGCTTCTCCTGCTCGGCGCGCGGCGCGCGGCCCAGGACGAAGTTGGATACCAGTTTGGCGTCACCCGGGTGGCCGATGCCAAGCCGCAGGCGGTGGAAGTCGTTCTGGTTACCGAGCTGCGCGATGATGTCGCGCAGGCCGTTGTGCCCACCATGGCCGCCGCCGCGCTTGAGCTTGGCAACGCCCGGGGGCAGATCGAGTTCGTCGTGTGCCACCAGTATCGCTTCCGGCTTGATGCGGAAGAAATTGGCCAAGGCCGCTACGGACTGGCCGCTGCGGTTCATGTAGGTGGTGGGGATCAACAAACGAACGTCGTTGCCCTGATGGCTGAATTTAGCCGTCAGGCCGAAATACTTTTTGTCAGCGGTCAGCGAAACACGCTGGGCGCTGGCAAGGCGTTCAACGAAAAGAGCCCCTGCGTTATGCCGGGTCTGTTCGTATTCGGGGCCGGGGTTACCCAGGCCAACGATCAACTGGATGGCGGTCACGTCAGGGGCTCTTCCTTGGAGTTGGTGGGTTACAGTGCGCGCGGCACTGTAACCCGATCAACGCCGGCGTGCGAGTGGATTACTCGGCAGCGCCTTCTGCTTCTGGAGCAACGCGTGGAGCGTGAACGTTGGCAACAGCTTTGTCATCACCGTGGGCCAGAGCGACGAACTCTACGCCTTTCGGAGCTTTCAGGTCCGACAGGTGGATGATGGTGCCGATTTCGGCGTTGCCCAGGTCAACTTCGATGAACTCAGGCAGGTCTTTGGCTTCGCAGGAAACTTCGATCTCGGACTCAACGTGGGAGATCTCGCCGCCTTTCTTGACCGGGGCTTCTTCGTTGATGAAGTGAACCGGAACCTTGGCGGTCAGCTTCTGGCCAGCAACGACGCGAACGAAGTCAGCGTGCATGATGAACTGCTTGGCTGGGTGGCGCTGCATGGCCTTGATGATGACGTTCTGCTTAACACCGTCAACGTTCAGTTCGATAACGTGGCTGAAGGCAGCTTCGTTTTCGAACAGCTTGGTGATTTCCTTGGCCAGGATGGTCAGGGATTGAGCTTCTTTATCACCACCGTAGACAACGGCTGGGATGCTCAGCGAGTGACGCAGGCGGCGGCTCGCACCTTTCCCCAGGTCAGTACGCGCTTGGGCGTTCAGAATAAAATCAGTCATTTTGTTTCTCCAAAATAGCCCCCCGAGGGCGTTTGCGACCAGCGCCAACGGGGATGGCAAAAAAGCCCCGCCCCAACACAGGTTGGGGCGGGGCGCTTCACATCAACACGTGTCCCGCTTAGCGGAACATCGCGCTGATCGATTCTTCGTTGCTGATGCGGCGTACCGCTTCAGCGACAACCGGTGCGATATCCAGCTGGCGGATACGATCACAGGCTTGAGCAGCGGCGGACAGCGGAACGGTGTTGGTCACCACCAGCTCGTCCAGTACCGACTTCTCGATGTTCTCGATGGCGCGGCCCGACAGGACAGGGTGCGTGCAATAGGCGTAAACCTTGGCAGCGCCGTGCTCTTTCAGGGCTTTGGCCGCGTGGCACAGGGTGCCGGCGGTGTCGACCATGTCGTCTACCAGGATGCAGGTGCGCCCTTCGACGTCGCCGATGATGTGCATAACCTCGGAGTGGTTAGCCTTTTCGCGGCGTTTGTCGATGATACCCAGATCGACGCCCAGGGACTTGGCGACAGCGCGTGCGCGCACGACACCACCGATGTCCGGGGAGACGATCATCAGGTTCTCGAAACGCTGGTCTTCGATGTCGTCAACCAGTACGGGCGAGCCGTAGATGTTGTCGACGGGGATATCGAAGAAGCCTTGGATCTGGTCAGCGTGCAGGTCGACGGTGAGTACACGGTCGATACCTACGACAGTGAGCATGTCAGCAACAACTTTGGCGCTGATGGCTACACGTGCCGAACGCGGACGGCGGTCCTGGCGGGCATATCCGAAGTAGGGAATCACGGCGGTGATTCGGGATGCTGAGGAGCGGCGGAAGGCGTCGGCCATCACTACCAGTTCCATCAGGTTATCGTTGGTCGGGGCACAGGTCGGCTGAATAATGAAAACGTCTTTACCGCGAACATTTTCATTGATCTCAGTACTGATCTCGCCGTCGGAGAATTTACCGACAGAGACGTCACCGAGAGGGATATGCAGCTGACGTACGACACGCCGAGCCAGATCGGGGTTAGCGTTCCCCGTAAAGACCATCATCTTGGACACGCGCAGTACCTGAAGGCTGAGGGTATACCTGGATGAGTATAAGGAAAATGGCAGGGGCGGCTGGATTCGAACCAACGCATGGCAGGATCAAAACCTGCTGCCTTACCGCTTGGCGACGCCCCTGTATCTGTTGCTGCGAACGCTCATGCGCTCGACTTCTTGACCAGACTTTGCAGCTTGCGATGCAACATCGAAATATTGCTTCCTTTCGCCACAAACCCTGTTTGGGTCGCTGAAAGAAGGGCCAGAACTTTATCAGCTTCGGCTTTGCTTGGGAAGGCCCCAAACACACAACTTCCAGTGCCGGTTAGTCGAGCCTCAGTGAATTTTCCCAGTGAATTCAACGCATTGCGAACTTCTGGGTAATTCTGCTCTACCACCGGTTGGCAGTCATTTCGACTGTTTCCCTCGGGAACGGGGCGCATCTTAAGGGGGAGAGAATCACGTGTCAACTGTGGATGTGAAAAAATTTCTACTGTGCTGACAGACACTTGCGGCACCAGCACGACATACCAGGGTTCGATCGGGTCGACCGGGGTCAGTTGTTCGCCTACGCCCTGCGCGAATGCTGCGTGGCCGCGTACGAACACCGGCACATCGGCGCCCAGGCTAAGCCCCAGTGCGGCCAGGCGGTCTTCGTCCCAGTCCAGTTGCCACAGGTGGGCCAGGGCGAGCAGGGTGGTCGCGGCGTCCGAGCTGCCACCGCCGATACCTCCGCCCATGGGCAGTACCTTGGTCAGCCAGATGTCGGCGCCAAGCGTGGTGCCCGATTGTGCTTGCAACATGCGCGCGGCCCGTACGATCAGGTTGCTGTCGTGGGGGACGGCCTCGATCTCGGTGTGCAAGCGGATCACGCCATCGTCACGCAGGGCAAAACTCAGTTCGTCGCCATGGTCTAGAAACTGAAACACCGTTTCCAGTTCGTGGTAACCGTCTGCGCGGCGGCCGATGATGTGCAGCCACAGGTTGAGCTTGGCCGGGGCGGGCAGGGTGAGCTTTTGCATGCGATCAATGCCCCAGCTGGCGCGGCTGCCAGTCCTTGACCACCAGGGTCACATCCAGGTCCTTGCCGTGCAGCTTCAGGCGCTCGGGCAACCAGTAGCCGTTCTGTTCGGTGTAGCTCAGGTACTGCACCTGCCAGCCATCCTGGTCGAGGCTGGCCAGGCGGCTGTCGCCATCCAGGGTCAGCTTGCTCTTGCTGTCGGGGGCGGGCAGGCCGCGCACCCACCAGACCAGGTGCGAAACCGGCAGTTGCCAGCCCAGTTGCTCTTCCAGCAGCGCTTCTGGGCTGGTGGCTTCGTAGCGGCCCTGGTTGGCCACTTCCAGCACCACGCCACCCGGGCGGCCGGTAAGGCGTGCGGCGCCACGGCCCAGCGGGCCGGCCAGGCGAATGTCGTAATAGTCCTGACGTTGCAGCCAGAACAGCGTGCCGCTGCCGGAATCGCGCGGGGCACGGATACCGACCTTGCCGTTGATCTGCCAGCCATCGAGGCTGCTCAGCTGCGCTTTGTGGGCGCGCCACTGCTGCGGGTCGCCGTGGCCCTGCAGGGCCTCGCGGCTACCGAAGCCGGCACAGCCGGCCAGCAGGGCGATCATGGTAAAGGTGATGCAATGGCGCAGGAACATGGCGTTAAAGAGTCTCGGATCCGGTCAGGCGCAAAAGGGTCTTGCGCAGGATAGGGCTGTCGGCCTGGGCCTCGAAGCCCTTGGCCCATACATGGCGAGCTTCGCGGCGCTTGCCGTTGGCCCACAGTACTTCGCCCAGGTGGGCGGCCACTTCGTGGTCGGGGAAGTTGGCAAAGGCCTGGCGCAGGTAGGTTTCAGCGACGTCGAGGTTGCCCAGGCGATAGTTGACCCAACCCAGGCTGTCGAGCACTGCCGGGTCATCGGGGGTCAATTGGTGGGCCTTGTCGATCAGTGCCTTGGCTTCGGCATAGCGGGTGGTGCGGTCGGCCAGGGTGTAGCCCAGGGCGTTCAGGGCCATGGCGTTTTCTGGCTCGCGGGCGATGATGGCGCGCAGGTCTTTTTCCATCTGCGTCAAATCGTTGCGCTTCTCGGCCAGCATGGCGCGGGTGTAAAGCAGGTTGAGGTCGTCCGGGTAGCGCTGGATGGCTTGCTGCAGCACCTGATTGGCCTGGGCGTCCTTGTTGTTGTTGCTGTAGCTTTCCGATTCGATCAGGAATAGCTGGATGGCGTAGTCTGGCTGGGCTTCGCGTGCTTCGGCCAGCAGGCGCGAGGCATCGCTGCCGCGACCGTTGGCGATCAGGATGTCGGCCTGACGCAGCTGTGCCGGCAGGTAGTCTGGGCCTGGGCCGACCAGGGCGTATTCATCCAGAGCGCCAGCAGGGTCGTGGCGCTCCTCGTGGATGCGGCCCAGGTTCAGGTGCGCGGCGTCAACGTAGCTGTCGCGCTCGATCAGCTCCTGCAAGTAGCCTTCGGCTTCATCCCAGTCTTTGTTCTCCAGGCACACCAGCGCCAGCGAGTAGCGCAATTCGTCATCATCGGGGTATTGCTGGACCAGGCTGATGAACTCGCCTTTGGCATCGGCGATACGGTCCTGTTCGACCAGGGTGCGAGCGTAGGTGAGGCGCAGGCGTTTGTCGTCCGGGTTGTCGCGAATCGCCCCGCGCAGCAGTGGCAGGGCCTCTGGACCACGGTCCAGGGCCTGTAGCAGACGGGCGCGCAGCAGGATCGGGGCGACTTCGCCGTTTTGTGCCGGGTGCGACTCAAGCAGTTCCAGGGCTTCTTCGGTCTTGCCGTCCTGGTTCAGCAGCAGGGCCTTGCCGAATATCAGCTGGCCGTTGTCGGGGTATTTCACCAGCAGGCGTTCGAAACTTTGCAGCAGGCCGTCGCGGGTGCTCTGGTCGGTTTCGGCTGCGGACAGGGCGAGGAAGTCGAAGTGGGTGTCGCCCTGGCCCTGCAGTACCTTTTCCATGTAGGCCATGGACTCGTCATAGCGGCCGGCGCGGGCCAGCTGGATGGCGGCGGCGCGCTGGGCGTCGAGGTTCTGCGGGTCGTTGCGCGCCCAGACCAGTGCATTCTCCAGTGACGGCTCGTCGGCGCCGAGGTACTCGGCAATGCGGTAGGCGCGCTCGGAAACTGCTGGGTCCTGGGTTTTTGCCGCCTGATCGGTGTAGTTGGCCAGGGCGATGTCGAAACGGTTGCGCTGGCCGGCCAGCTCTGCCACCAACAGGCTATAGAGTGTGTCCTGCTTGAACGAACCATACACCACGGGCTTTTCCGCCTCTGCCTTGCCAGCTTCGGCGACGGGAGGCTCGGCCTTTTGCGGGGCCAGGCTCTGGCAGCCCTGGAGCAGGGCGAAGGCAAGCAGCAATGCGTATGGTTTGTTCATAGAAAGGCTTATTAGGAGGACTCACCGGCGGTCGGAGCATGATGACACAAGCGCGTAGGCAAACCCACCTGCGAAGGTATGAAGCTACGCTTAGCCTATGCAGACCGCACTGCGCGCGCAGGGTTCGCCCCAGGCTGGCCACGATGCCCAGCGTTCGTGCTGTTGTTCTGCTTCTGCTTCTGCTTCTAAGCGCGCGGTAGTTCAGGCGACGCAGATTGCGACTTCAGGAGGCCGAGCGCAGGGCTTGCGGAGGGAGGTGACGGGCATGGATGCCCGTCAAGCGCTGGGCCCCAGGATGGGGCCTGCAGCGCGGTCCTCCCGGGAGCAAGCCCGGAGCGAGGGGACCCCGGAGCGTAGCGTAGGGGCCGGATGATGGGAGCCGACGGTTTTGGTTACTTTGGCCACGACCAAAGTAACCCGCCGGAAGGGCGGAAAGGTGAATAGGCGCCTACATCGTGAATGAATGTCTACTTGATGTGAAAGCGCACAACCCAAAGGCCCAAAAGCTCAAAAGCTCAAAAGCTTAAGCGCTGGTTCTGATCGGGCGTACAGTCCGTTTGCGATGGCGACGCCGACTCACCTTTCCGCCCTTACGGCGGGTCCCTTTTTGTCGTGGCAAAAAGGGACCAAAAACCGTCGGCTCCCATCATCCGGCCCCTACGCTGCGCTCCGGGGTCCCCTCGCTCCGGCCTTGCTCCCGGGAGCACGCGCTGCAGGCCCCATCCATGGGGCCTCAGCGCTTGACGGGCATCCATGCCCGTCATCTCCCTCCGCAAGCCCTGCGCTCGGCCTCCTGAAGTCGCAATCTGCGTTGCCTGGACTACCGCGCACTTAGAAGCAAAATCAAAAGCGAGAAGCGAATTCGGTGATCGGCCGGGCATCGCCGATGCATTCGGTGACGTTTTGCCCGGTCATCTGGATAAGGATATCGCCGACATGGCTGCCCTCGGCCTGGTGTACCTGGAAGAACGTCGTTGCTCTTGCTCTTGCTCTTGCTTTGGCTTTTGCTTCTAAGCGCGCGGTAGTCCAGGCGACGCAGATTGCGACTTCAGGAGGCCGAGCGCAGGGCTTGCGGAGGGAGGTGACGGGCATGGATGCCCGTCAAGCGCTGGGCCCCAGGATGGGGCCTGCAGCGCGGTCCTCCCGGGAGCAAGCCCGGAGCGAGGGGACCCCGGAGCGTAGCGTAGGGGCCGGATGATGGGAGCCGACGGCTTTGGTTACTTTGGCCACGACCAAAGTAACCCGCCGGAAGGGCGGAAAGGTGACTACGCGCCACCTTCGCGAATGAATACCTATTTAATGTGGATGCTCACATCCAAGAAGCAAGAAGCAAGAAGCAAACTCGTCTGTTTTGACTCGGCGAACCGTCCATTTGCGATGGCGACGCTGACTCACCTTTTCGCCGGTATGGCTCACCCACATGGGTTACAAATCAGTTCACGCACATAGGTAACAGCCTTTAACTGGCAAGGACTGCGTTCGGCCTCCTGAAGTCGCGAAGATCAGAAGCAGATCAAAAGCGGGAGTGAAACCTGAAATCAACGTTGATACTGGCCCGCGAGCGGCGATAGCCGCAGGACTATCAGCACAATAGCGAACGGTGGTTGTCCTGAAACCTGCGAAAGAGGACAATTATCGGCTTCCCGTCACAACCAGCGACCTTGCATGGCCTTTCTTGCACTTGGTATCAACCATAAGACTGCCTCGGTAGACGTACGCGAGCGCGTGGCGTTTACCCCAGAGCAGCTGGTAGACGCCCTGCAGCAGCTCTGCAGACTGACGTCCAGCCGCGAGGCGGCGATCCTGTCGACCTGCAACCGCAGTGAGCTCTATATAGAGCAGGACCACCTGTCCGCCGACGCCGTGCTGCAGTGGCTGGCCGACTATCACCGCCTCAGCCTCGACGAGCTGCGCGCCAGCGCCTACGTGCATGAAGAGCACGAAGCCGTGAAGCACATGATGCGCGTGGCCTCGGGCCTGGACTCGCTGGTTCTCGGCGAGCCTCAGATCCTGGGCCAGATGAAGTCCGCCTACGCCGTGGCCCGCGAAGCCGGTACTGTCGGGCCGTTGCTTGGGCGCCTGTTCCAGGCCACCTTCAGCGCCGCCAAGCAGGTGCGTACCGATACGGCCATCGGTGAAAACCCGGTTTCGGTTGCGTTCGCCGCGGTCAGCCTGGCCAAGCAGATTTTCGCCGACCTGGGCCGCAGCCAGGCCCTGCTGATCGGTGCCGGCGAAACCATCACCCTGGTCGCCCGCCACCTGCACGAGCAGGGCGTACGCCGTATCGTGGTGGCCAACCGCACCCTCGAGCGCGCCAGCATCCTGGCCGAGCAGTTCGGTGCGCATGCCGTGCTGCTGGCAGACATCCCCCAGGAACTGGCCAACAGTGACATCGTGATCAGTTCCACCGCCAGCCAGTTGCCGATCCTGGGCAAGGGCGCGGTCGAGAGCGCACTGAAACAGCGCCGACACAAGCCGATCTTCATGGTCGACATCGCTGTACCTCGCGATATCGAAACCGAAGTAGGCGAGCTGGACGATGTCTACCTGTACACCGTCGACGACCTGCACGATGTAGTGGCAGAAAACCTCAAGAGCCGCCAGGGGGCGGCTCAGGCGGCCGAAGAGCTGGTATCCGTGGGCGCCGAAGACTTCATGCTGCGCCTGCGCGAACTGGCGGCAGTGGACGTGCTCAGGGCCTATCGCCAGCAAAGTGAGCGCCTTCGCGACGAAGAACTGCAAAAGGCCCTGCGCCTGCTGGCCAATGGCGGCAACCCCGAAGACGTGCTGGCCCAGCTGGCCCGGGGCCTGACCAACAAACTCCTGCATGCGCCCAGCGTGCAGCTGAAAAAGCTCTCGGCCGAGGGCCGCCTCGATGCGCTGGCCATGGCCCAGGAACTCTTTGCCCTCAATGAGGGCTCCACGGACAAATCCCCGCAATGAAAGCGTCGCTGCTGAACAAACTGGAAATCCTCCAGGACCGTTTCGAAGAACTCACCGCCCTGCTCGGTGACGCCGAGGTTATTTCCGACCAGACGCGTTTTCGCGCCTACTCCCGCGAGTATGCCGAGGTAGAGCCGGTCTACGCTGCTTATAAAGAGTGGCGCAAAGTCCAGGACGACCTCGAAGGTGCCCAGGCGCTGCTCAAGGACAGTGACCCGGACCTGCGTGAAATGGCCGTGGAAGAGGTGCGTGAAGCCAAGGAGCAACTGCTGACGCTGGAGGCGCAGCTGCAGCGCATGCTGCTGCCCAAAGACCCCAACGACGGTCGCAACGTGTTTCTGGAAATCCGCGCCGGTACGGGTGGCGACGAGGCAGCCATCTTCTCTGGTGACCTGTTCCGCATGTATTCGCGCTACGCCGAAAAGCGCGGCTGGCGCCTGGAAATCTTGTCCGAGAACGAAGGCGAGCACGGCGGCTACAAGGAAATCATTGCCCGCGTCGAGGGCGAGAATGTCTACGGCAAGCTCAAGTTCGAGTCCGGTGCACACCGGGTTCAGCGTGTGCCCGAGACCGAGTCCCAAGGCCGTGTCCACACTTCCGCGTGCACGGTGGCGGTGCTCCCCGAGCCGGACGAGCAGGCCGCCATCGAAATCAACCCGGCCGACTTGCGCGTGGACACCTACCGTGCCTCCGGTGCCGGCGGCCAGCACGTCAACAAGACCGATTCGGCGATCCGTATCACCCACTTGCCCACCGGTATCGTGGTCGAATGCCAGGAGGAGCGCTCGCAGCACAAGAACCGTGCTCGCGCCATGTCCTGGCTGTCGGCCAAGCTGAACGATATGCAGACCAGTGCCGCGCAGAACGCCATTGCCAGTGAGCGCAAGCTGCTGGTGGGGTCCGGTGACCGCTCCGAGCGCATCCGCACCTACAATTATCCACAGGGGCGGGTGACCGATCACCGCATCAACCTGACCTTGTATTCGTTGGACGACATCCTCAGCGGTGGCGTAGACGCGGTGATCGAACCGCTGCTGGCCGAATACCAGGCCGATCAACTGGCCGCCTTGGGGGACTGATGACTGTCATCGCCAGCCTGTTGCGCAACGCGCAGTTGCCTGAATCGCCCACTGAGCGCCTGGATGCCGAACTGCTGCTGGCTGCGGCCATCGGTAAATCGCGCAGCTACCTGCATACCTGGCCCGAGCGTATCGTCAGCAGCGAAGATGCCGAGACCTATGCCGGCTACCTGCAGCGCCGCCGTGGCGGCGAGCCAGTGGCCTATATCCTTGGGCTGCAGGGCTTCTGGAAGATCGACCTGGAGGTTGCGCCGCATACCCTGATCCCGCGGCCGGATACCGAACTGCTGGTCGAGACGGCGCTTGAACTGCAACCCGCTTCGCCAGCCAAGGTTCTCGACCTGGGTACGGGTACGGGGGCCATCGCTCTGGCGCTGGCCAGCGAACGCCCGGCCTGGCAGGTGACAGCGGTTGACCGGGTGGAGGAGGCTGCTGCCCTCGCCGAGCGCAACCGCCAGCGGTTAGGCCTGGCCAACGCTCGGGTACGGCTAAGCCACTGGTTCGACAGCCTGGCCGGGGAGCGTTTCGACCTCATTGTCAGCAACCCGCCCTACATCGCCGCTGAAGACCCGCACCTGGTGGCCGGCGACGTGCGCTTTGAGCCCAGCAGTGCCCTGGTGGCCGGTGCCGATGGCCTGGACGACCTTCGCGTGATCGCCGCCCAGGCCCCCGCGCACTTGTTGCCAGGTGGTTGGCTGCTGCTGGAACATGGCTACGATCAGGCGGCAGCGGTACGCGCTCTGCTGGCTGAACATGGCTTTATCGAGGTGGCCAGCCGCACGGACCTGGGCGGCCATGAACGCATTACCCTGGGGCGACTGCCATGCTGAGTGATCAGGAACTGCTGCGTTACAGCCGCCAGGTGCTGCTGTCCCAGATCGACATCGATGGCCAGCTGCGGCTCAAGCAGAGCAAAGCGCTGATCATCGGGCTGGGTGGCCTGGGCTCGCCAGTCGCCCTGTACCTGGCCGCCGCTGGCGTGGGTGAGCTGCACCTGGCCGACTTCGACACCGTCGACCTGACCAACCTGCAACGCCAGGTCATCCACGACAGTGCCAGCGTCGGCATGAGTAAGGTCGACTCGGCCTTGCAGCGCTTGCAGGCAATCAACCCGGAAGTCAGCCTGGTTGCTCACCGCCAGGCACTGGACGAGGACTCGCTGGCGGCTGCGGTGTCGGCAGTCGACCTGGTACTGGACTGCTCCGACAATTTCTCTACCCGCGAGGCGGTCAACGCTGCCTGTGTCGCCGCCGGCAAGCCGCTGGTCAGCGGAGCGGCAATCCGTCTGGAAGGCCAACTGTCGGTGTTCGACCCGCGGCGCGACTACAGCCCGTGCTACCACTGCCTGTACGGGCATGGTAGCGAAGCCGAACTGACCTGCAGCGAAGCTGGCGTCATTGGCCCACTGGTGGGGCTGGTGGGTAGCCTGCAGGCGCTGGAGGCAATGAAGTTGCTGGCTGGCTTCGGTGAGCCGTTGGTCGGCCGCTTGCTGTTGATCGATGCCCTCGGCACCCGTATCCGCGAGCTTCGTGTCAAGCGCGACCCGGCTTGCACGGTCTGTGGTAAGCGCGATGGCTGAGCGCTCGGCGCCGATCGGCGTCATGGACTCGGGGGTTGGCGGTTTGTCGGTGCTGGCCGAGATCCAGCGCCTGCTGCCCAACGAAACGTTGCTGTATGTGGGCGATTGCGGGCATATACCCTACGGTGAGAAGTCGCCGGACTATATCCGCGAGCGCTGCCGGCACATTGCCGGGTTCTTCCATGAACAAGGCGCAAAGGCCATGGTGTTGGCCTGCAACACTGCCACGGTGGCGGCAGTGGCTGACCTGCGTGAGTTGTATCCGACCTGGCCGTTGGTGGGCATGGAACCGGCCGTCAAGCCTGCAGCGGCAGCCACCCGCTCGGGCGTGGTCGGTGTGCTGGCCACCACCGGTACCCTGCAGAGTGCCAAGTTCGCAGCCTTGCTCGACCGCTTCGCCAACAACGTACAGGTTATTACCCAGCCTTGCCCGGGGCTGGTCGAGCTGATCGAAGCCGGTGACCTTGTAAGCCCAGCGGTGCGCCAGCTGCTGCAAGGTTATGTGCAGCCGCTACTGGCTGCAGGTTGCGATACGCTGATCCTCGGCTGCACCCATTACCCTTTCCTTCGCCCATTGCTGGCCGGCATGGTCCCGGATGACGTGGCCATCATCGACACCGGCGCGGCCGTGGCGCGTCAGTTGCGACGGCTGCTGGGTGCCAATGATCTATTGGCCGAAGGCCCGGCCGGCGCTGCACGCTTCTGGACAAGCGCTGACCCAGAAGCCTTAAGAAAAATCCTACCTGTGCTGTGGCATAAGTCTGACGATGTGCAAAGCTTTGCGTTGTGAAAAAAACGTGAAAAAAGGCTGAACTATCGTTCCACTTCTGCTTTCTACCGCTTTGCCTGAGATGAGGCGGACACTAACAACAGCATCAGAAAGAAGGATGTTTCTTATGAGGAAACTGCTCGGCTTGGCAGCGGCTGCTGCCTTTGTTTTGGGGCAAACGATGTCGGCACAAGCTGCCGATGTTTCGTTTTCGGTGGGGCAGACCGGCGATTCGACAATGGTTTACCGGCTAGGGCTGCAATCGAATTGGGATGCGAGTTGGTGGCAGACCAGCGTTGGTCGGCTGACCGGCTATTGGGATGGGGCCTACACCTACTGGGATGGCGACGAGACCGCAAGCAATCACAGCCTGTCCTTCGCGCCCGTGTTCGTCTATGAATTTGCCGGGGAGTCGGTGAAGCCTTACATCGAAGCCGGGATAGGGGTAGCGGCGTTCTCCAGCACCGAGCTGGAAAGCAACGAGCTGGGTTCGGCTTTCCAGTTTGAGGACCGCATCGGCTTTGGTTTGCGCTTTGCCGGCGGGCATGAGATTGGGGTGCGGGCGATTCACTATTCCAACGCGGGCATCAAAGAGCCCAATGATGGTGTAGAAAGCTACAGCCTGCATTACAGAATGGCGCTCTGAGTTCGCCTGCATTCGCCACTTCGCGGGCAATGCCCGCTCCTGCCGGCATACCACAGTACTCAAGGTCTGGGTAATTTGCAGGAGCGGGCTTGCCCGCGAAGACGGTAATGCTGATTTCAGGTGTTAACGCGCCAGCGGCCACAGGCTACTGAGGTCCAGCGTCTCCAGGATCAGTTCGGGTTCTCTCTGAGGCCAACGCCGCAGCAACTCCTCTGCGGCACTGCCGGGCGTCCACTCCTCCGGTATCGCCTGTGCCGACGTTAGCGTAACCTTCAACGATTGTGGCCCTACAATGGTCAGTGCTACCCCTTGGTCCTCAAGGGCCTTGCGTTGCTCACGCATCCATTGCGGCAAATTGTTCCAGCCCGCAGTCACCTGTGTCGGTGCAAACAGCTGCAACGCCGAATAGCGGTTGAAAAGCGCCATCACCTGCGGCGACCGACCCTTTTCCAGCAACGGCAGCGCTTTGCTCAGGCAATGCTCTGCGGCCAGCTGGTTGGTAGTGACGATCGCTTCGATCAGCTCACTGTCACTGGCATTGTCTGGCAGGTAATCGGTGGTGCCGGTGTTGAGGATCAGCCCGTCCAGCGAACACCAGGCATGGCAAATTTGTTGGCACGCATGGCTGACGTGTTGTTCTTCATGCAACTGCCACGGCAACCGCAACAATTGGCTGCCGTAGCGTGCCCCCAAAGCATCCAGTGCATCGCTATCCTTGCCACTCGCGGCAACGCGATGTCCTTCATCGAGCATCCGCTCCACCAAAGCCAAACCAAGTCCGTTGCTTGCGCCCGTAACCCAGAAACTGCGTGAGTTAATCAACACGTTATCCCCTAATTCTGCCGGCGTGGCAGCCCTTTGAACGCTTCCAGGGCCCGCTGGCGACTGCTGCTGAGATCTACGATTGGACTAAGGTAAGAAGTATTACCGAAAAGGTCCGTCGATTTAATGGGCTGATGGATGGCTTTTTCATCGAGTGCTTGTAGTTCTGGTACCCAGTGGCGAATGAAATGCCCCTGAGGATCGAAGCGCTGCGACTGCGAAACCGGGTTGAAGATACGGAAATAGGGCACCGCATCGGTGCCGGTGGACGCACTCCACTGCCAACCCCCGTTGTTGGCGGCCAGATCGCCGTCTATCAGGTTTCGCATGAAGTGTCGCTCGCCCTTGCGCCAGTCAATCAGCAGGTTCTTGCTGAGGAACATGGCCACGATCATGCGCAAGCGGTTGTGCATCCACCCGGTGTGCAGCAACTGGCGCATGGCGGCATCGATGATCGGGAAACCGGTGCGGCCCTGCTCCCAGGCCTCCAGGTCTGCCGGGGCGTCACGCCAGGGCAAGGCTTCGGTCTGGGCGCGGAAGGCGCGGTGGCGCGAGACCTGTGGATAACCGCTCAGGATGTGCTTGTAGAACTCCCGCCAGAGTAGCTCGTTTATCCAGGTCTGCACGCCCATGCTGCCACTGTCGAACTCGCCCCGGTTGCTGGCCAGTGCACCGTGCAAGCATTGGCGGGGCGAAATCACGCCGGCGGCCAGGTAGGGGGAAAGCTGGCTGGTACCAGGCTTGGCAGGTAAGTCGCGCAAGTGGTGGTAGTCGTCGATGGTTTCGTCCAGGAAGCGTGACAGGCGGGACTGTGCCTCAGCTTCACCGGCTGGCCAGTGGTCGCGCAGTGCGGGCGTGGTTTTTCCGAACCCCTCTACATGTTGCGGGATTGGGTCGCTGCCGATGTTCAGCGGGGCCTGGCGCTTCACCCGCCGTGCCAGGGCCGGCAGGCTGCGGTGCAGATGCTCCAGGCAGGTTTTCTTGAACTGGCTGAACACCTGGAAGTAATCGCCACTGCGAGTCAGTACGGTGCCCGGACGGAAGAACAGCTGGTCGAGGTAGCTGTGCGCCTGGATGGCCGACTTTTCCAGCAGTGCCCGGGTGGCATCATCCCGGCGCTGCTCATTGATGCCGTACTCCTCGTTCCAGTGCACGCTTTGCACCTGGTGTTGGCGACAGACATCGAGCACCGCCTGTGGCGCCTGGTCCCAGGTATCGATTGTGCGGATCAGCAGGGGTATGTTCAGCTTTTCCAGTGATTGGCGCAGGTCATGCAGGTTACGCAGCCAGAAGTCGACTTTGCAGGCGGCATCGTCATGGGCTTGCCATTGTCCGGGGCTGACCAGCCACAGGGCGATGGTCGGGCCGCGCTCGGTGGAGGCGCTGAGTGCAGTGTTGTCATCGATACGCAGGTCGCTGCGCAGCCAGGTCAGGTGCATGGGGCATTTATCTCTACAGGCTGTCGATCATGGGCTTGAAGCACGCGCAATGCCGCCTGCGGGGTGTCGAACAGGAAAAGGTCGGGTAGCTCAAAAGCCTTCAAGCGGGCTTCATGCAGCGCCAGCGTGGCACCACCCAACAGCTTGGGGATTGGTAAGCCTTGCAGGGTGCGCAGCAACGCCTTGTCGTCGATGCGTGGGCCCAAGTGCAGGAGTAAGGCGCGTGGTTTGAGCGCGTTGACGGCGCTTAGCAATTGCGGGCCTGCGACGGGCTGCTCGAGCACCTCGACCGGGAAGCCATTGCTGGTGAGCAGCCAGGCGCACAACCATAAGTCTGGGCTGAAGGTGCGTTCGCTGTCTTCGGCCAGCAGCACGGCGGGCCCTTGCAGCAGCTGGTTGTCGTGGTACACGCGGGCACCGAGCTTGCTGCGCAGCCAGCTGTGGAAAAACACCTGCTCCAGCCGAGCATTGAAGTAATTGCGCCAGCGCTGGTCGAGCATGTCGAGCAGCGGCAGCAGCAGTTGTTCGCACAGGGTGACTGCCGGGTACAGCGCCATGGCCTGGTTAAGTTGCTGGTCGAGGGCGCGCTGTGAAAGGCCGGCGATGGCTTCGATCAGCTGGAATTGCCTGGCTTGCCAGTCCCCCTTCGGTGGGGTGCTGGCGGGTTTGTCGAGCAACTCGCGGACTTGGCCGACCGACGCGCCACGCTGCAGCCAGGCCAGGACCGCCTCGACGCGTTCGACCTGCTCAAGTGGGTACAGGCGATGCCCCTTGGCAGTGCGCTGTGGCTTGAGCAACCCATACCGGCGCTCCCAGGCGCGCAGGGTGACCGGGTTTACGCCGGTGCGACGGGCAAGTTCGCCGATGGGCAGCAAGTCCTCAGACCGCATTGCGCAAACCCAGGCTCTCGGGGTGCGGCTGCAGGTAGGCTTGTTGCTGCAGGTAGGGGTCTGGGTGCTTGCGCAAATGGTGTTTGAGCAAGGTCAGTGGCACTACCAGTGGTACCACGCCTTGTTGGTATTGGCCGATGACTGCCTGCAACTCGGCCTTGTCCTGCTGCGTCAGGGCATCCTTGAAGTAACCGCTCAGGTGCTGCAGCACGTTACTGTGGGTGCCGCGGCTCGCGCAGCGGCGCAGGGCTTGCATCAGCTGGCTGAAATAGCGCGGGCCGATGCTCTGTGGTTCATCAGCCTTGCTCATGCTGCCAAGCAGGCGGCCGAGGGTGCGATAGGCCTGGGGGTTATTGGCCATCAGCAAATACTTGTAGCGCGAATGAAAGCGTACCAGCGCGCCACGGTTCAGGCCCTCGGCCAGCAGGCGCTGCCAGTCGGCGTAGGCGTAAACGCGGCTTATGAAGTTCTCGCGCAGCACGGGGTCATGCAGGCGGCCTTCTTCCTCTACTGGCAGGTCCGGGCGCAATGCACAGAAAGCCTGGGCATAGACGCCGCGCCCACCATGCACGGCCGGGTGGCCATTGTCCTGATAAACCTTTACCCGTTCCAGGCCGCAAGAAGGTGACTTCTGCATGAAGATGTAGCCGCAGATGTCGTCAAGTTCGTTGGCCATCTGCTCGCCATAGGTGCGCAGCGGGTCGGTCAGGTCCTTGCCGGGGTCGCGGGTGCCGACCACTTCGGGTTGCTCGGGGTTGCCGACCAGGCGAATCGGGTCGCGCGGAACACCCAGGCCGATTGCCACTTCCGGACACACAGGTAGCCAGTCGAAGTGCTGTTCCAGCTGTTTACGGCACAGGTCGGAGGCCTTGTGGCCGCCGTTGTAGCGCACGCTGTGCCCGGTCAGGCAGGCGCTGATGGCGATACGCGGCTTGCGGTGGGCGGAAGGGTCGTGCATGGCTGCCTCCGAAAATAAACCTGTACGTGACTCGAAACTTGTACAGGTTTATTTCAGCACAGCGCTGAAGTTATGCAAACTAGTATTTTTGTATAGTTCGGCATCACTCAAGGTGTTCGAGCAAGCGCCGCGCCGCTTCCTGGCCACTGAGCCATGCGCCCTCGACGCGGCCGGACAGGCACCAGTCCCCACAGGCGTACAAGCCCTGGTCGGCATCGGCCAGTGCGCCCCACTCATGGTTGCTACTGGGGCGGGCATAGAGCCAGCGGTGGGCCAGGGCGAAGGTGGGCGGCGGTACCACGCAGCCGACCAGTTCGGCGAATTCACCCCACAACTGTTCGATCACTTCCTCCTTGGGCAGGTCGATGTGTTGCCGGCTCCAGTCTGAGGTCGCGTGCAGTACCCAGGTGTCCAGGTGCTCGTCGCGGCCGGGCTTGCTGCGATTGCGGGCCAGCCAGTCCAGCGGGTTGTCCTGCACGAAGCAGCCTTGCATTGGCGTATCCAGCGGTGCCTGGAAGGCGAGGGCGACGGCCCAGGTAGGTTCCATTTGCACGCCAGCGGCAACGGCAGCCAGCTTCGGTGTGGCGGCCAGAAGTGGCGTGGCCTGCGGAGCCGGGACGGCGATGACCACACGGCTGTAGGGGCCGTGGCTGCAACCTTCGGTGTCTTGCAGGTGCCAGTACTGCTTGCCGCGAAACACTTCCGCTATGCGGCAGCCGAAGTTGACGGTGGCGTCCTTGAGCAAGCCGCGGGTAATGGCGCTCATGCGTGGCACGCCTACCCAGCGCGTCTGCTCGTCAGGGGAGGGGGTGAGTTCGCCGTCACGGTAGTTATACAGTTGAGGCTTCCATTGTTCGGCCCAGCCGGCGGCCACCCATTGCTGCACCTGATCGACAAAGCGTCGGTCACGGGCAGTGAAGTACTGTGCGCCCAGGTCGAGCGCGCCGGCTTCGCTGCGCTTGCTGGCCATGCGCCCGCCACTGCCGTGGCCTTTGTCGAACAAGTGCACGGATTGCCCGGCCTTTTGCAAAGCCTGGGCGGCTGACAAACCGGCGATGCCGGCCCCGATGATGGCGATAGGTATTGTCATGATGGCCTCTTCAAACCTTGCTGTGAGCAGACTACGCTGTCAGGCAAACCTGTACAATGCAAAAATTCTGTATAAGGTTATTCCGTGTTGGCGGGCAGGTTGGCCTATGTTTATCCGAGAGCGTCGGGTCAAAAAAGTGCCTTGCTGTTAAAAATAGACCACCGATGCATTCTGCGAGGACACAGCCATGCATATATTGCTGACAGGTGGCACCGGTTTGATTGGCAAGCATCTGTGCCAGTACTGGCTGGGCCAAGGGCATCGGCTTACGGTTTGGAGCAGGCGTCCTGAACAGGTGGCAAAAATCTGTGGTAGCGGGGTGCGTGGTATCGCGCGCCTGGAGCAGCTGGAGGCCGACGATCATCTTGATGCGGTGGTCAACCTTGCTGGTGCGCCGATTGCCGACAGGCCCTGGACGGCCGCCCGGCGCAACGTGCTGTGGGCCAGCCGTGTCACCCTTACCGAGCAATTGCTGGCGTGGTTGGGCACCCGTGAGCAGCGCCCGGAGGTGCTGATCTCCGGCTCTGCGGTAGGTTGGTACGGAGACGGTGGCGAACGCGAACTGACCGAGGCTTCACCCCCGGTGCGTGAAGATTTCGCCAGCCAGTTGTGCATTGCCTGGGAAGAGACCGCCCAGCGTTCGCAAGCCCAGGGGATCCGCGTGGTACTGGTCCGTACTGGCCTGGTGCTGGCCAGCGATGGCGGCTTTTTGTCGCGCCTGCGCATGCCCTTCAAACTGGGGCTGGGCGGGCCTTTGGGCGACGGGCGGCAGTGGATGCCCTGGGTTCATATAGACGACCAGGTCGCCCTGATTGATTTTCTCTTGCAGCGCAAGGATGCCAGCGGTCCTTATAATGCCTGCGCGCCGGAGCCTGTACGCAACCGTGAGTTTGCCAGGCGACTGGGCCGAGCCCTGCATCGGCCGGCGCTGTTGCCAGTGCCGGCATTGCTGCTCAAGGCCGGGCTTGGCGAGATGTCGACCTTGCTGCTGGGAGGCCAGCGGGCGCGCCCGGTACGCTTGCTGGAAGCAGGCTTCACCTTCCGTTTCAACGATCTGCAATCGGCGCTGGACAACCTGTCCAGTGGCCTCTGACATAGGACGCTGCATGACCGATCACGCCCTGCTGCTGGTCAACCTGGGTTCCCCGGCCTCCACCTCGGTGGCCGATGTGCGCCGTTACCTCAACCAGTTCCTCATGGACCCGTACGTGGTCGACCTGCCGTGGCCGGTGCGGCGCTTGCTGGTGTCGCTGATCCTGATCAAGCGCCCTGAGCAGTCGGCACACGCCTACGCTTCGATCTGGTGGGAGGAGGGCTCGCCTCTGGTTGTGCTGACCCGTCGCCTGCAGGCAGCGATGGTCGAGCACTGGCCCCATGGCCCAGTGGAAATTGCCATGCGCTACGGCCAGCCAGCGTTGCCTGATGTGTTGGAGCGGCTGGCCGCCCAAGGTGTGCGCAAGGTGACTTTGGCGCCGCTTTATCCACAGTTCGCCGACAGCACGGTGACCACGGTGGTCGAGCTGGCAAAACAGACCGTCAGCGAGCGCCAGTTGCCGTTGCAGATGCGTGTGCTGCAGCCGTTCTACGAGCATCCGGCGTACATCGAGGCACTGGCTGCCAGTGCCCGGCCGTACCTTGAGACGGGTTACGACCACCTGCTGTTGAGCTTCCATGGTTTGCCGGAACGGCACCTGAAAAAGCTGTTTCCGAAAGGGGTCAAGCACGACCTGCGTGCTGCCGATTGCTGCCACGGTGCAACCGCCGAAGTACGTTCGGTTTGCTATCGCGGGCAATGCCTGGCCACGGCCAAAGCCTTTGCGCAGAAAATGGGCATACCTGATGGCAAGTGGTCGGTATCGTTCCAGTCGCGGCTGGGCCGGGACAAGTGGATCGAACCCTACACCGAGACGCGGTTGGATGAACTGGCCAAGGCCGGTGTGAAGAAGCTGCTGGTGATGTGCCCGGCATTTGTGGCGGATTGCATCGAGACGCTGGAAGAGATAGGCATGCGTGGCAGCGAGCAGTTTGTCGAGGCGGGTGGCCGGGAGCTGGTGCTGGTGCCGTGCCTGAATGATCACCCGGAGTGGGTGAGGGTGTTGGCTGATATGAGTGAAAAGGCCTGAATCGAAGGGGCCGCCTTGCGGCCCCTACCGACCGTTTATACATCCAGCTTCTTGTGCTTCCAGCTGTCATTACCCGGCAGAATCAGGTTCAGCGCAATAGCCACAATGGCGCACAGGGCGATGCCCTTCAGGCCCCAGTCATCCGGGCCGTCACCGCTGCCGATCAGCACGCCGCCGATACCGAACACCAGTGTCACCGAGACGATCACCAGGTTGCGTGCTTCGCCCAGGTCAATCTTGTGGCGGATCATGGTGTTCATGCCCACCGCTGCAATCGAGCCGAACAGCAGGCACAGAATGCCGCCCATCACCGGCACCGGGATGCTCTGCAGCAGCGCGCCGAACTTGCCGATGAACGCCAGGGTAATGGCGAAGACCGCCGCCCAGGTCATGATCTTCGGGTTGTAGTTCTTGGTCAGCATCACCGCGCCGGTCACTTCGGCATAGGTGGTGTTGGGCGGGCCGCCGAACAGGCCGGCTGCAGTAGTCGCCAGGCCGTCGCCCAGCAACGTCCGGTGCAGGCCAGGCTTCTTCAGGTAGTCACGGCCGGTCACGCTGCCCACTGCAATCACCCCGCCGATATGCTCGATCGCCGGCGCCAGCGCAACCGGGACGATGAACAGAATGGCCTGCCAGTTGAACGCAGGGGCGGTGAAATTGGGGATTTCCAGCCACGGTGCGGCAGCGATCCTGGCGGTGTCGACCACGCCAAAGGCGAACGACAGGGCAAAGCCCACCAGCACGCCGGAGATGATGGGCACCAGGCGGAAAATGCCCTTGCCGAATACGGCAACGATCAAGGTTGTCAGCAGCGCTGGCATCGAGATCAGCATGGCCGTCTTGTATGGCATCAGCGCTGTACCGTCCCCACCTTTGCCCATCGCCATGTTGGCGGCGATCGGTGCCATGGCCAGGCCGATGGAGATGATCACCGGGCCGATCACCACCGGCGGTAGCATGCGGTCGATGAAACCGGTGCCTTTGATTTTTACCATCAGGCCCATGAAGGTGTACACGAAGCCAGCAGCCATTACGCCGCCCATGGTCTCGGCCAGGCCGAACTGGCCTTTGGCGAGGATGATCGGCGTGATGAAGGCAAAGCTCGAGGCCAGGAACACCGGTACCTGACGTCCGGTGACCAGCTGGAATAGCAGGGTGCCGATGCCGGCGGTGAACAGCGCGACGTTCGGGTCGAGGCCGGTGATCAGGGGCATCAGCACCAGCGCGCCGAATGCCACGAAGAGCATCTGCGCGCCCGAAACGACCTGGCGCCAGAGCGGGTCGTTGAAGCCGTCCTGCATGGTCAGGCGTCCTTTTGCTTGGTGCCGAAGATCTTGTCACCGGCATCACCCAGGCCTGGCACGATGTAGCCGTGCTCGTTCAGGCGCTGGTCGATCGAGGCGGTGTAGATCTTCACGTCCGGGTGGGCTTTTTCTACCACCTCGATGCCTTCTGGCGCGGCGACCAGCACCATGGCGCGAATCTCTTTGCAGCCGGCCTTTTTCAGCAGGTCGATGGTGGCAACCATCGAGCCGCCGGTGGCCAGCATCGGGTCGATGATCAGGGCCAGGCGCTGGTTGATGTCCGGCGCGAGCTTTTCCAGGTAGGTGTGGGCTTCGAGGGTTTCTTCGTTTCGGGCAACGCCGACGGCGCTGACCTTGGCACCCGGGATCAGGCTGAGCACGCCGTCGAGCATGCCGATGCCGGCGCGCAGGATCGGTACTACGGTGATCTTCTTGCCGGCGATTTTTTCAACCGAGACCTTGCCACACCAGCCGTCGATCTCGTAGGTTTCGAGGGGCAGGTCCTGGGTGGCTTCATACGTCAGGAGCGCGCCGACTTCCTGGGCGAGTTCGCGAAAATTCTTGGTGCTGATATCGGCACGGCGCATCAGGCCAAGCTTGTGGCGGATCAGCGGATGGCGGATCTCACGAGTGGGCATAGGGGAGGGCTCCGAAAGGCGGGCAAAAAAACCGCGCTAGATTAATCTATTCAGCCTGTGCTGTCGTCTGGTCATTCTGGACGTTAGTCCATAAATGCTTGATCTGTGACGAGCGGATGCGTACCTTTGCCCGCTTTTCCAAAATGCCCCCCCGGAGAGCGCCATGTCCGCCGATCTCGAGCATATCCGTCAAGTCATGCGTGAAGCTGACTGCCTGTACACCGAAGCCGAAGTCGAAGCGGCCATCGCCAAAGTCGGCGAGCAGATCTGCAAGGACCTGCACGACAAGAACCCGGTTGTGTTCTGCGTGATGAACGGCGGCCTGATCTTCTCCGGCAAACTGCTGACCCACCTGCAGTTCCCGCTGGAAGCCTCCTACCTGCACGCTACCCGCTACCGCAACCAGACCAGCGGCGGCGAGCTTTTCTGGAAGGCCAAGCCGGAAGTGTCGTTCATCGACCGTGACGTGTTGATCGTTGACGATATCCTCGACGAAGGCCACACCCTCAGCGCCATCATCGAGTTTTGCAAGCATGCCGGCGCCCGCTCGGTGTACACCGCTGTGCTGATCGACAAGGATCACGACCGCAAGGCAAGCCCTGACCTCAAGGCCAACTATGTGGGCCTGCCTTGTGTCGATCGCTATATCTTCGGTTACGGCATGGACTACAAAGGGTACTGGCGCAACGCTAACGGCATCTTCGCCGTAAAGGGGCTGTAACCGTGCGCCAGCCTGCGTTCATCGACCAATCGCTGTTCGCCGGGCTGGCCGAAAAAGCCGCTGCCAACCCGCGCGGGCGGCAGCACCATAACTTTCACGCTATGGAAGAGCCCTGCCACCGCATGGCGGTCGGGCTGCAACCGAGCACCTACATTCCGCCGCATCGCCATGTGAGCGCCGACAAGGCTGAAACGTTGATAGCGCTCAAGGGGTGCTTTGGCCTGCTGATCTTCGATGAGCAAGGCGCGGTGACTGACAAGCGGGTGCTGCAGGCCGGTGGCGACTGTCTGGGTGTGGATCTGGCGCCTGGTACCTACCATGGCTTGGTGGTGCTTGAGCCCGACAGCATCCTGTTCGAGTGCAAGGCTGGGCCATACCGACCAGTGGGCGAGGGCGAGCACGCACACTGGGCGCCGCGCGAGGGTGAAGCCGGCGTGGCCGATTACCAGGCCTGGATGCGCGCGCAGTTCGATTGATATCGGCTGTACCCGGCATGCTAGAGTGCTCCTTCATACAAGGAGCCTCACATGCGTGCGATTCTTCCCCTCCTGCTGGCGGTCAGCCTGCCGCTCGCTGCCGCACCGCTGCACAGTCAGTTCCTGCCACCGGATGACCAGTCCCTGCGCCAGGAAGCGCCGACCAGCCAGCAATTGCTGCAAGTGACTGACTATTCGGTGGTCGTAGGGGCCCAGCGCCAGTCCGATCAGCAGCCGATCCCGATCACATCGTCGTTGCAGGTGCGCCTGAAGGGCAAGCCGCTGAGCAAGGGCGCGACCATTGCCCAGGTGCTGCTGACGTTCGATGGTGAAGCGGCCAAAAGCCTGAAAAAGCCTGTGTATGACGCTAAAACCCGCACCTTGAGCCTGAATTACCCGGTCAGCAACTACCGGGTGGTCATGGACCTGCTGCGTAACGAAACCCTGTACGTGCAGTTTCTGACTTACGGCAACGGCCATATCTGGGCCGACCTGCACACCGGGACGGTACGTACGCGTTGAGGCGTGAAGCCTGCGGGGGGTAAACTGCCGGCCTTCGAAATTCCGTGATGGTCCAGTTGGAGTCGGCAATGCGTAAAGACAAGAAACAGGTAATCGGTGACGAAATCAGCGACGACTACATCAAGTCGTTCCTTCAGTTCGAGCCGGCCGATGGTGTGACTTCGCCGTCGCTGCACAAGCTGGTCAAGGCCTACCGCGGCCTGCGCGTGGACGACTTTGAGCGCTTTGTAGGCTTCTTCGTCGAAGCTGGCCTGGACCTGGATGGCAAGGACGAGCACGGCAAGACCTTCGTCGAGCAGATTGCCGACCAGCGCAATGCCCCTGAGTACATCGAGATCATCGATAAAGCCCGTGGCTGATGGGTAACCTGCCCCGGCGCTTTCGCGGGTAAACCCGCGCCTGCAAAGGATATGCGGTCCTTGTAGGAGCAGGTTTACCCGCGAGAGGGCCGGCACAGGCTGACAAACACCCAGGTACAAAAAAACGCCCCGAGGGGCGTTTTTGCGTTTCAGGCCGTCTTAGGCGTAATGCTTGGCCGCCGGGCTGCTTTCTGCCAGGTCCAGGGCCGCGTCGTTATCGGCACTGATCTTGTGGTACAGCGCAGCATCGGTTGCCAGGGTCTTCTCGCGAGCCGGGAAGATTTCCTTGAGCTTGGCAGCCCAGGCGCCCTTGGCCTGCTCGGGGAAGCAACGCTCGATCAGTTCCAGCATGATCGACACGGTCACCGAGGCACCCGGCGATGCGCCGAGCAGTGCTGCCAGGCTGCCGTCCTGGGCCGAGACCAACTCGGTACCGAACTGCAGCACGCCGCCTTTTTTCGGGTCTTTCTTGATGATTTGCACGCGCTGACCCGCCACTTCCAGGCGCCAGTCCTCGGCCTTGGCCTGCGGATAGAAACGACGCAGGGCTTCCAGACGCTGCTCCATCGACTGCATCACTTCGCTGACCAGGTACTTGGTCAGGTCCATGTTGTCGCGGGCCACGGCCAGCATCGGGCCAATGTTGCCCATGCGCACCGACAGCGGCAGGTCCATCAGCGAGCCGTGCTTGAGGAACTTGGTGGTGAAACCGGCATACGGGCCGAACAGCAGCGAGGTCTTGCCGTCCACGACGCGGGTGTCCAGGTGCGGTACCGACATCGGCGGGGCGCCGACAGCGGCCTGGCTGTAGACCTTGGCCTGGTGCTGCTTGACGATTTCCGGGTTGTCGCAACGCAGCCACTGGCCGCTGACAGGGAAGCCGCCGAAACCTTTGCTTTCCGGGATGCCGGACAACTGCAGCAGCGGCAGGGCCGCGCCGCCGGCGCCGAGGAAGACGAAGCGGGCGTCGACCTCACGGCTGCCGCCGCTGTTGACGTCCTTGATGCTCACGGTCCAGCCGCTGCCGTTACGGCGCAGGCCGACCACCTTCTTGCTGTACTTGACCTGCGCGTCCGGCGAGTCGCCCAGCAGCTTGAGCAGCTTGTTGGTCAGTGCGCCGAAGTTGACGTCGGTGCCTTTGGCCACGCGGGTAGCGGCGATGTGCTGGTCGGCCGGGCGGCCAGGCATCATCAGCGGCATCCAGTCGTTCATCACGGCCTTGTCTTCGGTGTATTCCATCTCGGCGAAGGCGTGGTGCTGCTTGAGCAGCTCGAAGCGCTTCTTGAGGAAGGAAACACCCTTGTCACCCTCGACATAGCTCAGGTGCGGGACAGGGTTGATGAAGGCACGCGCCGAGCCGAAGTTGCCCTTCTTGCTCAGGTAGGCCCAGAACTGGCGCGAAACCTCGAACTGGGTGTTGATGTGCACGGCCTTCTTGATGTCGATGCTGCCATCGGCGGCCTGCGGCGTATAGTTCAGCTCGCACAGGCCGGCGTGGCCGGTGCCTGCGTTGTTCCAGGGGTTGGAGCTTTCCGCGGCCCCGGAGTCCATCGCCTCGACGACCTCAAGCTTCAGGGTCGGGTCAAGCTCCTTGAGCAGTACGGCCAGGGTGGCACTCATGATGCCCGCGCCTACCAGTACCACATCAACCGATTCGTTCTGCGCCATTTAACGCGTCTCCACAATCTACAGCTACCTAATTGACAGCATAGGACCTGGGTTTGCCAGGGTCGCCATGTCCGACTTTTCGCAGTTCTTGCAACTTCCGCGGACACCGCCAATCAGTCTTCGGGTTCGTGTATTGAACGCCGTTTGCCACAGGTGCGGCAATTCGACTTATGGTCAAGGTGTCGTGCGTGCGTTATGGAACGGTTCAGACACTCATACGGGATGAGCGCATCTGCCGCCTGTTCAGGGCTGTTCGGGACACATCTGCCGCTTTTGCACATGCCAGACTGTTCATTTGCTCGCCACACTCTTGTGAAGTTGTGAAAACCGTTTTTTCACGCTCTTTTGGAGACGTGAACCTCAAAAGGGGACTGCGCGATGGCAACCCGCAGGTTCATGCAGTGTGAAGGGCCGGAAAAAGCAGGCACGACAGCCGATGCAAGACCTGAGTGGAAGGCTCTCTGTGGGCGAGGCGGTGAAGTTGCCGGGGTCAATCGGCGAATGCGGGGCCCGATCAGGAGACGTCCTTATAATCGGGGGGAGATTATAGCGATGTCGCGGGCAGAAATGTCGCCATTCGTGGTTTTTATTGCAGCGTTTGTCAGGCAGCGAGGAGGCGTTGGTGCCAACGGCGCTTTGCACGGGCGCAAACCCGGGCTTCGGCGGGCAGTTCGCGCCCCAGCCAGGCCAGCTGAATTTCGCTGATCTGCACCCAGTCGATGCCCCGTGGTGCCTGGCTGCATTGCTTGAAGGCCAGGCATTTGCCATCAGCGTCAAGGCGGGCATAAGCGTTGTGACGCGGCCGTTTGAAGAGCTGAGTCCAGAGCGAGGTCATGGCGGCGAGTCCTTTGCGTTAGGGCTTGGCGCAAGGATAAGGGTGTGGCGATGAAACGATTGTGACAAGCGGATCGGGCCGATGACTGGTCTGTGCCTGGCTAGGTATACTGTGGGCCTTTGCCGCATTTTCTGGAGAAACGCGCATGTTGCAACGTCTGTTGTTCGGTTTGATCGCCGTGGCCAGCCTTAGCCTGGTCGGTTGTGCCCACAGCCCGCAACAACTCAACCCGCAACCCACGCTCAAGGCCCAGCTGGCCCCGGTCGGCCATGGCCAGCCGGTGGTGGTCCGGGTAGTTGATGGCCGGCCTTCGCCGTCCCTGGGTACCCGCGGTGGCATGTACCCCGAGACCAGCACCATCAGCGTCAGCGGTAACGACGTGGTGCCCAAGCTGCAGGCTCAGGCTGAAGCTGCTGTGCGCCTGCTCGGCTTCACCCCGACCCCGAACGCCTACAATGCGCCGCAGCTGACCGTCACCCTGGCCGAGCTGAAGTACCAGTCGCCGAAAGACAACCTTTACGTGACCGAGGCCACCATCGGCGCCACCTTCCGCGCTGATGTGACCAATGGCGGCCGCCGTTACAGCGGCCGTTATGGCGCTTCGCTGGACCAGCGTTTCGGCATGGCGCCAAATCAGGACACCAACACCCAGCTGGTGGGCGATGTGCTGAGCGATGCCCTGACCCGCCTGTTCAAGGACCCGAGCATCGGGCAGGTGCTGGGTCAGTAAGCTTCAGGTTGTGTCAGAAAACCCGCTGCCTGAGTGACAGGCAGCGGGTTTTTTGTTGTCTGGACGGCACAGATTTACGCCGCTTCTATGTGGAAATCCAGCAAGCTGAACCCTGTGCCTGCATCCACTTCGGGCAAGTCCTCATGCACATGTCCGCCAAGCGCACAGTAGACCAGCCACTGGCGGTCCTGCACATTGATGGCAAAACCATCGATCAGCGCCTGTTGTTCATCGCTCTGGGCAACGAGGTAGAGGCGGTCCTGGTTTTCGGCGTGCAACATGAAAAAGCTCCGGGTCATCAAAAGGTCGACAGGGTCGCCTGTATTGATGACGAGCGGATGACAGATGAAATTTAACGACAGTTTGTCGCCAAGGCCGGGCGCCATGGTGCGACTTGGGTAGAATGCTGGCCTTTGCCACTGCTCACACCGAGGTTGCGTGATGTCCTTGCAAGTGCTCTGGGGGTTCCTGGCCACCCATCCCACCAAGCTGATCAACCTGCTGGCGCTGCTGCTGACCTGCCCGGGCGGTTTGCTGCTGCACAGTGCGCGGCGGCGCGAGGCCGAAACCCGCGCGTACATGGCAGTAGACGAGGGGGTAGTGGACGCCTTCGAGCTTCGTGTGCCGAAATACTTCTACATCCTGGGCTTTTCGTGCCTGGCGATGGCGCTGCTGCTGTCCTGGTTCAGCACCTGGATCTAAGAACCATCGGGGCCGCGTTGCGGCCCAATCGCGACACAAGGCCGCTCCCACAAGGGTGGACGCAATTCCCTGTGGGAGCGGCCTTGTGTCGCGATTGGGCTGCAACGCAGCCCCCGGGATCAATCAGGCGACCGGCGTCTGCTGCCGGACCTGGTACTGGTTGCGCACCGGCGTCGCATACTGCAACACCAGGTACGGCCGCTGCTCTTGCGGGCAGGCATCCAGACGCCGTTGCCATTCTTCCTTGGCCTTGGCCAGCTCATCCGCCGGGAACACTTTCTCGGCGCTTGGCACCTGCAGGGCTTCGTCCTTGCCTTCCCACATCGCATACGCCAGGTAATGCACCGGGAACAGTCGGTAGCCCCCCAGAATCTGCCGGTCGATCTCTGCCGCCAGCTGTTTTGTGTCTTCGTGGTACTCGGTGACCGGCGGCGCGAAGTTGATGTGGACTCGGCCCTTGTAGCCGGTAATGCCTTTGGCAATGCTGTTGTCATCTTCGCCCGGCGCCTTCTTGTAGGTGCCGGTTGTGGCGCGGATGTACAGCTCGCGGGCCTTGGCCTGGTCGCACGGGTCGTATTCGTAGCTGATCGACACCGGGGTCAGGTTCAGGCTCTGGATAACCGCACCGAACGGCTCGTCCTTGCGGCTCATGTGGAACATCTTGAGGATCGCCGAGTCGGTACGGTCGTCACCGTCCTTGGCCCGACCTTCGGCCTGGGCAATCCAGATCGAGGTGGCATCGTTGCGGATCGAGTGGTTGATGTAGGCCGATAGCAGTTGGTAGGCAGCCAGTTTTTCGCGCCGCCCGCTGATCGAACGGTGCACGATGAAGCTCTTGTTCAGGCGCATCATGTCGCTGACAAAGGGCTTTTGCAGCAGGTTGTCGCCAATGGCGATGCGCGGCGTGGGCAGGCCGGCGTGGTACACGGCATAGTTGACGAAGGCCGGGTCCATGACGATATCGCGGTGGTTGGCCAGGAACAGGTAGGCGGTGCCTGCCTTGAGCTGTTCCACACCCGAATAGGTGACGCCGTCGGTGGCGCGATCGATGGTCTGGTCGACGTAGTACTCGACTTTGTCCTGCAGGGTCGAGACACAGGTAACGCCGGCGAATTCCTTGCGCAGGCGGCGTGCGATCAAGGGCTTGAGCAACCAGCCGAGAGCACCGGCCGCACGCGGAAAGCGGAAGTGAGTGAGGATATCGAGGAATGCCGGGTCGCTGAGCAGGCGTGCCAGAACGGCAGGGACCTCAGCGTCGTCGTACGGTCGGATGGCATCGAATTCGCCCATCATGCTCTCTTGTTGGAAACGGCTAGGGTAATAAGGTAGGGACGGGCTCCGAAAAACGGCTCGGACGCACACAGACCCTGTAAACAGACCGGCAATTATACGCATAAGTCACTGCGGAGGCCGCGATGCTGGAAACCGACTTCTATGATTGCCCTTATTGTGGCGAACGTGTGGAAACTACCGTCGATCTGTCTGCGGGCGACCAGGTTTATACCGAGGATTGTCAGGTGTGCTGCCAGCCTGTGGTGTGCATTCTGCAGGTGCATGGTGACGAATGGATGCTTGAAGTCCGTCGCGAGGACGACGCCTGATGCAGCGCATCTACGAACCGGAAAGCCTGCTCGAGGCGCAAATGCTGGCAGGTATGCTTGCCAGCGAGGGGATCGATGTACACGTGGTCGGCCGTGACCTGCTCGGTGCCGCCGGCGAGCTGCCCTTGCAGGGCCTGCTGGGGCTTATCGTGGCTGATGAGCAGGCCGAATGCGCACGGCAGCTGATCGATGCGTACAATGATGCCCAGCCACTGGTTGGCGACGAACCGGAGCATGTCCCCGGTACCTTGATCTGCTAGGTTCTGAATTCGCCCATGTGTGGACGTTATGCCCTGTTTCGCTGGCCCCAGGCCCTTGCCAGTCTGCCGGGTTTTCCCGTCGGCCAGCCGGCCCAATGGAATATATCGCCAGGGGCGTCGGTGCTGATCCAGCGCCAGCTTGATGGCCAGCAGCAACTGGCCAAGGCGCGCTGGGGGTTGACCCCGGCCTGGCTCACCGACCTGTCCCGTACCCCCGCCCATGCCCGGGCCGAAACGCTGGCCGAGCAGCCGATGTTTCGCGATGCATTTCGCCAGCGTCGCTGCCTGATGCCGGCCAACGGCTTTTACGAATGGCGTGGCAACGTGCGCAAACGCCCGTTCTGGTTGACCCCGGGGGAGGGCGCGTCGCTGTATTTTGCGGCGGTGTGGGAGGCCTACCCGGTGCAGGACCAGGTATGGCTGAGTTGCGCGGTGGTGACCCAGGCGGCCATGAACCAGCGTCGGCCGCTGATACTGGACGAGGCCGGGCAGGCGGCCTGGCTCGACCCGGACACGCCGGTTACCCGCTTGCACGAGCTGCTGGCCAGCCCACCTGCGACGTTGCGTGAGCGGGCCCTGGCCAACTTCGTCAATGACCCGAAGCTGGATGCGCCGGAGTGTCTTACCCCGGCTTGATGGGGGGCTGTGCCGGCCCTTTCGCGGGCAAGCCCGCTCCTACAATGATCGTGTTACCCCTGCGGTAGGAGCGGGCAAGCCCGCTCCTACCCACGGTCGTGTTACCCCTGTAGGAGCGGGCTTGCCCGCGAAGAGGCCGGTACAGGCGACGAAAATCTTCCCTGCGGCTATGGCAGCCACTGGCGACTCGGCCTAGGATACGCCGCATGTGGATAGGGAGTGTTTTCATGCGTAAGTCTTTTGTCGTCAGCCTACTGAGTGCTGGCATCCTGCTGGCCGGCTGCCAGGCGGTGAATACCACCAGCGGCGGTGCTGTTGGCGTCGAGCGCCAGCAGTACATGTTCAGCATGCTCTCGACCGATGAGGTCAACCAGATGTACGCCCAGTCGTATCAGCAGACCTTGGGTGAAGCATCGAGCAAGGGTGTGCTCGACAAGTCCAGCGCCGATGCCAAGCGTGTGCAGGCCATTGCCAACCGCCTGATCGCCCAGGCGCCCAAATTCCGCCCGGATGCCGCGCAGTGGGACTGGCAAGTCAACGTGATCAAGAGTGACGAACTGAACGCCAACTGCGGCCCGGGCGGCAAGATCATCGTCTACACCGGGCTGATCGATCAGCTCAAGCTCACCGATGCGGAAATTGCCGCAGTGGTGGGGCACGAGATTGCCCACGCCTTGCGCGAGCATAGCCGCGAGGCCATGTCCAAGGCATACGGTGTGGAAATGGCTCGCCAGGGTGCCGGTGCCATCTTCGGGCTCGGCCAGAGCAGCATGGCCATGGCCGACACGGTGGTGAACTACGCCATGACCTTGCCCAACAGCCGGGCCAACGAAAACGAGGCCGACCTGATTGGCCTGGAGCTGTCGGCCCGTGCCGGCTACGACCCGAATGCCGCGATCACCTTGTGGAACAAGATGAGCAAGGCTTCCGAAGGTGCACCGCCTGAGTTCATGAGTACTCACCCGGCGTCCGCGAGCCGCATTGCTTCGCTGCAGGCGGCGATTCCGAAGGTGATGCCGCTGTATCAGGCTGCCGCCAAGCAGTAAATGCCTGAATCCTGGGGCTGCATGGCAGCCCCCCGGTTTTCCCTTTACCCAATCCAGCCACTGGCCTTCATTGCCGAATAGACGGCCACGATCGCCAGCACGAAGAACGCCGTTGCCGCCAGGCGGCGAATCAGCGTCAACGGCAGTTTGTCAGCCGCGAAGTTACCCGCCAGTACCACCGGCACGTTGGCAATCAACATACCCAGGGTAGTGCCGATAATGACCATGATCAGGTGCGGATACTGCGCAGCCAGCATCACGGTGGCGACCTGGGTCTTGTCACCGATTTCGGCCAGGAAGAACGCAATCAGTGTCGTCAGGAACGGCCCGAAACGGCGAGCCGGGTTCTCGTCGTCATCCATCTTGTCCGGTACCAGGGTCCACAGTGCGGTGGCGGTAAAGCTCGCGGCCAGGATCCAGTGCAGTGCCGAATCGCTGAAGAAGCTGCCGACCCAAGCCCCCACGGCACCGGCTGCGGCATGGTTGGCCAAGGTGGCGGCGATGATGCCGGCGATGATCGGCCAGGGTTTGCGGAAGCGGGCAGCGAGAATGAGTGCGAGCAGTTGCGTCTTGTCGCCGATCTCGGCCAGGGCAACGATAGCGGTGGGGACCAACAGTGATTCCAGCATCAGGATTCCTACGGGGGCGGGTCGACACGGCTATGACACGTACAGCCTCCCCGCCCCGGGTAAGGTGTGCGTGTCATAGGTCTTGTCAAACCCTCGATCCGTCTATGCGGATCTCGCCATGCAGGCGTGCATGGTGGGTCGCACGCGCCATGGTCTGTGGACCAAGTGTGTTGACGCGTACCGGGCGAGCTGGGTGCTCGCGAGAGACTACTCCCCTAGGACGGTGCGGATTCTGCCTAGACAAAACGCTTTCGGCAAGCGCTGTTTTTATCCGTGAGTGGCCTGGTAGATGCGGAAACCGTCGGCCTCGTCACGTACCTGGCAGTTGCCCAATGCCCCTTCGATCAGTGGCTGGTAACGCAGGAAACTGTTGGCCACCAAGCGCATTTCGCCACCTTTTCGCAGATGAACGGCGGATTTTTTCAGCAAGTTTTCCGAAGCCTGATAGTTGGTATGAACGCCGGTGTGGAATGGCGGGTTGCTCAGGATAAGGCTCAGTTCGGTAGGGGCGGCGTCGATGCCATCGCCGCTGATCACTTCGCCTTCCAGGCCGTTGGCAGCCAGCGTCAGGCGGCTGGCGGCCACGGCGAAGGCATCCACGTCCAGCAAGGTCACCCGGCTTTGTGGGTAACGGCGTTTGAGCGTGGCCCCCAGTACCCCGGCACCGCAGCCAAAGTCCAGCATGTGACCACCGGGCAGGCCGTCAAGATGCTTCAGGAGCAGGGCCGTACCTCGGTCGAGTCGGCCATGGCTGAATACCCCAGGCAGGCTGACCACCTGCAGCGGGCCGTCTTCCAGGGCCAGCTCGAAGCGCTCGGCCAGGCTTTCCAGCGGTTTTGCCTGCGGCGCCTGGTCGATGGTCACTTGCCACAGCTGGCAGTGCCGGGCGCTGTCGAGCTTGCGTGGCTTGCCAAAGGCCGCCAACTGCTTGGCCGCGCCCTCGATGCCACCGCGCTTCTCACCGACCAGGTACAGCTCGCGGCCAGCCAGGCGCGACGCCAGGGTGTTGAGCAGATAGGCGGCCAGCTCGCGGGATTTGGGCAGGAACAGCACGGCGCTTTCGAATGCTGCGGTAGGGGCCTCGACGCCGTAATGGCTGCGGCCTGCGAAGCGGCTTTCGAGCATGGCCTGATCGCCGGCATGCCAAGTCCAGGCCTGGGCCTGAGGCAACTGGCCGAGCAGGTCGTCGGCGGGGGCGCCGGCGATCAGCAGCGGCCCCTGAAACAGCTCTGCCTGGCGGAGCAACACTTCACTGCGCGGGTCCATGGACGACGTCTCCTGGAAAAAAGTGGCGCAGTGTAGCAGAGGCGGGCGCCTGGCTCAGCTGACCACGCGGCGTGGCTGCCCGGCGAAGAAGGCCTGGGCGTTCTCGCTGAGCTGGCCGACGATGCGCTGGCGCGACTCCACGGCACCCCAGGCGCTGTGCGGGGTGATGATCAGGCGCGGGATGCCGGGCTCCAGCAGCGGGTTACCGTTGACCGGCGGTTCCACGCTCAGCACGTCGGTGGCCACGCCGCCCAAGTGACCATCGCGCAGGGCATCGGCCAACGCCTGTTCGTCGATCAGGCCGCCACGGGCGGTGTTGACCACCAGTGCATTGGGCTTGAGCAGGGCCAGTTCGCGGGCGCCGAGCATATGCCGGGTGTGCTCGTTCAGCGGGCAGTGCAGGGTCAGGGCGTCGATTTGCGGCAGCAACTCGTCCAGCGGCAGCCGGTCGGCGCGCTCCGGGCGGCCAGGGATCTGCCCGCTCAATACGCGCATGCCGAAGGCTTCGGCCAGCCTCGCCACTGCGCTGCCCAGTTCGCCGTGGCCGAGCAGGCCGAGGGTTTTGCCCTCCAGTTCGACGATAGGAAAGTCCAGCAGGCAGAACTGGCTGGCCTTGGCCCACTGGCCTTCGGCCACCGCCTGGTTGTAGTCGCACAGCCGGGTGGCCAGGGCCAGCAGCAGGGCCAGGGTATGCTGGGCGACAGACGGCGTGCCGTAGCCCTGGCAGTTACACACGGTGATGCCCTGGGCGCGGGCGGCGGCCAGGTCGACATTGTTGGTGCCGGTGGCGGCCACCAGGATCAGCTTCAGTTGCGGGTTGGCGGCCAGGGTAGCGGCGTCGAGCATGACTTTGTTGCTGACCACTGCCACGGCGCCCTGCAAGCGTTCCGCGACCTGGTCCGGGCGGGTGGCGGCGAACAGTTCGAACTGGTCGAACTGCTGCTTCAGGGGCGAAAGGTCGAGGTCGCCAAGGTCCAGGGACTGGTGATCGAGAAACACGGCGCGACGCGGGCTGGGCATGAAGATCTCCGGTGGCAGGGGGGATAAGGGTGTTGTGGCCATTCGCGGGCATGCCCGCACCCACAAGGTCACCACAACCCTTGCAGGAGCGGGCTTGCCGGCGAAGAGGCCCTCGGCTTCAGCACAAACCTGAAGCCGCCGCCGCAGTGTCTAGCTCAACCTTGCTGCCCGTCAACGCCCGCCACTCATACCTCTGCCACGCAAATCATTCCTTCGGCTGATTTGGCCGTCACATTGGCGAACTACAGTAAACCCAGACTTGTCCGGCCCGCTTTTCAGAAAAGGGATCCCCATGTTGCAGACTCGCATCATCAAGCCCGCCGAGGGCGCCTATGCCTATCCATTGCTGATCAAGCGCCTGCTGATGTCCGGCAGTCGCTATGAAAAGACCCGCGAAATCGTCTACCGCGACCAGATGCGGCTGACGTATCCACAGCTCAACGAGCGCATTGCACGCCTGGCCAATGTGCTGACCGAGGCCGGGGTCAAGTCCGGTGATACCGTGGCAGTGATGGACTGGGACAGCCATCGCTACCTGGAATGCATGTTCGCCATCCCGATGATCGGCGCTGTGGTGCACACCATCAACGTGCGCCTGTCGCCGGAGCAGATCCTCTACACCATGAACCACGCCGAAGACCGCGTGGTGCTGGTCAACAGCGACTTCGTGGGCTTGTACCAGGCCATCGCCGGGCAGCTGACCACTGTCGACAAGACCTTGCTGCTGACCGATGGCCCGGACAAGACTGCCGACCTGCCCGACCTGGTCGGGGAGTATGAGCAGCTGCTGGCGGCGGCCAGCCCGCGCTACGACTTCCCGGACTTCGACGAGAACTCGGTGGCCACTACCTTCTATACCACTGGCACCACCGGTAACCCCAAGGGCGTGTATTTCAGCCACCGCCAGCTGGTGCTGCACACGCTGGCCGAGGCCTCGGTCACCGGCAGTATCGACAGCGTGCGCCTGTTGGGCAGCAACGACGTGTACATGCCCATCACCCCGATGTTCCACGTGCATGCCTGGGGCATCCCCTACGCCGCCACCATGCTTGGCATGAAGCAGGTGTACCCGGGCCGCTACGAGCCGGACATGCTGGTCAAGCTGTGGCGTGAAGAGAAGGTCACCTTCTCCCACTGCGTACCGACCATCCTGCAGATGCTGCTCAACTGCCCGAACGCACAGGGGCAGGACTTCGGCGGCTGGAAGATCATCATCGGCGGCAGTTCGCTCAACCGTTCGCTGTACCAGGCCGCCCTGGCGCGCGGCATTCAGCTGACCGCCGCGTATGGCATGTCGGAAACCTGCCCGCTGATCTCCGCAGCACACCTGAACGATGAACTGCAGGCCGGCAGCGAGGATGAGCGCGTCACCTACCGAATCAAGGCCGGTGTGCCGGTGCCGTTGGTCGAAGCGGCCATCGTCGACGGCGAAGGCAACTTCCTGCCCGCCGATGGTGAAACCCAGGGTGAGCTGGTACTGCGTGCGCCGTGGCTGACCATGGGCTACTTCAAGGAACCGGAGAAGAGCGAGGAGCTGTGGCTGGGTGGCTGGCTGCACACCGGTGACGTCGCCACCCTCGACGGCATGGGCTACATCGACATCCGCGACCGCATCAAGGATGTGATCAAGACCGGTGGCGAGTGGGTTTCCTCGCTCGACCTGGAAGACCTGATCAGCCGCCACCCGGCCGTGCGCGAAGTGGCGGTGGTGGGGGTGGCCGACCCGCAGTGGGGTGAGCGCCCGTTTGCCCTGCTGGTGGTACGTGACGGCCACGCTATCGACGCCAAGGCGCTGAAGGAACACCTCAAGCCATTCGTCGAGCAAGGTCATATCAACAAGTGGGCGATTCCAAGCCAGATCGCCGTTGTTACTGAAATTCCCAAGACCAGTGTCGGCAAGCTCGACAAGAAACGCATCCGCCAGGACATCGTCCAGTGGCAGGCCAGCAACAGCGCGTTCCTTTCCACGTTGTAACTGTTGTGCGGGTCGCGCACGTCAGAGCGTGACCCGCACGCTAGAGAGCCCGCCGCCTTGCCAAACGACAGAAATGCGCCATCCTTGAGCACTACCAGCCCGCAACCGGAGCAAAACTGCAGCGAGTTGGTGGCATGGAGCGCAAATCACACTTTAGAGGGATCAAGCGCCTGTGCCTGCTGGCTATAGTCGGGGCCAGGGGATTTTCAGGAATGGGGGAGGGCGACATGCGCAAGCTGTGTCGCCGCGGGTGCAAGCCTGCAAACCGGTCGCTCGGGCCGTTCTTGAAAGGACTCACTGCCATAACAAAAAAGTACATGGAGTAGCGTCGATGAAATCTGCAAACCTGTTCTGGCGCCGGGCCAAGCTGCCCTTGGCCGTCAGCCTTGCTTCCACGCTCGCAAGTCCTGCTTTCGCTGTCAGTTTCAACATTGGTGAAATCGAAGGCCAGTTCGACTCGTCGCTCTCCATCGGCGCCAGCTGGTCGACGGCCAACCCCAACAAGAACCTGATAGGGGTGAACAACGGCGGCAAGGGCCTGTCACAGACATCCGACGATGGCCACCTGAACTTTAAGAAGGGCGAAACCTTCTCCAAGATCTTCAAAGGCATTCATGACCTGGAGCTCAAGTACGGCGACACCGGTGTGTTCGTGCGCGGCAAGTACTGGTACGACTTCGAGCTGAAGGACGAACACCGCGAGTTCAAGGACATCAGCGACTCCAATCGCAAGGAAGGCGCCAAGTCGTCCGGCGCCGAGCTGCTCGACGCCTTTGTCTACCACAACTACTCCATCGGCGATCAGCCTGGCTCGGTGCGGTTTGGCAAACAGGTAGTGAGCTGGGGTGAAAGTACCTTCATCGGCGGCGGCATCAACTCGATCAACCCCATCGACGTGTCGGCGTTCCGCCGTCCCGGGGCCGAGATCAAGGAAGGCCTGATTCCGGTCAACATGTTCTATGTGTCGCAAAGCCTGACCGACAACCTGTCGGCCGAGGCCTTCTACCAGATCGAATGGGACCAGACGGTCGTCGACAACTGCGGCACCTTCTTCTCCCAGCCGGACATCATTGCCGATGGTTGCAGTGACAATCTGCGGGTGTTGAACAGTAGCAGGGCGTTGTCGCCCCAGGCGCTTGCCGGTTTGTCGGCATTTGGTGTGGACGTGAACAGCGAGGGTGTGAAAGTACCGCGTGGCGCCGACCGCGATGCGCGTGACAGCGGCCAGTTCGGCGTCGCGTTCCGCTACATGTTCGAGCCGCTGGATACCGAGTTCGGTGCCTACTTCATGAACTACCATAGCCGGGCACCGATCTTCAGTGCTACCGGGGCGCCGCAGGCGCTGTTCAACCTGGTGAACAACCCACTCGCGTCACCTGCGGTACGAGCGCTGGCGCCGTTGATCATTGCAGGCAACTCCCAGTACTTCGTCGAGTATCCGGAAGACATCCGTCTGTACGGGCTGAGCTTCTCCACCACATTGCCTACTGGCACGGCCTGGAGCGGCGAACTTAGCTACCGCCCTAACGCTCCAGTGCAACTCAACTCCACAGATATTCTGTTTGCCGGTGTAAGGCCGATCGATAGAGCGCCCTACAACAATGCCTCGGTGCTGACTGGCACTCCAGGACAAGACCTGCACGGCTACCGGCGCAAGGAGGTCACCCAGTTCCAGACTACCTTCACGCACTTCTTCGACCAGGTCATGGGTGCCAGCCGCCTTACCGTGGTCGGCGAAGTCGGCGTTACCCATGTGGGTGGGCTGGAAAGCAACAGCAAGGCGCGCTACGGGCGTGACCCGGTCTATGGCCCGGGCCCATTGCCAAACGGCACCTGCGCCACTCTCAACGGTGCCACCATCGTCGGTTCGGGGCTTGGCTCCTCAACCGCGAACCTTGATCGCAACTGCGAAAACGACGGCTTTACCACCTCGACTTCCTGGGGCTACCGCGCCCGTGCCATCTGGGACTACAACGACGTATTCGCCGGGGTCAACCTCAAACCAAGCGTGGCCTGGTCCCATGATGTCTCCGGCTACTCGCCCGGCCCTGGCGGCAACTTCGAGGAAGGCCGCAAGGCAGTCAGCCTGGGCCTGGACGCCGAGTACCAGAACACCTATACGGCGAGCCTGTCGTACACCAACTTCTTTGACGGCAAGTACACCACCGTGGATGACCGCGACTTCGTCGCCCTCAGCTTCGGCGTGAACTTCTAAGCATACAGATCCAGGACGACACGACATGAACAAGACCAGAAGTCTACTGCAAGCCGGTGTACTGGGCCTGTCCCTGCTGGCGACCAGCGTCATGGCTGCGGTATCCGCCGACGAGGCGGCCAAGCTGGGCAGCACCCTGACTCCGATGGGTGCTGAGAAGGCCGGCAACGCCGACGGCTCGATCGGCCCATGGGAGCCGCTGTCGAAGACCGCAGGCAGTGTTGACGGCAAGGGCTTCCTGTCCGACCCGTACGGCAGTGAAAAGCCGCTGTTCACCATCACTGCGCAAAACGCCGAGCAGTACAAGGACAAGCTTTCGCCGGGCCAGCTGGCCATGCTCAAGCGCTACCCGGACACCTTCAAGATCCCAGTATTCAAAACCCATCGCGGCTCCACGGTACCTGCGGACGTGTTCGCCGCCATCAAGAAAAACGCCACCCAGACCACGCTGACGGAAGGCGGCAACGGTTTGAACAACTTCAACACGGCGGTGCCGTTCCCGATCCCGAAAAGCGGTCTGGAAGTGATCTGGAACCACATCACCCGTTACCGAGGGGGCAGTGTCAGCCGCCTGGTGATCCAGGCCACGCCACAGCAGAACGGCTCTTTCAGCCCGGTTTACTTCTCCGACCAGTTCGTCTTCCGCGACAAGATGAAGGATTACGACCCGAACAACCCAGGCAACATCCTGTTCTACTTCAAGCAGGAAGTGACCGCGCCAGCGCGCCTGGCCGGGACCGTGCTGCTGGTGCACGAAACCCTCGACCAGGTGAAGGAGCCGCGCAAGGCGTGGATCTACAACGCCGGCCAGCGTCGCGTGCGCCAGGCGCCGCAAGTGTCGTATGACGGCCCGGGTACCGCCGCCGACGGCCTGCGTACCTCGGACAACCTGGACATGTTCAACGGTGCGCCAGACCGCTACGACTGGAAGCTGGAAGGCAAGAAGGAGCTGTACATCGCATCGAACGCCTTCAAACTGGATGATCCGAAGCTCAAGTATGCCGACATCATCAAGGCTGGGCACATCAACCAGGACCTGGCCCGTTACGAGTTGCGCCGCGTCTGGCACGTAGTCGCAACCCTCAAGCCAGGCCAGCGGCACATCTACGCCAAGCGTGATTTCTACATCGATGAGGACACCTGGCAGGCCGCAGTGATCGACCAGTACGACGGCCGTGGCCAACTGTGGCGCGTGTCCGAGGCCCATGCTCAGCCTTATTACAACGTGGAAGTGCCTTGGTACACCCTGGAAACCATCTACGACCTGCAGTCCGGTCGTTACCTGGCCCTGGGCATGAAGAACGAAGAGAAGCGCGCTTACGACTTTGGCTTCAGTGCCAGCAAGGCCGATTTCCAGCCTGCAGCGCTGCGTCAGTCGGGTATTCGCTAAGCTGAAATCACTGAACGCCGTGTGATCCCCAGAACGCCCCGGCTCGCCGGGGCGTTTCTATTTCCTGAGCCGGCCTCTTCGCGGGCGAACCCGCTCCTACAGGCTCCGCGCAGCCCTGTAGAAGCGGGTTCACCCACGAAGAGGCCGGACAACGCAATAAGCCGCCTGAATACCTCCCCAAACCCCCGCCCCAGCCCCTGTCCATCAGCCATGTTGCTTTTTGTCGCAGTCTTTTCCATGCCAATTGCGTCCATCATCTTCAAATGCGCAGCGTTAACGGCTAGTCTCGCAAACATCCATACCGCCGTTGTCTTCCAACCAGAACGAGCCGGCCATGACAGATCTGTCCCGTACGCATGGATTCGCGAGTCAGGCCCTTGGCCTGCGGGACGGGCGTTTCTTCCGGCCGCCGCTGCCGGATGGCCATGTGCAGCGCCTGCGTTTGTGCCAGCGGCTGGAAGCCGGTTTGGGCGGGCGGCTGCTGCTGGTCAATGCCCCGGCGGGTTTCGGCAAAAGCTCCCTGGCCATCGAGTTTTGCGAAACACTGCCCGAGCACTGGCGTAGCCTGTGGCTTGGCCTGAGCCAGCGGGACGCCGACCCTGGCCGCTTCCTTGAGCGCTTGCTTGAAGGCCTGCAGCAATACTGCCCGGCACTGGGCGGCCAGGCCATGGGCCTGCTGAAAATGCGCCAGCGCCATCAGCCGTTTGCCTTTGAAGAGTGGCTCGATGGCCTGCTCGATGAGCTGGCGCTGTACCTGCAAGCTGATACGCCGCTGCTGCTGGTACTGGACGACTATCACCTGGCCCAAGGGCCGGTGCTTGACCGTTGCCTGCAGTTCTTCCTCAATCATCTGCCACCCGGCCTGGTGTTGCTGGTGACCAGCCGCCAGCGGCCAGACTGGCACCTGGCGCGGCTGCGCCTGTCCCGGCAGTTGGTCGAGCTTAACGAACAGGACCTGCGCCTCACCGCGGATGAGTCGTTGGCAGTGATCGGTCGCCAGCCTACTGGCCTGCGCGGCCAGGCACTGGACAACCTGATCCAGCGCAGCGACGGCTGGGTCGCCGGGCTGCGTTTCTGGCAGCTGGCGGCCAGCGACAGCGCCGATGAGCAAGCCTTGCCCCAGGCGCTGCATGGTGGCGAGGGACTGATCCGCGACTACCTGCTTGAAGAAGTCATCGATAGGCTACCTGCAGACGTGCAGGCTTTCTTGTACGAAACCGCCTGCCAGGAGCGTTTCTGCGCTCCGCTTTGCGATGCGATGCGTGGCCGCCACGACAGTGCCGCCGTCCTGAGCTTCCTGCAGGCGCATCAGGTGTTCCTTGTGCCGCTGGACGAGCATGGGCACTGGTTCCGCTATCACCATTTGTTCTCCGACCTGCTGCGCAGCCGCCAGGCGAGCGAATCGCAGGTCGCTCTGCATTTGCGGGCCTGCCGCTGGTTTGAAGCTCAGGACCTGCTGGACGAGGCGGTGGAGCAGGCTTTGCGTGCCGGCCACCTCGATGTTGCCGCCGACCTGGTGCAAAGTCTGTCCGAGGAGCAACTGCTGGCCGAGCAGAACGTCGGCATGTTGCTGCGTTGGAAGATGGACCTGCCCGACAGTCTGTTGATCAGCACGCCGCGGCTGATCGTGCTGTACAGCTGGGCGTTGGGCCTGGCTTGCCAGCTGGATGCTGCCGAGGAACTGGCCGGTTACCTCAGTCGCTTTCTGCCCGCGCCTTCGGCGACCGCGCAAAAGTCGATGCTGGCCCAATGGCTGGCACTCAGTGGGGTCATTGCCCGTGGCCGTGGCGACCGCGAGCGCACCCTGGCCTATTGCGGCGAAGCGCTGCAGAGTCTGCCGAGCAAGCGCTACGGCCAACGCCTGGTGTGTTTGTCGACGCTGTCCAACCTGGCCATTGCCGATGGCGACTTCTGGCGGGCCCGAGGCTGGAACCGCGAGGCCCTGGAGCTGGCCCAGCGGGTCGGTAACCCCTTGTTCGAGGCGCTGGCGCATTACGACCGGGCGCGGGTGCTGCATGCCCGTGGCGAGGTGCTGCGCGCGCTGGACGAAGTGCGCCAGGGCCTGCAACGTCTGCAAGGGCTTTCGGCGCAGCGGCTGTATGCCGTGCGTGCGCGGCTGACGCTTTACGAAGGTTACCTGCTGGTCTCGCGTCTGCAGCCGGCTCAGGGCCGCGCACGTTTGCGCGCAGGGCTGGGTGAGGCGCGAGCGTGCCGGGACATCAGTGTGCTCATCGGCCATTGCGTGATTGCCACGCTCGATGGCCGGGAAGGTCACTTTGCCGAGGCCTTTGCCGAACTGGCCGAGGCCGAGCGCTTGATGCACATCTGGGATGTGCCCCCGGTCTACTACCTGGCCATGATTACCCTGGTCAAATGCGAACTGTGGCTGGCCCAGGGGCGTATCGACCTGGCGGAGTCCTGGCTGCAGCGCCTGGGCCAGACCTATGGCGGCGAGCAGCCGGCGGCGGCACCGGAATTCCATCCGCTGCTGCCGTTGCACATTGCGTTGCAGCAGGCATCGCTCGATCGCATCCAGTTGCGTAGCGACGATGCCGTGCAACGCCTGGCATGCCTGGTAAAGCGCGGCCAGGCCAGTGGCGGCATGATGCTCGCCGTCAGCGCCCTGTGCCAATGGCTCTCCCTGCTGTTGGACGAAGGCAAGGAAGGGCAGGCCGCGCAGTTGCTGCCAAGTTTGCTGGAAGCGGCGCATGGCGGTGTGATGCAGCCAATGCAGCCACTGCTGGAAAAACACCCGCAATGGCTTCATGAACAACTGCAGGCAGGTGCCGCTTGCCCGGTTCAGGCGGAACTGCTCAAGCACCTGCCGCCACTGCCAATTGCCAGTACGGGCAACGGCGAAGCGCTGAGTGGCCGCGAAATGGCTGTGCTCGAACTGATTGCCCAAGGCTGTTCCAATCAGCAGATCAGCGAGCAGCTGTTCATTTCCCTGCACACGGTGAAGACCCACGCCAGCCACATCAACAGCAAGTTGGGCGTGGAGCGGCGCACCCAGGCGGTGGCCAAGGCCAAATCCCTGGGGTTGCTGGCGTGATACTGGCCCTGCAGGTCATTGCTCGTTAAAGTGATGGCCTGAAGCCATAGTTTTTGGCCGACAATGCTCTACCCTCATCTTTCCCGACCAGCTGCCGATACAGCGATCGGTGGCATCGCCTCGCGCGATTTTTCAATCATTCCAAGGCAGGTCGTGTTGATGCTGCAGTACGGGCAAAAGAGCTTTCTGATCGTCGACGACTTTACCGACTTTCGTACGTCGACCCGTTCCATGTTGCGCGAGTTGGGCGTGCGCGACGTGGACACCGCTGACAGCGGCGAGCAGGCGCTGCGCATGTGCGCGCAGAAGCGCTATGACTTCATCCTGCAGGACTTCCATCTGGGTGATGGCAAGAAGAACGGGCAGCAGGTGCTTGAAGACCTGATCATCGACAAGCACATCAGCCATGAGTGCGTGTTCATCATGGTCACTGCCGAGAGCAGTCAGGCGATTGTCCTTAGCGCCATCGAGCACGAGCCCGATGCCTACCTGACCAAACCGTTCAACCGGGTTGGCCTGGCCCAGCGCGTCGAGAAACTGTTCCAGCGCAAGACGTTGCTGAAGCCGATCCTGCAGGCGCTGGACCGCAACCGTCCGGCCGAAGTACTGGCGGCCTGCGCCGAGCTGTGCAAGAAGGATCCGCGCCTGGCGCCCTTGTGCTTGCGCTACCGGGCCGATGCCCTGCGCAACCTCAACCGTTTCGAGGAACTGGAAAAATTCCTCAAGGCCATCCTGGCCAGCCGTCCGCAGCCGTGGGTATATGCCGCGTTGGGCGCACTGATGCACAAGCGTGGTCAGAATGCCCAGGCCCAGGGTGTATACGAGCAGGCGCTCAAGGCGTTCCCGATCATGCCAGGCCTTTACGATGGCATGGCCGAGGTGCTGGTGGCGCAGGGTGATACCCGGCGCGCGCAGAACTTGCTTGAAGAAGCCGTGCGCCTGTCGCCTTTGTCGGTGCGTCGGCAGTCGACGTTGGGCAAGCTGGCGCTGGAGAACGAAGACTTCGAGAGCGCATCGAAGGCGTTCCGCCATGCGGTGAACCAGGGGCAGAGTTCGCGCTACAAGGATGCCGAAAACAACCTTGGCCTGGTGCAGGCGCTGATGAGCAAGAATGCAGGCTTCGGCCTGGACGCCCGCACCCGGGTCGAGATCAACACCACGCTCAGCGAAGTGGCCAAGGAAAACCCCGAGGACCAAGGCCTGCAGGTACGTGCGCGGATGATGAAGGCTGCCAGCCTGCAGCAGGCCGGCGACCCGGAAACGGCCGGCAAGCTGACAGAACAGGCGATTCAGCGCCTGGACAAGATGAACCAGTTCTTCTCTGTCGATTCGGCCCTGACTGTCGCTGCGCAACTGCAGGCGATGGGGCAGGAAGCCGCCGCCATCGGCGTGCTGAAGAACTGCGTGGAAAGTTATGGCGATGACCCCAAGGTCATGGAGAAAGTGGGCAAGCTGACGGATGACCCCAGCGTGCTCAACGCCATTACCGAAGCGGTCACCCTCAATCGGCAGGGTGTGCGCAGTTACCAGGGAGGGCAGCTTGGCGAGGCGTTGCAACTGTTCCGAAAGGCATTGGGTTTACAGCCGAAGAACATCAGCATCGCCCTCAATACCGCCCAGGCGCTGCTGCGCATCGGCGGTGACAACCCTCAGCCTGCGATCATGCAGGAGTGCCGCGACGCCTTGACCAGCGTGGCCGGTATCCCTGCCAGCGACAATCGCTATGACCGTTACCGCAAACTGCACATCCGAGTGTTCGGCGCATGAATCAAGACAATCAGGGGCTGGATTTTTCCACGGTGATCGCCTCCACCGTGCACGACCTCAAAAGTTCGTTGTCGGCGCTGATCCAGTCCCACAGCCAGTGGGTGGAACGCTTGCCCGAGGAACTGCGCGGCGGTGCCGAACAGGGGATCATGGAGCATGAATTTCGTCACCTCAACGGCATGCTGGTGCAGTTGCTGGGCTTGTACAAACTGGGTGTGAACCAGTTGCCGGTATGCCCGGACTACCATGAGCTGGATGATTTCATCGAAGCCCAGTTGGCGGCGCACGAGGAAGTACTCAAGCACAACGACATTCTCGCCACCTGGCGTATCGACACCGACAACCCGCTGGGTTTCTTCGACCGCGAACTGGTGGCCTCGGTGATCTCCAACGTTATCACCAACGCCACCCGCTTTGCCGGGCACGCCTTGCTGATCACCATCGAAGAGGCCGATAACCAGTTGGCCATTTGCGTCAATGATGACGGCCCGGGTTATCCAAAGCACATGCTCGAGCGCCAGGAGGAGTACATCCAGGGCATCGACTCGACCAGCGGCAGCACTGGCCTTGGGTTGTATTTTGCGGCGCGGATCGCAGCGTTGCATGAAAGCGGCGGGGTGCGCGGGCGGATCGAGATCTCCAACGGCGGGGCGCTTGGGGGCGGGTTGTTCAGGTTGTTTTTGCCTTGAGGTATTGGGTGCCTGGGCGATCGAGCGCCGCCCGCGCGGCGCATCGCGAGCAAGCTCGCTCCTACATTTGTTTCGGGCCAGTATTGCCTGCACCCTCGCGCGCGACCGCCTTGTTTGTTCCACGCAATATCGAGGTGGGCACCAAGGTGGCGCGCACCTCCGCCTCAGGAATAACTGGCCCGAAACAAATGTAGGAGCGAGCTTGCTCGCGATGCGCCGCGCGGGCGGCGCTCGAGCTCACAGGCGCCACTTCGCTCAAGACATGAACCTCGTGCACCCACCCCATTTTCCTGTCAGGCTCCCAGCAGAACCCAGCTTCACCTGCGAGAACACCATGACCCAAGCCCCGCCTGCTCTCATCCGCGAAACCTTCCCCGTCGGCCCCTTGCAGTGCAACTGCACGCTGATCGGCGACCCCCTGACCAAGAAAGCCATGGTCGTCGACCCGGGTGGTGATGTGGACAAGATCCTTGCCCGCCTGCAGGTCCACGGCCTGACGCTGGTGAGCATCATCCACACCCATGCGCACTTCGACCACTTCCTCGCGTCAGGCAAGCTCAAGGAGCTGACGGGTGCCACGCTGCACCTGCACAAGGACGACCAGATGCTGTGGGACAACCTTGAGATGCAGTGCCAGATGTTCGGCGTACCTTACACCCCGGTACCGGCACCGGACCGCTGGCTGGGTGATGACGAAGAACTGGCCTGCGGCTGCGGTGTGGCGTTGCACACGCCAGGCCATACCCCGGGCTCGATGAGCTTTTGGTTCGCCGACGCCAAGTTGTTGATTGCCGGTGACACCCTGTTCCGCCGGGGGATTGGCCGCACCGATTTGTGGGGTGGCGACCAGCGGGCAATCGTGCGTTCCATCAAGGAGCGGCTGTACCGGCTGGACGAAGAGGCCATCGTGGTGACCGGCCACGGGCCCGACACCCGTTTGGGCGACGAGATGCGGGAAAACCCATTCGTGCGTGCCTGATGGCACATGAAGGCACTTTCATGGAATTTTTCGTTGCCGATGCGTTCCAAGGCTGGCATAGAACCCTTTGGGATCTGCCGCATTTATGAATTTCAGTAGGAGCTTGTCCATGTTCACCATGCGTCGTCTGATTATCGTCGCAACCGCCGCTGCACTGATGACCGGCTGTGCCGGCCAGAACCCCTACGACAACCAGGGTCAGGCGCAGGGCTCCACAGGGATGAGCAAGACCGCCAAGTACGGCGGCCTGGGGGCGCTGGCCGGTGCCATCGCCGGCGCTGCCATCGACCACAACAACCGTGGCAAGGGTGCACTGATCGGTGCTGCCGCTGTGGGTGCCGCTGCAGCCGGTTATGGCTATTACGCCGACAAGCAGGAAGCCGAGCTGCGCGCGCAAATGGCCAACACAGGTGTGGAAGTGCAGCGTCAGGGTGACCAGATCAAGCTGATCATGCCGGGCAACATCACCTTCGCCACCGACTCGGCCAACATCGCCCCAAGCTTCTACTCGCCGCTGAACAACCTGGCTGGCTCGTTCAAGCAATTCAACCAGAACACCATCGAAGTGGTTGGCTTCACCGACAGCACGGGCAGCCGCCAGCACAACATGGACCTGTCCCAGCGCCGTGCGCAGGCGGTCAGTACCTACCTGACTTCGCAGGGTGTGGATGCCTCGCGTATCTCTGTCCGTGGCATGGGCCCGGACCAGCCGATCGCCAGCAATGCTGACGCCAATGGTCGTGCGCAGAACCGCCGTGTGGAAGTGAACCTGAAGCCGATTCCGGGTCAGCAGTATGAGCAGCAAGGTCAGGTTCAGCAGTATCCCTGATTGACCTTCAGGGCTGCTTTGCGGCTCTGTGGGAGCGGGCAATCCCGCTCCCACAAAGCTTGCAAAGAAGCCTCTGCTTTTAGCGCGCCACGCTGGCCTGAATCGCCGTCAGGGCAATGGTATGCACGATATCGTCAACCTGCGCCCCACGCGGCAAGTCGTTCACCGGTTTGCGCAAACCCTGCAGCATCGGCCCCAGGCTGACCCCGTCGGCACTGCGCTGCACCGCCTTGTGGGTCGTATTGCCGGTATTCAGGTCGGGGAACACGAACACCGTGGCGCGCCCGGCCACCGGGCTCGCCGGCGCCAGCTCTCGTGCGATCGCCGGGTTGGCCGCTGCGTCATACTGCAACGGCCCATCGATCAGTAGCTCCTGGGCCGCGTCCTGTGCCAGGCGTGTCGCTTCGCGCACTTTCTCGACTTCTTCATCGCTGGCCGAATCGCTTGAATAACTGATCATCGCCACCCGTGGCGCGATGCCGAAGGCCTGCGCCGATTCGGCACTCTGCTGGGCAATCTCCGCCAGCTCGGCAGCGCTTGGGTGCGGGTTCATCACGCAGTCGCCGTACACCAGTACCTGCTCGGGGAACAGCATGAAGAACACCGACGAGACCAGGCTCGAGCCGGGTGCGGTCTTGATCAGTTGCAGGGCCGGGCGGATGGTGTTGGCCGTGGAGTGCACCAGGCCCGAGACCAGGCCGTCTACTTCGTCCAGGGCCAGCATCATGGTGCCGATCACCACCGGGTCTTCCAACTGCTGCTCGGCCATCGGTGCGTTGAGGTTCTTGCTTTTGCGCAGCTCGACCATGGGTTCCACGTAGCGCCCGCGAATCAGTTCGGGGTCGAGAATCTCCAGCCCTGGCGGCAACGTGATGCCCTGGGCGCGGGCCACGGCGTCGACGTCTTCGGGTTTGGCCAGCAGCACGCAGCGGGCGATGCCGCGGGCCTGGCAGATGGCTGCGGCCTGCACCAACAGTGGCTCGGCGCCTTCTGGCAGGACGATGCGCTTGTTGGCTTGCTGCGCACGCTGGATCAGCTGGTAGCGGAACACTGCCGGCGACAGGCGCAGTTCGCGCGGCGTGCCGCAGCGTTGGTGCAGCCAGGCCGCGTCGAGGTGGCTGGCGACGAAGTCGGTGATGAACTCGGCACGCTCGCGGTCGTCCACCGGGATTTCGCGGTTCAGCGAGTTGAGCTGGTTGGCGGTGTCGTACGAGCCGGTGCTGACCGAAAGGATCGGCAGGCCGGCCTGCAGTGCACCGCGGCACAGGCCGAGGATGCGCACGTCAGGCTTGCTGTCGCTGGTCAGCAGCAAGCCGGCCAGGGGGACGCCATTGATCGCTGCCAGGCTGACAGCGAGGATGATGTCGTCGCGGTCGCCCGGGGTTACCACCAGGGTACCCGAGGTCAGTAGCGGGACCGTGTTGGCCACCGTGCGTGCACAGATGATGATCTTGCTCATGCGCCGCTGCTCGTAATCGCCGGCATTGAGCACCTGGGCGCCGAGCAGCTCGGCCACATCGCGTGTCCGCGGTGCGTTCAGCTCGGGCTGGTAGGGGATGCAGCCAAGCAGGCGGAAGTCATTGCCACGCAGCAATGGCGAGTGCTCGCGCAGGCGGGTGGCGAAGTCCGCCATGCTCTCGTCGGTACGCACCTTGTTGAGGATCACCCCGAGCACTTTCGGGTCGCGTGGGCCGCCAAACAGTTGGGCCTGCAGTTCGACCCGCCCAGACAGCTCGCTGAGCACTTCGTTTTCCGGGGCCGATACCAGGATTACTTCGGCATCCAGGCTCTTGGCCAGGTGCAGGTTGACCCGTGCTGCGTAGCTGGCGTGGCGGGTGGGCACCATTCCCTCGACCACAACCACGTCATTGCCGACGCAGGCTTGCTGGTAGAGGCGGATGATTTCTTCAAGCAGCTCGTCCAGTTGGCCATCGCCGAGCATGCGCTCGACGTGGGCCAGGCTCAGTGGGACCGGTGGCTTGATGCCGTGGGTGCGGGCGACCAGATCGGTGGAGCGCTCGGGGCCGGTGTCACCCGGGTGGGGCTGGGCGATAGGCTTGAAGAAGCCGACCTTCAGGCCGGCACGCTCCAAGGTGCGCACCAGGCCCAGGCTGATCGAAGTCAGGCCGACACCAAAGTCGGTCGGCGCAATGAAAAATGTCTGCATGCGTGCTTCTCGAAATAAGCGGTGCAAGAAATTAACGGTCAAGGGTAGCGCTATCGGCCCCTTGTGCGCACCAGCCGCAAGCGAAAGGCTGGCCGATGTGCTGCGCACGTTGTGCCGGGTCGAGCACCCAAGGGCGTGCCTGCCACGGCGGCTGGTGGCGCAGGTGCTGGGTATGGCCGCACGAAAGTTCCACCACCCAGTGGCCTTCTTCGTCCTGATGAAAGCCGTTGATCCGACTGATGGGCCGTTGCTCGTCTGCACCACGTTCGCAATCGGACGATGGCAAGGTTACACTTGTCCGCTCTACATTCTTTTGCAAAAGGTCTTGCCCCATGCTGATCGCCGCCAACAAGGCTGTCTCCATCGACTATACCCTGACCAACGACGCCGGGGAGACCATCGACAGCTCCGCCGGTGGCGCGCCGCTGGTTTACCTGCACGGTGCCGGCAACATCATCCCGGGCCTGGAAAAAGCCCTGGAAGGCAAGCAGGCTGGTGACGAGCTGAACGTTTCCATTGAACCTGAAGAGGCCTACGGCGAGTACCTGGCCGAACTGGTCAGCACCCTGAACCGTAGCCTGTTCGAAGGTGTCGACGAGCTGGAAGTGGGCATGCAGTTCCACGCTTCGGCGCCGGACGGCCAGATGCAGATCGTCACCATCCGCGACATCGACGGCGACGACGTCACCGTTGATGGCAACCACCCACTGGCCGGTCAGCGCCTGACCTTCCAGGTCAAGGTTGTGAACGTGCGTGACGCCAGCGACGAAGAAATCGCTCACCGTCACATCCACGGTGAAGGTGGCCATCACCACTGATTTTCTGCGCTAAGCTCAGAAAGTCGCCAGGCGCTCGGGCAAGCCGATTTGCCTTCCTACGGGAGGTGAACGGTTTGGACGAGCGCCTTTTTAGTGGGCGAAATTCGCCTGCACGGCAACCGGGAACCTGAGAGGGGATTTCATCATGAGTGCATTTCACGACCTGAAACTGGAAGCGCTGAACGGCGGAGAGCTGCCCCTCGCACCCTTCAAGGGCCAAGTGGTGCTGGTGGTCAACGTCGCCTCCAAATGTGGCCTGACGCCACAATACAAGGCCCTGGAAAACCTCTACCAGATCTACAAGGACAAGGGCTTCAATGTGCTTGGCCTGCCGTGCAACCAGTTTGCCGGGCAGGAGCCGGGTAGCGAAAAGGAAATCCAGGACTTCTGCAGCCTCAACTACGGGGTCAGCTTCCCGCTGGGGGGCAAGCTGGAGGTCAACGGGCCGCAGCGCCATTCGTTGTACCGCCTGCTGGCAGGCGAGGGGGCCGAGTTCCCCGGTGACATTACCTGGAATTTCGAGAAGTTTCTGGTGGGCAAGGATGGCCGGGTGCTGGCGCGTTTCTCGCCGCGCACGGCGCCGGATGACCCAGCGGTGGTGCAGGCCATCGAGAAAGCCCTGGCCTGAAGAGTGCCTGACGTGATGTTTTGGCACCTGTGAGATCGAGTGCCGCGCGGGTGGCGCTGGATCTCACAGGCGCTGCAAAAATTGCGCAGAACGCCCAGCCGTAGCACCAGGTTGCCGGCATGCGCTGTTCAGATACCCCTCGAACTGTTCGACAATCGCCGGCCAGCCCTGACGGCTGGCATGCTGTCGCGCATTCAGGCGCACCCTGCGCAAGGTCTCCACTTCTTCCAGCAACCAGCACGCTGCATCGACAAACGCTGCCTGGTCCCCCGGCATGGCCAGCGCGCCACTGTGGCCATGGCGAATATGCTGCGCGGCGGCCGCCTCGTCATAAGCAACCACCGCCAACCCTGAGGCCATGGCCTCGAGCACCACATTGCCGAAGGTTTCGGTCAGGCTCGGGAACAGGAACAGGTCGCCGCTGGCATAGTGCTCGGCCAGTCGTTCACCGCGCTGGGCGCCGCAAAACACGGCGTCCGGTATCTCTTGTTCAAGCCTGGCGCGCTGAGGCCCGTCGCCGACCATGATCAGGCGCAGGCGCTTCTGTGGATAGGTCGTGCGTAATGCCTCAAAGCAAGGCCTTAGGAGGCCTAGGTTCTTTTCCGCCGCCAGTCGCCCGACATGCAGTACGGCGATATCCTCCGGGCCTAGCCCCCAGCTTTCGCGCAGGGCCTGGCTGCGCCGGGCTGGATTGAACAGGCAGGCATCGACCCCTCGGGCCAGCAGCTCCAGGCGTTCGAAGCCGCGACGCTCCAGCTCCAGGCGCTGGCTGGCACTCGGCACCAAGGTGATTGCCGTGCGCCGATGGAACCAGCGCAAGTAGTGAGTGAGCAGGCGCGCCAGCAGGCCAAGGCCGTACTGGCCGGAATACTGCGGGAAGTTGGTGTGAAAGCCACTGACCACTGCCACCCCCAGGCGTCGGGCCGCGCGTAGGGCGCTGAGCCCCAGCGGCCCCTCGGTGGCGATGTACAGTACATCCGGGCGCTGCCGGCGCCAGCGGCGCAACAGCTTGTGCATCGACACCTCGCCCCACTGCAAACCCGGGTAGCCCGGCAGCGCCCAGCCACGGCACAGCATCAGGTGCGGGTCGTTGTACGCGTGCCCTTCGCCTGCCTGGCGTGGGCGCACCACCTCGACCTCATGGCCGCGTTGGCGCAACCCTTCACTGAGGCGGCCAAGGGTGTTGGCCACGCCATTGATCTCGGGTGGGAAGGTTTCGCTGACCAAGGTAATGCGTAGGGCGGGTGTATTCATGACAAAAAGTTTCCGCCTGCCGGGTTGCGCTAATGTGACCGCCTTGTGACGTAAAGATGACGCCTGACCGCTGGCACGTTTGCCTTCATGAATATTTCCTCGCACAGCACTCAAGAAGGTGTCCCCGGCAGCCGATGAAGATGCATTCGACTACGTGATGCGCTCCAGGAGAGCGGTGATGTTCAACAACAAGCTCAAGCAAGAAATCCGGCAACTGCGCGAAGACCTGATGTCCATCGAACAGGTCAAGAGTAGTCTCGACAGCGAGATGCTGGTGCTGCAGCTCGACCCTCAGGGACGGATCGAGATGGTCAACGGCAACTTCGAGAGCGAGATGCTCTACCGTGCCGAACAATTGCTTGGACGCAATATCGAGGACATCGTCCCCGCCCACGTAAAGTCGCTGGACTTCTACCAGCGCATGAAAAGTGCGATCAGCCGTGGCGAACACCTGAACGGTGCGTTCCGTCTTCTGCGGGGCAATGGTCAGGAAGCCTGGCTGCGCTCGATCCTGCAGCCGGTGAAGAACAGCGAGGGGCGCATCAAGTACTTCACCCTGCATTCCAGCGACCTGACCCGAACCATTGAGACCTCACGCGAGCACGAAAGCCTGATCAAGGCGTTGATGCGCTCTACTGCGGTGATCGAGTTCGACCTCGACGGCATCATTCTCACTGCCAACGATCGTTTCCTGGCCACCGTCGGCTATCGCCTGGAGCAGATTCGCGGTAAGCACCACCGCATGTTCTGCGAACCGCAGGAGGCCAACTCGGCCGGCTACCAAGCGTTCTGGGACCGGCTGCGCCGTGGCGAATATGTTGCCGAGCGCTTCAAGCGCATCGATGCCCATGGCCGGGTGATCTGGCTGGAGGCCTCGTACAACCCGATCTTCGATGCCCACGATGTGCTGTACAAGGTGGTCAAGTTCGCCACCGTGATCACCGATCAGGTCAACCAGGAGCTGGCAGTGGCCGAGGCGGCAGATGTCGCCTACAACACCTCGCTGGGTACCGATGTCAGTGCTCGCAAGGCCACCGAGGTGGTCACCCAGACTGTCACCGTGATGCGTGGACTGGAGGCTTCGATGCAAGAGGCGGCCGACGGGATCCAGGCGCTGGATACCCAGTCGCGGGTGATCGGTTCGATCATCAAGACCATCAGCGACATTGCCGGGCAGACCAACCTGTTGGCCCTTAACGCGGCCATCGAAGCGGCCCGTGCCGGTGAGCAAGGGCGGGGCTTTGCCGTCGTTGCCGACGAAGTGCGCCAACTGGCCTCCCGCACCAGCACCGCCACCGAAGAAATCGCCCGGGTGGTACAGCAGAACGAACAACTGGCGCAGGCGGCAGTGTCGATCATCGACACCAGCAAGCGCCAGGCCGAACAGGGGCTGGCGCTGGCGGATGAGACGGGCAGCGTGATTGTCGAGATCCAGGACGGGGCGAAGCGGGTAGTGGACGTAGTGGGGCAGTTTTCCAGCCGGTTGAGTCTTTGATATGGCTTGGGGTTTGTAATGGCCATGGGATCGAGCTTCGCCTGCGCGGCGCTCGATCTCAAGAACGATAAAAATTTCCAGCCTTACCCACGGTAACAACTGAGCAGCTGAACTTCGCCGAGCATGCCGGAAACGAAGTCGCATTTTCCTACAACTGACTCAGAAACCTCCGATCCGAATCCATGATGGGATTTCCCCCTGCACACGTTGTCAGGGAGACACCTCATGTACCTGGATTACCTCGTGCCCTCCTGGCACGAGATCGAGTCACGTGTCATCGCCATGGTGGGCTACCCAAGCGGTGGCCAGTTCCGCACCAGCCTCAATGAAGAGGTCGCCTCACTGGGCCTCAACCTGCGCCGGATCGAAGCTGTCCGCACAGCCTTCTACCACGCCGAATGGCAGGCGGCGCACCTGCTACGCCAGCGCTTCGCCGACCTCGACATCAACAGCATCGTCGACGAACTGCTGAGGGTCGTGCAGCAGATGGCGATGATCGTCGTCGGCAGCACCGTTACCGGTGGCCTGCTTGGCGCAGGGGTAGGCGCATTCGCCGGCGGCGCCGGAACCATTCCGTTCGCTGGCGCTGGCGCAGGCGCGGCCATGGGCCTCAAGGTCAGTGGTTGGATCCTTGGCGCGCTGGGGCTGGCTTGCATTGCCGAGTTCTTCATCGAGGGCTTGCCCAGAGAGCGAGAAAAAAGGAGCAAGAATTTATCAAGGAAAGATTGAAAAAGAGCTCAGGAAAACCATGGGCCCATTTGAAGCGCAACGGGTTGCAATAGAAAAAGCCAGAAACCGGATGTCAATTACAGCAGCACTGCACAATCCGGATCTCGTCGCCGGAGGTAGAGACGTCATATCGGACTTTGGGGACCGCCAGGTGAACTCAGTGATAGGCGCCCAATAGAAAACCAGGATACCCAACTTAAAGAAAGCGGCCGAAAGGGTACCCCTGGAGTCCAGAGGCTCAATCCGCATGAATGTCAAATTACATAAGTGCTAAGTGAGACGGTTGAAATGGATAAAGTATTTGCCAATTTGATTGAGAATTTCGGTCCGCCGATTGAGCGCCGGGAAGTACCTGGCTCCACAATCGAAAGATACAGAGACAAGCTTCCTCCCAAGCTCTTGGAATATTGGTCCGAGCATGGGTGGGGGGGCTACGGTGAGGGCATATTCTGGCTAGTCAATCCGCAAGAATATGACTCCGTAGTTTCCTGCTGGATTGCAGGCACGGCACTTGCTTCGCACGACAGCTATCATTTGGTTGCAAGAAGTGCCTTCGGAGACTTGTACCTTTGGGGAGAAAAAACTGGATTTTCATTGGAAATAACAAGCGTTGGGTCTCAGTACATATTTTATCGAACTGAATTCACAAAGGAACAACTAAATACGGAGCTTCAAGGCTTTGTTTTGTCAAGAGAAGTGGAGTCAATGGATTTCAATGGTCTCTTCAATCCCGCCAAGGAAAAACTGGGTAGACTTAAACATGACGAGATGTACGGCTTTTTCCCCGCGCTCATGCTGGGCGGGGCTGACTCCCTGCAACATCTAAAAAAAGTCAGCGCTGTTGAACACTTGATCTTTCTGGCGCAATTGACAGATTTTCAACCTTACTCCTTTTCCGAGCAGCCAGATTAATGCCGCAGTCAACCGCCAGGCTGAGCAAAGGCTGGCGCTTGCCGACGAGACTGGCAGCGTGATTATAGGGATTCAGGACGGGGCGCAGCCGGTGGTGGATGTGGTGGGGCAGTTTTGCAGCCAGTGGGGCAGTGAACCAGGCCAGGCACGCTCTGCTTTTTTGTGGGAGCGGCCTTGTGTCGCGATAGGGCCGCAAAGCGGCCCCAGCAATCTGTGCAGTGGCGCTGAAATCTGGGGCCGCTCTGCGGCCCTATCGCGACACAAGGCCGCTCCCACAGGGGCCTGCGCCATTCATGTCAATCGCACACGGCCCAGGAATCAGCTCCGCTCCCGCACCCAGAACAGCGTAGCCCCGGCCACCGCCGCCGGCATCATCAGAACGTTCACCACAGGAATCATCAGCGCCAGGTAGGTGATGCCGCCAAAGCCCAGGCTTTGCCAGCGCTTCTGCCGCAGCCAGGCGAGCATGTCCTGCCAGCTCATCTTGTTGTTGTCTGCCGGGTAGTCGATGTACTGGATGGCCATCATCCACACGCCGAAGATCAGCCACAGCGGCGCAGCCACCACGTTGACCACCGGGATCAGCGACAGGATGAACAGGCCGATGGCGCGTGGCAGGAAGTAGCCCAGCTTGCGCATTTCGCGGCTGAAGGTGCGCGGTACCATGGCTGCCAGCTCGCCCCAGCTGAAGGCTGGGAAGGTGTCTTCGCCACGCACTACCACCTCGACCTTTTCCGCCAGAAAGCCGTTGAACGGCGCGGCAATGATATTGGCCACCAAGGTGAACGTGAAGAACACCATCAGCACCAGCAAGGCAACGAACAGCGGCCAGAGGATGTAGCTGAGGAAGCTCAACCAGTCAGGCAGCGTGGGCATCAGGGCATCGAGCCACAGGCCGAACTGGTGGCCGGCGAAGTAGATCAGGCCACCGAACAGCAACAGGTTGACTGCCAGCGGCAGCAGCACGAACAACCGCAGGTTCGGGCTCAGCACCAGTTTCAGGCCTTCGCGCAGGTATTGGGGGCCAGAGAGGACAGGGGCTTGCATCTAGATACTCCGCAGAGAAGGAAAACGCGCTGACCTTACCGAGTTTGCCGCGCCGACGAAAGGCACGCAGTGGGCGGGAAACGGGATGTAACAAAAGCGCCCGGAGCGTGTTTATCGATGAAATCGCAGCATAGGCGATGCCTATGAGGTGGATTGTCTAAGGATATTTCCTTAATCTTTGCGACCTCGCTACAGTGCGCTCAACTTTTCGCTTTGCGGGCCTGCGCGTTTTAGCCTTCCCCAAGTGCTGCGTGGGTCCTTTTTAATTTCTTGGCTGGCGCAGCCGGTACACCGATGCCGGCCCTGCGGCCCGCTCGACAGGAGTTCGACATGTCTGAAGTACGTCATTCGCGCGTCATCATTCTCGGTTCCGGCCCTGCCGGTTACAGCGCTGCGGTGTATGCCGCCCGTGCCAACCTCAAGCCGCTGCTGATCACCGGCATGCAGGCGGGTGGCCAGCTGACCACCACCACCGAAGTCGACAACTGGCCGGGCGACCCCCACGGCCTGACCGGCCCGGCTCTGATGCAGCGTATGCAAGAGCACGCCGAGCGTTTTGAAACCGAAATCGTCTTCGACCACATCAACGCTGTCGACCTGGCCAACAAGCCGTTCACCCTGCAGGGTGACAGCGGCAAGTACACCTGTGATGCGCTGATCATCGCCACTGGCGCCAGCGCTCGCTACCTGGGCCTGCCGTCGGAAGAAACCTTCATGGGCAAGGGTGTTTCGGCCTGTGCCACCTGTGACGGTTTCTTCTACCGCAACAAGCCGGTCGCCGTGGTCGGTGGTGGTAACACTGCCGTGGAAGAGGCACTGTACCTGGCCAACATCGCCAGCAAAGTGACCCTGGTACACCGTCGCGAAACCTTCCGCGCCGAGAAGATCCTGGTCGACAAGCTGAACGCCCGTGTGGCCGAAGGCAAGATCGAGCTCAAGCTCAACGCCACCCTGGACGAAGTGCTGGGTGACAACATGGGTGTAACCGGTGCGCGCCTGAAGAACAACGACGGCAGCAGCGACGAAATCAAGGTCGACGGCGTGTTCATCGCCATTGGCCACACCCCGAACACTTCGCTGTTCGAAGGCCAGCTGACCCTGAAAGACGGCTACCTGGTAGTCAACGGCGGCCGCGAAGGCAACGCCACCGCGACCAACGTAGAGGGTGTGTTTGCCGCTGGCGACGTGGCTGACCACGTTTACCGCCAGGCCATCACGTCGGCCGGTGCGGGCTGCATGGCAGCGCTGGATGTCGAGCGCTACCTGGACGGTTTGGCCAACGCCTCGTCCTGATCTGAGAAAAAGGGGTGCAAAGCGCCCCCAATAAAAAACCGGCCAAGCGCCGGTTTTTTATGGTCTGCAATCAGCTCACAGGCTCAGTCGCATCGACAGGTCCACCGCTTTCACATCCTTGGTCATGGCGCCAATCGAGATGTAGTCCACCCCCGTCTCGGCAATCACCCGCAGGGTCGTTTCGTTGACCCCGCCGCTGGCTTCAAGTTTGGCTTTGCCAGCGGTAATGCGCACGGCTTCGCGCATTTCGTCCAGGCTCAGCTCGTCGAGCATGATGATGTCCGCGCCAGCGGCCAGCGCCTGGCGCAGTTCGTCCAGGCTTTCGACCTCGATTTCCACCGGCTTGCCCGGCGCAATGCGGTGTGCTGCGGCCACCGCCTCGGCTACGCCGCCGCTGGCGGCGATGTGGTTTTCCTTGATCAGGAAGGCGTCGTACAGGCCTATGCGGTGGTTGTCGCACCCACCGCAGGTCACTGCGTATTTTTGCGCCAGGCGCAGGCCCGGCAGGGTTTTGCGGGTGTCCAGCAGGCGCACCTGAGTGCCTGCAACCAAGTCGGCGAGGAAGCGCGCACGGGTGGCGACCCCCGACAGCATCTGCAGGAAGTTCAGTGCGCTGCGCTCCCCACTGAGCAGCGAACGGGCCGGGCCTTCCAGGTGGAACAACGGCTGATTGGCAGTGGCCTGCTCACCGTCGGCCACCTGCCAGTGCACAGCAACGCGCGGGTCGAGCTGGCGGAATACGGCATCGACCCAAGCGGTACCGGCGACCACGCAGTTTTCACGGGTGATGATGGTCGCTTTGGCCAGGCGCTCGGCCGGAATCAGTTGCGCGGTGATATCGCCACTGCCGATGTCCTCCAACAGCGCGCGGCGCACGTTGGCTTCAATTTCAGCGGTCAGGTCGGCAAGGCGTAGGTTCGGCATGGTCGGCTCCACAAGCTAGGTGCCCGCGATTATAGGGCAGGGGGCCGGTGTGTACAGCCGCCTTGGCGCTGACCTTTGGTCGGGCGTTGTGAGTAATCGGAGCCGATCAGGGTCATTAGCCAGCCAGCGAAACGGCGCTGGTAGCTATACGGTTTTTTACCGATAATGGCGACTGGTATTTGGCGCCATGGCTTTGACGATTTTTAGCCCTTTCGGGCAAGACACCCTGCAAGGAGTCCAGGATGCAAAAAGAAGGCAAGGTGGTGCCCTTGGCGGCAGCCATCGACCGAGGGGGGCGCACGCCTCATCCTTGCCTTCCGGTCGTGTTGCTGCAGGTGCGCGACAAGGCCGCGTTGCAGTTGCGTCAGGGCCTGCAGGACTTGTTCGACAATGCCGATGACATGCTCTTCGAAATGGCCGACAAGGCCTCGGACCGCGGTGACCAGAACCTGTACTTCGAGGCCATGCGTGACCTGCGCCTGAAGCGCAAGAGCATCGAGCGTGGTTTTCTGGATACGTTCCATGATGCTTTCCTCCGAGCCGGCCAGGTCGACTTGCTGGCAAACCTGGTCGAGCCGGGCAACCCGCGCAGCAAGGCTCAAATGGAGCGGGCCGCCGCCATCGAGGGCATGGTGGCGCGGGTGCTGTCACGCGATGGCATCGCCCTGCAGCAACTGGGTCTGCGCCTGCAGGCATTGCTCGACCGCCCCCTGTACGAGCAGCACAACCCATTGGGGCCAGCCGCGCTGTGTCGTTACTTCCTCGAGGCCGGGCGTAATCTGGGCGTTGGCCTGCGGGTCAAGCTGGTGCTGCTGAAGCTGTTCGAGCGTTATGTGCTGCGTGATGCCGATGTGATCTATGGCGAAGCCAACCAGTTGCTGGCCGCTGCCGGCGTACTGCCCGAGCTGCAACCGGCGCCGCGCCGGCGTGCCGAAGACCGGCGCATGCGTGCGCGACCCGGGCCGGCGAACCTTGGCCAGGAGGAGGGGGCTGACGCCGCAGGGCAGGCGTTGTTTGCCTCGTTGCAGGCACTGCTGGCGCCGGTGCGCGGGCAGTTCGCTCCGCGCTTGCACGCGGTGGCTGCCGCCCAGCCGATCAGTACCGCCGACCTGCTCCGGCTACTGTCGCATTTGCAGCGCTATGTGCCCGCCACGTACGAGGCCGATGACTTCGAGCTCGGCCAGCAGCTTGAGCAGCTGCTGTTGCGGGTCAGCGTGCGCAGCGGTACGCGTCGGCGCCTTCACGTGGCTGACGAAGACATGATCAACCTGGTTGGCCTGCTGTTCGCGTTCATCCACAACGATGACAACCTGCCGGCCAGCCTGCGGGCGCTGATTGCGCGCCTTCATATTCCCCTGCTCAAGGTGGCATTACTGGACAAGGGGCTGTTCAGCCGGAGTAGCCACCCGGCGCGCCGTTTGCTCAACGAAATCGCCGGCGCCGCGATTGGCTGGGAGTGCGGCAGCGAAGGCCAGCGTGACAGCTTGCACGTGCGGGTAGAGCGTATCGTCCAGCGTTTGCTCAATGATTTTGCCGACGATGCCAGCCTGTTCGCCGAGTTGCTCGACGACTTCCTGGCATTCAATCAGGACGAACGGCGACGTAACGAGTTGCTGGAGCAACGCACTCGCGACGCCGAAGAAGGCCGTGCCCGGGCAATGCAAGCCAGGCAGCAGGTGCAGCACGTGCTCAACCAGCGCCTGCGTAGCCGGGTACTGCCGCAGGTGGTGGTGCAAATGCTGGTGCAGGCCTGGAGCCAGGTACTGCTGCTGGCTTGGCTGAAACAGGGCGAGGGCTCACAGGCCTGGCACGACGCAGTGCAGACGATGGACATGCTGCTGGCCAGCATCACGCCGCCACATGAGCCACAAGCCTTGCTGCAGCAAGTGCCAGGCCTGCTCAAGGCGCTGCGCGATGGCCTGGCCAGTGTAGCCCTGGACGCGGTGGCGACCCGCGAGTTCTTCCTGCAACTGGAACAGTTGCACCTGCGGGTCTGCGCAGGTAATGAGGCGCTGCCGGGCAGGGAGGGCCAATCCTTGGGCGATGTGCGGGTGGCCGAAGAGATTGTGCTGGCTATTGCCGAAGAGCCCGCCTGCGTGCCCCTGCACGCTGCCGACGGGCAGGCTGCAGCGCTGCGCCAGGCGCAACGCCTGCGCATCGGCACCTGGGTCGAGGTGCTCGACGAGGATGAACCACTGCGCTGCAAGCTGGTCGCGCGCATTGACAGCAGTGACAGGCTGGTGTTTGCCAACCGCACCGGCATGAAAGTGCGCGAGTGGAGCAGCGCCAGCCTGGCCCAGGCACTGCAGCGGCACGAAGTGCGCGTACTGGATGACCGTCTGTTATTCGAACGGGCGCTGGAGGCGGTACTTGAGAGCTTGCGGCAAGGGCAGGCGCAATAGGCAGACACATTACAATCATTCACATGCACACGGTGTTGGCCACAGGGCATACTGTGGGCATGTTCACGGCGTTTTTCAGGATCTGCCCATGCAATTGGACCGTGCCACTGGCTGGTTCCACGGAATCGGAATCACCCACTGCCCCTCGCCGAACTTCAATGCGCGCCCCGAAGGCGAATCGATTTCCCTGCTGGTGATCCACAACATCAGCCTGCCCCCGGCCTGTTTCGGCACGGGCAAGGTGCAGCAATTCTTCCAGAACCGCCTGGCCCCTGATGAACACCCGTATTTTGCCAGCATCAACCACTTGACTGTGTCGGCGCACCTGTTTGTCGAGCGTGACGGCGCGGTGACGCAGTTCGTGTCGTTGCATGACCGTGCCTGGCATGCGGGTGTGTCGAGCTTTGACGGGCGCGAAGGCTGTAACGACTTTTCCATCGGCATCGAGCTGGAAGGCACCGACGACCTGCCCTATACCGATGCCCAGTATGCGGTGCTGGAGCAACTCACCCGGCACATCCGCAGTGCCTGGCCGGCCATCGACCTGAACCGCATTCAGGGCCACAGCGACATTGCCCCGCAGCGCAAGACCGACCCCGGCCCGGCCTTCGACTGGCCGCGCTACCGCCAGGCGCTGCAGCACAACGAGGACAAGGCATGAGTTTTCTGGTGTTGGTGCTGGCGCTGTGGGTCGAGAAGTTTTCGGCGCTGCGCCATAAGGTGCAGCGTGACGGGTTCTTTCTTGGTGAACTGGTGCGCCTGGAACGCAGCGGCAAGGTGCACCCGTGGTGGACGTTGGCCATCCTGGTGTTGGCGCCGGTAGCGCTGCTGGTGTTGCTGCTGCATGTGCTGGAGCCTGTGGCGTATGGTTTGCTGGCGTTGCCGGTGCACCTGCTGGTGCTGATCTACAGCCTGGGCCGCGGCGATGCCAAGGCATCGTTGGGGGCGTTTCGTGATGCCTGGCGGCGGGGGGACGATCAGGCGGCGCTGCACGTAGCCGAGCGTGACCTGGGCCTGGTGGCCGATGAACCCCACAGCCTGCTGGTACGGGTGCAGGGTAACTTGCTGTGGCAGGTGTACCAGGGCTTTTTTGCGGTGATCTTCTGGTATTTCGTACTGGGCCCTGGCGCTGCGCTGGCTTATCGATTGTTGGCGCTGTGTAGTGAGCACAGCAAGCAGCCGGCTTTGAAGGCGCGTGCCGAGCAGTTGCGGCACATCATGGACTGGTTGCCGGTGCGGGCGCTGGCGTTGAGCTTTGCCCTGGTGGGCAACTTCCTCGCGGTGACACGGGTGATGCTGCACGAGGTGCTCAACTGGCACATCAGCGCCGGGCACCTGGTGGCTCGGGTGGGGCGGATTGCCGATGACATTCCCGAAGAAGAGGACAGCCAGCGCGGTTTGGGGCGGCTGGACAGTCTGTGGGAATTGCTGTTGCGCTGTGCAGTGCTGTGGTATGCCGGGTTCGCGCTGTGGACCGTGCTGGTCTGATTCGGGGCCAATCGCATCCCACGCGAATCCCGGTCACCCGAGTTTCACCAGCCGAACAACGTGCAAGCATTGCGGGTGCTGGCCTGTGCCAGCACCTCGACATCCAGCTCCATCACGTGCGCCAGCGCCGTGGCAATTTCCGGCAGATGCTCCGGGCTGTTGCGTACCCCCGGGTACATCGCCGGTGCCATGTCCGGTGCATCAGTCTCCAGCACCACACTGTCCAGTGGCAGCCGCGCCAGAGTCTTGCGCAGCCGCAGCGCCTGCGGCCAGGTACCCGCACCGCCTAACCCAAGCAGGAAGCCCAGCTTGATGTACTCGCGGGCCTCTTCGTAGCTGCCGGCAAACGCATGAATCACCCCCGCCCGCGCTGGCTTGTAGCGCTTGAGTGTGGCAATCACCTGGGCATGGCTGCGGCGCACGTGCAGCAGGGCCGGTAGTTCGAAGTCGCAAGCCATCTGCAGTTGCGCTTCGAACAGCGCCTGCTGGCGGGTCTTGTCAAGGTCTGCGAGGTAATAGTCCAGGCCAAACTCACCTACGGCACATAGCCGCGGGTTGTCGCGCAGGCGCTCCAGCCACTCGCGCAACTGCACCAGGTGCTCAGGGCGATGCTGGTCGAGGTAGACCGGGTGCAGGCCAAGCGCGGCGAACAGGCGCGGCTCGGCGCAGGCCAGCTCCCACACGCGCTGGAAATTCGCCTGGTATACCCCCAGCACCACCATCCGCTCCAGCCCACGGGCCGCCGCGTTGGCCAGCAGGCGCGGACGGTCGGCGTCGAAGTCGGGGAAGTCCAGGTGGGTGTGGGTGTCGATCAGGCGCATGTTCAGGCCGCTGAGATGCGTTGCTTGAAGGTGCGGCCAACGGCGTGCACGCCGGGTTCATAGCGTTTTTCCTCGATGGCGGCCAGTGCCAGTTCAAGCGCAGTGGCGGCAATCTGGCCATGCTGCTGGGCCATGGCATTGACCGGCAGCGGCAGGAAGTCGAGCAACTGGTTGTCGCCAAAGGTACCCAGCTGCAGTTGGCGCGAGTCGACCGGGCGCGCCTGCAGGGTGTCGAACACGCCCTGCAACAGCACGTACGAAGTGGTCACCAGAGCATCCGGCAGGCCCCCCAGGTCGTCGATCAGTTGCTGCATCAGGCGTTGGCCGCACTCACGGCTGAACGCTTCGCCCTGATAGCGGCGCACTTCGCCGGTATAGCCTTGCAGGGCTTCGTCGAATCCGCCGGCACGCGCCTGGCTAACCGACAGCTCGGGGCGCGCGCCTATCAGGGCGATGCTGCGTGGGGCCGAGCTGAGCAGGCTGGCGGCCAGCTGGCGGCTGGCATCGCGGTCGTCGCTGATCACCGAGCAGAAGTGTGCGGGGTCCAGGCGGCGGTCGATGGCAATCACCGGCAGGCCTTTGTCCTGCAGTTCGCGGTAGCTGTCATCTTCTGGCGGCAGGCAACTGGCAACGAACAGCGCATCGCATCGGCGCGCACGGAACAGTTGCTGCAGTTGGCGCTCGCTGTCTGGCTGGTCGTCGCTGCTGGCGATCAGCAGCTGGTAGCCGCGGGCGCGGGCGCCTTGCTCCAGTTGCTTGGCAATGCGGGCGTAGCTGGGGTTCTCCAGATCCGGGAGAATGAAGCCCAGGGTGCGGGTATGCCGGCTGCGCAGCCCAGCAGCCTGCGGGTTGGGGGTGAAGCCGTGGGCTTCGACCACCGCGCGTACCCGCTCGACAGTACTGTTACTGATGCGCTGCTGTTCAGCCTTGCCATTGATGACGTAGCTGGCAGTGGTCACGGACACACCGGCCAGACGGGCGATATCGCTGAGTTTCACCGAATTTTCCTTGTTATTACCGGGGCTGGCTGTAAGGCCGGACCGGGTAGTTTGACCCGGTACAGGCATCACGCGCAGACGACCATTGTCGCAATTGTCCGACAGGATGGGGCTTTTTACTGGGCAGATTATCGAGTAACGTGGCCGTCTGGTCAGATTAAACGTTTCAGCTGCCGAATTTTCTGCCTCGGCTGCCACCTGCGCAAGGCTGCTGAACTGGCCCTTTATGTGAATTTCACAACAATACTCCAGTACCCGAACGGGAACTGCAAAAGGAGAAGGTCATGCTCGAGCTCGCCAATGAGCAGATAGCCATGGGCCAGAAGGCCGCCGACAAGGCCGAGGCATTGCGCCTTCTGGCGGATCGGCTGGTTGCGGACGGCCTGGTTGCCGACGGTTACCTGCAAGGGCTGCAGGCCCGGGAGGCACAAGGCTCCACGTTTCTTGGCCAGGGCATCGCCATTCCCCATGGTACGCCGCAAACACGTGACCTGGTGTATGCCACCGGCGTACGCCTGCTGCAGTTCCCCGAGGGAGTAGACTGGGGTGACGGGCAAATGGTCTACCTGGCCATTGGTATTGCCGCCCGCTCCGACGAACACCTGCGCCTGCTGCAGCTGTTGACCCGGGCGCTGGGCGAGACCGACCTGGCCGAAGCCTTGCGCCGGGCCAGCTCTGCCGAAGCGCTGCTCAAGCTGCTGCAGGGCGCGCCCCAGGCGCTGGCGCTGGATGCGCAGCTGGTCGGCCTGAACGTGCCGGCAGAAGACTTCGACGAACTGGCCTGGCGCGGTGCCCGCCTGCTGCAACGTGCCGACTGTGTCGACAGTGGCTTTGCCGCCGTGCTGCAGCAGGCCGAGCCGCTGCCGCTGGGTGAGGGCCTGTGGTGGCTGCACAGCGAGCGCCAGGTTCGTCAGCCGGGCCTCGCCTTCATCACCCCGCAGCAGCCGCTGCGTTACCGCGACCAGCCGCTCAACGGTCTGTTCTGCCTGGCCAGCCTTGGCGCCGCTCACGAGGCCCTGCTCGAGCGTCTGTGCGAAGTCTTGATCGAAGGCCGCGGGCAGATGCTCTACCAGGCCACCAGCAGCCGTGCGGTACTGGAAGTGTTGGGCGGTGAAGCGCCGGCGGACTGGCCTGGCGCACGTGTCGTGCTGGCCAATCCACATGGCTTGCATGCGCGCCCGGCCAAGGTGCTTGCACAACTGGCCAAAGGCTTTGAAGGGGAAATCCGTGTGCGCCTGGTCGATAGCGCGCAGCCAGCCGTATCGGTGAAGAGCCTGAGCAAGCTGCTCAGCCTCGGCGCACGCCGTGGTCAGGCACTGGAACTGGTCGCCGAACCGAGCATCGCTGCCGATGCCTTGCCGGTGCTGCTGGCAGCTATCGAACAAGGCTTGGGTGAAGAGGTGGAACCGCTACCGCAGAGCGTCGCGCCCATTGCCGATGACGTACCCGAAGTACTGCAAGCGCCAGCGGCCGGCAGCCGTATCCAGGGTGTGGGCGCCGCCCCCGGCATTGCCAGCGGCCCGGCGCATGTCTGTGTCGAGCGTGAGTTCGACTATCCCTTGCGGGGTGAATCGTGCGCCCTGGAGCGGCAGAAACTGCGCGAAGCCTTGGCTACCGTCAATGGCGAACTGCAGGCTTTGGTCCTGCGCAGCGACAAGGCTATTGGCGAAATTTTCGTCACCCACCAGGAAATGCTTGCCGACCCGGCCCTGAGCGACGACGTCGAACAGCGCCTGGCCCAGGGCGAAAGCGCTGCGGCCGCGTGGATGGCCGTGATCGAAGCTGCGGCCCGTCAGCAAGAGGCGTTGCACGATGCGCTGCTCGCCGAGCGCGCCGCCGACCTGCGCGATATTGGCCGCCGCGTGCTGGCGCAGTTGTGTGGTGTGCAGGCGCAGGCTGAACCCGAGCAACCCTATGTGCTGGTGATGACCGAAGTCGGTCCATCCGATGTCGCCCGCCTGGACCCCAACCGGGTTGCCGGCATTGTCACCGCCCAGGGCGGCGCCACGGCCCACAGTGCCATCGTCGCCCGGGCGTTGGGCATACCAGCAGTGGTCGGCGCGGGTGCATCGATACTGCTGTTGGAGAGTGGTACGCCGCTGCTGCTCGATGGCCAGCGTGGTGTGGTCAGCGTCGCACCGCCAGCGGATGAGCTTCAGCGGGCGCTGGCCGAGCGTGACCTGCGCGAGCAACGCCTGCAGGCCGCCTGGGCCAACCGCTTCGAGCCGGCCATCACCCGTGATGGGCATGCCGTCGAGGTGTTTGCCAACATCGGCGATAGCAACGGCATCGCCAAGGTGGTGGAGCAGGGCGCCGAAGGTGTCGGCCTGCTGCGCACCGAACTGATTTTCATGGCCCACCCTCAAGCGCCGGATGTGGCTACTCAGGAAGCCGAGTACCGCCGCGTGCTCGATGGCCTCGATGGGCGCCCGCTGGTGGTGCGCACCCTGGATGTTGGCGGCGACAAACCGTTGCCTTACTGGCCGATCGCTGCCGAGGAAAATCCCTTCCTCGGCGTGCGCGGCGTGCGTTTGACCCTGCAGCGCCCGCAAGTGATGGAAGATCAGTTGCGCGCGTTGCTGCGGGCCGCCGACCAGCGCCCGTTGCGTATCATGTTCCCGATGGTTGGCCAGGTGCACGAGTGGCGTGAGGCTCGGGCCATGGTAGAGCGCCTGCGTGCAGAAATCCCGGTAGCCGACCTGCAACTGGGCATTATGGTCGAGGTGCCTTCAGCGGCCCTGCTGGCAGCGCAATTGGCGCGCGAGGTGGACTTCTTCAGCATCGGCACCAACGACCTGACTCAATACACCTTGGCCATCGACCGTGGCCACCCCAGCCTCTCGGCACAGGCCGATGGCCTGCACCCGGCGGTATTGAGCCTGATCGACATGACCGTGCGCGCCGCCCATGCCCACGGCAAGTGGGTGGGCGTGTGTGGCGAGTTGGCGGCCGACCCGCAGGCGGTGGCCGTGCTGCTGGGGCTGGACGTGGACGAACTCAGCGTCTCCGCGCGCAGCATCGCCGAAGTCAAGGCACTGGTTCGCCAGGCCGATCATCAGACAGCCCGCGCCCTGGCGCGCGAGGCCCTGCAACAGGACAGCGCCGCAGCAGTTCGCGCGCTGGTGGAGCGTTACTGAATGGCCAAGATCCTCACTCTTACCCTGAACCCTGCGCTGGATATCACCATCGGCCTGGACACTCTGCGCCCAGGGCAGGTCAACCGTAGCCAGGCGCAGCACAGTCACGCCGCAGGCAAGGGGCTGAACGTTGCCCAGGTACTGGCCGACCTGGGGCACAGCGTAACCGTGGGCGGTTTCCTCGGGCGCGACAATCTGCAGCCCTTCGAGGCGCTGATCGACGGCCGCGGTTTTACCGACTGCTTTGTCCGTGTGTCGGGCGAAACCCGCAGCAATATCAAGCTGGTCGAGGCCGATGGCCGCGTGACCGACATCAACGGGCAGGGCCCGGAGGTCGACGAGGCGGCCCGCAGTGCCTTGCTGCACAGGCTGGAACAGATTGCCCCCGGTCACGATGCCGTGGTGGTGGCCGGTAGCCTGCCGCGTGGAATCAGTGCCGACTGGTTCCGCCAGTTGCTCGAACGGTTGAAGGCCCAAGGCCTCAAGGTAGTCCTGGACAGCAGTGGTGAAGCCCTGCGTGTCGGCTTGCAAAGCGCGCCCTGGTTGGTCAAGCCCAATACCGAAGAACTGGGCGAAGTGCTGGGCCTGGCTGTGGATAACCTGGCGCAACAGCGCGCCGCCGCCAAGCGCCTGCTGGACAGTGGCGTTGAACACGTGGTGGTGTCTGCGGGCGAGCAGGGCGTCACTTGGTTCAGTCGCGATCTGGCCCTGCAGGCCCGCCCACCCAAGGTGCGGGTGGCCAGCACGGTGGGGGCGGGGGATTCGCTGGTGGCCGGCATGGTCCACGGCCTGCTGCTGGCCGAGGCGCCTGCAGAGACGTTGACCCGGGCCACTGCCATCGCCGCCCAGGCCGTTACCCAGGTTGGCTTCGGCATCCATGACCGCGAGCACCTGGCGCAGTTGGAAGCGGCCGTGCAACTGACAGAACAACAAGAGGGTTGCCGATGAACATTGCCATAGTCACCGCCTGCCCCAACGGCCAGGTATCGAGTGTACTGAGCGCACGCTTGCTGTCCGCCGCTGCCCAGCGGCGCGGCTGGAGCACCAGCGTCGAAGTGCAGAATACTGAACACCCCGAGCGGCAACTGAGCGCTGCACAGATCGCCGAGGCTGACTGGGTGCTTGTGGTCAGCACCGGGCCGGTGGACCTGGCCCGCTTCGTCGGCAAGCGCCTGTACCAAAGCACGCCGTCCCAGGCGCTGGCTGATCGCGAAGGCTTTCTCGACGAAGCGGCGGCCAACGCCGAACTGCTGGCCGCTGTGACAGGCACCCCCGCCGCAGTTGGCAGTGCTGGCGCCCGCATCGTTGCCGTCACGGCATGCCCGACCGGCGTAGCCCATACCTTCATGGCCGCTGAAGCCTTGCAGCAAGCCGCACAACAACTGGGCTACCAGCTTACCGTCGAGACCCAGGGCTCGGTCGGTGCGCGCAACCCCTTGTCCGCTGACGCCATCGCTGCGGCCGATGTGGTGCTGCTGGCCGCCGACATTGAAGTACCCACTGCACGTTTCGCCGGTAAACGTATTTACCGTTGTGGTACCGGCATTGCCCTCAAGCAGGCCCGCGCTACCCTGGACAAAGCCTTGGCGCAGGCCACGGTGGAAAACGCTGCCGACGCTGCAGCGGCGACCACGCCGGCCAAGGGCGAGAAAACCGGCGTGTACAAGCACTTGCTGACCGGTGTGTCGTTCATGCTGCCGATGGTGGTGGCCGGCGGTCTGCTGATTGCCCTGTCGTTCGTGTTCGGTATCGAGGCCTACAAAGAGGCGGGCACCTTGCCGGCGGCGTTGATGCAGATTGGCGGTGAAGCCGCCTTCAAACTGATGGTTCCGCTACTGGCAGGCTATATCGCCTGGTCCATCGCCGACCGCCCCGGGCTGGCCCCGGGCATGATTGGCGGCCTGTTGGCCAGCACCTTGGGGGCCGGCTTTATCGGTGGCATCGTCGCCGGTTTTCTTGCCGGTTACAGTGCCAAGGCCATTGCCCGATGGGCGCGCTTGCCCAGCAGCCTGGAGGCGCTCAAGCCGATCCTTATCATTCCATTGCTGGCCAGTCTGTTCACCGGGCTGGTGATGATCTACGTGGTCGGCCAGCCGGTAGCGGCGATGCTCGAAGGCCTGACGCACTTCCTCGACAGCATGGGCACCACCAATGCCATCCTGCTGGGGCTGTTGCTGGGCGGCATGATGTGCGTCGACCTTGGCGGGCCGATCAACAAGGCCGCCTATGCGTTCTCGGTGGGGCTGCTGGCCTCATCGAGCTACGCGCCAATGGCGGCGACCATGGCCGCCGGCATGGTGCCGCCGATTGGCTTGGGTATTGCCACCTTCCTGGCCAGGCGCAAGTTCGCCCAGAGCGAGCGCGAGGCGGGCAAGGCGGCGCTGGCGCTGGGGCTGTGCTTCATCTCCGAGGGGGCGATTCCGTTTGCCGCCAAGGACCCTTTACGGGTGATTCCGGCCAGTATCGCCGGTGGTGCGTTGACCGGGGCATTGTCGATGTATTTTGGCTGCAAGCTGATGGCGCCGCATGGCGGCTTGTTCGTGTTGTTGATCCCCAACGCGATCAACCATGCGTTGCTGTATTTGCTGGCGATTGTGGCGGGTAGCCTGGTGACAGCGGTGGTGTATGCGGTTATCAAGAAGAGCGAGGGTGTGGAGTTGGCCGTGGCGCCTGCTAAAAGTGTATGAGCAGACCTCGTTCTGTGGGAGCGGCCTTGTGTCGCGAAAGGGCCGCGAAGCGGCCCCGGCATTGTTTGCATCGACGCTGAAATCCCGGGGCTGCTGTGCAGCCCTTTCGCGACGCAAGGCCGCTCCCACACGGATCGCGCCAGCTTTCAGAAATTGAGCAAGACAGTTGCTCCCACAGAGCCCGTGTTGGCCTTTCAACGGCGATGCTTCTGCCGCAACGGCACCAGTAGATCACCCAGCCCGTTGTGATCGATCTCATGCATCAATGCCAGCAACCCGCCCAGTTCTCCTGCCGGGAAGCCCTTGCGCGCAAACCACGCCAGGTAGTCACCGGGCAGGTCGGCAATGATCCTGCCCTGGTACTTGCCGAACGGCATGCTGCGGGTCACCAGTAGTTCGAGGGTTTCCGGCTTCATCTTCGCGCACCTGGCTGTGGAAAGGCGCCGACCATACTGCAATCTGCACGAAGCCCCAAGCGGCAATCATGCAGAACGCCGTAACCAACAGTCGCCAATCAAGCTGTAAGTTATTGAATAGTAAGGGGTTCGCGTTTTTTAAAAGCGTGGCACGAACACTGCAATTCTCTAGAGGACTATCACCTGCCAAGGAGTTCGACCATGAGCAACCCCAACAAAGACGTGATCGACGTACTCAACGACCTGATCGAGTACAGCAAGGATGGCGAGAAAGGTTTCAAGGCCTCGGCCGATGATGTAAAGAACCCCGAACTGAAAGCGTTCTTCGTCCAGCGTGCGGGCGAGTGCGCCAACGCTGCCAGTGAATTGCAGGGCGAAGTACGCCGCCTGGGCGGCGACCCGGAAACCTCTACCAGCATCAGTGGCGACCTGCACCGCGGCTGGGTCAACCTCAAGTCGATGGTCACCGGCAAGGACGAAGAAGCCGTGCTGAACGAGGTGGAGCGTGGCGAGGACCACGCCCTCAAGGCCTACAAGGAAGCCCGCGAAAAGCTGGTGAAACTGGGCCGCACTGCCAGCGACATGACCTACAGCCTGGTGGAAAAGCAGCTGCAAGGCGTGCAGCGCAACCATGACCAGGTCAAGGCCCTGCGCAACGCTGCCCGCGCCCGCTCCTAATCGAGCGGGCCCTCTACCCGATTTCGGCCATTGGCCTTGGCGCGGTAGAGCGCTTCGTCCGCAGCACCCAGCACCCTGCCAAGGTCGTGCTGGGTGCCGGACAGACCGATACCGATGCTCACGGTCACTGCGTGGGCATCATCCGCAAACGGCGCCAGCGCCTCGACGCTGGCGCGGATGCGTTCAGCCAGTAGCTGGGCCCCGGCCAGATCGGTTTCCGGCAGCACTACCTGAAACTCCTCCCCACCATAGCGCGCAGCCAGGTCTGCCGGGCGACGAATGCAGGCTTCGATGGCCTTCGCCACTTCGCGCAAGGCATGGTCGCCACCGGCATGGCCATGGCGCTGGTTGAATGCCTTGAAGTGGTCCACGTCCACCATCAGTATCGCCAACGGCTTACGGCTGCGTTGGGCGCGGGCCCATTCCTGGCGCAGCACATGGTCCAGCCTGCGGCGGTTAGCCAGGCCAGTCAGGCTATCGGTGGACGCGAGCATCGCCAGGTTTTCTTCGGCTTCGTGGCGGCGGCGCAGTTCGCGGCCAAGCAGCAACGTCAGCCACAGAATGCCCACGCACAGACCGCCGGTGGCGACGCTGACCAGAATGGCGGTGCGGCGCCAGGACTGAAACACCTCGTCGGCCGAATCCACCACCAGTACGATCAAGGGCAATTGCGCGACCCGGGCGAAGGTGAATATGCGCGGCTTGCCGCTGCTGTGGGAGCGGGCGGTGAAGTTACCGCTTTGTTCACTGAGGATGCGCTTGAAATTGGGCCGTTCGGTGTAGTAAGTGCCAATCAGCGGGTCTTGCGCGGGGGAGGGCTGGCGGACGAGCAACTGCCCGTCGGTATTGAACAGGTTGATGCTGCTGTCGTGGCCAATGTCCAGGCGCTGGAACAACTCATTGAAGTACGACAGGCGCAGCGCACCCGCTGCCAACCCGGCGAACTCGCCATTGGGGCCCGAGATGCGTCGGCTGAAACTGATACACCAGTCCAGGTCGCCAAGCTTGGCCTTGAACGGGGGGCCCACCAGCAAGCCGAGGTTGGCATTGTGCTGGTGGGCCTTGAACACCCCGGTGTCGCCGAAGTTGGCCTTGCGTGGCACGCTGCTGGTGGAGTCGCCGACGACATTGCCTTGCTTGTCCAGCCACAGCACGTCACCGCGCTTGCGGTCGACGAAGGCTTCATTGAACAGCAGGCGCTGGCGTATCGGGCCGGGGACTTCCGGCAGTTCCTTGCGCCCGACGGCCCAGATCAGGCCTTGCAGTGATTGGTCGTAGAGTTCGACGTTGCGCAGAATGTCGCTTTCGATCAGCTGGACGATGTTGTTCGACGAGCGCACCGCCGACTGCTCGACACTCTCGCGCTCGCGGGCAAGCAGGTAGCTGACGATGGCCACGATGGCGAGCACGGCAAGGCAACTGCCCAGATTGAGGATCAGCTCGGGGTGCGACCTGTAGATTGCGAAACGCGGGGATTGGGTGGGCATGCTCGCTACTGCGTGGGCAGGGCCATTCGCGGCGGCGGTATTCTAGGGAAGCAGGGATTGTCGGACAAGATTTGTCCGACGGAAGCACGGTGTACTGTTCTTTTCGAGTTGCCGTGTGCCCCTGTAGGAGCGGATTTACCCGCGAACATCGGCGAGCCTTCTTCGCGGGTGAACCCGCTCCTACACTGGCAGCAAAAGATCAGAACACGTTCAGTGGGTAGTCGACGATGACCCGCACTTCATCGTTGTCGCTGTTGCTGTCGATCGACGCATAACCCTGGCTGCCGCGGTGGGTGGCATAACGCACCAGCACCGACAGGTCCTTGAGGTCACCTTCCTGGAACACGTATTTCACGTCCAGGTCGCGTTCCCAGTGCATGGCGTTCTTGCCATCTTCACGGTAGTAGTCGTAGTGAGTGGTGTCCTGAGTGGCCTTGGTCAGGTCAGCCTCGCCGCGCGAGTAGGACAGCGAGGTAGACAAACCAGGCACACCGACACCGGCGAAGTCATAGCCGTACTGCAGTTTCCACGAACGCTCGTTCGGCGCGTTGAAGTCCGAGTACATGCGCGAGTTGTCCAGGTACACGCTGTCGCCCAGGTTGATGTAGTCGAATGGCGTGTTGCCGTTCACTCGCTGGTAGGCGGCGGTGACGCTGTGGAAGCCAGCGTTGACGGTGAAGTGCACGCTGTAGGTGTTGTTGTCGATCTTGCCTAGCAGGGCCTGACCGGTGTCCTGGGTGTGATAGAAGTGCACGCCTGGGTTCAGGCTGACCAGGTCATTGACCACATAGGTGTAGTCGAAGTCCGCGTAGTACTGGTTCCAGATGTCCTTCAGCTCGGCGGCGTACAGGTTGGCGGTGATGTGCTCGGTACCGCTCCACGACGCGCCGGCCCAGTTCAGGTGCTTGCTCTTGTCGTGCTCGTCCAGTGACCCGTAGTAGGTGTCGATGCGGCGGTGGCCGCTCTGGTTGTACGGGTGGGTGAAGCTGACCTGGCCGCCTTCGAGCAACAGGCCATCAATGCTGGTGTTGGTCAGGCTTACACCGCGGAAAGTTTGCGGCAGCATGCGCGTTTCACCGCCGGCGATCACCGGGTTGGTGAGGAACAGGTCACCGGCTTTCAGTTCGGTGTCGAAGGCCTTGAGCTTGACCGCAGCACCGGCAGTGGAGAACGAATGCGGGGCAGCGCCCAGTTCGCCGTCGTCCTTGATGTGTTCGGGCAGGATGCTGGTGCCGGCATGGCCGCCACCGCCGTCGAGCTTCAGGCCCAGCATGGCATGAGCATCCAGGCCAAAGCCGACCACACCTGGGGTGTAGCCCGACTCGAAACGCGCTACCGCGCCTTGGCCCCACTCGCGGGTGTCGCGCACGCCGGCGTTGTGGTTGTCGCGGTTGAAGTAGGCATTACGAAAATGCAGGTTGAAGGACGAACCTTCGATGAAGCCATCAGCCTTGTCTTCATCTGCCTGGGCGGCGAAAGGGATCGTTGCAGTCAACGCAATGAAAAGCGGGGTAAAACGAAACGCGGAAGGCACCGGTACTAGCTCCTTTGGTCTGACGGTGGGGCAGTTTTTATATTTGAATGTGCGTCTTTTTATAGGTACACGTTACAGCCGGGCTGAGTGTTAAAGCACATAAAAAAAGCCGCTGATCGGCAGCGGCTTTAAAAGGCTAACATATCGGCACCGGAGGTGCCCATGGCGTAGCCAAGGGAAAGAAGGAACAGCGACAGCGTTTGATCAGCTGTCGGCATTGGCATCGACGTTCACTTTGGAAGCTGTCTGTTTCGCGTCTTTTGCGGTATCTGCCTTGTTTGCGGCAACAGCCTCACGGGCCTCTTGATGGACCGCCGCGAACGCTGCATTACGGGTAACGAAAGCCGGGGATTCTTCGGCCATGGCCAGGGGCGACAACAACAGGGAAGACAGGACGAAGACGCTGGCAATACCCATACTGTTGGACATTTGAAACTACCTTCTTGCGGTGCAAGTGCTAATGAGGACAGGGGTAAAGTTAGTCCTTTCAGTGCACTCGAAACAGAGCGAAGTGCGATAAGCACTGTTGCGCAAAAGGTAACGATACTTGCGAAAATCAATAGGACTTTCGGCGAAAGTCCCGTGCTAGAACACCTGCACAGGGTGCTGCCTTGGGCAAAATGGTCAGGCTAGAAACCGATAAAGGCGTAATAAACCGGGGTTTGATGGGTTGTGCGCAAACCCAGTGCCTGCAAGCTTGCCGTCAGCGCTTCATCCTGCACATGCAAGGTCCACTGTGCCGCTTCATTCCCCTGTACCTGCGCCAGTGCCGCAGCAAAGGCCCCCATATCCGGCAAGTAGGCGGTAAACCCATTCCCCTTGAGCGCACTGGTCGTCATGCCCAATGCCTGGCACACCGCCACTTTGGCGGCAATGTCATCGCGGTCGGCCTGGCGCGAAGCCTGTACCAGTGCCTGCAGTTCCACATCGACCAGTTGCGCGCCATGAATCAGCTCCGGCCCCTGTTGCCAAGCCTCAGGCGGGCAGTCTTTGCTGTCTGGCCGCAGCGGGATATGCGGGTTGATTTCTACCGGATAGATGCGACACACCAGCGGGCGCTGCTCATAGATGGTGCAGAGGTCGTTGGCGTCGAGGTTACGGCAACGTCCGGGGTTGAATGCAGCAAAGGTCACCGAGACGCGTGCCTCGCCCTCGCCACAATGCACTGGATGGGAGCGTCGCAGCACATGGTCACGCTGCTCCAGCGGCATGCCGGGGCCGTCCACGACGAAGGCCTCGATCAGTACCACCACCTGGCCGGCATCGTCCGCCCAGCGACGCGCTTCGGCCAGCGTCAGTGGCACATGGTGGCCGGTGCAGCATTTGCCGCAGCCGGTACAGCCGAAACGTAAGCGGTCGGTCACTTGGCCTCCGGGCTCCATTCACTGACGAAAGCACGCTGGTGCTGGCGGTCGTACAGGCACAGTTCGGTGCCGGTGCGCTGCTGCATGTGCTTCTGTGGGTAGACGCCTTCGATCAGCAGGGCACTCATGCCGACCTGGTCATCAAACTCGGCGGGCTTGCCGCGGGCATGGGCGTCCTTGAACTGGCTGGCGGTCAGGCAAGCCTTGAGCATCTGCTGGCGTTGCTCGTTCCAGGCCTGGCTACTGGAGGCCTGGGCAATACCGCTGAAGAGGGCGCAGCTGATCAAGATAGAGCTGAGAAGCTTCATACGCGATTCCGGCAATTTTCTTGCGAGGGGCGCGAATTATGCCCGAGTCACCCCCGGCGGCAAGCCGGGGAGTTTGTCGCTGAATATATCAGTGCTCGGCGAACACCACGGTACGCGCAGCCACCACCAGACAATCGGTCAGCTCTGGCGAGGAGAACTTGGTAAGGATGGCATTGGCCCCGGCCTGGGTCGCCTTTTCACTGCTCATGGCACTGTCCAGCGAGGTGTGCAGCAGCACGTACAGGTGCTGGAAGTCGGGGGTTTCACGCAGCGTGCGGGTGAAGGCGTAGCCGTCCATTTCGCTCATTTCGATGTCGGAGACGATGATGTTGATCTCCTGCGCGGTGCCTTGCAGCTCCAGCAGCACGTTGATGGCGTCTTTGGCGCTGCGCGCGGTGTGGCATTCGATACCGAGGTTGCGCAGGGTGTGCACTGACTGCTGCAGGGCCACCTGGCTGTCGTCCACCACCAGGATGTTGGCGGCGGCCAGCAGGCTGGCGTCTTCTTCGCTCAAGGTGCCGTGCGCTGGCTCGGCGACGGGCGGGGCGATGGCGTGTATGACTTTTTCGATGTCCAGCACCTGCACCAGGGTGTTGTCCACGCGCGTCACACCGGTGATGAACGAGCGGGTGCCCGAGGCGTAGGGCGGCGGTTTGATGTCGGTGCTCAGGCAATGCACGATGCGGCTGACTGCCTGTACATGCAGGCCTTGGCGTGAGCGGCTGATCTCTGTAACGATCAGGCAGCCACCCTGCGGGTCGACCAGTGGCTGTTCGCCAATGGCGCGAGACAAGTCGATGACCGACAGCGAGTGGCCCCGCAGGGTTGCCACACCTTTTACGTGGGGGTGTGACTCGGGCAGCTTGGTCAGCGGCGGGCAGGGGATGATCTCGCTGACCTTGAGCAGGTTGATTGCCATCAGCTTGCCGCTGCGCAGGGTGAACAGCAGCAGGGATAGCGAATCCGCGCGGGCATTTTGCGTGGCCATGGTGACCTTCGGTGGGGAGCAGGGGATATCCGGTTATCGGCCTGTTTTGGTCGGGCTTTAGGCAATTTGCACAGAACTCAGGAGTGCTTGGGCCCCTTGTGGAAGCGGGTATGCCCGCGAAACGTGCGTCGCGGTGCATGGCACCGGCTTCGCCGGTGTTCGCAGGCATGCCCGCGCGCACAGGGATGTGTGTAAACAACTGGATCAGCGTTCGCGCAGGGCCTCCTTGGCCCGGTTCAGCGGCTTGATCAGGTAATCGAGGATGGTTTTCTCGCCCGTTCGGATATCCACCGTGGCAATCATCCCTGGCACGATCGCAAAACGCTTGCCGGCCTTGTTTTGCAAGCTGTCCTGTTCGGTGCGGATGAACACGCGGTAGTAGTAGATTTCCGGTTTGACCTCGTCCTGCAGGGTGTCCGGCGAAATGCCCACCACCTTGCCGTCCAGCCCGCCGTACACCGAGTAGTCATAGGCGCTGATCTTGACCTTGGCCGCCTGGTCGGGGTGAATGAAGGCGATGTCCCGTGGCGCGATGCGGGTTTCGATCAGCAGGCGTTCGTCCATCGGCACGATCTTCATCACCTGGCCACCGGGCTGCACCACGCCACCCAGGGTGTTGACCTCGATGTCCTTCACGATGCCGCGCACCGGCGAGCGCAGGGTCAGGCGGGTGAGCGAGTCGCTGCGTCCGCGGATCACTTCCGACAGGGCGTCCGCTTCGGCGCTGGCCTTGGCCAGTTCTTCCCGGGCGCGCACCAGATAGTCTGAGCGCGCCTCGTTGGCTTTGAGTTCCAGCTCGGAACGCTGGCGGTTCAGGCGGATCACTTCAACCCGGCTGGAGGCCCCCATCTTTGCCAGGTTCTCGGTGATTTTCAGCTCGCTGCGCACCAGCTGCAACGAGTCCTGAATACCCGCCAGGGTCTGTTCCAGGCCGCGGCGGCGGGTCTGGTACAACGCGGTTTCGGCATCGATCAGGTCAGGAGAGTCGCGCAGGCTTTCCGGGAAGGTCAGGGGCTTGCCGGTCACCTCTGCCTGCAGGCGAGCCTGACTGGCTTTGGCAGCCCGGTACTTGGCCTCGCTTTCACCCACACTGGAGGCCGTCTTGGTCGGGTCGAGCTGGGCCAGCACTTGGCCGCGCTCGACCAGGTCGCCTTCGGCCACGCTCATCTGCGCGACGATACCGCCCTCGAACGACTGAATGACCTGCTCTCGCGAACTTGGGATGACCTTGCCTGTGCCGGTGGACACCTCGGTCACCTCGAACCAGGCCGCCCAGGCCAGGAACGCCGCCAGCATCAGCGCGCAGAGGGTGATGATGCGGCTGGCGCGGAACACCGCCTGGTCGTCCTGCCCGTCCAGGTAGGAAGCCGGGAGTTCATGGTTGCTCATGCCTGGGCTCCCTGCAGTTTGGCCAGCGCGGCATCGCGCGCGTCATCGATGACGATGCGCCCGGCGTCCAGCACCAGGATGCGGTCGACCCGCTGCAGAACACTCAGGCGATGGGTTGCGATCACCAGTGTACGGCCCTGACAGAAGCGCTCCAGGTTATCCAGCAGCTTGCGCTCGGTCATGTCGTCCAGCGACGCGGTCGGCTCGTCCAGCAGCAGTACTTGCGGCTGGCGTACCAGCAGGCGCGACAGCACCAGGGCTTGGCGCTGGCCGCCAGACAAGCCCAGGCCTCCTTCGAGGATCAAGTGGTCCATGCCCTTGGGCAGGCGGCGGACGAAGTCCAGTGCGCCAGTGGCGGCCAGCGCGGCCACCAGTTCCTGGTCGCTGGCCTGGCCGGCGCCGAGGGTGAGGTTTTCCCGCAGGGTGCCGTGGAACAGCCTCGCGTACTGCGGCAGCAGGCCGACGTCACGGCGCAGGTCAGCAGGGTCGAGGTGGGCCATGGCGATGCCGTCCAGGCTGATCTCGCCCTGTACCAGGTCCATGGCCCCACCCAGCGCCTGCAGCAAGGTTGATTTGCCGGCGCCGTTGCGGCCCAGCACGGCAATGCGCTCGCCCGGCTGGATGTCCAGCCGGCCAATGTTCAGCACTGGCGGGTAGTCTTCGCTGTAGCGGAAGTTGGCCTGGCGCAGGCGGTACTCGCCGTGAATGGCTGGCAGGTGCACGCGGGCTTCGCCTTCGGGGTGGTCGACTGGTGACTGCATCAGCTTGTCCAGGCCTTGCAGCGCTACCTTGGCCTGCTGCCAGCGGGTCAGCACATGGGTCAGCTGGGCGAGCGGTGCCATCATCCGCGACGAAAGCATGGATGCCGCCACTAGGCTACCCGTGGTGAGGTCGCCGGCGATGACCATGGGTGCGCCGATCACGATGACCACGGCAAACACGGCACCCTGCACGTTCTGCGTCCAGGTCACCAGGCCGTTGGTGAGGGTGCGCAGGCGCAGGTTGGTGTGCGCGCAGGCCGCGTTGTACTGGTTCCACTGCCGTTCGAAGCGAGCCTCCGCCTGCAGTGCCTTGATCTCGTCCAGGCCTTGGATACTTTCCACCAGCATGGCGTTGCGCAGCGCGGACTCACGCATCGAGGCATTGGCCAACCGTGCCAGGCGCCGTTGTGCAAGCAACCCGGGCAACACCATGGCCAGCAGCGCGACCAGCGGGATGAACACCAGTACGCCGCCGATCAGCCAGAACACGAACAGGAACAGCAGGAAGAACGGCAGGTCGGCCAGCACCGTGGCGGTGCTGGACGTGATCAGGTCGCGGATCGACTCCAGCTCGCGCAACTGCGAGATGAACGAGCCGGTGGACTTCGGCCGCACCGAGTTGCGCAGGCGCAGGGCATGGCCGTAGACCAGGTCGCTCACCCGCAGGTCGGCGCGCTTGCCGAGCAGGTCGGTCACCTTTAGCCGCAGCAGGCGCATGCTGAAGTCGAACACCAGTGCCAACACCACACCGCCAAACAGGACGTAGAGGGTGGGCAGGGATTCAGCCGGTATCACTCGGTCGTACACCTGCATCGAGAACAGCACGCCGGCCAGCGCCAGCACGTTGGCCACCAGTGAAGCGACCATCACCTGCCCATAAGGGCGCAGGTCACGCAGTACGATGCGGGCGAACCAGTGGCGGTCGTAAGGCGCGGTGTAGTCGTCGGTGCGCACATCGCGCAGTGGCCGGGCCGGGCGCAGCAGGGCCACGCGGTTGATACGGCCTTTCAGGGTGTCGCGGGGCAGACGTGAAGTCAGGCCCTGGTCACCGGCGAACACCACTGCCAGGTCGTCCTCTTCGGTCACCGACTCGACCACGGCCAGCTGCCCATCGTCCAGCTCCAGCACCAGCGGCGTGCGCCATTGCCGCAGGCCCTTGGCATCGAAGTGCACGAAGCGCAATGCCAGCCCCGCCTGACGTGCCATGTGGCGGAGGATTTCATTCAACGGGCGGGCATCCTCCGCAGCGGCCAGGCGAATACGCTGGGGTGATACGTCCAGGCGGTAGTGGTGTGCCACCTGCAACATCACCTCAAGCCAGGGGCCAAGGTCTGGCCGGTGGGCGGCGGCCTGCTCCGGCGCGGGCGCCTGGTTGGGCAGGGTCACATCGATCGAATCACTCATGGCTGGATCTCCACACCTTGCAGGTTGCGCCCCTCAAGGCCAAAGGCCGTGCGCAGGGCGCCGGTGTTGTACAGGCAGTCGACATCCAGGCGCAGCAGATCGGAGCGGGTGCCGGCAAGTTCGAAGCGTGACTGGTAGATCTCCTGCTCGGCGTTGAGCAGGTCGAGCAGTGGCCGTGTGCCCAGGTCCAGGTACTGACGCCCGTAGAGCATGCGTGCCTCCTGGATGCTGACCTGGCGTGCTTCCAGCGAGGTTAGCCGGCGGCCCAGCCCGGAGGTTTGCGCCATGGCCTCGGCCAGGCCTCGACGCGCTTGCAGGCGTGCGGCGTCTTCGGCGGCGTCGGCGGCGGTCAGCGCGTGGCCGGCGGCGCGGGTACGGGCGCTGATGGAGCCCCCTTGGTAGATGGGGACTTCGACGTTCAGGTAGATGCCCGCCTGGGTGCGGTCCAGCCGTGCGTTATCGCGGTTGTAGTCGTCGTCCAGGTAATGATTGACCTGCGGTTGCAACGACAGGGTAGGGTAGGCCTCCGCCTTTGCCTGGGCCAGCTCGGCCTGGCCCTGTGCGCGCTGGGCCAGGGCCATCAGCACGGCGGGCAGGCGGTCATCACCCTGTGCAGGGCGCTTGCAGGCCTGGTTCAGCTCGGCGGGTGAGCCTTCGGCCAGTGCCGGTGGGGTAACGCGGCCCATCAGCGCCGCCAGGGTCGAGCGCCAGCGCTCGTACTGCGACTGGTACTCTTCCAGGGTGGCACGGGCGCTTTCCACGCGGGACTCGGCCTGCACCACGTCGGAACGGGTACTGGCGCCCATGTCGCTGCGCTGGCGCGCCATGCCGGCAATGTCGCCCACGCCGCGAATCTGGTCGCGGGCAATCGTCATCAGTTGCTCGTAGCGGCGGGTTTCGATCCAGGCATAGGCTGTGTCGCGGGCCAGGTCGTCGACCACCAGCAGGATATTGGCCTGGGCGCGGGCGGCGGCCGCCTGGGCCGCGTTGACGGCGCTGTCGACCTTGCCGAAGTCATAGAGCATTTGCTTGAGCGACAGGTTCAGGGCCTGGCTATTGCGGTCGCCGCCATAGCCGGTGTCATAACCGGTGCGCAGGCCACCGGAAATCTGTGGGTAATACCCCGCACGGGCGACGTTGATGCCTTCGCCCTGCTTGTAAAGGTTGCCGATGGCCTCAGCGATGCTCGGGTGCCATTGCGCTGCCTGCAGCACCGCGTCGGTAAGGCTCAGCCGTTCGCCACTGGCGACCGGGGCCATGCCGATGGGGGGGCGGGCGGGCACCGCTTCGGGCGCATCGCGTAGCAGCGACGGCCCGATCTGGCGCAGGTGGGGGTCTATATCATCGGCTGCCTGGGCAACCGGGTGGAAGTTCAGGGCCAGGAGCCCGAAGGCTCCCAGCAACAGCGGTGACAGCGGACTGCTTCGCTTCACATAGTTCCCTTACTGCTGGTCGTCCATGCCGCCGGGTATTCACCCGACGGGTTTACAGCGGCCTCAAACCACATGGATACCGTTCTGTACCCACAGGTGATGGCTTGGATCCTCCTGGGCCGTGTACTGGTTATAGTCGATGCCGTCGGCAGTTTGGTTCCCGACCAGCGTCCAGTTGTCCGTCATGTGAACTGAGTCTTTGTCGTCCCCCTTGATGATCAGTGTGTCGGTACCGGTTTCGGTGATCGCCACCACATCCGCCAGGTTGAGGGTGAGCGCCACCGAACTGGTGTCGTTGAGGTCGAGGATTTCGATGTCGTGTACGCGCCCGGCCAGGTTGCCCAGGTCAATGCTGGCATCACCGCCGCCCCACAGCAGGGTGTCGGTTCCCGAGCCACCGTCGACGCTGGCGAAGTTCTGGTCGACCACCACCAGTGTGTCGTCACCCGCACCACCCTGCAGGGTGATGTGGCCACCCTGGCTGCCATCGAGGTGGTCGTTGCCGTCAGTGCCGGCGATCACATCGGTGGCCGCTGCCAGGCTGGCGAGTGCCGCGGACTCGTCGCCGGTATCGGCCAGCAGCGATGTGGTGGCGGTGAGGCCGGCGGCGCTGTCCACGTTGATGGTGAGGGTTGCGGTGTCGGTCGTGCCGTTCGGGTGGCTTAGCTCGTAGGTGAAGGTGTCGTGCTGGCCCACCACCGCCGAGGTGAGCCCTGCGTTGAGGGTGTAGGTGTAGCTGCCGTCGGCATGCACCAGCAACGTGCCGTAGGTGCCGGCCACGCTTACCCCGTTGTAGCCCGGGATGGTGTAGGTGTTGGCCGCTGTCAGCACGCTCAGCACGGTCAAGGCCGAACCGACATTGTCGTCAGCCAGCAGGTTGCCGGTGGCGGCTGTCGCGCCACTGACCACGAACTCGGTCAGGTACGTTGTAGTGGTGTTCAGGCTGGTGGTGATGGAGCTGAGCAAGCCGATGCCGCCGGCGGTGACACGTATGTGGTAGGTACCGGCGCCCTGGTTCTCGAAGGTATACCCGGCGCCGCCGCCCAGTATGCTGACCAGCGAACCACCTGGCACCGACTGCACCAGCACGTACTGGCCGGTGGCCGGGTTGAGCTTGAGCAGCTCGATGGTGGTGCCGTTGAGCAGGCTCAACAGGTTGGTGGAGTTGACCACCACCTGCAGGTCGGCCGTGGTATTGGCGGCAACCGTGGTGGTGTAGGTGGCCTGGCGGGTACCGATCACTGGCAGGTTCAGCGAGCCCAGCGTACTGCTGCTGGAGTCCACGCGGTTGTCCAGGGTGACCTGGCTGGTACCAACGTCGTTGACTGCGTCGACCACCGTGGCCGGTGCACCGTAGTTGGTGTCGCTCCAGACCTCCGTGGCTTGCGGGCTGTCGATGCGCACGTACAGGTTGGCGGCATCGGACAGGCCGTTAGGGTGCACCAGTTGGTAGCTGAACACGTCCACCTTGCCGACACTGTTCGGGCTGCCGTTCGGCGTGTAGGTGTAGCTGCCGTCCGCACGGATCACCAGGGTGCCGTACTGGCCCTGAACCGTCGTGGCGGTCCCGGCCGAGACGTAGCTGCCGTTTTTGAGCACTTGCAGCACGGCGGCGCTGTCCGGGCCACGAGCATCCACTGCGCCATCGGTACCCACGTCGGTAATGACGTTGCCAGAGGTGGCAATGCCGGTGCCGGTGAATTGGGTCAGGCTGGTGGAGACGATGTCCAGCGTGGTGCTCACTTCGGTGATCAGGCCGATGCCGCCACTGCCCACGGTCAGTCGGTAATCACCGGCTTGCAGCACGCCGATGTCCACCTGCAAGCCGATTGGCAACACGATCAGGTCGAGCAGGCCCTGAGTGTTACCGGTGGCGATGGTCACCCAGGTGCCGCTGGCGTCTTTCACCTGCAGGGTGAAGCTGGTGTTGTTGAGCAATGCCAGCACGCTGTTGGTGGTCAGCGTGAGGGTAGGGTCAGCCGTGGTGCCTGCTGCCACCGTCCAGGTGTAGGTCTTGGAGAACCCCGACAACAGCGTGGTGAAGCTGTCGGTGTAGGTCTTCGTGGCGCTGACCGCTGCCAGGTTGACCGTGGCCGTGGCCAGGTTGTCGCTGGCGATGACCGGCGCGTTGGCATCCACATCCGGTGCAGTGACGTTGACGTTGCCCGACACGTTGCCGCGCGGGTCGCTGAGGGTCACCGAAAGGATCTGGCCGTTGTCCTGAGGAGGGCTCAGGGTCACGGTGAAGGTGCCGTCCGCCTGCACCGTCGCGGTCTGCAGCACGGTACCGCCGGCGCTGAGTACGGTGACGGTGGCACCCACTTCGCCAGTACCGGTGAGGGTACTGCCGTCGGCACTGAACAGCAGGTTGCCGGCAGCCGCAGGCGGGGTCAGGTCCGGTGCGGTCAGTGCAGTGCCCGTGGACACGTTACCGGCGCTGTCGGTGAGGGTGACGCTGAGCGCCTGGTTGTCGATCTGCGCCGCAGTCAGGCTGACCACGAACAGGCCGTTGCTGCCCACCGTTGCGGTACCCAGTACGGTACCGGCGCTGTTGCGCACGGTGACCGTGCTGCCGACCTGGCCAGCACCACTGACCGAGGTGCCGTTGGCGTTGATGGTGGCCAGCGGGGCGGCTGGCGGGGTGGTGTCCGGCGCAGTCAGGCTGGTGCTGGCGGACAGGTTGCCGGCAGCATCGGCCTGGCGTACCACCAGCAGTTGCCCGTCGTTCTGTGGCGAGGTCAAGGTAATGCTGAAGGTGCCGTTGGCTTGTACCACACCGGTACCCACCTGGCCGTTCGGGCCTTGGACGGTAATGGTAGCGCCCGCCTCACCGCTACCGGTAAGCACGGTACCGGTGCCGTTGATGGCGACGTTGGTGGGGGCAGCAGGTGGCTGCAGGTCTGCGGCGGTGTAGCTTGTGCTGCCGGACACATTGCCTGCAGTGTCAGCCTGGCTCACGCCCAGTACCTGGCCGTTGAGCTGCGCGGCGTTCAGGTTGACGGTGAACACGCCACCGCCATTCACCACCGCCGTGCCGAGCACGTTGTTGCCGGCATCACGCACTGTCACCGTGGCACCGGCTTCACCCGTGCCGGTCAGCACCAGGCCATTGACAGACAGGCTGGTGACCACCGGGTTGGTCGGTGGCGTGATGTCGGCCGCTTGCAGGAAGGTCGGCTGCGATTCGCCGCCTATCAGCGCCACCGCTGTCACCGAAATGTGTTCGCCATTGAGCTGGGCTGCGTCCAGCGTCAGGGTGAAGGAGCCGTTCAGGCTTGCGACCCCTGTACCGATCAGGTTGCCTGCAGCGTCGTACACGCGAATGCCCACACCGCTGGGTGCACTGCCTGTCAGGGTCAGGCCGTCGCTGCCCAAGGTCACGTCGGTGGGCGGCACGGGTGGTGCGATCAAGGGGGTGAGGTAGGTCGCGACCGCAGACGTATTGATGCCGTCGGACTGTGTCACTTCCAGGGTTGCGAGCGAGCCCGCCGCCGGCACCAGCGTTATCTGGAAGTTGCCAGCGGCATCCACCACGCCGGTACCGATCACGTCTCCGTCGAGGCTGACGGTAACCGTGGCATTGGCTTCGCCCTTGCCGGTCAGCACGTTGAAGGTGTTGTTGATCGCCAGGTTGGTCACCAGGTCGGGTGGCGAGGTGTCGTTGGTCTGGTAAGGGACAGCCACCGAAGCGTTGCCAGCATCATCCGTGGACACCACCGTCAGCAACTGGCCGTTGTTCTGTGCCGGGCTGATCGGCACAGTGAACTGGCCGTTCTCACCCACTTCCACCGTGCCCACGATGTTGTTGTTCGGGCCACGCACCGTGATGGTGCTGCCGGCTTCGGCCGTACCCGTCATCGACGTACCGGCTGCGTTGAGCAGCAGGTCGGTCGGCTGCACCGGTGGCGTCAGGTCTGGCGCAGTCACTGCCAGCGGTACCGACGGGTTGCCAGTGGCGTCCTGAGCGATGATGGTCAGCGTTTCGCCGTTGATTTGCGGGCGGTTCAGGTCAAGGACGAAGGTGCCGTCCGGCTCCACCGTTACCTGGCCCAGCAGGTCGCCGTTGTTGTTGACCACCGTGACGCGGGTGCCGGCTTCGGCAGTACCGATCACCTGGGTACCGCTGTCGTTGATGATGGCGACCACGGTGGCCGGTGGTGTGGTGTCCACCGCCGTGACCGAACTGATTGGCGAGATGTTGCCAGCTGCATCGGTCAGGGTGACCTGCAGCACCTGGCCATCGAGCTGCGCTGCATCCAGCTCGACGATGAAGGTCCCGTCGGCGCCCACTGTGCCGGTACCCACCTGCGTGATACCGACGTACACGCGCACGGTGGCGCCCACTTCGCCGACACCCCCCAGCTCGTCACCTGCCGCATTGAGCCGCAGCTCGGTTGCTGCCGCTGGCGGCGTGAGGTCCGGCGCTTGCACGTTGACCGGCAGGCTGACGTTGCCGGGGGGATCGGCCTGCAGTACCGACAGTGTCTGGTTGTTGATTTGTGCGGGTGACAGTTCGACGCTGAAGCTGCCATCAGCCAATACGATACCTGTGCCCAGTACGGTACCGGCCGCGTTACTGACGATTACCGTGGCGCCGGCCTCGCCCAGGCCGCTGACCACACTGCCGTCGGCGTTGATCACCACTTGGGTGAGCGGGTCGGGCGGGGTGAAGTCGGGGGTTTGCAGGATTGCCACTGCCGACACGTTGCCGGCCGCATCGGCCTGGGTGAAGCTGAGCAGCTCGGCGTTGCCCAGTGCCGGGCTCAGCGTGATGGTGAAGTGGCCACTGGCATCGACGGTGGCGCTGCCGATTTCCTCGCCTGCCGGGTTGGTCACGGTCACCCGCGCGCCCACTTCGCCGCGGCCGGTGAGGGTGACACCATCACCGGAAACGGCCAGTTCGCCGGGTGCCGTTGGCGGTGTGGTATCGGGTGCGGTGATGGCGCTGGCAGCAGACTGGTTGCCGGCCGCATCGGTCAGTACCACCTGCACCTGTTGGCCGTTGGCCTGGGGCGATGCGAGGCTGACCTGGAAAGTCCCGTCGGCGCGCACCGTGGCGCTGCCCAGCACCGAACCATCGGCGGCGAGCACACGCACGGCGGCACCCGCTTCGCCGGTACCGTTCAACAAGCTGCCACCCCCGGCGAAAGCCAGGTTGCCGGCAGCATCCGGCGCGACGCGGTCAGGGGCTGTCAGGCTGACGCTGTTGGACTCGTTGCCGGCCACATCGGACTGGCTGGCGCTGAGCTGTTCGCCGTTAATCTGCGCGCTGTTCAGGTTGACATTGAAGTTGCCATTGGCATCGACCACGGCAGTGCCCAGGTCGACACCGCCTTCGCCAATCACGGTAACGGTGGCACCTGCTTCACCGCGGCCACTGAGTACCAGGCCGTCGCTGGACAACGCCAGGTTGGTCAGTGGTTGCGGTGCCGTGGTGTCGGGTGCCTGCAGGGTAGCGGGTAGCGATACGCTGCCATCGGGGCCCGTTGCGCTGACCTGCAGCACTTCGCCATTGGCCTGCGCACTGCCGAGATTGACAGTGAACGTGCCGTCGTTGGCGACCGGGCTGCTGCCCAGCAATACGCCGTTGGGGCCGTACACCTTGATTGTGCTGCCCGCCTCGGCGGTGCCGGTCACTGACAGGCCGTCGGCGGCCAGTATCAGGTTGTCCGGTGTGGCCGGTGCCAGCGCACCCGGCGCCGTCACGCTCTGTGCAGGGGAGACGTTCTGTGCGGCATCGGCCTGAACCACGCTCAGGCTTTCACCCGTGATCGCTGCCGGCGACAGGGATACGCTGAAGTGACCGTCGGCGGCCACTGTAGCGTTGCCCAGCACGGTACCGTCCGGCGCCCGTACGATCACGGTTGCGCCTGCTTCGCCATCGCCTGTCAGGGTGGCGCCATTGGCGGAGACAGCCAGGTTGGTCACGGCGGCCGGCGGCGTGGTGTCGGCTGCAGTGTAAGGTGCGGCCGGCGACACGTTGCCGGCTGCGTCGGTGGCGGTCACCTGCAGCATCTGGCCATTGGTCTGGGCACTGTTCAAGGTGACCTGGAAGGTGCCGTTGCTGCCGGCTACCGCTGTGCCCAGCACGTTGCCGCTGGCATCGCGCACGGTCACGGTGCTGCCGGCTTCGGCGTTACCGGTCAGTTGCAGCCCGCTACCGGACAGCACGAGTGCTGTCGGTGCCGTAGGCGGGGTGAAGTCTGGCGCGGTGACCGCCACGGCGGTGGAGGTGTTGTTGCCCGCGTCGGTCTGCGTAACGCTCAGGTGCTGGGCGTTGAGCTGGGCGCTGTTCAGGGTGAGGGTAAAGCTGCCATTGGCCGCTACCAGGCCGGTGCCGATGATGGTCCCGTCCTGGCCGTGAACGGTGACCGTGGCACCGGCTTCGCCCAGGCCGGTCAGGGTCAGGCCGTTGTTGTTCAGCACCACGTTGGTCAGCGGCGCGGGTGGGGTCAGGTCCGGGGTTGTCACATTGATTGCCGGCGAGGTGTTGCTGGCGGCATCCACTTGCGTCACGCCGATGACCTGGCCGTTGGTTTGCGGCGTGTCGAATGTCACCGTGAAGCGACCGTCAGCGCCCACCGTGGCGGAGCCGAGCAAGGCACCGGCGGCGTTGCGTACCTGTACCGTGGCGCCCGCTTCACCGCTGCCGGAAAGCTGCCGGCCGTCCTGGCTCAACACCGGGTTACTGATGGCCGCTGGCGGCGTGTGGTCTGGCGTGGCCAGGCTGGCCGGGCCGGACACATTGCCCGCGGCATCACTGAGGGTGACCTGTAGCGGGCTACCGGTCACCTGCGCGCTGGGCAGGGTGATCTGGAACTGGCCGCTCTGGTTGACGGTGCCGGTGGCCAGGATGGCGCCGCTGGCGTCGCGCACGGTGACGCTGGCACCGGCTTCGCCCTGGCCGCTGAGCACGGTGGCTGCGCTATTGAGGCTGAGGTTAGTGGCCGCCAGCGGTGCCTGCAGGTCAGGCGCTTGCAGGGTGGCCGCGAGCGAAACGTTACCTGCAGCATCAGCCTGGGTGACGATCAGGTTCTGCCCATTGGCCACGGCCGGCGAGAAGCTGACGCTGAACAGGCCATTGCTCGCGACGGTTGCAGTCCCCAGCAAGGTGCCTTGTAGGTCTGTCACGCGCACAGTTGCACCCACCTCGCCTTGGCCGGTCAGCGTACTGCCGGTGGCGTTGAGGTTTACCTGCGTCGGCGCGTCCGGTGCCGTGGTGTCATTGGCCACGATAATGGCCGGCACCGAAGGCTGGCCATCGACGGTAGCCTTGGCACTGACCTGCAAGATCTGGGCGTTGAGCTGGGCGTTCTGGAGGAACACACGGAAGGTACCGTCGCTGCCGACCGTGGCGCTGCCCAGCGTGGTGCCCCCGGAGGTTACGGTAATCAGCGAGCCGACCGTACCCTGGCCGGTCAGCAGGAAACCGTCGGCGCTGATGGCAAGGGCTGAAGGCGTGGCCACTTCGGTACCGGTCGGGCCAGCCAGTGGTATTTCAGGCGATTCGTTACCGGCAGGGTCGATCACCACCACATCGACGGTTTCACCTGATGCCAGCGGTGGGGCGACCGGGATCACGAAGGTGCCGTCCGGCCCTGCAGTTACAGTGCCGCGCACGGTGTCATCCGGGTTGCGGACTTCCACTGTGCTGCCAGGCTCGGCTGTGCCGCCGACCGTGCTGCCATCCGGGCTTACGGTAAGCCCGGTCGCCGGTTCTGGGTTGGTCGTGTCCGGAGCGGTGACAGAGACCGGCGCCGAGTCGTTGCCGGCTGCGTCGGTCACTACCACGGTTACGGTCTGGCCGTTGTTCTGCGGTGTATCCAGCGGCACGCTGAAACTGCCATCCGGGTTGACCGCAACGGTGATCACATTGCCGGCCCCATCGCTCACGGTCACCGAACTGGCGCCAGGTGCGTTACCGGTCACAGCCGTGCCATCGCTGCTGACTGCAACGTCGGTGGGTAGTGCCGGTGGCGTGATGTCAGGCGCAAGGATCTGGCTGGGCTGCGAAATGTTGCCGGCCGCATCGGTCAGCGTCACATCCAGGGCCTGGCCGTCCAACTGGGCGGGCGATAGTGGGACCGTGAAGCTGCCGCCTGCGGGCACGACGACGGTGCCTACCAACGTGCCGTCGGCAAGCTTCACTTCCACCGTGGCGCCAGCTTCACCGGTACCCTGGATGGCACTGCCGCCCGGGGTGATCGTGAGGCCGGCAGGCGCAGCTGGCGCGGTACTGTCGTCAGCGGTGAAAGTGGCCGACGGCGAGGCATTGCCGCCGCCATCGATCAGCACCACCGACAGCACTTCACCGTTGGTCTGGGCCGGGGAGAGTGCCACTTCGAACGTACCGTCTGCATTCACCGGGATGGTGCCTAGCAGGTTGCCTGCGGCATCACGTACCTCTACGGTGCTGCCTGCCTCGCCCTGCCCGCTGAGCAGTGTGCCGGTAGGATCAAGGCCCAGCCCTTGCGCCGGCAGCGGTGCCTCGAAGTCAGGTGCGGTCACGGTGCCAGCGAGCGAGCCGTTGCCGCTGTTGTCCGCCTGAGTGACAGACAGCGTCTGGCCATTGAGCTGTGGCGGGTCGATGGCCACCTGGAAGGAGCCATCGGGCTGGACCGTTGCGGTGCCCAGTACTGTGCCGCCAGTGCCGGTCACGGTCACCTGCGCACCCGGCTCGCCGCTGCCGCTCAGGCTGCTGCCGTCGCCAGCCAGGACCAGACCGGTGGGGCTATCGGGTGCCTGGGTATCCGGTGCCGACACGTCGACTGCCGCCGACAGGTTGCCGGCCGCGTCGCGTTGCTCCACGGTCAGTGCCTGGCCGTTGGTTTGCGGCGTTTCGAGGGTGATTTCGAAAGCGCCACCCGCGCCAACCACCGTGCTGCCCAGCACGCTGCCATCCGGCCCGCGCACGGTCACGGTGGCGCCCGGTTCGCCGTTGCCGGTGATCGTGGTACCGGTGCCGTCGATGGCCGGGTTGGTGACCACTTGCGGCGGGGTAGAGTCGGGGGCGGTGAAGTCCACCGGCCCTGCGCTATTGCCCAGGTTGTCGGTCGCTTCGACGGTCAGGCTTTCGCCATTGCGCTGTGGCGCGTTGAGGGTGACGTCGAAACGGCCGTCGCCGCCCACGGTGGCAGTGCCCAGCACATTGCCGTCGGCGTCACGCACGGTGACGATGGAGCCGCTTTGACCCTGGCCGGTAAGGTGAATGCCAGCGGTATCGATAGCCAGCCCGGAGGGTTGCAGCGGGCCGTCGGTATCGGGCGCGACGATGTTGGCGGTCGAGGTGTTGCCAGCGGGGTCGCGCAGGACCACGTCCAGTTCCTGGCCGTCGGTCTGCGCTGGGTTCAGGACCACGCTGATCACACCGTCGGCACCGACCTGGGCGTTGCCCAGCACAGTGCCGTCGGCGCTGATGACCTGCACGGTGGTGCCCGGTTCGCCGCGACCGGTGAGCAGGCCGCCATCGGCACTCAGTTGCAGTTCACTGGCTTCATTGGGCGGGGTGATATCGGGCGCGGTGATCTGGGTCGGCAGCGAACTGTTGCCAGCTTCGTCGACCGCGACGACATCCAGTGCTTCCCCGTTGGCCTGTGCCGGGGTCAGGCCGATGGTGAAGCTGCCATCCGGGCCGGCCTGGGTGCTGCCCAGGACATTGCCCTGCGCGTCACGCACTTGCACCTGCGTATCTGCCGGTGCGGTACCGGAAACACTGGAGCCGTCACCGGCCACCACCACGCCGCTCGGGCTTTCGGGCAGCGGTGTATCGGCAACGGTCACGCTGACCCCTGCCGAGGTATTGCCAGCGGCATCGGTCTGCACCAGCACGAGGTTCTCACCTGCGGCCAGCGGTGCCTCCAGGTCAATCACGAAGGTGCCATTTGGCGCCACGGTGCCAGTACCGATGACTGCGCCTTGGGCATCACGCACTTCGACTGTGGCACCAGGCTCACCACGGCCAGACACGGCCAGGCTGCCATCGCCTGCCAGCACGTCAGTGACGATCGCCGGTGCGGTAATGTCCGGGGCCACGTAACTCAGCGGTACCGAGGTATTGCCTGCCGCATCGGTCACGGTGATGGACAAGGTTTCGCCATTGGCCTGGGGCGGGTTGAGGGTCAGGCTGAAGCTGCCATCCGGCTCGGCAATGACGCTACCGATCAGGTTGCCCAAGGCATCTTTGACCTCAATCCGTGCGCCCCCTTCTGCAGTACCGACCAGGCTGTCACCATTACTCAGCACCAGGTCGGTGGGTTGCAGCGGTGCTACCTGGTCGGGCGCCGTCAGCGGGCTAGGTGTAGAGACGTTGCCGGCGGCATCGGTCAGGGTCACTTGCAGGGACGAGCCATCCACCACCGGGGTTGGCAGTTGCACATTGAAGCTGCCATCGGGCTGAACGGTGCCGCTCACCAGCACCTGCCCCTGATCGTTGCGCACCTCCACGGTGGCGCCCGCTTCGCCGCGCCCGGAGACTGTGCGGCCATCGTTACTGATGGCCAGCTCGGTAGCGGGCTCCGGCGGTGTGGTGTCGCCGCCGTTGTCCACGATCGGTGCGGTGACGCTGCCGGCCGTGGAGGCGTTGCCTGCGACATCGGTGGCCGTCACCTGCAATTGCTCGCCTGCCACTTGTGGCGGGGTGAGGCCGATGCTGAAGGCACCGCTGGCCCCCACCACGACACTGCCCAGTACAGTGGTGCCATCGGCGGCCAGCACACGGACGGTGCTGCCTGCTTCGGCGCGGCCGCTGACAACGGTACCGTCGCCACTGATTGCCAGATCGCTTGGCGCCACAGGCGCGGTGATGTCTGGTGCGGCGACCTGCACCGGCAACGACGAGGTGCCGTTGTTGTCGATCGCCACCACGTCCAGTAATTCGCCATTGGCCTGGGCCGGTGTGAGCACCACGGTGAAGGTGCCCTCGGCACCCACCACGATGCTACCGACCAGCGTGCCGTTGGCATCATGCACTTCCACGCGGCTACCAGCAGGAGCAGAACCGCTGATGCTGCTGCCATCGGCGGCGACGACCAGTTCGCTCGGGCTGGTCGGGGTGACCACCAGTGGCACGTCGTAGGTCAGCGCTTCAGAGGCGTTGCCGCTCGGGTCGGTCTGTACCAGGCTCAGGCGTTCACCCGGCAGTGCAGCCGGATCGAGGTCGATCAGGAAAGTACCGTTCGCGGTCACTGTGCCGGTACCGATCAGCGTGCCATTGGCATCGCGCACCTCGACGGTAGCACCGGCTTCGCCGCGACCGCCCAAGGTCAGGCCGTCGGCGCCGACGACAATGTTGCTGACTACGGCAGGCACGGTGATGTCCGGGGCCTCGAACTGCAGGGGTGAAGAGACATTGCCGGCAGCATCGATCAGACGGATGTCGAGAATTTCGCCATTGGCCTGGGCCGGCGACAGGGTGATGCTGAAACTGCCGGTTTCAGTGACCAGGCCAGTGCCGAGCAAGTTGCCCAAGGCATCGCGTACCTGCACGGTCGCGCCTGGCTCGCCGTTGCCGCTCAGGGTCACGCCGTCGGCCAAGGCCACGCCGGTCGGTTGGGCCGGGGCCTGCAAGTCCGGGGTAACCACCGACGCCGGGGCAGAAGCATTGCCGCTGGCATCGGTCAGCACCACTTGCAGGTTGCTGCCATCTTTCACCGGTGGGTCAAGGGTGATCTGGAAGGTGCCGTCCGGGTTGACCGAGCCGTTGGCCAGTACATTGCCCTGGGCATCGCGCACCTGCACGCTGGCCCCGGCTTCGCCGCGGCCATTGAGCTGGGCGCCGGCCAGGCCGACTACCAAGTTGGTTGCGGCATCCGGTGGTGTGGTGTCGCCACCGTCGATGTCCGGCGCGGTGATGTCGCCGGCCGTGGAGGTGTTGCCGGCGGCGTCGGTGGCGGTGACTTGTAGTACCTCTCCACTCACCTGCGGCGGGTCGAGGGTGATGCTGAAACTGCCAGTGGCGTCGACCACCACACTACCCAGCACGGTGGTGCCATCGGCGGCCAGCACACGCACGGTGCTGCCCACTTCGGCGCGGCCGGTGACCTCGCTGCCGTTGGCACTGATCGCCAGCTCGCTCGGGGTGACCGGCGGGGTGATGTCTGGCGCAGCGATTTGCACCGGCAGGGACGAAGCGCCGGTGCCATCGATGGCCACCACGTCCAGCAGTTCGCCGTTGGCCTGGGCCGGGTTGAGGATGACGGTGAAGGTGCCACCGGCACCTACCACCACACTGCCGACCAGTGTGCCGTTGGCATCGTGTACTTCCACACGGCTACCCGTCGGGGCTGTACCAGTGATGCTGGTGCCGTTCGCAGCCACCACCAGGTCGCTTGGGCTGGCTGGGGTCGTGGTTGCCGGGACTTCATATTGCAGGGCTTCAGAGGCGTTGCCGCTCGCATCGGTCTGCACCAGGCTCAATTGCTCGCCCGGTTGCGCGGCTGGGGTGAGGTCGACCAAGAAGGTTCCGTTGGCGCCGATTGTGGCGGTGCCTATGACAGAGCCGTTGGCATCACGTACCTGTACGGTAGCACCGGCCTCGCCACGGCCACTGAGCACCAGGCCATCGGCGCCCACCACGACGTTGCTGACGGCAGCTGGCGGCGTGACGTCCGGTGCAGTGAACGCCAGCGGCGTTGAACTGTTGCCGGCGGCGTCTACCACGCGAATGTCCAGGGCCTCACCATTGGCCTGGGCGGGGAACAGCGTGACGCTGAAGGTGCCGTCTTCGTTGACCAAGCCAGTGCCGATCAGGCTGCCGCTGGCATTGCGCACCTGTACGGTGGCACCGGGCTCGCCGCGGCCGGTAAAGGTCACGCCATCAACCAAGGCCAGCTCGGTTGGCTGCGCTGGGGCCAGCAGGTCTGGCGCGGCGACCGAACCGGGTTGCGAGACATTGCCGGCAGTGTCGGTCAGGGTCACTTGCAGGGTACTGCCATCGGTGATGGCCGGGTTCAAGGTGATGGCGAAGGTACCATCGGGATTGACTGTGCCCGTGGCAACTACGGTGCCTGCGTCATCGCGCACCTGAACGCTGGTACCGGCTTCGCCACGACCGCTGAGTTGGCTGCCGGCAGCACTGATCACCAGGTTGGTCGGGGTCTGCGGTGGCGTTGTGTCGCCGCCATCGATGTCCGGCGCGGTAAGGTTACTGGCGGTGGAGGCGTTGCCTGCCGCATCGGTGGCCGTCACTTGCAGCACTTCGCCGTCTACCTGTGGCGGGTCGAGGGTGATGCTGAAGCTGCCGGTAGCGCCAACTACCACGCTACCCAGCACAGTGGTGCCGTCGGCGGCCAGCACGCGTACGGTGCTGCCCGGTTCGGCACGGCCGGTGACCACGCTGCCGTCGGCATTGATCACCAGTTCGGTCGGTGCGGCAGGGGCGGTGATATCCGGTGCGGTGATTTGGGCGGGCAGCGAGGAAACGCCGCTGTCATCAATGGCGACCACGTCCAGCAGTTCGCCGTTGGCCTGGGCCGGGTCGAGGGTAACGGTGAAGCTGCCGTCGGGGCCCGCCACCACACTGCCAATCAGCGTGCCGTTGGCGTCATGCACTTCCACACGGGTGCCGGCAGGTGCGGTACCGCTGATGCTGCTGCCGTCTTCGGCGAATACCAGGTCGCTGGGGCTGGCAGGCGCAGTGGTGACCGGGACTTCGAATTGCAGTGCCGAGGAAGCGTTGCCGCTTGGGTCGGTCTGCACCAGGCTCAACTGCTTGCCTGGCTGTGCGGCCGGGGCGAGGTCGATCAGGAAGGTGCCGTTGGCACCGACAACACCCGTGCCGATCACGGTGCCATTGGCATCGCGCACTTCCACAGTGGCACCCGGTTCGCCGCGACCGCTCAGGGCCAGGCCGTCAGCACCAACTGTAATATTGGTTACTGCCTCAGGTGGTGTGATATCCGGCGCATCGAATTGCAATGGGGCAGAGCTGTTGCCGCCGGCATCCACCAGACGCACGTCGAGTGCTTCGCCATTGGTCTGGGCAGGCGACAGGGTGAGGCTGAACAGGCCGTCGGCACCGACGACACCAGTACCGATGACAGTACCGCCGGCATCGCGCACCTGCACGGTAGCACCGGGCTCGCCGCGACCGGTGAAGGTGACGCCATTGGCCAGGGCCAGGTCAGTCGGTTGCGCGGGCGGCAGCAAGTCGGCCGAAGTGACCGAGCCCGGCTGTGATACGTTGCCGGCGGCGTCGGTGAGGGTGACTTGCAAGGTGCTGCCGTCGTTCACGGCAGGGTCCAGGGTGACGGTGAAGGTGCCATCTGCAGCGACGGTGCCGGTCGCGAGGATGTTGCCGGCCGCGTCACGCACCTGCACGGTAGAGCCGGCTTCGCCTCGACCACTGAGTTGGCTGCCGGCAAGGCCGATCACCAGATTGGTCGGTGCTTCAGGCGGGGTGGTATCGCCGCCATCAATGTCCGGCGCGGTGACCGAGTTGGCAACGGAAGTGTTGCCAGCCGCATCGGTTGCGGTGGCCTGCAGCACTTCGCCGTCAACTTGTGGCGGATTGAGGTTGAGGCTGAACACGCCGGTCGGGCCGACCACGGCAGTGCCCAGTTCGGTGCCGTCGGCAGCCACGATGCGCACGGTGCTGCCCGGTTCGGCACGGCCGGTGATAACGCTGCCGTCCGCGCTGACCGCCAGTTCGGTTGGGGCGGCAGGGGCGGTGATGTCGGGCGCGGTGATTTGTGCGGGCAGCGAGGAAACGCCGCCGTCATCAATGGCCACCACGTCCAGCAGTTCGCCGTTGGCCTGTGGCGGGTCGAGGGTGACGGTGAAGCTGCCGTCGGGGCCCGCCACCACACTGCCAATCAGCGTGCCGTTGGCGTCATGCACTTCCACACGGGTGCCGGCAGGTGCGGTACCGCTGATGCTGCTGCCGTCTTCGGCGAATACCAGGTCGCTGGGGCTGGCAGGCGCAGTGGTGACCGGGACTTCGAATTGCAGTGCCGAGGAAGCGTTGCCGCTTGGGTCGGTCTGCACCAGGCTCAACTGCTCGCCTGGCTGTGCGGCTGGGGCGAGGTCGATCAGGAAGGTGCCGTTGGCACCCACCACACCCGTGCCGATCACGGTGCCATTGGCATCGCGCACTTCCACAGTGGCACCTGGCTCGCCGCGACCGCTCAGGGCCGTGCCACCTGGGCCGACCAGAATGTCGGTGACCGCCTCGGGCGGTGTGATATCCGGGGCTGTGAACTCCAGCGGTATCGAACTGTTGTCGGCGGCATCCACCAGACGCACGTCGAGTGCTTCACCATTTGTCTGGGCAGGCGACAGGGTGAGGCTGAACAGGCCGTCGGCACCGACGACACCGGTGCTAATCAGGTTGCCGGCAGCATCGCGCACTTGCACGGTAGCGCCAGGCTCACCGCGACCGGTGAAGGTGACGCCATCGGCCAAGGCCAGGTCAGTCGGTTGCGCGGGCGGCAGCAAGTCGGCCGAGGTGACCGAGCCCGGTTGGGATACGTTGCCGGCGGCGTCGGTGAGGGTGACTTGCAGCGTACTGCCATCGGTGATGGCCGGGTTCAAGGTGATCGCGAAGGTACCATCCGGATTGACCGTGCCCGTGGCAACTACGGTGCCTGCGTCATCGCGTACCTGAACGCTGGTACCGGCTTCGCCACGACCGCTGAGTTGGCTGCCGGCAGCACTGATCACCAAGTTGGTCGGGGTCTCCGGTGGCGTTGTGTCGCCGCCATCAATGTCCGGTGCGGTGACCGAGCTGGTAACGGAAGTGTTGCCAGCGGCATCGGTCGCCGTGGCCTGCAGCACTTCGCCGTCAACTTGTGGCGGGTTGAGGTTGAGGCTGAACACGCCGGTCGGGCCGACCACGGCAGTGCCCAGTTCGGTGCCGTCGGCAGCCACGATGCGCACGGTGCTGCCCGGCTCGGCGCGGCCGGTGATAACGCTGCCGTCCGCGCTGACCGCCAGTTCGGTTGGGGCGGCAGGGGCGGTGATGTCGGGCGCGGTGATCTGTGCGGGCAGCGAGGAAACGCCGCCGTCATCGATGGCCACCACGTCCAGCAGTTCGCCGTTGGCTTGTGCGGGATTCAGTTCGATGCTGAAGCTGCCATCGGCGTTGGCAATGGCACTGCCAATCAGCGTGCCGTTGGCGTCATGCACCTCCACACGGGTGCCGGCCGGCGCGGTACCGGCGAGGGTGGTGCCATCAGCATCGATGGCCAGATTGCTCGGGCTGTCGGGCGCGGTGGTCAGTGGTACGTCGTACTCGGTAGCCACCGAAGCATTGCCGCTTGGGTCGGTCTGCACCAGGCTCAACTGCTCGCCCGGCTGTGCGGCCGGATTCAGGTCGATCAGGAAGGTGCCGTTGGCACCGACCACACCCGTGCCGATCACAGTGCCATTGGCATCACGCACTTCCACAGTGGCACCCGGTTCGCCGCGACCGCTCAGGGCCGTGCCACCTGGGCCGACCAGAATGTCGGTGACCGCCTCGGGCGGTGTGATATCCGGGGCTGTGAACTCCAGCGGTATCGAACTGTTGTCGGCGGCATCCACCAGACGCACGTCGAGTGCTTCACCATTTGTCTGGGCAGGCGACAGGGTGAGGCTGAACAGGCCGTCGGCACCGACGACGCCGGTGCCAATCAGGTTGCCGGCAGCATCGCGCACCTGCACGGTGGCACCAGGCTCACCGCGACCGGTGAAGGTGACGCCATCGGCCAGGGCCAGGTCAGTCGGTTGTGCGGGCGGCAGCACGTCAGCCGAGGTGACCGAGCCCGGTTGGGATACGTTGCCAGCGGCGTCGGTGAGGGTGACTTGCAAGGTGCTGCCGTCGTTCACGGCAGGGTCCAGGGCGATGGCGAAGGTGCCATCTGCAGCGACGGTGCCAGTCGCGAGGATGTTGCCTGCCGCGTCACGTACCTGCACGGTAGAGCCGGCTTCGCCTCGACCGCTGAACTGGCTACCGGCAAGACCGATCACCAAGTCAGTCGGGGCTGCGGGTGGCGTGGTGTCGATCCCGTCGATATCCGGTGCGGTGACTGCGCTGCTTGGCGATGTGTTGCCAGCGGCATCGGTCGCGGTGGCCTGTAGCACTTCGCCGTCAACTTGTGGCGGGTTTAGGTTGAGGCTGAACACGCCGGTCGGGCCGACCACGGCAGTGCCCAGTTCGGTGCCGTCGGCAGCCAGGACACGTACGGTGCTACCCGGTTCGGCACGGCCGGTGATCACGCTGCCGTCCGCGCTCACGGCCAGTTCGGTCGGTGCGGCAGGGGCGGTGATGTCGGGCGCGGTGATCTGTGCGGGCAGCGAGGAAATGCCGCCGTCATCGATGGCCACCACGTCCAGCAGTTCGCCGTTGGCCTGTGGCGGGTCGAGGGTGACGGTGAAGCTGCCGTCGGGGCCCGCCACCACAGTGCCAATCAGCGTGCCGTTGGCGTCATGCACCTCCACACGGCTGCCAGCCGGCGCGGTACCGGTGAGGGTGGTGCCATCAGCATCGATGGCCAGATTGCTCGGGCTGTCGGGCGCGGTGGTCAGTGGTACGTCGTACTCGGTAGCCACCGAAGCATTACCGCTTGGGTCGGTCTGCACCAGGCTCAACTGCTCGCCTGGCTGAGCGGCCGGATTCAGGTCAATCAGGAAGGTGCCGTTGGCACCCACGACACCCGTGCCGATCACAGTGCCATTGGCATCACGCACTTCCACAGTGGCACCTGGTTCGCCGCGACCGCTCAGGGCCAGGCCGTCAGCACCAACTGTAATATTGGTTACTGCCTCAGGTGGGGTGATGTCCGGCGCATCGAATTGCAGCGGCGCAGAGGCGTTGCCGTCAGCATCCACCAAGCGTACGTCGAGGGCTTCGCCGTTGGCCTGGGCAGGTGACAGGGTGAGGCTGAACAGGCCATCGGCACCGACGACACCGGTGCCAATCAGGTTGCCGGCAGCATCGCGCACTTGCACGGTAGCGCCGGGCTCGCCGCGACCGGTGAAGGTGACGCCATCGGCCAGGGCCAGGTCAGTCGGTTGTGCGGGCGGCAGCACGTCAGCCGAGGTGACCGAGCCCGGTTGGGATACGTTGCCGGCGGCGTCGGTGAGGGTGACTTGTAAGGTGCTGCCATCGTTCACGGCAGGGTCCAGGGCGATGACGAAGGTGCCATCTGCAGCGACGGTGCCAGTCGCGAGGATGTTGCCTGCCGCGTCACGTATCTGCACGGTGGAGCCGGCTTCGCCTCGACCGCTGAGTTGGCTGCCGGCAACGCCGATCACCAGATTGGTCGGTGCTTCAGGCGGGGTGGTATCGCCGCCATCAATGTCCGGCGCGGTGACCGAGTTGGCAACGGAAGTGTTGCCAGCCGCATCGGTTGCGGTGGCCTGCAGCACTTCGCCGTCAACTTGTGGCGGATTGAGGTTGAGGCTGAACACGCCGGTCGGGCCGACCACGGCAGTGCCCAGTTCGGTGCCGTCGGCAGCCACGATGCGCACGGTGCTGCCCGGCTCGGCGCGGCCGGTGATAACGCTGCCGTCCGCGCTGACCGCCAGTTCGGTTGGGGCGGCAGGGGCGGTGATATCCGGTGCGGTGATCTGGGTAGGCAGCGAGGAAAGGCCGCCGTCATCGATGGCGACCACGTCCAGCAGTTCGCCATTGGACTGGGCCGGGTCGAGGGTTACGGTGAAGCTGCCGTCGGGGCCAGCCACCACACTGCCAATCAGCGTGCCGTTGGCGTCATGCACTTCCACACGGGTGCCAGCAGGTGCGGTACCGGTGAGGGTGGTGCCATCAGCATTGATGGCCAGATTGCTCGGGCTATCGGGCGCGGTGGTCAGTGGTACGTCGTACTCGGTAGCCACCGAAGCATTGCCGCTTGAGTCGGTCTGCACCAGGCTCAACTGCTCGCCCGGCTGTGCGGCTGGGGCAAGGTCGATCAGGAAGGTGCCGTTGGCACCCACCATACCCGTGCCGATCACGGTGCCATTGGCATCGCGCACTTCGACAGTGGCACCCGGTTCGCCGCGACCGCTCAGGGCCGTGCCACCTGGGCCGACCAGGATGTCGGTGACCGCCTCGGGCGGTGTGATATCCGGGGCTGTGAACTCCAGCGGTATCGAACTGTTGCCGGCGGCATCCACCAGACGCACGTCGAGTGCTTCACCATTGGCCTGGGCAGGCGACAGGGTGAGGCTGAACAGGCCGTCGGCACCGACGACACCAGTACCGATGACAGCACCGCCGGCATCGCGCACTTGCACGGTGGCACCGGGCTCGCCGCGACCGGTGAAGGTGACGCCATTGGCCAGGGCCAGGTCAGTCGGTTGCGCGGGCGGCAGCAAGTCGGCCGAAGTGACCGAGCCCGGTTGGGATACGTTGCCGGCGGCGTCGGTGAGGGTGACTTGTAAGGTGCTGCCATCGTTCACGGCAGGGTCCAGGGCGATGACGAAGGTGCCATCTGCAGCGACGGTGCCAGTCGCGAGGATGTTGCCTGCCGCGTCACGTATCTGCACGGTGGAGCCGGCTTCGCCTCGACCACTGAGTTGGCTGCCGGCAACGCCGATCACCAGATTGGTCGGTGCTTCAGGCGGGGTGGTATCGCCGCCATCGATGTCCGGTGCGGTGACCGAGCTGGTAACGGAAGTGTTGCCAGCGGCATCGGTCGCGGTGGCTTGCAGCACTTCGCCGTCAACTTGTGGCGGGTTGAGGTTGAGGCTGAACACGCCGGTCGGGCCGACCACGGCAGTGCCCAGTTCGGTGCCGTCGGCAGCCACGATGCGCACGGTGCTGCCCGGTTCGGCACGGCCGGTGATAACGCTGCCGTCCGCGCTCACGGCCAGTTCGGTCGGTGCGGCAGGGGCGGTGATGTCGGGCGCGGTGATTTGGGCGGGCAGCGAGGAAATGCCGCCGTCATCGATGGCCACCACGTCCAGCAGTTCGCCGTTGGCTTGTGCGGGATTCAGTTCGATGCTGAAGCTGCCATCGGCGCTGGCAATGGCACTGCCAATCAACGTGCCGTTGGCATCATGCACTTCCACACGGCTGCCGGCCGGCGCGGTACCGGTGAGGGTGGTGCCATCAGCATTGATGGCCAGATTGCTCGGGCTGTCGGGCGCGGTGGTCAGTGGTACGTCGTACTCGGTAGCCACCGAAGCATTACCGCTTGGGTCGGTCTGCACCAGGCTCAACTGCTCGCCCGGCTGTGCGGCTGGGGCGAGGTTGATCAGGAAGGTGCCGTTGGCACCGACCACACCCGTGCCGATCACGGTGCCATTGGCATCACGCACTTCCACAGTGGCACCTGGTTCGCCGCGACCGCTCAGGGCCAGGCCGTCAGCACCAACTGTAATATTGGTTACTGCCTCAGGTGGTGTGATGTCCGGCGCATCGAATTGCAATGGGGCAGAGCTGTTGCCGCCGGCATCCACCAGACGCACGTCGAGTGCTTCGCCATTGGTCTGGGCAGGCGACAGGGTGAGGCTGAACAGGCCGTCGGCACCGACGACACCAGTACCGATGACAGTACCGCCGGCATCGCGCACCTGCACGGTAGCACCGGGCTCGCCGCGACCAGTGAAGGTGACGCCATCGGCCAGGGCCAGGTCAGTCGGTTGTGCGGGCGGCAGCAAGTCGGCCGAGGTGACCGAGCCCGGTTGGGATACGTTGCCGGCGGCGTCGGTGAGGGTGACTTGTAAGGTGCTGCCGTCGTTCACGGCAGGGTCCAGGGCGATGACGAAGGTGCCATCTGCAGCGACGGTGCCAGTCGCGAGGATGTTGCCTGCCGCGTCACGTACCTGCACGGTAGAGCCGGCTTCGCCTCGACCGCTGAGCTGGCTGCCGGCAAGACCGATCACCAAGTCAGTCGGGGCTGCGGGTGGCGTGGTATCGATCCCGTCGATATCCGGTGCGGTGACTGCGCTGCTTGGCGATGTGTTGCCAGCGGCATCGGTCGCGGTGGCCTGCAGCACTTCGCCGTCAACTTGTGGCGGATTGAGGTTGAGGCTGAACACGCCGGTCGGGCTGACCACGGCAGTGCCCAGTTCGGTGCCGTCGGCAGCCACGATGCGCACGGTGCTGCCCGGCTCGGCACGGCCGGTGATAACGCTGCCGTCCGCGCTGACCGCCAGTTCGGTTGGGGTGGCAGGGGCGGTGATGTCGGGGGCGGTGATCTGTGCGGGCAGCGAGGAAACGCCGCCGTCATCAATGGCGACCACGTCCAGCAGTTCGCCGTTGGCCTGGGCCGGGTCGAGGGTGACGGTGAAGCTGCCGTCGGGGCCAGCCACCACAGTGCCAATCAGCGTGCCGTTGGCGTCATGCACTTCCACACGGGTGCCGGCCGGCGCGGTACCGGTGAGGGTGGTGCCATCAGCATTGATGGCCAGATTGCTCGGGCTGTCGGGCGCGGTGGTCAGTGGTACGTCGTACTCGGTAGCCACCGAAGCATTGCCGCTTGGGTCGGTCTGCACCAGGCTCAACTGCTCGCCCGGCTGCGCGGCTGGGGCGAGGTCGATCAGGAAGGTGCCGTTGGCACCGACCACACCCGTGCCGATCACGGTGCCATTGGCATCACGCACGTCCACAGTGGCCCCCGGCTCGCCACGACCGCTCAGGGCCGTGCCACCTGGGCCGACCAGGATGTCGGTGACCGCATCGGGCGGTGTGATGTCGGGGGTTGTGAACTCCAGCGGTATCGAACTGTTGCCGGCGGCATCCACCTGGCGGATGTCCAGGGCTTCGCCGTTGGCCTGGGCAGGCGACAGGGCAATGCTGAACAGGCCGTCGGCCCCGACGACACCGGTGCCAATCAGGTTGCCGGCTGCATCGCGTACCTGGACGGTAGCACCGGGCTCACCTCGACCGGTGAAGGTGACACCATCGGTCAGGGCCAGGTCAGTCGGTTGTGCTGGCGGCAGCAAGTCGGCCGAAGTGACCGAGCCCGGCTGGGATACGTTGCCGGCGGCGTCGGTGAGGGTGACTTGCAAGGTGCTGCCGTCGTTCACGGCAGGGTCCAGGGCGATGACGAAGGTGCCATCTGCAGCGACGGTGCCGGTCGCGAGGATGTTGCCGGCCGCGTCACGCACCTGGACGGTGGTGCCCACTTCGCCTCGACCACTGAGCTGGCTGCCGGCAAAGCCGATCACCAGATTGGTCGGGGCTTCAGGTGGGGTGGTGTCGCCGCCATCGATGTCTGGGGCGGTGACCGAGCTGGCAACGGAAGTATTGCCAGCGGCATCGGTCGCCGTGGCTTGCAGCACTTCGCCGTCAACTTGTGGCGGGTTGAGGTTGAGGCTGAACACGCCGGTCGGGCTGACCACGGCAGTGCCCAGTTCGGTGCCGTCGGCAGCCACGATGCGCACGGTGCTGCCCGGCTCGGCACGGCCGGTGATAACGCTGCCGTCCGCGCTGACCGCCAGTTCGGTTGGGGTGGCAGGGGCGGTGATGTCGGGGGCGGTGATCTGTGCGGGCAGCGAGGAAACGCCGCCGTCATCGATGGCGACCACGTCCAGCAGTTCGCCGTTGGCTTGTGCGGGATTCAGTTCGATGCTGAAGCTGCCATCGGCGTTGGCAATGGCACTGCCAATCAGCGTGCCGTTGGCGTCATGCACTTCCACACGGGTGCCGGCAGGTGCGGTACCGGTGAGGGTGGTGCCATCAGCATTGATGGCCAGATTGCTCGGGCTGTCGGGCGCGGTGGTCAGTGGTACGTCGTACTCGGTAGCCACCGAAGCATTGCCGCTTGGGTCGGTCTGCACCAGGCTCAACTGCTCGCCCGGCTGTGCGGCTGGGGCGAGGTCGATCAGGAAGGTGCCGTTGGCACCCACCACACCCGTGCCGATCACGGTGCCATTGGCATCGCGCACTTCGACAGTGGCACCCGGTTCGCCGCGACCGCTCAGGGCCGTGCCACCTGGGCCGACCAGAATGTCGGTGACCGCCTCGGGCGGTGTGATATCCGGGGCTGTGAACTCCAGCGGTATCGAACTGTTGCCGGCGGCATCCACCAGACGCACGTCGAGTGCTTCACCATTGGCCTGGGCAGGCGACAGGGTGAGGCTGAACAGGCCGTCGGCACCGACGACACCGGTGCCAATCAGGTTGCCGGCAGCATCGCGCACCTGCACGGTGGCACCGGGCTCACCGCGTCCGGTGAAAGTGACGCCATCGGCCAAGGCCAGGTCAGTCGGTTGTTCAGGGGCTGTGGTATCTGGGTTGTCGACGTCCGGCGCCGTGATGCTAGCAACTGGCGAGATATTTCCAGCCGCGTCTGCGGCGCTGATCTCCAGGGCCTGGCCGTCGATTTGTGGCGGTTGCAGAGTGATGCTGAACTGGCCGTCCGCACCGGCCACCGCAGTGCCCAGCAATACGCCACCTGCGCCTCGCACGGAAACCGTCGAGCCGGGCTCGGCACGACCGGTGAGGGTGTTACCTTGCTCATTGATAGCCAGGTCGGTCGGCGCCAGTGGTGCAGTTGCGTCCGGCGCAGTGACAGTGCCAGGCGCCGAGACATTGCCGGCGGCGTCGGTCAGGGTGACATCAAGGTTTTCGCTGTTGATCTGCGGCGCATTCAGCGTCACGTTGAAACTGCCGTCGGCACCCACTGTGCCGCTGCCGATCAGGTTGCCGGCGGCGTCGCGGATGTTCACCGTGGTGCCTGCTTCGCCACGGCCGGTCAGACGCAAGCCATCCGGCGAAACCAGCAGGTCGATCGGCGTGGCCGGTGCGCTGGTGTCGGGGTCGGAACCGCCGCTGCTGCTGCTGCCGCCGCCGTTGTTCGCCGCCGCCGCTGCGCCGCCCACGCCGAGCAGGCTGAGCCCGGCTATCGCCCACGTTGGCATGGCGCTACCGGCGGTGCCAATACCCGCGACCAGTTCGTCCAACGAGGCCACGTCTTCAAAAGTGAAGCCGGTGAACGCTGCTGCATCGTACTGGGCATGCCACAGGGTGCCATCGTCGCCGACGAAGACCATATCGCTGCCGACCCCGGCCTGGTCTACGGCGAAGAAGTTACCGATGGTGACCTTTTCGCCTGACTTCAGGGTGATGATCAGGTCCTGCCCGCGCTGGGTGACCGTGGCCACTTTGTCTGGAGAAACCGGTACCTGCACGACGCTTGGTGCTTTGAGATTGATATTGCCCCAGGCGCTCTGAGTGGCGACTTCGGATTGCTTATCGGCGACGACGATGTTGTCCATGGATGCTCCCTGCTGATATCCGGATCCCCCGGCCCGAGTGTTCGGGCCACAACCGACGTAACAGAGCCCTTTCAGGGGTCTTACGCACAGCCTCGACCAGGCAGTCGACAAACGGGTGGTTAGGGAGATATAGCAGCCGGTGCGGAAGCAACCAGATGGCTTTCTGGGTTAATCCTTTGGTAGAAAAGCCTCAGCGAAGCCCTAGCCTGCGGGCCAAACGGCTCAGGTTTGCGCGGTCCAGACCGAGTTCGCGGGCCGCTGCTGCCCAGTTGTCCTGATGCCGCTGCAGGCAGGCTTCGATCACCTGTCGCTGGTAAATATCGACGGCTTCACGCAAGCCGCCTTCCGGCGGGGTGACCACTTGCAGCGGTGCAGCGGGGGAGGGCAGCGTGCCTGGCGTGGTTGCCGACACACGCAGGTCCAGGTCGATGGCTTCGAGGGTGAGGATACGTGGCCGATCAGGGTGCTGGCCCAGCGCCTTGAGTGCCGAGCGGCCGATCAGGTGTTCCAGTTCGCGCACGTTGCCTGGCCAGTCGTAGGCGATCAACGCGGCTTGGGCCTCATGGCTCAGGCGCAGGCTGTTCAGGCCCAGCCGTGAACGGTTCTGTTCGAGGAAGTAGCCCGCCAATAGCAGCACGTCTCGCCCACGTTCGCGCAAAGGTGGCACGTGCAGCGGGTAAACGCTGAGGCGGTGATAGAAGTCGGCGCGAAAGTTGCCCGTACGCACCTCGGCAGCGAGGTCGCGGTTGGTAGCGGCGATCAGGCGTACGTCCACCCGGTGCTCGCGGTCCGAACCCAGGCGCTGCAGCTGGCCGCTTTGCAGCACGCGTAGCAGTTTCGCCTGCACCGTCAGCGGCAGTTCGCCCACTTCGTCGAGGAACAGCGTGCCGCCGTTGGCCAGTTCGAACTTGCCGCGGCGCTCGCCATGCGCGCCGGTGAAGGCGCCGCGCACATGACCGAACAGTTCGCTTTCCACCAAGGTGTCGGGCAGGGCGGCGCAGTTGAGGCTGACCAGCGGCTTGTCGGCGCGGTTACTGGCCTGGTGCAGGGCCTGGGCCACCAGCTCCTTGCCAACCCCGGTTTCGCCGGTGATCAGCACGGTCAGGTCGCTGCTGCCGACCAGACGAATTTCCTCCACCAGGCGTTTGTGCGCGGGGCTCTGGCCAATCAGCTCTCTATCCTGGCCGCTGGCCTGACGGTAGAGCTCGGCGCGATGGTGTTCGTCTTCGGCGCGCAGGGCCAGGTGCTCGATACGCTCGGCCACGGTAACGGTGGCGGCAGCCAGGCTGGCAAAGGCCTGCAGGGCATCCAGCTCCAGGCTCTGGAACTGCCCGGGGGTGAGGGCGTCGAGGGTGACCAGGCCCCATGGGCGCTCATCGACCATCAACGGGCAGCCCATGCAGTCGTGCACTTCAAGGTCGGCATCGGGGGCATTGACCAAACCATCGTAGGGGTCGGGCAGTTCGGAATCGCTGGCGAATCGGGTGGGTTCCGGGCGGCTGAGCAGTATCTGGAAACGCGGGTGCTCGCTGACCCGAAAGCGCCGGCCGAGGGTGTCGGGGCTAAGGCCATCCACTGCCAGCGGCACCAGCCATTCACCATCCAGTCGCAGCAGTGCTGCAGCATCGCACGGCAGCAGGCCACGCATGGCTTGCAACAGGCGGCGGTAGCGTTCCTGGTCGGGCAAATCGCGGGACAGGTCGCTGACCAGGGGAAGGAGGGTGGTGAGCAGTGGCTGTGTAGTCATATGGACTCCTATGGGTCGATATGACTATACGCAGAGGTGGGTCGTTTTGACATGACCTGCATCAAACCCCTGATTTTACTGGCGATAAAAGTTGGCACGATTGCTGTAATGGCAGGGGCAGTCATTTGAAGCCACAGGCTCAGGAGTTGTTGCAATGCTCAATGCCGAACAACGTGCAATCATCAAGGCCACTGTACCTCTGCTGGAAAGCGGCGGCGAAGCGCTGACCACCCACTTCTACAAGATGATGCTCAGCGAATACCCCGAGGTACGGCCGCTGTTCAACCAGGCCCACCAGGCCAGTGGCGATCAGCCGCGTGCGCTGGCTAACGGCGTGTTGATGTATGCCCGCCATATCGACCAGCTGGAGCAACTGGGCGGCCTGGTCGGGCAGATCATCAACAAGCATGTTGCCCTGCAGATTCTGCCGGAGCACTACCCGATTGTCGGAAGCTGCCTGCTGCGCGCCATCGAGGAAGTGCTGGGCAAGGACATTGCCACCCCTGCGGTGATCGACGCGTGGGGCGCGGCCTATGGCCAGCTGGCCGACATTCTGATTGGCGCTGAAGAAAACCTCTATAAAGAGAAGGAAGAGGCCGAGGGTGGCTGGCGCGGTACCCGTGAATTCCGCCTGGTACGCCGCGAGCAGGAAAGCAGCGAGATCGTTTCGTTCTACTTCGCCCCGGTGGATGGCATGCCGGTGCTCAAGGCAGAACCTGGCCAGTACATCGGTCTGAAACTTGACATTGACGGTGCAGAGCAGCGCCGCAACTATTCCCTGTCGGCGCTGTGCGACGGCAAGGAATACCGCATTAGCGTCAAGCGCGAGGCGGGCGGCAAGGTCTCCAACTACCTGCACGATGAGCTGGTGGTGGGCGATACCCTGCAACTGTTCCCGCCTGCGGGTGACTTCACCCTGGCAGCCAGCGACAAGCCGCTGGTGCTGATCAGCGGAGGGGTGGGCATTACCCCGACCCTGGCGATGCTGCAGGCAGCGCTGCAAACCCGGCGCGAGGTGCATTTCATCCACTGTGCGCGTAATGGCGCGGTGCATGCCTTCCGGGACTGGATCGATGGCCTGGCGGCGCGCCATCCACAGCTCAAGCGCTTTTACTGCTATGCCGAGCCGGAAGGTGGCGCAGCGGCCGACGCCGTGGGTTTGCTCAGTGAAGACCTGCTTGCCGAGTGGCTGCCGCAGGAGCGTGACGTGGACGCCTACTTCCTCGGCCCCAAGGGCTTCATGGCGGCGGTCAAGCGCCAGCTGAAGGGCCTGGGTGTGCCGGAGCAGCAGAGCCGCTACGAGTTCTTCGGGCCGGCGGCAGCGCTGGAGTGATGTAGCACCTGCGCCGGCCTCTTCGCGGGCAAGCCCGCTCCCACAGGTATTGCACCGGTCTTGAATGTGGTGCAGTAGGAGCGGGTTTACCCGCGAAGGGGCCGGTACAGGCTTATAAAGTACTCGTCCCCCCGCTGCAGCACACCGTTCTGCCTATATATAAAGGAAAGATGAAACCGGGCGCTGCGCTTTCATCCTTAATCATCCTTTAATCACGGTATCCTTCACTCCCGGGTGTCGAGGGGCTTGCCCCTGCGCGGCACCTGGGCAGCCGTTTTTTTGCCGGCCGGCGTTGAACCGACGTCGTTGCGGCCGGTCTCAGCCACACTGGATAGCCTTGCGCAGTGCTTCCGCGACGCTCCCTCGGCATGCTCACAGGCCATGCCCAGCGTGTAGACTTGCGCCCAGGCAGGCGGACCACGCTGCCACTATCCATCGAAGGAACCGGCAATGAACGAACAAACATCGCGCCTAAATCGGGAACGGCGCTTTCTGGTGCTGTTGGGGCTGATCTGCCTTTCACTGATCGGCGGCGCCCTCTACATGCAGGTGGTGCTAGGCGAGGCACCTTGCCCGTTGTGCATCCTGCAGCGTTATGCGTTGCTGTTCATTGCCGTGTTTGCCTTCATCGCTGCGGCGATGCCTGGGCGCCGCAGCCTGACCTTCTTCGAGGCATTGGTGGTGCTCAGTGCAATTGGCGGAATCGTTGCGGCTGGCAACCATGTGTATATACTCGCCAACCCCATGGTCAGTTGCGGTATCGATACCCTGCAGCCGATCGTGGATGACCTGCCACTGGCAAAGCTGTGGCCACTGGCGTTTCAGGTCGACGGCTTCTGCAGCACGCCGTATCCGCCGATCCTCGGCCTGTCGCTGGCGCAATGGGCACTTGTGGCGTTCGTGCTGACCGCCGTCCTCGTCCCGCTCGGTATCTACCGCAATCGACGCCAGGCTTAGACAAAAGTCCCGAATTGCATGGGGTCTTTTGCACCGCATGAGAAGAGGGAAAAGTTGCGCACCGCTTGATCCAGATCAACCCGCAGGCCTTGCAGAATGCGGCTTTGAGGCCTAGCAAGCGGGGTGCGACAAACTGTCGCGAAGTTGAATTATTGAGCAGCATTGTTACGGATTCTGTAAAAGACTGTTGCTCAATAAGTCATAGTCAAGGGTTGGCGACCTATCTACAATCGCCCCCAATTTCCGTTCGGCACTGCTTGCGAGTCGCAGGATTGAAGGAAGCCCCAGCGCTCCTTTTTGCTGACTTCGTCAAGTTTCGCCCAACGGCGATACCGGGCGGACACCCCTCCGCGTTTTCCCGCACCAAATGGACTTGGTCTGAAGTACAGGCCTGTTGCCTACGAAACCATAAGCACCGCTAACCCGCTTGAAGCCAAGGTCCTGCAGTCGGACCCCAGGCAGGAGCGAGTACGGGCGCGAAATGCCTCACTTGGCAGGACGAAGTGTTGGCTACCAAAACACAAATTGCATTGAAGCAAGCTGATCTAGAGGTCGTGAGATGAGTAAAAAGCGTTACCCCAGACTGTTTGGCATATTGCCCTTTTTAGGCATGCTTTTACTCAGTGGGTGCAACTGGACCCTGCTCGACCCGAAGGGCCAGGTCGGCATTGAGCAAAAGAACCTGATCCTGATCGCTACCGGCCTGATGCTGCTGGTGGTAATCCCTGTGATCATCATGACCCTGGCGTTCGCCTGGAAGTACCGTGCTTCCAACAAGGCAGCCACCTACACCCCTGACTGGTCGCACTCGACCAAGATCGAGGCCGCGGTGTGGATCATCCCGATCCTGATCATCATCGCCCTGGGTTACGTCACCTACCACTCCACCCACAAGCTGGACCCTTATCGTCCGCTGGATTCGGACGTTAAGCCGATTCAGATCGACGTGGTCGCGCTGGACTGGAAGTGGCTGTTCATCTACCCGGAGCAGGGCATTGCCACGGTCAACAAGATCGTCTTCCCGGCTAACACTCCGGTCAACTTCCGCGTCACTTCCGACGCCGTGATGAACTCGTTCTTCATCCCGGGCCTGGGCGGCCAGATCTACGCCATGGCCGGCATGACCACCAAGCTGCACCTGATCGCCAACGAAAATGGCGAGTTCGACGGTATCAGCGCCAACTACAGCGGTGCTGGCTTCACCGGCATGAAATTCAAGGCTACTGCCACCTCTCAGGAAGACTTCGACAAGTGGGTCGCTGAGGTCAAGCAGTCGCCGAAGAAGCTGGACAAGGCCGAATACGACGCCTTGGCCAAACCAAGCGAAAACAACCCGGTCGCGCTGTATAGCGAGGCTTCGCCTGAGCAGTTCCAGCTGATCGTCGACAAGTACGAAGGCATGAACCGCGGTCGTAGCCACGAAGAAGCAGGCAGCAAAGATCTGGCCACAACCAAGGGTGTGGAATCGAGTATGCAACCAGCTGCCGGTGCAGAGGAGTAAGAGATGTTCGGTAAATTAAGCCTGGAGGCGATACCCTATCACGAGCCGATAGTCATGGTGACGCTTGCCATGATCGCGCTCGGCGGTATCGCTGTCGTCGGTCTTATCACCTATTTCCGCAAGTGGACCTACTTGTGGAGCGAGTGGCTGACTACTGTCGACCACAAAAAGATCGGCGTGATGTACATCATCGTCGCGATGGTCATGCTGCTGCGTGGCTTTGCCGACGCCATCATGATGCGTACCCAGCTGGCTGCCGCAACCGGCGGCTCCGAAGGCTATCTGCCGCCTGAACACTATGACCAGATCTTCACCGCTCACGGTGTGATCATGATCATCTTCATGGCGATGCCGTTCTTCACCGGCCTGATGAACCTGGCGGTTCCTCTGCAGATCGGTGCACGTGACGTTGCCTTCCCGTTCCTGAACTCCCTGAGCTTCTACCTGCTGCTGGCAGGCGTGCTGCTGGTCAACATCTCGCTGGGCGTTGGTGAATTCGCCAAGACCGGCTGGGTTGCCTATCCGCCGCTCGCGGGCATTCAGTACAGCCCTGGGGTGGGTGTCGACTACTACATCTGGGCGCTACAGCTATCCGGATTGGGTACGACGCTTACCGGCGTGAACTTCCTCGTCACCGTGATGAAGATGCGCGCACCTGGCATGAAACTGATGGACATGCCGATCTTCACCTGGACCTGCACCTGGGCCAACGTACTGATCGTCGCTTCGTTCCCGATCCTGACTGCTGCACTCGCTCTGCTGACTGTTGACCGTTATCTGGACTTCCACATCTTCACCAACGAGCTTGGTGGGAACCCGATGATGTACGTCAACCTGTTCTGGGCGTGGGGTCACCCTGAGGTTTACATCCTGATCCTGCCGGCCTTCGGCGTGTTCTCGGAAGTCACTTCGACGTTCTCTGGCAAACGCCTGTTCGGCCACCACTCGATGATTTACGCATCGGGCGCGATCGCCATCCTCGGCTTCGCTGTATGGCTGCACCACTTCTTCACCATGGGTGCCGGCGCCAGCGTCAACACCTTCTTCGGCCTGGCGACGATGCTGATCTCCATTCCGACCGGTGTGAAGCTGTTCAACTGGCTGTTCACCATGTACCAAGGCCGTGTGCGCTTCACCGCACCGATGCTCTGGACCCTGGGCTTCATGGTCACCTTCTCCATCGGTGGCATGACCGGCGTACTGCTGGCCGTTCCGGGTGCTGACTTCGTCCTGCACAACAGCCTGTTCGTAATTGCGCACTTCCACAACGTGATCATCGGTGGCGCGGTATTCGGCTACATCGCCGGTTTCGCCTTCTGGTTCCCGAAAGCCTTCGGCTTCACCCTGAACGAGAAGTGGGGCAAAGCTGCCTTCTGGTTCTGGCTGTCGGGCTTCTACGTTGCGTTCATGCCGCTGTACGCCCTGGGCTTCATGGGCATGACCCGTCGTCTGAACCACTCCGACAACCCACTGTGGGAACCCTACCTGTACGTAGCCGTTGTCGGCGCCGTGCTGATCCTGTTCGGTATCGCTTGCCAGCTGATCCAGATCTTCGTTTCGGTCCGCGACCGCAACCAGAACCTGGACGTGACCGGCGACCCATGGGGCGGCCGTACCCTGGAATGGTCGACTTCTTCGCCACCTCCGTTCTACAACTTCGCTCACATGCCTGAGAAAGTTGGCCTGGACTGCTGGCACGAAGCCAAGGAAGCGGGCGTTGCGTACAAGGCCCCGGCCAAGTACGAAGCCATCCACATGCCGAGCAACACTGCTACCGGTCTGTTCATGGGCCTGTTCCTGACCGTCTTCGGCTTCGCCTTCATCTGGCACATCTGGTGGCTGGTGGGCGCGAGCCTGGTTGCAACCATCGCTGTCTTCGTTCGCCACGCTGCACGTGACGACCAGGGCTACATGGTTCCGGCCGAAGAAGTGGCGCGCATCGAAGGCGAGCGTATGAAAGCGCTGGCCAAAGCAGGTGCTCTGCCTGCCGGCGCACGTGTCGAATCGTTTGAGCGGGTGTAATCAATGTCCAGTCAAGTAATGCACGGCGGCGCTGCTCATGGTCACGACCATGGGCATGACGACCACCACCACGACTCGGGCCAGATGACCGTACTGGGCTTCTGGCTGTACCTGATGACCGACTGCATCCTGTTTGCGTCGCTCTTCGCCACCTACGCGGTGCTGTCCGGCAGTTTTGCCGGCGGCCCGTCGGGTCATGACATCTTCCAGCTCGATTTCGTAGCTGTTGAAACGCTGTTCCTGCTGCTGTCCTCGATCACCTTCGGCTTCGCCATGCTGAAGATGTTCGATGGCAAGAAAGCGGGCGTACTGGGCTGGTTGGCTGTGACCTTCCTGTTCGGTGCAGGCTTCATCGCGATGGAAATCTATGAGTTCCATCACCTGATCAGCGAGGGCTTCGGCCCGCAGCGCAGTGGCTTCCTGTCGGGCTTCTTCGCCCTGGTAGGTACCCACGGTCTGCACGTGACTGCTGGTCTGATCTGGATGGCAATCATGATGTACCAGATCAACAAGCACGGCATCACGCCGACCGCCAAGACCCGCATGAGCTGCCTGAGCCTGTTCTGGCACTTCCTGGACGTGGTCTGGATCTGCGTATTCACCGTCGTTTACCTGCTGGGGGTTCTGTAATGGCTAACGCACACGACACTCATCACGAAGGTAATCACGGCAGCGTCAAGTCGTACATGATCGGTTTTGTACTGTCGATCATCCTGACTGCGATCCCGTTCGGCCTGGCCATGACCGCCAGCCTGCCGAAGAACCTGACCGTTCTGATCATTGTTGCCATGGCCGTGATCCAGGTAGTTGTTCACCTGGTTTACTTCCTGCACATGGACCGCTCGAAAGAGCAACGCAACAACGTTTCGACGTTCCTGTTCACCACCCTGGTGATCGCTCTGCTTGTCGGCCTGTCGCTGTGGATCATGTTCAGCATCCACTTCGAAATGTTGGCCAAGTGAGGTAAGACTGCATGTCCGTTAAGCACTTTATCCAAATCACCAAACCGGGGATCATTTTCGGTAACGTGCTTTCCGTGGCAGGCGGTTTCTTCCTTGCCTCGAAGGGCCATGTGGATTTCGCCCTGTTCCTGGCGGTGGTGATCGGTACTTCGCTGGTGGTTGCGTCCGGATGCGTGTTCAACAACTGCATCGACCGTGACATCGACCACAAGATGGAGCGCACCAAGAACCGCGTCATGGTCCAGGGCGGCATGTCGCTGCCCCTCGCGCTGATCTACGCCACCCTGCTCGGGGTGGCGGGTTTCAGCCTGCTGTATGTCCAGGCCAACCCGCTGTCTGCGTTCTGCGCACTGATTGGCTTTGTCGTCTATGTCGGTTTCTACAGCCTGTGGCTGAAGCGTAAATCGGTGCACGGCACCTTGGTCGGCAGCCTGTCCGGTGCCATGCCTCCGGTGATCGGCTACTGCGCCGTGAGCAACAGCTTCGACCTGGCTGCGGTAACCCTGCTGGTGATGTTCAGCCTTTGGCAAATGCCGCACAGCTTTGCCATCGCGATCTTCCGCTTCAAGGATTACAGCGCTGCCAACATTCCGGTCCTGCCGGTGGCACGTGGCATCCTCGCGGCGAAGAAGCAGATTGTGCTGTACGTGCTGGCCTTTGTGCTCGCCACCTTGATGCTCACCCTCGGCGGTTACGCCGGCCTCGGCTACCTGGCCGTGGCAGCTGCCATGGGCCTGTACTGGCTGTACATGGCCTGGGGTGGTTACAAGGCCGAGGACGACAGCAAGTGGGCCCGCAAGGTGTTCGGCTTCTCCATCCTTACCGTCACTGCCCTGAGCGTGATGATGGGTGTGGACAGCCAGACCGCTGCGGATGTGCTGATGACCTACGCACGCTGAAACTGCTGCCTGTTTCACGAAAACCCCGGCCACTGTGCCGGGGTTTTTTTTGGGTATTTTTCCTGTGCCGGCCTCTTCGCGGGTAAACCCGCTCCTACAAGGTTCCTGTAGGAGCGGGTTTACCCGCGAAGGGGCCAGCACAGGAAAATATAAATCTCTGATTTTCAAACAATAGATCTGAAAAGTTCTAACAAAACAGGAAATTATCCTTTACAAGGATCCTGTTTCGGCACTATCTTCTGATTCAGGCCGCCACATCGGCCAGCGTCGCTCGGACGGTTCCGGGCGCTTACGTCCTCAGAGGAAGCCATGGCCAACCCAGGTTCGCCGCGCCGCTTTGCGCGCATCGATCGTCTCCCCCCTTACGTCTTCAACATCACTGCCGAGCTCAAGATGGCCGCCCGCCGCCGTGGCGAGGACATCATCGACCTGAGCATGGGCAACCCCGATGGCGCCACCCCGCCGCACATCGTCGAGAAGCTGGTACAGGTCGCCCAACGTGAAGACACCCACGGCTACTCCACCTCGCGCGGCATCCCGCGCCTGCGCCGGGCCATCTCCAACTGGTACAAGGACCGCTACGAGGTCGACATCGACCCGGAAAGCGAAGCCATCGTCACCATCGGCTCGAAAGAGGGCCTGGCCCACCTGATGCTGGCCACCCTCGACCAGGGCGACACGGTGCTGGTGCCCAACCCCAGCTACCCGATCCACATCTACGGCGCAGTGATTGCCGGTGCCCAGGTGCGTTCGGTGCCGCTGGTGCCGGGTGTGGACTTCTTCAACGAGCTTGAGCGGGCCATTCGCGAGTCCATCCCCAAGCCGAAGATGATGATCCTGGGCTTCCCGTCCAACCCGACCGCCCAGTGCGTGGAGCTGGACTTCTTCGAGCGCGTGGTGGCCCTGGCCAAGCAGTACAACGTACTGGTGGTGCATGACCTGGCCTATGCCGATATCGTCTACGACGGCTGGAAAGCCCCGTCGATCATGCAAGTGCCGGGTGCCAAGGACATTGCGGTGGAGTTCTTCACCCTGTCCAAGAGCTACAACATGGCCGGCTGGCGCATCGGCTTCATGGTCGGCAACCCCGAACTGGTCAGCGCCCTTGCGCGGATCAAGAGCTACCACGACTATGGCACCTTCACCCCGCTACAGGTTGCAGCCATTGCCGCGCTGGAAGGCGACCAACAGTGCGTGCGCGACATTGCCGAGCAGTATCGCCAGCGTCGCAACCTGCTGGTCAAAGGGCTGCACGAACTGGGCTGGATGGTCGAGAACCCCAAGGCGTCGATGTACGTGTGGGCGAAGATCCCGCCGGAGTATGCACACCTGGGCTCGCTGGAGTTCTCCAAGAAGCTGCTGGCCGAGGCCAAGGTCTGCGTGTCGCCGGGGATCGGCTTTGGTGACTATGGGGACGACCATGTGCGCTTTGCGTTGATCGAGAACCAGGACCGTATTCGCCAGGCCATCCGCGGGATCCGGCAAATGTTCCGGGCTGATGGTTTGGCTCGCAAGTAAGCCCATTGGGGCTGCGAAGCAGCCCCAACTGCCTCTTGGGTGAGTTTTCCGCCTGCCTTCTGATTACCCGTACGCCTACCGTCAGCACTCATTTCTCACCAAAGAGATCCCCCCATGAGTGTCTTCACCGCCTACTTCTGCGGCACTGGCTCGCACCGTTTCGACGACGCCAATCCCAACTTCTGGAATGGCGAGCTGGTCTCGACCCTGGCCAGTAATGACCAGAGCCGGGAATTCGCCCACTGGATCGCCGTCGACGGCCCAGGCAGCGGCAACCTTCAGGATGACAACCTGTTCGTCGAACCCGGCGGCTATTTCAACTGGACCGGCCAGCTGTTTGGCCGCGGCTGGGAGGAGAACGTCAACCATGTGCTGCAGGTCATCAAAGGCGAAAGCAGCTGGCGGCGCACCAAACTCAGTGAGCAAGAATACGAGCGGCTGAAAGCTGCCGGCGTGCCCATTCCGGACGTGTCTTCCTCCGCCTCATGGTTCTGGCGAACCTACGACTATGGCGATCGCCACCCGACCCCGCAGGAACTGCAGGAGCGCATCATCAGCATGTTCCGCAAACCGCGCCTGCCAACCCAGGTCAACCTGGTGGGCTGGAGCAGGGGAGGGATCAGCTGCCACATGCTGGCCAATGCCATGGCGCAAGACCCTGTATTGCGGGGCATACCGGTGAACATATTTGCCATCGACCCGGTGCCTGGTGTTGGTAACGTGCAAGTCGAACGCGTAACGTTGGCGGATAACGTCAAAGAGTACGTAGGCTTCTACTCAAGGGATGAGCGCTCCAAAGGTTTTGCCTGCGTGATCCCTTCGGTCGCCAAAGGGACACGGATATGCGTTTATCCGATGCCGGGTCGCCATGCCACGCTGGTGGGCAACGCCTCGGCTGATGGCGCAGGCGATGGCAAGGTGCTGGCCGAACCTGGGCTGATCGTTCGCCACTTTGCCGAGGTTTGCCTGACCCGCTGGGGCGTGCACCTGGACAAACGTCTGGCCTTGAGCAGCAGCCAGTTGATGAAGTATCACCAGGTCATGGCGGCTGCCGACAGGCAGTATCAGGCCATGCGCAGTGAGTCCTACACGGTACTCACCGAGGGCGATAAAAATGATCGTCTGGTGCATTGTGGTGAGGTGCATACGCAGTTCAGCAAGGTACAGGGAGGCAGCTACAAGCCGAGCGCAGGCCTGGGTTTACAATGCTGGGACGCTGAAGCCTACCAGCCCATCTGCTAGCTGAAAGGGGGCGGCCGGTGAATGCACTGGTCGCCCTTGTTCAGTGGCCGGATCAGCGGCAACTTTTTTTGCATTCCCCCTCTATCCAGCGGCCCCTGGTTGGATTAAAAATGGCGCCGCGGGCCAGCCCCGATAACAACCACCTTCCCTCCGTGACATCATGTCTGAATATAACCCTTGCCTTGACTGCGGCGCCTGCTGCGGGTACTTCCGTGTGTCCTTCTTCTGGGGCGAATGCCAGTCTGCCGGGGGCGTAGTGCCGGACGACCTGGTGGTACAGATCAACCCCACGCGCGTTGCCATGATTGGCACCGATGCCAAGCCCTGCCGCTGTGTCAGCCTTCAGGGCGAGATCGGTAAAGAGGTGGCTTGTACGATTTACGCCAACCGTTCCAGCCCGTGCCGCGAGTTTGATGCGTCGTGGGAGGGTGGGGTGCATAACCCGAGCTGTGATGATGCGCGGGCAGCGTATGGCCTGCCACCCTTGACTCCGCCAGAGGCCAACGAGCCGCATTGGCCGGATGATGGGGCTGAGGTGGCCTGAAGTATCAATCAGCCTGACGCGGTCGATGTGGAGCCTTGCGTCGCGAAAGGGCCGCACAGCGGCCCCAGGCATCAGCGGCACCGCGAGAATTGCCAGGGCTGCTTTGCAGCCCCTTCGCGACGCAAGGCCGCTCCCACAGGTAGCGTGCAAGGCTCCTGGCCTGTGGTGAACCTGCCGGCGACGGGCTGCTAAGCTGCCCCGAGATGCCTGAACCCTGCACTTGACGTTAAACTGTCATCTCCCCAGCAATGGACAGGAGATCCGGCGTGACCCCTCCCCGCAGTTTCCCCAGTGACCTCTGCCTCGACAGCCCACGGCTGCAACTGCGCCCCATGCGCCATGCCGATGCCGCGCAGTGGCTGGCGATCATGGCCGACCCCGAGGTCATGCGCTATTGGCACCATGCACCCTGGCAAGACCTGGCCGAGGCCGAAAGCGCCCTGGCCGCCGACCGCGAAGCCTATGCCAATGGCGACCAACTCAAGCTCGGCATGTACCGCCGCGACAACGGCGAACTGATCGGCATGGTCCAGCTGTTCAACATCGACGACATTTCCCGCCGTGGCGAAATCGGCTACTGCCTGGCCAGCGCCGTGCAGGGCAGGGGCTACATGGACGAAGCGCTGACCTGCTTCATCGACTACCTCGCCCACACCCTGCACATGCGACGCCTGGAAGGTGAAATCGACCCGCGCAACCAGGGCTCGGCACGCACCCTGGAGCGGCAAGGTTTTGTGCTGGAAGGCACCTTGCGGGCGCGCTGGTGCGTGGCGGGTGAGCTGTCCGACTCGGGTATTTACGGCCTGCTGCTTGAGCCGCCAGTAGCCTGATCTCATAACACCCGAGCGTGAATTTGGAAGCGGGGCAGGGCCTGGGTTAAGGTCGTAGGCTGTCCCGTTTCTCTCAGGAATCCCCTTTGCCCGCTTTCTACCTGAGTATCAGCCTGCTGCTGTATTTGCTCGCCCTGTTCTTCGATGGCGCGCTGATGAGCGGCGAGCGTCATATGCCGGCCCTGCAGATGCTGCTGTACGGGCCATGGGGCATGCCGTTCGGCTTGTACCAATGGTTTGCCAATCCGCTGCTGGCACTGGCCATCCTGGCTCATCGGCGGTTTCGCCGGCTGGCCTTGCTGGCCGGGCTTGGTGCGGCGTATCTGGCTGCCAGCAGTTTTGGCATCGACCGCTTGCCGGATAACCGCAGCTATGAGTTTCATGACCTTACCGGTTTTGGTGCTGGCTTCTACCTGTGGCTGGTAGCGATGGTGGTGTTTTGCCTGGGGCAAGCCTGGTTTTGCTGGAAGGCGCGAAGGGCTGACGACATGCCAGGCTGGAACTGGCTTGATGTCGCCTTGATTGCCGCCCTGGGGGTAACGTTGTATGCAGCGACGCAAATGCCCTCGCTGCGCTTCGAGCCAGGCAAGGTGCTGATGCCTCCGGAGCAGCCGCAGACGCTTTGATACCCACAAGGAGGGTTAGCATGATCAAGCATTACCTGGCAGGCCTGGCACTGGCCTGCGTGCTACCGGTAGCGATGGCGGACGATTACACGGCGGCCTACGGGCAGTGCATGGACAAGGCCTCCAGCACCGTGGCCATGAGCGCGTGCATCGGGGCCGAAACGCAAGTGCAGGACCAGCGCTTGAACCGGGTGTACAAGCAGCTGATGGGCAAGCTGGATGCCGGGCAACAGAAGAGCCTGCGGGATGTGCAGCGCAAGTGGCTGGCCTACCGTGATGGCAATTGCCAGTTCCATGTACAGGCCAGTGGTGGAACCCTGGCGCAGCTGGAAGGTGGCAGCTGCATGATGGACATGACCCGCGACCGCGCTGCGGAGCTGGAGCGGGTGCTTAGCCCTGGGCAGTAGCGCCTGTTCAGGCATGATTGGCCCACATTTGCAGGTGCGGGTTCAGCCGCGAACACCGGCTTTGCCGGTGTCATGCTCCGCGTTGCCTTCTTCACGGGTGAACCCGCTCCTACAGGGCACTGCAGGGTGCTGGTTCTATTTACGCGGTTGGCGCAGCGCCCGGGCCTTGAGGTACTCGCGCACCTCCACGGCATCCCCGGCAAACTCGATGCGCTCGGCCTTGGCTGCGCGCTGGTAGGCATACATCGGGTCGTAGTACTCGTTCAGCAAGCCTTCGATCCAGCCCCGGTGCAGGTCTACTGCGCCGCTGCGCTGCTGCTCTTGCAGGGCTTCGCGCAGCATCTCGGACAAGCGCTGATGGCGCTCTCCACCCAAACGCTTGTAGATGTTGGCCATGCTCTGCAGCATGCGCTCGGCAAACAGCCGGGGACCGTCTTCTTCGCCATGCACGGCCTTGAACTCGGCGCTCAGGTTGACCACGTAGTCGCGCAGGATGCGCTCCACGCGGTTGGTGAAGCTGTCTTCAAGCCACACCAGCGGGTAATGCTGCATGCCTTGGTACAACTCCAGCGGCACCGTGCAGCTGCCAACAATGCGGCCTTCATCTTCCAGCACAAACTGCCCGATACCGCGGGCGCGCTTTTTCAGCACGTCGATTGCCAGCTGGTTTTCAAAGTCGATCTGCGCCGGTTGCGCCGTGGCGCGCTTGCCGAAACTGGAGCCGCGATGGTTGGCGTGGCCTTCAAGGTCCAGCACGTTGTCCAACTGGTGCAGCACATCGGTCTTGCCGGTACCGGTCAGTCCACCGACCAGTACGAAATCACATTGCTCCACCGCTTGCTGGGTAGTCTCCAGCAGGAAGGTACGCATGGCCTTGTAGCCGCCTTTGACACGCGGGTACTGAATACCCGCCTCATCGCGCAGCCAGCCCTGCACGATCTGCGAACGCAGGCCGCCACGGAAGCAGTACAGGTAACCGTCAGGGTGCGCCTTGGCAAACGCTGCCCAGGCCTCCAGGCGGGCTTGCTTGGTGGTGCCACTGACCAGCTGGTGGCCCAGGGCGATGGCGGCGGCCTGGCCCTGCTGCTTGTAGCAGGTGCCGACCTTCTGCCGCTCCTGGTCGTTCATCAGCGGCAGGTTTACTACGCCAGGGAAGGCGCCTTTGGCGAATTCGACGGGGGCGCGCATGTCCATCATCGGCACGTCGTCGAGGAACAGCTGACGGAAGTCGGTGCAGTCGGGGCGCATCAGATCACCTCGACCGCATGGCTCTGTCGCTCGACCAGCTTGCCGATCGGAGACAGTTTCAGGCCCAGTTCGGCAGCCACGGCGAGGAACTCGGTTTCACCCTCTGGGGCAACAGCAACCAGCAAGCCACCGCTGGTCTGCGGATCGCACAGCAGGTGCTTCTGGTCGTCGCTGAGGGCGCCGATCTTGTGCCCGTAGCTGTCGTAGTTGCGCAGGGTTCCACCGGGGATGCAGCCTTCGGCCAGGTAGTGGTCGACGCTAGGCAGGCGTGGCACGGCGGCGTAGTTCAGGTGCGCGGTGAGGCCGCTGCCTTCGGCCAGCTCGACCAGGTGGCCGAGCAGGCCGAAGCCGGTGACGTCGGTCATGGCCTTGACCCCGTCCAGCTTGCCGAAGCGGCTGCCGGGCGTGTTGAGGGTGCACATCCAGTCACGGGCCAGGCCTTGGTCTTGCACGCGCAGCTTGGCCTTCTTTTCGGCGGTGGTGAGGATGCCGATGCCCAGGGGCTTGGTCAGGTACAGCTGGCAGCCCGCGCTGGCAGTGTCGTTGCGTTTGAGGTGGCGTTTATTGACCACGCCGGTGACGGCCAGGCCAAAGATCGGCTCAGGCGCGTCGATCGAGTGGCCGCCGGCCAGCGGGATACCCGCTTCGGCACACACTGCGCGGCCGCCGCGGATGACTTCGCGGGCGACTTCCGGCGGCAGCACGTTGACCGGCCAGCCGAGGATGGCAATGGCCATCAGCGGGTCGCCGCCCATGGCATAGATGTCGCTGATGGCGTTGGTGGCGGCAATGCGGCCGAAGTCGTAAGGGTCATCGACGATCGGCATGAAAAAGTCGGTGGTCGAAACCACGCCGCGCTCGTCGTCCAGCGCGTACACTGCTGCATCGTCGCGCGAGGCATTGCCGACCCACAGTTTCGGGTCCAGGGCCTGGGTGCCGCTTTCGGCGAGGATCACGTCCAGCACCTTGGGGGAGATCTTGCAGCCACAGCCGGCGCCATGGCTGTACTGGGTCAGGCGAATCGGCTCGCTCATATGCACCTCTGCAGGTCAAATTGTTGCGCGATTGTAGCAAAGCTGGCCTTTAGGCCCTTGCCTCTTATAATTCCCGGTGTCGGCAAATGTGTCGGCACTTCCCCGCTATTGAACCGGAGAACACCCATGCTCAACCGCCCCCTGGCGCTTGCCGCCGGCCTCGTGCTGTCTTGCTGTGCCGTTGTCGTTCAGGCCGCCGAAACCCTGCGGGTCAGCGCCATCCCCGACGAAGCGCCGACCGAACTGCAGCGCAAGTTCAAGCCTTTGGGTGAGTACCTGGCCAAGCAGCTGGGCATGGAAGTGAAGTTCGTACCCGTGGCGGACTACCCAGCGGTGGTCGAGTCGCTGGCCGCAGACCGTCTCGACCTGGCCTGGCTGGGGGGCTTCACGTTCGTTCAGGTGCACCTGAAGGACCCGACCGCCACGCCACTGGTACAGCGTGAGCAGGACGCTCAGTTCACGTCCAAGTTCATCACCGCCAACCCCGACGTGAAGAGCCTGAGCGATCTGAAGGGAAAGTCGTTTGCCTTCGGTTCCATTTCGTCTACTTCGGGCAGCCTGATGCCGCGTTACTTCATGCACAAGCAGGACAATATCAAGCCTGAAGAGTACTTCAGCCGCGTGGCCTATTCTGGCGCCCATGATGCCACCGTGGCCTGGGTACAGGCTGGCAAGGTCGAGGGTGGCGTGCTGAACGCCAGCGTGTGGCAAAAGCTGGTGGATGCCGGCAAGGTCGACACCACCAAGGTGAAGGTGTTCGCCACCACCCCGACCTACTTCGACTACAACTGGACCGTGCGCGGCAACATGGACCCGGCGTTGAAACAGAAAATCAAGAAAGCCTTCCTGGACCTTGACCCGAGCAACCCGGAGCACAAGGCGATCCTGGACCTGCAGGCCGCCAGCCGCTTCATCGAGACCAAGCCTGAGAACTACAAGGGCACCGAACAAGCTGCACGCGAGGCCGGCCTGCTCAAGTGACAGCTTCGAATGCGGCAATCCATCTTCACGGTGCCAGCCTGCGTCATGGCCAGGTACGCGCGCTTGACGCGGTGAGCCTGCGGATCGCGCAGGGCGAGCGTGTCGCCATCATCGGGCCGTCGGGGGCGGGCAAGTCCAGCTTGCTGCACCTGATGGCAACGGCCGTTCAGCCCAGCAGTGGGCGCCTGGAGTTGCTTGGCGAGCAGCCTTGGGCGCTGTCGGCAAGGGCACGCCAGCGACTGCGCGCGCAGGTTGGCCTGGTGCATCAGGCGCCGCCTTTGCCACCGCGTCAGCGGGTAGTGACCGCAGTGCTGGCGGGTCGCCTGGGGCAGTGGGGTACGCTGCGCGGCTTGCTCAACCTGCTGTACCCCAGCGATGTACCGGGGGCGCGCCAGGCCTTGGCCGAACTGGGCCTGGCCGACAAGCTGTTCGTGCAGTGTGGGCAGTTGTCCGGTGGCCAGTTGCAGCGGGTGGGCATTGCTCGGGCGTTGTACCAGCGCCCGCAGGTGCTGCTGACCGACGAACCGGTGTCGGCCATGGACCCGGTGTTGGCCGACCACAGCCTGGCCTTGCTCAATCGCCATGCCCAAGCGACTGGCGTGACGTTGGTGGCGAGCCTGCACGCCGTAGAGCTCGCGCTGGCGCATTTTCCGCGGGTGATTGGCATTCGGGAAGGGCAGGTTGTGTTCGACTGCCCGGCCGAAGCGGTCACCGAGCATCTGCTGGACGCGCTGTATGCCAACGAACAACTGGCTCCGCCGCCAACCCAAGGGCCGATCCTGACCGTGCAGATTCCGCGATGCTAAAGGCTGACGCCCGCGACCCGGCGCTGCTGCCACGGTTGCTGCTGGCCCTGTTGGCGGTAGCAGTACTGTGGCCGGCTATCCAGTCAAGCGAACTGAACCCCGGGGTGCTGTTGCAGGCGGACAACCGTCAGCAGATTGCCAGCTTTACCAGCGCCTTCTGGCCGCCGGCACATGATGCCGATTTTCTTGCACTGCTGTATGAAGCCACCTTGCAGACCCTGGCCGTGGCGACTGCCGGCATGGCGCTGGCGTTGTTGTTGGCGATCCCGGCTGGCTTGCTGGCCAGCCGTGCCTTGTCCTTGCGTGCTGCTTCACGCGGCGGGCGGGCCGGGTTCTGGTCGCGACTGTTGCGCCTGCCGGTGCGTGGGCTGCTGATTTTCCTGCGTAGCGTGCCGGAGATCGTCTGGGCGTTGCTGTTCGTGCGCGCCGTGGGGCTGGGACCGACGGCGGGCGTACTGGCTATCGCCATCACCTACAGTGGCATGCTCGGCAAGGTTTACGCCGAAATCTTCGAGTCGGTCGACCAGCGCCCGGCGCATGCCTTGTTGCAGGCGGGCAGTGGCCGGCTGGCGGCGTTTTTCTACGGCATCCTGCCCAATGCTGCCTCCGAAGTGGTGTCGTACACCGTGTACCGCTGGGAGTGCGCGGTGCGGGCTTCGGTGGTGATGGGCTTTGTCGGTGCTGGCGGGCTGGGCCAGCAGATCGACCTGTCGATGCGCATGTTTGCGGGTGCGCAAGTAGCGAGCATGCTGTTGACGTTCTTGCTGCTGGTGATCCTGGCCGACCTGCTCAGCCGCCTGCTGCGCTGGAGGCTGGCATGAACCGGGTGATCAATTGGGTGTTGCTGGGCGCCATGGTGGCAGCGGCGGTGGCCTCGTTCGCGTATCTGGAACTGGACCTGCACGCACTGGTCGGCAATGGCGGGCTGGGGCAGATGGGCGAGTACGCCGGGCGCTTCCTGCAGCCGGATCTGTCTGCCGGGCACCTCAAGGCGGTGTGGCGCGGGGCCATGGAAACCCTGGCCATGTCTGGCATGGGCACCTTGTTGGCAATGGTAGTGGGGATGTTGCTGGCACTGCCGGCGGCGGGCCGCTTCGGTTGGCCGTTGCAAGGGGCCGCGCGTTTGCTGCTCAATGCCTTGCGTGCCATTCCTGAACTGGTGTGGGCAGCGCTGACTGTGCTGGCGGCTGGGCTGGGGCCGAATGCCGGTACCCTGGCTTTGGCGTTGCACACTGCTGGGGTGCTGGGGCGGTTGTTTGCCGAGGCGCTTGAGAACGCCCCGCCCGAGCCGGCGGCGGCGATCCGTTTGCAGGGGGGCAGCCAAGTGGCGGCGTTCTGCTTTGGTACCCTGCCCAACCTGTGGCCGCAGTTGCTGGCCTACAGCTTGTACCGCTGGGAGAACAACATCCGCATGGCCAGCGTGCTCGGGTTCGTCGGGGCGGGCGGGTTGGGGCAGATGCTGTACACCACCTTGAGCCTGTTCCAGGAGGCCCAGGCCAGCACGGTGATCATCGGTATGCTGGTGTTGGTGTTGCTGGTGGATGTGTCGAGTGATGTGTTGCGTCAGCGCTATGTGCGGGCCTGACGGAAAGCCCGGGCTGCAAAGCAGCCCTGACATCTCTCAGGCGTCTACAGCCTCGGCACACTGCGCCTCCCGCTGCATCGACTCCAGGTTACGCTCGATCGTCTCGCATATGGTATCCATCTGGATCTGATGCTCGCTGAACCTGAACGGGCTCTGCAAGTCCGTGCCGATCCGCTCGATGGCCAGCAACATGAATCCTACCACCGTCGACGCCAGCGGCGTGAACCAGCCCAACGACTCCACCAGCCCCACCGGCACGATCAGGCAGAACAGGGTGATGAACAGCCGTGGGAAATACACATAGGGGTAGGGCAATGGCGTATTGGCAATCCGCTCCATGCCGCCCTGGGCGTTAGACAGGTCTACCAGCGTCGACTCCAGCCGCGCCAGGCGAATGCTGTCCAGTCGCCCGGCCTGGTATTCCCGCGCCAGCAAGGCTGCCGAGCCGCCGAGAATGTCATTGGCGAAATTGTTCGAGCGGTTGCGCCGTTCGAACTCACCTGGCGGGATGAAGGCCATCAGCTCCTCCGGGCAGGGCTCACCTTTCAGGTGCGCCGCCAGGCAGTTCACATAGGCGATATGCCGGCGCAGCAGGGTGGCCTTGACCGGGTTCAGGCTGTCATCCGGGTCATCTATCAGCGTCAGCGTCTGCCGGGCGAAGCTGCGCGAACTGTTCACCAGCGCGCCCCACAGGGTGCGAGCCTCCCACCAGCGGTTGTAGGCGCTGCTGTTGCGAAAACTCACCAGCACCACCAAGGCTGAGCCCAGCAGGGTCAGCGGGATCAGTGGCAGGGTGAACTTGCTGTTCAAGAACAGCATGAAATCGATGGTGACCAGCACATCCCAGATCAGCAGCCAGAACAGCGACCAACCGATATAGCCGATGGTCTTCACCACCAGGCGGTACTTGCGGGCGATGACGTCTTTCACGCGGGGGTACCTCGAAACGCGGGGGATGCAGGATGGGACGCCGAGGCTCGTCGAAGGTTCGAGGGTTGAATGTTGCAAGGGATTTTGTAGCTGAAACGAAGGGAAAACTCCGACCAGCCTATCAGACGTGCCTGAATTCCTGATTCAGCTCAAAAACGACAGAGTGGGTCGCTTCAATCCTTGAATGGGTGTATCCATAAGGATACGATTGGGTGACCACTTGATGTTTCTCGTTGAACAGACGGAAAGCTTTGCCGCTTGGCTATCGAGCTTGAGAGATTTGAGGGCCAGGCTGGCGATAGGTCGTAGGCTGGAGCGAGCAGCGGCGGGCAATCTTGGTGACTTCAAGTGGCTTGGAGGCGGTATTGGTGAGCTTCGCATCGACGTAGCTGCCGGTTATCGCGTCTATTTCACGCAAAAGGGGCAGAGGTTGGTTTTACTGCTGGTCGGCGGCGACAAGTCCACCCAAGCCGCCGACATCCTCAACGCCAGAAAGCTGCTGAAGGAGATGAAATGAGCGAAAAATTGATCCCGTTTGATATGGCAGCCTTGTTGAGCAGCGATGAGGCAATCAGTGAATACCTTAGCCAGGTGCTATCAAATGGCGATACCGAGGAAATCATTCGAGCACTTGGCCATATCGCTCGTGCACGGGGCATGACACATATTGCTACGGAGAGTGGGCTGGGTAGAGAAAGCCTGTACAAGGCGCTGAGCCCTGGCGCGAAGCCTCGTTTTGACACTGTATTGAGGGTCATTCGTGCTCTGGGGGTGGACCTTCTCGTTCAGCCACATGCAATGACCCGCTGATCCAGCTCGGTTAAGTCAATATTTGCTTCATCTGCACCAACGCTACCCGCGTGCCGTCCCACGCCTGCCGCTCCTCGATGCCGAACGGTGTGAAGCCCAGCTGTGGATAAAGCAGCAAGCCTGCGGTGTTGTGATTGAAGCATGACACCCAGACCTCCCGGGCGCTGTACTGCTGGCGGGCGAGGTCGATCATGGCCGTTACCAGATAACGCGCTACACCAAGGCCGCGGGCGCTGGGTGCCACCACTACGTTGCCCAGGGCACATAGGCCGCCATGTTCGGCTTTGTAGAAATTGGCGAAGGCCAGGACAGCGTCGTTACCTTCCACTACCGTGGAGCCGCTGCGTTGGGCTATGGCGTCGCTCAGCTGGTTGGGGGTGAGGGGGTAGGTGGCTTTGGGGAACATGTAGAACAGTTCGTCCGGGCTCTGCGGGAAGCTGCAGATAACGGGGATGTCTTCAGGCCGGATTGGGCGGTGGGTCAGGTGCATGGCAGGTCCTTCTCGCGTTGGCTGGCAGGGCCTCTTCGCGGGTAACCCCGCTCTCACAGGTACTGCACAAGGCTCAAATCCTGTGCAGGCCCTGTAGGAGCGGGTTTACCCGCGAAGAGGCCATCAGCCTCACATCATAGGCCGCTTTCCATCCAACACCGCGCCCCGATTCACGGCTTGGCGGCCACCGCCACGTAGCCTTTGACCGCAGCCGGCGCCCTCGGCTTGGCCTTGTGTGCCAACAGGTACTGATAGCGCCGCCATTCCTTGTCGATCTCGCTAAACGACATGAACACGCTGATGCGATCTTTACCGGCCAGGTCCGGGCGCTTGCCGGCGTCGATCTCGCTGGTGGGAATGATGGCGACGTTGATGCCTACCACCGTGCCGTCATCGGCGAACACTGGCCCGCCCGACATGCCCTTGGTGATCGGGCCGTCATGTACTGAGTAGAAGACGCTGCCAGGCGTACCCTCAAGCCGTACCAGCGACGACAGGGCATGGCCCTTGCCCTGCATCGGCATCATGAAACTGTTGAAGCCCACCGCCGTCACGGCTTCCCCTGGCACGTACTGGCGCCAGTGCGGCACGCTGCTGGCTTTGTGCTTGAAGAACACTACGTCACCGAGGCCCTCGTGGACCACGTTGCGCAGGAAGGGGGTGTGTTTGGCGGTTACAGCGTAATCCTCGTTCCACTGGATGGCGCTGGCCATCAGCAACATCGGCAGAGGGGCACCAGAAGTGACCACGAAAGCCTGACTGTAGACGGGATCTGAAACGTACGACGTTGGCACTCCATTGCACCCACTGAGCAGCATCATTGCCGCCATGCAGGGCGCGATTGTTTTCATGGGATACACAGTGCGTGGAGAAAAGGGAGCGCTACTATGGCTAAGTGCCATTACGCTAACAATACTTTCGGAATATATCTGACGAATGACAGCTTAAGTGCCAGTGCACAGCGCGGCCAATAGAATGCAGGTATGGGGGGAGGCGCGGGAGTCAGGGGGGCGGCGTCAATGACGGGCATAAATCGCAAGCAAAAAAAAACCGACCGTAAGGTCGGTTTTTTCCGGATTTTGGTGCCCCGAGGGAGACTCGAACTCCCACTCCTTTCGAAAACGGATTTTGAATCCGCCGCGTCTACCAATTCCGCCATCAGGGCGTGGCGCGCAGTATAAAGAGGTGCCGCTGGTCGGTCAATCGGCTTTCATGGTCAATTTTCACACATTGGGCTAAACTTCCCGGCCCTGCCGAACCGAACATCATCATGCGCGTCGCCGATTTTTCCTTCGAACTCCCTGATTCCCTGATCGCCCGCCACCCGTTGGCCGAGCGCCATGGCAGCCGTCTGCTGGTGCTCGATGGGCCTACCGGCGCGCTGGCGCACCGGCAATTCCCCGACTTGCTCGACTATCTGCGCCCCGGCGACTTGATGGTGTTCAACAACACCCGAGTGATCCCGGCGCGGTTGTTCGGCCAGAAAGCCTCCGGCGGCAAGCTGGAGGTACTGGTCGAACGCGTGCTCGACAGCCACCGGGTGCTGGCCCATGTGCGCGCCAGCAAGGCGCCCAAGGTTGGCGCGGTCATCCTCATCGATGGCGGTGGCGAGGCCGAAATGGTCGCGCGCCATGACACGCTGTTCGAACTTCGCTTCACCGAAGAGGTGCTGCCGTTGCTCGACCGTGTCGGCCACATGCCGCTGCCGCCCTATATCGACCGCCCGGACGAGGGCGCCGACCGTGAGCGCTACCAGACCGTGTACGCCCAGCGCGCCGGCGCGGTTGCCGCGCCTACCGCAGGCCTGCACTTCGACGAGGCGCTGCTGGAAAAGATCGCCGACAAGGGCGTCGAGCGCGCCTTCGTCACCCTGCATGTGGGCGCCGGCACCTTCCAGCCGGTGCGGGTCGACAAGATCGAAGACCACCACATGCATAAAGAGTGGCTCGAAGTGGGCCAGGATGTGGTCGATGCCATCGAGGCCTGCCGGGCCCGTGGTGGTCGGGTGATCGCGGTTGGCACCACCAGTGTGCGTTCGCTGGAAAGCGCCGCGCGTGATGGCGTGCTCAAGGCCTTCAGTGGCGACACCGACATCTTCATCTACCCGGGCCGGCCGTTCCATGTGGTCGATGCCCTGGTCACCAACTTCCATCTGCCGGAGTCCACGCTGCTGATGCTGGTCTCGGCTTTCGCCGGCTACCCCGAGACCATGGCTGCCTACGCAGCGGCGGTCGAGCATGGGTACCGCTTCTTCAGTTACGGTGATGCCATGTTCATCACCCGCAATCCGGCGCCACGCGGGCCCGAGGATCAAGCATGAGTCGCACCTGTCGAATGTCCTTCGAACTGCTGGCCACCGACGGCAAGGCCCGTCGGGGTCGCATCACCTTCCCACGTGGCACCGTGGAAACCCCGGCATTCATGCCAGTGGGGACCTATGGCACGGTCAAGGGCATGCTGCCACGCGACATCGAGGCCATCGGCGCCGAGATGATCCTCGGCAACACCTTCCACCTGTGGCTGCGTCCGGGCACCGAGGTGATCAAGAAGCACAACGGCCTGCACGATTTCATGCAGTGGAAAGGCCCGATCCTCACCGACTCCGGTGGTTTCCAGGTATTCAGCCTGGGTGCCATGCGCAAGATCAAGGAAGAGGGCGTGACCTTCGCTTCGCCGGTCGATGGTTCCAAGGTGTTCATGGGCCCGGAAGAGTCGATGCAGGTTCAGCGTGACCTGGGCTCGGACGTGGTAATGATCTTCGACGAGTGCACCCCGTACCCGGCCGAGCACGATGTGGCACGCACTTCCATGGAGCTGTCGCTGCGCTGGGCCCAGCGCTCGAAGAACGCCCATGCCGACAACACCGCAGCGCTGTTCGGCATTGTTCAGGGGGGCATGTACCAGGACCTGCGCATGCGCTCGCTGGAAGGCCTGGAAAACATCGGTTTCGACGGCCTGGCCATTGGCGGCCTGTCGGTGGGCGAGCCCAAGCACGAAATGATCAAGGTGCTGGATTACCTGCCGGACCAGATGCCTGCTGACAAACCTCGTTACCTTATGGGGGTAGGCAAACCGGAAGATCTCGTTGAGGGTGTGCGCCGCGGCGTCGACATGTTCGACTGCGTGATGCCGACGCGTAACGCGCGCAACGGTCATCTGTTCGTTGATACAGGGGTGATCAAGATCCGCAATGCGTTCCATCGTCACGATGAATCGCCGCTGGATCCGACCTGTGACTGCTATACCTGCACCAACTTCTCGCGCGCCTATCTCCATCATCTGGACAAATGCGGCGAAATGCTGAGCAGCATGCTGAATACCATCCACAACTTGCGCCATTATCAGCGCTTGATGGCCGGTTTACGCGAGGCTATTCAACAGGGTAAATTGGCCGCCTTTGTCGACGCCTTCTACGCCAAGCGCGGGCTTCCTGTACCGCCCTTGGACTGACTGTCCGCATCCATTATTAGAAAATTACATTAGGAGTGCCCAATGAGCTTCTTCATCCCCGCCGCATACGCGGACGCTGCAGCACCTGCCGCTGGCCCAGCCGGTACCGGCTTCGAGTGGATTTTCCTGGTCGGTTTCCTGGTCATCTTCTACCTGATGATCTGGCGCCCGCAGGCCAAGCGCGCGAAAGAGCAGAAGAACCTGCTGAGCAACTTGCAGAAAGGTGACGAAGTTGTCACCAACGGCGGCATCGCCGGCAAGATCGTCAAGGTTTCCGATGACTTCGTGGTGCTGGAAGTGTCCGACACTGTCGAGCTGAAGTTCCAGAAGGGTGCCATTGCTGCGACCCTGCCAAAAGGTACGCTCAAGGCTATCTGAGTTACCGGTTTTATTTTCCAGTCGGGGCGCGCAACGCGCCCCGCGTCTTGAACGGGCGGCGTGATGCTGAACAAATATCCTCTGTGGAAATATGCACTGATCGTGCTGGTACTGGTGGTCGGTTTCATTTATTCCGCTCCCAACCTCTACCCGGATGACCCGGCGGTACAGATCAGCGGTGCCAGCTCGGCGCTGCAGGTGAATCAGGCCGACCTTGATCGCGTCAGCAAGGCGCTGGTCGATGCCAAGATCGCTGTCAAGGGCGCAAGCCTGGGTGAAAAGGGCAGCGGGCTGATCCGCCTGACCAATCAGGAAGACCAGCTGCCAGCCAAGGATGTAGTGCGCAAGGCACTGGGCGATGATTACGTCGTGGCCCTGAACCTGGCCCAGACTACCCCGCAATGGCTGCGCAACCTGGGCGCAAGCCCGATGAAACTGGGCCTGGACCTGTCTGGTGGTGTGCACTTCCTGCTGGAAGTGGACATGGACAAGGCCATGACTGCCCGCATGAAAGTCTACGAAGGCGAGGTCAAGACCTTGCTGCGCAAAGAGCGCGTCCGCTACCGCAGCCTGCCTCAGCAGGATGGCGGCATCATGCTGGGCTTCGCTGACGATGCCACCCGCGAACAGGCACGCGCCCTGATCCGCAAGAATTTTAATGATTTCGACCTGACCACCACCGACCGCAACGAGCTTGCGGTGCTGCGTCTGGCGCTGACCCAGGCGAAAGTCGCCGAGATCCGCGAATACTCGATCAAGCAGAACCTCACCACCGTGCGCAACCGCGTGAACGAGCTGGGTGTGGCAGAGCCTCTGGTACAGCGCCAGGGCGCCAACCGTATCGTGGTCGAGCTGCCAGGCGTGCAGGACACTGCCGAAGCCAAGCGTATCCTTGGTAAAACGGCCAACCTGGAGTTCCGCTTCGGTGCCGAACCGGGTGCATCCAAGGCCACTACCGAGGTGTTCGAGTTCCGTGAGGGCGGCCGCTCCGCCGCAGTCGAGCGGGGCCTGATCATCACGGGTGACCAGGTTACCGACGCCCAGGCCAGCTTCGACGAGCATGGCCGCCCGCAGGTGAACATTCGCCTGGATGGCCACGGTGGCGAGCTGATGAGCCGTGCTACCCGTAGCAACGTCGGCCGTAGCATGGCGGTGATCTTCATCGAGCAGAAGCCGGTTACCCGCTACGTCAAGCAAACCGTCGGCGGCGTCGAGAAGGACGTTGCCGTGCAAAGCTTCGTCGAAGAGAAAAAAATCATCAGCCTGGCGACCATCCAGTCGCCGCTTGGCAGCCAGTTCCGCATCACCGGCCTGAACGGCCAGGGCGAATCGTCCGAGCTGGCCCTGCTGCTGCGTGCCGGTGGCCTGGCCGCGCCGATGTACTTCGCTGAAGAACGTACCATTGGCCCAAGCCTGGGTGCTGACAACATCACCAAGGGTATCGATGCCTCGCTGTGGGGCATGCTGTTCGTCTCGCTGTTCATCATCGCCATCTACCGCGCCTTCGGTGTGCTGGCCACCATCGCCCTGGCGGGCAACATGGTGCTGCTGCTGGCGTTGATGTCGCTGCTGGGGGCGACCCTGACCCTGCCGGGTATTGCCGGCATCGTGTTGACCATGGGTATGGCGGTGGACGCCAACGTGCTGATCTTCTCGCGTATTCGCGAAGAGATTGCTGCTGGTATGTCGGTGCAGCGCGCTATCCACGAAGGCTTCAATCGCGCCTACTCGGCAATCGTCGACGCCAACCTGACCACCCTGTTGGTCGGCGGCATCCTGTTTGCCATGGGTACCGGCCCGGTCAAAGGCTTTGCGGTCACCATGTCCCTCGGGATTTTCACCTCGATGTTCACCGCCGTCATGGTGACCCGTGCATTGGTCAACCTGACCTGTGGCGGGCGTGACATCAAGAAGCTGTGGGTTTGAGGGAGCTGCGATGAAAACCATCAATTTCATGGGCGTGCGCAATGTCGCGTTCGCCGTCACCGTGCTCCTCACCGTGTTGGCGCTGTTCAGCTGGTGGCAAAAGGGCCTGAACTTCGGGCTGGACTTCACCGGGGGTACGCTGATCGAGCTGACCTACGAGCGTCCTGCCGACCTCAAGGCGGTGCGTGCCGAGCTGGTCAACTCCGGCTTCCACGAGGCGGTGGTGCAGAGCTTCGGTGCCACCACCGACCTGCTGGTGCGCATGCCGGGCGATGACCCGCAGTTGGGCAACAAGGTAGCTGCCGCGCTGCAGAAGGCAGGCGGTGACAACCCGGCCACGGTCAAGCGTGTCGAGTTCGTCGGCCCGCAGGTCGGTGAAGAGCTGCGCGACCAGGGCGGCATGGGCATGCTCCTGGCCCTGGGCGGTATCCTCATCTACCTGGCCTTCCGCTTCCAGTGGAAGTTCGCCGTGGGCGCGATCATCTCGCTGATCCACGACGTGGTGGTAACGCTGGGTATCCTGTCGTTCTTCCAGATCACCTTCGACCTGACGGTGCTGGCGGCGGTCCTGGCGATCATCGGTTACTCGCTGAACGACACCATTGTTGTGTTCGACCGGGTACGCGAGAACTTCCGCGTCATGCGCAAGGCCTCGCTGATCGAGAACATCAACATTTCCACCACCCAGACCCTGCTGCGTACTGTCGCCACTTCGGTTTCGACCTTGCTGGCCATTGCCGCGCTGCTGTTCTTCGGGGGTGACAACCTGTTCGGTTTCTCGCTCGCCCTGTTCATTGGTGTCATGGCCGGTACCTACTCGTCGATCTATATCGCCAACGTGGTGCTGATCTGGCTGAACCTGAACAGCGAAGACCTGATCCCGCCGACCAAGGCCGAGGGTGTGGATGATCGTCCGTAAGGGCTAGTCCATCACCGCCTGGCGGTGTAAAAGGCGCGAGTATTGAACTCGCGCCTTTTTTTTTGCTCCAAGGCTGGGAGAAGCGCGGGTTGATACCCGCTGGTACGATCAGGAGGTCCACGTGAATAAATCAATGCTGGTGGGTGCGGTACTGGGTGCTGTCGGTGTGACTGCCGGAGGTGCTGTCGCGACCTACAGCTTGGTCAACAAGGGGCCTGAGTATGCCCAGGTCACCGACGTGCAGCCGATCAAGCAACAGGTGAAAACCCCGCGTGAAGTGTGCAAGGACGTTACCGTTACGCGCCAGGCGCCGGTCAAGGACCAGCATCAGATCGCCGGCACCGTCGTGGGTGCGCTGGCCGGTGGCTTGCTGGGTAACCAGATTGGTGGTGGTACCGGCAAGAAGATTGCCACGGTGGCCGGTGCGGTCGGTGGTGGTTATGCCGGTAACAAGGTGCAGGAAGGCATGCAGGAGCGTGATACCTACACAACCACGCAAACTCGTTGCAACACGGTCAACGACATCAGCGAGAAGGTGGTGGGCTACAACGTGACCTATTCCATCGGTGATCAGGTAGGCAAGGTGAAGATGGATCGCGAGCCGGGATCGACCATTCCGCTGGACAAGAATGGCAAGTTGATCCTGAGCGAAGCGGGTCAGTAATTTGCGTGGCCTGTGCCGGCCTCTTCGCGGGTAAACCCGCTCCTACATGGAACGCATTGTCCCTGTAGGAGCGGGTTTACCCGCGAAGAGGGCGGCACAGGCCGCGCAAAACCACCAGGCACAAAAAAAGCACCTCGAGAGGTGCTTTTTGTTTGCCAGCAATCTGCGCTTAGCGCTTCATGCTTTCTGGCAGGTGCGGTTGGATGGCAGTCAGTACTGCCTTGAAGCACTTGATGTTGCCTGCAACGATGTGACCTTTGTCGAGGAAGTCGTGGCCACCGTTGAAGTCGCTCACCAAGCCACCGGCTTCCTGGATCAGCAGTACGCCAGCTGCCATGTCCCATTCGGACAGGCCCGACTCCCAGAAGGCGTCGAAGCGGCCAGCAGCCACGTAGGCCAGGTCCAGGCTGGCGGAGCCGGCGCGGCGGATGCCGGCGGTCTGGCCGGTCAAGGCGCGGAACATGCCCAGGTAGTTGTCCATGTCCGCCATCTGGCCGTCACGGAACGGGAAGCCGGTGCCCAGCAGGGCGCCTTCCAGGCTTGTGCGCGAGCTGACGCGCAGGCGGCGGCCATTGAGTTGGGCGCCACGGCCACGGCTGGCGGTGAATTCTTCCTGGCGAACCGGGTCGACGATCACGGCGTGCTCAAGGCGGCCGCGGTATTTGCAGGCGATGCTGACGGCGAAGTGCGGGATGCCGCGCAGGAAGTTGGTGGTGCCGTCCAGCGGGTCGATGATCCACAGGTAATCTTTGCCTTCTTCGCCGCTACCCGCGTGCAGGCCGGTTTCCTCGCCCTGGATGGAGTGGTTCGGGTAGGCCTTGCGCAGGGCGTTGACGATGCTCTGCTCGGCGGCGCGATCGACTTCGGAAACGTAGTCCTTGGCCTCTTTCTCATCGACCTTGATGCTATCCAGGCGTTCGATGGAGCGGAAAATCAGTTCACTGGCGCTGCGAGCGGCGCGCAGGGCGATATTCAGCATAGGCTGCATGGGCGGGTCACCTGGAGATGTTAAAGAAGAAAGCCGATCATTCTAGCAGAAAACTTTGGCGGCAGAAGTGTCACATTTGCTTTCATGGCGTTACGTCTGTCGGTTCTGTAAGATCGAAGGCCCTGATTCCTGCATCTGTGAGCACAACACCTTGCTGCAAAATATTCGTGTTGTTCTGGTCAATACCAGCCACCCCGGCAACATCGGCGGCGCTGCGCGTGCCATGAAAAACATGGGCTTGTCGCGTCTGGTGCTGGTGCAGCCGAAAGAATTCCCCGCCGTGGATGCCAGTGCCCGTGCTTCGGGCGCCGACGATGTGCTGGATAACGCCCAGGTGGTCGACAGCCTCGAACAGGCGTTGGTCGGCTGCAACCTGGTGATGGGCACCAGCGCCCGCGAGCGCAGCATTCCCTGGCCGTTGATCGGCCCGCGTGAATGCGGTGCCAAGGCGGTGGAGCATGCCAATGGCGGCGAGGAAATCGCCCTGGTGTTCGGGCGCGAGCACGCCGGCCTGACCAACGAAGAACTGCAGCGATGTCATTTCCACGTGCACATTCCCTCCAACCCCGACTTCAGCTCGCTGAACCTGGCGGCTGCCGTGCAGGTGCTCTCCTACGAGGTGCGCATGGCCTGGCTGGCTGCCGGTGAAGCACCGGGCAAAGTCGAGAAGGTTGACGCCGCTGAGCTGGCGACCATGGATGAAATGGAGCTGTTCTACGACCACCTGGAGAAAACCCTGGTGGGCATCGGCTTCCTCGACCCCGAAAAGCCCAAGCACCTGATGCCGCGCCTTCGCCGGCTGTATGGGCGGGTGGCGGTCGAGCGTTCGGAAATGAGCATTTTGCGCGGCATCCTCACCGAGACCCAGAAGGTGGTCCGGGGCGAGTCGCATAAACGGAAGGACTGACAGATGTTCGAACGTCTGCGTGAAGATATTCAAAGCGTATTCCACCGTGACCCGGCTGCACGCAATGCCTTCGAGGTGCTCACTTGCTACCCCGGCATGCATGCCATCTGGCTGCACCGCCTGGGCAATGCGCTGTGGAGGCGTGATTTCAAATGGTTGGCCCGGCTGGTGTCGAACTTCGGTCGCTGGCTGACCGGTATCGAAATCCACCCCGGCGCCACCATTGGCCGGCGCTTTTTCATCGACCACGGTATGGGCATCGTCATTGGCGAAACCGCCGAGATCGGTGATGACGTCACCCTGTACCAGGGGGTGACGCTCGGTGGCACCAGCTGGAACAAGGGCAAGCGCCACCCCACCTTGGAAAACGGCGTGGTGGTAGGGGCCGGTGCCAAGGTGCTGGGGCCTTTCACGGTCGGCGCCGGGGCCAAGATCGGTTCCAATGCGGTGGTTACCAAGGCGGTGCCGGCCGGGGCTACAGCGGTTGGCATTCCGGGGCGGATCATCGTCAAGAGCGAGGACACCGAAGTCGAGGCCAAGCGTAAGGCAATGGCCGAGAAGATCGGCTTTGACGCCTATGGTGTCAGTGGCGACATGCCCGATCCGGTGGCGCGGGCCATCGGCCAGATGCTCGATCATCTGCAGGCCGTCGACGAACGGTTGGAGGGTATGTGTGGCGCGCTGACCAAGATGGGCAGTGACTATTGCGCCAAGGAACTGCCGGCCTTGCCGGAAGACGACTTCACCGAGGTTACCCAGGTGGCCCAGCGCGACACTCAGCCGCATTGATCGCGCCGCACTGAAGTCATGGTGGCATGTGGGGCGTGTGCTCGCGCCCCTCGTCTGCTACAATCGCGCCCGCCTCCCTGATGCAAACCCGACTAAAGCAGTAGGTCTAATAGTTGACTTAAATGCTCGGGAATCGCATACTCGCACACATCCTGAAACTCCCGTGGTACCCAATAGCCATGCGACTGACTACCAAAGGCCGATACGCCGTGACCGCCATGCTCGACTTGGCGTTGCACGCGAAGCATGGGCCGGTGTCTTTGGCCGATATTTCCGAGCGCCAGGGCATTTCCCTCTCTTATCTGGAGCAGCTGTTCGCCAAGCTGCGTCGCAGCAGCCTGGTTTCCAGTGTGCGCGGTCCAGGCGGCGGCTATCAGCTGTCGCGGGGCATGGAAACCATCCAGGTGGCCCAGGTTATCGACGCGGTCAACGAATCGGTCGATGCCACCCGTTGCCAGGGGCTCGGGGACTGCCATGCCGGTGATACCTGCCTGACCCACCACCTGTGGTGCGACCTCAGCCAGCAGATCCATGAATTCCTCAGCGGCATAAGCCTGGCCGACCTCGTCAAGCGCCGTGATGTGCAGGAAGTCGCCCAGCGCCAGGACCTGCGCCGTGTCGCAGGACGAACCGCCCAGCTGGACAAGATTGAGACGTCTGCCGTCGATTGATCCCCTGGGACGACGAGCGACGCCACCGCCTGATAGGAGAGACAAATGAAGTTGCCGATCTACCTTGATTACTCTGCGACCACTCCGGTCGACCCACGCGTGGCCCAGAAGATGGCCGACTGCCTGCTGGTCGACGGGAACTTCGGTAACCCGGCCTCGCGCTCCCACGTCTTTGGCTGGAAAGCCGAGGAAGCGGTGGAGAACGGTCGCCGCCAGGTTGCCGAGCTGATCAACGCCGATCCGCGCGAAATCGTCTGGACCAGCGGTGCCACCGAGTCCGACAACCTCGCGCTCAAAGGTGTCGCGCACTTCTATCAGACCAAGGGCAAGCACATCATTACCTCCAAGATCGAGCACAAGGCGGTCCTGGATACCGCTCGCCAGCTGGAGCGCGAAGGTTTTGAAGTCACTTACCTGGAGCCAGGCGAAGACGGCATCGTTACCCCGGCCATGGTAGAAGCGGTGCTGCGCGACGACACCATCCTGGTCTCGCTGATGCATGTGAACAACGAAGTCGGCTCGATCAACGACATTGCTGCCATCGGTGAACTGACCCGTTCGCGCGGCGTATTGTTCCATGTCGACGCCGCCCAATCGGCCGGCAAGGTCGAAATCGACCTGCAAAAGCTGAAAGTCGACCTGATGTCGTTCTCGGCGCACAAGGTCTATGGCCCGAAAGGCATCGGCGCGCTGTACGTCAGCCGCAAGCCGCGTGTCCGTCTTGAAGCCATCATTCACGGCGGCGGTCATGAGCGCGGCATGCGTTCGGGCACCCTGCCGACCCACCAGATCGTCGGCATGGGCGAAGCCTTCGCCATTGCCAAGCAGGAAATGGTTGCAGAAAACGCACGCATCAAGGCCCTGAGCGACCGCTTCTTCAAGCAGGTCTCAAACCTTGAAGAGCTGTACGTCAATGGCAGCCAGACAGCACGTGTACCGCACAACCTGAACCTGAGCTTCAACTACGTCGAAGGCGAATCGCTGCTGATGTCGCTGAAAGACATCGCCGTATCGTCCGGTTCGGCCTGTACCTCCGCGTCGCTCGAGCCGTCCTACGTACTGCGTGCTCTGGGCCGCAACGACGAGCTGGCGCACAGCTCGATCCGCTTCTCCTTCGGCCGTTTCACCACCGAAGAAGAAGTCGACTACGCCGCGCAGAAAGTCTGCGAGGCCGTCAACAAACTGCGTGAGCTGTCGCCGCTGTGGGATATGTACAAAGACGGCGTTGACATCTCCAAGATCGAGTGGGCCGCCCACTAAGCAGTCGCCGGCAAGAGCGGCTCCCTGATGAGGAAGGAATTGCACCATGGCATACAGTGAAAAGGTCATCGACCACTACGAAAACCCGCGCAACGTCGGCAAGATGAATGCCGAAGACCCGGATGTCGGCACCGGCATGGTCGGCGCCCCGGCCTGCGGTGACGTGATGCGCCTGCAGATCAAGGTCAACGAGCAGGGCGTTATCGAAGACGCCAAGTTCAAGACCTACGGCTGCGGTTCGGCCATCGCGTCCAGTTCCCTCGCCACCGAGTGGATGAAGGGCAAGACCCTGGACGAGGCCGAAACCATCAAGAATACCCAACTGGCCGAAGAGCTGGCGTTGCCGCCGGTCAAGATTCACTGCTCGGTACTCGCCGAAGATGCCATCAAGGCAGCCGTACGCGACTACAAGCAGAAGAAAGGCTTGATCTAAGTCGCCTGTTGCAAGGTAAGGAGTTCTGATGGCTATCAGCATGACAGAAGCCGCCGCCAACCACATTCGCCGCTCCCTCGACGGGCGCGGCAAAGGTGAGGGCATTCGCCTGGGCGTGCGCACCACCGGTTGCTCGGGTCTGGCCTACGTGCTGGAATTCGTCGACGAACTGGCGGACGAAGACCAGGTGTTCGAAAACCATGGCGTCAAGGTGATCATCGATCCCAAGAGCCTGGTCTACCTCGATGGCACCGAACTGGATTTCGTCAAGGAAGGGTTGAACGAAGGCTTCAAGTTCAACAACCCCAACGTGCGCGGTGAGTGTGGCTGCGGCGAAAGCTTCAACGTTTGAGGCTGGCTGTGGGTACTCCTTGTCATTACGCATTGTTTGATCTCCAGCCAAGCTTCCGTCTGGATCTCGACAAGCTGGCCACTCGCTATCGCGAGCTGGCCCGCGAAGTCCATCCCGACCGCTTTGCCGACGCCTCCGAGCGTGAGCAGCGGGTAGCGCTGGAAAAGTCCGCAGCACTCAACGACGCCTACCAGACCCTGCGCAGTGCGCCGCGGCGCGCCCGCTATCTGCTGGCCATCAGCGGCCATGAAGTGCCTCAGGAAGTCACGGTCCACGACCCTGACTTCCTGTTGCAGCAGATGCAGTGGCGTGAAGAGCTCGAGGAGTTGCAGGACGAAGCCGACCTTGATGGTGTCGGCGTGTTCAAGAAGCGCCTCAAGGCTGCCCAGGACACGCTGAACGAGGACTTTGCCGCCTGCTGGGATGCCCCAGGCGAGCGCGACAAGGCCGAGCGCCTGATGCGCCGCATGCAGTTCCTCGACAAGCTCGCCCAAGAAGTGCGCCAACTGGAAGAGCGCCTCGACGATTAACCCGGTGTTGCCCGTGATGACACCTAAGGTATTCAGATAAGCATGGCCCTACTGCAGATTGCCGAACCCGGTCAAAGCCCTCAGCCTCACCAGCGTCGCCTGGCGGTGGGGATCGACCTGGGTACCACCAACTCTCTGGTCGCTGCACTGCGTAGCGGCCGCAGCGAGCCCCTGCCCGACGCGCAGGGCAACGTCATTCTGCCGTCCGCGGTGCGCTACCTCGACGGGCGTATCGAAGTGGGGCAGGCTGCGCGTGACGCCGCCTCAAGCGACCCGCTGAACACTGTGCTGTCGGTCAAGCGCCTGATGGGGCGCGGCCTGGCCGACGTCAAGCAACTGGGCGAGCAATTGCCGTACCGCTTCGTTGGCGGTGAGTCGCACATGCCGTTCATCGACACCGTGCAGGGTCCGAAAAGCCCGGTGGAAGTGTCTGCCGACATCCTTAAGGTGTTGCGCGAACGTGCCGAAGCTACCTTGGGTGGCGAGCTGGTAGGCGCGGTGATCACCGTGCCGGCCTATTTCGATGACGCCCAGCGTCAGGCTACCAAAGATGCTGCGCGTCTGGCCGGCCTGAACGTGCTGCGCCTGCTCAACGAACCGACTGCGGCCGCCGTAGCCTACGGCCTGGACCAGAACGCCGAAGGCGTGGTGGCCATCTATGATCTGGGCGGCGGTACTTTCGATATTTCCATCCTGCGCCTGACCGCTGGCGTATTCGAAGTGCTGGCCACCGGGGGTGATACCGCCCTTGGGGGGGATGACTTCGATCACACTATTGCCGGCTGGATCATCGAACAGGCGGGTTTGTCGTCTGACCTCGACCCGGCTACCCAGCGCGCGCTGCTGCAAACCGCTTGCGCCGCCAAGGAGGCCCTGACCGACGCTGACGTGGTCAACGTCAGCCACGGTGCCTGGCACGGTGAGCTGACCCGCAGCGCCTTCGAAGCCATGATCGAACCATTGGTTGCCCGCAGCCTGAAGGCTTGCCGCCGTGCGGTGCGCGACAGTGGTGTTGAGCTGGAGGAGGTCAGCGCCGTAGTCATGGTCGGTGGTTCTACCCGCGTGCCGCGTGTGCGTGAGGCCGTCGGTGCACTGTTCGGGCGCACCCCGCTGACCTCGATCGACCCAGACCAGGTGGTGGCCATCGGTGCCGCCATCCAGGCTGACACCTTGGCCGGCAACCGCCGCGAAGGTGGCGAGCTGCTGCTGCTCGATGTCATCCCGCTGTCGCTTGGTCTTGAGACCATGGGCGGGCTGATGGAGAAAGTGATCCCGCGTAACACCACCATTCCGGTGGCGCGTGCTCAGGAATTCACCACGTACAAAGACGGCCAGTCGGCCATGATGATCCACGTCCTGCAGGGCGAGCGCGAGCTGATCAGTGACTGCCGTTCGCTGGCCCGCTTCGAGCTGCGCGGCATTCCGGCCATGGTTGCCGGTGCTGCGAAAATCCGCGTCACCTTCCAGGTGGATGCCGATGGCCTGCTCAGCGTCGCTGCCCGCGAGCTGGGTTCGGGCGTTGAAGCCAGCATTCAGGTCAAGCCGTCCTACGGCCTGACCGACGGCGAAATCGCCCGCATGCTCAAGGACTCCTTCGAAAACGCCGGTTCCGACAAGCACGCCCGCCAGTTGCGTGAGCATCAGGTAGATGGCGAGCGGCTGCTCGAGGCGGTACAGGGCGCCCTGGACGCCGACGGCGAGCGCCTGCTCAGCAGTGACGAGCGCGACGCCATCGAATTCCAGATGCAAGAACTACGTGATTTGCTGGCCGGCACCGATGGCGCAGCCATCGAGCAACAGACCAAGCGTCTGTCGCAGGTGACCGATGCATTTGCCGCCCGTCGCCTTGATTCGACGGTCAAAGCCGCACTGGCCGGGCGCAACCTGAATGAGATCGAGGAGTAATCGATGCCGCTGGTGACATTCCTGCCGCATGAGAAGTTCTGCCCCGAGGGGCTGACCGTGGAGGTCAAGCCTGGGACCAACATCCTGGAGTTGGCCCACGACCACCACATCGAGATGGAAAGCGCTTGCGGCGGCGTCAAGGCCTGTACCACTTGCCACTGCATCGTGCGCAAGGGCTTCGATTCGCTCGAAGAGGCTGACGAGCTGGAAGAGGACATGCTGGACAAAGCCTGGGGCCTGGAAGCGCAATCGCGCCTTGGTTGCCAGGTTTTCGTCGCTGACGAAGACCTGACCATCGAGATCCCCAAGTATTCGCTCAACCATGCTGCCGAAGCACCGCACTGAGGGCCTGTACATGAGTCTGAAATGGGTTGATGTACTTGAGATCGCAATCCAGCTTGCAGAAAGCAAGCCTGAGGTCGATCCTCGTTATGTGAATTTCGTGGACCTGCACCGCTGGGTGCTGGCATTGCCAGAGTTCAGCGACGATCCGTCACGCGGCGGTGAGAAAGTGCTCGAGGCAATCCAGGCCGCCTGGATCGACGAAGCCGACTAAGCGTCACTTGCAGGTTAGGCAATCCCCCGGAACCCGCGTATAATTCGCGGGTTTAATTTTTCGTAACACTCATATTCTGGAGTTTTCCATGGCTGTTCAACGTACTTTCTCCATCATCAAGCCTGACGCTGTTGCCAAAAACGTCATCGGCAAGATCACCACTCGCTTCGAAGAAGCCGGCCTGAAAATCGTTGCCTCGAAAATGAAGCAACTGTCCAAAGCCGAAGCCGAAGGCTTCTACGCTGAGCACAGCGAGCGCGGCTTCTTCGGTGACCTGGTTGCCTTCATGACTTCCGGTCCGGTCGTTGTCCAGGTTCTGGAAGGCGAGAACGCCATTGCCAAGAACCGTGAGCTGATGGGTGCTACCAACCCTAAAGAAGCTGCTGCCGGCACCATCCGCGCTGACTTCGCCGAGTCGATCGACGCCAACGCCGTTCACGGTTCGGACTCCGAAGCTGCTGCTGCTCGCGAAATCGCTTACTTCTTCGCTGCTACCGAGGTAACCACTCGCTAAGCGAAAGCTTACGGGTGAGGGTGAATCCATGACGACATCTACTGGCAAAATCAACCTGTTGGGTCTGACCCAGCCGGAAATGGAACAATTCTTCGACTCTATCGGGGAGAAGCGCTTCCGTGCCGGCCAGGTGATGAAATGGATTCACCATTTTGGCGTGTCCGACTTTGCGGCCATGACCAACGTAGGCAAGGTCTTGCGCGAAAAGCTCGAGGCCGTTGCCGAAATACGCCCACCGGAAGTGGTCAGTGAAGACATTTCCGCCGACGGCACCCGTAAATGGGTGATCCGCGTTGCCTCCGGCAGCTGCGTCGAGACCGTCTATATTCCAACCGACGACCGTGGCACCCTGTGCGTATCGTCGCAAGCCGGCTGTGCCCTGGACTGCAGCTTCTGCTCCACCGGCAAGCAAGGCTTCAACAGCAACCTCACTGCCGCCGAAGTGATCGGCCAGGTGTGGCTTGCCAACAAATCCTTCGGGACCGTCCCTGCCAAAGTCGACCGCGCGATTACCAACGTGGTCATGATGGGAATGGGCGAGCCCTTGCTGAACTTCGACAACGTCATTGCCGCCATGAAAATCATGATGGATGACCTTGGCTATGGCATTTCCAAGCGCCGTGTCACCTTGTCCACCTCGGGTGTGGTGCCGATGATCGACGAGCTGGCCAAGCACATCGACGTGTCGCTGGCCCTGTCGCTGCATGCGCCGAACGACGAACTGCGCAACAAGCTGGTACCGATCAACAAGAAGTACCCGCTGAAGATGCTGCTGGAATCGTGCATGGGCTACATGTCCACCCTGGGCGGCAAGCGCGTGCTCACCGTCGAGTACACCCTGCTCAAGGACGTCAACGACCAGCCCGAGCATGCTGCGCAGATGATCGAACTGTTGCGCGATGTACCCTGCAAGATCAACCTGATCCCATTCAACCCGTTCCCGCATTCGGGCTACGAGCGACCGAGCAACAACGCCATTCGTCGCTTCCAGGATCTGCTGCACCACGGTGGCTTCAACGTCACCACCCGTACCACGCGCGGCGACGACATCGACGCTGCCTGTGGCCAGCTGGTGGGCCAGGTCAATGACCGTACTCGCCGCAGTGAGCGCTACATCGCTGTTCGCCAGCTTTCTGCGGACGTCGAACTGCCAGACAGCGCCGCCAGCCACTGACAGGTACCTTGCCCATGAGCCTGCGCGCCGCGCTGTCGATCCTTGCGCTTTCGCTGCTGGCCGGCTGCGTGTCGGGCGGCGCGAGCGACCCCTTGGCCAGCCGCCAGGGCAGGGTGGAGGCGGGGCGGGCTTATGTGCAGCTTGGCTTGGGCTATTTGCAACAAGGGTTGACCGAACAGGCCAAGGCGCCGCTTGGAAAGGCCCTGGCGCTGAATGACCAGGATGTCGATGCGCACGCCGCCCTGGCAGTAGTGTTTCAAGCCGAAGGCGAGCCGGCGCTGGCCGAAGCACACTTTCGCAAGGCCTTGCTGATAAGCCGCGGTGACACGCGAATTCGCAACAATTACGGCAGTTTCCTTTATGCTCAGGGGCGATTTGCCGAAGCCAAGCAGATGTTTCGCCAGGCCAGTGCCGATACCCTGTATCCTGAGCGCTCACGCGTGTACGAAAATCTGGGCCTGACCGTCCTGAAGCTCGAACGCCGCGATCAGGCGCACGCGTATTTGTTGAAAGCGTTACAACTCAACCCGCGGCAACCAAAAGCGTTGCTGGAAATGGCTGAGTTGTCCTACGAAAACAGGCATTATGTGCCGGCCCGGGACTACTACGATCGTTTCAGCCAGTTGAGCGACCACGACGCCCGTAGCCTGCTGCTGGGCAGCCGCCTTGCCAGGGTGTTCGACGAGCAGGGCGCACTGGCCGAATTGGGCCAGCAATTACAACGACTTTATCCCGGTACGCCGGAATACCAGCAATACCTGTCGGAGCAACGATGAACGCCGCGCACCCCGAAGTAGCAGTAGCGCCTGGCCAGAACCCCGGTGAGCTTTTGCGCCTGGCCCGTGAGAAACGGGACTGGTCTCAAGCCGAGGTGGCCCGCAAGCTCAACCTCACTGTCAGTTCGTTGAACCACGTGGAAACCGGCGCCTTCGACAAGCTGCCCGGGCATACTTTCGCTCGTGGCTACATTCGTGCCTACGCCAAGCTGATGGACCTCGACCAGGCCGCCCTGGTAGACGCCTTCGACCGTTACACCGGTACCCACGCCAAAGGCAGCGACGTGCATTCGCTGGGCCGTATCGAAGAGCCTGTGCGTCTGTCGCACAACATCCTGCGCGGCGTCAGCCTGCTGTTGCTGGTGGCTGTGGTCGGTGGTGGCTTTTTCTGGTGGCAGGACCAGGGCAGCCTGCGGGGCAAGGACCTGGCCAAGATTGCCCTGGAGCATGTCGAGGTCGAAAGCGCCGACGGCACCACACAGATTCACCCGCTCGATGAGCCTGAAGACCAGGCCGTTTCCGCTGGCCAGCAAGCTGAAAGTGCGCCGCTGGCGCTGGAGCAGGGCGCTGCCGAGCAGCCTGCTTCCGCTGAACAAGCACCGGTAAGCTCTGAGGCCGCCATTGCCGCAGCGCCTGCTCCAGCACAGCAAGCGCCGGTGCAAACCGCCCCTGCTGCTTCGCCTGCACCGGTTACGCCTCCGGTACAGGCCACTGCTGCACCTGCACCTGCACCGGCCGTGGCGGCCACCGAGCCTGCCGCAGTGCCAGCTGGCAGCGCCAAGGTCGCCATCCAGTTCACCGCCGATTGCTGGACCCAGGTCAGCGACGGCAACGGCAAGGTGCTGTTCAGCGCCATCAAGCGCAAGGGGGACAACCTCGAGCTGACCGGCAAGCCGCCATTCGCGGTACGCCTGGGCTTTGCCCGGGGCGCCCAGGTCAGCTACAACGGCCAGGCCGTCGATGTTGCCCCATTCACCAGTGGCGAGACTGCTCGCCTGAAGTTGGGACAGTAAGTCATGCACGGCGAATCTCCGATCAAACGTCGCGAATCCCGCAAAATCTGGGTTGGCAATGTGCCGGTGGGTGGTGATGCGCCCATCGCGGTGCAGAGCATGACCAACACCGACACCAACGATGTCGCTGCTACCGTGGCGCAAATCCAGCGACTGGTCGATGCCGGCGTGGACATCGTGCGTGTCTCGGTGCCGGACATGGACGCCGCCGAAGCGTTTGGCAAGATCAAGCAACGGGTCAGCGTGCCGCTGGTCGCCGACATCCATTTCGACTACAAGATTGCCCTGCGCGTTGCCGAGCTGGGCGTTGATTGCCTGCGGATCAACCCGGGCAACATCGGCCGTGAAGACCGTGTGCGCGCTGTGGTCGATGCCGCCCGCGACCGCGGCATTCCGATTCGTATCGGGGTCAACGCCGGTTCGCTGGAAAAAGACCTGCAGAAGAAGTATGGCGAACCGACCCCGGCCGCACTGGTCGAGTCGGCCCTGCGCCACGTCGAGCATCTCGACCGCCTGGATTTCCAGGACTTCAAGGTCAGCGTCAAGGCCTCGGACGTGTTCATGGCTGTCGAAGCCTACCGTCTGCTGGCCAAGCAGATCGTACAACCGCTGCACCTGGGCATCACTGAAGCCGGTGGCCTGCGTTCGGGGACGGTGAAGTCCGCCGTCGGCCTCGGTATGCTGCTGGCCGAGGGTATTGGCGATACCATTCGCATCTCGCTGGCGGCCGACCCGGTCGAAGAAGTGAAAGTCGGCTACGACATCCTCAAGTCGCTGCATCTGCGTTCGCGTGGCATCAACTTCATCGCCTGCCCGAGCTGCTCGCGGCAGAACTTCGATGTGGTCAAGACCATGAACGAGCTGGAAGGGCGTCTGGAAGACCTGCTGGTGCCGCTGGATGTGGCGGTGATCGGTTGCGTGGTCAACGGCCCGGGTGAAGCCAAGGAGGCCCATGTCGGGTTGACCGGCGGCACGCCGAACCTGATCTACATCGACGGCAAGCCGGCGCAGAAACTGACCAATGACAACCTGGTCGATGAGCTGGAAAAGCTCATCCGCCAGAAAGCGGCCGAAAAGGCCGAAGCTGACGCGGCGCTGATCGTCCGTGGCTGACACACCGAATTCGTAAGGACTTTTCGTGAGCAAATCGCTGCAAGCCATCCGTGGCATGAACGACATCCTGCCAGAACAGTCGCCGCTGTGGCGCTACTTCGAAGGCACCGTGGCCGGGCTGCTGGACACCTACGGGTACAGCCAGATCCGCACGCCGATCGTCGAGTTCACCGAGCTGTTCAAACGCTCGATCGGTGAAGTGACCGACATCGTCGAAAAAGAGATGTACACCTTCGAGGACCGCAACGGTGATTCGCTGACCCTGCGCCCTGAAGGCACCGCGGCCTGCGTGCGAGCGGTGCTCGAGCACGGCATCACCGGCAACGGTCAGGTGCAGAAGCTGTGGTACATCGGCCAGATGTTCCGCCACGAGCGCCCACAGAAGGGCCGCTACCGTCAGTTCCACCAGATTGGCGTGGAAGTGTTCAACCTGGACGGCCCGGACATCGATGCCGAGCTGATCATGCTGACCTGGCGCCTGTGGGGCCTGCTGGGCATCCAGGACGCGGTCAAGCTGGAGCTCAACAGCCTGGGCACCAGTGAAGCCCGCGCACGCTACCGTGACGCGCTGGTCGAGTTCCTCTCGGCGCGCCTGGAGCAACTGGACGAAGACAGCCAGCGCCGCCTGAAGAGCAACCCGCTGCGCATCCTCGACAGCAAAGACCAGAACACCCAGGCGGTGTTGGTCGGCGCGCCGAAGCTGGAAGACTACCTGGACGAAGAGTCGCGCGTGCACTTCGAAGGCCTCAAGGCCCGCCTGGACGCCGCCGGTATTCCGTTCGTGATCAACACCAAGCTGGTACGTGGCCTGGACTATTACAGCAAGACCGTGTTCGAGTGGGTAACCGACAAGCTCGGCGCCCAGGGCACGGTGTGCGCGGGTGGCCGTTACGACGGCCTGGTCGAACAGATGGGTGGCAAGCCGACCACTGGCGTTGGTTTCGCCATGGGCATCGAGCGCCTGATCCTGCTGTTGGAAACCTTGGGCAAGGTGCCGGAGTCCATCAGCCGTCAGATCGACGTTTACCTGTGCGCCTTTGGCGAGCAGGCGGAGCTGGCAGGCCTGCGCCTGTCCGAAGGCTTGCGCGACCGCTTGCCGGGCCTGCGCCTGGCTGTCAACGCCGGGGGTGGCAGCTTCAAGAGCCAGTTCAAGAAAGCCGACAAGAGCGGTGCACTGTTCGCCCTGATCCTCGGCGACGACGAGCTGGCCAAGCAAGAGATCGGCTTGAAGCCCCTGCGTGGCCAGGGCGAACAACAGAACATTGCCTGGGATGCTCTTGCAGAGCACCTGGAAACCGCGATCGCGCAGGCGTAACGCGGTTCAACAAGCGAATAGGCGAAAAGGAGTATTGGGGTGTCGAGTACCGATGATGATGACCTGGCAGGGGTCAAGGACTGGTGGAACCGCAACGGCAAGCCGCTGCTGACCGGTGCATTGCTGGCTGGCGTGGTGGTGTTGGGCTGGAATACCTGGCACAAGTACCAGACCAACCAGTCGCAAGGTGCCTCGCAGTTGTATCAGGCGCTGATTGAAACCAGCCTGACACCGACCGGCCAGCCGGACGCCACCAAGGTCGCGGAACTGGCCGGCAAGCTCAAGAGCGAGTTTGGCGGCACCGCTTACGCCCAGTACGGCAGCCTGTTCGTGGCCAAGGTCGCGGTCGACAGCGGCAAGCTCGATGACGCCGCAGCCGAGCTGAAAAGCGTGCTGGACAAACCGGCCGACGTTACCTTGGGCGAGATTTCGCGTCAGCGTCTGGCGCGCGTACTGGCAGCCCAGAACAAGGCCGAGGATGCCCTCAAGCTTCTCGACGGCGACGCCGACAAAGCCTTCCTGGCCAGCCGTGAAGAGTTGAAGGGTGACCTGCTGGTGCAGCTGGGTCGCGCCGACGACGCACACAGCGCTTACGAAAAAGCCAAGGCTGCGCTGTCCGATGACGCGGCGGTCGGTGGCCTGCAATTGAAGCTGGATGACCTGGCTAAAGGGGACGCGTAAGTGATCGGTTGGAAACATGCAGCAGTGCTGACCCTGGCCGTACTGGCCGCAGGTTGCAGCAGCAACAGCAAGAAGGAACTGCCCCCGGCCGAGCTGACCAAGTTCACCGAGGAAGTGGTGCTGAAGAAGCAGTGGAGCCGTTCGATCGGTGACGGCCAGGGTGAAACCTACAACACCCTGGTACCGGCCATCGAGAACGACCGTATCTACGCTTCCGACGTCAACGGCGAAGTCTTCGCCCTCGACCGCATCACGGGTGACGTGGTGTGGAAGAAGGACCTGGAGCTGCAGGTTTCCGGTGCAGTTGGCGTAGGCTATGGCCTGGTCATGCTCGGTACCCTCAAGGGTGAAGTCATTGCTCTGGACTCCAGCACCGGTGAGGAGCGTTGGCGCTCGCGCGTGACCAGCGAAGTGCTGGCCCCACCTGCCAACAACGGTGACGTGGTGGTGGTGCAGACCCAGGACGACCGCCTGATCGGCCTGGATGCCGCCACTGGCGACCGCCGTTGGATCTACGAAAACTCCCCGGCCGTGCTGACGCTGCGTGGCACCGGTGCGCCGATCGCCACCAACCGCCTGGCGGTTGCCGGCCTGTCCACCGGCAAAGTGGTCGCGGTTGACATCAACAACGGTGTGCCGGTGTGGGAAAGCCGCGTGGCCATCCCGAAGGGCCGTTCCGAGCTGGACCGTGTGGTTGATATCGACGGCGGCTTGCTGCTGTCTGGTGGTACCCTGTACGTCAGCACCTACCAGGGCCGTGTAGCGGGCCTGGACCTGGAAAGCGGCCGCGAGCTGTGGCAGCGCGATGCTTCCAGCTATGTGGGTGTCGCCCAGGGCTTCGGTAACGTCTACGTCAGTGAAGCCTCGGGTACCGTGGAAAGTGTGGATGAGCGCTCTTCCAGTGCCCTGTGGAGCAACGACAGCATGGCTCGCCGCCAGTTGACCGCCCCTGAAGTGTTCAGCAGCTACGTGGCTGTGGGTGACTTTGAAGGTTACCTGCACCTGCTGAGCCAGGTGGATGGCCGCTTCGTCGGCCGTGAGCGTATCGACAGCGATGGCCTGCGCGCCCGCCCACTTGTGGTCGGCGACACCATCTATGTCTTCGGCAACAGCGGCAAGCTCGAGGCACTGACCATCCGCTGAAGCTATGCTTGAAGCCTTGGCGGGCTTCAAGCCGCGGCGTAGGACACGCCGCCCAAACTCCGGCCGCTGCCTTGCAGCGGCCTTTGCATTTTCAAGAATTCGAGAGTGGAGAGCCGATGGTTCCCGTAATTGCCCTGGTGGGCCGCCCGAACGTCGGCAAATCCACCATGTTCAACCGCCTGACCAAGACCCGCGATGCCATCGTCGGTGACCTGTCGGGCCTGACCCGTGACCGCCAGTATGGTGATGCCAGCTGGCAGGGTCGTTCCTTCATCCTGATCGACACCGGTGGTATCACCGGTGACGAAGTGGGCATGGACGAAAAAATGGCCGAGCAGTCGCTCATGGCCATCGAAGAAGCCGACTACGTGCTGTTTCTGGTTGATGCCCGAGCGGGCATGACCGCAGCAGACCAGATGATCGCCGAGCACCTGCGCAAGCGGAACAAGGCCGCGATCCTGGTTGCCAACAAGATCGACAACATCGACCCCGACGTTGCCCGCGCCGAATTCTCGCCAATGGGCATGGGCAACGCCATTCCGGTGGCAGGCTCCCAGGGCCGGGGTATCAGCGCCTTGATGGAGGCCGTGCTCGGTCACCTGCCGCGTGATGCCGAAGACGAAGCCCTCGAACAGGACGTTGCTGAAGGTGAGGAAGCCGTGCGCATTCCTGGCCCAAGCGAGAAGGATGGCATCAAGATCGCCATCATCGGCCGCCCGAACGTTGGCAAGTCGACGCTGGTCAACCGCATGCTCGGCGAGGAGCGTGTGGTGGTCTACGACGAGCCGGGTACTACCCGTGACAGTATCTACATCCCGTTCGAGCGTGATGGTGACAAGTACACCTTCATCGACACCGCCGGTGTGCGCAAGCGTGGCAAGATCCACGAGGAAGTCGAGAAGTTCTCGGTGGTGAAGACGCTGCAGGCGATCAAGGACGCCAACGTCGTCATCTTCGTCATGGATGCCCGCGAAGGTGTGGTCGACCATGACCTGAACCTGCTGGGCTTTGCCCTTGAAGCCGGTCGCGCCATCGTCATTGCCCTGAACAAGTGGGATGGCATGGAGCCGGGTGAGCGCGCCTACGTGAAGACCGAGCTGGAGCGTCGGCTGTTCTTCGTCGATTTTGCTGACATCCACTTCATTTCTGCGCTGCATGGCACGGGCGTGGGCAACTTGTACAAGTCGGTGCAGGCTGCGTTCCAGTCCGCGGTCACCCGCTGGCCGACCAGCCGCCTGACGCAGATCCTCGAAGATGCCGTGAGCGAGCACCAGCCGCCGATGGTCAATGGTCGCCGCATCAAGCTGCGCTATGCCCACCTCGGCGGTGCCAACCCGCCGCTCATCGTGATCCACGGCAACCAGACCGACAGCATTCCCAAGTCGTACTCGCGTTACCTGGAAAACACCTATCGCCGGGTGCTCAAACTGGTCGGTACGCCGATTCGTATCGAGTACAAGGGTGGTGAGAACCCGTACGAGGGTAAGAAGAACACCCTTACCGATCGCCAGGTCAACAAGAAACGCCGCCTGATGTCGCACCACAAGAAGGCCGAGAAGAAGCGTCGCGACAAACGCTAAGTAGCGCCATGTGGGGGCGGGCAAGGCTGCCCCCACAGATGCCCTTTGATCCAGAGCAATCCCCCTATTGTTTCAACCTTTTTCCTGACCGCTCGATCCGCTATGCTCGGACTCCACCCCGTGCCGGATATACCCCAGGAAAGAGGGCTCCATGATCCGCAGCAAACTGCCGAATGTCGGCACGACCATCTTCACCACCATGTCCCAGCTCGCCGTGCAGACTGGCGCGCTCAACCTGTCCCAGGGCTTTCCTGACTTCAATGGCCCGCAGGCCCTGCTCGATGCAGTGGGCCGGCACGTGGCTGCCGGGCATAACCAGTATTCGCCGATGACCGGCCTGCCGGCCTTGCGCCAGCAGGTGGCGGCCAAGGTCGAGCGGCTGTATGGGGCCAGGGTGGATGCCGATCAGGAAGTGACTATCACCCCCGGCGCCACCGAGGCTATTTTCTGTGCCATCCAGGCGGTGGTGCATGCCGGTGACGAAGTGATCGTCTTTGACCCCTGCTACGACAGTTACGAGCCGTCCGTGGAGCTGGCCGGTGGTCGCTGTGTACATGTGCAGTTGAGCGACGGCGATTTCCGTATCGACTGGCAGAAATTCAGCGATGCTTTGAGCCCGCGCACGCGCATGGTCATCCTCAACTCGCCACACAACCCCAGCGGCGCGTTGATCACCCGCGAAGACCTCGACCAGTTGGCCGCACTTATTGCCGACCGCGATATCTACCTGGTCAGCGATGAAGTGTACGAGCACCTGGTCTACGACGGCGTACGCCACGCCAGTGTGCTGGCCCATGAGCAGTTGTACTCACGTGCCTTCGTGGTCAGTTCCTTCGGCAAGACGTACCACGTTACCGGCTGGAAGACCGGTTACGTGATCGCACCGCCAGCCTTGAGCGCCGAGCTGCGCAAAGTGCACCAGTACGTCAACTTCTGTGGCGTGACGCCGCTGCAGTGTGCTTTGGCCGACTTCATGGCCGGGCACCCCGAGCATATTGATGAGTTGCCGGCCTTCTACCAGGCCAAGCGCGACCTGTTCTGCGGTTTGCTGGACGGTTCGCGTTTCAACTTTACCCGCACGACGGGCACTTATTTCCAGCTGGTGGACTATTCGCAAATCCGTCCGGACCTGAACGATGTCGACATGTCGCTGTGGCTGACGCGTGAGCACGGCGTGGCGACCATCCCGGTATCGGTGTTCTACCAGCAACCCATCCCCGAGCAACGCCTGGTGCGCCTGTGCTTTGCCAAACGAGAGGAGACGCTGCGTCAGGCAGCGGAAAGACTATGCGCGATCTGAGTACACTGCCGAACCTGAAAGTCGCCCTGGTGCAAACCACCTTGGCCTGGCACGACCGCGAGGCCAACTATGCGCACTTCGAGGTGCTGCTGGAGCAGGTGGGTGAGGTTGACCTGGTGATCCTGCCGGAAATGTTTACCACCGGTTTTTCGATGCAATCGGAAAGCCTGTGCGAGCCGGAGAACGGTCCGACCTACAAATGGCTGAAGGCACAGGCCAAGAAGCACAACGCGGTGATTACCGGCAGTGTGATCATCCAGGCCGCCGATGGCAGCCACCGCAACCGCCTGTTGTGGGCGCGGCCGGACGGCGAGATTCTGCACTACGACAAGCGCCACCTGTTCCGCATGGCCGGTGAGCACAAACATTACACCCCAGGCGAGCGGCAGGTGCAGTTCGAGGTCAAGGGCTGGCGGATTCGCCCGCTGATCTGCTACGACCTGCGCTTCCCTGTGTGGAGCCGTGACGCCCAGGACACCGACCTGCTGCTGTACACCGCCAACTGGCCGGCCGCGCGTCGCCAGCACTGGAACCGCCTGCTACCGGCGCGGGGGATCGAGAACCTGTGCTATGTGGCGGCGGTGAATCGAGTGGGCACGGACGGTAAAGGCTTTGCTTATTCTGGTGACAGCCAGGTGCTGGATTTCCAGGGTGAGAGCCTGCTCAGTGCCGGGGAGGCGGACGGGGTGTTCACTGCAGTATTGAGCGCGGCGGAACTGGCGGCGTACCGGGCCAAGTTCCCGGCCAACCTGGATGCCGATACCTTCGAGCTGCACTGACAGCAGGGCCGGCTTCTTCGCGGGCTTGCCCGCGAAAGGGCCGGCCTGCTGGCCAATTTCCACCTGTCGTTCACCATTGCCGCCGCCACCGTATTCGCGGGAAAACCGCGCCTACACACGTATCGGCGGGTCACAGGCCGTTGTGTAGGAGCGGGTTCACCCGCGAAAGGGCCGGCCCTGCTGGCCAATTTCCATCCGACGTTCACCGTTGCCGCCGCCACCGTATTCGCGGGTAAACCCGCGCCTACACACGTATCGGTGGTTGGGGAAAGGCCGTCGTAGGAGCGGGTTTACCCGCGAAGAGGCCGGCCCTGCTGGCCAATTTCCACCGGCCGTTCACCGTTGCCGCCGCCACCGTATTCGCCGGTAAACCCGCTCCTACACACCGATCAATACACATCCCGCCGATACCGCCCATCCTCGATCAACTGCTGTACAGCAGCTTCACCCAGCATGCCTTTGAGCGCCGCATCCACCCCCGCCGCCATGCCTTGCAGGCTGCCGCAGACATACACGCAAGCCCCGTCGGCCACCCAGCGCTTGAAGTCCTCGGCCTGCTCCAGCATCACGTCCTGCACATACACCTTCTCAGCCTGATCGCGCGAGAACGCCAGGTCCAGCCGTGCCAGGTCACCGTTGTCCAGCCAAGCGTGCAGCTCATCGCCACACAGCAAGTCATGCGCCCGATTACGCTCGCCGAACAACAGCCAGTTGCGCTGCTCACCGGCATTGACCCGCGCGCGCAACAGGCTGCGAAGGCCCGCCAGGCCAGTGCCGTTGCCGATCAGGATCATCGGCGCAGCAGCCTCAGGCAGATGGAAGCCACTGTTACGCCGCAGGCGCAGGCTCAGGGTGCCATTCATTGGCAGGTATTCGGTCAGCCAGCCAGAGCCCAAGCCAAGGCTGCCGTCGGGGTGGCGTTCCTGGCGCACGATCAGCTCCAGCACACCATCGCTGGCGATCGAGGCGATGGAGTACTCGCGGCAACCGATTGGCACCAGTGCATCGACCAGCGCTTGTGGCTGCAAGCCGATCAGGTGGTCGCGGCGCGTCGGCAGTTGGCGGCCAGCGAGTGCCTGGGCAAGGGTTTCGCTCAGGCCATTCACCTGCACCTGGCTGCTGGCGTCCAGTGCCATGCCCTTGAGGAACGCGTCGATCCGTGGCTGCCCATTCAGCGGCAGTACCTCCACCAGGTCGCCGGCTTCCCAGCTCGCAGGTTCTGCAGCCTGCAGGCCAAGCAGGTACACCGGTTGGCCTTGGCTGCCGGGGTTGAGCAGTTTGCGGCGCACCAGCGACCAGTTGGCAAAGGTTGGCGGCTGCCAGGCGGCCACCGGCTGGACGCCCGTCAGTTGCGCCAGTTCCTGCTGCCATTGCTGCAGGGCGGCCTGGTCGGCGTTGTCCACTTCCACCGGGCTGAATGCACTGCTGGCACCGCGCTCCCCCAGCCACGCCTGGAGACGACGAGCGAAACCGCAGAAGTGCGGGTACTGACGATCACCGAGGGCGAGCAGGGCATAGTTGAGGTTGTTCAGTGCCCAAGGCTGGCCGAGCACCTTGCGCTCGAAGACGCGAGCGCTGTCGGGCGCTTCGCCGTCGCCGAATGTACTCACCACGAAGAGCGCGCGATGGGCCTGGCGCAGGTCGTTTTCACCCAGCTCGGCAAGGGCGCGCACTTGAACGGGCTGGCCAGCTGCCTGCAGCTGCTCGGCACTCTGCCAGGCCAACTGTTCGGCAAAGCCACTCTGGCTGGCGAAGCCGATCAGCCAGCCGTCGCCAGTGCCGCTGTTGGCGACGTTGCCACGGGCTGCGCGCACCTGACGTTTCTTGCGGCGGCGGTCGAGGTACAGCAGCCAGCCGGTGACGAAGAACAACGGCATGGTGAGGCTGGCGATGGTGACGATGATGCGCCCCGGCAAGCCGAAGTATTCGCCGACGTGCAAGGCGTAAACACTCTGCAGCAACTGCGCCTTGAATGACTTGTCGGTGTAGCGATCGTGCTTCTTAACTTGGCCGGTGGCCGGGTCAAGGACCAGGGTATTGAAGGCACGTGGGTGCGCGGCGTTGTCGAGCAGGTAGAACAGGTTGGCCGGCTGACCGCCAGCAGGTGGCAGGCGCAGGTTGTAGGTGGACAGGCCTGGGCCTGCGGCCTCCTGGAGGTTGGCCCAGATGGCGTCGTAGTCCACCACCAGCGGTGGCGCATTCTTGTCGACTGTTTGCGGCCCGTGCCGGCCACGGCCTTCACCTCGTTTTTGCTGCTGGCCCGCGGCTGGCGCGTCGGCCAGCAGCTTGTTCAGGCCTTCACGGTACCACTCATAGGACCAGAACAGCCCGGTCAGGGCGAACAGAAGATAGAACAGCAGGCACCAGGTGCCGGCAACGGCGTGCAGGTCCCAGTTGAAGGCGCGGCCTTTCTTGGCCCAGTCGAAGGTCAGCCAGGTGCGCCAGTCCAGCGCTTTACGCGGCCAGCGCAGGTAAAGGCCGGACAGGCAGAAGAACACCAGCATCAGGGTGCAGGCCCCGGTGATTTGCCGGCCAGTATCGCCCATGGCGAGGAAGCGGTGCAGCTTGAGCATGAGGTTGAAGAAGCCTTGCCCGGCCGCTTCGCCCTTGAGTTCGCCGGTGTACGGGTCGGCATAGCGCAGCTCGCCACGGCGTTCGCCCGGTGCGGGCATGAAGAAGATCCGTGCAGCGTTGCCTTCGCGCACGTCGACCCACAGCATCGAGACTTTGTCGTGTTGCTGGGCTTCGACCCGCTTAACCAGCTCGGCCGGCGGTAGCACGCCTTCGGTGCGTACTTCTACCTTGAGTACATCGGCATTGAATGCGCGCAGCAGTTCTTCCTGGAACGAGTACAGCGCCCCGGTAATGCCCATCAAGGCCAGCACCAGGCCAGCGGTGATGCCAAAGAACCAGTGCAATTGGAACAGCGTCTTCTTCACCACGTTTCTCACCTTGAGTTGCTGCCGCGACCCGCGCGGCGTGCATTATGCCTTGATACGCAAAAGCCCCGCTCACAGGAATGAACGGGGCCAGGTGGGCTGCTTTTCGTGTTGTCTGTGCGGGCCTCTTCGCGGCTAAGGCCGCTCCTGCACCGGCAACGCAGGAGCGGCTTTGGCCGCGAAAGGGCCCGCACAGGCGCAGCCCTTCAACAGATCAACCCAACCCAGACATCAGAAGTGCACGCTGGTGGTCAGCAGTGCCGTCCGCCCGGCCGCCTGGTTGGCGAAGTGGGTGGAGAAGGCCTTGTCGTAGTACACCTCGTTGGTCAGGTTCTGCACGTTCAGTTGCAGGTCGACGTTCTTGGTCAGCTTGTAGGCGGCCATGGCGTCGTAGCGTACGTAGCTGTCGACCATGGTGGTGTTGGCCACGCTGCCGTACACGTCATCCACGTAGAACGCACCACCGCCAACGGTCAGCTTTGGCGTGATCGAGTAGGTGGTCCACAGGCTGGCGCTGTTGTTTGGCGTGTTCGGCAGCTGGTTGCCGTCGTTGGCCTTGCCCACCGGGCCGCCGTCGATCTGGCGAGCCTGCATGTAGGTGTAGCCGGCGAACACCTGCCACTTGTCGGTCAGCTTGCCGCTGGCCGACAGTTCGATACCCTGCACGCGAGTTTCGCCGACGTTCTCGTAGGTAGTGGTGTCCACCTGAACGCGGGCGTTTTCCTTCTCAGTGCGGAAAAGCGCCGCTGCCAGCGACAAGCGTTCGTCCAGTAAGTCCCACTTGGTACCGATTTCGTAGTTGGTGGTTTCTTCTGGTTCCAGGTCGCTGCCCAGAATATTGCCGCTGCGGTCGGTTGTACCTGGCAGTGAGTTGGTCTCAGTACCTTCGCCGAGCATTGCGCCTGGCGGTGTCGCCGAGGTGGCGTAGGAAATATAGATGCTACCGTTCTCGGCTGGCTTCCACACCAGACCCAGCTGGCCCGTGAAGAATTCGCTTTTGTCGCGACCTTTGGTGGGTACGCCGTTCTTGTTCAAGACGGTTGCGCCGCTGGCGTCGTAGGTGCGGAACTTGGTATCGAAATGGTCGTAACGCAGGCCCATGTTCAGCAGCCATTGGGGTGTGAGCTCCAATGTGTCGAAGACATAGATCGCTCGGGTCTTGCCGCTGGTCTTGGTGCCGGCGTAGTTGCGCGAGACAGTGCCGTCCCAAGTGTCGTCCGGGTTAGGGTCGCTCAGTGAGGTGCAGCTACCACCATTGCCAGGCCCGGTGCAGGTGAGCTTGCTGTTTGGCGTGACGGTGTAGCTCTGGCGGTCGGATTCTTCCTTGGTGAGTTCGATACCGGTCGAGAAGTTGTTTTTGAAACCGCCGACGAAGAACTCGCCGAACAGGTCGGTCTGGTTGGTGGTGGTGGCGGTGTTACCCACGCGGGTGTTGGCACGACGCCATACACCGTTGTTGTTCACGTTGCCGGCACTGTCATCCGGCTGGGTCAGCACGTAGTCTTGCATGCTGTTGCCGTGACGCAGGGTGTTCTTGATGGTCAGCGAGTCGGTCAGGTCGTGCTCGATGGCGAAAGTGGCGATGTCCACGCGGCTCTTGCGGAAGTCGCGACCGGTTAAGCCGTAGAAGTTGTCGCTGTCACCGCCATCGATCGGCTTGCTCGGGTGCGCCGAAGTACGGGCAGCGCTGCCAGTAACGGGGATGCTGTAAGGGATACCCGAATCCGGCAGGTCGTCGCTTTCCAGGTGGTAGTAGTCAAGGTTGACGCGGGTCGGCGTGCCCAGGCCAAAGGCCAGCGACGGGGCGATACCCCAGCGGTCGTAGTTGACCTTGTCGCGGCCGGCGACGTTGCTTTCGTGGGTCATCAGGTTCAGGCGACCGGCAACGGTATCGCTGAACTGGTAGTTGCCATCGAAGGTGTAGCGCTGGGTCTGGTCGCTGCCCCAGGTCCAGGCGCCGTCCAGCGAGTTGCCCAGATGCGCGCGTTTGCTTACCAGGTTGATGGTACCGCCGGCCGCGCCGCGGCCACCGATGGCCGAGTTCGGCCCCTTGGCCACTTCAACGGATTCGATGGCGAAGATTTCGCGGGTTTGGGCGCCAGTGTCACGTACGCCGTCCAGGTAAGTATCGCCCTGGGCGTCGAAGCCGCGGATGAACGGGCGGTCACCTTGTGGGTTGCCGCCTTCGCCAGCGCCGAAAGTAATGCCTGGCACGGTGCGCAGGGCATCCTGCAGGGTCAGGGCGTTGGTGTCCTTGATCACTTGCTGCGGGATCACGGTTATCGAGCGCGGGGTGTCTACCAGCGGCGCGGTGTACTTCTGCGAGGCGGCCTTGTCCACCTTGTAATCGGTGCTGGCTTGTTCAGCCTTGCCGTTGACGCTGGTGGCATCGAGGGTGATGGCGCTGCTGGCGGCCGGATCGGCGGCATAGACCGACGAGGCACTCAGGGCGACACCGATGGCAGACACGATCAGGCGTGGCGAACTCACAGCAGATGGTACGTACTGGCGCATTGCAAAGAACCTTCCCCAAGGTATTGAGGCGGTGGATCTTAATGTAAGCAATTTTGACTAACAATTGAGACTCGTTACCATTCGTGAAGAATTTACAATCTTTACAATTTGTCTTTACGGTTTCATGCCGCTTAAACGTCTTAAGTGGCGAATGGGGCTTGTGTAGCGCAAAAGGGAATCAATATCATTGCGCCTTTACATTTCCTAACGGTGCCGTTGCCATGCTGCTTCACATCCCAGGCCTGTTCGACGCTGATGAACTGGCCCGTATCTGCGAGGCGCTGGAGCGGGCCGACTGGGCCGATGGCAAGGTTACGGCGGGTTATCAGTCGGCCAAGGCCAAGCACAACCTGCAGTTGCCGGAAGGTCATGCGCTGGCCAAGGAAATCGGCAGTGCGCTGATCGACCGCCTGTGGAAAACCCCACGCTTCATGTCGGCAGCCTTGCCGCACAAGGTGTTCCCGCCGCTGATCAACTGCTACCGCGAAGGCGGCAACTTCGGTTTCCACATCGACAACGCCCTGCGCCAGCCCAAGGGCAGCCCGGAGCGGGTGCGTACCGACCTGTCTTCCACGCTGTTCCTCAGTGACCCGGAAAGCTACGACGGCGGTGAGCTGGTGATCCAGGACACCTATGGCGTGCAGCAGATCAAGCTGGCCGCCGGTGACATGGTGCTGTACCCCGGCACAAGCCTGCACAAGGTCAACCCAGTAACCCGTGGCCAACGCTATGCCGCATTCTTCTGGACCCAGAGCCTGGTGCGCGATGACAGCCAGCGGGCGCTGCTGTTCGAGATGGACAACGCCATCCAGCAACTGACCGCCGATGTGCCGGACCATCCTTCGCTGTTGCAGCTGACGGGCACCTACCATAACTTGCTGCGCCGCTGGGCTGAGGTCTGAGCCGTGTCCTACCTGCTGCGACGTGAGGAAGTAGTGGATGTGGCCGGCTTGCAGGCCATGCTCGAGGAAACCCCTGGCAAGGCCGCCCAGGCGATTCTGGCGGCAGCGGGGCAGGGCGCGGTCGAGGCGCAGTTGCTGCTGGGGCAGATCCTGCTGGATGGGCGTGGCATCCAGCAGGATGCCACGGTTGCCCGGCGTTGGTTCGGTATCGCTGCACAGGGTGGCAGTGCCATGGCGCACAACATGCTCGGGCGTTGCCTGGAGCATGGCTGGGGCGGCGAGGTGAGTTTGGTGCAGGCGGCCGTTCACTACGCCCGTGCGGCCGATTCGGGTTTGGACTGGGGCCTGTATAACCTGGGCAACCTTCTGGCGACCGGGCGTGGGGTGCCGGCCAATCAGGCGCAGGCACTGATGTGCTACGAGAAGGCTGCGCAGCTGGGGCATGCCAAATCGATGAACCTGTATGGGCGTTACCTGGAGCAGGGCATTGCCACGGCACCCAGCCCGGCGCGGGCGGTGCGCTGGTATCGGCGTTCGGCCGAGGCGGGGGATTTTCGTGGGATGTTCAGCCTGGCGCTGGTGCTGGTCGAGCGTGGGCAGTTGGCCGAGGCAGGGCAGTGGCTGGAGCAGGCCCGGGTTGCGGGGAACATGAATTTCCTGCGTGCTGCGTTGGTAACCCTGCAGGGTGCGGGGCCGGTGTTGATGGCCTTTGCGGCGCGGTATGCCGAGGAGATCGATCGGCGTGGTGAGTGAGGTTGACTGTGCCGGCCAATTTCCACTGGCCGTTCACTGTTGCCGCCGCCACCGTATTCGCGGGTAAACCCGCTCCTACACACGCATCGGTGGTTGGGCGCAGGCCGTTGTACGGTTTACCCACCAAGAGGCCAGCATCGACAGCACGCACATGAAAACGGGGCCTTTCGGCCCCGTTGTGCATTACAGGTAGTAAGCCTTCAGCGGCGGGAAGCCGTTGAATTCCACTGCGCTGTAGCTGGTGGTGTAGGCGCCGGTCGACAGCCAGTACAGGCGGTCACCGATGGCCAGGTTCAGCGGCAGCCCGTACTTGTAGTTCTCGTACATGATGTCGGCGCTGTCGCAGGTCGGGCCGGCGATGACCACTTCTTCGGCTTCGCCTTTCTTCTCGGTCCAGATCGGGAACTTGATGGCTTCGTCCATGGTTTCGATCAGGCCGGAGAACTTGCCCACGTCGGTGTAGATCCAGCGCTCGACGGCGGTACGCGACTTACGTGCGACCAGCACCACTTCGCTGACCAGGATGCCGGCGTTGGCGATCAGCGAACGGCCGGGCTCGAGGATGATTTCCGGCAGTTCGTCACCGAAGTCTTCCTTGAGGAAACGGATGATTTCTTCGGCGTAGGTTTCCAGGCTGTTGGTACGGGTGATGTAGTTGGCCGGGAAGCCACCACCCATGTTGATCAGCTTCAGTTCGATGCCGTCTTCTTCTTTCAGGCGTTCGAAGATTACCTTGACCTTGGCGATGGCGGCGTCCCATACGCTGATGTCGCGTTGCTGCGAGCCCACGTGGAAGGAGATGCCATAAGGCACCAGGCCCAGGTCGCGGGCGAGGATCAGCAGGTCCATGGCCATGTCGGTCTGGCAGCCGAACTTGCGGGACAGTGGCCAGTCGGCAGTGGTGGAGCCTTCAGTCAGAATACGCACGTACACTTTCGAGCCCGGTGCGGCCTTGGCGATGTTGCGCAGGTCGGCTTCCGAGTCGGTGGCGTACAGGCGCACGCCCTTCTCGTAGAAGTAGCGGATGTCCTTGGACTTCTTGATGGTGTTCCCGTAGCTGATACGGTCGGCGCTGACACCGCGGCCCATCACTTTGTCCAGCTCGTAGATCGAGGCGATGTCGAAGCTCGAACCTTTCTCTTTGAGCAGGTCGATGATTTCCACGGCCGGGTTGGCCTTGACCGCGTAGTAAACCTTGGCAAATTCGAAACCGGCGCGCAGGTCGTCGTACGCCTGGCTGATCATCTGGGTGTCGATGAGTACGAACGGGGTTTCCTGCTTGTCAGCGAACGCCTTCATTTTCTGGAAGGTTTCACGCGCGAAATAGTCTTCGACCTGGATCGACATGCTCAGGGACTCCATGGGCAAACTGAAAGATTAAGTGGCTGCAAACTGAACGTCCTCCGTATCCCCACTTTGGTTCGCCTACTCAGTACTTGAGCCGGATGGATCGTTTCCAGCATGGACGTTCGGCGCGCACTTTAGGGCGTGAAGAATGCAGAATCAACAGGCAATCCGGGCGTGATCGACGTGGATCGACGACCAGCCATTTGAATAACCGACTCGTGTGACCGGCTGATGTTCCCTGCGATCTTTCAAGCGTAAAAAATTGTGGAATGGAGCGTGTTGGGCCCTTCGCGGGCAAGCCCGCTTCTACAGGGGATACGCGTTCCATGTGGGGGCGGGCTTGCCCGCGAAAGGGCCGGAGGTGTTCATATTTATGGCCACATTTTCCTGGTACCCCCGTACAGGAAATCGCCCATAAATTTTTTGTTACCGACTGGCGGATTTGCTGCTTTTGATGCGAAACATTACTATTCGCACCCTTATCTGCCTCCCTGATGACCCCCGACCGTGTCCGGACACAAAGGCTTCCTCGACCACTACCATGAGCTGATCGGCACCTGGACGCGCAAGCTGCGCAGTCGTCAGCAGGCCGAGGATCTCACCCACGATGCCTTTGTCCGGGTACTGGAAACCCCGCGCGAGCAGGTTGAGCAGCCACGCGCCTACCTGCATCAGGCTGCGCGCAACATCGCCGTGGATGGCTTCCGTCGCGAAGACCGCCGCCAGGCCCTGGAGCGGGAAGCCTTCGACGAAGGCGCAACCGGCAGTGGCGACCCGGAAGCCTACGTGCATGCCCTGGAGCTGGCCGACAGCGTCGAGCGGGCCCTGGCCGAGCTGCCACTCAACTGCCGGCAGGTGTTCATCTGGCAGAAGCTCGAAGGCCTGACCCAGGCCGAGATTGCCGAGCGCATGGGGTTGAGCAAGAACATGGTCGAAAAGTATATGATCCGCACGCTTCGGCACTTGCGTGAGCACCTGGATGTGTCGGCATGAAGAGTCAGGAGGCCTTTTCGATGAAACAGCACGGTACCGATGCCGTCCGCGAGCAGGCGGCCGCATGGTTCGCCCGCGTGCAGGATGCGCCTCGGGATGCCGGGCTGCACACGCAGTTGCATGCCTGGTTGGCGAGCGACGAGCACCACCGGGAAGAATATGAGCATCTCTGCCGCGTGTGGCAGGCCGCCGGCTTCATTCCACGCCAGCACCTGGAGGCGCTGTGCCAGCCAGACCCGGTGCAGCAGCTGCCACGACGGCGTTTCATGCGCCAGGCGTTGGCCGCCAGTGTTGCGGTAGTGGCGCTGGGCCTGGGCTGGGGCGGCTGGCACCACCTGCAACTGAACCATCAAGGCAGCCTGCAGACGGCCTTCAATGAGCGCCGTCAGGTCGAACTGCCGGATGGCTCGCATCTGGAGCTCAATGGCAGCACGCAGGTGCAGGTCAAGTTCAGCGCCGGCCAGCGGCACGTGCGCCTGAACGCCGGTGAAGTGATGTTCAGCGTCGCCCATGACAGTAACCGGCCATTTGTGGTCGACACTGCCCAGGGCAGTGTGATCGTCACAGGTACCCGCTTTGACGTCCGCCTGGACCCAGCCAGCACCCGTGTGGCGGTGGAACAGGGGTCGGTGCGGGTGCAGGGCAAGGGCGACTCGCCGGCGCTACTGACGGCCGGGCAGGGGTCGCATATAGATGCACAGGGCCTGGTCGCCGCACCCTATGCGGTCAACACCGGCGCCATGACCGCATGGCGACAGGACAAGCTGGTGTTCGACAACGCAACCCTCGCCGAAGTAGTGGCCGAAACCTCGCGCTACCGTCGCCAGCCATTGCGGGTCGCCCCTGGGAAAGTCGCCCGGCTGCGCCTGTCCGGTACCTTCAGTACCAACGATACAGACGCTCTGCTGCGGGCCTTGCCGAGCATCCTCCCGGTGGCCATCAAAGCCCATGAAGACGGCTCCAGCGAAATAATCGCCAACTAGATTCAGGTTTTTTTTCACTCGTTCGTCTTCCTCGCCAGCTGCAACTGCCAAGCATTTCCATTTGCACGCGGTTGGCGTTTATTCCGCATTCCAGGATGTTTCGACGACGTGAACAACAACAAACCTCTCCCACGCTTTCGCGCCCTGGCGCTGGCCCTGGCGGTCAGTACTGTGGCCGTTGGCAGCCAGGCCGCAGAGGCCGCTAATGCCCTCCACATCCAGGCCCAGCCGTTGGGTTCGGCGCTGAACCAGCTCGGCCAGCAAACCAGCCTGCAGCTGTTTTTCAGCCCCGAGCTGGTCGCCGGCAAACAGGCCCCGGCGGTATCGGGCAACCTGGCGCCGGTGCAGGCGCTGCAACAGCTGTTGCAAGGCAGCGGGCTCACCTACGAGATGTCCGGGGACACCGTTGTGGTGAAGCCTCTGCCGACTACCCTTGACCTGGGCAGCGGCAGCCTGGAGCTGGCACCCACCGACATCAAGGTGGTCGGTGACTGGCTGGGTGATGCCCAGCAGAGCGTGGTACAGAACCACCCTGGGGCACGCACCGTGGTACGCCGCGAGGCAATGGTGGAGAAGGGCGCAATGAACGTGCGCGACGTGCTGCGCGGCATCCCCGGCGTGCAAGTGCAGGACTCCAACGGGACCGGTGGCAGCGACCTGTCGCTGAACGTGGGCGTACGCGGCCTTACTTCGCGCCTGTCGCCGCGCTCCACGGTACTGATCGATGGCATCCCGGCCGCCTTCGCGCCGTATGGCCAGCCACAGCTGTCGATGGCACCGATTTCTTCTGGCAACCTCGACAGCATCGACGTCGTGCGCGGTGCCGGCTCGGTGCGCTATGGCCCGCAGAACGTGGGCGGCGTGATCAACTTTGTAACCCGGGCGATTCCGGAAAAGGCCTCGGCAGAGCTGTCCACCACCCTGGAGACCTCTCAGCACGGTGGCTGGAAACACACCGAGTCAGCCTTCGTCGGTGGCACGGCCGACAATGGCATGGGCGTGGCGCTGTTGTACACCGGGGTGAATGGCAACGGTTACCGTGAAAGCAACAACGGCAACGACATCGATGACGTAATCCTCAAGACGCATTGGGCGCCAACCGATGTCGATGAGTTCTGGCTCAACTTCCATTATTACGATGGCCGTGCCGACATGCCGGGTGGCCTGACCCAGGCCCAATACGACAGCAACCCGTACCAGTCGCTGCGCGATTACGACTACTTCGCGGGCCGGCGCAAGGATGTGTCGTTCAAATGGCAGCGGCAGCTCGACGATGCCACCCAGTTCGAAGTGCTGACCTACTACACCGACAGCTTCCGCGGCAGCACCATCGCCTCGCGGGACATGAAGACGTTGTCGTCGTACCCGCGCAACTACCACACCTTTGCCATCGAACCCCGTGTGTCGCGCATCTTCTTTGCCGGCCCAACCACCCAGGAAGTCAGTGTCGGTTACCGTTACCTGAAGGAAGCGATGCGCGAACAATCGACTCGCCTGGCGCTGATCGACAACGTGCCGACGGTGACCCCGACTTCCGACGGCCACGTGTTCCAGGACCGCAGTGGCGGCACCGAGGCCAGCGCCTACTACATCGACGACAAGATCGACGTGGGCAACTGGACCATCACCCCTGGCGTGCGCTTCGAACACATCAATACCGACTGGCGCGACCGCCCGGTGCTGGACGCCAACAACCGCCCGGTAGCCGAGAAGAAGCGCAGCATCACCAGCAACGAGCCTTTGCCGGCACTGAGCGTGATGTACCACGTTTCCGATGCCTGGAAGGTGTTCGCCAACTACGAGACTTCGTTCGGTAGCCTGCAGTACTTCCAGCTGGGCCAGGGCGGTTCTGGCAACAGTACGGCCAATGGCCTGGAGCCGGAAAAAGCCAAGACCTACGAAATCGGTACCCGTTATGACAATGGCGGCTTTGCCGGTGAGCTGACGGCGTTCTACATCGACTTCGATGATGAGCTGCAGTACATCAGCAACGACGTGGGCTGGACCAACCTCGGTGCGACCAAGCACCAGGGCATCGAGGCTTCGGTGCGTTATGACCTGGCCGGGCTGGACCCGCGCCTGGACGGGCTGTCGGTGAGCGGTGGCTACACCTATACCCGCGCGACCTATGAAGGGGATATCCCAGGGTTCAAGGGCCGAGACCTGCCGTTCTATTCACGCCAGGTGGCCACTGCCGGGGTGCGTTACGCAGTTAACCGCTGGACCTGGAACCTGGACGCCTATGCCCAATCGAAGCAGCGTGCGCCGGGAACCGGGATCAATGCCGATGGCAGCTTCAATGGCGATTACATTACCCAGCCAAGTGCCGACGGGCAGTATGGCGATATTCCGGGTTATGTGACCTGGCATGCCCGCGGTGGGTATGAATTCGGGCCTGAACTGTCCAACCTGAAGCTGGCGGCGGGGGTGAAGAACCTGTTCGACAAGCAGTACTTCACCCGCTCCAGTGACAACAATGCCGGCCTTTACGTGGGTGAGCCGCGGACCTTCTACGTGCAGGCCAGTGTTGGGTTTTGATCCGAGATTGCCGGGGCCGCTTTGCGGCCCTTCGCTCGCTCTTGTAGGAGCGGGTTTACCCGCGAAAGGGCCGGGCCTGCTGGCCAATTTTCACCAGTCGTTCACCGTTGCCGCCACCACCGTATTCGCGGGTAAACCCGCTCCTACACATGATCGGTGGTGGACATACATCGGGGATTGAACACAGGCCGTTGTAGGAGCGGGTTTACCCGCGAAGGGGCGCAAAGCGCCCCCGACGATTACGAAACCACCGCCTCGGCCGGCGAAACGATACTGCTTTTCGCCCCCCGCGATCTCCCCGAGCTCAGGTACGCGGCAATCGACTCCTGCGTCACCTCGCCCAAGAACACCTGCTCGGCATCCAGCACCGGCAACCACGCGCGGTTGAACTCGTACATGCGCGACAGCAGGATGCGCAAGTGCTCATCGTACGAGGCCGTGGCATTGAACGGCCGCAGGAAATCGCCACACGTCCCTTGCTGGCGGTGCATGTCGCGCCGGCGCACATAGCCCAAGGCCTTGTTTTGCGCATCGGTCACCACCACGTAGCGGCGGTCGTGCTCATCCAGCAGCTCCAGCGCGTCGCCCACCGGTGTTTCCGGGCTCACCGACGGCGCGTTGTCCGCTGCATCCTCGGCACGCACCAGCAACAGGCGTTTGAGGGTGCTGTCCTGGCCCACAAAGTTGCTGACGAAATCATCCGCCGGGTGCGCCAGCAGGGTATCCGGGTGATCCAGCTGCAACAGCTTGCCGGCACGGAAGATGGCAATCTTGTCGCCCAGCTTGATCGCTTCGTCGATGTCGTGGCTGACCATGATCACGGTCTTGTTCAGCGCCCGCTGCATTTCGAAGAACTCGTTCTGGATCATTTCGCGGTTGATCGGGTCGACCGCGCCGAACGGTTCATCCATCAACAGCACGGGTGCATCTGCTGCCAGGGCGCGAATCACGCCGATACGCTGTTGCTGGCCGCCAGATAGCTCGCGCGGGTAGCGTTGCAGGTACTGCTTGGGTTCGAGCTTGATCATGTGCATCAGCTCGCGAGCCCGCTCGTGGCATTTCTGCTTGTCCCAGCCAAGCAGGCGCGGGACCACGGTAATGTTCTCCTCGATGGTCATGTTGGGGAACAGACCGATCTGCTGGATCACATAGCCGATGTGCCGGCGCAGGGTAACTTCGTCCAGGCCGGTGGTGTCTTCGCCGTTGATGAACACCTGGCCCGAGGTGGGCGTGATCAGGCGGTTGATCATTTTCAGCGTGGTGCTCTTGCCGCAGCCCGACGGGCCGAGGAACACGCAGATTTCCCCTTCATTGACGGTGAGGCTTACCGAGTCGACGGCTTTGACGTCCTTGCCGTTGACGTTGAAGGTTTTGCTGAGGTTCTTCAGTTCGATCATGAGCGCAGTCCTTCTGGAGTCAGGGCACGTTGCAGGGTTTGCAGCAGCAGGTCGGCGATGATCGCCAGCAGGCTGACCAGTACGGCGCCGACCAGCAGCATCGACATGTCGCTGCGGCTGATGGAAGTCAGGATCAGCACGCCGAGGCCGCCGGCGCCGATGGTGGCGGCAATGGTCATCACACCGATGTTCATCACCACGGCGGTGCGCACGCCGGCGAGGATCACCGGTACGGCGATGGGCAGCTCGACCATGCGCAGGCGCTGACCGAAGGTCATGCCGATGCCACGCGCGGCTTCACGGATACCGGGCTCGACATTGGTCAGGGCCAGGTAGGTGTTGCGCATGATTGGCAGCAGCGAATAAAGAAACACGGCAGTGATCGCCGGCAAGGGGCCCAGCCCCTGGCCGAACTTGGAGTAGAACGGCAGCAGCAGGCCGAACAACGCAATCGAGGGGATGGTCAGCAGCACTGTGGCGCTGGCCTGCAGCGGGCCGGCCACCGCCGGGAAGCGGGTCATCAGGATGCCCAGCGGCACGCCAACGAGGATCGCCAGGCCGACGGCGATGCCGACCAGCATGATGTGCTGCCAGGTCAGTTGCAGCACCTGGGCCCAGTCGAGGTGGGCGAACGTGTCGAGCAGGCTCATGGCTGTACCTCCTTGAGGGGATGCTCTCGCAGGAATGCGGCGGCCACAGCGGTCGGGTTCTGGTGGTCTACGTCAACCTTGGCATTGAGCTGGCGCATGGTCTCGTCATCGAGCTGCTCGGCCAGTGGCTTGAGTAGGGCGACCAGTTGCGGGTTGGCGTCGAGCACGGCCTTGCGCACCACCGGGGCGGCGGTGTAGTCGGGGAAGTAGTGCTTGTCGTCTTCGAGCAGCTTGAGGTTGAACGCGCTCAGGCGACCGTCGGTGGTGTAGACCAGGCCTGCGAACACCTGGTTGTTGTGCATGGCCGTGTAGACCAGGCCCGCGTCCATCTGGCGGATGTTGGCGCGGCCGACCTGCAGGTCGTACATTTCCTTGAGCCCGACCAGGCCGTCGGGGCGGTTGGCGAACTCGGTGTCCAGAGCCACCAGGTGATTACGCTTGCGCTCGTCGCGCAGCACCTGATTGAGGTCGCTGATCGAGTTGATCTGCGGGTAGGCCTCGGCGACCTGCTTCGGCAAGCCGAGGGCATAGGTGTTGCTGAATTTCGACGGGGTCAGCCAGATCAGGTCTTTTTTGGCATCCAGCTCCTTGACCTTGGCGTAGGTGGCCTCGGCGCTGGGCATACGCTCATCGATATGGTTGTAGGACACCAGCGACACCCCGGTGTATTCCCACATCAGGTCGAGCTGGCCGGTTTCCTGGGCCTGGCGAGCAATGCTGCTGCCCAGGCCGGTGGTGACGCGTACGTCAAAGCCGTTGGCGCGCAGGTACTGCGCGGTGATTTCGGCGAGCACGGTCTGTTCGGTGAACACCCGCGCGCCGATGCGCACCAGGGGTTTTTCCGCTGCCTGGGCAACTCCTGCGAACAGCAGGGCCGCGCCCAGCAGCAAGGCGATTCTCTTCTTCATACGTTTCCTATCCTTATTGGGCCAGGCCACGTTCCAGCCAGCGCCTGCTGGAGAAACTCACCGCCGCGTCCAGCACCAGTGCCAGCAGCGCGGTGCAGGCGGCACCCAGCAGCAGCTGCGGCTGGTTGTTCAGGGCGATGCCGGGAAAGATCAGGCTGCCCAGGCTGTTGGCGCCGATCAGGAATGCCAGCGGTGCGGTGCCCACGTTCAGCGCCAGGGCCACGCGTACGCCGCCGACGATGATCGGCACGGCGTTGGGCAGTTCCACCTGCCAGAGTTGCTGGCGCGGGGTCATGCCGATGCCGGTAGCGGCTTCCTTGAGCGATGCGGGGACGTTTTTCAGGCCTTCGTAGGTGTTGCGCACGATGGGCAGGAGGGACGCGAGGAACAGTGCGAAGATCGCAGGCCCGGCGCCGATGCCCAGGATACTCAGGGCGATGGCCAGAACGGCCAGAGGGGGGATGGTGTTGCCAACGTTGAAGAACTGCATGAAGCGCTCGGCTTTGTCGACCCGGTGCGGTCGACTCAACGCAATGCCGGCGGGGATGCCCACGGCCAGCGCTGCCACCATCGAAGCCAGCACCAATACCAGGTGCGCTTGCAGGTAGAACCCAAGATCGTCGCGATAACGCGCGATCGTGTCGATGCCGATCCAGTGGACCAGCAGGGCCAGGATGACGAGCACGGCGGCCCATCCCAACAGCCCCTTTCCGTAGCGTTTAGCCACAGGCGGACTCCTTGTGTTGTCGGCGAGCACACTTCTTGGAAGCCGGCCAATCCTGGCGGCGGGTGGTGTGTTCGCGAGTAGCAGCGAGATGCAAGCCGAAGGCTGCGATCAGGCCATGAGCCGAACCCCGTCGGGCCCGAAAATGCTGATGAAACCAGTCCCCAACCGAAGCGGGTTGCAGGGGAGTGGACGTCTCCGTGGGCGTAAAGGTTCCCATCTGAGGCGGCATTTGGCCAGCGTTAATCGCTGGGTTGCGGGATTTTTGGCGAGAAAAAACAGCGGCTTAATACGCTGCAGGCGTTGAAATAACTGCGCTTTTGGCATTTGTCGTGATAAATCGATTGCCTGTTGGATTTCTTTTGTCTGTGCCGGCCTCTTCGCGGGTAAACCCGCTCCTACAGTGACTGCACCGCATCCGAACCCTGTGTCGTACCTGTAGGCGCGGGTTTACCCGCGAAGAGGCCGGCACAGGTGCCATTCATTCGGCAGATTTTGGTCCAGGCCCAACTTCAGGTATGATACTGCCCCTTTCAAATCCCCCAGTCAGGCGATTTCCCATGACCAACCAGGCCGCCGAAGTCGCGAAGCGCCGCACTTTCGCAATCATTTCCCACCCCGACGCCGGTAAGACCACCATCACCGAGAAGCTGCTGTTGATGGGCAAGGCCATTGCCGTCGCCGGTACCGTGAAGTCGCGCAAGTCCGACCGCCATGCCACCTCCGACTGGATGGAAATGGAGAAGCAGCGCGGCATCTCCATCACCACCTCGGTGATGCAGTTCCCGTACCGCGAGCACATGATCAACCTGCTCGACACCCCCGGCCACGAAGACTTCTCGGAAGACACCTACCGCACCCTGACCGCGGTGGACTCGGCGCTGATGGTGCTCGACGGCGGTAAAGGTGTAGAGCCGCGTACCATCGCCCTGATGGACGTGTGCCGCCTGCGCGACACGCCCATCGTCAGCTTCATCAACAAACTCGACCGAGACATCCGCGACCCGATCGAACTGCTCGACGAAATCGAAGCCGTTTTGAAGATCAAGGCCGCGCCAATCACCTGGCCGATCGGTTGCTACCGCGACTTCAAGGGCGTGTACCACCTGACCGGTGACTACATCGTGGTGTACACCCCGGGCCACGGCCACGAGCGCACCGAAGCCAAGATCATCCAGAAGCTGGACTCGGACGAAGCCCGCGCGCACCTGGGCGACCAGTACGATTCGTTCGTCGAGCAACTGGAGCTGGTGCAGGGCGCTTGCCACGAGTTCAACCAGGAAGAGTTCATCAACGGTCAGCTGACCCCGGTGTTCTTCGGTACTGCGCTGGGCAACTTCGGTGTCGACCACGTGCTCGACGCCGTGGTCGACTGGGCGCCGCGCCCGCTTGGCCGTGTGGCCCACGAGCGCACCGTGGAGCCTGTGGAAGAGAAGTTCACCGGCTTCGTGTTCAAGATCCAGGCGAACATGGACCCGAAACACCGCGACCGTATCGCCTTCATGCGCATCTGCTCGGGCAAGTACGAGAAGGGCATGAAAATGCGCCACGTGCGCTTGAACAAAGACCTGCGTATCGGCGATGCGCTGACGTTCTTCTCCTCCGAGCGTGAGCAGCTGGAAGAAGCCTTTGCCGGTGACATCATCGGCCTGCACAACCACGGCACCATCCAGATCGGCGACACCTTCACCGAAGGCGAGGCGCTGGGCTTCACCGGTATCCCGCACTTCGCGCCGGAGCTGTTCCGCCGCGTCCGCCTGAAAGACCCGCTGAAATCCAAGCAACTGCGTCAAGGCCTGCAGCAGCTGGCCGAAGAAGGTGCTACTCAGGTGTTCTTCCCTGAGCGCAGCAACGACATCATCTTGGGTGCGGTCGGTGTGCTGCAGTTCGACGTGGTCGCCAGCCGCCTGAAGGAAGAGTACAAGGTCGAGTGCGCCTACGAGCCTATCACCGTCTGGTCGGCGCGCTGGATCAGCTGCGATGACAAGAAGAAGCTCGAGGAATTCCAGACCAAGGCCATGGAAAACCTGGCTATCGACGGCGGCGGTCACCTGACCTACCTGGCGCCGACCCGGGTCAACCTGGCGCTGATGGAAGAGCGCTGGCCGGACATCAAGTTCCGCGCTACCCGCGAGCACCACTGATCTCAGTCGCCTGCTCCTGACCCTGTGTAGGAGCGGGTTTACCCGCGAATGCGGCGTCAAGTCTACCGACGCATTCGCGGGTAAACCCGCTCCTGCCAGTGATCGCGTAGCGGGTGAAATCAGTTCCCTGCTTTGATACTGGTCCAGATTCGCGTACGAATACGGTCGATCTTCGCCGGCATCGCCTCCAGCGCATACAGCTTGCCCATCACCTCGTCGCTCGGGTAAATCATCGTATTACCCTTCATCGCCGGGTCCACCAGCCCGTCCGCCTTGAGGTTGCCGTTGGCGTACTGGACGTGGTTGCTGATGTTGGCCATCACCTCCGGCTGCAGCAGGTAGTTCATGTAGGCATATCCGGCCTTTTCATCCGGCGCATCGACGGGCATGGCGACCATGTCGAACCACATCGGCGCGCCCTCCTTAGGTATCGAATAGCCCACCTTCACGCCATTGTTCGCCTCATCGGCGCGGTTCTTCGCCTGCAGCACATCCCCCGAGAACCCCACTACCACGCAGATATCGCCGTTGGCCAGGTCGCCCGTGTACTTGGACGAGTGGAAATAGCTGATGTAAGGCCGCACTTTCATCAGCAGGTCCTTGGCCTTCTCGTAGTCCTTGGGGTCTTGGCTGTGATGGGGCAAGCCCAGGTAGTGCAGGGCGATCGGCAGCAGTTCGGGGCCATTGTCCAGCACCGCGACGCCACAGCTTTTCAGCTTGCTCATGTACTCGGGCTTGAAGATCAGGTCCCAGGAGTCCACGGGCGCGTTGTCGCCGAGCACCGCCTTGACCTTGTCGATGTTGTAGCCAATACCGGTACTGCCCCACAGGTACGGGAAGCCGTACTGGTTGCCCGGGTCGTTCACCTCCAGCGCCTTGAGCAGCACCGGGTTGAGGTTGTGCCAGTTAGGCAGCTGGGATTTGTCCAGGCGCTTCAAGGCCTTGCCCTGGATCTGCCGGGCCATGAAATGGTTGGAGGGGAACACCACGTCGTAGCCGGAATTGCCGGTCATCAACTTGCCATCGAGGGTTTCATTGCTGTCGTACACGTCATAGGTCGGCACGATGCCGCTGGCTTGCTGGAAGTTCTTCAACGTATCGGGGGCCACGTAGCTGGACCAGTTGTAGATCTTCACCGTTTCAGCGGCGCTGGCCACGCTGGCGGCCAGCATCAGGGGGGCGAGGAGGAAGGTGCGCATGTCGGGTTTACCTTGCTTTGTCTGTTGTTATCGAAGGCAGGCGATCAGCGGATCAGAAAATAAGCACGTAGGTCTTGCGCACGGTCTCCAGGATGTCCCAGGTGCCGGTGCTGTTGGCCGGTAGCATCAATGCGTCTCCGGCTTCTATGACCAGGGGCTCGCCACCGTCGGGGGTGAACGTGCAGCGGCCCTTGATGAAATGGCAGAACTCCTGTTGCACGATCTGCCGCCGCCAGCGCCCTGGGGTGCATTCCCAGATGCCGGTCTCAACGCCATCGCTGCGCTCCACGCAGGTGACTGACGTGACTGCCACGGGTTCGCCGAGCGGTACCGCGACCGGGTTGGAGCTGTCGAGCACGGCAAATTCGGTGTTCTTGAACTGGGTGATGCTCATGACCGGTGGATCCTGTACGAGTGAAAAGGGAAGTCAGTGCATGAAGCCTTCCATGAAGTCCGCAACCGAGATGGCCAGGCGCCGCCTCCACGGCGCACTGGCGGGGTTGGCGAGGGTCCGGTCCTCATGGACGAAACTCTGGATGATCGCGTTGTAGCCCAGCCAGCGGCAGGGCTCGGGAGGCCAGCTGGCCAGGCTCGATAGCGGGCGGTTGTCGAGCACCCAGGGTTGCGCCGTCAGCTCGTTGCGCTGGTTGAGGATCAGCGCCGCCAGGGTGCGCCCACCCAGGTTGGTAGCCCCGACGCCTTCGCCGCCGTAGCCGCCGGCAAGGGCGATGCCGCGCTGGCGGTCGCAAAGCATGTGTGGGCGGAAGCGTCGCGCCATGCCGAGGTTGCCGCCCCAGGTATGAGTGATGCGTACCTGTTTGAGCTGCGGGAACAGTTCGCCGAACAGGTAGCGGCGCAGTTCGACTTCGTGTTCGTCGAGGTTGAAGTTCTCGCGCAGACGCCCACCGAAGCGGTAGCCACCGCGGGCACCGAAGACCAGGCGGTTGTCGGCGGTGCGCTGGCCGTAGGTGACCTGGCGGCTGCTTTCACTGAAGGCTTGGCCCTTGCTCAGGCCAATTTGCTCCCAGATGGCCTCTGGCAGCGGCTCGGTGGCCACCAGCAGGCTCTGTACTGGCAATTGGTGTTTGCCCAGTGGCGGCAGGCTGGCGGCGTAACCCTCCACGGCAGGCACCATCCACTGGCAGCGAATCTGTGCCAGCGGGGTACGCACCTCGCTCGGCTGCCAGTCGATGGCCGGGGTGTTTTCGTAGATCGATACGCCCAGCGCCTCCACTGCCCGGGCAAGGCCGCGCACCAGCTTGGCTGGCTGGATGGTCGCCGTGTGCGGGCTGTAGATGGCTCCAAACGCATTGCTGACCCGTAACTGGTTACCCAGCTGCTCGGGGCTCAGCCAGCGGTAGTCGTCCTCGGTCATGCCTTGGCGATACAAGTCGTCGAGGTAGGCGCGCAGGCTGCGTTCCTGCTCCGGGTAGCGCGCCGCGCAATAAAGGACGCCGCCTTTGCGGTAGTCGCAGTCGATGCCTTCGCTTTGCAGCACGCGATGCACTTCATCCGGGATGCCGTGCAGCAGGTCGATGCTGGCGCGGCGCTGTTGCGGCGAGAGGGTGCCGAGCAGGCGGTCTTCGCCGAGCAGGTTGCCCATCAGCCAGCCCCCATTACGACCGGAGGCGCCGAAGCCAGCGATTTGGGCTTCGATCACCGCGATGTTCAGCTGGGGTGCCTGGCGCTTGAGGTAGTACGCGGTCCAAAGGCCGGTATAGCCGGCACCGATGATGCACACGTCAACGTCGAGGTCATTGCGCAGTGCCGGGCGCGCGCACAGCGGCTCGTCGAGCTGGTCCATCCACAGGCTGAGCGTGCGCAGGGGTTGCATCGGGTTCGGCTCCACATCCGTCAAGGTCTGTGGGCGATGCTAGTGGTGTCAGTGGGCGGCTGTCTTACGTGCGTGCACGCAGGGAAATTTGCTTCAGGTAGGCCTTGGGCGTGAGCCCGGTGTGCTCACGGAAGCACTTGTAGAACGCCGACAGCGAGTTGAAGCCGGCACTGAAGGCCAGCTCGTCGATCGTCGCCTCGACGCTGTCGTCGCCGAGGCTGGCCATCAGGTGCTGCAGGCGTGCCTGGTTGACGTAGCGGTAGAAGCTTTGCCCCAGCACCTGGTTGAGCAGGTAGGAAATCTGGTTGCGGCTGTAGCCGCTGGCGTCGGCGACCTGTTGCAGGTCGAGCTCCGGGTCGAGGTAGGGGCGTTGACGCTGGAAGTAATGCTCCAGGTCCTGGGCCATGGTCGACAACTGCCGGGGCGACAGGCCCAGGCGGCTGGTGGCGGGGCGCGGACCGCTGTTGGCGTGGCCTGTGCCGTTCTGGCGGACCAGCGTGGCGTATTCGTTGACCCGCCAGATCAGCCCGTCCCTGACGGTGATCGCCTCGCTGGACTGGAACGCAACCAGGCCGTCGCCGCCCTGGACCGTGACCTGATACTGGATGAATGCGGTGCAGCCATCGACGCGGATGCGGTCGCTGTGGACGATGTCTTCGCCGGCTTCATGGGGCAGGCAGCCGCGTACGTAGTCGCGCAGTTCCTGATGGCCGAGCACGCGATTCTGGAAGAAGTCGTGGTACTGGATATCGGGGTGGTAGAGCGCCATGACACCGTCGAGGTCGCGATGCTTCCAGCAGAGGTGGTAGCGCAGCACGATTTCGGCGGTAAGCGGCGTTTGCTCGGGGCCGTCGGGGAGGGTGATGGCGATCATGGGTGGATAGTGCATTGCAGAACACCCAGGTGCAAGGGCGTGGATCCTGCATATTGCACGGTTTGCTCAGGCGGCTTGGAGGGTAAGCCTTTGATTCTTATGAATGTAGTTTTTTGATACAACTGGCATGGCGGCTGCACCTTTCTTGTCACCATCGAACAAGGAGAAAGGCCATGCGCTCGATACTGCTTTGGATGATTGGGGTGCCGATTCCGGTGATCATTCTGATCTGGTTCTTTATGCATTGAGATTTTGGGGGCCGCTTTGCGGCCCTTTTGCTACAACTCTTCGCTACAAAAGGCATGTGCAAGGTAGGCAGGCGCGAACATAGTCGAATCCCCAGATTTTGTAGGTTTGGAGAAAACCGCACCCACAGGTAACGTCGCAGAATGCCCTGGGCAAAGCCCTCAGTTATCTGGCCAGCAACTGGTACTAGGTGAGGGTTTCCACCGCTTTGTTGTTCGTCACCCGCTTGATGTCGGTCAGGCGACCCAGCGGGTTGTCGTAATTCAGGCGCACGTGGGTGCAGCCGGTGGCGCTGAAGTCGGTCAGTTTGCCGTCGGACGTTGTAGGCTTACCGCTGTTAAACTCAAGCGAACAACCAAGGTGACCCCGGGCACTTAGCATTAGTCATCCGAAAATGCCATTAGAAAATACAAGCTCACATATCATCCCGACCTTCAACAAAACAAATACCAATCACAGCCTTATCCTGAAGCGACTCAGCTGCCCGATTCGACACTACGATGCGCGACATGCTTTCCAATGCGCGAAAAATTGAATGAGTTGGTTCGATATCCTGCAGAACGATCCTACTGAATCTTTTAGGCCCGTCAGGCAATGATTTTATTAAGGGTTTATAAATGCACCTTTCCATATCAAAAGCGCTTTCTGATGCTAAATAGTTCACTGCGTAATAATCATTATACACATCACCATTGATCACAATACATGCAGGTACAAACTGAATCTCACCTTCAAGCCCCATACCAAGAAAAATATTGAAAAGCCTAGACGTTATAATGTCAGGCCCATCACTAAAAAGATAGTCATACTTCCTAAACGCACTCAAGCCGACCTTTTGCTTGAGTGAAAGCTGAACTGGCAAATCAGAACCCGAAATCAGTTTACACTCTTGAAAGCTCAAGTGATCTATGTTGGTCCCATGATCATAGGAAAGCCAATATTTTTCAGGATAATTATCCACAGGCTCAATCAGTTTCATTAACATGCCACCCCTCTAATTGAGTTTTTATTGAGTTTTATTTTGCCCTTGCGCAAGCCTTGACGATTTTCGCTAATAATATCTTCAACAGCTGCCTTATATTGGGCTTGTGTCCATTTTTCCTGACGCCCAATTTTCTCTACCTCATTCAAACTTGCTTTGACATCTCGACTATACCCCGGGTGAGATCCTCTGTGGACTGTTCGCGTAGGATGGAGCTCTTCATGCGTCGGGAGATAAATTATATTATTCAGCGCGTGTATATTCATGCCTGACGCTTTTAAAACAGGATGATCCACTAGCTGCTGTGGGATAATATGGTGTTTTTGGAACCCTTCGATGCCCGGCATGGTGTTATACGTTGCCAGCCCCATTGGGTCGAGCCAGAGAATAGGGCTAGGGGCATATAAATAAAGATTAAATCCTCCTTCAAGCCCAATTGGATCTTGCGTAACGAACCTCCCGCACTCCGGATCATAGTGCCTGAAAGTATTGTAGTGCAGACCTGATTCATCATCAAAGTACTGGCCTTGGAAGCGTATATTTTGCTCAATCTCATCGACTGCAAGATGTTCCAGTGCCCCCCATGACCGATAAGTCGCCTGCCAAACGATCTTGCCGTCGCTGTCCGTCAACTCCAACGGTGTACCAATCTGGTCAGTATGGAAGTAATAGACCTTCTGCCCTTCCCCTTCAACCTGATCAACCCGCGCCAACGGCGCATAGCTACCCGGCTCGTACAGGTACAAGATGCTCTGCCCAGGCGTTTCCTCCCGCAGCATCCTTAGCCCTTGCCAGAGAAAGCGCTTCTGCTCGACCTCGCCATTGATTTCAGCCTGCTTGGCTATTCGCCTCCCCAAGCTGTCGTAACGATACTCGCCTTGGCTTTCCAGCTTGCCATTGACCAACGTCTCCGCCCGCACCAGCCGGTTCTCACAGTCATAGCTGAAGTGCTGCAGCTTGCTGTGCCCCGAGCGTTTCTCGACCAGATTGCCCCACGGGTCGTAGCGGTACTCCTGATCCCGCCACTGTTTGATCCGGTTGTCCTTGACCTTGTCGAACTGCCGCGCATTGAAGTCCAGGCGGTTGGCTGCCGGGTCGTAGCGGAATTCCTCGCTGCCGATCAAGGAGCCAGTATCACGACTGCGCAACTGGCCGTTGGCTTCGTATTCGTACTTGATCTCACCGCGTAGCTTGTCGAGGGTACGCACCAGTTCACCGGCCGGGTCGTACTGGTAACGGCGGTGGATCGGGTTGTAGGCGTGCTCGACCAGCAACGAGGTATTGATGCCGGTGTTGTGCACCTGCGAGAGCTTGTCGGCCGGCAAGGTCGAGGCAAACTGCCAGGCCTTGCGCCCCATGGCGTCATAACCGAAGCAACTGGTGAGCTTGCCCTGGGTCCGGTACACCTCGCGGTGCAGGTCATCGCGCTCCATGTCGCTGATCACCTGACCATCCAGGTTCAGCTGGTGCAGGTGGCCACTGCCGTAATACAGGTGATTGACCTTACGCCCATCCGGCAGGGTCAGCGTGGTCAGGTTGCTGAGCGGGTCGTACTCGTAGCCAAGCGTGCCGTCAGGGGTGATTTCTTTGGTCAGACGGCCGAGCAGATCGTAGGTGTACTCAAGCTTTTCTTCTGTGATCCCAAGCTGCTTGCCGATCCCGGTCGGTTGCCGCTCGATGCTCAGCAACCGGTCACCGTCGTCATAGGTGAATCGCTGTTGTGCGTCGCTATTCAGTTTGGCGACCAAACGGCCAATGGCATCACGCTCGAACAGCGTATGGCGCTCCGGCCGCTCGGCATTTTCGCCATAGCCAATCTCATCCAGTCGTGTGAGATGGCCACCGACGTTGTAGCTGAAACGCCGGGTCAGGTTATCCACCCGCACTTCTTCGCTCAGCCGGTCCGAAGCGTCGTAGCCAAAGCTGTACGTGGCGTTGTTCTCGTTGACCAGCGCGGTCAGGCGAATGGCCTTGTCGTACTCGTAGCGAACCCGCTGGCCCTTGGCATCCTGGCGGCTGCTCGGCAGGCCGCGGGCGGTGCGCATCAGGCGAGTGGTCTGGCCCTTGCCGTCGGTGTGGCTGAGCACCTGACCGTATACGTTGTAGGTGAAGCTTTCCGTGGTGCCGTCCGGGTGGCTGATGCGCAGCACTTCGCCGTCGGGCTTGCGCGCCAGCGTGGTGGTCTGGTTTAGCGCATCGGTCACCGCCACCAGGTGCTGGCGTTCGTCATAGCGGTAGTACGTACTCTTGCCCGAGCAGTCCTGGTAGCGCTCGACCTGGGCCAGGGTGTTCCACCACAGGTACTTGGACTTGTAGGTCGCATCGATGATGGTGTGCGGCAGGCCGTCATCGCTGTTCAGGTACTCGGTCATCTGGCCGAGGGCATCGAATTCGGCGAGCAGGTTGCCCTTGTCGTCGTAACGCGCTCGCCAAGTGCTGCCATCCGGGTAGCTAACCTGGGTCACCAGTGTGGTCAGGTGGTGATATTCGTAGGTGGTCTTGCGGCCCAGCGGATCGGTCTCTTCTAGCAAGCGGGAGAATTCGTCGTACTTGAATTGCAGGCGGTTACCGTCCGGCAAGGTCAGGCCAACCATATTGCCGTGTTCGTCCAGCTCGATGGCGTAACGCTCCCCGCCATAATCGCGGCTGGCGACCACGCGGTGGTCGGCGTTGTACTGCACTTCCAGCTCGCGGCCAAGTACGTCGGTGGCCCAGCTGGTGCGGCTATCGAGGTCGTAGCGGAAGTGGTAGTGCTCGCCGTCGCTGGTCCAGTGCTCGACCACACGTGGCTTGTCGCCCAGGGTTTGCCAACGGTAGTGGCAGCCCAGCCCCAGCGCGTTGCTGTGGGTCACCATCAGGCCGTCGGCGTAGCTGAAGCTGCGCACGGTGTCGCCGTTGCGGTTGATCACCGCGCTCAGCTGGCCGTGTTCGTCGTAGCGGTACTGGGTAAGCGTTTCCACCGCTTCGTTGTTCACCACGCGCTTGATGTCGGTCAGGCGACCCAGCGGGTTGTCGTAGTGCAGGTGCACGCGGGTGCCGCCGGTGGCGCTGATGTCGGTCAGTGTGCCGTCGGGCGTGCGGGTGAAGTGCAGGAAGTGGCCGAGGACGTTCTCGATACGCTGCAGCGGCACTTCGGTGTTGGTGTCTGGCACTTCGCCGAAGTAGAAGAACAGGTTATCGAGGGTCTGCAGGATGTAGTGGCCGCCCTCGGTGCACACCAGGTACACCTGCTCGTGCGGGTTGTAGATGCGCTGCCCCGGTTGCAGGGTCACGAACGGGACTTCGCGGCCCTGGTTGTCGGTGAGGTAGATGAATGCCCCCTGGCGGCGCAGGCTCTGCTCCCAGGGCAGCACCCAGCCGCGGCCGAGTACGCTGTCGACCGTCAGGTCGCTGGCGTAGAAGCGCGACCACTCGATCGGCATCAGGCCCGGCAGGCTGAAGTCGATTTCATCGGGGATCAGCTTGCGGCCCGTCGTGAGGTCGACGGGGTTGCCGACCAGGCCGCCGATAGCCTTGCGGGCCACGGGTTCGACCACGTAACGGCTGGCCACCTCACCGGCGACGAAGCCGGCCGTGAACTTCAGCGCGCAAGGCATGACGGCTTTCATGCCGGCCTGGGTACCCGCCTTGATCAGCTGGGCGATACCGCCTGCGGCACCGGCGATGGCCATCAGCACATCCACGGTGGTGCGCAGCCACTCCGGGACTTCATCGTCCACGGGCAGGTAACGGTAGGTGCCGCCGCCGATGATGACGTTGTCCGAACCACCGGAAATGGTGGCGCCGCAGGTCAGCTTGTCGCCCTTGCGCGCGGCGGCGACGCTGTTGATGAAGACGTTGGTCGAGCCTTCGGCAATCTGCACCGGCCCTGGGTGCTTGTCGCAGGCACCGATGCTTTTTTCGACGCGGGCGGCCTTGCGGCTGTTGATGAACACGTTGGGTGAGGCAGTGGTTATCGTCCCTGAGGGGGACGAGAACATACTGCCTATCGCCTCTCCGGCGGCAGTCAGCAAGCTGCCCCCGATGCCGGCTGCGAGGCCGGCCAGCAAGGCCACGCCGAACCCGCAGGTGAACGTGGCGATGGCCACCGTGGCCACCAGCGCAATCCCCAGGGCGGCCCCGATCAGGAAGCCCCCCAGCGCGCTGGTGTGCGATATCTCGTCGCCGAACCTGGCCGCTTCGAACATGAGGGGTTACTCCTGTTCGCCAGATACGGGACAACGTGCGACCCGGTCGAGTCGATCCATGATCATGGGCATCTCCCTGAAATGCACGGTGAGCGTTTCAATCCAATTGCCGTGTAATCTTCCGTGAAAGGTGTCAAGTAAATAGACCCGTGCGCCGCTCTGTCAACGATGCGAAAGCCAAGTATGGTAAGGGTTATGCGCGGTTTAGCGTGGTGTCATAGAGCCACGTCCCGGGAGTTTTCTGGGTTGTAGAGAGGGGAGGGGCTTTGCGCACGAAGTCTGTATTTTTTTGAGTTTCAGAGGCGCCTGTCAGAAAAGTCGTAGTTGTTGGAGGAGTTGCACTCAGCTCAGTAATGCATCATTCCTTATCAGCGTTTCGATGAAGGGGACCGAAGCCTGGAGCAGTTCACACTACCCCGGCAGCCTCATCGGCTTTCTCGTCCCCTTCGCGTATCACCTCACAAGATTAGAGAAATTGCTCGGCATAGTGACAAGCCACCTGCCGCGTACTCACCTGCCTCAGCGCCGGCACCTCCTTGGCACACCGCTCGGTCGCATACGGGCAGCGTTTGTGGAACGCACACCCATCCGGCGGGTTCAGCGGGTTGGGCAGCTCCCCGACGATGCGAATCTTCGGCTTCAACGGGTCTGGATGAATCGCCGGTGTCGCCGACAGCAGCGCCTGGGTATAGGGATGCAGCGGCTTGTTGTAGATGTCCTCCTTCGGCCCCATTTCCGCCGGCCGCCCCAGGTACATCACCAGTACCTGATCCGCCACATGCCGCACCACCGCCAGGTTGTGCGAGATGAACACGTAGGCAGTGTTGAACTCCTTCTGCAGATCCATGAACAGGTTCAGCACCTGCGCCTGAATCGACACGTCCAGCGCGGAGGTCGGTTCGTCGGCCACCAGCACCTTGGGTTGCAGCATCATCGCCCGGGCCAGGGCGATACGCTGGCGCTGGCCGCCAGAGAACATGTGAGGGTAGCGCTGGTAGTGCTCGGGGCGCAGGCCGACCTGCTCCATCATTTTCTGCACTTTGTCGCGGCGCTCGGCCTTGCTCAGCGAGGTGTTGATCAGCAGCGGTTCGGCCAGTTGGTCACCGATCTTCTGCCGTGGGTTGAGCGAGGCGTAGGGGCTCTGGAACACCATCTGCACATCGCGGCGCAGTTGTTTGCGCTCTGCCTTGCTGGCGCCCTTCACCTCAGTGCCGGCAATTTGCAGCGAGCCGGACGACGGCTCTTCGATCAGGGTCAGGGCGCGGGCCAGGGTCGACTTGCCGCAGCCCGACTCGCCGACCACGGCCAGGGTCTTGCCGGCCTCCAGTTCGAACGACACGCCATTGAGCGCGCGCACCAGCGCATGGCCCTTGAACAGCCCGCGGGAGACTTCGTAGTGCCGGGTCAGCTCCCGGGCAGATAGAACGACGGCCATCACGCCACCTCCTGGTTCAGCGGGTAGAAGCAACGCACCAGGCTGTGGGCCTGTGGGTCGAGGGGCGGGCGCTGGCGCCGGCAATTGTCCTGTACATAGGGGCAGCGTGGTGACAGCAGGCAGCCGACCGGGCGGTCGTAGCGGCCGGGGACGATGCCAGGCAGTGTGGCCAGGCGCTCGGCGCCAATGCTGTGCTCGGGGATCGCGGCGAGCAGGGCTTCGCTGTAAGGGTGGGCGGGCACATCGAACAGTTCTGGCACCTGGCCCACTTCCACGGCTTGGCCGGCGTACATCACGCACACCCGCCTGGCGGTTTCGGCGACCACGGCGAGGTCGTGGGTGATCAGGATGAGCGCCATGTTGCGCTCCTTCTGCAGGTTGACCAGCAGTTCCATGATCTGTGCCTGGATGGTCACGTCGAGGGCCGTGGTCGGTTCGTCGGCGATCAGCAGCTTGGGCTCGCCGGCAATGGCCATGGCGATCGCCACACGTTGGCTCATGCCGCCTGACAGCTGGTGCGGGTAAGCGTCCAGGCGGCTTTCGGCGGCCGGAATCTCGACCTTCTTCAAGAGCTCCAGAGCACGCTGGCGTGCAGCCTTACCTTTCAGGCCCAAGTGCTGGCGCAGCACTTCCTCTATCTGGAAGCCCACGGTGTAGCTGGGGTTGAGCGCGGTCATCGGGTCCTGGAAGACCATGGCGATGTCTTTGCCCACCACCTTGCGCCGCTGACGGCCGCTGAGCTTGAGCATGTCGGTGCCGTCGAAGGTGAGGGCGTCGGCGGTGATGCGCCCGGGCGCATCGATCAGGCCCATCAGGGCCATCATGGTGACCGACTTGCCCGAGCCAGACTCGCCGACGATGGCCAGGATTTCGCCGGCATCCACCGCCAGGTCCAGGCCATCGACCACCGGTACCGCGTTGGCGTCGCCGAAGCGCACATTCAGGTTGTTGATCTGCAACAGTGACATGGCGTTCTCCTCAGGCGGCGTTCTTGAGTTTCGGGTCCAGCGCATCGCGCAGGCCGTCGCCCATCAGGTTGATTGCCAGCACACTGAGCAGGATGGTCAGGCCGGGTAGGCTTACCACCCACCAGGCGCGCTCGATGTAATCCCGGGCCGAAGCCAGCATGGTGCCCCACTCGGGGGTTGGCGGCTGTACGCCGAGGCCAAGGAAGCCCAGTGCGGCGGCGTCAAGGATGGCCGAGGAGAAGCTGAGCGTGGCCTGCACGATCAGCGGTGCCATGCAGTTGGGCAGCACGGTGACGAACATCAGCCGGGGCAAGCCGGCGCCGGCCAGGCGGGCGGCGGTGACGTAGTCGCGGTTCAGTTCGCCCATCACCGCGGCGCGGGTCAGGCGCACGTAGGACGGCAGGGAAACGATGGCGATGGCGATCACGGTGTTGATCAGGCCAGGGCCGAGGATGGCGACGATGGCCACGGCCAGCAACAGCGACGGCAGCGCCAGCATCACGTCCATCAGGCGCATGATCGACGGGCCGAGCAACTGCGGGAAAAAGCCGGCCAGCAGGCCAAGGAGAATGCCCGGGATCAGTGACATCACCACTGACGACAGGCCGATCAGCAGCGACAGCCGTGCACCTTGAATCAGCCGCGAAAGCAGATCACGGCCCAGTTCGTCGGTGCCCAGGATGAACTGCCAGGTGCCGCCTTCCAGCCACACCGGCGGGGTCAGCAGGAAGTCGCGGTACTGCTCGCTCGGGTCATGCGGGGCGACCCAAGGCGCGAACAGCGCGCAGAATACCACCAGGCACATGAAGGCCAGGCCCATGACCGCGCCTTTGTTGCGCGCGAAGGCTTGCCAGAATTCTTTGTACGGGGAGGGGTAGAGCAGGCTCTGGTCCACCGGGCTGGCCGGTGACACGGATTTTGTAATCGGGCTAGTCATGGCAAGGGCCTCAGCGCTGATGACGGATGCGTGGGTTGGCCAGGCCGTAGAGGATGTCCACGACGAAGTTGACCAGAATCACCAGGCAGGCGATCAACAGGATGCCGTTCTGGACCACGGGGTAGTCACGGGCACCGATGGCTTCGATCAGCCATTTGCCGATGCCCGGCCAGGAAAAGATGGTTTCGGTCAGCACCGCCCCGGCCAGCAGCGTGCCGACCTGCAGGCCGAACACGGTCAGTACCGGGATCAAGGCATTGCGCAGGCCATGCACGAACACCACACGGGCCGGCGACAGGCCTTTGGCGCGGGCGGTGCGGATGTAGTCTTCGCGCAGTACTTCGAGCATCGACGAGCGGGTCATGCGGGCGATCACCGCCAGCGGGATGGTGCCGAGCACGATGGCCGGCAGGATCAGGTGCATCACAGCGTCCTTGAACGCGCCTTCTTCATCGCTGAGCAGGGTGTCGATAAGCATGAAGCCGGTTTTCGGCTCGATGTCGTAGAGCAGGTCGATGCGCCCGGAAACCGGGGTCCAGCCCAGGCTCACGGAGAAGAACATGATCAGGATCAGGCCCCACCAGAAAATCGGCATCGAGTAGCCGGCCAGTGATATGCCCATGACCCCGTGGTCGAACAGCGAACCGCGCTTGAGTGCGGCGATTATACCGGCCAGCAGGCCGACGACGCCGGCGAACAGCAGGGCGGCGAAGGCCAGTTCCAGGGTGGCCGGGAACAGGGTGAGGAACTCGCGCCACACGCTTTCGCGGGTGCGCAGCGATTCGCCAAGGTCACCCTGGGCAAGTTTGCCGACGTAGTCCAGGTACTGGACCGGCAGTGGCTTGTTCAGGCCCAGGCGTTCCATGGCCTGGGCATGCATTTCGGGGTCGACCCTGCGCTCGCCCATCATCACTTCCACCGGGTCGCCGGGGATCAGGCGTATGAGCGCGAAGGTCAGCAAGGTGATGCCGAAAAAGGTCGGTATCAGCAGGCCAAGGCGCCGGGCAATAAAACTCAACATTGTCGGGGTTACCTCATCAGGCCGTGGGGCGATCAGCCCGGTACGGCAGTGCCGCCGGTCCCCGTGTGGGTGGCCGGCGGTCGTTGTTGTTCTACTTCACCTTGGTCGTGGCGAAGTTATTGTTGGTCAGAGGGCTGATCACGTAGCCCTCCACGTTGTCACGCATGGCCGTGAACACCTTGGGGTGGGCCATGCTGATCCAGGGTTGGTCGTCATCGTACACCTTCAATGCCTCGCTATAGAGCCTTGCGCGCTCGTCGTTGTCGATCACCTCGCGGGCACGGGTGATCAGTTCCTGGAATTTCGAGTTGCACCAGCGCGCGTAGTTCTCACCGTTTTTGGCTGCCTCGCAACTGAGCAGCGGGCCAAGGAAATTGTCCGGGTCGCCGTTGTCGCCTGCCCAGCCGGTGGACACCAGGTCGGCTTCGCCCTGCTTGGCGCGGCGCAGCATCTCGGCCCATTCCATCACGCGAATATCCAGCTTCAGGCCGATCTGCTTGAGGTCGGCTTGCAGCATTTCGGCGGACAGGCGCGGGTTAGGGTTGGTCATGCCGCCGCCGTTGCGGGTGAACAGGGTGATTACCGTGCCCTCGGGTACACCGGCCTGCCTGAGCAGGGCGCGGGCTTTATCGAGGTCGCGCGGTGGGTTCTGGTTGTGGGTGTTGTAGCCGATCATGGTGGGTGGGTAAGGGTTTACACCCACCAGTGCGTTGCCTTTGCCAAACAGTTGGTCGACATGGGTCTGGCGGTCGAAGGCCATGTTGATGGCTTTACGCACGCGCACGTCGTTGAGGTATTTGTGCTGGGTATTCATGGCGATGTAGCCGGTGACCAACGCTTCGGTCTCTGCGACCTTGAGCCTGGCGTCGGCCTTTATCGACGGCACGTCCTCGGGTTTGGGGTACAACGCCACCTGGCACTCGTTGGCGCGCAGTTTCTGCAGGCGCACGTTGCTATCGGTAGCGATGGCGAATATCAGGGCGTCGGCAGGCGGCTTGCCGCGAAAGTAATCCGGGTTAGGTTTGAAGCGGACCTGCGCATCCTTGTTGTAGCGCTGGAAGATGAACGGGCCGGTGCCGATCGGCTTGCTGTTCAGCGCTGCGGTCTTGCCGGCCTTGAGCAACTGGTCGCCGTATTCGGCGGAGTAGATCGAGGTGAACCCCATCGCCATGTCCCGCAGGAACGGCGCTTCCGGGCGGGTGAGTGTGATCACCACCGTGTGGTCGTCGGTTTTGTCCACCGACTTGAGCAGTTGCTTGAAGGCCATGCTTTCGAAGTACGGGTAGCCGACGCTGGTCTTGTCGTGCCATGGATGGGCGGGGTCGAGCTGGCGGCGCAGGCTCCACAGCACATCGTCGGCGTTGAATTCACGGGTTGGGGTGAAGTACTCGGTGCTGTGGAACTTCACCCCCTGGCGCAGGTGAAACGTGTAGGTCAGGCCGTCGGCTGAAATGTCCCAACGCTCGGCCAGGGCCGGCTGGATATCGGTGGTGCCGGGCTTGAAGTCGACCAGGCGGTTGAACAGGGTTTCGGACGCGGCATCGAAAGTGACCCCAGTGGTGTACTGAACCACGTCGAACCCTTCCGGGCTGGCTTCGGTACACACCACCAGCGGCTTGGCGGCCAGATGCGTGGCGCTGCCCAGTATCAGCGCTGCCAGGGTAAGGCGCAGCACTGGCGTTTTCCTGAAAGCTATCTGCATAGGTTGAAGTCTCCCTGCGTGCATTGATTCCAGCGTAGCTGCCACGGCCCGCAGCGAAACAGGCCGTGGCGCCCGCGCTCAGAGAATGTTGAACGGAATGGTGGTGACCACGCGGAACTCATCCAGGCTGCCATCGCCCTGGGCCTTGCTGGCGCGATGGGTGGTGTAGGTGGCGCGTATGCTGGTGTCTTTCAGCGGCCCGCTCTGCAGCGCGTAGCTGGTGCCGATACCCCACTCATAGTGGGTTTCGCCATCCAGGCCATTCACGTCGTAGGCAGTGCCGCGGTAGTGAGTGCCGTCGATACCCCAGCCGCGGGCGTTGTACAGGTTGAACTTCAGGCCAGGCACGCCATAGGGCGCCATGTTCAGCACATAGGAAATCTGCAGCGATTTCTCGTTGGGGCCGTTGAAGTCCGACAGCAGCGAGTTGGCCAGGAAGATGCCGTTGGTTTCGTGCAGGTAGTCGAAGTACTCATTGCCGTTGACCTGCTGCCAGGAGGCGCTGAGGGTGTGGGCCTGATGGGTCAGGCCCAGTGACAGGCTGTAGGTGTCGTTGTCGATCTTGCCCATTTTCTGGCTGCCGGCGTCGACGGTCTTGTAGTAGTTCAGGCCGGTGCTCAGGCTGAGCACTGCGCTGTCGCCGAGCACATGGTTGGCGCCGAAGTAGTACTGGTTCCAGAAGTCGTCGACCTTGGTGGCGTACAGGCTGGTACTCAGGCTCTTGAACGGCTGGTAGTTGATGCCGGCGGTGCTGGCACGGTCGGTTTCCACGCCGGTGGCGCTGTACTCGCTGCGGAACTTGCTGAGGCTCTGTTCGGTACGTGGCGAGACGCGGTCGAAGGTGCCCAGGTCGAGGCTGAGGTTGTCGAATTCAGCGCTGTGCAGGAACGCGCCCTGGAAGCTCGAGGGCAGGGCGCGGTTGCCGATGTAGGCGATCATCGGCGTGTCCACCGACTGGCGGCCAAGGGTAAGGGTGGTGTTGGACACGCGCGCCTTGATATTGCCCAGGCCCAGTTTGCTCCACTGGCCGACGGGGTCGCCATCGCTGTGGGTGAGGGTGCGGTTGTTGGGGCCGGCAATGGCTTCGCGGCTCTGCTGCAGGGCGATGGCGTTGTAGCCGGCAGCCTCGACGGCGAAGCCCACGGTGCCCTGGGTGAAGCCGGAGCTGTAATTGAGGATGGTGCCCTGGACCCAGTTTTCACGGCTGTGGGTGTCGTGGCGGGTGCCGTCGTTCTTGTAGTACTTCCACAGCGGCGCGCGTGCGGCACGTTCGCGGGCATACCAGTTGCGGGTGCTGCCGGACAGGCTTTGGCCGTCGATGAAGCCGCTGGCTTGCGCTTGCTCGCTGCTGCTTTTGAGGGTGAGCGGGAGGTAGTCCTGGCTCTGCGGATCTGCCTGGGCCACCGTGGAAAAGGCACCGATGGATAACGCCAGTGCGGTCAAGGTGAATACTTTCAAGGTTAAAGCTCCCTTTCTTTTCTAGTTATGGCCGGCCTTGTGGGCCGGGTGATTGCTGCGGTGTTGCCAGGGGTGCCGCGGGATCGCCGGGCAGAATCGGGGCGTTGTGTTGGCCGTTCTGGCCTCGTCGCGGGCAAGCTCGCTCCCACAGGTAGGGCGCAGTGTCCGAACCTGTCGAGATCCTGTGGGAGCGGGCTTGCCCGCGAAGAGGCCGGTACTGGCTAACGCTTAATCAACACTCACACCGGAAAAATCATTGCGCCCAAACGGGCTGACCTTGAACTGGGAAACCTTGACGCTAAGCGGCTGGCTCACGGTGGAATGCGCCACCGGCGTAATCGGTACCTGCTGCTTTAGCCGCTGCTGGGCCTGCTGGTACAGGGCGGTGCGTTGCGTACGGTCGGTCACTTGCTTGGCCTGCTTGACCAGGCTGTCGTACTGCGGGTCGCACCACTGCGAGTAGTTGTTGCTGCCGATGGCATCGCAGCTGTAGAGGGTGCCCAGCCAGTTGTCCGGGTCGCCGTTGTCACCGGTCCAGCCGATCAGGGCGATGTCGTGCTCACCGTTTTTCATGCGCTTGAGGTATTCGCCCCATTCGTAGCTGACGATGCGCACCTTGAAACCGAGTTTGCTCCAGTCGGCCTGGAGCATTTCGGCCATCAGCTTGGCATTGGGGTTGTACGGGCGTTGCACCGGCATGGCCCACAGGGTGACCTCGGTGCCAGGTTTGACACCGGCCTGCTGGAGCAGCTGTCTGGCCTTTTCGGGCGCGTACGGGGCGTCCTTGATGCTGTCGTCATAGGACCACTGGGTTGGTGGCATGGCGTTGACCGCCCGTTGGCCGGCGTCCTGATACACCGCCTGGAGGATGGCTTTCTTGTTGACCGCCATGTCCATTGCCTGGCGCACTTCCAGGCGGTCGAATGGCGGGTGCTGGGTGTTGTAGGCGATGTAGCCGAGGTTGAAGCCTGGTTGCTGGAGCACCTGCAGCGTGCTGTCGGCCTTGAGCGCCGGCAGGTCGGCCGGGCGTGGGTGCAGGGTGACCTGGCATTCGTTGCGGCGCAGCTTCTGGATGCGCACCGAGGGGTCGGTATTGATCGAGAACACCAGGTTGTCGATCTTCACCTCGTTCGCTGCCCAATAGTCCTTGTTGCCCTTGTAGCGGATCTGCGAATCCTTCTGGTAGCGCTGGAACACGAACGGCCCGGTACCGATAGGCTGCTGATTGATGTCGCTGGGGCGTCCACTGGCCAGTAGCTGTTCGGCGTATTCAGCGGAGAGGATGGAGGCGAAACTCATGGCCAGGTTCTGGACGAACGCGGCATCGACGGTGTTCAGGGTGAACACCACGGTCAATGGGTCGGTCTTCTCGACGCGGGCGATGTTCTTGTCCAGGCCCATGCCGTTGAAATAGGGAAACTCGGTAGGGTAGGCCTGACGGAACCGATGCCCCTTGTCGAGCATGCGGTTGAAGGTGAACAGCACATCATCGGCGTTGAACGTGCGGCTCGGGCTGAAGGCCTTGTTGCTGTGGAACTTGACCCCTTCACGCAGGTGGAAGGTGTAGCGCAGGCCGTCGTCGGACACCTCCCAGTGCGTCGCCAGGGCCGGGTGCACGGCGGTGCCGCCACGTTCGAACTCGACCAGGCGGTTGTAGATGGGTTCGGCGGCGTCGTTGTCGGTGGCGCTGGTGTACTGGGCGGTGTCGAAGCCAGCTGGGCTGCCCTCGGAGCAGAACACCAGATTGTTGGCCAAAAGGGCCGGGGATTGGCTGATCAGGCCCAGGGCCAGCAGGGTCGAAAGGCGTTTGGCGTGGCGCATGGCAGTTCCTTTTTCATCTGTTTGCGCCGCCTCGGGGTGCGAATGGCGGCAACAGTTAGCCGACCCCGCAGCGGATAGCCGCAGGACGACATGAAAGGGTGGCAAGGAGGGAGGGGCACCCGCCGCTCAGCGGGTGCCACGGTCAGCCTATTTGTCCACGCTGACGCCGTAGAAGGCGTTCAGCGCGAATGGGCTGATCTTGAAGTCCTTCACCTTGGCGCTCATGGGCTGGTAGACGGTGGAGTGGGCGATCGGGGTGATCGGTACCTGCTCCTTGAGGATGTGCTGCGCCTTTTGGTACAGCTCGGTACGTTTGGCCTGGTCGGACGTGGCCTTGGCCTGCTTGATCAGGTCGTCGTAGGGCTTGTAGCACCACTTGGAGAAGTTGTTGCCATCGACGGCATCGCAACCGTAGAGGGTACCCAGCCAGTTGTCCGGGTCACCATTGTCACCGCTCCAGCCAATCAGCATGGCACCCTGTTCGCCGCCTTTGGAGCGTTTGATGTACTCGCCCCATTCATAACTGACGATCTTCGCCTTGATACCGATCTTGGCCCAGTCGGACTGGAGCATCTCGGCCATCAGTTTGGCATTGGGGTTGTACGGGCGTTGCACGGGCATGGCCCACAGGGTGATTTCGGTGCCTTCCTTGATGCCGGCTTCCTTGAGCAGTTGCTTGGCTTTCTCGGGGTCGAAGGCGGCGTCCTTGATGCTGTCGTCATAGGACCACTGCGTTGGCGGCATGGCGTTGACCGCCAGCTGGCCGGCGCCCTGATACACCGACTCGATGATCTTTTTCTTGTCCACGGCCATGTCCAGCGCCTGTCGGACTTTCAGCTGGGCCATGGGGTTGGCCTCGTTGCTGCCCTTGATCTTGTCCATCACGTTGTAGGCGATATAGCCGAGGTTGAAGCCGGCCTGCTGCGGCATTTGCAGGTTCTTGTCGGCTTTTAGCGGCTCGATGTCGGCCGGGCGTGGGAACAGGGTGACCTGGCACTCGTTCTTTTTAAGCTTCTGCATGCGCACCGAGGCGTCGGTGGTGATGGCAAAGATCAGGTTGTCGATCTTCACGTCCTCGGGCTTCCAGTAGTCCTTGTTGCCCTTGAAGCGGATCTGCGCGTCCTTCTGGTACTTGCTGAACACGAACGGGCCGGTGCCGATCGGCTTCTGGTTGATGTCGGCGGCCTTGCCATTCTTGAGCAACTGGTCGGCGTATTCGGCGGACTGGATCGAGGCAAAGCTCATGGCCAGGTTCTGGATGAACGCGGCGTCCACCTCGTTGAGGGTGAACTTAACCGTGTGCTCGTCAAGCTTCTCCACCTTGGCAATGTTCTTGTCCATGCCCATGTCGGTGAAGTATGGAAACTCGGTGGGGTACGCCTTGCGGAACGGGTTGTCCTTGTCGAGCATGCGGTTGAAGGTGAACAGCACGTCGTCGGCGTTGAACGGGCGACTGGGCTTGAAGTAGTCGGTGGTGTGGAACTTGACCCCTTCACGCAGGTGGAAGGTGTAGGTCTTGCCGTCGTCGGACACTTCCCATTTGGTCGCCAGGCCCGGGATGACCGCAGTGCCGCCGCGCTCGAACTGGGTCAGACGGTTGAACACGGTCTCTGCCGAGGCGTCGAAGTCGGTCCCGGTGGTGTACTGCCCCGGATCGAAGCCGGCTGGGCTGCCTTCGGAGCAGAACACCAGGTTGGATGCGGCAACGGCCGACGGTGCGCCGCTGAGCAAGCCTGCACCCAGCAGGAACGGAATGACTGCGTGTTTGAGCATGGTGGCCTCATTGTTGTCATTTTTTGGATGAGGTGGCCTCGTGAGCCGACCTGCGGATACTTATGCAGGGGGTGTTCCCAATGCAACAGGTACAAGGATAGTTGGCGTCAGAAAAGTGGTACGACCGTACATGGATGTCGCATCGGTATAACTTTTGGCGAAGTTAAACGTTTGCGTAGGCAAAATGATGGCGTTTTGCGCGATGTTTCTAGGCAAGGGTAAACGTAGGACGCACCTTGATGGTGCGTAAGAAAGGTCTGAAAATCGTGAAAATGGCGCGTTCACCTGTAGGAGCGGGTTTACCCGCGAACACGGGCGAAGCCCGTGCCATCCACCGCCGTGTCTTGCTCGCGGGCTCCCACAGATGATGCGTGGACGCCTTATGGCATCTGCACTTCGATCAGGCCATCGGCATTCATGCTCACTTCACTGGTGCCCGCCTCGATATCTGGCGCCGGTGCTGCTTCATCAGCCCCCATGGCCTTCATTGCCATCGGCGCGCTACGCAAGTACGGGCGCGGGTAGCCGCTGCTGTTGAGGTTCAGGCTCACCACTTTGTAGCCTTTGCCACCCAGCGCTTCAGTCGCCAGTTGCGCGCGTGCCTTGAAGGCATCGACCGCATCCTTGAGCAGAGCATCCTCGCTGGCCTTGCGCGTGGCCGGGGCGATGGAGAAGTCCATGCCAGCCATTTTCAGCTCTTGCAACAAATCGGCGGTAAGCTGGGACAAGGCCGGGAAGTTGGCGCTTTCAAGGCGCAGTTCGGCGCGTTCGCGCCAGCCGGTAATTTTCTGGCCCTTGCTGTCATACACCGGGTAGCTGTTGCGGCTGCCTTGGCTGATCTTCACGTCCTTGACCTGGCGTGACTGCTGCACGGCCTTGTTCATGGTTTCGGTAATCTGCTTGGCGAGCTTGCCCGGGTCGCTGTTCTGCGCTTCGCTGTACAGGGTCACGACCATCAGGTCGCGCGCCACTTCCTTGCTGACTTCGGCACGCAGCGATACCTGGTTGAAGCGCGGTTCATCGGCGGCCAGTGCCGGCAGGCTGGCGAGCAGGCCGCAAGACATGATCAGGGCAGCGCCGCGACGTGGGATTTGCATGTGGTACTCCTTGGCATTTAAAGGCGTGGGGGCTGGTCATCCATTCCACGCATGGCCCATAAGACCGGCAACAGTGTAGTGGGTTCAAAAGTGCCATCATGAACCTGTGACAAAGTGTGGCGCTTTGCCGCATCGCTGCAGCGAGGCGCCCGGCTTCGGTATACTCCAGCCGATTTTTCTGGAGCACTCATCAGGAGAGCTCATGCTCGCCGCCGTACAACCGTTGTCCGCTACCCGCCAGAACCTCTGGCGCCTGACCGTCATTCGGGTCCTGGTCCTGGCTGCCCAGGCCGGCTCGGTGGGCGTTGCCTACTGGACCGAACTGCTGCCGTTGCCCTGGCTGTCACTGGCCGGCACCTTGGCCTTGTCTTCGTTGCTGTGTGCCTTCACGGCCCTGCGCCTGCGGCTATCGCTGCCCGTCACCGAAATGGAGTACGCCCTGCAGCTGGCCTGTGACCTGCTGATCCACAGTGCCTTGCTGTATTACTCCGGCGGCTCGACCAACCCGTTCGTGTCGTATTACCTGGTGCCGCTGGCGATTGCCGCGGTGACCTTGCCGTGGCTGTATTCGCTGATCCTGTCGGGCATTGCGCTGACGGCCTACAGCTTGCTGCTGGTGCAGTTCTACCCGCTCGAAGGGCTGCCGATGGCGCGGGACAAGATGCAGGTCTACGGCATGTGGCTGAGCATTGCCCTGGCGGCGGCTGTGATCACCTTCTTTGCCGCGCGCATGGCCGAAGAGCTGCGCCGCCAGGAGCAGCTGCGTTCAGAGCGGCGTGAAGAAAGCCTGCGCGACGAGCAACTGCTGGCTGTGGCTACCCAGGCTGCCGGTGCCGCCCATGAACTGGGTACGCCGCTGGCGACCATGAGCGTGCTGATCAACGAAATGCGCCAGGACCACACCGACCCGCTGTTGCAGGAGGACCTGCAGATCCTCCAGGACCAGGTAAAGCTGTGCAAAGAGACCTTGCAACAGCTGGTGCGCGCAGCCGAAGCCAACCGACGCCTGGCCATCGTGGAGCAGGATGTGACTGCCTGGCTGGACGAGGCGCTCAACCGCTGGCACCTGATGCGCCCGGAAGCCAGCTACCGCTTCCAGCGCCTGCGCGACGGCAAGGTGCCGCGTCTGGCGCCGCCGCCAGACCTGACCCAGGCGTTACTGAATCTGTTGAACAATGCCGCCGATGCCTGCCCTGATGATCTGGAGGTTCGCCTGGACTGGGACGCCCAGGACATCGTCATCAGTATCCGCGACCATGGTCCTGGTGTACCGCCAGCCATTGCCGAAGCCATTGGCAAACCTTTTATTACCACCAAGGGCAAAGGCTTCGGCCTGGGCCTGTTCTTGAGCAAGGCCAGCGTGACCCGTGCGGGCGGCTCGGTGAAACTCTATAGTCATGAACAGGGTGGCACCCTGACCGAACTGCGCCTGCCCTATGGCAAGCGAGGAGATGAATGATGAGCGAAGAAAACCAGGTCGAAAGCGAAGAGCTGCCGCACCTGCTGCTGGTGGATGACGATGCCACCTTCACCCGGGTCATGGCCCGGGCCATGAGCCGTCGCGGTTTCCGTGTGAGCACTGCCAGTTCTGCCGAAGAAGGCTTGATTCTGGCCCAGCAGGACCTGCCGGACTACGCCACGCTGGACCTGAAGATGGATGGCGACTCCGGCCTGGTGCTGCTGCCCAAGCTGCTGGAACTGGACCCGGAAATGCGCGTGGTGATCCTGACCGGGTACTCGAGCATTGCCACCGCAGTGGAGGCGGTCAAGCGCGGTGCCTGCAACTACCTGTGCAAGCCGGCTGACGCTGATGATGTGTTGGCAGCACTGCTGTCGGAGCACACCGACCTGGATACCCTGGTGCCGGAAAACCCGATGTCGGTCGATCGCCTGCAGTGGGAACATATCCAGCGCGTGCTGAACGAGCATGAAGGTAATATCTCGGCCACCGCGCGGGCGTTGGGCATGCACCGACGGACGTTGCAGCGCAAGCTGCAGAAGCGGCCGGTTCGGCGCTGATTCTGTATTGATGATGTTGGCCTGTTCGCGGGGGAATCCGCTCCTGCAACTGTGAGCGCGGGCTTGCCCGCGAAGGGCTGCAAAGCAGCCCCCATCAAGGCGAGCACGATGAAGGTACTGTTGGTCATCCTTGCGCTGGTTGCAGGTAGTGCCAAGGCGGAGGACTGGCCCGACCCGCAGTGGCAGAACGACCCCGCCACCCTCGACTGGCAGGCCGTCGACGCTTACGCCTTTCCTGCACGCTCCCCCTCGGAGCGCAGCGGCATCCGCACGGACGCTCTGCTGATCATCCGCGACGGGCGTATCCTCCACGAGCGCTACACCGCGCCCACCCGTGCCGCCACCGCGCACCTGACCTGGTCGGTCAGCAAGAGCGTACTGGCCACGATAATGGGCGTGGCCCAGGGCGAAGGCCGCTTCCAGCTGCAAGACCCGGTCAGCCGCTTCTATCCACCCATGCGCGCCCACCCCGGCGTGCGCGTGGCCGACCTGCTGCACTGGGCCAGTGGCCTCGAGTGGCAGGAAGACTACGAATACGCGCCGCTGAAGTCCTCGGTGGTGGCCATGCTGTATACCCGTGGCCGCGCAGACATGGCTGCCTACGCGGCGGCGCAGAGTGCCGCCGCCAGCCCCGGTCAGCGATTCCTCTACTCCAGCGGCGACAGCAACCTGCTGGCCGCCGCGCTGCGCGGCATGCTCGATGCCGGGCAGTACCCCGACTACCCCTGGCACGCACTGTTCACCCCGTTGGGTATCGGCAGTGCGGTGTGGGAGCGTGACCGGGCAGGCACCTACGTAGGCTCTTCCTATCTCTACCTCAGTGCCCGTGATTTGGCCCGTATTGGCCTGCTGATGCAGCGCGACGGGCGCTGGCAGGGCCGACAATTGCTGCCCAAGGCCTGGGTCGCCTTCAACCGCACCCCGTTTGCCCAGGCCCAAGCGCTGCCTGGTGAGGCCGTCCCTGGTGGCCATTGGTGGCTCAACCAGTCGCTGGCTGGCGCCGAGCGGCCTTGGCCCAGTGCACCGGCAGACACCTTCGCCGCCCTTGGCCACTGGGGGCAGGCGTTATATGTGCTGCCTGAGCAAAAGCTGGTGATCGTGCGCTACGCCGATGACCGCGACGGCAGCTATCGACACGACGAATTGCTCAAGCGGGTGCTGGCGGTACTGGCCGGGGAGGGGGCATGAAGCGGTTAGTGCTGCTGGCGCTGGCAGGGCTCCTGTACTGGGCCTGGCAGGAACGCCAGGCGCTGGCGGACTTCCCCGGCATACTCTCGGCCTACTCGGCCAAGGAATACTGTTCCTGCCGCTTTGTCATGGGCTTCGACAAGGTGTATTGCCAAGGGTACGTGAAGCAGTGGCTGCCACTGAGCCTGCTGGAGGAAAACAGCCAGCAGCAGCGAGTCACCGCTGAAGGCCTGGGGCGACGCAGCCAGGCGGCCTGGCAAGGCGCGCGTGAGGGCTGCCGCTTGCTGCCATGAATGCAGGCGGGTAAGGTTGGCGGCCTGGTTTCACGAGATCTGTCATGTTCAAGTTGCCCCGTCTGCTGCCTGCCTTATTGCTGGCTTTGTGCCTGCCCGCTCATGCCAATTGGCACCTGGATGGCGAATCCTCACGGCTGTCATTCATCACCGGCAAGAACGGCGACACCGCCGAAGTGCATCGCTTTCTGGTGTTGCATGGCACGGTCGATCGCAAGGGTATGGCCGGGTTGAGGATCGAGATGGACTCGGTGAGCAGTGGTATTCCGCTGCGTGACGAGCAAATGCGCGACAACCTGTTCGAGGTCGAGCGCTTCGCCGAGGCCACCGTGAAGGCGCAGATTGACCTGCAGCCGATCAATGACCTGGCCGACGGTGCACAGATCGAATTGCGCCTGCCGCTGACGGTCACCCTGCATGGCCAGTCGCACAGTTACAGTGTTCTGTTGCTGGCTACCCGCCTGGATGCGCGGCGCTTCCAGGTGGTGACCCTTGAGCCTCTGGTGCTGCGCGCCGAAGATTTTGGCTTGCTGCAGGGGCTGGAAAGCCTGCGCAAGTTCGCCAGGTTGAAGTCCATCAACCCGTCGGTACCGGTTAGCGCGGTGCTGATCTTCACTGCGCGCTGACATGGCGGGGCCGGTCTTCCCCTGGCGTGATGGCAATCAGTTCGAACTGCTTATCGACGGCCCTGTGTTTTTTCCGCGCATGCTCCAGGCGATCATGCGTGCCGAGTTCCAGGTTGACCTGGAGCTGTACCTGGTCGAGGCCGGGGCCTGTGCCGATGCAGTGGTCGACGCGCTGGAGCGGGCTGCCCGGCGTGGCGTACGGGTGCGGTGCCTGTTTGATGACTACGGTTCATTGGCCTTCAACAGCGCGTTGCGTCAGCGCCTGCTGGACGCTGGCGTGTACTTGCGCTGGTATAACCGCCTGCGCTGGAAGCGTGGCCTGCGTAATCTCTACCGTGATCATCGCAAATTGCTGCTGGTTGACGAACGTTGGGCCGTGGTGGGGGGGACGGGCGTTACCGACGAGTTCTGGACGCCCGGTGAGGCGACCAGCGAATGGCACGAAGTGATGGTGCAGATGCAGGGGCCGGTGGTGAGCGACTGGCAGTTGCTGTTTGACCGTCAGTGGCAAGCCAACAACCGCCGCACCGCCTGGCGCCCTGCTGAAGGCTTTGGTCTGCCGCGTCTGCCCAAGGTGCCTGCGCAGGGGCAGGGCATGGGCCGGGTCGCTTATGCCGACGCCCGCCAGCACCAGGACATCCTTCACGCGCTGGTACGGGCGCTGAACAGCGGCAAGAAACGGGTGTGGCTGGCCACGCCGTACTTCTTGCCGACCTGGAGCGTGCGCCGTTCATTGCGTCGGGCCGCCAGCAAGGGGCTCGACGTGCGTCTGTTGTTGACCGGTCCGCGCACCGATCACCCCTCGGTACGCTACGCCGGGCATCGGTACTACCCGCGTCTGTTGCGTGCGGGCGTGCGGATTTTCGAGTACCAGCCGTGCTTCCTGCACCTGAAGATGGCTGTGGTAGACGACTGGGTCAGCGTCGGTTCGTGCAACTTCGACCACTGGAACTTGCGCTTCAACCTTGAAGCCAACATCGAAGCGCTGGACCCGCCGTTGACAGCGGCGGTGGTGGCCAGCTTCGAGCGCGACTTCGCCCAGAGCGAAGAAGTCGACCTCGCCCACTGGCATGCGCGCCCTTTGTGGCGCAGGGTGAAGCAACGGATCTGGGGCTGGCTTGATCGGTTGGTGGTCAACTTCCTCGACCGCCGTGACTGACAGCGGCTATCGTGCAGTGACTATTCACAGTTAACCGAAGGAGTGGGCGAGATGACGGCGAAGAAAATTCTCATGCTGGTGGGCGACTACGTCGAAGATTACGAAGCGATGGTGCCGTTCCAGGCCTTGAGCATGGTGGGCCACACGGTGCATGCGGTGTGCCCGGAAAAGCTGGCGGGGCAGACCGTGCGTACCGCGATTCATGACTTTGAGGGTGAACAGACCTACAGCGAAAAGCCAGGGCACAATTTTGCCCTGAATTATGATTTCGTGCGGGTGCGGCCCGAGAGTTATGACGCGCTGCTGATCCCAGGTGGCCGCGCGCCGGAGTACCTGCGCCTGAATGAAAAGGTGTTGGACCTGGTGCGGGCGTTCGACCAGGCCGGCAAGCCGATTGCGGCGGTGTGCCATGGGGCCCAGCTGCTGGCGGCGGCAGGGGTGCTGGAGGGGCGTGAGTGCAGCGCGTACCCGGCATGTGCGCCAGAAGTGCGCCTGGCGGGTGGCACGTTCATCGACATCGCGGTGGACCAGGCGCATGTGGATGGCAACCTGGTGACCGCACCGGCATGGCCCGCGCACCCGGCCTGGCTGGCGGCGTTCCTTCAAGTGCTGGGCACGCGTATTGTCTGACAGGCTTGATTGAATTGGCAGCGGGTTGCTCAGGCAACCTGCTCAACCCAGTCATTGAGGTTGTAGTAGTTGGTCACCCGGGCAATCTTGCCACAGTGAATATAGAAGAACGCCCCCGCCGGCAGCACATAGGTTTGGCCGTTTGCTGTCGGCAACCCTTCGTCATCGGCCAGGTATTGGCCATGCACGGTGAACTCCGCCGCCGCGCGGCTGCCATCGGCGTTCTGCATCACCACGATGTCGGCCAGGCGCTCGCGGTAGCAGCGGTTCATCTTGTCCATGAACGCGGCGAACCTGGCCTTGCCCATCTGACGCTCGCCCTGGTTGATGTCGTGGATCACGTCTTCGCTGAGCAGCGCCAGAAAGCCCGGCATGTCACCCGCGTTGAAGGCGGCGTAGTAAGCATTTACCAGTTCGGTTGCGGTCATGGAACATTTCCTGTCGTGTAGGGAAAAGGCGGGTCGTTACCTCGGATGATAGGGTTTCCCCTCAAGCCCGGCTTAGCCGAGCGCGTCATCCACATCGACAAAACGACCGCCAAACATGGAAATACGCCTGTTGCACGGTGCCGCTATCGCGCCTTACATCGATGACCTCGCTCGCCTGCGCCTTACTGTGTTCCGCGAGTTCCCCTACCTGTACGACGGCACCCCGGAGTACGAGGCCGACTACCTGGCCAACTATGCCCGCTCCGGGCGCAGCCTGGTTGTGCTGGCGCTGGACGACGGCAAGGTGGTTGGCGCCTCTACCGGCCTGCCGTTGGTGGATGTCGCGCCCGAATTCCAGCAGCCATTCCTGGCCCAGGGGCGCGACCCGGCCAGTGTGTACTACTTCGGGGAGTCGCTGGTGTTGCCGGCATACCGCGGTCAGGGCCTGGGGGTTCGCTTCTTCATCGAGCGCGAGTCCTACGCACACAAACTGGCCGAGTTCGATTACTGCGCGTTCTGCGCGGTCGAGCGACCCGGTGCGCACCCGCGCCGGCCAGCCGAATACAAACCCCTGCACGGCTTCTGGCGCAACCGCGGCTTCCTGCACGACCCATCGCTGCGTACCACCTACGCCTGGCGCGACCTGGACGAGCAGGAAAGCTCCGACAAGCTGATGTCGTTCTGGCTCAAGGCACTGCCGATATGATCCGTCTGGCAGCCTGCCAGTATGCTATCGAGCTGCACGAAACCTGGGATGCCTACGCCGACCACCTGCAAGGCCTGTGCGCCGAAGCGGTGGAGGCGGGGGCACGCTTGCTGCTACTGCCGGAGTACGCCGGGCTGGTGCTGAGCGGCCAGCTGAATGCCGGGCAGCGGGAAGACCTGAAGGCTTCGATTGCCGGCATCCAGCCGCTGATCGAACCCTGGAAAGCGTTGTGCGAGAGCCTTGCCCGACGCTGGGGGATCTACTTGCAACCGGGCAGTGTGCCGGTGCTGGACAACGATGGGCGCTACCGCAACCGTGCCTGGCTGTTCGGCCCCCAAGGTGTGCTGGGTTATCAGGACAAACTGATGATGACCCGCTTCGAGCGCGAGCAGTGGGACATCGCTGCAGGCCAGGGGCTGCAGGTGTTCGAAACCGAACTGGGGCGCTTGGGCATTCTGATCTGCTACGACAACGAGTTCCCGATGCTGGCCCGCCGCCTGGCCGAGTGTGGTGCCGACCTGATCCTGGCGCCGAGTTGTACCGATACCGAGGCCGGTTACCATCGGGTGCGTATTGGCGCCCAGGCGCGCGCCCTGGAGAACCAGATTGCCGTGTTGCAGAGCCCTACGGTGGGGGTGGCGCCCTGGTCGCCGGCATTGGACGAGAATATCGGCCGGGCAGGCTTGTTCGTGCCGCCGGATCACGGGATGCCGGGGGATGGGGTGGTGGCGTTGAGCGAGCAGTTGAACCCGGACTGCAGCCAGTGGCTGGTGTGCGAGGTAGATCTGCAGGACGTGCGGCGGGTGAGGCGGGAAGGGCAGGTGTTTACCTGGCGGGACTGGCCGGAGCAGTTCGAGAGAGTCCTGTGATGACAGTGCGGCCTCTTCGCGGGCAAGGCCGCCCCACAGGTAACGCGTAGCCTTCTGGCTTGCGCTGTACGTGTGGGAGCGGGCCTGCCCGCGAAGCCGCCGCCGCAGTTACATCAGGTTACTTCACTTCGACGGCCAGGCTTTCGGCAATCTTGCTCTGCCACAGGGCAGGGCCAGTGATGTGTACCGACTCGCCGTTGCTGTCCACAGCGACGGTCACCGGCATGTCCTTGACCTCGAACTCGTAGATCGCTTCCATGCCCAGCTCGGCGAAGGCCAGTACCTTCGACTTGCGGATGGCCTGGGCGACCAGGTAGGCAGCGCCGCCAACAGCCATCAGGTACACGGCCTTGTTGTCCTTGATCGCCTCGATGGCGGTCGGGCCACGCTCGGACTTGCCGATCATGCCCAGCAGGCCAGTCTGCTCAAGGATCTGGCGGGTGAACTTGTCCATACGGGTAGCAGTGGTCGGGCCGGCTGGGCCTACCACTTCGTCACCCACCGGGTCGACCGGGCCGACGTAGTAGATGAAGCGGCCTTTCAGGTCTACCGGCAGCTCTTCACCACGGTTGAGCATTTCAACCATGCGCTTGTGCGCGGCATCGCGGCCGGTCAGCATCTTGCCGTTGAGCAGGATGGTTTCGCCCGGCTTCCAGCTGGCCACTTCTTCCGGAGTAATGTCGTCGAGGTTGACGCGACGGGCGCTTGGGCCGGCTTCCCAGACGATTTCCGGGTAGGCGTCCAGCGACGGCGCTTCCAGTTCTGCCGGGCCGGTGCCATCAAGCACGAAGTGGGCGTGGCGGGTAGCGGCGCAGTTGGGGATCATGCACACCGGCAAGGACGCCGCGTGGGTCGGGTAATCCATGATCTTGACGTCGAGCACGGTGGTCAGGCCACCCAGGCCCTGGGCGCCGATGCCCAGCTGGTTGACCTTGTCGAACAGCTCCAGGCGGATTTCTTCCAGGCGGTTCTGTGGGCCACGGGCTTTCAGTTCGTGAATGTCGATGGACTCCATCAACACTTCCTTGGCCATGACCGCGGCCTTCTCGGCGGTACCGCCGATGCCGATGCCGAGCATGCCAGGCGGGCACCAGCCAGCACCCATGGTCGGCACGGTTTTCAGTACCCAGTCGACGATCGAGTCGGACGGGTTGAGCATGGCCATCTTCGACTTGTTTTCCGAGCCGCCGCCCTTGGCTGCGACATCGACTTCCACCTTGTCGCCGGGGACGATGGAGTAGTGGATCACTGCCGGGGTGTTGTCCTTGGTGTTCTTGCGGGCACCGGCCGGGTCGGCCAGGATCGAAGCGCGCAGGACGTTTTCAGGCAGGTTGTAGGCGCGACGCACACCTTCGTTGATCATGTCGTCGACACTCATGGTGGCGCCGTCCCAGCGCACGTCCATGCCCACGCGGATGAACACGGTGACGATACCGGTGTCCTGGCAGATTGGACGATGGCCGGTGGCGCACATGCGCGAGTTGATCAGGATCTGGGCGATGGAATCGCGTGCAGCAGGCGATTCCTCACGCAGATAGGCCTCGTGCATGGCCTGGATGAAATCGACGGGGTGGTAGTACGAGATGAATTGCAGGGCGTCGGCGACGCTCTGAATCAGGTCGTCTTGCTTGATCACGGTCATGCAGCGCGCTCCTCTTAAAGACGGGAACATTCAAAAAGACGCTCGACATAGCCGACCAGCACGTCGAAGCGCCTTGCAAGGCGCCGGCAGGTCAGGCCGACGGAAAAAGGCGCGGCAGTATAGCGCGCATCCGTGCCCGGCACACCTGCGGCCGGTCTGGACCATGGTCGGTAACGGGCAGGCATGGTTTTTCTGCCAAGCGTGACGTCGCAGGCGACAGGTATCCAAGAGGCTGAGTGGTGATAGGGGGTGAGCCGACTGAAGAATATGGAGGGTACAGGCCGAGCTCGTGCACGGGTTAAGGTGAACTCGGCCTTTGATCACTACAACGTAGCAGAGGTGATGGGGTCAACTGTCCGTGTTGCAACGGAGTAAAAAGCCCAAGCGGGCACGACCGGACTCGAAATCGATTCCGCAGATGATGGTTTTGCCATTCACTTCGGCGCTGGAACTCCAGGCAACTTCGACGCTGTCACCCAATGCAATGCGTCCCCAGCCGCGGTTTTCACCAAATGCTGTGTCAGGAGTTCCGTCAAGGTTGAAGCGCCCGACGACGACATCAGCTTCTTCACCGCCTAACGTGGAACCGGTGGTGATAATTTTCTCCAAGGAACGGTTGACGTATCCGCTTGTCCACTGCCCGCCCTCACCACCAAAATCGGTGGCGCCACCGAAGCCGGGGATTTTCGAGCCGCTGCGCGTAAAGGCCGTCAGGTAGCCTTTTTGCAGGCCCTCCGAGGCGATGCAAACGATACTGCCTTCATCATTCAGCGTATCCAGATCATGGAAATACAAGCCGCTCGCGAGCTCCGATAGTAAATACCCATTCGCACAAAACTCTCCATCTTCCAACCCCGTGTCTTTCAAGCAGAGTATGTAGGGGCCACTGTCGCCATTGATTGTAGTGAAGCCGCAGACATAGATTTTTCTGCCTGTGATCAAGCAGACTCTCCCGGAGCTTTCGGAACATAGAGGAGGGGTCAGGAATTTATATCCAACCTTATTGAAGCTGGTGTCGTAATCTCCGTCGAAGTTGAACTTCATCAGCACGCTGAGTGACCAGGGGTACTGGTAGGTGACAAAAACTCCGTCTGCGCTGGATATGCTGGTGAGGGTCGGTGCCGCTGCCGGCTTCGTTGTCGGATTTGTTGAGGACTTCGGAGGTGCCGGGGGCAGTTCGATGACTTTGTGTCCATGGCTGCCGAATCGGGTGTCCAACTGCCCGTTCGCAGTGAAACGAGCCAGCGCCGGAAAATGCAAGTTGGTCGATGGGTCGTGGTAGAGGCCTGTGATGATGATGTGCTCGCCGTGCAGATGAATGCCTCCGGCTGTAGAGTTGAAGCCCTCTTTGAAGGTTCCGGTAGCCAAGCCGCCTTTGCCAAACGTAGTATCCAGTTTCCCGTTGTGGTCTATGCGCATGAGCGCATAACCCATCGCCTCGCCAATACGGGTCTCCCCCACGCACAGGCGCCATTTATCATGTTTGACTGAGACTATTGAGGCGTTTATTGCCACCACGTCCGGGTCTGGATGAACAATGCCTTGTTCGCCGTAGCTAGGGTCTAATAGTTCTGACTTTATAGATGTGAATTTCATGATGGGTACCTCCACGCTTGAGGAGATCCCAGCGTGATGTGTTAACCATCAAGGTTAAACTGTCAAATTTGTCAGTTGACACTCAATTCGTTGATTGTAAAAAATAATTCTGCCGTCGCTGTGGTACATTCGCCATGAAACCCGCCGTCAGGTTCCTTGTTTTGGAGAAACTGTAATCATGCCCATAATCTATGTGGGCTTGCGCCGTTGGACTGTGCCCATTGGCAGCAACCTGCTCGATGCCCTCAACGAGGCGGGGCTGAATGTGCCTTACAGTTGCCGTGCTGGTAGTTGCCACGCCTGCCTGGTGCGCTGCCTGGAAGGGCAACCGGCAGACGCATTGCCCGAGGCATTGGCATTGGAGAAACACGCCCAGGGCTGGCGTCTGGCTTGCCAGTGCCGGGTGGTCGAGGACCTGCGTGTGGCGTTGTACGACCCCCAGCAGGGTGGCGTACCGGCACAGGTCTGTGCGTTGGACTGGTTTGGCGATGTATTGCGCCTGCGGTTGCGCCCCGATCGGGTGGTGCGTTACCAGGCGGGGCAGCACGTGGTGCTGTGGCTAGGCGCGGTTGCTCGGCCTTATTCCTTGGCCAGCCTGCCGGGTGAGGACGATTTTCTCGAGTTTCATATCGATTGTCAGCGGCCTGGTGCCTTTTGCGACAAGGCGCGTGGTCTGCAGGTCGGCGATCAGATGCGTTTGGGGGAGTTCAGAGGCGGAGCCCTTCATTACGACCCTGATTGGCAGGAGCGGCCGCTGTGGTTGCTGGCTGCGGGAACCGGGCTGGCGCCGCTCTGGGGTATCTTGCGCGAAGCGTTGCGCCGGGGGCATCGGGGCGAAATCCGGGTGGTGCATGTGGCGCGGGATCCGGCTGGGCACTATCTGGCGGAGAAGCTGCTGGAGCTGCCCGGGGTGAGTGTCGAGCTGGTGCTGGTGGAGCATGTGGATGAAGCGTTGGCTGGGATGCGGCTGTTGTCGCGCCAGACGGTGGCGCTGCTGTGTGGGGCACCGGCGAGTGTCGAGCGGTTTGCCCGGCGGATGTTCATGGCAGGGGTACCGCGGGGGCAGGTGTTTGCTGATGTGTTCGTCGAGCATGCCTGAGGGTCGCCTTGAAGTGCGAAGGGCCGCAAAGCGGCCCCTCTTTCATGCGGCGCTGCGCTCGGCGACGGGTACCTCGGCCAGCCCCCGCCGATAGAGAACCAGGTAATACGACCCCAATCCGATCAACCAGCAGAACACTGCCGTCCACATATTGTGCGACAGGAAGTGCGCCCCCTGCATCATCCTGCCCACCGACAGTACCGACCCTGCTATCAAGGCCACTGCAAGCGCCACCCGCGCCAGGCGCGGCTTGCGATCACGCAGCATGAAGAACAAGGCGAACAGGCAGAAACCGGTCGCTGCATGCCCGCCCGGCCAGCACAGGCCAGGCTTGTCGGTAGGCGGCCGTGGTTCCAGCAGCTTGCTGTAGGTTTCGGTGCCGCCAAACTGGGTCAGGCTCCAAGGGCACTGCACCTGGGTGACTTTTTTCAGCGGTGTGACAAACGCCGTGGACAAGCCCAGTGCCAGCGCCAGGCAGCCCAGTTCACGGCGCCAGCCAAACAGGCGCTTCCAGAAAAAGCTCGCGGCAAAGGTCAGCAGCGATATCACCCCCAACAGGATCACCACTTGCTTGACCCGGTCATGCAGGATGTTTTCCAGCAGGTAACTGTGGCGGCCAATGAACTGCCCGACAGCGGGGTCGAAGAACAGGTTGGCGACATCCATGTCGACTGAAGTCAGCTCCAGCAGGATCAAGGCCAGCGCAGTCGCCAGGGGAATTCCCAGGTACAGCCAATAGTTGATCGGGCGAGGGGAGGTGCGTTGCTGCATGACGGCTCCAGGGCGCGAAAAAGATCGGGTATTGTCGGCCGCCCGCTATCCTGTGTCCGTGAAGGATCAGTGAAAAAACCGTCAAGTGCGGTGAATTTTCCCTAGGGCTGGCACCGTGCAGGCATAGGCCTTAAGCTGCGCCTGCCGCGCACCACAGCGAAGAGCGCCGCACAGGAGAAACCGATGCGCATTCTTTTGGTTGAAGACAACCGCGATATCCTGGCCAACCTGGCCGATTACCTGGGCATGAAAGGCTACACCGTCGACTGTGCCCAGGATGGCCTGTCCGGGCTGCATTTGGCCGCCACCGAACACTACGACCTGATCGTACTCGACATCATGCTGCCAGGCATCGATGGCTACACCCTGTGCAAGCGCTTGCGTGAAGATGCCCGCCGTGACACGCCGGTGATCATGCTCACTGCCCGTGACCAGCTGGACGACCGCCTGCAGGGCTTCCGCTCTGGGGCTGACGACTACCTGCTCAAGCCATTTGCCTTGTCGGAGCTGGCGGCGCGCATCGAAGCGGTGCTGCGCCGTGCCCAGGGCGGTGGGCGCCGCACCCTCCAGGTGGCTGACCTGAGCTACGACCTCGATACCCTTGAGGTAACCCGCCAGGGGCGCCTGCTGAAGCTTAACCCGGTCGGCCTCAAGCTGCTGGCGGTACTGATGCAGAAAAGCCCGCACGTACTGCGCCGCGAGGTGCTGGAAGAAGCCTTGTGGGGCGATGACTGCCCCGATAGCGACAGCCTGCGCAGCCATGTGCATCAGTTGCGCCAGGTGATCGACAAACCGTTTGAAAAACCGTTGCTGCATACCGTCCATGGCGTCGGCTATCGCCTCGCCGAGGGCCGCGATGGAGTTTAAGCAAAGCCTTGCCCAGCGCATCATCATCGCCTTTGCCCTGATGAGTGCGCTGGTGGCCGGGGCCTTCGCATTCGGTATCGTTGGCACGGTGCACCTGGTCGAAGAGCGACTGATTTCCTCGGTACTGGGCGGTGACCTGCAGCGCCTGCTGCGTATGGACAGCGTCAGTGACTGGAGTCATCGGCCTCGTCCAGACCAGCTGTTCTATTTCAGCGGCGGGCGTGACGACTTCGAGCTGCCCAAGGACCTGCGGCACCTCGACCGCGGTTTCCACGAAGTGTTCCGAGACCAGCTGTCCTACCACGCCATGGTTGAGATCGTCGATGGTCGCCGTTATGTACTGCTGCAGGACCAGAGCGACTTCGAGGAGCGCGAGCGCGTACTGTTTGCCGTGGTTGTGGTGGGCTTCGTGCTCAGCCTGGTGTTGGCGGTCATCCTTGGCTGGCTGGTTGCACGTCGGGTAATGGCACCGGTCATCCGCCTGGCGCGTCAGGTGCGCCACCGCGATCAACTACTGGGCCTGGCCCCGCCGCTGGCTCCGGATTATGCGGCGGACGAAGTCGGCCAGCTTGCAGTGGCTTTCGACGACACCCTGGGCCGCCTGCGTGATGCGCTGACCCGCGAGCGGCTGTTCACCAGCGACGTCAGCCACGAGCTGCGCACGCCTTTGATGGTGTTGGCGACCTCGTGTGAGCTTCTGATGGAAAACCCCGGCCTCGATGCCCGTGCGCGTAGCCAGGTGGAGCGCGTGGCGCGGGCCACCGAAGAAATGCGCGAGCTGGTCAAGACCTTCCTTATGTTGGCCCGCGCGCAGCGTGATGAGGGGGCAGTGGCGTCACGGGCGACCCTGCGCGAAGTGGCCGACGAGCTCATCGGGGTGTGGCGCGACACCATCGAACAGAAAGGCCTCACCCTGTATTTCGATGGCCGCGTGAGCGCTAGCCCTGTGCTGTACAACGCCACCTTCCTGCAGTCGGTGATGGGCAACCTGCTGCGCAATGCGGCGCACTACACCGACAGTGGGTATATCCGCCTGAGCCTGGAAGCCAACGGTTTCAGCGTAGAGGACAGCGGCGTGGGTATCCCCGAAGAGCAGCGTGAGGCCATGTTCAGGCCGTTCGTGCGCGGCGATGAACGGCGTGGCGAGGGCCTGGGGCTAGGGCTTTCGCTGGTGCAGCGGATCTGTGACGACCAGGGTTGGCGTGTCACCCTGACATCCACCTTGCCGCATGGCTGCCGCTTCCAGGTGGACCTGAGCAACACCGTGGCCAAAGGCGACCCGGACGCCCTGGCCGAGTAATTTCTTGTATCAGGTCAAATGGTGTTCAACGTTTTTTTCACATTGGCATGACCTGATTCCAACGCTTGCATACCTAATGTGGGCGCAATGGAGTCAGGAGATGTCCAATGCGTAGCCCCATCAAGCTTGAATTTTCCGAGAAGTACGACAAAGACCATGCGCGCGAGTACTTTCTCAAGCACCAGGACGGCCTGGCGCGACGCCTTTCCCACAAGCGAGATGAGCAGTTGGCGCGCCGCGCCCTGGCATTGGCGGGCGAGCCTGGTTTGGTACTGGACCTGCCATGCGGAGCGGGCCGTTTCTGGCCGCTGTTGGCGGAAAAGCCCAATCGGGTAATCATCGGTGCCGACAACTCCGAGGCCATGATCGAGACCGCCTGTGCGGCGCAACCGCCAGAAGTGGTGGCACGGGTACGGCCTTTGCAGACTTCGGCATTTGCCATCGACCTGCCAGATAACGCCGTGGACAGCATTTTCTGCATGCGCCTGTTCCATCACATTGGCGAGGCAGCGCACAGAAAGACCATTCTTTCGGAATTTCAACGGGTTAGCCGTGATAGCGTGATCCTGTCACTGTGGGTGGATGGCAACTTCAAGGCCTGGCGCCGGAAAAAGCTGGAGCAGCGCCGTAGCGCCAAGGCCGAACAGGATAATTACCAGAACCGTTTCGTGTTACCTGCCGAAACGGTCGAAGAAGAATTCAGGGCCGCCGGCTTCAGAATCCAGGAACGCCTGGACTTCCTGCCGTTCTATGCCATGTGGCGGGTCTATGTATTGCGTAAGGGGTAGTGTTTGATGGCTGTAGCCCATAAAGGGGAAGCACAGTTCGATTTTTACTGGCGCCAGCAAGGCGAGTGGGTCGAGGAGCCTAACCAGCGCCGCGGCGGCGAGAGTGGCGTGCAACGCCTTAACGATGCCGATGGCAAGCTGTTGTATGCCAAACGCCAGGTCGGGCATATCTACCGCAGCCTGTTGCACCCTTTTGGTCGGCCGACCGTGTTGCGTGAACTCGATGCGCTGAACAGTTTCGAGCAGTTGGGCGTGCGTGTACCGCGCATCGTCTTCTGTGGCGCGCAGCGCGATGCCGAGCACCAGTGGCGCGCGCTGCTGGTCAGCGAAGCGCTGGACGGTTTTGTCGAACTCGACACCTGGCATGCCGAAGGTGCCCGCGAGCGTTACCCGCAGGTGGTGCATGAGCGCATGCTCAAGGACCTGGCGGACAACCTGGCGCGGATGCACCTGGGGCACTGGCAGCACGGCTGCCTGTACGGCAAGCACGTATTTATCAAGGTAATCGGCGAGGGCGAGCAGGCCCGCGTCGAAGTGGCGCTGCTGGACCTGGAAAAGTGCAGGCGGCGTATCAGCTGCCAGCGGGCGGCCGGCAATGACCTGCGTCAGCTACGCCGCCATTCGTCGCTCAATGACGCGGAATGGCAGACACTGCTCTACTTTTACAAGATGGCGTTTGGCAGCGCTGTCAAAGGGTTAGAGTAATGAAACTAGAAATTGCTCGAGCTTTGTTCCTGGTAGCTGGCCTGGCGGTGACCACCGTGGCGGTGGCTGCCTGGGAAGAGCCGAGGCCAACGGTGTTCAGCAAGGCTGAGATGGCAGACCAGTGCGCGTTGCCGCGGGATGCAAAACCGCAGCAGCAGGCCCAGAGCGAGCCGGACCAGGACCTTTTGCTGTTCCTGTTTGGCCTGCGTCAAGGGTTGCGGCCATTTGGATGAACCCTGCGTTAGCTGAAAAAGCCAGAGGCCTCGCGATTGCGGGGCCTTTGGCTTTTTGCGTCTGCGTTGCCGGCCTCTTCGCGGGCAAGCCCGCTCCCACAGGTCGGTTCAAGCGATTGCAGGTGCCTTGGCGCTCGCCTTGTGCGCCAGCAGGGTGTAGATGCACGGCAACACAAACAAGGTAAACAGCGTGCCAATCGACATCCCGGTGGCAATCACCATACCGATGTCAAACCGGCTGACCGCTCCCGCCCCGGTTGCCAGAATCAGCGGCACCATGCCGAACACCATAGCCGCAGTGGTCATCAGCACCGGCCGCAGGCGAATGGCCGCTGCTTCCTCGATCGCTTCGCGCACACTCAGGCCACGCTCATCGCGTAGCTGATTGGCGAACTCGACGATCAGGATTCCGTGCTTGCTGATAAGCCCGATCAATGTCACCAGCCCGACCTGGGTGTAGATGTTCATGCTCGACACACCCAGGAACAGCGGCAAAAGCGCGCCACAGATCGACAACGGCACGGTCACCAGAATCACCAACGGGTCGCGGAAGCTTTCGAACTGTGCAGCCAGCACGAGGAAAATGATCGCCAGCGCCAGGCCGAAGGTGACCCACAATGCGCTGCCTTCCTGCACATACTGGCGGGCCACGCCGGCGTAGTCGAAAGCAAAGCCCTCCGGGGCCTCTTCGCGAGCGATGTCCTGCACGGTCTTCAGTGCCTCGCCCAGGCTGACCATGGGGACGCCCTGGATGATCGCAGCGTTCAGTTGCTGGAACTGGTTGAGCTGGCGTGGGCGAGCGCGGTCGGTGAGGGTGATCAGGGTCGACAGCGGCAACAACTGGCCCTGCTCGTTCTTCACGTAGTAATTGTTCAGCCAGCCGGGGTTGTCGCGGTAAGGCCGTTCAACCTGGGCGATTACCTTGTAACTGCGGCCTTCAAGGGTGAAGCGGTTGATTTCCGCCTCGCCCAGCAGGGTCGCCAGGGTGCCGCCGAGGGTGTCCATCGACACCCCCATCTGCGCCGCCTTTGCCCGGTCGATGTCCACCACCACTTCGGGCTTGTCGAAGGCAAGATCGATATCGAGGAAGGCGAACTTGCCCGATGCCTGAGCGCGCGTCTTGATGCGCTGGGCCACGTCCAGCAGTGCCGGGTAGTCGCCAGCGGTATTGATCACAAACTGGAATGGCAAGCCCTCGCCAGTGCCGGGCAACGACGGCAGGTTGAAGCCGAAGATCTGCAGCCCGCTGATTTCCATGAGTTTGGCCTGCACCAGCGGCAGTAGCTCCATCTGTGTGCGTTCGCGCTCGTTCCAGGGCTTGAGCAAAAAACCACCGATACCAGTCTGCACGCCGTTGAAGCCGTTGATCTGAAACGACGAGTAATACTCGGGGAAGGCCTTGAACAGCGGTGTGAACTGGTCGGTGTAGGCGTTGAGGTAGTCGAGGTTGGCCGGTTGAGGCGAGCTGCTCATCATGAAAATCACCCCCTGGTCCTCGTTGGGTGCCAGTTCGTTCTGGGTGAATTTGAGCAGCACCGGGATCAGGCACAGGATGATCACGGCAAACACCAGCACCACCGGCCGGCTGTCGAGGGTGGCGTGCAGCACGCGCTGGTAGCGCCCTTTCAGGCGTTCGAACAGCTGGTCGAGGCGGTGGGCCAGGCCGCTCGGGTTCTGCTCCCGGCGCAGCAGCAGGGCGCACATCATTGGTGACAGCGTCAGGGCAACGATACCGGAAATGACCACCGCCCCGGCCAGCGTCAGGGCAAACTCCTTGAACAGCGCGCCGGTGAGCCCGGTGAGGAAGCCGATCGGTGCATACACGGCAGCAAGGGTGATGGTCATGGACACCACTGGCATGGCAATTTCGCGCGCGCCTTCCAGGGCTGCGTCGAACGGCGACTTGCCTTCTTCCATGTGCCGGTGAATGTTTTCCACCACCACAATGGCATCGTCCACCACCAGGCCGATGGCCAGCACCATGGCGAGCAGGGTCAGCAGGTTGAGCGAGTAGCCCATCATCTGCATGAAGAACAGTACACCGATCATCGACAGCGGTATGGTCACCACCGGAATCAGTACCGAGCGCAGGGCGCCAAGGAACAGGAACACCACGACGATGACGATCAGCACCGCTTCGCCCAAGGTCTTGATCACTTCGTCGATCGAGGCCTGGATGAACCGCGTGGCGTCGTAGGCAATCGACACTTTCAATGCCGACGGCAGCTGGCTTTCCAGCTCAGGCATGATGCGCCGCACTTCCTTGATGACATCCAGTGGGTTGGCGGCCGGGGTGGCCTTGATGCCGATATAGACCGACGGGGTGCCGTCGAACGAGCTGACCGTGTCGTAGTTTTCTGCGCCCATCTCGACCCGCGCCACATCGCCCAGCAGCACGCGGCTGTCACCGCTGGTCTTGAGCGGCAGGGCGGCGAACGCCTCGGCCGACTTCAGCTCGGTGCTGGCGTTGACGCTGGTGACCACGTATTCGCCTTTCACCTCGCCAGCGGCGGAAAGGAAGTTGTAGCGGCGTACGGCATTGGTCACGTCGGTAGCCGAAAGGCCGAAACCGGCCAGCTTCACCGGGTCCAGCCAAAGGCGCATGGCGAACACCTGGTTGCCGAGGATCTCCGCCTCGGCCATGCCCGGCAAAGTGGCCAGCTTGGGCTGGATCACACGTGACAGGTAGTCGGTGATCTGCGGGTTGCTCATTTCCTTGCTGTAGAAGCTGACGTACATCAGCGCCGAGGCGTCGGCAGCTTCCTTGCTCAGTACCGGGTCTTCGGAGTCCTGGGGTAGCTTGTTACGCACCTCATTGGCCTTGGCCAGCAGCTCGGTGAACAGCCGGTCGCTGTCGGCGCCAACGCGCGCGTAAATGGAAATGATCGAGAAGTTCTGCCGGCTCACCGAGGTCATGTAGTCAATGCCTTCGGCGCTGGCCAGGCTTTGCTGCAATGGCTGGGTGATATAGCCCTGAATGGTTTCGGCGTTGGCCCCGGGGTAGGCGGTGGTGACCGTGATCAGGGCGTTTTCCATTTGCGGGTACTGGCGGATCTGCAGCTTGTTCCAGGCCTGGAAGCCGAGCAGCAGAATCAGCAGGCTGACCACGCTGGCCAGCACCGGGCGGCGGATGAACGGGTCGGTGAACGCCATGCCAGCCTCCTGTCAGTCCTTGGCCGCTGCGCCCGGTTCGGGCTTGAGGGCGTTGTCCTGGCCAATGCGTATCGCGGCACCGGGTGTGAGTTTCAGCTGCCCGGCGGTGACCACCTGTTCCCCGGCCTGCAGGCCTTCGCTGACTACAACCACGCCGTCTCGGCGCTCGCCAGTCTTTACCGTGCGCTGTTCGGCGACCAGCTGGGGTTGGCCCTTGTCGTCGTACTCCGGCTTGCCGTCCTTGTCCTTTTTCGGTGAGGCGACATACACCGAGTTGCCATACAGGGTGTAGGTAATGGCGCTTTCCGGCACCACCACTTGTGGCTGCGGGTTGGGCAGCAGGATCAACAGGCTGGCGAACATGCCTGGCAGCAGTTTGCCGTCGGGGTTGGCCATGGTGGCACGTACCAGCAGGTTGCGCGTGGTTTCCTCGACCTTGGGGTTGATGGCGCTAAGGCTGGCGGGGAAGCGCTGGCCGGGGTAGGCGGCCACTTGCACCAGCACCTGCTGGCCCAGGCTCAGGCGTGGCAGGGCCTGTTCCGGCACGTTGAAGTCTACGTACAGGCTGGACGTGTCTTGCAGGGTGGCGATCACAGCCCCGGCGGCCAGGTACTGGCCGATGTCCACCTGGCGGATGCCGATGGTGCCGCTGAAAGGTGCATTGATGCGTTTCTTGATCTTCTGCGCCTTAAGCTGCTCGACCACTGCCTGGTTGCGCCGGTACTGGGAGGAAAGGCGGTCGAACTCGCCGCGGGAGATGGCCGAATCGCCCACCAGCTGGCTGCCACGGCCGAAGTCGACCTTGGCCAGGCCCAGGTCGGCCAGGGCGGTACCGAGCAGGGCTGTTTCCTGATCGTCGTTGAGCTGCAAGAGCAGTTGCCCGGCCTTGACCTGCTGGCCTGAGTCGAAGTGCAGGGATTTGACGATGCCTTCCACCTCCAGGCTCAGATCCACACCCTGCAGCGCCTTGAGGCTGCCGACAGCGGGCAGGCGCTCTTGCCACGGGCGCTGTTCAGCCATGGCAGCCGCCACGGTGATAGGGGGCTTGGGGGCAGTGAACATCTGGATCTGCTGGTAGATCGAGAAGGCTTTGTAACCCCCCAGGGCCAGCACGATCAGCAGAACCACGGCCAACATGATGAGCATGCGGCGGCGCAGCATAGGTCCGGTTCCTTGGATGCAGTTGTTATTCGCTTCTACACGACAACGGGCGATCCTGCCCACGTGTGGATGGGGGAAGTATTGACTGTTTTTCCGGAGGTGGGGGGGTGAAATGCCTGTGCCGGCCTTTTCGCGGCTAAAGCCGCTCCTACAGGGACTGTGTAGAACCCTGTGGGATCGGCTTTAGCTGCGAGAAGGCCAGTGAGTGCGACAGAACAATCAGACGAGATGCAGGTGGTTGTCCCAGAAGCCGGACGGCAGGTTCATCGGTTGCCCGACCAGTTCGGCCTTGCGGCAATCGTAGAACCGGCAGCGGCCCTGCCCGGAGGTGACGACAAAGCCGTCCTTCACCGCGCCAACGCCTGCGCAGTCGGGCATCGGGGCATCCAGCCGCACCGCGCCGCTGTCCAGGTCCCAGACGAACAGGCGGTTGGCCCGTGGTGCCGTCAGCGCCACCAGCCGCAGCTCGCTGTGGATGGCAACGCTTGCGGTGTATTGGGCCATGGCTTGCAGTTGCCGCTCTGGCACCGGGAAGGCCTTGAATGGCTCGCCCGGGCGCTTGATCGCCAGCAGCTCGGCAGTTTCATCGGCATCGCCCATGAACTGCTGGCAGGCGGCGATGGTGCCATCGCTGGCCACTGCCAGGTGTCGCACGCTGTTCATCTGCTGGGTCAGGGTTTCCTTGCTCAGCAGGGTGCCGTCGCGCTGCATCAGCACCAGGCTCGGTTGCATGGCGTCGAGGTTCATCTCGACACGGCTTTCGGCTTCGGTACGGATACCGCCGTTGGCCACGACCAGCGTTTCACCGTCAGGCAGCCAGGCAACCTCGTGCGGGCCGATACCGTGGGTCGGGATCTCACCGGTGTGCACCAGGCGTTCGCCTTCGAAACGGTACACGCCAAGCACACCGCGCCCGGGGTCGGTGGTGTCGTTCTCGGTGGCATACAGCCATTCGCCGCCTTTGTGCACGACGGCGTGGCCATAGAAGTGCCGGTTCGGCTGCGAGGTTACTGTTTGCAGCAGGCGCCCGTCACGCAGGTCGATCAGGTAGCTTTCGGTGCCCGGGCGGCGGGCGACGAACAGGGCGATGGGCAGCTCGGGGTGGTGGATGATGGCATGGCAACGCTGAGCGACCTGGGTGCTGAACACCTGTGTGCCGTCCAGGCGAAAACCTACGGCAAAGTGCTGGCCGTTGCCGTTGTCACGCGCCGAGAGCAGCAAGGGTTCGCTGCCTTTGTTGCGGAACAGGCTCCAGCCGCCCAAGGTGAGGGCACTGAGCAATACGCTACCGAGTTTGAGTGCCTGGCGTCGCAGCATGATCAGTCACCGTCGTTGGCATTGAAGCCCAGCTGGATGTTCAGCGCCTTGGCAAGATCGCCTTCGTGCAGGCGGTGGACGACGTTCAAGCTGTCGTAGATCTGGTCGAGGGTTTGCTGACCGGCGTCGTCGGCCAGCAGCTCACCGAGCGTTTTCTGGTTGTCGGCAAGCAACTTGAGCGAAGTAGCGTAGGCGGCGTCGATCTTGTCCACCAGCGCTTTCTGATCGCTGGGCAACAGACCGCGCAGGCCCTTGTTGTCTACCCCGACCCAGACAGCTTCGGCGGCCTTGAGGCTGGCCTGCAGGCTGTTCATCGAGTTGTGGCTGCGCCAGGCCTCGGCCTGCAGCGGCTGCGGAATGCCCTTGCTCTGACGGCCCATCGGTGCGCCGAGCTTCTTCTTCAGGGTGTCCAGGGCGGTCACCTGGGCGCGCAGCAGATCGGCGATAGCCTCGTGGGAGTCGGCGTAGCGCTGGTTGGGGAACTTGGTCAACTGCGAGAGCATGCCGTCGGTGCTGTTCCAGCCTTTGAGAATCTCCTCTGCCAGGGCTTTCTGGTGTGCGCCGATGGCCACCAGCAGCGGGCAGTAGCGGGCTTTCTGTTCGGCAGTGGCGATGTCCGGCTTGCTGTCGAACAGGATGTACTCATAGGCCGACAAGCCACGTACCACTACGCTGGACTTGCCCAAAGCCTCAGCATCAACCGGCTTGTCGCCGTTGACCAGCTGCTCGACCTGACGGCCGACCAGGTTTTTCTTGTCAGGCCAGAATTGGACCTGCCAGGCGCGGTTGCCTTCAGCCAGCGGGCCGACCAGTAGCGGTTGCAGCTCGGCCCAGGCTTTTTGTGCATTGAGGAAGTCGGCGCGGGCTTTGTCCAGGCTTTCCTTGCCTTCGCAATACGCCAGGGCACTGGCAGCCAGCGTACGATCGGCCTCGACCCAGCGGCTGTAGGTAGGCAGGATCACCTGGTTGGCGATGGCGGCGGAGGTCACTGCTTGCGGGTCTTGTGGCGAGCAGGCACCGAGGGCGAGTGCGGCGAGGCTGGTGAACAACAGTTTGGGTCGGAACATGCCCGGCTCCTTTGCGCGTTTAAAGTGAGTTCAGGAACGCCAGCAACGCGGCGCGCTGCTCGGCATTGAAAGTGAGTACGAAGTTGCGTGCCGCCTCGGCTTCGCCACCGTGCCACAGCACGGCTTCAAGCAGGTTGCGGGCGCGGCCGTCATGCAGGAACTGGCTATGGCCACTGACCGTTTCGCTCAGGCCTATGCCCCACAGTGGCGGCGTACGCCAGTCCTGGCCGTTGGCGGCGAATTCGGTGCGCTCGTCGGCCAGCCCCGGGCCCATGTCATGCAGCAGCAAGTCGCTGTAGGGGCGGATGACCTGGTTGGCCAACGCGGGTTCGGTGGCGTCGGCGGCGGTGGTGAACTGCGGTGTGTGGCAACCTTGGCAACCCGCCTGGTAGAACAGGTTCTTGCCCGCCAGTACCTGTGGCGAGCCGACGTCGCGGCGGGCCGGCACCGCCAGGTTGCGGGTGTAGAACGTGACCAGGCGCAGGATGTTGTCGCTGACTTCTTTCTCGCCATCGGCACCGTCGCCGTTGGGCGCAGCCAGGCAGCCGGTTTGTGCCGGAGTGCAATCGTCGTTGGGCAGCAGGGTGCTGGTCAGGCCCATGTCGCCGGCAAAGGCGTGCACGTTCTGCTGGTTGACGTTGGGCTGCCCGGCTTTCCAGCCGAAGCGGCCGATCACTGTTTTGCCCTGGGCGTCGTCCCATACACGGTTGGCCCGCCCGCGGATGCCATCGCGGTTACGGTCGTCCGGGTCTTCGTTGGCCAGCAGGTCGGCTTCGGGGATCGCTTCAAGCAGGCCCAGGCCGATCATCGGTGGTGCCACCCGCGCAGAAAAGCGCGTGTCGGGGTGCATCACTCCATAGCCGAGCTGGGTGATTTGCAGGGCTGGCTTGCGCAACTCGACCTGATGGCCGTCCTTGAATGACACGGTTTCGCGGGTGTAGCTCACCCGCACCTTGCCTTCGGGCGCCACGCCGGGAATGGCCATGTCCTGCAACTGGGTACCGTAGACAGGTTCTGGCACCACGCCGAGGCGCTCGATCACTTTGGCCAGGTAGGGTTGGTCGGGGATCGACAGGCGTACCAGCATACCCACCGCGTTGACGTCGCCCGGCTCTGGCGGGTGGCCACGGCCATCGCGCACGTGGCAGTTCTGACAGGCGTTGGTATTGAACAGCGGGCCCAGACCATCACGCGCGGTGGTGGTTGACGGCGCGATCACCCAGGGGTTGCGAAAGAAGCTGTTGCCAACGGCGAAGTCCAGGCGCAGCGCTGGCGAGAGGTTGGCCGAGGGCAGGGAATAGGCATTGCGGTCGCTGCGCTGCACGGTCGCCTGGCCACCCGACAACGCTTCGCCGGGCTCGGCGTGAGTGAAACGCGGGGCGTCGTCACAGGCGGCCAAGGCCAAGGCCAGCAGCAAGGGAAGGAGTCGGGACAGCGACAAGGACATCGAGAATCCTGGGCGTGAGCGAAAAACCGGCGTGCAGCTTAGCAGGCCCAGGATCATTGAATAAGAGCAATTTGCGTTTGCTTGATGAAATCGCTGCCAGCGCGGTTGCTCAGGCCATATAGAGCATGAAGTGTCGGTTGACCAGGTTGACGATCAGGTTCTTGTTGCCGCCACCGCGATTATCGCCGATGACTTCGATGACGTCTTCGCTGGTGTATTCCATGGAGGAGGCGGTAATGCACTTGACCGCGTCCATGTGCGCAGGTTGCCAGTAATCCTGGAATAACCAGATGCTGGTGTCGGCAGACGGGCCGAGGATCAGGCGCAAGGCCTTGTGGTTCTCAGTCGATCTGCCGATCCACGGGATGGCCAGCGAGCCATTCCAGACGTGCTGGGCGCCGACTGCCAGGCTGTTGCTGCGGTTTTCACCGTCGATCAGGGTCAGGGTATAAGGCGTGTTATTGGCGATGGAGCGCAAGTAGGTGACGTTGGCCATGTAGTGTTTTCCTTTCAATGTTCAGTTTTCGGGCGTGGCAACGGGCTGGTCGGGGCGCGATAGACATAAGCCGCGAGCAAAGTGATTTCGTTGAACGGAGGGTCGAGCTCGGCGGGATGAAAGCGTCCGAGCAGTTGCATCCCTTGGTCAATGGCGACTGCCTCGAACATACGGCGGTCAGTTTCGTTGGGGTCGTACAGGTAGATCTTGCCGGGGCGGGCAACTACCCGGCACATTTCCTCGGCCACATGCCGGGTGATCGGAGCGCCCATCAGCGTCACGTGAGGGACTGCATGGTCGTCGAGGGGAAAGTCCGGAGCATCGTATTCGTATACGACAATGAGGTTGGGAATGTGCCCGCCAGCGAACGGCCCGTTGGAGATGAGCTGGCCAGCCTTGTTCAGGTTGTACGCATCGTTGAATCCGGTGATGAGGTCTTCCCCATTCATGCGCTGGACGATTCGGCCTTCGCCCCAGACATCAAGAATCTGCAGCACTGTGCCTCCTGTTAGCTTTGATCGAAGGCCTACAGGATGAGCATCTGCGTGCACGCCAGGCAGCGGGAAGCGTTTTACCCGGCAGCAAACGAAAACGCCCGGCACAAGGCCGGGCGTTTTCGATGAAGCGCTACAGCAGGATCAGAACTCGTGATCCGCAGTGTCCGGGTTCAGGTTGGCAATGCCCAGCTTGCCCGCGGCCTGCTCGATCGAGCCGGTCTGCTTGACCAGGGAGGCGATGGCGTCACGCACGATCTGGTTGCCGGCAGCGTTGTCGGCGGCGATCAGCTGGTCGTAGTGCTCGCCTTTGAGGGCGTGGTCGACGATCACCTGAAGCTTGGCCTCGGTGGCTTCCAGATCGGCCTTGAGGGCTGCATCGGCGGCCGGGTCAACCTTGGCGACCAGCGACGACAGGCTAGGGCCGGTCAGCTTGGTGCCGTCCGGGCGGGTGTACTCGCCCAGGTAGACGTTGCGGATGCCCTTGGCGTCGTAGAAGTGCGAATAGTGAGTGTTGTCGCTGAAGCAGTCTTGCTCGTCTTCTGGCGAGTTGGCTTCCAGCGAAACTTTCATGCGCTCGCCAGCCAGTTCGCCCAGCGACAGGCTGCCCATGCCGAACAGCATCTTGCGCAGGCCGTCGTTGACAGGCTCGGCTTCCAGCTTGGCGCGGTAGTTGTCGGCGACGTTCGGTGCCCAGTTGCCGACCATCTCTTCGAGGTCGGTGACCAGCAGGTCGGTAACCGCTTTGAGGTAGGCGCGGCGGCGGTCGTTGTGGCCGCCGGTGGCGCCCTGGCCTTCCAGGTAGTCGGATGCCGGGCGGTTGCCAGCGCCAGGGCCGGTGCCGTTCAGGTCCTGGCCCCAGAGCAGGAATTCGATGGCGTGATAGCCCGTGGCAACGTTGGCCTCGGAGCCAGCCAGCTCGTTCAGGCTAGCCAGTTTTTCGGGGGTGATGTCCTTGACGTCGACCTTCTCTTCGCCCACCTGGATCTCGGTGTTGGCGATGATGTTGGCGCTGGCCCCCGGGTTGCCCAAGGCGTGCTCGTAGCTCTTGTCGACGTAGTCGATCAGGCCTTCGTCCAGGGGCCAGGCGTTCACCTGACCTTCCCAGTCGTCGATGATGGTGTTGCCAAAGCGGAAGGTTTCGCTCTGCAGGTACGGTACGCGCGCGGCGAACCAGGCTTCCTTGGCGGCTTTCAGGGTTTCGTCGTTGGGCTTGGCCAGGAACGCGTCGACTGCGCTCTGCAGTTTCTTGGCAGTGCTCAGCGAGTCGCTGTACACGGCGTAGACCATGTCGGTGTAATGCTTGACCACGGCTTTGCCGGCGGCTTCGTCGACAGCCCCTGGCGCAACAGCGGTGGTGGCGGCAGCAGGTGCCTGGGCTTGCGGCGCGGCGGCTTTTTCGTCCTTGCCTTCACCGCAACCGGCGAGGGCGATGGCAATGGCCAGCAGACTGGCGGAGGCCAGAGGCATTCGAATCATTATTGGTTTTCCTGCATCGTGTGGTTGGACCAAAGGGGTGGACCGTGCGCCGTGGCACGCAAAACTACAACATCATGCGAAAGATTTGCATTTGCTGTAAAGAGGCGGGCGCGCAATTCATGTAAATCAGGGGCACGGCCTGTAACCGGGCAGGTGACCTCAGGACACCGAAACCCGGTTGCGTTGCGCTTGTTTGAGGAAGTGGGTCAGTTCACGGGCCGAAAGGGGCTTGCTGTAGTGGTAGCCCTGGCCCTCGTGGCAACCCTGGGCAACGATGTAGGTTTCCTGCTCGGCAGTCTCCACGCCCTCGGCGATGACCTGCATCCCCAGGCTCTTGCCCAGCTGGATGATGGCGCGAACGATGGTGGCGTCGTCATCATCGTCGAGCAGGTCCTGAACGAAGCTCTTGTCGATCTTGATCTTGTCCAGTGGCAGCGACTTCAGGTAGCTGAGGGACGAGTAGCCGGTGCCGAAGTCGTCGATGGCAATCAGCGCCCCGGAGCGGCGCAGGCTCAACAGGTGCTGGGCGGCGGTGCTGATGTCTTCCATCAGGCCGGTTTCGGTGACTTCCAGTTCCAGGCTGCGCGGTGGTAGGCGATAGGCTTGCAGCAGGTTGTTGACCACCCGTGGCAGCTCGCTGTGGTGCAGTTGCACGGTAGACAGGTTGACCGCCATGCGCAGGTCGCTGAAGCCTTGGTCGTGCCATTCGCGCAGTTGCCGGCAGGCCTGGTCAAGCACCCATTCGCCGATGCTGATGATGCTGCCGTTCTGCTCGGCCAAGGGGATGAACTGGTCGGGTGGCACCATGCCCAGTTCCGGGTGCTGCCAGCGCAGCAGGGCCTCTACGCCAACTACCCGGTGGTCGCGGTAGCTGATCTGTGGCTGATACACCAGGTAAAGCTGGTTGCGGGGCAGGGCTTCACGCAGGTCCTTTTCCAGTTCGCGACGGCGACGCATCTCGCTGTCGACGCTGGCGATATAGAACTGGTAGCGGTTGCGCGAGCGGGCCTTGGCCAGGGTCATGGTCTGTTCGGCTTTCTGCAGCAGTTTTTCGGTGCTGTCACCGTCTTCGGGGAACAGGGTGATGCCGATGGTCGCGCGCAGGCGGATTTGCTCGTGGTCGAGGTCGAACGGTACTTCCAGGTCATCAAGGATGCTTTGCGCCAGTTCGGCAGCCTCGTAGGGCTGCTCGATATTGGCCTGTACCAGGGCGAACTGGTCGCCGCCCAGCCGCGCCAGAGCGCCCAGGCGGCCGCTGTGGGCGCGTAGTCGATCGGCCAGGGCCAGCAGCAACTGGTCACCGACCTGGTAGCTGAACTGTTCGTTGATACCCTTGAAGTCGTCCAGGCCAACGCACAGCACTGCCACACGGTGCTGCAGACGGCCGCCGTCGACGAGGATCTTGTCCAGTTGCTGCTGCAGTTGCTGGCGGTTGGGCAGGCCGGTAAGGAAGTCGTACTGGGCCATGCGTTGCAGGCTGTTTTCCGCCTCGTGGCGCAGATGGGTGTTGCGCTCGATCGAGGCCAGCAACTGGTTGGCGGTGTTCACCCACAGGCCCAGTTCGTTTTTCTCGTGGCCCTTGAGCAGCGGTATCTGGTGCTGGCTGGGGCGGTCAGGGTTGATCTGGGTGAGGTGCTCGATGATCTTCGACAGCGGTTTGGTCAGCAGCCAGTGGTAGACCAGGTAAAGCACCAGGCCCATGGCCATGGCCCGCAGCACGCCGGATATGAAGATGATCACCGCGTTGATCAGGAAATCTTTGCCGTAGGAGGAGGTATCGAGGGTAATGCTGAGGTCGCCGTAGTATTCGCTGTAAGGGCCACGGCCGACCAGTTGCGTGGTGTAGGTGCGCTCCTGGCCGAGGATGAGGTCGGTAAGCCAGCGCATGGACATGTCCTGCAGCGGGCGGGACTTTTCTGCCAGCATGGTTTCGTTGGGGTGGCCAATGGAGGCCATGCGCACTGATTCGTCCTGGAACAGGCCTTCCATGACCTGCATGCCCATTTCACGGTCGAGGCTGTAAACCGCCTGGGTCGAGGGATCGCGGAACATGTCGAGGATGCGCTGGGCATCGTTGTCCACGGCCTGGCGGGTCTTGTAGGTGTCATAGACGATTTGCGCACAGCTGAGCACGACGCCAACCGCCAACGCCGACAGCAGCACGACCCTGAGCAACTTGACCGACAAGCTGTTCCGCAATTCCAGCTTCAATGGGGTTTCCTTAATCCATGCGCATGGCATCATTTTGCCATCAACGATGACGATACACTACCGGCCGACCGTTAGCAGTGTATCGGTTGCCTGACCCCGCAACTTGAATGCGCTGTATCAATCTTCCAGAGGTTTGATGTTAGCGTGGTATGCGGCCTGAGCAAGCGTTTTGCGGGTGGGGCGCAGGTGAAATGCGTGCTGGCTGCTTCGCGGATAGCCCGCCCCCCCAGGCATGGCAAACTCCTCGAACAGAGGGCCGGTGGAGCGGAAGTAACCGATGGCTGCCCCTGAAAGGCAGCGCTATTTCTCCGGCAGCGCCCAGGCAATGATGCTGTCACCCAGCTTGGTCGGAATCCGGTCATGCCCGCCGACCACGGCAACCACGTACTGGCGGCCTTCGCTCACGTAGGTCAGGGGCGACGCCTGGTTGCCGGCCGGTAGGCGTTCTTCCCACAGCAATTCACCACTTTCGCTGTTGTAGGCGCGCATGAAACGGTCGATGGCAGCGCCGATGAAGGTCACGCCGCCGGCTGTAGCCACGCCGGTGGCATCGCTCGGTGTGCCGATTTCGAAGCGCAGTTTCGAGGCGATGCCCAAGGGGCCACTGTCATAGCCGGTGCCGAATGGGCGGCTCCAGCGCACTTCACGGGTGCGCAGGTCGATAGCGGAGATGAACCCCCAGGGTGGCGCGATGCACGGTTGTTCCAGCGCCGACATCCATGGGTCCTTGATGGTCCCATACGGCAGGCCGGCCTGGACGCGGAACCCTTGGTTATTGCCGGGCGACTCCTGAAACGATTTGGCATTGATCGCATCGAGCTGCTCGCGTGGAACCAGCCCCTGCATGTACGGCAGCCGCTGGTTGTTGATGATCAGCAGGCCTCGCTGCAGGTCCACCATCACGCCGCCCCAGTTCAGGCCGCCGTGGTGCCCGGGGAAGATCAGGCTTTGCTGGCCGACTACCGGTGGCGTAAAAATCCCTTCGTAACGCGCCTGGCGAAACTCGATGCGACATTGCAGCTGATCGAACGGCGTCAGGCCCCAGGCATTGGCTTCGTTCAGCACTTCCGGGTTTTTCGATGGACGGCCCATGGTGCTCGGCATGCCCGGTGAGAAGGGTTGCGTCGCCGCGGTGTAGTCCCCTGGGGCCGTGCCCTGTGGGACGGCAGCCTCCGAGATATCGACCAGCGGTTCGCCGGTGGCTCGGTCCAGGACGAACAACTGGCCTGACTTGGTGGCTTGAATGACTGCCGGGCGTGTGCCGTTGGCGGTGGGGAAATCGATCAGCGCCGGTTGTGGGCTCAGGTCGTAGTCCCAGAGGTCGTGATGGACGGTCTGGAAGTGCCATTTGACCTTGCCGGTGAGGGCATCCAGGGCCACCAGCGAAGAGCTGAACGTGTCTTCCTGTTCGGTGCGGGTACCGCCATAGAAGTCACCTGCAGCATTACCAGTGGTGATGTAGACCAGCCCCAGCTCGTCGTCGGCGGAAATCGGCGCCCATGAGTTGGGCGTGCTGAGCGTATAGGTTTCATCTGCCTCGGCAGGGGCAGTGCTATCGGGACGGCCAAGATCCCAGGCCCACTTTTGTTTGCCGCTGACTGCATCGTAGGCGCGAACCACGCCTGACTGTGCCGGGCGCACATCCGAGTCCAGCACCCGGCCACCGGTGATGACCACCCCGCGGATGACCAGCGGTGCGGAAGTGATGCCGGTGGAGCCTTTACGGAACGTACCCAGGCCGCCCTTGAGGTCGGCAAAGCCTGCCGTGCCGAAGTCTGGGCAGGCCTGCCCGGTAAGCGCATCAACTGCACCCAGGCGGATGTCGTTGGTGCCCCAGATGATGCGTTTGGCGCACAGCCCGCTGGCATTGGGTACTTCGTAGTACGAGACACCACGGCAATAGGCACCGCCGTTGGCGAAGTAGTCCGGGTCGACTTTCGAATCGTAGCGCCAGTGCTCTTTGCCGGTGGTCGCGTTCAACGAAATGATGATTTGCTTCGGCGTGCAGGTATACAGCGAGTCGCCAACCTTGATGGGGGTCGCCTCGTTCAGATACTTGGTTTTTTCGCCAGGCTGTTTGACATCGCCATGGTGGTATTCCCACGCCTTGACCAGGCCGGAAACGTTAGCTGGAGTAATCTGCGCTGCAGCGGAATAGTGGTTGCCGAGGTTCGAGCCGGCATAGGCGGTCCAGTTGGTCTTGTCGTGAGACGCGGCGACGTTGGCGTCTGGTGATACCACCGTGCTGCGGCTGAACGGTTGCTGTGAATGCGCGGTGATAGCCGGCGAGTCGGCCAGATGAACGGTGTTCGGGAAGAACAGCGGTGCCAGGATGGTGGCCGCCATCAGCAGCGGCAGCACGCCCATGATGCTGAAGTACAGTGCCTTGTTGATTTTGGCGAAGTCGCGGCGGACCAGTGGCCAGAAAGCCAGAAAGATCACACTGAGCAGTATCAGCCAGGCCAGGCGTGGAATATAGGCCCAGCCGTTGTAGCCCGACTCCCAGATCGCCCAACCGTAGGTGGCCAGGGATGCTGCGCCATAGAGGTAGATTCCGACCGCCTTCTTCAGGCCCATGAGTGCGGCGGCCAGCAACAATACGGTGCCCATCATCGCGTAGTACGGCGAGCCACCGGCATTGACCAGCGCGCCTCCCTGATAGGCCAGTGTCAGGCCAAGCAGGGCCAGCAGAATCGTGTAGACCCCGAACAGAAGGCTCGAGACCCCCGTCCCTTTAGCCAACGTTCCTCGTTCCATTGCATCCATTCCTGTGTGATTCGGTGCCACAGTGCGTCCGAGCGGTGCGCATATTGCTTATTGTTACAATGAAATACAATAAGTGGCGCGAAATTTACGGCGAGCGCTGATTTTTCAGGTTGCTTTGTATCTTGTGTCAAAAGGAGGCAATAGCTAAGCTGCCATGCCTGATTCACGCGCGGGTTTGAAGGGAGGTGGGAGAAGGGTTATGCCGGCTGGCTTTCCTGCAAGGCAGCCTGGCCGGTTTTGAGGCGGCCTACTTCGTCCAGATGTTTCCACAGAAACCGTGCCGCCTCTTCGCGCCGACCGGATTCGATCAGGTCGAGCAGGTGCAGGTGCTCCAGGCATTGCGTCATCAGGCGACTGCGGTCGACATTGGCTTTGTAGCTCATGAAGCGTCTGAGCTGGTTTTGCCGGCGTATGGCATCGATGAAGAAGAGGTTGCCCGAGCATTGCACGATCATTTCGTGAAACTGGGCGCCGATTTCAAACAGTTGGGCACGTGACAGCGTGTGAATCTCGCCGTCGAGCATGGCCTGCTGTTGCGCCCTGGCTTTGGCAAAGGCGGCCTGGTTCACGTTGTAGCCCGGCTCACGCAGTGCGGCCGGCTCGATGGCCATGCGGAAGCGGTAGCTCTGGATGTGGGTCTGGGCGTTGTGCACGAATTCGTTGAGGCTCCAGCCTTGCCCGGGCTTGCGCTCGACCATGGCCTCGCTTGCCAGCCGGTTGAGGACCTTGAGCAGTTGCCCGCGAGGCACAGAGTAGCGTCGCAGGAGCTGGGCTTCGAAGAATTCGGCAGGGATTTCCCCGTTGAGGATGTCGTCCACCACACGCAGGTAGAAGTCTTCGAAGGGGTCGCAGACGGGCGGTACGGTGGCTTCCTGGATCTGCCCGGCGTCCTGTTTCAGAAAATAGCCGCGATTGGGCTCCTGGACCGCGATGTTCCACTCGGCGAGCAGGGCGAATACCCTGCGGATCGGGGAGCGGGAGACATCGAAGGCTTGGGCGAAGGTTTGCTCGCGCAATGGCTCGCCGGCCTTCATCGACCGGGCGCGGATCATCTCGATGACGCGAGGGGCCAATTGCAGGGCGAGGTCTTTCTTGATCACAGGCTGTATTCCGAATGTTTGACTTCAGTCGATCCGGCAGATTTGGGTCGGACTGGGGCAGGAAAATACCACACACGAAGGACCTGAGTATCTGCACGCAGCGAGCTGGCGCAGTTGCCGCCAGCGCAGTGCCTGAGCCGCGGCTCAGGATTTGGAACGACGAATGTTTTCTTCCCGGGATGGATCTTTACACATGCTCAAATTCAATGCTCACCTCGGCTTCCAGTTCAACGAAATGCCTTTTCTGCAGCGTATCGAAGCCGCCGCTGCCGCCGGATTTCGCGCGGTGGAATTCCCCTCGCCCTATGAGTTGGATGCGAGTTTGTTGGCTGATGAACTGGCGAAGTACGCGTTGCCATTGGTCCAGTTTGCCGCACCGGCTGGCGTTTCCAAGGGCATTGCTGCAGTGGCGGGCAGGGAACCCGAGTTTCGTGACGGGTTGCGCCAGGCAGCCAGCTATGCCCGCACACTGGCATGTACGGATGTGCACCTGATGTCCGGGATAACCCACGAGGATGGCGCCGGCAAGGTGTACGCGAGCAACCTGGACTATGCCGTGAAGTACTTCGAGGACCAAGGGCTGCGGCCATTGATCGAAGTGATCTGCACGCAGGAAATGCCAGGGTATTACATGTCCGACTTCAGCAAGGCACAGCAGGTGCTGGAGACGCATGTGAGTCTCGGGCTGATCCTTGATCTTTACCATGCGCAGTTGTTGACCGGAAATGCGGCCGATGTGTTGGCACAGTTCTTTGAGCGGACGGTGCATGTGCAGGTGGCCGACTGTCCTGGGCGGCATCAACCGGGGACGGGGCAGATGGATATTGCAGGGTTGTTTGCGACGCTGGAGCAGCGCGGGTATGCGGGCTGGGTCGGGTGTGAGTACCGGCCTACGGGCGCTACTGCGGATAGCCTTGGCTGGCTTGGTCAGTACGCCTCATGAAAGCCCTGTGCGCTGGCCCGTTCCAGAACCCTTGAAAAAAAACCGATGCCAGAAGACTGGCATCGGTTTTTCGAGGAAGCCCGGCGTGGATGGCAATGCTGGACTGCCAGCATTACGGCGCGAGGCCGGGTTTCTTGCTCAAGGCTGAGGGACTCAGGCCTTGAAGGTCTTGCCTTCGAACTGCTCGGCAACGAAGGCCCAGTTGACCAGGTTCCAGAACGCCTCGACGTACTTCGGACGCAGGTTGCGGTAGTCGATGTAGTAGGCGTGTTCCCAGACGTCGCAGGTCAGCAGCGGGGTGTCGCCGCTGGTCAGTGGGCAGCCGGCGCCGATGGTGCTGGCCAGGGCCAGGGAACCGTCAGCTTTCTTCACCAGCCAGCCCCAGCCGGAACCGAAGGTGCCAACCGAAGTCTTGGTGAACTCTTCCTTGAACTTGTCGAAGGAACCGAAAGCGGCGTTGATGGCGTCAGCCAGTGCACCGGTAGGCTGGCCGCCGCCGTTTGGCGACAGGCAGTTCCAGTAGAAGGTGTGGTTCCAGACTTGAGCGGCGTTGTTGAAGATGCCGCCCGAAGAGCTCTTGACGATCTCTTCCAGGGTCTTGCCTTCGAATTCGGTGCCTGGGACCAGGTTGTTCAGGTTCACGACATAGGTGTTGTGGTGCTTGTCGTGGTGATACTCCAGGGTTTCCTTGGAGATGTGCGGCTGCAGGGCATCATGGGCGTACGGCAGCGGCGGCAATTCAAAAGCCATGGTGGATCTCCTGATTCAGGTCTGTTTGCGGTTTGCGCAAGGCCGATCACGGGCGGCCCGATAAGCGTCGGCGAGTCTGTACTCTTTGCGACGCAAGGGCTGGATCATAGCACCGGGCCCGGCGCATAACCACGCAACAAACATAGGGAATAGAGGTTCCGGAGGGGTTGGGCTGTACCGACCAGTGGCTCGCCGTTGCGTTGGTGTTGCCAGTGAGGGCGAGCGTCGCTCGATCTGGCAGGCGATGAATATGCCGCACCAAGCCCCGAGGTCAGTTGAAGATCAATTGTGCCGCCACCGCGAACATCATCACCGCCACCATCAGGTCGAGCATGCGCCAGGTCGCAGGCCGCGCCAGCCACGGTGCCAGCCACGCCGCGCCAATGGCCAGGGTCGAGAACCACAGCAGCGAAGCGCTGGCCGCACCGGCCACGTAGGCGCCAGGGGCGGACTGTTGGGCGCCCAGCGAGCCGATCAGCAACACCGTATCGAGGTACACGTGCGGGTTCAGCAGGGTCACCGCCAGGGCGCTGAGCAGTACGGCGCGACGTGAGCGAACGCCCTGGCCTTGCTGGTGCTGCAGGCTCTGCTTGGAGCAGGCACTGCGCAGCGCCTTGGCGCCGTACCAGATCAGGAACACTGCGCCGCCCCAGCGGGCGATTGCCAGCAAGGTCGGGTTGTGTGCCAGCACGGTGGCCAGGCCGAATACCCCGGCGGCCACGAGGATGGCGTCACAGACGATGCACAGCGCTGCCACCGGCAGGTGATGCTCACGGCGCAGGCTCTGGGCGAGGACGAAGGCGTTCTGGGCGCCGATGGCCATGATCAGGCCGAAGGCCACCAGCATGCCATTGAGATAGCTTTGCCACATGGCAGGGCTCTCCAAAAAGGGTCACGGAAGATGCTGGCCATTGTGATGTTCGGCGCTGTATAAGAAAAACAAATAAAGCTGATCACCCATTAGGAAAATCGATGTTCGACTACAAACTGCTGGCTGCCCTCGCGGCCGTGATCGAACAAGGCGGTTTCGAGCGTGCGGCGCAGGTGCTGGGCTTGTCGCAATCGGCCATTTCCCAGCGCATCAAGTTGCTTGAGGCGCGGGTCGGCCAGCCGGTGTTGGTACGTGCCTCGCCGCCCGGCACGACCGAAGTCGGTCGGCAGCTACTCAACCATGTGCAGCAGGTGCGCCTGCTTGAACGCGACCTGCAGCGCCAGGTACCGGCGCTGGATGAAGAGGGCATGCCGGAGCGCCTGCGTATCGCCCTCAACGCCGATAGCCTGGCCACCTGGTGGGCCGGCGCTGTGGGCAACTTCTGCGCACAACAGAACGTGCTGACCGACCTGGTGGTTGAGGACCAGGAAGTGGGCCTGAAACGCATGCGTGCCGGCGAAGTGGCGGCCTGCCTGTGTGGGAGTGAGCGGCCGGTAGCCGGCGCACGCAGTTTGCCACTGGGGGCCATGCGCTACCGGGCATTGGCCAGTCCCGTGTTCATGGCGCGGCACTTCCCCCAAGGTTTTGTCGCCAGCCGCCTGGCCCGTACGCCAGCGATCGTGTACGGCCCGGACGATTTCCTGCAGCATCGCTACCTGGCATCGCTGGGCATAGAGGGTGGTTTCCTGCACCACCTGTGCCCTTCATCCGAAGGCTTCCTGCGCATGACCGAGGCCGGGTTGGGGTGGGGCCTGGTGCCTGAGCTGCAGGCCCGGGAGCAACTGGCCAGTGGGCAATTGGTAGAAATCTGCCGCGATACCCCTATCGATGTGCCGCTGTACTGGCATCATTGGCGCAATGGCGGGCAATTGCTCGCGCAACTGACCGACCACCTTCGGCACACCGCACAGCATTGGCTGGTGCCCTTGTAGCCATGGCTGGCGTCAGTTGCATCTGAAATCTGGCAAGACGGAGTGTTACATGCGAATTCTGGTCACCGGCGCGAGTGGCTTCATTGGCGGGCGCTTTGCGCGTTTCGCCCTGGAGCAAGGCCTGGACGTGCGCGTCAGCGGCCGCCGTGCCGAAGGGGTCGAGCATCTGGTCAAGCGTGGCGCACAGTTCATCCCGGGTGATCTGGGTGACGCCGAGCTGGCCCGGCGTTTGTGCCAGGGTGTCGAAGCCGTGGTGCATTGCGCTGGCGCGGTGGGTAACTGGGGGCGCTATCAGGATTTCTACCAAGGCAACGTGGTGGTGACCGAGAACGTGGTCGAGGGCTGCCTGAAAGAGCACGTACGGCGCCTGGTGCATCTGTCTTCGCCGTCGATTTACTTCAATGGCCGTTCGCGTCTGGACGTCCGTGAAGACCAGGTACCGCGTCGCTTCCACGATCACTATGGGCAAACCAAGTACCTGGCCGAGCAGAAAGTGTTCGGTGCCCAGGAGTTCGGCCTGGAAGTGCTGGCGCTGCGTCCGCGCTTCGTTACCGGTGCGGGCGATGCCAGTATCTTCCCGCGGCTGATGCAGATGCAGCGCAAAGGGCGTGTGGCGATCATCGGCAACGGCCTGAACAAGGTCGATTTCACCAGTGTGCACAACCTCAACGAGGCGCTGCTAAGTGCATTGTTCGCTGATGACCGGGCGCTGGGCCAGGCCTACAACATAAGCAACGGCCAGCCACTGCCGCTGTGGGACGTGGTCAACTACGTGATGCGCCAGATGCAGCTTCCCCAGGTGACCCGCTACCGTTCCTATGGTCTTGCCTATAGCCTGGCCGCGCTCAACGAGGCGGCCTGCATGTTATGGCCAGGGCGCCCGCAACCGACCTTGTCGCGCCTGGGGATGCAGGTGATGAGCCGTGATTTCACCCTGGATATCAGCCGTGCCCGGCAGTACCTGGACTACCAACCCAAGGTCAGCCTGTGGACGGCGCTGGATGAATTCTGCGGCTGGTGGAAGCATTTGCCGCCCGGCTGACAATGGTCATCAATGCGCCGCGCTGGCGGTTTATACTCGTGCCTCTTTGTGACTACCGCGGTTGAATGTATCCATGCGTAACCATGCTCACGATGACTTTGATGACGTGCCTGCCTTGCGGGCGGGCACCGTTGATGATGACGAACTGATGCCGGCGCATGTGATGCGCAGCCGCCAGAAAGCCGCCCGCGGGGCTAGCACGGCGCCGTTGTGGGCGTTGATCGGTGCCGCGTTCATCGCGTTGGCGGGCCTGGGTTGGTGGAGCTTTCAGCAGATCTCGCTGATGGAGCAGCAACTGGTGGCGACCCAGGAAAGCTTTGCCCGCATCAGTGAAGAGGCGGCTGGCCGCCTTCAGGCGATCAGTGGCAAGGTGGCGGCCAGTGAGTCTGGCGCCACTACCAGCAGTGAGGCATTGAAGCTACAGCTGCGCCAGTTGCAGCAGGGTGTTGCCGGGCAGACCGGCGACCTGGGCAAGCGTCTGGAGCAGGTGCTGGCCGATACCCGAGAACAGCAGAAGGCTGTGACCGAGCTGCAAAGCCAGTTGCAGGCGCAACTGAAGCTGGTGAATGGCGAGTTGGCGGCGCTGCGTTCGGGCCAGGTCGATGGTGGCAAGCTGGATGCCCAGTTCAAGAGCCTGAGCGAGCAGGTTGCCGCGCTGAAAGCCTCACAGGTGGATGGCGGCCAGCTGGACGGCCAGCTCAAGAGTTTGGGTAGCGAGGTGGCGGCCTTGAAGAAACAGGGCAACCCAAGCGCTGAGATTCAGAGCCTGCAGCAGGACATGCTGGTGTTGAAGAGCCAGGTCGACAACCGCCCGGCCGCGGCGTCATCCAGTGGTGCTTCGGTGCAGGAGTTCGATGCCTTCCGTGCGCAGATGACGCGTAACCTGAATACGCTGCAGAGCCAGATTCAGAACCTGCAGCAACAGATCAATGCTCGGCCGTGACGCCGCAGGGGAGGGCGTTGCCCTCCTATCGCGACACAAGGCCGCTCCCACTATGTACGGTGTACGCCGATTGAGCTGCGCCCCGGCAATCTTGATTACAACCGCGGGTAATCGATGTACCCCACCGGCCCCTTGCCATAGAAAGTCTCAGGCCGCGCCTCATTCAACGGCGCGTCCGCTGCCAGCCGTGCTGGCAGGTCGGGGTTGGCGATGAACGGCACACCAAACGCCACGGCATCCGCTTTGCCACTGGCCAGGGCCGCAGTGGCACTGGCCTTGTCGAACCGCTCGTTGACGATGTACGGGCCACCGAATGCCTCTTTGATCAGCGGCCCGATGCTGTCGTCGGCTTCCCGCTCCCGCGAGCAGATGAAGGCGATGCCGCGCTTGCCCAGCGCTCGGGCCACATAGGTGAAGGTCTCGGCGCGGTCGGCGTCGCCCATGTCATGGGCGTCGGCTCGCGGTGCCAGGTGCACACCTACGCGCTGCGCGCCCCACACTTCAATGGCCGCATCGGTCACCTCCAGCAGCAGGCGCGCGCGGTTTTCCAGCGAGCCACCGTAACGGTCGGTGCGCTGGTTGGTGCTGCTTTGCAGGAATTGGTCGAGCAGGTAACCGTTGGCGCCATGGATCTCCACACCATCGAAACCGGCAGCCTTGGCATTTTCGGCACCACTGCGGTAGGCCTCGACGATGTCGTTGATTTCTTCGGTTTCCAGCGCCCGCGGGGTAGGGTAGTCACTCAGCGGGCGCACCAGGCTCACATGGCCCTTGGGCTGGATCGCGCTGGGGGCCACAGGCAGTTCGCCATTCAGATAGCTGGGGTGGGAGATACGACCCACGTGCCACAGCTGCAGGAAGATGCGACCGCCCGCGGCATGTACGGCCTTTGTCACATTGTTCCAGCCACGTACCTGTTCATCGTTCCAGATGCCGGGGGTATCTGGGTAGCCGACGCCCATCGGGCTGACCGAAGTGGCCTCGCTGAGGATCAGCCCGGCGCTGGCACGTTGTACGTAGTATTCGGCCATCAGCGCATTGGGCACACGGCCTTCATCGGCACGGCAGCGGGTGAGCGGGGCCATGATGATACGGTTGGGCAGTTGCAGGTCGCCCAGTTTGATCGGATCGAAAAGCGTGGTCATTGTGGTTACCTGCCTTGTCAAAGTGCTTGGCGCAGTTGTTCGAGGAACGCCTGGATGGTGGCTTCGTCGCGTTTGAAGAAGTGCCATTGGCCAATCTTCTGGCTGCTGATCAGCCCGGCGCGCTGCAACGTGGCCAGGTGGGCAGAGACGGTCGACTGCGACAGGCCGCAGCGTTGGTCGATTTGCCCCGCACACACACCGTTTTCGGTGCTGTGGTACTGGTCCGGAAACTGGGTTGCCGGGTCTTTCAGCCAGCTGAGAATTTCTCGCCTGACCGGGTGGGCCAGTGCTTTTATGATTTCGTCGAGATCGAGTGGCATGGTTTGAGGCTCGTTGTAGCGGTATATCGCGATAGGCCGAAATATAATTCGCTGAATTCCGATATACAAATACGAAGGCGTTCTGAGCTGAGCGCGAATCGATATATCGCGTTATAACGATATGCTGGGTGGCGATGCTAGACTGCGCTCATGAACTACCTCGCACACTTGCACCTGGGCGGCCCGGCGCCGCAACAACTGCTTGGCAGCCTGTATGGCGACTTTGTCAAAGGCTCCTTGGAAGGGCGCTTTCCGCCTGCGCTGGAGGCGGCCATCCGGCTGCACCGGCATATCGACAGTTACACTGACCAGCACCCGTTGGTGCTGGCGGCTCTGGCACGTTTTCCGCGCGAGCGGCGGCGCTTTGCCGGCATCGTCCTGGATGTGTTTTTCGACCATTGCCTGGCACGGCACTGGGGCAACTACGCCGATCAGCCGCTGGAGCAGTTCACTGGCGCGTTTTATCGGGTATTGCTGGCAGAGCCCGAGCTGCCTGGGCGGCTGGCGCGGATTGCGCCGTTCATGGCAGCGGATGACTGGCTAGGGGCGTATGGCGATTTCGACACGCTGGAGCAGGTGTTCAACGGCATTGCCCGGCGCTTGTCACGGCCTGAGGGGATGGCCGGGGTGATGGTGGAACTGGAGCGACTGTATGAGCCGCTGCTGGCGGATTTTCGCGAGTTCTACCCGCAGCTGCAGGCGTTTGCGGCGGTAGGGCGGATGTCTGACAGTTAGAGGTGTGTGGGTGATACTGGCCCCTTCGCGGGTAAACCCGCTCCTACGGGCAATGCGCTCGGTGTAGGAGCGGGTTCACCCGCGAAAGGGCCAGAACAGGCAGTACACGCATTCAGGCAGCCCGCGCCTGTCGACGTGGCGCCATCTCTACGTCCTCAACCCCAAACAGCGCCAGGTGAATCGCCTGCTGTGCCTGCAATGCCAGCACCGCACGTTCCTTGCCCACGCTACCTATTGGCTGCAGCAGGTGGATGCACACCTCGCCCCGCGGCAGGGCGAACAGGCGCATCAGGTGCGACACCAGGTCGTCCTCACCAATGAACGGCGCTACCGGGTCGATCTGGCCATCACGCAGGTACTGGATAGCGACTGGCTGCACTGCCACGCCACGGTCGATGGCACCTGCCAGCAGGCGGCCATGAAAGGTGCGCAACGTGCGGCCGCTGGTAGTGGTGCCTTCGGGGAATATCAGCAGCGGGCGGGCCAGCCCCAGTTGCCCGGCGATCTGTTCGCGCAGGCGCTGACTGTCGCCACCACCACGGCGAATGAACAGCGTGCCGGCCTTTTCCGCCAGCCAGCCGGCCACCGGCCAGTGGCGCACTTCGGCCTTGGACAGGAAAGACAGCGGCGTGAGCATGCCAAGCAGGGGGATGTCGGTCCAGGAAACATGGTTGCTGACCCACAGCATCGGTCGCTGTGGCAGTTCGCCAACTACCTTGACGTCGAAGGGCAGGGCGGCGACCAGGCGCTTCATGAACAGGCAGGTCCAGCGCTGGCGCCGTTCGATCGGCGCCTTGAAGCCCAAGCGTTCGCCCAAGGCGATAATGCTGGCCATCAGCATGCCTTGCGCCAGCACCAGCAGCAGTCGGATGAGGCGGGCCAGTACCCGCAACTTCGGCATCAGACCGCCGCCTTGAAGTGGCGGGCGTAGCGTGGGCACAGCTCGTCGCGTTTGAGCAGGATGAACACGTCAGCCACCTGGAAATCCTCGTCCCAGCATGGCTCGCCGCAAATCTTTGCGCCCAGGCGCATATAGGCCTTGAGCAGCGGGGGCATTTCGGCAATGACGTTATTGGGCAGGGCCAGTTTCGGCAGCGGGTTCTTCGGCTCGGCACGCAAGTGTTCGGTGCACAGGTAACGTTCACGCAGGCGCTGCATCACTGCATGGGCCTGCACGCCGCCGTCCTGCATGGGGATACTGGCGCAGCCCATCAGATAGCTGTAGCGACCCTCGTTGAGCACCTCGGCCAGTTCGCCCCAGAGCACGGCGATGGTACCGCCGTTGCGGTAGTCGGGGGCGACGCAGGTACGGCCCAGTTCGAGGATTGGGCCTTGCAGCTGCAACAGGCCGTGCAGGCTGAATTCTTCTTCGCTGTAGAAACGGCCCAGGCTGCTGGCGGCCTGGTGATCGAGCAGGCGGGTGGTGGCAACCAGTTCGCCGGTGCTCAGATCGCGTACACCAATGTGGCGGCAGTGCACGTCGTAGTCGTCCATGTCCAGGCCCTGCTCGGCACCTTTGAGCTTGGCCTTGAATTCTGCGCTGAATACGGTATAGCGCAGAGCCTGGGCTTCTTGCAGCGCCGCGGCGCCAACCAGGCGTTCGGCTTGCAGACGGCGTTCAGTGCTGTAGTCGCCAGCGGTAGCGATCCGAGTCATTACGAGTCTCCATAAGCCAGCCAAGAAGGGTTGCGGCCGGTCGGCTTTGTTGTGCAAAGTCAGCCTAGGTAGACCCAGTGTCACCCCTGTGAATGTTTGGTGATGCTTGCGTGACACACCCTGAGCCTTAACTGAAAGCCCTCCAGCAAGGAGCTGTTCCATGGCCTGGTTGCAACGACTCAACGATCCGCTTCGCCTCGCGCCGACAGGCACCCTGGGCGAAACCTACGCCGCGCTGCTTGAGCGCCTCGGCCCGGTTGCCCCGTTCGAATTGGCGGTACTGGGTGGGCGTGCAATGGCCACCCCGGGCCTGGCCTTCCTGGTGGGTTACCAGGCTGCCCTTCGCGTGCTGTGGCCCAGTGCGCCGCACAGCCTTGGCGCCTTGTGTGCCACCGAGCGGCGCAGCGTGCGGCCGGCAGACATGCACACACGGCTGGACGCTCTGCGGCTGTCGGGCTGCAAAGACTTCGTTACCGCAGGCCTGGAGGCGGAGTGGTTGCTGGTGGCGGCGCGTAGCGAAGCGGCTGGCGCGGCGCCACAACTGAGCTTGGCGGTGGTCTACCCCGGGGAGCCTGGGGTGACACTGGAGCCATTGCCGACCCTGCCGCTGATGCCGGAAGTCGGGCACGGCCGACTGCTGCTGGAGCAGGCATCGTGCGAGTTGCTGGCCGGTGACGGCTGGGATGCCTACGTGAAGCCGTTCCGTTCGCTGGAGGATTTGTATGTGCTCACGGCGCTGACCGCTTGGTTGTATGGCGTTGGGCAGGAGTGCGCCTGGCCGCAGGGGCTTCGCCTGCAGTTGCTTGGGCTGTTGGCCGGCTGCGCCGAGGGTAGCCGGCAGTGTGCCGATAGCATGGGTTGTCACTTGTTGCTGGGCGGGTTGTTTGCACAGTTCCAGGCGTTGCGGGGGGAGATCGATGCGGCGTTGGCGACAGGGCCGGGGCATTGGGCGCACATCTGGCAGCGTGACCAAGGGGTGATGGCGCTGGCGGCGTCGGCACGGGAGAAGCGGCTGAACAAGGCGTGGGTTGCTGCGGGTTTGTCATGAATGGCTGACAGGTTTGTGTGAACCGATGAGCCGCGGCGTGGTACCTGTGGGGGCGGGGTTAGGTGCAAAGCGGCCGGTACTGGCAGCAGAAAACCTGAAAGACATGTCCTTTTATCGCGCTTGATCCCCGCAAATCCCAGCCGTTGACGTATCATTGGCCGCCTGACGGCAACCCCTCCAGGATCGCTTGCGCATGCTCGCCCTTCTTATCCAGACCCTGAACATCACGGCACCGGTTTTCGCCATGCTGTTCATGGGCGTCCTGCTCAAACGCATTCACTTGATCGACGACAACTTCAACCGCGTCGCCTCGCAGCTGGTATTCAACGTCTGCATGCCGGCGCTGCTCTTCCTCGGCATCTACCACGCCGACCTGGCCGCAGCGGTCAAGCCCGGTGTCATCCTGTATTTCATCGTCGCCACCCTGGCCGGTTTCGCCCTTGCCTGGGGCATGGCCATCTGGCGCAGCCCGATGGCCGACCGAGGCATCTATACCCAGGGCGCCTTCCGCGGCAACAACGGTGTGATCGGCCTGGCCCTGGCCGCCAGCCTGTACGGTGACTATGGCATTTCCCTGGGGGCAGTACTCGCAGGCCTGGTCATCCTCATGTACAACTCGCTGTCAGCGGTGGTTCTGGCGGTGTACAGCCCGGACCTCAAGTCCGACCCGTGGAGCATCTGCAAGAGCATTTTCAGCAACCCGCTGATCATCAGCGTGCTGGTGGCCGCGCCGATGGCTTACGGCCAGGTGCCATTGCCCAACTGGCTGCTGACCTCAGGCGACTACCTGGCACAGATGACCCTGCCGCTGGCGCTGATCTGTATTGGTGGCACGCTGTCGCTGGCAGCGCTGCGTAACTGTGGCCGGCTGGCCATCGATGCCAGCCTCGTGAAAATGCTCTGGCTGCCGCTGCTCGGCACCCTTGGGGCCTGGTTGTGCGGGTTTCGCGGGGCGGAGCTGGGCATCCTGTTCCTGTACATAGGCAGCCCGACCGCTGCGGCCAGCTACGTGATGGCGCGGGCGGCCAACGGCAATCATGAACTGGCCGCGTCGATCATCGTGATTACCACGCTAATGGCGGCGATCACCACCAACATTGGTATTTTCATCTTGCAGTGGGGCGGATGGATCTAGATCCTTGACTGCAAATAACAGCAACAACACTGCCTCACTGAGCTAAAGGACACTTCATGCAAGACCAGAGCACGCCCGAGCGGTTACAGCGCGGGCTGAAGAATCGCCATATCCAGCTGATCGCGCTGGGCGGGGCCATCGGTACCGGGTTGTTCCTGGGCATTGCCCAGACCATCCAGTTGGCCGGCCCCTCCGTGTTGCTGGGCTACGCCATCGCCGGCCTGATGGCCTTCCTGATCATGCGCCAGCTGGGCGAAATGGTGGTGGAAGAGCCGGTTGCCGGCAGCTTCAGCCACTTCGCCCACCAATACTGGAGCGAGTTCGCCGGCTTTGTCTCAGGCTGGAATTACTGGGTGGTGTACGTGCTGGTCGGCATGGCCGAGCTGACGGCAGTCGGTATCTACGTGCAGTACTGGTGGCCGGACTTCCCCACCTGGGCCACGGCGGCGATCTTCTTCGTGGTGATCAACCTGATCAACCTGACCCAGGTAAAGGTCTATGGCGAGATGGAGTTCTGGTTCGCCCTGGTCAAGGTAGTAGCCATCGTCAGCATGATCGGCTTTGGTGCCTGGTTGCTGGGCAGCGGTCATGGTGGCCCGGATGCCAGCGTGGCCAACCTGTGGCAGTACGGCGGCTTCTTCCCTAACGGCGTCACGGGTCTGGTAATGGCCCTGGCGGTGATCATGTTCTCGTTCGGTGGCCTGGAGTTGGTCGGCATCACGGCTGCCGAGGCTGACAACCCGCGCGAGAGCATCCCCAAGGCCACCAACCAGGTGGTGTACCGCATCCTGATTTTCTACATCGGTGCCTTGGCAGTGCTGTTGTCGCTGTACCCGTGGCAGAAGGTGGTGCAGGGCGGCAGCCCGTTCGTGATGATCTTCCACGAACTGGACAGCGACCTGGTGGCGACCATCCTCAATATCGTGGTGCTGACGGCTGCGCTCTCGGTGTACAACAGCTGTGTGTACGCCAATAGCCGTATGCTGTTCGGCCTGGCCAGCCAGGGCGATGCGCCGCGTCAGTTGCTGAAGGTGAGCCGTAGCGGCGTACCGCTGACTGCGCTGGCCGTGTCGGCCTTTGCGACCGGCCTGTGCGTGCTGATCAATTACCTGATGCCGGGCGGGGCCTTTGGCTTGCTGATGGCGTTGGCAGTGTCCGCGTTGGTGATCAACTGGGCGAGCATCAGCATTACCCACCTCAAATTCCGCAAGGCCAAGCTGGCCGCCGGGATCACCCCCTTCTACAAAAGCCTGGGGCACCCACTGACCAACTACCTGTGCCTGGCGTTCATCGTGCTGATCCTGGTGGTGATGTACCTGACGCCGCCGATTCGCATCTCGGTAATGCTGATCCCGGCATGGATCGCTGTGCTGTGGGTGGCCTTCAAGCTGAAGAAGGCTCGCCAGGCCAAGGGCTGATCGGGTTTGTTCGTAAGGGGCATGCCGTTAGGTTTTCGGCGCCTGTGAGATCGAGCGCCGCCCGCGCGGCGCTCGATCTCACAGGCGATGAAAGCCTAAAGGCATGCGTCTGGCGGCCCTGACGCGTGCCCCTTCCATGCCCCTCAATGCTGCCTCCGCCAGGCACGCACAGTGGTGTACAGCAACACCGCAGCGAGCACCGGCAGTACATAGAACAGCATCAATCGCTCCAGGCGGCCAGCCAGCGGCATACCCATGGTAAAAGCCGCCACATGAAGGCCGTAGGCCAGGTACAGGCAAAGAAACACCAGGCCTTCGGCGCGAGTGATGCGGTAACCGGAATAGAACACTGGCAGGCTCAGGACAGCAACGCCGAGCATTACAGGCAGATCGAAAGACAGCGCGTTAGGCGAGATCGACAGGGGTTCCGGGGTGATCAGTGCGGTCAGGCCCAGTACGGCCAGCAGGTTGAACAGGTTGCTGCCGATCACCGCGCCCACGGCGATCTCCCGTTCGCCACGCAAGGCGGCGATCAGCGCAGCGGCCAGTTCCGGCATGGAGGTGCAGATGGCGACGACTGTCAGGCCGATAATACGCTCGGACAGGCCCAGGTCGGTGGCCACCTCGATGGCAGCTTCCAGTAGCAAGTGGCCCGCCAGGCTCAGCAGGCCAAGGCCGACCAGTATCTGCAGCAGCGTACCTGACCAGAAGCGCCCGGCACCGGACCTGGCGGCGTCCGGGGCCGGGTAGGTGCGTGCGTAATGGCGCGACTGATGCCAGAGCATTGCCAGGTAACCGGCCAGCCCCAGCAATAGCAGTGCCCCTTCAACCCTACCCAGGTGGGCATTGGCGGACAGTGCATACACCAGCCCGCTGGCGACGATCATCAAGGGAAGATCCAGGCGCACCAGCTGACGAGACACCCGTAGCGGGATGATCAGCGCGGCCAGGCCGAGAATGACCAGCACGTTGAAGATGTTGCTGCCGATCACGCTGCCTACTGCCACATCCGGCGCGCCCTGGTAGGCGGCCTGCAGGCTTACGGTCAGTTGTGGCGCGGTACTGCCGAAGGCCACCAGGCTCAGGCCTATGATCAGCGGGCGAACGTGCAGGCGTTGCGCCAGGCGCAAGGCGGAGCGCACCAATAGCTCGGCGCCACCGATCAGCAACAACAGGGCAACGCCCATTTGCAGCAGGCTAAAAGTGGGGAGGGTGGCCAGGTCGAAAATGGTCGGACTCCTGTCGCGTCAGTCGCTAAGCCCTTGTACGCGCACGCGCGCTGTTCCGCTACGGAGCATACCGATTTTTTCTGCTGCTGCGCGAGACAGGTCGATCAGGCGGCCGCGGGTGTGCGGGCCACGGTCGTTGATGCGTACCACCACACTGCGCTGGTTGGCCATGTTGGTCACCCGTACACGTGTGCCGAAGGGCAGGCTGCGGTGCGCGGCGGTGAGGCCGTGCTGGTTGAACGGTTCGCCACTGGCGGTGCGTTTGCCATGGTGGCGCGAGCCGTAGTAGGAAGCGGTGCCCGTCTGGTCGTAGCCGCGCGGGTCGATGTCATGGCTGGCGCAGCCGGCCAGGAAAGAAAACAGGGCGAGGGTGCCGAGGGAACGTTTTAGCAAGTCAGGTGCTCTCCGGTGCGACCATTCGCGGGTAAACCCGCTCCTACAGGGAAAACGCTGGCTTGTGTAGGAGCGGCTTCAGCCGCGAACGAGGGCGAAGCCCTCGCAGCATTACAGGGGTAAAACCATCACCCTTCGAGCTTGGCCTTGAGCAATTGGTTCACCTGCCCCGGGTTGGCCTTGCCTTTGGAGGCTTTCATGGCCTGACCGACGAAGAAGCCGAACATCTTGCCGCGCTTGGCCTCATCGGCTGCGCGATATTGTTCGACCTGCTCGGCATTGGCTGCCAGCATTTCGTCGAGCATCTTGTCGATCGCACCCGTGTCGGTAACCTGTTTCAGGCCTTTGCTCTCGATGATGCTGTCGGCATCGCCTTCACCGGCGGCCATGGCCTCGAACACGGTCTTGGCAATCTTGCCGCTGATGGTGTTGTCACGAATGCGCAGCAGCATGCCGCCCAGTTGCGCAGCGCTGACCGGCGCCTGATCGATTTCGACGCCCAGCTTGTTCAGCAGGCTACCCAGTTCGACCATGACCCAGTTGGCCGCCAGCTTGGCATCACCACCGATCTTCACCACTTCTTCGAAGTAGTCAGCCTGTTCGCGGCTGGAAGCCAACACGTTGGCGTCGTAGGCCGACAGACCGTACTGAGTCTGGAAGCGCTCGACCTTCTGTGGCGGCAGCTCCGGCAGGCCGGCGCGAATGGTTTCGAGGAAGCTGTCCTCGATGACCACCGGCAGCAGGTCGGGGTCGGGGAAGTAACGGTAGTCGTTAGCTTCCTCTTTGCTGCGCATGGAGCGGGTTTCGTCCTTGTTCGGGTCGTACAGGCGTGTTTCCTGCACGACTTTGCCACCGTCTTCGATCAGGTCGATCTGGCGCTGGATTTCGCTGTTGATCGCGCGCTCGATGAAACGGAACGAGTTGACGTTCTTGATTTCGCAGCGAGTGCCGAACTCGGTCTGGCCTTTCGGGCGGATCGATACGTTGCAGTCGCAGCGCAGCGAACCTTCGGCCATGTTGCCGTCGCAGATGCCCAGGTAGCGCACCAGCGCGTGGATTGCCTTGACGTAAGCCACGGCTTCCTTGGCGCTGCGCATGTCAGGCTCGGAGACGATTTCCAGCAGCGGGGTGCCGGCACGGTTCAGGTCGATACCGGTGGAGCCGCTGAAGTCTTCGTGCAGGCTCTTGCCGGCGTCTTCTTCCAGGTGCGCGCGGGTTACGCCGATGCGCTTGATGGTGCCGTCTTCCAGCGCGATGTCCAGGTGGCCCTTGCCGACGATCGGCAGGTCCATCTGGCTGATCTGGTAGCCCTTGGGCAGGTCGGGGTAGAAGTAGTTCTTGCGTGCGAACACGTTGCGCTTGCCGATCTCGGCATCGATGGCCAGGCCGAACATGCACGCCATGCGCACGGCTTCCTCGTTCAGCACCGGCAGTACACCGGGCATGCCCAGGTCAACCAGGCTGGCCTGAGTATTCGGCTCGGAGCCAAAGGTGGTAGCGCTGCCGGAGAAGATCTTCGACTGGGTGGCGAGCTGAGTGTGGATTTCCAGCCCGATCACAACTTCCCATTGCATGTGTGAATTCCTCAGAAGCCGTTGGGGGCGCGGGTATGCCAGTCGGTCACCTGTTGGTAGCGGTGCGCGACGTTGAGCAGGCGGCCTTCCTGGAAGTAGGGCGCCAGCAGTTGCACGCCGACCGGCAGGCCGTCGACGAAGCCCGCAGGCATCGACAGGCCAGGCAGGCCCGCCAGGTTGGCGGTGATGGTGTAGACGTCTTCGAGATAGGCGGCAACCGGGTCGCTGCTCTTGGCGCCAAGCTTCCAGGCCGGGTTTGGCGTGGTCGGGCCGAGAATCAGGTCGACATCGTTGAAGGCGGCCATGAAGTCGTTCTTGATCAGGCGGCGGATTTGCTGCGCCTTCACGTAATAGGCGTCGTAGTAGCCGGCCGACAGGGCGTAGGTACCGACCATGATGCGGCGCTGTACTTCAACGCCGAACCCTTCGCCGCGTGAGCGCTTGTACAGGTCGGTGAGGTCTTTGGGCTCTTCACAGCGGTAGCCGAAGCGTACGCCGTCGAAACGCGACAGGTTGGAAGAGGCTTCAGCCGGGGCGATCACGTAGTAGGCCGGAATGGCATGCTGCATGTTCGGCAGGCTGATTTCCTTGACCACTGCGCCGAGCTTTTCCAGCTCTTTGACGCTGGCCTGGACCAGGTCGGCGATGCGTGGGTCTAGACCGGCACCGAAGTACTCTTTCGGCAGACCGATGCGCAGGCCCTGCAGCGAAGCGTTCAGGCTGGCGCTGTAGTCCGGCACCGGTTCTTCGATGCTGGTGGAGTCCTTGGCGTCGAAACCGGCCATACCTTGCAGCAGCAGCGCGCAGTCCTCGGCGGTGCGGGCCAGTGGGCCGCCCTGGTCGAGGCTGGAGGCGTAGGCGATCATGCCCCAGCGCGACACACGACCGTACGTCGGCTTGAGGCCGGTGAGGTTGGTCAGTGCCGCTGGCTGGCGGATCGAGCCGCCGGTGTCGGTGCCCGTGGTGGCGGGCAGCAGGCGCGCGGCCACAGCAGCGGCCGAACCACCGGACGACCCGCCCGGAACGTGCTCGAGGTTCCACGGGTTCTTCACCGCGCCGTAATGGCTGGATTCGTTGGCCGAACCCATGGCGAACTCGTCCATGTTGGTCTTGCCCAGGGTGACCATGCCGGCTTCGGCCAGCTTGGCGACCACGGTGGCGTCATAGGGCGCCTTGAAGTTGTCGAGCATCTTCGAGCCGCAGCTGGTGCGTACGCCGTTGGTGCAGAACAGGTCTTTGTGGGCGATCGGTGCACCCAGCAGCGCGCCGGTTTCGCCAGCAGCGCGACGGGCATCGGCGGCACGCGCCTGAGCCAGGGCCAGGTCGTCGGTGATGCTGATGAAGCTGTTGATCTGCGGGTCGAGCTGTTTGATGCGCGCCAGCAGGGCGCCGGTCAGCTCTTCGGAAGAAAACGATTTGTCGGCGAGTCCGCGGGCGATCTCGGCCAGGGTCAATTGATGCATGGCAGGCTCTATCCCTTACTCGATGACTTTGGGAACCAGGTACAGACCGCTTTCGGTCGACGGCGCGATGGCCTGGTAGGCATCGCGCTGGTTGCTTTCGGTGACTTGGTCAGGACGCAGGCGCTGGCTGGCCTCCAGCGGGTGGGCCAGGGGCTCGATGCCAGTGGTATCGACCGCTTGCATCTGGTCGACCAGGCCGAGAATGCTGTTCAGGGCGTCGGTAATGCGTGGCAGTTCGCCATCATTCAGGCCCAGGCGGGCCAGATGGGCGATCTTTTCCACGTCGCAGCGTTCAAGCGCCATGAGGATCTCCAAGGGAAACAAAGAACGGAATTTGGGTCCGCGGTGAGGAACATGTCAGCTTTCTGGCGGTCTAACGGCCGCGAAATTCTGCTGGCGTGCTCGGAAAAACAGCCAATTTAACATATTGGCTCCTTGCCCAAAATCCCTGCCATTGTTAGAGTTTGCCGCACTTTTTTACCCACGCTTTCCCCAGGGTCACTTTCCCATGTTCAAGAAACTGCGTGGCATGTTTTCCAGCGATCTTTCTATCGACCTGGGTACTGCCAACACCCTTATTTACGTGCGTGAGCGCGGTATCGTCCTGAATGAGCCCTCGGTTGTTGCCATCCGTACCCATGGCAACCAGAAAAGCGTCGTCGCCGTCGGTACCGAAGCCAAACGCATGCTGGGCCGTACGCCTGGCAACATTGCAGCCATTCGTCCGATGAAGGACGGCGTCATTGCCGACTTCAGCGTCTGCGAAAAAATGTTGCAATATTTTATCAACAAGGTTCACGAGAACAGCTTCCTGCAGCCGAGCCCGCGCGTGCTGATCTGCGTGCCGTGCAAGTCGACCCAGGTCGAGCGCCGCGCCATCCGTGAGTCGGCCCTCGGTGCGGGTGCCCGAGAAGTGTTCCTGATCGAAGAGCCAATGGCCGCTGCCATCGGTGCCGGCCTGCCGGTTGAAGAGGCCCGCGGTTCGATGGTCGTCGATATCGGTGGCGGTACCACTGAAATCGCCCTGATCTCGCTCAACGGCGTGGTCTATGCCGAGTCCGTCCGCGTTGGCGGTGACCGCTTCGACGAAGCCATCGTTACCTACGTGCGCCGCAACTACGGCAGCTTGATCGGCGAATCCACCGCCGAACGTATCAAGCAGGAAATCGGTACTGCCTACCCAGGTGGCGAAGTACGTGAAGTCGACGTGCGTGGTCGTAACCTGGCCGAAGGTGTACCGCGTGCCTTCACCCTGAACTCCAACGAAGTGCTCGAAGCGCTGCAGGAATCGCTGGCGACCATCGTCCAGGCGGTCAAGAGCGCCCTCGAGCAATCGCCGCCGGAGCTTGCCTCGGACATCGCCGAGCGCGGCCTGGTGCTGACCGGTGGTGGTGCGCTGCTGCGTGACCTCGACAAACTGCTGGCCCAGGAAACCGGCCTGCCGGTGATCGTCGCCGAGGACCCGTTGACCTGCGTCGCCCGTGGCGGCGGTCGCGCCCTGGAGATGATGGACAAGCACGCGATGGACCTGCTCTCCAGCGAGTGATCCCGCTCGCTGTTCACGAGCGCCCGGTTTACAGGTAGTACGTACAGTGCTACCTGTATGCGCTGGGCTGGCGCCCGTTTGGGCGCCGTATCCGTCAACCCGCAACCAGGCTGGTGCGTTGTTCCATGTCCAATGACCTCCTGAGTCGTCCACGAGGAACGGCCCATTAAACCGCTTTTCTCCAAGGGCCCTTCGCTGGGCGTTCGCCTGCTCGTTCTGGTGGTGATGTCGGTCGCGTTGATGGTTGTCGACGCGCGCTTCGACGTGCTCAAACCCGTGCGCAGCCAGATGGGCCTGGTGCTGATGGAGTCGTACTGGATCACCGATTTGCCACAGCGTGCCTGGCAAGGTGTGGCCGGCCAGTTCGGTAGCCGCACCGAGCTGATTGCCGAAAACGAGAAGCTCAAGACCGAAGCCCTGCTGCTGCAGGGGCGCCTGCAGAAGCTGGCGGCCCTGACCGAGCAGAACGTGCGGCTGCGCGAGCTGCTCAACTCTTCGGCGCTGGTCAACGAAAAGGTTGAAGTGGCCGAGCTGATCGGTGTCGACCCCAACCCGTTTACCCACCGCATTCTGATCAACAAGGGTGAGCGTGATGGTGTGTTCCTGGGCCAACCGGTGCTCGATGCCCGCGGCCTGATGGGCCAGGTCGTAGAGTTGATGCCCTATACCGCGCGGGTGCTGTTGCTGACCGATACCACCCACAGCATTCCGGTGCAGGTCAACCGCAACGGTCTGCGAGCCATCGCCAGCGGCACTGGCAACCCGGAGCGCCTGGAGTTGCGGCATGTGGCCGACACGGCCGACATCAAGGAAGGCGACCTGCTGGTCAGTTCCGGCATGGGGCAGCGCTTTCCTGCCGGCTACCCGGTGGCCACGGTCAACGAAGTGATCCACGATTCCGGCCAACCCTTTGCCATCGTCCGTGCCATCCCCACCGCCGCGCTTAACCGCAGCCGCTACATGTTGCTGGTGTTCAGTGACCGGCGTAGCCCGGAGCAGCGTGCCACCGATGCCGCCATTGCCCAGGAAGAGGCTGACCGAAAGGGGGCTGCACCTGCTGGCCAGCCGGCCGCTACCCGTGATCCGGTCGCACCCGCCGCTGGTACGCCTGCCGCGTCGGTCACACCGGCAGCACCGGCCACTCCGGTCGCGCAGCCAGCAGCCCCGTCTGCTGCACCTGCCACGCCGGCCGCACCCGCTCAACCCCGGAGGCAATGATGGCTGCATCACGCCGCAATAACGGCTGGGTCATCTGGCTTACGTTCGCCATCGGCCTGCTGCTCAGTGTTTCCCCCATGCCGCAGTTCATGGAAGTGTTCCGGCCCATGTGGCTGGCCTTGCTGGTGTCGTTCTGGACCCTTGCCGTGCCGAACAAGGTCGGCATGACCACGGCATTCGTGCTGGGCCTTGCCGAGGACGTGCTGTATGGCACGCTGCTGGGGCAGAATGCGCTGGTCCTTACCCTCATCACCTTTCTGGTGCTGTCCCTGCAGCAGCGTCTGCGCATGTTCCCCATGTGGCAGCAAAGCCTGGTCATTCTGGTGATCTTTGGTATCGCCCAGTTGATCCAGCTGTGGCTCAGTGCACTGACCGGCAACCGCCTGCCCACCCTGGCGCTGGTCTGGTCGGCGGTGATCAGTGCCTTGCTCTGGCCATGGATCAGCTTTGCCTTGCGCGACCTGCGTCGACGCTTGCACATCAACTGACGGCAACGCGCCACTGACAGGGAGATGTCTGCATGACCCCGCTATACCTGGCTTCAGGCTCGCCCCGTCGTCGTGAACTGCTGACGCAGATCGGCGTGCCGTTCATTGTCATCAGTGCCCCCATCGATGAATCTCCGCTACCCAGCGAAAGCGCCCCTGCCTACGTCGAACGCCTGGCCCGGGCAAAGGCCGCCGCCGGCCTGGCCCGTATCGACGGCCCGGCTGTAGTGCTCGGCGCAGACACTGCCGTGGTGCTCGATGGTCGTATTCTCGGCAAACCGGAAAACCGTGAAGATGCCTTGGCCATGCTGGCTGACCTGTCAGGCCGCGAGCATCAGGTGCTGACCGCTGTCGCCCTGGACGATGGCCAGCGTGTGCACAGTTTTTGCGTGACCAGCACAGTGCGCTTTCGCGCCATCAGCACCGATGAAGCGCAACGCTATTGGGCCAGCGGTGAGCCAGCTGACAAGGCTGGCGGCTATGCCGTCCAGGGGCTGGGTGCGGTCTTCGTCACCGGTCTTTCCGGCAGCTATTCGGCGGTGGTCGGCTTGCCGCTCTGTGAAACGGCCGATTTGCTTGGCCAGTTCGGCATCGCCTGCTGGCAATCGCTCGCGCATACGCCAGAGGTAACAAACCCGCAGTAGCCAGCAGTGCATACGCCATCCATCATTAGAAAGAACCTTTGACGAGAGCCTGCCATGAGTGAAGAGATCCTGATCAACATCACCCCGATGGAGTCACGTGTGGCGGTGGTGGAAAACGGGGTGCTGCAGGAAGTGCATGTCGAGCGCACCCAGCGCCGTGGCATCGTCGGCAATATCTACAAGGGCAAGGTGGTGCGTGTGCTGCCAGGCATGCAGGCGGCCTTCGTCGACATCGGCCTCGAGCGCGCAGCGTTTATCCATGCCTCGGAAATCTCCCAGCGCGAAGGCTCGGCGGTAGAGAACATCACCGCACTGGTACATGAAGGCCAGGCCCTGGTGGTGCAGGTGACCAAGGACCCGATCGGCACCAAGGGCGCGCGCCTGACCACCCAGCTATCGATCCCGTCGCGCTACCTGGTGTACATGCCACGCAGCAGCCATGTCGGTATTTCGCTGAAAATCGAGGACGAGGCCGAGCGTGAGCGCCTCAAGCAAGTGGTCAGCGACTGCATGGACAGCGAGAACATCAAGGATGCCGGCGGCTTCATCTTGCGCACCGCCGCCGAAGGCGCGCGTGCCGAGGAGATCTTGCAGGACATCCGTTACCTGCGCCGCCTGTGGGAGCAGATCGGCACCCAGATCAAGACCTGCGGCGCGCCAACGGTCATTTACGAAGACCTTGGCCTGGCCCTGCGTACCCTGCGCGACCTGGTCAATCCGAAGATCGAGAAGATCCGCATCGACTCGCGGGAAACCTTCCAGAAGACCACGCAGTTCGTTGGCGAGTTGATGCCGGAAATTGCCGACCGCCTCGAACATTACCCCGGCGAGCGCCCCATCTTTGACCTGTACGGTGTCGAAGACGAGATCCAGCGGGCTCTGGAGCGCAAGGTGCCGTTGAAGTCCGGCGGTTACCTGGTGGTCGACCCGGCCGAAGCGATGACCACCATCGACGTCAACACCGGGGCTTTCGTCGGTCATCGCAACCTCGAAGAAACCATCTTCAAGACCAACCTCGAGGCCGCTACCGCCATCGCCCGGCAACTGCGCCTGCGCAACATTGGCGGCATCATCATCATCGACTTCATCGACATGGAAGACGAAGATCACCAGCGTCAGGTACTGCGTACCCTGGAAAAACAGCTGGAGCGCGATCACGCCAAGACCAACATCATCGGCATCACCGAGTTGGGCCTGGTGCAGATGACCCGCAAGCGTACGCGGGAAAGCCTGGAACAGGTGCTTTGCGAGCCGTGTCTGGCCTGTCAGGGCCGCGGCAAGCTGAAAACACCCGAGACCATCTGTTACGAAATATTCCGCGAGATCCTGCGTGAGGCCCGTGCCTATCAGGCTGAAGGCTACCGTGTGCTGGCCAACCAGAAGGTGGTCGACCGCCTGCTGGATGAAGAGTCAGGCAACGTGGCGGAACTGGAAGCCTTTATCGGTCGAACCATTCGCTTCCAGGTCGAGTCGATGTATTCGCAGGAACAATACGACGTGGTGCTGCTCTGAGGTCTTCTGAAACACGCCACTGCATTGTCGTCCTGGCAAAACCGGCACGACGGGCCATCATGGATAAACGACTTGGAGGGCCATGGCCATGGGACGTCTGAACCGCGTTCTTGTTGCTCTGACCCGCTGGGGGTTGGGCATATGTGCCCTGCTGGCCGTATTGGTGGCGCTGTATGTCAGCCTTGGTCGTGAACTGGTGCCGCTGGTAGCCGAGTACCGTGCCGACGTAGAAAGCAAGGCCGAGCAGGCGCTGGGCCTGCCCGTGCATGTCGGTGCCCTGGAAGGGCACTGGAGCGGACTGGCCCCTGTGCTGCGGGTGCGCGACCTGCAATTGGGCGAAGGCACCAAGGCGCTCCGGCTGGACGACGTCATGGTGGTGCCCGACATCTGGGCCAGCCTCACCGCCCGCGAAGTGCGCCTGGCGCGCATCCAGCTGGGCGGGCTGCAACTGATCCTTCGCGAGAACGAGCAGGGCGCCTGGAGCCTGGAAGGCCTGCCGAAGAAGGACGACGCGCCGCTGGACCCTGCCGACTTGCTGCAGCGCCTGCGCCAGCTGGGGCGCATCGATGTGTTCGACAGTCTGGTCACTCTGCACCCCTGGCAGCGCGACCCGCTGACCCTGACTTATGTGAGTGCCGGCCTGCAGGCCGGTGCCACCCGTCAGGCCTTGGATTTGCGTGCGACCCTGCCTGACGGCCAACCCCTGGCGTTGAGCCTGAACAGCCGTATGTCGGCCGACGCTTGGCGTGATGGCGAGGTAGACGCCTATGTCAGCCTGCCGCAAAGTGACTGGGCACATTGGTTGCCGCCCAAGGTGTTGGGGCAGTGGCATGCTGACACCCTGCGGGCGGGCGGTGAGTTCTGGATCGGCTGGGGCAAGGGGCAGTTGCAACGGGCCGTCGTAAGGCTCAATGCACCCAGGCTGGAGGGGGCCTATGCCGGGCGCAAGGCTGCCAACCTGAATAATCTGGCTTTGGGTGCCTGGTTCCAGCGCCGGGAGCAAGGCTTCGATGTGGTCGTCGACTCGTTGGCCATGGACCTCGGCAAGGCCCGCTGGGAGTCTCACCTGCAGTTGCAGCAGCGCCCTGGCCAGAACGCAGCCGATGAAAGCTGGCAGTTGCAGGCCGACCGCCTCGACCTCACCCCGCTGACTCCGCTGATCGATGCCCTGGCCCCCCTGCCGGACAAGGTCAAGGATGTGGTCGATGGCTTGAAGGTGACCGGTGCGTTGCGCAATGTGCGCCTCGAGGCCAGGCCCAAGGCCGAGGGTGACCAGCGCCTGCAGTTCGCAGCCAACCTGGAGAAGGTAGGCTTCGATGCTTATCACAACGCCCCGGCGGCCGGTAACGTCAGTGGCAGCATCAGTGGTGACCTGGGCCACGGCGAGCTGCGCCTGGATACCGATGCGTTCATGCTGCATCTGTACCCGATCTTCGCCAAGCCCTGGCATTACCAGAAGGCGAATGCGCGCTTGACCTGGACCTTGGACAAAGACGGTTTCACCCTGATTGCGCCCTACCTCAAGGTGCTGGGCGAGGAGGGCAAGATCGCCGGTGACTTCCTGATTCGCCTGTTGTTCGAGGAAGGTCGCGAGGACTATATGGACCTGCGCGTCGGCCTGACCGAAGGCGATGGCCGCTATACTGCCAAGTATCTGCCCGAGGTGCTCAGTCCGGCCCTCGACGAGTGGCTGCGCAGCGCTATCGTCAAAGGCGCTGTGGATGAAGGCTACTTCCAGTATCAGGGCTCGCTGAACCATGGCGCAGCGCCGCAAGCGCGCAGCATCAGCCTGTTCTTCAAGGTGCATGACGCCGCGCTGGATTTCCAGCCCGGTTGGCCACAGGTGCAGCACGTCGATGGTGATGTGTTCATCGAGGACAGTGGCGTGCGCATCAAGGCCCAGCGAGGCGTGCTGCTCGACACCAAGGTCAGCGATGTGAATGTCGATATCCCGCATGTCGAGGGTGGCCAGCACAGCCACCTCTACCTGGATGGCGATTTCGACGGTAGCCTGGGTGATGGCCTGAAGATTCTCAAGGAAGCGCCAATCGGCACCGGGGAGATTTTCGCCGGCTGGGAAGGTGAGGGGCCGCTGAAGGGCAAGGTCAAACTCGATATCCCACTGGCCCATGGGCAGCGCCCAAAGGTGCAGGTGGACTTCGCCACCCACGATGCGCGCCTGAAAGTGGCCCCGCCAAGCCTGGAGTTGAACCGCCTGAAGGGCGACTTCAGCTTCGACTTCGACAAGGGCCTGAGTGGCAAAGGCATCAGCCTGCAGGCTTTCGGCAAGCCGGTAACGGCGCAAATAACCGCTGAAGGTCAGGCTGGGCAGATGCAGACCCGCATCAATGCCAATGGCCAGGTATCGCTCAAGACACTGACTGACTGGCTGCAGTTCAAGCAGGCCTTGCCGGCCTCCGGTGAACTGCCCTATCAGTTGCAGCTCAGTCTGGGGAGCCGGGACAACCGCCTGAATGTCACTTCCAGCCTCAAGGGGCTGGCCATCGACCTGCCGGCTCCGTTCGGCAAAGCGGCAGCAGATACCCGTGACAGCCGTTTCAACATGAGCCTTCAGGGCCCGGAGCGGCAATTCAACGCTGCCTACGCCGACCTTGCCCGCTTTGCCTATGCTGCACCGGCTGAAACGTTGACTCAGGGCCGTGGCGAGCTAGTGCTGGGCACAGGCGACGCCCGGGTACCTGCCAGCCAGGGGCTGAGGGTGCGCGGGCGCCTGGAGACCCTGGACCTGGCCCCTTGGCAAGAGCAGGCAGGCCGGCTGGCTGGGGACGACCCCGGTGGCAGCGCGCGGCAGAACCTGCAAAGCGTCGACCTGAGCATCGGCCAGTTGAAAGCCTTTGGCATGGACCTGAACCAGGCCGTGGTACGCCTGGCCCGGGGCGGCCCGGCCTGGGATTTGCGCCTCGACAGCAAGGAAGTCATCGGTAATGCGCGCGTACCGGATGCCAAGGGCGCGCCCATGGTCGTGCGCATGCAGACCTTGCGGCTGCCTGCCGCCAGCGCCGCTGAACAGCAGGCTGAAGACGGCCCCGACCCGCTTGCCTCGTTCGATCCGCGCAAAGTCCCGGCACTGGACCTGAGCATCGACAAGCTCTATCGCGGTGACGATCTTTACGGCAGCGCCGCGATCAAGCTGCGGCCGACCCCACGTGGCGTCACAGCCAGTGATATCGACCTCGACCTCAAGGGGTTGCGCATTGATGGCGGTGGTGGCTGGGAGGGTGAAACGGGCAAAACCAGCAGTTGGTACAAAGGGCGCCTTGACGGCAAGAACCTGGCGGATGTGCTCAGCGCCTGGGGCTTTGCCCCGACGGTGACCAGCCGCGACTTCCGCCTGGATGTGGATGGCCGCTGGCCGGGTTCGCCGGCCGCGGTGGGCCTGAAACGCTTCTCGGGCAGCATGGATGCAGCACTGCGCACCGGCCAGTTCGTCGAGGTCGAAGGCAGCGCACAGGCGCTGCGGGTGTTCGGCCTGCTCAACTTCAACTCGATTGGCCGGCGCCTGCGTCTGGACTTTTCCGACCTGTTTGACAAGGGCCTGGCCTATGACCGGGTCAAGGGCTTGCTGGTGGCCAGCAGTGGCGTGTACGTGACCCGCGAACCGATTACCGTGACCGGCCCGTCGAGCAACTTCGAGCTCGACGGCACGCTGGACATGGTCAGCGACCGGGTCGATGCTGACTTGCAGGTGAGCCTGCCGGTGACCAACAACCTGCCGCTGGCGGCGTTGATCGTCGGCGCGCCGGCGGTGGGCGGTGCGCTGTTCCTGGTCGATCGGCTGATCGGTGACCGCGTGTCACGCTTTGCCAGCGTGCACTACCGTGTCGAAGGGCCGTGGAAAGAGCCTAGAATCACCTTTGTGAAACCTTTCGAGAAATCCCGCTAGGAGTACCCATGAAGGCAGCGGTAATCCAGATGGTCAGCCAGGACGACGTGCAGACCAACCTGCAGCGTGCCGGTGCCCTGTTGGAGCAGGCCGCATTGGGCGGCGCACGGTTGGCGGTGCTGCCGGAAAACTTTGCCGCCATGGGGCGCAAGGACGCTGCTGCCATCGGCCGTGCCGAAGCCTTGGGGGAAGGGCCCATTCTGCCGTGGTTGAAACGCACCGCCCGCGACCTCAAGTTATGGATTGTTGCCGGTACTTTGCCCTTGCCACCGTTCGGCCAGCCCGATGCCAAGGCCCATGCGTGCTCGCTGCTGGTCGATGAACACGGCGAGGTGGCGGCAAGGTATGACAAGCTGCACTTGTTTGATGTGGACGTGGCCGACAACCGGGGCCGTTACCGCGAGTCGGATGACTACGCGCAGGGTGCTCAGGTGGTGGTGGCTGATACGCCGGTCGGGCGGCTGGGGCTGAGCGTGTGTTACGACCTGCGCTTTCCCGAACTGTACAGCGCGCTGCGCGCTGCCGGCGCGGAGCTGATCACCGCGCCAGCAGCTTTTACCGCAGTGACCGGCGCAGCACATTGGGAGGTGCTGGTGCGTGCCCGGGCCATCGAAACCCAGTGTTACCTGCTGGCTGCGGCACAGGGCGGCGCCCATCCTGGCCCACGGGAAACCCATGGCCATGCGGCGATCGTCGACCCTTGGGGGCGCATTCTCGCAGAACAGGCGCAAGGTGAAGCGGTACTGCTTGCCGAGCGCGACATTGAAGAACAAGCGTCCATTCGGGCGCGCATGCCGGTGGTATCGCACCGGCGCTTTTTTTCGCAGGGCGCGTTGCGACCTGCGCATACCTCGGAGTGACTATGAGCCAGATGTTATCCACCGTCAGTGAGCAGCTCCTGGCCCCAGGCGGCTTGACCCTGGACAGCCTGCAGAGCGTGCTGGGTGAGTTGGCTGGCCCCGGCATCGACGCCGCCGACCTGTATTTCCAGGGCCAGATCTCGGAAACCTGGGCGCTGGAGGACGGTATCGTCAAAGAGGGCAGCTTCAACCTCGACCAGGGCGTGGGCGTGCGTGCCCAGTCCGGCGAAAAAACCGGCTTCGCCTACAGCAACGCGATCAACCTTGAAGCGCTGACCTCGGCAGCCCGTGCCGCCCGTTCGATTTCCCGTGCCGGGCAAAACGGCACGGTGCAAGCCTTCCGCAGCCAGGAGGTGGCCGCCCTGTATACCGCGGACAACCCGCTGGACGTGCTCAGCCGTGCCGAAAAGGTCGAGCTGCTTAAGCGTGTCGATGCCGCCACCCGTGCCCTGGACCCGCGCATTCAGCAAGTCAGCGTGAGCATGGCCGGGGTCTGGGAACGCATTCTGATTGCCGCGGCCGATGGCAGCCTGGCTGCCGACGTACGCCCGCTGGTGCGCTTCAATGTCAGCGTCATCGTCGAGCAGAACGGCCGTCGTGAACGCGGTGGGCAGGGCGGTGGCGGGCGTACCGATTACCGCTACTTCACCGAGGAGCGGGTGATGGGCTATGCCCGCGAGGCCCTGCGCCAGGCCCTGGTGAATCTGGAAGCGATCCCGGCACCGGCCGGTACCTTGCCGGTAGTGCTGGGCTCGGGCTGGTCGGGCGTGCTGTTGCACGAGGCCGTCGGCCATGGCCTGGAAGGCGACTTCAACCGCAAGGGCAGTTCGGCGTTCAGTGGCCGCATTGGCGAGAAAGTGGCGTCGAGCCTGTGCACCATCGTCGACGATGGCACCCTTGAAGGCCGCCGTGGTTCTCTGAGCGTGGATGACGAAGGCACCCCGACCGAATGCACCACGCTGATCGAGAATGGCGTGCTCAAGGGGTACATGCAGGACAAGCTGAACGCGCGCCTGATGGGCATGGCTGTGACCGGCAACGGCCGCCGTGAATCCTACGCGCACCTGCCGATGCCACGCATGACCAACACCTACATGCGTGCCGGCGAAAGCGACCCACAGGAGATTATTGCGTCGGTGAAGAAGGGTATCTACTGCGCCAACCTCGGTGGTGGGCAGGTGGATATCACCAGCGGCAAGTTCGTGTTCTCCACCAGTGAGGCCTACCTGATCGAAGACGGCAAGATTACCGCGCCAGTGAAGGGCGCAACCCTGATCGGCAATGGTCCCGAGGCGATGAGCCGGGTTTCGATGGTCGGTAACGACCTGGCACTGGACAGCGGAGTAGGGACGTGCGGCAAGGACGGGCAGTCGGTGCCGGTTGGGGTGGGGCAGCCTACCTTGAAACTGGATGCGATTACCGTGGGCGGTACCGGGGCTTGATGGCTTCGGGAGCCATTGTAGGAGCGGGCACGCCCGCTCCCACAAGGCCCCAGTCCGTCAGCGCAACCCGCGCTGCAACTCGTCGAGGTCGCGGATGTACTTGAACACCTTGCGCGCGGCGGCAGGCGGCTTGTTCCGCGCCTTCTCGTGCTGGGCATGGCGCACCAGCGAGCGCAGCTGCTGGCGGTCGGTGTCGGGATACTCGTTGACGAAGCGCTCGAGGTCTTCGTCGTTACCGTCGATCAACCGGTCACGCCAGCGCTCCAGGCTGTGGAAACGTTCGTTGTACTGGCGAGTCGAGCTGTCCATCTGTTCGAGCAAGGCGTGGATGGCATCGAGGTCTTGCACGCGCATGAGCTTGCCGACGAACGACATGTGGCGTTTACGGGCGCCATGAGCGGTGTGCTTGCTGGCCTCGGCCAGTGCCTTGCGCAGCTCGTCGGTCAAAGGCAGGCGCGCCAAGGTATCGGCCTTGAGGGTGGTAAGCCGCTCGCCGAGTTCGACCAGCGCATGCAGTTCGCGCTTGATCTGGGTTTTGCTTTTTTCGCCGTCGAAGGCGTCGTCGTTTGAATCAACCATGGTGGCAGTCCGCTAGAAATCGCCGCCATGATAACCAGTCGGGGGCCGCTTGTCCGGCCCGGTCGTAGAATGACCCCAAGCCGTACGCAGAATTTGAGTGGAGAGAACCATGAGTGCAGTCCAGAGCGTAGGTCCGAAAGACCTGCCAGCATTGCAGGAACAGGTCGAGGCGATCATCGCCGAGGCGCGTCGGCAGGGGGCCAGTGCCTGCGAAGTGGCGGTGTCGCTGGAGCAAGGGCTGTCCACCACCGTGCGCCAGCGTGAGGTCGAAACGGTCGAGTTCAACCGCGACCAAGGCTTTGGTATCACCCTTTATGTTGGCCAGCGCAAAGGTTCGGCCAGCACCTCGGCCAGTGGTCCGGAGGCGATTCGCGAGACCGTCACTGCAGCGTTGGCAATTGCCAGGCATACCTCCGAGGATGAATGCTCGGGCTTGGCCGACGCAGCGCTGATGGCGCGTGAAATCCCGGACCTGGACCTGTACCACGACTGGGGTATCGAGCCCGAGAAGGCCATCGAAATGGCCCTGGCCTGCGAGGCAGCGGCGTTCGACGCCGACCCGCGCATCCTCAACGCCGATGGCACCACCCTCAATACCCACCAAGGCTGCCGCGTGTATGGCAACAGCCATGGGTTCATCGGTGGTTACGCCTCGACCCGGCACAGCCTGAGCTGCGTGATGATTGCCGAAGGCGACGGGCAGATGCAGCGTGACTACTGGTACGACGTGAACCGCCAGGGCAACCTGCTGGCCGACCCGAGCAGCATCGGCGTGCGCGCTGCCCAGCGTGCCGCTAGCCGCCTTGGCGCCCGACCGGTGCCGACTTGCGAGGTACCGGTGCTGTTCTCGGCCGAATTGGCCGGTGGCCTGTTCGGCAGCTTCCTGTCGGCCATTTCCGGCGGCAACCTGTACCGTAAGTCGTCGTTCCTGGAGGGTACCATTGGCCAGCGCCTGTTCCCTTCCTGGCTGACCCTCGACGAACGCCCGCATATTCCGCGCGCGTTGGGCAGCGCCGCCTTCGACGGTGATGGCCTGGCCACCTATGCCAAACCGTTTGTCGACAAAGGTGAGCTGGTGTCGTACTTGCTGGGTACCTATTCGGGGCGCAAGCTGGGTTTGCCGAGTACGGCCAATTCCGGTGGCGTGCACAACCTGTTCGTCAGCCACGGTGTCGAAGATCAGGCCGCGCTGATTCGCCGCATGGGGCGCGGGCTGCTGGTGACCGAACTGATGGGGCATGGCTTGAACATGGTGACGGGGGACTATTCCCGTGGTGCGGCGGGGTTCTGGGTCGAGAATGGCGAGATTCAGCATGCCGTACAGGAAGTTACCATCGCCGGAAACATGAAGGACATGTTCCAGCAGATTGTCGCGATTGGTAGCGATCTTGAAACCCGTAGCAACATTCATACGGGCTCGGTGCTGATCGAGCGGATGACCGTTGCTGGTAGCTGATCTTTAGCCTGCGCCGGCCCTTTCGCGGATCAATCCGCTCCTACACGGTAGTGGACGCACATCGGGGTTGGACACCGGCCGCTGTAGGAGCGGGTTTACCCGCGAAGAGGCCTACACAGCACTACACCTTTCTCTGCAAATCCGAAGACCCGGCCCTCGCGCCGGGTTTTTATTTCATCACTTTTTTTCTTGAAGTGATTCTGTTTATCACTTAATAATGAATATCATTATCCAGTAACTCGGCGATGATGTTCATGAAATCCGTCCTCCGCGAACTGCCCTACCTGGAAAACTGGCGCTGGCTCAGCCGGCGCATTCGCTGTGCGCTCGACCCCGACGAGCCGCGCCTGATCGAGCATTACCTGGCCGAAGGCCGCTATCTGGTGTGCTGCACCGAAACCTCGCCATGGACGGTGGCGCTGACAGCGTTTCGCTTGCTGCTGGATACCGCCTGCGATCGCATGCTCCCCTGGCATTGGCGTTGTCTGTGCCTGGACCAAGCCTGGCGCCCTCTGCTGGACCTGCGCAACCTCGACCGCCAGGAACAGAACCAACGCTGGCAACCCTACGCCCTGCAGTTGGCCAATTGCCGTCTGCTGCCTTCGATTTCTCCCGATGAACTGATGCAAGGATTTGATGATGAGTGATACCCGTATCGAGCGTGACAGCATGGGTGAGCTGCAGGTGCCGGCCCAGGCCCTCTACGGCGCCCAGACCCAGCGCGCGGTCGACAACTTCCCGATCAGCGGCCAGCGTATGCCGGCCCAGTTCATTCGTGCCTTGTTGCTGGCCAAGGCCGCTGCGGCCAAGGCCAACGTCGAACTGGAGCAACTGTCTGCCGGGCAGGGCCAGGCTATCGTCAAGGCTGTCGAGCAATTGCTGGCCGAGGACTTCATCCAGCACTTCCCGGTGGATGTGTTCCAGACAGGCTCTGGCACCAGTTCGAACATGAACGCCAATGAGGTGATCGCCACCTTGGCTACCCATGTACTGGGTGAGGCGGTCAACGCCAATGACCACGTCAACTGTGGCCAGAGCAGCAATGACATCATTCCGACCACCATCCACGTCAGCGCCGCGCTGGCCCTGCACGAGCAGTTGCTGCCAGCCCTGGCGCACCTCGTACAGGTGATTGAGGTCAAGTCGGCACAAGTACATCAATTCGTGAAGACCGGTCGTACTCACCTGATGGACGCGATGCCCGTGCGCATGAGTCAGGTGCTGGATGGCTGGGCAGCGCAGATCAATGCTGCCAAGGCGCACATCGAAGGGGTGCTGCCGCGCTTGCAGGCGCTGGCCCAAGGCGGAACCGCCGTGGGTACCGGCATCAATGCCCATCCGCAGTTCGCTGTCGGTTTCGCTCGCCAGCTCAGTGGCCTGACCAAGATCGAGTTCACGCCCGGCCAGAACCTGTTCGCACTGATCGGCTCGCAGGACACTGCCGTGGCTTTGTCTGGCCAGCTCAAGACCACTGCGGTGGCGTTGATGAAAATCGCCAACGATCTGCGCTGGATGAACTCCGGCCCGCTGGCCGGTCTGGGCGAAATCGAGCTGCAAGCTCTGCAGCCGGGCTCTTCGATCATGCCAGGCAAGGTCAACCCGGTGATCCCGGAGGCCACTGCCATGGTCGCCGCCCAAGTGATTGGCAACGACGCGACCATCGCCGTCGCAGGCCAAGCCGGTAACTTCGAGCTGAACGTGATGCTGCCGGTGATCGCTCGCAACCTGCTGGAAAGCATCGAGCTGATGGCCAATGTCAGCCGTTTGCTGGCCGACAAAGCCATCGCCAGCTTCAAGGTCAACGAAGACAAACTCAAGGAAGCCCTAGCCCGCAACCCGATTCTGGTCACGGCGTTGAATCCGATCATCGGCTACCTCAAGGCCGCCGAAATCGCCAAGACCGCCTACAAGCAGGGTCGTCCAATCATCGATGTGGCGCTGGAGCACACCGACCTGTCCCGCGACCAGCTTGAAGCGCTGCTGGACCCGGAAAAACTCACCGCCGGCGGTATCTGACCTGCGTCACCGCCCAGGAGACAACCATGCAGCACTGGAAACGCACCACGGAAACCGCCAACCGCCTATTCGAACAAGGCGAGCTGGTGGACGCCCGGGAACACTACCTGCAAGCCTTGGCGTTGGCCCAGGTGCTGTTCGAGCGCTGGCATGACGTGGACGAAGCGGTGGCTGCATTCGTCATCGCCCACCACAACCTGGCTGACCTGCACCTGCGCCTTGACCAGCCGCATGAAAGCGCCGACTACCTGTGCGCGGCTCATCAGCGACTGCTGCAGGCCTGCCAGGAAGCGCGCCTGCCTCAGGGGCTGCGTGATGCAGCCTTGCGCCACAGTGCGCGCACTTACACCGAGCTGCTGAGTTTCATTGCCGAGTATGGCCAGTATCCGCGTACCGAGCGCTTGCTCAACCGCCACAGCGCCGGGGCCAGCGAGCTCGCTGCCCTACCGGATGTGGCGCCCAGAACCCATGCCTACGGAATTCACTGACATGCCCCATACCTTGCCTGCATTGCCATACGCCTACGATGCGCTGGAACCACACATTGATGCCCAGACAATGGAAATCCACCACACCAAGCATCACCAGACCTACGTGAACGGCCTCAATGCCGCCCTCGAAGGTACCGAGTGGGCCGAATGGCCGGTGGAAAAACTGGTCGCTGCCGTCAAGCAACTGCCGGAGAACCTGCGTGGCGCTGTGACCAACCACGGTGGCGGTCACGCCAACCACAGCCTGTTCTGGACTGTCATGTCACCTCAGGGCGGTGGCGAGCCTGTGGGCCAGCTGGCGCAAGCCGTCACAGCACAACTTGGCGGCTTCGAGGCTTTCAAGGAGGCTTTCACCAAAGCCGCGTTGACCCGCTTCGGCAGCGGTTGGGCCTGGCTCAGCGTGACGCCGCAAAAAACGTTGGTGGTGGAGAGTAGCGGCAACCAGGACAGCCCGCTGATGCACGGCAATGCGCCGATCCTGGGCCTGGACGTGTGGGAGCACGCTTACTACCTCAAGTACCAGAACCGTCGTCCGGAATACATCGGTGCCTTCTACAACGTCATTGACTGGGTGGAAGTTGAACGTCGTTACCTTGAAGCCCTGAAGTGAGTCGGACCGGTATGCGCTCTGAGGTGATGTCTGTCAGCAGTGTGCGCTTGTTCCGCCTGGCGCTTGGGACTTTGCTTTTGCTGGCTGGCGCCGCGTTACTGGTGGCACGGGGCCTCGCCTGGCTAGACCTCGATCCGCGCATGCTGCGCGCCCTGGAGGGCGGTGCTTTATGCGCGCTGGGTACGGCACTGGGCGCAGTACCGGTACTGGTCATTCGCAATATGCCCGTGGCGCTGGCGGATACGCTGTTGGGCTTCGGTGCTGGCGTGATGCTGGCGGCCACCGCGTTTTCCCTGATCATGCCAGGCCTGGCGGCGGCTCAGTCTATTGGCTTCAGCCCTTGGGGGGCAGGTGGCCTGGTCAGTTTTGGCCTGATGTTCGGGGCGTTGTGCCTGTTCCTGGTCGACCTCAAGGTATCCTGGGCTTCGCCTGAAGCGTTGGTGGGCACAGCAAACCAGCCGGTGATTGCAGCGCGCATCTGGCTGTTCGTGATTGCCATCATTGCCCACAACATCCCCGAAGGTATGGCCATTGGTGTGTCGGCCGGGGGAGGTATGGCCGACGCCGACAGCCTGGCCATGGGCATTGCCTTGCAGGATGTGCCTGAGGGGCTGGTGATCGCGCTGGTGCTGGCAGGGGCGGGCATGCCGCGCTTCAAGGCCTTCCTGATCGGCGCAGCCTCAGGCTTGGTCGAGCCGGTGGCGGCGTTGATCTGTGCCTGGCTGGTGAATGTTGCCGAACTGCTGCTGCCGCTGGGGCTGGCCTGTGCAGCAGGGGCGATGTTGCTGGTGGTCACCCAGGAAATCATCCCCGAATCGCGCAGCAACGGCCATCATCGTCTGGCCAGTCTTGGGCTGTGTACAGGCTTCTGTCTGATGATGGTGATGGATACCGCGATGTCCTGATCTTGTGCAAGCGCAGGTTTGCGAGGCCTATTCGCCTTCGTCAAAGAAATTGTTGATCAGTTCGACCAGTGCATCCATGGCGTCGTTGTCCTGCTCACCCTCGGTATGCAGGTGCACCTGGGTGCCTTTGCCTGCGGCCAGCATCATCACCGCCATGATGCTCTTGCCATCCACCAGCTTGTCCGGGGCGCGACCCACCCGTACCTGGCAGGGGAAGCGGCCGGCCACACCGACGAACTTGGCTGCCGCCCGGGCATGCAGACCCAGCTTGTTGATGATGGTGATTTCGCGGGCGGGCATCAGGGGTGGATCCTTGGGCTAGAGGTCGCGATGACGGACCTGGACGTTTTTCAGGGTTTGCTGCAGCTGTTGACCAAGGCGCTCGGTGATGTACACCGAACGGTGATGGCCGCCAGTGCAGCCGATGGCAATGGTTACGTAGGCGCGGTTGCTGGCAGCGAAGTGGGGCAACCATTTGAGCAGGTAGCTGGAGATGTCGTTGTACATGTCTTCGACATCCGGTTGTGCGGCCAGGTAGTCGATCACGGGTTGATCGAGACCTGAGTGCTCACGCAGTTCTGGTTTCCAGTAGGGGTTGGGCAGGCAGCGCACGTCAAAAACCAGGTCGGCGTCGACCGGCATGCCCCGTTTGAACCCGAACGACTCGACCAGAAACGCTGTGCCAGGCTCGGGTTGGTTGAGCAGACGCAGTTTGATCGAGTCACGCAACTGGTACAGGTTCAGGTTGGTGGTGTCGATCTTCAGGTCGGCCAGGTCGGCAATGGGGCCCAACAAATCGCTTTCCACGCGGATCGCTTCCGCGAGCGAGCGGTTGGCGTTGGTCAGGGGGTGCCGCCTGCGGGTTTCCGAGAAACGCTTGAGAAGGACCTCTTCATCGGCATCCAGGTACAACACGTCGCACTGGATGTGCCGTGCGCGGGCTTCTTCAAGCAGCTCGGGAAAACGCATCAGGTGGCTGGGCAGGTTGCGTGCGTCGATCGAAACCGCCACCTTGGGCTGCAGCAATTCGGTGTTGATCAGTGCATTTTCCGCCAACTGCGGCAATAGCCCGGCTGGGAGATTGTCGATGCAATAGAAACCGCTGTCTTCCAGGACATCGAGGGCGGTGCTCTTGCCGGAGCCGGACCGGCCGCTGACGATGATCAGGCGCATGTTCAGTGCTCGTTCTGTACGTCCAGGACAACCTGGAACAGGGCCTCGTTGCTGGTGGCCGCACGCAGTCGATCACGGACCTCCTTGCGATCGAGCATGCTGGCGATCTGACGCAGAAGTTCAAGGTGGGCATCGGTGGCCGCTTCGGGCACCAGCAGCACAAACAGCAGGTCCACCGGCGCGCCATCGATGGCGTCGTAATCGATAGGCGCTTCCAGGTGCAGCAGGGCGCTGACTGGCGCAGAGCATCCTTCAAGCCGGCAGTGCGGGATGGCGATGCCATTGCCAAAACCGGTAGAACCGAGCTTTTCCCGGGCTACCAGTTTTTCGAAGACGTCCTGCATCTCCAGTTCTGGCACTTGGTCGGCGATGACAGTGGCGACCTTTTCCAGGGCGCGCTTCTTGCTGCCGCCCGGCACGTTCACGAGGGAACGGCCGGGGGTCAGGATGGTTTCAAGTCGGATCATGGATGAGGGGGATCAGCGGGCAGCTGCACCTTGCAGCAGGCTTTGCTGTTTTTCCTTGTGTTTTTTCAGTTGGCGGTCGAGCTTGTCGGCCAAGGCGTCGATCGCTGCATACATGTCTTCGTGTTCGGCGTTGGCTACCACTTCGCCGCCGGGAATCTGCAGGGTCGCCTCGACCTTCTGCTGAAGCTTCTCGACTTTCATGATTACCTGCACGTTGGTGATCTTGTCGAAGTGACTCTCCACGCGGGCGAGCTTTTCAAGCACGTAATCGCGCAGTGGCTGGGTGACTTCTACATGCTGTCCACTGATATTGACTTGCATACAGCTTCTCCTTTGTTGCCCGTGCATAAAGAGGCAGGTCTTGCACCTGCCACGAAAACGCTGTGGCACATCTCAGGGGCTACATCAGTCGCTTGCGTTCGCTCGACGGTGCGATGCCGAGGGACTCGCGGTACTTGGCGACGGTGCGACGGGCTACCTGGATGCCTTGTGCCTCCAGTAAACCAGCGATCTTGCTGTCACTCAATGGCTTTTTCTGATTTTCCGCCGCAACCAGTTTCTTGATGATCGCGCGGATCGCCGTGGACGAGCATTCTCCGCCTTCGGAGGTGCTGACATGGCTGGAGAAAAAGTATTTCAGTTCGTAGATGCCACGCGGGGTGTGCATGTATTTCTGCGTGGTAACCCGCGAGATGGTCGATTCGTGCATGCCTACGGCTTCGGCAATGTCATGCAGTACCAACGGCTTCATCGCTTCGTCGCCGTGGTCGAGGAAGCCGCGCTGGTGCTCGACGATCTGCGTGGCAACTTTCATCAGGGTTTCGTTACGGCTTTGCAGGCTCTTGATGAACCAACGCGCTTCCTGCAGCTGGTTGCGCATGAAGGTGTTGTCGGCACTGGTGTCGGCACGGCGCACGAAGCCGGCGTATTGTGGGTTGACGCGCAGGCGTGGGATGGCTTCCTGGTTCAGTTCTACCAGCCAACGGTCGCTGTCCTTGCGCACGATGACGTCGGGCACCACGTACTCGGGCTCGCTGGACTCGATCTGCGAACCAGGGCGCGGGTTAAGGCTTTGCACCAGTTCGATGACCTGGCGCAGCTCGTCTTCCTTGATTTTCATCCGCCGCATCAGCTGGCTGTAGTCACGGCTGCCGAGCAGGTCGATGAAATCGGTGACCAGGCGCTTGGCTTCGGTCATCCACGGGGTTGTAGCGGGCAGTTGGCGCAGTTGCAGCAACAGGCATTCGCCCAGATTGCGGGCGCCGACGCCAGCCGGCTCGAACTGCTGGATGCGGTGCAGTACTGCTTCGACCTCGTCCAGCTCGATATCCAGCTCCGGGTCGAAACCGGCGCAGATTTCTTCGAGTGTGTCTTCCAGGTAGCCCTGGCCGTTGATGCTGTCGATCAGGGTCACGGCAATCAAGCGGTCGGTGTCGGACATCGGCGCCAGGTTCAACTGCCACAGCAGGTGGCTTTGCAGGCTTTCGCCGGCCGATGTGCGCGTGGTGAAGTCCCATTCGTCATCATCGTTGCTCGGCAGGCTGCTGGCGCTGGTCTGGTAGATGTCTTCCCAGGCCGTATCGACCGGGAGCTCGTTGGGGATGCGCTCGCTCCACTCACCGTCTTCCAGGTTGTCGGCGCTGACGGTGCTTTCCTGAAAGCTGTTGTCCTGAACTTCGGCGGCCGGCTTGTTCTCGGCGTTGTCGGCCATCGGGTCGCTGTTGTCGAAGTCCTCGCCGTCTTCCTGACGTTCGAGCATCGGGTTCGACTCCAGCGCTTCCTGGATTTCCTGTTGGAGGTCCAGGGTAGAGAGCTGGAGCAGGCGGATGGCCTGTTGCAACTGAGGTGTCATCGTCAGTTGCTGGCCCATTTTTAGGACGAGCGATGGTTTCATGGCAGGGGCTTAATACCTTGTTCGCCGGCGCGCATGCGCCATCCACTACACGAGGGCGCCGAAGCGCCAGATCAAGCAAGTTTTATGCCTTAAATTGTAGCGTTTGCCTAGAGTACCGTAACAACTTTACCCGCAGTCTCAGGGCTGTTTGCCAGTACTTCAGGCGCGTGCCGGGTCAGAGGCGGAACTCGTGGCCCAGGTAAACTTCTTTGACCAAGTCGTTTGCCAGGATGGTTTCAGCGTCGCCTTCGGCGATCAATCGGCCATCGTTGACGATATAAGCGGTTTCGCAGATATCCAGGGTTTCACGCACGTTGTGGTCGGTAATCAGTACGCCGATACCTTTGGCCTTGAGGTGATGGATGATCTGCTTGATGTCGCCGACCGAAATCGGGTCGACACCGGCGAACGGTTCGTCCAGCAGGATGAACTTGGGTGCGGTCGCCAGGGCGCGCGCAATTTCGACGCGGCGGCGTTCACCACCGGACAGGCTCATGCCGAGGTTGTCCCGGATGTGGCTGATGTGGAACTCCTGCAGCAGGCTTTCCAGCTCTTTGCGGCGGCCGTCCCGGTCGAGGTCCTTGCGGGTCTCGAGGATGGCCATGATGTTGTCGGCGACCGACAGCTTGCGGAAGATCGAGGCTTCCTGCGGCAGGTAGCCGATACCGGCGCGAGCGCGGCCGTGCATGGGCTGGTGGCTGACATCGAGGTTGTCGATCAGTACGCGGCCCTGTTCGGCCTGGACCAGCCCGACAATCATGTAGAAGCAGGTGGTCTTGCCGGCGCCGTTGGGGCCGAGCAGGCCGACGATCTGGCCGCTGTCGATAGACAGGCTGACATCACGTACTACCTGCCGCCCCTTGTAGCTCTTTGCCAGGTGCTGGGCTTTGAGGGTTGCCATTTACTCGGCCTTCTTCTTGGGCTGGATCACCATGTCGATGCGCTGACGGGGTGTTGTCACATTGCCACCACGGCCGGCGGTCGCCACCTGGGTCTGAGTGTTGTAGACGATCTTTTCGCCTTCGGTGGTATTGCCTTCGCTCTCGACCTTGGCGCGGTCGGTGAGAATGACCAAGTCCTTCTGCGACTGGTACTGGATGGTTACGCCCCAGCCTTTCATCTTGTCCGGCTTGGCTGCGCTCTGCTGCTGCTCGAAGTAGGCCAGGTTGCCCACCGAGGTCACTACGTCGATATCGCCAGAGGCGGAGCGGGTAATGGTCACGGTGTTGCCTTTGATCATCATCGAACCCTGAGTGATGATCACGTCGCCGGTGTAAGTGGCCACGCCTTGTTTGTCATCCAGGTGAGCGTTGTCGGCCTGGATGCGGATAGGCTGGTCACGGTCGTTCGGCAGGGCGAGGGCGCTCGCGCTTCCCAGTGCTGCGCTCAGGCTGAGCAAAAGGGGGAGGGTTTTAACGAGCCTCATACTGTCCTCTTACGTTAGAGAGCAAGTCCATCTTGCCTTCTTTCAAATACGCTTTCATGCCTTTGCCCGTAGTGGTGCCTCCGGCGCCGTCGATTCTAACGGCTTGCTCGGTCTGCGCATATTGCTTCTGCGGGAACACGGTCATGCGTGAGCTGGTAATGATGGTTTCACGCTGCCTTTCATCGGTGCGGGCAATCCGTACCTTGTCGATCAGTTCGACCTCGGTACCGTCAGGATTGACCTCGGCGCGCGTGCTCTGCACATGCCACGGGTACTCGGTGCCGCGGTACAGGTGCAGGTCCGGTGTGGTCACCTGGGTGACTTCGCTGGTCTTGAGGTGTTCGATTCTGTCGGCGGTCATTTCGTATTGCAGCTTGCCGTCGGGCAGGAACTGCACGCTGTGGGCGTTGATCGCGTAGTAATCGATGGCGCTTTCGTCGACTTGGGCCACGGGCTTGTCGAGGAAGCTTTCCGGGCTGACATTCCAGTAGCCAATGGCTACCAACAGGGCGGCTATCGCCCCGAGCAGCGCAATGTTTCGGGCTTTCTTGCTGAGCATGGGCAGCCTTACAGGTAGTTGGCGTTGGCAGCGTCCAGGGTGCCCTGGGCCTGCATGATCAATTCGCAGAATTCACGGGCCGCGCCTTCGCCGCCACGTGCCTGGGTCACGCCGTGGGCGTGCTGGCGTACGAACGGTGCAGCGTTGGCTACGGCCATGCCCAGAGCCACTCGGCGAATCACTGGCAGGTCGGGCAGGTCGTCGCCCAGGTAAGCCACTTGATCATAGCTTAGGCCCAGTTCGGCGAGCAGGCCGTCAAGCACCACCAATTTGTCCTCCCGGCCTTGGTAGAGGTGCGGGATACCGAGGTTACTGGCCCGGCGTTCGACCACGGGGGTCTTGCGCCCGCTGATGATCGCGGTGGTCACGCCCGAGGCCATTAGCATCTTGATGCCCTGGCCGTCGAGGGTATTGAACGTCTTGAATTCGCTGCCATCCTCGAGGAAGTACAGGCGCCCGTCGGTGAGCACGCCGTCCACGTCGAAGACTGCCAGCTTGATGCCTTTGCCGCGTTGCATGAGGTCCTGGTTCATTCCATCGCTCCTTTACATTACGCCGGCGCGCAGCAGGTCATGCATGTTCAGGGCGCCGGTCGGGCGGTCTTCACGGTCCACCACCACCAGGGCGTTGATCTTGTGGTCTTCCATTATCTTCAGGGCTTCGGCGGCGAGCATGTCGGCACGCGCAGTCTTGCCATGAACGGTCATGACCTGGTCGATCAGGGTGGTGTGCACATCGATATTGCGGTCCAGGCTGCGGCGCAGGTCACCGTCGGTGAAGATCCCGGCCAGTTTGCCATCGGCTTCGACGATCACGGTCATGCCCAAACCTTTGTGGGACATTTCCAGCAGCGCGTCCTTGAGCAGGGTGCCGCGTGATACTTGAGGTAGATCGTCGCCGGCGTGCATCACGTTCTCGACCTTCAGCAGCAGGCGGCGGCCCAGCGCGCCTCCCGGGTGCGAGAAGGCGAAGTCCTCGGCGGTGAAGCCGCGGGCTTCGAGCAAGGCGATGGCCAAGGCGTCGCCCAGTACCAGCGCTGCCGTGGTGGAGGAGGTGGGGGCCAGGTTCAGCGGGCAGGCCTCTTGTGCGACACGTGCGTCAAGGTTGACCTCGGCGGCCTGGGCCAGCGGCGAGTCCGGGTTGCCGGTCAGGCTGATCAGCTTGATGCCAAGGCGTTTGATGAACGGCAGCAGGGTGACGATTTCGGCGGTGCTGCCGGAGTTCGACAGCGCAAGGATGACATCATCCCGGGTGATCATGCCCATGTCGCCATGGCTGGCTTCGGCCGGATGCACGAAAAACGCCGGTGTGCCGGTGCTGGCCAGGGTCGCGGCGATCTTGTTGCCGATGTGCCCGGACTTGCCCATGCCGACCACGACGACCCGGCCCTTGCTGGTCAGAATCAGTTCGCAGGCTTTGACGAAATTGTCGTCGATGCGCGCCAAAAGGGCCTCTACGGCCTCGAGTTCCAGGCGCAGAGTGCGTTGGGCGGATTGGATCAGCTCGCTGGATTGGCTCATGTCGAAAAGCAATGCCTGATGAAAGGGCGACGATTATACGCGCAATGATGAAAACCCTCACCTCCTCGATTGTTGCAGTGAATACCACCAAAGCCTGTCCCTGGGCTGAACGACTGCTTGCCCGGCCTTGGGGCGGGGCTGTCAGCGGTGCTATAGTTCGCCGCTATTCGGCCTGTCAGGGGTGCGTGTGCCTTCCAGATGGAGGCCGGCGTCCATTAGGACGAGGCTGCATTAGCAAGGAGTCTAGATGAGTGTGGATAGCGCCTACGCGGTCGAGTTGAAGGGTGTAACCTTCAAACGTGGTTCGCGCAGCATTTTCAGCAACGTGGACATCAGCATCCCGCGCGGCAAGGTCACCGGCATCATGGGGCCATCGGGTTGCGGCAAGACGACGTTGCTCCGCCTGATGGGCGCACAGTTGCGTCCCGCGAGCGGTGAGGTATGGGTTGCCGGGCAGAACCTGCCGACGCTGTCGCGCAGCGACCTGTTCGACGCCCGCAAGCAGATGGGCGTGCTGTTCCAGAGCGGCGCGTTGTTCACCGACCTCGATGTGTTCGAGAACGTCGCGTTCCCGCTGCGCGTGCATACTCAGCTGTCGGACGAAATGATCCGTGACATCGTGTTGATGAAGCTGCAGGCCGTGGGCCTGCGCGGTGCCATCGACCTGATGCCCGACGAGCTGTCCGGTGGCATGAAGCGCCGTGTGGCACTGGCCCGGGCGATTGCCCTGGACCCGCAGATCCTCATGTACGACGAACCGTTCGTCGGCCAGGACCCGATCGCCATGGGGGTGCTGGTGCGCCTGATTCGCCTGCTCAACGATGCCCTGGGCATCACCAGCATCGTGGTTTCCCATGACCTGGCAGAAACCGCCAGCATCGCCGACTACATTTACGTGGTAGGTGACGGCCAAGTGCTGGGCCAGGGGACGCCTGATGAGCTGATGGGTTCGGACAATCCACGGATCCGCCAATTCATGAAAGGCGACCCGGATGGCCCGGTTCCCTTCCACTTTCCCGCGCCTGACTACCGCGCCGACCTGCTGGGGGCGCGTTGATGCGCAGAAAATCCTTACTCGAACGTGTCCGCCTGCTGGGCCGCTCGGCAATCGACGTGCTGGCCGTGCTCGGGCGTTCGTGCCTGTTCCTGTTCCATGCGCTGGTCGGTCGCGGTGGTATTGGCGGCGGCTTCCAGCTGCTGACCAAGCAGTTGTACTCGGTGGGTGTGCTGTCGCTGGCGATCGTCGTCGTGTCCGGTGTGTTCATCGGCATGGTGCTGGCGCTGCAGGGCTACAGCATCCTGACCAAGTACGGCTCGGAGCAGGCGGTAGGGCAGATGGTCGCCCTGACCCTGCTGCGTGAACTTGGCCCGGTGGTAACGGCGTTGCTGTTTGCCGGGCGTGCCGGTTCCGCGTTGACCGCCGAAATCGGCAACATGAAGTCCACCGAGCAGTTGTCGAGCCTGGAAATGATCGGTGTCGACCCGCTCAAGTACATCGTTGCGCCACGCCTGTGGGCCGGTTTCATCTCGCTGCCGCTGTTGGCGCTGATCTTCAGCGTGGTCGGTATCTGGGGTGGCTCGTGGGTGGCGGTGGACTGGCTGGGTGTCTACGAGGGCTCGTTCTGGGCCAACATGCAGAACAGTGTTTCTTTCACTGACGACGTGCTCAACGGGCTGGTCAAGAGCCTGGTGTTTGCTTTCGTCTCGACCTGGATCGCCGTATTCCAGGGGTACGACTGTGAGCCCACCTCAGAAGGGATCAGTCGTGCAACCACCAAGACCGTGGTCTATGCCTCGTTGGCAGTGCTGGGTCTGGACTTTATTCTGACCGCCTTGATGTTTGGAGATTTCTGATGCAAAACCGCACCCTGGAAATCGGTGTCGGCCTGTTCCTCCTGGCCGGGATCCTGGCGCTGCTGCTGCTGGCCCTGCGTGTCAGCGGGCTGTCGGCCAGCCCGACCACTGATACCTATAAAGTTTATGCGTACTTCGACAATATCGCCGGTTTGACGGTCAGAGCTAAAGTGACCATGGCCGGTGTGACCATCGGCAAGGTCACCGCCATCGATCTGGACCGTGATTCCTACACCGGTCGGGTGACGTTGCAGCTGGACAAGTCGGTCGATAACCTGCCGACCGACTCCACTGCCTCGATCCTGACCGCCGGTTTGCTTGGTGAGAAGTACATCGGCATCAGCGTGGGCGGTGAAGACGATGTCCTCAAGGATGGTTCAACCATCCATGACACTCAGTCGGCACTGGTGCTGGAAGATCTGATTGGCAAGTTCCTGCTCAACTCTGTTGGCAAGGAACCGAAAGAAGCGCAACCGGCTAATTAAGGAGTACCCATGATTTCGATCCTGCGACGTGGCTTGCTGGTGCTGCTGGCGGCCTTCCCCCTGCTGGCCCTGGCTGTGCAGACACCGCACGAAGTGGTTCAAAGCACCACCAATGAACTGCTCGGCGACCTCAAGGCCAACAAGGAGCAGTACAAGTCCAACCCCAACGCCTTCTATGACTCGCTCAACCGCATTCTCGGCCCGGTGGTGGATGCCGACGGTATCTCGCGTAGCATCATGACCGTGAAGTATTCGCGCAAGGCGACCCCGGAGCAGATGCAGCGCTTCCAGGAAAACTTCAAGCGCAGCCTGATGCAGTTCTATGGCAATGCCTTGCTCGAGTACAACAACCAGGGCATCACTGTCGACCCGGCTAAAGCCGATGACGGCAAACGCGCCAGTGTCGGCATGAAGGTTACCGGCAACAACGGTGCCGTGTACCCCGTGCAGTACACCCTGGAGAACATTGGCGGCGAGTGGAAGGTGCGTAACGTGATCGTCAACGGCATCAACATCGGCAAGCTGTTCCGTGACCAGTTCGCCGATGCCATGCAGCGCAACGGCAATGACCTGGACAAGACCATCGACGGCTGGGCTGGCGAAGTGGCCAAGGCCAAGCAGGCTGCCGACAACTCGCCAGAGAAGACCGTCAAATGAGCGAGGCCGCTGTAAGCATGGCAGAGCCGGGCGTGCTGCGTCTGGCTGGCGTGCTGGATTACCGCAGCGGCCCGGCCTTGCGCAAGCAAGGCAAGGTGCTGATCGATGGCTCGCGCGAGCCGCGACTGGTGCTTGATTGCTCGGCTGTCGAGAAGTCGTCGAGTGTCGGCTTGTCGTTATTGCTTGCGTACATGCGTGATGCTCAGGCCACTGGCAAGGCGTGCGAAGTGCGTGGCATGCCTGACGACATGCGGGAAATTGCCGAGGTCTATGATCTCGATGAAGTGCTGGCAAGCTAGTGGCCCGGCACGGATGATGGCCCCTCGGTCAGCGAAGCCTTCGTTGGGCTTCGCAGGCGAGGGGCTTTTTTGTATGATGGCCGACCCGTGCGCATCGGGCGCCGATTGAGGTTGAGCATGCAGGCCGTAGAAGTTAAAAGCTTCCTTGAAGAGAAATTGCCGGGTTCCCGGGTCGAAGTTGAAGGCGAAGGCTGCAACTTCCAGTTGAACGTGATCAGCGACGAGTTGGCTGGCCTGAGTCCGGTCAAACGCCAGCAGGCGATCTATGCTCACCTGAATCCGTGGATCGCCAATGGCAGCATCCATGCGGTAACCATGAAATTTTTCAGCAGCGCAGCCTGGGCTGAGCGCACCTGAGCCAACTTGGCGGCGAGACTCCAATGGACAAACTGATTATTACTGGCGGCGCTCGCCTTGACGGCGAGATCCGCATTTCGGGCGCGAAAAACGCAGCCCTGCCGATTCTGGCAGCGACCCTGCTGGCCGATGGCCCGGTCACCGTGGGCAACCTGCCGCACCTGCACGACATCACCACCATGATCGAGCTGTTCGGGCGCATGGGCATCGAGCCTGTGATCGACGAAAAGCTGTCGGTGGAGATCGATCCCCGCACCATCAAGACCCTGGTCGCGCCGTACGAGCTGGTCAAGACCATGCGCGCCTCGATCCTGGTGCTGGGCCCGATGGTTGCCCGTTTCGGCGAAGCCGAAGTGGCCCTGCCTGGCGGTTGCGCCATTGGCTCGCGCCCGGTCGATCTGCACATCCGTGGCCTTGAGGCCATGGGGGCGAAGATTGAAGTGGAGGGCGGCTACATCAAGGCCAAGGCGCCTGAAGGTGGCCTGCGTGGCGCGCACTTCTTCTTCGACACCGTCAGCGTGACCGGTACCGAGAACATCATGATGGCCGCTGCCTTGGCCAAGGGCCGCAGCGTGTTGCAGAACGCCGCGCGTGAGCCTGAAGTGGTCGATCTGGCCAACTTCATCAACGCCATGGGCGGGAACATTCAGGGCGCAGGTACCGACACCATCACTATCGATGGTGTCGAACGACTGGATTCGGCCAACTACCGCGTCATGCCGGACCGCATCGAGACCGGTACCTACCTGGTTGCCGCTGCCGTGACCGGTGGCCGCGTCAAGGTCAAGGACACCGACCCTACCATCCTTGAAGCCGTGCTTGAAAAACTCAAGGAAGCGGGTGCCGACATCAACACCGGCGAGGACTGGATCGAGCTGGACATGCATGGCAAGCGGCCGAAAGCCGTGAACCTGCGTACTGCCCCGTATCCGGCGTTCCCGACCGACATGCAGGCGCAGTTCATCTCGCTGAACGCCATTGCCGAAGGCACTGGCGCGGTAATCGAGACCATCTTCGAAAACCGCTTCATGCATGTTTACGAAATGCACCGCATGGGCGCGCAGATCCAGGTCGAAGGCAACACCGCCATCGTCACTGGCGTCAAGGCGCTGAAGGGTGCCCCGGTCATGGCCACCGACCTGCGTGCTTCCGCCAGCCTGGTGCTGTCGGCGCTGGTTGCCGAAGGCGATACTCTGATCGATCGCATCTACCACATCGACCGTGGTTACGAGTGCATCGAGGAAAAACTGCAGATGCTCGGCGCGAAAATCCGCCGCGTACCGGGCTAGTACCCCGCGGGTGCAAGGACGCACCTTTTGAATTGAATGCGGCCAGGTCGATGACCTGGCCGGCAGCAGCCGCTTAAGGACGGACGTTCCAATGTTGACCATCGCGCTTTCCAAAGGCCGTATTCTCGACGATACCTTGCCGTTGCTCGCCGAGGCCGGCATCGTGCCGACCGAAAACCCGGACAAGAGCCGCAAACTGATCATCCCCACCACGCAGGACGATGTGCGCCTGCTGATCGTGCGTGCCACCGACGTGCCGACCTATGTCGAGCATGGTGCTGCCGACCTGGGTGTGGCCGGCAAGGACGTGCTGATGGAGTACGGCGGCCAGGGCCTGTATGAGCCCCTGGACCTGCAGATTGCTCAATGCAAGCTGATGACCGCGGGCGTAGTCGGCGCAGCCGAGCCCAAGGGCCGCCTGCGTGTGGCCACCAAGTTCGTCAACGTAGCCAAGCGTTACTATGCCGAACAAGGTCGCCAGGTCGACATCATCAAGCTGTATGGCTCGATGGAGCTGGCGCCGCTGATCAACCTTGCCGACAAGATCATCGACGTGGTCGACACCGGCAACACCCTGCGTGCCAACGGCCTGGAACCCCAGGAACTGATCGCCACGATCAGCTCGCGCCTGGTGGTCAACAAAGCCTCCATGAAAATGCAGCACGCCCGTATCCAGAGCCTGATCGACACGCTGCGTCAAGCGGTCGAATCGCGACACCGCGGTTGACTCCTGCGCGCGACCTTCGCTGTCGCGCCCGTCTATCCGCGTCATAGCCATTTTTCTCGGGTGCCCGCGCGGATGGACTGGTAGCTTGGGATTGTGCGAAAAGTCGCCGAGCGGCGATCATGCAAGAACGAAAACAGGCGAGGAACGGCCGGGGTCGCGCCCGACTTTACTGGTTGCAAATGAGCATTCCGAGCCTGTTTTTAACGTAGCATGATCGTCGCGCAGGCACTTTTCGCACAATCCCCTAGGGCGCCTGAGCATTCGCTAATATTACGAGGCCCTCGCCATGACCGTGTCCACTGCAATTGCCCGTCTCAACGCCGCTGATCCGGATTTCGCTCGACATCTGGATCATCTGCTGAGCTGGGAAAGTGTGTCCGATGACGCGGTCAATCAGCGCGTGCTCGACATCATCAAGGCCGTGCGTGAACGCGGTGATGCGGCGCTGGTGGAATTCACCCAGCGCTTCGATGGTGTTGACGCCAAGTCGATTGACGACCTGATCCTCAATCGCGCGCGCCTGGAACTGGCGCTGACCCGTATTACCCCGGTCCAGCGCGAGGCCCTGGAAAAGGCCGCCAACCGTGTGCGCATTTATCACGAGCGGCAGAAGCAGGACTCCTGGCAGTACACCGAGGCCGACGGCACCGTGCTCGGCCAGAAGGTCACCCCGCTGGACCGTGCTGGCCTGTATGTGCCGGGCGGCAAGGCGTCGTACCCGTCGTCGGTGCTGATGAACGCCATCCCGGCCAAGGTCGCGGGCGTGGCTGAAGTGGTGATGGTGGTACCGACCCCGCGTGGTGAGGTCAACGAGCTGGTGCTGGCGGCTGCCTGCATCGCCGGTGTCGACCGGGTGTTCACCGTCGGTGGTGCCCAGGCCGTGGCTGCGCTGGCCTACGGTACTGAAAGCGTGCCGCAGGTGGACAAGATCGTCGGCCCGGGCAACATCTACGTTGCCACCGCCAAGCGCCACGTGTTCGGCCAGGTAGGCATTGACATGATCGCCGGCCCCTCGGAAATTCTCGTGGTGTGCGACGGTCAGACCGACCCGGACTGGATTGCCATGGACCTGTTCTCCCAGGCCGAGCACGACGAAGACGCCCAGGCCATCCTGGTCAGCCCGGATGCCGCCTTCCTTGATCGTGTGGCTGCCAGCATCGACAAGCTGATGCCGACCATGGAACGTGCCGATATCATCGAGAAGTCGATCAATGGCCGTGGTGCGCTGATCCAGGTGCGTGACATGCAGCAGGCCATGGACGTGGCCAACCGCATTGCACCGGAGCACCTGGAGCTGTCCGTGGCCGACCCGCAAGCCTGGCTGCCACACATTCGCCACGCTGGCGCGATCTTCATGGGCCGCCACACCAGCGAAGCGCTGGGCGATTACTGCGCTGGCCCTAACCACGTGCTGCCCACTTCAGGTACCGCGCGTTTTTCGTCGCCGCTGGGGGTGTATGACTTCCAGAAGCGTTCGTCGATCATCTTCTGCTCCGAACAGGGCGCTTCCGAACTGGGCCACACTGCCTCGGTTCTGGCCCGTGGCGAGTCGCTGACCGCCCACGCCCGCAGCGCTGAATACCGTATCCTGACCCAAGAGAAGGGGAACTGAGCATGAGTCGATTCTGGAGCCCCTTCGTCAAGGACCTGGTGCCTTACGTGCCGGGCGAGCAACCCAAGCTGGCCCGCCTGGTCAAGCTGAACACCAACGAAAACCCCTATGGCCCGTCGCCCAAGGCGCTGGAGGCCATGCGCGGCGAGCTGAACGATAACCTGCGCCTGTACCCGGACCCGAACGGTGACCGTCTCAAGCAAGCGGTGGCCGAGTACTACGGCGTGACCCCGGCGCAAGTGTTTGTCGGCAACGGCTCGGACGAGGTGCTGGCGCACATCTTCCACGGCCTGTTCCAGCACGATGCGCCCCTGCTGTTCCCGGACATCAGCTACAGCTTCTACCCGGTGTACTGCGGCCTGTACGGCATTGCCTTCGAACAGGTGGCGCTGGATGAGCAGTTCCAGATCCGTATTGAGGACTACAAAAAGCCCAACGCTGGCATCATCTTCCCCAACCCCAACGCGCCGACCGGTTGCCTGATGCCGTTGCAGGTGGTGGAGCAGCTGCTGCAGGCCAACCGTGATTCGGTGGTGGTAGTGGATGAGGCCTACATCGATTTCGGTGGTGAAACGGCGATCAGCCTGGTGGACCGCTACGATAACCTGCTGGTTACCCAGACGCTGTCGAAGTCGCGCTCGCTGGCGGGGCTGCGAGTGGGCCTGGCGGTGGGGCACCCGGACCTGATCGAGGCCTTGGAGCGGATCAAGAACAGCTTCAACTCCTATCCGCTTGACCGTGCAGCTATCGTCGGTGCGGCGGTGGCGTTCGAAGACCGTGAGTACTTCGAGGACACCTGCCGCAAGGTGATAGACAGCCGGGAGGTGTTGGTCGGTCAGCTGCAGGCCAAGGGTTTTGAGGTGCTGCCGTCGGCTGCCAACTTCATCTTCGCCCGCCACCCGCAGCAGGATGCCGGCGAGCTGGCGGCACGCTTGCGCGAGCAGGGCGTGATCGTGCGTCACTTCAAGCAGCCGCGTATTGCCCAGTTCCTGCGGATCACCATCGGTACTCCGGAAATGAACCAGGCACTGCTGGATGCGTTGAGCTGACGTGTAGGAGCGGGTTTACCCGCGAATACGGTAGCGGCGGCAACGGTGAACGGCGGGTGGAAACTGGCCAGCAGGGCCGGCCCATTCGCGGGTGAACCCGCTCCTACAACAGCCTGTGCGCGTCCATCGTAGGAGCGGGTTTACCCGCGAATACGGTAGCGGCGGCAACGGTGAACGGCGGGTGGAAACTGGCCAGCAGGGCCGGCCCATTCGCGGGTGAACCCGCTCCTACAACAGCCTGTGCGCGTCCATCGTAGGAGCGGGTTTACCCGCGAATACGGTAGCGGCGGCAACGGTGAACGGCGGGTGGAAACTGGCCAGCAGGCCCGGCCCTTTCGCGGGTGAACCCGCTCCTACAACAGCCTGTGCGCGTCCAATGTAGGAGCGGGTTTACCCGCGAATACGGTAGCGGCGGCAGCGGCGAACGGTCGGTGGAAATTGGCCAGCAGGCCCGGCCCTTTCGCGGGTGAACCCGCTCCTACAACAGCCTGTGCGCGTCCAATGTAGGAGCGGGTTTACCCGCGAATACGGTAGCGGCGGCAACGGTGAACGGCGGGTGGAAACTGGCCAGCAGGGCCGGCCCTTTCGCGGGTGAACCCGCTCCTACGGGGATCGCGCCAGCCCTTGAGGAACGACAGAACTGTTGCTTCTCAAGGGCTTAATAGCGGCGGTCTTCGATCACAAATGGCTTGGCTGCCGGCCTGTTGCGCACCGCCGCCGGTGTACCATCCAGCACCAGTACATAATCGTTCTGCTTGTCCATCCCCTCCGGATCGATCCATTGATCGTCTCTGGCCGCAACCTGGGCAACCACATGGCCGTTCTTGATAATGGTCAGATAACCCTTGGCGTTACTGTTCCAGCGTAGCCGTCCTTTGTTTTCATCGGCCCGCGCCTTGCGCACGCCGGTATCACCCAGTAAAGGCGTGCCGTCCAATAGCCATTCCGGCTGCAGCTTGAGGCCCATGTGACGCAGCACCGTGGGCGCTACCGAGGTCTGCGCGGGAAGCCCGTACAGGCCGCCGGGCCCAGGCATCTCCACAGGAATGCTCAGCTCGGTCAGTTCCTGATTCAACGGCTTGTTGCTGGCGATGAAGATACTCTTTTCCTGCTCCGAAGCGCCGCCATGGCCTTTCCCCCAATAGTCCCGGCCATGGTTGGTGCTGACGAGTACCAGCCAGTCTTCCTGTGGGAACATGCGACGCCGCTGGTCTACCTTGTCCAATAGCCGCCCGATCTCGCTGTCGGCCTTGCGCAACGCCTGCGCATAGTGCTCACCGTAACCCCTTTGATGGCCGATCTGGTCAGGTTCGTCCAGTTGAATGAACGTGAAGTCAGCGGGTGTGTCACCCAGGATCTGCAACGTACGCGCAATCACCTGTTCATCTGGCAAACCACTTTCGCGTACATCGGCGTCATGGGCGTCCTCCAGCAGAAATGCCGTGTTGATGGGTGACCAGTTGACGATGCTGGAGAGGTAGGCATTGGGGTAGGCCAGGCGTAGCCGCTTGAACAGGCTGGGAAACGCCGGGTTGACCCGTTGCGAGTCGTCGTCCGATTCAACGCCATGCTTGTTGCTCCACACGTCGGTCAGCAAAGTGATCCAGCCAGGGCCGCTCAACGTGAGCTGCTCGCTGGCTTTACCATTGATACCCCCGGCGTAAGCCTTGCCGTAGTAAAGCCGCTGCTCCAGGTTGGTTGCATCGCCCAGTTGCAAATACTGCTGCAGTTGCACGCCATCAAGGCCGATGAGCAAGGTCTTGGGGCGGCTCGGGTGGCGGGCCGGGTCACAGCCTGGCTGCAGGGCCAGGAACAGCAGTAACAGCAAACTCGCCATTCGCATGTGGGCGCATCCTTGAAAGCACGCAACGAGCGTTGCAACAAAGTGGCATGCCCACAACTGGCAGAAATACCAGGTGGTTTACGTCTTCGCCTGCAATCCAGTAAGCTGCGGCAATTCATCGGATGATTGGTTGAGTGACATGAATACAGAGCTGACCAAGCGTTCCCTGGTGGAGTTGGCGGTAGAGCGCATGCGCGAATGCATCGTGCTGGGCGATTGGCAGGTCGGTCAGCGCCTGCCTACCGAGCCCGAGCTTGCCTTGCAACTGGGCATTAGCCGTAACACGGTGCGTGAGGCCATGCGCGTGCTGGCGTTCAGTGGCCTGGTGGAAATTCGCCAGGGAGACGGCAGCTACCTGCGCACTGCCCAGGACCCGCTGCAGGCGGTGCACGCGATGTCCCGATGTACGCTCGAGCAGGCCCGCGAGACCCGCCATATCCTCGAGGCGGAGGCCATCGGCCTGGCGGCTTTGCGTCGTAACGATGCCGACCTGCAAGCGCTGAAGGATGCCCTGGAAGGCAGTGCGGGGCACTTTCACGGCGATGTCGATGCCTATGTCGCCTGCGATCTGGTCTTCCACCAGCGGCTGGTCGATGCCGCCCATAACCCGGCATTGAGCGAGCTGTACCGTTACTTCTCCGGGGTCGTGGCTGCCGCTCTGCAACACAATATGGCCACCGTTCCGCGCTGCCAGGCCACGTTCGACTTGCATGGGCAGATCCTCGACGCCATCGAGCAACGTGACGCTGAACGGGCCAAGCGCCTGAGCCGTACCCTCATTGAATCCTGACACCGAGAAGGCCATGGCTGAATCCATCACCCGTAATACCCCATCGAACGAGCGGGATCTCGATGAGCTGCTGATCGACGCTGAAGCTGACGACGAACAGGTCCAGCAACAGGCTGTGGTGTTGCGGCGGCCCTGGCTGTTGCTGCTGGGCCTGGTGCTGGTGGCCTTGAACCTGCGCCCGGCATTGTCGAGCATGGCGCCGGTGCTGGGCCAAGTATCTGAAGGCTTGGGGCTGAATGCTTCGCAGGCGGGCTTGCTGACCACCTTGCCGGTGCTCTGCCTGGGCCTGTTTGCTCCCTTGGCGCCAGTGCTGGCGCGGCGCTTTGGCAGCGAGCGGGTGATTCTTGGCATCCTCGTCACCCTGGCGCTTGGCCTCGTGGTACGAAGTACCTTTGGGGCTGTCGGGGTGTTCCTCGGCAGCCTGATGGCAGGGGCCAGCATCGGCATTATCGGCGTATTGTTGCCAGGTATCGTCAAGCGCGACTTTCCGCAACACGCTGGCACGCTGACCGGTGTATACACCATGGCATTATGCCTGGGCGCGGCCATGGCCGCGGGTGCCACCGTGCCGTTGGCCCAGCATTTCGACGGCAGCTGGGCACTGGGGTTGGGCTTCTGGGTGCTGCCGGCTTTGCTGGCCATGCTGGTGTGGCTGCCACAGGCCCGTCAGGGGCATGGGCTGCACAGGGTGGCCTATCGCGTGCGAGGCTTGTGGCGTGACCCACTGGCCTGGCAGGTGACCCTGTATATGGGCCTGCAGTCATCACTGGCCTACATCGTGTTCGGTTGGTTGCCATCGATCCTGATCGGTCGCGGCCTCAGCCCTACCGAGGCAGGGCTTGTGCTGTCGGGGTCGGTAATCGTGCAGTTGATCAGCTCGCTCAGTGCTCCCTGGCTGGCCACCCGCGGCAAGGACCAGCGGCTGGCAATCGTGCTGGTCATGTCAGGTACGCTGGCGGGGCTGTTCGGTTGCCTGTATGCGCCACTTTCCGGGTTGTGGGGGTGGGCCATTGTGCTGGGCCTGGGGCAGGGCGGTACCTTTGCCCTGGCGCTGACCTTGATCGTGCTGCGCTCGAAAGATGCCCACGTGGCGGCGAACTTGTCGAGCATGGCCCAAGGGGTGGGTTATACCCTGGCCTCGATGGGGCCTTTCGCGGTGGGCCTGGTGCATGACCTGACCGGCGGCTGGGCGGCATTGGGTTGGATTTTTGCGGTACTGGGCGTTGGCGCCGTCGTGTTCGGGCTGGGTGCCGGGCGGGCACTGCAGGTGCAGGTGACCTGCGAAAAAGTCTGAGGCCTGTTTCAGCAGTACCGTCCTCTTGCCTGCCAAGAGGACGGTACTGGCATAAGCCATCGGGGCAGATTATCGTGCAGTTTTCGAACCTAGGACGGACAAGCCCACAATGAGCGATGCCAACCGCGCCCTGATTACCCGTTTCTACCAGGCTTTCCAGCGCCTGGATGCCGACGCCATGCTGGCCTGCTACAGCAGCGATATCGTTTTCAGCGACCCGGTGTTCGGCACCCTGCGCGGCAAGGACGCAGGCGATATGTGGCGGATGCTCACCACCCGCGCCAAGAACTTCACCCTGACATTCGACAGCATACGTGCAGATGAGCACAGTGGCAGCGCGCACTGGGTGGCTACCTACCTGTTCAGCCAGACCGGCCGTGTTGTGGTCAACGATATCCAGGCACGCTTTGTCATGCGTGATGGGCTGATTTGCCAGCATGACGATACCTTTGACCTGTGGCGCTGGTCGCGGCAAGCGTTGGGTGTTCCTGGAATGCTGCTGGGGTGGTCGCCGCTGATGCAGAACAAGGTCCGCCTGCAGGCATTCAAGGGGTTGCGCGCATTCCAGCAGGCCCAGGGTGAGTGAAGTCGTCGAACCTGCCGTTGGTAAGCCCTGGTTTGTCTATCTGGTAAGGGCAGCCAATGGCTCGTTGTATTGCGGCATCAGCGATGACCCGCAGCGTCGGTTCGCCGCGCATCAGAAAGGGCAGGGCGCCCGCTATTTCAAGACCAGCCCGGCCCAGGCGCTGGTGTATGTGGAGCAGTGGCCGGACAAGGGCGCGGCGCTGCGCCAGGAGCGGTTGGTGAAACGGCTGCGCAAGTCGGCGAAGGAGGCACTGGTGGCCTCCTTTGGCGGCTTGGGGGAAATCAGTCCTTGCGGCGCTTCAGCTGATCCACCAAGGTTGTCGGCAGCCCCTTGATGATCAAGGTCCCCGCCGCTTCGTCATACTCCACCTTGTCCCCCAGCAGATGCGCCTCGAAGCTGATCGACAGCCCCTCGGCACGCCCGGTGAAACGGCGGAACTGGTTGAGGGTGCGTTTGTCAGCAGGAATTTCCGGCGACAGGCCGTAGTCCTTGTTGCGGATGTGGTCGTAGAACGCTTTGGGGCGGTCTTCGTCGATCAGGCTGGACAGCTCTTCGAGCGTCACCGGCTCGCCCAGCTTGGTCTGGGTGGTGGCGTACTCGACCAGGGTCTGGGTCTTTTCGCGGGCGGATTCTTCCGGCAGGTCTTCGCTTTCGACGAAATCGCTGAAGGCCTTGAGCAGGGTACGGGTTTCGCCCGGGCCGTCGACGCCTTCCTGGCAGCCGATGAAGTCGCGGAAGTAATCCGACACCTTCTTGCCGTTCTTGCCCTTGATGAACGAAATATACTGCCTGGAGTTCTGGTTGTTCTTCCACTCCGACAGGTTGATGCGTGCTGCCAGGTGCAGCTGGCCAAGGTCGAGATGACGGGAAGGGGTCACGTCGAGCTCGGCATTCACCGCCACGCCTTCGCTATGGTGCAGCAGGGCGATCGCCAGGTACTCGGTCATGCCTTGCTGATAGTGGGCAAACAGGATGTGGCCGCCGGTGGACAGGTTGGACTCTTCCATCAGCTTCTGCAGATGCTCGACAGCCACGCGGCTGAAGGCGGTGAAGTCCTTTTCCCCCTCCAGGTACTGCTTCAGCCAGCCGCTCAGCGGGTAGGCGCCCGATTCGCCGTGGAAAAAGCCCCAGGCCTTGCCTTGCTTGGCGTTGTAGCTGTCATTGAGGTCGGCCAGGAGGTTTTCGATGGCATCGGAGGCAGCCAGTTCGGAGTCGCGAGCATGCAGCACGGCGGGGCTGCCATCGGGCTTTTTGTCGATCAGGTGAACGATGCAATGACGGATTGGCATGGAATTCTCGGCGAGCTGCAAAAGTTGCCAAGTTTAACCTAGACCTGAGGTGATGCAGTGGCCGTATGTTGGCAGATATGTCGGTTGTTCGTTTTTTGTTCAATTTTGTGTGTTTTCAGCTGAAACCCCCGAAAAACCTGCATTTAATCAAAGTGCGAGGCGGATATTTATCCATTCATGTGGTAGTTTTGCGCGGTCTTGCGCCCCTCGTGTGCGCATTGCTGGCAGCATGCTGTCGTCGTGTCGAACCAAACGCCGATTTTCGTATCTACATACGCAATTGGCGCGGCCCTCCATTTCAAGGGGCTGGCCCGATAACGTCGTAGTCCGCTGCATAACCATCGAATTTGATAGGGAAGGAACACCACCATGGCATTGACCAAAGACCAACTGATTGCCGACATCGCCGAATCGATCGCCGCGCCAAAAGCCACCGCCAAGAACGCTCTGGAGCAACTGGGCCAGATCGTTGCCGACCAACTGGAAAACGGCGCTGAGATCACTCTGCCAGGCATCGGCAAGCTGAAAGTCTCCGAGCGTCCTGCCCGTACCGGCCGCAACCCTTCGACTGGCGCTGCCATCGAAATCGCTGCCAAGAAAGTCGTCAAGTTCGTTCCAGCCAAAGTGCTGACCGACGCTATCAACAAGTAATTGTTGTTTTGACGAAACCGCGCCCGGCTTGCCCGGGCGCGGTTTTTTCATGCCTGTGATTTACGCTGGGCGTGCCAGGCCTGGCGTGCGGCGTCGTCATGGAAGCTCCAGGCGACCATGCGGCTCTGTTTCTGCCCCTGGCCCATCTCGATGATGCGCACGGCCTTGGCGCCGGACTTCTTCAACGCGGCCTCGATGCCCGGCAGGTTGCTGGCCTTGGACACCAGGCTGGTGAACCACAGCACCCGTTCGGCGTACTGCACGCTTTCGCCAATCAACTGGGTGACAAAGCGGATTTCGCCACCTTCGCACCACAGTTCATTGTTCTGGCCACCGAAGTTCAGCACCGGCAGCTTGCGTTTGGGGTCCTGCTTGCCGAGGTTCTTCCATTTGCGCTGGCTGCCGCGGGTGGCTTCGTCGCGTGAGGCATGGAAGGGCGGGTTGCACAGGGTCAGGTCAAAGCGTTCGCCCTCCTGCAGCAGGCCGCTGAGGATGTGCGCTCGGTTGGCCTGCTGGCGCAGGGTAATGGCTTTGCCCAGGCCATTGGCCTGGACGATAGCCTTGGCCGAGGCCAGAGCCACGGGGTCGATGTCTGAACCGAGGAAGCGCCAGCGGTAGTCGCTGTGGCCCAGCAGTGCATAGATGCAGTTGGCCCCCACGCCGACGTCCAGCGCACGCACTTGGGCGCCCCTTGGGACGTCGCCAGCATTGTCATCGGCCAACAGGTCGGCGGCTACGTGGATGTAGTCGGCACGGCCAGGAATGGGCGGGCACAGGTAATCGGCTGGGATGTCCCAGTGCTGGATGCCGTACTGGGCCTTGAGCAGTGCACGGTTGAACACGCGGACGGCTTCGGGGTTGGCAAAGTCGATACTGGGCTTGCCGTGGGGGTTGGTGATGGTGAAGCGGGCCAGGTCAGGGTGGGCCTTGATCAGGCTGGGGAAGTCGTAGCGACCCTGGTGGCGGTTGCGCGGGTGCAGGGTGGGTTTGTTCGGGGTCATGGCAGTGTCCAGCCCTATACGAGCGGTGGCTTGAAGAACCTGGGGCTGCTACGCAGCCCTTTCGCGACACAAGGCCGCTCCCACAGGGTGGTGGCGCCTTGAAGGTTGGCGCCGTCCTGTGGGAGCGGCCTTGTGTCGCGAAAGGGCCGTGCAGCGGCCCCAACGGTCTCTCTAGTGATTACAGCGCTGAAATCCGCGCATGCTGCTCGGTGAAGTTGGCCAGGGCCTGTTCGGACTCGGCCAGCTTGGCGCGTTCCTTCTCGATCACCGCAGGCGGGGCCTTGTCGACGAAGGCTGCGTTGGACAGCTTGCCGCCAACACGTTGCACTTCACCTTGCAGACGCTGGATTTCCTTGTTCAGGCGCGCCAGCTCGGCATCCTTGTCGATCAGCCCGGCCATTGGCACCAGCACTTGCAGGTCACCGACCAGGGCGGTAGCGGACAGCGGCGCTTCGTCGGCATCACCCAGTACGGTGAACGACTCGACCTTGGCCAGCTTCTTCAGCAGCGCTTCGTTTTCCTGCAGGCGGCGCTGGTCGTCGGCATTGGCGTTCTTCAGGAACAGCGGCAGTGGCTTGCCGGGGCCGATGTTCATTTCGGCGCGGATATTACGCAGGCCGACCATCAACTCTTTCAGCCACTCGATGTCGCCTTCGGCGGCGGCGTCAATGCGCGCTTCGTTGGCCACTGGCCATGGCTGCAGCATGATGGTCTTGCCGTCGATGCCGGCCAGCGGCGCGATGCGCTGCCAGATTTCTTCGGTGATGAACGGCATGAACGGATGCGCAAGACGCAGTGCCACCTCCAGCACGCGCACCAAGGTGCGGCGGGTGCCACGGGCGCGCTCTACCGGGGCGTTTTCGTCCCACAGTACCGGTTTGGACAGCTCCAGGTACCAGTCGCAGTACTGGTTCCAGATGAACTCGTACAGCGCCTGGCTGGCCAGGTCGAAGCGGAACTGCTCCAGCTGGCGGGTTACTTCGGCTTCGGTACGCTGAAGTTGCGAGATGATCCAGCGGTCTGCCAGCGACAGCTCGTAGGCTTCGCCGTTCTGGCCGCAGTCTTCACCCTTGTCCAGCACGTAGCGGGCAGCGTTCCAGATCTTGTTGCAGAAGTTACGGTAGCCTTCGACGCGGCCCATGTCGAACTTGATGTCGCGGCCTGTCGAGGCCAGCGAACAGAAGGTGAAGCGCAGGGCGTCGGTGCCGTAGCTGGCAATACCTTCGGGGAACTCGGCCTTGGTCTGCTTGGCGATCTTCTCGGCAAGCTTGGGCTGCATCATGCCGCTGGTGCGTTTTTCCAGCAGGGCGTCGAGGGTGATGCCGTCGACGATGTCCAGCGGGTCCAGCACGTTGCCCTTGGACTTGGACATCTTCTGGCCCTGGCCGTCACGTACCAGGCCGTGCACGTACACGGTCTTGAACGGTACCTGCGGGGTGCCGTCTTCGTTCTTGATCAGGTGCATGGTCAGCATGATCATGCGCGCAACCCAGAAGAAGATGATGTCGAAGCCAGTCACCAGCACGTCGGTGGAGTGGAACTTCTTGAGGAATTCGGTCTGTTCCGGCCAGCCCAGGGTGGAGAATGTCCACAGGCCCGAGCTGAACCAGGTGTCGAGTACGTCGTCATCCTGACGCAGGACCACGTCGGCGCCCAGCTTGTGCTTGGCGCGCACTTCTTCCTCGTTGCGGCCAACGTAGACCTGGCCGGCCTCGTCGTACCACGCAGGAATGCGGTGGCCCCACCACAGTTGGCGGCTGATGCACCAGTCCTGGATATCGCGCATCCAGGAGAAGTACATGTTCTCGTATTGCTTGGGCACGAACTGGATGCGGCCATCTTCCACGGCGGCGATGGCAGGCTCTGCCAGCGGCTTGGTGGAAACGTACCACTGGTCGGTCAGCCAAGGCTCGATGACCGTGCCGGAGCGGTCGCCTTTCGGCACTTTCAGGGCGTGGTCGTCGATGCTGACCAGCAGGCCCTGGGCGTCCAGGTCGGCGACGATCTGCTTGCGCGCGACAAAGCGGTCAAGGTTGGCGTACTGGGCCGGCAGCTGGGTGTCGACCTGCTCGTTAACGCTGCCGTCGAGGTTGAAGGCCTGGGCGCTGGCCAGCACGAAGGCGTTCTTGTCGAAGATGTTCAGCAGCGGCAGGTTATGACGCTTGCCGACTTCGTAGTCGTTGAAGTCGTGGGCCGGGGTGATCTTCACGCAACCGGTACCGAACTCGGGGTCGCAGTAGTCATCGGCGATGATCGGGATGCGGCGGCCGACCAATGGCAGTTCGACGAATTTGCCGATCAGTGCCTGGTAGCGTTCGTCGTTCGGGTTGACTGCTACGGCAGCGTCACCCAGCAGGGTTTCCGGACGCGTGGTGGCAACTACCAGGTAGTCCTGGCCTTCGGCAGTCTTGGCGCCGTCGGCCAGTGGGTAGCGCAGGTTCCACAGGTGGCCTTTCTCGTCGTGGTTTTCCACTTCGAGGTCGGAGATGGCCGTGTGCAGCTTGGTGTCCCAGTTGACCAGGCGCTTGCCGCGGTAGATAAGGCCGTCTTCATGCAGGCGCACGAACGCTTCTTTAACCGCTTCGGAGAGGCCGTCGTCCATGGTGAAGCGCTCGCGGCTCCAGTCTACCGATGAGCCCAGGCGGCGAATCTGGCGGCTGATGTTGCCGCCGGACTGATCCTTCCATTCCCAGACTTTTTCCAGGAACTTTTCGCGGCCCAGGTCATGACGGTTCTGGCCTTTGGCTTCAAGTTGGCGCTCGACCAGCATCTGCGTGGCGATACCCGCGTGATCGGTACCCGGCTGCCACAGGGTGTCGCGGCCTTGCATACGGCGGAAACGGATCAGGGCGTCCATGATCGCGTTGTTGAACCCGTGGCCCATGTGCAGGCTGCCGGTTACGTTCGGCGGCGGGATCATGATGGTGTAGGACTCGCCTGCACCTTGTGGAGCGAAATAGTTCTCGGACTCCCAGGTGTTGTACCAGGAAGTTTCGATTGCGTGCGGCTGGTAGGTCTTATCCATGCGCGGCGGGACCCTGTGCATTTATTCGGGAAAGCCGGGAAGTATAACCAAGCTGGGGGCCGCAGGCGACAAGCTGCTGACAACTGTCGGAACAGAGTCGCCTGCTTCGCGGGCAAGTCCGCTCCCACGGGCAAAGCGCAGGCTCAGAGCCTGTGGGAGCGGGCTTGCCCGCGAAGCAGGCGACACCGTTGCCCGGTTCTACTCGGAACGCTTGATCAGCCGCTCGATCCGCGCATCCAGCCGGCGCTTGATTTCGTTCTCGATATGCGGGGTAAAGTCGTTGATCACGTCCTGCATGATCATCTGCGCTGCGGCGCGCAGCTCGCTTTCCAGGTGCAGCAGGGTGTCCTGGCGGCGGGTCTGCGGGTCGTCCTCGGGTTCGGCAGCTACAGGTTCGGCGGGCGCCGCGGGGTCGCTGGCGGCTTCGTCCAGCAGCAACGGAATCTGCTCTACCGTCTCGGTGAGCAGCGGCGGTTGCAGGTCGGCGTCGCCAAGCAGCTGACGGATCGACTCGAGGTCATCGAGCAGATGGGCGGAATCGGGCAAAGGGGAGGGCTTGTCCATCGTCGTCAAAGTCGCTGTAAGCGGTGGTCTTGCAGAGCATAGCCCTGTTCACGGTAGAAACGGAATCGCTCACGGGCTGATTGGCGGATAGCCGGCTCTTCAACAACGATTTCGGCCACCCGCTCGAACTGCCCGACAAAGCCCGGCACGCTGGCGCCGAGGTTGATCAGCAGGCCGTGGTGCTCGCCGGCGTTGTCAGCCAGGCCCAGAACCACGTCAGCATCGGCATGCACCTCGGCGAGGTCGTGGGGCACGAAGGCCTCGCCCTTGAAGCGCCACAAGCGTTGGTCCAGTTCACTGCGCTGTTCTGCATCCTGGCAGTGCAAATAGACCTGGTGGCCAAGGCGCCAGGCCTTCTCGCACAGCTTGCAGGCGAAATCGAGCCGCGCCGACAGCGAGTCGGTGGGCAGAATGTAGAAGTCGACTTTGCTCATGGTGGGAATCGCCGGCCGGTGGCGCGCAAGGCACCACCGGCTTCACGGCTTCAGGCGCCAGCGCGGTCCAGCAGGTACTGGGTCAACAGAGGTACCGGGCGGCCAGTGGCGCCCTTGTCCTTGCCGCCACTGACCCAGGCGGTGCCGGCGATGTCCATGTGCGCCCAGTTGTAGGCTTTGGCGAAGCGCGACAGGAAGCAACCCGCGGTGATCGTACCGGCCTTCGGCCCACCGATGTTGCCCATGTCGGCGAACGGGCTGTCCAGCTGCTCCTGGTATTCATCGAACAGCGGCAGCTGCCAGGCACGGTCGTCGGCGCGCTTGCCGGCATCGAGCAACTGCCCGACCAGGTCGTCGTTATTGCCCATCAGGCCGGAGGTGTGGCTGCCCAGGGCGACGATGCAGGCGCCGGTCAGGGTGGCGATGTCGATCACCGCCTGCGGCTTGAAGCGCTCGGCGTAGGTCAGGGTGTCGCACAGCACCAGGCGGCCTTCAGCGTCGGTGTTGAGGATTTCCACGGTCTGACCGCTCATGGTGGTGACGATGTCACCTGGGCGGGTGGCGCCGCCGCTTGGCATGTTCTCGGCGCAGGCCAGCAGGCACACCAGGTTGATCGGCAGTTGCAGCTCGAGCACTGCACGCAGGGTGCCGAACACGCTGGCGGCGCCGCACATGTCGTACTTCATTTCATCCATGCCGGCGCCTGGCTTGAGGCTGATGCCGCCGGTGTCGAAGGTAATGCCTTTACCCACCAGCACGAATGGCTTGTCGGCCTTTTTGCCGCCCTGGTAATTGAGCACGATCAGGCGTGGCGGCTGGTCGCTGCCCTGGCCCACGGCGTAGAACGCGCCCATGCCCAGGTCCTTGATCTTTTTCTCGTCCAGCACTTCAACCTTGAGGGCCTTGTGCGCCTTGCCCAGTTCCTTGGCCTGTTCGGCCAGGAAGCTTGGGTGGCAAAGGTTGGGTGGCAGGTTGCCGAGGTCACGGGTGAAGGCCATGCCGCTGGCGATGGCGCTGGCATGCTTGACCGCACGCTCGACTTCGGCCTGGCCGGCTTTGTCGGCCAGCAGGGTGACCTTTTTCAGCGCACGCGGCTCGGCTTTCTGGCTTTTGAAACGGTCGAACACATATTCGCCGTCCAGCAGGGTTTCGGCCAGCAGGCGGTATTTGCCGTAATGGGCGTCGCGGTTGCTGACCGCGATATCGTCCAGGGCCAGTACTGCGTCAGCGCCGTTCAGGCCCTTGAGCACGCCAGCGACACTGGCCACCAGTTTGCGCCAGGCGCGGTCGCCCAAGGCTTCTTCCTTGCCGCTACCCACCAGCAGCACGCGCTCGGCCTTCAGGCCCGGGAGGTTCTGTAGCAGCAGGGTCTGGCCCGGCTTGCCGGCCAGGTCGCCGCGCTTGAGCACGGCGCTGATGGCGCCTTCGCTGGCCTGGTCGACAGCCTTGGCAACAGCGCCGAGCTTGCGGTTTTCACCTACCGGAAGGACCAGTGTGGCGGTTTTTACGGATGCAGCAGCTACGCTTTTTACAACCAGTTCCATGTCAGGATCCCCGAATGATCGATACGAATGGCGCTGTGTGTTCCAGCGCTCTGGACGGGCCTGGCCGCGTCGTCGCGCACCAGCGGAAAAGCTGCCAGTTTGAGCCTGTGGCAAGCGTGCTGACAACCCCGTTGTGCACCTTCGTACGCGGCCAAGTGACAGGGGCGGTCAATCACAGGATAATGCGCGCACTTTACATGGAGGTTCGCCTTTGGCGAACCGGCATTGGTCTTGGATGTACTAAGTCATTGTTTGGCGCCATTGCATGGCAGTCCGCCCTGACAACCCAGGAGTGTCTGGTTTGATCGTCTTTCGTTATCTGTCCCGCGAGGTCCTGGTCACCTTGAGCGCCGTCAGCGCTGTGCTGTTGGTGATCATCATGAGCGGGCGCTTCATCAAGTACCTGGCCCAGGCTGCCCAGGGCGTGCTCGACCCTGGCGTGTTGTTCCTGATCATGGGCTTCCGCTTGCCAGGCTTCCTGCAACTGATCCTGCCTCTGGGGCTGTTCCTCGGCATCCTCCTGGCTTACGGGCGCCTGTACCTGGAGAGTGAGATGACCGTGCTGTCGGCCACTGGCATGAGCCAGCAGCGCCTGCTGGGCATGACCATGGCGCCGGCTGCCCTGGTTGCCCTGCTGGTGGCCTGGCTGAGCCTGAGCCTGGCCCCGCTGGGCGTGGCCCAGGTGCAGCAGATCATCAGCCAGCAGGATGCCCTGACCGAGTTCGACACCTTGGTGCCGGGCCGCTTCCAGACATTGCGTGATGGCTCGCGGGTAACCTATACCGAGCAACTGTCGGATGACCGCATCAACCTGGGCGGGGTGTTCATCTCCGAGAAGCGCTTCAACCAGGACAAGACCAAGGACCGCGCCCCCTCGGTGCTGGTCGCCGAGAAAGGCCACCAGGAAATCCAGGCCGACGGCAACCGCTATCTGGTGCTGGAAAACGGTTACCGCTACGACGGCAACCCGGGCCAGGCCGACTACCGCGCCATCAAATATGACACCTACGGCGTGCTGCTGCCCAAGCCGGAAGTCGCCGAGGAAGTGACCGAGCGCGAAGCGCTTCCCACCTCCGAACTGATCGGCAAGGAGGGCCTGCGTGAGCGCGCCGAGCTGCAATGGCGGTTGTCGCTGCCGATCCTGGTGTTCGTCGTCACCCTGCTGGCGGTGCCGCTGTCGCGGGTCAACCCGCGCCAGGGCCGTTTCCTCAAGCTGCTGCCGGCAATTCTTCTGTACATGGCCTACCTGACAATGCTGATTTCCGTACGCGGCGCCCTCGAGAAGGGCAAACTGCCGATCGCCCTGGGCATGTGGTGGGTACACGGTCTGTTCCTGCTGATCGGCCTTGGCCTGATGTACTGGGAGCCGCTGCGCCTCAAACGCGCCGCCCGCCGTGCGGAGGTGGCCCATGGCTAAGCTCGATCGCTACATCGGCCAGAGCGTGCTGCTGGCCATCCTGGCCGTGCTGGGGATCATCCTCGGCCTGGCTTCGCTTTTCGCCTTCATCGATGAGATGGGCGACCTGAGTGACACCTACACGGTGCTGGAGGCAGGCAACTTTGTCCTGCTTACCGCACCTCGGCGGCTGTATGAAATGCTGCCAATGGCCGCCCTGATCGGTTGCCTGATCGGCCTGGGCAGTCTGGCCAGCAGCAGCGAGCTGACCATCATGCGTGCGGCCGGCGTGTCCATCGGTCGTATCGTCTGGGCGGTGATGAAACCCATGCTGGTGCTGATGCTGGTGGGGCTGCTGATTGGCGAATATGTGGCACCGGTGACCGAGAACAAGGCTCAGGCCGACCGTTCCCTGGCCCAAGGTGGTGGTGAAGCACAAAGTTCCAAACGTGGCATGTGGCACCGCCAGGGCGAGGAGTATGTGCACATCAACGCCGTACAGCCCAATGGCCTGCTGCTGGGCGTGACCCGCTACCGCTTCGACAGCGAGCGCAAGATTGTCACCTCGAGCTTTGCCCGCCGTGCGCAGTACCAGAACGACCACTGGCTGCTCGCTGATGTGCGTACCACCTATTTCCGTGGCGACCACACCGAGGTGGTCAACGCGCCGGAGGAGCGCTGGGATGTTTCGCTCACCCCAGAACTGCTCAATACCGTGATCCTCGCGCCGGAGTCGCTTTCGATTACCGGCTTGTGGGACTACATCCACTACCTGTCTGACCAGGGCCTGAACAACTCCCGATATTGGCTGGCATTCTGGACCAAGGTGCTGCAGCCGATGGTAACGGCGGCCCTGGTGCTGATGGCGATTTCGTTCATCTTTGGCCCGCTGCGTTCGGTTACCCTTGGTCAGCGCGTGTTCACGGGTGTGCTGGTGGGCTTCGTGTTTCGCATTGGCCAGGACCTGCTCGGGCCTTCGAGCCAGGTATTCGGCTTCCCACCGCTGCTGGCGGTGGTGATACCGGCGGGCATCTGTGCCTTGGCCGGTGTGTGGTTGTTGCGCCGGGCAGGGTAATAGCCAGAGCTGCACAAGAAAGCCGACCTCAGGGTCGGCTTTTTCATGGCTGTTTATCTGGCCCGGCCCGTTCGCGGGTAAACCCGCGCCTACAAGTATCGCGCGGGCGTCAGGAAAGGGCCCGAACCGGCAACGCCAATCCTCTGGCTCATTTCTTCTGTTTAGGTACCCGCACCAACTGGCTTTCCGAATAGATGTCATGCCAACCACGCTTGCGCTTGTCGATCAGCACCCAGAAAAAACCCAGCCCCAGGCACAGCCACGAGGCAATCGACACGACGAACCGCAAGAGCGCCTGCCACAGGCTGATGGCCGAGCCATCGGCATTCTGCACCCGAACGCCCCATACCTGCATACCCAGCGTCTGCCCACCGTGGGTCCAGAACTTGGCAAAGAAGCCGAACAGGGCAAACAGCAGTACCGTAGACAGCAATGGGTCGCCATCCAGTGCACCGGCCTCGGTCAGCTCGCGCATACGTGCTTCGCCGATGATCGACATCTGAATCATCTTGTAGGCGCCGGCGGTCACGATCAGCAGCGCGGTGCACAGTAGAAAGTCATAGAACATCGCTGCCAGGCGCCGGCCCAGGCCGACCGGCGGAAAATCACCCTGGGGTGTGAGCAGAGGCTTGGACATGCAGGACAGCTCCAGAAGACGAGCCTGCTATTCTACGGGCAAAAAAAAACCCCTGCACTTGGCAGGGGCTTTTCAAAGTCTGGCGCTGGATCAGACAGGTTGAACCTTGTCAGCCTGCATGCCTTTCTGGCCCTGAACTGCTTCAAAGGTAACCTTCTGGCCTTCTTTCAGGCTTTTGAAGCCGCTACCTTCGATAGCGCGGAAGTGCACGAACAGATCCGGACCGCTTTCTGGGGTGATGAAGCCGTAACCTTTTTCGTCATTGAACCACTTGACGGTACCGTTCTGACGCTCAGCCATTGTCTTATTTCCTATGAAGCTTAAATTTTGATGACAGTTTCTTTCGCACTTTTTTGTAAGCGAAAGATTACTGGGCTGGGTTGCAGGAAGTAAGAGACGTCGAACGGGTTGTAGCAAATCTCGGCTACTGGCCCAGGTCACGAACTGTTGCGACCCATGCAAACACAGTGCAGTGACTCTACGCCAACTCCCGAGCGAAAAACAAGCCCTTGGTCGTATGGAAAACTGGCCGCTTGCCGATAACCGACCGATTTGTCGGAAACGGCATGGCGCCTGGCCTGGCGCCATGTTCAAAAGTTATTGGGCAGGTTCGAAAACGAATATGTCGACGCTGCCCAAAACCTTCACAAAGCTGTTTCAGCCACGGTAGTAACGTGGTGTCACGAAAGGCATTTTGCTGACTTTCAAGGCCACCTTCTTTCCACGCACCACGGCAAACAGTGCGGTGTCGAGTGCAGCATGTTCACTATCGATATAACCCATTGCGACAGGTGCGGCGAGTGTCGGGCCAAAGCCCCCGCTGCACACTTTGCCTACCGCTTTATCGTTTGCGTCGACAATGTCCGCACCTTCACGAACAGGCGTACGCTCCTGCGGCAACAGGCCGACACGTTTGCGCGCAACACCATCGCGCACGTGGGCGAAGATCGTCTCGGCACCCGGGAAGCCGGCAGCGCGTGCACCCTCGGCACGGCGCACCTTGGAAATTGCCCACAGCAGGCTGGCTTCGATCGGCGTAGTCTCGCTGTTCATGTCGTGGCCATACAGGCACAGGCCAGCTTCCAGGCGCAGCGAGTCGCGTGCGCCCAAGCCGATCGGCTGTACTTCCGGCTCGGCCAGCAGGCGGCGAGCCAGGGCGTCGGCAGCGTTGACCGGTACCGAGATCTCGTAGCCGTCTTCGCCGGTGTAGCCCGAGCGGCTGACGAAGCAGTCCACACCCAGCAGTGTTACTCGGCGGAACTGCATGAAGGTCATGCCGGCCACTTCTGGAGCCAGGCGTTCCAGCACCTTGACTGCAGCCGGGCCTTGCAGGGCGAGCAGGGCACGCTCCTCGAACAGCGGCTGCACCTCGCAACGGTTGCCAATGTGGGATTGCAGGTGAGCCAGGTCCTGCTCCTTGCAGGCGGCGTTGACTACCAGGAACAGGGTGTCCTCGCCCAGGTTGGCCACCATCAGGTCGTCGAGAATGCCGCCTTGCTCATTGGTGAACATGGCATAACGCTGCATGCCCACCGGCAGGTCGATGATGTCCACCGGTACCAGGCTTTCCAGCGCCTTGGCGGCGTCAGCGCCACGCAGAACGATCTGGCCCATGTGCGAGACGTCGAACAGGCCGGCCTGTTCGCGGGTGTGCAGGTGTTCCTTGAGCACGCCCAGCGGGTACTGCACCGGCATGTCGTAGCCGGCGAACGGCACCATGCGTGCACCCAGTTCCAGGTGCAAGGCATGCAGTGGGGTCTTGAGCAGTGTTTCGGACATCGATGACTCCTTGCTGTCATTGTTGGGTCAACATTCGATGATGTTGACGGCCAGGCCGCCACGGGCGGTCTCTTTGTATTTGCTTTTCATGTCGGCGCCGGTCTGGCGCATGGTGCGGATGACCTTGTCCAGCGACACGTAGTGCTGCCCGTCGCCGCGCAGGGCCATGCGTACCGCGTTGATGGCCTTCACCGAGCCCATGGCATTGCGCTCGATACAGGGCACCTGTACGAGGCCGCCGATCGGGTCGCAGGTCAGGCCCAGGTTGTGTTCCATGCCTATTTCGGCTGCGTTCTCCACCTGCTGCACGCTACCGCCCATCACTTCGCACAGCGCACCGGCGGCCATCGAACAGGCAACGCCGACCTCGCCCTGGCAGCCCACTTCGGCCCCGGAGATGGAGGCGTTTTCCTTGTACAGGATGCCGATGGCTGCGGCGGTGAGCAGAAAGCGCACCACCCCGTCCTCGCTGGCACCGGGGACGAAGCGCATGTAGTAGTGAAGGACTGCCGGGACGATGCCCGCTGCACCATTGGTAGGGGCGGTGACCACACGACCGCCGTAGGCGTTTTCCTCGTTCACCGCCAAGGCGTAGAGGTTGACCCAGTCGAGCACTGACAGGGCATCACGCAGGCTGGCTTCCGGGTGGCCGCTCAGTTGGCGGTACAGGGCCGGCGCGCGGCGTTTGACCTTGAGCCCTCCCGGTAATATGCCCTCATGCTGGCAACCTGCCGCGACGCAATCTTGCATCACCTGCCAGATGCGCAGCAGCCCGGCTCGGGTTTCTGCTTCAGGGCGCCAGGCGGTCTCGTTGGCCAGCATGACCTGGCTCACCGACAGGTCATGCGCGGTGCAGTGGCCGAGGAGCGCCTTGGCGGTCTTGAACGGATAGGCCAGCACCGTGGTGTCTTCGACGATGCGGTCATGGCCGGCAGCGTCCTCGTCGACCACGAAACCACCGCCTACCGAGTAATACTCGCGGCTTCGGATTTGCAGGCCTGCGTCGTCGAAGGCGCGAAATATCATGCCGTTGGGGTGGTAGTCCAACGGCTTGCGGATCATCGCCAGGTGCTGCTTTTCGATAAACGCAATGCTGTGTTCGCCCAGCAGGTTGATGCGTCCGCTGTCGCGGATGACCTGCAGGCGGGCGGGAATGCTGTCGGTGTCGATAATGTCCGGGTGTTCGCCTTCAAGGCCCAGCAGCACGGCTTTGTCACTGCCGTGGCCTTTGCCTGTGGCGCCCAGTGAGCCATACAGCTCGGCTTTGACGCTGGCAGTGCGGGCCAGCAGGCCGTCACGGCGCAGCCCTTCGGCAAACCGCGCAGCGGCGCGCATCGGGCCGACCGTGTGGGAGCTGGAGGGGCCGATGCCGATCTTGAACAGGTCGAAGACGCTCAGTGACATGTTGACCTCCTGCCAGTTTGTTGGGCGGACGTTGAGCCCTGTAGGCGCGGGTTTATCCGCGAATGCGGTGGTATTGCCACCCTCGCATTCGCGGGTAGACCCGCGCCTACACAGAGCCCGCCACTCAAGCCAGGTGGCGGGGAGGGGCTATCAGGCGTCCTGATAGCTCTCGATCGACGGGCAGGCGCACACCAGGTTGCGGTCGCCGAACACGTTGTCGACCCGGCCGACCGGCGGCCAGTACTTGCCTTCCACCAGGCTCGCCAGGGGGTATACCGCCTGCTCGCGGCTGTAGCCATGGGTCCATTCGCCAACCAGCTCAGCCGCAGTGTGCGGTGCGTTTTTCAGCGGGTTGTCGTCCTTGTCCAGGCTACCGTCCTCCACCGCGCGGATTTCTTCGCGGATCTGGATCATCGCGTTGCAGAAGCGGTCCAGTTCTTCTTTGGACTCGCTTTCGGTCGGTTCGATCATCAGCGTGCCAGCCACCGGGAAGGACATGGTCGGGGCGTGGAAGCCAAAGTCGATCAACCGCTTGGCCACGTCGTCGACACTGATGCCGCTGGTGTCCTTCAGTGGGCGCAGGTCGAGAATGCACTCGTGAGCCACCAGGCCGTTACCGCCGGTATACAGAACAGGATAGTGCTCTTCCAGGCGGCGGGCGATGTAGTTGGCGTTGAGGATTGCCATCTGCGAGGCACGTTTGAGGCCGGCACCGCCCATCATGCGGATATACATCCATGTGATGGGCAGGATGCTGGCGCTACCGAACGGCGCAGCGCATACCGCGCCTTGGGTGTTTTCCAGCTGTGCATGGCCTGGCAGGAACGGCGCCAGGTGCGACTTGACGCCAATCGGGCCTACGCCCGGGCCACCACCACCGTGCGGGATGCAGAAGGTCTTGTGCAGGTTCAGGTGGGAAACGTCGCCGCCGAACTTGCCGGGTGCGCACAGTCCGACCATGGCGTTCATGTTGGCGCCGTCGATGTACACCTGGCCACCGTTGTCGTGGATGATCGCGCAGATTTCGCCGATCGCTTCCTCGAACACGCCGTGGGTCGACGGGTAGGTGATCATGATTGCGGCCAGGCGCTCGCGGTGCTCGATGGCTTTGGCGCGCAGGTCCTCGACATCGACGTTGCCACGGGCGTCACAGGCGGTAACCACGACACGCATGCCAGCCATGTGTGCGGTGGCCGGGTTGGTGCCATGGGCCGACGACGGGATCAGGCAGATATCGCGGTGGCCTTCACCCCGGCTGCGGTGGTAGGCGCGGATCGCCAACAGCCCGGCGTATTCGCCCTGCGAGCCGGCGTTGGGCTGCAGCGACACGGCATCATAGCCAGTGGCCGCGCACAGCATGGCCTCCAGTTCGGTGGTCATCTGCAGGTAGCCCTGGCTCTGCTCGGCCGGGGCGAATGGGTGCAGGTTGCCGAACTCGGCCCAGGTGACCGGGATCATCTCGCTGGCGGCGTTCAGCTTCATGGTGCACGAGCCCAGCGGAATCATGCTGCGGTCCAGCGCCAGGTCCTTGTCGGCCAGGCGGCGCAGGTAGCGCATCAGCTCGGTTTCGCTGTGGTAGCGGTTGAATACCGGGTGTTCGAGGATGGCCGACTGGCGCAGCAGGGCGGCAGGCAGCAGGGAACCGGTGCTGGCGGCCAGTGCGGTGAAGTCAGGCTGTGCCTGCTCGCCCCCCAACAGCTGCCACAGCGATTCGACGTCAGCCTGAGTGCTGGTTTCGTCCAGAGACAGGCCCACATGGGCGGCATCGATCTGGCGCAGGTTGATGCCCTGGGCGCGTGCCTTGTCATGCAGGCTGGCGGTGGCAGTGCCGGTGGCCAGGGTCAGGGTATCGAAGGCGCTGGCGCCCACCACTTGTACGCCCAGCGCCTTCAGGCCGGCGGCGAGGATCGCGGTCAGGGCATGGGTGCGCTCGGCAATGCGCTTGAGGCCGGCAGGACCGTGGTACACGGCGAACATGCTGGCGATGTTGGCCAGCAGCACCTGGGCGGTGCAGATGTTGCTGGTGGCCTTTTCGCGGCGGATGTGCTGCTCGCGGGTCTGCATGGCCAGACGCAGGGCGGTTTTGCCGAAGCGGTCGATCGACACGCCGACCAAGCGGCCAGGCATGTCGCGCTTGAACGCGTCGCGGGTGGCGAAGTAAGCCGCGTGCGGGCCACCGAAGCCCAGTGGCACGCCGAAGCGCTGGGCGCTGCCGATGGCTACATCGGCGTCGAATTCGCCCGGTGGGGTCAGCAGGGTCAGGGCCAGCAGGTCTGCCGCTACGGCGACCAGGGCGTTGGCCGCGTGGAAGCGCTGCACGACCTCGCGGTAGTCGAACACTTCACCGTTGCTGGCCGGGTATTGCAGCAGGGCCCCGAAGAAGGCGCTGACATCGCCCAGCTCGCGTTCGTCGCCAACCACAACCTCGATACCCAGCGGCTCGGCACGGGTGCGCAGCACGTCGAGGGTTTGCGGGTGACAGTGCACGGAGGCGAAGAAGGCATGGCTGGATTTGTTCTTCGACAGGCGCTTGCAGAAGGTCATGGCCTCGGCCGCAGCCGTGGCTTCGTCGAGCAAGGAGGCGTTGGCGATCGGCAGGCCGGTGAGGTCGCTGATCAGGGTCTGGAAGTTCAGCAGCGCTTCCAGGCGGCCTTGGGAAATTTCTGGCTGATACGGGGTGTAGGCGGTGTACCAGGCCGGGTTTTCCAGCAGGTTGCGCAGGATCGGTGCCGGGGTGTGGGTGTTGTAGTAGCCCTGGCCGATGTAGCTTTTGAACAGCTGGTTCTTGCTGGCGATGGCCTTGAGTGCGGCGAGTGCGTCGGCCTCGCTCTGGCCGTCGTGCGAGCCAAGCACGCTGGTGCCTTTGATGCTGTCGGGGATGACCGCAGCGGTCATGGCGTCCAGCGAGTCGAAGCCCAGTGCAGTGAGCATGGCCTGTTCGTCAGCGGCGCGCGGGCCTATGTGACGGGCGATGAATTCGTTGGCGGTGCCGAGGTTGATGGTCATGGTGGGATTCCTCAGGCGTCGTCGTTGGCTTTGAGCAGGCGGTCGTAGGCGTCCTGGTCGAGCAGAGCGGTGACGGCTTCTGCATCGGCAGGGATGAAGCGGAAGAACCAGCCTTCGCCCATCGGGTCTTCGTTGACCAGTTCCGGGCTGTCTTCAAGCTGGCCGTTGACCTCGACCACTTCACCCGTCAGTGGCATGTACACGCCGCTGGCGGCCTTGACCGATTCGACGGTGGACGCTTCGCTGCCTTTCTCATACTGCTGCAACTCTGGCAGTTGCACGAAAACCACGTCGCCCAGGGCATTCTGGGCGTAGGCGGTGATGCCCACGGTGACGCTGCCATCGGCTTCGACGCGCAGCCATTCGTGATCTTCAGTGAAACGCAACTCGCTCATGGGGAATCCTCGGGAAGCAGGGCGTTGGGGGCGCGGTGGCGCCGCGCTCTTAGGGTAGGATTCCCTTAGCAATAATGCGGCCAACCTATAAAACTTCTTATTTATCAATATGTTACGTAAATAAGCGGAGAAGCCGTATTTTTTGTATGGAATGATATCGTTACAGGTGCTCATGGGAGGAAAAGGGTTTGAGCATCAAACCCTTGTGCACCCGCGTCGAGGAGGGTGTGTATCGTTTTCGTTACGACGTATTGAAAACGATACATATGGTGTCCGACAGGCCAGGTGCCAATGGCCTCCGGTCATCTCACTTTCAGCATATGATCCAGCGAAAACGCGCCGGCGCCACGTGCGACCAGGAGCAGCAAGAGCCCCGCCCAGGTCAGGTGGGTGGGCCACGCATCGGGGTAGACGAACACTTCGATCACCAACGTCATGCCCAGCAGTGCCAGCGCTGATAGCCGGGTCATCAGCCCGAGCACCAGCAATAGCGGGAACAAGTGCTCAGCGTAGGCGGCCAGGTGCGCTGCAAGCCAGGGTGAGAGTAGCGGCAGCGCGTACTCGGTGCGGAACAGCTCATAGGTGCTGGGTGTAAGGGTGAGGAAACCCTCCACTTTGGTGCGTCCGGAAAGAAAGAATACCGAGGCGATCCCGAACCGGGCGACCAGGCACAACAGGTCATCGCTCAAACGGTGCTCGAGGCTCTGTGCAATGTGGTTCCAGGCGCGCCGCAGGCTGCTGGCCGGGGGCGTGAAGTCGGCACTAGCCATGAGGGTGTTCTCCTGTGAAGGCGAGTGGGCGAAAAGCCTGGGCTGTCATCAGGCGCCCGAGCATCTCGGTGAAATCCAGGTCGGTTTCAGCGTGTTGCGCCAGTTCCGAGGCCTGCATCAGCGACTGTCCGGCCGCACAGGCCTTGAGAAACGCATGGCCACCTTTCCCCAGCGGCTGATGGGATACGCCATCAGCGGTGCCGACAAACAGCACCCCTTCGCCCACCCATGGCTGGTCATGGGGCCACGCAACCTGCTCGCGGGCGCAGCGCCACAGGGTGTACACAGGATGCGCTTCGCACCAGTACCAGCGAGCACTGGCACGGGGGGGCAAGCAACCGTGATCAAGATCACTGGGGGTCATGCCTGCCAGTTCGACAAGGTTCAGGCACGTTTCGTACGGCGCGCTGAAGGCTTCTGTCCAATGCAGGTCCAGGCGGGCGACATCCGCCAGATACGGCACAGCGTGCTGTGACTGAATGTCTTCGAGGAAATCCGGGAAGGTTGCGCCATAGCAGATCAGCCGGGGATCGCTGGGGGGGAATTGCCGCGCGTAAACTGCCGCGGTCTCATCCATCCAGGCGCGCCCGACGAGTGTGCACACGCTCGGAAAGTTTGCGCGCAGCGCATCCACGCAGCCGGCCAGCACCGTGTTGCGATAAACCGCGAACGCCGCCTGTTCGGTCACTCCTGAAAGCTCGGGAGCAGGACGGGAATAGAGCGCCTCGATGAACGCTTGCTGGAACTGACCAAGGGAAAGGTTCATGGCAATACACCTGGGCAAGACATGATCGACTGTGCGATGGACCGTTCAGCAAGCAGCTCGGTGAACGGGGGAAGCTTGTCGTCACGTTCAATGAGTGTCGGGCGCGGGCCGACACGGGAAACCAGTTGGCGGTACAGCGCCCACACAGGCTCGGCCACCTGTGCATCATGAGAGTCGATCAACAGGCTGCCTTGGTCATCATCGCTGTGCCCGGCCAGATGAACTTCTGTGATGGCTTGCGCTGGAAAGCGGTCCAGGTAGGCAGTTGCCGAAAACCCCAGATTGTGAGCACTCACATAGACGTTGTTGATGTCCAGCAGCAGGCCACAACCGGTGCGACGTGTCAGTTCGTCAAGAAAGTCGATCTCGTCCCAGTCATGGCCCTGCAGCTGCAAGTAATGACTGGGGTTTTCGATGGATATACGCCGGCCCAATACCTCCTGGCATCGCTGGATGTTTTCAGCGATGCGCTGCAGGGCTTCTTTGCTGCGGGGAAATGGCAGCAGGTCTGGATGGTAGTGCCCCTGCCAGGTGGACCAGGCCAGGTGCTCTGACACAAGTACCGGTTCGATCTGATCGCACAGTGCGCGCAGACGCTGCAAATGGTCCTGATCGGGGGGCGCGTCAGCCGCAAGCGAAAGTGCTACACCATGCAATGAGACCGGGTGAAGTGCTGCGATTCGGTTCAGCCAGGCAAGGCGAGGGCCACCGACCATGTAGTTCTCCGGGTGAACCTCAAACCAGAGCCCTTCGAGATTGCACGCCAGCGCCTGGTCGTAGTGCTCGGCCTTCAGGCTGATTCCGGCGCCCATTCGTGCGTCTGCGTTCATGGTCGGTTTCCCCTGATCAAGACTTTTGAGGTGTCAGCGAGCCCATGCCGGCAGGTGTCTTGATCGATGTGCAGGTGCCGGCGGGGACGTTTTTCCAGTGCATGCCGTCGTAGTCCTTCTTCGCACTGCCGGCGCAGCTGGTACCGGCGCCGGCCTTGCAATCGTTCTTTCCTGCCATGGCGACGCCGTAGCATTTCTCCATGGCAGCGCCACTGCCTGCGGGTTGCGTGCTGTCGGCCGCCATGGCAACGCCTGCAAGCGAGGCGAGAGCGAGTGCTGCAGTGGTGAGGGCGAGGGTTTTCATGGGTCAATCTCCTGAGAATGTGGCCGTGGTCTTTACCGGCGGCTCATGGAGTAGTTCGTGCCTTGCGTAAAACGGGTTACAGCCTTGGAAGAAATTTTTTCAGGGCGTGTCTTCACGACCTGATGTTGAAGCCAAGGGCATGGCATATTTGCAGCACCTGCGTGCCACACGCCGGGAGCGGATGAATCAAGTCAATTGTATTCAGGGTGTAACCCAGGCGACCCATGCAGCGAACTAACTCACAGGATGAGCTCGAGGCTCGCGAGGCCCGGTTGAAAGCACTGTTGCTTCGGGGGCTGACAGGCGACCAGCTGGCCTATCAGGATTTTCTTGGCACGCTTGCGCTGCATGTACGTGCGTTTCTGCGCAGCCGTCTGAGCAGGCGCCCGGCCGAGATAGAGGACATGGTGCAGGATGTGCTGCTGGCGGTGCATAACGCGCGCCACACGTACCAGCCGCAGCAGCCGTTGACCGCCTGGGTGCAGGCGATCGCCCGTTACAAGCTGGCGGATCATCTGCGAAGTGTTTCACGTCGCGACGCCCGGCATGATGTGCTGGACGATGATGCGCAACTGTTTGCCGTCTCGGAGGTTGAATCAGCCGAGGCCAGCCGAGACCTGACCAAGCTGCTCAAGCAACTGCCAGAGCGGCAACGACTGCCGATTGTTCATGTCAAGCTGGAGGGGTTGTCCGTCGAGGAGACGGCACAACTTACCGGGCTTTCCAGTTCAGCGGTAAAGGTGGGGATACATCGAGGTCTGAAAGCGCTATCCAGGCTGATTGGAGGAGCCAACAACCATGAAGACTGACGATTTGATCGCCTTGCTGGCTGCAGGCGAAGGGCCAGTACCGCGCCACGCCGTTTGCAATCGGATGGCAGTGGCTGTGCTGGGCGGGCTGACCGCCGCACTGCTGCTGACAATTACCCTTTACGGTGTACGCAGTGATATCACAGAGGTCGCACAAACCCCGTTGTTCTGGGGCAAAGTCGCCTTTCCAACCAGCTTGGCGTTGATCGGGCTGTGGTTGACGAGCCGCTTGGCCAGGCCAGGAGGGAAGGGCGCTGCAGGCTGGAAGATGCTTGGCTTGCCACTGCTGCTGGTCTGGTGCGGGGCGGCGGTGAGTATCGCCGGGGCGCCTGTGGAGGCGCGCGCCGACCTGTTGTTCGGGCGCACATGGCGTACCTGCGCACTGAATATCACGTTGCTGTCGGTGCCGGCCTTTGTCACCGTGTTCTGGGCGCTGAAAGGTCTGGCGCCCACCCGGTTACGGCAAGCGGGCGCTGCCGGTGGCCTGCTGGCGGGCTCGACCGCAACGGTTGCCTACTGCCTGCATTGTCCGGAAATGGGCGTACCGTTCTGGGGTGTGTGGTATGTCCTAGGCATGCTCGTGCCGACGGTATTCGGTGCCTGGTGGGGCCCCCGCATGCTGCGTTGGTAGGCTGTACCGGCAGGCCCCACGCCACTCAGAACGATGTCATTCAAGGGGAGCGTGAGATCGCTTAACCCGCAACAAACCAGGGCAATGCCAGGTACAGCTTGATCACGATGACATTGATGATGTCGATGAAGAACGCCCCCACCATCGGCACCACCAGGAAGGCAAGGTGCGAGGCACCAAAGCGTTGTGTCACCGCCTGCATGTTGGCGATGGCTGTCGGTGTTGCACCCAGGCCGAAGCCACAGTGGCCAGCAGCCAGGACTGCTGCATCGTAGTTGCGCCCCATTACCTTGAACGTCACGAAGATTGCGAACAGCGCCATGACCAGTGTCTGCGCGGCCAACAAGGTAAAGAAGGGTAACGCCAGGGCTGCCAGGTCCCACAACTTGAGCGACATCAAGGCAATGGCCAGGAACAGGGACAAACTCACATTGCCCAGTACCGACACTTCCCGTTCGAATACTTTGTAAACGCCTAAAGCCCGAAGCCCATTGCGCAACACTACACCGACGAAGAGTACGCAAACGAAGGTCGGTAGTTCGAATGCTGTGCCTTTCAACAAGCCATTAAGTAATGTGCCCGTCAGTAAGCTGACCGCAATAAGTGCCAAGGTTTCTATAAATGAAAACGATGTGATCAGGCGCTCTTTGTCGGGTTGTTCAAAGCCCTTGGGTAATTGCGGTGCTTCTTCTTGCACGCCAGGTGTTTCGACCCGTTTGATCAGCAACCGGGCGACTGGCCCACCGATCAAACCGCCCAACACCAGGCCGAAAGTGGCAGAGGCCATTGCCAGTTCCGAAGCCGAAGCCAGGCCGAACCGCTCAGTGAAGGTCGCGCCCCAGGCAGCGCCTGTACCGTGGCCACCCGACAAGCTGATCGAACCGGCCAGCAGGCCCATCAGCGGGTCGAGCCCCAGTGCGGTTGCCAGGCCGATGCCCATGGCGTTCTGAACCATTAGCAAACCCGTCACCACCAAAAGGAATACGGCGACCACGCGTCCCCCCTTCTTCAGGCTTGCGAAGTCTGCACTCAAGCCGATGGTAGCGAAGAATGCCAGCATCAACGGTGTTTGCAACGAGGTATCGAATTGGACGTGTACATCGAAACTGCGCAATGCCAGGAGTAACAGGGCAACGACCAGGCCGCCTGCAACAGGCTCCGGGATATTGTATGCGCGCAGGAAACCAATGCGTGCAACCAGGCCGCGTCCCAGTAGCAGTACCAACGAGGCGGCTACCAGTGTCCCGTAAAAATCGAGTTCGAACATCAGGGTACTCTTCGTTCAGGGTGACAAGCAAAATTGCAATGTCGCCATTCTACGGGGAGCACTCCAGTCACATGTGGCTGAGCGGCTAGGAAAAGTCCGATTCAATTATGGGTTTTGACCACAGCCGTCATGGTTTCCCGGGTATTCCATATTTACGCAGCCTCTGCGCGATAGCCGTGTGCGAAGTTTGCAAGCGCCCGGCCAGTTGCCGTGTTGACGGGTAGCTGGCATACAAGCGCTGTAACAGTTCGCGCTCGAAATCACCTACAGCCTGTTCCAGGCTGGCCACTTCGCCATCTTGCCCGCGTGCCACCGAGGTGCCGGCGATGTCCAGGTCGCCGATATCCACCAGGTTGCCCTCGCAGATAGCCGCAGCGCGGAAGATCACGTTCTGCAATTGGCGCACATTGCCCGGCCAAGGGTTGGCCAGCAGTGCCGAATGGGTGGAGGGGGTCAGCCGACAGGCTGGGCGCTGGATCTGTGTGCACGCCTGCTGCATGAAGAAGTGCGCCAGCATCAGGATGTCCTGGCCACGGTCGCGAAGCGGCGGTACCTCCAGGTTAAGCACGTTCAGGCGGTAGAACAGGTCTTCGCGAAAGCTGCCTTCGGCGACCATGCGCTCCAGATCGCGGTGGGTGGCGCTGATGATGCGCACATCCACCTTCACCTCACGGTCGCCACCCACCCGGCGGAAGCTGCCATCGCTGAGAAAACGCAGCAGCTTGGCCTGCAGGTAGGGCGACATTTCACCAATTTCATCGAGAAACACGGTGCCCTGGTTGGCCAGTTCCATCAGCCCAGGCTTGCCACCTCGTTGCGCGCCGGTAAAGGCCCCGGGCGCGTAGCCGAACAGCTCGCTTTCGGCCAGGCTCTCGGGCAGCGCGGCGCAGTTCAGCGCCAGGAACGGGGCCGCATGGCGGCTGCTGACGGCATGGCAGGCGCGGGCGACCAGTTCTTTGCCGGTGCCGGTCTCGCCATGCACCAGCAGCGGCGCATCGAGCGCAGCCACGCGTAAGGCGCGGGCCTTGAGGGTGCGGATGGCCGGCGACTCGCCAAGCAAGGCATCGAAGCCTTCGGCGTGGTCGTGGTGCAAGGCCGACAGGCGTTCGCCCATGCGCGAGGGGGGGGACAGCGTCAGCAGGCCACCGGCGTTGGTAATCGGCATGGCGTCCAGCAGCAGGCTATGGCCGTTCAGCTGCATTTCGCGCATGGGCAGGTGGAAGTTGTTGTCCAGCAGCGCTTGCAGCAGCGCGGGATCGCCAAACAGCTCACCCACCGAGCGCCCGGCAGATTCGCGGCCGCACAGTTCGATCAGCGCCGGGTTGGCCAACAGCACCAGGCCTGCGCTGTCCACCGCCAGCACCGGGTCGCTCATGGCGGCCAGCAGGGCATCGAGCTGCAGGTGGCGGCGCTGGCCGGGGAGGATGTCGACCACGTCCACCGATTGCACGCCGTGTACTTCGAACAGCGCGTCGTGCAGTTCTTCAAGTACGGCGGGGCTGAGGGTGGGGGCGTCGATGTAGACGTTCGGCGGGACCATCTCCACGGCGTCCAGGTTGAGGTTGCGGGCACCGAGCAGGGCGAGGACTTCCTGGGTGATGCCGACGCGGTCGATGAAGCTGACGTGGATGCGCATGGGGTTCGAACAGTTGGCAACGGAGGCCGCCAGTATGCCCTGAGACGGGGTTCAGGCCCAAGGTCGGCGGTGGCGCATTCGCGGTCGCGCCCGCTCCCGCTGCCACAGGGTTGCTGCTGTCCATGCGGGGGCGGGCTTGCTCGCGAAAAGGGTCACTCCAGATGTTCAGGTTTGATCGGGTCGCCCGATTTCACGTCGAGCTTTTCGCGGATGTCCGCAAACATATGGTCATAGAGCTTGTGCGGCGAACTCAGGGTCTCGAATTTCTTCGGCGGCGCCAGATACGACTGCGCCTTGCGGGTCAGTAACATGAGGAAGCTGGGCAAGGCCTGGTCCTTGGCCAGGAAGAATTTTTCTTCCACCGTTTTGCCTTCGATGCTGCCATGCATGTGGAACTGAATGCCTCTGCCTTCCTTGGGGTCCGACACAGCTTCGTACTCGATGTTCAGGTCATAGCTGTGGTCGGCGTTGTTCAGCGCAGAGCGCTCGATGTGTACATGACCAGGCTGATACTGGGCCATGGCTATCTCCTTTGGAAGGTCGAAAATGGCGGGCCGCGTAAGCCCGCCGACTGCATTCAACGGTAGCTGATCCCCGGCTTCTCGGTGGAAACCCGAGTGCCGGCTTTGCCTTTGACGATGCCTTCGATGTTCTCCAGCGAACTGATCACCGCCACCTTGCCGGTGTTGCGGGCAAAGTCGCAGGCGGCCTGCACCTTCGGCCCCATGGAGCCGGCGGCAAACCCCAGCGTTTCCAATGCGTCCGGGTGGGCCTGGGCGATGGCCTTCTGCGTCGGCTTGCCCCAGTCAATGTAGGCTGCATCGACGTCGGTGGCGATAATCAGAAGGTCGGCTTCCAATTGCTCGGCCAGCAGCGCCGAGCACAGGTCTTTGTCGATCACCGCCTCGATGCCTTTGAGCTTGCCGTTTTCATCGTACATGGTGGGGATGCCGCCACCGCCTGCGCAAATCACGATGCTGCTTTTTTCCAGCAGCCACTTGATCGGGCGAATTTCGAAGATGCGCTTGGGTTTCGGGCTGGCTACCACGCGGCGGTACTTGTCGCCGTCGGCCTTGACCACCCAGCCCTTTTCCTTGGCCAGGCGCTCGGCCTCTTCCTTGCTGTAGACCGGGCCGATGAACTTGGTCGGGTCCTTGAAGGCAGGGTCGTTGGCGTCCACTTCCACCTGGGTCAGGAGGGTGGCGAACGGCACTTCAAAGTCCAGCAGGTTGCCCAGTTCCTGTTCGATCATGTAACCGATCATGCCCTCGGTCTCGGCACCCAGCACGTCCAGCGGGTAGGCCTCGTCTGGCTTGTACGACAGGGCCTGAAGCGACAGCAGACCCACTTGCGGGCCGTTGCCGTGGGCGATGACCAGCTCGTTGCCAGGGTGAATCTTGGCGATCTGTTCGGTGGCGGTGCGGATATTGGCGCGCTGGTTGTCAGCGGTCATGGGCTCGCCGCGACGAAGCAGGGCGTTGCCGCCCAATGCAACAACGATACGCATGGTAATGTCCTTTGGTGAAAGAGGGGACGCTGCTCTCGGACCGTACCGCTCCCAGTTGTAGGAGCGGGTTTACCCGCGAATGCGTCGGTAGCACCAACAGCGTTACCTGGGCTGACGCCTTCGCGGGTGAACCCGCTCCTACACACACACACACACAAGGGCGGGGTGGCCGCGCTATCGAGACAGCCCTTACAGATCAGCCAGGGTCGATACCAGGATCGCCTTGATCGTGTGCATGCGGTTTTCCGCCTGCTCGAAGGCGATGCACGCTGGCGATTCGAACACGTCATCGGTCACTTCGATGCCGTTGGCCAGGTCCGGGTATTGTTCGGCGATCTGCTTGCCTACCTTGGTGTCGGAGTTGTGGAATGCCGGCAGGCAGTGCATGAACTTGGTCCGCGGGTTGCCGGTGGACTTCATCAGTTCGGCATTCACCTGATAAGGCTTGAGCTGCTTGATGCGCTCACCCCAGGCTTCGATCGGCTCGCCCATCGATACCCACACGTCGGTATGCACAAAGTCGACACCCTTGACCGCGGCTTTCGGGTCTTCGGTGAGGGTAATGCGTGCGCCGCTTTCTTCAGCGTACTGCTTGCAGCGCTCGACCAGGTCGTCATGTGGCCACAGTGCCTTGGGCGCGGCGATGCGCACATCCATGCCAAGCTTGGCGCCGATCAGCAGCAGCGAGTTGCCCATGTTGTTGCGGGCATCGCCCAGGTAGGCGTAGCTGATGTCGTGCAGCGGCTTGTCGCTGTGCTCACGCATGGTCAGCACGTCTGCGATCATCTGGGTGGGGTGATATTCGTCGGTCAGGCCGTTGAACACCGGTACGCCGGCGAACTTGGCCAGCTCTTCGACGATTTCCTGCTTGAAGCCACGGTACTCGATGGCGTCATACATGCGCCCGAGCACTCGGGCGGTGTCCTTCATGCTTTCCTTGTGGCCGATCTGCGAGGAGTTGGGGTCGATGTAGGTGACGTTGGCGCCTTGGTCATAGGCTGCGACTTCGAAGGCACAACGGGTACGGGTGGAGGTTTTTTCGAAGATCAGGGCGATGTTGTTGCCCTTCAGGTGCTGCTGCTCGGTGCCGGTGTACTTGGCGCGCTTGAGGTCGCGGGACAGGTCCAGCAGGTAGCGCAACTCGCGGGTGGTGTGGTGTTCCAGGCTGAGCAAGTTGCGGTTGTGAATGTTGAACGCCATGACAGTTTCTCCTTGAGTTCGGTGATGTCCCGGCCGCCACTTCATGGGTGCGGCCGGGCGTAATGGTCGTTAGTAGTCGATCGGGTCGCGCACGATAGGGCAGGTCATGCAGTGGCCGCCGCCACGGCCCCGGCCCAGTTCGCCGGCGCTGATGGTGATGACCTCGATGCCGGCCTTGCGCAGCAGGGTGTTGGTGTAGGTGTTGCGGTCGTAGCCAATGACCACGCCCGGCTCGATGGCCACCACGTTGTTACCGTCATCCCACTGTTCGCGCTCGGCGGCGAAGCTGTTGCCGCCGGTCTCGACCACGCGCAGCTTGACACCCAGTTGCTCGCCCACCACTTCGATGAACGACTTGTTGATGCGGCGTACATCCATTCCGTAAGGCTTGCTTTCGTCCGGGCGGATGATGAATGGCACAATCTCTTTCACCACTTCCGGGAAGACCGTGACCAGGTCGCGGTCGCAGAAGCTGAAGACAGTGTCCAGGTGCATGGCGGCGCGGGACTTTGGCAGGCCGGCGACGATCACTTCCTTGACGGCGCCCTTGGCGAACAGGTTTTGCGCGAGCTGGCCGATGGCCTGGCGCGAGGTGCGCTCACCCATGCCGATGAGCACGATGCCATTGCCGATCGGCATCACATCACCGCCTTCGAGGGTGGCATTGCCATGGTCCTTGTCCGGGTCGCCATACCACACCTGGAAGTCGGCCTCGGTGAACGCCTTGTGGAACTTGTAGATGGCGGTGGTCAACAGGGTTTCCTGGCGACGCGCCGGCCAGTACATCGGGTTCAGCGTCACGCCGCCGTAGATCCAGCAGGTGGTGTCGCGGGTGAATTGGGTGTTGGGCAGGGGTGGCAGGATGAAGCTGGAGTGGCCCAGGTAGTCGTTGTACATCTTCACGACTTCGGCGCCTTCGCTCTGCGGCAGGTCCTGGCCTGCCACGCCGCCGATCAGGAATTCGGCCAGGTGGCGTGACTCCAGGCCTTCGAGCCAGCTGCGCACTTCGTTGGTCAGGCCTACGCCGACGGTATCAGGGGTGATCTTGCGGTCGAGGATCCACTTGAGCGCCTCTTTGTTCTGCACGATATCGGTCAGCAGGTTGTGCATCTCCAGCACATCCACACCACGCTCGCGCATCTTGGTGACGAAGTCGAAATGGTCACGCTTGGCCTGGTCGACCCAGATCACATCGTCGAACAGCAGTTCGTCACAGTTGCTCGGCGTCAGGCGCTTGTGCGCCAGGCCCGGTGCGCAAACCATCACTTTGCGCAGTTTGCCGGCTTCGGAGTGGACACCGTACTTCTGTTTTTCAGCGGACATGGTTTCATTCCTCCAATTGAGCGAAGACGTGGGTCAAAGGGTCAGGAAGCCGTCATACAGGCCAAAGGCTGCCACCAGGGCGCCAATGACCACGGCTGCGAAGATCAGTTTTTCCACGTTGGTGAAGACCGGTTTGCCCACCTCACGCTTGGCCTTGGCGAACAGGATGGCGCCAGGTGCGTAGAGCAGGGCAGAGAGCAGCAGGTATTTCACGCCGCCGGCGTACAGCAGCCAGATGGCGTACAACAGGGCGATGCCACCGATGATCAGGTCCTTCTTGCGTTCGGCCAGGGCCTGTTCGTAGGTTTCGCTGCGCAGTGCCAGCAAGAACGCATAGGCGGCCGACCACAGGTAGGGCACCAGGATCATCGAGGTGGCGAGGTAGATCAGAGACAGGTAGGTGCTGCTTGAGAACAGCGTGATGACCAGAAAGATCTGCACCATGGCGTTGGTCAGCCACAGGGCGTTGGCCGGTACCTGTTTGGCGTTCTCGCGGCGCAGGAACTCCGGCATGGTGTGGTCCTTGGCTGCGGCGAACATGATCTCGGCGCACAACAGCACCCACGACAGCAGCGCCCCGAGCAGCGAGATGACCAGGCCGACGCTGATCAGCACCGCCCCCCAGTGGCCGACCACATGCTCCAGCACGGCAGCCATCGATGGGTTCTGCAGCTTGGCCAGTTCCGGTTGAGTCATGATGCCCAGCGACAGCACGTTGACCAACACCAGGAACAGCAGCACGGTCACGAAGCCGATCACCGTTGCCTTGCCCACGTCGGTGCGTTTTTCCGCCCGCGCCGAGAAGATGCTCGCGCCCTCGATGCCGATGAATACCCACACGGTAACCAGCATCATGTTGCGCACTTGGTTCATGACGCTGCCAAGCTCTGGCGTGCCTACGGCCCAGATATCGGCGGTGAAGATGTCGAGCCTGAAGGCGAACAGGCAGATCAGGGCGAACAGCACCAGCGGCACCACTTTGGCCACAGTGGTGACCAGGTTGATGAAGGCTGCCTCCTTGATGCCGCGCAGTACCAGAAAGTGCACCGCCCACAACAGGATCGATGCGCCAATGATGGCGGCTGGGGTGTTGCCTTCACCGAAGATCGGGAAGAAGTAACCCAGGGTGCTGAACAGCAGTACGAAGTAGCCGACGTTGCCCAGCCAGGCACTGATCCAGTAGCCCCAGGCCGAGGAAAAGCCCATGTAGTCGCCGAAGCCGGCCTTGGCATAGGCATACACCCCGCCATCCAGGTCAGGCTTGCGGTTGGCCAGGGTCTGGAACACGAAAGCCAGGGTCAGCATGCCGACCGCGGTGATCCCCCAACCGATCAGCACGGCCCCAACCCCTGCGCTGGCGGCCATGTTTTGCGGCAGCGAGAAAATCCCGCCGCCAATCATCGAACCGACGACAAGTGCAACTAATGCGCCGAGCTTTAGTTTTCCGGATGAATCAGACATTTAACAACTCCTGCCAGGAGAAAGTTGACGACAGAATAGATCCGACGCCGTTGCCTTGACCTGACTTACGTCAGTTTAAGGCGACGTGAAGGTAGGAAATTTCCTTCACGGGTGCTCCTGGAGAGTGCCGACAGCTTGAGCTGCAGGCCTTGTGTGCTGGCACCTCCATGTCCTTCTAGAGCAAACGCTCTGTTCAGCCTGCGAAGCTTGAAATTAGCCGCTTTTGCCGCTTTAGCAAATTTTTCACAAGAATTTCGAGTTTTATCAGTTTCTTTTCTAGTTGCTGGACTGCTGCTAGTTTTGAGGGAGCAGGTACATAGACAAAGCAGTTATTAGTGATATAGGTTGGGCGCACGGCTTCAGTATAAGTAACGGTATTTATATAGCCAGCAAGGCTGTTTCAAACGCATGACAGGGCTGGAAGAAAGGGAGGCTCATGAGCGAACCGGGACAGAAGCTGCGCCTGGGCGCGCTGATCGCGCTGGTGGTCGGGTCGATGATTGGCGGCGGGATCTTCTCGCTACCGCAGAACATGGCCGCGCGTGCTGATGTGGGTGCAGTGCTGATCGGCTGGGGGATCACCGCAGTCGGCATGTTGGCCCTGGCTTTCGTGTTCCAGACCCTGGCCAACCGCAAGCCGGAACTGGACTCAGGGGTATATGCCTACGCCAAGGCCGGCTTTGGCGAGTACATGGGCTTTTCCTCGGCCTGGGGCTACTGGATCAGCGCCTGGCTGGGCAATGTCGGCTACTTCGTATTGCTGTTCAGCACCCTGGGTTTCTACTTCCCGGTGTTCGGCGAAGGCAACACGCCCATCGCCATCGGTTGTGCCTCGCTGCTGCTGTGGTCGGTGCACTTCCTGGTACTGCGCGGCATCAAGGAGGCGGCCTTCATCAACCAGGTCACCACCGTCGCCAAAGTGGTGCCTTTGCTGATTTTCGTGGTGATCGCTGCATTTGCCTTCCGCGCCGATATCTTCACCCGGGATATCTGGGGCTTGAGCAACCCACAATTCGGCAGCGTGCTGGAGCAGGTGCGCAATATGATGCTGGTGACCGTATTCGTGTTCATCGGCATAGAGGGTGCCAGCGTGTATTCCGGGCGCGCCCAGCGTCGGTCAGACGTGGGCAAGGCCACGGTCATCGGTTTTCTGGGTGTGCTGGCGCTGCTGGTGCTGGTCAACGTGTTGTCGCTGGGCATCATGACCCAACCGGAACTGGCTGGGCTGCAGAACCCCTCACTGGCCTCGGTGCTGGAGCATATTGTCGGCCCTTGGGGCGCCTTGCTGATCAGCCTCGGCCTGGCGGTCTCGCTGCTTGGCGCCTTGCTTTCATGGGCGTTGTTGTGTGCCGAAATCCTCTACGCCACGGCGCGGGACAAGACCATGCCGCGCTTTCTGGCCAAGGAAAACGCCAACCATGTGCCGGCTAACGCCCTGTGGCTGACCAACTGCATGATTCAGGGTTTCCTGCTGATTACGCTGTTCTCCGCCGGTACGTACACCAGTCTGATCTACCTGGCCTCGTCGATGATCCTGGTGCCCTACCTGTGGTCTGCGGCGTATGCCGTGCTGCTGGCGATGCGCGCAGAAACCTATGCCGGGCAGCCGAGGTTGCGGCGCAAGGACCTGCTGGTGGCGCTGGTTGCCCTGCTGTATGCCGTGTGGCTGCTGTATGCCGGCGGGCTCAAGTACCTGCTGCTTTCGGCGCTGCTGTACGCCCCCGGCGTCATCTTGTTCGCGAGGGCCAAGCATGAGCAGGGGCAGACGTTGTTCACGGCCTGGGAAAAGCTGATTTTCGCCGCCGTGCTGGTGGGCGCCGCGCTGGCGGCCTACGCCTTGTATTCAGGGCTGCTGAGCTTGTGACGGGGCAGGGCAGGCGTGTTCCGGGCGTGACCAGATCCACAGGTTGCCCAGGGTCATGCCGGCGATTGCCAGGAATACTGGCCAGTGGTGTTCCAGAAAGGTCAGCATCAGGCCCGCGCACAGCAGCATGCTGATGGTTGCGCTGACCTTGGCCCGGCGCTGGATCACCTTGCCGTTGCGCCAGTTATGCAGAATTGGCCCGAACAGCCGGTGGTTCTCCAGCCATGCCGACAGGCGCGGTGAGCTGCGCGTGGCGGCCCAGGCGGCCAGCAGGATGAACTCGGTGGTCGGCAAGCCAGGAATCACAATGGCGACCAGGCCCACCCCGAGGCTCACGTAGGCCAGGATTCCATACAACAGGCGGGCGAGTTTCGAGCGGGCTGGTCGGGTCATGTTCTCACTGCATAAAACGGTTCGGCCACCGGAGGGGTGGCCGGCTTCGGCGTATCAGACCAGCGCGGCATCCGCAGCGTAGGCGTGCTTGAGCAGCTCGGTGAAGCGCTCGAAAGCGGCCACTGCACCGCGCTCGGCAGCCGCTTCCTCTTCCGGCGAGAGCGCCAGGCCATCGAGGATGCGGGTGAACTGCTTCCAGCCTTCGGCACGGCCACCGGCGGGCTCCCCCAGGTGACGGGCACCGAAGCTGTCGGACAGTTCCAGGGCCACGGCACGCTTGATCAGAAACGCAGCGCCCAGTTTGGAGCCTTCGGAGACGAAGATCCAGCCCATTGCCTCGCCCAGGCTCAGCTTGCCCACGGCACCCGGTACGGCGGCCGGTACTTCGGTGTCGAGGTCGGCAAGGTCCAGGCGGGCCTGGTCGGCACGGCAGCGCTCAGCCAGATCAGGGACGATGGCGATCAGCTGAGGGTCGTTGTACAGGGCCTGCAGCTCGGACTGGAACAGGTACTGCGCGACGACGAAGCGGGCGAAGCTTTCGCGGCTGTCGAAAGGCGCGTGGGATTTGACCAGGGCATCCAGTTCGGCGTGCGGGGCGTGGGTGATCTGGTTCAGGCGCTGGGAGCGCAGGGATGGGCGTTCGGTCATGGGGCAGTCCTTGGAAAGAGGGCGTCTAGATACAAGACGAAACAGCGGGAGCGGGACAGTAAAAAAAGCCGGTATTTGTGTTGCCAGTACCGGCCTCTTCGCGGGTTTACCCGCAAAGAGGCCGGTACAGACGTAACGCCTCAGATATCCCAAACCACATTGATACCGAAGTTGCGCCCCGGCATGGTCAGGCGGTCGATGTTGGCTGGCTGGGTCACAGCCGCCTCACCCTGGCCGTCGTAGCTGCGCACCGAATCCCACTGCCAGTACTTCTTGTCGGTAAGGTTGTACAGCCCGGCGTTGATGGTGACGTCGTCGGTGACCTTGTAGTAGCCGGTCAGGTCCATCACACCGTAGCCCGGGGTGCGGAACTTCGAGGTAGAACCGTCAGGCGAATAAAAGGTGCTGTCGTCGACACGGGTCTTGCGCTTGACCAGCGTCCAGCTCAGCAAGCCACCGTAGTTCTGCTGCTCGTAGCCCAGGCCGAATACGCCCTTGAGCGGGTTGACACTGTTCAGCGGTTGACCGGTGTCATCGTTACGACCATAGGTGTAGGCAATCGAGGTTTGGGTATAGAGGCCCTGCGGTGCGCCGAAGTGGTCGAGGTTCAGGCGGCCCTTGAATTCGGCACCCTTGATGGTGGCGTGCTTGATGTTGTTGGCCTGGAAGGTCTGTTCCAGGTTGGCGCTTTGCACGGCATCTTCGTCGATGAAATCACGGTACTTGTTGTAGAACACTGCCACGTCGAAGTTGCCGGCGTCGAAGTTGCCACGCAGGCCGGTTTCGTAGCTTTTGCTCTTTTCAGGCTCAAGGTTCGGGTTGCCCTCCACGCGGTAGCCTTGGTCCAGGTTCTGGAAGCGGCCATACATGGCTTTGGCGGTCGGCGTGCGGAAGCCCTCTGCATATTGGCCGTACCAGGTGTAATTGTCGTTGAAGGCGTAGGTCAGGCCGAACTTGGGCGAGACGCGGTGCCACTTCTTGTCCGAATCGTCCTGGGAGGTAGGCGCCGTACCGCTGGACTCCAGGCCACGCAGGAATGCCTCGGTGAATTTGGGCTCCATACGGGTGTAGTCGTAGCGCGCGCCGGGCATGAAGGTCCAGTTGTTCCAGCGGATTTCATCCTGCGCGAACAGGCTGTAGGTATTCACGGTCGGGTCCGGGAAGTCGCTGACCAAGGCCTGGCCGTCTGCCGGGCGTTCGGCGCCGGCGGCGGAACAACCGGATCCTACGGTCAAGCAGGTACCGGTACCGCTGCGCGAACCGGTGACCTTTTCGTGCTTGAGCGTTGTGCCGTAGGTCAGCAGGTGGTCGGTGGCGCCGATGCTGAAGGCTTTGTCCAGCTGGGCGTCGAACACCCACTGGCGGTCCTTGTAGGTGGTATCGCGGGTGCGCAGCACTTGGCGGCCAGGCGGCACGTAAACTTCCTCGGTGTGCTGGTCGGTCTTGGCAATCTGGTAGTTCAGGCTCCACTTGACGTGGTCGGCGACCAGCGAGTCCAGGCCGAACTCATGGTTAATGCCGAAGCGCTCGCGGGTGATGGTGTCGTTGCCATTACGCGCCTTGTAGTAGCCCATGCCACCAAAGCCGGGGATGAACGGCCCACCCACCGCGCTGAGGATGTTCTGGTCGCGGTCATCTTTGTAGCGCTCGTAGGTGAACCCCAGACGCGCGTCGTCGGCGTAGTTCCAGCCCAGCTTGGCCAGCACGTTGGTGGTGCGCACGTCCATCGGGTTGGCTTCGGTGCGCGACAGGCCGTCGCCACTGTGGCTGCCGTGGGTTTCGGTCTCGTGGCCGTTGCGCTGGCTCAGGTGCAGCAGGCCGTCGAAATCACCCTGGCGGCCGGCGACGGTGGCGGAGGTCAGCCAGCTTTCGTCGGCCGAGCTGTAGCCGGTTTTCAGGCGTGCACCCACGTCTTTACCGGGCTTGATGATGTCGTCCGGGTCGAGGGTGAAGTAGCTCACCGCACCGCCGATGGCGTTGCTGCCATACAACACCGAGGCCGGGCCGCGGAGGATTTCCACACGCTTGACGATTTCCGGGTCGACGTAGTTGCGCTGGGTCTGGGCGTAAGGGCCGTAGAAGAAGCTGTCGGGGATCGACACGCCGTCGACTTGGGTGAGGATCCGCTCGCCGTCGATACCACGGATGTTGTAGCCGTTCAGCCCGCTGCGTTGGCCGGTTCCGGATACCGACACCCCCGGCTCGTAGCGCACCAGATCCTGGATATTGTTCACGTTCTGCCGGTCCAGTTGCTCACGGGTCTGCACGCTGACAGTGCTCGGCACCTGGCTGACGTCCTGTGCGCTGCGGGTGGCGCTGACGGTCACCTGCTGCAGGGCGATCACGTTGCTTGCGGTTTGGCGCTCCAGTACCACATTGCCGTTGCTGATCTTGCGAAAGCTCAGCCCGGTGCCCCGCAACAGGCGCTTGAGGGCAGCAGCTGGCGGCAGCGAACCTTGTACGCCTGGCGAAGCCACGCCGTCGGCCAGCTCGGCGCTGAAGCCGACCTGCCAGCCGGTGACCTGGCTGAAGGCGTTGATCGCCGACACCAGCGGCTGCTGGTCGATGCTGAAGCGGTAGTCGCCCATGCGCGGGCTGCTGGCCTGGGCCGGCTCGGCGGCCAGCGCCGGCAGGCTGCAGGCGCCGCTGGCGAGCAGAGCAAGGGTCAACAGGGACAGTTGTCCTGTACGGCGGGGAAGGTTGGACGAGCGGGTAGGACCAGTGGACATCGGAAGCGCTCCCAGACGCGCGGGCTGTTATAGGTGATGGCTGCTCTTGCTTTAAACAAGAATCAGTTGCATTGGCTATAACGAGACGGGCGGGCAAGTGCGATCGCGTAAAAATAATTCAGGGGTCAGTTCAGGATGACCAGCGCCGGGTACTCATGCAGTTGTGCCGAGGTGATGTGGGCCAGTGCGCGCAGGGTTTCCAGCGGCTGGTCGAGGCGGTAGTTACCGGTGACGGCAACGTTCTCCAGCTGCGCATTGCGGTTGATGATCCAGCCCGGGTAGTAGCGCTGCACTTCGGCCAGTACCTGGCTCAACGGGCAGTTCTCGAACACCAGACGGCCGTCGATCCAGGCCAGGTCCTTGTGCATGTCGGGGCGCTGGCGCTGGCCAAAGCCCTGGGGGCCGACGCTGATGCTGTCGCCGGCAGTCAAGCGGATGCGCTGGTCACGATCCCCCTGCAGGTCGACATCACCGCGTTGCACCCGTACCTGGGCCTCGCCGTCAAGGTAGCGCACGGCAAAGTCGGTGTCGCGCACCTGTGCGCGCAACGGCCCGGCTTCAACCTCCAGCGGCAACTGAGCGCCCTCGGGGACCTGGAAGTAAGCCTCGCCCTGTAGCAGGCGGGCGACCTGGCGGCCGTCCTGGCGTTCGCTGGCAAACGCTGAATTGGTGTTGAGCAGCACTTTTGCGCCGTCTTCCAGTTGCAAGCGCTGGCGCTCGCCGACCACCGTAAGGTGGTCGGCCTGCAGGCGCATGGGCAGGTTACCGACGGTGAACAGCCCGACCAGCAGCATCGCCGCGGTGGCCAGGGGTTTCCAGTGACTGCGCAGGCGCCCGCGTAATGAGCGGCGTTGCCGCTGGTGCATGTGCGTGGCCACCTGATGTAACGGCGCACCGTTCCACAGTGCCTCAGCCTCGACATAGGCCTCGGCGTTTTCGGGCGCGGCGCTCAGCCAGGCTTCAAAGGCCTGGGTGTCCTCGGCATCTGCGCATTGCAGGCGCACCAGCCAGTCCAGCGCCTCGTCCATGGCACGAGCACGGGCAATAGGCCTGGCAGGTGACGGGCGAGGGGCGGGGCTGTCGGTCACGGTGAATCCTTGAATGGTTTTTTGCGAATGATCAAGACTAAGGCGGGGTGTGGCAAGGGCTTTGCGTTGCCGTTCGCCTGCGGTCAGCTTACTTGAGTCGTTCGGCAACACCCATGCAGATTGCCATGATCAGTTTCAGTTCCTTTTGTACCGTGCTGGGCGAAACACTCAGTTGTTCGGCGATTTCCAGATAGGTGGCGCCATGCAGGCGGCTTAGGATGAAAATGCGTTGTTGGCGCTCGCTCAGTTGATTGAGGCTGACGCTGAGGTGCTTGAGCAACTGCTCGGCGTGCGCGGCATCCTCGCTGCTGGTGGCGTGCGCGGCGACACTGTGCAGCACTTCGTCGGGCACGTCGTCGACCAGCATGCGTGCCTGCACCCGGCGTGCACGCAGGTGGTCCAACGCCAGGTTGCGCGCGGTCTGAAACACAAACGGCTCGATGTGCTCGATGGGCCGCTCGCCCAGCGCGCGGGACACCCGCAGGTAGGTTTCCTGCAGCAGGTCTTCGGCCGTGCTGGGGTTACCGACCATGCGCTGCAGGGTACGCAGCAGGGTGAGGCGCTGAACGAGGAAGACGGAATTGAACCGGGACTGACTCACGGGGGGACCTGGCCGACGAAAGGTTAATGATAATGCTTATCATCCGTGCTGCAGGTCAAGTGTGGAATTATCAGGAAAAGGTAAAGATTGTAGTCGCGGGATGCCGTGTGCTTTTTTGTGGGAGCGGCCTGCAACCTTGAGCCTGCCCCAACCATTCATCGGTCACGGTGCGTTATACCTTGGTCGACGACCACGTTTGCCACGAGGCCTGAGCAACCCTTGTGGGAGCGGCCTTGTGTCGCGATAGGGCCGCAAAGCGGCCCCAGCAATCTATGCATGATGCGGAGATCCTGGGGCCGCTGCACGGCCCTTTCGCGACGCAAGGCCGCTTGTGTCTTGATGGGGGATTAGAATCTGGAGTGAGAGCGGTGAATGGCAAGCTGAATGCCGTAGGTGCCTTGAGCACGTGTGGGAGCATAAGCTGCCATTCACCGTTCCACTTTGGCGAGAGCCCGAACAGTTGGATGCGGCTCTGATCTCGAATCACAAGCGTGGGCCAAGCCAAAGTCCTCTCACTGTGTTGAGTTTAGGAGGTTTTGGTGATGGCTTCCTTCTTGGGTATCGATGTTTCCAGTCTCTCCCTTGATGCTGCGGTGCGGCCACAGGGCATCAAAATGCATTTAAGCAATGATCCCACAGGCTTTGAGGCGCTACTGGAGAGCCTTCGCAAGCTCAGTATCAAGCGCGTCCTGTTAGAGGCAACGGGTGGCTACGAGCGAGATGTCATGCGTTTTCTACAGGACGCTGGCTACAAGGTCATACGCGTTAATCCCAGGCGAGCCAGGTCATTCGCTGACTCTTTAGGCATCAAGGCCAAGACTGACGCCATCGACGCCGAGGTTCTGGCGCACTATGCCGAAGTCATTCCAGATCAACCCTCCCTGCGAATCAGCCCCGAACGAGCGCTTCTGCGAGAGTTGCTTCAGCAACGTGATCGGTTGGTTCAACAGCGAGATGACGACCTGCGGCGCCTGAAGCAGGTGCAATCGACTGCAGTTGCTAACTACCTGAATGCCAACCTGAAACACTTCAAAGCGCAGATCAAACTGGTTGAGCGTGAGATCGAACAGCAAACCGCGATGCTGAACGACGAACGGGTTACCCAACTGATTAAAGTGAAAGGCATTGGGATGGTGACAGCGGGCAAGCTAGTAGCGCTGCTGCCGGAGCTGGGTCGGGTTGAATCCAGAGAAATTGCCTCCCTGGTCGGAGTGGCGCCCTTCAACCACGACAGTGGGAAATTCATGGGCAAGCGCTCTATCTCTGGCGGACGATTTGCGGTCAGGCGATCGCTGTACATGGCATGCCTTGTGGCGATGAGATACAACCCAGCACTCAAGGCTCGTTATCAGTCACTGCGGGAGCGCGGAAAACTTCCCAAAGTCGCTATCGTGGCCTGCATGAGAACGTTCATCGTGCGGTTAAATGCCATGCTCAGAACGGGTACATCATGGCTCGATCTAGTGCTACCGCAGCCTGAAAGTACAACGTAAATCCAGAACGCAGCGTGAGCCGCGTGGAAGCGGGCTTGCCCGCGAAGCCAACACCGTGGTGGATGGCACGGGCTTCGCCCGTGTTCGCGGGCAAGCCCGCTCCCACAGGGAAGGCGCCAGCTTTTAGAAATTGAGCAAGACAGTTGCTCCCACAGGGATCGCGCCAGCTTTTAGAAATTGAGCAGGGCAGTTGCCCCCACACGGGTCGCGTCAGCCAGCCCGGTGCAGCGCCAGGCAGTTATCCAGCATCCGGTTGCTGAACCCCCACTCGTTGTCATACCAGGCCAGCACCTTGAGCATCCGCCCGTTGGCCCGGGTATGGTTGGCATCGAAGATCGACGACAGCGGGTTGTGGTTGAAATCGCAGGAAACCAATGGCAGGGCGTTGTAGCCCAATACCTTGGAATGCTTGCTGGCCTCGAGGAACAGCTGGTTGACCTGCTCGGCCGTGGCCTCGCGCTTGAGGTTGACGGTGAGGTCCACCAACGACACGTTGATGACGGGCACCCGCACCGCCATGCCGGTCAGCTTGCCGGCCAGCTCCGGCAGCACCAGGCCCACGGCCTCGGCGGCACCGGTCTTGCTCGGGATCATCGACTGGGTGGCTGAACGCGCACGGTACGGGTCGCTGTGGTAAACGTCAGTCAGCACCTGGTCGTTGGTGTAGGCGTGAATGGTGGTCATCAGGCCTTGCTCGATGCCGAACTCCCGGTGCAGCACCTGGGCGATCGGCGCCAGGCAGTTGGTGGTGCAGGAAGCATTGGAAATGACTTGGTGCGAGGCCCGCAGGATGTCGTGGTTGACCCCGTACACCACAGTGGCATCGGCACCCTTGGCCGGAGCCGAGACAATCACCTTGCCCGCCCCGGCGGCCAGGTGCGCAGCGGCTTTGGCGCGGTCGGTGAACAGCCCGGTGCACTCGAACACCACGTCGATCGCCTCGGCCTTCCAGGGCAGTTCGGCCGGATTGCGAATGGCACTGACCGCAATACGGTCCCCGTTGACCGTCAGGCTTTCGTGGTCGGCCTCGACGGTCGCGTCGAAGGTGCCGTGGACACTGTCGTACTTGAGCAGGTGGGCATTCATGGCGCTGTCGCCCAGGTCGTTGATGGCGACGACCTGCAGGTCCTGGCGGTAGCCTTGGGTATACAGTGCGCGCAGGACGTTGCGCCCGATTCGGCCGAATCCATTGATGGCGATGCGAAGGGTCATGGCAGTACCTCTGGCAGTTCGAGTGAAACCTGTGGCACAAAGGAGCTTCACTGAAACGGTTTTGTTGTTGGAATTACAAGATTATTCACTGGCTGATAGAAAACAAGCCTTTTTAGTGGCAGTATTTTGTTTAAATATACAACGAGTGGTTGGGCGACGTGCCTCCACCGATGCAGCGGGCTCCTAACCATGAGCCTAGGCCGCAATCGTTTGGAGGGGAAATGCCCGGTAAACCGCCCTTACAATTAGCCTGGAGTCCAGTACATGCATCCGCGCATCCTTGAGGTCACCCAGCGGCTGGTCGAACGCAGCCGCGCCACCCGCGAACGCTACCTGCAACTGATTCGCGGTGCGGCCAGTGAAGGCCCCATGCGTGCCAGCCTGCAGTGCGCCAACTTCGCCCACGGCGTGGCCGGTTGCGGCAGCGAAGACAAGCAGACTCTGCGCCTGATGAACGCGGCCAACGTGGCCATCGTCTCGGCCTACAACGACATGTTGTCTGCCCACCAGCCTTACTTGCACTTCCCCGAGCAGATCAAGCAGGCCCTGCGCGAGGTCGGCTCGGTCGGCCAGTTCGCCGGTGGCGTGCCGGCCATGTGCGACGGGGTGACCCAGGGCGAGCCGGGCATGGAGCTAGCGATCGCCAGCCGTGAAGTGATCGCGATGTCCACGGCGGTAGCGCTGTCGCACAACATGTTCGACGCAGCACTCATGCTGGGCATCTGCGACAAGATCGTTCCCGGGCTGATGATGGGCGCGCTGCGCTTTGGCCACCTGCCGACCATCTTCGTCCCGGGTGGGCCAATGGTTTCCGGCATCTCCAACAAGCAGAAGGCCGATGTGCGCCAGCGCTATGCCGAAGGCAAGGCCAGCCGCGAAGAGCTGTTGGAGTCCGAGATGAATTCCTACCACAGCCCCGGCACCTGCACCTTCTACGGCACCGCCAACACCAACCAGTTGGTGATGGAAGTGATGGGGCTGCACCTGCCGGGCGCCTCGTTCGTCAACCCGTACACGCCGCTGCGTGACGCACTCACCGCCGAGGCTGCGCAGCAGGTGACGCGCATGACCAAGGCCAGCGGCAGCTTCATGCCGCTGGGCGAAATCGTCGACGAGAAGGCGCTGGTCAATTCCATCGTCGCGCTGCACGCTACTGGCGGCTCGACCAACCACACCCTGCACATCCCGGCGATTGCCCAGGCTGCCGGTATCCAGCTGACCTGGCAGGACATGGCCGACCTCTCCGAAGTGGTGCCGACCCTGTCGCACGTGTACCCCAACGGCAAGGCCGACATCAACCACTTCCAGGCTGCCGGCGGCATGGCCTTCCTGATTCGTGAACTGCTCGATGCCGGCCTGCTGCACGAAGATGTCAACACCGTGGCCGGCCATGGCCTGCGCCGCTACACCCAGGAACCCTTCCTCGACAATGGCAAGCTGGTGTGGCGCGAAGGGCCGCAACACAGCCTGGACGAAAGCATCCTGCGCCCGGTGTCGCGACCATTCTCGGCCGAAGGCGGCCTGCGTGTGATGGAGGGCAACCTGGGCCGTGGCGTGATGAAAGTGTCTGCCGTTGCCCCCGAGCACCAGGTGGTCGAGGCCCCGGCGCGGGTGTTCCAGGACCAGCAGTCGCTGGCCGACGCGTTCAAGGCCGGTGAGCTGGAGCGTGACTTTGTCGCGGTGGTGCGCTTCCAGGGCCCGCGTTGCAATGGCATGCCGGAACTGCACAAGCTCACCCCGTTCCTCGGTGTATTGCAGGACCGTGGCTACAAGGTTGCGCTGGTTACCGACGGGCGTATGTCCGGTGCCTCGGGCAAGATCCCCGCGGCCATCCACGTTTGCCCGGAGGCTTACGACGGCGGCCCGCTGGCGCGGGTGCGCGATGGTGATATCGTGCGGGTCGACGGAGTCGAAGGCACGTTGCGGATCATGGTGTCGGCCGAAGAACTGGCCAGCCGTGAGCTGCCGCCAGCCCCCCAGGGCAACGACCTGGGGTGTGGGCGCGAGCTGTTCGGCTTCATGCGCATGGCGTTCAGCCCGGCAGAGCAGGGCGCCAGTGCCTTTACCTCGGCCCTGGAGCACCTCAAATGAAGCACCTGCTGGTTGGTGATATTGGCGGCACCAATGCCCGTTTTGCGTTGTGGCGTGACAACCAGCTGCATGAGGTAAATGTTTTCGCCACCGCGGACTACACCAACCCCGAGCAGGCCATCGAGGCCTACCTGGAAAGCCAAGGTATCGCCCGCGGTGGCCTGGCGGCGGTGTGCCTGGCGGTGGCCGGCCCGGTCGATGGCGATGAATTTCGCTTCACCAACAACCACTGGCGCCTGAGCCGCACGGCATTTTGCAAGACCTTGCAGGTCGAGCGACTGTTGCTGATCAATGATTTCACCGCGATGGCGCTGGGCATGACGCGTCTGCGCGAAGGCGAGTTCCGCGAGGTGTGCCCCGGCCAGGCCGACCCCTCGAGGCCGGCACTGGTGATCGGGCCAGGTACTGGCCTGGGTGTGGGCTCGCTGCTGCGTCTGGGCGAACAGCACTGGAAGGCCCTGCCGGGTGAAGGCGGGCATGTTGACTTGCCGGTAGGCAATGCTCGCGAAGCGGCAATCCACCAGCAGATCCACAGTCAGATCGGCCATGTCAGCGCCGAGGCCGTGCTCAGTGGGGGTGGCCTGGTGCGGCTGTACCAGGCGATCTGTGCGCTGGACGGCGACACGCCCAGGCACAAGACTCCGGCGCATATCACCGATGCCGCACTGGGCGGTGAGCCACGGGCGCTGGCGGTGGTCGAGCAGTTCTGTCGTTTCCTTGGGCGAGTGGCGGGTAACAATGTGCTGACGCTGGGCGCGCGAGGCGGGGTCTATATTGTGGGCGGCGTGATTCCGCGTTTTGCCGAGCTGTTCTTGCGTAGCGGGTTTGCCGCGAGTTTTGCCGACAAGGGGTGTATGAGTGGCTATTTCACCGGGGTGCCGGTGTGGCTGGTGACGGCGGAATTTTCCGGGTTGGAGGGGGCAGGGGTAGCGTTGCAGCAGGCGTTGGATCACTGATGGAGCCGCTTTGCGGCGCCAATGGCACTACCCGACAGCAGGCAAAAAGACCTGCAATCAACAAGAGGAAGGACCACCTTGAGCACTGCCGGCAAATCGATCCTGATGGTCGACGACGACCAGGAAATCCGTGAACTGCTGCAAACCTACCTGAGCCGCTCCGGCTTCCAGGTACATGCCGAGGCTGACGGCAAGGGCTTTCGCCACGCGCTGGAAACCACGCCCTGCGACCTGGTCATTCTTGACGTCATGTTGCCCGACGAAGACGGCTTCAGCTTGTGCCGCTGGGTACGCCAGCACCCACGCCAGGCGCGCGTACCTATCATCATGCTCACCGCCAGCTCCGACGAGGCCGACCGGGTCATCGGCCTGGAGCTGGGCGCTGACGACTATCTGGGCAAGCCGTTCAGCCCCCGCGAATTGCAAGCGCGAATCAAGGCTTTGTTGCGCCGCTCCGAGTTCGGCCAGGCGGCGCCGGGCAGTGCCGTATTGGCCTTCGACGACTGGCGCCTGGACACGGTCAGCCACCGCCTGTTCCACCGTGATGGAGAGGAGGTGATCCTCTCTGGCGCCGACTTTGCCCTGCTCAAACTGTTCCTCGATCACCCGCAGCAAATCCTCGACCGCGACACCATCGGCAACGCCACCCGTGGCCGCGAACCGATGCCGCTGGACCGTATCGTCGACATGGCGGTCAGCCGTCTGCGCCAGCGCCTGCGCGATACCGACAAACCTCCCCGGCTGATCCGCACCGTGCGTGGCAGTGGCTACTTGTTGGCGGCGCATGTCTGCTGTGCGCCCTGAGCGGCGCTGGCGCCTGCTGCCGCGCTCCTTGCTGGGGCGCATGCTGCTGCTGACCTTGCTGGTTGTCCTGCTGGCCCAGGGGTTGTCCAGCATCATCTGGGTGTCCCAGCTGCGGGCCAGCCAGCTTCAGGGGCTGCGTGCCAGCGCCAGCAGCCTGGCCCATTCCATGAGTGCCAGCGTCAGTTACTTCCGCTCGCTGCCGGTGGCCTACCGGCCGCTGGTGCTCGACCAATTGCGCAGCATGGGTGGCACGCGTTTCTTCGTGTCGCTCAACGCCACGCCGCTGGACATGCAGGCACTGCCCGTCACCCCTCGCAAGCAGGCGGTGATCGATGAATTCCAGCAGGTGCTGCACGAGCGCCTGGGTTCGCAGATGGAAATTTCCGTGGAGTTTGTCGGGCCTGACGACCTGCGCATCTTCAACAGCGGCCTCAAACTCGACGAGCTGCCGCGCTCATGGGCCCATTATTCGCTGACCCTGGAGCCGCTGAAACCCCCGGTACTGGTCACGCAGATCCGCTTGGGCGAGGGCGAATGGTTGTACATCGCCTCACTGTTGCCCGAACCGTACACGGGGCTGGAAGCCGAACGCCTGCCGCGCCAGCAGATCGGCTTCATCGTGCTGACCACGGCCTTGCTGTTGCTGTTCATCGGCTTGCTGGTGCATTGGCAAAGCTGGCCACTGAAGCGCCTGGCGCGGGCCGCCCGAGAGATGTCGCTGGGTGCCGATGTGGCGCCAGTGGCTGAAGCTGGCGGCAGCGAAGTGGTCGAGGTGAGCCGGGCATTCAACAGCATGCGCGAGCGTATCAGCCGTTACCTGACCGAACGCAGCCAGCTGTTCAGCGCCATTTCCCACGACCTGCGCACGCCGATCACGCGCCTGCGACTGCGCGTCGAACTGCTGGAAGACGAGCGATTGCAGGCCAAGTTCAGCCAGGACCTGGACGAGCTGGAGTTGCTGGTCAAAGGCGCCTTGCAGTGCGTGAAGGACACCGACATCCACGAAAACATCGAGCCGGTCGACCTTAACCAGGTGCTGGAGATTCTGGCCGAGCCTTACCTGGGCGATGGTCGCATCACCGTCGAGGGCCAGGCGCTGGCGCCTTACCCGGGCAAGCCGCTGGCGTTGCGTCGCTGCATCGGCAACCTGATCGACAACGCCATCAAGTACGGCGAACGGGCGCGGCTACGTATCATCGACGGGGCAGAGGGCTTTGTGCTGCAGGTGGATGACCAGGGGCCCGGGGTGCCGCAACAGCAGCTGGAACAGGTGTTCGAGCCGCATTTCCGTCTGGCCGGGCAGCAGCAGGGCTATGGGCTGGGGTTGGGCATTGCGCGCAACATCGCCCATAGCCATGGGGGCGAGGTGAGCTTGCTGAACCTGCGTGAGGGCGGGCTGCGGGTGACCCTGTATCTGCCGCGGGGTATGGATTGAATTTTTGGGGTGCCAGTGCGGGCCTCTTCGCGGGTGAACCCGCTCCTGCGACGACCGAGTCAGGTTTGCGTCGTAGGAGCGGGTTCACCCGCGAAGAGGCCCGCACAGGCACCCAAAATGTCACTGCCCGGTGACAATCCCGTCGTCCTTCGTGACATCCGCCATGACCCCGCTGGCTAGAATTCGCAAACGACTGGCAAGGATCAAGCTGGCCCATGATTTCCCTCAACCTGTCCGCTCACAGCTGGCTCAATGCCCCGGCCCACACCGCCTGGCGCCTGGCCGAAGCGCAGCGCCTGCTGGCATTCGCCAAAGCTGCGAAACTGCCTGACGGCTTTGGCAACCTGGATGCCAAAGGCCAGCTCGCTCCGGGCGCCTGCGCCGAAACCATGAACACCGCGCGAATGACCCACTGCTTCGCCCTGGCCCATCTGCAGGGCATTCCCGGTAGCCTGGCCTATGCCGAACACGGTGTGGCTGCCCTGCGTGGGGCCATGCAGGACGCCAGCTACGGTGGCTGGTTCGCCCACCCCGGCGGCCAGGAAGACAGCGGCAAGGCCGCCTACCTGCATGCCTTCGTCGCCCTTGCCGCCAGCTCTGCAGTGGTGGCCGGTGCAGCCGATGCCCAGCTGTTGCTGGCCGATGCAACCGAGGTGATCGAAACGCACTTCTGGAGCGAAGCCAAGGGTGCCCTTCGAGAGACCTTCTCTCGCGCATGGCAACTGCCTGAGCCGTACCGTGGCGCCAACAGCAACATGCACGCGACCGAGGCCTTCCTGGCCCTGGCCGATGCCACCGGCAACAGCCTTTGGCTGCAACGCGCCTTGCGCATTGCTGAGCGCATTATCCATACCCATGCCGCCGCCAACGGTTATCGGGTCATCGAACATTTCGACGCCCATTGGCAGCCGCTGCCGGATTACAACCGCGAGCACCCCGCTGACCACTTCCGGCCCTATGGCACTACGCCCGGGCATGCCATGGAGTGGGCACGGCTACTGTTGCACCTGGAGGCCAGCCTGCAACGGGCCGGGCTGCTCGCCCCGCAGTGGCTTCCAGACAGTGCCTGCAGATTGTTCGATGCCGCCTGCCAGCATGCCTGGAACGTCGATGGCGCTGCAGGTTTCGTCTACACCCTGGACTGGGCCAATCGCCCGGTGGTGCATGCACGCCTGCACTGGGTGCACGCCGAAGCTTGCGCCGCCGCAGCAGCCTTGTTGCAGCGCACCGGCGAAGCCCAGTACGAGCAGTGGTACCGCAACTGCTGGGGCTTTATCGCCAACCATTTCATCGACCCTGTCGCTGGCAGCTGGCACCACGAACTCGATGCCCGCAACCGGCCAGCGGGGACCCTCTGGCCGGGCAAGCCCGACCTCTACCACGCCTACCAGGCGCTGCTGCTGCCAGGCTTGCCGCTGGCACCCAGCCTGGCCAGCAACCTGGCCAGCTCCAGCTATGTAACCAGATGATGACATTCACGCATCGCTTCGTTACCTGACGAGGCGGGCACGCTGTTTAGACTTCATGCTACGCAAGCGATCGACTTGCACGGCATAACAACAAGAAAGGTGCTCCGATGAATTCCACGCTCCGTCTCGCTGCCGCAATCTCTCTGGCTTCTTTACTTCCTTTGGGGGCTTCGGCTGCCGAATCCAAAGGCAGTGTCGAGGTCGTGCACTGGTGGACCTCTGGCGGTGAAAAGGCGGCGGTCGATGTGCTCAAGGCGCAGGTCGAGAAAGACGGCTTCACCTGGAAGGACGGCGCTGTTGCCGGTGGTGGTGGTGCCACGGCCATGACCGTGCTGAAAAGCCGCGCCGTCGCAGGCAACCCGCCCGGTGTCGCGCAGATCAAAGGCCCCGACATCCAGGACTGGGCGGCCACCGGCTTGCTCGACGCCGATGTGCTCAAGGATGTGGCCAAGGCCGAAAAGTGGGACTCGCTGCTCGACAAGAAAGTGGCCGACACCGTGAAGTACGACGGTGACTACGTTGCCGTACCGGTGAACATCCACCGCATCAACTGGTTGTGGATCAACCCCGAGGTGTTCAAAAAAGCCGGCATCGACAAGGCGCCTACCACCCTCGACGAATTCTACGCCGCCGCCGACAAGCTCAAGGCGGCCGGCTTCATCCCGCTGGCTCATGGTGGCCAGCCGTGGCAGGACAGCACCGTGTTCGAAAGCGTGGTGCTGGCAGTGATGGGCGCCGACGGCTACAAGAAGGCCATAGTCGACCTCGACAGCGCAACGCTGACCGGGCCGCAGATGGTCAAGGCGCTGACCGAGCTGAAGAAGGTCGCCACCTACATGGACCCGGACGGCAAGGGCCAGGACTGGAACCTGGAAGCCGCCAAGGTCATCAACGGCAAGGCCGGCATGCAGATCATGGGCGACTGGGCCAAGAGCGAATGGACCCTGGCGAAGAAAACCGCCGGCAAGGATTACCAGTGCGTGCCGTTCCCCGGTACCGACAAGGCCTTCCTGTACAACATCGACTCGCTGGTGGTGTTCAAACAGAACAACGCCGGCACCTCTGCCGGGCAGCAGGACATCGCGCGCAAAGTGCTGGGGGAGGACTTCCAGAAGGTCTTCAGCACCAACAAAGGGTCGATCCCGGTGCGTAACGACATGCTCGCCGACATGGGCAAGCACGGTTTTGATGCCTGCGCGCAAACCTCCGCCAAGGACTTCCTTGCCGATGCCAAGACCGGCGGCCTGCAACCGAGCATGGCGCACAACATGGCCACCACGCTGGCCGTGCAGGGCGCGTTCTTCGATGTGGTGACCAACTACATCAACGACCCCAAGGCCGACCCGGCCGATGCGGCGAAGAAGCTGGCGGCGGCGATCAAGGCTGCCCAGTAACGGCTGTTCGCGGGCACGCCCGCTCCCAGATGGGCCCTGCTCACCACTGTTCCTGGTCATGACGCCGGACCTGTGGGAGCGGGCTTGCCCGCGAAGCGGTGCGTAGCACCGCCACTACCTCGGGATCCAAGACATGACTACGACCACCGCCCAACTGCGGGCCTCACCCCTGGACGCGCTTCAGCGCTGGCTGCCCAAGCTGGTGCTGGCACCCAGCATGTTCATCGTCCTGGTGGGCTTCTACGGCTACATCCTCTGGACCTTCGTGCTGTCCTTCACCACCTCGACCTTTCTGCCTACCTACAAGTGGGCGGGCCTTGCGCAATACGCCCGTCTGTTCGACAACGACCGCTGGTGGGTGGCGAGCAAGAACCTGCTTCTGTTCGGCGGCCTGTTCATCGCCATCAGCCTGGCCATCGGTGTGTTGCTGGCAGTGTTGCTCGACCAGCGCATCCGTCGCGAGGGCTTCATCCGCACTATCTACCTGTACCCCATGGCACTGTCGATGATCGTCACCGGCACGGCCTGGAAGTGGCTGCTCAACCCCGGCATGGGCCTGGACAAGCTGCTGCGCGACTGGGGCTGGGAGGGTTTTCGCCTGGACTGGCTGATCGATCCCGACCGGGTGGTGTATTGCCTGGTGATCGCGGCCGTGTGGCAGGCTTCGGGCTTCATCATGGCCATGTTCCTTGCCGGCTTGCGTGGCGTTGACCCGTCGATCATCCGCGCTGCGCAAATGGATGGTGCCAGCCTGCCGCGTATCTACTGGACCGTGGTGCTGCCCAGCCTGCGCCCGGTGTTCTTCAGCGCGCTGATGATCCTCTCGCACATTGCCATCAAGAGCTTCGACCTGGTGGCGGCAATGACGGCCGGCGGCCCGGGTTACTCCTCCGACCTGCCGGCAATGTTCATGTACTCGTTCACCTTCAGCCGCGGCCAGATGGGCATGGGCTCGGCCAGCGCCATCCTGATGCTCGGGGCAATCCTGGCGATCCTCGTGCCTTACCTGTACTCGGAGCTGCGGAGTAAACGCCATGCATAGTCCTGTCGACAAGCCGGTGCTCAGCCTCAGCCGCATGGCCATCCATGCCGTGTTGCTGATCGCTGTGCTGCTGTATCTGGTGCCGCTGGTGGTGATGCTGCTGACCAGCTTCAAGACCCCCGAAGACATCAGCACCGGCAACCTGCTGAGCTGGCCTGCAGTGATTACCGGCATAGGCTGGGTCAAGGCCTGGGGAGCGGTCAGCGGTTACTTCTGGAACTCGATCATGATCACCGTGCCCGCGGTGCTGATCTCCACCGCGATTGGTGCACTGAACGGCTATGTGCTGTCGATGTGGCGCTTCCGAGGTTCGCAACTGTTCTTCGGCCTGCTGCTGTTCGGCTGTTTCCTGCCGTTCCAGACTGTGCTGCTGCCGGCCTCGTTCACCCTCGGCAAGCTTGGCCTGGCCAGCACCACCGGTGGCCTGGTGCTGGTGCATGTGGTCTACGGCCTGGCCTTCACCACGCTGTTCTTCCGCAACTTCTACGTGAGCATCCCCGACGCCTTGGTCAAGGCCGCACGGTTGGACGGCGCCGGGTTCTTCACCATCTTCCGCCGCATCATCCTGCCGATGTCCACGCCGATCATCATGGTCTGCCTGATCTGGCAGTTCACCCAGATTTGGAACGACTTCCTGTTCGGCGTGGTGTTCTCCAGCGGCGACTCGCAACCGATTACCGTAGCCCTGAACAATCTGGTCAATACCAGCACCGGGGCCAAGGAATACAACGTCGATATGGCGGCAGCGATGATCGCTGGCCTGCCAACCCTGCTGGTCTACGTGGTGGCAGGCAAATATTTCGTGCGCGGGCTGACGGCCGGCGCGGTCAAGGGGTAAGCCATGGCAACGCTCGAACTTCGCAATGTGAACAAGACCTACGGCAGCGGCCTGCCGGATACCCTCAAGGACATCCAGCTGTCGATCAAGGATGGCGAGTTCCTGATCCTGGTGGGCCCGTCGGGCTGCGGCAAGTCGACCTTGATGAACTGTATCGCCGGCCTGGAGCAGATCACCGGCGGCGCCATCCTCATTGACGAGCAGGACGTCAGTGGCATGAGCCCCAAGGACCGCGATATCGCCATGGTGTTCCAGTCCTATGCGCTGTACCCCACCATGAGCGTGCGCGAGAACATCGAATTCGGCCTGAAGATCCGCAAGCTGCCCCAGGCCGCCATCGATGAGGAAGTGGCGCGGGTGGCCAAGTTGCTGCAGATCGAACACTTGCTGGCGCGCAAGCCGGCGCAGCTGTCCGGCGGCCAGCAGCAGCGCGTGGCCATGGGCCGGGCACTGGCGCGGCGACCCAAGATCTACCTGTTCGATGAACCCCTGTCCAACCTCGATGCCAAGCTGCGGGTCGAAATGCGCACCGAAATGAAGTTGATGCACCAGCGCCTGAAGACCACCACGGTGTACGTCACCCATGACCAGATCGAGGCCATGACCCTGGGCGACAAGGTGGCGGTGATGAAGGACGGCATCATCCAGCAGTTCGGCACCCCGCAGCAGATCTACAACGACCCGGCCAACCAGTTCGTGGCCAGCTTTATCGGATCGCCACCAATGAACTTCATTCCGGTGCGTCTGGCCAGGCAGGACGGCCGCTTGCTGGCGTTGCTCGACAGCGGCCAGGCGCGCTGCGAGCTGCCCTTGGGGGGGGCTGCTGACGCGCTTGAGGGGCGCGAGATCATCCTCGGCATCCGCCCTGAGCAGATTGCCCTGGGCGCTGCTGACGGCAATGGTTTGCCGGCTATCCGCGCCGAGGTGCAGGTCACAGAGCCCACCGGGCCGGACCTACTGGTGTTCGTCACTCTCAACCAGACCAAGGTGTGCTGCCGCCTGGCGCCAGATGTGGCGTGCCGGGTGGGTGACACCCTCAACCTGCAATTCGACCCGGCCCGGGTGCTGCTGTTCGACGCTGCCAATGGCGAGCGCCTGCACCTGGCCGGCACTGGCGCAACCGCAAAGGACAACGTGGCTCACTTCAAAGGCCGTTGAATCGTCTACACCATCAATAAGAAAAAGAGGACGCAAAGGGATGGAACAGCGCAAACGCATCAAGACACTGGGATCGCTGGCTCTGCTTGCACTTGTAGGCAGCAGCGGTACACAGGCTGCCGAGGCTTTTTCCAGCGAATCCAAATGGATGACCGGCGACTGGGGCGGCACCCGGACCGAGCTCCTGGACAAAGGCTATGACTTCACCCTTGATTATGTGGGTGAGGTGGCTGGCAACCTGCATGGCGGCTACAACGACGACAAGACCGCACGCTACAGCGACCAGTTCGCCCTCGGCGCGCATCTGGACTTGCAGAAAATACTGGGCTGGCATGATGCCGAGTTCAAGCTGGCGATCACCGAGCGAAGCGGTCGCAACCTGTCCAACGACCGCATCAGCGACCCGCGCGCCGGGCAGTTCAGCTCGGTGCAGGAGGTGTGGGGCCGTGGCCAGACCTGGCGCCTGACCCAGATGTGGATCAAGCAAAAGTACTTTGACGGCGCGCTTGACGTGAAATTTGGCCGTTTTGGCGAGGGGGAGGACTTCAACAGCTTCCCTTGCGACTTCCAGAACCTGGCCTTCTGCGGCTCGCAGGTGGGCAACTGGGTGGGCGGTATCTGGTACAACTGGCCGGTCAGCCAGTGGGCGCTGCGGGTGAAGTACAACATCACCCCGGCGTTCTTCGTGCAGGTCGGGGCCTTCGAGCAGAACCCCTCCAACCTGGAAACCGGCAACGGCTTCAAGCTGAGCGGTAGCGGTACCAAGGGTGCGATCTTGCCGGTGGAAGCGGTGTGGTCGCCCAAGGTCAATGGTCTGCCGGGCGAGTACCGCCTGGGTTACTACTACAGCACGGCCAAGGCTGACGATGTGTACGACGACGTCAACGGCAACCCGCAGGCGCTGACCGGTGAAGCCTTCAAGTCGCATTCCAGCAAGCACGGATGGTGGGTGGTGGCGCAGCAGCAGGTCACTGCCCATGGCGGCGACGTCAACCGTGGCCTTAGCCTGTTCGCCAACTTCACCGTGCACGACAAGGCCACCAACGTGGTCGACAACTACCAGCAGGTGGGGCTGGTCTACAAAGGCGCTTTCGACGCTCGGCCCAAGGATGATATCGGCTTCGGCGTGGCGCGAATTCATGTGAATGACGACGTGAAGAAGCGCGCCGAACTGCTCAACGCACAGAGCGGCATCAACGATTACGACAACCCTGGTTTCGTACCGCTGCAGCGTACCGAATACAACGCAGAGCTCTACTACGGCTTCCACGTCACCAACTGGCTGACCGTGAGGCCCAACCTGCAGTACATCAAGAGCCCTGGCGGGGTGGACGAGGTGGATAACGCGCTGGTCGCTGGCTTGAAGATTCAGTCGTCATTCTGAGGCAACTTGTTGTAAATTTACGCCAATCCATTTTCGGTTCCCGGCACCCACTGGTCTGCAGTGGGTGTTGGGGATAGGCCGAGACAGCGCTATCTCAAACAACAAGAGCTCTGAACCATGCCCGAACATCCGCTCCATCGCTTCTTTTCCTCGCAGCGGCCTCGGCCGACATTCGAGTGGGAGCGTTATCAGCAGCGCGATGTCCTGATCATCGATCACCCCCGTTGCCAGGCGGTGTTCAGCCGCCAGGGCGCGCAGTTGTTGCACTTTCAACCAGCGGGTGAACGGCCGTGGCTGTGGTGCGCCGAACAGTGGCCGCAGGTTGGGGCGATCCGGGGGGGTGTGCCGGTGTGCTGGCCCTGGTATGGCCGTCATCCCAGCGAAGACCTGTGGCCGGCCCACGGTTGGGCGCGGCTGCTGGACTGGAAGCTGGTGGACAGCCGTGAGGACGAGGAGGGCGTGACCCTGAAATGGCGGCTGGACCTGTGCGACTGGCAGGTCGACCTGCACGCCCGGCTGGGTAGCCGCATGGAACTGAGCCTGAGCACCGAGCATCAGGACAGCGAACCCTGCCAGTTGAGCCATGCACTGCTGGCGTACTGGCGCATCAGTGACGTGTCCGAGATAGCGCTGTCTGGGTTGGAAGATATTGAGGGCTACGACCGCCTCAACCGTCAGGCTTGCCGTGAAGATGGCGCGCTGAAGCTCAAGGGCGGCTGCCAGAAGGTCTACCCCGGTACGCCACGGGTGCAATTGCAGGACCCGGCCTGGCAGCGCGAGCTGTGCATCGACACCGGTGACAGCGACGACACCGTGGTCTGGCACCCTGGCAATCGCCCGCTGATGGGGGTGACTGGCCGCGAGTCGCAGCGTTTTGTCTGCGTCGAGGCGACCAGCGGCAGTGGTGAAGGCCTGAGCCTGGCGCCTGGGCAGCGTGCGCACCTGCGTTTGCAGGCGCACCGGCTCAGTTGAGTTCGTCGTCCTCGATCGGGTAGCGGCTGGCGTTGAGGCTTTCCTTGATCTTGCGCAGGTGGGGCTGGAAGTCCACGCCGCGGCGCAGGGTCATGCCGGTGGCCAGTACATCGAGCACGGTCAGCTGGATGATCCGCGAGGTCATCGGCATGTAGATGTCGGTATCTTCCGGCAGCGGGATGTGCAGGCTCAGGCTGCAGGCATTGGCCAGTGGCGAGCCCGCGGCGGTCAGGCCCAGCACCGAAGCGCCGTTTTCACGTGCCAGGCGCGCCACTTCGACCAGTTCGCGGGTGCGCCCGGTGTAGGAAATGATCACGAACAGGTCGCCGGTGTGGGCGACCGAGGCCAGCATGCGCTGCATCAGCACATCGGCGTGGGCCGACACGGCCAGGTTGAAGCGGAAGAACTTGTGCTGCGCATCCAGGGCCACCGGGGCCGAGGCACCGAGGCCGAAGAAGTGGATCTGCCGGGCCTGGATCATCATGTCCACAGCGCGGCTGACCTGTTGCGGGTCCAGTTGCTGGCAGGCGCTGTCAAGCGAGGCGATGGCGCTGGCGAAGATCTTCTGGGTATAGGCGGCCGGGTCATCGTCGGCCTCCACTGCGCGGCTGACATACGCAGCACCACTGGCCAGGCTCTGCGCCAGTTGCAGCTTGAGCTCGGGGTAGCCGCTGACGCCGAACGAGCGGCAGAAGCGGTTGACGGTCGGTTCGCTGACCTTGGCCGCCTGGGCCAGCGCAGCGATGCTGAAACGGGTGGCTTGTTGCGGGTTGAGCAGGATGACTTCGGCGACTTTGCGTTCGGCCTTGTTCAGCTCGTCGAGGCGGCCCTGGATCTGTTCCAGGAGGTTTCGCACGCGGTCCATGGGTGTGTCCTTGGGTCGGGAAGACAGCCGGCTGTGTGAGCAGCAGGCTTTTTGCACGGTCGTCTATCGTACTGTCGGTGCGGTTGGCGTACCACTTGTCTGTAACACTTGTGTGTAATGTTGTGGTTTTTACTACATTATCCCTTGAAAACCGTGTGTGAAAGCGGTATTCCTAGACCAACTTTAGGAAAGAACCAACATCATGGCTGCAATCAGTGTCGAACCTTGCACCTTTGCCCTGTTTGGCGCCCTCGGCGACCTGGCATTGCGCAAGCTGTTTCCTGCGCTCTACCAGCTCGACCGGGCCAACCTGTTGCACCCGGACACTCGCCTGCTGGCCCTCGCCCGTGAGGTCGGCAGTGCGCAGGAGCACCTGGACAGCATCGAAGCCCACCTGCGCCGGCACGTGCCCGAGGCAGATATCGAGCCTGCCGCGCTGGGTCGCTTCCTCGCCCGCCTGAATTATCAGCATCTGGACTTCCTTCAGCCCGAGGGCTATCAGGCCCTGGCCGAGCAACTGCCGGGCGAGCTGCCGCTGATTGCCTACTTCGCCACGGCGGCGGCGGTGTATGGGGCCATCTGCGAAAACCTCGACAAGGTCGGGCTGGCTGCGCGCACCCGGGTAGTGCTCGAGAAACCGATTGGCCACGACCTGGAGTCGTCGCGCCGGGTCAACGATGCCGTTGCGCGGTTTTTCCCTGAAAGCCGGGTTTACCGCATTGACCACTACCTGGGCAAAGAGACGGTGCAGAACCTGATTGCCCTGCGCTTCGCCAATAGCCTGTTCGAAACCCAGTGGAACCAGAACTCCATCTCCCATGTGGAGATTACCGTCGCGGAAAAGGTCGGTATCGAGGGCCGTTGGGGTTATTTCGACAAGGCCGGCCAACTGCGCGACATGATCCAGAACCACCTGCTGCAGTTGCTGTGCCTGATCGCCATGGACCCGCCCAGCGAACTGTCCGCCGATGCCATCCGCGACGAGAAGGTGAAAGTGCTTAAAGCCCTGGCACCGATCACTGGTGACGGTTTGAGCACCAGTGTGGTGCGTGGCCAGTACATTGCCGGCTACAGCGAAGGCAAGCCGGTACCTGGTTACCTGGACGAAGACAACGCCAACGCCCAGAGCGACACCGAAACCTTCGTCGCCCTGCGCGCCGACATCCGTAACTGGCGCTGGTCGGGCGTGCCGTTCTACCTGCGAACCGGCAAGCGCATGCCGCAAAAACTGTCGCAGATCGTCATTCACTTCAAGGAAACGCCGCATTACATCTTCGCCCCGGAACAGCGTTTGCAGATCGGTAACAAGCTGATCATCCGCCTGCAACCGGACGAAGGCATTTCTTTACGGGTGATGACCAAGGAGCAGGGCCTGGACAAGGGCATGCAACTGCGCAGTGGCCCATTGCAGCTGAATTTTTCCGATGCCTGGCGCAGTGCACGAATTCCGGATGCCTACGAGCGGCTGTTGCTCGAAGTGATGCGCGGCAACCAGAACCTGTTCGTGCGCAAGGACGAAATCGAGTATGCCTGGAAGTGGTGCGACCAGTTGATCGCCGGCTGGCGTAATGCGGGCGACGCGCCCAAGCCATACGCGGCGGGCTCCTGGGGGCCGATGAGCTCGATTGCACTGATCACACGCGATGGGAGGGCGTGGTATGGGGATATCTGAATTGAAACTGCCAGCGGCCGTGAAGGCTCATGAACTGGCGGATGCCAAGGCACTGTCCGTGTCCTTGGCCCATGATGTGGCTGAGCGCCTGCGCGCCGCGATTGCCGCCAAGGGGCAGGCCTGTGTGGTGTTGTCTGGCGGCCGCAGCCCGGTGCCGTTCCTGGAGAAGCTGGCCAGCGAGCAGCTGGACTGGGCCAAGGTCATCGTCAGCCTGGCTGATGAGCGCTGGGTGCCAGTGGAGCACGCTGACAGCAATGCCGGCCTGCTGGCTCGCCACCTGTTGAAGGGCGCAGCGGCCAAGGCCCGCTTCGTTGGCCTGTACCAGCAGGCGGAGAACCTTGATGCAGCTGCGCTCAAAGCTGACCAGGCCTTGGCCGAGCTACCGCCGATCGACGTGCTGGTGCTGGGCATGGGCGATGATGGCCATACCGCCTCGCTGTTCCCCGCCAGTCCCAACCTGGAAGCAGGCCTGGACCCGGCCGGCCCGCGCCGCTGCCTGCCATTGCTGGCGCCGAGCGTGCCGCACCAGCGCCTGTCGATGACCCGTTCGCTGCTGGCCAGCGCGGCCTTCATCGCGCTGTCTGTGCAAGGCCAGGGCAAACTCGCTACCCTGCGCGCCGCGCTGGCGGGCAATGACCTTACTGAAATGCCGATTCGCGCTTTTCTTCACGACCCCCTGGACATCTACTGGTGCCCATGAGCCAAGGATCCACAGTCATGACCACCCTTGAACGCCCACAGCCCAAGCTCTCGATGGCTGATAAAGCCGCGCGGATCGACGCCATTTGCAAAAAGGCGCGCATCCTGCCGGTAATCACCATTGCTCGTGAGGAAGACATCCTGCCGCTGGCTGACGCCCTGGCCGCTGGCGGTATCCGTACCCTGGAAGTGACCCTGCGCTCACAGCATGGCCTCAAGGCCATTCAGGTGCTGCGTGAGCAGCGCCCGGAGCTGTGTGTCGGCGCCGGTACCGTGCTCGACCGCAGCATGTTCGCGGCGGTTGAAGCTGCGGGCGCGCAGTTCGTCGTTACCCCAGGTATTACCCAGGACATTCTCGAGGCTGGCGTGGACAGTGAAATCCCGCTGTTGCCGGGCATCAGCACGCCGTCCGAAATCATGATGGGCTATGCCCTGGGCTACCGCCGGTTCAAGTTGTTCCCGGCGGAAATCAGCGGCGGCGTAGCGGCGATCAAGGCCTTTGGTGGCCCGTTCGGCGATATTCGTTTTTGTCCTACCGGTGGTGTAAACCCGGCCAACGTGCGCAACTACATGGCACTGCCAAACGTGATGTGCGTGGGGGGAACCTGGATGCTCGACAGCAGCTGGATCAAGAACGGTGACTGGGCGCGGATCGAAGCGTGCAGTGCCGAGGCGATGGCACTGCTGGACGCCAACTGAAAACTGTTGTGTGCTTTACGGCTTGTGGGGCGCTTGGTCGGCGCCCCTTTTTTTGCCTGGGGTATTTGCAGTGGTTGTGCTGGCCCTTTCGCGGGTAAACCCGCTCCTACGCACCGATCTGCGGTGGACATACACCGGGGGGCACAGGCCGTTGTAGGAGCGGGTTCACCCGCGAATGGGCCGGGCCTGCTGGCCAATATCCCTGGCCGTTCACCGTTGCCGTGGCCTCCGTATTCGCGGGTAAACCCGCTCCTACACCTGATCGGTGGTGGACACACATTGGTGATTGGACACAGGCCGTTGTAGGAGCGGGTTTACCCGCGAAAGGGCCAGTGCAGGCCAACAAAAAAGCCCGCATCAAACGATGCGGGCTTTCTCATCCCTCATTCCAGGCTTCAGGCCGCCTTGGCTTCCTGCTGGCTCAGCGAGCGGTTCAGCGCGCTGAACAGGGCCTTGAAGCTGGCCGTGGTGATGTTCTCATCGATACCCACGCCATGCACCGGACGGCCACCGGCTACACGCAGTTCAATGTAGGCCGCGGCCTTGGCATTGGTGCCAGCGCCAATGGCGTGCTCGTTGTAGTCCATGATCTCCACGGCAATCGGCAGGCCGGCCACCAGTGCTTCCAGGGCGCCGTTGCCCTTGCCGCGCCAGTGCAGGGTGGTTTCGCCTTCACCGGCAACTTCCACTTCCACAGCGCTGTGGCCGTTTTCTTCCTGCAGGCGATGGCTGACCAGTGCGTATGGCGCGTTGGCCTGGAGGTATTCCTTGTGCAGCAGGCTGTAGATCTGCTGGGCGGTCATTTCCAGGCCCAGGCGGTCAGTCTCACCCTGCACCACCTGGCTGAATTCGATCTGCATGCGACGCGGCAGGCTGATGCCATATTCCTGCTCGAGCAGGTAGGTGATACCGCCTTTGCCCGACTGGCTGTTGACGCGGATTACCGCTTCGTAGCTGCGGCCGATGTCGGCCGGGTCGATCGGCAGGTAAGGCACCTCCCACAGTTCCCCATCCTGCTGCTTGGCGAAGCCCTTGCGGATGGCGTCCTGGTGCGAGCCGGAGAACGCGGTATGGACCAGGTCGCCCACATACGGGTGACGTGGGTGTACTGGCAACTGGTTGCACTCTTCGACCACCTTGCGCACACCGTCGATGTCGGAGAAGTCCAGCAACGGGTCGATGCCCTGGGTGTAGAGGTTCAGTGCCAAGGTCACCAGGTCGACGTTACCGGTACGCTCGCCGTTGCCGAACAGGCAGCCTTCGGCACGGTCGGCGCCGGCCATGAGGCCCAGTTCGGTGGCAGCGATGCCGGTGCCGCGGTCGTTGTGGCAGTGCAGGCTGATGATCACGCTGTCGCGGCGGCTGACGTTGCGGCAGAACCACTCGATCTGGTCGGCGTAGATATTTGGCGTGGACACTTCCACGGTGGCCGGCAGGTTGAGGATGATCTTGTGTTCAGGGGTAGGGTTCCACACCTCGATGACCGCGTCGCAGACTTCCTTGGCGAACTCCATTTCAGTGGCGCTGAAGGTTTCTGGCGAGTACTGGAAGGTCCACTGGGTTTCCGGCTGCTGGGCGGCGTACTTGACGAACAGCTTGGCCGCGTTCACCGCGATGTCCTTCACGCCTTGCTTGTCCTGATTGAAGACGATGCGGCGGAACGACGGGCTGGTGGCGTTGTACAGGTGGACGATGGCCTTCTTCGCACCGCGCAGCGATTCGAAGGTGCGGGCAATCAGGTCTTCACGTGCCTGGGTGAGCACCTGGATGGTGGTGTCATCCGGGATGTGGCCGTCCTGGATCAGGGTGCGCACGAAGTCGAAATCGGTTTGCGAGGCAGACGGGAACGAGGCTTCGATCTCCTTCACGCCAACCTGCACCAAGGTCTTCCAGAAGCGCAGTTTCTTCTCCGAGTCCATCGGCTCTATCAGCGACTGGTTGCCGTCACGCAGGTCGGAACTGCACCAGATAGGTGCCTGGGTGATGGTCTTCGACGGCCAGGTACGGTCAGGCAGGTCGATGGTCGGGAAAGCGCGGTATTTCTTCGAAGGGTCTTTGAGCATGGTCATGGAAGCAATCCTTTTGTGTGCGGCCGAGATCGGGCCTGCCGAGCGATAACGATATGAAGAGGCGAGGCGACGCGATTCAGCCTGGTAGTCGGGCGCTGACCAGGCAGAGGCTGCGATGTTGTCGGAGCAGGATGAGGGTGCTGAAGGTTTTCATGCCTTCAAACTTAACCAGTGGGGTGGGGGATGGCAAGTGTTCGGGGAAAATTGAGAGAAATGCTTAAAAAAAGCCATTAGGCGAGATTTTATGGCTTGATTGGGCTGAGTGCTTCGTTGCTTTTGCGCGGTATTTTTCGATGGCGCAACACAATGGAAGAAATGCCAGCGGTGCTGGCCCATTCGTGGGTAACCCCGCGCCTACAGGTACGCCGCCCCTTGTAGGAGCGGGTTTACCCGCGAATGGGCCGGCCCAGGCAGCGCACCGTTCAGGGCTGGAACGCCCCAATGAAAATCGCCGGGTCCACCCGCGCATCGTTCAGGCTGACGTTCCAGTGCATGTGCGGCCCGGTAGCCCGCCCGGTCGAGCCCACGCGCCCGACCACCTCGCCACGACGCAGTTGCTGGCCCACCTGCACATCGATTTTCGACATGTGGCAGAACATGCTGATAAAGCCCTGCCCATGGTCGACGAACACCGTGCGGCCGTTGAAGAAATAGTCCCCCACCAGAATCACTTTGCCATTGGCGGGTGTCTTGATCGGCGTGCCTGCCGGCACCGCAAAATCCAGCCCCGCATGCGGGTTGCGTTCTTCGCCGTTGAAGAAGCGGCGCACGCCGAACTTGCTCGACAGCGGGCCGTTGACCGGCTTGTCGAGAACCAGGTTGCTCGGCAGGTTAGGGCTGAAGCTGCGGTAGGCCTTGATCTGCTCGGCCAGTTCGCGGTCGATGCGCTTGAGGTCGGCCGGGTTCGGGTTGACCTGGCGCGTGTTCTTCAGGGTGATGCGCTGCTCAGGGTACTTCTTGCTGCCTACGCTGAAAGGCAGGGTGCGCCCGCCCTGGTTCAGCACTGCGGTGCCGGGCTTCTGGGTCAGCGGGATGCCGACGATGGCCAGCCAGTTGTCCTGCTCCTTCACCACCAGCACCGGTTTGCCGTCGAAACGGGCGCTGGGTGCGTTGGCGGCGGGGCCTAGGTCGACGACTGCCACACCGCCGGGTACCGGTTTGTTCAGTGTGCGGGTGATGTAGCTGGCCTGGGCGCCGCCGGCCAGCAGCAGCAGGGAAAGGGCAAGCAGATGCGCGAGCACGCGGGGCATGTGTCAGTCCAGTAGTGAGAGGGTGACCGGGGTCAGGTGGTTGTCTTCGACCCGCACCAGCAGCTCGCCTTCGTTCAGGCGGGCGGTCAGGCGTTGGCCGTTGTGGGTCTGTTCCGCGCTGCGAATGGCCTGGCCTTGTTCATCCAGCAAAATGCTGTATCCGCGGGCCAGGGTGGCCAGCGGACTGACCACCTGCAGTGTCTGCAACTGGGCCTGGAACCGCTGGCGACGGTCCTTGAGCACCTCACGCATGGCCCGTGGCAGGCGCTCGGCCAGGCTGTCCAGGCGCTGGTTCAGCAGTTTCAGGTTACGCCCCGGATGCTGCGCGGCCAGGCGGGCGTCCAGGCGTGCCAGGCGTTCGCGGCGCTGGTTGAGGTTGAGCATGAACGCGCGACGCAGGCGCATGTCCAGGTCGTCCAGGCGTTGAGCCTGCTGGCGCAAACGCTCGCCTGGATGACGCAGGCGGCGGGTGAGTGACTCCAGGCGCAGGCGGTCGTGGGTCAGGCGGTTCTGCATGCGCAGCAGCAGGCGCCGTTGCAGGCCATCCAGGCGTTGCCGAAGGCCGCTGTTGTCAGGGGCCAGCAGCTCGGCGGCAGCCGACGGGGTGGGTGCGCGCACGTCAGCCACGAAGTCGCTGATCGACACGTCGGTTTCATGGCCCACGGCGCTGACAATTGGCGTGACGCAGGCGGCCACGGCACGCGCCACGGCTTCCTCGTTGAAACACCACAGGTCTTCCAGCGAACCACCACCACGCGCCAGAATCAGCGCATCGAAGCCGAGGCTGTCGGCCAGGCGGATGGCGCGTACGATCTGCGCGATGGCTTCGCGGCCCTGTACCGCCGTAGGGATCAGGTTCAGCTCCACCTGCGGGGCACGGCGGCCGAACACACTGATGATGTCGCGGATCACCGCGCCAGTGGGCGAGGTGATGATGCCGATGCGCTGCGGGTGAGCCGGCAGTGGCTTCTTTCGTTCGGTGCTGAACAGTCCCTCGGCACCGAGCTTTTCCTTCAGGGCCTCAAAAGCCAGGCGCAGCGCGCCATCACCGGCGGGTTCGACGGTGTCGAGAATCAGCTGGTAGTCGCCACGTCCCTCGAACAGCGAAACCTTGCCGCGCACCCGCACCGCCAGGCCGTCTCGCAGTGCCTGGCGTACCCGCGTGGCGTTCTGCCGGAACAACGCGCAACGCACCTGGGCGCCGCTGTCCTTGAGGGTGAAGTACATGTGGCCGGACGCCGGGCGGGCGAGGTTGGAGATTTCGCCTTCCACCCACACGCTGCGGAAAACGTCTTCCAGCAGCACGCGGGCGCGGCCGTTGAGTTGGCTGACGGTAAGGACCTCGCGGTCCAGCCCGAGTCGTTCGAAAGGGTCTTTGATCATGGCAGGCATCATAAATGACATCGGCCCCGGTTGTCTGTCTTGCCCCTACTGTCAGCCTTGACCCAATCCTTGTGGGAGCGGCCTTGCGTCGCGAAAGGGCCGCAACGCGGCCCCGGCACTTCATGCGGCGAAGCTGAAAACCTGGGGCCGCATCGCAGCCCTTTCGCGACGCAAGGCCGCTCCCACAAGACCGCAACCGGTGCCTTCAGCCCTGCATCGTCGCCACGAACTGCCGCACCAGTTGCCCCGCATCACGGCGACAGGCCAGTGCCACTGTGCTCTGGCAATCACCCTCCAGCGCTACGAAGCTGACTGAAGCCGGGGCAATCTCGCACATGCACCGCGGCAACAACGCCACCCCAAACCCCGCCTGTATCAGCTGCAACTGCGTAGTCTTGCGCGACAGTACCTGCGCCGCCTGCGGGAAGAACCCTGCCCCCATGCACAACGAGGCAGACAGGTAGCTCAAGCCACCGCGATCCCGGTGCGGGATGGAAATGAAGCGTTCTTCCTTCAATTGCTCCAGTTGCACGTGCCGAGTACCCGCCAAGGGGTGCCCAGCGGCGACCGCCAGCAACAAGGGTTCGTCGAACAGTTCATGCAGCACCACGCCTTCATGCTGGCGCAGCACCGGCAAGCGCAACAGGCCGATATCCAGCCGTCCGGCAGCAATGTCTTCCAGTTGTGCCTCCGACGACTGCTGCGCAATCTCCAGCGAAACCCCTGGGTTGTGCTTCAGGTAGTTCCCCAGGCGAGCCAGAAGCCCGCCGGTCAGCGGCATGGTGCTGGAATGGTTCAGGCGCAAGCTGCCTTGCAACCCTTGGCCAATGTCACGGGTAACCCGCTCCGCCTGTGCCAGGTCAGCCAGCAAGCGTCGCGCCCGTTCAAGAAAGGCCTGACCGGCCAGCGTCAGGCGAGGCAGGCGCGCCGTGCGTTCGAACAGCGGCGTGCCCAGTTGCTGCTCCAGCTCCTTGATCTGCCGGCTAAGGGCCGACTGGGCAACGTACAGTCGCTCGGCTGCACTGCTGAAACTGCCACACTCGGCGATTTCCACGAAGTAACGCAACTGTCGGATCGACGTCATGTCATGCCTTTTTGAGATGGCTCTTGCGATAAAGGCATATTAGTCGGCATGGCTCATGGCTGGCTAACCTTTGCCTGTCTTCCCAGGAACTGCTGCCATGCTTGCCCAACTGTCGTTTTCCGGCCTTGACTGGCTGCCGATCCTGTTCGCCATCGCTGCGGCCTACATCGTCTTCGGCATCGCCGGCTTCGGTACTGCACTCGTGGCGGGGCCGGTGCTGATTCACTTCATGCCGTTGTCACGCATCATCCCGTTGCTGGTGCTGCTGGATTTCGTGGCCGCGTTCGGCAACCTGCTGCCGTCGCGCCGGGATGTGGTACGCAGTGAATTGCTGCGGCTGCTGCCCTTCATGGCCTTGGGTTGTACGTTGGGCGTGGTGTTCCTGCTGCAACTGAAGTCCGACCTGTTGCTGCTGTTGATGGGGGTATTCGTGACTGCCTATGCACTTTACGGGCTGGCAGTGAAAGTGAGGCCAGCCAGCCTGTCCGGCTTCTGGGCGGTGCCGATGGGCACGGCAGGCGGATTGTTCGGGGCTTTGTTCGGCAGCGGCGGGTTTCTCTATGCCCTTTACCTGAGCGCACGGCTGGAGGTGAAGGAACAGGTACGCGCCACCCAGAGCGCGCTGATCAGCTGCAGTACGATAGTGCGTCTGTCGCTGTTCCTGATCGCCGGTGTCTATGCCGACCAAAGCCTGCTGCTGCTCGCCGCCTGCCTGCTGCCTGTCATGTTCATTGGCCTGTGGGTAGGGCGTCGGTTGACCCACCGGTTATCCCGTGAAGCGTTCGTACGGCTGGTCACCTGGCTGGTGCTGGCCAGTGGGCTGGCGTTGATTGGTCGCTACCTGAGCGCCTGAGCGGTAGAATTGCGTCATTACCGGCGTTTCTCAGGCTTGTCCCGTTCATGAACACCCAGAGCATCATCGTTCCAAAGCTGTCTACCGTCCCGGTGCATGAAGCCCGTGCCCGCGCCATCCTGCGCTGGCTGGTGCGCGAAAAGGTCGTCGAGGAGCAGCTGACCACCTGTGGCCGCACCGGTAACCGCATGGGCCATGCCCTGGCGGCAGGGGCGCGCAAAGTGGCCCTGCACCCGGAAAAACTGCCCTTCGGCGAACCGGTCAACGGCCTGGAAGTGATGCTCAAGCGCTGCATCTATACCCCCGCCGAAGGCTTCCTCGAAGAAGCCGGTTGCCCGGAGTGCCGGCGCGAGGTAGGCGAGCCGTTGTTCGAAAGCCTGGAAGAGTGGATGCCGGCAGTGAGCGACAACTTTACCTGCCCACTGTGCGGCTTCGAAGATGACATCAATGGCTTCATTTACCTGCAGCCATGTGCCTTTTCCAACCTGGGGTTCATCTTCAACAACTGGGGCGAGGCCGGGTTCACCCAGGCCTTTCTCGACAGCTTCGCCGACTGGCTCGACCAGCCGGTGGCCGTGGTGCAGGTAAAACTGCCACAAGCCTGACCGAAGGCCCTTATTTTGCATTGAGCGGCGCGCCATGCATGAGTATAATGGCGCGCTTCCATTTTTCCCGCCCGGGAGCCCCCGCGATGCTGCGTATCAGCCAAGAAGCCCTGACCTTCGACGATATCCTCCTTGTACCTGGCTATTCCGAGGTACTGCCCAATGAAGTCAGTCTCAAGACCCGTTTGACCCGTGGCATCGAGCTGAACATTCCGCTGGTTTCCGCTGCCATGGATACCGTGACCGAAGCGCGTCTGGCCATTGCCATGGCTCAGGAAGGCGGTATCGGCATCATCCACAAGAACATGACCATCGAACAACAGGCCGGCGAAGTGCGCAAGGTCAAGAAGTTCGAGGCTGGCGTGGTCAAGGACCCGATCACCATCGACGCCGATGCCACTGTGCGCGACCTGTTCGAGCTGACCCGCCTGAACAACATCTCTGGCGTGCCGGTACTGGCGAACGGCGACCTGGTCGGCATCGTCACCTCCCGTGACGTGCGCTTCGAAAATCGCCTGGACGCCAAGGTTCGCGACGTGATGACGCCGAAAGAGCGCCTGGTCACCGTCCGCGAAGGCGCCGATAAAAACGAAGTTCGCGAGCTGCTGCACAAGCATCGCCTGGAAAAAGTCCTGATCGTTGACGACAAGTTCAACCTCAAGGGCATGATGACCGTCAAGGACATCGAAAAAGCCAAGGCTTACCCGCTGGCCAGCAAGGACGACCAAGGTCGCCTGCGCGTCGGCGCCGCCGTCGGCACCGGCAAGGACACCGGCGAGCGCGTTGCTGCGCTGGTGGCAGCTGGCGTTGATGTCGTCGTCGTCGACACTGCCCACGGCCACTCCAAAGGTGTGATCGACCGCGTACGCTGGGTGAAAGAAACCTACCCGCAAGTGCAGGTGATCGGCGGCAACATCGCCACCGGCGCTGCCGCCAAGGCCCTGGCCGAAGCGGGTGCTGATGCGGTCAAGGTCGGTATCGGCCCTGGCTCTATCTGCACCACCCGTATCGTTGCCGGTGTCGGCGTGCCGCAAATCAGCGCCATCGCCAACGTCGCAGCAGCACTGGAAGGCACTGGCGTGCCACTGATCGCTGACGGCGGTATCCGCTTCTCCGGTGACCTGTCCAAGGCCATCGTTGCCGGTGCGTCCTGCGTGATGATGGGTTCGATGTTCGCCGGTACCGAAGAGGCCCCGGGTGAGGTCGAGCTGTTCCAGGGTCGTTCCTACAAGGCCTACCGCGGCATGGGCTCGCTGGGTGCCATGGCACAGGCGCAAGGCTCGTCCGACCGTTACTTCCAGGACTCCTCGGCCGGCGCCGAGAAGCTGGTACCGGAAGGCATCGAAGGCCGCGTTCCTTACAAAGGCGCCCTGGCCGCGATCATCCACCAGCTGATGGGCGGCCTGCGTTCGTCCATGGGCTATACCGGCAGCGCAACCATCGAAGAAATGCGCACCAAGCCGGAGTTCGTGCGTATCACCGGTGCCGGCATGGCCGAGTCCCACGTGCACGACGTGCAAATCACCAAAGAAGCCCCTAACTACCGCGTAGGCTGAGGCTTCCAGCTACAACATAAAGCGGGGCTGTCATGACAGCCCCGCGTCGTTTCCGATTTCCACTGACGAGATTGAGTCATGGCCCTCGACATTCACGCTCACCGCATCCTGATCCTCGATTTCGGTTCCCAGTACACCCAGCTGATCGCCCGCCGCGTGCGCGAAATCGGCGTGTACTGCGAACTGCACCCGTTCGACATGGACGATGAAGCGATCCGCGAATTCAACCCGCGCGGCATCATCCTTGCCGGCGGCCCCGAGTCGGTCCACGAAGCCAACAGCCCGCGCGCTCCGCAAGCCGTGTTTGACCTGAATGTGCCTGTGCTGGGTATTTGCTACGGCATGCAGACCATGGCCGAGCAGATGGGCGGCAAGGTAGAAGGTTCCGACCTGCGTGAGTTCGGTTATGCCCGCGTGGACGTTGTCGGCAAGAGCCGCCTGCTCGACGGCATCGAAGACCACGTTGACGACGACGGCGTGCTGGGCCTGGACGTGTGGATGAGCCACGGTGACAAGGTCACCCAGATGCCTGGCAACTTCAACATTCTGGCCAGCACCCCAAGCTGCCCGATCGCTGGCATGTACGACGACGTCCGCGGCTACTACGGCGTGCAGTTCCACCCTGAAGTGACCCACACCAAGCAAGGGGGTCGCATCCTGTCCCGCTTCGTGCAGGACATCTGCGGCTGTGAAGCCCTGTGGACGGCGTCCAACATCGTCGAAGACGCCATCGCCCAGGTGCGTGCGCAAGTCGGTTCGGCCAACGTCCTGCTGGGCCTGTCCGGCGGCGTTGACAGCTCGGTGGTTGCCGCGCTGCTGCACCGCGCCATCGGCGACCAGTTGACCTGCGTATTCGTCGACAACGGCCTGCTGCGCCTGCACGAAGGTGACCAGGTGATGGCCATGTTCAAAGAGAACATGGGCGTCAAGGTGATCCGCGCCGACGCTGAAAAGCAGTTCCTGGACAACCTGGCCGGCGAAGCCGACCCTGAGAAGAAGCGCAAGATCATCGGCCGCACCTTCATCGACGTGTTCGATGCCGAAGCCAGCAAGCTGGAGAACATCCAGTTCCTCGCCCAGGGCACCATCTACCCGGACGTGATCGAGTCGGCTGGCGCCAAGAGCGGCAAGGCTCACGTGATCAAGTCGCACCACAACGTTGGTGGCCTGCCGGAGGAGATGAACCTCAAGCTGGTCGAGCCGCTGCGTGAGCTGTTCAAGGACGAAGTGCGCAAGATCGGCCTGGAGCTGGGCCTGCCGTACGACATGGTCTACCGCCACCCGTTCCCGGGCCCGGGCCTGGGCGTGCGTATCCTTGGTGAAGTGAAGAAGGAATACGCCGACATCCTGCGTCGCGCCGACCACATCTTCATCGAAGAGCTGCGCAAGGCCGACTGGTACCACAAGACCAGCCAGGCATTCGTGGTGTTCCAGCCGGTCAAGTCGGTCGGCGTCGTTGGCGACGGCCGTCGCTACGCCTGGGTTGTGGCCCTGCGTGCCGTCGAGACCGTGGACTTCATGACCGCGCGTTGGGCACACCTGCCGTACGAGCTGCTGGAAACCGTCAGCGGTCGTATCATCAACGAAATCGACGGTATCTCGCGCGTTACCTACGACGTGTCGAGCAAGCCGCCTGCCACTATCGAGTGGGAATAAGCTGAACCCCAAGGGCGCCGCAAGGCGCCCTTGTCGTATCTGCGCCTTGCCTGGCTCAAGGGGCGATGTGATGCATGCCGCGTAATCTCAATTGGGCATGAAGCTCGCCCAGGTTTTGAAAGCGACGTTCATGGATGGTTGGCCAATCGGGGCGCTCCAGGTAGTAAAAGCGCCCATCGCGCTGGATCAGCGTGCGTCGCAAGGTCGAGTCCCGGCTGCGGTTGATCAGGTATTCCTCGCCCTGGGTGCGTTCGATCGCGTAATCGCCAGGCCTCACCAGCAGGCTGTCAAAGTCTGGTGATGGCGGGCGGGTGGTCAATACGGCGGCGCGTAGCCGCAGGTCACTTTGCACATGCCTTACGGTGCCACCTTCGTCCAAGGCATCCACACCAGGGTCTGCGCTGTAAGCGTCAGGTTCGCCGATCGGGCGGTCTTCGACACGCAGTCCAATCGCGCCTTCGGTTTCGGCCAGCCCGGTTACGCCATGGAAGGTGTTGGCGTGGGTACTGCCGACCAGCGCAATCCATTTTCCCGAGCCGCGCGCGGCCTGGTCTGCCTCGATGATCAAGTGTGCATGGAAGTTCATCATGCGCTGGCGTGCCACATCGGAAACGGGATTTGCCCACGCCTGGCGGTAACTGGCCATGCAGTCGATGGACTGTATGCGTACGCCGTTTTTCTGTGCGCTGACCAGTACCTGCCGAAATGTGTAGCGGCCCTCGGGGTCGGTGCGGTGGCCGACATCCTGGCTTTCCACGTAGCGATCCAGCTCCTGCGGCATCACGCCGGTGCGGTTGAAGGTATCCAGGTCTGCTTGCTGGAAGTCGGTGGTGAAGTGCTCCATGTACAGCGTCTTTACCTTCAGTTTGCGTAGCTGGCGCATGTTGTCGATCAGCAATCGCTTGCTGCCAAGGCCACTGTGCGCTTCGCCAATGACCAAGCCGTTACTGTTGTTGTAGAGACTTTTCAAAATGTATTTGGAAGAAGCGTTGGCGGGTAATTCTGGTATATGCGGCCGTGCCGGTGTTTGCACTGTGGTCATGAACGTTTGGGCATCGGCGGCCAGTTGATCACGTAGTTGGCGAAATCGGGCGATGGCGGCCTGTCGATCAGGGGCATCGAGGAACGCTCGCGCACCGGTAATCTCATCGTCAGAAACATCCTTCAGTGAGGCGCGCAAATCGGCTGGCACTGCGTAAGGTGTTTCAGCCAAGGGTGGCACGCTTGCTCTTGCTGACGGCCGGCCCCAGATTTTCAGGCTCGACAGCATGCCTCCGTTGAGGCCAAGGCGTTCCACTGGGTGCCACTGGCCTGCGCCATCCAGGCGGATGGGCAAGCTTTTGTAAAATGAGAAAGGGTTTTCAGGATCGACGATGGTCCAGGATTTCAGTTCGGGTACAAAACGTACTTGGTAAGGCATCTCATCGATCAATGCGTAAAACTGCCCATCTTGCAGATGGATACCTTCAAGAAACCCTGTACCAGGTTTGCCGCCAAGCACTACATTCGTTTCGAAAGGGCGCAGTGCAGCCCACCTTTCGCTTGGCTGGAAGGGCTGAGGTACCCAGGTTTCAATCGCCTCTGCCACCTCTGAAGCACTTTCATCAGTGGGTTCCCCGCTGTGTTCATGCGCTGATTCTTCCGCCGGTATCGGGGCTTCCCCTTCCTCAGTCGCAGCGCCTGCTTCAGCCACCTCTGCGAACTCGTCAAGGGGTTTGCCTGGTGCGCTGAGCAGAAAGGTCGCGTTGAACAGTGTCTCGATGGCGGCGAAAATGGCGCCGGTTGTACCTGCCTTGCGTTCACGCGTTGTGTGCCCGTGTACCGCCTGGTAGATGTTCAAACCCATTTCAGCAATGCCTGCCCCCACCAGCGCCAACGCTACCGGCCAACTCACTGCCGCCATGGGGCCGAACACCTGCAGGCCCGCCTTCAGATAACCGATCCACAATTGTCTGCGCAGGTCGGCGTTGGAGCGCAAAGAGAAATGCGCATCATCGATCATCCGCTTGCGAGCCTTGTTGCGCAGCCAGTCGAAGGCATCCTCTTCAATGGTCAGGTCGAGGGTATTGAGGCCGCTGTAATCATGGTTGCCCCAGCCGTGAAAGAGCAGATCGATCAGATGATTCAACCCGACTTTGCCGTCAGCCTCTTCACGATCGTCGAGGGAAAAATGTGCCAGAAAGCGGGTTCGGTTTTCGACATAGGTGCAGTTTGTGAGCACCCACCAGAACAGTGCCTGGTCGTTCTGGAAGTAATGTAAGCCGTCGACATCGCCCGGCATGTAAATCAGCTGGCTGCCATTGGCCAATTGCAGGCGAAGGATGTCCGTCGCCACATACCCGCCAATGTCCAACGCGCATACGCGCGTTGCGCCACCCGGCAAGACCCTTTGTTGCAGTGCTTCCAGCGACGGCGGCCAGGTCGTCTCGCCCACCAGGGCATGAGCGATATCCTGGCCGTGACGGGCTAGCGCGGAGGAGGGCTCTTGCGCGCAGGCTTCCAGTAATTTGCTCATGAAGTTGGCTTTGGCCAGCGTGCGGAAGTGCTCTGAATGTTTTGCCCAGAACGAGGTCATCCGCGTCTTGAAACCCGAGGCAAAATCAATGCGCCAGAAATACTCCAGCACGTCCTTGGGGTCGAGTCGAACTTCATTGCGCTCGTCATACACGTCTTTGCCTGGTCCATCGCTGTAAAAGCCAGCGAGGTAACTGAGCACGTCAGCGTTGTCCCGGGCTTGGGCATCGAAGCGGTGCATCACCAGTTGTGGCAGGGTCAGGGATTCAAAGGGCTGATCCAGGTGCTGCCAGCCGTTGAAGGTTCGAGGGCTGCTGACGGCGGTGTGGAAACGGTGCAGGTAGACATTGTCGGGCTCGAGTGCTTTCAGGTCATGACGCGCAAGGAGCTGTTGTGCGACTTCGCGCGCCATCTCGCGCATGTCAGGGCAGTCTTCAGTGAGTTGTCCGGCGAGGGTCATCAGCATTTGCTGGTCGCTGGGGAGGGTGTCGGCAAGCATCACGGTTGTCCAATAGAGGTGAAAGGCTGCCAGTTTTGAACGGTCGTGAGCCAGGGCGGTGGTGCTTATTGCTTGTCCGGTCGCTTCGTGACGCCGGGTTTTCACTTAATATTTCCCGTTTGCAGGTGTATCGTATTCGCCTTTATCGTCAGTCCTGCTGGCAGTTTGATTGCACCGAAGCGAGGTACCCGCACCGATGTCCTTCACCCGTCGACAAATGCTCAAAGGCCTCACTGGCCTGGTTGTAGTAGGCCTGGGGGCCGGAGGTGCGGCGCGATACTGGTTGGGCAAGGTCGAGGACGAGAACGCCGGGCACGACTACGAGCTGATTGCCGCCCCGCTGGAAGTGGAGCTGGTGCCGGGTTTCAAGACCGAGGCCTGGGCTTTTGGCCCTTCAGCGCCGGGGACGGAGTTGCGAGTACGCCAAGGCACCTGGTTGCGGGTGCGCTTCATCAATCACCTGCCGGTCGAAACCACTATCCATTGGCACGGCATTCGCCTGCCGCTGGAAATGGACGGCGTACCCTATGTGTCGCAGTTGCCGGTCAAGCCGGGTGAGTACTTCGATTACAAATTCCGCGTGCCGGACGCCGGCAGTTACTGGTACCACCCGCACGTCAGCAGCTCCGAGGAGCTAGGCCGCGGTCTGGTCGGGCCGCTGATCGTCGAGGAACGTGAACCCACCGGGTTCCAGCATGAGCGTACGCTGAGCCTGAAGAACTGGCATGTGGACGAGCAGGGCGCATGGCTGCCTTTCAGCATTCCGCGCGAGGCCGCGCGCAACGGCACTGCCGGGCGGTTGATCACCATCAACGGCCAGGCCGACTCGATCACCGAGCTGCCGGCCGGCCAGGTGGTGCGGGTGCGCGTGCTGAACCTGGACAATACCTGGACCTACCGCCTCAACCTCAAGGGCAACTGCGAGGCGAGAATCTATGCCCTCGACGGCAACCCGGTGACCCCGCGTGCGCTGGACGAATACTGGCTAGGCCCTGGCATGCGTATCTGCCTGGCCATCCGCATTCCTGAGGCGGGTGAGGAAATTTCCCTGCGCGACGGTTTCGTGCGCCTGGGCACCCTGCGTTCGGTGGCCAGCAACGACGCGCCGAGTGACTGGCCGCCCGCGCTGCCACCCAATCCGATCGCCGAGCCGGACCTGGAGAATGCCGAAAAGCTGAACTTCAATTTCGAGTGGGCGGCCGGCGTCTCTGTCACCGCTGATCCGGCCAAACCGTCGAGCATGTGGCAGATCAACGGCCAGGCCTGGGATATTACCGACAAGACCTGTGCCGACCGCCCCATCGCCACGTTGCAGAAGGGCAAGAGCTACATCTTCGAGCTTAAGAACATGACCCAGTACCAGCACCCGATCCACTTGCATGGCATGAGCTTCAAGGTGATCGCCTCCAACCGTCACGACATCAAGGAACCGTGGTTCACCGACACCTACTTGCTGGGCAAGAACGAGCGCGCCCAGGTAGCACTGGTGGCGGATAACCCAGGGACCTGGATGTTTCACTGCCACGTCATCGACCACATGGAAACCGGCCTGATGGCCGCGATTGCGGTGGTCTGATGCGCCCGCAGATCATCGATCGCAGTCGCGATCAGGAGTTCATGCGCCTGGCGCTGGCCTTGGCCGCCGAAGGCGCGGTGCTGGGCGAGGTGCCGGTGGGGGCGGTGCTGGTACAGCATGGGCAGGTGATCGGCCAGGGTTTCAATCGGCCGATCATCGACAGCGACCCCAGCGCGCATGCCGAGATGGTGGCGATCAGGGCGGCAGCCAGGTCGGCCAGCAACTACCGGCTACCCGGCAGCACCCTGTATGTGACCCTGGAACCGTGCAGCATGTGTGCGGGGCTGATCGTGCATTCGCGGGTGATGCGCGTGGTGTTTGGCGCGCTGGAGCCCAAGGCGGGGATCGTGCAGAGCCAGGGGCAGTTCTTTGGCCAAGGCTTTCTCAATCACCGGGTGATGGTGGAGGGCGGGGTGCTGGCGCAAGAGTGCGGGCAGATCCTCAGCGACTTCTTCAAGGCCCGCCGGGCCAAGGCTTGAGCTGCACCGGCCTCTTCGCGGGCAAGCCCGCCCCTACAGGTTCTGCGCAAATCTTGTAGGCGCGGGTTTGCCCGCGAAGAGGCCTACTGGCTTACATCGGCGACGACTTATCCGCTGGCTTGTCCTTGTTGACCCCGGGCACATGCAGGTTGCCCTCGGCCACCTGGCCTTCGAGCTGCGGCTGGGTCACCCAGGTGAGGATGTCGTAGTAACGACGGATGTTGGCCACGAAATGCACCGGTTCGCCCCCACGGGCATAGCCGTACTTGGTCTGCCGGTACCACTGCTTCTGAGCCAGCCGCGGCAGCATCTTCTTCACGTCCAGCCACTTGTTCGGGTTGAGCTTCTCGCGCTTGGCCAGGGTGCGGGCGTCTTCCAGGTGGCCGCTGCCGACGTTGTAGGCCGCCAGGGCAAACCAGGTGCGATCCGGTTCCTGAATGCTGTCGTCAAGCTCTTCCTTGATCTTCATGAAGTACTTGGCGCCGCCCTGGATGCTCTGCCTCGGGTCCAGGCGGTTGGACACGCCCATGGCCTGGGCGGTGCGCTGGGTCAGCATCATCAGGCCGCGCACGCCGGTCTTGGAGGTGACTTCCGGCTGCCACATCGATTCCTGGTAGCCGATGGCGGCCAGCAGGCGCCAGTCGACCTGCTCGACCTTGGCGTAGCTCTTGAAGTGCTTCTCGTACTTGGGCAGGCGCTGCTGCAGGTGCTGGGCGAAGGTGTAGGCGCCGACATAGCCAAGCACGTCGACATGGCCGTAGTAGCGGTCCTTCAAGCGTTGAAGGGTGCCGTTTTTCTGTGCCTTGTCGAGAAATTCGTTGATTTCGTTGAGCAGGCTGTTGTCTTCGCCTGCTGCCACTGCCCAGCGCTGGTCGCGGGTGTCGCCCAAATCGAAGGCGACCCGCACGTTGGGGAAATACACCTGGTTCATCGCCAGTTCGTTGGAGTCCACCAGGGTCAAGTCGATCTGACCTTCGTCCACCATGCGCAGCAGGTCGACCACTTCGACGGCGTCGGATTCCTCATATTGCAAGGCAGGGTACTGCTTTTTCAGCTCGGCCAACTGGTCAGCATGGCTGCTGCCCTTGAGCACCATGATCTTCTTGCCGACCAAACCCTGGGCGCCGGTGGGGCGCGGGCGGCCGTTGCGGTAGATGACCTGCGGGGTCACCTCCAGGTAGGGATGGGAGTATTTCACCTGGGTTTTGCGCCGTTCACTGCTGACCAGGCCGGCGGCAGCCAGTACCGGGCCGGAGGGCTTGCCGAGGGAGTCGTAGAGCTCGTCCAGGTTGTCGGCGGTCTCGATCTGCAGCTTTACGCCGAGATCGTCGGCGAAATGCTGGACCAGTTCGTACTCGAAGCCGGTTTCGCCGTTACGGTCCTGGAAGTAGGTTGCAGGGCTGTTGCGTGTGATCACGCGCAGCACGCCATCCTCCTTCACGCGCTCGAGGGTGCTGGGTTTTTCAACGCAGGCACCTAGCAGCAGAAAGAGTCCGGTTGCGAGAAGCCATTTGGCGCAACGCTGGCGCAAAGCAGTGTGGGCGAACATAGGTTGCAGTATACGCAAAGGACTGGCCCAACCATATCTCGACAACGGTTAGCTTGTCTGGTAGCGGGTTGTGTGGTTGGGGAGGGGGAGGGGAGGGGGAGGGGATTGCATCAAGGCTACCAGGTGCCCTTCTTGAGATATTCAGCGCCTATGAGATCGAGCGCCGCCCGCGCGGCGCTTCGCGGGTAAACCCGCTCCTACGTTTGTTTCGGGCCAGTCCATCCTGTGCCTGGCGCGCGCGACCGCCTTGTTGGTACGACGCGATATCGATATAGGCACCAAGGCGTTCGCGCGCAAATCCCACAGGCATAATTGGCCCGAAACAAACGTAGGAGCGGGTTTACCCGCGAAGCGCCGCGCGGGCGGCGCTCGATCTCACAGGCGCAGAATGTCTTAAGGCGGACACCTGCGGCGCTCGATCTCACAGGCGCAGAATGTCTTAAGGCGGACACCTGGCGGCGCTCGATCTCACAGGCGCAGAATGTGTCGAGGCGGACACCTGCGGCGCTCGATCTCCCAGGCGCTGAATGTCTCAAGCCGGACACCCGGCGGCGCTCGATCTCACAGGCGCAGAATGTCTTAAGGCGGACACCTGCGGCGCTCGATCTCCCAGGCGCAGAATGTCTTGAGGCGGACACCTGCGGCGCTCGATCTCACAGGCGCAGAATGTCTCAAACCGGACACCCGGCGCCGCTCGATCTCGTCTCAAGCCGGACACCGCTGAAAACTGACCCCGAAGTCCGGTTCCGCCGCCCGGCAGGCGTGGCTCAGAGCAGGTGCCGAAAGCCATCGAATTAGGCTAGAATGCACGGCCTCTAAGCACACCCCTTCCTGAGGCTGTCCCGACGATGTTGATCCTGCGCGGCGCTCCTGCCCTTTCTGCCTTTCGCCACGGTAAATTACTCGAGCAACTGAGCCAGAAAGTCCCCGCTGTTACTGGTTTGTATGCCGAATTTGCCCACTTCGCCGATGTTGACGGCGAGCTGACCGCCGACCAGCAGCAGGTGCTGGGCCGTCTGCTCAAGTACGGCCCGAGCGTGCCGGTACAGGAGCCGACGGGTCGTCTGTTCCTGGTGGTACCGCGCCTGGGCACCATTTCGCCATGGGCCAGCAAGGCCAGCGACATCGCCCACAACTGCGGCCTGCAGTCGATCCAGCGCCTGGAGCGCGGCATCGCCTACTACGTGGCCGGCACCCTGAGCGACGCTGACGCCGCCCTGATCGCCGCCGAACTGCACGACCGCATGACCCAGCGGGTGCTCAGCCAGCTGGAGCAGGCCGCTGACCTGTTCAGCCACGCCCAGCCCAAGCCTATGACCTCGGTGGACATCCTTTCCGGCGGTCGCGATGCCCTGGCCAAGGCCAACATCGACCTGGGCCTGGCCCTGGCCGAAGACGAGATCGACTACCTGGTCAATGCCTTCCAAGGCCTCAAGCGCAACCCGAACGACATCGAACTGATGATGTTCGCCCAGGCCAACTCCGAGCACTGCCGCCACAAGATCTTCAACGCCAGTTGGGATATCGACGGCCAGGCCCAGGAAAAAAGCCTGTTCGGCATGATCAAGAACACCTACCAGATGCACAACGAAGGTGTGCTGTCGGCGTACAAGGACAACGCCTCGGTGATCGTCGGCAACGTTGCCGGCCGCTTCTTCCCGAACCCTGAAACCCGCCAGTATGGCGCGGTGCAGGAGCCGGTGCACATCCTGATGAAGGTGGAAACGCACAACCACCCGACCGCCATCGCCCCGTTCTCCGGCGCCTCCACCGGCTCCGGTGGCGAAATCCGCGACGAAGGTGCGACCGGCCGTGGCGCCAAGCCCAAGGCCGGCCTGACCGGCTTCACCGTGTCCAACCTGCGCATTCCGGGCTTCGAACAGCCTTGGGAGCAGGCCTATGGCAAGCCCGAGCGTATCGTCGACGCCCTCGACATCATGATCGAAGGCCCTCTTGGCGGCGCTGCGTTCAACAACGAATTCGGCCGCCCGGCCCTGACCGGTTACTTCCGTACCTTCGAGCAAGCCATCAGCACCCCGCACGGTGAAGAAGTGCGCGGCTACCACAAGCCGATCATGCTCGCCGGCGGTATGGGCAACATCCGTGAAGACCACGTGCAGAAGGGTGAAATCACTGTCGGCGCCAAGCTGATCGTGCTCGGTGGCCCGGCCATGCTGATCGGCCTGGGCGGCGGCGCTGCTTCGTCGGTGGCTACCGGTGCCAGTTCGGCTGACCTGGATTTCGCTTCGGTACAGCGTGAAAACCCGGAAATGGAGCGCCGTTGCCAGGAGGTCATCGACCGTTGCTGGCAGCTGGGCGACAACAACCCGATCGCCTTCATCCACGACGTGGGCGCTGGCGGTATTTCCAACGCCTTCCCTGAGCTGGTCAACGACGGTGGCCGCGGTGGCCGCTTCGAGCTGCGCAACGTGCCCAACGACGAGCCGGGCATGGCCCCGCACGAAATCTGGAGCAACGAATCGCAAGAGCGTTACGTGCTGGCCGTCAGCGCGGTCGACTTCGAGCGCTTCAAGGCCATCTGCGAGCGCGAGCGTTGCCCGTTTGCCGTGGTCGGTGAAGCCACTGAGGAACCGCACCTGACCGTCAGCGACAGCCACTTCGGCAATACCCCGGTGGACATGCCGCTGGACGTGCTGCTGGGCAAGCCGCCGCGCATGCACCGTTCGGTTACCCGCGAAGCCGAGCTGGGCGATGACTTCGACCCGAGCGAACTGGACCTGGACAGCGCCGTCCAGCGCGTGCTGAACCACCCGGCCGTGGCCAGCAAGAGCTTCCTGATCACCATTGGCGACCGCACCATCACCGGCCTGGTTGCCCGCGACCAGATGGTCGGCCCGTGGCAGGTTCCGGTGGCTGACTGCGCCGTTACCGCCACCAGCTTCGACGTCTACACCGGTGAAGCCATGGCCATGGGCGAGCGTACGCCGCTGGCGCTGCTGGATGCCCCGGCGTCCGGCCGCATGGCCATCGGCGAAACCCTGACCAACCTGGCGGCTTCGCGCATCGAAAAGCTGTCCGACATCAAACTGTCGGCCAACTGGATGTCCGCTGCTGGTCACCCAGGTGAAGACGCACGTCTGTACGACACCGTGAAGGCTGTCGGCATGGAGCTGTGCCCGGAGCTGGGCATCACCATTCCGGTCGGCAAAGACTCGATGTCGATGAAGACCAAGTGGAGCGACGAGGGCGTCGAGAAGAGCGTCACCTCGCCGATGTCGCTTATCATCACCGGCTTCGCCCCGGTCACCGACATCCGTAAGACCCTGACCCCGCAACTGCGCATGGACAAGGGCGAGACCGACCTGATCCTGATTGACCTGGGCCGCGGCAAGAACCGCATGGGCGCCTCGATCCTGGCCCAGACCTACGGCAAGATCGCTGCCCAGGCACCGGACGTCGACGACGCCGAAGACCTCAAGGCCTTCTTCGCCGTGATCCAGGGCCTGAACGCCGACGGCCACCTGCTGGCCTACCACGACCGTTCCGACGGCGGCCTGGTTACCACCGTGCTGGAAATGGCCTTCGCCGGCCACTGCGGCCTCGACCTGCAACTCGACCCGCTGACCGACAGCAAGGGCGAAGTGCCGGCCATCCTCTTCAACGAAGAGCTGGGTGCGGTGATCCAGGTTCGCCAGGATGCTACCCCGGACGTGCTGGCTCAGTTCAGCGCTGCTGGCCTGGGTGAAGAGTGCGTCGCGGTGATCGGCAAGCCAGTCAACAACGCTGAAGTGACCATCAGCCTGAACGGCGAAGTGCTGTTCGACGATGACCGTCGCATGCTGCAGCGCCAGTGGGCTGAAACCAGCTACCAGATCCAGCGCCTGCGCGACAACGCCGACTGCGCAGACCAGGAGTTCGACCTGCTGCTCGAGGAAGACAACCCGGGCCTGTCGGTGAAGCTGGGCTTCGACGTCAACGACGACATCGCGGCGCCTTACATCAAGAAAGGCGTGCGCCCGCAAGTGGCCATCCTGCGCGAGCAGGGCGTCAACGGCCAGGTCGAGATGGCTGCTGCCTTCGACCGCGCCGGCTTCGCCGCCATCGACGTGCACATGAGCGATATTCTCGCTGGCCGTGTCGACTTCGAAGCCTTCAAGGGCCTGGTCGCCTGTGGCGGCTTCTCGTACGGTGACGTGCTGGGCGCTGGCGAAGGCTGGGCCAAGTCGGCGCTGTTCAACGCCCGTGCCCGTGACGCCTTCCAGGCCTTCTTCGAGCGTACCGACAGCTTCGCCCTGGGCGTGTGCAACGGTTGCCAGATGATGTCCAACCTGCACGAGCTGATCCCGGGCACCGAGTACTGGCCGCACTTCGTGCGCAACCGCTCGGAGCAGTTCGAGGCACGCGTGGCCATGGTCGAAGTGCAGAAGTCCAACTCGATCTTCCTGCAGGGCATGGCCGGTTCGCGCATGCCGATCGCCATCGCCCACGGCGAAGGCCATGCCGAGTTCGCCAGCGAAGAAGCACTGCTGGCCGCTGACGTGTCCGGTTGCGTGGCCCTGCGCTACGTCGACAACCACGGCAAGGTCACCGAAGCCTACCCGGCCAACCCGAACGGCTCGCCGCGTGGTATCACTGGCCTGACCAGCCGCGACGGCCGCGTGACTATCATGATGCCGCACCCGGAGCGTGTGTTCCGCGCTGTGCAAAACTCCTGGCGCCCGGACGAGTGGCAGGAAGATGCCGCGCTGATGCGTATGTTCCGCAACGCGCGGGTGTGGGTGAACTAAGGCGTGTACAAGCTCGCCTTCTTCGTCCCCGCCAGCCATGTCGAAGTGGTCAAGGCCGCTGTGTTCGCTGCTGGCGGCGGGCGCATCGGTGACTATGAGCACTGCGCCTGGCAAACCCTTGGCCAGGGCCAGTTCCGCCCGTTGGACGGCAGCCAGCCGTTCCTCGGGCAAACCGGCCAGGTCGAGGTGGTGGAAGAGTGGAAGGTGGAGCTGGTGGTGGCTGACGAGCTGGTGGCCCAGGTCGTCGCTGCGCTCAAGCAGAGCCACCCGTACGAGACGCCAGCCTATGAAGTCTGGCGGCTCGCCGAGTTCTAAACGCTCGCCGAGTTCTAGAACGCATCACGGCTATTCGCGGGTAAACCCGCTCCTACATGCCTGTGCAGGAGCGGGTTTACCCGCGAAGAGGCCGGATCAATCAGCCACAAGCTCCCGGCACTGGTCGGGCCGCTTCAACATTCCACAAGCCAGCAACCCCACCTCGAACAGCACCCACATCGGCACTGCCAGCATCGTCTGCGAAAACACATCCGGCGGTGTCAGGATCATCCCCACCACAAAGCACCCGACGACCACGTAGGGCCTGCTGCGCCGCAATGTGGCCACATCGGCCAACCCTGCCCAGACCACGATGAACGTCGCCACCGGGATCTCGAACGCCAGCCCGAAGGCCAGAAACAGCGCCAGGATAAAGTCCAGGTACTGGCTGATATCGGTCATCATCGCCACGCCGTCCGGCGTCACGCTGGCAAAGAAACCGAACATCATCGGGAACACCAGAAAGAACGCGAACGCCATGCCGGCATAGAACAAAACGATGCTCGATACCAGCAGCGGCAGGGCAATGCGCCGTTCACGGCGGTACAGCCCCGGCGCCAGAAAGCCCCAAGCCTGATGCAGCAGCAGCGGCATGGCCAGGAACAGGGCGCACATCGCGGTCAGCTTGAACGGTGCCAGAAAGGGCGAGGTGACGCTGGTGGCGATCATGCCCGCGCCTTCCGGCAAAAAGCGCCGTAGCGGCTCGGATATGAGCGTGTACAGCGTCTGGGCAAAGGGGAACAGGCCGGCGAACACCAAGGCCACCAGCGCCAGGCAACGCACCAGGCGTTTGCGCAGGTCGCGCAGGTGTTCGGTCAGGGGCATGCTCGCGGCAGGGTCCATGGCAATACTCATGAAGCATTTTCCTTGGGCAGCACGGCCGTGGCCGCATCATTGGCCGGTTCCGCGTTCAGGCTGATGCCCTGGCGGATCTCCTGTTCCAGGCGTTGCAGAGGTGCCTGGTCGAGGTTGGGCATCTCGATTTCGCGCTCCACCTGCGTGCGCAAGGCGTGCATGGCCCGGCGCGCCTGGCCCAGGCCGCGGCCGAGGGTGCGGGCTGCCACCGGCAGGCGTTCGGGGCCCAGCACCAACAGCGCGACGACGCCGATCAGCAGCAACTCGCTGAAGCCTACCTCGAACATCAGGCCTGGCGGTCCGCTTGAGATTGCTGGGCAACTTGGCCGTTCAGCGGGCACTGTTGCTGCACGTGCGCCTGGTCAGCGGCGCTGGCGTCATTGTCACCACCCATGGACTTGCGAAAACCCTGGATCGCCTCGCCCACATCGCTACCCAGCCCCTTCAGGCGCTTGGTACCAAACAGCAAGAACACGATCAGCAGTACGATCACCAGTTGCCAGATTCCAATGCCACCCATAGCGACCACTCCTGTAAGGTCATGAAAAGGAAGGGCAATCCTGCCTTGCCTAGATGACGAGCACATGACGAACGGGCACTGCCATCTACCTGAAACACCCCGCGTGTTGACTGGCGTTTTTATTCCGCGAGCGAGGCACGCACCGATGGGTGGAAGGCAACAGCGGGGTGCGGCCCTGTTGATGGTGATGGTGGTGCTGGCAATGCTGGCGGCGGGCATGGCCTGGCTGGTGGAAGATGGCCGGCGTCAGGTCGACGAAGTGCGCCTGCTGCACCAGCGAGTGCAGGTGCGGGCCATGGAGCAGGCCGGCCTGGCCTATGCCGGGCAGGCCCTGCGTGATCCCGCCTGGCGGCTCAGTCCGCTGTTCTGGCAAGCCTTGCGCGGGCAGCCGCTTAACTACGATTTTGGCGCTGGCCAGGCGCAGTTGCGGGTACGCGACCAGCACACCTGCTTCAACGTCAATGCGTTGCTGGGGGCCGATGGCGAACGCGCCGAGCGCCAGTTGCGTTATTTGCTGGGCAATGACATGGCGGCCGAACGCCTGGTCGATGCCCTGGCCGACTGGCTCGATGCCGACAGTGATGCCCGCCTGCAGGGCGCCGAGAGCGCCCAGTACCTGCGTCAGCAACCGCCACGGCTGGCGGCTGACCAGCCGATGCTCGACACCAGCGAGCTGAACCTGTTGCTGGAGCCGGACGCCAACCGCCAGGCGCGTTACCCAATGCTGTGCGCCTTGCCCCAGACCACGGGTTGGCGGCTCAACGCCAATGCGCTGGGGTTGGAGCATCTGCCCCTGCTGGAGGCGCTGTATGAAGGGCGTTACTCGCGTTCGTTGCTCAGCCGCATTGTCAGCGGCAGGCCGGCGTCGGGGTATGTGGACGCGGCTGCACTGCGTCAGGCGCTGGGGGCGGTGGATGACGAAACGTTCGAACGGTTGAGCGAAGGGCTGCTGCTCAACAGCGGGCATTTTCTGTTGCAGCTGTCGTTCGAGGAAGAGGGGCGGGTGATGCGCAGCGAGTTCCAGGTGGAGGCGCTGGGGGTGGTGCAATGGCATGCCCGTGTGCCGGCACAGCAGGTGCGGGTGCGTAGTAGAGAGCCTATAGCCTGGTAGGTTACCGCAGATCAGGCAGTGCCGATCTCACCACCATCGCTCCGCGGTAGAGGCCCGCGGCCGCCCTTCTCCTCAACTCGTCGTGCGGCTGATGGTGGTGCGATACACGCTTGGAAAGCGCTGCACAAGCTCACACCGTCTTCCAAACTTTTCCACTATTCCGAGTCATAACGATAACGACTATAAGGATAATGGGGCATTTGATCAGTTCCGGTTCGTAATTGTAATGCCATATCTCTGTACACGTTGCGCTCGAGATAGGCGTAAGTTAATGTACCGGCGGCAAAACCGACAGGTATACTTGCTGCGCCAACGGCGCTGTGACTCGCAAGATATATTCCATAACCGAGCCCACCTGATATGGCACCATTTTCGTAACGGGTCATCATAGTTCCCCAGAATTCGGCTAGATCATTTGACCTCCTGAAAATTTCCCTTGCCCCGTGCGCAATGGTCTCGATTCCATTGATCTCTAGGGTAACGTGGGGCGCGTTGGGTGGCGGGGTTTGTCCTGCCCTATACAAATTGATTCTCGGATCAAGATGTTGAACGGTGCTGTTGCCGTTACTGGTACTTAAAAGTGGTCTGACTACAGAAATGCGTGGAAGCTGACCGACCACCCAGTTCACTGCTCGACTCACTCCTCGCTGCACGCTTCGGCTGAACCACTCCCAAAACTGTCCAGTCGGGTCATTACGATTGATGGGGTCGTTCTGACAATAGCTGTATCCGTTGGTCCCACCTTTACGAAATGGAGACTGAGTGTCAGGTTGGATAAATCGCCTCAACGTGGGGCTGTAGAATCGGTGCCCATTGCCAAGTGGGTAACAGTGCAGCATCTGATCAAGTCGTTGCCCGCTATACGCGACAAGTTGTGAAGCGGGCAGCGTGTGAAGAAAACCATAGGGTGTATAGTTCTGTGGCAAGCCTTCAGGAACGATGCGCAAAGCAGTATTTGCATGGTCAGACTGTAGGATCAGGCCTGCCTGTGTGGGGGCGTCTAACTCTGCTAAAGCGATACCATTGCCCCGTAACAATTGACGTGGGCTGTCACCGACTTCACAAGCCAAATGGTCGACTTGGAAGAAGAAATTTTTCCTGTTTGACAGCCACTTGGTTGAGCGCATATGCGTGATCCGTGGAGTGGTAGGTGGGCTAATGATTTTCTACGCGCATGTTGATGTCTACTGGCAGATTTGTCAGGTCGCTTGGACACGCCACTGTGTATGCGGCTTCCGAGCAAAGTTGAAAGAGAACGTTTGCTGATTGCGGTGCAGCCCATCGCAACATAAGGCCGCTCCACGAAATACGCGATCCCTGGTAGGCGCGGGCTCACCCGCGAAGAGGCCTGCACAGCCAGCACAAGGCTGGCTGTGTTACCGCAGGTCAGGCGGTGCCGATCTCACCGCCATCGATCCGCTGGATCACCACCGTCGAAGCCCGCGGCCGCACGGTAGCCCCAGCCGGCGTCGCATCGGTCGCCTTGTCGGTATACGGCCAGTTGTCCGGGTGTTGAATGTTGACGAACAGCGTCTTGTTATCCGGGGTAAAGGTAATACCGGTCACCTCGCAACCATTTGGCCCGACAAAGAAGCGCCGCAGGTCCACCTGGTTCTGTGCGTTCACCGGCACCTGCTTGCCGCTGGCATCCACCAGGTCGGTAGGGATCACCGCCAGCAACTGGTCGTTGGTGTAGTCGGTCAAGGTGGTTTCGCCGTTGTCGGTCTCAAACCACAGCACGCCGCGGCTATCGAAGCTCATGCCGTCGGGGCTGGCGAACTGGTTCAGTTCGGTCAGGCCGGAGCGGTTGATGTCGGCGGTGCCGGCAGCGTTGGCGCCGAACACGAAGATGTCCCAGGTAAAGCTCAGTTGGTCGTCGCTGTCGTGCCAGCGAATGATGTGGCCGTGTCGGTTCGGGCCGCGTGGGTTCGCTGCATCGACCTTGTCCGGGGTACGTGCACTGTTGTTGGTCAGGGTCAGGTATACGTCGCCGTTCAGCGGGTTGACCGTGGTCCATTCCGGGCGGTCCATCGGCGTTGCGCCCACGGCGTCGCCAGCACCACGGGTGTTGAGGATGATGCCCGGCAGGTCACCATACAGCGCGCCCAGGGTGCTGCCGCCGGTGGTGGCGGTGGCCACGTCCAGCAGCAGCCATACGCCGGTGCCGTCGGCATTGAAGCGGGCCACGTAGAGTTTGCCTTGGTCGAGGTACTTGGCGCCGGTGGCCAGGCGGTCGGCCGGGTTGGCATCAGCGGCGTCCCACACGGCGGTGGACACCCACTTGTACAGGTACTCGTTGTTCGAGTCGTCACCCATGTACCACACCAGCGGCTTGCCGGCGACGGGCAGGCCGGGGGCGCAGCCCTCGTGGCGGAAGCGGCCCAGCGCAGTGCGTTTGGTGGCCAGGGTGCTGTTGTTGTACGGGTCGATCTCGACAATGTAGCCATAGGTGCTGGCTTCGTTGCGGTAGTCGTCGGTGGCGCTGGCGCCTTTGACGGTAACGTCGAAGCGGGCGAATTCGTCGTCCACTTCGCTGGCGTCACCGGCAGCGGTTTCCCACTTGTACTGGCCGCTGGAGGTGCCCACGCCAATGCGGCGCTGGTCCTCGGGGCGGGTGCCCTTGTTGACGAAGATGCCCGGCCAGTTCTCTTCACAGGTCAGGTAGGTGCCCCACGGGGTGTAGCCGTTGCCGCAGTTGTTGTTGGTGCCACGGCAGTGGGTGCCAGCAGTGGAGTATTTGGTCTTGACGTGGTCGGTGCCACGCAGCGGGCCGGTGATTTCCATGCGTGAAGCCGTGGTGAAGCGACGGTTCAGCGGGTCGTTGTCGACCACTTGCCAACGGCCGTTGATCTTCTGCAGGCGTACAACGCCAGCACCGTGAGCGTTGATTTCCTTGCGCACTTCTTCAACCGGGCGCTTGCCGTTGACATCGGTAGTGGGGCCGGCCGGGTGCAGGGCGGCAGTGTCGATGTACTCGAAATTGATTGCCAGCAGGCCGTCTTCCGAGCCGCCGTTGATGGGGAAGAAGTGCATGCCGTCGTGGTGCATGCCCATGGCGTTGGCCTGGTCGGTCGAGGTGTTGCTGCCGTCGGACTTCCACGGGTTGCCGTTGCTGTTCAGTGGCGTCCCCCAGGGCGCCAGCACGTAGGCGCTATAGCCGGCGGCGACTACACAGGCGTCGGTGCGCGAGCCTGGGATGGACTGAAAGCCCAGTGCCAGTTTTGGCACTTCCGGCTCGGTGACTGGCGGTTCGGTCACCGGGGGCTCGGTGACCGGATCATCGTGATCGGAACCACCACCGTCGAAGCAGCCTGTCAGGCCGGTACCGGCGATCATGGCGATGGCGGCGCCCAGGCTGCCGCGCATGACGCTGCGGCGGCTCAGGTAGGCGTCCATGACGTTGGCCATCGGCAGGTTGCCGCTTTGGTTCCGGTCCAGGTTGTCGCCGGTATCTCGACTCATCAGGGTGTCCTTGTGTTGGCTGAGTTGGAGGAAACCGCGACTTTAAGGCGCAAGTGTGATGATTCCTTGGCAGAAATGTTAACGAGCTTTTAAAACTGCCAGTTCTTAGATTTGTGGTCTACAGATCAAATTGGAATTGCTGTCGGATTTCTGCCATCAAACTGTAATGCCAACGCCGCAACATCCGGGTCCCTGAATGGACGTGGATAAGGATGGCGGATGCGATGGCGAGCAGTGTGCACAGGCGCGAAGTGATCGGCTGGATGGGTATCGGTGCCTTGGCACCGCTGCTCGGCGCCTGCACAGCCTTCCCAGGGCAGCAGGGCGGCAACGCCCAGCTCGACTTGCTGTACGTCGCCGATACCCTCGATGCCCGCCAGCCTGGCCAGGCGGTGGTACCGGCTACCCGGTTGGGGCCGGTCAGCCATTTGGGCCGCGCGCCCTGGATGACTGGCCGCAGTGCCAGTATCGCCTACCCGCAACTGGCGCCGCTGCTGGATGCCAGCCAGGCAACGACAGCGCAACTGGGCGGTTATGCGGTGCTCGCGGCGTTGCTGGAACAACTGCGTGGCGAGGCCGGTGCGGGCAACAGCCTGACCCTGGAGAACGGCCAGGGCTGGAATGGCAGTGGCCTGGCGTACCTGACCCAGGGCGAAAGTGGTGTGCAAGGCAGCCAACTGCTGGGCATCGAAGCGCGGGTCAGCAGCGATGAGCGTGTGCTGTGGCCACAACGCAGCACGGGCCTGTATCGCCAGGCCAGCGCCATTACCCTCGGCGCCGGGCTGGCTGACGCACAACGCCAGGCACTGGGTGTGCAAGCCCTGCACGTTTTCGAGCGCGGCGGTGCCCGTATCGCAGTGGTCGGCGTGACCGACCCGTACGCCCAGGATCAGAAAGCCTCACTTAAACAGTGGTACCAGTCTCTGCTGCCGGTATTCGAACAAGCCCGGCACGAGGCTGACCTGGTGGTGGCCATGGCCGATGCAGGCACGGGCCCCGGCCTGTGGCTGGCTGAACGGGTGCCGCAAATCGACGTGCTGTTGTGCGCCCGTGGTCAGGACCTGTGGCCCGCGCCGGTCGAGGTCACCCAGGCCAGCGGTCGCCGCGTACCGGTGCTGTTTGCCGGCTGCCGGGGCAGCGGTGCCTTCCGCCTGCGCTGCCAGCGTGTGGCCGGCCAGTGGCAGTTCGACGGGCGTTTTTTCCCGGCCTTTGAACAGCAACTGGCGCCTGCCGCGCAGCTGCGTGTCGCGCAATTACAGGCGCAACTGCGCCAGCAACGGGCCGGCCACGCGGCCTGGCTCGACCAGCCGCTGGCCCGCGCGCCCCAGGCCTTGTGGCGCCGCGATACCCGTGGCGGCAGCTGGGACCGCCTGCTGCATCAAGCCTTGGCCGACGATAGCAGCATGCCCGTGTTGCTGCCGGGCCTGCGTTATGACTACCCGGTGGCAGCAGGGGCGCCCATTACCCGCGAACACCTGATCAGCCTTACCGGTGGCTACCCGGCGCCAGTGGTCGAGGCACCGGCCAGGCAGGTCGAACAAGTGCTGGAAAACGCCGCTGAACAATTGTTCGGTGACCCGCTGCTGCTGGACAACAGCCAGGACCTGCCGCGCTGGCAGGGCCAGGCCTGGAGCGTCAGCTACAGCCCACAAGGCAAGCGCATCACGGGGCTGGAGCCGGTGCAGGGCCTGTGCCGCACCTTTGGCCTGCAATTCGAAAGCCAGGCCGGCGAGCCACTGTGGCAGCGGGTCGAAGCCTGGCTGGCCCGTCAGCCTGACAACTGGCAACTGGCGCCGCTGCAACTGCCCGAAGTGCGTTACGTGCAGGGGCACCCAGGCTGGCACCCACGGCAGTTGGCCTCGTGATGCTCACCTCGCGTCTGCTCACCGGCGCTGGCCTGACCCTGGCCGGCTGGTTGTCTGCGCAGTGTGTGCTGCAGTTGAGCCGGCAGCCACACCCGGCCACGGCGTCTGCGGTGGCCGACAGCCTGCTGCCCGGGCTGATGGTCGGTCACTGGCAGGCGCCGCCCGACGACGGCGCCATCACCATTACCCGTCTGCCGCTGCAATACCTCGGCGGCCTCAAGGCCCAGCCATTGGCCGCCAGTGTGGTGGTGCTGCGCTACGGCGAGCAAGTGCGCACCCTGGCCCGCGGTCAGCGCCTGGCGCCAGGGATCGTGCTGCAGGACATCGACAGCGATGGCCTGATTTTCAACAACCAGGGGCGGCGTGAGCGCCTGCCCTGGCCGCCACGCCCCGCCGTGACCGGCTTCAAGCGGCAAGGATGAACGATGCCTGTTAGATACTGCATGGCGGCTGCGCTGAGCCTGGCCTTGTCCATGGCCTATGCCCAAGAGCCGGTGTTCGATGACAACGGTACGCCGATGTACGAAGTGAATTTCGTCGATACCGAACTCGGCGAGTTCATCGACAGCGTGTCGCGTATCACCGGCACCACCTTCATCGTCGACCCCCGGGTCAAGGGCAAGGTCACCGTGCGCACTGTCGACCTGCACGACGCCGACGCTATCTACGACATCTTCCTGGCCCAACTGCGCGCCCAGGGCTATGCCACCGTCGACCTGCCCAACGGCAGCGTGAAAATCGTGCCCGACCAGGCCGCGCGCCTGGAGCCGGTGCCGGTAGAGGCGGGCGGGCAGCAGGGCGAGGGCAGCGACAGCGTGGCCACCCGCGTATTCAGCGTGCGCAACGCCGCCAGCGAACAGGTACTGGGCATCCTCAAACCGCTGATCGACCCGCGGGTTGGGGTGATTACACCGTACCCGGCGGCGCACCAGTTGGTGGTGACTGACTGGCGCAGCAACCTCGAACGCATCGCCAGCCTGCTGCGCCAGCTCGACCGCCCTCAAGAGGCACCGGGCAGCGGCAGCACCCAGGTGATCTACCTGCGCCATGCCAATGCTGGTGAAGTGGTCAAGGTGCTGCGAGGGCTTAGCCAGGAAGGGGCGGTGCCGGCTGAAGGCGCGGGCGAGGCAGAGGGCAAGGACCGGCCGGTGATGCCAGCCTCCGGTGGCCCGGGTATCCGCCTGGAATACGAAGAAGGGACCAATGCCGTGGTCATGGTCGGCCCCGACAGCGAGCTGGCAGCGTACCGGGCCATTGTCGAGCAACTGGACATTCGCCGTGCCCAGGTGGTGGTCGAAGCGATCATCGCCGAGGTGTCCGACAGCAGCGCCCAGGAGCTGGGCGTTCAGTGGCTGTTCGCCGACGAGAAGTTCGGCGCCGGTATCGTCAACTTCGGCAGTAACGGGGTGAATATCGCCAGCATTGCCGGGGCCGCCGCGAGTGGCGACAACGAGGCCCTGGGTGACCTGTTGTCCACCACCACCGGTGCCACGGCGGGCATCGGCCATTTCGGCGGGGGCTTCAACTTCGCCATGCTGATCAACGCGCTGAAGGGCAAGAGCGGCTTCAACCTGCTGTCCACGCCCACCTTGCTGACCCTGGACAACGCCGAGGCATCGATCCTGGTTGGCCAGGAAGTGCCCTTCGTCACCGGCTCCGTGACGCAGAACAACGCCAACCCGTACCAGACCATCGAGCGCAAGGAAGTCGGGGTGAAGCTGCGCATCAAGCCGCAGATCAATGTCGACAACAGCGTGCGCCTGGACATCGTTCAGGAGGTGTCGTCGATTGCCGACACCAGCTCGGCCAGCGACGTGATCACCAACAAGCGCGAGATCAAGACCAAGGTCATGGTCGAGGACAACGGCCTGGTGATACTTGGCGGCCTGATCAGCGACGAGTTGAGTACCAGCAACCAGCGTGTGCCGCTGCTCGGCGACATTCCTTATCTTGGCCGGCTGTTCCGCTCCGATGCCACCAGGAACACCAAGCAGAACCTGATGGTGTTCATCCGCCCGCGCATTCTGCGCGACGGCCCGAGCCTGGCGGGCCTCAGTGAAGACAAGTACCGCACCCTGCAGCAGACCACACCGCTGCAATTGCCGGACCTTGCAGAGGGCGCGCGGCTGTTGCAGGTATTCCCCGCCAGCCGCGCACGCCTGGAAGGCGGTGACTGGTGATGCTGCCCTATCGCCAGGCACGGCAGAGCGGAGTGGCCATGGCCCCGGCAGAGCAGGGCTGGCAGCTATGGCTGCGGCCCGACGCCGACAATGCCCAGTTGCAGGAGTTGCTGCGTGTGCATGGCCAGCCAAGCCTGCTCGAATACCTGGAACCTGCGCTGTTCGACGAGCGCCTTGGCCAGCTGTACCAGGCTGGCGATGCCGCCACCGAAGCGCTGATCGAAGGCATTGGCGACCAGGTCGACCTGGATAGCCTGATGAGCGAGATGCCGCGCATCGAAGACCTGCTTGAAAGCGACGACGAAGCCCCGGTGATCCGCCTGATCAACGGCCTGTTCGGCCAGGCGCTGCGGCTGCGCGCCTCGGACATCCATATCGAGACCTTCGAGCAGAGCCTGGTGGTGCGTTTGCGGGTCGATGGCCACCTGCGTGAGGTACTGCGCCCTCCACGTGCGTTGTCGGCCATGCTGGTATCACGGATCAAGGTCATGGCCCGCCTGGACATTGCTGAAAAGCGTCAGCCCCAGGACGGCCGCATCACCTTGCGCGCGGCGGGGCGCGAAGTGGACGTACGGGTCTCGACCTTACCCGGCATCCACGGCGAGCGGGTGGTGATGCGCGTGCTCGACAAGCAGGCCAGCCTGCTGGCGCTGGATAACCTGGGCATGCCGGCAGCGGTATTGCAGGGCCTGCGCAGTTGCCTGGCGCGGCCCAACGGCATCGTGTTGTCCACCGGCCCGACCGGTTCGGGCAAGACCACGACCCTGTACGCCAGCCTGAACAGCCTCAACGATGGCAGCCGCAACATCCTCACCGTCGAGGATCCGGTGGAGTACGCCATCGCCGGCATTGGCCAAACCGCCATCAACCCGCGTGCCGGGCTGACGTTTGCCAGTGGCCTGCGCGCCATCCTGCGTCAGGACCCTGACGTGATCATGCTCGGCGAAATCCGCGATCAGGAGACTGCGCAGATCGCCGTGCAGGCCAGCCTCACCGGCCACCTGGTGCTGTCGACCTTGCACACCAACAGCGCGGTAGGCGCAGTGACCCGCCTGCGCGACATGGGCATCGAGCCCTTCCTGATCGCCTCGTGCCTACGCGGCGTCCTGGCCCAGCGCCTGGTGCGGCGTTTGTGCGGTTGTGCGGTGGCGCACCCGCTACAGGCCGCCGAGCGCGAGCTGTGGCCCGAGCTGGCGGCACTGGACAGCACTTATCACGCCGTGGGCTGCGAGCAGTGCCAGGGCAGCGGTTATATCGGGCGACTGGGGCTGTACGAATTTATCGAACTGGACGCTGGGCTCATCGGCTTGTTGTACGAGGGCGCCAGTGAGCTGGCCATGCAGGATTACCTGGCTGATCGGCGCCAGAGCCTGGTGGCGATGGCCAGCGATTGCCTGGCCCGCGGCGAGACCAGCCTGGCTGAAGTGCTGCGCGTGGTGCAGGGCTAAGGCATGCCGACCTATCGCTACCAGGCCGTTGACCTCGCCGGCAAATCGCACAAGGCCAGCGTGCAGGCTGACAGTGAACGCCACGCCCGCCAGCTGTTGCGCGAGCAGGGCCTGTTCGCCCGCCAGTTGCAGCGTCATGAAGCCGGCAGCCGACAACCCCGTCGCCAGCGCCTGAGCCGCGCCCAGCTGTGTGAGCTGACCCGTCAGCTGGCCACCTTGACCGGGGCCGGCATTCCCTTGGTCGATGCCCTTGCCACCCTTGAACGGCAACTGCGTCAGCCCGCCTTGCACAGTGTGCTGGTGGCCTTGCGCGGCTCGCTGGCCGAAGGCCTGGGCCTGGCCCGCAGCCTGGCCCGGCAGGGTGCACCGTTCACTGGCCTGTACTGCGCGCTGGTCGAGGCCGGCGAACGTTCCGGGCACCTGGCCCAGGTGCTGACCCGCTTGGCCGACCACCTGGAGCAGGTGCAACGCCAGCAACACAAGGCCCGCACAGCGCTGATCTACCCCGCTGTGCTGATGGGTGTGTCGCTGGCCGTGGTGATGGGCCTGATGACGTTCGTCGTGCCCAAACTCACCGAGCAATTCGCCCACGCCGGGCAAAGCCTGCCGCTGATCACCTCGCTGCTGATCGGCCTGAGCCAGGGGCTGGTGCACGCCGGGCCGTGGTTGTTAGGGGTGGCGCTGTTGCTCGGGGGGCTGGCTGGCTGGTTGTTGCGCAAACCGCACTGGTGCCTGCGTCGCGACCAGCTGCTGCTCCGCCTGCCGCGTATTGGCAACCTGCTGCAGGTGCTGGAGAGCGCGCGCCTGGCGCGCAGCCTGGCGATTCTCTGTGGCAGTGGCGTGGCCCTGCTCGAAGCCTTGCAAGTGGCCACCGAAACCATCGGCAACCGGCGTATCCGCCTGGCCATGGAGCAGGTGCGCCAACACGTGCAGGGCGGCACCAGCCTGCACCGTGCGCTGGATGCCAGCCAGCAATTCCCGCCGCTGCTGGTGAACATGGTCGGCAGCGGCGAGGCCAGCGGCACCCTGGCGGACATGCTCGAGCGCGTGGCCGACGACCAGGAGCGCGGCTTTGCCCGCCAGGTCGATACCGCCATGGCGCTGTTCGAACCCCTGATGATCCTGGTGATGGGCGCCGTGGTGCTGTTCATCGTGCTGGCGGTGCTGCTGCCGATTATGCAACTCAACCAGGGCCTGCAATTGTGACGACAAGGAGTATTGCCATGCAGCATCGACGTAACCGCCAACGCGGCTTCACCCTCATGGAGATCATGGTGGTGATCTTCATCATCGGCCTGCTGATCGCCGTGGTCGCGCCCAGCGTGCTGGGCAACCAGGACAAGGCCATGAAGCAGAAGGTGATGGCCGACCTGGCCACTCTGGAGCAGGCGCTGGACATGTACCGGCTGGACAACCTGCGCTTCCCCAGCAGCGAACAGGGCCTGGCCGCGCTGGTGAAAAAGCCGGCTCAGGAGCCAGTGCCTCGGGCCTGGCGCAGTGATGGCTACGTGCGTCGCCTGCCGGAGGACCCGTGGGGCACCCCGTACCAGTACCGCATGCCCGGCGAACATGGCCGGGTCGATGTGTACTCGCTGGGTGCCGATGGCCTGCCGGGTGGCGAAGGCCAGGATGCCGACCTGGGTAACTGGGCGCTGTAACGGTGCGTCATCAGCGCGGCTTCAGCCTGATCGAACTGTTGGTGGTACTGGCCATTGCCGGGCTGATGACCGGGCTGGCGGTGGCCGGCCTTGGCAACGGCCAGGCCAGTGTCGAGCAGGCCCTGCAACGGCTGGCGGTCGAGGTCCGCGGCCAGGCCGCGCTGGCCCGGCATGCGGGGCAACTGCGCGGGTTGCGCTGGAATGGCCAGCGCCCGGAGTTCGTCCGCCGCGAGGGCAATGCCTGGGTGGTCGAAGCGGTCCCGCTCGGCGACTGGCCCAAGGGCCTGCACCCGGACTGGCCGGCCAGCCCGCAACCGCGCGTGCTGTTCACGCCGCATGGCTGGGCGCAGGCGGGTAGTGTGCGCTGGCGCTGGGCCGATGGCAGTCAGCAATGGGCCTGGAGCCGCACCGATGGCATGTGGGTCGTGCCATGAAGCAAGCACAGCGTGGTTTCACTCTGCTGGAGGTGACCGTAGCCCTGGCAATCGCTGCCGTGCTGGCGGTGATCACCAGCCAGGTGCTGCGCCAGCGGCTGGCCGTTCAGGACAACCTGCAACAGCACCGCCTTGGCCTGCTGTGCGCGCGTGAGCTGCAAGCCCGCTTTGCCGTCGAGCAGTACTGGCCTGCCAAAAACCAGGTAGCCGGCGAGCTCGGCCAAGGTGGCCAATTGTGTCACTGGCAACTGCAACTGCGCCGCACTGGCGTGCGAGACCTGCGCCGTGGCGAACTGCAATTGTTCGCCGACCGCGATCAGCGCCTGCCACTGGGCCAGTACACCGTGTTTCTGGAGCGCCCATGAAACACCGCCAAACCGGCCTGACCCTGATCGAACTGATGGTCGCCCTGGCCCTGACAGCCGTGCTCGGCATCATGCTGGCCGCCCTGGTCAACGGCTGGCTGAAGGTGCGCGAACGCCTGCAGGACACCACTCGGCAAACCTCGGTGCTGGACTTTTGCCTGGCCCTGGAGCGGCGCTTCGACAGCCCGGTGTTGCGCCGTGTCTATGACCAGCGTCTGCCGCTGGCCAGCCGTTGGCTGGACTGGCAGCCCGCCAGCAACCAGTTGCTGTGGGTCGCCAGCACCGGCCTGCCGGCAGCCGAAGGTGGCTCGCGCCTGCAACGCCAGCGCCTGCGGTTCGAGGCCCGCGAGCAACGCCTGCTGCTGGAAAGCTCGGCGGACTTGTACGCCGCCGTCGCCCCGCACTGGGTACAGCGCGAACGACTCGACCAGGTCAGTGCCATGAACGTTCTGTACTACCAGGGCGGCCGCTGGCTGGCCTGGCCTTCTGACCAACCGGTGCACCCAGGCCGTGGTGTGCGTCTGGAACTGCTGCGTGATGGAGCCTCCTATGTCTGCACCTTCGCCCTTCCATGGGGGCGCTCATGAAATTTGAATGGCGGCGGCGTATGCCGGCCCAGGCGTGGCTGCTGGTGCGCCCGGGTACTGTCTGGCATTGGGCGCTGGTCCAGGACGGTATTTTGCAAAGCCAGGGGCAGGGCGAGCCACCGGCCAACCCGCAGGCCCATGTTGCGCTGGTCCTGCCTGCCGAGGCGTGCAGCCATTTTCGCGTGCCGGCCCCGCCCGGGCTCAAGCGCGAAGAGTGGCCTTTGCTGCTTGAGGATCGCTTGCTGCAGGCCCCGCATGAGGTGGCCTGTGCCTGCCTGGCCCGTGAACCCGGGTACCTTCGTCTGCTGGTAGTGGCGCGTCAGCAGCTGGATGACTGGCGTGGCCAATGTGCCGAATGGGGCTTGCAGACGGTGCGTTGCTGGGCGGAGCTGCAGCTGCTGCCATCACCCGAGCCAGGATGCGCCTGGCAATGGCAACGCACCCCCGGCCTGTCCCTCTACAAAGGCTTGGCCGAAGACGGACAGGAGCACTGGCTGGCATGGCTTGATGCCTTGGGTGGCGTGCCGCAGCCACCGTGGGCAGGGCTGCACAAGACGTCGCTGAACGGCAATTGGCCAACCGTATTTGCGCCGCTCGCCACATTGCCTGGCCTGTTCGAGCGCGCCCGCAAGGTGCGCTCGTTGCCGGCGGCCTCCCGCCAGCAGCAGCGGCTGCTGGCAGCTTGCCTGGTGCTGGCCACCGTTTGGGGTGGCCTGTGGGTGAGCCAGCAATGGCGTCAGGCGCAACTCTGGCGCAACCAGGTCGTTGCCGTGACCGGCGAGCAGGCCAGCCCTCGGCACGCGGCACAGGCCCTCAAGCGCCTGCGCGAGAGCGTACTGCAGCAGCAACTGCGTACACGTCAGCTAGACGACCTGCAGGCTCGCTTGCAGACCTGGCTGCGTGCCAACCCCGGCTTGCGCCTGCAAGCGGTGCGCTTCGATGGTCAGCGTTGGCACCTGCGCCTGGAGGGCGAGGGCAGTGCGCCGCCATGGCGTGATATGGCGGCTGCCGCTGGCGCCACAGTGCAGGTTCAAGAAGGCCAAGTGATCTTCGACCTGGGAGCAGCCTCATGAACCGGGACTGGCTACAGCGTCATCGCTTCACGTTCGCCTGGGGACTGATCGCCCTGCTGCTGGCCTTCCTGGCCCTGCGAGAAGGCGTTGCGCAATGGCGCGTGCTTGGCCAGTGGCGTGTGCTGGCCGAACAGGCGGCCAGCCTGCAAGGCGGGCCCGGTTTGAACCTGGAGCGGCTACGTCAGTCGGCCCAGGCCCGTGGGGTTGAACTGACCGAAGTCGATACGCAAGGCAAGGCCTGGCAACTGCGCGGGCAGGTGGCCGATGAGCGCATGCTGCAAGGCTGGGTGCAGAGCCTGCGTGCAGAAGGCGCACTGCCGTTGCAATGGGGACTGGAGCAGCAGGGCAAGGGTTTGCGATTTGATCTGGTGGTGCAGCCATGAGCCGCAGTGCAGCAATGGCCTGGGTGTTACTGGTATTCGTGCTCACGCTGTTTATCGAGCTTCCGGCCAATTGGGTGGTGCGTGCGTTCGGCCTGCCGGTACGCGATGTCGGTGGAAACCTCTGGCAAGGGCAGGCACAACAATGGGGGCCGGTCGGGCCTTTGCGCTGGACGCTGCAGCCCTGGCGCTTGCAGGCGAATGCGCAAGTGGGGTTCCAGGGGCAGGCCTGGCAGTTGCGTGCAGAAGGCTGGCCCTGGCGTTGGCGGCTGGAGGCATCAGCCAAGGGGCCTTTGGCGACGGTCTCGACGGATTACCGCCTGGCCGGCCAGTGGCAGGGTGTGTTGAGGATGCAGGGGGCAGGGCGGCAATGCCAGGCCAGTGAAGGCCGCGTGATCGTAACCGACCTTGCCCTGAGCGACCCTTGGTCCCTAGGCCTTGGGCACGGCTGGCTGGAAATGGATTGCCGCAGTGGCTGGCACCTGCGCGGGCAGTTGGCGCAGCAAGGGCAACATCAACTGGCCGTGGATGCCGACCTGCCAGGACGCCAGGCGCAGGTGGTGTTCCAGCTGCAGCCTGAAGCGCAGTTGACGCCATTGTTGCGTGGGGCCCAATGGCTTGGGCCGCAGGCCTTGGCGGGGCAGCGAGACCTTCGTTGGTAAGCAACAACGTGGCGCGGCCTCCTGTAGGTACGCTGCGAGCGGTCGAGCTTTTCTGAGGTGCTCGGGGCTGAAGCGCTTGGTCGTATCGATGGTGCATACCCGCGAAGCAGGCGGCGCGTTGCGTGGCACCGGCTGCGCCGGTGTTCGCGGGTGAACCCGCTCCTACAACGGCCTGTGTCCAACCGCCGATTTGTGCCCAACCGCCGATTTGTGCCCAACCGCCGAGTTGTGTCCATCCCCGATCAGTGTAGGAGCGGGCTTGCCCGCGAAGACGGCAGATCAGGCAATCACGATCACTCGTCGTCGGCAGTCCCGTTGGCCCGCCAGTAGGCTGCAGCCTTTAGCGCGTCTTCCTTTACCCCTTTCTCCAGCAACAACGCCTTGGCCTGGCGAGTCAGGGCTTTTTCCAGCGCTACCCAGGCATACAGCCGGCCTTGCGGCAAGCTCAGGTTCCGCACCAGCTCCAACAAGTCTTCCCCTTGGCGACGTACCCAGATCACTTCCACCTGCGCCTTGCTTGGCAGCGGCTGGCGCTCGTGCTCGTCTTCGATCTGGATGACTGCCAGCACCTGGCGGCCCGCCGGCAACTCCTCCAGCCGACGGCCAATGGCCGGGATGGCAGTTTCATCACCGATCAGCAGGTAGCTGTCGAAAATGTCCGGCACCACCAGCGAGGCCCGTGGCCCTGCGATGTCCAGGGTTTGCCCGGGCGCGGCTTGCGCGGCCCAGGTAGAGGCAGGGCCGTCGCCGTGCAGCACGAAGTCGATGTCCAGCTCATGTGCCACCAGGTCGATGCGCCGTGGTGTGTACTCGCGCATGGTGGGCCGCGCGCCACCGTCCTTGCCCAGGTTGCGGGCCTCGATGGCCTGTTGTTGCTCCGGCGTTTCGGCGAACAGCAGCTTGATATGGTCGTCGCTGCCCACGCTGGTAAAGCCTTGCAGCTCGGCACCCCCCAGGGTGATGCGGCGCATGCGCGGGGTCAGCTCGGTGACCCGCAGCACCTGCAGACGGCGCTGGCGGATCTCGTGGTTTACGCGGTGAATGGTGTCACTCATGGGGCGTCTCCCTGAACGGTTCGGTGGGCCCGGAGGCGATGGCCTTGGCGGTATGGTTGAGCAGGTCACGGACCCGTTCGATTTCTTCCACTGTCCAGCGGCCGCTGTGCATGTGCAGTGCATGGCGCAGGTTGCCGACCGCTTCATGAATCTCTGGCGGGCGGTCGTGGCCGCGCAGGGCGCGTTTGCTGACCTCGATGCGCATGCGCACGCCATCCAGGGCTACTGCCTGATCCGCCAAGGCGCTGCGGCCGGCATCGGTGATGGCGTAGAGGCGTTTGCTGCCTTGTACCTGGCCGCTGATCAGTTCGGCCTCTTCGAGGAAGTTCAGCGTGGGGTAGATCACCCCAGGGCTTGGGCTGTAGCTGCCGTCGAACAGATTTTCGATCTGGCGGATCAGGTCGTAACCGTGGCCGGGCTGCTCGGCCAGCAAGTCCAGCATCAGCAGCTTGAGGTCACCCGGGGCGAAGACACGCGGGCCGCGCTCGCCACGGGCGGGGCGCCGCTCGAAGGGATCATGAGGGGGATGTTCGCGCATAAGGATAGGGCTCCGTCGTTTGCGATATATCTTAAGATATTACTCAAGATATATCTAAAGACAAGTCCTTAAATGCTGATGATTATCATCTACTGCGTCGATGTGTTCCCTGCCGGTGGCGGTGTGTGCAGGGCAACCTGTGGCGGCTTGCACTCATTCGGATTGCCCGGCTGCAGGTATGGCATGAGGATCGGTGCCATGCCCTTGAGCACCTGCACTGGCAGCGCCGAAGTAAATTTGAATGCTTCTGCCGTGCGACCCGGCACAAAGGCGGTCAGCGTGCCGAAATGGTTGTCGCCGAGGAAGAACACGAAGGTGGCGGTGCGGTTTAGCGAGCGCGAGCCGATCAGCCGGCCGCCGGCGCCAAAGCTCTCGATTCGGTTGTCGCCGGTACCGGTCTTGCCGCCCATCACCAGTGGGGTGCCGTCCTGCAGCTTGAAGCTGCCGGAAATACGCCGCGCGGTACCTGCATCGACCACTTGCGACATGGCGCCTTTGAGTGCACGCGCCACTTCGACTGGCAGAATTCGCACGCCCCGGTCCGGGTCTGTGATCAACTTGGTCTCGTAGGGTGTGTTGGCTGCGAAGTGCAGGGTGTCGATGCGCAGGGTCGGCAGGCGAACACCGTCGTTCTGGATGATCCCGACCAGTTCGGAGAGGGCAGCAGGGCGGTCGCCGGAGCTGCCGATGGCGGTGGCCAATGAGGGCACCAGGTGGTCGAATGGATAGCCCACGCGTTTCCAGCGTTGGTGGATGTCGAGGAAGGCTTCGATTTCGACCATGGTGCGGATGCGGCTGTCACGGGCGCCCTGGTAGCGGCTCTTGAACAGCCAGCCGTATACCTCCTGGCGTTCGAAACGACTGGCGTTGATCATCTCGGTCAGTGTCGAGCTTGGGTTCTTCAGCAGGTAGCCAAGCAGCCACAGGTCCAGCGGGTGGACCTTGGCGATGTAACCCTGATCAGGCAGGTCGTACTTGCCGGGGCCGTAAGCTGCGTACATCTCTGACAGACGGCCATCGGTCAGTTTGCCCAACACGGCCTTGTCGCCCTTGAGGTGGGCACGCACGAAGGCGTTGAAGGTTTCCTGGCCCGCCTCGGGGAACAGGTAGCGGTGTACCGCCGCCAACCGCTGCGGGGTCACGCGCATGCTGTCGAGGAAGGTGTCCAGGCGTTGTTGCGAGGTTTTACGCTGGTACTTCTTCCAGAAGCGCATCAGGTAGTTGGTGCCTTCCTTGTCGGCAAAGCGCGCAAGGTATTCCTGGCGGCGCGGGTCGGCATCGTCCTTGAGCAGCGGCACGCGGTTGTACGGCTGCTGGTAAGTCACGTAGCGCACCAGGTCGCGCATCAGGCGGATGAACGGCAGGTTGATCGACTCGCGCAGTGCATCCTTGAGTGTCGGGTTGCGGTTGTTGTCTTCCTTGCGGAAGTTGTTGAATACATGCATCCCGCCACCGGTGAAAAACGCTTCGCCGGTGTTGGCCGAGTACTTGCGCTCGAGCGCGGCGTCGAGCATGGCGTCAAGGCTCTGGTTCTTGCTGTTCAGCGCCAGCCATTCCAGCGACCATTGCGTGATGCGGTCGAGTTCGGCCACTTCGACCTTCTTCAGCTCGGCGGCAGGTTTGCCGGCGTACTTGTCGTGCAGCTCGGCGATAATTTCAAGGTAGGTGGTCAGTACCCGCAGCTTGGCGGTTGAGCCCAGCTCCAGCTTGCTGCCTTCGTTGATGTCGAAGGGCTGGTTGGTGCTGTCGGTCTGCACCCGGACCCGCGAGCCATCGGCGGTGCGTTCGAACAAGGTGAAGCTGTAGCTCACTTGGTCGGTGGTCTTGGCAGTGAGCAGCCGCTCGCCGATCAGGCCGATCTGTGCGGCAAACTCCGGGTCGGCAAGGTTTTTCAGGTACTGGCTGATCTGCAACTGCAGGTCGGCCTGCAAGGTACTGGTGGCTGACAGGTCGAGGCGGTCGAGGTCGTACAGCGGGCGATTGAGCATGGCCGACAGGCGGTTGCGTGCCAGGCTGATGCCCTTGTTGGTAATGATCGGTACGATGGTCGGCTGCGCGACCCAGTCGCGGTACACCGCCTTGCTGGCCAGCGCGGCATCGGCCAGTGGCTGATCGATGACCTTGTTGGCGGCGAGCACGCGGATGTGCGCGTCGGTCAGTTCGGCCAGCTCGACCCGGCCCTTGGACAAGTAATGCGAGGGGCGGCGTTGGGCAATCATCAGCGACAGCACCTGGCGCAGGGCCAGGCCGCGTGCGGCCATGCTCTCGGGGTCGGTGGCGGTGGCGTTCAGGGCCTGGTTGACCTGGTCGAAGTCGGCGCCGTACCACACCCGCAGGCCCTCGGCCATGCCATGTACTTCACCATGCCCAGGCACAGCCGACAGCGGTACGCTGTTGAGGTAGTCACGCACGATGCGCTGGCGTGCCTCGGTGGTGTCGGGGCCGCCCTGGTAGGCACGCACGCTGGCAGAAATCATCTGCCGGATTTTCTCTGCGCCCGACACCGTCAGGCCGTCGGGTGAGTGGCGATATTTCTCCAGCTGCGTGGCCAGGGTGCTGCCGCCGGCAGACTGGCCGGGCAGGGCCAGGTACTTGGCGACCTGGCTGTAGGCGGCCTTGGCAAAGCGCGGCCAGTCCACTGCCGGGTTGTTACGTGGGTCCTGGGTATCCAGCAGGTCGCGGTTTTCGATGAACAGCAAGCTGTTGACCATCACGGGAGGGATCGCTGCAAAGTCCGGGTACAGGTGCTGGGGGTAGTTGTACTGGTACAGCGTGTCGCCGCGGCAGTCGGTGATCGACAGGCCGGCCTGGATTTTCTCGATATAGGGCGCGAACAGCCCATGATCGACGTAGTTCATCAATGCGGGTGAGAACTTCACCTGTTCACTGATGAGGTAGTCGCGCTTGAGCAGGCGTGGCAGGAATTCACCCAGGGCGCTGTAGCCCAGGCGTTTGTCGAACGGCCCATCACCGGGGTAGATGATGGCATCGCTGGGACCGGGTTGCAGTGAATAGGTCAGTGTACCGGCCAGTTTGCTGAACTCGCGCGATTGCAGTTCGGAGGTACGGAATTCGTCATACGCGGCAACACCTATGGCTACCAGTGCCACCAGCAGGATGAGGATGATCAGCCGCCACCATAGCCGACGCTGACGGGGGGACTTGGGTTGTGGCGTCTCGGCCGGAGGTATCTCGGGTGCTTCCGTTCTGCTTGGTTCCGATTGCCACAGTGCGCCCATAGTCTTCTATCCGGCCAAGTATTTTCGTCTTGCTTGTCTGAAGCTTAGACGTTGAGTGGATAGGGTGAAAAATTTGTAAGAAGAAGGAAAGTGGTGAGGGGCTATGCGGCTTTGGTGTGGGTTCCTTCAACGGCCGATGTTGCTATGGTGCCCCGGCGATTTTTGGGGCGGGTAGCGGCCCCAGAGTTCTAGCCAAATTTCTGCATATATACAGTGAAAACTCCTACAACGGTCTTCCTATACTGCTCGCCCCCTTCGCCTTGCCGGGCGCTCTACTCCGGCACACGGGCCGGTCCACAAGGCCAGCCTGGCAAGCCAATGCCACGCCTATCGGCTTGGTCGCGGCGGCACGAAGGTCAAATCCAATAACAAAATGAGGTTGTATTGCTATGCCAGTCGGCAACCACTCTGCCCACGGCCAGGCCACAGAAGGCGGCCCGCTCAAGCGTGAACTGGGCGAACGGCACATCCGCCTGATGGCGCTGGGCGCCTGTATCGGTGTCGGTCTTTTCCTCGGTTCGGCCAAGGCGATCGAAATGGCCGGTCCGGCCATCATGTTGTCCTACATCATCGGCGGCCTGGCCATCCTGGTGATCATGCGCGCCCTTGGTGAAATGGCCGTGCACAACCCCGTCGCCGGCTCGTTCAGCCGTTATGCCCAGGATTACCTTGGCCCATTGGCGGGCTTCCTGACCGGCTGGAACTACTGGTTCCTGTGGCTGGTGACCTGTGTTGCCGAAATCACGGCAGTGGCCATCTACATGGGCATCTGGTTCCCCGACGTTCCGCGCTGGATCTGGGCCCTGGCGGCGCTGGGCAGCATGGGCGCGGTCAACCTGGTGGCGGTGAAGGCTTTTGGTGAGTTCGAGTTCTGGTTCGCGCTGATCAAGATCGTCACCATCATCGCCATGGTGCTTGGCGGCATCGGCATCATTGCCTTCGGCTTTGGCAATGACGGTGTGGCAGTGGGGATCTCCAACCTGTGGAGCAACGGCGGCTTCATGCCCAATGGCGTGACCGGCGTGCTGATGTCGCTGCAGATGGTGATGTTCGCCTATCTGGGTGTGGAAATGATCGGCCTCACCGCCGGTGAAGCACGCAACCCGCAAAAGACCATTCCCCAGGCCATCGGCTCGGTGTTCTGGCGCATCCTGCTGTTCTACGTCGGCGCGTTGTTCGTGATCCTGTCGATTTACCCGTGGAACGAAATCGGCAGCCAGGGCAGCCCGTTCGTCATGACCTTCGAGCGCCTCGGCATCAAGACCGCTGCCGGCATCATCAATTTCGTGGTCATCACGGCGGCGCTTTCGTCGTGCAACGGCGGCATCTTCAGCACCGGGCGCATGCTCTATAGCCTGGCGCAGAACGGCCAGGCGCCGGCGGCCTTCGCCCGCACCTCGAAGAACGGCGTGCCACGCAATGCGCTGCTGCTGTCGATCGGCGCGTTGCTGCTGGGCGTGCTGGCCAACTACCTGGTGCCAGAAAAGGTCTTCGTCTGGGTGACCTCGATCGCCACCTTCGGTGCGATATGGACCTGGGTGATGATCTTGCTGGCACAGCTGAAGTTCCGTGCCGGCCTTACCACGGCCGAGCGCAAGGCACTGAAGTACCGCATGTGGCTGTGGCCGCTGAGCTCGTATCTGGCACTGGCCTTCCTGGTGCTGGTGGTCGGGCTGATGGCGTACTTCGAGGACACGCGTGTGGCCCTGTACATCGGCCCGGCGTTCCTGGTGTTGCTGACAGTGCTGTATTACACGTTCCGCCTGGCGCCGAAAGACGCACAAGGTGTGACGAGTACCGCCTCCTGACCTGACGTGGGGCCGCTTTGCGGCCCCATCGTTCTCTCAGGCCGCCACTTCGCTGTGCGGCTCGAAACTGTCCGCCCGGGCCAGTTGCCACATCCGCGAATAGAACTGCCCGTTCACCTCGCCGGTCAGCAGCTCACCTGGCTTCAAAAACACATGCATCTGCGAGAACAGCTTGATCTCGGTGGCTGAAATGCGCCGCACCAGGTGCTTGGCCTCCAGTTGTGCCGGATGCTCCAGGCCGGCCGCCGCCAGCATTTCTGCCAAGGCACGCAACGTGTTGTGATGGAAGTTCAGCACCCGCTGGGCTTTGTCGGGCACCACCAGCGCACGCTGGCGTAGCGGATCTTGCGTGGCCACACCGGTCGGGCACTTGTTGGTGTGGCAGCTTTGCGACTGGATGCAGCCGATGGCGAACATGAAGCCCCGTGCCGAGTTGGCCCAGTCGGCGCCAATGGCCAGCACGCTGGCGATGTCGAAGGCGCTGACAATCTTGCCGCTGGCGCCCAGCTTGATCTTGTCGCGCAGGTTCAGGCCGACCAGGGTGTTGTGCACGAACAGCAGGCCTTCACGCAGTGGCACGCCGATATGGTCGGTGAACTCCACGGGCGCTGCGCCGGTGCCGCCTTCCTTGCCATCGACGACGATGAAGTCGGGCAGGATGCCGGTTTCCAGCATGGCCTTGGCGATGCCCATGAATTCCCACGGGTGGCCCAGGCAGAACTTGAACCCCACTGGCTTGCCACCGGACAGTTCACGCAACTGGGCGATGAACTGCATCATTTCGATCGGTGTCGAGAAGGCGCTGTGGCGCGACGGTGAGATGCAATCCTCGCCCATCAGCACGCCACGGGTTTCGGCAATTTCCTGGGTGACCTTGTGTTTGGGCAGTATGCCGCCATGGCCAGGCTTGGCACCCTGGCTCATCTTGATCTCGATCATGCGCACCTGAGGGCTGCGCGCCTGGGCCGCAAAACGTTCGGGATCGAAGCGCCCATCTGGCGTGCGGCACCCGAAGTAGCCGCTGCCCAGTTCCCACACCAGGTCACCACCGTGCTCGCGATGGTAGGGGCTGATGCTGCCCTCGCCGGTGTCATGGTGGAAATTGCCCAGTTTGGCGCCCTGGTTGAGCGCACGGATGGCATTGGCGCTGAGTGAGCCGAAACTCATGGCCGAAATGTTGAAGATCGACGCGGAGTACGGCTGGCTGCACTGCGGCCCACCGACGATGACGCGGAAGCTGGCTGGGTCGGCCAGCGGTGCCGGGCGCATGGAGTGGCCGATGAACTCGAAACCGGATTCATATACGTCGATCAGGGTGCCGAAAGGTTTGTCCGAGGCTTCGTTCTTCGCCCGGGCATACACCAGCGAACGCTGGGCGCGAGAGAAGGGCAGGGCATCGCTGTCGGACTCCAGCAGGTATTGGCGGATTTCCGGGCGAATGGCCTCGACCAGATATCGGATGTTGCCAAGAACCGGGTAGTTACGGCGGACGGCGTGGCGCTGCTGCAACAGGTCGAACAGGCCGATCAGGCTGAGAATGCCTGTGGTCAGGGTGAACGGCCACAACCATTCGTGGTGGCTGAAGGGGAGGCTCGCCAGGGTGAACAGCACACAGGCGGCGAAGAAGGCATAACGACTGAGAAGTGACAGGCTCATACAGGGTCCTTGCGATGGCGCGGTCAGGCTCAGGGCCTGGGGGCAAAACCCGACCATAGCCAAGTTGCCGGGCACTGCAAAATAAAATTGGGGTAGCGAAAATCATTCTCGACCCGAGCCAAATTGCCTGGTCGCAGCGCATACCGCTGTAGGAGCGGGTTTACCCGCGAAAGGGCCGGGCCTGCTGGCCAATTTCACCCGCCGCTCACCGTTGCTGCCGCTACCGTATTCGCGGGTAAACCCGCTCCTACACCTATCGGGGGTGGGCACACATTGATGATTGGGCACAGGCCGTCGTGTAGGAGCGGGTTTACCCGCGAAAGGGCCGGGCCTGCTGGCCAATTTCACCCGCCGTTCACCGTTGCCGCCGCCACCGTATTCGCGGGTAAACCCGCTCCTACAGGGGGTCGCGCAGCAGTTTTTGCCGCCAGCTTTCCTGCTCCTGTGCGGACGCCTCGACCAGATACGCGTAACGCCCGGCCATCCGCACCGCCACCGGTATTCCGTCGCGATACAGAAGCCGGTTGCCAATCACTGCCGGCACTTTCGCCCCGGGCAGCAACGAGCCGATCAGGTTCAGCGGGTCACCGGCGCTCACCACCTGCAGCGTTCCGTCCGGTTCACGTCGTCTCACCTGCCGCAGCAATACTACCGCCTCAGGCACGGCGAACTGTTCACCGGCCAGCCCGGCAATGAAGCGCCCGCCCCGGATCTCGCCACGCGCTTCCAATCGGTGATAGCAGCGCAGCAGCTCACGCCAGGGCGGCAGTACATCACTCTCGCGCGCCAACAGCCGCCAGCAGATCACGCCATAGCGGCGCAGCAGCGTGCGGGCAATGTGCTCCAGGCGCTGGTCGTGATCCGGTGGCGCATCGCTGCGGCGCAGCAGGGCCCAACGTCCGGCATGCGCCATGCTGCTGGAAAGCGGCGGGTGGCCTCGGCGGCTGTTACGTGAGCTGCGCTTGGTTGCAGGCGTGATCAGGCTGCGCAAGCCAGTGAAACTGTCCGCCCCGGCCAGGCCCGAGCCCACCAGCTCCTGCAGTGCAGTTTCCAGTTCACTGGGCAGCAGGTGTGCCTCATGTGCCAGTTCATCGAAGAACAGCGCACCCTGGGTTTTCAGCGCTTCGTGCACACGTTGCGCACGTAGGCCAAGGGCGTCGACAGCAGGTGCGGGCGCCAGGCTGCGCCACGTGTTCAACTGGTCCCGCGGCAGCAACACCAGTGGGGTACTGGTCAACGTGCTGCTCGCCACTGTTGCCGCCAGCCGGCTCCAGGCAAACTGGCCGCTTCGGCAGGCTTCGTCGAGCCAGTGCGGACTGTAGTCTTTGATACGCGCCGGCAGCAGCTCCGCCTCCCAGGCCGCTGCGGCGCTGGGGAATCCTTGTAACTGGCCCAGCACTTCGGCCACCGCCTGCGGACCACGCAGGCGCTCGTCAGGCGCCAGGTGCTGCCAATCGAACAGAAAGCGCATGAAGTCTTGCAGGCTGACCGGTTCGATCTCGCGGCGCAGGCGTTTGACCGTGTAGCGGTGGATGCGCGCCAGCAAGTGGCGTTCGCACCATTGCAGGTCAGTGGCACCTGGGCTGAAATGCCCGCGCAGCACATAGCCTTCGGCTTCCAGGCGGGCCAGCGCCTGTTCGATATCGGTTACCGGTTTGCCCAATGGCGCAGCGATTTGCGCCAGGGTCTGTGGGCCATGGCCGCTCAGGCGGGCGCGCAGCAGTTCGCTCAGTGTGTTGTCGGGCTCGATGGGCTGGTCGAAGCCAGCGAGCCGTTCGAGCGCTGGCTCCCTGTGCGCTGTGGGGTACAGTGCCAGCAGCAGGTTCAGGCGTTCGCGGGCCAACCAGAGCTTGTCATCGGGCAGGCGCAAGGCACGCCCGGCCTTGGCCAGCTGCCTTAGCAGCACATCCCAGCAGGGGTTGGCATCTACCTCGACCTGACCGATGGCACCCAGGCTCATCAATGCTTCGTGCATTTCGTCGGGATTGGCCGGCTGTGGCCAGGCCTCGGCCGCTACGGCAGCAATGGCATCAGCGTCCAGCGCGCCCAGGTCGTCGCTACTGTGCACGTCGTTCCAGCGCCGGTTGAGTACCGCCTGGGTACGTCGTTCTTCCAGTGGCGCATCGTCCAGAAAGGCATAAGGCCGGGCATTGAGAATCGCTGAAGCCAGCGGCGAGGGGGCGGGCAAATCCCTGCACAGCAAGCGCACTGCACCGCTTTCCATGCGCCGCAGCAGGGCCAGCCAGCCTTCGCTGTCCATCGCCTCGTGCAGGCAGTCGTCGAGGGTTTGCTCGACCAGCGGATGGTCGGGAATCTGCCGCTCGCCGACGATGTTTTCCAGGCAGGCGATCTGGTCGGGGAACACAGCGGCAACCAGGTCCTCACTCTTCATGCGCTGGATTTGTGGCGCCACCTTGCGTCCGCCCACAAAGCGCGGTAGTGCCATGGCCACGCCTGCATTCCAGCGCCAGCGCACGCCAAACAGCGGTGCATCGAGCAGGGCCTGGATGAGAATCGGCTCGGCGCTGCGGCTGTTCAGGTAACGCCACACTTCGTCCAGCTCGAAACTGTGGCTGGTCGACAGAGACAGCACGATGGCGTCCTCGCTGGCGGCAGCCTGCAGTTCGAAGTTGAAGGTGCGGCAGAAGCGCTTGCGCAGGGCCAGGCCCCAGGCGCGGTTGATGCGGCTACCGTAGGGTGAATGAATGATCAGTTGGGTCCCGCCGGACTCATCGAAAAAACGTTCCATCACCAGCGTATCCTGCGAGGGCAGGGCGCCAAGCACTTCACGGGTGCGGGCCAGGTAGTCGAGCAACTGGCCCGCACAAGCTTCGTCCAGTTCGAAGGTCGCCTGCAACCAGGCCAGTACCTCCACCGTGTCGCCGCCTGCCTGCGCCAGTTGCTGGTCGATTCGCGCCTGCAGCCGGGCCACGGCGGCAGACAGCTCGTCACTGCGCCCCGGCGCTTCACCCAGCCAGAACGGAATGGTCGGTGGCAGGCCATGAGCATCCTCTACCCGCACCCGGCCCGGCTCGACGCGCAGAATGCGATAGGAGGCGTTGCCCAGCTGGAAAATATCGCCGGCAATGCTTTCCACGGCAAAGTCTTCATTGACGCTGCCGATGTTCAGCGCCTGCGGTTCCAGCAACACGGCGTAGTCGGCGTTGTCGGGGATGGTGCCGCCGCTGGTCAGCGCGGTCAGTTGGCTGCCACGTCGGCCACGCAGCGTGCCGCTCACTGCGTCACGGTGCAAGTAGGCACTGCGCACACCCTGGCGGCCGTTGTAGCCCTCGGCGAGCATGCGCAGCAGGGCCTGGTAATGGTGCTGGTCAAGCTCGGCGTAAGGTGTGGCCTGGCGCAGGCAATCCAGCAGATCCTGTTCGTGCCAGGCCTGGTTGCTGGCTTCTGCGACGATCTGCTGGGCCAGCACATCCAGCGGTGCCCGGGGGATGTGCAGTGCGTCCAGTTCGCCCTGTCGAACGCAGTCAAGCAAGGCAACGCATTCGATCAGGTCATCGCGTGAGGTGGGGAACAGGCGCCCCTTCGGCACACCATCGACCTGGTGTCCAGCGCGGCCAACCCGTTGCAGGAAGCCGGCAATCGAGCCCGGCGAGGCGATCTGGCAGACCAGGTCGATATCGCCGATATCAATGCCAAGCTCCAGCGATGCGGTCGCGACCAGCACCTGGAGCTGGCCGCTCTTGAGCCGCTGCTCCGCATCCAGGCGCAGCGCTTTGGACAGGCTGCCATGGTGTGCGGCAACCGCCTCCTTGCCCAGCCGGTCGCTGAGGTGGCGGGTGATACGTTCGGCCAGGCGCCGGGTATTGACGAATACCAGCGTGGTGCGGTGTTCACGGGCAAGGGTGGCCAAGCGGTCATACACCAGGCCCCAGACATCAGTGGCCATCACCGCCCCCAACGGTACCGGCGGCACTTCGATGGCCAGGTCACGCTTGCGGGCATGGCCGATATCGACAATGTCGCAGGGGCGCCCGCTACCCACCAGAAACTGCGCCACCCGTTCGACCGGGCGTTGGGTAGCGGACAGGCCGATCCGCCGCAGTGGCTTTTTGCACAAGGCTTGCAGGCGCTCCAAGGTCAGGGCCAGATGGGCGCCACGCTTGTTACCGGCCAAGGCATGGATTTCGTCGACGATTACCGTGTGCACATAGGCCAGGCCTTCACGGCCAGACGCCGAGCCCATCAGCACGTAAAGCGATTCGGGGGTCGTCACCAGAATGTGCGGGGCCAGCTTGCGCATGGCGGCGCGTTCCTTCTGCGGAGTATCGCCGGTGCGTACCGCCGTGGTGATGCGTGGGGCGTTCAGGCCTTGCTCTGCAATGGCTTGGCTGATGCCTTCGAGCGGGGCCTGCAGGTTCAGACGAATGTCATTGGACAGGGCCTTCAGAGGTGAAACGTAGATCACCAGTGTCTGTGCGGGCAGTTCACCCTGGTGCTTCATGCCTTCACGCAGCAGCTCATCTAGCACGGCCAGAAAAGCGCTCAGGGTCTTGCCTGAGCCGGTCGGCGCGGCCAGCAGCATGGATTGCCCGGCGTGGATCAACGGCCAGGCCTGTGCCTGGGCATCGGTGACCGTGGCGAAGCGGCGGCGGAACCAGGTGCTGACGGCAGGGTGGAACAGCTCGAGCACCGGGTGGTGTTTGGCGGGCAGGTTCATGTGGTGTTTATGGAGGGTGTGCAACAGGTTGGCAAGGGGCCGCTCGTCTGCCAGGCCGACACAGGAATGACCGGCCTTGTCAGGCCAATGACCCCATGGGATCCTCGCGGGTCATTTTATTCAGCGAGCCCACTTCATGCCCAACATCATCCGCATCGCCGCCGCCCTGTTGATCGACCCTCAGGGCCGCACGCTGCTGGTGCGCAAGCGTGGCACCGAGGCTTTCATGCAGCCAGGCGGCAAGATCGATGCCGGTGAAACGCCGGTACAGGCGCTGGTGCGCGAGTTGCAGGAGGAACTGGGCCTGCGCATCGACCCGGCTCAAGCCATGCACCTGGGCCAGTTCAGTGCCCCCGCCGCCAACGAACCAGGCTTCGAAGTGCAAGCTGAACTGTTCCGTGTCGACAGCGCCGCTGCCGTGGTGCCGGCCGCAGAGATCGAGGAGGTGGTCTGGCTGGCTGCAGATCAGGCGCCCGTCATGCCACTGGCTCCCCTGACCCGCGACTTGATCCTGCCGCTGTATCGCCAGGCGCTCAACGCACCGCGCTGACGCCGTCGAGGGTAGCGAACGAGGTGTCCTTGGCCGTCAGCAAAAAGTCGCGCATGTACGGGGCATCGAGCATGTCGGTGCGTACGGCGGCATAAAGCGTGGCAAACAGGCCTTTCTCGCCCAGGCGTTTGCCCTTCACATAGCCGCGCGAGCTGTACTCGTGCAGCGCCCAATGCGGCATGCCGCATACGCCACGGCCGCTGGCCACCAGCTGCATCATCATCACCGTCAGCTCCGAGGTACGCACGGCGGCTGGCTCGATATCGGCCGGCTCCAGGAAGCGCGTGAAGATGTCCAGGCGATCGCGCTCCACCGGGTAGGTGATCAGCGTCTGGTCGAGCAAGTCTTGCGGCACGATGTAAGGCTTGCTGGCCAGCGGGTGCTGGTTGGCCACTGCCAGCATCGCCTCGTAGGTGAACAGCGGCACATAAGTGATGCCTGCCAGGTCCACCGGGTCGGAGGTCACCACCAGGTCAAGGTCGCCGCGGGCCAGGGCCGGTAGCGGGGCGAAGGCAAAGCCCGAGGCCAGGTCCAGTTCCACTTCCGGCCAGGCATCACGGAACTGGTCGATGGTCGGCATCAGCCACTGGAAGCAGCTGTGGCATTCGATAGCCATGTGCAGGCGTCCGGCAGTGCCTCCGGCCAGGCGTGCGATGTCACGTTCGGCACTGCGCAGCAACGGCAGGGTGGCATCAGCCAGTTGCAGCAGACGCAGCCCGGCGCTGGTGAAGCGGATTGGCTTGGTCTTGCGCACGAAAATCGGGAGGCCCAGGCGCTCTTCCAGCTCCTTGAACTGGTGCGACAACGCCGACTGGGTCAGGTGCAGGCGTTCGGCGGCCTCCACCAGGCTGTCGGCTTCGCGCAGGGCATGAAGGGTTTTCAGGTGACGGATCTCCAGCACAGATGACTCCGGGGTGTGGAATTGAAGAAACAGGGAATGAATTGAGTTTCTCTCATGATGCGGCATCTGTCGACTGGGCGATCGTCGCACCGCCTGGCGGGAGTCATGAAACTGTCACCGAACTGTGGCAGCGCGCCCGAACAGAATTCATCAGACTCGCGCTCTACTGGGGATCTGCATTCTGGTGTTTCTTTCATGCGGGCTTTTTGGCTTTTTCTTTTCTTCCTGTTCAGCGTTCCGGCGAGTTTCGCCGAACAGCGCTGTGACGCCCAGGTGCCGGTGCAGCGTGCCGAACTCGGTGCCGTCAGCCTGGTGTACCAGAGCGTCGGTGCGCCACGCGACCCGGCCTTGCTGCTGGTCATGGGCTTGGGCGGGCAGCTGATTCATTGGCCAGATGATGTGGTCGAGGCATTGTGCCGCCAAGGTTTTCGGGTGATCCGCTATGACAACCGCGATGTCGGCCTGTCACGCTGGAACCAGGTACCACCGCACGCCAACCTGACGCTCGAACTGTTGCGTTACAAGTTGGGCCTGCCCGTGTCGGCGCCCTATACGCTGACTGATATGGCCGATGACGGCTTGCGCCTGATGGACGCGTTGGGCGTGCGCCAGTTTCATGTATTGGGGGTGAGCATGGGCGGCATGATTGCCCAGCACCTGGCGGCGATGGCGCCTGAGCGTGTGCGCAGCCTGACGCTGGTCATGTCCAGTTCAGGGGCGGCGGGGCTGCCGGCGCCGGCCCCGGCGTTGGTGCAGTTGCTGGCCCGGCGCAGCGCGCCGAACCGTGAAGTGGCTATCGAGCAGCAGGCCGACCTGCTGGCGGCCCTGGGCAGCCCTGAGGTACGAGACGACCGCGAAGTGTTGCTGCAGCAGGCGGCGCAGGCCTACGACCGGGCGTTCAACCCTGACGGGGCCAAGCGCCAGATCATGGCGATACTGGCCGAGCCGAGCCGCGTCGAGTTGCTCAACCAGTTGCGAGTGCCGACCCTGGTGGTACACGGCACGGCTGATCCGTTATTGCCGGTGATGCATGGCGTGCACCTGGCGGCGCATATCCAGGGCAGCCAGTTACGCTTGATCCCGGGGTTGGCGCACCGTTTTCAGGAGCCGTTCAAGGCGCCGTTACTGGGGGCGGTGTTGCCTTATTTGCAGGCGCACAGGCAAGCGGTCACGCACATCGCAGGGCTCTGAATCTGCGCTGGCTGCTTTCGATCAGTGCATCCGCACCCACACAGTCACCAGCACGGTCGCGGCGATCAGCCAGGCCAGCGTGGCCAGCGCCATCGATGCCTCGAGGCGCAAGCGGTCGACCAGTACATACAGGGTTGCCAGGTACACGAAATACGGAATGATCGACCACATGCCAAACAGGATGGTGGTCTTCAGGTCGGCAATGCTGCGCCCCTTGCCGACGATGTAGTGGGCAATCAGGGCGAAGGTGGGGAACAGCGGCACCAGCCCTGCGATGTAGTAGTTGCGCGTTTTCGACAGCACCGCCAGCAACAGCACCACGCCTGCGCCCAGGGCCGCTTTGAATACCAGGTCCACGTTGTTTTCCAGTTTGGGTTCAAGTCAGCCGAGGCCGTATTTTTTCACTTTGTCGAACAGCGTGGTCTTGGCCATGCCCAGCTCCTGGCTGGCCTGGCTCAGGTTGCCGCCCGTGCGTTGCAGGGCATCAGTGAGCAGGTTGCGTTCGAATGCTTCCACCGCCTCGGCAAAAAGCAGGCCTTGGTTGGCACCTCCGCTGGGGCCTTTCTTGAATGCTGGCAGGCCGAGGGCATAGCGTTCGGCCACGTTGCGCAACTCGCGCACGTTACCCGGCCAGTCATGGGCCATCAGGCGCGACAGGGTCTGACTGTCCAGTGTCGGTGTTTCGCGGTCGAAGCGCAGGGCCGACTGCTGCAGGAAATGTTCGAACAACTGCAGGATGTCTTCACGGCGCTCACGCAGCGGCGGCAGCTCCAGGGTGACCACGTTCAGCCGGTAATACAGGTCGCTGCGGAACTGGCCGCTCTGGCCCAAGGCATCGAGGTCGGCCTTCGTCGCGGCGATCACCCGGCAATCCACCGGGATGCTCTGGTTCGAGCCCAATCGCTCCAGGGTGCGCTCCTGCAGCACGCGCAGCAGCTTGATCTGCAGGTTGATCGGCATGCTCTCCACTTCATCGAGGAACAGCGTGCCGCCATTGGCGTGTTCGATCTTGCCGATGCGGCGTTTGCCGGCTCCGGTGAAGGCGTTGGCCTCGTGGCCGAATATCTCGCTTTCAAACAGGTTTTCCGGCAGGCCGCCACAGTTCAGTGCCACGAACGGGTGGCTCTGGCGACGGCTGAAGTCGTGCAGGCAGCGCGCGACCAGCTCTTTGCCGGTGCCGGTCTCACCTTCGATCAGCACGTTGGCTGAGGTGTCGGCGACGTTGGCGATCAGTTCGCGCAAGTGCTCCATGGCCGGTGAGCGACCAATGATGCGTCCCTCCAGGCTGCTCTGCTCGGCCAGCTGGCGGCGCAGGGCCACCACTTCGCGTGACAGCCCGCGCTGTTCCAACGCGCGGCGCACCACATCGACCAGGCGCTCGGGGGAGAACGGTTTTTCCATGAAGTCGTAGGCGCCGTTACGCATGGCGCCAACGGCCATGTCGATATCGCCATGGCCAGTGATCAGCACCACCGGCAGGCTGCGGTCACGGGCCTTGAGGCGATTGAGCAGCTCCAGGCCATCAATACCCGGCAGGCGGATATCGCTGACGACAATGCCGGCGAAATCGTCGCCGATGCGTTCCAGTGCCTGTTCGGCGCTGCCCACGCCCTCGCAGGCGATATCCTCCAGGGCCAGCGCCTGCTGGCAGCCGAGCAGCACATGCGGGTCGTCTTCGACAATCAGGACGGTAAGAGGCGCTTGGTTCATGGATGCTCTGCCGATTCGCTAGGGGGGGAAACCAGGGGCAAGGCCAGGACGAAGGCTGTGCCGCCGGTGGCGGGATGCTCGACGTTGAGGCTTCCCTTGGCGGCGGCGGCAAGGGAAGCCGACAAGGTCAGGCCCAGGCCCAGGCCATGCTCGCCCGGTTTGGTGGTAAAGAAGGGTTCGAACAGGTGCTTGCGCGCTTCGGCGTCAATGCCGTGGCCGTTGTCGCGCACCTGCAAACGGTACTTGTCGCCCTGCAACTCGCCTTCCAGCCACAGCTCAGGCTGCGGTTGCGCGGCCATCGCGTCAAGGGCGTTGCCGATCAGGTTGACCAGAATCTGCTCCAGGCGGGTCTGGTCGATGGCCAGTTGCTGGTCCTCGAACTGATGGTGCAATTGCAAGTGACAGGCACTGACGCGGTTAGCCAGCACCTGCAGGGTGGCCTCTACCGCCTTGGCCAGTGAAGCCTGGCCGCTGTCATCGCCGCGCCGAGCGAACGAGCGCAGGCTGGCGGTGATGCGGCCCATGCGGTCGATCAGGTCATTCATGGTGCGCAGGTTGGTGCTGGCGGTTTCCAGCGCCCCGCGCTCAAGGAAGCGCACCGTATTGCCAGACAAGGTGCGCAGCGCAGCCAAGGGTTGGTTCAGCTCGTGGGCAATGCTGGTAGACATTTGCCCGATGGCGGCCAGCTTACCTGCTTGCACCAGCTCATCCTGGGCGTGGCGCAAGGTCTGTTCGGCATGCCGGCGCTCGCGAATCTGGCCCTTGAGGCGTTCGTTGCTGGCGCGCAGGTCGGCGGTGCGTTCGGCAATCCGCCGCTCCAGCTGGCTGTTGGCCTCTTCAAGGGCTTCACGGGCCGCCAGGCGGGTGGCGATCACTTTGCGCCGCTCGTTCCAGGCAATGCCGAGGATCGCCAGCAAGGCAAAGGCCACGCCCACCAGAATGCCCTGCACCATGGATTCGCGACGCAGGTCCTGCAGTGGGGTCAGCAGGGTGAAATGCCAGGGCGTGTCGACCAGGCGCCTGGTTTGCGCCAGGTAGGCCACCTCGTGCGGTTTGCCATGAGCGGTTTCGGTGTTGGCCGGGAAGGTCAGTTTTTCCACACCATCGGCCAGGGTTTCCCGGGCCAGGGGCTGCAATTCGTTCAGCGGCCACCAGTAGTACTGCAGGCTTCGCGCCAGGCGCTCCTTGATTTGCGGGGTCAGCGGGCGCACCGACTTAAGGCGCCGGGCCGGGTCGCTGGAGAGAATGATGATGCCATTCTCGTCGCTGACGAACGCCTCCAGGCGGGCACGCTGCCAGCGCTCCTCGAGGGTGTCCAGGCGCACCTTGATCACCGCAACGCCTATGATCTTGCCGTGCTCCTCAAGGCCATGGGCCAGGTAATAGCCAGCCTCGCCAGTGGTACTGCCGATGCCGTAGAACCGCCCTGGCTCGCCGCGCACGGCAGTCTGGAAGTAGGCGCGGAACGACAGGTCTTCACCCAGGAACGAGTCGGCATCGCGCCAGTTGCTGGTGGCCTGTACCCGGCCATTGGTGTCGAGGACGAAGATGGCCCGACTGCGACTGCGACGGTTCAGGCCTTCAAGGTATTCGTTGACCGTCTGGCGTGAGGCGCCGTCCGGGTCGGTGAGCAGGTGCGAGACGCTGTCTTCCAGCTCCAGCAGGCTTGGCAAGTAGGTGTACTTGCTGATTTCGCTTTCGACCGTGCGTGCGTGCAGCTCCAGCTGGCGTTCGCCGTTTTCGCTGAGGGTGCGGATACCATTGCTCTCGCTGAACAGGTAGCCAGCCATTCCCAGGCCGACCATCAGCAGGATGATCAGTGGTGGTAACAGCAATTGACGGATCAGGCGGGAATTCACGGCAGGCTTGGCAGGGCGAAGTAGCGAGGGATCGCATTTCATCACAGTGGCCTTGTTACGACCAGCTTCCGCTGCCTGGTGGGGCCGTGGCAGCGGAAGCTGTGGCCGGGTCAGTGCTGCAGGATCTTGCTGAGGAAGTGCTGGGTGCGCTGGTCGCGGGCGCTCTGGTCACCGAAGAACGCTTCCTTGGTGCAGTCTTCGATGATGCTGCCCTTGTCCATGAAAATGACCCGGTTGGCGACTTTGCGGGCAAAGCCCATCTCGTGGGTTACGCACATCATGGTCATGCCTTCTTGGGCCAGTTGAACCATCACGTCCAGTACCTCGCTGACCATTTCGGGGTCCAGTGCCGAGGTGGGTTCGTCGAACAGCATGACGATCGGGTCCATCGCCAGGGCGCGGGCGATGGCCACGCGCTGCTGCTGGCCACCGGAGAGCTGGCCGGGGTGTTTCTTGGCATGGGCACTGAGGCCTACACGCTCGAGCAGCGCCAGGCCCTTCTTGGTGGCTTCCGCCTCGCTGCGGCCCAGCACCTTGCGCTGGGCAATGGTCAGGTTCTCGGTGATGGTCAGGTGCGGGAACAGCTCGAAGTGCTGGAACACCATGCCTACTCGCGAGCGCAGCTTGGGCAGGTTGGTCTTCGGGTCGGCAATCGAAGTGCCATCGACCACGATGTCGCCCTTCTGGAACGGCTCCAGCGCGTTGACGCACTTGATCAGGGTGGACTTGCCCGAGCCCGACGGGCCACAAACCACCACTACCTCACCTTTCTTGACCTCGGTGCTGCAGTCGGTCAGTACCTGGAAGTCGCCGTACCACTTGTTGACGTTCTTGATGGAAATCATACGGTGATCCTTTTTTGCAGGCGCTTGACCAGCCACGAAGCGGAGAAGCTGATGAGGAAGTAGACGACGCCGGCGAAGATCAGGAACTCATGGGAGCGCCCGATGATGTCGCCGTTGGAGCGTGCCGAGTTGAGGAAGTCGACCAGGCCCACGGTGTATACCAGCGAGGTGTCCTGGAACAGGATGATGCTCTGCTGCAGCAGCAGCGGGGTCATCTTGCGGAAGGCCTGGGGCAGGATGATCAGGCGCATGGTCTGCGCGTAGTTCATGCCCAGCGCTTGCGCGGCGCCCATCTGGCCCTTGGAGATCGACTGCACACCGGCGCGGACGATTTCGCAGAAATACGCGGCCTCGAACATCATGAAGGCGACCACGCAGGAGGTGAAGGCACCCACCGGGGTATCTTCGCCGGTGATCCAGCGCAGCACGAACGGGACCGCCAGGTAGAACCAGGTGATCACCAGCAGCAGCGGGATCGAGCGGAAGTAGTTGACGTAGGCGCCGGCCACGTTCGACAGCAGTTTGCTCGACGACAGGCGCATCAGGGCCAGGATGGTGCCCAGCACGATACCGCCGATGACGCCCATGACCATCAGTTTGAGGGTCATGACCATGCCCTCCCAGAGGGCAGGCAGGGCAGGGATGATTTCGCTGAAATCCATTTCCATTTACTTGCCCCCCACGGAAATCAGGCCAGGCACGGCGACTTTCTTCTCGATCATGCGCATGAGCAACATCAGGCCCATGTTCAGGGTGAAGTAGATCAACGTGGCCAGGGTGAACGCCTCGAACAGGTTGGCGGAAAACTCTGCGGTCTGTTTGGTCTGCGCCAGCAGCTCCATCAGGCCGATCAGCGACGCCACCGAGGAGTTCTTGAACACGTTGAGGAACTCGGAGGTGAGCGGCGGAATGATGATCCGGTAGGCCTGCGGCAGCAGCACATTGTTGTAGATCTGCGGGAGGCTGAAGCCCATGGCGCGGGCGGCAGCTTCCTGGCCTTTGGGCAGCGCCTGAATACCGGTACGCACTTGCTCACAGACGCGTGCGGCGGTGAACAGGCCCAGGCAGACGACCACGCTGATCAGCGCCGAAGTGGTCGGGTTGAGGTCCTGCTTGAACCATTCCTGCAAGCCTTCTGGCAGAAGGTCCGGTACCAGGAAGTACCAGATGAACAGTTGCACCAGCAGTGGCACGTTGCGGAACAGTTCCACGTAGGCGGTGGCGATACCCGATACCAGGCGGTTCGGTACGGTGCGCATGACACCGAGGACTGACCCCAGCAGCAGCGCGATGATCCAGGCGGTGATGGCGATGGCGATGGTCCAGCCCAGGCCGGTGATGTACCAGTCCAGATAGGTTTCGCTGCCCACGCCGGTGGACTTGAAGAACACGCCCCAGTCCCAGTTGTAATTCATCGGGATTTCCCCTCAGACGGTTGTTTCACGGGCACCTTCGAGCATCCGGGGGCGCAAGGCGCCCTCGGATGAAAGGTTAGACACTAATGAGTGGCCTGCAGAATTGATTCGTGCTTGTGAGCACCAGGCCACTATTTGCTGAGGATCAGGACTTCTTCTCGTCCGCAGCCTTGTCGGTCGGCTCGGCGATCAGTTTTTTCAGCTCTTCGCTCATCTGGAAGTTGAGGTTCAGGCCTTTAGGCGGGATCGGCTGCATGAACCACTTGTCGTAGCTCTTGTTGACTTCGCCCGACTTGAAGTAGGCCACGATGGCGTCGTCGACCGCTTTCTTGAACGCAGCGTCTTCCTTGCGCACCATGCAGCCGTAGATTTCGTACGACTGTGGCGTACCGGTGATGACCCAGTCGGATGGCTTGCGCGCCTTGGCCATTTCACCGGCGAGCAGGGCGTCGTCCATCATGAAGGCCACGGCGCGGCCGCTTTCGAGCATGTTGAAGGCTTCACCGTGGTCCTTGGCGGAAATCACGTTCATCTTCATCTGCTTGTCGGCGTTCATCGCCTTGAGGATGCGCTCGGAGGTGGTACCAGCGGTGGTCACCACGTTCTTGCCGGCCAGGTCCGGGAAGTCTTTGTATGCAGGCTGACCGTCCTTGACCTTGGTCAACAGGCGGGTACCGACTTCGAAGATGCCGACCGAGAAGCCGACTTGCTGCTGGCGCTCGACGTTGTTGGTGGTGGAGCCGCACTCCAGGTCGACGGTGCCGTTCTGCACCAGCGGAATACGGGTTTGCGAGGTGACCAGGTTGTAACGGACCTTGATGTCCGTGCCCAGTTGCTTTTTCAGCGCGTCGACGACGGCCAGCTGGATGTCATGCGAGTAACCGACGGGCTCGGGTTTGCCGGCCAGGTAGGAAAATGGAATGGAGGAGTCGCGGTGCCCCAGTGTGATGGTGCCCGATTCCTTGATCTTCTTCAGGGTGCCGGTGAGCTCCTCGGCCATGGCCGGCGAAGCGATGACTGCAGCCGCGATGGCTGCGCCCAGCAATTGACGAACGATACGCATCAAATTTTCCTCGACGTGTTTGTTTTTTTTATGGAGCCGTTGGCGGACTCTTCGTTCAACGAATACAGCAAGAAGCGGGTGCATTCGGCTACCAAGTGTAGAGCATGACTCGTGCCAAGCCTTGCTGTCGACCTTAAACCGCTTGTATTGCTCGCGCTTGACAGTCTCGACATCTCTCCGGGGTTCGCCAGGCCGAATAAATAGCGCTTGCTCGTTCGGTTATCCGAACGCATGGGTCGCCGCACATCCAGATATCGCGTGTGGTAACTATGCAGTGCGCGGCAAGGGCGCAGACGTAGTGTGCTCTGCTCTTTGCCTGGAGAGCTCCACAGATGTCACCGCACCGGCCCCCGAACGATTCCATCGATAGCCTGATTGCCCAAAACTTGCCTGGATGGCTAGTCGACCACGCGCAACCGGAAAGGCTCGATGCGTTACGAAACGCCCTGCGGCGGCAGGCGAACTGCAATGCGCGGCTTGGCCCGATCCTCCAGGCCATCCCTTCTTTGCAGGCCTACGCAGCAGCGTTGCTCAAAACGAAACTGCGCAAGAGCGGCTTCAGCAACCCGGACGTGACGGGCTGGAGGGTAAGGGTCTCGCAGCGGCTGTTGCTGCCCAGCGCTTCGCCTGCGCTGCTGCGGCCCACCTATGTTCGTCGTTCCAGGCGGTCATTGCTGGAGGCGGCGCTGCATAACTATCATCGCAGGGAGACACGCCCCGGGCTCACGCTCAAAGGTGAACTGGTCGATGGCAACGGTAACCGCCTGCCGATGAGCTTCCACGCGTTTGCCTCCGCATGTCGCGAGGTTGACGCAGGGGGCAAGTACCAGGCGTTGCTCACCCACCATCTACAGCCTGAAGATGGCCCGGAGGATGAACCGGGCCAGGCCGTTTCCCGCTTGCACGGGCTGTTCGAAGCGAGTTTCAAGGCCCATTTCGAGGTGGCGATGCGGGTCGCTGCGTTGAAACAGGACATTGACGAGCGCACGTATTTTTTTCTGTTGCCGCTTATTGCCGAAAAGCCGGTGGTGCCTGCGCTGGTTGGCACTGTGGTTCCCCGACAGTTGTACCTGCTGGGCCGCCCGGTTCAAGGCGTGCTGACGCTGGAAGTGCGTCCGTCAGCTGAGGGCGCAGTGGAGTCGGTGGTGCTCTGGGTACCCGATGACCCTCATCAGCCCGTCTCCCGTCATGCCAGCTGGGATGCACTCGACAAGTACCTCGGTAAGCGCTTCCGTGCGCCGGCCTATCGGCGCTTTTTCGCGCGCTTCATTAACGAGCGTCAGCGCATCAATTTCTATCGGGTATTAAACGAACGGGTCGCGCAGGCATCGGCAGCCGGGGTGGAACTCGACGCCCGTTCTGCACCGATCACTGACGCACCGTTCGTACACCTGCGCCGGCAACACCTTGCCAAGATCAGGGATGACGCCAAGGTGCTCGCCGTGCCCACCGATGTCGAAGATGACGAAGACCGCGAAGCGCGCATGCAGGGCTACAAAGAGCTGGGTATGAACTTGCTGAATGTGGCGGGGGCCTTCGTGCCTGTGCTTGGCGAAGTGCTGCTGGTGGCAAATGCGGTTCAGATTGCTGACGAAGTGTATGAAGGGTATGAAGATTGGCGCATGGGTGATCGCGAAGGGGCGTTGAACCACCTGTTCAACGTTGCCGAGAATGTCGTGCTCGGCGGGATGATCGCAGCCGGCAGCCAAGTGGCCGTGCGTGCCCTTGAGCGTCTGGCCTTCGTGGATGACTTGGCACCGGTGTGCACCTCCGCAGGCAAGGTCAGGCTCATGGCCACGGATCTGCCCGGTTACGATGCCCAACCGTTGCGGGGTGTCGGCGCACAGGAATGGTTGTGGCACCTCGATGAGGGGCGTTATCGGGTGATGGAGGATCCGCAGGATGGTCGCTCCAGGATCCTGCACCCTGGTCGCCCCAGGGCCTACCGGCCAGTGATCGAGCAGAATGGCGCCGGCGGCTGGCGCCATGAACTGGAAGCTCCCCAATACTGGGAAGGGCGGGCCAATCTGGTACGCCGTTTGAGTACGCCCCTGGCAGAGCTACCGGAACCGACATGCGACTACCTGCTCCAGGTGACAGGGCTGAGTGAAGCGCAGATTCGCCGTTTGCACGTTGAGCACATGGGCGCACCTGCACGGTTGCTCGATGCCCTGGAGCTTTATCAGGCACATGAGTTACACCCGGACTTCAGCGCGCCGCGACTGGCGCAGTACGTTGCTGATCGGCAAGTGCAGCCCAATGGCATCGAGCGGATATTGCGGCGCACTTTCCCCGGCCTGTCGGCTCGCTGTACCCGTGAGCTGCTTCAGCAATGCAGCGGTGCGCAGCTCGATACACTCAGCACCGCGCAGCGGATCCCTTTGGCAGTGGCCGAGCGTGCACGATGGTCGCTGCGCGAAAGCCGTCTGGACAGGGCCTGTGCCGGTTTGCGCCTGCCGCGTTGCGTCAATCCGGACACCGAACGCCTGGCTTTGGGCTTGCTCGAGCGTCAGCTGAAATGGCCGGACACCCTGCGCATCGAACTGCGCGAAGGTAGCCCGAGTGGCCGGTATCTGGCCGGTATCGGCGCAGAGTCTGCGCAGGATGTACGGTGTATCGTGCGCCGCGGCGACGGCTACCGCTACGCCGGTCAAGGCACATCCGGCCCCTACCTGGCGGCACTGTTGGCTGCGCTGGATGAGACGCAGACAGCCGATCTCGGCGATGCCGCTGTCAGTCCAGGCGCCCTGGGCTCGTTGTTGATCGAGGCCGCTGCCGGGGATCGCACCCAAGCGGCTGAGCTCTGTGGCATGCCCCGCCTGGGCGTTGGCCTTCGACCCCCGACCCGTTTTGGAGATGGGCGTATCGGGTATGCCTTGAGTGGGCGAGGCGAGAGCAGTCGGCGTGCCATAGGGCGTGGTATTCACCAAGTGTTTCCGACGATGACAGACGGGGAGCTACAAGCCTATCTGCTTGACCTCATGGAGCGGCGAGTAGGGTTGTGGGAGCACTACAGCCAGCTGACGGGGCAGTTGGCGCGCCTGCGTCAGAGCCTGCGCCAGTGGCGCAGGGATGCCAGTAACCCACTGGACGCGCTGCGCCGCCGTCGGGTCGCTACTGCCGTACGGCGAAGCTGGCGGCGCAAGATAACCGACGAGGCCGGGGACTACGCGCTGATCATCAGGGGAGAGCGTATCGGGAGTCTGCCCGAATTACCGGAGGGGGTGAGCTTTGATCATGTGCGACGGCTGATCCTCAGTGACCTGGGCCTTGGTGAAATCAATGCGGACTTTCTTCGACGCTTTCCCAACCTGATTGAGCTCGACCTGTCCGGCAATCGCCTGACTGCGATCCCTCACGGCATTGAACATATGCCCCGCCTGCGGCAGCTAAACCTGCGCCGCAACAGCGTGATAATGGATGAGGCCGGTGAATTGCGTCTTGCCGGGATGAGTGCGCTGCGGTACCTGGACCTCAGCCACAACCCGTTGGGAAGGGCGCCGGTACTGACGCGCCTGGGCAATTTGCGTGAAGTCAACTTGCGCTCTGCCGGCCTGGAGGCGTTGCCTGAGCAGATTTCATTTCGTGCCCATGTGGACGTGCGTAACAACAACATTCGCACACTGCGCCGAGAGTTGCAGCAGCTGCGCCTGCAGGTGCACCAGTTGTCCTTGCACGATAACCCACTTGGCGAAGCTGACGCATTGCTGCTCGATGAGGCACGAGGTGTGGCCCCGGGCCAGTGGGGGTCAGCGTCCGCACGCCATCGCGCCATTGACAGTGACCTGTTCAATACCTGGGCCAACAGCACAGCCGACGCTGAACGTGATCGCCAGCAGACCATATGGACAGCGCTGCTTGAGGAACCGCATTCAGATGGAATGTTCCGCTTTCTGGCAGACTTCGTCCACGGCGAGGACTTTGAACAGCACCCTGGGCATTACCGCAGCCGAATCTGGCGGATTCTGGAAACGTGTGAGCAGCACGAGCAGTTGCGTCATCAATTGTTTCTTGAGGCATCTGGCCGGCGCAGTTGTGAGGACCGCCTGCTGCTGTTGCTGGAGCAGATGGAAATTGGGGTTTTGGTACTGCGCGCCGTCGAAGATGCTCATGGCAGCCGGATGGAAGCTCGTTTGCTGAGCCTTGCGCGTGGTTTGTTTCGCCTGGACGAGGTCGACCGCCACGCGACGTTGCACGTGCAACGCATGCATGCCGAGCACGCCCCACATATCGATGAAATCGAGACAAGGCTTTTTTACCGACAGCGGCTTGCGCGTCCGCTGGGCTTGCCGATCGAGCTCGACGAAATGCACTACCCAAGTTTTGCAAACGTAACCACCAGCGACCTGCTGCGGGTCCAGGACGCGGTTCTGCAAAATGAGTCGACGGATGCCCTGATTGCCTCGTTGGCACAGCGGCCTTTCTGGGAGCAATACGCGCGCGAGTTTCATGCGCAGCGATTTGAAGACCTGGTACAGCCACTGCACCAGCGGATGGAGGCCCTGCAGGCTCAGGTAGATGAGCAAGTGATCAGCGAAAACGAGTTTCTGCAACGCTGTGAAGCACTGAAGGCTGATTTCGATCGCAGCGAGCGGGCATTGCTGGCGCGGTTGGCGCGTGAAGCCTACGAGCGCTGGGCGAATACGCCCCCTTGACGGATCAAGAGGGCTTCACCGTCGGTATCAGGCTGCGCGGCTATTCGCGCGCACCTTGCGGGCTTGCTGCAGATACGCCTCCAGGGCCATCTGCTCCTGTGCGGTCAGCGACAGGCCCAGCTTGGTGCGACGCCAGATAATGTCAGCGGTTTGCTCTGCCCATTCCTCTTCCAGCAGGTAGTCCACCTCGCGGGTGAACAGCCCGGCCCCGATAGCCTGCCCGAGGTCTTCGGGGCCGTGAACGCCATCGAGCAGTCGCCACACACGGCTGCCATAGGTGAGCACCCAGCGTTTGGCCAGGTCTACAGGCAACCAGCCGCAACGTGCCAGTACGGCATCGATCAGCGCCTGTACCGTTGTCATGCCCTCTGCGCCCGGCAGTGGCGCACTGGCGGTCCAGGGGCCGCGCATCTGGGTGAAGAAGGGCTTGAGTTCAGCCATGGCCGATTCGGCCAGCTTGCGGTAGGTGGTGAGCTTGCCACCGAACACCGACAGCAGCGGTGCCTGGCCAGCTTCTGCCGAAAGGGCGAGTGTGTAGTCCCGGGTCACCGCCGAAGGGTTGTCCGACTCGTCGTTGCACAGCGGCCGAACGCCGGAGTAGGTATGCAGGATGTCGGCTTGGCTCAGTTGGTGGTTGAAGTGCTCGTTGACGACCTTCAACAGGTAATGTGTTTCCTGCTCGGTAATGGCGACCGCGGCCGGGTCGCCGCTGTATTCCCGGTCAGTGGTGCCGATCAGGGTAAAGCGGTCCAGGTACGGGATGCAGAAGACGATGCGCTGGTCTTCATTCTGCAGAATGTAGGCATGTTCACCTTCATACAGGCGCGGCACGATAATGTGGCTGCCCTGGATCAGGCGGATGCCGTAAGGCGCATCGAGCTTGAGGTCGTCCTTGATGAAGCTGGCCACCCACGGGCCGGCAGCGTTGACCAGCGCGCGGGTATGGATCGTCTGGAGGCTGCCGTCGGCGTGCTGCAGCTCTACCTGCCACAAGCCCTCTACACGTTCGGCGCGCAAGCAGCGGGTGCGGGTGTGGATGTGTGCGCCCAGCTCACGGGCCGCCATGGCGTTGAGTACTACCAGGCGGGCGTCATCGACAGCGCAGTCGGCGTATTCGAAGCCGCGGGTGATTGCCGGCTTCAGCGGGTAGCCCGGGCCGAAGCGCAGGCTACGCGAGGCGCCCAGGCGCTTGCGCTTGCCCAGGTGGTCGTAGAGGAACAGGCCGGCGCGGATCATCCATGCAGGGCGCAGGTGCGGGCGGTGCGGAAGCACGAAGCGCATAGGTTTGACGATGTGCGGGGCCTTGGCCAGCAGCACTTCGCGTTCAGCCAAGGCCTCGCGTACGAGGCGAAACTCGTAGTGCTCCAGGTAGCGCAGGCCACCGTGAATCAGTTTGCTGCTGGCTGACGACGTGTGTTGGGCCAGGTCGTCTTTTTCGCAAAGGAAGACCTTCAAGCCGCGACCAGCGGCGTCGGCAGCGATGCCCACGCCATTGATGCCACCGCCGATCACGACAAGGTCATAGCAGTCGGCTGTTGGGGGCTGGGACGAAACTGGCTGGGACACGGGCAAGGCCTCCTGGGGCTGTTCACATCGAATATGAACATTGATGTTCGTTTGCGAAAATATTAGCGCAACAGAAAGCCGGTCGCCAGTCAGTCTCTATAGAAAAAACTGATCAAATGACAACGAAGTGAACATTTCCGAAAATTTAGGGGGTGGCTTTGGTTATGGGGGGGGCGCTGTCTCAGGCATAACTGGCCCGAAACCGATGCAGGCGCGAGCCACGCTCGCGATGCGCCGCGCGGGCCGCACTTGATCTCACGGCCGCCACACATCTGGCGGCATGCACCCACCAGCCCTCAAACCACCTCAAGCCTGATCTTGTTCTGGTTCAACAATTGGGTCAGGGTTGGGGTTGGTGTCTGGTCGGTCACCAGGCAGTCGACCAGGTCGATCGAGCCCAGACGCACCATGGCATTGCGCCCGAACTTGCTGGAATCGGCCGCGAGGATCACTTGCCGGGCATTGGCGATGATGGCTTGCGACACCCGCACTTCCTGATAGTCGAAATCGAGCAGGCTGCCATCCTCGTCGATACCGCTGATGCCCACCAGGGCGAAGTCGACCTTGAACTGGTTAATGAAATCGACACTGGCCTGGCCGACTACACCACCATCACGGCGTACCGTGCCACCCGCCACCAGCACTTCGAAATCGTCCTTGGCGGCCAGGATCGCCGCCACGTGCAAGTTGTTGGTGATGACTTTCAGGTGGTTGTGGTTGAGCAGCGCCCGTGCGATCGATTCGGTGGTGGTGCCGATGTTGATGAACAGCGACGCATGGTCGGGAATCTGCCGGGCTACGGCGTCGGCAATGCGCTGCTTTTCGTCGCGCATCTGGTCGGCACGCATGGCGTAGGCGGTGTTCTCGATGCTCGAATCGTAAGCCGCGCCGCCGTGATAACGACGCAGCAGGTTGAGCTCGGCAAGCTGGTTGATGTCGCGTCGGATGGTCTGGGGAGTGACAACGAACAGCTGCGCCATTTCCTCGATACTGACATAGCCGCGTTCGCGTACCAGTTCGAGGATTTGTTGTTGGCGAGGGGGCAGATTCATGGGCGGTCCTTTGGGGCTGCCGGACAAATTCTGCAATGATGCCGTAGGAAGGGGATGACGGCCAGTGGACGATTGGGGCCGCATGGCGGCCCCAACAGCTATCATGCCTCGTGATCTTCCCAATCACGGGTACGCTCGACCGCCTTCTTCCAGCCGGCATACAGCTTTTCTTTCTGCGTTTCGTCCAACTGCGGGCTGAACTCACGCTCGATGATCGCCTTGTCGCGCAGCTCGTCCAGGCCACTCCAGAAGCCACAGGCCAGGCCTGCCAGATAGGCGGCGCCCAGCGCCGTGGTTTCGCGCATCTGCGGCCGCTCGACGCAGGTGCCGAGGATGTCGGCCTGGAACTGCATGAGGAAGTTGTTGGCCACTGCACCACCGTCCACGCGCAGCTCGGACAAGCGCTGGCCACAGTCCTGCTGCATGGCGTCGAGGACATCGCGGGTCTGGTAGGCGATGGACTCCAGTGCGGCGCGAATGATGTGGTCCACCTTTACACCACGTGTCAGGCCGAACAATGCACCGCGGGCATACGGGTCCCAATACGGGGCACCCAGGCCGGTAAAGGCGGGCACCAGGTACACGCCGTTGCTGTCCTTGACCTTGCTGGCGAAATACTCGGTATCCAGGGCGTCGTTGACGATCTTCAGTTCGTCACGCAACCATTGCACGGTAGAGCCACCATTGAATACCGCACCTTCCAGTGCATAGGCCACCTCACCACGCGGGCCGCAGGCAATGGTCGTGAGCAGGCCGTGGGACGACTTCACCGCCTGGTCGCCCGTGTTCATCAACAGGAAGCAGCCGGTGCCGTAGGTATTCTTGGCTTGACCCGGCTCAACGCACATCTGGCCGAACAGTGCCGACTGCTGGTCGCCGGCGATACCGGCAATGGCAATGCCGCTCTTGGTGTGGCCGTACACTTCCGAAGATGGGCGCACCTCAGGCAGCATTTGCCGCGGGATGCCCAGGATTTGCAGCAGCTTGTCGTCCCACTGCAGGCTGTGGATGTTGAACATCAGCGTGCGGGAGGCGTTGGTGTAGTCGGTGACGTGAACCTTGCCACCCGTAAACTTCCAGATCAGCCAGGTGTCGATGGTGCCGAACAGCAGTTCGCCACGCTCGGCGCGTTCACGGGCGCCGTCGACATTGTCGAGGATCCACTTCAGCTTGGTGCCGGAGAAATACGGGTCGGTAACCAGGCCGGTGGTTTCACGAATGTAGCCTTCGTGGCCGTCACGCTTGAGCTGGGCACAAATCTCGGTGCTGCGGCGGCACTGCCAGACAATGGCGTTGTACACCGGGCGTCCGGTTTCCTTGTCCCACACCACCGTGGTTTCGCGTTGGTTGGTGATGCCCAGCGCAGCGACCTGGGCGTGGCTGATACCCGCCTGGGCAAGGGCCTCGACCATGGTGGCGCTTTGTGTGGCGAAAATCTCCATCGGGTCATGCTCGACCCAGCCCGCCTGCGGGTAATGCTGTGCGAACTCGCGCTGGGAGGTACCTACAACATTGGCGTCACGGTCGAAAATGATCGCCCGTGAGCTGGTGGTACCCTGGTCCAGGGCGATGATGTAGTTCTTATCCTGGGTGTCTGTCATGGTCGTAGGCCTTGCAAGAATAGGGGGTCAGGGCTGTGCGTGATGGCGGCATCAATTGGCTTGAGTATCGCCCTGGCGAATGTCATTTGTCTCAGGGGTCGCGGCAGGCGCCATTGGCAGGTTGCGTGCAATCAGGCCGCGATAGCTCGCTGCACCCAAGCAGGCGCCAAGGATCGGTGCAAATACCGGAACCAGGAAATAGGGAATATCCCGCCCGCCAGTGAAGGCGATTTCGCCCCAACCGGCCAGGAAGGTCATGAGTTTTGGCCCGAAATCGCGGGCCGGGTTCATCGCAAAGCCAGTCAATGGGCCCATGGCGCTGCCAATCACTGCAATCAGCAGGCCGATCAGCAGCGGGGCCATGGCGCCGCGCGGCAGGCCGTTGTTGTCGTCGGTCAGGGCCATGATCACGGCCATCAGAATGGCAGTGATCACCACTTCGACCAGAAACGCCTGGCTGGTGGACAGCGACGGGTGCGGGTAGGTGGAGAACACCGAGGCCAGCTCCAGGCTGCCTTCGCTACCGCGCAGCATGGCGTGGGCTTGTTCGAAATCGAAGAACAGATTGCTGTATAGCGTGTAGACCAGTGCTGCGCCACAGAATGCGCCGCATACCTGGGCCAGCATGTAGAAGGGCAGCTTGCGCTTGTCGAACCCTGCGAACAGTGTGAGGGCGATACTCACGGCTGGGTTCAGGTGCGCACCGGAAATACCGGCGGTGAGGTAGATGGCCATGCTGACGCCCACGCCCCAGATGATACTGATTTCCCAAAGCCCGAAGCTGGCGCCGGCCACCTTGAGCGCGGCGACGCAGCCGGTACCGAAGAAGATGAGCAGGGCGGTGCCGAGAAACTCGGCCAGGCATTGGCTGGACAGTGTGGGTTGGCGCAGAGCAGTCGTCATGTATGACCTCGTTTTTTTTGTTGTGAGGCGCGTGGCGCTCGACAGCAAAACCCGGTGTCTATCCCCATTGACCCCGGGTGATGTAGGAAATGCACCTTATAAGTGCACCGCTTATTCAGAAACGAAAAAATATAGACAAGAAACGCTGATGTCAAAGGTCGAAAGTGAACGGTCAGTCACGATATGGTCGCTAGAATCAGCTGCTGATCCCTGTACTAGACGCGCGCGATTGCGGTGCGGTGGCTGGGATGTGGGAATTGTCCTAAAGTAGCCGCCGAGTCGTCCCTGACTGGAGCCCTTGCATGACCCCCGCCCTAGACTTGTTGAAGAAGCACCGTGCCGAGCATCGTGTGCACAGTTATGAACATGACCCGAAGTCGGCGTCGTATGGCCTGGAGGCGGCAGAAAAGCTCGGGCTAGACCCGCAACAGGTGTTCAAGACGTTGCTGGCAAGCAGCGAGAAAGGGGAATTGCTGGTAGCGGTTGTGCCTGTGGTGGGTACCCTGGACCTCAAGGCCCTGGCCCATGCTGCCGGGGTAAAAAAGTGCGAGATGTCCGACCCGGCAGCGGCGCAGCGGGCGACCGGTTACCTGGTGGGCGGCATCAGCCCGCTGGGGCAGAAGAAGCGCCTGCGGACCTTTATTGATGACTCCGCGCAGAATTTTGCAACTATCCATGTCAGCGCCGGCAGGCGTGGCCTGGAAGTGGAGCTGGCAGCGGCGGTGCTGGCGGAGTATACGCAGGGCACGTTTGCCGGGATTGGTCGAGGCTGAGAACAGGGGGCCGCCAAGCGGCCCCCTGGCGCTGAAGTCAAGTCGCCGAACTGTATCGACGCACGCCATTCTCCTGGCGTGGCAACTGTGCTGCAACGCTACCCGGTACCGGGAATAGCACCAGGTGATCGGCCTTCACTGCAATCTCCACATTCTCACCGACCTCGTGGTCGTTATGGCTAGGGAAGATCGCTTCGAGCTGGCTGCCGGTGGGTAACTGCAGGCGGTAGAGCGTGGATGCCCCAAGGAAACTCTTGCCCACGATGTTTGCCAGGAGCGCGCTGCCAGGTGCATGCACGATATCATCCGGGCGCAGCAGTACATCCACCGAACTGCCCGGCGCCATGATGTAGGCGCGGTTACCGCGCAGCTCACCCACTTCGGTATTGACTGCCTCGTGGCTGCTCATTTGCCCACGGATGAAGTATCCCTGGCCGATGAAACTCGCCACGAATGGCGTCTGCGGTTCGTGGTAAAGGTTATAGGGCGTATCCCACTGTTCCAGGCGGCCTTCCTTGAAGACGCCAACCTGGTCGCTGACGGCAAAGGCTTCTTCCTGGTCATGGGTGACCAGAATGGCGCTGGTACCGCGGCTTTTGAGAATATCGCGAACCTCATGGCTCAGGCGCCGGCGCAGCTCCACGTCGAGGTTGGAGAATGGCTCGTCAAGCAGCAACAGTTGCGGCTCGGGCGCCAGCGCCCGGGCCAGGGCGACACGTTGCTGCTGGCCGCCAGACAGCTCATGCGGGTAACGCCCGCCCAGCCCGCCGAGTTTGACCAGCTCCAGCATCTCTTCGATGACGGCGGCCTGGCGTGGGTGTTTGGCGATACCAAAGGCAATGTTCTGCGCCACGGTCAGGTGCGGGAATAGCGCGTAGTCCTGAAATACCATGCCGATGCGGCGCTTTTCCGGAGCCAGGGTGAAGCCAGCCCGGGAAATGACCTCACCGGCCAGGTGGATTTCACCTTCGTGCACCGGCTCGAAACCGGCGATGGCACGCAGGGTGGTGGTCTTGCCACAACCGGATGAACCCAGCAGGCAACCGATGTCGCCTGCGTTCAGGTGCAGGTTGAGGTTCTGGACGATGCGCTGGTCGCCATAGCCGCAGGCGAGGTTGCGCAGGTTGAGCAGTAGGGGTTGACTCATGCGTGGTGGTAAGCCGGTTCTACAAGGAATTCGAGAAGCGCCTTCTGTGCATGCAGGCGGTTTTCAGCCTCGTCCCAGGCGACCGAACGTGGGTCGTCGAGCAGGTCCTGGCTGATTTCCTCGCCACGGTGGGCGGGCAGGCAGTGCATGAAGAGGACATCGGGTGCAGCCAGGTCGAGCAGTTCGCGGGTGACCTGGTAAGGCGCGAAATGCGCCAGGCGCCGTGCAGTTTCCTCCTCCTGACCCATGGAAGTCCAGACATCGGTGACCACCAGGTGTGCATCACGCACAGCTTCCCTGGCATCCCGGATGATCTGCACGCGGTCACCGCCCAGTGCCATGAAGCGTTGATCCGGCTCATAGCCTTCGGGGCAGGCGATGCGCAGCTGGAAATCGAACTGCCTGGCGGCTTCGATATAGGAGTTGCACATGTTGAAGCCATCGCCGATCCAGGTCACGGTCTTGCCCTGAATCGAGCCGCGGTGTTCAACGAAGGTCTGCATGTCGGCCAGCAGTTGGCACGGGTGCGATTCGTCGGACAGGCCGTTGATCACGGGCACACGCGACTTGGCGGCGAACTCGGTCAGGGTGCTGTGGGCGTGGGTCCGGATCATCACCACATCAACCATGCTCGACAGCACGATGGCGCTGTCACCAATCGGCTCGCCGCGGCCCAGCTGGGTGTCGCGGGGCGACAGGAAGATGGCCTGGCCGCCGAGCTGGATCATGCCGGCCTCGAACGACACGCGGGTACGGGTCGAGGACTTTTCGAAGATCATGCCCAGCACACGGTTCTTCAGCGGTTCGAACAGCACGCCTCGCTTGCGCAGGTCCTTCAGCTCGATGCCGCGGCGGATCACCCCGAGCAATTCGTCGGTGGTGAAGTCCAGCAGGGAGAGAAAGTGCCTAGCGCTCATGAGTGACTACCTTATCTGCAACGGTATGCAGGTCGACCGTATGGTTTTTTTGACAACGGGGGTGACCTGCGGCGTAAGCCGCACGGGGCGGACGAAATAGGGAAAGGCGCAATACTATAAGTAAATGTCGCCTGAAGCCAAGAGGGGAAAAGCGGGGTGATCGCAAAGGGTATTGCAAAGGGTGTCTTTACCCGTTGGCCCGTGCTGTTCTTTATTTGCTACAGACGGTTGTACACGGCTTGCTGGCAATTTGGCAAATGGCTGTCGTAAATCGTGCGCCTGATGTCGGTGGATTCACGCGGCGAAGCGCACTGGCCGCGGGGCGGGGGCGGGCGCATAGTCACTGTTCGACAACAACAAGGCAGAGGCGGCCATGACCAAGACCCTGCATCACCGTGCCTGTCACCTGTGCGAAGCGATCTGCGGGCTCAACATCGAAGTCAGCCATGAGGAAGACGGGCGGGCCCTGATCAGCTCGATCAAGGGCGACCCCATGGACCCGTTCAGCCGTGGCCATGTCTGCCCCAAGGCCGTGGCGTTGCAGGACATTCAGAACGACCCGGATCGCCTGCGCCAGCCCCACAAGCGGGTCGGCGAGCATTGGCAGGCCATTGGCTGGGATGAGGCTTTCGCACTGGCAGCCGAAAAATTGTGGGCGGTCCAGCAAGCCCATGGGCGCAATGCCGTGGCGGTCTACCAAGGCAACCCGAGCGTGCACAATTACGGCTTGATGACCCACAGCAACTACTTTCTGGGCCTGCTCAAGACCCGTAACCGTTTCTCAGCCACTTCAGTGGACCAGTTGCCCCAACACCTGGTCAGCCACTTGATGTATGGGCATGGGCTGCTGCTGCCGATTCCGGACATCGACCACACGGGGTTCATGCTGATTCTTGGCGGCAACCCGCTGGCCTCCAATGGCAGCATCATGACTGTTCCGGACGTGGAGAAGCGCCTGAAGGCCCTGCGGGCGCGTGGTGGGCGCCTGGTGGTGGTTGACCCGCGGCGTAGCGAAACGGCGGCAATGGCTGACAGCCATTTGTTCATACGCCCCGGTGGTGATGCAGCCCTGTTGTGCGGCTTGCTCAACACATTGTTCGAAGAGGGCCTGGCACGGGTCTCGCACTTGCCGGTCAACGGCCTGCAGCAGGTGCGCGAGGCCATTGCGCCGTTCAGTGCCGAGGCCGTGAGCGCCCAATGTGGTATTGCTGCAGCGGATATTCGCCAGCTGGCACGCGACTTCGCCGCTGCCGGGCAGGCCGTGTGCTACGGCCGCATGGGCGTCTCGACCCAAGCATTCGGTACCCTTTGCCACTGGCTGGTGCAACTTGTGAACCTGGTGACCGGCAACCTCGACCGCACAGGCGGCGCGTTGTGCACGGAGCCTGCCGTCGACCTGGTGGCAACCACCTCGGGCGGCCATTTCAACGCCTGGCAGAGCCGTGTGTCGGGTTTGCCCGAGTACGGCGGCGAGCTGCCGGTGGCTGCCCTGGCCGAGGAAATGCAAACACCGGGCGAAGGGCAGGTGCGGGCCCTGGTGACCGTTGCCGGTAACCCTGTGTTGTCCACGCCTAACGGCCGCCAGCTGGATACGGCGCTGGAGGGTTTGGAGTTCATGCTCAGTATCGATCTCTACATCAACGAAACCACCCGCCATGCCGACTTGATCCTGCCCTCCACCTCAGCGCTGGAGAACGACCATTACGACAGCACCTTCAACTTGCTGGCAGTGCGCAATGTCACGCGCTTCAACCGGGCGATCCTGGCCAAGCCGGAGGGGGCACTGCATGACTGGGAGATCTTTGTCGGCCTGGCCCAGGCGTTTGCCCAGCGTGCCGAGTTGGCGTTGAAGCCGACCTGGTCGCCTGCGCAGATGATTGATCAAGCCCTGCGCAAAGGGCGCTATGGTGAAGCAACGCCTTGGCAGCTCTCCCTGGCAACACTGGACGATCACCCGCACGGGCTTGACCTGGGGCCGTTACGCAGCAACCTCGCTGGGCGCTTGGCGACCGCCAGCAAGGCTGTCGAAGCAGCCCCTCAGGTCTTGCTGGACGACTTGCACCGCCTGGCGCGAATGACGCCCCCAGTGCCGGGCGAGCTGCTGCTGATCGGGCGCCGCCATGTGCGCAGCAACAACTCGTGGATGCACAACTTCCATCGCCTGGTAAAAGGCAAGCCACGGCATCAGTTGTTGATGCACCCGCAAGATTTGCAGCAGCGGCAACTGCAGGATGGCCAGCGCGTGCGCATCCGTTCGCGTACTGGCTCACTGGAGGTCGAGGTGCAGGCCTGCGAGGACATGATGCCCGGTGTGGTCAGCTTGCCCCATGGTTATGGTCATGGTCGTCAGGGCGTGCACCTGCAGATCGCCCAGGCGCAACCCGGCGTGAGTGCCAATGACCTGACCGATGAGCGCTTTCGGGACCAGGTTTCCGGAAACGCTGCGCTCAATGGCGTACCCGTGCAGGTCGAGGCCGCTTGAGGAACGGCAAGGCCGAGCACGGCGCTCGGCTTTCCGATACAATGCGACACCGTGCCGACGACTGTGTCGGATAGTTCAGCCGAGGTGCTACATGGATATCATCGAAACGATCAAAGAGCAGATTGCCAACAACACCATTCTGCTTTACATGAAAGGCTCGCCGAATGCCCCGCAGTGCGGCTTCTCTGCGCGTGCATCGCAGGCCGTGATGGGTTGTGGCGAAAAGTTCGCCTACGTCGACATCCTGCAGAACCCGGAAATTCGCGCCAACCTGCCAAAATACGCCAACTGGCCGACCTTCCCGCAACTGTGGGTAGCCGGTGAGCTGGTTGGCGGCAGCGACATCATGCTGGAAATGTTCGAGAAGGGTGAGCTGCAAACCCTGATCAAGGAAGCGGCTGCCAAGGCCAAGGCTTCTGAAGCCTGATCTTCCGGCAAGCATAAAAGAACCCGCGATCAGCGGGTTTTTTTATGGGGCGAATAGTTACTCTTCGCCCATCTGCGACTGCAGGTAGTTCTCGATACCGATCTTGTCGATCAGCCCCAGTTGGGTTTCCAGCCAGTCGATGTGTTCTTCCTCGGACTCGAGGATATCTTCGAGCACGTCACGCGAGCCGAAGTCGCCAGCGGTTTCACAATGGGCGATGGCGGCCTTCAGGTCGACCAGGCCTTGCTGTTCAATCTTCAGGTCACACTCGAGCATTTCCTTGGTGTGCTCGCCGATCAGCAGTTTGCCCAGGTCCTGAACGTTAGGAATACCTTCGAGGAACAAAATACGCTTGATCAGTTTGTCAGCGTGCTTCATTTCATCGATGGATTCTTTGTACTCGTGCTTGCCGAGTTTGTTCAGCCCCCAATCTTCGTACATGCGTGCGTGCAGGAAGTACTGGTTGATCGCGACCAGCTCGTTTCCGAGGATCTTGTTGAGATGCTGGATGACGCTTACGTCGCCTTTCATGTCGGGTTCCTGCCCTGTAGAAGTGTGTCAATCCACTGAAGTTTGAGCCCGATACTTAGGTGTGTCAAACCTAAGTTCTTGAATACTAAGTGAAAATTAATAGGAATAAGAATGTTTGTGAACCGCGTTGCAACGCTAACTTGTTGAATTGCGGGCATAAAAAAACCGGACACCAGGTCCGGTTCTTGAAATTCTGCGTTCAGGCAGCGGTAAATTCGACGGGGTAGGGCAAGGCCGCCTGGCTGACCTGAAGCTCGGTCAGGGTCTCGCGGACCACCTGCTTGGCCACGCAGGCGCATTTCCCACACTGGCTGGCGACATTGGTGGCGGCTCGCACTTCCTTGTAACTGCAGCATCCTTCATAGATCGCATCGCGGATCTGTCCGTCGGTAACGCCGACACAAAGACACACATACATAAGGGCTGACCATCGCTGGTTGGGTCGATGGGGTGGAGCTTAATGTTAATGAGAATGCTTGTCAAAGATCTTTCTGAGGGTGCTGTGCTTGAGCGACCGGTGGTCGCTTTGTCGACGGAGTCGGCCTGTCATGAGAAGCCGTGTATGATGGTCGGCCTTTGTTGGATGTCGGGCAAGCCCGTCTGGCCCGGCAAACGGTTTTTCACCCTCATCAGGAGATTACAATGAGCGTACTCGTTGGTAAGAAAGCCCCCGATTTCACCGTTCCGGCCGTGCTGGGCAATGGCGAGATCGTCGATAGCTTCAACCTGGCCTCGGCCATCAAGGGCAAGTACGGCCTGGTGTTCTTCTACCCGCTGGACTTCACCTTCGTCTGCCCGTCCGAGCTGATCGCCCTGGACAACCGCATCCCTGACTTCCAGGCGCGCAACGTGGAAGTGATCGGCGTGTCGATCGACTCGCACTTCACCCACAACGCCTGGCGTAACACCCCGGTCAACAACGGCGGCATCGGTCAGGTGAAGTACACCCTGGCTGCCGACATGACCCACGAAATCTGCAAAGCCTACGACGTCGAGTCCGAAGGCGGCGTGGCCTTCCGTGGTGCCTTCCTGATCGATACCAACGGTGTTGTCCGTTCGCAGATCGTCAACGACCTGCCACTGGGCCGTAACATGGACGAGCTGCTGCGTCTGGTCGACGCTCTGCAGTTCCACGAAGAGCACGGCGAAGTGTGCCCTGCCAACTGGAAAAAAGGCGACAAGGGCATGAACGCTTCGCCTGAAGGCGTTGCTGCCTACCTGAGCGAGAACGCTGGCAAGCTGTAATTGCTGCGTGCATGAAAAAACCGGCCTTCGTGGCCGGTTTTTTTATGCCTCACTGTGCAGGTCTCTTACGGACGCGCTCGCGAATGCTTTTGGCAGATCAATCGTTGAAATCGCGCCAGCCGCCCATTTCTTTCCAGCGGTTGACGATGCCGCAGAACAGCTCAGCGGTTTTCTCGGTGTCATAACGTGCCGAGTGCGCCTCACGCCCGTCGAAATCGATGTCGGCGCTCTGGCAGGCTCGTGCCAGCACGGTCTGGCCATACGCCAGGCCCGCCAGGGTGGCGGTGTCGAAGCTGGAGAACGGGTGGAACGGGTTGCGCTTCAGGTCATTGCGCGCCACTGCTGCATTGAGGAAACCCAGGTCGAAGCTGCTGTTGTGGCCGACCAGAATCGCCCGCTTGCAGCCGTTGGCCTTGAGTGCCTTGCGCACGCCGCGGAAGATGTCGGTCATCGCGCTTTCCTCGCTGACCGCCATGCGCAGCGGGTGGTCCAGCTTGATCCCGGTGAACTCAAGTGCGGCCGGCTCGATGTTGGCGCCCTCGAACGGCTCCACGCGGTGGAAGTAGGTATGTTCGGGGAACAGGAAGCCTTTCTCGTCCATGCCGATGGTGACGGCGGCAATTTCCAGCAATGCATCGGTAGCGCTGTTGAAACCACCGGTTTCAACATCCACCACGACCGGCAGATAGCCGCGGAAGCGCTCGGCCATCGGATGGCGAGGACCGCTGCTGCCTTGGGTGTCCAGGTCGTCTTCGTAAAGGTCTTCGCTCACGCGTTTTTCTCCAGCAGGCGCCAGCGCAGTTTTTCGCCAGCGCGCAGCGGGACTACGGTTTGCTCGCCAAATGGCAGGCTTTCCGGAGCGGTCCATTCTTCGCGGACCAGGGTAATGGTGTCGGTGTTCGCCGGCAGGCCATAGAAGGCCGGGCCGTGCAGGCTGGCGAAGCCTTCCAGCTTGTCCAGCGCGTTACGCTGCTCGAACGCTTCGGCGTACATCTCGATGGCCGCATAGGCGGTGTAGCAACCCGCGCAACCGCAGGCTGCTTCCTTGGCGTGACGGGCATGAGGTGCCGAGTCGGTGCCGAGGAAGAACTTCGGATTGCCGCTGGTGGCTGCGTCCAGCAAGGCCACCTGGTGGGTGTTGCGCTTGAGGATCGGCAGGCAGTAGAAGTGCGGGCGAATGCCGCCGACCAGCATGTGGTTGCGGTTGTACAGCAGGTGCTGGGCGGTGATGGTCGCACCCACGTTGGCCGGGGCCTCGGTGACGAACTGCGCGGCATCGCTGGTGGTGATGTGTTCGAACACCACTTTCAGCGTCGGGAAGCGCTCGACCACACGGCGCATGTGCTCGTCGATGAAGCGCTTCTCGCGGTCGAACACGTCGATCTCGCTGCGGGTCACTTCGCCATGCACCAGCAGCGGCATGCCCACTTCCGCCATTGCCTCTATGGCCGGGAAGATGTTGTCGATGCTGGTCACGCCGGAATCGGAGTTGGTGGTGGCGCCGGCCGGGTACAACTTGGCGGCGTACACGAAACCGCTGGCCTTGGCCGCGCGGATGTCCTCGGGGCTGATGTTGTCGGTGAGGTACAGCACCATCAGCGGCTCGAAGCGGCTGCCGGCCGGGCGGGCAGCCAGAATGCGCTCACGGTAGGCGCCGGCCTCGGTGGCATTGCGCACCGGCGGCACGAGGTTGGGCATGATGATGGCACGGGCGAAGGTACGCGCCACGTCGCCAACGGTGTGGGGCAGGACGGCACCATCGCGCAGATGGATGTGCCAGTCGTCGGGGCGCAGGAGGGTCAGGCGATCGGACATTGGGGATTCCAGGCGGGTCGAACTCAAGCCCCAATCCTACCGGAAAACCCCGGGGCGAGCACGGCTATCAAGTTTTCCGGACAGCGTCCGATAGCCTGCAGGTAAGCCGTCAGAATTTGTGGAGCCGCCCGTGCGCCAGCGTTACCTAGCCCTGTTGACCCTGTTCGCCAGCCTGCCGGCCGGCGCACTGACTTTCCAGACGCGCATGGAGAACATTGCCTGGAAGGTCGAGGGTGACCAGTTCGAGTGCCGTCTGAGCCAGCCGATCGAAGGTTTCGGCAGCGGTACGTTCGTGCGTCGGGCAGGCGAGCAGCCGGTGTTCCAGCTGCGGTCGGACAGCAACGTACTGGGTGCCGGCACCGCCAGCCTGCTGGCTGCGGCAGCGCCGTGGCAACCTGGGCGTGGCGATATCAACCTGGGCAATGTGCGTATGGCCCGCAGTGGCGTGCTGTTCAGCTCCTCCCAAGGGCAGGCCAGCCGGCTGATCAACGGCTTGCTCGACGGGCGTAGCACCGTTGTGCGCAACTACACCGGTGAGGCGGGCAGGCCGATGGAGGTGCGTGTGCTGCCGGTCAGCTTCGCCAAAGCCTACAATGACTATCAGGTCTGTGCTGGCAAGCTGTTGCCGATGAACTACGACCAGGTGCGCCAGACCCAGGTGGGTTTCCCCGGGGGCGGTATCGAGCTGGATGCAGCAGCCAAGGCGCGGCTGGACGTGATCCTCGATTACATGAAAGCCGACCCGACGGTGAATCATGTCGAGCTCAATGGGCATTCCGACAACAGTGGCAACCGCCTGGCCAACCGCGACCTGTCACGCCGCCGCGCATTGGCCGTTGCCGATTACTTCAAGGCTAACGGTGTGCCGGAGGAGCAGATCACTGTGCGCTTCCATGGCGAACGTTATCCGCTCGCGAAGAACAACAGTGCGTCGAATCGGGCGCGTAATCGGCGGGTGAATATCGAGCTGGATCGGGTGGCGGTGGTTGAGAAACCGGTGGAAAAGCCGGTTGAGCAAGCGGCGCCGGTTGTTGCACCTGCCTCGGGCGTCCCGGGGGCGAAGGCGCCCTGAGATCTGGTCGGTGCATGTCATGGGCTCGCATCAAGGCCGCCAGGGGTTCGTCACAACATTTTCAGCGCCTGTGAGATCGAGCGCCGCCCGCGCGGCGCTTCGCGGGTAAACCCGCTCCTACGTTTGTTTCGGGCCAGTCCATCCTGTGCCTGGCGCGCGCGACCGCCTTGTTGGTACGACGCGATATCGAGATAGGCACCAAGGCGTTCGCGCGCGAATCCCACAGGCATAATTGGCCCGAAACAAACGTAGGAGCGGGTTTACCCGCGAAGCGCCGCGCGGGCGGCGCTCGGTCTCACAGGCGCAGAATGTGTCGAGGCGGACACCTGGCGGCGCTCGATCTCACAGGCGCAGAATGCGTCGAGACGGACACCTGGCGGCGCTCGGTCTCACAGGCGCAGAATGTGTCGAGGCGGACACCTGGCGGCGCTCGATCTCACAGGCGCAGAATGCGTCGAGGCGGACACCTGGCGGCGCTCGATCTCGCAGGCGCAGAATGTGTCGAGGCGGACACCTGGCGGCGCTCGATCTCACAGGCGCAGAATGCGTCGAGACGGACACCTGGCGGCGCTCGGTCTCACAGGCGCAGAATGTGTCGAGGCGGACACCTGGCGGCGCTCGGTCTCACAGGTGCAGAATGTGTCGAGGCGGACACCTGGCGGCGCTCGATCTCACAGGCGCTGAACTCCTCAAGGCATGCACGCTGCGGCTCGACGCCCCTCCATGGTCCTCATGCCACATCCCGCAACCGACCGCCCGTCGCCCCTACGAAAGTTCCTGTCGCTTTGTCGTCAGAAGCTGTCGCCCCACTGTAAATTTATCCGCAACGCCGGTAGAATCGGTCCCTTTCCGTACAACCCCGTGGAGTGATGGCATGGCGGACGTAAAAAAGGTCGTACTGGCGTATTCCGGCGGCCTTGATACTTCGGTGATTCTCAAGTGGCTGCAGGATACCTACAACTGCGAAGTGGTGACCTTCACTGCTGACCTGGGGCAGGGCGAAGAGGTCGAACCGGCCCGTGCCAAGGCCCAGGCAATGGGCGTTAAAGAGATCTACATCGACGACCTGCGCGAAGAATTCGTGCGTGATTTCGTGTTCCCGATGTTCCGCGCCAACACCGTCTACGAAGGCGAGTACCTGCTGGGTACTTCCATCGCCCGTCCGCTGATCGCCAAGCGCCTGATCGAAATCGCCAACGAAACCGGCGCTGACGCCATTTCCCATGGCGCCACCGGCAAGGGTAACGACCAGGTGCGCTTCGAGCTGGGTGCCTATGCCCTGAAGCCAGGCGTCAAGGTCATCGCCCCATGGCGTGAGTGGGACCTGCTGTCCCGCGAAAAGCTGATGGACTACGCCGAGAAGCACGGCATCCCGATCGAGCGCCACGGCAAGAAGAAGTCGCCGTACTCGATGGACGCCAACCTGCTGCACATCTCCTACGAGGGCGGTGTCCTGGAAGATACCTGGACCGAGCACGAAGAAGACATGTGGCGCTGGAGTGTCTCGCCTGAGAACGCCCCGGACCAGGCTACCTACATCGAGCTGACCTACCGCAATGGTGACATCGTTGCCATCGACGGCGTCGAGAAATCCCCGGCCACCGTCCTGGCAGACCTGAACCGTATCGGTGGTGCCAACGGCATCGGCCGTCTGGACATCGTCGAAAACCGTTACGTCGGCATGAAGTCGCGCGGTTGCTACGAAACGCCTGGCGGTACCATCATGCTCAAGGCACACCGTGCCATCGAGTCGATCACCCTGGACCGCGAAGTCGCTCACCTGAAAGATGAGCTGATGCCAAAGTATGCCAGCCTGATCTACACCGGCTACTGGTGGAGCCCGGAGCGTCTGATGCTGCAGCAGATGATCGATGCTTCGCAGGTCAACGTGAATGGTGTAGTGCGCCTGAAACTGTACAAGGGCAATGTGACCGTGGTTGGCCGCAAGTCGGACGATTCGCTGTTCGATGCCAACATCGCCACCTTTGAAGAAGATGGTGGTGCCTACAACCAGGCAGATGCTGCTGGCTTCATCAAGCTCAATGCACTGCGTATGCGCATTGCCGCCAACAAGGGCCGTTCGCTGCTCTGATTGCTGGTGTGTGCGAAAACCCCGGCTCAGTCCGGGGTTTTTTTATGCCCGCGCAAAGGTGGGTCGTTCAACTTCGATGGCTCACATCATCGCCCTCAAGTGCGCTGATCGAAAGCTGCGCACATTGACGTCTGTCCAGATTGCAAAAGCGCCAGACTCGCGTTGGCTCGGGCGGTTGGGCAAGTGCGTGCAAGAGTTGCTGCTCCATCATGCGATAGGCGTCGGGGCCGGAGAACATGAACGTGACAGGCTCGCCCTGTACCGCCTCACGGGCATCATTGGAAATCGCGGGTGTGGCCACACTGTTCAGTGCTGGCGTGTTGGGCTGTGCTGTGGTGTCGGGTAGCGGGTTGTAGAACGACTTGTAATTGAAGTTGAGCGTCAGAAAGAACAGTGCCGTCAGAAAGAATGGAAAGCCTACCAGGAACCAGGTGTAGAGCTTTTGGCTGGACTCGCCGAGAAATGGCAGTGTGGCAAGGGCGGAGGCTTCGATGATCCCCGCGAAGATGGCAATGATCGTCAGCGGGGCGACAGGTTGTGCTTGGGTCATATGGGCCGTCTCCAGCGGTTTTGTCCATCTTTACCTTACTGCTGTACTCAACTAAAGGCTGGATTGTTTCCCGGGGGAGGAATGATCGTCAGAGAACCTCGTTGTATGGCTTTTTCAACGTGTTTGAATCGGAAGTTTTCCTCTGCTCAAGATCAGTATTCAACTGGTACGTTTATGTCTGTGGGTGGTACCGTTTCTTTCGGTAATAAGTAATTTGTTTGTTACAACCCTAGTCATTATGTGTAGGAAGTTTCTGTAAGTTCTGTAGGCTTTTTCTGTCCATCGCTTTCGCTGGTAAATCGCCGCGCCAGCAAGCGTCCTGTCGGTTATCGTGGCGTGCCAAAGCAACAACAATGTATGGATATCGCATGAATAAAGTGCTTATCGTGGATGATCATCCGGTCATACGCCTGGCCGTACGCATGCTGATGGAGCGGCATGGGTATGACGTTGTGGCGGAGACTGACAATGGGGTAGCTGCGCTGCAGCTGACGCGGCAACACCTGCCGGATATTGTGGTGCTGGATATCGGTATCCCGAAGCTGGATGGCCTGGAGGTGATCGCCCGCATGGCGACATTCAGCCCGGGTAGCAAGGTACTGGTGCTGACGTCGCAGGCCCCCGGCAACTTTTCGATGCGCTGCATGCAGGCAGGGGCGGCGGGTTACGTGTGCAAGCAGCAGGAGCTTACCGAACTGCTCAGCGCTATCAAGGCTGTGTTGTCGGGTTACAGCTACTTCCCCAACCAGGCCTTGCATGCGTCACGTGGCAGGGGGGCGGGCAGCGAGACGGATATGGTGCATCGCCTGTCTGCGCGAGAAATGACGGTGCTGCAACAACTGGCGCGAGGGCGTTCGAACAAGGAGATTGCCGACAGCATGTACCTCAGTAACAAGACGGTCAGTACCTACAAGTCACGGCTGCTGCTCAAGCTCAATGCACGGTCATTGGTTGACCTGATCGAGCTGGCGCAACGGCAAGGTCTGAACTGATCGCCAAGCCTTGAAGCCTCCAGCCAGGAGGCTTTGCCAGGGCTATCGGTCCTTGACTACGGGACCCGCACTACAGGTCGTAATCGAAATCGGCCAACTGCTTTTGCAGGCGCCGTTCTTCCAGCATGTTGTCGATGGTGCGGCGTTTGCTCAGGTTGGTTTTTGCTGTTTCAACCTGTGGCTCCGCGTCATCGTCTGCGGCAACAAAATCATCATCGATCGACAGGTCGTCTTTATCGGTACTCATGAGTCGCTCCAAGCCAAGGGGCCATTGGCCGTCCTTATAACCAGAAAGCAGACGCTGGTAAAAAAGATTTTTTCAATCGACGTGAGTGGTTTTTGGCAATCGGCTCAATCGTCGGAGGTTTTGTGCTTGTACTCGCACAAATCTTCGATCCTGCAGCTGCCGCACCTTGGCTTGCGCGCCTGGCATACGTAGCGCCCGTGCAGGATCAGCCAGTGGTGGGCGTCGAGCAGGTAGTCCTTGGGTACAAACTTGACCAGTTTCTTTTCCACTTCCAGCACCGTTTTGCCTGGCGCGATGCCCGTGCGGTTACTCACCCGGAAAATATGAGTATCCACGGCCATGGCCGGTTGGCGAAACGCCGTGTTAAGCACCACATTGGCGGTTTTGCGGCCGACGCCGGGTAGCGCCTCCAACGCTTCGCGGGTTTGCGGTACCTGGCTGTCGTGGCGCTCGATCAGCAGCCGGCACGCTTCTATGACATTCTTGGCCTTGCTGTTGTAAAGCCCGATGGTCTTGATGTATTCGCTGAGGCCTTCAACGCCCAGGGCATAGATGGCCTCGGGGGTGTTGGCGACGGGGAACAGGCGGGCAGTGGCCTTGTTGACGCCGACGTCGGTGGATTGCGCGGACAGTGTCACGGCGACCAGCAGTTCAAACGGGGTCGTGTAGGCCAGTTCGGTCTTGGGGTCGGGGTTGTCTTCGTGCAGCCTGCGAAAAATCTCCAGGCGTTTGGCGGCATTCATGAAATCAGGGCTTTCCTTGACGATGTGGGTGGGCAGGGCCCGGAAGCAGGCGATTGTACAAGGCCAACAGCAGTCCCAGCAGCAGTAGCGCACCAGGGGCGAGGCTGGCCAGGTGCAGCTCGGCATGGTCAGCCAGCCATTGGCGGCTGGCGCCCAGCAGCAGGCAACTGGCAAAGACAGCGCCGAGGTGCGTTGCGAGCAGGCGCCAGCGGTGTTGGTCAGGCAGCAGGTGGTCACTGGCCAGGCATTGCAGGCACAACAATGCGGGATAGTGGCCCAAAGCAATGGCCAGCGGTAGCAGCCAGGCCCGCATGGCCAACTGCAGGCAACTGGCCAAGGCTGCCAGCAGCAGCAGGCTAGCCAGTACATAGGCCCAGCTGGCCATGTGTTTACGCAGTGGCGCCAGCAACAGTTGGTGCAGGCACCCCATCACTACTGCGCACAGGCCGATGGCCGCGCCTTCAGCCAGCGTTCGGGTGGCACCCAGCAGTGGCGCCAGGCTCATGGCCAGCAGGCAGAACCTATTCATGCGCGGCGCCCTCCAGCAATACACTACGCTGCTCGTCGAAATAGCTCAGCGTGTCCTGCAATGCGGCGATCACCGCTCGCGAGGTCACGGTTGCGCCGGCCAATTGGTCAAAGTCACCCTGGTCCCGCTTCAGTGCCCAGTGATCGCCCTGATCGCGGTTGTTGAACTGACTCAGCCAGTGCAATCGCGGATCTCCCAGGCGGTCGCCCAGCCCGGGGCTTTCCTGTTGTTCGACAACCTGGCTGCCGATCAGCCGGCCGTCCGTGGTGATGGCGACGCTCAGTACGATCGGCCCGGCATACCCCTGGGTCTGTGTGATCAGGATAATGGCGCTTGGCTTACCTGCCAAAGTGGCACGGTAAGCCGCCAGGATACGGCTGTTGGGCCGCTGTGCGGCGGGCCTTGGCAGTGGGCTTTCCAGCGGCTGGTTGTCATAGCTACCGTCGGGCAGCACGGCCAGCCGCTGGCGGCTTTGCAGCTGCTTTTCAGCGCCGGCGATGGCCGGACCGGTCCACTGCCGCCAGGCCAGGGTGGCAGACACTGCCAATACTCCAGTCAGCAGCAGCAGGCCCACATCCCGAACCCCGCGCTTCATCGGGCTGCCTGCTGACGCCGCACAGCCATACGATCGAGCGCCGGTGCCAAAAGGTTCATCAGCAGGACGGCGAACGCGGTGCCATCCGGGTAGCTGCCCCAGGTACGAATCAGGTAGATGAGCACCCCTGTCCCCACGCCGAAGCACAGCTTGGCCCAGTCGTCTCTGGGGCCGGACACTGGCTCGGTCGCAATGAAGAAGGCTGCCAGCATGGTCGAGCCGGAAAACAGGTGCAGCAAAGGCGAGCCATTGGAGTCCGACCCCGAACCGTTCCAGCCCAACAGGCTGAATACCACTAGCCCTGCTAGCAAACCTGCCGGCGCATGCCAACTGATCACCTTGCGCTGCATCAAGAACAGGCCGCCAAGCAGGAATGCCAGGTTGACCCATTCGCTGCCTGCCCCGCCAATGTTGCCAAAGCCTGGATGGCTGGCGAACAGCTCGTCGATGGTCAGGCTGCGGTTGTGGCGCAAGCCGTCGAGCAATGTCGGACGGGCCCAGGCATCGATCTGTTCGCCCCCAGCGAACACCTGCTGCACGCTGTCGAGCAGGCCTGGGGCCTGCCCAGGCCAATGGTTCATCTGCAACGGGAAGCTGAGCAGCACGAAGGCATAACCCACCATGGCCGGATTGAACAGATTTCGCCCGACCCCACCGTAGGCCTGCTTGCCGATACCGATCGCGACACTTGCCGCGATGACCGGCAGCCACCATGGCGCCAAGGTGGGCAGGGCGGCCGCCAGCAGCACGGCGGTCACCAGTGCGCTGCCGTCGTTTAGCGCCTGGCTCAGTGATTGGCTGCGCAGTGCCAGCAGCAATGCCTCACACAGCAGCGCGGCGCTGGCGCACAGCAACAGGTTCAGCATCATGCCCCAGCCATGCAGCCAAAACAGCGCCAGCAGTCCAGGCGTGCAGGCGAGCAAGACCAGGCGCATGCTGGTGCGTAGGCGCGGATCGGGGCTGCTCATTGGCCAAACATTCCGTTGAAACCGGAAAACGCCATGGCCATTACCCCGGCGCCGATCAATTCGATGGGCAGGCCGCGCAGCGCGTTGGGGATATCGGCGTGGGCGCTGCGCTGGCGCAGGTCGGCGAACACCATCAGCGCCAGCCAGAAGCCGCCCCCGGTCAGCAAGCCTTGGAGCAGCATGGTTGGCCAGGTGCCGTCGTCGCTTGTCTGTTGCAGGGCCAGCCCAAGCACTGCTGCATTGCTCAACAGCAACGCTGGCAACCCCACTACAGGCCAGGCCGGGCGCCACTTGGCCAATAGCCAGGGCAGGCCCCAGGCGAGCAAAGCCAGCCAGGGCAATAGCAGAAACAGGGCAAGATCGTGGATGTGCAACGGGGCAAGTACCGCGTGCACCAGCAACTGCGCGCCGATTACGCCCAGGGCGATGCACAGGGCGCAGGCCAGGCCGTGCACCTGCAGTTGCAGCCCGGAGAGTGGCTGTCGGAGCAGGCACAGGTGATTGATCAGTGCGGCGCTGATCAGGACCAGGATGTAGTCATTCATGAGATGACGATAGCCGGGAATCGGGCCGATTGTCCGGGTTTGGCATGAAGGGGCCTGCGTAATTGTGGGGGCGGGCAGGCCGCTCCCACAATGGCCCGCAGGGCGGTTACTTGATGCGCTGGCCTGGCTTGGCGCCGCTGTCCGGGCTCAGCAGGTAGATTTCTTCACCGCCAGGGCCGGCAGCCATGACCATGCCTTCGGACACGCCAAAGCGCATCTTCCGGGGTTTGAGGTTGGCTACCATCATGGTCAGGCGGCCTTCCAGCTTGGACGGGTCTGGGTAGGCCGACTTGATGCCGGAGAACACGTTGCGGCGCTCGTCACCAATGTCCAGGGTCAGTTGCAGCAACTTGTCGGCACCCGCCACGGCTTCAGCCTTGACGATCAGCGCCACACGCAAGTCAACGGCAGCAAAGGTATCGAACTCGATCTCTGCCGACAGCGGGTCCTTGGCCAGCTCGCCATTGCCCGCCGGGGCCTTGGCTTCGGCAGCCAGCAGGTCTTCCTTGCTGGCAGCGACCATGGCTTCGACCTTGGCCGGCTCGATACGGCTCATCAAGGCCTTGAACGGATTAAGCGGGTGGTTTTCCAGGCGTGTCAGGTGGTCGTTCCAGGTCAGCGGGGCCACGTTGAGGAAAGCCTCGGCGTCAGCGGCCAGCACCGGCAGTACCGGTTTGAGGAAGATCACCAGCTGGCGGAACAGGTTGATGCCTTGGGCGCAGATGGCCTGGACTTCATCCTGCTTGCCTTCCTGCTTGGCCAGTGACCACGGTGCCTTGTCGGCGATCCAGGCGTTGGCGCGGTCGGCCAGTGCCATGATTTCACGCATGGCGCGGCCAAAATCACGGGCTTCATAGGCTTCGGCGATGGAGGGGGCGGCAGCCAGGAAGGCTTCGGTCAGCTCTGGTGCGGCATCACCGCCGACCATCACGCCTTCGTTGCCCTTGTGGATGAAGCCGGCGCAGCGGCTGGCAATGTTGACGACCTTACCGACCAGGTCGGAGTTGACCTTCTGCACGAAGTCTTCCAGGTTCAGGTCCAGGTCGTCGACGCCACGGCCCAGCTTGGCCGCATAGTAGTAACGCAGGTATTCCGGCTGCAGGTGATCCAGGTAGGTGCGGGCCTTGATGAAGGTACCGCGCGACTTGGACATCTTGGCGCCGTTGACCGTCAGGTAGCCGTGCACGTTGACCGCGGTCGGCTTGCGGAAGCCGGCGCCTTCGAGCATGGCAGGCCAGAACAGGGCGTGGAAGTTGACGATGTCCTTGCCGATGAAGTGGTACAGCTCGGCCTTGGAGCCTTCGTTCCAGAAGGCGTCGAAGTCCAGCTCCGGGCGGCGTGCGCAGAGGTTCTTGAAGCTGGCCATGTAGCCGATTGGCGCATCCAGCCATACGTAGAAGTATTTGCCAGGCTCACCCGGGATTTCGAAGCCGAAGTACGGCGCGTCGCGGGAGATGTCCCACTCCTGCAGGCCGGAGTCCAGCCATTCAGCCAGCTTGTTGGCTACCGCGTCCTGCAGGGTGCCGCTTCGGGTCCACTGCTGCAGCATGGCCTGGAAGTCTGGCAGCTTGAAGAAGAAGTGCTGGGAATCACGCAGTACCGGGGTGGCACCGGAGATCGCTGACTTGGGGTTCTTCAGCTCGGTGGGTGCGTAGGTGGCGCCGCATTTTTCGCAGTTGTCGCCGTACTGGTCTTCGGCCGCGCACTTCGGGCAGGTGCCCTTGATGAAGCGGTCGGCAAGGAACATGCCTTTTTCCGGGTCGAAGTACTGGGTCACCGAACGGGTGGCGATGTGCCCGGCTTCACGCAGGCGCGAGTAGATCAGGCTCGACAGCTCGCGGTTCTCTTCGCTGTGGGTGGAGTGGAAATTGTCGAAGTCCACCAGGAAGTCGGCGAAATCGCTGCTGTGCTCGGCCTGGACGTTGGCGATCAGCTGTTCCGGGGTGATGCCTTCCTTTTCGGCGCGCAGCATGATGGCCGAACCGTGGGCGTCGTCGGCGCAGACATAGATGCACTGGTTGCCGCGCAGCTTCTGGAAGCGCACCCACATGTCCGTCTGGATGTACTCCAGCATATGGCCGAGATGGATCGATCCATTGGCATAGGGCAGGGCGCTGGTGACGAGAATCTGGCGTGGCTCGGACATGGTGGCTCGGCTACTTATCTGGCTACGGGGTAAAAATGAGGGTGATCGGCCACTATAAAGGGCTGGCGAAGATATTTCACCCCGCAAGCGCATCTGCTGACGATTGACGGGTTAGGATAGGAGGCTGTTTTACATTCAGTTTGCCAATGGGAGTCTCCATGAGTGCCGTCACCCGTGCCGCCGTTGAAGGCGTGCTTCGCCAGTACACCGACCCCTACCTGAACCAGGACCCGGTCAGCGCCGGCTGCGTGCGCGCCATCGATATCCAGGGCGGGCAGGTCAGCGTGCAGTTGCAGTTGGGTTATGCCGCAGGGCTGTTCAAGAACGGCTGGGCCCAGGTGCTGCAGACCGCCATTGGCAGCCTCGAGGGAGTCACTGGCGCCCAGGTTTCGATCGATTGCGTGGTGGCTGCGCACAAGGCCCAGGCCCAGGTGCCAGCCATGGCCAACGTCAAGAACATCATCGCCGTGGCCTCGGGCAAGGGCGGTGTGGGCAAGTCGACCACCGCTGCCAACCTGGCCTTGGCCCTCGCCCGTGAAGGTGCGCGGGTAGGTATTCTCGATGCCGATATCTACGGCCCCAGTCAGGGGGTGATGTTCGGCATCGCCGAGGGTACCCGTCCACAGATTCGTGAGCAGAAGTGGTTCGTGCCGATCAAGGCCCACGGCGTGGAAGTCATGTCCATGGCCTTCCTCACCGACGACAACACGCCGATGGTATGGCGTGGCCCGATGGTCTCTGGCGCGCTGCTGCAACTGGTCACCCAGACCGCCTGGGATGACCTGGATTACCTGGTGATCGATATGCCGCCGGGTACCGGTGACATCCAGCTGACCCTGGCACAAAAGGTGCCGGTGGTCGGTTCGGTGATCGTCACCACGCCACAGGACCTGGCGCTGCTGGATGCCAAGAAGGGCGTGGAAATGTTCCGCAAGGTCAACATTCCGGTGCTGGGTGTGGTCGAGAACATGGCCGTGCATATCTGCTCGAATTGCGGCCATGCCGAACACCTGTTCGGTGAAGGTGGTGGCGAGAAGCTGGCCAGCCAGTATGGCGTCGACCTGCTGGCGTCGCTGCCGTTGTCGATGCTGATACGTGAGCAGGCCGACAGCGGCAAGCCGACGGCGATCGCCGAGCCGGAAAGCCAGATTGCCATGGTTTACCAGGAACTGGCCCGCCAGGTGGGCGCGCGGATCGTGCTGCAGGAAGCTGCGGCGCCGGCAATGCCCAGCATTACCATCAGCGAAGACTGACGCATTCCCTGTGGGGCAACTGTCTTGCTCAATTTCTAAAAGCTGGCGCGATCCCTGTGGGAGCGGCCTGGCGTCGCGAAAGGGCCGCGCAGCGGCCCCAGGATCTCGGCATAATGCATAGATTGCTGGGGCCGCTTTGCGGCCCTTTCGCGACACAAGGCTCCACACACTTGCAATGCATGGCCTTCAGACAGGCATAAAAAAACCCGCCAGAAGGCGGGTTTTTTTGAAAGCTAGGAAGCTAGATCGACTTAGGCGATCTGAACTTCTTCAGCCTGCATGCCTTTCTGGCCGCGGGTAGCGACGAAAGTAACAGCCTGGCCTTCTTTCAGGGTTTTGAAGCCGTCAGCTTGGATGGCTTTGAAGTGCACGAACAGGTCATCGCCCGACTGAGGGGTGATGAAGCCGTAGCCTTTCTCATCGTTGAACCACTTAACAACACCGGATTGACGGTTGGACATTTTTCTGTCTCCTTGGACAATTTGATAACGGTCAGGAAAAACCCTGCCCGGGACTGAGCGCAAAGAGAGCAGAAAATTCAGCGATGGGCCGATCAGGATCGTGCATCAAACTAGAGATTCTCGGTGTCACGTGCAGCACAGTGGCAACACCTTACCCCACTTTCCGCAACCTGCCAATGGTCAGAAGACGCTTTAGGCAAATTCGGATCGGCGGCGGCTGCAGCCCCCACCCGGCGCGGGATGTGGGATGGAACTTTAACCTGGGCGCCGGGACCGGTAATATGCGCGTCACGATTTTCACCTCGCAACTCTTCAGGACACCCCGCCATGAGCATCAAATCGGACAAGTGGATTCGCCGCATGGCGCAGGAACACGGCATGATCGAGCCGTTCGTCGAGCGCCAGGTGCGCGGCGAGCAGGACAGCCGCGTGATCTCCTTCGGCGTCTCCAGCTACGGATACGACGTACGCTGCGCCGACGAATTCAAGGTGTTCACCAACATCAACTCGGCCACCGTCGACCCGAAAAATTTCGATGCTGGCAGCTTCGTCGATATCAAGAGCGACGTGTGCATCATCCCGCCAAACTCTTTCGCCCTGGCGCGTACTGTCGAATATTTCCGCATTCCCCGTGACGTGCTGACCATTTGCCTGGGCAAGAGCACCTACGCCCGGTGCGGCATCATCGTCAACGTCACGCCGCTCGAGCCCGAGTGGGAAGGCCACGTGACGTTGGAGTTCTCCAACACCACCACGCTGCCGGCGAAGATCTACGCCAACGAAGGCGTGGCGCAGATGCTGTTCTTGCAGTCCGACGAAGAGTGCGAAGTGTCGTACAAGGACCGTGGCGGCAAATACCAGGGCCAGCGCGGCGTCACGCTGCCGCGTACCTGAGCCGACAAGCGCGGGGAATTACCCGCGCCTTTGGCACTCCAACGAAGTAACGCCGGTGTGCATGATGTACATCGGCTTTCGTCAGGAGCAGCCAATGAAACTCCATCCCGCAATCAGTGCCAAGCTGGCAGGCCTGCAGCCCAATCACGTAGGGTTGTTGCCCTGGTCACTGCTGGCGCACCCGCTGCCCATGCAAGCGGGGGGCGTGCCCCATCAACCTGACCCCGATACCCCGCAACCGCCGGAACCCGGTGAGACGCCTCCCATGGAGCCGGGTGAGCCGACCTTGCCGGACGAGCCGCCTCCCGCCCCTGTCGCTTAAGCGTCGCTAAAGCGGCCAGACGCGGTCAGCGCCAACCAGGTACAGCCGGCTGGCGCTGGCGGGGGTGATTTCCCATCCTCCGGTGAACTCACCGAATGCAGGTAGCAGGCTGACTTGCTCATCGATCACGAAGCAAGGCAGGCGCAAGCGCTGACGGGCCTTGCCGCGCAGGACGAAGACGGGGTGTACGTGGCCCGCCAGTACCGGGTGTGTGTGGTGGGGCTGCGGCTCGTGCTGCAGGGCAAAGGGCTCCAGAACCCAAGGCTCGTCCACGACCTGAATATCGAGCGAGGCGGGTGGATCGCCGGCGTTGCGGTCATGATTGCCGCGTATCAGCACTATTTTCAGTTCATTGTGCCGCTTGCGCCAATCATCCACTTTGGCCAGCGTTGCCGGTGCTCGGGCCGCGCGGGCATGCAGAAAGTCGCCCAGGATGATCAGTTGCTCACAGTCCTGTGCGGCCAGCAGGCGATCGAGCCTGGCGAGTGTCGCCTCAGTCGTTCCACGTGGCACCGGTTGATGCAGGGCGCGGTAGCTGGCGGCCTTTCCGATGTGCACGTCAGCCACCAGCAAGGCGCGGCGGGCGGGCCAGTAGATGGCTTTGTCGGCAAGCAGCCAGAGCGCCTGCCCCCGGTGTTCGATGGGTTGGTAATTCATCCCGCGTTCGCCGCTTGTTCCAGTTCCGCCACCATCCGCGCAATGCGGTCTGCCAGCTTCTCGGTGCTCAATGTCTCGCGCATGCCTTCCACCAACAAGGCAAACGCCAGTGGCCCTGGCCGCTCCAACGCCCGCAGGTCCAGTTGCAACTCACTCATTTTTAGCAGTTGCCGATGCAGCCGTTCGATTTCCAGCTCTTCGCTCAAGACTTCATCCCGCGCCTGGCCAAGCAGCAAATTCCCCGCGTCATGCTTGCGAAACACCTCATAGAACAGCCCGCTGGAGGCCTGGATTTGCCGCGTGCTCTTCTGCGCGGCGGGATAGCCACCAAACACCAGCCCGGCAATCTGGGCAATTTCGCGAAAGCGCCGCAGTGCCATTTCCCCGGCATTCAGGCTGGCCAGCACATCTTCCAGCAGGTCCGTGGTGCCGAGCGCTTGTGGCAAGTGCCTGGCCCAGTCCACCTGGGCAGGGCTGAGGAGTTCGAATCCGTAGTCATTGACGGCAATCGATACCGACAGTGGTTGTGCGCGGCTAACCCGCCAGGCAATCAGATTGGCCAAGCCCAGGTTGGCCATGCGCCCGGCAAAGGGATACAGGAACAGGTGCCAGCCCTGGCGGGATTTGAAGGTCTCGGCCAGCAGTGTGCCTGTGGTGGGTAAGGCTGACCACTGCGCCTGAAGCGCAAGCAGCGGGCGTACTGCCCGCATTTCCGGCCCGTCAAAGCGTTCATGGGCGGCAGCATCGAGCTGCTCGACCAGCGCCTCGGCCAGTTCGCTCGAGAGCGGCATGCGCCCGCCGTTCCAGCGCGCTACCGCAGCCTTTCGCGCCGTGCTGCGACGCACATAGGCCGTCATGTTTTCCACGCGCACCAGCTCCAGTACCCGCCCGGCAAATACCAGCGTATCGCCGGGGCGCAGGCGGGCGATGAACGCTTCTTCAACACTGCCCAGCGTTTTCCCGCCGCCGCCCTTGCTCCAGTATTTCAGTTGCAGGTTGGCATCGCTGACGATAGTGCCGATGCCCATGCGGTGGCGCCGTGCCAAGCGTTCGCTGGTAACCCGATAAACACCGTCGGCCTGGCGCTCGACGCGCTGGTAGTCCGGATAGGCGGTCAGTGAGCTGCCGCCTTGGCAGACGAAGTCCAGCGCCCATTGCCATTGGCTGTCGCGCAACTGGCGAAAGGCCCAGGTGCTTCGCACTTCGGCGAGCAGTTGCTCCGGGCGAAAACCGCTGCCCAAGGCCATGCTGACCAGATGCTGTACCAGCACGTCCATGCACAGGCGCGGTGAAAAGCGGGCTTCGATGTGGCCGGCTATCAGCGCCTGCCGGGCCGCCGCCGCTTCCACCAGTTCCAGGCTATGGGTGGGCACCAGGGTGACCCTGGAGCGTCGCCCAGGCGCGTGTCCTGAGCGACCCGCCCGCTGCATCAGGCGGGCGATGCCCTTGGCCGAGCCGATTTGCAGCACCCGTTCCACGGGCAGAAAGTCCACGCCCAGGTCCAGGCTGGAGGTGCAGATCACCGCCTTGAGGCTGCCTTGCTTGAGGCTGCGCTCGACCCAGTCGCGGGTATCACGGGCCAGCGAGGCGTGGTGCAGGGCGATCAGCCCGGCCCAGTCCGGGCGGGCCTCAAGCAGGGCCTGATACCAGATTTCTGCCTGGGCACGGGTGTTGGTGAACACCAGGCTACTGGCACTGGCGTCGATCTCATGACTGACCTGGTCGAGCATCTTCAGGCCCATGTGTCCAGCCCAAGGGAAGCGCTCGATCGCTGCTGGCAGCAGGGTGTCGACTTGCAGTGCCTTGTCTTGCCGGCCTTGTACCAGCAGGCCGCCTTGAGGCAGCAAGACATCCCGTGCGTGTTGCAGGTTGCCGAGCGTTGCCGACAAGCCCCAGGTCGGTAGGCCTGGGTGCCAATGCCGCAGGCGCGCCAAGGCCAGCTGCAGTTGTACCCCGCGCTTGTTGCCAAGCAGCTCGTGCCATTCATCCACTACCACCAGTTGCAGCGTGGCGAAATCCTCATGTGCCTGTGCCCGGGTCAGCAGCAGGGTCAGGCTTTCGGGGGTGGTGATCAGCACACTGGGTAGCCGCCGGGCCTGTCGGGCGCGCTCGGCACTGTTGGTGTCGCCGCTGCGCACCCCTACGCTCCAAGGCAGCTGGAGCTCATCAAGCGGCGCTTGCAACGCACGTGCGGTGTCGGCGGCCAGGGCACGCATGGGCGTCACCCACACCACCTGTATGGGGGCCAACTGGCGGCTTTGGGGCCTGGGCTTGAACGCACGTAGTGCAGCGAGCCAGACCGCATAGGTCTTGCCGGCACCGGTACTGGCATGCAGCAAACCGGACTCGCCCCGTTCGACGGCAGCCCATACGCGCCGTTGGAAAGCGAAGGGCTTCCAGCCGCGCTTGGCAAACCAGGCATTGGCGAGGTCGGTAGCAGCAGGCATGAGGCAGGTGGCCCTCCGAAGGCTGTGCTTCTACAGACCACTTGCCGGCTGCAATGGTTTTACCGGATCAATTGGCCAACAGGTAGCCGCTGCGGCATACCTGTTCGCCGGCCACATGGGCGATGACCATGCCAGCCGTGGCCATGCGCCGTACGCTACGCGCATACAGCAGGCCTGGCTGGCGGTTGCGCAGGGCGGTGACTCGGTCACTGAGCGGGTCGATGACTTCGGCAATCAGTTGGCCGGCCTCCAGGTGCTGGCCCGGTTTGGCGTGGTAAACCAGCAACCCACCCAGTGGCGTTGCCACGGGTTCCACCGCGGCCAACGGCGTGGCGTGGCGTAACAGCGCGGGCAGAGCGGCGCTGGTGCCTTCGATGACACCTGCATGGGTCAGGAAGTCAAGGATCGCCTGGCAGTCCTTGCTGGCCAGATCATGGCTGACATCCGCCTGGCCACGCAGCTCGACGGTGACCGAGCAGCAGCCCAGCGGAATCGGGAAGCGTTTGCCGAAACGTTGCTGCAATTGCCACCAGACCAGGCTGAAACATTCATCGAACGACTGCCCGCCCGAGTCCGTTGCCAGCAGGCTGGCCTGGGCGCCCAGGTAACGGGCCAAGGGTTCGATCTGGGGCCAGGCATCGGGTGTGGTGTACAGGTGCTCGACTGCTTCGAAGTCGCAGTGCAGGTCCAGCACCATATCGGCATCGCAGGCCAGGCGCTGCAGTATCAGGCGCTGGGCCTGCAGGGGTGTGCGGGCCGGGTGTGCGTCCAGGCCGCGGCGCAGGTATTCGCGGATCAGTGCAAGGTTGTGCGTCGGGTCCTGGGTGAGGTGTTCTTCGATCAGGTCGCCGATGCTGTCCGACAGGTCGACGAAGTTGCGATTGAAGTTCTCGCCGCTTTGCAGTTCAAAACGCCCCAATGGCGCATCCAGCAGCACTTGCTCCAGGCCCACCGGGTTGGCCACCGGCACCAGAATGATCTCGCGCTGCAGTCGGCCTTGCTGTTCCAGCTCGACCAGACGGCGCTTGAGGTGCCAGGCTACCAGCATGCCCGGTAGCTCGTCGGCGTGCAGTGAGGCCTGTATATAGACTTTGCCACCACTGCGAGGGCCGAAGTGGAAACTGTGCAGTTGGCGGGTGATGCCCGGTACGGGGGAGAGCAGGTCATGGGTTGAATGGTGCATGTTGGTCCTGGCTGCGTGGCGAAAACGGTCTGCGACACGGGTCGGCTCAAAAATAGAAGCATAGTTTCAGCGAATGCGCCTCATCCTGCAGCAGTCGGGCATCGCAAACTTTTTCAGGCCAGTAGCGCCTGCAAGGTGGCCAGGTCATCTGCCTCCTCCACCGGCTTGTCCAGCCGCCAGCGCAGCATGCGCGGAAAGCGCACGGCGATACCGCTTTTGTGGCGCCGGGACAGGGCGATGCCTTCGAAGCCCAGCTCGAACACCAACGTTGGGGTCACACTGCGCACCGGCCCGAACGTTTCCACCGTGGTCTTGCGGATGATGGCGTCGACCTTGCGCATTTCTTCGTCACTGAGCCCTGAATAGGCCTTGGCAAAGGGCACCAACGCCCGACCAGGGGTACCTGCCGGTGCATCCCATACGGCAAAGGTGTAGTCGCTGTACAGACTGGCCCTGCGGCCGTGGCCGCGTTGGGCATAGATCAGCACCGCATCGACGCTGAACGGGTCGATCTTCCACTTCCACCAAATGCCCATGTCCTTGGTGCGCCCCACGCCGTACAGGGCCTCGCGCTGCTTCAGCATCAGCCCTTCCACGCCCAGGCTGCGTGACTGTTCGCGCTGGCGGGCAAGGTCGGCCCAGTCCGGGCCTTGCAGCAAAGGCGACAACAGCACGGGGGCAAGTGGGTGTTCATCCACCAGGCGTTCCAGCTGGCTTCGGCGTTCGTGCTGCGGTCGGCTGCGCCAGTCATCGCCCTGCCACTCCAACAGGTCGTAGGCCTGCAACACCACCGGCGCATCGTTCAGCAGCTTTTTGCCCAGCGTTTTGCGACCGATGCGCTGTTGCAGCAAGGCGAAAGGCTGCACGGCCAGTTCCGTCTCGGTTTCACCGGGTTTCCAGACCAGAATCTCGCCATCGAGCACCACGCCATCGGGCAACGTCTGTGCCAGGCCATGCAGTTCGGGGAAACGCTCGGTAACCAGTTCTTCGCCGCGTGACCACACCCACAGCTGGCCATCGCGCTTCACCACTTGCGCCCGAATGCCGTCCCACTTCCATTCGATTTGCCAATCGCTTGGTGGCCCGAGCAGGGTATCGAATTGATCGCTGGACACTTGCAGCGGATGGGCCAGGAAGAAGGGGTAGGGCTGGCCGCCACGCTGGTTGTGTTCATCGGCGGACTCTGGGGCGATCAGCCTCTGGTAACTGGCTGCGGTGGGGCGATGGCCTATATCGGTGTAGCCGACCAGGCGCTGGGCCACGCGTTTGGCGTCCAGCCCGGCCAGTTGCGCCAGGGCGCGGGTGACCAACAGCTTTGACACGCCCACGCGAAAGCTGCCAGTGATCAGTTTCAGGCATAGCATCAGGCTGGCGCGGTCCAGCCGGGCCCAGAGCGGCGGCAGGCGCTGGCGGACTTGCTCAGGCGGCAGCCCGCGCAGGGGCAGCAAGTGCTGTTCCACCCAGGTGGCCAGGCCTTCCTCGTTGCCATCGGCGTGCAGCGGCAGCAGCAGCGAAATGGTCTCGGCCAGGTCACCCACGGCCTGATAGCTTTCTTCGAAAAGCCAGTCGGGCAGGCCAGCCAGTGCCGTTGCCAGTTCGCGTAGAAGGCGGGTGGGCACCAGTTGGCGTGGGCGCCCGCCGGCCAGGAAATACACCGCCCAGGCAGCATCGTCGGCGGGCGCCATGTCAAAGTAGTCGCGCAGTGCCTCGAGCTTGGCATTGCTGGAGGTGGTCGCGTCCAGGCGCAGGAACAGCGTAGCGAAGGCTTTCATGGCGAGGGGGCGGTGTTGGGCACATCGTCTTCGTCGCCATACTCGGTGACAAAGGCGCGGGCATCCAGGCCTTGTTCGGTGAGGTAGCGCACCAGTACCTCGACCGAGCCGTGAGTGACCATCACCCGTTGGGCACCGGTCTGGCCAATGGCCCAGAGCAGGCCGGGCCAGTCGGCGTGGTCGGACAGCACAAAGCCCCGGTCCACGCCGCGCCGTCGGCGGGCGCCGCGTAGCAGCATCCAGCCGCTGGCGAAGGCATCACTGTAATCGCCAAAACGGCGCATCCAGCTACTTCCGCCGGCTGATGGGGGCGCCAGGACCAGTGCCTGGCGCAGCAGAGGATCGTTGCGCGGTATATCGCCTGCGTAGCGGGTTTCCGGCAGGCGGATACCGGCATTCCGATACACCCGGTTGAGCGGCTCCATGGCGCCATGCACGAGGATCGGGCCGATGCTGGCATCCAGCCCATGCAGAATCCGCTGGGCCTTTCCGAAGGCATAGCAGAACAGCACGCTGGCCTTGCCCTGTTCACGGTTGGCCCGCCACCAGGCATTGATGCTGGCGAAGATCTCACTTTGGCTTGGCCAGCGGTAGATCGGCAGGCCGAAGGTCGACTCGGTGATGAAGGTGTGGCACGCCACCGGTTCGAAGGGTGTACAGGTGCCATCGGGTTCTACCTTGTAGTCACCGGATGCAACCCAGACTTCACCTCGATACTCCAGGCGCACCTGTGCCGAACCCAGCACGTGCCCGGCCGGGTGCAGGCTCAACGTCACGCCTTGGTGCAGCAGGCGCTCACCGTAGGGCAGGGTCTGCAAATGGATGTCCTGGCCCAGGCGGCTGCGCAGAATGCCGGCACCGGGGCTGGCGGTCAGATAATGGCCATTGCCGCTGCGTGCGTGGTCGCCGTGGCCGTGGGTAATGACAGCCCGGTCCACGGGCCGCCAGGGGTCGATGTAGAAATCTCCGGGCGGGCAGTACAGGCCTTCGGGGCGGGCGATGACAAGGTCCATGGCACGGGCACTGGTTCTGGGGTTACCCGTTAAGAGGCATGGTGCCAGACGTTAGTTCGGATGGATTTGGGAGGGCGCTGCTGAAAAACTTCATCAAGCCCCCTCATGCACCTCTGAAGAATGCCGTTACCGCCCCGGTACCAATGTAAGCCGCTGGTTGCCATACGCCCTGCCGAAGTTCTGCTGTTGCAGTGGCAGGCTCATGAAGCGCCCTTTGAACCAGGCATCCAGCCCGTCGCGGTAATGCGCGCTGGCCGGGTTGCCGGACTGGCCGCTGCTGGTCAGTATCTGCAACGGTTCGGCCTGGCCGAAGTCGACGATCATCCGTGCCGAGGCTGGCAGATGCGTGTCGAAGTCGCTGCCCCAGGCGAATGGTGTGAGGGCCAGGGTAGTGAAGTCGCCGCCTGCGGCAAGCGGCGCACGGCTGATCGCATCACCCAGGCCATGGTAGGCCGGTGCCGGCCAGCGGTACTGGTGCAGCTGGCCCCACTGCCAGGTGCGTCGGTCGGCACCCAGCTGCGCGATCCCGGCCTCCATTGCGCCCGCCAGGCTGCGGGCGAGGATGGCGGGCTTGTCTTCTTTTTGCGGCGTGTTGCGGTCATCCCAGAAGGGGCTGTCATCGCGGCCCAGCAGATGATCGGCCTGCGCCGAGAACGACAAACGTGCATTGCTGACGAATGCCTGCCACGCCGGGCCGGCCTCCGGGCCCAGGTCATCGAGGAAGGTCTGGCGAGCGACCTCCTGCAAGAACAACTCGTACAGCGCGGCATCGGCCGACACCGGGCTCAGGCGGCCATCGAAGGCCTTGAGCCGGGCCAGCGTGTCGCGGGCCTTGTCGCGCTGCCCGGCGGGGAGGGCGTCGATCGCCTGCTTCAGTGGCTGGGCCATGCCGGGTGCGTCGAACATCTGCTTGAGCTTGTTGGCCAGCAGGGTCACTTGGTCGTTCTGCAGGGCCATCAGGCTGCGACTGTCGTGGCGACCGTTGCCGGCCAGCTGTGCCAGGCGTTCGGCACGTTCGGGGTAGTACCAGGTGCTGGACAGCTGCATGCCATAGCCGCGCGGCAGGCTGCGCTGGTTGGCGTGGCCGATCCAGCCTGCGGGCGGGTCCTGGTCGTACGGGTGCAGCATCGGGTCGGCATAGCCGTCCCAGTCGTAACGCCCGTCCCAGCCCGGCGAGGGCAGCAGGCCCTGGCCTTCGCGGCGATTGGGGTAGCGGCCACTGACTTGCCAGCCGATGTGCTCAGGCTCGGCGAAAACAAAGTTGACGGCAGCAGCCGTCACTTCACGTGTGCTGTCGAAGGCCCGCTCCACGTTCTTGGCCCGCGTCAGGTCGAACAGAGCATCCAGGCTGCGATCACCTTTGAATTGGGGCAGGTTCAGCGCCAGGCCCAGGCTGGCGTTTTCTGGCTGGGCCAGCAGGGTGCCGTGGCGGGTGTCGTACATCACTTCGCGCACGGGTCGCTGGCCACGTACAAAGTAGGTTTCGCTGCGGGCGCGGGCCGGCAGCCATTTACCATCGGCCAGGTAGCTCAGCTGATTGCCTTGGCGGCGCAGCCGCTCGAGGAACAGGTCCTGATTGTCGGCCATGACCGCGCTGCTGCTCCAGGCCAGCTTGCCATTGTAGCCGGCCAGCACAATTGGCAGGCCCGGCAAGGACAGGCCGGCAACCTGGTACTTGCTGGTATTGATTTGTACCGGGCTCAAGGCCCAGGCGGCGCGGCTGTCGCTGGCCAGCAGGCTCTTGCCGCTGCGGCTGCGCTGCGGGCCCAGGGCCAGGTTGGCCGACCCCGGGCTACCGAGCAGGTCGAGGTCGGCGAGCTTCTGGCTGGCAGCTGCCAGGGCTGGCAGCCCCGGCAACTGGCTGGCCAGGTTCAGGCCCTTGAGCTTGTCCACTTCCATTTCGGCCAGCGGCTCGTCCGGGGCCCCGGGCAGCAACCAGGCCAGCTTGTCGCTACCGGCTTTCTGCGCCAGGGTCAGGGCGCTGAGTTCCTCTTGCAGGTTGACCGACTGGCTGAACGCGTACAGGCAGAAGATCAGCGCCGAGTCTTCAGGCTTCCAGTATTCGGGGCGATAGCCACTACTGGCCAGGCCTGCTGGCAGCTTGTCGCGGTAGCGGAACAGGTAGGCGTTGACCCCGCGCGCGTACACTTCGAAGAAGCGCTTGAGCCGTGGCGATGCGTCGGCGTATTGCTGGGCGGCACTTTGCTTGAGGTTGGCGGCGCGCATGAGGCGGTCGATATCCAGCGCCTCGCTGCCGGCCAGTTCGGCCAGACGGCCTTGGGCGAGCAGGCGCATGGCGACCATCTGTTCGATGCGGTCGCCGGCGTGCACATAGCCCAGGCTGAACAGCGCATCATGGAAGCTGCTGCTTTCGATCAGCGGCGCGCCCATGGCATTGCGCCGTACCGAAACATTCTGTGCCAGGCCTTTGAGCGGCTGCACGCCGCTGGTCGGTGGCACGCTATCCTGGTAGCCGCCCGTCTGGCAGCCGGCCAGCCCGAGCATGCCGAGCAGGGTGGCAGCGGTTGCAAACCGCAGGCGGAAGGGAGGAAAGGCGGGGGCGGCCATGGCAAGGGCTCCTGCAAGGCGAGGCTGGTTTGGAAAGGCGCTAAGGTAGTAAGCGCGCAGGCGCCATGCAAGGTCCCAGGTCGGTTTATTTGATCGCGCCGGGTCAAACCTCGAAGTGCTCGGCCAAGGCGTCGGAAAAATGCGTGCAATTGATGCGCGTGTAGCGTTGGTAGTCACGGCTCACCGCGAATGCAGAGCCCGGCATCAGCAGGATCTTGTGTTGCTCCAGTTTACGCATGAAAGGTTGCAGGTCGGGCAGGTCCGGGTGGTAGACCCAAAGGAACATACCCCCTTGCGGCGCTATATCGAACTGCCAGCCGCGCTCGAGCAGCAAGCGTTGGGTTTGCACTTGCTGGCGGATCAGGCGCTGCTGCACGTCTTTCATGTGCCGGGCATACGTGCCATCCGACAATATGGTGTTGACGAAGCGTTCGCAAAACGCAGGGACGGCGACGCAGGTCAGCAGTTTAAGGCGTGTGAGCGGTTCGATCAGGTCTTGCGAGCAGGCAATGAACCCCACGCGCAGCGAGGCCGACAGGCATTTGGAGAAGCTGCCGATGTAGATAACCCGGTCAAGGTTGTCCAGCTCGGCAAAGGTCTGGCGCACAGCAGGGCTGAAGTCCCCATAGACATCGTCCTCGACCACGAAGAACTCGTGCTCCACCGCCAGGCGCAGGACGCTGAAGGCGTTGTGCGGGCTGATGTTGCTGCCGGTCGGGTTGTGGAAGGTGCTGTTGCAGAAAAACGCCTTGACCTTGTGCCTGGCCAGGTGGCTTCTCATTTCTTCCACATCTGGCCCGTCCTGGGTCCGCCGAATGCCGACGACGTGCCCGCCAGCCAGTTGGATCAGCTTGATCAGGTTGCCGTTGCCCGGCTCGTCGACGAAAACGTGGTCGCCCGGTTTGATCAGCAACCGTGCAACCAGGTCCAGGCCTTGCGTGGCACCCAGTGTGGTCAGCAACTGGTTGGGCCGGGCTTCGACACGGGTCAGCCGTTTCATGTGCACGCACAGCTGTTTGCGCATGGGCAGGTACCCCTGGATGTCGCCGTACTCTGCCAGCGAGCTTTGCTCCAGCCGCGCCGTGCGACGAATTGCCTTGGCCAGCAGTTCGGTGTCGCGCCACGCGGGGGGCAGCCAGCCGCTGCCCAGCTTGGTGAAGTGCTGGCCGCCCTGCAGCAGCCGGAACAGGGGGTCGCCGGCCATGCATTCGGGTTCGTGGATCACGCTGGTCTGCCTGGCGCGGTTTGCCACGAAGTAGCCTCGCCCAGGTGATGCCGTCAATACCCCTTCGCTGACCAGCTGGGCATAGGCCGACACGACGTCGTGGTAACTGAAGTCCACTGCAGCGGTCAGCTTGCGGATGGAGGGCATGCGTTGCCCGGGCAACCACTCGCCTGCATCCAGGCGTTGTTTCAAAAGGTGATGAAGGCTGCAGGGGATCATGGCAGGTCCGAAACCGTTAGAAAAAAAAGCCTAACAGTTAACGGAAATGCTTGTCGACTGTTCGTTTGCAAATGGCCAGCACATGCCAATATCCCCGTGTCGGAACTTTCGGCTGCCAACAAAGGAGGCACTTTTAGCGTCTGTGCAGACCAGACAACTGGATATCAAGCCCATGCACCCTATGGACATGCAATCAGCCGTCATTGCCAGGCTTCCTGTCCCTGACGAACTGGAGTCATTCAAAGTTGTAAAGAATCTTGTGACCTCGGCGTTATTGGAGTGTTGTTCAATCGTCGAGTTCGAAGCACTGAAAGAAACACCGGTCATTGAACGTGTGACTGAACAGGCACATGCCGATTTACAGGCATTTGCCATGAAAGATCCGGCTGCCGGCCGCGACCTGGTCTTCATTGCAAAAACCTACACCTCTTATTCTGCGGTTTTGCATTATCGGCTGGCCCATTGGATCTACAACAATAGCGCCGCGACCTACGGCGCCGGCGGTCAATGCCTGGCCGCCATGATCTCCAGGCGCGGAAAAATGCTTTCGGGGGCGGAGATCCATTTCCGCAGCCGCATTGGTGCGCGCTTCATCATCGATCACGGCATGGGCACCGTCATTGGTGAAACGTCGACCATTGGTGACGATTGCTACGTGCTTGGCGGCGTAACCCTGGGCGCCCGCGGTATCAGTGACAACCCCTCGAGCCCCAGGCACCCGACGTTGGGTAACCGGGTGCAGATCGGCGCTTTCGCCAGTGTGCTGGGCGCAATTCATGTCGGTGACGGTGCGTTTATCGGGCCGGGCTGCATTGTGACCAAAGACGTCCCGGCCGCTGCCCGGGTACAGGTTAAAACATCATTGCAGGTGGTATTGGAATCATGAACGCTCTGAACTATGAAGTTTTAAGAAATACCGAAAAACTGTATTACAAAGACCAGTACCTGGCGGGCGCGAATACGCAAGTAGCGCGGGTGCACAGTGACGGCATCGAGTTGCTGAGTACGGTGGCCTATCCAGAAGGGGGGGGCCAGGAAGCGGACTTCGGCACCATTGAATTACCGGTGGGTACCGTGCGATTCGTCTGGGTTAAAAAACTCTACGGTAGCCCTATTCGCCTGGACGGTTTCAAAGGCGGAAAACTGGGCGGCATTATTATTCACAGCCTGCACCCGGATGATTTACACCTGTTGGATGAAGTCACCGTGGGCATGCCGGCCCGCGTCACTATCGATATTGAACGGCGCGAACGGCTGACGTTGTCTCACAGTGCCAGCCACTTCCTGTATGCCGCCGCCATCGGGCTGCGTGAAGAACTGAAGCAATGGACGATCGGCTGCCATATCAAGGAGGACACGGCCCGTTTCGACTTCCTGGTCGAGGACGCTTTCACGGCTGAAGACGTACTTGAAATAGAACGACGGGCGAATGAACTGATTGGCTGCGATGCGCCGATCGAGCACTACGCGGTTCAAGGCCTGGAAGACGCGCGTTTGTGGACCTACGACGGCATCGAAATCCCGTGCGGTGGTACGCACCTCGATTCGCCTCGGCGCATCGGGCGCCTTAGCGTCAAGCGCAAACGCCTGGGTAAAGGCAAGGAACGGCTGATCTGCGTGTTCCCCGAGGCCGAAATCGACTTGTCCACTTATCACGAGCACGCACTATGAACAGCACGTTACCGCGGCGCACGTACCTGTACTTCACCGCACAGTCGATCAACCTGACGACTGCCGTGATGTCGGTGACGATGGCCGCCATTGTCGGGGCTGCGCTGGCGCCTGATGCCGCATGGTCCACGGTGCCGTACGGGTTCCAGTTTCTGTGCCTGATGTTGGCAACTTATCCGGTCTCCAGGCTGATGAGCCGCATCGGCCGTAAAAAGGCGTTCATGCTGGGCGCGATTCCCCTGGCGCTGTCTGGCGTCAGCGGCTTTCTGGCGGTGGAGCACCAGCATTTTCCAACGCTGGTCCTCAGCCACTCTGCATTGGGTGTGTACATCGCGTTCGCCAACTTCAACCGGTTCGCGGCAACCGACAATCTTTCCCAGGCCTTGAAGCCCAAGGCACTTTCGCTGGTCGTAGCGGGCGGGGTCATCGCGGCTGTCGTCGGGCCGACGCTTACCGAGTGGCTGCGTGACGTGGGTGGCTACCCACTGTTTTCGCTGTGTTATGCCGCGTTTGTCGGCCTGGCGTTGCTTTCATTGTTGATTGCGCTTTGCCTGCCCAACGATGCCGGTATGGCCAGCGCGGTCAACAGCGCAGCAAAGCCGGCCAGTGTCCGTGCCGAGCCGGCAGGCCCGAGCGTGGTTGTGGCAATGGCTGTCGCTGCGTTGGGCTACGGGATCATGAACCTGCTGATGATCCAGGCCTCGATGCACATGAAACATATGCACGAGGACTTCACTGACGTCCGCCTGGCGATCCAGTGGCATGTGATTGCCATGTTTGCCCCGTCGTTCTTCACCGGCGCCATCATCCAGCGGCTGGGTATCAAGACCACCATTTGTGCGGGCCTGGCCCTGTTGATCGGTTGCTCGGCGATGAATATCTGGTCGCACAGCTACGCCATGATGACCTTGGCACTGATTGCCCTCGGGCTGGGCTGGAACCTCACTTACGTAGGCGGAGGTGCCTTGCTGGCCCAGTCACTGCAGAACAGCCCGGCAGCGATGCAGATGCAGGGCAAGAACGACCTGGCGATTGCCATTTTTGCCACCCTCGGCGCATTCAGCCCCTCGTTGTTGCTGAGCTCGGTTGGCTGGGACGGTACCAACGCCATCTGCATGGTCCTCTGCCTGGGGCTGCTGGTTGCCACCGCCAGCCTGCTGCAGAACAAGGCCTGCCTGCAAACGTCAATGGAAGGTAGCCGCAAATGAGCGAGCTCATCAGTGTCAGCGATCGTATCTACACCAAGCTGGAAATGAACAACCCGGGCGGTAGCCACAAATACCGGGCGGCGCGGCGGATCATCGAACATGCCGTGCGCAAGGGTGACATCATTCCCGGAGTGACGACCGTCATCGAAAAAACCGGTGGCAGCTTCGGCTTTGGCTTGCTGGCGGCCTGCCACAAGTACCAGGTCGCCGTAGAGCTGGCGGTCGGGCTGAGTTTCAGCCAGACGAAGCGGGATCTGCTGGAGTGTTTCGGTGCTCGGCTGATCGGCAAGGAAATGCTGATGGCCGGTGCCACGCCCAAGGACGTGGTGATGCATCACCTGGATAACCAGGCCGCGTTGGGTAAGTCATACTTCTACACCGACCAGTTCAACAACCCGGTGGGCATCGAGGCCCATCGTTATCAGACCGCCAGTGAACTGGCCCTGCAACTGACCAACGCCGGGGCAGGGCGGCAGATCCTGTTCGTGGGCTGTGCGGGTACTGGCGCCAGTTTCACGGGTATCACCCTGGGGCTGAAAGACCATGGCTTCGACGTGTCGACGGTGCTGGTCGACCCCAATGGCTGTGATTCGAGGGCTGGCGTGTTCGCCGATCATCGTTTTGAAGGCATGGCCGTGGGCGTTTGCCCGCCGTTCATGGACTGGTCGCTGGTGGACGAGCGGGCTCAGGTGCAACATGCAGAAATGCTCGCCGCACAGCGCTGGTTCTACATGCAGAGTGGCATTTTTGTCGGTAATACAGCCGCTGCCTGCCTGGCGGTTGCCCAGCGCATGGCCCAGCACCCGCGGTATGTCGAGACCACCCTGGTGACCATCGCCTATGATGCCGGCCTTTGGTACCAGGATCTGCTGGGGGCTAACCGGCGAAAGGCCGCGTAGCCTCCTGTGTCAGGCTCATGATCCAGAGGCTGGCACGCTACCTGGGGAGCGGGCAAGCACGCGAAGCATGCGACGCGGTGTATGGCACGGGCTTCGCCCGTGTTCGCGGGCGCGCCCGCTCCCACAGTGATCGCGCAATCGCTCAGATGTTGAATCGCGTCAGTCGATCAGGCGCCGTGGCACTTCTTGTACTTCTTTTCGCTACCGCACGGGCACGGGTCGTTACGGCCAACGTCCTTCAGGGCGTTGCGCACCGGCTCCTGGTGGCCGTGGTTGCAGTGCGGGCCGTGTACATGGCCGTGGTCGTGGTGGTGATCATGGTCATGGTTGCAGTCAGGGCCATGAACGTGGGGTTGTTGGGACATTGCAGGGTTACTCCGGTATGTGATCGCCGGGGATTATCTCACCACTGCGCGAGATGTGCAGGTCCTGATGGATGAGCAATCCGGTCGCCAGTTCGCCCTGCAGGGTGTAATGCAGCGGCTGCTTGCTTCTGAGCAGCTTGGCCAGTGGCTTCAGGTGCTGCCACAGGTTGGTTCGTGCGGTGATCTTGAAAGTGCGCCCTGCATGCCCGCCCACGCTGCGCCATATGCTGGCTTCATCCTGCACCAGTAGCAGGTCATTGAGGCGTATTGCATACGACACGTTACGAATGAACAGGCGGCTGTCATTGGGGTTGTCGACCCGCAGGTGCAACACGAACTCCTGTTCCAGCAACCTGGCCTTGACCGTTTCGACCTCGACCAGATGCACTTCGGGTTCGCGCCAGTCCTCACCCCAACTGGCACAGCCCGTCAGCCATGCCAGTAGCGCACCGAGCAGTAGCAGACGGGTGCGCTTGATCATGTTCAGTTCCCTACGTAGCTGGCGCAGCATTTCTTGAATTTGTGCCCGCTGGCGCAGGGGCAGGGGTCGTTGCGCCCGGCCTTCAACCCGACCGTTGGGTCGATGAAGTACCAGCGGCCGGCATGCTGGACGAACGCCGAGCGTTCGCGGTGCTGATGATCGCCGTCTTGGTCGTGCCAGCGTGCGGTGAAGGTGACGAAGCTGTGCTCGGGTTGGCCGCCCAGCACTTCTGCGCTTACCACCTCCAGGCCCAGCCAGGTGCTCTGTGCACTCCAGTCGGCCATGGCAGCACGGTCCAGGCCGGCTTGCTGGGCCGGTAGGGTGGTGGCTACCAGGTAGTCGACCAGGCCCAGCACGTAGGCACTGTAGCGTGAGCGCATCAGGGCCTGGGCATCCGGTGCCGGAGTACCGGCATGGTAATGCCCGCAGCAGGCGTCAAGCAGGTTGCCACTGCCACAAGGGCAGACCGAGACACTCATCATCACCACCAGTACTTGCCGAAGTTTTCAGGGTTGGCCCAGAACCTGGCATTGAGCCAGTCCGGGACCTGCTTATAGTCATGTAGATCATAGGTGAACAGGTTCAAAACCTGTTGCTCACGGCAGAATTTCTCGCTGGCCGACATGGCCAGGGCGAAAAAGTCGGTGTCCTGCCAGCCGCAGGCAGCCAGGTCGGCCAGCACTGCAACCCGGCTGGCATTGAGGTTGCGAATGCCGCCGAGCAGCTCCAGGCCGGTGCGCTTGGGCAAGTGCTCCAGGCAGTCCACCAGTACCGCCAGGTCAAAGCGCTTGGCGGCCAGTTCAGCCGGCAGCGGCCCGGGGGCGGCGGTGTCGATGGTTACCTGGGGGTGTGCCTGGGCGAAAGCGTCCAGCGCTGGGAAGCGCGTACCCACCAGCAGCAGCCGTTGTGGAGTGAAGCGCTCGAGCAGGGCTGCCAGGGCCTGTTGCGGGGTGCGTTTGGAGAAACCTTCGGTCATTGCCATTCCTCGTTCAAGTCATCCAAGACTAGCGGGCTGCGGCGTGCGGGCAAAGGGGCATGTGACCGTGTCGTAGCTTATTGCTGGCAGGGTTGGAATGCGCGGTCTTTACTCCCAGAGATCGGCCTTATGCCGATTCCCCCTAGGAGAAGCAATGAAATGAGCATAGTACGCACAGCGATACCCCTGGTACTGCTCACCAGTGTGTTGACTGGTTGTGCAGGTTTGCAAAAAACCGACTGGCCGAAATGTGCCGCCGTCGGGGGTGTAGGCGGCGCCGCCCTGGGCGCCATCGAAAGTTCCAGCTGGGCTGGCTGGGGTGCGTTGCTGGGCGGTGGCCTGGCGGCGGGCTATTGCTGGGCCCATGGCGATGGCGACGAGGATGGCGACGGCGTGCCCGACAGCCGTGACAAGTGCCCTGGCACCCCGCGTGGTGTGCAGGTCGATGCCAACGGATGCCCGCCTGAGCCGGTTGCGGTGGTCGAAGAAGTGGTGGTGCAGAAGGAAGAAGTCATTGTCATCCGCGATGTGCACTTCGAGTTCGATTCTGCGCGCCTGACGGCCAGTGACAAAGAGCGCCTCAATACCATTGCCACGCGCCTGAAACAGGAAGCGCCCTCTGCCCGCCTTAGCGTCAGCGGCCATACCGACAGCGTCGGTTCCGACAGCTACAACCAGAAACTGTCCGAGCGACGTGCCCATTCGGTGACCGATTACCTGGTCGAGAGCGGTGTACCGCGCAGCAGCTTCGTTTCGGTGGTCGGCGCGGGTGAAACCCAGCCGGTGGCAGACAACGCCACGGCCGAAGGGCGTGCCATGAACCGTCGTACCGAGATCAAGATCCAGCGGTAAGACGGCGGGCGCCCGTGCCTCGAGCAGTGGCACGGGCGCGTCTTCATGCCGGCCAGCCGTTTGTGGCCAATGACACAGGAGCATTCAGCATGAGTGTGACGTCGAAGGCGGCTTTGCCGCTGTTGGTGGCTGCCAGCCTGCTCACGGGCTGCGCTACGCACAGCGATGGCAGCGCGCCCCTCAATCAAAGGACCTGGCCCATCTGTAGCCTGCTGGGCGGCTTGGTCGGTGGTGGCCTTGGTGCCATCGAGAGTTCTTCCTGGGCTGCCGGTGGCGGCGCCTTGGGCGCCATCGCCGGCGGGCTGATTTGTTACGCCCAGGACGGTGACGAAGATGGTGACGGCATTTTCGACCGGCGCGATCACTGCCCCGAGACCCCGGCCAACACGGCGGTCGATCACATGGGCTGCCCACTGAAACAGTACCCGGCCGCGCCACCTGCCAGTGCACCCGAACCCTCGCCAGAGGTGATCACCCTCGATGACAACGGCGCGGTGATGTTCGCCTTCGACTCCGCCGAACTGACGCCGGCGGCCCAGCAACGCCTGCAAGGCCTGGTGGCGAAACTCAATTCACCGACGGTGACCAAGGTCCGTGTGATCGGGCACACCGATGGTGTGGGCTCCGACAGCTACAACCAGGCACTTTCCGAACGCCGCGCCAGCAGCGTTGCCGAGTACCTGATCGGCCAGGGCCTGGAGATGGGCAAGGTCACCAGCCAGGGCCGTGGGGAAAGCGAGCCGGTTACCGACAACGAAACCGAGGAGGGCCGCGCGCGTAACCGACGGGTGGAGTTGCACCTCAACTGAGTGGTGCTGGTGCCTGTCTTGGCATTGCCGTTAATGTTGTTCGCACGGTTTGCTCGATCAGGCCACCTCGACATGACAACTCTCTATAGGGGCGTGGTATGAAGTTCATCCTGGGCCTGGGCAAGGTCCTGACGGTCGCTTTCTGGGGGGTGGTGCTGTTCAATCAGCTGATGCCACAACCCTTGCCCTTCAATCTGCTGATCAATGCCGCAGGCATCGTCTTGTTTGGCCTGCACCTGCTAGAAGTGCTGTTTTTCAATCGCAGCCTGCGCGGGCGCAGTCACCGCTGGTTTGACCGTTTGCAAATCCTGCTGACGGGTATCTTCCATGTCATGTCCATTCCCCGTCCGCGGGAGGCGCCGCGGGTGAACTGATCTTGCAGCGCCTCTGATGCTCACTGCGATCCCTTGCCGGAGCGGGCTTGCCCACGAACACCGGCAACGCCGGCGCCATGCACCGTGGCACCGGCTTCGCTGCAGGTTGCACGCAGCGCCTGTCAGATGACCAGTCGCGAACTGGCCACCGCAACCACTGCCAGCCCCAGCAGCAGATTGATCCCCACCATCCGCCGAATGCGCCCCAGTACCGCCGCACCCGTCGGCCAGTCCTCGGCCTGCACCGCTGCCTTCAATTCCGGCAGCAGCAACGCCTGAATGCGCATGAACAAGGCAAACATGGCGATCCCGCCACCGATCATCACGTGCACGTACCGGGGCGCCGTCTCGAAACCGCTGAAGCGCATGTGCAACATGCCGATACCACTTATCGCCAAAATCGCCACCGCCAGCCAGACCCAGCCGAAGAAGCGTCGGAAAACTTCCACCCACAAGCGCAGGCGGGCAGGCCCTTCAAGGGCTGCAACCGTTGCCGGGCGCAGCACCAGCCAGGCGAAGAACATGCCGCCGACCCATACGAGTGCGGCCAGAACATGCAGGGTGTAGGGCAGGGCAAAGGCGAGCATTCGGATCTCCATGCGGCAGAAAGGGCAATAGCGGGGTATGATAGCCGCCCCATGCGAAACACTGAAAATATATCCAGCCCTCCGGGCGCCTGCAGACCATGATCAGCAACGAACTCAAAGCCACTATCCAGGGCGCCTATTCGCGTTTTCTCGAAGCCAAGAGCCTCAAGCCGCGCTATGGGCAGCGCCTGATGATCGCCGAAGTGGCCAAAGTGCTTGGCGACATTGCCTGCGACGATGAAGGCCGCCGCGCTGGCGAGCCTGCCGTGGTGGCCGTGGAAGCGGGCACCGGTACCGGCAAGACGGTAGCCTACAGCCTGGCGGCCATCCCGGCTGCCAAGGCCGCCGGCAAACGCCTGGTGATCGCCACGGCCACCGTGGCCCTGCAGGAACAGATCGTCTTCAAGGACCTGCCCGACCTGATGCGCAGCAGCGGCCTCAACTTCAGTTTCGCCCTGGCCAAGGGCCGTGGCCGCTATCTGTGCCTGTCCAAGCTCGACATCCTGTTGCAGGAAGGCCACGCCCAGTCAGCCACGGCTCAGTTGTTCGAGGAAGAAGGCTTCCGCATCGAAGTCGACGAGCGCAGCCAGAAGCTGTTCAACAGCATGATCGAGAAGCTTGCCGGCAACCGCTGGGACGGTGACCGTGACAGCTGGCCAGAGGCCCTGGAAGACCAGGACTGGGCACGGCTGACCACCGACCACAGCCAGTGCACCGGCCGCCACTGCCCCAACTTCCAGCAGTGCGTGTTCTACAAGGCCCGCGAAGGCATGGGCAAGGTCGATGTGATCGTCACCAACCACGACATGGTCCTGGCCGACCTGGCCCTGGGTGGCGGTGCAGTGTTACCCGACCCACGCGATACCATGTACGTGTTCGACGAAGGCCATCATCTGCCAGACAAGGCCATCGGCCATTTCGCCCATTATTCGCGGCTGCGTTCCACCGCCGACTGGCTGGAACAGACCGCCAAGAACCTGACCAAATTGCTGGCCCAGCATCCGCTGCCCGGCGGCCTGGGCAAGTACATCGAGCAGGTGCCGGAGCTGGCGCGAGAAGTACGCACCCAGCAGCAGTTCATGTTCACCCTTTGTGAACAGGTGGCTGACTTCCGTCCCAGCGAGGACACCGAAGGCCGTGAGCGCCCGCGTTACCGTTTCGAGGGTGGGGTGGTGCCGGAGCAGATTCGTGAAGTGGGCATCGAACTGAAAAAGGGCTTTGCCCGCCTCAACGATCTGTTCACCCGCCTGGCTGACCTGCTCAAGGAAGGCATGGACGGCGAGGTCAATATCGGCATCGCCAGCCATCAGGCCGAAGAGTGGTATCCGCTGTTCGGTAGCCTGGTCACCCGTGCCCAGGGTAACTGGGAGCTGTGGACGGCCTTCACCGCCGAAGACCCGGAAGACAGCCCGCCCATGGCGCGCTGGCTGACCTTGGCCGAAAGTGGCGCGCTGTTCGACATCGAAGTCAATGCCAGCCCCATCCTCGCCGCCGATATGCTGCGGCGTAGCCTGTGGAGCGTGGCCCACGGCGCGCTGGTGACCTCGGCGACATTGACCGCGCTGGGCAAGTTCGACCGTTTCCGCATGCGCTCGGGGTTGCCGCGCGACGCAGTCACCTGCGTGGTGCCCAGCCCGTTCGTGCATGGCGATGCCGGCCTGTTGCGGGTCCCCGACCTGCAGGCCGACCCACGCGATGCAGCAGCGCACACCGCGGCGATCATCCGCGAGCTGCCGAACATCGTCGAGGATGCCCGTGGCGCGCTGGTGTTGTTCTCGTCACGCAAGCAGATGCAGGATGTGTTTGACGGTCTGGACCGTGACTGGCGCAAGCTGGTGCTCATCCAGGGTAACCTTTCAAAGCAGGAAACCCTGAACAAGCACAAGGCGCGGGTCGACGATGGCCAGCACAGCGTGCTGTTTGGCCTGGCCAGCTTTGCCGAAGGTGTCGACCTGCCGGGTGCGTATTGCGAGCACGTGGTCATCGCCAAAATTCCCTTTGCTGTGCCCGACGACCCGGTCGAAGCTGCGCTGGCCGAGTGGATCGAGGCACGTGGCGGCAATCCGTTCATGGAAATTGCCGTGCCTGACGCCTCGTTGAAGCTGATCCAGGCCTGCGGCCGCCTTCTGCGTACCGAGCAGGATCGCGGCGTTATCACCTTGCTTGACCGGCGCTTGGTCACGCAGCGCTACGGCAAGGCTATTCTCAATGCGCTGCCGCCGTTCCGGCGGGAAATTTCCTGACCGCCGGAGCACTTGCGCCGGCGCATTGTCCATCACCCGTCTTGGGCCCATCAGGGCCCTGAAGGAGAGCCCCAGCCTTATGATCCGCCGCACCCTGCCCGCCGTATTCGCCTTGTTGTGCAGTTCGCCCTTGCTGGCCGGGCAGCAGACGCTGTTCAGCTTCGTGCGCCCGGCTTCGGTGGTCAATGTGGCGACGGTGGATGCCGGCATGCCGCAGTACAACGCGGAACAAACGGCCGAGGGCGAGGTGTTGCGGCGTGTGGTGTTCAACCCGGCCCAGCAGCCGACCCTACGCCTGAGCCCGCAGAGTGGGGTGTGGGACTGGTCCGCTGGGCAGTTCCTGACCTTGCGCCTGCAAAGTGCCATGGACTGGGCATTGACCGTGGATGTCACCGTGCAAGGCAGCGATGGCCGCACCTTGACCAGCCGTATCGACCTGCCCGCGGGGCCCGCGCAAACCGTGCTGGTGCCCCTGACGGCCAGTTCGCCGCTGGACCAGGGCATGCGCGCCGGCCCGCCGATGCCCTGGAACCATGGTGGTCAGCGCCTCCTTTTGACCAGCAGTGCCGGTGCAGTCGACCTCAAGCAGGTGACCTCGGTCAGCCTGAGCATCCCCAGCCCCAAGGTGGCGCAGAGCCTGCTGATCGAGCGTGTCGGTATCCAGGATGACGACCAGGCGTACAGGGCGGCCTACCACGAGCTGATTGATGCTTATGGCCAGTCGACTCGCGGTAACTGGCCCGAGAAGGTATCCAGTGACGAGCAGCTCAAGGCGGCCGATACCCGTGAACAGCAACAGCTCAAGGGCTGGTTGGCAGAGCGCGGCAAGCAGCAGCTGGACGCTTACGGTGGCCTGGTGGGCGGTCCGGCCTTTGCAGCCAAGGGCTTCTTTCGCACTGAAAAGCGTGATGGCCGCTGGTACCTGGTAACGCCGGATGGGCACCCGTTCTATTCCCTGGGGGTAAACGCCGTGGCGGCAGACGGCGGGCGTACGTATGTCGCCGGGCGCGAAGGCATGTTCAAGGCCTTGCCCGCTGAGGGCGATGCACTGGCCGCGTTCTATGGCGAAAGCAACAACGACGATGGCAATGCCTCGTCGCAAGGGCGCAATTTCAAGCAGGGGCGCTGGTTCGACTTCTACGCCGCCAACCTGCAGCGTACCTATGGCAAACCCTGCCCGCCCGCAGTGGAGGGCCAGCCAGCCAGCTGCGCGCCGCCGGTACTGGATGCCGACCGCTGGCAGGCGCATGCGCTTGACCGCCTTCAGGCCTGGGGGTTTAACACTATTGGCAACTGGAGCGAGCCGGCGCTTGGCCAAGCCAGACGCATGCCGTATACCTTGCCGCTGTCGATCGTAGGCGACTACGCCAGCATCAGCACTGGCATGGACTGGTGGGGCCGCATGCCCGACCCGTTCGACCCGCGTTTTGCCATGGCCACCGAACGTGCCGTGGCCATCGCCGCGCGTGATCACCGTGACGACCCTTGGCTCATCGGTTACTTCGCCGATAACGAACTGGCCTGGGCAGCCCCTGGAAGCGACCCCAAGAGCCGCTATGGCCTGGCCTACGGCACCTTGCGTCTGACCACCGACGTGCCAGCCAAACGCGCATTCCTCAAGCAGTTGCGCGACAAGTATCGCAACCAGGAAGGGTTGTCCAAGGCCTGGGGCATCGAACTGACCGCTTGGGAACTCATGGAAGATCCTGGCTTCGAGGCGCCGTTGCCTGACCCGGAGCACCCGGAAATCGAACGTGACTACCAGCACTTCCAGCGGGTATTTGCCGAGACCTACTTCAAGACCATTTCCGATTCGTTGAAGTGGCATGCGCCCAATCACATGCTCCTGGGTGGCCGCTATGCGGTCAGCACACCGGAGGCGGTCAAGGCCTGCGCCGAGTTCTGCGATGTTCTGAGCTTCAACTTCTATACCCTCAAGCCGCAGGACGGCTACGACTTTGCCCGCCTGGCGGAGCTGGACAAGCCGGTGCTGGTGTCCGAGTTCCAGTTCGGCTCGCGTGATCGCGGGCCGTTCTGGCCGGGGCCATTGGAGCTGGCGCGGGAAGAGGATCGCGGCCCGGCCTACGCAAACTTCCTCAAGGCGGCCCTGGCGCAGCCTATGATCGTTGGTGCGCACTGGTTCCAGTACCTCGACCAACCGGCCAGCGGTCGCCTGCTCGATGGTGAGAACGGCCACCTTGGGCTGGTGGCGATTACCGATATGCCCTATCCAGGGTTTGTCGATGCCGTGCGCAAAAGCAATCTGCAAACCATGAACCAACTGCGTGCCGAGCTGGAAAAACCGGCCCCTTGAGATCAGGCAGATGCAGTCAACCCAGGTGAGAGCGGCCTTGTGTCGCGACCACTTGGCCCAAGCCTGTTTGCAAAACACCCAACTACTGAAACAATGCACACCTTTTTGGATAATGGTCGTACGGAGAGCAGCGGGTGCAGATCCAGGGTCACTATGAGCTGAAGTTCGAAGCTGTGCGCGAAGCTTTTGCCGCGCTGTTCGATGATCCCCAGGAGCGTGGCGCCGCGCTGTGCATCCAGGTGGGTGGCGAAACCGTCGTTGACCTGTGGGCTGGCAGTGCCGACAAGGACGGCCAGCAGGCCTGGCACAGCGATACCATCGCCAACCTGTTCTCCTGCACCAAGACTTTCGCGGCTGTTACCGCCCTGCAGCTGGTCGGCGAGGGCAAGCTGGCCCTCGATGCTCCGGTTGCCAACTACTGGCCCGAGTTTGCCCAGGCGGGTAAGCAGTCGATCACCTTGCGTCAGCTACTCAGCCACCGTGCCGGCTTACCGGCCATACGCAAGCTGTTGCCGGCTGAAGCCTTGTATGACTGGCAGTTCATGGTCGATGCCCTGGCAGCCGAGACACCGTGGTGGACGCCAGGCACAGAACACGGCTATGCCGCCATCACCTATGGCTGGCTGATCGGCGAGCTGATTCGCCGTGCCGACGGCCGTGGCCCTGGCGACTCGATCGTGGCCCGCACCGCCCGCCCATTGGGGCTGGATTTCCATGTTGGCCTGGCCGACGAAGAGTTCCACCGCGTGGCGCATATCGCCCGTGGCAAGGGCAATGCTGGAGACAGTGCAGCGCAACGCTTGCTGCAGGTGACCATGCGCGAGCCTGAGGCACTGTCGACCCGTGCCTTTACCAATCCGCCCGCGATACTGACCAGCACCAACAAACCGGAATGGCGGCGCATGCAGCAGCCAGCGGCCAATGGCCATGGCAACGCACGCAGCCTGGCAGGGTTCTATGCCGGGCTGCTGGACGGCAGCCTGCTTGAATCCGAACTGCTCGATGAGCTGACCCGCGAGCATAGCCTTGGCCAGGACCGTACCTTGCTCACCCAGACCCGTTTCGGCCTGGGCTGCATGCTCGACCAGCCCGATGTGGCCAATGCCACCTTTGGTCTCGGCGCCCGCGCCTTTGGCCACCCCGGTGCCGGTGGTTCGGTCGGTTTTGCCGACCCGGAGTACGATGTGGCCTTCGGTTTTGTGGTCAATACCCTCGGCCCTTACGTGCTGATGGACCCACGCGCCCAGAAACTGGTACGCGTCCTTGCCAGTTGCCTTTGATCGGGTAATGCGGGTATTGCCACACCCCTTTGACTATCCTCAATGCCAACGCCTGAAGTTCGTAGGCAAAATATCTTTCTATTTCATGGTGTATCGCTGATGTCTTCACATAAAACCTTAGCACTCGCCCTGTGCCTGACCGCCGTTACCGGCTGCGCCAGTCACTCCCCGGACGGCTCCAAGGAAGGTGGCTCCAGCTGGTGGCCTTTCGGTTCGGACAAGGTTGCCGAGCAGGAAGTGAAGTCAGCCGTCACTGAAAACGTGGCCAAAGCCGATGCCAAATCCGAAAGCTCCAGCCGCTGGTGGTGGCCGTTTGGCGGTGACGACAAGCAAGCCAAGGGGCCGGTGGTGCCAAAGATCGATCAGAAGGCCACTCAGGCCTGGCTGGACGAATACGAGCCCAAGCTGCGCGAAGCGATCAAGGACAGCAAGCTGGAGCTGGAGCGTCGTGACAATGTGCTGGCGGTAACCCTGCCGGTGGACAGCTCGTACAATCCCGATCGCCCGAACATGTTGCTGCCCATGTCCCTGGGCCCGATCACCCGCGTCGCCAAGACAGTCGAAGGCGACCCCAAGACTGCCGTACTGGTACTGGGCCATGCCGACAGCAGCGGTGCCGCCGTTGCCAACCAGAAGCTCAGCCTGGAGCGCGCCGCTTCGGTATCGGCCATCTTCCGCCTCAGCGGCCTGCAGCGTGACCGCCTGACCCTCAAGGGCATGGGTTCGGTGATGCCGCGCGCTGCCAACGACAGCGCCGAGGGGCGCGCCCTGAACCGCCGCGTGGAAATGTTGCTGACCCCGCAAAACACCATGGTCGCGCTGCTGGCCAAATACCAGCAGGCCGCCCCGGCACCCGTCCCGGCCTCGATGGTGGCGGTGCAGGATGCCAAGGCACCCGCCGCCAAGGCCGCTGGCAGCAAACCGGCCGTCAAGGCTGCGGCGAAGAAACCTGTAGCCAAGGCCAAAACGCCTGCGAAGACTGCAGCCAAGAAAAAAGCTGCGCCGGCCAAGCCTGCCGCCAAGAAAGCTGCCGTTGACAAGAAAGTAGCTGCCAACAGCCCTGCGAAGACCAACTGATCGTCAAGGAACCGCAGTAATGACCCAATCCCTGGCCGATATGCGCCGCGACTACACCCGTGATGGCCTGGCCGAAGCCCAGGCACCAGGGGAGCCGTTCGCCCTGTTCCACCAGTGGTTCGCCGATGCGGTGAAAACCGAGCAGGTACCGGTAGAAGCCAACGCCATGACCTTGGCCACGGTGGACGGCGAAGGTCGCCCGCATTGCCGTGTTTTGCTGTTGAAGGGGCTCGACGAGCAGGGTTTCACCTTCTTCACCAACTATGACAGCGCCAAGGGCCAGCAACTGCAAGCCAACCCCTTTGCGGCAATGACCTTCTTCTGGCCGGCCCTGGAACGTCAGGTGCGCATTGAGGGCCGGGTGCAGAAGGTCACGGCGCAGGAGTCGGATGCCTACTACCAGGTACGCCCGCTGGGCAGTCGCCTAGGGGCTTGGGCTTCGCCACAGAGCCGCGTGATTGCCGGGCGTGAAGAGCTGGAGGGCCTGGTTAAGGCCACCGAAGCGCGTTTCTCCGACACCCAGCCGCACTGCCCTGAGCATTGGGGGGGATACCGTTTGTTGCCCGAGCGCATCGAGTTCTGGCAGGGGCGGGCAAGCCGCCTGCATGATCGTTTGAACTATCGGCTGGTGGATGGGCAGTGGCTGCGAGAGCGGCTGGCGCCCTGAGCAACTGGGGCCGCCAAGCGGCCCCAGCCATTGATCAAGCTACCCCGGATAACCTGCCGCCTCGCGCTCCAACCACCCCGCCAGTTGCTTACGCCCCACCTTCTCCTGGCGCGCCTGCGCCAACCTTTCCAGCATGAACGCGCGTTTTTCAGGATCGGCCCCTGCCAGCGACAACGCCAGGTCGCGGTCCATCCAGCGGCGCATGCGCACATACAACCACCAGTGGAAATACAGTCCCGTAACGGTGGTGACCACGACGATGAAGTAATCCATGGCTATTCTTGGTCTCACTTGAAAGGCCTTCGACACAGCCCGGCAGGCTGTACCCCGGCTGAATGAAAACAATTTTATTACGTTTGTACCGTGACAGCCGTCAATGTGCAGCGTCTAATGAGCACCTGACTTATGGAGACTTTACCCATGCGTAAATCCGCTTTGCTGGTGGCGACCTTTACCACCATGTCGCTGCTGCTGGGGGGCTGTGCCTCGAGCCTGACCGGTGACAGCTACTCTCGTGACGAAGCCCGCCGCGTGCAAACCGTGCGTATGGGTACCATCGAATCCCTGCGCCCGGTCAAGATCGAGGGCACCAAGACCCCGATTGGCGGCGGTGCCGGTGCCATTGTGGGTGGCGTTGCCGGCAGCGCCGTGGGCGGTGGTCGTGGCAGCATCGTGGCTGCCGTGATCGGTGCCGTGGCCGGTGGCTTGGCGGGTTCCGCAGCAGAAGAAGGCCTGACCCGTACCCAAGGTGTCGAAATTACCGTTCGTGAAGATGATGGCAGCATGCGCGCCTATGTGCAGGCCGTGCAGGAGAACGAAGTCTTCCGCGTTGGCGAGCGCGTGCGCATCATGACAGTTGACGGTACCAGCCGCGTTTCGCACTGACCGTAGCGCAGTAAAACAAAACCCCGACATGGCTGCTGCCAGTCGGGGTTTTTTCATGCTTCAGCCAAGTCAGGCAACGCTGGTTTTGCGGCTGGCCATTGCGGTGACGGCGTAGCCGATCACCGCGGCAAAGAACGAACCAGTAAGAATACCCATGCGGTCCATGCCGGCATACTCACTGCTACCCGGGGCGAAGGCGAGCGAGCCTACGAACAGGCTCATGGTGAAGCCAATGCCGCAGAGTATCGCCACCCCCAGAATTTGCCCCCAACCCGCACCCGCAGGCAGCGCGGCCAGGCGCAGCTTGACCGCCACCCAGGTCAGGCCGAAAACCCCCACGGTCTTGCCCAGCAACAGGCCGACCGTGATGCCCATCGGCACGGGGTGGGTGAAGCTGTCTACGGTCATGCCTGCCAGCGAAACGCCGGCATTGGCGAAGGCGAAAATGGGCAGGATGGCATAGGCCACCCAAGGGTGCAGGGCGTGTTCCAGCGCCAAAAGAGGTGACGATTCAGCATTGCGTGTACGCAGCGGGATGCAAAGGGCCAGGGCGACACCGGCCAGAGTGGCGTGCACGCCACTTTTGAGCACGCAGACCCACAGGATCAGGCCAACGATCATGTAGGGCCCGAGCTTGACGACGCCAAGCCGGTTCATCGCCACCAGTACCACCAGACAGGCCGCAGCCAGCAGCAGCGACACACTCGACAGGGTGCCGGAGTAGAACAGGGCGATGACAATGATCGCACCCAGGTCGTCGATGATCGCCAGGGTCATCAGGAACAACTTCAGTGACACCGGTACGCGCTTGCCGAGCAGGGCCAGGACGCCGAGGGCGAAGGCGATGTCGGTGGCGGTAGGGATCGCCCAGCCTGCCACGGCTGCAGGGTTGTCACGGTTGATGAACCAGTAGATCAGCGCTGGCACCACCATGCCGCCCACGGCTGCGGTGGCAGGCAGAATCACTTGTGAGGGCTTGGACAGGTGACCGTCGACCACCTCGCGTTTGACCTCCAGGCCGATGAGCAGGAAGAACAGGGCCATCAGGCCGTCGTTGATCCACAGTAGCAATGGCTTGGCGATGTTCAGCGCGCCGACCTGGACGGCGACGGGTACGTCGAGCAAGCCGCCGTACAGGTAGGACAGTGGCGAGTTGTTGATGATCAGGGCCAGAACGGCGGCGGCGATCAGCAGCAGGCCGCTGGCAGCTTCGAGCTGGAAGAAACGGGTAAACAGGCTACGCACGGGCTTTAGGCCCTCCATGAGCAGTTTACGAAGGGTGCGGGCGTACACCCTAGCCTGTGACGATGTTCCTTAAAACAAAAAACATATTCGTTTTTGTTATATGTTGTTGCTGACAGGCCTGGGGCAAGCCTAGACGGATTTGGGGAAGGATGGGGGAGGGGAAGTCTGGAGTAGGTGCCGGAATAGTCTGATGCCGGACCGGGCCCTTTCGCGGGTAAACCCGCTCCTACAGGGGACCATTGTTCCGTGTAGGAGCGGGTTTACCCGCGAAGAGGCCCTGTCAGTCGATAAAGAGTCAGAGGCCGAGCATATCCCGCGCCACCGCCTCTGCGATGCGAATGCCATCCACACCGGCTGACAGGATCCCGCCCGCGTACCCGGCCCCTTCACCCGCCGGGAATAGCCCTTTGAGGTTCAGGCTCTGGTAATCCTCACCGCGGGTAATCCGCAGTGGCGACGAGGTACGCGTCTCGATCCCGGTCAACACCGCATCATGCAGGTTATAGCCCTTGATCTGCCGGTCGAACGCCGGCAGTGCCTCCCGAATCGCCTCAATGGCGAAGTCCGGCAGGCTCGGCGCCAGGTCACCCAAGGTCACGCCCGGCTTGTAGGACGGCTCGACACTGCCCAGTGCGGTCGAGGGCCGGCCGGCGACAAAATCACCCACCAGCTGCGCCGGGGCCTGGTAGTTGCTGCCGCCCATTACATAGGCGTGCGCCTCCAGGCGCTCCTGCAGTTCGATACCGGCCAACGGGCCACCCGGGTAGTCGCGCTCGGGGTCGATGCCGACGACGATGCCGGAGTTGGCGTTGCGCTCGTTACGCGAATACTGGCTCATGCCGTTGGTGACGACCCGCCCAGGCTCGCTGGTGGCCGCGACCACGGTGCCACCCGGACACATGCAGAAGCTGTATACCGAGCGGCCATTCTTGGCGTGGTAAACCAGCTTGTAGTCGGCGGCACCCAGTTTCGGGTGGCCGGCGTACTTGCCCAGACGTGCCTTGTCGATCAGCGTTTGCGGGTGCTCGATACGGAAGCCCACCGAGAACGGCTTGGCTTCCATGTAGACACCTTTTGCGTGCAGCATGCGGAAGGTGTCGCGGGCGCTGTGGCCCAGGGCCAATACCACATGGCGAGAGTGCAACTGCTCGCCGCTTTCGAGCACTACACCGGTCAGTTGGCCATCTTCGATCAACAGGTCGGTGACCTTCTCCTGGAAGCGCACGTCGGCCCCTAGGGCGATCATGTCCTGGCGCATCTGTTCGACCATGCCGGTGAGGCGGAAGGTGCCGATGTGCGGCTTGTTGATGTACAGGATTTCGTCTGGCGCACCGGCCTTGACGAATTCTTCCAGCACTTTGCGGCCGTGGTGTTGCGGGTCCTTGATCTGGCTGTACAGCTTGCCGTCCGAGAAGGTACCGGCGCCGCCTTCACCGAACTGCACGTTGGACTCAGGGTTGAGCACGCTTTTACGCCACAGGCCCCAGGTGTCCTTGGTGCGCTGGCGCACTTCCTTGCCGCGTTCGAGGATGATCGGCTTGAAGCCCATTTGTGCCAGCAACAGGCCGGCAAAGATGCCGCACGGGCCGAAACCGACCACGATCGGGCGCTCCTGCAGGCCTGCCGGGGCCTGGCCGACAAACTTGTAGGTGACGTGTGGGGCTGGGCCGATGTTGCGATCATCGGCGAACTTGCTGAGCAGCTCGGCTTCGTTGCTGGCTTCCAGGTCGATGGTGTAGATGAACAGCAGTTCGCTGTTCTTCTTGCGCGCATCGTAGCTGCGCTTGAACAGGTTGAAGCTGAGCAGTTGCTCGTCGCGGATGCCCAAGCGCTGGACGATGGCTTCGCGCAACGCTTCGTCGGGATGGTCCAGGGGCAGCTTCAGTTCGGTGATTCGTAGCATGGCAGGGTCCAGTATCCCGGCCATGGGCGGCCGGCGGCTTTACACAAACCGCCAAGTATAAGCTGTTAGACGCCCTGACTGGCAGGATAAAAGCGCCCGGCGATCAGTTGTCGCGCGCACCACCGTAGTAACCGCAGCCGCGCAGGGTCTGGCCGTCGATGCGCAGTTCGGCGCGCAGGTGGTGGATGGCGCCGGTGGCGCTGTCGACGCAGCGTTGCGGGGCGACCCACAGTTCCACGTGCTGGCCGTTGGCTTCGCTGGTGAGGGTCAGGCCGCCGCCGGGCACTTCTTCTTCGAGAAATGGCAGTGGCAGCGGGTCTTTGCCGATGCGGTTGAGCACCATGCCCTTGCCGCTGGCCTTGATGTCCCAGTCCGGTTCATGGCCATTGGCGCGCAGGGTCAGCTGCTTGAAGTTGGGGTCGTCGCAAGCGCGGGTGGAGGGTTCCAGGCGGTACAGGCGGCTGACTTCCAGCTGGCCGTCGTTGTCGGCCTGCTTGGCGCCCGTGAGGCGACCGCGCACGTCGGCGAACAACTTGGCATTGGCGTCCTTGGCCAGGTTGGCGGACTCTTGCAGGATGCCGGTGCCGGCGACGTCGTTGATCACGAAGCGGCGTGCTTCGCTGCAGGGCTTGAACAACAGGCGGCCGCCGTTGGCGCTCAGTTCGCCCTGCATGCGTGTGGTGCCGATGTTCGGGTCACGGGGCTGCTCGGCCAGTAGCTGGCAGCCAGCGAACAGCGGCAGCAGGGCACTGAGCAGCAGGGTAGGGGTGAGGCGCATGGGGCGGGCTCCGGGGAATCTTTGCCAAAGAGCTGGCCACGATACACGTCCTGCGGGCAGAAAAAAGGGCCCGAAGGCCCTTTTTCATTCAACCCCCCAGGTAGGCATCGCGCACCTTCGGGTCGGTCAGCAGTGCCTCACCGGTGCCCTGCATCACCACCCGACCGTTCTCCAGCACATACGCCCGGTCAGCGATCTTCAGCGCCTGGTTGGCGTTCTGCTCCACCAGGAACACCGTCACGCCATCGCGGCGCAGCTGTTCGATGATGTCGAAGATCTGCTGGATGATGATCGGCGCCAGGCCCAGCGAAGGCTCGTCGAGCAGCAGCAGCTTGGGCTTGCTCATCAGCGCCCGGCCGATGGCCAGCATCTGCTGCTCGCCACCGGACATGGTGCCGCCGCGCTGGATGTAACGCTCTTTCAGGCGCGGGAACAGTTGCAGGACCTTGTCCAGTTGCTCCTGATAGTCGCCCTTGTCGGTGAAGAAACCGCCCATGGCCAGGTTTTCCTCGACCGTCAGGCGAGCGAACACGCGACGGCCTTCCGGCACTACCGCGATGCTTTTGCGCATGATGTGCGAGGACGGCTGGCCGACCAGCTCTTCACCCAGGTACTTGATGCTGCCGCTGTGCGCCTGCGGCGAGCCGCACAGGGTCATCAGCAAGGTCGACTTGCCGGCACCGTTAGCGCCGATCAGGGTGACGATCTCGCCCTGGTTGATCTCCACGTTGACGCTGTGCAGCGCCTGGATCTTGCCGTAGAAAGTGGAAACGTTTTCGAACTTCAGCATTTACGCTTCCCCCAGGTAGGCTTTGATCACGTCAGGGTTGTCGCGGATCTCCTCCGGCGTGCCATGGGCCAGGGGGGTACCCTGGTTGATCACCACGATATGGTCGGAAATGCTCATCACCAGCTTCATGTCGTGCTCGATCAGCAGCACGGTGACGTTGTGCGACTCACGCAGGTAGGCGATCAGAGCCTTGAGGTCTTCGGTTTCCTTCGGGTTCAGGCCGGCTGCCGGTTCATCGAGCATGATGATGCGTGGCTGGGTCATCATGCAGCGGGCAATTTCGAGGCGGCGTTGCTGCCCGTAGGCGAGGGTGCCGGCCGTACGGTTGGCGAACTCGGTCAGGTTGACCTTCTCCAGCCAGTACTGCGCGCGTTCCATGGCCTCCTTCTCGCTGCGGCGGAAGCTCGGGGTCTTGAACAGGCCGGCGAAGAAGTTGGTGTTGAGGTGGCGGTGCTGGGCGATCAGCAGGTTTTCCAGTGCGGTCATTTCCTTGAACAGCCGCACGTTCTGGAAGGTCCGCACCACGCCCTTGCGGGCGATCTGGTGGCCGGCCAGGCCCTGAATCGGCTGGCCATCGAGCAGGATGGTACCGCCGCTGGGCTTGTAGAAGCCGGTCAGGCAGTTGAACACGGTGGTCTTGCCGGCGCCGTTCGGGCCGATCAACGCCACCACCTGTTTTTCCTTGACGGTCAGGGCCACGCCGTTGACCGCCAACAAGCCGCCGAAGCGCATGCTCAGGCCGCTGACTTGCAGAATTTCGCGGCTCATCGACGCAGCTCCATGTGTGGACGTTGCATAGGCAGCAGGCCTTGCGGACGCCAGATCATCATCAACACCATCAGCGCACCGAACATCAGCATGCGGTATTCGCTGAACTCACGCATCAGCTCAGGCAGCAGGATCATCACGATGGCCGCGAGAATCACGCCCAGTTGTGAACCCATGCCACCCAGCACGACGATGGCGAGGATGATCGCCGACTCGATGAAGGTGAACGACTCCGGCGTCACCAGGCCTTGGCGCGCGGCGAAGAAGCTGCCGGCGAAACCGGCGAAGCAGGCACCCAGGGTGAATGCCGAGAGCTTGATCACGGTCGGGTTCAGGCCCAGTGCACGGCAGGCGATCTCGTCTTCACGCAGGGCTTCCCAGGCACGGCCGATCGGCATGCGCAGCAGGCGGTTGATCACGAACAACGCCAGCAGGGCCAGCAGCAGGGCCACCAGGTACAGGAAGATGACCTTGTTGATCGAGTTGTATTGCAGCCCGAAGAACTCGTGGAAGGTCTGCATGCCCTCGGCCGCACGGCGTTCGAAGGTCAGGCCGAAGAACTCCGGCTTGGGGATGTTGCTGATGCCGTTGGGGCCGCCGGTCCAATCGGTGAGGTTACGCAGGAACAGGCGGATGATCTCACCGAAACCGAGGGTCACGATCGCCAGGTAGTCACCACGCAGGCGCAGCACCGGGAAGCCGAGCAGGAAGCCGAAGGTGGCAGCCATCAGGCCGGCAATCGGCAGGCACACCCAGAAGCTCCAGCCCAGGTAATGCGAGAGCATGGCGTAGCTGTAGGCACCGACGGCATAGAAGCCTACGTAGCCGAGGTCGAGCAGGCCCGCCAGGCCGACCACGATGTTCAGGCCCAGGCCCAGCAACACGTAGATCAGGATCAGCGTGGCGATGTCGACCGCACCGCGAGAGCCGAAGAACGGCCATACCAGTGCCATCACGATCAACCCGATGATGACGTAGCGCTGGGTCTTGGGCAGGGTGAGGTAGTTGCTGACTGCCGGGGGGATCAGCTTGCGATCCGATCGGCGGCCCATCACCGAACTCCACTGCTTGTCGAACAGCACGCGCAGGAACATCAGCACCGAACACACGGCGATGATGCTGATGGTGAACGAGCCCTGACTGTGCACGACCAGGCTGATCCCGTCGATGCTCAGTTTCAGGCCCAGTACCGGGAAGGCCACGGCCCACACCAGCAAGGCGCTGAAGAACGCCTGTTTGAGATTTCTGTTCATACTTTTTCAACCTCCGGGCGGCCCAGGATGCCGGTCGGCCGGAATAGCAGGACAAGAACCAACAAGCCGAATGCCACCACGTCCTTGTACTGGTCGCCGAAGATATCGGCACCGAACGCTTCGGCCACGCCCAGCACCAGCCCGCCGAGCATGGCGCCCGGGATGCTGCCGATGCCACCCAGTACCGCCGCGGTGAAAGCCTTCAGGCCCACCAGGAAACCGGCGTTGGGGTTGATCACCCCGTACTGCATGCTCAGCAGCACGGCCGCCACGGCAGCCAGGGCGGCACCGATGACGAAGGTGAGGGCGATGATGTTGTTGGTGTTGATGCCCAGCAGGTTGGCCATCTTGATGTCCTCGGCACAGGCGCGGCAGGCGCGGCCCAGGCGGGAACGAGAGATGAACAGGGTGAGCAGGGTCATGGCCACCAGGGTGACAACGAACACCAGGACTTGCATGTAGCTGATCAGTACTTCTTCAGCACCGCCTGGCCCGAAGGAGAAGCTCCCGGGGATCAGGTTGGGGATGGACTTGTCCTTGGAGTCCTGCGAAAGCAAGACCGTGTTCTGCAGGAAAATCGACATGCCGATGGCGGAAATCAGCGGGATCAGACGGTTGCTGTTGCGCAGGGGGCGGTAGGCAACCCGTTCGATGCTGTAGCCATAGGCACTGGTGACGAAGATCGTCGCGACGAAGGCGACGGTCATCAGGATCGGCAGCGAATGGATACCCATCATGGCCAGGCCCGCCAGGGCAATGAAGGCCACGTAGGAACCGATCATGTACACCTCGCCGTGGGCGAAGTTGATCATGCCAATGATGCCGTACACCATCGTGTAGCCGATGGCGATCAAGGCATAGGTGCTGCCGATGGTCAATCCATTAACCAGTTGTTGGAAGAAATGGTAGATCTCAGGCATTACAGCGCTCCTAAAAACCTGATTTGCATTTCACTGGCAGGGGTACGGCCAGGAAACCGCGGGTGACGGTTTTAAGATTTTCAGGTGAGCCTGCCCCCGGATCGCGGGGATCGGGCCCATGAACCTCATAAAACGAAGCCCACTGCTCGCACAGTGGGCTCGTAGGTCAGCTATTAGTCACGCAGTTACTGAGGGGAGACTTCGGTCTTCGGCTTGCCGAAGTGCCATTCGTAGACCACGAACTTGAAGTCTTTCAGGTCGCCTTTGTCGTCGAACGACAGTTCGCCGGTCGGGGTCTTGAAGGTGCCTTTGTGGATGGCCTCGGCCACCTTGTCGGTATCATCGGAACCGGCTTTCTTGATGCCTTGAGCGATCAGCTCGACAGCCGAGTAGGCAGGGAATACGAACGGGCCACTTGGGTCCTTGCCGTCAGCCTTGATGGCGTCGACGATCTTCTTGTTCGCCGGGTCTGCGTCGAACGATTTCGGCAGGGTGACCAGCAGGCCTTCGGAAGCGTTCTGGGCGATCTGCGAAATGGAGTCGTTACCCACGCCTTCCGGACCCATGAATTTGGCTTTCAGGCCTTTTTCCTGAGCCTGGCGCAGGATCAGGCCCAGCTCTGGGTGATAGCCGCCGTAGTAGACGAAGTCGACGTTGTTCTGCTTGAGCTTCTGGATGATCGAGGAGAAGTCCTTGTCACCGGCATTCAGGCCTTCAAAGACGGCAACCTTGGTGCCTTTCTTCTCAAGGGTTTGCTTGACGGCGGTGGCGATGCCTTCACCGTACTGCTGCTTGTCGTGCAGGACGGCAACGACCTTCGGCTTGACGTGGTCGGCGATGTAGTTGCCGGCGGCCGGGCCCTGGGCGCTGTCCAGGCCGATGGTGCGGAAGATCAGCTTGTAGCCACGGGCGGTGATTTCCGGCGAAGTGGCGGCCGGGGTGATCATGATCACGCCTTCGTCTTCGTAGATGTCGGACGCAGGCTGGGTGGAGCTGGAGCACAGGTGGCCGACCACGAACTTGACGCCGTCGTTGACCACTTTGTTGGCGACTGCCACGGCCTGTTTAGGGTCGCAGGCGTCGTCGTATTCCTTGGCTTCGAGCATCTTGCCATCCACGCCGCCCGCGGCGTTGATATCCTTGATGGCTTGCTTGGCGCCGATGAACTGCATGTCGCCGTACTGGGTCACAGGACCCGTCTTGGGACCGGCGATGCCGATCTTGATGGTATCGGCGGCAAACGAATGGCTGGCTACCCCGGCCAGTACCATTGCGGCGAACAGCTTGGAAATCTTGATCATAGTGCTCCACTCATTCTGTTGTAATTCTTATAGTCCTGGCGGCCAGGGCTACAGACCGGGCGGGATTTGCGGCGTGGCCATGCCAACGCGCTAGCCCACCTTCCCCCGGAACATGTCCCGGAACTGTACCGGTACAGTGTAGAGCGCTGTTCGAGCGCTTGAAAAGCGGTCGAAAAGTGCGTCTTTCCTGCGTTGTCGCTTGATCGACAGAAAGATACAGAAAGGCGCCATCAAACTGCCTGCATCTGCGATCCCGCCCCACAACTTCGGGGTCAATCGACCAAATTACATATTTGAAACCGGGTTTTTCTGCAAAAATGCCGGCCTTTTTTATTGACCGATTTTTTGCGGATACCACCCATGACTGATCAAACAAGCACCCTCTATGCCAAATTGCTTGGCGAGACGGCAATCATCGAGTGGAAAGCGCTGGAGCGTTTTTGGGCCAAGGGTGACCTGATTTGGGTCGACCCCTGCCTTGACCTGATCGCCGTTGCTGAGGCGATGGCCGAGAATCGCAGCGAGATCTTCGCCAAGTGGCGTAGTGATGGCACTGTTGGGCCGGTATCGGCCGAGCAGGCATTGGACCTGCAAAGCCGCGACCCAGAGATCTGGGCGGTGGTGGTTTCGCCGTTCATCGTGATACAGGTGAAGGGCCAGGAAGAAGCGTGATCTTTTTTGGTGCGCAAAAATACGCATCAGCTCCGTTTTGGTGCTTGAAAGCGATCAAGGCGGGTAGAGGGAAGTAACAATTCGGCGTGGCGGTAACAGTTTACGGGATGCGTAATGTGGCCGCCGTTCTGGCAGGCGCCAACGGAATCGTAGCCCGCCTGGGAAATGTTCGAATCAGTCAGGAGTTTATCGATGAGCACTGCACTACCTTCGCTTGGATTCGCCGGCATCGGCCTGATGGGCCTGCCCATGTGCCGCCGCCTGCTGGCAGCGGGTTATCCGCTGACGGTATGGAACCGCAGCCCGGACAAGTGCGCCGCACTGGTCGCTGCTGGCGCGCGCCTGGCCAGCAGCCCGGCCGAATTGTGCCGTGACAGCGACATGGTATTACTGTGCCTGGCCGACACGGCGGTGGTGCGTGAGGTGGTGTTTGGCGAGCAAGGCATTGCCCAGGGCGGGCGCAGCGGCCAGTTGCTGATCGATTTCTCTAGCCTGGAACCCACCGCCACCCGTGAAATGGCTGCCGAACTGGCAGCACTGTGCGGCATGGCCTGGCTGGATGCACCTGTCTCTGGCGGTACGCCCGGTGCCGAAGCGGGCACGCTGGCGATCATGGTGGGCGGTGAAGCGGCCGATCTGCAGCGTGCACGCCCGGTGCTGGAGGTGCTTGGTCAGCGCGTGACGCATATGGGCGCGGTAGGCACGGGACAGGTGACCAAGGCGTGCAACCAGATGATCGTCGCGTGCAATGCCCTGGTAATTGCAGAAGTGGTGGCATTGGCCGAACAGTCGGGCGTGGACGCGACGTTGATCGCTGAAGCGCTGGCGGGTGGCTTTGCCGATTCCAAGCCATTGCAGATTCTTGCGCCGCAAATGGCCGAGAGCCGCTTCGAGCCAATCAAGTGGCACGTACGCACGCTGCTCAAGGACCTCGATGGCGCGGTCAAGTTTTCCCGCGAGCAAGGCTCGGCGACGCCGCTCAGTGGCCTTGCCGCGCAACTGATGCGCTTGCACGGTAGCCAGGGTTACCTGCAAAAAGATCCGGCGACCCTGGTAGAGCTGTATCGCAACAAGGTGTGATCCGGCCGTTCTGGCGCTGCAACCGCTCCAGCAGTGGGCGCAACTCGGCCAGCGGTACGGGGCGCCCCAACAGGTAGCCCTGCAGGTAGTCGCAGCCATGGCTTTCGAGGAACGCCTGCTGTTCGGCGGTTTCCACGCCCTCGCTGACTACCCGCAGGTGCAGGGTATGCGCCATGGCGATGATCGCCTGGACAATTTCCCGGTCTTTCTGGCTGCCCGGTACATCCTGCAGGAAGGTGCGGTCGATCTTCAGCACATCCAGCGGCAGGCGCTTGAGGTAAGCCAGTGACGAGTAGCCGGTACCAAAATCATCGATCGAAAGTGCCACCCCCAAAGCCCTGACGCGTTTGAGCAGGCTGACCGTGCGCTGGATATCGCCCACCAGGGCGTTCTCGGTCACCTCCAGCTCCAGGTGGCGCGGCGCAAGGGCGGCGTGGAACAGCGCCTTTTCTACTTCCTTAGGCAGTTCGTCGTGGCTGAGGGTGACTGCCGAGCAATTGACCGTGACCTGGACCTCGCCGTAGCCGTGGCGCTGCAAGTGGGCCAGGTCGGCACAGGCATGGCGCAGCACCCACAGGTCAAGGTCGATGATCAGGCCGTTGGCTTCGGCAATGCCGACAAAACGGTCGGGCCCGAGCAGGCCGTGTTGAGGATGCTGCCAGCGTACCAGCGCTTCCAGTTTGGCCACTTGCCCGCTGCGCAGGTCGAAGATCGGCTGGTAGTGCACACACAGCCCGCGCTCCTCGAGCAGGGCCAGGCGCAGCTCTTCTTCCAGTTGCAAGGCGATCGACGCGCGAGCCTTCAGGCTGTCATTGAAGAAATTCAGGCTGTTGCGCCCGTTGTCCTTGGATTGGTAGAGGGCCAGGTCGGCATGCTTGAGCAGCTCTTCGGCTGTGCTGCCATCGTCCGGGAAGATACTTATACCAATGCTGGTGGTCATGACCATGCGCCGCCCGCCCAGGTCGATGGGTTCTTTCATCCGTTGCATGATGCGCTGGGCCAGGTGGCGGGCTTCGTCGCGGCTGTTCAGGCTGGTGACCACACAGAACTCGTCGCCACCAAAGCGCGCAACCAGGTCGTGGTTGCGGGTAGCGGCCTTGATGTGGTGGGCGATCACCTTGAGCAGCTCGTCACCGGCATCGTGGCCAAGGCTGTCGTTGATACGCTTGAAATGGTCGATGTCGAGAAACATCACGGCCAGGCGATTTTCGCTGGCCTGAGTTTCGACCAGGCGCTCGGCGAACACCTGGTTGAATCCGCGGCGGTTGAGCAGGTTGGTCAGGGCATCATAGTGCGCCGCCTGCTGCAGCGAAGCGCGGGCCTGGTCCAGTTGGCTGAGCAGTACGCTGACCCGGCGCAGGTCGTGCTCCTTGCTTTGCAGCTTCTTGTCGGCCAGTGCGGCGCTGATGCTGGCGCCACTGATCAGCAGGGTGATGAAGCCGATGCCCAGTCCCAGCTGCAGGCTGTTGTCGCCAGACGGCAGGCGCAGTGCGGTATCGGCAGGGATGATCAAGGTCATGGCCGACATCGCGGTGAAATGAGTGGCGACGATGCCGCCCGCCATCAGCAGGCTGGCGCCGTACTTCATGGCCTGGTACAGGGTGCCGCTGCCATTGCGCAAGTAGCGGGCCAGGTACAGCGAGGTCAGGGCGGTGAGCAGGGCAATGGCGGCAGAGGCAAGTAGCAAGCCGGTTTGGTAGTACTGGCGGGCACCCGTTTCCATCGCGGCCATGCCGACAAAATGCATGAGGATGATGCCCAGGCCGATCAGCCCTGCGCTCAGCACGAAGTGGTGCGCGCGCATCTTGCTGCGTTCGAGGCTGTGCATGGCCAGCCAGGCCACGCCCAGTGCGATGAGCAGCGAAAGAATGGTCAGGGATACGTCGTAGTGCACGTCCACCGGGGCCCGAAAGGCCAGCATGCTGATGAAGTGCATGGCCCATATGCCGCCTGCCAGGCAGCAAGCTCCAAGCATGTTCCATTGCCGGTGGGCGGTGGGGTCGTCGCTGTGGGACTGGCGCTCGGCCATGTCGAGGGTGGCGAAACAGGCCGCGCAAGCAACGAAATAGGCGAGCAGAACCAAGAGCGGTTCATGACGGCAGTCGATGACGATGCGCCCGGTTGCGGGAAGATCGGCGAACAGTTGCAGCCCCAGCCATTCCATGGAATGCCTCTTGATCGAGTTTTCACTCGTCTGCGCTACAACCCTGTGCAGACTGTCCAGAGGCAGTATAGGAAGGAGTGCTTAAGCCTTCCTGACTAATGGCACAATGATTTCTACGATTTGGTTATAACTCCAATCGCAGTGAGGAATAAATTTGGGGCCCTGATGCCTTCCTGTGGGAGCGGGCGAGCCCGCGAAGCATCCACTGCGGTGGATGCCACCGGCTTCGCCGGTGTTCGCGGGCGTGCCCGCTCCCACAAGGGCGCGGGGACTGCGTTAGCCAGCCACCAGCACGCGAATGGCTTCCAGGCGCAGGGCGGCCTTCTCCAGCATTGCCAGGCCATCTTCGCGCCGCTTGCGCAGGGCGTCGATTTCGCTGTCACGCACACTTGGGTTGACCGCTTGCAATGCCACCAGGCGCGCCAGCTCTTCGTCGGCCTCGGCTGTCAGGCGGCGCTGGGCTTCGGCCACGCGCTCGTTGTGGGCCGGCAGGATCTTCTCCTCGCCGCCACTGATACGCTTGGCCAGCACATCGCGCTGGGCCTGGACGAACTTGTTGGCGCTGGCGCGCGGTACGCTCTCGAGCTGGTCGTTGAGGGTTTCGAAGGCCACGCGTGACGCCAGGTCGTTGCCATTGGCGTCGAGCAGGCAGCGCAGTGCCGCCGGCGGCAGGTAGCGGCCCAGTTGCAGGCTGCGGGGTGCCACCACCTCGCTGACGAACAGCAGTTCAAGCAGTACGGTGCCTGGTTTGAGCGCTTTGTTCTTGATCAACGCCACGGCGGTGTTGCCCATCGAGCCTGACAGCACCAGATCCATGCCACCCTGCACCATCGGGTGCTCCCAGGTGAGGAACTGCATGTCCTCGCGTGACAGCGCCTGGCCACGGTCATAGGTGATGGTCACGCCTTCATCGTCGCCCAGCGGGAAGCTGGCATCGAGCATCTTCTCGCTCGGCTTGAGGATCAGTGCGTTCTCGGAATGGTCTTCGCTGTCGATGCCGAAAGCGTCGAACAGGGTTTCCATGTAGATCGGCAGGGCGAACTGGTCGTCCTGTTCGAGAATGGCCTCGACCAGCGCCTGACCTTCGCCGGCTCCGCCGGAGTTGAGCTCCAGCAGGCGGTCACGGCCAGTGTGCAGTTCGGCTTCCAGGCGCTCGCGCTCGCTGCGGGCGTCGGCCACCAGGGTATCCCAGGCCTTGTGATCGCCGCCTTCCAACAGCGGCAGCAGGCGTGGGCCGAACTGGTGCTGCAGGGCATTGCCGGTGGGGCAGGTGTTGAGGAAGGCGTTGAGCCCTTCGTGGTACCACTGGAACAGGCGCTCTTGCGGGCTGTCTTGCAGGTACGGGATGTGCAACTGGATAGTGTGCTTCTGACCAATCCGGTCAAGGCGGCCGATGCGCTGTTCGAGCAGGTCGGGGTGCGCTGGCAGGTCGAACATCACCAGGTGATGAGCGAACTGGAAGTTGCGGCCTTCGCTGCCGATTTCCGAGCAGATCAGGACCTGGGCGCCAAACTCTTCATCGGCAAAGTAGGCAGCGGCACGGTCGCGCTCGAGGATGCTCATGCCTTCATGGAACACCGAGGCCGGGATGCCGGAGCGCACGCGCAGGGCGTCCTCCAGGTCCATGGCGGTTTCGGCGTGGGCGCAGATCACCAGTACTTTGGTGCGCTTGAGCATCTTCAGGGTGTCGATCAGCCAGTCGACGCGTGGGTCGAAACGCCACCAGCGCTCGTCATCGGCCACTTCACCCTGGGCCTGGAAGGCAACTTCCGGGTACAGCTCGGCATGCTCGCCGGCTGGCAGGTTGCGGTATTGCTCGGGCGTGGCCAGCGGGTAGGGGTGCAACTGGCGCTCGGGGAAGCCCTGAATCGCCGCACGGGTGTTACGGAACAGCACGCGTCCGGTGCCGTGGCGATCCAGCAGTTCGCGAATCAGCCGGGCGCTGGCCTGGGTGTCGCCGTCGCTGACCGCAGCCAGCAGGGCTTCGCCTTCGGCACCCAGGAAGCCCAGGATGGTGGCGTGGGCCTTGGGCGACAGGCGGCCCTCGTCGAGCAGTTCCTGCACCGCCTCGGCTACCGGGCGGTAGTGCTCGCTTTCGGCGCGGAAAGCGGCCAGGTCGTGAAAACGGTTGGGGTCGAGCAGGCGCAGGCGGGCGAAGTGGCTGTCCTGGCCCAGCTGCTCGGGGGTGGCGGTGAGCAGCAGTACGCCCGGAATCACTTGGGCCAGTTGCTCGACCAGGCCGTATTCGGCGCTGACCTGGTCTTCGTGCCAGACCAGGTGGTGGGCTTCGTCGACGACCATCAGGTCCCAGCCAGCGGCAAACAGTGCGTCCTGGGCCTTTTCGTCGTCGACCAGCCACTCCAGGGCAACCAACGCCAGTTGGGCATCCTCGAACGGGTTGCTGGCGTCGCTTTCGATGAAGCGCTCGGCGTCGAACAGCGCCACTTGCAGATTGAAGCGCCGGCGCATTTCCACCAGCCACTGGTGCTGGAGGTTTTCCGGCACCAGGATCAGTACGCGGCTGGCGCGACCCGACAGCAGCTGGCGGTGAATGACCAGGCCAGCTTCGATGGTTTTGCCCAGGCCCACTTCGTCGGCCAGCAGAACGCGTGGGGCGCTGCGGTCGGCGACTTCGCGGGCAATGTGCAGTTGGTGGGCGATGGGCTGTGCGCGGCAGCCGCCCAACCCCCACAGTGCCGACTGCATCTGCTTGCTGGTGTGCTGCAGGGTGTTGTAGCGCAGGCTGAACCACGACAGTGGGTCTATCTGCCCGGCGAACAGGCGGTCGCTGGCCAGGCGGAACTGAATGAAGTTCGACAACTGGGTTTCAGGCAGGGTGCGAGGCTGATTCTGCCCGTCCAGGCCGTGGTAGACCATCAGCCCGTCGATGTCCTCGACTTCGCGTACGGTCAGCTTCCAGCCTTCGAAGTGGGTGATCTGGTCACCTGGCGAGAAGCGCACGCGGGTCAGCGGCGCATTGCGCAGGGAATACTGGCGGGTGTCGCCAGTGGCCGGGTAGAGCACGGTCAACAGGCGGCCATCCTGCGCCAGGATGGTACCCAGGCCGAGCTCTGCTTCGCTGTCGCTGATCCAGCGTTGCCCCGGTTGATACTGCTGCGCCATACTGCCTGAACTCCCGCGATGAAAAAGCCGATTATGTTAACGGATCGGCCGGTCAGACCAAAGTGCCGAGAGCACCGAAAGGTATCGAAAGGCACAGTCTAGTCGTTTCATCGCCCTGCACAGCGCCGCCGATGAGGGCCCCGGATCAACATGTCTGCCAAGCACCGCTGGATCAGCGCTTCGATGGCCGTGGGCAGCCTGGTGCTGCTGAGCGCCTGCGAGCAGAAAAACTTTGAGACATTGCCCCCCATTCCGATGGAGCAGCTTGAGGTACTGGGCGTGCAGACGCCGATAAAGAGCGTGCACTTTCGTGACAGTGACGGCGAAGGGCTGTTGGTCCTGAGCCGCAGCGATGGCCAGGCCAGCGACCTGGAAAGCGAACAGGAAGTGGACAAGGTGGTGCTCAAGGCCACCTTGTACGGGCGCACGGCCGAGAACGACACCTTCAAGGCGCGTTGGCAGGTCGAGCAGGAAACGACCTGCCCGGGGCTGGACCTGGACGTGGACTTCTATAATGACGTCAGTGATGTGAGCGACCTGAACAAGAATGGGGTGGCCGAGATAACGGTGGCCAGCCATGCGTTCTGCGGCGGCGGTATCGACCCGCATGACATCGCCATCGAGATGCGTGAAGGGCAGGCCAGTTACACCATTACCGGCCAGTCGCTGATCACCCCGGCGGGCGAGGAACCGATCGGTGGTGAGCGCGAGGACAGCGCTTCGCTGAAAGCCGCGCCACAGGTGTTACGCGATCATATGGATGCGGTTTGGCAACAGGTGTACAAGCGGCCCTGGAGCGAGGCCAGTCCGCCAGTCGACGACGAGCCGGGTGACGAAGCCGAGTAAATGTTGTCCATGACATCAAGGTAAAGCTGCGCCTGCCGATATAGGGGGCATAGGAGAACGTCCATGCTGCCGCCGATCATTCCGCTCAGTGCCGCCCCGGTCACCTCGCAACAGGACCCGGTCAAGCCAACCCCCGATATCAAGCCGGTGGTGCCGACGCAGCCTGCGTCCGGCGAAAGTGCCATTGACCTCAAGCGCCAGCGCGACCCGCAGGAGCAGGTATTGTTGCTGCGCGATGAACAGCGCCGCCAGCAGCAACGCCGCAATAAGGGCGAGCAGGAACGCTACGATGCCGTCCCGGGTGACGAGGTCAATGCCGACAATACCGTGCCGGTAGCGCCATTGATGGGCGAGCATGTACGCCAAGGACTGCTGGTGGACATCGAAGTCTGATACGGGGCTGGTCAGCGCCTGCGCCTGGCTTCATCATGCAATTCTCTGTTGATCGTCGAGCCCACCCATGAGCCAAGACAACCTCATCGATTTCGATGCCGAACGTGCCAAGCGCGTCCACGACCTCAAGGAAAAGCGGCTGAACGAAATGCGCAATGCTTTCGAGCAGGCCCTGCCTTTGAGTACCAGCAAGAAAAAGAAGCCCAAGGGCAAACCTAAGAAGCGTTGAAACTTGACGCAGGTCAACCCTGCGCCCCCCTCGCGTGCCCGGCCTCGGGCACCATTGACACTGATCAATTTTCCCCGCCGCCACATTGGTTAACGTGTACCCATCGGACAACGGCAAACGAATGGGGAGGCCAGCATGTTCTTCGACAACGTGGTTATCGCCGGTGTGGTAACGGTCGGGCTGATGGTCGCCTTCTTTGCCGGTCTGGGCATTTTCATCTGGAAGGACTCGAACAAGCGCAAGCCGCGCTGACCTTCCGGGTACACGAGCACGCAAGGCATTTAGGGCGACTTCGGTCGCCCTTTTTTTTTGCCTGCATTTTTTATTGCCTGAGCTGTCCCTCTCGGTGCAGGCCCATCGCATATACATGATTAGCTAGCTAATTAATCGTTTCCGCTTTATTCTGCTCATCATTGTCTATCTTTTCAGCAAGACTTTTCCCCGCAAGGTCCGCCTCGTGCCCATCACCTTTCAGGCCCTGTTCGCGCCCAACAGCCTCGCCCTCAAGTTTGCCATCAAGACCCTGCTCGGTGGCGGCCTGGCGTTGTGGCTGGCGATGCGCTGGGGGCTGGAGCAACCCTCCTGGGCATTGATGACTGCTTTCATCGTCGCCCAGCCGCTATCGGGCATGGTGGTGCAGAAAGGCTTGGCGCGGTTGGCCGGCACGTTGGTCGGCACAGTCATGTCAGTGCTGTTCATCGGCCTGTTCGCCCAGACCCCCGGGCTGTTCCTGCTTGCCTTGGCGCTGTGGCTGGCCCTGTGTACCGCCGCGTCCACCCAGTTGCGCAGCGCCTGGGCCTATGCTTTCGTGCTGGCCGGCTACACCGCAGCGATCATTGCCTTGCCGGCCATTGACCACCCCCTGCAGGTATTCGACCAGGCCGTGGCGCGCTGTACCGAGATCTGCCTGGGTATTTTCTGTGCAACAGCCAGCAGTGCCTTGCTCTGGCCCATGCGGGTCGAGCAGCAACTGGGCGGGCAGGCACGGCAGGCCTGGCAGAACGGCCTGCAGGCCGCCAGAGCCATGCTGGGCGGAGAGGACGAGGCGCGCAAGGGCCTGCTGGAAAGCCTGGGACGCATCGTTGCCATCGACAGCCAACGTGAGCATGCCTGGTTCGAGGGCAATCGCGGGCGCCAACGTGCCCGTGCCATTCGTGGCCTTAGCCAGAAACTGCTGGTGCTGTTGCGTATTTCCCGTTCGGTGCGCCGCCAGTGGCGGCAACTGGATGAGTGTGAGGTCGAGCACTTGACGCCTTGGTTGCAGGAAGTGCGTACGCTGCTCGACCAACCCGACCAGCCCAGCCTGTTGTTGTTGCGTCAGCGTATCTGGGATGCCGCACACGACGAGCAGATCAGTTCGGCGGAGCACTTCTGCCTGGCGCGCATGGCCCTGCTATTGGACTATGCCATGGCCGCCAGCCAGGCACTTGAGGATGTGGAGGCGGGCAGGGCGCCCAAGGACGTGTCCCAGGGGCTGGCCGTGCACCGAGACTGGTCGCTGGCCTTGCTGTTCGGCTCGCGCAGTGCGCTGGCCTTCCTGGTAATGAGTGGTTTCTGGCTGGCCACGGCCTGGCCTTCGGCACCGGGTGGCCTGGTGCTGACCTGCGTGGTCTGCAGCCTGTTCGCCAGTCGCGAGAACGGCGCACAGATCGGCCTGAGTTTCCTGCGCGGGATATTCCTGGCGATACCGGCGGCGTTTGTGGTCGGGCAGATCATGCTGCCGCAATGGAGCAGCTTCGCCATGCTCTGCCTGGGCATGGGCGTGCCACTGTTTCTTGGTGCACTGGGCATGGCCCATCCGCGTACCGGGGCTACGGCCACTTCCTATTGCCTGCACTTCATTGTGCTGGTGTCGCCGCTGAACGCCATGCAGTTCGGCGTGGCGACCATGTTGAACAGTGCCTTGGCCATGCTGGTGGGGGTGTCGGCAGCGGTCATGGCCTTCCGCTTGCTGGTGTTCCGCCACCCGGCCTGGCTGGGCCGGCGCTTGCGTGCTGCAACGCAGAACGACTTGGTGCGCCTGACCCGGCGCGACCTGCGCGGGGCTGACAGCTGGTTTGGCGGGCGCATGGCCGACCGGCTGATGCAACTGGCGCGGCATGCCAGTGAATTACCGGAAGGCGAACGCAAACGCTGGGATGACGGCCTGCTCGGGCTGGATATCGGCGACGAACTGGTGCACCTGCGCATGTGCCTGGCGGTCGCCCAGGCCCCTTTGGGGCGGGCCGAGCGCGAGTACCTGCAACACGTGGAGGCAGTGCTGGCCAAAGGGCCGGCTGCCGGGCGTGGGCAGCGGCTGGATGCTGCCAGTGAGCAGTTCATTGCAGCCTTGCGTCGGTTGCCAGCCAGCGACCCGCTCCGGCTGGCCGAGGGGGCGGTGCTGCAATTGCAGAAAAGCTGGGGCAAATGGTGCCGCTGGCAGGAGGACACCCATGGGTTTGCGTGAGTGGGAAGTGGGCGGTGTGCTGCTCAGCCCGTTTCTGCTTTATGTGTTGTTGGCGCTGCTGCTCACCGGCCTGCTGCGCCTGGTGGTGCAGGCCACACCGTTGGGGCGCTGGATCTGGCATGAAGCGCTGTTCGACGCAGCGCTGTTCGTCTGTGTGTTGTTCCTGGTGGTACGCCTGCTGGGAACTTTATAAAGGAGTGTTTCGATGCGTGCGGCCGTACGTATTCTGGTGACCCTGTGTGTGGTGGCCCTGGCCGTGTTGGCCGGCTACCAGCTGTGGCAGTACTACATGCTCACCCCATGGACGCGCGATGCCCGTGTGCGCGCCGATGTGGTGGTGATTGCGCCTGACGTGTCTGGCTGGGTTCGCGAACTCAAGGTTCATGACAACCAGCAGGTCAAGGCTGGCGACCTGTTGATGAGCATTGACCGCGAGCGCTTCCAGGCCGCGTTCGATCAGGCCAGCGCGGTGACCGAGACCCGCGCCCAGCAATTGCGCTTGCGCGAGCGTGAAGCAGCCCGGCGTACTGCCTTGGGGCCGGAGGCGATCAGTGCCGAGTTGCGTGAAAACGCCCAGATCAATGCCGCCATCGCGCGTGGCGAGTTGCATGAGGCCGAGGCGCAGTTGCAGGTGGCCAGGATCAACCTGGCGCGCAGTGAGGTGCGGGCACCGCGCAGCGGGCATATCACCAATCTGCGTTTGGCCGAAGGCAATTATGTGAACACCGGGGAATCGGTGATGGCGCTGGTGGATGATTCGACGTTCTACATCCAGGCCTATTTCGAGGAAACCAAGCTGCCGCGCATTCGCGTTGGGGACACTGTGAAGGTGTGGCTGATGGGCACGGGTGAACCGATGCAGGGGCACGTGGAGAGCATCAGCCGCGGCATCACCGACCGCAACAGCAACCCGGACAGCCAGTTGCTGCCGGAGGTAGAACCGACCTTCAACTGGGTGCGACTGGCCCAGCGCATACCGGTGAGGATCCGCCTGGATCAGGTGCCGGAAGGGCTGACCTTGAGTGCGGGGATGACGGCGAGTGTGCAAGTGCACGAGGACCGCGACCCGCAGTGATGGTGCTGCCTCAATAGACAGAAATGTAACGTTCGAAGCGGTACAGCCGGGTCGTGTGGTGAAGGCAGTCCAGCTCCAGTACGCCGACGACGTCGGGCAGACACGAAAAAACTTGGCGAGCGGCCCGCCAGTTGCGTTAGGCTGCCGTTGTGAGTTGCCCGACAGAGGCAACCCTTTTCCCGCCGGGCGTGCGTATCTTCCGATTTCATTGCGAGGTTACGTCATGGCCATCACTTCCCAGGATATTTGCAACGCCGCCGATCAGCTAAAGGGCTTTGTCGGTTTTCACGGCAAGCGCGGTGTTCATATCGTGCGTTTCTCCGAGGACGCGTTCGGCATGGACGTGGCCGACGCCAGTATCACCCCCTGCAGCGAGTTTGTCTGGCGGCCCGAGCAAGGGCAGCGCATGGCGTTGTGCCGCGAACGGCTGTCGCTGTTGCTGGATCAGCATGTGGATGACCGCTTGAACATTGGTGAACCGCTGCGCGCCTACCTGCGCCGCTGTGATCTGCCCGAAATCGTGGCGCAGCGCAGCCTGCAGCAGCACACCCAGTCTGTTTAGGAGCAAGGCCGCGTCTACAAGGGCTGTGCAGTGCTTTGGGAGGTTTGGTGCAACAACGCCGCCAATCCGGCGCTGTCCAGGGGCATGCTCAGGTAATAGCCTTGCACTTCATGGCAGCGATCGTTTTCCAGCGCCTTGAGTTGATGTTCGCTTTCCACGCCTTCGGCTGTCACTGTCAGCCCCATCGCCTCACCCAGGTTGATGATGGCCTGGACCACAGCGCGGTCGCTGCCGCCGTTGTTGTTCAGGCCGCTGATGAAGCGTTTGTCGATCTTGATGCTGTCGAACGGGTAAGTACGCAGGTAGCCCAACGACGAATAGCCGGTGCCGAAATCATCCATGTTCAGGCGCACCCCTAGCTCCTTGAGCGACAGCATGGTGCCTAGCGCGCCCTCGATGTCGTTGAGCATCACGTTCTCGGTAATCTCCAGTTCCAACCGCTGGGCGGGGAAGGCCGTGTCGAGCAAAATTTCGCGCACGTCGGCTACCACATCGCTGCGCAAGAACTGCGCAGGCGACAGGTTGACCGAAACCAGCACGTCGGCTGGCCAGTCATGGGCAGTGCGGCAAGCTTCGCGAAGCACCCAGCGGCCCAGCGCAACAATGATGTCGCTCTGCTCGGCCAACGGAATGAAGGTGTCCGGCCCCAGTAACCCTTCCTGTGGATGCCGCCAGCGCACCAAGGCCTCGACCGCGACGATACGCAGGTCGTCGAGGCGGTAGCGCGGCTGGTAATGCAACTCGAACTCCTCATTGCGCAGGGCCCGGCGCAGGTCGTTCTCCAGCTGGCGGCGGTACTGGATCTGCTGGTTCATTTCGGCAACGAAGTAGCGCCATGTGTTCTTTCCATCGGCCTTGGCCTGGTACAGGGCGATGTCGGCGCAGCGGATCAGCTCACCTGCATCGAAGCCCTGGTTACGCGTCTGGGCAACGCCAATGCTGGCACCGATGTGCAGCGGCTGGCTTTCGAAGACGATGGGTTGCTGCAGCAGGCCGATCAGGCGCGCACAGAAGCGGTCGATCTCGCTGCTGTTGTCCATGCCGCTGAGTACCAAGATGAACTCGTCGCCGCCCAGACGCGCGACCAGGTCGCCATCGCGGGTGGTGTCGCGCAGGCGCGTTGCCACTTCTTGCAGCACGGCATCTCCGGCGGCATGACCGAGCGAGTCGTTGATCGGCTTGAAGTTGTCCAGGTCCAGCAGCAACAAGGTCAGCGGCGGCGAGTCACTGCCGCGCAACAAGGCCTGCTCCAAGTGCCGGGCGAGTTTGTTGCGGTTGGCCAGCCCGGTCAGTGGGTCGTGCAGCGAAAGATGCTGGATGCGCGCGTGGGCGTCGACTTCGTCGGTGATATCGCTGGCGGTACCCCGAAAACCGATGGCCTTGCCATCGCGCCAGATAGCGCGGGCGGATATCCGGCAGTAGCGGTTCTGGCCATTCTGGTCGCGGTAAGTGCAGCGCAGGTTGGCCAATTGCTGCGGGTCGGCGGTAGCCAGGGCGTCGAGCCAAGGTGACAACGGCGTGGTGTCGCAGGCTAGCAACTGGTTGAGCGGGTGGCCCAGCCAGCCGTCTACCGGGTAGCCGGTGACGTTGGCGAAGCGTTGCGACAGGTAGGTCAGGCGTTGTTGCCGGTCGGTTTCCCAGATCCAGTCGGATGCCGACTCGGCCACCGCGCGGAAACGCTGCTCGCTGGCCTCCAGGGCCTGGTTGCTTTGTTGCAGATGCACGAGCGTGAGGCCGATTGCCCGGGAGCTGCGCAAGGCATGACGGAACAGGTACAGCATCACCAGGCCAAGTATCAGTAGTGCGCACAACAGTGCTGGCAACACTGCCCGCAGCATCTGACGCCCCGGCAGTGGGCTGTTCCAGGTCAGATGGTAGCCGGTGTCGCCCAGGTCGATGCGCAGGTGGCTGTGATCCTGCATATCCTTCTTTTCCACGTGCATGCCCGTCAGGCCGGCGCCGTGGCCCAACTGCGCCAGTTTGCTTTCGTTGAGCTGGTCAATGAACAGCATCACTGGCGCTTGGCTCACCTCGCTGTCGGTAACCTCCCGGTCCGGGCGCACGGCTGCTGCACTGAGTGCGGCCGGCCAGCCGTTGAACAGCACGAAATGGGTGATTTGCTCGCGTGAAACTGCCGCTGCGCGGGCTTGTTCGATGATCGGTTGCAGCGGTGTGTCTATATAGGTGTTGGCACCTGCCTGGCTGGGCTGGCCTTTGAACAAGGCATAGGTGGTGCGGTCGTTTTCCACTACGAACACCCCTTCGTAGCCGCTGGCGCTGTACAGCGACTCGCCTATGTTTTTTTCCTCGTAGGCCCATTGCCAGTCGGCTTGGCCCGACAAGTGCTCGAAGGCTGCATCCCATACGGCATAGCTGGACAGAAACTGGCGCGAGGCGAGCAGCCGTTGTTCCAGCGCCTGGTTCGCATGGAAGGCGCTACGCTGGCGCTCCTGTTGGTCGAGTGTACTGGCGATATTGAACAGAGCGCCGAGAATGACCAGGCAAGCCAGGCCGAACACTGCGCTGAAACCGGCAATGAGGTGGCGCACCTGAAAGCGCGGTGTGGGGCTAGCGGGTGGAAGCTTGGCGGTCCTGGCCATGCGCGAGCGGCTCCTTCAGGCAACCTCCCGCCAGGCAGTCAGGAAGGAGGTTCAATCAGAATAGGCCAGCCTGAGCGCGGCAGCTTCACTGCGGGCAAAATTGACCTGATCGCGGCCAGCGTGCTTGGCGATGTACAGCGCCTTGTCTGCCTGTTCGAGCCAGTGTTCGGGGGACTCGAGGTTGGCCTCGAAGGGGGACAGGCCGATACTCAGGCTGATGCGCAGGTGCGGTAACTGTGGGTTGCGGTAGCTGGAAACCCGCTCGCGCAGACGCTCCATGACTTGGCAGGCCTGGGCTTCACTGATTTCGGGCAGGATCACGCAGAATTCGTCGCCGCCGTAACGCCCGGCCTGGTCGCCCTCGCGCAAACTGCGCCGCAGCTCAGCGCTGAGCTGGCGCAGTACACAGTCGCCGACCACATGGCCAAAGGTGTCGTTGATGGTCTTGAAGTGATCGATGTCGATCAGGGCAATCACCGCGTGCTCCTGTCGCTGCTTGCACGCCTGGAACTTGAGCTGCAGCAGGTCCTTCCAGGCGCCGTGGTTGAACAGCCCGGTCAGGCTGTCGGTGAGGCTCAGGGCGCTCAGCCGGCGCTTGTGGTCGCCCAGCTTGATCGCAAGCTGGTAGCACACCCAGCCCAAGGCCAGTGGGTACAGCGCCAGCATGGGCAGGCACGCATAGACCTGCAGGGGCGTGGCGATCAATTGCAAGCCAGGGCCAAGTAGCAGGATGGCGGTGAGCATGCCAGCCAGTTGCGCCAGCGCTCCGCGAAAGACCATGCGCTTGCCGCCGGCGGCGACGTTGTTCATCGTCATCATCGACAGCACGGTCACGCTGGGTAGCGGGTTGAAGTGCATGGCGGCAGTCCAGAACCCGCCCATCAGCGAGTCCAGCAGAAGGTTGCGCTGTTCCGCCTGGTAAGGCGTTGTCGAGCGGGCAGCCCACTGGTAGGCCACGTGCGGCCACAGCAAACCATTGAACAGTACTAGCAGCCATGCCCAGGAGGGGGGCGACAGCGGCGCAATCGCCGCCATGACAGTGAACAGGCCGATTCCCAGGCCAATGACCCGCGGCAGGTAGATGCGCTTGACGAATGAAAGCCCTTTGCCGATGCGATTGTCCATAATGCTGATCTTCTTCTGCCGGTGTACCGTTCATCGCATAATTCGGATGAATATTGTTGAACAGTGTTACATCGGCGAGAAATGACCTTACAAGCCAATTCACGGTTGATTCGATCACTGTGGTGGGCCGTCGATAACCAGGCTCAGGTGCGACTGGGCGCGCCGCGGACGGGAGCGGGGTAACCTGGAGTCACCGCATGGCGGGCAGAACGGATGTGTAGCCCTGGCCCATGAGTAAGCAGGGCCAGGGGCATGAGCTCACCGTAGCGGCACGCTGAGTATCATTTTGGCTCATGTCTGCTGCGCGCGGACTGGGGCTGGTCGTCGTTCAGAAGCCGCGAGGGTGGTTTGCCACTGTCACTGCGCACTTGCGCATGGCTGATCAAGGCGAAGATGAAACTGCCACCGATGATGTTGCCCGTCAGCGTCGGCAGTGCAAATTCCAGCCAGAAACGGCTCCAGGTTTCGTCGCCAGCCCACACCAGGTAGGACACTTCGACTGACCCCACCACTATATGAGTGAAATCGCCAAGGGCCATCAGGTAGGTGATCATCAGAATGATCCAGATCTTGGCGTGCTCCATTGAAGGGATCATCCAGACCATGGTGGCAATCATCCAGCCTGAGACTATGCCCTTGGCGAACATCTGACTGATGTCGTTCTTCATTACCTTGCGACCGACCTCCAGGAATGCCACATCGGTCTTGCTGTCGAAGATCGGCAGTTCCAGCATCACCCAGGCTACCAGCAGGGTGCCTGCCAGGTTGCCAAACAACACCACGCCCCAGAGGCGTAGCAGTCGTCCGAAGTTGGCCAGCGTAGGGGCGGTCATGACGGGCAGCACGGCGGTGAGCGTATTTTCGGTGAACAGTTGCTGGCGTGCCAGGATCACGGCAAGAAAGCCCGCACTGTAGCCGATGCTGGCGACCACCTGGGCACCATCGCCTTCCGGCAGGCGGGCGTAGAATAGCCCCATGGCCATCAACGACAGCCCCATGGACAGGCCGGCGGCAAGTGCCGACCACCACAACGCGGCAAGTGTACGTTCCAGTTCCTGGTCGCCCTGGTAGCGAATGATTTCGTGCAGCACAGCCGCCCGCGGCGGTTGGCTGTGGCTGACCTCCTGCTCTTCATCTGCAGAGAGGCCGGGGGTTTTCTCGCTTTGCCCATCGCTCATGGCCGCTACGCTCCGTGGTGTGTTTCTTTACAGATCCACGGCGCTTTCATTAGTTGCCGGTTAGCGGCAAAACGTTGATGGAAAAGTTTTTCAGAACAAGGTGTTGACTCTGATTTCAAAGCGCGTATTATTCGCCTCCTCGCAGCGATGAACGCTTCGGGGCAAGCGGTAAGTTGTTGAAGTTGTTAGCTTTCGAAAGAAAGCGGTGGTAAAAAACTTCAAAATAAACGCTTGACAGGTTCTGAGGAAAGCGTAGAATGCGCGCCTCGGTTGAGACGAAAAGCTCTTAACCAAACGCTCTTTAACAAATCGAATCAAGCAATTCGTGTGGGTGCTTGTGAGTACGGACTGATAGTCAAAAAGATTATCAGCATCACAAGTGACCATGCGAGAAATCACATAGTCATTTGAGATTGCTGAGCCAAGTTTAGGGTTTCTTAAAAACCCAAGCAGTATTGAACTGAAGAGTTTGATCATGGCTCAGATTGAACGCTGGCGGCAGGCCTAACACATGCAAGTCGAGCGGATGACGGGAGCTTGCTCCTTGATTCAGCGGCGGACGGGTGAGTAATGCCTAGGAATCTGCCTGGTAGTGGGGGACAACGTTTCGAAAGGAACGCTAATACCGCATACGTCCTACGGGAGAAAGCAGGGGACCTTCGGGCCTTGCGCTATCAGATGAGCCTAGGTCGGATTAGCTAGTTGGTGGGGTAATGGCTCACCAAGGCGACGATCCGTAACTGGTCTGAGAGGATGATCAGTCACACTGGAACTGAGACACGGTCCAGACTCCTACGGGAGGCAGCAGTGGGGAATATTGGACAATGGGCGAAAGCCTGATCCAGCCATGCCGCGTGTGTGAAGAAGGTCTTCGGATTGTAAAGCACTTTAAGTTGGGAGGAAGGGCAGTAAGTTAATACCTTGCTGTTTTGACGTTACCGACAGAATAAGCACCGGCTAACTCTGTGCCAGCAGCCGCGGTAATACAGAGGGTGCAAGCGTTAATCGGAATTACTGGGCGTAAAGCGCGCGTAGGTGGTTTGTTAAGTTGGATGTGAAAGCCCCGGGCTCAACCTGGGAACTGCATCCAAAACTGGCAAGCTAGAGTACGGTAGAGGGTGGTGGAATTTCCTGTGTAGCGGTGAAATGCGTAGATATAGGAAGGAACACCAGTGGCGAAGGCGACCACCTGGACTGATACTGACACTGAGGTGCGAAAGCGTGGGGAGCAAACAGGATTAGATACCCTGGTAGTCCACGCCGTAAACGATGTCAACTAGCCGTTGGAATCCTTGAGATTTTAGTGGCGCAGCTAACGCATTAAGTTGACCGCCTGGGGAGTACGGCCGCAAGGTTAAAACTCAAATGAATTGACGGGGGCCCGCACAAGCGGTGGAGCATGTGGTTTAATTCGAAGCAACGCGAAGAACCTTACCAGGCCTTGACATGCAGAGAACTTTCCAGAGATGGATTGGTGCCTTCGGGAACTCTGACACAGGTGCTGCATGGCTGTCGTCAGCTCGTGTCGTGAGATGTTGGGTTAAGTCCCGTAACGAGCGCAACCCTTGTCCTTAGTTACCAGCACGTTATGGTGGGCACTCTAAGGAGACTGCCGGTGACAAACCGGAGGAAGGTGGGGATGACGTCAAGTCATCATGGCCCTTACGGCCTGGGCTACACACGTGCTACAATGGTCGGTACAGAGGGTTGCCAAGCCGCGAGGTGGAGCTAATCTCACAAAACCGATCGTAGTCCGGATCGCAGTCTGCAACTCGACTGCGTGAAGTCGGAATCGCTAGTAATCGCGAATCAGAATGTCGCGGTGAATACGTTCCCGGGCCTTGTACACACCGCCCGTCACACCATGGGAGTGGGTTGCACCAGAAGTAGCTAGTCTAACCTTCGGGAGGACGGTTACCACGGTGTGATTCATGACTGGGGTGAAGTCGTAACAAGGTAGCCGTAGGGGAACCTGCGGCTGGATCACCTCCTTAATCGACGACATCAGCCTGCTGATGAGCTCCCACACGAATTGCTTGATTCATTGTCGAAGACGATCAAGACCCTATATAGGTCTGTAGCTCAGTTGGTTAGAGCGCACCCCTGATAAGGGTGAGGTCGGCAGTTCAAATCTGCCCAGACCTACCAATATGCGGGGCCATAGCTCAGCTGGGAGAGCGCCTGCCTTGCACGCAGGAGGTCAGCGGTTCGATCCCGCTTGGCTCCACCACTTGCTGTACCTTGATCAAACTCAGAAATGAGCATTCGCGTCGAATGTTGATTTCTGACTTTTGTCAGATCGTTCTTTAAAAATTCGGATATGTGATAGATATAGACTGAACACCAGTTTCACTGCTGGTGGATCAGGCTAAGGTAAAATTTGTGAGTTCTGCTCGAAAGAGCAACGTACGAATTTTCGGCGAATGTCGTCTTCACAGTATAACCAGATTGCTTGGGGTTATATGGTCAAGTGAAGAAGCGCATACGGTGGATGCCTTGGCAGTCAGAGGCGATGAAAGACGTGGTAGCCTGCGATAAGCTTTGGGGAGTCGGCAAACAGACTGTGATCCAGAGATCTCTGAATGGGGGAACCCAGCCAGCATAAGCTGGTTATCTTGTACTGAATACATAGGTGCAAGAGGCGAACCAGGGGAACTGAAACATCTAAGTACCCTGAGGAAAAGAAATCAACCGAGATTCCCTTAGTAGTGGCGAGCGAACGGGGACCAGCCCTTAAGTTGATTTGAGATTAGTGGAACGCTCTGGAAAGTGCGGCCATAGTGGGTGATAGCCCCGTACACGAAAATCTCTTATCAATGAAATCGAGTAGGACGGAGCACGAGAAACTTTGTCTGAATATGGGGGGACCATCCTCCAAGGCTAAATACTACTGACTGACCGATAGTGAACCAGTACCGTGAGGGAAAGGCGAAAAGAACCCCGGAGAGGGGAGTGAAATAGAACCTGAAACCGTATGCGTACAAGCAGTGGGAGCCTACTTTGTTAGGTGACTGCGTACCTTTTGTATAATGGGTCAGCGACTTATATTCAGTGGCGAGCTTAACCGAATAGGGGAGGCGTAGCGAAAGCGAGTCTTAATAGGGCGTTTAGTCGCTGGGTATAGACCCGAAACCGGGCGATCTATCCATGGGCAGGTTGAAGGTTAGGTAACACTGACTGGAGGACCGAACCGACTACCGTTGAAAAGTTAGCGGATGACCTGTGGATCGGAGTGAAAGGCTAATCAAGCTCGGAGATAGCTGGTTCTCCTCGAAAGCTATTTAGGTAGCGCCTCATGTATCACTGTAGGGGGTAGAGCACTGTTTCGGCTAGGGGGTCATCCCGACTTACCAAACCGATGCAAACTCCGAATACCTACAAGTGCCGAGCATGGGAGACACACGGCGGGTGCTAACGTCCGTCGTGAAAAGGGAAACAACCCAGACCGTCAGCTAAGGTCCCAAAGTCATGGTTAAGTGGGAAACGATGTGGGAAGGCTTAGACAGCTAGGAGGTTGGCTTAGAAGCAGCCACCCTTTAAAGAAAGCGTAATAGCTCACTAGTCGAGTCGGCCTGCGCGGAAGATGTAACGGGGCTCAAACCATGCACCGAAGCTACGGGTATCATCTTACGATGATGCGGTAGAGGAGCGTTCTGTAAGCCTGTGAAGGTGAGTTGAGAAGCTTGCTGGAGGTATCAGAAGTGCGAATGCTGACATGAGTAACGACAATGCGAGTGAAAAACTCGCACGCCGAAAGACCAAGGTTTCCTGCGCAACGTTAATCGACGCAGGGTTAGTCGGTCCCTAAGGCGAGGCTGAAAAGCGTAGTCGATGGAAAACAGGTTAATATTCCTGTACTTCCAGTTATTGCGATGGAGGGACGGAGAAGGTTAGGCCAGCCTGGCGTTGGTTGTCCAGGTTTAAGGTGGTAGGCTGAAATCTTAGGCAAATCCGGGATTTCAAGGCCGAGAGTTGATGACGAGTTGCCTTTAGGCGACGAAGTGGTTGATACCATGCTTCCAAGAAAAGCTCCTAAGCTTCAGATAACTGGGAACCGTACCCCAAACCGACACAGGTGGTTAGGTAGAGAATACCAAGGCGCTTGAGAGAACTCGGGTGAAGGAACTAGGCAAAATGGCACCGTAACTTCGGGAGAAGGTGCGCCGGCGAGGGTGAAGGACTTGCTCCGTAAGCCCATGCCGGTCGAAGATACCAGGCCGCTGCGACTGTTTATTAAAAACACAGCACTCTGCAAACACGAAAGTGGACGTATAGGGTGTGACGCCTGCCCGGTGCCGGAAGGTTAATTGATGGGGTTAGCGCAAGCGAAGCTCTTGATCGAAGCCCCGGTAAACGGCGGCCGTAACTATAACGGTCCTAAGGTAGCGAAATTCCTTGTCGGGTAAGTTCCGACCTGCACGAATGGCGTAACGATGGCGGCGCTGTCTCCACCCGAGACTCAGTGAAATTGAAATCGCTGTGAAGATGCAGTGTATCCGCGGCTAGACGGAAAGACCCCGTGAACCTTTACTATAGCTTTGCACTGGACTTTGAATTTGCTTGTGTAGGATAGGTGGGAGGCTTTGAAGTGGGGACGCCAGTTCTCATGGAGCCATCCTTGAAATACCACCCTGGCAACTTTGAGGTTCTAACTCAGGTCCGTTATCCGGATCGAGGACAGTGTATGGTGGGTAGTTTGACTGGGGCGGTCTCCTCCCAAAGAGTAACGGAGGAGTACGAAGGTGCGCTCAGACCGGTCGGAAATCGGTCGTAGAGTATAAAGGCAAAAGCGCGCTTGACTGCGAGACAAACACGTCGAGCAGGTACGAAAGTAGGTCTTAGTGATCCGGTGGTTCTGTATGGAAGGGCCATCGCTCAACGGATAAAAGGTACTCCGGGGATAACAGGCTGATACCGCCCAAGAGTTCATATCGACGGCGGTGTTTGGCACCTCGATGTCGGCTCATCACATCCTGGGGCTGAAGCCGGTCCCAAGGGTATGGCTGTTCGCCATTTAAAGTGGTACGCGAGCTGGGTTTAGAACGTCGTGAGACAGTTCGGTCCCTATCTGCCGTGGACGTTTGAGATTTGAGAGGGGCTGCTCCTAGTACGAGAGGACCGGAGTGGACGAACCTCTGGTGTTCCGGTTGTCACGCCAGTGGCATTGCCGGGTAGCTATGTTCGGAAGAGATAACCGCTGAAAGCATCTAAGCGGGAAACTTGCCTCAAGATGAGATCTCACTGGGATCTTGAATCCCCTAAAGGGCCGTCGAAGACTACGACGTTGATAGGTTGGGTGTGTAAGCGCTGTGAGGCGTTGAGCTAACCAATACTAATTGCCCGTGAGGCTTGACCATATAACACCCAAGCAATTTGCTGACGCAGATTGCGGTGGTGAAGACGAAAGACCCGAAAATTCGTAAGCCACAAATATCGCATATCCGGATTCGCTGGGCCGTCCATCTGGACATTCTGGCAACAGAATTTCTTGACGACCATAGAGCATTGGAACCACCTGATCCCATCCCGAACTCAGTAGTGAAACGATGCATCGCCGATGGTAGTGTGGGGTTTCCCCATGTGAGAGTAGGTCATCGTCAAGATTCATTTCGCAAAACCCCTATCTGCGCATGCAGGTAGGGGTTTTGTCTTTGTGGGCAAAAAAACTGGACCTGCTCGAATCACTGTGGGAACAGGCAGCTCGGTGGAGGGCACCGGCTTCGCCGGTGTTCGCGGGTAAACCCGCTCCTACGACGGCCTGTGTCCACCCCCCGATGTGTGTCCACCACCATCTGTGTAGGCGCGGGTTTACCCGCGAATACGGTGGCGGCGGCAACGGTGAACGGCAAGTGGGGATTGGCCAGCAGGGCCGGCCTCTTCGCGGGTAAACCCGCTCCTACAGAGGATGGTGCGACGCCAGGCTAGATTGGCCTCCACGCATCATTAACGTGACTTTCCCGCCCCCCCCCTACGTCAAGACTTTGGTTCGGGGCACTTCTGCTCTGGACCTGGCGATGCCAGCGTACCGTGCTGCGCATTTCTGGACTTCCCCGTCCCATCACTTGAGGTAGCAAGCAAGATGGCCAAGGCCGCCGATGTCGTTGTGCAATGCCTGGAAAACGAAGGTGTCGAGTATGTATTCGGCATTCCCGGTGAGGAAAACCTCGACCTGCTCGAATCCCTGCGCAAGTCGAAGATCAAGCTGGTACTGACCCGTCACGAGCAGTCTGCAGGTTTCATGGCTGCCACTTACGGTCGTCTGACCGGCAAGACCGGCGTCAGCCTGTCGACCCTCGGCCCTGGTGCCACCAACCTGGTGACCGCCAGCGCCTACGCCTACCTGGGCGGCATGCCGATGATGATGATCACCGGGCAGAAGCCGATCAAGAAGTCCAAGCAGGGTCGCTTCCAGATCATTGACGTGTGCGGCATGATGGACCCCATCACCAAGTACACCCACCAGTTCGCCTCGGCCGACAACATCCCGGCCCGCATGCGCGAAGCCTTCCGCCTGGCCGAAGAAGAAAAGCCGGGTGCGGTGCACCTGGAGCTGCCGGAAGACATCGCCGCCGAGCAGACCGACGCGCTGCCGATCCCGCGCAGCCTGCACCGCCGCCCGCTGGCCGAGCACGTGGCCATTGAAGCTGCCGTCGAGAAACTGCAGAACGCGCGTAACCCGATCCTGGTGATCGGTGCCGGTGCCAACCGCAAGATGACCGCCAAGGTCCTCAAGCAACTGATCGACAAGACCGGCATCCCGTTCATCACCACCCAAATGGGTAAAGGCGTGGTCGACGAGCGCCACCCGCGCTTCCTTGGCAACGCTGCGCTGTCGTCGGGCGACTTCGTTCACCGCGCCGTCGAAGCCGCCGACCTGATCGTCAACATTGGCCACGATGTGATCGAGAAGCCGCCGTTCTTCATGGTCCGTGGCGGCACCGAAGTCATCCACATCAACTTCCGCTCTGCCGAAGTCGATGCCGTGTACTTCCCGCAAGTAGAAGTGATCGGCGACATCGCCAACGCCGTGTGGCAGATCAGTGAAGCACTGAACGACACGTCGCACTGGGACTTCACCCGCCTGATGGCCATCCGTGAAGCCAACGAAGCACAGATCGCCGAAGGCGCCGACGACGACCGCTTCCCGGTCTACCCACAGCGCATGGTGGCTGACATCCGTCGTGTACTGCCGTCCGAAGGCATCGTCGCCCTGGACAACGGCATCTACAAGATCTGGTTCGCCCGCAACTACAAAGCGCACAAGCCAAACACCGTGCTGCTGGACAACGCCCTGGCGACCATGGGCGCCGGCCTGCCATCGGCAATGGCTGCGCACCTGGTGCACCCGGACCGCCCGGTAATCTCGGTGTGTGGTGACGGCGGCTTCATGATGAACAGCCAGGAACTGGAGACTGCAGTACGTCTGGGCATGCACATCACCGTGGTGATCCTGCGTGACGACGGCTACGGCATGATCCGCTGGAAGCAGGCCAACATGGGCTTCACCGATTTCGGCCTGGACTACGGCAACCCGGACTTCGTCAAGTATGCCGAAGCCTACGGCGCCAACGGCCACCGCGTGGAAAGCGCCGAAGGCCTGCTGCCGCTGCTGGAGCACTGCATCAAGACCCCAGGTGTGCACGTGATCGACTGCCCGGTCGATTACAGCGAGAACGACCGCATCCTCAACAGCGAGCTGCGTGAGCGCGCGCTGGCGGTGTAAGCCCTGACGACCTTATCGCTGTAAGCCGGCACCCACAGGTATCTCAGATCCTGTAGGTGCCGGCGGGTGGTAGATGGCAACCACTTCACGCCTGTTGCAATTGATCATTCTCAGGTTCTCTACTCATGGAGAACCCGAGAACATGACTATTGGTTCGACACACAACCCTCCTGCCGATCTGGCCATCGACCCATCACTGCCTATGCAGCCATGGGCCGCACGTTTCCCTAATCCCCCGGATCTCTGCTTCGACTACCGCCGGCTTCTCGAACAAGAGGGCGGCGTCGCACGTGCCACACAACCCGATCACCGCATTTGCATCGTCGGTGCCGGAGTTACCGGGTTGCTTCAGCACAGTTCAATGGTGACTTTACCCTTGAGTACTACCCCCACTATCAGGTTGGGAAATAACGGCGTACGGGTCATTTTGTAGGGGGAGTCCTACTGCCATTGTGTGATTTTCCTTTGGTTCCATAGGACTCTCCTGACTGTCGCTCCCTGACCCAACATCGCTTTACTGGCGTCCTTCCAAAACAACCACAAGAAGGAAGCCGCCATGTCTGAATCCTGTTCCCCCGTCAGCCCCGTACGTATCGCTGTCATCCAGTACGACCCTCAGGTCGGTCTTGAACACTGTGAGAGCAACGTGAGCAGAGGCCTGGCATTGGCCCGGCGCGCAGCACGCGAAGGTGCCAACCTGATCGTACTGCCTGAACTGGCCAACACGGGCTACACCTTCAACTCCCGTGCCGAAGCCTATTCCCATGCGCAGGTGCTGCAGGACGGCCCTTGCCTGAAAACCTGGGCCGACTTCGCCAAGCAGTACCAGGTATACCTGGCTGCGGGGTTTGCCGAACGTGACGGGCTGAAGTTATACGACAGTGCTGTACTGTTTGGCCCCGAAGGCCTGCTCGGGCACTACCGCAAAGCGCATCTGTGGAACCAGGAAAAGCTTTGGTTCACCCCTGGTGACCTGGGGTTCCCGGTGTTCGAGACGCCTATCGGCCGTATCGGCCTGCTGATCTGCTGGGACATCTGGTTCCCGGAAGTACCACGGGTGATGGCCGCGCAAGGTGCCGACATCATCTGCAGCCTCAACAACTGGGTATGGACCCCGCCGCCGTTGTTCGATGATGCAGGGCGCTGCATGGCCTCGTACCTGACCATGACGGCAGCGCATGTCAACAACGTTTATATCGCCGCCGCGAACCGGGTCGGCAGTGAGCGGGGCGGGCGCTTCCTGGGCTGCTCGCTGATCGCCGGTACTCATGGCTGGCCGATCGGCGAGGTGGGCAGTGCAGAAGCCGAGGAGATTATCTATGCCGATGTCGATTTGAGCAGTGCACGCTCGGCACCGATCTGGAACAGCCTCAACGACCTGCCAAGAGACCGGCGCACCGACCTCTACGATGCCACCCTTGGCTATCGCTTGCATGCACCTATGCCACGTTGAGGAGTTGCGAATGAACACGCGCTTCTTCTCACGACAGCAGCATTGGCTTGTGTTGATGTTCGGCTGCCTGCTGGTGTTTCTCGCTGCAAGCCTTGCCCATGGCCAATGGCTGGATTATGCACAGAGGGTGGCGACGCTCGATGAGCCGCTCAGCCGCTTGCGCTGGATTGTTGGTGATATCAGTGAAGTGGCTTTCTACAAGCACGAACTACCCGCGCTGGGCTTGCTGCTGGGCGCGTGCCTGGCGCACTGGGCGCAGGTGCGAGGGTACCGCTGGCAGGGCTTTGCCATTTGCTATGGCAGCGGATTATGGCCATGGGTGTTTACCAGCTCGCTCTTGGGCTTGCTGCTCAGCCATGCGTTGTGGGGATGGACCTTGGCCAGTGGCATCTGGCAACCAACGTTCGTTGCCTTCGTGTCATTGCCGGCAGCCATGGTCTTGCTTTTTGGTGCGGGCTGGCGGGTGACGATCACGGGGGCGCTACTGGGGGCACTACTGGTAACACCGGCCAGCCTGCTGATGGTCAATTACCTGTGTTATCCCCTGCAGTTGCCCGTGGTAGTGGGCAATGTGAGTGGCATGGCTGTGGCAAGCGTCGTGGCCTTCATCCTGTGCAAGCGCTTTCCTTCATGGGTACGCCAATGCGGTGAACCCACCGTCGTGGCGCCGGTTGTCAATCAGCCTGACTACGGTGTGGTCTGGACTTTGCGGCGCGTTCTGGCCGACTTCAGCGAAGCCCCATTCTTTGGTAATGAGCTGGCCAGCCTCGGGCTATTGCTGGGTGTGTTGCTGGCATACCTGTTGAGCCCGGCTGCACTGTCATACGGTTCTATGTTGGTGATGCAGATGGTGGCCGGGCAGGCCCTGGCATCCCTGGTCGGGGTTGTATGCTGGCGTGGACAGTGGAAAGCCCGTGGGTGGTACCCCACCTACATTCCGATTGTGTCGATCGTCCCGGCCGCGGTCTTGACACATGGCGGCAGTTGGCAAGTGGTGGTGGCCAGTGCAGTGCTGGGTGCACTGTTGGCTCCGCCGCTGGCAGTGGCGATCACTCAGCGGTTGCCGGCCTATGTGCATGGCTACATCGGCAATGTGGTGTCGATGGCCATCTGCACGCTGGGCATCGTGCCGGTAGTCGGTTTGGTTGTGGGGGGAGAAGCATGAGTGAACATTCGAGCCTGCCCAGGCTGTCGATCGCCACTCTGGGCGGCACGGTCAGTATGCGGCTGGGTACTGTCGGGGATGGTGTGACGCCAAGCCTGGATTGTGAGCGGCAACTGCTTCAGGTTCCACAGTTGCGCGAGATGGCGCAGTTGAACGTTGCTTCATTGTGCCTGCTCCCCAGTGCATCGCTGGGCTTCGCGACGTTGCTGGAGGTGCTGGCATGGGCCCGGGGCGAGGTGGAGCGCGGAGCCCAGGCTTTGGTATTGAGCCAAGGGACCGACAGCCTTGAGGAAACGGCCTATTTCCTGGATCTGCTCTGGCCATTCGATGCGCCATTGGTGATGACCGGTGCCATGCGCTCGGCGAGTCAGCCGGGCAATGATGGGCCGGCCAATTTGTTGGCTGCGGCTCAGGTTGCATTGGCACAAGACAGCCGTGGGCGAGGTGTGCTTGTGGTCATGAATGATCAGGTCCACTGCGCGGCAAGGGTTCGCAAGACGGCCAGCCTGGCGATGGCGGCATTCGAGTCGCCCGGATGTGGCCCGTTGGGCGACGTTGTGGAGGGTGTTGTGTTGTATCGCCATCCGCCCGGGCGACGGGAAGTGTTGCCGTTACCGTATCGCACCGACCAGCGCGTTGCCCTGCTGGAAGCCTGCCTGGACGCAGACACGGCGCTGCTGCAGGCTGTGGCCGCATTGGGTTACGAGGGGGTGGTCATCGCCGGTTTCGGTGCTGGTCATGTTTCTGCCAGTTGGTCCGAAGTGCTGGAACACCTGGCGCCCACCTTGCCGGTATTGGTTGCTACACGCACTGGGAGAGGGCCTACAGCCCGGGCAACCTACGGGTTTGCTGGCGCAGAAATCGACTTGCAGAAAAAAGGCGTCTACATGGCTGGGCAACTCTGCCCGCGCAAATGCCGCATCTTGCTGTGGCTGCTGATAGGCACCGACCGGCAACATGAGCTGCAGGCCTGGTTGCAGCCCTGAACCATCTGCCCGCGCGGACGTTCGCGCGGGCAGCCCTTCCGGCGTTGCTGTGCTAGGGTGCACACACTTTTGCTTCCCAGGATTCTTACCCATGCTCCCCGTACTCAGCGAAAAAGAACTCGACCGCCTCGAAGACCTGCTGATCACCTATGGCAATGACTACTCGGTGCTGGACCTGGCCGAGCTCAATGGCTTTTTCGTCGCACTCGCCAGTTCGCCGATCACTGTCCTGCCGGAACAATGGCTGCCGGCGGTAGCGGGTGGCAAGGTACCGAAGTTCAAGAAGCCCGCCCATGAGGAGGCCTACACGGCATTGATGCTGCGTTATGCCAGCCAGGTGGCAGAAGAACTGAGCAATGAGGTCGACCAGTTCGAACCGCTGTTCGAGGAACGCGAATGCGAGCAGGGCACTGTGATCGTGATGGAGGAGTGGTGTTTCGGCTACATGCGCGGTACCCAGGTGGCCGGTTGGGGCGAGTTGCCACCGGAGCAGGCCCCGCTCCTCAGGGCCATTTCGCTACATGGGTTGGAAGATAACTTCGAGCTGCTGGACCAGATGAGCGATGAGGATATCCAGGCCTGTGTGCCGCAGGTGGTCGAGGCTGCGCGTGGGCTGTACCGACATTTCAAAAAACTGCACTGATCGGATCGTAGGCTAGCGCTCACCTGCAGGCGCCAGCGCAAGTGTTTGGAAACCATTATTCCGCCCTGCGAAATTATGGTTTCCCCTGCGCACTGATTCTGCTACCAGCCGATCCAGTGCAGCATGTGCTCCATCAGCCCCATCCCGGCGCTGACCAGGAGCCAAGCCCATGTCGAACCCGATCAAGCTCTACAACTTCCCCAAGTCTGGCCATGCTCATCGCATCGAGTTGATGCTCTCGCTACTGAACCTGCCCACCGAGCTGGTGTTCGTCGACCTGGCCAAAGGCGCGCACAAGCAGCCGGACTTCCTCGCCCTCAACCCGTTCGGCCAGGTTCCGGTCATCGATGACAACGGCACGGTGATTGCCGACTCCAACGCCATCCTCGTCTACCTGGCCAAAAAATATGACAACGGTGCCTGGCTGCCCGAAGAACCTGCCGCCGCCGCCCGTGTGCAACGCTGGTTATCAGTCGCTGCCGGCCCGCTGGCCTTTGGCCCGGCCGCCGCCCGCCTGGTCACGGTGTTCGGGGCTTCATTCAATGCCGACGAAGTGATTTCCCGTGCCCACACCTTGCTCAAGGTGATCGATGCCGAGTTGGCGAAGACGCCATTCCTGGCGGGTAGCACACCCACGATTGCGGACATTGCCAACTACTCCTACATCGCTCACGCCCCTGAAGGCAACGTGTCGCTGGAGCCCTATGCCAATGTGCGCAACTGGCTGGCGCGGATCGAGGCGCTGCCGCATTTCGTTCCCATGCCGCGCACCGTAATCGGGCTGCAAACCCACGCCTGAAACCCCGCCATCGCGAGGAGCGCCGCCATGCAACAATCTCCTGATCACCGCCCCTCGCCCTGGCATACGGGTGAAAAGACCCTGCAGGAAAAGGTCGGTGTAGCAGAACGCATGGAGGCGTTCGGGCAAAAGGTCATTCGTGACCACATGCCCGACCAGCACCGAACGTTCTATCACCAGTTACCCTTCATGGTCGCCGCCAGTGTGGATGCCCAGGGTCGGCCTTGGGCCACGCTGCTGGAGGGGCCAGAAGGGTTCGTAAGCTCGCCCGACCCTCGTATGCTGACGATCCACACCACGCTGCCAGCAGATGACCCCGCCACCCCCGGGTTGGCAGCCGGGCAGGCGGTCGGCCTGCTGGGGATCGAACTGCACACCCGTCGGCGCAATCGTATCAACGGGCAGATCCGCCACGCTGCCCAAGGGCAACTGCACGTGGCCGTAGAGCAGGCGTTTGGCAACTGCCCGCAGTACATCCAGTTGCGTGACTACACCCGCGTCACCGAACCCGCCCTCGGGCGCATCGATGCGACAACACTGGATACCTCAACCGTCAGCATGATCCAGGCGGCCGATACCTTCTTCGTCGCCAGCTATGTCGAGCATGCTGACGGCCAGCGCTCGGTAGATGTCTCTCACCGGGGTGGCCGGCCAGGGTTCATCAAGGTCGAAGGCAATCGGCTGACGATTCCCGACTATGCTGGCAATCTGCATTTCAACACCTTGGGTAACCTGGTGGTCAACCCGCGGGCCGGCTTGCTGTTCATCGACTTCAATAATGGCAATGTGTTGCAACTGTACGGGCGTGCCGAGGTGCTGCTGGACAGCCCGGCCATCCAGGCCTTTGAAGGGGCTGAGCGGTTATGGACACTGCAGGTCGAGCAGGTGGTGTGGCGTCCGGCAGCCGTTGCCCTGCGCTGGGCTTTCAAGGAATACGCGCCGACCAGTCTGATGACCGGTACCTGGGCCGAGGCCGATGCGCGCCTGGAGCAGCGGCAACAACAGCGCCAATGGCTGGCCTGGCGGGTGCTGCGGGTGGAGCAGGAAAGCCGCGACATCCGCTCGTTCTATCTCGAACCACCGGCAGGCTGCCGTGTGGCCTTTGCCCCTGGCCAGCATCTGCCTGTGCAGGTGACGCGTGATGGCGAGCCGGCGCTGATCCGCACCTACAGCCTTTCAAGTGCCCCCGACGATGGATTCTTGCGCATCAGCGTCAAAGCCCAGGGCCCGGCTTCGCGGTATTTGCATGAGCACGTTGTGGCCGGCGAGGTGTTGAATGTGCGGCCGCCGATGGGCAGCTTCACGCTTGATCAGCAAAGCACGCGCCCGTTGGTGCTGATCGGCGCGGGCGTGGGCATCACGCCGTTGCTGGCCATGCTGCGTCAGCAGTTGAGGACGGGGCAGGCCCGGCGCATTCATCTGTTCCATGGCGCACGCAGCCTGGCCGACTTGCCGTTCCAGCAGGAACTGGCGACCTTGCAGCAACAGGCTGGCGAACTACTGCATATACACCGCGCCCTGAGCCAGCCTGAAGGGCACGCGCAGGTCGGTCGTGATTACGAGTTTGCCGGCCGGTTGGGTATCGAACAGGTCAAGGCAACGCTGGCGTTGGACGACTACGATTTCTACCTGTGTGGGCCGGGCAGCTTCACCCAGCAGCTTTACGAAGGGCTGCGTGGGGTGCATGTGCCGGATGCGCGGATTCACGCCGAAGCGTTTGGCCCGTCGACGCTGCGGCGGCACACCGACGCAGACCAGCCAATCTTGCAACAGCCGCCTGCCGCCGACGAACCGGTGCCGGTGTATTTTGCTGCGTCGGCCAAGGAGGCTCGCTGGGTTCCCGGTAGCGGCACCTTGCTGGAACTGGCCGAGGCGCGTGGGCTGGCACCGGAGTTCAGTTGCCGGGGTGGTTCGTGTGGTACCTGCAAGACCCGGCTGGTGAGCGGCCAGGTGCATTATCCGAATCCGCCGGCAGAGTTGCCGGAGGCAGGGTCGGTGCTGATCTGTTGTGCTGTGCCAGCGAAGGGGGAGGAGGGGATGCAGGCGTTGGTGCTGGATGTCTGATTGAAGCCAGTCGTAGGAGCGGGCTTGCCCGCGAAGAGGCCGGCACAGCTAACACCACGCATCCAGATGAACGATAATCCGCACGCCCCATTACCCTCAGGAGCCCGCATGGACCAGATCCACCTGATGAAGGTATTCGTCGCCGTCGGCGAGCTGGAAAGCTTCGCCGCGGCTGCCCGCCGTCTGGACATTTCTGCGGCCGCCGTCACCCGCGCCGTCAGCGCCCTGGAAGAGCAGCTCGGGGTCAAACTGTTGCTGCGTACAACCCGCAGCGTGCGTCTGACCGAGGCCGGCGGCCGCTATCTGGAAGACACCCGGCACATCCTCGCCAGTATCCACGAGGCCAATGAAGCCGCTGCCGGCATCAACGCGACTCCCAGGGGCGACCTGGCGGTGACCGCGCCGATTTTGTTCGGCAAGAAGTTCGTCATGCCGTGCATCGTCCGTTACCTGCAGCAGTACCCGGAAGTCGACGTTTCCGCGTTTTTTCTCGACCGCGTGGTGAACATGGTCGAAGAGGGCATGGACGTGGCCGTGCGCATCGGGCCGTTGCCCGACTCCGGGTTGAAGGCGTTGCGGGTGGGCAGGGTGCGGCGCATGTTGTGTGCCTCGCCCGACTACCTGGCGCGCCATGGTGTGCCGAAGCATCCGTCGGACCTGGCCGGGCATGCGATAATCGGCACCACCAACCTGTCGCCGCGGGCGGGTTGGCGCTTCGGAGTGACCGACGAGCCGACCTTGGTGCGCATGAAGCCACGGCTGACGGTAACCAGCAATGACGGGGCAATCGCAGCTGCCAGCGGCGGGCTGGGGATTGCCCGGCTGCTGTCGTACCAGGTGGCGGACGAACTGGCTAGCGGGGAGTTACAGGTGCTGCTGGCCGAGTACGAAGAGGCGCCCTGGCCCATTCATGTGCTGCACCGCGAAAGCAAGTACGGCTCGGCCAAGGTCAGGGCCTTTATCGACATGCTGGCGCAAGACTTGCGCGATCAGCAGCTGGATTGAGGCCGTTCAGCGCGTCGAGAAATGGCGCCAGACAATGTTCGCTATCGTGACGGCCCTTTTTCAGGCAGCCCGCTCACAACGCCCGATACTGCATCCTGAACCCCAGGGTCATTGCCTCCCCCCGGTTCAGCAACCGCAACCCTGGTCGCCCTGGCAGGTGATGCGCATTGATTGGGTGGCTAACAGGTTCAAAGCAGAAAAAACCTTGCCCCTGCGGGCAATACAGCAAGAAGTGTTCGGCCCCATTGGCACTGCACGCCAGTCGATAACCCGCGCTGGGCTGTTCGATCACACACTCCCCTGGCCAGCCATTGAAGGCGTGATCAACCACTGTCTCGGGTAAACGCCCCATGGCATTGAAGCGCCATTGTTCGGGCACCTCGGCCTGGTACGACGGCAACCGCCCATCCTCGGCCAGCCACACGTTGCGTGCCGATGCGTACAACTTGGTATCGGGATACCGCGGAAAGTAAGGGTGCAACCCCAACCCGTACCAGTTGGCCGACTCATCCAGATGGGTTACATGCAGGTCCAGGTTCAGGCACCCCTCATGCAGATGCACATCCAGCGTGGCCCGGTAAGCAAACGGCACAGCACTGTCTAGCGTCAGCCGTGCTCGCTGTTCACTGTGGTGCTCCACCTGCCAGGCCTGCTGCCAGGCACTGCCATGGATCGGGTAAGGGTCATGCCCGGTATTGGGTGCCAGTGCCTGCCACCCCTCGGGTCGGGCAAAGCCACCCTCGCCAATGCGGTTGGACCAAGGCGCCAGTGGGTAGCAGGCGAGGCGTCGTGGCGTACCACTTTTTAGTGCGGCCAGGTCGGAATGGCGCAGCAGCGCTTGCCCGGTCGCTTTCACTTCCCAGTTGACCAGGCTGGCGCCCAACTCCGGAGCCAGGCTCAGGCGGGTCAGGCGGTCCTGCAGGTGCAGTTCGGTCACAGACATTCAAGGCTCCATTTAAATGAACGATCAATTGGCCCGACGGTAGGTGAGCAGCACGATGCCGCACACCACCACCGCGCCGCCGAGTAATTGCAGGGTGCCCAGTTGCTGGTCGAGCAAGGCCCAGCCCAGCAGTAGCGTGGCGATGGGTTCGACGTTCATCACGGGGGCGTTCTGCGCCATGTTCAGCCTTGGCACACAAACGAACAGCAAGGTGAAGGCCAAGCCATACAGCACTACCAGGCTGGCCAAGGCCGCCCAGCCACTGCTGCTGCCTGGCAGTGACAAACCGGACGGCATCACGCCGCTTGCGCCTGCAACCAGCATGCTGGAGAACACGATCAGCAAAGTCAGCAGGCTGCGCACGGGGCCGCGCACGCTGGCCAGTTTATGGTCGGTGATCCACAAGGCGCAGGCAAAGGCACAGGCGGCGCCGAAGGCCAGGCTGACCCCTGGCACCCAGTGCGGGTTGGCCGCAGCGCTGTCGGCCAGGCGTGCCGGGACATCCAGCGCCAGCACCAGGCCGCACAGGATCAGGCCCATGAACAGTACGGTGCGGCCCGTGGGGCGTGCGCCGCCCAGCGCCCAGGTGAGCAGCGCCAGCAGCATCGGGAAGGTGTTGCCCACCAGCAGCGCCAAAGCCACTGGAATACGCGCCACCGCCGAGTACAGGCACAGGCTCTGGGTGGCAATCAGCAGGCCGAGCAGCAGCTGCCACCGGTGCGCACCAGCGGGCAGGGCCAGGGCCTGGCGTTGCCACAGCAGCAGCCCGGCCAGTACCAGGAAGGTGATGCCAGAGCGGCAGAGGATGGCCAGCAGCACGCCGGTGCCGTCATCGAAGGCGATGCGCGCGGCGATGTGGTTACCGGCGAATGAACAGGCCAGCAGGGCGAGCAAGGCGATGGCCAGTTTGCGGGGGAAAAGCGGTACAGCCGAGGAGGGGACAGCCATGTGCAGGATCCATTTGCAAGAGCCCAGGGGCCGCCAAGCGGCCCCCGTTCATAATTACAGCACCACGCTAGGCAGCCACAGCGAGATCGCTGGAATGTAAGTCACTGCCATCAGCACCAGGAACAGCGCCAGGTAGAACGGCATCAGCGCCTTCACCGTCGACTCGATACTCACCTTGCCGATGGCCGAGCCGACAAACAACACCGCTCCCACCGGCGGGGTGATCAGCCCGATACCCAGGTTCACCAACATGATCATGCCAAAGTGCACCGGGTCCACGCCGATACCGGTAATCACCGGCAGCAGGATCGGCGTAAGGATCAGGATCAGCGGCGCCATGTCCATCACCGTGCCCAGCAGCAACAACATGAAGTTGATGCACATCAGGATCACGTAGCGGTTGTCCGACAGGGTCAGGAACGCCGTGGTGATCTTCGACGGGATCTGCATCAGCGTCATTACGTAGCCGAAGCTGGCGGCAAAGCCGATCAGGATCATCACGATGGAGATGGTCCGTACTGTGCGGTGCATCAGCTTGGGCAGGTCGCGCCACTTGTAGTCGCGGTAGATGAACATGGTCACGAAGAACGACCACACCACTGCCACGGCTGCCGATTCGGTGGCGGTGAACACCCCCGACAGGATACCGCCGAGGATGATGACCATGGCCATCAGGCCCCACAGCGCCTCACCGGCAATTTTCAGCGCCTGGCGCAGCGGGATCACTTCGCCCTTGGGGTAGTTGCGCTTCTTGGCGAACAACAGGCACAGGCCCATCATCACCGCGCTCAGCAGCAGGCCGGGCATCACCCCCGCCATGAACAGCGAGGCGATCGACACCGTGCCGCCCGCCGCCAGCGAGTACAGCACCGAGTTGTGGCTGGGCGGGGTCAGCAGCGCCTGCACCGAGCCGCTGACGGTCACGGCGGTGGAAAATTCACGCGGGTAGCCTTTGCGCTCCATCTCCGGGATCAGCACCGAGCCCACCGAGGCGGTATCGGCTACCGACGAGCCGGAAATCGCACCGAAGAAGGTCGAGGCCATGATGTTGACCAGCGACAGCCCGCCACGCACGAAGCCCACCAGCACCCCGGCAAAGGCCACCAGCCGGCGTGACATGCCGCCTTCGGCCATGATCGCGCCGGCCAGCACGAAGAATGGAATGGCCAGCAGCGAGAACTTGTTAACCCCACTGGCCACCTGGATCATCATCGCCTGCAGCGGGATGTCGATCCACCAGGCGCCGATCAGTGCCGACAGGCCCAGGGCGTAGGCTACCGGCATGCCGATCAGAATCAGCACGATGAAACTGCCCAACAGAATGAACGCTTCCATTTACGCAGCTCCTTCGTTTTCTTCGACCAGATCAAAGCGCACGACCTTGCGGTTGCTCTGATCGCCCAGCAGGAGTTTTTCCAGCACGAACACCAGCGTCAGCACGCCGCCGACCGGGATCGGCGCGTAAGTCATGCCGACCCGCACACCGGGCAGCGAGGCCAGCGACTGGTTCCAGGTGGTGATGCACAGCCGGGTGCCGTAATAGGTCATGAACACGCACACCACGATCATCAGCAGTTGTACCAGCAGGGCGACCAGCTGGCGCTGCAGCGGCGGCAATCGGTCGGTAATCATCCCCACCGCCATATGCGCCCCGGCGCGATAGCTGGCGGCGGCACCAACGAAGGTGAATACCACCATCAGCAGGATAGAGACTGGCTCTGGCCAGCTGGAGCCGGTGCCCAGCACGTAGCGGGCGAAGATGCCCCACGGGATGATCAGCGTCATGGCCAGGATCGACAGGCCCGCGATCCAGATGCAACTGCGGTACAGCGTGTCGTTCACGCTCAGGAAAAGCGATTTCATAGGCATCACCAAAGCGGCAGGGCGGCGGCGGCCGCACTGCCGAGGTCGTCTTGGAAGGGGCTGGTATTACTGGACGGCGTCGATACGCTTCATCAGGTCGGCGTACGGCGCGCCGTACTTCTCGCGTACCGACGCGGTGGCTTCGAAGAACGGTTTCTTATCGACAGTGATGAACTCGACACCGGCGGCTTTGAGCTTCTCTTCGCTGGCGGCAGACTTGGCGTCCCACAGCGCACGCTCTTCCATCTGTGCTTCGCGCGCGACCTTTTTCACCAGCACCTGCTGCTCCGGAGTGAGCTTGTTCCAGGTGGTCTTGGACATCACCACCGGCTCCGGCAGGATCAGGTGGCCGGTCAGGGTGTAGTACTTGGCGCTCTGGAAATGGTTGTGCTCAAGCAAGGTCGGCGGGTTGTTCTCGGCGCCGTCGATCACCCCGGTTTGCAGGGCACTGAAGATTTCCCCGGTGTCCATGGCGATACCGTTGCCGCCCATGGCGTTCATCATGTCGATGAACAGCGGGTTGCCCTGTACGCGAATCTTCATGCCTTTGAGGTCTTCCAGGCTGCGCACCGGCTTTTTGGTGTAGATGCTGCGCGAGCCGCCGTCCATCCAGGCCAAGGCCACCAGGTTGAAGTCGGAGTTGGTGATCTTGTCGAGGATCTCCTGGCCGATCTCGCCATCGATGATCTTGCGCATGTGCTCATGGTCGCGGAACACGAACGGCATGTTGAACACGTTCACATCCGGCACTACCGGGCCGACGATCCCCAGGCTGACGCGGGTCATCTGCACGGCGCCGATCTGAGCCTGTTCGATCACTTCCTTTTCCGATCCCAGCACGCCGCCGGCGAACATCTTGAAGGTAATGTCGCCATTGCTGGCCTGTTCCAGCTTTTTACCCATGTTCTGCTCGGCGACCACGGTCGGGTAGCCGGCCGGGTGGATTTCGGCGAACTTGATGTCCAGCGCCGAGGCGGGCATGGCCACGCTGAAGGCGAACGGGAGTACGGCAAGAAGCAGCTTGCGTTTGAACGTCATGATGAAACTCCGTGGTTTTTATTATCCGGTTTCGGGCGTGCAAGTGTGGGTGTGGCAGTGGGGCTCAGCCCCGGTAGGCAGGTTCCTCCAGGCCCTTTGTGCCAGGGTTGAGGGCAAATACCCCGCCAGCCAGTGGCTGGTCGCCGAGGTCGATGCCCGCGGGGCGGATCGAGGTGACGTACAGGGTGTCGAGGTTGGCGCCACCAAAGGCGCACATGGCCGGCTTTTTCACCGGCACGCTGAGCGAGCGGTCGAGGCGCCCGTCAGGGGTGAAGCGGTGAACTTGCCCGGCGTCGTTGCCGCAGATCCAGTAGCAGCCATCCTGGTCGATCGCGGCGCCGTCGGGGCGTCCTGGGTAGCCGCGCATGTCGACGAACAGCCGCTTGTTGTGCGGCGTGCCGTTGTCGGTGTCGTAGTCGAAGGCCCACACCTTCTGCACGTTGGGGTGTGAGTCGGACAGGTACATGCGCATGCCGTCGGGGCTGAACGCCAGGCCGTTGGGCACGATCATGCCGTCCTGCTGCAGGTGCAGGTGGCCTTCGCCGTCATGCCGGTACAGCGCACCCACATGGGCGCCTTGCTGCATGTCCAGCAGCATGGTCCCGGCCCAGAAGCGGCCCTGACGGTCGCAGCGGCCATCGTTGAAGCGCATGCCGGCCTGGGCGTGCTGCACGTTGCTGAGCAGCCGGCTGTCCAGGCTGCCGTCCGCCCTGGCCTGGAGCTGAAAGATGCCGCTTTCCATACCCGCAACCCAGCCCTGACCGCTGCGGGCGATGCAGGCCAGCATCTCGTCGCCTTGCCAGAACTGGTGTTTGCCATCGGCCGCTTGCCAGCGATGCAATTGGCGAGCGGGAATGTCTACCCAGTACAGGGCCTGTTCACCGGGGTGCCACACAGGGCTTTCGCCGGTACCGTTACGGGCGTCGACGATCAGTTCGCAGTTCATGGCCGTGCCTCCTGGCGTGGGGTCAGTTGAACGGGCCGGCCACGGCGAAAGCGCCGCCCTGGTAGACCATGCTCGGGTCATCGGCGGCGGGTGCCGGTTGGGCCTCCACGGCTGCGCGGAAGGCTTCCGAGCTGTCCTTGGGCACATAGCCCAGGTGCGCGGCATGGCGGTTGTCCCACCACACGGTGCGATTGTCGGAGGCGCCGTAGACGATGGTATGGCCAACGTCGGGCGTCGATAGGCCACGTTCGATCAGTTGCACCAAGTCGTCATAGCTCAGCCAGGTGCAGAGCATGCGCGGGTTCTGTGGCTGCGGGAACGACGAGCCGATGCGAATGCTGACGGTCTCGATGCCGTAGCGGTCAAAGTAGAAGCTGGCCACATCTTCGCCGTAGCACTTGGACAGCCCGTAATAGCTGTCGGGACGGCGTGGCGCGTGAGCGTCGATGCGCTCATCCTGGCGGTAGAAACCGATGGTGTGGTTGGAGCTGGCGAAGATGATGCGCTTGACCCCATGCTTGCGCGCCGCCTCGTACACGTGGAACACGCCGCAGATGTTGGGGCCGAGAATCTCTTCGAAGGCGTGCTCGGTAGAAACCCCGCCGAAGTGGATGATGGCGTCCACGCCTTCGACCAGTGCATGCACCGCAGCCTTGTCGGCCAGGTCGCAGGTGATGACTTCCTCATGCGGGCCAGCAGCAGGCGCCATGGGGCTGATGTCGGAAAGGCGCAGGACCTCGGCGTAGCCTTTCAGGCGTTCGCGAAGGACCTTGCCCAGGCCGCCTGCGGCTCCAGTGAGCAGCAGGCGATTGAAGGGGGTAGTGGTCATGGCCGGCTCTTATTGTTAGTTGTTGTAGGTTGTCGTATGACTTGAGTGATTATTGGCGGTGGTTCTGTGTGTTGTCAATGAGGCTTGGGCGGCTTTTGCCGGCCTTTTCGCGGATAAGAAAATGCGAAAGGCCTGCGCGGTCGCCCGTAGGAGCGGGTTTACCCGCGAATGGGCCGGCCCTGCTGGCCAATCTCCACCCGCCGTTCGCCGTTGCCGCCGCTACCGTATTCGCGGGTAAACCCGCTCCTACACCAGATCGAGGGTGGACACAGGTCGGTGGTTGGGCGCAGGCCGTCGTGTAGGAGCGGGTTTACCCGCGAAGAGGCCGGCCCTGCTGGCCAATCTCCACCCGCCGTTCGCCGTTGCCGCCGCTACCGAATTCGCGGGTAAACCCGCTCCTACACCTGATCAATGGTGGACACAGGTCGGTGGTTGGGCGCAGGCCGTCGTGTAGGAGCGGGTTTACCCGCGAAGAGGCCGGCCCTGCTGGCCAATCTCCACCCGCCGTTCGCCGTTGCCGCCGCTACCGTATTCGCGGGTAAACCCGCTCCTACACCAGATCGAGGGTGGACACAGGTCGGTGGTTGGGCGCAGGCCGTTGTGTATGAGCGGGTTCACCCGCGAAAGGGCCGGCCCTGCTGGCCAATCTCCACCCGCCGCTCACCGTTGCCGCCACCACCGTATTCGCGGGTAAACCCGCAGGTCTTGATCAGAGCAACGACAATGGGTAGTTGAAGATCAACCGGTTCTCGTCAAACTCGTTATTGCTGTAATCCCGGCGAATCGACGAGTTACGCCATTTCACACTCAAATCCTTGAATGCCCCGCTCTGGATTACATACGCAAGCTCCGTTTCACGCACCCACTCCTTGCCATCGGTCACCCCCCCGCTGTGCACATCGCGCCCGCTGATGTAGCGGTTCATAAAGGTCAGCCCTGGCACCCCGACGGTGACGAAGTTGAAGTCATGGCGCACCTGCCACGAACGCTCGTTGGCATTGTCGAAGCTGGAGTTGTAACTGTCGTTGGCCAAGGTCCCGCCACTGGTGCCGTTCACCCGCATCCAGGTATCACCATCGACTTTCTGCAGCCCCACCCAGAAGGTGCTGCCACCGTACTTGGCCGAGAACATCCCCGAGTAGGTCTTGTTGTCCAACTGCCCGGCGCGTTCGGAGCCGTCCTCGTCGCCATGGAAGTAGCCCAGGTTCGCACCCAGGGTCCAGTCACCCACCGGCTGGCTATGGCTCAGTTGCAGGTATTGCTGCTGGTACACGTCCTTCAGCACCGCATTCCAAAGCCCCACCAGCGTGCGGTCCTGGTTGAACTTGTACTCGCCGCCGACGAAGTTGAAACGGTCCGACACGCCGCCGCGGTAGCTCATGTCTTCCATGCTCGCGTCGTTACGCGGGCTGTTGCCGCGGAACTGGCCGCCGTACAGGGTCAGCCCTGCGATTTCGTTGGAGGTAACCTGCCCGCCACGGAACGTCTGTGGCAACGAACGCCCGTCGTCCGAACGCAGAATCGGCAGTACCGGCATCCATTCACCGATCTTCAGTTCGGTCTTGGAAATACGCGCCTTGCCCGCCACTGCCAGGCGCCCGTAGTCGTCTGCCGGCTTGCCATCGTCATGGCGTGGCAGCAACGCCGTGCCATAGGTACCGCCACCGCCGTCGAGTTTGACCGACCACAGCCCCAGCACATCCACGCCGAAGCCGATTGGCCCTTCGGTGAACCCCGAGCGGGCATCGAGGATGAAGCTTTGCGTCCACTCCTCGGCCTTGCTCTGTGGGTTGCTGGGGTTGGTGAAGTTGCGGTTGATGTAGAAGTTGCGCAGCCCGAGGGTGGCCTTGCTGTCCTCGACAAATCCCGCTGCCAGGCTGGTGCCCGGCAGGCCGGCGATAACCCCGGCGCCAAGCAGGGCGAAGGGTAGGGTGTGGCAGATTTTCATTATTGTTGTGCTCCCTAAGGGTGTGGCAGCCCGTCCACCGGGCACGCGCAAGCGGCCTGCGGCAGGGGCGGGTAGATAACGGGCCGGTCAGGGCCAGGGGTGAATGCGCGGTAACCGGGCGCTACGTACTGGCAGGTTTACGCGAGCTGGCCGGGGGAAGAGGGGTATGCAACAGACGTAGGTGTAGCGGGATGGATGTCGACATGAGTTCGTCCACTGATTGTTGTTTTTGTTATGCGTTGTCGTACAACTGTGGGCGATTATTAGCAAGGGGGAGGAGGGCTGTCAACGGCTGATCGCAGAGCAAATAAGGTACTAGACGCCAAAAACTGAGCGGCAGAGGCTCTACCCTGAACGCGCTGCAGACATACTACAACTGCCATGCACCATGCCACGCACGTACACGATCTACTGGTAGGAGCGGGCTTGCCCGCGAACACGGGTAAAGCCCGTGCCATCCACCCCATTGGCCGCCTCGCACCGCAAACCGGGGGCAGGGTTAAAAATCAAATCGTAACTGCGGTGGCCCCATCCCCGAGCCTGCGCTATCTTCAGATCTGGCCTCGCCCTTGACCACGTCGACTGGCATGTCCAGTCCCGGCATCCTTGCTGGTGCCGTACCCCTCCTGTCGGCAGGGGCGAGGCCTCTTCATTTGAAGGGAATGGCGCTGTGGTCACTTCCGGCAGACAAACTGCCATTGCAGAGTCCCCACGATCAGTGCAGTGTAATGACAATCGTCTTTACATGAGGGCTATGTCATGGCTTCTATCAATATCCGCGTCGACGATGATCTCAAAGCCCGCGCCTACAAAGAGCTCGATCGCCTCGGTGTCACCCCCTCCGAACTCATGCGCCAGGCCCTGCAATATGTAGCTGAGCGGGGCAAGCTACCCTTCCGGCCGGTCCTGATGACCGAGGAAGATGAAGATCTCATTGCTACCGTACAAGAGCGGCTTGCTTCTCCGCAGCGCGTGAGGGTAAAGCTGGATGACCTATAGCCTCGACCTTGATTCCCGCGCATTGAAAGAGTGGAAGAAGCTGGGCGATACCGTGCGTCAGCAGTTCAAGAAGAAACTGGCAGAGGTCCTGCTGAAACCTTGAATCGAGGCAAACCGCCTTCACTCGCTGCCGGATTGCTACAAAATAAAGCTTCGCAGCAGCGGGTACAGGCTGGTTTATCAGGTCATTGACCAAGAGATCGTGGTTTTTGTCGTCGCTGTCGATCGCCGTGAGCGGGACCAAGCTTACAAAAAGGCTGCTGAGCGACTTGAGTAGGCCTATAGGGTTTGGCAGCCCCAGGCCGAAATCTCCAAGGTAAAACACCGCCTCAAAGCTAGAGCTGTGCTTCGGTGGGAGCGGGCTTGCCCGCGAAGAATCCGACTCGGTGTATGGCACCGGCTTCGCCGGTGTTCGCGGCGGTTCTACGCCTCGATGAACCCGCACAGCTCCCCCATCAGCCCAGAGGGCTCATTGCTAAGTCAGGCAGACCAGCTTGCCAGGTAACCCCGGCAAACTGCGATCTCTGTAGGAGCGGGTTCACCCGCGAAGAGGCCAGCACAGGCAATAAATGGCCCCCTGTTCACATGGGCCTTCGCAGGGGCGGTCTTTTATAGGATTAAGAAATCAATCTTCGTAACTGACGTCAGGACTCTCGGGGAAAATCATAAAAAAAGGCTGCCAATCGGCAGCCTTCTCGATGCTCAGCCCGGCCTTATTTTTCACTGACTTCCGAATAATAGGCATTGATAAATAAAGTTTTTTTCAGCGCGGACCGAACAAAAATATCAAAAAAATTGAACCAGAAGACTTTTAGTCACTGGCAATCGTATTGATGTTATCAAGGGCGCTTAGGTTCGAGTTCTGATCGCTCAGGCGCTAGGGCAGGTGGACGTCTGCAGACTATGCAAGCGCCAAAAAGGAGACCTGCTCTCTGGTCGATTGTGACCGCTTCACGGGGATTTGTGGTGGGCCGAATGACTGAGTGCGCTCCTCTCGCAGACTGTTTTGATGTCTACGAAGGCAGTCGATTGAACCTAAATGAACTACAGCCCTGGAAGGTGAGTTTTTGAAGTGTAGTCTGTGATTTTAATAACGCCTACCGGGTGAAGATTGAAAACGCTTGATTTGAATGGCGACTGCCCGTTTGCTGATGAATATCCCAGCCGCTAATTGGGGCGGAAGCTTGGTTGCGATGCGTATTGCACCTATGTCTATGAGATATTTAAAACGCCCTTTGGCACCTGCGCGTGAATCTGCCATGGCTAAAGTGCAGTAGGCTTTCAGAAACTGACGAACCTTGTTGTGATCTTCATGAGAGATCCAATCCTTGTCCCTTGCGCGGATGGTGTTCACGTACCCCGTCTTGGTGAAATGCTTGGTAAAATCTTGAAGGGAAATCTTAAGTTTATTGCATGCATCTGGTAGTGATACGAAACCATCTAGATATGTTTCATTCGAACTGTTGGTGACGAGCTTGAAGCCTAGCTGTTGAAGATCTCTGAGAAGAAAAAAAGTTTCAGACGCTTCGTTGGGGTTTCTATGTGTTGGTAATATATTTCTATTTTTTAAAAAGGTTTGTATTTTTGAAGGGCTGATACCAATCATTTTGGAGGCTTCGGTGGCACTGATATGATTGATTAGAAATTCATCTGCCTTCGATTTGTCGATGAATAAGTTGCTCGGTGCACCATTGCAATCGGCAGATATCTCACGAGTTATCAATAGTGTTGTTACAGTGCTTACCGAAAGCTTAAGGTAGCTGCTGGCTTCAAGGATTGTCATCGTTTCGTTATTATGGCTTGAGTTTTTGCGGACTATTTCTTCAATGTCTTCACGGTGAAATATTGTAGTATCACCGCAGCCAGCAAATGGACCTGCTAACGGCTTCAATCCCAAGCTTATAAGCAGCTTGGTTGCTAAATTATGGACGGTGCCAATAATTCTTGCGAATTCCTCCGCTTTTAAGAAATCATATTTTGCTGCCTCAACATCCGTTTTTAGCAAGTATAAAGAGTTCCCCCTCCGTTTTCTTCGTCGAGCGATGAGCCAACCATCTCTAATAAGCTTAGCGATTGTGCAAGGTGAGAGGTTTGACAGCTCTGAGGCTTTCTGCGAACGGCAATACTTATCGATTTCTGCCTCATCAATAAACGCCAGTTGAGCTCTTTGAACTCTTGGGTGCTTTTCATGCGGCACTCGTGCCTCCAGATATGCACCGAGCCGATCGGTAACAGAGCGTTCTAGAGGGACCGCATAAGTGAATTGCTGTGCTGGAAGGGGGATTATATCGAGGGCCTGCATAGCCAATATCACTGAATTTCTATCCGTATTAGTCCTTGAGCAGAACTGCGCTAAGGTTTCGTACCTATCTTCAAAATTTCGAATCTGACGCTCGTTGACGCTATAGGAATTGTCGCCATGAACTGTAACCTCAAGCAGACCCTCTTGGATGATTCGATTAAGCCTATGCCTAGTTACACCGAGTCGTTGTGCTGTAGACCCTAGAGTCATTCCTTTTCTTTCTGGCTCCTTCCTGATTGGGCGATTTCTGAATTCATCAGCTTTTTCTACCAACTCAAGGATAAGGTTTTCAGGAATCATACGTTGGCGGCCAACGCTTTTCCAAATGTGCTGAGTTTCTTTGTAGAGGGCTAGCAGCACACTTCGAGGTAGGTTTAAGAGTTTTCTAATTTGTGTTCTAGCTAAGGAAAACGTTTCTCCTGGTTGTCTGTAAGGTGTGCTGGATGAACCAGAGGTATCGGGATGGCGTGCGTCTTTGTTATCCAAGAACGATTCAACCACCTTTCTTGAAACTTCAGTTTCTACATTGGATAATGCCGCTGCAATGATGCGGCGCTCCAAATGTGGATGGCAGGAGTGAAGCGTGTTGAGAAATTCACTCAGTGTTTTTTGATCATTTTCAACTATCGCCACTGCAATAAGGAGCGTAGCCCTATTAGGGTCACCGCTTGAAACAGGATAGGTGTAATTTAGAGCGTGGAGCGCATGCTCTAGCAAATCAATATTTTCTTGCTTCGACCCACGAAACCAGTTAAGTAGTTTCTGTTCTAGATTTGTATCTTCGATAGTGCATGGTGGAGAGATCAATTCATTCTCGCAGGCTCTGCAGTGTAGCGTCAGTGCATCAAACCACGAGATGAGAGCGCCGCAATGCGGGCAATTAAATAAATAAGCTCTGGTGTGGAGGGGGCAATGGAAGCAAAATCGAATGTCCTTAAGAAAGTGCTCCATGCCTTCATGCCAGCAGTCGGAGCACAATCCTCGTCCCGACCAGCGTATCATCGAGTTCTTGATCAGAAGGTTGTTAACAGAGTAATGCCTATTTGATCGAAATGCAGTTAAAGGGGCATAAAATCCTGATAGTACTTTATCTTTATAAATGCCGGACCTGTCGGCGAGCCATACTGCCGGTTCCCCATTGCGGCTGAGTGCATTAAATACAGATAATGGGATGCCGAGACTCGAAAATTGAGCGCGTGTAACGCAGCCGTGCTTTAAAGCGAATCGTTTCAATAAGCTTGTCGGGCTTTCCTCAGGCAAGGGAAACGGCAAGTAAAATACTTCATTCATGGTGAGACCCTATACGATTTTATTTTTTCTTGAACCTCTTTTGATTCTATAAGTCGAAGATTGCTCACTAGATCTGCTGCGAATGGGTTGCGAGATGACAGCTTGGTATCTAAGCTGAGGTGTTCACAGGAATAATGCAGATCGGCTAGCTTTAAACCCTTGCCATCATCGCGTAAGAGACATCGCTTCAGCGCAACGAAGAGGATCTTCCTGAGCCAGCCAAGATTACCTGCTGTTGCTATGAAAAGGCCCAAAGCAATGGACGGGTCATGAAGGTTAATGTCACTGGAAAGGCCTGTGACCGTGAAAAGAGCCTCATTGAGCTTTTCTAATGTGCGAGCGTAATCTGAGTTTGGATCGTCACTGTAGGTGAAGAACTCCAAAGTTACTTGATATGGGAAGCGTGTCGCGAATGCGCCGAGATGCGACCGTATGTCAACACATTCTTCGGTGCCGCTAATAATTACTGGCTTACCTAGCTTCGTAGTAAAAGATGCTATCCAACCAAGAGTTTGCGGGCGTATTTTTTGGGCGGCGCCGATACAAAGGCGGTTGATTTCATCTAAGAATACAAGCTCTACACGTAGTTGTTTTAGGAGGCTCACAAGTTGCTGTGTCATTTCCTCAAGACTGCCTCTGGGTTTGCTAATGCCTAGTGCGATTAACATCTGTCGCGGCATGCCCTTTACAGTCACGTCGCTAGGGACTTCGAAGTAGATGACGGGCTTGCATAGGTCGACTCCACCTTCGACAAAGCTTGCATACCTTTCTACGTATTGTTCCATAGCACTAAAACATAGCGTTGTTTTTCCTGTGCCCGTCCTGGCGCACAATATTGCCCCATAAGGTTCTTCTGATACCTTAGTATCCTCGATTGCATCCAGTAGAACCGAATGCGCAGCATTGAATCGTGGGAAGTGAACCCTACAATGCTTGAAGGCATTGAGCATTGAATTAATCCGTGCGGTCTCCATTTCGACGGCCCCCTATTGAAAGCGTAAAGTCTTCAGGAGTTGCAGTGTTGTATTCGTGACAAGGCACTACGTTGTCCAATGGCAATGATGGTTGCTCATAAATTTCTGTCACTTGCTGCGTACTCAACTTCCCATCCTCTAGCGCTGTCAAGAGTGTTTGGTAGCCCTTTTTGTTGGCCTTTGCAATCTTCCAGAGTAGTTGTGTTCGCGCCTCCAGTGCTTTGCAATAACACTGCGTCTTCCTGATAGCCTTTTGCTGCGCTTGGATCAGATGATGAAAATGCAGCGTTAGACCGTTTTGGTATTGAGGGTGCATCGGGATTAGCGGCTGGATATCATGCGGATAGCTCGGGTGGCAGATCCAGGCTTGGCTTACGTCGCCAGCATCAAAATAAAGAATGAGCTTCTTTACTAGGGGGTGCTTTGTGGCTAGATAACTAACCGCAGGCCCATACCAGTGCAGATTCTGATGGCGTACCCGTCCGCTTGGATTTCCCGTTACTTCCGCAGATCGCCAAAAACAGCGACGCAGATCCTCGTCTGAGAATCTTTGAGGCGGAAATTGGTTAGTCACGGCTAGTGACCAAGCTTCGTTGGGGGACATTTCCAACGAACTGTGTTTGTCAGCATGATACGTATCAAGCCATTCGGTGAAAATGCTTTGGACTTGTTCGAGCGTATACATCGCTTGCCCTTCAGAGTCGTAGTCACCTCTCGCCACAATACTTTTGTGGGTCGTGCCGCGCATCATGTGCTCTATTTCACAGGCCCAGGTCTTAAAGAAAGCTTCGATATGCGGTTTCTGATTCGGTTCGTCTTGCTCGCAAAAAGTGACCGCTGAGCCCAAGAAATGAAGAAGTTTTCTCAGGGTTTTAGCGATAAATTCGGCACCGTTATCAAAAATGTATAGTTCAGCCAAGCCACCTCGCGGATTGTTGGAACTTAACGATCTCTGTAAGACATTGATGGTAGTGTCCAAGGACGCCGGATTAAGTGAGATCAGCCATGCGATAATATAGCGGGTCTTAACTTCGATAAAGGCAGTAAGTACAGGCTTTCCTACTGGCTTGCCATGTTTATCCACTACTATGACGTCCAAGGGGCGTGAGTCGGCCTCTACACGCTCAAATAGTCGATCAGGCTCAGGTATCGGCGCTCCCCAGTAATGAGTTTTCTTGGCAGCTTTTCGGCCGCGCTGATGAAGTATGGTCTCGTGGGCGTTAACCTCGTTGATGATTCTATAAAGAGTTGATACGGATGGAACGCGAAACTGCTCAGTGAGCCGGCGCCGTTCATTCAATGCTTTCAGCATCAACCTAATGCTGGAGATTAGGGCTGTTTTAGTAAAGGGGGTTGGGTTCCAGAAAAGTGTGGCGATGTTGGACTTTATCAGTTGCTGTACTTCCAGGGGTTGATGAGAAATGTGCTTGTTGATTGGCCTGAAAGTATTAGGTATTAGGGCGATAAAGTTCCTGCCAGCATTTAAAAATTCCCGTTTCCATTCCCATAAAGTAGTGTAACTGGGAGCCTTGTGAGGCCCGATTTTTTTGATCATGATTTCGACAAAATCATGATGAGTCCGGCGTGTGACCCACCCGCAGTCCCCTAAGAAGGCTTCGACATAGGCGGCGCGAGTTTCGAGAGCACGAGCTTCCCTCTTGGGTAAGCGGGAAATTATTAAGTGGGGATCAGTTTTTATTGGTGCTTCCTGCAGTTTAATCATCTTGCCCTGGTCAATGGCTCGACGAAGGGTGGTGACATATTGATAAACAACTTGAGCAGGCCCGTAGATCGTACGTAGTTGGACGCGTTCACCGTCAACTTCCATTACCTGATAATCTTTGCCGCTGTAGTGGTAACGCTCTCCCGTCCGAATTTCAATCAAGGCGCGCATGTTAAGAACTACGCAGGCGGGTATCGAGGTTGAATGGTTGGCTGAGATTGACAGAGGTCATCTGGTAGAAAATTGAATAAGCAATGTCGTTAGCCGGATGGCCACTGCTGAGCAGATGCTGGACTGATACCTCATCAGAATCGAAATTATTAATTGTTGCAACTACCCGGCGCGCGCCTTCTGATGTGCCATGCAGGGCGTGATGGTAAAGATGCCTAAGGTTATGAGTTTTCGGGGATTGGCTAATGCTGGCGAGCATGATTATTTCCAGGTTTAGCCCCGCTTCGCTAAAGAGTGCGCGGAGCCCGCTCTGCCTATCTTTTTCTACTTGAAGAATGACAGTTGTAGGCTTCAACAGTTCGTAGAAGACCATATGCCCTTCGTCGAACAAGGCGCAGAAGTCAGGGCTGTAGCACTGATTAGTTTTTTCGAAACGAATTTTTCCGGGCCGACTGCAGTAGCCTGTGACTCTGGGTTCATATTCTAAATGAATACAAAAATCGGAATGCTGCAGTACCGTGCAGCCCACAGCGGACTTGTTTTTATTCGATGGGAAGTGGGTGATTCGCCTATGGTGTTGACCAGTCGTTAATTCAGCACGCGCAGTGATCGTAACCGTGCCTGGCAGATGGCGTTTCAGATCAAGTTCCATAAAGTCTCCGTATAGACGGGCTTTGGGCTCTCTAATCAAAACTGTGATCTTCCCCTGCCTCAGGCACTGACTGTGGGCTTGACGCGGGTCAGCGGGGAAGGCATCCCCGTTGACTCAATTTTCACCCGGCTCGGCTCTCCTTGACAGACCATGATATGAATAAAATCTATTGGTCTGACGTAGGCAGTTTTTCGAAAAATCAATAGGTTAACAAATGCGAAAACTTCTGCATTTGTGAATAGGGACGGCAATGACCGCTCCTTGTAGTGCCGCAAGTCCGTCATGTAGTGGTAAGGCTTGATGTGTAGTGCTGCTACATTTTTTGTTGCGACACTACATTCAGATGCGATCCGTGTCCTCCTCATGGGTTAGGGCGACACTGGAAAGGAGTTCTTGTTATGAGGGATAGCCGGTTGGATTTGCCCGAGCTCAGACGTGCTCGAGGCGTCGCTTTTTCCGTTTCGGTGGCTGAATGCTATGGGTGTCAAGACAGTGCTGCAGCGGTAGCAGCCTGTGAAGCTGCCCACGACATCACAGTTCTCCCGCAAACGGGAACACCTCTAGAACTGCTCAAGCTTTGGCGACGCCGATTCAAGGGCGCCGTTGCGTCTGAGATAGCTCGAGTGAGTTTGTATGAGCGCTTTCCCGACCTCCGCAGCGTTTTTGATTCCTCCTTGTGGAGCTTGCTCAAGCCAGATTTATTGCCCACACGCGCTGAAGAGTTAGCGCAATCGGTGCGCGTGAATGGCAAGCAGTTGGCAGGCTTCAGCCCGAAGTCATTGGCAATACTCTCTGGCTGCCCTCATTGGCAGCGGCTCGCACCGCTGCTCGCGATCCTTCGCTCGAAATCGAGCACGTTCCTTATGCAGCGCTGCTGGTTGAGAAAGTCCTTTGCCGCTTTTTGCTGCTTGATGTGTGTGCGACCAGGTCATAGAAAACTGGCAGTACCGCTTTGGAAGGCAATTCATTCACTAGAGGCCCAGGGCAAGCTGGGTGACATAGCGTTTTGGCCGGCGGATGCTGGGTGGTTCGAGCGCCTCTTGGTGAAGCAGATCAAACTGGGTGATCGGCTGATTAGTAACGGATGGGTCGATGGTTGGGATGATGAGTGTCTGCTTTGGCTTTGGTCTTTGGCTCAACCGCAACACACTGAGTTGGTGGAAACGCTGCTATCCGCGGAGGTCTTCCCGCACGGGATGAAACCGCCTGCGTTAACCATCGAAGTGCAACGGGCGTTAGTCAAAAGGGCACGATTTGTTGTCACGCTGTCGATGTGAATAAGGATCAGATTCTCCAAATCACAAAATGATCGCCGAGCGATAGGCTCAGCTCGGTCAACCTTTGTTTGCTGTGGATACCGGCCCAGTAGCAACACTTCGGGCCCTGCCAATATTCCCGCTTGCTCTGGCGTTGATCCATCTACTGGACGAGTCAGTGGTCATCTGCCCCAGACGTAAATGCTAAGCGTCAGTGGCGTGGAGTACATGTGTACTCTAGTCGGAATGTCAGGATGATAGTCTCGTGCCGGCAGATGCAGAGGATTTCTTGACTGGACGGTGTGGGAGGACCGCTTGTGGTACCTGTGAGGCATCGTTTGCCGGTATCGAAACCCGGAGATGGGTCAACAACTCTGCACATTTTTCTGCATAAATTCCTATCCAACCTGAATCAGATAACGCGGGGCTTTCCTCGCTTTCTCATCGGTTGAACATGGCTGTTTTCTACACATTTTTTTGCAGACATTTTCGGACATATCTACGCGCATTACCGCGGCAGTCGATCCGGAGCAAGGGGCCGGCCGGCCTTCGGATGAGTTGAATTTTATCGCCCATTGAAAGGCTGGCCGAGGGACAACTTCACTGAGTCCAGGATGCCACGGGGCTGGACGGATTTTCTCCAGCCTGGATACTTCCGTCAATTTCATCAATGCGCCACGCTACGAGTCAATCGCTCACCCGTTGGTGTCTTCATTGCCGTAGCTGCTCAACGATCTCATAGGAATTGCAAGATTAGCGATCAAATACCTTCTCAGAGCTCCCCTGGCGCAAAGCTCGTTTTCCACTCTTGTTATGCAACGGTGCTCAGAGCAGCTGATGCCCGTTACGATGTTCGTGGCTACGTGTTATCAGAGCTGGTCAGCCTGTGCTTAGGCAATCGCGCTACTGTACCGCTTGTATATCGTGCCCATTACGAACGCTACGTGCAAAGGGAGGCGATGGCGTTCGTGGAGTCTTTCACCGCTCAGTTATTGTTTGGGGCAGGAAGATTCTCTCCTCACGAATACCGTTACAGACCAGAGGCATCCGCAGCGCCTGTGGTCAATCACCAACCGGAGCCGCGCATGACGGCATTTAGAGTTCTCGCACTCAGCTCGCCTTTTCCTAACAGGTGTTGGAGTCTGAACCATCACTGCTTCATGAGACGACGCCATGAGATTTTGATAACCGGTGAGCAGGTGTTTGGAAATCGTGAGCTGGCTGAAGCATGGTTCACCAAGCCGGCGATCGGACTTGGCCGGCGTCTGCCGTGCATGCTGTTGAAAACCAAGAACGGTTATACGGAGCTGGCGGAGTTCCTCGTCCGGCTCGATTACGGTGTTTATTGATCGTCACCCGGCTTCTAAGTAGCACGCCTAGCGTGCTCCGGACTGATACTGTCGAGTATGATGCGAGGACGCGTCTTGTCATCGCCACCGCCCAGCAATCCTATCCACCCGAAGGTCACGACACACGAGGTGTCTATGAGGCAGATCAAGCAGGAACCCAAACCCCTGATGGCCGCCCGCTTTCAAGCAGAAGCACGCGAAGCGCTGGCCAAGCGCAGTAGCCAGGGCCGCTTTATCGATATTGCCGCCTCTAAAGACCGGAGTTGGGAGCCAGTAGGGCGCTTGGCTGGTTGAGTTGTCAGGCGAAAAAATATTGCTTAGGGCTTCATGGGCAGATATGCCCACAGCGTTGGCGACGCTAACGCGAAATGTACAGGCAATTTGTCACCCATGCAGCGCTCCGTACGCCTCACTTCGGGCTGCATCCAGTACCCGCGCGGGGTCGTCCGCCATTACATCCTTCGGCATCTGGCCTCCCAAGTAGCTATTGGATGAGCTGAACCAGAGCGCCATAGCCCAGTCAGGCTTGCTGAAGCCGAGCGTCGCGATGATGGCTGTCAATGACGAAAATGGGCGGAAGCTCGAAGCGGGATCAAAGGCGTAAAGGGGAAAGTATTCCTTGTCCTCATGAACCAGCGAGAAGATGTTGCCCGCGCGTTTCCACTCCTTGAGTTCAGCCATGGATTGCTCTGTGCCCAGCTGAGCCAGCACGGCGAACGCTTCGGCTGTCAAGAAATCACCGCTTCTCAGGAGACGCGCTTTGCCCTTCTCCAGCATGGCCGCTTCACGGGAAAAGGTGGGGCGCGTAGACATGGATATCCGTCCGGTGATCAGTGGCCGCTTACCCTTCCATTCTACGGTGTGATCCAAGGGTCCAACAATCTGGGCTGGGCGGGCAGGACCCCGCTCCGAGCGTAGGGACCGCCAGGTCGCTGTGGCAGGCTAGCCTAGTGCTTGAGTGGCATGAGGCTATCCGGGAATTTTCTGTTCAAACAGACTCAGTCGTCAGTTTTTTCTTAAGCGGCCCATGAAAATCTTCAGATTTGGCGTTTTTCTACATTTTTTCTTAACTTTCCTGCCCCGCATGCGCTGGAAGTACACGGCGACGCTCGCGTGAGGTGGGACGACTCCGCGCCAAGCTCGATCCATCATCGAGGAAGTGGACTGTCGGATGACCCCGGTCCGACCACGCCTTGCAGGCGTGCCAGTTGTTGCGCCTGCGCACGCAGGAGGCGCTGGTCATGACGGTGCACGAGGAGGTAAGACTTGGACTTCTCACGAAGCAAGGTGATCTCACTCGCCATTATTTCTGCCTGCTGATGCGCCTGGTTCATCTGCAGCTTCTCGGCCGCCAAGTGCTGCTGCGCGGCGTTCAATTCCCGCTCGAGCTGACGGAGCTGTTGCTGCTGGTAGCCCTGCGTGCTGGTCGAGCGTTCCAGGTCTCGGTACAGCTGTGTCAGTTCTTCCTGGCGGACAGCGAGTTGTTCACGCAATCCCCGCACCTCGGCTTGCAACTGACTCAACTGCTGATCATGCCGTAGCAGCTCTTCCTGGCGTTGCAGTTGATGCTGTTGGCGAAAGTGCTCCAGAGATTCACGCGCTTGCTGGTGTTTGGTCTCGAGCGACTGAATCGTCGTCGCACGCTCCTCGAGCAGCTGAAGCTGCTGTCGGCACGCTTCCTCAAGACGCTTTCGCTCACCTTCCGCCAGTTGCAGTTGACCCGTCAACTGCACTTCACGCAGACGCAACAGCCGATGGGCCTCCATCTCTGCGGTGTGCGCCACTTGTAATTGCTCGAACCGCGCGGCTTCCACCGCACGCTGCTGCTGATAGGCCGCTTGTTGCCGTTCCAGGCGGGCACGATCGACGGCGACCGTGGCCTGCGCTTCGTTCGCCAAACGCTCAGCTAGACTCTGCAGCAGCGCCTGCAATTCTTCCGACAGATTCACCTGTGGCGGATGGGGTTCTGCTACGTCCAGTTCACGCAGGTAGCGAAGGATGGTGGTCTTCGAGCCCGTGTGGCCGAGTTCTGCACGCACGGCCTCGATACTGGGTGACAGACCACGGGCTAGGAGGGCATCGCGGGCGCGCTGCACGAGGGCTTTATTGATACCGGCGCGGGCCATGCTGATGCTCCCACTTTTTCATACTGTTCAATCAGTATGGAAGTACACGTGTACAGGCGCCTGGTCCGATCCGAATAATCGGACAGACTGACGTTTGAGAAGCCAAGTTTCTCGCACGTGATAGCGCTTATAGCGGTGTTTTGCCGCGTGCGGGGGTACAGACGGAGGCGGTGGTGGACACTTCGCCCGATCGTTATCTCCGGGCGGCGCGTCGCGCCAGTACCGAGCGGCGCTACGCCCAGGCCATCGCGCACTTCGAAACGGAGTGGGGCGGCTTGCTGCCTGCCTCCAGCGAAAGTGTGGTGCGTTACCTCACGCATTACGGCGAGCAACTCACGAGCCGTACCCTGCGCGTGCACTTGGCCGCTTTGGCGCGGTGGCATCAGCAATTGGGCTTTACCGACCCCACCAAATCCTATCGGGTGCGCGATACGTTGAAGGGGATTCAAGCGCTGCACCCGCAGCCGGTGCAACAGGCCGAGGCCCTGGCACTGAACGAGCTGGAAACCTGCATCGCCCAATTGGCCGCTGAACTCGCGGATCCGCAGCCGGCCGTGAGGCTGCGCGCCGCGCGTGACCAAGCGCTGATCCTGCTCGGTTTCTGGCGGGCGTTGCGCAGCGATGAACTGAGCCGCTTGCGCATCGACCACATCCAGATACGTCCAGCGCAGGGGCTGGAGCTGTTCTTGCCGAGTAGCAAAAGTGATCGCAGTAACCGCGGCCGGGTAATAAAGGTGCCGGCGCTCAAGCGGCTGTGCCCGGTCGCGGCGTATGATGTGTGGTTGCAAGAGAGTGGCCTCACTGAGGGCGCGCTGTTTCGTTCCATCGACCGCTGGGGCCATCTCGGGACGCAGGCGCTTAATGCCAACAGCCTTTCGCGTTTACTGCGCCAGGTTTTTCTGCGCAGTGGCGTCGACCCCGAGGGGTATTCGGCTCACTCGCTGCGCCGCGGTTTCGCCACCTGGGCGAGTGAAAATCAATGGAGCAGCAAAGCGTTGATGGACTATGTCGGCTGGCGTGATGTGCAGACGGCTGCGCGGTACATCGAAAGTGACGCTCCGTTCGGCGAGTGGGTGCGCTGAGGGCGCAAGATGGCGAGGGGACAGGCACAGTCCAAGGGTGACTTCAGCTTGCCTACTCAGACAAGCGGATCACAGGTCGCGATAAACAACCCCCACCCTCTACAGGGCAGAGGGGTGGTGGCACACGGCCACGCTTCTGTGCAAGTATCCGCTTGCACAGGGCGCCCCCGGCGCGCTCACCGCCGAATAACAGTGAACGCGGTTGGCCGTCGAGCCCATGCGATGATTAATCTCAAGCGCGAGGCCGGTCCTCGGTGCGATCGTGGCGGGCGGATAAATGTGCCTGACGGTGCGTCGCAACGGCTTTGATTGCTTGCGCTCGGCTGAACCAGGTGATGACGCTGGGTGGCAACCGTGAAACCTATAGTCTGTGGGGATTTGAGCTGCCGCAGCAGGATAAGGAAGGGACACCATGAAAATCGATTTTCCCAAACAACTGGACAAGGATTGCCTGGGTGGTTTTTTTGCTCAGTTGGCCGAGGCTAAGGACCATCCAGAGCGGGTAACCATAAATTTTGGCAGCCTCGAATTTTCCACACCAACCTCAATGCTCGTTGTCGGTGTGGTGTTGCGTAATTGGGTTACTTACCGAAAATCGCGAGGTTTAGAGGTTTGGCGGTCTGAGCTTAACGATGCCAATGGCGCGCAAACTTACTTGATGCATTTGGGCTTCTTCGATTTCATTGGTGTCCAACAGGGTAAAAAAGTCGGTGAGGCCCAAGGCTCGCAGACGTATCTGCCGATCATCGCGATCGAAAAGCCTGCCGATGCAGCGCAAGCGGGTGAATTGGCGGCCTGGTACGATTCGATCCAGACGGTGTCTAGGAAGCTGGCAGGCGTTTTGGCAGGCTCGCACGATGACAGTAACGAACTACGCCTGTACACCTACGCCATTCGTGAAATCATACGGAATGTGTTTGAGCACTCTGGAGCTACCGAATGTTTCGTTTGTGGTCAGCGCTGGTCCAACGGCGTCGCTGAACTGGTAGTCGTGGACGAAGGGATCGGCATCAGTCGTTCGTTGCGCGCGGCCTACGAAATTGCCGATGATCAAGAGGCGCTAAAACAGGCGATCCGACCGGGTGTGAGTCGGACCGCGAACCTGACGGCCGAACAAAATATCTACGATAATTCAGGTTTTGGACTGTTTGTCCTAAGTGAAATCGGTAGTCATTTCGGCTGGTTCCTGCTGGGCAGTGGTCAATCCAAACTGCTTGGAGAGAAAAAAGATTTTTCAACGTCGGTCTCTTCATTTGATGGCACTTATGTCGGCCTGCGCGTGAATAAAACTCCATCTGATATGGCGGGGCTTCTGCAAGATATTATTAGGGCGGGTGAAGAAGAGGCTGCGCTCCAGGGTATTGCGCAAAAAGCTTCTGCTATGTCTAAGTTGGGGTGATTCGATACTGGCTGGTAGCGCGTCTGTGTGTCGGCGCAAAAAATTCTGCGTCTGATTTTCAAGCACGATTGAAGGCCTGGTTCTCAAGTGTAAGAGTCGCTTGCAGCGGTACAATGCGTCACTCCTAGAGTTGACGCTAGGTGAGGTTTAAGGATCGAGATGATGAACACAGTCAGCATCGCTGAGCATAGCGCCTCTTGGAAGCAGCAGTATGCTAAAGAGTATAGTTTGATACGTTCAGTCGTCACTGCCACAACCGTGTATGTTGATCATGTAGGCTCCACCTCTGTAATTGATCTTTCTGCCAAGCCTATCGTGGATATTCTCATCTCGGTGGGCGATTGGGCTGAGGTGGATAGGCTAATTACCCAATTGCAATCGATTGGCTATCGCCTGAGCGAACGATGTGACAGTACGCCGCGATTTTTTTTGACCAAATATACCTATGACGGCACGGGGTCATTCCATGCGCATGTGTGTGAACCACACAGTCGATGGGGCCGTGACATGTTAGTGTTCAAAAGTGAGCTGATGTCTGATGCACAGCTGGCCAAAGATTATGCCAATTTGAAGAAGCATTTGGCGGGTATTTACCATGATGACGTTCAAGCGTATGCGGCAGGAAAGAAAGACTTTATTGAGAGTAGGTTAAAGAAAGTGGGTGGCGAGTTTAGTATTAATGGTCTGCTAACGCGCCAGCGGGCCGAGTCTAATAAATCTGAAAAACTGCAAATTGCCATGATGGTTGTTCAGTTTCTGATTGCGGTGTTTGCAGCGGTTTCTGTATATTTTAACAACAATGCGTATCTGTTTGGGTTGGCTGGGTTAGGGTTTGCCCTAATGTTGATTTGGGTGTGCTTGAGTCAAAAGCAGCTTTCGCATCGAGCCGCGGGGGATCAAGCGCGTCGAGCGGTGCTTTTAATGAGTGGGCTGAAATTAGAGCTTACGGCCGGACAGCAGCTGCGAATTAATGAAGGGTTCAAGGTGCCGCCAACCAGTGGGGAGTCTAGGCGCGAAGAAGAGCACTTTGCGACTCGGGAAGCGCCTGGATTTAAACGTCTCGCTGAAATGATTGAAGAGTCCTCGTACTGGACACGCGACCTACAGACGGTCAGTTCTAAGGTTATGATTTATGTACTGCTAGTGCTGCTGGCTGCGGTACTGGTCGTCAGTGGGGCAGCAGTAGCCTCCCTCGCCTCGGATGGTTTAGTGTCATTGTTAAGGGCCGTTATAGCCATTATGGTTTTTGTGGTCTCATCTGATGCGCTCGGGTTAGTATTGGCATATAGAAGTTCAGCCGCAACGATTGGCGAAATTTTTAAACGTGTCGAGGCCGCAGCGGCTCGGAATTTTGAAGAGTCAGATGTTTTGCTGTTGATGACGGACTATAATGCGGCAATCGAAAGAGCCCCGAGTACTTTCCCCGGTGTTTATAGGTTCACTCAAAGTGGGTTGAACCGTCGCTGGCAAGCTTATGTCGAGGCGAAATTCAGGCGCGAAGTTAAGCCGGACTCGGATAGCAAGCTCTCTACGAACCCGCATGAGCCCGTCGCAGTTGAGCAGGTTACCAGCGAAAATTGAACTGCTGAGTTCAAGATGGCGCGGCTGACGGGGGCACTGCACCGGCCGCCGGACAGGAGTGTTGAGTCAATGCTGGCCCTCCAGGATTGGAGGGACAGCTAGACATTCAGTCAGCAACGCAGCGTCAACTACGTCGCCGATCCCGCGGTTAGAAATTAGCGCGTTGATATCGGATGGATCGGATGAATAACTGGTCTTCGCCGTCGAAGTAGGGCTCCCTCAGTGGGTTGGGCTCGTCGATTTCCAGAGGTTCGAGCGCTGCCGTGTTAGGCGGCAATGTGGGTGCCTCCTGCAATTCTTCGCAGAGACCGTGAACCCGCAGGACCTGTCCTTCACGAATGGCCTTCTTCAAGACCTTCAGAGGCTGACGTTGTATTAGTTTGATTAGAGCCGGTTTGATCTCAAGGTACAGTGTCTGTCCACTCGCATCCCGTTGGATCACACGCCGCCCAATCAGATGGGTGCTTTGCCAGGCAGTCTCTTCGATGATTTTCAGTGACAGGCTGATATCGACGCGGGCGATGGCTGTCGGGAGTTCGATGCGCATGGCATAACTGGCTTCAACACCGGCGCCTTCGTAGCACGTGAACTGACCCATACGCGCACGTTCCAGTACCTCCACGGCCAGATCAGGGTTATCGGTCTGCAAGGTACAAAGCGTTTCATCGGACTCGGGCTTGATCTCTATTCGCAGCTCGTGTTCCAAAGTTTCATGGGAGGCCGGACTCAGAAACAGCAGGTCACCCCACCCTGCTGGTGGCGGGCTGATCCAGCCAGCAGCCGTCGCGCCCCCCAGCAAGTCGCTGCATAGCCGCCGGTGGTAATCCTCATATTCCCAGTCGTGCCGTTCCAGGTGCGGGGGCACGCTGAGCGTTTCCACTTGCATCAGTTGACCCTCGAACAGGACGACTTGATAACGGTTACTGTCTTCGTCTGAAAACTGCACGTATTGCGGGCGCAGAGGTGGGTGGCTGATCGAAGTCGGGCAGGGCATGCCAAACACCAGATAGGCGTGGCCTTGATAGAGAAAAGGAATGAATTCCGCGCCATCATCGTTGTAGCGGCGCTCATGTATCCAGCCTTTCAGGCACTGAGCAAACCAATGCCGATGCTGTTGCATGCGTGAGCATTCAGTGATGATTGGCTCCATGAAGTCCGGGAGATCGTCACATTCATCACCACATTGATACGCCAGCAGATAGTCCCGGCTCGCCTGATACCACGGCTCAACGTCCCACATAATCTTGAGTTCATGGCCAAAAGGCTCAGCCGTGCTTGCTTCGACCGTAATCTCGTCGTCAAAGATAAATAACCGGGGCCAGAAAATACGGGTTCCTACCAGTTGCAACTCGACGCCGTTGATACAGACGCGGCTCTGAATGATTGCCAGCGGATCTGGGCCCATCTCGGCAGGTTGCCATTTACTTGGTGTAATTGACTGCAGCACATCCGTCAGGGTCACTGGCTCACCTGGTACCGCAAATACTTGGCGCAACGCTTCGCAGAGTTCCAGCAGGTTACGGTTAGTGAGGATCAACTGGCTGACCGAGTACGCCAGCCTACGCAGGTTCTTCGCCAGATAGGCTGCCGCGATTGGCGATTGTGGTAATTCCGCCAGCAGCAGAGCATGTTGAAGAGGCAAGTCTTCACTTAACCGCGCGCACAGATCCGACCAATCGGTACAGCCGTACGGACCTCGGGCTAAGATGTATTTAGCGGTGGTCAAATCGATATCAAAGATATCACGCAGGCGCTTAGCCTGAACTTTGATGCTTTCGTGCAAAGTCGCAGGGATCATGAGTTTTCTCCGTTGCTCCTTCTTAGGAGCGACATCGGAGACGCCCACCCGCCATCCCCGATGCCCGGAAGGGCTCAGGTCAAAAGACTACAATGAGGGTCATGGTTCGATTCGGTTAGCTGCGGCCAGCGAGGCCTCTGGGGGTGGGCAGCCCGTCGACCATGTCGCGACGTGCGGCTACGCTATCTTAAAGCTCTGAATCCTGCAAGCGAGGGCATTTCCTTGCACACGTTTCAGGTGCGTACATGGATCCTCCTGCGTGCCAGGCCGGCCGTCCGCCACCCGCGACACCTTCCGGGGTTTCCCGGTATCTGATGCTTAGATTTCGCTGAGCCCCCCGAACTGCGGTCTGCAACCGAACGTGCCATACGAGTGTGTATCCGCGTGCAGGCTCGAACAGCTCATCGTATGGGCGCAGTGAATGGCCTTAGGTTGTATCAAGCTCGCAAACAATATCAACAGCGGTTCAGGCAGCTTCACAGAAACTGTATGCTGTCAATGTGATATCGTGCTGGATGGCCCAGCGAGTAGGGAAACGGACTTGGAGGTTGCTATGGGCGATTATCAAGGCATGCGCTGGTTCAAAACGGACTTTCAAGTTCAAACGCCCGAGGACAACCGCCACTGGGCGGACGACGATCTGCGCTTGCATGAACGACGGCCGCTGGTGGGAGGAAAACCCTGCGAACTCGGGATTCAGGAAAAGGCCAAACGCTTTCTGCGCCGCTGCCACGAGCTCGAGCTGCAGATGATCGGTATCACCGACCATAACTTTTCGGAGCGATCAGAACCACGGGACTGGTTCCTCACTCACCTCGTTGAACAAAATCGATCGGTCGCCAAGGAGCTGAAGCGCGAGCCGCTGGCGATTTTTCCAGGCTTTGAAGTTGACATTGGTTACCACGTTCTCTGTCTCTTTAAACCAGCGAAGAAACAGCGAGACATTCAACGGCTCAACATGATCCTCAGCAAGCTGGGCTTGGCTGAGCACGAACGCTTTCGGGCCGGGGTACCGCTGCAGCTGCGTCGTGATGGACGCACCCTCAGCTTGAAAGAATTGATCGACGTTGTTCAACACCATGATGGCATTGTCATTGCCGCTCACGCTGATCAGAGTGATGGTATTTTGGACTCGCCCAACAATATGGCGGACTACCAAATTCCTCAACTGCTGGCTATTGAGGTCACCACCTATCCGCTACCGCCTGGAATTCGGTCGATTCTGCAGGGTACTAATCGAGAATGGTCCAGACGGGGGCGACAGCCTGCTTACGTCCAATCCTCGGATGCCAAATCCTTGAAAGTGGATGAAGAAGGCAAGCCACTGGCTAATTCATTGGGTTATCGGTCGACCTGGGTCAAAGCCTCAAAGCCCTCCATCGCCGCACTGCGCCAAGCTTTCCTGGATGGCGCTTCGCGGCTCAGAATTCAGAAAGCGCGCCCCTCCGACGAACAGTCACATCCGCGCATCGTGTTCCTGAAATGCCGCGGATTGAGCTTCCTTGCTGATCAGGATGTCCACTTCTCGCCAAACCTGAATACCATCATTGGTGGCCGAGGTACTGGTAAATCAACACTGATGGAATTGCTACGTTTCGCCTTCGCCAGGGATACGGTCGGCCAATTTTCCGCGCCTATCAAGGCGAAATTCGAACGCCTTCGAGGAACGTTTACCGGTGAGGCCGAGATCCAGATCGGGTGGGAAGGCGTAAGCGGTCAAGTTGACGTTATCTCGCTACGACCTGACGGCACTCATCAAATTGTGCAGGGCGAGGTCGTGGATATTGCGGCTTACCTCAAGCAGATTCCCATCCAGTTCTACAGCCAGCAGCAACTGAGCGACCTTACCAGTGTTGGGGGGGAAAGCAGTCTGCTGAGCATGCTAGACGAGGCCTGTAATGCTGAGCTCCAAGCACTCAAGGCACGCGAAACAAACCTTCGGGCCGAAATTGTTCAGGTGTTCGCCGCGTCTGACCAATTAACTGAGCTGCGCAAATCGGAGAAGGAGGTTGCCCAGCAACTGCTGGAGCTTAATCGACAGTGGCAGGCCCGCAGAGAGATCCAAGCTGAGGCTCTGCTGTTCCAGCGGGCAGAAGCGGCGCGCCAGTACTTCGAAAAGTCCAGGGCCCAGTGTGCTGAGGATGTCGACGCTATTGTCGAGGTGGCCGAAAAGCTTGCCCAGCCGGGCGGCTTGAACGATGGCAAGATCGAAGCCTGGCCACGCTCGGAATGGTTCAACGATTACACCGAAAGCGCGAAAGCGTTACGCCAGCGTTATTCAGAGCAGCTGGCTGCGCTGGCATCAGCGCTGCGCAAGGATGTTGCCGAACTGGAGCAACGGCAGGGCGGTTGGGAGGCTGTATCGGCGGAGTTGGCGGCGATCAAGGATGGCTTTATGCAAGCTTGCCAGGACCGCGGGTTGCAGCCGCAGGACGTGGCGCGGTTGCAAGAAATCGACAAAACGCGACAGGTCAAACAGGCGACCCTGGAGCAACTGCAGAAACAAATCGAAGCGTTGGCACCCGGGGTAGAAAAGCTTTCCACGCGACTGGATGAACTGCACGCGCTCTGGGCTGAGCAATTGGCAGTGCGTAGAAGGACTGCCTCGGAGATCACTCTGAAAGCCAATGGCTCGATCAAGATTCTCATTCAGGCGATGGCGAATGAAGCCGAGTTTCAAACGGTATGGGAAGGGTTGGCACCGGATGGTCGCGCTCGCATAGGCAGAGTGTGGACGCGAATAGGCACCGTATTGTTTGAGGACTTTCACAACCATGAGGCCGCTAGTCAGCCGGCGGCCTATTCGCCTTGGCTGCATATCAAGACCGTTTTGAGCGAAGCGATCCCTGTACCGCCGGAGTTGATGGATCTTGTTGGTGATATCCGTAAGCACCTCGGCGAGCAGAAAGACAAGTGGCGGGCAGCACGACTGCACCGCATTGAAGACCAGGTTGACCTTGAGCTGTACCGGGCTGATGGCACCCTGGTTGGCAGCATTCAAAATCGAGCGCTGTCTGAGGGGCAACGCAATACTGCAGTGCTGAAGCTATTACTCGCGCAAGGGGATGGCCCCATTGTCATCGACCAGCCGGAAGACGAGTTGGATTCGAATTTTATTTATCATGAACTGGTGCCACTGCTCCGACAGGTCAAAAACCGCCGGCAGCTCATTCTCGCCACGCATAACGCTAACCTACCCGTAAACGCTGATACTGATCTGGTATATGCGCTGGAAGTAATAAAGGGGCGGGGCGAGCGCTTGGCCGTAGGCGGGCTTGATCAGACCGATACTGCCAATGCGGTTCTAAATATCATGGAAGGCTCTGCGGAAGCCTTCAAGAGACGTTTGGATAAATACCATTTTTAATTGGTGAGGCAAGGAGTGCTCGTTGATTGAATAAATGACAAGGCAAGGGAGCTTTAGTTTGAGGGCGTGGCCAGCAGGTGCGCGTCAATTTTTTGAGGTTAAGGTATTAGCTGATGTCGAAGTTGTCGAGTAAAAATGGGGCGGCAGTCGTCCCTAAAAGCGAGCGTAGAACCGTGTTGGGGTACTTGGGGTTGGGCCTTGCCTATTTTGCAGGGTTCATGATGATCAAGATGTTTTTGTATACCCCGATAATGATGGCCTTGCCTTCATCATGGAGCAACTTTGTATTTCGTCCATCGTTGATAGTGTATCGTCTGTTCGCGGATACCAGCGAGCTCACATTGGAGCTCGGCAAAACTTGTGATCAGGCTGGTGCACAGTGTATCCCGTCCTTTAATTTGGCAGGTTCTATCCAGCCGGGCGACGGCAAGGTATTTCGGGACAAGCTGTCCAGTCTGCTTGCGGAGCATGCGGATGTGAACACGGTGTGCCTGAATTCAAACGGAGGGGATAACGATAGTGCCGCCGCAATCGCTGCAGAGATCAAGAAACGTAAGCTCAATACCTGCGTAGGCGATATGTCGTTCAGCCTGTCCGGACTTCAGCCAGAGTCGGGCGTAAGGTACACAGATACCTGTGCATCGGCCTGCACATTCATTCTACTTGCCGGCACGGAAAGGATCGCAGTCGGAACGCGTTTCAAACTTGGTTTGCATTCGCCTCGTAGTGTTCTCACCACTGAAGACAGTGTGGTTGATGACGAAGAGGCGGCTGCAAATGGCGTCCGCTTCGCTGACGCCAAACTGCTGGGGCCGATCTTCAGCCTTTATGAGGGCAACGTGTCCGTGAGTAACGAACAGCTGCAAGAAATATTTGCTTATGTAAGTCATACGCCGGCCTTTAAGATGTATTCGGCATCAGTGGCTGAGCAAATGGCATTGGGGTTCTTTACGAAACGTTTGAGCAACCAAGTGGTTGAGCTAAATTAAGGCGTCACTCCTGCGACGCTGAATGCAAGCAGCCGCCACTCTGGCGGCCTTTAAATCATTCATCGATATGCCAGTGATGTGATGCATAGGCTCAAGCTACCCATTGCCCATCTACTGAAAACGCTCAGCTACGGTGGGTTGCTTTGAACCCGAAATAGTCACCTGCATACCAGGGATGCTTCGCACGGAAACTTGACTCTCACGGGCACGGCGCGGGTTTGCAGTAATCCTTTCAATGGCAGGGCGCGTGGTGCGCCAGATCATGAGCATTTAACAAGAAATTCAATATAATGTATTCGTATACTAAATTTCATGCAAATTCTTTTGGTGCCTGATGCATGGGGCAATCGAAAGGAACGAGCCCAGGAAAGGCTGATGAATTTGAGATGGCTTGATGGCCGACACAGTAGCCGTAGATCAAGTCCCCATTTCTGAGGGGGAAGTCGGTTTGGGAAGCCGGAAGGTGACTTTATTAATATCTTTTTGTGGTTTTAGAATTGCTGTTTAGATCTAAAATGTCTTTTAGGCACATCATGTAGTGTTTTTTGTTGGGTTGATGTCTATATATTGATTTGTGCCATGGCCTGTCGTAAGGTTTAGCACCTGCCTTCACCTAGCGATGAAGGCGCCCAGGAGGGGACACATGCCAGTTCTGTTGGATGCACTGTATGACCGGGATCTGAAGGCCACGCTGGTGTCGGCGCTGATTGAAAACTGACCCACCCTGCCGATTGAAAAATGACCCAGGGCTGCTTGCCGATTTAGACCCCGGCAATTGTGGATAAGCCTAGCAGTCGACAGCGTCGTGAAAGTGCTGACCCTGCACTCAGCAAGGCCAGCCCAAAGAGGTCAAAACGGGTCGTCCTCCGATTCCTCGACATCCTGCCGTCTGCGCTCCCTCGCCTGGATCTTGGTCTTGGCCACCAAGGTGCTGTTTTGCAGGCGGTATGATTCATTCCCCGTCTCGACGATGTGGCAGTGGTGTGTCAATCGGTCGAGCAAGGCCGTGGTCATCTTGGCGTCGCCAAATACGCTCGACCACTCGGCGAAGCTGAGGTTGGTGGTGATGATCACGCTGGTGTGCTCGTAAAGCTTCGAAAGCAGGTGGAACAGCAGGGCTCCGCCGCTCTGACTGAAAGGTAGGTAGCCAAGCTCATCAAGGATTACCAGATCTGCACGCAGTAGTCCTCGGGCGATACGCCCTGTCTTGCCCTCATGTTTTTCACGCTCCAGCAGGTTGACCAGATCGACTGTGGAGTGAAAACGCACACGCTTGTTATGTTGGGTGATGCCGGCCACTGCCAAGGCAGTAGCGAGGTGCGTTTTACCGGTGCCAGGGCCACCGATGAACACCACATTTTGCGCTGTGTCGGTGAAGGCCAGAGTGGACAGTTCCCTGATCAATCGGACATCGGCGCTGGATACACCGAAGTCGAAGCCAGCCAGGTCACGGTGCATGGGCAGTTTCGCCATGCTCATCTGATGATGCACCGAGCGTACTGCTCGGTCGGCGTGCTCTTGATCAAGGAGATGCTCGATCAGCCATTTCGATGACGCAGTGGAAGATTCGCCTTGTGCGGCCAGCTCTGCCCAGGCATCGGCCATGCCGTGCAGGCGTAAGTCTTTGAGTTCCTCTGTGAGATCACGCATTGCGCACCTCCTCATCCGTGCTGCGCAACCGGTCATAGCGTGCGGTATTGGCAACAGGGGTAACGTTCAGTTGCAGGTTGGTTTCGACCGAGGGTGGTGCTTCACGAGCGGTCAGACGGGCCACGATGTTGAGGATGTGGTCAGCGCTCAGGCTGCCAGACTCCAAAACCAGCTCAACCGCTACGAGAACAGCATCCAGGCCAGCGATGGGCACGGCGGCCAAGACCTGGGTCATAACCCGGTCACCCTGTAGATTCCGCAGCAGCCCGCGCCTGAGCAGGCGTAGTGGCTTAGGCAGATCGGCAAACGGGGCACCATTGCGTAGGGCCCCCGGTTTGCGTTCAATGAGGGGGATGTAGTGTTGCCAGTCGTAGCTGACCTGATCGCGATCAAACAGGCGCTCATGGCTAGCAATCACACCCTCATCGGCAATCACGACGATTCGCGAGGGATAGAGCCGACTGCTGACCCACTGGCCAACACGCTCACAGGGTACTGAATAGCGGTTGCGAGCCACGTTGATCAGACAGGTGCTGGAAACGCGAACCGTGCGTTCTACATATCCGTCGAAAGGCGTCGGCATCGGCATCATTTCGACGCGCTCCAATTCCAAGACTTCTGCGACGGTAAGGCCGTTGTACTGCGGATGAATCAGCTCATGCCAGAGAGCCCGGCAGCGCTGGGCAAGCCAGGCATTCAACTCTTCGAAGCTATGGAAAGTATTGTCGCGGGCGGACAGCCAGATGCGGCGCCGACTGTCTTGGACATTCTTTTCGACGATACCTTTTTCCCAGCCGGACGCTACGTTGCAGAAGTCCGGGTCGAACAGGTAGTGCGAGCACATCACCATGAAGCGAGCATTGACCGTGCGGCCTTTACCCTTGGAGACCTTGTCGACCGCAGTTTTCATGTTGTCGTAGATGCCGCGACGCGGCACGCCACCTAAGGCGGCGAATGAGCGGGTATGGGCATCGAACAGCATTTCATGCCCTTGGCTGGGATAGGCCACTAGCCAGAAAGCTCGGCTGGCACATAGCTTCATGTGCGCGACCTGGACGCGCCTGAAAACACCGCCAACCAGCAGGCCTTCCTCGCTCCAATCGAACTGGAAGGCCTCGCCCAAGGCGAATGCCAACGGCACAAATGCCCGTACCGCCTTGCCTTGCTCTCCGCGCCAATGACGAACGAAGGCAGTGAGCTGGCTGTAGCCGCCGTCATAGCCTTCAGCGCGGATCATGGCCAGCAGCGCCTTGGCACTGCGACGATGTTGCTTGGCCCTTAAGGCATCAGCCCGCAGCGCTTGCTCCAACATCTCGTGAAAGGGACTGAGCTTGTTGAACACGGCTCGACGCTGATAAACCGGCTGTTTGGACTCCGGCGCTCTGACCCATTTTCGGATGGTGTTGCGCGACAGTCCGGTGCGCTTGGCTATCTCATGCAACGACAGCTTGTCGCGGAAATACATCCGCCGAATTTTGCCCATCATTTCCATGCTGATCACCCTGTGTTCTCCTGCTCAAAAATTGAGCAGGTGCAGTGGAACACCTGGGTCAGTTTTCAGTCAGCACAACGGGCGAAACTGGGTCAGTTTTCGGTCAGCGGCAACAGTGTTCCAGTGACGAGTGAGTCTTGGCTGGACATTCTGGTCACTCCTGGCGCTGGTTGGCGCGTGATGGGAAGTAACCTGAATTCAACATCTGAAAGTGAACAATGTCATTGCAACGCAATCAAGAGGGTTGCAGTGCAATACTCCAAATTATGTTCGGGAAAGGCTACGCCTGCCGGCTGCAAATTTCTCGTCCAGCGAACGCTTACTCAACCCTGGCACGCCACTGTAATGTGCAGTTATAGAATCGACGATGGCTGCTTGGTTGTCGAATATCGAATGTCGTCTTCCTGCCTCGGATGAGCTCAGCATCGTGTTTACCAATGCTCCGATCACGTTAAGAAAGCTTGCTTTGCTTTGGTCGCTGAGGTGCTTTCCATTTTCAGCAAGTGCGCGTAGGTTCTCGCGTTCTATACCTGCGGACTGAAGTTCGATCATTAGCGTCTGAAGTGTTGCTTCGGCTGCTTTTAATTGTACTTCTAGCGCTTCTCTATCTGCTTGCAAGGTCAGGTATGTCTCGTAGCGTATATTTTCCTGCTCAGTAGGGAGGCCAAATAAAAAAAACGGTCGCTGATCCGGATGGTGGTTGAACATCCACCATTTCAGGTCCGAATGCCTGATGGTCAGCAGTTTGTAATCAATTGGCGTGCCTGAGGGAACGGTCGTACCTAAAGCGCCATAACGTAGCTCATGATTTCGAATCGCGTCGAGAATTTTTTCAGTAGTAGCGTGTAGGCATGGCCACTGCGGGAAAGCTTTGGCGAGTAGAGCAGGGCACTCCCACGAGGACCCGAGGATCTGGGTTTCAAAAGCGATTAAGTCGCACCAGCGGATTGCAACGTCAATGGGTCTATAGAACAGCTTGGCAAGAGGATTGAATCCGTTCGATGTGTACATAGGGCAGCCTTTTAAAAAGGGCAGGCCCCGCTAGGTACAGTCTAAATGTTGGCGGTCATGGCCAAGGCTTCCGTGCGGTTGCTGTCCTAATATCGCAGTGAGTAACTAAGTCGTCATTGTCTCTTTCTTTGCAGTTCAAATAATTAAACGTTGTAGAGGTATTGCCTCGACTAGGGCGATTTTCTATCAGGGAATAATTCACGAAAAATGATGTAATTTGTAAATCGCGGATATTGATATGAACTATCGGCCTGGCATCGTTTCTGGTTTTTTTATGTGTCCAAGCAGCTGTGCAGTTGGGACGGTTTAGGAAGAAAATGATTAGTCCAGTGCATGTCGAAAAGTCTCGCTAATAAAACTGGTCATCTGTCAGAAGTGAGCATTTGTCTTCCGACGCTAGCATCTTAAGACTGACAGCTTATTTCCTAGTCGGACCAGCGTGGCACTCATCTTCTAGCCGGTGAGTGCCGCCATCTAGCACAAGTAGGAGCGTATTCGGAGCCCATTCTATCCGTTAATAGTCTAGAGTCGTAAATGACGCCAAGGTATGAAGCGATATATGCTGGTGGGAAGGACAGACTCAAGACTGAAAGAGCGCTTCCTTAGCCTTGCTATAAGCAAGTTTCGCAATAATTTTACCTTCACGGAAATGTAGAAGATCTAGCCCTCGCAACGATGTGGATACTCCATTCAGATGCATATCGCACCGCCACCGTATCATTATTTTGCTCGAATCAGCATCAACGAAAAGATCCTCTCCTACATACTCAATTTTTCCGAAAGAACCGTCAAAAAAAGGTGCCAAGGCCTGACGTATTTCCACCTTACCGATATGGCTCCCACCATAGATATCTTCGTAGACTGCGTCATCGCTAAAAAAAGCCATGACGACCTCGAGATTAACGGCATTATTTGCCTCAACAAACCTCTGGGTCGCTTGCGTCAGCGTTGCTCTTTCGGAAGATGTCGTGTTATCCAATTCAAATCACCTTTGCATTAAAAGTTATTTAACCGCCACTGCGACGGTCTATAATCATAAACACAGTATGTCTGCTGGGGATTGACATCAAACGCCAAATTTTTTGACTCGGCGCGACATTGATTTTTTGTGGTTGGTGCAGAGTTCGTTATATTTGCAGATGGAGAGGGTGAAATACCAAAAAAATTGCATATGAGCGTCGAGTGCAGTATGAGTAGTAAATTTCAGGGGGCGGAGTTGTCTGCCCCTTGAGTGGCACTTGGGAGATCTATTGAAGTGAAATTTTATTTATACTTGTCTTGAGTTGCTTGCTTGAGAGAGTTGATGCCGCCCGTGATAAATATCGTCATTCTTTCAACAATGTCATCTTCTGATTCTGCGTGAAGGTGTCCGTCAGTAAGCTCACCAATACGATCAACGCCTCTCAGCATATAAAGAATCATGGAAACCATAAATACTGCTCCCCAACTCACGGCAGCTGCGTCGTCTTCACCCTCACATTCCATAATTTCATGAATGAAGGCCTTTAATGTATGATCATATAGCTCTTTCCTCAAGGGTACGGCCACCTCTTCAGGTTCGCTAGCTAGCCGGGACTGCAAGCGTGCAAAATGCATCCATGCTTGTCCTCCTTCCCTGTGTTCAAATTGTGGTCTTAAGTAGGTTCGCACGATGTCATAGGTATTATAGCCTTCAGGACGGGATTTAAGTTCATCAAGGTAGTTCTGACGCTTCTTGTCTATATCGGACAATCCCCGTCGATATACTTCCATAAAAAGATTCTGTTTCGTTCCGTAGTAATAAGTAATTAGTGCTTGAGTAACGTTTGAGTTTTGCGCTATTTGCTTAAGGGTCGCTCCTAGGAACCCGTGCATAGCGAAAACCTTTTCAGCCTCATTTAAGATGAGCTCTTTATTAACGACCTCGCCGAGTTCAGAGAATCGGCGCCTACCGAGTTTAGGCCCAACTGCGGAATTTTGTGCTGATTTCGAGTCTGCCATAGGATTTTCCAGCTGGATTATAAAATAATCAGGGGATTATACATTGAAAATTTAGGGTTTTAAATACCCTCGGTTGACATGGTGAGATTTGGGGGGGGAGGATGTTTAACTAGGAAGTATGAGCATATTCTAATCTTGCATTTCACCAGAACGCTTGCGCTAATAGATTGTCGGGCTAATGTTGTTGCTGTTAGGGTGTAAGTCATTAGCTGGCAGGATGTGTAATTTAAGTGTGTCTCTCGGTGGGGGGGACTGCTCTAAAGTAAAGCATAGCCCGTACTGCTCGGGCTTGATTATATTTTTAGAAAGCTTGCCGATACTCTTGGCTATTAATTATTTATACTTCGCGGATATCGAGCTATCTATACTCGTTCAATTGTTCTGATATGTCTTTTGTTGGTTATTCGAACGTCGAAGCTTTTGTTGCGAGCATCACCTGTCAATGTACGGGGCTGGATATCTAGCTTGAAGGTGGGAGGGCTCTAAGACCTTTCGCGAGAGGTTCTCAGATTGAGGCAGTACCACGCGGGGACGCAGCACGCAGGTCCGGTTCGGGGAAGCGTAAGAGCTCTAGTGATGAGTCCAATTGAGCGCATAGCTGTAGCCGGGGGTATGGCGTGCGGTAGGGCGCGAGTCTCACCAGTTTCTCATTCGTCCCAGATAACAGCGGAATGAGCTGAGGCTCCGGGAATGGTGAGACGTCTGAAGGCCGGACTCGTGTGGGATATTGCTGTGTGGTCTAGTGACGTCATTCACCAGTCTCCTCTCGTCTCCCGAACGTCCCAGGACCGGGACGTGCATTGAGTTTTGAGGCTGAGGGATGTTGATTGTCAACATTCAGTGAGGCACCAGAAAACTGGTTCGATGCATTCGGGCTGGTTTGATGCGTCACGAGGTGCAATTAGCCGCTGGCATCATCTAGGATGTTGAATTTACTAAGGTATTGATAACACTGTGATCTGTGGCGCATTATCTCACAGGTGATGCGAGCGTTGCGAAATGACGCCCATGGAAGCGCTAGAGCGGAATTCACGACGTTAGCTGCTGAAGCAGAGAGCTCGCCAGCTTGGGGGAGGATTTTGGCCCCTCGCGTAGGTCGGCCTGGCACCAATATTCTCGTCTGAGAAAAAATACTCAATGGACTTAATCGTATAAACGTCAGTCACGATACATCTAGAAATAACAAGAATTCGGAGCTGCCAAATGAGTGGAAGAGACACAACCCAGATCGCGGAGACAGTACTCAGTCCTTTTCAAGAGCTCATTGAGCCTTATCTTGAACGGGTCGGTCTCGAAAAATCAATATTGGCAGATCCGGATATGGAAATACCGGATCGAAAATTCGTCGAATTATTAGAGCTGATTTCCAAAGAGCAAGATGATTTTATTGGCATACATATGGCAATGAAGCTTCGGTCACGTAACTGGGGGATATTTGGCCACGCGGTTCGCAATGCTCCAGATGTAGCGACTTTTCTGAACGTTATGGCTGGTTTTGTCAATGTTTTCTCCCAAGCTGTAGAAGAAAGGTTCGTCGAGACAAGTGACGCTATTGGGCTTAGCTATCGTTTGATCGACTCTTCTATAGGGTATCGTCGGCAAGATTCTGAGTTTTCTATAACGGCAATTATTATAATGCTTCGTGAAGCAACAGGCATGGAAATAAAAGCGAAACAGGTCCGATTTGAACACTCCGGATCTGCTGGGGCGAAACTATATAAAGAGGTTTTTGGTGTAGCTCCCAAATTCCAACAATCTATAAATTCGATCATGTTTAGCCGTTCGGTGTTGGCCATTCCAATCGTTGATGCCGATCCCAGATTGTATCGCCTTTCTATGCAATATTTAAAGGAAAGGCTATTGGAGCGCCGGGTGGAACGCAGCGTAATTGTCAGGGTATCACATATCGTCGGGCGCAAGCTGGCTGACGGGGTGCCGACATTGGCAGAGGTGGCGGACGCTATGCATATGAGTGAGAGAACGCTACAGCGCCGCTGCAGAGAGGAGGGTGTCGATTTCCTGCACCTTGTTGACGATATACGGAGAAACACGGCTATTGATCATCTTAAGAATAGCGAAAAAAACCTTACAGATATAGCTTCTGAGCTTGGTTACTCTCAACTAAGCGCATTCAGTCGGGCGTTCCGTCGCTGGACTGGGCGGCGGCAAAAACTGAGTGCAACACCTGACCTTTCCGGTACGGTGCTGCCCCTATGTCTTATACCGAACTCAGCGTTGAAGAGCGCGCCACCATTCAAATCGGTCGTACCCAAGGCTTCAGCCTGCGCAGGATTGCCTGCTTGATCAACCGATCCCCTTCGACCATCAGCCGTGAGCTGCGCCGTAACCGAGGTGCTTGCGGTGGCTACTCGGCCCGTCTGGCTCAGCAGCAAATGCAGGCCCGCCGCCAGGTTTGTCGACCGATGCGAAAACTGTTGCCGGGTAGCGAGCGCTTCGAACTGGTGACCCATATGCTGCGTGAGCGTTTGTCTCCCGAGCAGATTGCCGGCAAGCTGCGCAGCATGAACATACCCAACCTGCGAGATGCCTACGTCTGTCGCGAGACGATCTACAACGCGATCTATGCCCTGCCAGTGGGTGAGCTGCGTAAGGAGCTGATCATCTGTCTGCGCCAAGGCAAGACGACGCGCCGGCCGCGCTCTGGTGGCGTGGATCGGCGCGGCCAGATCCCCGAGATGGTCAGTATTCATGTGCGCCCGCCGGAGATTGAAGACAGGCTGATGCCGGGGCATTGGGAAGGCGACCTCATCAAGGGTAAGGCCAACGCCTCGTCCGTCGGTACGCTGGTGGAACGCACCAGTGGCTACCTGATGTTGGTGAAGATGAACGACGCAACGGCGACTTCGGCGCTGGAAGGCTTCAGCGCCGCGCTCAATAGCATGCCGCTGGAGATGCGCAAGAGCATGACTTACGACCAGGGCCGGGAGATGGCGCGACACGCCGAGATCACCCAAAGAACCGGCGTGGCGATCTACTTCTGCGACCCGCACAGCCCCTGGCAGCGCGGCAGCAACGAAAACATCAACGGCCTGATTCGCCAGTACTTGCCCAAGGGCACAGACCTGTCGGTACATAGCCAGGAGGAGCTGGACGCCATTGCGCTGCAACTGAACATGCGACCGCGCAAGCGCTTCGACTTCAAATGCCCCATCGAGGTGATGGGAGAGGTCATGCAAAATGCCATGGCAATGCGGCATGATGCTCCGGTTTCAATTCAATAACCGTGTTGCACTCAGCTCCTGCAACCGCCCTGGATTAACGCCGATGGAGTACCGAAATACTTATAATAAACGCATGCTTTGATATCTAATGGCATTTTTAATTTGATACTTGTCCTGTTGTAGGCTGTTATAGATTGAAAGATTTCCTTTGTTTTACGGTGTTGGTCTTGGAGGTTGCTTTTTGGATAAAAAATATCTACTTATGCCCGCTTAAGCGCGTAATAAATCGGCGCGCTTGGCAAGGTCGCTTTTATCAAGTAAAATAAGCTACCGTATCGACCAGCGAGCGAGTGTCATCGATCCGTCTATTATGTAACCACGGAAGTCGTATCTATCCGTTCAGACTTGGCGGGTAAGTCAGGCTTTCATTCGCTCAAACAAAACCACTCCAGTTTCTGCCGCGCTTATGGCTCTCCAAAGAATTGCGACGTCCACTGTTACATCTAGCGAACGCACCTTGATCGCTTTAATACGGTAAATCAGCGTTTGCTTGTATACAGGTGTTTAGGACCATTTTGCCAAAAAAACGGTTTTGTCAAGAAAAACTCTCAGCATATTCTGCAACAGGCCTCCGTGTAATGCATCTTGTTCAATTAATGCACCTAGAGATGCGCCAATCAACTTGGCACATTTTATCGGCAAGTTGAAGAATCACCCAGCAAACCACGTTATTCGCTGAAAAACGCACCATGATTAGTACAGGGAAGGAGTTTGCGCCCGCCCTTTGGCGCCAGGAGCCTCACTCACCCATGCCCGTGAGCTGTTTTCGAGCCATCCACAGATTTGACTGGGCGAACAGCGTGGACAGCTGCGCTGTGTCGTTCATCAGCCCACGACAGCGCGCGTTCACGTAGCCGAAATGACGCTTGATCACCCGAGCGGATGCTCGACTGCGGCCCTTGTCTGAGCTTTTCAGTGCTCGAGCTTGCGCTTGGCCTTGTAGAGCACGCTGCGTTTATTTAGCATGAAATACGTGCTGTGCCGTGCATCGGCCATTATTGTCCGCCGCGCCATGAAACGTGATTAGTCAGTCTCGACTCGGGATCGGTGCCGATATGAGCCTTCAGCCCCAAGAAATGCTGGTTACTTTTCTTGGTCTGATGCATTTCGGGATCGCGCTGTCCATCTTCGTTCTCGGTCAAACTGCGGTATGAATAACGGTGGCATCGACGATCGTGCCCTCACGCGGCGACAGACCTCTCTCCTGCAAGTAGCCATTGATGACCGCAAATCGATCTAGAGCACGTCCTGATCCATCTCGGCAAGGAAGCGTTCCCGGGGGCTGCTTACGCTTGCCGGCGTATTCAAAGCCGAAAAAGCCCATCTGGCTGATAGGTAGCTCGAATCAAGGATCGACAAAGTTCAGTGCGTCTACTGAATTGTTCAGAGAATTCCTAAATCTCACCAATCACCCCACGATGGCCAATCTTGCCATCACATTCAGCGTAACGGTACGAGGAGGGGTAGGGCATGAGAAATCGTCAACAAATGATCGATTCCATGGCGCTGCGATGATGGCTCGACATCAAACTCTGTGTGATATCGCTTTGATATCGTAACGCCTGGTCACACATGCTGAAGCTATGGATATTGCGACTGCTTTTGTTAAGTTTGTCTTAAGTCTCTCAGTAAAATGTGTTATTGGAAGAGTGAGCGCCGCTTGAGGCTTCCGCGATATGGGGCTCCCAACTCAGCTGGAGGCCGTCCTGGCTGCAGTGGGCGTCAGCTTGAAACATGGAGGTCGCGATTATTCGATATTTCTACTGATGACTCGCCTCTGCCGGGTCGCAAGTCCAGGCGACCAATAAGTATTAGCTCAAACCTCTCGGCGACTCTGTTGGCAACCATGACTGGTAGACTCATAGAGTCTGCCCCCTAATTGTCGATATCCCTTAACGTCTTGCCACCGGATACCAGTTAAAATTATGTGTTGATCGATATCCTATCTCGGAGATTGACCGCACGTGGCGGCGGGCCGTGGATTCCGCCATTACTTTGCAAGCTCGTGCGTCAACAGTAGAGGTTGCGGTTTGGATGTCGACCACGCCTTATTGGCCGCTGAGGTAAGATCACAAACCCATCCGCTTGGCTTGTTGCTGGCTCTGGTGCATTTCAGGCATACACATACAATAGGGCTGGCTGCTCCTGATCGGATATTCCGGATTTGGAATCCCCTCCCACGCGGTCGATGCGAGGGCAGCCATCGATCCAGGCTCTGGGGAAAACCTGACTAACAACGGAAGTGCGCGCTTCTATGCAAAAGCCGTCAACGGTCAAACCGCTCCTTCATCAACTCTGCAAAAGCAAAACGATTCACTTGTACGATCGTATGAGCGTCTAACGTGTTTTCCTAATTGAGTCTAATTGTCGCCCTGCTCAAGCTCATCGAAACTGGCCCAAATTCCACTGACCAGGGCTCAGAATGAAGCTAAATATTACCCCGCCCTTGAAACCAAGCCACTGGATGGCAGCGACTGCCTTGACCGACGGCGCAACGCTGCCTCTTAAGGGCGAGCATGCCGTTGACGTTGCCATAATTGGTGGCGGGTTTGTTGGGCTCTGGACTGCGATAACGATCAAGGAACATGAGCCGGACGCCCGCGTGATGCTACTTGAACAGCACGTCTGCGGGGGGGGCGCCTCAGGTCGCAACGGTGGTTTTGTCATGTCTTGGTGGCCGAAGATTGGCACCCTGCGCGGCTTCTGTAATGACGAGCAAGCCCTCTTCCTGGGGCGTAGTGCCGAGCAAGCAATCACGGAACTGGGCGAATTTTGTGAGCGATATGGTATTGATGCCCATTTCCAGCAGAGCGGCTGGCTATGGACCGCAACGACCCAACAACACGTCGACACATGGAACGGCACCCTTGCCGCCTGCGAGCGCCTCGGCGTACGTCCATTCGAGCGTCTGGATCCCCGCGAGGTGGCGCGACGCAGCGGTTCGGCGGTACACCTAGCAGGTGTATTCGAGCGTAGTAATGCCACCGTGCAGCCCGCGTTACTGGTTGAGGGTATGCGGCAGGTTGCGTTGGCCAATGGCGTCGAGATTCATGAAGGGACGGGGGTGACCGACATCGAGCCGGGTCAACCAGCCTTGGTAAAAACCGCTCATGCCGCTATTCGTGCCCGTTCGGTCGTGCTTGCGGTCAATGCTTGGGCAGCAACAATACCAGCTCTGGCGAAAGTGGTCGTGCCGGTCAACAGCTCTATCGTGACCACCGAGGCTATCCCGCAACGCCTCAAGCAAATCGGCTGGACCGGAGGCGAAGCCGTAACCGACTCGCAATTGATGGTGGATTATTACCGCACCACGCGCGACGGCCGCATCGTCTTTGGTAAAGGCACAGGCGCCTTGAGCTTCGGTTCGAAAATCGGCGATGTGTTCAGCGAGGATATGCAGAGTTTGGCACTCGTCGAAGCGGACCTACGCCGTACCTATCCCATGCTCGACGATGCATGCATCGCCGCGCAGTGGTCTGGCCCGATTGACCGAACCTACGACAGCCTGCCGGTGTTCGGTCGGCTCAATAGCCAAGAGAACATACATTATGGCATCGGCTGGAGCGGCAACGGGGTCGGCCCGAGTCGAGTGGGCGGACGCATTCTCGCCAGTTTGACCCTGGGGCGCACGGATTTCTGGAGCTCCTGCTCGCTGGTGGAGCGTAGCTGCCGCACGTTCCCGCCTGAGCCGATTCGTTATTGGGGCGGCTCTCTTGTGCGCAACGCCGTAATGCGCAAAGAACGCTCGGAACTAGCCGGTAACACTCCAGCCGCTCTCGATCTTTTCCTGGCTCGCTTTGCACCGGCTGGACTCGAAGACAAAGCCTGAGGAAGTAAACCATGTCGATTGTTCGTATCCCTGCCAGTGCGCCGCTGACCTTCGGCGAAGCTATTACTCTCGGCAGTTCGGAGCAGGAGCTCGTAGCACAAGCACGCATCGCTGCGCACCTGGAGCTGCCGGACGCCCGTGGTTCTGTTGGTGTCTGGGAATGCAGCCCTGGCAGCTTCCGACGTCAAGTGGTCCAGGCCGAGTACAGCTACATCGTCAGCGGCGCTGGCTGTTTTACGCCAGACACTGGTGAGTCTGTCAATTTCAGCGCAGGTGACGCGCTGTACTTTCCTGCCAACAGCCAAGGCACTTGGGTCATTCACCAGAACCTTCGCAAGACATACCTGATTCTTGAGTGAGTCATTTGTCTGCCACTCCTCCCACATAACAAGACGAGGTAACAAGAAGTGGGTACACAACAACACATTGAAGAATCCTCGGGGTTGAAAGCTCATGCCCTTGGCCGGATGGAAACCATTGGCATCATCATCGGCACCAACATTGGTGCAGGCGTACTCAGCATGGCCTTCGCTGCGCGCAAAGTCGGCTATGCGCCCCTGCTGGTGTGTCTGGCGATTACGTGCCTGTTCTGCATCATTACCATGCTTTATGTCGCCGAAGCGTGCCTTCGCACCTGTGAGAACAAGCAGCTAAGTGGCCTGTCACGTAAGTATCTCGGAGCTTTCGGCGGCTGGCTGATTTTCATCGCCGTTGCCGCCAATAGCTATGGCGCTCTTGTTGCATACATGACTGGCAGCGGCAACATTCTTACCGACTTCTTCAGTCGGTTCGGTTTGAGCCGGCAAATGGGCAGCTTGCTGTTCTTCATACCTTCGGCGTTGGTGCTGTATCTGGGACTGAAGGCCTTGGGCGTTGCGGAAAAGTTGATCAGCGTCGGTATGGTGATGATTGTCTGCTTGCTGATAGGCGCAACCGTGGTCCATGACGACACTCGTTTCATGCATCTATGGCAAAGCCAGTGGCAATACGTGGTGCCGGTTTTCAACTTAGCTGTATTTGTTTTCGGCGCGCAATTCCTGGTGCCAGAACTAGTGCGCGGTAACCTGGATTCACCCAAGCGTGTCCCACGCCTGATCATCGGCGGTATGCTGCTGACTTTCGTTGTGGTGGCCGCCATTCCTGCTTCAGTGATCGCGCTAGTAGGCACTGAAAACCTCAGTGAAGTGGCTACGCTCAGTTGGGGGCGGTCGCTGGGTCAGTGGGCCTACTATGTTGCCAACACTTTTGCCTTGCTTGCGATGTTGACCTCCTACTGGGGGCTTGGTGGATGCCTGTTCACCAACATTTTCGACCACTTCCGGCTCGGTGACGAAAGCCATCGTGGCAAGCGACTCATGGTATTGGCTGTGGTGGCAATCCCGCCGTTCATCCTGGCATACTCGGGTATCAGCGGCTTTGTCAACGCGCTGTATTTTGCTGGAACCTTCGGCGGCGTACTCATGGGTATTATTCCAATCCTTTTGCTTAATGCCGCACGCAAACGTGGCGATAAGGAACCGGCGTTCAAGTGTGGCTGGTATGCTCATCCACTCATGCAAGCCGGTATTATCCTGGTCTTCGCCTCGAGTGGCGTCTACGCCGTGCTATCAGCCATAGGAATGCTGCCTGCCAGTTGGTAATGACTCGAGGCAAGGCGGGATGAGCCTGAAACCTCGAGTCATCCAATGGAGCAGCCCGCACATGTCTCATCACGTCCGTGACTTGATTGCCCACACCGAGCTCCGCTCACGCCTCTTGAGCGGTGCTGAAGGCCTTGACCGCGAAGTGCGCTGGGCACATGTCTGCGAATTGCCCGACCCCACCGAATGGCTGGGAGAGGGCGATGTGTTGATGACCACGGGGCTCGGCATTCCTGCTGACCCCCTGCAGCAACGCGAGTACGTGCAACGCCTGGCTGAAGCGGGCTTGGCCGGGATGATGATCGGTGAACATATGCAGGCGCCGGCCAACCTCCATGCCCTCTGCGAGCGGGCCGAGCAGATGAATTTCCCGGTAATCCTCACAGAATATGGCGTGCCTTTCGCTGCGGTGACCCGGGCGATCATCGATGCGAACCAGAAGGAAGAGTACCAACGCCGCAATGCGCTGGTGCGGGTATATGAGAGTGCCCGGCTGAGCATGTCTGGCCTGAGCCTGGCGGGGTTGGTCCTACGCCTTGAGGCTGATATCCACTGTCGTCTTCATGTGCTTTTGCTCGAAACATTAGAACCTTGGGCGGACGACCTTGCCCCGCTATCCGAGTCAGTCCGTTTGGCACTCCTAGGCAGCCGCCGCAAACAGGTAGAGCAGCAGCCCATGCTGCGCCGCCTTACTTTGGCGGATGGCGAAGCGCTTAGTATCGAACTGCATACCGAACAGAACTGCTTGTTGGTGGTGACCGGCGAGCGACTGCCTGACTATAGCCTGCTGCACCATCTCACCGCTGTGCTTGGGTTGGAAATTCAGCGACGTCAGGCCGAGCGTGAACGCCGTTTGCGCCTCGGCTCGGAATTACTGGACGACCTGCTGCAACAACGCTTGAGCCTTGATCAGGCAATCCAGCGCCTGGACGGTCAACTGTCTGGCCTAGCCCTTGAGCGTGCGGTCATCACCGTGGCGCGAGGACATGGACTACGGAGAAAAACGGAACTGCTGCTCAGGATACTGGACAACAGCGTACTGGCGCGCATTCAGGGTGATGAACTCATCCTAATGCACGCCGACGGCCTACAGCCGTTGCTCGGTGAAAAACTTGACATCAACCTAGGCTCAAGCGCGCCATTGCAGACATTGACACGCAGTGCGGAAGCGCTACGCGAAGCACTGTTAGCCAGCGCTCACACCCATGCACAACGGCGCATCTGCCGTTATGCAGAGCTGGAAACCGACACGCCTTGGTTGCCCAGAACACCGGACGAAGCAAAGCGCGCCTTCCACACGGTGCTGGGTGCAATTCATGATTATGACCAAGCCCAACGTACAACCTTGTTGCAGACGTTGCAGGTATTTCTCGAAGAGAACCGCTCGTGGCTGCATGCGGCGAAACGTCTACATGTGCACAAGCAAACTCTGGTTTATCGCGTTCGCCGCATCGAAGAGATCAGTGGACGCTCTATGGACAGCACCGCTGATGTGGCAGCGCTGTGGCTCGCACTCCAAAGTCGCTGGGTAGTGTCCAAATCGCCCCTAACCTGTTAGATAAATATGAACCTCTGCTTTTGCCGAATTCAACTAGTGCTGACAGGGTGCAGTAGTACGTTCCCAGCGATCAACCGATGACCGTCTAGGGCCTCTGTCCGGTGGCACGACTGGCAGAGGTCAGCCAGAATTCGCCTCTCATGTCGGCAGCAGTCGGGACGCCGCAGACCGCATCATTCTTTCACCGCACCAAATCAAAAGAAAAACTCCGATCAGCTTGCCGAAAATCGTCGACGATTTGAACATCCCTCCCCACAGACTCTAATGAGCTACCGGACAATTGTTTAATATAGACTTGATAGTTAGCACGCCTTTTCTGCATACGGTGACTTGGAAAGCGTTCGGAATAAATTTCACAACCGGCCAATGTGTTGGTGGGTAATAAATATTAAACATGTAGGTTGACTCGGTGATCGTCGTGCCTTCCAAGGATATCTAATAGAACTAAGCGCGGTTCGGAAATATGTAATTCGGCTTGCGAAAGCGTCCAGAATCAGGGCCTAGTCTCAAATCGTGTTCAGTGTTTCCTAAGGCGTTGGCGCGTGAAGGCATGTGAAATGGCGTCTCATGTCAAACGTGCGGTCCAAAGGATCGGGTACCTTACAAAAAACATAAAAAAGGAGTGCCCGTATGATTATCCCGCAAGAACCCCGTCGCCATTTTCCTAAGCATAATAAGTGCAGTTTGAGGCACAGTTTTCTGTTGGTGACGTTCCTGACCTTGCTGTCTCCTCAGTTGTTCGCCAATGATGCTAAGACTGCATTTCATCTGAATCCTGATTTCGAAAAAAAATACAACTTTTCGATCGCAATTAAAGCTGGAAGTTATTTATATATCGGTGGTGTTACCGCAGTTGATAAGGAAGGGAGGGAAGTGTACGCCGGTGACGCTAGTAAACAGATGCAGCTAATCTACGAGCGAATGTCAGCCATTTTAAAAGCACATGGCGCTGACTTCAGTAAGGTTGTAAGCGAGACGATTTATTATAAGACTGATAATGATACTTATTATAAGGCTCTCGAAGCGAGGGCCGCTGCATATAATGGAGTAGTAGCGCCCAGCGCGTCGGGCGTAAGGGTAGCAGACTTTGCTAGCGATAGCGCACTAGTTGAAATAACGGCAGTGGCATATTTGGGGGAGTAGCCTAGATATAGCTGATTTTGGGTTTACAACTACTACGACCTAACTAGAAGGCGCCGGGACATGAGTGATAAAACAAAAACAAATGAAGGCTTTAGCCGCAGGTCTTTTATCGGAAGCGCGGCAGTCGTAACAGCAGGTGTTGCGGGATTGGGAGCTATTGATGCGGCTTCGGCTACGCAAAAAACGAACCGAGCAAGCACCGTCAAAGGTGGCTTCGATTACGATGTGGTAGTAGTTGGTGGAGGGTTTGCTGGCGCGACAGCCGCCCGTGAATGTGGTTTGCAGGGTTATCGAACGCTTTTATTGGAAGCGAGGTCCCGCCTAGGTGGTCGTACGTTTACCTCGCGCTTTGCAGGTCAAGAAATTGAATTTGGCGGGGCATGGGTGCACTGGCTGCAGCCGCATGTTTGGGCAGAAATGCAGCGTTACGGTCTGGGTGTAGTGGAAGATCCACTTACTAATTTAGATAAAACCTTAATCATGTATAACGACGGAAGCGTCGAAAGTATTTCGCCCGATGAATTTGGCAAAAACATTCGAATAGCTTTTGAAAAGCTTTGTCACGATGCCTGGGAAGTATTTCCTCGTCCGCATGAGCCGATGTTTACTGAGCGCGCTCGGGAATTGGATAAATCTTCTGTTCTTGATCGCATCAAAACTTTGGGCTTAAGTCGGCTGCAACAGGCTCAAATCAATAGTTACATGGCCTTGTATGCAGGTGAGACAACTGACAAATTTGGCCTGCCTGGTGTACTTAAGTTGTTTGCATGCGGCGGTTGGAACTATGACGCCTTCATGGACACTGAAACTCATTATAGAATTCAAGGGGGCACGATAGGCCTCATTAATGCAATGTTGACCGATAGCGGTGCCGAGGTCCGCATGTCTGTGCCCGTCACTGCTGTTGAGCAAGTCAATGGTGGCGTCAAAATCAAGACCGACGACGACGAAATTATTACCGCCGGAGTAGTCGTAATGACAGTTCCACTCAATACGTATAAACATATCGGTTTTACGCCTGCCCTTTCTAAAGGTAAACAACGATTCATCAAAGAGGGGCAGCTTAGCAAAGGTGCTAAGCTTTATGTTCATGTTAAGCAGAATCTCGGACGGGTTTTTGCGTTTGCGGATGAACAGCAACCTTTAAACTGGGTCCAGACGCACGATTACAGCGACGAGTTGGGGACAATACTGTCGATCACCATCGCTCGCAAAGAAACAATTGATGTGAATGACCGAGATGCTGTAACTCGCGAAGTTCAAAAAATGTTTCCGGGTGTTGAGGTTCTTGGTACAGCGGCTTACGACTGGACAGCTGATCCATTTTCCTTGGGGGCATGGGCGGCTTATGGAGTAGGTCAACTAAGTCGTCTCAAAGATCTACAGGCGGCTGAAGGACGTATTTTATTTGCAGGAGCTGAAACCAGTAACGGTTGGCACGCGAATATCGATGGTGCTGTTGAAAGTGGACTACGTGCCGGTAGGGAGGTTAAGCAGCTCTTAAGCTAGTACGTAAAACTACAATAAATGAGGATAAAAAATGAAACAAGCGTTGCAAGTTGTTACTCGTCATTTTGGTTCGTTAGTTCTTCTAGCATTATCTGGTGTAGCTGTAGGTGCAGATAACTGTGATCCGGAAAATGGGAAAAAGGGGCGGTTGCAGGAGCTGAGTGCAACACGGTTATTGAATTGAAACCGGAGCATCATGCCGCATTGCCATGGCATTTTGCATGACCTCTCCCATCACCTCGATGGGGCATTTGAAGTCGAAGCGCTTGCGCGGTCGCATGTTCAGTTGCAGCGCAATGGCGTCCAGCTCCTCCTGGCTATGTACCGACAGGTCTGTGCCCTTGGGCAAGTACTGGCGAATCAGGCCGTTGATGTTTTCGTTGCTGCCGCGCTGCCAGGGGCTGTGCGGGTCGCAGAAGTAGATCGCCACGCCGGTTCTTTGGGTGATCTCGGCGTGTCGCGCCATCTCCCGGCCCTGGTCGTAAGTCATGCTCTTGCGCATCTCCAGCGGCATGCTATTGAGCGCGGCGCTGAAGCCTTCCAGCGCCGAAGTCGCCGTTGCGTCGTTCATCTTCACCAACATCAGGTAGCCACTGGTGCGTTCCACCAGCGTACCGACGGACGAGGCGTTGGCCTTACCCTTGATGAGGTCGCCTTCCCAATGCCCCGGCATCAGCCTGTCTTCAATCTCCGGCGGGCGCACATGAATACTGACCATCTCGGGGATCTGGCCGCGCCGATCCACGCCACCAGAGCGCGGCCGGCGCGTCGTCTTGCCTTGGCGCAGACAGATGATCAGCTCCTTACGCAGCTCACCCACTGGCAGGGCATAGATCGCGTTGTAGATCGTCTCGCGACAGACGTAGGCATCTCGCAGGTTGGGTATGTTCATGCTGCGCAGCTTGCCGGCAATCTGCTCGGGAGACAAACGCTCACGCAGCATATGGGTCACCAGTTCGAAGCGCTCGCTACCCGGCAACAGTTTTCGCATCGGTCGACAAACCTGGCGGCGGGCCTGCATTTGCTGCTGAGCCAGACGGGCCGAGTAGCCACCGCAAGCACCTCGGTTACGGCGCAGCTCACGGCTGATGGTCGAAGGGGATCGGTTGATCAAGCAGGCAATCCTGCGCAGGCTGAAGCCTTGGGTACGACCGATTTGAATGGTGGCGCGCTCTTCAACGCTGAGTTCGGTATAAGACATAGGGGCAGCACCGTACCGGAAAGGTCAGGTGTTGCACTCAGTTTTTGCCGCCGCCAGGTTTACCAAATTTGCAGTGTGTGCCACTCAAATGACACTACTGGTGTTCACGGCGCAGCGGCGCCCAATCTACACGGTCTGGAGGGCCGGAAAGTCGGCTCGGTGCCGGGTTTCAAATTTTCTTCAGCGCTACGTGATTCTGGGGACACTTGGACCCCGCAGCATTTAGATAAGTTCCTGGAGAATCCTATGGCCGTATATCCCCTAACCCGTATGGCTTTCTCAGGCCTCAAAAATGAAAAAGATCGACGCGACGTGCTTTGTTTTTTGAGCAAATCCTCTAACTGAAACTTTTGAAAGTCTATCGGGGTTTCCACAACATGACAAAAGATGGTGATGAAGGCAGCAAAAGCGGGGCGGTTGCAGGAGCTGAGTGCAACACGGTTATTGAATTGAAACCGGAGCATCATGCCGCATTGCCATGGCATTTTGCATGACCTCTCCCATCACCTCGATGGGGCATTTGAAGTCGAAGCGCTTGCGCGGTCGCATGTTCAGTTGCAGCGCAATGGCGTCCAGCTCCTCCTGGCTATGTACCGACAGGTCTGTGCCCTTGGGCAAGTACTGGCGAATCAGGCCGTTGATGTTTTCGTTGCTGCCGCGCTGCCAGGGGCTGTGCGGGTCGCAGAAGTAGATCGCCACGCCGGTTCTTTGGGTGATCTCGGCGTGTCGCGCCATCTCCCGGCCCTGGTCGTAAGTCATGCTCTTGCGCATCTCCAGCGGCATGCTATTGAGCGCGGCGCTGAAGCCTTCCAGCGCCGAAGTCGCCGTTGCGTCGTTCATCTTCACCAACATCAGGTAGCCACTGGTGCGTTCCACCAGCGTACCGACGGACGAGGCGTTGGCCTTACCCTTGATGAGGTCGCCTTCCCAATGCCCCGGCATCAGCCTGTCTTCAATCTCCGGCGGGCGCACATGAATACTGACCATCTCGGGGATCTGGCCGCGCCGATCCACGCCACCAGAGCGCGGCCGGCGCGTCGTCTTGCCTTGGCGCAGACAGATGATCAGCTCCTTACGCAGCTCACCCACTGGCAGGGCATAGATCGCGTTGTAGATCGTCTCGCGACAGACGTAGGCATCTCGCAGGTTGGGTATGTTCATGCTGCGCAGCTTGCCGGCAATCTGCTCGGGAGACAAACGCTCACGCAGCATATGGGTCACCAGTTCGAAGCGCTCGCTACCCGGCAACAGTTTTCGCATCGGTCGACAAACCTGGCGGCGGGCCTGCATTTGCTGCTGAGCCAGACGGGCCGAGTAGCCACCGCAAGCACCTCGGTTACGGCGCAGCTCACGGCTGATGGTCGAAGGGGATCGGTTGATCAAGCAGGCAATCCTGCGCAGGCTGAAGCCTTGGGTACGACCGATTTGAATGGTGGCGCGCTCTTCAACGCTGAGTTCGGTATAAGACATAGGGGCAGCACCGTACCGGAAAGGTCAGGTGTTGCACTCAGTTTTTGCCGCCGCCCGGAGTATCACGCCGAAAGTTCCTTGGTAGCGCCGCGGTCGGAGTGGCAACAGCGGGCATAGCCTCGCAGCTTCTGACTCTGTCGGCGCCCGCGGAAGCGGCGGTGAAGACCAATGTTGGTCCATCACGCGCAGGCGTGGGTTATGACGTTATTGTAATCGGTGGAGGCTTCGCGGGTGTTACTGCGGCGCGAGAAGCAAGCCGTTCTGGCTTGAAAACTCTAATTCTTGAAGGTAGAAGTCGGTTGGGCGGCCGAACTTTTACGTCTAAGCTTCAGAATCAAAAAGTTGAGTTGGGAGGTACCTGGGTACATTGGACCCAGCCGAATGTTTGGACTGAGATTATGCACTATGGCCTAGAGGTGGAGGAGACGGTCGGTCTTGCGAATCCAGAGACCGTCATTTGGGTAACAGAGGATAATGTCAAAAGAGCACCTGCAGCAGAGGCGTTTGAAATTTTTGGCTCTGCCTGTAACGAATACTACAAAGAAGCACGGAATATTTATCCGCGCCCGTTTGAACCATTTTTTGAGCGAAAGAAGCTGCAGCATGTTGATGGACTTTCCGCGGCAGATTATCTTGAAAAATTGCCTTTGACCAGGGAGCAAAAGGATATGATGGATTCCTGGCTCAGTGGAAATGGACATAATTATCCGGAAACTATTGCATATAGCGAGATTATGCGTTGGTTTGCACTCAGTAACTTTAATATGCCCACAATGTTCGATTCCATTGCGCGGTACAAAATTAAAACCGGTACGCATAGTCTTTTAGAGGCCATAATGGCGGATGGTAACTCGGAAGTTAAACTTTCGACGCCAGTGACTAAGGTTAATCAAGATAAAGATAAAGTAACAGTTACCACTGAAGACGGTGTCTTCACGGCATCAGCGGTAATTGTAGCCGTCCCTATCAACACTTTGCATGATATTGAGTACTCGCCGAAGTTGTCGGCAGCTAAAGTGGATATGGGATCGCAACGGCATGCTGGTGCTGGTGTAAAGGGCTATATTCGCGTAAAACAAAATGTCGGCAATGTAATGACATATGCTCCTGCCCGGAATAAGCTCACACCATTTACCTCAGTATTCACAGATCACGTGGACGAGAGCGGTACGTTACTCATTGCATTTTCAGCCGACCCTAAGTTGATTGATATCAATGATATCAAAGCCGTCGAAAAGGCTTTGCAACCACTTTTGCCAGGCGTCGAAGTAACTGCTAGTTATGGCTACGACTGGAACCTCGATCCCTTTTCTAAGGGCACTTGGTGCACTTACCGTCCTAACCAGACGACTCGATACTTGACTGAGCTGCAGAAGCGCGAAGGACGGCTATTTTTTGCAGGCTCGGACATGGCCAATGGTTGGCGTGGATTCATTGATGGAGCAATCGAGAACGGTAGAGAGGTAGGGCATCAAGTCGCTACGTATCTAAAAAGAGAAAATGACAATGCGTGATTATCGGAAGTTTTATATAAACGGCGAATGGATAATGCCAGTGGGGGGCGAAGAACTCGAAGTGATTAACCCCGCCACTGAAAGTATAGCTGGTGTAATTACACTAGGAACAGCTGATCATGTTGACCTTGCGGTAAAATCAGCGCGCCTTGCATTTGAAAGCTGGTCCCGTACGAGCAAAGAACAACGACTTGAGTTACTTGAGAAAGTATGTCAGATATTTGAAGCCAGGATGGAGGATATCGCTGGCGCAATTACCGAAGAGATGGGAGCTCCGTTCAAGCAGTTAGCCCGCCCTCTCCAGGCACCATCTGGCTTGGGGCATTTCCTAACGGCAATCTCTGTATTGCGTAATTACCAATTTGAGGAATGTTCGGGAACGACTCGTGTAGTACGTGAGCCGGTCGGAGTTTGCGGGTTAATAACACCTTGGAACTGGCCAATGAACCAAGTGGCGGCGAAGGTCGCACCAGCATTAGCAGCTGGTTGTACTGTAGTATTAAAACCCAGCGAGATTGCCCCATTTTCAGCTTATTTACTTGCGGAAATTTTGGATGAGGCGGGTCTTCCGCCTGGTGTCTTCAATCTTATTAATGGAAATGGTTCCGGTGTGGGCGCTCCTCTGGCTGCACACGTGGATGTGGATTTGATCTCTTTCACTGGTTCTACTACTGCTGGCGCGCTCGTCTCGAAAGCAGCAGCAGATTCTGTCAAGCGAGTAGCACTAGAGTTGGGTGGAAAATCGGCAAACATTATACTCGACGACGCTGATCTCGCATCTGCTGTTTCGCATGGCGTTATGACTATGATGCTCAATACCGGGCAAAGTTGCAATGCTCCATCACGCATGCTAGTTCCGGCATCGAAATTGTTGGAAGTAGAGCGGATAGCAAAGAAGCTATGTGAAGAAATAATAGTCGGGAACCCGTTAGACGAACGCACAAGTCTCGGGCCGCTGGCGAGCGCCGTACAGTATGAGAGAGTTCAGGTCTGTATACGAAATGGCTTAGCTGAAGGTGCAAAGCTAGTCTGTGGAGGTTTAGGCGTCCCGGACGGAGTAAGAGCTGGGTATTATGCTAAACCGACAGTTTTTAGCAATGTTGCGAACGATATGGCGATTGCACAGGAGGAAATTTTTGGCCCTGTACTTTGCATTATCCCCTATACAGATGCTGAAAATGCGATCGCAATAGCAAATGATAGTTGTTTTGGTCTGTCCGGATATGTTAGTTCGGGGAGTCTGGCGCGTGCGCGCGAGGTCGCAAATAGACTGCGTACAGGAAGTGTACATCTTAACGGGGCACCTCTGGATTTTTCAGCGCCGTTTGGTGGTTATAAAAAGTCAGGTAACGGCCGCGAATGGGGTAAATACGGCTTTGAAGAGTATCTCGAAATCAAGTCAATTATGGGCTGTTAACTAAAATAACTATTGAATAATTTAGCGTGTGGTAAGTTGCGCGCATGTTGTAGCTGGCATCTAATACATGTTCACTATTTGATGTGGCTATCGTCGGTTTGTCTTGCGGAGCTTACAATTCGAAATAAGATGAAAGTCCGGGAGCCTGATATCAGTGTATGTCAGGCTGTCTTCAGATTCTCGGCTTCATTCTCCATCTGATATGACTTTGTTTTATGAGTATCCCTTTCTTCCTGATGCTAGATTTGTCAGTTAATTGGTGAGACTTATGTCCCGATTCTGAGCGCTGCGAGCAAATGGCATATATCTGCACGTTGAGATGCTGTAACTATAAATGTCTTGTCGGGGTGGTTTTCAGAATGCACCTAGACTCCCAGAAATTCGGTTTTCAATAAATATCCAGGCTGAATGTTAATTGTGGGTCTTCTAAAAATATTTATGACTCGTGAAACCAATGGTCGGTTTTGTTATTGAACGCTGTTATTTGTTTTTTTTTGGGGTGGGTAATCATTTATATCTTTTCACCTGCGGATACGATTTTGTGGGATGGAGTTTGTCGCGGTTCGTGCACGCGTAAGGAGCGTGCGATTGCAGTTCACGTCGCGGTCAGGTCGAGCTATATCTTAGACGTAAATTTATAAAGTTAAATCGAAGAAGTAGAAGCTGCCGAATATTTGCGAGCCAATATTTCTGGTTTAATTCATGAGGGCGTAATATAAAAACGATATTAAACTCTATTAATGCGCTAATGTTTTTTTTTATGCCAACACGCGCCAACTAGGTTTTTTTCAGACTGCCAGTCGGTGATCAAATTTATGGCGAAGATATTTCGATAGTGGTCAACCGAGCACGTACAGGAATCGCGGAATTCAATGTCCGGATCCAGTGGTTGACGTCATCCAGACCATCATCATCGACCACGGTGCATATACGCACCGCTGTCTTGGTACAGAAGTGCTTCCGGTTGGCTGGGACTGATAGGTGTTCGCTAGGGATGCTCCGATCAACTTGTCGTGCAGCCGCGGCAAGTTGCAATTTTCCAGGCACCTACAGCGTCATTGGACGAAAAGTGACCGAAAAATCATGTACGGAGAGCTTTTTCGACCGGTTCTCCGTGTTAAACGCGAACCTCACCCATACCCATGAGCTGTTTTCGAACCCTCCACAGGTTTGCCAGGGCGAACAGCGTGGTCAACTGAGCCGTGTTTTTCATCAGCCCACGAAAACGTATTTTCACGTAACCAAACTGCCGCTTGATCACGCGAAACGGATGCTCGACCTTGGCCCGTGTCTGAGCCTTGCAGAACTCGATCTTGCGCTTGGCTTTGTACAGTACGCTGCGCTGGTTCAGCTTGGAATAGGTGCTGCGACGCGCTGCAATCTGCCAGATCACCCCCCGATTTTCATGCTCTTCGCGCCTTTCGACACCGGTGTAACCGGCATCTGCATACACGGCGTTTTCTTCGCCATGCAGCAGTTCAGCCACCTGCGTGACATCGGCCACATTGGCAGCGGTGCCATGGACGTGATGCACCAGGCCGGACTCGACATCGGCACCGATGTGCGCCTTCAGTCGGGTAAAGCAGGAGTGTTACCACTCCTGCCTCCCCTAAGAACCGTACTTGAGAGTCACCCCTCATACGGCTCAAGCCTTCCAGCAGCCTGAGTGAGACCGGGCTACCTGACAATGCGCTCTTCGGCGCTCAAGGTAAGACGTCCATGCCGGATCGAACGGGTTCGCTGCACTGCATATTTTGATATGCCGAACAATCGAAACACTGGCTGCGGCAAAAAGCCAAGCGGGTTGACTCATGCCACGTACTTTTTCCTTGCTGGCGAAAATCCAGTGCCGTTGACCCACTACACGAAAGTATCGTTGTTTTACCCAATGGGCACTTTTCATGGCATGCCGGCGGACAGCCCAGCGCCATAACACTCGCCAAATCTGATGGTCGATCCACGCGAAACGCTTGGCAGCGACAACATGACGATGATACATGGCCCACCCCCGGATTACCGGGTTCAGGACCTGAATCAGGTTTGCTTGCATCGCCGCCTTGTTTCCGTTTGTGATTTCCCGGACCTTATCCAGAAGCGCTTTCACACTCTTGCGAGCCGGAGTGATGAGTAGCTTGCCAGCGTACTTACGTACGTTCTGGCCCAGAAAATCGAAGCCTTGCGAGATATGCGTGATGTGAGTCTTTTCATCAGAGAGTTCCAAGCCTCGCTCTTTCAGGAATGCCTCAATTGCAGGTCGAACCTGACTTTGCAGGATAGCCTTCGAAGTTCCCGTGATGATGAAGTCATCGGCATATCTTACGACGTGTATCTTGAATGGCTGTCGCTTTCGGTTCGTCGAAGCCACGCTTGTGTGGACAACATGTTCCAGCCCATCCAACGTCCAATTCGCAAGTATCGGGGAGATGATTCCCCCTTGCGGGGTTCCTGCCTCCGTTGCGAACAAGGCTCCCTGATCGACATACCCGGCTCGAAGCCACTTACGCAGAACCGCTTTATCCATGGGTACGTTGGCGAGCAGCCAATCGTGGCTGATATTGTCAAAACAGCCTCGAATGTCGCCCTCAAGTACCCATTGCGCCGAACTGCGTTTCGCCAGTGCATTGAAGCAATGTGCGATTGCATCGGCCGTGGATCGCTGCGGCCGAAATCCATACGAATTTGGATCCGCACGCGTTTCTGCAACCGGCTCAAGTGCCAGTTTCCACAGTGCCTGCATTGCGCGATCCCGCATCGTTGGAATTCCCAGCGGGCGCTTCTTGCCATTGCTTTTGGGTATGTAGATACGTCTCAGCGGTTGAGGGCAATAGCCCCGATGCTGTAACGCTTTCACTCCCTTCGATTTGGCCACAGGGGTTGACCAGATCTTGCCATCAACTCCCGGTGTTCTCTTGCCTCTATTCTCCGTCACTCGCTTAACGGCCAACATCTTGCCGCGGTACGAGCGAGTCAGCAGCCGCTGCAAGGCTTGCACCTTGCCCCATCTGCCTTCTCGTGTTGCCTTGGCGATACGTACCTGGAGTCGTTTCACTTGCGATTCGATTTGGCACCAGGATAGGGGCCAGACCGACTCGAAGTTCGAAGATGCACCAGTGCCCGCCGGTGCTTGTGCATGGGATGTGAGCACTACCATCTGCTTTCCTCCGTACAACGATTGATCAGGTTGTTTCGCCATGGAAGACCTTGTGGAAGTCTGCTCGCTTTCGCGCCAGATGATCTTTCAACCTGTATTCGCCCCATTACAGGGGCGACCTTCGCTTTTTCCACATTCCTTTACCCGCAGCACCAACAGCTTGCTTTACAGCTCACCTGCCGAAACCGGCAGCGCTACGGGCTTACCCTGTTCCACATGGATTTCCGAACGGGTCGGGCTCCTCGATTTCGCCGGCGGCACCACATCCACGAGGGGGTATCGGTAAGACCCCCTGCCTGTCCGCTTACCTTTTGGTTCAAGCCTGTCAGCATCTTTGGCTTGGCTATTTTGACGACGTTTATATGAGGTTCACGTGTGTTAGCCGTACCCGTTCATCCCTAGCACCTCTCCGCCTTGATGCTGGCAGATTCAGTCTGGCCTCACGGTTCGACCTACCGAAAATCGGCGGTTACATTGTCCCCAGGGCTTCAGACCCAGCTGTTACCGGCCGCGCCTGTCTGGGTAGGGAACGAGTGGTGGAACAATCGGTTCCGTCGGGCGTTAACCTGCGGAACAGAAACCCATGCGACTTTCAGGTCGCACTCCCGAAGAAATACTGACCGCCTTTCTTGGTCTGGTGCATCTCGGGATCACGCTTGCCTTCTTTATTTTTGGTCGAGCTGGGGGCATGAATAATGGTGGCATCGACGATGGTGCCTTGGCGCAGCGACAGGCCTTTTTCCTGCAGATAACCATTGATGACCGCAAGGATTGCCGGTGCGAGCTGATGCTTCTCCAGCAAGTGCCGGAAGTTCATGATCGTGGTGTCTTCGGGGATTGGCGCGCTCAGCGTCAGGCGTGCGAACTGGCGCATGGGCGTGATTTCGTAGAGCGCTTCCTCCATGGCCGGGTCGCTCAGGGAGAACCAGTTCTGCAACAGATGGATGCGCAGCATGGTTTCCAGAGGATAGGGTTTTCTACCGCCGCCGGCCTTGGGGTAGAACGGTTCGATCAGCTCCAGCAGGCCTGCCCAGGGCACCACCTGATCCATTTCGGCGAGGAAGCGCTCTCGGCGGGTTTGCTTGCGCTTGCCGGCGTACTCAAAGTCGGAAAAGCTCATCTGGCTCATGGGCGGCTCGGATCAGGTGTTGCGGGGATTCTCGCATAACTGAAGGCTTGTTCGGAGATTCCCTAGGGTGGTTGAAGTCGAGTGTTCCACGGCATCCCACCCAGTCCCATCCCGCCACGTCTTGAGTTGAGGGAAGGTCGGCAGTGGCGGATCTGGTCAGTGCTTGACAGATTACGGCACTAATTATACCGTCGTACATATAATAAATGGGGGTCCTCAGGCTTGGATGCCCCAATGAGCTTCATTGCATTGCAGGAGATTTAGCCCAGATGACAAACTTCGTTGGATCCAGAGTGACTAGAAGAGAGGATGAACGTCATCTTCACGGTCGAGGGCGCTTCGTCGCGGACATAAAGCTACCTGGAATGCTTGAGGTTGCCTTCGTCCGAAGCCCAGTTGCGCACGGCACTATTCGCGGGATTGGTAAGCCCGAGGGGGCCGAGAACCAAGTATTCACTCATGCAGATCTTGTTGGCGTAAGGCCCATTACTACACCTGTCACTACGCCGGGTTTTCAGCACAGCGAGTGTCCAGTGCTAGCGGCAGATCGCGTGCGTTTTGTGGGTGAGCCTGTCGCTCTATGCGTGGCATCAAACCGTGCTAGAGCTGAAGATCTGGTTGATTCCGTACTGCTTGATATAGACGAGTCAAAAGCAGTGACGACAATTGCAGATGCGCTTTCTATAGGAGCGCCTTTATTGCACGAGGGGTGGACGGATAATCGCTTTGTTCATATGGTAACTGAGGTTGATTTTTCTTCCATAACGGAGGAAGCGCCTATTGTCGTAGATGTAGAACTTGAACTCTCCCGTCAGACAATACATCCGCTCGAAGGTCGAGGTATAGTTGCATATTGGGATTTTGAAGCTGATCAATTAGTTTTGATAATGTCAACCCAAATTCCGCACCCTATTCGCACTGGTATGGCCCAGTTTCTAGGAATTTCTGAATCGAAAATTCGGGTTGCTCCACCCGATATTGGGGGGGGGTTCGGCTACAAGCTTCAACTTCTTCCAGAGGAAATCGCAGTCGCATGGTTAGCTCTGACCCATAAATCGCCTTTTCGCTGGGTTGAGGATAGGCGTGAGCATTTAGTAGCAGGGGCCTGTACGAGACAAGCGAAGTACAAGTTAACTGGTTATGCGACACCAGAGGGGCGCCTAATCGGGCTGGACGCTGACATATTTATCGACAACGGCGCGTATTCCGCTTGGCCTTTTACTGCCGTTTTAGAAGGATACTCTGCTAGAAGCAATTTGCCAGGTCCCTATCAGATTACCCATTATCAATCACGGGTAAGTGTAGTCGCTACAAATAAACCGAGTTTTTGTCCTTACCGCGGTATTGCGCGAGTGGGGACCTGCTTCGCAATAGAATCACTCATTGATGCGGTTGCCAATGCCGTCGGACGTGAGCCTTGCGACGTTAGAGCGTTAAATTTAGTGCCGCCCAGCGCAATGCCCTATAAGGATGTCACTGGAAAAATGTTTGACGTAGGCGATTACGGCAAGAGCTTGCGTCGTGCTAGGCAACTTATCGGGTTCGACGAGTTCAGGCTCGAGCGATCGCGCTCAGGCATAAAACCCACACGAGCCCTCACGGGTATCGGTTTCGCGACATTTTATGAACAGACTGCCAACGGTGCAGGTTTCTTCGCATCATGGGGAATGCCTGTGGTTCCTGGGTTTGATCAAGTAACGTTGAAAGTGGGGCCCGATGGAACATTGAAAGTAAACATTGGCTTGCAAAGTTTCGGCCAAGGACTCGAAACTGCTCTAGCTCAAGTGGCGGCCACAACGACCGGATTTAGCCTGGATAAGATTCGGATTTGTCTGGGTGACACGGAGTGTACACCCCATTCCGTAGGTTCGTTCACATCTCGCTCTGCTGTGATCGGTGCAGGTGCTATAGATGCGGCTTCCAAAATTTTGACACTTAAAATTCGTACACTAGCAGCAGCGCTCTTGGGCGGCGGGGATCCAGACGAAGTGCAGTTAAACGACGGTGTTGCCGCATTGGGAGCTAAAAGCATCGCTTTTGAAGAAATTACTGATATTTTTTATAACAGGCCTTATCTAATCCCTCAGTTGACTCAGGCAATCACCAGTTTGGAAGTGACTGACGGTTATAAGGTGCCCGTAGATAGTGGTATTTTTGCGTACGGAACTCATGCTGTGAAAGTTAGCGTCGATACGGAAACTGGGCACGTTAGTATTCTCGATTATATAATTGTAGAAGATTGTGGACAGCGCATTAATCCGATGATCGTGGACGGACAGACAATTGGTGGTGCTGCTCAGGGCATTGGAACAGCATTGTACGAGGAAAGTCCATATGATGAGAATGGCCAACCTCTTGCCTCGACGCTTCTCGACTACCTTCTTCCGGGCGCTGCGGAGGTGCCACGTTTTAAATTAGATCACATGGCGAATCTATCTCCTCACACGAGTTTCGGGATAAAAGGGGCCGGAGAGTCCGGTACCATCCCAGCCGCTGCTGCTCTTGCCAACGCAGTTAATGACGCGTTATCGCCGCTTGGTGCAACGCTTCGTATGCTTCCAATGAGTCCGTCGCGCATATTAGCGGCAATCACCGCTGCTGGAGATCGATAATGAGGCCTGCCGTATTTGTCTATGAAAAGGCTAACTCGATTGCGGAGGCCATTAAGTACCTTAGTGCCTCCGGTGGATTAGCGAAACCAATTGCAGGGGGGCAATCGTTGGTTCCAATGATGAACCTACGGCTGGCTCGCCCAAATGCTTTGGTATCCCTCCGAAAGCTGCCAGAGCTGTTATCGGTTGTAGAAAGTAAAACTTCAATTCATGTAGGGGCAGCGACAACCCATGCAGATATTGAAGACTGTAAAATTAAGGATGTGACATGCGGCTATCTCCCATATGTTGCGAAAGGTATTGCATACCGTGCAATACGGAACCGGGGTACAGTAGGCGGGTCGCTATGTCATGCTGACCCTGCCGCCGATTGGCTTAGTAGTTTAAGCGCGCTTGGTGCCCGGTGCCATGTCGAGGGTATTAGTGGCAAGCGCGAGATTCCTATTGAAAATTTCATGATTGCACCATTTGTAAGTGCGCTCGGAGTTGACGAAATACTGGTATCAGTAGAACTACCTTGTCTTTCGGTTGAGGCCCGATGGGCTTATGTTAAGTTCTGCCACAAAGCAGGTGAATTTGCCAAATCGATCTGCGCTATTGTTGTTGATCCGAGTAATAAAATTTACCGTATATTCATTGGTGGAACTGATGGTCCGCCTCTCTTTTTAAGAGAGGCATCCTCAGCATTGGCGACGGAGGATTATACCGAAATACTAAGTATCGCACAGCGAGAAATTCGGGCGAGTTTACCTGACGCTCAACCTGATAGTTTGAGTTTTCATTTGACAATGATCGAAAGGGCATTGGCCCGATTGGAGGCTTTCTCTCGATGATAAATATCCTAGATGTATCTGACCAGGAAACTCGTTCTATTACATTGAAGGTGAACGGTCAAAAGTGTGTCGCGCGTGTTTCTTCTCGCGATGTACTGGCGGATGTCATCCGGGAAAAGTTCCGCCTGACAGGGACCCACATTGGGTGCGATCAAGGGGTGTGCGGGGCTTGTACCATTCTTATCGATGGCACCCCTCAACGATCCTGTATCGCCTTTGCTGTAGATTGTGAAAACGTAGAGATTACTACGATTGAAGGTTTCAACGATGACCCGACTATGCAGAGCATGAGGGCGGGGTTCCGAGATAACCATGCGTTACAATGTGGTTTTTGCACATCCGGCATGCTAATAACCGCTCGCGATATGGTTCTAAGATTAGGAGAAATTCAGGAGCCGCAGATCCGAATGGAGCTGGCAGGTAACCTTTGCCGCTGTACTGGCTATACGGGAATTGTTGATGCTATTCGTGCAGTTGGTTTAGGAAAAGAACCAACCGGTAGCGCAGGGCCTGCCACACTTTCTGAACCCGAGATTGTTCAAGCTGGGGTGTTGACAGAGCAACAGCCATTACGTCAACCGCAATCAGAGACGAAACCGCATGGCAATTCCGACGATTTTCCTAATGCGATTCTACAAAGTGTAAAGGTAGACCTGTCGCCCGATGATGCTTGGGCAGTCATGCGAGATTTGAGGACAGCAGCTAGCTGCATTCCAGGAGCGGAGGTAGTTAGCTTAGATCATCATGAGGTGACTGGTAAGATGCACATGGCACTAGGTCCTATTAGAGCCCAATTTACAGGCTCCGGAACTTATGAAATTGATGATGATAACCGTCAGGGATTGATGACCGCAGGTGGACGAGACGCGTTAACTGGTTCCACAGTAACTGGGCGAATTACCTGGACTGTCAAAACAGACGGCTCAACAGGCTCGATAATTGATGTGGGGCTTGCATGGAAACTAACAGGTGCACTCGCACAGTTTGGGCGGGGTGGAATTGTCACAGAAACCGTTAGGCGTCTAGCAATTATGTTTGGAGAGAACCTCGAGCAGCTTTTACGTGAAGGAACATTAGGAGATAATCAAAACCTTCCTGTAGGGCTGAAATCACTAATCTGGCCGGTCATTAAGTCGTGGTTCGCGGGGCTTTTCAAAAGAAATGACTCTAAGTGACCAATCTCTGTAGATTTTATGGAAGATTAAATCTATTTAGCAGGAGGTATGGTATCTAAATATCTAAAAAAATTTCTGTGAAACCAATACCAATAAGAAGCGGAGCAGCATCATGACTGTTACAACTACACTGAATAGCGGTGGGTCTGAGTTCGATTATAAACTCGGGAGTGTGTTACGGAAGCGCTCGATGATAGCGACCGGTCTTGGAAATTGTCTGGAGTGGTTTGATTGGACAATTTACGCGATTTTCGCGTCCTATATCGCAAAAGCTATGTTTGATCCTAGAGATCCCGCCTCAGCGCTATTAGGAACGTTGGCTATATTCGCTGTCGGGTTTATTTCACGGCCGCTAGGCGGGATTGTATTTGGCACCCTTTCGGATTCTCGAGGCCGCAAAGCGGTGCTCCTTATCTCGATGCTGCTTATGGGGATCGGCAGCCTTGTCATCGCAGTTGCACCATCGTATGCATCAATTGGGGGTGTTGCGTCGTTTATTATTTTATCTGCCAGATTGCTCCAGGGCTTTGCACACGGGGGTGAGGCTACAGCTTCTTACACCTACCTGGCTGAAATTGCACCTAAAGGGCGGCGTGGCTTATGGTCCAGTAGTATGTATTTTTTCGCTGGTATGGGTAGTCTCTTGGCTTCATTGGTAGGCGCTTTTCTTACTCACATTATATCCCCTGAAGATATGAGCATGTGGGGTTGGCGTATCCCCTTCTATTTAGGAGCTACGCTAACCGTAATTGTCCTTTTTTTACGAAGGAATATGATTGAAAGTGAAGTCCTAGAAGATTATGCCAAGAAGTCTGATCCTGTAAGCCCAGGGGCTGCCAGGGTGGTCGAGTGGTCAAATAAGAAGATACTCCAGCGTTCACTTGGAATTTTTTTCTATCAAGCGGGAGTGGGTATTCCGTTTTATATCTGGACAGGCTATGCAGTAGTCATTGCCATCACCCAGCGAGGTATGGATCCCGGTGACGCCTTCGTGGCTACAGTACTTGCCCAGGTGGTCTATATCGTCGGGGTGCCATTTTGGGGATATGTATCTGACCGCGTGGGACGTAAGCCAGTCACCCTGTTTTACTTCGTAGCTGTTGCGTTATTGACCTTCCCAGCGATGGCCATGATCACGAATCAGGGCTGGACGCTATTCGTTGCACAAGGCGGGATGTTGGCGCTTGTGGCTTGCATAGGGGGAACAATGCCAGCCACCATAACTGAGCAAATTCCCACTCGATATCGAGCACGTGTTATGGGGGGGGCATTGTCTATCGGGGTAGCGGTTTTCGGAGGTACTGCACCTTATCTAAACTCTTGGCTTTCTGGATCAGATCGCGGGTGGGTATTTAACATTTACGTAATCACAATAGTTCTGGTGGCTGCTGCTGTCGTCGCGACTTGGCGCGAAACTAAGGGTATTGATTTGCGGGACGTTAACTAATAGTGACTTGTGCTGAAATGACTTAAGTTGCTGTCCCGTACGAAATGGTGATGAGTCAGGATGGGGCGGTGCACTCGGTTCTATCTTGCACTTATTTAAATATAAACAAGTTGCCTGGCAGTTTCTTTGACTAAGCTCTTTGTGTCGATTAATGATGGAGTCCAGTTTGCATAAGGGTTTCGCTATTCTCTATGAGGAAAGGGTGTGGTGCTTGGTGGCGTGTCTTGTTCTCTATTTCGGTTGTTAATAATTTAATGCTCTGAAATATTGAAGTTGTAGAGAAGTATCATGCGGTGTTTCGTGCTTTTTATATGAATAAGCGTCTCCCACGCCAATTCACCTCAGCTCTCCTCAATTCGTTTGATATGGTCTTCGGGTGCGGTCGTAGCGGAGGCGTTGTTGAGTGAATGGAAGTGATTCGATGCTTGCATGATAATTAGCTGTTTAAACTTCTTTGCTCTGATTTACTGCTGATAATTCTGGAGAAAACAATAATGAAAACTTACTCTATGGCACTCGTAACATCTATCTGTACTCCGGGTTTGATTACAAGTCAGATTGCCAGCGCTGAACTAATAAAAGATAGCAAAGCTAGTGTCGAAGCGCGCAACTTTTACTTTAATCGTGATCTGCATGATACTATGGATGCACAGCAATCAAAACGCGAAGAATGGGCGCAGGGATTTATCCTCAAGGCGGAATCCGGATATACCTCTGGAGCCGTCGGCTTCGGTTTGGATGCTTATGCTGGTCTCGGTTTAAAACTTGACTCTTCAGACGAGCGGGCCGGCACTAACTTGCTGCCCAGTAAATTCGGAGACGATGGTCCTGGTGGATATTCAGAGACAACCGTCACGTTGAAAGCGAAAATTTCCAAAACAGCGGTCAAACTCGGCGGCTTGATGCCTCGGCTGCCGACCGTAACTGCAAATGACTCCCGCCTTTTACCTCAGAATTTCCTTGGGGGGCACGTTAACTCCCAGGAAATAGCGGGGCTAAATTTCGATGTGGGTCAAATTAGAAAGGTCAATCAACAGGACTCTAGCGACTTCCAGGACTTGAGTCTAAATTCTGTTGGGGGTAGGCGTAACTTCAAATTTGGTAGTAACGGCAATCAGGGGGAAGACTTCAGTTTTGGTGGTGTGTCTTACAAATGGCATAGTGGTCTCACAACTGCATACAACTATGGAGAGCTAGAAAAACTTTATAAACAGCATATTATCAACATGACCTACGTACTTCCTATTGCCTCCAATCAGTCACTGAAGTCCGATCTTCGTTATGCATATTCGACTGATGACGGCGGGAGCAATGTTGATAATAGGGCTTTCGGTGCAATGCTTTCCTACTCGCTGAGCGGTCACATTCTTGGTTTGGGTTATCAAAGGATGAGTGGGGACACTGGCTACGCCTATCTCAATGGTGCAGGTGCTTTTTTGGTGAACTACGTTCAGATAGGTGACTTTGCAAGTAAAGATGAGTTTTCTTGGCAAGCGCGCTACGATTTCGATTTTGCTTCCGTTGGAGTACCGGGCCTGACATTTATGACTCGGTATATCAGAGGTACTAACATCGACCAAGGCACAGGGCTTGCTGAGGGGAAGGAGTGGGAACGGAATATGGATATAGTTTATGTTGTCCAGCAAGGGCCTTTGAAGAACCTCATGTTGAAATGGCGCAACGCTACAGTACGTAACAACTTCGCAAATGACTTTGACGAAAATCGTTTGATTCTAAGTTACACTGTGTCTCTTTACTGATGATCTGACATATGGAGCAATCGGAGTTACAATGCGGGCAGTAAGATTGAAGCGTTAATGAATGTGGCCGCCATGTCAATAAGTCCGCAGGTGGTATGACCGGAGGAGTGAGCGCGTCGTATGAAGGATCACGCGACGCAGTCGCTTATCGATCAAATCCGGACGGGTGTACGGGTACTACCCGATTTGTTCTGTGGGCTTAAACTGCATATGCACGTGTCTTACGTCAGTATAGGGATGAATACCGTCCTGACCTAATTCACACCCCAACCCGGATATTTTTCTACCCCTAAATGGAGCTGCGACATTGTCTTTGATCGGGTCGTATGATCCATACATGGCCCCTGTCGATCTCAGTGGCCGCACGCGTGGCCGATTCGAGGCTCGAGGTAAAGATCGTCGCATCCAGACCAAAATCGGCATCATTGGCCTATAGGCAATAGCCTCCTCTAGGGAGCATACACTGTAGGCGGTGATTGAAAGCTGACCCACACTGCCGATTGAAAAATGACCCGGGGCGGATTGCTGATTTTTGCCCCAACAATTGTGGATAAGCTTAGCAGTCGTGTTCCGCTTGAAGGCTGATCAAGCCCGACCGCATGTAGGCATGCAGCAGGGTATTTATGGTGCCGGTCAGAACGGTGCGTCGTCCTCGATATCCTCTGCATTCTTGCGCTTTCGTTCACGCGATTTGAACTTTGTCTGGTCTGCCAAGGTGCTGTGTTGTAGGCGGTAGGGCTCGTTGCGCGTTTGGACGATGTAGCAGTGGTGTGTAAGCTGGTCCAGTAACGCTGTGGTCATCTTGGCGTCAGCCAACACACTCGACCATTCCGAGAAATTGAGTTGGTGGTGATGACCACGCTGGTGTGTTCGTACAGCTTGGAAAGCAGGTGAAATAACAATGCGCCACCATTTTGGCTGAAGGCAAGTACCCAAGCTCATCGAGTATCATCAGGTTTGTGCGAAGTAGCTTCTGGGCGATTCGGCCTGCCTTACCATCTTACTTTTGACGCTCCAGCAGATTGACCAGAACCACCGTGGAGAAGAACCCTACTCGTTCTTATGCGTCGTTTTTCCTGACACAACCAAGGCACTGGTCAGGTGTCTTTTCCTTGTTCAAGGCCGGCCGATGAAGACCACATTTTTACGCTGGCTCCCTAACCTTCTGGTAGGATAACTCCTTGACCAGAAAGACAATCATCCCTAGAAACGCTGAAGTCAAAGTTAGCTAAATCAAGGTACATGGGAAGCTTTGGCACGTTCATCTGATGATTCACAGAGCGCACGGCGCGATCTGCCTGCTCCTGTTGGAGTAGATGCTCAAGCAGCCATTTCGAGGATGCCGTCGAAGCTTCTCCCTTCGCCGCCAACTCTTCCCAAGCTTGAGCTATGCCACGTAGACGCAGTTCTTTAAGTTCTGCCATCAATCACGCATTGCGGCTCTCCTCATCTGTTGTACGGAATTGGTCAGATCGGGCCGTGTTGGCAACGGGACCCACCCTGAGTTGCAGGCTGGTTTCTACGGAAGGCGGCTGTGCAGTAGCGGTGAGCCGGACGAGAACATTTAAGATGTGATCGGCGCTCAGACTTCCCGAGTCAAGCACCAGTTCTACGCTACTAGCACCGGATCGAGACCGGCGATGGGCGCGGCAGTGTGCACCTGCGTCATGATTCGTTCACCGTTGCTATGAAGTCTCAGGTCCCGTTTTAAAAGCCGCAACGGCTGGGGCAGATAGGTAAACGGTGCGCCATTGCGCAGTGCACCCGGCTGCGCTCGATGAGTGGGATGTAATGCTGCCAGTCAAAACTGACCTGATCTCGATCAAAGAGACGCTCGTGGCTGGCGATCATCATGTCATCGGCGATGACCACGATCCGGGATGTGTAAAGACGGCTGCTCACTCACTGGCCGACTTGCTCACAAGACACCGAGTGGCGATTTCGTGCGACACTGATGAGGCAGGTGCTGGAGACCCTCACGGTGCGCTCTACGAAGCCATCAAAGGCGGTCGGCATCGGCATCATTTCGACGCGCTCCAGCTCCAAAACTTCCGCCACCGTCAGCCCGTTGTAATGCGGATGCAGCAGCTCTTTCTAGGGCGCACGACAGCGTGGGCCGAGCCAGGCACTCAGTTCCTCAAAGGTGTGGAGCATGCAGTTTTGAGTGTCAAGCCAAATGCGCCGGCGACCGTCTTAAACGTTATTTTCGACAATGCCCTTTTCCCATCCAGAGACTACGTTGCAGAAATCCGGATCGAACAGGTAGTGCGCGGGTATCCCGGAAAACCGAGCATTGACTATGCGGCCCTTGCCTTTATAGACGTCATCGTCAACCGTTTTCAGGTTGTCGTAGATGCCGCGACGCGGCACGCCACCTAACGCTCCGAACGAGCGTATATGGGCATCGACCAGCATCTCGTGACCTTGGCGGGTACGCAACCAACCGGAATGCGCGATTGGCGCACAGCTTCATGTGGGAGACCTGGTTTCTTTGAAACAGACCACCGATCAGCAGCCCTTCTTCGCTCCAGTCAAATTGAAAGGCTTCACCGAGCGCAAACGTCAGCGGTGCTAATAGCTCGTAAAGACTTGCCTTGCTCACCTCGCCAAGAGCTTACAAACTCCGTGAGCTGCCTATAGCAGCCTTCATAACCCTCGGTGTTGACCTGCTCAAAAAGTGCTTTCGCACTTCTGCGATTGTGCTTTGCTCCGAACGAATCGACTGTCAGCATCTGTTCCAACGTGTCGTGGAAAGGGCTGAGGTTGTTGAAGGTCGAGCACCGCTGGTACGCTGGCCGAGTAGCTTCGGGCGCTTTGATCCATTTTCGGATAGTGTTTCTCGACAACCCGGTACGCTTGGCTATCTAGTGCAGCGAGAGCCCGCCGCGGAAGTACATCCGCCGGGTTTTTTCCAACATTTCCCATGCTGATCACCCCGTATTCTCATACACGGAAAGTGAGCAGGAGCAGTTGAACACCTGGGTCAGTTTTCAGTCGGCAGAAAAGCCTTTACTGGGTCAGTTCTCGCTCAGCGGCAACAGCGAAGGCGAAGCGGTGCGCCTGGCACGCGGCTCGGCTGCGGCCATTGGTGAAATCGAGGAGTTCTGCGAGGCCCATGGGATATACGCTCACTTCCGACGGGCTGGCTGGTCGTCAACGGCTACCAGCGATGCCCTGCGGGGTGCATGAAGGACGTTTTGCAGACCTGCCAGCGACTCGGCGAAGCCCTGTCCATGCCCTTGTCCAACCGCGAAATCGCCCGTCGCACTCGCCAATGCATCTGGAAGGCGTGTTGGAAATCAGTAATGCCACCGCGCGCCCGGCGCGGTTGGTACGCGGGCTACGCCGTGTGGCGCTGGAGCATGGTGCAAAGATTTCGCGAACACGCCTTAATTGGTCTGGAGCGTGGCGAGCCTGCCGTGCTGCAGGTAACAAGAGGACAGCTCACAACTTAGAACGTCGTGCTGGAGAACAACGTGTTGGCGGCGGCGATCCCCTGCGCTACGCCGCACCGTCTTGCCAGTAACTGGAACGATAATCGATATCGCGCCTATTCCCGAAAGTTTGGAAGCGATTGGCTGGATAGGCGAGGAGGCCATTACCGATTCGCAACTGATGGTCGATTACTACCGCACCACCCAGGACGGGTGAATTGCGTTCGGTAAAGGCACCCGGATGATCGGCTACGGCAGCCGGATATATGCTAGCTACGACGATAATATTCAACTCAGCCAAGACATCAAACAGGATTTTCGACGTCCTTATACGCATCTCAGTAACGTGACGATCACTCATTCGTGGTGCGGTCCCGTCGATCGAACGTTCGATAGCCTTCCGGTGGTTGGTCACCTGAAGGGAGCGACGAACATAGAGTACGGCATTGGTTGGAGCGGCAATGGCGTGGGGCCGAGCCGTCTGGGCGGACGCATTCTCGCCAGCCTGGCGCTAGGGCTGGAGGTGAGTGAGGCCACTGCGGATTGGTCGGTCGTAAACCGAAACTGTTTCCACCCTGCCGGCGGATTGATGGTGCGCAATGCAGCGCAAGGAGGCGGCAGAAGCGGACAGTCGCAGCCTCGTTCGACTGGACCCTGCGGTCGCTGGCCTGGAGTCGGCGGGGCTGGAAGACAAGAATCGTTAGAATAAAGAAAGGGTCATGCTGCAACCGATTGTATTAGCGAGTACCGCCGATTTGGTCCTTCCTGTCGCTGGCCCGGTAAGTGACCATCGACAAACCTGTGATGAGCACCGACACCCATGCTGGAGAGGGGCCAGTCGGCCTGCAGGCCGGTATCTGGGAGTGATCGCCTAAGGAATCTCCGAACAAGCCTTCAGTTATGCGAGAATCCCCGCAACACCTGATCCGAGCCGCCCATGAGCCAGATGAGCTTTTCCGACTTTGAGTACGCCGGCAAGCGCAAGCAAACCCGCCGAGAGCGCTTCCTCGCCGAAATGGATCAGGTGGTGCCCTGGGCAGGCCTGCTGGAGCTGATCGAACCGTTCTACCCCAAGGCCGGCGGCGGTAGAAAACCCTATCCTCTGGAAACCATGCTGCGCATCCATCTGTTGCAGAACTGGTTCTCCCTGAGCGACCCGGCCATGGAGGAAGCGCTCTACGAAATCACGCCCATGCGCCAGTTCGCACGCCTGACGCTGAGCGCGCCAATCCCCGAAGACACCACGATCATGAACTTCCGGCACTTGCTGGAGAAGCATCAGCTCGCACCGGCAATCCTTGCGGTCATCAATGGTTATCTGCAGGAAAAAGGCCTGTCGCTGCGCCAAGGCACCATCGTCGATGCCACCATTATTCATGCCCCCAGCTCGACCAAAAATAAAGAAGGCAAGCGTGATCCCGAGATGCACCAGACCAAGAAAGGCGGTCAGTATTTCTTCGGGATGAAGGCGCACATCGGTGCCGATGTCGAGTCCGGCCTGGTGCATCACGTCCATGGCACCGCTGCCAATGTGGCCGATGTCACGCAGGTGGCTGAACTGCTGCATGGCGAAGAAAACGCCGTGTATGCAGATGCCGGTTACACCGGTGTCGAAAGGCGCGAAGAGCATGAAAATCGGGGGGTGATCTGGCAGATTGCAGCGCGTCGCAGCACCTATTCCAAGCTGAACCAGCGCAGCGTACTGTACAAAGCCAAGCGCAAGATCGAGTTCTGCAAGGCTCAGACACGGGCCAAGGTCGAGCATCCGTTTCGCGTGATCAAGCGGCAGTTTGGTTACGTGAAAATACGTTTTCGTGGGCTGATGAAAAACACGGCTCAGTTGACCACGCTGTTCGCCCTGGCAAACCTGTGGAGGGTTCGAAAACAGCTCATGGGTATGGGTGAGGTTCGCGTTTAACACGGAGAACCGGTCGAAAAAGCTCTCCGTACATGATTTTTCGGTCACTTTTCGTCCAATGACGCTGTAGGTGCCTGGAAAATTGCAACTTGCCGCGGCTGCACGACAAGTTGATCGGAGCATCCCTAAGCGCTGGCTTTGCAAGGTGCTGGCGCGTGAGTTTAGTCATTTTATTGCCAGTCATTGCATTTTCATCCGGGCGGAGGCCAGCCATTGAACGTCACGTGGGTGACGCATTGTTGTTTCCTGTGAACTGTCACGGCGTCTGGGATATCCGCGAAACCGTGCGCAAGAGTTTCGTGATCATGCCCTAAATCTGGTGACTGCCGTTGCGAGTAGAGTTTGAGGAGTGACGATCTCCCCGGGGGGGATCCAGTGCAGCGCCCGTTATGGTTCCTGTAATTTAGCAGAATCGGTGTACCGGTGATGCCGATATCATCTAGCTTGAGTGTTTAAGATGAGTGCGTCTGTGCATAAAAGGATAAGTAGCAGTTAATTGGCGCGTAGAGTCAATGTAAATGACATCTATTGTCAATTCGAGATTCTCATGGTCTGTCATAGTGGTTATCAGATACCAATAGTTATTAATATCGATTCTTTCCGGTTGATGAGAGATTTTATAGGAAATGGTATATTAAGGTTTTGGTAAGATTTATCTAGAGGATAAAACATAAACATTAAAAGATGCATTGATTGCGCTATCTAACAACATTGCTGATACCGTCAGGCGTAGGTGCAGTAAGTTATTGGCGCATATTTATCATCCTATTGCGTGCGTTATCTGGTCGAGGTGGTGGCAGCTGTGTTGCCGCGTTGCGAGCGTCGTTGCCGTTTCATGTTGCTTAAATATTTGATTGTTAGCACATGTCTTCCCGCGGAGAGGTAGGGTGAGTATCGAACTGGTAATTTAGTAAGATGGGGCGCAGAGCTATGCAGCATATTGATCTACAGGTTATTGAGCATGCGTTAGCTTGGTCTCTTGCGGGGGAGGTTGTGTGGCTGTGCACTGTCTTGGGTACTTTTGGCTCGTCACCGCGCGAACCCGGATCGATGTTAGTCGCGCGGCGAGATGGCGGGCATATTGGTTCCTTGTCGGGTGGTTGTGTCGAAGAAGATTTTATCGAGCGACTTCAAGCTGGTGAGTTTAATCATCCAACAACTATTCTGCGCTATGGTGACTCTTCAGGACCACAAGGTCCACGGATATCACTGCCATGTGGCGGCATCCTCAAAGTTTTGGTGGAGCGTTTTTCGGCTGTCCCTGAAAGTTGGTCTCAAATGGAGTGTTTACTTGCAACTTTGCGAGGGCAGCTCCGCGTGACTCGCCACGTTGATTTGCGCGACGGTAAAGTACACTTGAGTGAGGATGTTGGTTTGGGTCCTCGCGTGATTGAGGGGCCGGATGGTATGTCTCTGCAGATCCGATTCGGTCCATCTATTCGTCTTATAATTGCCGGTATCTCGCCTGTTTCTGTGGTCTGCGCAGACTTTGCGCGTACTCTAGGTTTTGAGGTTATAGTCTGTGATCCGCGAGAGGAGGCTCACATAGGTTTCAACGTGTCTGGCATTGAGGTTCGCAAACAACTGCCCTCACAATTCATTGCTGCCAACGGTTGTCATCAAGCCACAGCCGTCGTGGCATTAACCCACGACCCCCGTATTGACGACCTTGCCATTATCGAAGCGGTACGTACGCCAGCATTTTATATCGGTGTTATGGGATCTGTACGCACTTCAGCAGTCCGAGCTCAGCGACTGCGACGCTCTGGGGGGTTGAGTGAGGCGGATATCGCCCGCTTGCATATGCCTGTTGGTTTGGCGCTGGGTAGCAAGACCCCTGCTGAAATTGCGTTGGCTGCGATGGCCGATATTATTCGCGTATACCGGGCACGGCCGCGCGATGAGCTCTGAGGCTTCCTATCGGATTGTAGATATACGAGGCAGGCGATTTCGCAGCCTCCAGCTAAGTTCGATCAGTGCCTGCAATTGCGTGCGCTTGCGTTCTGAAAACGGTGCTCTGCCGCTTGAAAAATTTTTGACAGCAGTGGAGTACCTTAAGCAGGTTCATGACCTACGTACCTTGCGTCTCGCTGGGGGTAAGCCTTCGATCAGTCCGCTGTTTGATCGCTTGGAAGTGGCACTCGGGTCTCTTGACTTTGAGGGCGTGTCACTGACCAATAATGATCAATTACTGTCTCGTAAGGTTGGCATGTTGCGCGACGCCGCAATTAAGCGCATCAACGTCTCGCTGGAGACCCTCAATCCACGAGACTTTCGTCGTATCGCCCGTGGAGGGGATTTGAGTGAGGTGCTCAGTGGCATCGAAAAGGCACTCGGCGCTGGACTGCAGTTAAAGATTAACATTGTCCCTATGCGTGGACATAACTACGAGCAAATTCTGCTTGACTTCTGCCTCGCCCTGGGAGCTGGGCTACGTTTTATCGAGCTAATACGGATGGGGCATCTAGCGAGCGATTGCGAGTCCTTTTCGCAGCAATTCATTGGTATGCAAAAGATCCTTGCTCTTGTATCGCAGAGGCATTTCTTCGCACCATTAGCAGGTACGACGGTTGCCACTACGCAGCGTTCCGAGATCCCTGGTCGAGGTTGCTTTGGCATAATCGCAAATGAGAGCGCTCCGTTCTGCGTCAGTTGCACTTGCCTACGACTTACCTCAACAGGCTGGCTTTATAGATGCCTTTCGTTTAGTCGCAGCCGTTATTTTTGCAGCCTACTGGATCTACCCAAGAATGAGGCGTTGACGGCGATTAGAGAGTCATCTAAACGTGCCTTGGCGGATAAGCAGAGGCAGGAGCTTACTGGCGATATTCTGTTGATGAAATTAATCGGTGGTTGATCGACATAGCGACAGAAGGAATCTTGCGGGACCGGTTTGTGGTGTAACTTACTCTAGTTTAAGTCTTTTCAACCGCTCGCGACAACACGCGCACTGCAAACGAGCGAAAGTTATAATGTGCATTGTTTCTATCAACGGCAACGTATTCAATACAGCAGGCCCCGTCAGTTCTTAGCGATTAAAACGTATCTGAATCACAATGATTTGAATGACCAATTTTTACAGGCGTTTGCTATAGATAAACAGTTGATGGCGTCGGAACTTCTCGCTTCTGGTCTCCTTCACAAGTGGTTATTTCAAAGCTTTAGACTTGGATGGTTGGTGCTTCGATTGCGGTTCTATTGCTCTGTAGAGTCTATCGTAAGAATGGATTGCCTATTTATTTTAATGGGTTCATCTACATTGCTATAGAGGTTACTCCTTGTTCTTCGGTGTCGACAAAAAAATTCCGTATCCGATAGGTAATGATTTGTAGAAGAAGTGATCAGCTAACATAAGCGATGGCTACCATAAAGGTGCGGGGGTGAAGGGTGATAAAGTTTAGATCAGTTCAGACTTTTTTTGTCGCTCAGTCGGGAGTGGCAATGGTGTTAATTATAGCAACGTTGTTAGGCTTAAGTTTTTTGTTTGGCAAAACCAATACCGAGGAGATTAAAAAGGCTACAAACATTTTGGCTGCGGACAAGGCTCAGGCGGAACTCACCAATCTTGCAAAATCCAAAGCGACCGAAATAAGCGCCAAACTTAAATCATCACTACAAGTGGCAAAAGATCTCGCCGTAACTAACTCTTTGCTAGGAAAGAAAAATCCCTCAGGTGATCCTCTTGCAACCTTATCTAGGGATGCTCCGATCAACTTGTCGTGCAGCCGCGGCAAGTTGCAATTTTCCAGGCACCTACAGCGTCATTGGACGAAAAGTGACCGAAAAATCATGTACGGAGAGCTTTTTCGACCGGTTCTCCGTGTTAAACGCGAACCTCACCCATACCCATGAGCTGTTTTCGAACCCTCCACAGGTTTGCCAGGGCGAACAGCGTGGTCAACTGAGCCGTGTTTTTCATCAGCCCACGAAAACGTATTTTCACGTAACCAAACTGCCGCTTGATCACGCGAAACGGATGCTCGACCTTGGCCCGTGTCTGAGCCTTGCAGAACTCGATCTTGCGCTTGGCTTTGTACAGTACGCTGCGCTGGTTCAGCTTGGAATAGGTGCTGCGACGCGCTGCAATCTGCCAGATCACCCCCCGATTTTCATGCTCTTCGCGCCTTTCGACACCGGTGTAACCGGCATCTGCATACACGGCGTTTTCTTCGCCATGCAGCAGTTCAGCCACCTGCGTGACATCGGCCACATTGGCAGCGGTGCCATGGACGTGATGCACCAGGCCGGACTCGACATCGGCACCGATGTGCGCCTTCATCCCGAAGAAATACTGACCGCCTTTCTTGGTCTGGTGCATCTCGGGATCACGCTTGCCTTCTTTATTTTTGGTCGAGCTGGGGGCATGAATAATGGTGGCATCGACGATGGTGCCTTGGCGCAGCGACAGGCCTTTTTCCTGCAGATAACCATTGATGACCGCAAGGATTGCCGGTGCGAGCTGATGCTTCTCCAGCAAGTGCCGGAAGTTCATGATCGTGGTGTCTTCGGGGATTGGCGCGCTCAGCGTCAGGCGTGCGAACTGGCGCATGGGCGTGATTTCGTAGAGCGCTTCCTCCATGGCCGGGTCGCTCAGGGAGAACCAGTTCTGCAACAGATGGATGCGCAGCATGGTTTCCAGAGGATAGGGTTTTCTACCGCCGCCGGCCTTGGGGTAGAACGGTTCGATCAGCTCCAGCAGGCCTGCCCAGGGCACCACCTGATCCATTTCGGCGAGGAAGCGCTCTCGGCGGGTTTGCTTGCGCTTGCCGGCGTACTCAAAGTCGGAAAAGCTCATCTGGCTCATGGGCGGCTCGGATCAGGTGTTGCGGGGATTCTCGCATAACTGAAGGCTTGTTCGGAGATTCCCTAGGGAGCATCTTTCCAACTTGATTAAAGAGATGCTGATTGCGAACTCGGACCTGTCAAGTGTCTACCTTGCTTGGGAACCTGGAGCATTTGACAATGAAGATGCGCTTTATTCAGGCGAAGTATCAAATGGTTACGATGGCTCAGGTAGATTTCTAACCACTTGGTACCGTGACGCCAAACAACAGGTGAAAATTATGGCCGCCCCCTCTGTTGATAGTCGCACCAAGACGGGGACTGGGGATCGGGAAGGTGAATATTATCTTTGCGCTAAAGAAAGAAAGTTGCCATGTGTTACTGATCCAGCTGTATATGACATGGGGTCAGGTAAAAAAGAATTACTTTCCTCTTTTACGGTTCCGATTATCATAGATAATGCTTTCTTTGGTGTGGCGGGAGTCGACGTACCGTTATCGTTTATTCAGCGTCTGTTGGTTGAAAGCAATAGTGCTCTTTATAAGGGCGTAGGAACCATGACCTTGCTGTCAGCAAACAATCGTATTGTGGCAAGCACAGCTAATGAGGAAGAAATGGGGAAGCTCGCCTCTAATATTCTTTCTCCAGATGATATCTCTTTATTACAAACTGCTAAAAACCACTTTGTACGTTACGAGGTTGATGAAAAAGCTGGGGTTGTCAAGTTGTCTATGCCCTTAGAGGTCACTGATTCGGGATTATCTTGGACGTTATTTGTGAAAATTCCGCTTGAAGTTGTCATGAAGCAGGCGTGGGATTTGCAGCAGGAACTGGTGAGTAATAGCGTGCGGGATCTTCGAGCAATGGCGTTGATTAGTACATTTGTCGCAGTGGTAGGCGTTTGCCTGTTGTGGTTCATCAGCTTAGGAGTTGGGCGCCCGCTTAAGCAAGCAGCAAATCGACTTTCAGATATCGCTGATGGTGAGGGGGACCTGACACGCTCTCTGAACATTGATCGTCGTGATGAACTAGGTGCAATCGGTGCTGGATTCAATAATTTCTTAGTCAAGCTTAGGCTTTTGATAGGTCAAGTTGCTTCGCTTACTGCGGATATCGCTGATACTGCGAACACTATGCGCGCAAACTCTGACGTAACTGTGACCAAAGTAGAAAAGCAACTGGAAGCAGTCGAGCTTATCGCGGCGGCGGCCCAGGAAATGGCTGCTACTGCTCACGAAGTATCTCAAAGTGCAGGTAGGGCGGCCGATGCAGCAAACAATGCTGACCAATCTGTAAGGTCAGGTCAGGCTGTTGTGTTAGCAAGCGCTCTAGCTACGCAAAAGCTTCAAGAGGATCTGGTTCATGCTTCTGACATGGTCCAAGCACTGGCTGCGGGAAGTTCTGAGATCAACAAAATACTCCACAGTATTCAGACTATAGCAGGGCAAACAAACTTGTTGGCGTTAAATGCTGCAATCGAAGCAGCTCGGGCCGGAGAGCAAGGTCGGGGTTTTGCTGTCGTTGCGGACGAAGTTAGAAGTCTTGCAATGAAGACTCAAAGTTCTACGTTGGAAATCAACGCTATGGTTGAGAAGCTGAATATAGGTATTCGAGAGGTTGTAGTGGCTATGGAGCATAGCGGTAGTCGAATGAATGAGAGCATTCGCCACTCCGACGATACGACTACGGCGCTAAGTAGTATAGCGGTTGCTGTATCGCTTATTAATGATATGAATTTACAAATCGCTAGTGCGGCTGAAGAACAAAGTATGGTCGCTGAAGATATTAGCAGGAACATTGAGAGTATTAATAGTGCTGCTGCAGAGGTGGCACGAGAGGCGCAGAACAGTGCCTCTGTGAGTGCGGGGCTTACTAAGCTGAGTACTCAGCAAAGGCTATTAATAAAGCAGTTTAAATATTAAGTGGCGTTGGGCAGTAACGATGGTGGTGTGTTGCCGATTTATCTATTCGATACGAGATCGAAGCCCTAAGGGCGTGCGAACGAAACCGCCAGTCGAAACTGGGAGGGTGATAGGTGCATTAGACGTTCTTCAAAATCTTGCAGGTATAAGTGGGTGGCCAGCACCCCCTAGGGATGCTCCGATCAACTTGTCGTGCAGCCGCGGCAAGTTGCAATTTTCCAGGCACCTACAGCGTCATTGGACGAAAAGTGACCGAAAAATCATGTACGGAGAGCTTTTTCGACCGGTTCTCCGTGTTAAACGCGAACCTCACCCATACCCATGAGCTGTTTTCGAACCCTCCACAGGTTTGCCAGGGCGAACAGCGTGGTCAACTGAGCCGTGTTTTTCATCAGCCCACGAAAACGTATTTTCACGTAACCAAACTGCCGCTTGATCACGCGAAACGGATGCTCGACCTTGGCCCGTGTCTGAGCCTTGCAGAACTCGATCTTGCGCTTGGCTTTGTACAGTACGCTGCGCTGGTTCAGCTTGGAATAGGTGCTGCGACGCGCTGCAATCTGCCAGATCACCCCCCGATTTTCATGCTCTTCGCGCCTTTCGACACCGGTGTAACCGGCATCTGCATACACGGCGTTTTCTTCGCCATGCAGCAGTTCAGCCACCTGCGTGACATCGGCCACATTGGCAGCGGTGCCATGGACGTGATGCACCAGGCCGGACTCGACATCGGCACCGATGTGCGCCTTCATCCCGAAGAAATACTGACCGCCTTTCTTGGTCTGGTGCATCTCGGGATCACGCTTGCCTTCTTTATTTTTGGTCGAGCTGGGGGCATGAATAATGGTGGCATCGACGATGGTGCCTTGGCGCAGCGACAGGCCTTTTTCCTGCAGATAACCATTGATGACCGCAAGGATTGCCGGTGCGAGCTGATGCTTCTCCAGCAAGTGCCGGAAGTTCATGATCGTGGTGTCTTCGGGGATTGGCGCGCTCAGCGTCAGGCGTGCGAACTGGCGCATGGGCGTGATTTCGTAGAGCGCTTCCTCCATGGCCGGGTCGCTCAGGGAGAACCAGTTCTGCAACAGATGGATGCGCAGCATGGTTTCCAGAGGATAGGGTTTTCTACCGCCGCCGGCCTTGGGGTAGAACGGTTCGATCAGCTCCAGCAGGCCTGCCCAGGGCACCACCTGATCCATTTCGGCGAGGAAGCGCTCTCGGCGGGTTTGCTTGCGCTTGCCGGCGTACTCAAAGTCGGAAAAGCTCATCTGGCTCATGGGCGGCTCGGATCAGGTGTTGCGGGGATTCTCGCATAACTGAAGGCTTGTTCGGAGATTCCCTAGGTGATTATTTGCTACATCCGGGACCGTCGTGTGACCGGCGTCACTGCGATTACTCTTCTTGTCGCTGATCAAGAGCGTGTCACGTCGGTTGCCTTCATAGCTTCGCCAGAGGCGCTCGACGCGAGGCCTAGCAAGGTGGGTTTGAAGTCGCGCTACCGCTCCATCTTTCGGTCAAGGCTGCGCCCGGATCGGCGCGCTGGTCATGCCGTGAGGTAAGGCGGTGAGCGCACCGATGACTACATCAGTTTTGAGTTGACAACTATATGTACAGCCATATAATTATTCTGTATCGTCTGGAGCCCAAGGTGTCGGCGCCCTTAAGTGCCCACGCCTAAGCGCATAACAAGGCATTCGCCCAAAAAATGAGGAAGCACAATGAGCATGAAACAGCGCGTAATTATCGTAGGAGGGGGGCCGGTAGGGCTGCTGACTGCCTTGGGCCTAGCAAAGGCGGGGACAAATGTGGTGGTGCTGGAAGCTGAGAGCCAACCCAGCGATAGTCCGCGCGCGCTCGTTTATCATTTTCCGGTACTGCCACACCTGAAGCGGTTGGGCGTGCTTGATGACTGCGTCGCGGCTGGTTTAATGAGGCAGAATTTTGCATGGCGCGTTCACTCTACCAGTGAAATGATCTTCTGGGACCTCAGTTGTCTTGAGGGCGATGTTGAATTGCCTTACGCGCTGCATTTGGGTCAGGACAAGCTTTCCAGGATACTAATCGAGCATCTCAAAGCCTTGCCGAATGTTGAAGTGCGATACTCATCGCCAGTCGTTGATTGCGAAGTGGGCCCGCGGTCTGTTCGGGTAGTTCTTGGGGGCGAGTCGCCGGGCGTGATTGTCGAAGGGGATTGGTTAATCGGAGCTGATGGCGCTAATAGCTTCGTGCGTCGAGAGGTTTTGAATCAAAATTTCTTTGGCATAACTTGGCCGCAACGATATGTAGCTACAAATACCAGGTTCGACTTTGACAAGCTTGGTTTTGGAAAAACTACTATGCAAGTGGACGACGTGTATGGATCTGTAATATGCAATATCGATGCTGATTCTCTATGGCGGGTCACTTTCATGGAAGATCCGAACTTGCCTATGGAAGGCATTCGTGGGCGCATCGATCAAGTGTTTAAAGAGTTGTTGCCGACGAACGATCCATACGAAGTAGTCGCCTTCTCACCATATAGAATGCACCAGCGCGTTACGGATAGAATGCGCAATGGTCGTGTGATCCTTATAGGTGATGCTGCACACGTAACCAACCCAACTGGAGGGCTTGGTTTGACGGGGGGCATGTTCGACGCCTTTGCACTAACATCGGTGTTGAATCAGGTCATACACGACGGTCGTAGTGAAGACATTCTCGACGTGTTCGAAGCCGACCGCCGACGGAAATTTATTGAACTGGTATCACCTAGAGCAAGCGACAATTTGCGTAATTTATATCATCAGAAGCCTGGTGAAGGAAAAAATGACTGGGTAAACAACACTAGAAGCATTTCAAAGGATATAGATAGGATGCGCGATGCTTTGCGTTTTCCAGAGACTATGGAAACCTTTCTGTAGACGGCTGATTAGTTGGTGGGATTCTGATTGCTATAGTTCAATAATAAAATTTTGCGAGCCTGTCATCTGTTGATGAAGCAAGGTTTCAATGGTTGTTTAGTGGTCTGTTTTATTAATTGTTCTATACGTTATTGGGTCCCGCCCAACAGGCGTGAATAAGTGTCACTCTGGTATCCGGTCGGCACGGACAACGTCTTCTTGCTCAGTGGTGGTGGCAATATGTACTACAAACTTACCGATTTTGGCGGAAAGTTTCTGACTAGTCCTCCGCACTTTAGTGCGGGTAAAAGCTATCCAGGTGTAAGCGCCTATGTTCAATGGTTTATGCCTGCTAATCCCCTGCCAGTATCGGTGACATTTATACATGGTGGTGGAGGGCAGGGTTCAGAGTTTTTAACTACTCCAGATGGGCGTCCAGGATGGGTTCATAATTTCCTGCAAGCAGGTTTTCCAGTATTTATATTAGATAGGCCTGGTCATGGACGAAATAGTTGGAACAGTGAGATTTTAGGGGCTCACGTACCGCATCCAGACTATGAAACGCTTTATCCAAGGTTCGTAGAGCCCAAAATCAAGAATCTCTGGCCGGAGTCGAGGCATCATGATCAGTGGCCGGATCATGAGCCAATCGCTGGAGACAGATTCATGGCAAGCCAAGGAGTAATGGCAACAACGCTGGCCGCAGCTCAAAAGCATGTAGAAGCGATTGCACCTCAGTTGTTTGAAGTAACTGGAGACACGATTTTAGTCTCGCACTCGGCAGGTGGGCCATGTGGCTGGGCATTGGCAGCAATAGGGGGGGCGAGGGTAAAAGCTGTAGTCGCGGTCGAGCCGTTAGGCTATCCGGGCCTTCAACACTCACTAGGAGATTTTGAAAATGGTTTATGTGCAGTTGAATTCTCTGGCTCGCATGATCCTTATGAGCGTCCAGTCGCATTGGTGACCGGGCATGCTAGTTGGATGCGAGAAGCAAATTTGAAAGCCGCAAAGTATTTACAAGACCAAAATTACGACGTCACTCATTTTCTCCTTGAGGATTACGGGGTTTTAGGTAATGGGCATATGATGATGTCTGAGAAAAATAGTAGCGATATCGCAGCAATTATAATTGATTGGGTCAATGAGTCGGTTTTTTGAGTTATATAACTCCGTGGTATATGTGAGTGCTGGTAGGGCCACACTCATAAGACCCTTATGTTCGTGGTCAAGGTGATTCTATCCATGCATAGGATGGATTATCTAGGAGGGCTGCGGCGGGTGGTAGTCTGGTACAAATGGCTTTGGAAGGTAAATAAATAATTCAAATCTTGGTTTATGCGCGGTACTGAATATTAACTTCGTCTAAAGGTGGAAGCTATGAAGGTTGTACGCGTTGGTCAAATTGTCCCAAGCTCTAATATCACTATGGAAACGGAGATCCCGGCGCTGCTTAAGGCGCGGGAGCTGGTAGCTCCTGAGCGATTCACTTTCCATTCATCTCGTATGCGTATGAAACATGTAACGAAGGAGGAACTAGCTCGAATGGATGGCGACAGTGATCGTTGTGCACTCGAACTATCAGACGCTCGCGTCGACGTGATGGGATACGCTTGCCTGGTCGCGATTATGTCCATGGGGCATGGTTATCACCGAGTATCGGCGGAGCGCTTACGAAATGTGACCGAGAATAATGATGCAGCAACACCAATTATTACCTCGGCGGGGGCGCTTATAGATGGCATCCGTGCTCTTGGTGCGAAGCGCGTGGCTGTGGTTACTCCTTACATGAAACCGTTAACAGAATTGGTAGTTGATTACATTCGACATGAAGGTATCGAAGTAGGTGACTATCGAGCACTAGAAATCTCGGATAATCTGGCGGTTGCGGCCCATGATCCAATGAATTTGCCTGGAATAATTGCGAGCATGCGCACGGACGACGTTGATGCAATTGTTATTTCTGCATGTGTCCAGATGCCATCATTAAATGCCATCACAATGGTTGAGGCGCAAACCAGAAAGCCAGTTATTTCAGCCGCAGTTGCTACTACTTGGGCGATGTTAACTGCATTAGATCTCCCTACACGAGTTCCTGGTGGTGGAACTCTTCTTTCAGGTGCCTACTAATGAAAGGGTACAACGTTTATGCAAATGGCATTCGTCAGCACATCATTCATTTTCCGGGAACGGGTTCACCGCTGCTGTTAATCCCAGGTATCACCTCTCCTGCAGTAACATGGGGGTTTGTGGCCGAGCGTCTTGCCAAATATTTTGATGTCCACGTGGTAGATGTTCGAGGCAGAGGTTTGAGTGAATCGGGTGATTTAGATTACTCATTGGACGCAATGGCTGATGATTTAGTTGCGTTAGCCCAGCGGATGGAAGGAGTGGTAGTTTTAGGACATTCAATGGGTGCGCGAATTGCCATTCGAGCAGCTAGGAAAGATTCTCAGGTGTTTTCTCGATTGATCTTAGTTGATCCACCTGTTTCTGGCCCAGGTAGACGTCCGTATCCTGCAAAGTGGTCATGGTATGCGGAGTCCATTCGTTTAGCACAAAGAGGCTGTACGGCGATGGAAATGCGGTCTTACTGCCCGACTTGGACGGACGAACAGATCGAGCTCCGGGCTGAGTGGCTACATACCTGCCAGTACACAGCGGTCAAAACCGCATTCGATGGCTTCCACACAGATGATATTCATACCGACTTGGCGCAATTGACGCTTCCTATTCAACTCGTTGTAGCTGGTGGAGCAGAAGTTATTCAGCCTGATGATATCGCGGAGATTATTAGTTTAGCTCCTCAAACTACGACGTATGTTGTTGAAGAAGCTGGGCACATGATTCCGTGGGATAATTTAGAAGGCTTCATAACTGCAGTCAGCAATCGATAGAGAGGCGCGATATGGACCATGTGAGTTTTACCGAGATATGCCTACATCAGTTGAAAATGTCAGGTGTACATGAAGGGGAGCGACTGATCGTTCTAACCCAGGGGCATGAACGTCTAGCGTACGCCGACGCATTTATGGCCGCAGGCCAGCGACTTGGAGCCGAGATGTATCATATGAGGCTACCTTCGCCATTGCCTTCTAATGGCTGGGCTGTCGGGGTTACGGGACTTGCCGATTTACCCGGTGCTGTGGAGGCGCTTAAGAACTGCGACATGTTGATTGACTGCGTATTCCTTTTGTTTTCTGCTGAACAGTTTGAAATCCAAGCGGCAGGTACGCGTATTTTAACTGCGGTGGAACCTCCTGAGCTTCTGGCCCGTATGCTGCCATTTCCAGAGCTGCGAGAGAAAGTTTCTATTGCAGCGGAGTTAGTTGAAAACGCTAAGGATATGCGGATCACATCCCCGCATGGGACAGATATTACATACAAGCTGAATACCTATCCTACTATAGCAGAGTACGCTTGTACAGATACACCAGGTCGTTGGGATCATTGGCCTTCGGGGTTTGTATTCACTGGCGGTGACGATGACGGTGTGGATGGAACCATAGTTGTCGCCCCAGGTGATGTTCTTTTACCGCAAAATCTCATGGTTAGGGAGCCAATAACTTACACTATAGAAAAAGGTTGGATAGTCGATATTCGCGGCGGTCTTGAAGCTCAGATCGTTAATTCCTATATGGACTCATTTAATGATCCCCGTGGTAAAGGAATGAGTCATGTAGGCTGGGGAATGAATCCACATGCTAAATGGCACAGCTTTGTTCCGGGGCAATTTACAGGTGGAATGGGAATGGAGCTCAGAAGTTTTTACGGCAATGTAATGTTTTCAACCGGTCCAAACAATGAGCTTGGCGGATCGAATGATACCGCCTGTCATCTTGATATTCCAATGCGTAACTGTTCATTGTTCCTTGATGATACGCCAGTGGTCATTGATGGCGACATTGTTGTTAAAGAAATTCAGCTAGTGCAAAGGTAGACGTGCTGCTAAATTGTGCGGACGCAAGGAGTATTATATGTCACAAAAAGAAGTATATGACGCTGCAGGTTTCGGTAATCCGGTGTCTAGAGGCGTGCACCCAGCTATCATTGTTGTTGATTTTTCGTATGGATTTACTGATCTTCAATATCCAACTGCCTCTGATGCCTCACTCCAGATGTCCCGCACAAAAGAAATTTGTGACTTGGCAAGGGCATTAGAATTTCCGGTGATATTTACCACAATCGCATATCATCCAGGGGAGATACCGATGCTTCCGTGGTTGGAGAAATCTTCTGGTATGGCTGCATTGCTCTATGGGTCCCGATTAGTTGAAATAGATATGGCAACAGGTATTCAGCCAAACGATGTAGTTGTTGTAAAAAAAGGAGCTTCGTCTTTTTTTGGGTCGACGTTATCCAGCCTGCTGGCAGGGACAAATACTGATACAGTTGTGGTGACAGGTGCAACGACCTCGGGGTGCGTCCGCGCTACTGTTGTAGACGCTGTACAATCCGGGTTCAAAGTGCTTGTGCCAGCGGACTGCTGTGCGGATCGTGCGAAAGGGCCACATGAAGCGAGTCTGTACGACATACAGCAAAAGTATGGTGATGTAACCGATTCCGACGACATTTTAAAATGGCTGCGATCGGTTGCGGGCTAGTCGATTTATTAATTGTAGTCCTTAATTTGGTGCGTCTCGGCACATATAATGGGCGCCGAACGCACATTTCTACTTTTTAAGTACGCATGTAATTTCAGATGCTTCGCTGAGTCAATTATTTAAGTCATAGTGTTATCGCGATTTCTGTTTTATTTGTCTCGATGACGCAGTTTTTGATTCTGTATTCGGTTGAGAATTTTGGTGATCTGTCCGTGAGTTAATTGAATTTTAGGTTTGGTGTGTGATGGATAGAGTACTTTGCAAATAAGTGTGGCAAGTAAGGCTTATATGCTTGTTCGGGGGGGGTATTTAATCTCATCGCTTTCAGGGCTGATCCATAATTAGACGATCCTAATTTCTTGTCGCGGGTTCATTGAGCAGCCGACTCCCTAGTCTTCTATATCGTTGGAAGCTAACACATTGAAGAGCTTCCATTTCTTCTGTAATGCCGTTCTGGTGGCAAGTTTGGGCGAGCCGCAACTGTGATGGAAATAGCAATGAACTGGACCTGGTTTCATAAGCTCGGCTCACCCAAGTGGTTCTACGGCATCAGCGGCAGACTGTTGCCCTGGCTGAGCGTCGCGGCCCTGTTGCTGATCGGCATCGGCCTGGTCTGGGGCCTGGCTTTCGCGCCGCCGGACTATCAGCAGGGCAACAGCTTTCGCATCATCTATATCCATGTCCCCGCGGCGATGCTGGCCCAGTCGGTCTACGTGATGCTGGCGATCTGCGGTGTGGTCGGCCTGGTGTGGAAGATGAAACTGGCCGATATCGCCCTGCAATGCGCAGCGCCCATCGGTGCCTGGATGACCGCCGTGGCGCTGGTCACCGGGGCGATTTGGGGCAAGCCGACCTGGGGTTCGTGGTGGGTCTGGGACGCACGACTGACGTCGATGCTGATCCTGCTGTTCCTGTACTTCGGTCTTATTGCGTTGGGCAACGCCATCAGCAATCGTGACAGCGCCGCCAAGGCCTGCGCGGTATTGGCGATTGTCGGCGTGATCAACATCCCGATCATCAAGTATTCGGTGCAATGGTGGAACACCCTGCACCAGGGCGCGACCTTCACCCTCACCGAAAAACCGGCGATGCCGGTCGAGATGTGGTTGCCGCTGCTACTGACCGTGTTGGGTTTCTACTGCTTCTTCGGCGCAGTGCTGCTGCTGCGCATGCGCCTCGAAGTGCTCAAGCGCGAAGCCCGGGCCAGCTGGGTGAAAGCCGAAGTACAGAACAGCCTGGAGGCCGCTCGATGAGTTTCGCGTCATTCGGCGACTTCCTCGCCATGGGCCATCACGGCCTGTATGTCTGGTCAGCCTATGGCATCTGCCTGGCGGTGCTGGCCCTCAACGTGGCGGCGCCGATCCTGGCTCGCAAGCGGTATCTGCAACAAGAGGCGCGTCGTCTGCGCCGGGAGAACGGTCAGTGAATCCGCTGCGCAAAAAACGTCTTGTCATCATCCTGGCGATCCTGGTCGGCGTCGGCGCGGCGGTCGGCCTCGCCCTCAGCGCCTTGCAACAGAACATCAACCTGTTCTACACCCCGACCCAGATCGCCAATGGCGAAGCACCCATGGACACGCGCATCCGTGCCGGCGGCATGGTGGAGCAGGGTTCGCTGGTGCATTCCGGCGATTCGCTGGATGTGAAGTTCAACGTCACCGACTTCAACAAGACCGTGACCATCACCTATCGCGGCATCCTCCCCGACCTGTTCCGCGAAGGGCAGGGCATTGTCGCCCTGGGCAAGCTCAACGCCGATGGCGTGGTGGTGGCCGACGAGGTGCTGGCCAAGCACGATGAGAAATACATGCCGCCGGAAGTGACCAAGGCCCTGAAAGACAGCGGCCAGTCGGCGCCCGCTCCCGCTCCCGTGAAGGAGGGTTGATCGATGAATGCCGGTCTGTTTATTCCTGAGCTGGGCCATCTGGCGATGATCCTGGCGCTGTGTTTTTCCCTGGTCCAGGCCGTTGTGCCGTTGCTCGGTGCCTGGCGTGGCGACCGCTTGTGGATGAGCCTCGCCCAGCCTGCGGCATGGGGGCAGTTTGCATTCATGCTGTTCGCGTTCGGTTGCCTGACCTATGCGTTCATGGCCGACGACTTTTCCGTGGCCTATGTTGCCAGCAACTCCAACAGCGCCTTGCCCTGGTACTACAAGTTCAGCGCGGTGTGGGGCGCGCACGAAGGTTCGTTGCTGCTCTGGGCGTTGATTCTTGCCGGCTGGACCTTCGCGGTATCGGTGTTCTCCCGACAGTTGCCGCAAGTGATGCTGGCCCGGGTGCTGGCGGTGATGGGCATGATCAGCATCGGTTTCCTGCTGTTCCTGATCCTCACGTCAAACCCGTTCGAGCGCATCCTGCCGCAAGTGCCGATGGACGGCCGCGACCTCAACCCGCTGCTCCAGGACATCGGCCTGGTCGTCCATCCGCCGATGCTCTACATGGGCTACGTCGGCTTTTCCGTGGCCTTCGCGTTCGCCATCGCCGCGTTGCTCGGTGGTCGCCTCGACGCCGCGTGGGCGCGCTGGTCGCGGCCATGGACCATTGTCGCCTGGGCCTTCCTCGGCATCGGCATCACCCTCGGGTCGTGGTGGGCCTATTACGAACTCGGCTGGGGTGGCTGGTGGTTCTGGGACCCGGTGGAGAACGCCTCCTTCATGCCATGGCTGGTCGGCACCGCGTTGATCCACTCCCTGGCCGTCACCGAAAAACGTGGGGTGTTCAAGAGCTGGACTGTGCTGCTGGCGATCGCGGCGTTCTCGCTGAGCCTGCTCGGGACCTTCCTGGTGCGCTCCGGCGTGCTCACCTCGGTGCATGCCTTCGCCTCGGATCCCGAGCGTGGCGTGTTCATCCTGATATTCCTGCTGTTCGTGGTCGGCGGCTCGCTGACGCTGTTCGCCCTGCGTGCACCCGTGGTGAAAAGTCAGGTCGGCTTCAACCTCCGGTCCCGGGAAACCCTTCTGCTGGGCAATAACCTGGTGTTGGTGGTGGCGGCGTCGATGATTCTCCTCGGGACGCTGTATCCACTGGTGCTTGATGCGTTGTCCGGCGCCAAGCTGTCGGTCGGCCCGCCATATTTCAACGCACTGTTCATTCCGCTGATGGCGATTCTGATGGTGGTGATGGCGATCGGTGTGCTGGTGCGCTGGAATGACACGCCGGTCAAATGGCTGCTGGGCATGCTCACGCCGGTGCTGCTTGGCACCGCCGCCCTGGCCGTGGTGGCGGGCATCGCTTATGGCGATTTCAATTGGGCGGTGCTGGCAACGTTCGTGCTGGCGGCGTGGGTGTTGCTGGCGGGCGTGCGGGACATCTTCGACAAGACTCGCCATAAAGGTCTGGTCAAAGGCCTGCCGACCCTGACCCGCAGTTACTGGGGCATGCAGCTCGCCCACCTGGGGATCGCCGTCTGCGCCCTCGGTGTGGTGCTGTCCAGCCAGAACAGCGCCGAGCGCGACCTGCGCCTGGCGCCCGGCGAGTCTATGGACCTGGGCGGCTACCAATTCTTTTTCGAGGGCGCTAGGCATTTCGAAGGTCCGAACTTCACGTCCGACAAAGGCACCGTGCGGGTCATTCGCGACGGCCGGGAGATCACCGTGCTGCACCCGGAAAAACGCCTCTACACCGTACAGAACTCGGTGATGACCGAACCCGGGATCGACGCCGGTTTCACCCGCGACCTCTACGTGGCGCTGGGCGAACCCCTCGGTGATGGCGCCTGGGCGGTACGCGTCCACGTCAAGCCGTTCGTACGCTGGATCTGGTTCGGTGGCTTGCTCACCGGCCTGGGCGGCGTCCTCGCGGCGCTGGATCGGCGTTATCGGGTCAAAGTGAAAACCCGGGTGCGCGAAGCCCTGGGCGTGACGGGAGCCACTGCATGAAACGTTGGTTGATGGTGTTACCGCTGGCGCTGTTTTTGGTGATGGCAGTGTTCTTGTACCGCGGGCTTTACCTGAACCCGTCCGAATTGCCCTCGGCGATGATCGGCAAACCGTTCCCGGAATTCTCCCTGCCCTCGGTGCAAGGTGACAAGACCCTGACCCGCGCCAACCTGCTGGGCAAGCCGGCGCTGGTCAATGTGTGGGGCACCTGGTGCATCTCTTGCCGGGTCGAGCACCCGGTGCTGAACAAGCTGGCGCAGAACGGCGTGGTGATCTACGGCGTCAATTACAAGGACGTCAACGCCGACGCGCTGAAATGGCTCGCCGAGTTCCATAACCCTTACCAGTTGGATATTCGCGACGAGGAGGGCTCCCTGGGCCTGAACCTGGGGGTCTATGGGGCGCCGGAAACCTTCTTCATCGATGCCAAGGGCATCATCCGCGACAAGTTTGTCGGGGTGATCGACGAACAGGTCTGGCGCGAGAAGCTGGCCGCCAAATACCAGGCACTGGTTGACGAGGCCAAGCCATGAGGCGCTGGCTGGCAGCCGCCATGCTCGGATTGAGCCTGGTGGGAGTGGCCCATGCCGCCATCGACACGTACGAATTCGCCAACGAGGGCGAGCGCGAGCGGTTTCGCGAGCTGACCAAGGAACTGCGCTGCCCCAAGTGCCAGAACCAGGACATCGCCGACTCCAACGCACCGATTGCCGCTGACCTGCGCAAGGAAATCTTCCGCATGCTCGGCGAGGGCAAGGACAACCAGCAGATCATCGACTTCATGGTGGACCGCTACGGTGAGTTCGTGCGCTACAACCCCGCCTTGTCCTCCAAGACCGCGCTGCTCTGGTTCGGCCCCGCCGGGCTGTTGCTCGGTGGCTTCGTGGTCATCGCCGTGATCGTGCGTCGTCGTCGGGTGCAACGTACGGCTGCTCCGGACACGCTTTCCGTCGAAGAGCGCCAGCGCCTCGACCAACTGTTGGATACAACCAAGCATGATTGATTTCTGGCTCGCCGCAGGTCTGCTGCTCCTGATTGCCCTGAGTTTTCTGTTGATTCCTGTGTTGCGTGGTCGCCGTGCCCAGCGCGAAGAGGACCGTACCGCGCTCAACGTGGCGCTGTACCAGGAGCGCGTCGCTCAACTGCAGGCCGAGCGGGAGGAGGGCGTGCTCAACGCCGCGCAGTTGGACACCGGCCGCGCCGAAGCCGCCCGTGAGCTGCTGGCCGACACCGAGGGCGCCGAGGCGCCGCGCGAGTCGCGCCTGGGCAAGCCCTTGCCGTTGCTCGCCGCCGTGCTGGTGCCGTTGCTGGGCTTGGGGCTGTACCTGCATTTCGGTGCCAGCGACAAGGTCGAACTGACCCGTGAGTTCGCCCAGGCGCCGCAGTCGATGGAAGAAATGACCCAACGCCTGGAGCGGGCGGTGGCGGCGCAACCGGACAACGCCGAGGGCCTGTATTTCCTTGGCCGTACGTACATGGCCCAGGACCGGCCCGCGGATGCAGCGAAGATCTTCCAGCGCACCGTGGCGGTGGCGGGCCGCCAACCCGAACTGCTGGGCCAGTGGGCCCAGGCGCAGTACTTCGCCGATGGCAAGAAATGGTCGGACCAGGTCCAGGCCCTGACCGACGAAGCGCTGAAGCTCGATCCCAAGGAGGTCACCAGCCTCGGCCTGCTGGGCATCGCCGCGTTCGAAGGCGAACGCTACCAGGACGCGATTGATTACTGGAGCCGCCTGTTGGTGGAGCTGCCGGAGGGTGACAAGTCCCGCGAGGCGTTGCAGGGCGGTATCGCCCGCGCCACCGAGAAGCTCCAGGCTGCTGGCGGCCAGGTTGCGCCGGCGCAGGCCCAGGCACCCGCCGCCAAGACGGCCGCCGTGCTCAAGGTGCGTGTCGAGCTGGCGCCGGCGCTCAAGGCCAAGGTGCAGCCAGGCGACAGCGTGTTCATTTTCGCCCGCGCCGCGTCCGGCCCGCCGGCCCCGCTGGCGGCCAAGCGCCTGACCGTCGCCGACCTGCCGGTGACCGTAGAGCTGGGGGATGCGGACGCGATGATGCCGCAACTGAAACTGTCGAACTTCCCTGAAGTCCAACTGGTGGCGCGGATCTCCCGTGCCGGTCAACCCACCGCCGGTGAATGGATCGGCCGCAGCCAACCCCTGGCGAGCAGCACCACCGCGCCGCAGCACCTGACCATCGACAGCCCGGACCAATAACAGGAATTCGCACAATGACCGCCATCGCTCGTATCACTTTGCTCACGCTCGTCCTGGGCCTGAGCGTTTATGCGGTCCAGCGCTACCCTCGCCGTCATTCTTTCAACTTATGGTCGTCAGGGGGAGCGCCAATCATAGCCGGTTAGTCTCGATACATAGCACGTTCGTCGGGATTCACGCTTGGGTGGCTGGAGGTTGAGCATCTTGGTCGCATATGGGCTCGTCGTCCAGATTGTTATTTCGACTGCGCACTAAGCCTCCAAAGAGGAGACCTATCTCGAACAGGAGCCACATCGGTACCGCCAGCAGGGTCTGGGAGAAAATGTCCGGCGGAGTCAGGATCATGCCGACCACGAAGCAACCGATGATCACGTAGGGGCGGATCCTCTTCAGGTAGGCCACGTCGACCACGCCGATCCACACCAGCAACACCACGGCCACGGGGATTTCGAACGCCACGCCGAAGGCGAAGAACAGCGTCATGACGAAATCCAGGTAGCTGTTGATGTCGGTCATCATCTCCACGCCCGCCGGGGTGGCGGCGGCGAAGAACTTGAAGATCAGCGGGAACACCAGGTAATAGGCGAAGGCCATGCCGGTGTAGAACAGCAGGATGCTGGACACCAACAGCGGCACGGCGATGCGCTTTTCATGCTTGTACAGGCCCGGTGCGATGAAGCCCCAGATCTGGTGCAGGATCACCGGGATCGCCAGGAACAGCGAGACCGTCATCGTCAGCTTCAATGGTGTCAGGAACGGCGACGACACGTCGGTGGCGATCATTGTCGCGCCTACCGGCAGGTACTGGCGCAGTGGTGTGGAGACGAATGTGTAGATCTGCTGGGTGAAGGAAAACAACCCGGCGAAAATGGTGAAGACCGCTGCCACGCAGACCAGCAGTCGTGAGCGCAGCTCGGTGAGGTGCGATACCAGCGGCATTGGTTGGTCGTTCTCTGGGGTTTCGCTCATGAGGCTCGCGGTAGCAAATTAGGGAGATTTGAATTGTTAGGCGCTGGAGTCGCTGGAGGCGGCGTATCGACCGCAGATGCAGATTCATCCACCGCAGGCGTCTGAGGCACGATCTTTTGATCGGTAACGTGCGCCACCAAGGTCAGTTCCTGGTTGGTTGGTGCGAAGATTTTTCGCGCCTCATCCTCTAGGGAAATAATGCGTCCGCTGTGTAGCCGCCGACGAATTTCGTCAGCGCCGATTTCACGTGCAAGTTCCTCTTTGATGGCATTAAAGCTGCGTTTGAGGCGGCCTACCCACATACCGGCCGCACGTGCAGCACCTGGCAAGCGCTCGGGGCCCAGCACTAACAGGGAGACTAGGGCAACGAGCAACAATTCAGTGAAGCTGATCCCAAACATTAGTCAGTGCTCACGCGTTGTTACGAGTTGGCTCTTCAACTCTTTGCGCCTGCACGTCTAAGGTGCTTGGCCCATTCACAGGCTGGGTGGTCTTCGGTGATATCGATTCGGTCGGTTGCTCCGCAGACATGTTGGGGGCGGATGGTGGTTCATCATCGTTCATGGCTTTGCGAAAGCCTTTAATCGATTCGCCGACATCGGTGCCGAGGTTTTTCAATTTCTTGGTGCCAAACACCAGCACCACAACGACTAATATAACAATCCAATGTTTCCAGTCAAAAATACCCATATGCCTGTTCTCTTTAAGTTGAATTAGCTAAATTTTTAATTGTATTAAAACAGATCCAATAGTTCTGCGATCGGCTATCTGAGCTATTACATCGTCATCACTATGACTTGGCCTTTCAAACTCCAATTATTTCTGAGTATTCTCCCCGTAAGCTGACGGCTCGAGGCGAACCGCCATTCCTTACGAACTGCCAGTGTCTCATTTTTGATACCATATAAACTATAAGGCTCTACCTTGAGATACTTTAAATTCAAAAAAATTCAAATGGGTAGGAGATAATCAGTCGAGTTCGAGTGATCCTACCGCCTGTACTGATGTCGCCTGAGTGCCAAGATTGTATTAATTTAGTCGTCAATGCCTTAGCCGGACCGCTCGGGATGATATACTGAGCAATCAAATCGGTCTCCCGCTCTTCTTCAGACTTCCCATAAAGTCCAAAATAAGCTGAGTCTGCGTTAACTTTACTGCCGTCGATGTCCGTCCCACGAATATGCTTGGCTGTCAAAGTCAAACCCGGTACTCCAAACGATTGCATGTCCAGCTCATAGCGAAGCTGAACTGACTGCTCATTTGGTGCATTAAAGTCTGATAATTCAGCGGCGTTTGCTAGGTATAGACCGTCGCTAAAAACACCTGCTGCCACTCCGGGACTGACGCTTCCTATCGCTGCGTAATCGTGGGGCTGGTCACCATCATTGCGCTGAAACGCCAGTGCGAATGTGTGAGGACCCGTTGCAAGTGCTGCTGAAATTGACGCTGCTGTGACATTAATATCACCTGCCTTTGCTTCTCCCGAGTTGAGGCTGCGGTATAAGTTAAAGTCAAGCGTTAATGATTGTGATTCGGATAATGCGATAGCTTGGTTGATATTGGTATAATACTGATCCATGAGGTTCTCATACCGAGAGCCATAAAACGATATAGATGTCTGATCACTGAGCGCGTACGTACCACCAATATATCCCACCTGTGGGGTGCTGACCCTTGCGAAAGCCAGTCCGAGATCGCCGCTTCGATTGGTAGAAAGGTAACTTGTACCTGAGGTGAAAAGTCCAGCGGATAGGACGATATCCTTTAGCTCTCCGCTATCGAGCATCCAGCCAGTTGCGGTCTGGTTCAGTAACTTAGAGCTGCCGGTAGCGAACACAGGAACTTTTGGTTGTAAGTCACCGTATCTTAGTGTGGTATTGGACAGTTGAACCTTGATGCTGCCCCCCGCTTTACTATAGCTATCCGCCGGCTGACCGTTGTCGCGAACAGGGAGCGTCACAGAGCCTGTCCGTTTGCCGCTTCCGTCGAGCTTTATGGCTCCATAGGCGAAAGCATCGATGCCGAAGCCCACCACACCCTGGGTAAATCCAGAGTTGAAATCAAGCATTTCACCCTGTGTCCAATCACGCTGTGTACCCAAATCGCCAGTCTGATGCCAATAGTGATTGCGGGAAAGGAGGTTGAGATGACTGTCTTCTAAAAATCCAGCAGACTCCGATTGGGAGTTTGCATAACAAATGCCTGTAGGCATTAGTACTAGTACGGCCCCTGCAGCTAAACCTTTATGGTAGATTTTGTTATTCATTAGCTGATCTCGAGAGGAGAGTTTAGTTGGGTGTAGCGTAAAATTCGCTTGCTGGTTATATTTATTTAAATAAAGAGTTGGTTGTTATTCTGGTTGGATAATTTGCATGGTGCAGCCAGCATGATCGGATTTCATAGCATGTTAGCTTCCAGTTGGGTATAAAATCATTATACTTTTGGAGCTGTTATCCTATCTTAATTTTTTTGGCTTGTTTTACTTGCTAGGCGATATTGCGCTGGCGACTATTGCTGGATTTAGTCGCGTCCTTATGTATTATTTTTTGATGAGGATAATGAGTGTTCCTGGTTATTAGTGTCAGGCCGAATTAAGCGGTCACTTCCCCAGGTACGCCACTGCCGTTATTTCAATGAGCGCACTATCGCTGGCAAAGTCAACTACTCTCACGCCGGACGCACTTGGCGCTACCAATCCTTTATAAACGGCTGCTCTGGTCTCTAGGGCCTTAAAGTAAATGTCATTGTCTGTTTTATAGTAAATAGTTTCGCTTACAACATTGCTAAAGTCCGCGCCATGGGCTTTTAGGATAGCTGCCATTCGCTCGTAAATTAGCTGCATCTGCTTTGTAGCATCGCCGGCATAGACCTCTTTTCCGTCCTTGTCAACGGAGGTGACGCCTCCAATGCGTAGAAAATCCCCAGCTTTGACTGCAATTGAAAAGCTGTACTGCTTCTCAAATTCAGCATTCAAATGAAACGCTGCTTTGGGCTCCATTGCAAACAATTGCGTGGATAAGAATGGAAATAGAGCTAGTAATAGAATTTTACGCGTTCTGAACTTGTTGAAATGAGATGGATGCGGGGTAGGTGTTGTTTGAGTGGTCATACATGTGCTCCTTTTTGTTTTTTATTAAGCTACTCTAGCTTGTGCTTCAGGTGTTAGACATGAGCCGCCATATGCTTATACATTTTGCGCCACGGGGCCAGCCATCGCCGGGATTCTGAATTTTAAGGTGCCTTCTTGAGGAAATTGCAAAACCTGGGTTGGAAAGAGGTTTGCGCGTGCTCTCGGGGCGAGTTAAATTTATATTTCTTTTTACTGGTTGCATGTGCGATGACTCAATGCTGCAGAGCAATCCTCCCGTTGGAAATGCCGGTGTTCTCGCTCGATGCAACTGATCAAGCGTCCTTGAAGATAGTCCAGAGCCGTGAACAAGGTGACGGTGCCGTGGCGCGCATAATTGTGTGACTACGTACGGATGTGACCGATCGTCAGGGCAAACCCCGGTTGGGTCCGCTCAAGTGCTTGAACTTGGCTATTTTCATCGCAACAGAGCACCAGCGCTTTGTCCGGCGGATCCAGGTAGAGGCCGATGACGTCCCAAAACTTCTCTTCGAAATGCGGGTCATTGGGCCGTTTGAAGGTGCGGGTTAGGTGCGGCTCCAAATCGTTGGCAGCCCAGATCTTGTCCACACTGGTGGCTGAAATTCCAGCCGCCCGGGCCATGCTTCGGCGGCTCCAGCGACGTTCACGGATCCGGGGTTGTGTGACTTGCTCAAGCACGCGTTGTACAGTGTCAAGGGGCAGGAAGGGTTTACGACCGCGACCTGGCTTATCGATCAAACCGTCTAGCCGCTGATCCTGAAAACGTCGACACCAACACGTGACGACAGGAAGCGAGAACCCGGTCAGCCGGGCAATTTCTACCCGCGTGCAACCTTGGGCCGCCAACAGAATCACTCGTGCCCGACGACCGTCGCGCTGGCTGATGGTGGCCGAACGGACACGCCGGCTCAGTTCGGTGTGCTAAGCTATGCAGTTGCTGTCCCAGGTCGACGCGATGGGCCTCACTGATTCTGTTTCCCATAGAAATGGGCCAGATGGGCGGCCTCTGTACCCCTCAAGGTATGCCAATGAGCGCTGCACTGACAGAGTCAGGGGTTGAGCTGGAAGGGTGTTGTAGGATTTTAGGCGTGGCGGAGCTTGGAGCGACGATGAATACCAGATTCAGAATAACCATTGAGGATTGGGACGGAGACGGAGCAATCCGCATACCCGACCAAGCCTTGCAAGAGCTTGGCGTTGACGTCGGGGACTCCCTCTATCTGATTGAAGAGTTCGCCGGAACAAGTCGCTGTTTGGTCCTCTCCACAACGCCGAAAATTCCTGATCGGGTGGACGAGCTGTTTGGTTCTTAAGTACTTTACATATTCCGGCGTGGTCGGGTGCTCCTGATAGGCTAGTGGATTCGACAAAGCAGATTGTTAGTTGTTTATCCAGGAGGTAAGGAATGAGCAATGAAGAACTTTATATTTCTGTAGACATCGAAGCTTCAGGGCCGATCCCTGGAGAGTACAGCATGCTCTCACTTGGGGCATGTGTTGTCGGGCAGCCCAAACAAGCTATCTACCTGGAGCTAAAGCCAGACAGCCCCAAACATGATCCTGAAGCGGTAGCTGTAACGGGATTCGATCTGCAGGAACTGGCAGTTACAGGGGTTGTCCCCTTACAAGCGATGCAGAGCCTTGCGGAGTGGCTGGAAAATGTCAGCTCGCCCGGCCAAAGAATCGTATTTGTCGGTCTGAATGCACCTTTTGATTGGTCGTTCGTGAACTATTACTTTCATAAGTATATGGGTGAAAACCCCTTCGGGTTTGCGGCTCTCGATATAAAGGCGTATTACATGGGGGCTTTCAATCTCGATTGGAAGCAAACCAAGTCATCACACATGAGTGAAAGTTTACTGCCGCAGTCATCTGCCACACATAACGCGCTGGACGATGCACGCTACCAGGCAGAGCTTTTCCAATTGATGCTGCAGCGCAGGGCTGCGCTGGTCTGATCAGTTGGCGAAGGCGGCCTCCACGCACTTACCATCGCGGAACAACCACGCCTTAATGCCGTCGGGGTTTGGGGATAGGCCTACGATCACGGCGATCGGGTGGGGGAGTTCCTGCCTATAGCGTGCTGCGAAACGAGAGAAGCTTGCTATGTCTGTGGGTGAAATAGCCGGTACGGTTTGTGGGTGAGTATGCCAATACCCCACTAGCCTGAGCCCTCGTGCGTTGGCCGATTCGATTTCCTTCCGACAGCGGTCAGCGTCGAGTTCCAGCCAAGTCCATCCAGCGCGGTCTCTTGCATGTGGTGGTGTGGCGAGGCTCATGATCAAACCATCGGGGTTGGCGAGGTCGACAAACAGTTGACCACCGCGTTCAGTTTTCCACGTCCGTTGCCTGTACTGATCCAGCACATCGGCAACAGCTTGCGAAACAGACAAGCGAACATCGATGCCAGCCCATTGCCATGTCCACGCGATGGCACTCACTGCTTACCACTCCCTACATTCGGCCACTCGCGCTCCAGCACGATGTGTTGGACGCCATCTGCTAAAGCTGGCCCGCTGTAAATGCCGTCATGTTTAGCAATGTCCTGAGGCCGATAGATACTTGTGCTCCACACAGGTATGTCTATCTGCCCAGTCAGCCCCCTCAATGCTAGTTGCGTAACCATGGACGCCACGTTCGCCATCCCTGAGGCGCCTCCAGGGATGAATGTCTGGCCACACGCCGGCAGTGGAACTACTCCGCCACCGTTCGGCCATTCGCTGTATTTGAAGTCGAAATTCCCAGTGTCATCGAACAAAGGGCGTCCATCATGCCCCCCTTTGGGTGCTAAGAGCGCATGCCCTACAAACGAGTGCGGTTCACTCCACGCTTGCAGGAGATTCCAGCCTGCACCTAGCGCTTTGCGCAACCAGAGGGCTGCTTCCGATGACCAATCTGCAGTGGTGACAATCACCATGTCTGCATTTTTGAAAGTTTCCGGTATCTCGAGCAGCATGAGCTCGGCGAAATCCATGAAGGCCGTAACCTTGACGGTAGGTAGATCATGCGTAATTTTCTTGGCGAGAGCAGCTGCTTTTGACTGAGCGAGATCGTCGGTACCCAATACGTGGCGCCCTAGATTTGCAGACTCTAGGATGTCAGGGTCAATGAGGATGAGCTCTCCAACCCCCGAGCGGGCGAGTTGTAACGCAACAGTACTTCCCAGCGAGCCAACGCCGACCATCACGACCCTGGACTTTTCCAGGCTCTTCGCAGTATCACTGAGATCGCGTGAGAGGATCTCGCTCCGATCTAACACATTGAGGGTGGCGCTCCTTACTAATACCGGTGAGTGGGATGGCTGGTTCTTACCTGACCATCGCCGAGCGGAACGAAAGCCATACCAGCGACCATGGTCTGCTTGTTTGCTGTAGGAGCGGACATCTAGGCAGAATAGTGGTGCTCCAGTAGGGCCGGGTAGTTCGAGTACAAGCCACCGATTGGCCAGTGAGCCTTTTCCGGAAAACCAGGCAAGAAATTTCTTCTCGTCCTCCTGGCAAAGGTGCGGTGTCAACCATTCGAATAAACGATCTGGTGCAGGGATTTGGATATCGGGGTAGCTCAGCAATTTCAGATAGAAGCCAGCGACAGCCGGTGATGAGATTTTTGCGCTTAGTCCAAGCGTACGGTTGATATGCGTCCTGAGTGATTCTACGCTTGGCGCAAGCCACGCAGTGCGGGTGCGTCGGGCAGGGCGCGGGTCGCCAGTTGCAAACAGTTGTGAAGCCGCCTTGGGACGCTCCAGCAACAAGATATCTTGAGGAGAGCGACCAAGCTGCATGTTCCAATATGAGGTAATTTCGTTCTGGAATTCGCCCTCCCGTAGTGAGGGATCCGCGTCCATTCGAACAAATTCAAGAATTGCCCCTAGTCGTACGAGGCAGTCCTGCACTACTGTTTCCGGATCTCCCGTAATTGGTCGTTCGCGGAATCCGTGCAGGCAGAGTCCAGACTTCGTGGCATGCGGCCATGCGAGCCAGGGGGATGGCTCGACTTGAACCCTTAGCGAGGTCAAGGGAAAGTGGTTCGGAAACGCGATGCGCAGCTGCCTCTCTACTCCGGTGTAGTCGGGTGGGAGCGGCAGCAGAAAGCTGGCGGCTTCACCTCGTTTTTGGTCTGTTGATCGAAGGAGCGAAGTCGCAACTTCTTCGCCTACAAATGCGCGAAGCGCGGCGATGCCACGCTCCACGGCAGGGGACAGGTTGGGCTTAACCGAGGCGTTCAACTGGCTTCACATTCGTTTGTGGAGTGGCGTGGCTTGAGCTGCCAAAGATTGCAGTCGCAGCCAAGATGTTTCTGGTGGTGCCAGCTTTTCGGCCGGCCATCGTCCAATTGCCAGGTATCTCGTTGTTGCTCTCCGTGATTAGGCTCTCCCCGATCCCGAAGCTTCGCTTCATCACTTGGGCAAACGAACCAGCGCTGTCGTGGGGCTGCAGACCTAGTGTAAAAGCAACCAATGCACTCGCATGCCAGTTGTCAAAAGCTTGGCAATACTTGTGACCTTCTTCAGGTCTATTCCATTTTTCCGCGAAATTTTCACCGGCGTCACGTGGATTCAGCACATAGTACTGTCCTGCGAAAACTCTGATCTCCTCCGGTATTTTTTCCACGATCTTGAGGATCGCATCGATCGGGGTCAGTGGAGTGTGATGTGACTCCTTTACCACCTTGAGGTAGGCATGAGTTGCCAAGGTGGTGATCACAGCCGAAATTGGCCGGTAATTCTCATTTCGCGTTTCGATTGCCCATTCATCGCGGTGTCGCTTGAGCAATTTGATAGTGGCTCGCAAAGGATCAAGCTTGTCGTAGTCTTGGTATGAGGGGAGGGGCTCTTGCGTAGCCGAGTCCATCACCGCGCCGCGACTTTCATTTATTGCAAGGCTCTTGTAGAGCTCGAGCGAGATTTTTTGTTCTGATGCGCTATGTAGCCAATCCGCGTATGGGATTGGGCTACTCGCCTTCCAGCCAGTTTCTCGGTCAGGTACCTCAAGCTTCCCTTGTCCGTCGCTTTCCCCATTGCCTTGCACCGCGCGCGCGGGGGTGACATCGATGTGGAATCCTGGGTTTTCGTCCGCATACTCGATGCGGATGCCCCGGCGCAACTTAACTATATCCGACTGCACTCGGCTGCCTTCGCGGAATCGTTGTTCGATTGCAGCTAGAACCGTATCTGCATCTGCATTACCGGCATTGGGGAGCCAGACGATCGCGTCAGCATCGATCGTGCCGAGATCTTTGGGGGCATCTTTGACCGGATTGATCGTAGTCCTGAGACGCATGGAGCCCTGTGGGAAAATATGCGCCCCAGCGAGCAATGGATCTGTAGAGGCCGAGAGGATTTTCTCCAGCTGCGAATATCGGTCCTCAATCAACTCATATTGGCTCGCAGTCAAAGAGATGCTGCTTGCAGCGCGCAGCAACAGGTGCTCCCAGCTGCGTCGCCTAGTCAATTCGTCTTGCTTAATCATGGTCGAGTCTCGTCAGAAGTGTTGCCCAAGGTCATAATGTGTCGGAATGATTTCTATAGCTCCATTCTTACGCGCGTATAACGCATATGCTTGCTGCTGCTCCGGCGATGCCAGAACCAAAATCGTTAGATGTGCCGGCAATGAAGGTTGTAACGTTGCAGGGTGTAAATTACGAGCTTATAAATAATGTGCGCGACCGTAGGATGAGATCCCTAAGGTGCTCATAAAAAGTGCGTGGCTAAAGATGTCCAAGACTAGAGCTTGTGCGGTTGGTTTGTTGCCAAATTGGCGGCGTTTTTTTGACATCGATTTGCTGGATTTTTAACCATCACTGCAACTCACTAAAGAGGTGGTGTGGATATTCTATCTAGACCAGATTTGATCACGGATTCATTTGGAAGTCAAAGAAGATAAGTTTTGATGAATCGTTTCATCTGGTTGTTGTTTTGATGCAAAACATAGTGTTTTCACATCGTAACTTTTAACAGGCTTGATGGGAGGGAGTGCGACTTAATATGTCGCACTCGTACTGCCTGGTTGATCTGCATAATGCTGTTGAGGAGTTTATTATTTTGAAAAAACTCAACAGCCAAGTGGAAGGGCGTGGCCCGTACTCGAGCGTAAAAGAACGTGAGCTCTGTAGGTGATTTCAAGCGCTGTAGGTTACAGCAGTGGGCACCGGCTTTCGCTGACTAGATGACTACTGTTTGTTCGCTTTTCCTGCGGGCGAGCGTCTTGAGCGCGCTTTGTATACTGTCTTTAAAACTGGCTGACCTTGGTCTTTACGCTTTCCGTACACACGATCCTCATAGTAGGTTTCGTCAATCGTGTGGTAGATGATCGAGTTTGGCACTTCATTGTCATCGAAGCCCATCTCAAGTTTAATGAGTGCCTCTGTGCGCCAGCTCCTGGACCGGTTAGCGTGAGGGGGGGTGGATATAATAATTTGTACAATTCGTATTTGCTCATCCCGTTGACAGCATTCCAGAAAATCTAGAAATGCGCGCGGTGTCGCCAGCAATATTACGCCGAAGGTGAGCTTGGGGTCCCCTTGCTGCTTCGTGTGAACCTGGAAGAATGTTTCGCTGGTATCAACTCTAGGCCAACTCTTGTGGCTGGGGTCGACCTTGCCTATGAGAGTGATGACCTCTTCCTGGGGATCTGAAACAAACACGGCTTGAAACCTCGATCAAAACGGAGACGGAGTGGGGTCGTACTGATTAATTGGGAGTACAACGAATTTTCTCATATATGCTGTATGCAGCATAGCGTTTGAGTCCGCGTCAGGGCTTTATCGTTCCTTTTGTGGGTAACCAGATGGAACGCAAGTTGGCTTTTGGCTCCGCGCTTAAGGAGGTGCGGGTACAAAAGGAGATCGCACAAGAGCAGCTGGGGGCGAGTCAATCTTTCATTTCCACAGTTGAGCGTGGCATTCGCAGCCCAACGATCGAAAAAATGGAAGAATTTGCCGAGCGACTAGGAGTGAATCCTGCGACCCTGATTGTCTTGATGCAGGTGGGTCAGGAGGGCGATGTCGACGCGCTTCTGGCAAAAATCCGCGATGAAATCAGAGCGCTGAAGCGGGTAGGGGGTTAGCCGTTTTTCGGGCTGCGACAGTACCTATTACGGAAAGCTGAAGCGTTATATGAAAAAGCCACCTTGGCCCTTGCGGCTCAGGTGGCTTTTTTCATTTCATGCGCTTATTTGGTGCGAGAATTCGGAAAATCTGAAATTTGTTCGGTTCTCGCTGAAAAATAAGGCCCGGACGATCAGTCCCAGCTCAACGCCCCACCAGTCTGATACTCAATCACACGCGTCTCAAAGAAGTTCTTCTCTTTCTTCAAGTCCATGATCTCGCTCATCCATGGGAACGGGTTGGTAGTCCCTGGATACTCTTCCTTCAGGCCGATCTGGGTCAGGCGACGGTTGGCGATAAACTTGAGGTAGTCCTCCATCATCGCCGCGTTCATGCCCAGTACACCGCGTGGCATGGTGTCTCGGGCGTATTCGATCTCCAGCTGGGTCCCTTGCAGGATCATCTGGGTCGCTTCTTCCTTCATCGCCGCATCCCACAGGTGCGGGTTCTCGATCTTGATCTGGTTGATCACGTCGATACCGAAGTTCAGGTGCATCGACTCGTCACGCAGGATGTACTGGAACTGCTCGGCCACGCCGGTCATCTTGTTGCGGCGGCCCATGGACAGGATCTGGGTGAAGCCGCAGTAGAAGAAGATGCCTTCCAGGACGCAGTAGTAGGCGATCAGGTTGCGCAGCAGCTCTTTGTCGGTTTCGACGGTGCCGGTGTTGAATTCCGGGTCGGAGATGGCGCGGGTGTACTTCAGGCCCCAGGCGGCTTTTTTAGCGACCGACGGGATCTCGTGGTACATGTTGAAGATCTCGCCTTCATCCATGCCCAGCGACTCGATGCAGTACTGGTAGGCGTGGGTGTGGATCGCTTCTTCGAAGGCCTGGCGCAGGATGTACTGGCGGCACTCCGGGTTGGTGATCAGGCGGTACACGGCCAGGGCCAGGTTGTTGGCAACCAGCGAGTCGGCGGTGGAGAAGAAGCCGAGGTTGCGCATGACGATGCGGCGCTCGTCTTCGGTCAGGCCGTCCTGGCTCTTCCACAGGGCGATGTCGGCGGTCATGTTGACCTCTTGCGGCATCCAGTGGTTAGCGCAGCCGTCCAGGTACTTCTGCCAGGCCCAGTCGTACTTGAACGGTACCAGCTGGTTGAGGTCGGCGCGGCAGTTGATCATGCGCTTTTCATCTACTGCAACGCGGGCCGAGGAGCCTTCCAGCTCGGCCAGGCCTTCGGCAACGTCGAGGGCGTCGAGGGCAGCCTTGGCACGTTTGACGGCTTCGGAGTCAGAAGCGGTGGCCGCACGGGCCTCCAGGGCGGCGGCACCACCGGCGCTGTCGAGCTTGTCGAGGGTGGCGGCGGCAGCGGCCTGCGCAGGGGTGTTGCCTTTGGCGGCTACTTCGCCGTCTTCTTTGTCGAATTCGTCCCAGCTCAGCATGGTTTGGCTCCTGCTTGAGGGTCGCCCTGGGGCAACCGGTTGGATTTTAAGAATGTGATGCCTGACGCAAGGCCGTAACGGCGAATGGACAGCTCGAGAGGCTGACTCTCGTTTACATCTGAATGTGTTCTGGCTTGTACCTGGCCAGGCCTCTGGGAGGGGCCAGGACAATTGAATAGGTGCTCTTTTCAGAGGGCGCAGAGTATACCGGAATTCACCTTCGATCGGGGCGCGTGTGTCGCCGGCGAGGGTAACTTTTTCGACCGGTTTGGCTTGCGTCCGTTCACGAAAAAGGTGGCTTCTTCTACGGGGGGAGAGTGTAGCGCCAACCTATATGTTGTGCCAGTTTAAATTTCAAGGCACATCATATGGTGTTTCTTGAGGGCTGTGTTGCAAAGCCGGCCTCGCCGCGGGCTGGCCGGCGATGAGGCCAGCTACCACTAGCTACGGTGGGTATACAGCGTTTCGACAATGTGTGTCTTGGGGTGCTTGCGTGCCTGTTCCACTGAGGTGAAACGGCCGGTTTCTGCGTTGCGACCAATCTTGCGAGATGCCAGTTTTTTCCGCGCCATGGGCGTACATCCTTTTTTGAGAGGTCCTGTTCTTTTACCGAGCTGCGTGAACAGTGGGCAAAGGGCAAGGTTTCTCTGAGGCGCGGATACAAAAATGCCGCGCGGGGCACCCGTAGGCACCCCGCACGGCATTCAGGCCTTACTGGCAGGCTTCGCAGTCAGGCTCGTCGATCGCGCAGGCCTTCGGCACTGGCGCTGGGCCGGCTGCCTGGACCGGGGCGCTGTCGCCACCGCTGGAAACGGCGTTGAGCTTGCCGGTGTTGATGGTCGACTTCTCGGTGCTGGTGGCGGCCAGGGCACGGAGGTAGTAGGTGGTTTTCAGGCCACGGTACCAGGCCATGCGGTAGGTCACGTCCAGCTTCTTGCCCGATGCACCCGCGATGTACAGGTTCAGCGACTGCGCCTGGTCGATCCACTTCTGGCGACGGGAAGCAGCGTCGACAATCCACTTGGTCTCGACTTCGAACGCAGTGGCGTACAGGTCTTTCAGCTCTTGCGGGATACGCTCGATCTGCTGTACCGAACCGTCGTAGTACTTCAGGTCGTTGATCATGACCGAGTCCCACAGGTCGCGGGCCTTGAGGTCGCGAACCAGGTACGGGTTGATCACGGTGAATTCGCCCGACAGGTTCGATTTCACGTACAGGTTCTGGTAGGTAGGCTCGATCGACTGCGACACGCCAGTGATGTTGGCGATGGTCGCGGTTGGCGCGATGGCCATGATGTTCGAGTTACGAATACCTTTCTGCACGCGGGCACGTACCGGCGCCCAGTCCAGGGTTTCTTCCAGGTTGACGTCGATGTACTTCTGGCCACGGGCCTCGATCAGGATCTGTTGCGAATCCAGCGGCAGGATGCCCTTGGACCACAGCGAACCCTGGAAGGTCTCGTAGGCGCCGCGTTCATCGGCCAGGTCGCACGAAGCCTGGATGGCGTAGTAGCTGACCGCTTCCATCGACTTGTCGGCGAACTCGACGGCAGCATCGGAGCCGTAAGGAATGTGCTGCAGGTACAGCGCATCCTGGAAGCCCATGATGCCCAGGCCGACCGGACGGTGCTTGAAGTTCGAGTTACGCGCTTGCGGCACCGAGTAGTAGTTGATGTCGATCACGTTGTCGAGCATGCGCACAGCGGTGTTCACGGTGCGTTGCAGCTTGGTGGTGTCCAGCTTGCCATCGACGATGTGGTTCGGCAGGTTGATCGAGCCCAGGTTGCAGACCGCGATCTCGTCCTTGTTGGTGTTCAGGGTGATCTCGGTGCACAGGTTCGAGCTGTGGACCACGCCCACGTGCTGCTGCGGCGAACGCAGGTTGCACGGGTCCTTGAAGGTCAGCCATGGGTGGCCGGTCTCGAACAGCATCGACAGCATCTTGCGCCACAGGTCTTTGGCCTGGATGGTCTTGAACACCTTGATCTTGTTGTACTCGGTCAGGGCTTCGTAGTACTCGTAGCGCTCTTCGAAGGCCTTGCCGGTCAGGTCGTGCAGGTCTGGCACTTCCGAAGGCGAGAACAGGGTCCACTTGCCGTCATCGAAGACACGCTTCATGAACAGGTCAGGAATCCAGTTGGCGGTGTTCATGTCGTGGGTACGACGGCGGTCATCACCGGTGTTCTTGCGCAGCTCGATGAATTCTTCGATGTCCAGGTGCCAGGTTTCCAGGTAGGCACATACAGCGCCTTTGCGCTTGCCACCCTGGTTCACGGCAACGGCGGTGTCGTTGACCACTTTCAGGAACGGGACGACGCCCTGGGATTTACCGTTGGTGCCCTTGATGTACGAGCCCAGTGCACGGACCGGGGTCCAGTCGTTGCCCAGGCCGCCAGCGAATTTCGACAGCATGGCGTTGTCGTGGATCGCGTGGTAGATGCCCGACAGGTCGTCCGGCACGGTGGTCAGGTAGCAGCTGGACAGCTGCGGGCGCAGGGTACCGGCGTTGAACAGGGTCGGGGTCGAGGCCATGTAGTCGAACGACGACAACAGGTTGTAGAACTCGATCGCACGGGCTTCCTTGTCTTTCTCTTCCAGCGCCAGGCCCATGGCCACACGCATGAAGAACACCTGCGGCAGCTCGAAGCGCACGCCATCCTTGTGGATGAAGTAGCGGTCGTACAGGGTCTGCAGGCCCAGGTAGGTGAACTGCTGGTCGCGCTCGTGGTTGATCGCCTTGCCCAGTTTTTCCAGGTCGAAGTCTGCCAGGGCCGGGTTCAGCAGCTCGAACTCGATACCTTTGGCGACGTAGGCCGGCAGGGCCTTGGCGTACAGGTCAGCCATTTCGTGGTGGGTGGCGCTGTCGGCTACATTCAGGAAGCCCAGGCCTTCGGCGCGCAGGGTGTCCATCAGCAGGCGGGCGGTAACGAACGAGTAGTTCGGCTCGCGCTCCACCAGGGTACGGGCGGTCATCACCAGGGCGGTGTTGACGTCCTTGATGGCCACGCCGTCGTACAGGTTCTTCAGGGTTTCGCGCTGGATCAGGTCGCCATCGACTTCGGCCAGGCCTTCGCAGGCTTCGCTGATGATGGTGTTCAGGCGGGCCATGTCGAGCGGCGCCAGGCTGCCGTCAGCCAGGGTGATGCGGATGCTCGGGTGCGGCTCGACCACGGCGTCGGTGTTGGCGCGGGTGGCACGCTCCTTGGCGCGCTGGTCACGGTAGATCACGTAGTCGCGGGCAACTTTCTGCTCGCCGGCGCGCATCAGGGCCAGTTCGACCTGGTCCTGGATTTCTTCGATGTGGATGGTGCCACCCGATGGCATGCGACGCTTGAACGTGGCGGTAACCTGCTCGGTCAGGCGCGCGACGGTGTCGTGGATGCGCGACGAAGCGGCGGCAGTGCCGCCTTCAACTGCGAGGAACGCCTTGGTGATGGCGACGGTGATCTTGTCGTCGGTGTAAGGGACGACAGTGCCGTTACGCTTGATCACGCGCAGTTGGCCAGGGGCGGTGGCAGCCAGATCCTGGTTGGAATCGGCGGCCTGCGGCACCTTGGCCTGCGGGTTCTCGCGAGTTGTGTCGGTTTGCATGGGTGGGTGTCTCCACAATTTCTATATTGTTCAGGCGCCCTATGGGCGCCCACCGTTCCGTCCACTTGCTCGATGGCCCTGCGGGGATGCACAAAGCATGCGCATCCGCCCGCACGGGCGTACCGACTTCGGGACAGACTCAGGAATTAGGGGCAATGGCTTGCCGCTCCCTGGCCGAAGTCAAAGGTTTTGGGCGGGGCCCAAAATCTGTTGCTGATGGATGCCAGGGCTGGCCTGCAACACCCATGCCCGAACAAGGCCCTGGAAGGGCTTGCCTCGGTCGCCTCCGCAGGAGCGGTTTGGCTGCTGAAATCACCTGAAGTTCCACCCGAAAAATCGCTTGATCTTGCGGGTTGACTTTTGTGTGTGATTTTGCACGAACCCCTATATCTAGTGGTTCGCTGCGATCGGGATACAAGATAATGCGGTATTGGGGGCTTTGCAAGGCGAGCGCCTGTGGATAAGTTGTGTGTACTTTGTGAGTGAATGGTGGGTATTCGCTGTAGGCCTTGTGCCAAGTGGTTTGCAGTATTTTTCTGCACCGTGACGCCCTTGGGCAGTTTTTTTGGGGCGCGAAGCCTGTCACAAAAAACGGTTCAGTCGAGGGGGCGGTAGGGCGTGTCTTAAGATCTGGGGTGCCTGGGAGATCGAGCACCGTCCGCGGGGCGCTCGGTCTCGCAGGGCCCCCCATCTACATTCATACTCTCAGCTGCCCTGACACGATCCCAAGAACAACAAGACCAAAGCCATGGACCACCCCATACCCCGCATCCTCATCGTCGAAGACGACCAGCGCCTCGCCGAACTCACCGCCGAATACCTGCAGGCCAATGGTTTCGAGGTCGCGGTGGAGGCCGATGGCGCCCGCGCCGCGAGGCGCATCATCGACAGCCAGCCCGACCTGGTGATCCTCGACCTGATGCTCCCCGGCGAGGACGGCCTGAGCATCTGCCGTCGGGTGCGCAGCCAGTACCAGGGGCCGATCCTCATGCTCACCGCGCGCAGCGATGAACTCGACCAGGTTCAGGGCCTGGACCTGGGTGCCGACGACTACGTCTGCAAACCCGTGCGCCCACGCTTGCTGCTGGCGCGTATCCAGGCCCTGCTGCGCCGCAGCGAAACCGTGGACAGCAAGCGCCAGGACCTGGCCTTCGGTGCGCTGCGTATCGACAACCGCCTGCGCGAGGCGCACCTGGGCGAGCAGTTGATCGAACTGACCGGCGCCGAATTCGATCTGCTCTGGCTGTTGGCCAGCAACGCTGGCCGGGTGCTGACCCGTGAACAGATCTTCACCGCACTGCGTGGCGTGGGCTACGACGGCCAGGACCGCTCCATCGATATCCGCATCTCGAAAATCCGCCCCAAGATCGGCGACGACCCGCTTCAGCCGCGGTTGATCAAGACTCTGCGCAGCAAAGGCTACCTGTTCGTTGGCGAGGCACCATGAACAATTCGATCTTCCTGCGCATCTACGGCGGCATGCTGGCCGTGCTGGTGCTGGTGGCCCTGCTTGGCGTGCTCAGCCTGCACCTGGTCAACGAAGTGCGCGCTGCCCAGCATCGCGAGGGCCTGGCCCAGGGCACCTTCAGCCTGATGGCCGACAACCTGGCAATGCAGAATGAAACCCAACGCAAGCGTTCGCTGCTGATCTGGGAACGCCTGCTTGGCGTGCCGTTGGCGCTGCAACCGATGAGCGCACGCAGCCTTGACGGTGGCCAGCGGGCGCGCCTGTACCGTGGCCTGGTGGTGGTCGAGAAGATTGGCCCGCATGCGGCGCAAGTGCTACGCAAGGTGGGCCAGGAAGACCTGATGCTGGTCGCGCAGATCAAACAGATCAGCGAGCAGTTGGCGCGGGCCACCCTCTATCTATTGGCCGACGAACTGGTGCGCTACCCGGTAACCGAACAGCAGCAGCGCCTGGCACAGATCAAGCAGGAAAAGGGCTTCGGCTTTGGCGTTGCCTTGCAACGTATCGAGCGGGTCAGCCTGGACGATGACCAGCGGCGCCGCGTGGAGGAGGGCGACACGGTGATGGCGCTGGGCAAGGATGGTGACTCGATCCGGGTGTTCGCCGGGCTGACGGGCTCGCCATGGGTACTGGAAATCGGCCCGCTGTACCAGCTCAACCCTTACCCGCCGCAGTTGCTGATTCTGATTGCCTTCCTGGGGCTGTGCCTGATCGGCCTGGTTGTCTACCTGCTGGTGCGTCAGCTGGAACGTCGTGTGTCCGGCCTGGAGATTGCTGCCACGCGCATCGCCCAAGGCAGCCTGGATACCCGCGTGCCGGCCGGCGACGCCGACTCGGTAGGGCGCCTGGCGGCTGCCTTCAATGGCATGGCCGAGCACCTGCAGCGCTCGCTGACCATGCAGCGCGAGCTGGTGCGCGCGGTGTCCCACGAGCTTCGCACGCCGGTGGCGCGCCTGCGCTTTGGCCTGGAGATGATCGAAAGCGCCACGACTGAACAGGTGCGGGCAAAGCATCTGGCGGGCATGGACGGGGATATCCAGGACCTCGACAAGCTGGTCGACGAGATGCTGACCTACGCCCGCCTGGAGCAGGGCGCACCGGCCTTGAAGTTCCAGCGGGTCGATCTGGATGCCTTGCTCGATCGGGTGATCGAAGAGCTGGCACCTTTGCGTGCCGAGGTGCGGGTGGTGCGCGGCGACTGTCAGGGCGCGGATGCCGAAGGCGCCTGGGTCGAGGCCGAGCCGCGCTACTTGCACCGGGCCCTGCAGAACCTTGTCGGCAATGCCATGCGCCATGCCGAGGGCGAAGTGCGCCTGAGCTATCAGCTGGGCCAGCAACGTTGCCGCATCGATGTGGAGGATGACGGCCCAGGGATCCCCGAGGGCTTCTGGGACCGCATTTTCACGCCCTTCACCCGCCTCGATGACAGCCGCACCCGTGCCTCGGGCGGGCATGGCCTGGGCCTGTCGATCGTACGGCGGATCATCTACTGGCACGCGGGCCGGGCTACGGTGGGCCGCAGCGAGGCGTTGGGCGGTGCCTGCTTCAGCCTGAACTGGCCAAGGCAGCAGGCACCGCTGTGAAGGTCAGACGCTGACCAGGCTCAGCAGGTGGCCGTCCTGCAGGCAGAACTGGCCTTGCAGCTCTGCGCCTTGCTGCCACTGCGGTGACAGGTCGGTGAGCAGGCGCAAGCGCGCCAGCCCTTCTGCGGACCAGTCGAGCACTTCTGCGTGTTCGAAGTAGAAGCGTTGGCGAGTCAGTGGGTACAGGGTCTTGAACAAGCTTTCCTTCAGCGAGAACGTCAGGGTGACCGTAAGCCCAAGCTGGCGGCGGTCCAGGCGCTCCAGCTCTGCCGGGGTAAGGATTTCGCCCATCAGCCGCTCGGCGCGCGCGTCATCCAGCAAGGCTTCCTGATCCAGGCCCAGACCTTGGCAGCTGTTTTCGCCGGCGACCACCGCGGCGGCCCAGCCCTTGCCGTGTGTGATCGAGCCATGAATACCGGCGGGCCAGATGGGCGAGCGGTCTTCGTGGGTGCCGGGCACGTAGTCGCGGCCGTCCAGGTGCTGGAGCGCGGCGCGGGCACATACGCGGCCGGCCAGGTACTCGGCCTGGCGCTTGGCCACCGAGCGCAGCAGGCTGGCGCTGGGCAGTACGCCAGCGCGCTGGAAGTCGTCGGCGGCCAAGTGGGCAGGGTCGAAGGCGCAACTGACCAGCACCGCGCCGGGCAATGGGCGGGGCAGGGGCCAGTGGTGCTGGAGCGGGGCGCAACAGGCAGGAAGTGTGTTCATGGCGGCTATTGTGCCAGCTGTGCAGGCGCTAAGGGAGGTGGCGTGGTAACGCCTCCTTTCCCATAACGATTGCACAATCTTTTATTTGAACACCTTCTTGAAGAACGCCTGCATATCCGCCCAGGAACGCTCGTCCGCGGCCTTGTTATAGCCAATGTCCGGCCCCCCATGTTCACCGTGGCTCAGCCGATCGGCATCGGGGTTGGTGAACCCGTGCTTGGCCCCTTCAATACTGACGAACTGGTAGTTGACCTTGGCCGCATCCATCTCGGCCTTGAACGCCTCCACCTGCTGTGGGCTGACCATGCTGTCCGCCGCACCATGCTCGACCAGGATATCGGCCCGCACCACGCCAGGTTTTGCCGGGGTCTGGGTGGCCAGTGCGCCATGGAAGCTCACCACGCCATCGAGCTTTTCTCCCCGGCGTGCGGCATCGAGCACCACCTTGCCGCCAAAACAGTAGCCGACAGCGCCCAGTTGATGCTTGTTCACATTCGGCTGCTTTTTCAACAACTCCAGGCCCGCGTCGAAGCGCGCTGCTGCCGCAGCCGGGTCCTTCATCGCTGCGGCCATGAATGCCTGGGCATCCTGCGGGTGCTCGGTGTGCTTGCCATCGCCGTACATGTCGATGGCCAGTGCCTTGTAGCCCAGGGCGGCAAGATCTCTCGCACGACGCTTGGCATAGTCGTTCAGGCCCCACCATTCATGCACCACAACGATGCCTGGGCGTTTGCCGTCCAGCGCGTCATCGTAGGCGTAGTAGCCGACGAGGCGGTTGCCATCGTCGTCCTGATAAGGAATTTCACGGGTCACTACCGCCGCTTGGGCGAGGGCGGCGCTGCACATCAGGGTCAGGGCCAGCAGGGCTCGCATGTTCACAACTCCTTGTTTTGCTATCGATTCGTTCAGCCGGGGTTCAGCCAGGGTTCAGTCGCGGTTCAGGGTGCCCTGATTACTCTAGCTTCCAGACCGAAACAGCGCACCCAACTGGAGTACCCAGCCATGAAAACCTTCAATACCTTGCTTGCCGCCATGGCCGTCTGTGCCGCTGGCATTACCACCGCCCAGGCCGCGGACGACAACTTCGCCAGCCTCACCTACGGCCAGACCAGCGACAAAGTTCGCAAGTCCGGCCTGCTGCAACGCAACACCGATCAGCTCAATGCCGACGGTATTATCGGCAAGGACGATACCTGGGGTGTGCGTCTGGGCAAGATCAACGACCAGGGCCGCTACTACATGACCTATGACAATGTCTCTGGCGACCACAGTGGCCTGAAGTTGCGCCAGGAAAACCTGCTTGGCAGCTACGACTTGTTCCTGCCGGTGGGCGATACCACCAAGCTGTTCGGTGGTGGCAGCCTGGGTGTGACCAAGCTTACCCAGGACTCGCCAGGCGCCAGCCGGGACACTGACTACGGTTATGCCTACGGCTTGCAGGCCGGTGTGATCCAGGACATCACCGACAAGGCCTCGGTCGAACTGGGCTACCGTTACCTGCGCACCAATGCCGCGACCGAGGTGGGCGCGCATGGCGGGCCGAAGGATGGCACCCTGCGCCTGACCTGCAGCGCGCAGACCTACCTGGCAGCAAGTTACAAGTTCTGACGAACGAGCCGCGTTATCCTGTACCGGCCTTCGCGGGCACGCCCGCTCCCACAGGTACTGCACAAACCGCTGAAACTGTGCAGTACCTTTGGCTTGTGCAGGTGCTGCACACGTTTCAGAGACTGTGCGATTGCTGTGGGAGCAGGCATACCCGCGAATAGGCCGGTACAGGCAATACACATAAGGAGCTGCACATGAAACTGCTGGTGGTCGAGGACGAAGCCCTGCTTCGCCATCACCTCTACACCCGCCTGGGCGAAAGCGGCCATGTGGTCGAGGCGGTCGCTGATGCCGAAGAGGCGCTGTACCAGGCCGAGCAGTACCATTTCGACCTTGCCATCATCGATCTGGGCCTGCCCGGTATCAGCGGCCTGGAGCTGATCACGCGGCTGCGCAGCCAGGACAAGACCTTCCCCATTCTCATCCTCACAGCCCGTGGCAACTGGCAAGACAAGGTCGAGGGCCTGGCCGCCGGTGCCGACGACTATCTGGTCAAGCCGTTCCAGTTCGAGGAGCTTGAAGCACGGCTCAATGCCCTGTTACGCCGCTCCAGTGGTTTCATCCAGTCGACCATCACCGCTGGCCCCTTGGTACTTGACCTCAACCGCAAGCAGGCCACCCTCGACGAACACGCCTTGGCCCTGACTGCCTACGAATACCGCATCCTCGAATACCTCATGCGCCATCACCAGCAGGTGGTGGCCAAGGATCGCCTGATGGAACAGTTGTACCCAGGTGACGAAGAGCGCGACCCCAATGTCATCGAAGTGCTGGTTGGCCGCCTGCGCCGCAAGCTTGAAGGCGAGCGCGGTTTCAAACCCATCGACACGGTGCGCGGCCTGGGCTACCTGTTCACCGAGCGCTGCCGATGATCCGCTCGCTGCGGGTGCGCCTGATGCTGGCCGCCGCAGTGTTGGCGCTGCTGTTCATGCTGGCGCTGCTGCCGGCCTTGCAGAAGGCCTTCAGCCTGGCTCTGCAGGAATCGATCGAGCAGCGTCTGGCCTCGGATGTGACCACGCTGATTTCCGCTGCGCGTATCGAGCATGGCCAGCTGCAGATGCCGACACTGCTGCCGGACGAGCGCTACAACCTGCCCTACACAGGCCTGCTCGGCTATATCTTTGACCGCGACGGCAAACTGGTCTGGCAGTCGCGTGCCACCGCCGACCGGCACATCAACTACCAGCCGCGCTATGACGGGCGCGGCAACGAGTTCGACCGCATTCACCAGTCCGATGGCGAAGAGTTCTTCGTGTACGACGTCGAGATCAAGCTGTTGGGCGGGCAGAGTGCCGCCTACAGCATTGTCGCTCTGCAGCCCGTGAGCGAGTACAAGGCCACCCTCAATGGCCTGCGCGAAAAGCTCTACCTGGGGTTCGGCGCTGCATTGCTGGCGCTCATGGTGTTGTTGTGGGCAGGCCTGACCTGGGGGCTGCGCTCGTTGCGACGCCTCAGCCACGAACTGGATGAAGTGGAATCAGGTGCACGTGACGGTCTGAGCGGCGAGCACCCACGCGAGTTGCTGCGCCTGACCCGCTCGCTCAACCGTCTCTTGCGCAGTGAGCGTGAGCAGCGCACGCGCTACCGTGATTCGCTGGACGACCTGGCCCACAGCCTGAAGACGCCGCTGGCGGTGTTGCAGGGTGTGGGTGAAAGCTTGCAGCAGCGCAGCGGCGAGCGCGAGCAGGCGCGGGTGCTGCAAAGCCAGATCGAGCGCATGAGCCAGCAGATCGACTACCAGCTGCAACGCGCCAGCCTGCGCAAGAGTGGCCTGGTCCGCCACAGCGTCTTGCTGCGGCCGTTGCTCGACAGCCTGTGCAGCACCTTGGCCAAGGTTTACCGGGAAAAACGTGTGGACGTGGTGCTGGAGTTGCCGGACGCGGCGCAGGTACCGATGGAGCAGGGCGCGTTGCTGGAAATGCTCGGCAACCTGCTGGAGAACGCCTACCGGCTAAGCCTGGGCCAAGTGCGGGTGAGCCTGGTGAAGGCGCCGGGGTATCTGACCTTGTGCATCGAGGACGACGGGCCGGGCGTGCCCGCCGACCAGCGTGAACGCATTCTGGAGCGTGGGGAGCGGCTGGACAGCCAGCACCCGGGGCAGGGCATCGGCTTGGCCGTGGTCAAGGATATCGTCGACAGCTATGACGCCGAGCTGAGCCTTGGCGATTCGCCGCTGGGGGGCGCTGCGTTCAGGATCACCTTCAACCTGGATTGATCCCTAGCCTGTGCCGGCCCATTCGCAGGTCAATCCGCGAATGGGGGCACAGACAATCCACAAAGGGCGGATTTCCGCCATTCCTCCTTGTACAAATTCCGCCATCGGGCGGAAATCCGCCAATCCGTCTCGGGAATATCGCCCTGTCGTTGGGCATTTATTCCTAGCAAATACGGGCTTTGCACCCTTCATGGGCATTTTGGCACCACCCTTGCTATTGATCCTCGCAGAGGCCTGCCCAGGCAGCTCGAACACAACGACAAATCCCTCCAAGTGCAGGAGGGTTAGCGATTCAGGTGCCCCCATCACCCTGGGAAGGGTGAACCGGCACACTTGAGGAAAATTAGCCATGACGACACGTCAGCCGCTGTACAAATCCCTGTATGTCCAGGTGTTGGTCGCCATCACCATCGGCATCCTGCTCGGCCACTACTACCCGGAAACGGGCGTTGCCCTCAAACCCCTGGGTGACGGCTTCGTCAAACTGATCAAGATGGTCATCGCCCCGATCATCTTCTGTACCGTGGTCAGCGGCATTGCCGGCATGCAGAGCATGAAGTCGGTCGGCAAAACCGGCGGCTACGCGTTGCTGTACTTCGAAATCGTCTCCACCATCGCCCTGATCATCGGCCTCGTCGTCGTCAACGTGGTCAAGCCAGGCGCTGGCATGCACATCGACGTCAGCACCCTGAACGCCAGCAGCGTGGCTGCCTACGCCGCCGCCGGCGCGCAGCAGACTACCGTCGGCTTCCTGCTTAACGTCATCCCCAATACGGTCGTCGGCGCCTTCGCCAACGGCGACATCCTGCAAGTGCTGATGTTCTCGGTACTGTTCGGCTTCGCCCTGCACCGCCTGGGCAGCTACGGCAAGCCGGTACTGGACATGATCGACCGCTTCGCCCACGTCATGTTCAACATCATCAACATGATCATGAAGCTGGCCCCGATCGGCGCTTTCGGCGCCATGGCCTTCACCATCGGCCAGTACGGTGTTGGCTCGCTGGTGCAGCTGGGCTACCTGATGGCCTGCTTCTACATCACCTGCCTGCTGTTCGTGCTGGTGGTGCTGGGCGGTATCTGCCGTGCCCACGGCTTCAGCGTGATCAAGCTGATCCGCTACATCCGTGAAGAACTGCTGATCGTGCTGGGTACTTCGTCCTCGGAGTCGGCCCTGCCACGCATGCTGGCCAAGATGGAGCGCCTGGGTGCCAAGAAATCGGTAGTGGGCCTGGTTATCCCGACTGGCTACTCGTTCAACCTGGACGGTACCTCGATCTACCTGACCATGGCTGCGGTGTTCATCGCTCAGGCCACTGACACCACCATGGACATCACTCACCAGATCACCCTGCTGCTGGTGCTGCTGGTGGCTTCCAAGGGGGCTGCCGGCGTTACCGGCTCGGGCTTCATCGTGCTGGCCGCGACCCTGTCGGCTGTTGGCCACCTGCCGGTTGCCGGCCTGGCGCTGATCCTCGGCATCGACCGCTTCATGTCCGAAGCCCGCGCCCTGACCAACCTGGTGGGCAACGCCGTTGCCACCGTGGTAGTGGCCAAGTGGGTCAAGGAAATGGACAACGACAAGCTGGCTTCGGAACTGGCCTCCGGTGGTGCGCCGCTGGTCGATACCCGCCCGACGGACGACCTGGGCGTGGCTGAAGGCCCGGCTCGTTGATAGCGGGTTGAAATGAGAAAGGCGACCCAAGGTCGCCTTTTTCGTGTCTGCGCGGTCCCTTGTGGGAGCGGCCTTGCGTCGCGAAAGGGCTGCGCAGCAGCCCCGGCGACCTTGCAGGATGGCTGAAATCTTGGGGCCGCTGTGCAGCCCTTTCGCGACGCAAGGCCGCTCCCACACAGGGCGATGCGGTGGCCCTCAGCCCAGTACCACCTCCAACACCCGGATCTCCTCCGGCTGTGGGTAATGCCACCTTACTTGCACATCCCAGAACTTCACCCCGTACACCCGCTCGGACGGTGGTATCTGGTAGGCCGGCCGTGGGTCCTGCGCCAGGCATTGCTCGATCAGTTGCACCAGCGGCTCATTCAAACGCAGCGCATGCTCGCGGGCCTGGATCAGGGCGTTGTCCGCCCACTGCACGGCAATTGCCACAGGCGCTGCGTTGGCCATCTGGTTGCTGGCGCCAGCGACGCTGTCGGCATAGGGCACATAAGGCTTGATGTCCAGCACCGGCGTGCCGTCGAGCAGGTCGATCCCGGACAGCAGCAGGCGCCCGGGCTCCACGCCCTCCAGGCGTACCACCGACTGGCCGATGCCGTTGGGCCGATGGGTGGCGCGGGTGGCGAACACCCCCATGCTCTTGTTGCCGCCCAGACGCGGAGGCCGCACTTTCAGGCGCGGCTTTTCTTCCAGGGCCTGGTGGAACAGGAACAGCAGCCAGACATGGCTGACCTGCTCCAGGCCTTCGACCGCGTCACCTTGATCGAACGGCGGCAACAGTTCGAGCACGCCACGGGCGGCAGGCGCCAGCTGCGGCTGGCGCGGAATGGCGAACTTTTCCTTGAAACAGGAGTGGACGATGCCGACCGGGACAACCGTATGCTGCATGGCCACTCAGCCGCGCACGCGCAGGGTCAGGCCCTTGAGGAAGTTGCGCATCAACTGGTCGCCACACGGGCGGTAGTTGTCGTGGCCAGCCTTGCGGAACAGCGCGCTGAGCTCAGGTTTGCTGACCGGGAAGTTGACCGACTTGAGAATCGCGTGCAGGTCGTCTTCCTTGAGCTCAAAGGCCACACGCAGCTTCTTGAGGATCAGGTTGTTGGTTACCGGCAGCTCGATCGGCTGCTGCGGGCGGCTATCGTCTTTGCCTCGGCGGTAGATCACCAGGCCGTCAAGGAAGTGCGCCATCACCCGTTCAGGGCAGCGCACGAAGCCTTCCTCTTCTTCTTTTTTCAGGTAGGTGGCCAGCACCAGAGGATGCACTTCGAGGCCAGAGAGCCCGATGATCTCGGCCATCTTGGCGTCGTTCACCTTGAGCATGTAGCGCAGGCTGCGCAGGACGTCGTTGTGGTTCATTGCAGCAGAATCCTGTTCAGGTGCCGCGCGTTCCGGCGCGGCGTATTGCTTAGAAACGTTCGGAGGTAGCCAGGTAACGCCATTGGCCCAAGGGCAGCTTGCCCATCGACACACCACCCAGGCGAATGCGTCGCATGCCTAAAAGCTCCAGGCGCAGGTAGGCGCATAGCTCGGAAATCTGCCCTGGTTGTGGGTTTTTCAACACCATGCGCAGGTGTGTCTCGTTCTGCCAGCTGGCCTTGGCCTTGGGCAACTCGCGGTCATTGCGCATGGCCCCACGCGCCAGGCGTTCCAGCGCCTGGGGGGTGGTTTCGCCGCGCACTTCAATGATGAACTCTTGCTCCAGGCGACGCAGGTCGGCCTCGATCTTGCGGGATACCCGCCAGTCCTGGGTAAACACCTGCAGGCCGCTGGCGCCACGCTCCAGCGGTGCCACGCAGGCCTGCCGGGCAAAATGCCCGTGCAGGGCGCGCACGCCTTCGCGGTGGGCCTCGCTAAGGCTGCCCATGTTCATGCTGGCGCGGGCGTCTTCACTGTCCATGCCGGCTGGCTGGTTCAGCAGCAGGGTCACTGGCTCCAGGGTTTCGGCACGGGCGCCCGGCAGCAGTTCGACGCGCTGCTGCTCAACCTTGAACTGCGGCTGCTCGACCACCACGCCATCGACCGTTACCCAGCCTCCTTCAATGTACTGCTCGGCCTCGCGGCGGGAGCAGCCGAGCTGCTCGATGAGGCGTTTGGACAGGCGGACGGGTTCGGACATGGGGCAATTCGCAAGGCAGGGAAAGGCCTCCATTGTACCTGCCTGCAAGCGGTAAATGATGGGAATCTGTGTCAGATGCGCCATTTTGGACACATAGCGCGGCACATTCAGGCGCCGCCTCAAGGCACTGTGCGCATTAGCCTCATGTGCAGCAGAGGATAGGGCTGGCCCAGGCCGTCGGTTTCCGAACGGCCGATGACCTCGAAACCTTCATGCAGGTAGAAGCCCAGCGCTTTCGGGTTCTGTTCGTTGACGTCAAGGTACTCGGCATTCAGCTCATTGATGGCATAGCGCAGCAGGCGCTTGCCTACCCCTTGGCCACGGTAGCCAGGTGCGACGAACAGCATGTCCACCCGCCCGTTGGCGACACCGGCGAAACCACAGATGCGCTGGCGGTCCTTGCAGCAGATCAGCATCACTGCGTCGAGGTAGCGGCGCAGCACATGTTCGCGCAGTAGCAGGATATAGCCCTCTGGCAGAAAGTCGTGGGTGGCGCGTACTGAATCCTCCCACACCTGTACCAGCTCGCTGTAGTCGCACAAGCGCGGGGTTTGCAGCGTCAGTAGCGCAGCCATGCCGGTGTTCCTCTGGGACGATAGGGAAAACATAGCAGGCCAACCACCGGTCGGCTTGTTCGCTTGGCGCTTGAGACCTGGGGAGTGACGGTCTATTAATTAAGCGTGGGAAAAAATCCCACGCAAATATAAGTTCAATCTGAAGCAAGATTACTGACCGATTTGGCGTTCTCGTGGCGAAGACCTGGAGACGGACTATGCAAATCCACCTGCTGTTCAAGAAGGCTTTACTCGCGGCTGCTGTAGCTGGCGTGTTGTCGATGTCCATTGCCTTGATCCCTGACTCGATTTCTCATGGCTCCAGTGCCTACGCTAAAGATGGCGGTGGCGGTGGCGGTGGCGGTGGCGGTGGCGGTGGCGGCGGTGGCCACGGCGGCGGTGGAAGTGGCGGCGGCGGTGGCCACGGTGGCGGTGGAAGTGGCGGCGGCGGTGGCCACGGTGGCGGTGGAAGTGGCGGCGGCGGTGGCCACGGTGGCGGTGGAAGTGGCGGTGGCGGTGGCCACGGTGGCGGTGGAAGTGGCGGTGGCGGTGGCCACGGTGGTGGTGGAAGTGGTGGCGGCGGTGGCCATGGTGGCGGAAGCGGAAGTGGTGGCCACGGCAGCGGCGGTGACGGTGGTGGCCATGCCGGCAACAGCGGCAGTGGCCACGACGGTAATTCAAACGCTGGGCGCAGCAGCAACCATGCTGAAGCGGGTGACGATCATGGCAATCACGCGGGTGGGGAACCCGGTGATGATCATGGTAATCATGTCGGCGGTGAGCCTGGCGATGATCACGGCAATCATGTTGGTGGTGAACCTGGTGACGATCACGGCAACCATGTGGGTGGCGAACCCGGTGATGACCACGGTGTTCATGCCGGCGGCGAGGCCGGGGATGACAACAGCAGAAGCTGATTGGCGCTGACCCGAAGTGGCCCATACAAAACCCAGCGGACGGGTTTTGTATGAGCAGGTTCTGGCCTGTCTTGCCTTTATCACGTCATTTCCAATGAGCGCTGACAGCTTTTTCCTCGTCCATGCCGGGATATGATTGCGGTTTGCGTGGGATTAATTCCCGCGTCTTATACTGGGTGCCTCTGTCAAGGAATGCCCTCGATGCAATCGCCTGTCTTACCCCCGTCGATGCTGAGTGCGCTGCGGCGTGTGATGCGCCCGCTGGTGCGCCTGATGTTGCGCAAAGGGGTTACCTACACGATGTTCACCGACCTGCTCAAGGAGGTGTTCGTCGATGTGGCCCATCGCGAGTTTCGCCTGAACGACACCGCGCCAACCGATAGCCGCATCAGCCTGCTTACCGGCGTGCATCGTAAAGATGTCCGGCGGCTGCGTAATGAGGGTGACACTGCAATTGCGGCCCTGCCGGATAACATCACGCTAGGTGCACAGTTGGTCAATGTATGGACCAACACCCCACCATTCTGTTCGGCACCCGGCCAGGCGAGGGCGCTTGCGCGGCTAGCCAGTGTGGGTGGCGATTGCTCATTCGACGCCCTGGTCGCCAAGGTCAGCACCGATATCCGCGGCCGGGTGGTGCTGGACGAATGGTTGCGCCTGGGCGTCGTGCGGCTCGATGAGCAGGATTGCGTGCACCTGGAAGCCCATGCATTCGTGCCACAGAAGGGTTTTGATGAAAAGGCTGCGTACTTCGGCCACAACCTGCATGACCATGCCTGTGCGGCGGTGCACAACCTCAGCGGCGAAGGCCCGCCATTTTTTGAGCGAAGCGTGCACTACGATGCCTTGAGCCCGGCCAGCGTCGAGCATTTGCGAGATGTGGTAGCCAAGGATGGCATGCAGACACTACTTGCCTTCAGCCGGCTTGCAGCAGCGTTGGAGAGTGCTGATGAGCCCGGTATCGAACAACGTCAGCGCATCACTGTCGGGCTTTATTTCTACACTGAAGCTACCGATTCCGACCCGTCGAAGACACCCGGCCCATGACTCTTCCTGTGCGCTACCTCAGTGCTGTCATGTTTGCCCTGGTTTTCGGGGGGAACCTGATGGCCCCGGCCGAGGTGGCCGCAGCGCCGGTGTGTGTCAGCCGTGACGAGATGGGTATGGCCGGTGCCGCAGGCCTGCAGTTTCCCGGCGGTATGGGCGGCACCGGTGTACGCAATGAAAATGGCGGCGTCGGTGGCACCGGTGCCCCAGTCCAGCAACGTCCGGGTGGTACAGGCGGCACAGGCGCGGTGGCGGAGGGTGTGGACGGCACCTACTTTGATCAGCGCCACGGTGATGTAGGTGGTACCGGTACGCCGATCCTGCGCCCGGGTGGTACTGGGGGTACAGGCATCGTCGGTACCATCACCGGCTTCGCCTCGATCTGCGTCAATGGCATGGAAGTGCACTATGGCAAGGACGTACCGGTGAGTGAGAACGGTGCGCCTGCCAGCAGTGGTCACCTGGCGATCGGGCAGGTGGTGGCGGTGGAGGCATTCGCCACCCAGCGCGGCCTGCAAGCGGGGCGCATTTCGATCCTCAACGTCTTCGAAGGGCCGTTGACGGCGCTGCCCAATGCCTCGGCCCCACTGCGGGTCATGGGGCAACCCGTGCGGCTGGCCGCTGGCGCGCGGGTAGCTGAAGGGTTGCGCCCGGGTGAGCCCGTGAGGGTCAGCGGCCTGCGCGATGCCCGGGGAGAAGTCGTGGCGACCCGTATCGAACGGGCACCGGGGTTGAGGGAGGCCAGCGCCATCGGCGCGGTTGATCGCACTGGCAGCCTTCAAGGGTTGAAGTTGGGTACCCGTGTGGCGCCTGCACGTGAGGTGCTGGTGCGCGGCCAGTGGACCGGGCGCCAGCTTGAAGTGGCGCAAACCCGTCCAGACCCGAGCCTGCCTTTTGCTGGTCGTGTCCAGCAGGCGGTGGTTGAAGGGCTGGTACAGCGCACACAAGCTCGGCAGTTGGTGGTTGCAGGTCTCAATGTGACATTGGGGCAGGGCACCGTAATTGTCGGCCGGCAGCCAGCGGCGTTGGCGCTTGATCAACGTGTGCGGGTGAGCGGGGTGCTCAATGGAACTCACGAGCTGCGGGCAACCCGCGTGGAATTCCAGGACGACCGTGTCGACAATTCTGACAGAAGCCAGTCGGAGCACGGAGGTGAGCATGACGGAAGCAGCTCCGGCGGCTCCAGCAGCGGTCATGGCGCAAGCGATGGGGCCAACGATCGTGATGAAAACAGCGATGATCACAGTGGGCGCAGTGCCGTTGACGGCTCCAGTGACCATGGCAGTGGTGACAAGTCGGGAGAGTCGGTACACCTCGACGCATCGGAGCAATCGACGCGTAGCAACAGTGGAAGCTCCGATCGGGTTGAGAAGGTCGAAGTCGAAAACACCGGAAAGGTCGAAAAAGTAGACAAGGTCGAGAAGGTCGAGAAAGTCGAGAAAGTCGAGAAAGTCGAGAAAGTCGAGAAGGTCGAGAAGGTCGAGAAGGTCGAGAAAGTCGAGAAGGTCGAGAAGGTCGAGAAAGTCGAGAAAGTCGAGAAGCCCGAGAAAGTAGAAAAAGTAGAAAAGCCTGAACGGGTCGAAAAGGTGGAGTTACCAGAGAAAGTTGAAAAGGTGGAGAGGCCGGAAAAGGCAGAGACGGTGGAAAAAGTCGAGCATCCAGAGCGATCCGGGCGTTAGCCAACTAGGCTGGGTAAGTCTGGCCATGCTTCCCGAAAGAGTACTGAGTTGCAAATGAGACCCACGCTCCCTCTGTTCGCCTGTTTGCTCTCGTGCACCTGCGTGTCGGCGCTGGCCGATACCTTCAGTGCCGCCATTGGCATGGATTATTCAAGTGGCGACTATGGTACCGGCACCACTTCGGAAATCTGGTATGTGCCGGTGGTCGGCAAGTATGAGAGCGGCCCCATGACCTACAAGGTTACCGTGCCTTGGTTGCGTATCACCAACCCCGAAGTCGGCCCCAATGGTGACCCCTTGCCCGGTGGTTGCCGAGACGTGGAAAGCGGGTTGGGTGACACGGTTGCCAGCGCCGCCTATGCACTGCTCGATGGTCGTGACGGCGGCCTGATGCTGGACCTGATCGGCAAGGTCAAATTCCCTACCGCTGATGAAGACCAGTGCCTGGGCACCGGCCAGTACGACTACACCACCCAGGTCGACATAGCCAAGGGCTTTGGCCCGGTCACCGGTTTCGCGACGCTGGGTTGGAAGAAGTTCGGTGACCCGCCCGATAGCGACTTCGATGACCCGGTATTTGCCAGTCTCGGCTTTGCCCTGCCGGTGGCGGTCGGTACTTCGGCCGGCGCCTCCTACGATTGGCGGCAGAAAGTGGTCTCGACCGGGGCGCAGATCAAGGAGCTTACCCTGTTCCTCACCCACAAGCTCAACCAGCAGTGGAAAGTCCAACTCTATGCAGTCAAAGGCTTCTCGGATGCCAGCCCGGATGCCGAGGGCGGCCTGATGCTGTTTCACACGTTCTGACAAAAAAGCCCCTGCGCCGGTCATTCCCTATGGAGAACGCCGGGGCAGGGGCTTTGCAGGCTTCAGCCGTTTTAGATGGGTTCAGCCCACATGTCGTACTCGTCGGCATCCACCACACGGCAACGCACTTTGTCGCCTGGCTTGAAACCATGGTCGCCATCGATGAACACGCTGCCATCGATTTCCGGTGCATCGAAGAAGCTGCGGCCAACCGAACCTTGTTCCTCGACTTCGTCGATCAGCACGTCGATTTCCTTGCCGATGCGCAATTGCAGGCGGGCAGCACTGATGGCCTGCTGGTGGGCCATGAAGCGGTCCCAGCGCTCTTGCTTGACGTCGTCCGGTACTTCGGCCAGGCCCAGGTCGTTGGCCGGGGCGCCTTCCACCGGCGAGTACTGGAAGCAGCCCACGCGGTCGAGCTGGGCTTCGGTCAGCCAGTCCAGCAGGTACTGGAAGTCTTCCTCGGTCTCGCCCGGGAAGCCGACGATGAAGGTGGAGCGGATCACCAGCTCAGGGCACTGCTCGCGCCAGTTCTTGATGCGCGCCAGGGTGCGGTCTTCGAAGGCCGGGCGCTTCATCGACTTGAGCACTTTCGGGCTGGCGTGCTGGAACGGGATGTCCAGGTACGGCAGGATCTTGCCGGCAGCCATCAGCGGGATCACGTCGTCAACGTTCGGGTAAGGGTACACATAGTGCAGGCGTACCCAGGCGCCCAGGCTGCTCAGTGCTTCGCACAGCTCGAGCATGCGGGTCTTCACCGGGCGGCCGTTCCAGAAGTCGGTCTTGTACTTGACGTCGACGCCGTAGGCGCTGGTGTCCTGGGAAATCACCAGGATTTCCTTCACCCCGGCCTTGACCAGGCGCTCGGCCTCGCTCAGCACTTCACCCACCGGGCGGCTGACCAGCTTGCCGCGCATCGACGGGATGATGCAGAAGCTGCAGCTGTGGTTGCAGCCTTCGGAGATCTTCAGGTAGGCATAGTGGCGCGGGGTCAGCTTGACGCCCTGTGGCGGCACCAGGTCGATCAGCGGGTTGTGGTCCTGACGCGGCGGCACCACTTCGTGAACGGCGTTGACTACCTGCTCGTACTGCTGCGGGCCAGTGACCGACAGCACGCTTGGGTGCACGTCACGGATGCTGCCTTCTTCGACGCCCATGCAGCCGGTGACGATCACCTTGCCGTTTTCCTTGATGGCTTCGCCGATCACTTCCAGCGATTCGGCCTTGGCGCTGTCGATGAAGCCGCAGGTGTTGACCACCACCACGTCGGCGTCCTCGTAGGTGGGTACGACTTCATAGCCTTCCATGCGCAGCTGGGTCAGGATGCGCTCGGAGTCGACCAGGGCTTTTGGGCAACCCAGGCTTACGAAACCTACCTTGGGGGTGGCGGGCGTGGTGGACATGACTAACCTCGGTATTGAATACAGGTCGCCCGGCCGGAATCGGGGGCGAACTTGACGGGCGCTTTTGGCGCCTCTGATCAAAAAGTGCGCAATTCTAGCGAGCGCAAGGGCGCTTGACCAGCAGAAATACGACGAACGCTGCGCTATGCTTCGCGCCGTTGCGCCGGGGTACCTTCCAGGGCCTGGTGGCAGATTGATTACCAAGGGCCGTGAAGGCCGTTTGCGGGAGTGGTCGATGGTTCAGGCAAGCAGTCACGCTGAGGGCGGGCACGAGGGGAAGCAGGGTGCGTCACGGTCGGTGGGCCTGCTCGTGGCGGCGGTCGGGGTAGTTTATGGCGATATCGGCACCAGCCCGTTGTATACCCTCAAGGAAGTCTTTACCGGCGGCTACGGGGTGTCGGTCAACCATGATGGCGTGCTGGGGATCCTGTCGCTGATCCTTTGGTCGTTGTTGTGGGTGGTGTCATTCAAGTATGTGATGTTCATCTTGCGTGCCGATAACCAGGGGGAGGGCGGCACCATGGCGTTGACCGCTCTGGCGCGGCGGGCCACGGCGGCGTACCCGCGGCTGCGCACGCTGATGGTGATCTGTGGCTTGATCGGCGCTTCGCTGTTTTATGGCGACAGCATGATCACCCCGGCGGTGTCGGTGCTGTCGGCGGTGGAGGGCATGGGCCTGGCCTTCGATGGCATCGACCACTGGGTGGTGCCAATTTCGCTGGTGGTGCTGGTGGCGCTGTTCCTGGTGCAGCAACATGGCACTGAGAAGATCGGCAAGCTGTTTGGTCCGATCATGGTGACCTGGTTCGTGGCGCTGGGCGCGCTGGGTGTGCATGGCATCTCGCAGAGCCCGGAAGTACTCAAGGCGTTCAACCCGGGCTGGGCAGTCAACTTCTTCGTGGTGCACCCCGGTATTGGCGTGGCCATTCTGGGTGCGGTAGTGCTGGCGCTGACCGGTGCCGAGGCGCTGTACGCCGACATGGGGCACTTTGGCCGCAAGCCGATTGCCCGGGCCTGGTTCATCCTGGTGCTCCCGGCGCTGGTGCTCAATTATTTTGGCCAGGGTGCACTGCTGCTGCAAAACCCGGAGGCCGCGCGCAACCCGTTCTACCTGCTGGCGCCGGGCTGGGCGCTGCTGCCGTTGGTCGGGCTGGCCACCATGGCCACGGTTATCGCTTCGCAGGCGGTGATTTCCGGGGCCTTCTCCCTGACCCGTCAGGCCATTCAGCTGGGCTACATCCCACGTATGCAGATTCAGCACACCTCAAGCGACGAGCAGGGGCAGATCTACATTGGTGCAGTGAACTGGACGCTGATGGTGGGTGTGGTGCTGCTGGTCATCGGCTTCGGGTCCTCGGGCGCTCTGGCGGCAGCCTACGGGGTTGCGGTCACCGGTACCATGCTGATGACCACCATCCTGGTGTCCGCGGTGATGCTGCTGCTGTGGAAGTGGCCGCCGCTGCTTGCAGTGCCGATTCTGGTCGGCTTCCTGTTTGTCGACGGGCTGTTCTTCGCCGCCAACGTGCCGAAAATCGTCCAGGGTGGTGCCTTCCCCGTGTTGGCCGGTGGTGTGCTCTACCTGCTGATGAGCACCTGGAAGCGCGGCAAGCAGATTCTGGTCGAGCGCATCGATGAAGGTGCCCTGCCATTGCCATTGTTCATCAGCAGCATCCGCATTCAGCCACCGCATCGGGTCGAGGGGACTGCAGTGTTTCTGACGGCACGCTCCGATGCCGTGCCGCATGCGCTGTTGCACAACATGTTGCACAACCAGGTGTTGCACAGCCAGGTGGTGCTGCTGACTGTGGTCAGCGAAGACCGGCCGCGGGTGCCGGAACATGAGCGTTTCGAGGTGGAAGCCTATGGCGACGGATTCTTCCGTGTGTTGCTGCACTTTGGGTTCATGGATGAGCCGGACGTGCCTGCCGCGTTGAAGCTGTGTCATCTGGATGACCTGGACTTCACGCCAATGCGCACTACTTACTTCCTCAGCCGCGAGACGGTGATCGCGTCACGGCTGGAGGGGATGTCGCGCTGGCGGGGCAACCTGTTCGCGTTCCTGCTGAAAAATGCCAACGGCAACTTGCGCTTCTTCAACCTGCCGTTGAACCGGGTGATCGAACTGGGGACGCAGGTCGAGATCTGAATGGGTTTGCACAGCAAGGGTCAGGGCCGCAGAGCGGCCCTGACCCTTGTCAGTTCTGTTCAGCTACGCTGGTCTTGCCCTGGCGCGTCTCGATCTCGCCAATCAACCGCTTGGCAAGTGCCGGGTAGTTCTCGTCGAAGTGGTGACCACCAGGCAGTTTCAGGCGTTCACCCACTGCCGTCTTTTCCGTGCAACCGCTCTCGTCGGTTTCCTCGACGCCATATACGCACACGACCTTGGACGCTGGCAGCTTGGCCATTTCCGGCCCGGTTGGCGCTTCCTGGCCTTCCTTGCCCAGCCAACCCTCGACCTCGATCTCGAAGCTGCCACTGCGCGCAAAGGCTAGCAGCACCACCGCGTCGATACGCTGCTGGTCCTCGACGGGCAGGCGGTTGTAGATTGCCGGCAGCACGTCGGCGCCGAACGAATAGCCGGTCAATACGAAGCGCTTGGTACCCCACTTCTGCCGGTAGTGATGCATCAGCTCGGAAAGGTCGGCGGCGCTTTGTTCCGGGGTCTTGTGCTGCCAGTAGTAGCGCAGCGTGTCGATGCCCACCACCGGGTAACCCAGCTTGGCCATTTCCCCGGCCACGTCGCGGTCCAGGTCGCGCCAGCCGCCATCACCAGAGAGAAACAAGGTAACCGTGTCTGTGGTTTGCCCGGCCGGCACTTCGACCACCGGGATGGCCAGTGCGTTACCGTCGCGGCCGACCAGGGCTTGGGTCAGTTGCGCCTTGAGCACTTGTGGCAAGTGGATGTCGTAGTCGCTGATGCTGGTTTCGGCGTTGGCCTGGTCGCGCACGAAGGCGGCGCTGGCGTCATCCGGGTTGTCGTTCCAGGCGACGTTCCAGTGGCCATGGGCAGCCGATTTGGGCAGCGGAGCCTGGCAGTCAGGCTGTTCGAGGGTGAAGCCCACGGAAATGGCCCGCGCCTTGTCATCGTTCTGGCTGGCCAGCCAGCGCCAGGCCTGGGTGGCACCGGGACCGATGCCGGCGACCAAGGTCGGTTTTTCCTGCAGTTGGGTCAGCGCCTGGTCCATGGCCTGCTGCTGCTTGCTGCAGTCTCCAGACGGCAGAATCACCTGCACCAGCTGGGCTTCACCGGCCTGGCTCAGGTCGAGCAGTTGCTTGCCCGTCAGTGCCTGGTCTTGTGGCACGCCGATGGCCACCCGGGCCTTGGGGTGCACGCCAGGGGTAACACGGGTGATGCTGGTGTCATTGATGCTCATTTGCTCCAGGCGCGCCTCGGGGGCCGGGCGCGTCCACAGCCAGAAGGCCAGCCCACCACCCAGGGCGGCCAGCAGCAGGGGAACCAGCAGGTACAGCCAAAAGCGTCGGGTCATCAGCGTTTCACCAATCCAGTCAGGCCGCCTGCAATCAGAGCGGCGGTGTCGGCCAGTGCCACCAGCGGGTCGAGCCCGGCTGGCACGGCCATGTAGCGGGGTTCCCAGTCCGGCTGGAACTTGTCTTTGAAGCGTCGAAGCCCCTGGAAGTTGTAAAGCTGTTCACCACGGCGGAACACCAGCGAACCCAAGCGTTGGGTCAAGGGGGCGCCACGCCTGGGTTGCAGGCCGGACAGCGGTACCATGCCCAGGCTGAAACGCCCGTAGTCATGGCTTTTGTAGTGCAGGATCAAGCCGATCATCATGAACTCCATGGTCAGCTTTGGCGCTTCGGGGTGCGCACGCATCAGGTCGAGGCTGGCCAGCTCGTTCCCATGGGTCTCCAGCAAGTTGGCGAAGGCTACCGGGCGGCCCTGGAAGCGAATCAGGGCTATGCGGAAGTGCTGCAGGTAGTCTGGGCTGAAGCGCCCCAGCGAAAAGCCTTTCTCGCGCACGTTCTTGCCGCCGAGCCAGGCGTCGGAGATTTCCTTCAGCTCAGCCAGCGGGGCGTGGCCGGGCTCATGGATCTCCAGGCTCAGGCCATCGCGTCCGCCGCGGTTCCAGGTGTAGCGCAGGTCTTTCATCTCCTTGCCTTTGGCTTCAAGGTCAAAGCGGCGCAAGTCGACCCGGGCTTCTTCACCGAGCTTCAATGCGGTCAGGCCGATGTCCATGTAGAACGGCAGGTTCTCCGCGCGTACCTGGTAGAACACGGGGCGTGCGTGGTGCAGGTCGCACAGGTCGCGGAACTGCCAGATCATCTCGGCGCGTTCCTGGGCCGGGCCTATCGGGTCGTACAGCGCCACCAGGCTGCGGCCGCGCCGGGCGTACATGAGGAACGCGTTACCACGCGGGTGGAACAGCAACGCCTTGTCGCCAGTCAGCGCCAAGCCGCCGTCGGGCTGGTCGGAGGCCTGCAGGATGCGGCTGGCGCGTTGCAGCTCTTCTTCATCGGGCAGGTGGATCACGGGCGGCGCTGTGCGCAGCAGCCACGTCAGTGCCACGGCAGCCAGCAGCAAGGCACTGCCCATGGCGGCGCGCAGGCCCCGTGGCGCGTCGGCATCGAGGGTGAACTGCCACCACAGCTGATGGCTGTAAGGCACATCCTGGTAGGCGAACAGCAGAAGCCACACTGATGCGCCCACCGTACAGGCGCTGGCCACCAGGAAAACCGGCGAGAAGGGCAGCTCCAGCAGTCGGCTGGGGCGATAGAACGAGCGGCGGAACAGCGCGAGCAGGGCGGCGGTAAAGGTCAGCAGGCAAGCCTCTTCCCAGTCAAAGCCCTTCAACAGCGACAGCAGGGCGCCGACCAGCAACAGCACGGTGGTCAGTAGCCAGGCGGCGGACAGGCGCCGGCGCAGGCCTTGGGCCAGCAGCAGGCATAGCACACCGATCAGGCTGGCGCCGAAATGAGAGGCGTCGATCAGCCGGTGTGGCACCAGGAAACCCATATGCTCCAGACGCGTATCTATCTCGGGCGTGGCACCGGAAAACAGCAGCACCACGCCGGACAGGAACACCAGAATCGACAGGATCGGTGCGGCCAGACCTGAAGCGGCCTTGATGGCCTGTTGCGCAAACAGCAGGCGTCGGGCTTCATTGGCCAGCAGCAACACGCAGGCCAGCAGCAGTGGCAGCACCACATAGATCAGCCGGTACAGCAGCAAGGCAGCCGCCAGCGGTGCGGCACCGAGCTGGTCGGCAAAGGCCGCCAGCAGGATCGCTTCGAACACCCCGACGCCGCCCGGTACGTGGCTGAGCACGCCCGCAGCCAAGGCCAGCAGGTACACCAGCACGAACGCGCCGAAAGGAGGGGCTTCGGGCAGCAACAGGTAGAGCACGGTGGCCGCCGCCGCCACATCCAGCGCGGTTATCAGCAATTGCAGGGCCGCCAGGCGTGCATCCGGCAGGCGAAGTGTGCGCCGCCCCAGTTGAACGAGCAGGTTATTGGCCGCCGGTTGCTCGGCCAGGCGTCGGCGGTACAAGCCAATTACCAGTAAGGCAGACACCACCAGCACGGCGCTGGCAACAGCTGCCAGCAGGCCGGGCGCCAACCCGAGTGCTGTCGAGGCCGCCGGCAGGTTGCTCAATGTCGCCAAGGCGGCCAGGGGCGGCAGCGCGCAGCCCAGTGACAGGCTGGCAAACACGGTCATGCGTGCGACTTCGCCAGCACCAAGCCCTTGCCGTGCGTACAGGCGATAGCGAACCGAGCCGCCAGAGAGCATCGACAGGCCGATGGCGTTGCCGATGGCAAAGGCGCTGAAGCCGCCCAGTGCCAGGCTGCGTGCTGGCAGTTTCACGCCCGCATAGCGGCTGGCCGACCACTCGTAGCCCAGCAGGATCACAAAGCCGATCACCGTTGCCAGCAAGGCGCCCAGCAATGACTGGGTGGGCACGCTGAGCATGGCATCGTGCAAGGCATAGATGTCCAGCTCGCTCAGCAGGTGGCGGCAGGCAATCAAGGCCATCGTGAACAGTAACAGGGTCACCATCAGGCCTATGGGCTGGCGGTAGCGACTCAGGCGTTCGAGTAGGGGCAGGCGCTGCACAGCACCGGGTAGCGCCGTAGCGAGTGGCACCGGCGGTTCGGGATTGTGCGAAGTCATGAGTTGCCCCGGGCATGCGGCGCGAGGTGAAGGAAAGGTGCGGCCAAGTGAAAGTCCCTTAAGAAAACGTATCCAATGTTACTCCGGCCTCAAGCGTTTGCAGCGGCTTGGCAGGGTTAAAGATAGTTCATCCTGGGCACGACATCTCAAGCCTGCGGGTTGGCATGAGGGGAGGGAAAATCGAGGCGACGAAAATCAGGGAGGTATAAAGCAACAAACCCCGCGCTGCTTTTACACAGGCGGGGTTTGTTCTGACGAATATGGTTGCGGGAGCCGGATTTGAACCGACGACCTTCGGGTTATGAGCCCGACGAGCTACCAGGCTGCTCCATCCCGCGTCAGTGGGGCGGATTCTACAGCGTGTGGTTTTTATGTCAAGCGCTAGGCTTTGATTTTTCGACGTTTTTTCGCAAATGCTTATCAGCAGGCAAAGAAAAAGGCCACTGTGTTAACAGTGGCCTTTTCTTGAATCTGGTTGCGGGAGCCGGATTTGAACCGACGACCTTCGGGTTATGAGCCCGACGAGCTACCAGGCTGCTCCATCCCGCGTCAGTGGGGCGGATTCTACAGCGTATAGTTTATATGTCAAGCGCTAGGCTTTGATTTTTCGAGGCTTTTTCGGAAAAGCTTTTTAACGGGCAAAGAAAAAGGCCACTGCGTTAACAGTGGCCTTTTCTCGAATCTGGTTGCGGGAGCCGGATTTGAACCGACGACCTTCGGGTTATGAGCCCGACGAGCTACCAGGCTGCTCCATCCCGCGCCTGTGAGATCGAATTCTACGGATTTACGCTCCGATGTCAAGCAATTGTTTTGGAAAAACCTTTTTTGTTCAAACCCTTAGCGCTTCATATCCGTGTACAGCTCAGTCACGGCGGGGCTTTCAGGCCGATTATCGTGTAGCAAAGCAGGTGAGCTGTTTCAGAGGAGGGCGCATGCGATACTATCTGTATGAATTTACAGTGCTGACGGTCGTCCATGTCCTTGCGCAAGATCATCCACGTCGACTGCGATTGTTTCTACGCTGCGATCGAGATGCGTGATGACCCGCGCCTGGCCGGTCGCCCCATGGCGGTGGGGGGCTCGCCCGACCATCGCGGGGTAATCGCCACCTGCAACTATGAAGCGCGTGCCTATGGCGTGCGCTCGGCCATGTCATCGCGGCATGCGCTGAAGCTCTGCCCCGATCTTTTGATCGTCAAGCCGCGCTTCGAGGCCTACCGTGAGGCCTCGCGGGAAATTCACACGATCTTTCGCGACTACACAGAGCTCATCGAGCCTTTGTCCCTGGACGAAGCCTATCTGGATGTAAGCGACAGCCAGTGGTATTCGGGCAGCGCCACGCGCATTGCCGAGGATATACGCCGGCGTGTTGCCCGCACCCTGCATATCACCGTGTCGGCTGGCGTGGCGCCTAACAAGTTTCTGGCCAAGATCGCCAGTGACTGGCGCAAACCCAACGGGCTGTTCGTGATTACCCCAAATGAAGTGGAAACGTTCGTTGCAGCCTTGCCGGTGGCCAGGTTGCATGGGGTGGGTAAGGTGACGGCCGACAAACTGACGCGGCTGGGCATCGAAACCTGCCTGCAGTTGCGTGAGTGGTCGCGGCTGGCATTGGTGCGCGAGTTCGGCAGTTTTGGCGAGCGGTTGTGGGGGTTGGCGCGGGGGATCGATGAGCGTGCAGTGCATAACGACAGCCGACGCCAGTCGGTGAGTGTGGAAAATACCTACGACACCGACCTGCCAGACCTGGCCAGTTGCTTGGCGCGGCTGCCAGATCTGCTGGCTAGCCTGAACGAACGCATCGCTCGAATGGACAGCAGTTACCGGCCAGACAAGCCGTTCGTCAAGGTCAAGTTCCATGACTTCAGCCAGACCACCATGGAGCAAGCCGGGGCCGGCCGGGACCTGGAGAGTTATCGGCAATTGCTGGGGCAGGCGTTCGCCCGTGGCGGCAAGCCGGTACGCTTGCTAGGGGTAGGGGTGAGGTTGCGTGACTTGCGGGGCGCACATGAACAGCTGGAGCTGTTCCCGCCTAAATGAAAGGGGCTGCAATGCAGCCCCTTCTATTAATGCACGCCTGGATCCGCCACCAACCGGCCAGTGGCCTTGGTCAGCGACTGCAGGAACTCCTGTTGCAGCTCCGGATCGTTGCGGGTCAGCTCGATCAGGCTCTGTTCCATTTCACTGGCTTCCTCTTCAAGGCCCAGTTCGGACAGGCGCTTGACCCGGTGCACCCACTGGCCGACATCATCATCTTCGAGGTCATCGAAGATCAGCTCATGGGCTTCGAGCAGCTTATTGCGCAGGGTAGCGCTGACCAACAGGCTGGCATCGCCTCGTACCGCATTGTCCTCGTCAAGTACTTGCAGGTGCAGGGTGCCGACGTGGTTGAGGTTTTGCTCGGAGAACGGGCTGTCGAGCAGGTTCAGGCGCAGCACGCCGTTGCGGTCCGTGGTCAGCTCGTGGGTCATCTTGCCGGCCTTGACCTCGACCAGGCGCTCGCTCCAGGGCAGGCTGGTGGATTCCTCTCGCTGGCCTTTCTGCACTTCGCTGATCCCGGCCAGGTTCTGCTGGGCGCGGCCGTTGGATGGCACGTTCATGAACGGATTGAGCCCATCCACGCCATAGCTGAGCCAGTCGTGGGTGATACTTTGCGGCAGGTTGCCCAAGGCGAAGACGTTGACCACATTGGCGCCGACACCCGCCACCACGGCCACTGCACCCAGCGGGATCTCGTAGATCTCCCGCCAGGGTTGGTAAGGCGTGTAGCGGTCATAGCGACGGGTCACTTCGAATTCGGTCACTTCGAAGCGCTTTTGCTCATGCACGCGCACACGTCGCTGCGGAAGCTCCATCACCTTCGGCTCGCCGACATCGATCTGCAGGGTGTGCTCGAGCAGTTTGCGCTCGACGCGCTCCTCATGGTCGCTGCGCTGGGACATCTGGTTGGCGCAGCCGCTGACGAGCAGGGCGCCGCACAGTGCGGCGCCCCCAAGGGTAAAGGTACTTCGCTTGTACATGATCACTCGTGCATTGGTTATCAGCGGCGAACGCGGGCCTGCAGGAAGGTCAGCACTTCATTGAGCGGCAACGCCTGGGCGTCCTGCTCGGTGCGGTGCTTGTACTCCAGGTTGCCTTCGGCCAGGCCGCGATCGCTGACGACGATGCGGTGTGGGATGCCAATCAGCTCCATGTCGGCAAACTTGATGCCTGGGCTGGTCTTCTTGTCGCGGTCGTCCAGCAGCACTTCGAAGCCGGCAGCAGTCAGTTCGGCGTACAGCTTGTCGGTTGCCTCACGGACCACCTCGGTTTCATAGCGCAGCGGCACCAGAGCGATCTGGAACGGGGCCAGGGCGTCGTTCCAGATGATGCCCTTGTCGTCATAGCTCTGCTCGATGGCCGCGGCGACCACGCGGGAAACGCCGATGCCGTAGCAGCCCATCGACAGAACCACCGGCTTACCGTTCTCGCCCAGTACCTGGCATTTCAATGCCTCGCTGTACTTGGTACCCAGCTGGAAGATGTGGCCCACTTCGATGCCGCGCTTGATCACCAGGGTGCCCTGGCCGTCCGGGCTTGGGTCGCCTTCGACCACGTTACGCAGGTCGGCAACCTGTGGCACCGGCAGGTCGCGTTCCCAGTTGACGCCGAAGTAGTGCTTGTCGTCGATGTTGGCGCCAATGCCGAAGTCGCTCATCAGGGCAACCGAGCGGTCGATGATGATTTCCAGTGGCAGGTTGAGCGGGCCGAGCGAGCCGGCGCCGGCGCCAATGGCGTCGCGCAGTTCGGCTTCGGTGGCCATGACCAGCGGGTCGGCAACCTGTTCCAGCTTGGTGGCCTTGATTTCGTTCAGTTCGTGGTCGCCACGGACGATCAGGGCAATCAGCTTGCCCTCTTCGGCACCGCGTACGATCAGGGTCTTGACGGTCTTTTCGATCGGCAGGCCGTGGTTTTCCACCAACTGGGCGATGGTCTTGGCGTTCGGGGTGTCGACCAGGCGTAGCTCCTCGGTAGGGGCAGGGCGCACGGTTTCACGCGGGATAGCCTCGGCTTTCTCGATGTTGGCGGCGTAGTCGGAGCTGTCGCTGAAGATCACGTCGTCTTCGCCGGACTCGGCCAGCACGTGGAACTCGTGCGAGTAGCTGCCACCGATCGAGCCGGTATCGGCCTGCACAGGGCGGAAGTCCAGGCCCAGGCGGGTGAACACATTGCTGTACGCCTGGTGCATGCGGTCGTAGGTTTCCTGCAGGGAAGCCTGGTCGGCATGGAACGAGTAGGCGTCCTTCATGATGAACTCGCGGCCACGCATCAGGCCGAAGCGCGGGCGGATTTCGTCACGGAACTTGGTCTGGATCTGGTACAGGTTGAGCGGCAGCTGTTTATAGCTGGACAGCTCGTTACGGGCCAGGTCGGTGATCACTTCTTCGTGGGTAGGGCCGACGCAGAAGTCACGCTGGTGGCGGTCTTTCAGGCGCAGCAGCTCAGGGCCGTATTGCTCCCAGCGACCGGATTCCTGCCACAGCTCGGCGGGCTGGATGCTCGGCATCAGCACCTCCAGGGCGCCGGCGGCGTTCATTTCCTCACGCACCACGGCTTCGACCTTGCGCATTACCCGCAAGCCCATCGGCAGCCAGGTGTACAGGCCGGAGGCCAGTTTGCGGATCATGCCGGCACGCAGCATGAGCTGATGGCTGATGACCACTGCGTCGGCAGGGGTTTCTTTCTGGGTGGCGAGCAAATATTGACTGGTGCGCATGGTTAGCCGTGTCGATTGCCTAAGACGTTGAAATAGCCCCGCATTGTACGGGGGGGAAACGAAGGCGTACAGGATGCCCCAGGGCGTGACACTTGTCAGCCAAGAAAAAGCCCGGCGTGATTGCCGGGCTTTTTCAGGTGCGGGGCACTGCAAGCCAGGCTTACAGGATGCTCAGCGGGTACTCCACGATCAGGCGCAGTTCGTCGATCGATGGGGAATCGTAGTAGACACCATCGGAAGAACGGTAGGTGGCTTGACGCACGCGGAAGCTCAGGTCTTTCGCCGGGCCTTCCTGCAGCACGTACTTGATGTCGACGTCGCGTTCCCATTCTTTGCCGTTGGTGGTGCCGGCGACGTTGGCGTCGGAACCGCGTACATAACGGGTCATGAAGGTCAGGCCTGGAATGCCGTATTCGGCAAAGTTCAGGTCGTAGCGAGCCTGCCAGGATTTCTCGTCTTCGGCGTTGAAGTCGGAGCGGGCCACGGAGTTGGCCAGGAAGATGGTGCCGCCACCGTCGATACCATAGCCATAGTCGCCGTCACCGGTGACTTTCTGGTAGGCCAGGGTGAAGGTGTGAGCGCCGATGTTGTAGGCGCCCGACAGGCTGAACGCGCGGTTGTCCAGCTTCTCGCCATCGAATGCGCGGTACTCGGCAGAGCCTTCGCTCTTGGTGTCATAGATGTTGAAGTCGAACACCAGGCCTTGATTGTCGGAGATTGGCAGCGCCCAGTTGACGTTGGCGTAGTATTTGCGCCAGTAGTCTTCAACCTTCGAGTAGTACAGGCTGGTGCTGAGGTTGTCGGTGAAGGCGTAGGTGCCGCCGACCACGTTGGCTTCCTTCAGGCCGAAGCTGTCGCGGTTGGTTTCCGCCTGGGCAGTCAGGCTGGTGAAGTGACCAGCGTGCAGGGTCAGCCCTTCGATCTCGTTGCTGGTGATCAGGGTGCCCTGGGCGATTTCTGGCAGCAGGCGGCTGTCATCGGTGGCGAAGACCGGCAGTGCGGTGAACTGGTCACCCACTTTCAGCACGGTGTCGGAAATGCGGAATTTGACCGCGCCGCCGCCCTTGGAGTAGTCATCCTGCGAACGGCCGTCGGAACCGGTCGGGAACAGGCCGGTACCGGCACGGCCCTTGCCGCTGTCCAGTTTCAGGCCGAGCATGCCGATGGCATCGACACCTACACCCACGGTGCCTTGGGTGAAGCCGGACTCGAAGGTGCCGACGAAGCCAAGACCCGTTTCTTCTACGCGGCTTTTGTCAGCTGAGGAGTTGTTGCGGAAGTCACGGCTGAAATACAGCATGCGGGTCTTGACGCTCAGCTTGCTGTCTTCGATGAAACCTTTGGACTCGTCCTGTGCCGAGGCCATTGCCAACTGCGAGGTCCCTGCCGAAACGGCCAGGGCGATCATGCTCCACTTCATCACGCGCATCGTGATTTGCTCCTTTGGTTTTTAGGAAGAGTACCGCTGCGTCCAAGTCTTTTAGTTATATGGGGCAGCTCTTTCTTGTTATGTCGGCGAAAATGTATAGCACGCAGACTGTTGTTGGCGATATGGCTATAAGCACTCTTTGCGGAACTTTTTCACCGTGTCGCTTTTAAGTATTTCCATGTCGCAAATCACGCCCCGGTTCAGGGGCCGTATAACCTCAGCGCTGTTCCTGTCACCGTAATGAATCGGTAACTGCCGATTCCGGATGAGGAAACTCCCTGGTCACCCATGTCGCTGTTGTTATTTGTCGCGTACAGCTGCCACTGCAGGTGTCGTGCCGACTTGGCGTGAAGGGAATGCAACAAGCGTGCTCAAAATTCGCAACAGTTCATGAAATTTTCACAAAACCTGCTACCGAGGGTCGGAAAGTGCCGTAAATGCGGGACGAAGGCGGCGTGAGTGATTTTTGGGATCGAGAATCATTAAAATTTAAAAACCTGCCATTAGAGTCAAAGTGTTACCGCAACTTGTTCATCCAGCGTCGTTTGTGGGGTGGTCAGTGTGGGAGGGGCGGGCAGGTGGCCTCATTTTGGTGCGAAAAGTAGCGCTGTGTTACCGGGAGTGTGCAAGGTATCCTTGCTGGCCTGTTTTCCGCCTGAAGCGGGATGGTATTGCCTGAAGGAGATATGCCGTGTTCGTCCTCGATTCGCGTTTGCAGCAGGATTCGCTGGTGTTGGGAGAGTTTTCGCTGTGCCAGTTGCTGCTGAGCAAGGATGCCAATTACCCATGGTTCATTCTGGTGCCCAAGCGCGCTGGTGTCAGTGAGCTGTTCGAGCTGGATGCGGCAGAGCAACAGCAGTTGTGGCAGGAAACCACCTTGTTGGCAGAAGCGCTGAAGGCCAGCTATGGGGCCGACAAGATGAACGTGGCTACCTTGGGCAACGTGGTCAGCCAGTTGCACATGCATGTGATCGTGCGCCAGCGCGACGACGCCGCGTGGCCGGCACCGGTATGGGGCAAGTGTGCGCCTGTGGGCTACACCGATGATCAACTGCAAGCCGTTCGCCAGCGTCTGCGCGGGCTACAACTTGCTGGTTACCAAGAGGCCTGAGATGACACTGGAAATGCGGATGGTCGAACTGGAAACCCGTCAGGCGTTTCAGGATGACGCTATCCAGGCGCTGAATGACGTGGTGGTGGAGCAAGCGCGTGTGATCGAGCGGCTGCAATTGCAGATGGCCGAGCTGATCAGGCGCCATGAAGAGATGGTTGGCCAGTATGGCAGCGAAGGGGAAGAGGCCCCGCCTCCTCATTATTGAGTTGTTCCCGGCTGCTATCGCCGGCAAGCCAGCCCCCACAGGTATGATGCTGCCTTCAGGTGCAGCACAGCCCTTGTGGGCGTTGGCTTGCCGTCGATAGCGTCGGCCGGTCAGCCGTTGGTCAGCGGCGGGTTACTGCAACCACGTCTTCGGCCTGCAGGCCCTTGTCGCGGTGCATCACCGAAAACTCCACGCGCTGGCCTTCGACCAGAATGCGGTGGCCCTCGCCGCGGATGGCCCGAAAGTGCACGAAAATGTCATCACCCGAGTCTCGGGAGATAAAACCAAAGCCTTTCGATGTGTTGAACCATTTGACGGTGCCGGTATCACGGTTGCCGGCATCTTGTGCCACGTGTTGACTGCCGCGTGCCTTGCGCGGGCTGCGGGCAAAGCCCACGGCCAGATGCAGGGCCACGGCCAGCGCCGCACACACCAGGGCTGCCAGGTTGCCCATTTCCGGGCGGGCCAGTAGCGTCAGGGTCTGCAGCACGACGGCGACCACCAGCAGGGCGCAGGCCAGGTGCTGCAGTTGTTGCCGCGCGCCGCGATGATACAGCGGCACGACCGGGGCCAGCACCAGATTGAGCAGGCCGAGCAGGGCCAGGTAGACCGCGTCGGGTTGCTGCAGGAAGGGTGTCGCATCGGTTTTCAGGCTGGCTATGAGCGATAGCAGCAAAGCTGCGACGCCCGTCACCAGATGGACGATCTTGAACATGGGGTTGGCTCACTGTTGATAAGGCCGATCACAGGAAGAGCTGGCAGCACGGTGCGCATGAGATATAGAGCGCGAACACGTGGCAGGCCAGCCTATGCACCCGGCAATGACAGTCCGCACGGGTGGCACAGTGCCTATTTAACAGTAAAGCCACAGCCTACTCAAACCGCGGGCCGCCCAGTGGCGATGTATTGCGCCATGTCACATGCGGGATGCGACAAGTGTTGCTACAGTGGTCGGCGCCCGCTTGAGTCTCAAGCCTTATGGAAAGGGGAGCTTCATGGCAATCGATATCGGTATCAGTGAAGAAGATCGCAAGTCCATCGTCGATGGGCTGTCCCGCCTGTTGTCGGATACCTACGTGCTGTATCTGAAAACCCATAACTTTCACTGGAACGTCACCGGCCCGTCGTTCCGCACCCTGCACCTGATGTTCGAAGAGCAGTACAACGAACTGGCGCTGGCAGTCGATTCGATCGCCGAGCGCATCCGTGCCTTGGGCTTCCCGGCACCGGGTTCGTATGCATTTTATGCACGGCACTCGTCGATCAAGGAGGAGGAAGGCGTCCCCCCGGCAGACGAGATGATCCGCCAGTTGGTTCAGGGGCAGGAGGCCGTGGTACGCACTGCGCGCAGCATTTTCCCTGTGGTGGACAAGGTCAGTGACGAGCCGACCGCCGACCTGCTGACACAGCGCATGCAGGTACACGAGAAAACCGCCTGGATGCTGCGGGTACTGCTCGACGGCAAGTAACCGTTGCTCAAGGCGGAAAGCTTGCGCAACCTCTGTGGGAGCGGGCACGCCCGCGAACACCGGCGCAGCCGGTGCCCACCATTCATCGGCAGCCGCCTGCCAGGTGCAGTGCGTTATACCTTGGTCGACGGGCACCTCTGCCACGAGGCCTGAGTAACCCCTGTGGGAGCGGCCTTGTGTCGCGATAGGGCCGCAAAGCGGCCCCAGCAATCTATGCATGATGCCGAGATCCTGGGGCCGCTGCGCGGCCCTTTCGCGACGCAAGGCCGCTCCCACAGGCTCCGCCTGGCAATCCGGTATTTGCGAAGGAACATTTTGCCGCTGCTTTAAGCTCGCCCGTCAGCGCTTCATAGGCCACCTGGTACCTGTGACGAGGAAGTGTGGCGCATGATGCAAGCGAGCAAACGTATGGCTGGCCAGGGCAGCTGGCCAGGAAAACAGTGCATCGACCCGTTCAAGGCGGACTTCGACATGTTGCAGACGCAGCCGGTGTCACGTTCGGTGCGGCTCAACGGCTTTTCTACCTGTTTGCGCCTGGAGGCTGTCTACTGGGGTATCCTTGAGCGCATCGCTGCCGCCAACCGTTGTTCGGTCAGTGCGGTGTTGTCCTACGTGGATCGTGAAGTGCACCTGCGCCAGGGCGGAGTGCGCAACTTCAGCGGGCTGATCCGGGTAATCTGCGTGGCGTGGCTGCAGGACCCGCCAAGTGTGCGCTGATCGCCAGGCGGGCTGCGCAGTGCTTGCTAACCATATATAATCCCGCTTTTTGCTGCCCCCCGGCAGCCAGCGTTATGGTTGACGAGAGACACCCATGCCCCTTTATGACTATCAATGTGCGTCCTGCGAGCACCGCATGGAAGTGCTGCAGAAGATCAGCGCCGCGCCGCTGACCGATTGCCCGGCCTGTCAGGCGCCGGCACTGAAAAAGCTGCTGTCGGTGCCAGGCTTTCGCCTGAGCGGTAACGGTTGGTACGAAACCGACTTCAAGACCGGGGCGAAAAAGAATCTGGCAGGCGGCGACAAGGCCGACTGAGTTGAATGCTGTGACCGGGTCTTGCAGTATTAGCCCTCCGGGCGGCCAAGGCCTCCACCGAATACACGAATCACGAGAAGCGAAACCACCATCATGATGCGCAGCCATTATTGCGGCCAACTGAACGAGAGCCTGGACGGCCAGGAAGTCACCCTTTGCGGCTGGGTCCATCGTCGCCGCGACCACGGCGGGGTGATCTTCCTCGACATCCGTGACCGCGAAGGCATGGCCCAGGTCGTGTTCGACCCGGATCGCGCCGAAACCTTCGCTGCCGCCGACCGTGTGCGCAGCGAATACGTCGTGCAGATCACCGGCAAGGTCCGCAAGCGTCCTGAAGGTGCAGTGAATGCCAACATGGCATCCGGTGCCATCGAGATCCTCGGCTACCAGCTGAACGTGCTCAACGAAGCGGAAACCCCGCCGTTCCCCCTGAACGAATACTCCGACGTCGGCGAGGAAACCCGCCTGCGTTACCGCTTCATCGATCTGCGTCGCCCGGAAATGGCCGACAAGCTGCGCCTGCGCTCGCGCATCACCAGCAGCATCCGTCGCTTCCTCGACGAAAACGGCTTCCTCGACGTCGAAACCCCGATCCTCACCCGAGCCACGCCGGAAGGCGCGCGCGACTACCTGGTGCCAAGCCGTACCCACGCCGGTAGCTTCTTCGCCCTGCCGCAATCGCCACAGCTGTTCAAGCAGCTGCTGATGGTCGCTGGCTTCGACCGTTACTACCAGATCGCCAAGTGCTTCCGTGACGAAGACCTGCGTGCCGACCGTCAGCCGGAATTCACCCAGATCGACATCGAGACCAGTTTCCTCGATGAAAGCGAGATCATGGGCCTGACCGAAAGCATGATCCGCAAGCTGTTCAAGGAAGTGCTCGACCTGGAATTCGGCGAATTCCCGCACATGACCTTCGAAGAGGCCATGCGCCGCTACGGCTCCGACAAGCCAGACCTGCGTATTCCGCTGGAGCTGGTTGACGTTGCCGACCAGCTGAAGGATGTCGACTTCAAGGTGTTCGCCGGCCCGGCCAACGATCCGAAGTGCCGCGTTACCGCCCTGCGTCTGCCAGGTGGTGCCAGCATGCCGCGCAGCAAAATCGACGAGTACACCAAGTTCGTCGGTATCTACGGTGCCAAGGGGCTGGCCTACATCAAGGTCAACGAGCGCGCCAAGGGCGTCGAAGGCCTGCAGTCGCCGATCGTCAAGAACATCCCTGAGGCCAACCTCAACAACATCCTCGATCGCGTTGGCGCCGTAGACGGTGACATCGTGTTCTTCGGTGCCGACAAGTTCAAGGTGGTCAGCGAAGCCCTGGGTGCGCTGCGTATTCGTCTGGGTCACGACTTCGAGCTGCTGACCTGCGAGTGGGCGCCGATGTGGGTCGTCGACTTCCCAATGTTCGAAGAGAACGAAGACGGCAGCTTCACTGCATTGCACCACCCGTTCACCGCGCCGAAGTGCACCCCGGAGGAGCTCGAGGCCAACCCGGCCACTGCCCTGTCCCGTGCCTACGACATGGTGCTGAACGGTACCGAGCTGGGTGGCGGTTCGATCCGTATCCACCGTAAAGAGATGCAACAGGCGGTATTCCGTCTGTTGGGTATCGAGGCAGAAGAACAGGAAGAGAAGTTTGGCTTCCTGCTCGACGCTCTGAAGTTCGGGGCACCGCCTCACGGTGGCCTGGCGTTCGGTCTGGACCGTCTGGTCATGCTGATGACCGGCGCTCAGTCGATCCGTGAAGTGATCGCGTTCCCGAAAACCCAGAGCGCCGCATGCGTCATGACCCAGGCCCCTGGCATGGTCGACGCCAAGGCCCTGCGCGAGCTGCACATCCGACTGCGCGAACAGACCAAGGTCGAGTAAGCAGTCCCCGGGCGCATCCACATGGATGCGCCTTTGCGTTTCGACGCAGGTATTTTCCCGTCCCGCCCCGTCATGGGGCGGGGCTGTTTGTGATTCAAAGGATTCGGAGTCGTTATGGCTGGTCATTCCAAGTGGGCGAACATCAAGCACCGCAAAGAGCGCCAGGATGCCAAGAGGGGCAAGGTCTTCACCAAGTGGATCCGCGAACTGACGGTCGCTGCCAAGCAGGGTGGCCCTGATCCGGCATCCAACCCGCGCCTTCGCCTGGCGCTGGACAAGGCGTTGGGCGCCAACATGAGCCGCGACATCATCGATCGTGCCGTGGCCCGTGGTGCTGGCACCAATGAAAGCGACAATGTCGAAGAGCTTAGCTACGAAGGTTACGGCCCGGGTGGCGTGGCGATCATGGTCGAAGCCATGACCGACAACCGCAACCGTACCGCCGCGGCCGTGCGCCATGCCTTCACCAAGTGTGGCGGCAACCTGGGTACTGACGGTTCTGTGGCCTACCTGTTCGAACGCAAAGGCCAGATCAGCTTTGCTCCGGGCGTGGAAGAGGACGCGTTGATGGAAGCGGCAATGGAAGCCGATGCCGACGACGTGGTCGCCAACGACGACGGCTCCTTCGACGTGTTCACCTCGTTCAACAGCTTCTATGCCGTGCGTAATGCCTTGGAAGAGGCTGGCTTCAAGGCCGCTGACGCGGAAATCGTCATGCAGCCGACCACCAGCGCCGAACTCGACCAGGACGGTGCCGAAAAGGTGCTCAAGCTGATCGACATGCTCGAAGACCTGGATGACGTGCAGAACGTTTACTCCAACGCCCAGATTTCCGATGAGATCATGGAAAACCTCGGCTAAGGTGATTTGGCATTTTGTGCCAACTCTGAGCGTTTGATAGCGCCTGTGCCGGCCCTTTCGCGGGTAAACCCGCTCCTACAGGTATTACGCCCATTTCAAATGTGGTGCAGTACCTGTAGGAGCGGGTTTACCCGCGAAAGGGCCGGCGCAGTTTGTAGAGATGCATCATTTTTTCGACGGGCTTTATGACTCTGATTCTAGGTATCGACCCCGGCTCGCGCATCACCGGCTATGGCGTGGTACGCCAGACCGCCCGTGGTTGCGAGTACGTGGCGTCGGGCTGCATCCGCACCGGCAGCGGTGAGCTGCACGAGCGGCTGCAGATTGTTTTTCGTGGTGTCAGTGAAATCATTGCTCAGCACGGCCCGGTGACCATGGGCATCGAACGGGTGTTCATGGCCCGCAACGCCGATTCGGCGCTCAAGCTTGGCCAGGCACGTGGCGCGGCTATCGTCGCCGCCGCCGAGGCCGGCCTGGAGATCGCCGAGTACAGCGCCACCCAGGTCAAGCAGGCCGTGGCCTGCACGGGGGGGGCCAACAAGGAGCAGGTGATGATGATGGTCATGCACCTGCTGAAATTGACGCAAAAACCGCAGATCGACGCTTCCGATGCCCTGGCCATCGCCCTGTGCCACGCCCACACCCGCTCCAGCCTGGTGCCGCATGGCTTGAGCACAGCGCGGCGACGCGGCGGGCGCTTGCGTCTGTAAGCGCTTCATGCGCTGATACACATTTTGTTCGGGTGATGCATTCACCTGCTGCATTTGCTGATAGGGTTGAGCGGTCTTTGACCGGCTCCCCGAGAGGAAGGATCGGAACGTGATTGGACGTTTGCGCGGCACCCTGGCGGAAAAACAACCGCCTCACCTGATTATCGACGTCAACGGCGTGGGTTACGAACTGGAAGTTCCCATGACCACGCTGTACCGTCTGCCCAAAGTGGGTGAAACCGTCACGGTGCATACCCACCTGGTCGTGCGCGAAGATGCCCACTTGCTCTACGGCTTTGCCGAAAAACGTGAGCGCGAGCTGTTCCGCGAGCTGATCCGCCTGAACGGCGTAGGGCCTAAGCTGGCCCTGGCGCTGATGTCCGGGCTGGAAGTGGATGAACTGGTGCGCTGCGTGCAGGCCCAGGACACCTCAGCCCTGGTGCGCGTGCCGGGCGTCGGCAAGAAAACCGCCGAGCGCTTGCTGGTCGAGCTCAAGGACCGTTTCAAGGCCTGGGAAACCTCGCCGGCCATGTTCACCCTGGTGTCCGATGGGCCTTTGCCGGTTGCCAGCGAGTCCAGTGCCGAGGCCGATGCAGTCAGTGCCTTGGTCTCGCTGGGCTACAAGCCGCAGGAAGCCAGCAAGGCAATTGCCGCGATCAAGGACAAGGCCGGCCTGAGCAGTGAAGAGCTGATCCGCCGCAGCCTGAAAGGGATGATTTCCAAGTGATCGAAGCCGACCGCCTGATCGCCGCCAGTGGCCGCGACCGCGAAGAAGTCCAGGACCGTGCGATTCGCCCGCTGAGCCTGGACGAGTACATTGGCCAGCCGGTGGTGCGCGAGCAGATGGCGCTGTTCATCCAGGCCGCCCGCGGCCGCGGCGAATCGCTTGACCACACGCTGATCTTCGGCCCGCCCGGCCTGGGCAAGACCACCCTGGCCAACATCATCGCCCATGAAATGGGCGTGTCGGTGAAGAGCACTTCGGGGCCGATTCTCGAGCGCCCTGGCGACCTGGCAGCCATGCTGACCAACCTCGAGCCGCACGACGTGCTGTTCATCGACGAAATCCACCGGCTGTCGCCTGTGGTCGAAGAAGTGCTTTACCCGGCCATGGAGGACTTCCAGCTCGACATCATGATCGGCGAAGGCCCGGCAGCCCGTTCTATCAAGCTCGATCTGCCACCCTTCACCCTGGTGGGGGCTACTACCCGTGCCGGCATGCTGACCAACCCGCTGCGTGACCGCTTCGGTATCGTGCAGCGCCTGGAGTTCTACAACGACAAGGATCTGAGCACCATTGTCAGCCGCTCGGCCAACATCCTTGGCCTGGCCATCGAAGACCAGGGGGCCTACGAGATCGCCCGTCGTGCCCGTGGCACGCCGCGCATCGCCAACCGCCTGCTGCGCCGCGTGCGTGACTACGCCGAGGTGCGCGGCAAGGGCCAGATCACCAAGGCCGTGGCTGACATGGCGCTGAACCTGCTGGATGTCGACGAGCGTGGTTTCGACCATTCGGACCGTCGCCTGCTGCTGACCATGATCGAGAAGTTCGACGGCGGCCCGGTGGGCGTGGACAACCTGGCTGCAGCCATCAGCGAAGAGCGTCATACCATCGAAGATGTGCTTGAGCCGTACCTGATTCAGCAGGGCTACATCATGCGCACGCCACGCGGCCGCGTGGTCACCCGGCATGCCTACCTGCACTTTGGGCTGAATATTCCCGGGCGCTTGGGGGAGGGGGGCGATTTTTCCGAGCCAGGCGATGAATGACAGATCAAAAGCGACTTTTCGTGGTCCTACCGCTGGCATGCCCTGGGTGCGCTGGCAATAAGACATTAATGAAGAAAAAACAGTTGCCACAGCGGATTGGCAAGCTGAGGAGTAAGCACTAGAGTATGCGCGCGCAAAATCAGCTCGAACCGTTCGCACACCGGTGTCGCGTCTATTACGAAGATACCGATGCGGGCGGCGTGGTGTATTACGTCAACTACCTGAAATTCATGGAGCGCGCGCGCACCGAACGCCTGCGGCACCTGGGCTTTTCCCAGTCGCAGCTGGCTGAAGACAACCTGCTGTTCGTGGTCCATTCCAGCGAAGCGCGCTATCACGCGCCGGCGCGGCTGGATGACGAATTGCGGGTGACCGCGCAAGTACTTGAACTCAATCGCGCCAGCTTGCGTTTCGTACAGCAGGTCTGGCGGGAAAAGGATGAAACGCTGCTTTGCGAAGGGCAGTTCCTGGTGGCTGCCGTGCGCGCCGACACTTTCAAACCCCGAGCCCTACCCCCCCAGCTGCGCGACGCCTTTGCGGCGGACGGCTCGGGTAATCAATCGAATGCAGGAGAATAAGCGTGGAAGCTAACGTCGTCGACCATACCTCCATGTGGAGTCTGGTCAGCAATGCCAGCGTGGTGGTACAGCTGGTAATGCTGACCCTGGTGGCCGCCTCGGTCACCTCATGGATCATGATCTTCCAGCGCAGCACCATGCTGCGCGCCGGTCGTCGTGCGCTGGATGCCTTCGAAGAGCGTTTCTGGTCAGGCATCGACCTGTCCAAGCTGTACCGCCAGGCAGGCAGCAACCCAGACCCGGACTCCGGCGTGGAGCAGGTGTTCCGTGCCGGTTTCAAGGAGTTCTCGCGCCTGCGCCAGCAGCCGGGTGTCGACCCGGACGCTGTCATGGAAGGTGTTGGCCGTGCCATGCGTGTGGCCATCTCGCGCGAGGAAGAAAAACTCGAGCAGAGCTTGCCGTTCCTGGCCACCGTTGGTTCGACCAGCCCGTACATCGGCCTGTTCGGCACCGTGTGGGGCATCATGAACTCCTTCCGCGGCCTGGCCAGCGCACAGCAGGCCACCCTGGCCACCGTTGCACCGGGCATTGCCGAAGCACTGATCGCAACCGCCATCGGCCTGTTCGCGGCAATCCCGGCTGTCATTGCCTACAACCGTTTCGCCGCGCGCAGTGAAATACTGATCGGCCGTTACTACACCTTCGCCGACGAGTTCCAGGCGATCCTGCACCGCAAAGTGCACACCAGCGAAGAGTAATCAGGTAGAAGCCCATGGCCCGAGTTCGCCACAAACGCAAGCCCGTCGCCGAGATGAACGTGGTGCCCTACATCGACGTGATGCTGGTGCTGCTGGTCATCTTCATGGTGACGGCGCCCATGCTCAATCAGGGCGTGAAGGTCGACCTGCCCAAGGTTTCCAGCGAAGCCTTGCCGCAGGACAACAACGTCCAGATCCTCACCATCTCCATCAAGGCCGATAAAACCTATTACTGGAACCTCGGCAGCGAAGTCGATACCGACAAGCAGATGGACAAGGCCATGACCTTGCCGGCCATGACCGACGCCGTTACCAAGATCATTGCTGCCGGCCGTGACCAGGGCAAGCAGACCCAGGTGTTCATTCGTGGCGACAAGGCTGTCGACTATGGCGCGGTCATGGGTGCCATGGGCGGGTTGCAGAAGGCCGGTGTCGGTAACGTTGGCCTGATTACCGAGGCGCCCTGATGCAACAGCGAGAGCCATCCGCCTCGGAAAGCTACTTCTGGCCCAGTGTCTGGGCCATCGGCCTGCATGTGCTGGTGTTTGCCCTGCTGTTCGTCAGTTTTGCCATGACGCCTGAGCTGCCGCCTTCCAAGCCGATCGTTCAGGCTACCCTGTACCAGCTCAAGTCCAAGAGCCAGGCAACCACCCAGACCAATCAGAAGATTGCCGGGGAGGCGAAGAAAACCGCTTCGCGCCAGACCGAAGTCGAGCAGCTTGAACAGAAGAAGGTCGAGCAAGAGGCCGTGAAGGCCGCGGAACAAAAGAAAGCCGACGCCGCTCAAAAGGCCGAAGAGGCTCGCGAGGCCGCTGAAGCCAAAAAAGCCGAGGCCGCTGAAGCCGCCAAGGCTGCCGAGGCGAAGAAAGCCGCCGAAGCCAAGAAGGCCGACGAGGCGAAGAAAGCCGCCGAGAAGCAGCAGGCCGACATCGCCAAGAAGAAGGCCGAGGACGAAGCGAAGAAAAAAGCCGAAGAAGAGGCCAAGAAAGAGGCCGCTGAAGAGGCGAAGAAGCAAGCCGCCGAGGACGCCAAGAAAAAGGCAGCCGAAGAGGCCAAGAAAAAAGCAGCCGAGGACGCCAAGAAGAAAGCGGCGGCCGAGGATGCGAAGAAGAAGGCAGCTGAAGAGGCCAAGAAAAAGGCCGCTGCAGACGCCCAGAAGAAAAAGGCACAGGAAGCGGCCCGCAAGGCGGCAGAAGACAAGAAAGCCCAGGCCCTGGCCGAGCTGTTGTCCGATACCACCGAGCGGCAGCAGGCGCTGGCCGACGAGCAGGGTGACCAGGTGGCCGGCGACTTCGACGACCTGATCCGCATGCGCGCGGCCGAGGGCTGGGCACGTCCGCCTTCCGCGCGCAAGGGCATGACGGTGGTCCTGCAGATCAACATGTTGCCGGACGGTACCATCACCAGTGTCAGCGTGGCCCGGTCCAGTGGTGACGGCCCGTATGACAGTTCGGCGGTGGCTGCGGTGAAGAACATTGGTCGTTTGACCGAGATGCAGGGTATGAAGCCGAGCGATTTCAACCAATATCGTTCGTTCAAGATGACATTTACACCTGAGGATCTAGCGTTGTGATTAAACGTCTGAGAGGACTGCTGGTCATGCTCTGCTGCGTGGCAGGCATGGCGGTGGCAGAAGAAAAGAACATCCTGGTTACCAGCGGCAGTGATCGGGCCACGCCCATCGCGGTAGTGCCGTTCGGTCTGCAGGGCGGCAGCGTGCTGCCAGAAGACATCGCCGACATCATCGGCAATGACCTGCGCAACTCTGGCTACTACTCGCCAATTCCGCGGCAGAACATGATCAGCCAGCCGTCGCAGGCCAGCGAAGTGATCTTCCGTGACTGGAAAGCGCTGGGTGCACAATACGTGATGGTCGGCAGCATCGTGCCGTCGGGCGGTCGCCTGCAGGTGCAGTACGCGCTGTTCAACGTCGCCACCGAGCAGCAAGTGCTGACCGGCAGCGTGGCGGGCAGCACCGACCAACTGCGCGACATGGCGCACTACATTGCCGACCAGTCGTTCGAGAAGCTGACCGGCATCAAGGGCGCGTTCTCTACGCGCATGCTGTACGTGACGGCTGAGCGTTTTTCCACCAACAACACCCGCTACACCCTCCAGCGTTCGGACTACGACGGTGCGCGTGCGGTGACCCTGCTGCAATCGCGTGAGCCGATCCTGTCGCCGCGCTTTGCGCCAGATGGCAAACGGATCGCCTACGTTTCGTTCGAGCAGAAGCGCCCACGTATCTTCGTGCAGAACATCGATACTGGCCGCCGCGAGCAGGTGACCAACTTCGAAGGCCTGAACGGTGCGCCAGCCTGGTCGCCAGACGGTTCGCGCCTGGCGTTCGTGCTGTCCAAGGACGGCAACCCGGACATCTACGTGATGAATGTGGCCTCGCGCCAGATCAGCCGTGTTACTGCAGGCCCGGGTATCAATACCGAGCCGTTCTGGGGTAAAGATGGCAACACCCTTTACTTCACTTCCGACCGTGGCGGCAAACCGCAGATCTATAAACAGTCGGTCAGTGGTGGTGGTGCCGAGCGCGTAACGTTCGTGGGTAACTACAACGCCAACCCGAAACTTTCGGCGGACGAAAAGACCCTGGTAATGATCCATCGCCAACAGGGCTTTACCAACTTCAAAGTGGCGGCACAGGACTTGCAGCGCGGAAGTGTAAAGATTCTGTCTGAAACAAGTCTTGATGAGTCTCCCACTGTTGCGCCAAACGGCACCATGCTAATCTACGCCACCCGCCAGCAGGGCCGGGGAGTCTTGATGCTCGTGTCGCTTAATGGCCGCGTGAGGCTCCCACTTCCTACCGCTCAAGGCGAAGTCAGAGAACCGTCCTGGTCCCCTTACCTGAACTGATTGCGGCGTAATACATTTTGCTTAACACACTGGGGTTTCATTAGGAGTTTCACGATGGAAATGCTGAAGTTTGGTAAATTTGCTGCGCTGGCCCTGGCCATGGCCGTAGCTGTAGGTTGCTCCTCGAAGGGCGGTGATAACGCAGGCGAAGGCGCTGCTGTAGATCCTAACGCTGGCTACGGTGCCAACACTGGCGCTGTTGACGGCTCCCTGAGCGAAGAAGCCGCCCTGCGCGCAATCACCACCTTCTACTTCGAATACGACAGCTCGGACCTGAAGCCAGAAGCCATGCGCGCTCTGGACGTTCACGCCAAGGACCTGAAAGCCAACGGCAACCGTGTTGTTCTGGAAGGTAACACCGACGAGCGCGGCACCCGCGAGTACAACATGGCTCTGGGTGAGCGTCGTGCGAAAGCCGTTCAGCGCTACCTGGTTCTGCAGGGCGTTTCCCCTGCTCAGCTGGAACTGGTTTCCTACGGCGAAGAGCGTCCAGTTGCTACCGGCAACGACGAGCAGTCCTGGGCTCAGAACCGTCGCGTAGAACTGCGTAAGTAAGTTCTTATGCGTATGTGCCGCCGTGTAGTAACCGTCCTCGCACTCAGCCTGCCGCTTGCGGCCTGGGCTGAGGTCCCTGTAGTAGATGACAACGCAGGCAGCTATCCGCCTGCGGGTTATGGCACGAGCGGCGCCTATGCCGGGTCAGGGGCTTCGGCCCCTGCCTCTGCACAGGGCCAGCTGTTCATGCAGCTGCAACAGATGCAGGATCAGCTTTCCCGCCAGCAAGGCATCATCGAAGAGCTGCAAAACGATGTGTCGCGCATGAAGCAGGAAAACCTGGAGCGTTACCAGGACCTGGACCGTCGCATCAACAGTGGCGCTGCGCCTGCCGCAACCCCTGATAATTCCTCCGGTGGTGGTGCGTCCAATGCCGCCCCCGATGCCGCAGCAGGTGCTGCTGCGCAACAACCGGCCGGCAGTAGCCAGCCCGGTGATCCGGCGAAAGAGAAGCTCTATTACGACGCAGCTTTCGACCTGATCAAACAGAAAGACTTCGACAAGGCCAGCCAGGCGTTCAACGCCTTCCTGCGCAAGTACCCCAACAGCCAGTACGCCGGTAATGCCCAGTACTGGCTGGGTGAAGTGAACCTGGCCAAGGGTGACCTGCAAGGCGCCAGCCAGGCTTTTGCCCAGGTCAGCCAAAAGTACCCGAAGCACAGCAAGGTGCCAGATTCGCTGTACAAACTGGCTGATGTCGAGCGCCGTATGGGCCATACCGACAAGGTAAAAGGCATCCTCCAGCAGGTCGTCACCCAGTACCCCGGCACCTCTGCCGCTCAACTGGCCCAGCGTGACCTGCAGAAGCTCTAGGCGTTGTCGCTGTACCGCTCGAAAGAAACCCGCGCCAGTCGCGGGTTTTTTCGTTAGAATCACTGCCCTTTTTTCGTAAACACGCTGCTGCGGATAACGCGATGTCGAGTCCGCGACAGTGCCTGACGGAGGCGGACAGCCTGTTTAGCTGTCACGCCCGTGGCGAGCATGCAAGACACATTACGCATCACCGAAGTCTTTTACTCTTTGCAGGGTGAGACGCGAACGGCCGGGCTGCCTACGGTATTTGTGCGCCTCACCGGTTGCCCCCTGCGTTGCCAGTACTGCGACAGTGCCTATGCCTTCAGTGGCGGTACCGTTCGCACCCTTGATTCGATCCTTGAGCAAGTGGCCGGCTTCAAGCCGCGCTACGTCTGTGTCACCGGTGGCGAACCGCTGGCCCAGCCCAACGCCTTGCCATTGCTGCAGCGGCTGTGTGACGCCGGTTACGAGGTGTCGCTGGAGACCAGCGGCGCGCTGGATATTGCCGGCACCGACACCCGCGTCAGTCGTGTGGTCGACCTGAAAACCCCAGGCTCCGAAGAGTCGCACCGTAACCGCTACGAGAACATCGAGCAGCTGACGCGCAACGACCAGGTCAAGTTCGTCATTTGTTCCCGTGAGGATTATGACTGGGCGGTATCCAAGCTGATCCAGTACAACCTGGCAGAGCGTGCCGGTGAGGTGTTGTTCTCACCCAGCCATCATCAGGTGAACGCCAGTGACCTGGCTGACTGGATCGTTGCTGACAACCTGCCCGTACGCTTCCAACTTCAGCTGCACAAGCTGCTGTGGAACGACGAGCCCGGACGTTGATTGAGGAGCACGTACACATGACAGAAAAACGCGCAGTAATCCTGTTGTCCGGCGGCCTGGACTCGGCCACCGTGGTTGCCATGGCCAAGGGCGAAGGCTACAGCTGCTACACCATGAGCTTTGACTACGGCCAGCGTCATCGCGCCGAGCTGAACGCCGCTGCCCGCGTGGCCCGCGACCTGGGTGTGGTCGAGCACAAGGTGATTGGGCTGAACCTCGACGGCATCGGCGGTTCGGCATTGACCGACAGCAGCATCGACGTGCCGGAAGCCCCGGGTGAAGGCATTCCGGTCACTTATGTGCCGGCGCGCAACACCGTGTTCCTTTCGCTGGCGCTGGGTTGGGCTGAAGTGCTGGAAGCGCGCGACATCTTCATTGGCGTCAATGCCGTGGATTACTCCGGCTACCCGGATTGCCGTCCCGAGTTTGTCGAGGCCTTCGAGCGCATGGCCAACCTGGCGACCAAGGCTGGCGTAGAAGGGCAGGGTTTCCGCATCCAGGCGCCGCTGCAGAACATGAGCAAGGCGCAGATCGTGCAGGCCGGTATGGCCCGTGGTGTGGACTACAGCCTGACCGTTTCCTGCTACCAGGCCGACGATGACGGCCGCGCCTGTGGCAAATGCGACAGCTGCCGCCTGCGCGCCGACGGTTTCAAGGCCGCCGGTATCGAAGACCCGACTCGGTATTTTTGAAAAAATCGTGATGGGGTGTTGAATTCTCGTTAGAAATCAGTATTATACGCGCCATCAAATGGGTCGTTAGCTCAGTTGGTAGAGCAGTTGGCTTTTAACCAATTGGTCGTAGGTTCGAATCCTACACGACCCACCATACGCAGTCCGTGAAAGCCCGCTACCAGAAATGGTCGCGGGCTTTTTCGTTTGCGCTACGGGTTTCGGAAAAAGGGCGCAGCGCGCCCACACATTACTCGGCCCATTCCGGGTCGCCAGTGAACACCACTGTCAGCCAGCGGTCCGGCCCTTCGCCGCCTACCGCGTCGCCAATCTCGTTGCGCCAGGCATCCCATTCATCGATGGTCTTCGCCGCCATGGTTTTGGGCACGATGAAATACAGTTCGATCTCCCGCGAACGCCCGACCTTGGCGACATAGGCGCGGTAAGACTGCAGGCCGTGGCGAGCGACGAAGGCCTTGGCCACCTCATCTACGTGCAGCTTGAGGTCGCCAGGGGTGACCAGGAAGATTTCAGACAGCGCCTGACGCACCACCGACATCGGCAATGGCACGATCACCAGGCACACCAGCGCCAGCACCGCCGGGTCAATATAGGGTGATACCCATTCCAGCGAAGTGCCTTGCACGGCATAGCCAAAGCAGAAGGCGATCAGCAGTGCGGCCGTGATGCTGGCTGACATTACCCAGCCCTTGACGTCCATGCGCACGAAGTCTGACTTTAGTTTGCGGTTGGCGCGGGCCTCGATGACGGCGATGGTCACGCAGGTGATCACCGTCAGCGCCGCGTAGACCATGGCAATGCCGAACTCCAGGTGGCGCCCGCCTTGCAGCAGGCTGCTGACGGCATTGATCAGCGCGTAGATGGCCACGCCGCCGAGCAGAATGCCGTTGAGCGCCAGTACCATGGGCTCCAGGTGCCAGAAACCCATGGTGAAGCGCTCGCGCAGCTTGCGTGACATCTGCACGCTGGTGGTGTGCGAAGTGATCAGCTTGACCACGACCAGCGACAGCCCGCTCATGCTGGCGTCGACCAGCGAGTACACACCGTCGAAGACGATGGAGAACGAGCCGGAGGCAAGGCCGAAGGCGATGCCGATGCTGGCGATGAACAGGGTGGCGGCGATCGAGGTGCGTAAAAGTCCTTGTTCGCTGGTGATGTCGAAGAAGGTGGATCGGGTTGCGGTTTGCATGAGTAGTGCTCAGTAAAAACGATGATGCTGTTGTGTCTGTGCCGGCCTCTTCGCGGGCAAGCCCGCTCCTACAGGGGCTGGCGCCGCCTACAAGAGCAGTGCAAATCCCGTGTAGGAGCGGGTTTACCCGCGAAGAGGCCCTCACAGGCTAGACGCGAAACTGCTCCATTAGCGCTTGCTGCTGGTTGGCCAGCCGGTTCAGGGCCTGACTGATGCGTGCCGATTCATCGGCCTGCCCGGCCAACGATTCTGTCACGTCTCGAATGCCGGCCACGTTACGGTTCACTTCCTCGGCCACCGCGCTCTGCTCTTCCGCCGCCGAGGCTATCTGCAAGTTCATGTCGCTGATCACCGCCACGGCCTCGCCAATACGCTGCAGTGCCGGTAATGCCTGCTCCATGCGTGCGGCGCTGTCCTGGGCCTGGCGTTGGCCTGCATGCATGGCCCCCACCACGTCCAGGGTGCCTTGCTGAAGGCCCTCGATGACCTGGCGAATTTCCTCTACCGAAACCTGCGTGCGCTGGGCCAGGCCGCGCACCTCATCGGCAACCACGGCGAAGCCACGCCCGGCTTCGCCTGCGCGGGCCGCTTCGATGGCGGCATTCAGTGCCAGCAGGTTGGTTTGCTCGGCAATGGTGCGGATCACTTCAAGTACCGAGCCGATTTGCCCGCTGCGGTCTTCCAGTGCACGGGCCTCGTCCATGGCAGTGTTCATGCCTGCGGCCAGGCGGTCGATGCCCTGGCGCGTGCTGTCCACCAGTTGCAAGCCTTCCTGGCTGGCCTGATCCGCGGCGCGTGCGGCCTGGGCCGCCTGCGAGGCGTTGTGGGCGACATCCAGAGCGGTGGCGCTCATTTCATTGGCCGCTGTGGCCACCTGTTCGATTTCGCGATGCTGTTGCTGCATGCCGTTGCTGGTCTGGCTGGCGATGGCGGCCGATTGGTCGGCGGTGTCGCGGGCCTCCTGCAGCGACCCTTTGACCTGGGCAATGACCGGTTGCAACTTGTCGAGGAAGCGGTTGAACCAGCCGGTGAGCAGGCCCAGTTCATCCTGGCGGGCGTAGTCCAGGCGACGGGTAAGGTCGCCTTCGCCACTGGCAATGTCTTCCAGGCGTGCCGCCACGGCCAGGATTGGCCGGCTAACGCCGCGAGCGGTCAGCCACACCAGCAGCAAACCCACGATTGCCGTGCCAAGGCCTATCAGCAGGCTGGTGAGGTTGGCATTCTGGTTATGGGCATCAAGGCGCTGGTTGAGGGCTACGGCAGGGGCCTGCAGCACGCTTTCCGGCACTTCCAGCCATACCTGCCACGGGGCTGTGTCAGGGATTGGCGTGAAGGGGTGGGCCACGCGTAGCAGGCCGTCGGCTACCGCATTTGCCATGGGCTTGCCGAGCGTGCTGTCGTCGCGACTGTTGCCCGCCAGCAGGCCGGCGGCGGTGGCGATACTCACCTGGCCCTGGCCGTCGAACAGGTCGCGGCGGCCGTCCACACTCAGTTGCTGCAGGTTGGCCAGGCCGATGTCCAGGCCGACCACGCCGACTACCTTGCCGTGTTCCAGCAGTGGCAAAGCGATGCTGGTCATCAGCACCTGACGGCCGTTGACCTCGTCGAGGTACGGTTCGAGCATGCAGGTCCTGGCGGTGTCCTGCGGGCAGGTCAGCCAGCGGTTCTTCGCCGCGCCGTTGCTGCCGATGCTGGTGTCGCCGAGCATCGTTTCCGGCATGGCTTCAAGTTCCAGGGTGCCGGGGCTTGGTTGGGACCAGTACAGCGAGAAACGCCCGCTCTCATTGCTGCCCAGGGCGTCCTGCCCGAGGTAGTGGCTGTCCTGCTGGTCCAGGGCATTGGGCTGGAACACCAAATACAGGCCAATCACATCCGGGTTGCCGGCCAGGCTGGCACGCGCCTGGCGGGTCAGTTCGGCGCGCAGGTCGCTACCACCACGGGCCTTCAGCACGTGTACCAGGCGGGCAAAGCCATTGCCGTACTGGTAGGCGTCCATGAAGTAGCGCTGGATACGCAAGGCCTGGGTTTCGGCGTGGGCCTGCAGGCGCTGGCGGGCGCTGTCTTCGAGCATGGCAGTGTTGGCCTGGTTGACCAGGGCGGCGCTGCGATGGGCCTGGGTCAGCGAGGTGGCTACCAGCAAGGCGACAATGGCCAGCAGGCACAGGCCGGCGAGGAGTGTGATCTTCCACTGGATGGAGAGGCGACGCAGCGGCATGAGGGCTTTCCTTTTCGAACAAATGCAACGCCCGCGATCAGGCGCGGGCGTTGTTGGCAGCGTGGGTCATTCGGCGACGTAGTTGGGCGGTGCCGCGCGGAAGGCTTTGGTCAGCCAGCCCAGGTAGATCAATCCGAGCGCAGCCCAGATGCCGCCAAACATCAGCGAATGTGCGTTCAGGTCCAGCCACAGCGAGACGATGATGCAGAAGCCGATGGTCGGCAGCACCAGGTACTTCAACTGGTTGCTCAGGCCTTTGCGATTGCCTTCACGCAGGTAGCAGTGGTTGATGACCGACAGGTTGACGAAGCTGAACGCGACCAGGGCGCCGAAGTTGATGATGGAAGTGGCGGTGACCAGGTCGAAGAAGATCGCCGATAGCGAAATCAGCCCTACGACTGCAATGTTCAGCACTGGCGTCTTGTAGCGCGAATGCAGGCGGGCGAAGACGCTGGCCGGGATCACGTTGTCGCGGCCCATCACATACAGCAGGCGTGACACGCTGGTTTGCGAGGCCAGGCCCGAGGCGATGGTGTTGATCACGGTGCAGGCAATGAAGATCGACTGGAAGAGCTTGCCGCCAACGTACAGGGCAATTTCCGGCAGGGCTGCTTCCTGGTCGTGGAAGCGGGCCATGGTCGGGAAGTAGGCCTGGATGAAGTACGACACGGTGATGAAGACCACACCGCCAATCAGTGCGGTGAGGAAGATCGCCCGGGGAATGGTCTTGGCCGGATCGCGGGTTTCCTCGGACAGGCAGGTGACCGCATCAAAGCCCAGGAACGAGAAGCACAGGATGGTTGCACCGGCGGCCAGGGCACTGAACTGGGTCTGGCTGTCGGCGAACGGTATCAGGCTCCAGGTGGTACCCAGCCCTTCACCCTGGTCCAGGCCGCGCACGCACAGGTAGATGAACACGGCGATGATCGCCACCTGTACACCCACGAACAGCAGGTTGAAGTGGGCCACCAGGTTTACGCTGCGCATGTTGATCAGGCTGATCAGGGTGACGAAGCCGGCGACCCACATCCACTCAGGTACTTCCGGGAACATGGCCGAAAGGTACAGCTTGGCCAGTAGCGCGTTGACCATCGGCAGCAGCAGGTAGTCCAGCAGTGAAGACCAGCCCACCAGGAAGCCCACGTGCGGGTTGATCGCGCGCTGGGTGTAGGTGTAGGCCGAGCCCGACTGCGGGAAGCGTTTTACCAGGGTGCCATAGCTCACCGCGGTGAACAGGATGCCGGCCAATGCCAGGATGTAGGCGCTGGGTACATGGCCAGCGGTGATCCCGCTGACGATGCCGAAGGTGTCGAACACGGTCATCGGGGTCAGGTAAGCCAGGCCGATGATGATCACGTGCCAGAGGCGCAGGGTTTTGCGAAGTTGGCCGTTGCCGGAAGCGCTGTGGTCAGGCTGCATGCTGGCATGGCTCCTGCTGCTGGGCGTAAACGACGGGCACGGTGTATTGCGCATGCGGCAAGGGCGAGCGGGTGGGCTCCATATTGTTCACCTTTTATGTTGGAGCGGCGGAAGGCGCGGTGGGGCGCGCAAAGTGGTGAAAATAAAAAACGATGGGTAGGTGGGTGTCAAGTTAAACATGACAAGATGTTGCAAAATTGAAATATTTATCGATTAAATACGGGATTTGTTCGGTTGTTGCGCGTTTTTTTGCGATTCTGATCAATTTGAGTGTTCGTAAAAATTAACGAATCCTTTGCTTGTTTCACCTGGCTGTCGGATGTGTCCGAAAAATGGCATTTCTCGAGCTGGGCCAGCACTCGGCCCAATCGGGGGTGGTACTCTTCGATTTCTGCGTGGCCTCTGGCCGCCTTCGAAGCCCTTACGGACAGCAATCGGTTCTATTCATGAAGAAATCAGTTGGCATCCTTTCCGGCCTGGCTATCGCCATTGCCGTCGCAACCACCGCAGGCGCCTGGTACACCGGCAAGCAGCTGCCGGCAGAGCTGGACAACGCCCTTGCACGCAGCAACGCCGAACTCAAAAAGGCCCTGGTCAGTACCGGTGGTAGCATGAGCATCGAGCGTGTGTCGCTGGAGCAGCATCTCTTCAGCAGCACTGCCCAGTACCGGCTCAAGGCTCGCGACATCAACGTGGGGCAGGGCGAGGTGATCAATTTTGACGTGGGCGTGACCGACCAGATCGAGCACGGCCCGTTTCCCTGGTCGAGGGTCAGGGCACTGAAGCTGATGCCGGTAATGGCGGTCAGCAACAGCACGCTGCAGAAGGATGAAGCCGTCGCGCCATTGTTCGCCGCTGCGGGTGAAAAGGCCCCGATCAGCGCGCAGACCAGCCTGGGTTACGGCGGCAGTGTGGTCAGCCAGGTTCAGTTGGCGCCGCTCAAGTTTGACGAAGCGGATGGCAACACCTTCGACTTTTCGGGCATGCAGTTCGAAGTCAGTGGGGACAAGGAGGGCAAGGCCTCCAAGTTCCGCGGCCAGGCCGACAGGCTGGTGATGAAGCGTGTGCATGACGACCAGCCGCCGGCCACGTTCGAGCTCAAAGGGCTGACGTTTGGCGGTAACCTCGCAGCCACCGCGCACGATGCCATCTATGTCGGTAACGTCGATCTGGCGTTGGCTGAAGCCAAGGTCACACTTGGGCCGAAACAGCAGGTGCTGTTGATCAAGGGCCTGGAACAGAACGCCTTGCAAACCCTCGACGGCACGGACACCGTAGGTGGCCGCGCGGCGTACAAGGTCGGCGACATCAGCTGGGATGGCCGCGCGGTAGGCAAGGCGCAGATGGCGGTGAGCGTGACTTCGGTAAACGCCCCGGCGCTGCAGGCCTTGTCGAAGTGGTACCAGTCGCACTTGCCGGAGTTCGAGGCCGCCAGTGCGGCTGGCCAGCCGGTGCCGCAGATCCAGATGGACGACGCCGAAAAGGCCCGCTTCCAGGGTGACTTGCAGAAATTGCTGGCCGCCAAGCCCAAGCTGGCGGTGGAAAACCTGTCGTTCAAGACCGCCAATGGCGAGAGCCGCTTCAACCTGTCGATGGACCTCGCCGCACCGGCCAGCTTCGACCTGCCGCCGGACCAGCTGAGCAAGCAGATCATCACGGAGGTGAAAGGCAAGCTGTCGCTGTCCAAGCCGATGATCGGTGACCTGGCGACCTTGCAGGCCTTGCTGGATGGCCAGACCGACGCGCAAGCGATTGCCATGCAGTCGAGCCAGGCGGGGGAGATGGTCGGCATGATGGCGCTGCAGAGCGGCATGGCCACCGTCCAGGGCGATGATGTGGTCAGCAGCCTGCACTATGCCGATGGCATGGTCGATTTCAATGGCCGAAAAATGACCGTGGAAGAATTTGCCATGTTCATGGCGGCGCATCTGGCGGCCCTGTCGCCGCAGGGGTGACGGTTTCTCCTGTTGCAGCCTCTTCGCGGGTGAACCCGCTCCTACCAGGATTTCACAGTGTAGGAGCGGGTTTACCCGCGAAGAGGCCAGCACAGGCAACACAAAAACCCCTTTAGTAATCGCTGGATTGTCTGTAGCCTTCGGCCTCCGATAATAATCCGCGCCCGCAGAGGGCCGTGGCGGTCACCATGCCGTCCGGCACCCTTAGCCGATCTGCCAGGGCCGGGTGATACACTCGATTTGACGCGCAAGCGCGCCTGCAGGTCCAGCGATCATGACCCAGATTTCCGAACGCCTTTTGGTTCAGGCCCACCTCGACGCCAAGCAGCCCAACCCGCTGACAGCCGAGCAGGAGGCCGAATACCGTGCGGCCATCGCTGCCGAGCTCAAAGCCCAGAATGCCGTGCTGGTTGCCCATTACTACTGCGACCCGGTCATCCAGGCGCTGGCTGAAGAAACCGGCGGCTGCGTGTCCGACTCGTTGGAAATGGCCCGTTTCGGCAAGAACCACCCGGCCGAAACAGTCATCGTGGCCGGTGTGCGCTTCATGGGCGAGACGGCAAAAATCCTCACCCCGGAAAAGCGCGTGCTAATGCCGACACTGGAGGCCACCTGCTCGCTCGACCTGGGTTGCCCGGTGGAAGAGTTCTCGGCCTTCTGCGACCAGCACCCTGAACGCACCGTGGTGGTCTACGCCAACACGTCCGCAGCGGTGAAGGCGCGCGCCGATTGGGTGGTGACTTCGAGCTGCGCGCTGGAAATTGTCGAAAGCCTGATGGACAACGGCGAAACCATCATCTGGGGCCCGGACCAGCACCTGGGCCGTTACATCCAGAAGCAGACCGGTGCCGACATGCTGCTGTGGGACGGTGCCTGCATCGTTCACGAAGAGTTCAAGTCGCGCCAGTTGGCTGACATGAAGGCGCTGTACCCGGATGCTGCGATCCTGGTGCACCCCGAGTCGCCGGAAGCGGTGATCGAGTTGGCCGACGCGGTGGGTTCCACCAGCCAGCTGATCAAGGCTGCCCAGACCCTGCCGAACAAAACCTTCATCGTCGCCACCGACCGCGGCATCTTCTACAAGATGCAGCAGCTGTGCCCGGACAAGGAATTCGTCGAAGCCCCCACCGCCGGTAACGGCGCGGCATGCCGCAGCTGTGCGCACTGCCCGTGGATGGCGATGAACACCCTGGAGCGGGTGCTGGATTGCCTGCGTAACGGCACCAACGAAATTTTTGTTGACCCGGCGCTGGTACCCAAGGCAATCAAGCCGCTAAACCGTATGCTGGACTTTACCCAGGCGGCGCGGCTGAAGCTTTCCGGTAACGCTTGAGGTTGCCGGGGCCGCTTTGCGGCCCCATCGCGACACAAGGCCGCTCCCACAGGGTGGACTGCCCCCAAGAAGTTGGACACTAATCCAACCCTTGGGGGATCTATGGGTAAGTACACCGAGCAATTCAAGCTCACAGCGATCACAGCCTACCTGGATGGCAGCAACGGTTTCCGAAAGGTGGCTCAACACTTAGGTATCGATTTCAGCCTGCTTCGACGCTGGGTGGCCAGTTATCAGGCCAATAATGGCATTGGTCCAGGCTCGCATGGGCGGCGCTATACCAGTGATTTCAAACAGCAGGTGCTTAGCTATATGCACGAGCATCGGCTTTCGCTGCGCCAGACCGCTGCCCACTTTGGTCTTGGGCAGTCCTCTCAGATAGGCATTTGGCAGCGGCAGTACTACAGTGGCAGTCCTGCACCCTCTACTGCCATCAAGCCAAGAAAGCCAATCGACGTGTCGAAGAAGATCAAGCCTGCCAAACCCACCGATACCAATGATGATCAGAAGTCTCGAGATCAGCTGATGGCTGAACTTGAGTACCTGCGCATGGAGAATGCTGTCCTAAAGGAGCTCAAGGCTCTGCGCGAGGAAAAGGAACGAACACGCGGGAAAAAGTCCTGATCGTTTCCAAACTCAAGCGCAGGTTTCCTTTGCCTGACCTCCTTCAGTTGGTCGAGCTGGCGCGCAGCACCTTCTACTACCAGCTCAAAGCTCAGCAGAAGCCAGACCGGCATGCTGAGCTCAAGGCATTGGTGCATCGCGTCTACCACGAGCAGAAAGGGCTTTATGGTTATCGCCGTATCGCACTCGTAATCAGGAAGGAAAAGCGGGTGAACAAGAAGGTCATTGAACGGCTGATGGCTGAGCAGGGATTGAAATCAGTAGTGCGCCCCAAGAAATATCGCTCCTATCGAGGTACCGTCGGTAAAGTGGCAGCGAATGTACTGGAGCGAAATTTTATCGCTCAACGCCCAAACCAAAAGTGGGTGACTGACGTAACCGAGTTCAAAGTAGCTCAACAGAAGCTCTATCTGTCGCCCGTGATGGATTTGTACAACGGCGAAATCGTGGCCTACGAAATGGCCAGCCGCCCGTGCTATAGCCTGGTTGGGAACATGCTTGGCAAAGCGCTCGATTGCCTGGGAGAGAAACCGAAGCTCGTGCTGCATTCGGATCAGGGATGGCATTACCAGCAGGCGCAATACCGCCGTAAGCTAAGCGAATGTGGGGTAAAGCAGAGCATGTCTCGAAAAGGCAATTGCCTGGACAACGCGGCCATGGAAAGCTTCTTCGGCACGCTCAAGTCTGAGTTTTTCTACCTGAAGCGTTTCGAGAGCATTGATGAGCTGAGAGCGGGTCTGGATGAGTACATTCACTACTACAACCATGATCGCATCAAGCTGAGGCTCAATGGCCTGAGCCCTGTGGAGTACAGGGCTCAGGCTGCAGCTTAAAACTGTCCAACTTTTGGGGGGCAGTCCAGGGATCGCGCCAGCTTTTAGAAATTGTGCAAGACAGTTGCTCCCACATGGCCCTGCATACGCCTGTGGGAGCGGCCTTGTGTCGCGATTGGGGCGCAAAGCGCCCCCAAAACCCTCAGCGCCCCATCATTTCCTGAACCATGCGCCGTTGCTCCATGATCTCGCGCTGGCGCTGGTCAATCTGTGAGGCCAGCGGGAAATTCCCACCCGCCCGACGCTTGGCGTAATCCAGCTGCTGGATTGCCTGATCAAAGTCGCCGACCAGCGTGAAGTACTCGGCACGCGCCCGGTGCAAGCCAATGGTATTGCCCGACAAGCCACGCACCTCGGCCATGTCGTACCACACATCCGGGTCATCCGGCCGACTCTTCACCAGCTCGTTCAACACCTTCTCGGCCTCAGCCGGCTTGTTCTGTTTCACCAGCAGGTCGGCACGCACCTGTTTCAACGGGTAGTTGCCCGGGTACAGCCCCTGCATCCGTTCGGCGCGCTGCTGGGCGTCGGCAAGACGGTTGTTGGTGATGTCCAGGTCGATTTGCGCCAGGTTGTAGGTGATGTCGTTGGGCGCCTTGGCCAGCAGCGGCTTGAGCATTTCACGGGCCTCGTTCAATTGCCCGCCCTTGATCTGTGCCAAGGCCAGGCCATAACGTGCGGCATCCAGTTTTGGGTCTTCGTCCAGCTGGGCGCGGAAGCGCTTGGCGGCAAGCCCCGGCGTGCCTTCGTAGGTCAGTGCCACCCGGGCGCGGATCAGCTGGTAGCGCATGCTGTCTTCAATACCACCCTGGGGCGCCTGGTCGGCGCGGTTACGGGTGTCGGCAATACGTGATTCGGTCACCGGGTGGGTCAGCAGGAACTCCGGCGGTTTTGCGTCATAGCGATACTGGCGTGCCAGGCGCTCGAACATGGTCGGCATGTTGCGCGGATCGTAGCCGGCCTTTTCCAGGTTCTGGATACCGATGCGGTCAGCTTCCTGTTCATTCTGGCGCGAGAAGCGCCGTTGCTCCTGAATGGCCGCCGCCTGGGTGCCGGCAATCATGCCGATGCCCGCATCGCCGGCACCACCTGCGGCCAGCACGATGCCGGCCAGCAGCGCTGCCATCATCGGCAACTGCATACGCTGCTGGGCCTCGACACCCCGTGCGAAGTGGCGTTGCGACAAGTGCGCCAGTTCGTGGGCCAGTACCGAGGCATATTCACCCTCGGTCTGGGCGTTGAGGAACAGCCCGCCGTTGACCCCGACAATGCCACCCGGGGCGGCAAAGGCGTTCAGCTCGCGGCTGTCGATCAGGATGAACTCCAGGCGCCGGTCCTGCAGCTGGCTGGTTTCGGCCAGCTTGTACACGCTGGTTTCGACGTAGTCCTTGAGCTGTGGGTCGTTGAGCTGATTGACCTGGCCGCGCAGCAGGCTGAGCCAGGCACGGCCCAGTTGGTGCTCCTGTTGCGGCGAGACGATCGCAGAACTGGCATCACCCAGTGATGGCAGGTCGTCAGCATGGCCGGGAAGGGCCATCAGGCAGGCCAGCGTCAGCAGGGTAGGGCGCAGTAGATTCATGCATGAAGCTCGCGTCGGATCAAAGATACCTACTGTAGCGGGCTCACACGTTGGCGACCAGTGGCGCTATCCTAGCCAGCCATGCCAAGAAGCACCCTGGCGATGCCTTTGGAGACCCTGCGATGAGTAACACCCTGACCTGCGACGCCGAACTGGACGCCAGCGGGCTGAATTGCCCTTTGCCACTGCTCAAGGCCAAGATGGAGCTCAATCGCCTGGCCAGTGGCGCGGTGCTCAAGGTTATCGCCACGGACGCAGGCTCCCAGCGCGACTTCCGCACTTTCGCCCAGTTGGCCGGTCATACCCTGCTGCAAGAAACGGCCGAGGCCGGTACCTATACTTACTGGCTGCGCAAGGCCTGAGTCTTTTCCAAGGATCGTCAATGTTCAAAGTGCTTCGCGACTGGGTGCAGCGCTACTTCTCCGATGAGGAAGCGGTGGTGCTGGCGGTCCTGTTGTTCCTGGCTTTTACCGCCGTGCTTACCCTGGGCGGCATGCTCGCGCCGGTGCTGGCGGGCATGGTGCTGGCGTTTCTGATGCAGGGGCTGGTCAACGCCCTGGAGCGCGTGCGCGTACCTACACGGCTGGCGGTGATGCTGGTGTTCGCCTTGTTCATGGGCGCACTGGCGGTGTTCATGCTGGTGCTGGTACCGCTGCTGTGGCATCAGCTGATCACGCTGTTCAACGAGCTGCCGGGCATGCTCGGCAAGTGGCAGTCGTTGTTGCTGCTGCTGCCGGAGCGCTATCCGCACCTGGTGTCGGACGAGCAGGTATTGCATGCCATCGAATCGGTGCGCGGTGAAATTGGCAAGTTTGGTCAATGGGCGCTGACCTTCTCGTTGTCCAGCCTGCCACTGCTGGTCAATGCCATGATCTATCTGGTGCTGGTGCCGATTCTGGTGTTCTTCTTCCTGAAGGATCGCGAACTCATTGGCCGCTGGGTCAGTGGCTACCTGCCGCGCCAGCGCACCTTGCTGAACCGGGTGGGCAGCGAGATGAACCGGCAGATCGCCAACTACATCCGCGGCAAGGGTATCGAGATTCTGATCTGCGGCATTGCCACTTACATCGCCTTCATCAGCCTGGGGCTCAATTACGCAGCGCTATTGGCGTTGCTGGTGGGGCTGTCGGTGGTGGTGCCTTACGTGGGCGCGGTGGTCGTGACCGTGCCGGTGACCCTGATTGCGCTGTTCCAGTGGGGCTGGGGCGACCAGTTCATCTACCTGATGACGGTGTACGCGATCATCCAGGCGCTGGATGGCAACGTGCTGGTACCGCTGCTGTTCTCCGAGGCGGTGAGCCTGCACCCGGTGGCGATTATCTGCGCGGTGCTGCTGTTTGGCGGGCTATGGGGGTTTTGGGGGATATTCTTCGCCATCCCGCTGGCGACGCTGATCAAGGCCGTGCTGGATGCGTGGCCCAAGCAGGAGCCTAGCGTTTCACCGATGCTTTGAATGTAATTGGGGCCGCAGAGCGGCCCCATTCAACTTCAAGCCTTGTTCAAGGCTTGGGCGGCCGCCAATACGGCATCCACATGCCCGGGCACTTTCACGCCACGCCATTCCTGGCGCAGCACCCCGTCCTTGTCGATCAGGAAAGTGCTGCGGTCAACGCCCATGTACTCCTTGCCATACAGCTTCTTCAGCTTGATCACGTCGAACAGCTGGCACAGGGCCTCGTCCTTGTCGCTGATCAGCTCGAACGGGAAGCCTTGCTTGGCCTTGAAGTTCTCGTGCGACTTGATGCCATCACGCGACACACCGAATACCACGGTGTTGGCCGCGGCGAAGGCGTCATGCTGGTCGCGGAAGCCCTGGCCCTCGGTGGTGCAGCCTGGGGTGCTGTCCTTGGGGTAGAAGTACACCACCACCTGCTGGCCCTTGAGTTCGGCAAGGCTGACGGTTTGCCCGCTGGTGGCCTGGGCCTGGAAGTCGGCGACAGGTTGGTCGAGTGCTACAGCCATGATCGGTTTCCTTACATTGGGTTCTGGGGACGCCATGGCTCGATCAGTGCGTCGAGGTTCAGGGCATCGGCAAAGTCCAGGAACTGGTCGCGTAGCCAGCTGATCTGCGTGCCGGCCGGCAGAATCACGGTGAACTGGGCGTTGAGCATGCTGCTACCGGTTTGCGGCGCCAGGTAGGTGTCGCAGGTCATGGCTTCCAGCTCGACGCGGTGGTCAAGGAAGAACTGGCACAGCTCGTTGATGATGTCCGGGCGGTAGGCAGCGCTGACGTAGGCTACATACGGAAGGGCCTGCGGGCGCACTTCCTGGTCCGCGCTGCGGACCACGTCGAGGGTCAGGCCGTGCTTCTTGCCCAAGCCTGGCAGGGTGGATTCGAGACGTGCCAGGGCGTCCCAGCTGCCGCCCACCTGCAGCACCAGGGCGCTGGTCTCGCCGTGGCGGCTCAGGCGCGAGGTGACCACCGCGCAGCGGTTTTCGAAGGCAGCGCGGCTGAGGACGTTGGCCAGCTCCATGGGGTTCGGGCCCAGGGCACTGATGACAAGGAATTGTTCGCGGACGGTGGGGGTGGACATGCAGCATTCCTAAAGCGATGAGCGGTCGGCACAGGACGGGCAAAAGCCTCCTGTCGGCAGGGCCCGGGGCTCGCATGCGAGGTCTTGGACGCTGGCGGGGAGCAAGGTCGACGGCCCGGCGGGCCGCGCTGCACCGATCAAAGGGCCAAGGGTAGCGAAATAAGCCGCCGAGGGGAATGCTCCACCCGCCTGCTTCGCTTGTGCAAGGTCGATGCCCCCAGTACCATTACCGCTCTCTTTTTCCGGCAGGAGCAGTTACATGATTGCGGGCAGTATGGTGGCATTGGTCACACCCATGGATGCACAAGGGCGTGTTGACTGGGGCAGCCTCGACAAACTTGTAGACTTCCACCTGGAAAACGGCACCCATGCGATCGTCGCTGTCGGCACCACCGGTGAGTCGGCCACGCTGGATGTCGAAGAACACATCCTGGTCATCAAGCACGTGGTCGAGCGCGTCAAACGCAGCGCCAAACCGATTCCGGTCATCGCCGGCACCGGTGCCAACTCCACCGCCGAAGCTGTGCACCTCACCCAGAACGCCAAGAATGCTGGCGCCGACGCCTGCCTGCTGGTTGTGCCGTACTACAACAAGCCAACGCAAGAAGGCCTGTACCAGCACTTCAAGCACATTGCCGAAGCCGTCGACATCCCGCAGATCCTCTACAACGTTCCCGGCCGTACCTCCTGCGACATGCAGGCCGAGACCGTGATCCGCCTGTCGACCGTGCCGAACATCATCGGCATCAAGGAAGCCACGGGCGACCTGGCCCGCGCCAAGGCCATTCTCGATGGCGTCAGCAAGGACTTCATCGTCATGTCCGGCGACGACCCGACTGCCGTCGAGCTGATCCTGATGGGCGGCAAGGGCAACATCTCCGTCACCGCCAACGTCGCTCCGCGCGAAATGGCGGACCTGTGCGAGGCCGCCCTTGAGGGCAATGCCGAGAAGGCCCGCGCAATCAACGAAAAACTCATGCCGCTGCACAAAGACCTGTTCTGCGAGTCCAACCCGATCCCGGTGAAATGGGCGCTCGTCGAAATGGGCCTGATGCAAAAAGGTATTCGCCTGCCACTGACCTGGCTGAGCGAAGGCTGCCACGAAAAAGTCCGTACTGCCTTGCGCCAGTCCGGCGTACTGGTTTAAGAGGAAGTACACCGCATGAAGCGACTGGCTGGTCTTTCCGCCCTTGCCCTGATTATCTCCACCACCAGTGGGTGTGGCTGGCTGTGGGGCGAGGATGGCTATTTCCGCGACCGCGGCAGTGACTACCTGCAGGCGCACCCGACCGCGCCGATGCAGCTGCCGCCGGACGCCAGCAACGTCAAACGCCTTGACCCGCTGCTGCCGATTCCGCGTAACGTCGCTGACGATACCGTCAAGGGTGAGTTTGAAGTGCCTCGCCCGCAACCGTTGACGGGCGGTGCCGCCCAGGTCACCGACTACAGCCTGCAGCGCAGCGGCAGCAGCCGTTGGGTGCTGGCCCAGCATTCGCCAGCCGAAGTGTGGCCGGTAGCCCGGCAGTTCTTCGAGGATAACGGCTTCCGCATTGCTGAAGAGCGCCCGCAGACGGGTGAGTTCAACACCACCTGGCAGCGTTTCGACGAACTGTCGGCATCGCTTGGCCAGCGTCTGGCCAGCACTGCCAGCAGCGGCGACAGCGAGGTGCGTGTCCGTGTGCGCATGGAGCCTGGCGTGCAGCGCAACACCTCCGAAGTGTATGTGGTCAGCGTCGAGCGCCCGGCCGGCAGCACTGCCGAGCCTGCGTTCCCGTCCAGCTCCAGCAATACCGGCACCGATGCCCTGCTGGTCGACGAAATGCTTGCCAGCATGAACCGCAGCGCCGAGAAGGGCGGTTCGGTGTCGCTGCTGGCCGCGCGCGATTTCGACGCCCCAAGCCGCGTCAGCCTGAGCGAAGACGGCAGCGGCAACCCGGTGCTGTACCTGGGCTCCGACCTGGACCGCGCCTGGTCTGGCGTGGGCCGTGCGCTGGAGCAGGGTGGCGAATGGCGTGTTGAAGACATCAACCGCAGCCTGGGCCTGTACTACATCAACCTGTCCGAAAAGCCTGACGACAAGCAGAACCAGCCTGGCTTCTTCAGCCGCCTGTTCGGCAGCGAGCCGACCAAGGAAGAGCGTGAAGCCCGTGCCGAGCGTTACCAGGTTCGCCTGAGCAAGGTGGGTGAGAGCGTGCAGGTCACGGTCGAGAAAAACATCAACACCGTGGCTCCGGCCGATGTCGCCCGCCGTGTGCTGAGCGCCATTCAGGACCACCTGGGCTAAGTGCGCTTCGCGGTACTCGGAAGCGGCAGCCAAGGGAACGGCACGCTGATCGCCAGTGGTGACACGTTCATCCTGGTCGATTGCGGCTTTTCCCTGCGTGAAACCGAGCGGCGCCTGGCGCTGCTCGGGGTTTCTGCCGCTCAGCTCAGTGCAGTGCTGGTCACCCACGAACATGCCGACCACGTGCATGGGGTCGGCTTGCTGTCACGGCGCTACAATGTACCGGTCTACCTCAGCCAAGGGACTTTGCGCGGCATGCGCAAGCCGGTGGAGGTGGCCGGTTTTCTCGCGTGTGGCCAAAGCCTGCGTATCGGCAGCCTGGAAGTAACCGCAGCGCGGGTCGAGCACGACGCCTACGAGCCGTTGCAGTACGTGGTCAGCGACGGCAAGCGGCGCTTTGGCATGCTGACCGACCTGGGCTCTTACGACGCGCTGTTGCTGGAGCGTTACCAGGGCCTGGATGCACTGCTGATCGAGGCCAACCACTGCCGCGACCTGCTGGCACGTGGTCACTACCCGGCTTTTCTGAAGCAGCGGGTGGGTGGCATGCAAGGGCATTTGAACAACCACCAGGCCGCGCGCCTGGTGCACGAGTTGGGCTGGAACAACCTGCAACACTTGGTGCTGGCCCACCTCAGCAGCAAGAACAACCTGCCACACTTGGCCCGCCAGTGCTTTGTCGACACCCTCGGGTGTGACCCGGACTGGCTCCAGGTGGCGAATCAGGAACACGGGCTCGACTGGCGCGAAATCGCCTAGCCCAACACCTCAAGCAAGCGGAGCCCAATCATGGAAAAACGCGAAGAACTTTACCGCGGCAAGGCCAAATCGGTTTACAAGACCGATGACGCCGACCGCTTGATCCTGCTGTTCCGTAACGACACTTCGGCGTTCGACGGCAAGCGTATCGAACAACTCGACCGCAAAGGCATGGTGAACAACAAGTTCAACGCCTTCATCATGCAGAAACTGGAAGAAGCCGGCGTGCCGACCCAGTTCGACAAGCTGCTGGGCGACAACGAGTGCCTGGTGAAGAAGCTGGACATGATTCCGGTCGAGTGCGTGGTGCGTAACTACGCTGCCGGCAGCCTGGTCAAGCGCCTGGGCGTGGAGGAGGGCATCAAGCTGGAGCCGTCCACCTTCGAGCTGTTCCTGAAGAACGACGAGAAGGGCGACCCCTTCATCAACGAATCCCACGTTGTCGCGTTCGGCTGGGGCACCGCCGAGCAACTGGTGGAAATGAAGAAGCTGTCGTTGAAGGTCAACGAAGTGCTGAGCAAGCTGTTCGATGACGCCGGCCTGCTGCTGGTCGACTTCAAGCTGGAGTTCGGCGTATTCCACGGCCAGATCGTGCTGGGCGACGAGTTCAGCCCGGACGGCTGCCGCCTGTGGGACAAAGAAACCCGCAAGAAGATGGACAAGGACCGCTTCCGTCAGGGCCTGGGCGACGTGATCGAAGCCTACGAAGAAGTTGCCAAGCGCCTGGGCGTGCCGCTGTAAGCGGCACGTTCACGCAAGCGCCTGATACCACGCGGTTTTTTTGAAAAAAAGATTTGCGTTTTAAAAGAACGCTGGTATGATGCGCGGCATTGGAGAGATGCCGGAGTGGTCGAACGGGACGGATTCGAAATCCGTTGTACTGGCAACAGTACCTAGGGTTCAAATCCCTATCTCTCCGCCATACGCGAAGTAGTCGAAGCCCCCGAAAACGTTGATGTTTTCGGGGGCTTTGTCGTTTCAGGGGTATCAGTTAGGGCAGATTTGGGGCAGATTTGCGACCTTTCTTGATATTCAAACCTTCGGTTCAGAGAGCTGGTAGAGCTGGAAGCAAACCTGAGTCTTCAAGTGGCACTCAGTCGTGCTCAAATCGTACACGTCGGATTTCAAGTCCGGACGCCTTCCACCCCTCGAGTTTTTTCAGGTGGCTTTTGACGTAGGCCAAGGTGTCAAAAGGCGTTAGATAATGACCGCTTTCGTTATTTAGCTGAATAACCCCGTCCTTTATTGTAAGCATGCCAGCAGAAATTGCTGTGGGATGCGAAATTTCAAATTTTGCAGCAATGGCCACTATGCTTGAGTGCGACGGGTCAGTACCTGAGGCATCATCGTAGCTGCCGATAATGAATTTATCATCCTCTGTCATTACCCATTTATGCTTCTGCTCCGGGCGGATGTCATTTTTGAAAAAATTCACATGCGTAGGCATATTAATCTGTGCCTTGTTATCGTCCATATAGCCTTTCATTAGCTCGACCTCACTGCTGAGTTTTCCTTGTTTAATATCTGTCAGTGGACGAGGTCTTTGGGGGCGCCACCAGCTATAGCCGCTAGGGTCAGTTCTGTTCACCGGGTCACAAGCGCAATAGGCGTATGCATTTAAGCCGCCACGATGAAATGGGCTGAGCGGGTCTGGATTTAGAAAGCGCATCAGAACGGGGCTGTAGGCTCGCCTGCCATTGCCGAGTAGATAACAATTGATCCTTGTCAGTATATGTTCGCTATTAAATGCAAGCTGCGTTGAAATTCCAGGCACCAGAGTGTGGTATCCGTAGGGGCTGTAGGTACGATGCAGTAAAAACGACGCTTCCGTGCTGCTTCGAGTGTTGCTCATAACGGATGGCCCCTTTCGATTTTCTCACTGATGGTTGCTGAGGTCATTATGTGTTATCTCTAGTGACTTGCTGAACTGGCAGAAATACCAGGGTTTAGCTGCTTCGGGGTGGGGCCGCTATGCCCCCTAAGGCCAGCATCAACTGCTGCATCGTGGAGCCGCCTGTTTTATCCATTCCCAATTGACGGCTGCACCTTGCGCAAGATATTCATGCCTTGGCTTTCGCCTCTTCACCCAAAGCAAACACTAAGGTTTGAGCGTCATTAGCCTTCGTTGTATCTGCCAGAAAAGCCCCGATGGCCTCGGAGCTGTCGAGAAAGCGGCAAGCCTCGGAGTGCTTGGTATTGCTCAAGTCCAGTTCAAGGATGGGCATATCCTTGGGGGGGCATGTGTCGCTCTTAGTTGTTTGCCTCGTAACGCATCAAGAATTTCCTTGGGTCGGTTAGGGGCTCCGATTCGATCCGATTTATCGCTACGGTTGAGCATCAGGTAGCCAGTCAAGCCCGTTCGTACGAAGTATTTCCGATATTCGGCGCAACAAACGGGCTATTGGGTTGACCTTACTTTTTCATCATCCCCAACTCAGCATCATCCAACAGCGCCTTGGCCATTGCGCTCAGGTAATGCGAGGCCCAGATCAGTTTCTGGTCGCCGTCCATCAGGCCGCTGATGATCAGGTCGCGCACGTAACCCATGAGTTCGGAAGCCTGTTCGCGGGCGTCCTGGCAGGGGATGCCGGGTTCGATGCGGAACAGCGGGTGAGTGTTGTTTTCGCCTTGGTAGAAGCAGGTCTTGCCGACTGTGGTGGGTTCTGTTGTGTTGTCGGTGGGCATTGTTTTGTTTCCCTGGATTCTGGGTTGCCTGGGCTGGCCTGTTCGCGGGCTCGCCCGCTCCCACAGGTACTGTGCAGTGCGTGACGGCTGTGATGACCCTGTGGAAGCGGGCGTGCCCGCGAAGAGGCCTGACCTGCTAATGCAAGGTGTGAGGCTCTGTGGGTAAATGCGGCCGCATCTGCAACTGCATCAACGCCGACTCGACCAGCCCCTGTACCGCTTCCATTTCATGGATCACGGCCTGCATCACGATCGAGCTGTGGGCGGTGGGTTTGAGTTGCACGGATTGGCGGGCCACGGACAGGGCGCAGAGTACGTACTCTGAGGACTGGACCAGGGTGTCTTGCAGGATCTGGGTGGAATGGGGGGAGTAGGGTGGATCGGGGACTGTCTTGCGCATGTAAGCTCCTTGGGTGGTGGAGCCGCCTGGCAACGCTGTCAAACGAATGGAGGCAGCTATACATGGGTTGACAGACCGGTATACCCAAGGACCCGGCGCACACGAATGTGCCCCATGCACAGCTGCCATCAAGCGCTGCAACGGAAACTTGAGTAGTCGGCCTGTCAAAGCCGGTCGCTGATTTCACAACGACGAGCCGAGACTAGAACGCGACCGAATCCGTCGCAACCGTTTGAGCGGGTTGGCAGTATGTTTGGGAAACGCCCTACAAGGAAGGGGATAATTCTGAGTACAAGCTGTAGGACGGATTTCTACTAATCAATCAGACAGGCTTCCTGCAACATTTTGTCTTGAACTGACAATGGCACCTTGGGCTACAATGCGGCGCTCTGATACGCCACTCACGCCCAGGCCACACGCCGTAATGATTACGCGCGCTGGGCGATGAACTCTTCCTGACATGGATTCGTTGGATGCTTTGCGCCGTACTGGTCTCCCCCTGCGCCCCTCGCTGGACGGCTGAATTGTCGTCTGCGGCCAGTGCTGCACACTTTCTGAAAACCCCGCACAACTTTGAATGCTGCCGCCAACCATTGGCTGCGGTACGCGGCTGTGCGCCCCACCGAAAATGGAGTGCTCCACTTGCGTAAGAAATTCGTCGCGTCCCTTCTGGCGGTCGCCATCGCCTCTACCACGGCCTGTGCACAGCTCGGGATCAGCAAAGAGCAAGCGGGCACCGTGATCGGTGGCCTGGCCGGTGTGGCCATCGGCTCGACCATGGGCAGTGGCAACGGCAAGATCGCCGCTGCGCTGATCGCAGGTGGCATTGGCGCCTACGTGGGCAACCGCATCGGCCACATGCTCGATGAAAAGGACCAGCAAGCCCTGGCGCTGCGTACGCAGGAAGTGCTGAGCCAGCAGCAAACCACTGCCAGTGCCCAGCCAGTGACCTGGAAGTCCGACCATTCCGGCGCCACCGCGCAGATCGTGCCGGGCAAGGAATACACCAAGACCAAGCAGGTCGAGGTCAAGCGCGCGCCGAAGATCCAGGCGGTGCCGTCGATGACGCTGATCAACGAGCCGTATGTGACCATCAGCGACAACCTCAACGTGCGTGCCGCGCCTAACCAGGCTGGTGAGAAGGTCGGCAGCCTGAAGAACCACACCGAATTCACCGCCGTGGGCTCCACCGGTGACTGGATTCTGGTCGGCCGCAAGGGTGTGACCGTGGGCTATGTGCACAAGAACTACGTCGAGCCCAAGGCGCAAGCGGTTGCCAAGCGTGTAACGCCAGCCGTCAACCTGGACGAGCTGGACGTTGCCGCCAGCAAGGAAACCCAAGGCTTCGACCTGGACTCGGTGCAGTCGCTGCCGACCCAGACAGTTGCCGCCGAAGCGGCCTGCCGCCCGGTCACCGTCAGCCTGAAATCGCAAAGCGGCCAGACCGAACAAGAGCAGAACACCTTCTGCAAACAAGCCAACGGCACCTGGGAACTGATCTGAGGAACTCCATGAAAAAGCACGCGCTCGCGCTGGCTGTGATCGGCGCTTGTGGTCTGGTACCGCAGGCGTTCGCCCACGAGCTGGCCTTTTCCAAGAAAGACAACATCAAGGTCGAAGTGCCCGGGGATGCCACCACCTGGTGCAAACCCCAGGTAGACCTGACCATCACCCGCCCGGCCTGGGATAACCAGGAACTGCTGTCAGGCCTGCTGACCAAGCTGCCGTTCGTGTTCGCCAAGGACTGCTCGACCGCCAAGGTGAGCTGGAAGGCGGTCGATGCCAAGGGCAACCTGTACGCCAGCGGCTCGGGCAATGCCAGCAACCTGGGGCTGGTGACACTGGCTGCTGCGCCTGCCACTGCCGCCCCGGCGCCGGCTGCAGCAGCTGCCCCCGCTCCGGCACCTGCGCAGCCAGAAGCACCGGCTGCTGCTGCACCGACACCGACACCGGCACCTGCTCCGGCCCCAGCCCCAGCCCCAGCCCCTGCTGCTGCAGCGGCGCCGGCAGTGGTCGAAGCCGCACCTGCGCAGGCAAAACCCGCTCCGGCCCCCGCGCCCGCGCCAGCCGTAGCTGCAGAGCCAGCCCCAACCCCCGAAGCCCCGGCAGCAGCCCCTGTTGTGCCGCCCGCTCCGGCACCTGCCACAGCAGTCGCCGCAGCCCCCACTTCGGACTTCGGTCGCTCGGTGGTCCTGGAAAACCGCAACCTGATGCAGGTAACGGACGGCACCGGCTGCAAATGGGTGCTCAGTACCTCGATCATCGGCGATGGCGACACCCTGTCGTTCGGCACCACCCCGGCCATGCCGTGCCCGGCGTCCGGCTTTGGTGAAGGCAGCTTCGACAAAATCAGCTGGAAGGCTGTGGGTACCTACCGGGGTGATAACTGGACCCGCGTCTATGCTCACCCGAGTGGTTTGATCTTCAACAAGCACCTTGAGCCTGCGGTAAAGGACAAGGCCGTTTCTTATCTCACGCCGCAAGCTGACCAGGCCGCGTTCCTGGTCGGTGAGATCCCCGGCCGGCAGATGAAGGTGTACCTGACGTTCACCCGCTCCAGCTACGGGGTGCTCCGCCCGTTCGGCAGCGACCCTTACTACGTCGCGGTCACCCCGGACGAGTCGTTTGCCCTGGACGCGACCAAGTACAAGGAAGCTGCGCTGGAAATCTTCGACCTGATCAAGACCACCTCGCCGACCACCACCGATGTGGCCAACCTGTTCATCGTCAAAGACCTGTCGGCGATCTCGAACAACATCTGGGGCAACGACGCGCAGAAAATCACTCGCAACCGCATCGGCATCAACCGCCAAGGCCTGTTCTTCGATGTGCGCGACGGAGCCAACTGGGCGGTACAGCGCGAGCAGCAGCGTGTGCGTGAGCAGCGTCAGCGCCAACAGGAACTGGCCCGCGTGCACACCCGTGTGCTGGAACGTTACCAGCAGTTGCAGGACGGCATGAGCGACTTCAAGGGGCGCGAAACCGAGGCGTTGGCGCAGATGGCCGGTATCAAGGTGCGCTTCGCTTCGCCACTGGAGCAGCAAAACCCTGCGACCTCGGCCAGCGTAGTGCCGATGATGGTGCACGTTACCGGCAAGAAAGGTGACTTCTACAGCATCGACTTCCCGAGCAACGGCCGCCTGGTTGCGGACGAGGAATACAGCGAAGGCTGGTACGTGACCCAGGTGGCCAACGCCACGCCGTACTACCCGCTGGACGACGGCCGCGCCGTGCCTACCTACCGTGCCTACAGCGCCGGTGAGCCGGAGGCCTGCAAACAGGACCACTGTGCCGACCGCGTGTCGTTCGGCGCCGTGCTGGCCAAGGAATTCCCCAACGCCGGTATCGATTTCAGCTGGACCCCCGAGGTCTCCCAACAGTACGTGAACGACTGGAACAACGCTTCCGCCATGGTCCAGTGAGGCAAACACCATGATCAAACAGATGAACAAGAAGCAGCTGCTGATTGGCGGTGTGGCCGCAGCGGTGCTGGTGCTCGGTGGTGGCTATGCGATGGTCGCCAGCTCGGGCAAGAAGGCTGCGCTGGCCTACTACGACGACTTCAAGGAGCGCTATTTCCTTGAGGATGTGCTGTCTGAGGGGGACATTTCCTACTCGGCGTTTTCCGGCAACCTGACGGTAGCCGACCCGGAGATCCGCGTGGCGGCGGCGCAGACCAATGGCGCCCAGCAGTTCATGCGCGGCCTGTCGGGCTTGATGGAGTCCGTACAGGGTGGTTCGGCTGAAGAAGGCCTGGCGGGCTGGGCCAAGTACCAGCTCAATGTCAGCCGCAATGTGGCCGGGGTGTACCTGAAGGCTGATGCGCTGAAGCTGGCCCATGACGGAGACAGCAAGGATGGCAGCATTCATATCCAGTTGCTGGGCATGCAGATGGCCAACCCTTACGTTGCCAGCAAGGGGGCTGAAGTCGTGCTGGTGGCGGATGTCAGCGACGAAGTCCAGCCACGTGCCGAGCTGGCCGCCAATGGTCGGGCCGCCCCGTCGAACTTCACCTGGGGCGCCAACATGGCGGTGCGCCAGCCAGTAACCGGCGCGTTTCTGGTCAGCAGCACCGGTGACTTTGGTACCACGGTCGACCTGGACTTCACCATCAAGCGCTCCAGCGATGGCGAAGGCTCGATGGCGTTCGTGGTCACCCACCGCAACGACGGCTCCAAGGTGGGGGAGATCGTGCGCAAGGCCGACTTCCAGTCGCTGCCGGAGCTGGACGATGTCGAAACACAGCTCAAGAGTGCCCTGAGCGCGATGCTGATTGGCGCGTACAGCCCGTACACCGGCCAGGCGGTGTTGGCTGAAGCGGTGAGCGGCTTTGCCCGCAAGGCCAAGGTCGAGAACTACTCGATGAGCTACAGTGGCTTCAAATCGCTGAAAGAGGCTTTCAGCGATTACCAGCAGCAAGTCCCCAAGGCAAAGTTCGCAGCCTTCTGCCAGGAGGTTGGGCTGTCGTCGTGGAGCAGTGACTTTGGCGCCAAGGCCAAGAACCACAGCGACTCGGAGTGCGCCATCGGGCAGAAGCTGGTCGAAGACGGCAGTTTCGAAGAGCAGTACACCTTCAAGGAAGGCAAGAGCCTGTTTGCAGCGTTATTCGTGAGCAAGGCGTATCAGCTGGAAACCAATTGACTGGGTAATGGCTGAGTGAACAAGCCCCCGGGAACCCTGAGTTGCCGGGGGCTTTTTTAGGGTTGCTGTCAGGTGTGCCTGGACCCTGTCAGGCTTGGGATCAGCGCATCGCCGCCAGTTTGATGCCGAATCCCACCAGGCAAGCCCCCGCCAGTCGCTCGAACATATTGGTAATTCGCGGGTTGGCGCGCATGCGCTCGGCCAGTTGATGGGTCAGCACCACGGCAATCAGCCCATACAGGAAGGTCACTACCGCCACTGTCGCCGCCATGAAACCGAACGTCACCAGCCCTTGGTGCTTCACCGGGTCGACGAACAGCGGGAAAAACGCCATGTAGAACATGATCGCCTTGGGGTTGAGCAGGGTGATCATCATGGTCTGGCGCAGGTACTGGCCGTTGTCCATGCGGCAGGTGTGTGCTGCACCACCGGGTTTGCTCAGCAGCATGCGCAGGCCCAGGTAGGCCAGGTATGCAGCCCCCGCCCACTGCACCATATGAAAGGCGGCAGGGTAGGTGGCCAGCAGGGTGGCGACGCCGGCTACCGCCAGCCACAGCAGCACCTGGTCACCCACGATCACGCCACAGGTCGCGGCCAGGCCTGCCTTGATACCGCCCTTGCCGGTGGCGGTGATCAGGGCGAAATTGCCCGGGCCGGGGATGGCCAGAAGAATAAGGAAGGCGATGACGAATGCGCCGTAGTCGGTGACGCCTAGCATGGTGAGTTCCTGTTGGGCATTGCGAAGGCAGTGCGCTGAACTATCGTCGCCAACGGCGCGCTTTTCAACCTGTTGTTGCACAGTTGCAAAGAACCTGTGCCAAGTGCGGCTTGGATCCAATGCCTGGAGTCTGTATGATTCCGCGGCCATCAGACGATGGTCGAAGATGATTCATTTAAAGGACTGAGTAATGAAAAAGCTGTTCAAGGCCACCGTTGCCGTTGCTGTCGTTTCGGGTGTTGCCCTGCTGTCGGGTTGCACTGGCCAAGTTTACAACCAACCGAAAAACTGCACCTACGACTACCTGTTCCACCCTTCGGTTTCCATCTCCAAGATCATCGGTGGCTGCGGCCCGATCGATAAACTGCCTCAGCAGCAGTAATCTTGGCGGTACCCTGATCGCGACGCTTGCGGCGTGATCCAAGGCCCCCGGTCATGCACATGGCCGGGGGTTTTTGTTTTTGACGTGACAAACTGCCGCTGGGGCAACCGGTCGCCTTGACGCGTCTGCCTGCAATTTGTTTGTGCTGGCATTTCAGATACAATCGGAAAAACGATTCAGCCTTGTCGGTCAATTCGACCAAAGGCCGAGCCGTTTTCTGGTTCTCTGGCTGCTGAACAATGATCAACAAAAAGCCTGCGCTGAAGAACACGCTTTACCGGGGCCAGCCACAGGCCCTCCCTCTGTTCTCCTGACTGGAATTGATCAATGTTCAAGAAAGCTGGCAAGACCTTGCTGGGTCTGGCGGTCGCTGCAAGCGTCATGCAAGCGCACGCTGCAGAAACCAAGAAAGTAGACGTGCTGCTGGTCGGCGGCGGCATCATGAGCTCCACCCTGGCCGTGTGGCTGCACGAGCTGGAGCCAAGCTGGTCGATGGAAATGGTCGAGCGCCTGGATGGCGTGGCCGAAGAAAGCTCCAACGGCTGGAACAACGCCGGTACCGGCCACTCCGCGCTGGCCGAGCTGAACTACACCCCGGAAGACAAGGACGGCAACGTCAACATCGCCAAGGCCATCGAAATCAACGAAGCCTTCCAGATTTCCCGCCAGTTCTGGTCGTGGCAAGTACGCCAGGGCGTGCTGAAGAACCCGCACTCGTTCATCAACACCACCCCGCACATGAGCTTCGTGTGGGGCGATGACAACATCAAGTTCCTCAAGAAACGCTACGACGCACTGCAGGCCAGCCCGCTGTTCCGTCCGATGCAGTACTCCGAGGACCACGCGCAGATCGCCAAGTGGGTCCCGCTGATGATGGAGGGCCGCGACCCGAACCAAAAGCTGGCCGTGACCTGGACGCCAATCGGCACCGACGTGAACTTTGGCGAGATCACCCGCCAGTTCGTTGGCCACCTGCAGACCCAGAAAGGCTTCGACCTGAAGCTGTCCAGCGAAGTGCAGGACATCACCCGCAACAAGGACGGCTCCTGGCACGTCGAGTACAAGAACCTGAAGGACGGTACCGAGTCGGCCACCGACGCCAAGTTCCTGTTCATCGGTGCCGGCGGCGGCGCGCTGAAGCTGCTGCAGAAGTCGGGCATCCCGGAAGCCAAGGAATACGCAGGCTTCCCGGTGGGTGGCTCGTTCCTGGTGACCGAGAACCCGACCGTTGCCATGCAGCACATGGCCAAGGCCTATGGCATTGCCTCGACCGGTGCGCCACCCATGTCGGTCCCGCACCTGGACACCCGCGTGCTGGACGGCAAGCGCGTCATCCTGTTTGGCCCGTTCGCTACCTTCTCGACCAAGTTCCTGAAGAACGGTTCTTACCTGGACCTGCTGAGCAGCACCACCACCCACAACGTGTGGCCGATGACCAAGGTGGGTATCGACCAGTATCCGCTGGTCGAGTACCTCGCTGGCCAGCTGATGCTGTCTGACGATGACCGCTTCGAAGCCCTGCGCACCTACTTCCCGAATGCCAAGAAGGAAGACTGGCGCCTGTGGCAGGCCGGCCAGCGTGTGCAGATCATCAAGCGTGATGCCGACAAGGGCGGCGTGCTGAAGCTGGGTACCGAAGTGGTGGCTTCCGAAGACCGCACCATCGCGGGTCTGCTGGGTGCCTCGCCAGGTGCTTCGACCGCTGCGCCGATCATGCTGAACGTGCTGGAAACCGTGTTCAAGGACAAGGTCGCTACCCCGGAGTGGCAGGCCAAGATCAAGGAAATCGTACCGAGCTACGGCACCAAGCTGAACGATTCGGCAGCGGCCACCCAGAAAGAGTGGAACTACACCGCTGAAGTGCTGCAACTGGGTAAACCGCCGGTGATCGACGCCAGCGTTGAATTCGGTGGCGCGGCAAGCAAGCCGGTTGAGAGCAAGCCTGAGAACGACATGGCGCTGTAACCGGCCATTGTTGTGAAAGAAAGCCACGGGGGAGACCTCGTGGCTTTTTTGTTGCCAAGCACACCGCAACCCTCAGGCTTATCGCCATCCCTGGTAGGAGCGGGTTCACCCGCGAAGAGGCCTGCACAGGTATCACTGCTGGCGCAGGATGCACTCCAGCAGCCCGGGAAACCGCTCGCCCAGCATCTCGCTACGCAGCGAATTCATATGGGTAGTCCCCACATTGCGGGTTTGCACCAGCCCTGCATCACGCAACACACGGAAGTGGTGGGACATGCTCGACTTCGGCCGACCTCCATCCAGCTCGCCACAGCTGGCCTCGGCCACGCCGGCCAGGTGGCGGACGATTTCCAGGCGCACGGGGTCGCTGAGCGCATAGAGCAGGCGTTCAAGAATGAGGTCGTCGGGGTTGGGATGTTTATAGGCTCGCATGGTTGACATGATAACGGGGGTTTCATTAATTGCCATAGTTCGATTATGATCGAACAAAAGTATTCAAATGAACCCGGAGTTTCCCATGTCCGCACTGTTCGAACCCTACACCCTCAAAGACGTCACCCTGCGTAACCGTATCGCCATTCCGCCGATGTGCCAGTACATGGCCGAAGACGGCATGATCAACGACTGGCACCACGTTCACCTGGCCGGCTTGGCCCGTGGTGGTGCCGGCTTGCTGGTGGTCGAGGCCACTGCTGTGGCGCCGGAAGGGCGTATCACCCCCGGTTGCGCCGGTATCTGGAGCGATGCCCACGCCCAGGCGTTCGTACCGGTGGTGCAGGCCATCAAGGCTGCCGGCTCCGTGCCGGGTATCCAGATCGCCCACGCCGGGCGCAAGGCCAGCGCCAACCGCCCGTGGGAGGGTGATGACCACATTGCCGCCGACGACGCGCGCGGCTGGGAGACCATTGCCCCGTCTGCCATTGCCTTTGGTGCGCACCTGCCGAAAGTGCCACGCGAAATGACGCTGGACGATATCGCCCGGGTCAAGCAGGACTTCGTCGATGCCGCCCGCCGTGCGCGTGATGCCGGCTTCGAGTGGATAGAACTGCACTTTGCCCATGGCTACCTGGGCCAGAGCTTCTTCTCCGAGCACTCCAACAAGCGCACCGATGCCTACGGTGGCAGCTTCGACAACCGCAGCCGCTTCCTGCTGGAAACACTGGCCGCCGTGCGCGAAGTGTGGCCGGAGAACCTGCCGCTGACCGCGCGCTTTGGTGTGTTGGAGTACGATGGCCGCGATGAGCAGACCCTGGAAGAGTCGATCGAACTGGCCCGTCGCTTCAAGGCCGGTGGCCTTGACCTGCTGAGCGTGAGTGTCGGCTTTACTATTCCCGAGACCAACATCCCGTGGGGCCCGGCGTTCATGGGGCCGATTGCCGAGCGTGTGCGCCGTGAGGCGAAGCTGCCGGTGACCTCGGCGTGGGGCTTTGGCACGCCGCAACTGGCGGAAGGGGCACTGCAAGCCAACCAGCTGGACCTGGTGTCCGTGGGGCGTGCACACCTGGCCGACCCGCACTGGGCGTACTTCGCCGCCAAGGAACTGGGGGTGGAGAAAGCCTCCTGGACGTTGCCGGCGCCTTATGCGCACTGGCTCGAGCGTTACCGCTGAGGCTTGGAGGGGCTGCTTTGCAGCCCATTCGCGGGCAAGCCCGCGCCCACAGACACCACAGGTTTCAGATACTGCACCCTCTCTGTGGGAGCGGGCTTGCCCGCGAAGGGGCCGGTAAAGGCTAAAACCGGTCCAGTCGGTATGCACCCATTTCAGGCCCACCAGCCTGCCCAGCCAACCGCCCCACCCATTCCGCCGTCACCGCTGCCTGGGTCAACCCCAGGTGTTGATGCCCAAACGCCAACAGCACCCGCCCATCGCACACCCTGTCGATCACCGGCAGCGAGTCCGGCAACGAAGGCCTGAAACCCATCCACGGTGTTGCTCCTTCGACGCTCAAGTCGTGCCGGAACAACCCCTTGCTCAACCGGTGCAACTGCCACGCCCGCTGCATGCTCGGCGGTGCCTGCAGCCCGGCAAACTCCACTGTGCCAGCCAGGCGCAAACCTTCGACCATGGGCGTCATGATGAATTTGCGCTCAAGCGAGGTGACTGCAAACGGCAGGCGCTGGTGCTCACCCGGCAACATCAGGTGGTAGCCGCGTTCGGTATCCAGCGGCACTCGCGTGCCTGTCAGCGCGGCAGTCAGTTTTGCAGAATGGGCGCCACAGCTGACAAGCACCTGGCGGGCATTGAGCATGCCTTGGTCGCTGGCAAGGCTCACGCCGGCACTGTGCAACTGCCCGCCATCGACCTGCGCCTGGACAAAGCGCACCCCACTGGCCTTGGCCGCTTCGAACAATTCGCACACCACCCGATAAGGGTCGATGAAGTGCCCGGTGCACGGGAAGAACAGGCCGCCTAACAGTGACGGGCTGAGTTGCGGCGCTGCTTCGCGCACGGTTTCGGCCGACCAGAAGTCCACCGGTACCGCCTGCTGTTGCATGCGTGTGCGCAAGGCCTCCAACGCCTGGCGTGACTCAGGCTTCTCGAACACCAGCAACGAACCATCCTCTTGAAACAACTCGCTGCGCCCGATCGAGCCCAACAGCCGTTGCCAGGCGCCCAGGCTGCCTTCGTTCAGCGTGCGGATGCCCGCCACGCTGCGCTGGAACGGCGCCGGGCGCAGGTTGAGCAGCAGCCGGGTGAACCACGGCATGGCCTTGGGCAGGTATTTCCAGTCCAGGCGCAGCGGGCCCATCGGGTCGAGCAGCATGCGAGGCAGGCGCTTGAGGATCGACAGGTCGGCAATCGGGAACACTTGCTCGGTTGCCAGGTGCCCGGCATTGCCGAAGGACGCGCCAAGGCCGGGTGCCTGGCGGTCGACCAGGGTTACCCGACGGCCCTGGCGGGCCAGTTGCAAGGCACAGGCGACGCCGACGATGCCTGCGCCGACCACGGCAATATCGGTTTCAGCGGTTTCGAGCATGCTCAGCCTTCCCGTTTGCCGTCTAGCAGGCGCCGCAGCTGCAGCGGGTTGCCGTGTTTCAATGCCTGCGGCAGCAGCGCATCGGGGAAGTCCTGATAGCAAACCGGGCGCAGGAAACGCAGGATCGCCGCGGTGCCCACCGAGGTGGTGCGGGCATCGGAAGTGGCCGGGAACGGCCCGCCGTGGACCATGGCATCGCACACCTCGACGCCGGTCGGCCAGCCATTGACCAGAATGCGCCCGGCCTTGCGCTCAAGGGTGGGGAGCAGGGCGCGAGCGCTTTCGATGTCGGCCTCGTCCAGTTGCAGGGTGGCGGTCAGCTGACCTTCCAGGTGTTCGGCTACCTGGCGGACCTGCTCAGCGTCGGTGCAGGCAACGACCAGCGACGCTGCACCGAACACTTCAGCCTGCAACGCCGGGTCGGCGAGAAACGCTTCGGCCTGGGTCACGAACAACTGTGCCTGGCACTGGTTGGGGCCCTGATCGGTTTGGCCACTGGCGATGGTTTGGGCACAGGGGTTGTCTGCCAGGGCTGCGATACCGGCCTGGTAGGCACTGAAAATGCCGGGGGTGAGCATGGTTTGGGCGGGGGCCTGCTGCACGTAACCGGCGGCTGCAGTGATGAACCGCTGCAGTGCCGGCCCCTGCCGGGCGATTACCAGGCCAGGGTTGGTGCAGAACTGGCCGGCGCCCTGGGTCAGCGAGGCGACGAAACCTTGTGCCAGTGCTTCGGCACGGGCTTGCAGGGCGGCGTCGAACAGGAACACCGGGTTGATCGAACTCATTTCGGCATACACCGGGATGGGCTCCGGGCGCGCCTGGGCGGCTTGGCACAGCGCCATGCCACCGCTGCGCGAGCCGGTGAAACCAACGGCCTTGATACGTGGGTCGCTGACCAGGGCAATGCCCACTTCGCGGCCCGAGCCATAAAGCAGCGAGAACACACCCTCCGGTAAGCCGCACTGCTTCACTGCTTGCGCCACTGCCTGGCCGACCAGCTCACTGGTGCCGGGATGGGCACTGTGGGCCTTGACCACCACGGGGCAGCCAGCGGCCAATGCCGACGCGGTGTCACCACCGGCCACCGAGAAGGCCAGCGGGAAATTGCTGGCGCCGAACACGGCGACTGGCCCCAGGGCCACCTGGCGCTGGCGCAGATCAGCGCGGGGAAGGGGCTGGCGCTCAGGCAGGGCGCTGTCGACCCGCACGTCCAGCCATTCGCCGGCCCGCACTACACGGGCAAAGGTGCGTAGCTGGGTGCAGGTACGGCCACGCTCGCCCTGAATGCGCGCCTTGGGCAGGCCGGTTTCGGCCACGGCGCGGTCGATCAGGGCATCGCCGAGGGCCTCGATCTGTGTGGCGATGGCTTCAAGGAAGTCTGCTCGTTGTTCGAGCGAGGTTTCGCGGTAGGCGTCGAATGCCGCCCAGGCCAGCGCGCAGGCCTGGGCCACGTGTTCGCCGGTGCCGCCGAGGTAGGCCGGCTCCAACGTCTGACCGGTGGCTGGGTCGATGGCACGGATGGCGTCGCGGCTGCCGGTTACCGGCCTCTGGCCGATCAGCAGGTTGCCTGTGAGGGGCATGTAGCCTCCTTGGATATCTAATGCAGATGCATGGGGGGGATTACGACCCCTGTAGGAGCGGGTTCACCCGCGAACACCGGCGAAGCCGGTGCCATGCACCGGGTCGCCTGATTCGCGGGCACGCCCGCCCCCACAGGGAGAGCAGTGGCTGCTCAGGCGATGTTCTGCTCAGCCGACCAGCTGGCGTACCAGCTGCGGAACAGCGCGTACTGCTGTTCGGCATAGTTGCGCTGGGCGTCGGTCAGGACGTCGGTCTCGTTGAAGTGCAGGCTGTACTCGGTGTCGCCGTTGAGCACCATCAAGTGCTTGTAATACAACACCAGGTCGCAGCCTTCATCGAACGACGACAGCACCGCCAGCGCCGCTTCCAGCTCGCGCGCCAGGCGGCGGGCACGGGCGTCGCCTTTGGCGGCCTGTTTGCTCAGGCTCACCAGTTGCAGCACTTCGCGCGGCAGCGCGTTGCCGATGCCGGTGATGGCGCCGGTGGCGTTGCAGTTGACGAAGCCATGCACCACCTGGGTGTCGACACCGACCATCAGGGTGACATCGTCATCCTTGGAGGTGATGTGCTCGGCGGCGTAGCGCAGGTCGGCGCCACCGCCGAACTCCTTGAAACCGATCAGGTTGGGGAACGCGCTACGCAGTTCGAAGAACAGGTCGGCGCGGGTGGCAAAACCGTAGTAGGGGCTGTTGTAGATCACCGCCGGCAGCTTCGGCGCGGCAGCCAGGATGGCCGAGAAGTGATGCTTCTGGGCGATCAGCGAGGCGCCGCGGCTGAGCACGCGAGGGATGACCATCAGGCCGGCGGCACCGACCTTGGCGGCGTGGGCGGCATGCGACACTGCCTCACGGGTGTTGACTGCGCCCGTGCCGACGATGGTCGGGATACCGGCCGCCACCAGGCGCGCCACGCCTTCCTGGCGCTCGGCCTCGGTCAGCAGCGGCCAGTCACCCATCGAGCCGCAGTACACCACCGCGCTCATGCCGGCTTCGATCAGTTCGCGGCCCTTGCGCACCAAGGCGTCGAAGTCCGGCTTGCGCTCGGCGGTGCATGGGGTCATCAGGGCGGGCATGGTGCCGGTGAAAATGTTGTTGGTCATTGTTGTTACTCCTGGCGAAATTGGGTTTGGTCAAAAGGCCGGGGGCTCAGATGCCCCAGGCGAACGGGTCCTGTTCGTCGATCAGCAGGGTGCTGTCGGCGGTCATGTGGGCGCGGCCGGTGATGAACGGTCGAATACGCTCGCCGTCGCGCTCGTAACGGCCGTGAAACTGGCTGCCGGTGATACTGGCCTGTACCCAGGTCTGGCCTTCGGCAAGCGTGCCGTCGGCGGCCAGGCAGGCCAGCTTGGCGCTGGTGCCGGTGCCGCATGGGGAGCGGTCGTAGGCCTTGCCGGGGCACATCACGAAGTTGCGGCTGTCGGCGTTGGCGTCGTCGGCGAACAGCTCGACATGGTCGATGGGCGCGCCGTTTTCGCCGGTGATGCCTTGGGCTTCGAGCGCCTTGAGCATGGCCCAGGTGTACTCGGTCAACACCTCGCGGTTATCCAGCTCGATGCGCTGGCCGTGTTCGGCAACGAGGAAGAACCAGTTGCCGCCCCAGGCGATGTCGCCGTGCACCACGCCATGGCCGGGCACATTCACCGCCACATGCTGGCGGTAGCGGTAGGAGGGCACGTTGGCGACGGTGATGGCGCCGTCTTCATGCAGGGTGGCGCTGACCTGGCCGACCGGAGTGTCGATCTTGTGCACACCCGGTGCGATCAGGCCCAGGTGCTGTAGCGAGGCGACCAGGCCGATGGTGCCGTGGCCGCACATGTTCAGGTAACCGGCGTTGTTGAAGAAGATCACCCCGCAGGTGGCGTCGGCCGACACTGGCGGGCAGTACAGTGCGCCAACCAGCACATCGTTGCCGCGTGGCTCCAGCAGGCAGGCGCGGCGCCACCGGTCGTGCAGCTCGCGCAGTTCGTCGCGCTGTTCGGCCATGCTGCGGCCGTGCAGTTGCGGAAAGCCCTTCATCACCAGGCGGGTTGGTTCGCCGCCAGTGTGGGAGTCGATGACGTGAATCTGTTTCATGGGCTTGTCCCTTGCGTAAAAGATCAGGAAGCGACGGCAGCAGGGCGGCCGGTATAGGTTTCAGCGCAGGCTTCGCTTTCGTCCTCGCCTTCCAGGCGCACCAGGTGGGCAGGCACGCCAGTGGCCGCGCCCCAGTAGTAGATGCCCAGCGCGCAGGCCGCCACGACCACGGTGTCGAATGGGTGGCCGATGACGCCCAAGCCGCCGAAGCTGCCCAGCCACGACAGCAGGATGGTCAGCGCATAGAACCCGATCAGCCACGCCGACGAGCGAACTTGCTGGGCCAGCGACAGGTGCTGGGTGGGTACGAAACGGCTACACAGCAGGTACAGCACGAACATCACGATCTGCAGGGCCAGCAGCCACGACACGGTGTTCCAGCCCGACCAGTACACGATCAGCGCGGCGATGATGAACGACAGCGGGCCGAGCACAGCCATGCCCTTGACCCGGAACGGGCGCGGCATGTGTGGTGCATTGCGGCGCAGGGCGGCGACGCTGACCGGCGCTACGGCGTAGCTCAGTACCAGAGCGGCGGACACCACGTTGATCAGCGCTTCCCACGATGGGAAGGGCAGGGTCCAGAACACCGACAGGCCAAATGTCAGCCACAGGGCCGGGCGCGGGATGCCGGACTCTGCATCGATGCGGGTGAAGTACTTGAAGAAGGTGCCGGTCTGCGCCCAGCCATAGATCACGCGCGGGGTGGCGTTCATGTAGATGTTGCCGCAGCCGCTTGGCGAGATCACTGCGTCGGCCACCACCAGGTAGGCCAGCCAGCCCACACCCAGCGCCAGGGCGATGTCACGGTAGGGCAGGGCCAGTTCCTTGGTCACGCTGGCCCAGCCGTTGGCCAACATTTCGGTCGGCACGCTGCCGAGGAAGGCCAGTTGCAGCAAAGCGTAGATCGCGGTGGACAGCAACACCGAAAGAATCAGCGCAATCGGGATGGTGCGCTGCGGGTTCTTGACCTCGCTGGCCACCGAAATGATCGGCGTCAGGCCGAGGTAGGCGAAGATGATGCCGCCGGCGGATACGGCCATTTCCACCCCGGACAGGCCGAACGGGGCAAAGCCCTGGACCTCGAAGTTTTCTGGCTTGAAGAAGGTGAACAGCACGCCGATCACCAGCAGCGGCACGATGAACTTGAACACGCTGACCAGGTTGTTGGCCTTGGCGAAGGTTTTCACGCTGCGGTAGTTGAGGAAGAAGAACAGCCCCAACAGGGCGAACTGCACCAGCCAGCCGAGCACGGTTGGGTCGCTGGAGCCGGCCTTGGTCAGCCCGGGGAACCAGGCGGCGGCGTATTGGCGTGAGGCGACCACTTCGATGGCGATCAGGCTGGAAAAGGCGATCAGGGTGATGAAACCCATCAGGTAGCCGAGCAGTGGGCCGTGCGAGTAAACCGGGTAGCGCACCACGCCGCCGGCACGTGGCAGGGCGGCGCCCAGCTCGCAGTAGACGATACCCAGCAGCAGTACGGCGAACCCGCCGAGAAACCAGGAGAGGATGCCGGCCGGGCCGGCGATGGCCGACACGTGGCTGGCGGCGAACAGCCAGCCGGAGCCGAAAATGGCCCCTAGGCCGATGAAGGTGAGGTCCAGCAGTGATAACTGTTTTTTGAATTTGCCTGACATGGGTTCGCCTTTTTGTTGGTTATTGGATAGGCAGGTCTGATGTCACGAGATGCGGCTTTTTGGGCCGCGCTCTTGTAGGACTTGGGCGGCTTGCGTGGGGCATAGAGTGAACCGGTCGGGGCGGCGGTTCTTGATGGTTTTCTGCAAGGGGGATGACGAAATCGGCACAGTTGCAGAAAAACAGTGGTAAGGCGCAAAGCGGGGGGATAGGCTCAAAGCCATACCGGATAAGGGTTTGAGAGATGCAGTGCTAGTGCCGGCCCTTTCGCGGGTGAACCCGCTCCCACAGGCACCGCACAGGATTCGAAATCTGTGGGGGCCCTGTAGGAGCGGGTTCACCCGCGAAGAGGCCGGCCCAGCCAGCAGAGAACCGACAGATGACCGACGCCCCCCTGGCAACCCTCTACCAGTCTCTCGACCAGCACCGCCCCGCCACCCTCGAGGCCCTGCTCGCCGGCGTATCGCTGTTGCTGCCGATGCTCGACGCCATCCCCAACGCCGCAATCTTCATCAAGGACCCGGCCGCCCGCTACGTGCTGGCCAACAACACCTTGGTCCAGCGCTGCGGCCTCAAGCGCTTGCAACCGCTGCTGGGCAAGACCAGCGCCGAAGTGTTCCCGGCACAGCTGGGCCCTGGGTACACCGAGCAGGACCGCCGGGTGCTCAAGGAAGGGATGGTGCTGGAGGACCAACTGGAGCTGCACCTGTACGGCAGCCGTGAACCCGGCTGGTGCCTGACCCACAAGCGCCCGCTGTACAACCAGGCGGGCGAGATCATCGGCCTGGTCGGCATCTCGGTCGACTTGCAGTCAGCCGCCGACAGCCACCCCGCCTATCAACGCCTGGCCGCAGTGGACGAGCACATTCGCCAGCATTTTCACCAGCCGATCAGCATGGGCGAGCTAACCCGCATCGCCGGTATCTCCGTGGCCCAGCTGGAGCGCTATTGCAAGCGGGTGTTCCACCTCACGCCCCGGCAGATGATCCACAAGGCGCGCCTGGAGCATGCCCATCGCCTGCTGCATTCGGAGCTGCCGATCACTGAAGTGGCGATGCGCTGCGGCTACACTGACCACAGCGCTTTCAGCCGCCAGTTCAAGCAACTGACCGGCTTTACGCCACGCCAGTATCGCCAGGCTACCGCCGATCAGGTGGCCTGAAACAACCCCCGGGCCTCGGCAAAGCATTGCTCGGCAATCGCCGAGCGCGGCTCGCTGCGGCGCAGCAGCAGGCCGACCGGGCTGTGGATGGCGGCGTCGGCCACCGGTACGATGCGCAGGTGCTCGCTGAGGTCTTCCAGGCCGCAGTCCAGTGGCATGATCGCGCAACATATGCCGGTGTTGATGGCCTGGATAAGCTGGAAGCTCGAGTCGCTCTCAAGCACCGCATTGGGCTCCAGACCACGGCTGCGGAAGCTCAGGTCCAGCGACTGGCGGTAGTGCATGCCTTTGCTCAACAGCCCCAGCGGAATATCACCGAGCTCATCCCAGCGCAGCCGGTCGCTGGCGAACTGGAAGTGCCGTGTATCGTGCAGCAGGCCCATGGTGGTGGTGCCGAGTTCGATCACTTCGAAGAAGCTGGTGTTGACCTGGTCCAGGTAGCAGATACCCAGGTCGAGCTGGTTGCGGCTGAGGCCGTCGATGACCTGTTCCGAACTCAGCGAGCTGAGCTGAAAGTGCAGTTCGGGGTATTTTTCGCGCAGGGGCAGCAGCAGGTGCATGGGGTTGAAACTGGCCAGCGGCACCGTGCCCAGGCGCAGGCTGCCGACCACCTGGCCACGGCAACTGGCAGCCTCGGCCTGCAGGCCGTCATGGGCAGCGAGCAGGGTACGGGCCCAGGCCAGGATGCGCTCGCCGGCCTCGGTGAAACCTTCGAAGCGCTGGCCCCGCTTGACCAGCACCAGGTCCAGTTCGTCTTCCAGGTTGCGCAGGCGCATGGACAGCGTCGGTTGGGTGATATGGCACAGCGCCGCCGCCTGGCCGAAGTGGCGGGTCTGGTCGAGGGCGATGAGGAACTTGAGCTGCTTGATGTCCATGGAAGTGCCTGGCGTCTGGTTATGCAGACCTTAACCCACGTCTGCGATAGATGTCATTGATCGGCCGGTACGTCATATCGATTGGACGCCTCTGGGGGTATGCCTCTAGCGTGGTGAAAATGCCCTTCAAGGAGCTTCACCGTGCGCGTCCAACTTGATGCGGTCTTCGTACCGCTGAACATCGCCGTGCTGACTGTCAGCGACACCCGTACCTACGACAACGATACTTCCGGCGCGCTGCTGGCCAACCGCTCGGTCGAGGTCGGTCACCGGCTGGTGGCGCGAGCGCTGCTCAAGGACGACCTGTACAAGATCCGCGCTCAGGTGGCCAGCTGGATTGCCGATGAACAGGTGCAGGTGGTGCTGATCACCGGCGGTACCGGCTTTACCGGGCGCGACAGCACACCCGAAGCGGTCGAGTGCCTGCTGGACAAGCGTATCGATGGGTTTGGCGAGTTGTTCCGGGCATTGTCGATTCTCGATATTGGCAGCTCGACCGTGCAGAGCCGGGCGTTGGCCGGGTTGTCCAACCGCACGTTGGTGTGCTGCCTGCCGGGCTCGACCGGGGCCTGCCGCACCGCCTGGGAAGGCATTCTGGCCGAGCAGCTGGATGCACGGCACCGGCCCTGCAACTTCGTCAAACACCTGTTGCCGATGTAGGAGCGGGTTTACCCGCGAAGAGGCCAGAACAGGCAACCACCCACCGTCAGCTCAACACATACCCCACCGGCAACAAGGCGGGAGGTAGCTGCTGTTCCCCTAGCCCGGCCAGCACATCGCGCTCCACAGTCCGCACCATGGCATCGGTCGGCAGATCGTTCTCATCGCGCCCGAACGGGTCTTCCAGCTCGTTGCCGATCGCATCCAGCCCGAAGAACGTGTACCCCACGATGGTGGTGAACAGCGGTGCCAGCCAGCCCAGTGGCTCGGCCAGGGCAAACGGCAGCAGCAGGCAGAAAATGTAGATAGTACGGTGCAGCAGCAGCGTGTAGGGGAACGGCAAGGGTGTGCCCTTGATCCGCTCACAGGTGGCCTGCACTTCGGTCAGGCCCACCAGGCGCTGCTCCAGCAGGTTGTAGCGCCATTCGCTGATCTGTTGCTGTGCGGCCAACCGTGAACAGTGTTCGCCGATTTCACGCAGGATGCCGTCGCACACATTGTGCGGGCTGATCGCATCGGCCCTGGCCAGCCACGGCCTGGCAGCTGCCCGTTCGTCCTCGTTACGCAGCCGGGCATTGAGTGCATGGGCGAAACCACACAGGTTTCGCAGCAGTTCGGCGCGCAGTGTTTCGTCGGTAATCGCCACGCTTTCCCGCACGAACGAGCGGGTTTCGATAATCAGTTTGCCCCAGGCCTTGCGCCCCTCCCACCAACGGTCGTAGCACGCATTGTTTCGAAAGCTCATGAAGATCGACAGCGACAGGCCCAGCAAGGTGAACGGCGTGGCGCTGACCGGGTAGAAATACGTCGGGAAATGCCGCTCGACCAGCACGATCAGCGCGGCCAGCAGTGTCACCATCAGGCAACGCAGGGCAATGCGTTTGACGATCGATCCCTTGAGGGTGAACAACACGCGCAACACATCGGTGGAGGGGGGGACGATCATGGAAATCCAAAGACGGCTGCTCAGCCGCCGGTCATGTTCATGAAGCGCAGGATCTGCACATCGCCACCGACTTCGAAGTGATGGCGATAGGGCTTGAGGTGCAGCGAATCGCGAATGGCCTTTTCCAGGCGTTCGGGGTTGCCCGGGTGGGCGCGCAGCACGTGCTTGAGGTCGACCGAGTGTTCGTTGCCCAGGCACAGCAGCAGGCGGCCTTCTACGGTAAGGCGCACGCGGTTGCAGGTGGCGCAGAAGTTGTGGCTGTGCGGGGAAATGAAGCCGACCCGGGTGTTCGCGGCTTCGGCCAGGCGCCAGTAGCGGGCCGGCCCCATGGACGACTCTGTCGATTCGACCAGCGTGAACTGCTCGGCCAGGCGTGCCCGTACTTCATCGCTGGAGCAGAACGATTCGCCACGTTCATGCTCGCTTATTACCCCCAGCGGCATTTCCTCGATGAAGGTGATGTCCAGCTCGCGTTCGATGGCAAAGCGCACCAGATCGACCAGTTCATGGTCGTTGCGGCCTTTGAGTACCACGCAGTTGAGCTTGGTGCGTTTGAAACCGGCCTGGCGTGCGGCGTCGATGCCGGCGATTACCTGGGCTAGGTCGCCGGTGCGGGTCAGCTGCTTGAAACGGTCGGCATCCAGGCTATCCAGGCTGATGTTCAGGCGTGTCACCCCGGCGTCGAACAGCGGCTGAGCCAGGCGCCCGAGTTGCGAGCCGTTGCTGGTCAGGCACAGCTCGCGCAGGCCGGGCAGGGCGGCGATGCGCCCGCACAGGTCGACGATGCCCTGGCGTACCAGTGGCTCGCCACCCGTCAGGCGGATCTTTCGGGTGCCCAGCGCGACGAAGCGTTCGGCCACCTGGAACAGTTCTTCGAGGCTGAGGATTTGCTGGCGCGGCAGAAACTGCATGTCTTCGGCCATGCAGTACACGCAACGGAAGTCACAGCGGTCGGTGACCGACATCCGCAGGTAGTCGATTTTCCGGTTGAAGCCGTCGATCAGGGCCCGGCTGTTCTGTTCCACGTTCGCACTCGAATGGGTTGGGACATGACTCCAAGCTATAACCTGGCCGCAAGGCCGTCAAATTGCTTTGCCTGACCGGTTGATCGATGGCCTCTATCGCCTGGGACAGCCTCTGGCAGCCATGATCGAAACCGCTTATCACGCCGTAAGATCTTTCGATTGGACGCTCCTTCCCACGCTCCATAGGCTGGAAAAAAGCATCGAAGCGTGAGGATTCATCGCATGAGCCAGGACGAACACATCAGGGACTACAAGGGCGCCGCTGCCGGCTGGGGGGCGCTCAAAAGCGTGACCAAGAGCTGGCTGGGCAGCGACAACGCCTTCAAGAACCTGCGGGCCATGCTCAAGACCAACCAGAACGGCGGTTTCGACTGCCCCGGCTGTGCCTGGGGCGAGTCGCCGGAAAGCGACATGGTCAAGTTCTGCGAAAACGGCGCCAAGGCGGTCAACTGGGAAGCCACCGGCCGCTCGGTCGACCCGGCTTTCTTCGCCAAATACAGCGTCAGCGCGCTGAAGGAGCAGACCGACTACTGGCTTGAATACCAGGGCCGCCTCACCCACCCGATGCGCTACGACGCCGCCACCGACCACTATGTCGAAACCACCTGGCAGGAGGCCTTCGAGCTGGTCGCCAGGCACCTGCGTGCGCTGCAGTCGCCGGATGAAGCCGAATTCTACACCTCGGGCCGGGCCAGCAACGAAGCGGCGTTCCTTTACCAGCTGTTCGTGCGTGCCTACGGCACCAACAACTTCCCGGATTGCTCGAACATGTGCCACGAAGCCAGCGGCGCGGGCATGTCGGAAACCCTCGGGGTGGGCAAGGGCACCGTGGTGTTCCACGATCTGGAGCTGGCCGACGCGATATTCGTCATCGGGCAGAACCCCGGCACCAACCACCCGCGCATGCTCGAACCCCTGCGCGAAGCGGTCAAGCGTGGCGCCCAGGTCGTCTGCTTCAACCCGCTGAAAGAGCGTGGCCTTGAGCGCTTCCAGCACCCGCAGCACCCGTTCGAAATGCTCAGCAACGGCTCCGAGCCGACCTCCAGCGCCTACTTCCGCCCGGCCTTGGGTGGGGACATGGCGGCAATGCGCGGTATTGCCAAGTACTTGTTGCAATGGGAGCGCGAGGCACAGGCCAAGGGCGAGCCGGCGGTGTTCGACCATGCCTTCATCGCCGAGCACACCAGCGGCGTCGACGATTACCTGGCGGCGGTGGACGCCACGTCCTGGGAGCACATCGTCAAACAATCGGGCTTGACCCTGGCCGAGATCGAGCTGGCCGCCCGCATGTACCGCAAGGCCGAGCGGGTCATCATGTGCTGGGCCATGGGCGTCACACAGCACCGCCATTCGGTGCCGACCGTGCAGGAAATCGTCAACCTGCAGCTGCTGCGCGGCAACGTCGGTAAGCCCGGCGCAGGCCTGTCGCCGGTGCGTGGCCACAGTAACGTGCAGGGTGACCGTACCATGGGCATTGACGAGAAACCCTCGGCGGCGCTACTCGATGCCATCGAACAACGTTTCCAGTTCAGTGTGCCGCGTACCCATGGGCACAACGCAGTGTTGGCGATCAAGGCTATGGAAGAGGGGCGGGCCAAGGTGTTCATCGGCCTGGGCGGCAACTTTGCCCAAGCCACCCCGGACACCGCGCGCACCCACGCGGCGCTGCAGAACTGCGCGTTGACCGTGCAGATTTCCACCAAGCTCAACCGCTCGCACCTGGTCACCGGCCGCGATGCGCTGATCCTGCCGTGCCTAGGCCGTACCGAAATCGACCTGCAGGCCGAAGGGCCGCAAGGCGTGACCGTGGAGGACACCTTCAGCATGGTGCACATCTCCAACGGCCAGTTGCGCCCGCGCTCGCCGCATATGCGCTCGGAACCGTGGATCATTGCCGGCATGGCCAAGGCCACGCTGGGCAACCAGCCGATCGACTGGGAGCACGCGGTGGCGGATTACAACCGCATTCGCGACATGATCGCTGACGTGATTCCGGGCTTTACCGGTTTCAATGAACGCTTGAACAGCCCCGGCGGGTTCCACCTTGGCAACAATGCCGCCGATCGCAACTTCCGCACGGCCACGGGCAAAGCCCGCTTCATGCCCCACGCGCTGCCCGAGGAACTGGTCAACGCCAAGGTACTGGCCCGTGGTGACAAGCCCGACCTGATTTTGCAGACCCTGCGTTCGCACGATCAGTACAACACCACCCTGTATGGCCTGGACGACCGCTACCGTGGGGTGTTCGGCCTGCGTGAAGTGGTGTTCGTCAATGAGGCGGACATCCGTCGCCTGGGCTTCGAACCGGGTGAACAGGTAGACCTTGTGTCGTTGTGGGAGGATGGCGTGGAGCGGCGGGTGTCCGGGTTCCGCCTGGTGGCGTATGACGTGCCTGAGGGGCAGGCGGCGGCGTATTACCCGGAAACCAACCCGTTGGTACCGCTGGAAAGTTATGGTGAGGGGACCTATACCCCGACCTCGAAATTCGTGGCGATCAAGGTCGAAAAGGCCAAGGCGGGGAACCGCATTGCGGCGGTGTTGGCCTCGGATTGATGGGGTGCCTGTGCTGGCCTCTTCGCGGGTGAACCCGCTCCTACGGGACCCCACAGCGCTTGAGGTTGAGGTGATCCTGTGAGGTTGCCCGCGAAGAGTCCAGCACCGGTCAGGCGCGATGCACCGGGTAAGCCGTGGTGTACTTCATCTGCTCCATGGCAAAACTGGACGTGATGTTCGACAACCCATCGGTACGGGTAATCAGCTTTTTGTAGAACCGGTCATACGCCGCAATATCACCCACCACCACCCGCAGCATGTAGTCCCAGTCCCCGGACATGCGGTAGCACTCCATCACTTCCTCGAACCCGGTCACCGTCGCAGCAAACTGCTCCAGCCATGCGCTGTCGTGACGCTGGGTCTTGAGCTGGACGAACACGGTGAGTCCCAAGCCTAGCCGTTCGGGGTCCAGCAGGGCGACGCGGCCTAGGATGTAGCCGTCTTCCTCCAGGCGCTTGACCCGCTTCCAGCACGGTGTGGTGGACAGGTTGACGGCCTCGGCCAGGTCCTTCAGCGAGATCGAGGCATCACGCTGTAGCAGGGTAAGAATGTGCTGGTCGAAACTGTCCATATCGCGCGCTGGCCGTGCAGAAAAATATTTCACAGATTACCCCAAGGCCAGATGATTTGGGTTGTGCGATAGTTGCAGCTTTCATTCTGCCAATGGGCCTGACCATGTCCGACAAGCCGCGCAATTTCGCCACCCGTACCATTCACGCCGGCGAGCAGTTCAGCGTTGCCGATAACGCCATTTTTCCGGCCATCGTCACCGCCAGTTCGTTTACCAAGCGCAGCCTGGACGATAAACCGGAATATTCCTACAGCCGCGTCGGCAACCCCACCCGGCATGCGTACGAAACCTGTGTCGCTGCCTTGGAAGAAGGCGTGGGCGCTGTGGCCTGCGCCTCGGGGGTCAATGCCACCGCAACCGTGCTTGAGCTGCTGCCCAAGGATGCCCACGTGGTGGTGATGAACGGCGTGTACGGTGGCACGTTCCGCATCATGGAAGATTACCGCAGCCGCACCTCGGGGCTGACCACCACCTATGTCGATCTCAACGACCTTGAAGCCGTAGCGGCTGCGATCAAGCCGGAAACCCAGCTGATCTGGATCGAGTCGCCGACCAACCCGTTGCTGCACCTGGTCGACATCAAGGCGGTGTGCGACCTGGCCAAGGCCAAGGGCATCCTCACCTGCATCGACAACACCTTCTGCTCGCCGTGGAACCAGCGTCCGATCACCCTGGGTGTGGACCTGGTGATGCACTCGGCCAGCAAGTACATCGGTGGCCACTCCGACCTCACCGGCGGTGTGGTGGTGGCGGCCAATGATGCGTTGCTGGCGCGCCTGCGCCGTATCAGCATGGCGATAGGGGCGGTGCAGGGGCCGTTCGACTGCTACCTGGCCCTGCGCGGTCTGAAGACCCTGGATGTGCGCATGGAGCGCCAGTGTGCCAATGCCCTGCAGGTGGCGCGCTTCCTGGAAGGTCACGCGCAGGTCGAGCAGGTGTATTACCCAGGGCTGGAAAGCCACCCTCAGTATGAGCTGTGCAAACGCCAGATGCGCAGTGGCGGGGCGGTGGTGGCGATGAAAGTGAAAGGCGACCGCGCCGCGCTCAACCGCCTGGTGGAGGCGCTGCAGATCTTTGTCCTGGCCGACTCGCTGGGTGGGGTGGAAAGCATGATCAACCATTCCTGGAGCATGTCGCACTGCTCGCTGAGCCCAGAGCAGAAAGGGGTGATGGGGATCAGCGAGAACCTGTTGCGGTTGTCGGTAGGTATCGAGGATTACCTTGACCTGGTCGAGGACCTGGATGGGGCGTTGAAAGCGCTGGTTGCTGTGTAGGGCTGCAAGCCTCTTCGCGGGCTCGCCCGCTCCTGCAGGTGGTAGGAGCGGGTTTACCCGCGAATACGGAGGCGACGGCAACGGTGAACGGCCAGGGGTATTGGCCAGCAGGCCCGGCCCTTTCGCGGGTAAACCCGCTCCTACGACGGTCTGCACATTGGCGTAGGAGCGGGTTTACCCGCGAATACGGAGGCGACGGCAACGGTGAACGGCCAGGGGTATTGGCCAGCAGGCCCGGCCCTTTCGCGGGTAAACCCGCTCCTACGACGGTCTGCACATTGGCGTAGGAGCGGGTTTACCCGCGAATACGGTAGCGGCGAGAACGGCGAACGGCCAGGGATACTGGCCAGCAGGCCCGGCCCTTTCGCGGGTAAACCCGCTCCTACGACGGTCTGCACATTGGCGTAGGAGCGGGTTTACCCGCGAATACGGTAGCGGCGGCAACGGTGAACGGCCAGGGATACTGGGCAGCAGGCCCGGCCCTTTCGCGGGTGAACCCGCTCCTACGACGGTCTGCACATTGGCGTAGGAGCGGGTTTACCCGCGAATACGGAGGCGACGGCAACGGTGAGTGGCCAGGGACATTGGTCAGCAGGCCCGGCCCTTTCGCGGGTGAACCTGTTTCTACGACGGTCTGCGCGTAGGGGGGGTACCCGCGAATACGGTAGCGACGGCAACGGTGAACGGCCAGGGATACTGGCCAGCAGGCCCGGCCCTTTCGCGGGTGAACCCGCTCCTACGACGGTCTGCACATCGGTGTAGGAGCGGGCTTGCCCGCGAAGAGGCCGGTGGATTCAATAAATGCCTGTCAGGATTTGGGCGGATGAATGATCCGTTCGATCTTGTCCTTGATCAGCAACCTTTCCTTGCGCAGGCGGTTGACGGCCTCGTCGTTGGTGCCGTTGCCTTCGGCGGCTACCACCTCCTTGTCCTTGGCGTTGTACTCCTTGTGCAGTTTGTGCAGGTCCTGATCCTTCTCTATGAGTGCCTGGAATGCATCAGCGGTAACGTGCAGGTCAGCGAGCAGATCGTGCGGAACTGGCATTTCTTCACCTCTGTCAGGGTTGTCGGTAAGGTCCTGACCATTGAGGATAGCTGTCTTTGCGCAGGCTTGTGACGGCGGTTCAGGCTGAATGGCAGCTGAATGGTTTAGGGAAATCCTGAAAAAGACTTCCTGATTTTGGCAAAATACCCGGACTCCACCCGCCGAGTTTTCCGATGAAGCAAATGACCTTCGCCGACGCCGAGTACGCCGGCAAGCGCAAGCAGACCCGCAAAGAGCTGTTCCTGATCGAGATGGATCAGGTGGTGCCGTGGAAGGGGTTGATTGCCCTGATCGAGCCGCACTACCCGAAGGGTGAAGGCGGTCGTCCGGCGTATCCGTTGATGGCGATGCTGCGCATACATCTGATGCAGAATTGGTTTGGCTACAGCGATCCGGCGATGGAGGAAGCGCTGTACGAGACCACCATCCTGCGCCAGTTCGCCGGGTTGAGCCTGGAACGCATTCCTGATGAAACCACCATCCTCAACTTCCGTCGCCTGCTGGAAAAACATGAACTGGCGGCCGGCATCCTCGGTGTGATCAACGGTTACCTGGGTGATCGTGGTCTGTCGCTGCGCCAGGGCACCATCGTCGATGCCACACTGATCCATGCGCCGAGTTCGACCAAGAACAAGGACGGCAAGCGCGACCCGGAAATGCACCAGACCAAGAAAGGCCAGCAGTTCTACTTCGGCATGAAGGCGCACATCGGCGTGGATGACGAGTCGGGCCTGGTGCACAGCGTGGTGGGTACGGCGGCCAACGTTGCGGACGTTACTCAGGTCGACAAGTTGCTGCATGGCGACGAGAACGTGGTTTGTACGGACGCGGGCTACACCGGCGTTGAGAAACGTCCAGAGCATGTCGATCGTAAGGTTATCTGGCAGGTGGCGGCACGCCGCAGCACCTACAAGAAACTCGATAAGCGCAGCGCGTTGTACAAGGCCAAGCGCAAGATCGAGAAGGCCAAGGCCCAGGTGCGCGCCAAGGTCGAGCATCCATTTCGCGTGATCAAGCGGCAGTTTGGCTACACCAAGGTGCGTTTCCGGGGGCTGGTGAAGAACACCGCGCAACTGGTGACGCTGTTCGCCCTGTCGAACCTATGGATGGCACGCCGACATTTACTGACGAATGCAGGAGAGGTGCGCTTGTAATGCAGAAAATGGCGCGGCGAGGTGCTCGCTGGGGCCAGAAACACCGAAATAAGCGGGCGATTTGATCGTTTTTTGATCGGTTTACCGCTTTCAAAATCAGCGTAGGCTGAAGTCAGTCAGAAATACAGGGCTATTTCAGACCATCCTTAGAGATAATTGGTAAAAGACGCGCCCTCACGAAATTGTTACCGAGTTTTTCACGAAAAATTGATGACGTGCTTTCTAGAGTTCGCCCAACTTTCCCACAGTGCCATCTGGCCTGGGGGTGATAATCACTCTTGATTGCGAACGCTGATGCTCAACTTCAAATCCCTGCGGACTGAATGGGTCACGCTGCTGGCCAGTCTTTACCTGCTGATCGGCTTCAACATGTTCCTCTGGGAGCACCTGCAAGCGGCGGTTCCTGCTGGCCTGTCAGGGTTGTGGCTGAGTCTGGCGTTTGCTGTGCTGATGCTCTTCGCCTTCAATCTCATACTCACGTTATTTGCTTTCCGGTATGTATTGAAGCCGGTACTTATCGTGTTGTTCATGAGTGGCGCGGGCGTGGCTTACTTCATGAACCAGTACGGCGTACTTATTGACGCCGCCATGTTCCGCAATATGGCCGAGACCAATGTTGCGGAAGTGCGCGACTTGATGTCGTTCAAGTTTGCCGCGTATATCCTGCTGCTGGGTGTGCTGCCATCGGTGCTGCTGTGGAAGGCGCAAATCGCCTACCGCCCGTGGCACCGCGAGCTGCTGGGCAAGTTGCTGGTCAGTGGTGCCTGTGTGGTGACCATTGGCTCGGTAGCGTTGGTCAATTATCAAGGGCTGTCGTCGCTGTTTCGCAATCACCATGAATTGCGCCTGATGCTCACCCCCAGCAATATCGTCGGGGCCTCCATTGGTTATGTCAGCGAGCGTGTCGGTACGGCTTCGCGCCCGTTCCAGCATTATGGCGAAGATGCCAAGCGTGATGCGGCCTGGCAAAAACATGAGCGCAAGTCGCTGACCGTGCTGGTGGTCGGGGAAAGTGCCCGGGCAGACCATTTCGGCGTGCTGGGCTATGACCGCGATACCACGCCCAATCTTGCCAAGGAGCAGGGCCTGCTGGCGTTTTCCGACGTGCACTCGTGTGGTACGGAAACGGCGGTTTCGGTGCCTTGCATGTTCTCGGGCATGAAGCGCAGGGATTACGATGCCCGCGTAGCGAAGAACCGCGAAGGGCTGTTGGACATCCTCCAGCGTGCCGGCCTGGCCGTGCAGTGGCGTGACAACCAGTCGGGCTGCAAAGGCACCTGCGACCGCGTTCAGTTCATCGACGTCAGCAACCTCAATGATCCGCAGCTGTGCGCCAATGGCGAATGCCATGACCAGATCCTGCTGCAAGGCCTGGACGCGTTGATCGACAACCTCGACAAGGACACCGTGCTGGTGCTGCACCAGATGGGCAGCCACGGCCCCGAATACTTCAAGCGCTACCCCAGTGATGGCGAGCGCTTCACACCGGTGTGCCAGAGCAACGCGTTGAACCAGTGCAGCAAGGAGCAAATCATCAACGGATACGACAACACCCTGGCCTATACCGACAAGGTGCTGGCCTCGCTGATCGATACCCTGCGCAGCAAACAAGACAAGGTCGACACGGCGATGATCTACCTGTCCGACCACGGCGAGTCGCTGGGCGAGTACAACCTGTTCCTGCACGGCACGCCCTACGCCATCGCTCCCGAGCCGCAGAAGCACGTGCCGCTGCTGACCTGGTTCTCCGACAGCTACAAGGAGGACTTCGGCGTCGATACCGACTGCCTGGCACGGCTCAGCGATGCCCCGCTGTCCCAGGACAACCTGTTCCACTCGATGCTTGGCCTGTTGCAGGTGCATACCGAGCTCTACCAACAGTCGCTGGACATGTTCGCCAGTTGCCGGCCCTGGCTGGCGGCCAAGCGCTGAAGCCAGTCGCGTTTCATGCAAGCTTGGGCGATCCCTGTGGGAGCGGGCAAGCCCGGGCCATACACCGTGTTGCCTTCATTCGCGGGTGCGCCCGCTCCCACAGGGTGGACTGCCCCCGAAAAGCGGGACAGTTTCACCCGCAGTGCCCGCGCCGTATATACTGCGCGCCAATGTTAGTGGGAGAGCCTTGTGGCCATCGAAATTCACTGGATCCGTGACGACCAGAGCCTGGCCGAACACTGCCGCGACTGGCACCAGCTGCCCTTCGTCGCCGTCGACACCGAATTCATGCGGGTCGACACCTTCTACCCGAAAGCCGGGCTGATTCAGATCGGCGACGGCCAACGCGCCTTTCTGATCGACCCGCTGCTGATCGGCAACTGGCAACCCTTGGCCGACCTGCTGGAAGACAGCGGTGTGGTCAAGGTGCTGCACGCCTGCAGCGAAGACCTTGAAGTGCTGCTGCGCCTGACCGGCAAGCTGCCTCAGCCGCTGTTCGACACTCAGCTGGCCGCCGGTTACCTGAACCTGGGCTTCTCCATGGGCTATTCGCGGCTGGTGCAGGAAGTGCTGGGCATCGAATTGCCCAAAGGCGAAACCCGCTCCGACTGGCTGCAACGCCCGCTCTCGGAAACCCAGGTCAGCTACGCTGCCGAAGATGCCGTGCACCTGGCCGAGCTGTTCACCGTGCTGCGCCCGCGGCTGAGTGACGACAAGTATGCCTGGGTGCTGGAAGACGGCGCCGAGCTGGTGGCTGCGTTGCGCCGTGAAGTCGAGCCTGAAAGCCTGTACCGCGACGTCAAGCTGGCCTGGAAGCTGGCACCTCAACAACTGGCAGTGCTACGTGAGCTGTGCGCCTGGCGCGAGCGCGAAGCGCGCAACCGCGATGTGCCGCGTAATCGTATCCTCAAGGAGCACTCGCTTTGGCCCATGGCCAAAAGCCAGCCGAACAACCTGTCGGCCCTGGCCAAGATCGACGAGATGCACCCACGCACCATTCGTCAGGACGGCGAGTGCCTCATCCAGCTGATCAAGCGCGCCGCCAGCCTGCCTGCCGAGCAATGGCCGGCGCCCTTGCCCGAGCCGCTGCCGATCGAGGCTGCGGGCCTTCTCAAGCAGCTGCGTGCCATCGGCCAGGCCGAAGGCGAGCGCCTGGGGATTGCGCCCGAGTTGATGCTGCGCAAGAAAGCCCTGGAGGCGCTGCTCAAGAGCGGATACCCCAATGGCCCTTATCAACTGCCCGATTCGCTGCGCGGCTGGCGCCGTGAGCGCATGGGCCAGGCCCTGCTGGACAACCTGGCAGGTGCCGGAGAAACCCGATGAAACGTATTTGCTCGATCTACAAGAGCCCACGCAAGAACGAAATGTACCTGTACGTACTCAAAGCTGACGGCCTGGAGCGCGTGCCTGAAGGCCTGCTGCCGTTCTTCGGCACCCCCGTGCACGCTTTCGACCTGGTGCTCAGCCCTGAGCGCAAGCTGGCCCGCGAGGACATCACCAAGGTGCTGGAGAACCTCGAAAGCCAAGGCTACCACCTGCAGATGCCGCCGCTGGAAGATGAGTACATCGAGCACCTGCCCGAAGAGCTGCTGCGCCGAAACGACCCCGTCTGACCATGCGTGTACTGATCGCTGAGCATGACCATGCTCGATACGCCGAGCTTTTGCGCGCCGCCGCGCCAGAACTGGAAGTGCTGACCAGCGGCGACTCTGCCGAACTGGCCCGCCAGGCACCGCAGTGTCCGGTGTGGCTGGGCCAGCCGGACTTGCTGGCCAGTCTGCTGCGCCAAGGCCACAAGCCTGGCTGGATACAGTCGACATGGGCCGGTATCACGCCGTTGCTGGCCGACGGCCTGCCGCGTGATTACCGCCTGAGCCGCGCAGTAGGCATCTTCGGGCAGGTGATGGCCGAGTACATGCTCACCTATATGCTAGGCCATGAGCGTGAGGTGCTGTCGCGCCTGGTCAGCCAGGTCGAGCGGCGGTGGGATGACCGCCCGGGGCGCAGCCTGGAAGGGCGCAAGGTCCTCATTGTGGGTGTAGGCGACATTGGTCAGCGTGTGGCCGAGTTCCTGCAGCCGTTTGGTGTGGCGCTGTACGGCGTTGCCAGCAGCGCCCGTGAGCAGGCGCCGTTCGTCGAGGTGGCGGCGCTGGCCGACCTGCCGCGCTTGGTTGGCCAGGTCGACTACGTGCTGAACCTGCTGCCGGATACCCCGGCGACTCATGACCTGTATGACGCAGCGCTGTTCAAGTGCTTCCAGCCCTCGGCCTTGTTCATCAATGCCGGACGTGGTGTGGCGGTGGTCGATGCCGACCTGGTCGAGGCGTTGAAGGAGGGCCATCTGGCCGGTGCGGTGATCGATGTGTGCCGCCAGGAGCCGCTGCCCAAGCAACACCCGTTCTGGACCGCCTGGGGCTTGCTGCTGACCGGGCACAGCTCGGCGCCCACCTCGCCGGCGGCGATGGTGCGCTTGTTTGCGGAGAATGTGCGAGCGTATGCGGCGGGGCAGGGGTTGCGTGGCGAAGTCGATTTCGCCCGGGGCTACTGATTGCTGTGGCCCGTACCGGCCTCTTCGCGGGTAAACCCCTCCAGCACAGGGTGGTGATATCCCCGTAGGAGCGGGCTTGCCCGCGAAGAGGCCAGCACGGCCAACACAAACCTTACAGGCTGAAATCGCCTTCAGCAGCCAGCTCGCTCAGCGGCTTGCGCGGGCTTGGCACTTCACGCGCCTGCAGGGCTTCATCCAGGCTGGCCTTGTCGCCCAGCTTGCCGATCGCCACCATGGCATGCAGTGCGTAACCTTCGGGAATCTTCAGTTCCTGACGTGCCAGGTCCTGATCGAAGCCGGCCATGCCATGGGTATGCCAGCCGCTGATGCTGGCCTGCAGGGCCAGGTGCCCCCAGGCAGAGCCCGTGTCGAAGGTGTGCCACAGGGCCGGTTTTTCTTCCGTAGCGCCCGGGGCCGCGAAGGTAGTCTTCGAAATGACCAGCACCAGCGCCGACGCTTGTTGCGCCCAGCTGCGATTGAATGGCACCAGCAGGCTCAGGTAACGCTCCCAGTTCGGCGTGTCGCGGCGGGCATAAAGGAAGCGCCAAGGCTGCGAATTATAGGCCGACGGTGCCCAGCGGGCGGCCTCGAGGAAGCTCAGCAGGGTTTCTTCGCTGATCGGCTCGGCGGTGAAGGCGCGTGGTGACCAGCGGTTGATGAACTGCTCATTGATGGCGTAATCGGCAATGCGGGGGTTGGCGCTCATGGCGGCTCCTGCAAACGGACGGGAAAAGCGCACGCTACTGCGTGCCGTCGCGACTGACAAGCGGTCTGGCTTTGCCGAAGCCCAGGCTCTAGACTGGCGCCGCCGCGCGCCGTGGCCCCCAAGATGAAGGCAGGAACCCTGTGTGATGATCGCTGAAAACGCGCCGTTCTGGCGGCGCAAGACCCTCGAACAACTCAGCCAGCAAGAGTGGGAGTCGCTGTGCGATGGCTGCGGCCTGTGCTGCCTGCAAAAGCTCGAGGACGAAGACGACAACAGCGTCTATTACACGCGCATCGCCTGCAAACTGCTGGACCTGGATACGTGCCAGTGCAGCGACTACCCCAACCGCTTCGCCCACGTGCCAGACTGCATCCAGCTGACCCCGGGCAAGGCCGACCAGTTCAAGTGGCTGCCGAGTACCTGCGGTTACCGTCTGGTCAGTGAGGGCAAGGACTTGCCGGCTTGGCATCACCTGGTCTGTGGCGACCGGCAACAGGTTCATGAACAGCGCATTTCCCAGTCGGGGCGTATGCTCAGTGAACACGATGTGCACGAAGACGACTGGGAAGACCACCTGATCTTTCGCGCCAGCTGACCGGCGCGGCCCGCTGCCTCGGGGAAACAAGGAGTTTCTGTATGCGTTGCCAGCTGTTGTTGCTGTTGGGCCTGATGGCCAGTTCGCCGGCCTGGGCGAAGAAGGTCGACCTCCACTACCAGGTGCGCTTGCTACCTGCCAGCGGCCAGGCCGAGGTCCGCGTGACATTGGCCGAAGGCAGCGCCGTGCGCAGCCTGGACTTCGACTTGGGAAAGGCTGGGGCCTACAGCGGCTTCCAGGCCGATGGGCAATGGCAGCTGAAGGGGCAGCGTGGTATCTGGCAGCCAGCGGCCGGCAAGACCAGCCTCAGCTACCGTGTGCAGCTGGACCAGAAGCTGGCCAGCGGCGCCTATTCATCACGCATCACCCCACACTGGGCACTGTTCCTCGGCGACCAGCTGATACCCCCTGCGCGCCTCGACCAGCAGGATGGTACCGAGCTGGTGGCGCGCCTGGCTTTCGACCTGCCCGAGGGCTGGAAGAGCATCGAAACGTCCTGGCCGCGTATCGGCAAGGGGAAGTTTCGCATCGACAACGTGTCGCGCCTGTTCGATCGCCCGACCGGCTGGATGCTTGCCGGCGACCTGGGCAGCCGCCGCGCTCGCCTGGGCGAGACCGAAGTGACCGTGGCCGCGCCGGTGGGGCAGGGCATGCGGCGCATGGACAGCCTGACCTTGCTCACATTCGTCTGGCCACAACTACAAGCTGTGTTCCCGCGTAACCCGCCCAAGCTGCTGTTGGTCGGGGCGCGTGACGGCATGTGGCGAGGGGCTATGGCTGCGCAGGGCTCGTTGTACTTGAACAGTGCCCGGCCCATGGTCAGCGAAAACGGCAATAGCCCGTTGCTGCGCGAATTGGTGCAACTGTTCGCGCAGATTCACGGGCGTGACGGCAGTGACTGGCTGGTAGAGAGCCTGACCGATTATTACGCCAACGAGTTGCTACGCCGCTCGGGCGGGATGAGTGATGACCGTTACCAGGTCTGGCAGGCGCGTCTGAGCAAGCAGGGCGCCAAGGTCAACCGGCTCAAGGGTGAACGCGCAAGCCCGGCCCAGGTGGCCCGCGGCGTGATGCTGTTGCAGGCGCTGGACAAGGAAATCCGCATTCACACCCAGGCCAAACGTTCGTTGGACGATGTGGTGCGGGGGCTGATGCGCCTGCCCAGCGTCAGTACCGAAGACTTTGTGCAGATCAGCGAGAACGTGCTGGGGCGGCGTTCCGATGTGCTGCAGAGCAAGGTGCTGCACTAGGCATCCCTGCGCCTGACAATCGGCAGGGCGGCATCGTCTGCAAGTCGCATTTCAAGCGTATCAAGTCGTACCTGGAATACACCGCCGAGCAGAAACTCAGCATTGTTCACGGGGCGAAACCGAGGTTGGGGAGCGTGCAGCCAACCACCGTCGGCAGCGTTGATCGCGACAACCCATGGTTTGTCGAGGCAATGTTCGGCCCGGTTTCGGTGCTGTTCTGACGGAGCTCAGCACTCGGTCGCCCTGTGTTGGCAGGTCTGTCCTGCCGCCGCAGTGGCGGCCTTTTTATTTGAACTTGGGCCCCGAGCGGGTATTCAGCCCCTTGGCCAAGCGGTCGTACAGCACCACATTCACCGTTGCTGCCAGGTTCATGCAGCCCTCGGTCGGGATGTAGATAGTCTCTTCACACCATCCCCGCACCTCTTCGCTCAACGAGCCATCCTCTGGCCCGAAGATGTAAATGGCCCGGTCCGGATGGGTGTAATCCGGCAATGGCCGCGCACCCTCCACCAGTTCTACCGCCACTGGCGTGCAGCCCAGCGGGATAATGCGCTGCAGGTCGTCGATGCCGATCAACGGGATGTCGTAGTGCACGCGCTTGGTGTCGGTGACAAAGTCACGTGCGCGTTCATAGCGTTTGCCCGTGTAGAACACCGAATTGACGCCATAGCAGCCCGCGGCGCGCATCACAGAGCCGACGTTTTCTGCCGACTTGGGGTTGAACAGGCCGATGCAGCTGTATCGTTTGTTTGCCACGTACCGGGGCCCTTCGCGAAAAAAGCGCGATTATACGGGCTGCCCGGTAACAGCGGGGGGCGAATCGATGGTCAGTCTTTCTTCAGCATGCCCGCCAGCCCGGCAAACGGGTTGTGCGTAGCCTTGGCAATGCTCGGGGTGCTGGTGGAGCCTTCGCTGAAGTACTGCTGGTCGGTGTAGCGCGAGTGCTCGTTGTCGTGGCAGTACAGGCAAAGCAGCTCCCAGTTGGAGCCGTCCTGAGGATTGTTGTCGTGGTTGTGGTCACGGTGATGCACGGTCAGCTCGCTCAGGCGCTTGCCGGCGAACTCGCGGGCGCAGCGGCCGCATACGTGCGGGTACATTCTCAGGGCCTTGTCGCGGTAGCCCATTTCCTTGTCGCGCTTGGCATCGGCCAGGATGCGGTCGAGGCGCGCGGTGGCGGCGGCAGAAGAGGTGGAGCTCATGGTGTTTCCTTTGTTCTGATCAGGCAAGTGACGGTTATGCCATTGAGTCTAGCGCGCTTGCAGGTCAGGCGGACAGGCGAAAGCGTTGATTTAGGCGTAGCCTGTAGAAAGGTTCCCGACAGGAGGTTGCTGATGTTTCACGCGATCCTCGCCGCGCTGTTGATGGCTGGCCTGCCCTTGGCAGAAGCTGCCAGTACGCCACCCAGGCTCACGCCGCCAGTACCCGGCGCGCCCGGTACGCCGACGCCTACGCCATACCCGCAGATTACCCCGAGTACGCCGCCCAAGGCTTATGACAGCCAGCCGGGGGCGCCCTTGTTGCCGCCGATGCCAGTGCCCGGCCCGCCGAAGGATCAGCCATTGCCCGGGTTGCGACAGGACCCGCCAAAGCCGGTTGTGGAGGATGATTGACGGGGGGAGCTGAGGGCGTCTGGGGCTGCTTTGCAGCCCATCGCGACACAAGGCCGCTCCCGCAGGTTGGACTGGATTCCGCGCTGTGGACTGCACCTCAGAAGATGGACAGATGTCCAACATCTGGGGTGCAGTCCACTGTCCTGTGGGAGCGGCCTTGTGTCGCGAAAGGGGCGCAACGCGCCCCCCGCTCTCTCAAAGGATACCCAGCTCGCCAAACACGAACGCATACTCCAGAGACACATCCTTCAACCCTTGGTACCGCCCGCTCATCCCGCCATGCCCAGCCCCCATCTCGGTCTTGAGCAGCAGCAGGTTGCTGTCGGTCTTGAGTGTGCGCAACTTCGCCACCCATTTGGCTGCCTCCCAATACTGCACGCGGCTGTCGTTGTAGCCCGCCACCACCAGCATCGCCGGGTAGGCCTGCGCTTTCAGGTTCTCGTACGGCGCATAAGCCTTGATCCGTTCATACACCTCCGGCTCCTCAGGGTTGCCCCATTCATCGTACTCGGTCACGGTCAGCGGCAGCTCCGGGTCGAGCATGGTGTTGAGCACGTCGACGAAGGGCACTTCGGCAATGGCGCAGCGGAACAGCTCCGGGCGCAGGTTGAGCACCGCGCCGATCAGCAGGCCGCCAGCGCTGCCACCACTGATGGCCAGGCGATCGGCGGCCGTCACGCCCTGGCTGATCAGGTGCTCGGCGCAGGCGATGAAGTCGCTGAACGTGTTGTGCTTGTACTCCTGCTTGCCGGCACGGTACCAGGCCTCCCCCAGTTCACCACCACCTCGCACATGGGCGATGGCAAAGGCCACGCCGCGCTCCAGCAGGCTCAGGCGCGCATGTGAGAACCAGGGGTCGAGGCTTTCGCCATAGGCACCATAGCCGTACAGGTACAGTGGCACGGTCTTGCCCAGGTCCTGGCGGCGGCGTACCAGGCTGATCGGCACCTGGGTGCCGTCCGCTGCGGTTGCCCACAGGCGCTCACTGACATAGTCATCGGCATCGAATGCACCGAGCACCGGGGTTTGCTTGAGCACCACCTGGGCGCCCGTGGACAACGCCAGCTGGCGCACCTGGGCCGGGCGGTTGAGCGCTTCGTAGCGCAAGCGTATGCGAGTGCTGGCAAATTCCAGGCTGTCCTGCACGTACAGGCTGTAGGCGGCGTCTGGCAGTTCGACGCGGTAGGCCGGCAGGCCCTGTGGGCGTACTTCGATGATCGGCAGGCCGCCTTCGCGCAGGCTCAGGGTGAGGGCGTCGGCGTTCAGGCTGAGGCCTTCGAGCATGACCGCGTCGCGGTGCGCCACCAGCACCTGCCACTGTTCGCGGCTTGGCACTGGTGCGACTGGCGCGTGGTACAGGGCGAAGTTGATGCCATCCTGGTTGGTGCGGATGAACCAGCGCCACTGGCCGTCGAGTTGGCCGTGGTCGGGGAAGTATTCGTGGCCTTCGACGCGCGGCGCCAGGCAGGTGAACGGCGCCTGCGGGGTTTCGGCGTCCAGCACCCAGGCCTCGCTGGTGGTCTTGCTGTTCAGCAGCAGCACCAGCTGACGCTCGGAACTGGTGCGGTAGCAGTGCAGGAAGAAACGCCCGTCTGGCTCTTCGAACACGGTGTGCGCAGCGTCGGTGCCCAAGGTGTGGCGACGCAGGCGCCATGGGCGGTGGGTGTCGTCCAGCTCAGCGAAGAATAGCGTCTGGCTGTCGTTGGCCCAGGTCAGGCTACCGTCGCAGTCGTCGAAGGGCAGGGCAGTGACACGGCCACTGGCCAGGTCTTTGACGTACAGGGTATAGATTTCGTCGCCGCTGGTGTCGAGGCTATAGGCCAGCAGGCGGTGGTCGGGGCTGATGTTGAACGCGCCGAGGGAGAGGAAACCGCCGTTGGCCAGGACGTTGGGGTCGAGCAGCAGTTGCTCCTGGCTTTCATCGACGGTGTTCGAGTCGTCGGTCGGGCGTGGGCAGCGGTAGTGACGCGGGTATTCGTCGCCGGCGGTGGTGCGGGTGTAGTACAGGTAGGGGCCCCAGGGCGCCGGCAACGAGAGGTCGGTCTCCAGGATGCGGCCTTTGATCTCTTCGAACAGTTGCTCACGCAACGGTGCCTGGTCGGCCAGGCAGGCTTCCTGGTAGGCGTTTTCAGCGTGCAGGTAAGCGAGTACCTCGGGGGTATCGCGCTGTTGCAACCAGGCATACGGGTCGGTGGCCTGGTCGGCTTGGGCAATCGGGGGTTGGGGCTTGGCTGGCATTGAAGATCTCTTGATTGGGGTTGCCTGTGCCGGCCTCTTCGCGGGTAAACCCGCTCCTACAGGGATCGCACCGAGGCAGGAGCGGGTTTACCCGCGAAGAGGCCGGCACAGGCAAACACTGTCTGCGCCCGGAAAAGTGTTTATCATAGGCATCTCTTTGCCTGGCTTGCACGAACACCATGACCGAGAACGACTACACCTTCGCCTGGGGCTTGTACGCAGTAGCCGCCTTAGGGTGCCTGCTGGTGGGCTTCAAGCTCACCGGCTGGATGTGGCGCTGGCTGCGCGAACCGCTACGGGTGGTGCTGGCGGTGCTGCTGCTGACCCCGACCATCGTCGACCCGGTCAAGGACAGCTTCGCCCCTGCAATCGCCATCACTGCGCTGGATGTCGCTTTCAAGGTCGGCAACAACGCCTGGCGCGCTGTGTCCGACTTCGCCATGTATGGCATGATCGCCTTCGGCCTGTACTTCCTCTTCGTGCTGCTGCGCTGGCCGCTGGAAAAGCGCGCGCACGCACGCCGTGAGCAGGCCGAAGCCGCCGCCAGGCGTCAGCGGGCCGAGGATGACCAGCTCGGCACCCAGGCGCCGCTGGCTGCCGAGCGCAGCGACCGTTACCGTGACGACTTGCCGCCAGCCGCTACGCGTGGCGCAGGCCGGGTCGAGCCTCGTCTGTAAACGGAGACACGCCTATGTGCGAACTGCTGGGCATGAGTGCCAACGTCCCTACCGACATTGTTTTCAGCTTCACCGGCCTGATGCAGCGGGGCGGGCGTACCGGCCCGCACCGTGACGGCTGGGGGATAGGCTTTTACGAAGGCCGCGGCCTGCGCCTGTTCCAGGACCCGGCCGCGAGCAGCGAGTCGGAAGTGGCCAACCTCGTGCAGCGCTACCCGATCAAAAGCGAAGTGGTGATCGGTCATATCCGTCAGGCCAACGTCGGCAGGGTTTGCCTGTCCAACACCCACCCGTTCGTACGGGAAATGTGGGGCCGCAACTGGTGCTTCGCGCACAACGGCCAGCTGGGTGACTTCAAGGGCCTGGCCAGTTTTTACCGGCCAGTGGGCGACACCGACAGCGAAGCGGCCTTCTGCGACCTGCTCAACCGCATCCGCAGCGCTTTCCCCGAACCGGTGCCGGTGGAGCAGCTGCTGCCAGTGTTGGTCGAAGCCTGTGCCGGCTACCGTGGTCAGGGCGTGTTCAACTGCATGCTCAGCGACGGCGACTGGTTGTTCTGCTTTTGCTCGACCAAGCTGGTGCACATTACCCGCCGTGCGCCATTTGGTGCCGCACGGTTGAAGGATGTCGACCTGATCGTCGATTTTCATACCGAAACCACCCCCAACGACGTGGTCACGGTGATTGCCACCGAGGCCCTGACCGAGAACGAGACCTGGCACCGCTACGCGCCGGGTCAGTGGGCCCTGTGGCGGCACGGCGAGTGCGTGGCGCACGGCCAGAGCTAAGGACGCTGCATGTTCAGAAGTTACCTGCGATTGCTGTTGTTCACCTTCGGCCTGCTGGCCGGTATCCAGGTCCCGGGGCTGGTCAAGGACTACAGCCAGCGGGTCGAGGCGCACCTGTTCGAATCGCGCGAGGCACTCGATGGGTTCCGGCAAACGGCCGAGCGCTTTTTCAAGGGCGACTTGCAGGCGCTGCTGCAGCACTACCGCAGCAGCGACGACCCGGTGTTCAACAGTGATGCCAACAGCATCGAAAGCCTGATGATCCGCAACGAACTGCTGGAAAACGAATGGCAGGTGCTGCAAGGGTCATGGGCTGAGCGTACCTGGCATGTGCTGGTACAGGCCGACCCGCAGTTGCGTGAAGAAACCCTCAATGGCTACAGCTACCAGATTCTGCTGGTGCCCGAGGCGATTGGCTGGGGTGTGGGTGCCGGTTTTGTGCTGGCCTTTGTGGTCGAAAGCCTGTTGCTGGGGATTGGCTGGCTGATCCTGGGCGGGCGGCGCAGGGTGGTGAAAGAGAGCTGGCGCTAAGTTCTGCTGTACCTGTACCGGCCCTTTCGCGGGCGAGCCCGCGAAAGGGCCGGTACAGGCAGAGACTGTTGTTCAGACTAGTACGATCCGCTGCCCCCCCACATCCCGCGCATACCGCTCCAACACCTGCCGGCAAACCCCAACCACCTCATCGACCAACGCCACCCCGGTCTGCCACGCCACCACCAGCTCAAGGCTCGGCGGCGGCTGCAACCCTTCCAGCAGCACCAGCTCGCCCCGGCCCAACTCGGCATCCACCAGCGCCGGCGGTAGCGCGCCAATGCCAAAACCGTCGCGCAACAGCCGGGTAATCGCCGCCACCGAGTTTACACAATTCAACCGCGGCGCCTCTGCCCCCGCAGCCTGCAGCAAGCTCAGCACCTCCTGGTGTGGCCGTGAATTCTTCGAGAAGGTGATGATGCGCTCGCGCCCAAGTTCGGCCAGCGACGCATAGTCCCGGTGCTGGTGGGCGCCTGCGGCCACCACCCAGCCCATTGGGTAGCGCGCCAGGTCGAGGCTGCGGATCGATTGCTCGCGCAGCAAGTCGGTCTGCAAAATCACGTCAAGAAAGCCCTTCTGCAGCTGCTCGCGCAAGTTCAGCGCGGTGTCGGCCACCAGTTCGATTTCCACCTGCGGGTAGCGCTCGGTCAGCTCCGCCACCAGCGCGCTCATCCAGGTGTGGATCACCGTGTCCATTACCCCGATGCGAATGCGCCCGACCTTGGCCCGGTCGCTGTCCAGCGACTGCTTCATGGCCTTGGCGGTTTCCAGCATGCGTTCGGCGTATTCCAGCACCTTGCCGCCCTCCGGGGTCAGGCTGACGCCGCGGGAGTCACGCAGCAACAGCTTCACGCCCAGGTCAGCCTCCAGTGCGGCAATACGGCTGGATACCGAAGCCTGGGTGGTGAACAGCTTTTCTGCCGTCAGGCGGAAGCTCTTGAGCCGGGCGACCCAGACGAAGGTTTCGAGGAAGCGAAGGTTCATGATCAGTTTTTCTTGTTCCAGACCGGCGGTTTTTTTCGTTGGACGCAGGCGAGGCGGCCTCTGAACAATGGCGCCCAGGCCGCGACGCTTCATGTCGCCCATAAAACAATACCAACAAGCCGAGGCATCCATGAACCCCACCGGCGTGCAGCAGCAGGTCAGTACCCTCCCTTCGTCCGGGCCTTTCGCCTGGTACCGTGACATCGACAAACAGCAACGACGTACCTTCTGGAGCTGCAAGATTGGCTATGGCCTGGACGGCATGGACACACAGATGCTCAGTTTCGTCATCCCTACGCTGATCATGCTGTGGGGTATCACCACCACCGAAGCCGGGTTGATCCACACCAGCACGCTGATCGCCTCGGCTGTAGGAGGCTGGGTGGCCGGTATCCTCTCCGACCGCATCGGCCGGGTGCGTACCCTGCAACTGACGGTGTTGTGGTTCGCCTTCTTCACCTTCCTGTGCGGCTTCGCTCAGAACTACGAGCAATTGCTGATTGCCCGAACCCTGATGGGCTTTGGCTTCGGTGGCGAGTGGACCGCCGGCGCGGTGTTGATCGGCGAAGTGATCCGCGCCCAGGACCGCGGCAAGGCGGTGGGCATGGTGCAGTCCGGTTGGGCAATTGGCTGGGGCCTCACGGCCATCCTTTATGCGCTGCTGTTCTCCTGGCTGCCGGCAGAGCAGGCCTGGCGTGCGTTGTTCCTGCTGGGGCTGGTACCGGCAATCTTCGTGATCTTCGTTCGCCGCCTGGTCAAGGACCCTGAGGTCTATCGTAAGGCCAAGGCAGTGGAAAACGCCGAGGCACCCTCGCGCTTCTACGAAATCTTCGCGCCGGGCATGCTCTGGACCACCGTGCGGGCATCCCTGCTGACCACCGGCGCGCTCGGCGGTTACTACGCCATCACCTCGTGGCTGCCAACCTTCCTGAAGAACGAACGCGGCCTGAGTGTGCTGGGCACGGGGGGCTATCTGGCCATGGTGATCGTCGGCTCGTACATGGGCTATGTGGTCAGTGCTTATCTGTCCGACCTGTTGGGGCGCAAGAAGAACTTCATCCTGTTCGCCGTGGGCTCCTTCGTCATTGTGCTGTTATACACGCAGATGCCGGTCAGCGATGGCGTGATGCTGTGGCTGGGCCTCCCGTTGGGCTTCTTCGCCTCGGGTATCTTCAGCGGCATGGGGGCGTTTCTGACCGAACTGTTCCCCACGCGCATTCGGGGTTCGGGGCAGGGCTTCTGTTACAACATCGGCAAGGTCATTGCCGCGCTGTTTCCGTTGATGATCGGCATGCTCGGCCAGAATGTTCCGCTGGGCCTGGGTATCGGCGTGTTTTCTGCGGTGTCCTACGGCATTGTGATCGTGGCGGCCTTGAGCTTGCCTGAAACCCGCGGCAAACAGCTGCAGGCGCGGTAAGGTAGGCCTATGCACAACGACAAGGGAGACCGCGTGGTGGAACGCCTGCTACTCAATTGCGACATGGGTGAGAGTTTCGGCAGCTGGCGCATGGGCCAGGACGCCGAGGTCATGCCTTACATCGATTGCGCCAATATCGCCTGCGGCTACCACGCTGGCGACCCCGGTATCATGCGTCGCACGGTGACGTTGGCGCTGGAGCACGGGGTGACTATCGGCGCTCATCCGGCCTACCCGGACCTGGTCGGCTTTGGCCGCCGTTCCATGGCCTGCAGCCCGGAAGAAATCCGCGACCTGCTGCATTACCAGATCGGTGCGCTGGATGGCATCTGCAAAGTGCTGGGTGGTCGTGTGGCCTATGTGAAGCCCCATGGCGCGCTGTACAACGACATGATGGCCGACCCGCTCAAGCTGCGTACCGTGCTGGAGGCCGTAGCGAACTATGACAGCAACCTGCCATTGATGCTGATGGCCACCGCCGACAACCGTGCCGCCCAGGCACTGGGCGATGAAATCGGCGTGCCGCTGTGGTTCGAGGCGTTCGCAGACCGCGCCTACACCGCCAGCGGCCATCTGCTGTCGCGGCGCCTGCCGGGCGCGGTGCATCACGACCCGGCGCGGGTGGTGGAGCAGGCGGTGCGTCTGGCCCGAGGCGAAGCGCTGTTGGCTGACGATGGCAGTGCCTTGCAGCTTGCCGCCCGCACCCTCTGCGTGCATGGCGACAACGACAGTTCGGTGGCGGCGGTGCGGCAGATTCGCCAGGCCCTCGATGGGCTGGAGGTGTGATGAAGCCGCGAATTGAAGTGGTCGCCATCGACAGCCTGATGGTCCGCCTGTTCGACCGTATCGATGAGGCCAACATGCCATGGATGCTCGCCGCCAGCCGGCGCTTGAGCGCGGCGTTCGGCGAGCACCTGCTGGACCTGGTGCCGTCCTACACCACGCTGATGGTGCAGTCTGCCCTGCCGCCAGGCGAGGCCAGGGCGCGAATCGCTCAGGCGCTGGACGGCTTGCAGCCTGACACCGGCAGTGGCGGCCGCCGACACGAGATCCCGGTGTGGTACGACGCCAGTGTCGGCCCCGAGCTGCCTGTGCTGGCGGCCCGCAGCGGCTTGAGTGAAGCGGAGATTGTTCGGTTGCACGGCGAACGTGATTACCCGGTGTTTGCCCTGGGCTTCGCGCCTGGTTTCGGCTTTATGGGCCTGGTCGACGAGCGCCTGGCCAGCCCTCGTCTGAGTACCCCGCGCAAGCGCGTGGCGGCGGGCAGCGTGGGTATTGCCGAGCGCCAGACGGCGGCCTACCCGGCAGTATCGCCGGGTGGCTGGAACCTGATCGGGCGCACCCCGGTGCGGTTGTTCGACCGTGAGCGTGAGGGTTACAGCCTTTTGCAACCCGGTGACCGGGTGCGCTTCGTGCCGGTTTCGCGCAGCGAATTCCTGGCCATGGGTGGTGATGTGGAGGCGCAGGGATGAAGCAGTTGATGATTGAGGCCAGTACGCCGTTGTGCCAGTTACAGGATGCCGGGCGCTTCGGCGTGCGCCACCTTGGCGTGACCCAGGGCGGGGCGCTGGACTGGGTGGCGATGCACTGGGCCAACTGGCTGCTGGGCAACCCGTTGGGGGCGCCGGTGGTCGAGGTGGCGCTGGGTGGTTTTTGCGTGGTGGCCGAACAGGATTGCGTGCTGGCCCTGGCCGGTGCCGACCTGGATGCGTGTGTCGATGATCAGCCGCTGGCGCCATGGCGCAGCTTTGCCCTGGCCAAGGGGCAGCGCTTGACCCTGAAGCAGCCCAAAGTGGGTGTGCGGGCGTATCTGGCGGCACCGGGTGGGTTCCTGGGTGAGGAGGTGCTGGGCAGTTGTGCCACCGTGGTACGTGAAGCACTGGGTGGCATCGATGGCCAGGGGGCTGCGCTGGCTAGAAACCAGGCATTGGCTTTTACCGGTAGCAGTGCACCCCTGCGCGAAGTGCCGCACGCGTTGTGCCCACAGTTCGCCCCAAAGCCGGTGCTCGACCTGGTGATGGGCGCGCAGATCGGTGAATTCAGCGGTACCAGCCTGTTCGAGGCATTCAACCGGGAGTGGACGCTGGACAGCCGGGCCGACCGCATGGGCATCCGGTTGTTGGGGCCGCAGCTGGTGTACCAAGGGGCGCCGATGATCTCCGAAGGGATCCCGCTGGGAGCGGTACAGGTGCCGCCGGACGGGCAGCCGATCGTGTTGCTCAATGACCGGCAGACCATTGGTGGGTACCCGCGGCTGGGCGCGCTGACGCCGCTGGCGCTGGCGCAACTGGCGCAGTGCATGCCGGGGGCGGTGGTGCGGTTCAGGGCGGTGGTGCAGGACGAGGCCTGGCGGGAGCAGCAGGATTACCTGAACCGTTGGCGGTAGAGCGGGCGGCCTCTTCGCGGGTGAACCCGCTCCTACACACGTCCTGTGCATGCCTTGACGGTGATGTTGGAGCAGGCAACCTCACTTGGACAGGTAGCGCATCCCGTCCTCCAACCCTTGCAGGGTCAGCGGATACATCTTGTCCTCGATCAGGTCGCGCACCAGATGGGTCGACGCGGTGTACTCCCAGGCCTGCTTGGGGTACGGGTTGATCCAGATGACCTTCCTGAATTTTTCCATGAAGCGCTGGATCCACACATACCCGGCTTCTTCGTTCCAGTGCTCTACGCTGCCACCCGGCTGGGTGATCTCGTAGGGCGCCATGGCCGCGTCACCGACGAACACCACCTTGTAGTCATCGCCGTACTTGTGCAGCAGGTCGAAGGTGGAAAAACGTTCGGACGTGCGGCGCAGGTTGTTCTTCCACACCGACTCATAAACGCAATTGTGGAAGTAGTAATACTCCAAGTGCTTGAACTCGGTCTTGCAGGCCGAGAACAGCTCTTCGCAGACTTTGACGTGGGCATCCATCGAACCGCCAATGTCGAGCAGCAACAGCAGCTTCACGGTGTTGCGCCGCTCGGGGCGCATCTGGATGTTCAGCAACCCGGCATCACGGGCGGTGTGGTCGATGGTGCCGTCGATGTCCAGCTCTTCGGCGGCGCCTTCGCGGGCGAACTTGCGCAGCCGGCGCAGGGCCAGCTTGATGTTGCGGGTGCCAAGCTCGACCTGGTCGTCGAGGTTCTTGTACTCGCGTTGGTCCCAGACTTTTACTGCTTTGCCCTGGCGCTTGCCGGCGTCACCGACGCGGATGCCCTCGGGGTTGAAGCCACCCGAGCCGAATGGGCTGGTGCCGCCGGTACCAATCCACTTGTTGCCGCCAGCGTGGCGTTCCTTCTGCTCTTCGAGGCGCTGCTTGAAGGCCTCGATAAGCTTGTCCAGGCCGCCGAGCGACTGGATCTGCGCGCGTTCTTCATCGGTCAGCGAGCGCTCGAATTCCTTGCGCAGCCAGTCTTCGGGGATCAGTGCCTCAATGTGCCGGTCAAGGTTTTCCAGGCCCTTGAAGTAGGCTGCGAAGGCACGGTCGAACTTGTCGAAGTGGCGTTCGTCCTTCACCAGGATGGCGCGGGCGAGGTAGTAGAACGCGTCCATGTCGGCGAACACCACGCGCTTTTGCAAGGCCTGGTGCAGGTCGAGCAGTTCACGCACCGAAACCGGCACCTTGGCCGCACGCATCTCATTGAACAGATTGAGCAGCATGGCCCTGCTCCTGTCAGCGGTTGCCGCGCCGGCTCATGAAGGCCAGGCGCTCGAGCAGTTGTACATCCTGCTCGTTTTTTACCAGCGCACCGGCCAGCGGCGGGATGGCCTTGGTCGGGTCGCGTTCACGCAACACCGCTTCACCGATGTTGTCGGCCATCAGCAGCTTGAGCCAGTCGACCAGCTCGGAGGTGGACGGCTTTTTCTTCAGGCCCGGCACCTTGCGCACGTCGAAGAACACATCCAGCGCCTCGCTGACCAGCGACTGGCTGATGTTCGGGTAGTGCACGTCGACAATCTGCTGCAGGGTCGTGCGGTCGGGGAAGGCGATGTAGTGGAAGAAGCAGCGGCGCAGGAAGGCATCCGGCAGCTCTTTTTCGTTGTTCGAGGTAATGATGATGATCGGACGCTGTTTGGCCTTGATGGTCTCGTCGATTTCGTAAACGTAGAACTCCATCTTGTCGAGTTCTTGCAGCAGGTCGTTGGGGAATTCGATATCGGCCTTGTCGATTTCGTCGATCAGCAGGATGACCCGCTCGTCGGCCTCGAAGGCCTCCCAGAGCTTGCCCTTTTTCAGGTAGTTGCGCACATCGTGCACCTTGTCCACGCCTAGCTGCGAATCGCGCAGGCGGCTGACCGCGTCGTACTCGTAGAGCCCCTGGTGGGCCTTGGTGGTGGACTTGATGTGCCAGGTGATCAGGCGCGCCCCGAACGAGGCCGCCAACTGCTCGGCGAGCATGGTTTTGCCGGTGCCCGGTTCGCCCTTGACCAACAGCGGGCGTTCGAGGGTAATGGCCGCGTTTACCGCCAGTTTCAGGTCGTCTGTGGCGACGTAGTCGCGGGTGCCTTCGAACTTCATGGGGGGGTGTCCTCTGTTTAGGGCTGTGCGGGCCTTTTCGCGGTACAGGGTTGTAGGTGCGGGTTTACCCGCGAAGCGGCCCGAACAGGCAGCACATAATCCGGATTTGTTTCCGACTATAACGCGGGGCCAGGCGGCTGCAAACGCAGACCGGGTATTCAGTCCCTGAATGCCCCGTCACGCTGTCTCAGTCAGACTTCGGCGCTGGTTGCTCATAGCGCGCATTGAATGCCTGGACAAACCCGTTGCGCAGGATCTGCAAGAACGCCTCGAAGGCACTGACATCCTGTTTGCGCACACTGCCGCTGAGCTCCACCCGGGTAGCGAACTGGTTTTTCGGCTGGTTCTTCAGCACCGTCTCGGTCGCCCCCACCAAGGCCTCCCACACCGAGCGGAAGAAGCCCTTGTCTTTTTCCTCGACGTCCTGTTGCCAGTCGAACACGTCGACATCACGCAGCAGCGGTTTTATATAGCCGTTCAGCCGGCCGTTTTCTGCCTGGGCCTCGATGACCACGTCACCGTGCCCGGCATTGAAGTCGAATTTGCCGTAGGCGCTGGCAAAGTCATTCAGTTTGCGCAGCTCGATGCCGGTGGCGCGAAGCCTGAATTCGAAGTCGTCGAAATCACTGAAAGGGTCGAAGGTGGCACGGCTTTCTACGTTCGCATCCCCCGCGATGAGCGCCGTGCCTTCGAAACTTGCGTCGCGACGGCCTTTCTGGTCGCGCACGTTGGTCAGGTTGCGGATGCTGGCGTTCAACCGGGTGGCCTTGAGGTCGACCGGTGGCTTGGAATTGAAGTTGCGGAACGTCAGCACGCCCTTGTCGATACGCACTTCGTTGAGGGTGATGGGCAGGAGTTTTTCCAGCTGCTGGCGCCAGTCGGTACCTTGGCCGGTCTGCGACGCCTGTTTGCTACCACCGTCGACAAAATTCAGCTCGGGATGCACGAAGGTCACCTCCGCCACCACTGCCTTGTCGTACCACAACGCATGCCAGCTCACCGAGAGGTCGATCAGTGGGGCGTCGAGAAACGGTACGGGCACCTTGCCGGTGGTCTTGACGATTTTCAGCCCGTTTATCTGATAGGCACCGCGCCACCAGGCCAGGTCCACATCGGCTACCTGGCCGCGGTAGTCTCCCATGTCGGCCAGCTTGTCGTTGAGGTAGTCGCGCACCAGGTAGGGCAGGGCCAGGTGCAGCGCCACCAGCAGCACGATCAGGCTGGCCAGGCCGACCAGCGGCCAGCGATAGCGGGCTTTCATGAGGCTGTCTCCAAGGCGGGATGTGCGGTTGACCGCAACGTGCCGGGCTGAGTTCGAACAGGCTTTACGGGCCACCGCCGCAGGCTTACCCTTGAGGCATTTCCCTGCTTTTTCATGCCAAGGACCCCTGCCATGAGCCGTATCTTTGCAGACAACGCCCACTCCATCGGTAACACGCCGCTGGTGCAGATCAATCGCATCGCCCCGCGCGGCGTGACCATCCTGGCCAAGATCGAAGGGCGCAACCCCGGGTACTCGGTCAAATGCCGCATTGGCGCGAACATGGTCTGGGACGCCGAAAGCAGCGGCAAGCTCAAACCGGGCATGACCATCGTCGAGCCCACCTCGGGCAACACCGGTATCGGCCTGGCCTTCGTCGCCGCCGCCCGCGGCTACAAGCTGATGCTGACCATGCCCGCCTCGATGAGCCTGGAGCGCCGCAAGGTGCTGAAGGCACTGGGCGCCGAGCTGGTATTGACCGATCCGGCCAAGGGCATGAAGGGCGCCATCGAGAAGGCCAACGAAATCGTCGCCTCCGACCCGGAGCAGTACTTCCTGCCGGGCCAGTTCGAAAACCCGGCCAACCCGGCCATTCACGAGAAAACCACCGGCCCTGAGATCTGGAACGACACGGACGGCGCCATCGACGTGCTGGTGGCGGGTGTGGGCACTGGCGGCACCATCACCGGCGTGTCGCGTTACATCAAACATACCCAGGGCAAGGCCATCCTGTCGGTGGCAGTGGAGCCCGTGGCATCGCCGCTGATCAGCCAGACCCTGGCCGGCGAAGAACTCAAGCCCAGCCCGCACAAAATCCAGGGCATCGGCGCCGGCTTCGTGCCGAAAAACCTCGACCTGTCGATCGTCGACCAAGTGGTGACGGTGACCGACGAAGAGTCCAAGGCCATGGCGATTCGCCTGATGCAGGAAGAGGGCATCCTTTGTGGTATTTCCTGCGGTGCGGCAATGGCGGCAGCGGTGCGCCTGGCCGAAAAACCGGAAATGCAGGGTAAGACCATCGTCGTAATCCTGCCCGATTCGGGCGAGCGATACTTGTCGAGCATGCTGTTCAGCGACATGTTCAGCGAGCAGGAAAACCAGCAGTAATCGGCCTTCCCGCTGATCCGGCGCAACAATCGGCGGCCTGGTTTATTGCAAAATCTTCATGAATGCGATCCCGCCCGGGTTGTTTTTACCGCGGCGGGATCGGTTTATGATGGCAGGATGATTTTCTGGAGAGCAGGCAGCGCAGCCCTGGCTCTTCCCCAAGGAGTGAAAGCATGACCTTTTCCTTTGCAGCCAAGGCGGGTGTCTTGCTGGTGTTTTTCGGCAGCGTGCTGTTCGTGCACCTGCGCGGCAAGGCCCGCCTGCCGGTGTTGCGCCAGTTCGTCAACCATTCGGCGCTGTTCGCCCCCTATAACGCGTTGATGTACCTGTTTTCCGGCGTGCCGTCCAAGCCCTACCTGGATCGCCAGCGCTTCCCGGAGCTGGACGTGTTGAAGGACAACTGGCAGGAAATTCGCGAAGAGGCCATGCGCCTGTTCGACGAAGGCTATATCCGTGCCGCTGAGAAAGATAACGACGCAGGCTTCGGTTCGTTCTTCAAGAAAGGCTGGAAGCGCTTTTACCTGAAGTGGTACGACAAACCCCTGCCTTCGGCGCAAACCCTGTGCCCGCGCACTGTCGAGCTGGTCAGCAGCATCCCCAATGTCAAGGGCGCAATGTTTGCCCTGCTGCCCGGCGGCAGCCACCTGAACCCGCACCGCGACCCGTTCGCAGGCTCGCTGCGTTATCACCTGGGGCTGTCCACGCCCAACTCCGACGCATGCCGCATCTACGTGGACGGTGAGCAGTACGCCTGGCGTGATGGCGAAGACGTGATGTTCGACGAAACCTACGTGCACTGGGTCAAGAACGAAACCGACGTAACCCGCGTGATCCTGTTCTGTGACATCGAGCGCCCGCTGAGTAGCCCGCTGATGACGCGCATCAACCGTAAGGTCAGTGCCTTCCTCGGCCGCGCCACCGCGCCGCAGAACACCGACGACGAGCGCGTGGGCGGGATCAACCAGGCGTACGCCTGGAGCAAGCGCTTCAGCAACAGGATCAGCAGCCATGTGAAGCAGTTCAAGCGCGCCAACCCCAAGGCTTACCGCGTGCTGCGGCCGGTACTGGCGGTGGTGGTGGCGTATCTGTTGTATCGCTGGTTGTTCTGAGTTTTTCTGCGTTAACCGGCCCCTTTGCGGGGCAAGCCCGCTGCCACCGGTGCGCCTCATCCTTCAAGGACGAGGGTGCGCTTGTGGCAGCGGGCTTGTGCCGCGAAGAATCACTCGCTATATTCCAGAACATTCACTTTCTCAAAGACCGCGTTCATGCCAGCCATCCCTTCCACCAAACGCTTTGCCATCGCGCCAGTCGCGGGCTTGGTCGTGCGTGGTAGCCAGCAGCCGGTCATGATCTGTCACTCCCCACCACCTGTCAGTGGCGTCGTAGGCGGCGTAGCTCCGCCTCATTGCGTGGTTGTGCTGGGCTGATCGGCTTCGTGCCGCAACCCTTCGCACGCGCAACGTACTGAACACGGTCGGCTACTGCTCACGTTGAAGCGCACGCCGTCCGTTTGGCTTATCTGCCTACTATCAGGTGGCAATTCATGTCTGTCTTTACCAAAACGTCCGTGGCCTCGGCGGCCACTACCTGCCTGTTCGTCCTGCTGTGGAGCAGCGGGGCGATCGTCTCCAAGCTCGGCCTGGCGCATGCCAGCCCGTTTGCCTTTCTGCTGTTGCGCTCGGCGCTGGCCCTGGCCGGCCTGTTGCTGATCGGCCCGTTGCTAGGGCTGCGCTGGCCGCGTACTCGCGGGAGCATTCTGCGCGCCCTGGGTACCGGTTGTGTGCTGCTCGGTGCCTATCAGATCTTCTATCTGTTGGCGCTTGATACCCATGTCACCCCCGGCGTCATGGCCACGGTGATGGGGGTACAACCGATCCTCACCGTGGTGCTGATGGAACGCCAGCGCTCCTGGAGCCGTTTGTTCGGCCTGGGTTTGGGGTTGGGTGGCTTGATCATGGTGGTCTACCAGGGCATCAACCTGGGCGGGGTATCGCTGGCGGGCATGCTGTTCGCCCTGCTGGCGTTGGTCAGCATGACCTTTGGCTCGATCCTGCAGAAGCGCATTACCGACAACCCCATGGGCACGCTGCCGCTGCAGTACCTGGCCGGCTTTGCCATGTGCGCGCTGTTCGCACCTCTGCAACCGCTTCATGTCGAGTGGACCGGCAGCTTCGTCGGTGCGCTGCTGTGGATGGGCCTGGTGGTCTCGCTGCTGGCAACCTTGCTGCTGTACCGGCTGATCGCCAAGGGCAACCTGGTCAATGTCACCAGCCTGTTCTACCTGGTGCCGGCAGTGACTGCGGTAATGGACTTGCTGATCTTCGGTAACCGCCTGGCACCGCTCAGCCTGTTGGGCATGGGGCTGATCGTGGTAGGGCTGCTGTTCGTGTTTCGCAAGCCTGCCGCGCGCCTGGCCGAGGCGTAGGCCCTAGCGGAATTCTTCGGGGATGGCGTGGCGCAACACGCCTTCCTCGAAGTCCAGCAAGCCGGCTTCGCGCTGGGTGAGCAGGTAGTAGAGCAGGGTATCGAGCGAGCGTTGCGGCGGGACCTCGACCGCCAACATCTTCACTGCCTGCTCGGTTTCACAGGCGCAGCCGAAATCCAGCAATGCTGCGCGCACCTGGTCGAGGGTTTCCGGTGGTTTGACGACCACCCGGAACACCGAGCTGCCGCTGCTGTGGCGCAGCGCTGCGAACCAGGTTTCGCCTGCTTCCTCGCGGGTGTCGATCACGTCGCCCGGGGCGATGCCATAGACATGGAAGGGTATGTTGTCGATGGCGTAGCCGCCTTCCACGGCCTTGGCCCACAGGCCCTCGACCGAGGCCGGTGGGTAGCCGTTCTCGTCCTGTTCCAGGCGGAACAGGACCTTTTTGTACGCGCTGTTCATGCCGTACTCCGCTTCAGCTGCGCGCCGGGCGCAGCACCAGCCACAAGGCCAGGCCAATCAGCAGGCCGCCGTATAGGTGCGCCATCGACAACGGCTCATTCAGCAGCCATGCCCCCCACAATACGCCGAATACCGGGATCAGGAACGTTACGGTGCTGGCTTTTACCGGGCCGATTTCCTCGAGCAGGCGGAAGTACAGGATGTAGGCAAAGGCGGTGCACAGCAAACCCAGCCCCAGCAACGACAACCACACCTCCCAGCCCCCCCAGCTGGCGGGCGGTTGGGTGAGTGCGCTCCAGCCGAACAGCGGGGTCAGCATGAGCGTTGCGCCGAGCATGCTGCCCAGCGCGGAAAGACGGCTGTCCAGGCCACTGATCCAGCGGCGGGCGAGGAACCCGGCAAAGCCGTAGCAGGTGGTGGCCGCCAGGCAGGCGAGGGCGCCTTGCAGCAGGGCCATGTCCAGTGCCACCGGGCCGGCGCCGCTGAGGATGCCGACGCCGAACAGGCCAAGGAAGATGCCGCAGAGTTTGGCCAGGGTCATTGGCTCGCGGAAGAACAGTACGCCGACCAGCACACCCATCAGCGGAGTGGTGGCGTTGAAGATCGCTGAATAGCCGGCCGGCAGCACCTGGGCCGCCACCGAGTAGAAGGTGGCGGGGATGCCGGAGTTGATCATGCCCAGCACCAGGCACGCACCGAGCTTGCCCTGGAAGTCCCAGCGCACGCGGGCGGCGGCCAGAAGCACGATCAGGCCCAGGCAGGCGATCGAAACCCGGAAGAACGCGGTCGGCACCGTGCCCAGTTCGGGGGCGATGATGCGCATGAACAGGAAACTCGCTCCCCAGACGGCGGCAAGGGTCAGCAGGCGGGCTAGGGCGATGGGGCTCACAACGGTCTCCGGAGGTAAGGCAGGGGCGCGAGTGTACGCCACGGGGCGGGGGGATTCTTGTGCTTTCTTGCTGTGTAATTCCTCTTGGGCTGCGGGGCTCTGGGCAAGGCAGCTGCAACTACAGCTCGGGCCTTCAATGGCCGTAACCCATGAACCCAAGGGCGGCTAAGCTCTGTACTCAATCCCAGCTCCGAGGCCCCACGCATGTCCCAGCCCTGGCCCGCTGTCGAAATCGCCCGGATGATCCTCGCCGGCTTCGACGACTACCGCGATCATTTCCAGCGCATCACCCTGGGTGCTCGCCAGCGCTTCGAGCAGGCGCGCTGGCAGGATATTCAGCAGGCCGCCGCCGCCCGCATCAATCTCTACGAAGAGAAAGTCGCCGAAGTCAATGGCTGGCTGCGCCAGGCCTTTGCCGCAGAGGTGTTGCTGGACGTGGAACAGTGGCCGCTGGTGAAAAACGCCTATATCCACCTGATTGACCCCCGCCTGGACGACGAGCTGGCAGAGACCTGGTACAACTCGCTGTTTTGCAGCCTGTTCAGCCATGACCTGATCAGCGACGGCTGCATGTTCATCCACACGACCCGGCCTTCCATGCGCGGCCGCGAGCGCGCGGCGCAAACCCGTACCTATCGGCTTGACGGCAGTCTCAGGAACTTGCTGCGCGCGGTGTTCGCCGATTACCCGTTCGACATGCCGTATGGCGACCTGGAAGGCGACCTGGCGCGGCTGGAAGAACAACTGCGCGAATGCCTGCCCGACTGGGTGTGCAAGGACCCGGCGCTGGCCGTGGAGCTGTTTGTACCCGTGCTTTACCGCAACAAGGGGGCCTATCTGGTCGGCCGCCTGTACAACAGCGATGAGCAGTGGCCGTTGGTGATTCCCTTGTTGCACCGCGAGGGCCACGGTATCGAAGCCGATGCACTGATCACCGACGAGGCCGAGGTGTCGATCATCTTTTCGTTTACCCGCTCTTACTTCATGGCCGATGTCCCGGTGCCCGCCGAGTTCGTCAATTTCCTCAAGCGCATCCTGCCGGGCAAGCACATTGCCGAGCTATACACCTCGATCGGGTTCTACAAGCAGGGCAAGTCGGAGTTCTACCGCGCGCTGATCAACCACCTGGCCAGCAGTGATGACCGCTTTGTCATGGCGCCAGGGGTGCGGGGCATGGTCATGAGCGTGTTCACCTTGCCCGGCTTCAATACGGTGTTCAAGATCATCAAGGACCGCTTCTCGCCATCGAAAACCGTGGACCGCGCCACGGTGATCGACAAGTACCGGCTGGTGAAGAGCGTCGACCGGGTGGGGCGTATGGCCGACACCCAGGAGTTTGCCGATTTTCGCTTTCCGCGCAGCAAGTTCGAGCCGGATTGCCTGGCCGAGTTGCTGGAGGTGGCACCGTCGACGGTGGCGCTGGAGGGCGACACGGTGCTGATCCGCCACTGTTGGACCGAGCGGCGCATGACGCCGTTGAACCTGTACCTGGAGCATGCCACCGAGGGCCAGGTGCTGGAGGCGCTGGAGGACTACGGCCTGGCCATCAAGCAGCTGGCGGCGGCGAACATCTTCCCCGGCGACATGTTGCTGAAGAACTTTGGTGTGACCCGTCATGGCCGGGTAGTGTTTTACGACTATGACGAAATCAGCTTCCTGACCGAGGTGAATTTCCGCCACATTCCGCCACCGCGTTACCCGGAGGACGAAATGTCGGGCGAGCCGTGGTACTCGATCGGGCCGCATGATGTGTTCCCCGAAGAGTTTCCGCCGTTTCTGTTTGCCGATATGGGCCAGCGGCGGTTGTTCAGCCGCTTGCATGGGGAACTGTATGACGCGGATTACTGGAAGGGGCTGCAGGCGGCGATACGTGAGGGGAAAGTGATCGATGTGTTTCCGTATCGGCGCAAGGCCCGGTGAATCAGGTCGAACAGACCTGTCACGCCTTCAAACACTTCATCTCGCTCAAATGGGTACGCACCTTGCTCAGCCGTTCCTGCAGGAACCGCCGCTGTTGCGGGGTGCTTTGCCGCACCAGGTCCACCAGCAGGCTGCGCGCCTGTCGCTCGGTATTCTGATACGCCGCCCGGTACTCGGGTGTCCACAAACTCTCCTTGCGCTGCAACAAGGTCGCCAGGCGCGGCTCGAAGCTGGAGTCGTTGCGCTGGTTCATCGCCAACAGCAGTTGCTGTTGCCAGTGGGCACGGTTGGCGATCCATTCACGGTTCTGGTCACCCAGCGCTTGAGACCAGGTCTGGATGCGTTGCTTCTGTACCGCCGTCAACTCGCCAAACCATGGCGTCAGGCGTTTTTCCATGCGCTCGCTACGGCGGGCCATCTGCTTCGGCAATGGCGTATCCACATACTGCTTTTGCCGCTCACTGATGTCATCGCGGAAGGCTTCACGCATCTGCGCTACCTGGTCGTCGCTCATGCCGCGCAGCAGTTCGGTGGCCGAAGGGGTGATTTCCTCGGCCACCCGACCAATTGCCTCACGGACCTCCCGGGTGCTTTGCTGCAGGGCCTGGTCGGTGACCTGGTCGTCGGCGACCAGGTCACGTAGCCGGTCGAGCCAGTCGAGGTAGCCGGGCAGTTGAGTCTTGCAATGCCAGGCCAGGTGCTCGCGCAACCGATCGTCCAGCAGCGCCCTTTGCTCGCGGTTCATGTCCAGGTAGTCGCTCAGCGACCACGGCACCAGGCGGTCGAGGTTGCGATAGGCCAGGTCGATGCGGCTGCAGGCGGCCAAGGCCAGGGCGAAGCCGATGGCGATAAGCAGGGCTTTGGGCAGGCGTAGCGGCATGTGCTGTTCCTTCCTCAGGCTGGCCAGAAGGTAGATGCAAGTGCGGCCTGGCGGTTCCACTGCATGAGTGGTCGGGCCATGTGGTGGCTTCAGGTGTAGAATAGCCGCCTTGTCTTGAGGATCATCGGAAATGGCTCTGCTTGGGCGTTATAACAGTTTGCAAATCGTGAAACACGTGGACTTCGGTCTGTACCTGGACGGCGGCGCCGATGGCGAAATCCTGCTGCCCGGGCGCTACATCCCGAAAAACGCCGAGACCGAGGTCGATGACTGGTTGAACGTGTTCATCTACCTGGACAGCGAAGACCAGCTGATCGCCACCACCGAGAAGCCCAAGGTGCAGGTTGGCGAGTTCGCCAGCCTGAAGGTCAAGGACATCAACGGTGCCGGTATCTTCCTGGACTGGGGCCTGTCCAAGGACTTGCTGATGCCGTACTCGGAAGAGGCTCGGCCGCTGAAGATCGGTGATTACTGCGTGGTGCACGTGTACCTCGACAAGCGCACCCGCCGGATCACTGCCACGTCGCGCCTGGACCGCTACCTCGATGTCACCCCGGCCGACTACAAGGTTGGCCAGCCGGTCGAGCTGCTGGTGGCCGGCGAAACGCCGATGGGTTTCAAGGCCATCATCAACAACCGCCACTGGGGCCTGATCCACAAGAACGAGGTGTTCAAGTTCTTGCGCTCGGGCATGCACGAGAAGGGTTTCATCAAGGAAGTGCGCCAGGACGGCAAGCTTTCACTGAGCCTGCAGCCGGTAGGCGCCGCCCTGGCGGACACCCTGCAAGAGCAGATCATGGCGCGCCTGGAAGCCGAAGGCGGGGTGTTGGGGGTGTGCGACAAGAGTGACCCTGCGTTGATCAGCAAGCTGTTCAACGTCAGCAAGGGCAACTTCAAGAAGGCCATTGGCGGGTTGTTCAAGCAGGGCCTGATCGTCATCCATGACGATCGCATCGAGAAAGCCTGACGGCCTTACGCCTGTACGAAGTTGCGGAAGTCCAGCTGCTCGCCACCCGGACGGGTGTCGCGCAGCAGCGAGTCACGGTCGGCGCTGAGGGCCAGGCTGATGGTGGAGCGGCGCTTGCCGGGCTTGCGCACTTCCATTTGCTCCAGGTGAGCCTTGAGGAAATTGGTGGGCACCTTCAGGTGCTGCAGTTCATCGCTTTCTGGCGTGTGCAGCAGCAGGTTGACCCAGTCGGCCTGGCCCTTGCCCAGCAGTGCCACTGGCACTTCGAACCACCACAGGTTGCGTTTGTTGTCCAGGATGGCGAACAGGGTATTGCTGCTGGTCAGCACCGGCCGGGCCAGTGCTTCGTTGCGCCGGGCGATGGCGGCGGGTTTGTCGAGTTTCATGCAGGTTCCTGCGAGTTGACGCTATGAAGGCCTGCATTGTGAGGGGTGGCACGGGGCGGGGCAAGGTTTGTGACTTGCGGTGCCTGTGCCGGCCTCTTCGTGGGCTTGGGCGGTATTCGCCTGCCGTTTTACCGTTCGGCTTCTGGCCGGAAAATCCGTTGAAACTCCTGGCCCAGGCGTTGGGTCAACCTACTGTCGACACGGTTCACGTGTCTCCATTTGCAGGAGTTTTGCCATGAGCGGTACTAAAGACAAAGCGAAAGGCTTGGCCAACGAAGCGATCGGCAACGTGAAACAGGGTGTTGGCAAGGTGACCGACAACGACAAGCTGCGGGCCGAAGGCAAGGCGCAGGAGCTTAAAGGCGAGGCGCAACAGATCAAGGGCAATGTGAAGGATGCGGTGAAGAAGCCTTGACTTGAGGTGAGGCGGCCTGTGCCGGCCTCTGGCGGATAAACCCGCGTAGAGGCCGGCACTATTCGTAAGCAAATTCTTCAATCACGGCCGGGAGCAGCACAGCACGGGCACGGTCTATTAGACTTGCCTGTGTAACGATCAAGCGGCGAAAGGAGACGCTATGATTTTCCCCGACCTGCGCGGCTTGCCCCTGCACCGCGTGCTGGTTCGCACCGTCAAGGAATTCCTCGACGACGAGATGTCCACCTATGCCTCAGCGCTGGCCTACCAGGCGCTGTTCTCGCTATTCCCCTTCCTGTTGTTCCTGATTGCCCTGATCGGTTTCCTGCACTTGCCGGACTTTTTCTCCTGGCTGCGTCTGCAATCGGAACTGGTGTTACCGCCCCAGGCGCTGGAGCAGGTGAACCCGGTGATCGACCAGTTGCAACAATCCAAGGGCGGGCTGCTGTCGGTGGGTATCGTGATCGCCCTGTGGACCGCCTCCGCCGGCGTGCGCCTGATGATGAGCGCCATGAACGCCGCTTACGATGTGCCCGAAGGGCGCCCGGTGTGGAAGCGTATCCCGCTTTCCATTTTCTACACCGTGGGCCTGGCTGGCATGCTGCTGGCGGCCGCAGCGCTGATGGTGCTGGGCCCGCAGGTGATGGAATGGATAGCCGCCCAGATCGGCATGCAGGAGTTCATCGTCACACTGTGGACCATCCTGCGCTGGCCGGTGATCATCATTCTGCTGATGGTGGCAGTGGCCCTGATCTATTACGTGATGCCTGATGTGAAACAGCAGTTTCGCTTCATCACCCCGGGCTCGGTGCTGGCGGTTGTGGTGTGGATCGTGGCCTCACTGGGCTTTGCCTACTACGTGAAGACCTTTGCCGACTACAACGCCATGTACGGCAGCATTGGTGCAATCATCGTGCTGTTGCTGTATTTCTATATTTCGGCTGCCGTGCTGCTGCTCGGCGCCGAAATGAATGCGGTGATCGAGCACATGTCAGCCGAAGGCAAGAACCCGGGCGAGAAAGACTTCGACGGGGAAAAGCCCAAGGAAACCTTGACTGTACTGGGTCACGAGCACCCGAACCCGAGCAAGCCTCATAGCGTCGAGCCGAACCCCTGATGATCCGTGACATTCTCAAGATGGGCGACGAACGCCTGCTGCGCATCGCTCCGCCAGTGCCCGAGCACATGCTTGGCAGTGCCGAACTGCAGCAACTGATCGACGACATGTTCGAAACCATGCGTCACGTAGGCGGTGTGGGCCTGGCCGCCCCGCAGATCGGCATCGACCTGCAGTTGGTGATCTTCGGCTTCGAGCGCAGCGAGCGATACCCCGATGCCGAGGCGGTGCCGCAGACCATTCTGCTGAATCCGGTCATCACCCCGACCTCAAGCGAGATCGAGGACGGCTGGGAAGGTTGTCTGTCGGTGCCTGGCTTGCGCGGCGTGGTGCCGCGCTTCAAGCATATCGGCTACCAGGGCATCGACCCCCAGGGCAACCCGATCAACCGCTTTGCCGATGGCTTCCATGCGCGGGTGGTGCAGCACGAGTGCGACCACCTGATCGGCCGGCTATACCCCTCGCGCATCCAGGACTTTGCCAGGTTCGGCTACACCGAGGTGCTGTTCCCTGGGCTTGAGGTCAGCGACGACTGACCTCGCTGCAGGGCTACCAGGCGTTTGTTGCGCTGATAGCGAAGCAGGCGGCTGGCCAGGGCTTCTGGCAGCTGTTGGGCCAGGTCGAAACCCAGGCGCTGGTAGAAGGGCGTCAGGTCGGGATGACAGAACAGCCAGACGGGCCCGTCAACCTGCGCCAGTGCTGCCTCGATCAACTGCGCGGCCACCCCTTGGTTGCGTCGCTGCGGGGCGACGAACAGGCCCGTCAGCCAGAATCCCTCACCCACCGCACTCAGGCTCAGCCCGGCGATGATGCCAGGGGCCCGTGCTACCCACAGTTCGGCGTCACTTGCGGCGCGCATGCGTGAGCTGTGCTGGCGGTAGAAGTGGTCCAGCAAACGGCGTTCTGTGTCCGAAAGCGTCGAACAGGACAATTTTTCAGAAATGGTGAGTCCTACCCTGAAACGTGGCCAGAGGCTCTGGCCTGATGATTTGCGGCCACTTTGTCGCAGATTGTTGCAAAACCGGCAAGGGTGAATATCCGACTCCGGGGTTCAACTATTACTGGCCGGGAGTAGAATTTTCTTCATCCCCCCTGGCAGTACGAAGCGGGATCGGTACTTCGTGCCATCTAGACCCTAGATGACAACTTCTCCGCGCCGGATACGGCAATAGAAGTCAATCGATCAGCTTGAACGCTCTAAAGGCAAAACCACATGAAACCATTACTGATTCTTGCATTGGTCGGTATGTCCTCGTTCGCCCTCGCCGATGAGGCCAAACCCGTCTCCAGCGAGCCTGTGGCTCAGCAGTACGACTACTCGATGAACCTGGACATCAAGCGGGTGATCAACCTGTCGACCATCCCCAATGTCTGCGAAGTGGTACCTGCGACCATGACCTATGAAGACCATCAGGGCCAGGTGCACACCATCCAGTACCGTGCCATGGGAGAAGGTTGCCAGCAGGGTTGACTGGCGGTGCCCGCCACAGGGGCTGAAAACGCTGTGGCGGGCACTTGCTGGCCCCGATCCGATCTCCCAGGTGCTCCGCCAATACAGAATAATGTCCCCGCCTGTCGAATCCTCCGCTTCCCGTTCGACCATAGCTGAAGGCACGCGTCACACACCGTGCCCCCTATGATCTGTCGGAGGTACCCCCGATGAGCACCGCAGCCGAATCCGAAATCCGCCAATTGATCGAGCGCTGGATGCAAGCCGTGCGCGATCGCGACATCCCGGGCATCATCGCCCCCTATGCCGACGATATCGTCGCCTTCGATGCCATCCAGGCTCTGCAATTCAAAGGCAAGTCCGCCTACACGGCGCACTGGGAAATGTGCATGGGCATGTGCACCGGCCCCATGGTGTTCGAACTTGCCCAACTTACCGTGTACGCCGCTGGCGATCTGGCCCTGGCCCATTGGCTGAACCGCTGCGGCCCGGGCGACGACGAAAGCCAGTGCGGCTTCATGCGCGCCACGGTGGGCTATCGTCGTCAAGGCGGCCAGTGGCAGGTCATCCACGAACACTGGTCGGCGCCTTTCGACATGGAAACGCAAAAGGCCCTGTTCGATCTCAAGCCCTGAGCCTTTATCGCCAAACGCACTTTGCCAATGCCTTGGAGGCGACCATGAAATACCTGTGCCTGGTCTATTGTGACGAGGGGCTGTTGCACAGCCTGCCCGACAGCCCGGCTGACGCTGAATGCATGGCCTACACCGAAGCCATTCACGGTTCCGGGCGCATGCTGGCGGCCGAGGCGCTGAAGCCGGTGCAGACGGCCACCACGGTGCGTATGCGTAACGGGCGCATGAGCCTGACCGACGGCCCGTTCGCCGAAACCAAGGAGCAACTGGCGGGCTTTTACCTGGTGGAGGCCCGCGACCTAAACGAAGCGCTGAATATCGCCAAGGGCATCCCTGCTGCGCGGGTCGGCAGTGTCGAGGTGCGACCGGTGCGCGAGCTGCAACCCTGACAGCCAAGGAGAACCATTAGCATGAGCCTTGCCCCCATTGCCCAGGCGCAACACGAGTTGTCCATCAACCGCCTGATCGACGCCCCACCGGCCAAGGTATTTCGCGCCTGGACCGAACCCCAGTGGCTGATGCAGTGGTGGGGGCCGCGCGGCATGACCACCCCGGAGTGTGAGATGCAGTTGTGGGCCGGTGGCCTGTTTCGCACCCTGATGCGCGCGCCGGATGGCAGCGAGTACCCGAACCAGGGCGTTTTCCTGGAAATTGCCGCGCCACGCCGGCTGGTGTTCACCGATGCCTTCGGCCCCGGTTGGGTGCCGTCGGACAAGGCCTTCATGACCGCCGTGATCAGCTTTGACGAGGAACAGGGCAAAACCCGCTACACCGCCCGTGCCTGGCACTGGAATGCCACCGACTGCCGTGCCCATGAAGAAATGGGCTTCCACCAAGGCTGGGGAGAAAGCCTGGACCGCCTGGTGGAGGTGGTGACCCAGCGGATGCCCGACTGATGGCAGCACTGGCCCAGGTGAGCGCCGAAGTCGAGGCCGTGTACCGGCAGGAGTCGCGGCGCATACTGGCGACACTGATCCGCTTGCTGGGTGATTTTGACCTGGCCGAGGAGGCCATGCATGACGCCTTCTTCATTGCAGTGGAGCGCTGGCAACGCGACGGTATCCCCGCCAACCCGCGAGCGTGGCTGGTCTCTGTCGGGCGCTTCAAGGCCATCGACGCGCTGCGCCGGCGCGTCCGCTTCGACCGCTCCCAGGCGGACTTGAGCATGCTGCTGGATGGTCAGGCGCAGGACCCCAGTGAAGAAGAACTGCTGGCGGATGACCGCCTGCGGCTGATCTTCACCTGTTGCCATCCGGCCCTGTCGGCCGACGCTCAGGTGCCATTGACGCTTCGCGAAGTCTGCGACCTGACCACCGAGCAGATCGCCCGCGCCTTTCTGCAAAGCCCGACAACCATCGCCCAGCGGATCGTGCGTGCCAAGGCCAAGATCCGTGACGCGGGCATACCGTACCAGGTACCCGAGCTCAATGAGCTGCCCGAGCGCCTGGAAAGCGTGTTGCGGGTGATCTACCTGGTGTTCAATGAGGGCTATTCGGCGTCATCGGGCGAAACACTGCTGCAGCAGGAACTGAGCGATGAAGCCATTCGCCTGGCGCGGTTGCTGGTGCAGTTGCTGCCCGACCCGGAGGCGGTCGGCCTGCTGGCGTTGATGCTGCTGCAGGCGTCCCGGCAGCGGGCGCGCATCGATGGCCAAGGCGATTTGGTGGTTCTGGAGCAGCAGGACCGTAGCTTGTGGGACCGGCAGTTTATTGCCGAAGGCTGTGCTCTGGTGCGCCAAGCCCTGCAGAGCCGTGCGTTCGGTGCCTATACCGTCCAGGCGGCGATTGCTGCCGTGCATGCCGAAGCGGCGACGGCTGAAGAGACGGACTGGGGAGAGATCGTCGGCCTGTATGACGTGTTGCAGCGGTATTGGCCGTCAGCGGTGGTGGCGCTGAACCGGGCGGTGGCGCTGGCGAAGCGGGATGGGCCGGAGGTTGGCCTGCGGGAAGTCGAAGGGATCCTGGCGCGGGGGGAGTTGCTGGACTATCACCTGGCACATGCGGCGCGCGCCGAGTTGCATTGCCAGCTGGGGCAGGTAGAAGAGGCGCGAGCGGCCTGGCAGCAGGCGCTGGCCTTGACCCGACAGGCGCCTGAGCGGCGGCATATCGAGCGGCGTTTGCAGGCTATCGAATGATGTGGGGGGGCCGGCTCTGTGCGGGCCAGCCCATATCCCACAGGATGCCCGCTAAATCAACGAATTAGCGGGTTACCCAGGAGAGCAGCCTTGAAGTAGGTGCTGGCTGCATCACACTTCAGCTCGCCACAAAATTCGGCGGCGACACCAGCTCGACGGTCTGCTGCTTGCGCGGCGCCAGGATCTCGGCTTCACCCGCGACCACCAGCTCGTCGTTCTGGTTGTAGACGTTGGTGGCGATGCGCACCTTGAACTTGGGCAGCTTCTCGAGGATTTCCAGGCGCACGGTCAGGGTGTCGCCAATTTTCACCGGCTTCTGGAAGCTCATCTGCTGGCCCAGGTAGATGGTGCCAGGGCCAGGCAGTGTGCAGGCCACTGCCGCACTGATCAGCGCGCCGCTGAACATGCCATGGGCAATACGTTCGCGGAACATGCTCTTGGCGGCGAACTCGGCATCCAGGTGAACCGGGTTGTGGTCACCGGACATCGCAGCGAACAGTTGGATGTCGCGTTCTTCAACGGACTTCTTGTACTCGGCCTTCTGGCCGACTTCGAGGGCTTCGTAAGGCGTGTTGGTGACCTGGGACATCGATGCTTCCTTAAGCGTTGGGCGAGGGCGGCTATCATTCACTGCGCGCAGGGCGGCCAAGGGCCAGCGCCTGTTCAAGCCAGCCGAGAATATCGGCGATGACCTCGCCACGGTTGGTTTCGTTGAGTACTTCATGCCGCGCCTCAGGATAGACGCGCAGCTGTACATGTCGGTTGCCGGTCGCGCGCAGGGCGTCGGCCAGATGGGTGAGACGCTTGCCGGCACTGACCGGATCACATTCACCGCCGATCACCAGCATCGGCAGGTTGGGATCGATCTGCGCGAGGTTACCCGGCTGACTGATCTGCGCCAAGCCTTGCAGCAGGTCGAGCCACAACTGGTTGGTGCAGCGAAAGCCGCACAACGGGTCATTCACGTACTGATCGACCTCGCCCGGGTCGCGGCTGAGCCAGTCGAAGGCTGTGCGGTTGGGCTTGAAGGCGTTGTTGAACGAACCGAAGGACAACCATTCGATCAGTGCACTCTTGCCCAGTGGCCCCTGGCGCCAGGATTCCAGCCGGGCAATCAGCCGCGCAAAGCGGTACAGCACGGCCGGTTGGTAGTTGGAGCCGCTGAGGATAGCCCCGTGCAGGCTGCCACTGTGATGCAGCAGGTACGCCTGGGCGATATAGCTGCCCATGCTGTGGCCGAACAGGAACAGCGGCGTGCACGGGTACTGCTGGCCGATATGCTGGGCCACACATCCCAGGTCGTTGACCACGGCATTCCAGCCATGATGGCGGGCGAACAGGCCGAGGTTGCCCAGCTCGGCAGTGCGCCCGTGGCCACGCTGGTCGGCAGCGAACAGGGCAAAGCCGGCCTCGCTCAGGGCCTGGCCCAGGCGCTGGTAGCGCCCGGCATGCTCGGCCATGCCATGGGCCAGCAGCACCACGGCCTTTACCGGTTTGGCCGGCAGCCATTGGTGTACGTACAGGCTGCAGTGCTCACTGGCGGGCAGCCAGAAGGCGTCGTGGGGCATGGCGGGTCCTTGTGCGCGCAATTACCCGAACAGTGTATGCACAACCGGCCGGATTGCAGGAGGGGCACAAATAAGATTCACAATGTTAATGGCGGCACTTGGCGTATATGCCACCTTGGGTTTACCTGCTAACGTCGAATCAACGCCTTTTCGCCAGCAGGCGGTCAGGTAAAGGATTAAAGGACGCAGTGCAGGTCCAGGCAGAGGAACAATAATAAATGCAAGCCGATTTCTGGAATGACAAGCGCCCGGCAGGCGTGCCTTCCACCATCGACATCAATGCCTACGCCTCGGTGGTCGAGGTGTTCGAGCGCTCCTGCAAGCGTTTTGCCGACCGCCCGGCGTTCAGCAACCTGGGCGTGACCCTCAGCTACGCGGAACTGGAGCGCCATTCGGCAGCCTTCGCTGCCTGGTTGCAGCAGCACACCGACCTCAAACCGGGTGAGCGCATTGCCGTGCAGATGCCCAATGTGCTGCAGTACCCCATCGCCGTATTCGGTGCCATGCGCGCCGGGCTGATCGTGGTCAATACCAACCCGTTGTACACCGAGCGCGAGATGCGCCACCAGTTCAAGGACAGTGGCGCGCGTGCGCTGGTGTACCTGAACATGTTCGGCAAGCGCGTGCAGGAGGTGCTGCCCGATACCGGTATCGAGTACCTGATCGAGGCAAAGATGGGCGACCTGCTGCCGGCCGCCAAGGGCTGGCTGGTCAACACCGTGGTCGACAAGTTGAAGAAGATGGTGCCGGCCTACCAGTTGCCCCAGGCGGTGCCGTTCACGCAGGTGCTGCGCGAGGGCCGCAGGCTGTCGCCCAAACCGGTGTCGCTGAACCTCGATGACATCGCCGTGCTGCAGTACACCGGCGGCACCACCGGCCTGGCCAAGGGCGCCATGCTCACCCATGGCAACCTGGTGGCCAACATGCTGCAGGTGCTGGCCTGCTTCTCGCAGCACGGCCCCGATGGGCAGAAGCTGCTGAAGGACGGCCAGGAAGTGATGATCGCGCCGCTGCCGCTGTACCACATCTATGCCTTCACCGCGAACTGCATGTGCATGATGGTCACCGGCAACCATAACGTGCTGATTACCAACCCGCGGGATATTCCCGGCTTCATCAAGGAGCTGGGCAAGTGGCGTTTCTCTGCCTTGCTGGGTCTCAATACCCTGTTTGTCGCACTGATGGACCACCCGGGCTTCCGTCAGCTGGACTTCTCGGCGCTGAAGGTCACCAACTCTGGTGGCACCGCGCTGGTCAAGGCCACCGCCGAGCGCTGGGAAGACCTTACCGGGTGCCGCATCGTTGAAGGCTACGGCCTGACAGAAACCTCGCCGGTGGCCAGCACCAACCCCTACGGCCAGCTGGCGCGTCTGGGTACGGTGGGCATCCCCGTGGCGGGTACTGCGTTCAAGGTCATCGATGATGATGGCAACGAACTGCCGCTGGGCGAGCGGGGCGAGCTTTGCATCAAAGGCCCGCAGGTCATGAAGGGTTACTGGCAGCAGCCCGAGGCAACGGCCCAGGCACTGGACGCAGAAGGCTGGTTCAAGACCGGTGATATCGCGGTGATCGACCCGGACGGCTTCACCCGCATCGTCGACCGCAAGAAGGACATGATCATCGTCTCGGGCTTCAACGTGTACCCCAACGAAATCGAGGATGTGGTGATGGGGCATCCCAAGGTCGCCAACTGTGCGGCTATCGGCGTGCCGGACGAGCGTTCCGGCGAGGCGGTCAAGCTGTTCGTGGTGCCGCGCGAGGGGGGGCTGAGCGTTGATGAGCTGAAGGCCTACTGCAAGGCCAACTTCACCGGCTACAAAGTACCCAAGCACATCGTGCTGCGCGAATCGTTGCCCATGACGCCGGTGGGCAAGATTTTGCGGCGGGAGTTGCGCGATATAGCGTGATACCGGGATGGCTTCTTCGCGGGTAAACCCGCTCCTACACCGCCAATGTAGGAGCGGGTTTACCCGCGAATGCCTCTAAACCGCTCTAAAAGGCCATATACAGCCTTATCTGCGACATTTTGGATAATTACTCTAAAAATGACCTGTATTGTTCATTGAGTCATTTTTGTGACCGCAAGGCCTGTTTTGGCCTCTAGGCGACCCCAGACAAAGCTGTTACTCTCGGCCCGCTTCCAGATGATCCGGTTTGCAACGAACCGTCATCTCATATCAATAATAAGCGCATCGACGCGTGAATCGAACTTCGCTGTTGCTGAAGGAGTGGGCTTCCATGATCGAAAATTTTTGGAAGGATAAGTACCCAGCCGGGATTACGGCGGAAATCAATCCTGACGAATTCCCCAATATCCAGGCGGTACTCAAGCAATCCTGCCAACGCTTTGCCGACAAACCGGCCTTTAGCAACCTGGGCAAGACTATCACTTATGGCGAGTTGTATGCGTTGTCGGGGGCGTTTGCCGCCTGGCTGCAGCAGCATACCGACCTCAAGCCGGGTGACCGCATTGCCGTGCAACTGCCCAATGTCCTGCAATACCCGGTCGCGGTCTTCGGTGCCATGCGTGCCGGGCTGATCGTGGTCAACACCAACCCGCTGTACACCGCGCGGGAGATGGAACACCAGTTCAACGACTCGGGTGCCAAGGCCCTGGTGTGCCTGGCCAACATGGCCCACCTGGCCGAAAAAGTGGTGCCCAAAACCCAGGTCAGGCACGTTATCGTCACCGAAGTGGCCGACCTGCTGCCGCCACTCAAGCGCCTGCTGATCAACAGCGTGATCAAGTACGTGAAGAAGATGGTGCCGGCCTACAACCTGCCGCAGGCCGTGCGTTTCAATGACGCCCTGGCGCTGGGCAAGGGCCAGCCAGTGACCGAGGCCAACCCGCAGGCCAACGACGTGGCGGTGCTGCAATACACCGGCGGTACCACCGGCGTGGCCAAAGGCGCCATGCTGACCCATCGCAACCTGGTGGCCAACATGCTGCAGTGCCGGGCACTGATGGGCGCCAACCTGCACGAAGGCTGCGAAATCCTCATCACTCCGCTGCCGCTTTACCACATCTATGCGTTTACCTTCCATTGCATGGCGATGATGCTGATCGGCAACCACAACGTGCTGATCAGCAACCCGCGAGACTTGCCGGCAATGGTCAAGGAACTGGGCAAGTGGAAGTTCAGCGGCTTTGTGGGCCTCAACACCCTGTTCGTCGCCTTGTGCAATAACGAGGCGTTCCGAGCCCTGGATTTCTCGGCGCTGAAAATCACCCTGTCGGGCGGCATGGCCTTGCAGCTAAGCGTGGCCGAGCGCTGGAAGGCCGTTACCGGTTGCGCCATCTGCGAAGGCTACGGCATGACCGAAACCAGCCCGGTGGCGGCGGTGAACCCGTCGGAAGCGAACCAGGTGGGCACCATCGGTATTCCGGTGCCGTCGACCTTGTGCAAGGTCATCGACGACGCCGGCAATGAGCTGCCGCTTGGCGAAGTGGGCGAGCTGTGTGTCAAGGGCCCGCAGGTGATGAAGGGCTACTGGCAGCGTGAAGATGCCACGGCCGAGATTCTCGACAGCGAAGGCTGGCTGAAGACCGGCGACATCGCCGTGATCCAGGCGGACGGCTACATGCGCATCGTCGACCGCAAGAAAGACATGATCCTGGTCTCGGGCTTCAATGTGTACCCCAACGAGCTGGAAGACGTGTTGGCGGCCTTGCCGGGCGTGCTGCAGTGCGCTGCCATCGGTGTGCCGGACGAGAAGTCGGGTGAAGTGATCAAGGTCTTCATCGTGGTCAAGCCGGGCATGACCGTGACCAAGGAGCAGGTGATGGAGCACATGCGTGCCAACGTCACCGGCTACAAGGTACCGCGCCACATCGAGTTCCGCGACTCGCTGCCTACCACCAACGTTGGCAAGATCCTGCGCCGCGAACTGCGTGATGAAGAGCTCAAGAAGCAAGGCTTGAAGAAGATCGCCTGACCATAAGCCTGCACGCTCAGTGTGGAAGCGGCCTGGTGTCGCGAAAGGGCCGCGAAGCGGCCCTGGGGTTTCGGCGGCGATGCAACAATGGCTGGGGGGCGCTATGCGCCCCTTTCGCGACACAAGGCCCCACAATAAGATGCGGCGCCGTCTTCAGACATTGTGAGCCCCTGTAGGAGCGGGTTTACCCGCGAATACGGTAGTGGCGACAACGGTGAACGGCGGGTGGAAATCGGTCAGCAGGGCCGGCCCTTTCGCGGGTAAACCCGCGCCTACATCCGCGCAACTCAGCGCAGCTTCTCGAGCATCTGGTAGTACCACATCCCCGCCGCCAGCAGCGGGTTCCCCAGCAAGTCCCCCATCGGCACTCGCACATGCTTGCACTGGGCAAAGGTGTCGAACTTCTCCAGCGTGCCGGTCAACGCTTCGGCCATGATCTCGCCCATGATGTGGCTGGTGGCAATGCCGTGCCCCGAGTAACCCTGGCAGTACCACACGTTGTCCGACAGCTTGCCCAGCTGCGGGATGCGGTTGACCACGATGCCCATGGCGCAGCTCCACTGGAACTCGATCGGCACCCCCTTCAATGCCGGGAAGGTGCGTTCGATGCAGGGGCGCAATTCGCCTTCGATGTCGCGTGAATCCTTGCCTGAGTAGTTGGCGCCGCCGCCGAACAGCAGGCGCTTGTCGGCCGTCAGGCGGTAGTAGTCGAGGACGAAGCGGCAGTCATACACCGCCAGGTCCTGCGGGTTGATCTGCTCGGCCAGCTCACCCAGCGGCGCGGTGGTGACGATACCGCCCATGGCTGGGAAGATCTTGCCCTTGAGCTGGCGCTTTTCGAGCTTGTGATACACATCGCCGGCCAACATCACCTGGCGTGCCTCCACCCGGCCGTGGGCGGTAACCACCGCCGGGCGCGGGCCATGGACGATGTCCAGCACTTCGGAATTTTCGAATATCAGTGCACCCAGGCCATGCGCGGCACGGGCTTCGCCCAGGCACAGGTTGAGTGGGTGCAGGTGCAGGTTGCGCAGGTTCTTCAACGCACCCAGATAAAGCGGGCTTTGCAGATGCTCCGCCACTGCAGCGCGATCGAGCAGTTGCACCTGCTCGCCCATGCCGCGGCGCTGTGCTTCGGCCTCGAACGCACGCAGTTCGTTCATGTGCGAAGGTTTCATCGCGGCATGCAAATGGCCACGCTTGAGGTCGCAATCGATGCCATAGCGCGCCACGCGCTGCTCGATCACCTGGTGCCCGCGCCAGCGCAAGTGCCAGATGAAATCGTCCACTTCGGCGCCCAGGTGGTTGCGCATCTGCGAGCGCATGGCCTCGTCGCCCGACAGGCTGCCGGTGACCTGGCCGCCGTTGCGACCGCTGGCGCCCCAGCCGATACGGTTGGTTTCGACGATGGCGACCTTCAGGCCGCGCTCGGCCAGTTCAACCGCCGTGGCCACGCCCGTAAAGCCACCGCCGATGATCGCCACATCCACCTGCACCGTGCCTTTGAGTTGCGGGTACTCGCTGTGGTCGTTGAGGGTGGCGCTGTAATAGGACGGCGCGCGCTGCGCCGGGCCGTTGTTCAATGCTGCGTTCATGGGTGTTCCTTGTTTTGTAGGGGCTCAGGCCTGGTGCAGGTACCAGCGCCAGTCCTGTTCGCTGACTTCAGCCATGAACTGGCGGTACTCGGCGCGCTTGACCTTCAGGTACACGCCAAGGAAGTCTTCGCCCAGTGCTTCACGGGCCCATTCGGAATGTTGCAGGGCGTCGAGGGTGGTCAGCCAGTCGGTGGGCAGGTGTTCGGTGGCCTGAGCGTAACCGTTGCCTTCAACGGGGGCACCTGGGTCAAGCTGTTCGCGGATGCCCTGGTGGCTGGCAGCAAGGATCGCCGCTGCAGCCAGGTAAGGGTTGGCATCCGCGCCACAGATGCGGTGCTCCACATGGCGACTGTTGGTAGGGCCTCCTGGCACACGCAGGCTCACGGTGCGGTTGTCCACGCCCCAGGTTGGCGCCAGGGGCGCATAGCTGTTGGCCTGGAAACGTCGGTACGAGTTGGCGTTGGGGCAGAACAGCAGCAGCGAGTCGCGCAGGTGCCGCAGCATGCCGGCCACGGCCTGGCGCAGCAGCGGGGTACCGGCCTTGTCTTCGCTGGCGAACAGGTTGTTGCCGGCGCTGTCGGCCAGGCTCAGGTGCATGTGCATGCCGGTGCCGGCCAGTTGGGCAAATGGCTTGGCCATGAAGCAGGCCTGCATGCCGTGGGCATGGGCCACACCTTTTACCAGGCGCTTGTAGCGCACCGCCTGGTCCATCGCCTGCAGCGCATCGCCATGCTCCAGGGTGATTTCCACCTGGCCCGGGGCGTACTCGGAAATGGCCGTGCGCGCCGGGATGCCTTGGGCCTTGCAGGCAGCGTACAGGTCGGCGAGGAACGGTTCGATCTGCTCCAGTTCGCGCAGGCCATAGACCTGGGTGCTGCGTGGGCGACCGCCATCGTTGTCCAGTGCCGGTTGTGGGCGGCCCTGGGCATCACGCTGCTGGTCAAGCAGGTAGAACTCCAGCTCGCAGGCCATCACCGGGTGGTAACCATCGGCCTTCAACGCTTCGATGGTGCGCAGCAGCACATGGCGTGGGTCAGCGATGCTGGCCGGCAGCCCCTCGCTGGGGTGCATGCTCACCTGCACTGCAGCGGTGGGCACCCGGCGCCAGGGCAGCCGCACCAGGCTGCCGTCAAGCGGGTAGGCACGGCAGTCGATATCGCCTACATCCCACACCAGGCCGGAGTTTTCCACGTCGTCGCCATTGAGGGTCAGGCCAAGGATGGTGCTGGGCAGTGGCCGGCCTGTCTGGTACACGGCCAGCAATTCCTCGCGGTGCAACAGCTTGCCGCGTGGCACACCGTTGGCGTCGAGGATGAACAGTTCGAACAGCTCGATATCGGGGTTGTCGGCCAGAAAACGGGTAGCCTGCTCTACAGGGGCAAAGTGCATGATCAATTCGCTCATAGGCGCGCAGGGCCACCGCGCAAGCAGGCGGCCCAGTTGAGTCAAACGGCCAGACGGTGGCCGGGTTTGGTCACAATGGCGTGAGCGAGGTGTCCGGTGGGCGCGCGTGACGGCAGTGCCACAAGGCCCAGAAGGCGAGGATGATGTGGACCAGCGGATTTTCCCCGGCACGGCTCCGGGCCTTCGGCAGCGAAGGGCGGGACGACGGTGGGGCGATAGGCTGGGCGGGAGTCATGCCTTTGATACTCACATGCGGCGTAAGGTTGATTAAAGCAGTGAATGGCAACCTTTACATCGCACTTGGCTAAACATTCTGGTGAAAGCATCACGGTCAAAGTGGGAGCGGGCTTGCGTCGCGAAAGGGCCGCGTAGCGGGCTCCGGCCATCAGCGACCATTCAGAAGTTGCTGGGGCCGCTTTGCAGCCCTATCGCGACACAAGGCCGCTCTCACAGGGCGCGTGCAAGCAGCAGAGAATCCGCAAATCTGCGACAATCGCCCGACTTTCCGAATGCCGATCATGAAAAAGCAGGCTCACCTGCATCACTAAAAAGCCCCATGACTGACCACGCCATCGACAAACTGCTGCAAAACCTCGACCACGCCATGATTGCCGACCGCCATCGCCTGCGCCGGCAACTGCACGAACTGCGCAAGCGCCCCGACGAGGCGAAGCTGGCGCAGTGGGTGGAGAAGGTCCAGGCCTCCTGCGCTCAGGTCACCGCGCGTCAGCAGAGCGTGCCGACCGTACGCTACGACGACAACCTGCCCATCGCCGCCAAGCGTGACGAAATCAAGAAGGCCCTGGCCGAAAACCAGGTGTTGGTGATCGCCGGCGAGACCGGCTCTGGCAAGACGACCCAGTTGCCGAAAATCTGCCTGGAACTTGGCCGTGGCAGCCATGGGTTGATCGCCCATACCCAGCCACGCAGGATCGCAGCGCGTAGCGTGGCCGCGCGAGTCGCCGAAGAGCTGGGCACGCCCTTGGGCGCGCTGGTCGGCTACCAGGTGCGTTTCGAAGACCAGAGCGATTCCAATACCTTGGTCAAGCTGATGACCGACGGCATCCTCCTGGCCGAAACCCAGCACGACCGTTTCCTTGAACGCTACGACACGATCATCGTCGACGAAGCGCACGAGCGCAGCCTGAACATCGACTTCCTGCTCGGCTACCTGAAAACGTTGCTGCATCGTCGACCGGACCTGAAGCTGATCATCACCTCGGCCACCATCGACCTGGAGCGCTTCTCCAGGCACTTCGACGGTGCGCCGATCATCGAGGTGTCCGGGCGCACCTTCCCGGTGGACACCTGGTACCGCCCGCTGACCAGCGAACAGGACGAGGAAGGCAACCAGATCGAGGATGACCTCACCGTCGATCAGGCCATCCTTGCCACCCTCGACGAGCTGGCGCAGCACGAGCGTAGCGAGGGCAAGGGGCCGGGCGATGTGCTGATCTTCCTGCCGGGCGAGCGGGAAATCCGTGATGCCGCCGAGATCCTGCGCAAGGCGCAACTGCGCCATACCGAGATTTTGCCGCTGTACGCGCGCCTGTCGCCGGCCGAGCAGCAGCGTATCTTCCAACCGCACACCGGGCGCCGCGTGGTGCTGGCCACCAACGTCGCCGAAACCTCGCTGACCGTGCCTGGCATCCGCTATGTGATCGACACCGGTACCGCGCGCATCAGCCGCTACAGCTACCGCGCCAAGGTCCAGCGCCTGCCGATCGAGGCGGTGTCACAGGCCAGTGCCAACCAGCGTAAAGGCCGTTGCGGCCGGGTCGAGCCGGGCATTTGCGTGCGTCTCTACAGCGAAGAGGACTTCAACAGCCGGCCAGCGTTTACCGACCCGGAGATTCTGCGCACCAACCTGGCGGCGGTGATCCTGCAGATGTTGCACCTGCGCCTGGGCGCAATCGATGCCTTCCCGTTCATCGAGCCGCCGGATGGCAAAGCCATCAGCGACGGCTTCAACCTGTTGCAGGAGCTTTCGGCGGTTAACCGCGAGAACCAGCTGACGCCAATTGGCCGCCAGCTGGCGCGCTTGCCGATCGACCCGCGGCTGGGCCGCATGCTGCTTGAAGGCGCGCGCCTGGGCAGCCTGCAGGAAGTGCTGATTGTCACCAGTGCGCTGTCGGTGCAGGACCCGCGTGAACGCCCTCCAGAACGCCAGCAGGCCGCCGACCAGGCGCACGCACAGTGGAAGGACGTGGACTCGGACTTCGCTGCGCTGGTCAACCTGTGGCGCGGCTTCGAGGAACAACGCCAGGCGCTGACTGCCAACCCGCTGCGCAACTGGTGCCGCAAGCAGTTCCTGAACTACTTGCGGCTGCGCGAGTGGCGCGATGCTCATCGTCAGTTGGCGCTGATTTGCCGTGACCTGCAGCTGACGGTGAACAAGGAACCGACTGATTACCAGAAGATGCACAAGGCAATCCTCAGCGGGCTGCTCAGCCAGATTGGCCAGAAGACCGAAGAGGGCGACTACCAGGGCGCCCGCCAGCGGCGCTTCTGGGTGCATCCATCGTCGGGCCTGGGACGCAAGCGCCCGCAGTGGGTCATGGCTGCCGAGCTGGTCGAAACCACCAAGCTGTATGCGCGCATGGTGGCCAAGATCGAGCCGGACTGGATCGAGCCGCTGGCCGGCCACCTGATCAAGAAAAACCATTTCGAGCCGCACTGGGAGAAGAAGCGCGGGCAGGTGGTGGCCTACGAGCAGATCACGCTCTACGGGCTGATCCTGGTCGGCCGTCGGCCGGTGCACTACGGCCCGATCGACCCGGCGACCTCGCGCGAGCTGTTTATCCGTGAAGGCCTGGTGGGTGGCGAAATCCAGTCGCGGGCCAAGTGCCTGGCGGCCAACAAACGCCTGCTTGAAGCGCTGGACGAGCTGGAAGCCAAGGCTCGCCGGCGTGACATTCTGGCTGACGAAGAAACGCTGTACGCTTTCTACGAAGCGCGCCTGCCGGCGGAAATCCACCAGACGGCGACCTTCGACAGTTGGTACCGCATGGGCAGCCAGAAGGACGCCAACCTGCTGATCATGCGCGAGGAGGACGTGCTGGCCCGCGAGGCCAGCGAAGTGACCGCCGCACAGTACCCCGACAGTATGCAGGTGGGCGATTTGCGCCTGCCGCTGAGCTACCACTTCGAGCCCGGCCACCCCCGCGATGGTGTGACGGTGCGGGTGCCGGCGCCGCTGTTGCCGAGCCTGCCGGGCGAGCGCCTGGAGTGGCTGGTGCCGGGCCTGCTGGAGGCCAAGTGCGTGGCGCTGGTGCGCAACCTGCCCAAGGCCCTGCGCAAGAACTTTGTCCCGGTACCTGACTTCGTCAAGGCTTCGCTGGCGCGCATGACCTTCGGCCAAGGGGCGCTCCCGCAGGCCCTGGGCCAGGAGCTGCTGCGCATGACCGGTGCACGTGTGTCGGACGAGGCCTGGGACGAGTCGGTCAACCAGGTCGAAGGCCACCTGCGCATGAACATCGAAGTGGTCGATGGCCAGGGCAAGTTCCTTGGCGAAGGCCGCGACCTGGCGGAACTGACCGCGCGCTTTGCTGCCGCCAGCCAGGCTGCCCTGGCCGTGCCGCGTGACGCCAAGGGTGAGCAGCCGGTGCAGGCCAAGGCCTTCAGCGAAGTGAAGCAGACCGCCCAGCAGAAGATCGCCGGCCTGTCGATGACCGTGTACCCGGCGCTGGTGGAAGACAATGGCACTGTGCGTGAGGGGCGTTTCTCGACCCAGGCCGAAGCCGAGTTTCAGCACCGCCGCGCCTTGCAACGGCTGTTGCTGCAGCAACTGGCCGAGCCGGCCAAGTTCCTGCGCGGCAAGCTGCCGGGGCTGACCGAGCTGGGCCTGCTGTACCGTGAAATGGGGCGGGTCGAGGCGCTGGTCGAAGACATTCTGCTGGCCAGCCTGGACAGTTGCATCCTTGAAGGCGAACAACCGTTGCCACGTGATGGCGCGGCCTTGGCCGCGCTGGCTGAACGCAAGCGCGGCAGCTGGGCCGAGCATGCCGAGCGCCTGGCAAGGCAGACCCTGGAAGTGCTGAAGCTGTGGCATGGGCTGCAGAAGCGCTTCAAGGGCAAGATCGACCTGAGCCAAGCGGTGGCGCTGAACGACATCAAGCAGCAGCTGGGCAACCTGGTGTACCCGGGCTTCGTGCGCGAAACGCCTGGGGTGTGGTTCAAGGAGTTGCCGCGTTACCTCAAGGCGGTTGAGTTGCGCCTCGAGAAACTCGGCTCGCAAGTACAGAAGGACCGGGTGTGGAGCGGCGAGCTGGCCAATTTGTGGGCGCAGTACAAGGCCCGTGCCGACAAGCATGCCCAGGAAGGCAAGCGCGATGAGCAATTGACTGTGTACCGTTGGTGGCTGGAAGAATATCGCGTGTCGCTGTTTGCCCAGCAGTTGGGGACCAAGGTGCCGATTTCTGACAAGCGATTGAGCAAACAATGGAGTCAGGTGGAAGGCTAACCTCTATTATTTGTGGCAAACTTTGGGGCGTTTGGGGCCGCTTTGCGGCCCTTGGCGGGTGAGCCCGCCTTGCGGGGGTAAACGTAGGCCCCTGAATTGGCACTAAAGTGCCATTAACCTGTCATGTTTCCAGCCAGCGCCCTGTGGCGGTGGCCTTTGACCAGAGGAACGACCGTGCATAACGTCGTGATCAGCGGCACCGGCCTGTACACCCCGGCCCAGAGCATTTCCAACGAAGAGCTGGTGGCTTCCTTCAACGCCTGGTCGCAGCAGTTCAACCAGGACAACGCTGCCGCCATCGAGCGCGGTGAAGTCGAGGCGGCGCCGCTCTCCGACGCGGCGTTTATCGAAAAGGCCTCGGGCATCAAGAGCCGCTTTGTCATGGACAAGGCCGGTATCCTCGACCCGCAGCGCATGAAGCCGCGCTTGCCCGAGCGCAGCAACGATGAACCGTCGGTGCTGTGTGAAATGGCCGTGGCCGCTGCCCGCCAGGCCCTGGAGCGCGCAGGCCGAACGGCGGCCGATGTCGACGGGGTGATCGTCGCCTGCTCCAACTTGCAGCGCCCGTACCCGGCCATCGCCATCGAAGTGCAACAGGCACTGGGTGTCCAGGGCTTTGCCTTCGACATGAACGTGGCCTGCTCGTCGGCCACCTTCGGTATCCAGACCGCCGCCAACAGCGTAGCGCTGGGCCAGGCGCGGGCGGTGCTGATGGTCAACCCCGAAGTGTGCACCGGCCACCTCAACTTCCGTGACCGCGACAGCCATTTCATTTTCGGCGATGCCGCCACCGCCGTGTTGCTGGAGCGTGCCGACCAGGCCACTTCGGCGCACCAGTTCGACATCGTCAGCAGCAAGCTCTGGACTGAGTTCTCCAACAACATCCGCAACAACTTCGGCTTCCTCAACCGTGCGGCGGAAGAGGGTGAAGGCGCTGCGGACAAGCTGTTCATCCAGGAAGGCCGCAAGGTGTTCCGCGAGGTGTGCCCGAAGGTGGCCGAGCTGATCGGGGAACACCTGCAGGAGAATGGGCTGCAACCGGGCGACGTGAAGCGCTTCTGGCTGCACCAGGCCAACCTCAGCATGAACCAGTTGATCGTCAAGAAACTGGTGGGGCGTGAAGTGTCCGAGGAAGAGGCACCGGTGATTCTGGACCGTTACGCCAATACCAGCTCGGCGGGGTCGGTGATTGCCTTCCACCTGTACCAGGATGACCTGGCCAAAGGCTCGTTGGGCGTGTTGAGCTCGTTTGGTGCGGGGTATTCGATTGGTAGCGTGATTCTGCGCAAGCGCTGATTGAGCACAGGCCTGTTCCGGCCCCTTCGCGGGTAAACCCGCTCCTACGACGGGCCGTGCCGGACCGGCCATGCGTGTACACCACCGACCGTTGTAGGCGCGGGCTCACCCGCGAATACGGTAGCGCCGGCACCGGTGAACGCCCGGTAGAAAGTGGCCGATGCATTTCTGGCATGCAAAAAAGCGGGAAACGCCGGATGGGGTCGGCGTTTCCCGCTTCAGGTGAAGCAGAGCAGGGTGTTGCTTAGAACTTGGCTTCCAGGTCTACCTGCAGGGTGTCGACGTCAGCATTGCTGTTCGGCAGCTGCGACAGGTCGGTCTTGGCCATCAGGTAGGCAGCACCCAGGGAGAAGTTCTTGTCGATTTCGTAACCGACCTTGAACTTATGACCGCGCGAACCGGTGTAGCCGTTGCCGAAGTCCGAATCGGTGAACAGGCTGACCACCGCGTTACGCTGCACATCGCGGTAGTTGTAGTCCAGGCTCCAGGCACCCATTTTGGTTTTCAGGCCAGCCAGCCAGGCCTGATCTTCGCCGTCGGTGCTGTCGGTGTTCTTCACGTACTGGCCATAGGCCGACAACGGAATGGCCAAGCCAGTGAAGTCGATCTGGCCAAAGCCTTCCACCAGATTGAACTCGTTGGTGGTGTTGCCGAACGACTGCAGGATGGCGGCTTCCTTGTCGTTGTCGTAACCATAGATGCTGGCACCCACGGTGAGCTTGAGTACGTCGGCCGGCGCGAACTTGGCGCCCAACTGGCCGTGGTAAACCTGTGCATCGTGCTTGTACTGGACGCCGTCACCATCGACGTTGTCCTTCAAGGTGTACTGACCGGCGCTGGCAAACACTTCGGCCCCGCCCAGGTCAGCCTTGTAGGTGGCCGCCACACCTTCCGGGTTGATGTCGCTATCCCAGATGATGTCGCCCATGCTCACCCAAGGCTGTTGCATCTTGCCGCCAATCAGGTGCAGGTTAGGGACTGCAGTCGGGTGCCAGTCGAGGTAGGCCAGGTCGACCCACAGCGACTTCTTGTCGAAGTAGTTGTCGAAGCTCTGGTTGGTCGAACGTCGGTCAGCGCTGCTGCCAGTGGCGATACGAACCCCAGCGTCAACCTGCGGGTTGATCTCGCTGTAGAAGCCGACACGGGCACGTACTCGCTGGCGGTCCTGATTGCCGCTGCTGCTGTTCGGATCGTCGACGTTGACGTCTTCGTAACGCAGGCGCACGTCACCCTTGATCTGGGTCTTGGCGGCCCATGCCACTTTTTGTTCAAAGGAGCTCATACGTTCGGACTGAGCTTTCTGGTCGGCCTTTTCCTTGGTTTCTTTTGCCAGGTCGCCCTGCAGTTCGTTGTACTGCGCCTGGTTGATCGAGCCATTGGCGCGGAGCATTTCGAGCAGCTTGGCGTCGACAGCAGCACTGGCCGGGGCACTCAGGGCCAGCATCATGCCGGTGAGGCTTACTCCGGTAAGTGTGGAAACAAGACGCATAAGGTTCTCCCTACTGAAAAAAATGGGGGAGGCTCAAGCGCCTGCCCCTGCGTTGGCATGTCTTCGGAAAGGGCCTGAATAGACAGGTTCTAGGGTTCCGGAAAACAGGCGCAAGTATTGCGGGGGCCAATGACAGATTAATGTCTGATTAGTGGCACTGTTGTTAAGTAATTGAGAATTAAAGGGCCCACCCGGCGTTCGTCATTTGAGCGACGGGCCTTCCTTGGGGATACTGACGGTCTTCAGAGAGCGAGCCGAAAACGTGACCAGCCTGTACAGCCTTGCCCACCTGCGTGATCTGCCGACGGCCACCTGGGATGCCCTTGTGCCAGCCGGCCAACCCTTCCTGCGCCATGCTTTTCTCAGTGCAATGGAGGACAGCGGCAGCGTGGCGCGCAACACTGGCTGGGCCGCCGAGCACCTGGTGCTGGAGCGAGGCGGGCAGGTGCGGGCGCTGTTGCCCGCGTACCGCAAATGGCACTCGTTTGGCGAGTATGTGTTCGATCATGGTTGGGCCGATGCGTGTGAGCGGGCCGGTATCGCCTACTACCCAAAACTGCTTGGCGCTGTGCCGTTCAGTCCGGTCAGCGGCCCACGGCTGCTGGCGGCCGATCCGGCTGACGGTTTGTTGATGCTGCAGGCCCTGCCGGAGTATCTGGGCAAAGGTGGGCTGTCCGGAGCGCACATCAACTTCACCGACCCGGCGCTGGACGCGCAGTTGGCGGGCCTGCCTGGGTGGATGGAACGCCTGGGTTGCCAGTTTCACTGGCAAAACCGGGGGTATCGCGACTTCCAGGACTTTCTCGACAGCCTCAGCTCGCGCAAGCGCAAGCAGATGCGCAAGGAGCGCGAGCAGGTGGCGGGGCAGGGTATCGACTTCCGCTGGTACCGCGGTGATGAACTGGACGAGGCACAGTGGGATTTCGTCTTTCTGTGCTATGCCAACACCTATGCGGTGCGCCGTCGTGCCCCCTACCTGACGCGCGATTTTTTCAGCCTGCTGGCCGAGCGCATGCCCGAGGCGGTGCGCGTGGTGATGGCCCGCCAGGGTGGTCGAGATGTGGCCATGGCCTTGAGCCTGGTGGGGGGCGACAGCCTGTTTGGCCGCTACTGGGGCTGCCTGGATGAGTTCGACCGGCTGCATTTCGAGACGTGTTTCTACCAGGGCATGGACTTTGCCATTGCCGAGGGTTACCAGCGTTTCGATGCCGGGGCACAGGGCGAGCACAAGTTGATACGCGGGTTCGAGCCGGTGTTGACGCGGTCGTGGCATTACCTGCTGCACCCGGGGTTGCGGCGGGCGGTGGAGGATTTTCTGCTGCAGGAACGGGAAGGGGTCAAGGGGTATGCCGAGGAGGCGCGGGGGATGTTGCCCTACCGCCGGGACTGAGAGATCTGTGTTGCCTGTGCCGGCCTTTTCGCGGGTAAACCCGCTCCTACAACGATAGCGAACCTGTGTAGGAGCGGGTTTACCCGCGAAAAGGCCGCGCAGGTGTCAATCGACCCCGACAAAACCTCCGGTCTGGTGGTGCCACAACCGGGCATACAGCCCTTGCTGCTCCAGCAACTCACTGTGGCTGCCACTTTCGACAATTCGCCCCTTGTCCAGCACCACCAGCCGGTCCATACGGGCAATGGTGGAAAGCCGGTGGGCAATGGCGATTACCGTCTTGCCCTGCATCAGCGTCTCCAGGCTTTCCTGGATCGCCGCTTCCACTTCCGAATCCAGCGCCGAGGTGGCCTCGTCCATGATCAGGATCGGCGCGTTCTTCAGCAGCACCCGTGCAATGGCGATACGCTGACGCTGGCCACCCGACAGCTTGACCCCGCGTTCGCCCACATGGGCATCGAAACCGGTGCGGCCCTGGGCATCCGAAAGCTGTGGGATGAACTCGTCAGCCCGCGCGCGGCGCACAGCTTCGTGCAGTTCTGCATCGCTGGCACCGGGCCGGCCGTACAGCAGGTTTTCGCGGATCGAACGGTGCAGCAGCGAGGTATCCTGGGTGATCATGCCGATCTGTGCACGCAGGCTGGCCTGGCTCACCTTGGCAATGTCCTGGCCGTCGATGAGGATGCGCCCACCCTGCACGTCGTACAGGCGCAACAGCAGGTTGACCAGGGTCGACTTGCCTGCCCCGGACGGGCCGATCAAACCGATTTTCTCGCCCGGGCGGATGTCCAGGTTGAGCCCTTCCATGACATTGGTGGCCTTGCCGTAATGGAAGTCGACCTCATCGAAACGCACCGCGCCGCGGCTGACCTTCAGTGCCGGCGCATTGGGCAGGTCGGTGACGGTGACTGGCTGGGCGATGGTCTGCAGGCCGTCCTGCACCATGCCGATGTTCTCGAAAATGCCGTTGACCACCCACATGATCCAGCCCGACATGTTGACGATGCGGATCACCAGGCCAGTGGCCAGGGCGATGGCACCCACGGTGATCAGCGATTGGCTCCACAGCCACAGGGCAAGGCCGGTGGTGGCGACCACCAGCAAGCCATTGAGGGTGGTGATGACCACGTCCATGCTGGTGATCACCCGGGAGGCCAGCTGGGTTTTCTCGGTCTGCTCGCGGATTGCCTCACGCGCATACTGCTGTTCGTAGTCGGTATGGGCAAACAGCTTCAGCGTTGCGATGTTGGTGTAGCCGTCGACGATACGCCCCATCAGCTTGGAACGTGCGTCCGAAGACACCACCGAGCGCTCCTTGACCCGTGGCACGAAGTAGAACAGCGCGGCAATGTAGCTGACGATCCACGCCAGCAGCGGCAGCATCATGCGCCAGTCGGCCTCGGCGAACAACACCAGCGAGGTGATGGCGTAGATCAGCACATGCCATAGCGCGTCCACCGCCTGCACGGCGGAATCGCGCAGCGAGTTGCCGGTCTGCATGATGCGCTGGGCAATACGCCCGGCGAAGTCGCTCTGAAAGAAGTTCAGGCTCTGCTTGAGCACATAGGTATGGTTTTGCCAGCGGATCAGGCTGGTCATGCCGGGGTTGATGGTCTGGTGCACCAGCAGGTCGTGCAGGCCGAAGAACAATGGCCGCAGCAGCAGAATCACCACCAGCATCCAGATCAGCTCGCCGCTGTGCTCGCTGAAGAAGTTGGCATTGGGCGTACCCTGGGCCAGGTCGATGATCCGGCTGAGGTAGCTGAACATCGCCACCTCGATCAGCGAGGCGACCAGGCCGACCACCAGCAGGGCCACGAAGCTGGGCCACACCTGGCGCAGGTAATACAGGTAGAACGGCCACACGGTCGTCGGCGGCGATTCACTGGGGGCTTCGCGAAAGATGTCGATCAGTTGTTCGAAACGGCGGTACAGCATGGGTGGTGACACTCCTGTTCCATCCGGCCCTCAGGCGGTTTCACATCCTTGTGAAAGCCTGCGGTCAGTCGATGCGTTTGGCCGACTTGATGTACACCGGGTCGCTCGGCACATCACGCATGCCTTTCTTGACGGTGGTCGGCGAGTTGACGATCTGGTCGACCACTTCCATGCCCTTGGTCACTTTGCCGAACACGGCATAACCGGCGTCGCGGCCTGGGTTGAGGAAGTCGTTGTCGGCGACGTTGATGAAGAACTGGCTGGTGGCCGAGTTCGGGTTGGACGTGCGCGCCATCGACAGGGTGCCGCGGGTGTTCTGCAGGCCGTTGCTGGCCTCGTTCTTGATCGGGGCCTTGGTATCTTTTTGCACCATCTGGTCAGTGAACCCACCGCCCTGGACCATGAACCCCGGGATCACGCGGTGGAAGATGGTGTTGTTGTAGAAGCCACTGTCGACGTACTCCAGGAAGTTCTTGGTACTGAGCGGTGCCTTCTCGGCGTTCAGCTCGATTTCGACCTGGCCGAAGCTGGTGTCCAGCAGGACGTGCGGGGTCTTGTCGGAGGCCATCACGCTGGTGGCGAAGGCGACCGAGCAGGCGGTGAGCAGGAGTTTTTTCAGCATGGGCTCAAAGATCCTTGAGAGGTGGAAGCGGCTGCGAGGAACTGCAGCAGGGTCTGGTTGAAGACCTCGGGTTGATCGAGGGGTGTAGCGTGCCGGGAATCGTCGACGACGACCAGCCTGGCGTTGGGTATGAGGGCGACGTAGCGCTGTTTCAGTTGTATCGGCGTGTAATCGTGGTCGGCGGCGATCACCAGGGTAGGACAGTGAATCTGCCCGATGCGTTCCTGCACGCCCCAGTCGACGATGGCGTCGAAGCTTTTCAGGTAGGCGCGCTTGTCGTTGCGCGCCCAGCGCTGGGCCATCTTCTGTCGCAGGTCTGCTTGTTGTGGTTTGGGGAACAGCCGCTCGGCCAGCCCCTTGCCGACGGTTTCGACACTGAGGATGCGCGCCAGGCTCCAGCGCTTGAGCCACCACGCCCAGTCACTGCGGGTGCGGCGCTTGACCTCAGGGGCGCTGTTGACGATGCACAGGCTGCGCAACCATTGAGGGTGGTCGACGGCAAACTGGAAGCCGACCATGCCGCCCATGGACAAGCCGACGAAGTGCACCGGGCCTGTGTGCAAGTGTTCGAGCAGGGCCAGCAGGTCGGCACTGAAGGTGGCGATCTGGTAACCGTCAGCGGGTTTGTCGGAGCGACCGTGGCCGCGGATGTCCATGAGTATCACCCGGTAGTGGCGGCTGAACAGCGGCACCTGCAACTCCCAGTCCTGGCAGCTGGAGCCCAGGCCGTGCAGCAACACCAGGGGTTCGCCCTGGCCATATTCCTCGTAATGCAGTGTGCATCCTTCGTGTTCGAAATAGGCCATGGGCGCGGTCCTCTCAGGCTTGTGGGGGGGCTGCGAAGGGCACGTCCAGTGGCGCGGTGTCGAAATTGCGCAGCAGGTCGATGAGAATCTGCGTGGCCGGGCCCAGGGTCTTCTCTTTGCTCGAGTAAAGGTAGAACAGTGGGTGGCGGCTGCCACCCTGATCCAGCGGCAATGGCTTGAGCACGCCTTCGCGCAGTTCGCGCTCGATCATGTGACGGGGCAGCCAGGCAAAACCCAGGCCGCTGCTGACGAAGGTGGCGGCGGTGCCCAGGCTGCCGACGGTCCAGCGCTGCTCGGCGCCCAGCCAGCCGACGTCGCGCGGTTGGGCGCGGCCAGAGTCGCGGATCACCACCTGCAGCTGGCTTTCCAGGTCCTGGAAGGTCAGTTCGCGTCCCAGGCGGTGCAGGCTGTGCTCGGGGTGGGCGACGGCGATGAACTCCACTGCGCTCAATTCGGCGCCCAGGTAGCCGCCGATGCTGTAGCTGCTGATGGCCAGGTCGGCGATGCCTTCGTGCATCACTTCCTCCACGCCAGACAGCACTTCTTCACGCAGGCGTACCCGGCAGCCGCGGCTTTGTGGCATGAATGCAGCCAGCGCGCGTACCAGACGGGCGCTGGGGTAGGCGGCATCGACCACCAGGCGCACCTCGGCTTCCCAGCCTTGTTCCATGTGGTGGGCCAGGTCTTCGAGCTGGCTGGCCTGCTTGACCAGGTGGCGCGAGCGGCGCAGCAGCACATTGCCGGCCTCGGTCAGCACCGCCTTGCGACCATCGATGCGCAACAGCGGGACGCCCAGTTGCTCCTGCATGCGGGCCACGGTGTAGCTGACCGATGACTGCGAGCGGTGCAAGGCCTCGGCGGCCTGGGCAAACCCGCCGTGATCGACCACTGCTTGCAGGGTTCGCCACTGGTCAAGGGTTACGCGCGGCGCTTTCATCTTTCGCTCCTGTTGTCCTAAGCTGCGCTCTTTCAAGGAGAGCGGCCCATGAAGAAATGTTGTGCGGCAATACTGATGTGCCTGCCCCTCGGGGCCATGGCTTATCCCATCGATGTGGAGAAGGAGCTGACCGGGGTCAAGCTCGACTACACCGCCTATGACACGGCCTATGACATTGGCGCCATCACCCTCAACAACTATGGGCAGGTCCCGGCGGCGTGCAAGGTGACCTTCCGCAATGGCCCAGAGGCACCGCGGGTGCGCCGTGTGAACGTACCGGCAGGTAAAAGCGTCGATGTCACCGCGAAATTCAATCGGCAAATCATCAAACTGCGGATCGCCTTGAACTGCAGCGCGGAATAAACTGATTAATCGATAGATTGGACCCACTTTTTACGCTTTTTTATCGATAGGTCAAGCCTTAATCTCACCTCCATCGAATCGCACCCTTTTTTGCCGATGGAGGCACCCCCCATGTCCCGCGTACTGATCATCGAAAGCAGCGCCCGCCAGCAGGATTCCGTTTCCCGTCAGCTGACCAAAGATTTCATCCAGCAATGGCAGGCTGCCCACCCGGCCGATCAGATCACTGTGCGCGACCTGGCAGTAAGCCCGGTACCCCACCTGGACGCTAACCTGCTGGGCGGCTGGATGAAACCCGAAGAACAGCGCAGCGCCGCCGAACTGGAGGCCCTGGCCCGTTCCAACGAGCTGACGGATGAATTGCTGGCTGCCGACGTGCTGGTGATGGCTGCGCCCATGTACAACTTCACCATCCCCAGCACCCTGAAAGCCTGGCTGGACCATGTGCTGCGTGCCGGCATCACCTTCAAATACACCCCGACCGGCCCGCAAGGCCTGCTGACCGGCAAGCGCGCCATCGTCCTGACTGCCCGCGGCGGCATCCATGCGGGTGCCAGCAGTGACCATCAGGAACCGTACCTGCGCCAGGTCATGGCTTTCATCGGCATCCACGATGTCGACTTCATCCATGCCGAAGGCCTGAACATGAGCGGCGAGTTCCACGAGAAGGGCGTCAACCAGGCCAAGGCCAAGCTGGCGGCGGTGGCCTGAGGGTTCACGAATTCCCAAACCTGACACCTGTTTTTGCTCCTTTGGGTGTACCTGCCCGGCTTGTATGGCCGGGCTTTTTTTATGCCTGGGGTTTTTAGGTCGCCAGTGCCGGCCTTTTCGCGGGTAAACCCGCTCCTACAAAGGCCATTGCAGATAACTGCGCGCAGGCGAGCCGCGAAGAGGCCGGTACAGCCCCTACATTCCTCATGGTTGAACTCATTCGCTGCAACCCGCTAAGGTCGCGGCCTTGATTCACGAGAGGCAACCATGGGCTACCTGATAATCGTCGCGCTGATCCAGGCGTTTTCCTTCAGCTTGATCGGCGAGTACCTGGCCGGGCACGTCGACAGCTATTTCGCAGTGCTCGCCAGGGTGCTGCTGGCCGGCCTGGTGTTCCTGCCGCTGACCCGCTGGCGCCAGGTCGAGCCACGCTTCATGCGTTCCATGCTGCTGATTGGCGCGCTGCAGTACGGCATCACCTATGTCTGCCTGTACCTGAGCTTCCGCGTGCTTACCGTACCGGAGGTGCTGCTGTTCACGATCCTCACGCCGCTACACGTGACCTTGATCGAAGATGCCCTGAACCGGCGCTTCAACGCTTGGGCGCTAGTGGCCGCGCTGGTCGCCGTGGCCGGTGCTGCCGTGATCCGCTTCGACAGCATCAGCGGCGAGTTTTTCATCGGCTTCCTGCTGCTGCAACTGGCCAACTTCACCTACGCTGCCGGCCAGGTGCTGTACCGTCACCTGGTCGCTCGCCACCCCAGCGACCTGCCACACTACGCCCGCTTCGGTTACTTCTACCTCGGTGCCTTGCTGGTGGTGCTGCCGGCCTTCCTGCTGTTCGGCAATACCCAGCACTTGCCGAGCACTGACGTGCAATGGCTGGTGCTGTTGTTCCTGGGGCTGTGTCCGACGGCGCTGGGGCTGTACTGGTGGAACAAAGGTGCATGTCTGGTTTCTGGCGGTACGCTGGCGGTGATGAACAACCTGCATGTGCCGGTGGGGCTGCTGCTGAACCTGTTGATCTGGAACCAGCACGAGCCGCTGGGGCGGCTGTTGATCGGCGGGGGGATCATCCTGGCGTCGGTGTGGCTGAGCCGCCTGGGTGGGCGCGCACAGGCGCCGCTGGCCGGCAAGGCCTGACTCGCCCTTTGATCCGGGGGCTGCAGGGCAGCCCCGGCAATCTCAAGCCTCACTCATATCTTCAATGCGACGCGGCATCGGCTCTGCCGCCGTGCGCCCCGCCAACCCCACGCGCATGTCATTGCCACTCGGCTGCTGATACAAGCTCAAGCCAAACTCCGGCAACACCGCCAGCAGGTAGTCGAAGATATCCCCCTGGATCCGTTCGTAATCCGCCCATACCGTGGTGGTGGTGAAGCAGTAGATCTCCAGCGGCACGCCTTCGGCGGTGGTCTGCATCTGCCGCACCATGCAGGTCATGTTCGGGTGCACGTTGGGATGGTTCTTCAGATAGGCCAGGGCAAACGCGCGGAAGGTGCCGATGTTGGTCAGCTTGCGGCGGTTGGCCGACAGGTCCGCCACCGGCCCCAGCGCCTCGTTCCAGTTTTGCAGTTCCTGGCGCTTGCCCGCCAGGTAGTCACTCAGTAGCTGCACCTGGCTCAGGCGCTGTTCTTCTTCGCGGGTGAGGAAGCGCACGCCGGCGGCGTCGATGAACAGGCTGCGCTTGATGCGCCGGCCACCGGACTGCTGCATGCCGCGGTAGTTGCGGAATGACTCGCTCATCAGGCGCCAGGTGGGGATGGAAACGAGGGTCTTGTCGAAGTTCTGCACTTTCACCGTGTGCAAGGTGATGTCCACCACGTCGCCATCGGCGCCTACCTGCGGCATTTCTATCCAGTCCCCGACATGCAGCATGTCGTTGCTGGTCAGTTGCACGCTGGCGACGAATGACAGCAGGGTGTCCTTGTACACCAACAGCAATACCGCCGACATCGCACCCAGGCCGGACAGCAGCAACAGCGGCGAGCGGTCGATCAGGGTGGCGACGATGATGATCGAGGCGAAGATCCACAACATCATCTTGGCCAGTTGCACGTAGCCCTTGATCGAGCGGGTGCGGGCGTGTTCGGTGCGGGCATAGATGTCGAGCAGGGCATCCAGCAGGCATGACAGCGCCATGGTCATGAACAACAGGGTAAAGGCCAGGGCGACATTGCCAAGGAAGTGCTGAGCGGTGTCGGACAGCTCAGGCACCAGCTTCAGGCCGAACTGCAGCACCAGGGACGGGGTCGTTTGTGCCAGGCGGTGGAACACCTTGTTGTGGCGCAGGTCGTCCAGCCACTTCAGTGCAGGCTGGCGGGCCAGCAGGCGCGCGCCGTGCAGTATCAGGAAGCGCGCCAGGCGGCCGACTGCCAGGGAGATGAGCAGCAGTACTGCCAGACCGATGGCAGCGTGCAGCATGGGATGTTGGTCGAGGGTGCCCCACAGGTCGAGGGAGTCACGCCAGATTCGTTGGATATCCATGGGCTTGCATACAGTCTTGTTGCGAAACGAAGCCGTATTAGAGCGCGGATAGCGACAAAGTTGCCAAAAGAAATTCGGCTAAGGCTGCAGAAAACGTTACCCTATGCAACTGAATTTCCCGCACTTGTCTGAGGTTACCTCCGTGTTCTCCCAATTCGCCCTGCATGAACGCCTGCTTAAAGCCGTGGCCGAGCTTAAATTTGTCGAGCCAACCCCGGTGCAGGCCGCGGCCATCCCCCTGGCCCTGCAAGGGCGGGATCTGCGTGTGACTGCGCAGACCGGCAGCGGCAAGACGGCGGCCTTCGTACTGCCACTGCTCAACCGTCTGGTCGACCTCAGCGGTCCGCGTGTCGAGATTCGCGCGTTGATCCTGCTGCCGACCCGTGAGCTGGCCCAGCAAACCCTCAAGCAGGTGCAGCTGTTCTCGCAGTTCACCTACATCAAGTCGGGCCTGGTGACTGGCGGCGAAGACTTCAAGGAACAGGCCGCCATGCTGCGCAAGGTGCCCGACGTGCTGATCGGCACCCCGGGTCGCCTGCTCGAGCAGCTCAATGCCGGCAACCTCGACCTGTCCCACGTGCAGGTCCTGATCCTGGACGAAGCCGACCGCATGCTCGACATGGGCTTTGCCGAAGACATGGAGCGCCTGTGCAAAGAGTGCGAGAACCGCGAGCAGACCTTGCTGTTCTCGGCTACCACCGGTGGCGCGGCCCTGCGCGACATCATCGGCAAGGTGCTGAAAGACCCTGAGCACCTGATGCTCAACAGTGTCTCGCAACTGGCTGAAGGCACCCGCCAGCAGATCATCACCGCCGACCACGACCAGCATAAAGAGCAGATCGCGCAGTGGTTGCTGGCCAACGAAACCTTCGACAAGGCGATCATCTTCACCAACACCCGCGCCATGGCCGACCGCATCTACGGTCACCTGGTGGCCAAGGACGTGAAGGCCTTCGTGCTGCATGGCGAAAAGGACCAGAAGGACCGCAAGCTGGCCATCGAGCGCTTCAAGCAGGGCAGCTCCAAAGTGCTGGTGGCGACCGACGTGGCAGCCCGTGGCCTGGATATCGACGGCCTGGACCTGGTGATCAACTTCGACATGCCACGCAGCGGTGACGAGTACGTCCACCGTGTGGGCCGTACCGGCCGTGCCGGTGGCGAAGGCCTGGCGATCTCGCTGATCACCCACAACGACTGGAACCTGATGTCGAGCATCGAGCGCTACCTCAAGCAGCAGTTCGAGCGCCGGGTCATCAAGGAAGTGAAGGGCACCTACAACGGGCCGAAGAAGGTCAAGGCCTCGGGCAAGGCGGCCGGCAGCAAGAAGAAAAAGGTCGAGAAGAAGACCGGCGACAAGAAAGCTGCCGCCAAGCGCAAGCCTACTGCCAAGCCGAAGGCCAACGCGCCTCTGGCCAGTGCAGATGGCCTGGCGCCACTGAAGAAGCGCAAGCCTGCTGCTGAATAAGACTCACGCAGGCCCTTTGCAGAAGCGACGCAAGCTTGCTTCTGCGAAGGGCGTGCGCAGGCGACGAACGATCACTCCGCCTTTTTCTCTGCCTGCTTCAACTCCTTGATCCGCTGGTCGATCAGCTGACACTTGTCGGGCAAGTCCTTGCTCGCCGTCCCCAGATCCATCCCCTGAAGCTCATCATTGATCTCCTTGGCCTTTTGCGGGTTCTGCTCAGTCAACTGAGTGACCAGCCCGGCCAGCTCCTCACGTTTTTGCGTTGCTTCTTCAGGTGTGCAGGCCCAAGCGGGCAGGGCGCAAAGCAGGGCAGCGGCACAGGCTATGGGCAGTAGCGGTTTCATCCTTCCAACCTCCGGCGGTGGTGATGCCCGGTGGAGGGCTGTGGGGGCAGGGAAGTTCAGGGCTTGCGACCGATGGAAGATTTCTTTGGTGGTGGTCCTTGGGAGACCGAGCGCCGCGCGGGCGGCGCTCGATTTGCGCAATCTCCCCACACACAATCCGCAGCCCTTCTTCCCCAGTATCGCGTGCAGAGATTTCTTGTTGTCACAACGGTCTTGGTCGAGATCTAAAAATTTGCTCGAACCCTTTGAGAGCGGGCTGACTTCATCGGCAAATCTGTAAGCAATTTCCCAAAGTAGCCTTGTTTGCTCGCGTTCTATTGCCCCGCCAGGTGTGGGGAGCTAGGGTCAATCGCACCTGAGGGCACGCAGCGCAATCCGCCCTTCGCCTTCGGGAACAACCTCAAGACGTCGATCTCGAAATGCCGTCGTTATCAGCCCAATCCTTACCAAGGAGAGGTAAGCATGGCCTTCGATGCTTATATTCAAATCGCAGAGATCACTGGCGAAGCACTGGACGAGCAGTACGCCAACTGGATCGAGATCATCGGCTACAAGTTCGGCGCCAACCAGAGCACCTCTGCCACCGCAAGCTCCGCGGGCGGCGCATCTTCCGGGCGGGCCACGCTCACCAACTTCACCTTTACCAAGTATCTGGACAGCGCCAGCTGCAAGCTGCTTGAGGCCAGCTGTGCCGGCCAGCACCTGAAGGAAGTGAAGCTGGTGGTGTGCCGGGCCGGTACCGAAAAGCTCAAGTACTACGAAGTCATTCTCGAAGAAGTGATCATCGCCGATTACGCCCAGAGCGCCAGCGCCGGAGTGCCGATAGAAGTGATTCAATTGAACTACGGCCGCATCAAGACCACCTATACGCGGCAGAAGCGCCGCGACGGCAGCGCGGGCGGCAACGTGACCGGCGGCTGGGACCGCATCGCCAACAAGAAGTATGCGTGAGGTGCGACCATGTCCGAGGCACGCAGCTTTATCAATCCTCAGGCGCAATCGTTTGAGTCGCTGAAGGCCGGCACGCCCATGTCGGCCCATCAGCGGGCCAAGTTTGATGTGCTAAATGCGCATATCGCCAATGGCGTGGTTGTTGGAGGGGAACTGGTGATTGTTGGTGACCCCAGTACGCCATCGTGTACGAGCCATGAGGCTTTTTTAATGGCGAAGGCAGCGGGAATACATCATCAGCTGGAGGTCAATGGTGCTGGGGTGGATGACTTCTTTCTGGACAACTACGAGATGCTGAAAAGTTTCCTCACCCACGCCTCCATGGGGGCTGGCGCTGTAAGCGATGGCTGGAGTAGGCACCTTGAGTCGATCAAGAAGACCCTGGAAGATATTGAGGTCTTACATCGTCAATATTTGAGAGATGGCACAATTAAGGGGCGTAATGAGTTTTATGCCAGGCGAATGACCTTATTCATGAAGCTAGAAGAGCAGCTGAATAAATTGGCTGCGTACGGTTCAGGCCTGCGAAATAGAGGTTCGGTGAAGAGAGTCCTCGAGATATCAACCAAAAGCTACCTGCATACCGGTGAGATTGCTGGGTACGCCGAGAAGATCGCAGGAATCTCGAGAGCAGCCAATCTGATAAAGAAGGGTACTTATATCGGCTTGGGGCTCGACGTGGCTTCAACAGGGCTGAGTATCCATCATGCATGTACCTTTGGACGCCCTGAAGACTGCAGAAAGGCTAAATATGTGGAAGGCGTCTCTCTGGTTGGCAGTACGGGGGGATCGATCACTGGCGGGGCGATTGGTGGATTTCTAGGGGGAACTGGTTGCGTACTTTTCCTTGGAGTGACGACAGGCGGTCCGGGGGCTCTCGCGTGCACTGTCATTGGCGGTGCCGTGGGTGGCGCTACAGGCGGTTCGGTCGTAGGTGGTATCGGTGAAATGCTTGGTGAGTTGATATATGAGGTGGCGCAATGATTGGGTTCGACGCCAGATGGTTAGGCCTTCCCTTGATGGTGGCCATGTTCATAGTCATATTTATATGGGTTTATGTTTCGGTTCGCTATGTGAGTCAAATAGAGTCGTTGCTATCTAATAGTTTGATGGTTTCTGGTAATAAAAAGATTTTTGGTCATGCAGGTTTGGTGGGTAAAGTGATGCGTACCGGCTCTGCATCCGTGATGTTGTCGATGAGGGCGATTTGCGTTCGTAAAGGCCTTCTAGACGTTCAGGATGTAAAAAAATTTCCTGGTGGATTGCGCCGCATGCTGGTTAGCTTGTGGTTTCTTCATATCGCTATTTTCTTGTCGCTCATTGGCCTTTGGAGCTGGTTGAAATTGGGGGGTTATTAAATTTCGTGTCTGGACAGGAAAATTTGCGCCTATCGTAGTGTTTTCAGCGCCTGGGAGACCGGGCGCCGCCCGCGCGGCGCGCAACAACGCAAGCGCTAAGCGCTTCGGAACGCTTGGCAACCTTGGCGGGTCCCAACCTGTGTACCCCTTTCGTCCACAGCAGGAGCCCGTAGCCATGAGCATCGCCTACGACTGGGACCTGATCGAACGCTTGCTGCACGAAGTGCAGAATGGCGCCGGTCACAGCTTCACACCCCGCCCATATGCCGAACAGCATGCTGCTGCACTGGCCGCCAAGGGTGAGCCGGTGGGTGACGTGGATCACCTGAAAACCCGTGCATGCGAGTATGAAAAGCTGCTATTTGAGCGCGGATTCATTGAATGCCGGCCTGAAGAGGACGGCGGCAATGGCGAAAACTTCGTCCTGACCGAACGCGGCTCGCGCTTGATGAGCCTGATCGACAGCAGCATCCCCGGCTTCGAGCACCCGCGCCAGGTGCTGGATGAGCAGGAAGATGCGCTGGACGAAACGACGTTCGAACAGGTATCTGCGAAGGCACAGATTGCTTGAGGTCGTTTTAAGGCTGGCAAGTGCAGCGTTCAAAACCCGATAATCGGTAGCTTCTGAACGCTGCCGAGCCTTGCCCATGCCTACGACCACCCCAGAGGCCCGCTTATGAGCGCGGTCCGCAAGAACCCTGACGCCTTTGCCTTCCAGGTAATGCTGGGCCTTTGCCTGATCTGGGGCTGCCAGCAGGTACTGATCAAGACCGCCGCCGCAGACATTGCTCCGGTGATGCAGGCAGCACTGCGCAATGGCATTGCCGCTGTGCTGGTAGGCCTGATGCTGTGCTGGCGGGGTGGCTGGGAGCAGGTCAGCACCACCTGGCGCGCAGGGTTGGTGGCGGGCGGGCTGTTCGGGGTGGAGTTTCTGTTCATTGCCGAAGGGCTGAAACTGACCTCGGCGGCGCACATGTCGGTGTTCCTCTATACCGCGCCGGTATTTACCGCCTTGGGCCTGCATTTTCGTCTACCCAGTGAACGCTTGCGGCTGCTGCAGTGGCTGGGCATTCTGCTGGCCTTCGGCGGCATTGCCATGGCCTTTGCCGGTGGCACGTCGTTCGAGCACATGGACAGCCGCACCTTGCTGGGAGATGCCTTTGGCGTGATCGCCGGGCTGGCCTGGGGCGCGACCACGGTGGTGGTGCGTTGTTCACGGCTATCGGAGGCGCCGGCGACCTTGACCCTGTTCTATCAGCTGGCGGTCGGTTTTGCCGGGCTGCTGCTGATCGCCCTGCTCAGCGGGCAGATCGGCGCGGTGTCGCTGACGCCGCTGGCGATGGGCAGTGTATTGTTCCAGGGGATTGTGGTGTCGTTCATCAGCTACCTCACCTGGTTCTGGTTGCTGCGCAAATACCTGGCGTCGAACCTCGCGGTGTTTTCCTTCATTACCCCGTTGTTTGGGGTGACCTTTGGCGTTTTGCTGCTGGATGAGCCGCTCAGTGCGAATTTCGTGGTGGGCGCGTTGATGGTGTTGCTGGGTGTGATCCTGGTAAGTGCCGAACCTTGGGTGAAACAACAATTGCGGCGGTTGGTAGGGTGATGTGTTGCCTCTACCGGCCCCTTCGCGGGCAAGCCGCGCCTGCACAGCCGTTGTAGGCGCGGGCTTGCCCGCGAAGGGGCCGGTACAGACTGCATCGCCTCAGGATGCAGCCTTGGCCTGACAGGCGCTTCCCTGCTGTGCGTTACCCGGCAACTGGACCAGTACGCCAGCCACCGCCAACCCGCCCGCCGCCAGCATCAATGCCGGTTGCAGCCCGCCACTGTAATGGCTGCTGAGCGCCGCCAGCAGCGGCCCACTCAACTGCCCCAAGGCAAAGCACGCGGTCAGCAGCCCGGCATTGCGCTGTGTGGCATGTGGCGCCAACTCGCGCGAGCGCTGCATGACCAGTTGCATGCAGGCCAGGAACGGCCCGCCACACAGCGCAACACCCAGCACCAGCCCGATACCCCCACCCATCAGACAGGCCAGCACACCCAGCCCTTGCAACCACAGGGTGGTGGTCAACCAGGTCGAGGTGCGGCCACCACGGCGCACGCTCACCAGCAAAACACCCAGCGCCGCCGCCAGGCCAAACGCCGGCCAGAACAGGTCAGCCAGCCACTGCCCGCGAAACTGCTGATTGGCCATCTGTGACAGAAAGGTGGCTGGCAGGATGTAGCCCATGCCATACAAGCCATACACCAACCCCAGGCGGCCAGTGCCGACACTGCGCGTCGGGCCTTGTCGCACTGGCGGCTGAGCCGGTGCCGCTTGCAGTGCCCGTGGCAACCACGGCCGCACGGCCAGCAGCATCACCAAGGCAGCCACGGCATAGATCAGCCACAGTGCAGCCGAGCCCAACCCCTGCACATGCGCGGCCAGTGCCAGTAGCCCGGTCACGGCAATACCCAGGCCGGGTCCGGCGAAAACCAGCGCTCCCAGGCGCTGGCGGTTGTGGGCAGTGGCTACTTGCTGGCTGAGGCTGGTGATCATCACCAGCACCCAGGCGCTGGCTACGCCTGTGCCGAAGCGCAGCAGCAGGTGGCCCCAAAAGCCGTTGGCAGCCCAGGAGGCCAGGGTCAGCAGCACACACAGCCACAGCCCCCCGTGCAGGCGCAACCGTACCTGGCCTGGCGAGCGGGCGAACATGGCGTCCACCGCACCCACGAAATAGCCCAGGTAATTGGCCGCCGCGACCAGCCCGGCGACTGTCAGGTCGAACTGGCCTTCGGCAATCAGTTGTGGCAGTTGCGGGGTGAGGGCGAAACGACCGATGCCCATGGCCATCATCAGCGCCACGGCGCTGGCGAGCAGTTGAATGAGTGGCGACATGACAGGTCTCCTGCGCGGATATAAGTGATGGCTGGCAGGTTAGGGTGCTTTTGTTTTCAATAAAATTGAATAATGATGATCAAGTTGTTCTGTTTTGGAGAATGCCGTGGAATTCAGCCAACTGCGTATCTTTCAGGCCGTGGCCGAGGAAGGCTCGGTTACCCGCGCCGCAGAGCGCCTGCACCGGGTGCCATCAAACCTCTCCACGCGCCTGCGCCAACTCGAGGAGCAACTGGGCGTCGAACTGTTCCTGCGCGAACGTCAGCGCCTGCAACTGTCGCCAGCAGGCAAGGTGCTGCTGGACTATGCCAACCGTATGTCCGCCTTGCGCGACGAAGCGCTGGGCGCCGTGCGTGGCGGTCAGCCGGCTGGGGACTTCGTGCTGGGGACCATGTACAGCACGGCGGCGACCCACTTGCCGGCGTTGCTGGCGCGCTATCACCAGGCTTACCCACAGGTGAACCTGCAAGTGCGTGCAGCACCCAGCGGCGAGTTGCTTGAAGGGCTGTTGAACCACTCCCTGGATGCTGCTCTTGTGGACGGGCCACCGAGCCTTGCCGGGTTGGATGGCGTGCCGCTGTGCGATGAGCAACTGGTACTGATCACCAGCCCCGAGCACCCGGCGGTCCTCACCGCCAAGGACGTGGCGGGCAAGGCGGTGTTCACCTTCCGCCAGGGCTGCTCGTACCGCATGCGCCTGGAGGCCTGGTATGCCCATGCCCATACGCCGATGGGGCGGGTGATGGAGATCGAGTCGTACCAGAGCATGCTGGCCTGTGTGATCGCGGGTGCGGGTGTGGCGATGATGGCCCAGTCGATGCTCGACAGCCTGCCTGGACGTGATCGGGTGAGGGTGCACCCGCTGCAGGCACCTTTCGATCAGGCGGTCACCTGGCTGATGTGGCGCCAGGGTATGCGCGGGGCTAATCTGCAGGCATGGATCGACCTGCAACAAAGCGAAACGATTAACCAGTCGTCGGAATGCGCCGCCACGGCTTGATCCGAGTCAAAATCGCCCTTATCTGTAGGAACAGAGGCATGCGTAATACAGGACATAGGGCTATGATCTGTATGAAACATTGCAGGATTGATTTGCCGTGAGGCTGACCCGTCAAGGGGGCATTATGAATAAACCACTGTCAAACTGGCTCCACGACCTGGCCGTCGCCTTGGGGCTGATTCCACCACCCTTGCAGCCGGTGCCGATCCCGACTGATGAAGAGCAGCGCAAACGTCAACCGCGTCGGCGCTGATTAACGACAAAGGCCGCTTCACCCGAGTGGGTGCAGCGGCCTTTTTGTGTCTGCTGATTGTCTATTGCGTGTACTGGCCCTTTCGCGCGTGCAAGCCCGCTACAAACGAAAGGGCCGGTACAGCAGTCAGGCCAGCTTCACCGCCGCCACCGACTTGCGCGATACCAGGCTCACGCCCACAAAGCTCACCAGCCCTACTGCCAGGCTGTAGTAGATCGGGGTATTGGCCTCCAGCCCGTCCAGGAACATGAACAGCAGGGCGGTGGCAAAGCCCAGCGACATGCTGGCAATCGCGCCTGCGGTGGTCGCACGCTTCCAGAAGATCGCCCCGATCAGCGGGATCAGCATGCCGCCGACCAGCAGGTTGTAAGCCAGGGTCAGGGCGTTGATCACATCATTCACCATCAGCGCGATGCCCAGCACCACCAGGCCGGTGAGCAGGGTGAACAGGCGGCTGGTGCCCAGGCTCGACTGCTTGCCGCCACGCAGCTTGGGCAGCAGGTCTTCGGTCACGGTGGTCGAGGCAGCCAGCAGACCGGCGCTGGCGGTGGACATCATGGCCGCCAGGGCCGCGGCCATCAGCAGGCCACGAATGCCATCGGGCAGGGTGGTTTTGATCATCTCGGCAAAGGCGTTGTTCGGGTTGGCCAGGTCGGGCATCAGCACATGCGCAGCCATGCCGATCGCCGCACAGGCCAGGCCATACAGCACGCAATACACACCGGCGGTGGTGCCGGCTCGCTGACAGACCTTTTCGTCACGGGCGGTGAACACTCGCTGCCAGATGTCCTGGCCGATGAGGATGCCGAAGAAGTAGATCAGGAAGTAAGTGATGATGGTGTCCCAGCCAATGGTAGTCAGCTGGAAGCTGGCCGCTGGCAGTTTGGCCACCAGGGTGTCCCAACCACCGGCCTTGTACAGGCACACTGGCAGCAGGATGAACATCAGGCCGACGGTCTTGATCACGAACTGGACGATATCGGTCAGGGTCAGCGACCACATGCCGCCGATGGTCGAGTACAGCACTACCACGCCGCCGCCGAGCATCAGCGAAGCCCAGAACGGCAGGTCCAGCAGCACCTGCAGGACGGTGGCCATGGCCAGGGTCGAGGTGACCCCGATCATCAGCGCGTAAGCCAGCATGATGACGGCGCTGGCCTGGCGTGCGGTGGGGTTGTAGCGCTGTTCCAGTACCTGGGTCACGGTGAAGATGCGCAGGCGCAGTAGCGGTTTGGCGAGGAACAGGTTGATGGCGATGATGCCCAGGCCCAGGGCTGCGCACAGCCAGAAGCCGGAAATGCCGTGGACGTAGCCCAGGCGCACGGTGCCGACGGTGGAAGCGCCACCGAGTACGGTGGTGGCCATGGTGCCCATGTACAGCACCGGGCCGAGGTTGCGCCCGGCTACCAGGTAGTCTTCATGGGTTTTCGCGCGGCGCATGCCATACCAGCCAAGCCCGAGCATGCCGGCGGTGTAGATCATTACAACAATGATGTCCAAGGCCATTGGGGGTCTCCCGATTATCTTTATTATGGCGAGATCGACCGCGCGGGCGTTTGCACGGCGCCCGGCGGTCTTTTCTTGTGTTGGCGGGCCTCAGTGGCCCTCCCTCATGGCTCCTGCCGGGGTAGAGCGGTATTAGCGACGCACCACGCCCGGTAGCACGCAGAGCATCTCGAACAGCAGGTTGGCACCGAGCAGCGAGGTGTTGCCGGTGGTGTCGTAAGGCGGGGAGACTTCGACAAGGTCACAGCCGATCAGGTCCAGGCCGTGGCAGCCGCGAATGATCTCCATCGCCTGGATGGTGGTCAAGCCGCCGATCTCCGGGGTTCCGGTACCGGGTGCCCAGGCCGGGTCGATGCCATCGATGTCGAAAGACAGGTAAACCGGGCCACCGCCGACTTTTTCCCGCACTTCGGCCATCAGTGGCTCCAGTGACTTGTGCCAGCACTCTTCGGCCTGGACCACGCGGAAGCCCTGGCGACGGCTCCAGTTGAAGTCATCGGCGGTGTAGCCCTGGGCGCGCAGGCCGATCTGCACCACGCGGTCACAGTCGAGCAGGCCTTCTTCCACGGCGCGGCGGAAGGTGGTGCCGTGGGCGATCTTCTCGCCGAACATGTGGTCGTTGACGTCGGCGTGGGCATCGATGTGTACCAGGCCGATCTTGCCGTGTTTCTTGTGCAGCGCACGCAGGATCGGCAGGGTGATGGTGTGATCGCCCCCCAGGGTCATGGGAATGACGTTGTGCTCGACGATCTCGTCATACGCTTCTTCGATGATGCGCACGGCGTCCAGCAGATTGAAGGTGTTGATTGCCACATCGCCGATATCGGCGACCGACAGCGAGTCGAACGGGGCGGCACCGGTCGCCATGTTGTACGGGCGGATCATCACCGATTCGGCGCGGATCTGCCGCGGGCCGAAGCGGGTGCCGGAGCGTAGCGAGGTACCGATATCCAGCGGTACGCCAATGAAGGCAGCATCCAGGCCTTCGGCGCTTTGCAGGTGGGGGAGGCGGAGCATGGTGGCGATGCCGCCGAAACGCGGCATTTCGTTGCCGCCCAGTGGTTGGTGGAGAGTCTTGTCCACGGTGGGCCTCATCAGTCGGTCGATTGTTGTGTTTGTTCGAACCTGTGCCGCCGCGCGCCATTCACGTGTGGTTTGCCGGCGGGCAGGGACATTTCGGCCAAGTCTGCTCAAGGGAGTACCGGGGAAGAATCGCTACCGACAAATACTTAGTTCAGGATTTTCTGAACTAAAGGCGGGTAGAGCAGTTAGACTGCGCGCACATACCCTTGTGGAACCGTTGCACCATGGCCTCGACCTTGCCCGACCTGAAACTGCTGCGCATCTTCATCAGCGTGGTGCGCCACCAGGGCTTTGCCAACGCCCAGCGCGAGCTGAACCTGTCGACCTCGGCCATCAGTACCTACATGAGCCAGCTGGAGGGCGCCTTGGGTATCGTGTTGTGCCACCGGGGTCGGGGTGGCTTCAGCCTGACCAGCAAGGGCGAGCTGTTCCATCAGGAAACCCTGCGCCTGCTGGCCGAGCTGGACGGTTTCGAGCAGTATGCCGCCGCCCTCAAGGGCGAACTGCGTGGCACCCTCAACCTTGGCGTGATCGACTCCACGGTCGGTGACCGCGCCTTGCCGCTGGCCGAAGCCATCGGTGCCTACAGCCAGGAGCACCCGGCGGTGCACCTGCACCTGTCGGTGTCCAGCCCCTACGAGCTGCAACTGGGTGTGCAGGACAACCGCCTGGACCTGGCCATCGGTGCGTTTTCTTCGCGGATGAGCGGCCTGCTCTACCAGCCGTTGTACCGCGAACAGCACTGGCTGTACTGCAGCAGCCGCCACCCGTTGTATGCCGAGCGGCGCATTCCCGAGCAGGTGGTGACCCAGCAGCGCATGGTCGGCCGTGGTTATTGGAGCCAGGCCGAACTGGCCCGGCATGGCTTCAAGCACAGTGCGGCGACGGTTGAAAGCATGGAGGCGCAACTGATCCTGATCCTTTCCGGGGCCTATATCGGCTACTTGCCTGAACACTACGCCCAGGCCTGGGTCGACAAAGGTGACTTGCGTGTACTGTCGCCGTCGACCTTTGGTTACCAGGCCCCGTTCTCGCTGATCATTCGCCGCGGGCGCAGCCGCGAACCGCTGATCCAGACCTTCCGTGACCTGCTGAAAAGCCAGCTCAACGTGGGCTGAGATGCGACGCATTCATGCATTCCGTCGGGAGCGGGTTAAATTCCGGTAAACGCTGGCCGCTAACCTGATAGCGCTCTGCTACATATCAACTTGCGCTGATGATTTCCCCTTATTTCATCCTGCAAGGATCGCCCAAGATGCGCATGAATTTGCCCGTCACTGAGCACGAAAGAACCTTCCCCGGCGATCAACGCCTTATTTCCACGACTGACCTCGGCAGCCGAATCACCTACTGCAACGACGCCTTTGTGGCAATCAGCGGCTTTACCTACGACGAGCTGGTCGGCCAACCGCACAACCTGGTGCGCCACCCGGACATGCCGCCTGCGGTGTTTGGCCACATGTGGGAGACCATCAAGCAGGGCAAACCTTGGATGGGCATCGTCAAGAACCGGGCGAAGAACGGCGATTACTATTGGGTAAGCGCCTATGTCACGGCGATATACGAACAAGGCCGGATCAGTGGCTACGAGTCGGTGCGCTCGGTGCCCACGCGCGAGCAGATCCGCCGTGCCGAGGCACTGTATGCGCGTTTGCGTGATGGTCGCGGCCCAGTGCCGTGGGCTGCTCGCCTGGGGCACGGCCTGGGCCATGGCTGGCCACTGATCGGCGCAGGCCTGCTGTCGGCGGCGGGTTACCTTTGGTTGCCCCCCTATGCGGCGCTCGCGGTGCTGATGGCAAGTCTGCTGCTGGCTTGGTACTGGGTCGAGCACCGGCAGAACCAGGCCATTCGCCGCACGTTGGCTGAGCATCCCAAGGCCTTTACCAGTCCGTTGGTGGCGCTGACCTACAGCGACAACCCAGGCTTGCAGGGCCAGCTCGACCTGGCCATCATCAGCGAAGAAGCCCGCCTGCAAACGGCCCTGACCCGGCTGGTGGATGCCGGTGTCGGGGTAAAGTCGCGGGCGGCGCAATCTTCCGACTTGTCCGATGCCCAGGCGCAGATGCTCGACCGGCAGCGCAGCGAGACTGACCAGTCCGCCACCGCCATCGCGCAGATGGCGGCGACCATCCAGCAGGTCACCCACAACGTGCAAAGTACGGCACACGCGGCAAGTGATGCCGACCAGCTGGCGCAGCAGGGCAGCGAGCTGGCCCTGAAGAGCCTGCAAGCCATGGGCAGCATGAGCGACGCGGTCAATGACATTGGTCAGGCGGTCAACGCCTTGGCCGAGCAGACCCAGTCGATTGGCAGCGTGGTCGACGTGATCACTTCGATTGCCGAGCAGACCAACCTGCTGGCGCTTAACGCCGCCATTGAAGCGGCGCGCGCCGGTGAGCAAGGACGCGGGTTCGCCGTGGTGGCTGATGAGGTGCGGTCATTGGCGCAGCGTACCCGCGCGTCGACCGAAGAGATCCACCATATCATTGCCTCGTTGAGGGCCGGGGCGGAGCGAGCGGTGAGCACTGCCAGCCGGGGCGAGCAGATTTCCCGGGACAGTGTGCACAGTGTCGAGGCGGTGCAGGCGGCACTGAGCGGGATTGCCCTGGCGGTCAGCCGCATCACTGGCATGAGCCAGCAGATGGCCACGGCATCGGAGCAACAGAGCCATGTGGCTGAAGACATCAACCAGCAGATCGTGAGAATTGCCCAGCTGTGCGACCAGAGTGCCGGGCAAGCCAGGCAAGGCGCGGAAATCAGCCAGGACCTCGAGCGAATGGCGGAGTACCTGCATAGCCTGGCGGAAAGGTTCAACCGTTGAAATCGCGGGGCCCGCAAAGCGGGCCCCGGTTATGTGGCAAACTGTCCCCGCCAAGGAGACCGCCATGCCCAGACCCCGCTGCGAGCGCTGCCAGCGCCCGCTCGACCATTGCCTATGCCCACTGATCCCCGCGCTCGACAGCCGCACCCGTGTGATCCTGCTGCAGCACCCCAGTGAAACTGCCCATGCCCTGAACACGGCGCGCCTGGCTGCCCTTGGCCTGAACAATGCCGAGTTGCGGATTGGAGAGGTGTTCGATGACCTGCATGACTTGCTCGCCACCCCCGGATACCACCCGGTGCTGCTGTTCCCGGGTGATGACGCCCAGGTGCTCACAGCTTATGGCGAGGCGGGCGACAAACCTTTGCTGCTGATCGTACCCGACGGTACCTGGCGCAAGGCGCGCAAGCTGCTGTACCTGAACCCGTTGCTGGGGGGGCTGCCACGGGTGACGCTGGGGCAGGTGGCCGCTTCACGCTATCGGTTGCGCAAAGCGCCGGAGGCGGGTGCATTGTCGACGATCGAGGCGGTGGTCGGGGCATTGAACACGCTGGAGCAACCGGCCTGTTTCGATGCACTGCTGGCGCCGTTCGAGGCGTTGATCGAGGGGCAGATCAGGGCCATGGGCGTAGAGACTTTTCAGCGTAATCATGGCCGCGAATGAGGGTTGGGGGCTGCTTTGCAGCCCATTCGCAGCACAAAGCAGCCCCGCTACCTAAAACCCGCTCAACGCATCTCAGGCAGACGCGCCTCGGTGCGGACTTCGGTGGTCGCCAGCGCCTCTGGTGGCAACGAAATATGCTGTTTGCTCAGCAATTCACCCATGGTCGCCAGTACGCGGTAGCGCGAGAACTCTTCGGTATAACGCACCTCGGTGTAGCGACGGTCTGCGTTGTACAGCTCGTTCTCACTGTCGAGGACGTCCAGCAGGGTGCGCTGGCCCAGGCCGAACTGGTCCTGGTAGGCCGCGCGCACACGTTTGGTGGTCTCGGCGTATTCGCGCGCGGTTGGCAGCTGCTTGCTGGCGTTGTTCATGGCGTTCCACGCCAGGCTCAGGTTTTCGGTCAACTCACGCAGGGCGTTGTTGCGAATGTCCAGTGCCTGGTTGATCTTGTGCGCGTCGGACTGCAGGCGAGCCTTGTCGCTGCCACCGCGGAACAGGTTGTAGTTCATCTCCACGCCAGCTTGCCAGTCGTTGTTGTTGTGGCCTTTCTCGCCGCCGGTGTTGTTGTTGGCACCGGTTGCCAGAATGGCGTCGAAGCGCGGGTAGAAGGTCGACTTGCCCACTTCGTACTGCCGCTCGGCGGCGTTGACGTCAGCCTGGGCAGACTTGATGTACGGGTTGTTCTGGCGCATGCCGTCGCGGGCTTCGTCGAGGGTGCCTGGCACCTCGCCCCTGATGCTCTGCGGGCTTTCCAGCTCGTCCGGGGCGCGACCGATCACGCTGAAGAAGTTGGCCTCGGCATCGGCCAGGTCGACTTCGGCGGTGTCCAGGTTGTTTTCCGCCAGGGCGCGACGGGCGCGGGACTGGTCGAGGTCGGCGGTGCTACCGACGCCGCGCTCGTTGCGCAGGCCAATCTGGTCGTTGACGCGCAGGTGAGCTTGCAGGTTGTTCTTGGCCAGCGTCACCAGTTCACGGCGTTTGAGCACTTCCAGGTAGACCTCGACTGCACGCAGGGCGACATCCTGGGCAACGGCCTGGGTGTAATAGGCGCGCGAGGTAGAGACCGCCTCGGTGCGGCCCACTTCATTCGCGGTGTTGAAGCCGTCGAAGATCATCTGCCGCAGGCGCAGTTCGGACTGGGTGTAGTTGAGGGTTTCCTTGTTGTGATTACCCGCTGCACGGGTCGTGGCGTTGTCCGAGCGCTGGCGGCCATAACCGGCAACCAGGTCCACGGAAGGGTAGTAGCCACCACGCGCGAACTTCACGTCTTCATCGGCCGACAGCTTGCTGTTACGGTTGGAGCTGACTTGTGGGTGGTAGTCCACGGCGCTTTGGACAGCCTCGGTAATCGACATCGCCTGTACGTTGGCACTCGCCAGGGCCAACAGTAAAGCACTGGTGATGGGGTTCAAAACGCGCATGGTACATCTCCCTGATCCTGGAATTGATCCTGCTGTTCGCCAAAAAAATGACGATAAACGTATCGCGTATAGTGTTGCAGGTTTTTAACAACACAGCTAAGTACATTCAACGCGATAGATAAGAAGATTTATTCATATCAAATTGCCATATAAGATCGTTGTTGTCTAATAAGTGTGTATTCAAGGGCACGGAACGAAGGCGGGAAATGCCTTGAAAACCCATGGATACAAGGTCTACACGCGGTTCCAGAACTAATTCGGATAAAGAAGGTGTTGATTAGGCGAAAGCGATATTTGGCGACAAAATATTGTCACTTTGGCTTGTGCAGGGTTTTCAGCCTGAGCAGGTACAGGGTAACCAGTACGGCACTGGTCAGCATGAAGGTACGTGCCCAGAACAGCGGGACCAGGTAGCACGACAGGCCAATGCTGGCCCACATCAGGCCGATGGCGTAGACCTTGCCCTTGAGGGGGATGCCTTCACCACTGAGGTAGTCACGGATCCATGGTCCCAGCTTGGGATGATGGACCAGCCAGTGGTGAAAGCGCGGCGAGCTGCGGGCAAAGCAGGCCGCCGCCAAAAGCAGGAATGGGGTGGTGGGCAAGACCGGCAGGAATATCCCCAGCACCCCCAGCGCGACGCTGAGCCAGCCAGTGGCCAGCAGCAGGTAGCGCACAGGTTGCTCAGTGGTGGCGTGGCTTGAGCAGCGCCGGTTTTTCGTCAGGGGCGTGCAGCAGCAGGAACAGTGCGCTCAGTGCCTCAGGGATCTGCACGATCATGTCATCCTGCAGGTTGGCGTTGCTGGCGATATCGGCGAACTCTGGCTGTTCGTCAAACAACCCCGAACCCACCATGATCGGCAGCAGCATTTCGCTGACTTCTTCCTCGGCGTTTTCGAACCACGCCTCTTCCCGCAGGAACACGCCTTCCATGAAGCCGATGCACCAGCCGCGCAGGTCGGAATCGTCCGGCTCATCGGTCAGGTCGAGCTCGCAGGGCAGGTCGAATTCTTCGTCGCTGGCCAGCTGGCGGGCAATGTGCGCCTTGAGCGCCACCAGGGTGGCCTCGATCTCGGTGCGCTGGGCTTCGCTGGCGTAGTGCGGCTCCTCGGCGAACAGGGCGTCGATCCACTCGCGCTCGGGCACGTCCTCGGCGTTGATCGAAAGAGCGGTGAGGTAGCCGTGTGCGGCGACATAGTCCAGCGCTTCTTCGTGCAGCTCGTCGGCGTCGAGGAAGGCTTGCAGGCGGGTCAGTTGCTCGGCGAAGGACATTACAGGGCTACCTTGGGGAATAAACGATAACGAATTCTAGCACCTTGCAGCGGCAGCGGGGCAAAGGGAACGTCTATCGCCGCGGTGCATGTGCAGCGCGGTGCTGCGGTATACTCCGCGATTTTTCATCCAGGGGCAGGTTTTAACGGCTGCCTGGCAAAAACCGCTTACGCATTTGGCGTGTGCGGGGCGGGTTTTTCGTCCAGCCTTTATCCAGGATGGTACGGCGATTTGGAGTTGCACATGCTCGAACAGGCTCAGCGCGTTCTCAAGGACATCTTCGGCTACGACAGTTTCCGTGGGCGCCAGGCAGCGATCATCGAATGCGTGGCCAATGGCGGCGATGCCTTGGTACTGATGCCCACCGGTGGCGGCAAATCGCTGTGTTTCCAGGTGCCGGGGCTGCTGCGCCCGGGCTTGACGGTGGTGGTATCGCCACTGATCGCGCTGATGGACGACCAGGTCGCCACCCTTGACGAGCTGGGTGTGTCTGCGGCCGCCCTGAACTCTACCCTGACGGCGGAGCAGCAGCGTGAACTGGCCGGGCGCCTGCGCCGTGGTGAAGTCAAGATGCTGTACCTGGCGCCGGAGCGCCTGGTGCAGCCGCGCATGCTCGACTTCCTGCGCGATCTGGACATCTCGCTGTTCGCCATTGACGAGGCCCACTGCGTTTCGCAATGGGGTCACGATTTCCGCCCCGAGTACCTGCAGCTGGGTCAGCTGGCCGAACTGTTTCCGCATGTGCCGCGCATTGCGCTTACCGCTACGGCCGACATGCGAACCCGCGAGGAGATCGTTCAGCGCCTGCACCTGCAGGGCGCCGAGCGCTTCCTGTCGAGTTTCGACCGGCCCAACATCTTCTACCGCATCGTGCCCAAGGAGGCACCGCGCAAGCAGTTGATGGCCTTTCTCGGCGAGCGTCGTGGCAACGCTGGCATCGTCTACTGCCTGTCGCGCAAGAAGGTCGACGAAACCGCCGCCTTCCTCTGCAGTCAGGGGTTCCCTGCGCTGCCGTATCACGCCGGCCTGGCCGCCGAGACACGTGCGGCCAACCAGCACCGCTTTCTCAACGAGGAAGGGCTGATCATGGTCGCTACCATTGCTTTCGGCATGGGTATCGACAAGCCCAACGTGCGCTTCGTTGCTCACCTCGACCTGCCCAAATCGCTTGAGGCCTACTACCAGGAAACCGGCCGGGCCGGCCGTGACGGCCTGCCCTCCGATGCCTGGATGGCCTACGGGCTGCAGGACATGGTGATGCTCAAGCAGATGCTGCAGAACTCTGAAGGCGACGAGCGCCACAAGCGCATCGAGCAGCACAAGCTGGACGCCATGCTGGCGCTGTGCGAAGAAACGCGCTGCCGCCGCCAGTCGCTGCTGGCCTACTTCGACGAAACCCTCGAACAACCGTGCGGGCACTGCGACAACTGTGTCGACAACATCCAGACCTGGGACGCCACCGAGCCGGCCCGCCAGGCGCTGTCGGCGGTGTTCCGCACCGGCCAGCGCTATGGTGTAGGCCACCTGGTCGATGTGCTGTTGGGCAAGGACACCGAGAAGGTGCGCAATTTCGGCCACGAGAAGCTGTCGGTATTCGGCGTTGGCAAAGGCTTGGCCGAGGTCGAGTGGCGTTCACTGTTCCGTCAGCTTGTGGCGCGCGGCCTGGTCGATATCGACCTGGAAGGCTACGGCGGTCTGCGCCTGTCCGACAGCTGCCGGCCGCTGTTGCGCGGCGAGGTGACCTTGCAACTGCGCCGTGATCTCAAACCGCAGACCACGGCCAAAACCTCGTCGTCCAGCGGCGGCAGCCCGGCCAGCCAGCTGGTGCGTGCCGAAGAGCGCGATCTGTGGGAAGCGCTGCGTACCCTGCGCCGCAAGCTGGCCGAAGAACACAGTGTGCCACCCTACGTCATCTTCCCCGACTCGACACTGCTGGAGATGCTGCGCAGCCAGCCGGTCAGCCTCAGCGACATGGCCCAGGTCAGCGGTGTGGGGGCGCGCAAGCTGGAGCGCTACGGCCAGGCGTTCCTCGAAGTGCTGAACAGCAGCGGTGGCACCGACGAGGCACCGAAAGTGGTGCTCGACCTGCGCCACGAACTGGTCAGCCTGGCCCGTGCCGGCATGACCCCGGCGCAGATCGCCGGGCAGCTCAACTGCAGCGAGAAGAATGTGTATAGCCTGCTGGCCGAGGCGCTGGGCCGCCAGGAGCTGAGTCTGGACCAGGCCATCGACTTGCCGGAAGACCTGATGATGGAGGTGCAGGACGCCTTTCTTGATGGCGAGGGTGAGCTGCCACCGGTGTCGGCCATTGCCCCGCAGTTCGGGGCGCGGGTGCCGGAGGGCGTACTTTATTGCGTGCGCGCAGCGCTGGCGGCGGAATTCGAATTGTAAACGCATGCAGGATCGAAGGCAGAAGCGCCATCTGCTGACCTTTGTCATGCTTTTTGACGATTATCGAACGCGTAACCATGGCCGAGCCTTGCCTCGTGGGGCAGGGCATGGTTAGCTGCCTAATAATTAGATCTACTCCAATGAGTTCCTTATGCCCCTGAACGACAACCAACACCGCTTTGGCATGCAACTGGCCCAGATGTCCCGAGGTTGGCGTGCCGAGCTGGACCGCCGCCTGGCCGGGCTCAACCTGTCCCAGGCGCGCTGGCTGGTGTTGCTGCACCTGGCGCGCTTCGAAGACGCCCCGACCCAGCGTGAGCTGGCCCAGAGCGTAGGTGTCGAGGGCCCGACCCTGGCGCGTCTGCTCGACAGCCTGGAAGCGCAAGGGCTGGTGCGCCGGCAGGCGGTGCTGGAGGATCGGCGGGCGAAGAAGATCGTGCTGTGCCCGCCGGCCAAGCCGTTGATCGATCAGATCGAGACCATCGCCAACCAACTGCGGGTAGAGCTGTTTACCGGCGTGGACGAGGCGGACTTGCAGGTCTGTATGCGCGTGCATGCCAAGATCCTGGCCAACCTCGAAAAGTCCTGAGCTCCCCCCATCGTTGCAGGTGCAGTGCAAGCCTCAGAAGGTGTGCCCAAGGTTCAGGTACACCGCTTGTTCATGCGCACTGTTGGCGCCGTAGCTGAAGTTCAGCGGCCCTAGAGGCGTCTCCAGCCCCAGGAAGATGCTCGCCGCATTGATGTACCCACTGTCGAATTCGTTGTCATTGTTCCACGCCCGCCCACGCTCCAGCGAGCCGCCGATGTACAGCGGGAAGTCCAGCGGCACATAGGCCCGTGGCGTCAGCCGGCGGTAATAGACCATGCGCAGCAGGCTCACGTTCTGCCCCGATACCGAGTCCTGGCGGAAGCCTGACAGCTCTCGCGCCCCGCCCATCACAAAGCTCGACGTCACCACTTCGGTGTCGTCCAGCGTGCGCCCGTAGCGCCCACCCAGTACGAACGTGTTCGGCCCGCTGCTGATGGCCTTGTCCAGGGTGAACAGCCACTGCCGGTAATCCTGGTCGGAGTCCAGCGACTTGTCGTATTTGCGCAAGGTGAGGCCGATATCCTCGCCATGGTGCGGGAAGTACACGTTATCGAGGGTGTCGAACGAGTACTTCAGCTCGTAGAAACCTTCGTTGAAACTGACTTTGGGCAGGTCCTGGTCGCCGATGCGCACCTCGGCTTCGCCCCAGGCCTTGCCCACGCCCAGGCGCACTTCACCGCTGTTGCCGATCTGCCGGCCTACGTTCAGGCCAAAGCCATAGCGTTCCAGGCGATACTCGGCGACCGGGTCGTTGTCCAGGGTGGCTTCGATGTTCTGCGAGCCCAGGTCCAGGTACGGCGCGATGAAGTAGCGTGAGCCCACATCCAGGGGTTGGTAGAACTCGCTGTACAGCGCTTGCTGGTCACCGATCTGGCCGCGGGTCAGCCATTCGGCGCCAAGGCTGTTGATGCCGTTGACCCGGTAGCTGGCGCCCAGGTTGAAAGCGCTGTCGCCGCGCAGGTCATCGGACAGGTTCAGGCCCAGGCGCAGGTAGTCCGTGCCGCCGCGTCGGCCCCGGGCGTTGATCACCAGGGTATTGTCGTTGCCCTTGTGCACCACGCGGTACTGCACCCTGTCGAAGTAGTCCAGGCCATACAGCGTACCCATGTCGGTCTGCAGGCGGCCCAGTTCCAGCGGTGCGTCGATCGGCTGGCGGATGTACGAGCGGATGACATCATCGCTGACCTTGGAGTCGTTTTCGATCCGGATTGCGGTAATTACCGGCGTGCGCTGGCGCGGCGAGCGGGCCACGGCCAGGCTGGCGTCGCCCTCGAGCTGGCGCAGGGTGGCCAGGCGTGGGTCAAGCAGGCGAGTGGCGCGGTAACCGGCGTCGATCATGTCGCGGGCACGGCCGAAGTCAGTCACGCCGAAGGCGGTCAGCGATGGCTGGATGAGGATGTCGTCGCGGTGCAGACTGGCCAGTTGTTCTTCGGAGTTGCGCCGGGTCATCAAAGTGATCGACTGATTCAGCACGTCGACCACTGTCAGTAATTGCTTGCGATCGCGCAGCGGGGTGCCGATGTCGACCACGATGGCCAGGTCCACGCCCATTTCGCGGGCCACATCCACCGGAATGTTGTCGACCATCCCGCCGTCCACCAGCAAGCGGCCGTCCAGTTCGACCGGGGCGAACACGGCGGGGATCGACATGCTGGCGCGGATTACCTGGGGCAGGTGACCCCGGCGGAACACGACTTTTTCGCCACTGGCGATGTCGGTAGCCACGGCGCGGAAAGGAATGGGCAGCTTATCGAAGTCGCGGGTGTCGGCGGTATGCGCCAGTTTGCTTTCCAGTAGCAGTGACAAGTTCTGGCCCTGAATCACACCCAGCGGCAGGCCCATGCTGCCGTCGTCGCGAAAGCTGAGCTTCTGCTTGACCAGGAAGTCACGGTCATCCTGCTTGCGCCGGAACGGCACATCCTTGCGCGGCGGGGCATCGGAGAGCGCCTGTTGCCAGTCAAGGGTGGTCGCAAGTTTTTCCAGCTCTTCGACACTGTAGCCCGAGGCGTACAGGCCGCCGACCACCGCGCCCATGCTGGTGCCGGCGATGGCGTCGATGCGCACACCCTGTTCCTCCAGTGCTTTGAGCACGCCGATGTGGGCCAGGCCACGGGCAGCACCGCCAGACAACACCAGGCCGACCTTGGGCCTGGCGGGTTCCGCAGCGATTGCCGTAAGCGAGGTGAGTGCGAGCAGAAAACAGAACAGCAGACGGCGCATCGTGACTCTCAAACCGTGGGCTAAAGACCGCTAGTATAAGCGGCCCCTTACCTGGAGATGTTTCACCATGGCTGACAACAAGCCGGAAATCGTCATCACCTATTGCACCCAGTGCCAGTGGCTGCTGCGTGCGGCCTGGCTGGCTCAGGAACTGCTCAGCACCTTTGCCGACGACCTTGGCCGGGTTGCGTTGGAGCCGGGCACCGGGGGTGTCTTCCGCATCACCTGCAATGGCGTGCAGATCTGGGAGCGCAAGGCCGACGGCGGTTTCCCCGAGGCGAAGGCACTGAAGCAGCGGGTGCGCGACCTGGTCGACCCGCAGCGTGACCTTGGTCACAACGACCGCTGATCAGGCGCCCTCGGTCAGTGGCCGCTGCCTGGGCGGCTGCTCGGCAGCCAGGCGGCTGGACAGCACGATGGCGAAGATGATCAGCGCGCCGCCCAGCAGCATGCGCACGGTAGGTGTTTCGGCGAACACTGCCCAGGCCACGGCAATGCCGTAGACCGGCTCCATGCCGAACACGACCGCAGCGGTGCGCGCCTTGATCACTGCCAGGCTGGCGACGAACAGGCTGTGCGCCACCCCCGTGCAGAAAATGCCGAGCAGGGCGATCCACAGCCAGTCCAGGGTCGCAACGTCGGCCAGGCCGGGCGCCGCGAACGGTAGCAGGCACAGGCCCACCACCAGGTTTTGCCACAGTGCGGCCTGCACTGCAGGCAAACGTCCGGAGCCGGCCCGGTTGGTCAGTGACAGCAGCGAGAACAGCAGGCCCGAGAGCAGTGCCCAGAGCAGGCCGCCGGTGGCTTCGCTGGCCAGGTCGAATGCCGGTGTGACCAGTATCAGGCCAATGCTGACCAGCACGACCAAGACGGCTTCGTTACGGTGGATACGCTCGCGGAACAGCAGGCTTTCGAGGATCACCGTAAAGGCCGGGAAGCTGGCGAAGCCGAGGGTGGCGATGGCTACGCCGCCCACTTTGACGGCGATGAAGAAGCTGACCCAGTGGCCGGCCAGCAGCACACCACCGAGCAGCAGGCGGCGCGTATCCTGGCGGCTCACGCGTTGCCAGCCCGGGCCGGCCAGGCTGGCGAACAGGGCCAGGGCGAGTACGGCGAAGGCGGCGCGACCGAAGACAATGATCGCCGGGCTGGCGCTGGCGGCCAGTTTGCCGAAGACGCCGGTAAGGCCGAAGAACAGCGCGCCAATGTGCAGTGCGCCGAGGGCGGTGCGGTGGTTCATGATGGGTCCTTGATGAAGATCTCTACAGGCAGTGCCGGCCCTTTCGCGGGTAAACCCGCTCCCACAGGTTGTGCCGGCCCTTTTGCGGGTAAACCCGCTCCTACAGGTTTTGCACAACCTTCAGGCGGGGGCATCTTGTAGGAGCGGGTTTACCCGCGAAAGGGCCGGTAAAGGCAAAGTCTAAAGCCTCAGGCGAACACGTTCTGTCGCAAGACTGCTGTCAGTTATCGCCAGACTCTCGCCGCAAAGCCAAAGGTGTACACCCGAACGCCCGTAGCATCGCCGCTGAAAAGGCACTTTGCGAGCTATACCCCACCTGCGCCGCAATTTCGCCCATCGGCAGCACGGTCTGCACGATTAGCCGCCGCGCCTTGAGCAAACGCCGCTGGCGAATGTAGTCCATCGGAGTCATCCCGCACTCAGTGGTAAAGCGCGCATGCAGCCGGGCACTGGACAGACCGGCGATGCGCGCCAGGTCAGCTACCTGCAGCGGGTAAGCCGCATGTTGCTCGATATGCGCATCGAAGGCGCTGTAGGGCAGGCGCTGGCTGGCGTGCACGCTGGCTGCCGCCGTGGCGTTGAGGCTGGCCAGCAGCAGTGCCGCGCCTTGACGGGCAATCAGTGGGTCGTGCACGGGGCTGGTCGCCAGCCAGTCCACCAGTTGCTGCTGGCGCTCATCCAGGCTCACGGCGGCGGGGCGGTCGAGCAGGCGGCGGCTGGCATCGGCATGCTCGCCCAGGTGCTCGCGCAGCCAAGGCTCCCCTGGCACATCAAGCACCAGGCAATCACTGCCGGCATCGCTGGCGCACGTGTGATGAGCACCCGCCGGGACCACGATCAGCCCCTGGCGATCGATGCCGGCGCCATGTCCCTGGACCTCGAACTCCAGGCGGCCGCGCAGGCCGAACACCAGTTGCGGGTGTTCGTGGCTATGGGCGATCAGGCTGTCGCGGTAATGGCGCAGCGAGAGGATCGGGCCGGCGGTCATGGGGGCTTCCTCGCAGGGCAGGCGCCCATTGTGCCTCAATCCCTGCACGCCATCACTCGTCACTGTTTTGCCATGGCGCTGTCATGCACGCCTGCCAGTCTCCAGCAAACTGCGCCGGAGCCTGCCCATGAGCCATGCCGAACTGTCCCGCCCCTCGCGCAAGCAACGCGTGCGTACCCTGTGGATCTCCGACGTGCACCTGGGTACCCGCGACTGCCAGGCCGAACACCTGTCGCAATTCCTCAAGGGCTACCAGGCTGACCGCGTCTACCTGGTGGGCGATATCATCGATGGCTGGAAACTGCGCGGCGGGATCTATTGGCCGCAAGCTCACACCAACGTGATCCGCCGGCTGCTGACCATGAGCAAGCGCGGTACCGAGGTGATCTACGTCACCGGCAACCATGACGAATTCCTGCGCCGCTACTCAAAGTTGATTCTGGGCAACATTCAGCTGGTAGACGAGGCCGAGCACCTGACAGCTGATGGCCGCCGACTGCTGGTGGTCCATGGCGATCAGTTCGATGTGATTACCCGTTACCACCGCTGGCTGGCGTTTCTGGGTGATCGCGCCTACGAATTCACCTTGGTGCTCAACCGCTGGCTCAACCACTGGCGAGCGCGGTATGGCTATGGTTACTGGTCGCTGTCGGCGTACCTCAAGCACAAGGTGAAAGGCGCGGTGAACTTCATCAGCGACTTCGAGAATGCCATTGCCCATGAATGCACCCGTCGTGGGTTTCATGGAGTGGTGTGCGGGCATATCCATCATGCCGAGATACGCAAGGTGGGTGAGGTGGACTACCTCAATTGCGGGGACTGGGTGGAGTCGTGCACGGCCCTGATCGAGCATTGGGATGGCAGCGTCGAACTGTATCGGCTGGCCGAAGCGCAGGCCGTGGCGGCGTTGCGCGAGCCGGCTTAGGGGCCGAGGGCAGAGTGCCGCCAAGCGGCCTCGGACGCTTACAGCCTGAGCTTGCCCAGCAGGATATCCCGGAACATCACGAAATCCCCGGCCAGGCTGTACAGCGGATAGGTAAAGGTCGCTGGCCGATTCTTCTCGAAAAAGAAGTGCCCGACCCAGGCAAAGCCATAGCCGAACACCGGCACGGCCAGCAGCAGCAACCATTTGCCACTGCCAATGGTGTAGGCCAGCAGCGCTATCACCAGGCTGGTGCCGACGAAGTGCAGGCGGCGGCAGGTGGGGTTGCTGTGCTCCCCCAGATAGTACGGATAGAACTCGGCAAAACTGCGAAACTGCGCTGTGCTGTTCATGGCAGTGCTCCGGGATTAATACTTCTGGACAAGATACACGGCGTGGAGCCTGATTCGAGTCTAGAGTGACTGACGGGGCCTACCAGTGACAATAGGCGCCAAATGAGTATCCTTGGGGTTCACCGCAGGAGCGGTTGGTAAAAGAAGCCTGTCATGAGCGAAAGAACAACGTCAGCCAGTTGGGCATCAGGGATCGTGAAGGCACTTGAACTGGAAGGGCTGGATTGCAGAGCCATGTTCAAGCAATTGGGGTTGGACTTTGCCGCCCTCGACGACCCCGATGCACGTTTTCCGCAAGACTCCATGACCCGCCTCTGGCTGCTGGCGGTGGAGCTGTCGGGCAATGAGGCCATCGGCCTGAACATGGCACGGGTGGTCCGCCCGGCGTCGTTCCATGTGGTGGGCTATGCGTTGATGTCCAGCCGCACCCTGGCCGAGGGCTTCGAGCGCCTGGTGCGCTACCAGCGCATCATCGCCGAAAGCTCCGACCTCAGTTTTGTCCTCGGTCCCGAGGGTTATTCGCTGATTCTGACCGTGCACGGTGACCACCTGCCGCCAACCCGGCACAGCGCCGAAGCGTCGCTGGCCTGTGCGTTGGCGCTGTGCAAATGGCTCAGTGGCCGGCCGGTCCAGCCGCGGCGGGTACTGGTGCAGGGGCCGCAGCCGAAGAATGTCGAGCCTTACAAGGTGGCGTTCCATTCGCCGCTGGTGTTCGGCGCCCCACATGATGCACTGGTGTTCGAGCGGGCCGACATGGAGGCGCCGCTGCCGACCGCGAACGAGGCCATGGCGGTGCTGCACGACCGGTTTGCCGGCGAGTACCTGGCACGCTTCTCCGAAAGCCGGGTTAGCCACCGCGTACGCCAGGTGTTGTGCCGCATCCTGCCGCAGGGTGAGCCCAAGCGCGAAACCCTGGCCCAGGCCCTGCACCTGTCGCAGCGCACCTTGCAACGGCGGCTGCAGGAGGAAGGCACCAGCTTCCAGACCTTGCTTGACGACACCCGCCGCGAACTGGCCGAACAATACCTGGCCCAGCCGGGTATGACCTTGCTGGAAACCGCCTACCTGCTGGGCTTTGCCGACCCCAGCAACTTCTATCGGGCGTTTCGCCGCTGGTTCGATGCCACGCCCAGCGAGTACCGCGCCCGCCTGGGCGCGGAAGGCGAAGTGCTCAGTGACGCCAGAACGCCGGCATGCACAACACCAACACCGTGATGATTTCCAGGCGACCCAGCAGCATGCCGGCCGCCAGAATCCATTTGGCCGCGTCAGGCAGCGTGGCGTAGTTGCCCGACGGGCCGATCACTTCACCCAGGCCTGGGCCTACACCCGAAACCGTGCCGGCGGCACCGGTCAGCGCAGTCATCCAGTCCACGCCCAGCAGCGACAGCAGCAGCGCCAAGACACAAATGGTGATGGCGAAGAAGAACGAGAACGTCAGGATCGAACGCACGATGTCTTCATCGAGGCGATGACCGTTGTATTTTTGCTTGATCACCGCGCGCGGGTGAATCAGCTGGTTGAGGCTGGCCTTCAGCAGGATGTAGGCCACCTGGAAGCGGAAAATCTTGATACCGCCGGCGGTCGAGCCAGAGCAGCCGCCAACGAAGCCCAGGTAGAAGAAGAGCATCAGCGAGAAGTTGCCCCACAGGCTGTAGTCCCCCAGGGCGAAACCGGTGGTGGTGACCACAGAGGTCACATTCAGCGCCACGTGGCGCAGGGCGTCGAGCCAGTGCAGGTTGGTGCTGTACCAGTACCAGGTGCCCAGTACCAGCCAGGTGACCACCAGCATGCCCAGCAAGCCTTGTACCTGCTGGTCACGAATCAGCGCCTTGCGGTTGCCGCGCAGGGTGGCTACGTAAAGGGTGAACGGCAGGCTGCCCATGATCATCACCACCACCGCCACCCAGTGCACGGCCGGGATATCCCATTTTGCCAACGACTGGTCGGAGGTGGAGAACCCACCCGTAGAGATAGCCGACATGGCGTGGTTGATCGCATCGAACGGGCTCATGCCTGCCCACCAGAAGGCCAACGCACCAAGGATGGAGAAACCGACGTAAACCGCCACGATCGACTTGGCGACCATGTGCGAGCGCGGCATGACTTTTTCCGAGCGGTCGGACGATTCGGTCTGGAACAGGCGCATGCCGCCGATGCGCAGCAGCGGCAGGATCGCCACCGCCATGGCGATGAAGCCGATACCGCCGAGCCAGTGCAGCATCGAGCGCCACATGAGGATGCCCGGTGACATGTTATCGAGCCCGCTGAGTACGGTAGCGCCAGTGGCGGTGATGCCTGACATGCTTTCGAAGAAGGCGTCGGTGTAGCTGATGTGCTGGGTCAGCAGGAACGGTAGCGCGGCGAATACGCACACCACCAGCCAGCTGCTGACGGTCAGCAGGTACATGTCGCGTGGGCGTAGGTGTACATGCTCCGGGCGCCCCTGCACCACCAGGGCCAGGCCGGCGATGAAGGTGATCAGGCTCGACCAGAGAAACGACGGCATGTCACCGGTGCGCTCGAAGATCACCAGGGTCGCCATGGGCACGGCCATGCCGACGGCCAGGGTAATCAGGAAGATGCCGATGATGAAACCAATGATCCTTAAGGTCGGCAACGCCATGTGATCTGCTCAGACTCGAAACGGAAGGGCGCCATTCTACCTATGGGTCTGGTGATGTAAACGCTAGAATGGCCGCACATTCAACTGCCAGGAGGGTAGCCGATGGAGGCTCTCGACGCATTGCTCAACCGTGTTTCCGTGCCACGCCTGACCGACCCGGCGCCCAATGCCGCCCAGCGCGAGGCGCTGTTCCAGGCTGCCCTGCGCGCCCCGGATCACGGCCAGCTGCGGCCGTGGCGTTTTCTTACCATCGAAGGCCAGGGCCGCGAGAAGCTGGGTGAGCTGTTCGCCGAAGCCGTGCAGCACAAGGGCGATGCCAGCCAGGCTGCACTGGACAAGGCCCGTGCGATGCCGCTGCGGGCGCCGTTGCTGATCGTGGTGGTGGCCAGGTTGCAGGACCACTTCAAGGTGCCCAAGTCCGAGCAGCGCCTGGCGGCGGGCTGTGCGGCGCACGGTATTCTGATTGCTGCGCACGCGCAGGGGATCGGCGCGGTGTGGCGTACCGGTGACATGGCCTTCGATGCCCATGTGCACAAGGGGTTGGGGTTGGCCGAGAACGAGGAGCTGATCGGCTACCTGTACGTCGGCACGCCGCTGACCGAGCCGCGGACAGCGCCGGTGCTGGAAACGGCTGATTTCGTCAGTGGCTGGGGTGAGTAACCTGGCCTTGGGCTGATTCAGGTATCAAGGCTTCCGGCCTTTTCGCGGGTGAACCCGCTCCTACAACAGCATCCACATCCCCTGTAGGAGCGGGTTTACCCGCGAAGAGGCCAGGTACCTTTACACCCCATCAACTGCCTGTCGCTTCAGCCAGGGGCAACTCCAGCCTGGCCACAAACCCACCCTGTGGATGATTCTCCAGCACCAGGCTACCGCCATGGCGCTCCGCGGCCTTGCGCGCAATCGCCAGCCCCAGGCCATGCCCCGGTGCTTCCTGCCCTGGCGCGCGGAAGAACGGCTCACCCAGTTGCGCCAGGTGCTCCGCTGCCGCCCCAGGCCCATGGTCACGCACGCTGATCACGATGCGGTCCTGCTCGCGTGCGGCGCTGACCTCGACCGGCTGGCCCGCCGGGTTGAAGCGCAGGGCATTGCGCAGCAGGTTGTCCACGGCACGCTCGATCAGCGTTGGCCAACCCTGCAAGTTCAACCCCGGCTGCGCCTCCAGGCGCACGTCCTGCTCCGGTGCGCTCAGCAGGGCATCCTTGCGTACGCTGCCGAGCAAGGCATTGATGTCGACGGGTTCGGCATGAGCCTGTTCGGCATCCACTCGGGCCAGGGCGAGGATTTCGCTGATCAGGTCTTCCAGGCGGTCGCACTCGCGGGTCAGGCGTGGCCACAGCGCTTGCCGCTGCTCAGGCTCGGCGCGTTCGGCCAGGGCCAGGGCGATACGCAGCCTGGCCAGCGGCGAGCGCAGTTCGTGGGACACATCGCGTAGCAGCTGGCGCTGGCTGCCAATGGTGCTTTGCAGGCGCGCGCCCATCTTGTTGAAGTCCTTGGCCAGCACGCCAAACTCGTCGCGCCGCGCTGCCAGCCGTGCCAGGCTGTTCTGCTGATAGGTGGTCTGGCCCAGATCGTGTACGGCGCTGCGCAGGCGGCTTAACGGGCGGGTGATGGACAGCGTCACCAGCAGGCTGAACAGGGTCAGCACGACCAAGGCAATGCCCAGGGCGCTGAGTGGCCACAGCAGGCTTTCACGGTGCCAGGCATCCAGCGCCGGGTGGGGGATGCGGTAGATCAGCAAGTAGGTTTCGCCGGTGTCGGGGCTGGTGTATTCCTCGGTCAGCCGGCGCCATGGCAAGCGCCGCTGGTCATTGTGCTGGCGCGCTTCGAAGGCTGCCGCACGGCGTGGAAAGGTACCGGGCACCACGGCCTCACCGCTATCGTCGAGCACCTGCACGTCGATCTTGTAGCGGTCCTTGCGTCGTTCCAGAAAGTGCTGGGCCGCCTCCAGGCCTTCCTGCTCATAGTGCTTGGCCCACTTGCTGGCCAGGGTATTCAGGCCCGGGTGGCGGCTGAGGATCCAGGCGTCCTGGTTGAGCATGTGCCCCAGCAGGATCGACAGGCCTGCGACCAGGGTGATGGCCAGCCAGAAACTGGCCAGGATGCGCCAGAACAGTGAACGCAAGTGCACCTCCTAAACGGGAAAAGCCCGGCCCGCAGTGATGCGGGCCGGGCACGGGGCGGACAGCTTACTGGGCCTTGGCGCCTTTTTCAGCTTTCCAGGCCTGGAACTCCTGCCACTCGGCTTTCTTGGCGGCGCGTTCTTTTTGCAGTTCATCGAACTTCTTCTGCTGGTCAGCCGTGAGCAACTTGCGCACTGCGCTGTCGGTCTTGTCGCGGTTGGCTTGCAGTTCATCCTTCATGGCTTTCTGGTCGGCGGCCGGCAGCTTGGACAGGTAGCGCTCGGTAATGTCGCGGCGCTGCTGCATTTGCTCGCCCATCAGCTTGCCGATCTGCTGGCGCTGATCGCGGCTCAGGTCCAGTTGGTGGAAAGGCGCATCACCGCGATGATGCGGGCCGTCGTGGCGCGGGCCGCCATCTGGCATGGCCATGGCTACGGTCGGCAAAGCGGCAGCGAACATCAGGGCGATAAGGGTCTTGCGCATGGTGTCTCTCCTTTCATAGGCCGGTGATTACCGGATGAGCACAGTCTAGGGAGATCACCGTCAAGCGCAGTCAGGGGAGGGTAAAGGCAAAGTAAAGATGATGGGCCCGTGCAGGCCCCGCCTTGTGCCGCCAATGGGGCGCGCAGCGGCCCCGGCGTTTTTACAGGCAGTAGTAATAGCCACGGCTACGCAACGCCACAATGCGTGGCCGGCCATCGGCGTGGGGGCCGATCTTCTTGCGCAGGTTGCTGACATGCATGTCCAGGCTGCGGTCGTACAGGGTCAGCTTGCGGCCCAGGCCGATCTGCGCCAGTTCCTGTTTGTCCAGCGGCTCGCCGGGCTGGCGCAGCAGCGCTTCAAGAATACGGCTTTCGGACAGGGTCAGGGTCATTTCGCGGCCATCGATGCTGGCCACGCCCCGCGCAGGGCTGTAGACCAGGTCACCCAGCTCCATCTGGCTGGTTGTGGCGGTGGGGTGGCTGCGGCGCAGCACCGCGCGCAGGCGGGCAGTGAGCTCGCGCGGGTCGCAGGGTTTGGCCAGGTAGTCGTCGGCACCCAGTTCCAGGCCGAGAATGCGGTCCAGCGGCTCGCCGCGGGCTGACAGCATCAGCACCGGTAGCTCGGCATGCTCGCTGCGCAGCTGCTTGAGAAGCTCCAGGCCACTGCCGTCGGGCAACATCACATCCAGTACCACAGCAGCAGGGGCATGCTCGGCCAGGGCCAGGCGTGCGCTCTGCCCATCGTGGCAGGCACGCACGGAAAACCCTTCCTGGGTCAGCCAGCTGCCGAGCAGCTCGCACAGTTCCTGGTCATCATCAATCAGTAACAGCTCGCTCATGACTCACTCAATTCAACCATTGACGGCGGTTATTCGGCCCGCCAGTGGCAAAGATACCGCAGACTGATGGCCTGAGTATAACTGCTGGTGCCGCGTGGCCCTCTTCGCGGGTAAACCCGCTCCTACAGCGGGCTGTGTCCAACCACCGAGATGTGTCCACCACCAATCTGTGTAGGAGCGGGTTTACCCGCGAATACGGTAGCGGCGGCAACGGTGAACAGCGTGTGGAGATTGGCCAGCAGGCTCGGCCCTTTCGCGGGTGAACCCGCTCCTACAAAGGGCTGTGTCCAACCGCCGACGTGTGTCCACCACCAATCTGTGTAGGAGCGGGTTTACCCGCGAATACGGTAGCGGCGGCAACGGTGAACGGCGGATGGAGATTGGCCAGCAGGCCTGGCCCTTTCGCGGGTGAACCCGCTCCTACAAAGGGCTGTGTCCAACCGCCGACGTGTGTCCACCACCAATCTGTGTAGGGGCGGGTTTACCCGCGAATACGGTAGCGGCGGCAACGGTGAACGGCGGATGGAGATTGGCCCGCAGGCCCAGCCTCTTCGCGGGTGAACCCGCTCCTACGGGCGATGGCACAGATCCGAAGGTTTGTGTAGCGAAGAAGGCCGTGCCGTCTCAGGTCAAGGCAGCACTTGCTTGAACGGCTTGACCACAACCTTGTCGTACACGCCGGCAGCGATGTACGGGTCGGCATCGGCCCAGGTCTGCGCCGCCGCCAGCGATTCGAATTCGGCAACGATCAGGCTACCGCTGAAACCCGCTTCGCCCGGGTCGTTGCTGTCGATGGCCGGGTGCGGGCCGGCCAACACCACGCGGCCTTCGGCCTTGAGCTGCTGCAGGCGTTCGATGTGCGCCGGGCGGGCAGCCAGGCGCTTTTCCAGGGAGTTTGCGACGTCGCTGGCGATAATGGCGTAGAGCATGTCAATCCTTGGGTTTGGAGGTAGAAGGGTCATCGTGCAGGTGGCGCGACAGGTACACGCCTTGCGCCACCAGGAAGATCACGGTCATGCCCAGGCTGCCGAACACCTTGAAGTCCACCCAGAAGTCCTGGAAGGTAAAGGCGACGAACAGGTTGGCCGCGCCGCAGAACAGGAAGAAAGCGATCCAGGCCAGGTTCAGGCGCGTCCAGATGGCATCAGGCAGGGTCAGGGCGTGGCCCATGATGCGCTTGATCAGCACCCGATCGCCGATGAAGTGGCTGCCGGCAAAACCCAGGGCGAACAGCCAGTTCACGACAGGAGCCTTCCACTTGAGAAAGGTCTCGCTGTGAAAGGTCAGGGTCAGGCCACCGAACACCAGGCAGGCGATCAGCGTCAGCCACTGGCCCTTTTCCAGCTTGCGCTGGCGCAGGAACAATACGCCGTACACGACCAGCGAGCTGATGATCAGCATGGCTGTGGCGCTGTAGATGCCGCCAAATTCGAAGTGATGGCCGGCGACTTCCATGGGGCGCGGGTCGAGCTTGTAGACGATGAAGAACAGCAGCAGCGGGATGAAATCGATGAATTGTTTCACAATGGCAGCCAGAATCGGGATGTGACGGCATAATAACAAACATCGATTCCAGCGAAAGCGCTCCTCCATGAATGTTGATCTGCACTGTCACAGCACGGCCTCCGACGGCGCCCTGTCGCCTTCGGTACTGGTTGCCCGGGCCCATGAACACGGGGTGCAAGCGCTGGCGCTGACCGACCATGACACCCTCGAAGGCCTGCCCGAAGCGCGCCAGGCCTGCGTTGACCTGGGTATGCGCTGGGTCAGCGGTGTGGAGCTGTCTTGCACGTGGGGCGGCGCGACCATTCACGTGCTGGGCTATGATTTCCCGCTCGACGCACCGCCATTGCTGGCGGCGATTCAAGCGTTGCACCGCGGCCGCTGGCTGCGTGCCGAAGAAATCGACAAACGGCTGGCGGCCAAGGGCATGCCCGGCACGCTTGAAGGCGCGCGCGCCGTGCAGCACGAGCTGGGTGACAGCGGCAACGCCCCGGCGCGCCCGCATTTTGCCGAATATCTGGTGCGTGCCGGGCACGTCAAGGACCGTAGTGAAGCGTTTCGCAAGTGGCTGGGCGCCGGCAAGCTGGGCGACGTCAAGCAGCACTGGCCGACGCTCGACGAAACCGTTGCCACGCTGAGGCAGTCCAACGCCTGGGTGAGCCTGGCGCATCCCATGCACTACGACCTGACCCGCAGCAAGCGCAGGCGGCTGATTGCCGACTATATTCAGGCAGGAGGGCAGGCGCTTGAAGTGGTCAACGGGATGATGCCTGCCGAGCAAGTGGGCACTATGTCCATTCTTGCCCGTGAGTTCGGCCTGCTGGCAAGCGCTGGCAGTGACTTCCACGGCCCCGGCACCTGGGGCGAGATCGGTGCCTATCGGCCTTTGCCCGAGGATCTGCCACCTTTGTGGCGTCGATTCAGCCATGAACAGCCTTTGGCGCTATGAACAGGACGATTACGTGAGCCAATTTTTCCAGATTCATCCGGAGAACCCACAGGCGCGTCTGATAAAACAGGCCGTCGAGATCATCCGCAAGGGGGGCGTGGTGGTGTATCCGACGGACTCGGCCTATGCGCTGGGTTGCCAGATAGGCGACAAGTCGGCAATCGAGCGGGTGCGACGCCTGCGCGGGCTGGACAAGACGCACAACTTCACCCTGATGTGCTGCGACATGTCGCAACTGGGGTTGTATGCGAAGGTCGACACCGGCACCTTCCGCATGCTGAAGGCGCATGTACCGGGGCCTTACACCTTCATTCTCAACGGCACGCGTGAAGTGCCGCGTCTGCTGTTGCACGATAAGCGTCGCACCATCGGGCTGCGTGTACCGGACCACGCCATCACCCTGGCCTTGCTGGCCGAGTTGGGCGAGCCACTGATGAGCGTCAGCCTGATCCTGCCGGGCGACAGCGAGCCGATGACCGACCCTTATGAGATCCGTGAACGGCTGGAGCACCATGTTGACCTGGTGATCGATGGCGGGTTTGGCGACCTCAAGGCGTCGACCATCATCGACCTGTCCGGCGACGAGCCGGAACTGATCCGCGAAGGTTGTGGCGACCCCACGCCGTTCCTGGTCAACGCGTGAGCCAGCTGGAAGCGCCTGAGGCGCCGGCCGAACGGGTCGAAGCGCCTCGGCAACTGCAGTTGGCGCTGGTCTATGGCGAAGCCCTGACCGAGCTGCCGCTGGACCTGTACATCCCGCCGGACGCCCTTGAAGTCATCCTCGAAGCGTTCGAAGGCCCGCTGGACCTGTTGCTGTACCTGATCCGCAAGCAGAATATCGACATCCTCGACATCCCTGTGGCCGAGATCACCCGGCAGTACATGGGCTATGTGGAGCTGATGAAAAGCGTGCGCCTTGAACTGGCTGCCGAATACCTGGTGATGGCTGCCATGCTGGCCGAGATCAAGTCACGCATGCTGCTGCCGCGTTCCGCCGACGTCGAGGAGGAGGAGGGTGACCCTCGCGCCGAGCTGATCCGCCGCCTGCAGGAGTACGAGCGCTTCAAGGCCGCCGCCGAGGGCATCGACGAATTGCCACGGGTCGGGCGCGAGGTGGTGGTGCCGCGCCTGGAAGCGCCGCAGGCCAAGGTACGCAAGCTGTTGCCTCAGGTCAGCCTGGAAGAGCTGCTGATGTCCATGGCCGAGGTGATGCGCCGCAACGACCTGTTCGAAAGCCATCAGATCACCCGTGAGACCTTGTCCACCCGCGAGCGCATGAGCCAGGTGCTGGAGCGTCTCAAGGGCGGTGCCTTTGTGCCGTTCATCGCGCTGTTTGCTGCCGAGGAGGGCAAGCTCGGTGTGGTGGTGACCTTCATGGCCATTCTCGAACTGGTGAAGGAATCGCTGATCGAACTTGTGCAGAATGAACCTTTCGCCGCCATTCACGTGCGGCTTCGCCCGGCGCCAGTTGAAGAACCCGATGAACCTGAATGAACCCCGCGACCTGGCGTCGCTGATCGAAGCCTTCTTGCTCGCTTCGGGCAAGCCGCAATCCCTTGAGCGCCTGTACGAGCTGTTCGAGGAAGCCGAGCGCCCCGAGCCCAAGGTGTTCAGGCAGGCCCTGGAGGTGCTGGGCAAGTCGTGCAATGGGCGTGCGTTCGAGCTCAAGGAGGTGGCCAGCGGCTATCGCCTGCAGATTCGCGAGGTTTATGCCCCTTGGGTCGGGCGCCTGTGGGAAGAGCGCCCGCAGCGCTATTCGCGAGCGCTGCTTGAGACACTGGCCCTGATTGCCTACCGCCAGCCGATCACCCGTGGTGAAATCGAGGACGTGCGGGGCGTTGCGGTGAACAGCAATATCATCAAGACCATGATGGAGCGCGAGTGGATTCGCGTAGTCGGCTACCGCGAAGTGCCCGGCCGGCCGGCGATGTTCGCCACCACCAAGGCGTTTCTCGATCATTTCAACCTCAAGAGCCTTGAGGACCTGCCGGCCTTGGCCGAGCTGCGCGAAATGGAACCAGCGCCGCAACTTGACCCGGATGATGCGCCGGTGCCTGCGCACCTGCAGGCGTTGGCGGATGCCAGCCTTGGGGAAGAGGAGGTTGGTGAGCCGAGAGAGGAGACCAGCTTCCGTAGCCTGTTGGTGGAGCTGGATGCCATGGAAGACGGTTTGAAAACCGATTTTGATGATTTGCGGGGAGAAGAGCCTGAGCCTTCGGTGGAGGAAGAGAACAAGGCACAGCCCTGATTGATCTGCTGCCTGTGCTGCCCGCGGAGCGGCCAGCACAAAGCCCATTGGGCAGAAAATCATGCCCAGCCCCACAAAACCCTCTACCCTCCAGTGCGTTCCCCTGATGAACCGCGTATGATGCGCGGCCTTTTGGCGCGTTCGTCGCCAGAAACCTGTTTTCATTCCTACACCGGGAGGTGCCCAGATGAGTGAGCAAGACCTGAAAGAAACCGAAATCACCCCGCCATCCGGCGAAAAGCTGCAGAAAGTGCTGGCGCGCATTGGCGTGGGCTCGCGGCGTGATGTCGAGGCCTGGATCAGCCAGGGTCGCATCAAGGTCAACGGCGTCGAGGCCACCCTTGGCCAGCGCGTCGACCTGCACGACGCCATCGCCGTGGACGGCAAGCTGATCAAGCGCGAGGAGGCCGCCGAGGCCACCCGCCGGGTGATCATGTACAACAAACCCGACGGCGAAATCTGCACCCGTGACGACCCGGAAGGCCGTCCGACCGTGTTCGATCGCTTGCCACGGCCAAAAGAAGGCCGCTGGATCAACATCGGCCGTCTCGACATCAACACCACTGGCTTGCTGCTGTTCACCACCGACGGTGAACTGGCCAACCGCCTGATGCACCCGTCCTACGAGATGGACCGTGAGTACGCGGTACGTGTGCGTGGTGAAGTCGACGACGAGATGATCGAGCGCCTGAAAGCCGGCGTAATGCTGGAAGACGGCCCGGCCAAGTTCACCGATATCCAGAAGGCACCGGGTGGCGAAGGCTTCAACCACTGGTACCACTGCGTGGTGATGGAAGGTCGTAACCGTGAGGTGCGTCGCCTGTGGGAATCCCAGGGCATGGTGGTCAGCCGCCTGAAGCGTGTGCGTTTCGGCCCGGTGTTCCTCAATTCGGACCTGCCGATGGGCCGCTGGCGCGAAATGACCCAGGGCGAAATCGACATCCTCGCCGCCGAAGTGGGCCTGCAGCCGGTCGCGCTGCCAGCCATGAAACTCAAGGCCAAGGACAAGATGGAGCGCCTGCAGCGCAAGTCGACCCGCCCGCTGGGCCGTGGCGAGCGCGTGCGCAACCTGCGCCCGGCTCACGAAGGTGCCGCTACTGGCGAACGCCCGGCGCGTCAGCCGCGTGAAGAAGCGCCGCGTAAACCCACCCGTGGCAGCACGGTGGCTGAGCGCCCGAGCGAGATGCGCAAGCGTCCGGGCAAGCCTGATGGCGACAAGCCGGCAGGCCGTGGTCGCGGCAAGCCGCGTGGCTGATAAGCCAGTGTGGTCATCAAGGAACCAGCCTTCGGGCTGGTTTTTTTATGCCTGCGCGAATGTGGACCAAGCCCAAGATATTGAACAAAAAGAATTTTTCGGACGACTGGCAAGTTCTTGAACCGCCTTGTAAAGAAATCTGTACGAATGTGGCCGTTTTCAGTCCGCATTTCAGATCAAGCCCGATCGTGTAAACAAACCTTGCCGGCGCCCCTGTGCCAAAGCCGTCGCCATGGCGCCAGCCACCCTTGCCCAAACCCCCGTCCCCACGGTGTTATAGCCGCCATTGCCTTGTGCAGGAGCCCGTCCAAAGAGCCGGGCTGACAAAACAACAAATGGAGGCGCCATGTACGCCGATCACTTCGCCTTTGAAGGCCTGAACCACAGGAACGCTGCGTTTTTTCCCGAGGAAACGATGCAACGCGTTGACGCCTGCGCGTTTGCAGGGGTATACAGTGCGCCGCGTTTTACCTGTGACCCTCTTGCGTACCGCGCACTCTTGATCACGCCTGGTTGACCTGCTCCGGCGGCACCTGAGGTCAAGAAACCCAAGGTAACCACCTTGCCCATTCCGCTGCGCCACGAGCGCGGTGGGTCCGATTCCGTCACAGATAAAAACAATGCAGGTGACTTCGTTCATGAGTGGACAAAACATGCATTCAGGCGAGCTAAAGCGGGGCCTGAAGAACCGCCATATCCAGTTGATCGCCCTCGGCGGTGCGATTGGTACCGGCCTGTTCCTCGGCTCGGCTGGCGTGATGAAATCCGCCGGCCCGTCGATGATTCTTGGCTACGCCATCTGCGGCTTCATCGCCTTCATGATCATGCGCCAGCTGGGTGAAATGATCGTCGAAGAGCCGGTGGCCGGCTCGTTCAGCCATTTCGCCCACACCTACTGGGGTGGTTTCGCCGGCTTCCTGTCGGGCTGGAACTGCTGGGTGCTGTATATCCTGGTGGGTATGTCGGAGCTTTCGGCGGTCGGCAAGTATGTTCACTACTGGTGGCCGGAGATCCCCACCTGGGTCACGGCGGCAGCCTTCTTCGTGCTGATCAACGCCATCAACCTGATGAACGTGAAGTTCTTCGGTGAAGCCGAATTCTGGTTCGCCATCATCAAAGTGGTCGCCATCGTCAGCATGATCGGCCTGGGTGCCTACCTGCTGACCAGCGGCAGCGGCGGCCCTGAAGCCACCGTGGCCAACCTGTGGTCACATGGCGGTTTCTTCCCCAACGGCGTCAGCGGGCTGGTAATGGCCTTGGCTTTCATCATGTTTTCCTTTGGTGGCCTGGAAATGCTCGGCTTCACCGCCGCCGAGGCCGACAAGCCAAAGACCGTGATCCCCAAAGCGATCAACCAGGTCATCTACCGCATCCTGATCTTCTATGTCGGTGCGTTGGTGGTGCTGCTGTCGCTGACCCCGTGGGACAACCTGGTCGCCAGCATCGACGCCTCGGGTGGCAGCTACGGCAGCAGCCCGTTCGTGCAAGTGTTCTCGCTGCTGGGCAGTGACGTGGCTGCCAACCTGCTGAACTTCGTGGTGCTGACTGCGGCGCTGTCGGTGTACAACAGTGGCACCTACTGCAACGCCCGCATGCTGCTGGGTATGGCCGAGCAGGGCGATGCCCCGGCGTCGCTGGCCAAGGTCGACAAGCGGGGCGTGCCAGTGCGTTCGATCCTGGTGTCGGCTGCCGTGACCTTCGTCGCCGTGCTGCTGAACTACCTGATGCCGCAAAACGCGCTGGAGCTGCTGATGTCGCTGGTCGTGGCCACCCTGGTGATCAACTGGGCGATGATCAGCTACTCGCACCTGAAGTTCCGTCAGCACCTCGACCGTACCGGCCAGAAGCCGCTGTTCAAGGCGCTGTGGTACCCGTACGGCAACTATGTGGTACTGGCTTTCGTGGTGCTGATTCTGGGCATCATGCTGATGATCCCGGGCATCCAGGTGTCGGTGTATGCGATCCCGGTGTGGCTGCTTGCGATGTTGGCGGTGTACATGGTCAAGTCGCGTCGCCAGGTGAATGCGGGCGGTGCTGTTGAGACTGTGGCCAAGTAAGGCGCCATAAGCGGTATGCGAAAACCCGGAGTCAGGTGGCTGGCTTCGGGTTTTTTGTTGCCTGTGCGGGCCTCTTCGCGGGTAAACCCGCTCCTACAACGACCTGGTATGCCTGAGGCTTGCGTAACCCTTGTAGGCGCGGGTTTACCCGCGAATACGGTAGCGGCGGGAACGGTGAGCGGAAGGTGAAGATTGGCCAGCAGGCCCGGCCCTTTCGCGGGTGAACCCGCTCCTACAGGTGCAGCGTTGGCCTCAGGTCAGGTGATCCCGCCAACAATCAGATCTGCTCCAGCAACCACCCCCTGAATGCCCGCAGCGACGGCAGCGCCTCATTCCTCGGCGGGTAGATCAGGTAATAACTACGCTGGCTGGCAAACGCCACACCCGGGCTGTACAGCTCGCCCTTGGCCAGTTCCTCCTCCACCAATATGCGCGGCACCAGCCCGATCCCGATCCCGGCACGTACCGCCTGGATCAGGTGCGAGGTCAGCTCGAAGCTAGGCCCCAGCCGCATCGCCCGGTGCGGCAAGCCATGGTGGGAAAACCACTCACCCCACGCATGCGGGTTGTTGGCCACATTCAGCAGCACCTCTTCACTGATCCGCGCCGGGCTCCAGCCCTGGCTGCCGACGCCGGCCTCCGGCGGCAAGATCACCACCAGCTCCTCGGCATGCAGGCGATGGCAGACAAGCCCCGGCAAGTCGTGGCTGGCCACGCCGATGGCGGCATCGATTTCGCTGGTGTCGAAGTTGATGGTTTCAATGCGTGAATGAATGTGCACCAGCATGCCTGGGTGAGCGCTGTAGAACGCATGCAGCCTCGGCAACAGCCATTTCGAGCCGAAGGTTGGCAGGGTAGCCAGGCGCAAGGTGCCTACCCCCGATTGATAGGCCAGTGCCTGCAAGGTGGCGCTGCGGATGCGCCCCAGTGCCTCGCTGAGCTCGCGCTGGTACAGGCGGCCGACATCGGTCAACTGCACCTGGCGCCCCTCGCGGCGGAACAGGGTCAGGCCCAACTGCTGCTCCAAGGCTTGCACCTGGCGGCTGACCGCGCTTTGGGTCAGCGACAGTTCGGCGGCGGCACGGGTGTAGCTTTCATGCCGGGCGGCGGCCTCGAAAGCCAGCAGCAGTGACATGGATGGGGTCAGGTGGCGGTAATTCATTCATAAAAGTCATTGATAGCGGCAGGATTATCCGTTTGCCCCTGACGCGAAACTACAGGAACATTGGCCTATACGTCATCCCTGCATGCCTCAACCCATGCCGGGGCGACAGGGATCCCGTGATTTAGCCAATATCAAGAGGCCATCCTTCGATGATCGCCCAGCTGTCCACCGTTGCACCGAGCGCCAATTACCCCGAATTCCTCGAAGCCCTGCGCAACAGCGGCTTCCGTGGCCAGATCAGTGCCGACTACGCAACCCGCACGGTACTGGCCACCGACAACTCGATCTACCAGCGCTTGCCGCAGGCGGCGGTGTTCCCGCTGGATGCCGACGATGTGGCGCGGGTCGCCACGCTAATGGGTGAACCGCGCTTCCAGCAGGTCAAGCTGACCCCCCGCGGTGGTGGCACCGGCACCAACGGCCAGTCGCTGACCGACGGTATCGTCGTTGACCTGTCGCGGCACATGAACAACATTCTCGAAATCAACGTGCAAGAGCGCTGGGTGCGGGTACAGGCCGGCACGGTCAAGGACCAGCTCAATGCTGCGCTCAAGCCGCACGGGCTGTTCTTCGCCCCTGAGCTGTCCACCTCCAACCGCGCCACGGTCGGCGGCATGATCAACACGGATGCCAGTGGCCAGGGCAGTTGCACCTACGGCAAAACCCGCGACCACGTGCTGGAGCTGCACAGCGTGCTGCTCGGTGGCGAACGCCTGCACAGCCTGCCGATCGACGATGCTGCGCTGGAGCAGGCCTGCGCCGCGCCGGGCCGGGTCGGCGAGGTGTACCGCATGGCCCGGGAAATTCAGGAAACCCAGGCCGAACTGATTGAAACCACCTTTCCCAAGCTCAACCGTTGCCTGACCGGCTACGACCTGGCGCACCTGCGCGACGAGCAGGGCCGCTTCAACCTCAACAGCGTGCTGTGCGGCGCCGAGGGCTCGCTGGGCTACGTGGTCGAAGCCAAGCTCAACGTGCTGCCGATTCCCAAATATGCGGTGCTGGTCAACGTACGCTACACCAGCTTCATGGATGCGCTGCGTGATGCCAACGCGCTGATGGCGCACAAGCCGCTGTCGATCGAGACGGTCGACTCCAAGGTGCTGATGCTGGCGATGAAGGACATCGTCTGGCACAGCGTTGCCGAGTATTTCCCGGCGGACCCCGAGCGCCCCACGCTGGGCATCAACCTGGTGGAGTTCTGCGGCGACGAGCCGGCCGAGGTCAACGCCAAGGTGCAGGCGTTCATCCAGCACCTGCAAAGCGACACCAGCGTCGAGCGCCTGGGCCACACCTTGGCCGAAGGCGCCGAGGCAGTCACCCGCGTCTATACCATGCGCAAGCGTTCGGTGGGCCTGCTGGGCAACGTCGAAGGCGAAGTGCGCCCGCAGCCGTTCGTGGAGGACACCGCGGTACCGCCAGAGCAGTTGGCCGACTACATCGCCGACTTCCGCGCACTGCTCGATGGCTACGGCCTGGCCTACGGCATGTTTGGCCACGTCGATGCCGGCGTGCTGCACGTGCGCCCGGCACTGGACATGAAAGACCCGGCGCAGGCCGCGCTGGTCAAGCCGATTTCCGACGCCGTTGCCGCGCTGACCAAGCGCTATGGCGGCCTGCTGTGGGGTGAGCACGGCAAGGGCCTGCGCTCGGAATACGTGCCTGAGTACTTCGGTGAGCTGTACCCGGCGTTGCAGCGCCTGAAGGGCGCCTTTGACCCGCACAACCAGCTCAACCCGGGCAAGATCTGCACGCCATTGGGCAGCGCCGAGGGCCTGACCCCGGTCGATGGCGTGACCCTGCGCGGCGACCTTGACCGTACCATTGACGAGCGCGTATGGCAGGACTTCTCCAGCGCCGTGCACTGCAACGGCAATGGCGCCTGTTACAACTATGACCCCAACGACGCCATGTGCCCGTCGTGGAAGGCTACCCGCGAACGCCAGCATTCGCCCAAGGGCCGCGCCTCGCTGATGCGCGAGTGGCTGCGCCTGCAGGGCGAGGCGAACATCGATGTGCTGGCTGCGGCGCGCAACAAGGTGTCGTGGCTCAAGGGCCTGCCGGCGCGTCTGCGCAACAACCGCGCGCGCAACCAGGGCCAGGAAGACTTCTCCCATGAAGTGTACGACGCCATGGCTGGCTGCCTGGCGTGCAAGTCGTGCGCCGGGCAGTGCCCGATCAAGGTCAATGTGCCGGACTTCCGCTCGCGCTTCCTCGAGCTGTACCACGGTCGCTACCAGCGCCCGCTGCGTGACTACCTGATCGGCTCGCTCGAGTTCACCATCCCCTACCTGGCGCACGCACCGGGGCTGTACAACGCGGTGATGGGTTCGAAGTGGGTGAGCCAACTGCTGGCCGACAAGGTGGGCATGGTCGACAGCCCGCTGATCAGCCGCTTCAACTTCCAGGCTACCCTGACCCGTTGCCGCGTTGGCATGGCCACGGTGCCGGCCCTGCGCGAGCTGACCCCGGCCCAGCGCGAGCGCAGCATCGTGCTGGTGCAGGACGCCTTCACCCGCTACTTCGAAACACCGCTGCTGTCGGCCTTCATCGACCTTGCCCACCGCCTGGGTCACCGGGTATTCCTGGCGCCGTACAGCGCCAACGGCAAGCCGTTGCACGTACAGGGTTTCCTTGGCGCGTTTGCCAAGGCAGCGATCCGCAACGCCACGCAGCTCAAGGCCCTGGCCGATTGCGGTGTGCCGCTGGTGGGGCTGGACCCGGCGATGACGCTGGTGTATCGCCAGGAGTACCAGAAGGTGCCAGGCCTGGAGGGTTGCCCGCAGGTGCTGCTGCCGCAGGAATGGTTGATGGATGTGCTGCCCGAGCAGGCGCCTACCGCACCGGGCAGCTTCCGCCTGATGGCGCACTGCACCGAGAAGACCAACGTGCCGGCCAGCACCCGGCAGTGGGAGCAGGTGTTCGCCCGTCTGGGGCTGAAGCTGGTGACCGAGGCCACGGGTTGCTGCGGTATGTCCGGTACCTATGGGCACGAAGCTCGCAACCAGGAAACCTCGCGGACCATATTCGAGCAGAGCTGGGCGACCAAGCTGGACAAGGACGGGGAGCCGCTGGCGACCGGTTATTCGTGCCGTAGCCAGGTCAAGCGCATGACCGAGCGGAAGATGCGTCACCCGCTTGAGGTGGTGTTGCAGTACGCTCAGCGCTAAGGTTCTGGGCCTTTGGGGGCTGCTTTGCAGCCCTTCGCGGGTGAACCCGCTCCTACGGGGGGATCGTGCACGCCAGGCTGGCGCGTCAACCCTGCAGGGGCGGGGTGGGCCGCGAAGAGGCCGGCACCGGCTTTCAGGCTGCTGTTGTACGGTCCCTGTCCCGACGCCCCTGGCGGTACAAATAGAGGCTCAATACCAACCCACACGCTGCCGCAGCCGCCGCGAACAGAAACATCGAAGCGAAGCCGAACCCCGCCGCCACCGCACCGACCAATGGCCCGGTCACCCCCAGTGACAAGTCGATGAACAGCGAATACGCCCCCACCGCTGCCCCGCGGTTAGCTGCCGACACTTGGTTCACCGCCTCCACGCCCAATGCCGGAAACACCAGCGAGAAACCAAACCCACTCAGTGCAGCCCCCGCCAAGGCCAGTTCGGCGTTGGGTGCCAGCCACAGCATCAACAGCCCAAGCGTTTCCACCGACAGGCAGGCGATCGCCACCCTGAAGCCACCGATGCGATTGATCAGGTTGCCAAAGAGCAGCCGTGCGCTGATGAAACTGGCGCCGAACAGGCTCAGGGTCAGCGCCGCATTGGCCCAGCCACGGCTTGCGTAGTAAAGGGTGATGAAGGTGGCGATGGTGCCAAAGCCGATCGAGCCCAGGGCAAGCCCCGAGCCATGCGGAAATACCTTGCCCAGCACCCGCAGGAACGGCAGGCGTACACCGCTGACGATGGGGGCGGCCTGCTTGGGCCAGGCCAGCAGCAAACCGAGTATGCACAGCAGGATGATGCTCACACCCATGCTCCACAGCCCGAGGCCTTTGACCATCAGCACGCCCAGTGGGGCGCCGATGGCCAGCGCACCGTAGCTGGCGATGCCGTTCCAGGAGATGACCTTGGCCGTGTTTGCGGCACCCACCCGGCCAATGCCCCAGCCGATCGCACCCGAGCCTACCAGGCTTTCGGCGCTGCCCAGCACCAGGCGACCGGCCAGCAGGCAAGCCAGGCTCAGCCAAGGTAGGTGAGTGAGGAAGGCGCAGGCCAGCATGAATACCCCGCTGAGCCCGCAGCCAGCCAGTCCGTACATGACCGCCTTCTTGCTGCCGTGGTTGTCGATGATGCGGCTGGCGCCAGGGCGGCTGAGCAGCGTCGCGAGGTACTGCACGCTGATCACCAGGCCGGCGACCACGGCACTGAAACCCAGGTCGTTGTGCACATAGCCGGGCAACACGGCCAAGGGGATGCCGATGTTCAGGTAGCCGATGAAGGTGAACAGGACGATGGAGACGACTTGCCCAGTGACGGCAAGGGATGTGGGACTGCGTGCTGGCATTGGGGATCCGTTGCTGCGGTAAGGATGGCAGTGTGTGCCGCCATCTTAACCACAGCAAGGGTGTTTGCGGGCGAAGCTGTCAGGTTGTAGTCAGTTGGTGTAATCGAGCATCCAGGTCACACTGAACTCGGCTTTCGGGTAATCCAGCCGCAAGCGCGGCAGGACGAAGCCGCCACAGGAGCGACAGGAGTCGAGCAGTGTGAAGACATCGATACGCTCGACCTCGGTGTGGCGGTGAAGCAGTCTGCGGTTCAGCGCGCTGGCGATGTGTCGTTCGGCATCGAGATGTCGCTTATGGACGCGCGTCCACAGGAAATCTGCGCGCCGCAGGATTGGCAGCTCGGTAAACCGCGGGTCTGGTGGGAAAAACTGGTTAACCTGGCGTGCATCGACGTAGTCCACTGCCGGTGTGAGGCGGGGCGTCGGGATGATATGCAATGCGCGCCGGCCAGGGCTGCCTGACAGGGCGAAGAACACCACGCGGCTATGGTCCTTCAGCGTGACGCTGGCAAAGGCCAGGTTGACTGGGTAGAGGTGCTGACGCAAGGCGGCCATCGCGTTGTCGTCCAGCGACTGTGCACCTGCTGTCGGTGTGTAAGGGTGAGTGGCGCCGCGCGCGGGTAGCAGATCGTCCAGTATGCCTAGCATGTGTTGGCGGTCTGCGGCGCTGGTGCCGTGGAATTGCCTCCAGATCGGGATTATCTCCCGGTTCAATGCTGCGATGCCGCGACTGGCGGGGCCCGCCAAAGCGTCCTGGGCCGCGCTCTGCGTGAGGATGTTGCGCGCGTATTCCGGGAGCAGGCGCGACTCCATGGCTTCGATGAACTGCAGGAATCGCGAGGGGTGGCGGAGTTGCCATGTTCGCCCTTGTTCTATCCAGTCGCGCAGCAATCTGACCACGTTATCGACATCGCGCTGCAGGTTGGGGCGTTCGGCGACGATGCGGTAGGTTTCGCTGATTTCCAGGTACCGCTCGATGGCCTCGTGGTCGGTGATCCTCTCGAACCTGCGACGCAGCCCTCTGGGCGGATGGGGCAGCGAAGCTGGCAGTGCCGGGGCATCCAGCAGCCTTGTCTGCCATGCCCAGGGCTGATGGGGGGCGCCATAAAAAATCCCCAGATCGGCCTCGACGATCAACCACTGCTCACCGCGCCAGTCGATCAATGCGCCGCGCAGGGTGCGGCGGTCGGGGATGGTCCGTGCCAGCCCGCCCAGGCGCACGGGAGGGCAGTAGTCGGTAATCTGCCTGACCTGCTCGATCGGCATGTCCGCAGGCAAGCCAAAGCGTAGTTCAGGCGATGGGTCGACCACGATGCGCCTGTGGTACACGGGAGGCGAGATGACGCCAAGGCGTAACTGGGTTTCTTCGACGGGCAAGGCTTTCAATCGCCTGGGGTGATTAGGGGCGTGTACGACGACCTTGCCCTCGCGCACCATGACCTGCGCCCAGATGTCGAAGCGTGTGTGCTGGGGGCGATAACGAATCGGTACCGGCTCGATCCGCACGGTTTGGAAGGCGTGACTGACGTGTTGTCCGAATACGGGTGTGCCGGCGTCATTGGGCAAGGGCGAGAAGTTCAGGGCCATTTGCGCTTCGCCGCCGGTGTAAGGCGGCGGCACCTCGGTGGGTGGCTGGCCGAGTAGCGGCTCATGCGCAACCCGACGTAGCAGCCCCGAGGTGTTCGGTGTTTGAAGGCGATAGGCGGCGCCATGAATGATTGCATCGACCGTGGCATTGTCGCGGGGGATCAGTGTGGCTGTTTCGGGTAGCTCGCGTGGCACCGGACCATGGCTGTCGGGTATCTGGTCAAGTAGCACGGCATCGGGCGTCTGGCCCGGCAGTACCCTTCGCTGCGTCATGAGTTCCCGGGATTCGGGGGCGACCGTCGTCAGTTCGGGCGCGCTGCGCCAGCGCTTGGGCGGGGTAAGGCGCTCGCTGAAGTCGGGCGTGACGGGGATGCTGCTCCAGCGTCGGGCGGCGCGCGCGGCGTTCAGGCGTGCGGTGTTGGCGCTTTGGCCCAGCACGCCGGGAAGCTTGGCCAATGGTTTGAAGGCCCGTCCACCAAGCGTGACTGCCGCGCCTTTCAGCGCGGCGATGTCCAGGACACAAGCCAGTGCATCGCTGCCAACCTCTGGGTTCAGGCAACTCAAGCCCGGTATCAGGTTGGAAAACAACCGTTGCAAGTAGCGCCCAGTGCTCACGGACTGGCGCCTGGCCAGGAATTGTTCATGCGGGGTAGCGCCTTTGCCCAGTGCATGCAAAGCATCCCGATTGCCCAAGGCGATATCGCTGGCGTAATGCCTGGCCAGTGAGTCGAGGCGATCTTGCGTGGGGGCGATGAGCACTTGTCGCAAGGCGGGAAAGTCGGCAGCGATCCACGGCAGTTGTGATTGGTTGTATTCGCTGTAGAGCAGCGTCAATTGCTCGGCCAGGCGCGTCGGCGCTGTGTGGGCAATGAAGTGCGCTTGCCAGTGCAGCCGTTCGGGGAACAGCTCGTAAAGCCAATCGCCCTCTGTGCCCGGGGCATGTACGACGAAACCCTGGGTGGCCGTCTGCATGTGCCAGTCCGCTCTGGGGCTGGAGCCGTACTCAGGTCGGTTATCGTGGCCCACGTAGATCGGCCAGGTCACGGCATAGGCGGTCCAGGGACCATCACGCAGGCGGTCCTTGATATCTTCCGGCAGGTGGCTCAAGCAGCGGTGCAGGATAGCTTGATAGACGTTGGTGGCACGCTGTTCCCAAGCGCCGAAGGCCACTTCATACCAGGCGGTCACGTCCGGCAGGCGGGGATTGCTTCGGTAGCCTGCGCCATGGTCAAGGTACATCAGCAGGTGCACTTGGCCATCCGCGTTGCGCGACTCGGGCGCTATCCGGCTCTGGAGCAACTGACGACGCGCCTCCTCGAAGCGGTCCGGGAGATCATTGAGGCTTTCAACGTCCCTGACCGCCAGGTAGCGATGCAACGCCAATTGCCATTGCTGGTGCGACCAGGGCGGGGGGAGTTCGAATGATCCGCGCAAGGGGGCCCACACCGCCAGCGTCTTGCGCAGTGCTTCTTCGGGAGCAGGGTCATCCTCGTGCAGGGCCTGGCGCATGACCTGTTCTGCGTTGTCGAAGGTCATCGGTTGCTGGCGGGCGCTGAGTATCAGGGCTCCCTGGCGGATGCTGGCCCAGCGCAGGTCGGGCTCGAAGCTGAAATCGGCCGGGTAGCCACTGAGCAGTAGTTCGGGCGCGAAGCGGCGCATCAGCAGTTCACCGGCCAGTTGCGCAATCGCCGGGGTGCAGGCGAGACGGATTTGCACACTGTTGATCAGGTCAAGGCGGATTTCCTCGACGGGGAGCGTGGCATTGTCCGGGCTGAACAGCTCGAAAGCCATGATCAGCCCCGGCTGGCGGTCATCGGGTGGGTACAACACGTCGATCAAGGTTTGTTCGGCCAAGGCCAAGTGATCGGAGCTGGCATCCCATTCTGCCGAGGCGGCCAGTTCGCCGGCCCATCGGGTGAACATGGACGAATGCAGCACGGCGTCGAGCGCTTGAGCGGCTGGCGCATTCAATGCCGGGCCTGGGAGAAACGCCTTTCCATTTTGATCAGGGGTTATGCCTGCCTCCCGTTCGCGGGCAGTGGGCGGGCGGTAACGCCTGCCTTGTGCATAGACTGTCGCACCGAGGGCGTTGAACAGGTGGACGGCAAGGTGAACACCGGCTGGAGGCTTCAGCAGGTGTCTGGCCAGTGTGGGGAGATCCAGGTAGTTGTCCAGCACCAGTGGACGGGAGGCCGATCGTGGGGGCTGGGGGGGAGTTGGCAAACTGGGGTACAGCAGCAAGGCGGCCGCTACGAAGCAGTCACGCTGGGTCAGGCACACCCGCCGAGCCCAGAGTGCCTGGGCAAGGCTGCAACTGGCATAGGGCCATGGATTGGGCAGGCCTTCGTTCAACCCGGCGATCAGTGAGGCATCGGTTGTCGTGATCACGATATGGGCGAGTTTTGCCTGCAAGGTCGCCACCAGGTTCGCCTCTACTTGGCTGCCGGCGGGGCGTCGCAGGGTGCGGTTGAAGTGCTCACGCGCCGGTTCACGGGCGAAAGCTTCGGTCAGCTGCTGGTGCAGGTCATGATCGCTCAGGTCGACGGGGAACAGGTCTGTGAAGCCCAGTGCCTGGTTGAAATGTTCGCGCAGCGATGTGGCCAGGTCCATTGGACCGGACAGGTCGCTGTGCAGGCGCACGCTTTCGGCGTCCAGGGTGTCTATCTGGGCGAGTAGGTCGGCGGCGTCAGTGATGGATGACATGGCTCTGCCTCTTTGCGGTTGGAGGCACGAGTCTGTGTAGGGTAGGGGCGGGGCAGGTGGTAGTGGGTTGTTACAGCGTTGATTTTAGACGGTGTGAAAACGTGATGACGGGGGTAGCCCGCAGGTCAGCCGTTTTCACACAGTCGGGGATGCGCAGTTATTCCTGGTCAGCGCTGGATTGATCGTCACCATCCTGCTCGGCGGCAGCTGCCGGTTCGGCGTGAACGGTCACGGATGGCTCTTCTGGGTTCAGGCTTGGGAAGGGAAGATTCGGGATTTCATGCATCTCGTCGTTCCTCGCAAGTGTGAGTGAAAAGTCTGCGCCAGGCGCGTTTGTGGCTTCAAAAAGCTGGGGCAGGATACACAAGTCTGGATGACAGTTTGGTTTTTTTCCCGGTCGTTTGTCGGTTTTGCGGGCGAACAGCGCACATATGCCCCATGAAAAAAGGGGCCTCTGGCCCCTTCGTTCTGGTGATTACTTCCGGCCTTCAGCCGTTTCCGCCACCTTGTCAGTGCGTGCGCACATGATGAAGTCGTTGCGGTGCAGGCCTTTGATCGAGTGGCTCCACCAGGTCACGGTGACCTTGCCCCATTCAGTCAGCAGCCCTGGGTGGTGGCCTTCGGCCTCGGCGATTTCGCCCACGGCATTGGTGAACGCCAGGGCGTGCTTGAAGTTCTTGAACAGGAACACGCGCTCCAGCTCCATGTGGCCGTCACGTACTTCGATGTTCCAGTCCGGGATTTCGCGGATCAGCTCAGCCAGCTCTTCGTCGGTGACTTTCGGTGCGTCGGCGCGGCAGGCTTCGCAATGGGCTTGGTTCAAGGCATTCATGAGGTGTTTTCCGGTTCGAGTTGTTATCGGCAAGGTCGCTCAGGCAGCGACCTTGGGTGGAAATTTCGGTGCGTGCAGACCCAGCTGCATGGCTTTATGGACCATGCCCATGATGTCCTCGTGGGCCAGGTCGAACAGGCGCTTCATGTTCGGCAGCACGAAATACACCGGTTGCAGAATGTCGATGCGGTAGGGCGTACGCATGGCCTCGATCGGGTCGAAGGCTTGGTGCTCAGGCTCGTCAGACAGACTGTAGACGGTCTCTTTCGGCGACGAGAGGATGCCGCCACCATAGATTTTGCGGCCTTGCGCGGTTTCCATCAGGCCAAACTCGATGGTCATCCAGTACAAGCGCGCCAGGTACACACGTTGTTCCTTGGTCGCGGCGAGGCCGAGCTTGCCGTAGGTGTGGGTGAACTCGGCGAACCAGGGATTGGTCAGCAGCGGGCAGTGGCCGAAGATCTCGTGGAAGATGTCCGGCTCTTGCAGGTAGTCCAGCTCTTCCGGGGTGCGGATGAAAGTGGCGACCGGAAAGCGCTTGCTGGCCAGCAATTCGAAGAAGGTCTGGAAGGGGATCAGCGCCGGTACCCGGGCAACCTGCCAGCCGGTGGTGGCACCCAGCACCTTGTTGATCTCGCCCAATTGCGGAATGCGGTCATGCGGCAATTTCAGCTGGTCGATGCCGTCCAGGTATTCCTGGCACGCACGGCCTTCGATCACTTTCAGCTGGCGGGTGATCAGGGTGTTCCACACCGCATGCTCTTGCTGCGGGTAATCGATAAAACCATGCGCATCGGGCTCGCGTGCCACGTATTGCGTCTGTTTCATGAGGCTCTCCTGGTGAGGGCTTTTCTTGTTATGTGCAGGACATGCCTAAAGGAATATCCCTTCGCCAGCGGTTTTGCACGGGGGTGGGCCTCGGCCGCGAAGGGTGCTGACGTGGGTTTTCGTAACGATAATTTTACAAAGCTCGGCAAGTGTCGGAAAATTCGAGGCATCTGGTTGATAGAAACCCGGTTTTTGTCAGCTTATCTTTACGACTTTTCCGCGCGGTGTTGAAAAACATCAGCGCTTCGAGAGCCCTCATGCGTATCAAAGTCCATTGCCAGAACCGCATTGGCATCCTGCGCGACATCCTCAACCTGCTGGTGGAGTACGGCATCAACGTGCTGCGCGGTGAGGTTGGCGGTGACCATGGCAACGCCATCTACCTGCACTGCCCGAACCTGATCAACCTGCAATTTCAGGCCCTGCGGCCGAAGTTCGAGGCGATTGCCGGGGTGTTCGGCGTAAAGCGTGTGGGCCTGATGCCCAGCGAACGCCGGCACATGGAGCTGAATGCGTTGCTGGGGGCGCTGGACTTCCCGGTGCTGTCGATCGACATGGGCGGCAGCATCGTTGCGGCCAACCGTGCCGCCGCGCAGTTGCTTGGCGTGCGGGTTGATGAGGTGCCGGGCATGCCGCTGGCGCGCTACGTAGAAGACTTCGATCTACCGGAGCTGGTGCGGGCCAACAAGTCGCGCATCAACGGCTTGCGCATCAAAGTCAAAGGCGATGTGTTCCTGGCCGATATCGCACCGCTGCAGTCCGAGCACGATGACAGCGAGGCGCTGGCCGGCGCGGTGCTTACCCTTCACCGCGCCGACCGAATCGGCGAGCGTATCTACAATGTGCGCAAGCAAGAGCTGCGTGGCTTCGACAGCATCTTCCAGAGCTCGCGGGTGATGGCTGCCGTGGTGCGTGAAGCGCGGCGCATGGCGCCGCTGGATGCACCGTTGCTGATCGAGGGCGAAACCGGTACCGGCAAGGAGTTGCTGGCGCGTGCCTGCCACCTGGCCAGCCCGCGTGGACAGTCGCCGCTGATGGCGCTCAACTGCGCCGGGTTGCCCGAGTCGATGGCCGAGACCGAGCTGTTCGGTTACGGCCCAGGGGCATTCGAAGGGGCACGGGCCGAAGGCAAGCTGGGGCTGCTGGAGTTGACTGCAGGCGGCACGCTGTTCCTTGACGGGGTAGGGGAGATGAGCCCGCGCCTGCAGGTAAAGCTGCTGCGCTTTCTGCAGGACGGCTGCTTCCGTCGGGTAGGTAGCGATGAAGAGGTCTACCTGGATGTGCGGGTGATTTGTGCAACCCAGGTGGATTTGTCCGAGTTGTGTGCCCGTGGCGAGTTTCGCCAGGACCTGTATCACCGGCTCAATGTACTGTCGCTGCACATTCCGCCTTTGCGCGAATGCATGGATGGTCTGGAGGGGTTGGTGCAGCATTTTCTCGATCAGGCCAGTCGACAGATTGGCTGCGCCATGCCGCGCCTGGCACCGGCGGCAATGGACAAACTTGGGCAGTACCACTGGCCAGGTAATGTAAGGCAGTTGGAAAACGTTTTGTTCCAGGCGGTTTCGTTATGTGACGGCGGCGTGGTTAAAAGCGAGCATATCCGCTTGCCGGATTATGGCGTGCGGCAACCGTTGGGTGAGTTTTCGCTGGAAGGGGATCTTTCGCAGATAGTAGGGCGCTTTGAAAAGGCGGTGCTGGAAAGTTTGATAGGTGAGTTTCCCAGTAGTCGGGCCTTGGGCAAAAGACTGGGTGTTTCGCATACCACGATTGCCAACAAGTTGAGGGATTATTCGTTGGGCAAATCGACTGATTAAATGGCTGTAAGTTAATAGCCTGTTAATCAGGTGGTGAATGCTTCGCGGGTGAACCCGCTCCTACAGGTACCGCGCCGCATTCATGGTGTGCGAGGTACCCGTAGGAGCGGGTTCACCCGCGAAGGGGCCCGCAGGGCCCCCGATTCCAAGGTATCAGCCGTTAGAGCAGCCGTTCCCCATCACGCGGTATTCGAGAATGTGCTTCTGGCCCTGGGAGTCCTCGTAGGTCATGCGGGCGGGCACGACTTCGCACACATTGGGCACTTCGCTCATGGAAATGACGCGAGCAATGTCCAGGTGCTGCGAGTAACTGTACTGTTCAACCGGAATCTGCTCGGCATCTTTGGCTTCGCCGGCCATTGCCGCGCCGCAAAGACTGCCAAGTACCAATACCAGTAAAGCTTTCATTTTCTATTTACCTGTCTAAGGTCGTGAGGGGGCACGCGGCGCTTATGGCGCCGCGAGTACAGCGAGTGTTAACTATCGGGATTAGAGGGGGATTAACGTTTGCCTTCGTGGGGGCTGTTACCAGTTGTTAATCGCCTTGCCGTTGCTGGCGAGGTGAATTTTATGGCGGTGGCCAATGCTGAAACAGTGGGTGTTTTGATAAAGTGTTTTGACAGAATCTGTAACAATCCTGTGGCAAACCCCTCGTTTTTTCGTCGGCAAGGCTGTAATGCCCGCGCCAGAGCGTTTTGCCGGAACGGGTGTACCAAATTACTACCAACGTCGAATGGCTTTTGTCGCTCTGGTACAGTTACAAACGGTTCCATACAAAAACAACTATTACACCGAGGTAACACAGATGAGTGCGGCTCCACTGTATCCCGTTCGTCCCGAGGTTGCGGCCACTACCCTGACCGACGAGGCCACCTACAAGGCCATGTACCAGCAATCGGTGATCAACCCGGACGGCTTCTGGCGCGAGCAGGCCCAGCGTATCGACTGGATCAAGCCGTTCACCAAGGTCAAGCAGACCTCCTTCGACGACCACCATGTCGATATCAAATGGTTCGCCGACGGCACTCTGAACGTTTCCTCCAACTGCCTGGACCGCCACCTTGAAGAGCGCGGTGACCAGTTGGCCATCATCTGGGAAGGTGACGACCCTTCCGAGCACCGCAACATCACTTACCGCGAGTTGCACGAGCAGGTCTGCAAGTTCGCCAACGCCCTGCGTGGCCAGGATGTGCACCGCGGTGACGTGGTCACCATCTATATGCCGATGATCCCCGAAGCGGTGGTCGCCATGCTGGCCTGTGCACGCATTGGTGCGATTCACTCGGTGGTGTTCGGCGGCTTCTCGCCCGAGGCGCTGGCTGGCCGTATCATCGACTGCAAGTCCAAGGTGGTGATCACGGCCGACGAAGGCGTGCGTGGTGGCCGCCGCACACCGCTCAAGGCCAACGTCGACCTGGCGCTGACCAACCCTGAAACCAGCAGCGTGCAGAAAATCATCGTGTGCAAGCGCACCGGTGGCGACATTGCCTGGCACCAGCACCGCGACATCTGGTACGAAGACCTGATGAAAGTCGCCTCCAGCCACTGCGCACCCAAAGAAATGGGCGCTGAAGAGGCGCTGTTCATCCTTTATACCTCCGGCTCCACCGGCAAGCCGAAGGGTGTGCTGCACACCACAGGCGGTTACCTGGTTTACGCCGCGCTGACCCATGAACGCGTGTTCGATTACCGTCCGGGCGAGGTGTACTGGTGCACCGCCGACGTCGGTTGGGTCACAGGCCACAGCTATATCGTCTACGGTCCGCTGGCCAACGGCGCCACCACCTTGCTGTTCGAAGGCGTACCGAACTACCCGGACATTACCCGCGTATCGAAGATCGTCGACAAGCACAAGGTCAACATCCTCTACACAGCGCCAACTGCCATTCGCGCCATGATGGCCGAAGGGCAGGCAGCTGTTGAGGGCGCCGACGGTTCCAGCCTGCGTCTGCTGGGGTCGGTGGGTGAGCCAATCAATCCTGAGGCCTGGAACTGGTATTACAAGACCGTCGGCAAGGAGCGTTGCCCGATCGTCGACACCTGGTGGCAGACCGAGACCGGCGGCATCCTGATCAGCCCGCTGCCTGGCGCCACCGGCCTCAAGCCGGGTTCGGCAACCCGTCCGTTCTTCGGTGTGGTGCCTGCCCTGGTCGATAACCTGGGCAACCTGATCGACGGTGCTGCCGAAGGCAACCTGGTAATCCTCGATTCCTGGCCGGGTCAGTCGCGTTCGCTGTACGGCGACCATGACCGCTTCGTCGACACCTACTTCAAGACCTTCCGTGGCATGTACTTCACCGGCGACGGTGCGCGCCGCGACGAGGACGGCTACTACTGGATCACCGGCCGTGTGGATGACGTGCTCAACGTGTCCGGCCACCGCATGGGTACTGCCGAGATCGAAAGCGCCATGGTTGCGCATTCGAAGGTTGCCGAGGCCGCAGTGGTTGGCGTGCCGCATGACATCAAAGGGCAGGGTATTTATGTGTATGTCACCCTCAATGCCGGCATCGAGGCCAGCGAGCAATTGCGCCTGGAGCTGAAGAACTGGGTACGCAAGGAGATTGGTCCGATTGCCTCGCCGGATGTGATCCAGTGGGCGCCTGGGCTGCCGAAGACCCGCTCGGGCAAGATCATGCGCCGCATCCTGCGCAAGATTGCCACCGGTGAATACGACGCCCTGGGCGATATCTCGACCTTGGCCGACCCAGGTGTGGTGCAGCACCTGATCGATACCCACAAGGCGATGAACCTGGCTTCGGCCTAATTCCCTCCCCGGCAATACCCCCTGTAGGAGCGGGCTTGCCCGCGAATGCGTCAGTTCAGGCTAAGCTGTCTCCTGACCTCATGCATTCGCGGGCAAGCCCGCTCTTGCATTGTTACCCGACAATCATCGGTTACTGTTCTGTCACCGGCCCCGCACAGGTTCGGGGCGCCAGGAAACAATTCCGGCCCGTTTCGGTGCATCGGGGTCAGCATTTTGTGCATCAAGGCACGCTGCACTTGCCGTCGTACAAGGGTTTGCCAATAATAGGCCCAGGAATTGCTAGGTCTATAGGTTCTATTTCTTGCGCCATTGCATATTCTGCACTGGCTGTCAACATCGCCCGCGGCGGTTTCAAGCGCTTCTATAAGTAGTTGTCGCTTTGAAGAAATATCGACTACCGGGCTGTCGTTAAAATGCCACTCACTCGCTCGTGGTATGCGGCCTTGGTCGAACCCTGCGCGGCTCGCGTTGTACTCATTCGCATATCGGGCAGCCGTTACCTGCCTTGTATTGCCCCGTACCGATGGAGTTACCTGATGAAGAAGCTCGCACTGCTTGGCGCCCTGGCGCTGTCTGTGTTTTCCCTGGTGTCGCAGGCTGCTGAAAAACCGCTGAAAATCGGCATCGAAGCGGCCTACCCACCCTTCGCCTTCAAGCAACCTGACGGCAGCATTGCCGGCTTTGACTACGATATCGGCAACGCGCTGTGCGAAGAGATGAAAACCAAGTGTACCTGGGTCGAGCAGGAGTTCGACGGCCTGATCCCGGCGCTGAAAGTGCGCAAGATCGACGCCATCCTGTCGTCCATGTCGATCACCGATGACCGCAAGAAGTCGGTCGACTTCACCAAGCGCTACTACCTGACTCCGGCGCGCCTGGTCATGAAGGACGGCACCACCGTCAGCGACAGCCTGGACGAACTGAAAGGCAAGAAGATCGGTGTGCAGCGCGGCTCCATTCACGACCGCTTCGCCAAGGAAGTGCTGGGCGCCAAAGGTGCCACCGTGGTGCCTTACGGCACCCAGAACGAAATCTACCTGGACGTCGCAGCTGGCCGCCTCGACGGCACCGTGGCTGATGCCACCCTGCTGGAAGACGGCTTCCTCAAGACTGACGCCGGCAAGGGCTTCGCGTTCGTAGGCCCGGCCTTCACCGACGCCAAGTACTTCGGTGACGGTATCGGTATTGCCGTACGCAAGGGTGACAAGGCCAATGTCGACCGCATCAACGCGGCGATCGACGCCATCCGTGCCAACGGCAAGTACAAAGAAATCGAAAGCAAGTACTTCAATTTCGACATCTACGGTCCAGACTCGAAGTAAGACGTCGGGTTTCACCTGTGCAATGGTGCAAACAGCAGAGGCTCTGAGGTTTGCACCATTTTTCATTCTCTAGGTCGAGGACCTCATCATGTTGAAAGGCTACGGGGCAGTCATCCTCGACGGGGCGTGGCTGACGCTACAGCTCGCCCTGTCGTCGATGGCCCTGGCCATCGTGCTCGGCCTGATCGGTGTGGCGCTGCGTTTGTCGCCAGTGCGCTGGCTGGCCTGGCTGGGCGATCTGTATTCCACGGTGATCCGTGGTATTCCGGACCTGGTCCTGATCCTGCTGATCTTCTACGGCGGGCAAGACATCATCAACCGGGTGGCGCCGCTGCTCGGCTATGAAGACTATATCGATCTGAATCCGCTGATTGCGGGTATCGGTACCCTGGGCTTCATCTTTGGCGCCTACCTCTCGGAAACCTTCCGCGGTGCCTTCCTGGGCATTCCCAAAGGCCAGGCCGAGGCGGGCGTGGCGTATGGCATGAGCCCTCGCCAAGTGTTCTTCCGCATCCAGGTGCCGCAAATGATTCGCCTGGCCATTCCGGGCTTCACCAACAACTGGCTGGTGCTGACCAAGGCCACTGCGCTGATTTCGGTCGTCGGCCTGCAGGACATGATGTTCAAGGCCAAGCAGGCGGCTGACGCCACCCGCGAACCCTTCACCTTCTTCCTGGCAGTGGCGGCGCTGTACCTGGTGCTGACCAGTGTTTCGCTGCTGGCCCTGAAGTATCTGGAGCGCCGCTACTCGGTGGGCGTCAAGGTGGCTGAACTATGATCTTCGACTACAACGTCGTCTGGGAAGCGCTGCCGATGTACTTCGGCGGTTTGCTGACCACCCTGAAACTGCTGGCGATTTCGCTTTTCTTCGGCCTGTTGGCAGCCATTCCGCTGGGCCTGATGCGGGTATCCAGGCAGCCGGTGGTCAACCTTGCTGCATGGCTGTACACCTACGTCATCCGTGGCACGCCGATGCTGGTGCAGCTGTTCCTGATCTACTACGGCCTGGCCCAGTTCGAGGCGGTGCGCGAGAGTATCTTCTGGCCGCTGCTGTCCAGCGCCACCTTCTGCGCCTGCCTGGCGTTCGGCATCAATACCAGTGCCTACACGGCCGAAATCATTGCCGGCAGCCTCAAGGCGACGCCGCATGGCGAGATCGAAGCTGCCAAGGCCATGGGGATGTCGCGCATGAAAATGTACCGCCGCATCCTGCTGCCTTCGGCACTGCGTCGGGCACTGCCGCAGTACAGCAATGAAGTGATCATGATGCTGCAGACCACCAGCCTGGCGTCGATCGTCACCCTGATCGACATCACCGGTGCTGCGCGCACGGTCAATGCCCAGTACTACCTGCCTTTCGAGGCCTATATCACGGCGGGCGTGTTCTACCTGTGCCTGACCTTCATCCTGGTGCGCCTGTTCAAGATGGCCGAACGCCGCTGGCTCGGCTACCTGGCGCCGCGCAAGCACTGACCGCTTTGTGAGAATCGACAGCATGTACAAACTCGAAGTCCAAGACCTGCACAAGCGCTACGGCAGCCACGAAGTGCTCAAGGGCGTGTCACTGGCGGCCAAGGCCGGCGACGTCATCAGCATCATCGGCTCCAGCGGTTCGGGCAAGTCGACCTTCCTGCGCTGCATCAACCTGCTGGAGCAGCCGCACGCCGGCAAGATCCTGCTCAACAACGAAGAGCTGAAGCTGGTGGCCGGCAAGGATGGTGCGTTGAAGGCCGCCGACCCGCGTCAATTGCAGCGTATGCGCTCACGCCTGTCGATGGTGTTCCAGCACTTCAACCTGTGGTCGCACATGACAGCGCTTGAGAACATCATCGAAGCGCCAGTGCACGTGCTGGGCGTGAACAAGAAGGAAGCCCTGGAAAAGGCCGAGCACTACCTGGCCAAGGTGGGGGTTGCCCATCGCAAGGATGCCTTCCCCGGGCATATGTCGGGGGGTGAGCAACAACGTGTGGCAATTGCCCGGGCATTGGCCATGGAGCCGGAGGTCATGCTGTTCGACGAGCCGACCTCGGCGCTCGACCCTGAGCTGGTGGGTGATGTGCTGAAGGTGATGCAGGCGCTGGCCCAGGAAGGTCGGACCATGGTGGTGGTGACCCACGAAATGGGCTTTGCCCGCGAGGTGTCCAACCAGCTGGTGTTTCTGCACAAAGGCCTGGTGGAAGAAACCGGCTGCCCGCGTGAAGTGCTGGCCAATCCGCAGTCGGAGCGCCTGCAGCAGTTCCTCTCCGGCAGCCTGAAGTAAAAGCTGCATTTTTGCACCAGAATAGGGCATGCTGCGCGGCGAGCGCAGCCTGACCCGGCGCACAGACTCGAACGACCTCAGGTTTCGGACCGTACCCTATGACCACCCAGCGAATCGGTTTTCTCATCTGGCCCAGCACCAGGCCTTTGACCCTGGCGTTGGCCGAGGAAGTGTTGCTGGTGGCGCAGCGTGTGCATCCGGATGTGGTCTACGAGTTGGTCTTCCTGCAGGCCGAGCCTGCGCAGGAAGGCGCCTGGCGGCTGCCGGGCGAGCCGTGGACCGGCCGCCTGGAGGGCTGCCACAAGCTCTTTCTGCTGGCCGACGAGCCGCCTGCGGCGATGGGGGCTGCCTTTTCAGCGGCGCTCAAGCAACTGGCGCGCAGTGGTTGCCTGATCGGTGGCTTGTCGGCCGGTGTGTATCCGCTGGCCATGCTGGGCCTGCTCGATGGGTACCGGGCAGCCGTGCACTGGCGCTGGCAGGATGACTTTGCCGAACGCTTCCCCAAGGTGATTGCCACCAGCCACCTGTTCGACTGGGATCGCGACCGACTGACCGCCTGCGGCGGTATGGCCGTGACCGACCTGCTGCTGGCGGTGCTGGCGCGCGATCACGGGGCGGAGCTGGCCGGGGCGGTATCGGAAGAGCTGGTGGTAGAACGCATCCGCGAGGGTGGCGAGCGCCAGCGTATTCCGCTGCAGAACCGCCTGGGCTCGAGTCACCCCAAGCTGACTCAGGCCGTGTTGCTGATGGAAGCCAACATCGAAGAGCCGCTGACCACCGACGAAATCGCCCAGCATGTGTGCGTGTCACGTCGGCAGTTGGAGCGTATCTTCAAGCAGTACCTGAACCGTGTGCCCAGCCAGTACTACCTGGAGTTGCGGTTGAACAAGGCGCGGCAGATGCTGATGCAGACCAGCAAGTCGATCATCCAGATCGGGCTGTCCTGTGGCTTCTCCTCGGGGCCGCATTTTTCCAGTGCCTACCGTAACTTCTTTGGTGCAACGCCGCGGGAAGACCGGAACCAGCGTCGCAGCAGCAGCCCGTTCGAATTGAGCTCGGCGCCGGCTGAAAAGGGCTGAGATTTCGGTTGGGTTCGGGGTGTATGCCTTGGGGTTGGTGTTGGGGCGCAAATCGAGCGCCGCCCACGCGGCGCTTCGCGGGTAAACCCGCTCCTACGTTTGTTTCGGGCCAGTTATGCCTGTGGCATTTGCGCGCGAACGCCTTGGCGCACACCTCGATATCCCGTCGAACAAACAAGGCGGTCGCGCGCGCCAGGCACAGGAGGGACTGGCCCGAAACAAACGTAGGAGCGGGTTTACCCGCGAAGCGCCGCGCGTGCGGCGCTCGATCTCCCCGTCAACACATTAACATCGCCGTACATCCTGCCCCCCCCTCACAATCCTGTGTGAACACCCGTACATCCCGCCCCCTCACAAACCTGTGTGAACACCCGTTCACCCAGCCCCCTCTCTCCCGTACACTGCGCGATTGCGACAGTGTTTGTCGCATTGCCGAAAGCCTTGTCAAAACTGGGTTTTGCGCTGTAACAAGTTGTCGCTTGGCCGCAAGGACAGGCGCGGATCAGTCCTTACAATCCCCCCATCGCTAGCCACTTCCAGGCCAGCGTTCCTCTTCAGGAGACTCAGATGTCCGTTGAGCAAGCCCCGGTGCAACGTGCCGATTTCGACCAGGTGATGGTCCCCAACTATTCTCCGGCGGCCTTCATTCCTGTGCGAGGCGAGGGTTCCCGCGTCTGGGACCAGTCGGGTCGCGAGTTGATCGACTTTGCCGGCGGCATCGCGGTCAATGCCCTGGGCCACTGCCACCCGGCACTGGTCAAGGCCCTGACTGAACAGGCCAACACCCTCTGGCACGTCTCCAACGTGTTCACCAACGAGCCGGCCCTGCGCCTGGCCCACAAGCTGGTGGACGCCACCTTTGCCGACCGCGCGTTCTTCTGCAACTCCGGCGCCGAGTCCAACGAGGCCGCTTTCAAGCTGGCCCGTCGTGTGGCTCATGACCGCTTCGGTCCGCAAAAGCACGAAATCATCGCCACCGTGAACAGCTTCCACGGTCGCACCCTGTTTACCGTCAGCGTGGGTGGCCAGCCGAAGTACTCCGATGGCTTTGGCCCGAAGATCACCGGTATCAGCCATGTGCCGTACAACGACCTGGAAGCGTTGAAGGCACAGATTTCCGACAAGACCTGCGCCGTGGTGATCGAGCCGATCCAGGGCGAGAGCGGCGTGGTGCCGGCCGACAAGGCCTACCTGGAAGGCGCGCGCAAGCTGTGTGACGAGCACAATGCGCTGCTGATCTTCGACGAAGTGCAGACTGGCGTGGGCCGTACCGGCTCGCTGTATGCCTACCAGCACTACGGCGTGACCCCGGACATTCTGACCAGTGCCAAGAGCCTGGGCGGCGGCTTCCCGATTGGCGCCATGCTGACCACCACCGAGCTGGCCAAGCACCTGGCCGTTGGCACCCACGGCACCACCTATGGCGGCAACCCGCTGGGCTGCGCCGTTGCCTGCGCGGTGCTGGATGTGGTCAATACTCCGGAAACCCTGGCCGGTATCAAGGCTAAGCACGAGCGCTTCAAAACCCGCCTGGAACAGATCGGCCAGCAGTACAACCTGTTCAGCCAGGTGCGTGGCGTTGGCTTGCTGCTGGGCTGTGTCTTGACCGAGGCCTGGCAAGGCAAGGCCAAGGACGTGCTCAATGCTGCCGAGAAAGAAGGCGTGATGGTGCTGCAGGCCGGCCCGGACGTGGTCCGCTTCGCGCCAAGCCTGGTGGTTGAAGACGCCGACATCGACGAAGGCCTGGACCGCTTCGAACGCGCTGTGGCCACACTGACCAAAGGCTGATTTGCCAGCGGTCCTTTCGCCGGTCCCGGCGCAGCCTCAACCCGAGGCTACGCCGGGCCGGCGATACCCGATTCCAGTGCAGGTGCCTGGGTGCCTGCCGTTTTTCCGTGCCGACGTGAATGGCCCGTATTCCAAAGGAGTGACACCATGCTGGTGATGCGCCCCGCGCAAATGGCTGATCTGAACGACGTGCAGCGCATGGCTGCAGACAGCCCCATTGGTGTCACCTCGCTGCCGGACGACACTGCTCGTCTGGGCGACAAGATTGCCGCCTCTGAGACATCCTTCGCCGCCGAGGTCAGCTTCAACGGTGAAGAGAGTTACTTTTTCGTGCTCGAAGACAGTGAAACAGGCAAGTTGGCCGGCTGCTCGGCCATCGTCGCTTCGGCCGGGTACTCCGAGCCGTTCTACAGTTTTCGTAACGAAACATTCGTGCACGCCTCACGCGAGCTGAAGATACACAACAAGATCCATGTGCTGTCGCTGTGCCACGATCTGACCGGCAACAGCCTGCTGACCAGTTTCTATGTGGCGCCGGAGTTGGTGAACAGTGGCTGGGCCGAGCTCAACTCGCGCGGCCGACTGCTGTTCATGGCTGCGCACCCGGAGCGCTTTGCCGATTCGGTGGTGACCGAAATCGTCGGCTTCAGCGACGATCAGGGTGAATCGCCGTTCTGGGATGCCATCGGCCGCAACTTCTTCGACCTCAACTATGCCGACGCCGAGCGCCTGTGCGGCCTGAAGAGCCGTACCTTTCTCGCCGAGCTGATGCCCCACTACCCGATCTACGTGCCGTTGTTGCCAGACCTGGCGCAGGAAGCCATGGGCCAGGTACATCCGCGAGCGCAGATCACCTTCGACATACTCATGCGCGAAGGCTTCGAGACCGAGCACTACATCGACATCTTCGACGGCGGCCCGACCCTGCATGCGCGCACCTCTGGCATCCGCTCGATCGCCCAGAGCCGGGTGGTGCCGGTGAAGATCGAAGAGGCCCCGGCCAAAGGCGGTCGCCCGTACCTGGTGTGCAACGGCCTGTTGCAGGACTACCGCGCGGTGTTGCTGGACCTGGACTGGGTGCCTGGCAAGCCGGTCAGCCTGAGCGTGGCAGCAGCCGACGCGCTGGGCGTGGGCGAGGGCGCCAGCGTGCGCCTGGTCGCGGTTTGAGGTCTGGCAACAGACGTTTCGGGATTGATGCGTTAGCAGAGTTTCGCGCCGGCCGATGCCGCCGCACAAGGAGATAGCATGATCGTTCGTCCTGTACGCAGCAGCGATTTGCCTGCGTTGATCGAATTGGCACGCAGCACCGGCACCACCGGGCTGACCACGCTGCCGGCCAACGAAGAGCGCCTGGGGCATCGCGTTGGTTGGGCGGAAAAAAGCTTTCGTGGCGAAGCCGAGCGTGGCGACACCGATTACCTGTTCGTGCTGGAAAACGACGAAGGTCTGGTGGTGGGCATCAGTGCCATCGCCGGCGCCGTCGGCCTGCGTGAGCCTTGGTACAACTACCGGGTCGGCCTGACTGTCAGCGCCTCGCAGGAGCTGAAGATCTACCGCGAAATCCCGACGCTGTTCCTGGCCAACGACCTGACCGGCAACTCCGAGCTGTGCTCGCTGTTCCTGCGTAGCGACTACCGCTCGGGCCTCAATGGCCGCCTGCTGTCGCGTGCGCGCATGCTGTTCATTGCCGAGTTCCCCGAGCTGTTCGGCAAGAAGATCATTGCCGAAATGCGCGGCATGTCTGACGAGCAGGGCCGTTCGCCGTTCTGGGAAAGCCTGGGCCGGCATTTTTTCAAGATGGAGTTCAGCCAGGCCGATTACCTCACTGGCGTGGGCAACAAGTCGTTCATCGCCGAACTGATGCCCAAGTTCCCGCTGTACACCTGCTTCCTGTCCGAAGCGGCGCGCAGTGTGATCGGCCGTGTGCACAAAGACACCGAGCCGGCGCTGGCCATGCTCAAGCAGGAAGGCTTCAACTACCAGGGCTACGTCGACATCTTCGATGCCGGCCCGGCCATCGAGTGTGACACTGCCAAGATCCGCGCCGTGCGCGAGAGCCAGACCCTGGTGCTGGCGGTAGGTACGCCAGGCGATGACGCGACCCCTTTCATCATCCACAACCGCAAGCGCGACGATTGCCGCATCACTGCTGCACCTGCACGGTTGGCCGCCGGCACCCTGGTGGTCGACCCGTTGACCGCCAAGCGCCTGCGCATGGGCGTCGGCGACAATGTCCGCGCGGTGCCGCTGTCGGCCAGCCGGGAGGCCCAGTAAATGACCACGCATTACATCGCAGGTAATTGGCAGGCCGGCCAGGGTGAAACCCTGCAGTCGCTCAACCCGGTGACCCAGGCCGTGATCTGGCAAGGGCAGGGCGCTGACGCCAGCCAGGTCGACACTGCCGTGCAGGCCGCGCGGCAGGCCTTTCCGGCCTGGGCGCAATTGAGCCTGGAGGCACGTATCGATGTGCTGGAGAAGTTTGCCGCGCAGCTGAAAGTGCATGCCGAAGCCATGGCCCAGTGCATTGGCGAGGAAACTGGGAAGCCGCTGTGGGAATCTGCGACTGAAGTCACCAGTATGATCAACAAGGTGGCGATTTCAGTACAGAGCTACCGCGAGCGCACCGGCGAAAAGAGTGGTCCGCTGGCCGATGCCACGGCTGTTCTGCGGCACAAGCCTCATGGCGTCGTGGCGGTGTTCGGCCCTTACAACTTCCCCGGGCACCTGCCCAATGGCCATATCGTGCCGGCGCTGCTGGCAGGCAACTGCGTGGTGTTCAAGCCCAGCGAGCTCACCCCCAAGGTCGCTGAGCTTACCGTCAACTGCTGGATTGCTGCCGGCCTGCCGGCGGGTGTGCTGAACCTGGTGCAGGGCGCACGTGAAACCGGTGTGGCGCTGGCCGCCAACCCAGGTATCGATGGCCTGTTCTTCACCGGCTCCAGCCGCACCGGCAACCTGCTGCATCAACAGTTCGCAGGCCGCCCAGACAAGATCCTGGCCCTGGAAATGGGGGGTAACAACCCGCTGGTGGTGGACGAGGTCAAGGACCTCGATGCGGCGGTGTATACCATTGTCCAGTCGGCGTTCATTTCCGCCGGCCAGCGTTGCACCTGCGCGCGGCGCCTGCTGGTGCCGCAAGGCGCCTGGGGTGATGCGCTGATCGCGCGCCTGGTCGAAGTGTGCAAAACCATCACGGTGGGGGCGTTCGATGAACAGCCGGCGCCTTTCATGGGGTCGGTGATTTCGCTGCAGGCGGCTCGGGCGCTGCTTGCCGCCCAGGTTGAACTGGCCGCCAAAGGTGGCGTGAAACTGCTGGAAATGACTCAGCCGCAGGCCGATGCCGCACTGCTGACCCCGGGCATTGTCGATGTCACCGCCGTGGCTGACCGCCCGGATGAAGAGTTTTTCGGCCCGCTGTTGCAGGTGATCCGCTACGCCGACTTCGATGCTGCCATCGATGAAGCCAATAACACCCAGTATGGCCTGGCCGCCGGCTTACTGTCTGATTCGCGGGCCCGCTACCAGTACTTCTGGTTGCGCAGTCGCGCTGGCATCGTCAACTGGAACAAGCAGCTGACGGGGGCTGCCAGCAGCGCGCCGTTCGGTGGTGTGGGTGCCAGTGGCAACCATCGCGCCAGCGCCTATTACGCGGCCGACTACTGCGCTTACCCCGTGGCTTCGCTGGAGACCGCCAGCCTTGCCTTGCCGGCGACCCTGACGCCGGGCGTCACCCTATAACAACAGGTCACGGAGCCTAGCCGATGAAATCCTATGAAGTGAATTTTGATGGCCTGGTGGGGCCTACCCACAACTATGGCGGCCTGTCTTACGGTAACGTGGCTTCGCAGAGCAACAGCCAGCAGGCGTCTAACCCGCGTGAGGCCGCGCGCCAGGGCCTGGCGAAGATGAAAGCGCTGGCCGACATGGGCTTCAAGCAGGGTGTTCTGGCGCCACAAGAGCGCCCGGACGTGGCGGCGCTGCGCCGCCTGGGGTTCAGTGGTAGCGATGCCGACGTTATCCAGCGCGCCGCCCGCGAGGCCATGCCGTTGCTGGTGGCCAGTTGCTCGGCCTCGAGCATGTGGGTGGCCAACGCCGCGACAGTCAGCCCGAGTGCCGACACTGCTGACGGTCGCGTGCACTTCACTGCCGCCAACCTCAACTGCAAATATCACCGCAGCATCGAACACCCGACCACCAGCCGCGTGCTGGGCGCCATGTTCAACAACGAGAAACACTTTGCCCACCACGCTGCGCTGCCTGCCGTGGCACAGTTCGGTGACGAGGGCGCGGCCAACCACACGCGCTTCTGCCGCGCCTATGGCGAGGCTGGCGTGGAATTTTTTGTCTACGGCCGCAGTGCCTTCGACAGCCGTTACCCCGCGCCACAGAAGTACCCGGCCCGACAAACCCTGGAGGCCTCGCAAGCTGTGGCCCGGCTGCACGGCCTGAGCGATGACGGTGTGGTCTACGCTCAACAGAACCCGGCGGTGATCGACCAGGGTGTGTTCCACAATGATGTGATTTCGGTGGGTAACGGCGAGGTGCTGTTCTACCACGAGGACGCGTTTCTCGAGACCGACGCGGTACTTGGGCAACTGCGAGCTAAACTGGCCAGCAAGGGTGGCAACTTCCAGGCCATCTGCGTGCCCAGGGCCGCGGTGGCGGTGGAGGACGCGGTGCGTTCCTACCTGTTCAACAGCCAGCTGCTCAGCCGCGACGATGGTTCCATGGTGTTGGTCGTGCCGGAAGAGTGCCGCAACAACGAGCGGGTCTGGGCCTATCTGGGCCAGCTGACCAGCCAGGGAGGCCCGGTGAAGGAGGTCAAGGTATTCGACCTCAAGCAAAGCATGCAAAACGGCGGCGGCCCGGCCTGCCTGCGTTTGCGCGTGGCTTTGAAAGAAGCGGAACTGGCAGCCGTCAACCAAGGCGTTATCATGACGGCCCCGCTGTATGACACGCTGCTGCAGTGGGTCGACAGGCACTACCGCGATCGCCTTGGCGAAGCAGACCTGGCTGACCCGCAACTGCTGGTGGAATGCCGTACGGCACTGGACGAATTGACCCAGATCCTGAAGTTGGGCTCGGTGTATCCGTTCCAACGCCAACCTTGAAGAGAGACTCTGTAATGACCGACGCCTTGCGCCTGATCCTTGAAGATGAAGACGGCACCCAGCTGGAAACTTCCTGCACCCGCTTTGCTGTGGTCTGGCAAGGCAAGGAAGTGTGGATTCAGCAGGATGGCCGTGGCCAGTTGCTGATCGGCGTGGATGTCGAGGAAGACGACACCGAGTATGCCAACTTGCTGCTGCGCCCGATGGCCACCAATCTGGTCAGCCTGCAGCTGGAAATGGAACCGGCAGAACTTGGCGAAGACGACGATCACGTTCATGGCCCTGACTGCGGTCACCACCACTAAGGAAGCACCTATGCTCGCCCTTGGCAAATTGCTTGAGCTGACCCTCACCGCTCACGAACCGGCTGAGAAGACCCAAGTGACACCCGGGGGCGCGCGTTTGCGATGGCTGGGGGAGGGCGCGCTCGAAGTGCGTCCGGCCGAAAGCGAAGATTGCGGGCTGGACTTGCTGTTGTCCGCCGGCATTCATGGCAACGAAACAGCGCCGATCGAATTGCTCGAACGGCTGCTGCACGGCGTGGCCAACGGCAAGATCAAACCCAGGGCACGGGTGCTGTTCCTGTTCGGCAACCCGGCGGCGATCCGCAAGGGCGAGCGCTTTATCGAACAGGACATCAACCGCTTGTTCAATGGTCGCCATGAGCTGTCCAGCGGGTTCGAAGCACTGCGTGCTGCCGAGCTTGAACAGTTCGCCCGGGTGTTCTTCAGCAAGCCGGGGCGCAACCGCCTGCATTACGACCTGCATACTGCCATCCGCGGTTCGAAGATCGAGCAATTCGCCTTGTACCCTTATAAAGAGGGGCGCAAGCACTCCCGTCGTGAGCTGGCGCGCCTGGCGGCGGCAGGTATGGAAGCGGTGCTGCTGCAAAGCAAGTCGTCCATCACCTTCAGTGCTTTCACCTACGAACAGCTTGAGGCTGAAGCTTTCACCCTGGAGTTGGGCAAGGCCCGCCCGTTCGGCCAGAACGAGCAGGTGAACCTCGACAAGCTCGAAGAGCGGCTGATCCGCATCATCGAGGCTACCGAGCCCGAAAACGAAAGTTCGCTGGATGGCCTGCAGCTGTTCAGTGTTTCCCGCGAAATCATCAAGCACAGCGACAGCTTCCACCTGCACCTGCCGGCGGACATCGAAAACTTCTCCGAGCTGAGCAAGGGTTACCTGCTGGCTGAAGACCTGGCCGAGATGCGCTGGGTAGTCGAGGAGGAGGGTGCGCGCATCATTTTCCCCAATCCCAAGGTCAGGAACGGCCTGCGCGCCGGCATTCTGATCGTGCCGGATTCGGGGCAGCGGCTGGGGTGAGAGCGGTGTCGCCTGTTTCGCGGGTGAACCCGCTCCTACGGGCACGGCGCCACATTAAGGCCTTGAACATACCTTGTAGGAGCGGGTTTACCCGCGAACCAGGCGACACAGTTTCGGATCCTATCCATGATGAAAACCTTTTAATTCACCGCCTGTTCCCTTTTCCCCTCCCTTAAGCGGTAATTGGCTTGCCAGTGGCGAAACACAGGATTTAGCATCCGGTCATGTCGTTTTCGTTTGCATAGCCCGAAAAACCGTCCAAACGATGGCTTCTATCGTATAAACACACTGCATCAAGACTGCAGGACCGATATAATGCGGCCCTTTGCCGTCGTTTCGTCGACGCGTTTGCCCAACAGGGCCGCCGTTTCCGTGGAAGAACCTATGAAAAGCGCAGAAATCCGTGAAGCCTTCCTTCGCTTCTTCGAAGAGCAGGGACATACCCGAGTCGCCTCCAGTTCGCTGATCCCGAACAACGACCCGACCCTGCTGTTCACCAACGCAGGCATGAACCAGTTCAAGGACTGCTTCCTCGGTGCGGAGAAGCGCGCCTACACGCGTGCTGTCAGTAGCCAGAAGTGCGTGCGTGCCGGTGGCAAGCACAACGACCTGGAAAACGTCGGTTACACCGCGCGTCACCACACCTTCTTCGAAATGCTGGGCAACTTCAGCTTCGGCGACTATTTCAAGCGCGATGCCATTACCTTCGCCTGGACCTTCCTGACGTCTGAGCAGTGGCTGAACCTGCCCAAGGAAAAGCTCTGGGTCACCGTCTACGCCACCGACGACGAAGCCTACGACATCTGGACCAAGGAAGTCGGCGTGCCGGCCGAGCGCATGGTGCGCATCGGCGATAACAAGGGCGCCCCGTACGCCTCCGACAACTTCTGGACCATGGGCGATACCGGCCCGTGCGGCCCATGCACCGAGATTTTCTACGATCACGGCCCGGATATCTGGGGTGGCCCACCTGGCTCGCCAGAAGAAGACGGTGACCGCTACATCGAGATCTGGAACAACGTCTTCATGCAGTTCAACCGTACAGCCGACGGTGTGTTGCACCCGCTGCCAGCGCCGTCGGTGGACACCGGCATGGGCCTGGAGCGCGTCAGCGCCGTGCTGCAGCACGTGCATTCGAACTACGAGATCGACCTGTTCCAGAACCTGCTGGCTGCCGCAGCCCAGGCCATCGGTTGCAGCAATGACGGCCAGGCCTCGCTGAAAGTGGTCGCCGACCACATCCGTTCGTGCGGCTTCCTGATTGCCGACGGCGTGCTGCCGTCCAACGAAGGCCGTGGCTACGTGCTGCGCCGCATCATTCGCCGCGCTTGCCGTCACGGCAACAAGCTGGGCGCCAAGGGCAGCTTCTTCTACCAGATCGTTGCCGCACTGGCCGCTGAAATGGGCGAAGCCTTCCCGGAGCTGAAGAGCCAGCAAGCGCACATCGAGCGCGTGCTCAAGGCCGAAGAAGAGCAGTTCGCCAAGACCCTGGAGCAGGGCCTGCGCATCCTCGAGCAAGACCTGGCCCAGCTGAAAGGCGACGTGGTACCGGGCGACGTGGTGTTCAAGCTGTACGACACCTATGGCTTCCCGATGGACCTGACTGCCGACATCGCCCGTGAGCGTGAACTGACTATCGACGAAGCCGGCTTCGAGCGTGAAATGGACGCCCAGCGTGAGCGTGCCCGTTCCGCCAGCGCCTTCGGCATGGATTACAACAGCCTGGTCAAGGTCGACAGCGCCACCGAGTTCCTCGGTTACGACACCACCGAGGGCCAGGGCAAGATCATCGCCCTGTACAAGGACGGCCAATCCGTTGACCAGCTGGGTGAAGGCGAGCAGGGCGTTGTGGTGCTCGACCGCACGCCGTTCTACGCCGAGTCCGGTGGCCAGGTTGGTGACAGCGGCTTCCTGCAGGCGGGTACTGCACGCTTCGACGTGCGTGATACCACCAAGACCGGCGGCGCCTTCCTGCATCACGGCGTGGTGGCCAGCGGTGCGCTGCTGATCGGTTCGCCCGCCGAAGCCAAGGTCGATGCCGACGTACAGCACGCCACCTCGTTGAATCACTCCGCCACCCACCTGCTGCACGAAGCATTGCGCCAGGTACTGGGCGAGCATGTACAGCAGAAGGGCTCGCTGGTCGACAGCCAGCGCCTGCGTTTCGACTTCAGCCACTTCGAAGCGGTGAAGCCGGAGCAGATCAAGCAGCTGGAAGACATCGTCAACCGCGAGATTCGCAAGAACACCCCGGTTGAAACCGAACTGACCGACATCGAAACTGCCAAGGCCAAAGGCGCAATGGCGCTGTTCGGCGAGAAATACGGCGACACCGTGCGTGTGCTGAGCATGGGCGGTGATTTTTCGGTGGAATTGTGCGGCGGTATCCACGCCAAGCGCACCGGTGACATCAGCCTGTTCAAGATCATCAGCGAAGGCGGCGTAGCCTCTGGCGTGCGCCGTATCGAAGCCGTAACCGGTGCCGCTGCGCTGGCTTACCTGAACGCTGCCGAAGAGCAGGTCAAGGAAGCCGCACAACTGGTCAAGGGTAACCGCGACAACCTGATCGACAAGCTGTCGGCTGTGCTTGAGCGCAACCGCCAGCTGGAGAAGCAGCTGGAACAGCTGCAGGCCAAGGCCGCCAGCGCCGCCGGGGACGATCTCTCCAACGCGGCCGTTGAGGTCAAGGGTGCCAAGGTCCTTGCCGCCCGCCTGGATGGGCAGGATGGCAAGGCCCTGCTGGCCCTGGTCGATCAGCTGAAGAACAAGCTCGGCCACGCAGTGATCCTGCTGGGCAGCGAGCATGAGGGCAAGGTTGTGCTGGTGGCCGGCGTGACCAAGGACCTCTCCAGCCAACTCAAGGCTGGCGATCTGATGAAACAAGCCGCTGCGGCGGTGGGTGGCAAGGGCGGCGGCCGTCCGGACATGGCCCAGGGTGGTGGCGTCGACGTCGCTGCCCTGGACCAGGCCCTGGCGCTGGCCGTGCCATTCGCAGAGCAGGGACTTTGAGATGAGGGGGTGGAGGGTCCAGTCGCCACACAGGCCACTCCCGTCCACCCCTTCATGTTGGATTGTTTTTTGGGGCCCTGTATGGGCTGAGGCACCATTGAAATGGCGTTGATCGTACAGAAATTTGGCGGCACCTCTGTCGGTTCCATCGAGCGGATCGAGCAGGTAGCCGAAAAGGTCAAGAAACACCGTGAAGCGGGCGACGACCTGGTGGTTGTGCTGTCGGCCATGAGCGGTGAAACCAATCGCCTGATCGACTTGGCCAAGCAGATCACCGATCAGCCGGTTCCTCGTGAACTGGACGTGATCGTGTCGACGGGTGAGCAGGTCACCATTGCCCTGCTGACCATGGCCTTGATCAAGCGTGGTGTGCCAGCGGTGTCCTACACCGGCAACCAGGTGCGTATTCTCACCGACAGCTCGCACAACAAGGCGCGCATTCTGCAAATCGACGACCAGAAGATTCGTGCCGACCTCAAGGAAGGTCGCGTGGTCGTGGTTGCAGGCTTCCAGGGTGTCGACGAGCACGGCAGCATCACTACCCTGGGTCGTGGTGGCTCTGATACCACCGGCGTGGCCCTGGCGGCAGCGCTGAAGGCTGATGAGTGCCAGATCTACACTGATGTCGATGGCGTCTACACCACCGATCCGCGCGTCGTGCCACAGGCTCGTCGCCTGGAGAAGATCACCTTCGAAGAGATGCTGGAAATGGCCAGCCTTGGTTCCAAGGTGCTGCAGATCCGTTCGGTGGAGTTCGCCGGCAAGTACAACGTTCCGCTGCGCGTGCTGCACAGCTTCAAGGAGGGTCCGGGTACCCTCATTACCATTGATGAAGAGGAATCCATGGAACAGCCGATCATTTCCGGTATCGCCTTCAACCGTGATGAAGCAAAGCTGACCATTCGCGGCGTGCCGGATACCCCGGGCGTGGCCTTCAAGATCCTCGGCCCGATCAGCGCTTCGAACATCGAAGTCGACATGATCGTGCAGAACGTTGCTCACGATAACACCACCGACTTCACCTTCACCGTGCACCGCAACGAGTACGAGAAGGCGCAGAGCGTGCTGGAAAACACTGCGCGCGAAATCGGTGCCCGTGAAGTGATCGGCGACACCAAGATCGCCAAGGTCTCGATCGTTGGTGTCGGCATGCGTTCGCACGCCGGTGTTGCCAGCTGCATGTTCGAAGCCCTGGCCAAGGAGAGCATCAACATCCAGATGATCTCCACTTCCGAGATCAAGGTTTCGGTGGTGCTCGAAGAGAAGTACCTGGAGCTGGCCGTGCGCGCGCTGCATACCGCGTTCGATCTGGATGCTCCTGCCCGACAGGGCGAGTAAGGCGCTGCCTGGAAGGGCGCGGCTTGCCGCGCCCTTCGCGTTTCTGCTCGCCGCGCAGGCCCTGTCCTGCCCTGTGCGGCGAGTAACCGGGGCCATGGTCGTCGTCCGCGACCCGGCCCGATATCCAAGACTGTTACCCCTGAATGTTTTGCGTAAGGAGAAAGCTATGTTGATTCTGACTCGTCGGTGCGCCGAGAGCCTGATCATTGGAGACGGCGAGATCACCGTGACGGTGCTTGGCGTCAAAGGCAACCAGGTGCGTATTGGCGTGAGCGCCCCGAAAGAAGTGGCAGTTCACCGCGAGGAAATCTACCTGCGGATCAAGAAGGAGAAGGATGAAGAGCCAAGCCTTTAATTTTTTTGAAGTTTTTTTCAAAAAAAGGGTTGCAAAGGTGAAAGAGGTTCTTTAATATTCGCCTCGTGTTGCGGTGAGGTGGCCGAGTGGCCGAAGGCGCTCCCCTGCTAAGGGAGTATACCTCATAAGGGTATCGGGGGTTCGAATCCCCCCTTCACCGCCATTATTTGCGTAGGGCGCTGTAAACGGTAGGAACGCTAAGTAGTTGTTTTATAACGAAAAGCTTCTTGCAAAAATGTTTCAGCGACCTATAATGCGCGGCAAGACACGGACTCATAGCTCAGCTGGATAGAGTACTCGGCTACGAACCGAGCGGTCGCAGGTTCGAATCCTGCTGAGTCCGCCACTTTTGAAGTGGCTTTGTTTGCAAGGCTGCTTCAATCAACCAGCGGTATCTGGTCTAAAACTGCCAATCGCGGACTCATAGCTCAGCTGGATAGAGTACTCGGCTACGAACCGAGCGGTCGCAGGTTCGAATCCTGCTGAGTCCGCCACTTTCTTGAAGTGGTTCTGCTTGCAAAGCCATTTCAGTCAACCAGCGGTAATCTGGTTTAAAACTGCCAATCGCGGACTCATAGCTCAGCTGGATAGAGTACTCGGCTACGAACCGAGCGGTCGCAGGTTCGAATCCTGCTGAGTCCGCCACTTTATTGAAGTGGTTCTGCTTGCAAAGCTACTTCAGTCAACCAGTGGTAATCTGGTCTAAAACTACCATCACGGACTCATAGCTCAGCTGGATAGAGTACTCGGCTACGAACCGAGCGGTCGCAGGTTCGAATCCTGCTGAGTCCGCCATACCCCATCAAAAAGCCCGCTCAATAGAGCGGGCTTTTTGTTTGTGCGCCAATGAATTCTTGAGCCTGTCGATCTACGCTCTTCTGTAATGATTGCGGTGTAGTCTTGAGCCGCTGAGCGGCCTCAAAAATCAAATGTGCTTTCTCATCCACAACAACCGTCGCACTGATAGCTTCGAGCGTTGTCCCAGCTTTATCACGCAAACGATTGTTCTGGCCAAAAATTTAAGCGATCTGACAGCTTTAGCAGTGTATGATTGCGCCCGTCAGCCCCGCCGGGGCTTGTGGAAAACCACCATGGACTTACCCAGTAGTTACTCGCTAACACGATTCATACAGAAAGATCTGACCGATTGATTCCCTCGGCGTGCTCCGCTGCTGGGAGTGGAGTTCGCCTATGACCGAAGTAGAAGTTAAAAAAGCGCAAGAAAGCCTGCAGGATCGCCTGGCCCAGGTGGTCGAACTGCTGCAGCGTCAGCGCATGGTCGAAGACCTGACCCATCGCCAGGAAGGCGCGCACAATGACCTGGTGGAAAACCTGGTCCACCGCCAGAACCTCGTCGAGCTGCAGCGCAAGCTCGATGACCTGCACCCCGCCGACATCGCCTACATCCTCGAAGCCTTGCCCCTGGAAGATCGCCTGACGGTCTGGCAGCTGGTGCGCTCGGAGCGCGATGGCGACATCCTGCTGGAAGTTTCCGATTCGGTTCGCCAATCGCTGATCGCCGACATGGACGATCACGAGCTGCTGGCTGCCGCCAAGGAGATGGACGCCGACGAACTGGCCGACCTCGCCCCAGAGCTGCCGCGTGACGTTGTTCACGAGCTGATGGAAACCCTCGATGCCCAGCAACGCGAGCGGGTGCGTTCGGCGCTGAGCTATGACGAGGAGCAGGTCGGTGCGCTGATGGACTTCGAGATGGTCACCATCCGCGAAGACGTCAGCCTGGAAGTGGTGCTGCGCTACCTGCGCCGCCTGAAAGAATTGCCGAACCACACCGACAAGTTGTTCGTGGTCGATTACGACGGCATCCTCAAGGGGGTATTGCCGATCAAGCGCCTGCTGGTCAACGACCCGGAGAAGAAGGTGGCGGAGGTCATGGCGACCGACCCTGTCTCCTTCCAGCCCGAGGAAGATGCCTACGATGCAGCGCAGGCTTTCGAGCGTTATGACCTGGTATCCGCCCCGGTGGTGGACAAGAGCGAACGCCTGATCGGCCGTCTGACCATCGACGAAATGGTTGACCTGATCCGTGAGGAAAGCGAGAGCGAAGTCCTCAACATGGCGGGTCTGCGTGAAGAGGAAGATATTTTCGCCTCGGTCTGGCGTTCGTTCCGCAACCGTTGGGCGTGGCTGGCCATCAACCTGATTACCGCGTTCGTTGCTTCGCGAGTGATCGGGTTGTTCGAAGGTTCGATTGAAAAGCTGGTGGCGTTGGCTGCGTTGATGCCGATCGTTGCGGGTATTGGTGGCAACTCTGGTAACCAGACCATCACCATGATCGTCCGCGCCATGGCCCTGGACCAAGTGTCGCCAGGCAATACCAGCCGCTTGATGCGCAAGGAATTGGCGGTGTCGCTGATCAACGGCCTGGTTTGGGGCGGAGTGATTGGTGCGGTGGCTTTCTGGCTGTATGGCAGCTGGTCGCTGGGGGTGGTGATGACTGCAGCGATGACCTTGAACTTGTTGTTGGCAGCGCTGATGGGCGTGCTGATCCCGATGACATTGGCCCGCCTGGGGCGCGACCCTGCGATGGGGGCGAGCGTGATGATCACTGCTGTGACCGACAGCGGTGGTTTCTTCATCTTCCTGGGGCTGGCGACGCTGTTCCTGTTGTAAGCCGGTCCTCCCTGTGGGAGCGTCCCACAGGGAAATGCCTTTGCTGCCAATCAGTCATCCACAAAAAAGCCAGCTTACGCTGGCTTTTTTGTGTTCGCTGCAGGCCTCAGGAAGCGTCTGCGGCCATTTCCACATCGTGAGCGATGAGGGCGACCAGGGCGTTCTGCTGGCGGTGGGACAGTTGGCGGAAACGCTGCAGCAACTCGCGCTCATGCAGGGACAGCTCGGGGCTGTCCAGGCGCATGCTCAGTTCATCACCCAGCGCACCTTCCTGGATAAGGCTCTGCTCCAGGCGTGCAATGATCTCGGAGTTCATGCTGCGGTGGTGGTTGCGCGCTACCTCGGCAATGCGCTCACGCATTCCGTCAGGCAGGCGGACGACGAACTTGTCAGCAGTGCGGCTCGAATAAATAGCCTGTTTCATTGGGCGCATATAAATTGACCAGAGTTTGGTTCAGGGGAAGCGGTTCTCAAATTGGCCGCACGGGATGGAAGTACGACCGTGGCGACGACAAAATGTTCAACCGCCAGTGAAAAATGGATGCTCATCTTGCCTCATGGTCGCCGTTTGCTTGGCGTCAATTATGTGACAAATAGTGAGCCGGATAAAGGCTTTATGCCAGTACCAATTATCAGAAATGAGCACTGGTTTGAAAAGTTTTACATGCTCTGGCTAGCCTGGCCGTCAGTCTTTTGCCGTCAATAATCGGTAAAACGCAGAAAAATGCCCAGAAAAGCCCTAGAATGCGCCGGTTCTCTCCATAGAGCATAGTGGCTATGCAACATGACGCAAGCGACCGCCGATCAGGGACGGGCCGGTTGATATTTCTGGTTGGGCCGTCGGGTTCCGGGAAAGACTCCCTGATCGACGCTTCGCGTGAGCAACTGGCCCTCGCCGGGGTAGAAATTGCCCGCCGGGTCATCACCCGTTCGGCCGAAGCCAAAGGCGAAGCTGCCCAAGGGGTCACGCCTGAGCAGTTTGATACCTTGCGTGCGCAGGGTGCGTTTGCCATGCACTGGCGGGCCAATGGCCTGGACTATGGCATACCCCGGCAGGTGGACCAGTGGTTGGCGGCGGGGAGGGCAGTGCTGGTGAATGGCTCGCGGGCTTATCTGCCAGAAGCCCGTCAGCGCTACCCGGATTTGTTGGCCGTGTTGGTCGAGGTCAAGCCTGAGGTGCTGCGCCAGCGCTTGCTGGCCCGGGGCCGGGAAACTGCAGAAGAAGTGGAGCAGCGCCTGGCGCGCAGCGCACGCTTGCAAGCTGCAGCCGACCCATCGGTACATGTGCTGGATAATTCTTCCACACTGGAGGCGGCGGTCGCCGCATTTGTTTCGCTGCTTCGCTATCAGGGCGTGCTACCACGGGGATAGCAGCGGCAGAAAAGGATTACGCGAAAAAGCCCAGTTCAGGCATGACAAACGCCAGCATGCTGGTTAACATGCTGGCCATCCCGCTGTGCAGCGCTCGCTGCCGGTCGTAGCGTCTCAGTAGCTCAATTGGATAGAGCATCCCCCTCCTAAGGGGAAGGTTGCAGGTTCAATTCCTGCCTGGGACGCCATTCTCGTCATTCCCATTATTGTCTCCGTTGCCTTTGTCGCCGTCGTGCTGCTGTTGACAGCACCTGCGCTTGGCCAGCGCTGTCATGCATCACGTCCGTGGGCTAACGCCGCGCTTGGGGCCAGCCGCTGACGCATCAGGAAGTACCCCGCCACCACCAGCAGTACCGTCAGCACCGTGAACCAGAATTGGAAACGCGATGCCGGGTCGAACGCCTGGGTGCCGATGACTGCCAGCAAGGCGAACAGCGCAATGATATTGGTGTAGGGGAACAGCCAGGCACGGAAGGCGTTTGGGGCGACCGCTTCGTGGCGGGTTTTCCTGCGCATCGCCACGTGGGCGATGATGATGAAGATCCATACGACCATGACCAGGCTGCCGGTACTCTTGGCCAAGGTCATGAACAGGTCGCCGCCACTGACAAAGTGCACGGTCAGGATCATCGTGCAGATCGACAGGCTCAGCAGCAGTGCATTGATCGGTACGCCCTTGGCACTGGTGCGTGAGAACAGCTTGGGCGCGTGACCGCGCTGGCTCAGCGAGAACAGCATGCGCGAGTTGGAGAACATGAACGAGTTCATCACCGACATGAACGAGACGAACAGCACCAGTTTCATGGCCACTGCAGCACCACCGAACCCGGCCAGGCTGAACAGCGAAACATAGGGCGAGGCCAGGTTGGCCTTGTCGGTCCAGGGCAGGCAAAGGATCAGGATCGACACAGAGCCTACGTAGAACAGCATCACCCGCAGGATCACGCTCTTGATCGCACGGATCACGTTCTGTCGCGGGTTCTCTGACTCACCCGCGGCCACAGCGGCAATTTCGCTGCCGCCCAGGGAGAAAATCACCACGATAACGCCGGCCATCACCGGTGACAGGCCGTTGGGCATGAAGCCGTCATGGGCGGTGAGGTTGATCAGGCCGGGGGCGGGAATCTCACTGTGCAGGCCGAGCAGGATCGAGACGCCCAGCAGCATGAAGATGAGGATGGTGGCGACCTTCATCGCGGCGAGCCAATACTCGACTTCGGCAAACGAACGCACCGAGTAGGCGTTGCTGGCCATGAGTGTCACCAGCATCAGGAAGGCACCTGCCCAGATCGGTAGCCAGGGCAGGAAGTCATGCAGGATGGCGCCCAGCAGTACCGCTTCCAGGGTGATGGTCATCATCGACTTGAACCAGTACAGCCAGCCGACCGCAAACCCTGCCCAGTCACCGAGGTAGGTGTTGGCGTAGGTCGAGAACGACCCTGCATCCGGGTTGCGGCAGGCCATTTCGCCCAGCATGAACATGACCAGGGTGACCACCAGGCCACCAATGAAATACGACAGTATGGCCGCGGGCCCTGCCGATGCGATCAGTGAGCCCGAGCCCATGAACAGCCCTGCACCGATCACCCCACCCAGCGCGATCATGGTGATATGCCGCTGCTTGAGGCTTTGCTTCAAACCGTGTGATTGCATTTCCTTGTCCTCTCTTATTTTAGGAGGGATCCGACATCGTCCCCCTACGCAGGCATCGTCATGCGCCTGCGTCCACGCGTGGCAAATAGCTACCAGCCTGCCACCCTGGACAATAAGGCCAAGGACCTCAAACGAATTCTCTGCACAACATCCTGCCGATTTTTCCTGAGACCGGTCATGGCGCCGGCAGCGTTGCAGTTGACGAAGCCATGCACCACCTGAACATCGACGCCACCGCACGCCTTCAAACCGCTCAGGCTGGGGCGCCTTGGACGAACCGCGGCGCTCTCCTTACCGGCCGCTGGCATTCCCTCACACCGGGCTTGCCGCTTGTTGCTCTTCATCCACGCCGCCGTCCACCTTGGCGACCTGCTCTTGCGCTTTCTCCTCGATCTTGCGCTTGATGTCTTCTTTCATGCGCTGGGCGATCAACTCGTCGACCTTTGCTTTCATTTCGGGCGGCAGGGCGTCGTACTCTTCTTCGGTCAAGCCTGTTTCACGCAGCAGTTTTTCCTTGATCATCTCGCCGGGCGACTTGGACATGAAGTCTTGAAATTCCTGCCGGGCAGTCTTGGGCGGCAGGGGTTCTCCGATGACCGGCTCGGTGGTCGCAGAGCTTGTACGGGTCACCCACATGGGTTACACAAAAGTTCACTCACATAGGTGACAACACCTGGAGTGTTACATAACCATCAGTGGCATCCCGCACATCGACTCTACCAAGGATGATGGGACCGAAAATAACATCCCAAATGCCATCTCCGACTTGCTCCAGCCCAATGGTCTGGTGCTTGAGCACGTAACCTACGTAGATCCTCAGGCCACGGCGGTTAATGATGCCGCAGCTATCCGCCGGTAAACTCTCGACATGGCTGGGGTAGGTCATCTCAGGAAGTTTTTCAGGGAATGGGCGTGGTGAGGGCTGGTAGCAAGACGCCGGTGTTTTCTGTTTCAGTGCTTCATGCAAGCGCTCGTAATTGTAGTGTTGTCGAAAGCGATCAAAATGCCGCTGTTGAGCTTCCCAGGCCACTGCCGGCGGTGATGGCAGCGTGCTTTTGAGTGTCCGATGCATGCGTTCGTGGCGGCCATTTTGCTCAGGCCTTCCAGGTGCAATGCGCTCAGGAATGATGCCTAGACGCAGCCACCAGATGGACAGCTGAGAAAGTCCTGCACGTCCTTTACTGGCAAACGGCACACCGTTATCGGTACGAATACGCTCAGGCAGGCCATTTTCCCGAAACACCTGGGTGAAAACGGCCTGCGTTTCCAGAAGGTTGGTATTAGGCATGCTGTGGCAGGCGAGCAGGAAGCGGCTGGCGTGATCCATGATCGTTAGTGGATAGCACCAGACGCCTGCGCCTGTCAGAAATTGGCCCTTGTAGTCAGCACTGAACAGCTGGTTAGGCGACTCTGCCTTCTCCAGTGGCTTGGGGTAGACCGCTACACGCTGACGTAAACGGCGTGGGTTGACCAACTCGGCCTTCTTGAGGATGTTGTAAATCGCTGTCTTAGAAGGCGGCGCCTGATCAGGGAAGCGCTCCTGCAGCGCAGCCTGGATCTTTTTCGGACCAGGTTCCGTTTCGCCTCGACTGCGCAGTTCGATGATGGCTTCGCGAACTGCAGCGGGGACGACCCAGTTCTGCGTCAACCGGCGGCGGCTGCGTTCTTCCAGCCCCGAAGGCCCCTCTTTCTCATATCGCTCGACCCATTTGTAGCCGGTCTTACGGCTGATCTCGTAGGCCTGGCACAGGGCGCTGAAGCTGGGCGGCCCTTGCAGGTAATCCGCGATGAAAAGCATTTTCAGGTCCATAGGTTTCAGCTCTCGCCAAGGCATGGTCAGATCCTCGAAAACCGACCTTGCCAGTTAAAGACTGTTACCTATGTGCGTGAACTGATTTGTAACCTATGTGGGTGAGTCATACCGAGCTCAGGTTTTGCAGTATCACCTTGAATTTGGCAAAGGCTTCTGCACGAGCATCCTCTGCGTTTTGCTGAGCGGTGCTGCCTCCATTCTGCTGTTGGCTCGCCGTGTTGGCGGTGGATATTGGCGTGCGGACCGGTGCAATCTGGGCCACTGCCTGCTCATCGCTGGTGGACCGAGGCTGATGGAGCGTGGGCTGCCAGCTGACGCCGTTAGGGGCGATTATCATGTTTCCTCCTTGGAAATCTCGTTGGCAGGTACCAAGCGCAAAAGCCATGCCAGCGCTGTGCCGGCCGAAATCAGGGCGTTGGCACTATTTCGGTTGCACGCGGGTGGGCATATGCTTGCCCGTGATAGGCATCATCTTGCCGCTCGCGGCAATCAACACCACTGTCGGCAGCCCCTTGATCGGAGCGCAGTTGCTGGGCATCAGGGAGAGCGTCCATGAGTCAAGACACCAGGCCGGTACCTGCCGGCTTCAGTGAACAGCAGTTGCACACCTTGTTCGATTTGATCAGCGACGGCATCTGGGATTGGAATGCCAATACCGGCTACGTTTATCGCAACCCGGGCTGGTACAACATGCTGGGTTATGCCAGCCACTCCATGGCCAACTCGGTATTTACCTGGGAAAGCGTGATCCATCCCGAAGACTACCCCCGGGTAATGGCCCATTTCGAGGCCTATATCAATCAGCGCAACGAGCGCTACCGCATTGAATACCGTTGCCGTTGTCAGGACGGCAGCTACATCTGGATCGAAGACAGCGGCTACGTCATCGCGCATAACGAGGACGGTTCCGTGGCACGCATGCTGGGTGCGCATCGCAATATCGACGCTGGCAAGCGCTTGGTGACGCAACTGGAACAGAAGAACCAGTCGCTGGAATTTCAGGTGGCCGAACGCACCCGTGAGTTGTCCAGGGTGAACCAGCAGTTGCAGCGGCAACTGGACGAAAACCGTGAATTGGCCGAACGCGATGCGTTGACCCGTGTTGCCAACCGTTACCGGCTGGAGAGCGCGTTGCAGCGGGAGTGCCAGCGCGCCCAGCGCTTCCGCCAGCCGTTGTCGCTGATCTCCATGGACATGGATGATTTCAAACCGATCAATGACCGCTACGGTCACGCCCGTGGCGATGCGGCGCTGGTCCGGGTGGCCGAAAGCCTGCGCACCTGCTTGCGCGAACTGGACCTGCTGGCGCGCTGGGGCGGCGACGAGTTCGTCATCGTGCTGCCGCAGACCGCGTTGGGGGAGGCGCTGGATGTGGCGGCGCGCTTGCGCCAGGTGCTGGAGCAGGTGGAGCCGGTGGGTGATTGCCGGCTGACCATGAGCTATGGCGTGGTGCAATGGCTGGAAGGGGAGGACCAGCACGCGCTGCTGGCGCGTGCCGACAAGGCGCTCTACAGGGCCAAGGGTACAGGCAAGAACGCAATTGCCGAGTAGCTAGTGTGGTGTTTCACAAATAACGACCATAATTCGCGGCGCTTTTTGCGCTCATGCGGCGTTGTCGCTCCTCGCCGTAGCTGGGCTACGACTCGTCGCGACGCCTTGCCTGAGCGCAAAAATCGCTCGCGAGTTATTGGCCGTATTTGCAAAACACCACACTAGCCCCTCAAAGAGCGCGCTGTTTTCTGGAGGCTTGGATGGCCTGAATGAAAAAAGACCCGCAGCGCCTCTCGGCGCAGCGGGCCAAATCGGCCTCGGCCGCTTCAGTGTCAGATATGCAAGGCGTGGCCCAACGCGCGCAGGGCGGCTTCTTGCACCGCTTCACCCAACGTGGGGTGGGCATGAATGGTGCCGGCCACATCTTCCAGGCACGCGCCCATCTCCAGCGATTGGGCAAACGCGGTGGATAGCTCGGAGACCGCCACGCCAACCGCCTGCCAACCCACGATCAGGTGGTTGTCACGGCGCGCCACCACCCGCACGAAACCGCTTTTCGACTCCAGGCTCATGGCCCGGCCATTGGCGGCAAACGGGAACTGCGCGACGATGCAGTCCAGGCCCTGCTGGCTGGCTTGTTCCGGGGTTTTGCCGACCACCACCACTTCCGGGTCGGTAAAGCACACGGCGGCAATCGCTGCCGGCTCGAAGCGTCGGGCCTTGCCGGCGATGATTTCGGCGACCATCTCGCCCTGGGCCATGGCCCGGTGCGCCAGCATTGGTTCGCCAGCGACGTCGCCGATGGCCCAGACGTTGTGCATGCTGGTATGACAGCGCTCGTCGATGGCAATGGCGGCGCCGTTCATCTTCAGGTCCAGGCATTCCAGGTTGAAGCCCTTGGTGCGTGGCCGGCGGCCAACGGCCACCAGTACCTGGTCGGCCTCCAGGCGCAGTTGCCCACCCTTGCCGTCGCTGGCCAGCAGGCAGCCATTTTCGTAGCCCTCGACGCTGTGGCCCAGGTGCAACGCGATGCCCAGTTTCTTCAGCGACTCGGCCACCGGGGCGGTCAATTCGCTGTCGTAGGTCGGCAGGATGCGCTCACGTGCTTCCACCACACTCACCTGTGCACCCAGCTTGCGATAGGCAATGCCCAGCTCCAGGCCGATATAGCCACCGCCGACCACCACCAGGTGTTGCGGCAGGGCTTTCGGCGCCAGAGCTTCGGTCGAGGAAATCACCGGGCCACCCAGCGGCAGCATCGGCAGTTCGACACTGCTGGAACCGGTCGCCAGCAACAGATGCTCGCACTGGATACGCTGGCCATCGACCTCGACCTGCTTGCCGTCCAGTACCTTGGCCCAGCCATGCATCACTTTCACCCCGTGCTTTTTCAGCAAGGCGGCCACACCGGTGGTCAGACGGTCGACAATGCCGTCCTTCCAGGTGACGCTCTGGCCGATGTCCAGGCGCGGCGAAGCCACGCTGATGCCCAGCGGCGAGGGTTCGGTAAAGCGCGAGGCCTGGTGAAACTGCTCGGCCACGTGGATCAGCGCCTTGGACGGGATGCAGCCGATGTTCAGGCAGGTGCCGCCCAGTGCCTGGCCTTCCACCAGTACGGTAGGAATGCCCAGTTGCCCGGCGCGGATGGCTGCTACATAGCCGCCAGGGCCGCCGCCGATGATCAACAGGGTAGTCTGGATAATCTGTTGCATGCTCACTCCACGAACAGGCAGGCGGGTTGTTCGAGCAGGCCACGCACGGCCTGGATGAACAGGGCGGCGTCCATGCCATCGACCACGCGATGGTCGAACGAGCTGGACAGGTTCATCATCTTGCGCACGACGATCTGGCCGTCGATCACCACTGGCCGTTCGACCATGCGGTTGACCCCGACGATTGCCACTTCCGGGGTGTTGACCACCGGCGTGCTGACAATGCCACCCAGGGCGCCGAGGCTGGTCAGGGTGATGGTCGAGCCGGACAGCTCTTCACGGCTGGCCTTGTTGTTACGTGCAGCGTTGGCCAGGCGCGAAATCTCGCCGGCATTGGCCCACAGGCTGCCCGCTTCGGCGTGGCGCAGCACGGGTACCATCAGGCCGTTGTCACCCTGGGTGGCAATACCCACATGCACCGCGCCATGGCGGGTGATGATCTGCGCTTCGTCGTCGTAGGTCGCGTTGATCTGCGGGAAGTCACGCAGCGCCACGACGAGGGCGCGCACCAGGAATGGCAGCAAGGTCAGCTTGCCGCGGCTGTCGCCGTGCTTGCTGTTGAGTTGCTGGCGCAGGGCTTCCAGGGCGGTGACGTCGATTTCCTCGACATAACTGAAGTGCGCGACCCGGCGTTTGGCGTCCTGCATGCGCTGGGCGATCTTGCGGCGCAGGCCGATCACCGGCACCTTTTCGCTGTCGGTGCGCTTGGCATAACCATCAGGTGCTTGCCCGGCATTGCTTTGCGGCTTGCTCATGAAGGCGTCGAGGTCTTCGTGCAGAATGCGCCCGGCCGGGCCGCTACCATGCACATAACGCAGTTCGATACCGGCGTCCAGGGCGCGTTTGCGCACGGCCGGCGAGGCCAGCGGCTTGTCGCCCGGCTGGCGCGGCACGATGGGCGCAGCTTCGTGGTTGGCGGGCGCCTGGTACACGGCGGGTTTTACGTCTTTCTGCGGTTCCGGCTTGGCTGCAATCGGGGCGGCCGGGGCCTCTACCGTTTTTGGCTGAGGCACGTCCACATGGTTGCCGCTGCCTTCCACTTCGATGCGGATCAGTTCGCTACCGACCGCCATCACTTCCCCGGGCTGGCCACCCAGGGCCAACACCTTGCCGCTGACCGGCGAGGGGATTTCCACAGTGGCCTTGTCGGTCATGACGTCGGCCACCACCTGGTCCTCGGCGATGATGTCGCCGACCTTGACGAACCATTCCACCAACTCGACCTGCGCGATGCCTTCGCCAATGTCCGGCATCTTGATGACGTGCGTGCCCATTCAGACCTCCATGACCTTTTTCAGTGCCGCACCTACCCGCGAAGGGCCGGGGAAGTAAGCCCATTCCTGTGCGTGAGGGTAGGGGGTGTCCCAGCCGGTGACGCGCTCGATCGGCGCCTCCAGGTGGTGGAAGCAGTGCTCCTGCACCAGCGCCACCAGCTCGGCACCGAAGCCGCAGGTGCGGGTGGCCTCGTGCACCACCACGCAACGGCCGGTCTTTTTCACCGACTCGACGATGGTGTCCAGGTCCAGCGGCCACAGGCTGCGCAGGTCGATCACTTCGGCATCGACGCCGCTTTCTTCGGCGGCCACCTGGGCCACGTACACCGTGGTGCCGTAAGTCAGTACGGTCACGTCATTGCCAGGGCGGGTAATGGCGGCCTTGTCCAGCGGTACGGTGTAATAGCCGTCGGGCACGGCGCTGTGCGGGTGCTTCGACCACGGGGTTACAGGGCGGTCGTGGTGGCCATCGAACGGGCCGTTGTACAGGCGTTTGGGCTCCAGGAAGATTACCGGGTCGTCGCATTCGATCGAGGCAATCAGCAGGCCTTTGGCGTCATAAGGGTTGGACGGCATCACGGTGCGCAGGCCGCAGACCTGGGTGAACATCGCTTCCGGGCTCTGGCTGTGAGTCTGGCCGCCATAGATGCCGCCGCCGCAAGGCATGCGCAGGGTCAGCGGGGCAATGAACTCGCCGGCCGACCGGTAACGCAGGCGGGCCAGCTCGGAGACGATCTGGTCGGAGGCCGGGTAGAAGTAGTCGGCGAACTGGATCTCCACCACCGGGCGCAGGCCATAGGCACCCATGCCCACGGCGGTACCGACGATGCCGCTCTCGGAGATGGGCGCGTCGAACACGCGCGATTTGCCGTACTTGTTCTGCAGGCCTTCGGTGCAGCGGAACACGCCGCCGAAGTAACCGACGTCCTGGCCGTACACCACCACATTGTCGTCGCGCTCAAGCATGACATCCATGGCCGAGCGCAGGGCCTGGATCATGGTCATGGTAGTGGTGGCCATGGCGGTTTCCGGGTTGATGCTGTTGTTGTGGTCGTTCATCTCAAACCCCCAGTTCCTGGCGTTGACGGCGCAGGTGTTCGGGCATCTCCTTGTACACATCCTCGAACATCGAGGCGGCGCTCGGGATGTGCCCGTTGGCCAGGGTGCCGTACTGCTCGGCTTCTTTCTGTGCGGCAATCACCGCAGCTTCGAGCTCGGCCGTGACGGCCTGGTGTTCTTCTTCGGACCAGTGGCCGATCTTGATCAGGTGCTGCTTCAGGCGGGCGATCGGGTCACCCAGCGGGAAGTGGCTCCAGTCATCGGCAGGGCGGTACTTGGAGGGGTCGTCCGACGTCGAGTGCGGGCCGGCACGGTAGGTGACCCACTCGATCAGGCTTGGGCCCAGGCCGCGGCGGGCGCGCTCGGCAGCCCAGCGCGAGGCGGCGTACACGGCGACGAAGTCGTTGCCGTCAACCCGCAGCGAAGCAATACCGCAACCCACGCCACGGCCGGCAAAGGTGGTCGACTCGCCACCGGCGATGGCCTGGAAGGTGGAAATGGCCCACTGGTTGTTGACCACGTTGAGGATGACCGGGGCGCGGTATACGTGGGCAAAGGTGAGGGCGGTGTGGAAGTCTGACTCGGCAGTAGCGCCGTCACCGATCCACGCCGAGGCGATCTTGGTATCGCCCTTGATCGCCGATGCCATGGCCCAGCCGACCGCCTGCACGAACTGGGTCGCCAGGTTGCCGCTGATGGTGAAGAAGCCGGCTTCGCGCACCGAGTACATGATCGGCAACTGGCGGCCCTTGAGGGGGTCGCGCTCGTTGGACAGCAGTTGGCAGATCATCTCGACCAGCGACACGTCGCGGGCCATCAGGATGCTTTGCTGGCGGTAGGTCGGGAAGCACATGTCGGTGCGGTTCAGCGCCAGCGCCTGGCCGCTGCCGATGGCTTCTTCGCCCAGGCTTTGCATGTAGAAGGACATCTTCTTCTGGCGCTGGGCAACCACCATGCGGCTGTCGAAGATCCGCGTCTTGAGCATGGCGCGCATGCCTTGACGAAGGATCTGCGGGTCAATGTCTTCGGCCCAGGGGCCTTGCGCGTCGCCTTGCTCGTCGAGCACGCGGACCAGGCTGTAGGACAGGTCGGCAGTGTCGGCAGCATCGACATCGATCGCGGGTTTACGGGCTTGACCTGCATCGTTGAGGCGCAGGTAGGAAAAATCGGTCTGGCAGCCTGGCCGGCCGGTGGGCTCGGGCACATGCAAACGCAGGGGGGCGTACTCGTTCATGCTTTTTACGCTCGCTCGGGTATTTGTTTTTGTGAGCTCTGAAGCGGCCGCCGCTGAGTACCGGCTTGTGACTGGTAAGTCAGCGTCACCTACATCTTAGTGGCCCGGCAGGAGAATTTTTCTCTCAAGTTGATTGCCTTTGCTGAGCGGGGCAGATAAACATTCCGCATAAACACAAAAAACCGGTGATTTTGTCTTATGCGCAAACTCGATCGTACTGATATCGGCATTCTCAACAGCCTGCAAGAGAACGCCCGCATCACCAATGCCGAGCTGGCACGCTCGGTGAACCTGTCGCCCACGCCTTGTTTCAACCGGGTGCGGGCCATGGAAGAGCTGGGGGTGATCCGCCAGCAGGTGACCTTGCTGTCGCCTGAGGTGCTGGGGCTGGATGTGAATGTGTTTATCCATGTCAGCCTGGAAAAACAGGTGGAGCAGTCGTTGCATCGGTTTGAAGAAGAGATCGCCGAGCGGCCCGAGGTGATGGAGTGCTACCTGATGACCGGGGACCCGGATTACCTGTTGCGGGTGCTGCTGCCGAGCATCCAGGCGCTGGAGCGGTTTCTCGATTACCTGACGCGCTTGCCGGGGGTGGCCAATATTCGTTCGAGTTTTGCCCTGAAGCAGGTGCGCTACAAGACGGCGTTGCCGTTGCCGGCCAATGGCATGACCTTGCGGGAGTAGGGGGCTGTGCCGGCCTCTTCGCGGGTGAACCCGCTCCTACACGGGGCGCACCCACCTGTAGGCGCGGGGTCACCCGCGAAGAGGCCGACACAGGCACCTATATAGGCTGCTTGATATTTTAAACACCCGCAGCCTATGTTGTTGTCAGCCTACAACAACAAGGACAAGCGTCATGAGCACCGCTCAGCTCCAGGGCATCGATGAAATCGAATGCGTCACCCCCGACCTCAACGGCGTCCCGCGCGGCAAGGTGATGACCGCCGACGGCTTCCTCGAAGGCCGTCGCCTGCAGATGGCCCGGGGTGTGCTGCTGCAGTGCATCATGGGTGGCTACCCAGCGGCGAAGTTCTACGGCAGTGATGACGGCGACCTGGCACTGGTGGCCGAACCCAGTCAGGTCCACCGCCTGCCCTGGAGCAAGGACGGCCGCGCCTTGGCCATCTGCGATGCCAACGAGCTGGATGGCCGGCCCTCGGCACTGTCCACCCGGGGCCAGCTAAAAGCCGTGATAGCCCGCTATGCGGCACTGGGCCTGGCGCCGGTAGTGGCAACCGAGCTGGAGTTCTTCGTCTTTGCCCCCAACACAGACCCGCAGCAACCGTTCCTGCCGCCTGTAGGCAGCGATGGCCGCCGCGAGCTGGGCCATTCGGCGTTCAGTGTCAGTTCCAACAACGGCCTGCGCCCGTTCTTCAAGGAGGTGTACCACTGCATGGCCGCGCTCGGCCTGCCACGTGACACCTTCATGCACGAAATGGGTGTCAGCCAGTTCGAGATCAACCTGCTGCACGGCGACCCGCTGCTGTTGGCCGACCAGACCTTCCTGTTCAAGCACCTGCTCAAGGAAGTGGCGCTCAAGCACGGGCTGACGGTGGTCTGCATGGCCAAGCCGCTGGCGCGTACGCCCGGCAGTTCCATGCACATTCACCAGAGCCTGGTCGAGGCCGGCAGCGGGCGTAACGTGTTCAGTGACGAGCAGGGCCTGCCGACAGACACCTTCCACCACTTCATCGGTGGGTTACAGGCGTGCATGGCCGACTTCACCGCCCTGTTCGCGCCCAACGTCAATTCCTACCAGCGCCTGTGCCACCCCTATGCCTCGCCGAACAATGCGTGCTGGTCCGAGGACAATCGCGCCGCTGGCTTGCGCATTCCGGCCAGTGCACCGGTAGCGCGACGGGTGGAAAACCGCCTGCCTGGCGCCGATGCCAACCCGTACCTGGCCATTGCTGCCAGCCTGGCCGCCGGGCTGCATGGCATCGAGCAGCGCTTGCAACCGTCGCCGGCCATCCAGGGCGAATTCGAAGTGCCCGAGCACCTGAGCCTGCCGTGCACGCTGCACGCGGCCCTTGAAAGGCTCAAGCGCAGCGCGCTGGCGCGGGAACTGTTCGGCAGCGAGTTCATCGAAGGCTACATTGCCAGCAAGACGCTTGAGCTGAGCGATTTCTTCGGCGAGATCACGCCGTGGGAGCGCCGGGTCCTGGCGGCACAGGCCTGAGCGCGACACAACCTGCACCGGGCACGCCCCCGCAATGCCAAATAGCTGTCGGGGGGCCTGCGCCAGGCGGTTTTTGCCTTTATGCTGCTAGCACCCAAAACTGCCACCTGACCAGGGAGCTCCACGGGACGTATGCGAAATGTATGGAAGCCGTTTCAGTCGTTGTATTTCGCCGCGCTGATGATGTTGATCGGCTCGGGCCTGCTCAGCACCTACCTGGCCCTGCGCCTGGCTGCCGACCACGTCGACAGCCTGTGGGTGGGTGCGTTGATGGCGGCCAACTACTTTGGTCTGGCGGTTGGCGGCAAGGTTGGCCACCGGCTGATCGGACGGGTAGGGCACATACGCGCCTATGCCACCTGTGCCGGTATCGTCGGCGCTGCGGTGCTCGGTCATGGCCTGACCAGCTGGCTGCCGGCCTGGGTCGGGCTGCGCATGATCGTCGGCCTGGGGATGATGTGCCAATACATGGTCATCGAGAGCTGGCTCAATGAGCAGGCCGATGTGAAACACCGGGGCGCGGTGTTCAGCGGCTACATGATTGCCTCGTACCTGGGGCTGGTGCTTGGCCAGTTGATTCTGGTGGTGCACCCGCAGCTCGGCCCTGAGCTGCTGATGCTGGTGGCGATGTGCTTTGCCCTGTGCCTGGTGCCCGTGGCGATGACCCGGCGTATTCACCCGGCGCCCTTGCGCCCGGCACCGATGGAGCCGAAGTTTTTCATCAAGCGCGTGCCGCAGTCGCTCAGTACGGTTTTGGGCTCGGGGCTGATTGTCGGCTCGTTCTACGGTCTGGCGCCTTTATATGCGTCAAGCCAGGGGATGAGTACCGAGCAGATCGGTCTGTTCATGGGTAGCTGCATTTTTGCCGGCCTGCTGGTGCAGTGGCCGCTGGGCTGGTTGTCTGACCGTTATGACCGGGCGGTGCTGATTCGGAGTGTGGCAGTGGGGCTGGCGCTGGCGGCTGCGCCATTGGCGATACTGCCCAGTGTGCCGCTGGAGTTGCTGTTCGGTATCGGCTTCCTGATCTCGTTGCTGCAGTTCTGCCTGTACCCGCTGGCGGTTGCCTTTTCCAATGACCACGTGGAAAGCGAGCGCCGGGTATCGCTGACGGCGATGCTGTTGGTGACCTACGGTGTGGGTGCATGCGTCGGCCCCCTGGCGGCAGGGGTTCTGATGAAAGTGCTGGGCGCGCAGATGCTGTATGCGTTCTTCGTATTCTTTGCTCTGGTGCTGGTCTGGCGTATTCGGCCGAAAGCGGTTACCGGCCTGCATCAGGTGCAGGACGCACCGCTGGGCCACGTGGCGATGCCGGCGGCCGGTTCGCCGTTGTCGGCGGCGCTGGACCCGCGGGTGGATGAGCAGACGGTGCAGGACGTGATGCAGGCGCCGGTGGCGGCTGAAGATACCGAGGATGAAGAGAAGGGCGCGCAGCAACAGGCGCCTGAACCTGAAGAGGTCAGCAAGTCGGTGTAGGAGCGGGTTTACCCGCGAAGAGGCCAGCCCAGCAGAAACACAAATGAAAACGCCACCTCAGCAGGTGGCGTTTTCTGTTTTACCGACCGACGATCAATAATCGTCCTTGTCGAACCGCCGAGCTTCACGCTGCAGCTGGTACACGAAACTCTCGATCTTGCGTTGAGCCTGGCCGCTCAGGTTGTGGAAGCGTACGCCGGCAAAGGTGGTGTTGATGCGCTCTTCATAGTGCAGATGACGCAGCTCGACCATGGTGTCCACCAGGCCCAGTGGGTTGCCCGCCTTGAAACGCTCATACACTTGGCCCAGTTGCAAACGGTCTTCGACATTGCCTTCAAAGCGCAGTTTGCAGCCAGTGGCCGAGATATCCAGCAGCTTGCCTCGCATGGCGCCGTTGCCCTTGAGGTGAGCACCGTCGAGGATGATGTCGACCAGCTGCGATAGCTTCAGCGCGGCGCGGAAGGCGTTCCGGCGCTGGTGATAGGTCATCTCTTGTGGCAGGGCGCCGCTGTAGCAACGGTGGCCGTCGACTTCGCTGATTTTCAGCGTGTGATCGCATTCCCAGGCGATGCGTACACCATCGTGGAAGCCTTCGACACGGAAGTGCTCACCGTTCTCAATGAATTTCTCGCCGTCACGGGGGATCATCTCATCCAGTGCCAGGGTGTTGCTTTCGCGGTCCACGTGCACCACATAGCTCTGGAAGCGCTGGCTGCGGTCATGGAAGGTGATGATCAGGGGGTCGTGGCTTTCCTGCAGCTGCCGCAAGTTGGCCGCAATCTCCAAGGGGGTGCTCAACACCTTGGGTGGTTGCGGGGCATCGGATTCATTGAACACAGCTTATCGTTCTCCAGGCAAAAGCGACACACGCAAGTAACGGCATTTTGCCACTATGTTCTGTGCCTTGATAGAAAAATCACACTTGGCTGAGCGCGCGCGGCTTGGCCAGCGGCGAGGTGCTGCCACGGCTGTCGTAGAGCGAAGGCGAGTCGCCGCCCTGAAGGATGCGAATCTGGTTGTTGGTGACGTGTTGCTGCACCTGGATGATCCGGCCATTGGTCTGGTTGACCTGCTGGCACTCGTCCATCAGTTGCGACAACATGTCGAGCCGCTGCAGCATCACATCACCATGGGGTGACTGCGCGGCTACAGCCTGCACGCCGGTGCGGTCGGCACTCAGGCCCAGGCTGCCGAGCAATTGGCTGCGGCGCTGGCCGTGCTGCTCGAGCAAGATGATCAACGACTGCTTACGCGCCAGGATTTGCTCCAGCAGCGGCATGTCGCGGCCATGCAGGGCGATTGCTTCCTTGTGCAGAAGGTCGAGCAGTTCCTGCATCGGGGCAATGTCATCTTCGATCAGTTGCAGCAAGGTGGTGTCGTGCATGGCTAACTCTTGGCTTTTCTGGCGTCCGTGAAGTCAGCGCGCCGTACGGTCAGCGCTGGGCTTCGAAATCAAGCAGTTTGCTGGCGACCCGGCCGGCATCGACCTGGTAGCTGCCGTCGGCGATTGCCTGCTTCAACTGGGCCACACGGGCGCTGTTGACCACGGGCTCGTCGCGCAGCTTGTCGCTGATTTTCTGCAACTGCTGTGCCTCCTGGCTGAGGTGTACCGCCTCTCCGCTGGCGCTGGTGTCTTTCACCGCTTCCTGGCTGGCTGCCGGTTTTTCGGCGCTGCCGGACGCGGTGTTGCCGCGCACGCCGCCCGTGACGGACGGAGAGTTATTCAAACGACTGAAGTCGATGACCATGATCAGAAACCTCTGGGTATTTGGACGCTTGCCTTGTTTTCGGCCAACCCGATATAAACTTTAGGCACAAATGCATTGCCGCCTGTCGGCAAGCCCGCGAACCCGTGTTCTGACACAGTTTAGGAAAAGCGGTTCCTCACTGCCAGCGCAATCTGGTGGCTGGCCTACATACTGACCTCGACTTGGCCCGGGCCGGTCACCCTGGCCTTGACCACGCGTTTTGAATTGAGGTTGCGTACCCGGATCTGCTCGCTCAGGCCGCCCTTGCTCAGGGCTTCGCCCGGCATGCGCACACTCAGGCTGCCACTGCGGGCAATGATCACCACCTGGTCACCCTTGCGCACTACCTCGGCCTGTTCCAGGTGTTGCGGGGTGAGCACCTGGTCGATCACCGTGGGGCGCAGCATCTTCATGCCCACCGCCTGGTCCAGCTCGGTCAGAAAGCCCTGGCCCAGGGTGCCGACATCGCGCTCGCGCAGGGCCACGTCACCTTCGCCGACCGTGTTGTCGCGCTTGAGCGGGCGGGTCACCACCACCACGTCGCGGAAAAGTCGCACGGTGGCCGGCACAAATACCGTCCACGGTGCTGCGCCGTTGCAACGTACCCGTACCGTCACCCGGCCCAGCGGCTGGGCCGGGCTTTCCAGTGAGGCGTCCAGCTGCTGGCTGCACAACGGCATGCGCAGGCGTGGGTCCAGCGGGTTGACCTGGATTTCATAGCGGCCGGCGGTCTGGGTAGTGGACAGATAATCTTCAACGGTGAATTCAAGAAACCCTTGGGTGACACCGATAAGCTGTTCAGGCAAGGTGAACGCGTTCGCCACCGTGCGAACGCCGGGCATCAGCAGGCACAGCGTGGCCAGCGGGCCAGTCAGCAGGCGTGTCAATCGTCGGGAAAATGTCGTTTTCGTGTGCATGACACTCAAAAAAGCAAAGCCCGTGCCGACTCGCTACCTGAGTTGCAACGAAAGGCTGAAACGTTAAGGAGTCTGGCATGGCGGGTGTTATGGATTCGGTCAACCAGCGCACGCAGCTGGTGGGGCAGAATCGCCTGGAATTGCTGCTGTTCCGCCTCAATGGCGAACAGCTTTACGGCATCAATGTGTTCAAGGTCAGGGAAGTACTGCAATGCCCTGCGCTGACCCTGCTGCCCAAGGCGCACCCTGTGGTGCGTGGCGTTGCCAATATTCGTGGGTCGACCATCCCGATCCTCGACTTGTCGATGGCCACCGGGTTGCGACCGCTGCAGGAAGACACACGCAACAGCTTCGTGATCATCACCGAGTACAACACCAAGACCCAAGGCTTCCTGGTGCATTCGGTGGAGCGCATCGTCAACATGAACTGGGAAGAGATCCATCCGCCACCCAAGGGTACCGGCCGTGATCACTACCTCACCGCGGTCACCCGGGTGGACAACCGCATGGTCGAGATCATCGACGTGGAGAAGGTGCTGGCCGAAGTGTCGCCGTCGTCCGAGTCGGTATCGGCCGGTGTGATCGATGCCGAAGTGCAGGACAAGGCGGTGTTGATGCGGGTGCTGACCGTCGACGATTCGTCAGTGGCGCGCAAGCAGGTCAGCCGTTGCCTGCAGACCGTTGGGGTCGAGGTGGTGGCGCTCAATGATGGCCGTCAGGCGCTGAACTACCTGCGTCAGCTGGTGGATGAGGGCAAAAAGCCGGAAGAAGAGTTCCTGATGATGATCTCGGACATTGAAATGCCGGAAATGGACGGATATACGCTAACCGCGGAGATTCGCAGCGATCCGCGCATGCAAAAATTGCACATCTGCCTGCATACTTCGCTTTCCGGGGTGTTCAACCAGGCAATGGTCAAGAAGGTCGGCGCCGATGACTTCCTGGCCAAGTTCAAGCCGGACGACCTGGCCCAACGGGTGGTCGACCGGATCAAGGCAGCGCATTGAAGCAGCCGGGGGCATGCCCCCGGCACCAGTGATTGAAAAGAGGCGGCAGTAGTGTCTACGGGTAATTTGGATTTCGAACAGTTCCGGGTCTTCCTGGAGAAAGCCTGTGGCATCCTGCTGGGCGAGAATAAGCAGTACCTGGTTTCCAGCCGTCTCAACAAGCTGATGGAACAACAGGGCATCAAGAGCCTGGGTGAGCTGGTGCAGCGCATTCAGGCCCAGCCGCGCGGTGGTTTGCGCGAGCAGGTGGTCGATGCCATGACCACCAACGAGACCCTGTGGTTTCGCGACACCTACCCCTTTGAGGTGTTGAAGAACAAGGTGATCCCCGAGTTCATCCGCAACAACCCCGGCCAGCGCCTGCGCATGTGGTCGGCGGCCTGTTCGTCGGGGCAGGAGCCGTATTCCATCTCGATGGCGATCGACGAGTTCGAGCGCAGCAACCTCGGTCAGTTGAAGATGGGGGCGCAGATCGTCGCCACCGACCTCTCCGGCACCATGCTGACCAACTGCAAGACCGGCGAATACGATAGCCTGGCGATTGCCCGCGGCCTGTCCCAGGAGCGCCTGCAGCGCTACTTCGACCCCAAGGGGCCGGGGCGTTGGGCGGTCAAGCCAGCGATTCGCAGCCGTGTCGAGTTTCGCTCGTTCAACCTGCTCGACAGCTATGCCAGTCTGGGCAAGTTCGACATCGTGTTCTGCCGCAATGTGCTGATCTATTTCTCGGCGCAGGTGAAGAAGGACATCCTGCTGCGCATTCACAGTACCCTCAAGCCAGGTGGCTACCTGTTCCTCGGCGCCTCGGAAGCGCTGAACGGCTTGCCGGACCATTACCAGATGGTGCAGTGCAGCCCGGGGATCATCTACCAGGCCAAGTAAGCACGAAGGCCGGTATCGAGAGATGCCGGTCTTTTTGTTTGCCTATCCGCTGTTCCTGCCGAGCTCCCCGTAGGACCGGGTTTACCCGCGAAGAGGTCGGCCCTGCTGGCCAATCTTCACCCGCCGTTCACCGTTGCTGCCGCTACCGTATTCGCGGGTAAACCCGCTCCTACGACGGATCGGGGGTGGACATAGGTCGGTGGTTGGGCACAGGCCGCGTGTAGGAGCGGGTTTACCCGCGAAGAGGCCCGCTCAGGAAAACACTGACGTCAATTTTTTGTTTTGCCGCTTTTGCCGCCCATCAATTGCCGCTTTTGTCACCTCAGGCGGAAGGCCTTTGCCGCTTTTCTGGCATCAGTCTGACAGTACGATTCCGCCAAGCCCCATGAACAGGGGCTTCTTCGTGGTTGGCACAGCCCTTGCTAAACCAAGCTCAACGAAATTCCGGTCAACCTCTGAAGGTTTCCCCGACATGAGCATCAGTTTCGACAAGGCGCTTGGTATCCACGAAAAGGCCCTGGGCTTCCGCGCTCAGCGCGCCGAGGTGTTGGCCAACAATATCGCCAACGCCGACACGCCCAATTACAAGGCGCGTGACATGGACTTTTCTTCGGTGCTCGCCGCCGAGACCAGCAAGCAGCAAGGCGGCCGCTTCGCCATGGACCGTACCAACAGCCGGCATATCGAAGCCGAAGGCCTCGCCATCGCGGCTGACGATACCCTCAAGTACCGTACACCGCTGCAGCCGTCGATCGACCAGAACACCGTGGATGCGCAGATCGAGCAATCGAACTACACGGAAAACGCGATTGGCTTCCAGGCCAGCTTCACCTTGCTCAACAGTAAATTCAAAGGGCTGGTTTCCGCCCTGCGGGGAGAATGACCATGTCCCTTTCCAGTGTCTTCAACATTGCCGGTAGCGGCATGAGCGCACAGAACACGCGTCTGAACACCGTGGCGTCCAACATCGCCAACGCCGAGACCGTGTCTTCGAGCATCGACCAGACGTACCGCGCCCGCCACCCGGTGTTCGCCACCACCTTCCAGAATGCGCAGGCCGGCAGCAGCCAGTCGCTGTTCGAAGACCAGGGCGAGGCAGGGCAGGGCGTGCAGGTAAAAGGCATCGTCGAAGACCAGAGCACGCTGGAAGCACGCTACGAGCCTAACCACCCGGCGGCGAACAAGGACGGCTACGTCTACTACCCGAACGTCAATGTGGTCGAGGAGATGGCTGACATGATCTCCGCCAGCCGCGCGTTTCAGACCAACGCTGAACTGATGAACACGGCCAAGAACATGATGCAGAAAGTGCTGACCCTGGGGCAGTGATAGGAAGCCGACATGACCACCACCAATTCCACTACAGACGTCGGCAGCGCATATCTGACCTCGCTGCAGAAGCAGACGTCCAAGACTGACAGTTCTACCGGTGCCGCCGGCAGCGCGCTGGGCAAGGACGCGTTCCTGCAGTTGCTGGTCACCCAGATGCAGAACCAGAACCCGCTCGACCCGCAGGAAAACGGCGAGTTCGTGGCCCAGTTGGCGCAGTTCAGCAGCCTGGAAAGCATGCAGTCGTTGAACGACGCAGTGACCTACATCGCGGCCGGGCTGCAATCTTCCCAGGCCTTGCAGGCCTCCTCGCTGGTCGGGCGCAATGTCATTGTCCAGACCGACAAGGCCGTGGTCGATACCAGCAAGGACATGAAGGGCTCGGTCAACCTGACGTCGTCCAGTACCTCCACCTCGGTGGGGATCTACGACAAGGACGACAAGCTGGTGCGCACCATCGAGCTCGGTACCCAGAAGTCTGGCAGCATCGACTTTACCTGGGATGGCCTGAACGATGACGGTGAAGTCGCGGCCGCCGGGACCTACACCTTCAAGGCCACCGCCTCGATCGATGGCAAGGCCACGGCCATGACCACCAACCTGCCGGCCTCGGTAACCAGTGTGACCATGGGTAGCAACGGTTCGGAGATGACGCTCAACCTGGCCGGGCTGGGCAGTGTTGCGCTTTCCAAAATCCAAAGCATCGGCATCTAGGGCCTGAGCAAAACGACAGGAGTTACACATGTCTTTCAATATCGGCCTTAGCGGCCTCTATGCAGCAAACAAGGCCCTGAACGTTACCGGCAACAACATTGCCAACGTCGCCACCACCGGCTTCAAGTCGTCGCGTGCCGAGTTCGCCGACCAGTATTCCAACTCCATCCGCGGCACCAGTGCGGGCAAGACCGTGATCGGCACCGGGGTAAAGACCGCTGCGGTTTCGCAGTTGTTCACACCAGGCAATATCAATGCCACCGGCCAGGCGCTGGACATGGCCATTGATGGCAACGGCTTCTTTGCCCTGAACGACAACGGCTCGAAGATCTACACCCGTGCGGGCGCGTTCTACAGCGACAAGGCCGGTTATGTGGTGAATGCTTCGGGTGCCAACCTGCAGGGTTATGCGGTCGGCGAAGATGGCAAGATCATCCAGGGCATCCTGACTGACCTGCAGATCGATACTTCCAACCTGACGCCGAAGCCGACCAGCCTCATCACCGAGAAGATCAACCTGAACTCGGCCGCGACCTCCCCGTCGGTGACGCCCTTCGATCCCACCAACGCCAGTTCGTACAACTTCACGTTCAATACCCCGGTGTTCGACAGCCAGGGTAACGAACACCAGATGAATCAGTATTTTATCAAGGACGACACGACCAATACCTGGTCGATGCACACCACTATCGATGGGCGCAACCCGGCTGACCCGGCTTCCACCACGCCGTTGGTCAACGCCGTGCCGTTCAAGTCCGATGGTACGCTGGACAAGGATGCAATGACTGCGGGTGACGTCGCGGGCGGCCTGAGCATTGGCGAAGACAAGATCTTCCAGCTCAACGACTGGATCCCGGCACAGAAAAATGCCGCCGGAGAGTGGTCGGCCAATGGCGCCATCGCCAACGCGGACGGTGTGAAGCTGGACATGCTGGGTGCCACCCAATACAACGCGTCGTCCGCAGAAATCGCCAAAACCCAGGATGGCTTCGCCACCGGTGAGCTGTCGGGGCTGAGCATCGACCAAAGCGGCTACCTGTTTGCCAGCTTCACCAACGGCAAGGACAAGGTGATCGGCCAGGTGGCGATTGCCAGCTTCGCCAACCTGCAGGGCCTGACGCCGATTGGCGGTACCAATTGGAAAGAGTCCTATGCCTCGGGCGTGCCGGTGGTCGGCGCTCCGGACACCGGTACCCTCGGCCAGATTTCCGGTGGTGCCCTGGAAGACTCCAACGTCGACCTGACCGGCGAGCTGGTCAACCTGATCAAGGCGCAGAGCAACTACCAGGCCAATGCCAAGACCATTTCCACTGAAAGCACCATCATGCAGACCATCATTCAGATGACCTGATGATTGTTTTGGCTGTGGTGTTTGTAATTGGGGCCGCAACGCGGCCCCAAGAATGTGAAGGTTCACGCCAATGAAGCGGCTGTCGTTACTGGCCTTGTTCCCCTTGCTGGTGCTGGTTCTGCCGGCCCCCGCCGCCCCCGCCCCGTTCTATCAATGGCAAAGCCTGGTCACCGGCCGCTACCTGTGTTCGGCCCACAACCCGGGCAAAGGCTGGGTGCGCCATTCCGGCCCCTACAACAACGCCGCCTGCCGCGCCCATTGAGCAAGCCTTTGCCGCAGGCGGCAAACATCCGCCGACAAACTGACGGTTATTGCCCTTTGCCGCGCTGAAAGCCCCGTAAAACGGGTGTTTCAGACTTGGTTCAATTATTGCTTGGAACCTGCCCAGTGACAGCGCGGCAGCTACGCGCAGAGGAGAAACTGTGGACAAGTTGCTTTATGTGGCCATGACCGGCGCCAGCCAGAATGCGCTGGCGCAGAAGGCCCACGCCAACAACCTGGCGAACATTTCCACCAACGGTTTTCAGCGCGACCTGGAGCAGGCCCGCTCGATGCCGGTGTTCGGTGACAGCTTTCCGGCGCGTGCATTCGCCATGACCGAGCGCCCGGCCACCGACTTCAGTGAAGGCCCGTTGGTCGAAACTGGCCGCGACCTTGACGTGGCGGTGACCGGCAAAGGCTTTATCGCCGTGCAGGCGCCGGACGGCAGCGAAGCCTATGTGCGTACCGGTAGCCTGAACATCGATGCCCTCGGTGTGCTGCGTGCCGGCAATGGCATGCCGGTGATCGGCAACGGTGGCCCGATCGCCATCCCGCCGGAGCAGAAAGTGGAAGTGGGTGCCGACGGTACCATCAGCATCCGCTCCATGGGTGAAGACCCGCGGGTGATGGCCGAGGTCGACCGCATCAAGCTGGTCAACCCGGACACCAAAGGCCTGACAAAGGGCCTGGACGGCCTGATCCATACCGCCTCCGGTCAGCCGGCCGATGCCGACGTCAACGTGCGGGTGGTGGCTGGCTTCCTGGAGGGCAGCAATGTCAACGCTGTCGAGGAAATGACCTCGGTGCTGGCGCTGTCCCGCCAGTTCGAACTGCACGTCAAGATGATGAATACGGCCAAGGAAGGCGACGAAGCCATGGCTCGGGTTTTGCAAATCGGCTAATCACTTTTGAACGGGTGCCGTAAAACAGGCGCACGAGGAGAACTCACATGCTTCCGGCTCTTTGGGTCGCTAAAACCGGCCTGTCCGCTCAGGACACCAACCTGACGGTCATTTCCAACAACCTGGCCAACGTCTCGACCACCGGCTTCAAGCGTGATCGCGCCGAATTCGCAGACCTGCTCTACCAGATCAAGCGCCAGCCTGGCGCCCAGTCGACTCAGGACAGCGAGCTGCCCTCGGGCCTGCAGGTCGGTACCGGTGTGCGTATTGTGGGCACCCAGAAAAGCTTCGTCGCCGGCAGCCTGCAAACCACCGAAAACCCGTTGGACATGGCAGTCAACGGCCGCGGTTTCTTCCAGGTCCTGCAGCCGGACGGCACGGTGTCGTACACCCGTGACGGCACCTTCCACCTGAACTCCGATGGCCAGATCGTCACCGCCAACGGCTACGCCCTGGAACCTGCCATTGTCGTGCCTAACGACGCCCAGACCTTCACCGTTGGCCAGGACGGCACCGTGTCGATCACCACCGCCGGCAACCCGGCTGCACAGGTGATCGGCAACATCCAGACCGCCGACTTCATCAACCCGGCTGGCCTGCAGGCGATCGGCGACAACCTGTTCCTCGAGACCGCCGCCAGTGGTGCACCGCAGGTCGGCACCCCAGGCCTGAACGGTTTTGGCACCACCTTGCAGCAGACGCTGGAGAACTCCAACGTCAGCACCGTGGAAGAGCTGGTGAACATGATCACCACTCAGCGTGCCTATGAGATGAACTCCAAAGTCATTTCCACGGCCGACCAGATGCTGTCGTTCGTTACTCAACAGCTCTAAGCCCTGTCACTCAGCTGCGCCCGTGAGGTAAGTGTCATGAATCGTCTGTTGTCCGTTTTCGCCCTGGGGGGGGCGGTGTTGCTGGCAGGTTGCGTCGCACCGACGCCCAAGCCCAACGACCCGTACTATGCGCCGGTGTTGCCGCGCACCCCGTTGCCGGCAGCGGCCAACAACGGTTCGATCTACCAGGCTGGTTTCGAGCAGAACCTGTACAGCGACCGCAAGGCGTTCCGGGTGGGTGACATCATCACCATCACGCTCAATGAGCGCACGTCCGCCAGCAAGAACGCGGGCTCGCAGATCGCCAAGACCAGCAAGACCGACATTGGCCTGACTTCGCTGTTTGGTAGCACGCCCAACACCAATAATCCGTTCGGTGGCGGTGACCTTTCGCTGGAGGCCGGTTATAGCGGCGATCGCGCGACCAAGGGCGACAGCAAAGCCACCCAGGGCAACACGCTGACCGGTTCGATCACCGTCACCGTGGCCGAGGTGCTGCCCAACGGCATCATCGCCGTGCGCGGCGAGAAGTGGCTGACCCTGAACACCGGCGAAGAGCTGGTGCGCATTGCCGGTATGGTTCGCGCTGACGATATCGCCACCGACAACACCGTGCCGTCCACCCGTGTGGCCGACGCGCGCATCACCTACTCCGGTACCGGTTCGTTCGCCGATGCCAGCCAGCCCGGGTGGCTGGACCGCTTCTTCATCAGCCCGCTTTGGCCTTTCTGAGTACGGATGACCATGTTCAACGTAAGGCAGCTGATTGCCACAACCCTGCTTTTGTCCTGCGCCTTCGCTGCCCAGGCCGAGCGCCTGAAGGACATTGCCAGCATCTCTGGCGTACGTTCCAACCAGTTGATTGGTTACGGCCTGGTGGTGGGCCTCAATGGCACGGGTGACCAGACCACCCAGACGCCGTTCACCCTGCAAACCTTCAACAATATGCTGTCGCAATTCGGCATCAAGGTGCCGGCCGGTTCCGGCAACGTGCAGCTGAAGAACGTTGCCGCAGTGTCGGTGCATGCCGACCTGCCACCGTTCGCCAAGCCGGGCCAGGTGGTGGACATCACCGTGTCGTCGATCGGTAACTCGAAGAGCCTGCGCGGCGGCAGCCTGTTGATGACCCCGCTCAAGGGTATCGACGGCAATGTCTACGCCATTGCCCAGGGCAACCTGGTCGTGGGCGGCTTTGATGCCGAAGGTCGTGACGGCTCGAAGATCACTGTCAACGTGCCGTCGGCCGGTCGTATTCCGGGTGGTGCCAGTGTCGAGCGTGCGGTGCCGAGCGGCTTCAACCAGGGCAATACCCTGACCCTGAACCTCAATCGTCCCGACTTCACGACCGCCAAGCGCATCGTGGACAAGGTCAACGACCTGCTCGGCCCTGGCGTGGCCCAGGCCGTGGATGGTGGTTCGGTACGGGTCAGCGCGCCGATGGACCCAAGCCAGCGCGTGGATTATCTGTCGATCCTCGAAAACCTCGAAATCGACCCGGGCCAGGCGGTGGCCAAGGTCATCATCAACTCGCGTACCGGCACCATCGTCATCGGCCAGAACGTCAAGGTGTCGCCGGCGGCGGTGACCCACGGCAGCCTGACCGTGACCATCACCGAAGACCCGATCGTCAGCCAGCCGGGTGCCTTCTCCAATGGCCAGACTGCCGTGGTGCCACGCTCGCGGGTCAATGCCGAGCAGGAAGCCAAGCCGATGTTCAAGTTCGGCCCGGGCACCACGCTGGATGAAATCGTCCGCGCGGTGAACCAGGTGGGCGCAGCGCCCGGCGACCTGATGGCGATCCTCGAAGCCTTGAAACAGGCCGGCGCCTTGCAGGCCGACCTGATCGTGATTTGAGGACGGCGCGGATGAATATCAAAAGCCAGGTATCCGGTAGTGCCGACAGCGGCGCCTACACCGACCTCAACCGTCTGAGTGCCCTCAAGCACGGCGATCGCGACAGCGAAGCCAATGTGCGTAAGGTGGCCCAGGAGTTCGAGTCGCTGTTCATCAGCGAAATGCTCAAGGCCTCGCGCAAGGCCAGTGACGTGCTGGCCGACGACAACCCGATGAACACCGAAACGGTCAAGCAGTACCGTGACATGTACGACCAGCAGTTGGCCGTGAGCATGTCTCGCGAAGGTGGCGGTATCGGCCTGCAGGACGTGCTGGTGCGCCAGCTGACCAAGGGCCGCAGTGCAGCGGCCAATACCAGCCCGTTCCCGCGCGTTGATAGCGGTGGTCCGGCATTGTGGGGCAACAAGGTGGCGGAGCCAGCGCATGCCATGGCCTCGTCCGCTACCCGCAATGACGTTGCTGCACTCAACGCGCGGCGCCTGGCCTTGCCCAGCAAACTCACCGACCGCTTGTTGGCCGGTATCGTGCCGTCGGCGCAAACCACCAATAACGCCGCCGTGCCTGCCCGTGACGGTCAGGCAGTCGCCAAGGCCTTCGCCGTACCGGACAACGGCCTGCGCATTGTCGGCCGCGCCGTGGCCCAGCCACCGCTGGCGCCGAACAAGGCTTTCACCGACAGCGACGCCTTCGTCGCCACCATGCTGCCAATGGCCGAGCAGGCCGCCCGGCGCATTGGTGTCGACCCACGCTACCTGGTGGCCCAGGCCGCGCTGGAAACCGGTTGGGGCAAGTCGGTGATGCGCAACAGCGACGGCAGCAGCAGCCACAACCTGTTCGGCATCAAAGCCACCGGCAGCTGGCAAGGCGAGCAGGCGCGGGCGATCACCAGCGAATTCCGCGATGGCCAGTTCGTCAAGGAAACCGCGGCGTTCCGCAGCTACGACTCCTACCAGGACAGCTTCCACGATCTCGTTACCTTGCTGCAGAGCAATGCTCGCTATCAAGGTGCGCTGGATGCGGCCGATAACCCTGAGCAGTTTGCAAGAGAGCTGCAAAAAGCAGGTTATGCGACCGACCCGGGCTATGCGAAGAAAATCATCAGCATTGCCCAGCAAATGCAGTCAACCCCGCAATACGCCATGGCTGGCAGAACCACGAACTTATAAAAGGACTAAATCATGTCGAGCCTGATTTCCATCGGCCTGAGTGGCCTGAGTGCCAGCCAGGCGGCCTTGTCGGTAACCAGTAACAACATCGCCAACGCCGCGACCAGTGGCTACTCGCGCCAGCAGACAGTTCAGGCGGCGGGGCCCTCGCATAACATTGGCGCAGGTTTCCTGGGTACCGGGACCACGCTGGCGGATGTGCGTCGCATCTACAGTTCCTACCTGGACAACCAGCTGCAGACAGCCACCTCGTTGCAGGCAGACTCACTGACGTTCCAGGATCAGATCACCAGCGTCGACAAACTGCTGGCCGACCGTGACACCGGCATCAGCTCGGTCCTTACCGCCTTCTTTTCGGCCCTGCAGACTGCGGCGGCGAAACCGGGTGACGTTGCCTCGCGTCAGCTGCTGCTGACCCAGGCGCAAACCCTCAGCAACCGTTTCAACGCGGTGAGCACCCAGCTGACCCAGCAGAACGCCACGATCAACTCCCAGCTCGACACCATGGCCGGCCAGGTGAACAAGCTCACCGCCAACATTGCCGAGTACAACAAGCAGATCACCGCCGCCAGCGCCTCCGGCAACACCCCCAACAGCCTGCTGGATGCGCGCAGCGAAGCCGTGCGCCAGCTCAACGAGCTGGTAGGGGTGACGGTGCAGGAGCGTGATGGCAACTACGACGTGTACCTGGGCAGTGGCCAATCGCTGGTCACCGGAACCAAGGCCAACACCTTGTCGGTGGAGCCGGGTGTGGCCGACAAGAGCCAGGTTGCCCTGCGCATCAACTATGACTCGTTCAGCTCGGACGTGACTTCGGTGGTGTCCGGTGGCGCCATTGGCGGCCTGTTGCGTTATCGCCAGGACGTGCTGACGCCGTCGATGAACGAGCTTGGTCGCGTTGCCCTGGTCGTCGCCGACAGCATCAATAGCCAGCTGGGGCAGGGCCTGGATGCCAACGGCCAGTTCGGCAGCTCGCTGTTCTCCAGCATCAACAGCGCCACCGCCATTGCCCAGCGCAGCCTGGCCTCGTCGAACAACAGTGCCGGCTCTGGCAATCTGGATGTCACCATCGCCAACAGCGGTGCGCTGACCACCTACGACTACGAGGTGAAGTTCACCAGCGCCAACCAGTACAGTGTGCGCCGCTCGGACGGCACCGACATGGGCAGCTTCGACCTGAATGCCGACCCGGCACCGGTGATCGATGGTTTCAGCCTGGCGTTGAAAGGCGGCGGCCTGGCGGCCGGCGACAGCTTCAAGGTCATCCCCACCCGTGCAGCTGCCGGGAGCATTACCACGACCTTGACCGATGCCAACAAGCTGGCCTTCGCCGGCCCTGTCAGCGCGACCTCGGGCAGTGGCAACAGCGGTACTGGCACCATCACCCAGCCGACCCTGAGCGAGTCGCTGGACATCTACGGCGGTGCCGATACCGCGCTGATCCAGCAGTCGATTCGCGATTCGATGCCGGTGCGCGTGGTGTTCGACGCTGCCAGCGGTGGCTCCCAGGGCTACAAGCTGTTCGATGCCAAGGGCACCCAGATTGGTACCGGCAGCGTGGTGCCTGGGCAGGACAACAAGTTGTCCATCGCCGTGCCGATGCTGGATGCGGCCGGCGACCCGATTCTGGATGGTAGCGGTAACCCGCGTACCTTTGCCGTCGAGACCACAATCGGTGGCAGCCCTGCGGCCAATGACAGCTTTACCCTGTCGTTCAATGCCGACGGCAAGGCGGACAACCGCAATGCCAACGCGCTGCTGGATCTGCAGACCAAGTCGACCGTGGGCACCAATTCCGGCACCGGTACCAGCTTCACCTCGGCCTACGCCTCTCTGGTCGAGCGGGTAGGGGCCAAGGCCAGCCAGGCCACCATTGACACCACGGCGACCCAGGCAGTGCTCAAGTCTGCGACCGAAAGCCGCAGCGCAGTGTCGGGCGTCAACCTCGATGACGAAGCGGCCAGCCTGGTGAAGTTCCAGCACTACTACACAGCGTCGTCGCAGATCATCAAGGCGGCGCAAGAAACCTTCTCCACCCTGATCAACGCCCTGTAAGGAGTAGCGGACCGTGCGTATTTCAACTGCTCAGTTCTATGAGACCAGCGCCACTAGCTACTCCCAGAACTACTCCAACCTGGCCAAGATTACCGAACAGGTCACCTCCAAATCGCGCATCCAGTCGGCCGGTGACGACCCGGTCGGCGCTGCGCGCTTGCTGGTGCTGCAGCAACAGAGCGCCTTATTGGAGCAGTACAGCGGAAACATGACCACGGTCAAGAACGCCCTGCTGCAGGAAGAGAGCGTGCTATCGACCATCAACGATGCCCTGCAGCGTGCCAGCGAGCTGGCGATCCAGGCGGGTAACGGGGGCCTGAGCGATGCCGACCGTACCTCGATCGCCAGCGAGATCAAGGAAATTGAAGCCAACGTGTTCGGTCTGCTGAACTCGCGCGATGCCAACGGCGACTACATGTTTGGCGGCTCCAAGTCGTCGACCCCGCCCTATGTGCGCAACGCCGACGGCACCTACAGCTACCAGGGCGACCAGACCCAGCTGAGCCTGCAGGTGTCCGACACCTTGCGCCTGGCGACCAACGACACCGGCTACAGCATTTTCGACCAGGCCACCAACAACAGCCGCACCCAGTCGAGCCTGGTAGCACCGTCGCCGGATGACGGCAAGGTATTGCTGTCTGGCGGCCTGTTGACCTCGGCCACCACCTACGGCAATCAGTTTGCCGCTGGTCAGCCGTATTCTGTCACCTTCACCAGTGCCACCGAGTACAGCGTGAGGGATGCCGCCGGCAATGACATCACCAATGAAACCGCCGGCAAGGGCAAGTTCGACGTCAATACCGAAGGCGGCAAGATGATCTCGCTGCGCGGTGTCGACTTCGAGATCAACCTGAACCTGGCGGAAGGTGACGATGCTGACGCCGTCGTTGCCGGCCATGTGTTCACCCTCGAAGCCAAGCCCGATACCCTCACGGCGACGCGTAGCGCGGGTAACCCGTCGACGGCGCAGGTTACCGGCACCAGCGTCACCGACCCGGAAGCTTACCGTAGCACCTTCCCAAGCAACGGCGCGGTGATCCGCTTCACCAGCGACACCGAGTATTCTCTGTATGCGCAGCCGTACAGTGCCGAAAGCAAGCCGATTGGCTCGGGTACAGTAGGGGCGGGCAACGCAGTGACGGTGGCAGGCGTTACCTACCAGTTCGACAGCGCGCCGAAGCAAGGCGACCAGTTCTCGGTCAATGCCAATACCCATCGCACGCAGAACGTACTGGACACCCTGGGCCAGCTACGCAGCGCTCTCGAAAAGCCACTGGACACACCCGAGGCGCAGGCTGCACTGAAAACCGCCACCGACTCGGCGATTTCCAACCTGGCCAGTGCCCGGGATCGTATCGACATTACCCGTGGTTCGATCGGTGCGCGGGGCAACTCGCTGGATATTCAGGCGCAGGAAAACGAAAGCCTGGGGCTGGCCAACCAAAGCACACAAAGTGCCATTGGCGATACTGACATGGCCTCGGCCACCATTCAGCTGACCCTGCAGCAGGCCATGCTTGAAGCTTCGCAGTTGGCGTTTGCGCGCATTTCTCAGCTAAGCCTGTTCGACAAGATCTAGTCTGCCTGCCTGATCCTGGGGCTGCTGCGCAGCCCTATCGCGACACAAGGCCGCTCCCACAGGTCCTCCTCTCTCCTGGAGGTGGCGTATTTCGGCTGCCCCCCCAAGGGTTGGATTGATGTCCAGCTTCTTGGGGCATTCCAGGTCCTCCTCTCTTCTGAAGGTGGCGTTCGTGGGAGCGGCCTTGCGTCGCGAAAGGGCCGCTAAGCGGCCCCATCGATATCTGCTGCGAAGCTGATCATTCGGGGTCCAGTACCCGCCCGGTCATTCCGCAAATTCCCCAGTCCCCACACCCTCGCCACGGCTTTCGTAGCATTTCAATGTGACCAATGAGTCAAAACGCTCATCTTCCCTGTATTCTATGCAGCAGCTGTTGCAGCATTTTGTTACCGGTGCGCAGGCGAGCCCTGGCTACAACCCCTGGCGGTGACCGCTCCGGTATTTGGCGCCCTCAATTCATCGAGTGGTGGTCTTTGGCTGTTTTCATTGGGAAGCCAGAATGATTGGCATCAAAAGCATTGCGAGTTACGTGCCCACCGCTGGCCTGGACAACTACGTTCAGGGTGCGAAGTTCGGCAAGGACGAAGAGTTCATGTTCGGCAAGATCGGTGCGTCGTTCCTGCCGCGCAAGGCCGAAGAGCAAGAAACCTCCGACTTGTGCGTAGAAGCCGCCCAGGCGCTGTTCGCCAGCAACCCCGACCTTGATCCGCAATCGATCGATGCGTTGATCGTGGTCACCCAGAACGGCGACGAAGAAGGCCTGCCGCACACCGCAGCCATCGTCCAGAGCAAACTTGGCCTGTCTACCCGCGTGGCGGCGTTCGACGTGTCGCTGGGCTGCTCCGGCTATGTGTATGGCCTGTATGCGATCAAAGGCTTCATGGAGGCGGCAGGCCTGAAGAACGGCCTGCTGATCACCGCCGACCCGTATTCGAAGATCGTCGACCCGGAAGACCGTAACACCACCATGCTGTTCGGCGACGCCGCCACGGCAACCTGGATGGGTGAAAACGCGGTTTGGAACCTGGGCCAGGCGCGTTTCGGCACTGATGGTTCCGGTGCTGAGCACCTGAAAGTCAGCGACGGCAAGTTCTTCATGAACGGCCGCCAGGTATTCAACTTCGCCCTGATCAAAGTGCCAGCGCACCTGCACGAGCTGCTGGACGCCAGCGGCCTGAAGTCGTCGGATATCGACGCCTTCTGCATCCACCAAGGCAGTGCGGCGATTGTCGACGCCGTGGCGCGACGCTTTGAAGAGCAACACCCGGAGAAGTTCGTCAAGGACATGCTGGAAACCGGCAATACGGTGTCCTCCAGTGTTCCGCTGCTGCTGCAGAAGCATATGCTCGATGGCAGCTGGAAGCGCGTGGCGATCAGTGGCTTTGGCGTGGGCCTGTCGTGGGGCTCGGCCATCCTGTACCGCGACTGATCCCCTGTCAGCCCACAAAAGCGCCCGGCGGCCACCGCCCGGCGCTTTTTTTGTGCCGAAAATAAACTTCTGCCTGACGCAGCCCATTGTAGGAGCGGGTTCACCCGCGAAGAAGGCAGCTCGGTCTATGGCACCGGCTTCGCCGGTGTTCGCGGGTGAACCCGCTCCTACAGACGGGATGAGGCATTCAGCCCCAGTTCGAACAGTTTTTGACGCCAATAAACCGCCCTTAACCCCTTGATTTCTCAGGGCTGGCCCCATGCCAGTATTTTTTTTTTGAAAAAAACCTCAAGCAACCCGCGCACCCGACGATAACCATTACGAAGGTTCTCTAGGCCACACCCGGCTGTCGCCAGGGCCGGAAGCCGCAGTATCCATACAACGAGGAATTCGTCATGGCTTTGACCGTTAACACTAACATCACCTCCTTGGGCGTTCAGAAGAACCTGAACCGTGCTTCCGACGCGCTGGGCACCTCCATGTCCCGCCTGTCCTCTGGCCTGAAAATTAACAGCGCCAAAGACGACGCCGCTGGCCTGCAGATCGCCAACCGTCTGACTAGCCAGATCAAAGGCCTGAGCGTTGCCGTGAAAAACGCCAACGACGGCATCTCCATCGCTCAGACTGCTGAAGGTGCGATGCAGGAATCGACCAGCATTCTGCAGCGTATGCGCGAACTGGCCCTGCAGTCGGCTAACGGCTCGAACAGCGATGATGACCGTACTTCCCTGCAGCAGGAGTTCACCGCTCTGTCGGGTGAGCTGACTCGTATTGCAAACACCACTACCTTCGGTGGTCGTAACATTCTGGACGGCTCTTTCCAGAACATCGGTTTCCAGATTGGTGCTAGCGCTAACGAAACAATTTCGTTCGGCATGACTGACATCAGTGCAACTGGTCTAAAAGGATCTTACAGCGAGGCAACTGTTGCTGGTAATGAAATGGGGGGGCTGACTGCCACTGCATTGGGTACTAAGCTGACCACTCCAGCGCCGGTGGTGGGTGCGGCGGTCGTGAACAGCACATCAGTACCAGACGAGATTAAGGCTGGTGGAGGCGGCTTCGCTGCGGAATTCGGCTTCGCTATCGGTAATCAATCTGTATTGGTAGAGGTTGGTGACGAAGGTGCAGCTATTGCTACTAAGATGCAAGCCGCTCTGCGAGCTGCGACTGGTGATAATACCGCCACTGTAGGCTTTACTGACGCTGATGGCTTCACCATGTCTGCCTTGGCAGATATAGAAATTTCCGGCGCTGGTGCTTCCGCTGTTGGTCTAGCTACCGGCACCACTAACGCTGTTCGTGCAGGTACTCCAACCCCTGCAACTGGCGCAACTACTCTTGCTGCTGGTGGCACTATCAAGGTCAATGACACTCAGGTTACTTGGGCTGCAGGTGCTGATATTGACTCTGTTCTCACTCAAATCAACGCTATCGGTACTATCGACGCAACCAAAACCAAAATCGATGCTGATGGTCGTTTGAATATCGTTTCGAAAGATGGCAGCGATGTTCGTCTCTCGAATGATCAAAGCGGTTCCTTGGCTCAGTTGGGCCTGACTGCTGGTACTTCTGAAGCTAAAACTACTGAAGATACTTCGATTACTCTGAATGGTGTAGAAGTCAAGTTCGCCAAGGGCTCCAGCGCTCAGAACGTCGTTTCGGCGATCAATAGCGCTAGCACGGGTGTTACTGCCAGTCTGACTGATGATGGTAAGCTGTCGCTGTTCTCCGACAAAGACATTACTGTTGCTGACGGTAGTGCAGGTACTGGTCTCGCCGCTCTCGGTCTAGCCGGCAAAACTGGTGCGACGGCAGTTGCAATGGAAACTACCGTTTCCAACCTCAGCATTACTGACGCTAAGTCGTCGCAGATATCGATCCAAGCATTGGATGCTGCTATCGCCCAGGTCGACAGCCAGCGCGCCCAACTGGGTGCCGTTCAAAACCGCTTCGACAGCACCGTAGCCAACCTGAACAGCATCTCGGAAAACTCCACCGCTGCCCGCAGCCGTGTGCAGGACGCCGACTTTGCTGCTGAAACCGCCGAGCTGACCAAGCAGCAGACCCTGCAACAGGCTTCCACCGCGATCCTGTCCCAGGCCAACCAGCTGCCGTCGTCGGTACTGAAACTGCTGGGCTAATTTCAAAAGCTGAGTAGTTTGACGAAGGGTACGGCGACGTACCCTTTCGTCTTTCCGAGAATAAGGGGTGTAAGACATGGATATGAGCGTGAAACTGGGCCTGTCCTATCCCGCCTCCGCTGCGCCCGACACATCGACGAGCAAGCGGCAAGCAAGCGGCCCGGCAGCCAGCGAGCCGGTCGACAAACAACCCAAACCTGAAGCTCGGCAAGACCTGGAAAGCGCCATCAGTGCCATCCAAGACTTCGTCAAGGCTTCAGAGCGACAACTCGACTTTTCGATCGATGACTCCACCGGCCAGGTGGTGGTCAAGGTCATAGCCCGCCAAAGCGGCGAAGTCATCCGCCAGCTGCCATCCGAAGTGGCACTGAAACTGGCGGAAAACCTGAAAGACGCCAACAGCCTGTTGTTCGATACCCAGGTCTGAGTTGGCACGGCATTTGTTTATTAGCGCACGGATGCCTTTTCGTCGGTAAACCGGCGGCAACGATTAAGGAGATGTGATATGGCGAGCTCAACCATCAATGGGCTTGGCTCTGGCCTCGATATCAGCGGTATCGTGAAGGCGCTGGCAGATGCCGAAAAGGCGCCCAAGCAAACCCAGATCAACAACCAGACCACCACAGCCACCACCTCGCTGTCGGCCATCGGTACTGTGAAAAGCGCACTGGATACCTTTCGTGCAGCCGTTGCCAAGCTGAACACGGCTTCGAGCTTTTCCGGTTTGGCGTCGTCGTCGTCCGATGAAGCCGTTGCCAAGATCAAGCTGGGCGATGGCGCGTCGTCCGGTAACTATGCTCTCGAAGTTACCCAGTTGGCGACAGCTTCCAAGATCTCGACACAGGTCTACGAGAAGACTTCGACTATCGTCAACGATTCGGGGCAATCGCAAACCCTGACGATTAGCCAGGGCAGTGCTACCCATAGCGTGACCATCGCCAACGGCGCGACCCTGCAGCAGGCTCGTGACACGATTAATGGTCAACTGCAGTCAAAAGGTATCACCGCGAACATCGTCACCGACGCCAGTGGTTCACGCCTGATCTTCTCGTCCACTAAAATGGGTGAGGGCACCGAACTGACGTTGGGCGGCGACGCCAGCATGGCTAGTGATGTGACGACCATCGCCAAGCCACAGAACGCAAAATACACCCTGGACGGTCTTGAGCTGGAATCGGCCTCGAATACTGTGACAGGCGCCATCAGTGGCGTGGATATCACACTGGTCAAGGAAGGCAAGGCCAGCCTAGCGGTATCGAGCAATAACGATACGCTCAAGACCTCGGTGCAGTCGTTCGTCACCGCTTACAATGCGCTGATGACTACTATCAATGCCCAGACCAAGGTCACCACAGGCTCTGATGGCTCTGCCACCGGCTCGGCCGCATTGACCGGTGATGCGACCATGCGCTCGCTGGTCAATTCCATTCGTAGCGAGATCAGTCGGAGCGTTGGCAGTACAGGCCTGCGCACTTTGTCGCAATTAGGCATCAATACCGTCCAGAAAACCGGCCTGTTGGAGCTCAATGACACCAAGTGGGACGCTGCGGTCAAAACGTATGGTGCTGACATCAGCGGTCTGTTCACCGGTAAGGAAGGCCTGCTCACGCGCATGACCTCCGCCACCGAGGAATACGCCAAGACCGGTGGCATCCTGGCCTCTCGTCAGACCAATCTGACTAATCAGCTCAAGCAACTGGAAGAGTCGCAAACCGCCCTGGACCGTCGTATCGAGTCTTTGACCGAAACCCTGACCAAGAAATATAACGCCATGGACACCATGGTCGCCCAGCTCAAGGCTACTAGTGACAGCGTGATGACCACGCTCAACGCGTTGAACAAAGCCAATAGCGACAGCTGATCATTAAAGAAACGCCGGGCCGGGCCGATGTAGTAGACATGCGGCCCACGTCCAGCCCCGTTCAATGAGGATCCCCCATGCACCCGATGAGAGCCCTTCGCCAGTACCAGAAGGTCAATTCCCACGCTCAAATTTCCGAAGCTACCCCGCACCGCTTGGTGCAATTGCTGATGGAGGGTTCGCTTGACCGCATGGCTCAGGCCAAAGGTGCGATCGCGCGCGGCGATGTGGCGCTGAAGGGTGTGATGCTGGGCAAGGCTATTGACATCATCGGTGGTCTGCGTGAGGGGCTGGATAAGGAAAAGACCGATAACCCAGACGAACTGGACCGCCTCGACAGCCTGTACGACTACATGGCTCGCCGCCTGACTCAGGCCAATCTGCATAGCGACCCGGCCATGATCGACGAAGTCGCGCAATTGATGATCACTGTCAAAAGCGGCTGGGATGCCATCGCCTCCGCCGAGCAATAACACCCTAAGGAGCACCCCCATGAGCGCGCTGCAGCAAATCGAAGACACCCGCCTTGCCCTGAGCGAGGCCCTGCAAGTGCGCGACTGGGCGGCCATTGGTGAGTTGGACTTGGCCTGTCGTGCGCTGATGGATGAATTACTGCAAGAGAATCAGGATGATGAGGCCGCAATCCGGGCCAATCTGGAAGCGTTGATGGCGGTTTATCGTCAGCTGATCGACGTTGCAAGTGACGAGCGTCAATCCTTGGTCGCACAAATGTCGAATATCAACCAAGCGAAACACGCCACAAAGGTATACCATCTGTTCAGCTGAAGCTGGGCAGAGAGCAACGCTTCGGCGCCATAAATTTGACTGCCTTTAAGTTTTTGACTTTACTAGTGGCTGTTTTCGAATTTCAGACGTCCGAACACTGACCATTCAGTCGGAATGATGTCGAGCACGCCCCTGCAGGGCGCCGATATGACTAGGGAAGTTGCTATTGCATGTGGCGTGAAACCAAGATTCTGCTGATCGATGACGACAGCGCGCGCCGCCGCGACCTTGCGGTGGTGCTGAACTTCCTCGGCGAAGAAAACCTCGCATGTGCCAGCCATGACTGGCAGCAGGCGGTCGAGCCATTGTCCTCGAGCCGCGAAGTGCTGTGCGTGCTCATCGGCACCGTGAATGCTCCGGGCAATCTGCTTGGGCTGCTTAAGACAGTGGCTACCTGGGATGAGTTCCTTCCGGTTCTGCTTTTAGGTGAAATTTCTTCTGCCGAGCTGCCGGAAGACCTTCGCCGCCGGGTGCTGTCCAACCTGGAAATGCCGCCAAGCTACAGCCAGCTGCTGGATTCGCTGCACCGTGCCCAGGTCTACCGCGAAATGTATGACCAGGCGCGCGAGCGCGGTCGCCAGCGCGAGCCCAATTTGTTCCGTAGCCTGGTGGGCACCAGCCGTGCCATTCAGCACGTGCGGCAAATGATGCAGCAAGTGGCGGATACCGACGCCAGCGTGCTGATCCTGGGTGAGTCAGGCACCGGCAAGGAAGTGGTGGCGCGCAACCTGCATTACCACTCCAAGCGCCGTGAAGCGCCGTTCGTGCCGGTCAACTGTGGCGCGATCCCGGCCGAGCTGCTGGAAAGCGAACTGTTCGGCCACGAGAAGGGCGCCTTTACCGGGGCCATCACCAGCCGTGCCGGGCGTTTCGAGCTGGCCAACGGCGGTACCCTGTTCCTCGATGAAATCGGCGACATGCCGTTGCCGATGCAGGTCAAGCTGCTGCGTGTGCTGCAGGAGCGCACCTTCGAGCGCGTGGGTAGCAACAAGACCCAGAGCATCGACGTGCGCATCATCGCTGCAACGCACAAAAACCTCGAAACCATGATCGAGGACGGCACCTTCCGCGAAGACCTGTACTACCGCCTGAACGTGTTCCCTATCGAAATGGCACCGTTGCGTGAGCGGGTGGAAGACATCCCGTTGCTGATGAACGAGCTGATTTCGCGCATGGAGCACGAGAAGCGCGGTTCCATTCGCTTCAATTCCGCCTCGATCATGTCGCTGTGTCGTCACGGCTGGCCGGGTAACGTGCGCGAGCTGGCCAACCTGGTCGAGCGCATGGCGATCATGCACCCGTACGGGGTCATTGGCGTGTCGGAACTGCCGAAGAAATTCCGCTATGTCGATGACGAAGACGAGCAAATGGTCGACAGCCTGCGCAGCGACCTGGAAGAGCGCGTGGCGATCAATGGCCACACACCCAACTTCAGCAACCACGCCATGCTGCCGCCCGAAGGCCTGGACCTCAAGGACTACCTGGGTAGCTTGGAGCAGGGGCTGATCCAGCAGGCGCTGGACGATGCCAACGGTATCGTTGCGCGCGCGGCTGAACGTTTGCGTATTCGCCGTACCACCCTGGTCGAGAAAATGCGCAAGTACGGCATGAGCCGCCAGGGTGGCGAGGAACAGGCCGAGGATTGACGCCTGGCGGTTGCCTGTGCCGGCTTCTTCGCGGGCACGCCCGCTCCCACAGGATGGACTGCCCCCCAAAAGTTGGACAGCTTTAAGCTGCAGCCTGAGCCCTGTACTCCACAGGGCTCAGGCCATTGAGCCTCAGCTTGATGCGATCATGGTTGTAGTAGTGAATGTACTCATCCAGACCCACTCTCAGCTCATCAATGCTCTCGAAACGCTTCAGGTAGAAAAACTCGGATTTGAGCGTGCCAAAGAAGCTTTCCATGGCCGCGTTGTCCAGGCAATTGCCTTTTCGAGACATGCTCTGCTTTACCCCACATTCGCTTAGCTTACGGCGGTATTGCGCCTGCTGGTAATGCCATCCCTGATCCGAATGCAGCACGAGCTTCGGTTTCTCTCCCAGGCAATCGAGCGCTTTGCCAAGCATGTTCCCAACCAGGCTATAGCACGGGCGGCTGGCCATTTCGTAGGCCACGATTTCGCCGTTGTACAAATCCATCACGGGCGACAGATAGAGCTTCTGTTGAGCTACTTTGAACTCGGTTACGTCAGTCACCCACTTCTGGTTTGGGCGTTGAGCGACGAAATTTCGCTCCAGTACATTCGCTGCCACTTTGCCGACGGTACCTCGATAGGAGCGATATTTCTTGGGGCGCACTACTGATTTCAATCCCTGCTCAGCCATCAGACGTTCAATGACCTTCTTGTTCACCCGCTTTTCCTTCCTGATTACGAGTGCGATACGGCGATAACCATAAAGCCGTTTCTGCTCGTGATAGACGCGATGCACCAATGCCTTGAGCTCAGCATGCCGGTCTGGCTTCTGCTGCGCTTTGAGCTGGTAGTAGAAGGTGCTGCGCGCCAGCTCGACCAACTGAAGGAGGTCAGGCAAAGGAAACCTGCGCTTGAGTTTGGAAACGATCAGGACTTTTTCCCGCGTGTTCGTTCCTTTTCCTCGCGCAGAGCCTTGAGCTCCTTTAGGACAGCATTCTCCATGCGCAGGTACTCAAGTTCAGCCATCAGCTGATCTCGAGACTTCTGATCATCATTGGTATCGGTGGGTTTGGCAGGCTTGATCTTCTTCGACACGTCGATTGGCTTTCTTGGCTTGATGACAGTAGAGGGTGCAGGACTGCCACTGTAGTACTGCCGCTGCCAAATGCCTATCTGAGAGGACTGCCCAAGACCAAAATGGGCAGCGGTCTGGCGCAGTGAAAGCCGATGCTCGTGCATGTAGCTAAGCACCTGCTGCTTGAAATCACTGCTATAGCGCCGCCCATGCGAGCCTGGACCAATGCCATTATTGGCCTGATATCTGGCCACCCAGCGTCGAAGCAGACTGAAATCGATACCTAAGTGTTGAGCCACCTCTCGAAAACCGTTGCTGCCATCCAGATAGGCTGTTATCGCTGTGAGCTTGAATTGCTCGGTGTACTTACCCATAGATCCCCCAAGGGTTGGATTGGTGTCCAACTTATTGGGGGCAGTCCAGGATCGATACACATCTTCAATTCGGTGATATCCCTGTGGGAGCGGGCGTGCCCGCGAAGAGGCAGGTACAAATCCCTATCTCCGGCACGGCTATTGCTACATCGCTGGCAACACACCGTTTTTATGACGGTCAGCCACGCGAGAGAGCACGATGCCCCAGGCCGCCCACGTATCCCGAGCCCCCGAACAGCAGGGGCAAACCCCGGTCGCGCAGGACAGCGGCCAGGGTATCGCGCAGGCCTTCGCCCTGTTCAATCAGGTGTCCAGCCAACTGAGCCAGTCCTACAGCCTGCTCGAAGCCCGGGTCAGTGAGCTCAAGGGGGAGCTGGCCGTGGTCAGCGCCCAGCGCATCGACGAACTGAGTGAAAAGGAACGCCTGGCCAACCGCCTGCAGAACCTGCTGGATTTGCTGCCCGGCGGGGTGATCGTGATTGATGGCCAGGGCCTTGTGCGCGAAGCCAACCCGGCTGCTTGCGAGTTGCTCGGCGAGCCTCTGATCGGTCAATTGTGGCGTCAGGTAATCGCCCGTAGCTTTGCCCCGCGCAAGGACGACGGCCACGAAGTCTCGCTGCGCGACGGTCGCCGCCTGTCGATCGCCACCCGCTCACTGGATGCCGAGCCTGGCCAATTGGTGCTGCTCAACGACCTGACTGAAACCCGTCGCCTCCAGGACCAGCTGGCTCGCCACGAGCGGCTGTCGTCGTTGGGGCGCATGGTTGCCTCGCTGGCCCACCAGATCCGCACGCCGCTGTCGGCAGCCATGCTGTATGCCGGCCACCTGGCCGACAACGAGCAAGCGCTGAGCGCGCAAACCCGTCAGCGCTTCGCCGCGACCTTGAAGGAGCGCCTGCACGAACTGGAACACCAGGTGCGCGACATGCTGGTGTTTGCCCGTGGCGAGTTGCCGCTGGGGGATCGGGTGACCCCGAAAGCGCTGTTCCAGGCCCTGCAGCAGGCGGCCCAGGCGCATGTGCAGGGGCACGCCGTGCGCTGGCAGTGCGACAGTCATCTGGGTGAGCTGCTGTGCAACCGCGACACCCTGGTCGGTGCCTTGCTCAACCTGATTGAAAATGCCCTGCAGGCCAGCGATGGCCCGGCACGGCTGAAGGTGCACCTGTACCGCCGCGAACGTAGCTTGCACCTGTGCGTCAGCGATGCCGGCAGTGGCATCGATGCAGGCTTGCTCGGCCGTTTGGGCGAGCCGTTCCTCACCACCAAGGCCACCGGCACCGGCCTGGGCCTGGCCGTGGTCAAGGCGGTGGTGCGTGCGCACCAGGGCACTATCAACCTGCGTTCGAAGGTCGGCCGTGGTACCTGCGTGCGGGTAGAGCTGCCATTGATCGACGGGCAATTGGCGGAGGGGGTGTAATGGCAATCAAGGTGCTGCTGGTCGAGGATGACCGCGTATTGCGCCAGGCGCTGGGCGATACCCTGGAAATCGGCGGTTTCGCCTACCAGGCCGTGGGCAGTGCCGAAGAAGCGCTGGAGGCCGTACTGGATGACGCGTTCAGCCTGGTGGTCAGTGACGTCAACATGCCCGGTATGGACGGGCACCAGTTGCTCAGCCAGCTGCGCCGCCAGCAGCCACAGTTGCCGGTACTGTTGATGACGGCGCACGCTGCCGTCGAGCGTGCGGTCGAGGCCATGCGCCAAGGCGCCGTCGACTACCTGGTCAAACCGTTCGAGCCCAAGGCGCTGCTCAGCCTCGTGGAGCGGCATGCCGCCGGGCGTGTGACTGGCGAAGAGGGGCCGGTGGCCTGCGAGCCGGCCAGCCGCCAATTGCTGGAACTGGCGGCCCGTGTGGCGCGCAGTGACTCGACCGTGCTGATTTCCGGCGAGTCCGGTACTGGCAAGGAAGTGCTGGCGCGCTACATTCACCAGCAGTCGCCGCGCGCGGCGCAGCCCTTCGTGGCGATCAACTGCGCGGCGATCCCCGACAACATGCTCGAGGCCACCCTGTTCGGCCACGAGAAGGGTGCCTTCACCGGCGCTATTGCGGCTCAGGCGGGCAAGTTCGAGCAGGCCGAAGGCGGCACCTTGCTGCTCGACGAAATCTCGGAAATGCCCATGGCCTTGCAGGCCAAGCTGCTGCGTGTGCTGCAGGAGCGGGAGGTGGAGCGGGTAGGCGGGCGCAAGCCGATCAGCCTGGACATTCGGGTGCTGGCCACCACCAACCGCGACCTGGCCGGCGAAGTGGCAGCCGGGCGCTTCCGCGAAGACCTGTACTACCGCCTGTCAGTGTTTCCGCTGGCCTGGCGCCCGCTGCGTGAGCGGCCGGGCGATATCCTGCAGCTGGCTGAGCGCTTGCTGGCGCGCCATGTGGCCAAGATGAAGCACGCCCCGGTGCGCCTCTCGCCAGCGGCGCGGGCCTGCCTGCAAGCCTATGCCTGGCCGGGCAACGTGCGCGAGCTGGACAACGCCCTGCAGCGGGCGTTGATTCTGCAGCAGGGTGGCGTGATCGAGGCGGCGGATTTTTGTCTGGCAGGCGCCATTCCATTGTCAGCTGGCACCGAGCCATCTCTCGAGGTGGTTGCTGATGCCGGCGGCCTGGGGGACGACATGCGTCGCCACGAGTACCAGATGATCATCGACACCCTGCGCGCCGAGCGCGGCCGCCGCAAAGAAGCGGCCGAACGCCTGGGGATCAGTCCGCGGACGTTACGCTACAAGCTGGCGCAGATGCGCGATGCCGGGTTTGACGTCGAGGCCAGCCTGTTCGGCTGACTGGCCAATCATCTGCAACTGGCGCGGACCTCCGTGGGAGCGGCCTTGCGTCGCGATAGGGCCGCAAAGCGGCCCCGGCGATCTTTGCGGCGGAGCTGAAGTCCTGGGGCCGCTTCGCGCCCCTATCGCGACGCAAGGCCGCTCCCACAGGAATTGTGTGAGCCCTGGGAAATGAGTCGCGAAGGCTGGCACCTTTGTTGCTTTAGGTAGGTCATTCGCCGCATGAGTGTCAAAAAAATGCGGCCGCAGGAGAGAGAAGGGTCATGAGCCAAGGTGTTGAATTCAATCGTCTGATGTTGGACATGCGGGCCATGCAGGCCGATGCCATGTCGCTGCCCAAGGTAACTGCCGCCCCCGAGCTGGCGCCAGGGCAAAGCACCTTCGCCGACATGCTCGGCCAGGCCATCGGCAAGGTGCATGAGACGCAGCAGGCCTCGACCCAACTGGCCAACGCGTTCGAAATCGGCAAAAGCGGCGTCGACCTGACTGACGTGATGATCGCTTCGCAAAAGGCCAGCGTGTCGATGCAAGCCATGACCCAGGTACGCAACAAGCTGGTCCAGGCGTACCAGGACATCATGCAGATGCCGGTTTGAGGACGGATGTAACCCATGGCTGAAGCAGTCGTCGAAAACGCCCCCGCCAAAGCTGGCTCGCCAGCGGCCAAGCCGCCGCTGTTTGGCATGGCGTTTCTGGAAAACATCTCGCAGATGCCCATGCTGCGCCAGATCGGCCTCATGGTCGGCCTGGCGGCCAGCGTGGCCATCGGCTTTGCCGTGGTGCTGTGGTCGCAACAACCCGATTACCGTCCGTTGTACGGCAGCCTGTCGGGCATGGACACCAAGCAGGTCATGGACACCCTGGCCGCTGCTGACATCCCCTATAACGTGGAGCCCAACTCGGGGGCCCTGCTGGTCAAGGCCGACGACCTCTCCCGTGCGCGCCTGAAACTGGCAGCCGCCGGCGTGGCGCCGAGCGACGGCAATGTCGGCTTCGAGCTGCTCGACAAGGAGCAGGGCCTGGGCACCAGCCAGTTCATGGAAGCTACCCGCTACCGCCGCAGCCTTGAAGGCGAACTGGCCCGTACCGTTTCCAGCCTCAACAACGTCAAGGCCGCGCGCGTGCACCTGGCCATCCCGAAAAGTTCGGTGTTCGTGCGTGATGAACGCAAGCCCAGCGCCTCGGTACTGGTCGAGCTGTACCCAGGCCGTGCACTGGAAGCCGGGCAGGTGATGGCCATCGTCAACCTGGTCGCCACCAGCGTGCCGGAACTGGACAAGTCCCAGGTCACCGTCGTCGACCAGAAAGGCAACCTGCTGTCCGAGCAGATTCAGGATTCCGCGCTGACCCAGGCCGGCAAGCAGTTCGACTACAGCCGCCGGGTGGAAGGTATGCTCACCCAGCGTGTGCACAACATTCTGCAGCCGGTGTTGGGCAACGACCGCTACAAGGCCGAAGTGTCCGCCGACCTCGACTTCAGCGCGGTCGAGTCCACCTCCGAACAGTTCAACCCCGACCAGCCGGCGTTGCGCAGCGAGCAGTCGGTCGACGAACAACGTGCCAGCAGCCAAGGCCCGCAAGGCGTGCCTGGCGCGCTGAGCAACCAGCCGCCAGGCGCCGCTTCGGCACCGCAGACCACTGGTGGCGCGGCTACCCCGGCTGCTGCCATTCAGCCTGGCCAACCGCTGGTGGATGCCAACGGCCAGCAGATCATGGACCCGGCCACCGGTCAGCCGATGCTCGCGCCGTACCCGTCAGACAAACGTCAGCAAAGCACCAAGAACTTCGAGCTGGACCGTTCCATCAGCCACACCCGCCAGCAGCAGGGGCGCATGACTCGCCTGTCGGTAGCGGTGGTGGTGGACGACCAGGTCAAGATCGACCCGGCCACTGGCGATACCACGCGGGCGCCATGGGGTGCCGAGGACCTGGCGCGCTTTACCCGCCTGGTGCAGGACGCAGTCGGCTTCGATGCCAGCCGTGGCGACAGCGTGACGGTGATCAACGTGCCGTTCGCCGCCGACCGTGGCGAGGAAATCGCCGATATCGCCTTCTACCAGCAGCCGTGGTTCTGGGATATCGTCAAACAGGTGCTGGGCGTGGTGTTCATCCTGGTGCTGGTGTTCGGCGTGCTGCGGCCAGTGCTGAACAACATTACCGGGGGCGGCAAGCAGGCTGCCCCGGACAGCGACATGGAGCTGGGCGGCATGATGGGTCTGGATGGCGAACTGGCCAACGACCGCGTCAGCCTGGGTGGCCCGACAAGCATTCTGCTGCCTAGCCCGAGCGAGGGTTACGAGGCACAGCTCAACGCAATCAAAGGCCTGGTGGCCGAAGACCCGGGCCGTGTGGCCCAGGTCGTGAAAGACTGGATCAACGCCGATGAGTGATAACCGAGCCGTTACCGCCAAGCTGAGCCGCGTCGACAAGGCGGCGATCCTCCTGCTCTCGCTGGGCGAGACCGATGCGGCCCAGGTGCTGCGGCACATGGGCCCGAAGGAAGTGCAGCGGGTGGGTGTGGCCATGGCGCAGATGGGCAATGTGCACCGTGACCAGGTTGAACAGGTGATGAGCGAGTTCGTCGACATCGTCGGCGACCAGACCAGCCTGGGCGTCGGTTCTGATGCGTACATCCGCAAGATGCTCAACCAGGCCCTGGGCGAGGACAAGGCCAACGGCCTGGTCGACCGCATCCTGCTCGGCGGCAATACCAGTGGCCTGGACAGCCTCAAGTGGATGGAACCGCGTGCCGTGGCCGACGTGATCCGCTACGAGCACCCACAGATCCAGGCCATCGTGGTCGCCTACCTCGACCCGGACCAGGCCGGTGAAGTGCTGAGCAACTTCGACCACAAGGTGCGCCTGGACATCGTCCTGCGCGTGTCATCGCTGAACACCGTGCAACCCGCGGCGCTGAAGGAGCTGAACCAGATTCTCGAGAAGCAGTTCTCGGGCAACTCCAACGCCGCGCGCACCACCCTGGGTGGCATCAAGCGGGCGGCCGACATCATGAACTTCCTGGACAGCTCGGTGGAAGGCGCACTGATGGACGCGATCCGCGAAATCGACAGCGACCTGTCGGAGCAGATCGAAGACCTGATGTTCGTCTTCAACAACCTGGCCGACGTCGACGACCGGGGCATCCAGGCGCTGTTGCGCGAAGTGTCCTCCGACGTGTTGGTGGTGTCGCTCAAGGGCGCCGACGAGCGGGTCAAGGACAAGATCTTCAAGAACATGTCCAAACGTGCTTCGGAGTTGCTGCGCGACGATCTGGAGGCCAAAGGGCCGGTACGGGTCAGCGACGTGGAAACCGCGCAGAAAGAAATCCTCACCATTGCCCGGCGTATGGCCGAGGCCGGCGAGATCGTGCTTGGCGGCAAGGGCGCCGAGGAAATGATCTAAGGTATTCGCGATCCCATGGCCGACGCCGCCTTTTGTAGGCGCGGGTTTACCCGCGAAGGCGTCGGCCCTGGCAATCGAGGTTGTCGCTGCCGACGCATTCGCGGGTGAACCCGCTCCTACAAGGGACCGTGTCGGCCGAACATGGTTTGAGAACATGACAGCATGCCCACCAAAGAACACCACCCCAGCGACCTGATCCGCGCCCGCGACCTCGAGGGCGTGGACGTGTGGACGCTGCCCAGCTTCGACCCGGAACCGGAGCCTGCGCCCGAGCCAGAGCCGGAACCCGAGGTCATCGAGGAAGTCGAGGAAGTGCCGCTGGAAGAAGTCCAGCCACTGACCCTGGAAGAGCTCGAAGCCATCCGTCAGGAGGCCTACAACGAGGGCTTCGCCACCGGGGAGCGCGAGGGCTTCCACAGCACTCAGCTCAAAGTCCGCCAGGAGGCCGAAGAGGCCCTGAAGGCCAAGCTGGAAAGCCTCGAGCGGCTGATGGCCAACCTGATGGAGCCGATCGCCGAGCAGGACACGCAGATCGAGAAAAGCCTGGTGCACCTGATCGCGCACATGAGCCGTCAGGTGATTGGCCGCGAGCTGCGCAACGATTCCAGCCAGATCACTCAGGTGCTGCGCGAAGCGCTCAAGCTGCTGCCCATGGGCGCGGACAATATCCGCATCCACCTCAACCCGCAGGATTTCGAGCTGGCCAAGGCCCTGCGCGAACGCCATGAGGAGAACTGGCGGCTGTTGGAAGACGGCGCGCTGCTACCGGGTGGTTGCCGCATCGAGACGGCCCACAGCCGTATCGATGCCACCATGGAAACGCGTATCGAAAAAGCGGTGGCGCAGCTGTTCGACCAGTTGCACGACCATTCCCTGCACCCGGCGGCGCCAGACATGACGATAGACCTGGACGCGCCGGCCGAGCGTGCCGTGGACAGCCCAGATGCACCTTGAACGCACCAGTTTCGGCAAGCGCCTCGGCTCTTACGCTGAGGCCATCGAGCTGCCTGCCCAGCCCATCGTCGAAGGCCGCTTGCTGCGTATGGTTGGCCTCACCCTGGAAGCCGAAGGCCTGCGCGCAGCAGTGGGCAGCCGCTGCCTGGTGATCAACGATGACAGTTATCACCCGGTGCAGGTCGAGGCCGAAGTCATGGGCTTTGCCGGGCCCAAGGTGTTTCTGATGCCGGTGGGCAGTATCGTCGGCATCGCGCCGGGGGCCCGGGTCGTGCCGCTGGATGACGGCGGCCGTCTGCCCATGGGCATGAGCATGCTGGGCCGGGTGCTCGACGGCGCCGGCCGTGCGCTGGATGGCAAGGGCGGGATGAAGGCCGAGGACTGGGTGCCGATGGACGGCCCGGTGATCAACCCGCTCAACCGCGACCCTATCAGCAAGCCGTTGGATGTGGGCATTCGCAGTATCAACGGCCTGCTTACCGTCGGCCGTGGTCAGCGGCTGGGCCTGTTTGCCGGTACCGGGGTGGGTAAATCGGTGCTGCTGGGCATGATGACCCGCTTCACCGAAGCCGAAATCATCGTGGTCGGCCTGATCGGTGAGCGGGGGCGCGAGGTGAAGGAGTTCATCGAGCACATCCTCGGTGAAGAGGGCCTCAAGCGCTCGGTGGTGGTGGCTTCGCCGGCCGACGATGCCCCGCTGATGCGCCTGCGCGCCGCCATGTATTGCACACGCATTGCCGAGTACTTCCGCGACAAAGGCAAGAATGTGCTGTTGCTGATGGACTCGTTGACCCGTTTCGCCCAGGCCCAGCGGGAAATTGCCCTGGCCATCGGCGAGCCACCGGCCACCCGGGGTTACCCGCCATCGGTGTTCGCCAAGCTGCCCAAGCTGGTGGAGCGGGCAGGCAATGGCGAACCTGGCGGTGGTTCGATCACTGCGTTCTATACTGTGCTGTCTGAAGGCGACGATCAGCAAGACCCGATCGCCGACTCGGCGCGGGGCGTGCTTGACGGCCACTTTGTGCTGTCGCGTCGGCTGGCTGAGGAGGGCCATTACCCGGCCATCGACATCGAAGCGTCGATCAGCCGGGTCATGCCCCAAGTGGTCGATGCCGACCACTTGCGCCAGGCGCAGAAGTTCAAGCAACTGTGGTCGCGCCTGTCGCAAAGCCGCGACCTGATCAGCGTGGGGGCTTACGTGGCCGGCGGTGATCCGGAGACCGACCTGGCCATTGCCTTGCAATCGAAGCTGGTTGAGTTCCTGCGCCAAGGCCTGCGCGAGAATGTGGGCATGGCGCAGAGCCGCGAACAGCTGGGGGCAATTTTCACGCCCCCGGCAGGTTGATAAGCCATGGCGCTGCCCGGACGTGCCGCGCGCCTGGCGCCGGTGGTGGACATGGCCGAAGAAGCCGAGCGCAAGGCGGCTCAGCGCCTTGGTCATTTCCAGCAGCAGGTGGCCACGGCCCAAGCCAAGCTGGCCGAGCTGGAGCGCTTTCGCGAGGATTACCAGCTGCAGTGGATCAACCGCGGCGGGCAAGGGGTCAATGGCAGCTGGCTGGTCAATTATCAGCGTTTTCTGGGGCAGCTGGAAACGGCCATGACCCAGCAGCGGCAAAGCCTGGTCTGGCACCAGAACAACCTCAATAACGCCCGGGGTACCTGGCAGCAGGCCTATGCCCGGGTGGAAGGTTTGCGCAAGCTGGTACAGCGCTACCAGGACGAGGCCCGGCGCGCTGAAGACAAGCGTGAGCAGCGCTTGCTGGATGAGCTGTCGCAGCGCCTACCGCGGCAAAACCATCTATAGGTGTTCGCCGCAGGCCTTGCAGCGGAATAATTGGCCCGAAACAAATGCGAGGTCTTGCCCGCGAATGCGGTGGCGGCTGCGACGGTGTATGACCGGGTATGTTGGCTGGCAGGTCCGGCCTATTCGCGGGTGAACCCGCTCCTACCACGGTATTGGGCGACACCACCGATTGATGTAGGAGCGGGTTTACCCGCGAAGAGGCCGTACAGGCCATCAAAGCCACGAGCCTGCATCCGCTTGCCACCCCCACCATCGCCTGCTAAACCTTAGAGCAGTTGCATCCGCCATCATCGAAGGAATCGCTAGCATGGCAGTCGAGACTGATTTTTCGCAGGACGGGAAAAAGCTGACCATCAAGATCAAGGGGCGCTTCGATTTCGGCAAGCATCAGGAGTTTCGCGACGCCTACGAACGCCAGCCCAGGCGCCCGGATTCGGTGGTCGTCGACCTGAAGGACACCACCTACCTCGACAGCTCCGCGCTGGGCATGCTGCTGTTGCTGCGCGACCACGCGGGCGGCGACGAGTCGGATGTGCGGGTAGTGCATGCCAGCTCCGACGTGCGCAAGATTCTCGCTATCTCCAATTTCGAAAAACTCTTCGATATCAGTTGAGCGCCGACATGCCGGCTGAACAGGCGTTGACCGTGCTGGTCGCCGAAGACAGTGCTGTCGATCGCCTTCTGCTTGCGCAGATCGTGCGCCGCCAGGGGCATCAGGTATTCACTGCGGAGAACGGCGAGCAGGCGGTAGCGCTGTACCTCGAGCGGCGCCCGCAACTGGTGCTGCTGGACGCCCTGATGCCGGTCATGGATGGCTTCGAGGCGGCGCGGCAGATCAAGGCATTGGCTGGCGAGGCGCTGGTGCCGATCATTTTCCTGACGTCGCTGAATGAAGAAGAAGGCCTGGTGCGTTGCCTGGAGGCGGGGGGCGATGATTTCATGGCCAAGCCCTACAGTGCGGTGATCCTCGCTGCCAAGATTCGCGCCATGGACCGTCTGCGTCGCTTGCAGGCAACGGTACTGGAACAGCGTGACCAGATCACCCGGCATCACCATCACCTGCTTAACGAGCAGCGGGTCGCCAAGGCGGTGTTCGACAAGGTGGCCCACTCGGGTTGCCTTTCTGCCCCTAACATTCGCTACTTGCAATCGCCTTACGCGCTGTTCAATGGCGACCTGATGCTGGCGGCATTTACCCCGGCCGGCGACATGCGTGTGCTGCTTGGCGATTTCACCGGTCATGGCCTGCCGGCGGCGGTCGGCGCCATGCCGATGGCTGAGGTGTTCTACGGCATGACCGCCAAGGGCTACGGCATGGCGCAGATCCTGCGCGAGATGAATGCCAAGCTCAAGCGCATCCTGCCGGTGGACATGTTCTGCTGTGCGCTGCTGCTCAACCTCAGCATGCAGCGCGGCTCGGTGGAGGTGTGGAATGGCGGTATGCCCGATGGTTATCGCCTGTCGGTGGATGGCCAAGTGCTGTCGGCACTGAGTTCGCGGCACCTGCCGCTGGGCATTCTGGCCGCTGAGCGCTTCGATGACAGCACAGAGGTGTTGCCGCTGGCACCGGGCGAGCGCCTGTTGCTGCTGTCAGACGGTGTGCTCGATACCGCCGACGACCAGGAGCGCCTGTTTGGCGTACAGCGCCTGCGAGCGGTGCTGGCCGACAACCGCGACCCTGTGCAGTTGTTCGATGAGCTGATGCTGGCCCTGGAGCGTTTTGGTGGGCAGCCACGCGATGACATCAGCTTGTGCGACATTCGCATGTTCACTGCCGAGGAGCGGGTGCCGGCACCGATGATCTACTCTGATAGTGGCCGCTCCAGCCCGCTGGACTGGTCGCTGAGCTTCGAAGTGCGGGGCGAAAGCCTCAAGCGCTTCAACCCTGTGCCTTACCTGGTGCAGTTGTTGCAAGAAATTCATGGCCTGCGCGCGCGTACCGGCAACTTGCACAGTGTGCTTAGCGAGTTGTATGCCAATGCGCTTGAGCATGGTGTGCTGGGCCTGGACTCACAGCTCAAGCGCGATGTGCAGGGCTTTACCGACTATTACCAGGAGCGCGCCCGGCGCCTGGGCTCGCTGACCGAAGGCTTTGTAAGCATCGATTTCAAGGTTGAACCGCATGGCGGCGGTGGGCGTCTGATGATCGAGGTGCGCGACAGCGGTGCCGGCTTCGACGTGCAGCAAGTGCTTGCGCGGCCTTCGCTGGATCAGGGGCTGAGCGGTCGCGGTCTGAATCTGGTGCGGCAGTTGGCCAGTGACGCGCGCTGGAGTGAGGGCGGGCGTTGCGCGCATGTGGAGTTCGTATGGTGAGCCACGGGTTGGCTCGGGCATAATCTGGCTTGATCAAGGAGTGAACAAGTGACTGACATGCATATTGACCACAAGGTACTCAGTGACCTGCGTGAGGTCATGGAAGATGGCTACCTGCAGTTGGTGCAGACTTTTCTCGACGACTCAGAGCGGCGTCTTGGCCAGCTGCACGCGGCCAAAAGCGCCGAGGAGCTTGGCGCGGCAGCCCACAGTTTCAAGGGCAGCAGCAGCAACATGGGCGCGGTGGCCTTGGCCAGCCTGTGCCAGCAGCTCGAAGAGCGCGCACGGCGGCCCCCGTTATATGGAATTGAAGACTTGATCAGCCGCATCGACATGGAATTCGTCGTGGTGCAGCACTTTTACCGTGGTGAGCAGCAACGTATTTCCGCAGGCTGATACGCGAGTTGGCGCGAGTCTTGCCTGTCTCTGCCCCGATGATTTTTGTTTCTGGCGCGGAGACCGCTCGATGCCTGTCGCACCCAACCCTTTGTTGCAAGCCAATGCCATTGCCAAGACCTCGCGTTCGGCCACCGTGCAGGCGGACAAGCCGCTGCAGGCGCTGGGCGACAAGGGCGATGCCTTTGGCCAGGTGATGGCCAAGCAGGGCCGCGACAAGGTTACCGGGCAGGACGACAAGGTCGCTCAAGCCAAGCCCAAGGACAAACCTGATGCGGCAGCCGGCGGCAAGAAAGACCCGGCTGGCAAAGCTGCAGTTGCCGATGACGGCAACAAGTTGCCAGAAGAGGATTCGGCCCAGGCCGATACGGGTGTGCGTGATGCCAGCCTGGTGGCCGGTCAGGTCACTGATGCCCAGCCCGGCGCGCAATTGATCCAGGCTCAGGCCGAGGCGGTGGCGCCGGTGCTGCAGGCGGCCACGGCGCAAACCCAGGTCGCCGCGGCACTGCCTGAAGAGCCGTCCGCCGAGGAGGCCTTCGATCCGGATGCTGACCCCCTGGCCAACCTGCCAACCCTGCGCCTCGCGCTGGAGCACAGTGCCCAGGCCAAGGGTGGCACCTCGGCACATGCCCTTGATGCTGCCCAGGCTCAGGGCGAGGAAGGGCAGGCGGCCGTCAATACCTTGGCGAATTTGGTCGAGAATACCGATGGCGAAAGCGCCGAATCCGGTGACAAGGCCTTTGGCAGCTTGCTTGAGGACGGCCTGAAAGACACCAAGAGTGCCAGCAGCGACACCCGCATCGATGATTTTGCCAACCGCCTGGCCAGCCTGACCCAGGCGGCCACGGCCAAGACCGCCAATGCCGTGCCGGCCAATGCGAACCCGCTGCATCAGCCATTGCCAATGAACCAGAACGCTTGGGCCGAAGGCCTGGTCAACCGGGTCATGTACCTGTCCAGCCAGAACCTCAAGTCGGCTGATATCCAACTGGAGCCGGCAGAACTCGGTCGCCTCGACATTCGCGTCAATGTTGCGGCGGACCAGGCCACCCAGGTCACCTTCATCAGCGGCCACGCCGGCGTACGTGATGCCCTCGACAGCCAGGTGCACCGCCTGCGCGAACTGTTTGCCCAGCAGGGGTTGGCGCAGCCGGATGTCAACGTGGCTGACCAGTCGCGCGGGCAGCAACAACAGCAGGGGCAGGCGCAGGGCAGCAACCTTTCCGGGGTGGCGGCGCGCCGGGCCGAGCAGGGTGGGGTCGAGGCGGTCGATAGCGCCCGGCCTTTGGAGCAGCAGGTGGTTGTCGGCGACAGTGCGGTCGATTACTACGCCTGATAACGGTTGGCCTGGGCTGGCTTCTTCGCGGGCGAGCCCGCTCCCACAGGAGTTTCGTTGATTTCGAACCCTGTGCGGTAGCTGTGGGAGCGGGCGTGGCCGCGAAGCGACCAGCACCGCAAAACCTGCTGGAATCCATCCCCTGCGAAATCTGGCATAACACTTGCTCAAGCCAAGCCATCCTCCCTTGAACCCCCCGATGGACGACGGATTATTGGCATGGCGAAGAGCGAAGCAGTCAAAGACCCCGCCACTAAAGGCAAACTCAAGCTGATCCTGCTGGCTGTCGTCGGCCTGTTGCTGGCGATCGGCCTTTCGGTGGGCGCTACCTGGTTCATCATGCACAAGAGCGAGCCCGCTCCGGCCGCCGAAGCCGCGGCCAGCAACGTCAAGCCAGCGGCGATCTACGAGGCGCTGACCCCGGCCTTCGTGGTCAACTTCAACCAGAACGGCCGCCAGCGCTACATGCAGCTGAGCATCACCCTGCAGGCGCGTAACCAGGCCGACCTGGATGCCCTCAAGGTGCACATGCCGGTGATCCGCAACAACCTGGTGATGATGTTCTCCGGGCAAGGGTTCGACACCCTCGCCAGCAGCCCGGTAGGGCAGGAGATGCTGCGTCAGAAGGCCACCGCGGTGGTCCAGGAAGTGGCGCAGAAGGAAGTCGGCAAGCCGGTCATCGACCAGTTGCTGTTCACCAATTTCGTATTGCAGTAGGAGTCCGCAATGGCCGTACAGGACCTGCTGTCCCAGGATGAAATCGATGCCCTGTTGCACGGTGTCGACGACGGGCTGGTGCAGACCGAGAGTGCATCCGAGCCTGGCAGTATCAAAAGCTACGACCTGACCAGTCAGGACCGTATCGTGCGGGGTCGCATGCCGACCCTGGAAATGATCAACGAGCGCTTCGCCCGCTACACCCGTATCAGCATGTTCAACCTGCTACGCCGCTCCGCAGACGTGGCCGTGGGGGGCGTGCAGGTCATGAAGTTCGGCGAATACGTGCACTCGCTGTACGTGCCCACCAGCCTCAACCTGGTCAAGATCAAGCCGCTGCGTGGCACTTCGCTGTTCATCCTCGACGCCAAGCTGGTGTTCAAGCTGGTGGACAACTTTTTTGGCGGCGATGGCCGCCACGCCAAGATCGAAGGGCGTGAGTTCACCCCGACCGAACTGCGTGTGGTGCGCATGGTGCTGGACCAGTGTTTCGTCGACCTCAAGGAAGCCTGGCAGGCGATCATGCCGGTCAGCTTCGAGTACATGAACTCCGAGGTCAACCCGGCCATGGCCAACATTGTCGGCCCCAGCGAGGCGGTGGTGGTGTCCACCTTCCACATCGAACTGGACGGCGGCGGGGGCGATCTGCACGTGACCATGCCGTACTCGATGATCGAGCCGGTGCGGGAAATGCTCGACGCCGGTTTCCAGTCGGACCTGGACGACCAGGACGAGCGCTGGGTCAAAGCCCTGCGCGAGGACGTGCTGGACGTGGCCGTGCCAATGACCGCCACGGTCGCCCGACGCCAGCTGAAGCTGCGCGACATCCTGCACATGCAGCCGGGTGACGTGGTCCCGGTGGAGCTGCCCGAGCACCTGGTGCTGCGCGCTAACGGGGTGCCAGCGTTCAAGGCGCGGCTGGGCTCGCACAAGGGCAACCTGGCCCTGCAGATCATTGACCCGATCGAACGCCGCTGACGGTGTGCCGGTCGCTTACAACGAATTGAATGCCTGTCGAGGAAATCATGGCTAACGAAAACGAGATCACCTCCCCAGAGGACCAGGCACTGGCCGATGAGTGGGCCGCAGCGTTGGAAGAAACCGGTTCTGCCGGCCAGGCCGACATCGATGCACTGCTGGGCGGGGACACCGGCAGCAGCGGCCCGGGCCGCCTGCCGATGGAAGAATTCGCCAGCTCGCCGAAGCCGAACGAAAATGTCAGCCTCGAAGGCCCTAACCTGGACGTGATCCTGGATATCCCGGTGAACATTTCCATGGAAGTGGGCAGCACCGAGATCAACATCCGCAACCTGCTGCAGCTCAACCAGGGCTCGGTGATCGAGCTCGACCGCCTGGCCGGGGAGCCGCTCGACGTGCTGGTCAACGGTACGCTGATCGCCCATGGCGAAGTGGTCGTGGTCAACGAAAAGTTCGGCATCCGCCTGACCGACGTGATCAGCCCCAGCGAACGTATCAAGAAGCTGCGCTGAGTGAAGGGCACGATGCGCGCCATCGCCGTGGCAGCGGTGCTGTTCGCCAGCCACGCCTGCCTGGCTGCGGCCACGCCAGCGGCCACCCCGGCGGCTCAACCTGGCAGTCTCGGCGGGCAGCTGGCGCAGATGGTCTTGGGCCTGCTGCTGGTGGTGGGCCTGATCTTCTTCCTGGCCTGGCTGCTGCGGCGCCTGCAGAGCACCGCTGTGAAGGGTGGGCAGGTGATCGAGATTGTCGGCAGCCGTGCCATCGGCCCGCGTGACCGCCTGCTGCTGGTGCAGGTGGGCAAGGAGCAGATCCTGATAGGCCATACCCCCGGCACCATCGAGGCCCTGCACGTACTGGCCGAACCCGTGGAAGTCCCGGCAAGCGTCCGTCAGGCGACGCCGGAGTTTGCCCAGCGGCTGATGGAGCTGATGGGCAAGGACCCTAAGGACAACAAGTGATGAGCGGCGCGCTGCGTACGTTGTTGACTCTGGCGCTGCTGCTGGCTGCGCCGCTGGCCCTGGCCGCCGACCCGCTGTCGATCCCGGCCATCACCCTGTCCAACACCCCGGACGGGCAACAGGAATATTCGGTCAGCCTGCAAATCCTGCTGATCATGACCGCGCTGAGCTTCATCCCGGCGTTCGTCATTCTGATGACCAGCTTTACCCGCATCATCATCGTGTTTTCGATTTTGCGCCAGGCCCTGGGCCTGCAGCAGACGCCATCGAACCAGCTGTTGACCGGCATGGCGCTGTTCCTGACCATGTTCATCATGGCGCCGGTGTTCGATCGGGTGAACCAGGACGCGCTGCAGCCGTACCTGAAGGAGCAGATGACTGCCCAGCAGGCGATCGACAAAGCTCAGGGCCCGCTCAAGGACTTCATGCTGGCGCAAACCCGGCAGAGCGACCTTGACTTGTTCATGCGCCTGTCCAAGCGCACCGACATCGCCGGCCCCGACCAGGTGCCGCTGACGATCCTGGTGCCGGCATTCGTCACGTCGGAGCTCAAGACCGCGTTCCAGATCGGGTTCATGATCTTCATCCCGTTCCTGATCATCGACATGGTGGTGGCCAGCGTGCTGATGGCCATGGGTATGATGATGCTGTCGCCGCTGATCATCTCGCTGCCGTTCAAGATCATGCTGTTCGTGCTGGTCGACGGCTGGGCGCTGATCATGGGCACCCTGGCCAGCAGTTTCGGCGGCGTCTGACGCCGTCAAGGAGAGCCGCCGATGACACCTGAAGTAGCTGTCGACCTGTTCCGTGATGCCCTGTGGCTGACCACCTTGATGGTTGCCGTGCTGGTGGTGCCGAGCCTGTTGGTGGGCCTGGTGGTGGCGATGTTCCAGGCGGCCACGCAGATCAACGAACAGACCCTGAGCTTTCTGCCGCGCCTGCTGGTGATGCTGATCACGCTGATCATTGCCGGGCCGTGGCTGGTGCAGAAATTCATGGAGTACATCACCACGCTCTACACCAACATCCCGCAGCTCATAGGTTGATGCGGCGATGCTGGAACTGACCGACACGCAGATCGGCACCTGGGTCGCCACCTTCATCCTGCCGTTGTTCAGGGTGACCGCGGTGCTGATGACCATGCCGATTTTCGGTACCCGCATGTTGCCGGCGCGGGTGCGCTTGTACGTGTCCGTGGCCATCACCGTGGTAATCGTGCCGGCACTGCCGCCACTGCCTGAATTCGACCCGCTGAGCCTGCGCGGTTTGCTGCTGTGCGCCGAGCAGATCATCGTTGGCGCACTGTTTGGCCTGGCCTTGCAGTTGTTGTTCCAGGCTTTCGTGATTGCCGGGCAGATTGTTGCGGTGCAGATGGGCATGGCCTTCGCCTCGATGGTTGACCCCGCCAACGGGGTCAACGTCACGGTAATCAGCCAGTTCATGACCATGCTGGTGAGTGTGTTGTTCCTGTTGATGAACGGCCACCTGGTGGTGTTCGAGGTGCTGACCGAAAGTTTTACCACCTTGCCGGTGGGGAGTGCGCTGGTGGTCAACCACTTCTGGGAGCTGGCCGGGCGCATGGGCTGGGTGTTCGGTGCCGGCCTGCTGTTGATTCTGCCGGTGATTGCCGCGCTGCTGGTGGTGAACATCGCCTTTGGCGTAATGACCCGCGCAGCGCCACAGCTGAATATTTTCTCCATCGGCTTCCCGCTGACCTTGGTCATGGGCATGTTCGTCTTCTGGGTGGGCCTGGCCGATATACTGTCTCACTATCAGGCATTGGCCAGTGAAACGCTGCAGTGGCTGCGTGAGCTGGCGAGGGCGCGCTGAACATGGCAGAAAGCGAGAGCGGTCAGGACAAGACAGAAGACCCCACCGAAAAGCGCAAGCGCGACGCCCGTGAGAAGGGCGAGGTCGCGCGCTCCAAGGAGCTGAACACGGTGGCGGTGACCCTGGCGGGCGCTGGTGGCCTGCTGGCATTCGGTGGTCACTTGGCCGAAACATTGCTGGCGTTGATGCGCATGAACTTCAGTTTGACCCGCGACATCATCGTCGATGAACGGGCCATGGGGGCCTTTCTGCTGGCCTCGGGCAAGATGGCTATCTGGGCGGTGCAGCCGGTGTTGATCCTGCTGTTCGTGATTTCCTTCGTGGCGCCCATCGCGCTTAGCGGCTTCTTGTTCTCGGGCAGCTTGCTGCAGCCCAAGTTCAGCCGCATGAACCCGCTGTCGGGGATCAAGCGCATGTTCTCGATGCAGGCCTTGACTGAATTGCTCAAGGCGCTGGCCAAGTTTTTCGTGATTCTGGTGGTGGCGGTGGTGGTGCTCTCCGGTGACCGCCAGGCCTTGCTGTCGATTGCCAACGAGCCGCTGGAGCAGGCGATCATCCATAGCTTGCAGGTGGTGGGCTGGAGTGCCTTGTGGATGTCGGCCGGGCTGTTGCTGATTGCCGCGGCAGATGTGCCGTTCCAGCTGTACCAGACGCACAAGAAAATGAAGATGACCAAGCAGGAAGTGCGCGACGAGTACAAGGACAGCGAGGGCAAGCCCGAGGTCAAGCAACGTATTCGCCAACTGCAGCGCGAGGTGTCGCAGCGGCGCATGATGGCGGCGGTACCGGATGCAGATGTGATCATCACCAACCCGACGCATTATGCGGTGGCGTTGCAATACGACCCGGAGAAAGGCGGTGCGGCGCCGTTGCTGCTGGCCAAGGGTAGCGATTTCATGGCGTTGAAGATTCGTGAAATTGGCGTGGAGCACAACATCCAGATCCTCGAGTCGCCGGCGCTGGCGCGGGCGATCTATTACTCCACCGAACTTGAGCAGGAGATCCCGGCGGGGCTGTACCTGGCGGTGGCGCAGGTGCTGGCGTATGTGTTCCAGATTCGCCAATACCGATCCGGCAAGGGCAAGCGCCCAGAGCCGCTGAAGGACGACCTGCCGATCCCACCGGACCTGCGCCGCGACAGTTGACCTTGTGTCACGGCTTCTGGCTCTTTCGCGGGTAAACCCGCTCCTACCACGGTGGTGGGTACATGTCGGCGGTTGGCGCGCTGTAGGAGCGGGTTCACCCGCGAAAGGGCCGGGCCTGCTGGCCAATCTCTATCCGCCGTTCACCATTGCCGCCGCTACCGTATTCGCGGGTAAACCCGCTCCTACACCTGATCGGGGATGGACACACATCGGTGATTGGGCGCAGGCCGTCGTGTAGGAGCGGGTTCACCCGCGAAAGGGCCGGGCCTGCTGGCCAATCTCCACCCGCCGTTCACCGTTGCCGCCGCTACCGTATTCGCGGGTAAACCCGCTCCTACACCTGATCGGGGATGGACACACATCGGTGATTGGGCGCAGGCCGTCGTGTAGGAGCGGGTTCACCCGCGAAAGGGCCGGGCCTGCTGGCCAATCTCCACCCGCCGTTCACCGTTGCCGCCGCTACCGTATTCGCGGGTAAACCCGCTCCTACACCTGATCGGGGATGGACACACATCGGTGATTGGGCGCAGGCCGTCGTGTAGGAACGGGTTCACCCGCGAAAGGGCCGGCACCGGCAACATAAATCTCCCTTCGAGCAAAGTTGGAAGGCTTCTTGCAGAGCCACGCCCAGGCGCCCCCTGGGCGTCAAAGTTTTGCATCAAGAGGACTCGCGGTGGATCGCACTCAGTTAATCAGCAACGCCCGCAACAACCTGGCCGGGCTCGGCCGGGGCAACCTGGGTGTGCCGCTGTTACTGCTGGTGATGTTGGCAATGATGATGTTGCCGATACCGCCGTTCCTGCTCGACGTGTTCTTCACCTTCAACATCGCCCTGTCGATCGTTGTGCTACTGGTCTGTGTATACGCCCTGCGCCCCCTCGACTTCGCCGCGTTCCCGACCATCCTGCTGGTGGCCACGTTGTTGCGCCTGGCCCTGAACGTGGCGTCTACCCGTGTGGTCATGCTGCATGGCCAGGAGGGCCACGGCGCTGCCGGTAAAGTGATCCAGGCCTTTGGTGAGGTGGTGATCGGCGGTAACTACGTGGTCGGTGCCGTGGTGTTCGCCATCCTCATGATCATCAACTTCGTGGTGGTGACCAAGGGCGCCGGGCGTATCTCGGAAGTGAGTGCGCGTTTCACCCTCGACGCCATGCCCGGCAAGCAGATGGCCATCGACGCCGACCTCAATGCCGGCCTGATCGACCAGGCCCAGGCCAAGCACCGCCGTGCCGAGGTGGCGCAGGAGGCCGAGTTCTACGGTTCGATGGACGGTGCCAGCAAGTTCGTGCGCGGCGACGCCATCGCCGGCTTGCTGATCCTGTTCATCAACCTGATCGGTGGCATGCTCATCGGCATGCTGCAGCACAATATGTCGTTCAGCGAGGCCGGCAAGGTCTATGCCCTGCTGACCATTGGTGACGGTTTGGTGGCGCAATTGCCATCACTGCTGCTGTCCACCGCCGCCGCGATCATGGTCACCCGTGCTTCAGGCTCTGAAGACATGGGCAAGCTGATCAATCGGCAGATGTTCGATTCGCCCAAGGCGCTGGCGGTGTCGGCGGGGCTGATGATCGTCATGGGCCTGGTGCCGGGCATGCCGCACATTGCCTTCCTCAGCCTCGGCCTGATGGCGGCCGGCGGCGCCTACCTGGTGTGGAAGAAACAGCAACAGGCCAAGGTCAAAGCCCAGCAAGAGGCGCAGCGTCAGCAGGACCTGCTGCCCTCGCCACAGCGCGCGCTGGAAACCAAGGAGCTGGGTTGGGACGACGTCACCCCCATCGACATGATCGGCCTGGAGGTCGGCTATCGGCTGATCCCGCTGGTCGATCGCAACCAGGGCGGCCAGTTGCTGGCGCGGATCAAGGGCGTGCGCAAGAAGCTGTCGCAGGACCTGGGCTTCCTGATGCCCACCGTGCACATTCGTGACAACCTCGACCTGCAGCCCAGCGCCTATCGCCTGACCCTGATGGGGGTGATTCTGGCCGAGGCGGAGATCTACCCGGACCGCGAACTGGCAATCAACCCTGGGCAGGTGTTTGGCACCCTCAACGGTATTGCCGCGCGCGACCCGGCGTTTGGCCTGGAAGCGGTGTGGATCGACGTCGGCCAGCGCTCACAGGCGCAGTCGCTGGGTTACACCGTGGTCGATGCCAGCACCGTGGTGGCCACCCACCTCAACCAGATTCTGCAGAAACACTGCCACGAGCTGATCGGCCACGAAGAGGTTCAGCAGTTGCTGCAGGTGCTGGCCAAGGCATCGCCTAAACTTGCAGAAGAGCTGGTGCCGGGTGTCATTTCCTTGTCGGGGCTGCTCAAGGTGCTGCAAGCCCTGTTGTCGGAACAGGTGCCAGTGCGCGATATTCGCAGTATTGCCGAGGCCATCGCGAACAACGCCGGCAAGAGTCAAGATACCGCCGCACTGGTGGCGGTGGTGCGCGTCGGATTGTGTCGCGCCATCGTGCAAAGCATTGTCGGCGTTGAGTCGGAGCTTCCAGTGATTACCCTGGAGCCAAGGTTGGAACAGATTTTGCTGAATAGTCTGCAAAGGGCCGGGCAGGGTCAGGAAGATGGTGTTCTTCTGGAGCCTAGCATGGCCGAGAAGCTGCAACGTTCGCTGATCGAGGCGGCCCAGCGCCAGGAAATGCAGGGTCAGCCGGCCATCCTGCTGGTCGCCGGCCCGATCCGCGCCATGTTGTCGCGTTTCGGTCGCCTGGCTGTACCGAATTTGCATGTTCTGGCGTATCAGGAAATACCGGACAACAAGCAAGTCACCATCGTTGCCACCGTGGGCCCTAACGGCTGAGGTAGGGGATAATGCAAGTTAAGCGATTTTTCGCCGCCGATATGCGTCAGGCCATGAAACTGGTCCGTGACGAGCTGGGCGCCGATGCCGCAATCATTGGCAACCGCCGCATTGCCGGTGGTGTCGAGCTGACGGCCGCGCTGGACTACAAGCTGTCCGCCCTGGCCCCGCGTGTGCCCAACGCCGAGCTGGAAGAAGAGCTGCGCAAGACCCACACGCGCATTGCCACTGCCCAGGCCGAGCTGGACCAGCGTCAGGACAGCAGCGACAACAACCGCCAATTGTTCGCCGGGCAATCTTTGACCGCTGCCGAACCGTTGATCGAGCCGCACGTCGATGCCCCTGAGGCCGCTGCCGCACCGGCTGCTGCGCCGGTTGACCCACGTCTGTTCGATGCCATGCGCTCGGAGCTGTCGGGCCTGCGCGAGCTGCTGGAAGTGCAACTCGGTTCGCTGGCCTGGAATCAGCTGCAGGGCAGCAAGCCGCAGCAGGCCAACCTTTGGCGCCGCCTGCAGCGCATCGGCCTGTCCGGGCCGATCGCCCGCGAGCTGCTGGACCTGACCGCCGAGATCGAGGAACCGCGCCAGGCCTGGCGCATGCTGCTGGCTCACTTGGCGCGGATGATCGAAGTGCCTGAAATCGAGCCGATCGAAGAGGGCGGGGTGATCGCCATGGTCGGCCCGGCGGGCATGGGCAAGACCACCACCCTGGCCAAGCTGGCCGCGCGCTACGTGCTCAAGTACGGCGCGCAGAACCTGGCGCTGGTGAGCATGGACAGCTTCCGTATCGGCGCCCAGGAGCAGCTCAAGACCCTGGGCCGCATCCTCAACGTGCCGGTGACTTACGTCGACCCGGGCCAGTCGCTGGCAGCAGCGCTGGAGCCACTGCTGCGCAAGCGCGTGGTGCTGATCGATACTGCCGGCCTGCAGGCCAGCGACCCTGCGCTGCGCATGCAACTGGAAACCTTGGCCGGGCGTGGCATTGCCGCGAAGAACTACCTGGTGCTGGCCACCACCAGCCAGAAGCAGGTGCTGACCGCCGCCTACCACAGCTACAAGCGCTGTGGCCTGGCCGGCTGCATCCTGACCAAACTCGATGAAACGGCAAGCCTTGGCGATGTGTTGAGCCTTGCCATCAGTCATGAACTGCCAGTGGCCTATCTTACCGATGGCCCACGCATTCCTGACGACCTGCACCTGCCGCGGGGCCACCAGTTGGTCACGCGGGCGGTGAATGTGCAGCAGCAGGACGAGCCCAGCGAAGAGGCCATGGCCGACATGTTCGCTGATCTCTATCACAACCCACGGCGAGCGGGTTGACCATGAAGCGTGTGCAAAGTCGCTATGCCAAGGGGCACGCAGAATTGCCCTACGTGTGGCCTGAGTCCCAGCGAGACAAGGTAAAGAACAGACATGGGTAGCATGCATCCCGTACAGGTGATCGCCGTGACCGGTGGCAAAGGTGGCGTCGGCAAGACTAACGTTTCAGTGAACTTGTCCCTGGCGCTGGCCGAGCTTGGCCGCAGGGTCATGCTGCTGGACGCCGACCTGGGCCTGGCCAATGTCGACGTGTTGCTGGGCCTTACCCCCAAACGTACCCTCGCCGATGTGATTGAAGGGCGTTGCGAGCTGCGTGACGTGATGCTGCAGGGCCCCGGCGGTGTGCGCATCGTACCGGCAGCCTCGGGCACCCAGAGCATGGTGCATCTGGCCCCGGCCCAGCATGCCGGGCTGATCCAGGCGTTCAGCGAGATCGGCGACAACCTCGATGTGTTGGTGATCGATACCGCTGCGGGTATCGGTGACTCGGTGGTCAGCTTCGTTCGCGCCGCCCAGGAAGTGCTGCTGGTGGTGTGTGATGAACCTACCTCGATTACCGACGCCTACGCGTTGATCAAGCTGCTCAATCGCGACTATGGCATGAACCGTTTCCGTGTGTTGGCCAACATGGCGCAGAGCCCGCAGGAAGGGCGCAACCTGTTTGCCAAGCTGACCAAGGTCACCGACCGCTTCCTTGACGTTGCCCTGCAGTACGTGGGTGCTGTGCCGTACGACGAGTGCGTGCGCAAGGCGGTGCAGAAGCAGCGTGCCGTCTACGAAGCCTTCCCTCGCTCCAAGTGTGCGCTGGCCTTCAAGGCGATTGCCCAGAAGGTCGACAGCTGGCCGCTGCCGGCCAATCCGCGCGGCCATCTGGAGTTCTTTGTCGAGCGCTTGGTGCAACCCACCAGCGCGGGACCCGTACTATGAACGCCAGCGGCTTCAAGATGTACAGCCGGGCGGCGAAGGACGCCCAGTACGAGCTGATCGAACGCTACGCCCCGCTGGTCAAGCGCATCGCGTACCACCTGTTGGCGCGCTTGCCGGCCAACGTACAAGTCGAGGACCTGATCCAGGCCGGCATGATCGGCCTGCTGGAAGTGGCCAACAAATACGACGCCAGCAAGGGCGCCAGCTTTGAGACCTACGCCGGCATCCGCATCCGCGGGGCCATGCTGGACGAAGTGCGCAAAGGCGATTGGGCACCGCGTTCGGTACACCGCAACACCCGTATGGTCAGTGATGCCATGCGTGCAGTTGAGGCCAGAACAGGCCGTGACGCTAAAGATCATGAAGTTGCTGCCGAACTCCAATTGAGTCTCGATGATTACTACGGGATCTTGAACGATACCCTGGGCAGCCGCCTGTTCAGCTTTGACGACCTGTTGCAGGACGGCGAGCACGAAGGGCTGCATGAGGATGGCGCCAGTGGCCAGGTCGAACCTGCGCGCGGCCTGGAGGAGGAGCGCTTCCAGGCTGCCCTGACCGAGGCCATCGCCAACCTGCCGGAGCGTGAGCGCCTGGTGCTGGCGCTGTACTACGACGAAGAGCTGAACCTCAAGGAAATCGGTGAGGTGCTGGGTGTCAGCGAGTCGCGGGTCAGCCAGTTGCACAGCCAATGTGCCGCGCGCCTGCGCAGCCGCCTGGGGGAATGGCGGGCGCGTTGAGCCCACTGTCGTTGCAGTCGTTTTCCACGTTGTACCGAATTGAATGAGTGCGTGCTCGGTAGGCCGAGCGCGTTTGAGACTGCTTGGAGGTCTAATTGGACAAGAACATGAAAATCCTCATCGTTGACGACTTTTCGACGATGCGGCGGATCATCAAGAACCTGTTGCGTGACCTGGGTTTCACCAACACCGACGAAGCCGATGACGGCACCACGGCGTTGCCGATGCTGGAAAACGGTCACTACGACTTCCTGGTGACCGACTGGAACATGCCGGGCATGTCCGGCATCGACCTGCTGCGTAAAGTGCGTGCCAGCGACAAGCTGAAAAGCATGCCGGTCTTGATGGTGACCGCTGAAGCCAAGCGCGACCAGATCATTGAAGCGGCACAGGCCGGCGTCAATGGTTACGTGGTCAAGCCGTTCACCGCTCAGGTGCTCAAAGAGAAGATCGAGAAGATCTTCGAACGCGTCAACGGCTGAGTCACGTCAGGGGGGCGCGTCATGGATTCATCACAAACGTCTTTGGGCGAGTTCGAGTCGACCCTGAAGAAGCATGCTCAGGAGTTGGTCGAAAGCCTGGAGCGGGGCCGTTTCGGCGAGGCGGTGCAGTTGATTCACGAACTGAACCAGACCCGCGACCGCGGCCTGTACCAGGAAGTCGGCAAGCTGACTCGCGAGCTGCACAGTGCCATCGTCAGTTTCCAGATCGACCCCACCATGCCGCAGGCAGAAGAGGTGTCGCAAATTACCGACGCCACCGAGCGCCTGTCGTATGTGGTCAAGCTGACCGAGGGCGCGGCCAACCGCACCATGGACCTGGTCGAGGAAAGCACACCGGTGCTCAATGAGCTGGCCAGCGAGGCCAAGGCCCTGAGCACCGACTGGCAGCGCTTCATGCGCCGCGAAGTGGCTGCGCCGGAATTCCGTGATCTGGTCAAGCGAGTCGACAGTTTCCTGACGCACAGCGCCGAGGGCAACCGCAAGGTTTCCGGGCACCTCAATGACATTTTGCTGGCCCAGGACTATCAGGACCTGACCGGCCAGGTGATCAAGCGCGTCACCGCACTGGTGACCGAGGTGGAAAGCAACCTGCTCAAGCTGGTGCTGATGGCCAGCCAGGTCGACCGCTTTGCCGGTATAAAACATGACCACGATCAATTGCGTGCAGAAAAAGATCGAGAAAAACATCCGACTCGGGGTGAAGGTCCGCAGATTCATGCCGATAAGCGTGAAGACGTCGTGTCCGGTCAGGACGATGTCGATGATCTGCTGTCCAGCCTTGGTTTTTAAGGAGCACGTTTGATGAGCTTCGGCGCCGATGAAGAAATCCTCCAGGATTTCCTGGTAGAAGCCGGCGAAATTCTTGAGCAATTGTCCGAGCAACTGGTCGAGCTGGAAAGCCGACCTGACGATGCCGACCTGCTCAATGCGATCTTTCGCGGTTTCCACACTGTAAAAGGGGGCGCCGGCTTCCTCCAGCTGAACGAACTGGTGGAGTGCTGCCATATCGCCGAGAACGTGTTCGACGTCCTGCGCAAAGGTGAGCGCCGGGTCGATGCGGAACTGATGGATGTGGTGCTCGAGGCACTGGATACGGTCAACAGCATGTTTGGCCAGGTGCGCGAGCGTGCCGAAGTGACACCGGCCACCCCCGCACTGCTGGCAGCGTTGTCGCGCCTGGCCGAACCTGGCGCAGCCGAAACTGTTGCAGCGCCTGCACCGGCACCGGTTGCCGACGTGTCGGTTGCCGCGCCGGCCGAGGCCGAGGAGCAACACCAGGACATCACTGACAGTGAATTCGAGCAGTTGCTCGATTCGCTCGATGCGATCAAGGCGCAAGCGGCGGCCGACGAGCAGATGCAGGGCGAGACTGTCAGCGGTGCGGGTGATGAAATCACCGACGCCGAGTTCGAATCGCTGCTCGACCAGTTGCACGGCAAGGGCCAGTTCAATGCCGAGGTTGCCGCGCCGCCGGTGGCCGTCAGCAGCGAAGCGGTCAGTGATGAGATCACCGACGCCGAATTCGAATCGCTGCTCGACCAGCTGCATGGCAAGGGCACCTTCCAGGCTGGCGCCTTGCCAGCCGCCCAGGCACCAGCGCCTGCCGCACCCGACAACAGTGCCGCCAGCGATGAAATCAGCGAGCACGAGTTCGAAGCCCTGCTGGACCAGTTGCACGGCAAGGGCAAGTTCGGTGGCGATGTTGCCGCTGTAGAGGCCCCGGCTGCTGTCCAGGCGCAAGCGCCGGCTGCCGCCAAGGCCGAAAGCCCGCCGGTGGCCAAGCCCGCTGCCGCGCCAGCGCCAGCGCCTTCGCCGGCCAGCAAACCTGCCGCGGCGCCTCGCGCGCCGGCCCCGGCCGCTGAAAAGCATGCCGCCAGCGAAGCGGAAACCACGGTACGCGTCGATACCGCGCGCCTGGACGAGATCATGAACATGGTCGGCGAACTGGTGCTGGTGCGTAACCGTCTGGTGCGCCTGGGCCTGAACAGCGGCGACGAGGCCATGTCCAAGGCCGTGTCCAACCTTGACGTGGTCACCGCCGACCTGCAGACCGCGGTGATGAAAACCCGTATGCAGCCGATCAAGAAAGTCTTCGGCCGCTTCCCGCGCCTGGTCCGCGACCTGGCGCGCCAGTTGAAGAAAGAGATCAATCTGGAGCTGGTCGGCGAAGAGACCGACCTTGACAAGAACCTCGTAGAAGCCTTGGCCGACCCGCTGGTGCACTTGGTGCGCAATGCGGTCGACCACGGTATCGAGATGCCCGACGAGCGTGAAACGTCTGGCAAGGCACGTACCGGCCGCGTAGTGCTGTCGGCCGAACAGGAAGGCGACCACATCCTGCTGTCGATCTCGGACGACGGCAAGGGCATGGACCCGAACATCCTGCGCGCCAAGGCCGTGGAAAAGGGCCTGATGGACAAGGACGCCGCCGAGCGCCTGAGCGAGTCGGACTGCTACAACCTGATCTTCGCCCCTGGCTTCTCGACCAAGACCGAGATTTCCGATGTGTCCGGGCGTGGCGTGGGCATGGACGTGGTGAAAACCAAGATCTCCCAGCTCAACGGCTCGATCAACATTTTCTCGGCCAAGGGCCAAGGCTCCAAGATCGTCATCAAGGTGCCGCTGACCCTGGCGATCATGCCCACCCTGATGGTGATGTTGGGCAACCAGGCGTTCGCCTTCCCGCTGGTCAACGTCAACGAGATCTTCCACCTCGACCTGTCGCGCACCAACGTGGTCGACGGCCAGGAAGTGGTGATCGTGCGCGACAAGGCGCTGCCGCTGTTCTACCTCAAGCGCTGGCTGGTCCAGGGCCAGGTGCACGAAGAGCAGCACGAAGGCCACGTGGTGATTCTGTCGGTCGGCACCCAGCGCATCGGTTTTGTCGTTGACCAACTGGTGGGCCAGGAAGAAGTGGTCATCAAGCCGCTGGGCAAGATGCTGCAAGGCACCCCGGGCATGTCCGGGGCCACCATTACCGGCGACGGTCGCATCGCGTTGATTCTCGACGTCCCGAGCATGCTCAAGCGTTACGCCGCGCGGCGTATTTGATTTCGGTGGCGCGCCCTGGCGGGTTGCGCCGCCTAATGGAGTGTTTATGGCAGTCAAGGTCCTGGTGGTGGATGATTCTGGTTTCTTCCGCCGCCGTGTCTCGGAAATCCTCTCGGCGGATCCAACGATCCAGGTAGTGGGTACCGCGACCAACGGCAAGGAAGCAATCGACCAGGCGCTGGCGCTCAAGCCCGATGTGATCACCATGGACTACGAAATGCCCATGATGGATGGCATTACCGCCGTGCGGCACATCATGCAGCGCTGCCCGACGCCCGTATTGATGTTCTCGTCGCTGACCCATGAAGGCGCCCGCGTCACCCTCGACGCGCTGGATGCCGGCGCAGTGGACTACCTGCCGAAAAACTTCGAGGACATCTCGCGCAACCCTGACAAGGTCAAGCAGTTGCTGTGCGAGAAGGTGCACACCATTTCGCGCAGTAACCGCCGGATCGGCAGCTATGCCAGAACGGCGCCGGTCGCCGCGCCAGCGCCCGCCAGCACTTTCGCCAGCCAGGCGCAGACGCGCCCGGCAGCACCTGCCCGTGCTGCGGCCCCGACACCGGCGGCCTCGCAGTCGCCGGCACCCAAGCGCAAACCCTACAAACTGGTGGCCATCGGTACCTCCACGGGGGGGCCGGTGGCGCTGCAGCGGGTACTGACCCAGCTGCCGGCCAATTTCCCGGCGCCGATCGTGTTGATCCAGCACATGCCGGCGGCGTTCACCAAAGCGTTTGCCGAACGCCTGGACAAGCTGTGCCGCATCAGCGTCAAGGAAGCCGAAGACGGCGACATGCTGCGCCCGGGCCTGGCCCTGCTGGCCCCCGGTGGCAAGCAGATGATGATCGATGGCCGTGGCACAGTGAAGATCCTGCCCGGCGACGAGCGCCTGAACTACAAGCCGTGCGTGGACATCACCTTCGGTTCGGCGGCCAAGTCGTACGGCGACAAGGTGTTGTCGGTGGTGCTCACCGGCATGGGCGCCGATGGCCGCGAGGGCGCGCGCCTGCTCAAGCAGGGGGGCAGCACGGTGTGGGCCCAGGATGAAGCCAGCTGCGTGATTTATGGCATGCCCATGGCCATCGTCAAGGCCAACCTGGCGGATGCCGTGTACAGCCTGGATGAAATCGGCAAGCACCTGGTGGAGGCGTGCGTCTGATGGATGTCCTCAGCCTGATCGGTTTGATTCTGGCTTTCGTTGCCATCGTCGGTGGCAACTTCCTTGAAGGCGGTCATGTCGGTGCTCTGGTCAATGGCCCGGCGGCTCTGATCGTGCTGGGAGGCACCCTGGCGGCGGCGTTGTTGCAGTCGCCGCTGTCGTCGTTCAAGCGTGCCTTGCAGATTTTGCGTTGGATCCTGTTTCCGCCGCGGGTCGATCTGGCGGGCGGCATCGACCGTGTGGTGAACTGGAGCCTGACCGCTCGCAAAGAAGGCCTGCTGGGCCTGGAAGGGGTAGCGGACAGCGAGCCCGACCCCTATGCGCGCAAGGGCCTGCAACTGCTGGTGGATGGCGCCGAGCCGGAAGCGATCCGCAGCATCCTTGAGGTCGACTTCCTTACCCAGGAAGGCCGTGACATCCAGGCAGCCAAGGTATTCGAAAGCATGGGCGGCTATGCGCCGACCATCGGCATCATCGGGGCGGTCATGGGCCTTATCCATGTGATGGGCAATCTGGCCGACCCGTCGCAACTGGGCAATGGCATTGCCGTGGCCTTTGTCGCGACCATTTACGGTGTGGCCAGTGCCAACCTTGTGCTATTGCCGGTCGCCAGCAAGCTCAAGGCCATCGTCATGCGCCAGTCGCGCTACCGTGAAATGCTGCTCGAAGGCCTGCTGTCGATTGCCGAAGGTGAAAACCCGCGCTCGATCGAGCTGAAGCTGCAAGGCTTCATGGAGTAACCCATGCGTCGCCGTCGTCATACCGAGGAACACGAAAACCACGAGCGCTGGCTGGTGTCGTACGCCGACTTCATCACGTTGCTGTTCGCCTTCTTCGTGGTGATGTATTCCATTTCCTCGATCAACGAGGGTAAGTACAAGGTTATTTCCCAGGCTTTGCTAGGGGTATTCAACGACCCCGAGCGCAGCATGAAGCCGATCCCGATTGGCGATGAGCAGCCGCTGAGCGTTCGCCCGGCCCAACCGCTGGTCAAAGACAGCGAGCAGACCGAAGCGGGCCTGGCGGCGACCAATGTCGACCCGTTGAAAACCATCAGCGATGACGTGCGCGATGCCTTCGGCGACCTGATCAACAGCGACCAGATGACTGTGCGCGGCAACGAGCTGTGGGTGGAGATCGAGCTCAACTCATCGCTGCTGTTTGGCAGCGGTGATGCGATGCCCAGTGACAAGGCGTTTGCGATCATCGAGAAGGTGGCCAACATCCTCAAGCCGTTCGCCAACCCGGTGCACGTCGAAGGCTTCACCGACAACCTGCCGATCCGCACCGCGCAGTACCCCACCAACTGGGAGTTGTCCTCGGCGCGCGCGGCCAGCATCGTGCGCCTGCTGGCCATGGAGGGCGTCAACCCGGCACGCATGGCTTCGGTAGGCTACGGCGAGTACCAGCCGGTGGCCAGCAACGATACCGCCGAAGGGCGCGCACGCAACCGCCGGGTGGTGCTGGTGATTTCCCGTAACCTGGAAGTGCGCCGCAGCCTGACAGGCTCGGGCAGCGCCAATGCCACACCGGATGCCGCATTGCGCCGTGCTGGCACACAAAGTGCACCGGCAACACGAGCAACAGTGGCGGGGCAGTGATACGTCAATTCCCCGTCGCCGCTGTCCCCTGCAGGCGCGGGTTTACCCGCGAGCCGGGCGACGCGGTGTATGGCACCGGTTGCACCGGTGTTCGCGGGTAAACCCGCTCCTACATTGATTGCGCGAGCTTTCGAATTTTGAGCAAGGCAGTGTCCCTGCCAAATCAATAGATAGAGTTTGCTTGATGAGAGTCTGGGCAGTAGCCAATCAAAAAGGTGGTGTCGGCAAGACCACCACTACCATTGCCCTGGCCGGCCTGCTGGCCGAGGCCGGCAAGCGCGTGGTTGTCGTCGACCTCGACCCGCACGGCTCGATGACCAGCTACTTCGGGCACAACCCGGACGCCCTGGAGCACAGCTGCTACGACCTGTTCCTGCACAAGGGCACGGTGCCCGAAGGCTTGCCCGGGCAACTGCTGCTGCCCACCAGCGATGAGCGCATTTCGCTGCTGCCGTCGAGTACCGCCCTGGCGGTGCTGGAGCGCCAGTCGCCAGGGCAGAATGGCCTGGGCCTGGTAATCGCCAAGAGTCTGGCGCAGCTGTGGCAGGATTTCGACTATGCCCTGATCGACAGCCCACCCTTGCTGGGTGTGCTGATGGTCAATGCCCTGGCCGCCAGCCAGCAGCTTGTGATCCCGGTGCAAACCGAGTTCCTCGCCGTGAAGGGCCTGGAGCGCATGGTCGGCACCTTGGCCATGGTCAACCGTTCGCGCAAGCAGGCGCTGCCGTACCAGATCGTACCGACCCTGTTCGACCGTCGTACCCAGGCGTCGCTGGGCACCCTCAAGTTGCTGCGTGACACCTACGGGCAGCATGTGTGGCAGGGCTACATCCCGGTGGATACGCGCCTGCGTGATGCCAGTCGCAAGGGCGTCACGCCTTCGCAGTTCGACAGCAAGAGCCGTGGGTTGATCGCCTACCGGGCGCTGCTCAAGCACCTGCTCACCTACAAGACCGCAGTGCAGGTGGCCTGATGACTCAAACCCGGCAAACCAGCACCCGGCCCCAGATGGCCCTGCAATCGTACCTGGACGGCCTGCTGCAGGAGGCCACCGAGGCCGAAGACCTGAGCGAGCAGCCGGCAGTGGCGGATGAGTTCGCCGAGGCGGTGCGCGAGGAGCAGGCACGCGATGCCCGGCAGCCAGCCCGGCCTGAGCCCGCCGAAGCCGCCGCCAGCTTTGCCCCGCGGCCGTTCGCCGAACCCCGTCTGGCGGTGCTGACCAGCGTGATGCCAGTGGAAGCCCCGGTGGTGACGGTGGTCGAGCAGGAGGTCGTGGCCGAAGCCAGCATCCCGGTACTGGTCGAAGAACAAACCGTGGAACCAGCTGTGCCGCTGGTCGATGTGCATCTGCCGGCACCCAACCTGCCCGTACCCCCGGCCACTGTCGATGGTCGTCCGGTGTGGGCGGCCGAGCCGTTCGAATGCCTGCTGTTCGACGTTGCCGGCCTGACCCTGGCGGTGCCGTTGGTGTGCCTGGGCTCGATCTACACCCTGGCTGGCCAGGAGCTGACGCCACTGTTCGGCCAGCCCGACTGGTTCCTCGGCATCCTGACCTGCCAGGCCGGCAACCTGAAGGTGCTGGACACTGCGCGTTGGGTAATGCCCGACCGCTACCGCGATGATTTTCGCCAGGGCCTGCAATACGTGATTTCGGTGCAGGGCTACGAATGGGGGCTGGCGGTGCATCAGGTCAGCCGCTCGCTGCGCCTGGACCCGTCGGAGATCAAGTGGCGCAGCCAGCGTGGCCAGCGCCCGTGGCTGGCCGGCACCGTAATCGAACACATGTGCGCACTGCTCGACGTCGCCGCACTGGCCGAGCTGATCGCCAGCGGTGCGGTCAAGCAGATGCACGCCAAACAGAAATGACACAGAACATACCGCCAACGGCGGATTTTGAGGGTAGGGGAATGAAAAAGTCGTCTGCACAAGGTTCCGAAGATCCGATCCTGCAGTGGGTTACCTTCCGTCTGGACAACGAGTCCTACGGCATCAATGTGATGCAGGTGCAGGAAGTCCTGCGCTACACCGAGATTGCCCCGGTGCCGGGTGCGCCGAGCTACGTGCTGGGCATCATCAACTTGCGCGGTAACGTGGTGACGGTGATCGACACGCGTCAGCGTTTTGGCCTGATGCCGACCGAAGTGACCGACAACACCCGTATCGTCATCATCGAAGCCGACAAGCAAGTGGTCGGCATTCTGGTCGACAGCGTGGCCGAAGTGGTTTACCTGCGCCAGTCCGAAATCGAGACCGCGCCGAACGTGGGTAACGAAGAGTCGGCCAAGTTCATTCAGGGCGTGTGCAACAAGAATGGCGAACTGCTGATCCTGGTCGAACTGGACAAGATGATGACCGAGGAAGAGTGGTCCGAGCTGGAGAACATCTGAGTTGATTCTACAGGTTGCTGTCATCTTCCTGGCGCTGGCCTGGGCGCTGAGCCTGTGGTTTTTCCTCAACTACAGCAAGCGCCAGCGCGAGCTGGCAGCGCAGCAGGCCGAGGGCGATGCGCTGCGTGACCAGCGCATCAAGGACTTGGCCAAGCGTCTGGATGACTACCAGAACGGCACTGTGCGCATGGGTGAGGCCATCCATGAGCTGCGTGCGACGGTGGCTACCCTGCCAGACCGGCTGGAGCGCCTCGAGCAGCGCGACCCCAGCAACGTTACCTTTAGCCAGGCGGCCAAGCTGGTGGGGATGGGGGCGAGTGTCGATGAGTTGACCCAGAGCTGCGGCCTGACCCAGGCCGAGGCGGAGTTGATGAGCAAGGTGCACCGGGCTCCTTGACGGGGGCTGGCAGGTAGCCTCGTTAGCAGGCTCGTCACCTGGGACATCGAGCGGCGCCCATGCGTCGCTCGATCTGAAGGGCGCCGCCAGGCCCGTTCAGTTCCCCATGCATTTCAGTTGCGAACCCAGGAGTGATTGCCGCCGACGCCGGCAAAACGGTTCAGGGGCAGCAATTGCTTCAGGGCAGCATTGGCCTGTGAGGCGTCGATGAATGGGTAGGTGTTGACGCGTGGCATGATGTGCAAGTTGATGATCTGGCGCAGGGTCCGCAGGCCGGGTAGATGGCGATCGACCATCTCGGTGAGCAGCGCCGGGCCGGTGAGGTAGCTGAGCTTGTTGGCATAGCGGTAGAAATTGCCAGGGTCCTGTTCCAGGCTCGGTCGGCTGTCGTAAAAGTCTGCATGGGCCTGGTAGCGTGCGAGCATTTCATCCGAGATCGCATCCAGCACCGGGTTGCCTGGGTGGCTACCTATGAGGCTGGTGTTGTACAGGCAATTCATGCTCATTTTTTCGTTGCACATCGGCGGTGGCAGCAGCAGCCCATCGGGCGGGGTGTGCAGCTCGACCTGGTCGATCGTTTCGCCCTTGCCGTCCGGCAGCAGGAAATCGTCTACGTCCATGTACAGCCCACCCTCATGGTGCAGCATTCGGTAGCGCAGCACATCCGTCGCCGACGCGTAATTGGTGGCGATGCCACCGTTGCCATCCAGTGCTGCATCGTACTGTGCGTAATAGCGGCTCTGGCGGAAGGCCCGGAAGAAACCTTGCTCTTCAAGCGGCAATACCTGAAGCCCTGGCGCCCGGGCTGCCAATAGCCTTGCGTTCTGTTCGTAGGCGGTAGGCGAAGCCTTCGACAGAAACAGGCGCATGCTGTATTCACTGTCGCTCAGGCGCGCTGCGTTGGCGGCAAGGTTGGCCAGCAATGGCTCGCCAAGGACGTTGTTGCCGACCCAGAGGCTGGATATGAGTGTTGGGATAGGTGCGCTGTCCGGCGCCCGTGTCGGTATTTGCACCGGCAGGGGCAGGTCGACACCCAAGGCGCGCAAAGTGCGCGTGCGCATGGCGTCGGTTACCGGCCGAGGCATGTCGAGCGCCACCAGGTCACGGCTGCCGGGGACTGCCACGTAGGCTTGCGGATCGACCTCGTTGACGTCGTCCTTGAGGATGAACGCATTCCGCTCCATGTCATAGACCACCCGCGCGTTGTAGGTTTCGATGCTGCATTCCAGGTCGTCCAGTTCGCCATCGTAGTGGGGCAACCGTATCACCGCGCCGGCAACCTCCGGGTCGCCGTCATCAAGGGGTGCAATGGGCTCGTGGTTGTGGAAGTACTCCGCGCCTTCTGGCTCTGGAAGCCGCGGTGGGCTGGTCGGGCTCAACGGATAGCCGAGCTGCCCGTTGACCTCGCGCGGCATGACAAAACCATCGCTTTTGAACTCGAACAGGGCCTTGATGCCTGCTGTGCCCTCCGTTGCCAGCGGTACGGCGTTGAACAGCCCCCAGGCGATGTCGCCCACCCCATCCTGTTTGGCTTTCAGGCTGTGGCCGTTGATCACCTGATCCAGGCCCAGGCCCAACTGGGCAATGCCACCGAGCGCCAGCAGGGGCGCCAGCCCCGGCACCACCAGGCACAGTGGCGCTAGCAGGTTGAGCGTATTGGTGAGGTAGCCTCGCCATTTGGCTTTGGTAACCTGGCTATCGGTGGTGATGACAAAATCGGCATCGTCGTAGCTGCGCTGGCGCTGGCGCTCGGTCAGGGCTGCGAACATATCCCCGGTCAGTTTGGGGTTGTACTTGCCAGGTTTGTAGTTCACGTAGGTTCTGGGGGGCCAGACGCCATCATCGTTGAAATAACCATGTTCAGGCGGCAGCCGGTGCCGAACCGGATAGTCGCCAAGGCCCTCGAGCGCGGTGTCCAGGCCGCTGAAATCGAGGCCCTGAGGGCGGTCGGCAAGCCTGAAGTGTTGTTTGAGTGCCTCGCGTCGGGCGGGGTCCTTGCACTGATCGCCCACCCAGTCCTTGAGCAGGTTCTCGCTGGCGAATTCGAGCAAGGGCGAGCTGTTACCTGGCATGTACAGCAGGGTCAGATCGCTGTGGGGGGCATTGATGTACAGCAGGTCGGTGGCCGCATAGCCATAGATGCTCAGCGTGCTCACCCGTATCTTGAAACGCTGCGGCATCATGCCGGCGGCTTGCCATGCCAGCTCCCTGGCGGCATCGCTCAGGCGCCCCTGGCTGACCTGGGCGTTGCAGGCGGCGATGAAATTGAGCTTGCTGGCCAGGCGGTGACTGTCCTGATGCTCCTGCCAGTACGTGTCGAGCATGGCTTTGAACGGCCTGTGAAAATCCAGCGCGTCTATGAACCGCTGGAAAGCTTCAGCCGGTACCTGAACGTGGGTCGAGGCATCGTAACGGGCAGGGGACGATCGCTGGAACAGGCCGTTGTACACTTCGAAGGCTGCGCCCTGATGGCCAAAGCCCAGCGCTGGCAGGCGATCGACCAGCTTCAACGGCCCTTGGGGGAAGGTGCCTGCCCAAGGGTTGGCGAACAGCGCGCCGATGAGGTTGTTATCGGACTCCCCTTGCCAGTTGCCCAGCAGCGCCTGGGTCATGCTCTGGGTCTGCTGGATCGCTGCCACATACCCTTGGTCATCCGGCCGGTAGTGCAGGGTGACCACATCGACGCGATCGGGGTCGATATGCACACCTTGCCCGGCAAGCCACTGCCGGATCAAGCGATTGGCTTCGCGGTCCGGGCGTGGGATGTTGGCCAGATGGTCTACTACGAACTGCACGCCTTTGGCGTTGATTCTGCTGTCGATCATGACGGTCACCTTGTACGTGGGAAGCCGACAAGGTTGGGCGCATGGAGGGGGAGGGGGTGGTAGATAGTTACTGGCCAGTGCCGGGCAGCAGGGGCAATGGTGGGGTGATATCGCGCTCTGCCGGGGGCGGATCATCGAAGCCGGCGGGTACCTTGCCGCGCAGTTGCCAGGCGAAGGCGATGATCTCGGCAATGGTCAGGTACAGCGCTTCGGGTATTTGATCGCCCAGCTCCAGCCGCGCCAGCAGGCGCACCAGCTCGGCGTTTTCGTAGATCGGCACTTCGTGTTCGCGGGCGAGCGCAAGGATGGCCTCGGCCAGGTCCTCGTCGCCCTTGGCGGTGAGGGTCGGTGCCTGATGGCCGTCGTAGTTCAGCGCTATGGCTTGGCGTGGTGTCGTATCGTTCATGCGGTTTCGTCCACCCAGCGTTGTTCCATCCGTGTGCGTGGCCCCTGCGGCGGGATGCCCGGGTGGCACTCCAGGTCGCCGACTTCCAGGCCCCGGGCCACCAGGCGCGCGCGCAGCGCGCCAAGCTGGGCGTCGATCAACCGCGCGGTCTGCTCGCGCTCCGCCCATAGCTGCCCGCTCAGGCGGCCCTCGCTCAGTTGCGCCTGCACTTGCAGGGGGCCGAGCGGGGACAAGTCGAAGGCCAGCTCGATGCGCCACAGGGCTTGCCGAGGGTTTTGGGCTTCATGTTGGCGGTCGGCCTGTTGTTGTGGGGTTTCTTCGCGCTGCAGTTTGACTTGCAGCGGGATGAAGTCCTGGCCGTGGCGGATCGGCACTTCGGTTTGCCAGGTGGTCTGCAGGTTGCCGTTTTCCAGCGTGCCGGTTTGTTGCAGGCTGCTCATGGCGTGGCTCTGCAAACGTGAAACAGCAGCGGCAGCCAGGCGCAGCAGCTGTTGCAGGTCGCCTTCCTCTTCCAGGGCCTTGAGCAGGCGCGACGGTAATGGGAACGCGCCCGGCTGCGGCTTGGGGCTGACCCGCTCGAGCATGCCCAGTGCGCTGCGCGCCAGTATCGGCATGGTCAGGGCCAGGTTGGCGGGGCTCAGAGTGGTGGCCCCTGCCGGGAGGGCAGGGGCCTGGGCCATCAGCCGCAGTAAATGTGCTTTGAGGTCGGTGTCGACGCTGGCGGTGGACCCACTCAGCAGCTTCGCTTCGAGAAAGCTGCCGCTGTTGTTCAGGGCCTGGGCCACTGCCTTGGCGTCGCCCAGTTGTCGGGCGTCCGGCAGGCCGGCCAGCAGGCGTTCGGCGCTGGCGCGCAGCTCGCCATCGACGCCTGGGTCGCGGGTGAGCTGTTGCAGGGTGTTGAGCAGGCCGGGCAGCGAGGCTTGACGGTTTTGCTGTGTCAGCAGCTGTTGGGCAATGCTGAGTTGGTCCTGCCTGCCGCTGAGCGGCACGAAGCGCAATGACTGATCACCCTGCACCAGGGCGCTGAGCAGGCTGCCAATGGCCAGCGGACGCGGGCTGTCGATGCTCAGCGTGGCACCGGCCTGGGTGCTGTTGAGCAAGCTGACCAGCGCCCGGTACACGGCCGGTTGGCCGGGTGCCTGAGCCAGCGGTTGGTTGGTCAGGACCTTGCCTTGCAGCAAGGTGCCGACCGGCACCTTGCTGGTGTCCAGCTGGGTGAGGGTGGCGACCTGGCTGGCGCTGGCCTGTTGCAACATGATCGCCAGGCGATTGCTTTCGGTCTGGCTGACGGTGATCTGGCTGCCTTGGGGCAGCGGCTGGCTGGCGTTGGCCTGTAGTTGGGTCTGCACGCCGTTGGCCTGCATCAGCCTTAGCACCAGCTGAAAGTCCTGGCCCGCCTGGCGCAACGATAAAACCTCGGCTTGCGCGGTTTCGCCGGGGGCCAGCAACCCGGGCTGTGCCTGGATAAGGCGCAGCAGTTCGCCGGTCGTGCCCGCCTTCATGGCTTGGCTGTTGATCGCGGTTTGTGCGCCGAGACTATTGATTTCAGTCATGATTGTATACAACCTGTCGAGCCCGGCCTCTTGGCAGCGCGGCGGCGCGTGTAATAATGCCGAGCGCCCGTGGTTGCCAGTATAACGGCAGCGCGCGGGGCGACTTGAGACACAAGGGTTCTGGAGCGGCGTCGCCTGTTTCGCGGGTGAACCCGCTCCTACAGGGTTCTGTGGGAGCGGGTTCACCCGCGAAACAGGCGACGCCGCTCCAAAGCCCTACTGAAGATAAGGCGAAACCGTGACCCTTCACCTCCAAGCCGCGGGCCTGGCCTGCGAGCGCGACTGGCGCCTGCTGTTCGAACAGCTCGATTTCGAGCTGGGCGCCGGTGACATGCTGCAGATCAGTGGCCCCAACGGCAGTGGCAAGACCAGCCTGTTGCGCCTGTTGGCCGGGCTGATGCAGCCGACAGCCGGGCAGATTCTGCTGGGTGGCAAGCCACTGGCAGAGCAGCGTCATGCCCTGGCCAGCGCCCTGCTGTGGATTGGCCACGCCGCTGGCATCAAGGACTTGCTCACCGCCGAGGAGAATCTCACCTGGCTGTGCGCCTTGCACCAGCCGGCCAGCCGCGAGGCGATCTGGGCGGCGCTGGAGGCTGTCGGCCTGCGCGGTTTCGAAGACGTCCCCTGCCATACCCTGTCGGCCGGCCAGCAGCGCCGCGTGGCGCTGGCTCGGTTGCACCTGGCTTGCCCGCCGCTATGGATTCTCGACGAGCCGTTCACCGCGCTCGACAAGCAAGGCGTGGCGCAGCTTGAAGCGCACCTGGCAGCCCACTGCGAGCGGGGCGGCACGGTGGTGCTGACGACTCACCACACACTGGAACGCAAGCCCTCCGGTTACCGAGAACTGAACCTGGGGCAATGGGCTGCATGAGCGTATTCATTTTGTTGCTGCGCCGCGAAGCGCGCCTGCTGTTCCGTCGCCCGGCCGAACTGGCCAACCCGTTGGTGTTCTTCGCCATTGTCGTGGCCATGTTCCCGCTGGCGGTCGGCCCGGAAAGCCAATTGTTGCAAACCTTGTCGCCGGGCCTGGTCTGGGTGGCGGCGTTGCTGGCCGTGTTGTTGTCGCTGGACGGCCTGTTCCGCAGCGATTTCGAGGACGGCTCGCTGGAGCAATGGGTGCTGTCGCCGCACCCACTGCCGCTGCTGGTGCTGGCCAAGGTGCTGGCGCACTGGATCTTTTCCGGGCTGGCGCTGGTATTGTTGGCGCCACTGCTGGCACTGATGCTGGGGCTGCCAAGCCATTGCCTGCCGGTGCTGCTCGGTTCGCTGCTGCTGGGTACGCCGGTATTGAGCTTGCTGGGCGCGGTAGGTGCAGCACTGACAGTCGGCCTTAAACGCGGAGGTTTGTTACTGGCGTTGCTGATTCTGCCGTTGTATATCCCTGTATTGATCCTGGGCAGTGGTGCGTTGCAAGCGGCGTTGCAAAATATGCCGGCAACCGGCCATCTGCTCTGGCTCGCCAGCCTGACGGCCCTGGCCGTTACCCTGGCACCCTTTGCGATAGCGGCCGGCCTGAAGATCAGCGTCGGCGAATAACGAGTCCCGGGCTCTCAAGCCCGGCAAATACCCTGGATGTACCCTGATGAAAATAAGCTGGACGTGGTTCCACAAGCTGGGCTCCCCGAAATGGTTCTATGCCATCAGCGGCCGCATGCTGCCGTGGCTGGCCGGTGCTGCCGTGCTCCTGCTGCTGGTCGGCATCACCTGGGGCCTGGCCTTCGCCCCCCAGGACTACCAGCAAGGCAACAGCTTCCGCATCATCTATATCCACGTGCCGGCGGCGATGCTGGCGCAGTCCTGCTATGTGCTACTGGCGGTGGCCGGGGTGGTGGGGCTGGTGTGGAAGATGAAACTGGCCGACGTCGCCCTGCAATGTGCCGCGCCCATTGGCGCCTGGATGACCGCCGTGGCCCTGGTTACCGGCGCCATCTGGGGCAAGCCGACCTGGGGCAGCTGGTGGGTGTGGGATGCCCGCCTTACGTCCATGCTCATCCTGCTGTTCCTGTACTTCGGCATTATTGCGCTGGGCCAGGCGATCAGTAATCGTGACAGTGCAGCCAAGGCCTGTGCGGTGCTTGCGATTGTCGGTGTGGTGAATATCCCGATCATCAAGTATTCAGTGGAGTGGTGGAACACCCTGCACCAGGGCGCCACCTTCACCCTTACCGAAAAGCCGGCGATGCCGGCCGAAATGTGGTTGCCGCTGTTGTGCACGGCGCTGGGTTTCTACTGTTTCTTCGGCACCGTACTGCTGCTGCGCATGCGCCTTGAAGTGCTCAAGCGCGAAGCACGCGCCAGTTGGGTCAGGGACGAAGTATTGAACAGCCTGGGACGGAGGGCCGCACAATGAGCTTTGCCACCTTCGGTGACTTTCTCGCCATGGGCCACCATGGCCTGTACGTGTGGTCGGCCTATGGCATCTGCCTGGCGGTGCTGGCGCTGAATGTCGGTGCGCCACTGCTGGCCCGTCGTCGCTATTTGCAAGAAGAGGCGCGCCGTTTGCGCCGGGAGAACAACCAGTGAATCCGCAGCGCAAGAAACGCCTGTTGCTCATCGTCGGCCTGCTGGTCGGCGTCGGGGTTGCCGTCGGCTTTGCCTTGAGCGCATTGCAGCAGAACATCAACCTGTTCTATACACCGACCCAGATCGCCAACGGCGAAGCCCCGCTGGACACGCGCATCCGCGCCGGCGGCATGGTGGAGAAAGGCTCGGTGCAGCGTTCGGCCGACTCGCTGGACGTGCGTTTCGTGGTAACCGACTTTAACAAGTCGGTACCCATCACCTACCGCGGCATCCTCCCCGACCTGTTCCGCGAAGGGCAGGGCATCGTCGCCCTTGGCAAGCTCAATGCCGACGGTGTGGTGGTAGCCGATGAAGTGCTGGCCAAGCACGACGAGAAATACATGCCGCCCGAAGTCACCAAGGCCCTGAAGGAAAGCGGCCAGGCCGCTACCGGCGGGGAGACGAAGCCATGAACGCAGCACTGGTGGTCCCCGAACTGGGCCAGTTGGCGATGATTCTGGCCATCTGCTTTGCCGTCGTGCAGGCCAGTGTGCCGTTGCTTGGCGCGTGGCGTGGCGACAGCCTGTGGATGAGCCTGGCGCGGCCGGCAGCGTGGGGGCAGTTCGCCTTCCTGGCGTTTGCCTTTGCCTGCCTGACCCATGCCTTCATGACAGACAATTTCTCGGTCGCCTATGTGGCCAGCAACTCCAACAGCGCCTTGCCCTGGTACTACAAGTTCAGTGCGGTGTGGGGCGCCCATGAGGGTTCGTTGCTGCTTTGGGCGCTGATCCTCGGCGGCTGGACCTTTGCCGTGTCGGTGTTCTCCCGGCAGTTGCCGCAGGTGATGCTGGCCCGCGTGCTGGCGGTAATGGGCATGATCAGCGTGGGCTTCCTGAGCTTCCTGATCATTACTTCCAACCCGTTCCAGCGCCTGCTGCCGCAGGTGCCGACTGATGGCCGTGACCTCAACCCGCTGCTGCAGGACTTTGGCCTGATCGTTCACCCACCCATGCTCTACATGGGCTATGTGGGCTTCTCGGTGGCCTTCGCGTTCGCCATTGCCGCCTTGCTCGGCGGCCGGCTGGACGCTGCCTGGGCGCGCTGGTCGCGGCCGTGGACCATCGTCGCCTGGGCTTTCCTGGGTGTTGGCATCACCTTGGGGTCGTGGTGGGCCTACTACGAACTGGGCTGGGGTGGCTGGTGGTTCTGGGACCCGGTGGAAAACGCCTCGTTCATGCCTTGGCTGGTGGGCACCGCACTGATCCACTCGCTGGCGGTGACCGAGAAACGCGGGGTATTCAAGAGCTGGACGGTGCTGCTGGCAATTGCCGCATTCTCGCTGAGCCTGCTGGGTACCTTCCTGGTGCGTTCCGGGGTGCTGACCTCGGTGCACGCGTTTGCCGCCGACCCGTCGCGGGGTATTTTCATCCTGTTTTTCCTGCTGTTCGTGGTCGGCGGGTCGCTCACCCTGTTCGCCCTGCGCGCACCGGTGGTCAAGAGCCAGGTCGGTTTCGCCCTGTGGTCGCGTGAAACGCTGCTGCTGGCCAACAACCTGGTGCTGGTGGTCGCGGCTTCGATGATTCTGCTCGGTACCCTGTACCCATTGGTGCTCGATGCCCTGACCGGGGCCAAGCTGTCGGTCGGCCCGCCCTATTTCGACGCCTTGTTCCTGCCACTGATGGCGCTGCTGATGGTGGTGCTGAGCGTGGGCGTGGTGGTGCGCTGGAAGGACACCCCGGGCAAATGGCTGGTCAGCATGATGACCCCGGTATTGATCGGCAGTGCCATCCTTGCCCCGGTTGCCGGCTTTATCGTCGACGACTTCGACTGGCCGACGCTGACGGCCTTCGCTCTGGCCGCCTGGGTAGTGCTTGGCGGGCTGCGTGACATTTTCGACAAGACCCGCCACAAGGGCCTGGTCAAAGGCCTGCCGGGCCTGGGCCGCAGCTACTGGGGCATGCAACTGGCGCACCTGGGCCTGGCGGTGTGTGCGCTGGGCGTGGTGCTGTCCAGCAACAACAGCGCCGAGCGCGACCTGCGCATGGCGCCGGGCGAAAGCGTGGAGCTGGGTGGCTATCACTTCCTGTTCCAGGGCGCCAAGCACTTCGAGGGGCCGAACTTCATCTCTGACAAGGGCACCATCGTGGTCAGCCGCGATGGCCGTGAAGTGACCACACTGTACCCGGAGAAGCGCCTGTACACCGTGCAACAGTCGATGATGACCGAAGCGGGCATCGACGCCGGCTTTACCCGCGACCTGTACGTCGCGCTTGGCGAGCCACTGGAGAATGGCGCCTGGGCTGTGCGCGTACATATTAAGCCTTACGTCCGCTGGATCTGGCTGGGCGGTCTGCTGACCGGCCTGGGCGGGTTGCTGGCGGCCCTCGACCGGCGCTACCGCGTCAAGGTCAAGACCCGGGTGCGTGATGTCCTGGGCGTGTCTGGAGCAGCTGCATGAAGCGTTGGATCATGGTAGTGCCCCTTGCAGTGTTCCTGCTGGTGGCGGTCTTCCTCTACAAGGGGCTTTTCCTCAAGCCCGACGAGCTGCCTTCGGCAATGATCGGCAAACCGTTCCCGGTGTTTTCCCTGGCGTCGACACAGGGGGACCGCACCCTGACTCAGGCCGACTTGCAGGGGCGCCCGGCACTGGTCAACGTGTGGGCCACCTGGTGCCCGTCGTGCAAGGTCGAGCACCCGTACCTGAACCAGCTGGCACAGCAGGGGGTGGTGATCCATGGGGTCAACTACAAGGATGACAACGCCGCCGCGCAGAAGTGGTTGGCCGAGTTCCACAACCCCTATCAGCTGGATATTCGTGACGAACAGGGCAGCCTGGGCCTGGACCTTGGGGTGTATGGGGCGCCGGAAACCTTCCTGATCGATGCCAAGGGCATCATCCGCTACAAGCACGTCGGCATCGTCGATGCCACGGTCTGGCGTGAACAGCTGGCGCCGTTGTACCAGGGCCTGATTGATGAGGCCAAGCCATGAGGCGTTGGCTGGCAGCTGCGGTGCTGGGCATGAGCCTGGCCGGTGTGGCCAAGGCGGCTATCGACACCTACCAGTTTCGCGACGAGGCAGAGCGCGAGCGTTACCAACAGTTGACCAAGGAACTGCGCTGCCCCAAGTGCCAGAACCAGGATATTGCCGACTCCAACGCGCCGATTGCTGCCGACCTGCGCCGAGAAATCTTCCGCATGCTTGGCGAAGGCCAGAGCAACCAGCAGATCATCGACTTCATGGTCGACCGCTATGGCGACTTCGTGCGCTACAAGCCAGCGCTCAGCGGGCGTACCTGGCTGCTGTGGTTTGGCCCGGGGATCTTGCTGGCCGGTGGCTTCGTGGTGCTGGCGGTGATCGTACGCCGGCGCCGTGCTACGGCCGTGCAGGGCGCCGATGAGTTGTCTGCCGAAGAACGCGAGCGTCTCGCCAAACTGCTGGAAAAAGAACAGACCCATGATTGAATTCTGGCTTAGCGCGGGCCTTCTGCTGCTCGCTGCCCTCAGCTTTTTGCTGCTCCCGATCCTGCGTGGCCGCCGTCGCCAGCAGGAAGAAGACCGCACGGCCTTGAACGTGGCCCTTTACCAGGAACGTGTCGCCGAGCTGGCGGCCCAACAAGCCGCCGGTGTGCTCGATGAGGCGCAGATGGCCAAGGGCCGGGACGAGGCTGCCCGCGAGCTGCTGGCCGATACCGAAGGCGCCGAGGCCCCGCGCCAGGGGCATTTGGGCAAGGCCCTGCCGCTGCTGGCTGCGGTACTGGTACCGCTGATGGCGCTGGGGCTGTACCTGCATTTTGGGGCGGCCGACAAGGTGGCGCTGACCCAGGAGTTTGCCGAGGCTCCCAAGTCGATGGAAGAAATGACCACGCGCCTTGAACGCGTGGTGCAGGCCCAGCCGGATTCGGCCGAGGCCATGTATTTCCTTGGCCGGGCCTACATGGCCGAGCAGCGCCCGGCCGACGCCGCGCGTACGTTCGAACGGGCCGTGGCCCTGGCTGGCCGCCAGCCCGAGCTGCTGGGGCAGTGGGCCCAGGCCCAGTACTTTGCCGCCAACAAGCAGTGGAGCCCGCAATTGCAGGCGCTGACTGACGAAGCGCTGAAGGCGGACCCCAACGAGGTGACCAGCCTGGGCCTGCGCGGTATTGCCGCGTTTGAAGGCGAGCGCTATCAGGAAGCCATCGACTACTGGAAGCGCTTGCTGGCGCAGTTGCCAGAAGGTGATGCATCGCGAGCGGCGTTGCAGGGGGGGATCGACCGTGCCGCCGAGCGCCTGGGTGGCGCGCCAGTGCAGGCTACCGAGCCTGCACCTGTGGCGGCTCGCCTGAAAGTGCGGGTGGAACTGGCGGCTGCCTTGAAGGACAAGGTCCAGCCGGACGACACGGTGTTTATCTTCGCTCGCGCCAGCAATGGCCCGCCGATGCCGCTGGCGGCCAAGCGGGTGACCGTGGCGCAGTTGCCGATCGAGGTGGAGTTGTCTGATGCTGATGCGATGATGCCGCAGATGAAACTGTCGCAGTATGCCGAAGTCCAACTGGTTGCACGTGTTTCACGCGCGGGTCAGCCTACCCAGGGTGAGTGGATTGGCCAGGGGGCGCCGTTGTCTAGCGCCACCCAGGCTACCCAGCGCCTGACCATCGACACTCCAGACCAGTAAGAGAGCAATGCCATGCACAGCACCGTCCGCCTGACCCTGATTACCTTGGCCCTGGGTTTGTCTGCGTGTACGGTGCATGAGCCGTACGAGCAGCCCGCGCCACCGATCGAGCGTGTGCCGCCGTCGGGGCCGGTGGTCAAGCCCTTGCCGGGCAGGCAGCCTGCCACTTCGCCGAGCAAGCCGGCGGCGATACCCAAGCCCATGCCGCGCACCTCGGCCAGCTTTGCGCCACCGCCTGGCGGGGCAAGTCACTGGGATCCCAAGCTGGGTGTATATGTGTTGGAGAAGCAGCCCAATACCTTCTACCGGCAGCGTACCTACTATCGGTTTGATAACGGCTGGAGCTGGTCGTTGAGCCCGAATGGGCCTTGGCAGGAAACTGACAGCAGTGGTGTACCCGGTGGGTTAGGGCGGGCGTTCGCACAGTAACGCTATTTCTGTATTCGCTTCTGCTTCTGCTTCTGCTTCTGTTTCTGCTCTTGATTTTGATTTTGCTTGTAAGCGCGCGATAGATCAGGCGACGCAGATTGCGACTTCAGGAGGCCGAGCGCAGGGCTTGCGAAGGGAGGTGACGGGCATGGATGCCCGTCAAGCGCTGAGGCCCCATGGATGGGGCCTGCAGCGCGTACTCCCGGGAGCAAGACCGTAGCGAGGGAACCCCGGAGCGTAGCGCAGGGGCCGGATGATAGGAGCCAGCGTTTTTTGGTTACTTTTTGTCGCGTTTGACAAAAAGTGACCCGCCGTAAGGGCGGAAAGGTGACTATGCGCCACCTGCGCGAATGAATACCTACGCGATGTGGATGCCCACATCCAAGAAGCAAGAAGCGAACTCGTCTGTTTTGACTCAGCGAACCGTCCGTTTGCGATGGCGACGCTGACTCACCTTTTCGCCCTTACGGCGAGTCACTTTTTGTCAAACGCGACAAAAAGTAACCAAAAAACGCTGCGGGTATGACTCACCCACATAGGTTACAAATCAGTTCACGCACATAGGTAACAGTCTTTAACTGGCAAGGTCGGTTTTCGAGGATCTGACCATGCCTTGGCGAGAGCTGAAACCTATGGACCTGAAAATGCTTTTCATCGCGGATTACCTGCAAGGGCCGCCCAGCTTCAGCGCCCTGTGCCAGGCCTACGAGATCAGCCGTAAGACCGGCTACAAATGGGTCGAGCGATATGAGAAAGAGGGGCCTTCGGGGCTGGAAGAACGCAGCCGCCGCCGGTTGACGCAGAACTGGGTCGTCCCCGCTGCAGTTCGCGAAGCCATCATCGAACTGCGCAGTCGAGGCGAAACGGAACCTGGTCCGAAAAAGATCCAGGCTGCGCTGCAGGAGCGCTTCCCTGATCAGGCGCCGCCTTCTAAGACAGCGATTTACAACATCCTCAAGAAGGCCGAGTTGGTCAACCCACGCCGTTTACGTCAGCGTGTAGCGGTCTACCCCAAGCCACTGGAGAAGGCAGAGTCGCCTAACCAGCTGTTCAGTGCTGACTACAAGGGCCAATTTCTGACAGGCGCAGGCGTCTGGTGCTATCCACTAACGATCATGGATCACGCCAGCCGCTTCCTGCTCGCCTGCCACAGCATGCCTAATACCAACCTTCTGGAAACGCAGGCCGTTTTCACCCAGGTGTTTCGGGAAAATGGCCTGCCTGAGCGTATTCGTACCGATAACGGTGTGCCGTTTGCCAGTAAAGGACGTGCAGGACTTTCTCAGCTGTCCATCTGGTGGCTGCGTCTAGGCATCATTCCTGAGCGCATTGCACCTGGAAGGCCTGAGCAAAATGGCCGCCACGAACGCATGCATCGGACACTCAAAAGCACGCTGCCATCACCGCCGGCAGTGGCCTGGGAAGCTCAACAGCGGCATTTTGATCGCTTTCGACAACACTACAATTACGAGCGCTTGCATGAAGCACTGAAACAGAAAACACCGGCGTCTTGCTACCAGCCCTCACCACGCCCATTCCCTGAAAAACTTCCTGAGATGACCTACCCCAGCCATGTCGAGAGTTTACCGGCGGATAGCTGCGGCATCATTAACCGCCGTGGCCTGAGGATCTACGTAGGTTACGTGCTCAAGCACCAGACCATTGGGCTGGAGCAAGTCGGAGATGGCATTTGGGATGTTATTTTCGGTCCCATCATCCTTGGTAGAGTCGATGTGCGGGATGCCACTGATGGTTATGTAACACTCCAGGTGTTGTCACCTATGTGAGTGAACTTTTGTGTAACCCATGTGGGTGACCCGTACATGCGCTCCCATCATCCGGCCCCTGCGCTGCGCTCCGGGGTCCCCTCACTCCGGCCTCGCTCCCGGGAGGACCGCGCTGCAGGCCCCATCCTGGGGCCCAGCGCTTGACGGGCATCCATGCCCGTCACCTCCCTCCGCAAGGCCTACGTTCGGCCTCCTGAAGTCGCGAAGATCAAGATCAAGATCAAGATCAAGATCAAGATCAAGATCAAGATCAACAGCAACAGCAACAGCAACAGCAACAGCAACAGCAACAGCAGCACAGTACAGTTTTGCCTTGTTATTTCCATTGACTGTACCGGCCGGTGACTCCGCATAATGACGCCTCGAATTCACCCGGAGGTGGCATGAGCAAGACAGTCCTGGTACTGGTGGAAACCGTCGACGATTACCTGCCCATGCTGGAGCAGGCCGGTTACCACCTGATCCGTGCCCCTTCGCCGCAACTGCGCGCCGATGCCATTCATCGCCACGCCGAAGAAATCGATGCGGTACTCACCCGTGGGCCGCTGGGGCTATCCGCCACCGAAATTGACGCATTACCCAGATTGCAGATCATCTGCGTGATCGGCGCCGGCTACGAGCAGGTCGACCTGGCCGCCGCCGCTGCCCGCGGCATAACCGTCACCAATGGCGCCGGGGCCAATGCCGCGGCCGTCGCCGACCACACCCTGGCCCTGCTGCTGGCGCTGCTGCGCGACATCCCCCGTGCCGATGCCAGCACGCGGCGCGGTGAATGGAACCGGGTGATCAGCCCCTCGGTGAGTGGCAAACGCCTGGGCATTCTCGGCCTCGGCGCAGTGGGGCTGGCGATCGCCAAGCGGGCCCACTTGGGCTTCGACATGCCCGTCAGCTACCACAGCCGCACACCACGCCAGGATGTGCCCTATGCCTGGTACGACAGCCCTCGGCACTTGGCTGAAGCCGTCGACATCCTGGTGGTGGCCACCCCCGGTGGCGCCAACACCCGGCATCTGGTCGATGCCCACGTCCTTCAGGCCCTGGGCGCTGAAGGCTATCTGGTGAACATCGCCCGTGCCAGCGTGGTCGACACGCAGGCCCTGATTGCCGTATTGCAGCGTGGCCAGCTGGCTGGCGCCGCGCTGGATGTTTTCGATGACGAGCCAGCAGTGCCCGATGCACTCAAGGCCTTGCCCAACACTGTGCTCACACCCCACGTGGCTGGCCAATCGCCAGAAGCCGCGCGCGACACGGTGGCCTTGGTGCTGCGCAACCTGCAGGCGTTCTTTGCCGGTGAGCCAGTTTTGACCCCGGTACGCCCGTAGCCCTTTTCCAGATATCTGCCAGGCAGCGCCCAGGTAACAAGGAGTGTGTGCATGCAACTCGAAATCTTCCAGGTCGATGCCTTTTCCACTGAACCGTTCGGTGGCAACCCGGCCGCAGTGATCCCGCTGGACAGCTGGCTGCCGGACGATGTGCTGCAGCGCATCGCTGAAGAAAACAACCTGTCAGAAACAGCCTACTTCGTGCGCAAAGGCGAAACGTTCGACCTGCGTTGGTTCACCCCCACCGTGGAAGTCGACCTGTGCGGCCATGCTACCTTGGCCTCGGCTTACGTGCTGTTCGAGCAACTGGGTGAGCAGGCGCAAGTACTGCGCTTCAACACCCGCAGTGGCGAGCTGCGTGTCAGCCGCGGCACTGATGGCCTGCTGGCCATGGACTTCCCGGCCAAACAACCCGTAGCGGTGGACACGCCGGCGGGCCTGCTGCAGGCGCTGGGCTTGAGCCAGGCGAAGGCGGTGTACCGTAGCGACGATTATGTGGTGGTGATCGATGACGCCATGCTGCTCGAAACGTTGAAACCCGACTTTGTTGCGCTGTCGGCCTTCGACGTCCGTGGCATTGCCGTGACCGCGGCAGGGCGTGGCTTTGACTTCGTCACCCGCTGGTTCGGCCCGCGGGTTGGGGTGAATGAAGACCCGGTAACCGGCTCGGCGCACACTTCGCTGGCACCGGTATGGGCCCAGAGTCTGGGCAAGAACGTGCTGAGCTGCGAGCAGGGCGGGGCACGCAAAGGGCAGTTGCAGTGCGAAGTGCCGGGCAATGGCCGCGTAATCATCAGTGGGCGGGCGGCGTTGTACCTGCGTGGTACTGCGTACATCTAGCCGTGAGTGCGATGCCCTGTAGCAGACAGCCAGCCCTTTTGGGCAGCGCTGTCTCGCAGAGTACAAAAGCAGCAAGCAAGCTGCTTTCGCGGCGAGCTTCTATAATTGCTGGCCCATCTTTGCATTCGAGGAGCCACCCATGGCCCTGGAAAAACACGGCACCTGCCTGTGCGGCGACACGCGGCTGACGGTCACCGTCGACAATACCCATATCAGCGCTTGTCATTGCAGCATGTGCCGCAAGTGGACCGGCGGCCCGCTGCTGGTGGTGCACTGCAGCAAGCCTCCGCTGATCGAAGGGCGTGCGCCCAGCGTCTATGATTCGTCCGACTGGGCCCAGCGTGCTTTCTGTGGCCGCTGTGGTACGCACCTGTACTACCGGCTCAAGGCCAACGACTTCCATGCCGTGCCGGTCGGCCTGCTCGATGGCGACCAAGCCTGGGATTTCGACCTGCAGATCTTCGTCGAAGAGAAACCCGCGTGGTACTGCTTCGCCAATCAGACCAAGGAGCTGTCCGGCCAAGAGGTGTTCGAGCAGAACAGCTGATTCAACGTCATGTCTGTACGGAGGCATTCCGTCGGCGAATGCCTCCGGACATTTCTGCGTGAACTTGCCAAACCGGTGCATTCCTGAGAAAAGGGCGGTTTTGTTTTTCAGCGTTTTGGAGTGTACCCGTGAGCCAAGAACTGCAGATCATCGACCTGGTCGAGGGAGACGGCAAAGCCGCCGTCAAAGGTGCCCTGATCACCACCCAGTACACCGGCTGGCTGGCCGATGGCAGCGAGTTCGACTCGTCCTGGTCGCGCGGTAAGCCGTTCCAGTGCGTGATCGGTACCGGCAGGGTAATCAAAGGCTGGGACCAAGGCCTGATGGGCATGCGCGTAGGCGGCAAGCGCAAGCTGCTGGTGCCGGCGCACCTGGGGTATGGCGAACGCAGCGTGGGGGCGATCCCGCCGAATTCGGACCTGACCTTCGAGATTGAACTGCTGGAAGTGCTCACGCGGGATGATTGAGTGGGCACGTTGCAACCCGAGGTTCTTGCACCTTACACAATTGCGCAACACCCAGCCCCTAATCTAGGCCTTGCCTAGGGAACGGCATCCACCTCCAGGGAGGAACCAAACGGGTTCAGGGCACTCTGACCCTCACTCGTGCCAAGGAAGGCATTCACTACAAGGACGCCCTCTAACTGTTGGGCGATGTGGCGGGTAACCCGATTTTCTCTGCCACACGAGCCTGCCTTGATGAAGTTGCCAACATTCTTCCACCGTCGCCGTCACTTGCTGCTGAGCCTGGTGCTCACTGCCATCGCCGCGCCGCTGGCGCTGGAGGCTGTCGAAAGCCGGGCGCAACCGGTGGATGGCACCCAGACCCTGGTGTTTCTGCGTCATGGCGAGAAGCCGGGCGAGGGGCTCGGGCAGTTGAATTGCCAGGGCCTCAACCGTGCGCTGGACCTGGCCACTGTACTGCCCGAGCGCTTCGGCAAGGCCGACTATGTGTTTGCTGCCAACCCCACGCGGCATGTCGAGGAAGGCAGCCGGGATGAAAGCTACAGCTACATCCGCCCATTGATGACCATCACCCCCAGTGCCATCCGCCTCGGCTTACCGGTGAATATCGACTACGGCGCCAACGACACCGCTGAACTGGCCGATGAGTTGCTGAGCGACAAATACCGCAATGCGACCATCTATACCGCCTGGTCCCACGGCTACCTGCCGGAACTGATCAACACGGTGGCCGGCAAGGCCCTGGGGGAGGAGCGGGTGATCACCGAGGACTGGAGCGGCGAAGACTTCGATACCCTCTACGTACTGACCCTGACCTGGCACGATGGCAAGGCCAGCCTGCTGAGCCGCAATGTGCGTCAGGGCCTGAATGACGGTGCGCATAGCTGCCCGACCTGATCCGCTGGTACTGTTTGGCAAGGAAGCCGGAACAGGGATGAGCGATGAAGCAGCAGGTAACGGTGGTCGGTGGCGGAGTGGTGGGCCTGGCGACGGCTTACGCGTTGGTTCGGGAAGGGCGGTCGGTTGACCTGATCGAGGCCCGCGACAGCCTGGCGTCGGCCACCAGCTTTGCCAATGGCGGCCAATTGTCCTATCGCTATGTGGCGCCGCTGGCTGATGCCGGGGTGCCGTGGCAGGCGCTGGGCTGGCTGTTGCAGGGCGAGTCGCCATTGCGCTTGCGCTTGCGCATGGACCCGGCCCAGTGGCGCTGGCTGCTGGCATTCACCCTGGCTTGCAGGCGTAGCGTCAATCGCCGTAATGCCGGGCACTTGCTTGAGCTGGCGCTGTACAGCCAGGCCGTTTTGGCGCAGTGGCGCGAACACCAGAACCTGGGGGATTTCGCCTGGCGGCGCAATGGCAAGCTGGTGGCTTTTCGCAGTGAACGGGCCTTTGCCCAAGGCCGGGAACAGTTGACGGACCCGGCCAGTCAGCAGGTGCTGGCGGCTGCCGAGCTGCGCGCGCTGGAGCCTGCCCTGGATGGCGCACCGTTTGTGGGGGGCGTGTTCACGGCGGGCGAAGAGGTTGGCGATTGCCACGTGTTTTGCTTGCGGCTGGAGGCGCTGTTGCGCGTCGGGCCAGTGCCGTTTCCTGCTTGGCCGGCCAGTGACGCAATTGGTTCAGCGCCAGGGCCAGGTCGTGGCACTGCAACTGGGCGATCAGCAGCTGGACGTGGAGCAGTTGGTGCTGTGTGCTGGGCATCGCGGCCCAGGCTTGGCATTACCGGGGGTGCAGATACCGGTTTACCCGCTGAAGGGCTACAGCCTGACCGCACCGATCAGCGCCGGGCACCTGCCCCCGGAGGTGAGCCTTACCGACTATGAGCGCAAAATCGTCTATGCACGCCTGGGGCAGCAGCTGCGGGTAGCGGCGATGGTGGACATTGTCGGCTTCGACGAGTCGGTGGACATGCGCCGTTTGCAGAGCATGCGGCGGCTGGCGCTGGAGACGCTGCCGAGGGCGGCGGATTATGGCCAGGCGGTGGAGTGGGCGGGGATGCGACCAGCGACACCTACCGGCGTGCCGATCATAGGTGGGACGGTGTACCGCAACCTGTGGCTGAACCTGGGGCATGGGGCGTTGGGGTTCACCTTGGCCTGTGGCAGTGCGCAGCGTTTGGCCAGGATGATGCGTTAAGCGGGCCGGCCTCTTCGCGGCTAAAGCCGCTCCTACGAGGCCCCCACGGTATTCAGGCTTGCGCTGGTCCGGTAGGAGCGGCTTTAGCCGCGAAGAGGCCGGTACAGGCGAAGGATGTCTAGCGGCCGAAGCGCATCGGCCAGCCCACCACTTTCTTCGCCCGTGGCGTCGCATAGGTGCGCACTTTGGACGTGCTCAAACCCATGCGCACCAGCGATTCGGCAATGGTCACCGCTGCACTCACACCATCCACCACCGGCACGCCGGTGCGTTGGCGAATCTGCTCGTCCAGCCCGGCCATGCCGCCACAACCCAGGCAAATCACCTCGGCCTTGTCGTCACGCACGGCGCGTTCGGCCTGCTCGACAATCGCCTCCACGGCCCGCAGCGGGTCGGCTTCCAGTTCCAGCACTGCCAGCCCGCTTGCTCGCACCGAGGCGCAGCGGTCATACAGGCCCGAGAGCTTCAGGCGGTCCTCGATCAATGGCACGGTGCGGTCAAGCGTGGTTACTACGGAATAGGCGTGGCCCAGGTACATTGCCGTGCTGGCGGCGGCATCAGTAATGTCCACCACAGGCACGTTGAGCAGTTCCTGCAGGCCTTCGCGGCCATGTTCGCCATAACCGGCCTGGATCACGGCATCGTAGGGCCCTTCAAAGGCCAGGACCCGGTCCATCACCGCGATGGCCGCCAGGTAGCTCTCGAAGTTGCCCTCCACCGATTCGGCGCCGAACCAGGGCGTGAGGCCGACGATTTCGGTACCGGGTGCGGCCACCGCACGGGCCTGCTCGGCAATGGCCTGGGTAATGGCTTCGGTGGTGTTGACGTTGGCGATCAGAATACGCATGGGCAGTCCTCCTTGATTAATGGCCGCTGTGGTCGACGGCGATGCACTCGCCGCTGACGTCGTGGTAGTGGCGGTTACGTGGCGCGATCAGCAGGTACAGGGCGGCGGCGATGCCGGCACCGATCAGCCAGGAGAACGGCGCGATACCCTGGAAGTTGGGCACCAGGGCCAGCACGATGGCCAGCAGTGCGGCCGGCACGAAGGCGGCAACGGCGCGCAGGTTGATGCCCTTGCTGTAGTGATAGGCACCGGCCGGGTGCTCGGTATACAGCTCTGGCACGTTGATGCAGCCTTTGCGCAGCAACCAGTAGTCGGACATGATCACGCCGTACAGCGGGCCGAGCAGGGCGCCCAGGCCCGACAGGAAGTACACGATCACCAGCGGGCTGTTGTACAGGTTCCACGGCAGGATCAGCACCGCCAGGGTGGCACTGATCAGCCCGGCACGGCGGAAGTTCAGGTGGCGCGGCGCCAGGTTGCTGAGTACGAAGGCCGGGGCGACGAAGTTGGCCATGATGTTCACCGCCACGGTGACGATCAGGAAGGCCAGGCAGCCGAGCACCAGGAATGGCGTGCTGGGTATGGCGGCGACGATCTGCGTAGGGCTGTCGATGATGTGGCCGTTGATCTGGAATTGCGCGCCGCACAGCACCACGGTGATCACGGCGAACACCAGGATGTTCACCGGCAGGCCCCAGAAGTTGCCGACGCGGATGGTCTTGCGGCAAGGCGAGGAGCGGGCGAAGTCACAGAAGTTCAGCACCAGGGTGCCGTAGATCGCCAGCCACAGTGCGCCGCCGGCAAAGATGTTGCGCCACATCTCGTAGCCGGTCAGCGGGGTAGCCACCGACCAGGCAATGCGCGCGTCGGCCTTGAAGTACATGAACACCGCCAGGGCGGCGACGGTCAGCAGGATCACAGGCCCGGCAAAGGCCTCGTAACGGCGCACCATCTCCATGCCGTAGGCCAGGATCACCAGCTGTACCAGCCAGATCGACACGAAACAAACCCAGCCCAGGCTCGACAGGCCGAGGATGCTGTCGTGGTCGTAGGCTGCCATTTGCGGCCAAACGGCGGTGAGCAGCACCCGCAGCACCACCGATGCCAGGTAGGTCTGGATGCCGAACCAGGCGATGGCGATGACGGCACGGATCAGCGCCGGGATCTGCGCGCCGTGGATGCCGAAGGCAATGCGGCTGATGACCGGGAACGGTACCCCGGTTTTCTGCCCCATGTAACCCGACAGGTTCATGAAGAAGTACACCAGTGCCGCGCCGATGGCCAGCGACAACAGAATTTGCCAGCCGCCCAGGCCGAGGGCGAACAAGCCCATGGCGAACGAATAGTTGGCGATATTGTGCACATCGTTGGTCCACAGCGCGAAGATGCTGTAGCCGCCCCAGCGACGGCCTTCCATACGCGTTGGCGCAAGGTCGCGGTTATGCAGGCGCGGGCTGAGAACAAGGTCCGGCTGGTGGCCGGCAAGCGTGGACGCGGGGTGTGTGCTGGCGACGGATTGTTCAGGGGCAAGGTCGAGGCTGCTACTCATTCCGGCGGGCTCCTGATGCACATGGACTGCGATGAGCGGGCATGCGCACGGGCTCGCCATCTCGTCGGTGCAGCGTTGGCATCACAGGGTTGTGGGCGCGGCGGCCGACATTGGGTCGGCGTCGCGGATTCTTGTGTATCTATGTTTTGTTTAAGTTGTATACAAAACACGAACACACAAAAGCGAGTTCCATGCCAAGGGAAGAGCAGGTTTCAACAGGCGATCATTTCGAACTTATCTTGTTAAAAGGTAAGTTAATGAAATACAGAGAATATAAGTTGACCAAATGAACAAGTTATATTTTTTGAAAGATTGATTAGTTGATCATTTGGTCAAAATAACGGGTGGAAAGTGTGTAACGAATTGGGGCGCTACTGAAGAAAGTGCACACAAAAATGGCACCTATGGTTACGTTTTTGTGTACAAAAAATAGTCAGCTTTTCCTGTGCTGGCCTCTTCGCGGGCACGCTTGCGAAGAGGCCAGCACAGGAGCCAATCAATCCATTGGCGGCAACCGCCGCTTGACCGGGGTCTTCTTGATGATCGCGGTATTGGTCTCGGCCAGCACATTCATGAGGTCGAGCAGGGTGTCCAGCTGCTCCATCGAGCGCACATGCAGTCGGGCGACGAAGCAGTCTTCGCCAATGACCTTGTCGCATTCGGTGAACTCAGGGATGGCAATGATCTGGCGCTCCACCTCCTGCAGCTTCCCCGGTAGCGGACGGATGCGCACGATCGCCTGCAACTGGTAGCCAAAGGCGCGCGGGTCGACCTCCACGGTATAGCCGCGCAGCACGCCACGCTCTTCCAGCCGGCGCAGGCGCTCGCTGACGCTGGGTGCGGACAGCCCGCTGACTTGCGCCAGCGCCTTGAGCGAGCGGCGCGAGTCCTCCATCAGTGCGTTGATCAATAATTGGTCGATGGCATCGGTCATACCCACCTCATCAGGTGATTCGTGTTATTTGCCTTGATAGTAAAGGCAGGTTGGCGAAAATGCCTTGGTTATCCGCTGGATGGCCAGGCTGCCGCCTTTGCATACTGTGGCCATCATCAACGGGAGGTTTGAGATGGACAGTTCATTGCGCCGTGGCTCGCTGGAAATGGTCGCTGCCATGCTGATTTCCGGGACCATTGGCTGGTTCGTGCTGGTGTCCGGCCAGCCGGTGCTGGATGTGGTGTTCTGGCGCTGCGTGTTCGGTGCCGTGACCTTGCTGGCGATTTGCGCCGCGTTTGGCTTTCTGCGCCCGGGGGTGATCAGCCGCACGGCATTTTTGCTGGCGATAGCCAGCGGGGTGGCCATTGTCGGCAACTGGCTGCTGTTGTTCGCTTCATACGCCCGGGCGTCGATTGCCATCGGCACGGCGGTGTACAACGTGCAGCCGTTCATGCTGGTGGGGCTGGCGGCGCTGTTTCTGGGCGAAAAGATCACCTTGGCCAAGGTGACCTGGCTGAGTGTGGCGTTCCTCGGCATGCTGGCCATCGTCAGTGCCCATGGCGCTGGGCAAAGTAATGGCGAGGACTATCTGCTGGGGATTGCCCTGGCGCTGGGGGCGGCGTTTCTGTATGCAATCGCGGCCTTGATCATCAAGCGCCTGAGTGGCACGCCCCCGCACCTGATTGCGTTGATTCAGGTAACCACGGGTGTGTTGCTGCTGGCGCCATGGGTCACGCTTGGCGGGTTGCCGGTTGAAGTGCCGGCGTTGGCCAGCTTGTTGACACTGGGCATGGTGCACACCGGCCTGATGTATGTGCTGTTGTACAGCGCCATCCAGCGTTTGCCCACGGCGTTGACCGGTGCGCTGTCGTTCATTTACCCGATTGCGGCAATTCTGGTGGACTGGGTGGCGTTCGGGCACCGCCTGGCGCCGCTGCAGTGGCTAGGGGTGGGGTTGATCCTGCTGGCGGCGGCGGGGATGCAGCAGGGGTGGTGGTTCCGCTCGGCGCGGCATCCTGTAGGCGCGGGTTTACCCGCGAAGAGGCCCGCAAGGTAGAATGCCGCTTTTTGCCAGCCTGCGATCCGCCATGACCTCGCCCATCGACACCCTTGAGCAACACCTGCTTGCCGCCCTCGACCCTGCCCCACAGGAAACCCGCCGCCTGTTTCACGGCCGCGGCCGCTGCTGGCAGGGCCTGGAGCAGGTCACCGTCGACTGGCTGCAGGGCGTGCTGTCGGTCGCCTTGTTCCGTGAGCCGCCCGAAGGCCAGCTCGCCGAACTGGAAGCCATGCTGCGCAGCTTGGCCGAGCGCCCGCAGTGGACGGGGCAGGCAGTCATCATCCAGCACCGCTACCTGCCCGACAGCCCGGGCCAGTGGCTGCTGGGTGAGCCGTGCCAGCAACGCGAAGTGATCGAGGACGGCCTGACCTACCTGCTGGACTTGGGCGTGCGGCAAAACAATGGCCTGTTCCTCGACATGCGCTATGGCCGCCGTTGGGTGCGCGAGCAGGCGGCGGGCAAGCGTGTGCTGAACCTGTTCGCTTATACCTGCGGCTTTTCCGTGGCAGCGATTGCCGGTGGCGCTGAGCAGGTGGTGAACCTGGACATGGCCAAATCGGCCCTGTCGCGGGGCCGGGACAACCATCGCCTCAATGGCCACGATGCATCACGGGTGGCGTACCTGGGGCATGAACTGTTCAAGTCGTGGGGCAAGGTGCGCAAGTACGGGCCTTATGACCTGATCATCATCGACCCGCCAACCTTCCAGCGTGGCAGCTTTGTGCTGACCCAGGATTACGCAAAGATCCTGCGGCGTTTGCCTGAGTTGTTGAATGCGGGGGGAACGGTGCTGGCGTGTGTCAACGATCCGGGGATCGGGCCTGAGTTTCTGATTGAAGGCATGGCAGAGCAGGCGCCTTCGTTGGCTTATGTCGAACGCCTGGAAAACCCGCCGGAGTTTCCGGACGTTGACCCGGCTGGCGGGCTGAAGGCCTTGGTATTCCGTCAGGTTTGATGCTGCCCTTGCTGGAAGCTTCGCGGGCGAGCCCGCGAAAGGGCCGGTGCAGGCGAATTCAAGCCCCCAGGGCCTGCAGCGGCAGCGGGTACACCTGGGCAAAGCGGTCCACCCCGGATACCTGTAACGGCCCTTGCAGGTTGATGCGCAGCAGCGGGTCTTCGCTGATCGACTTGCCCACCTCATGGATCAGCGCGAGTGACGCATCCACATCACTGTCGTAAGTGAACTGCACCGAGAAGAACGCATAGGCGAACTGCCGCGACTGGTTGGTAACCGCCTTGATCTGGCCAAACGGCACCGAGTGCACGAAGCCTTTGCCATCGCGCAGCCGCTACGGATCGTCAGGCTTTCGACTGTACCGGTATGGCCGGAATCGAGCACTACCCAGTCGCCGATGGAAATGGAATCCTCGATGAGGATGAACAACCCGGTAATCACATCGTGCACCAGCTGCTGCGAGCCGAAGCCGATGGCCAGGCCGATCACCCCGGCACCGGCCAGGAACGGCGCGACGTTGGTGCCCAGGTTGGCCATGGTGGTGATGGTGCAGATGACGATCAGGACCACTTTGATCGCATTGTGCAGCACCGGCAGGATGCTCCGCACCCGGGTGCTCGGCTGACGCGCGCTGCGGCGGCCGACGGGGGGCTTGAGTGCTTCCTGGATGGCCGTATCGAGTACCACCCACAGCAGCCAGGTGACCAGCAGGATCAAGCCAATGCTCGACAGCGAGTTGCTGATCGCCTGGCCCAGGCTGTTGCTCAGGGCGAAATCGACCACCGAGAAGCCCCAGATGCGCCCCAGCAGCTCGATGAAGGTGACGGCCATGGCGATGCGCAGTAGCGCGTGGGCGAGGCTGCGCATCCCTTGTAGGAGCCGAGGTGAACGGCACGCTGTTGTCCGGCAGGCGGGTTACCAGTTGTTCGGCACCTTACTGGCCTGTGCCAACGACCCAGGCATCGGGCTGCAGTTCCTTATCGAAGAGTTGTCCTTGCATGCCCCGGCGCTGGTGTTTGCCGAGCGGCTGGCGAGTCCGCCAATTTTTCGGATGCGGGCGTGGAGGAGCACTCAAGGTGATGAAGTTCTATTTTAAATACGTCATTATTCATCCGTTAATGTAGGATTTATCTTACGGATATGATTTATTTATATTCATTGTGTGGGGATTAATTGTTTTGACAATTTTTAATATTTGCAATGAAGTTGGCCGTCTACTAGGATCCGAGTTCCTATTTGGATGCGGCGCCGACAATCAGTGATCGGCTTGATCAAGGCAGGGAGAATGCCAATGTTCAACACTTACCAGCGATGGCTCGTATTGGCCGTCCTGTCCTTCGCCTTGCTATTGGTTGCGATCGACATGACGGTCCTTTACATCGCCTTGCCCACACTTACCCATGCGCTCGGGGCATCTACCTCCGAAAAGCTGTGGATCATCAACATGTATCCTCTGGTCGTCGCCGGCCTGTTGCTGGGTGCTGGCACCTTGGGTGATCGCATCGGCCACCAGCGATTGTTCGTGATCGGCCTTGTGCTGTTCGGTGCGGCGTCGCTTCTGGCTGCATTCGCGCCATCTTCCGTGCTGCTAATCCTGGCTAGGGGCGCGCTGGGCGTCGGTGCGGCGGCCATGATGCCGGCCACGCTGGCGATCATCAGTCTGACCTTCGAGGATGAGCGTGAGCGTGGTTTTGCCATCGGCGTCTGGACGGCCGTGGCTTCCGGTGGTGCAGCGATTGGTCCGCTGATAGGGGGGGCGCTGCTCGAGCATTTCTGGTGGGGTTCCGTGTTTCTGATCAACGTGCCCATCGTGCTGGTGGCCCTGGTGTTGTCCTTGCTGCTGATCAGGAACACGCAACAGGCCAACGCCGGGCCATGGGACTTGCTTGGCTCCCTTCAGGCGATGGTAGGGCTCATTAGCCTGGCGTACCTGATCAAGGAATTCGCCAAGCCCGAGCCCTCGCTGGTGGCGGCGCTGGGGGCGTTGGCCATCTGCGCGGGCTTCGGCTGGATGTTCGTGCGCGGGCAGCGCAAGCGTGGTTTTCCGTTGATCGACCTGCAGATTTTCCGCAGCCCCGCGTTCTCCTCTGCGGTCATCGCCAGCCTGGCCGCGGCCGGCTGCCTGATGGGCATCAACCTGGTACTGAGCCAGCGCCTGCAACTGGTTGTCGGGCTATCCCCGCTCGAGACCGGCCTTTATTTCCTGCCCCTTTCCGTGGGAGCGATCGTGGCCGGTCCGTTAAGCGGCTGGTTGCTGCCCAAGGTTCGTTGTGATCGGTTCCTGGTGCTCGCACTGTTGATCTACGCCGGTGCCATTGGCCTGTTCATGTACAGTTTCAGCCAGTCGGTCGCCCTGCAACTGCTGCTGCTGTTCGTCATGGGTGCTTGCGTAGGGGCGAGTATGACCGGGGCGTCCACCACCATCATGGCCAGCGCGCCGCCGGAGCGAGCGGGGATGGCCGCTTCGGCCGAGGAAATTTCCTACGAGCTGGGAGGAGGGTTGGGCATCGCCTTCATGGGTAGCCTGATGTCGGTGGTGTACAGCCGCTCGCTGGTCGTGCCCGAGCAGGCCGCCGACGCGGCGCGCCTGCAGGACGGGATCGACAGCGCGCTGGCCGCTGCCGCGCAAATGCCCGCCCCGCTGGGGCAGGAAATCGCTGTGAATGCGCGATTGGCGTTCGACCAAGCGGTGTCCTCGGTAATGATGGCCACCGTGGGGGTACTCGTGGTCATCGCACTGTTGGTGTTTGTGAACTTTCGAAGGTATTCGACAGTTTCTGCCGAACAGCAAGTTTCTTCTTAATTTAGTCAAATAATGCTCGGCCCGGAACTGTTCAGTTGAATGGTTTCGGGTCTGGATTTGTGCTGCTTTAAATTTGGAGGGGTGGCATGCGCCTATTATTGGGGCAATTGTATGATCAGCGTGCGGCCTTGCATCTGGAACAGCGTTATGTCGGCGAAGTCCTGATACCGCAGGAGCATCTTTGTGCTCATCATCTGCGTGAGGCCGTGCGGTTTGTCGTGAGGAAGTATCCGGCACTTCGTGGCTGTTTCACGCGCAGCGAAGGCGAATGGCGCATGGACTTTGTTGCCGTTGACGCGTTTCCCGTGGACCAGGCATTGAATGTAGTTGCCGCCGCCCCCGGGGTGTTGCCTGGTGCACAGGTTCAGGCCAGCGTCGAATCACTGCTCACGACCTTTCCTTTGACCGTTTTGCTCAATAGCCGCGCTTTAATCTCTAATGTGGTGTTTCAGAGAGAGGGCTTTTGACAGGCGCATAAAAAATCCGATGCTCGTTTCCAAGCATCGGATTTTGCGGCCTACAGGCTAAAGGTCAATGAGTCTGTCTTAACTGACTGGCATTAGGCCAGATGCCCCCTTATGGCTATTGGTTGGTATAGATCTGGTCAAACACCCCACCGTCATTGAAGTGGGTCTTCTGCACGGTACGCCAGTCACCGAAGGTTTTCTCCACCGACAGGAAGTCCACTTTCGGGAAGCGGTCGGTGTACTTGGCCAGTACCGTTGCATCACGCGGGCGCAGGTAGTTGTTGGCGGCGATCTCCTGGGCTGCGGGTGACCACAGGTACTTCAGGTATTCCTCGGCCACGGCCTGGGTGCCTTTCCTGTCCACTACCTTGTCGACCACCGTCACCGGTGGCTCGGCTTCGGCCGATACGCTTGGGTAGACCACTTCGAACTGGTCGCGGCCGAACTCGCGGGCGATCATCTCGGCTTCGTTCTCGAAGGTGACCAGCACGTCACCGATCTGGTTGGTCATGAACGTGGTGGTGGCGGCACGGCCACCGGTGTCCAGCACGGGTGCCTGTTTGAACAGCTTGCCGACGAAGTCGCGGGCTTTGCTTTCGTCGCCGCCTTGCTTGAGTACGTAGCCCCAGGCCGACAGGTAGGTATAGCGGCCATTACCCGAGGTTTTCGGGTTGGGCACGATCACCTGGACACCGTCCTTGAGCAGGTCGGGCCAGTCTTTCAGGGCTTTCGGGTTGCCCTTGCGCACGATGAACACAGTGGCCGAGGTGAACGGCGCGCTGTTGTTCGGCAGGCGGGTTACCCAGTTGTCGGGCACCAGCTTGCCGTTGTCTGCCAGGGCGTTGATGTCGGTGGCCATGTTCATGGTGATGACATCGGCCGGCAGGCCATCGATCACCGCACGGGCCTGCTTGCTCGAGCCGCCGAAGGACATCTGCACGTTGACCTTCTCGTTGTGCTCGGCTTCCCAGTGTTTCTGGAAGGCCGGGTTGTAGTCCTTGTAGAAGTCGCGCATCACGTCGTAGGAAACGTTGAGCAGGGTGGGGGCGGCCTGGGCGAGGTTGCCCAGGGCCAGGCCTGCGGCGAGCAGCGAGGCGGTGAAGAGTTTTTTCACGTTGCTTCCTTGTTCTTGAAGGGTGTTGGGGCAGATTGCCAGCGACTATAACGGGTGGGTTTATACGGGTTAAAGAACAAAAAATGCTTTGGTTATGCTTCTGCCTGTGCCGGCCTCTTCGCGGGTAAACCCGCTCCTACGGGGGACCGCGCACGGTCCCGGCCTGTTGGTAGGAGCGGGTTTACCCGCGAAGAGGCTGGCGCAGGCGCTATCACGCTTTGGGAAACAACCCATTCCCACAGCGAGAACAGAACGCTGCCCCATGCTCGTGGGTCTTCTTGTGGCAGGTCGGGCAATCATGCTGCAGCTGCTCCCCACGCATGGCATTGGCCAGCTCGGCGGTAAAGATGCCGGTCGGCACGGCAATGATCGAGTAACCGGTAATCATCACCAGCGACGACAGCACCTGCCCAAGCGGCGTCTTGGGCACGATGTCGCCAAAGCCCACGGTGGTCAGGGTAACGATGGCCCAGTAGATGCCTTTGGGGATGCTGGTAAAGCCATGCTCAGGCCCTTCGATCACGTACATCAGCGTGCCGAACACCGTTACCAGGGTCGATACGCTGACCAAGAACACGATGATCTTCTGCTTGCTGCCGCGCAGTGCCTCCATCAGGTAGTTGGCCTGCTTGAGGTACGGGCTGAGCTTGAGTACACGGAAGATCCGCAGCATCCGGATGACCCGGATGATGAGCAGGTACTGGGCGTCGCTGTAGTACAGCGCGAGGATCCCCGGCACGATCGCCAGTAAATCGACCAGGCCGTAGAAACTGAAGGCATAGCGCAACGGCTTGGGCGAGCAGTACAGGCGGGTGATGTATTCGGCCAGGAAGATCGCGGTAAAGCCCCACTCGATGCCGGCCAGCAGGCCGGCGTAGCCTTGGTGCACTTCGTCGATGCTGTCGAGAATGACGGTGACCAGGCTGGCCAGGATGATCAGCAGGAGGATCTTGTCGAAGCGGCGGCCGGCTACGGTGTCGGTCTGGAAGACCATGATGTAGAGGCGTTCGCGTAAAGATTGCGGGGTGGACATGTGAAGGGGATTCCTTGGCCTTGATCTGCAAGCGTAGAGGGTCTTCGCCGGAGCTTGCAACGCGAAAATTCGGAGCCGACCTAATAAAAATGCCAGTTTCCTGCATCCTTCATTCGATGCAGTATGGGACTAATGGAACTACGGCTAAGGAGTTAAAATGAGATGCTTACTTGAGTTGCCCAGAGGGGCATGCGGAAGGTTGGCTTATTCAGTATATGGCTACTTGGGATGCAGTGAGCGTAGTGCTCGATTGGCATTTAATGGCCAGTTTTTGGATGGTGCAATGCGCGGGTATTTTCTGGGTAATGGGCATCGGGTTTATAGTCCGGTTCTAATGCGGTTTAATAGTCCGGATACGTTGAGTCCATTTGGAAGCGGTGGGATCAACGCTTATGCGTATTGTGGAGGTGACCCTGTCAATTTCAGCGACCCCGATGGTCAAACCCGATTTTCCAATAATCCGTCGGTGTTCGACCCGATCTTCGCGTCCATACGGAAAAAGAATTATCGTGTTCAGGGGTTTTCTTACAACCCTAAAGCACCTTCAGGTGGGCGGATCAGCCGCTTTAGGGCAAAAGATATTGATGGTGTGCCTCTTGAACGTGAAGACCCAACTGTAAGTACAAGTGGGTGGTTTTATGTGAACAAAGATCGAACTCTATTCGTCAGGGATGTGCTTGTCCCTACTGAGGGTATTGAGATGAAGTCATTGGAGGCTTTCGCCAGTGAGTTCATCAAAGCGGGTTTCACTTTGATGAAGGTTAATCCAACTCATGCGAGAATAAGCGGTAACGGTCAAGTTGTGTACGATTCCGACGTGATTTTAATTAGTGAGTCAACGATGACTGATTTTTCAAAGCAGGACCTGAGTATGCCTGGGCTGGGCGCGGCAATCCGCAAGGGACGTAAGAAGTTTAGAAGTTTTTTTGAATGAATCAGTGATGTGACATCTAACTGCGCAGACTCTTGGTGTTGGAGCGTTCGCCTACCTGCTTCAAGTGGCCGCTCAGGTGCATCAGCCAGCAGGCGATGACGAAGGGCGCCGTCAGGCCAGGTATCGGAAGCAACTTGAACGGCGGTTGCAGCAGCAGGGCCAGGGCAATTGCTAGCAACGTCACCCATGGTTTTTCCCTCTGGCGGCTAAACGCCAGTGCCGCCAGCGCGGCATTGAAGCCATACAAACCCAGCCACGCTGCCTGTGCCTGGTCGTCGAGCAACGCCACCCCGCCGCCAATGGCCGAGCCGATCACCGCCCACAGCGCCGCATAGGGGTTGGCGATGAACATGCCGACGATGATCAGCAACCCGGCCAAGGGCTGGTCGAGCAGGAAGATCTGGCCCACGCCGCGGGCCAACGCGTACAGCGGGTCAGCTTCGACGAAGCCGCTGGGTGAGGGGCTGACGACTAGCAGTGTGCCCCAGCCCAGCAGCACGAATGGCGCGGTGTAGGCGACCAGCAACTTGCCGCCGCGCTTGCGCCACTGGTGGGTGATGATGCTGGACAGGCCGCCGGCGGCGATGATCAGGGGGGGCAATATGACCGACCAGGGCAGCACGGCGCTGATCAGGATGCCGATCAGCACGCCGTTGTAGCAGTACAGCCCGGCCTGGCGGTCGGCACGGTCATAGCCGCGTGCCTGGGCGGTGAGCAGGCCGGCCAGGGCGCCAAGCAGTGCGCCGCCGACCAGGTTGGGCGCGGTCAGCAGGATGGCCAGCAGGCAGCACAGGCCGCACAGGGGGTTGCGCAGCAGCAGCACTTGGCTGAAGCCGTTGAGTAACGCCGTGGCCCAGTCGGGGCACGGGTTGACGAAATTTTTGGTGTACATGGGGCAGTCAGTGAGGTTGATGGGGGAGCGGTGGGCCTCTTTGGGCCTCGGTTTTCCGCGGTCGGGTAAAGCGGTATTCAGGGAGGGCTTTGCCCTCCAATCGCGACACAAGGCCGCCCCCACAGGGATCGCATTCCCTTGTGCCAGCGTGGCCCTGTGGGAGCGGCCTTGTGTCGCGAAAGGGGCGCAACGCGCCCCCGGCAATCTCAGATCAAAGTCTCGATCCGCAGTGTGTTAGTCGTACCCGGCTTGCCGAAAGGCACGCCAGCGGTGATCAGCAGCGTGTCGCCACGGCTGGCCATGCCTTGCGCCTGGGCAATCTCCAGGGCGGTGGAAACCACCTCGTCGACCTGACGCAGGCGGTCGTTGACCACCGAATGCACACCCCAGGCCACGCTCAGGCGGCGCGCGGTGTTCAGGTTCGGCGTCAGGTTGAGGATCGGTGCCCGTGGCCGTTCACGTGCCGCGCGCAGGGTCGAGGCACCCGACTCGCTGTAGTTGACCAGCACCGCCAGTTGCAGGACGACTTCAAGGAAGCCGAGCGCACACGCCTGGAAACCGAATCGCACCTGGGGCACGACCGTACCTTGCTGGCAACCCTGAGCGAAGAGCTGGCCATGCTCGAACCCGAGCAGGAAATGACCCTGGCGGCTGCCGAGGAAGCCGCTGCCGCGCTTGAAGAGGCCGAGCTGGGCATGCACGGCTGGCAGGAACAGTGGGACAGATTCAACAGCCGCTCCGCCGAACCGCGCCGCCAGGCCGAAGTGCAGCAGGCGCGCCTGCAGCAGCTGGAAACCAGCCTTGAGCGCCAGGCCGAGCGCCAGCGCAAGTTGGTCGAGGAGCGCGAGCAACTGGGCAGCGACCCGCAGGATGCCGCCATGTTCGAACTGGCCGAGCAATTGGCCAGCAGCGAAATGCTGCTGGAAGAACTGCAGCTCTGCGAAGAGCAGGTGATCGAGCGCCTGGAAAGCGCGCGCGAGCAACTGCAGCAGGCCACCCGGGCGCAACAGCAGGCACAGGGCGACCTGCAGCGCCTGGGCGGGCGCCTGGCCTCGCTTGAAGCCTTGCAGCAGGCCGCCCTGGAGCCGGGCGCAGGTGCTGCGCAATGGCTGCACGGCCAAGGGCTGGAGCAACAGCCGCGGCTGGCCGAAGGCTTGCGGGTGGAGCCGGGTTGGGAGCTGGCGGTAGAGACGGTGCTTGGCGCCGATCTGCAGGCTGTGCTGGTGGACGATTTCAACGACCTCGATTTTGCGGGCCTGGAACAGGGTGAGCTGCGTTTGCTGCTGGCCGTCGGCGCGGGGGCGACGTTGCCCGGCAGCTTGCTGGAGAAGGTTGAGGGCCGTATCGACCTGGCGCCCTGGCTGGGCCAGGTCAGGCCTGTGGAAGACCTGGCTCAGGCACTGGAGCAGCGCGGGTCGCTCGGCGAAGGGCAGAGCCTGGTCAGTCGTGATGGCTACTGGGTCGGCCGGCACTTCCTGCGGGTACGCCGAGGTGGCGAGGCCGAAGGCGGCGTGCTGGCGCGCGGCCAGGAAATCGAACGCCTGGGCCAGGAACAACTGGAGCAGGAAGCGGCGCTGGAACAGCTCGATCAACAGTTGCAGGCGCTGCGCGAGCAGCAACTGGACCTGGAGGAGCAGCGCGAACAGTTGCGCCGCCGCACACAGGATGAAAACCGCCTGCACGGCGAGCTGAAGGCCAGTCTTTCGGCCAGCCGCGCGCGCGCCGAGCAGGTCGAGCTGCGCCGCCGCCGCCTGCACGAAGAGCTGGGCGAGCAGGAAGAGCAGCGCGCCCTGGAACACGAGCAACTGGGCGAAGCACGCCTGCTGCTGCAAGAGGCTCTGGAGCTCATGGCCCAGGACACCGAGCAGCGCGAACAGTTGATGGCCCGCCGCGACACCCTGCGCGAAAGCCTTGACCGGGTGCGTCAGGAGGCCCGCCAGCACAAGGACCACGCTCACCAGCTGGCGGTGCGCCTGGGGTCGTTGCGTGCCCAGCACGACTCCACCCGCCAGGCGCTGGAGCGTCTGGAGCAGCAAGCTGCGCGCCTGACCGAGCGCCAGGAACAACTGAGCCTGAACCTGGAGGAGGGTGAAGCCCCGCAGGAAGAACTGCGCCTGAGACTGGAGGAGCTGCTGGAGCGGCGCATGAGCGTCGACGAGGAAATGCGCCTGGCTCGCCTGCACATGGACGAAGCTGACCGCGAACTGCGCGATGCCGAAAAACGCCGTACCCAGGCCGAGCAGCAGGCCCAGCTGCTGCGTGGTCAACTGGAGCAGTTGCGCCTGGAGTGCCAGGGCCTGGATGTGCGGCGCAAGACCCTGCAAGAGCAGTTGCTGGCCGACGGCTATGACCTGCAAGGCGTGCTCGCCACCCTGGAAACCGAGGCCAGCGAGCAGGGTACCGAACAGGAACTGGAGCAGCTTGAAGCGCGCATCCAGCGCCTGGGGGCGATCAACCTGGCGGCCATCGAAGAATACGAGCAGCAATCCGAGCGCAAACGATACCTGGACGCTCAGGACGCCGACCTGGTCGAAGCGCTGGAGACCCTCGAAAACGTCATCCGCAAGATCGACAAGGAAACCCGCAACCGCTTCAAGGATACCTTTGATCAGATAAATGCCGGATTACAGGCACTTTTCCCAAAAGTTTTCGGTGGTGGCAGCGCTTATCTGGAACTGACGGGCGAAGATCTACTCGATACAGGGGTAACGATCATGGCGCGACCGCCGGGCAAGAAGAACAGCACCATCCATCTGCTGTCCGGCGGCGAGAAGGCACTGACCGCCTTGGCGCTGGTGTTTGCCATCTTCAAGTTGAACCCCGCACCGTTCTGCATGCTCGACGAGGTCGATGCGCCGCTGGACGATGCCAACGTCGGGCGCTACGCGCGTCTGGTCAAGGAAATGAGTGAAAGCGTGCAGTTCATCTACATCACCCATAACAAGATTGCCATGGAGATGGCGGACCAATTGATGGGGGTGACCATGCATGAGCCGGGATGTTCACGCCTTGTTGCAGTTGATGTGGAGGCGGCCATGGCCATGGTCGACGCTTGATGCACGACGATAGGGGCACATTCTGCAGCGAAATGCCCCGCCGTGTGCGACAGACGGTGTAAAGTTGTCTTTGGTCGTGCTAGCTTAATGTCACTCGTTTTTTGCGTGGGTAAAACGCCTGTCAGAACATAGAGTTGGCGCCACGTGTTAAAGGGCTTTGAACCCTTTGTTTTCAAGCATATTTTTATAGAGGCACGGGATTACATGGAAATCGGTCTGCGCGAGTGGCTGATCCTCATCGGCATCATTGTTATCGCCGGGATTCTTTTCGACGGCTGGCGCCGCATGCGCGGCGGGAAAGGCAAGTTGAAATTCCGTCTGGATCGCAGTTATTCCAACCTGCCGGACGAAGAGGGTGGCAGTGCCGAAGTGCTCGGCCCGTCGCGAGTGCTCGATACCCACAAGGAGCCTGAGCTGGACGAAAGCGACTTGCCGTCGCTCAGCGCGTCTGCGCGTGATCGCGAGCGTGAGCCCAAGCCGGTCAAGGCCAGCAAGCGCGGCAAGCGTGCCAGTGCGGCTGCCGATGTGCAGCAGGGTGACCTGAACCTGAGCGCCGAGCAGCGCGAGCCCGACCTGTTTGCCGACAGCGATGACGACTTTGCCGCCGACAACAACCGTAGCAGCGGCGCAGCGCCTGCCAGCAGCAGCGTCAAGGAGTTGCCACCCGCCGAAGAGGTGCTGGTCATCAGCGTGATCTCCCGCGACGAGGGTGGCTTCAAGGGCCCGGCGCTGCTGCAGAACATCCTGGAAAGCGGCTTGCGCTTCGGCGAAATGGACATCTTCCACCGCCACGAGAGCATGGCCGGTCACGGCGAGGTGCTGTTCTCGATGGCCAACGCAGTCAAGCCTGGCGTGTTCGACCTGGACGACATCGATCACTTCAGCACTCGCGCTGTGAGCTTCTTCCTCGGTTTGCCGGGCCCGCGTCATCCGAAGCAGGCTTTCGACGTGATGGTTGCCGCGGCACGCAAGCTGGCCCACGAACTGAACGGTGAGCTCAAGGATGACCAGCGCAGCGTGCTGACTGCCCAGACCATCGAGCACTACCGCCAGCGTATCGTCGAGTTCGAGCGCCGTGCGCTGACCCAGAAACGCTGACAGATCCAGACGAAAGAGCAGCCTGAGGGCGTGCTGGCCGGTTCGGGTATCGTCGTTGCCTGTGCCGGCCTCTTCGCGGGTAAACCCGCTCCTACAGGTACATCACCGCCCTAGGGCATGTGACGCCCTTGTAGGAGCGGGTTTACCCGCGAAGAGGCCGGCACAGTCAACAGACACCTGATACCCCACGCACCACCCCCAAGCTGCTCTTTTGCTTTGCAAGAGAAGACAAATCCCATGACCGCCGAAACCCGTATCCTCGAACTGCGTGCCGAGCTCGATCAGCATAACTATCGCTACTACGTGCTCGACGAGCCCAGCGTGCCTGATGCCGAATACGACCGCCTGTTCAACGAGCTCAAGGCGCTGGAAGCCGAACACCCGCACCTGGTAACCCCCGACTCGCCCACCCAGCGCGTTGGCGGCGCTGCCTTGGCTGCGTTCAGCCAGGTGCGCCACGAAGTGCCCATGCTCAGCCTGGGCAACGCCTTTGAAGAAGCCGACCTGCGTGAGTTCGGTCGCCGTGTGGTAGAAGGCCTCGATCAGCCGGGTGCGGTCGACTACAGCTGCGAACCCAAGCTCGATGGCCTGGCCGTGAGCCTGCTGTACCGCGACGGACAGTTGGTGCAGGGCGCCACCCGGGGCGACGGCACCACTGGCGAAGACATCAGCGCCAACGTACGCACCGTGCGCAACATCCCGCTCAAGTTGCAGGGTAAGGGCTGGCCGGCAGTGCTGGAGGTGCGCGGCGAGGTGTACATGAGCAAGGCCGGTTTCGACCGGCTCAATGCCGCCCAGGCCGAGGCCGGTGGCAAGACCTTCGCCAACCCGCGCAATGCCGCTGCTGGCAGCTTGCGCCAGCTGGACTCGAAAATCACCGCCAGCCGCCCACTGGAGTTCTGCTGCTATGGCGTCGGCCAGTTGTCCGAAAGCATCGGCGACAGCCACATCGGCATCCTCGAGCAACTCAAGGCCTGGGGCCTGCCGATCAGCCGCGAGCTCAAGCATGCGGCGGGCATCGAAGAATGCCTGGCCTACTACCGCGACATTGGCGAGCGGCGTAACAGCCTGCCGTATGAGATCGACGGTGTAGTGTTCAAGGTCAACAGCCTGGCCGCCCAGCGCGAGCTGGGCTTCCGCGCCCGTGAGCCGCGCTGGGCGATTGCCCACAAGTTCCCGGCCATGGAAGAGCTGACCGAGGTGCTGGACGTTGAGTTCCAGGTTGGCCGTACGGGTGCCGTAACGCCTGTGGCGCGGCTGAAGCCGGTCAAGGTGGCCGGTGTGACCGTGTCCAACGCCACCTTGCACAACATGGACGAAATCGCCCGCCTGGGCCTGCGCATCGGCGACACGGTGATCATTCGCAGGGCCGGCGACGTGATCCCGCAGGTGATGCAGGTGGTGCTGGAGCGCCGTCCGCAAAACGCCCGCCCGGTAGAAGTGCCAAGCGAGTGCCCGGTGTGTGGTTCGCAGGTCGAGCGCACCCAGCTGGTCAAACGCAGCAAGGGCAAGGAAACCACCAGCGAAGGTGCGGTGTACCGCTGCGTCGGCCGCCTGGCCTGTGGCGCGCAGCTCAAGCAGGCGATCATTCATTATGTGTCGCGCCGTGCCATGGACATCGACGGCCTGGGTGAGAAGAGTGTCGAGCAGTTGGTGGATGAAGGCCTGATCGGCTCGCCGGCTGACCTGTACAAGCTGCAGTTCGAGCAGGTCGTCGGCCTTGAAGGCTTTGCCGAGGTGTCGACCCAGAAGCTGCTGGATGCCATTGAAGCCAGCAAGCGCCCGAGCCTGGCGCGCTTCATCTACGCGCTGGGCATCCCGGATGTCGGCGAGGAGACTGCCAAGGTGCTGGCCCGCTCGCTGGGCAGCCTGGCGCGCGTGCAGCAGGCATTGCCGCAGGTGCTGACCTATTTGCCGGACATCGGTCTCGAAGTGGCCTACGAGATCCACAATTTCTTTGAAGACGAGCACAACCAGAAGGTTATCCAGCAGCTGCTCGACAGCGGTATGCAGTTGCAGGACGAAGGTGAGCTGGCTGCCGAATTTGCCGCCAGCACCACCTTGGCCGGGATGATCGCCAAGCTCGACATTGCCTCCGTCGGCCCGACCGGTGCCGAGAAGTTGGTGGCCAAGCTCGACAGCCTGGACAAGATCATCGCCGCCGACGGCATTGACCTGCGCCAGGCCCTGGCGGCCAAGCAGGCCGACGCAGTGCGTGAGTTCTTCAAGGATGAAGCAAACCAGAAACTGGCCCGGGACATCGAAGCGCAGTTGCTGGCGTTCGGCATGCACTGGAGCAGCGAGAAGAAGGTGGCCGAAGGCTTGCCGCTGGCCGGCCAGACCTGGGTGCTGACCGGTACGCTGGAGCGCATGAGCCGCGACATTGCCAAGGACAAGCTGGAAAGCCTGGGGGCCAAGGTTGCCGGTTCCGTTTCCGGCAAGACCCACTGCGTGGTGGCAGGGCCGGGGGCAGGTTCCAAGCTGGCCAAGGCTGCTGAGCTGGGTGTGAAGGTACTGGACGAAGATGCCTTCGTCACATTCCTGGCCGAACAGGGCATAGCGGTCTAGGCATCCGTGCCCCCCTGTGGGGGGCAACTGCCTTGCTCAAAACTCGAAAAGCCTGCGCGGTCCCCCGTAGGAGCGGGTTTACCCGCGAAGAGGCCCGTCCAGGCCGTCTCGCCCCTGACAAGTCATTGAGAAATGATGACTTTTTCTGCCGCAGTGGTTGTATCTGCCCCAAAGACCGGTACAATGGCGCCACTCGCTGCTCAGCGAGGCATGTAGTGGTGGCCCCATCGGTCCCCCCGCATTGATTACCCGTTAACCTGGTCAGGCCCGGAAGGGAGCAGCCATAGCGGGAACATCGAGTGCCGGGGTGTGGCTGGTGGGGCCGCCTCCATTTCTGGGGTCGGAAAACCTCAATCTGTAACGAACGTCTTCGTTCTTTTCTGCTTTTCGCCCAATGCTCCTGCCGCCGACAGCTTCATCAGCTGCTGGAATTTCGGGCATGTCAGATGATCTTTCTCAGGGCATTGCGCGGCATGCCGCAACCCCTTGCTCATCGCCTGCAAGCGCTTGATCCGCGCATCCAGCTCGTCCGCCTTTGCTATCAGCATCTGCCTGTCGACCTGCAGGTCCACCAGCATCGCCCCCACTTCATCCAGCGAAAACCCCGCAGCCTGCCCCAGGGCGATCAGCGCCAGCCTGTCCGCCACATCGGCTGCAAACTGTCGACGCTGACCGTGCCCGGCAAGCGACTTGAGCAAGCCTTTCTTCTCGTAGTAACGCAGTGTCGATGCAGGTACGCCTGTGCGTTTGGCGACGTCGGCAATGTCCATTTCGGGCCCTTGACTTGAAGTTGACTTCAACTTCTATGCTGCGCGGCATGGGTAATGACCGTCAACTTTCGAGGGCTTGTTCAATGACGTTTACTGCGATGTTTTTAGCTGCATTGCCGATTGGCATAGGTGCCACTGTAGTGATGGACCTGTGGGGGCTGCTGCTGAGGCGGTTGGGTGTGGCAACGCTGAACTTTGCCATGGTCGGGCGTTGGGCGGGGCACTTGCTAGGTGGGCGTGTTTCGCACCAAGCGATTGCCAAAGCGGAACCGGTGCGAAATGAGTTGGCGTGGGGATGGGTGATTCACTACGCCACCGGCGTGCTTTTCGCGATGCTGCTGCTTGTGATCGTAGGGGAGGGCTGGTTGCGGTCGCCTACTCTTTTACCTGCAGTAGTTGTGGGTGTGGGTACAGTCGTGGCGCCGTTTTGCCTCATGCAGCCGGCGATGGGGGCAGGGTTCTTTGCGTCCAGAACGCCGACACCTGCGCGGAACTGTCTGAAGAGCCTGGCCACGCATTTTGTGTTTGGTGTGGGGTTGTTCTTGAGTGCGTATTTACGGGCTTTGGTGTGAAGACAGGGAGCCCGATAACAGTAAGCACATGATCAGAGTGCCCACTTTAAGATAGGTCTGATAACAGTCTAGGAAAGCCCCTACACGTCAGGCAGGCATAGCGAATTATCCTACGTGTTCCGTCGACTCCCGTCTGATTGTCCCGGTCAACCTCGCCCACTAGGCTTTCGCGGTCGCTGTCAGTTCAGCGATCGGGTGTGGAAGCCTGGGTGGTTTGGCGGCTGTCGATATGACGGTTGTGCGTGGGAGGCCTTCGGGCCTGCCGGGTTTGCCATACCCCTGGTCTTCCACCCCGCGTACAACTGTCACCCTAAGTGTGGAAGCGAAAGGGTGCTCTCAGCCCGGTATGGTGAACTCATGAAAAAACGGGTCCCCGATCCGCCCCACGTCTTCGATCTTCCCCAAGGCAAATCCCTTTCCCGCGCGATCAGCGAAGGCATCGTCCCGATGGAGTTCGCGTTGATGAATGTTTCCCACTACCTGATGTTCGCCTACAGCGATAGCCGGCGGGCGCTTGAGCGTATTCAGGACGAAGAAACCAGGCAGTTGTTGGAGCATGGTTTGCGGGCCATGCAGATTGCCTGGGGGCAGGCGGATGCTGTGGCATTGGCGTTTGAGCGGAGAAGCCATTGATTCCGGCCTTGGAGCAAGTAGAGATTGCAGGGATAGCGAATAACCCTGTGGGAGCGGATTCACCCGCGAAGCAGGCGACGCGGTGGATGGCACCGGCTTCGCCGGTGTTCGCGGATGAACCCGCTCCCACAAGGGGCGCGCAAGCTTTGCGAGGGTTTGCCTTCCATCAGGCTACTGGCTAGGGCTGGGTCAGCGACATAGAGCCGGAGTCGCTCACCCTTCCATACCGCTGCAAAATCCGCTCGATCTCCCCCGACTGCTTCATCCTTACCAACGCCCGCAACAGCCCTTGTGTCGGTATCGCCGGATCGTTGCGCACCATGCACCCCAAATCCTGTTCGTCCAGCACTGCCAGCGCTTGCAATTGCTGCTCCGCTGGCAACCCTTGGTTGAACCACTGCAACGACAACTGATTGCTCACCGCATGGCGATACCGGCCTGCCTGCAGCTTTTGCAGCACCAGCAACTGGCTGCGGCTGTCCTCACGGTGCAGCTGGCCGTGGTCCAGCAGCGGTTGCAGGGTTGAATAGGTGTAGCCAAGCACCGTGCCGATCGCCTGGGGTGGCAGTTGCTCCGGGGATATCGGGTTGCTGTCGCCGGCGCGGCCAACCAGTACGTCACGCTGATGAATCAGCGGGATACTCCACACAAAATCCCTTGGGCGGTCGTTGAGCCATTGGGTACTGACGTAGCAACGGACATCAATGTCGCCGCTGCTCATGGCCTCCTCCAGGCGCAGGCGGGCCATGACATGGAACTCGGGGCGAGCGCCCACTTGCCTGGCAACGGCTTGCATCAGGTCGTAAAGCAATCCCTCCACTGGCTGATCGCCTTCGATGCGTACCAGCGGCATGCTCCAGCTCTCGGCGACGGAAAAGCGCAGCACCGGCTGGTCAGCCAGGCTGTTTGTAGACCACAGCAGTAACAGGGCCAGCAGTCTTCGCAAAGGCACTCCTCCCTGGACAATGCGCCATTCCAAGCTTAGACGAGTTGCGCAGGGTGCAATTTTGCCCCCGCTCCGCTAGCATTAGCGATCTTCCGCTCGATCAGGCTACGATGGTTTTTCGATGAGTTATCAGGTTCTTGCACGAAAATGGCGTCCGCGCTCGTTCCGCGAAATGGTCGGCCAGACCCATGTGCTCAAGGCCTTGATCAATGCCTTGGACAACCAGCGCCTGCACCATGCCTACCTGTTCACCGGTACCCGCGGCGTGGGCAAGACGACCATCGCCCGTATTATCGCCAAGTGCCTGAACTGTGAAACCGGCATCACCTCCACGCCCTGTGGCACCTGTTCGGTGTGCCGTGAAATCGACGAAGGCCGTTTCGTCGACCTGATCGAGATCGACGCCGCCAGCCGTACCAAGGTCGAGGACACTCGCGAACTGCTCGATAACGTGCAGTACGCCCCCAGCCGTGGGCGCTTCAAGGTCTACCTGATCGACGAAGTGCACATGCTCTCGACCCACTCGTTCAACGCCTTGCTCAAGACGCTGGAAGAGCCGCCGCCCTACGTCAAGTTCATCCTCGCCACCACCGACCCGCAGAAGCTGCCGGCCACCATCCTGTCGCGCTGCCTGCAGTTCTCGTTGAAGAACATGAGCCCGGAGCGGGTGGTGGAGCACCTCAGCCACGTACTGGCCGCCGAGAACGTGCCGTTCGAGGAGGATGCCCTGTGGCTGCTGGGCCGTGCCGCCGATGGTTCCATGCGCGATGCCATGAGCCTGACCGACCAGGCCATCGCCTTTGGTGAAGGCAAGGTACTCGCTGCCGATGTACGTGCCATGTTGGGTAGCCTCGACCATGGCCAGGTGTATGGGGTCTTGCAGGCACTGCTCGAAGGCGATGCCAGGGCTTTGCTGGAGGCCGTGCGTAACCTGGCCGAGCAAGGGCCGGACTGGTCGGGCGTTCTGGCCGAAATGCTCAATGTGCTGCACCGTGTAGCCATTGCCCAGGCGCTGCCCGAAGCGGTAGACAACGGCCAGGGTGATCGCGAGCGGGTATTGGCGCTGGCTTCGGCGCTGCCGGCCGAGGATGTGCAGTTCTATTATCAGATGGGCCTGATAGGCCGCCGTGACCTGCCCCTTGCGCCGGACCCGCGCGGTGGCTTCGAGATGGTGCTGCTGCGCATGCTGGCGTTCCGCCCGGCAGACACGGACGATGCACCGAAGCCGGTGCTAAAGCCAACGGGGATCAGCCAGGCCACAGCTGATCCTGCAGGGCAGGTGGCAGCCGCGGCGCCGGTCGCGCTTTCATCGCCTGTCGCGGCTGTGCCGGCGGAGCCTGTTGCGCAAGCCCCGCAGCTGGAGGTGCCTGCACCCGCGACGGCTGATCATGAACCGGAGGCCGAGGCAGATGTTGAGCTGAAGGCCGAAGCCGAGGCCATCTCCGTACCTGAGCCTGTTGCCGAAGTGGTCGACTTGCCGTGGGAAGAGCCTGCCGTTGCGCCCGCGCCGTTAGCGGCTGAACTCGCGCCCGAACCGGCACCCGAGCCCGAGCCTGTTGCCCCGGTGGCGCCCCCACAGGCCACCCCGGCACACGACGAGCCGCCTTTCGACCCGTCTGCCTACGCTGCCGTGGGGATGGAGCGCGACGATGAGCCGCCGCTTGACGAAGACTACTACGGTGGCGAAAGCGACCCGGCAGGCTTCAGCTACCTGGACGAGCTGGCCGAGCATGTTCAGGAAGATGTGTCCAAACCGGCGGCCGAACCGTTGCCGGCAGCCAAACCAGCCACCGGTCTGGCCCTGCAATGGCTGGAATTATTCCCACAGTTGCCTGTGTCCGGGATGACAGGCAACATCGCGGCAAACTGTACGTTGATTGCCGCCGATGGCGACGACTGGTTGCTGCATCTGGACCCGGGCCAGGGTGCGTTGTTCAACGCCACCCAGCAGCGGCGCCTGAACGAAGCGCTCAACCAGCACTTGGGGCGCACGCTGAACCTGCGCATCGAGCTGATCCTGCCCGAGCAGGAAACCCCGGCTCAGGCCGCAGCGCGCAAGCGTGCCGAGCGTCAGCAGGACGCCGTCGCGTCGATCGAGCAGGATCCGTTGATCCAGCAGATGATCAAGTTGTTCGGCGCCAAGGTGCGGCAGGATACTATTGAGCCTGTAGAAGCCCTGGTCAGTCAGGGCCAGTAACGGATAACCATGCGGCTGGCCCGGTGCCGGGCCGCATCACATGACCCAATCGAGGTATACCCCATGATGAAAGGTGGCATGGCCGGCCTGATGAAGCAGGCCCAGCAGATGCAGGAAAAAATGCAGAAGATGCAGGAAGAACTGGCCAACGCCGAAGTCACCGGTCAGTCCGGTGGCGGTCTGGTGAGCGTGGTGATGACCGGTCGTCATGACGTCAAGCGCGTCAGCATCGACCAGAGTCTGATGTCGACTGATGAAGATGACAAGGAAGTACTGGAAGACCTCATTGCCGCTGCGCTGAACGACGCCGTGCGCAAGGTTGAGCAAAGCAGCCAGGAAAAGATGGGCGGCATGACCGCCGGCATGCAGCTGCCGCCAGGCTTCAAGATGCCGTTCTAAGGCATTGAGGTACTCAAAAACGCCGCTGATATCAGCGGCGTTTTTTTTTGCGTAGATTTCACCCGGCTGCGGTCTGCTCTTTATGTGGGGGCGGCCTTGTGTCGCGAAAGGGGCGCGAAGCGGCCCCCGGATTCCAGCTTTGCAGCATAGAGTGCCGGGGCTGCTTCGCAGCCCTTTCGCAACACAAGGCCGCTCCCACAAAAAAGCAGACCTTGCAGGCTTTGGGCGAGGTGATTTGACGCCACCGCCCCCGCTGGGTATAAACCGCCTCTTATTGAATTGTCAGGCCTTTCCCATGAGCTTCAGCCCCCTCATCCGCCAACTGATCGACGGCCTGCGCATCTTGCCAGGCGTTGGCCAGAAAACCGCCCAGCGCATGGCCCTGCAACTGCTCGAGCGCGACCGCAGTGGCGGGCTGCGCCTGGCTCAGGCCTTGACCCAGGCCATGGAAGGGGTAGGGCATTGCCGCCAGTGTCGCACCCTCACCGAGCAGGAACTGTGCCCGCAGTGCGCCGACCCGCGCCGTGACGACACCCAGCTGTGCGTGGTCGAGGGGCCGACCGATGTGTATGCGGTGGAGCAGACGGGCTACCGTGGCCGTTACTTCGTGCTCAAGGGGCACCTGTCGCCGTTGGATGGCCTGGGGCCTGAGGCGATCGGTATTCCGCAGCTGATGGCGCGGATCGAAGAGCAGGGCACCTTTACCGAGGTGATCCTGGCGACCAACCCGACGGTGGAGGGGGAGGCGACGGCGCATTACATTGCCCAGTTGCTGAGCGAGAAAGGCTTGGTGGCGTCTCGCATTGCCCATGGTGTGCCGCTGGGCGGTGAGCTGGAGATGGTGGACGGTGGTACCTTGGCCCATGCCTTTGCAGGGCGCCGGCCCATTTCGCTCTGATTCATTGGGGCCGCTTGGCGGCCCATTCGCGGGTAAACCCGCGGCTACAAAAAATGCGCGGCCTTTGTAGGCGCGGGTTTACCCGCTGATGGGCTGCAAAGCAGCCCCAAAAGCCAACTCAGTACTCGCTGAGGGAAAACTCGGTCAGGCAGAAGGTAGGCACCCCGGCCGCCTGCAACCGGCGCGACCCGTCCAGTTCCGGCAGGTCGATGATCGCTGCCGCCTCGAACACCTGCGCCCCAGTACGACGCACCAGGTTGGCCGCCGCCAGCAGCGTACCGCCAGTAGCAATCAGGTCATCGAAGATCAGCACCGAGTCGCCTTCACACAGGCTGTCGGCATGCACTTCCAGGAAGGCCTCGCCGTACTCGGTCTGGTAACCCTCGCTCAACACGTCGGCCGGCAGCTTGCCCTGCTTGCGGAACAGGATCAGCGGCTTGTTCAGCTGGTGGGCGATGATCGAGCCGATCAGGAAACCCCGCGCGTCCATGGCGCCGATGTGGCTGAATTCAGCCTCGACATAGCGCTCGATGAACTGATCGGCCACATAGCGCAGCCCGCGTGGCGACTGGAACAACGGGGTAATGTCGCGGAAGATCACACCCGGTTTGGGGAAGTCCACTACCGGGCGGATCAGGGCTTTGAGGTCGAAGGCTTCGCTGTGCATTGTTGCGGGTATCCTGGGAAAACGAATGCCCAAGTATACCCGCTAAAGACCAGCGTCAGGCCTCGATTGCACCACCGGCCAGCGCGCACAGCTGGATCGGGTCGAGGATGTGCACTTCCTTGCCCTCGGCGCGCAGCAGGCCGTTCTGCTGGAAGCGGGTGAACACCCGCGACACGGTTTCTACCGCCAGGCCAAGGTAATTGCCGATTTCGTTGCGCGACATGCTCAGGCGGAACTGATTGGCCGAATAGCCGCGGGCGCGGAAGCGCGCCGACAGGTTGACCAGGAAAGTGGCAATGCGCTCGTCGGCGGTCTTTTTCGACAGCAGCAGCATCATTTGCTGGTCGTCGCGGATTTCGCGGCTCATTACCCGCATCAGCTGGCGGCGTAGCTGTGGCAGTTGTACCGACAGCTCGTCCAGCCGCTCGAAGGGGATTTCACACACCGAAGTGGTTTCCTGGGCCTGGGCCGATACCGGGTAGGCCTCGGTATCCATGCCTGACAGGCCGACCAGTTCGCTGGGCAGGTGAAAGCCTGTGATCTGCTCTTCGCCGCTGTCGCTGAGGCTGAAGGTTTTCAGGGCCCCGGACCGTACTGCGTAGACCGAGCCAAAACTGTCACCCTGGCGGAACAGAAACTCGCCTTTCTTGAGCGGCCGCCCGCGTTTGACGATTTCATCCAGTGCGTCCATGTCTTCCAGGTTCAGCGAAAGAGGCAGGCACAGGGGGGCCAGGCTGCAATCCTTGCAATGGGCCTGGTTGTGTGGGCGCAGTTTGACTGGCTCGGACATTTGAATCGATCCTTGTGGGAAAGCACACATAAGTCGTAAGGGTAACTCACGACACAGGGTGTAGGCCAGTGTGCGCGGTGATGGTGCGCGCTGGCGAAACCCCGGCAGGTGGCCTGCCGGGAGTCCTTGTGTGCTCATAGTGTGCCTGACAAGGAAGCTTGTCCATGCGGTTGAACGCCTTGTTTTTCAGATCACCCGCGAAAAACGCTGGCGGTTGTGCATCGCCAGATAGGCGTCGAACACCATGCATACCGAGCGCGCCAGCAGCCGGCCGGCGGGCAGGATGCGAATGCCCTTGTCGTCCAGGCTGATCAGGCCGTCGCGCTGCAAGGTCAGCAGCTCGGGCCAGAGGTCGTTGAAGTAACCGCGAAAATCCAGGGTGAAAGCCTGTTCGATGGGTTCGAAATCCAGCTCGAAATGGCAGATCAGTTGCTGGATCACTGCCCGGCGTATGCGGTCGTCGTGGTTGCACAGCAAGCCGCGCTGGGTGGCCAGCAGGGCGTTGGACAGGCTGTCCTGGTAGGTGTTGAGGTCACTGCTGTTCTGGCAGTACAGGTCGCCGATCTGGCTGATCGCCGACACGCCCAGGCCAATCAGGTCGCAGTGCCCGTGGGTGGTGTAGCCCTGGAAGTTGCGCTGCAAGGTGCCTTCTTCCTGGGCAATGGCCAGTTCGTCGTCGGGCAGGGCGAAGTGGTCCATGCCGATGTAGCGGTAACCGGCGGCGGTCAGTTGGTCGATGGTGGCGTGCAGCATCTCCAGCTTGGCGGCCGCGCTGGGCAGATCGTTGCTGTCGATGCGCCGTTGCGGCATGAAGCGCTCGGGAAGGTGGGCATAGTTGAACACCGACAGGCGGTCGGGCTGCAGGCGGATCACTTCTTCCACGGTGCGGGCAAAGCCTTCCGGGGTTTGCTTGGGCAGGCCGTAGATCAAGTCGAGGTTGACCGAGCGAAACTGCAGCGTGCGCGCAGCCTCGATCAAGGTGCGGGTCTGTTCCAGGCTCTGCAGGCGGTTGATCGCGCGCTGCACGGCCGGGTCGAGGTCCTGCACGCCAAGGCTGACGCGGTTGAAGCCCAGTTCGCGAAGCAGGCCCATGGTCGACCAGTCGGCTTCGCGAGGGTCGATCTCGATGCCGTAGTCGCCGGAATCGTCGTCCAGCAGGTGGAAGTGCTGGCGCAGGGTGGCCATCAGCTGGCGCAGTTCCACATGGCTGAGGAAGGTCGGTGTGCCGCCGCCAAAATGCAGCTGTTCAACACGTTGTTTAGGGTCCAGGTGGCAGGCGATCAGCTGGATTTCCTGCTCCAGGCGCTGCAGGTAGGGCGCGGCGCGCGCACGGTCTTTGGTGATGACCTTGTTGCAGGCGCAGTAGTAGCAGATGTTGGCGCAGAACGGCACATGCACGTACAGCGACAGCGGGCGCACGGCCCGTCGGCTCTCGCGCAGGGCGTTGAGCAGGTCGAACGAACCCACCTCGCTGTGCAGTTGCACGGCGGTTGGGTAAGAGGTGTAGCGTGGCCCGGCGAGATCGTAGCGGCGGATCAGGTCGGTATCCCAACGGAGGTCGTCGAGCATGAGGGTAGTCCCCGGAAAGAGCAGCAGTGCACCGGAGTCTATGGCCGTCTGTAGGAAACTGTGTTGATTTGTATCAAGGGCATTGGGGCTGCTTTGCAGCCCCCGTCAATGCCCCATCAGCCAGTGCTGGTGTGGGCCCGGCAGAGTCCAGACACCGAATAGCATCACCAGCACACCGCCCGCCACGCGCACGCTGCGTCGCCGCAACAGGGCGTTTACCCGTTCGGCTGCCAGCCCGGTTGCCAGCAACACCGGCCAGGTGCCCAACCCGAACGCGAGCATCAATACCGCGCTGTACCCTGCGTTGCCCTGGCTGGCGGCCCACAGCAGGGTGCTGTACACCAAACCGCACGGCAGCCAGCCCCACAAGGCGCCCAGCAGCAGCGCCCGGGGCAGGCTGGACACCGGCAGCAAGCGCGACGCCATCGGCTGGATATGCCGCCACAACCCGCGGCCCAGCGCCTCGATACGGGTCAGCCCGCTCCACCAGCCGGCCAGGTACAGGCCCATGGCAATCAGCAGCAGCGCTGCAGCCACCCGCAGCGCCAGCGCTGCCGGGCTGCTGGCCACGGCCCAGCCGGCCAGGCCCAGCAACAGGCCGGCGCAGGCATAGCTGAAAATGCGCCCCAGGTTGTACGCCAGCAACAGGCGCAGGCGCTTGCCGCGTTGTTCGGGGGGGATGGCCAAGGTCAGTGCGCCCATCAGGCCACCGCACATGCCCAGGCAGTGACCGCCCCCTAGCAGGCCAAGGACCAGTGCCGAGCCCAGCAGCGCAAGCAGGTCAGGCACGGGGCGGTGGTTCCTTGTCGGTGTCGGCCGGGGCATCGTCAAGCTTCACTGCCGCCTGGTGGCGCGGGTCCTGATCGTCGAACAGGATGCTGTGGGCGGGGCCTTCAAGGTCATCGTACTGACCGCTGTCGACCGCCCAGAAGAAGATGTACACGGCCACGCCGACCAGCAGCAGGGCTGCCGGGATCATGACATAGAGGGCGGGCATGGCGACTTCCTCCCGGGTAAAGGGGCTTCGTGGGGCAGCGGGCCCGAGGCCACTGGCATACGGGTCAGGCGCAAGGCATTGAGCACCACGATCAGCGAGCTGACCGACATGCCGATGGCGGCCCACACCGGCGTGATCCAGCCGAGCGCGGCGAACGGCAACATCAGGCCATTATACAGGGTCGCCCACAGCAGGTTCTCGAGGATGTTGCGGCGGGTGCGGCGGGCCAGCTCGAACGCCTGCACCAGCGCTTGCAGGCGGTTGGACAGCAAGACGGCGTCGGCACTGGTCTTGGCCAGGTCGGTGGCGCTGCCCATGGCGATGCTGATATCGGCGGCGGCCAGTACCGGTACATCGTTGACCCCGTCGCCGAGCATCAGCACCTTGCGCCCGTCAGCCTGCAGGGCTTTCAGGCGGTCCAGTTTGTCATCCGGGCGCAGGCCGCCTATGGCCTGCTCGATACCCAGCTGCGCGGCCACTTCGGCAACCATCGGCGAGCTGTCGCCCGACAGCAGCAGGGTGTGCCAGCCCCGCGCCTTGCAGGCAGCGAGCAGGGCCGGGGCATCGTCGCGCAGGCGGTCATCCAGGCCGAACCAGGCCAGTGGCCCCTGGCGGTCGCCCAGCAGCAGCCACTGGCCGCGAGGCTCGGGCACAGCGGGGATTTCCGCACCACTCAAGGCGCAGACGAAGGTAGCCTGACCAATGCGCAGGCGCTGGCCGTCGACCAGCCCCTCCAGGCCCAGGCCGGGTACGCTCTGTACGTCATCGGCAGGCGTGGCGGTACGACCAAAGGCGCGAGCGATGGGGTGTTCGGAGCGGTTTTCCAGCGCCGCGGCCAGGGCCAGGCAGCGGTCGGCGGCCTGGCTGCCGAGCGGGCGGATGCTGCGCAAGGTCAGGCGGCCTTCGGTCAGTGTGCCGGTCTTGTCGAAAATCACCGTGTCGATGTGGTTCAGGCCTTCCAGCACGTGGCCGCGGGTGACCAGCAGGCCAAGCTTGTGCAGGGTTCCGGTGGCGGCGGTCAATGCGGTTGGCGTAGCCAAAGACAGGGCACAAGGGCAGGTGGCCACGAGCATGGCCAGCACGATCCAGAACGCCCGTGCCGGATCCAGGTGCCACCACCACAGGCCGATGGCTACCGAGGCCAGTAACGAGAACAGCAGGAACCACTGCGAGGCGCGATCGGCGATTTCCGCCAGGCGCGGTTTTTCGGTCTGGGCGCGTTCCAGCAGGCGGACGATGGCCGACAAGCGTGAGTCATGGCCGAGGGCTTCCACTTCCACATTCAGCGCGCTTTCAACGTTCAGCGTACCGCCAGTGACCCGCTCACCCACCCGGCGTGGTTGCGGCAGATACTCGCCGGTCAGCAGCGATTCGTCGACGCTGGAGCGGCCCTCGACGATGCGCCCGTCGGCAGGGATGACCGCGCCGGGCAGCACCTGCACGGTGTCGCCGCACTGTAACTCGCTGAGCAGGATGCGTTCGCTGCGCCCGATGGCGTCCAGGCGCAGGCATGAGGCGGGCAGCAGGTTGACCAACTGCGCAGTGGCCGCCGCTGTGCGCTCGCGGGCGCGGCGCTCCAGGTAGCGGCCGGTCAGCAGGAACAGGGCGAACATGCCCACCGTGTCGAAATAAAGCTCACCGCTGCCAGTGATGGCTGTCCAGATGCCGGCGCCGAACGCCAGGCCAATGGCCAGCGACACCGAAACGTCCATGGTCAGGTGGCGCGTTCGCAAGTCGCGCGCCGCGCCCTTGAAGAAGGGCGCGCAGCTGTAGAACACGATGGGAATGGTCAGGAACAGCGCCACCCAGCGCAGGATCGTGTGCAACTCGGGTGTCAGGTCGATGTTGAATTCCGGCCAAGTGGCCATGGTCGCCATCATCGCCTGGAACCACAGCAGCCCGGCCACGCCCAGGCGGCGTAGGGCGCTGCGGTTTTCCCGGGCCAATTGCTCGGCGGCCTGGTCAGGCTGGTAGGGGTGGGCGGCGTAGCCGATCTGGCGAAGTTCGGCGAGCAGGCGCGACAGCGGCAGCTGCTTGTCGTCCCAGTTCAGCGCCAGGCGGTGGTTGGACAGGTTCAACCGGGCTTCGGCGACACCGGGCAGGTTGCGCAAGTGCTTTTCGATCAGCCAGCCGCAGGCGGCGCAGCTGATGCCCTCGACAAGCAAGGTGGTTTCGGCCAGCTCGCCCTGGTGGCGGACGAAGGTTTGCTGCACGTCGCTGCGGTCGTACAGGGCCAGTTCGTCCTGCAGTTGCTTGGGCAGGGCTTCGGGGTTGGCGCTGTTGTCGCTGCGGTGCTGGTAGTAATGTTCCAGGCCACCCGCGACGATCGACTCAGCCACCGCCTGGCAACCGGGGCAGCAGAACTGCCGCGGCTGGCCGAGGACCACGGCGGTGAAGCGGCTGCCGGCCGGGACGGGCAGGGCGCAGTGGTAGCAGGGGGTGGGCTGGGTCATTTTGGAACAGTCTTATGTCGTGAGATCGCCGGGGCTGCTTCGCCGCCCTTTCGCGACGCAAGGCCGCCCCCACAGAAGCATGCGTTCTCCTGTGGGAGCGGCCTTGCGTCGCGAAAGGGGCGCAAAGCGCCCCCATTCATACCAGGAATCATTACTGGTGTTCGGCGCCTTGAAGGGCTTCGTCACCCAACTGCAAGGTCACACCATGCGCCACTTTTTCCTCTTCGAACAGGCGCCAGACCTGGCCCCCTTCGCTGCCCAGCAGTTCCACAAAGCGCCGCCCGTCGACCTTGTCCTCCAGTTGTCCCACATAGCGCCCTGCTTCGACACGGCTCAGCAGCACCTTGCGGTCCTTCTCTGGCTGGGTCGGCGAAATCAGGTTCAGCTCCAGGTTTTGCGGGCCACTGCTACCGGTCAGGCGCAGGTCCACTTCGCCGGTCAGTTCGTCCAGATGCACGCTGGCTTTCAGGCCCAGCTGCTGCGCCAGCAGCTCGCGGTCCAGCGAGCGGTTGATGCCCTTGCCGGCCTCGTAGTAGTTGTCATTCACCAGGTTGTCCGGGTTGTGCACAGCGATGCTGACCATGGTCAGGCTCAGGCACACCGAGGTGGTGAGAATGCCGATGATGATCCAGGGCCAGAGGTGCTTGTACCAGGGGCTGGCGGCGGTGGCGGCAGGCATTGTGCGTTATCTCTCTTAGCGGATCTGTGGGCCGATGAAACGGCTCTTGGCTTCAACCTGGGCGTCGCTGTCGTCGGCGCTCTTGAGGATGAAGGTGATTTCGTTGGTGGTCGATGGCAGCTTCTCGGGGGCAACCGACAGCTGCACGGGAAGGCTGACGATGTCACCGGCGGCCACGCGGATCTCGCGCTGGCCTTCGAGCTTGAGGTCTGGCAGGCCGGCGGCGTCCAGCACGTAGACGTGATCGCGCTGATCCTTGTTCATTACCTTCAGGCTGTACACGTTCTCGATCCGGCCCTGGGCGTTTTCGCGGTACAGCACGCGGTCTTTGCTGACGTCGAAACCGACCAGCGAACGGGTGGCGAAGGCCGTCGCCAGCCCGATCATCATCACCAGCAGTACCACGGCATAGCCGATCAGACGCGGGCGCAGCAGGTGGGTCTTCTGCCCGGACAGGTTGTGTTCGGTGGTGTAGCTGATCAGGCCTTTGGGGTAGTTCATCTTGTCCATGATGCTGTCGCAGGCGTCGATGCAGGCTGCGCAGCCGATGCACTCGATTTGCAGGCCGTCACGGATGTCGATGCCGGTCGGGCAGACCTGCACGCACATGGTGCAGTCGATGCAGTCACCCAGGCCCTGGGCTTTGTAGTCGGTATCTTTCTTGCGCGGGCCGCGGGTTTCGCCACGGCGCGGGTCGTAGGACACGATCAGTGTGTCCTTGTCGAACATCACACTCTGGAAACGTGCATACGGGCACATGTACACACACACCTGTTCGCGCAGCCAGCCGGCGTTGCCGTAGGTGGCGAGGGTGAAGAAACCGACCCAGAAGTAGGCCCAGCCATCGGCCTGGCCCGTGAAGAATTCGACCACCAGCTCACGGATCGGCGAAAAGTAGCCGACAAAGGTCATGCCGGTGACAAAGCCGATCAGCAGCCACAGGCTGTGCTTGGTGAATTTGCGCAGGAACTTGTTGCCGCTCATGGGGGCTTTGTCGAGCTTCATGCGCTGGTTGCGGTCACCCTCGGTGACCTTTTCGCACCACATGAAAATCCAGGTCCACACGCTTTGCGGGCAGGTGTAGCCACACCACACCCGGCCGGCGAACACAGTGATGAAGAACAGGCCGAAGGCGGCGACGATGAGAATGCCCGAGAGCAGGATGAAGTCTTGCGGCCAGATGGTGGCGCCGAAGATGTAGAACTTGCGTTCGGGCAGGTTCCACCACACGGCCTGGTGCCCTCCCCAGTTCAGCCACACGGTGCCGAAGTACAGCAGGAACAGTGCGGCACCCCCAACCATGCGCAGACGACGGAACAGGCCGGTGAAGGCGCGGGTGTAGATCTTTTCCCGGGAAGCGTAGAGGTCGACGGAATCCTTCCCTTTGCTGGCAGGCGGGGTGACATCATGTACCGGAATTTGCTTGCTCATCATCAAGTCCCACGGCAGTGGAGAAACGCCGCGGCCTGTGCGTGCGGGCCGCAGTCTCGCGCAATCTGCTAGCGCTCTGCGGTCCATGATACGCCGCTGAGGGCGGTATGGGATCGCACTGCGACCTTTAGTCGCGTTGGGTTCGTGGTATGAAACGTGTTATGGCGGGTGTCAATTGATCCAGGTCATCAGCCTGCGAGAAATGCTGTGCCAGTACCGGCCTGTTCGCGGGTAAACCCGCTCCTACAAGGATCCTGTGTAGGAGCGGGTTTACCCGCGAACAGGCCAGGCCTGCCTTACTCAGCCTTGGCCGGCTCAGCCTGGTGCGACAGGCTGTACACATAAGCCGCCAGCAAGTGCACCTTGTCGTTGCCCTGCAGCTGTTCCTGGGCCGGCATCTGCCCCTGGCGGCCATAACGGATAGTCTGCTGCAATTGGGCAAAGCTCGAGCCGTAGATGAACGCCTGCGGGTGGGTCAGGTTCGGTGCGCCCATGGCGGGCGTGCCTTTGCCTTCCGGCCCGTGGCAGGCCACGCAGTTGGCTGCGAAGATCTTCTGCCCGTTCTCCACATCGGCCTTCGCACCCTCAGGCAGTGTGCGGCCATCGAGTTTGCTGACCACGAATGCAGCCACGTCGGCCACGCCCTGGTCACCGATCACTTCGGCCCAGGCCGGCATCACGCCATGGCGACCGCCCATGATGGTGGTCTTGATGGTGTCCGGTTCGCCGCCCCAGCGCCAGTCGTTGTCGGTCAGGTTGGGGAAGCCGAAGGCGCCCTTGGCGTCGGAGCCGTGGCACACCGAACAGTTGGAGGCGAACAGCCGTGCACCCATTTTCAATGCCTGTGGGTCCTTGGCTACGTCTTCGATCGGCATCGCCGCGAACTTGGCGAAGATCGGCCCGAAGCGGGCGTCGGCCTTGGCCATTTCCTTTTCCCATTCGTGCACGCCGGTCCAGCCCGGCTGGCCGTTGGAAAACTCGGTCTGCTTGTCGTTATCCAGGTACGAATAGCCCGGCAGGACGCCTTTCCAGTTGCCCAGGCCCGGGTACAGCACCAGGTAGCCGAGGGCAAAGATGATGGTGCCGACGAACAGCCAGAACCACCATTTCGGCAGCGGGTTGTCGTATTCCTCGATGCCATCGAAGGCATGCCCGACGGTTTCGTCGGTAACCTCTTCGCGCTGGCCCTTGCGGGTCGACAGCAGCAGCCAGGTCAACGAGAAGATGGTGCCCAGGGTCAGGACGGTAACGTACAGACTCCAGAAGGTTGTCATTGTTGTTTGCTCCCAGAAGCTTTTGCTTGCTCGACGTGCCGAGTGGCCTCGGGGTCATCCGCGAAGGGCAGTTGGGTCGCTTCGTCGAAGTCCTTTTTACGCCGTGGGTTGAACACCCACAGCGCCAGGCCCACGAAGGCCGCCATCACCACGACGGTGCCCAGGCCGCGAATCATCCCGATATCCATCAGCGTCACCGTTTGCTCTTGATGATGGTGCCAAGACCCTGCAGGTACGCGACGATGGCGTCCATTTCGGTCTTGCCCTTGACCGCGTCACGTGCGCCGGCAATGTCGGCGTCGGTGTACGGGGTGCCGAGTGTGCGCAGCACTTCCATCTTCTTCGCGGTGTCTTTGCCGTCGAGCTTGTTCTCGACCAGCCACGGGTAGGACGGCATCTTCGATTCCGGTACCACGTTGCGCGGGTTGTACAGGTGCGCACGGTGCCAGTCATCGGAGTAGCGGCCGCCGACGCGGGCCAAGTCCGGCCCGGTACGCTTGGAGCCCCACAGGAACGGGTGATCCCACACGCTTTCACCGGCTACCGAGTAATGGCCGTACCGCTCGGTTTCGGCACGGAACGGGCGGATCATCTGCGAGTGACAGCCTACGCAGCCTTCGCGGATGTAGATATCGCGGCCTTCCAGCTCCAGCGCGGTGCGCGGCTTCATGCCCTCGACCGGCTTGTTGGTGACGTCCTGGAAAAACAGCGGGACGATCTGGGTCAGGCCACCGACGCTCACGGCGATGACCATGAAGAAGGCCAGCAGGCCTATGTTCTTCTCGACGGCTTCATGCTTCATCAGTGCGCTCCCACAACGACGATCTTGGCGGCCTCTTCAGCCTGTGCCGGGTTGGCGGCACGTACGGTACGGAACACGTTGTAGGCCATCAGCAGCATGCCGCTGGCGAAGAACGCACCGCCCAGGGCGCGGACGATGTAGCCGGGGTGGCTGGCCTGCAGGGCTTCGACGAAGGAGTAGGTGAGGGTGCCGTCATCGTTGATGGCGCGCCACATCAGGCCCTGGGTGATGCCGTTGACCCACATCGAGGCGATGTACAGTACGGTGCCGATGGTGGCCAGCCAGAAGTGCGCGTTGATCAGGCCGATGCTGTGCATCTGCTCGCGGCCGTAGAGTTTCGGGATCATGTGGTACACGGCGCCGATCGAAATCATTGCCACCCAGCCGAGGGCGCCGGCGTGGACGTGGCCGATGGTCCAGTCGGTGTAGTGCGACAGTGAGTTCACGGTCTTGATGGCCATCATCGGGCCTTCGAAGGTGGACATGCCGTAGAACGCCAGCGACACCACCAGGAAGCGCAGGATCGGGTCGGTGCGCAGTTTGTGCCAGGCGCCCGACAGGGTCATCATGCCGTTGATCATGCCGCCCCAGCTTGGCGCCAGCAGGATGATCGACATCACCATGCCCAACGACTGCGCCCAGTCAGGCAGGGCGGTGTAGTGCAGGTGGTGCGGGCCAGCCCAGATGTACAGGGTGATCAGCGCCCAGAAATGCACGATCGACAAGCGATACGAGTAGATCGGCCGCTCGGCCTGCTTGGGCACGAAGTAGTACATCATCCCCAGGAAACCGGTGGTGAGGAAGAAGCCCACGGCGTTGTGGCCGTACCACCACTGGATCATCGCGTCGGTGGCGCCGGAGTAGGCCGAGTACGACTTGAACAGGCTCACCGGCAGCGAGATGTGGTTGACGATGTGCAGCATCGCGGTGACCACGATGAATGCACCGTAGAACCAGTTGCCGACATAGATGTGCTTGGTCTTGCGCTTGACGATGGTGCCGAAGAACACCAGGCCGTAGGTAACCCAGACGATCGCCAGCAGGATCGCCAGCGGCCACTCGAGCTCGGCGTATTCCTTGGTGGTGGTGTAGCCCATCGGCAGGGTGATCAGCGCGCCGACGATCACGGCTTGCCAACCCCAGAAGGTGAAGGCGGCCATGCTGTCGGAGATCAGCCGGGTCTGGCAGGTGCGCTGCACCACGTAGTAGCTGGTGCCGAACAGCGCACAGCCCCCGAAGGCAAAGATCACCAGGTTGGTGTGCAGCGGGCGCAGGCGGCCGAAGCTGGTCCAGGGAAGGTCCAGGTTCAGCTGCGGCCACACCAGCTGCGAGGCGATGAAGACGCCGAGGCCCATGCCAAGGATCCCCCAGACCACCGTCATGATGGCGAACTGGCGGACGACCTTATAGTTATAAGCAGTCGGACTGATTGCTGTGCTCATTCTAAGGTTCCACGGTTTTGATGTTCTTGTTGGTCGAAAAATCGGCGCCAGTATTGATAACCAGCAAGGTTACCGCAACGCAACTTTGGTACGCCGACCCGTGTCCAGGTCCGATCACTGATGTCCCGCAGGGATCGGGTCTGGGCGATTGTACACAAATAAATATTTGTAATGTGTACCGTTTTTCATCTTTTTCTGATCGATCGGTCAAGCTTTTTCTGGGGCGGCGACAGGCCATGCGCCGCGTCTGCATCGGTCCTTTCGGAGCGAAGCCCACTGAGGCAACAAGCTTAGTTCTGTTCGGTGGGGGTGCAAGGGAAGGGGACTGAGGCTGGTAGTGGGCGGGGGAGTGTAAGGCTTGAGGGTTATGGGGGCGGGTAAGGAATGGGGGTGTGGTGGGGCGGGGGGGTAAGGTTTGGGTGTTGTGGTGGGGCGGGGGGTAAGGTTTGGGTGTTGTGGTGGGGCGGGGGTGTAAGGTTTGAGTGTTGTGGTGGGGCGGGGGTGTAAGGTTTGAGTGTTGTGGTGGGGCAGAAATCGAGCGCCGCCCGCGCGGCGCTTCGCGGGTAAACCCGCTCCTACGTTTGTTTCGGGCCAATTATTCCTGTGAGATTTGCGCGCGACCGCCTTGGCGCATGTCTCGATATCGCGTCGTACAAACAAGGCGGTCGCGCGCGACTGGTGCAGGAGGGACTGGCCCGAAACAAACGTAGGAGCGGGTTTACCCGCGAAGCGCCGCGCGGGCGGCGCTCGATCTCACAGGCGGCAAATGCCTTTCGGCGGACTCACTTGGCAAATCCCTTTCGGCAAACTCACTTGGCCGTCACAGCCTCAGCCGAACCACCCTGCGACAGGCTATACACGTAAGCCGCCAGCAGGTGCACCTTGTCATTCCCTTGGATCTCGGCCTGCGCCGGCATTTGCCCCTGGCGACCATAACGAATGGTCTGCTGCAGCTGGGCAAAGCTCGAGCCATAGATGAACGCCTGCGGGTGGGTCAGGTTCGGTGCGCCCATGGCAGGCGTACCTTTACCTTCCGGCCCGTGGCAGGCCACGCAGTTGGCTGCGAAGATCTTCTGCCCGTTCTCCACATTGGCCTTCGCCCCCTCAGGCAGTGTGCGGCCATCGAGTTTGCTGACCACGAACGCAGCCACGTCGGCCACGCCCTGGTCACCGATCACTTCGGCCCAGGCCGGCATCACGCCATGGCGACCGCTCATGATGGTGGTCTTGATGGTTTCCGGATCGCCGCCCCAGCGCCAGTCATTGTCGGTGAGGTTGGGGAAGCCGAAGGCGCCCTTGGCGTCGGAACCGTGGCACACCGAGCAGTTGGAGGCGAACAGGCGGCTGCCCATTTTCAGCGCCTGCGGGTCCTTCGCCACTTCTTCTACGGGCATGGCGGCGTATTTGGCGAAGATCGGACCGAACCTGGCATCGGCCTTGTCCATTTCCTTCTGCCATTCGTTGGCGCCAGTCCAGCCATTTTCATAGCCCGGCAGGATGCCTTTCCAGTTGCCCAGGCCCGGGTAGAGGATCAGGTAGCCGACCGAGAACGCCAAGGTGCCCACGAACAGCCAGAACCACCACTTGGGCAGCGGGTTGTCGTACTCCTCAATGCCGTCGAAGCTGTGGCCCATGGTCTCGTCGGTGGTGTTGTTGCTCTGGCCCTTGCGCGTGGCGAGCAGTAGCCAGGTCAGGCCAATCAGGCTACCGATGGTCAGTACGCTGATGTACGTACTCCAGAAGGTGGTCATTGCCCGTTACTCCTTTTTGCAGCAGGCTCCTGCCCGGCAGGGGGCAGGCGGTCGTCGACGAAGGGCAGCAGGCGCGCTTCGGCGAAATCACGGTCGCGGCGGCGGTTGAAGACCCACAGGGTGAGGCCGATAAAGGCAATCATCACCACCAGGGTGCCCACACCGCGGATCATGCCGATGTCCAGTTCCATCGCACTCACCTCTTGTTCTTGATCGCGGTGCCGAGCACCTGCAGGTAGGCGACCAGTGCGTCCATCTCGGTCTTGCCTTTGACCGCTTCACGGGCGCCGGCAATGTCGTCGTCGGTGTACGGCACGCCCAGGGTGCGCAGGGTGCGCATCTTGACGTCGGTGTGGCTGTTGTCGACCTGCTGGGCAACCAGCCACGGGTAGGACGGCATCTTCGACTCCGGTACCACGTTGCGCGGGTTGTACAGGTGCGCACGGTGCCAGTCGTCCGAGTAGCGGCCACCGACCCGGGCCAAGTCCGGCCCGGTGCGCTTGGAGCCCCACAGGAACGGGTGGTCCCACACGCTTTCACCGGCCACCGAGTAGTGGCCGTACCGCTCGGTTTCGGCACGGAACGGGCGGATCATCTGCGAGTGGCAGCCCACGCAACCTTCGCGGATGTAGACATCGCGGCCTTCCAGTTGCAGCGCGGTATAGGGCTTCATGCCTTCGACCGGTTTGTTGGTGACGTCCTGGAAGAACAGCGGGACGATCTGGGTCAGGCCGCCGATGCTGACGGCAAATACCATCAGCAGGGCCATCAGGCCGACGTTTTTCTCGATGACTTCATGTTTCATCAGGCGTTTCTCCTCAAGCCAACTGGGCGTTCGCAGGGGCGACGTCAAGCGCTGGCGAACGCACGGTGCGCCAGGTGTTCCAGGCCATCAGGAACATGCCGCTGAGGAAGATCGCGCCGCCGACGAAGCGCACGACGAAGCCTGGGTGGCTGGCCACCAAGGTTTCCACGAACGAGTAGGTGAGCGTGCCGTCGCTGTTGACCGCGCGCCACATCAGGCCCTGGGCGATGCCGTTGACCCACATCGAGGCGATGTACAGTACGGTACCAATGGTGGCCAGCCAGAAGTGCGCATTGATCAGGCCGAGGCTGTACATGCGTTCTTTGCCGAACACTTTGGGAATGGTGTGGTACAGCGCGCCGATCGAGATCATCGCTACCCAGCCGAGGGCGCCGGCGTGGACGTGGCCGATGGTCCAGTCGGTGTAGTGAGACAGGGCGTTGACCGTCTTGATGGCCATCATTGGCCCTTCGAAGGTGGACATGCCGTAGAACGCCAGCGACACCACCAGGAAGCGCAGGATCGGGTCGCTGCGCAGTTTGTGCCAGGCGCCCGACAGGGTCATCATGCCGTTGATCATGCCGCCCCAGCTTGGCGCCAGCAGGATCAGCGACATCACCATGCCCAGCGACTGCGCCCAATCGGGCAGGGCGGTGTAGTGCAGGTGGTGCGGGCCGGCCCAGATGTACAGGGTGATCAGCGCCCAGAAGTGCACGATCGACAAGCGATACGAATACACCGGCCGTTCGGCCTGCTTGGGCACGTAGTAGTACATCATCCCCAGGAAGCCTGCGGTCAGGAAGAAGCCCACCGCGTTATGGCCGTACCACCACTGCACCATGGCATCGGTGGCGCCTGCGTAGACCGAATAGGATTTGGTCAGGCTGACCGGCAGCTCCAGGTTGTTGACGATGTGCAGCAGCGCCACGGTCAGGATGAAGGCGCCGAAGAACCAGTTGCCGACGTAGATGTGTTTGGTGTTGCGCTTCATCAGCGTGCCAAAGAACACGATGGCGTAGCCCACCCAGACGATGGTGATCAGAATGTCGATCGGCCATTCCAGTTCGGCGTATTCCTTGGAGCTGGTGTAGCCCAGCGGCAGGCTGATGGCCGCCAGCAGGATAACCAGTTGCCAGCCCCAGAACGTGAACGCGGCCAGGCCCGGTGCGAACAGGGTGGTCTGGCAGGTGCGTTGCACCGAATAATAGGAGGTGGCGAACAGTGCGCAGCCGCCGAACGCGAAGATCACCGCATTGGTATGCAGGGGGCGCAGGCGGCCGAAGCTGGTCCAGGGGAGGTCGAAGTTGAGGGACGGCCAGGCGAGCTGGGCGGCGATGAAGACGCCGAGCCCCATCCCGACGATTCCCCACACCACCGTCATGATGGCGAATTGGCGGACCACCTTGTAGTTATAGGCGGTACTGCTGGTTGTGTTCATGTATGGGTTCCCATCCACGGTTATTTGGCAGGCTTTACAGCGAGGCAAGCATGATTAATGGGCAAAGTGCCGGTATTGACGGGGATCAATGGGCGAAGGTCGCAAATGTCCCAGGCTTGCGCTGCGATCCTCCGCGGTTTGAAGGTAAAGAGGGCTACAAGGGGTGCCTGATTCTGGCCCATGGCGCGGGCGCGCCGATGGACAGCGGGTTCATGGACGAAATGGCGCAAAGGCTTGCGGCGCTTGGGGTAGCGGTAGTGCGCTTCGAGTTCCCGTACATGGCCGAGCGCAGGGTTACCGGTGGCAAGCGGCCGCCGAACCCGAAGAAGGTGTTGCTTGAATGCTGGCGCGAGGTGTACCGGCAAGTGCGACCTTTGGTCGCGGGCAAGCTGGCCGTGGGTGGCAAGTCCATGGGCGGGCGCATGGCGAGCCTGCTGGCCGACGAATTGGGCGCGGATGCGCTGGTGTGCCTGGGCTATCCGTTCTACGCGGTGGGTAAACCCGAGAAGCCACGGGTAGAGCACCTGGCCGAGTTGAAAACACCGACGTTGATCGTGCAGGGCGAGCGGGATGCGCTGGGTAACCGCGAGGCGGTGGCGGGGTATGCGTTGTCGCCGGCGATCGAGGTGAGCTGGCTAGTGGCGGGGGACCATGACCTGAAGCCGTTGAAGGCTTCGGGGTTCAGCCATGAGCAGCATTTGCAGGCGGCGGCTGAACGTGTTGCTGATTTCCTGAAGGATTAGTGCTGGATTCTTCGCGGGTAAACCCGCACCTACAAGGACCGCACACCATCGAAGGTCGGCTCAGCACCCTGTAGGAGCGGGTTTACCCGCGAAGAGGCCGGAACAGGCCGGCGCTTAGTCGCGGTATTCGCACAGGTAAGCGGTATCCACCTTCACCTGCAGCTGGAACTTGCTATCAGCCGGCACGTTGAACTTGTCACCGGCGTTGAAGGTTTCCCAGTTGTCGCTACCTGGCAGTTTCACGGTCAGCGCGCCCGATACCACATGCATGATCTCACGCTTGGCAGTGCCGAATTCGTACTCGCCCGGAGCCATGACGCCGACAGTGGCCGGGCCTTCTTCGCCCGAGAATGCGATCGACTTGACGGTGCCGTTGAAGTACTCGTTGACCTGGAACATGGGCGACTCCTGAAAAGAGGTGCTGAAAAAAGGGCTGGCCAGTATGCCCAAGGCCACAGGCCTCGTCATCTGCTTTCAGGGGCTGTGGGCGGGCAGGGTCAACGGTAATAGCCGCGCCGTGTTGCGCGCATCTTCCAGGGCCCTGTGCTGTTGCCCGCAAAAGTGCATGCCGGCCAGTTGCAGGGCGCCGTTCAGACCGGTGGGGCGCTGCAGGTGGCGGGCCTTGGCAAAGCGTTGCTTGAGGTTGATATGCGGCAATGTGCGCAGCAGGCTGTCGAGGCCGTGCTGCTGCCACTCCTGGTGCAATTGCTGGCGGTCGTAGTCGCCCCAGCTGACCCAGGCCTGAAGCTGCCCGCGGTGGTGCCCCAGCCAGCGCTCGAAGCTTGCCCACACCTCGCGAAACGGCGCGGCGTTGTCCACGTCGGCCTGGCTGATGTGGGTCAGCTCACGGCAGAACGGGGTCAGCTGCGGCCGCCGCCGTGGCTTTACAAAACGCTGGAAATGGTCGACCTCGCGGCCTTCGCGGGTCACCAGGCTTGCGCCGATTTCAATGATTTCCATCTCTGTGACCGGCCACCCACCATCGTCGGTGGTGGCTTCCAGGTCGATCACCAACCAATGGCCCATACCAGGCTCCCATGCAGATCCTGCTAGAGCGTAGCCAATGTACGGGCATACGGCATCCTATGGCATTTTGCCGCCTGCTTTGGCACAAAGAGCAGACGCCAGTAGTTGTGCTGCCCCTGGAAAACGCCTAGCTTAGGCGCATACAGGCATAAACCGTGATGAGTGTCCGTCTTGACTCCAGCGCCCGGCCTCAAGGCCTTGTCCACCCTGATGCTGCTGGCCGTGTTCTGGTTGGCGGCACCGGTATGGGCTGGCGAAACGGTTGAAGTGAAGATTGGCGCAGCCCATTTCCCGCCTTACACAGTGCGCCCTGAGCAAGGTGCCGATACCGGTTTGCTGCCGCAGTTGGTCGATGCACTCAACCGGGCGCAGCAGCACTATCACTTCGTTCTGGTACCTACGTCTATCCAGCGGCGCTTCGGTGACTTCCAGCAGGGCCGCACCGACATGGCCATTTTCGAGAACCCACAATGGGGCTGGGAGCAGATTGCCCATCAGACCGTGGACATGGGCCTGGAAGATGCCGAAGTGTTCGTCGCCCGCAAGGAAAACGGCAGTGATCCGCGTTACTTCGACAACCTGCGCGGCAAACGCCTGGCCTTGTTCAACGGCTACCACTACGCGTTCGCCAGCTTCAACGCTGACCCCGATTACCTGCGCAAGGCATACAACGCGACCCTGACCTATTCCCACGACAGCAACCTGCTGATGGTGCAGGCCGGCCGCGCCGATATCGCCCTGGTCACGCGTTCCTACCTCAGCGATTTCCTGGCACGCAACCCGGCGAGCAAGGCGCAGCTGGTGCCTTCGCAACGCATTGACCAGGTCTATCACCACTACGCCTTGCTGCGCCCGGGGGCGCCTATCGGCGAGCAGACGTTCGCTGCACTGCTGCGTGGCCTGCGTGACAGCGGTGAACTGGCGCGGATTTTCGAGCCCTACCGCATCACAGTCAGCACGCGCAGGCCTTGATTCCCGCCCGACGGCCTCGCCAATGTTCTCGAAGAATGACTCAGACCTGCCGGTTGGCGGTCTTGCGGCAATGCACCAGTGCATCGCGGATCATGAAGTTGACCAAAGTCGGCGACACCCCCAGTTCCTTGGCAATGTCCTTTTGCGGTACCCCATGCAGGCGGTACATCTCGAACGCATAGCGGGTACGTTGCGGCAGCTCGTTCAGCGCTTCGGCAATGTCGTCCAGCGCGGCAAGGTTGATATGGGTGGCTTCGGGCGAGGCGTTCTGGATAACCACATTCAGGCCTTCCTCCTCGCTGCCGGAGTACTTCAGCTCCATCGTCTGCTTGCGGTAGTGGTCGATCGCAAGGTTGCGCACGATCTGGAACAGGTAGCTTAGCTGCGCCTTGAACGACGAAGTGATCTGTGGGGCAGCGCCGAGCCGGAAGAAGGCGTCTTGCACCACATCCTCGGCGCGGGAGCGGCAGCCAGTGATGCGGGCAGCAATCTTGACCAGGATGCTGCGGTTGTCGACGAAGGCCTGCAGTAATGGTGAATCGCACTTACTTGTGGATAGTTGTTCCGCCATGGAAATCACCTTGTCACAGAGGGGAAAGGAGGCGCCCAAGGGTGGGTCGCTTCCTACGACGTGCGACAAGCTATTCAGAATGATAATGATTGTCAAATGCGAAACTAAATTATTATTGGGTGTTTCTGTTCTAAGGGGGCATACCTCAAGGTATGCCCCCAACCTTGACGCAGCGCAAAACCCTCACCCCCGCTAATTTCTGCCCCCATCCATCCGTTCCCCTGTGTACATCCCCGGTCGCCGCTCGCTGCCCGCCCATGTTCGCGGCGTAGCCGGCACGCCCTAACAGACACTGGCAGGAACACCCCATGACGGACGCCTTCGAACTCCCGCTCTCGCTGGTCCAGGCCCTGGCGCAACGCGCCGCGCAGACCCCGGACAGGATTGCCCTGCGCTTTCTCGCCGACACCCCCGGCGAGCAGGCCGTGCTCAGCTACCGGGACCTCGACCAGCGTGCACGCACCATCGCCGCTGCCTTGCAGGCGCGCGCCAGCTTCGGTGACCGTGCCGTGTTGCTGTTCCCTAGCGGGCCAGACTACGTGGCGGCGTTTTTTGGCTGCCTGTATGCGGGCGTGATCGCAGTGCCGGCTTACCCGCCGGAGTCCGCGCGGCAGCATCACCAGGCGCGTTTGCTGTCGATCATCGCCGATGCCGAGCCGCGCCTGCTGCTGACCGTGGCGGCACTGCACGACAACCTGAACGGCCTGGAGGCACTGGCGGCAGATAACGCGCCCGAGCTGCTTGCCGTGGATGGCCTGGACCCGTTGCTGGCCTCGAGCTGGCACGCGCCCGAGCTCCAACGCGATGACATCGCCTTCCTGCAGTACACCTCCGGCTCCACCGCGCTGCCCAAGGGGGTGCAGGTCAGCCATGGCAACCTGGTGGCCAACGAGCAACTGATCCGCCAAGGCTTTGGCATCGACCTCAACCCCGACGATGTGATCGTCAGCTGGCTACCGCTGTACCATGACATGGGCCTGATCGGCGGCCTGCTGCAGCCAATCTTCAGTGGCGTGCCTTGCGTGCTGATGTCGCCGGGGTACTTCCTGGCCCGGCCGTTGCGCTGGTTGCAGGCCATCAGCGAATACGGTGGCACCATCAGCGGTGGCCCCGACTTCGCTTATCGCCTGTGCAGCGAGCGGGTCAGCGAGGCTTCGCTGGCCGGGCTCGACCTGAGCCGCTGGCGCGTCGCCTATTCCGGCTCCGAGCCGATCCGCCAGGACAGCCTGGCCACCTTTGCCGACAAGTTCCAGGCCTGCGGCTTCGACCCGCAGAGCTTCTTTGCCAGTTATGGCCTGGCCGAAGCCACCCTGTTCGTTAGCGGCAGCCGTCGTGGCCAGGGTATCGCCGCGCTTGAGCTGGATGCCAAAGCCTTCGCCGCCAACCGCGCCGAACCCGGCACTGGCAGCGTGCTGATGAGTTGCGGCTTCCCGCAGCCGGGGCACGCGGTACGCATCGTCGAGCCGCAACAGCTGCAAGTGCTGGGCGACAACCAGGTGGGGGAAATCTGGGCAGGCGGCCCGAGCATCGCCCGGGGCTACTGGCGCAACCCAGAAGCCAGCGCTCGAACCTTTGTCGAAATGGACGGCCAGACCTGGCTGCGTACCGGCGACCTGGGTTTCATGCGTGAGGGCGAGGTGTTCGTTACCGGGCGCCTGAAAGACATGCTGATCGTGCGCGGACAGAACCTGTACCCGCAGGACTTGGAAAAAGCCCTCGAGCGTGAAGTCCAGGTGCTGCGCAAAGGCCGTGTGGCAGTGTTCGCCGTCGAGCACCAAGGCGAGGAGGGCATCGGTGTCGCGGTGGAGATCAGCCGCAACGTGCAAAAGGCACTCAAGCCCCAGGACCTGATCAAGACCCTGCGCCAGGTCGTCGCCGACGCCTGCCGACAGGCCCCGGCCGTGGTCCTGCTGCTGAACCCCGGCGCGCTGCCGAAGACCTCCAGCGGCAAGTTGCAGCGCTCTGCCTGCCGGCTGCGCATGGACGATGGCAGCCTGGACTGCTATGCCCGTTTCCCTGAGGTGAGCGCAGCCGGTACCCGTGCAACCGCTGGCGACGAGCTGCAAGCACGCATCGCCGCTGTGTGGCGCGACATCCTCAAGGTAGAGGCGGTGGCCGCGGACGACCACTTCCTGCTGCTGGGCGGTAACTCCATCGCCGCCACCCAGGCCACAGCGCGCCTGGCCGATGAGCTGGGTATCGACCTGAGCCTGCGTACCCTGTTCGAGGCGCCGGTACTGGCCGACTACAGCAAGGCCGTGGCACAGATCATCGCCGATGGCGCCGCTGGCACCGCAGCCATCACCACGCTGGCGCGCGCCCAGGCATTGCCCCAGTCGCTGGCGCAAAACCGCTTGTGGCTGCTGTGGCAGCTGGAACCGCAATCAGCGGCCTACAACATTCCCGCCGGCTTGCACCTGCGTGGCGAGCTGGATGTCAACGCTCTGCACGTGGCCTTCCAGGCACTGGTGGCGCGCCATGAATCGCTGCGTACCGTGTTCAGCGAAGAGAATGGCCAGGCGCTGCAGCGTATCCTGCCTCAACAGCCGTTCAGCCTGCACCGCCTGGACCTTGAAGGGCACTCGCCCGAGCAGGTTGCCGCGCAGCGTGAAACCGAGGCCCGCCAGCCGTTCGACCTCACCCAGGGCCCGCTGCTGCGGGTAACCCTGGTGCGCCTGGGCGACGAAGAGCATCAGCTGTGGGTGACCCTGCACCACATCGTTGCTGACGGCTGGTCGCTGAACATCCTGCTCGAAGAATTCGCCAAGCTGTATGCCGCTCGCTGCCAAGGCCTGGAGGCCAACCTGGCGCCGCTGCCCCTGGGTTACGCCGACTACGGCAGCTGGCAGCGGCAATGGCTGGCTGACGGTGAAGCCGAGCGCCAGTTGCAGTACTGGAAGGCACACCTTGGTGGTGAGCTGCCGGCGCTCGACCTGTGCACTGACCACCCGCGCGCCAGCCAGCGCGAACACAGCGCCGCGCGCTTCAGCCTCAAGGTGCCAGCCAAGCTTGGCGAAGCGCTCAAGGGCCTTGCCCACCAGCAGCAGGCCAGCCTGTTCATGGTCCTGCTGGCCGGTTGGCAGGCGCTGCTGCAGCGCTACAGCGGCCAGGCCGATATCCGCGTCGGCGTGCCCAACGCCAACCGCCCGCGCCTGGAAACCCAAGGCATGGTCGGTTTCTTCATCAATACGCAGGTGCTGCGCGCGCGATTCGATGGCCGTCACTCGTTTACCCAGTTGCTGACCCAGGTACGTCAGGCCACCTTGCAAGCCCAGGCTAATCAGGACCTGCCCTTCGAACAGCTTGTCGAAGCCCTGCCCGATGCGCGCGAGCAGGGCCTGTTCCAGGTCATGTTCAACCACCAGCAACGCGACCTGTCAGCCCTGCGGCGCCTGCCAGGGCTGTTGGCCGAAGAGCTGGCGTGGCACAGCCGCGAAGCCAAGTTCGACTTGCAGTTGCACAGTGAGGAGGACCATCTGGGCCGCCTGAGCCTGGCCTTCGACTATGCCGCGGAGCTGTTCGAAGCCAGCACCGTCGAACGTCTGGCCCATCACCTGCTGGCGTTGCTGGAACAGGTGTGTGCCGCGCCGCAGCAGGCGCTGGGCGACGTGCAACTGCTGGATGAGCCCGGCCGTGCGCAACTGCTGGGTTGGGGCCAGGCACCGGCCGCCGCAGCGCAGCACCTGTTGGTCGAACAACTCAATGAGCAGGCACGCCTGACGCCGCAGCGCACCGCCCTGGTTTGGGACGGGGGCAGCCTGGATTACGCCGGGCTGCACCAGCAAGCCAACCGCCTGGCCCACTACCTGCGTGACAAAGGCGTCGGCCCCGATACCTGTGTGGCCATTGCTATCGAGCGCTCACCGCAATTGCTGGTCGGCCTGCTAGCCATTCTCAAGGCTGGCGGTGCCTACGTGCCGCTGGATGTCGATTACCCTGCCGAACGCTTGGCCTACATGCTGGCCGACTGCGACGCCCGGTTGTTACTGAGCCACAGCAGCCTGCTGGGCAAGCTGCCGCAGGTCGACGGTGTCAGCGCCATTGCCCTCGACCAGTTGCACCTGGACAGCTGGCCCAGCCATGCCCCCGGCCTGCACCTGCACGGCGACAACCTCGCCTACGTTATCTATACCTCCGGCTCCACCGGGCAGCCCAAGGGCGTAGGCAATACCCATGCGGCGTTGGCCGAGCGCCTGCAGTGGATGCAGACGACCTATGCGCTGAATGACAGCGACGTGCTGATGCAGAAGGCACCGATCAGTTTCGACGTCTCGGTGTGGGAATGCTTCTGGCCTTTGGTCACCGGCTGCAAGCTGGTGCTCGCCGGCCCTGGTGAACACCGCGACCCACAGCGTATCGCTGCCCTGGTGCAGGCTTATGGGGTGACTACGCTGCACTTTGTACCGCCGCTGTTGCAGGTGTTCGTCCAGGAGCCGCAGGCAGGTGCCTGCAGTAGCTTGCGCCGGGTGTTCTCGGGTGGCGAAGCGTTGTCCGCCGCGCTGCGTGACCGCTTGCTGCAGGTGCTGCCGCAGGTGCAGCTGCACAACCGGTACGGCCCGACCGAAACCGCCATCAACGTCACCCACTGGCACTGCCAGGTGGCGGACGGCGAGCGCTCGCCCATCGGCCGCCCGCTGGGCAATGTGCTGTGCCGCGTGCTGGACGATGAGCTGGAACTGAGCGCCCCCGGTGTGCCGGGCGAGCTGTACCTCGGTGGCGCGGGCCTGGCCCGTGGTTACTTGGGCCGCCCCGGCCTCACTGCCGAGCGCTTCGTACCCCAGGCCGACGGCAACGGTCAGCGTCTGTACCGCAGTGGCGATCGCGCCCGCTGGCAGGTTCAGCTGGAGGCACTGGAATACCTTGGCCGCCTCGACCAGCAGGTAAAGGTGCGTGGTTTCCGCGTCGAGCCCGAGGAAGTGCAGGCCTGCCTGCTGGCACAGGCGGGTGTGGAACAGGCGCTGGTGCTGATACACAAGGACGCCGTTGGCGCGCAACTGGTCGGCTATTACAGTGGCAGCGCTCAGCCTGCCGAGGTGCTGGCCGTGCTGGCTGAGCAATTGCCAGCCTACATGGTGCCGGCGCAACTCATCCCTTTGGCACAGATGCCACTGGGCCCCAGCGGCAAGGTCGACCGCAAGGCACTGCCTGCTCCAGTGTGGCAGCAGCGTGAGCATGTCGAGCCACGAACCGAGCTGCAACAACAGGTCGCGGCCATCTGGCGCGACGTATTGAATCTGCCGCGCATTGGCCTGCAGGACGACTTCTTCGCCCTCGGTGGCCACTCGCTGCTGGCTACCCAGATCGTTTCGCGCACCCGCCAGGCCTGCGATGTCGAGCTGCCGCTCAAGGCCCTGTTCGAAGCCAGCGAGCTGGGCGCCTTCTGTGCCGAAATCGCCCGCCTGCGCGCGGCCGGCGAGCGCAATCTGCAGGGTGCAATCACCCGTGTCGACCGCCGTCAGGCGGTGCCGCTGTCGTACTCGCAGCAGCGAATGTGGTTCCTCTGGCAGATGGAGCCGGACAGCCCGGCGTACAACGTCGGCGGCATGGCACGCCTGCGCGGCACCCTGCACGTGGACGCCTTCGAGCGTGCGCTGCAGGCGCTGGTCGTGCGCCACGAAACCTTGCGCACCACGTTCCCCAGCATCGACGGCGTGCCGTACCAGTGCGTGGCCGAAGACAGCGGCCTGCATCTGGACTGGCAAGACTTCAGCGCTTTGTCAGACGATGCCCGCCAGCAACGTTTGCAACAACTGGCCGACGACCAGGCGCACCAGCCCTTCGACCTGGAGCGGGGTCCGCTGCTGCGCGCCTGCCTGGTCAAGGCCAACGAGCGCGAGCACTTCTTCGTGCTGACGCTGCACCACATCGTCACCGAAGGCTGGGCCATGGACATCTTCGCCCGCGAGCTGGGCGAGCTGTACGAAGCCTTTGTCGATGACCGCGAGTCGCCACTGGCGCCGCTGCCGGTGCAGTACCTGGACTACAGCGTGTGGCAACGGCAATGGCTGGAAAGCGGCGAGGGCGCTCGTCAACGGGCCTACTGGAAGCACCGCCTGGGCGACGAGCACCCGGTGCTGGCGTTGCCTGCCGACCGCCCGCGTCCGGCAGTCCAGAGCCACCTTGGCGCGCTGTACCGCTTCGAACTCGATCCGGCACTGGTGGCCCGCGTGCATGCTTTCAACAGCCAGCGCGGCCTGACCCTGTTCATGACCATGACCGCCACCCTGGCCGCCTTGCTGCACCGTTACAGTGGCCAGCGCGACCTGCGTATCGGCGCGCCGGTGGCCAACCGCATCCGCCCGGAAAGCGAAGGCCTGATCGGCGCTTTCCTCAACACCCAGGTGCTGCGTTGCGAGCTGGACGGGCAGATGACCGCCAGTGAACTGCTGGAGCAGCTGCGTCAGGTTGCCATCGAAGGCCAGTCGCACCAGGACCTGCCGTTCGACCAACTGGTAGAGGCCCTGCAGCCACCGCGCAGCAGTGCCTACAACCCGTTGTTCCAGGTGATGTGCAACGTGCAGCGCTGGGCCTTCCAGCAAAGCCGCACGCTGGCCGGCATGCAGGTGGACTACCTGGTCAACGATGCCAGCGCCACCAAGTTCGACCTGTACCTGGAGGTGACCGACCTGGACGGCCGGCTGGGCTGCTGCCTGACCTACAGCCGCGACCTGTTCGACGCGCCGCGCATCGCGCGCATGGCCGAGCACTGGCAACAACTGCTGGACGGTTTGCTCGACAACCCGCACCACCGCCTGTGCGAACTGCCGATGCTGAGCAGTGCCGAGCAACAAGTGCTTACAGGCCAATTGCAGGGCGAACACGATTTCGACCTTGGCCAGACCCTCCACGGTCTGTTCGCCGCCCAGGCCGCGCGCACGCCACAGGCGGGCGCGTTGACCTTCGCCGGCCAGCACTTGACCTACGCCGAGCTCGACCAGCAGGCCAACCGCCTGGCGCGTGCCCTGCGCGAACGAGGTGTCGGCCCGCAGGTGCGGGTGGGCCTGGCGCTGGAGCGCTCGCTGGAAATGGTCGTCGGCCTGCTGGCCATCCTCAAGGCCGGCGGCGCCTATGTACCGCTCGACCCCGAGTACCCGCTCGACCGCCTGCGCTACATGATCGAAGACAGCCGCATCGGCTTGCTGCTCAGCCAGCGTGCGCTACTGCACACCCTGGGCGAGTTGCCTGAAGGCGTGGCCAGCTGGAGCCTGGAAGACGATGCCGCCAGCCTGGCGGCGTACAGCGATGCGCCGCTGGACAACCTCAGCCTGCCGCAGCACCAGGCTTACCTGATCTACACCTCAGGCTCTACCGGCAAACCCAAGGGCGTGGTGGTCAGCCATGGCGAGTTCGCCATGCACTGCCAGGCGGTGATCGCTGCATTCGGCATGCGCAGCGATGACTGCGAGCTGCACTTCTATTCCATCAACTTCGACGCTGCCAGCGAGCGCCTGTGGGTGCCGCTGTTGTGTGGTGCGCGCGTGGTATTGCGCGCCCAGGGGCAGTGGGGCGCCGAGGACATCTGCCAGTTGGTGCGCGAGCAGCAGGTGAGCATTCTGGGCTTTACCCCCAGCTACGGCAGCCAGCTGGCGCAGTACCTGGGCGGGCGGGGCGAACAATTGCCGGTACGCCTGGTGATTACCGGGGGCGAGGCGCTGACCGGCGAGCACCTGCAGCGTATTCGCCAGGCCTTTGCGCCGCAGCAGTGCTTCAATGCCTACGGCCCGACCGAAACCGTGGTCATGCCGCTGGCGTGCCTGGCCCCAGAGGCCTTGCCAGCAGACCTTGGCAGCGTACCGATCGGCCGCGTCATCGGTAGCCGTACGGCCTACATCCTCGACGAGGATCTGGCCTTGTTGCCGCAAGGCGGTATTGGCGAACTGTACGTCGGCGGTGCCGGCCTGGCCCAGGGTTACCACGACCGGCCAGGCCTCACTGCCGAGCGCTTTGTCGCCGACCCGTTCAGTGCCGAAGGCGGGCGCCTGTACCGTACCGGCGACCTGGTACGTCTGGGTACCGATGGCCTGGTGGAGTATGTCGGCCGTGCTGATCAGCAGGTGAAGATCCGCGGCTTCCGTATCGAACTGGGCGAAATCGAGAGCCGCCTGCAAGCGCACGAGGAAGTCGACGAGGCCGTCGTGCTGGCGCTGGACTTGCCGGGCGGCAAGCAGCTGGTGGGCTATCTGGTGTGCAGGCAGGCCACCGCCGGTAGCGACGCGCAACAACTGCTGCGCGAAGCGGTGAAAGCCGATGCCCGCCAGCACCTGCCCGACTACATGGTGCCTGCGCACTTGGTGCTGCTCGACAGCCTGCCGCTGATGGGCAACGGCAAGCTCGACCGCCGTGCGCTGCCATTGCCGGACCTTGAGCAGGCGCGCCAGCAATACCAGGCCCCTGGTAGTGAGGTGGAAGCACAGCTGGCGCAGATCTGGCGCGATGTGCTCAACGTTGCCCGGGTCGGCGTGCAGGACAACTTCTTCGAGCTGGGGGGCGACTCGATCCTGTCGATTCAGGTGGTCAGCCGCGCCCGGCAGGCCGGCTTGCAATTCACCCCACGCGACCTGTTCCAGCATCAGACCATCCAGACCCTGGCAACTGTGGTTCAGCTCAGCGAAGCCGCGAGCACCGTCGAGCAAGGCCTGCGCCAGGGCCAGGCCGGGCTGACGCCGATCCAGCACTGGTTCTTCGACAGTGACGTGCCACAGCCGCAACACTGGAACCAGGCCGTGCTGCTGGAGGTGCGCCAACCCTTGGTTGAGGCCACCCTTGGACAGGCATTGGCTGCGCTGGTGCAGCACCATGACAGCCTGCGCCTGCGCTTCAGCGACGCCCAGGGCCGCTGGCAGGCGCAGTACGCGCAGCCTGGCGCCGAGCAACTGCTGTGGAGCGCCACTGTCGCCGATTTCAATGATTGTCAGGCACTCTACACTGACGTGCAGCGCAGCCTGGACCTGCAACAGGGGCCGCTGCTGCGCGCCTTGCTGGTGCGTGACGGGCAGGGCACCCAGCGGTTGCTGCTGGCGATTCATCACCTGGTGGTTGATGGCGTGTCCTGGCGGGTGCTGCTGGAAGACCTGCAGGCGCTGTACCGTGGCCAGCCTCTGCCGGCCAAGACCCACGCCGTCGGCGACTGGGCGGCGCGCCTGGTCAGCTACGCCGGCAGCGATTCGCTGCGTGACGAACTGGCCTGGTGGCAAGGCCAGCTGGGCGGTGTGCGTCGCGAATTGCCGTGCGACCATCCGCAGGGCGGCAATTTGCATCGCCACGCTCAAACTCTGGCCATCGGCCTGGACGTGGAGCAAACCCGACAGCTGTTGCAACTGGCCCCGGCGGCTTACCACACCCAGGTCAACGACCTGCTGTTGACTGCACTGGCGCGGGCCTTGTGCCGCTGGAGCGGCGATGAAGAAGTGCTGGTGCAGCTCGAAGGCCATGGCCGTGACGGGTTGTTCGAAGACATGGACCTGACCCGCAGCGTCGGCTGGTTCACCAATGCCTACCCACTGAGCCTGCGTCCGCTGCCAGGTGAAGACGACGCGGCGCGGGCCGGTTCGATCAAGCGCATCAAGGAACAACTGCGCCATGTACCGCACAAGGGCCTGGGCTACGGCGTACTGCGCTACCTGGCGGATGCCGCCGGGCGCGAGCAGATGGCGGCCTTGCCGCAGGCGCGCATCACCTTCAACTACCTGGGCCAGTTCGACCAGCAGTTCGACAGTGCGGCCTTGTTCCAGCCCCTGGAGGCCCCGGCCGGGTTGGCGCATGACCTCGATGCGCCGTTGCCCAACTGGTTGAGCGTCGATGGCCAGGTGTATGGCGGTGCTCTGCAATTGCGCTGGACCTTCAGCGCCGAGCGCTACGACCAGCAGACCATCGCGGGTCTGGCCGAGGCCTATCGTCAGGAGCTGCTGGCGCTGGTCGCGCATTGCCTGGCCGATGGCAATGGCAGCTTCACCCCATCGGACTTCCCGCTGGCGCACCTGACTCAGGAGCAGATCGACGCATTGCCGGTCCCAGCCGCGCAGATCGAGGACGTTTACCCGCTGACGCCGATGCAGGAAGGCATGCTGCTGCACACCCTGCTGGAGCCGGGCACTGGCCTGTACTACATGCAGGACCGCTACCGTATCAACAGTGCCTTGGACCCTGAGCGTTTCGCCCGGGCTTGGCAGGCGGTGGTGGCGCGCCACGAAGCGTTGCGCGCATCGTTCAGCTGGAACAGCGGCGAGGCGATGCTGCAGATCATCCACAAGCCGGGCAACCTGGCGGTGGACTACCAGGACTGGCGCGGCCTGGCCGACGATGCCCAGGAGCAGCGCCTGCAGGCCCTGCACAAGCAGGAGCGCGAGGCCGGCTTTGCTTTGCTCAGCGAGGCACCGTTCCACCTGCGCCTGGTGCGCGTGGCCGATGAACGCTACTGGTTCATGATGAGCAACCACCACATCCTTATCGATGCCTGGTGCCGCTCGCTGTTGATGAACGATTTCTTCGAGGTCTACCAGGCCCTTGGCGAAGGCCGTCAGGCCCAACTGCCGGTGCCGCCGCGTTACCGCGATTACATCGGTTGGCTGCAACGCCAGGGCCTGGACGACGCACGTGCCTGGTGGCAGGCCAACCTGGCCGGCTTCGAACGTGCCACAGCCATCCCGAGCGACCGCCCGCTGCGCCATGACCACGCCGGTAGCGGCATGGTCGTCGGCGATTGTTATACCCGCCTTGAGGTGAATGATGGCGTGCGTCTGCGCGAACTGGCCCAGGCCCATCAGCTCACCGTCAACACTTTCGCTCAGGCGGCCTGGGCCCTGGTGCTGTCGCGCTACAGCGGCGACCGCGACGTGGCCTTTGGCGTAACCGTGGCCGGGCGCCCGGTGAGCATGCCGCAGATGCAGCGCACCGTCGGCCTGTTCATCAACAGCGTGGCCCTGCGCGTGCAGTTGCCCGCGGCGGGTGAGCGCTGCAGTGTGCGCCAGTGGCTGCAAGGCCTGCTGCAAAGCAACATGGAGCTGCGCGAGTACGAATACCTGCCGCTGGTGGCGATCCAGGCGTGCAGCGAGCTGCCCAAGGGCCAGCCGCTGTTCGACAGCCTGTTCGTGTTCGAGAATGCGCCGGTTGAAACCGCCGTGCTCGATCACGCCCAGCACCTGAACGCCAGCTCCGACTCGGGCCGTACCCACACCAACTTCCCGCTGACGGCGGTGTGTTACCCGGGTGATGACCTGGGCCTGCACCTGTCGTTTGACCAGCGTTACTTCGATTACCCGACCGTCGAGCGCCTGCTGGCCGAATTCAAGCGCCTGCTGCTGGCGCTGGTACAAGGTTTTGAAGGGGAGGTGAGCGAGCTACCGCTGCTGAGCGCCCAGGAGCAAGGCTTCCTGCTGGAGGACTGCAACCGGACCGAGCGGGTTTATCCGCTGGAACAGAGCTACATCGCGCAGTTCGAAGCGCAGGTCGTGGCGCATCCACAGCGTACCGTGGCCCGCTGCCTGGAGGCATCCTATGATTACGCCGGGCTGAACCTGGCGGCCAACCGCCTGGGCCATGCGCTGGTGGCTGCCGGCGTCTGCGTGGATCAGCCAGTGGCACTGCTTGCCGAGCGTGGGTTGCCGCTGCTGGGCATGATTGTCGGCAGCTTCAAGGCCGGCGCCGGCTACCTGCCGCTGGACCCGGGCCTGCCGGCGGCGCGCCTGCAAAGCATCATCCAGCTCAGCCGCACGCCAGTGCTGGTGTGCAGCGCGGCCTGCGCCGAGCAGGGGCGGCAGTTGCTCGGTGAGCTGGAGGCTGCGCTGCGGCCGCAACTGCTGGTCTGGGAAGACGTCCAGGCCAACCCGATCGCAAGCCACAACCCGGGTGTCCACAGTGGCCCGGACAACCTCGCCTACGTGATCTACACCTCAGGCTCGACCGGCCTGCCGAAAGGGGTGATGGTCGAGCAGCGCGGCATGCTCAACAACCAGCTGAGCAAGGTGCCTTACCTGGCGCTGAGCGAGCAGGACGTGATTGCCCAGACCGCCTCGCAAAGCTTCGACATCTCGGTCTGGCAGTTCCTGGCTGCGCCGCTGTTCGGCGCCAAGGTAGAGATCGTGCCGAATGCCATCGCCCATGACCCGCAGGGCCTGCTGGCGCACGTGCAGGCCACCGGCATCACCGTGCTGGAGAGCGTGCCGTCCCTGATCCAGGGCATGCTGGCCAGCGACCACCAGGCCCTCGACGGCCTGCGCTGGATGCTGCCGACCGGCGAGGCCATGCCACCGGAGCTGGCGGCGCAGTGGCTGCAGCGCTACCCGCAGATCGGCCTGGTCAATGCCTATGGCCCGGCGGAGTGCTCGGATGACGTGGCGTTCTTCCGCGTCGATGCCGCCTCGACCCAAGGCAGCTACCTGCCAATCGGCACGCCCACCGATAACAACCGGCTGTACTTGTTCGGCGACGACCAGGCGCTGGTGCCGCTGGGGGCAGTGGGCGAGCTGTGCGTGGCGGGTACGGGTGTAGGCCGTGGCTACGTCGGTGACCCGGTGCGCACGGCGCTGGCGTTCATTCCTCACCCTTACGGGGCACTGGGAGAGCGCCTGTACCGTACCGGTGACCTGGCGCGGCAACGCCCGGACGGCGTGCTGGAATATGTCGGGCGCATCGACCACCAGGTGAAGATTCGCGGCTATCGCATCGAACTGGGCGAAATCGAGGCCCGGCTGCATGAGCAGGCGGAAATTCGCGATGCCGCTGTGGCGGTGCAGGAGGGCGTGAACGGCAAGCATCTGGTTGGCTACCTGGTGGCGCACCAGGGCGTCAGTGCCGATGCCGCGTTGCTGGAGCAGGTCAAGCAACGACTGCGTGCCGAGTTGCCGGAGTACATGGTGCCCTTGCACTGGGGCTGGTTCGACAGCTTGCCGCACAACGCCAACGGCAAGCTCGACCGCAAGGCCCTGCCAGCCATCGACATCGGCGTGCAGCACAGCCAGGCCTATCTGGCGCCACGCAACGAACTGGAGGACCTGTTGGCGGGTATCTGGGCCGATGTGCTCAAGGCAGAGCGGGTTGGTGTACACGACAACTTCTTCGAGTTGGGCGGCCATTCATTGCTGGCCACGCAAATCGCTTCGCGGGTGCAGAAGCAGCTACAGCTGAACGTGCCGCTCCGGGCGATGTTCGAGTGCAGCACGGTGGAGGCGTTGGCCGAGTATGTACAGGGGCTGCAGGGCAGTGCGCTGGATGATGACAAGGTCGACCGGCTCAGTGACCTGATGGCGGAACTGGAGGGGCTGTGATGGGCAGGGGCGCTTGGCGCCCCCTCTCAATGGCCACGGTACCTAGACCGAAGCATTGATAAAGGCTTCATCCAGCGATTTGGCATGGTGGCGTTCCATGAACTGTCCACCACTGTCAAACGCTTCCAGTCGCTTGTTTGCGAGCATATAAAAGCGCTGGCAGTTTTTCGTGATTTCCTCTGTGTAATGAGAAGCTATCAGCACGCTCGCACCTTCCGCGCACGCGCTTTTTATACCGAGCCATATATAGTGTCGAAATTCAGGGTCTACGCCAGCCGTTGGCTCGTCAAGAATGATCAAGTCACTGTTTAAAAGCAACAAGGTCAGCGTGAAGTAGCTGCGAATTTCACCGTAGCTGCAATTGGCGGCTTTTTTCTTGGCAATTTCTGCATATCGCTTGGACAGTGACGGGGACCATTTGGCTAGTTTCGAGAGAATCTCTGTGTGATCTGGGGAAACGTTGGGGGTCAGGCTGGTGATAAGCTTGCCCGCTTCGTTCATGCGGAGCAATGGGGGCGGTGTAAGGATTTGCGTCAAATAGGCCTGACGCCTGGATAAATTGGAAATAGCACCCTTTGTCGGCTTCTTTATTTTACAGATGAGGTCGAAAAGGGTTGTCTTTCCGGCTCCGTTGTTGCCCAGAATACCGACCAGTTCCCCCGCTTTTATAGTGAGTTCAATGTCGTTCAGCAGCGGGTTTCCGCTGTATCCGAAGTGAAGGTTGTTTATAGTTAAAATGTCCATCAGTATCGGCTCCATATGGGTTGGATTCTGAAATACCTTCCGGTCAGATATGTCGAGGCTGCAGAGGCCGAAAGTGCAGTCAGGAAACTGTTGAGAAGGGGCATTTCGCCATGGAAGATCTGCGCGCTTAGAAAGAGCGGGTTGATCAGCGTTAGCGTATGCGAAGCATCGTGCCCCAGCGTGGCACCGGTGTATCCGGAGACCAGCATGAGAAATGACATGAGTGAGAAAAGTGTGCTGGCTGTGCTGAATTTTATCGGCAGCGCAGCGATCCCCAGGCCGATACAGGTGAACATGAGGTAGCTGGTGTAGAAGCATGCCATCAGATAGAGGTATTCAGGAAGTGAGTAGTGACCTCGTAAGGGTTTGGTCAAGAGGTAGAATAGTGTGGCGTAAAGCGAGCTCAATAAAAAATAACTGAGTGTGTGGGCGGTCAGGAATAGCTTGATTGCGCTATGTTGGTAGATGAAGGACCGCGTGAAGCCACTTTCCCTCCTGCCGATGAGGTAGAAGCTGAATCCAAAGAACGCGAGGGTGGCAGAGATGTATGAGTAGAACCAGGCGGCTGAAGCGGTATAGGTCGAGGCTGCATGCGTTGGCTGGGTGATGATGAAGAGTATGCAAGGGGCCAGCGCTGACCAAAGAAGCGATGTGGGCTCCCTCAAGTGCTCAGTGGTCAAGATTTTTGTGATTGTCGTGATTTTTTTTGCGCTGCGGATACAGTGGTTTGGGTTCATGAGTAGACCATTTTGGTGTCATGGTTGCGTGTTGTTTGATTTCGCAGTGAGTGTCGAAGCCAATGCCATGAGGCTAATGCCATATTGATTTTTCATGAGTGTCTCCTGGTTTTTGGTGTGGTCTGAAATGTACGGGTATGGAGGTTTAGGCGTTCGGTTGTTTCAAGTCAAGCTTTCGGTGGGGATGGCGTGGCTGGGCGTGATATTGGAGTGTTCGGTTTAAAGCTATTTTTGTGGGAAAATTCTTCAGAAGGGTCTTACTTAAACCTGATAATGTTTTTTGGGACTTATTTTTTCTTCTAATTGTGTAAGAAGTTTCTGTTTTTGATGCTCGAACGCTCTGTTGTGAGCGCCCGAGTGTTCTTTGTTGTGCGTGTGTGTGGGATTTGAGTAAGGGAAGCAAGCAGACGATGTTTAACGACAGGGGGTGCCGAATAATTGTTGCTAGATTTGTTGAGTGGCAGATTGAAATCTGCGCGGGGTAGATTTGCCGGGCCGGGAGATTTACTGCTTGCGAAAGAACGGCCTGCGTCCAATCACCAATGTGTCTCCACCCCCGATCAGCGTAGGAGCGGGTTTACCCGCGAATACAGTGGCGGCGGCAACGGTGAACGGCTGGTGGAAATTGGCCAGTAGGTCCGGCCCTTTCGCGGGTAAACCCGCTCCTACGCCCGACCGCGCAGGCCTTGCGATCACATGCCTGGCGCAAAATCCAGCCGTTAGCGCGAGCCCCGTAGGAGCGGGTTCACTCGCGAACACCGGCGTAGCCGGTGCCATGCCCCGCGTCACCTGCTTCGTGGCGCTCGATCTGTGCCCCACCACATGCACTAGCGCTTGCCCAGAATCTTCCCCAGCATCTCCGGCCGTGGTGCCCCTTGCTGGCTTTGCAGGTTGCCTTGCTCATCCTGATAGAAAATGGCTGGGGTCGCCTGCAACCCCATCTCTTCCATCAACGCCATGTTCGCCGCCAGTTTCTGTTGCACAGCCTCTGGCACCTGTTCCAGCGCCTTCAGGGTGCTGGCCTTGCCGGCCTTCTCATGCTGTTGCAGTGCCTTGGACGGGTCTTTCGCCGCCAGCAGTGCCGCTGACTTGCCCGGGCTGTCCTCGCGGATGATGCCGACCATGATATGGCGCAACTGCACCTTGCCCGACTCCACCCAGGGCCGCGCCTGTTCCCAGAACATGTTGCAGTACGGGCAGTTCGGGTCGCTGAACAGGTACACCTTGCGCGGCGCGTCGGCCTTGCCATCGGCGATCCACGCGGTCTTTTCCATTTTCGCCCAGATTTCCTTGCTCATCGGCGCGTATACCAGCTTTTGCAGCGGCTCGGCGCTCAGGTCCTTGCCCTGTTCGTCGAACAGGCTGCCGACCAGCACGTGCTTGCCGTCGGGGGTCAGGTACAGGGCCAGGGCGTTGTTCTGGTACTCGGCGGCATAACCGCGCAGGCCGTTGGGCGCATCGAAGCTGCCCTTGATCACGGCCCCTTTGGCTTGCAGTTGCTGAACCGCCTTGGGCAGTTCTTCGGCTTGCAGGGCAGGGGCGGTCAGCAGGGCCAGGGACAGGGGCAGCAGTGCAGTCAATCGCATGTCAGTTTCCTTGTGCGGCAGGGGCGGGCGCAATGGCCCGGTCGAAAGGTTCCAGGGCGTGGCGCAGGCTGGCCCGGGACAGTTCGCCCAGGTGGCTGCCGACCAGCCGCCCGTTGGCGTCGTAGAACAGGGTGGTGGGCAAGGCCATGGAGCCGACGCGCTGGGCCAGCAGGCCGGTGCCGTCGAACAGCACGTGGGTCAGGCTCAGGCCGGTGGTGGCGAGGAAGGTGCTGACGTTTTCCGGGGTCTCGCCCTGGTTGACGAACAGGAAGGTCACGTGCGGGTAATCGCTTTGTGCCTGTTGCAGCACTGGCATCTCACGCCGACACGGCGGGCACCAGGTGGCCCAGATGTTGATGACCAGCGGCTTGCCGCGGTAGCTGTGCAATGCCACGGCCTGGCCGCCGGCGTTGCGCAGGCTCAGTTCGGGCAGTTCGGTGCCTTTGCTGTACAGGTGGCCGCCGAGGCTGGCCAGGCCCCAGAACAGTGCGCCGCTGAACAGCGCCCAGCCTAGCGGGCGGCGCAGGCCGGGGTGGCGCCAGCCCTGCCACAGGGCTCCGAGCACGATGCCGGCAAGGCCCGACCAGAACAGGAAGCCGCCGTCACGGATGTCGATGATTTGCAGTGGGTCGTCCTGATACATCGGCCAGTAGGCCAGCACGAAGCCGGCGCGGGCACACAGCAGGCCGATCAGGAACAGGTTGAACAGCGCCGATTCCGGGCTCTCGCCGCCACGTCGGGCGACCCACCAGCCGACCACGCTGGCGATCACCAGGGCGGTGAGCATCAGCAGGTGGTTGAGGGCCATGGTCAGTGGCCCGAGTGTTACGGTCAGCATCAGCCTTGACTCCTGGTCTGGACCCAGTGTTGCTGGAACGCGGCTGCGTCCACCTCACCGGTGATGCGTCGCGCGCGGCGTTCTTCGCCTTCCGGGCCGATCCAGATAATGCTGGGCGGGCCGGGTACCTGATAGCGCTGCAGCAGGGCCTTGCTGGCAGGGCTGTCGGCGGTCACGTCCAGGCGCAGCAGGTGTACACCGGCCAGTCCGGCTTGCACGTCGCTCCGGGCGAACACCTGCTTTTCCATGACCTTGCACGACACACACCAGTCGGCATAGTAGTCGAGCATCACCCACTGGCCGCGGGCTTTGGCCGCATCCAGCTCACGTTGCAGGTCTTCGGGGCGGCTGACGGTGACGAAGCGGTCTTCGGCGTGTTGGCTTGGGGCTGTCGCGGCGACGCCACCGGCGAACGGGCTTAGTGGCTGCCAGAGGTCGTCGCCGCCTGCTGCCGCACCGACCAGCAACAGGCCGCCCCACAGCGCGCCGAGCAACGGTACTGCACGCAACGCCGGCAGCCGTTGCAGGGCCGGCCAGGCAGCCCAGGCCAGGGCGATCAGCCAGGCGCCGCTCAGTGCCAGCAGCAAGGTCGCAGGCAGCAGGCTGCGCACGGTGTACAGCGCCATGGCCAGGAACACGAAACCGAACACACCCTTGACCCGGTTCATCCACGCACCCGGGCGCGGCAGATAACGGTTGCCCAGGGTTACCAGCAACAGCAGCGGCACGCCCATGCCCAGGCCGAGGCTGAACAGCACCAGCGCGCCTTGCAGCACGTCGCCGCTCTGCGCGATGTACAGCAGCGCACCGGCCAACGGCGCAGTCATGCACGGGCCGAGTAACAGGCCGGACAACGCCCCGAGCAATGCCGCGCCATACAGGTTGCCGCCACGGGTACCTTGCCCGGCGCGGTCCAGGCGGTCGCGCAGGGCGGCAGGCAGTTGCAGTTCGAAGGCGCCGAACATCGGCAGTGCCAGCAGCACGAACAGCCCCGCCAGGCTGCCCAGCAGCCAGGGTTGCTGCAGCCAGGCTTGCAGGCTGGCACCCAGCAGGGCAGCAACCACCCCGAGCCCGGCGTACACCAGGGCCATGCTCAGCACATAGACCCCGGCCAGCAGCCAGCCACGGCGGGCGCTGGCGCCATTGCCCAGCACCAGCCCGGCCAGGATCGGCAGCATCGGCAGCGAGCAGGGGGTAAACGCCAGCAGCAGGCCAAGGCCGAAGAACGCCAGCAGGCTCCAGGCCAGGTGGCCTTGTTGCAGGCCGCTGGCCAGGGCCTGGTCGCTGGCTTGCTCGGCGGCCGGCGTTACGCTGCCACCCAAGTCGATCGAGGTGGTTTGCGGCGGGTAGCACAGGCCGGCGTCGGCGCAGCCCTGCCAGCCCAGGCGCAACTGACCCTGGGCGTTGGCAGGCAATAGCAGTTCAAGCTGGTCGCGATACACCGCGCTGTCGCCGAAGAACTCGTCGTGATGGTTGAGTGCCGGTGGCAGTTGCGGGTGCTGCTCGGTGGGCAGGCCATCGAACTTCAGGCGCTTCTGGTACAGGTAGTAGCCCGGCTTGATCTGGAAGTACAGGCGCATCTGGCCGTCGGCCTGGCGGTCGTGGGTGAGCACGAAGGCTTGGTCAACCGGCAGGAAGTCTGGTTTCACATCGAACGGGTTGGCTTGCAACGGGCCGGCCAGTAGGAGTGTGAGGAAGAGCAGGAGAACGCGCATGTCTTCGCCTTGGCAGATCTGGGAATGGGGCCATGCTGGCTGGGGTTGATTAAATGAAGGTTAACGCGGGTGTTGGGGTTGGGGTGGTCAGGAGTAGTAAGAGTTTGGTTCTGGATTTGCAGGGTCTTCGTTGTTGGATTTTCGAGGGGGCGGCGTTGGAATTTTGAGGTGTTTGCCGGGAGATTTTCAGCGCCTGTGAGATCGAGCGCCGCCCGCGCGGCGCTTCGCGGGTAAACCCGCTCCTACGTTTGTTTCGGGCCAGTCCCTCCTGCACCAGTCGCGCGCGACCGCCTTGTTTGTACGACGCGATATCGAGACATGCGCCAAGGCGGTCGCGCGCAAATCTCACAGGAATAATTGGCCCGAAACAAACGTAGGAGCGGGTTTACCCGCGAAGCGCCGCGCGGGCGGCGCTCGATCTCACAGGCGCTGAAAATCTCCCGGCGAACACCTACCAGGCGCTGAAAATCTCCCGCCAAACACCTACCCGCCAAAGCGCGAAGTCCGCCCCTTGTCCTATACACACCGCGACACATTGTCGGCTTGACTTTGCCTATATCCACCCAATTGCTGTAAAGTTGACGCCAAGGTCAGCTTTTCTCAAGCCAGGCCAAGAATCAAAAGAAAGGGCAGGCCCCAACTGCCCAGAGGATCAAGCATGTCCAACCGTGATATTTCCCGGCGCGCCTTCCTGCAAGGCGGCCTGATCGCTGGTGTCGGCGTGACCATGGCGCCACTTGGCAGCCAGGCCTTCGCCGCGTTGATGGAGGAGCGCGTTACCACTTCGCCGCAGAAGTGGATGAACCACGACGGCAAGGCGCGTTTCCGTAACGATGCCTTGTCCAAGGTCTGCGGCGACAAAGTGTTCGCCCGCGACATCCGCGCCAAGGACATGCCCGGGTGGCCCGCGCAGCAGGGCCATGCGCTGCTGCTCAAGGCCACCACGGTTGATCGTATCTATGCCGGGCATGACCTCAGCCTGCTCGGCACCGACCTGCAGCCGGACCGCATCGTCACAGCCGCCGACCTCGAACAGGACGGCATTGCCTGGCCCGAGGCCCATTCGCCCGACCCGCTGCTGCCGCCCGGCAAGGTGCCGATGTTCATCGGCCACCCGGTGGCGATCCTGATCTGGCACGACTTCGAGCGCTTCCGCCAGGCCAAGCGCAAGCTGCAGTTCAATCAGCAGGCGATCCGTTACGGTGCCCAGGCGCCGCTGTACCAGCGCGACCCTTATGGCAGCTTCCGCTTCGTGCGGGTGGGCGGCGCCACGCCGTTCGACGACGATGAGTTCTCCAGCCTGAAGAACTCAATGCTGTTCCCCACCATTCTCAACCGCAAGCCGGTGTGGTCGAAGCAGCCCAACCAGCACGGCGACCTGACCGAGCAGGGGTTGTTCTACGCCAAGCGCATGGCCGAGCAGCTGGACAACCCGCCCGAGGACTGGCTGGTGTTCGACGAGCGCTACAAGACGCCGTCCATCGAACCTGCCGCGCTGGAGCCGGACAACGGTAACGGCTGGTATGACCCGGCCACGGGCACGCTGCACTTCGTGGTCGCCACTCAGTGCCCGTTCGAAGTGGCGCAGGAATGCGTGCACATGATCAAGCCGTCGCGCTTTGCCCTGAACACGCTGAACATGCATCCGGGCTATACCGTGGGCTATGGCTCAAAAGACAACAACATCTTCGTCTTCTATGCCGCGGTGGCTGCGCTTTACGGCGCCGGCGTGCCGATCCGCCTGGCCAACGACCGCTACGAGCAGTTCCAGAGCGGTATCAAGCGCCATGCCTTCGATATCCGCTACCAGCTGGCGGTGGACAAGAAGGACAACAGCTTCAAGATCTTCCGCGCCGACATGAGCTGCGACGGCGGCGGGCGCATCAACTACAGCCCGTCGGTGGCAGCCGTGGGCGCCACGGCAGCGCAGTCGATCTACTACATGCCACAGAACGACCTGTCGGTGACCGCCTACTATTCCCGTGGCGTCGAGGCCGGCTCCATGCGCGGTTACGGCACCCTGCAGAGCATGGCGGCCACCGAGATGATGGTGGATGAGATCGCCGGCCGCCTGGGCGTCGATGCCATCGACCTGCGCCGCGCCAACGCGCTGAAGTCGGGCATGAAGAACACCCAGGGTGCGGTCCCGGCCGGCGCCCTGCGCCTGTACGAGATCCTCGACAAGGCCGCTGTGCACGAGTGGTGGCGCAACCGCGATGCACGCAAGCAACAGAGGGACGCCAAGGACCCGGACCACTGGTACGGCGTCGGCTTCGCCATCTGCCAGAAGGACTTCGGCACAGGCTCCGAGGCGCCGATGGCCAGTGTCGAGTTCAGCGCCGATGGCCGCATCAGCCTGCGCCATATCGGCACCGAGCTGGGCACCGGCATGTCCACCTCCCAGGCTTTGGTGGTCAGCGATTTCCTCGGCCGTTCGGCCGACGAGGTGAAGACTGCAGTCACCGAATGGCCAGAGCTGCAATTGAGCACCAGCGGAAACCCGTACCTGATCAGCCAGCCGGAGCAGGACGCCGCGCTGCGCAACCCGCGCTGGGTCGGCAAGCTGGCGTCGCCATCGTCGGCGACCAACTCGGCGTTCTACTTCAGCCATGCCACCCGCGAAGCGGCGCGTGTGCTGTTCAATCATGGGTTGTGGCCGGCGGCCATGGCGATCTGGAGCCAGGGCCCGCACGGCGGCCAGGCCAACCCGTTGGTGGTGCGCCGTGAAAATGCGGTGTGGGTCAACGGTGAGCTGACCGGCAACGGCCTGGCGCCGATTCCGTTTGCCCAGCTGGCGCAGAAGGCCCACGACATGGGGCTGGTTACCGGCGTGAGCGTGCACGGCTTCAACCGCTGGAGCTGGGCCGAGGCCGACTTTGTCATCGATGGCGTGCGCGAGCGCTTCCCGCTCGATGCCATGGCGGTGAAGTACGGCGATGGTGCGGTGAATGCCAAGAAGGCGCAGATGGGCAGCCATGGCTATCACCTGCTCGACCGGCAGAATGCGGCCTACCCCGACACCCAGCTGAACAACGCCATGGTCACCTACTACAGCCCGGTGGCGACCATCGTCGAGGTCAAGGTCAACAAAGGCACCTTGGAGACGCAGGTGCTCAACCACCACAGTTGGGTCGAGTGTGGCCGGGTGCTGGTGCCGGAACTGGTCAAGGGCCAGCTCGAAGGCGGTATCGCCATGGGCATTGGCCATGCACTGACCGAAGAAATGCCGTTGTACGAGGGTGGGCCCGGGGAGGGCGACTGGAACTTCAACCGCTACCGCCTGCCGCATGCGCGCGATGTGGCGGTGTGGCAGCAGACCAGCGAAATCCTCCCGCCGCTGTCACCGACCGACCCCTCCAAGGGCATCGCCGAAGTGGTGATGATCCCGGTCGTCGGTGCCATCGGCAATGCCGTCGCGCATGCCATCGGCAAGCGCGTGCGCGATCTCCCCATCACCCCAGCCCGTATCAAGGAGGCCCTCAATGGCTAACCGTCCACTGCAACTGACGCTCAACGGTCAACCGGTCGGGCCGGTCGAGGTCCCCGCGGACCTGGCGATGATCGACTACCTGCACGAACACCAGAACCTCACCGGCTCGCGCCTGGGTTGCGGCCAGGGCATCTGCCACGCCTGCGTGGTGATCGTCGACAACCCCGATGGCACCAGCGAAGAAGTGCGCACCTGCATCACCGGTGCGCATTACTTCGAAGGCAAGAAGGTTCGCACCATCGAAGGCCATGCCAAAAAAGACCAGGCCGGCAACCTGACGCTCAACCCGATCCAGCAGAAGTTCGTCGACCTGTTCGCCTTCCAGTGCAGCTACTGCGCACCAGGCTTCGTCAACGCCGCAACCGTGCTGGTGGAAACGGCCCAGCGCCAGCCGCTGAAGAAGAGCGAAGTGGAAGACCGCATCGAGGCCAGCCTTGGTCACCACATCTGCCGCTGCACAGGCTACGTGCGTTACTACGATGCCACCCGCAAGGTGCTCAACGATCTCGGCCTGGTCAAGGAGGGTTGAACATGGGCTTCGTACGTAGCGCCTCGGCATTGGCCCTCGGGCTGGCGGTCAGTTCGTTTGCCTTGGCGGCCGACGATGCGCAGGTCAAGCGCGGTGAATACCTGGCCCGCGCGGCCGACTGCATGGCCTGCCATACTGCCGAAGGCGGCGCGCCGTATGCGGGCGGGCTGCCGATCCATTCGCCGTTCGGCACCATTTATGGCAGCAATATCACCCCGGACAAACAGTACGGCATCGGTAACTACAGCGCCGACGAGTTCTTCGCCGCAGTCACCGAGGGTAAGCGCAAGGACGGCGCCAACCTTTATCCTGCGATGCCTTACACCTCGTACCACCTGATCAAGCGTGAAGACTCGGACGCGATCCTCGCCTACCTGATGACCATACCGCCGATCAACCGCCCGGCACCGCAGACCGCGTTGCGCTTCCCGTTCAATGTCCGCATGGGGCTCAGCGGCTGGAACATGCTGTATGGCAAGAGCGTGCAACTGCAGCCGACCGAGGGCAAAAGCCCGGCCTGGCAGCGCGGCCAGTACATGGTCGAGGTCATGGGCCATTGTGGCGAATGCCATACCCCGCGCAACCCGATCGGTGCGCTGCAGCAGGACCAGCGCCTGAGCGGCGGCCTGCTGGGTGGCTACCTGGCGCCAAGCCTGCTGGCCCAGGACCTGGCCGAGCGCGGCTGGACCCAGCCGGACCTGACCACCTTCCTCAAGCACGGCATCAGCGCCCAAGGCAGCATGTTCAACGAGATGTTCCCGGTGGTGCACCACAGCACCCAGCACCTGGAAGATGCAGACCTTGCGGCCATGGCCACCTACCTGCTGGGTGACCAGCCGCCGCCGGCCAAGGCTATCGAGGCCGTTGCCCTGGAGCAGATGAGCGACAGTGCCAAGCGGGGCCACCAGCAGTACCTGAACGTCTGCGCCGGCTGCCATGGTGTCGACGGCGAGGGCAAGCCGCACATCGCCGTGGCCATGCGCGGCAACACCGTGCTGCGCCAGGCCGACTCGCGCAATCTGGTCAAGGTGGTCCTCGAGGGCATCCGTGAACAGCAGTTCACCGGCTTCGAGCGCATGCAGCCGATGCCGGGCTTTGCCGACAAGCTTGATGACCAACAGGTGACAGATATGGTCAACTACCTGCGCCAGGCCTGGGGTGGATTGCCCGGCGACCTGAACGTACAGCAGCTCGCCGAGCTGAAGGCGGAGTAAAGCGTGCAGCATCTCGATCTCCAGGTGATCCGTCAGGCTTTGCAGTGGTCCTGCAACGGCCAGCGGGTATGGTTGTGCACGGTGCTCGCCACCTACGGCTCGGCGCCGCGTGCGCCGGGTTCGCTGCTGGCGGTCAACGCCAGCGGCCAGTGGCTGGGCTCGCTGTCCGGTGGCTGTGTCGAAGACGACTTTCTCGAACGCGTGGCCCTGGGGGAATTCCCGGAGCCGGTTGCCATCGTGCGTTATGGCGACGGCAGCGACCCGCGTTCGCGCGTTCGCCTGCCGTGTGGCGGTGTGCTGGAAGTGCTGGTGGAGAACCTGCCGGTTGAATGCGAGGTGCAGGCGCATCTGCGTGAGTTGGAACGTGCGCTGCTGGGCCAGCGCCGGGTACTGCGTGAGGTGAGCCTGCCAACGGGTACCCGCCAGCTGCTCGATGACCATAGTCAGGGGCCACGGGTCGAACGGGAAAATGCCCGGGTGCGCTTGCGTGTCGGCGCCGCCCAGCGGCTGCTGCTGGCCGGCTATTCCAGCGTGGCGCATTTTTGCGCCGAATTCGGCAGGGGGCTGGGTTTTGAGGTCATCCTTTGCGAGCCGCGTGACGAAGTACTCGACGGCGTAGTGCTGAATGGCATAGAGGTGCGCCGCGAGCTGCCGTCGGAATTCATCGCCAATGGCGGTTGCCATGCCGATACGGCAGTGGTGGCATTGACCCATGATCCAAAAATCGATGACCTGGCCATGCTTGAAGCCGTGCGGACCGAAGCGTTCTACATCGGCGTAATGGGCTCCAAGGCCACCTCCGACAAGCGTCGCGAACGCTTGCAGCGAATTGGTGGCCTGGGTTGCGACGAGCTGGCGCGCATCCATGCGCCGATTGGCCTGAACCTGGGCAGCAAGACCCCGGCCGAGATCGCCCTGGCGGTACTGGCCGATATCCTTCGTGCGCGCAATGGCATCGAGCGGGCGGCGCTGTGAGCGTGGTTGCGTTGGTATTGGCGGCAGGCAGCAGTGTGCGTTTCGGCGCTGACAAGCGCCGTTCGCTGCTGGCTGACGGTCGAAGCTTGCTGGTACACAGCGTAGAGAGCGCCTGCGCAGTGTTCGATGATGTGCGGGTGGTGTTGCGTGAAGGGGAGCGAGGCGTGGACCTGGGGTTGCCTGCGCGGTGCAGGGTGGTCTCCAGTCCGGATTTCACATTGGGCATGGGCCATAGCCTGGCGGCCGGTGCCGCTTCGCTGGCTGACAGCGAGGCGCAGGCAGTAGCGATTCTGTTGGGTGATATGCCCTGGGTGGCGTCCGCGACCCTGGATTTGCTTGCACGCGAGGCCAGTGGGTCAACGATAGTCCTGCCTTGTCATGCTGGACGACAGGGCCATCCGGTGTTGTTCGGGCGCGATTTCTGGCCGGCGCTTGCCCGGCTGAAGGGTGATGAAGGGGCGCGTTCGGTGGTCAAGGCCAACCCAGCGGTTTGCGTCAGGCTAGAGGTGCAGGATGCCGGTGTGTTGCAGGATGTCGATAGGCCGGATGCGGTGCGCCCTTGAATGCGTTCGTCAAAGGCTATTCATCTTCTTCGCCAGTGAGTTCATAGGGTTCGAGTTCGCTCAGTTGGGAAAGCAGCACCAGATGCTCCACTGCCTTCAGCTTTTCAAGACGCTCAAGGCTGTCTGGGCCTCCCAGCATCAAGGCGGGGACAAAGCCATACATTTCGTCTGAGCCCAGGGTGCCGAGCCGTTCCCTGGCAGGTTCGAACAGGTCGTCGAAGTAGACGCACTCGGTCATCAGCCACATGAGCAAACCGTGGATCTTGTTGTCCCGTTCTTCGTCGCCTGAGCTGTGAGCGCCATCGAGGTAACGGGAATGGTAGGCCGCGATGGTCAGCACCGAACCGGTTTTCTCACCCCATAGGTACAGGTCGCCAAAAGCGCTGCGGGCGATGAGGTGATAAGTGTCGCATGCTTCGAAGTGCGTACCTGCCAACCAAGAGGCCACTACACCCTGGTATTCCTGAGGATTTACAAGCCAGAACAAGCCGCCGCCGTAGCCGCACCAGCCGTGGTCTTGCCAGTATTCAAGGAGGCGATTGGGGAGTTTGCCTTGGTAATGATCGACAGCGGCAGGTGGTACGGGTTGCTGGCCGATGGGTTCGCCGAAGGTTTCCAGGAAAATGCTGAAGATGACATCCATTCGTTTAGGTCCTTTTGTGTGCTCAGAAGTCAGAGAAGCTGTAGGGTTCGAGTTCGGTGATTTGAGACAGCAAAATTAAATGCTCTATTGCTTTAAGTTTTTCCAGGTTTTTGAGGTCGGGGCGCCCTCCCAGCATCAATGCAGGAACAAATGCATATATCTCATCTTCTTTCAAGATGCCCAGCTTTTTCTTCGCGGGCTCAAAAAGGCTTTCAAAGTCGTTGTGTTCTTTTTTTCTTGATAGAAAGAAGCTTTGGACCTCTCTGGTTGCTTCCGTTTCAGTGAGTGTGCAGTTTTCACCTGTGTAACGGGACAGAAGACTTGTGATTTTTACTGAAAAGCCACTGTTCTCTCCCCAAAGATACAGGTCGCCGAAAGCGCTTCTGGCAATCAAGTGGTAAGTGTCCCGGTTTTCAAGGAGGGTGCCCTCGGTCCAGGATGAGACAACGCCCTCATACTCCTGTGGATTAACCAGCCAGAATATACCTTCGCCAAAACCACACCATCCATGCTCTTTCCAGTATGCAAGTAACAACTCTGGAAGTTTTCCGTTATAGCGATCAATGCTGGAGGGGGGCACCTCTCGACGCGAAAAAGGCGCGCCTATATTGTCAAGGAATATGGAGAATACCTCATCCATTTGCGATGCCTCTTATCGTTAGCACTTATGAAGTCTTACATTCATGTAAGTCGAGTGGGTGCCGAATTTCGGCGATTTTTCCGCAGCCTCTTTTATGCTGGCTAGTCTGTTTCGCCATTGAGCACCAATGCTGGAGTTGACTTGCCTGTCGCCAAAGTCTGAGATCATGTCTCTGCCACCCGCGCTTAAGTCGGGATTGTGTAGCGCGGCCAAGGTGGCCATCGTCTCTTTCGCCTTTATGGTCGACAGTCTAGTTGCTTCTGCTGGGCTCATTTCGGCGAGCAGCTCCTTGTTGATTCTTTTTTCCAACCGGTCTTGTAGATCCCTGCGTGCAGCGCGTGCGACCGCAGGGTCACGCTTTACAGGATTGGCAACATTCTCCAAAAACTCCTCAACCGTCAGCCGATTCAACCCATCCTGTTGCCCCTTCAACTGCCGTTCAAACTCGCCATGCTTCGATGCTGACAATTTATCCGCCTTGAAACATGCCACCGTATGCAACGGCATGCTACCGGGCTTCCCTGTGGGGGTGCTCCTTGTCATTTCCCGCCTGCCGATTCGGCTGAACTGGCTGCGGATCATCCATCGCCCCTTTGCGCCGCTCCGGCACCTGCAGATCCGGCCGTTTCTTCAACCCCTCTTCATGCTGGAGCATCCATTGCCCCAACCGCGCGCCTTTGCGGCTGGCCGCCATCTCCTGGGCCAGCACTCGGGCATCGCCGCGCCCGCGGGTGAGGTACGACACGATCGCCCCCAACAACAGCACCACGACTTCCACATGGCCTTGAGCAATTTGATGCGTGGCCCGGGATATCGCATAGGGGTCGTCCCGGCAGAACGGGCCGGTGCCTTCATTGCCGCAGGTACCTTCCCAGGCGAAGCGGATGCCATCGACGTAGTACTCGCCGATACGCGGTAAGCCCTCGACGAAGAACTCGGCAATGGAGGCCAGCCCCAGCGCTCCGAGGATCCAGCCGCTGACCTTGAGGCCCATGGCCGCGCCTGCGCCAGCGAACGGAATGGTTCCGGCGCCGCCGGCGAATGCGCCTACCCCCGCGCCAAGCAGGCCACCGGTAATGGTGCCGCCGGCGACGATCATCGCCATCTGCTGCACGACCCTCAGCAGTTCGTCGACGATGCTGTTGATGTCGAGGTCGGCGAAGCGCTGGCGCAGCATCTGCGCCGCCTGCCATTCGGCGTGGTAGAAGGCTGTGCGGACAGCTTCGATCCGGCGCAGGTTGAGGCCCAGTGAGGCGACCTCTTCATTGAGGCTGGTGCGGAACTGGCCACCGCTTGGGTAGCCCACCATGGCGATGACACGTGACTCGATCTCGTGCCACGAGGGCACGAGGTAATCCAGGTACATGAGGTGTCTCCCTGACAACGTGTGCAGGGGGAAATCCCATCATGGATTCGGATCAGAGGTTTCTAGATCAGTTGTAGGAAAAGGCGACTTCGTTTCTGTTGTGTTCGAGAAGCTCGGGAATTGGCGTTGAGGCTGCGAGGGGCAGGGTGGCGACCCGCGCGGAGATCGATCTCCCCCAAGCCCTCCCCAAAAGGTCCATAATCCCCCCTTAATCCGCCCAAGGTGCAATACCAGCCACACCACTCCGGGAGCCCCACCATGCACGTTCTGCTCTGCGAGGACGACGACCTGATCGCCGCCGGCATCTGCGCCGGCCTCACCGCTCAGGGCCTGACCGTGGACCGGGTTGGCAACGCCGCCGCTGCGCGAGCGATGCTGCAGGCCGCGCAGTTCGACGTGATGATCCTCGACCTCGGCCTGCCCGACGAAGATGGCCTCAAGCTGCTGCGCCGCCTGCGCGAAAAAGGCGAGACCCTGCCGGTACTGGTGCTCACCGCCCGCGATGCCGTCACCGATCGTGTCGATGGCCTGCAGGCCGGTGCCGACGATTACCTGCTCAAGCCCTTCGATCTGCGCGAGCTGGCCGCACGCCTGCATACCTTGCTGCGGCGGGTGGCCGGGCGGGCGGTGAACGTGATCGAGCACGGCCCGCTGCGCTATGACCCGAGTAGCTGCGAGGCGACCTTGGCCGGCCAGCATGTCGACCTGTCCCGCCGTGAGCAGGCCCTGCTCCAGGCGCTGCTGCAGAACCCCGGGCGCGTGCTGTCCAGCGAGCAACTGAAGGACTGCGTATATGGTTTCAGCGACGAGGTCGAGAGCAACGCCCTGAATGTGCACATCCACCACCTGCGTCGCAAGCTGGGTAACGGCATTGTCGAGACCGTGCGTGGCCTGGGCTACCGGCTGGGCCCGGCGCAGGCACCGCAAGAGGCCGCATCATGAGCCTTCGGGTACGCCTGAGCCTGATCCTCGGCAGCGCCTTCGTGATCATCTGGGCGCTGGCCGCGGCGTGGATGCTGCGTGACCTGCGCCAGCAGATGATGTTTTCCCTCGACCAGCGCCTGGTGGCGTCGGCGCGTATGGTCGCCGGGTTGATCGACCAGTTGCCGCAGCCGCTGACTGCCAAGGGCGGGGAGGCGCATTTTTCCGCCGACCAGTTCAGCGTACCGGACGGCATGGCCTGCCAGGTCAGCTCGCTGCGTGGCGAGATCCTCGCCAGCAACCACAAGCACGATGGCGCCATGGACGACGAGCGCAGCGGGTTCCGTGACCAGACCATCGACGATGCGCTTTGGCGCACCTTTACCTACAACCACGGCGATGTGCGCATCACCACGGCCGACCGGCACATGGAGCGCGAGGCACTGAACCAGTCGATTCTGCTGGCGGCATCGGCGCCGGTATTGATGGCCCTGCTTGGCAGCCTGGGGCTGTTGTGGATCGGCCTTGGCAAGGGCCTGGAGCCGCTCAACCGCATGCGTGATGCCTTGCGCCGCAGGCGTGCGGACAGTGTCGAGCCGCTGCAGGTGGCGGGCATGCCCAGCGAGTTACAGCCGTTGCTGGAGACCCAGAACCAGCTGTTCCTGCGCATTGCTCAGACCCTCGAGCGTGAGCGGCGCCTGACCGACGATGCCGCGCATGAACTGCGCAGCCCGTTGACCGCGATCAAGACCCACCTGCAGGTGGCGCGCATGACCGACGGTGCAGTGCGCGAGCAGGCGCTGGAACATGCCGAGCAGGGCACCGACCGCATGCACCGCACGCTTGAGCAGTTGCTGATGCTGGCGCGGGTGGAAGGCAGCCTGTCGTTTGAGGATGGCGTGCAGTGCAGCGCCGAGCAGGTGGCGCGGCAGGCGATGCAGGATGCGGGCGGCGGCGACAACCGGCGTATCGTGCTGCGTCTGCCTGAGGAGGCTACGCAAATCTACCTGGGCATGCCGGCACCGTTGGCGGTGGCAGCGCTGCGCAACCTGCTGGACAACGCCTTGCGTCATGGCGGTGATGAAGCTGTAGAGCTGGACGTGCAGATGGCAGACGGCCAAGTGGGCTTCATGGTGCGTGACCATGGGCCAGGGATTGCCGAAGCGGACCTGGAGCACCTGACCGAGCGCTTCTGGCGTAATGGGCAGAGTGGTGGTTGCGGATTGGGGCTGGCGATAGTGCAGGCAATCGTGCAGCGGTGTGCCGGTAGCCTGCGCTTTGACAGCCGTAGTGACGGCTTGCGGGTCTTGTTGCGGGTACCGGCGCGTCCGGTGCATTGATGTTTATTGCCTGTGCTGGCCTCTTCGCGGGTGAACCCGCTCCTACGGGGGGCGGTCTGTGGGGCGGGTTTGTCTGTGCTGGCCTCTTCGCGGGTGAACCCGCTCCTACGGGGGGTGCGGTCTGTGGGGCGGGTTTGTCTGTGCTGGCCTCTTCGCGGGTGAACCCGCTCCTACGGGGGGTGCGGTCTGTGGGGCGGGTTTGTCTGTGCTGGCCTCTTCGCGGGTGAACCCGCTCCTACGGGGGGGGGGCGGTCTGTGGGGCGGGTTTGCCTGTGCTGGCCTCTTCGCGGGTGAACCCGCTCCTACGGGGGGGGCGGTCTGTGGGGGCGGGTTTGTCTGTGCTGGCCTCTTCGCGGGTGAACCCGCTCTTACGGGCGGTGCGGTCCTTGTAGGAGCGGGTTTACCCGCGAAAGGGCCGGCACAGACAAAAATAAAATCCAGTAACAACCGCTAAATCCTCCCCCCCCTCAAGCGTTTCCAAAGCGATAACCGCCCATCCGCTTGCTTGCGAGGATTCACCCATGTCCACCGCTTCCAGCCTTGCCCAGGTTGCACCGGCCAGCTTGCCGCAACCCTTGTACGAATTCACCGATTCGCCTTTGCTACAACGTCAGCAACAGCAGGAATCCAACGCCCGCAGCTACCCGCGGCGCATCCCGCTGGCGCTCAAGCGCGCCCGGGGCATCCATGTCGAAGACGTCGAAGGCCGCCAGTTCATCGACTGCCTGGCCGGCGCTGGCACCTTGGCCCTGGGTCATAATCACCCGGTCGTAGTCGAGGCAATCCAGCGCGTGCTGGCTGACGAACTGCCGCTGCATACACTCGACCTGACCACACCGGTCAAGGACCGTTTCGTCCAGGACCTGTTCGGCATCCTGCCCGAGGCGCTGCGTCGCGAGGCCAAGGTGCAGTTCTGCGGCCCAACCGGTACCGACGCCGTTGAAGCGGCGCTCAAACTGGTGCGTGGTGCAACCGGGCGCAGCACCGTGCTGGCCTTCCACGGCGCCTACCATGGCATGAGCCAGGGCGCGTTGAGTCTGATGGGTAGCCTTGGCCCCAAGCAGCCACTGGGTGCGTTGCTGAGCAGCGGCGTGCAGTTCATGCCGTACCCCTACGACTACCGCTGCCCGTTCGGCCTGGGTGGTGAGGCCGGGGTCAAGGCCAACCTGCATTACCTGGAAAACCTGCTGCTCGATCCGGAAAGCGGCGTGCCGCTGCCCGCCGCCGTGATCCTCGAAGTGGTACAGGGTGAGGGCGGGGTAATTCCGGCCGACATCGAATGGCTCAAGGGCGTGCGGCGCATTACCGAGCAGGCGGGCGTGGCGTTGATCGTCGATGAGATCCAGAGCGGCTTCGCCCGTACCGGGCGCATGTTCGCCTTCGAGCACGCCGGCATCGTGCCCGATGTGGTCACCTTGTCCAAAGCCATCGGTGGCAGCCTGCCGCTGGCGGTAGTCGTCTATCGCGACTGGCTGGACACCTGGAAGCCGGGCGCCCATGCCGGTACCTTCCGTGGCAACCAGATGGCCATGGCGGCGGGTTCGGCGGTGATCCACTACCTGGTCGAGCATCGCCTGGCCGAGCATGCCGAGGCCATGGGGCTGCGCCTGCGTCAGCACTTACAGCAATTACAACGCGACTATCCGCAATTGGGTGATGTGCGTGGGCGTGGCTTGATGCTTGGGGTCGAACTGGTGGAGCCGCAGGGCGAGTGGGATGCCTTGGGGTATCCACAGGCCAACCGAGAGCTGGCGGCCAAGGTGCAGCGCGAGTGCCTCAAGCGCGGGTTGATCCTGGAACTGGGCGGGCGGCATGGCGCGGTGGTGCGCTTCCTGCCGCCGTTGATCATCAGCGCTGAGCAGATCGATGACGTGGCGCAGCGCTTTGCAGAGGCGTTGATCGCGGCAGTCTGAACCATTGTCAGGGCCGCGTTGCGGCCCATCGCCTGCGCCAATGGCCCATCAAGATCAGGTTGCCGTCACGCCGGTTACCAGCCGCGTCCGGAGTCTACCCAGAAGTTCACGGACAGCGACGTGGACACTGACTCTACCTGGTGGAACCAGCCCTCGGGCAGGAACAGCAAGTCGCCGGCCTGCAATACCACACGCAGGAAGGGCACCTTAAGGGCTTCGGGGAAGCGTTCGTAGTCGGGGGCATCGGGGTTGAAATCGCAGCCGTCCAGGCCGCCCTTCGGGCTGGTTGACCAGGTGCCCAGTGCGGCGCGATGGTGCGGTGCTGCCAGAATGAACGATTTCTGCCCCCAGACCTGGGCGAACAGGTTGTCGGTGTCATCCCGGTGCAGGGGTGTAAGGGTGCCTTTGGGACCGATCCAGATGCGCGGTGGAATGAAGCGCTGGCGATCGAAGTAGTCCGGGTAGCGGATCAGAGCCTGCAGCTTTTCCGGCACGATATTGTTGCCCATGTAGGCGGGCGGCTCGCCGGGCTTGGCCGGCTTGTCGAGCGAAGCGATGAAGTCGGCCATGGGGGTGGCGCGGAAGTCGCGGTCGGTAGAGAACGTCTTCTTCACGTAGTCACCATGCCGGGTGATGCCCTGCAGCTCGGCAAAGTGGGCCAGCGAAGCGTCACGGCCCATGGTGAACAGCGGCCAGTCGCCAAGGGCATCGCTCAGCACCACTGGCACGCCCGTTGAAAGGTGTTCATGGTGAAACCGCGACGGCGGCATTTCGGCCCGTGACAGGCGTTGTACCTCATGCAGCGCGGGTTGGGCTGCCGAGACCTCCTCGCTGTAGCGTCCTGGCGTGGGGTAGCGCTGGTTCATCGCGGCCTTGCTGGCGGTCGTGCCCTGCCGCGCGCTGCTGATAACCTGCGGCAGCAGGGTCGCCAGGCCCATGTTGCCGGTTATTTTCAGGCGTCCGCTGGCGAACAGCTCCTCTACGTCGACAGCGCCCGCCATGATGCCGAGGAAGTCATCCTGGGCCACTTCGATCGTGACGTCCGGAGCCTCATGCCGGCCCCCCCCCGTGCATGGGTTGTCGCATACCTCCGACCAGTAGGCGAGCCCCTGGCCGAAGTCGAACTGGAACACGCCTTCGATACCGACGGCATGGGCATTGACGAACAGTTTTTCGAGTATGCGCTGAAAGTCCACGGTAAGCCTCGTCGGTTGTCGTTGTGCAGGTTAGGCATGGGATCGCGATGCCTGGCGCGGCCTGTCAGGCGCGCAAGCGCTGGCGCAGCACGTCGACCAGTCGGTCGATTTCCGCTTCGGTATTCAACAGGCCCGGCGCAGTGCGCACCACTGGCCCGGCATCGCGCGAAACGGCGTCGACGACGATGCGTTGGCTCGTCAGGTACCTGGCCAGTTCGTCGGCGTCCTGGCCTTTGCCGCGGAAGAAGGTGAAACCCGCTGAATAAGTGCTGCTGCGCGGGGTCACGAGTTCGATGGCGGGCAGGCTTTCCAGCTGTTGTTTCAGGTATTCGTTGAGGGCGTGGATACGCGCCTGCACGGCTGCCTTGCCGGTTTGCAGGTGCAATTCGAATGCCTTGCCCAGGGCCCATCGGTGCTCGAAGGCGTGGTAGCCGCCCGGGCTCATGATGGTGGCGAAGTCTTCGTTTTCGGAGAAGGTGGCGATGCTCGGGTGCAACTGCCCCAGCGCCGAGGATGCAGCGCAGATGATGCCTGTCCCGCGGGGGCCGAACATCCACTTGTGGGTCCCGGATATGAAGTAGTCGCAGTTCAGGTCGGCGAAGCGCATGTCCTCGACGCCAAAACCGTGAACCCCGTCGATGACATACAGGATATGGTCGCGTTCGTCCCTGTTCTGATTGACCTCGCGTACGAGCGCACCGATTTCGCCAACCGGCAGTTTCACCCCGCTGCCCGAATGTACCCAGGTCATGCCCAGCACGCGCGTTTGTGGGGAAATGGCGGCCCGCACGGTACCCAGCACCTGGTCGGTGCTCACCTGCCAGGGTTGCTCGAACAGGCGTAGCCTGCGTACCGGGTTGCCATCGCGGGCGCTGCGGTAGTTCATGGTCTGCCGTGCGGCGGAATGCTCGTGCACCGTGGTCAGGATTTCCTGGCCGGGCGCCAGCTTGATGCCGCCATAAATCAAACCCAGGCCCTCGGTAGTGCTGCCCGTCAGGGCAATCTGGCGTGGCGCCACCTCCAGGTAGCGTGCCGCCCATTGGCGTACCTCAGCCTCGTGCTTCCACTCCGACTGGGCATCCCAGTCGACCATCAGCGCCGGGTGACGGTCGAAACGTGCACGCAGGGCCTCGATGGCTTCGCGTACCGGCCTTGGATGAGAGGTGATCAGGAAGTTGGCGAAGTGCGCATAGTTTGGGTCGAGTTCGAACAGGCGGCGAAAATCGGCCCATCGTTGGTTGCCGGCGCTCGGTATCGGCGTGGCGGCCTCGGCAACGGGTAGCAGATGGCTGGCGAGGGGCAGGCCAGCGGCGAGGATGCCGGCCCTTTTGAGAAAATTGCGGCGGTCGTTCATAAAGGTGCCCAATGGCTTAGCGCAGTGAAGTGTCGGTACCGCGGGCGGCGCTCTGTACCTGTGCCCAGACGCGCAGGAAGTTGCCACCCCAAAGCTTGGCGATGTCGGCTTCGGAGTAGCCGCGGGTAATGAGTTCGGCCGTTACGTTGCGTGCTTGGCTGGCGTCGTGCCAGCCGTCGATGCCGCCGCCTTCGTTGAAGTCCGAGCTGATGCCTACGTGGTCTATGCCGAGCTTGCGCACGGTGTAATCGATGGCATCACCGTAGTCCTTCAGGGTCGCTGGCGGCTCCTGTTCGAGGATTGCATAGAGTTCGTTGGCATATTGCCCGACCTTCTGCTCGGGCCAGCCGGCTATGACCGGGTCGCCAGGCATCAGCGCGTAGTTCAGGTCAGCCAGTGGCGGCAGCGCGTAGCGGGCACGCAAGGCATTGAGCTTTTCCTGGGTCTGCGCGCTGAGCGGCTTGAGGTAGCTGGAGAACGCGACCAGTTGCACGACCCCGCCGCTTTCCTTGATCAACTGCATTTCCTTGTCGGACAGGTTGCGGTTGATATCGACCATGGCCCGTGGTGCCGAGTGCGACGCCACCACCGGAGTACGGCTGAGCTGAATGACCTGGTTCAGCGCCTTGCTGGACATCTGCGAGACATCGATGATCACACCCAGGTCATTGAGCCGTTGTACGGCGCGCTTGCCGATGGGGGACAGACCCTCGAGCGCATCGACAGTGTCATTGAAGAACGGTAAGGGGCGAGACGAGTCGGCCCAGCTGTTGTTGCCGACGTAGCTGAAGCCGAACATGCGCACCCCGCGTGCCGCCCAGCGGTCGAGCTGGTCGATATCGTCCCCCAGCGCATACGCGTTGAGCATGCTCAGGAACACCGCGAACTTGCCTTCGCCGTGCAAGCGCCGCATGTCCTGTGGGGTGTAGGCGATGGCGACGCGTTCGGGGAAGTCGCGCACCATTGCGGTGATGGCGTTGTAGCGCACTTCCTGGGTGTGGCGGGCGGCCTCGACGAAACCTGGCGTGGGGCGATGCGGGCTGTTTGCGCCCGTCCAGGATTCGGGCCAGGCAAAGATGGTCAGCGCCGCGCCAGACAACCGCCCTTGGGCAGCCTTGGCCAGGTCGAAGCGGCCCGGTCCGTCCTTGTCGGCTTCGCTGCCTTCGTTGCCGAAGTCCAGCGGCAAGGTGACATGGCTGTCGAACGAGATGATGCGTTCCTGCAAGTCGTTGGCTTGACGAACGACTTCCCGGGAGTAGCCGCCAGGGGCCGCGAAATGGTACCAGGCAGCCAGACCGGCACCCGCGGCGACTGCCGCAGCCAGGCTGATGTACAGGGCTTTTTTCCAGCGTGGTGTCGTCATCTTGGTCTCGGTAGGTTCGCCGTCGAGGGAGGGCACAGAGGCCGTCGCTACCTGGGGTGAACGAGTCGACGCGGAGGAAATTTAGCCGCCCCGGCCGCGGCGTTAAATTTCAGTGCAGGTACAACGTTCTAGCCTTGGACGGGCCGTGCTCCATGGCCGCAATGAAGGCGCAGGTAGTTGCAATGACGATTTCTCGACGCGGGTTCATCGCTGCTGTGGCATTGACGGGCGTAGCGGTACCCGGAGCGCTGTATATACAGCGCCAGCGGGATGCCGAGGCGTTTCCGGAAACGCCTGGCGAGGCTGTTGTCGAGTTGGCCGATACCCGCCTGCAGCAGCTGGGTGACATCCTGCGGGGCATCTGGCGCTGGACTGCACAGGGCAAGGATGCCCAACTGCTGGGTTTGCCCGACGGGGAGCTGGAATTGTTTCTGGATGTCGCCAGCAATGGCCGGGGGCTGCGAGGTTACCTGGACACCGCCGAACGCCTGCGCAGTGAGCAGGAACCCCGTTATCGGGTCATGGGTGACTTGCTGACGGACAAGCCCGGGATGTTGCGCTGGCGGCTGTTTTCAACCGAGCCCGGTGCAGGGCAGGCGCGCTATGAATGCCATGTGGTGCTCGATGAGGTCTGGGGCGCCTATGGCAATGCCGGGCCGGCAACGCTCAATGGTCGTATCTCGGCCCTGGACCGCGCCCTGTCTCTGCCTGTTCTGGACAATGGCTTCCTGGCCTTGAAGCGGCCTTTCCCGGAGGCTCGCGAACGTACGCCGCTGTCGCCACAGCTGCTGGCTTGGCTCATTTCGCCGGAGCATCGGCTGTTCCACCAGCTATGGCACGCATCGCGGGACAAGTGGCACAAGCTGGAAGAGGACAAGCAATCCGCCCTGCGTGGCTTGGGCTGGCAACCCGGGCCGCGTGGACAGGAGCGTGATGCGCGTGGCCGGCACAAGGATCGCAACGGTTCCGGAGAGGACTTCCTGTTCATGCACCGGCACATGCTCGGCAGTGCCAGGGCCCTGCAGGACCTGCCTTCGTGGACGCGGTTCCCGCTGCCTCAGCCGGAGCTTGAGCGTGACCGCATCGGTTTTGCCCGTTACTTCGACAACCACGACGGCAATGCCTTGCCACCGACCTGGCTGGCCCATGACGACCAGGAGTACACCCAGTGGGTACGCGACATCAAAAGCCCGGATACCTTCCACGGCAACTTTCAGGTCTGGGAGTCGCGCTACAGTGATCCGGAATATCTGAGCAAGCTGACCTTGGGGCAGTTCGGCTCAGAACTGGAGCTGGGCCTGCATGACTGGTTGCACATGCGTTGGGCGGCGGTGCCGCGCGACCCGTCCAACGGTATGCCGGTGCCTGCTGCACGTACCCCGGGTGATTTCGCTGAGCGCTGGTTCGAAGCACGCAACGATTTTCTCGGCGACCCGTTCTCGTCACATGTAAACCCGGTGTTCTGGCATTTTCATGGCTGGATCGACGACCGAGTCGACGATTGGTTCCGAGCCCATGAGCGGGTCCACCCGGGTGAGATCCGCCGCTTGCAGGTGAACGGCGTGCCCTGGTTCGCACCCGGGCGTTGGGTGGCGGTGGCTGACCCGTGGCTGGGTCCCGATACCCATGGCTGTTCGACGGTGCCGGGCTTGCGGCCCGGTCGAAGCGTCGAAATGGACCCGGAAACCATGAAGCTGGCGTTGCGCATCATTTATGGCAACGAAGACCTCTTTGCCCGGCTGCAACCACGGGTGCCGCAGCGCCCCTGGTATGCCCGCAATCTCAAGGTTGTACGGGCGTCGGGTTGACGGTAAGCACAGCGCAGGTGTGCGTTGCTGAGAATCATTATATTTTGTAAGATCGCACGCTGATATCACTCAGTTCTGCATCTGCCCCAGCGTGGGTGTGCAGACGACTCCAGGTGTGTTTGTGGAACGTTACTATCGTGAGTTGGTGTGTTTCCTGTCCGCGCGCTTGGGTAACCGTCAGGCGGCAGAGGATGTTGCCCACGATGCCTACCTGCGGGTACTGGAGCGAACGGACAACGGGCAGATCGAGCATCCGCGCGCATTCCTGTACCGTATCGCCCTGAACCTGGTGATCGACCGTCATCGTCGCCATCTGGTGCGTCAGGCCGAACCGCTTGAGATACTCGACAGTGATGAGGGCGGGCATGTGCCGGCGCTGGCGCAGGAACTGCAGCTCAACCAACGCCTGGCCCTCATGCAGCGGGCGCTTGACGAACTGACCGGCCCCTGCCGCGAATGCTTCCTGCTGCGCAAGATCGAAGGCCTTTCACATCTGCAGATCGCCGAGCGGCTGGGCATCTCCCGCAGCCTGGTGGAAAAGCACATCGTCAATGCCATGAAGCACTGCCGGGTGCGCATGCGGCAATGGGAATCCTGATTGCCAGGTTAAAGGCAAATGCAAATTCCGTCAGTCAATCACTTGATTTATGCGGCTTTCCCGACTTCTATCAAAGAAGACCGTTGCCGGGCATGGCCTTGGCATTAGCCGTTATTGGCGCAGTATGGTCATGGAGCGTGCCCATTACCCAATGGCCTAGGTCCGACCATGGTAAACAAGACCCTGCGCATTCTCATCGCCGATACACACCCGTGCCAGCGCCTGCAGCTGGAGCGGTTGCTCAATGGTTTGGGCTATTACCGGATAGCCCCAGTGGCCAGCTTCGAGGAGCTGCAGCGCCTGGTGCAGTGCGCCTTGCAGCCCTTTCACCTGTTGCTGGGCAATATTGAGCTGGCCAGCCATTGTGGCGTCGATCTAGAGCGCTTCTGCCGTGTCAGCACACAGATCCAGCATGCACTGCTTTACCATTCCAGCCAGTTGAAAGTGCCAGCAGTGCCGCAGGCCGAGCGCCAGGCGGTCAGCCTGAGCCTGCCTCAGGCGCCCGATAACGAGGCGCTGGAGACGTTCATGGCAATCATCGACGCACCGATGGTGGTCGGCAGGCTACCGCTGCCGGGCACCCTGCCGGCCAGTACAGCGCGGTCACGGCCGCGAGCCAACTTTGCGCATACGGTGTTCAACCGCTAGCGGTACCACCGGCGGGGCAATCGGGCAGCTATTTGTTATGCTCTTGCCCTTTGCCGATCTGCGGACCCTGCCATGACTGCCATCGATACCGCTCGCCCGCCCCGGTTCAGCCGCGGCGACCATCGGACCCTGGGCCTGGCGGCGCTGGGTGGCGCGCTGGAAATCTACGACTTCATCATTTTCGTGTTCTTCGCGCTGGCCCTCAGCCAGCTGTTCTTCCCGCCCGAGATGCCCGAATGGCTGCGCTTGCTGCAAAGCTTCGGAATCTTCGTCACCGGCTATCTGGCGCGGCCGCTGGGCGGCATCCTGATGGCGCACTTCGCCGACCACCTGGGGCGCAAGCGGGTATTCAGCCTGAGCATCCTGATGATGGCCCTGCCGTGTCTGCTGATCGGGGTGATGCCGACCTATGCCGACATCGGCTATGCCGCCCCGCTGATCCTGTTGGCCTTGCGCATCCTCCAGGGGGCTGCCGTAGGCGGTGAAGTGCCAAGCGCCTGGACGTTCGTTGCCGAGCACGCGCCCAACGGGCGGCGCGGTTATGCCCTGGGCTTTCTGCAGGCCGGGCTGACTTTCGGCTACCTGCTGGGGGCGCTGACCGCCACCTTGCTGGCGCAACTGTTCACCCCGCAGGAAATCCTCGATTACGCCTGGCGCTACCCGTTCCTGTTGGGTGGGGTGTTCGGTGTGGTGGGTGTGTGGCTGCGCCGCTGGCTCAGTGAAACACCGGTGTTCCTCGCCCTGCGCGCGCGCCAGGAGCAACCTGTGAGTTTTCCGCTGCGGCGAGTGCTGGGTGAACACCGCCGGGCATTGATCCCTGCCGCGTTGCTGACCTGTGTGCTGACCTCGGCGGTGGTGGTGCTGGTGGTGATCACGCCGACGGTGATGCAGCAGCGCTTCGGCATGAGTGCCGGGCACACCTTCGCCCTGAGCAGCGTGGGCATCGTCTTCCTCAACATGGGCTGCGTGCTGGCCGGGCTGCTGGTCGACCGTGTGGGTGCCTGGCGCGCGCTGATGCTGTATAGCCTGTTGCTGCCGCTGGGTATCGGCGCGTTGTACGCCAGCCTGGTGGGGCAGTGGGGCATGACCTGGCTGGCCTATGCGCTGGCGGGGTTGAGCTGCGGCGTGGTGGGGGTGGTGCCCTCGGTGATGGTGGGGCTGTTCCCGGCGCAGATCCGCGTATCGGGCATTTCCTTCACCTACAACGTGGCCTACGCACTGTGGGCCAGTACCACGCCGTTGGCACTGATTGCGCTGATGCCGTGGAGCCCATGGGTGTGTGTCGGGTTTTGTCTGATCATGGGCGCGGTGGGGCTGCTGACGGCCCTGTATTTCGGGCGTCGTGAGCCTTTGGTGTTTGCGGCTGAGCCGATGCCGGTCATGTGTGGCGACAAATGAGCCGGTAACGGCTGCGGGGCATTGGGGCAGACTTCCAGGTGGGGGCTATTGGAATAACCTATTAGCCAAATTTAACCTGGAAGGTTAATTTCTCATGGAAAAGAGAATGCCTAATTGCCCGCTGGAGCGGGTAAAAGCCCTGGCTGCGGCAAGGCGAATCCGCCCTACGGGTGCTGCATTGAAAGGCGCCAAGGCGCTGGGAATGGATTTTCCGGGCATGCTTGAGGTGATCACCAGCTTGAAGCGCACTGATTTCTACAAGAGCATGACCAGCCATATTGACCACCGGGTTGGGCAGGATGTGTATCGCCCGCTTACAGCAATTGGGTACGTTTATTTGAAATTGTCCGTGGTAGACGACGTGCTCATCGTGTCTTTCAAGGAGTTGTAACCATGAGATGTCCAATATGCGGCGGCTCGGAGCTTGCACCTGACATTCAGGGCATGCCCTATAGCTACAAAGGCGAGATGACAGTGATCCCTGAGGTAAGTGGCGATTACTGCTCCGCATGTGGTGAATGTGTACTGAGTCATGATGAAGCCATGCGTGTCAGTCACTTGATGACGGCATTCGAGCGCCAGGTCAACGCAAATGTTGTGGATCCTTCCTTTATTGCCTCCATACGCAGAAAGTTCGACCTCGACCAGCGTGAAGCGGGGGAAATCTTCGGTGGTGGGGTCAATGCGTTCTCCCGTTATGAAAACGGCAAGACCACACCGCCAGTGGCGTTGGTGAAACTGCTCAAGCTGCTGGATCGCCATCCAGAACTCTTTGAGGAAGTGCGTACTGCCTGATAATGGCAGCCAACAAAAAGCCCCCGGCCCATAAGTACCGGGGGCTTTTTGTTGCCGCAAGGGCAGGGGCCTTACATGTTCGGGTAGTTCGGCCCGCCAGCGCCTTCAGGGGTGACCCAGGTGATGTTCTGGGCCGGGTCCTTGATGTCGCAGGTCTTGCAGTGTACGCAGTTCTGCGCGTTGATCTGGAAACGCTTGTTGCCGTCTTCCTGGGTGACCACTTCGTACACGCCGGCCGGGCAGTAGCGCTGGGCTGGCTCGTCGTACAGCGGCAGGTTGCTGGCGATCGGCACGCTCGGATCGGTCAGCTTCAGGTGGCAGGGTTGTTCCTCTTCGTGGTTGGTGCTGGAGAGGAATACCGAGCTGAGCTTGTCGAAGCTGAGCTTGCCGTCCGGTTTCGGGTAGTCGATCTTTTTCGAGTCGGCGGCCAGCTTGAGGCAGGCATAGTCCGGCTTGGTGTCGTGCAGGGTGAACGGCAGCTTGCCACCGAACCAGTTCTGGTCGACATAGTTGAACGCCGCGCCCAGCAGCGGGCCGAACTTGTGCATGGCCGGGCCGAAGTTGCGGCTGGCGAACAGTTCTTCGTACAGCCAGCTGGCCTTGAAGGCGCTGACATAGCTGTTCAATTGATCGCCGCCTTCGCTACCGGCGATCAATGCGTCGGCCACTGCTTCGGCAGCAAGCATGCCGGACTTCATCGCGGTGTGGCTGCCCTTGATCTTGGCCACGTTCATGGTGCCCAGGTCGCAACCGATCAGCGCGCCACCATTGAAGACCATTTTCGGCAGCGAGTTGATGCCGCCCTTGGCCAAGGCGCGGGCGCCGTAGCTGATGCGCTTGCCGCCTTCGAGGTACTGGCTGATCACCGGGTGGTGCTTGAGGCGCTGGAATTCGTCGAACGGCGACAGGTAGGGGTTGGCGTAGGACAGGTCGACGATGAGGCCGACCACCACCTGGTTGTTTTCCAGGTGATAGAGGAACGAGCCACCGGTGTTTTCCTTGGCCACCACGTCCAGCGGCCAGCCGGCGGTGTGCACCACCAGGCCCTGTTCGTGCTTGGCCGGGTCGATTTCCCAGATTTCCTTCAGACCGATGCCGTAGTGCTGGACGTCGGACTCGCTGTCGAGGTTGAAGCGCTTGATCAGCTGCTTGCCAATATGGCCACGGCAGCCTTCGGCGAACAGGGTGTACTTGGCGCGCAGTTCCATGCCCGGGGTGTACAGGCCGTCCTTGGGGTTGCCTTCACGGTCGACACCGAGGTCGCCGGTAACGATGCCGCGGACCACGCCGTTGTCGTCGAACAGCGCTTCCTGGGCGGCGAAGCCCGGGTAGATTTCCACGCCGAGGTTCTCGGCCTGCTGGGCCAGCCAGCGGCACAGGTTGCCCAGCGAGATGATGTAGTTGCCATGGTTGTGCATGGTCTTGGGCACGAACAGGTCAGGCACCTTGGTCGCGCTGCCGGCATCCTTGAGCACGTAGATGTCGTCGCGCTTCACTTCGGTGTTCAGCGGTGCACCGAGCTCTTTCCAGTCGGGGAACAGCTCGTTCAGGGCGCGGGGCTCGAACACTGCGCCAGAGAGGATGTGGGCGCCGACTTCAGAGCCTTTCTCCACCACGCAGACGCTGATTTCGCTACCGGCTTCGGCGGCCTTCTGCTTCAGGCGGCAGGCGGCGGACAGGCCCGCCGGGCCGGCGCCGACGATGACCACGTCGAATTCCATGTATTCGCGTTCCACTGGTTCTCTCCTACTCATCAAGGCTCGTGCTGTTGCTTTGTCTTATGGGTGCGGGGCATTCGCAGCGGTTCTACGCAACGGCGGAACTGTAGCTGGGCAAATGACGGACTACACCGTTTTGTCTTGGCCGCGCATTATATCTACACCACTTGGCGGGTCCAATACAAACGTTTGTTTGAATTTGCCGCAGGCCAGTAAAATCACAGGAACGCGGCTGGAGGGTGACCGATTTGCCGTATTGACCGGAATGGGTGTTACGGTCAAGATACGAGCGGTTTTACGTTCGCCGTAGGCTTGCAGCCGGGCGCAGGTACACCTCTAAAGACCAGGTGTGGAGCAGGGTTTTGCGGGCTTAGGCCAGTTTGTAGTGGAGTTTACACGCCACGACAGGAAATGACCCGTGAGGATTTGTCGCAAGAGTCCGAACAAGACTGTTTGGTCACTGTGAAGTTGCTGCCTCCCGATACGTTTTTAGAGGTGCCCTTGTACCCACGCGCATCGCTGGGCTCTGCCCCAGGCGACTATCTATTCACCGGAGAGTAACGAGGAATCCATGAAGGTTCTTGTAGCTGTCAAACGAGTGGTCGACTACAACGTCAAGGTTCGCGTCAAAGCGGACAACTCCGGCGTCGACCTTGCTAACGTCAAGATGTCCATGAACCCCTTCTGCGAAATCGCCGTCGAAGAAGCCGTGCGCCTGAAGGAAAAAGGCGTTGCGACCGAGATCGTCGTCGTTTCCGTCGGCCCGACCACCGCCCAGGAGCAACTGCGTACTGCCCTGGCCCTGGGTGCCGACCGTGCCATCCTGGTAGAAGCCGCTGACGAACTGAACTCCCTGGCCGTGGCCAAGGCGCTGAAGGCCGTTGTCGACAAGGAGCAGCCGCAGCTGGTCATCCTCGGCAAGCAGGCCATCGACAGTGACAACAACCAGACCGGCCAGATGCTGGCCGCGCTGACTGGCTTCGCCCAGGGTACCTTTGCGTCCAAGGTCGAAGTCGCTGGCGACAAGCTGAATGTCACCCGTGAAATCGATGGCGGCCTGCAGACCGTTGCACTGAACCTGCCCGCGATCGTCACCACCGACCTGCGCCTGAACGAGCCACGCTATGCGTCGCTGCCGAACATCATGAAGGCCAAGAAGAAGCCGCTGGAGACTGTTACTCCAGACGCACTGGGCGTTTCCCTCGCCTCCACCAACAAGACCGTGAAGGTTGAAGCCCCGGCTGCCCGCAGCGCTGGCATCAAGGTCAAATCGGTGGCCGAACTGGTCGAGAAGCTGAAGAACGAAGCGAAGGTAATCTGATATGACTATCCTGGTTGTCGCTGACCTTCTACAAGGTCCGGAGAACGGTGCCGTAGCCCCGGCCACCCTGAACACTGTCGCCGCAGCCGCCAAGATCGGTGGTGATGTGCACGTGCTGGTCGCAGGCCAGAACGTCGGTGGCGTTGCTGAAGCCGCTGCCAAAATCTCTGGTGTTGCCAAGGTGCTGGTGGCTGATAACGCCGCCTACGCCCACGTCCTGCCGGAAAACGTCGCGCCGCTGATCGTCGAGCTGGCCAAGGGTTACAGCCACGTGCTGGCCCCGGCTACCACCAATGGCAAGAACATCCTGCCGCGCGTTGCCGCGCTGCTGGACGTGGACCAGATCTCCGAGATCATCTCGGTCGAGTCCGCCGACACCTTCAAGCGCCCGATCTACGCGGGTAACGCCATTGCCACCGTGCAATCGAGCGCGGCCATCAAGGTGATCACCGTGCGTACCACCGGCTTCGACGCCGTGGCCGCCGAAGGTGGTTCGGCTGCCGTCGAGGCTGTTGGCGCTGCGCACAACGCCGGTATTTCGGCTTTCGTTGGCGAAGAGCTGGCCAAGTCCGACCGCCCAGAGCTGACCGCAGCCAAGATCGTCGTTTCCGGCGGCCGTGGCATGGGCAACGGTGACAACTTCAAACACCTGTACAGCCTGGCCGACAAGCTCGGCGCCGCCGTCGGTGCTTCGCGCGCCGCGGTCGACGCAGGCTTTGTGCCGAACGACATGCAGGTCGGCCAGACCGGCAAGATCGTTGCGCCACAGCTGTACATCGCCGTCGGTATCTCCGGCGCGATCCAGCACCTGGCCGGCATGAAAGACTCCAAAGTGATCGTGGCGATCAACAAGGACGAAGAAGCGCCGATCTTCCAGGTGGCCGACTACGGCCTGGTCGCTGACCTGTTCGAAGCGGTTCCGGAGCTGGAAAAGCTGGTCTGATCCGCCTGCTTCACTTATAAAGAACCCGGCCCTCGTTTTGAGGGTCGGGTTTTTTTACGGCTTGAGGGGTGAGGGATGACGTTGCGCGGAACGGGCAGGGTGCTGGCATGTGTGGCGCTGTTGGTGTCACCACTGGCCATGGCCGCAGGCAAGTGCGAGCGCCTGGTGGCGACCGGCAGCCCTGATGCGCCGCCCTATTCGTGGCAGGACCCGAAAGACCCGAAGCACCTGGTCGGCGCCAACGTTGACCTGTTGCGCCAGGTGGCGGAAGAGCTGGGTGTGAAGGTCGAGGTGCTGAGTGCCGGTCGCCGTGATCAGGCGCTGGAAGAGGTGCGCAGCGGGCGCATGGACCTGCTGCTCGACACCCCCATGCAGGTGGAGCAACTGACCGCGCTGGACTACATCCATCCGCCGTTGCAGCTCAATGAGTACCTGGTGTGGACCCGTCATGATGCAGCGGTGACCTTTGATGGCCCGGCCGACCTGGCCAGGTACCAGGGCAGTTTGTCCGAGCGTGCGCGCCTGACCCCGGCCTTTACTGCGTTCGCCAAGGCCCAGCTCAAGCTGGTGCCGGCGCAGAACCTGACCCAGGCGTTCCAGAAACTGGTACTCGGCCAGGTGGATTATGTGCTGGCTGGCCGTTACTCCGGTATGGCCATGGCCCAGAGCCTGGGTATGAGCAATGACCTGATAGCCCGCGGCTTGCCGGTGGACAGGCCGGGCCTGTACCTGGCGCTGTCGCACAACTCGGCGTGCAATGACAGCTGGTTGCGTGGGCAATTGGCAAAAAAACTGACAGAATTGCCGATCTCTGGTGCATCCGAAGCTGTGCTGCAACGTAATGTCGAGCGCTGGAAAGCGCAGTTGCACGTGCCTGCGGACGCCCCCAAACACTAGGAAGATTGCGTGAGAACCCAACCACTAATCCTCGCCCTGGCCGTGCTCGGCCTGGCTGGCTGCGCCAATGATCCGGCCCCTGACGAGCAGATGCGCATTTCCGAACAGGCTCTGGACCAGGCCAAGGCCGTCGGCGCCACTGAGCAGGTAGAAACGCTCAAACTGGCTGAAGACAAGCTGGCCCGCGCCAAGGCCAACATGCTTACCCAGGACTATCGCGATGCGCGCATGCGCGCCGAGCAGGCCGAGCTGGATGCGCGCCTGGCCGAGGCCCAGGTGCTGAACCAGAAGAGCGAAGAGCAGCTGCAGGTGCTGCAGTCGCGGGTCAAGCGCTTGCGCAAGCAACTGGAGGTGCAGCCATGATCCGTCGTACGCCTTTGGCTGCATTGGCATTGTTGGCGCTGACGGCAGGTTTGCAAGGTTGTGCCAGCCAGCGCAGCAGTGCCGCGCTGGATGAGGCCACCGTCGCCTTCCAGGGGGTCAAAGATGATTCCGATGTGCTGCGCAGCGCGCCGCGTGACGTGATTCGGGCGGGTGAATCGCTGGCTCGCGCCGAGCGCCTGTCCAGTTACATCGGCACCGGTTCTGATGTGCGGCATTATGCTTACCTCAGCCAGCGCTACAGCGAGATTGCCCGCGAGCATGCCAAGCTGGCGCTGAACCAGGAGCGCCAGGCCAAGCTCGACCTGGAGCGCCAGCGCCTGCAGCTGGCCTTGCGTGAGGCCAAGTTGGCCAGCGTGCAGCAGCAGGGCAAGTGGGTCGAGTCGCAGATTGCCGCGTTGGCTTCGGAGCAGACCGACCGTGGCTTGGTGATGACCTTGGGCGATGTGCTGTTCGATACCGGCAGCGCCGACCTGAAGAACTCGGCCAGCCGGACTGTGCTCAAGCTGGTGCAGTTCCTGCAGCTCAACCCGCGCCGGGTAGTGCGTATCGAGGGCTATACCGACAGTACTGGCGCGGGCGAGGAAAATCTCAAGCTGTCGCGCGACAGGGCGCAGTCCGTGGCCGACATGCTTGTGGACCTGGGCATCGATGAAAAGCGCCTGCAGGTCGAGGGCTATGGCGACCAGTACCCGATCGAGGCCAATGCTTCGGAGCGGGGCAGGGCGCAAAACCGACGAGTGGAGATCGTATTCTCCGATGACAAGGGTCGGCTCGCGCCAGCGCGCTGAGTCTTGTCGAAACGGGCCGCTTTGCGGCCCGTTTTATGTCGGTTTAATCGTTTCGATAGCGGTCACGCTGTTGTATTGTCGACTATGTTGCAATCTGTCCCAGTACACTTTGCAACTGTTACGGTATTCTCTACCGTCAGTGACCCGTACAAGAATAACGAGCATGTCGACATGACCAACCTGCTGCTGTACCAGCGTATCGCCCAGCAACTGGCCGATGATATCCGTCGCGGTGTCTACCAGCCAGGCGAGCGGGTACCTTCCGTGCGCAAGATGAGCGCCCAGCTCAACGTCAGTCATGCCACGGTGTTGCAGGCCTATGCCAATCTTGAGGACCAAGGGCTTATCCGGGCGCGGCCGCAGTCTGGCTATTACGTGCACCAGACCCCTGCCTTGACCGCGCAAACCCCGGACATCGCCCGGGTGGAACGCCCCGGCCTGGTCACGCGCGCCAGCATCATCCAGCAGGTGCTGACTGAGGCGCGCCGCGATGGTGTGTTCCCGTTTGGCGCTGCAGTGCCGCATGTCGACTACCTGCCAGTGCGCGCCCTGCATCAGCAAATCGCCAAGGTGACGCGCTTCCACAGCCCGCGCGCCTTCAGCTACATGTTCAGCCCCGGTTTCGAGCCGCTGCGCCGACAGATTGCCATACGCATGCGCGATGCCGGCGTGCTGGTCGACCCGCGCGAAGTGATCGTGACCCATGGGTGTGTCGATGCCCTGCAGATGTCGCTGCGGGTGCTCACCCGCCCAGGTGACCTGATTGCCGCCGAGTCGCCGACCTATTACGGCTTGCTGCAGCTGGCTGACCTGCTGGGTTTGAAAGTGATCGAAATCCCCAGTGACCCGTCCACCGGTATCAGCCTCGAAGCCTTGCAACTGGCGGCTAACCAATGGTCGATCAAGGCGCTGGTGCTCACTGCGCGCTTGAGCAACCCGCTGGGCGGCACCGTTCCCGAAGAGCGGCAAAAGCAATTGCTGCGCCTGGCCTCGGACTTCGATATCCAGATCATTGAGGATGACATCTACGGTGAGCTGATGTTCGAGCAGGGCAAGACCAAGGCGCTGAAGGCGTTCGACCGGCTGGACCGGGTAATCTACTGTTCGAGCTTCTCCAAGACCCTGTCCCCTGGCGTGCGGGTGGGCTGGATGATCGCCGGGCGTTACCAGGACGAGATTCAGCGCCTGCAGACGTTTACCACCCACTCGGCCTGTAGCGTGACGCAGATGGGCGTGGCAGCCTACCTGGAGAATGGCGGCTACGACCGGCATCTGCGCTACATACGCCAGGAATATCGCAAGAACCTCAGTGCCTATCAGTTGGCAGTGCAGCAGCACTTCCCCGAGGGTACCCAGATGACCCGGCCGACAGGCGGCTTCATTCTCTGGGTGAGCCTGCCGGGTCGGGTCAATACCCAGGAGCTGCATGTGCGTGCGCTGGAGCAGGGCATCAGCATTGCGCCAGGACTGATATTCAGTAACACAGAGCAGTTCAACCACTGTGTCCGACTCAACTGCGGCATACCTTGGAATAAGGAGGCCGAGCGGGCTGTGATTACGCTCGGTTTGCTGGCGCAGCAGTTGTGCAGGGAGACTGCGGTTACGCTTTTGTAAGGCTTGCAAGCTGCCTATGGAACAGGGAGCATACGCATTTTTCCTGCCAGTCTGTCCATTTGCCATGAACGTTTTGCGCTGCTTTGTTCTGATCGTGTGCCTTTTGCCGTTTTGCTGCCCGGTCGTCCCTGCCTTGGCTGCGCAACCGGCAAGCGAGGTTCAGGCGGCTCAGGGTAAGCACGTGCCAAAAAAGGCGACAGCCAAGCCCGCGCACAAGCCGGTCAGCAAAGCGGTTGCCAAGCCATTGCCCAAGACAGGGCTGGACCTTAGCTTGCCCCTCGAGATGGTCAACAACCTTGAGCCGAATGTGGGCACGCTTTCCCCAATCCAGCGGCGCAAACCTTTGTTGCCGCCCATGTTCACAGAAAAGCCAGAGACCAATGACAGCCCGTTCCAGCTCAATGGCCGGCTGATCAACAACGAAATGCAGCTGCAACTGCGCAATGATAGCCGTCGTGAGGTGGAGGGCGCTGCCATCGATTTCGAGTATCGCCAATAGGCGAGAACTGACTGCTGGGTCACAGCAGATTTCATCGTGCCAGCAATTTCAAACGACTGTTTGAGCGGTTACTATCCAGGGACGTTCGTCCCGTTTTGTTCCAGGGAGTCCTGATTTTGGTGAATAGCCATGAAATGCCGTGAGGGCTGTGGTGCCTGCTGCATCGCCCCGTCCATCACTTCTGCGATGCCGCGAATGCCCAATGGCAAGCCGGCGGGTGAGCGCTGCCTGCACCTGACTGCGGCCAACCTTTGCGACCTGTTCGGCAAGCCCGAGCGGCCGGCGGTGTGCGGTGGCTTCAAGGCGGATGCCGAGGTGTGCGGCAGTGATCGTGACGAGGCAATCAGGATTCTTGGCTGGTGGGAGCAGATGACGGCGGCGTGACAGGCTGGATCTTCGACAACAAGGATAAACATGATGAGATCGTTCAAGCGTATTGCACTGCTGTGTGGCGTGGGTGTTCTGCTGTCGCCTGTGGCCTGGGCTGAAAACTGGCAAGTGGCCAAGAACGAGGACGGGATCAAGGTATCCCTCAGCGAAGTGGCGGGTTCCAAGTACAAGGCCTATCAGGGCGTTACCGTGATCAAGGCGCCGCTGGCCAAGGTGCAGGCGTTGCAGGAAGATGTGGTGGGTGCCTGCGCATGGATTCATGAGTGCAAGTTGCAGAAATTGCTCAAGCAAGAAGGTGACCAGACCTGGACCTACACCCAGTTCAATACACCCTGGCCGGTGACGCCGCGTGATTCGGTTTTGCATGTGACCACGGTCAAGGAGACGGACGGCAGCCTGGTGCGTAACCTGAAGGAAGAGCCGACCTATTTGCCGGAAGAGAAGGGCTTTGTGCGGGTGGCCAAGGTTGAGGGCTTCTGGAAGCTGGTGCCCAAGGGCGACAGCACGGAGGTGACCTACCAGGTGCACACCGAGCCGGGCGGCAGCGTGCCGGCAATGGTGGCCAACAAGTTCGTGGTGGATGCGCCGTTCAATACCCTGAAAGCTCTGCGCGAGCGGGCTGAGAAAAACTGAGGTTTAACGCGGCGCGCGGTCTCTGTGGGAGCGGCCTTGCGTCGCGAATGGGGCGCGCAGCGGCCTCCGAATCTTAGGCTTGGCGCAATATTGCGTGGGCTGCTTTGCAGCCCTTTCGCGACGCAAGGTCGCCCCCGCAAAGGCCGAACTGCGACCGGCAGGATTTACAATAAAAAAGGCTGCCCGAGGGCAGCCTTTTACGTTCAGCGATCAACGCTTACTTGCGGTCTTTCAGAGCAACGATGTCACGCTTCTGCTCACCGGTGTACAGCTGGCGCGGACGGCCGATCTTGTACGGGCTGGAGAGCATTTCTTTCCAGTGCGAGATCCAGCCCACGGTACGTGCCAGGGCGAAGATCACGGTGAACATGCTGGTCGGAATGCCGATCGCCTTGAGGATGATCCCCGAGTAGAAGTCGACGTTCGGGTACAGCGAACGCTCGATGAAGTAAGGATCGGTCAGGGCGATCTCTTCCAGGCGCATGGCCAGTTCCAGCTGCGGGTCGTTCTTGATGCCCAGCTCGCGCAGGACTTCGTCGCAGGTCTGCTTCATCACGGTGGCGCGCGGGTCGCGGTTCTTGTACACGCGGTGGCCGAAGCCCATCAGCTTGAACGGGTCGTTCTTGTCCTTGGCCTTGGCGATGAATTTGTCGATGTTCGAAACATCGCCGATTTCATCCAGCATGGTCAGTACGGCTTCGTTCGCACCGCCGTGGGCCGGGCCCCACAGTGCAGCGATACCGGCGGCGATACAGGCGAACGGGTTGGCACCCGACGAGCCGGCCAGACGAACGGTGGAGGTGGAGGCGTTCTGCTCGTGGTCGGCGTGGAGGATGAAGATCCGGTCCATTGCCTTGGCCAGCACCGGGCTGATCGGTTTGATCTCGCACGGGGTGTTGAACATCATGTGCAGGAAGTTTTCCGCGTACGACAGGTCGTTGCGCGGGTACATCATCGGCTGGCCCATGGAGTACTTGTAAACCATCGCAGCCAGGGTCGGCATCTTGGCGACCAGGCGCACCGCGGAGATTTCGCGGTGTTGCGGGTTATTGATGTCCAGGGAGTCGTGATAGAACGCCGACAGGGCGCCGACCACGCCGCACATCACCGCCATCGGGTGAGCGTCGCGGCGGAAGCCGTTGAAGAAGGACTTCAGCTGCTCGTGAACCATGGTGTGGTTCTTGACGGTGCTGACGAACTGGGCCTTCTGCTCGGCATTCGGCAGTTCGCCGTTGAGCAGCAGGTAGCAGGTTTCGAGGTAGTCGGACTGTTCGGCGAGTTGCTCGATCGGGTAGCCGCGGTGCAGCAGGATACCTTTGTCGCCGTCAATATAGGTGATCTTCGACTCGCACGAGGCAGTCGCCATGAAACCTGGGTCGAAGGTGAAGTGACCAGTGGCCCCTAACCCGCGGACGTCGATTACATCAGGACCAACGGTGCCGGTTAAAATGGGCAGCTCGACGGGGGCAGCGCCCTCGATGACCAACTGCGCTTTTTTGTCAGCCATGTGGCCTCCTATTAATGCTTGAAATCATCAGACAGACCCCCCACGCAGGGCCCGCACCACTATAGAGGGATAAATTCAGATGTCAATTTGCCTAAAGGCTTGTTGAATCAGGCATTCAAGCCTGATTTTTCCCGAAATTCTCGCCCATTTACGCCTTTTGTTCATTAAAGGCAATGCGCTATTTGGGCTACCCCGTCACGTTGTCATAAGCAGCCTAACTGTCTATACTCGGCACCCGACCGCCAGGGGCTTGCAAGCCCGAACTGCTGGGGGTCGCCGTTCCCTGGGTGGTGGGTACCTGACCAGTACACTTACCAACAACTTTGCCCTGATTCGCTAGGGGCTCTTCAGTGTGAAAAAAGCCGTGAAAAGCCAACGACCTGTAAACCTAGACCTAAGGACCATCAAGCTCCCCGTCACTGCGTACACGTCCATCCTGCACCGTATCTCCGGCGTCATCCTGTTCATCGGCCTTGCCATCATGCTTTATGCACTGGGCAAGTCGCTGGGTTCCGAGGAAGGCTTCGGTGAGGTGAAGGCGTGTCTGACCAGCCCGCTGGCCAAGTTCGTGACCTGGGGTCTGCTGTCCGCCCTGCTTTATCACCTCGTGGCAGGTGTTCGTCACCTGATCATGGACATGGGTATCGGTGAGACGCTGGAAGGCGGCAAGCTGGGCTCGAAAATCGTGATCGTCATCTCCGTGGTGCTGATCGTTCTGGTGGGAGTTTGGGTATGGTAACCAATGTCACGAACCTGTCGCGTTCGGGCCTCTATGACTGGATGGCGCAGCGCGTTTCTGCGGTCGTTCTCGCGGCTTACTTCCTCTTCCTGATCGGCTACGTGGTCGCCCACCCAGGCATCGACTACACCCAGTGGCATGGTCTGTTCTCCAACAACGCGATGCGGATCTTCAGTCTGCTGGCCCTCGTTGCCCTGGGCGCTCACGCCTGGGTTGGCATGTGGACCATTGCAACCGACTACCTGACGCCTATGTCGTTCGGCAAGTCGGCAACTGCGATTCGTTTCCTGTTCCAGGCGGTATGCGGCGTTGCGATGTTCGCTTACTTCGTCTGGGGTGTGCAGATTCTCTGGGGTATCTGATCCATGGCTAGCATTCCAACCATTTCCTTCGACGCCATCATCATCGGTGGCGGCGGCGCCGGCATGCGCGCAGCGCTGCAACTGGCTCAAGGCGGCCACAAGACTGCCGTAGTCACCAAGGTCTTCCCGACCCGTTCGCACACCGTATCCGCCCAGGGCGGCATCACCTGCGCCATCGCTTCGGCCGACCCGAACGACGACTGGCGCTGGCACATGTACGATACCGTCAAGGGTTCCGACTACATCGGTGACCAGGACGCTATCGAGTACATGTGTCAGGAAGGCCCGGCTGCGGTCTTCGAACTGGACCACATGGGTCTGCCGTTCTCGCGCACCGAAACCGGCCGCATCTATCAGCGCCCGTTCGGTGGTCAGTCCAAGGACTTCGGTAAAGGTGGCCAGGCCGCCCGTACCTGTGCCGCTTCGGACCGTACCGGTCACGCGCTGCTGCACACCCTGTACCAGGGCAACCTGAAAGCGGGTACCACGTTCCTCAACGAGTACTACGCAGTTGACCTGGTGAAGAACCAGGACGGCGCATTCGTGGGTGTGATCGCCATCTGCATCGAAACCGGCGAAACCCTGTACATCAAGTCCAAGGCCACCGTACTGGCCACTGGCGGTGCAGGCCGTATCTACGCGTCCACCACCAACGCCCTGATCAATACCGGTGACGGTATCGGCATGGCCCTGCGTGCAGGCGTGCCGGTGCAGGACATCGAAATGTGGCAGTTCCACCCGACCGGTATCGCCGGCGCCGGTGTACTGGTCACCGAAGGTTGCCGTGGTGAAGGTGGCTACCTGATCAACGCCCACGGCGAGCGCTTCATGGAGCGTTACGCGCCGAACGCGAAAGACCTGGCCGGCCGCGACGTGGTTGCCCGTTCCATGGTCAAGGAAATCATCGCCGGCAATGGCGTGGGCCCGAACAAGGACCACGTACTGCTGAAGCTGGACCACCTGGGCGAGGAAGTGCTGCACAGCCGCCTGCCAGGTATCTGCGAACTGTCCAAGACCTTCGCCCACGTCGACCCTGTGGTCGCGCCGGTGCCGGTGGTTCCAACCTGCCACTACATGATGGGCGGCGTTGCCACCAACATCCATGGCCAGGCCATCACCATGGACGCTGACGGTCAGGATCACATCATCCCGGGCCTGTTCGCCGTAGGTGAAGTGGCGTGCGTATCGGTTCACGGTGCCAACCGCCTGGGCGGCAACTCGCTGCTCGACCTGGTGGTGTTCGGCCGTGCTGCCGGCCTGCACCTGGAGAAGGCGCTGAGCGAAGGCGTGGAATACCGCGACGCCAGCGACACCGACGTCGATGTTGCCCTGAACCGCCTGAACAAGCTCAACGAGCGTACCAGCGGTGAAGACGTTGCCAGCCTGAAGCGCGAGCTGCAGAGCTGCATGCAGAACTACTTCGGTGTATTCCGTACTGGCGAATACATGCAGAAGGGTATCGAGCAACTGGCCGGTCTGCGTGACCGTATCGCCAACGTCAAGATCAACGACAAGTCCCAGGCCTTCAACACCGCGCGTATCGAAGCGCTGGAGCTGCAGAACCTGCTGGAAGTTGCCGAAGCTACCGCCATCGCGGCGGAAGCCCGTAAAGAGTCCCGCGGCGCTCACGCCCGTGAAGACTTCGAAGACCGTGACGACGAAAACTGGCTGTGCCACACCCTGTACTACCCGGGTGAGAAGCGCGTTGCCAAGCGCGGCGTCAACTTTGCGCCGAAGACTGTTCCAGCCTTCGAACCAAAAGTCCGGACTTACTAAGGGTGGCTGCTATGTTGAAAGTCGAAGTTTATCGTTACAACCCGGACACCGACTCGGCGCCAAAAATGGAGTCGTTCGACGTCGATACCGGCGGCAAGGACCTGATGGTGCTGGATGTATTGGCACTGATCAAGGAAAAGGACGAGGGTTTCTCGTACCGTCGCTCCTGCCGTGAAGGCGTTTGCGGTTCCGACGGCATGAACATGAACGGCAAGAACGGCCTGGCCTGCATCACCCCGCTGTCGGCGGTGGTGAAGGGCGGCAAGCTGGTTCTGCGTCCTCTGCCAGGCCTGCCGGTCATTCGTGACCTGGTGGTCGATATGAGCATCTTCTACAAGCAGTACGAGAAGGTGAAGCCGTTCCTGCAGAACGACACCCCGGCCCCGGCCATCGAGCGCCTGCAGTCGCCGGAAGACCGTGACAAGCTGGACGGCCTGTACGAGTGCATCCTGTGCGCGTGCTGCTCGACTTCCTGCCCGTCGTTCTGGTGGAACCCGGACAAGTTCCTGGGCCCGGCAGCCTTGCTGCAAGCCTACCGCTTCCTTGCCGACAGCCGCGATACCAAGACTCAGGAGCGCCTGGCGTCCCTGGATGACCCGTTCAGCGTATTCCGCTGCCGCGGGATCATGAACTGCGTAAACGTTTGCCCGAAAGGTCTGAACCCGACCAAGGCAATCGGTCACGTACGTAACATGCTGCTGCAAAGCGGCACCTGATACAAAGCGTTGTACCTGCAGTAAGCCGAGGTGCGGGTGGTGAGCCCGCACTGAGGTAAAACCCGAACAAGGGCCCACAAAGCCCGCGTTCATTACCTATGAAGATATGAGACCAGCAGGGGCTTTCCGGGCTGGTACCCGGAAAATCAGCAGGATCCAAGTGGCGTGGTTCAGTCGCTGTTTTCGGACTTTTCCAGGTTTGCTGTGGCTCTCGCCGATCAGTCCCCTAATCGAGGGTGACCAAGCATGCAAGAAAGCGTGATGCAGCGCATGTGGGATAGCGCCCACCTTTCAGGTGGTAACGCTGCATATGTGGAAGAGCTCTACGAGCTCTACCTGCACGACCCTAACGCTGTGCCAGAAGAGTGGCGCACTTACTTCCAGAAGTTGCCAGCCGACGGCAGCACCGCTACTGATGTATCGCACTCGACAATCCGCGACCATTTCGTACTGCTGGCAAAGAACCAGCGCCGCGCCCAACCGGTTTCCGCCGGGAGCGTGAGCAGTGAACACGAGAAGAAGCAGGTTGAAGTTCTGCGACTGATCCAGGCCTATCGTATGCGCGGCCATCAGGCTGCCAAGCTCGACCCGTTGGGGTTGTGGCAGCGCCCTGCGCCCGTAGACCTGTCGATCAATCACTACGGCTTGACCAATGCCGATCTTGATACGACCTTCCGTGCCGGCGACCTGTTCATCGGCAAAGAGGAGGCGAGCCTACGCGACATCTTCGATGCACTCCAGAAGACATATTGTCGCACCATTGGCGCCGAATTCACCCACATCGTCGATTCCGAGCAGCGCAGCTGGTTCCAGCAGCGCCTGGAAAGCGTGCGCGGCCGTCCGGAGTTTTCCGCTGACGTGCAGGCCCACCTGCTCGAGCGCGTGACCGCCGGTGAGGGCCTGGAAAAGTACCTGGGCACCAAGTACCCGGGCACCAAGCGTTTCGGCCTTGAAGGCGGCGAGAGCCTGATTCCGATGCTGGATGAAATGATCCAGCGTTCCGGCTCTTACGGCGCCAAGGAGGTCGTGATCGGCATGGCCCACCGTGGCCGCCTGAACGTGCTGGTGAACACCTTCGGCAAGAACCCGCGCGAGCTGTTCGACGAGTTCGAAGGCAAGAAGATGAACGAGCTGGGCTCCGGTGACGTGAAGTATCACCAGGGCTTCTCCTCGAACGTGATGACCCCGGGTGGCGAAGTGCACCTGGCCATGGCGTTCAACCCGTCCCACCTGGAAATCGTTTCGCCGGTGGTCGAGGGTTCGGTGCGCGCCCGTCAGGACCGCCGCAACGACACCGTTGGCGACAAGGTGCTGCCGATCTCGATCCACGGCGACGCTGCGTTCGCTGGCCAGGGCGTGGTCATGGAAACCTTCCAGATGTCGCAGACCCGCGGTTTCAAGACCGGCGGTACCGTGCACATCGTGATCAACAACCAGGTTGGTTTCACCATCAGCAACCCACTGGATGCGCGCTCCACCGAGTACGCGACCGACGTTGCCAAGATGATCCAGGCACCGATCCTGCACGTGAACGGCGATGACCCGGAAGCCGTGCTGTTCGTCACCCAGCTGGCCATCGACTACCGCATGCAGTTCAAGCGTGACGTGGTCATCGACCTGGTCTGCTACCGTCGCCGTGGTCACAACGAGGCTGACGAGCCGAACGGCACCCAGCCGCTGATGTACCAGCAAATCAGCAAGCAGCGCACTACCCGTGAGCTGTATGCCGAGCAGCTGATCCAGGCCGGTCGCATCGACGCCGAGCGCGCTCAGGCCAAGATCGACGAGTACCGCAACGCGCTGGACAATGGCCTGCACGTGGTGAAAAGCCTGGTCAAGGAGCCGAACCGCGAGCTGTTCGTCGACTGGCGTCCGTACCTGGGCCATGCCTGGACCGCGCGTCACGACACCCGTTTCGACCTCAAGACCCTGCAGGATCTGTCGGCCAAGCTGCTCGAGCTGCCGGAAGGTTTCGTGGTCCAGCGTCAGGTGTCGAAGATCTACGAAGACCGTCAGAAGATGCAGGCCGGTGGCTTGCCGATCAACTGGGGTTATGCAGAGACCATGGCTTACGCCACCCTGCAGTTCGAAGGTCACCCGATCCGCATGACCGGCCAGGACATCGGCCGTGGCACCTTCTCGCACCGTCACGCGGTGCTGCACAACCAGAAGGACGCCAGCACCTACATTCCGTTGCAGAACCTGTTCCCTGGCCAGCCACGTTTCGATCTGTACGATTCGTTCCTGTCCGAGGAGGCGGTACTGGCCTTCGAATACGGCTACTCCACCACCATGCCGAACGCGCTGGTGATCTGGGAAGCCCAGTTCGGCGACTTCGCCAACGGTGCGCAAGTGGTGATCGACCAGTTCATCACCAGTGGTGAGCACAAGTGGGGCCGCCTGTGTGGCCTGACCATGCTGCTGCCACACGGCTATGAAGGGCAGGGGCCGGAGCACTCCTCCGCGCGTCTGGAGCGTTACCTGCAGCTGTGCGCCGAGCACAACATCCAGGTCTGCGTACCGACGACGCCGGCACAGATTTACCACCTGCTGCGTCGCCAGGTCATTCGCCCGCTGCGCAAGCCGCTGGTCGTCCTGACGCCGAAGTCGCTGCTGCGCCACAAGCTGGCCATCTCGACCCTGGAAGACCTGGCAGAAGGCTCGTTCCAGACCGTGATCCCGGAAATCGACGCAATCGATCCGGCCAAGGTCGAGCGTCTGGTGCTGTGCAGCGGCAAGGTCTACTACGACCTGCTGGAAAAACGCCGTGCCGAAGGCCGCGAAGACATCGCCATCCTGCGTATCGAGCAGCTGTATCCGTTCCCTGAGGACGATCTGGTCGAAATCCTCGCCCCTTACACCAACCTCAAGCATGCGGTCTGGTGTCAGGAAGAGCCGATGAACCAGGGTGCCTGGTACAGCAGCCAGCACCACATGCGCCGTATCCTGGGCCGCCACAACAAGGCACTGGTCCTGGAATACGCCGGTCGCGACGCTTCTGCCGCGCCAGCCTGTGGTTACGCTTCGAAGCACGCCGAACAGCAGGAAAAACTGCTGCAAGACGCCTTCACTGTCTAACGCCTTCGCGCACCTGAAACCGAATTTAAGGAAACACAGATAATGGCTATCGAGATCAAAGCCCCAACCTTCCCGGAATCGGTTGCCGATGGCACCGTTGCCACCTGGCACAAGAAGCCGGGCGAAGCCGTCAAGCGTGACGAGCTGATCGTCGACATCGAGACTGACAAGGTTGTCCTGGAAGTACTGGCGACTGCCGATGGCGTGCTGGGCGACATCGTCAAGGGCGAGGGCGACACCGTCCTGTCCGACGAATTGCTGGGTTCGATCGTTGAAGGCGGTGCTGCCGCCGCGCCTGCCGCGGCCGCCGCACCTGCAGCTGCTCCGGCCGCTGCCAGCGCTGACGCCGGCGAAGATGACCCGATCGCTGCCCCGGCTGCGCGCAAGCTGGCTGAAGAAAACGGCATCGACCTGGCTACCGTGGCAGGCACCGGTAAAGGCGGTCGCGTCACCAAGGAAGACGTGGTTGCTGCTGTTGCCAACAAGAAGTCGGCTCCTGCCGCTGCACCGGCTGCCAAGCCTGCCGCTGCTGCCGCTGCCCCGGTTGTCGTCGCCGCTGGCGACCGTACCGAGAAGCGCGTGCCGATGACCCGCCTGCGTGCCAAGATCGCCGAGCGTCTGGTCGAAGCCCAGTCGAACATGGCAATGCTGACCACCTTCAACGAAGTGGACATGACCGAAGTCATGGCCCTGCGTTCGAAGTACAAGGACCTGTTCGAGAAGACCCACAATGGCGTGCGCCTGGGCTTCATGTCGTTCTTCGTCAAGGCTGCCACCGAAGCGCTGAAACGCTTCCCGGCTGTCAACGCCTCGATCGACGGCAACGACATCGTCTACCACGGCTTCGCCGACGTCGGTGTTGCCGTGTCCAGCGACCGTGGCCTGGTGGTGCCGGTGCTGCGTAACGCCGAGTCGATGAGCCTGGCTGAAATCGAGAACGGCATCGCTACCTTCGGCAAGAAGGCCCGTGACGGCAAACTGTCCATCGAAGAGATGACCGGTGGTACCTTCACCATCACCAACGGTGGCACCTTCGGTTCGATGATGTCGACCCCGATCGTCAACCCGCCGCAGGCCGCCATTCTCGGCATGCACAACATCATCCAGCGCCCGATGGCCATCAATGGCCAGGTCGTGATTCGCCCGATGATGTACCTGGCGCTGTCGTACGATCACCGCCTGATCGACGGCAAGGAAGCGGTAACCTTCCTGGTCACTATCAAGAACCTGCTGGAAGATCCGTCCCGCCTGCTGCTGGACATCTAACCCTCTGGCTGCGTACCGTGCCGGGCCTGGCTTCGCGAGAAGCCATGCCGCGCGGTTCGCGGCTTGTAGCTTGTAGCTGATAAGGAATCTTTTATGACCCAGAAATTCGACGTAGTGGTAATCGGTGCAGGCCCAGGCGGCTATGTAGCTGCCATCAAGGCCGCACAACTTGGTCTGAAGACTGCCTGTATCGAGAAGTACACCGACGCCGAGGGCAAGCTGGCCCTGGGCGGCACCTGCCTGAACGTAGGTTGCATTCCTTCCAAGGCGCTGCTGGACAGCTCCTGGAAATACAAGGAAGCCAAAGAGAGCTTCAACGTCCACGGTATCTCCACTGGCGAAGTGAAGATGGACGTGGCCGCGATGGTTGGCCGCAAGGCGGGCATCGTCAAGAACCTGACCGGTGGCGTTGCCACCCTGTTCAAGGCCAACGGCGTCACTTCGATCCAAGGCCACGGCAAGCTGCTGGCCGGCAAGAAAGTCGAAGTCACCAAAGCTGACGGCACCACCGAAGTCATCGAAGCCGAGAACGTGATCCTGGCTTCCGGCTCGCGCCCGATCGACATTCCGCCGGCCCCGGTCGACCAGAACGTCATCGTCGACTCCACCGGCGCCCTGGAATTCCAGGCCGTACCGAAGCGCCTGGGCGTTATCGGTGCAGGCGTGATCGGCCTGGAGCTGGGCTCGGTATGGGCTCGCCTGGGTGCTGAAGTGACCGTCCTGGAAGCCCTGGACACCTTCCTGATGGCTGCCGACACCGCCGTGTCGAAAGAAGCCCAGAAGACCCTGACCAAGCAAGGCCTGGACATCAAGCTGGGCGCTCGCGTCACCGGCTCGAAAGTCAACGGCAATGAAGTCGAAGTGACCTACACCAACGCCGAAGGCGAGCAGAAGATCACCTTCGACAAGCTGATTGTTGCCGTCGGCCGTCGCCCGGTGACTACCGATCTGCTGGCTGCCGACAGCGGCGTGACCATCGACGAGCGTGGCTACATCTTCGTCGACGATTACTGCGCCACCAGCGTTCCTGGCGTGTACGCCATCGGTGACGTGGTACGCGGCATGATGCTGGCCCACAAGGCTTCGGAAGAGGGCATCATGGTCGTTGAGCGCATCAAGGGCCACAAGGCCCAGATGAACTACGACCTGATCCCATCGGTCATCTACACCCACCCGGAAATCGCGTGGGTCGGCAAGACCGAACAGGCCTTGAAGGCCGAGGGCGTTGAGGTTAACGTGGGCACCTTCCCGTTCGCGGCCAGCGGCCGTGCGATGGCTGCCAACGACACCGGTGGTTTCGTCAAGGTCATCGCCGATGCCAAGACCGACCGCGTTCTGGGTGTTCACGTGATTGGCCCATCGGCTGCCGAACTGGTGCAGCAGGGCGCAATCGCAATGGAATTCGGCACCAGTGCCGAGGATCTGGGCATGATGGTCTTCAGCCATCCAACCCTGTCCGAAGCGTTGCATGAAGCAGCGCTGGCGGTGAATGGCGGCGCCATTCACGTGGCCAACCGTAAGAAGCGTTAATTATAAGAAACCACGGCGGGCTGCCCGTCGTGAGTCTTGCGTGCATGACTCACCGCGGAAAGTCCGCCGGACCGGATCACACGGGAAACCCGGGGTCAACGGTCACAGGTGGTGCGGCGCCACTGATGGCGCAGCGCCGAAGCGCAGTACCTAACGAAGACGGTAAAAAGCATGAATCTTCACGAGTATCAGGGTAAGCAGCTGTTCGCTGAATACGGCCTGCCAGTTTCCAAGGGTTTCGCAGTCGACACCCCTGAGCAAGCTGCAGAAGCCTGCGACAAGATCGGCGGGAACGAGTGGGTTGTAAAAGCCCAGGTTCACGCGGGTGGTCGCGGTAAAGCGGGCGGCGTAAAGCTGGTTCGCAGCAAGGAAGACGCCAAGGCGTTCGCTGCACAGTGGTTGGGCAAGAATCTGGTTACCTACCAGACCGATGCCAACGGTCAACCCGTCTCCAAGATTCTGGTCGAATCCTGCACTGACATCGCCAAAGAGCTGTACCTGGGCGCTGTAGTCGATCGTTCGAGCCGCCGTATCGTGTTCATGGCTTCCACCGAAGGTGGCGTGGACATCGAGAAAGTCGCTCACGAAACGCCTGAGAAAATCCTCAAGGCCACCATCGACCCACTGGTCGGCGCTCAGCCGTTCCAGGGTCGCGAGCTGGCTTTCCAGCTGGGCCTGGAAGGCAAGCAAGTTCAACAGTTTGCCAAGATCTTCGTTGGCCTGGCCAAGCTGTTCAAGGATCATGACCTGGCGCTGCTGGAAGTGAACCCGCTGGTGATCAAGGCCGATGGCGACCTGCACTGCCTCGATGCCAAGATCAACATCGACGCCAACGCCATGTACCGTCAGCCGAAGCTGAAAACCTTCCACGACCCGTCGCAGGACGACGCCCGTGAAGCCCACGCTGCCAAGTTCGAACTGAACTACGTTGCCCTTGAAGGCAACATCGGCTGCATGGTCAACGGTGCCGGCCTGGCCATGGGTACCATGGACATCGTCAACCTGCACGGCGGCAAGCCGGCCAACTTCCTCGACGTTGGCGGTGGTGCTACCAAAGAGCGCGTTACCGAAGCGTTCAAGATCATTCTGTCCGACAGCAATGTCGCGGCCGTTCTGGTCAACATCTTCGGCGGCATCGTTCGCTGCGACATGATTGCCGAAGGCATCATTGGTGCAGTGAAAGAAGTCGGCGTTAAAGTTCCGGTCGTCGTTCGCCTCGAAGGCAACAACGCCGAACTGGGCGCTAAAGTACTGGCAGAAAGCGGTTTGAACATCATTGCGGCAACCAGCCTGACCGACGCTGCTCAACAAGTTGTCAAAGCTGCGGAGGGCAAGTAATGAGCGTCCTGATCAATAAAGATACCAAAGTCATCTGCCAGGGCTTCACCGGCTCGCAGGGTACTTTCCACTCCGAACAGGCCATTGCCTACGGCACCAAGATGGTCGGCGGCGTAACCCCAGGCAAGGGTGGCACCACCCACCTGGGCCTGCCGGTGTTCAACACCGTCAAGGAAGCCGTGGAAGCTACCGGCGCTGACGCTTCGGTCATCTACGTACCCGCTCCGTTCTGCAAAGACTCGATCCTGGAAGCTGCCTTTGGCGGCATCAAGCTGATCGTCTGCATCACCGAAGGCATTCCTACCCTGGACATGCTGGATGCCAAGGTCAAGTGCGACGAGCTGGGCGTGACCCTGATCGGCCCTAACTGCCCAGGTGTCATCACCCCGGGCGAGTGCAAGATCGGCATCATGCCAGGCCACATCCACTTGCCAGGCAAGGTCGGTATCGTTTCGCGTTCCGGCACCCTGACCTACGAAGCTGTGAAGCAGACCACCGACGCCGGCTTCGGCCAGTCGACCTGCGTCGGCATCGGCGGTGACCCGATCCCGGGCTCCAACTTCATCGACATCCTGAAGCTGTTCCAGGAAGACCCGAAGACCGAAGCGATCGTGATGATCGGTGAGATCGGCGGTTCGGCTGAAGAAGAAGCCGCGGCCTACATCAAGGCCCACGTGACCAAGCCTGTCGTTTCCTACATCGCCGGTGTTACCGCACCTGCGGGCAAGCGCATGGGCCACGCTGGCGCCATCATCTCCGGTGGCAAGGGTACTGCGGACGAGAAGTTCGCCGCCCTGCAGGACGCGGGTGTGAAAACCGTGCGTTCGCTGGCTGACATCGGCAAGGCCCTGGCCGAGCTGACTGGCTGGGAAGCCAAGAAGTAATACTGCTACACCCCCCACGCGCACAGAGGCCACCTTCGGGTGGCCTTTGTCGTATGTGGGGTTCGTAGGAGCGGGTTTACCCGCGAAGAGGCCGGTGCTGGCGATAGAGATTCTTCGACAGGTTTAATAGGAATTTTCACGCAGACGAATGTTTCAATCCGAGGATAATGCCTGCTGTCCTCGGTCGCGCAGACGACAAACATGTACGCACATCGGACAAGCAGCACTGTGCCAGTGCGTTTGACTGACAAAACAGTTACATTACGCGTTCACTCTGTGCCCGTACCCCAAAAGGGAACGACACGCTAAACGGGTCTGGCCTATCAAGCCGGGCAGCATTTCCCCTTACCCAAAGGGAAATCCCCTCTCGAATCCCGATTTCAGCAGTGTGGTACTACCTTAAATGAAAGTTCTCAAAGGCCAGGATATCCTGGCGCTTGGCTTTATGACGTTTGCGCTTTTCGTGGGTGCAGGCAATATCATCTTCCCGCCTATCGTCGGCCTGCAGTCTGGCCCGCATGTATGGATGGCTGCACTGGGCTTCCTGGTGACTGCCGTCGGCCTGCCGGTCATCACCGTGGTCGCCCTGGCCAAGGTCGGTGGCGGCATGGATGCCCTGAGCAGCCCGATCGGCAAGTTCTTCGGTGGCTTGCTGGCGGCCGTGTGCTACCTGTCGGTAGGCCCACTGTTCGCCACCCCGCGTACCGCGACCGTGTCGTTCGAAGTGGGCGTTGCACCGCTGACCGGTGAAAGCCCGCTGGCGCTGTTCATCTACAGCCTGGTGTACTTCATCGTCGTGCTGGCCGTGTCCATGTACCCTGGCAAGTTGCTCGACACCGTGGGCCGCTTCCTGGCACCGTTGAAGATCATTGCCCTGGCCGTACTGGGCATCGCTGCCTTCGCCTTGCCCGCCGGTACCATCGGTGACGCACAGCCTGCTTATGCCGCCGCTGCGTTCTCCAAGGGCTTCTCCGATGGCTACCTGACCATGGATACCCTGGGTGCCCTGGTGTTCGGTATCGTCATTGTCAATGCCATTCGCTCGCGCGGTGTCGAGTCGCCGAGGCTGATTACCCGCTACGCCATCATCGCCGGCCTGATCGCCGGTGTCGGCCTGGCCCTGGTTTACATCAGCCTGTTCCGCCTGGGTGCCACCAGCCACGACATCGCGGCGGACGCCACCAACGGTGCGGCGGTGCTGCATGCCTACGTACAGCACACCTTCGGCTCCCTGGGCAGCGGCTTCCTGGCCGTGCTGATCGCGCTGGCCTGCCTGGTGACCGCGGTTGGCCTGACCTGTGCCTGCGCCGAGTACTTCAGCCAGATCCTGCCGCTGTCGTACCGCGCGCTGGTGGTGATCCTCGCCGGCTTCTCGCTGCTGATTTCCAACCTTGGCCTGACCAAGCTGATCATGTTCTCGATCCCGGTGCTCACCGCCATCTATCCGCCGTGCATCGTGGTGGTTGGCCTGAGCTTCGTGAAAGACCTGTGGAACTCGCCAACGCGCATACTGGCACCGGTGATGCTGGTGTCGCTGTTGTTCGGCATGGTCGATGCGATCAAGGGCAGCAGCCTTGCCCACGTGTTGCCAGACTTCATGGCGCACCTGCCATTGAGTGATGCCGGCATGGCCTGGCTGGTACCTTCGGTGGTGACCCTGGTGGGTGCCGTGGCCTGCGACCGCATGCTCGGCAAGCCGCGCGAGGCGCTGGCCTGACCGGACAAGTCGAAGCCTGAGGGCGGCACCGGCCACAAGCCGAAGGGTGCCCGCCAAGGGTGAAAACAAGAGAGCCCCGTCTCCGAAAGGATGCGGGGCTTTTTGCTGTTTGCCTGTTTCGGCCGCTTCGCAGCAGGTAATGCATTTTTCAGTGTGCAGGTGTGCCTTTTGCCGCTTGCCAGCGTCGAAATCCGGTCCCTATCCTTTAGGCACATGGCCCTTTCGGTAACCCTGCATGAACTTCATCCAAAGCAACCTCAACAACCTGCTGGCCATCGCCTGGTTCGCCCTGTGCTGGGGTGGCTATACCCGCTATGCGATCTGGAAGGGGCGCGACACCGCGTGCCTGGCCAGTGTGCTGCACTTGTACCGCGAAGACTGGATGCGCCGCATGCTGCTGCGCGACAACCGCATCGCTGATGCCAGCGTGATCGGTAACCTGGAGCGCAACGCTTCGTTCTTTGCCTCCAGCACCCTGATCATTCTGGCTGGCATCCTCACCGTGCTCGGTGCCTCCGACCGGGCACTGTCGTTGCTGGCCGACCTGCCGCTGGTTCAGCAAACATCCCAGGGCATGTCGGAGATCAAGCTGCTGTGCCTGGCCATGGTATTTGTCTATGCCTTCTTCACGTTCAGCTGGTGCATGCGCCAATACAACTTTGCCGCCGTGCTGGTGGGGTCGGCGCCGATGATCGGCGAACGGCTGGTCAATGAGCTGGAGCGCAAGGCGTTCGCCTCCCGCGCGGCGCGGGTGCTGTCACTGGCCGCCAACCAGTTCAACTTCGGCCTGCGCTCGTATTACTTCGGCATGGCCATGCTGACCTGGTTCATCAGCCCTTGGCTATTCATGGTGGTGAGTGTGGGCGTGGTATTGATCCTGTACCGCCGTGAGTTCCATTCCGATGTACTGGAAGTGATGGTCTTCACGCCCACTGAAAGCGCCCCCACGGACGCGGGCAAGGAAAGCGCCGCTGGCAACGCTTGACCCGATCAGGGGGGGCGCCGCCGGGTTGTCTAGCGGCTGCCAACCTGCGCCTGCAGCCAGGCAACTGTCGCCGGCGAGGCCTGGCTGAGGGGGATCGAAGCCTGGTGCACGCTGCCATCCCAGCCTTCCATGGTGATCCACAATTCAGCGTTGGGTCGGGTCTTGGCCGGAACCGGGACGGAAGCGCCCATGCTGTAGGGTGAACCGAAGAAGATGCTCCCGGCCGCGCGCAGGCTGCGTGGCTTACCCACCCGCAGGTAGGTGGCCTTCACTTCGCCGATACAGTGGTTGCACAGCGCCGCACTGAAACTCTTGAAATACCCGGCCGGGCCTTCCTGGCGGGGCGCCGACGCACGGAATTCGGCCAGGCGCAGGCTCCATGGGCCCACTGCGACCACACCCGCCTCACGCTCACCCAGCCCGGCTTCACCTTTGAACAACGCCTGGTCGGCAAAATACCTGGGCATGAACCCCAAGGGGATGAGTATCAGCAGGATGTTCAGGTGAAAGCGCCATTTCAGCCACAGGCGGCGTGAGGCCGAAGGTGCGTCGGTGGTGGTGGCTCGGCTCATCGGGCGGTCTCCGGCAGGTGGGCGTCTTGCGCGGCGTTGGCCGTTGGTGCGCTGCGCGGCTTGCGTTTCAATGCGGCTGCAGTGGCCTGTGCGGTGCGCTTGCTCCAGATCAACAGGCCGCTGAGCACCATCAAGGTCAGCACCAGGCCAAAAACGAACCAGATCATCTTGACCCACAGCCCGCCGAAGTCGCCTGTGTGCAACGGGCGCATGGATTCGGTGACGAACTCCAGCGACGTGCGATCATCCAGGGTGTGCGAGGTGGCGACCACGCCTGTGTACGGGTTGATGCTGGCGCTCTGGAACATCAGCGGGTACCAGCCGCGGCCACGGATGTTGAAGGTGTCATAGGCATTGCCGGGCAGGCGCACGAAGGATGCCTCGAAGCCGGGGATCTGCGCCTTCACCGTTTCGATGGCATGCTCCAGGCTGACCAGCCGGGGCGCTTCGCCAGCCTGCAGCAGCGGTACGTCCTCGCGGGCCACCACGGCGGGGACGTCGCGGCTTGAGATCGAGATGTGGTTGTCGGCCAGCAACGCCTGGATCAGGAACCAGGTGCCGGTGATCGCGATCACGGCAATGAACCAGATCGACCAGATACCGCTCAGGCGATGGAAGTCACCCCAGAAGATGCGCGCACCTTGGCGAAAGCGCAGGGTAGGTTTCAGAAAGCCTTTCCAGAAGCGCTTGTAGACGACCAGGCCGGTGACCAGCGAGGCAAGCATCGGCAAGCCCAGCAGCGAGACCAGGTACCACCCCCACGGGTAGCCGTTGCCGAAAGGTACCAGCCACCAGCCATGCAAGGCGCGAGTGAACTGGCGGAAGTCGAAGGAAGGGCTGATGCCCTGGATCTTGCCTGTATAGGGGTTCACGTAGAGGTTCTGGGTGGTGTTGTCCGGTTGCACCACCTGCACCTGCAGCGCGAAGTGCGACTCGTCCGGGCGCATGATGTATTGCACATCCAGATCGGGGCGGGCTTCACGCAGGGCCTTGAGCACCTGGTCGTAAGTCAGCAGTGGCGCATCATCGCTCGGCTTCGCCGCGCGTATCTCCGGTTTGGCCAGCCACACCAGCTCTTGGCTGACCACTGCCAGGGTGCCGGTGAAGCAGACGATCAGCACGAAGAACCAGATGGGCAGGGCCAGCCAGCTGTGAACCAGGAACCAGAGTTTCGAGCGTGACTTTTTGGACATAGGGGCCGGTGCCTTGTGGTTTGGGGGGCTTGCGCGTCGATCCCTCGCGGTATGAGGAAAATCCCGCCGGTACCCTTATGACGCGCGAGGGCAGGCAAACCGGAAAACCGTCTGTCATGGCGAACCCCAGGCCCCCGCTGAGCCTGCCTTTGCCGGTGGCCGTGACGGGTTAATTTTCCCGGTGTTCCATCCGTTTCGTAGGGATAGCCGAGTTGTTACTCGAAACCCATGTGCACGGATGAAACCCGATGAATGTTGAGAAGTCCCTGAAGCTCGCCCGCCGTTTCATTGAGCTGCCGGTGGAAAAGCGGCGGCTGTTTCTCGAAACCCTGGCCAGCGAGGGTATCGACTTTTCACAATTCCCGATCCCTGCGGACGTCGCCGTCGACGATCGCCATGCACTGTCCTATGCCCAGCAGCGCATGTGGTTTCTGTGGCAACTGGACCCACACGGTGCCGCCTACAACCTGCCCAGTGCGGTGGTGCTGAAAGGGGCGCTGGACACCTCGGCGGTACAGCGCGCGTTCGAGCAGGTACTGCAGCGTCACCAGGCCCTGCGTACTGTGTTCCAGACCCAGGGTGACGACGTGGTGCAAGTGGTGCAGCCAGCGGCCATCGTCATTGAAGAACACGACCTTCAGGCGCTGGCCGCCGAGGCCCGCGACGCCGCCGTCGCGCAGGCGGTGCGGGACGAAGCCGGTTTGCCCTTCGACCTCCAGCAGGGCCCGCTGTTTCGCGTACGCTTGTTGAAGCTGGCGGCACAGGAGCATGTGCTGCTGTTGACCCTGCACCATATCGTCGCCGACGGCTGGTCGATGAACGTGCTCATCCAGGAATTCGTCCACGGCTACGACGCCTTGGTTCGCGGGCAGGTGCCGGTGCTGCCTGAGTTGCCGATCCAGTACAGTGACTATGCGCTGTGGCAGCGGCGTTGGCTGGAGGCCGGGGAGCAGGTGCGACAGCTGGCTTACTGGCAGGCCAAGCTGGGCGACCAGCACCCGGTATTGCAGTTGCCTGCCGACTACCCGCGCCCGCTGCATGCCAGCCGCCAGGGCCAGCGCCTGCCCATCGCGGTGCCACACGGCCTGAGCGAGCGCCTGGCGGGCCTGGCGCGTCAGCAAGGGGTCACCTTGTTCAGTGTGCTGTTGGCCGGTTTCAAGCTGCTTTTGCAACATTACAGTGGCCTGCAGGACATCCGTGTCGGGGTGCCGGTCGCCAACCGCAATCGCGAAGAAGTCGAGGGGCTGATTGGCGTATTCGTCAACACCCAGGTGTTGCGCACCGAGCTCGACCCGCAGATGTCCGTCGCCCAATTGCTGGCCGATATCCGCGAAACCACCCGCGCGGCCCAGAGCCACCAGGATTTGCCGTTCGAGCGTTTGGTCGAAGGCCTGCAAGTCGAGCGCAGCCTCAGCCACACGCCGTTGTTCCAGGTGTTGCACAACCATCAGGCGAACGTCGCCGACATCGGCGCCTTGCGCAGCGAATCAGGCCTTGAGCTGCACGTGCTGGAGCGCCACGAGCGCAGTGTCCAGTTCGAGCTCACCCTCGATACCGTGGAGCGCGATGGCCAGGTGCAGGCCGCCTTCACCTATGCCCGCGAATTGTTCGCCCCGGCCACCATCGAACGTATGGCGAGCCATTGGCTGAACCTGTTGCAGGCCATGGCCGCCGACCCGCTGGCGGCCATCGGCGATTTGCCGCTGCTGGGTGCCGGCGAGCGGCAGCGGCTGCTGCAGGCCAGCCAACCGGCCGCCAGCGAGTTCGCCGTCGACAACATACTTGCGCTGTTCGCCGCGCAGGTGGCGCAGCAGCCGCAGGCCCCGGCACTGGTGTTCGGCGACCGGCAACTGAGCTATGCCGAACTCGATGCCGATGCCAACCGGCTGGCACACCAACTGATCGAGTGGGGCGTCGGGCCTGAAGTACGGGTGGGTATTGCAGTCGAACGGTCGGTGGAGATGATCGTTGGCCTGCTGGCCATCCTCAAGGCCGGCGGTGCCTATGTGCCGTTCGACCCCGAATACCCGCAAGAGCGGCTTGCCTACATGCTCGACGACAGCGGTGTTCAACTGCTGCTGACCCAGCAGGCGCTGCTGCCCCGTCTACCGCAGGACACACAAGTGCGCTACCTGGTGCTCGACCAGGCAGCAGAGGAGCTGGCGCGCTTCAGTACGACGGCTCCGCCTGCACAGTTGAATGCCGATAACCTGGCCTATGTCATCTATACCTCGGGCTCTACCGGGCGTTCGAAGGGTGTCACCATCAGCCATGGCGCCCTGGCCAACTACGTGCAGGCGGCCTTGCAGCGCCTGGCGCTGGGCCGGGTCGCGAGCATGGCGGTGGTTTCCACGCTGGCGGCCGACCTTGGCCATACCACCCTGTTCGGCGCACTGTGCAGCGGCAGCTGCCTGCATGTGATTGCCCTGGACATCAGCCTGGACGCCGAGCGCTTTGCCGCCTACATGCACGCACACGCGGTGGACGTGCTGAAAATTGTCCCTTCCCACCTGCAGGCATTGCTCGATGGCCCGCACCCGGCCCGGGCACTGCCGCAGCGTGCGCTGGTGCTGGGCGGCGAGGCTTGCCCCGCCGGGCTGATGGCACAACTGGCGCAGCTGGCCCCGCACTGCACGCTGTTCAACCATTACGGCCCAACCGAAACCACCGTGGGCGCGCTCGCTGATGCGGTCGAGGCGCCACCGGCGACCGGGCGTGCGCCGCTTGGGCGGCCGTTGGCCAACATGCAGGCTTATGTGCTGGACGCTTCGCTGCAACCGCTGAGCACCGGTTGCCAGGGCGAACTGTATCTTGCCGGTGCAGGGGTGGCGCGAGGCTATCACCGCCGCGCGGCGATGACCGCTGAACGCTTCGTGCCCAACCCGTTCGGGGCCGCCGGTAGCCGGGTGTACCGTACCGGCGATCTGGCGCGGCAGTTGGCGAACGGCCAGGTCGATTACCTGGGGCGGGTCGACCATCAGGTGAAGATTCGCGGTTACCGCATCGAACTGGGTGAAATCACCGACACCCTCAAGCGCCAGCCCCGTGTGCACGACGCCGTGGCCGTTATCCACGGCACCGGCAGCGCGGCCCGTATCGTCGCCTACGTGGTGCCCGACAGCCAGGCCGACGCCCCGCAGGTGCTTGCCGACGTACAAGCGGCGCTGGCCAGGCAGTTGCCGGAATACATGCTGCCGAGCCGCTTCATGGCATTGCCCGGCATGCCACTGACACTCAACGGCAAGCTCGATTTGCGTGCCTTGCCGGTGCCTGACGAAGGCCCGGCACAGGCCTACCGTGCCCCGCAGACCACCTTGCAACAGCAGCTGGCGCTGATCTGGCAGGACGTGCTGAACGTTGCCCAGGTAGGGCTTGATGACAACTTCTTCGCCCTGGGTGGGCATTCCCTGCTGGCGACGCAGATCATCGCCCGGGTCCGGCGCATCCTGGGGCGTGACGTACCGTTGCGCAGCCTTTTCGAAAGCAACTCGCTACAGGGCTTTGCCGAACAGGTACTGGGCGCTGGCGCGCAGCACGTCGAGCCGATCGCAGCGGTGCCGCGTGACCAGCCCCTGGCCGCGTCGCATGCCCAGCAGCGGCAATGGCTGTTCTGGCAGATGCAGCCGCACAGCACCGCCTACCACACACCTATGGTCGTGCGCCTGCGTGGCGAACTGGATCGCGCCGCATTGACCCAGGCCTTCGCGATCCTCTGCGAACGCCATGAAGCCTTCCGCACGACGTTCGTCGAGCGCGATGGCGTGTTGCTGCAGCGCATCCAGCCTGCGGGTCAACTACCGCTGGCCTGGGACCGACTGCCGGCAACGGCCGAGCTGGCACAGATACAGGCTCAGGTACTGGCCGAGACCCAGCGGCTGTTCGACCTGGGCACCGGCCCGTTGTGGCGCGCCAGGGTGCTGCAGTTGGGCGAGCAGGACCAGCTGCTGGTGGTCACCTTGCACCACATCATTTCCGATGGTGGTTCGATGAGCGTGATGGTGCGTGAGTTCGTTGCCCTGTACCAGGCCCTGCACCGGGGCGAGGCGCCGGCATTGGCCAAGCTGCCGATCCAGTACGCCGATTACGCCGCCTGGCACAAGCACTGGCTTGACCAGGGCGAGCTCCAGCGCCAGCTGGACTACTGGCGCGGGCAGCTGGGAAGCGAGCAGCCCATCCTGGAACTGCCAATCGACCACCCGCGCAGCGCGCTGAAAGACCACCGGCTGGGGCGCGTCGCGTTCGCCTTGGACAGCGAACTGGCGCAGCGCTTGCGGCAGTTGGCGCGTGAGCATGAGCTGACCCTGTTCCAGCTGTTCCTCGGCGCTTTTGCCCTGTTGTTGCAACGCTACTGCGAACAACCCGATGTGCGCATCGGCATACCGGTGAGCAACCGCAGCCGGCAAGAGCTGGAAAACGTCCTGGGCTTTTTCGTCAATACCCTGGTCATGCGCGTCGAAGTCGACCCGGCCATGAGCGGCGCGGCGCTGCTCAGCCAGGTCAAGGCCACGGCGCTGGCCGGCCAAGCGCATCAGGACCTGCCGTTCGACCGCCTGGTCGAGGCCTTGAACCCGCAACGCTCGCTGGACCGCAACCCGCTGTTCCAGGTGATGTACAACCACCTCAGCATTGCCGGCCAGCAGGTGGGCAGCACCAGCCTGGCAGGTTTGCATGCCGAGGAAATGACCCTGCAGGGTGGCACCGCGCAATTCGACCTGACCCTGGAAACGCTGGAGACCGACGCGGCGATCAACGTGTCGTTCCTCTACGCTGCCGAGCTGTTTGAAGCCGCTACCCTGCAACGCATGGCTGAGCACTGGTGCAACTTGCTGCGCGGCCTGGCCGCCGACCCAGCCCAGGCTGTCGGCGAGCTGCCGTTGCTGGCGCCGCAGGAGCAGGCGGCCCTGTTGCAGGGCTGGCAACAGGCGGGGCTCGCGGCCGCGCCGGCGGCGGTTCACCAGCTGATTGCCGAGCAGGCCCGGCGCCAACCGCAAGCGGTAGCGCTGCTGATCGGCGACCAGCAACTGAGCTACGGCCAGCTTGAGGCCCGGGCCAACCAGCTGGCACACCGCCTGCGGGCGCTGGGTGTCGGCCCCGACGTGCTGGTGGGCATCGCCCTGGAGCGTTCGCTCGACATGGTTGTCGGTTTGCTGGGCATCCTCAAGGCCGGTGGCGCGTTCCTGCCGTTGGACCCCCAGTACCCGGCAGAGCGCCTGGCCTACATGATGCAGGACAGCGGCATCGACCTGTTGCTCAGTCACAGCCGGGTGCTGCCGGGCCTGGACGTGCAGGCCGGCATGCGTACGCTGCTGCTCGACCAACGGGTTGAGCAGCCGGGCGCCGAACATGCACCCACCGTGGCATTGAACCCACAGAACCTGGCCTACGTGATCTACACCTCGGGTTCTACCGGCCAGCCCAAAGGCGTTGCGGTCGCACACGGGCCGCTGGCCATGCACTGCCTGGCCACTGGCCAATGGTACGAAATGACCCCGGCGGACCGTGAGCTGCATTTCCTGTCGTTTGCCTTCGACGGTGCTCATGAACGCTGGCTGACCTCGCTGGTCATGGGGGGCAGCCTGCTGCTGCGCGACGATGAGCTGTGGAGCCCCGAGCGCACCTACGAGGAGATACGCCGGCATGGGGTGACCATGGCCGGATTCCCGCCGGCCTACCTGCAACAGCTGGCCGAGCATGCGGCGCATGCCGGTAACCCTCCACCGGTTCGTCTTTACAGCTTTGGCGGCGATGCCATGCCGCGGGCGACTTACGAGCGGGTGCAGCAAAGCCTGCAACCCCAGGTGATGATCAATGGGTATGGCCCCACCGAGACCGTGGTCACGCCGATGGTCTGGCGTACCCGCGCCGGGGATCATTGCGACAGCGCCTATGCACCGATCGGCCAGCCTGTCGGCGAGCGCAGTGCGTGTGTGCTGGACGCCGCCCTGGGCCTGCTGCCAGCAGGCGTGGCCGGGCAGCTGTACCTGGGCGGTGCCGGCCTGGCCCGCGGCTACCTGGGGCGCCCGGGGCTGACGGCCGAGCGCTTCGTGCCCGACCCGTTTGGCACCGAGGGTGCGCGCCTGTACCGCACCGGTGACCAGGTTCGCCTGCGCGCCGACGGGCAGTTCGATTACCTGGGGCGGATCGATAACCAGGTAAAAATCCGTGGCTTCCGCGTCGAGCTGGGCGAAATCGAGGCGTGCCTGCTGGCCTGCGCCGAGGTGCGCGAGGCCGTGGTGGTAGCCGTCGACGGCCCAAGCGGCAAGCAGCTGGCGGCATACCTGGTGCTGGCCGATAGCATTGCCGCACACGGGCCGGCCGAGCAGCGCGAGCAACTGAAGGCGGCGCTGCGCCAGAGCCTGCCGGACTACATGCTGCCGACCCATTGGCTGGTGCTTGAGCAACTGCCGTTGCTGCCCAACGGCAAGCTCGACCGCAAAGCACTGCCGGCACCCGACTTCAGCGCCCTGCAGCAGGCCTACGTGGCGCCACGCAATGCCCTGGAGCAGCGTCTTGCCGCGTTGTGGCAGCGCGTGCTGAAGCTCCCGCAGGTGGGCGTGAGTGACAACTTCTTCGAGCTCGGGGGCGACTCGATCATCTCGATCCAGCTGGTCAGTCGGGCGCGACAGGACGGCCTGCTGTTCAGTGCCCGTGATCTGTTCGAGCATCAGACCGTGGCCGCACTGGCCAGCGTTGCCCAGGTCGGCGCATGCGAGGTGCAAGCCGACCAGGGGCCGCTCAGTGGTGAGCAACTGCTGCTACCGGTGCACCAGCTGTTCTTTGCCCAGGAGATCCCGGCACGTCACCACTGGAACCAGTCGATCCTGCTTGAACCACGGCAGCCTTTGAACGCTGCTGATCTGGAGCGGGCCCTGCACGCCCTGGTCGAGCACCATGATGCCTTGCGCCTGAGCTTTGCGCCCGCCGATGACGGCTGGAAGGCGCACTACCGCAGCCCTGCCCAGTGCGCCCAGGCGGCGCTGCTGTGGCAGGCCGCGGTGGATTATGAAGGTGGGTTGCACACTTTGCTCGAGCAAGCGCAGCGCAGCCTTGACCTGGAAAACGGGCCATTGCTGCGTGCCTTGCTGGCAACGCTGGCGGACGGCAGCCAGCGGTTGCTGTTGGTCGTTCATCACCTGGTGGTGGATGGGGTGTCATGGCGCATTCTGCTGGAGGACCTGCAACAGGCCTACGCTGCCGTGCTTGCGGGTAACCAGCCGAACCTGCCCGCCAAGAGCCATTCCATTCAGGCATGGGCCAAGCGCTTGCGGGGGCATGCAGCGCACATGCAGGGCCAGCTTGGCTACTGGTGCGAGCAGTTGCAGGGGTGCGCCGCACTGCCGCGTCGGCAGGTCAGCGACCTGGCCGCAGCCAATCAGCAGTGCCACGCCCACACGGTTTACAGCCGCCTGGACCGGGCATGGACCGAGCGGCTGCTGCGCGAGGCGCCGGCCGCCTACCGCACACGGGTCAACGACCTGCTGCTGGCAGCCTTGGTGCGGGTGATTGCAGGCTGGACCGGGCGCGACGAAGTGTCGGTGCTGCTGGAAGGTCATGGCCGTGAAGCACTGTTCGACGACCTGGACCTCAGCCGCACGCTCGGCTGGTTCACCACGGTGTTCCCGCTGAAGCTGGCGGTGCCCAGCGAGCGTTCCCACACCTTGAAGCAGGTCAAGCAGCACCTGCACAGCATTCCCGACAACGGCATCGGTTTCGGGGTGCTGGGCCAATGGGGCAGCGCCGAGGCGCGCCAGCAACTGGGCCATGCACCGCTGCCGGAAATCACCTTCAACTACCTGGGCCAGTTCGATGGCAGCTTCGATCAGGCCGAAGCGCTGTTCGTGCCGGCCAAGGAAGACAAGGGCGCCGATCACGACGCGCAGGCGCCGCTGGGCAACCTGTTGAGCCTCAATGGCCAGGTGTACGGCGGTGAGCTGAGCCTGGGCTGGACGTTCAGCCGCGAGCTGTTCGATAGCGCCACCCTTGAGCGCCTGGCCGCAGATTACACCCGCGAATTGCAGGCGTTGATCGAGCACTGCTGTACACCGGGGGTGTGCGGTGTGACGCCGTCCGACTTCCCGCTGGCGCGCCTGTCGCAGGCCCAGCTGGACCAACTGCCAGTGCCCGCGGCCGAGATCGCCGACCTCTACCCGCTGGCGCCGATGCAGCAGGGCATGCTGTTCCACGCCTTGTACGAGCAGCAGGCGGGGGATTACGTGAACCAGATGCGCGTCGATGTCGACGGCCTGGATGTCGAGCGTTTCCGCCGTGCCTGGGAGGCTGTACTGCAGCGCCACGATATCTTGCGCACGCAGTTCCACTGGGAACACGAGCAGGCCCTGCAGGTGGTACGCAAACACGTTGAACTGCCGTTCGTGGTGCACGACTGGCAGGGGCGCGAAGGCCTTGAGGCTGCCCTCGAGCAACTGGCACTCGACCAGCGCCAGCAGGGCTTCGACCTCAGCCAGGCGCCGTTGCTGCGCCTGGCGCTGGTGCGCACCGGTCCGGCTCGACAGCACTTGCTCTATACCAGCCATCACATCCTCATGGACGGCTGGAGCAACTCCCAGCTGTTGGGCGAAGTGCTGCACCAGTACGCCCTGCTGGGCGACGGGCAGCCCTCGGCATTGCCACCGGTCACCAGCCGCTACAGCGATTACATCGGCTGGCTGGGCCGGCAGGACGCCGCTGCTGGTGAAGCGTTCTGGAAAGACTGCCTGCGCGACCTGCAAGGGCCCACCCGCCTGGCGCAGGCCATTGCCTACGAGGCCCAGGCCGAAGCCGGGCAGGGCTACGCCGAGCATGTGCAGGTGATCGATGCCGCCACCACCGGGCAACTGGTGGCACTGGCGCGTCAACACAAGGTCACCCTCAACACCTTGCTGCAGGGTGCCTGGCTGTTGCTGCTGCAACGCTATACCGGGCAGGACAGCGTCACGTTCGGGGCCACGGTTGCCGGGCGCCCGGCGGCGCTCAAGGGCATCGAGCAGCAGGTGGGCCTGTTCATCAACACCTTGCCGGTCACTGCCAGCCCGGCCCCGCAGCTGCCGTTCGCGCAATTCCTGCAGCAGCTGCAGGCGCAGAACGTGGCCATGCGCGAGTTCGAACACACCCCGCTGTTCGACATCCAGCGCTGGAGCGGGCAGGGCGGCGAGACCCTGTTCGACAACATCCTCGTCTTCGAGAACTACCCCGTTTCCGAAGCACTGCAGCAGGGTGCCCCGGCAGGCTTGAGCTTCGGCGAGGTCTACAGCCGCGAACAGACGCATTACCCGCTGACCTTGTCGATCAGCCAAGGGCAGACCTTGCAGTTGCACTACAGCCATGCGCTGGAGCATCTGCAGCGCCCGGCGCTGGCTGCGCTGGCGGACAACTTCCAGCATGTGCTGCAGCAGTGCCTGAGCTTGCCGCTGGACAGCTGCCTGGGCGCGTTCTGCCTGGTAGCCCCTGCCACCCGCGAAGGGCTGTTGCAGCACGTCAACCAGACGGCTGCCGATTACCCGCTGCAGCACAGTTATGCCGAGCTGTTCGAAGCGCAGGTCGCCCGTACCCCACAGGCGGTCGTTGCGCGCTGCGGCGACCGGCAGTACAGCTACAGCGAGCTCAACCGCCGTGCCAACCGTGTGGCCCATGGGCTGATTGCGCTGGGGGTCGGGCCTGACCAGCCAGTGGCATTGCTGGCGCAGCGCAGCCTTGAGCTGCTGGGCATGATGGTGGGCACCTTCAAGGCCGCCGCCGGCTACCTGCCACTGGACCCTGGCCTGCCACAACAACGCCTGAGCCATATCGTCGCCTTGAGCCGCACCCCGGTGTTGCTCTGCACCGAGGCTTGCCAGGCGCAGGCCGAGGCTTTGCTGGACGCACTGGACGAAGCACCGCGGCCGCAGCTGCTGGTGCTGGAAACCCTCGACCGGCCTGGCAGCGCCGAGCACGACCCGCAGCGCTACAGTGGCCCGCAGCACCTGGCATACGTGATCTACACCTCGGGCTCGACCGGGCAGCCCAAAGGGGTGATGGTCGAGCAGGCGGGCATGCTCAACAACCAACTGAGCAAGGTGCCTTACCTGGGCCTGGGGCCGGACGACGTGATCGCCCAGACTGCGTCGCAGAGCTTCGACATCTCCGTGTGGCAGTTCCTTGCAGCGCCACTGTTTGGCGGCTGTGTGCAGATTGTGCCAAACGAACTGGCCCATGACCCTGAAGCCTTGCTGCAGCAGGTGCGCGAGCAGCGCATCAGTGTGCTCGAGAGCGTGCCGTCGTTGATCCAGGGTATGTTCCAGGCCCCGGCCATTGCCGTGCCGTCGCTGCGCTGGATGCTGCCCACTGGCGAAGCGCTGGCGCCGGAGCTCGCTCGTCAATGGTTGCAGCGCTATCCCGATGTCGGGCTGGTCAATGCCTATGGGCCGGCCGAATGTTCCGATGACGTGGCGTTTTTCCGCGTCGACCTGGCGAGCACGCAAGGCGTGTACCTGCCCATTGGCAGCCCCACCGACAACAACCGCCTGTATGTGCTGGACGCCGCGCTGGAGCTGGCGCCGCTGGGCGTCACCGGAGAGCTGTGCGTGGCAGGAACCGGCGTGGGCCGTGGCTATGTCGGCGACCCACTGCGTACTGCCCAGGCCTTTATTCCGCACCCTTGCGGGGCGCCCGGCGAGCGCCTGTACCGCACTGGCGACCTGGCCCGGCGCCGTGCCGACGGCGTGCTGGAATACGTCGGCCGGGTCGATCACCAGGTCAAGATCCGCGGTTTCCGTATCGAGCTGGGCGAAATCGAAGCCACGTTGCTCGACAGCGATCAGGTACGCGAGGCGGTGGTGATGGCCCAGCCCGGCGCCAACGGGCCGCAGTTGGTGGCCTATTGCGTGGCGGATGACGCTGTGGCTGCCGACGCGCTCAAGCAACAGCTCAAAGCCAGCCTGAAAGCCCGTCTGCCCGACTACATGGTACCTGTGCACTGGGTGCTGATGGCGCGTCTGCCGCTGACGCCGAACGGCAAGGTAGACCGCAAGGCGCTGCCGCTGCCGGACATGAGTCAGGCACGCCAGGCCTATGTTGCCCCGCGCAGTGAACTGGAGCAGCAGCTGGCCGCGATCTGGCAGGACGTGCTCAAGCTTGAGCAGGTGGGGCTGGACGACAACTTCTTCGAACTGGGTGGCGATTCGATCGTTTCCATCCAGGTGGTCGGGCGCGCCCGCCAGGCCGGCATCGCCTTCAGCCCCAAAGATGTTTTCGAGCAGCAGACGGTGCAGGGCCTGGCGCGTGTCGCTCGGCGGGGTGCCGCTCAGCAGCAGATCGACCAGGGCCCGGTCAGCGGTGAGCTGCACCTGCTGCCGGCCCAGGCCGAATTCTTCGCGCTGGCTATTCTCGAGCGCCATCACTGGAACCAGTCGGTGCTGCTGGACGCCCTGCAGCCGCTGGATGCCGACCGGCTGGAACACGCCCTGCACCAGTTGGTGGTGCACCATGACGGCTTGCGCCTGAAGTTCGACGAAAGCGAACAGGGCTGGCGCGCCAGCTTCGGCGAAGCGCACGTGCGCCACGCGCTGTTGTGGCAGCGTGACTGTGCCGATGCGCAGGCGCTGGAGGCATTGTGCGACCAGGCCCAGGCCAGCCTGTGCCTGGGCAGCGGCGACCTGGTGCGTGCGGTGCTGGTAACGCAACCGGGCGAGTGCCAGCGCTTGTTGCTGGTGATCCATCACCTGTTGGTCGACGGGGTGTCCTGGCGAATCCTGCTGGAAGACCTGCAACGCGCTTATCGTCAATGCGTGGCGGGCCAAACGGTGGTGCTGCCGGCCAAGACCAGTTCGCTCAGGGACTGGGCCGGGCAGTTGCAAGCCTATGCTGGCAGCGAAGGGCTTGGCAGCGAGCTGGCGTACTGGCAGGCGCAGTTGCAGCACGACCACGCCGAGCTGCCCTGCGACCACCCAGGTGCCGGGCAACAACGCCGACGTGCGCGCACGGTCAGCACGCAACTTGACCGCGAAGTGACCCGGCAGCTTCTGCAAGAGGCTCCGGCCACCTATCGTACTCAGGTCAACGACTTGCTGCTGACTGCGCTGGCGCGCGTGGTGGGTCGCTGGAGCGGCCAGGCCGCGACGCTGATTCAGTTGGAAGGGCATGGCCGAGAAGAACTGTCCGCCGACCTTGACCTCAGCCGAACCGTCGGCTGGTTCACCAGCCTGTACCCGGTGTGCCTGCGCGTCGAGGGCGAGCTGGGCGCGTCGATCAAGCAGGTCAAGGAGCAGTTGCGCGCCATCCCCAACAAAGGCCTGGGTTACGGTGTACTGCGTTACCTTGGCAGTGACGAGCAGCGTCAGGCCCTGCTAGGCCTGGCAACACCACGCATCACCTTCAACTACCTGGGGCAGTTCGACGCCAGCTTCGATGGCGCCGGTGATGCCTTGCTGCAACCTTCCCGGCTGGGCGTCGGCGCCGAGCAGAGCGCTGACGCGCCGCTGGAAAACTGGCTCAGCCTCAATGGCCAGGTCTATGGCGGTGAGCTGCGCATGGGCTGGACGTTCAGCCTCGACCTGTTTGACGAACAGACCGTGCAACGCCTGGCGGACGATTACGGGCGCGAGCTGCGCAGCCTGGTCGAGCATTGCCTGCAGGCCAACGAGGCCGGTGAGCAGGGCATGACACCTTCGGACTTCCCGCTGGCGGGCCTGAGCCAGGCCCAGCTCGATGCGTTGCCGGTACCGGCGGCGCAAGTCGAAGACATCTACGCGCTGTCGCCGATGCAGCAAGGCATGCTGTTCCACTCGCTGTACGAGCAGGGCAGTGGTGACTACATCAACCAGATGCGTGCCGATGTGCAGGGGCTGGATGCCGAACGGCTGCGGGCCGCCTGGCAGGCAGTCTACGACCGCCACGAGGTGCTGCGCGCCAGTGTGCTGTGGCAGGGCCAGCAGCAACCGTTGCAGGTCATTCACAAGCACCTGGCCGTGGCGCTGGTGTACCAGGATTGGCGCGAGCGGCGGGAGCTGCCCACCGCGCTCGACCAGTTGGCCAACGCCGAACGCCTGCGCGGGTTCGACCTGGGCAAGGCGCCGCTGCAACGCATCCAGGTCATCCGCATTGGCGACGATCGCTACCACCTGATCGATACCAACCACCACATCCTCATGGACGGTTGGAGCTATTCGCAGCTGCTGGGGGAGGTACTCGAACAATACGGCGCCCAGGCCCGCGGCGAGCCTCGCCCAGCGGCGCCGGCAGGGCGCTACCGCGATTACATCGGCTGGTTGCAGCGCCAGGATGCGCAGGCCAGCGAGCAGTTCTGGAAAGCCCGCCTGGCGGACCTGGAACAGCCCACACTGCTCAGCCGCAGCCTGGCGACCGGCCAGCCATTGGCCGAAGCCGGCATGGCCGGGCAGGGGCAGGTTGTCCTGCTGCGTGATCGCCAGCAAACCCGCCAGCTCAGCGATTTCGCCCGGCAGCACAAGGTCACGCTCAACACCTTGATGCAAGGGGCCTGGTTGTTGCTGTTGCAGCGTTATACCGGGCAGGCGGCGGTCGCATTCGGTGTCACCGTAGCAGGGCGTCCTGCCGAGCTGCGCGGCGTCGAAGCGCACATCGGGCTGTTCATCAACACCTTGCCGGTGGTTGCCAGCCCGCGCCCGGAACAACCCGTGGTGCAATGGCTGCAAGCGTTGCAAAGCCTCAACCTGCAATTGCGTGAACACGAACACACGCCGTTGTTCGAGATCCAGCGCTGGGCCGGTCACGGCGGCGAGGGGCTGTTCGACAGCATCATGGTGTTCGAGAACTACCCGGTCTCGGAGATCCTCCAGCAAACGGCACCCGAGGGGCTGCGTTTCGATGCGGTGCACAACCATGAGCAGGCCAACTACCCATTGACCCTGGCGGTCAACCAGGGCGAGACGCTGTCGGTGACCTTCGGCTACGACCGTGGCTGCTTCGCTGCCGTGCAGGTCGAGCAACTGGCTGGGCACCTGCGACAGTTGCTGGAGCAGATTGTCGAGGCCTCGGCGCACCAGGCGCTGGGCAGCCTGACGCTGCTCGATGCGCAACAGCAGCAGGCCACCTTCGCCCAGTGGAACCCTGCCCCCGCCGAGCACCCGGCCAACCAGGCCCTGCACAGCCGCATCGAGGCCCAGGTGCAGCGCACCCCCGATGCCATCGCTGTCACCTGCGAGGGCCAGGCCCTGAGCTATGCCCAGCTCAACCAGCGTGCCAACGCCCTGGCCCGGCGCCTGGTCGACGACGGGGTCGGGCCCGACGTGCTGGTCGGCCTGGCTGCCGAGCGCTCGCTGGACATGGTTGTTGGCATCTTCGCCATCCTCAAGGCTGGCGGTGCCTATGTGCCGCTGGACCCGGCCTACCCGGCCGACCGTTTGGCCTACATGATCGAAGACAGCGGCCTGCAGCGCGTGCTGGCACAGCCCCAGGTGCTGGCCAGCCTGCCGGTGCCGGCAGGCGTGCGCGTGCTCAGCCTGGAAAGCAATGATGACAGCAGCCAGGCCGACCCGCTGGCCTGCTCGCCGGTCACGGTCAGCCCGGACAACCTCGCCTACGTGATCTACACCTCCGGTTCCACCGGCAAGCCCAAGGGCGTGCTGCTGCCGCAGCGCAACGTGCTGCGCCTGTTCACGGCCACCGACGCCGACTTCCGCTTCGGCAGCGACGACGTGTGGAGCCTGTTCCACTCCTATGCCTTCGACTTCTCGGTGTGGGAAATCTTCGGCGCCCTGCTGTACGGCGGGCGCCTGGTGATTGTGCCGCAGCACACCAGCCGATCGCCCGAGGCCTTCTACCAGTTGCTGGCCGATGAACAGGTCACGGTGCTGAACCAGACCCCGTCGGCGTTCAAGCAACTGATGGCGGTGGCCACCACGGCCGAGCCGCAGCGGCCACTGGCACTGCGCAGCGTGGTGTTCGGGGGCGAGGCGCTGGACGTCAACAGCCTGGCACCGTGGTTCGAGCGCTTCGGCGACCGCCAGCCGCAGCTGGTGAACATGTACGGCATCACCGAAACCACCGTGCATGTCAGCTACCGGCCGCTGTCGCTGGCCGACCTGGGCAAGGCGGCCAGCAGCCCGATGGGCGTGCCGATCCCCGACCTGTCCTGGTATGTGCTCGACGGCGACCTGAACCCGGTAGCCAAAGGCTGCATCGGCGAGCTGTACGTGGGCCGCGCCGGCCTGGCGCGCGGCTACCTCAAGCGCAGCGACCTGAGCGCCACGCGCTTCGTGCCGGACCCGTTCGGTGCCCCTGGCGGGCGCCTGTACCGCACCGGTGACCTGGCGCGCTACCACGCCGACGGGGTGATCGAGTATGTGGGACGCATCGACCACCAGGTGAAGATCCGCGGCTTCCGCATCGAGCTGGGGGAAATCGAAGCCCGCCTGCAGGCCCAGCCGCAGGTGCGCGAGGCCCTGGTGCTGGCCCAGGAAGGCGCGACCGGCCAGCAGCTGGTGGCCTACCTGATCCCCGCTGCCGAGGTAGCGCTGGAGCAGCAGGCCGGGCTGCGCGCGCAGCTGCGCGAACAGCTGAAGGAAGCGCTGCCGGACTACATGGTCCCGGCGCACCTGCTGCTGCTCGACCGGTGGCCGCTGACAGCCAACGGCAAGCTCGACCGCAAGGCCCTGCCCAAGGCCGATGCCAGCCTGTTGCAGCAAGGTTATCGCGCCCCAGGCAGTGAGCTGGAACAGCAGCTGGCAGCCATCTGGCAGGACGTGCTCAAGCTTGAGCAAGTGGGCCTGGACGACCACTTCTTCGAACTGGGCGGCCATTCATTGCTGGCCGTGAGCGTGGTATCGCGGGTGCAACTGGAACTCGGCCTGAGCCTGACCCCGCAACTGATTTTCCAGCACCCAACCCTGGCGAGCTTCGCCGAACAGCTGGCCCAGGCATCTGCGCCGGCGGACACACAAACACTCAGCAAGCTGTCGGCTCTGCTGGACGAAATGGAGGAGGTGTGATGGACACCGCAGTCGCCACGAAAATTGCTCAGCGCTTCATCAATCTGCCGCTGGAAAAGCGTCGCCAATACCTGCAGAAAATGCTTGAAGAGGGCGTATCCCCGGCCAACCTGCCCATTCCGCTGGTGCGCGACGACACCACCGTGGTGCCGTTGTCGTTTGCCCAGGAGCGCCAATGGTTCCTGTGGCAGATGGAGCCTCAGGGCACTGCCTACAACATCGGGGTCAGCCTGCGCCTGCATGGCCCGCTGAACCTGCAGGCCTTGCAAGGCAGTTTCGATGCGCTGCTGGCGCGGCACGAGAGCTTGCGCACCACGTTCACCCATGACAGCCGCGACGGTGGCCCACGCCAGCAAATCGCCCCACAGCTGACGGTAGCGATCGAATGCCGTGAGCGCGGTGTGGGCGATGAGCAGGCGCAGATTCAGGCCTTTGTCGAAGCCCACCGGGAGCAGCCGTTCGACCTGCAACATGGCCCCGTGTTGCGCGTGGCGTTGCTGCGCCTGGCGGCCGAGGACCATGTGTTCAGCCTGGTGGTGCACCACATCGCCGCTGACGGCTGGTCGCTGAAGGTCATGGTCGATGAACTGCTGCAGGGTTACAGTGCCTGCTGCCAAGGGCATGCCGTGGCTGTTCGGCCGCTGCCCATCCAGTACGCCGACTATGCCATCTGGCAACGGCGCTGGATGGAGGCCGGTGAGCGCGAGCGGCAGCTGGCCTACTGGCAAGCGCAGTTGGGTGGCCAGCAGCCGGTGCTGGAACTGCCCACCGATCGGCCCCGCCCGGGGCTGATGAGCTACCGCGGCGCACGGCACGACTTCAGCTTGCCGGCCGAACTGTGCCAACGCCTGCAAGACCTGGCCCGCCACGAAGGGGTGACCTTGTTCGTGCTGTTGCTGGCCGCGTTCCAGGCCTTGCTGCAGCGCTACAGCGGGCAGCAGGACATTCGCGTGGGTGTGCCTATCGCTAACCGCAACCGGGTAGAAACCGAAGGGTTGATCGGGTTTTTCGTCAACACCCAGGTGCTGCGCGCGCAAATCGAGCCGCAGCAGACCTTCCGCGCGCTGTTGCAGCAAGCCCGCCAGGCCGCCAGCGACGCCCAGGCCCATCAAGAGCTGCCGTTCGAACAACTGGTCGAAGCCTTGCAGCCGGGGCGCAGCCTGAGCCACAGCCCGTTGTTCCAGGTCATGTTCAACCACCAGCGCCAGGGCAATGGCCAGCAGGCCGCCAGCGACACAGCGCTGCGTATCGAGGCTTTGCCTGGCGAAACGCGCACCGCGCCGTTTGACCTCACCCTGGAAACCTTCGAAGCGCCAGGGCAGATCGGCGCTTCTTTCAACTACGCCACCGATCTGTTCGATGCCACGACCGTGGCGCGCATGGCCGGGCACTGGCTGCAATTGCTGGACGGCATCGTGGCGGACGCGGGCCAGCGAATCGCCGCGTTGCCACTGCTCAGCGACCGCGAGCTGGACGTGATCGGGCAAGCCTGGAATGACACGGCGGTGCCGGTTGCCGACGCCTGCATCCAGCACCTGATCGAGCAGCGTGCCCATGCCACACCGCATGCACCGGCCGTGCAGTTCGAAGACCAGACGCTGAGCTACCAGCAACTCAACGAACACGCCAACCGCCTGGCCTGGCGCCTGATCGAAGGCGGCGTGGGGCCGGACGTCAAAGTCGGGGTGGCCCTCGAACGCTCGCCACAGATGCTCGTCGCCTTGCTGGCCGTGCTCAAGGCCGGGGGTGCCTATGTACCGCTGGACCCCCACTACCCGGACGAGCGGCTGGCCTACATGATGGAGGACAGCGGCATCAGGCTGCTGCTGACCCAGCCGTCGCTCCAGGCACGCCTGCCGATACCGGCCACGGTCCAGTGTCTGTTGCTGGCGCCCGAGCACCCGCTGGGCAGTGGCTGCAACGTGGCAGCCTACAGTGTGCACAACCCGCAGCCGCACCTGTCGGCCGAGCACCTTGCCTACATGATCTACACCTCGGGCTCCACCGGCAGGCCAAAAGGGGTGATGGTGCCCCACGGCGCGCTGGTCAACTTCATCGCCAGCATGGCCAAGGCGCCGGGGCTGGCTACCGGCGACCGCCTGTTGTCCTTGACCACGTTCTCGTTCGATATCTTCGGGCTGGAGTTGTACTTGCCGCTGGTGCAGGGCGCCTGCGTGGTCCTGGCCGGTCCGGATACCGCACAGGACCCGCAGCGGGTGCTGGAGCTGGTAGCGCAGCAGTCAGTGACCGTGCTGCAGGCCACCCCTTCGACCTGGCGCATGCTGCTAGACAGCGGCCGCGGCGAGGTGCTGGCCGGCTGCACGAAGCTGTGTGGCGGCGAAGCGCTGAGCGATGACCTGGCCCAGCGGCTGCTGGCCCTGGGCGGGCCGTTGTGGAACCTGTACGGGCCCACCGAAACCACCATCTGGTCGGCGCTGCACCGCTTGCAGCCCGCCAGGCCGCAGGCGTTGCTAGGCAGGCCGTTGGACAATACCCGGCTCTACCTGCTGGGTGAGGACCTGGCGCCAGTCCCTGTTGGCGTTGCCGGCGAGCTGCTGATTGGCGGGGCGGGGCTGGCGCGCGGGTATTACCAGCGGCCAGGGCTGACCGCCGAGCGTTTCGTCCCCGACCCGTTCGCCGGGAACGGTGAGCGGCTGTACCGCACCGGCGACCTGGCGCGTTACCGGGCCGAGGGTGTGGTGGAATACCTTGGGCGAATCGACCAGCAAGTGAAGATGCGTGGCTATCGTATCGAACTCGGTGAAATCGAGGCACAACTGGCGCGTCATCCCGCCATTCGCGAAGCGGCGGTAGTCGCCCGGCCGGGGCCTGGTGGCCAGCAGCTGGTGGCTTACCTGGTGCCGCAGGACGTGGCCGTGGTCGACGATGCGCAAACGCGGGAGGCACTGGGCGAGGCGCTGAAGCGGCAACTGCGCAGCGTGTTGCCGGAGTACATGGTGCCGACCTGGACGACGTTCGTCGCAACCTTCCCCCACACCCCCAATGGCAAGCTTGACCGCAACCGCCTGCCAGCCCCTGACCTGAGTGTCGCCCGGGTGGCCTACCTGGCACCGCAGAGTGAGCTGCAGCAGCAGGTGGCGCAGATCTGGCAGGAGGTGCTGCACGTCGATCAGGTCGGCCTTGCCGACAACTTCTTCGACCTCGGCGGGCATTCGCTGCTGGCCACCCAGGTCACCGTGCGGCTGCGTGAGCAGTTGAAGCTGGAAACAGCGGTCAAGGCGCTGTTCACCACCCACGACCTGCAAACCTACTGCGCCGAGATCGCTGGTGCTCAGCCGCACACCCAGGCGGTCAACGATGCCTTGGCTAAATCCTTGGAGGCCCTCAAACGTCTATCAGCCGAAGATCTGGAAAATCTGATCTCTTGACAGGGGAAGGGCGTGCAAAAGTTAATCGAATCGGTAGCAACACTGTCGGCAAAGCAACGCAAGGCGCTGGCGGTGCTGCTCAAGCAGCAAGGTGTCGATCTGTACAGCGTGGCACCTGTTTTTCGACGCGATCCGACCGAGCCGCTTTCGCTGTCCTTCGCCCAGGAGCGGCAGCTGTTTCTTTGGCACCTTGAGCCAGACAGCGCCGCCTATCACCTGCCCAGTGCGCTGAACCTGCGCGGCGCACTGGACCTGGCTGCCCTGCAGCAAAGCTTCGATGCGCTGGTGGCGCGCCACGAGTCGCTGCGCACCACCTTCGCCACTGACGGTGAGCGCACCACACCAGTGATCCATGCCCCCGCGCCGGTGAGCATTGCCAGGCATACCCTGGCCCTGGCGCCCGGCGAGGACCGGGCGGCGCGGCTGCGCACCTGTATCACCGAAGAAATCCGCCAGCCGTTCGACCTGGCCCAGGGCCCGCTCCTGAGGGCCAGCCTGCTGTGCCTGGGGCCGGACGATCATGTGTTGCTGATCACCCAGCACCACATTGTCTCGGATGGCTGGTCGCTGGCGCTGATGGTGCAGGAGCTGGTGCACCTGTATCGCGCGTACAGCAGCGGCCAGCCTGCCAGCCTGCCGGCGTTGCCGATCCAGTACGCCGACTATGCCGCCTGGCAGCGTCAATGGATGGATGGCGGCGAACGGCAGCGCCAGCTAGCCTACTGGACCGCCCAGCTGGGCGGTGAGCAGCCTGTGCTGGCGCTGCCCGCTGATCGCCCGCGGCCGTTGCACAGCAGCTACCGTGGCGCCCGCATCGACCTGCCACTGAGCCCGGCACTGGCCGATGGCCTGCGGCAACTGGCACGGCGCGAAGGGGTGACCCTGTTCATGCTGTTGCTGGCGACCTTCCAGTGCCTGTTGCACCGCTATACCGGGCAGTCGGACATCCGCGTCGGCGTGCCGGTCGCCAACCGCACCCGCAAGGAAACCGAAGGCCTGATCGGCTTCTTCGTCAATACTCAGGTGCACAAGGCTGAAATCGATACGCACCAACCGTTCGTGCGCCTGTTGCAGCAGGTCAAGGCCACTGCGCTGGAGGCCCAGGCGCACCAGGACTTGCCCTTCGAGCAGCTGGTGGATGCGCTGCAGGTCGAACGGAGCCTGAACCGCAGCCCGTTGTTCCAGGTCATGTTCAACCATCGCAGCGCCGAGCGCCGGCTGCCAGGGGCCACACAGCTGCCAGGCCTGAGCGTGGAAGTGCTGGCGTGGGAAGAAGTGAACGCCCAGTTCGACCTGACCCTGGACACGGTCGAGACCGCGGATGGCCTGTGGGCATCGCTGACCTACGCCACCGACCTGTTCGACGCGCCAAGCGTCGAGCGCATGGGGCAGCATTGGCAGCACCTGTTGCACAGTGTGGTAGCCCAGCCGCAACAGCCGGTGGGCGAGTTGCCGATGCTGAGCCCGCAGCAGGCGCAAGCGGTGCTGCACGACCTTAACGACACCGCCACCGACTACCCCGGCGACTGGCGCGTGCACCAGCTGTTCGAGGCGCAGGCGCGTCGCCAGCCAGACGCCACGGCACTGCTGTTCGGCGACCAGTGCATGAGCTACCGGGCGTTGAGCGAGCTGTCCAGCCAGTGGGCGCACAAGCTGATCGAACAGGGTGTCGGCCCGGAAAGCCTGGTGGGTATCGCCGCCGAGCGTTCGCTGGAAATGGTCGTTGGCCTATTGGCGATCCTTAAAGCCGGCGCCGCCTATGTACCGCTGGAGCCGGACTACCCGGCCGAGCGGCTGGCCTACATGTTCGAAGACAGCGGCATCGAGCTGCTGCTGACCCAGGCGCACTTGCGCGAGCAGCTGCCGGCGTTTGCCGGGCAGGTGCTGCTGCTGGACCAGCCCGGCGAGCTGGGTGGTTACGCGCGGCAGGTGCCGGCGTGCCGGCTGCACCCCGAGAACCTGGCCTACGTCATCTACACCTCCGGCTCGACCGGGCGGCCGAAAGGCGCCGGCAACCGCCACCTGGCGTTGTATAACCGGCTGGCATGGATGCAGCAGGCGTATGCGCTGGACGGCGCCGACACGGTGTTGCAGAAAACCCCGTTCAGCTTCGACGTGTCGGTGTGGGAGTTCTTCTGGCCACTGATGACCGGTGCACGGCTGGCCCTGGCGGCGCCGGGGGAGCATCGCGAGCCGGAGCGGCTGATCGACACCATCAAGCGCCACCAGGTGACCACTTTGCATTTCGTGCCGTCGATGCTGCAGGTGTTCGTCCGCGAGCCGGGCCTGCAGCGCTGCCACAGCGTGCGGCAGGTGATCTGCAGCGGCGAGGCGCTGGCGGTGGACACCCAGCAGCAGGTGTTCAGCCACCTGCCCGGTGCCCGCCTGCACAACCTGTACGGGCCGACCGAGGCAGCGATCGACGTCACCCACTGGACCTGTGTCGACGAGGGGCGTGACAGCGTGCCGATCGGCCAGCCGATCGCCAACCTGTACACGCACATCCTTGGCCCGGCGTTCGAAGCCTTGCCCCAGGTGGCCATGGGCGAGCTGATGCTCGGTGGCCAGGGCCTGGCGCGTGGTTACCATCGTCGCCCGTCGCTGACGGCCGAGCGTTTCGTGCCCGACCCGTTCGGCAGCCACGGCCAGCGGCTGTACCGCACCGGGGATTTGGCGCGCTACCGCGACAGCGGAGTGATCGAGTATTGCGGGCGTATCGATCATCAGGTGAAAGTGCGCGGGCTGCGTATCGAACTGGGTGAAATCGAGGCACGGGTGCTGGAGCACCCGCAGGTGCGCGAGGCGGTGGTGCTGGCCCAGGACAGCGGGCATGGCCAGCAGCTGGTGGCCTACGTACTGGTCGAAGAGCAGGGCATCGCGGTAGATGCCGCCGAACTGCGTGACAGCCTTCGCGAACAGCTCAAGGGCAGCCTGCCGGACTACATGGTGCCGACGCACATCCTGCAGGTGCAGGCCTGGCCGGTGACGGCCAACGGCAAGCTCGACCGCAAGGCCTTGCCCAAGCCCGACAACAGCGCCCTGCAGCAGGCCTACAGTGCACCGCAAGGTCCGCTGGAACAGCAGATCGCGGCGATCTGGCAGGACCTGCTCAAGCTGGAGCGGGTCGGCCGCAGCGACAACTTCTTCACCCTCGGTGGCGACTCGATCGTCTCGATCCAGGTGGTCAGCCGCGCCCGCCAGGCGGGCATCCGCTTCACCACCAAGGACCTGTTCCAGCACCAGACGGTACAAGACCTGGCCGCAGTCGCCCAGGTGGGGTGTGCGGCGCAGGCCGACCAGCGCCCATTGCACGGGCCCACACCGCTGCTGGCGGTGCAGCATGCCTTCTTCGACACAGCGATTGCCGACCGCCAGCAGTGGAACCAGTCGGTGCTGTTCCGCCCGCTGCAGGCGCTTGATGCACAGGCACTGGAGCAGGCGCTGCAGGCCCTGGTCACGCACCACGACAGCCTGCGCCTGAGCTTCGTCGAGGTTGATGGGCAGTGGCAGGCCAGCTACCGGCCTGCCGGGCCGGTACAGCCACCTTTGCTATGGTGCGCGACACTGGCCGATGCCGGTGAGCTGCAGGCATTGGGCACCGAGGCCCAGTGCAGCCTCAACCTGGCCGATGGGCCGATGCTGCGCGCGGTGCTGGCAACCTTGGCGGACGGCAGTCAGCGCCTGTTGCTGGCGATCCATCATCTGGTCGTCGATGGGGTGTCCTGGCGTATTCTGCTGGAGGACTTGCACCGGGCCTACCAACAGTGTGCGGCCGGGCAGGTGCCACAGTTGCCCGCCAAGACCAGTGCCTTCAGGGCCTGGGCCGAACAGCTGCAGGCCTACGCCGGCAGCGACACGTTGCAGGCCGAACTGGGCTATTGGCAGGCGCAGTTGAGCCATGCCAGCGGCAGCCTGCCGCAGGACAACAGCGCTGGCGCCCTGAGCAACCGGTACGCCCACACGGTCTACAGCCACCTGGACGGGGCGCTGACCCGACAGCTGTTGCAGCAGGCCCCGGCCGCTTACCGCACCCAGGTCAACGACCTGCTGCTGACTGCGCTTGCGCGGGTAATCTGCCGCTGGAGCGGCGAACCCTCGACCCTGATCGAGCTGGAAGGGCACGGGCGCGAAGCGCTGTTCGACAACCTCGACCTGGGCCGCACGGTCGGCTGGTTCACCAGCCTGTTCCCGCTGCAGCTGAGCCCGGCGGCAACGCTGGATGGGTCGATCAAGCAGGTCAAGGAACAACTGCGCGCCGTGCCCGAAAAGGGCATTGGCTATGGTGTGCTGCGCTACCTGGCAGACGCTGCCAGCCGTGAGTGCCTGCGTGCCTTGCCTGTGCCGCGCATCACCTTCAACTATCTGGGCCAGCTGGATGGCCACCTGGCGACCGATGAGCAGGCGCTGCTGGTGCCCTGCGCAGACCCCAAAGGCGATGAGCAAAGCCTGGACGCGCCATTGGGTAACTGGCTGACGCTCAATGGCCAGGTCTACGCCGGTGAGCTGAGCCTGGGCTGGACCTTCAGCAGCGACATGTTCGAAGTCGCCACCGTACAGCGCCTGGCCGATGAATACAGCCATGAGCTGCGCGCCCTGGTCGAACACTGCTGCCAGCGCGAACACGCCGGCATGACCCCGTCGGACTTTCCGCTGGCCGGCCTGACCCAGGCCCAGCTCGACAGCCTGCCGCTGCCGCCAGCGATGGTCGAAGACATCTTCCCGCTTTCACCCATGCAGCAAGGCATGATGTTCCATACGCTGCTGCAGCAGGGCGGGGATTACATCAACCAGCTGCGGGTCGATGTGACTGGCGTGGATCCCGAGCGCTTCCGTGCTGCCTGGCAAGCGGCAGTCGACTGCCATGACCTGCTGCGTGGCAGCTTCATCTGGGGTGAGCTGGCCAGCCCGTTGCAGATCATTCAGCGTGAGGCGCAGTTGCCGTTCGCGGTGCATGACTGGCGTGGCCGTGACGACCTTGCCGATGCGCTGGAGGCGTTCGCTGCTGCAGACCGCGCGGCCGGCTTCGACCTGGTCCGGCCGCCGCTGTTGCGCCTGACCCTGATTCGCCTGGACGCGCAGCGTTATCACCTGATCTACACCAGCCACCACATCCTGATGGACGGCTGGAGCAATACCCGGCTGCTGGGCGAGGTGCTGCAGCGCTACCACGGCAGCGTGCCGGAGCAAGGGCCGGGGCGCTTCCGTGACTACATTGCCTGGCTGCAGCGCCAGGATGGCGAAGCCCGGCAGGCGTTCTGGACCCGCCAGTTGCAAGACCTGGATGCACCCACTTTGCTGGCCAGGGCCACGGACTGGGCAGCCGGTAGTGAAGGGCAGGGGCAGGTCGAGCGGGTACAGCAACTGGATGCCCGGCAGACCGCCCGCCTGGACGCCTTTGCCCGTGAGCGCAGGGTCACCGTCAATACCGTGGTGCAAGCGGCCTGGCTGCTGGTGCTGCAGCGCTATACCGGCCAGGCCTGCGTCGCCTTTGGTGCGACCACGGCTGGGCGGCCGGCCGAACTCAAGGGCATCGAACAGCAGATCGGCCTGTTCATCAATACCTTGCCGGTCATTGCCAGCCCACGCCCGGAGCAAGCGCTGGGTGACTGGCTGGACACTGTGCAGGCGCTGAACATCGCCCTGCGTGAGTACGATCACACGCCATTGTTCGATATCCAGCGCTGGGCCGGGCAGGGCGGCGAAGCGCTGTTCGACAGCATCCTGGTGTTCGAGAACTACCCGGTGTCCGAAGCGCTGCAGGCCGATACCACCAGCAGCCTGGTGTTTGGTGAGGTGGCGAACCACGAACAGACCAACTACCCGCTGACGCTGGTGGTTAACCTGGGTACGCACCTGTCGCTGCAGTTGAAAGCCGATCGGGCACGGTTCAGTGCCCGGTTGGCCGAGCAACTTGGCGAGCACCTGTTGCAGGTGTTGCAGCAGATGCTTGAGAGCAGCGCCGAAACGGCGTTGGGCGAGTTGCCGATGCTGAGCCCGCAGCAGGCGCAAGCGGTGCTGCATGACCTTAACGACACCGCCACCGACTACCCCGGCGACTGGCGCGTGCACCAGCTGTTCGAGGCGCAGGCGCGTCGTCAGCCGGACGCCACGGCACTGCTGTTCGGCGACCAGCGCATGAGCTACCGGGCGTTGAGCGAGCTGTCCAGCCAGTGGGCGCACAAGCTGATCGAACAGGGTGTCGGCCCGGAAAGCCTGGTGGGTATCGCCGCCGAGCGTTCGCTGGAAATGGTCGTTGGCCTGCTGGCGATCCTTAAAGCCGGCGCCGCCTATGTACCGCTGGACCCGGACTACCCGGCCGAGCGGCTGGCCTACATGTTCGAAGACAGCGGCATCGAACTGCTGCTGACCCAGGCCCACCTGCGCGAGCAGCTGCCGGCGTTTGCCGGGCAGGTGCTGCTGCTGGACCAGCCCGGCGAGCTGGGCGGTTACGCGCGGCAGGTGCCGGCGTGCCGGCTGCACCCCGAGAACCTGGCCTACGTCATCTACACCTCCGGCTCGACCGGGCGGCCGAAAGGCGCCGGCAACCGCCACCTGGCGCTGTACAACCGGCTGGCGTGGATGCAGCAGGCGTATGCGCTGGACAGTGCGGACACGGTGTTGCAGAAAACCCCGTTCAGCTTCGACGTGTCGGTGTGGGAGTTCTTCTGGCCGCTGATGACCGGTGCACGGCTGGCCCTGGCGGCGCCGGGGGAGCATCGCGAGCCGGAGCGGCTGATCGACACCATCGAGCGCCACCAGGTGACCACTTTGCATTTCGTGCCGTCGATGCTGCAGGTGTTCGTCCGCGAGCCGGGCCTGCAGCGCTGCCACAGCGTGCGGCAGGTGATCTGCAGCGGCGAGGCGCTGGCGGTGGACACCCAGCAGCAGGTGTTCAGCCACCTGCCCGGTGCCCGCCTGCACAACCTGTACGGGCCGACCGAGGCAGCGATCGACGTCACCCACTGGACCTGTGTCGACGAGGGGCGTGACAGCGTGCCGATCGGCCAGCCGATCGCCAACCTGTACACGCACATCCTTGGCCCGGCGTTCGAAGCCTTGCCCCAGGTGGCCATGGGCGAGCTGATGCTCGGTGGCCAGGGCCTGGCGCGTGGTTACCATCGTCGCCCGTCGCTGACGGCCGAGCGTTTCGTGCCCGACCCGTTCGGCAGCCACGGCCAGCGGCTGTACCGCACCGGGGATTTGGCGCGCTACCGCGACAGCGGGGTGATCGAGTACTGCGGGCGCATCGACCATCAGGTGAAGGTGCGCGGGCTGCGTATCGAACTGGGTGAAATCGAGGCACGGGTGCTGGAGCACCCGCAGGTGCGCGAGGCGGTGGTGCTGGCCCAGGACAGCGGGCATGGCCAGCAGCTGGTGGCCTACGTACTGGCCGAAGAGCAGGGCATGGCAGTGGACGCCGCCGAACTGCGTGACAGCCTTCGCGAACAGCTCAAGGGCAGCCTGCCGGACTACATGGTGCCGACGCACATCCTGCAGGTGCAGGCTTGGCCGGTGACGGCCAACGGCAAGCTCGACCGCAAGGCCTTGCCCAAGCCCGACAACAGCGCCCTGCAGCAGGCCTACCGGGCGCCGCAAACCCCGCTCGAGCAGCACGTTGCGGGTATCTGGCAGGAGGTGCTCGGCCTTGAGCGGGTGGGCCTTGGCGACCACTTCTTCGAGCTGGGTGGTCACTCGTTGCTGGCGACCCAGGCGGTATCGCGGATGCGCAAGCTGCCGGGTGTGCAAGTGACTTTGCGTGACCTGTTCGATCACCCGGTGCTGGAGCGCCTGCTGGCAGCGCTCGGCGGCGCTGGCAAGGCTGCGACCGCGCACGGTGTCGAGCTATTGGCCCATGGAGAAAAAGCCACCGCACCGTTGTCGTTGATGCAGCGGCGCTTGTGGGTTGCCGAGCAATTGTCCGGGGGCAGCGCTGCCTACGGCATGCCTTTGGCCCTGCGCCTGCAAGGGCCGCTGCAGGTCGAGGTGTTGCGCAACAGCCTGAACGCGCTGGCGCAGCGACATGAAGTGTTGCGTACGGCCTACGTGCAGGACGACGAGGGTGATCCGCTGGCGCTGATTGCCGACCGGATCGAGGTGGATATCGCCCTCGACGACTGGTCCGGGTTCAGCCCGCAGGAGCAGCAACGGTGCATTGCCGAAGCCACCCTGGCCAACGCCAGCACACCGATTGCACTGGAGCATGCGCCGTTGTTGCGCTGCCGTCTGGCGCGCCTGGCAGACCAGGAACATGTGCTGTTCTTCGCCATGCACCACATCATCTCCGATGGCTGGTCGATGGGCGTGCTGGTCCGCGACCTGGTTGAAATCTACCGTCACAGCGCCCCAGGGCAGACCCACCTTCTGGCGCCGTTACCGCTGCAGTATTCAGACTTTGCCTTGTGGCAGCAGGCCCTCGAGCAGGCGGGTGAGCTGCAGCGCCAGGCAAGCTACTGGCAACAGGCCTTGGCGGGCCATACCGGCCGCCTTGAGCTGCCACTGGAACAGCCGCGCAGCGAGCAGGCCTCCCATGCCGGCGGTGCGGTGGACTTCAGCCTGTCGCCGGCATTGACCGATGCGCTTGGCCAGTTCGCGGCCAAGGCCGGGGTGACCCTGTACAGCACGCTGCTGGCGGCGTTCCAGTGGTTGATGCACCAGACCAGCGGTGCCCACGACGTACTGGTCGGGGCCGACACCGCAGGCCGCCAGCACAGCGAACTGGAAGGCCTGATCGGCTTCTTCGTCAATGTATTGCCGCTGCGTTCCAGGGTGAGCGATGGGCTGGCCTTCGGTGACTTCGTGCAGGGCACCCAGCGCACCTTGCTCGCGGCCCTGGAGCATCAGGACCTGCCGTTCGACATGATCGTCGAGGCCCATGGCGCCCCGCGGGTGCGCGGCATGAACCCGCTGGTGCAGGTGCTGTTCGTGATGAACAACCTGCCCGTACGCAGCGAAGCCCTGGCCGACATTACCGTGCAGGCGCTGCCCGCCCCGGCGCTGTATTCGAAGTTCGACATGGCCCTGTTCATCGAACAGGAGGCCGGGCAGCTCAGTGGCAACTGGCAGTTTGCGAAAACGCTTTTCAGGCAAGAGCATATCCAGCGACTCGTCAGCGCATGGATCGCGATGCTCGAACAGATCGTCAGTGTTCAGGATATGAGGTGGCAAGCGATGAACGTTCCATTACAGGGTGGCGCCCTGGCTGGCAGCACACCGGTAAGCGCCCCGGCCAGCAAGGCCGACAAGCTGGGCAAATTCCTCAAGCGCTCTGCCGGCGCCACTGCAGCTGCACCGCCACGGGCGGCGATGCGCGAGTCGCTGCTGGTACCAGGCCAGCTGTTCCCGTTGCTCGTCGAGCCTGGCGACGCATCGATCGACCTGATCGAGTGGGTGCGCAACAACCGGCCGCTGGTCGAGCGCAAGCTGGGCGAGCATGCCGGGATCCTGTTCCGCGGCTTTGCCCTGGAGGGTATCCAGGGGTTTGAAGCATTCGCCGAAGCTGTACAGCCGGGGCTTTACGGTCAATACGGTGACCTGCCGAAGAAGGAGGGGGGCAAGAACACCTACCGCTCCACGCCGTACCCGGAAACCAAAATGATCTTGTTCCATAACGAGAGTGCGCACCAGGACAGCTGGCCGCGCAAGCAGATGTTCTATTGCGAGCAGCCTTCGCCGGTCGGCGGTGCCACGCCGGTGGTCGACTGCCGCCTGATGTACGAAAAGCTGCCGCAGGCACTGCGGCAAACCCTCGAGGACAAAGGGCTGCTGTATGTGCGCACGTTCGCCGACAAGCTCGACGTGCCATGGCAGCATTTCTTCCGCACCGATGACCGCGCCGAGGTCGAGGCCCGTTGCCGTGCCGCTGGCATCGAATGGCGCTGGCTGGACAACGACGAGTTGCAGACCCGCACCCGCTGCCCGGCAATCATCACGCACCCGATCACCGGCGCACGCTCGTTCTTCAACCAGGTGCAGCTGCACCACATCTATTGGCTGGAGCCGGATGCGCGTGAAGACCTGCTGGCCATGTTCGGCCTGGAGCGCATGCCACGGCATGTGTACTTCGGCGATGGTTCGCCGATCCCCGACCAGGACATGCAACTGATCGGCGAGCTGTATGAAGCCTGTGCCGTGCGGTTCCAATGGCAGAAAGGCGACGTGATCCTGGTCGACAACATGCTGGCGGCGCATGCCCGTGACCCGTACGAGGGGCCGCGCAAGATCGTCGTGGCGATGGGCGACATGTTCGACCGGGCCGCGCTGGAGGCGGCTGCGGCCATGCAGGTGATGGCGACCGAGGAGGCCCAGGGATGAACGGTTACGTAGACCAGGCCGAGGACATCGGTTTTGCCCTGACCGTCGACCAGCAACACTGGCTCGATGCCTTGCCCGCTTGCCCGGACTGGTCACAGGCCGCGACGCTGCTGAAGATCAGCGTTCAGGGCCGGCCGGACCCGGCGCGCCTGAGCCAGGCGCTTGAGCGCTTGGTCGAGCGCCACCCGATATTGGCCGGGCGCCTGGGCACTGCCCCGGGATACCGCGGCATGCGCCAGTTCATCGGCGCCCGGCGGCCAGCCCTGACGCTGGCAGTGCAGGCCGAGGCAGGTGCGCCGGCACTGCTCGAGCCTTGGTTGCAGCAGCGCTTCGAAATCGACCAGCTGCCAGCCGCCCAGGCCTTGCTGGTACCGGCCGCCGATGCCGGGCAATGGCATCTATGGCTGGGGGTGGCGGGCTTTGCCTGCGACGCGGCTGGCATGGCCATGCTGTACCGTGACCTGGCGGCGTTGTATGACACGCCAGCCGTGCCGGATGAAGACCTGCCTGAAGCCTTCGGGCAGTATCTGGAGTGGCGTGCCGAAGTGGCCCAGGATGAGGATGCAGCGGCAGCCCGTGGCTACTGGCAAGGGCACCTGAAGCCAACGGAGCAGGGCATGAGCGCGCCTTGGCCAGCCTATCGCCAGGACCAACCAGCGACGCATCAGGCACACCATCAGGTGAATCTGCCGCTGGCCTTGCAGGGGCAGTTGCAACGCCTGGCCGACGCCCGTCAGGCCAGTCTGGACACGCTGCTGCAGGCGGCCTGGTGGGCCTTGCTGGGCCGGCTTGGCGACAGCAACCGGTTGTTGGGCGCCTGGCAGCACGATGCGCGACAGGATTATGACTACTTCGCGAACAGTGCGGGGGCGCTCAGCAAGTTATTGCCGTTGTGCCTGCAGTGGGCTGACGAAACCCGTTTCGGCGAGCACCTTGCAGCGCTCGGCGCCGCGCTGGAGCAGCATGTGGCGTGGCAGGAGTACTGGGTACCGGAATGGGTGCCCACAGCCGTGCCGACCGTGGCGTTTTCCACTACGCCGGCGCTCGCGCCGCAGGTTGCCGGCGGGCTGTGCTGGCAGGGCGAGCTACTGGCGCCACGCCTGCCGACGGGCATCGAGCTGCAGCTGCGCATTTGCCCAGCAGCGGGTGCTGACCAACCGATTACCGTGAGCCTGGATTACCTGGCCGGGCGCTACAGTGCGCGCGGCATGCAAGGCCTGCTGGAGCAGTACATTGAATTGCTGCGCAGCATCGTCCAGGCGCCGGACCGCCCGCTGCGGCAGTTGAACCTGCTGGGTGAAGCCGAGCGCCAGCGCCTGCTGTCGATCAACCCCGCGCCGCAACCACTGGCCGAGACATCACTGGCGGCCCAGATCAGCCAGTGGGCAATCGACACCCCCGACGCGCTGGCGCTGGTCGCAGGTGACGCGGGCCTGAGTTACGCCCAACTGGAGTTGGCAGTGCAGCGCCTGGCGCTGGCGCTGCAGCAGGCTGGCGTGCAACCCGGGGCGGTGCTGGCACTGGCGCTGCCGCGTTCGCTGGACTGGGTCGTGGCGATGTTGGCCAGTTGGCGTGTCGGCGCAGCCTACCTGGCGCTGGAGCCGCACTGGCCCGTTGCCCGGCAGGTGCGCCTGATGACACAGGCCGGCGCCACGCAGGTGCTGGTCGAACCGGCAGCGGTGGCCAGCCTGCGTGAGCAGGGCATAGAGGCGCTGAGCCTCGACAGCCTGTACCCGCTGGCGGTTGACACTGCACGGCTGCAACCGCACGCCGCCAGCGCCAGCGATGCCGCCTATGTCCTGTTCACCTCGGGCTCGACAGGCACCCCCAAAGGCGTGGTGGTCGAGCACAGGCAACTGCTGAACTACACCGCAGGCGTTTGCCACACGCTGGCGCTGGAGGGCTGTCGTCACTTCGCATTCGGCTCGACGGTGTCGGCCGACCTTGGCCATACGACGCTGTTCGCAGCCTTGTATGTGGGTGCGACACTGCACGTGGCCGCCGACGAGGTGATGAAGGATGCTGAACTGTTTGCTGCGTACCTCGAGCAGCAGGCAATCGACTGCCTGAAGATCGTGCCGTCGCACCTTGGCGCGCTGCTGGAGTCGAAGGCACCGGCAGTACCGGCCACCGTCATCCTGGGCGGGGAAGCCCCGAGCGCGGCGTTGCTGCAGCGCCTGTTGCAGATACGTCCGGACTGCAAGCTGTTCAACCATTACGGCCCGACCGAAACCACGGTTGGGGTCATGGTGCACCCGGTTCGGGCGGTACCGACCGGCACCCTCGGGTTGTCGCAGGTGTTGCCCAACAACCAGGTCTATGTGCTGGATCAGCACTTGCAGTTGGCGGTCACCGGCGTGCTGGGCGAACTGTATGTCGGTGGGCAGCAGGTGTGTCGCGGCTACCTGCAAGACGTGCAGAGTGACCCGCCGGCGTTCGTCGAGAGCCCGTTCGTGGCGGGCGAGCGGCTTTACCGCACCGGCGACCTGGCCCGCTATCGCCCGGACGGTGCTATCGAGCTGCAAGGCCGGCGCGACCATCAGGTGAAGATACGCGGCTTCCGCATCGAGCTGGCGGAGATCGAGGCACAGCTGTCGGGTGCACCGCAGGTGGTCGAGGCGGCGGTGTTGTGTGATGGAGAAGCGCTGAGCGCGTATGTCAGCTTGCGCGACGAGGCCACGGTGGCTGCCCTGGACGCGGTCCGCGAGTACCTTGCCCGGCAACTGCCGGCGGTGATGCTGCCGCGTACCCTGCAGGCATTGCCGCGGTTGCCGCGCCTGGGCAACGGCAAGCTCGACCGGCAAGCGTTGCGGCAGGTGGGCAATGAACCTGTGGCGGGTCTGCTGGCCCCGCGTGATGCACTGGAAACCGTGATTGCGCAGCGCATGGCGCAACTGCTGGGGCTGGAGCAAGTGGGCATCGAGCAGGACTTTTTTGCACTGGGCGGGCATTCGCTGCTGGTCATCAAGCTGGCGGCAGGTATTCGCAAGTTGCTGCAGTGCGACATCAATCCAGGCGTCATCTTCGACCACGCTACGGTTGCCACCCTTGCCCAGGCGCTGCGCGAGCGCGAAGCCAACCCTGGCCAGTTGCTCAAGCTGGCCCAGGCCCGTCTGCGGCTCGACAGCATGAGCCCTGAAGAAAAAGCCCGGCTGCTGGAAAAGAGCCGCTGAGCCTCACCACGCCCAGGGGCGGGCAACCCGCCCCTGGGGTCTTTTGCATTGCCTCCCCCGTACTGCCGTGCCGATTGCGTGGAAGGATGCCGGCGAGATACTAATGCAAAAAATTCTCATTCTGGATTTTTCAGGGTGATGCGTCTTATGTAGGAGCGCGCTGAAAGCCACACGTGGCAAGCCGTTTTGACTTGCGTGTCAGGCGTCTGTCGCGGGATCTGCCCGGGGGAGGATGGGCAGCTCGGCCGTTTGGGGGCCGTTGGCGGGCGCGGGACGATTTCATTACACGATATAAATAGAGAAATACCATGCCAGCAGGATTTTTCGAGTTCAAACCATTGGTCAAGGCGCTTTGCATGTCCCGCTCGATCAGCGCCCGCTCATCCCGGGCGTTGCTCGGCAAAGGGGTGCTGGGCGCCGCATTGATGCTGCCCATGGCCGCCCAGGTCTGGGCTCAGGGGGTCAACTTCGACATCGCTGCCCAGTCGCTGCCCAACGCCCTGCGTGCGCTTGGCGAGCAGGCCGATGTGCAGTTCATCTACAACGCCTCGGAAATGGCCGACCTGCGTGGCAATGAAGTGCGTGGCAGCTACACCGTCGACGCGGCAGTGGCCAAGCTGTTGCGCGGCTTGCCGGTCAGCTACAGCCTGGAGGGCGATACCCTGACCCTGGTGCGGCGTGAGCGGCCAGCGTCCTCGGCGCTGGAACTGGGCACCACCAGCATCACGGGCAACACGTTGGGCGTGACCACCGAAGGCAGCAACTCGTATACCACCGGTGGCGTCACCATCGGCAAGAGCGAACACAAGCTCAAGGACATTCCGCAGAGCGTGTCGGTGATGACCCGCAAGCGCATGGATGACCAGAACATCACCGACTTGCCGACGCTGTTGGCCAACGCGCCGGGCATGACCTTCGCCAAAAGCCCGGGTACCGGCGGCTTCATCACCTCGCGCGGCTTTGAGATCGACTCGCTGCAGTACGATGGCGTGCCCATGACCCGTGGCATCTACGCGCTGGGCAGCTACCTGACGGAACCCACGGCATTCTATGACCGTGTCGAACTGCTGCGTGGCGGCGCTGCGCTGCTGCAAGGGGCCAACAGCCCCGGTGGCGCGATCAACTTCGTGCGCAAGCGCGGCCAGGCCAAGCCGACAGTCACCCTGACCGCCCAGGCCGGTTCCTGGGACCACTATGCCACCCAGGTTGACGTTGGCGGCCCGCTGAACGAGGCGGGCAACATCCGTGGGCGTGCCGTGGTCGACTACGATACGCGCAACTCGTTCATCGACTATGTGGGCGGCTGGGAGCAGAAGGTCTACGGTGCGCTGGACTTCGACCTGTCTGAAGACACCACCCTCGGTGTCGGCATCAGCGATCGCAAGACGCGTTTCACGCCCATGGTCGCCGGTTTGCCGCGCTTCAGTGATGGCCGGGACGTAGGCTTGTCGCGCTCGACCTTCACCGGCTCCGACTGGAACCGCGGCATGACCGAGCAGCTGGCGTTGTATGTCGACCTCGAGCACCGCTTCAACGACCACTGGAAGTTCAAGACCGCGGCGGTGGCGATCAACGAGCGCAACGAAATGACCTACGCCTACGTGGTAGCGCCGACCGGCCTGGCCAACGATGGGTCTGGGTTGTTCGACTGGCGCTATGCCACTGATTTCAACTCCCACAGCCGTGGCCTGGACATGTTCGTCGATGGCGACTTCAACGGTTTTGGCTTCGACCAGGAAGTGGTCTTCGGCGGTAACTACTCACGCTTCACCAGCGACAACACCATGGCGGTGGTGCGCAGCGCCGGGGCGAACATTTTCGATCTCGACAACCACTTGCCCTTCGAGAACTACGACAGCCTGGCGGCCCGTGGCACGCGTACCGACAGCCAGTACACGATCGTGCAGAAAGGTATCTACGGTACCTGGCGCGTCAAGCTGACCGACCCGCTGACCCTGATCCTCGGTGGGCGTACCAGCTGGTACTCCTACGATTACGACTCTCAGGTCTATGAGGCCGGTGTCTATCAGTATGACAGCCCGGCTTCCAAGGCCAACAACGGTGTCGTCACCCCTTACGCGGGCCTGGTTTACGAATTGACGCCGCAATGGTCGGCCTACGCCAGCTATGCGGACGTCTTCATTCCGCAGAGTGCCAAGGGCGTCGGTGGCTCCACGATCGAGCCGATCGTTGGCAGCAACTACGAACTCGGTCTGAAGGGTGAACTCTACGATGGCCAGGTCAATACCAGCGTTGCCTTGTTCCGCTATGACCACGAGAACCGAGCAGTGCCGGTTCAGGATGTCACAAAAATCTGTGATGGGTCCAGATGCTCGGAAGCGTCCGGCAAAGTGCGTAGCCAGGGCCTTGAGGCCGAGATCAACGGTGAGGTGCTGCCAGGCTTGCAAGCGTCGGCCAGTTACGTCTACAACACCACCAAGTACCTCAAGGACAACACGAACGAGGGCAAGATCTTCTCCACCTGGACGCCGAAACACTCGGTGAAGGTGTGGACGGACTACACCCTGCCTGGTGACTTCAGCCGCTTCAGTGTCGGCGGCGGTTTCAACAGCCAGAGCAGTACCGTTGCCTTCGATCGCAAGTTCGATTCGCCCGGCTTCACCATCTGGAATGCGCGCCTTGGTTACAAGGTCAGCGATGAAGTCAGCCTGGCGGTCAACTTCAACAACATCTTCGACAAGGTGTACTACATCCCGTCGTATGCTGCGGTCAGTGCCAACAACTACTACGGCGACCCTCGCAACTTCATGTTCTCGGTCAAATACACCCCACAGTTCTGAACCTGGGGCCACGCAGGCCATCTTGGCGGGTACCCCGCCCAGATGGCCTGCGCCAGGTCACAGCTCCCGCGCTACACGAAAGCCCAGGAAGTCGCCACGTACCGTGCGTTCGCGATCATTGCGATTGCCCGAACGCGAGAAGATCGGCGCTTCACCCCAGTCATTCCCGCGCATGTGCGCCGCCTGGCAAAGCCCGCCGTCGGCCTCCATCCAGGCGCTGCCATCGCTGGGCGCGCCGACGTAGTCCTTGTGGTAGCAGTCGGCGACCCATTCATACACGTTACCGTGCATGTCATAGACGCCAAAGGCATTGGGCGGGTAGCTGCCTACCGGTGAGGTGTAGCTGTAGCCGTCCTTGGGGCCGTAGGTATTGGCGTGCTTGCTGATCTGGTAGTCGCCTTCTTCATCGAACGGGAACGGGAACGGCCCGGTGGAGCCGGCCCGTGCCGCGTACTCGCGTTCGGCCTCGCTGAGCATGCGGTAAGTGTGGCCGGTCTTTTTGCTCAGCCACTGCGCATAGGCCTGCACATCGTAGTAATCAACGCACACTGCCGGCTGGCGCGGCCCTTGCGGGTAGCGAGGCTTGCTGGCCTGGCACAGGCGCCCTGGGCGTTTGTCACCGTCCTTGATGACCACGCCGGTTTCCTTGATATAGGCATCCAGCTCGCCGGCGGTGACCTGGAAGCGGCTGATGGCGAAGGGTTTGGCGAAGGTCACGGTATGTTGCGGGCCTTCGTCGGGCTGCTTGCCCGGTTCGTCATCCGGCGTGCCCATGACGAAACTGCCCGCAGGCAGCACGACCATTTCCGGGCAGCCGGCCTTGCAATCCTGGAAGACCTCGCCCGGGGTTTTGCTGGCAGCCTGGGCGAGTAGCGGGCAGGCCGCCATGGCCAGGGCAAGGGCCAGGCCGGTGACGGTGTAGGGAGCGCACTTCATGGCGAACGTTTCCTTTTTGGCAGGTGTGACGGGGTATTCAGGGTGCCGGGCAGCTACGGCCGAACGCCTCGATGAACGAGTCGATCAGGGGCTGCTCCAGCATCATGGTTTCGTGTGGGTAGGGTGAGTGCAGCGAAACGTCCAGCTCACCCCCTGCGCAGAACTGGCGGATGACCTGCTCGGCGGCGTGAATGTGTGCTGTGCTCTTGTGCACCTGCGACCACCAGCAACTGGGCTTGACCCTGAGCGGAGTGAGGGTGAAATCGGCGAAGCTCGCTTCCAGCTGATCGTGGATGTCGAACGCCTGGGCATTCATGATCTGGGCCTTGGCACTGGCCAGCACGCCCTGGACATCGCTGCCAGCGTCAGCCAGGTGCGCCGTGGCCCACTGGTAGAACGCCTTGACGTCCTGAGTAGGGTTGGCGTGCAGCTGCTCGGCGGCGGCCTGTTTGGCCTGCGGGAACAACAGCCCGAACAGCTCGACGGTGTCTTGCAGCTCGCGCTGGCCCGGCGTATCGCTGTGGCGGGCTGGGCGAGGGGTGTGAGGGGGGAACGCGGCGCGGCTTAACTGCGCCTCGGGCAGGGTGCTGTCGACCAGCCCCAGGAATGCGACCTCGCAGCCGGCCTGTTCCAGCTGCCGGGCGATGTCCCAGGCAATGCTGCCGCCCAGGGACCAGCCCATCAGGCGGTATGGCCCGGACGGTTGTGCCTGGCGGATCTGTGCGGTGTAGTCGGTGATCATCGCTTGCCAGCCCTGCCGTTCGGCCGGCGCCGGGCTGCCGCCCCGGTGCTGCACGCCGTAGACGCAAGCCTGCGGTTCCAGGCACCTGGCCAGCGGCTGATAGCTGAAGACCATGCCGCCGCTGGGGTGGATACAGAACAATGCAGGCAGCGGCGTGGCCGGGCGGTTGAGGGGCACGATGCACGGGCTCGCACAGGCATGCTCACGGCCCAGATGTGCAGCCAGCAGGTCGATGCGGGGGTAGGCGAGCAGGTCCTGGATACGCACTGCCAGGCCCAGTGCCTGCTTGATGCTGGCCAGCAGCTGGATGGCCAGCAACGAGTGGCCACCCAGTTCGAAGAAGTGATCGTCGCGGCTGATACGTTCGACGTTGAGCGCGGTTTGCCACAACCTGGCCAAGGCCTGTTCCAGCGTGCCCTGGGGGGCATTGTAGGCCTGTTGCAACAGGCTGGCATCGGCCTTGGGCAGGGCCTTGCGGTCGAGCTTGCCGTTGGCCGTCAGTGGCCATTGGTCGAGCAGCAGCAGGTGCGCCGGCACCATGTAGTCCGGCAGCGCTTCCTTCAACTGTTCGCGCAGCTGCGCGCGCAGCCCGGCCTGCTGCTCCAGCGTTACCTCGGCAGCGGGGATCAGGTAGGCCACCAGCTGCTGGCCGGTCGCGCCTTCCTGGGCCAGCACCAGGGCCTCGCGCACCTGTGGCTGCGCCTGCAGGCGGGCTTCGATCTCACCCAGCTCGATGCGGAAGCCGCGGATCTTCACCTGGTGGTCGATCCGCCCGGCGTATTCGATCACCCCGTCGGCGTGGTAGCGCGCCAGGTCACCGGTGCGGTACAGGCGCCCGCCAGGGGCACCGAACGGGTCCGGCACGAAGCGCGTGGCGCTCAGGTCGCTGCGCTTGAGGTAGCCGCGCGCCAGGCCGGCGCGGCCCACGTACAGCTCGCCGATGCAGCCTTTGGCTACCGGGTTCAGGTCGCCGTCGAGCACATACCAGGACAGGTCGGGGATCGGCACGCCCATCGGGCTGCTGGCCGCCTTGCCCAGGTCGGCCAGCGACAGCGGCCGGTAGCTGACATGCACGGTGGTTTCGGTGATGCCGTACATGTTCACCAGCTGCGGCTGGCGGTCGCCGAAGCGTTCGAACCACGGTGCCAGGCTGTTGACGTCCAGCGCCTCGCCCCCGAACACCACGCTGCGCAGTGCCAGTGGCCGCTGCGGCTCGGCCGTGGTGGCCACCGCCATCAGTTGCTTGAACGCCGACGGGGTCTGGTTCAGCACCGTGACCTGCTCATCGGCCAGCAGCTGGTAGAAGGCCTCGGGCGAGCGGCTGGTGTGCTGCGGCACGATCACCAGGCGCCCGCCGTACAGCAGGGCGCCGAAGATTTCCCACACCGAGAAGTCGAAGGCATAGGAGTGGAACAGGCTCCACACGTCGTCGCTGCCGAAGCGGAAGTCGGCGTCGGTGGCCGTGAACAGGCGCAGCACGTTGCGCTGCGGCAGCAGCACGCCCTTGGGCTTGCCGGTGGAACCGGAGGTGTAGATCACATAGGCGAGGTTGTCCGGGCTGACGGTGACCGGCGAGCAGGCCAGCGGGTCGGCCTGGCTGCTGTCATCGTTGCTTTCCAGGCTGAGCACGCGCACGCCTGCCGGCACCGGCAGGCTGGCCAGCACCTGGGGCTGGGCCAGCACGCGCTGCAGGCCGCTGTCTTCGATCATGTAGGCCAAACGGTCGGCCGGGTAGGCCGGGTCCAGCGGCACATAGGCACCGCCAGCCTTGAGGATGGCGAAGATGCCAACGACCATGTCCAGCGAGCGCTCGGCAGCCAGGCCGACCAGCACGTCGGGCCCGACCCCGTCGTCGACCAGGCGCAGGGCCAGGGCGTTGGCGCGCTGGTTGAGCTGGGCATAGCTCAGGGCCTGGCCCTCGCAGGTGACAGCGATGGCATCGGGGGTGCGCTGCACCTGGGCCTCGATCCGGCTGTGCAGGGCCTGGTCGGCCGGGTGCTCGGCGGGGGCCGGGTTCCACTGGGCGAAGGTGGCTTGCTGCTCCAGGGTGCCCAGCATGTCGAGCTCGCCCAGCCGTTGCTCGGGCCCCCGGGCCATGGCCAGCAGCAGGTTCTGCCAGTGCCGGGCCATGCGTTGCACGGTGGCGTGGCTGAACTGGCTGCAGTCGTATTCCAGGCTGAAGCCAAGGCCGTCGGCTGCGTATTCAAGGTCGATGCCGATCAGGCATTTGGCCTGGGCGCTGGCGGTATCGAGGAAGTCCAGCTGCAGTGGGCCCAGGGCCAGCGGGCCGCTGGCAGTCCCGGCCACGCGCCAGTTGAACAGCGCCTGGAACAACTGGGTGGGTAGCACCTGGCCGTTGTGCTGCAGCGTCTCCAGGTACAGCTCCATCGGGTAGTCGCTGTGGCTCAGGGCCGCAATAGACTGCTCCCGCAGGTTTTGCAGCAGGGTCTGCACGGATTGCTGCGGGTCGAGTTCGGCGCGGTAGATCTGGGTGCTGACGAAGAACCCTACCAGCTGCTGGGTTTCGCTGCGGTTGCGCCCGGCGCTGGGCACGCCGAGGGTGAATTGCCGCTGGCCACTGTAGCGGCCCAGCAGCACCTGCCAGGCGGCCAGGGCGATGACGAAGGGTTGCACGCCCTGCTGCCGGCTGAGCTGCAGCAGGGCCTGGAACACCTCGGCGTCCAGTTGCAGGCCATGGTAGCGGGCACTGGTGCCCTTAGGCGGCACGCCAGCGCAGCGCGGGTCGAGGTCACCCGGCAACATCAACGGCTGCAGTTCGTCACCCAGCCGGGTATGCCAGTAGCGGGCAGACGCTTGGCACGCATCGCTTTGCAGGTAAGCCTGGCGTTGCCAGATGGCGTAATCGGCATACTGGATGGCGGGCCGTTGCAGCTTGCAGGCTCCCTGGGCGGCTGCCTGCGAATAGGCGTCCAGCAGGTCCTGCAGCAGGATTGGATTGGACCAGGCGTCTGAAACGATGTGGTGCATGTTCAGCAGCAACACATGCTCGTCACCTTGTACTTTCACCAGCCGGGCCCGGATCAGGGGCGCCTTGCCGAGGTCGAACGGTGCCAGCGCATCCGCTTCGATGAGCCGCTGCAATGCATGAGGGCGTTGCGTGGCGGGCATGGCGGTCAGGTCTTCGCAGGGCATTTCGAGGCGTGCGTCGGCTTCGACGAACTGCTGCGGTATGCCCTCGACCTCGGCGAACCTGCTGCGCAGGATGTCATGGCGGTCGACCACCGCCTGCAAGGCCATGGCCAGCTGCTGGCCATGCAGTTCACCCTTCAGTGACAGTGCCCGTGGCAGGTTGTACGCCGCGCTCTGCGGGTTGAACTGCTGCAGGTACCACAGGCGCTGCTGGGCGAAGGAGAGGGGGGCCGGCCCGGCGCTCTCGCGTGGTGCTATCCGGTCGGGTTCAGGCAGCTCATCCTGGAGGAGGGCGAGCAAGGCGTCGTCCAGCAAGTCTTCAGCGAGCGAGTCGGCATCCAGTGATTCGTGCATGGCGGTCCCTGTGGCAGTCGAGGCGAAGGACAGCAGCATGGGGGCCGGCCTTGCCGGCGAATGGCCGCTGTCCTCTGGAGAGGTGTATGGCCAGTAAACGAGCCGCCGCACGGCAAATTTACCGGCGGGCGCGTGGGTGACGGGGCGGGTGGGCAGGCCCCGGCCAGGGTTGTAGCCGACCTGGTCGGGGCGAGGGATACAGCCGGTCAGGCCGGCTGGGCTGCGGTGCGAACCTTGCCGCTGTCCATGTGTACCAACTGGTCGGCAATATCGAAGTAGCGGTCATCGTGGGAGATGACAATGATGGTCTTGCCCAGGCGCTTGAGGTCCGGCAGCAGCTCTGTGTAGAAGATGCGGCGGAAGGTTGGGTCCTGATCGGCTGCCCACTCGTCGAACACCAGTACCGGGCGCTGCTCCAGCCAGGCGCTGATCAGGGCCAGGCGCTTGCGTTGCCCAGTGGACAGGTCGGTGGTGGTGAAGGCGCCGTCACGTACGCTGACCTTGTGCGCGATCTCCAGGCGTTGCAGGTATTGGGTCGCATCGTCGGGAATCTGCTGGTCACCCTGGACCACGTCGTCGAACAGGTAGTAGTCGGCGAAAATGGTGGTGAACAGTTGTCGGTAGTCATCCCGGTCAAGCACCGAGACCGGCTGACCATCCAGCAGGATGTCACCACTGTGCGGCGCATACAGGCCAAGCAGCAGCTTGATCAGCGTGGTCTTGCCACAACCGTTCTCGCCGACGATGAACACGATGTCGCCCTGGTTGATTGTGAGGTTCACCGGGCCCAGGCGAAACGGCGTGCTGCCCTCGACAGCCGGAAATGCGTACTGCACATTGCGCAGTTCCAGGCTGTCGATGGTTTGGCGCGGTGCGCCTTGGCCGTCGAGCAGCAGGTTCGGTTCGGGCGAGGAAAACTGCTCTGACAGCTCGGCAATGCGCTGGAATGCCACCTGTGCCTTGCTGACCAGCGGCAGTACGCTGACCAGATGGTCCAGTGGGCCTTTCATGTACAGCAGCACCAGCACGAAGCCGGTCATTGCGGCCTGATCGACGCTTGTCCAGGTGCTCTGCAGGGCCAGGGCCAGGCCGATGACGATGAAGAACAGCGTCGAGCCGAACGTCTTGGCCAGGATGTAGGTATTGACTGCCTTGATCTGGATGGCGCTGATCCGCTCGCTGATCCCCTGGATGTGCCGGGTGAACATGCGATACCGGCGCGGCCGGTGTATGCGCAGCTCCTTGGCGCCCTGGGCAATGGCGTTGTAATGCTTCTGCAGGTCGTCCTCGGCCTCGCGGGCGCTATTGAACCCCTTGATGCCGCGCGTGCGGGCGATGACCTGGGCGGTGATGCCGGCGCCCAATGCCAGCAGCATCAGCAGGAACAGCGGGCCGGACAATGTTGCCAGGTAGCCCATGCAGCCCAGCGTCACCGTCAGCGAAATGGTCAGGGGGGCGAAGGCGAACGAGAAATCGCTGATGGTATCGATATCGTGGGTCAGCACCGGGATCAGGCGGTGGCTGCGATAGCGCTCGATCTGCTCGATGGGCGCCGAAAGCACTTTTTCGCCCAGCTCCTTGCGCAGTTTGGCAATGATCTTCTGGCCAACGAAATTGGTGCCCATGTCGGAGAAGATGCTGCTGAGCAAGGTCAGCACGCAGAGGCCGGCAAACAACCACAGCACGGCGTGGGTCAGCCCTGCTTCGCTGTTGAGGGCGCGGTTGATGGTGGCCAGCAGCGTGGTGACGCTGAAGCCGCCGAGGATGCCCAACAGTATGGAAACCAGCACGATGGGCCAGAATGGCTTGAGCAACTGGGCAAGCTCGCGGGTCGCGCTGAGCGGTTTGCGAATCATGGGGAAGTCTTCTCCAGGCGGATCAAAGGACGTGGTCATCAAAGAAGGCTTCACGCTCCAGACGCAGCAGAGCGGCTTTCTTGTGGGCCAGTTGAATGTCCTTCAGGTGGCCGAACCCCTGGGACTTGAGGAAGTCGATCTGGCGCGTATGGTCGATGCGCGGCTCGCCGAGAATCCGCTGGGTGCGTGGGTCATCGAGGAACATGTAATGCATCAGCGAGCGGAACCAGCCGCGCAGTTTGCCGATGCCCTGGTGCTTGGGCTCGCCGATCACCACATGCCAGCCACGGTCGTAATCGGCGACGTCGTAGTAGGGGGCGATGCGGTCTTCCTTGCACCAGTACACCTCGAAGTAGGCGAAGGGTTCGTCGTCGAAGCAGCCGATCAGCGGGTGTACGCGCGGGTCGTCGAGTATTTCGCGAATGTATTGCGCATGTTCTTCCGGGGTGCCGGTCTGCTCCCAGAAGAACGCGACTTGCTCCAGGTTCATCCAGCGGTTGAAGGCTGCAAGGTCCTTCACCGGGTCGATGGTGCGCAGTGAAAAGGTGGCGTTCAGCTTCGGCAGATGGCGTCGATAGACTTCGCCCGCCGGTTTGGGCGGGCGTTGCGGGTGGCGTTTCTCGCCGCTGAAGCAATAACGCGGGGCCGTGTGCACGCTGGCCGGCTCGCGAAGCCATGGCAGGGGTTGCTGCCAGAAGGTCTGGCGGGTACAGCGCAGGGCAAGCCTGCCTTGGTCGTCGACCTGCCAGTGATCGAAAATGCCTTCGCGTACCGCACGCACGGCAAATTCCCGGTCGCCAGGGACCTGCACATTCACCTCGTTGCATTGTTTGCGGTGGCAGAAACGGGTCGCCAGCACTGCCAGCATCGCGCTGGCCGGAAATGCTGGCGGAAGTTGCTCGAAGACGATGCGGTTGTCGACCTCCCGGTAGGGGATGGCGGCGCTGCTGTCGAGGCGCAGGCTACCGCTCTCTGGCGTTTCATCCTGGGCACTGGCTTTGCGGCCATCGGCCAGGATCAGACTGAAAGAGGGTGCGTTCATAGGGCTTCCTGTGAGAGGGCGAGTGCGACTTGTCGGGTGCTGTCCATGGATAAAGACGAACCGCACCTGCCGATGTTTAAGCGCCAGGTGCGGCACCCGGTTCAACGCCAGCGACCTGCCAGCCGCCGCCCAGGGCCTTGTACAGGGCGATGCTGCCCATGACCCGCTTGAGGCGCAGTTGCACATCCTCGTCCTGAGCCTGGTACAGGGTGCGTTGGGTTTGCAGGACGGTCAGCAGGTCCTCGGCGCCCGCCTGGTAGCGGCTTTCGGCGATGTCGAAGGCTTTGCGCGCCTGTTGCAGTTCGATCGCCTGCCAATGCAGTTGCCGGTCGATGCCGTCCAGGGTATTGAGGGCCTTTTCCACATCGCCGAAACCGGCCAGGATGGCGCCGCGGTAGTTCTGCAGCAGTTCCTCCTGGCTTGCTACCGCCTTGTCGCGTTCAGCGCGCAGGCGGCCGTTGTTGAACACCGGCGTGACCAGGCCTGCGGCGAGGCTGGTGAAGGGGTTGCGCAAGACGTCCGGGAAGTGATCGGCGCCGCTGCCGACGATCAGCGTCAGGTTGAGTTTGGGCAGCATCGCCGCGCGGGCTACGCGCACATTGGCCTGAGCCGCCGCCAGCTTGGCCTCGGCATTGGCGATGTCCGGCCGACGGCTGATCAGTTCGCTGGGCAGGCCCGCATCGATCGAGGGCCAGTTGAGCTGTTCAAAGCGCGTGTGGCCCAGTTGCAAGTCCTGCACCGGTTGCCCGACCAGGGTCGCCAGAGTGATCAGGGCCTCCCGCGCCTGTTGCTGGTAAAGCGGGCGTTGCCGTTGCTGGGTGGCGACCAGGCTTTGTTGCTGGGCCAGTTCCAGTGCTGTGGCCGAGCCTGCATCGAAGCGGGTTTGCACCAGTTGCAGGACACGCTCGGCATTGGCCAGGTTAAGGTCGGCAATCCGCCCCTGCTGCTGGAAGGCCAGCGCCTGCATGTAGCTGTCGGCAACCTTGCCGAGCAAGGTCAGTTCAACGGTCGCGCGGTCGAACTCACTGGCTTGCAGGCCGCGCAGGGCACTCTCGCGGGCTGCCGCGTTGCCGCCCCAGAAGTCCACCTCATAGCTGGCCTTCAGGGCCACATCCAGGTAATGAGTGGTGCGCTGGGTCGGGCTGGAATTCAGTTGGCTGTAGCCGTTGCCGTGCTGCAGGCGCTCGCGGTTGGCATTGGCTGCCCCGGTCACCTCGGGCAGCAAGGGGCCGCCGGCAATGACCGCATCAGCCTGTGCCTGGCGAACCCGGGCCATGGCCGCGCCGATTTCGAAGCTGTCGGTGCGGGCTTGCTCCACCAGCTGGTTCAGTGCCGGGCTGCCGAACGACTGCCACCAGCCGGTCAAGTGGCGTGGTGTGCTCTGAGACGCGGCCGCCTGCCAGCGGGCCGGGGTATGCACACCGTGTTGCGGCGGCGTTGCAGGGGTGGCGCAGGCGCTCAGCAGCAGGCAGGCGCCGAGCAGGGGCAAGGGTTTGATCAACGTTGGGGTACTCATACGCTGGTAAGGGCGGCCACCGGGTCGAGCCGTGCAGCCTTGCGGGCGGGCATGAAGCCGAACGCGATACCGGTGACCACCGCGCAGGCGAAGGCACCGATGGCGGCAGGCAGCGAGAAGGCGACGGCGACCTGGCCCAGGCTCAGGGCGCCGCCGATCAGTAATGCCAGGGCGATGCCGCTGACGCCGCCAACCATCGTCAGCATCACGGCTTCAGTAAGGAACTGGCGCAGGATGTCGCGCTGGCGCGCGCCGGTGGCCATGCGGATACCAATTTCCCGTGTGCGCTCGCGCACGGTCATCAGCATGATGTTCATCACCCCGATGCCGCCCACCAGCAGCGAAATGGCGGCAATGGCGCCCAGCATCAGCGACAGTGCGTTCTGCGTTTTGGCTTCGGCCTGGATCATGGCCGCATTGTTGGTCAGTTCGAAGTCGGTTACGCCGTTGTGCAGTTTCAGCAGCAACTGGTCGATGACCTGCTCGGTCTGCTTCACCTGGCGCGCATCTGCGGCGGCGATCACCACGTATTCCGGGGCCTGGTTGCCGAACAGGCGCACGCTGGCGGTGGTGTAGGGCACCATCACTCGGGCGTCGGCATCCTGGTCGCCAGAGCTGGCGCCCTTGCCGGCCAGCACCCCGATGACCTGGAACGGTGCGTTCTCGATGAGAATGTACTGGCCCACCGGGTTGCGGTCGGCAAACAGTTTTTCCCGGGTCTTTTCGCCAATCACTGCCACTGCCGCGCCGGCGGCTTCGTCGGCCTCGGTGAAGAAACTGCCCTGCGCCACTGGCCAGTTGAATATCTGCGGGAAGTAGGTGTTGGAGCCGCCGACATAGAGCTTCAGGTCCTGGTTGCCATAGCGCACACCGGCCTTGCCGCCATTGACGGGCATGATCATGCGCACCTGGGGCAGGGTGGCGATGGCGCGGGTGTCGTCCAGGGTGATGATGCCTTCCGGCGCCCTGGGGGCGGGTGGCTTGCCGTTGAGGTAGATGATGTTGGAGCCGAAGGCGCCCATCTGCGCCATGACCTGGCGCTTGCTGCCTTCACCCACTGCCAGCATGACCACCACCGACGCCACGCCGATGATGATGCCCAGCAACGTCAGTGCGGTGCGGAAGCGGTTGATCCACATCACCCTCCACGCCGCCTTGACGGCGTCCAGCAGTTCGCCTTTCCAGGCACCGTTGTGCTCGCTGCCGTCGTTCAGGCGCTGGCGCAGGTCGACGGCCTGCAGCACGTCGACCTCAGGGTGCGCAGCGGGCAGTGGCTCAGGCTGGGCCTGGTCGCTGATGATCTGGCCATCGCGGATTTCGATGATGCGCTTGGCCCGTGCGGCGACTTCCCGGTCGTGGGTGATGAGGATCACCACATGGCCCTGGCTGGCCAGTTCGTCGAGCAGGGCCATGACTTCGGTACCGCTGCGGCTGTCGAGGGCGCCGGTGGGTTCGTCTGCCAGAATGATGTGGCCACCGTTCATCAGCGCGCGGGCTATCGATACGCGTTGTTGCTGGCCGCCGGACAACTGGTGCGGGCGATTACCGGTACGTTCGGCCAGGCCCAGGCGGGTCAGCAGGGCATGGGCGCGTGCGTGGCGCTCGGCGGCAGGCGTGCCGGCATAGATCGCCGGCATTTCGACATTTTCCTGGGCGGTGCCGGAGGCAATCAGGTGATAGCCCTGGAACACGAAACCGAAGGCTTCACGCCGCAGCCAGGCGAGTGCGTCACTGTCCAGGCTGGCCACCTGTTCACCCGCGAACAGGTAGTCGCCACTGGAGGGGCGGTCCAGGCAGCCGAGGATGTTCATCAGCGTAGACTTGCCTGAGCCGGAGGTACCGACAATGGCGACGAATTCACCGGCGTGAATGCTCAGGTTGATACCGCGCAAGACCTCGATTTGCGGTGTATCGACGCCGCCATAGCATTTGCGGATATCGCGCAGCTCAATCAGTGGGACTGGCATTTACCCTCCTGCACTGAGCAAGGGGCTGATCAGCAGGCGATCACCTTCTTCCAGCCCTTCGAGAATCTGCACGCGCAGGCGGTCGCTGATGCCGGTGCGCACTTCGCGATTTTCAATGGCGCCGTGTTTCGTCAGTACCTGTGCCAGCCTGCGATCGGGCTGCTTGCCCGGGTTGAGCGCGGAAATCGGGGCGGTCAGCACATTGTGCGCACGGTCAGCGACGAAGAACACCTGGGTGGTCATTTCTGCCATCAGGGCGCCGTCGGCGTTATCGACGTCCAGCAACACCGTATACAACACCACCCGGCCATTGCTTTTGCTGGCCGGGCTGCCGCTGCCCTGGTTGGCATGCTCCAGCGGCTTGGGCGGCACCGGCAGGATCTGCCGTACAGTGCTGTTCCAGCGCCGGGTGCCACCGCTGAGGGTGGTGAAATAGGCGTGCATGCCGGGTTTGACGTGGCCAATGTCCGCTTCCGACACTTCCGCCCAGACTGTCATCGGTGACAATTTGGCGATGCGCAGGATCAGCGGGGTCTGCTGCTGGGCGTTAAGCGTCTGCCCCTCGCGGGCATCCAGTGCGACCACGGTGCCACTCATGGGGGCATAGATGCGGGTGTAACCCAGTTCGGCCTGGTCGCTGCGCAGGCTGGCCTGGGCCTGGCGAATCTGCGCCTGGATCATGTCGATGCGCGCCTGGGTGGCCTTGAGCTCGGCGCGCGCCGTTTGCACATCCTCTTCGCGCGTGGCGCCGCCTGCCGCCAGGCTCTGCTGGCGCTCGGCCTTCTGCCGGGCCAGCTCATGCTGGGCACGTTGCTCTTGCAACTGTGCCTGCAGGTTTTCGACCGAGTAGCGTCCCGCGTCCAGCTTGGCCTGTTGCGTGGAAGGGTCGATCTCGACCAGCAACTGGCCTTCTTGCACCGCGTCGCCGACCTCGACCTTGATGGCACGGATCTGCCCGGATGCCTGGGCGCCGACGTCAACATAACGGCGTGGCTGCAAGGTGCCGATGGCGGTAACGCTGCTCTCGATATCACCCCGGCTGACAGTGACGGTATTCAGGCCATCATGGCGGGGTGGCAGGATCTGCCAGGCACTTACGGCCAGCAATGTCGCCAGGCCAACTAAGGTGATCAGGGCCCGGCGGGCCAAGGGGGGACGTTTCATGCAGGGTTCCGGCCAAAGTAAGTTCCTCCGAGACACGTCGCGGGGTTGTACTTTGAACGAGAACCCGCCCGCAAAATTTACTGCGCGGCGCGCGGCGGGTGCTGATAAATGCCGGCGGCGAGTGAACTATTGGGTTAAACGTTTAAGCTGCAACTTGCAAACACAAAAAAACCCGACAGTTGTCGGGTTTTTTTGTTGACGCGAGTTACTGCTTGGCAGGTTCTGCCGGCGTAGCTGGAGCCGGAGTAGCCGGAGCGGCTTCTTCGGCAGCCTTCTGCTCGGCTTCGGCCTGATCTTTGGCAGCTTCGGCGTTTTCCTTGGCGGCTTCGTTCATCTTATCCTGAGCTTCACCCATTTTTTCCTGGGCTTGCTCGGCGTGTTGCTGTGCGTCCTGGGCTTTGTCTTCGCTCGCTTTATCGCAAGCAGCCAGGCCCATGGCAGCGGCCAGCATCAGAGCAAAAGCAAAAGGTTTACGCATGGGGGTGTTTCTCCTTGGTGGAATAAGTGACTTGTTCCTTCGAGTGCAACTACGCGGAATAAGTTCCACGAAGATTACAGATATATAACGCCCCGTTCTACATAGACTTTTTAACGAATTTATGCCGCTGCCCTGCGGCCGGTGGGAACAGCCGATGAACGATTCAACCTTGATGGCAATGGCCGAACGCTTTCTCTCGGCGTTAAAACATTGTCAGCTGTTGCAGATGCGCGTGGCGCAGGCTGATGGTGATGGCATGACCCTGGTCCTGCCATGGTCGCCAGCGATTGTCGGCAACCCGCAAACCGGTGCCGTGCACGGCGGTGCGCTGACCACGCTGATGGACACCACCTGTGGCATGGCCACGTTGTGTGTGCTGCCGCGCTTCGAAGTGTGCCCGACGTTGGACCTGCGCATCGACTACATGCACCCGGCTGAGGCCGGCAAGGACATCTACGGCCACGCCCAGTGCTACCGTGTTACCCGCGACGTGATCTTTACCCGTGGCACCGCCTACCAGGACGACCCCGACCAGCCCATCTGCCAGGTGGTGGGCACGTTCATGCGCCTGGGCCAGGACATCAAGGGCGGCATCCGTTTCGGCGACAGTCTGAAGGAGGGCAAGGCATGATTCCGCACGCGGTGCGCCAGCAGCTCAACGCCGCCCATGCGGTGGGCGACTATCGACCATTGCTGGCGCTGATTCCCTATGCCGGGCTGATCGGCATCGAATGCGAACGTCAGGGCGATGATGTGTTGTTCCGCCTGCCGGCAAGCCCGGACAATATCGGCAACCCACTGCTACCGGCCATTCATGGCGGCGTGATCGCCGGCTTCATGGAGCTGTCGGCAGCGCTGTACCTGCTGATCTACAGCGAGAGCGCAAGCATTCCGAAGATCATCGACTTTTCTATCGACTACCTGCGCGCCGGGCATTTTCGCGATACCTACGCCCAGTGCCAGTTGTGGCGTCAGGGCCGGCGGGTGACCAACGTGGCCATCACCGCCTGGCAGGGCGACAGGCAGTCGCCGATTGCCACGGCCCGTGCGCATTTCAAGATCGAACCGGAAAAGCCCTTGAAATCATCCGGGCAGCCCCCATCTGCATGACATCCGCCGTTAACGCTGGCCGAACCGGCCGCCAGGCGCCACCGCCATCAGATCGGAGTTTCGAAGACCATGACTGTGGAAACACAAAAGGAAACGTTGGGCTTCCAGACCGAGGTAAAGCAACTGCTGCACCTCATGATTCACTCGCTGTACTCGAACAAGGAAATCTTCCTGCGGGAGCTGATTTCCAATGCTTCCGACGCCGCCGACAAGCTGCGTTTCGAAGCCCTGGCCAAGCCAGAGCTGCTCGAAGGCGATGCTGACCTGAAGATTCGCCTGAGCTTCGACAAGGACGCCGGTACCGTGACCCTCGAGGACAACGGCATCGGCATGAGCCGCGAAGACGTCATTGCCCACCTGGGCACCATCGCCAAGTCCGGCACTGCCGACTTCATGAAGAACCTCACCGGTGACCAGAAGAAGGACTCGCACCTGATCGGTCAGTTCGGCGTGGGCTTCTACTCCGCGTTCATCGTTGCCGACAAGGTCGACGTGTACAGCCGCCGTGCCGGCCAGCCAGCGGCCGAAGGTGTGCACTGGTCGTCGAAAGGCGAGGGCGAATTCGAAGTCGCCACCATCGACAAACCACAGCGCGGTACCCGTATCGTCCTGCACCTGAAGAAGGACGAGCAGGAGTTCGCCGATGGCTGGCGCCTGCGCAACGTGGTCAAGAAATACTCCGACCACATCGCCCTGCCGATTCAACTGCCGAAAGAGCAGGCCGCCGCTGAAGGTGAAGAGCAGCCGGCCGAAGAGTGGGAAACCGTCAACCGTGCCAGCGCCCTGTGGACCCGTTCGCGCACCGAGGTGAAGGACGAGGAATACCAGGAGTTCTACAAGCACATCGGCCATGACTTCGAAAACCCGCTGGCCTGGAGCCACAACAAGGTCGAAGGCAAGCTCGAATACAACTCGCTGCTGTACGTGCCGGCCCGTGCGCCGTTCGACCTGTACCAGCGCGAAGCACCGCGCGGCCTGAAGCTGTACGTGCAGCGTGTGTTCATCATGGACCAGGCCGAGTCGTTCCTGCCGCTGTACCTGCGCTTCATCAAGGGTGTGGTTGATTCCAACGACCTGTCGCTGAACGTGTCGCGTGAAATCCTGCAGAAAGACCCGATCATCGATTCGATGAAGACCGCGCTGACCAAGCGTGTGCTGGACATGCTGGAGAAGCTGGCGAAGAACGAACCCGAGCAATACAAGGGCTTCTGGAAAAACTTCGGTCAGGTGCTGAAAGAGGGCCCGGCCGAAGATTTTGCCAACAAGGAGAAAATCGCCGGTCTGCTGCGCTTTGCTTCCACCCAGGACGACAGCGGCGAGCAGAGCGTCGCCCTGGCCGACTACCTGGCCCGCGCCAAGGAAGGTCAGGACAAGATCTATTACCTCACCGGCGAGTCGTACGCGCAGGTCAAGAACAGCCCGCACCTGGAAGTCTTCCGCAAGAAAGGCATCGAAGTGCTGCTGCTCACTGACCGCATCGACGAGTGGCTGATGAGCTACCTCAACGAGTTCGACGGCAAGGCCTTTGTCGATATTGCCCGTGGTGACCTGGACCTGGGCAAGCTGGATTCGGAAGAAGACAAGAAAGCCCAGGAAGAAGTCGCCAAGGACAAGGAAGGTTTGGTCGAGCGACTGAAAGGTGCGCTGGGTGATAGCGTGGCCGAAGTGCGCGTCTCGCACCGCCTGACCGATTCGCCGGCGATCCTGGCCATCGGCGAGCAGGACTTGGGCCTGCAGATGCGCCAGATCCTGGAAGCCAGCGGGCAGAAAGTGCCGGAGTCCAAGCCGATCTTCGAGTTCAACCCGAGCCACCCGCTGATCGAGAAGCTGGACCACGAGCAGAGCGAAGACCGTTTCGCCGAGCTGTCACATATCCTGTTCGATCAGGCGGCCCTGGCGGCCGGTGACAGCCTGAAGGACCCGGCGGCATACGTTCGTCGCCTGAACAAGCTACTGGTCGAGCTGTCTGCTTGAGTTGATGCACAGCAAAGCCCGCTTCGGCGGGCTTTTTTATGACGAGTGCCAAAGGAGTGCTTGATGAGCAAAGTAATCGTCGAATCGCTGGTTTATCACCTGTCTGGCAAGGCCTTCGAAAGCCGTTTGGTCTATGAGCCGGGTGCGCTGGGCCGCCCAGGGCTGGTGATGGCGCCGAACTGGATGGGCATTGGTGAAGGTGCCGAGCGCATTGCCAAGGAAGTGGCCGAGAAGGGCTATGTGGTGCTGATCGCCGACCTGTACGGGCAATCGGTGCGCCCGTCCAATGCCGATGAAGCAGGCGTGGCGATGATGCCGCTGAAGAATGACCGTGGCGAACTGCGCAAGCGCATGCAGGAAGCCCTGGCGCAATTGCTGGGGCAGTCGAAGGCGCTGCTGGAGCCTGGCAAGGTGGCCACCTTCGGCTTCTGCTTCGGTGGCTGCTGTGCGTTGGAACTGGCCCGTAGCGGCGCCGACCTGCGTGCGGCCGTGTCGTTCCACGGCACCCTGGACACGCCGGACCCTGAAGATGCCAAGCACATCAAGGGCTCGGTGCTGGTGTTGCACGGTGCCTCCGACCCATTGGTGCCTAAGGAGCAGTTGCCGGCATTCGAGGACGAGATGAACGCGGCCAAGGTGGACTGGCAGTTGCTCAGTTATGGCGGCGCGGTGCACTCGTTTACCGACCCGAATGCCAATGTGCCGGGCAAGATGCAGTATAACCGGCGCACTTCCGAGCGAGCGTTTCGTTCGATGCATAATCTGCTGAGTGAAGTATTCCAGCGCTGAGATTGCAGGGGGCTGCTTTGCAGCCCTTCGCGGGTAAACCCGCGCCTACACGACGGCCTGCGCCCAATCACCGACCTGTGTCCACCCCCGATCAGGTGTAGGAGCGGGTTTACCCGCGAAGGGCAGCAAAGCGGCCCCGATCACCGAGGCAACTCGATCCTCGAATGTTCCCCCGGCACCTCCGGCCAATCCCCCGCAGCCCACCTGGCCCGGGCCCGCTCGATCAGCTCCGGGTCGCTGGCGACGAAGTTCCAGTTCATCCGACGCGGCCCATCCAGTGGTGCGCCGCCAATCAGTACCAGTTGGCATTCACCCTCGGCATACAATGTCACCTCTTCGCCCTGCGGCAACACCTCCAGGGTGCACGGCTCCACGTCTTCATCGTTCATCATCAACTCACCATCGAGCACGTACAGCGCCCGCTGCACATGCTCGGTCGGTACCAGCAAGGTGGTCGCCGGTTGCATCCGGACATGCGCATAAAGGGTAGGGGACAGCACCGGCACCGGTGACGCCAGGCAGAACCCGCAGCCCGCAATCATGCAGATACGTACACCCAGGCTGTCACTGACGGGCAGGCTCTCGGCTGGGTGATGGCTGTAACTTGCCGGGCCTTGCTCAAACGCGCGTGGCGACGCCAGCCATACCTGCAGCCCATGCAGGCGCGAACCATGGGTCAGGGCATCTTCCGGGGTGCGCTCGACATGGGCGACGCCGCTGCCTGCGGTCATCCAGCTGACATCACCTGGCAGCACCCGCTGCGCCGAGCCGAGGCTGTCCTTGTGCAGGATTGCGCCTTCGAACAGGTAGGTCAGGGTGGACAGGCCGATATGCGGGTGCTGGCGGATGTCCATGCCATGCCCCGGGGCATAGTCTGTTTCGAGCATGTGGTCGAAGAACACGAACGGGCCGACGCTGCGGCACTGGGCTGATGGCAGCGGGCGCAGGATCGGCTGGCCCTCGACCGTCTCGGCTCGGGGGTGGATGACCAGTGGGCTGCTCATGGGGAAGGCTCCAGGCACGGTGGAAGTGCCTCAAGCATAGCGGTTTGCCCGCCGTGGCTGAACCGTCTTGGCGGCCGCCTGGTCTACTGGGTTCGTACTTGCATGAGGAAGATGACCATGACCGCCAGAGCGCTGGCTTGTGTGCTGTTGTTCGGCTGGCTGTGCCAGGCGGCCCAGGCGCGCGAGTACCGCTACAGTGATGCCCACTTGCACTACGTGGACTTCTTCCAGGAAAGTGAAGGCATGCCGGCGCTGATCAAGGCCATGGATGCCGCAGGGGTTGAGCAGTCGATGATTTCAGGCATACCCGTGGCCAAGAAATGGCACGAAGACGAGCCCAAGCGCCCGCGCTACTACGCCGGTGATGACGCCGACGCCTATTGGTACAGCGCCACCGACACATACGTGGCGGCGGCGCTGCAGCAATTGCCAAGTGAGCAGCGCAAGCGGTTCCACCCGTTCCTCAGCGGTTTCAACCCGGTGGACAAGAATGCTGTCAGCCATATCGAGCGCATGCTCGATATGTACCCGGGGCTGTGGCAGGGCATCGGCGAGGTGTTCACCCGACATGATGACCTGACAGCGCTGACCAGTGGCGACACGCCACGTGCCAATAATGAAGCCATGACGCGTATCTACCACCTGGCGGCCGAGCGCGACCTGCCCGTGCTGCTGCATTCCAACATCACCTCCAAGCGCGAGCGCAACCCGCTGTACCTGGCGGAGATCGAAGAGCCGCTGCGCAACCATCCGCACACGCGATTCATCTGGGCGCATGCGGGCAGCAGCATGGAGATACACCGCCACCAGACGCAGATGGACTTTCTACTGCCGGTGCTGACGCGATTGCTGGAGGACTACCCGAACCTGTATGTCGATTTGTCGTGGAGTGTGCTGCAGCCGTATTTGCTGGATGAGCAGGGCGTGCCGCGCAAGGCATGGTTGGCGCTGGTCGAGAAGTACCCGGAGCGGTTCATGCTGGGGTCGGATGTGGTGGGGCGGTTCGGCAGCCTGGGGGAGCAGATGCACGGGTTCAAGCCGTTTCTGGATGCCTTGCCGGAGGCGGTGGCGCACAAGGTGGCCCGGGAGAATTTTCTGGCGGTGTTGCCCAAGGTACAGCAGTGACCTGTGCGGGCCTCTTCGCGGGTAAACCCGCTCCTACAGGGTGGGCACAGCGCTGAAGGCTTGTGTGGTGGGTTTGCCCGCGAAGAGGCCCGCACAGGCAATACAAACAAAAACGCCCCGAACCAGTCGGGGCGTTTTCATTGACAGCAGCAGCGTCTTACTTGCCTTCCCAGCGCTTGAGCACCAGGGTGGCGTTGGTGCCGCCGAAGCCGAAGCTGTTGCTCATGACCGTGTCGATCTTGGCGTTTTCTTCGGTTTTACGCAGGATTGGCAAGTCGGCGACTTCCGGATCCAGCTCGTCGATGTTGGCAGAGCCGGCGATGAAGTTGTTTTCCATCATCAGCAGGCAGTAGATCGCCTCGTGCACGCCGGCAGCGCCCAGCGAGTGACCCGACAGGCTCTTGGTAGAGCTGATCTTCGGCGCCTTGTCGCCGAACACGGCACGCACGCCCTTGATCTCGGCCACGTCACCGACCGGGGTCGAGGTACCGTGGGTGTTCAGGTAGTCGATCGGGGTGTCGACAGTGGACAGCGCCTGCTGCATGCAGCGGATGGCGCCTTCGCCGCTCGGTGCAACCATGTCGTAGCCGTCGGAAGTCGCACCGTAGCCAACGATTTCGGCGTAGATCTTGGCGCCGCGGGCCAGGGCGTGTTCCAGTTCCTCGACCACGACCATGCCGCCACCGCCAGCGATGACGAAACCATCACGGTCAGCGTCGTAGGCGCGCGAGGCCAGTTCCGGGGTTTCGTTGCGCTTGGTCGACAGGGCGCCCATGGCATCGAACAGGAACGACTGGCTCCAGTGCTCTTCTTCACCACCACCGGCGAAGACGATGTCCTGCTTGCCCCACTGGATCTGCTCCAGTGCGGTACCGATGCAGTGAGCCGAGGTGGCACAGGCCGACGAGATCGAGTAGTTGATGCCCTTGATCTTGAACGGGGTGGCCAGGCATGCCGACACGGTGCTGCCCATGGTGCGGGTAACGCGGTATGGGCCGACGCGCTTGACGCCTTTCTCACGCAGGGTGTCCAGCGCTTCCATCTGGTTCAGGGTCGAGGCGCCGCCGGAACCGGCCACCAGGCCGGTACGCGGGCTGGAAACCTGCTCTTCGGTCAGGCCGGCGTCCTTGATCGCGTCCTGCATGGCCAGGTAGGCGTAGGCAGCCGCATGGCCGACGAAGCGGTAAACCTTGCGGTCGATCAGTTCTTCGAGGTTGAGGTCGATGGAACCGGAAACCTGGCTACGCAGCCCCATTTCCTTGTATTCCGGGTTGAAACGGATACCCGGACGGCTGTTGCGCAGGTTTTCGGTGACGGTAGCTTTGTCATTGCCCAGGCACGATACGATGCCCAGACCAGTGATAACGACGCGGCGCATGCGAATAACCCTTAGAAATTGTCAGTGGAGGTGAACACGCCGACCCGCAGGCCTTCGGCAGTGTAGATCTCGCGGCCGTCGACGCTGACCGAGCCATCGGCGATGGCCATGTTCAGCTTGCCCTTCAGGACGCGCTTGATGTGAATGTTGTACGTGACTTTCTTGGCTTCAGGCAGTACCTGGCCAAAGAATTTCACCTCGCCCGAACCCAGGGCGCGGCCACGGCCTGGCAGGCCCTGCCAGCCGAGGAAGAAGCCAACCAGCTGCCACATGGCGTCGAGGCCCAGGCAGCCCGGCATGACCGGATCGCCTTCGAAATGGCAGGCGAAGAACCACAGGTCCGGGTTGATATCCAGCTCGGCGACCAACTCACCTTTGCCGTACTTGCCGCCTTCTTCGCTGATATGGGTGATGCGATCGACCATCAGCATGTTCGGCGCGGGCAGTTGCGCATTACCTGGGCCGAACAGCTCACCGCGACTGCAGCGCAGCAGGTCTTCCCGAGTAAAGGCGTGTTGTTTGGTCATGCGAGCTCCTCAATAACCCCCTGCGGCAGGGGATGAATCTTCCCGGCCGGCCCGAAAACCAAGCGCTTCGAGACGGCAGCCTACAGGTAGACTATTGCGTTGTGGTGAAAGTCACAGCGCACCTGGTGAAAGAAGTACAGGTGTGCACTGAAACGTCTATTTTCAGGTCCGATGAAGGTCCTGTCCAGTGTTTAAGACTGCCGCACTTTAGCATTTATCGCCAGTCGCGGTTGTCTGACCGGGTAACCAGCGCTGCAGCACCTGCTGCAATTCGGTACGGCGCAAGGGTTTGCTCAGGTAATCGTCCATACCAGCGGCCATGCAACGTTCGCGGTCGCCCTGCAACGCGTTGGCGGTCAGGGCGATGATCGGTAGCCCAGCGCCGTTGGGCAACTGGCGGATGCGTCGGGTGGCTTCATAGCCGTCCAGGTGCGGCAGGCGGCAATCCATCAGCACGGCAGCAAAGCGCTGCTGGCCGACCCGCTCGACGGCTTCAAGGCCATCTTCTGCCGTGCATACTGCCAGCCCCAGGCTGCGCAGCATGGCTTCCACGACACTGCGGTTGACCGGATTGTCCTCCACCAGCAGTACCTGATCATTGTCCGGCACCGTCGTTCGTGCAGCCGTTGGCGGCGTCAGCGGGATGGGGGCAGGGGTGGCGAGTGCCAGCGGCATCTCCAGGGTAAAGGTCGAACCCAGGCCCTCACGGCTTTCACCGCGGAGCTTGCCGCCCATGCGCTCGGCCAAGGTACGAGCGATCGACAGCCCCAGCCCGGTACCGCCATAACGACGGGAAATCGAGCTGTCGGCCTGCTGGAAGGCGACGAACATCATTTCCAGGCGGTCGCTGTCGATGCCGATGCCGGTGTCGCGCACGCTGCAGGTCAGCCAGATCAGCTGCCGGTCGAGCACCTGCCAGCGTGCGTCAACTTGCACCTGGCCACGTTCGGTGAACTTCAGGGCGTTGCCCACCAGGTTCAGCAGGATCTGGCGGATGCGCGTGGGGTCGCCGTTCACCTGCAACTGCTCGATGCCGGCCGGCAGTTGCAGGTGCAGGCCCAGGCCGCGTTGCTGGGCGCTGTGCTGGAACGACTGGACACTGCTGGTGATCAGCTCGCCCAGGTTGAAGTCGATGTGCTCCAGCTGCAGCGCGGCGCGTTCGATGCGCGAAAAATCGAGGATGTCGTTGATGACCTTCAGCAAGTGCCCGGTGGACTCGCTGGCCACTGCCGTGTAATCGGCCTGTTCATTGCTCAGCGGCGTGGTTTCCAGCAGTTGCAGCATGCCCAGCACGCCATTCATCGGGGTGCGCAACTCATGGCTCATCATCGCCAGGAAATCCGATTTGGCGCGGTTGGCCTGTTCGGCCTCCTCGCGGGCCTGTATCAGTTCGGCAATGGCCTGCTTCTGTTCAGCACTGGCCTGTTCCAGGGCGCTGGCCAGGTTGTTGATGTGGCGGGCCAAGTGGCCCAGCTCGCTGTCGTCGACGACCGGCAAGGGGGTGTTGTACTTGCCTTGCTGAATCGCCTTGACCGCATGGCCCATGTCGCTGATCGGCTTGGCCAGGCTCAGGGCCAGGCGGCGTGCCAGCAAGAAGGTGAACAGCAGGGCGAACAACGCCAGGATCCCGGCCTTGATCACGATTTCCTGCTGACGCTGACTGAAGGCGTCATCGGACATGCCGACGATCACGCGGCCCAGGTAGTCGTCACCGATGGCCGGGGTGGTGGCTTTGCCCTGTTGCAGGAAGTCGTTGTCCAGGCGGATTTGCTGCAGGCGAATGGGCGCCTGGAACACTTCGACCCGTTGCGCGCGGTTGGCACTTTCGTCGGACTGCTCGACGTACACCAGGATGTGGTTGCGGCTGTCCTGCACTTCCAGAAAGCGCACGTGCGGGATGCTGAGGGTGGCACGCATCAGCCCTTCAAGCACTTCGTTGTTGCCCGAAATCACCCCATACTCCGACGCCGGTGCCAACTGGTTGGCGATCAGTTGCCCGGTGTGGTTGAGTTCCTGGCGCAGGTCCTGGATGCGTACGAAGGTAAAGAAACTGATCAGGAGCAAGGTCAGTAGCAGGGCGGGGCCGAGGCTGATGATCTGCGTGCGGGTATGAATGTCCCAGCTCAAGCGTTTGCTCATGGGGTGGGTTCTCCCTCGGCCAGGGCCTTGACGGCGGCGTTCTGATCGATCGGTTCAAGACCCAGGGCCCGGGCCACCTGCTGGTTGCCACTGACCCCGTAGCGCATTGGGTACAGGCTGCGCGGCCAGCGTGTCGGCGGCTGGTCGAGCAACTGGTCGAGCACCCACAGCCAGTCGTCCTGGTCGCTGTAGGTACTGGCCAGGGCGCCGGCGCGAACGAAGCCGGCGTTCGGGCCGATCAGTGCCATCTGCCGGCCATAACTGCTCAACAGCAGGTTCTTTGCGGTCTTGGAGTTGTACAAGTCAGGGTCGTCCAGGCCCAGTAGCACATCGCTGTTGCCCAGCAGGTGCTGCAGCGGCCGGTTGTCACGCGGGTCGGACCAGTCCTGGGCCACGATCTCCAGGCCTAGCGGCCGTGCAGCATGGCGCAGTTCGTCCAGCAGAAAGCTGCTGTGCTCGCCGTACAGCACGCCAACGCGCCTGGCCTGCGGCAACAAGTAGCGTGCCAGGCGCAGTTGCCGTCCCAACGGTGCGTCGCTCCACAACAGTGTGAGGAACGCGGGGCGCGACTTTCCCAGGCGCTGTTCAGCCTGTACCCGGCTGACCCGCATGACCAGCGCCGGCGGGCCGGCGGTTTCCCCCAGGCGCCATTCCAGTGCTGCGTTGTCGAGCAGGATCAGGCGTTGGTCGGCTTTGAGCTTGCCCGGGCGCGGCAGTTCGGTGGTGGTGCGAAACTGCACATGATCGTGTGGCCGGCGGCTTTCCAGTGCGGCGATGAAGCTGCGTACACCGGGCTGGTCCTCAGCCCCAACCAGCAGGACTTCGCTGGCGGACAAAGGCCCCAACGGCCACAGGCAGAGCAGCAACAGGCGCAGCAGCAGGGCCATCAGAACTCCAGCTCCGCGCTCACGCTCAGGCGGTGACGGCTGTCGTAGCGGTTCTGCAGGGCCGAGGTCGGTTCATCGTCCAGGCGCTGCTGCCACAGCGCCGCCAGCTCCAGGTTGCTGCCATACACCCGAAAACGCTTGGCCAGGCGCAGGTCCAGACGCTCGTAGCGGTACTGGTTGAGGGCATCGTCACCGTAATAGAACAGCGCGCTCGACCAGCCGGCACCCCATTCGCGCATCCACCCGGCCGAGCCGCTGTTGCGGGCGCTAAGGCGACGGTCGTCGGGGTTACTGGCCCAGGCATCGACGTAGGCATAGGTCAGGCGCAGGCGGTCGCGCAGGGTGGGGCGCCAGTCCATTTGCGCCTCGCTGCCGCTGAAACGGGCCTTGTTGGCGTTGCTGGCGATGTACTGGTTGTTCCTCAGCGGCTCGCTGATCATGCCGGTGATCTCGTCGTAGAACAGCTTCACATCCAGGCTCAGGTCGATGTCGCTGAAGTAGCCGTTGTAGCCCAGCTCGCGCGAGCGCATGCGCTCCTGTTCAAGGTCGCCAGGGCCACGGGTCTTGACGAAGTATTCGCCGTTTTGCAGCTTGAATGCATTAGGGGTTGGGGTCAGGTTCTTGACCGTGTAACTCCAGTTGACGTTGTTCTCGAACATGTCTGGCGAGCGCACAGCCTCGGAATACACCGCACGCAGGCCATGGCGCGGGGTGATCAGGTAGTTGATCGCCACCCGCGGGGTCAGCGAGCTGCCGGACAGGCGGGAGTCCTCGAGCATGGCGCCGCCCTGCAGGATCCAGTGCTCGTCGGCGCGCCATTCCAGCTGGCCGAACAGTCGCCAGGTCTGGTCGTCGATGCTGCCGTTGAAGTAGGTCTGCGAGTCGGCACGATCATAGCGGTAGTTCATGCCGCTGAGCAGGCGCAGGCTGTCGGTCAGGCTCAGGGTGTCCTGGATTTCCAGGTCGTAGCGGGTTTCGCGGGTGCTCTGGTCGACGTCGCCGCAGACCTGCTGATCTCCACCTTCCTTCCATTGCTGTTTCACCTTTTCCAGGAGCTCACTCAGGACAGGGTCGCTGGTCGAAAGTGGTGTTCCTCCAGCGATTCCGCGCGCTACTTTCTCGGCAAAATCGGGATTGATTTGCCAGATCTGAGTCAATTCGGGGCTGAATGATTGCAAGGCATCGCAAGCGCGCCAGACTTGCTGGCGGTCAAAATGCTGGGCTGAGCCCTGGATATAAAGGCTGTGTTCAGCGCTGAAGTCTTTGGTCCAGCGCAACGAGCCCGCATAGTCCTTGGCGTTGACGTCGGCATTGTTGCCGGACTCGTACTGCTGGAACACCGGCTGGTAGGTGTAGGGCCGCTGATTGCTGCCTTCCTTGGCCGCCAGTTGCCACTCCAGGGTCTGGTCGACCGCCAGGTTGTGGTTGGCGCTGAGGTTGAAGCGGGTCAGGCGGCGGCTGTCGCGGTAGTCCTGGCCGAACTGGTTCTCATCGAAGCCGTCGTCCTGTTGGCCCGACAGCGACAGGCGCATGTCGCCACCGTCCCAACCGAAGCCGTGGCTGGCATAGAAGTCGTTGATGCCGTCCTGGCCGCGCGTCACTTTCAGCCGTGTACCATGGCTGTCGGCGGGGTTGCGGGTGAGGATGTTGACCACTGCCATCAGCGCGTTGGCGCCATAGCTGACGGTGTTCGGGCCGCGGAACACCTCGATGCGCTCGATGTCCTCCATGGCCAAGGGGATGTCGCTCCAGTCCACCGTGGCCAGGCCTGCGCGGTACACCGAACGGCCATCGATCAGTACCTGCATGCGCCGTGCGTCGTTGACGTTGCTGCCGTGGTAGTTGACCGTGGGTTGATTGCCGGCACCGTAGCCGATCATCATGCCCGGTACCAGGCGCAGCAGTTCGGGGATGTCACGGGCACCGCTGGCGCGAATCAGTTCGCTGTCGAGTACGGTCATGCTGCCCGGGACAGCGGCGGGGGATTGTTTCAGGCGTGTGGCGGTCAGAACCTGTGGCAGGTCGGGGGTGTCGATGAACAGGTCGTCGGCCGCAGCCTGGCCGCCGAGCAGGGCGGTCAATAACAGCAGGCGCGGGTACGGTGGCGTGCCAGGGAACACGGAGCGGCCTTTGTTTCAGGATTGAAACAGGCATGGTAACTGACCTTGGCGTATTTTCCAGTGATCTGCAGCGGTTTTGCAGCGTGCCTGTCTTGACGCTTTCGTGGGGGCGGAAATCGAGCGCCGCCGGTGCGGCGCATCGCCAGCAAGCTCGCGCCTGCATTTGTTGCAACGTGGCCATGACAGTGTGATCTGCGTTGCTGACCTTGGCGCATGGCAGGCGAGCCGTATAATGGCGGGGTCGCCACTTAACTTTTGGCTTTAATGGATTGGATATGACTGAACAGCAACCTGTTGCGGTTCTGGGCGGCGGTAGCTTCGGCACCGCCGTGGCGAACCTGCTGGCGGAAAACGGTGTGCCGGTGCGTCAATGGATGCGCGACCCGGCGCAGGCCGAGGCCATGCGTGTGAATCGCGAGAATCCGCGCTACCTCAAGGGTATCCGCCTGCACGATGGGGTTGAGCCGGTCAACGACTTGCTGGCCACCCTGCAGGCCAGCGAGCTGATCTTCGTTGCCCTGCCATCGAGTGCCTTGCGCAGCGTGCTGGCACCGCATGCCGAGCTGCTGCGCGGCAAAGGCCTGGTCAGCCTGACCAAGGGCATCGAAGCGCAAAGCTTCAAGCTGATGAGCCAGATCCTCGAAGAAATCGCCCCCGAGGCGCGCATCGGCGTTTTGTCAGGGCCCAACCTGGCGCGCGAAATCGCCGAACATGCACTGACTGCCACAGTGGTGGCCAGTGAGCATGAAGCACTGTGCCAGCAGGTACAGGCCGTGCTGCACGGGCGTACCTTCCGCGTCTACGCCAGTGCCGACCGTTTCGGCGTCGAACTGGGCGGTGCATTGAAGAACGTCTACGCGATCATCGCCGGCATGGCTGTGGCCTTGGGGATGGGCGAGAACACCAAGAGCATGCTGATTACCCGGGCCTTGGCCGAGATGACCCGTTTCGCCGTCAGCCAGGGCGCCAACCCCATGACCTTCCTCGGCCTGGCCGGTGTCGGTGACCTGATCGTCACCTGCTCCTCGCCCAAGAGCCGCAACTATCAGGTTGGCTACGCACTGGGGCAGGGTCAAAGCCTGGAAGAGGCAGTCAACCGCCTGGGCGAAGTGGCCGAGGGGGTCAACACGCTCAAGGTGCTCAAGACCAAGGCCCAGCAAGTGCAGGTGTACATGCCGCTGGTGGCCGGCCTGCATGCCATCCTGTTCGAAGGCCGCACGCTGAACCAGGTGATCGAGCACCTGATGCGCGCCGAGCCCAAGACCGATGTCGATTTCATTTCCATCAGCGGTTTCAACTGAGCCCTTGGCGGCTCTGACACGAGCAAGGAGCAACACATGAACGATACGCCCGAACGCGCCCAGCGCGAGTCGATCATCCTGCGGGTGCTGTGGATGCTGGTGTTCCTGGTGGTCTGGCAACTGGCCGAGTTGCTGTTGGGTGGCCTGGTGCTGGTACAGCTGATCTACCGACTGGTGTATGGCGCGCCCAGCGCCAGCCTGATGAACTTCGGCGACAGCCTGAGCCAGTACCTGGCACAGATCGGTCGCTTCGGCAGTTTCCACAGCGACCAGAAGCCATGGCCGTTCGCAGACTGGCCGGCCCCGCGTGCGCCGGAAGGTGAAGCCGCGCACGCCGTGGCACCGGCCGCGCATCCGGTGCGTGACGAGGAACCCAAGCTGTGAAGCTGTGGGTGCTGCGCCACGGTGAAGCTGAGCCGCGGGCCAAGACAGATGCCGAGCGCCGGTTGACGGCCCATGGTCGCGAGCAGGTGCTGCACAGTGCGGCTTGCCTGATCGGGCAGCCATTGCAGGCGATTGTCGCCAGTCCTTACGTACGCGCCCAACAGACCGCCGCGCTGGTGCATGACACCCTGGGTTTCGCCGAACCGGTGCGCACCGTGCCCTGGCTGACGCCCGAGGGTGATGTACAGCAGGTCATCGGCGAAATCGAGCGCCTGGGGCTTGAGCATGTGCTGCTGGTCAGCCACCAGCCGCTGGTAGGCACCTTGGTCGGTGCGCTGGAGCACGGCCACAGGCAACAGCCGGCAGCCATGAGCACTGCCAGCCTGGCAGAACTGGAAGGGGAGTGGCCGCTGGCCGGGTTGATGACGCTTCGGGCCATCCACTCACCCGCGTGAACGTCCCATGGCTTGTGCAGGCCACTGTTTCGCTCGCGTCTGAATGCTGGCATGGGTAAAGAGCGATAAGGCAACTGGCATTTTTGTCAGTTGTCGCACTTCACCACCGCTTGTTAGCGTTGCCACATGGCAAACATCAGGGAACGGCGAATGAGGGGTGAAATGCTGGAGCTGTTGCGCTCCCTGGACCTGCAACCCACCCTGGAACAGGTTGACCAAGGTACTTCGCTGGATTTCGCCCAATACAGCCTGCTGCGTGAATCGGCCGATGCCAAGCTTTACCACCTGATGCGCAAGGTGAACGACAACCCCGGGCTGGACCCTGTTGCGATGCAACAATGCGAGCAGGACCTGCGGACGCTGCAGGACGCCTGCCTGCGGGTCTCGCACCTGCTGCAAACCAGTTGTCTGGCCTTGCGCCGCCTGCAACTGGACTACCAGGACCAGCGTCTGGCCCGCGAGGCGCTGGAGAGCCAAGTGGCCTACATGCAGGCCTGCCTGCGTCGGTCGCTGAGCAGTTTCGACCGCTCGGCATGACCTGATCCCCCTCGCCGATGACCTTTATAGACATTGCCGAACCGCCCCGCGATGCAGACAATGGGCCATCATTCCGGTCCGGACCAGGCGCCATGTCGCAGCAGATCTTCTTCGCCCATGCCAACGGTTTCCCATCGGCCACCTACGGCAAGCTGTTTGCAGCGCTGGCGCCGGACTATCAGGTGCAGCACCTGGCCCAGCACGCGCATGACCCGCGCTTTCCCGTGGACGAAAACTGGCAAAGCCTGGTCGATGAATTGTTGCATCACCTGGCGCAGCAGGACCAGCCGGTCTGGGGCGTCGGCCATTCGCTGGGTGGCGTGTTGCACCTGCACGCGGCATTGCGCTGCCCCGAGTACTACCGGGGGCTGGTGATGCTCGACTCCCCGGTGCTCACCCGCGCTGATCAATGGCTGCTGCGCACAGCCAAGCGCTTTGGTTTCATCGACCGCATCACACCGGCCGGGCGCACCCTGGGGCGTCGCGAAACGTTCAATGACCGCGACAGCGCCCGGGACTATTTCGCTGGCAAATCACTGTTCCGCCATTTCGATCCCGATTGCCTCGACGCTTATGTAGAACATGGCCTGCAGGTGGTGGAGCAAGGGCTACAGTTGCGCTTCGACCCTGCTACTGAAATCAGCATCTACCGCAGCATCCCGCACACCAGCCCCGCCCCCGCGCGCCAGTTGCAGGTGCCGCTGGCCATGGTGCGCGGCAACCGGAGCAACGTCATTCGTCGCCACCACACCTTGGCCGTGCGCAGTATGCCCAAAGGTGAATACCACAGTGTACCGGGTGGGCACATGTTCCCGCTGGAGCGCCCGGCCGACACTGCCAGCCTGATCAAGGGCCTGTTCGACCGCTGGAGCCAGGCATGAGCGCACACGTTGAGGAAATTCGTCTGAGCCTGGGCCATATCGAACTGGCTGCACACCTGTTCGGCCCCGAAGACGGGCTGCCGGTGATTGCCCTGCATGGTTGGCTGGACAATGCCAACAGCTTTGCCCGCCTGGCACCGCAACTGAAAGGTCTGCGCCTCGTCGCCCTGGACCTGGCTGGCCATGGTTATTCAGAGCACCGCCCGCTCGGCGCCGGGTATGCCCTGGCCGACTATGCCCATGACGTGCTGCGCGTGGCCGAGCAACTGGGTTGGCCGCGTTTCGCCCTGCTGGGGCATTCGCTGGGCGCGATCATTTCGGTGCAACTGGCCGGTGCATTGCCCGATCGGGTCAGTCACCTGGCGCTAATCGACGGCGTGATCCCGCCGACTGGCGCCGAGCAGGACGCAGGTGAGCGCTTAGGGATGGCACTGCAAGCCCAGTTGCGGCTGGATGGCAAGCGCAAGTCGGTGTATGCGACATTGGAAGCAGGGGTGCAAGCCCGGATGAAAGGCATGGTCGCGGTCAGCCGTGAAGCGGCCGAGCTGCTGGCCCAGCGTGGCCTGATGCCAGTGCCCGGTGGCTATAGCTGGCGCAGCGACAGCCGGCTGACCCTGCCCTCGCCGGTGCGCCTGAGCGAGGCCCAGGCCATGGCCTATGTGCGGCGGGTGAGTTGCCCGGCGCTGTTGGTGGTGGCCGCCGACGGCATGCTGGCGCGCCACACCGGGTTGCTGGAGCAGCTACCCTTTGAACAGGTGACACTACCCGGCGGCCATCACCTGCACCTGAACGATGCGCAGGGCGCGGCCCTTGTTGCAGACTGTATCAATCGCTTCTTTGGCTTTGCTTGACTTGCACCGGACAAGTGTCGAGGCTTGGCGGGTTGAACAGGGAGACAACCATGCAACTGCCAGACATCCTGGAGCTTCAATTCGGCGCTGAGCGCCGCCTGGTTCGCCAATGAGCGTACCCGTTTCCATTCGCACTGCCTTGGCTGCCTGTCTGGTGCTCGCCACCCCCGTGTCGTGGGCCGGCGTCCTGCCGGTCCCGCAGGACGCCAAGGTGGTCGATCAACGCCCGGCGACGGAACAGGAGCGGGTCTACCCGATGGGCCCGCTACGCAAGATCAGTGGCCGCCTGCGGGTCGATGACAAAGTCGAAAGCCGCGGTCAAGTCAGCTCGGTAACCTACGAATTGCCCGTCGAGCGGACTGCACGCGAGGCCTTCACCAGTGCCCGCGAAGCACTTGTGCGCGACGGTGGCTACCCGTTGTTCTGGTGTCAGGGGCGTGATTGCGGTGAGGCCAGCCTGTGGGCCAATGATGTGTTCGCCAATGCCCGCCTCAACGGAGGCGACGAGCAGCAGGCGTTCATCCTGCTACGCCGCTCGGCAGACGAGGCCGACACCCTGGTCGCGCTGTACAGCGTTACCCGTGGCAACCGCCGTGCCTATCTGCATGTGGAAGAGTTCATCGCAGGCAGCCCGCTGGGCGAGCTGCTGCCAACCGCTGCCACGGTGCTGCGCGAAATGCGTGACACCAGCAAGCTCGACTACCCTGACCTTGCTGCGCCGCAAGACGCCTGGGTAAACCTGCTGGCCCGCAGCCTGAACCTTGACAGCACCTTGCGTGTCAGCCTCAGTGGCGCCCAGGCTGAGGCCTGGCGCGAGGCGCTGGTCAAGGCCGGGGTGCGCAATCGCCGTCTTGAAGTCGGCAGTGCGCCTACAGACGGCCTGCACCTTGAACTGATCCCTTGAACGAGCACCCTCATGGTTAACAATGATCGCCTGCTGGTCCAGATTCTGCTGGTGGCGTTGCTAGGTGCCGGCCTGTGGGTGATGGCACCGTTCATATCGGCATTGTTGTGGGGGGCCATCCTGGCCTTTGCCAGCTGGCCGTTGATGCGCTTCCTTACGCGCCTGCTGGGCGGTCGTGAGACGCTGGCAGCCGGCCTGCTGACCATGGCCTGGATCCTGATCGTGGCACTGCCGCTGGTGTGGCTGGGGTTCAACCTGGCCGATCACATTCGCGACGCTACGGCGTTTGTGCGTGACGTGCAGGTCGACGGCCTGCCCGATGCACCGGCCTGGTTGGGTGGCATTCCATTCGTTGGCGAGCGTCTGGTCAACGGTTGGCAATCGCTGGACCAGCAAGGCGCAGCCTTGCTTACCTCGATCAAGCCTTACTTTGGGCAGGTGGGCAACTGGTTGCTGGCGCGCAGCGCGCAGATCGGCAGCGGCGTGCTGGAACTGACCCTGAGCCTGGTGTTCGTGTTCTTCTTCTACCGCGACGGGCCACGCTTGGCGGCATTCGTGCTGCGCTTGCTGCACCGGCTGGTGGGCGAACGCGCCGAGTATTACCTGGACCTGGTAGCCGCTACCGTGCAGCGGGTGGTCAACGGGGTGATCGGCACGGCGGCCGCGCAGGCCCTGCTGGCGCTGATCGGCTTCCTGATCGCGGGGGTGCCTGGGGCGATCGTGCTGGGGTTGGTGACCTTCATGCTCAGCCTGATCCCCATGGGGCCGCCACTGGCCTGGATCCCGGCCACCGCTTGGCTGGTGTGGAAGGGCGAATACGGCATGGCGGTGTTCCTGGGCGTCTGGGGCACCTTCGTCATCAGCGGCGTGGACAACGTGCTCAAACCGTACCTGATCAGCCGTGGTGGCAACCTGCCGCTGGTGATCGTGCTGCTGGGCGTGTTCGGCGGCTTGCTTGCCTTCGGCTTCATTGGCCTGTTCATCGGGCCGACCTTGCTGGCGGTGGGCTACAGCCTGCTGCTGGACTGGAGCCGTAACGCGGCGCAGCAGCCGCCACAACAATAAGCCTGTAACGGCCCTTTTGCGGGCTTGCCCGCTCCCACAGCTACCACACAGGCCTTGAAGGCTGTGCAGTGCCCGTGGGAGCGAGCGAGCCCGCGAAGAGGCCGTTACAGGCAAACCACAACGCTGATCTTTACGCATTCTTTATCCCCACCCCCATCCCCCGATCTCGCCCCTTTACGCCCCTCCCTCGGACAATTTCCCCAAAGCGGCCCAAGCCGTAACACGGGGAGAACCACACATGAACATGCTCGACGGGCTGTCACTGCTGCTGGCAGTGGCATTGGCGTTTTATCTGCTGGTGGCGCTGCTGCGCGCCGATCGCAGCTAGGGAGCGGCCATGCACAGTTACGATTTCGCCTTGCTCCTGGCATTCTTTGCCATTGTGCTGCTACCAGCACCCTGGCTCGGGCGGTTCTACTTCAAGGTCATGGAAGGCCAGCGTACCTGGCTGACGCCTGTGCTGGGGCCGGTCGAGCAGGGCTGTTACCGGCTGGCGGGTGTGAACGCCAGCCAGGAGCAGAACTGGCGGCAATACACCCTGGCCCTGCTGGCGTTCAACCTGGTCGGCTTCCTGCTGCTGTTCAGCGTGCTGCTGTTGCAGGGCCACCTGCCACTCAACCCACAGCACCTGCCTGGCCAGGAATGGTCGCTGGCGTTCAACACCGCCGTCAGTTTCGTTACCAACACCAACTGGCAGGCCTACAGCGGTGAGGCGTCGGTCAGCTACCTGAGCCAGATGCTTGGCCTGACCGTGCAGAACTTTGTCAGCCCTGCCACCGGCCTGGCCGTGCTGGTTGCCCTGTGCCGCGGTATCGCCCGGCGCAGCGCGACGACGCTGGGCAACTTCTGGGTCGACATGACCCGTGCCACCCTCTACGGCCTGCTGCCGCTGTGCTTGCTGCTGGCACTGTTGCTGGTGTGGCAGGGCGTACCGCAGACCTTTGCCGACTACGCCCACGCGCTGACCTTGCAAGGTGCCGACCAGACCATTCCGCTGGGGCCGGCCGCCAGCCAGATCGCCATCAAGCAATTGGGTACCAATGGCGGTGGCTTCTTCGGCGTCAACTCGGCGCACCCGTTCGAAAACCCAACGGCCTGGAGCAACCTGTTCGAGGTGGCATCGATCATCCTCATTCCGGTGGCGTTGGTGTTCACCTTCGGTCACTACGTGAAGGACCTGCGTCAGAGCCGCGCCATCCTCGCCTGCATGCTTGCCCTGTTCCTGATCGGCGGTAGCACGGCGCTATGGTCCGAGCACCAGCCAAACCCGGCCCTGGAAAGCACGCAGGTGCAGCAGACCGCCCCCCTGGAGGGCAAGGAAAGCCGCTTCGGCACCACCGGTTCGGTGCTGTGGACGGTCACCACCACCGCCGCCTCCAACGGTTCGGTCAACGCCATGCACGACAGCCTGAACCCGCTGACCGGTATGGTGGCGATGGTCAACATGATGGTCGGCGAGGTGATATTCGGCGGCGTCGGCGCGGGCCTCTACGGCATGCTGCTGTTCGTCCTTATCGCGGTGTTCCTGGCCGGGCTGATGATTGGCCGTACCCCGGAATACCTGGGCAAGAAGCTGCAGGCCCGTGAAGTGCAGCTTCTGGTGGCAACCCTGCTGGTGATGCCGGTCGGCGTGCTGGTACTTGGCGCCATCGCCGCCAGCCTGCCCGGCCCGGCCGGGGCGGTCACCAACCCGGGGGCGCATGGTTTCAGCCAGTTGCTGTACGCCTATACCTCGGGCTCGGCCAACAACGGCTCGGCCTTTGCCGGGTTTGGCGCCAACACCGTGTACCACAACCTGATGATCGGCCTGGCCATGCTCATCGGCCGCTTCGGCTACATCCTGCCGATACTGGCGTTGGCCGGCAGCCTGGCGGCGAAAAAAAGCGCGCCGCTGGGGCAGAACAGCTTCCCGACTCACGGCCCGCTGTTCACCGGCTTGCTGCTGGTGACCATCCTGCTTGTCGGTGGCCTGACCTTCCTGCCGACCCTGGCCCTTGGGCCAATCGCCGAACACCTTAGCCTGGGTTTTTGAGGACCGATCATGAACATGCCCATTCCTGAAGTGAATAGCCGGCACAATGCCAAGGACCAGACCCGCTTCGCCGCGCTGTGGCGCCCGGCGCTGGTGCAGGCGTTCGTCAAGCTCGACCCGCGTCAGCTCAAGCGCTCCCCGGTAATGCTGGTGGTGGCCCTGACCGCGGTGCTGACCACCGTGCTGTGTTTTGCCCCCGGCGGCGGCGTGAGCACCGGCGTTGCGGTGCAGATTGCCCTGTGGCTGTGGTTCACCGTGTTGTTCGCCAACTTCGCCGAGGCGTTGGCCGAGGGCCGTGGCAAGGCCCGCGCCGACAGCCTCAAGGCCGGCAGCCAGGGCCTGACCGCCCAGCGTCGTCTGCGTGATGGCAGCTACGAGACGGTAGCTGCCAGCGCGCTGCGCAAGGACGACGTGGTACGCGTGGTCGCCGGCGAAATGATCCCCGGCGACGGCGAGGTGATTGAAGGCATTGCGGCCGTCAACGAGGCCGCCATTACCGGCGAGTCCGCGCCGGTAATACGCGAATCAGGTGGCGACCGCTCGGCGGTGACCGGCAATACGCGGCTGGTCTCCGACTGGCTGCTTGTCCGCATCACCAGCAACCCGGGCGAGTCGACCCTGGACCGCATGATCGCCCTGGTTGAAGGGGCCAAGCGGCAGAAGACCCCGAACGAAATCGCCCTCGACATCCTGCTGATCGGCCTGACCCTGATTTTCCTGATCGTGGTGGTGACCTTGCAGCCGTTCGCCCACTTCGTGGGTGGCAGCCTGCCGCTGATCTTCCTGGCCGCGCTGCTGGTGACGCTGATCCCGACCACCATCGGCGGCCTGCTGTCGGCCATCGGTATCGCCGGCATGGACAGGCTGGTACGGCTGAATGTCATTGCCCGCTCGGGCCGCGCCGTCGAGGCGGCCGGGGACGTGCATACGCTGATGCTCGACAAGACCGGCACCATCACCTTCGGTAACCGCCGCTGCAGCGCACTGCATGCTGCACCGGGCATTACCGCCAAGGAACTGGGGGAGGGCGCCTTGCTGGCGTCGCTGGCCGACGACACCGCTGAAGGCAAATCGATTGTCGAATACCTGCGCCAGTTGCACGACTTTGTCGACCCGCCTGCCGGGCAGTTCGAAGCGGTGGCGTTCAGTGCCGAGACACGCCTGTCGGGCATCGACTTCCAGCAGCACCGCTACCGCAAGGGCGCCGTCGATGCGGTGCTGGCCTTCGTCGGTATGCAACGCCTGGAAATGCCGGCGGCGCTGGCCCGTGAAGTCGAACGCATCGCGCAGAGTGGCGGCACACCGTTGCTGGTGTGCGTCGACAAGCGTTTGCTGGGTGTGATCCACCTCAAGGACGTGGTCAAGCCTGGTATCCGCGAGCGCTTCGCCGAGCTGCGCAAGCTGGGCATCCGCACGGTGATGGTAACCGGCGACAACCCGTTGACTGCGGCCGCCATCGCCGCCGAAGCGGGGGTCGATGACGTGCTGGCCGAGGCCACGCCCGAGAAGAAGCTGGCGCGCATTCGCCAGGAGCAGAATGAAGGCCGCCTGGTTGCCATGTGTGGCGACGGTGCCAACGACGCCCCGGCACTGGCCCAGGCTGACGTAGGCATGGCCATGAACGACGGCACTCAGGCTGCGCGGGAGGCCGCCAACATGGTCGACCTGGACAGCGACCCGACCAAGCTGCTGGACGTAGTCCAGGTCGGCAAGGAGCTGCTGGTCACCCGCGGTGCGTTGACAACGTTCTCCATTGCCAACGACGTGGCCAAATACTTCGCCATCCTGCCGGCGCTGTTCGCTGCCATCTACCCGCAACTGGGTGTGCTCAACCTGATGCAACTGGCCAGCCCGCAGAGCGCCATCCTGTCGGCGATCGTGTTCAACGCGCTGATCATCATCGTGCTGATCCCGCTGGCGCTGCGTGGGGTGCGCGTGCAGGCGGCCAGTGCGGCGCACCTGTTGCGGCGCAACCTGCTGATCTACGGGCTGGGTGGCATTGTGGTGCCGTTTGCCGGGATCAAGCTGATCGACCTGCTGCTCAACGCCCTGAACCTGGTCTGAGGAGGCCGCCATGACTGCTTATCTACGCCCGGCATTGAGCCTGGCTTTGTTGATGACCCTGGTGACGGGCGCCCTGTATCCGCTGGCGGTGACCGGTATTGCCCAAGTCGCTTTCCCGAACCAGGCCAACGGTAGCCTGGTACGCGATGCGCAAGGCCAGGTGCGGGGTTCGGCATTGATCGCCCAGGACTTCCAGGGCGATGGCTGGTTCCACTCGCGGCCCTCGGCAGGTGCCTACGCGACCGTGGCCAGCGGCGCCAGCAACCTGTCGCCGAGCAACCCGGCGCTGGCTGAGCGGGTAAAGGGCGATGCGGCCACGTTGTATCAGGCGCAGCAGGGGCCAGTGCCGCAGGCGCTGCTGACCACCTCGGGCAGCGGCCTGGACCCGCACTTGCCACCTGAGGCCTTGGCCTATCAGATCCCGCGGGTGGCGGCGGCACGGCAGCTGCCGGTCGAGCGCTTGCAAGCCTTGCTGGAACAGGCCACCCTCCACCCATTGATCGGCCCGCCGGTGGTCAACGTGCTGGCATTGAACCAGGCCTTGGAAAAGCTCGCCATTGTCAGGTAATCGAAGCGCTGGCAGGAAGCCTGTAGGAGCGGGTTCACCCGCGAATGCGGTGGTGGTGCCACTGACGTATTCGCGGGTAAACCCGCTCCTACACGTTAAGGGGCTTTCCCTGAAGTGGCCGGCTGCTGGAAAAAGCAAAGGATGAAACATGAGTGACTCCGCCCGCGCCGATGCGCTGTTGGCCAACCTCCCACGCACCGGCCGGGGCCGGCTGAAGGTGTTCCTCGGCGCTGCCCCCGGCGTCGGCAAGACCTTCGCCATGCTCCAGGCTGCACACGCCCAGCAACGCCAGGGCGTGCAGGTGTTGGCCGGGGTGGTCGAAACCCATGGCCGCGCCGAAACCGAAGCGTTGCTCGGAGGGCTGCATCAGCAGCCCTTGCTGCGCAGCCAGTACCGTGGCGTCACCCTCGAGGAAATGGACCTTGACGGCCTGCTGCGTGCCGCGCCGGCGTTGGCCCTGGTGGACGAACTGGCCCACACGAACGCCCCCGGCAGCCGCCACGCCAAACGCTGGCAGGACGTACAAGAACTCTTGGCCGCGGGCATCGACGTGTACACCACGGTCAACGTCCAGCACCTGGAAAGCCTCAACGACAAGGTCCGTGACATTACCGGCGTGCAAGTGCGCGAGACCCTGCCGGACTGGGTGCTGCAGGAGGCGTTCGAGCTGGTGCTGATCGACCTGCCTCCGCGAGAGCTGCTCGAACGCCTGCGTGAAGGCAAGGTGTACGTGCCCGAGCAGGCTCGGGCGGCCATCGATGCGTATTTTTCGCAAACCAACCTCACCGCCCTGCGCGAGCTGGCCATGCAGACCGCCGCTGCTCAGGTCGATGCCGACCTGGCCCACGGCTATCGTCAGCGCGGCCAGGAGGCGCCGGCCTTGCGCGGCCGGTTGCTGGTGGGCATAGACGGTGACGACCAGGCCGAACGCCTGGTGCGCCATGCCAGCCGCGTGGCCCAGCGCCGCCACCTGCCCTGGAGCCTGGTGCATGTGGACAACGGCCGCCTGCGTGACGAAACCGCACGGCATCGTTTGCAAGCCGCGCAGCAACTGGCCGAGCGACTGGGCGGGGAGGTGGTGCTGCTGCGGGCTGGGGAAGTGGCCCGCACGCTGATCCAGCATGCTGTCGAGCGGCGGGCCAGCCTGGTGCTGGTCGGGCAATCCCGCAACCGCCTGCATCGGCGTTTGTTCGGCGCGGGTGTGGCGGCGCGGCTGCTGCGCGAAAGCCGTGGCCTGGAAATCAACGTGCTGGACCGCGACGTGCAGCCGCCAGCGCCGCGTTCAGCCGTGCGGCGGGTGTGGGTGTGGCGTCATTACCTGCTGGCGCTGCTGGCCACCGTGATGGCTGCGGGTCTGGCCTGGGCGGTGTCCAGTGTGCTGGCGCTGCCCAATATCTCGCTGGTGTTCCTGGCGGCGGTGTTGCTGGTCGCAGTGCGCAGTAGCCTGGGACCTGCGCTGGCTTGCGCCGCGCTGTCGTTCCTGGCCTATGACTTCCTGTTCATACCGCCCAACTTCTCGTTCACCATCCAGCGCGAAGAAGACGTGCTGACCCTGGTGTTCTTTCTGTTGATGGCTGCGCTCACCGGCAACCTGGCCGCGCGCCAGCGTCGCCAGTTGCAGGCGCTGCGCGAGACCCAGGCGCAGACCAGCCAGTTGCTCGACCTGTCTCGCCGGTTGACGGTAGCCACCGACCGCCAAGCCATATTCAAGGCTGCCGGCCAGCACCTGGACGGCTGGCAGGACACCCAGGTGTGCTTGCTGGAGCGCAACGCCGAAGGCCAGTTGCAAGTGGCCAGCGGGGAAGCCTGCACCTTCAGCGACACCGAACGGGCGGCTGCCGATTGGGCCTGGCAGCACGGGCAGGCCGCCGGCCACGGCAGCGATACCCTGCCTAATGGCCGCTGGTGGTGGTGGCCATTGGCGGTGGACGATCAGCCGCTGGCGCTGCTGGGCGTGCGCCCGCGCAACGGGCAGCCGCTCAGCGACCCACGGCGGCGCCTGCTCACCGCCCTGGGCCAGCCCCTGGCCCAGGCCCTGGCCCGCGCACGCCTGGCCGAACAGCTGGAAGCCGCACGCCTGCACGGCGAAACCGAGCAACTGCGCAGCGCCCTGCTGGCTTCCGTATCCCATGACTTGCGCACGCCGTTGACCGCCATGCGTGGCAGCATCGACAGCCTGCTGGCGTTGGGCGACGCGATCCCGGCCGAAGACCGTCGCGAGCTGCTGGAGGGCACCCGCAATGAGGCCGAACGCCTCGATCGCTACATCCAGAACCTGCTGGACATGACCCGCCTGGGCCATGGCGGCCTCAAGCTGGCCCGCGACTGGGTGGCCCCGGCGGATATCGTCGGCAGTGCGCTTAACCGCCTGCGGGTGGTGCTGGCGCCGCTGCGTGTGCACACAGACGTGCCGGCCGAGCTGCCATTGCTGTTCGTGCATGCGGCGTTGATCGAGCAGGCACTGGTCAACGTGCTGGAAAACGCCGCACGCTTTTCGCCGGTCAATGGTCGGCTTGAGCTGCAGGTGGCCGTGCATGGCGACCAGCTGCGCTTGACCGTCAGCGACCAGGGCCCCGGCATTCCCGTAGCCGACCGCGAGAAAATCTTCGACATGTTCTACACCGCCGCCCGTGGCGATCGCGGCGGGCAGGGTACCGGGCTGGGCCTGGCGATCTGCCAGGGCATGATCGGTGCCCATGGCGGGCAGATTCTGGTGGGCGAAGGCATTGATGGCCAAGGCACCAGCATCACTCTATGCTTGCCGCTGCCTCCTCAACCTGAAGCCGAAAGCGAAACCCCATGAGCCACTCTGCCACCCTGTTGGTCATCGACGATGAACCGCAGATCCGCAAGTTCCTGCGTATCAGCCTGGCCTCGCAAGGCTACAAGGTGCTGGAGGCCGCCACCGGTGCCGAAGGGTTGGCCCAGGCGGCACTGGGCAAGCCGGACCTGGTGGTGCTCGACCTGGGGCTGCCGGACATGGACGGCCAGCAGGTACTGCGTGAGTTGCGAGAATGGAGTGCAGTGCCGGTGATGGTGTTGTCGGTGCGTGCCAGTGAAGTGCAGAAGGTCGATGCGCTGGATGGTGGCGCCAATGACTATGTGACCAAGCCGTTTGGTATCCAGGAGTTTCTCGCGCGCGTGCGGGCGTTGCTGCGCCAGGTGCCACAAGCCGGCGGCTCGGAAGTGGCGGCCAGCTTTGGGCCGCTGACGGTGGATTTTGCCTTCCGCCGGGTGACGCTCGACGGCGTGGAGGTGGCATTGACACGCAAGGAGTATGCTTTGCTGGCGCTATTGGCCGGGCACCCTGGGCGGGTGATTACCCAGCAGCAGTTGCTCAAGGATATCTGGGGGCCGACCCATGCGGAGGATACCCACTACCTGCGCATCGTGGTCGGGCATCTGCGACAGAAGCTGGGCGATGACCCCACGGCGCCGCGGTTCATCATTACCGAGGCGGGGGTTGGCTACAGGTTGGTAGCGCCGACAGCATAACCCTCCCAAAGGCGATCGCCTGCAGGGCCTGGACGTGCGCAAGGGTGTCAGGCCCTGGGGGGCTCCTTCTCGAACAGCTGGCGAATGACTTCCAGGTAGCGTCGCGCACCCAGGCCCAACGGGCGCGACTTGATCCAGATGATGTCTACCCACAAGCGCAGGCGGCTGGCCATGTTGTCGAAGCGCACCTCGGCCAGCGCGCCCGAGGCAATCAGCGGTTCGACCAATGGCTGCGGCAGGTAGGCCCAGCCCAGCCCGGACTGCACCAGGTCCAGCGTGGCCAGGTAGCTGTCGGTCAGCCAGATGCGCCGGGACAGCACCATGCGTGGGTCCGATCCGGTGGCCTTGCCCGAAGCCACGATGATCTGCCGTTGTTCGGCAAAGGCCTCTTCAGGCAATGGCGTACCGCTGTTCTGCCCGGCCGGATGGCGTGGTGAGGCAACGGCCACCAGCAGTTGGCTGCCGGCTTCGAGGAAGGATTCGCGCTCATCGATGCCGGGCCGTTCGAACACCAATGCCAATTGCACACTGCCGTCATGCAGCAGGCGAATGGCTTCGGTCTGGGTGGCCGAACGTACCTCGACTTCCAGGCTGGGAAATGCCTGGGCGAGGATTTCCAGCGGCTGGCTCCAGCGGCCGGTCTGCAACTCGGGCGCCATGGCGATGGTCAGGCGCTTTTCCAGGCCTTTGTGCAATTGCAGGGCCTGGGCATCCAGCAGGTTGAGTTGGCAGATGACCTGCCTGGCCTGGGGCTCCAGCGCCAGGGCGGCGTTGGTGGGCAAGGCTTTGCGCGTGGCCCGGTCGAACAGGGGCAGGTCCAGTTCCGCTTCCAGTTGGGCGATTGCCATGCTCACGGCTGAAGGCACACGGCCCAGCTTGCGGGCGGCGGCGGAGAACGAGCCGGCATCGAGCACCGCGAGGAAAATCGCCAGGGAGTCGCTGGTAAAGGCCATTGTCAGTAAACCTGATGATGATCATCTTTTATTGCTAAAAATTATGAACATTAATGCACCTGCAGGACAGCCCCCTCAATGGAGAAAAGCGTGCACAGACCAACCGCGTGGCATGTCACCCACTGGAGCTGCGACCCATTCAGCCTCGGTGCCTACAGTGCCTTGCTGCCTGGAGGGTCGCCGTTGCATCGAAGCGCCCTGGGCCAAGTGCTGCATGGGCGCTTGGTCATCGCTGGAGAAGCTTGTAATGCCAGCGCTCCGGCAATGACTCATGGTGCGTGGAATGATGGGCTGCGTGCCGCCGAGGCAGCCGTGAGTGCCGGTGCGAGCAAGGTGATCGTGATCGGTGCGGGGTGTGCAGGCCTGGCTGCCGCTCAACGCTTGCGGGAAAGGGGGGTCGATTGCACGGTGCTGGAGGCGCGTGGGCGAACGGGTGGGCGTACGCACACTGTCGAGTTGGGCGGCGTGAAAGCAGATGAAGGTGCGGCATGGCTTCAGCATTTCGCCGAGAATCCATTGGCCGCTGTTGCACTTCAGCATGGCTTGGTTTGCGTCGAGACCGATTTCAGTTGCCCGCTTGCGGCAGCACGCGGCGGGGCGTTGCCGGATATCGACGCCGCCTGGGATACCTTGACCAGGCGTCTCGATCGGCAACAGCCTTTGCCTGACGCGATCGATGGCTACATGGCCACACTCGACCCCGCGCTCGCGCGTGCCACGCAGTTCGCCATCGACGCCAACCTTGTACTGGAAGCGTGTTTGCCCGTCGAACAACTGTCGGTCTGTGCCTTGGATGAAGCGGGGGTCGGGCATGGTGATCGTATGCTGCCAGGCGGCTACAGCGAGCTTGTCGACTTGCTGTCGAAGCACCTGGATATCCGCCTGAACAGTCCTGTCACCCACATCGACTGGTCGAGCGCGCGCGTCAGGGTGAATGAAGAGGTGTGCGACTTCTGCATTTGCACAGTTCCGGTGGGTGTTCTGAAAACGTTGCACTTTACCCCTGCGTTACCTGAAACACAGCAGGGAGCGCTGGCGCATCTGGGGATGGGCAAGCTGGAGAAAGTGATTCTGCAGTTCGATGAGCGATGGTGGCCGTGCTCACCCTCAGGCTACCTGCGCTGGTACGACGTACCCGCCAGTTGGGGGGAATGGCTGGACCTGACCGATGCTGTCGGCAAGCCCACCATTGCCGGGCTGATTGCCGCCGATGCGATCGAGCGGCAGTTCACCGGGCGCACCGATGAACAGGTGGCCATGGCCGCGTGTGAGGCATTACAGGCGTGGGCCGCAGCCGTCGGGCCCACGCCTTGACACTTACAGGCCTTCGTCCAGCACCCGGTCAATGCTGTCGACAAAGTAGTCCACGCTGGCCCGGCTGGTGCACATCGGTGGCTTGATCTTGAGGATGTTCAGGTAGTCGCCGGTCGGCTGCATGAAGATGCCCAGGTCACGCAGGCGATCACACAGCATCATGGTTTCTTCGGTGGCCGGCTCCAGGGTGGTGCGGTCGCGCACCAGTTCCAGCCCCAGGTAGAAGCCCGAGCCATGTGCCGCGCCGGCCAGCGGGTGCTTGTCGACCAGCGCCTGCAGGCGTGCCTTGAAGTAGCGCCCGGTGTCACGGGCGTTGTCCCACAGGCCTTCCTCCTGCATGACATCCAACACCGCCATGCCGATGCGGCAACTGACCGGGCTGCCACCGGCCGAGGAGAAGAAGTAGCCCTCGGCCTCCAGCGCCTCGGCGATTTCGCGACGGGTGATGACCACGCCCAGTGGCTGGCCGTTACCCATGCCCTTGGCCATGGTAATGATGTCCGGCACCACGCCCTGTTCCTCGAAGCCCCAGAAGTACTCGCCCAGGCGGCCATAGCCCACCTGCACTTCGTCGGCGATGCACACCCCGCCGCGGGCGCGGACCTTGGCATAGGCTGCGCGCAGGTAGCCTGCGGGCAGCGAGATACCGCCGGCATTGCCGTACACCGGTTCGCAGATGATGCCCGCCAGCTGACGGCCACGGGCGTCGAGGTCAGCCAGCTTGGCGTCGACGTCCTGCAGGTAGTCGGCGGCGCTGTCGGCCCCGCGGAAGCGGCCGCGGAAGGTGTTCGGCGCTTCGACCGGGTGTACCCAGTCCGGGCGGGTTTCCAGGGCTTGCGGGTTGTCGGCGATCGACGTGGAGATGGCATCGGTGGCCACCGACCAGCCGTGGTAGGCCTCCAGCACACTGAGCAGATCGCGCCCGCCACTGTAGGCCCAGGCCAGGCGAATCGCCAGGTCGTTGGCCTCGGTGCCGCTGTTGACCATGAACACCCGGTCGAAACCTTCGGGGGCCAGCTCCAGCAGGCGCTCGGAGAATTCGGTGATTGCTGCGTAATGGAAGCGCGAGTTGGTGTTCAGCAGCGACCATTGCCGCGCCGACTCGGCAACCATGCGTGGATGGCCATGGCCCAGCACCGCGACGTTGTTGAGCATGTCCAGGTAGGAACGGCCCTGCATGTCGATCAGGTAGTTGCGCCAGCCACGTTCAATGTGCGGCGGTTGCGCGTAGTAGTGCTTCTGCGAGCGGGCGAAGCTGGCATCGCGGCGGGCCAGCAGCGCTTGCGGATCGGGTAGCGGCTCGGCATCGCAATCGAAGCCCAGCAGGGCGGCCGGTGACGGGCACAGGGCCAGCCAGGCGGCGGCTTGTGACGGCGTGGCGAAGCGCGGCGGCTGGGTGCCATTGTCCAGGCATACCTGCACGCTGAGGAAGCCGCAGCTGCTGCCCAGGGGCTGGCCTTTCTCCACGGCCTGGCCGTCTGCCGGTGCGTCTTCCAGGCCTTGCAGCCACAAAGCCCAATGCGGGGTGCGCAGGCAGCCCCGGCCGTCGCCGCGGTGCTGCCAGGTGCCGGCTGCCGGCGCTTGCACCGGGCTGCCGTTGGGCACATGCAGCTCGACGAAAAGGGCGCAGGTGGCGGGCTCTTCGGGGCGATCGATATGGGTTTGCGACAGGCGGTACTGCCCGTGCAGGCTGCAGGCCGGGGCGGCTTGCGACGTCAGCAGATGCAGGTCGTAACCGGGTTGCTCCCAGTTGCCGGCCTCGAAGTGTTTGCTCAGGACCCCCAGGTCCACCCGTGTGACAGCCTGCCCGGCCAGCTCGGGGAGCAGGGGGGCGCAGTCGCTCCAGTCCGGCGCCGTGGGTTGCAGGCCAGCAGCCTGCAGAATGGCCACCTCCATCAGGGCGAAAGGCACGGCGGTGGCCGTGTCGAAAATTTCCCATTCGTGGGCAATGTTATCGCGGGTGTACTGGTTGCCCGGGTCGACGGTTAGCTGTTGTTCGCTGCTCAGCACCAGCACGGCAGCGCGGTTCACCACCAGCGGCCACAAGGCGCGCAGTTCGGCCTCGGTCAGCGGGTTGAGCGCCTGGTAGGCCTGCACGGCGGGCAGGATGCGCAGTGGGTCACCCTCGGCGTGGTGCAACAGCGCAGCGCAGGTCACCGACAGGTCGGCGATACGCCAGGTGCGCAGCAGGTCGCCGAAATCGATCACGCCTTGCAGTTGCCACTGACGCTGGGCATCACGGGCCCACACGGTGTTGTCGTCGGTGATGTCCAGGTGCACGGCCTGACTGGGCAGTTGATCGACCAGCGGCAACAGGCGCTCGTTGGCCTGTCGCGTGGCGTGTTCGATGCGGGCGCGCTGCCCGCTGTCCTGCAGCACCGGTAGCAGGTGATCGATCAGTGCCCCGGCATGCTGCGGGTCCCATTGCAAGGTACGCGCAAGGCCCGGGTGATCGAAATGGGCAAGCGCCTTGTCCAGCTTTGCACAGAGCCCGCCCAGTTCAGCCATCAGGCGCGGCTCCATGTGCTTGAGGCGGGTCAGCGGTTGGCCCTCGATGTAGTCGAGCAGGCGCAGGCGCAGTGGTTGCGCGTCGATGTCCAGTTCCAGCAACCCCATGCCGTTGTGGGCTGAGCGCACGGCGGGTACCGGCAAACCTTGATCGCGCAGGAAGGCCAGGGCGGCGTGCTGGGCTTCAAGCTCCAGCTGGGCGTAGCTGCCGTGGCAGGCCTTCAGCACATAGCCACCCTGCGGTGTGACCACGCGAAAGTTCAGGTCTTGCTGGCTGCCCAGTACAGAAAGGTTGCCGGCAAGGCCATAGTGGGCCTGCAGCACGGCGTGTGCCTGGGCTTCGCTCAGCGTTGGGCTGGGCAGGCCGGAGCGCTGGATCAGGGTGGCCAGGGCAGGGGAAGCGGGCTGGTGTTGTGGACTGGACATGGGCTCTACCGTGGGTACTGGGAGTTGACGGCGGAGAATTTATGCCCGATTCGGCTGATGATGGAAGACGATTATTGTCAGAAAAATTGATCACCGCTGCTTGATTCTGTTGGCGTGGTAACGAGCGAGGCTTTTCATAGGCTTGGTTTTACGTGCATGGCTGATCAATCCCGGATGATTGCCTTGCTGCCAAAGAAAGTCTGCTGGACATACTCAGAGGAGGAACTTGAATGCTGAAAGCAGTTTCACAGTCTCGGGAAGCTTCTGCTGAAGCAGCCTGTCGAGATACTGCTGTACGTTGTGCGGTGGGTTCTTCAGCGATATTCGCTGCCGCTGGGCAGCTTCGAGGACTGCTGCCTTGTCCAGGTCCAAGGTCAGCGATGAAGTCGTCCGGATGCAAGGGTTCAATATCGAAGGCACCAAGAACCGCCTTGGGAAAATCCTTCAAATTGAAGGTGACGATGACCGAAGCGTTGCACTTGATTGCAGCTGCGAGAACATGTCGATCATCCCGATCTGGCAAGTCCAGCCCTTCGACCAGTGAATCGTAGTCAGTGACGAGTGCATCAGGCACCGCAGCATCCATTAGCGATGACGTGCGATCCAAATGTTCAGGCGTGAGGTCAGGTCGGTTGAGTAGCAGATTGCGCTTCCACTCGTCATGAATGCTCGCTGACCAACGTGCCCGGTAGATGCCCGTCAGCGCTAGGTTCATCAGGAAATCACGCAGTGGGGCAGGGTAAAGTACATTCGCGTCGTATATGGCCGTGAAGGGCGAGTGCTTCATTCGTACCCCATCTTCAATTCCTGGGCTTGGGCTGCTAGCGCATCCATCGCAGTCCGGCTCACCCCATCACGTTTGTCCTTGTAGGCAACCAGGTCGGAGAATTTGACACGACGATGGCGGCCTGTCTTGGTGTGCGGAATCACCGCTTCGTCGAGCAGCTTTACCAAGTGCGGCCGGGAGACGTTAAGCAGGTCTGCTGCTTCCTGGGTAGTTAGTTCGGCGTGGATTGGAACGACTTTGACTGAGTTACCCAGGGCCAGTTCGCTGAGAATCTCGCCGAATAGGCGTAGGGCGAAAGTAGGTACTTCAACAACCTGGCGCTGATTTTCCTCGTTGAGCAGTTCGATCCGTTGGGTATCTGATTTTGTCGAGAGGAACGCTGCCAGCGTGCGGCTTGACTCGACTGCCACGGCAATTTCTTTCTCATCAGGAAGCACATGGCGAGAGAGGTTGGCGGTGGTCATGGGCATCTCCAGGGGGGTATCGATTGCGGGGCTGTGGCAACGATGCAACAGCCTGAGTTCGAGTTATATTCGAAATATTCGAAAATCGCAATAAACGAAACGACCGATCAAAGGATGATTGCTTGGCGCACACGCCCCCTTTCCCTACGAACCCCCAACCTCCAAAAACGCCGCCTCCAGCAACTGCCGGGTATACGGATGCTGCGGCGCATGGAAGATCGCCTGCGCGTCCCCTTGCTCCACCACATGCCCATGCTTGATCACCATCAACTGGTGACTCAACGCCTTCACCACCGCCAGGTCATGGCTGATGAACAGGTAGGTCAGGTTGTACTTTTGCTGCAGGTTACGCAGCAATTCCACCACCTGCCGCTGTACGGTGCGGTCCAGTGCGGACGTGGGTTCATCCAGCAGAATCAGTGCTGGCTTCAACACCAGCGCCCGGGCAATGGCAATGCGCTGGCGCTGCCCGCCGGAAAACTCATGGGGGTAGCGATGGCGCGTGCGCGGGTCCAGGCCTACTTCCTCCAGGGCCGCGATAATCGCCGCTTCCTGTTCCTGCGCGGTGCCAATGCCGTGGATGCGCAGCCCTTCGCCGACAATGTCCGCCACGCACATGCGCGGGCTCAGGCTGCCAAACGGGTCCTGGAACACCACCTGCATTTCCCGCCGCAGGGGGCGCACGGCTTTCTGGTTCAGCCCTTCGAGGTTCTGCCCATGAAAGCGAATGCCGCCCTGGCTGGAAATCAGCCGCAAGATCGCCAGGCCCAATGTGGACTTGCCCGACCCGGATTCGCCAACAATGCCCAGCGTCTGGCCCTGGGGCAAGCTGAAGTTGACCCCGTCCACCGCCTTCACATGGTCGACCGTGCGCTGCAGAAAGCCCTTCTTGATCGGGAACCAGACCTTGAGGTCATCCACCTCCAGCAATGGCGCACCCACCGGGTTGTGTGCCGGCAGCCCACTGGGCTCGGCATTGATCAGCATCTGGGTGTAGTGATGCTGTGGCGAGCTGAACAGCGTGGCGCATTCGGCTTGCTCGACAATTTGCCCGCGCTGCATCACGCACACACGATGGGCGATGCGGCGCACCAGGTTCAGGTCATGGCTGATCAGCAACAGGGCCATGCCCATACGCGCCTGCAATTCCTTGAGCAGCTCGAGGATCTTCAGCTGCACGGTCACATCCAGCGCGGTGGTCGGCTCGTCGGCAATCAGCAGCTCGGGCTCGTTGGCCAGCGCCATGGCAATCATTACCCGCTGGCGCTGGCCGCCCGACAATTCGTGGGGCAGGGCCTTGAGGCGCTTGCGCGGCTCTGGAATGCCGACCATATCCAGCAACTCCAGGGTGCGCGCAGTCGCTTCCTTGCCCGTCAGGCCCTTGTGCAGCAGGAGGATTTCGTTGATCTGCTTCTCGATGCAATGCAGCGGGTTGAGCGAGGTCATCGGCTCCTGGAAGATCATCGCAATGCGGTTGCCGCGAATGCGCTGCAGGGTCTTCTCGCTCTGCTGGAGCAGGTCCTTGCCTTCGTAGCGGATGCTGCCGCTGGGGTGCCGGGCCAGGGGATAGGGCAGCAGGCGCAGGATCGAGTGCGCGGTGACCGATTTGCCCGAGCCACTTTCGCCCACCAGGGCCAGTGTCTCGCCTTTGCGAATATCGAAGCTGACGCCGTCCACCACCCGGTTGACCTGGTCCCCGGTCACGAACTCCACGGCCAGGTCCCGCACTTCGATCAGGTTCTGTTCACTCATGTCACTTCCTCGGGTCGAAGGCGTCGCGGGCGGATTCGCCGATGAACACCAGCAGGCTCAGCATCAGCGCCAGCACGGCAAAGGCGCTGATGCCCAGCCATGGCGCTTGCAGGTTGGACTTGCCCTGCGCCACCAGTTCGCCCAGCGAGGGCGAACCGGCGGGCAGGCCGAAGCCGAGGAAGTCCAGGGCGGTGAGGGTGCCGATGGCGCCGGTGAGGATGAACGGCATGAAGGTCATGGTCGAGATCATCGCGTTGGGCAGGATGTGCCGGTACATGATTGCGCCGTTGCGCATGCCCAGGGCGCGTGCGGCGCGCACGTATTCCAGGTTGCGCCCGCGCAGGAACTCGGCGCGTACCACATCCACCAGGCTCATCCACGAGAACAGCAACATGATGCCCAGCAGCCACCAGAAGTTGGGTTGCACGAAGCTGGCCAGGATGATCAGCAGGTACAACACAGGCAGGCCGGACCAGATTTCCAGAAAGCGTTGCCCGGCCAGGTCGACCCAGCCACCGTAGAACCCCTGCAGGGCGCCTGCGATGACGCCGATAATGGAGCTGGCCACGGTCAAGGTGAGGGCAAACAGAACCGAAATGCGGAAGCCGTAGATCACCCGCGCCAGCACGTCGCGGCCCTGGTCGTCGGTGCCCAGCCAGTTGTCCGCCGAAGGTGGGGCGGGGGCGGGGACGCGCAGGTCATAGTTGATGCTCTGGTAGCTGAACGGTATGGGTGCCCACAGCACGAAGCTGTCTTTCTTCGCCAGCAGCTCGCGGATGTAGGGGCTCTTGTAGTTGGCTTCCAGCGGGAATTCCCCGCCGAAGGTGGTTTCCGGGTAACGCTTGAACGCCGGGAAGTACCATTGGCCGTCGTAACGTACGGCGATCGGTTTGTCGTTGGCGATCAGTTCGGCGCCCAGGCTCAGCCCGAACAGAATCAGGAACAGCCACAGCGACCACCAGCCACGGCGGTTGGCCTTGAAGCGCTCGAAGCGCCGGCGGTTGAGGGGGGACAAGGCCATGTCAGTGCTCCCGGCTGGCAAAGTCGATGCGCGGATCGACCAAGGTGTAGGTCAGGTCGCCGATCAGTTTCACCACCAGCCCTAGCAGGGTGAAGATGAACAGGGTGCCGAAGACCACCGGGTAGTCGCGGTTGATGGCCGCTTCGAAACTCATCAGGCCCAGGCCGTCGAGGCTGAAGATCACCTCGATCAGCAAGGAGCCTGTGAAGAAGATGCCGATGAACGCCGAAGGGAAACCGGCGATCACCAGCAGCATGGCGTTGCGGAACACATGACCGTACAGCACCCGTGATCGGCTCAGGCCCTTGGCTTTGGCGGTGACCACGTATTGTTTGTTGATCTCGTCGAGGAAGCTGTTCTTGGTCAGCAGGGTCATGGTGGCGAAGTTGCCGATGACCAGCGCGGTGATTGGCAGCACCAGGTGCCAGAAGTAGTCCAGCACCTTGCCGGTGGTGCTCAGTTCGTCGAAGTTGTTGGAGGTGAGGCCACGCAGGGGGAACCAGTCGAAGTAGCTGCCACCGGCGAACAGCACGATCAGCAGGATGGCGAACAGGAACGCCGGGATGGCGTAGCCGACGATGATCGCCGAACTGGTCCACACGTCGAAGTGGCTGCCGTGGCGCACGGCCTTGGCGATCCCCAGCGGGATCGACACCAGGTACATGATCAGCGTGCTCCACAGCCCCAGCGAGATCGAAACCGGCATCTTCTCGGCGATCAGGTCGATCACCTTGGCGTCGCGGAAGAAGCTGTCGCCGAAGTCCAGCCGGGCGTAGTTCTTGACCATGATCCACAGGCGCTCGGGCGGCGACTTGTCGAAGCCGTACATGCGCTCGATTTCAGCGATCAGGGCCGGGTCCAAGCCCTGGGCGCCGCGGTAGTTGGAGCCGGCCACGGAAACCTCGGCGCCGCCACCTGCAATGCGGCTGGTGGCGCCTTCGAAGCCTTCGAGCTTGGCGATCATTTGCTCGACCGGGCCACCGGGGGCGGCCTGGACGATGATGAAGTTGATGATGAGGATGCCGAACAGGGTCGGAATGATCAGCAGCAGGCGGCGCAGGATGTAGGCCAGCATCTTAATTGGCCTCGTCCGCAGGCGCTTCGCTGACCGCCGGGGTTACACCGGGCTTGATCCACCAGGTGTCGATGCCGATGTCGTACTTGGGCGACACGTTCGGGTGGCCGATGTGGTTCCAGTAGGCCACACGCCAGGTCTTGATGTGCCAGTTGGGTATCACGTAGTAGCCCCACAGCAACACGCGGTCGAGGGCGCGGCAGTGGTCGATCAGGCTCTGGCGCGAGTCGGCGTTGATCAACTGGTCCACCAGTTGGTCGATGGCCGGGTCGCGCAGGCCGATGAAGTTGCGGCTGCCGGGGTTGTCGGCGGCGGCGCTGGACCAGAACTCGCGCTGCTCGTTGCCGGGCGAGTTGGATTGCGGGTAGCCGCCAACGATCATGTCGTAGTCACGCGAGCGCAGGCGGGTGATGTACTGCGAAACGTCGACGCGGCGAATGTTCAGCTCGATACCGAGGTCGGCAAGGTTGCGCTTGAACGGCAGCAGAATGCGTTCAAACTCGGTCTGCGCCAGCAGGAACTCGATGCTTGCCGGCTTGCCTTGGGCGTCGACCATCTTGTCGTCGACGATTTTCCAGCCGGCTTCCTGCAACAGCTTGTAGGCCTGGCGCTGTTGCTCGCGGATCATGCCGCTGCCGTCACTGACCGGGTTGTGGAAGACCTCGGTAAATACTTGCTCGGGCACTTTGCCGCGCAGTGGTTCGAGGATTTTCAGCTCGTTGGGGCTGGGTAGGCCGTGGGCGGCCATTTCCGAGTTGTCGAAGTAGCTGCCGGTACGGGTGTAGGCGCCGTTGAACAGCTGCTTGTTGGTCCACTCGTAGTCCAGCAGCAGGCTCAGGGCCTGGCGCACACGCACATCCTGGAACACCGGGCGGCGGATGTTGAAAATGAAGCCCTGCATACCGGTGGGGTTGCCGTTGGGCAGCTCTTCCTTGATCAGGCGACCTTCGCGCACGGCGGGCACGTTGTAGGCGGTGGCCCAGTTCTTTGCACTGACTTCCAGGCCATAGTCGAATGCCCCGGCCTTGAGGGCCTCCAGGGCGACGGTGGTGTCGCGGTAGGCGTCGAAGGTCATGACATCGAAGTTGTAGAAGCCACGGTTGATGGGCAGGTCCTTGGCCCAGTAATCCTTGACCCGTTCGTAGCGCACCGAGCGCCCGGCCTTGACCTCGGCGACCTTGTACGGGCCGCTGCCCAACGGGATTTCCAGGTTGCCGCGGTTGAACTCGCGGTTTTCGTACCAGTGCTTGGGCAGTACCGGCAGCTGGCCGAGAATCAATGGCAGCTCGCGGTTGTTCTTGTGCTTGAACTTGAACAGCACCTTGAGTGGATCTTCGGCGACCACTTCGGCGACGTCGGCGTAGTACTGGCGGTACAGCGGGGCGCCGTCCTTGATCAGGGCGTTGAACGTGAACACCACGTCGTCGGCGCGCATCGGATGGCCGTCATGGAAGCGCGCTTCGGGGCGCAGGTAGAAGCGTACCCAGCTGTTGTCCGGGGCCTTTTCGATCTTGCCGGCCACCAGGCCGTATTCGGTGAACGGTTCATCCTGGCTCTGGCGCATCAGGGTGTCATAGATAATGCCGATGTTCTCGGCCGCCACGCCTTTGTTGATGAACGGGTTGAGGCTGTCGAAGCCGCCGAAGCTGGACTGGCGGAAGGTGCCGCCCTTGGGCGCATCCGGGTTGACGTAGTCGAAGTGCTTGAAGTCGGCGGGGTACTTGGGTGGCTCGTCGTAAAGGGTGAGCGCGTGCTGCGGTGCGGCCAGCGCGGGAAGGCTCAGGCAGGCGAGCAACAGGCTGCCTGCCAGCCGGCGCAGACGGTGCGTTGGCGTCATTGGGCTTTCTCCGAAGTCTTGATCCACCAGCTGTTCAGCCCAAGGGTGTAGGGCGGCGTGGTGACGAAGGCGAACCGGTTGCGGTAGGCCAGGCGATGGTTGTCGAGGTACCAGTTGGGGATCATGTAGTAGTGCCATGAGAGCACGCGGTCCAGGGCGCGGGCAGCGGCGATCTGGTCATCGCGGGTGCGGGCGGCGAGCAGGGTGTCGAGCAGGTGGTCGACCACCGGGTCCTTGACCCCAGCATAGTTCTTGCTGCCCTTTGTCGCGGCCTGGCTGGAATGGAAGTACAGCCACTGTTCGAGGCCGGGGCTGAGGGTCTGGTTCAGGGTCATCAGAATCATGTCGAAATCGAACTGGTCCAGGCGTTGTTTGTACTGGGCACGGTCCACGGTGCGCAAGCGTGCATCGATGCCGATGCTGGACAGGTTTTCGACATAAGGTTGCAGGATGCGTTCAAGGTTGGGGTTTACCAACAGCAGCTCCATACGCAGCTGCTGGCCCTTGCTGTCGACCAGGCGCTGGCCGTTCAGCTTCCACCCGGCTTCAGCGAGCAGGCCCAAGGCCTGGCGCAGGGTATGACGGCTGATGCCACGGCCATCGGTGTGGCTGACCTTGTACGGTTCGCTGAACAGCTTGGCGGGCAACTGGTCTCGGAACGGCGCCAGCAGCAGCCACTCCTTGCCGGTGGGCAGGCCGCTGGCGGCGAACTCGCTGTTGGGGTAGTAGCTGGTCGAGCGGCGGTAGGCGCTGCTGAACAGCGCGCGGTTGGTCCACTCGAAGTCCAGCATCAGCCCCAGCGCCTGGCGTACCCGCGGGTCACTGAACGCGGCCCGGCGGCTGTTCATGAACAGGCCCTGTGTTTGCGTGGGAATGCTGTGCGGGATTTGTGCCTTGATCACTTCACCGCGGCGCACGGCAGGGAAGTTGTAACCGTTGGCCCAGTTTTTTGCCTGGTGCTCGATATAGATGTCGAACTCGCCGGCCTTGAAGGCTTCGAAGGCCACCGTCGCGTCGCGATAGAACTCGTATTCGACCCGATTGAAATTGTACTTGCCACGGTTGACCGCCAGGTCTTTGCCCCAGTAGTTCTTCACCCGTTCAAACACCAGGCGTCGTCCGGGTTGTACCTGGGTGATGCGGTAGGGGCCGCTGCCCAACGGGGGCTCGAAGGTGGTGGCCTTGAAGTCGCGCTTCTGCCAGTAGTGTTTGGGCAGCACCGGCATTTCGCCCAGACGCAGGATCAGCAGCGGGTTGCCGGCGCGTTTGAACACGAAGCGGATGCGCAGCGGGCCGAGGATGTCTACCCGCTGCACTTCCTGCAGGTTGGTGCGGTAGATCGGGTGGCCATCCTTGAGCAGCGTGCGGTACGAAAAGGCCACGTCAGCCGAGGTGATGGGCTGGCCGTCATGCCAGCGGGCTTCGGGGCGCAGGTTGAACACCACCCAGCTGCGGTCCTCGCTGTACTCCACCGAGCGGGCGATCAGGCCATAGCTGGAAGTCGGCTCGTCACCGGACGGGTCGTACTGGCCCGTGCCGACCATCAGTGGCTCGTTCAGCTCGCTGATGCCGTACTGCTGGAAATTGGGCGTGGTAATCGGGCTCGACCCTTTGAAGGTGTAGGGGTTGAGCGTGTCGAAGGTACCAAAAGCCATGGCCCGCAACGTGCCGCCCTTGGGCGCTTGCGGGTTGACCCAGTCGAAGTGGGTGAAGGTGGCCGGGTACTTGAGCGTGCCGAACTGCGCGTATCCGTGGCTTTCGCTCACCATCGCGGCTGCGGGAAAGCTCAAGGCCAGGCTGAGTGACAGCAGGAGGGGACGTATCAAGTCGGCATCCGATCCAGAGGCGTTGGGCTTTGATCGAGTACAGTAACAGCTTGGTGGGGTTGGAAAAAGAGAGGTTTTGAAGGTGCGGGCCCCAAGCCGGGGGCAACAGGTGCCACGGTACCTGTGGGAGCGGCCTTGTGTCGCGAAAGGGCTGCGCAGCAGCCCCGGCAGTTTATGCTGAAAAGTTGAAATACTGGGGCCGCTCCGCGCCCCTATCGCGACACCAGGCCGCTCCCACAAGGCCGCGTGAGGGCCCTGGTTGCGGGATCAATGCCCGAGGTAGACGGTCAGGGTCTGGCCTGGCTTGAGGGCATGGCCGCTGCGTGGGTTCCAGCGCTTGAGGTGCTTCATTTCCACATTGAAGCGCTTGGCCACCAGGTACAGGGAATCGCCCTTGCGGACCTTGTATTGCGTGGAGCGCTTTCCGGAGGCGGCAACCCGGTTGCCGGCGGCGCTCGGTGCACTGCCACCGCGCAGGGCCAGAACCTGGCCAGCACGCAGACTGTTGCCGGACAAACGGTTCCAGCGCTTGATGTCCTTGACCGACACACGGTTGATCTTGGCGATGGCGCTCAGGTTATCGCCACGCTTGACCCGGTAGCTACGCGCCCCCACCGGTGCCTTGGCTTCGGCCACAGCCCGGGCAAACGCTGCTTTCGGCGGTTGCAGGCTGACCAGTTGCTCCGGGTTGAGGTTGGACAGGCTGGCACTGAGCAACTGCGCCTTGGCGGTGGGCACCAGCAGCTGTTTCGGGCCATCGACGGTCATGCGCTTCTTGAATGCCGGGTTGAGCTGGATCAGCTCGTCCTCGTCGATGTTGGCAAAGGCCGCGACCCGGGTAAGGTCCAGGCGGTCATTGATCGCCACCGCTTCGAAGTACGGTTCGTTGGCGATCGGGGTGAGATTGACACCATAGGCTTCTGGCGTGGACACCACCTGCGACAGTGCCAGCAACTTGGGTACGTAGTCGCGGGTTTCCTGTGGCAGCGGCAGGTTCCAGTAGTCGGTCGGCAGGCCGAGCCTTTCGTTGCGCTCGATGGCTCGGCTGACGGTGCCTTCGCCGGCATTGTAGGCCGCCAGGGCCAACAGCCAGTCGCCGTTGAACATGTCGTGCAGGCGGGTCAGGTAGTCCAGCGCGGCGTTGGTCGACGCGGTGACATCGCGGCGGCCGTCATAGAAGTTGGTCTGGCGCAGGTTGAAGTGGCGACCGGTAGCCGGCATGAACTGCCACATGCCGGCAGCGCTGGCGCGTGAGTAGGCCATGGGGTTGTAGGCACTTTCGATGGCTGGCAGCAGGGCCAGTTCCAGCGGCATGTCGCGTTCTTCAAGGCGCTCGACGATGTAGTGCAGGTAGAGGCTGCCACGTTCCCCGGCGCTTTCGATGAAGGTCGGGTTGCTGGCGAACCACAAGCGCTGCTGTTCGATGCGCGGGTTGACGTCGATGCTGTCCTGCAGGGCGAAGCCCTGGCGCATGCGCTCCCAGACATCCTGCGGCGCCTGCTCGGCCGGCTTGACCAGCAGCGGAGAAGGCTTGTGCTTGATCCGCGCCTGGTAGTTGTGCGCGCGAACGCTATCGGATTCGTCGAGCTGACGGGTGCTCTGGCAGCCCACCAAGGTGGCGGCCAGGGCCAGCGCACTGATTTGGGCCAGGCGCGTCAGGGCGACGGAATGAGAGGTTCTGCGGCTACGGGAAGACATCGGCTGATACAGGTATCCGGGCGAAAAAGTTCGGCGATTCTAGAAACCGCTCCGGGCCTGGTCAACCTTTGACCATCACTTGCGATATATCTTGCGGTTATCAGAAGGTGTCCTTCCAAGACCTCAAGGCAGCAAAAACAGCGACATGCGTGGTGTTTGAATGTCCCTTCCATTCGTCTGCTTTTTGTTTAACTAATGTTTCAGAGGTACGCAGAAAGGGGTTGGTCAGGCGCTCCAGGCCGATCGTTGATGGCAAACTGATGCGATTTTCGGCGCGCAAACGGCTAACGTCCTCGAACCGTTGTTGAACGTGCGGGTTGGTCGGTTCCACCGCCTTGGCGAAACGCAGGTTGCTGAGGGTGTACTCATGGGCGCAGTACACTGCTGTCTGCTCTGGCAGGGCCGCCAGGCGGGCGAGGGCAGGCTGCATCTGTTCGGGTGTACCTTCGAACATGCGCCCGCAACCGGCGGCGAACAGGGTATCGCCACTGAACAGGATGGGCGTTGCTGGCTGGTCGCTGAAGAAGGCGATATGCCCCAGGGTGTGGCCGGGTACCGCCAGCACCCGAAAAGTCACACCCAGCACGTCCACCCTGTCGCCTTCGTCCAGTGCCAGGTCGCGGCCGGGAATGCGTTCGTTGGCGGGGCCACAGACCCGTGCGCCGGTCAATTGCCTGAGCCGCTCCACACCGCCGACATGGTCATTGTGGTGGTGGGTGACGAGGATGTCGCTCAGCACCCATTCGGGGTTGGCAGCCAGCCAGCGCTCCACCGGGCCGGCATCGCCCGGGTCGACCACCGCACAACGGCGTTTGGCAGTATCCTGTAACAACCAGATGTAGTTGTCGGAGAAAGCGGGGAGAGCATCGATCTGTATCATGGTGCGGATCCGATTCGCCTAGCGTGGCACATGAGGGCATCTTAGCCGCGATGGCGCGGTGGGAGAACCTTCGAGGGAGAGCGCAATGACCGACCAAGCTTTTGCACAGGCCGACCCGGACTGGGTCGAGCTGATCAGCCTGGCCCGTGAGTGGTTCAACGGCCCACTTGGGCAACTGATGCTCAAGGAGGAGGACAAACTGCTGGAAGAAGAGCTCGGGCGCTTCTTTGGCGGCTATCTCGTGCATTACGGGCCCTGCGCCGAGCCACCGCCCAGAGCCCCCCAGGTGCAGCGTAACGTGCGCCTTGGTGCGCCCTTGCCGGGTGTGGAGATTGTCTGCGAAGAACAGGCCTGGCCGTTGAGCGAGCACGCTGCCGACGTGGTGGTGCTGCAGCATGGCCTGGACTTCTGCCTGTCGCCCCATGGCCTGCTGCGCGAGGCCGCCAGTGCCGTCCGCCCGGGCGGGCACCTGCTGATCCTGGGGATCAACCCCTGGAGCAGCTGGGGCATGCGCCATTTCTTCAGTCACGGTGCTCTGCGCAAGGCGCGCTGCATCTCGCCGTCCCGGGTGGGCGACTGGCTCAACCTGCTGGGCTTCGCGCTGGAGAAACGCCGCTTCGGGTGCTATCGTCCGCCGCTTGCCTCACCTGCCTGGCAGCAACGCCTGGAGGGCTGGGAGCGACTGGCCGGCGGCTGGCAGGGCTCCGGTGGCGGGGTGTACCTGCTGGTGGCGCGCAAGATGGTGGTAGGCCTGCGGCCTTTGCGGCCGGAACGCCGCGAGCCAATGGGCAAGCTGCTGCCGCTGCCACTGGCGAAAGTCAACCGCACCGCAGCCAACCCCGAAACTGACAAGCACTGAATTCAAGAGTGGTACATGAGCGATAGCGTCGAGATGTTTACTGATGGTGCCTGCAAGGGCAACCCTGGCCCGGGTGGCTGGGGCGTGCTGATGATCTACAAGGGCGTCGAGAAGGAACTGTGGGGCGGCGAACGTGAGACCACCAACAACCGCATGGAGCTGATGGCCGCGATCCAGGGCCTGATGTCGCTCAAACGTGAATGCGAGGTGGTGCTGACCACCGACTCGCAGTACGTGATGAAGGGCATTAACGAATGGATGGTCAACTGGAAGAAGCGCGGCTGGAAGACCGCCGCCAAGGAGCCGGTGAAGAACGCTGACTTGTGGCAGCAGCTCGATGAGCAGGTCAACCGCCACAAGGTGACCTGGAAGTGGGTACGCGGCCATATCGGCCACCCCGGCAACGAACGCGCCGACCAGCTGGCCAACCGTGGGGTCGATGAGGTGCGCGCCCAGCGTTGAGCTGGGGTACAATCGCGGCCTTTGTAACGGATGCAAGTTGGAGCGCCCGCGTGGAGCAGCAGCAAGATAAACGGTTCGTCATTCTCGATACCGAAACCACGGGTATGCCGGTTGGCGAAGGCCACCGGATCATCGAGATCGGCTGTGTCGAGGTCATCGGCCGGCGCCTGACCGGGCGGCACTTCCACGTCTACCTGCAGCCCGACCGCGAGAGTGACGAGGGCGCGATCAACGTTCACGGCATCACGGATGCCTTCCTGGTCGGCAAGCCCCGCTTTGGCGATGTCGCCGAGGAGTTCTTCCAGTTCATCCAGGGTGCCACGCTGGTCATCCACAACGCGGCGTTCGACGTTGGTTTCATCAACAACGAATTCGCCTTGCTGGGCCAGCAGGACCGTGCTGACATTTCGCAGCACTGCACCATTCTGGACACCCTGTTGCTGGCACGTTCGCGCCACCCGGGGCAGCGCAACAGCCTGGATGCGCTTTGCAAACGCTACGACATCGACAACTCGGGCCGTGAGTTGCACGGCGCACTGCTCGACTCGGAACTGCTGGCCGACGTTTACCTGGCAATGACCGGTGGCCAGACCAGCCTGTCGTTGGCTGGGAATGGCGCAGATGCCGAGGAGGACGGGCAGGGCGCTGGCGGCAGCGAGATCCGCCGGATTGTCGGGCGTGCGCCAGGGCGGGTGATCATGGCCAGCGCTGAAGAGCTGGAGGCGCATGCCGAGCGGCTGGCGGCCATTGCCAAGTCGGCGGGTGGGCCTTCGCTGTGGCAGGCCCTGACTGAGACGCCAGCCGGCTGATCTTTCGCCCTGCAACAGAAGTGGAGATCGTTGTAGGCGCGGGTTTACCTGCCGAATACGGTGGCGGCTGCGGCGGTGAATGGCGGGGGCAGATTGGCCAGCAGGCCCGGCCCTTTCGCGGGTAAACCCGCTCCTACGACGGCCTGTGTCCAATCACCGACCGGTGCCCAGTAGGAGCGGGTTCACCCGCGAAAGGGCCAGTACAGGCAATACAAGGCTCAACTACCCTGAAATGGACGCCATGTCCTTCGGAGGTAGCCACCTGATGTACAAGGACCTCAAGTTCCCGATCCTCATCGTCCACCGCGCCATCAAGGCCGACAGTGTTGCCGGCGAGCGCGTGCGCGGCATCGCCGAGGAATTGCGCCAGGATGGCTTTGCCATTCTCGCCGCCGCTGACCACGCCGAAGCGCGCCTGGTCGCCGCCACCCACCACGGCCTGGCCTGCATGCTCATCGCGGCCGAAGGCGCTGGCGAGAATACCCATCTGCTGCAGAACATGGCCGAGCTGATCCGCCTGGCCCGTCTGCGTGCACCCAACCTGCCGATCTTCGCCCTGGGCGAGCAGGTGACCCTGGAAAATGCCCCCGCCGAAGCCATGAGCGAGCTCAACCAGCTGCGTGGCATCCTTTACCTGTTCGAAGACACCGTGCCGTTTCTCGCCCGCCAGGTGGCGCGTGCTGCACACACCTACCTCGACGGCCTGCTGCCGCCGTTCTTCAAGGCGCTGGTACAGCACACCGCGCAGTCCAACTATTCCTGGCACACCCCAGGCCATGGTGGCGGTGTGGCCTATCATAAAAGCCCGGTAGGCCAAGCCTTTCACCAGTTCTTCGGGGAAAACACCCTGCGCTCGGACCTGTCCGTTTCCGTGCCGGAGCTGGGTTCGCTGCTCGACCACACAGGCCCGCTGGCCGAAGCCGAGGCCAGGGCGGCGCGCAACTTCGGCGCCGACCACACCTTCTTCGTCATCAATGGTACCTCCACGGCCAACAAGATCGTCTGGCACGCCATGGTCGGCCGTGACGACCTGGTGCTGGTGGACCGCAACTGCCACAAGTCGGTGGTGCACGCGATCATCATGACGGGTGCCATCCCGTTGTACCTGTGCCCGGAGCGCAACGAACTGGGCATCATCGGCCCGATCCCGCTCAGCGAGTTCAGCCCCGAGGCGATCGCCGCGAAGATTCAGGCCAACCCCCTTGCCCGTGATCGTGGGCAGCGTATCAAGCTGGCGGTAGTGACCAACTCCACCTACGACGGGCTGTGTTACCACGCCGGGCTGATCAAGCAGGCCCTGGGTGCCAGTGTCGAGGTGCTGCACTTCGACGAGGCCTGGTTTGCCTATGCCGCGTTCCACGACTTTTTCACCGGGCGCTACGCCATGGGCACCGCCTGCGCGGCAGACAGCCCGCTGGTGTTCAGTACCCACTCTACCCACAAGCTGCTGGCGGCGTTCAGCCAGGCCTCGATGATTCATGTGCAGGACGGGGCCAGGCGGCAGCTGGACCGGGACCGTTTCAACGAAGCGTTCATGATGCACATCTCTACCTCGCCGCAGTACAGCATTCTCGCCTCGCTGGATGTGGCTTCGACCATGATGGAAGGGCCGGCCGGGCGCTCGCTGCTGCAGGAGATGTTCGACGAGGCGTTGAGTTTTCGTCGTGCCCTGGCCAACCTGCGTGAGCACATTGCCGCAGAGGACTGGTGGTTCAGCATCTGGCAGCCGCCCAGTGCCGAGGGCATCGCCCGTCTGGCCGCGCAGGACTGGTTGTTGCAGCCGGGGGCGCAATGGCATGGTTTTGGTGAAGTGGCGGCCGACTATGTGCTGCTCGACCCGCTGAAAGTGACTTTGGTGATGCCGGGCCTGAGCGCTGATGGTGTACTGGGCGCGCACGGCATCCCGGCGGCAGTCGTCAGCAAGTTTCTCTGGGAGCGCGGGCTGGTGGTGGAAAAAACCGGCCTGTACAGCTTTCTGGTGCTGTTTTCCATGGGCATCACCAAGGGCAAGTGGAGCACCTTGCTCACCGAACTGCTGGAGTTCAAGCGCCACTATGACGGCAACACCCCGCTCAGCAATTGCCTGCCGAGTGTGGGGGCTGCCGACGCCCTCCGCTACCAGGGCATAGGCCTGCGCGACCTGTGCGACCAGTTACATGACTGCTACCGCGTCAATGCCACGGCCAAGCAGCTGAAGCGGCTGTTCACTCGTTTGCCGGAGGTGGCCGTAAGCCCGGCCCAGGCCTATGACAAGATGGTGCGTGGCGAAGTGGAGGCGGTGCCGATCGAGGCACTACTGGGGCGTGTGGCGGCGGTGATGCTGGTGCCGTACCCGCCTGGCATCCCGTTGATCATGCCGGGTGAGCGGTTCACCGAGGCGACCCGCTCGATCCTGGACTACCTGGCATTCGCCCGAGCATTCAACCAGGGTTTTCCGGGGTTCGTCGCCGATGTGCACGGCCTGCAGCACGAAGGGGGCCGCTACACCGTGGACTGCATCACGGAATGCGCGTGATCTCGACGCCGGAGCGTGCCAGTTCGAAACGGTTATCACCCAGGTGGTTGACCTTGTCGCCGATGGCCAGGCGGTAGGTGGTGATGGGGGCGCCCAGCGTGCTGCCGTCGAGTTGCAGGGTGGATTCCTGAAACTCGTGCACGGGGTAGATGCGGCCTTCGGCGTCACGGGCGTGGAATTGGCCGACCATTACTGCTGCCATTTGGGTGGAAACCTCTGAATTACGTAGGAAATGTATGAAGTCATAGACCGTGAAACAGATGCGGAAGTTTTCGTCCTGCGGAAAAAAACTTAGGCACTGGAGAACGGTCATCTATAACTACAACGTCTATTTAACCCGCAAAGGTTGGAATTGCCATGAGCCAGGTGTATTCGGTAGCAGTCGTCGTGGGCAGCTTGCGCAAGGAGTCCTACAACCGCAAGGTCGCCCGCGCACTTTCGGAGCTGGCGCCGTCCAGCCTTGCGCTGAAGATCGTCGAGATTGGCGACCTGCCGCTGTACAACGAAGATATCGAAGCCGAGGCACCGCCGGAAACCTGGAAGCGTTTTCGCGATGAAATCCGCCGCAGTGATGCGGTGCTGTTCGTCACCCCGGAATACAACCGCTCGGTGCCAGGCTGCCTGAAAAATGCCATCGATGTGGGTTCGCGTCCTTACGGGCAAAGTGCCTGGAGCGGCAAGCCGACGGCGGTGGTGAGTGTGTCGCCGGGGGCGATTGGTGGCTTTGGCGCCAACCATGCGGTGCGCCAGTCGCTGGTGTTTCTCGACATGCCCTGCATGCAGATGCCCGAGGCTTACCTTGGCGGTGCGGCGAGCTTGTTCGAGGATTCGGGCAAGCTCAACGACAAGACGCGACCGTTCTTGCAGGCGTTTGTCGACAGGTTTGCTTCATGGGTGAAGTTGAACAGGGCGGTCTGAGCCCCGAATGATGCTGTGCCGCGCCCCCCCGTAGGAGCGGGTTTACCCGCGAATGCGTCATTGAATTTGCCGACGCATTCGCAGGTAAATCCGCGCCTACCCGTCAGCGGAAGCTGTAGGAAACCCCGGCATATACGCCAAATCCTTCGCCCGGTGTCGAACGGGCATTGTCCTTGCCAGCGTCGTTGTAGGCCGGCGTCACGGTCGCTGCATAGCGCTGGTTGGTCAGGTTGCGCAGGTCCAGCCAGGTCTGCCAGTCCTGTTTCGGTGAGTCCCAGCCAACGCGTGCGCCGAGCAAGGCATATTCATCGGCGTGGTAGCTATTGGCGTAGTCCACCTGCACCTTCGAAGCCATTTGTGTGTTGACCCCGGCATAGAAGCCGCTCGGCCAGTCATAGCGCAGCTCGGCCTGGTAGTAGTGCATGGGGATGCCGGGCAGACGGTTGTCGCCAAACGTGTCGTCATCACGGTAGTGGAAGTCGCTGAAGGTGTAGGCCTGGCGCAAGCTCAGCTTGCCAGTGCCCGCGCGTTCCCACAGGGTGCTGTCGAGGCCGGCTTCAACGCCTTGGTGCACGGTAGCGCTGGCGTTGAATTCCGAGGTGAAGTTCGGCACTACCTCAACGGCCAGCAGTTCGTGGCGCACTTGCGAGTAGTACCAGGCCAGGTCCCAGCGGCCGAGCGCCGAGTCGCCACGGGCGCCCAGTTCCAGGGTGGTGGCTGTCTGGTTCTGCATCTTGATCGGCTGGATCTGCTTGCCGCCTGTGCTGGGCGCGCTCCAGATCAGCGACCACGGGTGTGGCGGCTCTACCGAGCGGCTCAGGTTGCCGTACACCTGCAAGTCCGGGCGGATGTCGTAGCGCAGCCCCAGGCGGGGGGCATAGTCCCAGTCATGCATGCTCACCTTGCCGCCTTCAGCGGGGTAGGTCACGTCACTTTCGCGGCGTGTGTAGACCATGGCCAGGCCGGTGCTCAGCCACAGGTTGGGGACCAGTTCCAGATCGTTGCCAACATGCAGCACGGTGTCCGAGCCCTGGTAGGTGAAGTCACGGGTGCGCTCGCCGAACACATCGCCATTGCGGGTAAATTGCGACGCGCCGCTGTTGGGCAGGTGCTTGGTGGTACGCCAACCGACGGTGGTCTTGCTCTCGCGACCGAACAGTGTGTCGCGGCGGAAATAGTTCAGCGTACCGCTGACATCGGTATAGGCGACCTTCAGGCGCATGGGGCCTTCGCGCAGGTCCATCGGGTAGTCGTGATAGACCACGCCGGCTTCCAGGCGCGCCTCGTCGTCGAGGTAGAAGGTGGTCTTGTTGCCCACCCAGGTGCTGCCTGGTTGCGGGCGGCTGTCGTCGCGTGCCAGATAGTTGGGGTTGGCCGCGCGTGGGTGGTGCTTGATCTGGTCTTTGGTCAGGCGCCCAGGCAGTTCGTTTTCAGTTTCCCGGTAGCGCAGGTAGAAGCGGGTTTCCAGGTCGGGGTTGAAGCGGTAACCGACATTGGCGGCAATGCCCTTGGCGCTGCCGCTGCTGTGCGCCTGGTAGCCGTCATATTCCGAGTCGGTCAGGGCCACGTAATAGTCGAGATTGCCCAGCACCTGGCCCGAACTGATGTGCCGATGCTGGTAGCCGCGGCTACCGACCTCGTAGCGTACTTGCAGTGCAGGCGCGTCGTAGCCGGTGTGGGTGACGTAGTTGATGGCACCGCCCAAGGCCAGGGAGCCTTGGTCAAAGCCATTGGCGCCACGCAGCACTTCGGCACGGCTCAGCCACAGCGGTTCGAACAATTCGTAAGGCGTGCCGCCCGGGCCGGTCAGCGGCAGGCCGTCGAACATCGTGTAAACGCCGGAACCGTGCGCCCCCGGCGCGCGGTTGAGGCCCGAGCCGCGTATCGACAGCTTGATGCCGTCGTTGCCTGCCGATTGGGCGAACACCCCAGGCTGGTAGGCCAGCACGTCCTGGTTGCTGGCCACTCGGCCTTGCCCCACGCGCTGCATGTCCACCAGGTTGCTGGCTCCCGGTATTTCACGCAGGCGCTCGCTGGCTGCCGTCAGCTCGTTCTGCTCCTCATCGGTGATCAGCACTCGGCCCAATTCGACCGAGGATGCCCCCAGAGCGGGCTGAGTAGCAGCCAAGGCCGCCAGCAGACCGAGGCAGGACGAGAGGGGTAAATCGGAACGCATTGTACGACTCCAGGCGAAAGGCGAATGGACAACGGCGTTGAGACGAGCGAAATGCGGCTTGGAGCACGCAGAAAGTCAGCAAATCGTGCGTAACCTTCGTCATACGGTCTTGTACGAAAGTTCTTTACAAACCACGGCGGTGGAGGTGGGTGGCCTGTGCTTCGTAAGGTGACTGCAGGTAGGCAGTAATGCCTCGCTCAATCACCCGTGGAGTTCAAACATGACTGACAACGCTCGACACTCGCAGCAACCCTTGGCGGACGCCCCGGTTCGCCTGACGCCACGTGAACAGCAAGTGCTGTTGTGGTGTGCTTATGGCAAGAGCTCGTGGGAGATCGGCCAGATCCTTGAATGCAAGGAGTCGACGGTGAACTTTCACGTGTCCAACATCCTGCGCAAATTTGAAGTGCCTACCCGGGTGGCAGCTGTGATCAAGGCCATTCGCTACGGCATGCTGGCCGAGCAGTAAGGGGGGTAGAGCATGAGCAACGATCCTCGGCTACCGCGCTTTGCCGATTGCCATGACCCGTTCTGGCCGCGGGTGGATTTGGGCAGTTTGCGTGAGCACCTGCAACTGCCGCGGTCTGTCAGTGATGCTGCTTTGGAAGTGGCCGCGCGCTGCGCTGCTATCGAGGCTGCACGCGAATTCGCCCGCTGGCGGTCAGTGCTGCGAGAGCGGGGCTACAAGCGCCTCGAGGATGTGGCCGGGCATGATCATGGGCGTGCCTTGCGGGTGTGCTACATCCGTTTTGTCGAAGCGGCGGTCATGTATAGCCTGGGGGCAACCGCCTGCCTGCCTGTTCCGCGCGGAGGGCAAGCCCATGCCTGAGCGACCTGTTTTAGACAGTTTGACCTCGGCATTGGTGGCGTTCCTGGGGGTGGATGGCGATGTGTTGTTCGCCGCGTTGCTGGGGGCATTGCTGGTGAGCGCGGCACGCGATCGATTGATCACCAATGAGACCAGGCGCCTGACACTGGCCAAGAAACTCCTGCTGGTATTCGTGACCGTGGGCGTGGGCCATTTGTTTGAGCCACTGGTTTCGTCATTGGTGCCTTTGCTGACTCGGGGCATGTCGGCATTCGTGGCCGCTGTGGTGGTGATCCCCATCAGCCTCAAGGTCATGGTCTGGCTGGATACACTCGACCCGCGCGAACTCATCCAGCGCTGGCGCCGTCGGGGTTAGCCATTGGTTGCGCCGCCGAGCTCGCTCAGTTGCTGTTCCAACTGCTGGATGCGCTGCTTGTCCTTGATGAACAGCAGGATGGCCTGGCGATCGCTGTGCGAGAGCGTGCGCAGCCGTTCGAGCATGTCGCACTCCCAACCCGCATCACTTGGTGCGGCGTTGTGCTCGGCATGGCCCAGCAATAGCCAGTCCAGAGAGCATGCATGCTTTTTGGCGATGTCTATGCAAAGTGAGTAAGGGATGCTTTCGCGAACCTTCCAGCTGCTCAGCGTTTGCGGGCTGACCGACAGTGCACGTGACAGCTCGGCATCTGTGTTTGCGCCAGTGAGAAGCTTAAGGCGGGTGAGCACCTCAGCAAGTATGTGAGTACTCATAACAAATATCCATGACTGGTTTAATGATATTCCATGGGCTTAAACTACTCGTTATGAATACAGCCCTGCGTTTTAAGGAGCACTTCTGCAATGAGAACCATCAAATTGAAGAATACACCCACAGTTGCAGCCAATACTGATACACAGGCTAGCCTGGGCAATGCTAGCAGGTACTTGCCGTGAGTACTTACAAGCTGGTTTGCCCGCATTGCCACAGCCGGATGCGCATACGTACTAGCGAAGGGCGCCATATTTTCCTGCGAATCGCTTATTTGCAATGCACCACCGAGGCGTGTGGCTGGTCAGTGCGCGCCGAATTCGAAATGACCCATGAACTCTCCCCCAGCGGCATGCCCAACCCGGAAGTGTACCTGCCTTCGGCCAATGGTGATTTGCGCAAGGCCGCCTTGCCGGGCGCCGGCCAGGGCTGCCCGAGTGAGTGAGGCACCATTGGGCGCAGGTAACAAAACGTGCAGATAAAAAAACACCCCGCCTAGGCGGGGTGTTTTCTATTACTGGGGCTGCCAGGGTGATCAACCGATCAGTTGCAGGCCCGCTTGCTGAACCAGTTCCAGCAGCGGTTGCGGGTACACACCCAGTACGAAAGCGAGAATGGCGATAGCCAGCAGCATGACGCCGCCGGTGCGCTGTTCCCACTTCAGCGGGGCGTCGTGACGACGCAGATTCGGCTCGACCAGGTACAGGGTAACCATGACGCGCAGGTAATAGTACACGCCGATGGCACTACCGATCACCAGTGCACCGACCAACCACCACAGGTGCGATTCGACGCCGGTAGCGATGATGTAGAACTTGCCGATGAAGCCGGCGGTCAGCGGGATACCCGCCAGCGACAGCATCATCACGGTCAGTACCGCTGTCAGGTACGGGCGGCGCCAGAACAGGCCGCGGTACTCGTACAGGGCATCGGCGTCACGGCCGCCGTATGGCGAGGACATCAGGGTGATGACGCCGAAGGCGCCCAGGCTGGTGATCACGTAGGTGACCAGGTAAACGCCCATGGCTTCCAGGGCCAGGCCCTTGCTGGCGACCAACGCGATGACCAGGTAACCGAAGTGGGCGATGGACGAGTAACCCAGCAGACGCTTGAGGTTGCTCTGGGTCAGCGCCAGCAGGTTACCAATCAGGATCGAGGCTACGGCAATCACCGCCAGTACGGTGCTGAGCACGCCGCTGCTGGCAGCAGGGGAGAGCATGAACAGGCGTACGACAACGGCGAATACTGCCACCTTGCTGGCGGTTGCCAGGAACGCGGCGACCGGCGCCGGAGCGCCTTCGTACACGTCCGGGGTCCACAGATGGAACGGCACCAGCGACAGCTTGAAGGCCAGGCCGACCAGCATCATGCCCAGGCCCAGCTGGGCCACCAGGCTTGGCATGCTGGTGGTAGCCAGGGCTTTGCCGATCTGGTCGAAGCTCAGGCTGCCGGCGTCGGCGTACAGCAGTGCCATGCCGAACAGCAGGAAAGCCGAGCCTGCGGCCGACAGCACCATGTACTTGATGCCGGCTTCCAGCGATCGCTTGTTGAAGAAGGCATACGCCACCAGGCCGTAGACCGGTACCGACAGCAGCTCCAGGCCGATGAACAGGCCGGCCAGGTGGTTGGCGCTGACCAGCACCAGGCCACCGAGGGCCGACATCAGCAGCAACAGGTACAGTTCTTCACGGTTGCCCGGGAAACCCTTGGAGCCCTCGCCGAGGTAGGCGTGGGCAAGGGTGACGCAGGCCAGCGTCGCGATGAGGATGATCGCCATGTACAGGCAGGCGAATTTGTCGATGGTGATCAGCGAGGTGACCGCCAGCGGCGCGACCTTAAGCGCCGGCAGGAGCGACAGCAGGGCCAGGTTCAGGCCCACGGTGGACAGCAGGAAGGTCTGCGAGTGGTTGCGCTTCCAGGCGATCGCCAGCATCACCACCACCGTGGTGATGGTGGTGATCAGCATCGGCGCCAATGCGATGAAGTGTTGAGTGGTGAATTCCATAGCGCTCTTACCGGGCCGAAGCGAGTTGAGTGAAAGCGGATCCGAGCCACTGCTGCACACCACTCATGGTGGCGGCAGAGGTGTCGAGGAACGGCTGCGGATACACGCCCAGCAGGATCAGCAATACCGCCAGACCCAGAACCATGATCAGTTCGCGACCGTCCATGCCGGCCAGCACGGTGTCGGTCTTGGCCGGGCCGAAGTAGGCGCGGTGGATCATGATCAGCGAGTACACCGAACCGAACACCAGGCCGGTGGTGGCAATCACGGTGATCCACGGTACATGCACGAAGCTGCCGATCAGGATCAGGAACTCGCCGACGAAGTTGCCGGTGCCTGGCAGGCCCAGCGATGCCGCTGCGAAGAACAGGCTGATGGCCGGCAGGTAAGCGATGCGGTGCCACAGGCCACCCATCTGGCGCATGTCACGGGTGTGCAGGCGCTCGTACAGCTGGCCGGACAGGATGAACAGTGCCGCAGCCGACAGGCCGTGGGCCAGCATCTGGATCACCGCACCTTGCAGGGCCTGCTGGCTGCCGGAGTAGATACCGATCAGCACGAAGCCCATGTGCGAGACGCTGGAGAAGGCGATCAGGCGCTTGATGTCGGTTTGTGCGAAGGCCAGGAAGGCACCGTAGAAGATACCGATCAGGCCCAGGGTCATGGCGATCGGCGCGAACTCGGCCGAGGCGTTCGGGAACAGCGGCAGGGCGAAGCGCAGCAGGCCGTAGGCCGCGGTCTTCAGCAAGATGCCCGCCAGGTCCACCGAGCCTGCGGTCGGTGCCTGGGCGTGAGCGTCAGGCAGCCAGGAGTGGAACGGCACTACCGGCAGCTTCACCGCGAAGGCGATGAAGAAGCCCAGCATCAGCACGTACTCGACACCGGCTGGCAACTCGGCCTTGAGCAGGTCGCTGTAGTTGAAGGTGAGCACGCCAGTGGTGTTGTAGTTGACCAGCACCAGGCCCAGGATCGCCACCAGCATGATCAGGCCGCTGGCCTGGGTGAAGATGAAGAACTTGGTCGCCGCGTAGATCCGGGTCTTCTTGCCATCTGCCGAGCTGTGACCCCAGAGCGCGATGAGGAAGTACATCGGCACCAGCATCATTTCCCAGAAGAAGAAGAACAGGAACAGGTCCAGGGCCAGGAACACACCGACCACGCCGCCGAGGATCCACATCAGGTTGAGGTGGAAGAAGCCGACGTGGCGCTGGATCTCTTTCCAGGAACACAGTACCGACAGCACACCGAGCAGGCCGGTGAGCAGGATCATCAGCAGCGACAGGCCATCAAGGGCCAGATGGATGCTGATGCCGAAGCGCTGGATCCACTGGACTTTGTATTCCAGGGCCCAGGCCGGTTCGGCGCCCGGGGCGGGAGCAAGGGTGTAGTCGCCGGTACCCCACAGCCACAGGCCGATGCCAAGCAGCAGGGACATGGTAAGCAGCGCGATCCAGCGCGGCAGGGTGGCGCCGAAGCGCTCACCCAGCCAGCACAGGAAGCCGCCGATGAAGGGGATCAGGATCAGCCAAGGCAAAATCATGACGGGTTGGTTTCCTTTGGCAAAGTCGCAAGATTCATAGTCATACCGCAGCCACTACCACGGCACCGAGCACCAGCACGGCACCCACGGCGATAGAGGCGGTGTACCAGCGCAGTTGGCCAGTCTCGGTCTTGCTCATGGCCACGTGGCCACCACGCGCCATCCGAGGAATCAGGCCGATGGTGCGGTCAACCGGGTCCTTGCGCAGGATGTGGCTGATCAGCAGGTACGGTTTGACGAAAAGCTTGTCGTAGATCCAGTCGAAGCCCCAGGCAGCGAACCACCAGGCCGACAGGACGCGACCGATGCCACTGTTGGCGACGGCGCTGACGAAGCGGCGCTTGCCCAGGAACAGCAGGGCTGCCAGCAGGATACCGGCGATGGCGATGGCACCCGAGGTGATCTCCAGCGCGTGCTTGGCTTCGCCACCGGCATGGCCGGCGCTTTCAGGCAGCACACCGGCCAGCGGCGGGGTGATCCAGGCGCCGACGAAGGTCGACAGCACGATCAGCACGCCCAGCGGCAGCCAGTGGCTGATGCCGTGGCCCGCGTGGGCTTCGGTCTTGGCTTCGCCGTGGAAGGCGATGAAGATCAGGCGGAAGGTGTACAGCGAGGTCATGAACGCGCCTACCAGGCCGGCATACAGCAGGCCGGTGTTGCCGCTGGCGAAGGCTTCCCAGAGGATCTCGTCCTTGGAGTAGAAGCCCACGGTCACGATCGGCAGGGCCGCCAGTGCCGCACCACCGACCACGAAGCTGGCGTAGGCCAGCGGCAGCTTCTTCCACAGGCCGCCCATCTTGAAGATGTTCTGCTCGTGGTGGCAGGCAACGATCACCGCACCGGAGGCAAGGAACAGCAGGGCCTTGAAGAAGGCGTGGGTCATCAGGTGGAAGATCGCCGCGTCCCAGGCACCCACGCCCAGGGCCAGGAACATGTAGCCGATCTGGCTCATGGTCGAGTAGGCGAGGATACGCTTGATATCGGTCTGTACCAGCGCAGCGAAGCCTGCCAGTACCAGGGTCACGCCACCGACCACACCTACAAGGTGCAGGATGTCCGGCGCCAGCAGGAACAGGCCGTTGGTACGGGCGATCAGGTACACGCCCGCGGTCACCATGGTTGCGGCGTGGATCAGTGCCGAAACCGGAGTCGGGCCCGCCATGGCGTCGGCCAGCCAGGTCTGCAGTGGCAGCTGTGCCGATTTACCGACCGCACCACCCAGCAGCATCAGCGTGGCCAGCACCATCCAGGTGTCGCCAGCCTGGAACTTCTGCGGTGCTAGCACCAGCAGTTCCTGCACGTTCAGGGTGCCCAGCTGGGCGAACAGGATGAACAGGCCGATGGCCATGAACACGTCGCCGATACGGGTGACGATGAATGCCTTGAGTGCCGCGTTACCGTTGTTGCGGTTGCTGTAGTAGAAACCGATCAACAGGTACGAGCACAGGCCCACGCCTTCCCAGCCGAAGTAGATGAACAGCAGGTTATCGCCAAGGATCAGGAACAGCATGCTGGCGATGAACAGGTTGGTGTACGAGAAGAAGCGCGAGTAGCCGGCTTCGCCACGCATGTACCAGGATGCGAACAGGTGGATCAGGAAGCCGACACCGGTCACCACACCGAGCATGGTGACCGACAGGCCGTCCAGGTACAGGGTGAAGTTCGGCGCAAAGCCGTCCACCGACATCCACTGCCACAGCAGCTGGCTGTACGCGCCGCCCTCAGGCGGGGCGACGTTGAACTGCCAGATGACGTAAGCGGCCGTGGCGGCCGACAGGCCTACCGAGCCGACGCCGATCAGGGCGGACAGGTTCTCCGAGAACCGTCCGCGCGAGAACGACAGCAGCAGGAAGCCGATGAGGGGAAAGACGAAAGTCAGGAAGAGAAGGTTCATCCGCGCATCTCACTGGCAGCATCGATGTCGAGAGTGTGGAAGCGGCGATACAGCTGCAGCAGGATGGCCAGGCCAATGCTGGCCTCGGCGGCTGCCAGGCTGATCACCAGAATGAACATCACCTGGCCGTCGGGCTGGACCCAACGGGCACCGGCGACGACGAACGCCAGGGCAGAGGCGTTCATCATGACTTCCAGGCTCATGAGCACGAAGAGGATGTTGCGGCGGACCATCAGGCCAACCAGACCTAAGCAGAACAGGATGCCGGCGACCGCCAGACCATGCTCGAGAGGGATAGCACCCATGATTTACTCCTTCGCCTCGTTGCGGCCCAGGTGGAAGGCGGTGACGGCTGCAGCCAGCAGCAGCATCGACGCCAGTTCGACCACCAGCAGGTACGGGCCGAACAGGCTGATGCCCACGGCTTTCGGGCCCACGGTGGTACCGCTGATGCCGGCGCCGCTCGGGGCGACGAACAGGACGTACAGCAGCTCCGCCAGCAGCAGGGTGCCGAGGATCACCGGCCCTGCCCAGATACCGGGCTTGAGCCAGCCCCGTTCCTGGGCGACCGAAGCCGGCCCGAGGTTGAGCATCATCACCACGAACACGAACAGCACCATGATGGCGCCGGCGTAGGCGATCACTTCCAGGGCGCCGGCAAACGGCGCACCCAGGGCGAAGAAGATCATGGCCACGGAAATCAGCGAAATGATCAGGTAAAGCAAGGCGTGCACGGGGTTGGTGCCAGTTACCACCCGAAGGGTGGAGACCACGGCGATCCCGGATGCGAAGTAGAAAGCGAATTCCATCTTTCTGTCCTTATGGGAGCAAGCTCTTCACGTTGATCGGCTCGGCTTCGTTCTGTGCAGAGCCCTTCGGCTTGCCAGCGATTGCCATACCCGCAACACGGTAGAAGTTGTAGTCAGGGTTCTTGCCGGGGCCGGAGATCAGCAGATCTTCTTTCTCGTACACCAGGTCCTGACGCTTGAACTCGGCCATTTCGAAATCCGGAGTCAGCTGGATCGCGGTGGTCGGGCACGCTTCTTCACACAGGCCGCAGAAAATGCAACGCGAGAAGTTGATGCGGAAGAACTCCGGGTACCAGCGGCCGTCCTCTGTCTCGGCCTTCTGCAGCGAAATGCAGCCAACCGGGCAGGCCACCGCGCAGAGGTTGCACGCTACGCAGCGCTCCTCGCCATCGGGGTCGCGGGTGAGGACGATGCGGCCGCGGTAGCGCGGCGGCAGGTACACGGGTTCTTCGGGGTACTGCAGGGTGTCGCGCTTGCGGAACCCGTGGGAGAACACCATTGCCAGGCTGCGCAGCTGGGTGCCGGTGCCCTTAACGATGTCGCCGATATACTTGAACATGGGTCAAATCCTCACTGGGCCGCGACGGCTGGCGTGTTGTAGAGCACGATCGCAGCGGTCACCAGCAAATTGATCAGGGTCAGCGGCAGGCAGAACTTCCAGCTGAAGTCCATCACCTGGTCATAGCGTGGGCGCGGGATCGAGGCGCGCAGCAGGATGAACAGCATGATGAAGAACGCGGTCTTCAGGGCGAACCACAGGAACGACAGTTGCGGCAGGATGCCGAACGGGCCGTGCCAGCCGCCGAAGAACAGGGTTACCAGCAGCGCCGAGATGAGGATGATGCCGATGTACTCACCGACGAAGAACATGCCCCACTTCATGCCGGCATACTCGATGTGGTAGCCGTCGGCCAGTTCCTGTTCTGCTTCCGGCTGGTCGAACGGGTGACGGTGAGTCACGGCGACGCCAGCGATGAAGAAGGTGCAGAAGCCGAAGAACTGCGGAATGATGAACCACAGGTTCTGCGCCTGGTACTCAACGATGTCGCGCATGTTGAACGAGCCCACCTGCACCACCACGCCCATCAGCGCCAGGCCCAGGAACACCTCGTACGACACGGTCTGTGCCGAAGCACGCAAGCTGCCCAGCAGGGCGTACTTGTTGTTCGACGACCAGCCGGCGAACAGCACCGCGTAGACCGACAGGCCGGCCATGGCGAAGAAGAACAGCAGGCCGATGTTCAGGTCGGCAACGCCCCAGGTCGGGGTGATCGGGATGACCACGAAGGCGATCAGCAGGGCGCTCATGGCCACTACCGGTGCCAGGGTGAAGATCACGCGGTCGACGAAGGGTGGGTTCCAGTCTTCCTTGAAGAACATCTTCAGCATGTCGGCAGCGATCTGGAACATGCCGAACGGGCCGACGCGGTTCGGACCGTAACGGTCCTGCCACCAGCCCAGCAGGCGGCGCTCGACGAAGCTGAGCAGCGCACCGCAGACCACCACGGCCAGCAGGACCACGATGGCCCGCAGCACGGTGAGGATCACATCGATCACTTCGGGGGTGAACCAGCTCATTGTGCTGCCTCCTGCAGACCTTCGACGGATGCACCGAAGATGGCAGGCGGAATGCCAGCCAGGCCTTTCGGCAGCGCGACCAGGCCAGCGCCCAGCTCTTCATTGATACGCAGCGGCAGGCGCAGGGCCACACCGGCGACGTTCAGGCTCAGCAGGGCACCCTCGTTGACGCCCAGGCGGTCGGCTTCGGACTTGGCCAGGGCCACGTAGGCAGCCGGGATGCGTTCTTGAACCGGGGCGGCGCGCGAGGAGCTTTCTTCGCTGCCGAACAGGTGGAAGAACGGTACGGCAGTCCAGGTACCACGGGCCGGGTTGAAGGCCCCCGGAATGGCGTTGAACCAGTTCAGGCGGTCACCTTGCGATTCGATCAGGCGCACGCCCGGGTCACCGGCACGCAGGTGGCCACCGACCTCGTCCTGAAACTTGTTCCAGGCTTGTGGGGAGTTCCAGCCCGGCGACCAGGCGAACGGCACCTGCTGGCGCGGTTCGGCCGAACCCGAGTAGCCTTCCATGGAGAAGGCGAACGCGGTGTCCTTGTCTTGCGGGGTGCGCGGCTCGTGCACGCTGATGTTGGCACGCATGGCGGTACGGCCGGAGTAGCGCAGCGGCTCACGGGCCAGCTTCATGCCCTTGATGCGGAACGCAGCGCTTGGCGCGGCGTTGACGATGCCGGCCAGTTGCGGGGCGGCTTCGGCGCAGGCGCTGGTGACGTGGTCCAGCTGGGTCCAGTCGACCGGCTTGTTCAGCAGGGTGGCACGCAGGGCGTGCATCCAGCGCCAGCCTTCGTGGATCTGGATGCTGCTGTCCAGGTACTGCGGGTCGAACACCTGGAAGAAGCGCTGGGCACGGCCTTCCTGGCTGACCAGGGTACCGTCACCCTCGGCGAACGAGGCGGCCGGCAGCACCAGGTGGGCGCGGTCGACGGTGGCAGTTTTGGAGTGGTCGGCAACGATCACCACCTTGGCCGCAGCCAGGGCTGCATCGACCTTGGCGGCCGGTACGCGGGCGTACAGGTCGTTTTCCAGCACGACGATGGCGTCTGCTTTGCCGCTGATGACCGCGTCCAGGGCGGCATCGACCGACTCGCCACCGAGCATGGCCAGGCCGATGCTGTTGGCCTCAGGCACCACCAGGCTCAGCGAGCCGTTTTTCTCGCGCAGCTTCAGGGCCTTGGCGATGTTGGCGGCGGCTTCGATCAGCGCCGGGTCGGCCAGCGACGTACCGGCAACGACCAGTGGGCGCTTGGCGGCGACCAGGGCGTCGGCGATGCGCTGGGCCAGGGCCTTGGCTTCGTCGTCCAGGCCGGCGACGGCAGGGGCGCTCGGGTCGATGGCGTGGGCCACGGCGAAACCGATGCGGGCCAGGTCGGCCGGCGCGGCGTGTACGCACTCTTCGGCGACGTCGTCCAGCTTGGTTTCCGCCAGGGACGCGATGAACAGTGGGTACAGCGCGTGCTGGCCAATGTTCTTCACAGCAGCGTCGAGCCAAGGCTGCACTTTCATCGCTTCGGCCATGGCCTCGGCCTTGCCTTTGGTGGCCTGGCGCACGGCCAGGGCAACGCGGGCAGCGGTCTGGGTCAGGTCTTCACCGAGCACGAACACGGCGTCGTGGTCTTCGATGTCGCGCAGGGTCGGCACGGGCAGCGGGCTGTTGTTCAGCACGTTCAGGGCCAGGCGTACGCGGGCCAGTTCGCCCGCTTCCATGCCCGAGTAGAAGTACTCGGCGCCGACCAGCTCACGCAGGCCGTAGTTGCTTTCGAGGCTGGCGCGTGGCGAGCCGATACCGACGATGGTACGGCCGCGCAGCAGGTCGGCGGCCTTGTCCAGGGCGGCGTCCAGGCCTAGCTTGGTACCGTCGGCCAGTTGTGGCTGGCGTGGGCGGTCCTTGCGGTTGACGTAGCCGTAGCCGAAGCGGCCGCGGTCGCACAGGAAGTACTGGTTGACCGAACCGTTGAAGCGGTTTTCGATACGGCGCAGTTCGCCGTAGCGCTCGCCCGGGCTGATGTTGCAGCCGCTGGAGCAGCCATGGCAGATGCTCGGGGCAAACTGCATGTCCCACTTGCGGTTGTAGCGCTCGGAGTGGGTCTTGTCGGTAAATACGCCGGTCGGGCAGACCTCGGTCAGGTTGCCGGAGAACTCGCTTTCCAGCACACCGTCTTCGACGCGGCCGAAGTACACGTTGTCGTGGGCGCCGTAGACGCCCAGGTCGGTACCACCGGCGTAGTCCTTGTAATAGCGCACGCAGCGGTAGCAGGCGATGCAGCGGTTCATCTCATGGGCGATGAACGGGCCGAGGTCCTGGTTCTGGTGGGTACGCTTGGTGAAACGGTAGCGGCGCTCGTTGTGGCCGGTCATTACCGTCATGTCCTGCAGGTGGCAGTGACCGCCTTCCTCGCACACCGGGCAGTCGTGCGGGTGGTTGGTCATCAGCCATTCGACGACGCTGGCGCGGAACGCCTTCGACTCTTCATCGTCGATGGAAATCCAAGTGCCGTCGGAAGCAGGGGTCATGCAGGACATGACGATACGACCACGGGTGTCGTTCTCGTCGGTGTACTGCTTGACTGCGCACTGCCGGCAGGCGCCAACGCTACCAAGCGCCGGGTGCCAGCAGAAATAAGGGATGTCGAGGCCGAGCGACAGACATGCCTGTAACAGGTTGTCTGCACCGTTGACTTCGAGCGCTTTGCCGTCTACGTGGATAGTGGCCATTGTTCAAAGTTCTTCGTTGGCCCGCGTGAGCGGGCGTGGCTAATGGAAATCGGTGAGCTTGCGACACGCCTCGATTGCTCGGGCCTGCCGGTAAGCTGGCGAGTGGCACGGACCACCCGCCTAATCATCTTGTTATGCGCCGACCACGATCGGCTTCGCCAGGTCGGGGCGCAGGGTGGCAGCGCTTTCTGGCGCCACACCGGCCTCGAACTCCGAGCGGAAGTATTTGATGGCACTGCCCAGCGGCTCGACGGCACCCGGTGCGTGAGCACAGAAGGTACGGCCCGGGCCGAGGAAGTTGACCAGTCCCAGCAGCGTCTCGATGTCCTCGGCGCGGCCTTGGCCGTTTTCCAGTGCGCGCAGCATCTTCACGCTCCACGGCAGGCCGTCACGGCATGGGGTGCACCAGCCGCACGATTCGCGGGCGAAGAACTCTTCCATGTTGCGCAGCAGCGACACCATGTTGACGCTGTCGTCGACCGCCATGGCCAAGCCAGTACCCATACGGGTGCCGACCTTGGCGATGCCACCGGCGTACATTTGTGCATCAAGGTGCTCGGGCAGCAGGAAGCCGGTACCGGCGCCGCCTGGCTGCCAGCACTTGAGCTTGAAGCCATCACGCATGCCACCGGCGTAGTCTTCGAACAATTCGCGTGCGGTAACGCCAAATGGCAGTTCCCACAGGCCTGGGTTCTTCACCTTGCCGGAGAAGCCCATCAGCTTGGTGCCGTGGTCCTCGCTGCCTTCGCGGGCCAGCGACTTGTACCAGTCGTTGCCGTTGGCGACGATGGCCGGGACGTTGCACAGGGTTTCGACGTTGTTCACGCATGTCGGCTTGCCCCACACGCCAACGGCGGCAGGGAAGGGCGGCTTGGAGCGCGGGTTGGCGCGGCGGCCTTCCAGCGAGTTGATCAGCGCGGTTTCTTCACCGCAGATGTAGCGGCCGGCACCGGTGTGCACGAACAGCTCGAAATCGAAACCGCTGCCCAGGATGTTCTTGCCCAGCAGGCCGGCGGCCTTGGCTTCATCGATGGCACGGTTGAGGTTTTTCGCTGCGGTGGTGTACTCGCCACGCAGGAAGATGTAACCGCGGTAGGCCTTCAGGGCGCGGGCGCTGATCAGCATGCCCTCGACCAGCAGATGGGGCTGTTGCTCCATCAGCATGCGGTCCTTCCAGGTGTTCGGCTCCATTTCGTCCGCGTTGCACAGCAGGTAGCGGATGTTCATGGATTCGTCTTTGGGCATCAGGCCCCACTTCACGCCAGTGGGGAAGCCTGCGCCGCCACGGCCTTTGAGGCCGGAGTCCTTGACGCTCTGCACGATGTCGTCGGCGGACATTTGCGCCAGCGCCTTGCGGGCTGCGGCGTAGCCGTTCTTCGATTCGTACTCGGCCAGCCAGACCGGCTCGCCGTCGTCGCGCAGGCGCCAGGTCAGTGGGTGGGTTTCGGCCGAGCGCGCGATGCGGTTGGCCGGGCCGAAGGAAGTAATGGTCATACGTAACCCTCCAGCAGTTTGGAAACGCCAGCCGGCTGCACGTCACCGAAGGTGTCGTCGTCGATCATCAGTGCCGGGGCCTTGTCGCAGTTGCCCAGGCAGCACACGGGCAGCAGGGTGAAACGGCCGTCGGCGGTGGTCTGGCCGAGGCCGATGCCCAGCTCGCTCTGGATCTGGCTGACCACCGACTCATGGCCGCCGATGTAGCAGACCATGCTGTCGCACACGCGGATGATGTGGCGGCCGACCGGTTGGCGGAAGATCTGGCTGTAGAAGGTGGCGACACCCTCGACGTCGCTGGCCGGAATGCCCAGCACTTCGCCGATGGCGTGAATGGCGCCGTCCGGCACCCAGCCACGCTCCTTCTGGACGATCTTCAGGGCTTCGATGGACGCCGCGCGCGGGTCCTCGTAGTGATGCATTTCGTGCTCGATGGCCGAGCGCTCGGTTTCGCTCAGGGCGAAACGGTCTGTCTGGATAAGCGTGCTGTTCATGCTTAGCGGTCCACGTCAGCCATAACGAAGTCGATACTGCCCAGGTACGCAATGAGGTCGGCAACCATGCTGCCTTTGATCACCGAAGGGATCTGCTGCAGGTGCGGGTAGCTCGGGGTGCGGATCCGGGTGCGGTAGCTCATGGTGCCGCCATCGCTCGTCAGGTAGTAACTGTTGATGCCCTTGGTCGCTTCGATCATCTGGAACGACTCGTTGGCCGGCATGACCGGGCCCCACGAGACTTGCAGGAAGTGCGTGATCAGGGTTTCGATGTGCTGCAGGGTGCGCTCTTTCGGCGGCGGCGTGGTCAGCGGGTGATCCGCCTTGTACGGGCCTTCCGGCATGTTGCGCAGGCACTGGTCGATGATGCGGATACTCTGACGCATCTCCTCGACACGGACCATGCAGCGATCGTAGGCATCGCCGTTGTGGGCCAGCGGTACTTCGAACTCGAAGTTTTCGTAGCCGGAGTAAGGACGGGCTTTACGCAGGTCGAAGTTGCAACCGGTGGCACGCAAGCCGGCACCGGTGGTGCCCCATTCCAGCGCTTCCTTGGTGTTGTACGCGGCAACGCCGATGGTACGGCCCTTGAGGATGCTGTTTTGCAGGGCGGCCTTGGTGTATTCGTCGAGGCGCTTGGGCAGCCACTCGACAAAGTCCTTGACCAGCTTGTCCCAGCCACGTGGCAGGTCGTGGGCGACGCCACCGATGCGGTACCAGGCCGGGTGCAGGCGGAAACCGGTGATCGCTTCGATCACGGTGTAGGCGCGCTGGCGGTCGGTGAAGGTGAAGAACACCGGGGTCATGGCGCCGACGTCCTGGATGTAGGTACCCAGGAACAGCAGGTGGCTGGTGATGCGGAAGAACTCGGCCAGCATGATGCGAATCACGTCGACCTTCTGCGGCACCTTGATGCCGGCCAGCTTCTCTACCGCAAGCACGTACGGCAGGTTGTTCATCACCCCGCCGAGGTAATCGATACGGTCGGTATAGGGGATGAAGCTGTGCCAGGACTGGCGCTCGGCCATTTTTTCGGCACCACGGTGGTGGTAGCCGATGTCCGGTACGCAGTCGACGATTTCTTCACCGTCCAGCTGCAGGACGATACGGAACGCACCGTGCGCCGAAGGGTGGTTGGGGCCGAGGTTGAGGAACATGTAGTCCTCGTTGGCGCCCTGACGTTTCATGCCCCAGGCTTCCGGGTTGAAGCGTGCCGATTCCTCTTCAAGCTGCTGCTTGGCCAGGGTCAGGCTGTAGGGGTCGAACTCGGTCGCACGGGCAGGGTAGTCCTTGCGCAGCGGGTGACCTTCCCAGGTCGGCGGCATCATGATGCGGCTGAGGTGCGGGTGGCCGGCAAAGTCGATGCCGAACATGTCCCAGACTTCGCGCTCGTACCAGTTGGCGTTTGGCCAGATGCCCGTCACGGTCGGCAGGTTCAGGTCGCCTTCGCTGAGCGACACCTTGATCATCACATCGCTGTTACGCTCGATCGACAACAGGTGGTAGAACACACTGAAATCGGCGGCTGGCAGGCCACGGCGCTGGGTGCGCAGGCGCTCGTCGACGCCATGCAGGTCGTACAGCATGCTGTAAGGCTTGGCGACGCCGCGCAGGAAACTGAGCACCTCTTTGAGCTGGGCGCGTTTTACCCACAGCACGGGCATGCCGGTGCGGGTCTCCTGGGCGACGAATGCTTCGGCGCCAAAACGGTTGTTCAGTTCGACGACCACATCCTGGTCGTCAGCCTTGTAGGGCGGAATGAAAATAGCGTTGTCCGCTGTCATGGTCTCGGTCGCTTTGGGTCAACGTTAAGAATGAAGCCAGGCCGCCGGCTCCTTCGGGAGCGGGCGGCAGGTCGCTGGATCAGACTTCGTCGGGGCTGCGCAGGTTGGTTACTGCAATGCGCTGCTCACGACGCAGGTCTTTCTGGGCTGGCATCTCGGCACGGTAAATACCTTGATCACCAACAACCCAGGAAAGCGGGCGTCGTTCTTGGCCGATCGACTCCTGCAACAGCATCAAGCCTTGCAGGAAAGCCTCAGGGCGTGGCGGGCAGCCAGGCACATAGACGTCCACGGGGAGGAACTTGTCGACCCCCTGAACGACCGAGTAGATGTCGTACATGCCACCGGAGTTGGCGCACGAACCCATGGAAATGACCCATTTTGGTTCGAGCATCTGCTCGTACAGGCGCTGGATGATCGGCGCCATCTTCACGAAGCAGGTACCGGCAATGACCATGAAGTCGGCCTGACGCGGCGAGGCCCGGATGACTTCGGCGCCGAAGCGGGCGATGTCGTGGGGTGCCGTGAAGGCCGTGGTCATTTCCACGTAGCAGCAGGACAGGCCGAAGTTGTACGGCCAGAGGGAGTTCTTGCGGCCCCAATTGACCGCGCCACGCAGCACATCTTCAAGTTTGCCCATGAAGATGTTCTTGTGGACCTGGTCCTCTAGCAGTTGATCGGTGACGGTTTCCCGTTCACCGACCGGGTACTGCTCGTTGGGCGCATCCGGATCGATTCTGGTGAGATTGTATTGCATGCCAAAGCCTCATTGTTTCAGCTTCGCTTGCCGCTTGCGGCGACCTTCGGGAGCCCAATCAAGTGCCCCGACGCGCCATAGGTAGACAAGACCTGCCAACAGAATTGCTATGAAAACGAGTGCTTCGACGAATCCGGTCCAGCCGCTTTCGCGGACGGACACAGACCATGCAAAGAGAAAGAGGGCTTCGATATCGAAGATCACGAACAGCATCGCGACCAGATAGAATTTGGCGGACAGGCGCAGGCGAGCGCTGCCGACGGGCAGCATGCCGGATTCGAAGGGTTCGTTCTTGGCGCGGCCCCAAGCCTTGCTACCGAGCAGGCTGGACAGGCCGAGCATGAAGGCGCACAGGCCGACGACACCCAGGAGGAAGATGGCAAAGCCCCAGTTGTGGGCGATGAGTCCTGCCGAATCGGACATGCTAGAAATCCTTATACAGAGACCCAGCTCTGCAGTCTGAAATAAGTGTAGAGCGGCGACTTGGCGTCGCACATGCAGTGACCAAATGTCGCAGCCGAATCAATCGCGCTGATTTTATGGGTAAACCTGGTGCAAGTAAAATTTCTGTCGCAAATTTATTCGTAGGATTAAGTACAAAAACCGTTCGTAACTGGCTGAGAGCCTTGAAATTCGGGCATTACGCGCGGTTTTGTTAATTATGTTTCTTGCAGCGGGTAACGAATTGCAAGTCCTGTAATGATAATTAATATCATTTGAGCTGCTACCGTTGAATTTGCCTGTTCTGTGCCTTGTAAAGTTCATCTGCCGATTCCCCCTACTTGCAATTGCAAAAAACCCTTGTTCTAGCAGCTCTCGGTCCTGCGCGCACCGCTCTGGGTCAATACTTTATCGGTTGAGCGATGACCGACTGATGAAGCGATGGCCCATTGGCCGAGCCAGTAGGCGAGGATGATCAGGTACGGTGCGGCGGCGAACGGGCTGACGAAGCGGTCGATGCCGATCAGGCTGTCGGAGAACACGAACAGGCCGGCACCCAGTGCTGCCACTCCCCCGCAGGCCAGTGCGCGCCAGAGCATGGCGCTGATAGCCAGGGCGTAGAGCGCTACCGGGATCAGCAACGGGCCGAGGCCGTGGCTGGCCAGTACGCCGAGCAGCGCGATGCCCGTGATTGCGCTGAAGATCAGTGCGGGCAGGGCGGGGCGCAGGGTAATGCCGCAATAGCCGCGCAGGTAAGCAAGGTGAGCGCAAAGGAAGGCGGCCAAACCGAACACGAACAGGTCGGCGGGGATGGCCAGCAGGATGTCGCCGAGTACCGAGAAGGCCAGGCCGATCGAGATCCATGTGCGATAAGGCGAAACCGGGGTGCTGCGCAGCCAGGCAATCAAGGCCAGCACCGGGATGGGTTTGGTCATGAGGGCGAGCAGGGTGTTGTCGCTGGCCAGTGCATATAGATAGAGGGCAGCGGCGGTCAGGGCGAGAATCATCAGGTGGCTTGGACGAGGCATGGGCGGTCCTTGCTGCTGGGCTGCCACAAGCATAGCCCTGATCCGGGGTTTTGCTGCGGCCTGTGCCGGCCCTTTCGCGGATAAACCCGTTTCTGCAGCGGCCTGCGCCCAATCGCCGATGTGTGTCTCCTTCCGATTAGTGTAGGAGCGGGTTTACCCACGAATACGGTAGCGGCGGCAACGCTGAACGGCTGGTAAAAATTGGCCAGCAGGCCCGGCCCTTTCGCGGGTAAAAACAAAGGCCCGGAGCTTTCACAAGCCCCGGGCCTTTGTTCAACCGCAACCCACTATCAGTGGAACTGCTCTTCCTCGGTCGAGCCGGTCAGTGCAGTCACCGACGAAGCGCCACCCTGGATCACGGTGGTCATGTCGTCGAAGTAGCCAGTGCCCACTTCCTGCTGGTGCGCCACGAAGGTGTAGCCCTTGCTGGCGTCAGCGAATTCCTGCTCCTGCAGCTTCACGTAGGCGGTCATGTCGTTGCGGGCGTAGTCGTGCGCCAGGTTGAACATGCCGTGCCACATGTTGTGGATGCCGGCCAGGGTGATGAACTGATGCTTGTAACCCATGGCCGACAGTTCGCGCTGGAACTTGGCGATGGTGGCGTCGTCCAGGTTTTTCTTCCAGTTGAAGGAAGGCGAGCAGTTGTACGACAGGATCTGGTCCGGGTACTCCTTCTTGATTGCCTCGGCGAAGCGGCGGGCTTCGTCCAGGTCCGGCTTGGCGGTTTCACACCAGATCAGGTCGGCGTACGGGGCGTAGGCCAGGCCGCGGGCAATGGCCTGATCGAGGCCGGCACGGACCTTGTAGAAGCCTTCGCGGGTGCGCTCGCCAACCACGAACGGCTGGTCGTACGGGTCGCAGTCGCTGGTCAGCAGGTCGGCGGCGTTGGCGTCGGTACGCGCCAGGATGATGGTCGGTACGCCCGACACGTCAGCGGCCAGGCGCGCGGCTACCAGCTTCTGTACGGCTTCCTGGGTCGGTACCAGCACCTTGCCGCCCATGTGGCCGCATTTTTTAACCGAGGCCAGCTGGTCTTCGAAGTGCACGCCGGCGGCGCCTGCTTCGATCATGTTCTTCATCAGCTCGTAGGCGTTCAGTACGCCACCGAAACCGGCTTCGGCGTCGGCCACGATGGGCGCGAAGTAGTCGATGTAGCCGTCGTCGCCCGGGTTCTTGCCGGCTTTCCACTGGATCTGGTCGGCGCGGCGGAACGCGTTGTTGATGCGTTTGACCACGGTCGGTACCGAGTCGACCGGGTACAGCGACTGGTCAGGGTACATCGACTCGGCCGAGTTGTTGTCGGCGGCAACCTGCCAGCCGGACAGGTAGATGGCCTGGATGCCGGCCTTGACCTGTTGTACAGCCTGGCCGCCCGTCAGGGCGCCCATGCAGTTGACGAAATCTTTTTCGGGGCGGAAGGACGGGTGGGCACCTTCGGTGACCAGCTTCCACAGTTTTTCTGCGCCCTGACGCGCAAAGGTGTGCTCAGGTTGCACGGAGCCACGCAGGCGAACGACATCAGCGGCGGTGTAGGTACGGGTCACGCCTTTCCAGCGCGGGTTTTCGGCCCAGTCTTTCTCGAGGGCTGCAATTTGCTGTTCGCGTGTCAGTGCCATGGAAATAAACCTCGTCGCATCGATCTTGGGTTAATTGTGCTGATGCTCGGAGCAGATCAGGTGCCTGGCGGCTGTCCTGTTCGCAGGAATGCGGCGGCGAACGCGAAGGCTCGAAGGGGAAGGGTGGGCAGACCAGGCGAAGGTGTGCTCCGGCAGGTCGGCTCGTGGTTGCCTTGCTGCGGTGCGACGCGATTGCCAGTACTGCGGTGATGCGCTTCCGTCCCTCGGGACAACTTCTTCGTTGCAGTCGCAATCCCGTCGAACCGCCTTGTGGGCCGTATAGACACGAGGCGCCTCCAGGGGTGGGAGGAGCACGCCTCGAAGGCCCTTGCCAGGGCCCCTGATTAGCGGGAGCGAGGCCATCATGCCCTTGGGAAAAAGACCCTGTCAAATGTTTTGTAGTGCTTTTTTGTACTTACTACATCTTTGGTCTAATGCGACTTGGCAGTCAGTTTCAAGGCCTTTGGTCGAGGCCTTGAATTGCCTGGTATCAGTCGACAAGGTCGACTTTGACCCGCAATGTCATGTTTTCACCCCGTTGGGTGCTGTACGTATGGCTTGATGCGCTGCGATCGGCTTGGCTCTGCTGGTTGAACCCCGCCAGGGTGATCCACTCGCCGAGCTTGCCCGTGACTGTCGTGTCGGTACTTTGTACTTTCACTACATCTGCACGTTCGTGGCTGATGCGGTCATTATTACTGCTTATTTGCAGACGAACCGTTTCGCCGCTCAGGCTGGGGGTCACGTAGAAGCCTTGGGTCACGTTGCGGTATTCGGTGTTGCTCTGAATGCGCCCATAGCCGTCTGTGCTGGTGCTGGTAATGGGGATGCTCTGGCCCACCTGGATCAGTGCCGGTTGCCCTTCGCTGGCTTGTACCTGCTGCATGCCGCCGTCGCGGTTGCTGGTGTCGTAGTGAATGACGCGTGCGTTGCCGCGGTTGTCCTGGAAGTTGCTGTCGTTGTTGTCGACGCTGATCAGCAGGCGCTTGGGCGCGGTATCCAGCTGTTGCAGCAGGGCGCGCAGGTCGTCGATGCGCTCGGGGCTGGCGTTGACGATCAGTTTGTTCTCGAAGGCGCTGACCGTGCCGTCCTTGCCGATGAACGCCTGCAGGGCGGGCAGCAGTTCGGCGCTGCTGCGATGCTGAAGTGGCACCACCTCGGTGGCGGCATGGGCGGTGAGGCTGGCGACCAGCAACAGGGAGGTGAAAAGGGGGCGTAGCGGCATGTCCATGATCTCCGCAGGTGGAATCAACATGATGGCAAATTTGCTGACTTTTTGCCGGATCTGGATCACGCCGGCACGGTTGCGGACGGTCGTATTATCCTGGTTTATCTTGTAGGCTATAAATTATAGTAGGCAAGATAATTGAGGTTAATTGCATGTCTCCCGTTCGCCCGCTCCTACGCCGTCATCAGTTGGCCACCGCACTGGCCCAAGACCTGGCCGGCGAGTCGTTGGTCGATTACAGCTCGGGCATGTTCCTGGCCGCGCCCCGGCGTACGGGCAAGAGCACCTTCCTCAACAACGACTTCATACCGGAATGCGTACAGCGCGGCTGGCTACCGGTTTACGTCGACCTGTGGTCGGATCGCGACGCCGCCCCTGCGCAGCTCATCAGCGGCGCCATCGGTACTGCGCTGGCCAGATTCGAAGGTGCGCTGGCCAGGACGGCGAAAAAGGCCGGTGTCGACAAGATCAACCTGCTGCGCACCCTGAGCTGGGATTTCACCCGCCCGCAACTGCCTGCGGGTACTACCCTGGCCCAGGCGCTTGCCGTGTTGCATCAAGTGTCAGGGCAGTTGGTAGTACTGATCATCGACGAGGCTCAGCACGCCCTTAACAGCGAAGATGGCCTTAATGCGATGTTCGCGCTGAAAGCCGCGCGTGACCACCTTAACCGTGGCGACCGTCCGGACGGCTTGCGCCTGGTGTTCACGGGCTCTAGTCGCGACAAGCTGGCCAACCTGGTACTCAAGAGCAAGCAGCCATTCTTTGGTGCCAGCATCACGCCTTTTCCGTTGCTGGGGCGTGACTATGTCGAATTCATCACCGCCTTGTGGAACCGTCGCCTGGCCGACAGTAACCAGTTCAAGGTAGAGGACCTGGCATACGCGTTCGAATTGGTCGGCCGGCGCCCGGAAATGCTCAACAAACTGTTGGCCGAAGTCAGTGTCGGCCTGGGGGAGGCGGGCAACCTGGGTGAACTGCTGCGCAATGGGGCGCTGAACCATCAAGCCGGGGTGTGGAGCGACTACGAAAGCGCTTGGAACGAACTTACGCCGTTGCAGCAGGCAGTGCTAGAGGTCATGGCTGAGCGCACGCTGGGCCGGCAGCCGTTTTCCCCGTTTACCGAGCAAACCCTGGTTGAGGTCAGCCGCAAGCTGGAGCAGGCCCAGGCGGTAGCCAACGTCAACACGGCAAACGTACAGAAGGCCCTCGAGGCCCTGCGCGACAAGGAGCTGGTATGGAAGGCCAATCGTGGCGAGTACGCGTTGGAGGATACTGCCATGGCCGAATGGCTCGCCCGTGACCAGGCAGTCGCCGGCCACAGGTGAACCTTTGAGGTGCCCCGTAAGTCGCACTCACAGGGAGCGCGTGGGGTGATTGCATGAAGGGTGTCCTGATCTTGCTGTTATGGCTTTGCAGTCTTGGTGCACAGGCTGCAGCGGACACGCTGCGCATCAAGCAGCTGCAGCGTTGCGGCGACTTGTTCAGCGATAGCCAGCAGCGATGGTGCCTGCGTGCCGAAGGGCTCCGGGCAAATCTGCCAACGGTATGGCTCGGCGGTACGCGGCTGTCAGAAGCCGATATCGAGCGCCAGGGTGACCGGCTAACGCTGAAACTGGCGAGACAAGCCCAGCGCAGTGCCCCGCTCTGGCTGGCCGATGGCGGCCGCACCAGCAACCCGGTATGGCTGAGCCGCCAACGCAGTCATGTGATCGCCGCAGGGCCCGATGAAGTGGCGAAGAACATGGATGGCCTGATCACCTATGTCGATCTGGTCAGCCTGTTGATCGAAGAAAAATACGACGGCCTCGACGAGGCCCGGCGCATCGCCGGCAAATACGGCGCCCAGGTTGTCGGTGCCATACCGCCGCTGAATGTCTACCAGTTGCGCTTGCCGGTAGATGACCTGGTGCAGCGCGATGCGATGGTCCTGCGCATGGGCAGTGAAGTCAGCGTGGATGCCGTGATTGTCGAAGAGTCCGGCCCCGAGCGCGGGGAGGAGGGCAATGGGCGCAGCACCCGGGCCATCGACCAGGCGGACGAATGGGCCGCCAACCGTTTCATGGACGCGCTGTATTTCTACCGGCGCCGGATTGCCGCATCTGGCTTGCCGGTGAAACCCCTGCGGGTCGGGGTAATCGAGCGTGAAGTGGACTTCGACGCCCCAGGGTTCGGTGATTATCGAGGGGGCTGCGAACGAGGCCAGACATGCCTCTACGCGCGCGACGGTGATCACCCGGCAAGCCACGGCAGCCATGTCGCAGGCATTCTCGCTGCGCAGGGTGAGGGCTTTTTGCCAGGGCTGGGCAAGCACAGCCCTGGCTTCGAGGTGGTGGTAGAGCGCAACTCGGATGCCGGTATCACCGCCAACATCGCTGCCTCGGTGAACCTGGTCGAAGATGGCGTGCGGGTGCTGAACTGGAGCTGGGGCATTCACCGGGTCGGGGCACGCAATGTGAAGGGTGATGAGGTCGATTCGCTGGTGCGCTCCGGGCTGGCAATGAGTGGCTACGAGGAGTTACTTGAGGAGTTCTTCCTCTGGCTGCGCAAGGAGCACCCTGATGTGGTGGTGGTGAATTCGGCGGGCAATGGTGCGTCCTGGTCGGGGACCGATGAATATCGCCTGCCTTCGTCGTTTATCACCGAGCAATTGCTGGTAGTGGGCGGGCATCAGCGCAGTGACAAGGCTACGGCAGTTGAAGCCCACGATCACGTGCGCAAGCGTCACAGTTCCAATATCGACATGCGCGTGGACGTCAGTGCTGCTGCCTGCATACGCCCAGTGTCTGCCGAGGCTGCGCATTGCGGCACGTCGTACGCAACACCCTTGGTGACTGCCACTGTGGCGACGATGCTGTCGATCAACCCGGCACTTACCCCGGAACAGGTGCGCATGCTGTTGCGGCGCAGTGCCTTGACCCTGGGCGCCGAACAGGATTTTGAAGCGATGGATGCCGAAGACCTGACGGCGCCGATCCTGCCCTCAGAGCGTGGTGGCCGCCTGAACGACCCGGACCTGGGCCGTTCGGCGCGCCTGGACATGCAGCGTGCGCTGGACCTGGCCGTGCAGAGCCTGGAACGGGTGCGTTGAGCGGTGGCCGCTGTCAGACAAATTCCGTAACATCGCGCCCCTCGTTTTTCTATCGTCCGTCAGGACTGCACCACAGGAAGCCCATGAAGCCCGCCCGACTACGCGCCGACCTGCTCGCCGGCCTCACTACCTCGTTTGCCTTGGTCCCCGAGTGCATCGCCTTTGCCCTGGTGGCCCATCTCAACCCGCTGATGGGCCTGTATGGCGCGTTCATCATTTGTACCCTGACGGCGCTGTTCGGCGGGCGGCCGGGGATGATCTCAGGCGCTGCCGGCTCGATGGCGGTGGTGATCGTCGCCTTGGTGGTGCAGCACGGCGTGCAGTACCTGCTGGCCACGGTGCTGCTGGGCGGTGTGGTGATGATCCTGTTCGGCCTGCTGCGTCTGGGCAAACTGGTGCGCCTGGTGCCATACCCGGTCATGCTTGGCTTCGTGAACGGCCTGGCCATCGTCATCGCCATGGCTCAGCTGGAGCATTTCAAGGACGGCGAACACTGGCTCAGTGGCACGCCGCTGTACCTGATGATCGGCCTGGTCGCGCTGACCATGGCGGTGGTTTATGTGCTGCCGAAACTGACCCGTGCGGTGCCGCCGGCCCTGGTGGCGATCCTCGGTGTTGGCCTGCTGGTGTACGTGCTCGGGCTGCCTACCCGCACCCTGGGCGACATGGCGCATATCGCCGGTGGCCTGCCGGGGCTGGCACTGCCGGATGTGCCCTGGAATCTGGAAACCCTGAAGATCATCGCCCCCTACGCGGTGCTGATGGCCATGGTCGGCCTGCTGGAAACCCTGCTCACCCTCAACCTGACCGATGAGATCATCGAGAGCCGTGGCTTCCCGGACCGCGAGTGTGTGGCATTGGGCGCTGCGAACATGGTGTCGGGCCTGTGCGGCGGCATGGGCGGCTGCGCGATGATCGGGCAGACGGTGATCAACCTCAGCTCCAATGGCCGGGGCCGGTTGTCGGGGGTAGTGGCCGGGGTGATGATTCTGCTGTTCGTGCTGTTCCTGTCGCCGCTGATCGAGCGCATTCCCCTGGCGGCGCTGGTTGGGGTGATGTTCGTGGTGGCCCAGCAGACCTTTGCCTGGGCGTCGTTGCGGGTGTTGCACAAGGTGCCGGTGAATGATGTGCTGGCGATCGTTGCGGTGACTGTGGTCACGGTGCTCACCGACCTGGCCATGGCGGTGCTGTTCGGTATCATCATCGCGGCGCTCAACTTTGCCTGGCAGCATGCGCGGGAGCTGTATGCCGACACCCATGAGGACGCGGAGGGCGGCAAGCGTTATCAACTGCATGGCACGCTGTTCTTTGCCTCGACCACCTCGTTCCTCAACCAGTTCGACACGGCCGGGGACCCGGCCCAGGTCACGCTGGATTGCCAGCATTTGAGCTTTGTCGACTATTCGGCGGTTGCGGCGCTGAAAACCCTGCGCGAGCGCTATGCCAAGGCGGGCAAGCATTTGCGCGTGGTGCATTTGTCCGAGCGGTGCAAGAAGCTGTTGAAGCGGGCGGGCGAGCAGCACTGAAAACTGTTGGTGTCTGTGTCGGTTTCTTCGCGGGTAAACCCGCGCCTACGGGGGATCGCATACCCCTGTAGGCGCGGGTTTACCCGCGAAGAGGCCGGCACAGGAGAACCACTTACTCTCCGCGGCTCTTCTTGACGATGCCATCGGCAATGCTCGCCGGGGCCTCGGCATAGCGGGTGAACTCCATCGAGAAGCTGGCCCGGCCCTGGGTCATCGAGCGCATCGAGGTGGCGTAGCCGAACATTTCACCCAGCGGCACTTCGGCACGTATCACCTTGCCTGCCGGTGTTTCATCACCGTCCTGGATCATGCCGCGACGTCGGCTCAAGTCGCCGAGGATGTCGCCCTGATATTCCTCGGGCGTCACCACCTCTACCTTCATCACCGGCTCCAGCAACACTGCGCCGCCTTTCTGCGACAACTGCTTGGTGGCCATTGACGCGGCGATCTTGTAGGCCATCTCGTTGGAGTCGACATCGTGGTACGAGCCATCGAACACGGCGGCCTTGAGGTTGATCAGGGGGTAGCCGGCAAGCACGCCGTTCTTCATTTGCTCTTCGATACCCTTCTGGATTGCCGGAATGTACTCGCGAGGTACCACGCCGCCGACGATCTCGTTGATGAACTCCAGGCCTTCTTTGCCTTCATCACCGGGGGCGAAACGGATCCAGCAATGGCCGTATTGGCCACGGCCACCGGATTGGCGCACGAAACGCCCCTCGATCTCGCAGGTATTGCGGATTTTTTCCCGGTAGGCCACCTGCGGCTTGCCGATGTTGGCCTCGACGTTGAACTCGCGGCGCATGCGGTCGACGATGATATCCAGGTGCAGCTCGCCCATGCCCGAGATGATGGTCTGGCCAGTCTCTTCATCGGTACGCACGCGGAATGAGGGGTCTTCCTGGGCCAGCTTGCCCAGCGCGATCCCCATTTTTTCCTGGTCGGCCTTGGTTTTCGGCTCTACTGCGACGGAAATCACCGGGTCGGGGAAGTCCATGCGTTCGAGAATGATCGGCTTGTCCATGTCGCACAGGGTGTCACCAGTGGTCACGTCTTTCATGCCGATCAGCGCGGCGATATCGCCGGCACACACGTCCTTGATTTCTGCGCGCTGGTTGGCGTGCATCTGCACCATGCGGCCGATGCGTTCCTTCTTGCCTTTGACCGAGTTGAGTACCGCATTGCCTGAACTGAGCACGCCGGAATAAACGCGGGCGAAGGTGAGGGTGCCGACGAACGGGTCGGTGGCGATCTTGAAAGCCAGTGCCGAGAACGGCTCTTTGTCGTCGGCGTGCCGTTCCAGGTGCTTTTCTTCATCGTCCGGGTCGGTGCCGCGGATGGCAGGAATTTCCGAGGGGGCGGGCAGGTAATCGATTACCGCATCGAGCATCAGCGGCACGCCCTTGTTCTTGAAAGAGGAGCCGAGGATGGTCGGCACGATTTCGTTAGCGATGGTGCGTTTGCGCAATCCGGCCTTGATTTCGTCGACGCTCAGCTCTTCGCCTTCGAGGAACTTGTTGAGCAGTTCGTCATTGGCCTCGGCGGCTGCTTCTATCATGTGCGCGCGCCATTCGTCGGCAAGCGCCTGCAGATCGGCGGGGATTTCTTCTTCGCGGTAGCTGGTGCCCTGGTCGGCATCGTTCCAGTAGATGGCCTTCATCTTCACCAGGTCGATCTGGCCCATGAAGTTTTCTTCGCTGCCGATGGCCAGCTGGATGGGCACCGGGTGGTGCCCCAGGCGTTGATCGATCTGCTTGACCACGCGCAGGAAGTCGGCCCCTTGGCGGTCCATCTTGTTGATGTAGGCCAAGCGTGGCACGTGGTACTTGTTGGCCTGGCGCCAGACTGTCTCGGACTGCGGCTCGACGCCGTCCGCGCCGCTGAATACCACGACCGCGCCATCGAGCACGCGCAATGAGCGCTCCACCTCGATGGTGAAATCGACGTGGCCTGGGGTGTCGATGATGTTGAAACGGTACTTGTGGGCGAACTGCTTGGTCGAGCCTTGCCAGAACGCTGTGGTCGCCGCCGAGGTGATGGTGATGCCGCGTTCCTGCTCCTGGGCCATCCAGTCCATGGTCGCCGCGCCATCGTGCACTTCGCCCATCTTGTGGTTGACCCCGGTGTAGAACAGGATCCGCTCGGTGGTCGTGGTCTTGCCGGCATCCACGTGGGCGACGATGCCGATATTGCGGTACAGCTCGATGGGCGTTGTGCGGGCCATGGCGGACTACCTGTGGATGGACGGATTCCACCAAGTTAGCAGACCGGTGGAATCCTGCCCTGCCACCGGGCCGTCAGTCGGCCTGGGCTTGCAGCATCCACTGGCCATCTACTTCACGTGCCAGGCCGCTGGCCGGCAGCAAGGCCAGCAGGCGCGTGTGCAGGGCGGCCTCGGTGAAGGTCTTGAGGGTGGTCAGGTCCAGCGCGCCGACCAGGTTGAGATCAGCCTTGGTGTACGACAGCCAGGCTTTTTTCAACACCTGGGCGACGTCGCTGCCGGCGGTGGTGGCGAACCGGCGGTGCCACTGGCGGCCTTCGAAGGTGAAGTTGTGCGCGTGGCTGTAGGTGCTTTGGTCGGCGCCTTCTACGCAGCGGTGGCAGCGGCATGGGCCCTCGCCGAAGGCGTTGCGCAGGTAGCTGTTGAAGTCCACGACGGGCTTGAGGGACAGGCGTTTGTCGACTTCGAACAGGTCGGCGATCAGGGGTTCTTCGGCGCTCACTCGGGATCCTCGTGTGGTGTGGCGTGCATCGGCGGGCACCCTAACAGATCGGGGCATTCAGATCACCTGTTGCAGGCCCGGCTCTTCCCAGGCAGACCCGCCCCGCACAGGTACCCTGCATACCCTGAGCAACATGCGATCCCCGTGGGAGCGGGCGTGCCCGCGAAGAGGCCAGTAGAGACAACAGAGACGGCCTGCCGTACTCTACGCGCCCGTACGCCTATACACCCACCGAGGTAACCCCGTTTGAGCATCAAGTACCCGTACATCGCCACCGTGACCATCAGCGCTGAAGACCGTGGCGGAGATACCGAGGCTTCGGAAAACCCCAGGATGCGCGTGGGCCTGGAAGCGGTGACCGAAACCCTGAAGAAGGTGCATTTCGTCGGTACGCTCGCGGCCCCTGAGAAACCGGCCACGCACATTTGCGTAACCCTGGAGAACGGCCTGACCTATTACGGCCCGATCGTCAACGGCCATGCCGAACTGGAAGGCGGCTGGATCGCCTTCGAGTCCGACATGCTTACCCCGGAAGAACTCGGCCTGTAAGCCTCAGTTCAGTTCTGCCAGGCACTGCTCGAGGATATCCAGCCCTTCCTCGAGCACCTCGGCCTCGATGGTCAACGGCGCCAGCAGGCGAATGATGTGCCGCGCCTTGCCGCTGGGCATCAGCAGCAGGCCCTTGGCGCGGGCCGCTTCCATCACCTTGGCCAGTTGTGCCGGTGCCGGGCTGCCATCGGCATTGGCGAACTCGATCCCTCGCATGGCGCCCACGCCGGTCAGGCGGCCGATGTACGGGCTCAGGCCCGAAGCCTTCCAGCGCTCATAACGGCTGACGATGGCCTGTTCCTGCCGTTCACCCCAGGTTGCAACGTTTTCGTCGGTCATCTGCGCCAGGCTGGCCAAGGCCGCCGCACAGGCAATCGGGTTGCCCGAATAGGTGCCACCCAGGCCGCCCTTGGGCAGCGCCGCCATCAATTCCTTGCGCCCGACCACTGCACCCAGCGGCATACCGCCAGCGATGCTCTTGGCCAGCAGCAGCAGGTCGGGCTCGATACCCAGGCGCGGAAACGCGAAGCGCTGGCCGGTGCGGCCGAAGCCCGACTGGATCTCGTCGATGATGATCAGGATGCCACGCTCGTCGCAGAAGCGGCGCAGGGCCTGGGCGAAGGCCGGGTCCAGGGCAAGGAAGCCGCCTTCACCCTGCACCGGCTCGAAGATGAACGCCGCGACGTCCTCCACCGCCAGCTCGACGCTGAACAGGCGGTCCATGGCCTTGAGTGCCTGTTCGCAGGTAACCCCGGTATCCGCGCCAGGGTAGGGCAGGTGGTACACCGGCCCGGGCAGTTCGCCGACCCGCTGCTTGTAGGGGGCGACCTTGCCATTGAGGTTCAGGGTGGCCAGGGTGCGGCCATGGAAGCCGCCGTCGAACGCGATGATGGCGCGTTTGCCGGTGGCGCCGCGGGCCACTTTCAGGGCGTTTTCCGCCGCTTCCGCGCCGCTGTTGGTGAGCATGCCGGCCAGTGGGTAGCTGACTGGCACAAACTGGCTCAGTTGCTCCATCAGGGCCAGGTACGGGCCGTGAGGGGCCGCGTTGAAGGCGTAGTGGGTCAGGCGGGTGGCCTGAGCCTGGATGGCCTCGACTACAGCGGGGTTGCAGTGGCCCAGGTTGAGCACGCCGATACCGCCGACGAAGTCGATGTAACGTTTGCCGTCAGTGTCCCAGACTTCGGCATTACGGCCATGGGAAAGTGTGATCGGGTGAACGATGGCAATGGATTGGCTGATACTTTCCTGGTTCATGGGGGCACGCGGACCTTGTTCGAGTTTCTTATTATCCAAGCGTGTCGGCGGGTTATTCCGCAAACGAATTATTCGATTGCGATCATTCCATGGATTCGTGATCTGGCCGGTTTTTTGGGTTGGCTGTGCCGGCCTCTTCGCGGGCAAGCCCGCTCCTACCAGAGGCCAGGGCAGGTCAAATCAATCGCCTTCAGCCACCCGCTCCCGGATCCACTGCACGAAGGCCCTGATCTTGGGCACTTCGGCCGCATGCTCGGCATGCGCAATGAAGTGCCTCCCGTTGCTTGCCACAGGGTGGTCCCAGGCCACCACCAGCTTGCCTTCGCTCAGCTCTTCGGCCACCAGATAGCGGGGAATCAGGGCTATGCCGCAGCCGGAGATGGCCGCGCGGATACACAGGTAGAACGTGTCGAAGCGCGGCCCGTGGTAGCTGTTCTGGCTATGTAACCCAAGCCCCAGGAACCACTCATGCCAGGCCTCCGGCCGTGACACGCATTGCAACAGGCGGTGCTCAGTCAGCGCCTGTGCGCTGTCGAAACGGTGACTGGCCAGCAGCTGCGGGCTGCACACCGGCACCACTTCTTCGCTGAACAACTCGATGCAGGTCGCCCCGGGCCAGGTGCCCTGGCCGAAGAAAAAGGCGACGTCAGCCTTGGCCTGTACCAGGTCGAATGGCTCCAGCTCGTTGCGCACATCCAGGTGAATGCGTGGGTAGCGGTCACCAAAACCCTTGAGCCGGGGCACCAGCCAGCGCGCGCCGAAGGTCGGCTGGGTGGCGATGCGCAGCACTTCGGTTTCGTCGCCGTAGCTGAGGATGTAGCGGCTGGATATGTCGATCTGGGTGAGGATCTTGTTCACTTCGGTGAGGTACAGCGCGCCGGCCGGGGTCAGGTGCAGGCGCCGGCGAATGCGCTGGAACAGCGAGTGCGAGAGCATGTCTTCAAGCTGCGCGACCTGCTTGCTGACGGCGCTCTGGGTCAGGTGCAGTTCCTGGGCCGCGCGGGTGAAGCTGAGGTGGCGAGCGGCCGCTTCGAAGCACTGAAGGGCGGTGGTCGAAGGCATCAGGCGTTTGGACATGACGGGCAAATACCGAGCAAAAAAGGAAGGAGTTCATTCCATAAAGGAATTATGTGGTTCGAAAAGGTCGTTTGTTGACCCCGGCCTATAGATTAATACTGACCTGGATCAACGATTACAACCGGTCATGCGAAGAGGAGGTCAATACCCGCTTCGGTCATCTGCAAAAAACAACAACAACACACATCAGAAATTTATAAGAATTCTGCTCAGACCTTCAGCCGCTTTGCTGCGGCCGACCCATTCGAGGGTTCTTCATGGCTTCGCAAGACAACAAGAAACAGCGCTCACTGCAGCACGGCCTGACTTCCCGTCAGGTTTCCATGATCTCCATTGCCGGCATCATCGGCGCCGGGCTGTTCATCGGGTCCTCCAACGCCATTGCCACCGCCGGCCCGGCCATCCTCATCTCCTACGCCATGACTGGCCTGCTGGTCTTGCTGGTGATGCGCATGCTGGGTGAAATGGCCATCGCAAACCCCAACAGCGGCTCTTTTTCCACCTACGCCTCGGAGGCCATCGGGCCTTGGGCGGGCTTTACCATTGGCTGGCTGTACTGGTGGTTCTGGGTGTTGATCATTCCGGTGGAAGCCATTGCCGGTGCTGACATCCTGCATGCCTACTTCCCTGGCGTGCCGTCCTGGCTGTTCGCCTTCCTGATCATGCTGGTGCTGTCGGGCACCAACCTGGTCAGCGTGAAGAACTTCGGTGCTTTCGAGTACTGGTTCGCGTTGGTCAAGGTGGTCGCGATCATTGGCTTCATCGGGGTGTGCACCTTGGCGGTGTTCGGTTTCTGGCCGCTGGCCGAGGTCTCTGGGGTCAGCCGACTGTGGGACAGCGGTGGTTTCATGCCCAATGGGTTCGGGACGGTGCTTGGGGGCGTGCTGATCACCATCTTCTCGTTCTTCGGTGCCGAAATTGTCACCATCGCGGCGGACGAAACCGCCAACCCGAAAGACAAGATTCGCCGCGCCACCAACCTGGTGGTGTACCGCATCGCCATTTTCTACCTGGCGTCGATCTTCCTGGTGGTGTCGCTGGTGGCCTGGAACGACCCCGGGCTGAAAGCAGTAGGGTCGTTCCAGCGTGTACTGGAAGTGCTGAACGTGCCGGGCGCCAAGTTGCTGGTTGACCTGGTGGTGCTGGTGGCGGTGACAAGTTGCATGAACTCGGGGCTGTACACGGCGTCGCGCATGCTCTATTCGCTTGGTGCGCGTGGTCAGGCGCTGAGCGTGACCAAGCGCATCTCCGGTTCCGGCGTGCCGACCGTGGCAGTGATCTTCTCGACCCTGGCGGGTTTCGCTGGCTGCCTCGTCAACTATGTGTTCCCGGGCAAGGTGTTTGGCTTCCTGCTGTCGACCACTGGCGCCATCGCTTTGCTGGTGTACCTGGTCATTGCCGTGTCGCAGCTGCGCATGCGTGCCCGTGCCGAGCGTGAAGGGCGCCCGCTGGAACTGAAGATGTGGCTGTTCCCATGGCTGACCTGGCTGGTGATCGGCACCATCGTCATGGTGCTGGGCTACATGCTGTTCAGCGATGCCTACCGCTATGAGACGCTGATGACTGCCGGGGTGACCGCGTTCATCCTGCTGGTTTCGCTGACCCAGCGGCGTACGAAGATGATTGCCCAGACGGTCTGATGTTTCTGCTTTAATGGGGGCGTTGCGCGCCCCCATTCCAACAAGCACAGGAAGCGTATGACTGATCACACACTTTCCCTTCAAGCCCTCGCGGCCCCTGAGGGTACTTGCTATGGCTGCGGCTGTTCCCACCCCAGCGGCCTGCACCTGCAAAGCCACTGGGACGCCGACGGTGTTCACCTGGTGTGCCGGCACTCGCCCGACAGCACCTTCATTGGCTGGCCTGGCCTGGTTTACGGTGGCCTGCTGGCGATGCTGGTCGACTGCCACTCCAACTGGACGGCGATGGCCTACCACTACCGTAACGAAGGCCGAGAACCGGGCAGCCTGCCGCGTATCGACTGCGTTACCGGCACGCTCAACCTGACCTACCTGAAACCTACGCCGATGGGCGTCGAGCTGTTGCTCAAGGCGCGTGTCGAAGGCGAAGTGGGGCGCAAGAGCCGGGTCATCTGCGAAGTCTGGGCAGAGGATGTACTGACGGTGACGGCCGACTCCGTGTTTGTCCGCGTCGATACCGAAAAGCTCAAGCTCAAGGCCCACGGCCAGGCCTGAGCTGCCAACGCTGATGAGTGGTCGGTGATGGTCAGCGGCTGGGGATGTCTCTAGAGTGACAGGCTCATTCCCTTGGCAAGGTTGATCATGACCGAACTCAGTGCTTTTCCCATTACCCGCAAATGGCCCGCCAAACATCCCGAACGCCTGCAGTTGTACTCGCTGCCGACGCCCAACGGGGTGAAGGTGTCGATCATGCTCGAAGAGATCGGCTTGGCTTACGAGGCGCACAAGGTCAGCTTCGACAACGATGACCAATTGAGCCCCGAGTTCATCTCGCTCAGCGCGAACAACAAGATCCCCGCCATCCTCGACCCGAACGGGCCGGGCGGTCAGCCGCTGCCGCTGTTCGAGTCGGGGGCGATCTTGCAGTACCTGGCGGAGAAGAGCGGCCAGCTGCTCAGCCAGGACCCCGCCCAGCGCTACCAGACCCTGCAGTGGCTGATGTTCCAGATGGGCGGCATCGGGCCGATGTTCGGCCAGGTCGGGTTCTTCCATTTCTTTGCGGGCAAGGAATATGAAGACAAGCGCCCGCGCGACCGCTATGTCAACGAGTCCAAGCGGCTGCTGGGCGTGCTGGATCGGCATTTGAAAGGTCGGCAGTGGATGGCTGAGGAATACAGCATTGCCGACATCGCCATCTTCCCTTGGGTGCGCAACCTGGTGGAGCGCTACAACGCCCGTGACCTGGTGGGCTTCGACCAGTTCAAGGAAGTGCAGCGCGTGCTGGCGAATTTCCTCGAACGGCCAGCCGTGCAGCGTGGCCTGAAAATCCCGGGCTGATCAACCTGTGCAGGGACAACTGCCTTGTGCAAACGTTGAAAGGCCTGCGCGGTGGCCCGTAGGCGCGGGTTCGCCCGCGAAAGGGCCGGGCCTGCTGGCCAATCTCCACCCGCCGTTCAGCGTTGCCGCCGCTACCGTATTCGCGGGTAAACCCGCTCCTACACCTGATCGGGGGTGGACACATGTCGGTGATTGGGCGCAGGCCGTCGTGTAGGCGCGGGTTTACCCGCGAAAGGGCCGGGCCTGCTGGCCAATCTCCACCCGCCGTTCACGGTTGCCGCCGCTACCGTATTCGCGGGTAAACCCGCTCCTACAGAAGGCGGCGTACGGGTTCAGAAGATGTGGTTCAGCAGCCAGTACAGGCTGCCAGCCAACAGCATTGCCGCTGGCAGGGTCAGCACCCAGGCCATCAGCAGATTGAACAACGTGCGTTTCTGAATCCCCGACCCATTGGCGACCATGGCGCCGGCCACCCCCGAACTCAGCACATGCGTGGTCGACACCGGCAACCCGAACATATCCGCCGCGCCAATGGTGCACATCGCCACCACTTCAGCCGATGCGCCTTGGGCATAGCTGAGGTGGGTCTTGCCGATCTTCTCGCCAACGGTGACCACAATACGCCGCCAGCCAACCATGGTCCCCAACCCGAGCGCGATGGCTACAGCCACCTTCACCCACAACGGAATATAGCGGGTGGCGTCGTCCAGCTGGGCCTTGAACAACAGCACTTGGCTGCGGGTGTCGGCATCGAATGTCACCAGGTGGTTTTTCTCCATGAGGCGGATGGCTTCACTGGTCAGGTACATGTCGTTGCGCACGTTGGCCATGGCTTCAGCCGGTACGCGTTTGAGCGAGCCATAGCCTTTGACCTCTTCGCCGATCATCCCGGTCAGCGCCGCCAATGCCGGTACCAGGTGCGGGCTGGCCTTGGGCTGGGCAATGAACAGGGTAAGCACCTGGCGCGGGTCATCCGGGGCCGCTTGCGGGTTGCTGCGTACCAGTGCCTGGCGGGTCACCTCGGCGACGGCGGAAAACTGCAGGGCCTGCGCGTTGGGCATGGTCTTGTTCAGCGCATAGGCCATCGGCAGGGTGCCGACCAGAATCAGCATGATCAGCCCCATGCCTTTCTGGCCATCGTTGGAGCCGTGGGCAAAAGAGACCCCGGTGCAGGTCAGAATCAGTAGGCTGCGGATCCACCACGGTGGCGGTGTTTGGCCTTCCGGTGCCTGGTAAAGCGCCTTGCGTTTGACCAGCGCGCGCAGGGCCAGCAGCAGCAGGGCTGCACAAGCAAAACCGATCAGCGGTGAGAACAGCAGGGCATAACCCACCTTGCTGGCCTGGGCCCAGTCCACGCCGCTGGTGCCGTCACGCCCATGCATCAGCGCATTGGCCACGCCCACGCCGATGATCGAGCCAATCAGGGTGTGCGAGGACGATGCCGGCAGGCCCAGCCACCAAGTGCCAAGGTTCCAGATGATCGCCGCCAGCAGCAGGGCGAAGACCATGGCGAAGCCGGCCGAAGAACCCACCTGTAGAATCAGTTCTACCGGTAGCAAGGCGATGATGCCGAAGGCCACCGCGCCACTGGAAAAAAGCACGCCCAGGAAATTGCACAGCCCAGACCACACCACCGCTACCGGCGCGGGCAATGAATGGGTGTATATCACGGTGGCTACCGCGTTGGCGGTGTCGTGGAAGCCGTTGACGAACTCGAAGCCCAGGGCAATCACCAGCGCCAGGCCCAGCAGAAGGAACGGTGTGGCCGTGGTGATGACCGTACCGCTTGCGGTCACATCCTGCTTGAGGCTCCAGGCGGTGTAGGCGATACCCGCCAGCAGCAGGCTGAAGAACAACGTTAAGGTGGCACGCCCAGGTTTGTGGGAGAGCTGCGGGCGAGCGTCGTGTTTGGCCAGTAGTGGGCTGCTGGCCACTGACGGGGTTGCCATGGGGGCTCCGGTTGGCGTTGGGCGAAAGTGCCGAAGGCCTTGAGCATAGAAACAATTCGTAACCCGGCCGTGACCTCGATCAATGAATTATCTAGGCTCAAGACGGACGGTAATGGCAGGAGACGCCCATGATTCGCTGCAAACGTGTCTATGATGCGGTTGAGGATGAAGATGGCCAGCGTGTGCTGGTCGACCGCCTTTGGCCGCGCAACAAACGCAAGGAAGACCTCCATGGGCAGTGGTTGCGCGAAGTGGCACCTTCGAATGAATTGCGTAAGGCGTTCCATCAGGGTGAAGTGGATTTCGCCGGTTTTACCCAGCGGTACCAGCAAGCGCTGGCGGCCCACCCCGAACACTGGTATCCGCTGCTGGACATGGCCAGGAAGGGGACGCTGACATTGCTTTATGCTGGCAAGGACAGCGAGCACAACAATGCCCGGGTACTGGCCGACTGGTTGGAAAACGAACTGGACAGGTGTGGCCCTGGCAGTTCGCCAGTGTGTTATGCCCAATGAGCGCAATGCGATGCCCTTACAGTTGATTCCCGCCCAAGACATCCACTGCACCTTCGCCCGCGACCTTACGCGCCGCGCCATGTTGCCCTACTACCGTGAATTCGACCTGCTGTGGATCGAGGACGCCTTCGACGCGGCCTGGGGCTGGCGCGAGCAGTGGCTGGTGATCGAAGGCGACACGCTGTTGGGTTTTTGCAGCCTCAGCCAGGACCGCCAGGCGCTGTTCATCCGCGAGTTGCACCTGTTGCCTGAGTACCGTGGGCGAGGGGTCGGTAGCTGGGTGCTGGAAGAACTGGCGCTGTGGGCCAGGCAGCGGCGCCTTCCCCTGTTGCGGCTGATGGTGTTCCGCAGCAACCCGGCCCGCCTGCTGTACCAGCGCCATGGCTTCATCGAAATGGGTGAAGACGAATGCTTTGTGCGGATGCAGCGGGATATCAACGTAGTAGCTAAATGATGGCTTGTCGCGACCGCAGAGCATGGGCATAGTGGATCCACACCTTTACGGCTGCCTGCAGGCGGGCAGGCCGTACTTGAGAGGATAAGGGAAAAGGAGAAGCCCCTATGAACGGAATCGGTCCACGGCTGCGGGAAGAGCGTGAGCGGCTGGGTATGACCCAGCGTGTATTTGGCGATATCGGTGGCGTCGAGCCCAACGCTCAGGGCAAGTACGAAAGCGGTGAGCGCACGCCGCGGCTAGATTACCTGGCGGCATTGGCGACCCGGGGCGTGGATGCGTTGTATGTCCTCAGCGGCCTGCGCACCCCGGCAGCGCACGAAGGTTTGAACACGGATGAGTCCGGTTTGCTGGGGGCTTTTCGGAAATTGCGGTCGGATGATCAGGCGGCGCTCTTGCACCTTTTGGGGCGGTTGGCCAACGACGCCAAGCCCCGGCAAATAGTGCGGCCTCTCACAGTCGAACGTCAGTCGTTTCTGACGGAAGCAATGCGTTAGGCCCACCGTGAAAAATTTTGTTAAGGTGGCGGGATCCAATCGCCCTGCTGACGAGGTGTGTGCTTGATTAGGGTCTTAGTGGTCGATGATCACGATCTGGTACGAACCGGTATTACACGCATGTTGGCCGACATCGACGGCCTGCAGGTGGTGGGTGAGGGAGATTCCGGCGAATCGGCACTGAAACTGGCCCGGGAGCTGAAACCGGACGTTGTGCTGATGGATGTGAAAATGCCCGGTATCGGCGGCCTGGAGGCCACCCGCAAACTGCTGCGCAGCCACCCTGACATCAAGGTAGTGGCGGTGACGGTGTGCGAGGAGGACCCGTTCCCCACACGCTTGTTGCAGGCCGGCGCTGCCGGCTACCTGACCAAGGGTGCAGGCCTTGACGAAATGGTCCAGGCCATTCGTCTGGCCTTTGCCGGCCAGCGCTATATCAGCCCGCAGATCGCCCAGCAGTTGGCGCTGAAACCGTTCCAGCCGCAGGGCTCGCCGTTCGACGCGCTGTCCGAGCGGGAAATCCAGATTGCCCTGATGATTGTCGGCTGCCAGAAAGTGCAGATCATCTCCGACAAGTTGTGCCTCTCGCCCAAGACCGTCAATACTTACCGTTATCGGATCTTTGAAAAACTCTCGGTCACCAGCGACGTCGAATTGACCTTGCTGGCCGTTCGCCACGGTATGGTTGACGCAAGCCTGTAAAACCTCATGTCCCAAGTCTTTGATGCCAGCGCATTCCTGGCGACCTGCAGTGGTCGCCCGGGCGTTTACCGGATGTTCGACGGCGAAGCCCGGCTGCTTTACGTGGGCAAGGCCAAGAACCTGAAGAAACGCCTGGCCAGCTATTTCCGCAAGGCTGGCCTTGCGCCCAAGACCGCCGCGCTGGTTGCGCGCATCGCCCAGGTTGAAACCACCATCACCGCCAACGAAACCGAGGCGTTGCTGCTGGAGCAGAACCTAATCAAGGAGTGGCGGCCGCCTTACAACATCCTGCTGCGCGACGATAAGTCCTACCCCTACGTGTTTCTGTCCGATGGCGAGTTCCCGCGCCTGGGCATTCACCGTGGGGCGAAAAAGGCCAAGGGCCGTTACTTTGGCCCGTACCCCAGCGCCGGGGCCATTCGCGAAAGCCTCAGCCTGCTGCAAAAGGCCTTTTCTGTGCGTCAGTGCGAAGACAGCTACTACGCCAACCGCACCCGGCCATGCCTGCAGTACCAGATAAAGCGCTGCAAAGGGCCCTGCACCGACCTGGTGACTGCCGAGGAATACGCAGAAGACGTGCGCCATTCGGTGATGTTTCTGGAAGGGCGTAGCCAGCAACTGGGCAATGAGTTGAACGCCGAGATGGAAAAGGCCGCCATGGCCCTCGATTTCGAAAAAGCCGCCGAGCTGCGCGACCAGATCGCCTTGTTACGCCGCGTGCAGGACCAGCAGTACATCGAGGGCGGCAGCGGCGATGTCGACGTCATCGCCGCCTTCGTCAACCCGGGTGGTGCCTGTGTGCACCTGATCAGCGTGCGCGGCGGGCGAGTACTGGGCAGCAAGAACTTCTTCCCGCAGGTGGGCATCGAGGAGGAGGTGGCCGAGGTCATGGCCGCATTCCTGTCCCAGTACTATCTGGGCAACGCAGAGCGCGAGCTGCCCGGCGAGTTGATCGTCAACGTTGTTCACGAAGACTTCAACGCCATCACCGAAGCGCTGCACACGCTGCGTGGCCGCGAACTGACCATCAGCCACCGGGTGCGCGGCACCCGCGCCCGCTGGCAGCAACTGGCCGTGACCAATGCCGAGCAGGCGCTGAATGCCCGCCTGGCCAACCGCCAGCACATGGCTGCGCGCTTCGAAGCCCTGGCCGAAGTGCTGGGCCTGGATGAAGTGCCGCAACGCCTGGAATGCTACGACATCAGCCACTCCAGTGGTGAAGCGACCGTGGCCAGTTGCGTGGTGTTCGGCCCCGAGGGGCCGATCAAGTCCGACTACCGCCGCTTCAACATCGAAGGTGTCACCGCAGGTGACGATTACGCGGCCATGCATCAGGCCCTGACCCGCCGCTATGGGCGCATCAAGGACGGCGAGGGCAAGCTGCCCGACGTGCTGCTGGTGGATGGCGGCAAGGGCCAGCTGAACATGGCCCGCGATGTGATGCAGGCGCTGGGCTTCACCGACCTGACCCTGCTGGGTGTGGCCAAGGGCGTTACACGCAAGGCGGGTTTCGAAACCCTGTACCTGAACGATGTGCATCACGAATTTACCCTCAAGGGCGATTCATCGGCGTTGCACCTGATCCAACAGATCCGCGACGAAGCCCACCGCTTCGCTATCACCGGCCACCGCGCCCGCCGTGGCAAGGCCCGTCGAGTTTCCAGCCTTGAAGATGTGGCCGGGGTAGGGCCCAAGCGCCGCCGCGACCTGCTGAAACATTTCGGCGGCCTGCAGGAGCTCAACCGCGCCAGTATCGATGAAATCGCCAAAGCCCCCGGCATCAGTAAAAAGCTTGCCGAGTCGATTTATGCCAGCCTGCATAGCGAGTAGAATGCCGGGCTCAACTTGCAGCCAGTCGTACCGATGAATATTCCAAACCTGCTCACCGTTCTACGCGTCCTGCTCATTCCGTGCTTCATTCTGCTGTTCTACATGCCCTATCAGTGGAGTTACATGGCCGCCAGCAGCGTATTCGCCGTAGCCGCCGCCACCGATTGGCTGGACGGCTACCTGGCGCGTCGACTGCAGCAGAGCACGCCGTTCGGCGCCTTCCTCGACCCGGTGGCCGACAAGCTGATGGTGGCAGTGGCCCTGGTGCTGCTGGTGCAGACCCACGCCAACTTCTGGCTGACCCTGCCCGCCGCGGTCATCATCGGCCGCGAGATCGTGGTGTCTGCGCTGCGCGAGTGGATGGCTGAGCTAGGCGCGCGGGCGCATGTGGCGGTGTCCAACCTCGGTAAGTGGAAGACTGCGGCGCAGATGCTGGCGCTGGTGATCCTGCTGGGCAACCCACCGGCGGTGACCTTCTGGGTGATCCTGGGCTACGGGCTGCTGCTGGTGGCAGCGGGGCTGACGCTGTGGTCGATGGTGCACTACCTGCTGGCCGCCTGGCCGCACCTGCGCGAAGGCTCGGAAAAAAAATAAAAGTTTTTTGAATCAAGGGGTTGACGCTGTTTTAGAAATCGCTAGAATGGCACCCATCACGACGCGGGAATAGCTCAGTTGGTAGAGCACGACCTTGCCAAGGTCGGGGTCGCGAGTTCGAGTCTCGTTTCCCGCTCCAAATAAAGATCTACAGGTTTCAGTCGAAGTCTGTAAGTCGTTGAAAAAAGGCCCTTCGGGGCCTTTTTTCGTTCCAGCGAAAATCACCGAAAACCGGTAGTAGCCGGGCATTTTAAGGCCAGATTTGAGGCCAGAATGGGATAGACCCCAATTCGGTTTTTCGATGGAGCAGGATCGGTGACGAGATGAGCATTTGGCTTCCAGCAGCTTCAGGAGGTCACCATGGCTCTTTCGGAAATGACGATTCGGCATGCCCGAGTCACCGGCAAGGACTATACGCTCGCCGACAGTGATGGACTGATTCTGCACGTCACCGCCCAGGGCGCAAAGCTCTGGCATTTTCGTTTCTACTGGGAAGGCAGGCAGAAGCGTATGTCGTTCGGCAGCTATCCGCAGGTGGGCCTGCGTGATGCGCGGATACGGCGGGATGAAGCGCGCACACTGCTTGCTCAAGGCACTAATCCCAGCGAGCAGCGCAAGCAGCAGCGACTCGCGGTGCGCCTTTCCACTGATCAGACCTTCGACGCAGTGTTCAATCAGTGGATTGCCTTTCGCCGGCTCAGCCTGAAAGAAGGCCGGCAGAGCACGCTGTCGCAGATCTTGCGCATTTTCGCCAAAGACATTCAGCCTTACATCGGCGAACAATCGATCCATGAGATCAACCGGCATGTGCTCATGGATCTGCTCGGCCGTATCGAATGTAGGAAGGCCTTCACTACTGCGGAGAAGTGCCGGACCTGGCTTAATCAGTTGTTCCGTTATGCGCTCGTACGCATAGCGGGCCTTGAGCACAATCCTGCCGCAGATCTCGATGTGGTGGCGGTGCCCAAGCCGCCGGTGGAGCACAATCCCTTCCTGCGCATGGAGGAGCTTCCACACTTCCTGGGTAAGCTGCGTGCGTTCCGCGGCTCGCAACAGACGCAGCTCGGTATACGCCTATTATTGCTTACCGGAGTCCGCACTGGTGAGTTGCGTCTGGCGACTCCCGATCAGTTCGATCTGGAGCGCCGGCTTTGGATTATCCCGCCTGAAGTGGTCAAGCAGCTCCAGCTCAAGATGCGCAAAACGCGGCGTCAAACCGCCAAGGTGCCGCCCTACATCGTTCCACTGTCTATCCAGGCGGCCGAAGTCGTGCGGCTGTTGCTGGATCAGGTGGTCCCGGCACAACGGCACTTGCTCGCTCATCGAAGTGATCTGAGTAAACGCATCAGCGAGAACACGCTGAACAGTGCGTTGCGACGTATGGGCTTTGCTGACCGACTGACCGGGCATGGCATGAGGGCGACGATCTCAACGGCACTGAACGAAATCGGTTACCCGAAAATCTGGATCGACGCGCAGCTTTCACATGCTGATCCTGACAAGGTGAGTTCGGCGTATAACCATGCGGAGTACGTCGAGCAACGCCGTACGATGATGCAGGATTGGGCCAATCGATTAGACCTCTGGACGCAAGGGCATACCAAAGCGGCGAGCTCATCACTGACCATTAGGTTGGAGGGGGCGTCCCAGATGTCGGTGGGGCAGATAAGCTTACCACCAGCGCCAGCGCATCAGTTGACGGTTGGTGGAAAGGTTGCGTCTGGTGTCGACAGAAAATGTGTCACGGATGTAGCCTGGTCGGTTGAGCCTCAGGGTGACTGGCAGCTTTCTGATATTCAGAGAGAGAGATCGCAAATGCTGGAGATCTTCGAAGCCCCGACCAACTTGCCGCTGCTTTCATTTGCGCGGTGACCGTGGGCGGTGCTACCCGTACAGGTTCGAACGAAAACCGTGGCGACTATGTGATTGCCTACGCGCTGCCGGATGTAACAAGGTAACCTCCACCTCAGGCGGCAGGTCGATGACCTGTCGCCCTTCGAGCACCACCCATATTGAACAGAATTCCCACTGATAACGGTCATGTCACGTTTGCTGAACTGGAACTGGATCGCTCACGTCGTGAGCTGAGGTGCGGCCGCAATCCGCGATCATCAAAGCCACATCATGCAGGCTGTTGGAGACGTTGATGCGGAACCGTGAGCTAATAGTGTCGAGATCCGAATTGTTGGGTGCCGTATGGGGTGTTCACTTCGATCCTGGAACAAAGATACTGGAAGTACAGCTCAACTATCTGCGCAAGGTCCTCCTCGCCCCTGGCTGTAATGTACGCATTCATACCCATCGTGGGCTCGGGCTCAGGCTTTGTGCGCCATCCTGAGAAGCCCGTGTGCCGCTCCTCGAGAGCTGAGATTTCCAGAGACGTCATCACGAGTTCGCGTCAGGTCGTCTGGGTTTTCATTGCCTCTCATGACCGGCAAACGCACAAAAGCCCCCGGCGTTAACAGGGCCTGCTGCAGCTGCAGGAGCCTGCCCCTACGCCGCCGAAGAGAGCGTCCCGCGCATCTGCGCCACCAGTTCCAACAAAATGGCCTTTACTGCCTGTGCCGGCACCGACAAGGGTAGGTGCGCGGACAGGCACAGTGTCAGTGGCGCCTCGATCATCGGTTCGACGATACGGCTCAAATGCGCGCCGCTCTGGGTACCCACTGCCCGCGCCGCCGATTCCGGCAGAATGGTCGCTGCAAAACGGTCGGCCACGGCGCTGCGCAGGGTACTGGCCGACTCCACCTCGGCGATTACTCTGGGGGCCAGTGCCAGGCGGGCGAAGGCCTCGTCCACCAGCCGGCGCACTACATTGTATTGCCGTGGCAACAGCAGATCCATCTGGGCAACACGTGCCAGCGGAAGTTGAGCACGGTTGGCCAGTTCATCGTCGGCGCTGACCAGGTACAGTATCTCGCGCAGCAGCGGGATGAAGTTCAACCCGTGGATTTCGCGCCCGCCGTAAAGCACAGCCATGTCCATGCGCCCGCTCATGATCAGCTCGCTGAGGGTGACGCCGTAGTTTTCGTTCAGGTAGAGGGTGATGCCAGGGTGAAGCTCGCGGACCCGCTTGAGCAAGGGCACCGCCAGGCTCGACGCGGCCGTGCCGGGGGCCAGGCCCACCGACACGCTACCGGTCAGCGCCTGGCTGCTGGAAGTGACATCGCTCAACGCCTGGTCGCATTGGCGCAGGATCAACTGGGCGTGGGCGTAGAGCACTTTGCCGGCCTCGGTAGGAGTTACCCCACGCTTGGTGCGGATCAGCAACTGCTGCTGCATTTCTGCCTCCAGCGTCACCAACTGCTGGCTCAGCGCCGGCTGGGCGATGTGCAGCACATCGGCGGCTTGGGTCATGCTGCCGATATCGACAATCTTCACGAAGTACTTGAGGCGGCGCAGGTTCATTGGCGGGTGCTCGGTCAATCAGTGTAGGCCTAGCTTTGCAAACACCGCGCCAAATGCACGCGGGGCCATAAGTACAGCCTATGACCGGAGTTTCGCTGGCGGCGAGGGGCGCGCATCGGCACTCCAAGCGTGCGCCTGCGCCAATCTGGTGCGGGGTCATAAGTCGGGCTTATTCGTACAGAGCGAAGTCGTCTTGGTCACACCTGGCCTGCGCCTTTACCTTGACACACAGCCTTCCCGTCCACCCCGTGAGTGCCCAGATGACCGCCCAACCCGCTGCATTGAGCTTCCGCCAGGCCTTGTTGGCCATGCTGGGTATTTCGCTGGTGCTGATGCTTTCGGCACTGGATCAGACAGTGATCGGCAACGCGCTGCCGAGCATTGTCGCGCAGTTGCATGGCTTTGACCTGTACGCCTGGGTGGCCACGGGCTACCTGCTGTCGTCCATCGTCACCATCCCGGTGTTTGGGCGCCTGGGCGACTATTACGGGCGCAAGCCGTTCGTGCTGGTGGCCACGGTAATTTTCATGCTCGCGTCGCTGACCTGCGCGCTGGCCCAGAGCATGCCCTGGCTGGTGGCCGGGCGGGTGCTGCAAGGTTTTGGTGGCGGCATGCTGGTCGGCACCGCGTTCGCCTGCGTACCGGAGTTGTTTCCCGACACCCGGCAACGCCTGCGCTGGCAGTTGTTGCTGAGTGCCATGTTCAGCGTGGTCAATGCCATTGGCCCAGGCCTGGGCGGTTACCTGACTGGCCAGTTTGGCTGGCGTTCGGTGTTCTGGCTTAACCTGCCGCTAGGGCTGCTGGCGTTGTTCTTCGCCTGGCGCTACCTGCCGTGGTACCGACCGCAGGTGCATGTGCCCGCCCGTCTGGACTGGCTGGGTGCGGCCCTGATCGTGCTGGCCCTTGGCGGGCTGCAACTTTTTGTCGAGGGCCTGGGGCGCAGCGCCCAGGGCGTGAGCGTGGGGCTTGGCCTGTCGTCACTGCTGGCATTGCTGGCACTGATCTACCAGGAGCGCCGCTGCAGCGCGCCATTGTTGCCTGGGGCACTGTTCACCCAGCGCAGCATGCGCCTGTTGTTCACCCTGGCGTTGCTGGCAGGCGGGGTGATGTTCACCTTGCTGTTCTACCTGCCGCTGCTGCTGCAAGGCGGGTACGGTTTTTCGCCGGAGCAGGCCGGCATGCTGATTACGCCGCTGGCGCTAAGCATCACGCTGGGAGCGATGGTCAACAGCCGGCTGATGACCCGCCTGGCCAACCCCAACTGGCTGCCCCTGGCCGGCTTCACCAGCTTGTGCTGCGCCTGCGCTGCGCTGGCGGCGGTGGGGCTGGGCAGCCGCATGCCGGCACTGGCAGCACTCATCCTGCTGGCCGGGCTGGGGCTTGGCTTCGTCTTGCTCAACCTGAGCGTGTTCACCCAGACCCTCGCTGAACGCCAGCACCTGGGCATCGCCACCGCCTTGCAGCAGTCGTTGCGCCTGGTGGGCGGGCTGGTCGGCACTGCGTTGATGGGCTCGCTGGTCAATGTGTTGTACGCCCAGCGCATGCGCCTTGCGCTGGATGCCGCTGGCCAGTCTGCGGCATTCGAGCGCCTGCGCGACCCGCAGGTGCTGATGAGTGGCGCCGCTTCGCTGCCGGCGGATTGGCTGGCGCTGGCCCGCACTGCATTGGCCCAGGCCATCGGCGCGGGGCTGCTGCTCTGCGCGCTGGCGGCGCTGCTGGCGATGTGGCTGACCTGGCGCCTGCCGCAGGTCGACCTGCAAGCCCGCCCCTGACCCTTACACCCTGTGACAGGAATTGCCAATGAACCAACCCTTGCAAGCGATGGAGCCGTTCACCGTTCACCTTGCCGAACCGGCGGCCCGCGTCTCGCTGATCGGCGCACGCGCCTACCTGCTAGAAGCCCCGGGCGAACTTACCCTTGAGGCGCAGCGGCGGATCTGGGCGCTGTCGCAGGCCCTGCTTGCACGCCCCGAGGTGGAAAGCGTTGTGCCGGGCATGACCAACCTGCTGGTGCTGTTCCGCCAGATTCCGCCCGAACCCGCGCCGGTCATCGAGCAACTGCAACACCTGTGGCGCACGGCCGACCCGCTGCATCGAGCCGGGCGCACCCACGAGATCGCCGTGCATTACGGCGGCGAGCACGCCATCGACCTGCCGGCGCTGTGTGACTACGCCGGGCTCAGCGACCAAGAAGTGGTGCGCCGTCATCACCAGTCGCGCTACAGCGTGTTTGCCGTGGCCAGTGCACCTGGCTTCGGCTACCTGGGTGGCCTCGACCCCGCCTTGTACATGCCGCGCAAGCAGGTGCCGTCGCTGCATATGCTCAAGGGCATGGTCACCATTGGCGGCATGCAGTCGGGCATCGCCGTGCTCGATGGGCCGAACGGCTGGAACTCGATCGGCTTTGCCGACACCGTGATGTTCGATGCCAGCGCTGCGCAACCTGCCTTGCTTGCCCCTGGCGATACCGTCTGTTTCCTGCCTGAGAGGATCGAATTGTGATTGAAGTCATCGCTACCGGCCCGCAGAACACCGTTCAGGACCTGGGCCGCGAAGGCCATCGGCACATTGGCGTGGCCACCGCTGGGGCCATGGACAGCTTGGCTTTGCGGACCGGCAACTTGATGCTGGCCAACGCCCCTGGTAGCGCTGCCGTGGAAGTGCAAACCTTCCCGCTGAAGGTGCGCTTCAGCGCTGACGGGGTGATCGCCCTGACCGGCGCCGATGGACGTGCCACCCTCGATGGCAGGGAGTTGTTGCCGTGGTGGGCATTGCCGGTCAAGGCCGGGCAGGTGCTGGAAATACGCCATCCGCGCCAAGGCGCCAGGGTGTATCTGTGCGTGGCCGGTGGTATCGATGTGCCGCAGTTGATGGGTTCGCGCAGCACGGCACTGCGTGGCGGCTTCGGTGGCCTCGAAGGCCGGGCGTTGCAGGCAGGGGATGAACTGGCGGTCGGGCAAGCCAACGCCTTGTCGATTGGCGCCGAAGGCTTCGGCGTTCGCCCACCGTCCTGCGCCATGGCCCAGGCCTTGCCGGTGCAAGCTGACGGTGCGCTTGCGTTACGCGCGATCCCTGCGGGGGAGGCGCACTGGTTCGGCAATGACCTGACACGGTTCTGGGCGCAGTCCTGGAAGATCTCGGCGCAGAGCAACCGTACCGGTTACCGTCTGGCAGGCGAACCGATCCAGGCAGAGCAAAGCCGCGAGATGCGCTCCTACGGCTTAGTGCCGGGGGTGGTGCAGGTGCCGCCGGGTGGCGAGCCGATCGTGCAGTTGAGCGATGCCAATACCGCCGGGGGTTATCCCAAGGTTGCCGGGGTGATCGAGGCAGACTTGTGGCGCCTGGGGCAGGCGGCGATTGGTAGCCGCATTCGCTTCGTCGAAGCGTCGCCGCGTGAGGCGATTGCCGCCGACGCAGCGATCGAGTGCTACCTGGCTGGGGTTGGCCGCGTGATCGAGATGCGCGGTTGAATCACTAGCCGGCATAGGCAAAAAAAAATGGGCTGCAATGCAGCCCATTTTGCTTTCTGGCAATCAGCGCATCGTCGCGCAGAACTCTGCGATGCGATCACAACCTTGCTCCAGCGTCGCAAGGCTGGTGGCATAGGAAAGGCGCACGAACGGGCTCAGGCCATACGCGGCACCCTGCACGGTCGCGACGTGATGTTCTTCCATCAGCGCCATGCAGAAGTCGGTGTCGCTGCTGATCTTGCGGCCCTTGGCTGTGGTGCGGCCGATAAAGGCGGCCACGTTCGGGAACAGGTAGAACGCACCTTCCGGCTTGTGGCAGGTCAGCCCCTGGATATCGGCCAGGCGGCCGAGCACGAAGTCGCGGCGTTCCTGGTAGATCGCTGCGCGCTCGCCGAGCAATTGCTGGGGGCCGTTGAGCACTGCCGTGGCAGCAGCCTGGGTCAGCGTGCAGACGCCCCCGCTGTTTTGCGTGTTGACGTTGCTCACGGCCTTGATCAGGTCCTTGGGGCCGCCGCAGTAACCCATGCGCCAGCCGGTCATGGCATAGGCCTTGGAGACGCCGTTGACCGTCAGCACGCGGTCATACAGGCGCGGCTCCACTTCGGCAATGGTGCAGAATTCGAACCCGTCGTAGATCAGGTGCTCGTACATGTCATCGGTCATGATCCAGACGTGTGGGTATTGCAGCATCACTTCGGCGATGGCGACCATTTCCTGGCGTGAGCAGGCCGAACCGGTGGGGTTGCTAGGGTAGTTGAGCAGCAGCCACTTGGTCCTGGGGGTGATGGCTGCGTCAAGGTCCTGGGCACCGAGCTTGAAGTTGTTGGCCTGGCTGCAGGGCACCGGTACCGGCACACCACCTGCGAACCTGACTATGTCGGCGTAGCTGATCCAGGCCGGGGTGGGGATGACCACTTCGTCACCGGGGTTGAGGGTGGCGAGCATGGCGTTGAAGATCACCTGCTTGCCACCGCCGGCCACGAGAATCTGCGAGGGCTCGTAATCGAGGTTGTTGTCGCGTTTGAACTTGCGCTGAATGGCAAGCTTCAGGGCTGGGGTACCCTCGATGGCCGGGTACTTGGTATCGCCGGCCAGGGCGGCGGCATGGGCAGCTTCGATGGCATGGGAAGGGGTTGGGAAGTCCGGTTCGCCGGAAGACAGGCTGATCACCTGGATTCCCTGTGCGGTGAGCTCGCGGGCTTTCTGGGTCATGGCGACGGAGGCGGAAACGGACACGTTGTTCAGGCGTTCGGCGATACTGGGCATGGCGTTGGCTTCACGGTAGGGAACACTGCCTACAGCTTAAAAGTGCACCTGCTGGCTGCCCAAATAGCGCTTTGCTGTGGAGTCATAAGGGAATCGGATGGATAGGCTCCAGACGAAAAAAGCCCGGCTGATGGGCAGCCGGGCCAAGGAGCAAAGGGCTTATTCGAGGGCTTCGAACTTCATGTCAGTCAGCTTCTGCACACGCTCTTCCCGTACCAAATTGTATTCGGTCTGCGGGCCGATCCACTTGTTCCAGATTTGGTCGATCTGGCCGCTCTGGTCCATCGCGTAGAGTGCCTGGTTGACCTTGGCGAGCAATGCCGGCTGGTCCAGCTTCATGCCCACGCCAATGGGTTCGAGCGCCATCGGTTCGGCGGTAATGCCCAGGTCGACGCCGCCGGCCTTGGCCTGGCTGACGAGTTTGGTGGCAGACATGGTATTGGTCACCACCCCCAGCACCTTGTTTTGCTGCACCGCCAGGTAGGCGGAGCCTGTGTCCTGGAACGTTACCGGGGTGGCCTTGGCCATGCGGATGGATTGCTCGGAGGTCGACCCTTTGGTGGCGCTGATGCGTTTGCCTTCGAAGAACGCGCGCGGTTTGTCGACCAGCGGTTTTTTCACCACCAGCACTTCCTTGGCCACGTAGTAGGGGTCGGAGAATTGGATTTGCTGGGCACGGGTCTTGGTGTACGCCAGGTTGGCCACCACCACGTCGACCCGGCCCATCTTCACCTCGGCGATACGCGCTTCACCGGACAGCGGTTTAAGTTCGAGCTTAACCCCCAGTTGCTGGGCCAGCGCCGTGCACAGGTCGACGTCCATGCCTTCGAGCTGGCGGGTCTGGGGGTTGGGGGAAGAAAACGGCGGCACGTCGGAGTAAACCCCGCAGCCCAGGGTCTGCCGGGCTTGTATGTCGGCCCATTGGTCGGCTTGGGCCGTGGCGGCCATCAGGGGGAACAGCATCAGTGCCAGACTGGCGTGCGCAATACGCATGGGAGTGATCCTCGAAAAATGGACGGTTTGGGCAAAATGGGTATCCGCAGGCCTCAATGGGCCCTCAGATCGCTGATGAACCGCTGGGCACGCGGATGCTGCGGTGTGCTGAAGAACTGCTCGGGGGTGGCCCGTTCGAGAATTTCGCCGGCATCCATGAACCAGATCGTGTCGGCCACTTCGCGGGCGAAGTTCATCTCGTGGGTCACGCACATCATGGTCATGCCGTCGCGCGCCAGGCTGCGCATTACCTGCAGCACCTCACCGACCATTTCCGGGTCCAGGGCGCTGGTCGGCTCATCGAACAGCATCACCGGCGGCTCCATCGCCAATGCCCGGGCAATCGCCACACGCTGCTGCTGGCCGCCGGACAGCTGGCCTGGGTAGGCGCCGGCCTTGTGCGCCATGCCGACACGGTCGAGCAGCTCCATGGCCTGCTTCCTTGCCGCGCCCTGGCGCAGACCACGCAGCTTTGTGGGGGACAGGGTGATGTTGTCCAGCACCGACATGTGCGGGAACAGGTTGAAACTCTGGAACACGAAACCGATGCGCGACCGCAGGCGGTTGAGGTTGGCGTCGGTGCCGTGGATGTCGTGGCCCTCGAACAGGATCTGGCCGCCCTGGATCGCTTCCAGACGGTTGACCGTGCGGATCAGGGTGGATTTGCCCGAGCCGGAGGGCCCGCACACCACCACCACTTCACCCTGGCGGATTTCGGCGTTGATGGTGGTCAGGGCGCGATACTCGCCGTACCACTTGTCGACATTGGCAAACATGATCATGGGCTTCATGGCGGTCATCTCGAAGGTTCGGAAGCAGTCAGGGTAGGGCCGGTGGGGGAGCTGGGCGTGCTGGCGCGGTCACCCTGGCGCTTGCGCTCGATGCGATGCTCCACGGCGGTGGCCACGCGGGTGAGGCCGTAGCACAGCAGGTAGTAGGTGATTGCAAGGATCGCGTAAACTTGGAACGGCTGGGTCAGCAACTGGTTGTTGACCTGGTTGGCGGCGAAAGTCATCTCCTGCACGTTGATCATGTAGCCCAGGGTGGTTTCCTTGATGATGGAAATGAACTGGCTGATCAGGCTCGGCAGGGCGTTGAACAGCGCCTGGGGCAGGATCACCCACCCGAACGTACGGAAGTAGCCCAGCCCAAGGGCGCGGGCGGCTTCAGCCTGGCCGGCGGGCAAGCCCTGGATGCCGGCGCGCACGATCTCCGACAGGTAGGCGCTCTGGTAGATCACCAGGGTACAGAGCATGGTGGTGAAACCACTGATGTTGCGGCCGATGAGCAGCGGCACCAGGAAGTAGGTCCAGAAGATCACCATGATCAGCGGCACGCCGCGCAGCACATAGACCCATACCGTGGCCGGCCAGCGTACCCAGGCGAACGGTGAGATACGCGCCATGACCACCAGCAGCGACAGTGGAAAGGCAATCAGCAGTGCCAGCGCCGACAGGATCAGGGTGTTGACCAGCCCACCCAATGGGCCGTGGGGGTACTGCCCAAGCAGGAACAGTTCCCAGTTGTCGCGGATAATCACGAATACATCCAACATTGCTGTTTACCTCGCCCGCGCCTGGTTGAAATGACGCGCCAGCAATGCGCCGGCACCCATGAGCAGCAACGACACCGCCAGGTAACCCAAGGTCGCCACCAGGTAGCACTCGAACGTGCGGAAGGTGTAGTTCTCGAGTTCGCGGGCCGCGTAGGTCAGTTCGACCACGCCGATGGCCATGGCCAGGCTGGTGTTCTTGAACAGCAGCACCGTGTGGTTGATCAGTGAGGGCAGGGCGTTGCGTACCCCTTGCGGCAGGATCACGTAGCGCATCGAGCGGATGTAGCCCAGCCCAAGTGCCCGCGCCGCTTCGGTCTGGCCGGTGGGGATGGCGCGCAGGCCTGCCCGCAGGTCTTCGCAGAAGTACGCCGCCTGGCACAGGCCCAGGGCGATGACCGCGAAGATGAACTCGGTGCTGAAGTTGGCCAGCCACAGTTGCGTGCTTTCCGGCAGCAAGGTAGGCACGCCGAAGTACCAGAGCATCAGTTGCACCAGCGTTGGCACATTGCGGTGGTACGACACATAGCCCGCCACCAGGCGCTCGGCCACCGGCTTGCCGGTCAGGCGGACCACCACCAGTAACAGCGCCAAGGTCATGGCCAGGCTCCAGGCGTACAGCATCAACTGCGCGGTCAGGCCGGCGCCACGCAGCAACAGATCGGCGTATTCGCCGCTCAGGATCGGCCCCAGATCGAAGTCTTTGAACATGGGAATCACCCTATCGGGTCAAGGGGCAGCAAGTCGTTCGCAACCGGTGTGGGGGGCGGCTGGGTCATGGCCCGCCGCTCTTGTCCGGTGTAGGGTCAGTCGGTTTGCGGGCGGGTGGTCTGCAGCCCGCCGGGTACCTGCAGGGTGGGGGTGATTTCCATATGGCCGATGTTCATTGCTACCGGTGCGGCAATGGCAAAGGCAATTGCATCGGCGATGTCGCCTGCAACGGGCAGTTCGAACCCGTCGATGAATTTGGCCCGGGTTTCGGCAGCGTTGCCATGCACGTGTTCGAAGATGTCGGTGGCCACCCGGCCCGGGCAAATCTCGGTCACCCGCACGCGCTTGCCGAACACGTCGATGCGCAGGTTGCGGGAGAGCATGCTCACTGCGGCCTTGGTGGCGTGATAGGTGCTATTGCCGCCGAAGTTGTAGGCACCGGCGATGGAGCTGATGTTGACCACGTGGCCACGGTCGCGGGCCACCATGCCCGGTACCAGCAGGCGGGTGAGGTGCAGCACGGCGCGCAGGTTGACGTCGATCAGCGCATCAATGCCTTCGGCGGTGGCATTGAGGATCGAGCCGGGGCGGTCGACACCGGCGTTGTTGATCAGGATATCGATGTCCAGGCCTTCGACTACCTGGGTGACTGCGGCCAGGTCGGCGACGTCCACGGCGTGCACGATGCAGCCGGTGCGCGCGGCCAGTTCGCCGAGCTTGTCGGCGCTGCGCGCCAGTGCATGAACGGTGATGCCTTCACGGCTCAGGCGCTCGACAGTGGCGGCGCCGATGCCGGAGGAAGCGCCGGTGACCAGCGCGGTTTTGTAATCGGAAAATGGCATGTGGCCGTCCCTCATCGAATGACACCCCCTGCAGCAGGTAGGCGTTGAATTGACTCTAAAGCCCCGGGCCGATTGTCGAACAAGACGGTTTGGCTCTCGGGTAATAAGCGTTTCTTATCTGTGCGCTGTTTTGGGGCGCGATTTAATCGACAAGCTTGGAAAGCGGCACGATCTGCCCACCTCCCTGCTCGATTTCGCGGCGGATGGCCCAGGCCAGCTCCAGCGCATTGGCGTTGTCGCCGTGCAGCAGGATCGAACAGGCTGGTACTGCAATAACCTCGCCCGTGTAACAAGTGACCGTTCCGTCATCTAAAAACTGGCGAACCCGCTCGCGTACCAGCTCAGGGGCCTTGATCACCGAATCGGGCAGGGCGCGGGGCACCAGCAGGCCGTCCTTGTCGTAGGCGCGGTCGGCCAGGAAGGTGGTGGCAATGCGCAGCCTGTGCTTGTCGGCTGCGCGCTCCATGGCCTGGCTGGTGGAGGAACTGACAATCATCTGTGGGTCGAAGGCTTTCACCGCGCCAAGCAGCGCGTCGGCGAGTTCTGCGTCGGCGGCGACCCGGTTACCCAAGGCCCCGTGGAAACTCATGTGGGTCAGCCGGTGGCCATTGACCCTGGCAATGGCGGCCAGCGCACCGAGCTGGTAGGTGACGTAGGTCTGTAGCTCACGGGTATCCACTTGCATGGGGCGGCGCCCGAAACCGAGCAGGTCGGGGTAGCCCACGTGCCCGCCCAGGTCGATGCCCCTGGCCAGCGCCATGCGGGCGGTGTTGTCCATGATCAACGGGTCGCCGGCATGGAAGCCGCAGGCCACGTTGGCGGATGAGATGATATCCATCAGGGCTTCGTCTTCGCCCATTTTCCACGGGCCGAAGCCCTCGCCCAGGTCGGCGTTCAGGTCGATGCGCATGGGGTCAAGCTCCTGTTCCGGTCATTGCCAACAGCGGTTTGCCGTAGTCCACCAGTTGCCCTTCGGCGACCAGGTAGTCGCCGGCGGTGCCTTCGATATCCGCTGTCACCACCAACAACTGCTCGCCCACTGCCAGCACTCCGATCACGTCACCGGCGCGTACCGCCTGGCCAGGGCTGACCTGGGGCGTGTCGCGGCTGGGGTGGCGGGCGTGAAAGAACCCGCAGCCCTTGGCTGTGATGCTGGCCGCAGGCACGGCCGCTGGCGGCTGTGGCGCGATGGCCGCAGGTGGCGCGGGGGGCGGCGCGCCAACGCTGCGTTGCAGGCGGATTTCGAATGCCGGAGCCTTGAGCTCGATGCGGGCCAGCCCGGCCGCGCTCATCCAGCCGATCAACTGGCGGAGTTTGTCGATGTGCATGTTCAGTTCCCTGCCTGGCGGGTTTTGAGCCAGTGCTCCAGGTGATGGATGTCCACCGCACCCTCGATGAAGGCCGGGTCTTGCAGAATGTTGCGGTGCAACGGCAGGTTGCTGGCGATGCCTTCGATGCGAAACTGGGCCAACGCGGTGCGCATGCGCGCCATGGCCTGCTCGCGGGTGGCGCCATGGGTGATCAGCTTTGCGATCATCGAGTCGTAGTACGGCGGCACGCGGTAGCCGGTGGTGACGTGGGTGTCGACCCGCACTCCGATGCCGCCGGGTATGTCCCAACGGCTGACGGTGCCCGGTGTGGGGATGAAGGTGTGCGGGTCTTCGGCGTTGATCCGGCACTCCAGGGAGTGGCCGTGGGTGATGATCTGCTCCTGGCGCAGCTCCAGAACTTCGCCTCGGGCCACGCGTAGCTGCTGCTCGACGATGTCGATACCGGTGGTCAGCTCGGTGACCGGGTGCTCGACCTGCAGGCGCGTGTTCATCTCGATGAAGTAGAACTCACCGTCCTCGAAGAGGAATTCGAAGGTGCCCACGCCTTGATAGCCGATATGCCTGCAGGCCTGGACGCAGCGTTCACCCACCCGGGCCAGTACGTCAGGCTCGATCCCCGGCGCTGGCGCTTCTTCCAGCACCTTCTGGTGCCGGCGTTGCAGCGAGCAGTCGCGGCTGCCCAGCCACACACCGTTGCCGTGGCGGTCACACAGCACCTGTATTTCCACATGGCGCGGGTGGCCGAGGAACTTCTCCATGTACAGCTCGGGGTTGCCGAAGGCGCGGCGTGCCTCCTCGCGGGTGACGCTGACGGCCTGGCCCAGCTCCTGCTCGCTGTGCACCACGCGCATGCCACGCCCGCCACCTCCGCCGGCAGCCTTGATGATGACCGGGTAGCCGATTTCGGCGGCGATGCTGCAAACCGTATCGAGCTCCGCAGGCAATGCCCCCTCTGGCCCCGGCACGCAAGGGACGCCTGCTTCACGCATGGCGCGCTTGGCGGCAACCTTGTCGCCCATGCGGCGGATGCATTCGGCATCGGGCCCGATAAAGGTCAGGCCGGCGGCGCTGACGGCCTCGCTGAAGGCGGCATTTTCCGAAAGAAAGCCATAGCCTGGATGCACTGCCTGTGCGCCCGACGCCTGCGCAGCTTGCAGCAGCGCCGTGGCGTCCAGATAGCTTTGCGCCGGTGCGGCAGGGCCGATACACAGCGCCAGGTCGGCCTGCTCCAGGTATGCCGCGCCAGCATCTCCCTGGGAGTAGACCATGACCGTCTCAAGGCCTAGTTGATGGCAGGCGCGCTGGATGCGCAGGGCGATTTCGCCGCGGTTGGCGATCAATACGCGTTTGAACATACCTTCAGCCTCCAATGCGCACGACGGGCTGGCCCGCGTCGACTTCGCTGCCAGCTTCTGCCAGCAGGGCCTCGACCACCCCAGCGCGGGGAGCCTGGATCTGATGGAACATTTTCATGGCCTCGACGATGCACAGCACTGCGCCGGCTTCGACCTGTTGGCCGACTGTGACGAAGGACGCCTCTCCGGGGGCTGGAGTCAGGTGCAAGATGCCGTACAGCGGTGAGGGAATGTCCTGGCTGAGTGCGGCTGCCGGTGCTGGCGGTTTGGCCTGGGCCAGAGTCGTAGCTACGGTTAGCCCAGCGAGTGCCGGCGACGGGGTGTTCTGGACCATGTCCGCCTGGCGCGCCAGGGTCAGGGTGCTGCCTGCTTCGCTCAGGGTGAGCTCACTCAGGTCGCTGGCCTGAAGCAGATCTATCAAAGATTTGATGCGCTGTTGTTCCATTCGCAGGGCCTCTCACGGCAGGGCGTCGATTGCGTCTGGGCAAACTGTAAGAGCAGGCCGTGGTACTGCACCAAGAGGGTTTGTGAGTGGGGTAATAAGGGCGACTTATGACGCCTCGGTCATAAGGGAAAGTTATCCAGCCAGAACGAAGTTGTCTTGGCGACGCCGATTCCCGATTGCGTAGCGTGTATTGGCCGTCTGACAACAACGCCCGGGCCTCGATTAGAACGGGACGGCACCTTTGCTTCGCTTCTGCCTGCCGACATCCGATCAATTTGGGCTTGGGGAATTTGCTGATGATGAAGTACCCGTTGGGCGTACTTGGGCTGGTTGTGGCCCAAGGCGGCTATGCCGCCGGTTTTATCGACGACAGTCACGCGACGTTGCTGCTGCGCAACTTCTTCAGCCAGGCGGACAACCGCGACGGCGCCGCTGACCCGAACTACACCCAGGAGTGGGGCCAGGGGTTCGTGCTCAACTACAGCTCCGGTTTTACCGAAGGGCCAGTGGGCGTCGGCGTCGATGCGGTGGGCATGCTCGGCGTTCGCCTGGACTCGGGCAAGGGCCGGCACTACAACCCCACCAGCACCGCCAGCAACGGCAACATCTTCCCCACCGACAGCGACGGGCGCGCCGTCAGCGAGTTTTCCAGCCTGGGGCCGACGCTAAAGGCGCGGGTGGGCAATACCGTGTTGCGCTACGGGACATTGCAGCCGCAACTGCCGGTACTGTTCGCCAGCGATCGTTTGGTGTTCCAGACTTTCCGTGGTGTTCAGGTCGAGTCCAAGGACATCGACAACCTGACCCTCACCGCCGGACGTATCGACCGCGTCAAGGAGCGTGGGTCGACTGATTGGGAAGGCTTGTCTATCGCTGGTGCCAACGCCACTGCCGACCCGGTCAACCCGACCGTCAACACCACGCGCAGCACCCATGTGAACGAGTTCTGGTTTGGCGGTGGTCGCTACAAGGTTTCCGATGACCTGATGCTGCAGTACTACTACGCCAACCTTACGGACTTCTACAAACAGCACTTCCTGGGCGGGGTGTACGGCGTGAACCTCGGCCCCGGCCGGCTGACCACCGACGTCCGTTTCTGGGACAACCGTTCGGACGGGCGCAACAGCCACGATCCTGAATACTTCAGTAGCGGCTACTACGGTGATGGCCGTACCCGTGGCAAAGTCGACAGTCGCCTGAGCAGTGTGCTGTTCACCTATGCCGTAGGCGCCCACACGATTGCCACCGGCTACCAGCAGGTAGATGGCGACAGTGATGCGGTGTGGGTCAATGAAGGGGCCGGGACCACCAGTTATTTCTTCACCGAGACCATGTCGGGCAAGTTCCAGCGTTCGGGTGAACGCACCTGGCAGCTCCGCTACCAGTACAACCTCGCTGCCCTCGGTGTCCCCGGCGGGACCTTTAAGACCAATTTCTACAAGGGCGGCAACATCCAGACGGCCAGCGGCGACAAGCAGGAATGGGCCCGTGACATGACCCTCGGCTATGTCGTGCAGAGCGGGCCGGCCAAGGACTTGAGTGTGCAGCTGCGTTATGGCGTATTTCGAACCGACATGCAGCGTGATACCGACGAATATCGTGTGATTGTGGATTATCCGGTCGATCTGTTCTGATTATGCGGTTCAGCGAATGCTGACCAGCAGGCGTTCGAGGAGCATTGAGCTCGATAGGTAAGGCGGTTGCCTTGCGGCTGTGCCTATCTTGCCATCAGGCAGCAATGAGTCCAGAATCAAGGCTGTCCCTGTCTCAGGGATAGCTGAAAACCTATCGATTTCAACAGCTCGCAAGCCCGATGCGAGTCTCGTTTCCCGCTCCAAATAAAGATCTACAGGTTTCACTCGAAGTCTGTAAGTCGTTGAAAAAAGGCCCTTCGGGGCCTTTTTTCGTTCGAATGCATTCTGCCTCAATCCCCTCCCTCCACGAAATTCAAGTACAAACACCACAACGCGGCGCCCTGGCCGTGACGCCGTGGGCTACCTGGACATATCGCTGATCACGTCAGCGGGCATTTCAAAAATCTCGGGTGCGCTCAACAGGTCCACTGCGGACAGCAAGGCATCGGGATCGATTGGGTCTTCCAGGATCAGGGTGTGCTGGGTGTGATTGTCGGTCAGGCGCAGCGTGGGGGTGGCGTTGAATCCGTTCTCCAAGGCTTGCGCTTTTTGCGTGTCCACGACTTGGGCAGCCCGTTCGCCGGCCAGGCAGCGTTGCAGGGACGGGCCGATGTCCGGATAGTCGTGTCCAGCAGCCAACCCACGGCCGTTGCCTTGGGTATGCAGGTAGACCCAGAGCATCGCCCCCCAAACGCCTTCGCGACCCTCTCGCTGGCCCATGCATTCGATCAGTCGCGCTTCCCGACTGGCGGCCGGTTCATGCTGGGGGAGGGGCAGGTGATGCCAGGCCAGGTTGACGTGATCGTTGGTGACGATCCAGCGCTGCAATTGCGGCAGGTAGGCCTGGCAGTGCGGGCATTCAAGTTCGGCGTAGAGGGTGAGGGTGAAGCGCGCTTCGGGGTTGCCGTAGATCCGCGGCGGGCCATCATCGGCGGTGGAGCGAAAAGGTAGCGGCAGCCACCAGCACAGTGCCAAAACCGCGGCTGCGAGCCAGCCGCAGGCCCACTTTAGGTTGGTTGCACTCATCCGTTTGCGCATGTTGTTGCTCCTGGCAATTCCAGATCGAACGGCTCGAAACCGTTGAGCCGTCTCCATCCTGAGTCATGCGGATGGCGGCATCGAGTCCACTGATGCCGAGTTGCTGCATGAGGCTATGACGCTGGCTTGCTCTTCAGGTTCCGTCATCGCCAGTGCCAGATATGAACGGGTGGCACGGTGCGGAACAACGGCTCCACCTTTGTTTCAACGATGGACGCCGCGGGGTTAAACGCTTTCGATCGAAGTGGCGCCGCGGCGGTTTGGAAGTAAATTCAAACAATCTCCCTCTACCCCTTGAAACGCATAGCCTGCAGGCAGCATGCGTCAGCGCAGGTGCAAGCCTGAACCTGGGAAGCCCTGCTCAATCAGCCAGCTTTTCTGAGCTTCGGTTTTGCTGGCGAGGGGATTCGCGGTTTGATTCCTCAGGTAGGCCAAGGCGAATCGGGCAAGCGGCTGAAGCGTTACTCTCTGGTCCTGGGCCCTTGTCTTGCGTATCTGGATTGACGCACGAATCAACGGATTTTCCAGGCGATGACGGCGAGCAGATGATTGTGCAGGTTCTTAAGGAGCATGGCATTCTCGCTGATGTTTGCCATTGCCACTTTGGACGCCCCCCTATCCTGAGCGAGTTTACTGGTGCAGTACGGAGAGTCCGCCTTGCATTGAGTATGTAGGACCTCGTCGTGCACCGCATCACGCTCGAAATCGCTGATGACCCGGCCGTTCAGGTTGATCTGGTGCAGGTGCCCGCTACCGTAGTACAGGTGGTTGAGTTCGCGTTGGTCGGGCAGGACTAGCGTCTGCAGGTTGCCCAGTTCGTCGTAGCGGTACTGCAGCAAGCCAGCACTATTGGTTTCGCTGAGCAGTTGTCCGTTGGCGTCGTAGGTGTAGTCGAGTTGCTGTTTTTCTCCTTTGTTGTTTGTGAAGGTGATGGACAACAGATTGTCGGCCGCGTCGTAGCGGTAGTCGGTGGTGCCATCTTCGGTGCGCTTGCTGACAAGCCGGCCGATTGCGTCCCGCTCGAAGTCGTGGCGGATGGCGGTCGTTCGTTTGGGGCATTTTATACATGCCCCGAAATGGGCTGGCGAGTCGTGGTGCCTTACGATTTTTTACGCGGGGTAGCGACGAAATAGGTTAGGAAGTTATTAGTTAGATATTTACCATTGTCGCCATTGTATTTTTCTGCAGCGTCCGGCCATGCAAAAAAATGGAGTTCAGGTTTGTCATCTGTCTGTCCGGTTTTACGATCTACTAGATAAACTCTTCTGGCTCCTGTTCTTAGTATTCTGAATGTTTCTTTTACAAAATAGTGAGTCTGCGGGTCAGTTTTTGGATCGTAGGATGATGATAGGCGCCCATTGCGGAGGGAAAGATTATCATAATCTGCGATGCTCGGTCTGATGTACTGAATTAGGCCAGGTCCAATAGTTGCTCCAAAGTAGGCATTATTAGTTTCGTTGTGAAAAATAAAATTTTCTATGTAATCGGTTGTGGGTAATATTGCTTTGTTCCATATGGAGTGCTGGGGGCTATCGCTACTGCAATCGCCTAGAGTGTTTTTCGTGAGGGGTTTTTTTGTAGGCCAGTCACCGATGTTAAGAAAGGTTATCTCGGGTAAGGTTGAGACTAATGCCTGAGAGAACTTGGCCTCATCCACTTTAGTCATGAATATTAGAAGGGTTGGGGTTTGGTTTGCCATGCGCGGTTACCTTATAATTATTTGGCCCGTAGGCATGTTTGTAGTATTTAGCGTGCCGCTCGGCACAACCTTCCCCTTGATGACGGTAATTACAATGGAGTTGGGGTCTTGTTGGATAATTCGACTTGCATTATCCCATTCGCGTTTGGACATTCCGTTCACACTCCCTTTATCAACTGTTTGAATGTATACTGTTCTGCCCTTGGAGTCTATGAATGTCATGTCTGTGTAAGAACCGCCGCTTCGGCCGGGGCTGCCGTGAAGGGGTCTCAAATATGTTTCTCTCAGCTCAATACCAGTGCCTACCTGTCGTCCACCTTCAGAGTGGTGGTGTGGAGAGAGTTTGTTGTCACGCAGGAATTGGTCTCTGACAGCATCCATATGTCGTTTGGTTGCTGCATTTCCTCGACGACACAATCCAAGCGGGTCAATCCACGTGAGTGGGTTGGGAGCATATTGATAAAGGTTGAGCCCGCCGCTGAGTCCTATCGGATCTGTAGTAGCGAATCGACCAATGTCAGAGTCATAGAATCTGAGTGTATTGAAGTGTAGCCCAGTCTCACGGTCATAATACTGCCCTTGACGATGCAAGTTTTGCTCGCTGGCTTGTTGCAGGCTATGCCACTCATCAAACGGTTGTCCCCAACCTTTAAAGTCACTTCGCCAGATCGCGTTGCCAACAGAATCAGTCAGTTGTACCGGCAGGCCGGCCAGGTTGGTGTGAAAGTAATGTGTCGTTTCACTACCCAATTTGCCGTCTATGCGTGCCAGCGGTTCATAGCTATCCCGATTCGCATACACATACAAGCTAGCCAGCCCACTCTGCACTTCTTGCAGCAAGCGCAACCCTTGCCAGTGAAACAACACCCGCCGACGCGGTTCTGGATAGTCCCTCTGATAAACCTCCTTGCTAATCCGCCTCCCCAACGGGTCATAGGCAAACACCACCCGCTCACGCTCGCCACTGCGGTACTGCTCCACGCAAACCAGCCGCTGCTCGGCGTCATACTCGAAATACTGTACCCAGTTGCTGCCGATCCGCTTCTCGCACAACCGTCCAAAGCGGTCGTAGCGGTAGCGTTTGTCCTGATACACCAGCACTCGATTGTGCTTGATCAGGCCGTTTAGCTTGGGGCCGTCGAACAGGTTGCCGGCCTTGTCGTACTTGTAATCCTCGACCTGCGTGGCCTGCCAGTTGGGGCGTGACTGCTGAACGGTTTGCAGTTGCTCGTTGAGGTCGTAGCTGTAACGGTTGTGTCCCGAATAGGTCTTGCCCGTGTGGGGTAGGTCATGAAAGCGGCCGATGATCTGTTCGAGATGCGCGTTTTCGTCATTGGCGGCGTTTGTCATCCCACGGCGCTGGGTCTGGGTCAGTACCTCGGCAATCAGGTTGTCGCTGGCATCGTAGCGATAGGCCTTGTCCAGCAGCGGCAGCACTTCAGCAGGGGCATCGCGATAGTGAATAGCCTTGCCGGCCAGGCGACCGCTGGTGTCGTAGCGTGTGCGGGTGACCAGCTTGCCTTGGGTGCGCAGGACCTCGTCGTGCACCGCATCACGTTCGAAATCGCTGATCACCCGGCCGTTCAGGTTGATCTGGTGCAGGTGCCCGCTGCCGTAGTACAGGTGGTTGAGTTCGCGTTGGTCGGGCAGGACCAGCGTCTGCAGGTTGCCCAGTTCGTCGTAGCGGTACTGTAGCAAGCCAGCGCTATTGGTTTCGCTGAGCAATTGCCCGTTGGCGTCGTAGGTGTAGTCGAGTTGCTGTTTTTCTCCTTTGTTGTCTGTGAAGGTGATGGACAACAGATTGTCGGCCGCGTCGTAGCGGTAGTCGGTGGTGCCATCTTCGGTGCGCTTGCTGAGAAGCCGGCCGATGGCGTCCCGCTCGAAGTCGTGGCGGATGGCAGCCGTCCGTGTCGGCGGGGCGTTGTCGGACAGCGGCGGCTGCTCGTCAGGCGAGGGCACATGGGTAAGACGAATGACCTCATCCAGCACGTTGTAGGCATAGAGGCGGCCACTGCCATCCAGGTCTTTTTGTGCCACCAGCCGGTCCAGTTCGTCCCAGCCGAAGCGGTATGACTCGTCATTCTCGTTGGTGAGTTGCAGTAGCCGACCATAGGCGTCGTAGCGGAACTTCACGCTGTAGCCCATGGCGTCCGTGCGTTCGACCAACCGGCCGCTGGGGTCGTAGCGAAATTGCAGGGTTTTCTGTGCAGGGTCGATATAGCGCGTCAGCTGACCGGCAACATCGACCTCATAGCGGTCAATGCGGCCGTCCGGGCGTTCGCTTTCGACCAGATAGCCACGTGCGTCGTAGCGGAAGTGGGTGTGTTCACCCCGGGCATTGATGCTTTCGCGCAAGCGGCCTTGGGCGTCGTAGTGATACAGCGTCTGGGCATTGCTGCAGTCGCGGTAGCTGAGCAACTGACCGCACGTGTTCCAGCTCAGGTACTTGCTCTTTTCGAGGGCATCGGTGACCTGGGTAACACGGCCTTCCGGGTCGTATTGGTACTGTGTCTCGCGCCCCAGCGGGTCCTGCTGCCAGAGCAGATTGCCGTGGCTGTCGTAGCCGTATTGCCGAGTTCGTCCGGCTGTATCGGTGACCTGGACGGGCAGTGCCCAATGTCGTAGGTATTTGATGTGTTCGCGGCGGCCGAGGGGATCGCAGGTTTCGATCAGACGGCCGATATCGTCGTAGCTGTAGCGCCATTCACCCCCTTGCGGGTCGATGCGCTTGATCAGCTGTCCGGCGATAACTTCCGCCAGCCAGCAGTTGCCCTGAGGGTCGATGTGCTTATAGACCTCGTACAGTGGCCCCCAGTAGTAGTGATCACGGCGGCCGAGGTTGTCCGTGACGAGGGTTTCACCGGCTTCCAGGTTGTACTCGAACCGGTACTCTTCACCATCGCTGCCCCAGTGACGAATCACTCGCCACTCGTGATCGGGTTGTGGCTCCAGCAGTGGAGGCAAGCGGTAGGGCGTGCCGTCTAGGCGCTTGGGGGCAGGGCGTTTTTCAGGAATGGCGAAGCGGGCCCATTCGTACTCTCGGACAGCACCGCTAGCCAGTTGATGGCTATTGAGATGGCCCTCGGGGGTGTAAGTGAAGCGGCGGACTCGTTGATCCGTCGCATCCAATACCTCATGCAGTTGCCCGTTGTCGGTGTAGCGATAGCTGACCAGCAGTTCGCTGCATTCCACAGCCGGTGTTTCACCGTTTTTCAGGAACACCCGTGATATCTCACTGACACGCTGGGGATGCCTGGCGGCATAGTGAAGCTGCACGACCGTTTGGCCGTACTTGTCATAGAGGGCTTTCAGGCGCCCTTGTTCGTCGTACAGCAGGTCGAGGCAATTGAGATTGCGGTCGCCGAGCCTGATCAGCCGTGAGCGTTTCGAATTCAACGGGTCGGTATCGAAAACCCGATAAAGCCCTTCATTGATATCTTCGACAACGGTCTGGCCGTCCCCCAGCTGGAAGAAGGCCAAGCCGTCTACGACACTGACGAAGGCATCACCGGCACTGAGGCGGCCCAGTTCCAGTCGGTTACCGTCGTTGTCGATGTAGATCCACAGCGTACCGCCTTGAGGATGTGGGACGCGGGCCAGCTCAACTTCATAAGGGACACTCCAACCCATCCCCAGTAGACCGTCGCTGCGCATGTCCCTGCTGTCGTAGCGCCGTGCCCATTGGATGCCCAGCAAGCCTGGGAGATTGAAGTCGATGTCCTCCGGCCCCTCCTGCAGCTTGCTCCCTGTGGCAACAGCAACCGGGTTGCCTAATGTGCACCCTTTGATGCGGCCAAACCTTCGGGAGATAAGCATCCCCGCAATAATCCCGGTAAACATCGCAATCTTGCTCTTGCCGTTGCGAATGTCCCGGACCGTCGCCGTACCGCCACCAATGCGCACATTGGGCGATACGTTTTCATTCACATCAATCGTGGCATCGCAGGTGGTCTTGTCACCTGAACGCGCTGCGGGTTGGCCATTGATGAATACCTTGTCCGAGCCCTGCGCAATGAAGGTGTCGGGCAGGGGCGGGTGGCGCGAACAGCTGATCTTGTCTCCTTCCGCGGGCTCCGAGCCTGGGTCGGCCGGTGTGGTCACGGGCGGGTTGAAGATGTCACGTATGGCCATCCCCAGCCCCACGAACGGGACGAGATAAGGCACCGCAGCCATGGCCATGGAACCGACGTTCTCCAGGATGGATGGTTCCTCTTGTTCAGTATCGGCTGCGCCGCCTCCCGGTGGGCCAGTGATGCCGGCCGCGCGCGCAGCGGGCTCACTGTTAATGAGCACATTGGTTGACCCGCTCTCGATTTTTCCGTAGGGATCGGGCGAGTCCACGCTGTTGCCAAGGCTGTCGCAAAAGCTGGAGATGGCGTCGCCGACAGTCTGGTCTTCGCCGACGGAAAGGGTGCTCATTGCGCCGACTGCCACACCCGCGACGGCGGCGATGGCGACGCCAGCCGCACCGCCAGTGGCTACGGTGCCAACCACGGCCAAGCTGATGGCTGCGGCGACGGCCGCGGTGGCCGCTGCATAGATAACGGCCTCGGCAACTGCGCTGATCATTTCAGCGGCAAGCGATGGATGAAGAATTGCGTCGCCCATTCGGGCGGCATGAACGGTCTGCGCCATTGGCGGTAAGCTCCTAGCAATCCGAAAGTCCTTGTCCTGGTGCGTGGAGAGGCTCAGGCAAATCGGAGCTCGTCTTTAAGCGCACGCCAGTGACTGATATCGTCGTCACTCAAGGGCCCAGGCTTGCTGTAGTTGAGCACCAGCATCCGTTGCTGCCCCGGTATCAGGCAGGCCGCCTGAAGCTGGTAGTGGGGCTTGTCGCCGACCATGAACTGGATGGCCATTTCCCGACTGTCGACGGGATGCTCATTGCTTCCAAGGCGGGTCACTTTCGCGGGCGTAATGGTCAGCGCCTTTGACTTCTTCCGTAAGACGTTCAGTTGGTCGTCCAAGGCCTCATCCAGGGTCTTGGTGGTTGCAACAGGGCTGCGAGCGATCACCAACGTGGTTTGTCTGTTGGGGAAGCGCAGCATGTTCAGCGTCAAGTCCTCGGGGGCTTCATCACCCAGATCGAGAATTACATCGTGCGTCAGGTATTGGGTCATCTCGGGTAGTCCTTTTTGAGTTCAGTGCAGGGTGGCTGTGCGAGCGCTAGTCGAAATGCCCATCCACGTCAGCCTTGAGTGAGTCGCTGTCGCGCCCGTTCGCGCCCGCGCCCGCCAAACCACCCGTTGGGTTGAGGTCGAGCTTTGCCGCCAGGGTGTTGATCTGCCCGGTCTGCTGTGCGGTGAAGTTGAAGGTCTCGCAGGTGATGTTCAGCGTGCCGTTGGCATGCATTTCGATAAGGGTCTTGCCGCACTTGAGGCGTAGCGTGTTGCCCGCTTCGACCTCGTAGTCGCCTGCGATGAGGTCGTTTTTGCCACCCCCCACTTTCAAGGTGTCGTTGGCCTTGACGACGCGCAGACGATTGCGGCCAATGGCGATCGATTCGTCCTGGCCAACCTGTTGGGTGCGATCGACGCCCACAGAGAGGGACTGGTTGTGATTGACCAAAGTGTTCTGATCTCTCTGGGCATGGATGAACACTTCCTCCTTGCCCAGCTCATCCTCGAAACGCAGCTCGTTGAAACCTTCCCCCTTGTGGGTCTGGCTCTTGATGGTCATGCGTGTTTTGTGATCGGGCAGGTCGTAAGGCGGCAGTTGGTCACCGCAGTAAGTGCGCCCGGTGATCATCGGCTGGTCGGGGTCGCCGTTGACGTAATGAATGATCACGTCCTGGCCGATCCGAGGGATGGCCATCGAGCCCCAGCTGCCCCCCGCCCAGCCTTGAGACACCCGCAGCCAGCACGAACTGAACTCGTTGTTCTGGCTTTCGCGGTCCCAGGGGAAACTGACTTTTACCCGGCCCCATTCATCGCAGTAGATTTCCTCGCCAGGCGGGCCGACGACGTTGGCCATGTGCGGCCCGTCGATTCGCGGTTTTTTCAATGGCGCAGGGCGCCATTCGGTCCGACCGGGGACCAGCACTGCGGTCTGCTCGTAGCGCGTGCTTACATCGGCGCCGGCGGCTTCTTCCTGCAGGCTGGTGAACTGGTGGCCTTTATGGGTAACCGTGTTCACCCGCCAATGCGCATTGAGGTCGTCACGTGGGTGACCGGTCAGGGTGAAACTGAGCCCCGGTTGCAGACGCACGTCATCGCCCTGGACCTCGGCAATACGCACATCATGGCGCAGCGCTGTGATGCGGTTTTCGGTGAACGGCTTGCCCACGGCATCGCGTTTATAGCGGCCTGGGTAATCGAAGTATTCGTACTCTTTGCTCTGATGCTCCAGGAAGGGCCCGGCGGCTCTGTGCTCCTGGCGGTAGGCCGGGTGGGTGAAGGTGTGGTCGCGCTGCACCTGGCGAGCGGTGCGCACCTGCTCGCTGTAGCGCAAGCGGCGAAGGCAGGGTATGGCTTGATCGCCACCGCTGTTGGCTTGGTACAGCACGCTGTCAGGGCCTACCGGCTCGTCGTCATCGCAGAAGCCCTCGTCTTCATGGTCGGCCTCGATGGCGCCATGGCTGATCAGGCCGAGGGACTGCAGCCGATCGGTGATGATCAGCTTGTGCAGCTTTTCACTGTGCGCGAAGCGGTAGACGAAGCCTTCTTCAGCGGCCAGGCGGGCGATGAACGCCAAGTCCGTCTCACCGGCCTGAACGCAGAATTCGCGCACCTGATGGTCCAGGCTGGCGCGTAGTTCGTACTGGTCGATGCCCTGGCGCTTGAGCATCAGCTCGAGAATTTGCGGAACGGTCTTGTGCTGGAAGATGCGCCAGTTCGAGCGCAGCCTTGCGCGGGCCAGTTGCGGTTCGACCAAGGCGTGATAGTAAGTGCGGTAGAAGCCGCTCTCGCCCTGGCTGAAACGGCTGACAAGGCCGTGCACGTACCGTACCGGGCGTTCTCCGTCCAAGATGGTGAAGAGCACGGGTTTGTCGAGCAAATGGCCGAAGTCGATGTCGTTTTCGAAGCTGATCAGTTTCAGCTCCAGTTCAAAGGGTGCGCTGATGCCCTCTCGGAGTTCGAACGACACCACCTCGAATTCAGCTTTGCCAACGAGTGCCTCAAAGCTGTAGCGCAAATCAGATTGGCTAGGCATAAAAGATCCTTGTCCGCCGTCTGAATCAACACAAAGCCCGGGCGGGCATGGCCTGCCCGGGGCATTTGCACAGGTCAGGCGGCGGGTGCGCGCCAGTCGTCAGAGCCTTCGGTATTGGCTACATCGTGAGCCCACGTGATCTTTCGATACGCCAGCGATACTTCAACCAGCTGGGTGTAGTTTTCATTGTCTTTGTCGAGTGCGTGGGGAAGCACGGTATTGATGCTGACGATGGTGGCGTCTTCGAGCGTGGTGGTGAAAAAATGCTCTTGTTTGCCTTCCGACGAGGTGCGATACCAGCTGACCTCGACCGTTGGCAGCATTTCGCCGGTGGCAAGTGCCTGATACATCAGAGGGGTAGCTTTGTTCAGTGAACTGGTGAATATGAAAGGCTTATGCACGCGCTGGCCACTCGGTTGACCGCTCTGGGGGTCAGTGGGCGTAGTCACCTCATGCTTGATTTCCTGAACCAGAATCTGATCTTCATGGCCTTGTTGGAACACGTTGCCGACGGAGTCAGCGGTGAAGGCGCCAGCGGTGATGTTGCCTTGGGTCTGGCCTACGATCTTGATGTAAGCGGGTGTTGGCATGGCAGTTACTCCTGCGTCCATGTGGTTAAAGCACGCGCACCACGGGTGGCGTGGCCATCGGGAGCGATGGGCTTGTCAGCGAGGCAAAAACCTCGCGAATTCGTTGCATTCAGTGGTGCTGTGTCACGGTTGGCTATTGCTGCAAGATGCCGTTCAGCGACTCCAGCACCTCGGTGGTGATCAGGTGCAGGCGGTAGCTGTAGATCCCGTAGGCCACCGCCATGGCGATGGCGGAGATGACCAACGGGCTCCACCACGGCCATATCCGGCTCATGCGGAAGTTTCTGGGGGCGACGTTGGTGTAGGGGTCGCAGACTTCTTCGGGGGTGGGGCCGCGCAGTTCGCGGATGATCCCGTGGAGCTGGTGGATCAGGGCGTTCAGTGACTCTTCGCCCTTGGGGGCGATGGCGTACTTGCCCTTCAAACCCAGGCACAGTGCGAAGTACATGAACTCCAACACGTCCTGATAGCGCTTGGGCTCCTGCATCAGGCGGGAAAGCACGGTGAAGAATTTTTCCCCGCCCCAGGTTTCATCGTGGAAGATGCTGAGCAGCGGCTCGTGGCTCCAGCAACTGCTTTTGCCCCAGGGCCGATCCATCACCGCTTCATCGATGTACAGGCACAGGCCGTAGGAGTACGCCAACAGCTGGGCGGGCTCATAGCCGTGCTGGCGTATTTCTTCCCGGATGCTGTCGATCTGAATACGTACTTGCTGATGCACATCTTTGATGTTGGGCAGTTCATCGAGCGTGCGCAGGCGCATGACCAGCCCGAACAAGGGCGCCGCGGCATCCAGCATGAGATTGGCGCAGCCACCCCTGAGCTGAAACTCCGGATCCGCGGGGTAGCCCTGATATGCAGGCTCCGGCTTCTGCTCCTGTGCAGATGCAGTGGAAGTTGCAGGTGCGGGTGCGTCGTTGGGCAGCGACTTCTCGAGCATCGCGTGCAAATCCGTATCCGCAACGTGCTTCGCGTCGTTGAGGGTAGGGTTACTGTTTTCCATATCATTCACCCCTGATCGCCCAGAACTGCAGTTCAAGCCCTGGGAACTCACCTGCAACGTGGAAGCCGAAGCCGTTGGCCGTCTTCATGCAGGCCCAGGCGGGGTCACGGCGGTCCAGTTCGAAGTAGCTGAAGCCCGCATGGAAGGGCAGGTCGCGTGGAGCAACCGGCAGGGGCAGCAGCGGGATGCCCGGCAGTTGCAAAGGCACCAGGTCATTCAAGGATTCGAGTGAGGTGACCTTGGCTTTCTGTATGAACATCTGGCGCAACGTTTGCGGCGGCAGGTCGGCGCGCACGGCGATGATGAAATCGGCTTCGTCGATCAGGCGCCGGTCTTCCAGCGTGGTCGTCATCACACCAAAGTCCAGGGTCTCCAGCGGCAGTGACACGGCGCGGGGTTGCAGGACCGTGCTCAGGGCTCGACGGAGCGTATCCTCCAGGGGCTTGAACGAGGTACGCAGTGCGGTGTGGTGGTAGGCCGGGTATTCCTGCGGCAGCCGGTTCTCGTCGGTGAAGGTGACGAATTCGCCACACGCCTGGCTCATGGACAGGTACAACTGCTCGGGGTGTGTTTGTCCTTGCCTGGCCAGGTGGTTGAAGCACGGCCACCAGCGGTTCATGGCCTGCAGCAGGTTGAAGTCGCGGATGTCGGCGATACCCGACTGGCCCGAAGCGCCGATGCGGGCGGCAAGATTGCGCGCACGCTCGCGCAGGGTGTTGGTGATCTCTTCAAGGAAACGCTGAAGGGCCGGCACTGCCCGCACCGAAACGCTGGTGGGGTAGAACGTTTCATCCAACTGCAGGCTGCCGTCAGGGCGCCGCTCCAGGATACGAGCCACGGCCAGGCGGGTGTAGGCACTGCTGTCATCGGCTTTGCGTTTGAGCTGCAGGTTGGGCACGGCCAGGTCGACCTGCACCAGGTCACCGTCGGCGCTGTGGGTATCCTTGATCTCCTCTGCCTGAGCGTTGTAGCGGAAGTTGGCGGCATTGTCGGGCCAGCTGACTTCACGGCCCCCCTCGGTACGCAGCGGCAAGCACAGGAATATCTCGCTGTCTTTCGAACCGTCGTCCTCGATTTCCAGGGGCGGCGGCGGCGGCAGATCGGCAGGAATATCGAACACCGTGCCATCGGGCATGATGCCGCGCGCCTTGGTGATGGCGACCTTGCCCAGGCTCAGGTATTCGGTGCTCAGCTGCAGTTCGCTGAAGCCGTAGAAGGCCGCGTTGAGGCTGCCAAGGCGTTGATGCAAGGCCGCTTCACTGGCCCGCGCAGCTTGTTGGAAATGCTGCGGTTTGACGAACAGGCCTTCGGGCCACAGAACGGGGTTACGTGAACTCATGGGCGCTCCGTGTCAGCGTGAGTAGGGGGGATAGGGTGCAGAGGCGCTGTCATTCCTCCTCCTTGAGCAGGATCTGCGCGTCATTGACCAGCACTGAGAGAATGATCTGGTGGCCGCGTGGCGGAATTCGCAACACGTGCTGCCAGGTCGCGTTTTGCTGGTTGCTGTAGTCGCCGATCACCGCGACGAAGCGGGTCTCGGGCTCGATGGGCTCAAACGGTATGAACTTGAACTGGCCTGGGTTCAGCAGGTAATCGTCATCGCGGATGTAGGTACTGCGCAGTGCCTTGGCGGGGTCATCGTCCAGCAGTTGGTACACGCTGTTGCGCAGCAGGGAGTCATCACGCAGTTGCAGAATCTTGATGGCAATCGGTGTGGCGACAGGCCCGCTGGCTTCGGCCTTGCTGCTCGGCAGCGTGAGCACCACCGTGGGGTCGTCATAGCTGCCGGGCGAGCTTTCTTCCATCGGGGAGCGAGCCCATTCGCTTTGGTCCTCTTCGCCTGTTTCCATGCGGGACATCGCGGGGAATTGCGCTTGCAGGTATTCAAGCAAGGTCCCGACTTTGTCGGTCAGTGCGTGCGGATCGCCGGCGCTCAAGGTGACTGCGTAGGGGCTGGGTTCCAGGATGCTCTCGGGGATGGCCGCCACGTCGACACTGTTCGGGTTGCCGTTGAGCGTTGGGCTGACGTTGATGCTGAACGCGACTTGGGTTGGGTCGTCCTTGGGCGGCCCGATTGGTAACGAGTGGTCCAGCGCCACCTTGGTGGCTCTGCTCAAGGACGTGCAACCTGGCATCCCGACCAGCACGATCAGCAGAGGCGCCATCAAGAAAACCAGGCGGCTCATGGGCGCTCTCCCGCCGTCAGCTGTTGCAGCGGGGCCGTGGTTGATGGCGCCGCATCAGCCAGCGCCTCGAACGCCGCCATGGGGTCTTTGATCACCCAATCGGCCCCGTCGCTGCCGATGGTGCCGCCCGTGCGATCGAACCGGTGACGCAGGGTGACGGTGTGCTGCACCTGGTCGAGATTGATGATGCACAAGGTCAATGTGCTCATGAGCGCCCCCGGAAGCGGACAACGGGACGGATCTGGCCATCGTGGTCATCGACAAAGCTGGTCCAGCCCAGGTAGGCGCCTTGGCTGCGGTGCAGGCAGAACGGTGACAGTGCGTTTTGTTTCAGGTGCAGCTCCAGGTCATACGCCAGGCCATCGCGCAGCAGAAAATCAATCAAGGCGCGCAGGCGACCGAAGTTGATGCCGCTGGGCAGCAAGTCATGCAGCTGCGCCTGGTCGAGTTCGCTGATGACGATGGTGAACTTGCTGCTGCGGGTGCGGGTGCGGGTGCCGACCATGAACGTGCTGCCAAGCTCGCCGTTGCTGCGCCCGAGGCTTACAAGCTGGTTGCTGTTGGTGGTGACCGAGCGCGTCTCGAATTCGCGGATCTGCACGTGCGTCAGATCGAAGCAGTGGGCGATGATGCCGGCGACGGTCCCCGGTGCGCGGCTGCGGCTGGCGATAACCCCGGCAAAGCTGAGCAGGCGGCTCCAGGGCAGTGTCGTGTCACCGCGCAGCTGTTTGTCGTTCAGCCCGAGCAGGGCAAACATGTACTGGGAGAAGCCGTCGCGCGCACCGGGTTGAAAACGGATGTAATAGCGGTACTTGCGCCAGATCCGGTGCAGCAGGCTGAGCAGGTAATGGTTGAAGAAGTCGAAGAAGGCCGGCCGCACGCCTACACCCTGGGCATGTTCATAGGCCACCTGTTCCAGGTAATAGGTGGGCAAGGGTGAGTCGGTACCGTGCAGCCCCATGAACGTGGTGCACACGCGATAGCGCTCCTCCTCCCCGGGCATCCGCTCGGCCTTGTACACATCAGAGACGGGAAAGGTCAGGCGCGGGTCGCTGGCCAGGCGCACGCGCAGCCGGGTGGCCTCATCCGCCCAACGCGGTTCCAGGTCGTCGCCGTGCAGGCCATGCAACCGCTCCAGCAACTGGAAGAAGTTGTACTGGTGCGCATGGGTGAGCAGCTTGTCGGCTAGATCAGCGGTTGCTTGCCGGTCTGGATGGGCCATGTGTAGTGCTCGTTGTTGGTGGCGTTGATCACTTCCAGTTGATGGAAGGAATTGATGCTGGCGTACAGGGCGAAGAAGTGCGCGAGCACGCAGCTGAACAGGTAGAGGTCGCCTTCGCAGAGGAAGGCCGCCTGGTCCAGCTTCAGTTGGGTGTGCAGGCCTCGGATGGGTTGCCCCTTGATCAGCCAGTCCATGGGCTGCGTGTGGATGTCGCGGATACCGTCGAGGCGTTTGCCGGTAGTGCGCGCTTGCTGGATGTCGTGCAACGCCGCGAAGTCGTAGGTGCGAATAACCGCCTTGAGCGGCTCGACCGACAGCAGCGACAGGTAGTTGAGCGACATGTTGGAGATCAACGCCCACTGCAACTGGCCATCCAGCACGGGCCGGTAGGGGCGGGTGGGGGCGCAGATGTTGGTATAGGTCGCCAGGGGCGGCGTGACTTCGGTGAGGACGTTGATGTCATCCACGCCCAGCGCCAGCGGCAAGTCCCTGTTGGTGCAGGTCAGGTCGATGGATGCCGTTTCAAGCTCGCCTATGTAGCTGTTGGCATCGGCGCGCACGAAGGCGATGCGGTGGGTCACGCCATCGCCGCGCAGGGACTCTTCGAGTTGGCAGCGGTAGTACAGCGCCGTGCGGCCTTGGACATGCTCGATTTCGTGGGCGAACGATTCGAAAGGGCGAAAAGTCCGCAGGTGCTCACCGGTACTTCCGTCAGTGGTTGTTCGGGTGCTGATGACTTCATCGACACTGAAGATTTCGTAAGCGGACTGCGCCTCGCTTCTGGGCTTCAGCTCGACCTGGGCAGCCTCGCTGGCCAGGTCGATGGGCTCGGCACTGTGCTTGAACAGGTTGACAGCCGGGGTGCAGAACAGGCTGAAATCTTCTGTGCCAACGCGAAGGGTGTCTGGCAGTTGACGCGTGAAATGGAACTCGATGCCCACCTGCGGGCAGGCTTGTGCCGGCCACAGCTTTTCCAGGCCGGTAATGCTGAAGAAGTGGAAGCGCTTCGGGAACACGAAGTATTCCTGCAGAATACGGTAGCCATCGAACACGTTCTGCGGGTAGGGCAGCAAGGCCTCCTCAGGGCTGAAACCTGGGAACCCGATGCTGTTGGCCGGTAGCCGGCGCACCTCGCCGTTCATGATCACGCTGACGTGCTTGAGGTATTGAGAAATCCATAGATAAAGCGTCAGAGCGGTGCGGTTGTCGCCGCTCAGGTGGAAATCCAGACGGGCGCAGCCCAACGTATTCAGGGGCCGTTCGACCAAGGTTTGCAGGCCGATGCGAACCACAGAGCTGTCGAGTGTCTGGGTTGCGCTGACGGCGCTGATTTCAAACGGATGAAGGCTCACTCCCGTGCAGGTACGAAACTCGCAGGGCACGGCGTCCACGGGTTTCGAGAACAACCTTGCACCTTTGGGAATGTGCTGTGACTGGCTGAGCGATTGTTTGCGTGGCGAGAATCGGATAATCGTTGCGCTGGGCAACGGGCGCAGGTAGTTGGGCCACAGTATCTGCAGCATGGGGTGGGTGAGTTCTGGCAGGTCATCTTCCAGCTTCAGCCGAAGCTTGGCCGTTAGAAACGCAAAGGCTTCCATCAACCGCTCGACATCGGGGTCGCTGCCCGCCTTGCCTAGCAGCCGGGCAAGCTGGGGGTTGTCCTTGGCGAAGTCGTTTCCCAACTCGTGCAGGTAACGCAGTTCTTCGCTGAATCTGTCCTTCAGTGACATGGGTCACCTCACTCGGGTGCAGCGGTTGTGTCCGTTTACCAGCAGCTCCAGCTGCAGCTGCTCTGCCTGGTTGTTGACCTGCACCTGGCAGTCGAGCCTGAAATGCAGTTCCAACGGGGCGCTACAATCCGGTATCGCTTTGAGCGCGCGCACGTGGATGCGCGGCTCAAAGCGCTGGAGGGTACGGCGGATATCGGCGCTCACTTGCTGCAGCAGGTCGCCGCTGCTGACGTCATGCCCGTTGAAGTCGCGCAGGCCCAGCTCGGGGCTGCTTTGGGAGCAACCCTGGCGAGCGTTCAGCAACGTTTCGAGGTGGCGCTTGATGGCCGCGAACTTGTGCGAAGCGTTTTCCTGGCGAGACGGCTCCCGGATGGCGGACGGGTCCGCCATCAAACGATCGAAGAAACCGCTCATTGCGTGTCGAGCCGGCCTACCAGGGAAATTTCGAAGTTCGCGCCCATGTACTTGAAGTGCGGGCGCACGGCGAGCGAGACCTGGTACCAGCCCGGATCACCCGCCACGTCCGAGACCTCGACCCTGGCAGCACGCAATGGCCGACGGCTGCGCACATCGGCCGAAGGGTTTTCCTGGTCGGCGACGTATTGCTTGATCCATTTGTTGAGTTCGGACTCAAGGTCGCGTCGCTCCTTCCAGCTGCCGATCTGCTCGCGCTGCAGCACCTTGATGTAGTGGGCCAGGCGATTGACGATGAACAGGTAGGGCAGTTGGGTGCCGAGCTTGTAGTTGGTCTGTGCCTGCAGGCCTTCGGGTGTCTTGGGGAAGTTTTTCGGCTTCTGCACCGAGTTGGCTGAGAAGAACGCGGCGTTGTCGCTGTCCTTGCGCATGGTCAGGGCGATAAAGCCCTCTTCGGCCAGCTCGAATTCCTTGCGGTCGGAAATCAGTACCTCGGTAGGAATCTTGGCCTGCAGCTGGCCCAGCGATTCGTACAGATGCACCGGCAGGCCTTCGACGGCACCTCCCGATTGCGGGCCGATGATGTTGGGGCACCAGCGGTAGCGGGCAAAGCTGTCGTTGATGCAGCTGGCCAACAGGAAGGCTGAGCTGCCCCACAGGTAATTGTCGTGCCGGCCGTTGATGTTCTCATCGTAATGGAAGCTGCTGATCGGCTGGTCCTGGTGATGGTAGGCGGAGCGCAGCATGAAGCGCGGCCCGGTCAGCGCGGTGTGGCGAGCATCTTCGCTCTCGCGGAACGCACGCCACTTGGCATGCCGTGGGCCGGCGAAGATGTCTTTGATTTCTTTCAGGTTGGGTAGCGCTTCGAAGCTGCTGAGGTTGAAGAACTCGGGGGAGGGTGCCGCAATGAAGGGCGCATGCGACATGGCACCGACGGATGCCATGTGGCTCAACAGTTTGATATCAGGCGAAGAGGGGCCGAAGTTGTAATTGCCAACCATGGCCGCGACCGGCTCGCCACCGAACTGGCCGTAACCGGCGGTATAGACGTGTTTATAAATACCACTGCAGGTAATGTCGGCGGCGTTCTCGAAATCATCGAGCAAGTCTTCCTTGCTGACGTGCAAGACTTCGAGCTTGATGTTCTCGCGAAAGTCCGTACGGTCGACCAGAAGTTTGAGGCTGCGCCACGCGGATTCAAGTTGCTGGAATGCGGGTTCATGCAGAATGGCATCCATCTGCTTGCTGAGGACCCGATCCAGCTCGGCAATCATCTGGTCGACGCGATGTTTGTTGATCAATTGATCTGGGTCATGACTTTTTAGAATTTCGGCAATGAAGGCGGATACACCCTGCCTGGCCACTTGGTAACCCTCTTGTGTGGGAACCAACTTGGTCTCTGCCATGATCTGGTCGAGCAAGGTGGCATTGCTCAGTGTTTCGGCCTGTGTTTCAACAGTGACAGTTGTGCTTGGCTTTGGCATGGGGACGCTCCGTTGTCTCAGTCGGCTTTTGGCGCTTCAAGCACCAGGTCCAGTTCTTGCGCGAGTTGCTTGCGGGCATGCGCGTCGTTCAGAAGGTGCTGCAGCTGTTTGCGGAAGGTGGGCACGTTGCCCAGCGGGCCTTTCAGGGCGACCAGCGCTTCACGCAACTGCAGCAGCTTGTTCAGCTCGGGCACCTGGCGTGCGATGCGGTCTGGCCCGAAGTCCTGGATGGACTTGAATTGCAGGTTGACTGCCAGCTCTGCATCCGGAGTAGCGCCAAGCGCGGAGGGCACCGACATGGCCAGGCTCACATCGGCGTCGTTCAACACGTTGTTGAAGGTGTGTTTATCGATGCGCATGACCTGACGGTCTTCGAGGGAGCGGCTGTCATCGAGGCCGAAGTCGCCCAGCACCATCATCTTGTGCGGCAGTTCTACCTCGGCCTGCTCGTCACCGGTGGCGGGCACATATTTGATGTTGATGCGTTCTTTGGGTGCAACGGAGTCGGAGGGTTTAGTCATGGTTATATATCTTTTTTAGTGTGGGTTTTATATGTAGGACGCTTCCTACAAGTAAGCTTGCGCGTTAAACGCTTAATAAACATGATTCCTGAGGTTTGAATTGTGCGTTGCGTAAAAACCATGCGCTGGATAATCGTCGAGCGTCGAGTTCAAATATGTAACAAAATAATTTCTTGAATAAAGTTGAATGTATGTACTAGCCTCTTTTTCGCGGTTGGAATGGCCGGGTTAATGCAGGGGCATGTGTACGATTGAGTGGGAGCGTTAAGGTGCGATGATTATTCGTTATGCAGGTGGCCTCGGCGTTTCATTACTGTTTTTATTAATGCCTGCCTTAACCTGCGCATCGCAGGACTGCCCACGGATCGTGTCCAATATTGAGCGCCTGGCGTGTTTCGATCAGGCGGCGGGTACGCCGGGATTCACGCCGCAGCGACAGTGGTCAGCGCAGGAGCTGGAGGCGCCCACGGTGCGTCGCGTATTGATCCATGAGACGGGGCGGGCGCCCGAGGACTTGATGTTTCGCCTCAGGTCTGAAGAGGGCGGGCTCCTGATCTCAGCACCTGCGATTGCTTCAGTTGCACCGCACCCCTACCTGATCATCAGCTGCGTGCAAAACATCTCGAGGTTGCAACTGGTCACCGCCCAACCCGTCGATGCCAGCCGAGTGCAGGTGCAGTTGCGCGGGGAGCGGGGCGCTACTGCACCCACACCGTGGCAAGTGATGGAAAACGGCCAAGTGCTCGACGCTGGTAGAGGCTTGCCGGGTATCGAGCAGATCAAGCAGTTGATCGGGGCACATCGCATTCACGTAGAGAGCGACAACCCTGCTGTTGATGGGCTCGTTTTTGACGCTCAGGGGCTGGACCCGCTTATCGACGAGGCTCGCAAGACATGTCGCTGGTAGCTGAGGTCGAGGCGCAAGAAATCACACGCTTGCTCGCACCCATTGATACCCAGGTGCCGGCGGGGCTGTTCGATGTGGAAGACGAAACCTACCAAGCCATTGACCAGGAGATGGTCAAGCTGGGTGGGCTACAGGAAGCCTCTATCGATTGGGACTACATCGAGGAGGCCTCTGGTCAGTATCTGGAGCGACAGTGCAAGCATCTGCGGATCGTCGCGCACTTGAGCGTTGCGTGGCTGCGCAGTGGTTGTTGGGAGGGCTGGGGGTTCACCTTGGCGTTACTGGGCGGAATGATCGAGGGCTATTGGGAAACCGCTCATCCAGCGCCTGGTCCGAAGGGCTTCCTGACCAAGCGCAAGGTCGTTGGCCTGGTGCTCAATCGCTTGATCGATGCGCTGCCGCGCCTTGATCGTTTCACGTACACCCCGGCTCACGCCGCAGCGGCGAAGGGTGCATTGGCCCGTTTGCTACGTCAGCAGGAAGCCGCCCAGCTTGACCCGGCTGTTCTGGTTGAGCTGGAGCGCCTTTTGCACAAACACACGGCGCTTGCCAACGGTATTGGTGAGTGCGATGCGCCCAAGGCCCCGGTGGAGAGCCCCCAACCTGCGCCGCTGGCGGATGTCATCGCCACCCCGAAACCCTGCTTGTCGGGCGGTAACGAGCGCGAGACGCGCCGAGCCATCTTGAGCATGGCCGAGCTGATCAATCAGCAGGACCCTTACGACCCGACCGGCTATCAACTGCGGCGCTTCGGTCTGTGGGCCCACATTCAGGCCGCACCGCAAACCCGGCAGGGCAACCGTACAGAGTTGATGGCAGTGCCGCGGGATATTGCCAGCGACTATGAGGAGGCCATCGCCGGCACGGTAATCGACGCAGCGTTGCTCCAGCGGGTCGAAAAAAGTGTGTCGGCTTCGCCTTTCTGGATTCGCGGCAGCTTTCTTGCCGCAACCGCCGCGTCGCGGCTGGCGATGGGCGAAGTGGCTGAGGCCATCCGTGCGGCGACCGCTCGTTTCGTGCTGCGCATGCCAGCGCTGCAGCAGCTGTGCTTCAGCGACGGTCGGGTGTTTGTCGACGACCAATGCCTGGCCTGGCTCAAAGGGGCAGACGGGCAATCCGGGCAAGCCGGAGCTTCCCAGGAGTTCACCACCCTTCGCGAAGAACTGGTCAGCCAGCTGGAAAGCGGCGGCGTAGAACCGGTGTTGCTAAGGCTGCAGGGGATGCAGGCAGGTTTTCGAGCCCCTCGCGAGCGCTGCCATACCACCGTCATCGCAGCGGACCTGTTGGCCGCACGAGGCGTGTCCTGGTTAGCCCAGGACCTGTGCGCTGGGGTAGTGCGCACGATGCAGCAAACCACCGCCAGCGACTGGGAGCCCGAGGTATTTGAGCGGCTTCAACAATACGCGTCCTCCCACCTGCTGGCCGATCGGAACAAGGAGCAGGAGCCTCGATGAATCAACTCTGGAAGTACCTCAAACGTTGGGGCTGGCCGCTGATGACCCGTATCGGTCTGGCAATGCCGCTGCTACTTGGGCTTGGCGCTGTGCTGATGCTGGTCGCCATCTGGTGGCTCGGCCCGCAATGGACGTGGCGCGATCAGCAGCCGTTGGCCAGTGTGGCGCATCGTAGTGTGGCCAGCCTGGTGTTCGTGTTGGTGGCGCTGTTGTGCTGGCTGATCGTGTTGAGAACGCGCTTTCGCCGGTTGCAAGCAGAGCGTCAGCAGGCGATGGCTGCCGAGGTGGATCCGGCGCAACCGTTCGTTCATGCACAAGAGAAGGCGTTGAGCCAAGCGCTTGCACGCTACCTGGACAATGCCGGTGGGCGTCGCGCGCTGTACCGATTGCCGTGGTACCTCGTGCTGGGCGCCAGGCAGGCCGGCAAGAGCAGCTTTATTGACTGCACCGATCAAAGTTTCTCGTTGACCCGCATCGACAAGGCGCAGGCACGGGGCCGGCCAGCGCAGGCGCTCGCCTACCCCGTGGGGTGGTGGATCAGCAATGATGCGGTGATCATCGACCCGCCCGGTGCCTTTATCAGCCAGACCGGCCTCGTAGATTCGCTGGGCAGTGGCTCCACAGACGTTGAGTCTTCGGTACCGTCTGGAACCCAAGCCAAATTGTGGCAGCATCTGTTGGACTGGCTGCAGCGCAATCGAAGCCAGAGAGCCCTCAACGGCCTGGTGCTGGTTGTCGACCTGCCCGCGCTACTGCACGGTACCGTCGAGCAACGCACGGCACTTGCCCACCTGCTGCGCACACGTCTTTATGAGGCGAGCAGCCAGTTGGGCTCGCGCTTGCCGCTGTATGTCGTGTTGAGCAAATTCGATCTGCTGGACGGCTTCGACCCATTCTACAGCAAGCTTTCGGCCGACAAGCGCAACAGCCTGTTTGGATTCACGTTCAAGCTGGATGCCGTCGACACCTTCGACGCTTGGCTGGGCGAGTATGGCGAACATTACGATCGGTTGCTGGAGCAGCTGTTCGAGCAGGTGATCGATCATCTGGACGTGCAGGGTAGCCCTGGGTTGCGTTCACGTCTCTACTCACTGCATAGGCAGTTGCTTGGATTGCGTCCAATCCTGTTGAGCTTTCTGCGCGAGACCTTGGCAAGTGACCGTTTCACCACCCCGGCGCTGGTGCGCGGTGTGTATTGGTCGTCGGTCGTACAGCACGGTGACGTGCGCAACGCCTTTGTCCGTGAGGCGGCGCAGCCTTACAAGACCAGCCTCCCCTTGCTTGAGGGCAAGCCGCAGGCCAAGGCGTTGGCCTACTTCATTCAACAGGCCTTTGGGCGGGTCATCTACAAAGAGGCCGGCCTTGCCGGCGACAACGTCAGGGTGGCACGGCGCAAGCGACAATTGCTGTGGGTGGGTGCTTCTGTAGGCGTCCTGGCCTTCTGCGTCGCCATCGCCAGCTGGCATCGTTACTTCGACATCAATGGCGTCAAGGCCGCCAGCGTGCTGGCCAAGAGCCGGGAATACAGCCATCACGAAGTGGATCAGCGTCTGGACCCGACCGGGCGCAACTTGCTGGCGCCGCTGGACCAGATCCGCGATGCGGTAGCAGTGTTTGGCGACTACCGCGCTGCGTGGCCGGGTGTTGCTGATCTGGGGCTGTATCAGGGCCGTGCCATCGGGCCGACCGTGGATGAGGCGTACCTCAGTTTGTTGTCCAGGCGCTTCCTGCCTGCGTTGGCCAGTGGCGTGATCGATACCATGGATGCGGCGCCCCCCGGCAGCGAGCAGCAAATGGCCGCGCTCCGGGTTTACCGGATGCTCGAGGATCGCCGGAACCGCCGAGCGGAATGGGTCGAGGAATGGATGGCGCGACAGTGGCAACAGGCCTTCCCCGGCCAGGGGCAGCTGCAACGTGACCTCATGCGGCACCTGAAGTATGCCCTGGCCTACTCGGATACCGACCTGCCGCAGTATCGCCAGCGGGTCAGCGACGTGCAGCAGACCCTGCGTAAGGTGCCGTTGCCACAACGCGTGTATGCGGGCCTGAAGCAGCAGGCCCAGGAGCAGTTGCATACTGGTCTGGACCTGCGTCATCAGGTGGGCCCTGCGTTCGATGTCGTTTACCAGCCGTCTTCCGGCTCGAGCCAGGGCGACAACGGTGTTTTGCTGGCGGCCATGCTCACCGCCAAAGGCTTCAAGGAGTATTTTGAACCGCGTAGTCAGCGCTTTACGGAAATGGCAATGATCGACCAGTGGGCACTGGGGGAACGTGCTCAACTGGACTACTCCGATGCCGACCAGGCTGCGCTGAACGAGCGCCTGCGCAACCTGTACAGCGCCGACTACATCGACAGCTGGCGCCGCGCCTTGAACGCATTCTCCGTGGCGGATTTTCGAGACCTGGATCATGGCGTCACGATCCTTGAACAGTTGGCCGGGCCAGCGGCACCGGTGCACCGATTGCTGGAGACGGTTCGCGACAACAGTTCGCTGTCATCACCGGTGAATGTTGGCGTGGCGGATGAGGCTCCCTCGCTTGTTTCGGTCAACAGCAAGCCCGAGCAACAACACGCGCTGGCCATCCAGCGGGCGTTTGCAGGCTTGAGCGCCATGTTGCACGCTGCAGGCGAAAAACCGAGCTACTACGATGAAATGCACGCAGCCATAGCCGCCGTCCACGACTATGCCAAGGCGGTACAGGGTAGCCCAGACCGGGGCAAGGCCGCGCTGCACGCGGTGCATCAGCGCTTTTCAATGACCGGGCACGACCCCATCGGCACCTTGCAACGCATCGCCACTGGCTTGCCGGAGCCAATCAACCATCACGTCAGAAAGGTGGCAGAGCAAACGGCGCAAGTGCTGAACGTTGAAGCGCTGCGCGAGCTGGAGCGACGGTGGGATGCTGAAGTCTACAGCTTCTTCCAGCAGCGCCTGGCCGAGCGCTACCCATTCGTCGTCAGGGCACCCGACGCTTCGCTGGAAGACTTTGAAGCGTTCTTCGGACCGAAGGGGCGACTGCAGCATTTCCAGGATCAATACCTGAAGCTTTTCCTCAAGGACAATCTGGAAGCCTTGCAGGCTGGTCTGCAGGGGCGTTCCCTGATCCGTCCCGATGTGATCGAGCAGCTGGCACTGGCTGATCGCATCCGCGAAACGTTCTTTGATCAGCGCGGTAACCTCAGCGTGCAGTTCAGCATCGAGCCTTTGGGGCTCAGTGCAAATCAACGCACCAGCCTGCTGGATCTGGATGGCCAGCTGATTTCCTACACCCACGGCCCAAGTCAGATCACCGGCATTGTCTGGCCCAATACCTTGGGGCAACACGTGCGCAGCAACCTGACCCTGCTCAGGCAGAACGGCAATAGCAGCAGCCTGGAGTATCGAGGGCCTTGGTCGATGTTCCGCCTGCTCAGCCGCGGTTCGCTCAATGGACGTACGGCAACCAGCGTGGACCTGAGCTTCAGGACGGGTGATGGTGTGATGCACTATCGGCTGAACGCGGAAAAGGCCTTCAACCCAATTACTCAACAACCGTTCAAAGGTTTTCGGTTGCCCCGAGGGTTGTTGCAACAGCCAGCCAGGGTGGCGTTGGTCGAACAGGCGGATGTGCCTGTCATGTAAGCAGGAGGCGGTGCGAAACGAAGAGCGCGTCCAGGCACTGCATGACTGTACCCACGCTATCGAGCAGCTGAAGTCGGACATGCGCACGGTGCATGCTCAGGGGCGGGGACGTACAGGCATGCTGAAGCGCTGATCAAGCCCAGAACCCAACCAGCACCAACGCCGCCACACCCAGCCCGACCGCAACCGAGCAGCCACCCAGCGACAGCGCCGCCCGGCCTTGCCGATACCAGCCGTCATGGCCCAGTTGCCGTGCCGGCGCCAGCAGGCTGCGCCACCGCAGTTCCGTATCGTGAAACGCCTGCAAGTTTGCCGTATCGGCATCCAGCCAGCGGCGGAAGTCGATACGCTCGCACGCCGTCACCTGCGGGCTCTGCAAGCGCACATACCATTGCCCGGCCACGCTCGCCAGCACATCCTGGCGCGAGCGGCCAGCCTGCAGCGCCTGGCCCATGTTGCGCTCGATAGTCGCCAGTGGCAGGTCAAGGCGCGCAGCGATGCTGGCGAAGTCCAGCTGATCGAGGCGGTTGAGCAGAAATACTTGCTGTACGCGCCGTGGTAGCCGCTTCAGTGCATGCAGCAGGGCATCGTCGGCATCGTGTTCGGCAGCAGGCGTGGGGTGCTCAAGGGGCAGCAGCAGACGGGTCATGGACAGCTCCTTGCTCTGTAAAGGGGAGGAGGGGGCATCTTCCTTGATGCGGAAACAGCGTAGGCGAAACGAGATTGATTCTCAAGTGCTGATTCCGCAAAGTTTTGTAACGAGCGTTCACGCCCTGAAACACCTTTGCTATCATGCGCGCCATCACGATCTTCATTAGCCTGAAGAGCCAAAAAAAAGACCCGGCAAAAAAGCCGGGTCAAAAACCGTGATTAGCCTGATGAGGAGATAATCTGAGAGCGACCTAAGCTTTCAGGTTATCCAGCGGATCTCGCGATCAGCTGAGTGCAATAATAATCGTTATCATTTGCCGGTCAAATGAATTTTCGCTAATCCGGTAAAAAAGTTTTACCGGCGCGCTTCCTTGTCCCGGCAATCGGGGCCTTTGCCGTTACCTGGCCATCACGTTCTCTCCCTTCTTTTTTGTCTATAAACCCGCTCACTCGGTGCGTTTGTGCTCCAGCAGTGCGCGAGCCATGTCCATCATGTGCATCAACGCGAACGTCAGTTCTCGCTGGCTGCCGTGCTGGTGAGTGGCGGTTTCCTGGGCGGTGGCTGCAGCGCAGCGCAGCAGGGCGATGGCGTGTTCCTGGGCCTGGTCGCCGGTTACGCCTTCGTGCAGGGTCCAGATTCTGTTGTCCAGGGTGGGCCGCGGTGGGTTGGGGTTGAGGTAATAGTCGAGCGCGCGGCGTGCGGCTTCGCTGTCGAGATCTGTTTCGTCGTTTTTCGATGGTTTCATGGCAATACCTGCTGATTTCCCTTCAAGCACACTGGAATCACAGAATAGGTCAAGCTGTACTATGTAGTGCCAAATAAATAATTCAGATTGTGTATTGCAGCGGTTAATACAGTCCGTATTGTTGCCGCTCATGGAAAACTGGAACGCATTTCTCAAGCGCTACAAGCGCGAACATAACCTCAGTCAGCTCCAACTGGCCGAGCGCCTGGGCATGACGCAGGGGGGCGTGGGGCATTGGCTGCGTGGCACGCGTCGGCCGACGCTGGAAACCATCAATGAAAAGCTGGAGAAGCTTGGGCTGGTGTTTCTGGAAGCCCAGGTCATGGTGGTCGAGCGCGACATCGTGCGTGAAGCGCAAGGGCTCTATACGGCCGAGCAGCCGGTTTCAGCCGAGGCGCTGCTCTATGCCAGCTTCCGCTTCCCGGTGCTGAGTTGGGCTGACCTGCAGGGGCCATTGCCTGAAACGAGCACGTCCCATGAGCAGACGGACTATATGCCCGCCGGCAATGCGTTCTGGCTGGTGGTGGAAAACGACTCGATGAACGCGGCCAGTGGTAAGAGCGTGCCCGAGGGCATGCGCGTGCTGGTGGATACCGGGCTGGAGGCACAGCCCGGCAGGTTGGTCATTGCACGGCAGCCGGGGCGCCCGGCGGTATTGCGGCAGTTGGTCGAAGAGGGTGGAGACAAGATGCTCAGACCACTGAATACGCGCTATCCGACGGTTTTGTGTGAAGAAGGCTGCGCGTTTCTGGGAGTGGTGGTGCGGGTACATGGGGCCTTCTAGGCTGCCGGGTTGCTGCGAAGCTGTGTCACGCCACAAGGCCGCTATACGTGAGGGGCATGCCAGCCATGAACATGGATAAGTGGATTGCCCTCGTTCGCGACCGGATGGAGGAATTAGGGCTTACCCAAGAGCAGCTTGCCGAGCGCGTAGGCGTGTCGCAAGGCAGTGTAGGACATTGGGTGAACAAGCGGCGCCAACCGAAGCTCGAGTCGATGAACCGCACTTTGGTTGAGATTGGCATGCCCCACTACTGCGTCCGCTTGCAATTGCGTATTCACGGGCAGGCTGATGGCGAACGTTGTGTTTCTGGGGTGGATGACGATGATGACGAACCCGACCTCATGCGATACATCGTCTGCTTCCGTTACCCGGTGCTGGGTTGGAGTGAGTTAGAGGCTGCAACGGCTGTAGAGCCTGCTGTTTTCGAGCAGACTGACTACCTGGCACAGGGCAAGGCGTTCTGGCTAACCGTGGAAAACGATGCCATGAGCGCTGTCAGTGGCCGCAGTGTGCCGCAGGGCATGCGGATGCTGGTGGACCCAGGTGTAGAGGCTGAGGCGGGGCGTTTGGTTATCGCTCGTCAGCCCGGCAAACCGGCGTTTTTCCGCGAGCTGGCCGAGGAAGGTGGGCAGCGTTATCTGAAGGCATTGAACAGTAACTACCCGGCGCTGTTGTGCGAAGAGGGTTGCGAATTTCTTGGGGTGGTCGTGCGGGTGCATGGGGCCTTTTGAAAGGGTTTGAGTAGCGGCGGCAACGGTGAACGGCGGATGGAGATTGGCCAGCAGGCACGGCCTCTTCGCGGGTGAACCCGCTCCTACAGGACGGGCTGTGTCCAACCTCCGGTGTGTGTCCACCACCAATCTGCGTAGGAGCGGGTTTACCCGCGAATACGGTAGCGGCGGCAACCGTGAACGGCGGGTGGAAAAGGCCAGCAGTCACGGCCTCTTCGCGGGTGAACCCGCTCCTACGGGCTGTTGCAGGGGCGGCCTTGTGTTGCGTTAGGGCCGCAAAGCGGCCCTACGGCACCGTTATTCCACCAGTTCGACCAGCACAGTCCCTTCGCTGACCATGTCCCCCTCCAGGCAGAACAGCGCCTTCACTGTGCCGGCATGCGGCGCACGAATGCTGTGCTCCATCTTCATGGCCTCCAGTACCACCAGCGCAGTACCGGCTTCCACCACCTGCCCAGGTTCGACCAGCACCCGCACGATACTGCCGTTCATGGGCGCACCCAGCCCACCCTGATGGCTGTGGCTGGCTTCGGCCTCGGCAATCGGGTCGAAGGCTTCGATGGCATGCATTTCGCCATCCCAGTGCAGGTACAGCGTGCCACCCCGACGGATTGCCAGATGCTGGCGACGCACGCCGTTCTGGTCATGCACCAACTGCTCACCTTGCAGCTGCCAGGTAGAAGCAGCGCTGCGTTCCAGGGCCACTGCCTGATCGTGCCCAGCACTCACCAGATGCAAGCTGCTGCGTGCCGGCAGGCCCAAGCGCAGTCCATTACGCCCGCTCCACGGCGAATGGCGATCGTCTTCGCGCTGATGCCCCGCCTGGCCCTGCAGCCAGGCTTCGGCTGCCGCCTCCCAAAAGCCGGCCGGCAGCGCACGTGGCGCCGGCAGCAGCACATCCTGGTGGCGGGGAATGAAGCCGGTGTCCAGCTCTGCCGCCGCGAACGCAGGGTGCGCGAGAATGCGGCGCAGGAAGGCGATGTTGGTCTTCAATCCGCCAATGGCAAACTCGTCGAGCATGGCCAGCAAGCGCAGGCGTGCCTGTTCGCGGTTTTCACCCCAGGCAATCAGCTTGCCCAGCATCGGGTCGTAGAACGGCGACACCACATCGCCTTCGCTGACCCCACTGTCCACCCGCCGACCTTCGCCAGGTGCCGATTCACGGTACAGCGCCAATTTGCCGGTCGCGGGTAAAAAATCGTTGGCCGGGTCTTCGGCATACAGGCGCACTTCGATGGCATGGCCGATCAGCGGCACCTGTTCCTGTGTGATCGGCAGGGCTTCGCCGCAGGCCACGCGAATTTGCCAGGCAACAAGGTCCAGGCCGGTGATGGCCTCGGTGACCGGGTGTTCCACCTGCAGGCGGGTGTTCATCTCCATGAAGAAGAATTCGCCACGTGCATCAAGCAGAAACTCCACGGTGCCAGCACCCACGTAACCGATAGCCTGGGCGGCACGCACCGCCGCTTCGCCCATGGCCCGGCGCAGTTCGGGCGACAGGCCGGGGGCAGGGGCCTCTTCCACCACCTTCTGATGGCGACGCTGAATGGAACAGTCGCGTTCGTTAAGGTACAGGCAGTTACCGTGCTGGTCGGCAAACACCTGGATTTCGACATGGCGCGGCTTGAGCACGTACTTTTCCACCAGCATGCGCGCATCGCCGAACGACGACTGTGCCTCACGCTGGGCCGACGCCAGGGCGTCGGCCAACTGGCTTTCTTCCTCGACCACTTTCATGCCCTTGCCACCGCCGCCAGCGCTGGCCTTGAGCAGCACCGGGTAGCCGATGCGTTCGGCCGCGGCGCGGAAGGTGTCCAGGTCTTGGGCCTCGCCATGGTAGCCCGGTACCAACGGCACGCCGGCGGCCTCCATCAGCGCCTTGGCTGCCGATTTGCTGCCCATGGCGTCGATGGCGCTGGCCGGTGGGCCGAGGAATATCAGCCCGGCCTGCTCGATGGCGCGGGCGAAACCTGCGTTCTCGGACAGAAAGCCATAACCTGGGTGGATGGCCTGGGCGCCGCTGGCCTTGGCGGCGGCCAGCAGCTTGTCGACCAGCAGGTAGCTTTCGGCAGCCTTGGTGCCGCCCAGGTCGACGCGGATGTCGGCTTCGCGGCTGTGACGGGCGTCACGGTCGGTGGCGCTGTGCACGGCGACAGTGGTCAGGCCCATGGCCTTGGCGGTGCGCATCACCCGGCAAGCGATTTCGCCGCGGTTGGCGACCAGCAGGGTGGTCAAAGCGGGGCGGCTCATGGGCGCGGCTCCTTCTTGTCAACGGTTTGCCAGGCAGGGCGGCGTTTTTCCAGGAAAGCGCGCAGGCCCTCCTGGCCTTCGGCGCTGACGCGGATACGGGCGATGGTGTTTTCGCAGTAACGGCGCAGGGCCGGGCTGAGTTCGCCGTCGTCCACTTCGCGCAGCAAGTCCTTGGTGGCGCGCAATGCTTGTGGGCTGTTCTGCAGCAGGTTGCTTACCCAGGCTTCGACGTGGTCGTCCAGTTCGCTGGCGGGGTACACCTCGGCCAGCAGGCCCAGCTCGCGGGCGCGCACGCCAGTGAAACGCTCGGCGGTGAGGGCGTAGCGGCGCGCGGCGCGTTCGCCAATGGCCTTGACCACGAACGGGCTGATGACCGCCGGGGCCAGGCCGATGCGTACTTCCGACAGGCACAGCTGGGCGTCTTCGGCGCCGATGGCCATGTCGCAGCAGCTGATCAGGCCCAGCGCGCCGCCAAAGGCTGCGCCTTGCACCACGGCCAGGGTCGGGGCCTTGAGGCGATGCAGGGCGTACATCAGCTCGCCCAGTTCGTGGGCATCATCCAGGTTGGTGTTGAAGTCCAGTTGCGCCGACTGCTGCATCCAGGCCAGGTCGGCACCGGCGCTGAAATGCCGGCCACGGCCACGCAGCAGCACAAAGCGCAGGCTGGCGTCTTCGGCCAACTGGTCGATGGCCACGATCAGCTCGCGGATCATCTGCGCGTTGAAGGCGTTGTTCTTGTCCTCGCGGCTTAACCACAGGGTGGCAAAGCCGCGCGGGTCGCGGATCACTTCAAGGGTGCTGAAATCGCTCATGGGTCACATCCGGAAAATGCCGAAGCGGCTCTGTTCGATCGGCGCGTTCAGCGCGGCAGACAACGCCAGGCCGAGGACGTCGCGGGTCTGTGCCGGGTCGATGACGCCGTCGTCCCACAGGCGGGCGCTGGAATAATAGGGGTGGCCCTGACGCTCGTACTGGTCGAGGATCGGCTGCTTGAGCCTGGCTTCGTCTTCGGCACTGAATGGCTGGCCGCTGCGTTCGCTCTGCTCGCGCTTGACCTGGGCCAGCACCCCGGCGGCCTGTTCGGCGCCCATCACGCCAATCCGTGCGTTGGGCCACATCCACAGGAAGCGCGGGTCGTAGGCGCGGCCGCACATGCCGTAGTTGCCGGCACCAAAGCTGCCGCCGATGATCACCGTGAACTTCGGCACCTGGGCGCAGGCCACGGCGGTGACCAGTTTGGCGCCGTGCTTGGCGATGCCGCCTTCTTCGTATTTCTTGCCGACCATGAAACCGGTGATGTTCTGCAGGAACAGCAAAGGGATGCCGCGCTGGCAGGCCAGTTCGATGAAGTGCGCGCCTTTTTGCGCGGCTTCGGCGAACAGGATGCCGTTGTTGGCCAGGATCGCCACCGGGTAGCCATGCAGGTGGGCGAAACCGCACACCAGCGTGGTACCGAACAGCGCCTTGAACTCATCGAACACCGAGCCATCGACCAGGCGGGCGATCACCTCGCGCACGTCGAACGGTTGCTTGGCATCGGCCGGCACCACGCCGTACAGCTCATCGGCCGCATACAGCGGTGCCACCGGTGCCAGGCGTTGTAGCTTGCCCTGCTTGTGCCAGTTGAGGTTGGCCACGCTGCGCCGGGCCAGGGCCAGGGCATGTTCGTCGTTGTCGGCATAGTGGTCGGCCACGCCGCTGGTGCGGCAATGCACATCGGCGCCCCCCAAGTCTTCGGCGCTCACCACTTCACCGGTGGCGGCTTTTACCAACGGCGGCCCGGCGAGGAAGATGGTCGCCTGCTGGCGCACCATGATCGCTTCGTCGGCCATGGCCGGCACGTAGGCGCCGCCAGCGGTGCACGAGCCCATCACCACGGCGATCTGCGGGATGCCTTGCGCGCTCATGTTGGCCTGGTTGAAGAAGATGCGCCCGAAATGCTCGCGGTCGGGGAACACTTCGTCCTGGCGTGGCAAGTTGGCGCCGCCGGAGTCCACCAGATAGATGCACGGCAGGCGGTTCTGCAGGGCGATGGTTTGTGCACGCAGGTGCTTCTTCACCGTCAGCGGGTAGTACGAACCGCCTTTTACCGTGGCGTCGTTGGCCACGATCATGCATTCCACGCCTTCCACGCGGCCGATGCCGGCAATCACGCCCGCCGCTGGCACGTCTTCGCCGTACACCTCATGGGCGGCCAACTGGCCGATCTCGAGGAACGGCGAGCCCGGGTCCAGCAGGCGGTCGATACGCTCGCGCGGCAGCAGTTTGCCACGCGAGGTATGCCGTTCCTGGGCTTTGGGCCCGCCGCCCTGGGCAACCTGGGCGAGCAAGCCGCGCAGGGCCTGGACCTGTTCGAGCATGGCCGCGCTGTTGACGGCAAATTCTGCCGAACGCGGGTTGATCTGGGTGTGCAAGGTAGCCATGTGCGCCCGTCCCTTATGTTCAGCGGGTTTCGTTGAACAGTTCGCGGCCGATCAGCATCCGGCGGATTTCGCTGGTGCCGGCACCGATTTCGTACAGTTTGGCGTCGCGCAACAGGCGCCCAGCCGGGAATTCGTTGATATAGCCGTTGCCGCCAAGAATCTGGATCGCCTCCAGGGCCATTTGCGTGGCGCGCTCGGCGGTGTACAGGATCACCCCGGCAGCATCCTTGCGGGTGGTCTCGCCACGGTCGCAGGCCTGGGCCACGGCATACAGGTAGGCGCGGCTGGCGTTCAGCTGGGTGTACATGTCGGCAATCTTGCCCTGGATCAGCTGGAACTCGCCGATGCTCTGGCCGAATTGCTTGCGGTCGTGGATATACGGCACCACCAGGTCCATGCAGCTTTGCATGATGCCGGTCGGGCCGCCGGACAGCACCACACGTTCGTAGTCCAGGCCGCTCATCAGGACGCGCACGCCGCCGTTAAGCTGGCCCAGAATGTTCTCTGCCGGCACTTCCACGCCGTCGAAGAACAGCTCGCAGGTGTTGGACCCACGCATGCCCAGCTTGTCGAACTTGTTGCTGCGGCTGAAGCCCTTCCAGTCACGCTCGACGATGAACGCGGTGATGCCGTGCGCACCCTTGTCCAGGTCGGTCTTGGCGTAAATCACGTAGGTGTTGGCGTCGGGACCGTTGGTGATCCAGGTCTTGCTGCCGTTGAGCACGTAGTGATCGCCGCGTTTTTCTGCGCGCAGTTTCATCGACACCACGTCGGAGCCGGCATTGGGCTCGCTCATGGCCAAGGCGCCGATGTGCTCGCCGCTGATCAGCTTGGGCAAGTACTTGAGCTTCTGCTCGTGGGTGCCGTTGCGGTTGATCTGGTTGACGCACAGGTTGGAATGGGCGCCGTAGGACAGCGCCACCGAGGCGGAGCCCCGGCTGATTTCTTCCATCGACACCACATGGGCCAGGTAGCCCAGGCCAGCGCCACCGTACTCTTCCGGTACGGTGATACCCAGCAGGCCCATGTCACCGAACTTGCGCCACATGTCAGCGGGGAACAGGTTGTCGTGGTCGATCTGCGCGGCACGCGGGGCCAGTTCGGCGGCGACGAAGGTGCGCACCTGGTCGCGGAGCATGTCGATGGTCTCGCCCAGGGCGAAGTTCAGGGAGGGGTAATGCATGCTGGGGCACCTTCTTGTTCTTGGAAATTGGGTAACACCGTAGCTCAAAGCCTAACCGCCGACCCCTGTAGGAGCGGGCAAGCCCGCTCCTGCAAGGGTCGGCGTCATGCCGGAGGTTCCGGTATCGTTCATCACCTTTACGTTAACGTAAACCTGCGGGGAGGCACTGTCAATCCACTCGTCACCTTTACGTAAACGTAAATCTGCGCCAGAGTATTCCCGCTTGCTTCAGCCGTGCCCAAAACAACCACAAGAAGGGACACCCATGAGTCAACCGAGCTATACCCGCGGTCGCCAGGACCGACCCTTGCTGACCCAGACCATCGGCCAGGCTTTCGATGCCACCGTGGCCCGCTGTTGCGACAGCGAGGCCCTGGTGTCCCGCCACCAGGGCCTGCGTTACAGCTGGCGGCAGTTGGCCGAACAGGTCGAAATATATGCCCGCGCCCTGATCGCACTGGGCGTGAACACTGGCGACCGTGTTGGCATCTGGTCGCCCAACTGCGCCCAGTGGTGCATCTTGCAGCTGGCCAGTGCCAAGGTCGGTGCCATCCTGGTCAACATCAACCCGGCCTACCGTGTGGGCGAACTGGAATACGTGTTGCGTCAGTCCGGCTGCCGCTGGCTGGTCTGCGCTGAAGCCTTCAAGACGTCTGATTACCACGCCATGGTGCAGGCGCTGGTACCTGAGCTTACCAGCGCCCGGCCTGGTGAGCTGGCCAGTGAATGCCTGCCCCAGTTGCGTGGCGTCATCAGCCTGGCCGCCAACCCGCCTGCCGGTTTCCTGCCCTGGCACGCACTGGCCGAGCGGGCAGGGCAGACGTCTGCCGAAGCCTTCACCGCCCGTCAGCAAAGCCTGCAATTCGACCAGCCGGTGAACATCCAGTACACCTCAGGCACCACCGGTGCGCCCAAAGGTGCCACGCTCAGTCACTACAACATCCTCAACAACGGTTTCATGGTGGGTGAAAGCCTAGGCCTGACGGCCCGCGACCGTATGGTGATCCCGGTGCCGCTGTACCATTGCTTCGGCATGGTCATGGCCAACCTCGGCTGCATCACCCACGGCAGCACCATGATCTACCCCAACGACGCCTTCGACGCCGAGCTCACCCTGCGCGCCGTGGCCGAGGAGCGTGCCAGTATCCTGTACGGCGTACCGACCATGTTCATCGCCATGCTCGACCACCCGTCGCGCGCGCAGATGGACCTGTCCACCCTGCGCAGCGGCATCATGGCCGGCGCCACCTGCCCGATCGAGGTGATGCGCCGGGTCATCGACCAGATGCACATGGCTGAAGTGCAGATCGCCTACGGCATGACCGAAACCAGCCCGGTGTCACTGCAGACCGGCCCGGACGACGACCTGGAGCTGCGCGTGACCACCGTCGGCCGCACCCAGCCGCAGCTGGAAAACAAACTGGTGGACGCCGATGGCTGCATCGTCGCCCGCGGCGAGATTGGCGAGCTGTGCACCCGCGGCTACAGCGTGATGCTGGGCTACTGGGACAACCCCCAGGCCACGGCGGATGCCATCGACCCGGCCGGCTGGATGCATTCGGGTGACCTGGCGGTGATGGATGAGCAGGGCCATGTGCGCATCGTCGGGCGCAACAAGGACATGATCATTCGCGGCGGCGAGAACATTTACCCGCGTGAGCTGGAAGAGTTTTTCTACACCCACCCGGCGGTGGCCGATGCGCAGGTGATCGGCATTCCGTGCAGCCGCTATGGCGAAGAGATCGTCGCCTGGATCAAGCTGCACCCAGGGCACAGCGCCACGGCCGAGGAGCTGCAGGGCTGGTGCAAGGCGCGCATTGCCCACTTCAAGGTGCCGCGGTATATCCGTTTCGTTGACGAATACCCGATGACAGTGACGGGCAAGGTGCAGAAGTTCCGGATGCGGGAGATCAGTGTCGCAGAAATTTCGGCTGTTTCTGCAGGTTGATGCACTGGGTTATCCGGCCTCTTCGCGGGTGAACCCACGATGAGGCCAAGCCATGCCAGCATCAGATTCCGGATCTATTACATTGGCTCGATATTGAGGTCACTGCATGCCAGGAATATGGCGATGTTGCGCGTGCACCTGATGTAGAACTGGTTCGGTTACAGCGATCCTGCGATGGAGGAAGCGCTGTACGAACCCCCCATCCTCAACTTCCGTCGTCTGCTGGAGAACCATAAGTTGGCGTACGGAATTCTGGCCGTGATCAACGGCCACCTGGGGGATCGCGGCGAGGATTGTCAGAGAATGCGGCACAGATGGTGACGCTGTTTGCCCTGTCGAATCTGTGGATGGCCCGCCGACATTTGCTGGCCAACGCAGCAGAGGTGTGCCTGGCGCTTTTGAAATCGGCAGATACTGCAGTCAGCCAGAAATGTATGACTACTTCAGACTATCCTTAACTCCGCGGTAAAGTGGTGAATCACCGACATCGAGCAATAATTTAGCGTCCCTTATTGCCCATTGTGCCAGGAACAGGGGTGTATCCCTTATCCCCTCAATATGGTACCCAGGATGGTACCAGTCGCTCTGATGCTCCCGGTACGGAGCGTAGGCACTTACCAATGCTGAATCGAGGGTGCTCAGGTATTTTCTATGCGTATCGGTTAAAATAACATCATCAGCATACCGTCGCCTCTCGCCGGCTAATACATTCTTCATATGGTCTGTAAACGCCTCAGTACGAGCCTTGATGAGCTTTTCCCGGACGAAGGGGTTTCTACGAACGGCGGTATTATCCAATTTTTTCAGATCCTTTGTCACGGCATTGAATAGATCAACTTCATGATCTAAGAGGTCCAGAGCGATATCGACTCCCTGCACCTTCTCATTCTCCCGCATTGCGTTCCTATAGGATTTTACTTGATGCGATGTGTTGCCAATACCAAATTGCCCTTTCGCGGTGACCCTCCCAGAACGAGGGGTGTTCCCAGTCCGCCCAATCGGCACCCCGGCTGTGCCCTGGGGGTCGCCGTAGTTAACAGGGTCGCCATTACAATAGGCATACGCGTTCAGTCCACCGAGCCCAAACGGGCTCAGGCTATCGGGGCTGGAGAATCGCATTAACCCAGGAAAGAATGCCCGATAGCCCTGGCCTAAGTGGTAGCAATTGGCGTGAATATCAAACGGAACACCATTGAAACCAGTGGCGATGGCCGCGTCGCCGATCCCCCCACTGTGGCCATAGGGGGTAAAGCATATCGGCTGAGGGCTTTGAGTGTGTGGCGTTGATGGGGGCATTCATGACTCCTTTGCTTCGCGCAGTTGTCGGCTTGCTTCTTGAAAGTGCTGTGATTTCGCCTCGGTCTATGTACGGCCAAGCCAAGCCGCTTTTAGTAGGGTAATCACGGGAAGCATGCTCTAAAGTAGAGCACCTGTGCTACTGGCAGAAATGTCAGTTGTATTGAACTCTGTGTAAATCCTAGGCTAATGGATTTAATAGCTGTCGCGACTCAGTGATCCAGTAACGGTCAGTCCTAGCGGCGAGCACAGTTAAACCGCGTCAACATGGATGATGTGCTGGGCTGTCCGGCCCCTATTTCGCGGTTAAACGTGCACACAATGATCGCGCTCGACCCAGGCCACCGCGGACGCTATCGACCCGGCCGGCTGGATGCATTCGGGTGACTTGGCGGTGATGGACGAGCAGGGCTATGTGCGCATCGTCGGGCGCAACAAGGACATGATCATTCGCGGCGGCGAGAACATTTACCCGCGTGAGCTGGAAGAGTTTTTCTACACCCACCCGGCGGTGGCCGATGCGCAGGTGATCGGCATTCCGTGCAGCCGCTATGGCGAAGAGATCGTCGCCTGGATCAAGCTGCACCCGGGGCATAGCGCCACGGTCGAGGAACTGCAGGGCTGGTGCAAGGCGCGCATTGCCCACTTCAAGGTGCCGCGGTATATCCGTTTCGTCGACGAATACCCCATGACAGTGACGGGCAAGGTGCAGAAGTTCCGGATGCGGGAGATCAGTGTCGTGGAGTTTATGGTGGGATCGACCGAGTAACGTTGTAGCGGTGCCGGTCCGCAGGGCAAGACCCGCGAATGGCCGGCACAGCTAGCCCGTTTTGGTCAAGCCATCCTAACTAAGACCAGAGTTCCGGATGTTCCAAGGAACTACGAATAATATTTATATGTCTCATTAACTTTCTATATCGCTCCTGTGGGCTGATATAGTGATCTGAATCTCCGAAATAACTAGGGTTTTGCATTTTTCTTACCTCTGCTTCTATTCTGTCAAGGTTGGATATATTTGCTTTGGTTAGCAAGCCATCGTTTCGGTAATCGGTTACTTGTCCACCCATGATGTTTGCAGCCTGTTTCAAATATCTTTCTGTTGTGATGCGGTGGACAATTCTGGGCGTTACACCGGTTTTGAACGGGTCTGAGGCTGCTGCTGCTGCGGTTAAATCCCCAGGTGCTAAATATTGGCCTATTTTTTCTACTAGGTGGGGGGCCGGCTTGGAGAGTTTAAGGTGGGGGGCCGGCTTGGAGAGTTTATTCAGTATGCGTAGGCCGTCTCCCATAGCTATCAACCTGAGCCGTGCAGTTTCTTCAGGGCTTTGGCCGGGGAGCTGTACATTCTGCTTGTTAAAATTAACGTTTATATTTGGTTTTTTGAAAAAGATTTTGTATGCCCAATTCAGGGGGCGTAAAGCGAGATGAGCGAGTCGAGCGAAAGCAACGGCTCCACTTGGGTCTGTGCGGTTGACTGGATCGCCATTGCAATAGGTGTAGCTATTAATTCCTCCACGTCCAAAGGGGCTAATACGATCCGGGGAGATGAATCTCATCAGTGTAGGGCTGAAGGCGCGATAGCCTTGTCCCAAATGGTAGTAATGTGCGTGAGGGTCAAAATGTGCGCCATTAAAGCCGGTCAGGCGAGGTTTCAGGGTTAGCGCTTTGCTGTAGCCGTAAACGCAGTAGCTGACATGAGTGTCAGGGATGACAGTGGTGGATGCTGACATGGTATTGCCCCGTGTGAAAATCAATATTGTCGAAACTTCAGTCTAGTAATGAGGCGTCTGACAAATTTTATTGGCGCTGAATAGGTGGTGTTCATCGGTTCGGCGAGCTCACGAGTTTGAGCAACAAGGCGGTGGTCGCTCTCCCGACGGGTGTTGTGTGGTTTATATAGCGCAAGCAGCGATCTTACGAAACTGTTAAAAATAACAGTTGTAAAAGGGGACCACAGATCCCGCGTTGCGCGGGCGTCGAAAATAATTGCCCTGATGGGGCGAAGTGCATGCCGCCGCACGCCTACCGTATAGCGTAATTCAAGCAGCGATAACGTATAGTCCAGATTGCCCGGGATGAACCCGCGACGCCAAACTGCGAAAGTTGGCCCCTCACGTCATCCCGTGCTACTTGATGTAATCGCGCGCTTCTGACATGACTCAACCACCTCCGGTTTGAGGAGGCCCGATGATCATGCGAGCTCCAGTTGAACGCAACTGACAGACATATCAGTTCCGTGGTCTACCCTTAAGCCTTCACCGGTGGGTCCTGGCTCGGTGGGTCGCCCACTGTCGGCGGCACGGTCGGCTTGATCGGCAGCTCGTCCGGGTCTTCTTCCGGTACGGGTGGCGGCAAGCTTGGGTCGTCAATGTTGGGATCGGGTGTCTCCGGTGGAATGGGAATGTTCATGGCCTGACCTCGCGTGGGTGGGTGAAGAGGTGCTGTAGGCTCTGACCGCTGGCAGCTGCCGTTCGCTCAATTATTTTGAACCCCCCGCCTGTGCCCGGCTCTGAACCCTTACCGCCACCAGCCTGAGGGAGCAAGGTCGATGTCACGAAACGAGCCCTTTGAAAGCGTGCCCATGGCGAACGATCACCCGGACCAGGCCATTAGCCTGGCCCAGGCGCTGTTGGCGCCACGCATCGTGATCGAAGACACCCAACCCGTGCTCGACGCCGGCAGCTTCGCCGCCAAGGCCGTCAGCGGCCAGCCTGTGGCAGTCAGCACCAAGGCCTATAGCGACGGCCACGACCGCCTGGCGGTGATGCTCAACTGGCGCCAGGCCCACAGCAGGCGTTGGCATTGCGTGCCGATGCAGGCGGCGGGCAACGACCTGTGGCAGGCCGAATTCACCCCCACCGAGCTGGGCCCGCACTTGTTCAGTATCGAGGCCTGGATCGACCCGTTTGCCACCTATTGCCACGACCTGGAGAAGAAGTACCACGCCGGCGTCGAGGTGAAACTGGAGCTGGAAGAAGGCCGTTTGATGCTGGGCAAAGGCATCGAGCTGTGCAGCGGCGCCCTGCGCGAAGAGCTCGAGGCCGTGCAACACCGCCTGGCCACCCTCAGTACCGATGACCAGGTAGCCGTCTTTCTCGACCCGACCACCGCCCGCCTGATGGGCGAAGCCGAACACCGCAGCTACCTGACCCGCAGCCCTGAGTTTCCCCTTGATGTCGACCGCCCGGCCGCCCTGTTCGCCAGCTGGTACGAGCTGTTCCCGCGCTCGATGACCGACGACCCGCAGCGCCACGGCACCTTCAACGACGTGCACGAACGGCTGCCGATGATCCGCGACATGGGCTTCGACGTCCTGTACTTCCCGCCCATCCACCCCATCGGCATGCAGCATCGCAAGGGCCGCAACAACGCCCTCAAGGCCGAGCCGGGCGACCCGGGCAGCCCTTATGCCATCGGCAGCCCGGAAGGCGGCCACGAGGCCATTCACCCGCAACTGGGCAACCGCGATGACTTCCGCCGTCTGGTGGCCGCAGCGGCGGAACACGGCCTGGAAATTGCCCTCGATTTCGCCATCCAGTGCTCCCAGGACCACCCCTGGCTCAAGGAGCACCCGGGCTGGTTCAGCTGGCGCCCGGACGGCACCATCCGCTACGCTGAAAACCCGCCGAAAAAGTACCAGGACATCGTCAACGTCGATTTCTATGCGCCGGAGGCCGTGCCCTCGCTGTGGCTGGCCCTGCGCGATGTGGTGGTCGGCTGGGTCGAGGAGGGCGTAAAGACTTTCCGCGTCGACAACCCGCACACCAAGCCGCTGCCGTTCTGGCAATGGCTCATCGCCAATGTGCGCAGCCAGCACCCCGACGTCATCTTCCTTGCCGAAGCCTTTACCAAACCGGCAATGATGGCGCGCTTGGGCAAGGTCGGCTACGCACAGAGCTATACCTATTTCACCTGGCGCAACCACAAACAGGAGCTGCGCGAATATTTCGAGCAGCTCAACCAGCCGCCGTGGAGCCAGTGCTACCGGCCCAACTTCTTCGTCAATACACCGGATATCAACCCGTTTTTCCTGCACACCTCAGGCCGCGCAGGTTTCCTTATCCGTGCCGCGCTGGCGACCATGGGCTCAGGCTTATGGGGCATGTATTCGGGCTTCGAGCTGTGCGAGGGCACGCCGTTGCCGGGCAAGGAGGAGTACCTGGATTCGGAGAAGTACGAAATCCGCCCACGCGATTTCACCCAGCCCGGCAACATCATCGCCGAGATCGCCCAGCTCAACCGTATTCGCCGGCAGAACCGCGCCTTGCAAACCCACCTGGGCGTTGCCTTCTTCAATTGCTGGAACGACAACATTCTGTACTTCGCCAAGCGTACGCCCGAGCGTGACAACTACATCCTGGTGGCCGTCAGCCTCGACCCGCACAACGCCCAGGAGGCGCACTTCGAGTTGCCGCTGTGGGAGTTGGGGCTGGACGACAACGCCGAAACCCAGGGTGAAGACCTGATGAACGGCCACCGCTGGTCGTGGTACGGCAAGACCCAATGGATGCGCATAGAGCCCTGGCACCTGCCGTTCGGCATCTGGCGCATCGAGAAAGCCCGTTAACAAGGCTCAGACTGTGCCCCTGTAGGAGCGGGTTTACCCGCGAACACCGGCGAAGCCGGTGCCATGCACCTCGGCACCGCGGTGTCATCTTCGCGGGTAAACCCGCTCCTACGGGGGATCGAGCAAGCTCGGATGTCTGTGCATGCAATTGAAAGGAGTCGCACATGGCCAAGCGTTCCCGCCCGGCAGCCTTCATCGACGACCCGCTTTGGTACAAGGACGCTGTCATCTATCAGCTGCACATCAAGTCATTCTTCGACTCGAACAACGATGGCATCGGTGATTTCGCCGGCCTGATCAGCAAGCTCGACTATATCGCCGAGCTGGGCGTCAACACCCTGTGGCTGCTGCCGTTCTATCCCTCGCCACGCCGTGACGACGGCTACGACATCGCCGAATACAAGGCCGTGCACCCCGACTACGGCAGCATGGCCGACGCCCGCCGTTTCATCGCCGAGGCCCACAAGCGCGGCCTGCGGGTGATCACCGAGCTGGTCATCAACCACACCAGCGACCAGCACCCGTGGTTCCAGCGCGCCCGCCACGCCAAGCGCGGCAGCAAGGCGCGTGAGTTCTACGTGTGGTCGGACGATGACCAGAAGTATGACGGTACGCGCATCATCTTCCTCGACACCGAAAAGTCCAACTGGACCTGGGACCCGGTCGCCGGCCAGTACTTCTGGCACCGGTTCTATTCCCACCAGCCGGACCTCAATTTCGACAACCCGCAGGTGCTCAAGGCGGTGATCGGCGTCATGCGCTTCTGGCTCGACCTGGGTGTAGATGGCCTGCGGTTGGACGCGATCCCTTACCTGATCGAGCGCGACGGCACCAACAACGAAAACCTCGCCGAAACCCACGACGTGCTCAAGGCGATCCGCGCCGAGATCGACGCCAACTACCCCGATCGCATGCTGCTGGCCGAAGCCAACCAGTGGCCGGAAGACACGCGCCCGTACTTCGGCGAAGGCGACGGCGACGAGTGCCATATGGCTTTCCACTTTCCGTTGATGCCGCGCATGTACATGGCCCTGGCCATGGAAGACCGCTTCCCGATCACCGATATCCTGCGCCAGACCCCGGAAATCCCGGCCAACTGCCAGTGGGCGATCTTTTTGCGCAACCATGATGAACTGACCCTGGAAATGGTCACCGACCGCGAGCGCGACTACCTGTGGAACTACTACGCCGAAGACCGCCGCGCGCGCATCAACCTGGGCATTCGCCGGCGCCTGGCGCCCCTGCTGCAGCGTGACCGTCGGCGCATAGAGCTGCTGACCAGCCTGCTGTTGTCGATGCCCGGCACGCCAACCCTGTATTACGGCGACGAACTGGGTATGGGCGACAATATCTATCTGGGTGACCGCGATGGCGTTCGCACACCCATGCAGTGGTCGCCAGACCGCAACGGCGGTTTTTCCCGCGCCGACCCGCAGCGCCTGGTGCTGCCGCCGATCATGGACCCGCTCTACGGTTACCAGACCGTCAACGTCGAGGCGCAAAGCCACGACCCGCATTCGCTGCTGAACTGGACCCGGCGCATGCTGGCGGTGCGCAAGCAGCAGAAGGCCTTTGGCCGCGGCAGCCTGCGTACCCTCACGCCCAGCAACCGGCGCATCCTTGCCTATATCCGCGAGTACACCGACGCCGACGGCAATACCGAGGTCATCCTCTGCGTGGCCAACGTGTCCCGCGCCGCCCAGGCTGCCGAACTCGAATTGTCACAATACGCCGACAAAGTACCGGTGGAGATGCTGGGCGGCAGCGCGTTCCCGCCAATCGGCCAACTGCCGTTTCTGCTGACCTTGCCACCTTATGCCTTCTACTGGTTCCTGCTGGCCAGCCGCGATCGCATGCCCAGCTGGCACATCCAGGCCACCGAGGGGTTACCCGAATTGACCACATTGGTACTGCGCAAGCGCATGGAAGAACTGCTGCAAGCCCCCGCAAGCGATACGCTGCAAAGCACCATCCTGCCGCAGTACCTGCCCAAGCGCCGCTGGTTCGCCGGCAAGGAAGGGCCGATCGACGCCGTGCGCCTGTGTTACGGCGTACGTTTCGGCACCGCCGCCACGCCGGTGTTGCTCAGCGAAATCGAGGTACTCAGCGACGGCACGGCTACCCGCTATCAGCTGCCTTTCGGCCTGCTGCGTGAGGAACAGATCCATACCGCGCTGCCGCAGCAGCTGGCGTTGTCGCGGGTGCGCCGTACCCACCAGGTTGGCTTGATCACAGACGCCTTCGTCCTCGAGCCGTTCATTCACGCCGTGATGCAAGCCTGCCAGGATGGCCTGCGTCTGCCGTGTGGCGACGCTGAGGGTGAATTGCGCTTCGAATGCACAGAGCAGCTGGCCGGCCTGGCGCTCGACGACGAGAGCGAAGTGCGCTACCTCAGTGCCGAGCAGTCCAACAGTTCGGTGGTCATCGGCGACCGCGTGGTGCTCAAGTTGATCCGCCGGGTCAACCCGGGCATCCATCCAGAGCTGGAAATGAGTGCCTACCTGACCGCCGCCGGCTTTGCCAACATTTCGCCGCTGCTGGCCTGGGTCAGCCGGGTGGACGAGCAACACGCGCCGCACCTGCTGATGATTGCCCAGGGTTACTTGAGCAACCAGGGCGATGCCTGGGGTTGGACCCAGAACACGCTGGAACGGGCCATCCGCGACCAGATGGAGCCCACCCGCAACGACGCCGAAGCGCACACTGACGCGTTGGCCGAACTCAGCGGCTTTGCGGCCTTGCTTGGCCAGCGTCTGGGCGAGATGCACCTGCTGCTGGCCGCCCCCACCGAAGACCCGGCCTTCCAGCCGCGCCCCAGCGATGCGCAGGACAGCGAGCGCTGGTGTGCACAGATCAGCACCGAACTGACCCACGCCCTCGACCTGCTGGCGCAGCATCGCGACACGCTGGACAGCGACAGCCAGTCCTTGGTCGACGACCTGCAGCAACAGCGTGACGGCCTGGCCCAGCACATCGACACCCTGAGCAAGCAGGCTCAGGGTGGCCTGCTGATGCGTGTGCATGGCGACCTGCACCTGGGCCAGGTGCTCGTGGTGCAGGGTGATGCCTACCTCATCGATTTTGAAGGTGAACCCGCCCGGCCCCTTGAAGAGCGCCGGGCAAAACACAGCCCCTACAAGGATGTCAGCGGCGTGCTGCGTTCCTTCGACTATGCTGCTGCGATGATCTTGCGCAGCGCGTCTGCGGTGGACCTTTCCGAGCCGGCGCGGCAAGCCCGGCAGCGGGTTGCCCGGCAGTACCTGCACCAGTCCCGGCATGCCTTTGTCGAAGCCTATGGGCTGGCCACCGCCGCCATGCCTCACGCCTGGCAGCACGCCGAGGGTGAGCGCGCGGCGCTGGAATTGTTCTGCCTGGAAAAAGCCGCCTACGAGATCACATACGAAGCCGAAAACCGTCCGAGCTGGCTGGCCGTGCCTTTGCATGGTCTGCATGGACTGATCAGTACCTGGGGAGAGTCAGAATGAACGTTACAACGCGTGAAAACGGTGGCCTTCGGCAACGGGACCTCGACGCCCTGGCCCGCGCCGAACACGCCGATCCTTTTGCGGTACTCGGCCCCCACGGCGACGGCGCAGGCGGGCAGGTGGTCCGCGCCTTTCTGCCCAATGCCCTGAAAGTGCGCGTTCAGGCCCGGGATGACGGGCGGGTCCTTGCCGAAATGGAGCAGGGCAGCCTGCCTGGGTTGTTCAGTGCGCACCTCGATGAGGCACAGCCCTACCAGTTTCATATCGTCTGGGCCGGTGGCGAACAGGTTACCGAAGACCCCTACAGCTTTGGCCCGCAACTGGGTGACATGGACCTTCACTTGTTCGCGGAAGGCAATCACCGCGATTTGTCCGGGCGCTTCGGTGCCCAGCCGACTCAGGTCGATGGCATCGACGGCGTGTGTTTCTCGGTCTGGGCGCCGAATGCCCGGCGGGTGTCGGTGGTGGGTGATTTCAACAACTGGGATGGCCGCCGCCACCCCATGCGCCTGCGGCATGGCGCGGGGGTGTGGGAGCTGTTCATTCCGCGCCTGGGCGTGGGCGAAACCTACAAGTTCGAAGTGCTTGGCAAGGACGGCATACTGCCGCTGAAGGCCGATCCGCTGGCCCGTGCCACCGAGCTGCCGCCGAGCACGGCGTCCAAGGTAGCCGGTGAACTCAGCCACGCCTGGCAGGATCATGACTGGATGGCGCAACGCGCCCAGCGCCATGCCTACAACGCGCCGTTGTCGATCTACGAGCTGCACCCAGGGTCATGGCGCTGCGAGCTGGACGAAGCGGGCGAAGTCGGGCGTTTCTACAACTGGCGCGAACTGGCCGAACGGCTGGTGCCCTATGTGCAGGAACTGGGCTTTACCCACATCGAACTGCTGCCGATCATGGAACACCCGTTCGGCGGCTCCTGGGGCTATCAACCACTGTCGATGTTCGCGCCCACCTCGCGCTATGGCAGTGCCGAGGATTTCGCCGCGTTCATTGACGCCTGCCACCAGGGAGGCATTGGTGTGCTGCTGGACTGGGTGCCGGCGCATTTTCCCACCGACGAACATGGCCTGGCGCGCTTCGATGGCACTGCGCTGTACGAATACGATAACCCCCTGGAGGGCTACCACCAGGACTGGAACACGCTGATCTACAACCTCGGGCGCAATGAAGTGCGCGGCTTCATGATGGCTTCGGCGCTGCACTGGTTGAAGCATTTCCACATCGACGGCCTGCGCGTCGATGCGGTGGCCTCGATGCTGTACCGCGACTACTCGCGCAAGGCTGGCGAATGGGTACCCAACCGTCACGGCGGGCGCGAGAACCTGGAAGCCATCGACTTCATCCGCCACCTTAACGGCGTCGCTGCCCACGAGGCCCCGGGTGCGCTGATCATCGCCGAAGAGTCCACCGCCTGGCCTGGGGTCAGCCAGCCTACCCAACAGGGCGGCCTGGGTTTTGCCTACAAGTGGAACATGGGCTGGATGCACGACACCCTGCACTACATCCAGAACGATCCGGTGCACCGCACCTACCACCACAACGAGATGAGTTTCGGGCTGATCTATGCCTATTCCGAGCACTTCATCCTGCCCATTTCCCATGATGAGGTGGTGCACGGCAAGCATTCGCTGATCGACAAGATGCCCGGCGACCGCTGGCAGAAGTTCGCCAACCTGCGTGCCTATCTCACCTTCATGTGGGCACACCCGGGCAAGAAGCTGCTGTTCATGGGTTGCGAGTTCGGCCAGTGGCGTGAGTGGAACCACGACAGCGAACTGGACTGGTACCTGCTGCAGTATCCCGAGCACCAGGGCGTGCAGCGCCTGGTGGGTGACCTCAACCGCCTGTACCGCGAAGTGCCGGCGCTGCACGAGCAGGATTGCCAGCCGCAGGGCTTCCAGTGGCTGATCGGTGACGACGCGCAAAACAGCGTGTACGCCTGGCTGCGCTGGAGCAGCAGCGGCGAGCCGGTGCTGGTGGTGGCCAACTTCACCCCGGTACCCCGTGAGGGTTACCGCATTGGCGTGCCGTTCGGCGAGCGTTGGCAGGAGCTGCTGAACAGCGATGCCGAGCTGTATGCCGGGTCGAACGTGGGTAATCTGGGGGCGGTGGCCAGTGAGGCAGTGGCCAGCCACGGGCAGCCATTATCGCTGGCCCTGAACCTGCCGCCGCTGGGGGTGTTGATCATGAAGCCCGCCTGATCGGTTGGCTGTACGGGCCCTTTCGCGGGTAAACCCGCTCCTACGCAGGCCGCACCCGGCGGTGATCGTTGTAGGAGCGGGTTTACCCGCGAAGAGGCCGGCCCTGCCTACCACCGCATCCGCACCCCAAGGCTGCCAATCAAACCGTTCAGGTCATTGTCATCCACATCGCTGCTGTAATCGGCGCTGACGAACATGGCCACCGAAGGCGTCACCCGCGCCACCAACCCCAACCCTAACTCCACGGTAGTCGAGTAGCGCGAGCTGGAAATTTTGTCGACCTGGTCCAGCTTCACCTCATCGGCATTGCTGAAGTCATACCACACGTTGGTCCGCACATAGGGTTCGATGGGCATGCCGCGCACTTCGTAGCGCCCGGACAACTTGGCACCGACCCGGCCGCTCCAGCTCGGCTGGCTGTCGAAGGCTTGCAAGGTCTCCTCCTGCACCTGGTTGCCAGGGAAGAACTGCTGGTTGATCAACTGTGCCTGGGGTTCGATGACCCAGTTGCCACCCAGGCGGATCGGGTAACCGCCCTCTACCGAGAAGGTCATTGCGTGGCCACTGTCGTCCAGGCGCTGGCCGTTTTCGCCACGGCCCATCACGTCGATCCGCGAGCCCATGGCCACGGCATCCAGGTGCCAACCCTGTTCATGGGTCATGCTCCAGTACACCCCCAGGCTTTCTCCGCTCAAGTTCACCGCTTTGCGCTGCTTGTCGCCCAGCAGAGGGCGCATGCCTTTGAAGCTGCTTTGCAGGTTGTTGTGCCCCACGAAAATCCCTGCGCGGTGCACATCGCCCGCTGCAGTTTCACGCACGAACAGGTCCGGGCCGATCATCAGTTGCTGGCTGGGCGCCTCCAGCTGTGCCGGGGGCAGCGCGCGGCCGCGCGCACGGGTGGGGAAGAACTGCGCCCATTGACTGGCAATCAGGTCGGGTGGCGCCTGCCGGTGGCGTTCGCTCATTTGCTGCGAAAACGCATTGAGGGTGCCGAGACTCAACCCACTGGCACTGAGCGGGTCGAGCGACAGTTGCGCCGCCACGGGTTGCTGCAGAAAGCCGGGGGAGGTGGGGTCACCCTGCAGTTCGTACGCGATCGTTTCCACCGGGGTTGCCAGAAGCAGCGACGTGGAAACCGCGTAGAAAATGCTGTCGAAGCGCAAGGGGTTCGAGGTGCTTTTCATGGCGGATCTCCTTTGTTTTGGTGGTGCAGCCCGAGAAAACTGGCCTGTTGTCACGAGCTGTACGGCAAAAACAGTGGGCGACCCAAACCAGTACGCCAGTTATCGCAAGCGCGCACGAAGGCGCGAGCTAGAGGCCCGGCGCAAGTTTTTTACAGCTTGGTATCGTTCAGCTAAGGAGAGGTCACCGCTTGCGTCAAGAAAGCGTGAAGGAAGTGTTCAAGGTATGTCGTAACGCTCAACCTGTTGTTTTATTGGTAAAAACAGCAGGGTATAGCGGGGATCGCTATTTGCCGTGCCGTGGCTATGAAGAATGATTGCTAAAGGCGCACTTCCACTGCCAGTGGCAGATGATCTGACAGGTGCGACCAAGGTTTGTGCCCCAGAATCCGCGGCCCATGGCTTTCGGCATTACGCAGGTAAATGCGGTCCAGTCGCAGCAGTGGCAGGCGGGCAGGATAGGTGCGGGCGAGGTGGCCGTGGTGGCGTTCGAAGGCTTCGTGCAAGTCGCGTTGCAGGCCAAGGGTGCGGTTGCCGTGGCTTTTCCAGTCGTTGAAGTCGCCGGCGATGATCACCGGGGCGTTGGCCGGCAGGGCGTCCAGCAGTTTACGCAGCAACTGCAGCTGCTTTTGCCGGTGGCTTTCCAGCAACGACAGGTGCACGCAGACCGCATGCACCTGGCCTTGCCCCGGCACCTCCAGCACACAGTGCAACAGGCCGCGGCGTTCGGGGCCGGTGATCGACACGTCCAGGTTGCGGTGCTCGACGATCGGGTATTTGGACAGCAGCGCATTGCCGTGGTGGCCGTCAGGGTAGACCGCATTGCGGCCGTAGGCAAAGTCGCTCCACATGCTGTCGGCGAGGAATTCGTACTGCGAGGTCTGTGGCCAGCCGGGGTAGCGCGCGGCGTGGCGGTCGTGGCTGCCGAGCACTTCCTGAAGGAAGACAATGTCGGCCTGTGTGCTGCGCACGGCCTCGCGCAGCTCCGGCAAGATAAAGCGCCGGTTGAAGGCGGTGAAGCCCTTGTGGGTGTTCACCGTCAGTACCCGCAGGCGTTTCACGGCCGGGGCCTGGCTGACGCTGGCGAAACCATTACTGCCGGCTTCGAGGCTCACGACTCCTCCTGAAGTTAACCCTGCCTCACTGTCGCCGCCAAACCCTGTGGGGGCCGATACACCGTTCCCACCGGGTTTGGCGTGGCGATTACAACGTAGGACCTGCCTGGGCTATCACCGTTCACTCCTCGTCGTACTGCAACACCATCAGCAGCATCGACCGACCCTTCACCTCGAAGGTACTGTCGAACTGCAGGTGCTGCCCCTTGCGCAACTCTGGCCGGTCGGTATCGACCAGGCAGCTCCAGTAATCGCCTTCGGGCACGGCCGGCAGCTTGAATGGCACCACGTCATGGTGGGCATTGACGATCAGCAGCACGGTGGCCTCGGCACCTGGCCGGGCGATACCGCTGACCTGTGCCCGGCCATCTATCAGCATGCCCAGGCAACGCCCGTGTGGGTCTTCCCATTGCTCAACACTCATCTCGTTGCCATCGGGTGCCAGCCAGGTCACGTCCTTGACCCCAATTGCCTCATTGTAGTCACCCACCAGAAAGCGTGAGCGGCGCAGCACCGGGTAGGCCAGGCGCAGACGCGTCAGGCGCTTGACGAAGGCCAGCAGCTCCTGGCCTTCCTCGTCCAGGTCCCAGTTCACCCAGCCGATCTCGCTGTCCTGGCAGTAAGCGTTGTTGTTGCCGTGCTGGGTGCGGCTGAACTCGTCGCCGGCAACGATCATTGGCGTGCCCTGGGCCAGCAGCAAGGTGGCGAAGTAGTTGCGCATCTGGCGCATGCGCAGGGCATTGATCGCCGGGTCGTCGGTCGGCCCTTCGACGCCGCAGTTCCACGACAGGTTGTTGTCGGTGCCGTCCTGGTTGTTTTCGTCGTTGTCTTCGTTGTGCTTGTGGTTGTAAGACACCAGGTCGCGCAGGGTGAAACCGTCGTGGGCGGTGATGAAGTTGACCGAGGAATAGGGCCGGCGCCCACGGTTGTTGAACATGTCGCCCGAGGCGGTCAAGCGGGCGGCAAAATCGGCCAACTGGCCTTCGTCGCCTTTCCAGAAGGCGCGTGCGGTATCGCGGAAGCGGTCGTTCCATTCCGCCCAGCCCGGGGCGAAGTTGCCCACCTGGTAGCCGCCGGGGCCGCAATCCCATGGTTCGGCAATCAGCTTGACCTGGCTCAGCATCGGGTCCTGGCGGCAGGCGACCAGGAAGCCATGACGCTCGCTGTAGCCATCGTGGTAACGGCCAAGGATGGTCGCCAGGTCGAAGCGAAAGCCATCCACGTGCATTTCGCCGGCCCAGTAGCGAAGCGAGTCGGTGACCAACTGCAGCACGCAGGGGTGGCTCAGGTCCAGGGTGTTGCCGGTGCCGGAGTCGTTGATGTAGTAGCGCTTGTCGTCCGGCATCAGGCGGTAGTACGAGGCGTTGTCGATGCCGCGCATCGACAGGGTCGGGCCGCGCTCGTTGCCTTCGGCGGTGTGGTTGTAGACCACGTCCAGGATCACTTCGAGCCCGGCGTCGTGCAGGTGCGCGACCATCTCCTTGAACTCGGCGATCTTGCCGCTGGCCAGGTAGCGCGGGTGCGGGGCGAAAAAGGCGATGCTGTTGTAGCCCCAGTAGTTGTTCAGGCCCTTGTCCAGCAGGTGCTGGTCGTTGACGAAGGCGTGAATCGGCAGCAGCTCGATGCTCGACACGCCAAGGTCCTTGATGTGTTTGAGCAACTCGTCGTTGGCCAGGCCGGCGAAGGTGCCGCGCAGTTCTTCAGGCACAGCCGGGTGGCGCATGCTGATGCCGCGGGCATGCGCTTCATAAATGATCGTGCGCTCCCATGGGATCTGCACGCGCTGGTCGCGGCCCCAGGTGAACGCCGGGTCGATGACCTTGCATTTGGGCACGAAAGGCGCGCTGTCGCGCTCGTCGAACGACAGGTCACCGTCGGGGTGGCCGATGGTGTAGCCGAACAGTGCCTCGGACCATTTCAGGCTGCCGACCAGTTGCTTGGCATACGGGTCGATCAGCAGTTTGTTGGGGTTGAAGCGGTGGCCGTTTTCCGGCTCGTAGGGGCCGTACACCCGGTAGCCATAGACCAGGCCGGGGTGAGCGTCGGGGAGGTAGCCATGGTAGATCTCATCGGTGTATTCGGGCAGCTCTATGCGCTCGATTTCCTGCTCGCCGGTGGAGTCGAACAGGCACAGCTCGACCTTGGTGGCGTTGGCCGAGAAGAGGGCGAAGTTGACCCCAAGGCCATCCCAGGTGGCGCCGAGGGGGAAGGGCATGCCTTCGCGGATGCGCGATGGTGCGACCGAGCGGGTTTTCTTTGGGGTGCGGGGGCTCATGACGATCCTCGAGTGGCCGTGATGGAAGGGGAATTGTGCTGTCCTGCATTGGCCTCTTCGCGGGTAAACCCGCTCCTACATGCGCCTGTGATGAACCTGTAGGAGCGGGTTTACCCGCGAAGAGGCCAGAATAGGTTTAACCGGCAGTAGGCTTTTTCACCGCCCGGGGCTTTTTCACCGCAGCGGGTTTAACCCCCGGCAGGGCAGCCGCCTTGGGTTCTGCAGGCGCCTTCGGTTTGGCCGCTGCTTTCTTGCGCGGGGCTGCCTTGGGCGCCAGTGCTTCGGCCTCGGCCAGCTTGCGGGCCATTTCCCAGTGGCGTTCTTCCTCTCCTACGGGCTTACCTTCGGATTCCCAGATCTGGTAGGCAAATTCGCGAATACGCTTTTCATCGACACTCATCATGACGCTCCTGATGCTCAAGATTGTTGTATCAACACGTTGACCGGAAACTCCGCCAGCACGGCGCTCAACAGCAACTCCTTTGAAGAGCTGACCGCCGCACAGGCGAAAAGTCCCGCCGAGTTGGCAGGTGACAAGGCAAACGGCAATACCAGCCGGGTGTCGTCCCAGTTCTGTGCCGGGATCAACGGTGTAGCGGCACCTCCGAGCAGGCTGCTGGCCAGGCGTGGGGCGACGACGATGGCGTGCTCGCCTTCCCCCAGGCGAGCAAAGGCAATGACTTTGTCAGCGTGCCGGCCCTGTACGGTCAGTGGCAGGTAGGCACCGCGGCGGAACAGCTCGGCGTGGGCTTGGCGGCAGTCCAGCACCCGCGCGATCAAGGCCTGTTTGACGCGGCCGTCGCGCCAGTGCGCCAGCAGCTCGGCTGCCGGCGTGGCGTCGTCCAGCGTGCGACGCCTCGACGCGTAGTCCACGGCGCGGCGGTTGTCCGGGTCGACCAGGCTGAAGTCCCAGTATTCGTTGCCCTGGTAGAGGTCGGGCACACCGGGTGTGGTCATGCGCAACAGGGCCTGGACCAAGCCATTGAGTGCGCCGGGGCAGGCCAGCAGCTGCGCCGCGTCGGCCAGCGACTTGCGCAGTTGCTGGTTCTCGCTGTCCAGCAGCAGGCCGTCGAGGTAATGAGCACAGGCGCCTTCGTAGGCCTCGTTCGGTGCGCTCCAGCTACTGCGCAGCTTGCCCTCGCGCAGGGCCTTCTGCTGCCACTGGCGAACACGCTCGGCGTATTGGCGCAGGGCATTGTCGTCGTTCAGGTCGAGGTCCAAGGGCCAACTGCCGAGCAGGGTCTGTAGCAGCATCAACTCGTCGCCGGGGCTGGGTGCCAGCCCGTCGTCCAACTGCGCGCGCAGGGGGGCGGCCAGCTCACGCCAGTGCTCCACCCGGCTGGCCAGCCACGTGCCGCGCTCGCTGAGTACGGCCAGGCGTGCACGCGTGTCTTCGCCGCGCTTGTGGTCGTGGGTGGCGGTGGTCAGCAGGTTGTCGGGGAAATCGCGCAGGCGCCGCTGGGCCTCGTTGTGGAAATGCATGGGGGGTGCGCTGAAGCGCTCGGCCTCGAAACCCACGTCGTTACGCGACAGCAGCCGCGCGCTGCGGTAGAAGGCGGTGTCTTCCACGGCTTTGGCGGCGCTGGGCGCAGTCAGTTGCTGGAAGCGAACGCAGGCGTGGCGCAGTTGCTTGCGGGCGCGCCCGGGTGGCAGGTGCCGCCAGGCTTGCCCGCCCAGCCACCGTTCAAGTTGGTCCAGTAGCGGCCAGTCGGCTTCGGCAAGGTCTTGCCGGGCGTTGGTCAGGGCCTGCTGGAAGAACGTTTCGTCCTGCGCCGGGCGCCCGCAGGCATTGAAGTAGGTTCGGTAAACCGGGTAATGCGCCACCAACGCCTGCAAGGCCCGGCGAATCGCGCCCAGGGTCAGGTCACGGGTCATCAGGTCGTTGCGCGCCACCTGCAACAGTGCCTGGGCCACCGACTCGCAGTCACCGGCCAGGCTGGCGTTGAGCACCAGGTGACGGGCCTGGCGCACTTCTTCGGTGAACGCCGGGCGCTCGCTGACGTTGCTCCACAGTTCGCTCAGCGGCGCTTCGCCGGCCGGATCATGTTGCAGCAGCGACACCTGGTTCATGAACTCGTAGCCGGTGGTGCCGTCGGTAAGCCAGTCGCGGTGCAGGTGCTCGTCGGCACCCAGGATCTTTTCCACGTACAGGGGGAAGTGCTCCAGCCCTGCATTCAGCGGCCGCCGCGCCAGCAGGCCATCAACCCGCCGGCGCAGTTTGCGGCAGTAGCCACGCGGGTCGGCAAGGCCGTCGATATGGTCGATGCGCAGGCCGTCCACCAGGCCACGTTCGATCAGTTCGAACAGCTTGGCATGGGTGGCTTCGAACACCACGGCGCGCTCCACGCGCAGGCCGCCCAGCTCGTTGATGTCGAAGAAGCGCCGCCAGTTGATGTCGTCGGCGGCGGTGCGCCAGCTGGCCAGGCGGTAGGTCTGGCGCTCCAGCAGCAGGTGCAGGCGCTTGAAACCGGCCTCGCTGCGGCTGTCGAAGGCCACCAGGGCCGATTCGAGGTCGGCACCTTCGCGCACCAGGCGTGCCAGTTCGGCTTGGAGCGGCAGGCTATCGGCCAGCGGGGTGGCCGAGTCGCCCAAAGCAGTGAAGCGTTCGGCCAGAGCCTTTAGCGCAGGCTCTGGGCTGAGCGCGAGAATCCAGCCGTAATCGACCGGGCAGATCGGGAAACGATGCGCGTAATGGGCCACCTGCAGCAGCCCCTGCTGTTTGTCGAACTGCAGCGGTATCTCACCCTTCTTGAGCGCCACGCCGTAGTCGCTGCCGAGGAACGGCAACAGCAGTTGCCCGGCCAGCAGTGGGTCGCTGGAGTGCCACTGGATGTCGAAGAACGCTGCATACGGGCTGCGCCGTCCCCAGGCCAGCAGGCTTTGCCACCAAGGGTTGTCGGCACCGCCCACGGCCATGTGGTTGGACACCGTGTCGAGGATCAGCCCCATGCCATGCTGGCGCAGGGCGGCGACCAGGCGCTCCAGCGCGGCCTCGCCGCCCAGCTCCGGGTTGACGCAGGTAGGATCGACCACGTCGTAGCCATGGCGCGAGCCAGCGCGGGCCTTGAGGATGGGCGAGGCATACAGGTGGCTGATGCCCAGCTGGGCGAAATACGGCACCAGCGGTACAGCGTGATCGAGGGTGAAGTCGCTGTGGAATTGCAGGCGCAGGGTCGCGGTCAGTGGCTTCATCGGTCACGCTCCCACGCCTGTTCGCGGGCCTGGGCCAGCAGCTCCAGGCGCCGTGCGGCGTCCTCATCGTCGAGCAGTTCGCGTACTGGAAGGGCAAAGCGCCGCCGCCAGTTGGGATGGCCATTGGTGGTGCCCGGCAGGTTGGGTTGCTCGTCGCAACCCAGCAGGTCTTCCAGCGGTACCAGCACCAGCGGCGCACTGGTATGGCCAACGAAGCGGATGGCCGCATCGATCAGCGCGTCGTTGTCCTTCAGTTCGCCGTAGTTGGCCTCCAGGATGCGGCGCAGGCCGTCGCGTTCTTTCTGACGCTCGTGTCGCCAGTGCAATTCAGCAGCAGCATCAATCAGTTGCAAGCGGTGTCTCCAGTCGATGTCGCGGTTTGCCAGCCAGCCGGCCAGTGGCGCCAGGTCGTGGGTGCCGGTTGTGGCCAGGGCATTGTCTGGCCAGTCGAGAATCGGCTTGAACTGGCCCGGCTGGGTCTGCTCGAACGGCAGCACGCGCATGCCCAGCACCGCCTTCTCGGCCAGCTTCTCACGCAGGCTGTCGGGCACGGTGCCCAGGTCTTCGCCGAGGATGATCGCCTGGTGACGCACCGACTCGAGCGCCAGCAGGCGCAACAGGTCGTCTAACGGGTAATCGAGGTAGGCGCCTTCGCTGGGTTTGGCCCCCTGTGGGATCAGCCATAGCCGGCGCAGGCCCATCACATGGTCGATGCGCAGGCCGCCAGCGTGGGCGAGGTTGGCCCGCAGCATCTCGATGAAGGCGCGATAGCCATTGCGCTTGAGGCCCTCGGGCGAGAAGGCGCAAATGCCCCAATCCTGCCCGACGTGGTTGAGGATGTCGGGCGGCGCACCCACGCTCAGGCCGGCCAGCAGTTCGTCCTGACGGCTCCAGGCCTGGCTGCCGGCACCGTCGGCGCCCACCGCCAGGTCGGCGATCAGGCCCACGGCCATGCCGTTGCTGCGGGCCGCTTCGTGGGCACGTTGCAGGCCACGTTCGGTCAGCCACTGGCAGAACGCGTGGAACTCGACCTTGGCCGGGTAGGCATTGGCTAAAGCCTCCACTTCCGGGTGGTAGGGGTCATGCCAGGCTTTGGGCCAGTTGCGCCAGTCGGCACCAAGGCCGTGCTCCACCGCCTGGGCCTGCAGCACCTCGAAGCGGCAGTGGTGCTCCAGCGTCTGGCCGCCGGCTTCGCGGAAGCTGTCAAAATCAGTGCGTAGCGGGTGGTCGCCTTGGCTGAAGCCTTGGTAAAGCGCTTCAAGCAAACGCAGCCGGGCGCTGGCGGCGCGTGGCCAGTCGACCAGAGGGCGTTGCTCCAGCTCTTCGAGTTGTTGCTCCAGCCCGCAGGCTTCGATGGCCATGCGCACCTCCCGTTCACCCAGCAGGGCCGCGGGGCTGGTGTACAGGGTGTTGAGCAGCAGGCGACTGGAAGGTGAGTAGGGGCTGTAGTGTTCCTGGTCGATGGCCGACAGGGCGTGAATCGGGCTGATAGCCAAGGCATCGGCGCCGCGCTCGGCGGCCGAGCGGGCCAACTGCTCCAGCGCCAGGCAGTCGCCGAAGCCACCATCGCCGGGGCGGCGCAGGCTGTACAGCTGCACTGCCAGGCCCCAGTAGCGTGGTGGCGGCTGTTGCACCTTGTCTTCCAGGCTGTGGCAGCGTGTTGGCGCCACCGCCACGGTGAAGCGGCGGCTGTCGATTTCCACCTGGTGATAGCCGATGGGCAGCTCGCCGGGCAGGCGCGCCTGGTCATCGAGGCTGAGGGTGACCGAGGTGTGATCTTCCAGGGTGCAGTGGGCCACGCTGGCGGCACTGAAGTAGCGCGCCAGCGCTAGCGGCTGGCCTAGGTCGGCGGTCAGCAAAGGCGGCAGGTGTTCGCTGTCTTCGGCGGTTTCCACCGCACGCAGGCTGGCGGCAACGGCCGCGTCATCGCCGGCCGGGTGGCCAAGGCCTTCGAGGACGTTGCGCAGCACGTCGTCGCTGACACGCTGGGGCCTGGCATTGGCGTCAATCCAGTCGCGGTTCAGCCCGACGCTGGTTGCCAGACGGTGCAGGGCGGTTTCGCTCATGGGCGCTCCTGGGCAGGGGGAAGCAGGCTGACCACGCAGCTGTAGGCAGCCAGGTGGGTATCCGGGTGGCGGGTGTCGCTGCTGTCGAACAGCCGTGTGGTTGGCGCGGGCAGTTCGACGGCCTGCGGGGTGTCGGCCAGGTTCAGGTCGATGCGCAATGTGTTGCCATTGCCCAGCCGCCAGCGCGCGGTCAGCGCTTTGTCTGCGTGCACCTCGGCGCCCAGCGCACGGCTGCCGGGCAAGTGCGGGATGACGTGGCGGCGGCGCAGGTCGAGCAGTTGCTGGTAAAGGCCGTGCCAGCCGGCGATCACCGCCTTGTTTTGCGGGCGTGAGGACGCGAACGTCTGTTCGGCGTTGGGGTCGGGAATGTGCTCACGCTGCGTGGGGTCGGCGAACGCGGTGAAGTGGGCGAACTCGCCACGACGGCCTTCGCGGACGGCGTCGGCCAACGCGTCATGGAAGTCGGTAAAAAACAGGAACGGCTGGCAGCTGCCGGCTTCGTCGCCCATGAACAGCAGCGGAATCATGGGGGCCAGCAGCAACAGGCCGGTGGCTGCACGCAAAGCTGGCGCGGGGCATAGGCGGGTCAGGCGCTCACCCAGCGCGCGGTTGCCGACCTGGTCGTGGTTCTGCAGGAACAACACGAAGGCACTGGGCGGCAAATGCCCGCTGGGTTCGCCGCGTGATTTGCCATGCCGGTTGGCCTGGCCCTGGAACACGAAACCTTCGCCAAGGCACCGGGCCAGTTGGTCGATGGGGCGATGCTGGTAGTCGGCGTAGTAACCTTCGGTTTCACCAGTCAGCAGCACGTGCAGGGCATTGTGGCCGTCGTCGTTCCACTGGGCATCGTAACCCTGTTCCAGCAGGCCTGCCTGGTTGTGCTCGTTCTCCAGCACCAGCCACACGTGCCGGCTCGGTTCTACGGCGGCGCGTACCCGTTGGGCCAGTTCGATCAGGAAATCGGGCTGGTCGATGGCATGCACGGCATCCAGGCGCAGGCCGTCGCAGCGGTAGTCGCACAGCCACATCAGGGCATTCTGGATAAAGTACTCGCGTACCTGCGGGCGGCGAAAATCGATGGCCGCGCCCCACGGTGTCTGCCGGTCTTCACGGAAGAACGGGCTGGCGTACTGGTGCAGGTAATTGCCGTCAGGTCCGAAGTGGTTGTACACCACATCGACCAGCACCATCAGCCCGTGGCCGTGGGCCTGATCGATCAGTGCGCACAGCTGCTCGGGGCTGCCGTAGGTGTTCTGTGGGGCGTAAGGCAGTACGCCGTCGTAGCCCCAGTTGCGTTCGCCGGGGAACTGCCCCAGCGGCATCAATTCGATCGCGCTGATGCCCAGTTCGGCCAGGCGCGGCAGTTGCCGGGCAACCCCGGCATACCCCCCGAGCAGGCCGACATGCACCTCCTGGATCACGGCCTCATGCCAAGGCCGGCCCTGCCACGGGTGCTGCCAGGCATAACCGGCCACATCCACTACCTGGCTTGGCCCCTGTACGCCGTCGGGCTGGTAGCGCGAGGCCGGGTCGGCCACCTGCAGCTCGCCGTCGATACGGTAGTGGTAACGGTCACCGGCCTTGCATGGCACTACGCCGCTGTACCAACCCTCATCATCCGGCAGCAGTTCGATGGCCGGCTGCTGCTCCAGTTCCACGCTCACGCTGCGCGCATCCGGCGCCCAGAGGGCGAAGCGCGCCGACGTGGCGTCCAGCAAGTGTGCGCCATGTCTGTGCATCTTCTGACCCCCGCTCAGTAGTGGCTCAGTTGTGTCTGCTTGACCAGGTCCTCGTACAGGCGGGCATAGGGTTCAACCGCCTGGCACCAGTTGAACGGCTGGGTCATCGACAGGCAGCGCATGGCGTTCAGCAGGTCCTTCTTGCCGTAAACATAGAAGGCGCGGCTGAGTGCCTCGCGGTAGCTCTCGACGGTGGACTCGTTGAACAGGAAGCCCGTCACGCCGCACTCGATGGTGTCGGCCAGGCCACCGGTATTGCGTGCTACCGGCAGCGAGCCGAAGCGTTGCGCGTACATCTGGCTAAGGCCGCACGGCTCATACCGAGACGGCATCAGCAGGAAATCGCTGCCGGCGAACATGCGCCGGGCATCGGTTTCATTGAAGCCGATACGCACACCGATGCGGCCCGGGTGACGCAGCGCCAGCTCGCGCATGGCCTGTTCTTCTTCCGGCTCGCCGCGGCCGATGATCGCGATCTGCCCGCCTTGCTCGACGATGTAGTCGGCCACGCCCAGGGTCAGGTCCAGGCCCTTTTGATAGACCAGGCGGGACACCACGGCGAATAGTGGGCCTTCGGAATCTTCCAGGCCGAACAGCTCGCGCACCTCCTGGGTGTTACGCGCTTTGCCCTCCCAGTCATTGATGCTGAAGTTGTGTTGCAGGTGCTTGTCGGTAGCCGAGTCCCAGCTTTCGTCGATGCCGTTGGGGATGCCACCGAGCAGGCCTTGCTGGGCCTTGCTGGCGAGGAAACCGTCCAGGCCGCAGCCGAATTCCGGGGTGGTGATTTCCCGGGCATAGGTGGCGCTGACTGTGGTGATGTGGCTGGAGTAGGCCAGGCCGGCCTTGAGGAACGACAGCTTGCCGTAGAACTCCATGCCTTCTTGCTGCATGGCATGTTCGGGTATCGCCAGCTCCGGGCTGCAACCGCGGCTGTACACCCCTTGGTACGCCAGGTTGTGGATGGTGAACAGCGTGGGCGTATTCAGGCCACGCCAGTGCATGTAGGCCGGGGCCAGGCCGGCCGGCCAGTCATGCGCGTGCACCACTTCCGGCGTCCAGTGGATCTTGCCTTCGCCGGCAGCGATTTCGGCGGCAGCCAGGCCCAGGCGGGCGAAGCGGATGTGGTTGTCGGGCCAGTCGCGGCCATTGTTGGCACCATAGGGTGTGCCGTCGCGCTGGTACAGTTCGGGGCAGATCAACACATAGATGACCAGGCCGTCGGCCATGTCCATGCGCCCGATCTTGCAGGGCGGCAGGGCCGCGTGACCACCCAGTTCACCCACGATATGTATAGGGTTGTCGCTTTCCATCACCTGGCGGTAGCCGGGGATAAGTACCCGCACATCGTGCAGGTGCGCCAGGGCACGGGGCAGGGCAGCGGACACGTCACCCAGGCCACCGGTTTTCACCAGATCAGCGATTTCCGAGGTCACGAACAGAATCTTGCGCATGTTCGGGTTTTGCTGGCGCTGGGCGCCGGGTGCCTTGCCTGTCGTGGCGAAGTCCGGGGTGAGCGGCTCGCGGTTATCCGGTTTGAAAGCGTCTACGTGAGGCTCGACAGCGGCACTGATCATACTTCTCTCCGTCCCTATGCTTGGTCGGGTGCTGGCACCCGTGGCGATGTTTCGTGCTGGTTCTCTCTAGTTTGAATCTGCTTAGTGCGTTCCATGCCCCAGGGTCGTGCGCGCAGGCACTACGCGATCAGCATTCCGGCCGAAAGCGCTTGGACTGGTTGGGGTGTGTGGGCCGAGGATCGGGAATAGCCCGATGCGTCTGGCCTACTTATGTTCATGACCTGCCGGGTTTCCTGAAAGTTCGACTTTTTTGGGGTCACTCTTCCATTGAGCAAATGGCGGGCCGAAAACTGAGTGTAGGAGAGAAAGTGCTAAAAAGGTGACCCACTGGTCACTATTGTTATGTGCGCAATAGACGCAAACGTTGGCGTTTGTGACGGGTTGCGAAAAGGGGTGGGCGAGTGTGGGGCAGAGGGGTTTCGAGCTGCGCCAAATTGTGGCTCGTTACGCGCAATGCACCGTTTGGGTGCGTAGGCGTAAGCGTGGCTTTAGGCTGCGAAGAGGTGGGTATGGGCGCAGGATTCTGCTTTCAGTGCTGGCCCTTTTTGGGCACAAAGCCGCTTCGGTTGCCCGATAGGGTTCAAAGACGGCGACTGGATTCAGGATCGGGTGGGAGCCATGCAGCCCCCACAGGCGAAAAAGGAATCGATCAGAGGCTGACCGCTTTATCGCCAGCGCGCTGTTGCGCCAACAGCAGGTTCAACTGGGCGACCTGCTGACGCAGCTGGTCACGTTCGTCTTTAAGTTTACGCAGCTCATCACGGCGCACGGAGACATAGAGGGTCTGGGGTGGGGTTGCAGGCATCAATGTACCCATGAGCACACCTCGCGGTTTTGGCTGGTGACAAGTCAAAGCGTAGACGCTTCACGCGGGGCGCATTCTGAATTCTTTCGCAGGCGTTGGGAACTTTTTTGTATATCGTGGTCTTGCCGTTCGTCGCTGAACCCTCGGGCGGCATGCTGGACTAATCTGAAAAGCTGGACTGTCGTCATCCATTTCGAAAAGGGAGCATTGGCTCATGCAACTGGGAATCATCGGGCTGGGCCGTATGGGCGGCAATATCGCAAGGCGCCTGATGCGCGCCGGTCACCGCACCGTGGTGCACGACCGCAACCGTGAAGCCATCATCGGCCTGGAGGGCGAAGGCGCCCAGGGCGCGCATGACCTCGGTGCACTGGTACAAAAGCTGAAAGCGCCGCGCGCGGTCTGGGTGATGCTGCCGGCTGGTGACGCCACCGAGCAGACCATCGCGCAGCTGGCCGAAATGCTGGAGCCGGGCGATGCGATCATCGACGGCGGCAACACCTTCTACAAGGACGACATGCGCCGCGCCGCCGAACTGGCCAAGCGCGGCCTGCATTATCTGGACGTCGGGACGTCCGGCGGCGTGTGGGGCCTGGACCGCGGCTACTGCATGATGATCGGCGGCGAAAAGGACGTGTTCGAGCGCCTCGAACCGCTGTTCAAGGCGCTGGCACCGGGCGTGGGCGACATCCCGCGTACCCATGGCCGCAGCGGCGAGCACCAGCGTGCCGAGCACGGCTACATCCACGCTGGCCCACCCGGCGCCGGGCACTACGTGAAAATGGTGCATAACGGCATCGAGTACGGCCTGATGCAGGCCTATGCCGAAGGCTTCGACCTGCTGCGCAGCAAAGGCGGCAACGAGTTGCCCGAAGACCAGCGCTTCGACCTGAACGTAGCCGAAATTGCCGAAGTGTGGCGACGCGGCAGCGTGGTGACCTCGTGGCTGCTCGACCTCACCGCCGATGCACTGGTGGCCGACCCTCAGCTGTCGCAATTCAGTGGCTCGGTGTCCGACAGTGGCGAAGGCCGCTGGACCATCGACGCCGCCGTCGAGCAGGCGGTGCCGGTGCCGGTGTTGTCCAGCGCACTGTTCGCGCGCTTCCGTTCGCGCCAGCAACAGGGCACCTACGGTGACAAGATCCTCTCGGCCATGCGCCTGGGCTTCGGTGGCCACGTCGAGAAGAAAGGCGAATGACTAAACAGACCCTTGCGGCCGCCCCTCCTTGTACCCTGTTCCTGTTCGGCGCCAATGGCGACCTGGTCAAGCGCCTGCTGATGCCCGCGCTGTACAACCTCAGCCGTGACGGTTTGCTGGACCGTAACCTGCGCATCGTCGGCGTTGACCATAACCCGGCCAGCGCCGAGGATTTCGCCGCGCGCCTGCACGCGTTCATGGTCGAGCGTGACAAAGGAAGCGAGGGCAGCGCCAAGTGCCTGGACGAGAAGCTATGGGCCCGCCTGGCCAAGCGCCTGGATTACCAGACGGGCGACTTTCTCGATCCGGCCACCTACCAGGCCCTCGCCAGGCGCATCGACAAGACCCGCCACGGCAATGCCATCTTCTACCTTGCCACGTCGCCGCGCTTCTTCCCCGAGGTGGCGCAGCGTCTTGGGCAGGCCGGCCTGCTGGACGAGTCTGCCGGCGGCTTTCGCCGGGTGGTGGTTGAAAAACCGTTCGGCACCGACCTGGCCAGTGCCGAGGCGCTCAACGCCTGCCTGCTGAAGGTGATGGGTGAACGGCAGATCTACCGCATCGACCATTACCTGGGCAAAGAGACGGTGCAGAATATTCTGGTCAGCCGCTTTTCCAACGGCCTGTTCGAATCGTTCTGGAACAATCACTACATCGACCACGTGCAGATCACCGCAGCGGAAACCGTTGGTGTCGAGACCCGTGGTGCGTTCTATGACAGCACCGGCGCCCTGCGCGACATGGTGCCCAACCACCTGTTCCAGTTGCTGGCGATGGTGGCCATGGAGCCGCCGGCCGCGTTCGGCGCTGATGCGGTGCGCGGTGAAAAGGCCAAGGTAATCGGCGCTATCCGCCCATGGTCGGCAAAAATGGCCCTGAAGAATTCCGTGCGTGGCCAGTACCGCGCTGGCAAGCAGGGGCGCAAGCCGTTGCCAGGCTACCGTCAGGAGGCCAACGTCGCGCCGGATAGCCAGACCGAGACCTACGTGGCGCTGAAGGTGATGATCGACAACTGGCGCTGGGCCGGCGTGCCGTTCTACCTGCGCACCGGCAAGCGCATGAGCGTGCGTGACACCGAGATTGCCATCTGCTTCAAGCCCGCACCGTATGCGCAGTTTCGAGAGTCGGAGCTGGAACGGCCCAAGCCCAACTACCTGAAAATCCAGATCCAGCCCAATGAAGGCATGTGGTTCGACCTGCAAGCCAAACGGCCCGGGCCAGAGCTGGTGATGGAGAATGTCGAGTTGGGTTTTGCCTACAAGGACTTCTTCAAGATGACCCCGGCCACTGGCTACGAGACGCTGATCTATGACTGTCTGACCGGTGACCAGACCCTGTTCCAGCGGGCTGACAACATCGAAAACGGCTGGCGAGCGGTGCAGCCGTTTCTCGATGCCTGGGCCCAGGGCGGCGAAGTGCATGAGTACTCGGCTGGCGAAGATGGGCCTGAGGCCGGCAATGAATTGCTGACCCGCGACAAGCGGGAGTGGCACCGGTTGGGGTGAGAGGTTTCAAGCCTGTGCCGGCCCTTTCGCGGGCAAGCCCGCGCCTACAGGGCATTCCATTCCCTCAGGCACCTGCGAAGCGGGCAGCACAGGCAACCACACAAAGGAGACTCAATGCCTGCCCACATCGAAGACTACGCCCTGCTGGGCAACTGCCGCAGTGCGGCGCTGGTCAGTCGCGATGGCGCGCTGGACTGGCTGTGCCTGCCACGCTTCGACGCCCCCGCCGTGTTCGCGGCCCTGCTGGGCAACGAAGAAAATGGCCGCTGGCGCCTGGCCCCTTGCGACCCGGTAACGCACAGCAGCCGCCAATACCTGGGCGACACCCTGGTGCTGGAAACCACCTGGGTCACCGCCAGCGGTCGTGCCCGGGTGCTCGACTTCATGCCCCTGGGCGAAGTCAATTCGGTGGTGCGCATCGTCGAAGGCTTGGCTGGCGAAACCCATTTCGAAATGGACCTGGTCATGCGCTTCGACTACGGCCGCAGCGTGCCCTGGGTGGAACGGCTTGACCCACTGACCCTCAGTGCCGTCGCCGGCCCTGACCGGTTGATCCTGTGCAGCACCGTGCCCCCGCAAGCCCGCGACCACCACACCGGCTGCCGCTTTCGTGTCAGCACGGGCCAGCGCCAGGTCTTCAGCCTGCGTCACCAGCCCTCGCACTTGCCGGTGCAGCCTGACTGCAACATCGACCATGCCCTGGCAAACACCTGTGAGCAATGGCAAGCCTTCGCCGACCGCTGCCCGCAGGTAGGGCCATATACCGCCCTGGTGCGTCGTTCGCTGCTCACCCTCAAGGCCATGACCTACGCCCCCACCGGCGGTATTGTCGCTGCCGTCACCACGTCGTTGCCTGAGCGTGTGGGTGGCGAGCGCAATTGGGACTACCGCTTCTGTTGGCTGCGCGACGCGACCATGACCCTGCTGGCCTTCATGAACCTTGGTTACTTCGACGAGGCCCAGGCTTGGCGTGAGTGGCTGCTGCGCTCGGTGGCCGGCAACCCTGAGCAGATGCAGATCATGTATGGCCTGGCTGGCGAGCGTGACCTGCAGGAGTACACCTTGCCGTGGTTGGCCGGTTATGAACATTCACAGCCGGTGCGGGTGGGCAACGCCGCCTCGGCGCAGACACAACTGGACATCTATGGCGAACTGGCCGATGCGATGACTCAGGCGATCAGGGGCGGGTTGCCCCGTCACCCGCGCAGCGCCGCCATTTCGCGCTTGATATTGCCTTATGTCGAACGCATCTGGCGCGAGCCGGACGAGGGCATCTGGGAAGTGCGTGGCGGCCGGCAGCAGTTCGTGCACTCCAAGGTGATGGCCTGGGTCGCCTTCGACCGCGCCGCAGGGCTGGCCGACACCACAGAAGAAGGCCGCGAGCGCGGGCAGCATTATCGCCAGGTGGCGGACGAAATTCACCGCGACGTGTGCGAGCACGGCCTGGACCCCAGCGGCCGGTTCTTCGTCCAGGCCTATGGTTCGACCGAAATGGACGCCAGCCTGTTGCAGATCGCCCTGACCGGCTTCCTGCCGGCGGATGACCCACGCTTCATGCGCACCCTGGAACAGATCGAACAGCGTCTGATGAAGAACGGCCTGCTGCTGCGCTATGACAGTGACAGCTGCAGCGACGGCCTGACGCCGGGAGAGGGCACCTTCCTGGTGTGTTCGTTCTGGCTGGCTGACGTTTATGTATTGCTGGGGCGCCAGGCCAAAGCCGAAGCGCTGTACCAACACCTGACCGGCCTGTGCAACGACCTCGGCCTGCTGGCCGAACAGTACGACCCGGCCGGCCAGCGCATGCTCGGCAACTTCCCCCAGGCCTTCAGCCAGATAGGCATCATCAACACTGCGCTGAATCTGCACCGCGCACAGTGCCCGGCACGCGACCGGGCGCGTTGTGGGTAGCGAATGAGTAGGGCGACTGCCTTGACCGGAGTAGACTAGGCCAAACCCTTTCGGCACGGAGCATACATGGGCATTCGCGGTACTGACCGGCAGATCGACAATATCGAGTTCAATGTCAGCGACATCTCACGGAGCAAGGCCTTCTATGGCAGTGTGTTTGGCTGGGCGTTCACCGACTACGGGCCAACTTACACCGAGTTCAGCGATGGCCGGTTGACGGGTGGCTTCACCACGGGTGAGCCGGTGCGCCCGGGCGGGCCGCTGGTCATCCTGTACGCTGACGACCTGGAGGCCACGCAGCAGCGGATCGAAGCTGCCGGGGCGAAAATCAGCCGGGCGACCTTTGCCTTCCCCGGCGGGCGGCGCTTTCATTTCATCGACCCGGACGGTTATGAGCTGGCGGTGTGGACGGCCCAAGCCTGATGGCCAATCACAAGATCGAAATCCGCCGACGCAATATCGAAAAAATCCTGCAAGCGGCGGAAAAGGTGTTTGCCGAGAAGGGCTACGGCGCCACCTCCATGGGGGATATCGCCGAACAGGCGGCGTTGCCACGCTCCAACCTGCATTATTACTTCAGCACCAAGGACGAGCTGTTCCGCGCGGTGCTGCAGGACCTGCTGGATGTGTGGAAGCAGGACGCCCTGTGCTTCGAGAACTTCGACGACCCGCGTGTGGTGCTGACCAGCTACATCCGGGCAAAGATGGGCCATTCGCGCTCGCGGCCGCTGGGCTCGAAAATCTGGGCCGAAGAGATGCTGCACGGGGCGCCGGTACTGGGGGTGAACCTCGACGAAAGCCTGGTGCCCTGGGCGAAGATGAAAGAAGCCAAGATCCGCTGCTGGGTGGAAGAGGGGCGTATTCTGCCGGTAGAGCCTTCGGCGTTGCTGTACATGATCTGGGCGTCTACCCAGCACTATGCTGACTTTGGTTACCAGGTGCAGTTGCTCAACGGCGGCGAGGCGCTGTCTGACATGGCCTTCGAGAATGCGGTGCAGACGGTGACCAGCGTGATCTTGCGGGGAATAGGGCTGGCGCCGTGAACCGGCATTCCAGGTGGACGTGGTCTTTTTGTGGGAGCAACTGTCTTGCTCAATTTCTAAAAGCTGGCGCCTTCCCTGTGGGAGCGGGCTTGCCCGCGAACACGGGCGAAGCCCGTGCCATCCACCACGGTGTTGGCTTCGCGGGCAAGCCCGCTTCCACGCGGCTCACGCTGCGTTCTGGATTTACGTTGTACTTTCAGGCTGCGGTAGCACTAGATCGAGCCATGATGTACCCGTTCTGAGCATGGCATTTAACCGCACGATGAACGTTCTCATGCAGGCCACGATAGCGACTTTGGGAAGTTTTCCGCGCTCCCGCAGTGACTGATAACGAGCCTTGAGTGCTGGGTTGTATCTCATCGCCACAAGGCATGCCATGTACAGCGATCGCCTGACCGCAAATCGTCCGCCAGAGATAGAGCGCTTGCCCATGAATTTCCCACTGTCGTGGTTGAAGGGCGCCACTCCGACCAGGGAGGCAATTTCTCTGGATTCAACCCGACCCAGCTCCGGCAGCAGCGCTACTAGCTTGCCCGCTGTCACCATCCCAATGCCTTTCACTTTAATCAGTTGGGTAACCCGTTCGTCGTTCAGCATCGCGGTTTGCTGTTCGATCTCACGCTCAACCAGTTTGATCTGCGCTTTGAAGTGTTTCAGGTTGGCATTCAGGTAGTTAGCAACTGCAGTCGATTGCACCTGCTTCAGGCGCCGCAGGTCGTCATCTCGCTGTTGAACCAACCGATCACGTTGCTGAAGCAACTCTCGCAGAAGCGCTCGTTCGGGGCTGATTCGCAGGGAGGGTTGATCTGGAATGACTTCGGCATAGTGCGCCAGAACCTCGGCGTCGATGGCGTCAGTCTTGGCCTTGATGCCTAAAGAGTCAGCGAATGACCTGGCTCGCCTGGGATTAACGCGTATGACCTTGTAGCCAGCGTCCTGTAGAAAACGCATGACATCTCGCTCGTAGCCACCCGTTGCCTCTAACAGGACGCGCTTGATACTGAGCTTGCGAAGGCTCTCCAGTAGCGCCTCAAAGCCTGTGGGATCATTGCTTAAATGCATTTTGATGCCCTGTGGCCGCACCGCAGCATCAAGGGAGAGACTGGAAACATCGATACCCAAGAAGGAAGCCATCACCAAAACCTCCTAAACTCAACACAGTGAGAGGACTTTGGCTTGGCCCACGCTTGTGATTCGAGATCAGAGCCGCATCCAACTGTTCGGGCTCTCGCCAAAGTGGAACGGTGAATGGCAGCTTATGCTCCCACACGTGCTCAAGGCACCTACGGCATTCAGCTTGCCATTCACCGCTCTCACTCCAGATTCTAATCCCCCATCAAGACACAAGCGGCCTTGTGTCGCGATTGGGCCGCGAAGCGGCCCCTCGATGTCTGTATCGCGGCAAAGACTGCTGGGGCCGCTGTGCGGCCCAATCGCGACACAAGGCCGCTCCCACAGGGATCGCGCCAGCTTTTAGAAATTGAGCAAGACAGTTGCTCCCACAGGGGGCGCGTCAGCTGTTCAGGCGGTGACCCGCTTCAACTGGCCTCACGGTAGGGGTTACGCGGATCCTGCGTCCAGTTCAGGTACGGCTTGCCGGTGTCCTGTGCCTCCATTTCGATGCAGTTTTCCACCGGGCAGGTGATCTGGCACAGGTTGCAGCCTACGCACTCCTCTTCGATCACACTGTAGGCATGCGTGCCGTCAGCCTTCAGCGTGCTGGCAATCGCCTGGTGCGAGGTATCCTCGCACGCAATGTGGCAGCGCCCGCAGCCAATGCACGCCTCCTGGTCAATGTGCGCGACCGACTTGTAGTTGATGTCCAGGTATTTCCAGTCGGTGGTATGCCCCACCGCTTGCCCGCGGAACGCTTCGATAGTGGGGTGCCCATGCTGGTCCATCCAGCGTGCCAGGCCGTCCTGCATGTCCTCGACGATACGGAAGCCATGCAGCATCGCCGCCGTGCACACCTGCACGGCGCCACTGCCCAGGGCCATGAACTCGGCGGCGTCACGCCAGTTGCCGATGCCGCCAATGCCACAAATCGGCAAGCCCCGCGTTTCCGGGTCGCGGGCGATTTCCGCCACCATGTTCAAGGCGATCGGCTTCACTGCCGAACCGCAGTAACCGCCATGGGTACTCTGGTCCCCGACAATCGGGTGGGCCACCATGCGGTCCAGGTCGACGCTGGTGATGGAGTTGATGGTGTTGATCAACGACACCGCATCGGCCCCGCCCCGGTGCGCGGCGCGGGCCGACTGGCGGATATCGGTGATGTTCGGCGTAAGCTTCACGATCACCGGCAGCGAGCAGTAGGTCTTGCACCAGCGGGTGACCATTTCCACATATTCCGGCACCTGGCCGACGGCCGCCCCCATGCCGCGTTCCGGCATACCGTGCGGGCAACCGAAGTTCAGCTCGATGCCATCGGCACCGGTGGCTTCCACCAGCGGCAGGATGAACTTCCACGACTCCTCTATGCACGGCACCATCAGCGAGACGATCAATGCGCGGTCGGGCCAGTCCTTCTTCACCTGGGTAATTTCACGCAGGTTGATGTCCAGTGAGCGGTCGGTGATCAACTCGATATTGTTGATCCCCTGTACCTGACGGTTGGGGCCATAGTGCGCCGAGTAGCGCGACGACACGTTGACCGCCGCAGGGTCTTCGCCCAGGGTCTTCCAGACCACGCCGCCCCAGCCGGCCTCGAAGGCGCGGACCACGTTGTAGGCCTTGTCGGTTGGCGGTGCTGAGGCCAGCCAGAAGGGGTTGGGTGCCTTGATGCCGGCAAATACGATAGACAAGTCGGCCATTTACGCTGCCTCCACGTTGAGCATGAGTTGGGCATGGATGGCTTCGGCGGCCAGCTTGCCGTGTTGCACGGCCTGCACGGTAAGGTCCTGCCCCAGCGCGGTGCAGTCGCCGCCTGCGTACACGCCCGGCAGGCTGGTCTGCAGGTTTTCGTCCACGCGGATGCGCTCACCCTCTCGGGCCAGTTGCGCAGCCACCGGGTCGCCGAGGCTGGCATCGTCAAAGCGTTGGCCAATGGCCTTGAAAATGGCGTCCGCGGCCAGCTCGAAGGTTTCGCCGGTATCGCGCAGGCGGCCTTCCGCCAGCTCGGTGCGGGCAAAACGCATGCCGCGGACCTTGCCGGTGTCATCCAGCAGCACGGCATCAGGGCGGGCCCAAGTGTGCAGGCGCACCTGGTTGGCCTTGGCAATGTCCTGCTCGTGGCCGGTAGCGCCCATGTCGGCGTGGCCACGGCGGTACACCAGGTTGACGTCGCGGGCCCCCAGACGGCTCATCTGCACAGCCATGTCGATGGCCGTGTTGCCAGCACCGATCACCAGGCAGCGGTCGGCCAACGGTAGCTGGCTCAGGTCATCGGCCTGGCGTAGCTCACGGATGTATTCGGTGGCGGCGACCACACCGGGTGCTTCCTCGTCGGGCAGGCCCAGCTGGCGCACGGCATTCAGGCCGAGGCCCAGGAACACCGCGTCGTACTGATCGCGCAGTTCGCCCAGGCTGAGGTTGCCACCCAGGCGCTGGCCATGGCGGACTTCGATACCGCCAATGCCCAACAAGAAATCCACTTCACGCTGGGCATAGTCGTCTACCAGCTTGTAGCGGGCGATGCCGTACTCGTTGAGGCCGCCGGCTTTGTCGCAGGCCTCGAACACCACCACGTCATGGCCGTGCATGGCCAGGCGGTGGGCGCAGGACAGCCCTGCCGGGCCGGCGCCGACCACGGCGATTCGCTTGCCGGTGGCTGCCGAGCGCTTGAACGGGTGTGCGCTGAACTGGGCGTTGTCCAGGGCGTAACGCTGCAACTGGCCGATCAGCACCGGCGCGCATTCCTGGGCATTGTTGCGCACGCAGGCTTGCTGGCAGAGGATTTCGGTGGGGCACACGCGGGCGCAGCTACCGCCCAGAATGTTGGCCGAAAGAATGCGCTCGGCGGCGCCTTGCAGGTTTTCGTCACTGATGCGGTGTATGAACGAGGGGATGTCAATTTCGCTGGGGCAAGCGTTGACGCAGGGGGCGTCGTAGCAGTACAGGCAGCGTGCACTTTCCAGGGCGGCCTGACGCGCGGTGAGGGGGGGGGCCAGGTCGCTGAAGCGCTCGGCCAACTGGTCGGCGCCGGCCCGGGGGCGCGGCAAATGGTTCAGGGCGTTGGTCACGGTTGTAGCCTCTCTATTTTTTTTGGTGCAGGCGACAGGTATTGCGGTCGATTCTGGGGCCGCTCCCACAGGCGATCGCGGTCCTTGTGGGAGCGGCCTTGCGTCGCGATGGGCTGCACAGCAGCCCCAATGGCTTCAGCGCTGAACAGGCATCGGCCGCTGATGCTCGGCCCGGCGCCCCAGCACCTCATACACCGACGGGTACGCCGGCCGTTCCACATACCGCCCCGCGCCCGGCTCGGCGCGCAGGTCGCCATCGGCCCAGAGCACCTTGCCCTGGCTGATGGTGTGGCTTGGGATGCCGCGCACGGTGCGGCCTTCGAAGATGTTGAAGTCCACCTGTTGGTGGTGGGTTTTGGCGGAGATGGTGCGGGTGCCCTGCGGGTCCCACAGCACCAGGTCGGCATCGGCACCCTCGCGGATAGCGCCCTTGCGCGGGAACAGGTTGAAGATTTTCGCCGTGTTGGTAGAGGTCAGCGCGACGAATTCGTGCATCGACAAGCGCCCGCTGTTGACCCCGGCATCCCACAGTACTGCCATGCGGTCTTCGATGCCGGCAGTGCCGTTGGGGATGCGGCTGAAGTCGTCGCGGCCCATGGCTTTCTGCTCGGCGCAGAAGCAGCAGTGGTCGGTGGCGGTGGTGTGCAGGTTGCCTGACTGCAAGCCGCGCCACAGCGCCTCCTGGTGCTCGCGTGGGCGGAACGGCGGGCTCATCACATAACCGGCGGCGGTGGCCCAGTCCGGGTCACGGTAGACACTGTCGTCCAGCAGCAGGTGCCCGGGCAGCACCTCGCCATACACCGGCTGGCCCTTGCCCCGGGCATAGGCGATTTCATCCAGTGCCTCGCGGCTGGAAATGTGCACCAGGTACAACGGCGTGCCGAGGGTTTCGGCAATGCGAATGGCGCGGCTGGCCGCTTCACCTTCAACCTGCGAGGGGCGCGACAGCGGGTGGGCTTCCGGCCCGGTCATGCCCTGGGCGAGCAGTTTTTTCTGCAGGTGGTACACCAGCTCGCCGTTTTCGGCATGCACGGTGGGCACCGCGCCCAGTTGCAGGCAACGCTCGAAGCTGGCCACCAGGGTATCGTCGGCGGCCATGATTGCATTTTTGTAGGCCATGAAATGCTTGAAGCTGTTCACCCCGTGCTTGGCCACCAGCTCGCCCATCTCTTCGGCCACCTGCTCGCTCCACCAGGTGATGGCGACGTGGAAACCATAGTCGCTGGCGCTTTTCTGCGCCCAGCCACGCCAGGTGTGGAAGGCCTCCAGCAACGACTGCTGCGGGTTGGGAATGACGAAGTCGATGATCGAGGTGGTGCCGCCAGCCAGGCCCGCAGCGGTGCCGCTGAAGAAGTCCTCACTGGCCACCGTGCCCATGAACGGCAACTGCATGTGGGTGTGAGGGTCGATGCCGCCGGGCATCAGGTACTGGCCGCTGCCGTCGAGGATCTCGCAGTCGGTGGGCGGTTCGAGGTTTTGCCCGATGGCACGGATCAGGCCATCGGCACACAGGACATCGGCGGGATAACGCTCTTCGTGGGTAACCACGGTGGCGCCACGGATCAACAGGGACATGCCGTTTTCCTCGCAGGCTGACCGGTCTTGGCCGGTTCTTTGCATTGTCATGGATGCCAGGGCGGGCAGGGCGGTCAATCCTGTCAGGCCTGACAAGATTCGAGGCTAGATGCTGATTCTGGATTCAGCAAGAAAATTTTCCCATTAAATCTGTGGTTTTTAAGTTACTGATATTTAAAGGAAAAAATTAACGCGCGAATGGGCGACGGGGTTTTCAGGGTATTTGACTAACTTGACAAGATGAAAATCTGGTCGAGATTTCTAAGCACAATTCCGCGTGCGAACTCCGGTCATCGAATCAGCCTGATGAGCGAAAAAATAGAAGAAAAAACTGGAGAAGGGCCTATGCAACAGAGCAGATCGGAAGTGGTCGAGCAAGATGGCCTGTTCGAGCTGTCCGAGGGCAGCGATGTTCTCGACAGCCCGCGCTACAACCCCGACATAGCACCGACCAAAGTGCACCAGCGCACCTGGAACAAATGGCACATCACCGCCCTGTGGGTGGGGATGTCCATCTGCGTACCCACCTACACCCTCGGCGGTGTCCTTACCGCCTACTTCGGCCTCAGTGTTGGCGAAGCGCTGCTGGCGATCCTGCTGGCCAACGTTATCGTGCTGATACCGCTTACCCTCAATGCCTTTCCCGGTACCAAGTACGGCATCCCGTTTCCGGTGCTGCTGCGTTCGTCGTTCGGCATTCTTGGCTCCAACGTACCGTGCCTGATCCGCGCAGTGGTTGCCTGTGGGTGGTTCGTTATTCAGACCATGTTCGGCGGGCTGGCCATTCACCTGTTCCTGGGTTCGGTGTTCGACGGCTGGAAGGCGCTGGGCGGGACAGGCGAGGTGATTGGCTTCATGATCTTCTGGTGCCTGAACCTGTGGGTGGTGCTGCGCGGCGCCGAGTCGATCAAGTGGCTGGAAACGCTGTCGGCACCGCTGCTGGTGGCAGTGGGCGTCGGTCTGCTGTTCTGGGCCTTGCCGCACATGTCGATGACCGAACTGTTGGCACAGCCGCCCAAGCGCCCAGAAGGGGCGAGCGTGGTCAGTTACTTCTGCGCCGGGCTTACGGCCATGGTCGGCTTCTGGGCCACACTGTCGCTGAACATTCCCGACTTCAGCCGCTACGCCCGCAGCCAGAAGGATCAGATTATCGGGCAGATCTTCGGCCTGCCGCTGACCATGTTCCTGTTTGCTGCGCTGGGTGTGGTGCTGACCGCCGCTTCGGCGTCGCTGGTGGGCGAGACGGTGTCCGACCCGGTCAGCCTGATCGGCAAGATTCAAAGCCCGTTCTGGGTGGCCCTGGCCATGGCGCTGATCGTGATTGCCACGCTGTCGACCAACACCGCGGCGAACATCGTGTCGCCCACCAATGACTTCCAGAACATTGCCCCACGCCTGATCGGCCGAAGCCGCGCGGTATGGCTGACCGGCTTTATCGGCCTGGCGCTGATGGGGCATGAACTGCTGAAGAAACTGGGCCTGATTGTCTCCGACCTTAGCCTGGAGAGCGTGTATTCCAACTGGCTGCTGGGCTATTCCAGCTTGTTGGGGCCCATTGCCGGCATCATGGTGGTGGACTACTTCCTGATCCGTCGGCAGAAGCTGGACCTGGCCGGGCTATACCGCGACGACGTGTATCCCGCGTGGAACTGGGCCGGTTTTGCCGCCTTCGCCTTGCCAGTAGGGCTGACGGTAATGGCGATTGGCAACAGCAGTTTCAGCTGGTTCTACGACTATGGCTGGTTCACCGGCTCGTTGCTGGGCGGTGCACTGTACGCCGCGCTTGGCGGTTTGGCGGCACGCAACCCGGTGCGGTTGGCCAAACCCTTGCCTTGAGGCCTCGAAGAGGCCCGTACAAACAATAAGAAGCCTGAAGGAGAAGCCCGTGACCCCCGTCAAAGAGATCCTGAAGACCAACGCCCGTCACGTCGACAGCACCCGCCTGTGGCAGTCGCTGATGGACCTGGCCCGGCTCGGCGCCACTGCCAAGGGCGGTGTCTGCCGCCTGGCCTTGACCGACCTCGACCGCCAGGCCCGCGATCTGTTCGTGCAGTGGTGCGAGGCGGCCGGTTGCTCGGTCAGCATCGACGCTGTCGGCAACATATTCGCTCGCCGTCCGGGCCGTGACCCCAAACTGCCGCCGGTGATGACCGGTAGCCATATCGACACCCAGCCCACCGGCGGCAAGTTCGATGGCTGCTTCGGGGTGATGGCCGGGCTGGAGGTGATCCGTACCCTCAACGACCTGGGCGTGGAAACCGACGCGCCGCTCGAAGTGGTGGTGTGGACCAACGAAGAAGGTTCGCGTTTTGCGCCGTGCATGATGGGTTCAGGGGTGTTCGCCGGCAAGTTCACCCTGGAAGACACCCTGGCCAAGCGCGATGCCCAGGGTGTCAGCGTTGGCGAAGCGTTGAACACCATTGGCTACGCCGGTCCGCGTGCCGTGTCGGGGCACCCGGTGGGGGCGTATTTCGAAGCGCATATCGAGCAGGGTCCTATCCTTGAGGACCAGGCCAAGACCATCGGCGTGGTCCTCGGCGCGCTGGGCCAGAAGTGGTTCGACCTGACCCTGCGCGGTGTTGAAGCCCATGCCGGCCCTACGCCGATGCACCTGCGCAAGGACGCCCTGGTGGGGGCAGCCGCTGTGGTAGAGGCGGTCAACCGCACGGCGCTTGCCCACCAGCCCCACGCTTGTGGCACGGTGGGTTGCCTTCAGGCGTACCCGGGCTCGCGTAACGTGATCCCGGGCGAAGTGCGCATGACCCTCGACTTCCGCCACCTGGAGGGCGAGCAGTTGAATGCGATGATTGCCGATGTGCGCGGGGTGATCGAGGCGACCTGTGCCAAGCATGGCCTGAGCCATGAGCTGGTGCCCACGGCAGACTTCCCGGCACTTTACTTCGACAAAGGCTGTGTCGACGCCGTGCGCGAGTCGGCCAAGGCGCTGGGCCTGCCGCACATGGACATCGTCAGTGGCGCGGGGCATGACGCGATCTTCCTGGCCGAGCTGGGGCCGGCGGGGATGATTTTCGTGCCGTGCGAAAACGGCATCAGCCATAACGAGATCGAGAACGCCACGCCCGATGACCTGGCGGCGGGCTGCGCAGTGTTGTTGCGGGCGATGCTGGCGGCGTCGGAGGCAATTGCCAGCGGGCGGCTGGCGGCCTAGGCACTGGCCTCAAGACGGCCGTTACGGCCAAGGTGATAGCGCTGCAGGTCCTGCGCCAGGGTCAACTGCCCGCTGTAATGGGCGAGGGCCTCGTCGCGCACGGTGTCGATGTGCGGGCTGCGCCGTGGGTCGTTCTGGTAGCGGGCGCTGAAATGCGTCAGTACCAGGTTGCGCACGCCAGCGGCCTCGGCAAAGCGTGCCACCTCAGCGGCGGTGCTGTGGCCGAACGTGCCCCCGGTGCGTTCGACCACCGCCTGGGTGAAGGTGGCTTCGTGCACCAGTACATCCGCACCCCTGGCGACGGCTGCCAGCAGCGCTGGTTTGTCGTTGTCCCCGCACACGATCACCCGCTGGGGCGGACGCGAAGGGCGCAGGTAGTCGTTGCCGTTCAGCAGTTGCCCATTGAACGTCACGGTCAACCCCTTGGCCAGCTCGCCCCACAGCGGACCACGCGGTATGCCCTCGGCGTCCAGGCGCTGGATGTCCAGGCGTGGCTCAGGGTTGATTTCGGTGAATACGAAACCCACGCTGGGCACCCGGTGCGACAGTTGCACGGTGGTCACCTGCAGGGTCTCGCTGCGCCATGCGATCAGCTCTTCCACGGGCAACAGGCGTAGCTCGAACGGCAGGAAGGTGTCGCTGGCAATCAGGCCCTGGCGTACCCAATCGTGCAGTACGGCGGGCAGTATCACTTCCAGCGGCTGGGTGCGCCCGCTCATGCCCGCGCTGGCCAGCAGGCCGGGCAGGCCGAAGCAATGGTCACCATGCACGTGGGTGATGAAGATCGCGCGCAGGTCGCGGATCGAAAGCGGGGTGTGCAGCAGGCGGTGCTGGGTGCCTTCGCCGCAATCGACCAGATACCAGTGGCTGCCACTGGCTTCGATCACGGCTGTGGCGCTGACATTGCGTGCCTTGGTGGGCACCCCGGCGGAGGTGCCGAGGAACAGCAGGTCCATGCTCAGGCTCCTGTTTCAGGCCAGAAGCGGCCAAGGTGATACGGGGCGCACACCTTAGCCGGATTGCCACCCGCCGTCGACGGCCCGCTAGTTATCCTGTCGCCAGATGAGCTTGCTGGTGTCATACCCTTGCTCTCGGGCGATTGTCAGCAGTTGCTCGCGCTGCTGGTCGGTGACCGCTGGCGTGCGCGAAAGCAGCCACAGGTACTCGCGGTTGGGGTGGCCGACCAGAGCCACGCGGTAGTCCTTGTCGTGGTACAGCACCCAGTACTCGCCCTTGGTCAGGCCCGGTGCCAGGCGGCTGAACCAGTTGTCGAAGCGCACCCACAGCTTGTCGGTGCTGCCCGGTTGCTGAGCCTCGGCGATGCCCTTGGCTTCATTCCACTGGCCGTCCTTTTCCTGGCAGCGGTTGGTTACATCGATACGGCCGTCCTCGCGCAAGCCATAGCGCGCTTCGGACTTCACGCAGTTACGCTGGAAGAACATCGGCAGTCGCGCCAGTTCATACCAAGTGCCCTGGTAGCGTTGCAAGTCGACCTGCTGGGTGCGCGGCGGTGCCGGGTGATCGTTGCCGGCGCAGCCGAGCAGGGCCAGGGTCATGCAGGAAAGCAGCAGTGTAGTGCGCAGCGCCATGGGTGACCTCCTTGGAGCGGATGGGGCGTACCTGTGTTTCGACGCCTGTGCGGGGAAAAAGTTGTAGGCGATATTGCCTGCGGGTAAACCCGTGCAGGAGCGGGTTTACCCGCGAAAGGGCCCGCACAGGTCCGCATAGGCCTGCCTCACAGCCAGTACGTCACCGCCCACCATCCCAACCCGCCCATCACCACGGTATAGGGCAGCGCCATCCACACCATCCGTCCATACGACAGCCGGATCAGCGGCGCAATGGCCGAGGTCAGCAGGAACAGGAACGCCGCCTGCCCGTTCGGCGTCGCCACGCTTGGCAGGTTGGTGCCGGTGTTGATCGCCACCGCCAGTGTTTCGAAATGCTCGCGGCTCATGCTGCCGTTGAGAAATGCCTGCTTCACTTCGGTGATGTAGATGGTGGCAACGAACACATTGTCGCTGATCGCCGACAGCAAACCGTTGGCCAGATACAGCATGCCCGGTTGCTGTTCGGCCGGCAGCGTCAGCACCCAGCTGATCAATGGGCTGAACAATTGTTGCTGATGAATCACCGCGACCACGGCAAAGAACACCACCAACAGCGAAGTGAATGGCATGGCGTCCTGGAAGGCACGGCCCAGGCGGTGCTCGTCGGTGATGCCGGTGAAGGCCGTGATCAGTACGATCACCATCAGGCCGATCAGGCCGACCTCGGCCACATGCAGCCCCAGGCAGATGATCAGGATCAAGGCAGCAAGCCCTTGTACCCACAGCGCGATGCGCTGGGCCTGGGTACGTGCGGCATCGTCCTCGGCGGCATAGGCAGCCAGTACCTGGCGCACTGTCTCAGGCATCAGCGTGCCGTAGCCGAACAGGCGCAGCTTCTCCAGCAACACGCAGGTCAGCAGGCCGGCACCCAGCACCGGTATCGACACGGGCGCCACCTTGAGGAAGAAGTCAGCGAAGTGCCAGCCCATCTCGTGGCCGATCAGCAGGTTCTGCGGCTCGCCCACCAGCGTGCACACGCCACCCAAGGCGGTACCCACTGCGCCGTGCATCAGCAAGCTGCGCAGGAACGCGCGGAACTGGTTCAGGTCGTCACGGTGTAACTGCGCCACTTGCTGGTCGCTGTCCAGTGCGCTGTCTTCACGCGGGTTGGCGCCGGACGCCACGCGATGGTAGACCGCATAAAAGCCGACCGCGGCGCTGATGATCACGGCCGTCACGGTCAGCGCATCGAGAAACGCCGAAAGGAATGCCGACAGTACGCAGAACAGTAGCGACAGCATGGCTTTCGAGCGCACACCCAGCAGAATGCGCGAGAACAGGAACAGCAGCAGTTCCTTCATGAAATGGATACCGGCGACCATGAACATCAGCAGCAGGATTACCGGGAAGTTGTGCTGCAGTTCTTCGTACAGTGCCTGCGGCGTGGTCATCTGCAACAGCAGGGCTTCGATCAGCAACAATCCCCCGGGCATCAGCGGGTAGCACTTCAGCGCCATGCCCAGGGTGAAGATGAACTCGATTACCAGCGCCCACCCGGCTGCAGCCGGGCCAATGGTTGCCAGCAGAAGCGGATTGAGCACCAGGAACAGGCAGATGACCGCTTTGTACCAAAGCGGCGACTGGCCCAGGAAACCGTGAGCGAGGGCGCCGGTCAGGGAGCGCGACATGAATATGTATCCTTATGATTCAGCGATGGCGCACGGTGCCGGATCATTGCGCCTTAGGCAAGGCATACAGTCCCGTTTTTGGCACAAGTACGGTCATCGGCATGAGTTAACATCCGGGCCATGAACCTTTCACCCTCAGGAGTGCCGCCCGTGACCGAGTACAGTGCATTCAAGGTCGAACTGACCGACAGCGTCGCCCATGTTCAGATCAATCGCCCAGAGAAGGTCAACGCGATGAATGCGGCCTTCTGGGAGGAAATCGTCGACATCTTCCAGTGGATCGATGACACCGATGCCGTGCGCGCGGTGGTGATCAGCGGCGCTGGCAAGCACTTTTCCGCCGGTATCGACCTGATGATGCTGGCCTCGCTGGCTGGGCAGATGGGCAAGGACGTGGGCCGCAATGCACGCTTCCTGCGCAAGACCATCCAGCGGCTGCAGGCCTCGTTCACCGCAGTGGACACGTGCCGCAAACCCGTACTGGCGGCCGTGCAAGGCTACTGCATCGGCGGCGCCATCGACCTCATCTCGGCGTGCGACATGCGCTACTGCAGCAGTGACGCGCAGTTCTCGATCAAGGAAATCGACATGGGTATGGCGGCCGATGTTGGCACATTGCAACGTTTGCCACGCATCATTGGCGACGGCATCATGCGGGAGCTGGCGTTTACCGGGCGCAATGTCGAGGCCGACGAGGCGCTGCGCATCGGCCTGGTCAACCGAGTCTATGATGATCAGGCCGCACTGATGGACGGCGTCTTTGCCATCGCCCGCGAGATTGCCGCAAAATCGCCGATCGCTGTGGCCGGCACCAAGGAAATGCTCAGCTACATGCGTGACCATCGCATCGACGATGGCCTGGACTACATTGCCACCTGGAACGCCGCAATGCTGCAGTCCGAAGACCTGCGCGTGGCTGTGGCGGCGCACATGAGCAAACAGAAACCGACGTTCGCCGACTGATCGGGCCGGGGGACGCGCAGTAAAGGAACCCCCGACATGTCAGCACGCTGGACTACTGCAGTACTCGACCCACAGATGACCGGGGGGCTGGCCGTGGCCCGCAGCCCTGAAGGGTTTCTGGTGGACGCCAACGGCGCGCTGTTCCCCCGCGACTGGCTCAAGCGCCAGGACCTCGACGTGCTGTGCGAGCACGGCATCGGCCACTTTGACGGCCAGCCGGTGTTCCTGCTGGAACTGCGCAGCGCCACTGATGTGCCTGGCTGCAGCTGGCGCGGCCTGCGTGCGTTCATGCTCGAAGGCGACTTCGACACCTACAAGGTGCTGGGCTATGCCGCACAAATCGGTACCTGGGCGCGCGAGCATCGCTTCTGCGGCAGTTGCGGCCAGGCGATGACGCAAATTCGCTGGGAGCGGGCGATGTACTGCCAGCCCTGCGACCTGCGCAGCTATCCGCGCATTTCACCCAGCATGATCGTGCTGGTGACCCGCGGTGATGAAATCCTGCTGGCGCGTTCGCCACGCTTCGTTACCGGGGTGTACAGCACCTTGGCAGGTTTTGCCGAGCCGGGTGAATCGGCCGAAGACTGCCTGGTGCGCGAAGTGCGCGAAGAAGTGGCGGTGGAGGTGCGGAACATCCAGTACGTCGGCAGCCAGTGCTGGCCGTTCCCGCATTCGATGATGCTGGGTTTCCATGCCGAGTATGCGGGGGGCGAGATTGTCATGCAGCCGGACGAGATCGAGGACGCCAAGTGGTTCAGCGTCCACGACCTGCCGCCGCTGCCGGCCGGGCGGTCCATCGCCCGGTACCTGATCGACCTGTATGTTGCGCGGCGCCTGGGCCTTGATATCCCTGCTTTCCCGTCCTAGCTGCAGTGAGAAGTGTTCTCCGACCCTCACCGACAGGCCCTTGCACAGGCCGACGATGTAGTCCACCTGCCCGGAAATGATGAACACCGTCAGCGCCGAAATGTTGCTGACAAAGTTCATGCTACGCGCCACGTCGTTGGCGCGTACCAGGTCGATAGGTATTCAGGAAATCGTTATTCTGATAACTGGTATATGCGCGGGAAATTTGCTGTCGCTTGGGGGGAACCCCCTGCGGCACCTCTGATATTAATTGTTGGCCAAAAAGGGTTGGGGAGACCTAAGCTATCTGGGCTAGTTTCGGAATACGGCGGTGGTGGAAGACCTTGATTTTGTGAAAGAGCAGCAGCTAATTCGTGCGGGGTCAATCCAGACTGTAGTTCTGAAAGCCTGCTGCCAGTGGCTTCGATCTTAGCGGTGACATACTGTAATCGCTTTACCAGCTTTGGGAGGAGGTTATGCGATCGAAGTTGTGCTGCTTCTGGTATGTCGCGCTCAAGCTGAGCCTTTTCTGCCAGTCGTTTTGGTAGCTTTTTCGCCATTTTAACATCCCAGCCAGTTGCCTTGCTGCTGAAACGCCACCCCGAGTACTTTTGCAGTTCTGGATGGTCGTGAGCGGCTATTATCTCTGTCATCGTATAAGCAGGTTCGGGGCGACTGAACAGTTTCTTGATCCAATTCTGGCCTGAATGATCTAGCCTGTTTATTGGGTCGGCAGAGCAATAGGCGTAGGCGTTTATGCCTCCTTTGCTAAAAGGGCTTAGGCTGTCGGGAGAGAGGAACCTCATCAAATTCGGGTTATAAGTACGCTTGCCGTTTCCCAGTAGGTAGCAGCCTGTCCATAGGTCGCGAGGTGCTCCCGTGAAACCCAGTACGTAAATATTCCCTGGCTTAGCTGAGGCTCCATAGCAGGTATATTGGAAGGAAATAACCTTGCTTTGCATTTAGATATTTCCGTTGATGAGAGGCGTCATATATTTACAATTCCTTGCGCCCCCCCTCAACTGGCATAAATGATAGTACGGCTGATGGGCCTCATGATCGGGTACAAAGGTTCAGGCCTGCCCGAACCAGTGTTGCCACGCTAGGCGCACGGTCAACGCCAGCACCACGGTGATGAACACTGGGCGGATGAACTTGCTGCCGCCGCTGATCGCCGTGCGTGCGCCGAAAAAGGCGCCGACCATGACCGACAGGCCCATGCACAGGCCGACGATGTAGTCCACCTGCCCGGAAATGATGAACACCGTCAGCGCCGCGATGTTGCTGACGAAGTTCATGCTGCGCGCCACGCCGCTGGCGCGTACCAGGTCGATGGGGTACAGCAGCAGGGTACTGACCGTCCAGAACGCCCCGGTACCCGGGCCGGCTACGCCGTCGTAGAAGCCCAGGGTGAAGCCTTGCGGCACTTGCCACTTTTTCTTGATCGGTGCATCGGCATCCAGCGGCGCCTTGGGCGTGCCGCCGAACAACAGGTAGATGCCACAGGCGAAGACGATCACTGGCAGCATCTTGTTCAGCCATTCGGCTGGCATGTAATGGGCGATGACGGCGCCGAGCAACGCCCCGGTCAAGGTGGCGAACAACGCCGGGCGCCACTGCGCCGGGTGGAACAGTTTGCGTTTGTAGTAAGTGAAACCTGCAGTGGCCGAGCCGAAGGTGGAACTGAGCTTGTTGGTGCCCAGTACCAGGTGCGGTGGCATGCCGGCAGTGAGCAGGGCCGGGGTGGTGAGCAGGCCCCCGCCACCGGCGATGGCGTCGATGAAACCGGCGACGAAAGCGACCAGCGCCAGGATGAGTAGGGTTAGGGGTTCTACGGTGAGTTCGAAGGGCATGGGTTTTTGGCAGGCGGGGAGGCAAGGAGGCGGCAAAGTGCTGCACTAGAAGGGACACATGGTAATCCTGGGGAAGGTGTGTTGCCAGTGCCGGCCCTTTCGCGGGCAAGCCCGCGTAATCCCGTAGGAGCGGGTTTACCCGCGAAAGGGCCGGTACTGGCGAAAACATCAACTACGGATAAACGCCAGCAAATCCGCATTGATCACATCGGCATGGGTGGTGGGCATGCCATGCGGGTAGCCTTTGTAGGTTTTCAGCGTGCCATTGGGCAGCAGCCTGGCCGACAGTACCCCGGAATTTTCGTATGGCACGATCTGGTCATCGTCGCCGTGCATCACCAGCACCGGCTGCTGGATGCCCTTCAGGTCCTCGGTGAAATCGGTCTGGGAAAACGCCACGATGCCATCGTAATGGGCCTTTGCACTGCCGATCATGCCTTGGCGCCACCAGTTGCCGATGATGCCTTCGCTGGCTTCGACCCCTGGGCGGTTGTAGCCGTAGAACGGCCCTGTTGGCACATCCCGGTAGAACTGCGCCCGGTTGCTGGCAACCTGGGCCTGGAAACCGTCGAATACCGACTTGGGCAGGCCACCGGGGTTGCCGGGGGTTTGTACCATCAAGGGGGGGACGGCCGCGATCAGCACGGCCTTGGCCACCTTGTCTTCAGGGTGCCGGGCCATGTAGCGCACCACTTCGCCGCCGCCGGTCGAGTGGCCGACATGCACGGCGCCCTGGGTGCCCAGGTGGGCGACCACGGCGGCTACGTCGTCGGCATAGTGGTCCATGTCGTGGCCGTCCCATACCTGGCTGGAGCGGCCATGGCCCCGCCGGTCGTGGGCGACCACGCGGTAACCCTGGGCGAGGAAGAACAGCATCTGCGCGTCCCAGTCATCGGCACTGAGCGGCCAGCCGTGGTGGAAGTGGATCACCGGTGCATCGCGCGGGCCCCAGTCCTTGTAGAAAATCTGTACGCCGTCCTTCGTGGTTACATAGCTCATGGTCGTGTCTCCTGGGTGCAGGAAGCGAAGGGAGCTATTGAGAATAGGAGGGTTTTTGGCGGGTATCAGGAAGTTGTGGTGCCTGTGCGGGCCTCTTCGCGGGTGAAAGGGACCTCACAGTGTAGGAGCGGGTTCACCCGCGAAGAGGCCCGCACAGGCAATACTGATGCCCTTCAGACGCGGTCGCGCATGCGGTACCAGGCCTTTGCCGCCGCTTCCAATGGCGCAGCCAGCAGGTCGCCACCGGGGAAGCGGCCGTTGTCGATGCCTTGGTACAGCGCCAACAGGTCTTCATCGCCGAGAATGGCATCACTCACCGCCCGCGCCGCCGCCAGGGTCGGCAGTACACCATGACCGGAGAAGCCCTGCAGCCAGTAGCGCTGGCCCTCGCGGCCGACGTCCGGGGTGCGTTGCATGCTGCAATCAATATGGCCACCCCAGGCATAGTCGATGGCTACCCCGGCCAGTTGCGGGAATACCCGCTCCAGGTACGGGCGGGTAGCGCTGGCGACGTCCTTGGGAATGCCGCCCAGGTATGTGCAGCCGCCACCGAACAGCAGGCGGTGGTCTGGGGTGAGGCGGAAGTAGTCGGGTACGAACTGGTTGTCGATCACGCAACTGTTGCGAGGTAGTAACGAATGGGCCAAGTCGGCATCCAGAGGCGCAGTGGCGACCTGGTAGGAACCGACTGGCAACAGGCGACGCGACAGGCTGCGGTCAAGGCGGTCGATGTAGGCGTTGCAGGCCAGCACCAATACCTGGCAGCGAACTTCGCCACGGTCGGTACGGGCGACATAGCCGTCGCGAGCCTGCTGGTAGCTGAGCACCTGGCTCTGTTCGTAGATTTGCCCGCCGGCAGCCTCGATGGTACTGGCCAGGCCCTGTGCCAGTTTCAGCGGGTTGAGGTGGGCACCTTTGGCGTCGTACAGCGCGGCCTGGTAGCGCGGGCTGTCGATCCATTGCGGCAACTCGTCACGGCCGATCAGGCGCAGGGCGTCGTAACCCCATTTATGCTCGGCATCATGCAGGGCCTCTTCGAGCATTTTTACCCGGCGCGGCAATACCGCAGTCCACAGGCTGCCCGGCCGGTAGTCGATGTCGAAGCCGTGGCGCTGGGGCAGTTCGCGCATCTCGTCGGCGGCCCAGCACATGCTGGCCCATAGCCGTTGGGTGCGTTCGATGCCAAGGGCCTGCTCCAGCGGCGGCATGTCGCACGACCAGCCCAGCAGCGCCTGGCCACCGTTGCGTCCGGAGGCCGCCCAGGCAACCCGGCTGGCTTCCAGCAGCGTTACGCGTTTGCCGGCCTGGGTCAGGCGCAGGGCAGTGTGCAGGCCGCTGAAACCGGCGCCGATGATCAGCACATCGGTGTCCTGAGTGCCTTGCAGGGTAGGGCGTAATGGGATGTTGGCGGGGTAGGTCTGGGCGTAGTAACTGGCGACGTGCTGGGCGGATTGTTTGAACATGCGGGATTTCCGTGAAAATTATTATGTTTATTTTCATGAAAAGTTAGCAGTTAAATTTCACGTTGCCAATGTGTTGGTCGGGGTTTGTGGTTTGCCTGTGGTTAATGTGTTGCCTGGGCTGGCCTCTTCGCGGGTGAACCCGCTCCTACAGGGGGGCTCGCTTTTTCCGCGCCTGACGTGGCTTGCTCGGAGTTGCCTTGTTTCCGGCCGCTTTGCTTTTGCCACCTCCACCGCGACGTTTCTTCTTCCAGGGCGGGGCCGCCCCGGCCGCTGGCCCGCTGATGGTCATGCGCATGCCGCTGCAACGCTCTACCAGCTTGCCCATCCACGCCGACTGCCGGGCGACGAACTCGTCCAGGGTCATCTCGCCGCTTTGCACCATGTCCAGCGCCTGCTCCCAGATCGCCGTGGTGCCGGGGTCGGCAATCGCGCGGGGAACGGCGTCGATCAGGCTGAAGGCCGCAGGTGTGGCCGACAGCGCCTTGCCGTTCTTTACCAGGTAACCGCGGTCGAGCAGACCCTGGATAATGCTGGCGCGGGTGGCCTCGGTGCCGATGCCGGTGGTTTCCTTGAGTTTCTGCTTCAGCCGAGGGTCATCCACCAGCTTGGCCACGTTTTTCATCGCCTTGATCAGGTCGCCTTCGGTAAACGGTTTGGGTGGCTGGGTCCACAGGTCTTTCAGTTGCAGGCTGTGTACGTTGCAGTCCTGGCCTTCGCGAAGCGCCGGCAGCACCTGGGCCGGTGGTGCCTCGCGGCCTTTGGCCGGGGTGAGCGCCTCGGGCAAGGCGCGGCGCCAGCCCGGCTCGACGATCTGCTTGCCCACAGCACGCAGCGCATGACCGGCGCAGTCGAAGTCGGCCTGGGTGCGGTCGTACTCATGGTTGGGCAGGAACTGCGCCAGATAGCGGGCGCGGATCAGGGTATACACGGCCTTGTGCTTGGCCGGCAGGCGCGAGGGGTCGCTGGCGGCGGCGGTGGGGATGATGCCATGGTGAGCGCTGACTTTGGCGTCGTTCCACGCCCGCGAGCGGCGTTGCGGCTCCAGGTAGGGCTGCAGCGGTGCCAGGCTGGCATCGGCCCGTTGCAGGGCGGCGAGGATGGCGGGTGCCTCGGCGTGCTGGCTTTGTGGCAAATAGCCGCAATCACTGCGCGGGTAGGTGATCAACTTGTGTGTTTCGTACAGTGCCTGGGCAATGTCGAGGGTTTCCTGGGCGCCGAGGCCGAACTTTTTCGAGCACAGCTCCTGCAGGGTGCCAAGGTCGAAGGGCAGCGGTGCTGCTTCGCGCACACGCTCGGTCGCTACCTTTACCGCTCGGGCAGTGCCGGCATGGCCGATGTCGGTGGCGGCCCGCTGTGCCAGGTCTTGCTTCAGGCAGCGGCCTTGGTCATCACAGGCGTCTTCGGGGGCACGCCATTGGGCATTGAAGCGTTGGCCGGCGTGTTCCAGCTGGACGTCGATGGCCCAGAACGGCACCGGTACGAAGTTGGCGATGCTGCGGTCGCGGTCGACCACCAGGCGCAAGGTCGGCGTTTGCACGCGGCCTACTGGCAGCACACCCTGGTAGCCGGATTGGCGGCCCAGCAAGGTGAACAGCCGGCTCATGTTCATGCCGATCAGCCAGTCGGCGCGCGAGCGGCCCAGCGCCGAGTGGTACAGGTTGAACGTCTCGTGGCCTGGCAGCAGGCGCGCCAGGGCCTTGCGGATGGAGGCGTCATCCAGCGCCGACAGCCACAGGCGCTGCACCGGGCCTCGGTAGCGGCAGTGCTCGACCAGCTCGCGGGCAATCATTTCGCCTTCGCGGTCGGCGTCGGTGGCAATCACCAGCTCCCGCGCTTCACCGAGCAGGCGTTTGACTGCCTTGAACTGGCTGGCGGTCTTGGGCTTTACCAGCATCTTCCACTTGTCTGGAATGATCGGCAGGTCGGCCAGGTTCCAGCGCTTGTAACGTTCGTCGTAGCTGTCGGGCGGGGCGGTTTCCAGCAGGTGGCCAATGCACCAGGTGACGCAGATATCGGTGCCTTGCCAGCAGCCGTCGCCTTTGCGGTTGGCGCCGAGCACTTTGGCAATGTCTTTTGCCTGGGAGGGTTTTTCACAGAGGAACAGGCGCATGGCCGGGACGCTTCATCGGGGTGGTGGGCCATAGGATGCGCAAGCGGGGGCGCAGAGGCAAGTTTTATCTGGATGGATGTACAGGTTTTTTGTCAGCGGGGATGTATATGGCCTGTGCCGGCCTCTTCGCGGGTAAACCCGCTCCTACAGGGACGCGTGGTGCTTGTAGGAGCGGGTTTACCCGCGAAGCGGCCGGCACAGGTGATGGATCAGGCGCGCGAGTCGCGCACCATGTCGACATGCGGGATGCCAGCTTCGAGGAATTCCTCGCTGACTACGCGAAAGCCCAGCCGCTCATAGAACGGCGTGGCGTGTACCTGGGCGCTGAGCATCTGCTGTTTCAGGTCGCGGTTCTGCGCTTCGACGATGACCGCATTGACCAACGCATCGCCCACCTTCAGGCCGCGCCAGTCCTTGAGCACCGAGATGCGCCCGATGGTGCCGTCGGCCAGCAGGCGCGCAGTACCGATCGGATAGTCGCCTTCCAGGGCCAGGAAGTGCAGGGCATCCTGGTCTTCAGAATCGAACTCCAGCTCTGGCGGAATGTGCTGCTCGGCGACGAACACGGCTTCACGGATACGGCGGATGTCGGCGTTGTCTTTGTGCCAATCGGCGAGGCGAACGCTGATCTTATTCATTGGCGAATCCCAGGCTCCCTTGTTTGACCAGCTGCTGTACCAGCATAAGGCCATCTTCGTCCTGCAGCCACTCGGCCAGGTTGTCGATGTGCAAGGCGTCGGCCGCACATACCAGCTTCAGCAGCTCTCGCAGTTTGCCGGGCAGTGGGCAACTACGGCCGCTGGCGAACAGCAGCAGGTCGTCTTCGAATTCCGACCAGGCCAGGCGTGCGCTGGGGTTGCGGATCAGGATGGCGCCCTGCTCAAGGGCGTCGATCAGCTCTTCCTCGGTCAGCTCTTCGCCAACGACCTGCTCGGGGTAGCGCGGCTCGGTCATGAACTGGCCGAACCAGGTCAGCAGCAGGTCCTTGTCGCCCATGTGCTTGTCGAGCAGCGCCTTGAGGCGGTCGAGGGCATCGTGCTGGATCTGGTGCGGGTCGCTGACCGGCTGGGCGTCGGCGTCGCTGTAGCGCTCTTCGTCGGGCAGGAACTGGCCGAGGAAGTCGGTGAAGTGGGTCAGCACTTCGGCAGCGCTCGGTGCGCGGAAGCCGACCGAGTAGGTCAGGCAGTCATCCACGGCCACACCGTAGTGGGCCAGGCGCGGTGGCAGGTAGAGCATGTCGCCGGGCTCCAGGGTCCACTCGCCGCTCTGCTCGAACTCGGCCAGGATACGCAAGTCGGCGTGCTCCAGCAGCGGGCTGTCACTGCTGCACATCTGGCCGATCTTCCAGTTGCGCTGGCCGTGGCCTTGCAGCAGGAACACGTCGTAGTTGTCGAAGTGCGGGCCGACGCTGCCACCCGGGGCGGCGAAGCTGATCATCACGTCATCGATACGCCAGCTGGGCAGGAAGCGGAAGTTTTCCAGCAGTTCGGCCACTTCCGGAACGAACTGGTCAACGGCCTGTACCAGCAGGGTCCAGTCTTTTTCCGGCAGTTCGGCGAAGGTGTCTTCGCTGAACGGGCCGCGGCGCAGTTCCCACGGGTGCGCGCCGTGCTCCAGCACGATACGCGACTCGACCTCGTCTTCCAGGGCCAGGCCGGCGAGCTCGTCGGGGTCGATCGGGCTGATGAAGTCCGGGAAGGCCTGGCGTACCAGCAGCGGCTTCTTCTGCCAGTAGTCGCGCATGAATTCGCGGGCCGAGATGCCGCCGAGCAGCTGCAGTGGAGTATCAGGATTCATGTTCAACCTATTGAAAAAACGTAATTTTCGTACGGGAATAAAAACGCCCGGCCAGGCCGGGCGTTGTACGCGACGCTCAGCTTAGATGCGTTTGGCCTGGGCCGCCGCGTTACCGATGTAGGTAGCGGGGGTCAGCTGCTTGAGCTCGGCCTTGGCTTCGGCTGGCATGTCCAGGCCGTCGATGAAGGTCAGCAGCGCTTCTGGGGTGATGCCCTTGCCACGGGTCAGCTCTTTGAGCTTCTCGTAGGGGTTTTCGATGTTGAAGCGGCGCATCACGGTCTGGATCGGCTCGGCCAGCACTTCCCAGCAGGCGTCCAGATCGGCGGCGATGCGAGCTTCGTTGACTTCCAGCTTGCCGATGCCTTTCAGGCTGGCCTCGAAGGCGATCACGCTGTGGGCAAAGCCCACGCCCAGGTTGCGCAGCACGGTGGAGTCGGTCAGGTCACGCTGCCAGCGCGAGATCGGCAGCTTGCTGGCCAGGTGCTGGAACAGCGCGTTGGCGATACCCAGGTTGCCTTCGGAGTTTTCGAAGTCGATCGGGTTGACCTTGTGCGGCATGGTCGACGAACCGATTTCGCCGGCAACGGTCTTCTGCTTGAAGTAACCCAGGGAAATGTAGCCCCACACATCACGGTCGAAGTCGATCAGGATGGTGTTGAAGCGGGCGATGGCGTCGAACAGCTCGGCGATGTAGTCGTGCGGCTCGATCTGGGTGGTGTACGGGTTGAACTGCAGGCCCAGTTCGTCTTCGATGAAGGCGCGGGCGTTCTCTTCCCAGTCGATCTGCGAGTAGGCCGACAGGTGGGCGTTGTAGTTGCCCACGGCGCCGTTGATCTTGCCCAGCAGCGGCACGGCGGCAACCTGGGCGATCTGGCGCTCCAGGCGGTACACGACGTTGGCCAGTTCTTTACCCAGCGTGGTCGGCGAAGCCGGCTGACCATGGGTACGCGACAGCATTGGCACTTCGGCGTGGGCGTGGGCCAGGGCGCGGATGGCGTCGGCGACCTGGCGCATCAGCGGCAACAGCACTTCGTCACGGCCAGCGCGCAGCATCAGGGCGTGGGACAGGTTGTTGATGTCCTCGCTGGTGCAGGCGAAGTGGATGAACTCGCTGACCTTGGCCAGCTCAGGCAGCTTGGCGGCCTGCTCCTTGAGGAGGTATTCAATGGCCTTGACGTCGTGGTTGGTGGTGCGCTCGATTTCCTTGACGCGCTCGGCGTGCTCCAGCTTGAAATCGTTGGCCAGGCTGTCCAGCAGGGCGTTGGCTTCGGCGGAGAACGCCGGCACTTCGCCGATTTGCGGGTGGGCGGCCAGGCGCTGCAGCCAGCGCACTTCGACCAGGGCGCGGAAACGGATCAGGCCGAATTCGCTGAAAATGGGGCGCAAGGCCTGGGTTTTGCCGGCATAACGGCCGTCTACAGGGGAAACCGCAGTGAGCGAAGAAAGCTGCATGGGGTGTTCTCGGACAGTCAGGCTTTTGGAAGGGCGCATATCATACATGAAAATTGCGCCTGGGTCGGGTGGCTGACCAAAGGTCGGCCCAATTTGGATCTGGTGGCAGCCCCTGTGGGAGCAGGCGTGCCCGCGAACACCGGCGTAGCCGGTGCCATACACCGCGTCGCCTGCTTCGCGGGCACGCCCGCTCCCACAAAGGGCAGCCCAGCCCGTCAGGTGGGGCTGCGCATCATGTCGTACAGTTCGTTCAGCAACTTGCGCCGGCTAAACACCAGCTGCCAGCGGTGCCCGCCCAGCTGCCGCCACAGTCGCGCGGCGCGGATGCCGGCCAGCAGCAAGGCGCGGATCTTCGAGGCGTTGTTGGGCTGCTGCAGGAAGCGCATGTCGCCGTGCACCTGAATGCGCTGGCGCAAGGTGCTCAGGGTGTCTTGATACAAGGCTCCACTGGAAGCGATGACGTTTTCGTGAACCAGGCCGAAATGCTCGGCCTGCGACTGGATTTGCGGCAGTCGGTTGCCGATGGTGTCCAGCAGGTCACCACGCTTGTTCAGCTGGCGTTCCAGGCCCAGCATCGACAGGGCGTAGCGCAGTGGCTCGCGCTGCAGGCTGTTGGGGTCGCGCTCGAGGGCGCCGATCAGCGCTCGGTAGCCGTCGCGCAGGTTCAGGTCGTCACCGCCGAACACCTCCAGGGTGTCCTTGGGGTCACGCACCAGCAGGCTGCCCAGCATGCAGCCGATATTGGCTTCACTGGCCTGGCCGGTGCGGGCGATGCGGTCGACAAGCACGGCGGCCTGGAACACACCGCCCAATGCGATCAGCTGCTCCTGCAGGTTGCTCATGCGCGCGGGCTCCACGGCTCGGCAGCCTCGATCACGCCACCGCCCAGGCACACTTCGCCGTCATAGAACACCACTGACTGGCCCGGCGTTACGGCGCGCTGAGGCTCGTCGAACACGGCGCGGTAGCCGCTGGCGGTGCGTTCCAGGGTGCATCGCTGGTCGCTCTGGCGGTAGCGCACCTTGGCAGTCAGCTGGCGTGGGCTGCCGAGGTCGACCGGGTTGACCCAGAAAATGTCCGAGGCCAGCAGGGCGCGGGAGAACAGCCATGGGTGCTCGTTGCCCTGGCCGACCACCAGCACGTTGCGGGCCAGGTCCTTGTGCAGCACGTACCACGGCTCGTCACTGGCATCTTTCAGGCCGCCAATGCCCAGGCCCTGGCGCTGGCCGATGGTGTGGTACATCAGGCCATGGTGGCGGCCGATCACTTCACCTTCGGTGGTTTCAATGTCGCCCGGCTGGGCCGGCAGGTACTGCTTGAGGAAGTCGCTGAAGCGGCGCTCGCCAATGAAGCAGATGCCGGTGGAATCTTTCTTCTTGGCGGTGGCCAGGCCGTGCTTTTCGGCGATGGCGCGTACTTCGGGCTTTTCCAGTTCGCCGACCGGGAACAGCGTGCGGGCGATTTCCTGGCCGCCGACGGCGTGCAGGAAGTAGCTCTGGTCCTTGTTCGGGTCCAGGCCCTTGAGCAGTTCGGTGAGCGCGCCAGTATTGCGGCGGCGCACATAGTGGCCGGTGGCGATCAGGTCGGCACCCAGCGACAGGGCGTAGTCGAGGAACGCCTTGAACTTGATTTCGCGGTTGCAGAGGATGTCGGGGTTGGGGGTGCGGCCAGCCTTGTATTCCTCAAGGAAGTGCTCGAACACGTTGTCCCAGTATTCGGCGGCGAAGTTGGCGGTGTGCAGCTTGATGCCGATACGGTCGCACACGGCCTGGGCGTCGGCCAGGTCTTCACGGGCGGTGCAGTATTCGGTGCCGTCGTCCTCTTCCCAGTTCTTCATGAACAGCCCTTCCACCTGGTAGCCCTGCTCGATGAGCAGAAGGGCTGAGACGGAAGAGTCCACGCCGCCGGACATGCCGACGATGACGCGGGTCTTGGCGGGGTCTTTAAGTGCTGGGCTGGTCATGGGTACCGGTGTGTATCAAGGGGGAAAAACGCCGATTCTATCAAAACCGCGGCGCTGCGTCAGTCGCGTAGCAGGTCGAGGCTGTGCAGCGGGCCTTTGAGGTAGTCATCCAGGCAGCGCGGCACCAGCTCGCTGCGCCAGCGAGTGGGGTCGGCCAGCAGTTCGTCGCGGGTCAGCCACACGGCGCGGACGATGTCGCTGTCCAGTGCCAGGTCGGCGTGATGGCGCACGGGGCGGGCGGCGAAGCAGATGCGCTGGTAGGTCACGCCGTTGCTGGGGGCGGTGTACAGGTAGATGCCGACCACGCCGGTCAGCTCGACTTCCCAGGCGGTTTCCTCCAGGGTTTCGCGCAGGGCGGCCTGGGGCAGGGTCTCGTTGGGCTCGAGGTGGCCGGCCGGCTGGTTGAAGACGTGCTGGTTGGCTTTGAATTCCTCGACGAAGAGGAACTTGCCTTCGTGCTCGACGATGGTCGCTACGGTGATGTGGGGTTGCCAGGTCATGAGCATCTCCTCAACGGTCTGCAGGGCCCTGTAGAAGCGGGTTAACCCGCGAATGGGTCAGTGCTTTCACCACCGTATTCGCGGGTAAACCCGCTCCTACAGGGACCGCGCTTGTTTTCCAGAAAGCACAAACCCCGGTGCGTGGCCGGGGTTTGTGCTGTTACTTCAAGCGAACCTTACAGGGCAGCGATGGCGCTGTTCAGGGTCTGGCTTGGGCGCATCACCTTGGCGGTCAGCTCGGCATCCGGGGCGTAGTAGCCGCCGATGTCGGCTGGCTTGCCCTGAACGGCGTTGAGCTCGGCGACGATGGTCGCTTCGTTCTCGGCCAGGGTTTTTGCCAGTGGTGCGAAGCGTGCCTGCAGGGCAGCGTCGTCCGTCTGAGCGGCCAGGGCCTCGGCCCAGTACAGGGTCAGGTAGAAGTGGCTGCCGCGGTTGTCGATACCGCCGACTTTGCGCGACGGCGACTTGTTGGTGTCGAGGAACTTGCCGGTAGCCTGGTCCAGGGTGTTGGCCAGAACCTTGGCGCGCGGGTTGTCGTAGGTGTTGCCCAGGTGCTCCAGGGAAGCGGCCAGGGCCAGGAATTCACCCAGCGAGTCCCAACGCAGGAAGTTCTCTTCAACCAGCTGCTGCACGTGCTTCGGAGCCGAACCGCCGGCGCCGGTTTCGAACAGGCCACCGCCGCTCATCAGCGGTACGATCGACAGCATCTTGGCGCTGGTGCCCAGCTCCATGATCGGGAACAGGTCGGTCAGGTAGTCACGCAGCACGTTGCCGGTCACCGAGATGGTGTCCTTGCCTTCGCGGATGCGGGCCAGGGAGAACTTGATGGCGTCGACCGGTGCCAGGATGCGGATGTCCAGGCCGGTGGTGTCGTGATCTTTCAGGTACTTCTGCACCTTCTCGATCATGACGCCGTCGTGGGCGCGAGCCGGGTCCAGCCAGAACACCGCCGGGGTGTTGCTCAGGCGGGCACGGTTGACGGCCAGCTTGACCCAGTCCTGGATCGGCGCGTCTTTGGTCTGGCACATACGGAAGATGTCACCGGCTTCGACGTTCTGCTCCAGCACCACGTTGCCCTTGCCATCGACTACACGAACCACGCCGTCAGCCTTGACCTGGAAGGTCTTGTCGTGGGAGCCATACTCTTCGGCCTTTTGCGCCATCAGGCCAACGTTCGGCACGCTGCCCATGGTGGTCGGGTCGAAGGCACCGTTGACCTTGCAGTCTTCGATGGTGGCCTGGTAGATGCCGGCGTAGCAGCGGTCCGGGATCACGGCCTTGGCGTCTTGCAGTTCGCCTGCGGTGTTCCACATCTTGCCCGAGTCACGGATCATGGCCGGCATCGAGGCGTCGACGATCACGTCGCTCGGCACGTGCAGGTTGGTGATGCCTTTGTCGGAGTTGACCATGGCCAGGGCCGGGCGCTCGGCGTACAGGGCCTGGATGTCGGCTTCGATCTCGGCCTGCTTGTCAGCTGGCAGGTCCTTGATGCGGGCGTACAGGTCGCCGATACCGTTGTTGGCGTTGAAGCCTACTTCGGCCAGGGCAGCGGCGTGCTTGGTCAGCACGTCGTTGTAGAACTCTTCGACGATGACGCCGAACATGATCGGGTCGGAGACCTTCATCATGGTGGCTTTCAGGTGCACCGACAGCAGCACGCCGGCGGCCTTGGCATCGGCGATCTGCTCGGCGATGAAGGCTTTCAGGGCCTTGCGGCTCAGGGTGGCGCAGTCGATGACTTCAGCGGCTTTGACGGCGGTTTTTTCTTTCAGCACGGTGGTGCTGCCGTCTTTGGCGACCAGCTCGATGCGCAGGCTGTCGTCAGCTTCGATCAGCGCGGCCTTTTCGCTGCCGTAGAAGTCGCCTTGAGTCATGTGGGCAACGTGCGACTTGGAGTCGGCGGCCCAGGCGCCCATCTTGTGTGGGTGCTTGCGGGCGTAGTTCTTGACCGACAGCGGCGCGCGGCGGTCGGAGTTGCCTTCGCGCAGCACCGGGTTCACGGCGGAACCCTTGATGCGGTCGTAGCGGGCACGGGATTCTTTTTCTTCCGCGGTGGCCGGCTCGTCGGCGTAGTCAGGGATGTTGAAGCCCTTGCCTTGCAGTTCCTTGATCGCGGCTTTGAGCTGCGGTACCGAGGCGCTGATGTTCGGCAGCTTGATGATGTTGGCTTCAGGGGTGGTAGCCAGCTGGCCCAGTTCCGCCAGGTGATCGCCTACTTGCTTCTCTGCGCCCAGTTGCTCCGGGAAGGCGGCAAGGATACGGCCAGCCAGGGAGATGTCGCGAGTTTCGACAGCGATGTCAGCCGAAGCGGTGAACGCTTCGATGATCGGCAGCAGCGAGTAAGTGGCGAGGGCGGGGGCTTCGTCGGTGAAGGTATAGATGATCTTGGAACGGGTGGGCATGCGGGTTAACTCTCTGTGTGCTGAGCGTGCTCGAGTCTCGTGGTGCGCAGGGTAGGCGCATCGCCCTGGCAGCGCCATGAGCGGAAAGTCGAGAGGCTGCGAGCGGTGATGGTGGATGCATCAGTCGAGCGTCAAGTGCTGAGCTGCGGTAACAACCCAGGCTTTATGGCCATTCATGGCCTAGGGCGGTCCGCATTTTCCTGGGATTCGCCCCGATGACCCTTCGGTCGCGGCGGAGTATACCAAACCATTCGGGCTAATCAGCAAGGCCAAGTGATATCGGCCCATTTATAAGACCAAAGACTAAGCGGCAATGCGGCGGGTTGTCGCATGCCTTGCAGGTCGGCAGATGTGGTTTAGGCTCAGTGGATCGCACGATGTCCAAACCACACCCGACAGCGGAGTAGTGCAAGCATGGGATACCAGAAAATCAAGGTTCCGACCGACGGCACCAAAATTACCGTCAATGCAGACCATTCGCTTAACGTGCCTGATCATCCGATCATTCCTTACATTGAAGGCGACGGGATCGGCGTCGATGTTTCGCCGGTAATGATCAAGGTGGTCGATGCCGCCGTGGAGAAGGCCTACGGCGGCAAGCGCAAGATCGCCTGGATGGAGGTATACGCTGGCGAGAAAGCCACCCAAAAGTATGACCAGGATACTTGGTTGCCGCAGGAAACCCTCGATGCCGTGCGTGATTACGTGGTGTCGATCAAGGGCCCGCTGACCACCCCGGTCGGTGGCGGCATCCGCTCGCTCAACGTGGCCCTGCGCCAACAACTGGACCTGTATGTATGCCTGCGGCCGGTGCTGTGGTTCCAGGGTGTACCGAGCCCGGTGAAAAAGCCGGGCGACGTCGACATGGTGATCTTCCGCGAGAACTCCGAAGACATCTATGCCGGCATCGAGTGGAAGGCCGGGTCGCCCGAGGCGAACAAGGTGATCAAGTTTCTCAAGGAGGAAATGGGGGTCACCAAGATCCGCTTCGACCAGGATTGCGGCATTGGCATCAAGCCGGTGTCTAAGGAGGGTACCAAGCGTCTGGTGCGCAAGGCCCTGCAATACGTGGTGGATAACGACCGCGAATCGCTGACCCTGGTGCACAAGGGCAACATCATGAAGTTCACCGAGGGCGCGTTCAAGGACTGGGGGTACGAGGTGGCGCGTGACGAGTTCGGCGCTGAACTGCTCGATGGTGGCCCATGGATGAAATTCAAGAACCCCAAGACCGGTCGCGAGGTCATCGTCAAGGACGCCATTGCCGACGCCATGCTGCAGCAGATCCTGCTACGCCCGGCCGAATACGACGTGATCGCCACCCTCAACCTCAACGGTGACTACCTGTCCGATGCCCTGGCGGCGGAGGTGGGCGGTATCGGCATTGCGCCGGGCGCCAACCTGTCCGACACCGTGGCCATGTTCGAGGCCACTCACGGCACGGCGCCCAAGTATGCCGGGCAGGACAAGGTCAACCCGGGCTCGGTGATCCTCTCGGCAGAGATGATGCTGCGCCACATGGGTTGGACCGAGGCCGCCGACCTGATCATCAAAGGCACCAATGGTGCCATTGCGGCCAAGACCGTGACCTACGATTTCGAGCGGTTGATGGAAGGCGCCAAGCTGGTAAGCAGCTCAGGCTTTGGCGATGAAATGATCAAACACATGTAAGGCAACAGAAAACCGGCCGTCTCCTTTAAAGAAATGGCCGGTTTTTTCGTCTATCGGCACAGCGCAGGCAGTCAGGCTTTTGCAGTTTCGCTTTGCGGCTCACCCAGGGGTCTGGCAGCCTCTGCCGCGGCGGCCGCAGCATCTTTGATTTCAACGGCGTGCAAGCCTTTGGGGCCCTGGACGATGTCGAATACCACGGCCTGGCCAGCCTTCAGGGTCTTGTATCCGTCCATTCGGATGGCGGAATAATGGGCGAACAGGTCATCGGATTTACCTTCCTCATTGATGAATCCATAGCCCTTGGCATTGTTGAACCACTTGACTTTACCGCTTGCCATCCCTATGTCCCTCTGCAAAGGACTCCATCACTGGAGTATCATCCACTTCATCCGCATACGAACCTTGCGAAAAATCTGGTTGACTGCGCGGATCTTTATCGACCACGGTGGGTTCTTATTGGTTGTAACACCGTTTTGCCGATAGTCAAGGTCACGCGGCGCCTGCGCCGGCGGTGGCCTGTGTAGTCAACCCGCAACCTTAACCTGACGCTCATGATGAAATTCTTTCCATGCATGCACCTAGTGAGATTCGACTAACATTCAATCAGGATCGCCCGCAATCGAATGAGGACGACGGCTCAGGTCTTGCAGTTCAGGAAGCCAAGCCGATCCTGCAGGCGCCACCGATGTACAAGGTGGTTTTGTTCAACGATGACTACACACCAATGGATTTCGTCGTCGAAGTGCTCGAGACGTTCTTCAGTCTGAACCGCGAGCTGGCGACCAAGATCATGCTGACCGTCCATACCGAGGGGCGGGCAGTGTGCGGATTGTTTACCCGTGACATCGCCGAAACAAAGGCCATGCAGGTCAACCAATACGCCAGGGAAAGCCAGCATCCGCTACTCTGTGAAATCGAGAAGGACGGTTAATCGCCGACCACTTGGGTATGAGGTGAAGCTATGTTAAACCGCGAGCTCGAAGTCACCCTCAATCTTGCCTTCAAGGAGGCTCGTTCGAAGCGTCATGAGTTCATGACCGTCGAGCATCTGCTGCTGGCACTCCTTGACAATGAGGCTGCCGCGACCGTTCTGCGCGCCTGTGGCGCCAATCTCGACAAGCTCAAGCATGACCTGCAAGAGTTCATCGACTCCACCACGCCGTTGATCCCTGTCAACGACGAAGACCGTGAAACCCAGCCAACCCTGGGCTTCCAGCGCGTGCTGCAGCGTGCCGTGTTCCACGTGCAAAGCTCTGGCAAGCGCGAAGTGACCGGCGCCAACGTGCTGGTGGCGATCTTCAGCGAACAGGAAAGCCAGGCCGTGTTCCTGCTCAAGCAGCAGAGCGTGGCCCGTATCGACGTGGTCAACTACATCGCCCATGGCATCTCCAAGGTGCCAGGGCATGGTGCGCAGTCTGAAAGCGAGCAGGACATGCAGGACGAAGAGGGCGGCGAAACCTCCTCTTCGAGCAACCCGCTGGACGCCTACGCCAGCAACTTGAACGAGCTGGCCCGTGCCGGCCGTATCGACCCGCTGGTAGGTCGTGAGCAGGAAGTGGAACGCGTGGCGCAAATCCTGGCCCGTCGGCGCAAGAACAACCCGCTGCTGGTGGGTGAGGCTGGCGTGGGTAAGACGGCCATCGCCGAAGGCCTGGCCAAGCGCATCGTCGATGGTCAGGTGCCTGACCTGCTGGCACAGAGCGTGGTCTACTCACTCGATCTGGGTGCCTTGCTGGCCGGTACCAAATACCGTGGTGACTTCGAGAAGCGCTTCAAGGCGCTGCTCGGTGAGCTGCGCAAGCGTCCGCAGGCCATCCTGTTCATCGACGAAATTCACACCATCATCGGCGCCGGTGCGGCGTCGGGCGGGGTGATGGATGCCTCCAACCTGCTCAAGCCGCTGCTGTCGTCGGGTGAAATCCGCTGCATCGGTTCGACCACGTTCCAGGAGTTTCGCGGCATCTTCGAGAAGGACCGTGCCCTGGCGCGGCGCTTCCAGAAGGTGGATGTCAGCGAGCCATCGGTCGAAGACACCGTGGGCATTCTGCGCGGCCTGAAAGGGCGTTTCGAAAGCCACCACAACATCGAGTACAGCGACGAAGCCCTGCGCGCCGCCGCCGAACTGGCTTCACGCTACATCAACGACCGGCACATGCCTGACAAGGCCATTGATGTGATCGACGAGGCTGGGGCCTACCAGCGCCTGCAGCCAGAGGCCAATCGCGTCAAGCGCATTGATGTGCCGCAAGTGGAGGACATCGTCGCCAAGATTGCGCGAATTCCGCCGAAGCACGTCACCAGTTCCGACAAGGAGCTGCTGCGTAACCTTGAGCGCGACCTGAAACTGACCGTGTTTGGCCAGGACCAGGCAATCGACTCGCTGGCCACCGCGATCAAGCTGTCCCGTGCCGGCCTCAAGTCGCCAGACAAGCCGGTGGGTTCGTTCCTGTTCGCCGGCCCTACCGGCGTCGGCAAGACCGAAGCGGCGCGGCAACTGGCCAAGGCGCTGGGTGTGGAGTTGGTGCGTTTCGACATGTCTGAGTACATGGAGCGTCACACCGTGTCGCGTTTGATTGGTGCGCCGCCGGGTTATGTTGGTTTTGACCAGGGTGGCTTGTTGACCGAGGCGATCACCAAACAGCCGCACTGCGTATTGTTGCTCGATGAAATCGAGAAGGCCCACCCGGAAGTCTTCAATCTGCTGCTGCAGGTGATGGACCACGGTACCTTGACCGACAACAACGGGCGCAAAGCCGACTTCCGTAACGTGATCCTGATCATGACCACCAACGCCGGTGCAGAAACCGCGGCGCGGGCGTCGATCGGCTTCACTCATCAGGACCACGCGTCCGATGCCATGGAAGTGATCCGCAAGAGCTTCACGCCAGAGTTCCGCAACCGTCTGGATACCATCATCCAGTTTGGCCGCCTGAGCACGGAGACGATCAAAAGCATCGTCGACAAGTTCCTTATCGAATTGCAGGCGCAACTGGAAGACAAGCGTGTGCTGCTGGAAGTCAGCGATGAAGCGCGCGGTTGGCTGGCGGTTTCGGGCTATGACGTGCAGATGGGCGCGCGGCCAATGGCGCGGCTGATCCAGGACAAGATCAAGCGGCCGCTGGCCGAGGAGATCCTGTTTGGCGAGCTGGCCGAGCATGGTGGCGTGGTGCATGTCGACCTGCGCGATGGCGAACTGGTGTTCGACTTCGAAACCACCGCTGAGGTCGCGTGATGTGCAGGGGCTGCCTTGCAGCCCCTGCAGTTTCAAAAGGCACAAAAAAGCCCGGCACCTGGCCGGGCTTTTTCATGGCTTGAGTTTAGCGCGCACGGTAGGTGATGCGGCCCTTGCTCAGGTCGTACGGCGTCAGCTCGACGCGGACCTTGTCGCCAGTGAGAATACGGATGTAGTTCTTGCGCATCTTTCCGGAGATGTGCGCGGTTACGACGTGCCCGTTTTCCAACTCCACGCGGAACATGGTGTTGGGCAGGGTGTCGACGACAGTACCTTCCATTTCGAAGCTGTCTTCTTTCGACATGCAGTTGAGCCCTCGGATCCAGTGTTAGCCCGACGCATATCCGCACCGGGCAAAAAAGTGGCGTGGATTATGCCGGAAAACTGCGTGTCAAGCCAATGCTTTCAGTTGAGGGTGACCCAGCGCTGGTTTATCAGCAGCTCGATAGGTCGGTACTGCGTCTTGTAGTTCATCTTCTTGCAGTTCTTGATCCAGTAGCCCAGGTAAACCGCCTCCAGGTTCTGGCGCAGCGCTTCGGTGATCTGCCAGAGAATGGCGAAACGGCCGAGGCTGCGGCGCTCCTCGTCCGGCTCGTAGAAGGTGTACACCGCTGACAGGCCATTGGGCAGCAGGTCGCACACTGCCACCGCCATCAACCGGCCTTCCAGGCGAAATTCGTAGAACCAGCAGAACGGCAGGTCGCGTACCAGGAAGGTGGAAAACTGATCGCGGCTGGGCGGGTACATGTCGCCATCGGCGTGGCGCGTTTCGATATAGCGCCGGTACAGCTCGAAGTACTCTTCCTTGAACGCCGGGCGCGCTGCGGTTACGGTCAGGTCGGCGTTACGTTTGAGTATGCGACGCTGCTGGCGGTTGGGGATGAAACGCGCCGCCGGGATGCGCGCCGGCACGCAGGCGTTGCAGTTCTGGCAGTGTGGGCGGTACAGGTGGTCGCCACTGCGGCGAAAGCCCATTTCCGACAAATCGGCGTACACGTGCACGTCCATCGGCTGGCTGGGGTCGAGGAACAGCGTGGTCGCCTGCTCCTCCGGCAGGTAGCTGCAGGAGTGGGGCTGAGTGGCATAGAACTTCAACCGCGCCAACTCTGTCATGATCAACCCCTTCGGTGAGACTTTGTTTTAAGTGTAAGCCAGCTACGGGAACTCGCCTAGGCAACCCATGAAGCACTGTTGGGTTGGTCAAGGTGGCGTGCCAGGTAGCTGGCGAACTCGGCACGGCTGATGGCGTGGGCGCCCAGGCTGTGCAGGTGGTTGGTCGGCATCTGGCAGTCGATAAGCACGAAGCCGGCGTCTCGCAGGTGGTTGACCAAGGTCACGAAGCCGACCTTGGAGGCGTTGTCGGCGCGGCTGAACATCGATTCGCCAAAGAACAGCTGGCCCATGGCGAGGCCGTACAGGCCCCCGACCAGTTCGCCGTCCTGGCGAACTTCGACCGAATGGGCGATGCCGCGGCGGTGCAGCTCGCAGTAGGCGTTGCGCATGGTGTCGGTGATCCAGGTGCCGTCAGCGTAGTCGCGAGGCGCGGCGCAGGCGGCGATCACGGCCGGGAAGTCGGTGTCGAAGCTGACCTGGTAGCGGCCTTGGCGCATCAGCTTGGCCAGCGAGCGTGACACATGCAACTGGTCGGGCAACAACACCGTGCGCGGGTCGGGTGACCACCACAGGATCGGTTGGCCGTCCTGGTACCACGGGAAGCAGCCATGGCGATACGCCTGCACCAGGCGCTCGGGGCTCAGGTCACCGCCGGCGGCCAGTAGGCCGTTGGGGTCGTGCAGCGCCTTTTCCAGGGGCGGGAAGGTCAGCGAGTCGCGGGTCAGCCAGGTGAGCATGGTCTATCGTGCGGTGGGGGAGGGGAGAGGGCAGCATGGCTTGGGTCAAAAGCGGGGTCAATCTCTTTGGGTGCCTCAAAGCCAGCGCCGTAACCTGCACAAGCTACCCCCTACAGGGAGGTGAGGCCGTTTTGCGGCAATTCAGGGCAATTTCCTACACATTCATCAAACCGCAGGCACCATCCGCTACATTTGCTGTCACACCTGTGCAAAAACACAGCATAAGCCTTTGTCACAAAAGAAAATGCATGCTCAAATTGCAGCTATATGAATTCGCCCCCGGCCAAACTCCCCATACGGCGTGCCGCCATGGCGGCTGGCGGGCAGTAATGTTAAAAGTAGTGGTTCGTTGGTCGCGCAGCGGCCGATCACTATTGGACGCGCACCACGCGCAGGAATAGACGCGTTTTGAAGAAATCCACCGCAACTCCAGCTCCATTGCCTGTGCCACTGTGGCGGCAGCAGCTGCATTATCGCCTCAAGGAAGGTGCGTTGATCGCTGTCGGCGCGCTGTGCCTGTACCTGTGGATGGCGCTGCTGACCTACGATACGTCGGACCCGGGCTTCAGCCACACCAGCAACGTCGACCAGGTGCAGAATGCGGCCGGGCGTGCCGGTGCCTACTTCGCCGACATCCTGTTCATGGTGCTGGGTTACTTCGCCTATATTTTCCCGCTGCTGCTGGCGGTCAAGACCTGGCAGATTTTCCGCGAACGCCACCAGCCGTGGGATTGGAGCGGCTGGCTGTTCTCCTGGCGGCTGATTGGCCTGGTGTTCCTGGTGCTGTCGGGGGCAGCGCTGGCGCATATCCACTTCCACCCGCCCGCCAGCCTGCCGTTCTCCGCCGGTGGTGCACTGGGCGAAAGCCTGGGCGACCTGGCGCGCAACCTGCTGAACGTGCAGGGCAGCACGCTGATGTTCATTGCCCTGTTCCTGTTCGGCCTGACCGTCTTCACCGACCTGTCGTGGTTCAAGGTGATGGACCTGACCGGCAAGATCACCCTCGACCTGTTCGAACTGGTGCAAGGGGCTGCCACCCGCTGGTGGGAAGCGCGCAACGAGCGCAAGCGCCTTGAGGCACAGCTGCGCGAGGACGAACCGGTGTTCAAGGCCGCGCCGATGGCTGCCGAGAAGCGCGAGCCGGCCAAACCGTCACTGCGCGAGCGCATCCTCAAGCGTGAAGAGCCACCCGCTCAGCCGGTCGAGCCACGTGAGCCAACCCTTGCACGCGAACCGATTGTGCCGCCACGTGAAACGGCGCCTGAGGCATTGGCGCCGCGTGAAACCGTGGTGCCCCGCCAGCAGCACGCAGCGCCCACCATTGTGCCGCCGTCAGCCGCCAAGGCGCCGGAGCCGAGCAAGCGGGCGATGAAGGAAAAGCAGGCGCCGCTGTTCGACAGCGCCGTGGAAGGCACTTTGCCCTCGATTTCCATCCTCGACCCGGCCGAACAGAAAAAGATCGAGTATTCGCCAGAGTCCCTGGCCGGCGTCGGTCAGCTGCTGGAAATCAAGCTCAAGGAATTCGGTGTGGAAGTGGCGGTGGATTCGATCCACCCCGGCCCGGTAATTACCCGTTACGAAATCCAGCCGGCCGCCGGCGTGAAGGTCAGCCGCATCGCCAACCTGGCCAAGGACCTGGCGCGTTCGCTGGCCGTGACCAGTGTGCGAGTGGTCGAGGTCATCCCTGGCAAGACCACGGTAGGTATCGAGATACCCAACGAAAACCGCCAGATGGTGCGCTTCTCCGAAGTGCTGGCCACGCCGCAGTACGACGAGCAGAAATCGCCCGTCACGCTGGCGCTGGGCCACGACATTGGCGGCAAGCCGGTGATCACTGACCTGGCCAAGATGCCGCACCTGTTGGTGGCCGGTACTACCGGCTCCGGTAAGTCGGTGGGTGTGAACGCGATGATTTTGTCGATCCTGTTCAAGTCCAGCCCGGAAGACGCGCGGCTGATCATGATCGACCCGAAAATGCTTGAACTGTCGATCTACGAAGGCATCCCGCACTTACTGTGCCCGGTGGTCACCGACATGAAGGACGCCGCCAACGCCCTGCGCTGGAGCGTGGCCGAAATGGAGCGGCGCTACAAACTGATGGCGGCCATGGGCGTGCGTAACCTGGCCGGTTTCAACCGCAAGATCAAGGACGCCCAGGAAGCTGGCGAAATCATCCATGACCCGCTGTATCGCCGTGAGAGCATGGACGATGAGCCACCTGCGCTGAAAACCTTGCCGACCATCGTGGTGGTGGTGGACGAATTCGCCGACATGATGATGATCGTCGGCAAGAAGGTCGAAGAGCTGATCGCCCGTATCGCGCAGAAGGCACGGGCGGCCGGTATTCACCTGATCCTCGCGACCCAGCGCCCGTCGGTCGACGTGATCACCGGCCTGATCAAGGCCAACATCCCGACCCGTATGGCGTTCCAGGTGTCGAGCAAGATCGACTCGCGTACCATCATCGACCAGGGCGGTGCCGAACAGCTGCTGGGCCATGGCGACATGCTGTACATGCCGCCGGGCACCAGCCTGCCGATCCGGGTGCACGGCGCATTCGTGTCCGACGACGAAGTGCACCGCACGGTCGAGGCGTGGAAGCTGCGTGGCGCCCCGGACTACAACGACGACATCCTCAACGGCGTCGAAGAAGCCGGTAGCGGCTTTGATGGCGGCGGCGGTGGCGAGGGTGACGATGCCGAAACCGACGCCCTGTATGATGAAGCGGTGCAATTCGTGCTTGAGAGCCGTCGCGCCTCCATTTCTGCCGTGCAACGCAAGCTGAAGATCGGCTACAACCGTGCCGCGCGCATGATCGAGTCGATGGAGATGGCCGGCGTTGTCACCCCGATGAACAGCAACGGCTCGCGGGAAGTGATAGCCCCGGGCGGCCCGCGCGACTGATGAACACCCTGCCGGGCGCCAACGGTGGCGCCCGCCTTTTCAACGCTCAATGAGGATTCCCATGCGCGCGATTCGCATGCTGTTGGTTTCTGCCCTTACCCTGGGCTCGGTTACTGCTTATGCCGGTGAGCAAGACGTACAACGCCTGACCCAGTTGTTGGAAAAGTCGCAGACCATCGAGGCCAACTTCTCCCAGCTGACCCTGGGCGCCGATGGCACCAGCCTGCAGGAAACCTCGGGCAAGATGACGGTCAAGCGCCCCGGCCTGTTCTACTGGCACACCGATGCACCGCAGGAGCAGGTGGTGGTGTCGGACGGCAAGAACGTCACCCTGTGGGACCCGGACCTGGAGCAGGCCACCATCAAGAAGCTCGACGTGCGCCTGAACCAGACCCCGGCGCTGCTGCTGTCGGGTGATGTGTCGAAGATCAGCCAGAGCTTCGACATCGCCTCGAAGGAGCAGGGTGAAGTGATGGACTTCACCCTCAAGCCAAAGACCAAGGACACGTTGTTCGACTCGCTGCGCGTGTCGTTCCGCAAAGGCCTGATCAATGACATGCAGCTGATCGACAGCGTCGGCCAGCGCACCAACATTCTGTTCAATGGCGTCAAGGCCAACCAGGCGGTGCCGGACAGCAAGTTCAAGTTCGACATCCCCAAAGGCGCGGACGTGATCAAGGAGTAACCAGAGCTCGCCATGGACCTGTTTCGAAGCGAACCTGTCGCCCAGCCCCTGGCCGCCCGTCTGCGCCCGTCCAGCCTGGATGAGTACGTCGGCCAGGAGCACCTGCTGGCGCGCGGTAAACCGCTGCGCGAAGCGCTGGAACAAGGTGCGCTGCACTCGATGATCTTCTGGGGGCCGCCCGGGGTCGGCAAGACCACGCTGGCGCGGTTGCTGGCGCAGTTCTGCGATGCGCACTTCGAAACGGTGTCGGCGGTGCTGGCCGGGGTGAAAGAGATCCGCCAGGCGGTGGAGGTGGCCAAACAGCAGGCTGGCCAATATGGCCGTCGCACCATCCTGTTCGTTGACGAGGTGCACCGCTTCAACAAGTCGCAGCAGGACGCCTTTTTGCCCTATGTCGAGGACGGCACCCTGCTGTTCATCGGTGCCACCACCGAAAACCCGTCGTTCGAGCTGAACAACGCGCTGCTGTCACGGGCGCGGGTGTATGTGCTCAAGAGCCTGGACGAAGCGGCCTTGCGCAAGCTGGTCAACCGTGCGCTGACGGAAGCGCGTGGCCTGGGCAAGCGCAACCTGCGGGTGGGCGACGACGCCTTCAAGATGCTGATGGCCGCCGCCGACGGCGATGGCCGGCGCATGCTCAACTTCCTTGAGAACGCCTCGGACCTGGCTGAAGACGGCAGCGAGATCGACGTCGAGATGCTACAGAGCCTGCTGGGTGACAGTCGCCGCCGCTTCGACAAAGGCGGCGAGGCGTTTTACGACCAGATATCCGCACTGCACAAGTCGGTGCGCGGCTCCAACCCCGATGGCGCCCTGTACTGGTTTGCACGCATGCTCGACGGCGGCTGCGATCCGTTGTACATCGCCCGCCGCGTGGTGCGCATGGCCAGCGAGGACATCGGCAACGCCGACCCGCGTGCGCTTAGCCTGTGCCTGGCTGCCTGGGATGTGCAGGAGCGCCTTGGCAGCCCCGAGGGCGAGTTGGCGGTGGCACAGGCCATCACCTACCTGGCCTGCGCACCCAAGAGCAACGCGGTGTACGTGGGCTTCAAGACCGCCCTGCGTGAAGCGGCCGAGCATGGTTCGCTGGAGGTGCCGTTGCACCTGCGCAATGCCCCGACCAAGCTGATGAAACAGTTGGGCTATGGCGACGAGTACCGCTATGCCCACGATGAGCCTGACGCCTACGCCGCCGGTGAGGATTACTTCCCCGACGAGCTGGAACCGCGCCAGTACTATCAGCCGGTGCCCCGTGGCCTGGAACTGAAAATTGGCGAGAAGCTGCGCCATCTGGCCGACCTCGACCGCAACAGCCCCCGCCAGCGGAGAAAACCGTGATTGCACTCATCGCCGCGGTCAGCGCGGGTGGTATTGCTGGTACCTTGTTGCGCTTTGCTACCACCAACTGGGTAGCGGCCCACTGGCCACGGCACTTCTATGCCGGTACGCTGGCGGTCAACCTGGTTGGCTGTCTGCTGATCGGCTTGCTCTATGGCTTGTTCTTGCACAAGCCGCTGGCGCCGGTCGAACTGCGCGCCGGCCTGATTGTCGGCTTCCTCGGTGGCCTGACGACCTTTTCCTCCTTCTCGCTCGATACCGTGCGCCTGATGGAAAGCGGGCAAGTGCCCCTTGCCTTGGGCTATACCAGTATCAGCGTAGTGGGCGGGCTGCTCGCAACCTGGGCTGGCCTGTCCCTGACCCGATTCTGAACCAACACCTACATATAACGAGAGAACGATATGCTCGATTCCAAACTGTTACGCGGCCAACTTCAGGAAGTGGCGGATCGCCTGGCCTCCCGTGGCTTCAGCCTGGATGTCGCGCGCATCGAATCACTGGAAGAGCGCCGCAAGGCGGTGCAGACCCGCACCGAACAGCTGCAGGCTGAGCGTAACGCCCGTTCCAAGTCCATCGGCCAGGCCAAGGCCAAGGGTGAAGACATCGCCCCGCTGATGGCGGACGTCGAGCGCATGGCCAACGAACTGGCTGCCGGCAAGGCTGAGCTGGACGCCATTCAGGCCGAGCTGGATAGCATCTTGCTGACCATTCCCAACCTGCCGGACGCCAGCGTGCCAGTCGGCGCCAGTGAAGACGACAACGTCGAAGTGCGCCGTTGGGGCACGCCGAAGGCGTTCGACTTCGAAATCAAGGACCATGTGGCCCTCGGTGAAATCAGCGGTGGCCTGGACTTCGAAGCGGCTGCCAAGCTGTCCGGTGCCCGTTTTGCTGTGCTGCGTGGTCCGGTTGCCCGTCTGCACCGCGCCCTGGCGCAGTTCATGATCAACCTGCACACCGGCGAACATGGCTACGAGGAACACTACACCCCGTACATGGTGCAGGCGCCCGCGCTGCAGGGCACTGGCCAGTTGCCGAAGTTCGAGGAAGACCTGTTCAAGATCACCCGCGAAGGCGAGGCTGACTTCTACCTGATCCCGACCGCCGAAGTGTCGCTGACCAACCTGGTGGCGGGTGAAATCCTCGACGCCAAGCAGCTGCCGCTCAAACTGGTTGCCCACACCCCTTGCTTCCGCAGCGAAGCCGGTGCTTCTGGCCGTGACACCCGCGGCATGATCCGCCAGCACCAGTTTGACAAGGTGGAGATGGTGCAGGTGGTGGAGCCGGCTAAGTCGATGGAAGCCCTGGAAGGCTTGACCGCCAACGCCGAGCGCGTGCTGCAGCTGCTGGAGCTGCCGTACCGCGTGCTGGCCCTGTGCACCGGCGACATGGGCTTTGGCGCCGTGAAAACCTACGACCTGGAAGTGTGGGTACCGAGCCAGGACAAGTACCGCGAAATCAGCTCGTGCTCCAACTGTGGCGACTTCCAGGCACGCCGCATGCAGGCCCGCTGGCGCAACCCGGAAACCGGCAAGCCAGAGCTGGTGCACACGCTCAACGGCTCCGGGCTGGCCGTAGGCCGTACCCTGGTTGCTGTGCTGGAAAACTACCAGCAGGCCGACGGTTCGATCCTGGTGCCGGAAGTGCTGAAGCCTTACATGGGCGGCGTCGAGGTCATCCGCTAAATGGATTACCTGCCGCTGTTCCACAAGCTGCAGGGCGGCCGCGTGCTGGTCGTCGGTGGCGGTGAGATCGCCTTGCGCAAGGCGCGCCTGCTGGCCGATGCCGGCGGTGTGCTGCGCGTGGTGGCGCCGGACGTCGACGGCCAGTTGGCGGCGTTGGCCCGGGAAGGTGGCGGTGAGGTGCTGGTGCGTGGCTATCAGGCAGCCGACCTGGTCGGTTGCCGGTTGGTGATCGCGGCGACCGACGACCCTGGGCTGAATGCCCAGGTGTCGGCTGATGCGCAGGCGCTTAGCGTGCCGGTCAATGTGGTGGATGCGCCGGCCCTGTGCACGGTGATCTTCCCGGCGATCGTAGACCGCTCGCCGCTGGTTATTGCTGTTTCCAGCGGCGGTGACGCCCCGGTACTGGCACGCCTGATTCGCGCCAAGCTCGAGGCATGGATCCCTTCGGCCTATGGTGAACTGGCCGGGCTGGCGGCACGCTTCCGGTACAAGGTCAAATCCCTGTACCCGGACGTCAACCAGCGTCGTGGCTTCTGGGAAACCGTGTTCCAGGGGCCGATCGCCGAGCGTCAGCTGGCCGGGCAGGGTGCTGAAGCCGAACGTCTGTTGCAGGCGATGGTAGACGGCGCACCGGTGCAGCAGGGCGGTGAGGTGTACTTGGTTGGTGCCGGCCCGGGTGATCCGGACTTGCTGACCTTCCGTGCCTTGCGCCTGATGCAGCAGGCCGACGTGGTGCTGTACGACCGCCTGGTTGCACCCGCCATCATCGATATGTGTCGCCGTGATGCCGAGCGTATCTACGTAGGCAAGCGCCGCGCTGATCATTCAGTGCCGCAGGACCAGATCAACCGTCTGTTGGTCGATCTGGCTCGGCAGGGTAAGCGGGTGCTGCGCCTGAAGGGTGGCGACCCGTTCATCTTCGGCCGGGGCGGCGAAGAGATCGAAGAGCTGGCCGAGCATGGCATTCCGTTCCAGGTGGTGCCGGGCATTACCGCGGCCAGCGGTTGCTCGGCGTATGGCGGCATTCCGCTGACTCACCGCGACTATGCCCAGTCGGTGCGCTTCGTCACCGGGCACCTCAAGGACGGCACCAGCAACCTGCCGTGGAATGACCTGGTTGCGCCGGCGCAGACCTTGGTGTTCTACATGGGGTTGGTGGGCTTGCCGACCATCTGTGCCGAGCTGATTCGCCACGGGCGTGCCGCGAGTACCCCGGCGGCGTTGGTGCAGCAGGGGACCACGCGTAATCAGCGCGTGTTCACCGGCACCTTGGCGGACTTGCCAGACCTGGTGGCCCAGCACGAGGTGCATGCGCCGACCCTGGTGATTGTGGGGGAGGTGGTGCAGTTGCGTGACAAGCTGGCCTGGTTCGAAGGTTCGCAGAACAGCTGAAATCGTGGGGGCCGCTTTGTGGCCCATCGCACATGCCCCAGGCATTGCAAGGCCCTTGTGTGTGGGCCTTGTGTCGCGATGGGCTGCAAAGCAGCCCCGGCTTTCTCAAGCCTGCCAAATCCCTTTGCCCACCAACCGCTCTCGATCATGCGGCAAGCCAAAGTCCTGCAAAGGCCCTTTAGGCACAATCCCGTTCGGGTTGATGGTCTTGTGGCTCATGTAATAGTGCTTCTGGATATGCTCCATGTTCACCGTGCCCGCCACCCCGGGCCACTGGTACAGCTCACGCAGCCAGTTCGACAGGTTGTGGTAGTCGCTCAGGCGGCGCAGGTTGCACTTGAAGTGCCCGTGGTACACGGCATCGAAGCGCACCAGTGTAGTGAACAGGCGTACATCAGCCTCGGTCAGGTACTCACCCGCCAGGTAGCGATTGCGGCCTAGCAAGGCTTCCAGGTAATCCAGTTCGTTGAACACGTCGTCGAAGGCAGCCTCGTAAGCGTCTTGCGTGGTAGCAAAGCCTGCGCGGTACACGCCGTTGTTCACCGCGGGGTAGATACGTGCGTTCAGTGCTTCGATGGTCGGGCGCAGCGATGCGGGGTAAAGGTCCAGGGTATTGCCGGTCAGCTCGTTGAATGCGCTGTTGAAAATGCGGATGATTTCTGCCGACTCATTGTTGACGATGCGCTTCTCTTTCTTGTCCCACAGTACAGGCACCGTCACGCGTCCTGTGTAGTGCGGGTCATCCTGGGTGTAGCGCTGGTGCAGGTACTGCAGGGCGTCTAGGTGGTCCCCGCTGGAGCCTTGCTGCTGATCGAAGGTCCAGCCATGGTCCTGCATCAGCCAGCTGACCACCGACACGTCGATCAACGGCTCCAGGCCTTTCAGCGCGCGAAAGATCAGGGTGCGGTGGGCCCACGGGCAGGCCAGCGACACATACAGGTGGTAGCGGCCGGCCTCGGGGGCGGGCAGCTGATTGCGGCGCTGGGCATTCTCACGCTTGAACGTGCCATCCTTGCCGTTTTCATACCACTGGTCGTGCCAGCGGCCGTCGATCAATAGGCCCATTGTGAGCTCCTGAAACAAAGTTGTTTGTCGTTGGAGCCCAGTCTAGGCCAAATCGTTCGAAGAAATAGCGCAAAGATCGCGGTTCTATTATCGGCTAAATCGATCTATTTCGAGTGTCCCAGTAGCCTTGCGCTGTGACGAACGCCTGCTCGCGGTGCTGTCCCAAACCATGCAGGGCCAGCGCCATGGTCGCAATCAGGGCCTTCTCGCCATAACTGTCTTCCACTTCGCCACGCCAGAACGCCAGCAAGTGTTCTGCCTGCAGGCTGGGCGGCTTGACATGGCGACGTTCGCTCAGCGCTGGCCACTCTTCATCCCACGCCTCACCCGCCGTGGTGCCGTAGAGATGGCTGATGACATCGGGATTGACCTCGATTTCGCCGCCATCACCCTTGATCACCACGGCATGGTCGCCCAGCAAGCGGCTGGCCTCGCGGTGCACGGCCTGGTAACCGGGGTGAAAGATGCTCTGCAATCCACAGCGAGCGCCCAGCGGGTTGAGCACTCGCGCCAGCGAGTGGATGGGCGAGCGCAGGCCCAGGGTGTTGCGCAGGTCGATCATGCGTTGCAGCTGCGGCGCCCAGTCGTGCAGCGGGAAGAATGCCAGCTGGTGCTGGTCCAGCGCGTTGCCGACGGCGGCCCAGTCGCGGCACAGCGGAATCTGCAGCGGGTTGAGCAGTTGCTCTGTGTACATACGCCCGGCAGTGTGTGCGCCACCGCCGTGCATCAGGATGCGCACGCCATTGTTGGCCAGGCACTTGGCGGCCAGCAGGTACCAGGGCAGGTGACGCTTCTTGCCGGCGTACGTGGGCCAGTCCAGGTCAACGGCGATGCGCGGCGCCTGCAGGTGGGCGCGCAAGGCCTCGGTGAAGCCGGCCAGCTCTTCGGCGCTTTCTTCCTTGTGCCGCAGCAGCATGAGGAAGGCACCGAGCTGGGTGTCTTCAACCTTGCCTTCCAGCAGCAGGGTCATGGCTGCACGGGCCTCCTCGCGGGTCAGGCCACGCGCGCCGCGCTTGCCTTTGCCGAGAATGCGCACGAATTCGGCGAACGGGTGTTCGGCGGGGGTTTCCAGAGTGAGCGGACGAGGTTCAGTCATATGCAGTTGGTCGGCTTGGGCAGGCCCGCCAGCTTGGCGGCAAGTTTGGCGGGGGTGCCGTTGAACAGGCGGTTAAGGTGCGGGCTGTTGCCCTTTTCAGGGCCCAGCTTGAGGGCTGTGTACTTGATCAGCGGGCGGGTGGCCGGAGACAGCTGGTATTCCTGGTAGAACTGACGGAGCAGTTCGAGGATTTCCCAGTGGTCCGCCGTCAACGGGATACCCTCGCGCTTGGCCAAAGCCTCGGCGGCGTCGTGGGACCAGTCTTGCAGGTCGACCAGGAAGCCATCCTTGTCCAGGGCGATCGCCTGATCGCCAACGGTGAGCGTATTCATAGCCAGCTGTTGACCTTGTCGTATTGCAGCGACAGTTCGACGAACCCGGCGTAGTCCACGGCCTTTGCCAGGTCGTTGCCGACCGCGCGGGCCTGTACATCCTCGTCCAGGGCGAACAGGCGCTGGGCCAGGCCGGCGGCTTGCAGATGGCCATGCGGCTCGCTGCCGCTGCGCAGGGCATACACGGCATCGCCGCACAGCAGCAGGGCATCTTCGGCACCGAGCAGGCGCAGGCAACTGGCCAGGCGCTCGTCGCCAAACGGGGAATGGGCAATTACATGCAGGGTCTTCATCAGAGCGTTATCACCTGGTCGAAACGGGCTATCAGCGCGGTCAGCGCTGCGTCATCGAGCACTTGCACCGGCAGCGCCAGGGTCTCGGCTGCCAGGCCGCGGCGGGCCAGGCTGTGGTTGCAGGCGAACAGTTCTTCGACACCGAACATCGGCAGCGCCTGCAGGTTGGCGGCCAGGTTCTTCTGTTGCACGGCGGCGGGTTGCTGGTCCGGCGCGAGCTGGAACACACCATCGTCGAGGAACAGCATGCCCATCGGCAGGTCGAACGCGCCGCCGGCCAGGGCGATGTCCAGCGCCTCGCGGGCAGAGGGGCCATTCCACGGTGCCTGACGGCTGATGATCAACAAGGACTTGGCCATATCAGTCGCCTCCGAAGCAGACAAGGCGATCGGCCACTTGCGCGGCCTCGTGCAGCTGGCCCAGCCCCGACAGTTCCCAGGGCTTGGGCAGGTTCACGGCTGGGCGCTGGTAGCGGTTGGCCTCGGCTTCGTCGAGCACGCCACGGCGCAGGGCGGCGGCGATACACACCACGGCGTCCAGCTGATGGGTCTGTATGAACGTGCGCCACTGGCCAGCCACGTCCAGTTCGTCCTGGGGGGCGACGACGTTGGCCGAGGCACTGTGCACCCCGTCCTGATAGAAGAACAGTCGGGCAATCTCATGCCCGCCGGCCAGCACCGCCTCGGCGAAGCGCAGGGCGCGTCGCGAAGAGGGCGCATGGGCCGGGGAGAACACCGCGATAGCGAATTTCATGGCTAACTCATGCAAAGGAATGGTGCCATGATAAAGCAAAAAAGCCCGCACCCGCTTGTGCAAGCGGGCGCGGGCTTATCATTCACTCTCCAGGTTCAAGCCTGCTCCTTGCCCTCCGGCAAGAACCAGTTCAGCACCAGCGCACAAATCCCCCCGGTAGCCACGCCCGACTCCAGCACGTTGCGAATCGCCGCCGGCATGTGCGCCAGGAATTCCGGCACCTGCGCCACGCCCAGCCCCAGCGCCAACGACACCGCAATAATCAGCAGCGCCCGACGGTCCAGCCGGGTGCTGGCCAGAATATTGATACCCGACGCCGCAACCGCGCCAAACATGACCATCGCCGCGCCGCCCAGCACCGGCTCCGGCACGGCCTGAATCACCCCGGCAACACTCGGGAACAGACCCAGCAACACCAGCATTACGGCAATCCACATACCGATATGACGGCTGGCAATACCGGTCAGCTGAATCACCCCGTTGTTCTGGGCAAAGATCGAGCTAGGGAAGGTGTTGAACAGACCGGCCAGCAGCGAGTTGGCGCCGTTGACCAGCACGCCCCCCTTGATCCGCTGCATCCACACCGGCCCTTCGACCGGCTGGCGCGACACCTTGCTGGTGGCGGTAACGTCACCGATGGCTTCCAGCGAAGTGACCAGGTAGATCACCAGCATCGGAATGAACAGCGCCCACGAGAAGCCCAGGCCAAAGTGCAGCGGTGTCGGCACCTGGAACAGCGCGGCCTCGTGCATGCCGGTAAAGTCCAGGCGGCCCAGGAAACCGGCCAGCGCATAGCCGACCGCGAGGGCGATGACGATGGCGCAGCTGCGCATCCACACCACCGGGATACGGTTGAGAACGACGATGATCGCCAATACCACGCCCGACATCAGCAGGTTTTCGCCATTGGCAAAGGTGCCATTGGCCATGGCACCAAAGCCGCCTCCCATGCTGATCAGGCCGACCTTGATCAGTGTCAGGCCGATCATCAACACCACGATGCCAGTCACCAGCGGGGTGATCAGGCGTTTGACGAAGGGCAGGATGCGCGACACGCCCATCTCGACGAACGAGCCTGCGATTACTACGCCAAAAATGGCTGCCATTACGCCCTCGACCGGCGTGCCTTGCTTGACCATCAGCGCACCACCGGCAATCAGCGGGCCGACGAAGTTGAAGCTGGTGCCCTGAACGATCAGCAGCCCCGCGCCAAATGGGCCGAAGCGTTTGCACTGGACGAAGGTGGCGATACCCGAGATCACCAGCGACATCGAAACGATCAAATTGGTATCACGTGCAGATACACCCAACGCCTGGCAGATCAGCAGGCCAGGGGTGACGATAGGTACGATGATCGCCAGCAGGTGCTGCAGGGCTGCCAACAGGCCGATCAACAGCCGTGGCTTGTCCTCCAGACCAAGCACCAGTTCATTGGCAGGCGCCGCTGCGCCTGGGCTGTGTTCGTGTGAGCTCATTGCTGAAAGCCGCCCCGGAAGAAAAAAGGAGCGCATTCTACGGGGTGATGAAAGATAGCGGTAGAGAAAAGCAGGATGGCGGCATGATCGGCGACCATTTGCCTGGTTATCTGACTTTTTGGTCAGTTATTGTGATTGCAGGAATAGTTGGCTCGAAACTGATGTAGGAGCGAGCTTGCTCGCGATGCGCTGCGCGGGCGCCGCTCGATCTATCAGGCGCTGAACCTCTTCCGACGAACATCCCGCAGCCCGCCCCATTTCCAGCGCCTACAAAAAAGCCCGCCTAAGCGGGCTTCTTGCGGTACAGCAATCAATCAGTCGTCACGACCCATGATGCCAAACAACTGCAGCAGGCTGACAAACAGGTTGTAGATCGACACATACAGGCTGATGGTCGCCATGATGTAGTTACGCTCGCCGCCATGAATGATCGCGCTGGTCTGGAACAGGATGCAGACCGACGAGAACAGCACGAAGCCAGCGCTGATTGCCAGTTGCAGGCCGCTGATCTGGAAGAAGAAGCTGGCAACGACAGCACCCAGCAGAACGAAGAAACCTGCAGTGATGAAGCCGCTGAGGAAGCTCATGTCCTTGCGGGTGATCAGCACGTAGGCCGACAGACCACCAAATACCAGCGCAGTCATGGCGAACGCGGAGCTCACTACCTCGGCGCCACCGGCCATGCCCAGGTAACGGTTGAGGATCGGGCCGAGGATGAAGCCCATGAAGCCGGTAAGCGCGAAGGTGGACACCAGGCCCCAGGCCGAATCACGCAGTTTGTTGGTAAGGAAGAACAGCCCGTAGAAGCCGATCAGCACCACGAACACGTTCGGGTAGCCGACGCGCATCTGCTGGGCAACGAAAGCCATGACACCGCTGAAGGCGAGAGTAAGCGCCAGCAGGCTGTACGTGTTGCGCAGGACCTTGCTGATCTCCTGCTGCTCGACCTGCTGGCCGTGGTGGACGGCGTAATCCTGTTCGCGCATGGCGACACTCCTTGGTAAACCTGTGGTTTCGGACGTTCAGATGCTAGGAGTCTACCATTGCTACTGCAACCCGCGACACAGAGAGTTTGACAGCGTGTTTCATTAAGGTATTATGGCGGCCGCAAAACGAGCTGGAAGCGTGGCCGAGTGGTTTAACGCAATGGTCTTGAAAGCATCGATGAGCAACTATCCTAGAGCTCTTATCTCAGGTAGTCGCCAGGTTCAGGCTTCAGGACACCCTAGCGGTAGTATCGGGGAATTGGCAGAGTGGTTGAATGCACCGGTCTTGAAAACCGGCGAACGTGAGAGCGTTCCCAGGGTTCGAATCCCTGGTTCCCCGCCAAAATCGTTGAAAAAAGGGCTAGAATGATATCTAGCCCTTTTTTTTAGCTCATTTTTTAAGCCATCGCTATTGACCTGAAGGCACAAGGTGTATAGCAGCTGCGCGCTAATGCACATTTGACTGAGGCCTGGTCTCACACCACGTCAGGCTGCCATGCCTTAAGAAGATAGCCTTCTCTAGTCTGCGCTGTAAAAGCGGTACTTTCTTTTCACAGCTCCTTCAAACCCATCATGCTCAGATCCCAACCCTGCTCAGGCAATAGGTTGTTCAAATGTAGCCCACCCTCTCTATACCGGGCACCGAAAGGGGCTACACGCACTCACCTCTTCACTTTCGCGATGGTGTGAAGTCCATTTCTGAAAAACAGTTTTTCGCGTCGGGAGTTGGTTGGTCATTCCGCACTGTTAGATTTGACGCCAAAGTCATGACCTGTTTTTGCTGGCAGGCGCTATGTCACAGGCTGAAGGTTACACATCAACGGCGAAGGAACTTCACTGGATCAGCGGCATCATTTGGATCGTGGCTTGGGTCATCGGCTTCTTGGCCGTGCACTGGCGAGACGAGTTGAATCCTGCCCACTTTCTGACCTTCCTGCACAAGGCCATGGCAGCACGCTTATTTTCCTGGTGATTCTGCGACTGGCCTGGCGGGTGACTCGTCCTGCCCCAGGGATGCCAGAGACAAGGAGTCGCTCGATGCAGCAAGCAGCGTCAGTGGGGCATTGGCTCCTGTATGGAGTAGCTTTGATCGCACTGCCTGTATCCGGTTGGTACTGGAGTTCGGTTGCGGAGAGGCCAATCATGGTTGCCGGCTTGTTCCCGCTGCCGCCTCTGGTAGATGCTGATGAAGGAATGTATGCCACGGCCAAGGCGATTCACACCTATGTGGGTTGGTTCTGCGGGGTGCTCGTTGTAGGGCATATTGCAGCTGCTCTGAAGCAACATTTCATCGACAGGGACGCCGTACTGAAGGGGATGCTCCCAGGCGGAAATCACTGAAGCAGGAGTGGGCCTGTTTATGGCCGCTCTTCACTGCCTGTGATGCCCTGCAGAGGGACTAGCCATTGCCGGCTTAGTCGGTCGTTCGTATGTCGAGCAGCTTGCGGCTTGTCTGTAGACCGCGCGCTACCCACGGGCGCTAGGATTTGTCGGAGAAATCTTCGGGCGAGGTGTGGTGGAGCCCCACTGGATCCAATCATTCGTTTCTGAAACAAAAAACCTCCCATCATCCGTCAGCTTTTCATGAGGGAAAAACACATTTCCCTTTCGCCTGTTTTTTTTTGCATGTTGCGGGGATAGCCTCCCACTACCAACTACATAAATCTAAAAAAGGTAGATGCTCATGCAACCTGGCGACCATGCCTTGCCTAGCCAAAAATCCAAGATCCTCTGGCGCGTAGCGGCCATCGCAACCATGGGTTCTCTTGCCTTCGGTTACGACACCGGCGTGATCTCGGGTGCTCTCCCATTCATGACCCTCGATCCGAGTGAAGGTGGTCTCGGTCTGACTCCTGTCACTGAAGGCGCGGTTGCATCCTCTTTGATTTTTGGTGGTGCGGTAGGCGCGTTCGCTGCCGGTCACCTTGCAGACCGCTACGGTCGTCTGCTGGTACTGAGGCTCCTCGCGCTTCTGTTCGCCTTCGGCGCTATCGGTAGTGCACTGGCCCCAAGTATTTGGGCCATGATCATGATTCGCTTTGCCTTGGGCATCGCTGTCGGCGGCGCTTCTTCTATCGTTCCTGTATTCATCGCCGAGCTTGCCGGGCCCAAACACCGGGGGAGGCTGGTCTGTCAGAGTGAATTGATGATCGTCTCCGGCCAATGCCTGGCCTACATCTTGAGCGCTCTCCTGGCTCATCTGTTTGAGAACCCAGCTATTTGGCGATACATGCTGGCGATTGCTTTGATCCCCGCTGCCCTGTTGTACATAGGCACGAATTTCGTCCCGACTTCACCTCGTTGGCTGGTGACCAAAGGGCGCGTTGATGAGGCTCGCAAGGTATTGCTGGGCCTGCGCGATACCGAGAAGGAAACTGATGAGGAGGTGAAGGAAATCGTCGAGCAGTGCAGTTACGAGCGCACTCATACCACGATGGTCAGCAAGCTCAGTGAGCCATGGCTGATGAAGCTGCTGCTGGTGGGGATTGGTCTTGGCTTTGTTATCCAAGCGACCGGCGTGAATGCATTCATGTACTACACCCCGAGCATCCTCAAATCCACCGGCATGGGAACCAGTGCTGCCCTGGTAGCTACCATTGGTAATGGTGTGATTTCGGTAATTGCTTGCATGATCGGCATGTGGGCCATCAGTCGCATGGGTCGTCGGCCAATGCTGATCTTGGGGCTGGCGGTTGTTGTCCTGACCCAGATCTTCCTGGGTGTTGTGATCAACTTCATGCCTAGTTCGCTGACGCAGAGCTATCTGGCACTGTCTGGTATCCTCGTGTTCCTCTTCTTCATGCAAATGTGCATCGGCCCTGTCTACTGGGTACTGATGTCGGAAATTTTCCCGACCCACTCTCGCGGCGTCATGAACGGGATCGCGGTGGGACTGTTCTGGATCTTCAATGCCATCGTAGCTTTTGCCTTCCCAATTACCTTGAGCTACTTCGGTGGCATGACCTTCTTCCTGTTCGCTGTGGTTAATGTGTTCTCGATTATTTTCTGTCTGCGCTGTGTTCCAGAGACCAGGGGGCTTTCGCTGGAAGAAATCGAGCGACTCATGGAGCGTCGCTTTGCTGGCAAAAGTGACTCACGTCAAGAAGCAAGCGTTGAAGCCAAAACAAGTATTTCTTGGTAATCCTGCGTAAATAGTTGTACCTGCAGTGGCACTACCTAAGCAGTGGTGTCACTGCATATAACCTCCAGCCAGCTTTGAATTCTTACGCTTAAACCCTCTTGATCATTGCTCGCTTTCAGTGCTTGGCACGTGGAGGTGGGCTCGTTTGCGTGTCGTTCCAGCAGTAGAGCTTCTGCTCATAAGCTCGCACTTCGTAAAATAATAAAAGTACAGTAGGAGAGTATATGCCAGTCGTTTATCTTCACCCGGTTAATCCCCGCGTTCTGCTTGGTGTTACTGTGTTGGGTCTGATTGGTTTGATTTCAGATCATGTAAGGGCGGATGAAAAGTTTGAGGCGTCGAACTACTTGACTGGCGACTGGGGTGGTTTGAGGTCTGAGCTGCATGACAAGGGGGCTGATATCACAGTTGAGTATGTGGGGGAGGCCGCTGCAAATTTGCACGGTGGGTACAATCAGGACAAGACTGCGCGCTACACCGACCAACTCGCCCTGGGGACGACGTTGGATATGAACAAGCTTGCCGGGTGGCAAGGGGCGAAGTTCCAGCTGATGATTACCGAGCGCAGTGGTCGCAACCTAGAGGGTGACCGGATTGGTGATCCCCGCGCAGGCATGCTCAGCTCGACCCAGGAGGTTTATGGGCGTGGGCAGACTTGGCGCCTCACGCAGATGTGGCTGAGTCAGGAGTTTCTGGATGGTGATCTGGATGTGAAATTCGGGCGCTTCGGTGAAGGTGAGGACTTCAACACCTTCCCCTGCGATTTCCAGAACAATGCCTTCTGCGGTGCCCAGGTGGCGAACTGGGCGGGCTCCGTTTGGTACAACTGGCCTGTAAGCCAGTGGGCAGCGCGGGTGAAATACAAGATCACGCCAGAGATCTATGCGCAGGTGGGGGCCTTTGAGGTCAACTCTTCCTACCTTGAGACCGGCAATGGCTTCAAGCTCAGCGGCAGTGGTGCTGAGGGGGCCTTGTTCCCTGTAGAGCTGGTCTGGACGCCGAAGGTAAATGGCCTGTCAGGCGAATATCGAGCTGGGTATTACTACAGCAATGCAAAGGCTGACGATGTCTTCGACGGCGCCGACGGCCAGCCACAGCCGGTCTCAGGCGGGGCATTTCAGAGCCACGGCAGCAAGCACGGCTCTTGGATTGTCATCCAGCAACAGATGACGTCTCGCGGTGGCTCCACTGATCGCGGTCTGTCTGTCTTCTTCAATGCCACGATGCATGATAAGGAAACTAACCTGGTCGACAATTTCGTTCAGGCAGGTGTGTCGTATAAGGGCCCGTTCGACTCACGTCCGAAGGATGACTTCGGCTTTGGGGTCGCACGTATCCACGTCAACCCAGCGGTCGCCAAGCATGCCAGTCTCACCAACCAGCTTGCGGGCATCAACAACTACGACAACCCGGCGTTCATGCCCATACGTGATACCGAATACGATGCGGAGATCTACTACGGATTTGCCGTAACGCCCTGGCTCACCCTGAGACCGAACCTTCAGTACATCCGTCACCCGGGTGGTGTGGATGAGGTCGATAGTGCGGTTGTTGCAGGCTTGAAGATGGCAGTCAAATTCTAAGAATTTGCATAAACCAATAGCCCGGCTCATATGTCGGGCTTTTTTATTTGGTAAGTCGCTAGGGTTGGTTGTTTTGTTAGAAGAATCCATTTAATTTCAGGGAGCATTTTTGCACGGCGAACGTGACGAATCCGCTCAATACGAGCAGAGCTCTGTCAGTCTTTTCTTTAGTTTCTAGCTGAAGCTGCGCATAGAAGAATACCCGCAACAGCCCCTATGCTACCAAGTCCACCACTTAGCTCGGTTCTTAAGTAAGTTGCGATGCAGCACACAAGTGAGAGTGTGCCGAGGATGATCAAGAATTTATTGCTAAAAACTTTGCGACTTGCTCGGAATCCTTTTCTATATTTCGGCCTATTTTATCTGAAGGGTGGAGTACGCCTTTGAGTTTATTCAGGCAAGTGCCCTAGTCTAGGTAGAGGGCAGGCGCCATCTAGCCTTCTATGATGGCGCTTTGCTAGTCGTGGCGTCTAGGTTAGGATTTTGTCGCGTTCGATAATGGAGTGAGGAGCCGTCATTTCATTTGATCCGTGGGCTCGACTCGAGCATTCGTTGCGACCAAAGTGCTCTTGTAAGGGGGCTAAAAGCAAGCTGGATTTTCCTGGCACCTGCTCACTCTGCGTGTGAATAGCCCGTCGTTGCAACGGGCTATCGTGGAGACGTCTTAGCCTACGTAGTCGACTTGGTACCGATGGGTTCGCAGGTTGCCCAGAGCCTCTTTCACGCGGATGTGGGCGGGGTGGGTTGCGTAGTCCTGGAGCGCCTGAACCGACTCGAACTCCGAATACAGCACGACATGGCATGCGTAGTCGATTTTGCTGAAGTCGACACCGATTTCGAGAAGCTTGAGGCCTGGGATCTCGTGTCGGATCGACTCGAACTCGCTCTTCACTTTGTGAATGTTATCGGTGCGTTCTTGTTCACTGTCACCGCGTAAATTCCACATAACAATGTGTTTTACAGGTTGCATTTGGGAGCTCCAGGGAAGGGCAACGCCCGAGCTAAGGCTCGGGCTGGAGTGGATTTTTGTTATCGGGTGACTGGGTTCAGAACAAAGTCAAAGTCGAGAGTGAAGTACGGGGTTTCGACTTTCTCACCGTATGGATCAACGCCAGGCTGATGCTCTACCCAGTCGGCGATGAGTGAAGAGCGGACACCGAATACGGCGTCGGAATCCAGGTACTCACCATGCTCACGGAAGACGTGGGTTACCAGGCGTTCGTGATTCGGCGAGATGATCATGAAGTGCAGATGCGCCGGCCTCCACGGGTGGCGGTCTAGCGCCTGGAGCATTTTGCCTACCGGGCCATCGTGGGGAATCGGGTAGCACTCAGGAACGATGGTTTTGAAGTGGTAGAGGCCTTCGCTATCGGCCTGCAGGACGGCGCGGCCCTGATAGGTTTCTTGGCCGACCTCGGGTTTCTGGACGTCGTAGAAGCCGGCGTCGTCAGCCTGCCATACCTCGATGACAGCGTGAGGCACTGGGTTGCCATCGATGTCTTTAATAGAGCCACGCACATACCATGGCACGCCCGGCAAACCATCGCTGATGTCGGTGCCGAGGTCGTACTGTGGGGCATTCTGCACGTGGAATGGGCCGAACACGGTGGCTTCAGTGCAGCCGTCTGGCTTCTTGTGGTTCTGTGCCGTCACGAGGGTGGACAGGCCAAGCGTGTCCGAGAGAAGGATGAATTCCTGGCGCGTCGGAGAACAGATCTGGCCCACTGCGGTCAGGAATTCGATGCCTTTCTCCCACTCTGGCTCGGTGAGTTTTGTCTCACGAGCGAAGGCGTGGAGGTGCTGAACCAGGCTGGTCATGATCTCGCGCAGGCGCGCGTCATCAGCGTTGGCGTTTCGAGTCAAAACGGCCTGGGTAATAGTGTGTTCGTCCAGATTTCTCATTGGTTGCCCCTGGTTCCTTCATTCTTGTAATCGGCGATGTTGGGGGCTTCCCCAGCATTTTCGAATTGGTGTAACTACGCTAAAGTGCTTCCCAGTGGAATAAAATACTGACAATGAAATTCTTTGTTTCACCCGTGAAAAACTGAGAGGCGTCCCGTGGATCGCTACACCGAGATAGAGCTCTTCGTTCAGACAGCAGAGCTGGGAACGCTGAGCAAGGCCGCTGAAAAATTGGACATCTCCAATGCTGCAGCGAGCCGACACCTGGCAGCGCTCGAGAGTCGGCTTCGAGTGCGTCTGGTCGACCGAAATACTCGGCGCTTAGCGTTGACCAACGCGGGGCATGATTTTTATGGGCGTTGTAAGGCCTTGCTTGCTGAATGGGCTGAGGCCGAAGCATCGGTGAATGCGGCGTTGGTCGAGCCCACCGGTACCCTGACTATCACGGCGACGATTTCCTTCTCCATGCTTCACCTAGCGCCTCTGGTGCCGGCATTTAAGCGTCTGTACCCAGGTATCAAGGTGAAGATCATCGGTGCCAACCGGTACTACGACATCATGGATACGGAGATTGACCTCGCGATTCGTACCCGAGAATTTGAGGCTGACTCCAACATCACGATTCGGCGCTTGGCGGAAACGCGGAGAGTGCTTGCAGCATCCCCGTCATACTTGGCCCAGCGTGGGTATCCAAAAACAGTGGCCGACCTCGAGAATCACGACCTGCTTATCTATAGCCACGCGAACCATCCCAACTCGATGGAGTTCACCAGAGGGGAGGAGAGGGCTTCGGTCAAGATTCAGCCTTCGATGGAGTCGAACGACGGGCAGATAGTTAGAGCTGCGGCGCTTGCCGGTGCAGGGATTTTGGTTCAGCCCAAGTACATCATCTACGACGACTTGGTTGCCGGCAGATTGCTCCCTGTTCTTGATGACTGGGATTTGCCGCGATTGACGATAAACCTTGCCTTCCAGGATCGTCGCTACATGCCTGCGAAGACCCGACTGTTCATCGATTTCCTGCTAGAGCATTTCAAGAAGGAAGGCTACGAGCGGTATTGGACGAGGTAAAAAAAGACCCACTCAACCCCCCGCACGAGGATTGAGTGGGTTAAGGCAAATCCGCAACTTAAACTGGGCGGTTACCTTCATAAGCGTTCTGAAGCAGCTCGCGGATCGCACCACGTTCGATTGGGCGAGGGTTCCAGTAAGGGTTGGCCAGCGCAATTTCAGTAGCGCGATCCATGTCGGCTTCGTTGACGCCCAAGGATTTCAACGCCAGGGGCGCACCCAAGGACTTGGACAGGTCGTACAGCGCTTGGCCTGCCGAGGCAGATTTCCCACCCAGGGCCCGAACGATGCGGGCAGCCGCATCAGGTGCCGCTTCTGAGTTGTAGGAAATAGCGTGCGGCAGCACGATAGTGTGCGTTGGTGCGTGAGGCAGATTGAAGCTGCCGCCCAGGGTGTGGCAGAGCTTGTGGTGGAGCGCCATCCCGACGTTGCCCAGGACGGTGCTGCACAGCCAGGCTCCGTACAGGCAGTCCGAGCGAGCATCCAGATCTTCCGGATTCTCGAGAATCAGTTTCAGGCCTTCGGCCATTGCGCGGATGCCTTCTTCGGCGATCAGCGACATCACAGGGTTGCCGTCCTGCGCATACAAGCCTTCCGCTGCGTGAGCGATGGCGTTCATGCCGCTGGTTACGGACAGCTCAACTGGCAGCGTTGCGGACAACTCTGGATCGTAGATCACGGTTTTCGGCAGGACGCGCACATCCTTGCCAGTCCGCTTAATGCCATTTTCAGTCAGACCATAAACCGAGGTCATCTCTGAGCCGGCATAGGTGGTAGGGATAGCCAGGATTGGGAGACCGGATTCCAGGGCAATTGCTTTACCCAGGCCGGTAGTCGACCCTCCGCCGATAGCAACTGCGCAGTCAGCCCCCAATTCCAGGGCGACCTGGCGAGCCTCTCGAGCAGTTTCAATTGGGACGTGCATGACGGCCTTGTCGAAGATGCCGGCAGCGCGAGAGCCCAAGATGTCAGCGATGCGCTCTGCCTGGCTACGCTGTTCTGGAGTCGAGAGTACCAACGCACGGCGCGATCCCAAGTGATCAATTTCAGCTTCGAGTTGCTGAAGAGAGCCTTTTCCGAAGATGACGCGGGAAGGAAGACCGGTGTAGGTGAAATTCGCGATAGCCACGGGTTCTAGTCCTATTGTTGTTGACTGCAAATGGCAGCAGGCGGAGCGCTGCAGATGAATTACGGTGCGCTATTTGATGGGGGTCGGCTGGTAGGCCAGAAACTTCCACTCGCCACCCAATGACGACCATATGGAAAGAGTGCGGTTATTCAGCGTTTTGTGAGTGCCGCCGGCTACGATCTCACCGGCCATTCGACCGTGCACAATCGCAACGTTGCCGAGGACTTGAATGTTGTCGATGGGGACGTCGAGGTTGAGGTACTGGTAGTAGCCGTCCCTGCACTTGGCCACATAACTCGATAGCGAGTCGACGACACCTGTGGAGTGGGTATAGGTGAGGCCCGGGTGGGAGAGGGTGATAAAGGTGTCGATATCGCCCTCCAGCATGGCGCGATATCGACGACCTTCCAGATCATGAATGTGAGATCTGATCTCTTCGGTGATGTGGATCATGCTGGCTGACCTGAATCTTGTACTTGGTCGGGTCAGCGTATATTTACCGTAATCGGTTAAAAACCGGTTTTCGGGAAATCTTTATTTCACCTGTGAAAAACTGGTCACTTAGTCCAGAGTCGCTCGTAATCATTTTTTCGGAAGCGTTCTGCTAAGGCCTCAATGAAGAGTCGAACCTTTGCGGGCATGTGCCTGCGAGTCTGGAAAGCGATGTTCATCGTCAGGCGAGGTAGATCCCAGTCGTCCAACACCGAGACGAGTTCTCCACGCTCCAGGTGATCCTGCACGATGTATTTCGGCTGGATCAAAATCCCGAGATCATCGAGTGCTGCCTTCAATACAAACTGGCCGTCATTGGCAGAAATGAATGATCTCACATTCACTGTTGCGGTTTCATCACGTCGCTTGAATGGCAGCTCGGTCGGGTTGATCGCATAGTCGTAGACCAGCATCTTGTGGCGGATAAGATCCATCGGATGCTTGGGGATGCCGTTCTTCTCGAGGTAAGCGGGGGAGGCGGCGAGGATCCTACGGGTTTCTGCCAGGCGCCTGATCGTGAGGTTGTTATCTGCTTCGAACTGCCTGGTGCGGATGGCGACGTCTACGTTGTTTTCCATCACGTCCAGGTATCGGTTGGCAGCAATCACGTCGACACTGATCTCGGGGTAGCGCCGAGTGAACTCAGGAAGCAGCGGTTCGATGTGGAGCAGGCAGAATGAAAGGGAGGCAGTAACCCGGAGCACACCACGTGGCTGCACTACCGCGTCCCTGGCCACGCTCTCGGCTTCTTTCAGGTCTGCCATCACAGACCTGGTGCGCCTGTAGAACTCCTCTCCCACCTCGGTGAGTGACAGTTGCCTTGTTGTGCGCTGCACAAGGCGAACACCCAACCTCGTTTCCAAAGCGATTAGGTGCCGGCTTGCCGCAGAGACAGATAATCCAAGTCGCTCGGCTGCCTTGCTGATGCTGCCTGCCTCGGCCACTTGGATAAAAAACTCGACTTCTTTGAACGGATCCACGCGATTCTCCCGCTAGGTGGGAAGCTGTATCCCGATCTTACGGGTTTTTTCCTTCCATGGGAGAAATTAGACTCACCTCAACGTCACAAAAACAAGAATTGGTACAAACCATGAGACGCCAAGCCCAAGCTTCGTGCACTTCATATTTTCGCGGTCAGCCATTCCGAGGCTTCCGCTCGTCCTTCTTGTTGCTCGACCTCAACAACTTTCATCTTCCTGAACGCCTTACCCAGCTTCCCGTGGGCGGTATTCACCTGGATGGAGCTTCGTGCTTCGCGAACACCGTTCGCTTTTCTCTCGTAATTTGAGTGATTCGACATGCCTAGTAATCAAGTTGATCTGATCGCCTCCTACTGGACTATCGCAGGTGACACCTACCCAGGTGCGCAGAGTGAAATCAGTCCTTACACCTTGCAGGAACGCGCCGAAGCAGCTTCCAAAGCCGGCTGGCGGGGCATGGGGTTGGTGTACTCCGACATCGTTCACTCCATCGAAAAACTTGGGCTGCCAACCGTTCGCCAGATTTTCCAAGACAACGGCATGAAGCACCTGGAGGTCGAGTTCCTGATCGACTGGCACCTGGCTTGCGAGCGTCGTTCGGTGTCGGATCGTATGTGCAAAGAGCTGCTCGACATCGCTGCAGATGTCGGCGCCACTCGCCTGAAATGTGCGGCAGGGCTCTTTGAAGAGGGCGATGTAGATGTGCCTCTGATGCGTGATTCGTTCGCAATCCTGTGCGACAAGGCTGCTGAGTACAACGTCAACGTAGCTATCGAGTTTCTGCCGTTCTCCAGCGTTAACACCATCGATAAGGCGCTGGCTGTATCCGAAGGCGTTCGCCCTAACGGTGGCCTGATGGTCGATAGCTGGCACATCGCTCGTGGTGGTATGGGCTTTGATGAGATCAGCAAGATTCCTCTTGAGCTGATCAAAGGCGTCGAGATCGATGACGCTGACCTGGCGTTGGTCGGTGATGTGTTCAACGACTCCACCCACCACCGTAAATGCTGCGGTGAGGGGCAGCTGGATCTCCCGCACTTCGTTCAGGCAATTCTCGACACCGGCTATCGCGGCCCATGGGGTGTGGAGCTCATCTCGGCTGAGCTGCGCAAGCTGCCCTTGGATGTCGTGGCCAAGCGTGCCTTCGACTCGACGATGGCCCAATTCGTACACGCGCGTTTCTGAGCCCGCGTTTAACCATCACTTTAAGAACAACGAGGAATTCATCATGGTTGGAATTGCAGTTCTGGGCGCAGGCCGTATCGGCAAAATTCACGCAGCCAATGTTGCCGCAAACCCAAATGCTCGTCTGATCGCTGTGGCCGATCCCTATGCTTCCGCAGCTCAGTCCCTGGCCGGCGCTCTGGGTGCTGACGCGATGACCGATTGCGAAGCCGCAATCGACCGCAATGACGTTGACGCCATCGTCATCGGTACCCCAACCAATACCCACATCCAGCTGATGATGCGTGCGGTTCGCCAGGGTAAAGCTGTTCTGTGCGAAAAGCCGATTGATCTGGACCTGCTGAAAAGCCAAGCAGCCGTCGAAGAAATCGAAGGCCTGAACGGTCGCGTCATGCTGGCCTTCAACCGCCGTTTTGAAACCACCTTCGCAGCGATGCGTGAAGCGATCATCGCCGGTGAAATCGGTGAAGTGCGCCAGGTCATCATCTCCAGCCGCGACCCTGGCCTTGCTCCAGAAGATTACATTCAACACAGCGGCGGTATCTTCCGCGACATGACCATCCATGACCTGGATATCGGTCGCTGGCTGCTGGGTGAAGAGCCGGTGGAAATCACCGCCATGGGTAGCCGTTTGGTCGACTCCCCCCTGATGGAAAAGTACGACGACTACGACACCGCGATGGTGCACATGAAGACCGCCAGCGGTAAGCAGTGCCATATCAACAACTGCCGTCAGGCCGTTTACGGCTACGACCAGCGTATCGAAGTCTTTGGCTCCAAAGGCATGCTGCTCCAAGACAACCTGCGCCCAACCACCATGCGCCGCTGGACTCAGGAAGCAACTGACTCCCGTGAGCCGCTGCTGAACTTCTTCCTGGAGCGCTACCAGCAGGCCTACAAGTCCGAACTGGACGCCTTTGTTGCAGCTCTGGTGCAAGAGAAGCCGCTGCCGGTTACTCCGTTTGACGGCCTCCAGGCCCTGCGCCTGGCTGATGCTTGTGTCGAGTCCGTAAGCACTGGTCGCGCTGTAAAGCTTTGATTGACGACGGGCGCCTTCGGGCGCCCGATTTCGTGAGATAGGAGAACAACAATGTCGCTGAATCTGAATGGCAAACCACTGGGCGTCGCTTGCCTGGGTATTACCCACCCGCATACTTCGGGACGCGTCAAAGCCTTCAAGCGTATCCCAGGCGTTCGCTTCCTCGGCGCCTATGACGACAGCCCGCTGCTGCAGCCGTTCGTTGATGCGCTTGAGCTCGAGGCTCGCACCAAGGACGAAATCCTGGCCGACCCTGATGTTCACGTAGTGCTGGTTCACCCGAAGAGCTACCTGATGGCCGACTGGGCAATTGAAGCTCTGGAAGCAGGTAAGGCTGTGCTGTGTGAGAAACCAGCTGGTCGTGGGCCGCAGGACACCCAGCGCATCGTCGAGGCCGTTGAGCGTACCGGTGGTCTGTTCCAGGTCGGCTACTGCTGGAGGTTCGCTCCTTCGGTGGAAAAAATGCAGAAGGTTCTCGAGAGCGGAGAGATCGGCAAGGTACTTCAAGTACGTGCCCACGCCGGCTGCTCCCATGATGAAGCTGATACCAACCACATGAAGCAGCCAGGTGACCGTGGCGGTGCGTTCTATGTGATTGGTTGCCACACCATCGACCGGATCCTCCTGCACTTCGGCATGCCGCGCTCCGTGAACGCCCGCATTAGCAAGTTCGCTGGCCAGATGAGCGATTCTGCTCGTGAAGATGCGGCTGCCGCTGTTCTGAACTACGACGACAAGATGGTCACCATCGACTTCATGTCGTGGGATCCGATGCCGTGGACTGAAACCTGGGACATCACTGCCTACGGTACCCATGGTGTGATGCATTCCACTCCAATGCCGGCGTCCTACAAGCTGTACCACGACGGCAAAAATGGCCATCCGCAAGGTTGGACTCACTGGAATGAAACCAGCTTCCCCGAAATCTGGGCGGTACGCAAAACCGTGTACTCCCCCGAGATCGCTGAAATCGGTAATCCGGTGTACTTCGACCGTGAAGCTGCGGCGTTCGTCCAGGCCTTGCAGAACGGTACACCGTCGCAAGTGCCAGCTAGCCAGGCTCACAACATCAACATCCTGCTGGAGGCAATTTTTGAGTCCTCCGATAAAGCAGGTCAGGAAGTTAAGCTCGGCTAAGTAGTTACTCGCTCCACCTTGCTGTACCGCCCCCGCAATGGGGGCGGTTCTGAGTAAAAAGAAAAATAATGGCTACAGTAATAGGTGAACGTTATGAACAAGTTCATGAAGCTTGCTGCGTCTCTGTGCGTAGCGGTTGCGGTTGTCGGCTGCTCAAAGAAAGAAGAAAACACTAAAGGGTTGATCGGTATTTCAATGCCCTCTAAAGCGGAGGCACGTTGGACCTCCGATGGTCAAAGCATGGTGGATGCGCTTACCAAGCTTGGCTACAAAACCGATATTCAATATGCCCAGTACGAAGTTTCCACTCAGTTGTCCCAGCTGGAAAACCTGCTGGTAAAAGGCGTCAAGGGATTGATCATCGCTCCTATCGATGGCACCACGATGACGGACTTGCTTCGCCAGGCCAAGGAAAAGGGCATCACGGTCATTTCCTATGACCGTCTTATCCGAAACTCCAAAGACTTCGACTACTACGCTACTTTCGACAACTATAAAACTGGCGTGCTCCAGGGGGAGTCCATTGTCAGTGCCTTGAAGTTGAACGAAGGTACCGGGCCATTCAATTTCGAAATCTTCGCGGGCTCCACTGACGACAACAACGCTCACGTCGTCTATGCCGGGGTGATGTCCGTTCTGCAACCTTACATTGATAGCGGCAAGCTCGTGATCCGTAGCGGGCAGGTCAAGCTCGACCAGGTCGCCACGCTGAACTGGGATGGGGCACTTGCCCAGTCCCGGATGGACAATATTCTCAGCGCCTTCTACGGCAAATCTCATCTCGATGCCGTGCTTGCGATGAACGACCAGCTCGCGGTGGGTGTGGTCTCTTCGCTGCGGGGGGTTGGCTACGGTAGCGGCGGCAATCCGATGCCTGTCGTGACAGGCCAGGATGCGGAAATTCCTAGCGTGAAAGCGATCATCCGGGGTGACCAGCATTCGACCGTGTTCAAAGACACTCGCGCCTTGGCTGAAGCTGCAGCCGTGATGATGGACAGCTCCCTTCAAGGCAAGGATGTTCTGGTAAACGACACGACCTCGTACAACAACGGCTCCATGGTCGTTCCTACCCAGCTTCTCTCGCCAGTTTCCGTAGAAGCCAAGGATGTGCAAAAGGTTCTGGTCGATTCCGGCTACTACACCCAAGACCGTCTGCAGTAATTGCCCAATGTCAGCGGCTCGGCTTCCGGGCCGCTTTTGAGATAGGAGGAGAGCCATGTCACCTCATCTTCTTGACATGCGCGGCATTCAAAAAAGTTTTGGCCAGGTTAAAGCCCTCACCAGTGTGAATCTTCAGGTGGGCAAGGGTGAAATCCACGCCATTTGCGGTGAGAACGGCGCTGGGAAATCCACCCTGATGAAAATCCTGAGTGGTGTCTATCCTGCCGGAAGTTACGAAGGGTCGATAAGGTTTGACGGTGAGGTACGCCAGTTCAGCGACCTGCGTGACAGCGAGGCCTTGGGGATCTGCATCATCCACCAGGAGCTTGCACTTGTGCCGATGCTCTCGATCACTGAAAACCTTTTCCTTGGGCACGAAGTTGCAACCAGGGGAGTTATCGACTGGTCGCATGCACATCGCAAAGCGAAGGTTTTGCTGGAAAAGGTAGGCCTGGAGGTTTCGCCCCAGACCCGTGTAAACCAACTGGGCATCGGTCAGCAGCAACTCGTCGAGATTGCAAAGGCGCTCGGCAAGGACGTTCGCCTTTTGATCCTTGATGAGCCTACCGCCAGCCTCAACGAGAAGGATAGCGAGCGGCTTCTGGAGCTCATGCTCGAGCTGAAAGCGAAGGACATCACGTCGATCATCATCTCCCACAAGCTCAACGAAATATCACGTGTGGCGGACGGGGTTACGGTCATCCGGGACGGGACGACGGTGGACGTCATTGATTGTCGTGAGTCGCCGTTGAGCGAAAACCGGGTCGTGCAGGCGATGGTTGGCCGTGAGCTGGCCGACCGTTACCCGAGCAGAGAGCCAAACCTCGGTGAGAAGCAGCTTGAGGTGGAGAACTGGTCGGTGGAGCATCCGGAGCGCCCGGGCGAGGACTTCATCCGCAACGTGAGTTTCTATGCTCGCAAAGGTGAGGTGGTGGGTATTGCAGGCCTCATGGGCTCTGGTCGTACAGAACTCGCAATGAGCATTTTCGGTGGTTCTTTCGGCAAGAACATTCGAGGAGCCGTTCGCCTGAATGGGCAGCAGCTCCGCGTGCGCAGCGTGCGTGAAGCCATTGATAACGGTATCGCCTACGCCACTGAGGATCGCAAGGGCGCCGGGCTATTGCTGGCCGATGGCATTGGGCGGAACGTAAGCCTGGCCAGCCTGAAATCCCTGGCACGCCGGTGGATCATCAACGAGACCGAGGAGCTTGGCGTTGGTGATGGTTATAAGAAAACCCTGCGCATTCGAAGCCCCGATCTTCGCCAACCTGTAGAGCGGCTCTCTGGCGGCAACCAACAGAAGGTGGTACTCGCGAAATGGCTGTTCTCCGACCCCGAAGTCCTGATCCTGTATGAGCCCACCAGGGGGATCGACGTGGGTGCCAAGTACGAGATCTATGGGGTGGTTAACCAGGTAGTGGCGAAGGGCAAGACCGTGATCATGATCTCTTCGGAGATGCCCGAACTGCTCGGCACCTGCGACCGGATCTATGTGATGAACGAGGGAAGGTTCGTCGGGGAATTCCCAATCAAAGAGGCGTCTCAAGAGCGAATCATGCACGCCATCATGAAAAATGAGGTCATCCAATGACTGATGTCATCGCCCCTGTGGCGGCAAAACCGAGCTTGCTTCCTGCTATCAAACGAGGTGCCCGCGAGTACGGGTTGTTGAGCTCTTTGCTCGTCATCATCGTGTTCTTCCAAATCGCCACGGGCGGCGCATTGCTCCAGCCTCTCAACCTGACCAACCTGATCTTGCAGAACAGCTACATCGTGGTCATGGCCTTGGGCATGCTCATGGTCATCGTCTGCGGTCACATCGATTTATCAGTTGGCTCCATCGTTGGGGTTATCGGTTCGATAGCAGCTGTGTTGATGGTGCAGTACCAGTTCGACTTCATCACGGTATCACTGCTTTGCTTGTTCATCGGCGGCCTCATAGGTGCTGCCCAAGGCTACTGGGTGGCGTTCTGGGGAATGCCCTCATTCATCGTGACACTGGGCGGCATGCTGATCTTCCGTGGGGCCACCATCGCCATTGGTGAAGGGCAGTCGATTGGGCCATTCCCGGCAGAGTTCGTCGCCCTGAGTGCGGGCTTCCTGCCTGACCCCTTCCAAGGCCAAGGTCTCAAAGTCACCTCCCTGGTGCTTGGTGTATTGGTAGTTGCGTGCTTCCTTTGGATTGAATGGCGTGCTCGTAGGAGGGTCAGCAAAGCTGGTGGAGAGGTTATGCCCCTGTCTTTGTTTGCGCTCAAGCATGGCATCCTGGGTGGGGCCATCATCGCCTTCTGCTTCATGTTGGCGACTTACCGAGGGCTTCCTACGGTACTGGTCATCATGTGTGCGCTCATCGGCCTGTACACGTTCATCATGAATCGGACGGTGATCGGGCGTTGGATCTACGCAGTGGGCGGCAACCTGAAGGCCGCGAAGCTTTCCGGTATCAACACCGCTCGGGTCACCTTCTTCACATTTGTGAACATGGGTGTACTGGCTGCTGTGGCAGGCCTGATCTTTGCGGCACGCCTGAACAGCGCAACCCCCCGCGCCGGCAGCGGTTTCGAGCTGGACGTCATTGCCGCCGTATTTATTGGGGGAGCCTCGGCATCCGGTGGGGTAGGGAAGGTGATGGGCGTGGTGATCGGTGCCTTCATCATGGGGGTGCTGAACAACGGCATGTCGATCATGGGCATTGGCGTTGACTACCAGCAAATGATTAAGGGGGCAGTATTGCTGGCCGCCGTGTTTGTAGACGTGTACCAGAAGAACAGGGCGTAGAGGCTCGGATCTGATGGAAAAATCCCGGCTACTGAGCCGGGATTTTTTTCTGCTGTGTAGTGGCGGAAAAGCTAGTTGCCGTGGTTAGGCCCTGAGCTCCGGATACGCCAAAAGCGATTGCTTGCAGAGTCTGGCAACGTCCTCTGCCGTCATATTTTGGTTCAGCACAGAGAAAACCTCTGGCCCGACACCATTCAGGCCACCGATCTTGTGCAGACCGGAGACAATGTCCGCCAGTGGGAAGTTACCGGCGCCAGGCCACATGCGTTCAAAGCAATCGGCCTCCAGGGTCACGCCGGATTTCAATGGATGGATGCCATCGCAGATCTGCACGCAGTGAATCGAGCTGCCTGGAATCGTTGCCAGCGTCTCGAGCTTGGATTCACTGCGAACAAAATGGAGCGTATCGAGCACAAGGCCGCCGTTAGGGGCGCCGGCACGCTCGACGATCTCCCAGCCTTGCTCAAGGGACGTAACGCCCCACATAGGGATCGGTTCAAGGTCGCAAACTATGCCTTCCTCGTGGGCCAGACGGCAGATCTCGGCGTAGTGCGAGACCAGTTCATCCAAAACATAGGTATTGGCTGTGAATGTAGCGTTCAAGCTCATGTGGGTGCAGCCAAGCTCGCTCGCGATCTCGAAAAATTCCAGGGTAGTAGTCGAGTGATCCGCGATGAAGCTGTCATCCATGTTATTGGGGTACCAATTAGGATTCCATGTGCAGAGAGGATCCAGGCGGCTGATCTTGATACCGTTGTCGTCAGCGATCAGTCGCATGTTCTGAATGGAAAGACCGGATGCCGCGATCCTGGCTACCTCCTGTGGTTGGATAGCAAGTTCGTGGAAACCCGCCAACCGAGTAGCTCTTACCTTGTCCGGAAAGGGCAGGTGGAGGACATTAGAAAACGGCATGGTGAATGTCAGGCCGGGCTTCAGGTCTTCTTCTCTGTGCGTCATCCGTGCGTCTCAACATAAAACCCCAATGTATTCGCGCGGTTCAGGGGATGTAAGGCCCGGATTTGGAAAACAATTTTCCACAAAAGAAATGGAAAAGCCCGCCTAGCTATGCGCAGCTAAGTCCTTGCTCAGGGTGTGTGTTATCCTCGGCCCGAACACTGTTAAGCCTAATTCTCGGCTCACGCGTCCAGCGACGAAGCCTGCGGGCATCATGATCGGAGCTGTCTGTAGATCATGGCCAAGCCTTTCACTACCCTTGATGACGTAGCTAAAGCTGCTGGGATGTCACGTGCTCAGGTGTCGAGGGCGCTTCGAGGGGGTCCTGGTGTTCGGCCTGAAACGCGTGAGAGGATCGATCAGATTGCTTCTGAGCTGGAGTATCGTCCGAACCTGGCTGCTCGGAGCTTAGTCTCCGCCCGATCATCCATTGTTGGGTTGGTGATCGGAGACCCCAACAACGCTTTCCATATCCAGTTGGCTCAGTCGGTCGACAAGAGATTGCTGGCTGCGGGCTTCGAACCTGTCACACCTGTTGGCTGGCCTAGCCATGACGGCCAGGGTGGATTTGCTCCCAGGCCGCTTTTGTTCAGGCAAGTCTTTCCAGGTAGCTAGGTGCATCAGGCTCTGGAAGGACTGAGAGCACCTTGAGTCGCTGGAGCGTGCGCTCGCGGGCTTTGGATAGATGATCGCGCAGGCATGAACAGGCAGATTCAACCGTTCCATACAACAATGCTTCGAAGATCAAGCGATGTTCCATCAGCATGGCTTCGTCGTTGCTGGACTGCAGTGCTTCATGCAGTACCCGTCCGACATTCATCGGGATCTGACATTGGCGAATCACTGCTGCCATACGGGTATTACTCACCCCGGCTATGCAGGTGACGTGCAGATCCTGCTCAAGCTGTTCGATGTCTGCGCGCTGAACCAGGCGACCGGCTTCCTGGGCTTTGACGATGCGGCTCAACATTGCTTCAAGATCGCTCCGAGGCATCTGATCGACACCTTGGCGCAGAGCATCGGGCTCCAGGAGCATCCGTAGCTCGTAGTCATGCTTCACGGCCTGGGCTGTTAATGGCCCGGCCAACCAATGTGAGTACGGTTCTTTTTCTACTAGCCCTTTGTCCCGCAGTCGCATCAATGCCTCTCTGACTACGTTCCGGCTTACGTTCAATTCTTCGGCTGCGCTCTGTTCATCGATCCGGTAGTGGCCGAAGACCATGAAACGTATGACCGCCTGGGCAAGGTGGTCGTAAATGCGCTCACCCAGCGGACGGTAATCGATAAGGTCTTCTTGCGGCTCGATTCCCAAGAGCTTGCGAGTCAGGGGGACTCGGAGCGGTGTTTCGGTGGTGCCTTCAGGGTCGATCAGAAAACCCCGCCCATCAAATCGCCGTATCAGTCCTTCCTCATGGAGAAGATTGAGGGCCTGACGAACCGGCACGCGGCTTGTGCCGAAGAGCTCCGCTAACGGCCCCTCTACCAACACGAGTCCAGGAACCGTCTGCCCGCCGAGGATCGCATCGCGCAGCGTATTGCGGATTGTCTCGTAGCGAGAGGCTGGACGGTCTTCCGTTGGCTGTGTGGCAGACATCAAAGGGTTCTCATGAAGCGTGGAGGGTAAGTTTCTCACAAGCGAAGCGAGATGTGATCGAACACCGGTAACACTTCTATGAACGATTTTGGGGCAGGCTGTTACCGAAAAACCCAAAATGGATCATTTATTAAAACATACATTTTCTGGGCCGGCCTGACGTGTGGGGTCCTCTCACCCGTCTCCCTCAAGGCCCAGAGCTTTCAGGAGGTCGTAGAATACTCGCTACGAAAACTTGGCACGTTCGATGCTTTGTGAAATGTATGTATTATTAAAATGTACATTTTAGAGGTGTGCCATGCTTGCCGATGCCCATTCCTTAGCTCAGCAATTCGCCGACGGAACGACCGACCCTGTCGCCGCCCTTGAAAATGCGCTTCTAAGGGCGGAGCGGGTGCCCGAAGCATTTATCACCTTATGCGAGGAGCGAGCGCTACGCGAAGCGGCTGCGGCTAAGGCGCGCTGGCAAGCAGGTCAACCCTTGTCACCTTTTGATGGCGTACCAGTAGCGTGGAAAGACCTCTACGACCTGGCCGGCTGTGTAACAACGGCTGGTGCGAAAGTACGTTTGCACGACCAACCGGCATCACGCGATTGCTCACTGGCGACAATGCTCAGCCGGGCGGGCATGGTGAACATCGGAAAGACCAACCTCAGCGAACTGGCATACTCGGGGCTGGGCCTTAATCCCCATTTCGGAACGCCAGCCAACATTAGCTTTGTCGGCGAAGTACGTGCACCGGGAGGGTCGTCCTCCGGCTCGGCTATAGCCGTTGCGCAGGGGTGCGCGCCTATCGGTATGTCGACTGATACCGCTGGCTCCATTCGAGTGCCAGCAGCTTTCAATGGACTTGTGGGTTACCGCAGCAGTGCAAAGCGTTACTCGTTCGAAGGTGTCACGCCCCTTGCAAGTTCTCTTGATTCGCTTGGGCCGATCACCCATAGCGTTCGTGATGCCATCGTTGTCGATAACCTCCTGTTAGGTGATCAGAATGGCATGCCGCTGGACACCTCAGGCCTTCCCGCTGCAGGGCTAAAGCTGTGCGTAGATATTGATCTGCTTAATGACTCGCGCATTCAGCCTGAAGTACGCGCAAACCTTCTCGCGGCGCTTGATCGATTGGCTGCGGCGGGAGCAGTGGTCGAGCGAAAAAAAGTTAAAGCATTTGAACAAGCGCTGGACGTCATCGAGCAGATCGGATGGCTCGGGAGTGCGGAGGCTTTTGCCTACTACCAAGCGCTTCTCGATAGCACGGATGCTGAGCAGCTAGACCCGCGTGTTCGCAAGCGGCTTGAGGCCGCGCGAGCGTTTCCAGCCAGTAAGCAGGTTCGCTTGTACCAAGCTGCCGAGGCACTGAAAGCACAGATTGCGCGTGAGTTAGATGGCGCATTCCTGGTGACCCCGACAGTCGGTCACGTAGCTCCGCTTCTGGCACCGCTTGAAGAAGACGCCAACCTTTTCGTTGCTACTAACCTGGCAACGCTGAGGCTGACAATGCCCGGCAGCATGCTGGACATGCCTGGCATTGCGTTGCCAAGTGGGACTGGGGAGGCAGGGCTTCCCACGAGTCTCCTTCTTTCAAGTGTGAGTGGAAATGATAAGGAACTGCTCCGAGCAGGCCTGGCAATCGCGCCTTATGTTCGAGGCGTGAATTAACAGGCAAACCGGAGTGCGGGCAATGTTTGCCTGTGAATAGTTGAATAACAAAGAGGTATTGACCATGAAGAAAGAAATTTTTGTATCAATTGGCGTTGATGTCGATGCGGTAGCCGGTTGGCTCGGTTCCTATGGGGGGGAGGATTCGCCTGACGATATCTCTCGCGGTCTTTTTGCTGGCGAAGTTGGCGCCCCCCGCCTTCTGAAGCTTTTCGAAAAATATGACCTGCGCACAACGTGGTTCATCCCTGGCCACTCGGTAGAAACCTTCCCCGAGCAAATGAAAGCTGTGGTTCAGGCAGGCCATGAAATTGGCATTCATGGTTACAGCCATGAGAACCCGATCGCGATGACGCCTGAGCAAGAAGAAATCGTCCTGGACAAATCGATTGAAGTCATCACCCAGCTTTCAGGCAAACGGCCGACCGGCTACGTGGCACCTTGGTGGGAATTCAGCAATGTCACCAATGAGCTGCTTCTGAAGAAGGGTATCAAGTACGACCACAGCTTGATGCACAACGACTTCCACCCTTACTACGTCAGGGTGAAGGACAGCTGGAGCAAGATTGACTACAGCCAACATCCCGATACATGGATGAAACCGTTAGTTCGTGGCGAAGAAACCGATTTGGTTGAGATTCCAGCCAACTGGTACCTTGATGATCTTCCGCCGATGATGTTTATCAAAAAATCGCCTAATAGCCACGGCTTCGTCAATCCTCGCCACTTGGAAGAAATGTGGCGCGATCAATTTGACTGGGTTTACCGCGAACATGACTACGCAGTGTTCCCAATCACGATTCACCCTGATGTGTCCGGTCGACCTCAAGTACTACTTATGCTTGAGCGCTTTATCGAGCATATGAAGAGTCATGAAGGTGTGAACTTCGTCACGATGGACGAAATCGCTGACGACTTTATCCGGCGTCAACCGCGTAAGGGTTGATTAAATACTTCGGTTCGCACGTTTATAAGCGGATCAACAACAAGAGAAATGCCGATATGACCACTACGCCAGCCACCACCACGACGCCAGTTACCGAGTCTGGTACATGGAAGCCGGTACAACTGGAATCCAAAGATGTCAAATATGCGACTTGGATTGCCTTCTTTGCTTGGGTTTTTGCAGTTTACGACTTCATCTTGTTTGGCACCCTGCTGCCGGTCATGGGCGGGCATTTCACTTGGAGCGAAACTGAGCAGGCGGAAATCGCCACGTGGGTAGCGGTTGGCGGTGCTGTCGTTGCGTTCGTCGTCGGCCCTCTCGTAGATAAGATCGGTCGACGTGGCGGGATCATCTTCACAATCGGCGGTACAGCGCTCTGCTCGGCGCTCACCGCTGTGTGTGCCGGTATGGGGAAGGGGCCGTTGATAGCTGTTCGCTCGGTCGCAGGCCTCGGTTATGCCGAGGAAGGGGTCAACGCGACGTACCTTACCGAGGTGTATGCAGCCTCGACCGATCCAAAGCTGATCAAGCGCCGGGGGTTTGTCTACAGCTTGGTGCAAAGTGGTTGGCCGGTAGGGGCTTTGATTGCTGCAGGCCTTACTGCACTGCTGCTGCCCCACATTGGTTGGCAGGGTTGTTTCATTTTTGCTGCGGTGCCTGCGCTGGTTGTGGCGATTCTGGCTCGAAAACTCAAAGAAAGCCCTCAGTTCCAGGTGCATCAGCGGATCAACCAATTGCGCAAGGCGGGAGATGATTCCGCCGCACGCAGCCTGGCTCGTGAATACCACGTTGACTATGACGAGCATGCCAAGGCAGGCGTTGCAGCAGCATTTCGTGGTGCAGCACTGCGGCCTACATTGGTTCTGAGCTTGGCGATTCTCCTCAACTGGTCGGCCATTCAAGTCTTCAGCGTTCTGGGCACGTCAGTCATCGTGAGCGTTCACAAGTTGTCGTTCGAGAACTCGTTGTGGATCCTTGTTCTCTCCAACCTGGTTGGGTTCATCGGTTACCTGGTTCACGGTTGGCTGGGCGATCGAATTGGACGCCGCAACACAGTGGCTCTCGGTTGGATGTGTGGTGGATTGGCATTCTTCGCCATGATTCAAGCGCCAAGTGATCTGATCACGGTTGTTGCCTTGTACAGTTTGGGCCTGTTCTTCCTGACCGGCCCGTATTCCGCGATGTTGTTCTTCATGGGCGAAAGCTTCCCCACCAGTATCCGTGCAACAGGGGGCGCAATTGTCCATGCCATGGGCCCTATCGGCGCCATTGTTGCTGGTCTGGGAATCACCAGCGTGCTGTCCACCGGTGGTGAATGGCACAGTGCTGCCCTTTGGTTTGGAGCGCTGCCTTGCTTCCTTTCGGGCTTGATTATGTTCGCCGCCCGGCACGTCGAACCCCATTCAGTCAAATAACAGGGATTTGTAACTATGTCTCAACCCGTAGCGTTGGTTACCGGGGCTGCCAGTGGCATTGGCCAGGCGGTTGCAATTGCGTACGCGAAGAAAGGTGTGCGCGTGATTGGTGGCTATTTGGCAGGTGACCCACATGACCCCTCTCAGACTCAGCGACTCGTAGAGGAGGCAGGTGGCGAGTGTTTAATGGTGGCGATGGACGTGACCAGCAGCGCCTCGATGGACGCCATCGCCGCAGTGGCAGTCGAACACTTCGGTCGGCTCGACTATGCCGTCGCGAACGCTGGGCTTTTGCGCAAAGCTCCGCTACTTGAGATGTCGGATGAGCAGTGGAATGAAATGCTCAACGTCGACCTTACGGGCGTGATGCGCACTTTCCGAAGCGCGAGCCGTTACATCAGTGAAGGCGGAGCCATGGTTGCCATTTCGTCGATTGCAGGTGGTGTATACGGATGGCAAGACCATTCTCATTACGCAGCTGCCAAGGCCGGCCTTCCAGGGCTCTGCCGCTCTCTTGCGGTGGAATTTGCGCCGAAAGGAATTCGCTGCAACACCATCATTCCCGGTTTGATTGAGACACCTCAATCGCTGGACAGCAAGAATTCGCTAGGGGCTGACGGTCTGGCCAAGGCGGGCAAAGCGATTCCTCTGGGACGGGTAGGGCGAGCAAGTGAAGTGGCTGACCTGGTTTGCTACTTGACCGGTCGTGAGTCGAGCTACATCACGGGACAGAGCATCATCATCGATGGCGGTCTGACCGTACGCTGGCCTGAGTAAAAAATCACAACACCGCAAGGTTTCCTTGCGGCTGCGAGGAGAAATGACAATGAAGCCATTGCAAAACCGACGTGCCGTCATTACCGGTGCAGCTAGCGGTATCGGTGCGGCGATCGCCTATGCGTATGCCGATGCAGGCGCCAAGCTTGTGTTGTGTGATCGAGACGCCGAGCGCTTGGCTGTCGTTGCCAACCACTGTCGTGACCGTGGCGTCTTGGTGATCGAGTGTGTTGCTGATGTCGGTAGCAGGGAAGGGGCTCAAGCTGGCGTAGATGCCTGCGTAGATGCGCTCGGTGGCATCGATGTTCTGGTGAATAATGCCGGTATGCTGACTCAGGCTTCCTGCGTGGATCTTACTCAGGAAATGTGGGATGAGATGCTGCGGGTCGATCTGACCAGCGTATTCGTCGCAAGCCAGCGTGCTCTACCTCATATGCTGGAACAGAAATGGGGCCGCATCATAAACATCGCCTCTCAGCTCGGCATCAAAGGTGGCGCTCAACTGACTCACTATGCTGCCGCGAAAGCAGGTGTAATCGGATTCACCAAGTCCCTGGCTTTGGAAGTGAGCAAGGACAACGTCTTGGTCAATTCTGTTGCTCCTGGGCCGATTGAAACCCCGCTCGTTGAAGGGATCAGTCAGGAGTGGAAGGCTGCAAAGGCCAGAGAGTTGCCATTGGGTCGGTTCGGTAAGGTTGAAGAAGTGGCACCGATCGCGGTGCTGCTTGCCTCTGAGCCTGGCGGAAACTTGTTCGTCGGCCAAACCCTTAACCCGAATGCCGGCGACGTAATGCCTTGAGGTGAGCTATGTGTGGACTTTGTGGCCTGATCGGTGAGGATGTTCACTGGAGCGATCCTATAGACACAAGCCTTCCCGGTCGCCGCGAGCGCTTACGTCGAATTGCCTCAATTAACCAGGTGATAGCCCCCTTCAGGCTCAAAGTCAGTGACGTCCAGGGCGCTTCTTATCTGGTCCAGGGCCCCACGGGAAAGCAAGGTATTGCCTCCGGTTTGGAGCAGCTCTGGCAGACAGCCGAGGAGATTCTGGGGCGCAAGCTTGACCCCCTTGATCCAAGAATTCTCGATCACTTGGAGATGCAGGCATGAGCCTTCAGATCAATGTCCTGACCGGTTTTCTGGGTAGTGGGAAAACTACTTTGTTGCAGCGGGTGCTGGCCAATGAAGAGATGGGCGAGACGGCTCTGCTCATCAATGAATTCGGCGAGGTTGGCATCGATAATCTTCTCGTGCAGGAAATCGCGCCCAACACGGTGCTGCTGCCAAGTGGGTGCGTCTGCTGTTCGGTGCGTGGGGATCTGAAACAAGCGCTCATCGATCTGCATGACAAGCGAAATCGCGGGGAGATCCCTGCTTTCCGTCGAGTGCTTTTGGAAACGACTGGCCTTGCGGATCCTGCACCGATTCTTGCCACTTTGCAGCGGGATCCACAACTTCGAGGTCGATACCATGTTGGGCTTATGGTGACCGTTGTCGACGCCCAGCACGCCGCTCTTCAGGAACGAATCCACCCCGAGTGGCTGGGCCAGGTAACAGCTGCTGATCGCCTTTTAGTGAGTAAGGGAGATCTGGTTAGCTCAGAGATTCTTGATCTGCTAGTGGATCACCTGAAAACCCTTAACCCGTCTGCCTCGGTCGCGCTGGCAAGTGCCATTGGGGAAGGCGATGAGCAGATGCTTGGCGAAGGGCTCAGAAGCTTGGAGCCTGATGATGAGGTCGCGGTGTGGCAGCTCTTTGCACCTACGAAGCAACCTCGGCACGGGGGCGCACAAGTTTGCGTGCTTGAGTATGAAACGCCGCTGGATTGGCTTGCCTTCGGGGTTTGGCTATCGATGCTGTTAAGATGCCACGGAGAACGTATTCTTCGGGTCAAAGGTATCTTGAGCGTGATCGACTCTGAGCAACCTATCGTGATTCACGGTGTGCAGCACTGCCTTCATTCACCGGTGCATCTTGCCAGTTGGTCTGATGGGCAGCGGCGATCACGTCTGGTGATTATCGTGCGCGATTTGGACACCAAGCTTCTAAGTAGATCGTTCGAAGCCTTCTTGAACCGTCTGGGGCGTGCTGTATGAGCGGCCCTGTCACGTTGAGAGTACTGGGTACCTCTGTGACCTTGCTCGAGTCTATTCGCTTGCGCGCGGAGCGAGAGCTGGGCATTCGAATTGAGTACCAAGTCCATGACGTTCAAACGGTTCAGCGCATTGCGTTGATGCACCCCGAGAGCTATGACCTTTACGATCAATGGTTCCATAGCATGGATTTTGTCTGGCCCGCAGGCGCAATCCAGCCCATTGATATCAGGCGAGTTGCTTTGTGGGATGAGATCAATGACCTGGCCAAGCGGGGCCGGCTTCATGCTGGCGATAAGCTAGCGGGCGGTAGCCTGCCTTGCGACCGTTTGTATGTTCAGCATGATCGTAGCTTGGCCAATCACCCAACTGACTCAATCAGTATGTTGCCGCTCACGCACAATGCGGACAGCTTTGCCTACAGGCCAGACCTGCTTCCCCCTGGGTTTGGTATCGAAAACGAAAGTTGGTCCTGGCTTGTTGATCCTGGCTGGTGCGGTCATGTGGCTTTGCAGAGCGATGCAGCTATCGGGGCGCTGGACGCGGCGCTGGCAGTGCAGGCTAAGGGCCTGGCCAAGTTCGACGTAATTGGCAACCTTCGGCTGGATGAGATCGATGAGCTCGCGGATGTGCTCATCAAGCTCCAACGCCAAGGGCATTTTGCGGCTTTCTGGTCGGATGATCGTGATGCCAGTAAGCTAATGCTTGGCCCAAGCGTTCACATTGAGAGTGTCTGGTCTCCAGCGCTGATGCAGCTGCATCGCGAAGGCATTCAGTATCGCCAGGCAGTTCCTAAAGAAGGCTACCGGGGCTGGTTCGGCGGCTTATCGTTGTCTCGGGCTGTTGATGGGGCAGTGAAAGATGTGGCTTACGCCTATCTGAACTGGTGGTTGGCAGGTTGGCCAGGCGCGATGATGGCGCGACAGGGCTTCTACATTTCCAATCCACTGCGAGCTCGAGATCACCTGTCGGCTGCGGAATGGGATTACTGGTACGAAGGCAAGCCAGCCAGCGAACAGTTGCTTGGGAGTGATGGTGAACCACTCATTGGGCCTGGAGAAATAAGGGAAGGGGGCTCCTACGCCGAGCGAGTGAGCCGAATCAGCGTCTGGAACTCGGTGATGGATGAGCATAACTACCTTGTCCGCAAATGGGCTGCATTTCTTAGAGCGGGCCGCTCGAAGGAGCTGTCATCCACATAGCGATCCTAGCTGATGGCACTCAGGCTGCCTCTGTCAGGATTTATCCTAATTTGTCGAAGAACGCTTTGACCCGGTAAGGCACCCGCTGCCGTGTGGGGAGAAGGGCGGTTATGGATAAATTTTACCGGGCCGGCGTAGGCTAACTTGATCGCCTGCAGGCAGTCATCTGCCAAGTCGGCGCGAACATCCCAGTAAGAAAGCACCACAATTCCAAGCCGCAACTTTCCAGCCGCCCTCACAGCATCAACACTGTCACGAGCTTGGCAATACTCTGTGTGGTTTCCCCGCTACAAAGCTTGTTGCCAGTACGTCGTCGAGCGGTTCCCCACCGCGTAGGCGCGCCAGTAAGTCGGGTTCAGCGAGATCGGACTGCAGCGCCGTGTCAATCACTGGAGTCAGCTCTTCCGCAGGCAAAATCAGCACACCATTATCGTCGGCCATAACGATATCTCCCGGATGAACCTCTACCCCTGCGCAATTCACCGATACATTCAGCTGGCACTTAGTGCTGTCGATCAGTTTGGTGGTGAGCTGAGTAGTGCCTCGAGCGAACACGGGCAGCTGGCAGGTACGCAGTTCGTTGATGTCGGTTACCACGCCGTCGACGATGATGCCAGCGGCACCCGCGCATCGAGCCGCGAATTGGGTCACTGCCCCTACACAGGCGTGGGCATGGTCACCCACCATGTCGATCACCAAAACGTCTCCTGGCTTGAGTGATACCAACGCTCGGTTGACCGCGATTGCATCGGGCTCAGCCAGACGCAGGGTCACGGCACGGCCCACGATGCGTCCGCCAGGCACCATGGCTCGGACTGCGTAGTTGACGAATCCACGCTCGAGGAAATGGCCGAGTGTGGCGAAGCTGACCTCTAGCAGCTTTGCGATCAAATCGTCGTCCTTCATTTCCCACGCTCCATGTCGATCAGCTCGGCCACACAGTCGATTTCCAAGCTCACTCCCCACAACTGCACGCAGACGGTTGTACGCGCAGGTGGTGCATGGCCAAGGATTTCCTTGTACACCTCGTTAAAGGGCGCGAGTTGATCGGGGGCTGTCAGGTAGGCGTTCACCTTGACCATGTGGGAAAGGCTGGAGCCGGCGGCTTCCAGGATCGCGGCCAGGTTGGCGAAGGTCTGCCTGACCTGATCTTTGAAGCTTTCGGGCTGTTCTTCCAGGCTACCCAGCGATGGGATCTGGCCCGCGGTGAACACCAGGTGGCCACTGACCACGGCTTGGGAGTACGGGCCTACTGGGCTGATGGTGCCAGGGGCGCTGTGGATGCGTTGCATTGAAAACTCCTTGTAGCGAAGGTGTGCCGCCGGCTCGCCGGCAGCACTTGGTCAGAGATTAGAAAAGCGCCAGGGTGTAGCTGACGATGAGTCGGTTCTGTTGTTGGTTGGGGTCGATCTCGGAGTGCAGCAACCCATGGCGCCAAGCCAGGCCGAGCCCTTTCAACGCACCGTCTTGGACGACATAGTCCAGCCCCACATCCCGCTCCCATTCGGAGGCGTCTTTACCGCTGGTGGTGCGAATGTCATCACCCTTCAGGTACATCAGGGAGAACTTCAGGCCAGGCACGGCGGCAGCTGCGAAGTCGTAGCTGTACTGGGCGAACGCGGTACGTTCGCCTGCTCGATTGAAGCTCGCGAGCATCCGGTCGGTGTAGAGATAGACACTGGCACCGCCCGCGCCCTTGCCGCTGAGGGAGCCTTGGTTCGGCTGGACGAAGTTGCTTCCATCCGACACCTGTTGATAGCCGGCCATGAGCGCGTGCCCCTGGACGGAATAGGTCAGTGCGGCGCTCCAGGTGTGGTTATCGATCTTGCCGTCACCCTCTTCGGTGTAACCGCCCACGCGATATCCACTTGCGCGACCAGCCGCGGAGTCGTTGGCCCCCTCGGCAACAGTACGGAAGTAGCGCAGATCAGTCCGCAGCGATTGCCCCTCGGAGAGGGGCAGCGTGTGGGTGAGGCCTACAAAGTGCTGGGTGTAATAGTCCTCAAGGTTGGCAACGTAGTACTGGGCTGTGAGTTGTTTGCCGATCCGGTAGTCGCCACCGGCGAACAGGAACTGGTCGCTCTCACGGGTGCCACCCGCTACCGCCAGTCCAGTGCGGTCACTGGAGGCGCGGCCCGTAGCACGGTTTAGGCGCCCGCCGGTAAGGGTCAGGCCATCCAGGTCGGTTGAGGTGAGCTGGGCACCCTCGAACGTCTGGGGCAGCAGGCGACCATCGTTGTAGGTCAGCACCGGAAGCTTGGGCATCAGCGTGCCGTATCGCAGTTCGGTGTTGGCGACTTTCAGCTTGGGTGTCAGGCCAAGGCGACTCCACTGGTGAGCCCCGCCACTGCCGTCGTCGGGGATCATGCTGCTACCCCGGTGGCGACCATCGCCGCTATCGAGCGTCACACCCATCAAGCCCAGGGCATCCAGGCCAACGCCGATTGGCCCATCGGTAAAGCCGGATTTGAAGTCGAGGACGAAGGCCTGGGCCCACTCTTCGGTTTTGCTTTGGCCGAGGCTACCGGCCTGGTCGCGAAAGTCGTTATTGAAGTAAAAATTGCGCAGGCCAAGGTTCGCGTGGCTGTCGTTCACCAAGTCGGCGTGAGCGATGGGGGACAAGGCGAAAACGCCAGCACTCATCAAGTATTTTTTCATCGGGAAGCTCTTCAAACGGAAGTAGAAAACACTCGCCTGTTGGGCGAGAGAAAGCTCAAGGGGGACAGCACGGAATTACTGCCGTGCTTGGTCGATATCCCGTTTGAAGGTTTCGGTGAGTAGCAGCAGCGCAACCAGAGAGACAACTGCTGAGCCGATCATGTACCAGGCAATCGATGAGCCTTTGCCAGTCCACGAAAGCAATGCGGTGGTCACCAGAGGCGTTGCAGCGCTTCCGAGGAGGCCGGAAAGCATGTAGCTGATCGACAGGCCCGAGTAACGCACTCGAGTGCCGAACAACTCGGCGAGGAATGTGGCGATAGGGCCGTAGTTGGCCGCGAACGCCGTCATCATCAGCATGTAGCCGGCAAATGCCAGGCCTAGCACTTTGGAATCCATCAGCCAGAACATCGGGAATGCGACGAGCGCTTCTGCGATGATCCCGCCGATGATGATGGGTTTACGACCAACCTTGTCGGACAGGGCGCCGAAGAACGGCAGCATGGCGATGCAGGCAGCGCAGGAAACCAATACTACCGTGAGCATTTCGCCACGCGTGAAGCCCAAGGTCTGGGTGCCGTAGGTGAGACCAAAGGCTACGATCAGGTTGTAGGAGGTGCCAGTGGACATGGTGGCCACACCACCCAGGACAACCTGTTTCCAGTATTTGCGGAACACCTCGAAGAGCGGCACTTTGACCTGGGTGCCTTTGTTCTCTACGGCTTTGAACGAAGGCGTTTCATGAATGTTCAAACGGATGTACAAGCCCAGTCCGATCAGCAGAACACTGAGCAGGAATGGGACACGCCATCCCCAATCCAGCAGCTGTTCGTTGGTCAGCGTTGTGGCGAACATCAGGAACACAAGGTTGGCCAGCATCGTCCCCGCCGGTACGCCGATCTGAACCCACGAGCCGTACAGTCCACGCTGATGTTTGGGAGCATGCTCCACGGCCATCAGTACAGCGCCGCCCCATTCCCCACCCAAGGCCAGGCCCTGGATGATGCGCAGTGTCAGCAACATGATCGGCGCCCAGATGCCCACCGACTCATAACTCGGCAACAGGCCGATTGCGAAGGTGGCCGCACCCATGGTCAGCAGCGAGATGAGCAGCATCGATTTACGGCCCAGGCGGTCACCGAAGTGTCCGAATAGCGCGGCGCCGATCATGCGTGCACCGTAGGCTGAAGCAAACGTGCCGAAAGCGAGGAGGGTGCCGACCAGGGGGTCAAACCCTGGGAAGAAGATTTTGTTGAATACCAAGGCTGAAGCCGTGGCGAAAAGGAACAAGTCATACCACTCAACGGTGGTTCCGATCACACTGGCGACCGCGACTTTTTTCATGTCGGCGGTGCGTTGTGGTTGCGCGCTGGCAACCTCGGTGTACGCAGGACTGGTCATTGCCATTTTCTCCCGAAAGATGGGTTCTCGTTGTTTTTGGCAGCTGAAAGCGAAGCGGCTATTTCTTGTTTTTTGGCAAAGCGTGCCCGTGGCCCCAGCTTTCTTGAATTGGCTGGGCGCCTGGGTATATCTGGCTAGTCAGCGTCTGTCGGCGCGGGTCAGCACGGCGTTGAGCAGTACGTCGCAACCCATGGTCACGTCGTTGGGCAAGGCGTCTTCAGCTTCGTTATGGCTCAGGCCGCCGACGCAGGGGATGAACACCATGGTGGTCGGGCAGTGGCGGGCGAGATGAATTGCGTCATGGCCGGCGCCGCTGACGATTGGCTGGTACGGATAGCCCAGGCCTTCGATGGCTTTGCGTACTGCATCGATGCAGGCCGGGTTGAAAGGCGTGGCCGGGCTCAGCCAGTGGCGGTTGATCTGAACTTCCAAGCCACGCTTGGTGGCGACCTGGTCGATGAGTGCACGCGCGTTGGCCTCCATGTCAGCGATGGCGGCATCTTCGTGGTGGCGAAGATCAAGGGTAAACGCCACGTGGCCAGGGATGGTGTTCCGCGAGGAGCGAGCGATCTGCAGTTGACCAACTGTGACGAGGCCTTTGGGGGCAAAGTCGCGAGACAGTTGTTCCAGTGCAGTGATCATTTCGCCAACGCCAAACAGCGCGTCATGTCGAAGAGGCATTGGAGTGGTGCCAGCATGAGCGGCTTGGCCACGGACTTCGATGTCCAGCCAGCAGATCGCCTGGCCGCCAGTTACCAGTCCAACGGGAAGGCCTGCATCCTCCAGGATTGGGCCCTGTTCGATGTGTGCTTCGAAGTAAGCGTCGAACTCACGGCCCAGTGGCAGATCCCCAGCGTACCCAGTTTGTTCAAGCGCTTCGGCCACACTGATGCCGTCAGCATCACAACTGGCCAGTGCTTTTTCGAGTGGCAGCTCACCTGTGAACACCGCCGAGCCGAGCATGGCAGGGGTGAAGCGGGCGCCTTCCTCATTCGTCCACACTGCAACTTCCAGTGGGCGCTCGAGCTGGATGCCTTTGTCCTGGAGGCTGCGAACTACTTCTAGGCCGGCGAGAACTCCATAGATGCCGTCGAAGCGACCCCCTTTGGGCTGGGTATCCAAATGGCTACCCATGACCACGGGTGGCAGTGTGTCATTGCGACCGGGCAGGCGAGCGAATAGGTTTCCGATGGCATCGACATGAATGCTCATGCCGGCTTCTCGGCACCATCCTGCAAAGAGCTCGCGCCCTTCGCGGTCTTCTTTCGAAAGTGCCAAGCGGCAGTTACCGCCTTTGGCTGTAGGGCCGACCTTGGCCATATCCATAAGGCTGTCCCACAGCCGTGTGCCATTGCATGTATGCATGATGTGAGTCCTCAAACAGACGGTGGGTCAGTATCCGAGCGCGGGGTCTACCCGGTTCAGCAGCGGTTCGGCGCATGCCAGGCGGCGGGCGTTTTCGGCCACCTGCTGGGCGATGCAGTCATGAGAGGCACAAGAGGCCATGTGGGGTGTGACGATGATTCCTGGAGTGCTCCACAGACGGCTGTCCAAAGGCAGAGGCTCCTTCTCGAAAACATCGAGCAGGGCGCCACGAAGCCGTCCACTGTCGACTGCCCTGATCAGGTCATCGATTTGTACATGTTGGCCGCGCCCGCAATTGATGATCGCTGCGTTAGGAGCCAAGGCTTCGAAGGTGTCTTGGCAGAGGATGCCGCGAGTGACATCGGTCAATGGCAACAGATTGATCAACAGGTCGAGGCCTTGCAGGAACTCATCGAACTTTGATGGACCTGCATAGGTACGAACACCATCAAGCTGTCTCGCACTTCTTGACCAGCCTCTAACGGCATAGCCTGCATCTGCCAGCTCGGTAGCGATCGTCCCTCCTAGAGAGCCCAAGCCCATGACACCGATCTGATACTCGGCCGCGGGTCGCTGTGGGTGCCGCAACCACACATGTTGATGCTGTTGGGCCAATGCCCGGTCAAAATCTCGGTGGTAATGAATGACTGCCCAGCGGACATACTCCGCCATGCCTTGCCGGTGAGCGGGGTCAACCACACGACACACGGGTAGGGCGGGTTGGCTCGGATCGTTGGCCAGGTGATCAACACCGGCGGCCACCGAGTGGATCAGCTTCAGGTTGGGTAATGCACTGAGGCTGCCTACGGGAGGGAACCAGCAGGCGGCTACTTGGGCTTCCTGAGCCGCAGGATCATTGGCCAATACGACACGCAGTTGGGGAGCGCTACGGGCGAAGGCCGACTGCAGTTGGCTCAAAAGCGCGTTGTCAGTTGATAGCAAAACCAGCGGACTCATGAGCAGTACGACTCACGTTGGTGTTCGATCAGGGTGAGTGCTGCGTCCCAGCTGAGGCTGATGATCTGCGCTGACTCGTCGCGTTGGAATTGTGCTGCGGTATGACGGCAGACTTCTTCACTTGGGTAGACCAGCTTGCTGCCGCCGGACAACGCATGAACTTGTGCTTGGCAGGCGCGCTCCAGGAAGTGAATCTCATGGAAGGCCTCGGCAACACTGGCACCGCCGGCCAGCAGACCGTGGTTACGGAGGATCATCGCTTTGTGCGTGCCGAGGTCGGCGATCAGGCGTTCGCGTTCGTCCAGCGAGAGAGCGATGCCTTCGTATTGGTGATAGGCCAACTTGCCATAGAACTTCAATGCATGTTGGCTGATCGGCAACAGCCCCTGCTCCTGAGCTGACACTGCGATGCCTGCAGATGTGTGGGTATGGATCACGCATTGCATGTCAGGGCGGGCCATGTGAATTGCAGAGTGGATCACGAAGCCAGCGGCATTCACCCGTCGATCACCAAATGCCTCATCAACAACGTTGCCGTGCTGGTCGATACGCACCAAGTCACTTGCGCGCATTCGATCGAAGATCACCCCGTATTGGTTGATCAGGAAGTGATGCTCTGGCCCTGGGATACGCAGGGTGATGTGGGTATCGATCAAGTCGGTCATGCGGAAGTGCGCCACCATTCGGTACAGCGCGGCCAGTTCGCAGCGTGCTTGCCATTCGGCATCGCTGATGTTGTGCGGCTTGCTCATGGATACTCCTGGTTTAACGTGCGATGGCGGGGGTGGATTCCTGCTGCTCACCACGCAGGCGAGAGAGGCCACAGACGCCGATCAGGGAAAGTGTGGAAAGCGCCGTGAAGAACACTGCAAGTGGCAGCCACTGACCGGCGAAGCGGTCAGCCAGCAGGGTGCCGATGATCGGCGTGCTGCCCCCGGCGATGGCGCATATCAACTGGTAGGCCAGAGAAATCCCGGAGTAGCGCAGGTGAGCGGGGAACGCCTGTGTCATGTAGCCAGCGATTACCGCATAGAGCGCCGAAAGGGTTACCACCGCCAGGGCGATTCCTGCTGTCATCAGAACCAGATTCTGCGTGCCTACCAGCATGAACATGGGGTAGGGCACGGCCATGCACAGCAGGGCTGCCAACTTGAGGAAGCGGCCCTCGCCAATGCGCTCCGCAAGAAGCGCCGCCAATGGCTGGGTCAGGAACTGGAGAATGGTCACCAGGAACAGACAGTCGAGGATGGTAGCCCTGGGGATACCCTGGTAGGTGGTGACGTAGGTGATCATGAAGGTGTTGGTGAAGAAGAAACCGGCGGAGCCGATGGTCACCGCGAGGGCCGCGAACAGGATCTGTCTCCAGCAGTCGCGCACCACTTCTAGCACCGGGTATTTGACGACCTCTTTCTTGGCTTTGGCAGCTTGGAACTCAGGGCTCTCTTCCACGCCAAATCGGATTGCCAGGCCAACTAGCATCAGCACCCCACTGGCCAAGAACGGAAGGCGCCAACCCCAGCTTAGGAACTCTTCAGGTTCCAAAGAAGACACCAGGCGGAATGCGATCAGTGCGAGCAACAGGCCAGCAGGGCTGCCTAACTGAGCAAATGAGGCGTAGAAGACTTTGCGTTTGGCCGGAGCATGCTCACTTGCCATCAGCACAGCACCACCCCACTCACCGCCGACGGAGATCCCCTGGACAATTCGCAGGGCAATCAGACCGATGGGGGCCCAGATGCCAGCACTGGCGTAGCTGGGTAGCAGGCCGATGCCTGTGGTGGCCAGGCCCATGAGAACCATGGTGACCAGCAGCATTTTTTTACGACCCAGGCGATCGCCCAGATGGCCAAACACCATGCCTGCCATTGGTCGGGCGATGAATCCGACGGCGAAGGTGCCGAATGCCGCCAGGGTGCTAAGCAACGGATTGTTGCTGGGGAAGAACACCTGACCGAGCACAAGCGCAGCCGCCGTGGCGTAGATGTAGAAATCGTAGAACTCGATGGTGGTGCCGACAAATGCGGCAGCCGCCGCTCGACGCGGTTGGTTGGACGTGTGCATGCAAGGCCCTTCTTAGAGTTATAGGCAGGTGGGCAGGTTTGGCTAAGCCGGTCGCGCTCTTTGGCGCTTTCGGGTTTTATCGCCTTGGGGCTATGATTAGTCAATTTGCTAATTCTTATCCGTCGTATTAGCAGCGCTACTAATGAGTACTCAAATGAACCCGTCAAGCTCTAGATCTGACGCATTGATCAACAAATGGGAGGGACGACGATTCCTCAACGATCGCCTGGACTGGAACCTGCTGCGCACTTACCTCGCCATTGGCCAAGAGGGCAGTATCAGCAGGGCCGCAGCGAGATTGCATGTGACCCAGTCGGCGGTCAGCCAAGCGCTCCGACGACTGGAGGAACAGCTCGGTTGCGCTCTGATTATCAGGGGTGGGCCGCGTTTCGATCTGACTGCTGCGGGAGAAGAGGTGCTGCGTATTGCCATCGATATTTATGGCGATGTATCGCGTATCAGCGCAGCGGTCGAGCAAGAGAGTGACGGCGTAGCTGGCAAGGTGAGGTTGCTGAGCGTCAGCCGAGTTCAGTCACAGGTTTACGATGACTTCCTCGGTGATTTCCATGAGGCGCATCCACGTGTGGAGCTGGAAATCGATGTCATGCGCAGTGCTGACATCATCAGCTCTCTGCTGCAGAAAACGGCCACAGCTGGCGTTGGCTTGTGTCGAATTCCACAGCCCAAGCTGGAGCAGCGCTTGCTGATCAGCCAGCGTTATGCGTTCTTCTGTGGTGTGCGACATCGTTTATTCGGGCGCAGCGATGTGACCCTCGAGGCGCTACGTGGAGAGAATTTCGTGAGTTTCGTCAGTGATCAGTTGGGGGGTAACCTGTCGCCGCTTGCGATGTTCCGTGATCAGCATGGGTTCACCGGGCGCATTGTTGCTTCCTCTCCTAGCGTTGAAGAGGTTCAGCGGCTTGTCTGCGCAGGTTTCGGAGTAGGCTGCATGCCTGAGCACCTCCTCCATGAGGATGTTGAGAAGGGGTTGCTATGGCGTTTGCCTCCAGCCGAAGGCATCGTCAACGCGGATTTGCACTTGCTCTGGAACAGGGAGCAGAGGATGACCATGGCGGAGACAGTGTTCCTGGAAAGCTTCCAGCACTGCCTCGCTCAGGCATCGCTGGTTTGAACCCAACACGTTTCGCAATTACGGCTGCTTTTCAGCCCAAATGAAACGACCGCAGTGTTTGGCTGCGGTCGTCATCTTTCAGTTAGTCGACGTTTAGCAATTGCCGTCGGCTCAGGACGCTGTTCAATCGATCATCGTTGTCTAAGTCGGTCTCGCTCAGCATGTCCGCAACGCCGGCACCGGACTCGACTCTCTCCAGCCAATAGAGCACCGCCTTCTTCATAAACCAGTGAGGAGTGCGATCCAGGAGGCCAGCGGCCTCCTTGATACGCTCCTTGGTCGGCGCGTCGAGTTTGATGCCTGTCGTTGTCGAGCTCACGAGCGCCTCCTTACGATGCAGTCACAGCCACATGGCCTTGCGTTTTGGCGCTTCGTTGATAGGCCAGCAGCAGTCCGATGTACCAGAACGGCATGATGTAAAGGGCCGTCCGAGTATCAGCCTCCAGGGAGAGCAGGCAGAGTACGAACAGGAGGAAGACCAGAGACAGCACCGCTGTGAACTTACCACCAGGCAGCTTGAAGGTTGAGCGTTGGTGAGCTTCTGGGTTTGTCCGTCGGTAAGCCAGGTAAGAGAGCAGGATCAACGACCAGGTTACAACCACCATGACCGCCGAGATTGTCGAGACCAAGGTGAAAACACCCATGACATCTGGAATGACGAACAGCAGCGTCAGCGCGATAGTCATGCACAGACCTGAGAACATCAGTGCCCGGATTGGAGTGCCCGAGCCGGACAAGCGTCCGAAGGCATGTGGTGCCTGTTTGTTGTGAGACAGGCCGTAAAGCATGCGTGAGCCAGAGTAAACGCCGCTATTTGCTGAGGATGCAGCTGAGGTCATGACTACAAAGTTGATCATCCCAGCAGCAGCAGGCAAGCCTCCCAAAAGGAAGAGCTCCACAAAGGGGCTACGGTTTGCTGGCACATGAGACCAGGAAATCACACTGATGATGCATGCGAGAGCGGCCACGTAAAACAGCAGGATCCGCACAGGGATGGTGTTGATCGCTTTGGGCAACGTCTTTTCGGGATTGTGAGCTTCAGCAGCTGCGGTGCCAATCAGCTCAGTCCCCACGAAAGAGAAGATGGCGATCTGGAAGCCCGCGAGGAAGCCGAGCACCCCATGCGGCATCATCACCCCTGGTTCAACCAGGTGGCTGAACGTCGCAGTGACACCATCGGGAGAGGTGTAGGAGGTAGCAATCATGAAGAGGCCGGTCATTACCAGCGCGACGATTGCAATGATCTTGATAAGCCCGAACCAGAACTCGACCTCACCAAAGGCTTTCACTGCCAGCATGTTGAGCGCTACGAGCAGGAACATGGTTCCGAAGGCTGGTATCCACGTAGGAAGGTCGGGGAACCAGTACTGCAGAAAGCCTGCGACTACCACAACGTCGCCTACGGCAACGACAACCCAGCTTAGCCAGTACGACCAGGCGAGGATGAACCCGGCACGGGGGCCCATATGGTGGTGGACGAGCTCTGCAAACGAGCCCATTTCCAGGTTGGCGAGGAGCATCTCACCCATCGCCCGCATGATGCAGAAAACAAAGAAACCGATGATCGCATAGACAAGTAGGATCGAAGATCCAGACAGGGCTATCATTTTTCCCGACCCCATAAAGAGGCCTGTCCCAATAGCACCACTGATGGCAATCAGCTGAATATGTCGATTTTGCAGTCGACGCTTGAGTTCTCGGCCATCACCGCTATTCGCTTCTTTTGAGTTGCACGTCTGATGCATATATAACCTCTTATTCTTTTTCTGTGAGCAACCGCTACCCGCCCTCTGATTAGAAGGTGCAGTGCTAAGTGGGCTATAGACGTTGAGCCCCTCATAGCGGAGGGTGGGGCAGTACATACGCAGGCGATGAAGAAATAAACTCAGCTGAGTTCCTTCATCAAGCTGGTTAAGTAATTAGAAGTAGTCAAAAACTAGGTGCTCATTCCCCTGTGAGATCCCGCAGCGGCGGTTCAGAAGCGCCATTCTGCCAGTCATAGTTGCCAATCGGAACGCTACAGATTGGTATACCATCAGCTAATAGTTATCAGATTGCTCACAAATCAGAGCAAAATGCCGGTTTGCACTGACATGGTGCAAAACAGGGCGCATTGACTACATCTTGATGCTCGATAGAAGGATGCTGGTCTCGGTGTTCTCGATGTGCTGGATCGAGCGGATGGTATTCAAAGCTTTGTCAAAGGCCTCCAGCGTATCGGCTCTCAGCTCCGCCATCAGATCCCAGCGACCGTTGGTTGTATGTATGGCAAACACGTTGGGATGCCCGCGTAGCGCGTGTTTGACCTCTGCGGCGTGGTGGCCGCTGATGCTGATGCTGGTGATGGCTCTGACCCCTCGGTCTATCTCATCGGACTGGAGGCGGATGGTATAGCCCATGATGATGCCTTGCTCTTCCAGCCTGGCGAGTCGGTTTTGAACCGTGGCGCGGGCCACCTTCAATTTCTTAGCTAGCGTCATCACAGGGGTACGAGCGTTGTCCCGCAGAAGCGCGATGAGTTGCCGATCAGTGTTATCCATGAGCTCCGACCATCCACATTGCTTTGAAGTGTGAGCAGATTGTCTAGAACCTTGCGAAATATGGCAACCTGTACACTTCAATTTGCACCAATATTTCATCAGAATTTCGGAGGTCGAAAATTCACAATTAGCGTTCGCCCATGCACTGGCTTGAGGCGCGCGCACTTTCAAGGTGCATAACATGACGCATTTCATTGATGTCCCTACAATGTCCGATCTGGTTAGCGATATCGGTGTAGTGGATTTCCTGGGTGAGCTCGCGGCCGTCATCCGTGATGATTTCAAACGCTGGCCTGAGTTTGATAAGTCTGCCCGAGTGGCCAGTCACTCCGAGGTCGGTGTGATCGAACTTATGCCTGTGGCTGATACGAGCCAATATGCGTTCAAGTATGTTAATGGTCATCCCTCCAACACCTTCAAGGATCTTCACACCGTGATGGCCTTTGGCGTGCTGGCCGATGTCCAAACGGGGTATCCGGTGCTTCTTTCTGAGCTGACCATCGCGACAGCTCTGCGTACTGCGGCAACATCTCTGATGGCCGCCAAAGCGTTGGCTCGTCCAAATTCGCGCAAAATGGCTCTCATCGGTAACGGCGCCCAGAGTGAGTTCCAGGCCCTTGCGTTCCACAAGCACCTGGGCATCCAGGAAATCGTCGCGTACGACGTCGACCCTCAGGCGACCGCCAAGCTCGTTCGAAACCTGCAGGAATACACCGACCTCAAAATCACCCGTGCCCAAAGCGTTGCTGAGGCAGTACGCGGTGCTGACATCGTGACTACCGTCACCGCCGATAAAGCGTATGCCACGATCATCACTCCGGAAATGCTGGAGCCTGGCATGCACCTGAATGCTGTCGGTGGCGACTGCCCAGGTAAGACCGAACTGCATGCCGACGTGCTGCGCAAGGCAAGGGTCTTCGTTGAGTACGAGCCGCAAACTCGTATCGAAGGTGACATCCAACAACTCGAAGCCGACTCTCCGGTAGTTGATCTGTGGCGTGTCCTGACCGGCGAGCAGGAAGGCCGTCAGAGCGATGAGCAGGTTACCGTCTTTGACTCGGTTGGTTTTGCCTTGGAAGACTACTCGGTGCTGCGTTACGTCCTGGAGAAGGCCGAGAAACGTGGTGTCGGCACCAAGATCGATCTCGTCCCGTGGGTTGAAGATGATCCGAAAGACCTGTTCAGCCACACGCGTGGCCGCTCCGCCAAAAAACGCATTCGACGCGTTGCATAATTCTAAGATCAGCATCCCAAATCGGTATTACTGAATGGCACTTCCTACTCGTTCGATTCAAGCACCTGCAGCAGTGGTGATGGTCAGGCCGCACGCCTTCACCCCTAATCCGGAAACCGCTGCTGACAACTCGTTCCAAAGCTCAAGCCCTGACATTGCAGCGCACACTGTCTCCGAGATTGCTCGAGATGAGGTCACCCAGGCTGTGGGTCGCTTGGAGGCGGAGGGAGTTCGTGTCCATGTGTTTGATGACTTCGGCGACAACGACACCCCTGATTCAGTGTTCCCGAACAACTGGTTCTCTACGCATCCGGGCGGTCACATTGCAATCTACTCCATGTACTCGCCGAACCGTCGACGGGAAAGGCGTACTGACGTGATTGAGATGCTCAAGCAGGAATACCGGGTACAGGATGTGATCGACTACTCTGGCCTCGAGCAGGATGAGCTTTTCCTGGAAGGCACCGGGGCGATGGTGTTTGATCACATGTCTCGTGTGGCCTACACCGCCCGTTCCAACCGTGCCGACCCGATTGCGCTGGAGCGGTTTAGCACCCACTTCAACTTCGAGCCTATGGTCTTCGACACTGCAGACGAGAAGGGGGCCCCGATTTATCACACCAACGTTCTGATGTGCGTAGCCACTGAATTCGCACTGGTGGGTTTTGGCACTTTCACGAACAAGGCCCGTGCTGAAGAGGTTCGCATGCGGCTGGTGGAGTCCGGTCGAGAAGTCATCGATTTGAGCAACAAGCAGATCGCGGAGTTTGCTGGTAATGCCATCGAACTGTCGGGCCGCGATGGCCGGATTCTGGCGCTGTCTCGTCGGGCCTTCAACAGCCTGACGCAAGATCAGCGCGCTCGCATTGAGCGTACCGCCAGACTGGTGCCGTTGGATGTACCCACTATCGAAATGGCAGGTGGCTCGGTACGGTGCATGATCGCTGGGATTCACCTGTCTCCTCGCACGTAACGCAGTAACAAGATCCCCACCCAGCAAGGTGGGGATTTTTTTGGCCGTTAGCGAGCGTGGCTGTCGTATCCCTGTAGCGTGTTGACCGCGTTGATGCCGATCTCATCAACCATGTAGCCACCTTCCATCACAAACAGCGTTGGAATCCCGGCCTTTGCGATGGCCTCGCCCATCTGGATGAAGTTGGTGCTGGTCAGGCGGAAATGACTGATCGGATCATGCTCGAAGGTATCCACACCCAAGGAGATGACCAGGCACTCAGGTTGGTGGGCCTGGACGCGTTTGAGAGCATCTGCCAAGGCCACGCTGAAGGTGTCCCAAAGCGTGCCACGAGGCAGTGGATAATTGGCATTGAAGCCCTCACCGTTACCCACCCCTTTCTCATCAGCAAAGCCTGAAAAGTACGGATAGGACACGGACGGGTCGCCGTGGATTGAGGCGAAGAACACATCGCTGCGGTCGTAGAAGATGTTCTGCGTGCCGTTACCGTGGTGGAAGTCGACGTCCAGGATGGCCACTCGTTTTGCACCCCGGCTGAGGCAGCGCTCAGCAGCGATTGCCGCGTTGTTGAGATAGCAGTACCCGCCCATGTACTCACGAGCCGCATGGTGCCCTGGCGGTCGGCACAGAGCGAAAGCACCTCTCTCGCCATCAATGACCCGCTCGATGCCGGTCAGGGCGACATCCGCGCTGCTGCGCACGGCTTCCCACGTACCTGAGGTGATCGGCGAACCGGCATCCATGGCGTAGAAGCCAAGCTTGCCATCAATGAAGCTCGGTTCTTGGTCAATGGCCAGGTCTCGAACCGGCCATACCAGGGGAAGTGCGTCGTGCGTCTTCCCTGTTGCCGCCCACTCTTGCCAGGCATTCTCGAGGAACGTCACATACCGCTCGCTGTGCGCCCGCACATAGTTGGATCGGTCATATCGCTGCTCAGCGATGACATCCCCCAACCCTACACTCTTCACACGAGCGAGAACCGTATCGGCGCGTTGCGGGTTTTCGAAGGAGGGCTTGAGTGATCCGTCTTTGAGTTCGGAGCCGTGGTGGAGGCGATGATTGGAGCTAAATATCGTGAGCACGAAAGGTCTTCCCGTCAGCGTGAACGTTACAGAAAATGTTCGCTGTTGCGGGTAGGAAATGCTTTGCTTTAGGCCATGACAGGGACGTGATGGTTGAATTTTCTTTTTAAAATTTTGCCATACGTGAGAAAGAACTTTTCGCGGGTAAGGGGTGGCGTTATACCACCCACTTGCGCCGCGACAGAAAGGGTAGAAATCAGAGCTCTTTGAGCGTCGGATAATCGATATAGCCTTTCCCGTCACTCCCGAAGAAGGTCATGCGATCAGGATCGTTCAACGGTGCGCCCGTGCGAACGCGCTCCACGAAGTCGGAGTACCGTCTGGCTTAGCGCGACTATGTGTCATAGGTTCCATTAACAGGCGGTTCTTCAGGGTGTACTGACCCAGCCGATAGGATTCGAAAACACAGTTCATGAGCTTTCCTCTTCGTTATGCGGCAGTGGAGGTTTCTGTGGGAAGCTGCACACCAGTGCGAGCCACCAGGGCTTCCGAGCCCTTCAGGAACTTGGAAACGTGACTTGGCGTTAGGCCTGCCGAAGGGTGGATGGCTTGTCCCTTGCGATTGAACAATGTGCCGGTGTGCGTCTCGAGCGCTCGGGCAAGCAACAATGGAGAGATGCGCGCTGCGTACTGCTCAGCAGTTGGGGTGAAGAAGCCAATCAGTGTTTCGGCAATCTTGGATTTCAGCGATCCCTTGCCCAAGAAGTTATCTCGAATGTTGGTTTTCACCAGGCCTGGATTGAGGCCAAACACGCTCAGGTGTGGGTAGCGTTTCGCCGCGTCCACCACCAGCATTTCGTTGCCTGCGACAGTGTTCATGTGGACGGCGAACGACTTGTACTGACGCTCAGCGTTGAGGTCGTCCAGATCGGTGCCAGTTTGCCCACTGCCTGGGTAACCCATGATGAATACCCGAGGCTTGAAGGCTTTGGACTGGCGCTCAGTGCCAAGCCGTGGTGCGGCCAGGCGGAGAATAGTCAGCCGGCTCAGGTAGCTCACAGCCATATCCTCTTCAAGCCCTTCAGTCGTTTCCTGGCGCTGAGATGCGGCGAAGATACCGGTCGTAAACACCAAGGCATCGAGTTGCTCGACCTGCAATTCATCCACTACTCGTACGGCCTCGCTCATCAGGCTGAGGTCTCCCTGGACGAAGCGAATGCCTGGAAGGCTTTGGTCGCGGAAGGTACGACCTACGACTGTGACGCTGGCACCTTGCTTAGCCAGAGAGTGGCTCAAGGCACGTCCCAAGCCACCAGTTCCGCCGATCACGGCAATACGCATATTCTCGGCTGGGAGCTGGCCGAAGTTGGCGACATTCCAATTGAAGGATTTATCCACTTTCATGGTGAGGTACTCAGAAGGTTATGGGCACCATGATCTCGCTTACGTTAAATGGGATAAATACGGTATTCTGGATAATATTGATCCGCTGATGGAGCAATCGTGTGGAGTACCTCAATGACATGGCCCTCTTCGTGGAAGTGGTCAAAGTGAAAGACTTCCGCAATGCGGGTGAAAGCCTGGGCATCCCGAACTCCACTGTCTCTCGGCGTATCTCTCAGCTGGAGAAGACGATTGGCCTGAGGCTTCTGCACCGAACTACCCGGCGCATCGAGCTGACCGAGGCAGGGCAAATCTACTACGAGCGCTGCCGGCGTATCGTGGACGAGGCACGCCTGGCCCATGAGCAGTTGGGCGACATGCTGACCGAGCCGAGTGGTGTGTTGAGGGTGTCGCTACCGGTGGATTTCGCGGTGACTTATCTGGCACCACTGTTCGCCGAATTTGCTGCTCTGCATCCCAAACTCACCTTCGATTTCGACCTGACGCCGAGAAGAGTAAACCTGGTCAGCGAACCCTTTGACGTGGCAATACGGATGGGCGAATCACCCGATTCTCACCTCATAGCGCGACCTCTAACGTCATTGACGCCGTCCTTGTACGCCTCGCCTGGTTATCTGGAGAAGTACGGTGAACCCTCGACCCCGGATGAGCTCAATGGCCATCAGTGCCTGAACATCACCAAAGGTGGGATATGGGCAGTGAAGCGCGGCCAGGAAACCGTTTCGATCACTGCGCAAGCTCGGTTCGTGGTGAACAGTGTTGGGATGATTAAGCGGTTAGCGATGCTCGATCAGGGGATTATGCTGATGCCCCATGAGATCGTTGCGGATGACGTTGATGCCGGTAGACTCTGCCCCATTCTCACGGAGTGGACTGGCCAGCCAATGATGGTTTACGCCCTGACCGAGACCCGTTTGCTGCCAGCCAAAACCCAGACATTCTTGGAGTTCTTACGCGCACGCTTGGCGTCGCATGGCGGATCATAGGCTGTTTCCCGCAATACCGTCAGGGCTCCTATGCTGCCGTTTGCGGTCAATGCCAACTCTTGGACTTGTAGTTGACTGCATTTTGTTGGCGCAATAAGGTCATTTACTAGAAAGCTTCTGCTAAATGTGCGTGGAATATGAGTCGGATTATCCTAGACAACGTTGATCGCTCCATGCTCAGGCTGCTGCAGGCTGACGGCGCTATGTCCAGTATTGCTGTGGGAGAAAAGCTGGCGTTGAGCACCACGCCGACCTGGCGTAGGCGAAAGCGTCTAGAGGATGAAGGCGTCATCACGGGGTATGAAGCGACTATCGACAGGAAGGCTATCGGCCTCAACCTGACGGCGTTCGTTCAGATCAGCTTCCAGATGCACACGGATCAGTCGGCTGATGATTTTGAGGCCGTTATGCGTGGCAACCCCTATGTCCTGTCGTGTCATAAGGTCACCGGTAACGCGGACTACATCCTGCAGATCGTCGCAGCCGACCTTGAGGCTTATGGGGAGTTTGTTGAGCGTGTTCTGCGCGCACAGCCAGGCATCTCGGCCATCCATTCCAGCTTGGCGCTGAAGGAAATCAAGGACAGCCACCGGCTTCCCATACCTGACATTTGAGTAACCGGTGATCTCGCCGGCCAGCACCATTCCTTAGCGTCAGCGTATTCGGCTCATGGCATTTGGAACACGCAGGGCGGAACACCAAGTTCCTTTCGAAATATCGAGGAGAAGGCGCTTGGGCTTGATGGGCCTGCCCCGTGACAACGGACGCCAAGAAGCGATACTTACATCGCTATCTTGGAGGTTGTCATGTACCCAACCACTCGCCGCAATTACACCGATGAGTTCAAGATTCAGGCCGTTGCGCTGGCTGAAACGCTTGGCAGGACGGAAGCTGCTCGCCAGCTGGAGATGTCTGTGAAGTCGTCCCATTCAACGTCACTGGCGTCGGCGGCTGGAAGCTTGGGCATTCCTTAGCTCCTGTTTCGTGTAAGACAAGCAAAGTGTCGACCTGAGGGATTTCTACGCAGACTGTTCTGATGCAAACACGCTATAGGGTGACCGACTGTGATCTGCAGGAGGTGTCATTCCAGTCATCGATCTTCAACGTATCCAAGGTCGGCGCTAATCTTTGTGCTGCACTCCCGTAGCAGCGCCTCAAACTTCCCCGTAGCACCCTCGGGATCCATCACGGCATCCGGGCCTGACAGATTGATTGCAGCCGTCACTTCTCCCCTGTGGTCTTTGATAGCCATCGCAATCGCAGTGGAGTAATCCGAACGATGCAGCACCCATCCTCGCGCTCTGTCACCCTCGATCATATCTTGCAGCTCGAGCTGAGTCCGTGGGGCAGGGGCTGGGTAATCGTCTAAACGGATGTGTTGGTAAAGTGCGGCAAGTTCTACCTGGTCAAGGCCGGTGAGTAGCATGCGGCCAATCGCCGTGCAGTGGCATGCGATGCGGGTGCCAACCGGAATGTTGACGGACAGCCGCTGAGCCGCAAACGCTCGGTAGACATACAGGCTTTCCGTATTCTCCCGCACGGCCAAATGGCAGGAGAGAGAAGTGCGATCTCGCAATTGATTCAGGTGAGGCATGGCGACATCGACAATGTCGCGGCTGGCGAGGTAACTGAAGCCATCGCTAATGACTCGGGCTCCGAGCTCGTATTGACTGTTGTGTTTGTTCAAGTAACCCATATCGGTCAACGTGAACACTATCCGGTACAGCGCCGAGGTGCTGACGTTCAATCGCTCGGCGATCTCCTGCATGCTCAGACTACGCGTTCGAGCGTTGAACAGGCCAAGCACCGCGAGCCCTCGGGCTAGGGCAGGTACGCTGTATTCGGCATCCTTAACGGGGGCGTCGATCATCGTTCGTTGCTCATCCGGGATCTGGGAAGCGATATCATGTGTGCCGGCCACGACCGCAGTGGACATGGTCTGCTTCAGCGCGTAGTCAGCACAGCATGATCTGTATCACTTAATACAGCGCGTCGATCTGTAGGGCTCGTCCATCAAACTCGGCCATCGCATCCATTAGTGCGCCCTTGAAATACTCGAGCGAAGCGCGATCACACAGGATGTGAAAGATCGGGTGCGATTCAGCACTGATGTTGATGACGATCACGTTGATCCTTGCAGCCGATGTTTGTGCAACGGCGCCATGCGCAAATGCAGCGCTGCGTAGATCAACCCCACACAGTTTGGCCATGACTTCAGCCGCGTGAGCGCCGCTCAGCTGCATCCACGCATGGCTGTCTTCGCGAGGCAAAAGGTAGTTGGCCAAATGATCCATCTCCCAGCGAGCTTCTTCATCGGCGATGCGCTCACCTCTGTCTCGCAGGCTGCCCAGGAGCAAATACTCTGTCTGCGACAGACGCGCCACGTGGCTACCGTCCGGTTGGGTAATGGCCTGGTTTGGCTTATCAGGAAGGCTGAAGCCGCGGGACTGCAGGTATTCGCCACTCTGAGCGCCGCGAAAACCAACCCTTGGAAGCCCCGTCAGGTCGACCACCGCACATTGCTGAAGTGGGCCCGGCCCGATGTCATTGAGATTGGACATGTCAAAGCTCCTGGCGCTGGTTGTCTGGATCGAAGAAGGGGAGCTTTACGACGGTTGCCTGGACGACCACACCATCTTCAACTCGGATCGGAATCTGCTGCCCCGGAGTGCTCTGATCAAAGGCGGCGTAGGCCAGGCCGATGATCTGATCAAGGCTTTGCGAATACTCACAGGACGTCACATTACCGCTGATGTCCGGCCCCTTGAGAACCAGATGGCCCTCGAGCGGTTGCGGGCTGGTCTTGGGCAGCGTGAAGCCCACCAGCTTGCGTTTCTGTGGCTGCGCTTCAAGGATGTCGACGGAGCGACGACCGACAAAGAACGGCTTGTTACGGCTGACCGCCCACCCCATTTCGATTTCGCCAGGATGGGTCATGCCGTCGGTGTCCTGGCTGATGATCACATGGCCTTTTTCCAGGCGCAGCAGGCGCTGGGTCTCGACACCAAACGGGCGAATGTCGAATTCCTTGCCGGCCTCTATCAGTGCATCCCAAAGCTTCAACGCATAACGTGCAGGTACGTGGATTTCGTAACCCAATTCCCCTACGAAGCCTACGCGCAGGAGACGTGCCTTGATCCCGGCCACGGTGCCCAGGCGAACGCCCAGGTATGGGAATCCTTCAGCGGACAGATCAAGATCCGAGCACACTTTCTCCAGCACCTTGCGTGAGTCGGGCCCCGCTACGTTGACTGCCGAGATCGCGGCAGTGACGTTAGCGATGTCGACGTTCAGGCGCCATTGCGCGTTCCACTTGAGCATCTGCTGATAGATTCGATCCACGCCGCTGGTGGTGGCAGTGACGTAGAAGTGGTTTTCGGCAAAGCGCGCGCAGACGCCATCGTCGATCACCACGCCATGTTCGTTGGTCATCAGCGCGTAGCGTGAGCGACCCACGGGCTGCTTGAGAAATGCGAAGGTGTACATGCGGTTGAGAAGTTCGGCAGCGTCAGGGCCGCGCACGTCCAGACCGCCCAGCGTCGAAACGTCGATGATGCCGACCTTCCGGCGCACGTGCAGCGCCTCGGCCTGCATGCATTTATCCCGCTCGCTCGGTTTGCCGTAATAGGCAGGGCGCTGCCAGATACCGGCAGGCATCATTTTTGCGCCGGCTTCCAGATGACGGCGGTGCATGGGTGTCTGGCGGTACGGATCAAACGCTCGCCCCGCGACATGGGCCAGCTTCTCCGCCTCAAAGGGAGGGCGCGCTGTGGTTACGCCTGTTTCGCTGACGCTGCGCTGAGTGGACGCTGCCACCAGTCGAGCTGTTGGCAGGGCTGAGTGGCGCCCTTGAGAAGGCCCCATGCCCACGGTGGAGTAGCGCTTGACCAGTTGCACATCTCGATAGCCGATCTTCGTGGCGTTAATGATATCGCGCACCTGCAAATCTTCGTCGAAGTCGACAAAGTCCTTGCCTTTGGGGTGCGGGAAAATCGGCCATGGAAAATTGACTTGCGCTTCTGGGCGCAGCGGCAGGGGCTTGACGTTGATGACCAGGCCTAGCGCTGTAATGATTTCGGTGGCTGTGCGAGTGGCATCAGCGAGCACGTTGTCCAGTGCGTGGAAACCATGGGCGGAACCTGCAACGCTGAGATTCTTCGGCAGGCCGCTAAGGGTGAACTCAGCCAGTTGATCGTCATAAGACAGCTTGCCGCCGGCTTGGCACAGCAATTGATAGACCGGCATGTAGCCGCCGGACATGCAGAGCAAATCGCAATCCAGGTGCAAGCTGCTATTCGCGACCTGGCCGAGGCCGGTGATTTTTCGGATGTCGACGCCGCTGACATGGCGCATGCCTTTTTCATGCAGCGCTTCAAACACCGTGCTGTTCAGATGACAGGGGATTCCGCGCTTTTCCAGCGCGATCAGCAACGCGCGATCAGCGGGATTGGTACGCATGTCCACCAGCGCTGCAACCTGAACACCTTGCTCGTGCAGATCGAGCGCTGCGTAGTAACCGTCGTCGTTCCCCGTGAGTACCACTGCGCGTTTGCCAGGCTTTACGGCGTAGAGTTTCATCAGGCGTTGGGCTGCGCTGCTAAGCATCACCCCAGGCAAATCGTTGTTGCGGAAAATCACTGGCTGATCAAACGAGCCGCTGGCGATCAGGCATTGGGTGGCGCGCACCTTGTACATGCGTTTACCCTGAATCACCGGCAGATAGTTATCGGTGAACCATGCATTGCACGTAGCTTTCTTCAGCACTTGAATGTTGGCGTGGCCTTCAACAGCGTTGATCAGCTCGCGGCGTAGGCTATCAGCACGATTGTTTTCGACATCGAAACGGGCATAGGTCAGTGAGCCGCCCAGAATGGGTTGTTGCTCAATCAACAACACCTGTGCGCCTGCATTGGCCGCAGTCAGTGCCGCCTGCAGTCCAGCAGGGCCAGCGCCGACAACCGCGAGGTCAGCGAACAGGTAGGCCTTGTCGTAGTACTCGGGCTGGAATTTGAGATCCAAGACGCCGAGTCCGGCCTTTTTGCGAATGATGGGCTCCCATAGTTTCCATGCACCCTTAGGCTTGTAGAAAGAGCGGTAGTAGAAACCAACCGGCATGAATTTGGAGAACTTGCCAAGATAGGCGTCTTTGTCGTTGTCCAGAGAGCCGTTGAAGTTTTGCCCGGTCACCTGCGCACCACTTTCCAGCAGGTGAGTGTCCGCCAGGACGTTGGGCTCGCTCGGCAGCTGTACCAGGGTATTGGCGTCTTGACCTGCCATGGTCAGCGGGCCGCGCGGGCGGTGATACTTGAACGAGCGGGAGAGCAGGAAGCGACCATTGGCGAGCAGGGCACTTGCGATGCTGTCACCTGCAAACCCTTGATACGCTTTGCCATCAAAGCTGAAATGAAGAGGCTGATTGCGGTCGATCAACAAGCCCATGGGAGCGGGTAGGCGGCTCATTGCGCGGTCTCCTTGGCAGTCGTGAATTCAACACGGGTGGTGAACAGCTCTTTGGGATCGAAGGTGCGCAGAATTTCATCGCTGCCAGTGTGGCGTTCGGCCAGGAACCAATAGCTGGAGGGGTTGTGCATCCACCACTCGCAAACCACGCCCAACGTGTCATCGCTGTTGAACACGTAGTCGGCCCATTCGGCATCGGTACACGTCTGCGGATCGGGCATCTGCTTGAACTCACCGCCATAGGTGAACTCACTGATGTTGCGCGGCCCGTTGAGTGGGCAATTCATCACTTTCATGTCTTGCTCCTCAGTGGCTGGCCGCTGTCGCGCCCATCTCGTTGACTTGCTGGAAGGTTGAGAAACGCTCGAGGCCGAACGGCTTGATCAGTTCAGGTACCTTGCCCCCGCTGGCGACGAGTTCGGCCATGGTCTTGCCGCAAATGGGCGTAGCCTTGAAGCCCCACGTGCCCCAGCCGGCATCCAGGTAATAGTTCTTCACCGGGGACAACCCCATGATCGGGCTGTAATCCGGAGTCATGTCGGTGATCCCGGCCCACTGACGCATCAGCTTGGCATTGGCCAAGAACGGGAACATCTCGATCGCGTGTGCCAGCAGGCTTTCTTTCAGATCCAAAGTTGAGCGGGTGTTGAACAGCGGGTACGGATCCGAGCCACCGCCAAACACCACTTCGCCACGGCTGGTCTGTTGCACGTAGCAGTGCAGGGCAGAGGAGCTCACCAACGGGTCGAGGAACGGCTTGAACGGCTGGGTCACCATGGCTTGCAGAGGGAAGGTCTGGATCGGCGAGCGGATACCCGCTTTCTTCATCAACTGCGAACTCATGCCCGCCACTGCCTGCACCGCGCAGCCGCACTGGATGGTGCCGCGATTGGTTTTCACCGCCTTGATGGTGCCGTTCTCGATCACCAACTCTTGGACTTCAGTGAGCTGATGGATTTCCACGCCACGCTTAGCCGCCTGTTTGGCGTAACCCCAAGCCACTGCGTCATGCCGGGCAGTTGCGCCGTCTATGTGCCAGAGACCTGCGATCACCGGGAGATGCCCAGGGTCGAGGTTGAGTGTCGGCACGAGCTCACGAATCTGCTGACGGTCAAGCATTTCGGTGCGCCCGCCGAAGTGTTTGTTGACCTCTGCACGCTGACGGAACGAGCGCACGGTGGCGTCGGTGTGGGCGAGCGTCAGTTGGCCACGATGGGAATACATGATGTTGAAGTCGAATTCATTGGACAGCCCTTCAAACATCCGTACTGACTCGGCGTAAAAGCGCACCCCCTCGCTGGTGAGGTAATTGGAGCGGATGACCGCTGTGTTGCGCGCCGTGTTGCCGCCGCCCAGATACCCCTTCTCCAGCACCGCGATATTGGTGATGCCGTGGTACTTGGACAGGTAGTAGGCGGTTGCCAGGCCATGGCCACCGCCGCCGATGATTACCACATCGTAGGAAGGTTTGAGCGCCTTGGGAGCAGGCAAATCCACTTCGACCGGGTATTCAGAGCTGAGCCCGTATTTCAGGAGATTGAAAGGCATGCGGCCTCCGAGGAAACGCGTTGTGCATGGGCCTGCTGAACCGCAGCGGTAACGGTGTTCTTCATCAGAAAGGCAATGGTCATCGGCCCAACACCACCAGGAACTGGTGTGATAGCTGAAACTTGGGGCAGGGCGCTGTTGAAGTCGACATCCCCAACAAGCTTGCTGCGGCCATCCTCTTCAATGCGATTAATGCCGACGTCGATGACTACCGCTCCTGGCTTGAGCCAACTTGCATCGATCATCCGTGGTCGTCCGACGGCGGCAACGACAATGTCTGCCTGCCGGCACAGGGCCTTGGCATCGACGCTGCGCGAATGCACCACAGTGACCGAGCAATGCGCCCGCAGCAGCAGAGCGGCCATGGGTTTGCCGACGATGTTGGATCGCCCGATGACAACGGCGTGCTTGCCGCTCAGGTCGCCGCAAGCCTCTTCAAGCAGTTGCATGCAGCCGCTGGGGGTGCACGGCGTCAGCACATCGCGACCCTGGCTTAAGCCGCCGACATTTTCACTGTGAAACCCATCGACGTCTTTGCCCGGGGCAATGGCCTGTAACGCACGCGCTTCCTCGATGTGCTCAGGCAATGGGAGCTGCAGCAGAATGCCGTTCACGGCGTTGTCTGCATTCAAGTCTGCGATCAGCTGGAGCAGTTCACCCTGCGAGGTTTCCGCACTCAGGCGGTACTCGAGCGATTTGATTCCCGCTTCTTCTGCACGGAGGATCTTGTTGCGCACATAGACCTGGCTGGCAGGATCTTGCCCGACGAGTATTACAGCGAGCGCAGGGAAGACGCCGTCGGCGCTCAGTCGGGCGACCTCGTCTCGAACCTGCTTCAGCACACGGGCTGATGCCGCTTTGCCGTCAATCAGTTTGGAAGTACTCATCGGAAGATCACCGTTCTGTCTTCGTTGAGGAATACCCGATGCTCCAGGTGATATTTGACCGCTTTGGAAAGCGCCACGGTTTCAGTGTCGCGTCCGATGGCAACCAGGTCGTCTGGCAGATAGGCATGATCGACGCGCTGGACTTCCTGCTCGATGATCGGGCCCTCGTCCAGATCGCTGGTGACGTAGTGAGCCGTCGCCCCAATCAGTTTCACGCCGCGCGCATAGGCCTGGTGATAAGGCTTGGCGCCCTTGAACCCGGGCAGGAATGAGTGATGAATATTGATCGCACGGCCCGATATCTGCTTGCAGAGATCATCAGAAAGGATCTGCATGTAGCGGGCGAGGACGACGAGGTCAGTCCCGGTCTCATCCACAACCTTCATCAGCGCTGCTTCCTGCTGAGCTTTGGTCTCCTTGGTCACCGGCAAGTAGATAAAACGAATGCCTTCGCGCTCGGCCATAGGACGTAGATCAAGGTGGTTGGACACGATGGCCGTGATGGTCATGTCCATTTCGCCCTTGTGGTAGCGATAGAGCAGGTCGGTGAGGCAGTGGTCGAATTTGCTGACCATCAGCAGTACGCGCATCGGCTGGTGAGTATCGTAAAGCTCCCACTGCATGCCGAAAGCTTGAGCGACCTCTTCGAAGCCGGCTTTCAGCTGAGCGATGTCGCCTTCGTGGCCATCGTTGAAACGAAACACCGCCCGCATGAAAAATTTGCCGCTCAACTCATCGTCGAACTGCGCCATCTCACCGATGTAGCAAGCGTTGCCTGCGAGGTAGGAGGTCACTGCTGCAACGATGCCGGAAGTCGCAGGACAGCTGATTTTGAGAATGAAATGGTTTTTTTCATGTTGCATGGTCAGTCCTCAGAGGTGCGCGGCGTGATTTCCGGCAAGTGATTCATCGGTGAAATGCAGATTCGCCCGTGAATAAATATTCTCTTAGGGAATTAAATATTCCGGATGGCGAATTTATAGGCGAATTCAGCCGACACGTCTACACGTATGGGAAAGATTTTTTACTGACAGGAAATGTGGGGCGTGGGCGTGGGGAGGAGGGGAAAGCGAGTCCAGGTTCAGCCTGGACTCGTGGCAACCTGAGTGGTCAGGCCTCTGCGGGGGCGTAGTTCATGATCGACAGGAGGCGGATCGGGACGCTTATCAGTTTTTCCGGGCCGTGGGGAATGTCAGCATCGAATGTCAGGCTGTCACCTGCTTCCAGGTGATAGAGCTGGTTCCCGTGGCGGTAGACCATCTCGCCCTCCAGCAAGTGAAGGAACTCAGTGCCTGGGTGGGAGAAGGTCGGAAATTCCTCGCTAGCGTCATCCATGCTCACCATGTACGCCTCGAAGCTTTTCTTGGGCCCACGGGTGTGGTTCAGCAGGTGGTAGGTATGGCCTTTTTCCGTGCCACGGCGAACGACTTCCAGCCCTTCATCGCGTTTGACCAGAATCGCGCTGCTGCCTTGCTGGTCATACTGGCTGAACAGTTTTGACATCGGCATGCCGAGCACATCGCAAAGACGGCTCAGGTTTTCAAGGCTGGTCGACACCTGAGCGTTTTCAATCTTGCTAAGCATGCCCTGACTGATTCCAGCTATGCGCGCCACGTCCGCAAGCTTCAGATCCTGCGCTTGGCGCTGACGTTTTATCTGGATGCCCAGGTACTGCTCAAGCTTGAGCTTGGGTTGGCTTTCGTGTGTGTTCATGGCTTGCACTAATTCCGCACAGTAAATTTATTTTCGCACTGAGAATGTGCAAATGTGGCCGCGCCGGATAGGGTCGCTTGGCGTTATTCATCACGGGAAAAATATTTTCCCATAAACAAAGCAGAAAGGCTCCCCTCGAATCGAGTTTTTCCGCGACAGCAGCGAGTTGGCAAGCTCATTGCATTCCTGATGGGAAATTAAGTTTCCTGTTCGTAATAATCAGATCGGGCGACTAATCGACCTCCCCACCACGAATTGCTACAGCCAGGAGTCATGTCCATGTTGCCACAAGAAACACAGCGCCTGATCGAGACACACGGGATCAAGTATGTCCTGGCCCAGTTCGTAGATATCCATGGTTCGGCCAAGACCAAATCGGTACCCGTATCGGGTCTCGAGATGGTTGCCGAAGCCGGGGCGGGGTTTGCGGGTTTCGCGATCTGCGGTATGGGCATGGAACCGCATGGCCCCGATTTCATGGCCAAGGGTGACCTGGCTTCACTCACGCCAGTGCCATGGCAGCCAGGTTACGGCCGCGTGGTATGCATTGGTCATGTTGAGAACAAGCCTTGGCCATACGACAGCCGCTACGTCCTGCAGAAGCAGGTGGAGCGATTGAGCGATCGTGGCTGGACGCTGAATACCGGACTGGAGCCAGAATTTAGCCTGTTCAAGCGCGATGGACAGGGCAAGCTGCAGATGGTCGACGCCAGCGATGATCTGGACAAGCCGTGCTACGACTACAAAGGCCTGTCCCGCTCGCGCGAGTTTCTTGAGCGGCTGACCGAAGCCTTGCAGCCAGTGGGTTTCGACATTTACCAGATCGATCACGAAGACGCCAACGGCCAGTTCGAGATCAATTACACCTACAGCAATGCCATGGAATCAGCTGATCGGTTCACCTTTTTCCGCATGGCTGCCGGTGAGATTGCCAACGACATGGGCATCATTTGCTCATTCATGCCAAAGCCTGATCCCAAGCGGGCGGGCAACGGCATGCACTTTCACCTGTCGATCAGCAGCGCGACCAACAAAAACTTGTTCCACGATGCGAGCGATCCGAGCGGCATGGGCCTGTCGAAAATGGCCTACCACTTCGCCGCAGGCCTTCTGGCGCATGGCCCAGCCTTGTGCGCCTTCGCAGCGCCGACGGTCAACTCCTACAAGCGCCTTGTTGTGGGCAATTCCTTGTCCGGGGCGACCTGGGCACCAGCCTTTATCGCGTTTGGCGCCAATAACCGCTCGGCCATGGTTCGTGTTCCGTATGGCCGCCTGGAGTTCCGCCTGCCGGATGCTGGCTGCAACCCCTACCTGGTCAGCGCAGCAATCATCGCGGCGGGACTGGACGGCATCGACCGCAAGCTGGAAATCGACCAGGTGTGCAACGAGAACCTCTACAAGTTGAGTCTTGAAGAAATCGCCGCGCGCGGCATCAAGACCTTACCTCAGTCGCTCAAGGAAGCCTGTGATGCCCTTGAGGCTGACCCACTGTTCGCCGAGGTACTTGGTAGCGAAATCGTGGGTGAGTTCATCAAGCTCAAGCGCATGGAGTGGGTGGAGTACAGCCGTCACGTCTCGGACTGGGAAGTGAAGCGCTACACCGAGTTCTTCTGATCTAGCCAGTTTAACCAACCCTTTCTGACACCCTGCCAATGGGTAGGGGGTCTTCTGCCCAGGAGTTAACGATATGTGTGGAATTGTGGGGCTATACCTGAAAAATCCGGCGCTGGAGCCCCAGCTCGGCAAACTCTTTGAACCCATGCTGGAAGCCATGACTGATCGCGGCCCCGACAGTGCCGGCTTCGCCATTTACGGCGATGAAGTTGCTGATGGCTGGGTGAAGTTGACCTTGCAAGCAGCAACCGATGACTACGACTTCAAAGCGCTGGTGGGCGCACTGGAAGGCAAGCTCGCGGCGTCTTTGGACTGGTTCCAAAATGCGAGCGCCATCGTGTTGAAGATCAAGGCTGAGGAAGCTGCCGTACGTTCCGCTTTGGCCGAGCTGGCCCCGGACGTGCGCATCATGAGCGCCGGCAAAAGCATCGAGATCCTCAAGGGCATGGGCTTGCCTAAAGAGATCTCCGAGCGCTTCGGTTTGGGTTCGATGAAAGGCAGCCACATCATCGGCCATACCCGGATGGCGACTGAAAGCGCCGTAACCATGGAAGGCAGCCACCCGTTCTCTACCGGCGCTGACTTGTGCCTGGTGCACAACGGCTCGCTGTCCAACCACTTCCGTCTGCGTCAGGAACTGCGCCGCGAAGGCATCCAGTTCGACACCGAGAATGACACTGAAGTCGCGGCCGGTTACCTGGCCTGGCGTCTGCAGCAAGGCGACAGTCTGAAGACCGCCTTGGACAGTTCGCTCGAAGCACTGGACGGCTTTTTCACCTTCGCAATCGGCACCCGCAATGGATTCGCCGTGATCCGAGATCCGATTGCTTGTAAGCCCGCAATTCTTGCCGAAACCGAGGACTACGTCGCGATGGCTTCGGAGTATCAGGCGCTGTCGAGCCTGCCGGGCATCGAGAAAGCCAAGGTCTGGGAACCTGTTCCGGCCACCATGTACATCTGGGAACGCGAGTCGGCTTAAGGAGCACGCACATGAAAACCTTCAATCTTAGCAACACCACCGTGCGTGACCTTAACCAGGCGCTGCACGATCAAGCGAAGACGCTTGAGGAAAGAGAGTGGGTTGTCACTCACTCTGGCGGCGCGCACAACATCGCGGTCGGCGTAAACGAAGCGGTGTCCGTGGATATCCAGGGGCATGCCGGCTACTACTGCGCCGGTATGAACCAGAAGGCTTCCATCACTGTGCACGGGAACGTCGGCGTTGGTTGCGCCGAGAACATGATGTCTGGCTACGTCCGAGTAAAAGGCAGCGCTTCGCAAGCAGCGGGCGCTACGGCGCATGGCGGTCTGCTGGTGATCGAAGGCGACGCCGGCGCCCGTTGCGGGATCTCGATGAAAGGGATCGACATCGTGGTCGGCGGCAGCATCGGCCACATGAGCTGCTTCATGGGGCAGGCGGGACGCCTTGTGGTATGCGGTGACGCCGGCGATGCGCTGGGTGACTCCCTGTACGAGACGAAGATTTTCGTCAAAGGAAAGGTCGAGTCGCTAGGTTCTGACTGCATCGAAAAAGAGATGCGCCCGGAGCACATTGAAGAGTTGCAAGCGCTTTTGAACAAAGCCGGCTTCAACGAGAAAGCCAGTGACTTCAAGCGCTACGGCTCGGCTCGCCAGCTGTACAACTTCAAAGTCGACAACGCCTCCGCGTACTGATTCAGGAGCAAGAAAATGAGCGAAAAAACCCCTCCAGTCCTGCGCGAGTCGGCCACCTTTGATCGTCTGACTATCCAGGAAATCCAGCGTGCCGCCGAGACCGGCATCTATGACATTCGCGGCGGTGGTACCAAGCGCAAGCTGCCGCACTTCGACGACCTGCTGCTGCTCGGTGCAAGCGTCTCGCGCTACCCGCTGGAAGGCTACCGTGAGAAATGCGGAACGGATGTAATCCTCGGTAACCGGTTCGCCAAGAAGCCGATCCACCTGAAAATTCCGGTGACAATCGCCGGCATGAGCTTCGGTGCATTGTCGGCCAATGCGAAAGAAGCCCTGGGGCGCGGCGCCACTATTGCAGGCACCAGTACCACCACGGGCGACGGTGGCATGACGCCGGAAGAACGCGGCCAATCCCAGCACCTGGTTTACCAGTACCTGCCTTCGCGTTATGGCATGAACCCTGATGACCTGCGCAAGGCCGATGCCATCGAAATCGTCTTGGGGCAGGGCGCCAAGCCCGGTGGCGGCGGTATGCTGCTGGGCATGAAGGTGACCGAGCGTGTTGCCGGTATGCGTACCTTGCCCATCGGCGTTGACCAGCGCTCGGCATGCCGTCATCCGGACTGGACTGGGCCTGACGACTTGGCGATCAAGATTGCCGAGATCCGTGAGATCACCGATTGGGAAAAACCGATTTACGTGAAAATCGGGGCCAGCCGTCCTTACTACGACGTCAAGCTGGCAGTGAAGGCCGGCGCCGATGTGATCGTGCTTGATGGCATGCAAGGCGGTACCGCTGCGACTCAGGAAGTGTTCATCGAGCACGTCGGTATCCCCATCCTGCCGGCCATTCCCCAGGCGGTTCAGGCGTTGCAGGAGATGGGCATGCACCGCAAGGTGCAACTGATTGTCTCCGGCGGCATCCGTAACGGTGCAGACGTTGCCAAGGCAATGGCGCTGGGTGCCGATGCCGTGGCCATCGGTACGGCCGCATTGATTGCTCTGGGTGACAACCATCCACGCCTGGACGATGAGCTCAAGAAGATCGGCTCTGCGGCTGGCTTCTACGATGACTGGCAGAACGGTCGTGACCCGGCAGGTATCACCACGCAGGATCCGGAGCTGTCAAAACGTCTTGATCCGATCGAAGGCGGGCGCAGGTTGGCCAACTATTTGCGTGTTCTGGTGCTGGAGGCGCAAACCATGGCGCGAGCCTGCGGCAAATCCCACCTGCACAACCTCGACCCTGAGGATCTGGTGGCCTTGACCGTAGAATCCGCCGCTATGGCTCGCGTGCCATTGGCAGGGACTTCGTGGATTCCAGGCAGCCAGTACTGAGCATTACCTGATGCAGGAGCGCGTGTGCCCGTGGCGGCGATCTGTCTGCAACTGAATTGTTGTCTGACACGCCGCCGCCAAGGGCAAGTGCGCTCTTGCGTTCAGGCCATTCTTGATTTGACCCATCCAAGAGGCCTCAACGGCCCAGCGCTTCACCGCCTCGCTTTCTGCCAGACACTTTTCCATTCATCGCAGGAGCTTCCACAATGGTTAATCGTCTACCCGGCAAATCACTTCTTGCGTTGCTCGCGCTCAGTGCATGTATACCGCTGGCACAGGCGGCTGATGCCCCAACATTGAACACCGGCAGCACCGCCTGGATGGTAACGGCGGCGGTTCTGGTGCTGTTCATGTGTCTGCCAGGCCTTGCGCTGTTTTACGGCGGTCTCGTGCGAGCCAAGAACATGCTGTCACTGTTCACCCAATGTTTTGGTATCGCCGGACTGGTGGGGGTGCTGTGGGTGGTTTATGGCTACAGCATGGTGGTCGATACCACCAACATGGTTGAGGGCGAGGTTAGCTTCAATAGTTTTGTCGGCGGGCTGAACCGCGCATTTTTGGCAGGCATGACGTCTGAAAGCCTGGTTGGCGACATTCCGGAAGGGGTGTTTGTTACCTTCCAAATGACCTTTGCCATCATCACTCCGGCGCTCATTGCCGGGGCTTTTGCCGAACGTATGAAGTTCTCGTCGGCGCTGCTGTTCATGGCCATCTGGTTCACCCTTGTCTACGCGCCAGTGGCCCACATGGTATGGGGTGGAGCAGGGGCTTTGATGCACAACTGGGGCGTGCTGGATTTCGCTGGTGGTACTGCAGTTCACATCAACGCCGGTGTAGCTGCGCTTGCCGCCTGTTTGCTGCTTGGCAAGCGTAAGGGTTACGAAAACGCTCCAATGCCTGCACATAACCTGAGCCTCACGATGGTCGGCGCGGCGATGCTCTGGGTCGGCTGGTTTGGATTCAACATCGGCTCCGGCGGCGGCCTCACTGGCCTTTCAGGCATCGTGATGCTCAACACTCAGCTCGGTGCGTGTGCCGGTATTCTGGGCTGGATGTTCACCGAGTGGCTCAGGGTAGGTAAACCGAGTGCGTTGGGGCTAGCCAGTGGCGCCTTGGCCGGCCTGGTCGGGATTACCCCAGCCTGTGCGTATGTAGGGGTTGGCGGCGCGCTGGCCATCGGCCTGCTTTGTGGCGTGTTCTGTTATCTCAGCGTGACGGTGCTCAAGACGCGCCTGGGCTATGACGACAGCCTGGATGTATTCGGCTTGCACGGTATCGGCGGAATGATTGGCGCCGTGTTGACTGGCGTTTTCTGCGTGCCGTCGTTGGGCGGGTTGGTCGAGAACGTCACCATGGCTGACCAGGTGATCGCGCAGGTCAAAGGGGTGGCATTCACAACGGCCTACTGCTTCATTGCGAGCTGGATCATTCTCAGAGTGTTAAAGGCCGTCGTCGGGTTGCGGGCACATGACGCTGTTGAGGAAATGGGGCTTGACCTCGGTGAGCATAACGAGCGGGCTTACAACCACTAAGTGAGGAGAGCGCCCCGGCAGTTTGCGCCCAGGAGAGTCGACAACTGGGGCCCTGGCATGGGGCGTAGGACGTGCACGATGCCTTGCAACTAATCAGCAGCCTGTTGAGCGGCAAGCAGCATAAGGATCATGTAGGGAGGTGGCGGCAATTACTGGCCGCCACCCAGGTGATTCCACTTGCTGTACGCCGACGTCAGACCTTGGGGAAGCCGAGGCAGATCATGTCTGATCTCACTCAGCGCATTGGGGCTTCGAATCCATTCCGTCAGCCATGCGATCAGCATCGGTCGGGTAGCGTTGCAGGGTGCGACTTGCTGTTCAAGCTCGTCGGCTATTGGTCCCAAAAGCTCCAAATACGCGTCCAAATCGGCAATTTGATTGACCAAGGTATTCTTCCTCTCTCAGATCCGGATGAGGGCTGGCTCTGATGCCCTCAATGCTCAAATTTCAGCAAGTGTGTGCCTTTTTTCTGTGCCTCAGGGCATGGCCCTGGTAAGCCAACGTCACGCTCCAGTTTCTCAATTCCGAGCGAAGTTCGTCGATGAGCGCAGTTGAGTATTTCCAGGGCTGAACGCCATTTGAAAATCGGAACAGCCGCGCCGGGAGTGGCGATCCGCTTGCCCAACTGCAAGGGATCGCCAGTCCGGAGTGTAGCTAGGTGGGCGAACCTGCTTTGGTAGCAGACGCTGCGCTACGCAGGCTCCACACCCCCCAGGTCAAACCCAGCACGGCCGCGATCAACGATGCGGATAGCACGCCGAGTTTCGCTGCCCCAAGTGAGCCAGGGTCGACGAACGCGAGGTTGGCGATGAAGATCGACATGGTGAAACCGATACCGGCCAGCAGCCCGACCAGGACAATGCTACGCCAGTTGACCTCGGCGGGAAGCACGCACCAGCCCAGGCGGACCATCAGCCAGCTGACGCTGACGATGCCCAACGGCTTTCCTGCTACCAGGGCGACAGCGACGGCGATCATGACCCACTGGGGGCCGTCAACGGACAGGTCGACACCCGAAAGGCTGACCCCAGCGTTGGCCAAGGCAAACACCGGCATGATGCCGAAGGCTACCCAGGGGTGCAGGGTGCCTTGCATGCGCACTACCGGCGGCAGCAGTTCGCGCTGGGCCAGGCGCAGTCGTTTCAACGGGTCCATGAGGTCGCTGGCATCTTGCTCAGGCGCCTTGGCGCGCCCCAGCAATTCGCCGGTGAAGCGGGAAATGGCATCCAGTGGGCGCTCACGCATCGGCATTGCGGTGACAGGTGTCATCAGGCCCAGCACGACGCCTGCGAGGGTCGGGTGGGCGCCGGTCAACAAGATGCCCAGCCAGACGATCGCACCGGGAAGGACGTAGGCGTAGGCTGAACCCACACCGATCTTTTGAAGCCCGATCACCATTAGCAGGCCGATCAGTGCAACGCCGAAACCGGTGTAATCAAGGCCGCCTGAGTAGAAGAACGCGATGATCAGGACTGCGATGATGTCATCGATGATTGCCAGGGCGAGGAGGAACACACGTACGTTGGACGGGATCGACTTGCCGAGCAGTGCCAATACGCCCACCGCAAAGGCGATATCCGTCGCCGTTGGCACGGCCCAGCCTTGCTGGTCTGCCGACGCGTGACCAAAACTCAGGTAGAGGAGTGCGGGTACCGCTACGCCGCCGACAGCGGCTGCCATGGGGAGTGTGGCTTGGCGCAGGCTGGACAGTGCACCCTCGTGGATTTCGCGGCGGATCTCCATGCCCACGACCAGGAAAAAGATGGTCATCAAGCCATCATTGATCCAGAAATGCAGAGACTGCGAATAGACATGCGAGCCTACGCCGAACGTCAACGGCGTATGCCAAAGGGCTTCATAACTGTCGGCAGCCGGGGAATTCGCCCAAATCAATGCAGCGACTGCGGCAATCAACAGAACGATGCCGCTGACCGCTTCAATGTGCAAAAAGCGTTCAAGGTTGGCGAAGGCACGCTCAGCCAGTTTCTGGGCGCGAGGTAATTCTACTTTATGCATAGGCACAGGTACTCCCGCATGGCGGCCCGACCTGCGCTGTTCTTTAACCTGCCCCACTGCACCGTGCAGCTGGCACCCGTCCGGTAGTCTACCGAATAACCACTCTCAGATGAACAACAAGCGCCAAACCATTCACTCCCATGGGGCGTCGGTCTGGGATTTTTCCCTGCGGACGTTACGGTTTATGGTGATTTCCGAGCACGCGGGGCTTGGCGAACGGCAATTTATCCAACTGATCACCGCCACCTGCACATTGTGAAGACAGTGCGCTCGCCTTGTTTGCTTTCCTGGAGCATTTTCCGTTCTTCAGCATCATTGTCGTTGGGCGCGGTACTTAGGGTGGTCGTGTTCTGTCTCAAGGTGCTGTGCACGCTGCGACTGTGGGGTTCGGTAATGCCTTCGCCCAGCGTTCGACACCGTGCTGCCACGCGAGGGTAAAATCGAGCAGTGGCAGGCTGGCCCAGGCTACACCACCTAGCCCACCGCAAAGGCGGGGCATGCGGGGAGTCCAGAGGTCTTCTGGCTGATTGGTTGTATGACCTCAGGCCTAGAATCGCCAGAAGGCCGGCGAGACAAGTACCAGTACGGTGAGGATCTCGAGCCGTCCAAGCAGCATGCCAACCGTCAGCAACCATTTCGCTGCGTCCGGCAACGAGGCGAAATTACCTACAGGCCCGATAATCGTCCCCAGGCCTGGGCCGACGTTGCACACCGCGGTGGCCGCCCCGCTCAATGCCGTCATCCAGTCGAGCCCTATCAGAGAGAGGCCAAGGGCGATGACTGCGATGGTGACGGAGAAGAAGAAGGAGAACGTCAGCAGTGACCGTACGATCTCTTCATCGATGGGGTGCCCATTGTATTTCTTCGAGATTGTTGCCCGTGGATGGATCAACTGCTTCAGGCTGCTGACAAGCAAGGCAGCGGCCACCTGGAAACGGAATATTTTCAAACCGCCGGCGGTGGAGCCCGAGCACCCGCCGACGAACGTCAGGTAAAAGAACAGCATGATGGCGAAGCTGCCCCAGAGCGTGTAATCACCCAAGGCAACGCCTGTGGTGGTCACCACCGAGGTCACATTGACCGCAACGATACGAAACGCATCCCACCAAGCCAGGTCGCTGTGCAGGCAGAGCCAGGTTCCGACGGTGAGCCAGACGAAGACGAGAAAACCAATGAAACCGCGAACTTGATGGTCCGTGAGCAGGATGCGTCGATGGCCACGCAGCGTGGCGACATAGAGTGTGAAGGGCAGGCTGCCGAGTATCATGATGACCACAGCTACCCAATGCACCGCAGGCTGTGGCCAATGAGCCAGCGAGGCATCCGAGGTCGAGTAACCACCGGTTGAAATCAGCGACATCGAATGATTGATGGCTTCGAACGGGGTCATGCCGGCAGCCCACAACGCCCCTGTTCCCAATGCTGTCAGGGCCAGGTAGACCAGCAGTATCATCTTGGCAGCCACATGCGAACGTGGCGTCACTTTGTCAGACCAATCCGAAGACTCGGTCTGGAACAGGCGCATGCCGCCCACGCGCAGCAGTGGCAGGATCGCCACGGCCATGCCGATAAATCCAATGCCTCCCAGCCAGTGCAGCAGGGAACGCCATATCAGTAGCCCCGGTGATGCACTGTCCAGGCCTGTCAGCACGGTCGAGCCGGTGGTGGTAATTCCCGACATGGTTTCGAAGAACGCGTCCGTGTAACTGATGTCGCGAATTAACACCATCGGCAGCGCCGCAAATGCACACACGATGACCCAGCTTGCCGTCGTGAGGAAATACATGTCCCTGGTCCGCAGTTGCGGTATGTCGGGGACGCCCCGGGCTACCGGAAGCAGGCCGACGCACAGAACGATCAGGCTCGACCAGACGAATGCGCCGAGGTCGTCGCTGCGGTCGTACCACAGCAACGTCAGCATCGGAATCACCATGCTGACGGCCAATGTGATCAGGAATACGCCAATAATGAAGGCAATGAAACGCAATGCAGGCAGCGGCATTGAGGGAGCTCGTTGGGACAGTGCCGGCAGTATTGCTTGCTTTACGGTAATGTCGAGTAAAAAAGGCGTAAAGTCGCGGCCGGGGATTTTGCACGCCGCTGGCTGGCTCTCGCTCGATGGCTCATTGGGCTGATCTCTACGCGTGTTCCCGTCTGTCAGCTCCCAAACGGTTGGAAGAGAGGCCTCAACGCCGCGTACCCCCTTCGCGGGTTGGCGAAAACAGCGCAAGCCTTGTGTCGCGAAAGGGCTGCGGAGCAGCCCCCGGATTTCAGCGTGGATACACGAATTGCCGGGGCTGCCGTGCAGCGCTTGTGCGGCACTGTTGAGAGTGCCGCAGCGGGCATGGAAAGCCCCGCTGGCTTTCTGGATTACTTGATCAGCGGTACGCCACTGAGCTTCTGCAGCTCGTCAAAATCAATGTCCGCGCAGATCTCGACCACTTTCAGCCCTTCAGGTGTCACTTCCAGTACGGCCAGGTCGGTGTAGATGCGGCTGACGCAAGCGATACCGGTCAGCGGGTAGGTGCACTCGGGCACCAGCTTGCTTTCGCCGGTCTTGGTCAGGTGGTCCATCATCACGAACACCTGGCGGGCGCCGGTGGCCAGGTCCATTGCACCGCCTACGGCCGGGATCGAGCCTTCGGCGCCCGTGTGCCAGTTGGCCAGGTCGCCCTTGACCGACACCTGGAAGGCGCCCAGTACAGCGATGTCCAGGTGGCCACCACGCATCATCGAGAACGAATCGGCATGGTGGAAGAAGGCACCACCGGTCAGCAGGGTGACGTGCTGCTTGCCGGCGTTGATCAGGTCATCGTCTTCCTCGCCCGGCGCAGGGCTTGGGCCCATGCCCAGCAGGCCGTTCTCGCTGTGCAGGAACACTTCCTTGTCGCCCAGGTAGTTGGCCACCAGGGTCGGTGCGCCGATACCCAGGTTTACATACGCGCCTTCCTGGATGTCTGCGGCCACGCGTTGGGCCATCTCGGTGCGGGAGAGCTTTTTGGTGATGGTCATGGCAGGCCTCAGACAGCTTTGGCAATCGAAGAAGCGGCAGCACCGGTGACGGCGACCACGCGCTGGACGAAGATACCCGGGGTGATGATGTGTTCCGGGTCCAGTTCACCAAGTTCGACGACTTGGTCGACCTGGGCGATGGCGGTCTTGGCAGCCATGGCCATGATCGGGCCGAAGTTGCGGGCGGCCTTGCGGTAGGTCAGGTTGCCCCAACGGTCACCCTTGTGCGCCTTGATCAGTGCGAAGTCGGCGTGCAGCGGCATTTCCAGCACGTACATGCGGCCGTCGATCTCACGGGTTTCCTTGCCCTCGGCCAACAGGGTACCGTAGCCGGTCGGTGAGAAGAACGCACCAATGCCGGAGCCTGCGGCGCGGATACGCTCGGCCAGGTTGCCCTGCGGGACCACTTCCAGTTCGATCTTGCCGGCGCGGTACAGTTCGTCGAACACGTAGGAGTCGGACTGGCGCGGGAACGAGCAGATCACCTTGCGCACGCTGCCTGCCATGAGCAGGGCGGCCAGGCCGATCTCGCCGTTGCCGGCGTTGTTGCTGATGATGGTCAGGTCGCGGGCACCGGTGGCAATGAGGCCATCGATCAGCTCGGACGGCATGCCAGCCGTGCCGAAGCCACCGACCATGATGGTCGAACCGTCGGTGATCCCTTCCACCGCGCTGGCGATGGACTCGTACGTTTTATTGATCAAGGCGAGCTCCTGGTTGTTCCTGGAGTTGTGGTTGTCGGGCTGGCCGGAGCGCGTGAAGCGATGGGGCCTGTCAGCACTCGAAATTGCTTGCTGACTTTCGCTATAGCGTGCCGCAAGATAGGGCAACAGTAGAGAGGGTTTGGCTGAATTTGTGCGATTATCGAACTGTTGTGCGATCTGCGAGCAGTTCTGGAGGCTATTTGTCTCATTTCAGTTGAATGCTTAAACCCCTCATTTTTGCCCCTGTCTGGTGCGCTCCGGGGTTTACCTGCCGGCACCTTGCACTGATGAAGTGCATCCACTCCGCGGGACGGCCGATTAATCACGCCTCCCGCCGTTGGCGTGCGACTTGCTATCAGATTGCCATTCGATGTCGCGTATGGTGAAGATAATGTCGCTTTCCAGTGGTTCGATGCAGTTATCGTCGAGTGAAAAGGGTTGGCTGCCGTGGTTTGGCAAAACCGGCAAATTCAGCATGGGCTGGGCGTGCCGCCTTAATCGGGCCAGTTACCCGCAGGTCGAGCAAACGTTCGAAGCCATCGCCCAGACCCGCGTGCAGTTGCTGCATGAGTGGGTGCGCGAGCAGTGGGAACACCTGGCCGACCTGGCCGAGCAGGTGGCGCCCGGGCTCGCTCAAGTCGATAGCGCAATGTTGCGCAACACGCTGGCCCAGGCTGAGGACTTTTCCGAGCTGTTTGTCGTCGATGCCCACGGCATCGTCATCGCTTCGACCTGGCCCCAGCGTGGCACGCCACGCATCGAGCACTTGGCAGCCCTGGCGCAAGGGCTGAAAGCACCGTTTCTGCACGGGCCCTACAGCGACCCGCTGACCTTGCAGGTCGGCCCGTCTTCCTCGCGCTTCCACGACGAAGTCACGTTGATGTTCTACCAGCCCCTGATGCACGAGGGCAAAGTGCTAGGTTGTTTGTGTGGGCGGGTGCCCAACGATGTGCTGGGTGACCTGATCCAGCGCGAGGCAGGGCACATTTACCCCGAGTCGGGCGACAACTACCTGTTCATGGCGCAATCGCGCTTCGACCCTGGCATACAGCCCGGTACCGCGTTGTCCCGCTCGCGCTTCGAGGACGCCACCTTCACCCATGGCGAAAACCTCAAGAACGGTGTGCACACCCCCTGGACCACCGTGCAGGTCCAGCGTCATACCGAGCTGGAGCTTCGTTTCACCGACCCTTCCACGCGGGAACTGCACCCAGGCGTGAGGGAGACGATCAGGCGGGGTGCCAACCTGTTCGTGACCTACCCCGGCTATTCCGACTACCGTCATGTGCCAGTGGTGGGCAAGGGCGTGACCTTCCAGTTGCCAGGCTCACCCGACCGCTGGGGCATGATGTGCGAGGCAGACCTGGAGGAGGTCTATCGCCGGCGTTCGCTGAGCTACGGGTTGATGAAACCCTATGTGGCGATCATGGCGGGGCTGTTCGGCTGCAATTACTGGGTGCAGCACTATGCAGGCCTGCCGCAAGGGCTGACTGACGCGATCGAGGCCTTGAGCATGCTGGGCGCCACCTTGTTGTTCGGCGTGCTCGGGCCCAAGCGCCTGGCCGCCAGGTTGAATGGCATGAGCAGTGTGCTGTGCACCATCGCCGAGGGTGAAGGCAACCTGCGCCAGCGCCTGGATACCAGTACCTTGGCCAATGATGAGAGCGGCGACATGGCGCGCTGGATCAACAGCTTCATCGACCGCCTGGACACGGTGGTCGGGCAGGTGGTCAAGGCCAGTCGCACGGTTGGCAGCACCAACCAGATGATGCTCGGGCGCAGCCAGGAGGCCAGCGTAAGCTCCGCCGACGTGGCCGACGCCGTGCACCAGATGATGATCATCATGGAAGAGCAACTCGGCGAACTGCAGCAGGCCTCGGTCAGCGCCGAGCAGATGAAACAGGCCATGGACGAAGTGGTCAGCCGCGCACGCGCGCAGTACCAGGCGGTGCAGGCGGGCACCCAGTCGATCCGCGATGTGGTGGCGCGCTCATCATCCAGCGTGCAGCGGCTCGACAGCCGCATGGTCGAGATCGACAACATCACCGGGTTGATCAGCGAAATCACCAACCAGACCAACCTGCTGGCGCTCAATGCCGCTATCGAGGCGGCGCGGGCCGGGGAGCATGGTCGTGGCTTCGCGGTGGTGGCCGACGAGGTGCGCAGCCTGGCCGCACGCACCTCGCGTGCCGCCGACGACATTCGCCATATGGTCGAGAGCCTGCAGGGCGAAACCCGGCAGGCGGTAAGCTTCATGGAGCAGGGCGTGCAGGATGTCGACAACAGCCTGCGCCTGGCGGAGGACGCGTCTTCCGAAAATGTGCAACTGCACCAGGCGGTGGAGGGCATGTTCGCCATCATCCAGCAGCTCAACCGTCGCAGCGTGGAATACGGCAAGACGATCGAGCAGGTCAACCAGTCCTCCAGCGAGATGCGCCAGACCGCCCTGGTGCTGCAAAGCAGTGCGCAGAAGGTGAAGGTGGATGCTGGCAAGTTGCAGAAGCTGGTGGGGCAGTTCGAAGTCAGCGATGATGGCGAACGAGGCGTCGCTGCTTGAGTAACGCACCTGTCCGATAACCCGGGAGTCCGTCATGATCCGGCTGGCTGTACGTGCCACTCATCAGGTGCAAGCCAGCCCCGATGGCTGCTGACTCCCAGGCCGGTAGCGGACGAAGGGCGGGTTTGCCCGCGAAGAAAGCAAAACGATCAATGGTAGCGGCTCTGCTGGTGTGAGCCGGTCCGCCATCTCCGCCATCTCCGCCATCAGCCCAGCCGAAAAAGCCGCGCAATGGCTCAAGGTCTGTGGCAGTGTTGGCTATCTGGCCAGCCCCACAGGGACCGACATGCAAACTCGCAAAACCGGTGTTCGCGCCCAGCAGGCCGACCGCACCCGGGACAATATTCTCAAGGCCGCAGTGAAGGTCTTCAGCAAGGAAGGCTTCACTGGTGGGCGCATCGAGCAGATCTCCACACTGGCCAAGTCCAACGACCGGATGATCTATTACTACTTCGGCAGCAAGGAAAAGCTGTTCATCAGTGTGCTGGAGCACATCTATGCCAGCTTCAACCAGGCCGAAGCGAAGCTGCGCCTCGACCTCGCCGACCCTGAGCAGGCCCTGCGCGAACTGGTGGCATTCATCTGGGACTATTATGTGCGCCACCCCGAATTCGTCACCATCCTCGCCACCGAAAACCTTCACCAGGGCTTGCACGCGCGCAAGTCGCAAAACCTCAGGGCGCTGTCCGGCGAGGCGGTCGGCGTGCTGCGGCCGATCATCGAGGCCGGACAAGTAAAGGGCCTGTTCCGCGACGATATCTGCATTACCCACGCCTACCTGATGATTGCCTCGCTCTGCTATTTCTATAACTCCAACCGCCATACGCTCAGCTCGTTCCTGGCCGTGGACCTGGCGGACAAGCAGGCCAAGGCCGATTGGCTGGCCTTCATCAGTGACCTTGCGCTGCGCGGCTTGCGCCGCTGAGCCTCAGTGGCTGCCAGGGTTGGCGCGTACCTGCGCAGCCTTGGACGCCAGCCCTTGCCAGGCCGGTTTGTCGGCGGCAAAACGATGGCGCAGGTAGGCCGCGAGGTCGGCTACCTGGCGGTCCGACAGGCTGTCCTTGAAACCGGGCATGTAGCCCAGGTCGCGGGTTGCCGGGGTCGGAATGCCGTGCAGCACCACGCGCAGCAGGTTGTCCGGCAGGTCACTATGGACGTTGCTGTTGACCGCCATCGACGGGCTGACGCCAAACAGCTTCGGCCCCAGCCCATCACTGTGGCAGGCCAGGCATGCACCTTTGAATACCCGCTCGCCGTTGCTCAGCGACACTGGCGAGTCCACCTGAGGCGCGGCATTGGCCGCCAGTGCCTGCGGCTCGCCATCCAGGGAGCTGAGGTAGTGGGCGATGGCGCGCACGTCGCTTTTTGGCAGGGTGGCAAGCTCACTGACCACCGGGCCCATGGGGCCGGCCGCCACGCCATGTTTTTCGGAGAAGCCAGTGCTGAGGTAGTTGAACAACTCGTCTTCGCTCCACGGCGTCGATGACTTGCCCAGGGCATTCAAGGCCGGGGCCTCCCAGCCATCGACCATGCCGCCGGCAAGGTAGCTGCTACCGCCTTTTTCTGCGCCCATCAGGTTGCGCGGCGAATGGCAGGCCGTGCAGTGGCCCAGGCCGTCGACCAGGTAGGCACCGCGGTTCCACTGCGCGCTGCGCTGCGGGTCGGGCTGGTATTCGCCGCGTTGCAAAAACAGCGCATTCCAGCCGGCCATCAGCGGCCGCTGGTTGAACGGGAAGCGCATCTGGTTGGCGGGCGCTTCCTGGCGTACCGGGGTTTGCGACATCAGGTAGGCATACAGCGCTTGCAGGTCGGCGTCGTTGATGTTGCGAAACGAGGTGTAGGGAAACGCCGGGTACAGGTGCCGGCCATCGCGGCTGATACCTTCGCGCATGGCCCGCTCGAAGGCAGCGAAGGACCAGCGGCCGATACCGGTTTCTGGGTCGGGGGTAATATTGGTGCTGTACAACGTGCCAAAAGGCGTATCCATTGCCAGCCCCCCGGCATTGACCTTGCCGCCGCCGACCGTATGGCACACGGCGCAGTCGCCGGCCGCCGCCACCTGGCGCCCGCGCTCGAGCATGGCGGCGCTCCAGCTGCCGACGCCAGGTGGCGTTACCGGGGCGATTTCGGCGCGCCAGGGCAAGGCGGTGGCAAGCATGCCCAATGCGGCGCCGAACACCCCGGCCAGCGAGCCGAACCACCACTTCGAACGCTTGGTTGACGGCTGCGCTGGCGCGGGTGCATCTGGCCCTTGGCCTTCGCCACCGAACGCAGCGCGCACGCGTTCGGCAGTGATCGGCAGCTCGCGAAAACGAATGCCGGTGGCGTCGAAAATGGCATTGGCGATGGCCGCTGCGCTGGGTACCGAGGCTGACTCGCCACTGCCCATTGGCGGCTCGTGCTGGCGCGGCAGCATCATTACGTCGATAGCTGGCACCTCGGGGAAGGTCAGGATCGGGTAGCCGCCCCATTCCTTGCTCGCCACCGTCGACTCTTCGAAGCTGACCTGCTCCTTGAGCGCCCGGCTGGTGGACTGGATGACGTTGCCGTGGATCTGGTGACGCACGCCCTCGGGGTTGACCATCATGCCGGCATCGTGGCCGATCACCACGCGGGTGACGGCGACTTCGCCTGTGCGCCGGTCCACTGCGACATCAGCCACCCAGGCTGCCCAGGCCGCGCCGAAGCCGGGGAATTTACTGTGGATATAGCGCGCATAGGCAAAACCCCGGCCGCGCAGCACATCACCTTCGGCCTGTGTCTGCATGGGCCGGGTATGTGGCTGCCATTGCGCGCGTTCAGCGGTGGCTTTGACCAGGTCGATGGCGCGCGGGTCGGACAGGTGCTTGAGGCGATATTCGACCGGGTCGACGCCAGCGGCGAAGGCCAGCTCATCAATGTACGACTCGTGGGCGAAGCTGTTGGGCATGGCCGACACACCCCGCATCCATGAGGCACGCACCAGTGGCGTCATGTCATTGATGGTGACGCGCATGTGTTCGTAATCGTAAGGCGGGATCGACGTGCGATCGCCCATCTCGAACAGCGCCGGCACCGGTTCCACGGCACCGGTCAGCAGCAGGGCCAGGGTGGGCGCGCCATTGGACGGGTAGCTGGTCTGGAAGTCATAGGCAGCCACGCTGCCATCGGCGTTCAGGCCACCGTCGATTTCCATCAACTGCGCGGTGCCCTTGGGCTCCCACACGTGTTCCTGTTCGCGGGTCAGCTGCACCCGCACCGGGCGCTGCACCGCACGCGACAGCAGCACCGCGTCGGCGCACACGTCATCGGCGCAGTTGCGGCCATAACAGCCGGCTGCCTCCATGCGAATGATCTCGATGCGTGCTTCGTCGCACGCCAGCAGCCAGGCCAGGTCTGCGCGCAGCAGGTGCGGGTTCTGCGTACCTGACCACACGCGGATCTGCCCTGCGGTGAAGTCGGCCAGCGCACATGATGGGCCGATCGATGCGTGCAGCTGGTACGGCCACAGGTAGCTGCGGCTCAGGCGCTGGCTGGCATTGGCGATGCCGCTGTCGACATCGCCCTGGTCCAGCACGGTGCGCTGCACGCGCGGGTTGTCGCGGATGGCCTGGGCGACATCGCTAAGGTCAGGCAGCTTGCCTGTGAATGGCTTCCAGCTGATTTTCAGCTCATGGGCTGCACGGATGGCTTGCTCTTCGCGCTCTGCCACCACGCCGACGAAGTCGCGGATGACCACCACGGCGACCACGCCGGGTAGATGGGCGATGGAGGATTCATCCACCGCCAGCAGGCTGTTGCCGACAAAGTCGCCGCTGTCATGGCCGGCATAGGGCGGGCGGATGACCCGACCGTGAAGCATGTCGGGCAGGCGCATGTCGTGCACATAGGTCAGCTCGCCGGTGGCCTTGCCAGGGATGTCTACCCGTGCGGCGCTGCGCCCGACCAGGCGGTAGTCCTCGATGGCCTTGAGCGGGGCGTCGTCGGCAATGTGCAGCCGGAGGTTCTCACCTTGCACCAGTTCGGCAAAGCTCAGCGTGCTGCCGTTACTGGCGATAACCGTGCCGTCTTCAATGCGCAGCATTTCGGGCGGGCAGCCAAGGCGTAGGGCGGCCTGTTGCAACAGATAGCGTCGCGCTGTGGCTGCGGCCTTGCGCAGCGGTACCGCGGAAATCTGCAGGGTGGCGCTGGCAATGGTCGCGCCCTGGTTGGGTGCCCGCTCGGTGTCGCCCAGCACCATGTGCACCTGGTCCATGCGCACGTCCAGCTCTTCGGCGACGATCTGCGCCAGCGAGGTGCGGATACCAGTGCCCAGGTCGACATGGCCATTGAAGGCGTAGACCATGCCGTCGTCGCTGACCGCGATGAACAACGCCAGCTCACGTTCCTTGGCTGGAGGTGTCACGCCCTTGGCCACAGGGCCTGAGGGTGGGGTGATCTGGTCGACGATCAGCAACACGCCGGTCTTGGCCAGCATTTGGTCGCGGCTGGGCACCTGTTGTGAGTGGTTCATGGCTTTCTCCGGGTCTCGGCAGCGCGGCGCACGGCGCGCAGGATTTCGACGTGGGTGCCGCAGCGGCACAGGTTGCCGGACAGCTCATTGCGAATCTGTTCGTCGCTGGGCTCGGGAATGCGGTCGAGCAGTGCCTTGGCAGTCATGATCATGCCGTTCATGCAGTAACCACACTGGGCCGCTTGCTCATCGATGAACGCCTGTTGCACCGGGTGCGGCGCGGCCTTGCAGCCCAGCCCTTCGAGGGTGGTGATATCGCGGCCGGCGGCGCCGGCCAAGGGGATGACGCAGGAGCGGGCGGCCACGCCATCGATGATCACCGTACACGCCCCACACTCGCCCAGGCCGCAGCCGTACTTGGGGCCGTTCAGGCACAGGTCGTTGCGCAGGATCAGCAGCAGCGGGGTGTCAGGCATGGCGCTGACTTCGACGGGCTGGCCGTTGACCTGCAGGGAGACGGTTGTTTGCATTATTGGCTCATCTCTGGAGGTTGCTTGCGCTACCAAAGGACTCAAATGACGCGAGCGTTTCGGTAAGTACTCACTACATGAAATGAGTGAGCAAGAAGCAGGCCAGAGATGAATTTGCAGAGCGCTGTGGTGGGGGGCAGGGAGGAAGATTGTCGGCGTCTGGGAAATCGAGCGCCGCCCGCGCGGCGCATCGCGCTGTGCCGAACCCCCCGATGCGTGTGTGTAGGAGCGGGTTTACCCGCGAATACGGTAGCGGCGGCAACGGTGATCGGCGGGTGGAGATTGGCCAGCAGGCCCGGCCCATTCGCGGGTAAACCCGCTCCTACGACGACCTGTGCCCAACCACCGATGCGTGTGTAGGAGCGGGTTTACCCGCGAATACGGTGGCGACGGCAACGGTGAACGGCAAGTGTAAATTGGCCAGCAGGCCCGGCCCATTCGCGGGTGAACCCGCTCCTACGACGACCTGTGCCGAACCCCCGATGCGTGTGTAGGAGCGGGTTTACCCGCGAATACGGTGGCGGCGGTAACGGTGAACGGCCGGTGGAAATTGGCTGGCAGGCCCGGCCCTTTCGCGGGTAAACCCGCTCCTACGACGGCCTGTGCCTAACCATCGATGCGTGTGTAGGAGCGAGCTTGCTCGCGATGCGCCGCGCGGGCGGCGCTCGATCTCTCAGGCCGCGTATCTGTGACGGCCACTGCGGCAGTCACAACAAATTTCAGCCCGCGTTTTCGTCGCTGTCGATCATCTTGCGCAGCAAGTACAAAATGGCTACACGTTCGCCGGCATTCAAGCTGCCCATGCTCAGTTCGCTGATCTGCCGGGCGCAGGGGATCATTGCATCGAGCAATGCCGCGCCGCTTTCGGTGAGTTCGACGATGACCTTGCGCCGGTCGCCTGGGTCTGGCGAAAGCTGCACCAGCTCACGGGCCTTCAGGCGCTCGACGATGCCGCGGATGGTTGCCTGGTCCACCGCGGTGGCCTTGATCAGCTCAGCCTGGGAGCTGGGGCCGTGGTCGCGCAGGGCGCACAGGGTGACGAACTGGATCGAGGTAAGCTGCGGGTCGCAGGCCTGCTGCTGGAAAATCGCCGTGTGCCGTTGGTAGGCCTTGCGCAGCAAGTGCCCGACCTGTTCGGTAACGTCGTAGGGGGTGTTGTCGAGCGGGGCGCTGCTGGGGGTGGTTTTTTTCGACATAGGATGGCTTGGGCTGGGTGGAAAGAGGCTGGCCGGCCGCCAATAGCGGAGCGCCCGGCCAGTATAACCCCTATCGCGCTCGCGACTCCTCTGGTGCAACCACGTCGCCGGCCAGCACGACCGCCTTGTCATCCAGGTAGATATCGCAGTTGCGCAGCGGGATGTCCAGGTGGCACGGGGTCTTGCGCTTGCCACCGACCTCGGTGTTGGGGCCAGTGGAGAACAGGAAGTTGCCGTAGAACGCACGGGCATCCATGCACATGCCGTCGTTGCGGTCGTGCAGGCCCATGGCCGTCCATTGCGCGCGCGGCTGCAGGCCCCAACCTATGTGCGAGATGCCGTATACCTCGGGGTCGTTGAAGTACTTCATGTAGTCACGCAGGTACTCGGCCTCGAAGCCGCCATGTATGCCGGTGATGAAGCCTTTTTCGATTTCCAGGGTGATGCGCTCGCGGCAATAGTTCTTGAACGGCAGGATGATGTCGCCCACGTCCAGCACCAGCGTGCCCTCGGCGCTGTCCTCGTTCGGCCAGGTGAACAGAAAGCCGCTGGGCCAGTGGTCCCAGCGCCCCGGTTCGTCGGCATAGCCGTACTCAGTCACGGCCGGGTACTGGCCGAGCGGGGCGTGGAAGTCGCTACCGGCCTTGGACCGCACATGCAGGCTGCGCGCCTGTTTCAACAGGGTTTCGGCAGCCAGCACCCGGCGTTTGTCGTCTTCGGTCGGCAGCATGCGCGCCAGCACCTCGGGTGGCTCCACGGCCAGCAGGATGCGCGTGCCGGTCTTGAGAATCTGCTCCTGCTCGGGTGAGTGCAGCAGCATCATGGTGTCGACGACCAGGTCGGCTGCTTCCAGCGCCCGCTGCGCCGCCAGGTTGCCGGTCAGCGCGGTGTCGCCGCAGTAGGCCGTCATGTCGTTGCCCATGGCGGTCGGGTGGTTGAACGCCGGCAGCTCTACCGCATACACCTTGGCCTTCAAACGCTGGGCGGCCTCCATGGCGGCGTTGACCGTGCGCGGGTCGGAGTAGTGGCTCTTGAGCACGGCCACGCTCTGCGTTTCGTCCACGCGAGACAGCTTCAGTACGTGCTCGAACATCTGGGTCAGTTGTGCATTGCTCACCGGCATCGGGGTTCTCCTGGGTGGCGTTGACAGGGGCGCACCATGGCAGTGCCTGGTGCTTCATCTCGGTGCAAAATAATAGTGTGTACACCCTATTTTTGCAGATGAAAACGCATCCTGCCAGCGAGCGCAAGTTATCTGTTCAAACGTTACCTATCCACACATAATCCAGTATTTACGGTAACAATAAGCCGAGTGCTGTTTCGATCAGCTGTTTGAAAAATATTTTCAGCGGGCTCTTTTCAAAGGTCATTTGTAGCGTATACGCTCTAAATCGTCAGGCGGTTGAACCGCTGGCCACCTATCAGAACAAGAGGAGACATACCCATGCGGGGTAGGCAGAAAATCGCAATCGTCGGTGCAGGTCTGGGTGGGGCAGCCGCCGCCACGTTGCTGCAACAGGCCGGGTTCGATGTCGAGGTATTCGAACAGGCTCCGGCGTTCACCCGCCTGGGCGCGGGCATTCATATCGGCCCTAACGTGATGAAAATCTTCCGCCGCATGGGGCTGGAGCAGAAGCTGGAGCTGATGGGCTCGCACCCGGACTTCTGGTTCAGCCGCGACGGCAATACCGGTGATTACCTGTCGCGCATTCCGCTGGGCGAGTTTGCCCGCCGCGAATACGGCGCCGCTTACATCACCATCCACCGTGGCGACCTGCACGCCCTGCAGATCGAGGCCATCCAGCCGGGCACCGTGCACTTCGGCAAGCGCCTGGAAAAGATCGTCGACGAAGGTGATCGGGTACGCCTGGACTTTGCCGATGGCACCCACACCGTGGCCGACATCGTCATTGGGGCCGACGGCATCCATTCGAAGATCCGTGAAGAGTTGCTGGGGGCTGAAGCGCCGATCTACAGCGGCTGGGTCGCGCACCGTGCACTGATTCGCGGGGTGAACCTGGCACCGCATGCCGATGTGTTCGAGCCCTGCGTCAAATGGTGGTCCGAAGACCGCCACATGATGGTCTACTACACCACCGGCAAGCGCGACGAGTATTACTTCGTCACCGGCGTGCCACATGAAGCCTGGGACTTCCAGGGTGCGTTCGTCGACAGCAGCCAGGAAGAAATGCGCGCAGCCTTCGAAGGCTACCACCCCACCGTACAGAAGCTGATCGACGCTACCGAATCGATTACCAAGTGGCCGCTGCGCAACCGCAACCCGTTGCCGTTGTGGAGCCGTGGCCGCCTGGTGCTGCTGGGCGACGCCTGCCACCCGATGAAGCCACACATGGCCCAGGGCGCGTGCATGGCCATCGAGGACGCGGCCATGCTGACCCGCTGCCTGCAGGAGACCGGGTTGTCCGACCACCGCACGGCGTTCGCCCTCTACGAGGCCAACCGTAAAGAGCGGGCATCGCAGGTGCAATCGGTATCCAACGCCAACACCTGGCTCTACACCCAGGAAGACCCAGCCTGGGTTTACGGCTACGACCTCTATGGGCAGCAGCTTAAAAGCGGGGAGGCGGCATGAGCACCTTCGTCGCTGGCGGTAACGTGAGCGCCAATGGCATCCGCCAGCATTACCTGCGCTATGGCGGCAAGGGCCATGCGCTGATCCTGGTGCCGGGCATCACCAGCCCAGCGATCACCTGGGGCTTTGTTGCCGAGCGCCTTGGGCAGTATTTCGACACCTATGTGCTGGATGTGCGCGGGCGCGGCTTGTCTTCAAGCGGCCCCGACCTGGACTACGGTACCGACGCTTGTGCTGCGGATATTCCCGCCTTTGTCGCAGCGCTGGGCCTGGATGGCTACCATTTGGTCGGGCACTCGATGGGGGCGCGTTTTGCCATCCGCGCTGCCGCCCAAGGGGCACCGGGACTGCAGCGGCTGGTGCTGGTCGACCCACCGGTGTCCGGGCCGGGCCGCCGCGCCTACCCGAGCAAGTTGCCGTGGTACGTCGATTCGATCCGCCAAGCCACGGTTGGCATGAGCGGCGATGACATGCGCGCCTTCTGCGCCACCTGGAGCGACGCGCAGCTGGCCCTGCGTGCCGAGTGGCTGCACACCTGCTACGAGCCGGCGATCGTGCGGGCCTTCGACGATTTCCACGAGGTCGATATCCACCAGTACCTGCCCGCAGTGCGCCAGCCGGCATTGCTGATGGTGGCTGGGCGGGGGGGAGTGATCGAGCCCCGTGACATTGCTGAAATGCGCGAGCTCAAGCCGGATATCCAGGTCGCGTACGTGGACAACGCCGGCCACATGATTCCCTGGGATGACCTGGACGGTTTCTTCGCCGCCTTTGGCGACTTCCTCGACCACCCCCTCGTCTGACGGAGCACGAGACATGACCCAGCTATACCGCATCGGCCAGATCGTGCCGAGTTCGAACACCACCATGGAAACCGAAATTCCGGCGATGCTCAACGCACGCCAGGCGATCCGCCCCGAGCGGTTCACCTTCCATTCCAGCCGCATGCGCATGAAGCAGGTGAAGAAGGAAGAACTGGCCGCGATGGACGCCGAGTCCGACCGCTGCGCAGTGGAGCTGTCCGACGCCAAGGTCGATGTGCTGGGCTATGCCTGCCTTGTGGCGATCATGGCCATGGGGCTGGGCTATCACCGCCAATCTGAAAAGCGCCTGCAGCAGGCCACCGCCGACAATGATGCGCTGGCACCGGTGATCACCAGCGCCGGGGCGCTGGTCGAGGCCTTGCATGTGATGAAGGCCAAGCGCATTGCCATCGTCGCGCCGTACATGAAGCCGCTGACCGAGCTGGTGGTGAACTACATCCGCGAGGAAGGCTTCGAGGTGCAGGACTGGCGCGCGCTGGAAATCCCCGACAACCTCGCCGTGGCCCGTCACGACCCGGCCAACCTGCCGGGCATCGTCGCCGGCATGGACCTTGAAGGCGTCGATGTGGTGGTGCTGTCGGCGTGCGTGCAGATGCAATCGCTGCCGGCAGTGGCCAAGGTCGAGGCGCAAACCGGCAAGCCGGTGGTCACCGCAGCAATCGCTACCACCTACGCCATGCTCAAGGCGCTGGACCTGGAGCCGATCGTGCCGGGCGCCGGTGCCTTGCTGTCGGGCGCCTACTGAAATCGGGAGACGGACATGAGCGACGCACAAAGCGCCCGTGACAACTACCAGGGTGTGTGGGGCCAGCGCATCGGCTTTGGCCGCAAGCCGGCCCTGCTGATGATCGACTTCATGCAGGGCTACACCACCCCGGGCGCACCGCTGTACGCCCCGGGCGTGGTCGCAGCGGTCGAGCAGGCCGCCGGCCTGCTGGCGCTGGCCCGCGACTGCGGTACCTTGGTGGTGCATACCAACATCCGTTACCAGCCGCCGCATTTTGCTGACGGCGGCGTGTGGGTGCGCAAGGCGCCGGTGATGAAGGACATGGTCGAAGGCAACCCGCTGGCAGCCTTTTGCGAGGCCGTTGCGCCACAGGCAGGGGAGGTGGTGCTGAGCAAGCAGTACGCCAGCGCTTTCTTCGCCACCAGCCTGGCCCCGCTGCTGCATGCACAGGGGGTAGATACCGTGGTGCTGGCTGGCTGCTCGACCAGCGGCTGCATCCGCGCCAGTGCGGTGGATGCCATGCAGCACGGGTTTCGAACCATCGTGGTGCGCGAGTGTGTCGGTGACCGCCACAGCGACCCGCACGAAGCCAACCTGTTCGACATCGACAGCAAGTACGGTGATGTCGTCACCCGGCAGGATGCCATGCAGCAACTCAGGCACCTGGCCGGCTGAACGCCGGGCAGCGCCTATCCAATAACAATCAAGGACCGGTGCGGGAAGCCCGTCCATGACCGCCTGCTGTCCGGGTGGTCGCCCCGCAGGAGCACTCGGGGTCTTCAGGCGCTGTCCAGGCCCGCCGCGTAGAATGCGCGGCGTGCCCGGCGCGTCGAAAACTGCTGGCCTTAAAACAACCACAAAGTCGCCCGCCAGGAGACAGGAAATGCCAATTGCGAATGCAACCACGGTCCACAGTGACATCGACCATGGCACGAAAGCGCTGTACAGCAAGATCACCTGGAGGCTCATCCCCTTCTTGTGTTTCTGCTACCTCGCAGCTTATCTGGACCGCATCAATGTCGGCTTCGCGAAGCTGCAGATGCTCGAAGACCTGCAGTTCAGCACAGCGGCCTATGGCCTGGGTGCAGGGCTGTTCTTCGTCGGCTACATCATCTTCGAAGTGCCGAGCAACCTGATCCTGCAGCGCGTTGGCGCCAAGCTGTGGATCGCCCGCATCATGATCACCTGGGGCCTGCTGTCGGCCTGCACCATGTTCGTCACCAGCACCACCCAGTTCTATATCCTGCGTTTCCTGCTGGGTGCGGCCGAGGCCGGCTTCCTGCCAGGCGTGTTGTACTACCTGACCATGTGGTACCCCACCTATCGCCGCGGGCGCATCATTGCCCTGTTCATGATCGGGCTGCCGTTGTCGAGCGTGATTGGCGGGCCTATTTCTGGCTGGATCATGGGGCATTTCGACCAGGTTCAAGGTTTGCATGGGTGGCAGTGGCTGTTCCTGCTGGAGGCGATCCCCAGCGTTTTGCTCGGCATCCTCACGTTCTGGGCATTGCCTAACCATTTTCAGCAGGCCAAGTGGCTGTCGGCTGACGACAAGGCACAACTGGCGGCAGACCTGGCCGCCGACGATGCCGAGGGCAAGGACAGCAAACACAGCTTCCGCGATGGCTTCTTCAACCTTAAGGTGTGGATGCTTGGTGGTATCGACTTTTCGATCCTGCTCAGCGCCTATGCGATGGGCTTCTGGATGCCGACCTTCATCCGCGATGCGGGCGTCAGCGACACCTTCCATATCGGCCTGCTAACGGCCATTCCAAGCCTGGCCGCGCTGGCTGGTATGCTCATGATCGGGGCCAGCTCCGACCGCCACCGCGAGCGCCGCTGGCACATCATCGTGCCGTTCATCATTGGTGCAATCGCCATGGCCAGCAGCACCTTGTTCAGCCAGAACCTGGTGATGACAGTGGTGCTGTTCGCCATTGCCTCGGCGGCGATCATCGGCGCGGTGCCGGTGTTCTTCAGCCTGCCGGCGACCTTCCTCAAAGGCACCGCAGCCGCCACCGGCTTTGCCCTGGCCTGTTCGGTAGCCAACATCGCCGGCCTGGTGAGCTACTCACTGATGGGCGTGGTCACCGACCTCACCGGCACCTCGCACGCTGCGCTGTGGGTGTTTGCCGGCTGCCTGATCCTCAGCTGCTTCCTGGTCATCGCCTTGCCGGCCAAGCTGGTCAACCGCTAGCGGCCCAGCGCTTCACGCAACGGCAGGGCAGGTGGGCCGAGGCCCGCCTGCCGACCTCTCTCGATGCAACCCGCACGCCGGTGGCCATGCAGTGCCGCCGCGCCGGGTTGCTGTTGCCCAAATCCAGGAGTAGCCCTATGCAAGGTTTCACTGCGCCGCGTTTTTCTTCGTCTGCACGCCTGGCCGGCGGTTGTATTGCCGCCGCTTTGTGTGCAGAGGCCACGGCAGAAGAGGCCGGTTTCATCGAAGGTGCCCGCGCCACGCTGCAGGCGCGCAATTACTTCTTCAGCCGCGACTATGCCGATATCAAGGGCGCCAGCACCCAGTCGCGCACCCAGGAATGGGCGCAGGGGTTTATCCTCAATGCCAGCTCCGGTTATACCCAGGGCACCCTTGGCGTGGGTGTGGATGTTACCGGCCTGCTGGGTTTCAAGCTCGACAGCAGCCCGGAACATGCCCGGTCCGGGTTGCTGCCCAGCCTGGACAGCGGCAAGTCGGCGGACGAATACAGCCGCCTGGGTGCGGCGATCAAGTTCAAGGTGTCGCAAACCGAGCTGAAGGTGGGCGAGTTGATGCCCAACCTGCCGGTGCTGCTGTTCAGCGATTTGCGCCTGTTGCCGCCGACTTACCAGGGCGCGATGCTGGAGTCGCGCGAGTTCGCCGGGTTGACCCTGAACGCCGGCCAGTTCCGCTCCACCAGCCTGCGCGACTCGTCCAACAGCCAGAAGATGTACGCGTTGGTCAACGACCCGATCAACCCGGCGCGGCTGGCGCGCTTTACCAGCGACCGGTTCAACTACGTGGGTGCCGACTATGCCTTCAACGACAACCGTACCAGCGTCGGTGTCTGGCAGGCGCAGTTGGAGGATATCTACCAGCAGCGCTTCTACAGCTTCAAGCATGCCGAGCCGATCGGGGGCTGGACGCTGGGGGTCAATGCCGGTTACTTCGATGCCCGCGAGGACGGGAGCAAGGTGGCTGGCGACTACGATAACCATGCGCTGTTCAGCCTGTTCTCGGCCAAGACCGGCGGGCATACCTTCTATGTGGGCTATCAGCAGATCGGCGGCGATGACGGCTTTATCCAGGTAGGCGCCAACACCAACCCGATGGGTAATACGCTGCCGACCTATGAGTTCTCGGCGCCGGGTGAACGCTCGTGGCAGGTGCGCCATGATTACAATTTTGTCGCCTTGGGGCTTCCGGGGCTGACGTCGACCCTGCGTTATGTAAAGGGGCGGGACGTGGACACAGGGCTGGGCTTTGAAGGGCGTGACCGCGAGCGTGACCTGGACCTGGCCTACGTGGTGCAAAGCGGGCCGTTGGCCGGGCTTGGGATACGGGTGCGCAACGTGATGGCGCGCTCCAACTACCGGACAGATATCGATGAGAACCGCTTGATTCTGAGTTACACGATCAAGGTGTTCTGAGGAGGTAGATGGCCCGGCGCCAGCTCGGTTCCCGAAGCAACCCTGTGCTGCGAAAAAGCAATCACGGCCTAAGGCAGTCGTTTGCCTGACCGCCCTCTTCGCAGCGCAAGGCTGCTCCTGCACGGTGATGGGTAGGTTTGAGCTGTGGAGCATGACAATTGCCCTTGCAGGTCACTGCAAGGTGTCGGGCTTCAGGCTATCTGGCAGTTGCCGAAGGGCCTCCTCAAGCCGCGCGATCGGCCCAGTGAGTTGATCCGCTTCCTTGTCCTTGCCTTCACCTCTTAAGCGCTCACGCTCAACGCGTAGGTTAAGCAGATTTTTCTGCAACTTCAGTGCAGAGGTTTTGAACGAGTCCATGCTTTTCTCACGCTGTAGGCTTCCGTACCGTTGTAGGAAAAATGGACCGTAGCAGCTCGAATTTGCCGGAGAAACTGATGTTTCATACAGGCAAGACTCATTGCCACGCCCTTTCCTACAGCATGCGGTAAACAATCCTACAAGCCGTGTTTCAGATCGTGTCCTCCCAAACAAGCTCAATCTACCGTATTGGCTGGGTTCAGGCGCTTTCGAGGGGCAGCGCACTTAACGCAGGTACTGCAGGCGTGTTTAGAAACTTCATGTATCAATTCCCGGCCCGCGAGCGACAGGTGCTCAGCGTCAACCACTGCGGCTGAATTCACCCCAGCGGCATCTGCGCATCACATCTGATCCGCTTTTTTTCCATAAACCTGAATCTGTAACCGTATCAGCCCAAGCTCGACAATGTGCCCATTCCCGCATCACAACTGTAGAGGTTCCAATGGGCAAGCTGGCGCTGTTCCTGGGTGGTTTTCTGCTGCTGACCATTCTGATTGGTATTCTTGGCACCATTCCGCCAAGCTGAGTTCACTGCTTTTTCCCCTGCGCGGCCCGTCCACTTCAAGCGACGGGCCCAATCTATTGGCCAATGGCCGGTCATCTTTTTCATCGCACTGTTGGATCAGCATCAGGTGCAAGTCATTCTCAGGGCAGGAGCGGATCGAGCTGGTCAGTTTGGCCAATTCGCCTTTCTCCTTGTGCGATAAGTCGTTCTTTACGCTGGGAAATCTGTCCACAAAAAACGTGGGTAGGTCTGTGGATAAAGTGCTGCAAGCCAGACCCGCGGCGGGCTCTGTTAAATTGAGCAGAAATTGAACAGTTGTTTTATGGCCTGTTTCAGTGGAGCGGGCCGGCTCGGCGTATGGCTGCCAGCAAGTCACGTACCCGCGTCGGCAACTCGCCGGCAGGGTACACAGCGTGCATCTGTGGGTCCTGGCCGCTGCTGGACGTCAGGCGGTACTGCGGACACACCCGCACCAGGCGGCCGGCCTTGACCTGTGCTTCGCCGACCCAGGCGGCAAGGCGGGCGATGCCGGCGCCAGCCAGGGTGCTGTGGTATACCGCGCCTCCCGAGCCCAAGCGAAGCCTGGGCCTGGGGCGCAGGCTGGTGATCTGGTCATCGTGGCAAAAGTGCCAGGCCTTGAGGATGCGTGGCGCGGTATGCAGGATCAAGGTGTGTCCCTCCAGGTCTTCCGGGTGTTGCGGTGTACCAGCCAGGGCCAGATATGCCGGGCTGGCATACAGGTGGCGCTGGTAGGGCCAAAGCGGGTAGCCGATCAGCTCGCTCGATTGCGGGAAGGCACCGCGCACCACGAAATCGAATTTACCTTGCAGCGGGTCAAGGGCTTCGTCGCTGTACTGCACGTCCAGGGTCACCTGAGGGTGGCGGCGGGAAAACTCGGCAAGCACTTGCGGTAGCACATGCTCTCCCAGCAGTTGCGGCGCGGCAAAGCGAATCCAGCCTTGGGCGCTGCCGCTGAGCGCGGCCAATTCGTCGGCTGCATCGCGTTGCACATCCAGCAAGCGTTCGGCATGCGGCAGCAAGCGCTCGCCGGCCTCGGTCAGGGTGACGGCGTTGGCGTTGCGGTTGAGCAGTTTGCTTCCCGCATTGTCTTCCAGGGTTTGCACCGCGCGTGTAACTGCGCTGGGTGAACGCCCCAGGGCGCGGGCGGCAGCAACGAAGCTGCGCTTGTGTGCCACGCTGACGAACGCCTGGATTTCCCGCAGCATGTCCAGTGCCATGGCCTGCTCCTCGTTGCAGTTATCGCAATATGGCATTTCAACACAAGTGTGCCACTTTGATTAGCCTTGCAGGCGTCTTCACTGCCTGGAACCGCGTCATGATGGATATTGCTGTGCTTTCTGTGTTCGCTTTCGCCGCTGGGTTGATCGACGCTGCGGTGGGGGGCGGCGGGCTGATCCAGATCCCGGCCTTGTTCAACGTATTGCCCTCCGCGCAACCGGCCGCATTGCTCGGCAGCAACAAATTGGCGTCCGTGTGCGGCACGGCCTTCGCGGCCCGCTCGTTCATTCGTAAAGTGACGCTGGATTGGGGGTTGATCGTACCGGCGGCACTCAGTGCCTTTGTCATGTCGTTCGCGGGGGCCGCCACGGTGTCGCTGGTACCCCCCAGCGTCATGCGCCCGGCGGTGCTGGTGCTGATCGTGCTGATGGCTGTCTACACTTTCTGCAAGAAGGACTTCGGCACCTTGCACACACCTGCCCAGGTCGGCCGCAAGGAGCAGTGCCTGGCAGTGCTGATCGGCGGCGCTATCGGCTTCTACGATGGCCTGTTCGGCCCGGGTACCGGTAGCTTCCTGATCTTCCTGTTCATCCGCTTCTTCGCCCTGGACTTCCTGCACGCCTCGGCTTCGGCCAAGGTGGTGAACATTGCCACCAACCTGGCGGCGCTGGTGTTCTTCGTGCCGACAGGCAACGTGCTGTACGCCATAGCCTTGCCCATGGCGGCGTGCAACATTCTCGGTGCGCTGACCGGTACCTGGCTGGCGGTACGCAAGGGTGCCGGTTTTGTCCGCGGGCTGTTCCTGGTGCTGTTGTGTGTGCTGATCGCCAAGCTGTCGTGGGACTTGCTGGTTGGCTAGATCAGATGACCAGGCGCTGTACTTCGGCCTGTTCGACGCGGTTGCGGCCCCGGGCCTTGGCCCGGTACAGCGCCTGGTCGGCACTCGCCAGCAGTTCGTCGAGGCTGGGGGCCGGCATGTCTGCGTCGCAGCCTGCCACACCGATACTCACGGTAATCTGCAGGCGCTGGTCGGCCTGTACCACGTGCAGGTCTTGGATGGCGCGGCGCAGGCGTTCGGCGATGAAGTTGGCCCGCTCTGGCGCAAGTCCGGGCAGGATGACAACGAATTCTTCGCCACCCAGGCGTGCGATCAGCTCATCGTTGTGCAGCTGGTCCTGGAGGGTGCTGGCGAATTGGCGCAGCACCTGGTCACCGACTGCATGGCCGTGGGCATCGTTGATTGACTTGAAGTGGTCGATGTCCAGCATCATCAGGGTCAGCGGCAGCGCCTGGGCGTGCTGTTGGCGGCTCTCCAGCAGCGCGTTGGCGCGGCGTGTGAAGGCGCTGCGGGTGAGCACGCCGGTGAGGTGGTCGACGGTGGCCTGGTGCGCCAGGCGGGCCATGAGGCTACGGTTGGCCTGGCTGACGCAGGCCACCACCAGCGGCCCGAGCACCAGCATGGCGATGCCCAGGCGCGCCGACATCAGCGTGGTAACCCCAGGTTCGCTCTGCGGCACGCTGAAATGCATGAGGTTTTGCGCCACGGCCACGATCAGCGTACTGCCGGCCGTGAGCGTCAGCAATGAAACCAGGAACGGTGAGTAGGTCCAGGCACACCACAGTAACGCAGCAATCGGGAAGGCAATGGCCCCAGGGCCACCAAAGGCGATGCTGAATGCCAGCGAGGCCAGCAGCACCAGCAACGGCGCCAGGCGGATGGGTTGCGCGCCGCCGCGCACCAAGGCCCGCACCGAGGGCGCTGTAAGCAGCACCGGAAGTACCAGCACACCGGTCGAGAACTGTTCGCTGAACCAGGCTAGCCAGGTGGCGCGCAACGACTGTTCGAACCACGGTGCGGCCATTACCGCTGCCATGCTGGCCGCCACCATGGCAGCGGCGGCGCAGGCAGCGAACACGCTAAGCACGCCGCGCGGGCTGCGCATGCGCCGGTGCATGCGAGGCAAGCGCGACATCAGCTGCCAGAGGGTGACCACCACGCCAAGATTGCACAGGTTGAACCACAGAGCCGGCCCCCAGGCGCTGCCACACAGCAGGTCGGCCCCGACCATGGCCAGCCACACCAGGCTAAAGCCCGTAAACGTGGCTTGACGGGGGTAGCGCAGGAGTACGCCGGCCAGTACCGCATTCACTGGCCAGAACAGCGACAGCGATTCGATCGGGCGTGCCAGGATGCCGCCCAGGGTGAGGGCGAAGGTCACGCCAAGTACAACGACATAAGGCAACACGCGCGATTGGGCTGGAAAAACCATGAACTCGACCGGCAAGCGGAAACGAAATCCAGGACAACGCGATAGAGCACCTGGGGCAATTACCTGCAGTGTGTTGGCTCAGGGTGGTTGATGTCAATCTGCCGCGATTGGTTGCGATAATGTCAAATTGCCTCTATTTCTGGCCACTTTCCTCACAGCCCGAAGAACCACGGCACCATCACGACGGTAACCAGCATCACCAGCACGGTGAACGGCACGCCAATCTTGACGAAGTCAGCAAAGCGGTATTGCCCGGGCCCAAGTACCAGCGTGTTGACCGGTGATGACACCGGCGTCATGAATGCCGCCGACGCGGCTAGCGCGACGGTCATGGCGAACGGGTAGGGCGACATGCCCAGCTGCGCCGCAGTGCTGACAGCCACCGGCGCCATCAGAACCGCGGTGGCGGTGTTGGAAATGAACAGCCCGATCACTGCGGTGACGGCGAACAGGCAGGCAAGAATGGCGCTGGGGCCGGCACCACCCAGCACGTTCACCAGCCCACCCACCGCCAGGTCGATGCCGCCGGTTTTCTGCAGCGCCTGGGCGAAGGGCAGCATGCCCACGATCAGCACCAGGCTTTGCCAGTGGATGGCGCGGTAGGCACTGTTCATGTCAATGCAACGGCCTGCGCCCATCAGCAGGCAGCCGATCAACGCTGCCATGACATTGGGTACGGCGCCGCTGACCATTAGCCCGACCATTACCGCCAGGCTAAGCAACGCTTGCGGCGCGCGGGTACGGGCTGGTGCGACCAGGTCGATCTCGGCGGGCAGGCTCAGGACCAGGAAGTCTTTGGGCTTGCTCTGCAACTGGCGTACCGCCTTCCACGGGCCGACCACCAGCAGGGTGTCGCCAAGGCGCAGCTTTTCTTCCACCAGTTGCTCTTCGATAGCGGCCTGATCGCGGCGCAGGCCGACCACGTTGAGGCCATAGCGGGTGCGGAACGCCAGTTCGAGGATAGTCTTGCCGATCAACTGCGAGCCGGGCGGCAGCGAGACCTCAGCCATTCCCAAATCCTGGGATTGATCGATGAAGTAGGCGGCCTTGAAGTGCAGCGGCTCCAGTTGCATGGTTTGGCACAGGCTGCGCAGGTCGTCATGCTTGGCGAACAGGTCGAGCAGCAGCACGTCGCCCTGATGCAGCACGGTGCCCGAGTCGGCCGCGATCACGCGCGTGGTGAACTTGTGTTGGCGCTCGATACCGATCACGTTGGCGCCGTGTCTGGTGCGCAGTTTCAGCTCGCCAAGGTTGTGGCCGATCAGCGGCGACTGAGGGCGGATGCGCAGGCGTCGTTCACGGCCGTTGAGCTTGTAGTCCAGTACCAGGTCCAGCAGGGTGCGGCGGCTTTCCACCCGGCCGTCCTTGCGCACTTCACCGTTGAGCCAGTGGCGGGTCAGCAGCATGTACCCGATGCCCAGCACCAGCACCACCAGGCCGAACGGGGTAAAGCTAAAGAAGCTGAACCCTGCTTCGCCATGGCGTACCAGCTCGCTGTGCACCACCACGTTGGGCGGTGTGGCGACCAGGCTGAGCATGCCACTGATGAGGCCGGCAAAAGCCAGTGGCATCATCAGGCGGCTGGGTGACAGCTGCAGGCGCGCAGCGATGCTCAGCACCACCGGGATGAAAATGGCCACCACGCCGGTGGAGCTCATGATCGATCCCAGCCCGGCCACCGCCACCATCAGCAGTACCAGCAGGCGCGCCTCGCTATTGCCGGCCCGCTCGCTCATCCATTCGCCGATGCGATAGGCAATGCCGGTGCGCACCAAGCCTTCACCAATCACGAACAGGGCGGCGATCAGCACCACGTTGGGGTCGCTGAACCCGGCCAGGGCCTGTTCCACGGTAAGGATGCCGAGTAGTGGCAGGGCGAGAATCACCAGCAGCGCGACCACGTCCATGCGTGGGCGGTTGATGACGAACAGGGTAATCACGATGGCCAGCAGGCCGAGGACCCAGAGCAACTCATGGTTCATGGGGAGGGGGTGTTCCTTCACACGGGGCACGATAGACAGTAGCAGTCAGTGTGCCAGCTTGTCGTGAAGGGGGTGTTGATGTGCTGCAACAAAAAGGGCCGCTATGCGGCCCTCCGGTCACGGGGTCAGTGACGGTGGCGGTGGTGCTTCTTGCTGCCGCGGTTGTCGTCGCCCAGATGGTTGCCGAGGGCACCACCGGCCGCGCCGCCCAGGCCGGCACCCACGGTCGAACCGGTCTTGCCGCCTACTGCGCCGCCCAGCAGCGAGCCGCCAGCCGAGCCCAGGCCACCGCCAATGGCGGCTTCGGTACGGTTGCCCTTGCGCGCACCGACCGCGCTGCCGGCTGCGCCGCCAACGCCGGCACCGATGGCTGCGCCGGTCTTGCCGCCGAGCTGTTGACCAACAACGTTGCCCAGGACACCCCCCAGGCCACCGCCAATGGCGGCAGTACCGTCACCGGCGAAAGCGCCCTGGCACAGCAGCAGGCCGAGGGCAAGGGAAGGCAGAGTCAGACGCATGATACGAACCTCAAAGGAATCATCAGGATAAGTTGCCGCGCAACGAGCGGCAGGTCAGGGCTGAAAGGACGCTTCAGCGGTAGTAGCGGTCACCGCGGTATTGCCGATCGTCATCGTCGTCGCGGTCATGGCGGTAGTGGTGGCGATGGTCACGGTCACGATCGCGGTCACGCCAGCCGTCGTCATCATGGTAGCGATGGCTATGGCAACCTGCGGTCAGCAGAACAACAGCAACCAGAGAAAGGCTTGCAAGACGCGTGAGCACGATATAGGTCCTTGATCCGCATAGGTTTACGGGGCACCTTTTAAGACTGGGGCCGATCGATTTGGTTTCCTGGGTGGGCAAAAAAATTGTGCGTCCAGCGATCAGCGCCAATGCGCCCGCCTGCAACAATGGGCTGTGGCGCTGACCGGCATCGACCAGCCCTGGCGTATCGACGCGTTCCAAGCGCACTTGGCCGGCGGCGAGGTGCTCTGCAATGGGTCGCCTTGGCCAGGGCATGTTGAATCAGGATGCCGGTTGAATCGCCAGCACCACGCCATTGGTGATCTGCACCAGCACGTAATGCTTGCCCATGCGCACCCAGTGGCTTTCCTTTTCCGGTTCGGGCAGGCCCTTGGCTTTCCAGTCCTTGACGGCCTGGTCATCGCGTTTGTACTGGTCCGGGGCCTTGTCGCCGACGTTCAGTTCACGGTTGTGGGTTTCGGGGGCGGTGATGCTTTCTTCGCTCGAGGGGGCGGCGCTGACGCTCAGGGGCAGACAAGGCAGGGCGGCGAGTAGCAGGTAGTGCAGTTTCATGATGCGTTCCTCGTGATGGCATGTGTTATCTGCGACAGCGGCAAGTGCGTGGCAATTCACTCGGGATGCCTGCCAGTGCTAGAGTCGCCTTCTTTTTCGCGACCCCGAGGATGGAACATGCGTGCGATTCTGCCGTTGGCTGCGGTGCTGATGCTGGCCGGTTGTGCTTCTGCGACCATGGAAACGGCGCGTGGCGGCAAGCCGACTGCGCAGCTCGACTCGCACAAGGCGCCAGAGCTGGTTGCCCAGTGCATCCAGTTCAGCTGGCAGGAAGAGAAGGTGTTCGGTGATGACGCCAGCGGCTACCTGGAACCGCGCAAGCAGGGCGGTTTCACCGTGTTTACCCGTGAGGCCGAAGCGTTCGTGGACGTTTACCCGCAGTCGGGCGGGACGCGTGTGGATTACTACGCGAAGCAGAACGACGGCGTGGCTCTGCAGCGCCGAGCGGCTGCTGCAACCTGCCTGTAACGGCTGGCGCTATCGCCGCTCCTGTAAGGGCCCGTGCATTCAGGGTACTGAGCAAGGCAGTTGTTGCCACAGCAGAGGCGCGCGGGCTTTACAATTTTTATCAAGTCAGTTGTGTCTCAGGGCGCGGGGTGACGGCTAGCATAAGGTGCTTCCACGCAAGGACGACACCATGGACCGTTCACTGCAACTCAACCGTATAAGCTGGGATGAGCGTGCCCCGTTGCACGCCGCTTCGAAGGACTACGAGGTCGAGCGCCTGGTCCAGCAACACGGGCACTTGTCCGAAACCGTACGCTTCGACCTGCCATTGCTCGGTGACATCGACGGGCTTGATACGGTCCACTTGCAGTGCCACATCGGCACCGACACCCTGTCGCTGGCGCGCCTTGGCGCCAAGGTTTGCGGCCTGGATTATTCCAAGGCTTCGCTGGCCGAGGCACGGGCATTGGCCGAGCGATGCGCGCTGCCCATCCAGTATGTCGAGTCTGACGTCTATGCCGCCGCCAAGGTACTGCCGGCGGGTACGTTCGACCTGGTCTACACCGGTATTGGCGCGCTCTGCTGGTTGCCCCGCATCGAGCCATGGGCACGCACCGTCGCAGCACTGCTGAAACCGGGCGGGCGGCTGTTCCTGCGCGACGGGCACCCGATGCTGATGGCTGTCAACGAAGATCATCAGGACCGCCTGCAGCTCGAATATCCGTATTTCGAGCACGAAGCGCCGACGGTGTGGCACACCGACCAGACCTACGTCGAAACCGATCAACGCCTGACCCACACCGAAACCCACGAGTGGAACCACGGCCTGGGTGAAGTGATCACCGCCTTGCTGGCTCACGGCCTGCAGCTGACAGCGCTGGTCGAGCACCAGAGCATCCCCTGGGAGGCGCTGCCGGGGCAGATGGTCAAGGGCGAAGACGGCGAATATCGCCTGCGCGAGCAGCCTGCACGCCTGCCCCTGAGTTACACCTTGGTCGCCGTCAAAGCCTGATCAGGACAGGAAGCCACCGTCGACATTGAGCGTGGTGCCGGTGGTGTAGCTGGAGGCATCGCTGGCCAGGTACAGCACCGCGCCCGCCATTTCCTTGGGGTCGGCCACGCGTTTGAGGGGGATCTGCTGCAAGGCGGCGTTGAGGATGGCTTCGTTCTTCACCAGTGCCGAAGCGAACTTGGTGTCGGTCAGCCCCGGCAGTAGCGCGTTGCAGCGAATACCGAAGGGTGCACACTCTTTGGCGAACACCTTGGTCATGTTGATGACCGCCGCCTTGGTCACCGAATAGATGCCTTGGAACAGCCCAGGTGAAACACCGTTGATCGACGCCACGTTGATGATGCTGCCGCCGCCGTTCTCGCGCATCAGCTTGCCAGCCTCCACCGACATGAAGAAGTAACCACGGATGTTCACGTCCACGGTCTTCTGGAACGCCCCTGGGTCGGTGTCCAGCACATTGCAGAATTGCGGGTTGGTGGCAGCATTGTTGACCAGCACGTCCAGTCGCCCGAACTGTTCGCGAATGCCGGCGAACACCTGCTGAATCTGTTCCAGCTCACCAATGTGGCAGGCCACAGCCGTGGCCTTGCCGCCGGCGGCAATGATGGCGTCGGCTACCTGCTGGCACCCTTCAAGCTTGCGGCTGGAAACGATCACATGGGCCCCTTGCTGCGCGAGCAAGTGGGCGATGGCCTCGCCGATGCCTCGGCTGGCGCCGGAAACAAAGGCAATCTTGCCGTCGAGGTCGAACAGGTGGGTCTTGGACATGCTGTTTTCCTTGTTATCCGTCGTCGTGGGCTGTGCTCAGAGGCTGGACTTGGAAATGACCTGCAAGGTCATTTGTTCCAGCAAGCGGTTCATGTGAATGAACTGGGCGAAACGCTTGTCCTGGGTCTGGCCGTGGTAGTAGCGGTAGTAGATCTGCTGAACGATCCCTGCCAGGCGGAACAGGCCATAGCAATAGTAGTAATCGAAGTTGTCCAGGCGGATGCCGGCGCGCTCGGCGTAGTAATCGACGAACTGGCGACGGCTGAGCATGCCCGGCGCGTTGCTTGGCTGGCGGCGCATCAACTGCACTGGCGCCGGGTCGCCGGCTTCGATCCAGTAGGCCAGGCAGTTGCCCAGGTCCATGAGTGGGTCGCCCAGGGTGGCCATTTCCCAGTCCAGCACACCGATGATGCGCATGGGGTTGTCTGCGTCCAGGATGACGTTGTCGAACCGGTAGTCGTTGTGCACGATGCTAGGGCGCGGGTGGTCGGCGGGCATTTTTTCGTGCAGCCAGGCGGTTACCGTTTCCCAGCGTGGCGCATCCGGTGTCAGGGCTTTTTCATAACGGCTGGTCCAGCCCTCGATCTGGCGCTGCACGTAGCCCTCAGGCTTGCCCAGGTCGGCCAGGCCGCAGGCGGTGTAGTCCACCTGGTGCAGCTCGACCAGGCGGTCGATGAAGCTTTTGCACAGGGCTTCGGTCCGGCTGGCGTCCAGGTTCAGTTCGGGCGGGATGTCCGAGCGCAGGATGATGCCCTTGACCCGTTCCATCACATAGAACTCGCCGCCGATCAGGCCGGTGTCGGTGCAGTGTGCGTAGGCCTTGGGGCAGTAGGGGAAGCCGCTGTTGAGCTGGTTGAGGATGCGGAACTCGCGGCCCATGTCGTGGGCCGACTTGGCCTTTTGACCGAAGGGGGGGCGGCGCAGCACGAAGTCGCGGCCCGGGTAGCTGACCAGGTAGGTGAGGTTGGAGGCGCCGCCAGGAAACTGGCTGATGCTCGGCAGGCCGTGCAGGCCGGGGATATTGGCTTTGAAGTAAGGGTCGATGACGGCCGCGTCGAGTTCTTCGCCGGGGCGTACCTGGGTGGACTGGTCGGTGAGCGTCATGCGTCTTCCTTATTCTCGATAGCAAGTACTATTGGGTAATTTAATGGTCCGTCAGGATTGGAACAATCGTCCCATGTGCCAAATAGGTGAGGGTGTTGCTGGTGGATCACTGCACCGAATGCAGGGCAAAAAAAACCGAAGCCGTCAGGCTTCGGTTTTTCGATCATCCGGTATTCCCAGCCCTCAGGACGGGAACAGCTCGCTGAGTTTCATCGACAGCATCATGTCGCCCTCAACCCGCAGCTTGCCGCCCATGAAGGCCTGCATGCCGTCGGTTTCGCCGCTGACGATACCTTTCAGGGTTTCGGCGTCCATCACCAGGGTGCAGTTGGCATCCGGGTTCTCGCCTTCCTGCAGGTCGCAGGTGCCGTCCTTGACGATCAGCGCGTAGTGCTTGTCTTCGTCGGTGATGTTGAAGCCGAACACCAGGTCCAGGCCGGCGGCAGCGGATGGGTTGAATTTCTCTTGCATCTTTTTGACGGCATCAGCTACGGAGGTCATGGCGCATTCCTTATAGAGTGATTTACACGTCCCCGCAGGGACACAACAAGCCGGGCTTATCGGTAAGTGACAAGCTCCGGCGCCCTCAACAGCTGCACATGGGCCTGGCTGTTGAAGGAGGCCAGTGCCACGTCGCGGCCGCGAAACTTCAGCTGGCTGAGCGACGTGTTGATGATCTGCCAGTTCAGCGCGAACGCCTGGCTGGGGGTAATGCCGGTAACCAGGTGGAGCAGGGCGGCAATGGTGCCACCCGAGGTGAAGATAGCAACATGATCGCCGCTGCCGGCGGTATCCAGCACGCGTTGCAGCCCACCTTGTACGCGGGATGTAAACGAACGCCAGGTTTCCAGGCCATTATCGGCATGCTCGCCATCGTGCCAGCGTTGCACCATCAACGCGAACAGACGCTGAAACTCGCTGTGGTGCTGCGCAGCATTGCGCAGCACATGCAGGGCATCGGGCTCTTCGGGCAGCAAGTCGGGCAACAGGGCGCGGATCACACCGTCGGCATCGAACTCATTGAATGCGGCGTCGGTCTCAACCGCCGGCACCGGGCAGCCGTTGGCGTGCAGCGCCTGCAGCGCCAGCCGCGCGGTATCCTGCTGGCGGCGCAGGTCGCCAGCCACGCAGCGGTCCAGCCGCACGCCCAACTGGGCCAGGTGCTCACCCAGGGCCTGGCTCTGGCGCACGCCCACGGGCGAGAGGACGTCGTAGTCATCGGCACCGAAGGAGGCTTGGCCATGTCGAATCAGGTAGAGATTGCCCACGAAAGGTTCCGGCCTGTTGGAGGTTGCTGCGAGGTTAGGATGCGGCTCACGGGCTGTCAACGAAAAAACATACAAGCGTTTGAAAAGGTTGTTTGAAAGGTGTTGCCAGCGTTTACACCCGCTGGCAGCACCACAGACGCAACGGTATGCTTGCAACAGTGACGCGCCGTAGTGGCGCAGGTATTTAAGGAGTCAACGTGGAGTTTCTTGCCGAATACGCAAGCTTTCTCGCCAAAACCGCCACCCTGGTCATCGCCATATTGGTGGTGCTGTCGGCGATCGCCGGGCTGCGTGGCAAAGGTCGGCGCAAATCGGGCGGGCAATTACAGGTCACCCGGCTGAACGATTTTTACAAGGACCTGCGTGAGCGCCTGGAGTCCGGCTTGCTCGACAAGGCTCTGCTCAAGGCCCTGCGCAAGCAGCAGGCCAAGGCGGAAAAACAGCAGAAGAAGGGCAAGGCCGAGGACAAGAGCCGGGTATTCGTACTGGACTTCGATGGCGACATTAAAGCCTCGGCCACCGAAAGCCTGCGCAACGAAATCACTGCGCTGCTGACGCTCGCCACCGCGCGTGACGAAGTGGTACTGCGCCTGGAAAGCGGCGGTGGCCTGGTGCACAGTTACGGCTTGGCTGCTTCGCAACTGGCGCGTATTCGCCAGGCGGGCATCCCGTTGACCGTGTGTATCGACAAGGTGGCTGCCAGCGGTGGGTACATGATGGCCTGCATCGGCGAGAAGATCGTCAGTGCCCCATTCGCCGTACTGGGGTCTATTGGCGTGGTGGCGCAGTTGCCCAACGTCAACCGCCTGCTGAAAAAGCACGACATCGACTTCGAAGTGCTGACTGCTGGCGAATACAAGCGCACCCTGACCGTCTTTGGCGAAAACACCGAGAAGGGCCGGGAGAAGTTCCAGGAAGACCTGGACATCACTCACCAGTTGTTCAAGGATTTCGTCTCCCGCTATCGTCCGCAGTTGCACATCGATGAAGTGGCCACTGGCGAAGTCTGGCTGGGCGTGGCCGCCTTGAATCGCAAGCTGGTGGACGAGTTGCAGACCAGTGACGAGTACCTGAGCGACCGCGCACGCAACGCCAACCTGTTCCACCTGCACTATGCCGAACGCAAGAGCCTGCAGGAGCGTATTGGCATGGCCGCCAGCGGTACCGTGGAGAACACGGTGGTGGGCTTGTGGAGTAAACTCAGCCGCCTGCGCTAACACCTTGAACCCGTTGAAATTTTTTTCGTTCAGGGGGTTGCAAGGTTAAAAGAATGAAGACATAATGGCGCCCATCGAAACGCAGCAAACTTTGAAAAAGGTTCAGCGTTTCAAGGAGATAGCAAAGCGCAAGCAGCTAGATCCGACCTTTGAGGCCGAGTAGCAAAGTGGTTATGCTCCGGATTGCAAATCCGTCTACGCCGGTTCGATTCCGACCTCGGCCTCCACCATTCGAAAGCCCCGCAGCCATTGAGGTTGCGGGGCTTTTTTAATGCCTGCGTTTTTCAAATTTGGGACACCTTGGCGCTGGTGAAAAGCTTAGGCTTCGGGGGCTTCACGCCCTGCCTGTTCACGCAGAACAGACCGTTGCGAGCGATATTGACCTCCCTTACGGCGAAACCCTCGCCCAAGGTGTAGGCCTTGGACGGAATCGTTATGGCTGATCCTCAGGCCGTGAAGTGATATCCGACCTGCGCCGCCCGGGCGGCTTCCTCGGTGCGGAACATAAGCCGTGTTTTGCTGGTGCTGCCCCAGCTGTCGTATTCGACGTGGACCCACCCGGCGCCGAACTCTCGGTACGGCTCGCCAAGGATCTTCGTGATGTAGCAGTCGATAAGGTTCATGGGCATAGCTCCCGCGGGACGCTCACTGTTTCGCTGCGGGCGTGGTACATGGCCGCTCGGGTTGCAGCTTCTGCCCGGGTATCGCCGGGCTTGCGGTCAAGTGGGTGACCTGACACGCAGGCCAGCCAGGGCCAGCTGCTGCCTCGGTCAATCCAGATGCTGTGCTTTTGGATGAGATACTCGCCGGTCGCGTCGTCGATGGCCTGGCCACCGATCGGCAGTTGCAGTTGGCCGGCCGGCGGCGGGATAGGGCCGTCGACCATTTCGACAGCCCAGAGCAACGCCTTTCCGGCCAGGTCGCAGGTGGGAACTTTGATCATGCTGGGAATTGGATCAGCTTCTTGGGCACCTGGACGATATCGCCGAGCTCAAACGCCGACCAGAGATACCGTGTTTATCAGTTGTTGAAAGCGCTCGATAAATTGCCTTCTGCATTGATGAATCGAGTGGCCTACAGCCACGGGGGTAAGATTTGCTGGGAGGAGGATCTCGAAGCTCAGCGTAAAATGAGAATTCGAGGACCGATATATTGGGGCTGGGCCGACCCAAAGCTTCACCATCGTACCCATGGCGAAATTCTCGACGACGGCACCCTGATTGATGTTCAGGTCAGATTGTCCCGCACAGGCCTACGCAGATGTTCATCGGCGTCTATGCGCCGGCTGGAAGTGCTGAAGAGGCTTTGGCGGGGCGATGACTGGGGCGTTGGGCGTGCTCACCTGCTCGCCACTGAGGGGGCTGCAACGGAAAAGCTCTCAGCCTGCTCGAAATAGAGGGGAGAGGATTACAGCTATGCGGAGTACAAGCGTGCTCCACATGAATCGAACGGATTTGGAATTGCAATGTGACCTGCTCGATTTGATGTCATAGTGAAGGCATAGGGACATCGGCACGTATTTTCGAGCCAGCCCTTCAGGACTCGTCCAAATGCTAAGCGACGATGATTTTTGCTATATGGCTCGTCGGCCTCTCCTTGTGTTGGAAGCCTGTAATTCAAGGCTAATGCGCCTAGTTTCTGCACGCGGTATCTGCGGCGTCATCTGGGATGATTCTGTGGTCTACCAAGCGAAAACGCATGAAGCCTGGATCCATTTTTGAGCCAGAGATCTCAGCGTCTGCTACCAGTGTGATCCGGAATCTCGGATGGAGCTGCGATTTTTAGCGGTGACTCTCCGTTCCTGCAGGGTGCATTAAAGCGGGAGCTGACACCTGTTGGGGCGCTCGCTTTGCATAAGGTAATGCATGTCCTTTTTGTCGAGGTGCTTCAGTCGTCCTTAAATCAGAGTCGTCGGATGACGATCACGGTTCCTGGTCCTATAGCTATTTAATAGCTGGTTGGGAATTTTTTCATGCCCCGTCCGTATACCCACAGTGATGAAATCAAAAAATGACTGGGTGCTCAAGAAAAAAGGCCTGTGTCGATATTTTCTTAATCAGAAAACTTGGAGCCTTTTATGTTCAACCGTAATCTTAAAAAAACGCTGCAAGAGCAGAACGCGGAGCTGCTACTGCTGCGTCAGCAAGTCGAGCAAATGGACAGAGGGATGCTCTCCATGAGACTTGATGCACAGTTTCGTATCTGCTCATTTAACCGAATTTTCTCAGAGACTTTGGGGTATTCCGACGAGCGCCTGTATGGTCGCCCGCTCTCTGAAATCGTTCCGCCTTACGTTAAAGAACTACCTTGCTTTCACGCCTTTAACCAAGCTGTAGCGCGATTTGAACCCGTAAATGACGAATATCGCTACCTTCGCGCTGACGGTACTCTTGCGTGGTTGAAAATCTATTGGTTCCCCATTCGAGATCAAGAGGGCAGCCTCGCCTATGTTCAGGGTTACGGAAGTGAGATAACTCGTACCGTGGAGCAGGCGAAGGAAAATGAGGCTCTCATCCAGGCGCTGGTTCGCTCCACTGCCGTCATTGAATTCAACTTGGATGGAACTGTAATCACAGCTAACAAGCAGTTTCTCGAGGCCATGGGGTACTCATTAAGCCAGATTGTTGGCAAACATCATCGTTTGTTTTGCCCCGTTGAAGAGGCTGCATCTCCCCAGTATGAAAATTTCTGGAAGACGCTCAATCGTGGCGAGTACGTCGCGGATCGTTTCAAACGAGTCGATGCCCGTGGTAGCGATATCTGGCTCGAGGCTACCTACAATCCTGTGCATGACACTGAGGGCAGGCTGTCTAAAGTTGTAAAGTTTGCGAGCGTTGTTACGGACCAGGTCGCACGTGAGCAAGAGGTCAAGGATGCAGCTGGAGTTGCATTTGATATATCCCAGCAAACTGATTCGAGCGCAGAGCGGGGTGCGGTGGTAGTGACGCGTACAGTCGACACCATGCGCAGTATTGCTGAACAAATGAAAGCGGCAACCGAGAGCATTGAGGCGCTTGGCAAACAGTCTGCGTTGATTAGTTCTATTGTTCAAACCATTGGCGGTATTGCTTCACAAACAAATCTATTAGCACTAAGGATGGTCTGAAATAGCCCTGTATTTCTGACTGACTTCAGCCTACGCTGATTTTGAAAGCGGTAAACCGATCAAAAAACGATCAAATCGCCCGCTTATTTCGGTGTTTCTGGCCCCAGCGAGCACCTCGCCGCGCCATTTTCTGCATTACAAGCGCACCTCTCCTGCATTCGTCAGTAAATGTCGGCGTGCCATCCATAGGTTCGACAGGGCGAACAGCGTCACCAGTTGCGCGGTGTTCTTCACCAGCCCCCGGAAACGCACCTTGGTGTAGCCAAACTGCCGCTTGATCACGCGAAATGGATGCTCGACCTTGGCGCGCACCTGGGCCTTGGCCTTCTCGATCTTGCGCTTGGCCTTGTACAACGCGCTGCGCTTATCGAGTTTCTTGTAGGTGCTGCGGCGTGCCGCCACCTGCCAGATAACCTTACGATCGACATGCTCTGGACGTTTCTCAACGCCGGTGTAGCCCGCGTCCGTACAAACCACGTTCTCGTCGCCATGCAGCAACTTGTCGACCTGAGTAACGTCCGCAACGTTGGCCGCCGTACCCACCACGCTGTGCACCAGGCCCGACTCGTCATCCACGCCGATGTGCGCCTTCATGCCGAAGTAGAACTGCTGGCCTTTCTTGGTCTGGTGCATTTCCGGGTCGCGCTTGCCGTCCTTGTTCTTGGTCGAACTCGGCGCATGGATCAGTGTGGCATCGACGATGGTGCCCTGGCGCAGCGACAGACCACGATCACCCAGGTAACCGTTGATCACACCGAGGATGCCGGCCGCCAGTTCATGTTTTTCCAGCAGGCGACGGAAGTTGAGGATGGTGGTTTCATCAGGAATGCGTTCCAGGCTCAACCCGGCGAACTGGCGCAGGATGGTGGTCTCGTACAGCGCTTCCTCCATCGCCGGATCGCTGTAGCCAAACCAATTCTGCATCAGATGTATGCGCAGCATCGCCATCAACGGATACGCCGGACGACCGCCTTCACCCTTCGGGTAGTGCGGCTCGATCAGGGCAATCAACCCCTTCCACGGCACCACCTGATCCATCTCGATCAGGAACAGCTCTTTGCGGGTCTGCTTGCGCTTGCCGGCGTACTCGGCGTCGGCGAAGGTCATTTGCTTCATCGGAAAACTCGGCGGGTGGAGTCCGGGTATTTTGCCAAAATCAGGAAGTCTTTTTCAGGATTTCCCTAAATGCCGCTATTGAAGCTGCGCGTGCTGGTGAGCAAGGTCGAGGTTTCGCTGTGGTTGCTGATGAGGTGCGCAAACTGGCTGGTCACACCAGCTCGGCTACCGAGGAAATCGTTAGCGTTGTCCACCAGAACCAGGCGCTTGCTGATCAAGCTGTTAGCGAAATATTCAGCAGCCGAGCAAAAGCTGAGCAAGGCCTAGTACTCGCTAACGAAGCTGGTACCGTTATCTTGGAAATTCAAAACGGCGCTAAACAAGTGGTCGGGGCGGTTGGTCGCTTTGCGAATGAGGTGAGGTAGTTTTCCGTCAAAGGATTCGTGTCGAAAATTGCTCAAGCCAGCTAGTGTCGGTATATCACACTGGTCACTTGGTGCGCTCTGTATCGATTTTCTGTGGGCATGTGGAGATCTCTAGCTGGCTAGGTGCCAGCTGCATGGGTTAGGCACCTCCAGCTCGCGGGCGACCAGTAGGGTGGCCGTGCTGTCTTTACCGCCGATCATGCTGACGATGTTGTATCCGGCCATCGTGTAGTTCTTGCGTGCAGGCGCCGCCCTCGCCGGGAACGCCTTATCGTTGAATTAGCGGTGATATGCTTCGCCGCTTACCAAACAGGGAGGGTGGTAATGAAACTGCGGGAGAGGCACAAGGCGTTTCAGGAATGGTTCACGCCGAGGCGGCGTAGGCGAGCGGGCGGAACCTTACTCGCCATCTGGGCTGTCGGCATCTTCATCTACCCTGGCCAGCACTGGATCTATGTATTGACGCCAGGAGTCATGTGGTTCTTCAGCGCTTGGCCGCCCGAGTTTCACGACAAGCGTTGAGTCTTTGGCGGGGCTGCTGAATAGCCGATTGTCCGATTCAGCTCACAGATGAGTCAGACGAATTTGCGTAAAACTGCACGTTCGCTATGGTGGCAATAAACCACCTGACTACAACTAAAGTCGTAGGAGCGTCTCATGAGAATACGCGGTGATGTTTTCTGGGCCTGGGCTGACCCGACGCTTCATCACCGAACTCACGACGAGACACTCGACGATGGGACATACATTGATGTTCAGACGCGACTGTCGCGGACAGGCAAAACGCAGATGTTCATCGGGGTGTACGCCCCTGGTGGCATGGCTATCCTTGAAGAGGCCTTCGATTCTCGCCCTGGCGAGTCGATGACCAGGGCACTGGCGTGGGGCGTTGGCCGGGCCCGACAGGTCGCCACTGAAGGTGCGCCTGCTGCAGGCTTTATGGCTGCCTCGAAATAGCGGCCAGGCGCGCAGCGCCGGAGGTCAAGCGGCGACCTATTGTCATCAGCGAAGACACCGTGCATGAAACCTCTGCGTCTCCAGACTTCCAGCAAGCCGGCAGGGAGGCTTCATCAGCCTGGCCCGTCATCCTCGCTGGCCTGCGCCCTCACTTTTGGATTTTTTCATCAAGGAGCCGTTGACATAGCGCACCGTGTTTTCCAAGGCCTGCGTCATGTCGGGATGGGTAAACGCGTACTTGCGCTCCAATTGCCTGCTGTTTCCCATGTCGAAGCGCTGTGTCTGAATAAAGTTCAATGACTCGGCGCTGATCGCCAGTCGGGTCGCCAGTCCCGGAATTGTCAATATCGACCTGAGCAACCCTATGGGTATATGGCGGCAAGGTGCCTTGACCTTTAGCGTGTCTGCGATCTGCACAAGCATTCCCTGCAAGTTTGGTGTTCGCTCATACAGCGCCAGAACTTGCCGGTTGGCCATGGCGGGGTCGAACGCCACGCAAGTTATCATGTTCACCAGATAATCGACGCTGACCAATGGCAACCAGTGACTGGCGGAACCGGGAACAGCTTTGAACCGGCCTTGTGCCAGATTGCGAATGAGTTCGGCAAGCGGTTGTCCGTCCAGGATATGCCCGTTCTCGCTGTGGCCGCACACCGTAGCAGGGTGAACAATCGTGTAATCCGCATCCGCGTCTTGCATATAGCGGATCACTGCAAAATGGGACTCGAGTTTGCTGCCTTCGTAGCCGCCTACCCGGGCGTAGACTGCGGGCCAGTTTGTGTTTTCAGGGCACTGAATATCAACCCCGATACGGGCAAGGTGGTTGAGGTTTTGCAGCATGAAGCCGCCTACCATGAGCAATCGGATACGCTGGCTGGCCGCAAGCCTGGCCACGCTCAGAGCACCTTGGACATTGACTGTGCGGGCGCGCTCCGGTGTCAGCCCCCAGGAAAATGCCGCCGCGAGATGGAAAAATACAGCGGCCGAAGTGACGCGTTCTTTGTCTGCTTCGCTGAGGCCAAGCCCCTCCTGGCTGATATCGCCTTCAACGGCATGGAGATACTCCGGGTTACCCCCGAGTTGGCCTACCTGCTCCTTGAGGCGTTCGATGTTGCCGGGGCTGCGCATCAGCACCCAGGTCTTGTGCCCTTGCGCAGTAAGAGCGGCCAGCAAATGTTGCCCCACAAAGCCGCTGCCGCCGGTGACAAAGCATTCCACACTCATGTTTGTACCCTTGTTTGGATAATGGGCGCAGGCTAAGGTGTAGAGCCTGCTCTACAGTCAAGGATTTTTAACGTGAATATTGGAGAGTTGGAGCGCCGGAGTGGGCTCAGCCGCCATGCATTGCGCTATTACGAACAGCTCGGGCTTATCGAGCCACACCGACAAGCCAACAACTATCGCAGTTACAGTGAACAGACCGTAGCTGACTTGGCCTTCATACAGAGCGCTCAGGGCGGGGGCTTTTCACTTGCTGAGATTAGGGACATTCTTGTGGCCAGGCGGGGTAACACGATCGATTGCGCGCAAGGCGCCGTCTTGGTCGCCGCCAAGATGGCCGAGATTCAAACGAAGATCACCACGCTACAGGCCGCTTATGTTTTTCTGGACGCGGAGCGTGCCAAGCTTGAAGCCAGTGCTATTGCCAATGGGCAGATAATGCCTTGAAGTCCTGTCAGTGACTATTTTCGATCGAGCGTCAGCCTTCAGGTAAGGTGACACCGCAGATAAATTCATGCGTCCCCAAGCGGTGTGAGCCGAATTCCACCACGTAGCCGTCTCCTCTGCGCTGCGCCTCTGCCATCGCCGTTTTCTGGTCAGCATAAACGTCGACGAAATGCCATGGATGTCGGTCTCTCAGGACCCCCCATCCGATGACCCAGCCTTCCCGCGAAGGGTCTGGTGGCAGGTTCTTCGCCAAACTTCGAATGGACATACCGATCTCCTCATATGCACAGGCTCGCCCTTGCAGGTTGAGCACTTTTCTTGAACCACACCTCGCGGGCGCCGGTCTTCAGCATGAAGGATGAGTGATAATTCCAGGTTTCCTCTTCAAATATTGAAATGTTCGCAGTCTAGGGTTGAACTCAAGCCAATTCCACCATCGAGGGAGTCAGGAAATGGATTATTCCAGCATGGTTGAATCGTTGGACAAGATGCTGAAAGCAACGGCTGCAGCCAAGGCCTGCCTGCAGCCGTCAGATACAGAGCGTCAACCACACCTCCGTAGCCATTCGTCCGCGACGTCACCCATGGTTGATGGGGTGCCACTCTTGATCCAAAGCATGAATCCTCGGTCGAACTTGAATGCCGCGCCGCACTCGCTGAGCAGAAACTGACGAACCTTCTGCGTGTTGCGGTAATGCTTGTCCAATGGAGTCGTACGGGTGATCGGCCCGGCGTGCCAGTCTACGGTCATGGTCTGTTCCTTTGACAATTGAGAAAGCAGAAAGCCCGAAGATGTTCATCTACGGGCTTTGCTGTGGTTCCAAATGGCCTGGCTCGGCCTGTCAGCCTTCGAACTGTATCACCATCCGGCCTTTGATCTTGCCCTCCAGCATCTCGTCAAAGATCTGGTTGATATCCTCGATCGGTCGCAGCGTTACCTTGGGCACCACTTTGCCTTCAGCGGCAAACTGGAAGGCTTCCTGCAGGTCCTGGCGTGTACCTACCAGCGAGCCCACCACTTCGATCCCATCAAGCACCAGGCGAGGAATATTCAGGTCCATGGACTCCGACGGAAGCCCGACGGCCACCAGTCGCCCGCCAGCGCGCAAGGCATCGACAGCCGAGTTGAACGCGCCTTTGGCCACAGCAGTAACGACGGCAGCATGTGCACCGCCGGTTTTGGCCTGGATGACCTTCGCGGCATCTTCGTTGAGCGGGTTGACCACCAGGTCCGCGCCCATCTCGCTGGCGAAGCGCAGTTGCTCTTCGTTGACGTCGATGGCGATGACTTTGGCGTTGAACACATTCTTGGCATATTGCAGGGCCAGGTTGCCCAGGCCGCCGAGGCCGTAGATCGCGACCCATTGGCCGGGGCGGACGTTGGAGATCTTAACTGCCTTGTAGGTCGTGACGCCGGCGCAGGTGATGCTGCTGGCGGCAGCGGAGTCGAGGCCGTCGGGCACTTTAACCGAGTAGTCGGCCTTGACGATGCAGGCCTCGGCCATGCCGCCGTCCACGGTGTAACCGGAGTTCTTCACGTCGCGGCACAGGGTCTCGTTGCCGCTGTTGCAGTATTCGCAATGTCCGCAACCCTGGTAGAACCAGGCAACGCTGGCACGGTCGCCTGGCTTGAGCGAGGTGACGCCCGGGCCAACTTCCTGAACCACGCCAATACCTTCGTGGCCCAGTACTACACCGGTCTTGTCACCAAAGTCGCCATTTTTCACGTGCAGGTCGGTGTGGCACACACCGCAGCACTGCATCTTCAGCAGCGCTTCGCCGTGTTCGAGAGGGCGCAGGGTTTTCTCTACCACGTCCACGCGACGGCCTGGTGCAACGACAGCAGCTTTCATGAGAGCCTCCGTGTCTATCCGATATGAGCTTGGGTTATCGCTGGGACAGCATAGACCTCGCCTGGCCAGGCAAAACTGCTTCAGGTCATGGTCATGGTGGACGCTTGCGCAAAATACCGACGGATGCCTGACTGGCATTTGCGGAAAAAAGAAAAGCCCGCGGCAATGATGCGGCGGGCTGCAAGAACGTACGGAGCAGGGTCAGTGTGCTCATTCGGATGTCGGCATTTCGTGAAGGTCAGGTCACGGGGGTGTCATCATCTGCACCGAAGTACGCAGGGCCATAAAAAAAGCCCGCCATAAAGGCGGGCGAAAGACGTTTGAAGGGAGAGCCTGCAGGTTGCGCCGTGCCAGTTAACCCAGGATTAAGCGACAACGCATTGACCCAGCATCCTGATCAGCCTATACAGGCCTGCCATTATCCCAGGAGCCAGCATGCGCGACGAAGACGACCTGCACGAACCCGAGCACGATCACCTGCTTGACCACGAATTTCTCTACGACGACGTGGAGCCCGAGGCAGATGCCCAAGGCGCCGAGGATGAAGTGGAGGAAGACGAGGAGACGCTGGATGACCTCGATGATGAAGAGCGCGATCACCCAGCCTGGTTCGACGACTGCGACGACTGACTCAGCGACCATCCACCGAGAACCGCCCGGGCCCGCTTACCGCCAGCAACAGCAGGCCGCCCATGATGCTGAGGTTTTTCAGAAACTGAGTCATGTTGGCGCTGCGTTCGGGGTCGACCATGTTCCAGAATGGGTGGCCCAGCAGCGCCGTGCCCAGTACGAACAGCGCGAATAGAAAGGCCAGCGGCCGCGTGTAGAAACCGAGGATCAACAGGATTGCGACGACGAACTCCATGATGACGGCAATCCCTGCTGCCAGCATCGGGGCAGGGGCGCCGAGCGAGGTCATATAGCCTACCGTGCCATCGAAGCCGGTCAGCTTGGCCCAGCCAGACAAGACGAACAGGACCATCAGCAGTACGCGGGCGAACAGGATAATGATGTCGCGTTGACCATCGAACAGGGAGTAGCGCATGGCGGCGTTCCAGTGGACGGGGACAAGCTCCACTTTAGCAGCTGCGCCAGACATTGCTGTCAGGCAGCAAAAAGGCGCCGCAGGGGCGCCTTTTCAACGAAGTTTGGTGCGAGTGGCGGGACTCGAACCCGCAAGGCTCACGCCGACAGATTTTAAGTCTGCTGTGTATACCAATTCCACCACACTCGCACGTTTGAAGGGGTCGCAACGACCAGCTCGCTTCTAAGCAGAAGGGCTTCGCAATCAAGCGCGCTTTATAACCCATTGTTATAGTTGAGTCAACTGCAGCACCTATGATCAACAGATAGAAGAGGCGATCGAACGGGCAATTGACACCTTGCTGTCGTTACGCCACTGTTGCCCATGATTGGATCCAAGCGTGTTCCGCAATGACTTGGGGCCGAGTTGGCGAAGGTGTGGTGCGTCCACGGTTATTCTGGCGGCTGTTGTTCGCGCAGGTGCTCGTGTTGGCCTCTGCCGGCGGTGGTATGATCATGCGGCTCAGCCTGTGATTGCTGAAAGAGGCCATGCCGCGGCGCATCAGCCCGGCGCTGGCCGAGCCGGAACGCTGACAGCCTGTAGTCGTTCAGCTGTCTACTGGCAGACACTCCAGGCTACGTTCATTTTCTCCCTCCTGCTGTGCCAGTGGAGTTTGCATGGTTTCAGCCGACTGCCTCGACGCTTCCCTCATGCCCGCCCATCGTTATGAACAGCTGGTTCAGTCGGTGGTGGATTATGCCATCTACATGCTCGACCCTTCCGGCCATGTGGTGTCTTGGAACGCCGGCGCGCAACGGATCAAGGGTTACCGTAGGGATGAAGTGATCGGCAAGCATTTTTCGTTGTTCTTCACCCCACAGGATTGTGCGCAGGGCCGCCCCGAGTGCCTGCTGCGTCAGGCGCTGGAGCAGGGTGTGGCGCAGGACGAAGGCTGGCGGGTGCGCAAGGACGGTTCGCAGTTCTGGGCCCTGGCGGCACTGGATGTGATCCGTGATGAAAATGGCCAGATCATTGGCCTGGCCAAAGTCACACGCGATATCACTGACCGTCGCGAGTCGGCGCTGCAGCTCGACGCAGTGCGCGCCCAGCTGTTCCAGGCGCAGAAGCTTGAAGCCCTCGGCCAGTTGACCGGTGGTCTGGCGCACGACTTCAACAACATGTTGACCATCATCATCAGCTCCGCGCGCCTGGCGCTGGCCACCCAGGACCCGGCACGCACCCAGCGCATGTTGCAGCACATCCTCGATGCCAGCCAGCGTGGCACCGAACTGACCCAGCAACTGCTCAGCTTTGCCCGTCACCGCAAGCTCGATGTGGCCAGCGTTGCCCCGGCAGACTTGGTTAACGCTACGCGTGGCCTGCTTGAGCATGCATTGCCAGGCTCGATTGACTTGAACGTATTGCTGCAACCGGACCTGCCGCGGATCGAGGTGGATGCCGGGCAACTGCAGATGGTGTTGCTCAACCTGTTGTTCAATGCCCGAGATGCCATCGACGGGCATGGCCGCATCAGCCTGACTGTCGATGTGGTCGAGCTGTTCGGCGAAGTTGAAGGGCTGAAGGGCAGCTTCGTGCGCTTCGAGGTGGAAGACACCGGCGCAGGCATACCCACAGAGATACTGCCGCGTATCTTCGAGCCGTTTTTCACCACCAAGCCTTTCGGCAAGGGTACCGGCCTGGGGCTTAGCCAGGTCTATGGGTTCGCGCGGCAAAGTGGTGGTGCCATTTGTGTCGACAGCGAGCCTGGCCGGGGAACTTGCATGCGACTGTACTTGCCAATGTATCAGGACCAGACGGATAGCCCACTCGACAGGTAGACATCATGGCACAGGCACTGAAGCGGCTGGTAACGGGGATCGACGGGCTCGACGCGTTGCTCAAGGGTGGCCTGATAGCTGGCGCCTCCTACATTATCCAGGGGCCGCCGGGGGCCGGTAAGACCATCCTCGCCAATCAGCTGGCCTGCGGCCATGTGCGTGGCGGTGGTCGGGTGCTGGTGGCCACCTTGCTGAGCGAGTCGCATGAACGCTTGTTCCAGTACCTGTCCACGCTGGACTTCTTCGACCCGGCGCTGGTCGGTGACAAGATCCAGTTCGTCAGCGCCTTTGATACCCTCGAGCAGGACGGGCTGGATGCGGTGGTGCGGTTGCTGCGCCAGGAAATTGCCCGGCAACAGGCCAGCCTGCTGATCGTCGACGGTGTGCTCAATGCCCGGGTACGCGCGGAAACCGCGCTGGACACCAAGAAGTTCGTTTCTGAGCTGCAGGGGCATGCCGCCTTCGCCGGTTGCACCGTACTGTTGCTGACCAGTGCCCGGCTGGACGAGGGCAGCCCGGAACACACCATGGTCGATGGCGTGATCGAACTGGGTGAGCAACTGGTGGGCAGCCGCGCCGTGCGCCACGTCCAGTTGCGCAAGACCCGCGGCAGTGGTGCGTTGTCGGGGCGTCACGAATGCCTTATCGATGAGTCCGGCATGCAGGTCTATCCTCGCCTGGAAGCGTTGTTCAGCCACCCTAGCCAGTTGGGCAGCGGCACCTTGGCGCGTATCAGCAGCGGTGTACCCACCTTCGATGAAATGCTTGGCGGTGGCTTGGCCACCGGGTCAGTCAGCCTGTTGATGGGGCCTTCGGGGATTGGCAAGACGTCATTGGGCCTGGCCTTTCTGGGTGCCAGCACGCCGCAGGCGCCGGGGTTGCATTTCGGTTTTTACGAAACGCCCGAACGCCTGCGCAGCAAGGCCGCTTCGCTCGGCTACGATTTTGCCGCGATGGAGCAGGGCGGTAGCTTGCAGCTGTGCTGGCAGCCGACCACCGAGGGCTTGCTGGACCAGGTTGGCGCGCGGCTACTGGAGCGTGTAGCGGCGCAGGGCAGCAAGCGCGTGGTGATCGACAGCCTTGGCGCATTCAGCCGCCTGGCTATTGACCCGACGCGGCTGAATGCGTTTTTCCGCGCGCTGGCGGGTGAGTTGCGCGCGCGCGATGTCAGCGTGGTCCTGACCTGGGAGATGCGCGACATTTTCGGCGCGGAAATCAGCGCCCCCGCGCCGGACCTGTCGAGTATCGTCGACAACCTTATGCTGATGCGCTTTGTCGAACTGGACTCGCAACTGCGGCGCATGCTGTCGGTCCTCAAGGTGCGTGACAGCCACCATGACCCGGCCTTGCACGAGCTGCTGATCGGGCCGCAAGGCATTACCTTGCGCAAGGCATTCGAAGGTGCCTGCGGTGTGCTTTCGGGAACGCCGACGCCGCAGGGGAGCGGGTGACGGACGAGCCGATGAACACCATCCTGATTGTCGATGACGAGTACCTGATCGCCGATATCCTCGGTTTTGCCCTGGAGGACGAAGGTTTCGTGGTGGAAAAGGCGAGCAATGGCTGCAAAGCACTGGAGGCGTTGAAGGAAAAACGCGTGCAGCTGGTGATTACCGACTACATGATGCCGCTACTCAACGGTGAGGAGTTGGCACGTGCCATACGCCAGGACCCGGCGTTAAGCGAGTTGCCGGTCATCCTCATGAGCGGCGCACAGGCCAGCCAAGGATGCCCGGCCCTGTTTGCCGCAATATTCGACAAGCCGTTCGACATGGATGAGATGATCGCCACGGTGCATCAGTTGATGGGCACCTGAGGCTGGCGGTCGAGCGCATCCATGCCCCTCGGGTGGCGCTAGTGTGAGTCTTCGTGTTTCTCCGGAGCCGGGTTGCCGGCCTGGATGCGTTTGAAGATCTCTTCTCGATGGACCTGAACATCTTTCGGTGCATCGATACCGATTCTCACCTGCATCCCTTTGACGCCCAGAATGGTGACTTTGATGTCATCGTTGATGACGATGCTTTCGCCAACCTTACGGGTGAGTATCAGCATGTAATTCTCCTTGGTGATGTAAAAGTCCGCAGGGCTAGTTGCCGCTGCGGCGGGAGCTTGTCCCTCTTCCTTCTCATTAAAGACGCTTTCGGCGGATAGTAATTCCCCGACAGACAAATTCTGTTGCGTGTCTTCAGTTGCAGGTGCCAAAGCAAACCGTCAACGGTTTGTCGGCCAAGGTGCTCGCTGGCAAGAATAGGGGGCTTGGCGACTAATGGGAAATTTCTTCGCATCATGGGCTGAATAGACAAGCTCAATGGTCCTCCTGTTCCTCGAGTGCCTGAAGAAACAGCAGCAAGGCCACTTCCTCCGGGTCCAGGCCTTTGCGCACACGGTTTTTCGGTAAATTGGCCAGGCGCCCCAAGGCATAGTGCTCCAGGACTGCCGGGTGGATGTAACAGCGCCGGCACACGGCCGGTGTATTGCCCAGGCGTGTGGCCACCTGGCGGACTATCGCGGCCACCTGGCGTTTGGCTTCACTTTCCGGCTCCCAGGCCAAGGGCTTCAGCAGGTTCAATGCCAGGCTGCTGCCGGCCCAGGTGCGATAATCCTTGGCGGTGAAGTCGGCCCCGGTCAGTTGCTGCAGAAACTGATTGACCTCGCTGGAGCCGACACTATGGCGCTGGCCGTCTTCATCCAGGTATTGAAACAGCGCCTGCCCAGGCAGTTCCATGCAGCGTTTTAGCAGGTTGGCCAGGCGCCGGTCGTTGAGGGTGACGTTGTGCTCGACGCCGCGCTTGCCGCGGAACTGGAAGCGGATAGTGCTGCCTTTGACCTGCACATGGCGATTGCGCAGGGTGGTCAACCCGTACGACCGGTTATCGCGCAGGTAGCGCTGGTTGCCAATGCGGATCAGGGTGTGATCCAGCAGGCTCACCACCAGTGCCATGACCTTTTCCCGGTCCAGCCCTGGCCGCGCCAGGTGGGCTTCCAGCTGTGTGCGCAGCTTTGGCAGGGCCTGGGCGAACGCAAGCATGCGCCCATACTTGTGCTGGTCGCGCAGTTCGCGCCACTGTGCGTGGTAGCGGTACTGCTTGCGGCCGCGGGCATCGCGGCCGGTAGCTTGCAGGTGGCCTTGCGGGTCGGCGCAGATCCACACATCCGTGTAGGCCGGGGGAATCACCAGTGCGGCGATGCGCGAGAGGGTGTCGCTGTCACGTACCCGTTGGCCATCGGCATCCAGATAGATGAAACGGTCGCGCCAGCGCCGACGGGTCAGGCCCGGCTGACTGTCGTCAACGTAATGCAGGGTGCGCGGCAGGGGGCAGTCGAGCATGGGCGGCGGGCCTCGATCAGGTCACTGATCAATGGACAATACGCGCGCTAAGGATGCTCAACCCAAAAGGGCCACCGACTTGATCTGGGCGAACAGTATCTGCCCCGTGTGCAAACCGAGCTGGTCTGCCGAGAAGCGGGTGATGCGTGCAAGCAGGGCATTGCCGCCAGCATCCAGGCTGACCAGCACATGCGCCGGGTTGGCTGCCGGGCAGCTCTCGCGCACACGCACCGGCAGGCGGTTGAGGATGCTCGATGCGCTGTCCGCCGCCAGTGCCAGGCTGACATCCCGGGCCTGCACCTTGACGCGCAGGGTGCTGCCCATCACCTGCGCCGCGTGGGTGATGCGCAGCAGCGGCCCGTCGCTGCCGGGCAGGCGCAGGTCAAGCAGGCCGTAGTGCGGGTCGTGCCCTACCACCTTACCCTCGAACACGACGCCGGCGTCGTCGCCCTGGGCCAGCGACAGGTCAAGGCGAGCCAGGGTTTCGCTGATCGGGCCGCTGGCGATCGCCCGGCCTTGTTCCAGCAACACCAGGTGGTCGGCCAGCCGCGCGACTTCATCCTGGGCGTGGCTGACATATATCAGGGGGATGTCCAGTTCGTCGTGCAGGCGCTCCAGGAAGGGCAGTATCTCGCGCTTGCGCGGGCCGTCGAGGGCTGCCAGCGGCTCGTCCATCAACAACAGCCTTGGGCTGCTGAGCAGGGCGCGGGCAATACCTACCCGCTGCGCCTCGCCACCCGACAGGGTTGCCGGGCGGCGCTCCAGCAAGTGGCCGATACCCAGCAGTTGGCATGCCTGGTCGAGGCTGACCTTGCGTTCAGCGGGCGCTACTCGGCGCCAGCCGAACGTCAGGTTGCCGCGCACCGACAGGTGCGGGAACAGGCTGGCTTCCTGGAACACGTAGCCCACCGGGCGCAGGTGCGGTGCCTGGAAGTAGCCACGGGTGCTGTCTTCCCAGACTTCGCCGTTGACCTCGATATAGGCGCTGGCGGCCCGTTCCAGCCCGGCCAGGCAGCGCAGGCAGCTGGTCTTGCCGGAGCCAGAGTGGCCGAACAGTGCGCTGATGCCGCGCCCGGGCAGGTGCAGGTTGACGTCCAGGGTGAAGTCGTCGCGCGCCAGTTTCAGGCGCGCCACAATCGATGCGCTCATTTCAGCTCCAGCCAGCTTTGCCGCGGCGTCCAGCGTACAGCAAGAGCAGCACCAGGAAAGAGAACACCAGCATGGCACCGGCCAGCCAGTGGGCTTGCGAATACTCCATGGCTTCGACGTGATCGAAAATTTGCACCGAAACCACGCGAGTCTTGTCGGGAATGTTGCCACCGATCATCAGCACGACGCCAAACTCGCCCACCGTGTGGGCAAAGCCGAGGATGCTGGCAGTGACGAAGCCAGGGCGGGCCAGCGGCAGCACCACATGAACGAAGGTGTCCCAGGGGCTGGCGCGCAGGGTAGCGGCGACTTCCAGGGGCCGCTGGCCGATCGCGCCAAAGGCATTCTGCAGGGGTTGCACCACGAACGGCATGGAGTACACCGTCGAGCCAATCACCAGGCCTGTGAAGCTGAACACCACACTGCCCAGGCCTAGCGCCTGGGTGGCCTGCCCGAGCCAGCCGTGCGGGCCAAGGGCGATCAACAGGTAAAAGCCGATCACCGTCGGTGGCAGTACCAGGGGCAGTGCCACCACCGCACCCACCGGCCCGCGCAGCCATGAGCGTGTGCGCGCGAGCCACCAGGCGACCGGTGTGCCGATGACCAGCAGGATCAGGGTGGTCAGGCTGGCCAGTTTCACGGTCAGCCAGATGGCGCCCAGGTCACTGGCATCGAGTGGCATCAGCGTTCATAACCATAGGATTTGATCACTGCTGCGGCTTTCGGGCCTTTGAGGTATTCGACCAGTGCCTTGGCGGCCGCATTGTCCTTGCCTTTGTTGAGGATGACGGCGTCCTGACGGATCGGGTCGTGCAGGTTGGACGGCACGATCCAGGCCGAACCATGGGTCACCTTGCCGTCCATGTAGATCTGCGACAGGGCGACAAAGCCCAGCTCGGCGTTGCCGGTGGAGACGAACTGGAAGGCCTGGGTGATGTTCTGGCCTTCGACGATCTTGCCTTTGGTGGCTTCGGTTAGCTTCAGCCTGTCCAGTACCTGGGTGGCGGCCAGGCCGTAAGGTGCCGCTTTCGGGTTGGCGATGGACAGGTGTTTGTATTCGTTCTTTTTCAGCACTTCACCCTTGGCATCTACGTAGCCTTCCTTCGCAGACCACAGGGCCAGGGTGCCGATGGCGTAGGTAAAGCGCGAGCCGGGTACGGTTTCCTTTTCTGCTTCCAGCTTCTTGGGGGTGGTGTCGTCAGCGGCGAGGAACACTTCGAACGGTGCACCGTTCTTGATCTGCGCGTAGAACTGCCCGGTGGCGCCATAGGCCGCGACCAGTTTGTGGCCGGTGTCTTTTTCGAAGTCCTTGGCGATGGCCTGGATAGGGGCTGTGAAGTTGGCTGCGACCGCGACCTGGACTTCGTCGGCCCAGGCAGTGTTGAAGGCGAACAGGCTGGCCAGGGCAGTGACGGCCAGCTGGGGCGAGCGGATACGCATGAAGACAGCTCCTTGAGGTTATCGTTATAGCCTTAACTATATAGCGATAAGCCATTGGCCGGGAAGAGGCCAGGCCTGCCTGTCAGAATGCCTGGTGACCGATCACTGCCAGTGCCTTACCGGCAATCTCCCGGGTCAACTCACCCGCCGGCATGTGCCGGCCCAGCCGTAACGCCTGCCCCGACCACAGATTGCTGAAATCACTCTTACCCTGCGGATCGGTGATCGCCCTTAAAGGCATCAATGCCCCGCCCGCCAGCGGGAAGCGCGGTGCGAGCTCGCTCATCGGCCCCAGCTCGCGCATGATGCGATTGTTGATGCCGCGCGCCGGTCGGCCGGTGAACAGGTTGGTCAGCGCGGTGTCGCTGGCAGGCGCGCTGTCCAGCGCCCGGCGATGCGCTGGCGACACCTTGGCCTCGGGGCAGAACAGGTAAGCCGTGCCGATCTGCACTGCCGAGGCACCCAGGGCCAGTGCCGCCAACAGCCCGCGGTGGTCGCCGATACCACCGGCGGCAATCACCGGCACGCCGACGGCATCGGCCACCTGCGGTACGAGCGCGAAGGTGCCTATCTGGCTGGTGATGTCATCGCTGAGGAACATGCCGCGATGGCCACCGGCTTCATAACCCATGGCGATGATCGCATCGCAGCCATTGCGCTCCAGCCAGGCCGCTTCTTCCACAGTCGTGGCGCTGGACAGTACCTTGGCACCGCTGGCCTTTACCCGCTGCAGCAGTTCGGCCTGCGGCAGGCCGAAGTGGAAGCTCACCACCTCCGGGCGCAACGCTTCGACCAGCAGGCAGCTCTGCTCGTCGAAAGGCGCGCGGTTTGACACCGGCGTGGGCGCCGCGAAGTCGGCGCCCACTTCGCTGTAATAAGGCTCAAGTGCCTGCTTCCAGCGCGCATCGCGCTCGGCATCGGGCGCTGGCGGCTGGTGGCAGAAGAAGTTCAGGTTCAGCGGGCGCCCCGGGCAGCCGGCGCGGAATGCGGCGATCTCGGCGCGCACCTGCTCGCCGCTGAGCATGGCGCAGGGCAGGGCGCCCAAGCCACCTGCCAGGCCCACGGCAATGGCCATGGCCGAGCCGGTCGCCCCCGCCATGGGTGCCTGCAGAATGGGCAGCTCGATGCCCAGCAGGTCGAGGATACGGCGGTCGGGCCAATGGCTCATGCGAGTCTCCTTGCGTGGGGCGAGCGATGCGGCGGGGGCTTGCGGCAAGTCTTAGAGGGCCTTGCTGACCTGGATGTCGCTGATTTTCTCGGCGTCGTCGCCGTGGATCTTGCGCAGGGCCTCGAGGGCTTGCTCTTGCGAGGCATCGGGCATCAGCGCGAAATCCCAGCGACGCTGGCCGTCGAGCTTGTATTTGATGACGTACTTGATGGTCTGGGTCATGGTGGCCTTATCTGAGTTTCGACGACGAGCGACGGATGATCTTGATCTTGTGGGTCAGCGTTGGCTTGCGGGTGACCGAGATCGGGCGAGTGGTGACGGTATCGATGGTGATGTTCCAGAAGCCGGTGCTGGGTACGGTGATCTTCGCCGGAAACTTCTCGAAATGGCCGCCGTGGTAAGTATGACGGCCGCCGTTCTTGAAGCTGCGGAAGTTGGCGTCGTTCATCAGGCGGATATTGCAGCGCTGGGAGCACTCGATGACGACAATATCGTCCTCGTTGAGGTGCTCGCGCTGGTGTACGAATTTCATGTGATGCTCCGCAAGGTTTGGATCTGCAAAAGCAAAAGATACCACGATGTGCCGTTACACTGCCGCGTTGATCGCCAGGCGTAGATAATTCTGCCAAAGCAGGGAGCAAAACCGCCTGGATGTGGTCGAAGCGAATTCCTGAAGGCAGAGGTGCAGCAAATGAAGTGGATGGTGGCGGCGTTGTCGGTTGCGCTCGGTGGCTGCGTGAGCGTCGCGGAGCTGGAGCAATCGCGTGAAACGATGGATGTGATCTCTGGCAAGAGCCCACGCGCCTATGCCGATTGCGTAAAGGAAAAGCTTGCCGATACGCGTGACCCGCTGACCGAAGAGCAGCGTGGCGACGGCCTACGGCTGATCGTACCGCAGAAAATCACCTCAGGTGCCGGCCCGGCGGCGCTGGTGGATATCGACAAGCGCGGCAGCGGCAGCAGCATCAAACTGCACGAGCGGCTGAATAACTTCCCGCTGCGCCTTGGGGATGTGCGCACTGCGGCAACGCAGTGCATCTCCGGAAGTTGATCTGAAGCAACGGGTCCTCCTTTCTCTGCTTATATGTTTTAAGCCTAAACATATAACAAAAGAAAAGGAGATTCGTGATGACACCGTTGAGACGCGTGATGATCGGCAGCTTGCTGATCCTGATCTGGCCCACGGCACATGCCGCTGAGGGTCAGAAGGTCTTCACCCAGGGTGGGGCCAACCCTGCAGCCATGGCCTGCCTGGGTTGCCATGGCCCGGACGGCAATGGCATTGCGGCTGCCGGCTTTCCACGTTTGGCCGGGCTACCGGCCGGTTACCTTGCCAAGCAGTTGCAGGACTGGCGCAACGGCAGCCGCAAGCAGCCAGTGATGGAACCTTTGGCCAAGGCCCTGAGCGACGACGAAATCAAGGCCGTCAGTACCTACCTGGCCAGCCTGCCGGCAGCGCCCGCTGGCGACCTGCACCGCCAGCAGATTGCCGATGACCCGACCACCCGCATGGCCCTTTACGGCGACTGGAGCCGGCAGATTCCAGGTTGCGTGCAATGCCACGGGCCGGGTGGCGGCGGGGTGGGCGAACACTTCCCGCCCTTGGCCGGCCAGCCCGCCAGTTATCTGGTGGCACAGCTCAATGCCTGGCGCGACGGCAGCCGCAGCAATGACCCCAACCAGCTGATGGTCGGCGTGGCCAAGGCCATGACCGATGAGGAGATCAAGGCCGTTGCCGAGTTCTTCGCCCGCCCCGCCAGTCAGGAGGTCACGCCATGAAAACCTTGATTCCCGTCTTGTTGCTGCTGGCCGTGGGCAGCGCCCAGGCCACGCCGATCGCCATGGAAGACCAGTCGCAGTTGAAGGTGCCCGGTGTGCAGGCTGCACCGCAGTTTGTGCCGCCTGCTGAGCGTGAGTTGCCCGATAATGCCTTTGGCAAAATGGTGCGTGAAGGCCATGCCTTGTTCGTCGACACCCGCCGATTGATGCCCGAGGCGGTGGGCAACGGCATGAACTGCAGTAACTGCCACCTCGATCAGGGGCGGTTGGCGCATTCGGCGCCGCTGTGGGGTGCCTACCCGATGTATCCGGCCTATCGCAAGAAGAATGACAAGGTCAACACCTTCGCCGAGCGTATCCAAGGGTGTTTTCAGTTCAGCATGAACGGCAAGCCGCCGGCCGCTGACAGCCCGCAGATGACGGCGTTGGCGGTGTATTCATACTGGCTGTCGACCAAGGCGCCGACCGGCGTGGAGATTGCCGGACGTGGTTATCCGGAGGTGGCACAACCCAAGGGTGGTTATGACTTCAAGCGCGGCCAGCAGGTTTACCGTGAACAATGCGCGATTTGCCATGGCGATAACGGTGAAGGGCAAAAGGTCGCCGGCGAGTACGTAATGCCGCCGCTTTGGGGCAAGGACTCCTACAACTGGGGGGCTGGCATGCACCGCATCAATACCGCTGCGTCGTTCATCAAATACAACATGCCGTTGGGCAAGCCGGGCAGCCTCAGCGATCAGCAGGCCTGGGATGTGGCGGCGTGGATCAACCGCCACGAGCGGCCACAGGACCCGCGGTTGGTAGAGGGATCCATCGAGAAAACGCGGGTGAAATTTCATGCCAATGATGGGGTGAACCTGTATGGTCAGGAGGTTGATGGGGTGCTGATCGGAAAAGGGACGGGTAGCTGAGGTCAGCCAGTGGCGGTCTCTTCGCGGGTGAGCCCGTTGAAAAGGCCGCCACTGGCACGCTGATTTTCCTGTCATCCAACGGTCATGTATGACAGCAATATTTACGATCCCCCGGAACTATCTACACTGGGATATCTCTATGATGGCAACGGTCGTTAACGGGGGCATTGTAAGGTGACTGCCGCCTGATTAGACTGCGCCGAATTCCACAGGCCTAGCCTTTTGTAAGGACGTATATGATCAAAAAATGCTTGTTCCCGGCAGCCGGCTACGGCACGCGCTTCCTGCCTGCTACCAAAGCCATGCCCAAGGAAATGCTGCCGGTGGTCAACAAGCCACTGATCCAGTATGGCGTTGAAGAAGCATTGGATGCGGGTCTGAACGAGATCTCCATCGTTACCGGGCGCGGCAAGCGCGCCCTGGAAGACCACTTCGACATCAGCTACGAGCTGGAAAACCAGATCAAGGGCACCGACAAGGAAAAATACCTGGTCGGTATTCGTCGTCTGCTCGACGAGTGCTCCTTCTCGTACACGCGCCAGACCGAAATGAAAGGCCTCGGCCACGCCATTCTCACTGGCCGCCCACTGATCGGCGACGAGCCGTTCGCGGTGGTGCTGGCGGACGACCTGTGCGTCAACCCGGAAGGTGACGGCGTGCTGACTCAGATGGTCAAGCTGTACAAACAGTACCGCTGCTCGATCGTCGCCATCCAGGAAGTCGACCCGCAGGAAACCAACAAGTATGGTGTGATCAAAGGTGAGATGATCCGCGACGACATCTTCCGTGTAACCGACATGGTCGAAAAACCGGCCCCGGAAGACGCGCCTTCGAACCTGGCGATCATCGGCCGTTACATCCTGACCCCGGATATCTTCGACATCATCGCCAACACCAAGCCAGGCAAAGGCGGTGAAATCCAGATCACTGATGCCCTGTTGCAGCAGGCGAAGGATGGCTGCGTGATTGCCTATAAGTTCAAGGGCAAGCGTTTCGACTGCGGTGGCGCCGAAGGCTACATCGACGCGACCAACTTCTGCTTCGAGAACTACTACAAGACTGGCAAGGCTTACTGATAAGCCCTGCTGGCCTCAAAGCCATCCTTCGGGATGGCTTTTTTGTTTGCGGCGGCCAACGGCGGTATGCTGGACGCCTGCCTGGGAGAGTGAATACATGGCCTTCGATTTTGATCTGTTCGTGATTGGCGCCGGGTCCGGTGGTGTGCGCGCAGCGCGTTTTGCTGCCGGTTTTGGTGCAAAAGTGGCAGTGGCGGAAAGCCGCTACCTGGGGGGGACCTGCGTCAACGTCGGTTGTGTGCCGAAAAAACTGCTGGTATACGGCGCGCACGTTGCCGACGAGCTGGAGCAAGCCGCGGGTTTCGGCTGGACGTTGGAAGAGGGGCATTTCGACTGGGGCACCCTGATTGCCAACAAGAATCGGGAAATCGAGCGCCTTAACGGCATCTACCGTAACCTGCTGGTCAACAGCGGGGTGACCCTGTTGCAGGGCCACGCGCGTCTGACGGGTGCCAACGAAGTGGAAGTGGACGGTCAGCGCTACACCGCCGAGCATATCCTCATCGCTACCGGAGGCTGGCCGCAGGTACCGGACATCCCCGGCAAGGAACTGGCCATCACCTCCAACGAAGCCTTCTACCTCAAGGACTTGCCGCGCCGCGTGCTGGTGGTGGGTGGGGGTTATATCGCCGTCGAATTCGCCGGCATCTTCCAAGGCCTGGGGGCCGACACCACACTGCTGTACCGTGGCGACCTGTTCCTGCGCGGCTTCGATGGCTCGGTGCGCACCCACCTGAAGGAAGAGCTGGAAAAACGCGGCCTCGACCTGCAGTTCAACGCCGACATCCAGCGCATCGACAAGCTTGAAGATGGCCGCCTGAAAGCCACGCTCAAGGACGGCCGCGAGCTGGTCGCCGATTGTGTGTTCTATGCCACTGGCCGGCGCCCGATGCTGGACAATCTGGGCCTGGAGAACACCGGCGTCGAGCTGGATGCGCGCGGCTACATCCGGGTTGATGAGCAGTACCAGACCACCGCGCCCTCGATTCTCGCCATTGGTGATGTCATCGGCCGTGTGCAGTTGACCCCAGTGGCCTTGGCTGAAGGCATGGCCGTGGCGCGGCGCTTGTTCAAACCCGAGCAATACCGCCCGGTGGATTACCAGAACATCCCCACTGCGGTGTTCAGCCAGCCACCCATCGGTACCGTAGGCTTGACCGAAGAGCAGGCGCTGGAGGCCGGGCACAAGGTGCAGGTATTCGAAAGCCGCTTCCGGGCCATGAAGCTGACCCTGACCGACATTCAGGAAAAGACCCTGATGAAGTTGGTGGTCGATGCCGAGACCGACAAGGTGCTGGGCTGCCACATGGTCGGTCCTGACGCTGGCGAGATCATTCAAGGCCTGGGCATTGCACTTAAAGCCGGTGCGACCAAGCAGCAGTTCGACGAAACCATCGGCGTGCACCCGACGGCGGCCGAAGAGTTCGTGACCATGCGCACCGTCACCCGCTGATGACGTGGAGCCTGCTCTACAGCCTGTAGACGCAGCCTTGTGCTGCGACGAGGTCCTTGCTGACACCGGAATGTTTCTGTCATTCGGGCCTCGTTGCAGCACAAGGCTGCTTCAGAGGTGTGTACAAGGCCGGATCAATACACCCACACCTCGACCCGCCGGTTGCGCAGCCGGCCTTGCTCCTGTTCATTGCCGGCCACTGGCAATTCATCGCCCATCCCGGTCACCTGCAGCACCTCCACGCCACCACGCGCCAGTTCGCGGCGCACTGCTTGCGCACGCAGGCGGGAGAGCAGGGCTGCGCGCCCGGGTGTTTCCTTGGGGTCGCCGAACCCCACCAGCACTGCCTTGCCCTGCAGCTTCCCGGCCTGGCGCAGGTACTCTGCCACCCGCTGCACATCGCGCAAGGCCTTGTTGTCCAGCCTGGCGCTTCCTTCCTGGAAGCGGAAGTTCACACTCAGCCGCTGCGCCTGCAGGGCCAGGATGCGATAGCGCGGTGGCATGTCGCTTTGGGGGGCGACAGACAGGGCCTTGATCTGCTGCGAAACGAAACCCTGTTGGGCGATGATCGCCTGGCCGGCCGGGCTCTGAGCGAAATCGACCAGGGCCTTGGCCTGGGGCTTGGGGTTGGCCGGCAGGTAAAAGTACAGGCGCCGTGAGAGCGGGTAGTCCTCGCTGGCCACACGTGCACGCTCTGGCAGCATGGCCGGCGCGTCGCCTTCGGCCACCGCCAGCACCTTGGCCCCGTGTACGGCGGCCAGGCTGCTGAAACCGATGGCCTGGCGGTCGGTACCCACGCGTTGCGCCAGTTCGTCGCTGGACTCGAAGCGCCTGGCCTTGGCCGAAAGTTCGCCGTGCTGAGGTTCCAGCACCAGCGCCTTGAAGGTCTCGAAAGTGCCGGAACGGTCGTCACGGGCATACAGATGAATGGCCCCGCCAGGTATGCCCAGTTGTTCCCAGCGCTGGATCTGACCGGAGAAAATCTGCGCCAGTTGCCGGGTGTCCAGTTGGGGTATTGGGTTGTCGGGGTGGACGATGATCGCGACGCCGTCGAGGCCGATCACTTGTTCTGCGCCGGCTGCGCGCAGGTCGCCCAGCGCCTGCAACTGGCGCACTTCACTGTCGTTGATCGGTCGCGAGGCGGCGGCCAGGTCAGCCTCGCCACGGCCCAGCGCGACAAAGCCTGTGCTTGAACCGTGGGCGGCAATGTCGATGCGCAAGGGCTGACCATGCACGTCGCGGGCGGTAATCACCCGCTCGTTGGCGACCTTGCCTGGCTGTTGTGCGATGGCGGTGGCCTGCTGCGCGCGCAATTGCCCCTGCACCAGCGCCGGTATCAAGGCCGCGCCGATGGTGTTGGAGCCTTGGACACGCAGATGCAGGGGCTCAGACAAGGTCGCTAGTGGAAGCAAGGTGAGCAGCAAGACAAGCAGGCGGAGCATGCCGGGTGGCCTATGGCACAGTGTTGGCCGGCAGATTACGACAGTGGCGTGATGATAATGTGACGGGGGCGTACACCTTCCAGCGTGCAGCGCCTGCCCGATCGTGCGCCGCGCGGGCGACGCTCGATCTGGCAGGCGCTGCAACGCTGAAGAGGTTAATGTGCCCCGGCCGACTTGCTCAGGTCGCTCTCGGCCCATTCGGTATAAATGCAAGCGTCGGCCACTGCCCAACGCACCTTCACGCTGTCGCCCGGCTGCATCGGCATGCCCGCGGCCGACAGGGCCTTCACCGTCAGCTCGGTACCCCCTGCAGTCACCACATGACAGGTCTGGCTTTCACCCAGGAACAGCACTTCGCCCACCTTGGCACTGACCTCGTTCCAGCCCGCCGGCAATGGCTCGCGCGCCGCTTGTTCGGCGGTCAGGGCCAGGGCTTTTTCCGGACGCACCATGATCAGCGCATCCTGCTCGGCGGCCAGGCCTGGGGTGAGGCGGATGGCCACTGGTTGGCCCTCGAAGCTGCCTGCGCCATTGCTGCTGGCCTTGATCCGCAGGAAGTTGGAGTTGCCCAGGAACGACGCAACAAAGGCATTCGGCGGATTCTGGTACAAGTCGTACCCGGTGCCCAGGCCGACGATCTTGCCGTGGCTGAAGATGGCGATGCGCTGCGACAGGCGCATCGCCTCTTCCTGGTCGTGGGTCACGTAGACAATGGTAATGCCCAGGCGGCGGTGCAGCTGGCGCAGTTCGTCCTGCAGGTCTTCACGCAGCTTCTTGTCCAGCGCGCCAAGCGGCTCGTCCATCAGCAGGATGCGTGGCTCGTACACGAGCGCCCGGGCAATCGCCACGCGCTGCTGTTGGCCGCCAGACATCTGTGACGGCTTGCGGTGGGCGAACTTCTCCAGTTGCACCAGCTTGAGCATGGCCTCGACGCGCTTGCTGGTTTCGGCAGCATTGAGCTTGCGGATGGCCAGCGGGAAGGCGATGTTGTCGCGCACGTTCAGGTGCGGGAACAGCGAATAGCGCTGGAACACCATGCCGATGTCACGCTTGTGCGGCGGCACGTTGACCAGCGACTGGCCGTCGACCAGGATCTCGCCGCTGCTCGGTGTTTCGAAGCCGGCCAGCATCGACAGGGTGGTGGACTTGCCCGAGCCGCTGGAACCGAGGAAGGTCAGGAACTCGCCGTCCTGGATCTCCAGGTCGAGGTTGTCCACGGCGGTGAAGTCGCCGTAGTGCTTGTTCAGGCCGCGCAGGCTGACCAGGGTTTTGCCGTGCGCGTTGTCTTTGATCACTGCACTCATTGTTGTTTTCTCCGCGCTCAGGCGTTTTCGGTGCGCCGGCGCAAGGCGGCGGCAATGAACATGACCAGCAACGACAGGCCGATCAGCAAGGTCGAAGCCACGGCGATGACCGGGCTAAGGTCCTGGCGCAAGGTGGTCCACATCTTCACTGGCAGGGTCTGCAGGTCGGGGCTGGCCATCATCACGCTCAGCACCACTTCATCCCAGGACACCAGGAAAGCGAACAGGCCACCGGCGATCATGCCGGGGCGGATGGCCGGGAACGTGACCTTGAAAATGGCCTGCAGGCGTGATGCACCGCAGATCACCGCAGCATCTTCGATCGACTGGTCGAACAGCTTCAGCGAGTTGATGATCGAGATGATCGTGAACGGCAGGGCGACGATCACGTGGCTGACCACGAAGGCGAACAGCGTGCCGGTGTAACCTAGCTTGAGGAACAGTGCGTATACCGCCACGGCAATGATCACCAGCGGCACGATCATCGGCATGGTAAACAGCCCGTACAGCAGCTCGCGGCCCGGGAAGCGGCCACGCACCAGGGCGAATGCGCTGGGCAGGCCCAGCAGCACGGCGGCGATGGTGGTCAGCACGGCCACCTTCAGGCTGGCCAGTGCGGCGTCCATCCACTCCGGGTTGGAGAAGAACTGGCCGTACCACTTGAAGGTCCAGCCCGGTGGCGGGAACACCAGCCACTGTGACGAGCCGAATGACAGCAACACGATGAAGACCACCGGCAGCAGCAGGAAGGCCGCGATGACCCCGGTGGTCAGGTACAGGCCCGTACGCAGCGGGCGGCCCATGGCATTGGGAGACAGGAGCATGGCGGTTTACCTCGCGTTGCCAACCGGGGATTCCGGCTGCAGCTTCAGGTACAGGTAGAAGAGCACCAGGGTGATCGCCACCAGCAGTGCGGCAGCGGCGCTGGCCAGGCCCCAGTTGAGGAACGACTGCACCTGCTGGATGATGAATTCAGGCAGCATCATGTTCTGCGCGCCCCCCAGCAGCGCCGGGGTGACGTAGTAACCGAGCGACATCACGAACACCATCAGCGCCCCGGAGAACAGCCCCGAGCGGCACAGCGGCAGGAACACCTTCCAGAAGTTGGTCCACGGGCTGGCACCACAGATCGAACCTGCCTGCAGCACCATCGGATCGATGGCGTGCATGGTCGCCTGCAGTGGCAGCACGATGAACGGGATCATGATGTAGCTCATGCCGATGACCACGCCGGTGAGGTTGTGCACCATTTCCAGCGGGGCATCGATGATGCCCATGGCCATCAACGCCTTGTTGATCACGCCCGAGCTCTGCAGCAGCACCAGCCACGAGTAGGTGCGCGCCAGCAGACTGGTCCACATCGACAGCAGCACGATGTTCAGCAGCCAGCGGCCCCACCCCTTGGGCACCAGGGTGATCGCCCAGGCCAGCGGGAAGCCCAGCAGCACGCTGATCAGGGTTACCACGCCGGCCACCGAAAAGGTGTTGAACAGCACACGTGCATAGGCCGAGTTGGCAAACAGCTGCTCGTAGTTACCTAGCCCCGGGGTGGGTTCCAGCACCCCGCGCAGCAGCAGGCCGACCAGCGGGGCGAAGAAGAACAGGCCAAGGAACAGCAGGGCTGGCAGCAGGTTGCGGCTGCCTTTCCAGCGCTGGCTCAGGCTGGCACGGCGCGGTGCGGTGCCCGGGGCGCCGGCGCCCGTGGGGGCACCTTGCGCGTTTTGCAGGGCGTTGATGGCGACTTTCATTTGACCAACCACTCATTCCAGCGGGCCGCGATAGCTTGACCGTTCTTGGCCCAGTAGGCGAAGTCGAGGGTGACCTGGTCCTGGGCGTAGGCAGTTGGCAGGTTTGGCGCGAGGTCCTTGTCCAGCTTGGCCACGCTGTCGACGTTGACCGGCGCATAGGCGGTTTTGTTGGCGAATTCGGCCTGGCCTTCGGCGCTGCTGGCGTTGGCCAGGAATTTCATGGCCGCTTCCTTGTTCTTGGCGCCTTTGGGGATGACCAGGAAGTCGGCCATGACCAGGTTCTGCTTCCAGCTCACACCCACCGGTGCACCGTCTTGCTGCAGGGCGTAGACACGGCCATTCCAGAACTGGCCGAGCGAGGCTTCACCTGAGGCCAGCAACTGCTGTGACTGGGCGCCACCGCCCCACCAGACGATGTCTTTCTTGATGGTGTCGAGCTTCTTGAAGGCGCGGTCCAGGTCCAGCGGGTACAGCTTGTCAGGGGCTACGCCGTCGGCCAGCAGGGCCAGTTCCAGCACGCCGGGGCTGGGCCATTTGTACAGGGCTCGCTTGCCGGGGTAGGCCTTGGTGTCGAACAGCGCGGTCCAGTCCACCGGCTTGTTGGCCCCGAGCTTGCCTTCGTTGTAGCCGAGCACGAAGGAGAAGAAGAATGAGCCGACGCCATGATCGGAGACGAAGCGTGGGTCGATCTTGTCGCGCTTGATCTGGTTGAAGTCGAGGGGTTCGAGCAGGCCTTCGCTGGCGGCACGCAGGGCAAAGTCGGCTTCGACGTCGACCACGTCCCACTGCACGTTTCCGCTCTCGACCATGGCCTTGAGCTTGCCGTAGTCGGTGGGACCGTCCTGCACGACCTTGATGTTCGTGGCTTTGGTGAACGGTACTGCCCACGCTTCTTTCTGGGCGTCCTGGGTCGTACCGCCCCAGCTGACGAAGTTGAGGCTGTCGGCGGCCTGGGCGGCCTGACATGCCAGGGTCAGCAGGCTGGCGGACAGCACTGCGGTTACACGTTTGCTTAACAGCATGGTTACGCCCTCGTTGCTTTTGTTATTCGAGGCGGGGCTTGTGGTGCGCCCGCCAATAGTGTTCGGGGAGCAGCTAAAACAAAGTGTTCTGATGGCCGTTTTTAATTGTAGGTGCCGGCCTGCAGGTTTAAGGTCTACGGGATATCATATTATGGTATTCCAAAATTTTGGCAAGAGGTATGGGGCGACCGGCCATCACTCCGCCCTGTCAAAAGCACCAAGGGCCCTGTAGGCGCGGGTTTACCCGCGAATGCGTCGGTGGTGTCACCCTCGCATTCGCGGGTAAACCCGCGCCTACAGGGCCCCGCTAAATCAATTGCTTGTGTGTTCTCAGCCATCCATCCCCGGGTCGAACGGGATGCTCTGCACCACCTCCAGCTCATAGCCCGCCAGCCCCGCGTATTTCAGCGGTGGCCCCAGGTGACGCAGCTTGCCCACGCCAAGGTCCTGCAGAATTTGCGCCCCGGTACCCACTTCGGAATACACCTTGGACTGGCCACGTTGATAGGGCCGCACAGGGTGGGTCAGTTGTGGCACACGCTCAAGCAAGGCCTGGGAGGATTCGTGGTTGGCCAGGATCACCACCACGCCAGTACCTTCCTCAGCCACCTTCTGCAGCGCCGCCCACAGCGTCCAGTTGGCGGGGCCGGCGTACTCGGCACCCACCAGGTCGCGCAGCGGGTCAATCACATGCACCCGCACCAGGGTCGGCTGTTCGCGGCGAATGTCGCCCATGACCATGGCCATGTGCACGCCACCTTCGATGCGGTCTTCATACGTGACCAGGCGGAAGGTGCCATGCACGGTCGGTAGCTCGCGCTCGCCGATGCGCTTGATGGTCTGCTCGGTGCTCAGGCGGTAGTGGATCAGGTCGGCGATGGTGCCAATCTTGATGCCATGCCGGGCGGCGAACACTTCCAGGTCGGGGCGACGGGCCATGGTGCCGTCGTCGTTCAGCACTTCAACGATGACCGAGGCCGGGCTGAAGCCGGCCAGGCGTGCCAGGTCGCAGCCGGCTTCGGTGTGGCCGGCACGGGTCAGCACGCCGCCTTCGCGTGCCCGCAGGGGGAAAATGTGGCCAGGTTGTACCACGTCTTCGGGGCGGGCGTTGGGGGCCATGGCCGCTGCCACGGTGCGTGCCCGGTCAGCGGCGGAAATGCCGGTGGTGACCCCGGTGGCCGCCTCGATCGACACGGTGAACGCGGTGCTGAACACGCTACCGTTGGCCGGAACCATCTGCTCCAGGCCCAGGCGCTGGCAGTGATCGTCGGTCAAGGTCAGGCAGATCAGCCCGCGCGCCTCGCGGGCCATGAAGTTGATGGCCTGGGCGTCGCAGCGCTCGGCGGCGATCAACAGGTCGCCTTCGTTTTCCCGGTCCTCGTCATCCACCAGCAGGACCATCTTGCCTTGCCGGTAGTCCTCGAGAAGTTCCTCGATGGTGTTGAAAGCCATGGTGCACGCTCACTGTGGTGGGGTGAATTTTATGGTATACCATCATACACAAATATCGCCGTAACAGGAGAGCTGCACATGAAGGCCTACTGGATCGCCCATGTGGACGTGACCGACCCCGAGCAGTACCAGCAATACACCCAGCGCGCCCCGGCTGCCTTCAAGGCATTCGGCGGGCGCTTCCTGGCCCGTGGCGGGCGCAGCGAGGCGATGGAAGGGAGGGCTACGCCTCAGCGTAGCGTGGTGATCGAGTTCGATTCGTACGCGCAGGCCGTCGCCTGTTACCGCTCCGCGCTGTACCAAGAGGCATGCAGCCATCGCCAAGGGGTGGCGAAGGCTGAGGTGATCATTGTGGAAGGGTTTGAGCCCTGAGCAGGATTTGCCGGCCCTTTCGCACCGATGGCAGATTCATTGAAGCCTGCGGGCCGTTTCCGCAAATAGAAGCAAAAGACCCGCCCAGGCGGGTCTATTGCTCATTGCCTCACTGCAGATGCACTTTAAGTTCGTTGCCCGCCTGCCGCAGCGCCGCCTTTACTGCCGGCACTTGGCTCAACGGGTTGAGCAGCCCATAGTCATGAATCATTCCGTTGTAGCGCACCGAGGTTACTGTCACGCCCGCCGCATTCAACTTGCGGGCATAAGCCTCGCCTTCATCCCGCAACACATCGAACTCAGCCGTTTGCACCAGCGCTGGCGGCAAGCCCTTGAGCTGTTCACTGCTGGCCCGCAGCGGCGAGGCGTAGATCTGCGCCCGCGCCTTTGCATCAACGGTGTAGTTGTTCCAGAACCACTCCATCATCCCGGTGGTCAGGAAGTGTCCTTCGGCAAACTGCTTGTACGACGCTGTCTCGAAGCTGGCATCGGTCACCGGCCACAGCAGCAGCTGGAAGCGCAGGGCAGGGGTGCCGGCCTCTTTGGCCTTGAGTGCAACCACCGCCGCCATGTTACCGCCAACGCTGTTGCCGGCTACAGCCAGGCGCTTGCCATCCACGCCGATCTCCTTGCCATGCTCGGCCACCCAGCGAGTCGCGGCGTACGCCTGGTTGATCGCCGTCGGGTAGTGCGCTTCCGGTGACGGGGTGTAGTCCACATAGACCGCCACCGCACCCGAGCCGACCACCAGGTCGCGGATCAGTCGTTGGTGGGTCGGGAAGTCGCCCAGCACCCAGCCGCCGCCGTGGAAGAACATGAACACCGGCAGATCACCTTTGACGTTAGTCGGGCGTACCACTTGCAGCTTGATCGACTGGCCATTGGCCTGAATCGTGCGTTCCTTCACTTCGATCCCCGAGAGGTCGACCTTTACCGAGGCCTGGGCGCCGGTCAGTACCGCGCGGGCGTCGTTTGGTGTGAGCTGTTCCAGCGGCTTGCCACCCCCTTTCTCCAGGGCTTCGAGGAAGGCCTGGGTGTGTTGTTCGACACCGGGGCTGCCTGCGGCGAAGGCAGTGGAAACGGACAGGGCCAGGACGGAGGCGGTGAGGGCTTTGTGGACAATGTTCATGAGCGAATCCTTTTCTGTGCAAGTGTTGGTAGTGGGCGTCTTGCCTGGCCTGAGGGGCCATCGCTGCGACTTGTGCGTAGATTAGGCAGATGCACTCGTGGGAAAAAGCCGCTATAAAGTGTTTGACTGTCAGCAAGAGCGAGACAATGAACCCTTACGAAGACATGCGGATCTTTGCCCAGGTGATGGAGGCCGGTAGTTTCACCGCTGCCGCCGACCGTCTGGGCATGTCCAAGCAATCGGTCAGCCGGCGTCTGATGCAGCTTGAAGAGCGCCTGGGCGTGCGCCTGCTCAACCGCTCCACCCGGCGCCTCAATGCCACGCCACTGGGGCAGCACTACTACCAGTCGGCCCTGCGCCTGCTGGGTGAAGTGCAGCAGGTCGAACACGACATCAGCGGCCAGGCCCAGGTCCTGCGCGGCACCTTGCGCCTCAGCGCGCCGCTGTCGTTTGCCATGGCGCACCTGGGTTGCCTGCTGACCGAGTTTCTGCAGTTGCACCCCCAGGTTGATGTAGAAGTAGACCTGAGCGACCGCGCCGTGGACCTGATTGGTGAAGGCTATGACCTGGCGCTGCGGATTGGTGCATTGGAGGACTCCAGCCTGATTGCCCGGCGTATCGCCAGTGTCGAGCGGGTCTACTGTGCGAGCCCGGCGTATTTGCAAGCACGAGGAGCGCCGGGAAAACCGGATGAGCTCGCCGCGCATGATTGTCTGCCCTATGGGCATTCGCGGCAGGTGCAGTGGCAATTCCACAAAGGTGGCAAAACCCAGGCAATTCAGGTGACCGGGCGCATGCGGGCGAACAATGGCGAGTTGCTGCGGGGGGCTGCGATTGCCGGGATGGGGGTCACTTACCTGCCGACCTTTATCGTTGGGCAGGCGTTGGCGGAGGGGCAACTGGTGACGGTTCTGGATGAGTGGCGCCCGCCCGCGCTGCAGCTCTCGGCGGTGTATCCGCAGCACCGGCAGGTGGCGCGGCCGGTGCAGGGTTTTGTCAGCTTCCTGCGTACGCGGCTGGCGCAGCTCTGACGGTCGGTACAGGCTATGCTTGCCCTATGAGTACGCCCGTTCCTTTACGCCAACCTTGCCCCCCTGGCGCCTGCGTCTGCGGCCGCGAGCAATTGGCCGACCATCCGCAGGCCGCCCAGCGCATCCTCTTGCTGACCCGGCAGGAAGAAAAACGCCTGCTCGAACGGCTGGAAAACCTGAAGGACCTGGAAGACCTTCAACGTCTGCAGCAGCGCCTGTACGAAAACCTCGGCATCCGCGTGCACATCGCCCCCGGTTACAACGAGGTACGGACCATGCGCGGCATCGTCATCGAACTGGACGAGCAACCCGGGCTGTGTCGCAAGACCCGGCAGTCTATCCCGGCGGCAATCCGGCGCGGGCTGGAGCGTAATCCGCAGGTTGCGTTCCGGTTGCTCGATACGCACGACTTGTTGCGCGATACCTGAGCGTTGACACCTGTACCGGTCGATCCCACCTGGGGGCGCGTCAATTCCGTTAATTTTTACAGCGCTTGCTACGTCTACTTGAAAGCCACCCTGCGCCAGGCGCGCAGCGGCATCATCATTTAAGGAGACAGGCAATGACTTCCGTTTTCGACCGCGACGATATCCAGTTCCAGGTAGTGGTCAACCACGAAGAGCAATACTCGATCTGGCCCGACTACAAAGCCATCCCCAACGGCTGGCGTGCCGTGGGCAAAAGCGGCCTGAAGAAGGACTGCCTGGCCTACATCGATGAAGTCTGGACCGACATGCGCCCGTTGAGCCTGCGCCAGAAAATGGCTGAAGCTGCCGCCCAGTGACCGTGCTGAACCTGCTGTGCCTGCCGTACTCCGGGGCCAGCGCCATGGTCTACAGCCGCTGGCGGCGCAAGCTGCCGGCATGGTTGCAGGTACGCCCGGTAGAGTTGCCTGGGCGGGGGGCGCGCATGGCCGAGTCGCTGCACACCGACATGCAAGTGCTGGCTCGGCAACTGGCCAGCGAGCAGCGACTGGCGGCAAGCGCTCCTTATGCGCTGCTCGGCCACAGCCTGGGCGCTCTGCTGGCCTTCGAGCTGGCCCATGAGCTGCAGGCATTGGGCTGCCCGGCGCCGCTGGCCTTGTTCGCCTGCGGCACCGCGGCACCTACCCGGCGTGAGGACTACGACGGCAACAACTGGCGCGAGCCCAAGAGCGACGCCGAGCTGATCAGCGAGTTGCGCGCGCTGCAAGGTACGCCTGAGGAAGTGCTGGCCAACGCTGAGCTGATGAGCCTGACCTTGCCGACCTTGCGCGCCGATTTTCTGTTGTGCGGCACTTACACATACCGGCAGCGAGCGGCGTTGCAGTGCCCACTGCATGTGCTGGGTGGCGTGGATGACCGGGCCAGCGATGAGCAACTGCAGGCATGGCGCTGTGAAACCCACGGCGCGTTCTCGCTGCAGATGTTCCCGGGTGGTCATTTTTTCATCCATGAGCAGGAAGACCGTGTGCTCGCTGCGCTGACCGCGTCGCTGCAACCGCTTCGGCTGTCCGCCTGATTGACGTCACCGCTTGCCTGGGGGAGGCTAGGGTTTTTCCCAGGCAAGAGGCAGACAATGCTGATCGATCCACTCAAGGCCACGCTACTGGTCGTCGACATCCAGGAAAAACTGATCGGTGCCATGAGCGACCCCGAAGGCACTCGGGCACGGGCCCGCTGGTTGCTGGCGGCGACTGCCGAGCTGGCGCTGCCGACGGTGATTTCCGAGCAGTACCCCAAAGGCCTGGGCCATACCCTGACCGAACTGCTGGCCGCAGCACCGGCAGCCGAAGTGGTGGAAAAAAGTCACTTTTCCTGTGTGGCTGCCGAGTGCCTGCCGGCCAGTTTGATGGCGCGCGAGCAGGTGATCGTCTGCGGCATGGAAACCCATGTCTGTGTGCTGCAGACCGTGCTCGGCCTGCTGGCGCTGGGCAAGCAAGTGTTTGTGGTCGAGGATGCCTGCGACAGCCGCACCTCGGCCAGCAAGGCCGCAGGCCTGGCGCGCATGCGTGCCGCCGGCGCGCAGGTAGTGACCCGCGAGATGGTGCTGTTCGAATTGATGGGCAGTGCCGGGCACCCGCAGTTCCGCCACATCAGCAAAACCTATCTGGTCGGTGAACAGCCCTGAACGGCCGGTTACTGGCCATTTCGGTGATGGCCCTGGCGCTGTTGCAAGGCTGTGCCGGGCGCCGGGAAGAAGCGCCCGAAGCGGACCCGGCCAAAATCCGTGCGCAGCTCCTGCGGCTGTTACCCGCCCAGGTCAAGGACCGCGAGGGTTGGGCCAACGATATCCAGGCAGCCTTCGAAGCCCAGCGCATAGCGCCCAGTAAAAGTAACCTGTGCGCAGTGCTGGCGGTGACCGAACAGGAGTCGACCTTCACTGCGGACCCGCAGGTGCCCAACCTTGGGCGTATCGCCCGCCAGGAGATCGACCGCCGCGCTGCGCGTCTGCATATTCCCAAACTGCTGGTCGACGGTGCGCTGAAGACGCCGTCGGTCAACGGCAAGAGCTACCAGCAGCGGTTGCAGACGGTGCGCAGCGAAAAGCAGTTGAGCGAACTGTACGACGAAGTCGTTGCTCGCGTGCCGCTGGGCAAGACCTTGCTGGGCGGGCTGAATCCGGTGCACACCGGCGGGCCGATGCAAGTCAGCATCGATTTTGCCGAAAAGCATGCGAGGGATTACCCCTACAGCCATGAAGGCACGATTCGCCAGGAAGTGTTCAGCCGGCGTGGCGGCATGTACTTCGGTATTGCCCACCTGTTGGGCTACCCGGCCAACTACGAGCGCCAGCTTTACCGTTTCGCCGATTTCAACGCGGGCTGGTACGCCAGCCGCAATGCGGCATTCCAGGCGGCATTGAGCAAGGTCACGGGGGTGAAGCTGGCACTGGACGGCGACCTGGTGGCGCCAGGGGCGATCATGCCGGGGACGACTGAACTGGCCGCGCGCAAGCTGGGGGTGAAGCTGGGGCTGCGTAACCCGCAGATCCGAAGCCAGCTGGAGGAGGCCGACAGCCTGGCGTTCGAGGACAGCAAGCTGTACAGCGGGGTGTTCGCCCTGGCGGATGCCAAAGCCGGCAAACCGGTGCCCCGCGCAGTGTTGCCGGGCATCGAGCTGAAGAGCCCGAAGATTACCCGCAAGCTGACCACGGCCTGGTTTGCCGGGCGGGTGGATGAGCGCTATCAGCGGTGCATGAAGCGTTAGCCTGGCAGCAACCGCGATCCTTGAGCGGGTTTACCCGCGAATACGGTGGTGGCGGCAACGGCGAACGGCGGGTGGAACTTGGCCAGCAGGGCCGGCCTCTTCGCGGGTAAACCCGCTCCTACACGACGGCCTGCGCCCAACCACCGACGCGTGTCCAATGTAGGAGCGGGCTTGCCCGCGAATACGGGCGAAGCCCGTGCCATCCACCGCGCAGGCCTGTCCGATCAGCGCCCGCCCAATGCCCCAACCACTTGGTCAACGCTGGCTTTGAGCCCCGCAATCGCATCTTCAGGGTCACTCTCCACCACCACCAGCTTGGCCCCGGCCGCCTTGATCACCTCGGCCACTGCCGCTTCAGGCTGACGATGGTCCAGCACCAGCGCCACGTCCTGCGCCTTCAGGTTCTCCCCCAGCGCCTTGAGGGCCGCCGCATCCCATTCGGCCGGCAGTGGCTGCTCGACCGCATCCAGGTTCAACCCGTTGACCAGATATCCCAGCCTCTCCGACAGGCTCACCACCGTCAGGTTGTCGACTTTGGCCAGCCGCGTCTGGCTGCTGGCCGAAAGCTCCAGCAATTGGCGTTTGAGCCCTGCCAGGTTGCCCTGGATCTTTGCCTTGTCGTCCGGCGCCAGGCGCTCCAGATCATTGGCCACCACGTCGGCCATGCGTCCGAGGTTGGTCGGGTTGAGCCAGGGGTAAGCACCATAGGCATCGTCACCGTTCACCGCAATGCCCGGCAGTGCGCCATCCACCGGTCGCGCGGCATCGATCTCGACAATGCGGATATTGCTGCGTCGGGCCATCGGGTACAGCGGGTCGTCACGCCAGATCGAACGCACCCCGATCACCGCATCTGCCTGCTGGACGGCCTTGTGCAGGCCTGCGCCACCACGCCCGCTGAAATACGACGGTTGGCGGCTGGCAGGCAGGTTGGCCGGTGCTGCCTGCTGAAGCCGCACCGCAGTGCCGTCGAGCAGGGCGCTGGCCAGGCTGTGGGTGACGGGCAGGGTCGTCAGCACTTGCGTGGCGAAAGACAGGGACGGCAGGCCGGCCAGTGCCAGCGCCAGGGTCAGGTGTTTGAAGTTCATGCCGGGTTTCCTTGCAGGCGGGGAACGAGGGCGCGGGCCAGGGCGGCCAGGGCAAAGCAGATGCCGGCGACCAGGATGATCGCGGCCCCTGACGGCACCGGCAGGTCGAAAACGATCGGCAGCAAAATACCGAGCAGAGTACTGATGGTGGCAATCAGCACCGACAGGAAGAAAAAGCCCTTGAGCGACTGACTGACCAGGCGAGCGGCGGCGGCCGGGATGACCAGCAGCGCACCGACCAGGATGGCCCCGATCACCTTCACCGCAGCCACGGTCACCAACGTCACCAGCACCACGAACAGATAGTCCAGGGTCTTCACCGCTACCCCGCGTACAGCCGCCAGCTGCGGGTTGAAACTGGCCAGCATGATGCGGTTGTACAGTGGCAGCGCCAAGGCCAGCACCAGCGCCGCGACGATGCCCAGCACGAGCAAGTCCTGGGCGCTAACGGTCAGCACCGAGCCGAACAGCACGTTCTCGAGGATGTGCACGTTGATCTTGCCCGCCAGCATCAGCAGCAGGCTGGCGCCCAGCGCCAGCGACACCGACAGGAACACGCCAATCAGTGTGTCCGGCGACAGCCCGGTACGGTTACGCAGGAAGTTGAGCAGGATGCCGAACAGCAGGCAGTAGCCGAACAGGCTGCCGTAAGGGCCGGTATAGGGCTCACCCAGCAGGATACCGATGGCCACGCCGGTCAGCGCCGCATGGCCGACCGCTTCGGAGAAGAAGGCAAAGCGCTTGACCACCACCAAGGTACCCAGGCCGCCCAACACCGGGCCGATCATCAGGCCGGCCAACAGGGCGTTGACCACGAAGCCGTAGGCCAGCGCCTCGGGCAGATAGCCGGCAGTGGCCCAGTCCTGGACCGTTTGGCGAAAGATTTCAAAACTCATCAGGCAAGGCTCTCGCTACGCGGGTGAACGGAGAACAGGCCGAGCAGACGCTCCGGGGTCAGGGCCTGGGCAGGCGGCGCATCGAACAGCACCTGGCGGTTCAGGCCTGTTACCCGGTCCGCCAGACGCAACACGGCTTCCAGGTCGTGCTCGATCCACAGAACGGTAGTGCCGGCCTGGCGCCAGCCCTGCAATAACTGTTCGAACACCTGGATTCCGGCTTCATCGAGGGCCGACATCGGTTCGTCCAGCACCAGCAACTGCGGCTCGGGGATCAGGCCCTGGGCCAGCAGCACGCGCTGGCGCTCACCGCCGGACAGTGCACCCATGCGCCGCGTGCGCTTGTCGAGCATGCCAACCTGAACCAAGGCTGCATCAATGGCTGGCTTCACGCGCCGCGACAGGCCGAGGAAGGCCGGGCGGCGCTGGCACATGGCGGCCATGAAGTCGTCCACGGTCATGGGCAGGCCGCGGTCGAACTCCAGTGCCTGCGGCACGTAGCCAATCACTTCGCGCTCACCAGGCCAATGCAAGGTCAGCTGGCCCTGGTGTGGCATCTGCCCGAGCAGGGTCTTGATCAACGAGCTCTTGCCGCCGCCGTTGGGGCCGACGATGGCGTGCACGCTGCCTGCTGCCACGCTGAAACTGACCTGTTCGAGGATGCGCGTACGCCCCAAGGTCAGGTCGATGCCAGTGAACTCGATGCGCGGCCCGCAGGCTGTCACCCGCTTGGCGGCAGCGGTCATGCGCGGTTCTCCTGAATGGCGCGGACCACGGTGTCCAGGTTGCGCTTCATTTCCACCTCGTACTTGTCCTTGGTGTAATCGCCGTAGGAGATATGCGTCAACGGATACAGGCGTACGCCGGACTCACGCTGAATGGTTTCGACATAGGCCGACGGGAAGTCCATTTCCGAGAAGATCACCCGCACGTCCAGTGCCTTGAGCTGGTCGATGGTTTTTTTCAGCTGCGCCGGGCTGGGCTCGATGCCATGGGCCGGCTCGACGACGGCGGTCACCTCCAGACCGAAGTCGCGCACCAGGTAGTCATAGGCAGCATGGATGGTGGCGACCCGGAACGTTGCGCCAGGGGCTTCGGTGACCTTGGCCAGGGCCTCGGCACGCAGGGCGCGCAGGCGCTTGGCGTAGGCACGGGCGTTTTGCGTGTACAACTTGGCGTTGTCCGGGTCGAGCTTGCCCAGTTCACGGGCGATGTTGTTCACCTGGGCGATGGTGGTGCTGATCGACAGAAAGGTGTGCGGGTTGACCACCTTGCCGGCACCGCGCGCGGCGATGCCAGTGGCCGCCAGCAGCGGCACGTTCTGATTGGCTTCGATAGTGGCAATGTCGGGTTTTTCGCTGGTGGCGATCATGCGGTCTGCGAAATCGTCATGGCCAACACCGTTGAGCACCACCACGTCCAGCGTGCCGATGCGCTTGATGTCCTCGGCCCGCGGCTCGTAGGCGTGCGGGTTGAAGCCCGCCGGAATCAGGGGAACCACCTCGGCCTTGTCGCCGACAATATTGCTCACGTAGCTGTAGTAGGGGTGCAGGGTGATGCCGATTCGCAGCGGCTTGCTGTTATCGGCCAGGGCCATTGCCGGCAGGGCAAGGGACAGGAGCAGGGCGAGGGCGGAGCGAAACATGGGCGGGTCCTTGGGTTCAGTGACGGTGTTCGCGGGTGACCCCGGCGTCGTAGTGGCTGACCACTTGTTGCCAGCCAGCCGCGATCAGGGCGGCCTGGCCGAGGTCGTCCGGGATCACGGCGGCGCTGTCGCGGCGCAGCCAGATATCGGCTTGGCCTGTGCTGTCGGGTGGCAGGATCAGCAGCAGGCTGCCGGCCACTTCCGGGGCCTGGCTGCGGCCCAGGTAGGCGCCGGGTTCCAGCCATGACCATTGGTGGCCGCCACGGCTTTGGCTGCCGGCATCGACCACGAACGGCGGCAGGCCTTCTTCGGCCAGGGCCTTTACGCTGGGCGTGACGGCGTTTTCTTCGCGCAGGAGCTTGATCTCGTCGAAGGCTACCCGCAGGTCGGTGTACAGGCCTTGCTCGGCGGCGGTGAGGTCGCGGCGGGCGTCGATCTGGTGGCTGGCGATGGCCTGTTCGTCCTCGCGTTCACCGCGCAGCAGCACCACGCTGGCGGCGAGCACCACGATCAGCAAGCTTGCCAGCAGCACGTACAGGGTTTCGTGCCCGGCACCGGCCGGGCGAATGACGTGGGCGCGGCTCATGGCTGGTCGATATCGGCGTAGTCCACTTCCACCACGTGCCCGGGGCCAGCATCGAACAGCACGTAGAATTCGCCGTCCGGGCGTTTGAAGGTCAGCGTCGAGTCGTCGCCAAGCTTGCCGCCGACCAGCACCTGTTCGTCATAACCGATCACGTCCAGGGTCACTCCGGGGGCACCGCTGCCGTCCGAGAAACCGCCGGTGCACTTGACCTGGCCGCTGGCCAGTTCTTCGCATTCGCACATCGGGTTGTGCGCCAGCGCAGGGCCGGCGACCAGTACCAGCAAGGGCAGCGCCAGGGTGCGCATCCGGTGATTCATTTGTTTTCTCCTTGTTTCTCGAGCCATGCCACAGTGGCTGGCGATGCCTTGGTCAGGGGGATCGACGCCTGGTGCATGCTGCCGTCCCAGCCTTCCAGGGTGATCCAGATGTGCGCGTCGGGTTTGGTACGCGGCGGAATCGGCAACGAGGTGCCCATGTTGTAAGGTGCACCGAAGAAAATGGTGCCGGCGGCGCGCAGGCTTCTTGGCTTGCCGATGCGCAGGTAGGCTGCCTTGACGTTTTTTATGCAGGCCTTGCACAGCGATGCATTGAACGATTTGAAGTAGCCGGCGGGGCCGTCGGCGTGTGGCGCCTCGTCACGCAGTTCCGCAAGGTCGAGGCTGTAAGGGCCGACCTGGATGTCACTGATCACGTTGGCGCCAAGGCCGGCGTCGCCGCGGAACAGCCTGGCGTCGGCGAAGTACTTGGGCATGAAGCCCAGCGGGATCAGGATCAGCAGGATGTTCAGGTGAAAACGCCACTTCAGCCAAAGCTGCTTCAGCGGGCTGGCGGGCAGGGCCTGGGCCTGGCTCATGAATGGATCTCCACGGTGGTTTCACTGTGTACTGCACGCGGAGCGCGCTCGCTGCGCTTGAGGGCCGCGGCGGTGGCCTGGGCGGTGCGCTTGGCCCAGATCAGCAGGCCGCTGAGCACCATCAGGGTGAGGATCAGGCCGAAGAAGAACCACACCAGCTTGATCGGCAAACCGCCAAAGTCGCCGGTGTGCAGCGGGCGCATGGACTCGGTGACGAACTCCAGGGCCGAACGGTCGCTGATCAGGAACTGGCTGTCGACATTGCGTGTGTACGGATTGACCGACGCACTCTGGAACATCAACGGGTACCAGCCCGGGCCAGACAGCATGACGTGGCTGTAGGCAGTGGCGGGGAGCGAGATGGAGGTCACTTCCAGCCCTGGGATCGCCAGCCCGGCAAGGCGTGCCGCCTCATCCAGGTCGATGCGCGAGGCGGGGCTGCCATCTGGCGTTTGTGGCACTTCCTCACGGGCGATCACCGGCACGATGGGCTGGCTGGAAAGGGTGATGTGGTTGTCAGACAGGATCGCCTGGATCAGGAACCAGGTGCCGGTGATGGAAATGACTGCAATGAACCAGATTGACCACACCCCGGACAGACGGTGCAGGTCACCCCAGAAAATTCGCGGACCATGGCCGGTACGCACGGGTTTGAAAAAGCCTTTCCAGAACTTCTTGTAAACCACCAGGCCGGTGACCAGCGAGGCCAGCATCGGCAGGCCGAGCAGCGAGACCAGGTACCAGCCCCAGCTGAAACCGTTGGTGAACGGCACCAGCCACCAGCCGTGCAGGGCGCGGGTGAAGGCTTCGAAGTTGAAGTCCGGGGTCTTGCCCTGAATGGTTCCGGTGTAGGGGTTTACATACAGCGTCGGGCGGGTGCCGTCAGGCAGGGTGACATTGGCTTTCACCGCGAAGTGCGAACCATCTGGCTGGCTCAGGCGCTCCACCACCATGTCCGGCTCGGCCTTGTTCAAGGCCTCCAGTACCTGCTGAAAGCTCATGCGCTCGGTGTCCGCGTCTGGCTTGTTGGCGCGCACAGCCGAATCGGCGAGCCAGACGATTTCCTGGCTGACCACGGCGAGCATGCCGGTGAAGCAGACGATCAGGACAAAGAACCAGATCGGCAAGGCGAGCCAGCTGTGGACCAGGAACCACAGCTTGGATTTGGATTTTTTCGGTGATTGGGCCATCAGACGGTCTTCTGCTATGGGTGGTCGAGCGTGTGCCAACCAAAGAGTGCTGTACTGATAAGGACGAATGAGAATCGAAAACCTGCAGGTTTAAATGAAAGCAAATGTTTCAAAGCACAAACACCGGACTGCGCACGAGGTACCAGTCCGGCCTTGATGGCTGGTTGTAGAGAGGGGTCAGGCGCGGGTCAGTGCCACGGCTGCTTGGGGCTTTTCGTGCAACTGCTCCAGGTCCTGGTACAGCGCTCGGCCAATTTCCGCAGCGCGTGCCGGCAGGACCGAAAGCAGGGTGTCACTCAGGCCGTGGCTGTTTTCGCAGAAGCCCTGCAGGTACACCGAGGCTTGCAGGTCCGGGCTGGCCAGTACGCGGTAGTTGCGGTCGACGCTGAAGTCCTCCAGGTAATCGGCCAGCGGCGCCAGCAATTCACGGTGCGAGCGGCGCTCGTAACCGGTGGCGAGGATAACGGCATCGTAGCGGTGGGTTTGCTGCTGGCCGGTGGCGAGGTCGCGCAGGGTCAGTTCCAGGCCTTCGCGGGTGGCCACCACCGCTTCCACCTGGCGCCGGCACAGCACGTTGTGGCGGTGCTGATGGGCAACCTTCTGTCGGTAGAGGATGCCGTAGATGCGCTCGATCAGGTTGAGGTCGACCACCGAGTAGTTGGTGTTGTGGTATTCGCCCAGCAGTTTGCTGCGCTGGTCGGCCGGTTCGTTGTAGACCAGGTCGGTATAGTCGGGCGAGAAGATCTCATTGACGAAGGGGCTGTCGTCGGCGGGCTTGAGGGCCGAGCCGCGCAGAATCATGTCGACCTTGACTGACGGATAGCTGTCGTTGAGGTCGATGAACGCCTCGGCGGCGCTCTGGCCTGAGCCGATCACGGCAATGCGCATGGGTTTGCCAGCCGTGCACGGCAGTTTGGTCAGGCTGCTCAGGTACTGCGAGTGGTGGAAGACTCGCGGGTCGTCCTTGAAGGCGCCGAAGTTTTCCGGAATTTTCGGCGTGCCACCGCTGCCCACCACCACCGAGCGGGTGGCGCGGCTGTATTCGCGGCCTTGTTTGTCACGCGTGATCACGCACAGGTGTTGGACCCGGCCTGCATGCATGTGCGGTTCGATGCGCAACACTTCCTGCCCATACACCGCCTGGGAGGCGAAATGCTCGGCGGCCCAGCGCAGGTAGTCGTTGTACTCCAGGCGGCAGGGGTAAAAGGTGCCGAGGTTGATGAAGTCGGCCAGGCGCTGCTTCTGGTGCAGGTAGTTGACGAAGCTGTAAGGGCTGGTTGGGGTACGCAGCGACACCAGGTCCTTGAGGAACGAGATCTGCAACTCGCTCTGGGTAGCCAAGGTCTCGCCGTGCCAGTGGTAGTCTTGCTGCTTGTCGATGAACAGTGCGTCGAGTGCATGGCCCCGGGATTCGGCGAGTTCTTCCAGGGCGATGGCCAAGGCCAGGTTGGAGGGGCCGAAGCCCACGCCGATCATGTCTTTGATGGTTTCCTGCTGTGAAGACTGGCTCATGGCTGCGATTCCCTGAATGTCGAATATGGACGCCCGCCGGGGCTCCGGCTCCTGCGCAAGTACATGAGTTGGAACGAGCCAGCCGAGGGGGAATTTAAGCGGGCTAAAGAACAGCGTGAGGCGGCCGATGTGTTGGTTACGGCAAGGACCAATTTTTCAGGCAGGGAATCAACATGAGCGGTATCACGGCAAGCAACCTGATGATCAATGGTGTTTCAGCACAGACGCTAAGCGCGAACGCAGCAACCGAGCGTGAACAGGCGAAACAGGCCGATGAGGCGGTGGGGCCGTTGAGCATAAGCAGTGACAGCAGGAAGGTGTCGGCGGGTAGCCAGGCGCAGTCCACCGACACTGAAGGCAGTAGTGAATCGGGGGCTGTGAGCGAGCTGCGTCAATTGATCAAGGATCTGCAGAAGCAATTGGCAGAGGAACAGAAACAGTTGGCTGCATTGCAGAACAGCAAGATGGACGAGACTGCGAAAGCAGCAGCGGTTGGTGCCAAGCAGGCGAGCGTTGCTACCCTCAATGGGCAGATCATGGCGGCCACGGCGCAGTTGCTGGAACTGTTGCAGCAAGAGGGCGGCAGCAGTGCGGGAGGCATGGTCAGCGCTACGGCCTGACTGGACATGCACAGGCCGCTGTAGGAGCGGGTTTACCCGCGAATGGGCCGGCCCTGCTGGCCAATTTCCACCCGCCGTTCACCGTTGTCGCCGCGACCGTATTCGCGGGTAAACCCGCTCCTACACCTATCGAGGGTGGACACACATTGGTGATTGGGCGCAGGCCGTCGTGTAGGCGCGGGTTTACCCGCGAACACGGGCGAAGCCCGTGCTATCCACCGCGTTGTCTGTTTCGCGAACACGCCCGCACGTTCCAGGATATGGCGGTCATTCGGCCGCCAACCGCCCCTTGTTCTGCCGGTCGGCCTTGTACTGCATGGCCACCGCCGGTGCCGGCTTGGCGGTACCGGTTTCCAGCCATTGACGCATGCGGCTGGCATCGGCGAAGTGGGTGTACTTGCCGAAGGCATCGAGAATGACCATGGCCACCGGGCGGTTATCCATGCGGGTCAGCAGTACCAGGCAGTGCCCGGCCTCGTTGGTGAAGCCGGTCTTGGTCAGCTTGATATCCCAGTTGCTTTTGTTCACCAGGTGGTCGGTGTTACGGAAGCCCAGGGTGTAGTTGGGCTTGCGGAAGGCGACGGTCTTTTCGCGGGTGGTCGACAGCTCACTCAGCATGGGGTACTTGCGCGAGGCCATCAGCAGCTTGGCCAGGTCGCGGGCAGTGGATACGTTCTGCGTCGACAGGCCAGTCGGCTCAACATAGCGGGTGTGGGCCATTCCCAGGCTGCGGGCTTTGGCATTCATTGCCTTGATGAACGCCGGATAGCCGCCGGGGTAGGCGTTGGCCAGGCTGTTGGCCGCACGGTTTTCCGACGACATCAGGGTAATCAGCAGGGTTTCGCGGCGGTCCAGCTGGCTGCCCAGGCGCACGCGCGAGTACACGCCTTTCATCTCCGGGTTGTTGGCAATGGTCATGGTGAGCATTTCATCCATGGGCAACTTGGCATCCAGCACCACCATCGCCGTCATCAGCTTGGTCACCGAAGCGATCGGCACCACGCGGTCGGCATGGCTTGAATACAGCTCCTGGTTGCTGTTCAGGTCGATCAGCAGAGCGCTGCCTGAAGCCAGATGCAGTTTGGAGGGGTCACGTTGAACCTGGGCCGGGGGTTGTGCAGCAGCAGTCGACGGAAGGGTCGCGGTACCTGTGAGCAACAGCAGCAGGCTGAGGATGGACAGGGATGTTTTCACGTTGAGGCTCACTAAAAGTTGGTATGTCGTTGGCTGTGCAAGGGTTTTCCCCCTAAAACCGATGCATTTTGGAGTATGGCTGAATTGCTGTCGAATGCCTTATGCCTAAAGGGCGCAAAGTGAACGATATTTAATCCTGTACCCATTACGTTCTTTTCCAGCTTCGCCAGTTCCGTCCAATCGTTGGCAGAATTCAACCACTTGGCGTAGGTCGAGAGAAGCACCTGCACCGAGCGCCCAAGCTGCCAAGCAGTGAACGCTGGATTTGTGGTGACGAGCCAGAAGGTTGGAAGATGAATGGCGACTCCGTCGAGACGCGGCGCTTCTGCTTCGAGCGGTATTGCGCGATCTCTCTGGCCCTTGCCAGTGCGCCAAGAGCCCGGCTGTTCAACATTACGGTGCGGGTGTATTTCGTCTTGGTCCGCTCGACTGCCTGCTTTTCAACCACGATCCGGCAGATGTGAGCCGTCTTTTTCTCGACGTCGACCTCATCCCGGCGCAGCGACATAATCTCGCCCGTGCGCATACCCAACCTGCGACACGCTGCTGATGACCCGATTTGCCTCAAAGGCGGTCGACCGTATCTTCAGGCCCGGTTTTCGGTACAGCTAGGCAGAGGTGCTGCTGATGGACTTGCGGCAACCCGGTGAGTTGGCAGAGGACTTGTTTGCGCTCAAGCAATGAGTGGCTGCATTCGACCTACATCTGCCTTTAAAAAAGGACAGCTAACGGCCAGAAGAGGACCGTCGAAGACATTACCTGATGGGCTGATTTGTGGAACGAGGCGGTCATCCATGTTCCGCTGCTAGCATTGATCTGAACTGAGAAATGAGCGCTGAAGATAATCCGGCTCCTTCGAACACTGCGCAGGTGAAGCTAACGGGTGCAGGGCCTGGAGCAGTTATGATGCGGTCTGCAACCACAGCTACTGCACTGCTTCGATAGCGCGTGCGCCCGTCATAACCTACGGCATTTTTTTGCAGAAATTCAGCGCTGTTCGAGGTATGAGGAACTGTGTCGAGTAGCCCGGCTCTCGCAAGTGCCAGCGTTCCACCACAGATGCCAGCAATTGTCGCTCCACTTGAACGACTAGCATGAAGAAAGTCTCGAATATCCGGAGCTTCTGTACGCTCCCAGACCATTCCTCCAATCACGACAACAACGTCCGGTTTCCAGTCCAGGCATTGTTGCAAGCCACTATCGACAGTTACAGCCAATCCGCCCTGCGAGTGGAGCGGCCCTGTAGTAGGTGCGAAAAACCTGACGTCGATCCCATAAAACGGAGACGCAGTTCCAGCAATGAATGCGTATTCCCAGTCAGCAAAACCCGGTGTCAGTATCAAACCCACGCGTGCCATCAGCCAGATTCCTCCATGAATGCCGATAGCGTACGGCGGCTTCAAACAGACATCAAGGTTCAGCTAGCGGTGCTCATAGAAGGGAGGATGATGTTCCCGGTCGCGATATTGGATTCAATATCGAAATTAAGAATACTGTGCTGCTGGCACCAGGGCCTTAGGGCAATTTGAAATTTGTCAAGTGTCGGCAAGCTTGATTGACTACGATTATGAGGGCGAAAGCGAAGCTGACGCATCTTAGATAACACGCGATTGACTCCAGACCGCCGGGGGCATTTAGTGAGCTCCTCAGACTTTGTCTTCAGTAAGTGACCGCTTTTGGCCGATAACTGTTCTCCACGAAGGACAGCAATGGGTCGATAGCGATCAGTCGCGAACGGCTGCAGACGATCCATTGCTGCCCTTAGAGGAGGACAGCTATAGGCCATAAGCCGATCAACCCTCCTGGGCATGTACCCGATGGGTAGTGTTTCAACACTGTATCGAGCTGCCATTGCTACTCATCTCAGTGAGGATCTGGGGCTTTGAGTCACTGCCACGTTGCCCTAAAATTGATCGTTCAACTCCCTACGGAAGACCACCATGAAATTAGTAAGCAGCGGACGCTTCGACGACTATCAACAAGAAATGTCACGTCGGATCATCGAAGAAATCCGACGCGCCTTGGAGCGCACAGGAGCTCCAGACGATTTGGCTCGTGATCTAACCTACGATATTGCGTTTGGGATAACATCTTTGATCGACGGAGTTTCAGATTTGAGTGTAAATGCTGAGAACGTGAACCCGGTGTTGACATTCTCCACCCGAGAGAATGAACTTGAGTTCGCAGGCGGCAACTCTTGGATGCATGAGTATGTCGCCAAACTGATTGCTGAGTCGTTTTCAGAAGCCAAGCAGTGACGTACGCGCAACCGGCCTGAACGGCGCAAGCAGCAAACGTGTTGAAAACTGCCAGTCATTACTGGCAGCTATCGACCCATAGCAGTCCTTCAAAGAGGATAACTGACAGCCGCAAACCGCCGCTACAGAGTACTCAGCAGCGGTCATTACCAAATCATGATTAGATTCTCTGGCCCGTGGAGCACCATTGCTTCAGGCCCTGTCCAGGCGCCAGGGTGCACATTGACATGGAGAGTACCTCTATCTAAGGTCAATACAATAACGTCGGCCTCTTCGTCTGCACGTATTTCTTTAAGCGCACAGTCAATGAGATCGGAAAAGATTAGACCTTCAAACCGACAAGGGTTATATACAGACAACACGGCGCCGTCCACAAAAACTAGCTGGAGGTAGTCATCGATTTTTAGAGCGTCACTGACTAATAGATACGGCAATGCGGACAACCATTCCTTGATGGGGGAATCGGGCGTCTGCTTAACCATGAAGCGCCGCCTCGACAATGCTTTGGACTCGGGCCATCGTTATACCGGTGTATTGCTCTACAGAAAGGGGGTGGACTGTATGATCAAATAAGATAAGTGGACGCTCACCCAAAGGCATAGTTTGAACTTGAATTTCAAGACCCAACGTTGACGGCTCGTAGGGCAAATTGCTCTGCAGCCACCCGCAGTACGGCGGTTCGGCTTCCCTGCCATCACATTCCCACAGCTCACACATTCGAAGAAAATTGCTTTCGCTCAATGAGATCCATGCCAACCAGGCAAATGGACCGACACCGTCGGTTACAGGAATGAGAATACGTCCTAGGACGAAGAAATGCTCGCCATCAATCACGCATTGATCAGATGACAATTCGCCTCGTTCATCTCGCTCGGTCTCTGGTATTGAGTACCAAAGGTCTGGCGCGCTCGGGCCAAAGCACATCGGCAACTCATCGTGCGGCTTGCCGCAGGTGTTACATATAAAACCGCTCACAGTGACTTCCATGTTTGTAGAGAGCCTAACGGGTGAATACCGCACAAGAGCGTTATTCAGCATGCTCGCAAGCCTACACGGCTAAACCCGGTACGTGAACATATTTGACTGTTGGTTCAGGGGCAGACGTGACCCGATGCCCCCTTTCGCTACCAGGCGATGACTATCGGCAATCGGTGGCGGGCACTGGTCAGTCATGACTTCTCTTGGTCGACAGGTGTCCGCGATGACCGTCCGCTTTGGGTCGACAGCGGACGGTGGGAGGTGGGTGTAGCTGACGACCCAGGACGGATCTTGGTTGGCTGAACGCCTGGATGGGGGAATAAAGCTGTCTAAAACCGCCCGAAAGCGTCTCGGTTTTATTGGGCCAAAGTCGCTGAAACGGGCTGAACCCTATTAGACAGGCCAGATGCTCAGGCCGCTTGCGGTGCGGTCTGAGGCTAGATACCCACGCTACTGCTGCATTGCCGGGATGTGCTGGATGGACGTACAGCCGGCGCGTACCAATTTTTGTACCAATAGTGGGATGCAGTTCAGCGAAAAGTTCCGGTATTGAGGTTCTCGCCCGTGTCCGGTGATCTGATATAAAACCTTTCTGGACAGGGTAAGCGCACACTTGATGTAGCTCAGAGCTTCTGAGCATTGAGAGGTGCGTATGACCATAGATAGGGATGGAATGGATTGTGATCAGCAGGTTAGCAGGCCGGCTGAAAACAATGGTCCGCCAGGCGGTCAAGACTCGGAAGGTAAACGGGAGCAGCCCGAGGATCGCGACGATTCCGCACATAATCGGCCCTTTCGAGGCAGGCAGAGATCAGGCCCGCCGGACCCATCGCGGGCATCCAATGCCGAGCGTTATAGTTATCACAAGCGCCCACTGGAGTAACTTCCAGTACATTGTGTAAAGGCTGGCGGAAGTACTGTTCAGCCCAGCTGATAGAAGCCCAGCCCCGCGCTGGGCTTTTTGCATTCATGCGACGCCCTGAGGGATTTTGATAGCAGGGCTGGGCATCGACGTTCAGCGATGGATGAGCGAGAGTTCGCTGATGATGCAGATCGAGCCGTCCTCGGCGGGGGTTGCGTCGGTGTAGTCGACCTGGTTGTAGACCCCGCCGTGGAACTCGAACAGGTGCGAAGCCCAGGTACTGTCGAGCTGCGAATCGCCCGACGAGGCGGATACCCCGTTGCATTCGGCCGTCACGGTTACCACGCCTTCAGACGTGGTGTGAATGCTGATGTGGAACGTCGCACCCAGTGGCACCCCCTTCAGGACTGTGGAATTCACCGGGTCGGTCTGGTTGAAGGTGCGTCGAAACCCCAGTGTGATGTTGCCCTTGTTCCAGAACACCTTTACTGGCGGGCCGTCATCCCCGCGTACGTGCATCTGGGCGATGACCACCTTCTGCGCCGAGTTGACCTTGGTCAGCGTCATGGTCTGGCGATTCCAGTGATCCTGGGCGCTGGCCAGCGTCCAGTCTTGCGTTTCTGTCCATTCGCAGCGTGTCCTGTGGGTGCTTTTGCTCGAAGCACCTTTGGTTGGGGCTGAGAACTGGATCGAGCCATCGCTGAGCACTGTCACGATGCTGGGAAAGCGGGCAATCGCTTCAGCACCGTTCAGCTCCAGAGCAACGGGGTTGGTTGAGGAGACGGCTACCGGCGTGGCGATGGTGAGGTGGCTGATATCTACGGCCATGGGGAACTCCTGGCGAAAAGGTTTGAGTGGCATAGCCGCCGTACAAGCGACGGCCGAACACAAAGTTAGCCTCAAGCTAAAATACGGTCAATAGCTTATGGCTAAATTAATTTCGCTTCACGGGAAATTACCTGCTGGCGAAATTTTTCCGCAGTGGGGGCTTTACGCAGGATTTGGCGGTGAGATAAGCTTTCGCCGAGTACTGTACGAATATACAGCTATCGGGATGAGAATATGGCTAGCCACATGAAGTCGGAAACCCAACAGCGCCAGGAAATGACCGGAATAGAGCGGCTTAGCCTGCGGGTATCGTCAATGATCAACCACCCGCTCGCACAGACGCAGCGCTGGGTAGTGGTGCACCGTCTGGATACCGACGGTGAAGCGGAATGGGAGGAGGTGATGGGCCAACTGCTGGAAATGCCCGAGTTGCAGCTTACGTTCAATGATGACGCCAGCGTGACGGTGCGATGGGCGCGCAGTAGCGTGGAAGAGCGTGATGATTTTATCGTCGAGCGCGACTGCGAGGCTCAGGTCGAGGAGGCTGCACCGTTCTGAGCTTCAGCAAAAGCCCGCCGGTCAGGGCGGGCTTCGGTTTATACAAGGTGGGCATTCCACACCAGCAGGACCCTGGCCTGTATGTAGGTCTCTTCCCGACGAATCATGCGGTCTTTGTGCCGCGAGTTGTCCGAGATCATCTCGAAGTGGTCCTCGTCTGCGATCTGTAGCCGCTTGATGTAGATGTGGTCGCCCCAGGAAAAGAAGTAGATGCCATCGCCGACGAACTCTCGGATGCTGACGTCGACGATCAGCGGGTCGCGGTGCCTGATGGTCGGCTCCATCGACTGGCCCCAGCCGGTCACCATCTTCAGGTGATGGTGCTCGCTGAACGTCACGCCCAGTTCGCGCAGGTGGCTGGGGCTGACGCGAACGTCCTTGAACATCTCGGGGTAGTCGTGGGGGATCTGGCCGCCGCCCATGGCTGCCCGCACGTCATAGTGGGCAATCCACACTTCGTCACCGACCAGGCCGGGGCGCAGCGGCTCGGCTTCCAGCAGCGTGGCATCTGCAGGCTCTTGCGCCGCAGCCAGCAGCCTTTGCCGGGTTTCTTCAGCGATACCTTTGCCGCTTCGGGCAAGCATCTGTTTGACCAGGTCGGCTGCAGAGAGCTTGTTGTCACCTGGCTCGACAGCCGCCTGTGCGTGTTCGCCTGGCGACAGCGCGTCGAACCAGCCCCGTGGCAAACCTTCGATGCCCTCGATGCGGCGGGCCACGTCATCGCCCAGGTTTTTCACGGTCTTGTCGGAAAGGATCTGGCTAAGGTGTGCAGGCGCCATCCCCCAGCGCTCTGCGCAGGTGCCCTTTCTCTGGCTGCCGATCAGCTTCACCAGGTTGTGCTTGCGAATTTGGTAGATGTCCATGGGGTGAAGCATGCCAGTGTTTAGCTTGCTGCTAAATGTGCGCATGGCTAAATCTGCTCTTGTGGTGTTGTTAGCTGTAGGCTAAATTAAGCGCGCAAACAAGGAAAGCTAGCGAGACATTTTTCTCCAGGGCTGATCACATCATCATCTGTAATGAGGTTCACATGGATCCGACCGACCTCGGCCCGGGCACCGTCACTTGGCTGGGCGGTACGGGGACTGTACTGCTGGGAGCGTTTCTGTGGCTGCGTAAATGGTTGTCGAGGGATGCAGTCGACCGCGCGATGGACAACGCTGAAATTGCCGTCATCCGCCACCTGACAGAGCTGCTGGACATCGAACGGGATGCCCGAAGGGAGGCGCAGGCAAAAGCTGAACTGCTCGCCAAGGAACGAAACGAGCTGGTGATGACCGTAGGCCAGCTGCAAGGCAAGGTCATGGTGCTGACCAGCAAGCTGGGCAGTAGCGGCCAAACATGAGGTGGCAGCCCGGGCGATCTGTGAAGAAAAAAAGCCCGCCAAATTGGCGGGCGACAAGGGCGTAGGGAGCAACGCACAACAAATTCGGTTCAGGCAGCCAAAGTACCTGGTTGCAATTGTTCGGCCAGTGCCTGGGCTGAAGCGAGCGTCGGCATCGGGCCGCTCACGGCTTCACCGTTGCGAACCAGGTACCAGCACGCCAGCAGGCCCTGCTCACGCAGTGAGGCGGGAACGGCGCTACCGACAACGGACATGATCTGGATAGTGGCCATGGGGACCTCCTGTGAAACATGGCTCTACCATACGCAGCAGCCGGGATTGTTTGAAATCAACTTCCTCGATAGTGATCATTGCTCCTATCAACCATTACCAGCGCGGTGGCCCGTAGTACACCGGTGGCGGCCCATAATAGGTGCGGTAGCCCGGTGGCGGTGGGGGTGGTGCGTAGTAGGGCTGGTAGTACACCGGCTGTGGTGGCGGTTGTACGTACACCGGCGGCGGCGCGTAATAGACCGGCTGGCGTTCGACATACACTGTGCGGTCATGGCCGCCATAAACCGTCGCCCCAACCACGGCGCCGACCACAGCCGCACCCAGCAGTGGACCCGGCCCATACCAACCACCGTGCCCATGGCCGCCATAGCCGCCGTGAGCTGCTGCAGGCCCGCTGATGGCCAGGGCGCCGACCAGCAGGACGATTCCGGGAATGAGACGGTTCATAAAGCAACCTCGCAGGAAAACCCCACGTCCGGGGCCCTGTTACTATGACTCCGGTCTCTGTCAGCTGAGCACAGGGGAACGGTAAAGGTTGTGTAAGGGGCGACCAGTGGTTGACTCTGTTACGCTGAATAAACGTTTCAGTTATGACCAAGGAGCCTGCTATGCCGACAACTCCAAGCCGGGACACCGTGCTTTGCATCTCTCTGGCCGGTCGCCCCGGCACCTTCGGCGTGCGCTTTCACAACCACCTGTACCAGCAGTTGGGCCTGGACTTCTACTATAAGGCCATGCGCACCGATGACCTGCCGGCGGCGGTGGCAGGGATCCGCGCCTTGGGTATTCGCGGCTGCGGGGTGTCGATGCCGTACAAGGAAGCCTGCATGGCTTTGGTCGACGAAATTGATCCCTCGGCGGCGGCCATCGACTCGGTCAATACCCTTGTCAATTGCAATGGCCACCTGAAGGCCTACAACACCGATTACCTGGCCGTGCGCCAATTGCTGGTTCAGCATCAGGTCGATCCGGGCACGGCCTTTGCCCTGCGAGGCAGTGGGGGCATGGCCAAGGCCGTGGCCAGCGCCTTGCGCGATGCCGGGTTTGCCGAAGGCATCATCGTTGCACGCAACGAGCAGGCCGGGCGTCAGTTGGCGGATGTCTGTGGTTATCGCTGGGTGCCAGAGCCAGGCGACCTCTGCCCGCCGATGCTGGTGAACGTGACGCCGATCGGTATGGCAGGCGGGCAGGAGGCAGAAGAGCTGGCGTTTCCCGAGCACGCCATCGCGGCGGCGGAGCGGGTGTTCGATGTGGTGGCAATGCCGGCGCAGACGCCGTTGATTCTCCGGGCTCAGGCGTTGGGCAAGCCGGTGATCACTGGGCTGGAGGTCATTGCGCTGCAGGCGCTGGAACAGTTCGTGTTATACACCGGGGTAAGGCCGACGCAGGCGCAGGTGGATGCGGCGGTGGCATACGCGCGGGCTAGCTAGTTAATGCCACCCCCTTCACAGCTTCGGCGGCGAAGGGGGTACAGGCGAAACCCGGATCAGAACACCTCGTGCCCGTTATCCAGCTGTTTGTCGACCAGTGCCCGGCCATGGGCCAGCGACACACGCTGCGCATTCTCAAGGTCGGAGAAGAACTGCATGGGCATCGACATGCGCTTGCTGGTGTGCCCGTCAGGTGCCGTGATCAGGCAGCCGGCGGCATAGGGCAGGGGGGAGTCGGGATGGGGCATCACGCTGGCAGTGATGGTGTGCTCGCGGTATTCACAGTGAAGAGATTGCATCGTCCTTACCTCGCTGTGGCATGTGAAGCAGTTACCTTCATATACCACAGCAAGAGGCCGGGAGTTCCCGGCCCGACGAGCGCGCCGCGACGAACGCTTAGCCTTCGAGCTCGGTTGGCTGGATCACTTCGACCCAATAACCGTCCGGGTCCTTGACGAAGGCCAGGTGGTTCATGCGGCCGTCCTGCAGGCGTTTCTGGAACGGTACTTCCAGTTCCTCGAAGCGCGCGCAAGCGGCGCGTACGTCGGGTACCGAAATGCAGATGTGGCCAAAGCCGCGCGGGTCGGTGTTGCCATTGTGGTAGGCAAACTCGGCATCGTTTTCGGTGCCATGGTTGTGGGTCAGCTCCAGCACGCCGGGGATCGCCTTCATCCACTGGTGGCGGGCGGTGTCATCAGCGGGGATCTGGGCAGGGTCGACCAGGGCCAGGAAGTACAGGCTGAAAGCGGCTTCAGGGAAGTCACGCTTGTCCACCAGGCGGAAGCCCAGCACGCGGGTGTAGAAGTCCAGCGACTTCTCGATGTCCTTGACCCGCAGCATGGTGTGGTTGAAGACGAACTGGGCGGTGGCGGCGTCAGGTTGCGCGGTGACGCCAGGCAGGGTTTGCAGATCGTGCAGGCTCATGGGAACTCCTGAGACGGGGCCGGGCACAGGGCGCCGGCAAAACAGACAGGCTGGCCATGATACGGCAGTGCGCCGATTGCGCAAATGAAAGCGCCCTGCAAAGGCAGGGCGCTGAAATTAGAGGCCCGCATGTGCGGGCGCGTGATGGGGTCGCTAATCCTTTAGCTGTTTCGATACTGAGCCAGTCCTTGTGAAAAAAGCGTGAAGCCTTTGTGGGCATTTCATCAGCGTACCCAGCTGTCTACCGTGGCGGCCCCATATTGTTCTTTCCAGGCCTTGAGGCCGCGGTGGTTGCCGCCTTTGGTCTCGATGCGTTCGCCGGTGTGCGGGTTCTGATAGACCTTGACCACCCGTGGGCGGCGTTGTTGCTTGGGGGGTGTGCTGGAAGCGCGGGCCACAGCCTTCGGGTCGAGGATGGCGATGATATCGCGCAGGCTCTTGTCATAGCTTTTCATCAGGCCGACTAGTTTCTGCTCGAATTCGATTTCGCGTTTGAGGCCGGCATCCTTTTTCAACGCTTCCAGTTGCGCCATCTGTTCCTGGAGCGCTTTTTCGGCAGCACGAAACTCTGCAAGTCTGGACACTGTAATCACTCCTGTACGTCGGTCGTGGCAGGGCGTGACGAACATTGAAGAAGAGTAAAAACGCCGGCCACGCAGGTGGGTTCCACTGTTCGCTGATATCGAGTGTAGTCATTCATGTCTACTGGGTAAACTGCTAACTTTTTGCAAGTAAGCCGGGAACTTTCCTAGTTTTGCGTGCGCTATTTTGCGGTTTTTCTGCGGTTGCGCGACAGGGGGGCTAGACCATGGTCCAATGGCCCGCGCCAGAGCCTTTGCGCGATCATTTCAGATGATGGCCGACTCATGTTCGGACCTGCCGCAGTGCCGTGGCCAACCCGTGCCACAGGTTGTTAACTCGTCTTCATTCTGGATGTTTCCTCGCATGTTTTCCCCTTTCCCCCTCGCCCCCGGGCGCCGTGTAACCGGCCTGGTTCTATTGTGTGCCGGTGTCAACGCCCAGGCTGCCGGGTTTCTTGAAGACGGCAGTGCCAAGATCGAAGCACGCAATGTCTATTTCAACCGGGACTTCCGGGACGGTTACAGCAGTTCCAGCCAGGGCGCATCCAAGCGCGAAGAGTGGGCACAAGGCTTCATCCTCAATGTGCAATCGGGTTATACGCAAGGCCCGGTAGGTGTTGGTGTGGATGCGCTGGGCATGTTCGGCTTCAAACTGGACTCCAGCCCGGCCGACAGTAACAGTGGATTGCTGCCCTCGTCTGGCCACGACCCCCGGCACTCGGCCGACCAGTATGCGAAGATGGGCCTGGCGGCCAAGGTCAAGGTCTCCAATACCGTGCTCAAGTACGGCTCAATGATGCCGGATGTGCCGTTGCTCAAGTACAACGATGGCCGTCTGCTGCCGACCCTGTTCCAGGGTGCCATGCTCACCTCTGAAGAACTGCACGACCTGAAGTTCACCCTGGCTCGCCTGGACAACTACACCGCTCGGGATTCCACCGATCGCCAGGACATCCGCGTGCACTGCAAAAACAAGCGTTATGCCTGCGATACCGAAGCCGACCACTTCGACCTGGCCGGTGTCGACTACCGTTTCAACGAGCGTTTCAGCGCCCAGTACCAAGTGGCCAAACTGGAGAATATCTACCGTCAGCACTTCCTCGGCCTGGTGGCCAGTCAGCCGCTGCCGGTGGGCAGCCTGTCGGCTGACATGCGCCTGATCAAGAGTGATGACATCGGCAATGCCCGTGCCGGTGAAATCGACCATCGCGCCTTCAGCGGCATGCTTGGCTACAGCCTCGGTGGCCACAAGCTCAGCGCCGGCTGGCAGCGCATGTATGGCAACAGTGCCATGCCGTACCTGGATGGCAGCAACCCGTACTTGGTCAACTACGCCCAGGTCAATGATTTTGCCGCGGCACAGGAGCGCTCCTGGCAAGTGCGCTATGACTACGACTTCAAGGCGCTGGGTGTACCCGGCCTGACCTTCTTCACCCGTTATATCAACGGCGACAATATCAAGGTGCCGGGCAGCAGTGCCGAAGGCAAGGAGTGGGAACGCGACACCGAGTTCAAATACCAGGTGCAAAGTGGCTCTTTCAAGGATGTCAGCGTACGCCTGCGTAACTCCACTTACCGCAGCAACTATGAAAGGTGGGCGCGTGACATGGATGAGACGCGGGTCATTGTCAGCTACAACTTCTCGATCTTCTAAGCAGCTGCTTTGCCAAATACCGGTAACCGCCTGACAATGGTGGCGGGTTCCCGCAAAGGGCAGGGCAATGAAAGACCTGTTGTTGATCGGCATCGGCGCGGGTGACCCGCGCCAGGTCACCTATGAAGCAGTCGATGCGCTGCGTAGCGCTAGCGTGTTCTTCGTGCTCGACAAGGGCGACGACAAAGATGAACTGGTACGCCTGCGCAAGGCCATTCTGCAGCGCTACCGCCCCGAAGGTGGCTATCGCCTGGTGCCGGTGGTCGACCCTTTGCGCGATGGGCAGGCGGATGACTACCTGGGCGCGGTGCAGCACTGGCACCGGCAGCGTGCTGCGCTGTATGCGCGCCTGATCGAGGAGGAAATTGGCGATGGGGAAACGGGGGCCTTCCTGCTGTGGGGCGAGCCCACCCTGTACGACAGCACCCTGCGCATTCTCGACCTGGTCCGCGAACAGGGCGTGACGTTGCGCTTGCAGGTCATCCCTGGCATCAGCAGTGTGCAGGCGCTGGCGGCGCGGCACCAGGTGCCGCTCAACCGCATCGGCGAGCCCCTGACCGTGCTGCCGGGGCGACGCCTGGCCGGGCAGGGGGCTATCGACAACGTGGTGGTGATGCTCGACGGGCAGTGCGTCTTTGCCGGGCTCGATGACCCGGCGCTGACCATCTATTGGGGCGCGTACCTGGGGACCGAGGATGAAGTGCTGATCGCCGGGCCGTTGCAGGCGGTGAAGGCACGGATACTGGAAGTGCGCGAGCGGGAGCGGGCGCGCAAAGGGTGGATCATGGATACCTATCTGCTGCGCAGAGAGCTGTGAGGTGGGTTGCCTGTGTCGGCCTCTTCGCGGGCAGGCCCGCTCCGGCAAGCGAAACAGGCAACGCCGTGCTCAAGGGTTACCCAGAATGCCCACCACCGTGTCCCGCAACTGATCGATGCTGAACGGCTTGCCGATCAGGTGCATGCCCTCCGGTACCGTGAGGCTGTCGGCGTAGCCGCTGGCGAACAGCACCGGTAATAGCGGCCGCAGTTCGCGCGCTTTGCCCGCCAGCACCTCACCTCGCATGTCCGGCAGCCCCACATCGGTCATCATCAGTGCCAGCGCCTGGCTTGGGTCTTCAAGTACACGCAGGGCGGCTGCGGCGTCTTCTGCCTCGATGACCTTGTAGCCCAACTCGTCGAGCACTTCGACCGTCAGCATACGTACGATGTCGTCGTCTTCGACTACCAGAAGGTGCATGGTTCAAATCCTGTACAAATGAGTGTCTTTAATCTGTGCACCGCGCGGCATCAGAAGTTCCCGAGGATACCGCTCCATGCAAATAGATGGAACGATTGCCGAATGCAACCTTCAAATACTGGCTAAATGCCCTGCCAGACCCGTGAAAGCTGGTTAGACTCGCTTATCAGGACAGCGCAGTGGCAGATAACAATAACGACTGATCGGCCACTCTTTTCAATGGACTTTTCTAGCTCGGGCGTTTTCTCATGATTCAAGCAGCCTCGATGGACCAGCGAAGCTTTCGCAAGCTGTTGAGCCGTAACATCGGCCTCCCCCTGGGGGTTGGCCTGCTCGGGGCCGTGGCCTTCGTCGCGGTGATCAACTACCTGCTTTCGGCCATGCAGTGGGTCGAGCACACCGACCGGGTGATCGGCAACGCCAACGAAACGGTCAAGCTCTCGATCGACATGGAAACGGGCATGCGCGGCTTCCTGATCACGGGCGACGAGCGCTTCCTTGACCCTTACGAGGTGGCCAAGCCACGCATTCTCGGCAGCCTGCAAAGCCTGCGCAGCATGGTCGAGGACAACCCGCAGCAGGTTGACCGTATTGACCGGCTGATGGCCTTGCAGCGGGCCTGGAACGACTTCGGTAACGAGATGATCAGCCTGCGCCGCAGCCAGGGCGATTACCAGGCCTCGATCGGCAATGGCCGGGGCAAGCGCATCACCGATGAAATCCGCAAGGAGTTCGATGACCTGATCATTACCGAACAACAACTGCGCATGGCCCGTACCGAAAAAGTCAGTACCGTCACCGTGACGGCGATTTCGGCTTTCGTGCTGTTCATTGTCGGTCTCAGTGCATTGCTGGCCTACCTGGGCCGTCGTGACCTGCTGGCACTTTCGGCCAACTACGCTGAAAACCTGCAGGCCCAGCAGCGTTCGGCGCAGCGCCTGGAGCACCAGGCCTGGCTACGCAACGGCCAGACCCAGCTGGCGCAGCAGGTGCTCGGGCAGCTGACCTTGCCCATGCTCGGCGAGAACATCCTGCGCTTCTTTGCCTCTTATCTGGGCAGCGTGGTGGGCGCCGTGTACGTGCGCGACGAGCATGGCCGGCTGGTGCGTGTGGCCTGTTATGGCCTGAGTACCGAAGCGCAGGCCCGCGAGCAGGTTGAGTCGGACCACCATGGCCTGTTGGCCCAGGCGGTCCGCGAAGGCCGCTTGCTGCGCCTGGACGATCTGCCCGAAGACTACTACCGCCTCAGTTCCGGCCTGGGCAGTGGCTTGCCGCGCAGTGCATTGCTGATGCCGGCGACCGAAGACGGGCAGATCAACGGGGTGATCGAGCTGGGTTTCCTGCGCCCTTTGCAAGAACGGGATGAAGAGCTGCTGGAGCGGGTCGGCGGCAACCTGGGCATGTCGATCGAGAGCGCCCGTTATCGTCAGCGCCTGCAGGAAGTGCTGGCCGAAACCCAGCAACTCAATGAAGAGCTGCAGGTGCAGCAGGAAGAACTCAAGACTGCCAACGAAGAGCTCGAAGAGCAGTCACGGGTGCTCAAGGAGTCTCAAGCCCATCTGGAAACCCAACAGGCCGAACTCGAGCAGACCAACGAGCAGTTGTCGGAACGCACCGATGCGCTGGACCGCAAGAACGATGAGCTGAGCCAGGCGCAGCTGGAGCTGCAGGCCCGTGCCGACGACCTGCAGCGATCGAGCAAGTACAAGTCCGAATTCCTCGCCAACATGTCCCATGAGCTGCGCACGCCGCTCAACAGCTCGCTGATCCTGGCCAAGTTGTTGGCTGAGAACGGTGAAGGCAACCTCAGTGAGGAGCAGGTCAAGTTCGCCGAATCCATCTACTCGGCCGGTAACGATCTGCTCAACCTTATCAACGACATTCTCGATATCGCCAAGGTCGAGGCCGGCAAGCTCGAAGTACGGCCCGAGACCACCCAGGTCGAGCGCCTGGTCGAAGGCTTGCGCGGCATGTTCCAGCCGCTTGCCGGCCACAAGGGGCTGGCCTTCGAGGTCAAGGTCGAGCCGCAGGTACCGGTCACGCTGTTCACCGACCGTCAGCGCCTGGAGCAGATCCTCAAGAACCTGCTGTCCAACGCCATCAAGTTCACCGAGCGTGGTCAGGTCAGCATGAACGTCAGCTTCCAGGCTGGCAGCGGTATCGTGTTCGCAGTCCGTGACACCGGCATCGGCATTGCGGCCGATCAGCAGCAGGCGATCTTCGGCGCCTTCCACCAGGTCGATGGCACCAGCAATCGCCGTTATGGTGGCACTGGCCTGGGGCTGTCGATCTCCCGTGACCTGGCGCATTTGCTCGGTGGCCAGATCAATGTCGACAGCAGCCCTGGGCAAGGCAGCGTGTTCAGCCTGATTCTGCCGGAGCGCTATGCCGCCGAGGCCGAAGACGTCGAGCCGCAAAGCCTGCGCCCGGCCGTCGATGCGTTGCCGCCCGCACCGCAAGCGCCGTTGGCCGCCGCTGTCATGCGCCCGGCGCCGGCCTTTGCCGACGACCGCGAGCGGGCCCCTTTCGATACCCGTTGCATTCTGGTGATCGAAGACGAGCCCAACTTTGCCCGCATCCTCTTCGACCTGGCCCATGAACTGGGCTATAGCTGCCTGGTGGCCCATGGCGCCGACGAAGGCTTCGAGCTGGCGGCCCAGTACATTCCGGATGCGATCCTGCTGGACATGCGCCTGCCCGACCACTCGGGCCTCACCGTCCTGCAGCGCCTCAAGGAGCAGGCCAGCACCCGCCATATCCCGGTGCACATCATTTCGGTGGAAGACCGCGTCGAGGCGGCCATGCACATGGGGGCGGTGGGGTATGCGGTCAAACCCACCAGCCGCGAGGAGCTCAAGGAGGTGTTCGCTCGCCTGGAAGCCAAGCTCACGCAAAAGCTCAAGCACATCCTGCTGGTGGAAGACGACGACCTGCAGCGCGAGAGCATCGCCCGGCTGATCGGCGACGACGATGTCGAGATCACGGCCGTGGCCATGGCCCAGGATGCCCTGGCGCTGTTGCGCCAGAACATCTACGACTGCATGATCATCGACCTCAAGCTGCCAGACATGCTCGGCAACGAGCTGCTCAAGCGCATGACCGCCGAGGATATCCGCGCCTTCCCGCCGGTGATCGTGTATACCGGCCGCAACCTCACCCGCGAGGAAGAAGCCGATCTGCTCAAGTACTCACGCTCGATCATCATCAAGGGCGCACGTTCGCCGGAACGCCTGCTCGACGAAGTGACGCTGTTCCTGCACAAGGTCGAATCGCAGCTGTCCAACGAGCGTCAACGCATGCTCAAGACCGCGCGCAGCCGCGACAAGGTGTTCGAGGGCCGCAAGGTGCTGCTGGTGGATGACGATGTGCGTAATATCTTCGCCCTGACCAGTGCCCTGGAGCACAAGGGCGCCATTGTCGAAATCGGCCGCAACGGGCGCGAAGCCATCGAGCGCCTGGAGCAGCACGACGACATCGACCTGGTGCTGATGGACGTGATGATGCCGGAGATGGACGGCTTCGAGGCCACCCGCCTGATCCGCCAGCAACCGCTCTGGCGCAAACTGCCGATCATCGCCGTGACCGCCAAGGCCATGAAGGATGACCAGCAGCGTTGCCTGCAAGCCGGTGCCAATGATTACCTGGCCAAGCCGATCGACCTGGACCGCCTGTTCTCGTTGATCCGTGTCTGGCTGCCGCAACTGGAGCGAATTTGACTAGCGAACGCAACACCGACATCGAGATCCGACTGCTGATCGAGGCGATCTACCTCAAGTACAGCTACGATTTCCGCAATTATTCCGGCGCTTCGATCAAGCGCCGGATTCTCCACGCGCTGCGTCAGTTCGATTGCCTTACGGTGTCTGCGCTGCAGGAACGTGTGCTGCACGACCCGGGCATGTTCATGCAGTTGCTGCAGTACCTGACGATCCCGGTCAGCGAGATGTTTCGTGACCCTGACCACTTCCTTGCCGTGCGCAACGAAGTGGTGCCGCTGCTGCGTACCTGGCCCTCGATCAAGGTCTGGATCGCTGGCTGCAGCACGGGGGAAGAGGTGTATTCCATGGCCATCCTGTTGCGTGAGGAAGGGCTGCTTGAACGCACCATCATCTACGCCACCGACATCAACCCGCATTCGCTGGACAGGGCCAAGCAGGGTATCTACTCGATGCAGAGCATGCGCGAATACGAGGAAAACTACCGCCTGGCCGGTGGCCGCCGTGACTTCGCCGAGTACTACACCGCCGCCTATGGCAACGCCATCATGGACAGCAGCCTGCGCGACAATGTCACCTTCGCCGACCACAGCCTGGCCACCGACAGCGTGTTCTCCGAGACCCAGTTGGTGTCGTGCCGCAATGTGCTGATCTACTTCAACAAGGACCTGCAGGATCGGGCGCTGGGCCTGTTCCATGAGTCGCTCTGCCACCGCGGTTTCCTGGTGCTGGGTAGCAAGGAGTCGGTGGATTTTTCGGCCTACAGCGATCGTTTCGAGCCGCTGGTCAAGCCCCAACGGATCTTCCGTAAATCATGAGCGGCGTACGCGCAGTGGTGATCGGCGCCTCGGCCGGTGGCGTGGCGGCATTGTTCCAGGTGCTCGGCACGTTGCCATCGGCGTTCGCCATACCGGTGCTCTGCGTGCTGCACCTGCCGGACGACCGCCACAGCCAACTGGCTGGCGTGCTGCAGCGGCGGCTGCATCGGCCGGTGTGCGAGGCACGTGACAAGGAGAGGATCAGCGGCGGGCAGATCTATGTGGCAGGGCCGGGTTACCACTTGTCGGTGGAGCGCGACCTGACGCTGTCGCTGAGCCAGGAAGAACCGGTGCATTTCTCGCGCCCAGCGATCGACTTCCTGTTCATCTCGGCGGCCGATGCCTATGGCGACAGCCTGCTGGGTGTGCTGCTTACCGGCGCCAACGAAGACGGCGCCAGGGGCCTTGCCTACATCAAGAACAATGGGGGGCGCACGATTGTCCAGGACCCTCGTGACGCACAGGTTGCCCTGATGCCGGAGGCCGCCCTGGCCCTGCACCAGCCCGACCATATTCTTACTCTGAGCGGTATCGGGCAGTTGCTCGCGACCCTGGAATACAGCGCATGCTAAGCCACACCATCGCCAAACTGCTGATTGTCGACGACTTGCCGGAAAACCTGCTGGCGCTCGATGCCCTGATCCAGGGCGAGGACCGCGAGGTGCACCAGGCACAGTCTGCCGAGGCTGCCTTGTCGTTGCTGCTCGAGCACGAGTTCGCACTGGCCATTCTCGATGTGCAGATGCCGGGCATGAACGGTTTTGAACTGGCCGAGCTGATGCGCGGTACCGACAAGACCAAGCACATCCCGATCGTCTTCGTCAGCGCGGCGGGTCGCGAGATGAATTATGCCTTCAAGGGCTACGAGAGCGGGGCCGTGGACTTTCTGCACAAGCCGCTCGACACCCTGGCGGTGAAAAGCAAGGTCTCGGTGTTCGTCGACCTGTTCCGCCAGCGCAAGGTGCTTGGCCGGCAGCTGGAAGCCCTGGAGCAGAGCCGCCAGGAACAGGAGCTGCTGCTCAGCCAGTTGCAGGTGGCACGGTGTGAGCTGGAGCACGCCGTGCGCATGCGTGACGACTTCATGTCGATCGTCTCCCACGAGGTGCGCACGCCGCTCAATGGCCTGATCCTGGAAACCCAGTTGCGCAAGATGCACCTGGCACGGGGCAACCTGGACGCCTTCAGTGTCGACAAGCTGCAGGCCATGGTCGAGCGCGACGAACGGCAGATCAACAGCCTGATCCGGTTGGTCGAGGACATGCTCGATGTTTCGCGCATCCGTACCGGTAAACTGTCGCTGCGGCCCAAACTGTTTGACCTGGGCCAACTGGTGCGTGGGCTGGTGGAAAACTTCACGGCGCAGGCCATGGCCCTGGAAACACACATCGAATTGCAGCGTTGCGAAGCGCTGAAGGGGGAGTGGGACGAATTCCGGATTGAACAAGTAGTGGCCAACCTGTTGTCCAATGCAATGCGTTACGGCGAGCGCAATCCGGTGCAGGTACGGGTGTTCGAGCAGGGCGGCATGGCCTGGGTGCAGGTGCAGGACCACGGCATCGGTATCAGCGCCGTCAACCAGCAGCGGATCTTCCAGCAGTTCGAGCGGGTCTCTGCCCAGCAGGCCAGCGGAGGGTTGGGCCTGGGGTTGTACATCTCCGAGCAGATCGTCCAGGCACACGGTGGCCGGATACAGGTTGAAAGCGAGGAAGGCAAGGGTGCCACATTCACCCTGCAATTGCCGATGGCAATATTCAAAGAACAAAACGACCAGGCGCGGGCAACCTCTGTGTAAGCCTGGGGTCTGATGGCCAACTGTAAGTATTTCAAGGCGTTAACATGAGTGAAGATGCACAAGATGTGGTTCTGGTCGTCGAGGATGAACCAGCGATTCGCATGATTTTGCGCGATTACCTGGCGGGTGAGGGGTACCACGTCCTGGTGGCTGAGGATGGCGAGCAGGCGTTTGCCATCCTGGCCAGCAAACCGCACCTGGACCTGATGGTGACAGACTTCCGTTTGCCGGGGGGGATCTCGGGGGTGGATATTGCCGAGCCCGCGGTGAAATTGCGGCCCGACCTGAAGGTGATTTTCATCAGCGGCTACCCGGCGGAGATTCTCGAATCTGGCAGCCCGATCACCCGCAAGGCACCTATCCTGGCCAAGCCGTTTGACCTGGATACCTTGCACGAGCAGATCCAGTCGCTGTTGCGCTGAGGCATCCGGCCTTTTCGCGGGGCAAACCCGCGAGGAGGCCGTTGCAGGCTATCGCAGCGTCCGCTCAATCCCGCCGACCAGCAAGTTTTCCATCAGCTCCAACCCTTGCGCTTCAGGCAGTGCTTTGAGCAACCCCGGCAGCTGGTTGAGAAACGTCGCCAGTACATGCGCTGTAGCGTCCAACGCCTGCCCCGGCAGTTTCGCTTGCGGTGCGATCAAGCGCAGCAAACCCGCCTCATAGCGCTTGCGCAACGATGCCAGGTGCGCCTGTTGCGCCTCACTCAAACAACACAAATCTCGCTCGGCCAGCCGAAACTGCAGCGGCCGTTCGGCATGCAACTGCCAGTGCGCAGCAATCAGGCAGCTCAATGCCGATGTCCCCCGGGCCATGGCCCGGCGGGCCTGGTCCAGGGTGGCCTGCAGCTCTTCGTACAACTCTTCGATCAAGTCGTACAGCAGGTCCTGCTTGCTGGGAAAGTGATGGTACAGCGAGCCGGCGGTCAGCCCCACATGGGCCGCCAGCTCGCGCATGCTGACCTGGCCAAAGCCCTTTTCGGCAAACAATGCCATGGCCTGGTCACGTCGCTCCTCAAAGTTGGCACAGCGCATTGCGGCATTGACCGGGGGCATGGCGCTTGGTCCTCAGTAGGTGAAGAAACCGCGACTGCTCTTGCGCCCCAGCCAGCCGGCCGCGACCATTTCCTTGAGCAGCGGAGCAGGGCGGTACTTGCTGTCGTTGAAGCCTTCATGGAAGGCCTCCATGATCGCCAGCAGGGTGTCCAGACCGATCAGGTCGGCCAACGCCAGCGGGCCGATCGGCTGGTTGCAGCCCAGGCGCATGCCGGTGTCGATGTCCTCGGCACTGGCCAGGCCTTCCTGGCGCACGAAGATCGCCTCGTTGATCATTGGCACCAGGATGCGGTTGACCACGAAGCCCGGACGGTTGCCGGCGGTGATCGGGGTCTTGCCGACTTTTTCGGTCACCACCAGCGCCTGGGCGTAGGTATTGTCGCTGGTCTGCAGGCCACGAATGATTTCGACCAGCGCCATCATCGGTACTGGGTTGAAGAAGTGCACACCAATGAAGCGCTCGGGGTGCTCGATGCTGGCGGCCAGTTGAGTCACCGACAGCGACGAGGTGTTGGTGGCGATCAGGCAGTCGGCGGCAACGTTGGCTGCCACCTGCTGCAGGATGCGCTGCTTGAGCTGCAGGTTCTCGGTCGCCGCTTCGATCACCAGGTGTGCAGCGCTGAGCTGGGTGTAGTCGGTGCTGGTGCGAATGCGTGCTTTGGCGGCTGCGGCCTTGTCGGCATCGAGGGTGCCTTTGCTGACCTGGCGCTCGAGGTTCTTGCTCAAGGTGGCCACGCCGCGCTCGAGCGCTGCGTCGGAAACATCCACCAGCAGCACCTGGTAGCCGGCAATGGCGCACACCTGGGCAATGCCGTTGCCCATGGTGCCCGCGCCGATCACGGCGATCTGTTCAATGCTCATGTGTCAGTCTCCCTCAGACGCGCTCGAACACGACGGCGATGCCTTGGCCACCGCCGATACACATCGTGGCCAGGGCGTAGCGGCCCTGGATGCGCTGCAGCTCATGGATGGCCTTGGTGGCGATGATCGCACCGGTGGCACCCACCGGGTGGCCCAGGGAAATGCCCGAACCGTTGGGGTTGACCTTTTCCGGGTCGAAGCCCAGCTCGCGGGCCACGGCGCAGGCCTGGGCAGCGAAGGCCTCGTTGGACTCGATCACATCCAGGTCTTGTAGGTTCAGGCCGGTTTTTTCCAGCACTTTGCGGGTGGCCGGGATCGGCCCCAGGCCCATCAGCTCGGGCTCCACCCCGGCGTGGGCATAGCCCACCAGGCGTGCCAACGGTTTCAGGCCCAGGCGGCGCACTGCGTCACCGGTGGCCAACACCAGGCCGGCGGCGCCATCGTTGATACCGCTGGCGTTGCCGGCGGTGACGGTGCCGTCTTTCTTGAATACCGGCTTCATACCGGCCAGTTGTTCGGCGGTCACATCAGCACGCACATGCTCGTCGACACTGAACTGCACGCTGCCCTTGCGGGTTTTCAGTTCCAGCGCAACGATCTGGCTGGCGAAGCGGCCCTCGGCAATGGCACGCGCGGCGCGGCGCTGGCTGGTCAAGGCCAGTTCGTCCTGCATTTCGCGGGTAATGCCGTGCTTGGCCGAAACGTTCTCGGCGGTGATGCCCATGTGGAAGTGCTGGAACGGGTCCTGCAGCACGCCGACGGTATAGTCGATGCCTTGCAGGTCACCCATGCGTGCACCCCAGCGCGCCTGTGGCAGCAGGTAAGGGCCACGGCTCATGGATTCGGCGCCGGCTGCGACGGCCACATCGGTGTCGCCCAGCAACAGGCCCTGGGCCGCAGAGACAATAGCCTGCAGGCCAGACCCGCACAGGCGGTTGACGTTGAATGCCGGCGTTTCCTTGGGGATGCCAGCGTTCATTGCCGCTACCCGTGCCAGGTAGGCGTCACGCGGTTCGGTGGGGATCACCGTGCCCATCACCAGGTGGCCGACTTGCTCGGCGGCCAGGCCCGAACGCTCGATGGCGGCGCGGGTCACGGCGCTGGCCAGGTCGGCCAGTGGCAGGTCCTTGAGGGAACCGCCGAAGCCACCAATGGCTGAACGGACGGCACTGACGACGTAGATTTCTGCGCTGCTCATGAGGGCTCCGATTGCGAAGGCGTGGCGGGACCGGGCCAGGCTCTGCGAGAATGGTGGGCGGCCCCGGAGTGGGATCGAGTCTAGGCAAAGGCTCTGTTGCCGCCTATGCCGGATCTGTTCAAACAACCTGGCACTTTTTGCCACTCAGCATAGACAGCGAAAACCGCCATGCGCGAAAGCGATTCAGTCGCCGTGTACTTCCTCAACGCCATGCTCCACGCCCTGCGCGACACGCCCGCCGAGCGTGATGCCCAGCTGTGTGCGGTGGGCATTGCCCCGCAGCTGCTGGATCAGCCTCAGGCGCGGGTGCCGGCCAAGGCGTTCGCCCAGCTGTGGCTGGCGTTGATCCAGCGCCTGGACGATGAGTTCTTTGGCCTCGACAGCCACGGCATGCCGCTGGGCAGTTTTGCCCTGATCTGCCGGGGTTTGATCCTCGAGCCGAACCTGGAAAAGGCCTTGCGCCAGTGCATGGGGGGCTTCGGCCTGTTCCTGCGTGACCTGCGTGGCAGCCTGACGGTACGTGGCGGGCGGGCGCTGATCAGCGTGCAGTCGAACATTGCCGACCCATTGACCCGGGTCTATGCCGAGGAAACCTACCTGGTGCTGATGATCGGCATGCTGTGCTGGCTGGCCGGGCGGCGGATTGCCATCGACCGCACGGAGCTCGCGGTGTCGCGCCCGGCCCAGGAGGACGACTTGCTGCTGTGGGGGCCGGACCTGCGCCTGGGCAGCGGACGCACCGAGGTGGAGTTCGACAGCGCTTACCTGCGCCTGCCGGTGGTGCAGGACCGAGCCGCTTTGCAGACCTTCCTGCGCAGTGCGCCACAGGGCCTGGTGATCCGCTTTCGCAATCAGAACGGGCTGGTGGCTGAGGTGTATCGGCACCTGCGGGCATTGCGCTATGGACAGTGGCCGACATTGGCCGCGCTGGCGCAGCAGCAGGGGGTCAGTGCCAGTACCTTTCGCCGGCAGTTGGAGCGGGAGGGGCGTTCGTACCAGCAGATCAAGGATGAAGTGCGCCGGGCCATGGCCTTCGAGCGGCTGCGCGAAGGCGCGTTGAGCATTGCCGAAATTGCCGAGCAGGCGGGGTTTCAGGAACCGAGTGCCTTCCACCGGGCGTTCAAGAAGTGGACCGGGCAGAGCCCAGGAAGCTACCGGGCGCGGCTGGCCGGCCTGCGTTCTACCTGTGGGAGCGGGCATGCCCGCGAAGAAACCAACGCGGTGGATGGCACCGGCTCTGCCGGTGTTCGCGGGTAAACCCGCTGCTACAGGGCGCAGAATTGTAGGAGCGGGCTTGCCCGCGAATAGGCCTGCACAGGCCGCCCGAAAGGATCAGGCCGGCACCATGGCAAAGCCAACGCCGAACCGGTTCCAGGCATTGATGGTGGCAATTGCCAAGGTCAGGTTGGCCACCTCGGCCGGCTCGAAGTGTTCCAGCAGGGCTTCATATTGCCCCTGCGGCGCCCCTTGTTCTGGCAAGCGGGTCAGGCTCTCGACCCAGGCCAGCGCAGCACGTTCACGCGGCGTGAAGTAGCTGGTTTCCTGCCACACGCACAAGGTCTGCAGGCGTGCTTCGGTCTCACCGGCCTTGCGCGCATCGTTGGCATGCAGGTTGACGCAGTAGGCGCAGCCGTTGATCTGCGAAGCGCGCAGGCGTATCAGCTCCAGCAGCGAGTTTTCAAGGCCGCTGTTAGCCAGCGCCTGCTCCAGGCCGACCATGGCTTTGTAGGCTTGCGGCGCGTGTTTGGCCCATTCGATACGGTTGTGCATGTCAGTCTCCAGGCGTGTGGGGGTGGATATGGCGCTACTGTAGCGCCGCTCATTGGCCACCCCGATAGCCAATTTTGCGCATAAGCGGGAGGCCAATCGTCCATTCAGGTGGCCACTGACCTGCATCCAATCTCTTCATTTCTGCCAAGCCAGCCGAGCCGGGATAATGACCAGTTCCTGCTAAAAGAGAACCGACTCACAATGAGCGCTGTACTGAACCTGTTGCTGGTGATCCTGCTGGCGTTGAACCTGCGGCCGATTCTGACCAGTATCGGCCCGTTACTCGAACCGATGCGCGCCAGCACCGGCCTGGGTTACCAGCAGGCCGCCTTGCTGACGGCGCTACCGGTGCTGTGCATGGGCCTGGTGCCCCTGTTGCAACCGTGGCTGCGACGCTGGGTCAGCGAGCACGGCGGCATGCTTGGGGGCCTGACCGCCATTGCCTTGGCCTGCCTGTGGCGCCTGCAACTGGACAGTGCCTGGGCGCTGATCGCCAGTGCGCTGGTCGCCGGCCTGGGCGTGGCGGTGGTGCAGGGCATGATGCCGGGGCTGGTCAACCGCTGGTTCCCTGGCCGTCTGGCCGGGGCGATGGGGCTGTACTCGGCGGCGCTGATGAGCGGCGGCGGCTTGGCGGCAGTACTCGGTCCACACATCAGCGGCCATTTCGGTTACTGGCAGGCGGGCCTGGGCGTTTGGGCGATCCCGGCCGTGCTGGCGGTGCTGGCCTGGGCCGTGCTGCGGCCAAGGCAGGAGGCGCCAAAGCTGTCCGGGGCCGCAGGCGGGCACTGGTTCGGCACCCGCCGGGCGTGGTTGCTGGCCCTGTACTTCGGCCTGATCAACGGCGGCTACACCAGCATGGTGGCCTGGTTGCCGGCTTACCACATCGAGCACGGCGGCAGCGCTCAGGGCGGTGCCGACCTGGTGGGCCTGATGACCGTCTTTCAGGTGCTCGGTGCGCTTGGCCTGCCGCTGCTGCTGCGACGTTGGGCCGACAGGCGCCCGGGTTTGTGGCTGGCGCTGGCGATCCAGCTGGCGGGCTTCCTGGGGCTTTTGCTGGCACCTGCGGCGGCTTCCGGGCTTTGGGTCGCCATGATCGGCTTTGGCTTGGGTGCCTGCTTCAGCCAGTGCCTGACGTTGACCCTGGAACACCTGAAAACGCCTGCCGAGGCCGGCAGCCTGGCGGCGTTCGTACAGGGTATCGGCTTTATCATCACCGGCATCGTGCCGTATATCACGGGTTGGCTGCGGGATGTCAGTGGCGACTTCCAGGCTTCGTGGACGCTGTTGACCGTGACCGTGATGGCAATGCTGCTGGTGACCGCGTGCTTCAACCCGCGCGGCTATGCGGCGGCTATCGCCCGGCCGGCCGCAACCGGCAAGGCCGCACCGGTCAACTGAGGCGTTGCAGGGTATCGCGTACCCGGTCCAGCGCCGGGTCGATATCCAGCAGTTCGATGGCGCCGAAGCCCATCAATAACCCCGGGCGGACCGGCGCCTCGCTGAAGAAGGGTGCCAGTGAATACAGGCCGACCTCTACCTTGCGCGCGAGGTTGGCCAACAGTTCCACATCCACTGCGGGCGTAGCCAAGGCACTGAGGTGGAAGCCTGCGCTGGCGGGGATGGCGCTGAACCACGGTGCCAGATCGCCGCCAAGGCGCGCCAGGATGCGCTCGCGGCGTGCACTGTAGACATCGTGGCAGCGGCGGATGTGCTTGTTCAGGTGGCCTTCGCCAAGGAAGCGCGCCAGCGCCCACTGCAGCAGGGTCGGGCTGTGCCAATCGCTAAGGTGCTTGGCCACGCAAGCGGCCTGCAGTACGGCAGGTGGTAATACGGCATAGCCCAGGCGCAGCTCGGGCAGCAAAGTCTTGGAGAAGGTCCCGACATAGGCGACCAGCCCATGCCGGTCCAGACGCTGCAGCGCGTCCGAGGCTGGCCCGTGGTAGCGGAACTCACAGTCGTAGTCGTCTTCGATGATCAGTGCACCCAGCTCGGCGGCCCGCGCAAGCAGGGCATGCCGGCGTGGCTCGCTCATCGGCATGCCCAGCGGGAACTGGTGCGAGGGTGTGACGTAGATCAGCCGGGTGCCATCGGCGATCTGTTCCACGCACAGGCCCTCATCGTCTACCGGCACCGATTGCAGGCGTGCCCCCAGGGCCAGGAACAATTGCCGTGCCGGCGGGTAGCCAGGATCTTCCATGGCCACCTGGCAGCCCGGTTCGACCAGCACCCGGGCGATCAGGTCCAGCGCCTGCTGGGCGCCGTTGCACACCAGCAGGTCGGCTGCGCTGCAGTGCACCCCGCGCGAGTAGGCGATGTGGTGGGCAATGGCTTCGCGCAGTTCCGGCAAGCCCTGGGCCGGGAACTGGCGCTCGGGGTGGCGCTGGCTGCGGCGCAGTGCGTAGTTCAGGCAACTGCGCCACTGGTCGAAGGGGAACTGTGCCTTGCTCGAAGCACCACCGACGAAGTCATAGCGCGATGGCGCTTGCACCTGGCGTTGGCTGAGCACGGTGGCGCGCTGCTGCCAGCGCTCGAGGGAGGCGGCGCCGGCCAGGGGTATGGAGGCTGATTCGTTACTGCGCAGCGAATGGCGTGGGGTGACGAACGTGCCACGGCCGACCACGCCGCTGAGCAGGTTATCGTAGGTCAGCCGCGAATAGGCCTCGGCCACTGTCTTGCGCGATACGCCCAGTTGTTCAGCCAGCAGACGGGTGGGCGGCAGTTGGGTACCGGCGGCCAGGTGGCCGCTGTCGATACCGTCGCGCAGTTGCTGGTAAAGCTGGTCGGCCAGGCCTTTGCGGCCCTCCAGGCGAATGTGCAGTTCCATGGGCGGGTCCGGAGCGGAGGATTGCTCAGGATAGCGGATCGGCTGCGACTCAGGTGCTTGTCACAGGCGACGAAGAGGCCAAGCCAACCGCTCAGAGCCGAGCGGTGCTGACGGTGATATAGCCTTTTTCTGCCAGGGCAATGCGTATCACGGTTTCATCCTCCGGCGCGTTGCGGTTGCGCTTGATGCGCACGCCTTCAACCGCCGAAGCTTTCATATGCTCTGAAATGGCCCGCCCGTTCGCGTCGAAGAACACCTCGCTGGCCAGCAACTCGATGCGTTCGATCAATTGCCGGGAATGTTCATCGGTGGCGCAGAAGAACATGACCCCCGACAAGTGCGGGTCGTTGTCGGGGTTGGTCATGTCATGGGCCAGCATTTCGCGCAGGCTGCTGCGCAGTTCGGCGATGGGGCGGGCGTACGGGTGCATGCGGAGCCTCCTCTGGATCGCGACCTTGCGTCCTCCAGTGCCGATCATGTTTTCTGTGGGCAGAGGCAGCAAGTAGGGCGCTTCTGAGGGCGGCGTAGGAAACGTCTTAAGATGCTGGGCGGTGGTCGAACCCCAGGGTCTACAAGGCAGCAGCCCCCGCCTTGGCCACCTGGGCATCCTGTTCGGATTTGACGCCGGATACACCAATGGCGCCCACCACCTGGCCTTCCACCCGCAGCGGCACGCCACCTTCAAGGCTGGTCAGCAGGGGGGCGGTCACGAAGGCCGTGCGGCCGCCATTGACCATGTCTTCATAATCCCGCGTCTCTTTGCGCCCCAGTGCGGCGGTGCGGGCCTTTTCCATCGCGATGTAGGCACTGGCCGGTGCGCAGCCGTCCAGGCGTTCCAGGGCCAGCGGGTGGCCGCCGTCGTCGACCACGGCGATGGTCACGCTCCATTGGCGGGCCTGGGCTTCCTGGCGGGCGGCGGTCAGTACGCGGGCGATTTCGGTCTGGCCGATAACGAACTTGCTAAGCATGGGCGGGCTCCGGGTTCAAGGCGGCTTCGACGATTTCGATCCAGTGGCGCACGGGTGTGCGTCCAGCCCCATCGAGGTGGGCCTGGCAGCCTATGTTGGCCGTGGCAATGACGTGCGGTTTACCGCTTTCCAGCGCGTTCAGACGGTTGTCGCGAAGTTGCAGTGACAGTTCAGGTTGGGTCAGCGAATAGGTGCCTGCCGAGCCGCAGCACAGGTGGCCATCGGGCACCGAGGTCAGGGTAAAGCCAAGCCGTGTCAGCAGCGCCTCTACCGCGCCGCCCAGCTTCAGTGCGTGCTGCAGGGTGCATGGGCAGTGGAAGGCCAGGCGCTGTTCGGCGCACAGGGCCAATTGTTCGATCGGCTCATCGCGCAGGATTTCCACCAGATCGCGGGAAAGTGCACTGACCCGTGCCGCCTTGGCAGCGTAATGGGGGTCTTTCTCGAGCAGATGGCCATAGTCGCGGACAAACGCACCGCAGCCGCTGGCGGTCTGCACGATCGCCTCGGCACCCGCTTCGATGGCGGGCCACCAGGCGTCGATATTGCGCCGTGCCCGCTGCAGGCCTTGCTCCTGAGCATTCAGGTGATAGTCCACCGCGCCACAGCATCCGGCCTGCAGGATGGGTTGCACACTGATGCCCAGGCGGTCGAGCAGCCGCGCAGCCGCGGCATTGGTATTGGGTGACAGGGCTGGCTGCACGCAACCTTCCAGCATCAGTACCCGGCGCGCATGGCGCACTGCCGGACGCGGGCCGGGTGTGGTGACCTGCGCCGGCAACTTGCGTTTGAGTGAGGCCGGTAGCAGCGGGCGCAGCGCCTGGCCGCTGCGGGTCAGGGCCTTGAACAGTGCCGGGCGCGGCACCACCGCACGCAGGCCCAGGCGCAACAGGCGCTGGCCGAGTGGGCGTGGCACCTGCTGCTCGACCACTGCGCGGCCGATGTCCAGCAGGTCGTGGTACTTCACCCCCGATGGGCAGGTGGTTTCGCAGTTGCGGCAGGTCAGGCAGCGGTCCAGGTGCAATTGGGTGCTGGCGGTGACCGGCTCGCCTTCGAGCATCTGCTTGATCAGGTAGATGCGCCCGCGCGGGCCGTCCAGTTCGTCGCCCAGCAACTGGTAAGTGGGGCAGGTGGCGGTGCAGAAGCCGCAATGTACGCAGGTGCGCAGGATGCGCTCGGCTTCGTCGGCGCGGGCCAGGCGGCGCGAGGTTTCGCTAAGGTTGGTTTGCATGGGCTGGCCTCACAGGTCCGGGTACAGGCGACCAGGGTTGAACACCCCCTGGGGATCGAGCTGCTGCTTGAGGGCGCGGTGGTAGCGCATCAGTGCAGCCGACAGTGGCGGGCTGCTGGCTGCACCGGGGGCGTAGCAGGTGGCGTGGCCGCCCACCCTGGCGACCTGGTCGCGAATGGCCTGCGCCGGTGCGCAGGTCTTGAGCCAGCGCTGGGCACCCCCCCAGTCGATCAGTTGCTGGCCGGGCAGGTCCAGCTCGCCGGTGACGGTGGGTACGGACAGGCGCCACAGGGGGGCGGCGTCGGCAAAGAACGCCAGGCGCTGCTCGCGCAGGTCGCTCCAGAAGCGGTTATCGAGCGTTTCGCCCCCCAACCGCTGGCGTGCCGATTGCACCGACCCTTCGCCGCCTTCCAGGCGCAGGTACAGCGTTTCGCTGTCATGGCAGGCGGCGCTGATCGGGAGCGGTTGCTGGCCCCATTCGGCCAGCTCGGCCAGCGCTTCATTGCGGCCCATCGGCAGGCGCAGGCTCAGGCACAGGCGCGGCCGTGGCAGCACTTTCAAAGAAACCTCGGTCAGCAGCCCCAGGCATCCGAAGCTGCCCGCCATCAGGCGTGACACATCGTAGCCGGCGACGTTCTTCATCACCTCGCCACCAAAGCGCAGCAGCTTGCCGTGGCCGGTGATCACCCGTGTACCCAGTACAAAGTCGCGCACCGACCCGGCCCACGGCCGTCGCGGGCCAGACAACCCGGCCGCGACCATGCCGCCCAAGGTGGCCTCGGGGCCCAGGTGGGGTGGTTCGCAGGGCAGCATCTGGCCGGCCTCGTGCAGGGCGGCCTCGATCTCGCGCAGGGGGGTACCGGCGCGGGCCGTGAGTACCAGCTCGGTGGGGTCGTAGCTGACAATGCCGCGGTGGTTGCGGGTGTCGAGTACTTCGCCGGCCACCGGGTTGCCGAGCATCGCTTTGCTGTTGCTGCCCTGGATACGCAGCGGCGTACCTTCGTTCAGCGCCTGGTTGACCTGCTCCAACAGCGCCTGGCTCATGTCGCGGTCCATGCTCATCAGAAGCGCTCCAGCTCGGGGAAGGGCAGTTGCCCTTGGTGCACGTGCAGGGCGCCGAATTCGGCGCAGCGGTGCAGGGTGGGAATGTTCTTGCCGGGGTTGAGCAGGCCCTGGGGGTCGAAGGCGGCCTTCACCGCGTGGAACAGGGTAATTTCGTCACTGTTGAACTGCGCGCACATCTGGTTGATCTTCTCGCGCCCCACGCCGTGTTCACCGGTGATGCTGCCGCCCACCTTCACACACAGTTCCAGAATCTTGCCGCCGATCGCTTCGGCACGCGCCAGCTCGCCGGGCAGGTTGGCATCGAACAGGATCAAAGGGTGCATGTTGCCGTCGCCGGCATGGAACACATTGGCCACCCGCAGGCCGTACTCCGCGGACAGGTCGCTGATGCCCTTGAGCACCCGTGGTAACTCGCGGCGTGGGATGGTGCCGTCCATGCAGTAGTAGTCCGGGGAGATGCGCCCCACGGCCGGGAAGGCGTTCTTGCGCCCGGCCCAGAAGCGAACGCGCTCGGCTTCGTCGCAGGCCAGGCGCACCTCGCGGGCCCCGGCTTGGGTCAGCACGGCGGCGACGCGCGCGCAGTCGTCGTGAACATCGGCTTCCACGCCATCCAGTTCGCACAGCAGGATCGCCGCCGCGTCCACCGGGTAGCCGGCATGGATGAAGTCTTCAGCGGCGCGGATCGCCAGGTTGTCCATCATCTCCAGGCCGCCAGGAATGATGCCGGCAGCGATGATGTCGGCGACTGCCCGGCCGGCGTCCTCGACGCTGTCGAAACTGGCCAGTATCACCCGCGCCACCTGGGGCTTGGGCAGCAGCTTGACGGTGACTTCGGTGACGATACCGAGCATGCCTTCGGAGCCGGTGAACAATGCCAGCAGGTCGAAGCCGGGGCTGTCCAAGGCATCGCTGCCGAGGCTCAGGCGTTCGCCCTCGACCGTAAGGATGTCCACCTTGAGCACATTGTGTACGGTCAGGCCGTACTTGAGGCAGTGCACGCCACCGGCGTTTTCGGCGACGTTGCCACCGATCGAGCAGGCAATTTGCGAGGAAGGGTCGGGTGCGTAGTACATACCATGGGGTGCGGCGGCCTGGGAGATGGCCAGGTTGCGTACGCCCGGTTGCACGCGGGCGTAACGCCCCTGCGGGTTGACCTCGAGGATACGGTTGAAGCGCGCCATCACCAGCAGGATGCCCTTGGCCAGCGGCAGGGCACCACCAGACAGGCCGGTACCGGCGCCACGCGCAACCACCGGTACGCCGCGCTGGTGGCAAAGCTTCAACAGCGTCTGCACCTGCTCCAGGCGCTCGGGCAGCGCCACCAGCAGTGGCACGGTGCGGTAGGCCGACAGGCCGTCGCATTCGTACGGTTTGAGGTCTTCATCGCGGTGCAGGATTTCAAGGTCCGGCAGGGCATCGCGCAGCGCCTGCAACAGGGCGGCCAGGTCCACGTTGGGCAGCGCGCCATCGACGCGTTCGTCGTACAGGATATTCATTGGCTCACTCGCAACGGTTTTTGTTGTTGTTGGCGAAGCGGTCACCGATGCAGCGTGCGCGTGCTAGCGTTTGGGGTCGAGTGAGATGTTGACTGGTCCTACCAGTTTCTTCGGGCAGTACTGTTTATTCACGGTTCTGTCTGGCTAGATTGGCGCTATAAGTCAAAGTGGTCCTACCAGCAGGGGTGTGCGCAGTGGGTACTGAAGGCAAGGCCAAGGTCGCCGACCAGGTGGCCGAACGGGTCGAGCGGCTTATCGTCGAAGGCGTGCTCAAGGTGGGCCAGGCGCTGCCATCGGAGCGGCGGCTGGTGGAAAAGCTTGGCTGTTCACGTTCGGCCTTGCGCGAGGGCCTGCGCATTCTGCGTGGGCGCGGCATCATCGACACCGAACAGGGGCGGGGTTCGTTCGTCGCCGATCTCACCGGGCAGGCGGGTGCTACGCCTTTGATGCACCTGTTCAGTTCGCAACCGCGCACGCTGTTCGACCTGCTGGAGGTCAGGGCGTTGCTGGAGGCTGAGTCGGCGCGGCTGGCGGCGTTGCGGGCTACCGACGTCGACCGCCTGCTGATCCGCCGGCGTTACGAAGAAATGCTGGCTGCGCACGAGGCTGCGCAGGCGCTCGATGCCCGTGAGCATGCCCGCCGTGACCATGCCTTTCACCGGGCGATCAGTGAGGCGTCGCATAACCCGGTGCTGGTGCATACCCTGCAATCGCTCAGTGACCTGACGTTGAGCACGGTGTTTGCGTCGGTCAACAACTTGTACTGCCGGCCAGCGCAGAAACGCCAGATTGATCGGCAGCATGCGCGGTTGTATCGCGCAGTCATGGAGCAACTGCCCGAGCAGGCGCAGCGGGCGGCGCGTGAGCATATCAACGGCATACGCGACAGTTTGCGGGAGATCGAGCAGGAAGAGCAGCGCCTGGTCAGGGCGACCATGCGTATGGATGGCTGGGGGTGAAGCGGCCCTGTACCGGCCCTCTCGCGTCGAACCGCCGCGAAAGGGCCGGTACAGGTTTACTCAATGGTCAGCCACGGGGTCATCTTGCGACAAGATGGCCCGGGCCAGTTCTTCATCGTTGGCCTGCAGCCCAGGATGGTCCTTGCGGGCCTGTTCAAGCGCCGACTCCACATAGGCGCCGCGGATGGCACCGCCGCTGGCGACGAACGCTGAAAGTTCGTCACGGGCCGGGATGATCCGTTTGTCATCCTTGAAGGTCGAATACAGCGAAGCGGAAATACCGGCCGAGGTGGCGACGTCGCCCGCATCGACGCGGGCCAGGGCAGCACCGGCAGGCATCAGGAGCAGCAGCGCAGGGGCGAGCAGTAGGTGGCGCATGTCGTGTTCTCCAGTAACGTGAAGCACAGGGAAATAAACCACTCAGTGTCTAAGACGGTTGAGGCGTTCGGGTAGTTCCCTTCTGCTGGCAGGAGCGTGGCGGGGATGAAGGTGAACCTGCCGCTGACGATATGGCTGAACGCACGGTTCTCAAGGTGTCGACGGAGCGCGTCATGGATTGACCGCGTCGGGACGCGCGTGATTTGCTTGGGTGGAGGGGCTTCGCGGGCAAACCCGCAGAGCGCCCTGCCGATCATTCAAAGGAAACTGAAGGTTCGCCCATGTCCGACTACAGGCTGCATTGCTTCGCCGAATCCGGCAACGCCTACAAGGCTGCGCTCATGCTTGAACTCACCGGCCAGGACTGGCAGCCGGTGTTCGTCGACTTCTTCCATGGCCAGACGCGTGAGCAAGCCTGGCGCGATGAGGTGAACGAGCAGGGCGAGGTGCCGGTGATGGAGCATGCTGGCAAGCGCTTCACCCAGTCTGCGCTGATTCTGGAATACCTTGCCGAACAGACCGGCCAGTTCGGGCCCCGTGATGAAGATGAAAAGCGTGAGATCTGGCGCTGGATGCTGTTCGACAACCATAAGTTCACCAGCTATTACGCTGCGCTGCGCTTTCTGTTCTGCCTGAAGAACACCGGCGAAACCGATGTCACGCGGTTCCTGCGCGAGCGTGCCACGGCGGCTTACCGTATTGTCGACGCGCACCTGGCGAAGACGCCATTCATGGTCGGTGGCCGGTTGACCATTGCCGACCTGTCGTTGGCGGGGTATGTGTTCATGCCAGAAGACACCGGTATCCCGTTGGCAGCGTTCACGCACATCGAGGCCTGGAAAGCCCGTATCCAGGCGCTGCCGGGGTGGAAACACCCGTATGAGCTGATGCCGCGCACGGCATCCTGACTCATTCGCGACTAAAGCCGCCTGCACAGCGGCTACGCCAAATCATGTGTGTGGCACACCCCGAGTGGGTGCGCCGCCCGCATACTCCGGCTTCAGGTGCCCTTGCTCATCCAGCAGATAAGCATCCATCACTTCCCGCACCACCGGCCCTGCGACCCGGCCTCCAGCCTCACCGTTCTCGATCATGACCGCCACCACCACACTGGGGTGCTCAGCCGGAGCAAAGCCGACAAACAGGGCGTTGTCGCGGTGGCGCTCCAGGGTCTTGTTGCGGTTGTAACGCTCACCCTGTTTGATCGCCACCACCTGCGCGGTACCACTCTTGCCGGCGATCCGATACTGCGCGCCTGCTGCTGCTGCGCGGGCAATGCCGCGCGGGTCGTGCATGACCATCTGCATGCCCTGGCTGACCTGGTCCCAGGCATGCTTGTCGTGCAGCACGATGTCGGGCATGGGGTTTGGGTCGATCGGCGTATCGCCACCCACGGTCATGGCCAGGTGCGGGCGGTGCCACACGCCCTTGCTTGCCAGCAGGCTGGTGGCCTGGGCCAGCTGCAGGGGGGTGACCTGCATGTAACCCTGGCCAATGCCAAGGATCAGCGTCTCGCCCGGGAACCAGGCCTGGCGTCGTGTGGCGCGCTTCCACTCGGCCGAGGGCATCAGCCCGGAGGCTTCCTCGAACATGTCCAGCGACACCTTCTGGCCCAGGCCGAACTCGGCCATGTAGTCGTGCAGGCGGTCGATGCCCAGCTTGTGCGCCAGGTCGTAGAAGTAGGTGTCGTTGGAGCGCATGATGGCGGTGTACATGTCCACCCAGCCGTCGCCGCTGCGGTTCCAGTTGCGGTACTTGTGGTCATAGTTGGGCAGTTCGTAGTAGCCCGGGTCGAACACCCGGCTGCCAGGGGTGATCACCCCGCTGTCGAGGCCAGCGATGGCCACTTCAGGCTTCACGGTCGAGCCAGGCGCATACAGGCCGCGCAGGACGCGGTTGAACAGTGGGCGGTCGATGGAGTCGCGCAGCGCGGCATACTGCTTGAAGCTGATGCCCTTGACGAACAGGTTGGGGTCGAAGCTGGGGTTGCTGACCATCGCCAGTACGTCACCATTGGCCGGGTCCAATACCACCACCGAGCCACGGCGGTCACCCAGCGCTTTTTCTGCGGCTATCTGCAAATGGGCGTCCAGGGTGAGGACTATATCCTGCCCTGGGGTCGGGTCCTTGTGGTTGAGCACGCGCATCACCCGCCCCTGAGCGTTGGTCTCGACCTCTTCGTAGCCCACGTGGCCATGCAGCTGGCTTTCGTAAAAGCGCTCGATGCCGGTTTTGCCAATCGATTGGGTGCCGCGGTACTCCGTGCTGTCGAGCGTCTTGGCTTCTTTCTCGTTGATGCGTCCCACATAGCCCACTGAATGCGCGAAATGCCCGGCCAGTGGGTACTCGCGGATGAACTGCGGCTCCACCTCCAGGCCCGGCAGGCGGAACTGGTTCACCGCTACCAGGGCGATCTGCTCCTCGCTCAAGCCCACCATTAGGGTCACGGGCTCGAACGGTTTGCGGCCACGGCGCAGGTCCTTGTCGAACTGCTTACGGTCGTCTTCGGTCAGGCCCAGCACCTGCGTCAGGGTGTCGAGCACCTTGGCCGAGTCGCCGCCTGATCGCTCGCGGGTCATGGTCAGGTCGAAGCTGGGCTTGTTGTCGGCCAGTACCACGCCGTTGCGGTCATAGATCAGCCCGCGTTCGGGGGCGATGGGCAGCACGTGCACGCGGTTGTTTTCCGACACGGCCGTTTGTTGGTCATGCTGCAGCACTTGCAGCACATAGAGCCGGCCCACCAGGACAGCACACAGGCTGAACACCATGGCAGCGCAGGCCAGAAGCCGACGGTTGACCAGGTGTTTTTCCTTTTCGTGGTCCTTTAACGGGATGGGTTGCGGCATCTGTGAATCGATCCTGAGGGGTGGCAATACGCGCGCGATCGGGCCGCGGATGCTACGCAACCCGCACCGCACCCTCAAGGCGAGTCCCGGCTGCCGGCTGGCTGGCATCGGCTGTGCGCCCCATGATCAGGGCGCTGAGGGGGAACATGAAGATTTGTTCATTGCGTAGTCATGGTGGTGAGTCAAGGGGTGGTTTTTGAAGGTTTGTGGATCCATAATTCGATTGTGTTCGTTAATCGAACATCAAGTTTCTTTGGTTGTAAATTTATAATCTACTGAATTTAATTATAAAAAATATGATTTTTCCTAACGATGAGCTGAATTTGGTCGAGCCTGATTGATAGGCAGTGCTTTCGTAACGTTGTTTGTGGATCCATTATCTGGTTGATTAGCGCCTGACAACGGCCGGAGCCCTCCTGCCGTATGCGATAACAATTACAAAAAGGGTCCAGTCATGAATGGCTATCCAGCGGCACTGAACCGTCAGGGTTCCTCCCGTTGCGCCTGCGCGTGCGCATCGTTCCTCTCGCCTGTGGCCAAGCCTGGCCGGCAGGTGACCCCATGAATACCGATCTCAAGCAACGTCTGGACAACGACCCGATGGGGCGCTTTCAGTGCCTGGCCATTGGTATTTGCATCATCCTCAACATGATCGATGGCTTCGACGTGCTGGTCATGGCCTTCACCGCCGCCTCGGTGTCTGCCGAGTGGGGCCTGAATGGGGCGCAGGTCGGGCTTCTGCTCAGTGCCGGCTTGTTCGGTATGGCGGCCGGGTCATTGTTCATCGCGCCGTGGGCTGACCGCTTTGGCCGACGCCCGCTGATCCTGCTGTGCCTGGCGCTGTCCGGTATCGGCATGCTGCTCTCGGCACTGAGCCAGAGCCCGCTGCAACTGGCGCTGCTGCGTGGCCTGACCGGGCTGGGCATCGGTGGCATCCTGGCCAGCAGCAATGTGATTGCCAGTGAATATGCCAGCAAACGCTGGCGCGGCTTGGCGGTGAGCCTGCAGTCCACTGGCTATGCGCTGGGTGCGACCCTGGGCGGTTTGCTGGCGGTATGGCTGCTGGGGCATTGGGGCTGGCGCTCGGTATTTCTGTTTGGCGGCATCGTCACCGTACTGGTGATCCCGCTGGTACTGCTGTGGTTGCCAGAGTCGCTGGACTTTCTGCTGGCACGCCGGCCGGCCAATGCGCTGGCCCGGGTCAACCGCCTGGCCGTGCGCCTCGGCCAGCCGGCATTGGCACAACTGCCGGCTGTTGCCGCACGGGCAGAAGGTGCCAGTAGCGGTTTCAAGCAGCTGCTGGCGCCGGCCATGCGCCGCACCACGCTGGTGATCTGGTTGCTGTTCTTCCTGGTCATGTTCGGCTTCTACTTCGTCATGAGCTGGACGCCGAAACTGTTGGTGGCCGCCGGCTTGTCGGCCCAGCAAGGCATCACCGGCGGGGTGCTGTTGAGCGTGGGCGGCATCCTTGGCGCGGCGCTGATCGGCGGCCTGGCTTCGCGCTGGCCACTGACGCGCGTGCTGGCGTTGTTCATGCTCATTACCGCCGCGCTGCTGGTGCTGTTCGTGGCCAATGGCGCCTCGGTCACTGCGGCGCTGGCGTTGGGCCTGCTGATCGGGCTGTTTTCCAACGGCTGCGTGGCTGGGCTGTATGCCTTGTCGCCGGTGGTCTATGACGCATCGGTACGCGCCACCGGCGTGGGTTGGGGGATCGGCATCGGCCGCATGGGCGCAATCCTGTCGCCGACCGTGGCTGGCGTGCTGCTCGATGGTGGCTGGCAACCCCTGCATCTGTACGGCGTGTTTGCCAGCGTGTTCGTGCTTGCCGCGGGTTGCCTGCTGCTGTTGCGCCCAACGACAAAGCCTGCGTCCGCCTTGCCTGCTGATGCACTGAGTCACTGAGTGCAACCCGGCCTTGCCGGGTATCTGAATGCAACTTACTGATCCGGGTCATGCTGGCCTGGGGCGGTCTGCTGCGCCTATTGAACGCGGAGAACAATAATAATGATGGACACAACTTGCACGCTGGCCCGTTCGGCCCTGGCAGTTTCGCTGGCGTTTGGCCTTGGTTTGCCGGCCTGGGCGCAAGAGGGGGGCTTCTTTGAAGATGCCAAGGGTGGGCTGACACTGCGCAACTACTACTTCAACCGCGATTTCCGCGACCCGGGGGCCGCCAAGGGCAAGGTTGAAGAATGGGCCCAGGGTTTCATCTTCAAGTTCAGCTCGGGCTACACCCCGGGGCTGATCGGTTTTGGCCTGGACGGTATCGCCCTGTTCGGCGTGAAGCTGGACAGCGGCGGCGGTACCAGCGGCTCAGAACTGTTGCCGGTGCACGATGACGGGCGAGCGGCCGACGACTACGGTCGGGCCGGGCTGGCGGCGAAGCTGCGTATGTCTGCGACCGAGCTGAAGGTGGGGGAATTGTTGCCGGATATTCCGCTGTTGCGTTACGACGATGGCCGCCTGCTACCGCAGACTTTCCGTGGTGCCATGCTCGACTCGCGGGAAATCGAAGGCCTGAGCCTGCAGGCCGGCCAGTACCGCGAGGTGAGCCTGCGCCACTCTTCGGACATGCAGGACCTGTCTGCCTGGGCCGCGCCCGGGGTCACCTCGGACGGCTTCAACTACGCCGGCGCCGAGTACCGCTTCAACCAGCAGCGAACACTGATCGGCGCCTGGCACTCGCAGTTGGAGGACATCTACCAGCAAAGCTACTTCAACCTGCTGCACAGTCAGCGGGTAGGGGAGTGGACGTTGGGGGCCAACCTTGGCTACTTCATCGACCGGGATGACGGACAGGCGCGCATCGGCGACATCCAGAGCCGCACCGGCTACGCCTTGCTGTCAGCTTCGTACAGTGGCCACACGCTGTACCTGGGGTTGCAGAAGGTCAGTGGTGACAGCCAGTGGATGTCGGTGTATGGCAGCAGTGGGCGAACCTTGGGCAACGACATGTTCAACGGCAACTTCAGCAATGCTGACGAGCGTTCGTGGCAAGTGCGTTACGACTACAACTTTGCCGCGCTCGGTGTGCCAGGGCTGCTGGCCATGGTGCGGTACGGGCATGGCGAGAACGCCACCACGGCGGCGGGCAGCAATGGCAAGGAGTGGGAGCGCGATACCGAGGTGAACTACACCTTCCAGAGTGGGTTATTGAAGAACCTCAACATCCGGCTGAACAACGCGACCAACCGGCGCAGCTTCAACAGCGATTTCGACCAGACGCGACTGATCGTCAGCTACCCGCTGACCTTGTAGGAACGGGTTCAGCCGCGAACACCGGCGCAGCCGGTGCCATGTTCCGTGTTGCCTGCTTCGCGGGTAAACCCGCTCCTACAACAGGTCAGCAGCAACCCCACGGCTTGCGCTAAGATGCCCGCTCATGTCTTTGGAAGTCGCCTGGATGAGCAAACCCGGTCAAATGGTGCTGGTTGCGTTGCGCAAGATGATCGCTTCGGGCGAGCTGGCGGCCGGCGAGCGCTTGATGGAAGTCCCAACCGCCGAACTGTTCGGCGTTTCACGCATGCCGGTGCGCATGGCATTTCGCACCCTCGAACAGGAAGGCCTGCTGGTGCGCTTTGGTGGCCGGGGGTTCCAGGTGCGTTCGGTCAGCGCCGATGACATCGCGGGTGCGGTCGAGGTGCGCGGTGTGCTGGAGGGGTTGGCGGCGCGTCAGGCTGCAGAACGTGGCTTGTCGGTGCAAGCACGCGCTGCGTTGCAACAATGCCTGGTCGACGGCGATCAGCTGTTCGACAAGGGCTTTGTGAGCGAAGACGACTTGCAGGTCTATCACGACCTGAACATGCGCTTTCATCAGGTGATCATCGACGCCAGCCACAACCCGGCCATTGCCGTTGCCCTGGCGCGCAACGACCACCTGCCATTCGCCTCGGTCACCGCACTTGCGGTGGACCGCCATGATCTGGCTCGCGAGTACCGGCGCTTCAACTTCGCCCATATGCAGCACCACGCCGTGTTCGACGCCCTGGTCAACCGCCAGGGTGCCCGCGCCGAAGCGATCATGCGCGAGCACGCCAATGCCACCTTGCGCTATGCCGAAACCTTTGGCGGGGCAGCGGCGGATGCGGGCATGAAAGTCATCCTGCCCTCGTCGTAAGCCGGTTCAGATGTCCAGCACCAGCAGCGGCGTCTTCGAGCGCGAGCAGCAGGGCGTGAACTGATCGTTCAGGGCCTGTTCCTCTTCAGTGAGAAACAGATCGCGATGGTCCGGTGTGCCCTGCAGCACGCGTGTCAGGCAGGTGCCGCAAATACCCTGCTCGCACGACATGGCGATCTCGATACCGTTCTCTTCCAGCACCTGCACCACGGTCCGGTCGGCTGGCACCTCGAACACCTGGCCCGTGCTGCCCACCTGCACCGAGAAACTGCCGTCGTTGCTGGCATCCACCGGTGCTGCGGCGAAGTACTCGCGGTGCAGGTTGGCCTCCTGCCAGCCCAAGCCCTTCGCGCTGTCCAGCACATGCTGCATGAACCCGCCTGGCCCGCATACATACAGGTGCACATCAGCTTGCGGGTTGCCCAGCACCTGGGCGATGTCCAGCGCCGTTTCCGGCTGCTCGTCAAAATGCACGAACAGCCGATCAGCGAACGGCGCGCTGCGAATCCGCTCGACAAACGCCGCCCGCTCGCTGGAGCGGGCACAGTAGTGCAGCTCGAAGGCCTGGCCGCAGTGGGACAGCTGCTCGGCCATGCACAGGATTGGGGTAATGCCGATGCCGCCGGCAAACAGCACACTGCGCTGCGCCCCCTCGGCCAGCGGGAACAGGTTGCGCGGCGCACTGATACGCAGCCGGGCACCGGCCTGCACCTGCTCGTGCAGGCTACGTGAGCCGCCCCGCGAAGCAGGGTCGTTGAGCACGCCTATCAGATAGCGATGGCGTTCTTCGGGGTGGTTGCACAGCGAATACTGGCGCACCAGCCCGTCGGGCAGGTGCACGTCGATATGGGCGCCGGCGCTGAACGCCGGCAGCAGGCTGCCATCTGCCGCGGCCAGCTCGAAGCTGCAGATACCCTGCGCTTCATCGTTACGGGATACCACTACGGCATCGATCATGTCGGCTGTTCCTCAGGCAGGGGTGGCGCTGGTGGCGATCAGTTGCGGCTGCGGCGCCCGCTCTTTGGCGATGATCCGCTCCAGCACTTTGCGTGACTGCACGCCGCCGGCATCGATGTTCAGCTTCAGCAAGTTGCGCTCGGGGTAGGCCAGCAGGTTTTGCTGCTGACGTTCGAGCATTTCCAGGTCTTCGCTGAAAATCTTGCCCTGGCCCTCACGAATGTTGTCGGTCAGGGTCTGGTCGTGCGCAGCGAAATTGCGTGCCATGCCCCAGAAGTACCAGATCGAGGTATCGCTTTCCGGGGTGATGAAGTCGACGACGATGCTCGATGCCTTGTGCTGTGCCTCGGCGTGGTAGCCGCCCTTGCCGGCATGCGCTACACCCACTTCGATCAGCACATGACTAGGTGGGGTGAAGCGGCAGATCTGCCAGCGGTCCACCGGTACATCGTCGGCCAGGCCGTTGCCACGCAAGGCCATGCGCCAGAACGGCGGCGCCATGAGGTTTTCCATGTGCCGGGCGGTGACCACTTCGTCGCCGGTGACGGTGGTGACCGGCGGTGCCTCGTCGATCTCCTTCTGGCCGATGCTGGAGGCGTGCACATAGGTTTCATGGGTGAGGTCCATGAGGTTGTCGATCATCAGGCGGTAGTCGCAACCGATGTGGAATAGCCCGCCGCCGTAGGCCCACTCATCATTCACCGCCCATTCCAGATGCGGAATCAGCGCCGGGTCGGCCTGCGCCTGGTCACCGGGCCAGACCCAGATGAAGCCATAGCGCTCGACGGCCGCAAAGGTCTTGTTGCAGGGGAAGCCACGCACCCGTTGGCCCGGCATCGACACGGTCTTGCCGTCGCAACCCATCACCAGGCCGTGGTAGCCGCACACCAGGTTGCCGTCCTCGACATAGCCCAACGACAACGGTGCGCCGCGGTGCGGGCAGAAGTCCTCGACGGCGGCGACTTGGTTCTCTCGGGCGCGGTAGAACACGATTTTTTCCCCGCAGATCTGCCGGCCCAGGGGTTTGGTGGCGATTTCGTCGGGGGTGCAGGCGACGTACCAGGTGTTTTTAGGGTACATGGGAGGCTCTCCGGGGTTTTGTTTTTATTTAATGGATCCATTAAGGCTGCGACTGGCGGGCATGGTCAATGCATTTTGCTTTGTTAATGCGGATTCTGTGCGATTATCGGTTTTTAGTGGATCCATTGAAGGGGCGCCCCTGCGATTCGAGGGGGCGGCCGCAGCAGCACGTCGTCTGAACAGGAAGGCACCGGCGAGATCGATCAAAGCGGCCGGTGCAGGAGCAGGCTTGGCCGAACCTGCTATGCCTAAAGGGACACCCCACCCATCAAGGCCACTCGATGCTAGCCATCGAACAACTCTACAAATCATTCCCCACCCCCCAAGGCCCGCTCCCCATATTGCAGGGGGTCGACGTGCGCCTGGCGCGGGGCAGCAGCCTGGCGCTGATGGGCGAGTCGGGCAGCGGCAAGAGCACTTTGCTGCACCTGGTGGCTGGCCTGGACCGAGCGGACAGCGGCCGTATTCTGATCGACGATGTTCCGCTCGATGGCCGTTCGGAAGCGTCGCTGGCGCAGTGGCGGCGGGAGGGGATCGGCCTGGTGTTTCAGCAGTACAACCTGATCAGCAGCCTGGACGTGGGCCTGAACCTTACCTTCCAGGCCCGCCTCGCCGGGCGGCATGACCCGCATTGGGCGGCTTACCTGGCGCAGCGCCTGGGCCTGGCGGACCTGCTTGAGCGTTACCCGGAACAACTGTCTGGCGGCCAGCAGCAGCGGGTCGCCATCGGCCGTGCGCTTGCCGGGCGCCCGGCCTGGCTGTTGGCTGACGAACCGACCGGCAGCCTTGACGAGGCCAGCAGTGACGAGGTGCTGAGTTTGTTGTTGCAGTTGGTCGCCGAAGCCGGCAGCGGGGTACTGATGGTGACCCACAGCCCGCGGCTGGCGGCGCGTTTGCAGCGCCGTTGCTACCTGCAGGCCGGCCGTGTGCGGCCCGAGCAGGGCTGATGAAGCTTTTGTCGCTGGCCCTGTTGGCGCTGCTCAGCCACTGGCGGCGCCATCGTGTGCAGTGCTTCAGCATCTTCACTGGCCTGTGGCTGGCCACGGCGCTGTGGACCGGTGTGCAGGCATTGAACAGCCAGGCACGCAGCGACTATGCCCGGGCCAGCGCGGTACTGACCGGGCCGTTGCAGGCGCAACTGATCGCGCGCAATGGCGAGCGCTTCGATCAGGCGTTGTACGTGCAACTGCGCAGGCAGGGCTGGGCTGTTTCGCCGGTGCTGGAAGGGCGCTTGCGCTTGCCGGGCGAGCCCGCACGCAGTGTGCGACTGATCGGCATCGAGCCGTTGAGCCTGCCGCCTGCCAGCAGCATTGCCGGGGTGCAGGTGCAGGCATTCGACCTGCAAGCGTTCATCGGCACGCCCGGGCAAGCCTGGGTTGGGCCAGACACCTTGCGTCAACTGAACACAAGCCCCGGGCAGCCGACCCGCGACAGTGAAGGGCAGTTGCTGCCGCCTATGGTTTTGCAGCCTGCGTTGGCACCTGGGGTCATCGTGGTGGACATCGGCCACGCGCAGGCGTTGCTGAACGCACCGGGGCAGTTGTCTCGTCTGCTGCTGGCTGATACGCCCGGGCCGTTGCCTACGGATATTGCCCGCCACCTTGAACTGCAGCCGCGGCAGGACGATGGCGGCTTGCAGCGCCTCACCGACAGTTTCCACCTCAACCTGACCGCCCTCGGCCTGCTGGCGTTCGTTGTCGGCTTGTTCATCGCCCACGCCGCGATCGGTCTGGCGCTGGAGCAGCGCCGTGGGCTGATCCGCAACCTGCGCGCGTGCGGCATCAGCCTGAAGACCCTGCTGGGTGCCCTGGTGCTGGAGCTGGGCCTGTTCGCGGCAGTGGGTGGGCTGGCCGGGGTGGTCAGTGGTTACGCATTGGCCGCGTGGCTGTTGCCCGACGTGGCCGCCAGCCTGCGTGGTCTGTATGGCGCCCAGGTCGCCGGTACGTTGAGCCTGCCGGCGGGGTGGTGGCTGCTGGGTGTGCTGGTAAGTGTACTCGGGGCATTGCTGGCAGGGCTGGAGAGTGTAATGCGTGCTGCCCGGTTGCCTTTGCTGGCGCTGGCGCAACCCCAGGCCTGGCGACTGGCGCAGGGGCCATGGTTGCAACGGCAGGCTTTGCTAGCGGGCCTGCTGCTGTTGCTGGCCTTGGGCTGTGGTGTCTTCGGGGCTGGCCTGCTTAGCGCGTTCGGCATGCTGGCAGGGTTGCTGCTGGCGGCGGCGCTGCTGTTGCCGGCCTTGCTCGATCGGGTACTGGCCTGGCTGGCGCGTCGTTGCCACCGGCCCTTGGCGCAATGGTTCGTGGCTGACAGCCGCCAGCAACTGCCAGCCTTGAGCCTGGCGTTGGTCGCTCTTTTGCTGGCGCTGGCTGCCAGTGTTGGCGTGGGCAGCATGACCGAGGGTTTTCGCAAGACGTTTGTCGGTTGGCTTGACCTGCGCCTCTCCGCCGACCTGTATGTCACCCCACGTGATACGGCCCAAGGCTTGCAGATAGTCGAGTGGCTCAAGCAGCAACCTGTGGCCAGCGTGGTCCTGCCTGGCTGGCGCGCAGACATGCAGCTGCAAGGTTGGCCGGTGCAAGTGCAGGGCATTGTCGATCACCCCGCCTATGGAACGCGCTGGCCATTGCTGGAACAGCATTCGCGCGCCTGGCAGCGACTGGCCAGTGGACAAGCCGTGATGCTCAGTGAGCAGTTGGCCAGGCGACTGAACCTGCAACTGGGCGACAGCCTGCAGCTGCCCGCAGACACGCCAGCCTTGCCCGTGGTCGGGATCTACGCCGATTACGGCAACCCCAAGGGGCATGTACTGGTCAATGCCGGCTGGTTGCGCGCCCACTGGCCACAGGCAACCCTGGCCGGCTTGAGTGTCGACCTGAGCGCTGAACGGGTGCCGGTGCTCAAGGCCGCGCTGCAACAGCACTTTGCCCTGGATGACAGCCGGGTGGTCGAGCAGGCGCGCCTGAAACGCTGGTCAACCGACGTCTTCAACCGCACCTTTGCCGCCACCGCAGCCCTCAACAGCCTTACCCTTGGCGTGGCTGGTGTGGCGTTGTTCATCAACCTGCTGACCCTGGGCCAGGCCCGGCTGGGCCAGTTGGCACCGCTGTGGGCGCTGGGGGTGCGGCGCATGCAACTGGTCTGGCTGAGCCTGGGGCAGACACTCATGCTAAGCAGCTTCACCGTGCTGCTGGCAATCCCGCTTGGGTTGCTGCTGGCCTGGTGCCTGGTCGCGGTGGTGAACGTGCAGGCATTCGGCTGGCGTTTACCGCTGTATGTGTTCCCCATGCAACTGCTGCAGTTGACCGTGCTGGGCATGTTCACCAGCCTGCTGGCCTGCGCCTGGCCGCTGTGGCAACTGGCGCGCCGCCAGCCGCGCGAACTGTTGAGGCCGTTGGCCGATGAAGCTTAATGCGTTGCTGTTGCTGAGCGGGTTGTTGTGCGGCTGTGATCAGCCAGCACCGCAAAGCTATGCCGGGCTCGGGCAGCAGGCTGGCGAATTCAGCCAGGTGACCCGCGATCATCGTCTGGTCTTCCCGCATGACCACGGTCCCCACGACGGCTTTCGTATCGAGTGGTGGTATGTCACCGCCAACCTCAAGGACGCCCAGGGCCGAGATTGGGGCGCCCAGTGGACACTGTTCCGCTCGGCCCTGCGCCCCGGCCCGGAGACCACCGGCTGGAACAGCCCGAACCTGTGGATGGGGCATGCAGCACTGACCGGGCCGGGTGGCCATCAGGCTGCTGAAACCCTGGCGCGGGGGGGTATCGGCCAGGCCGGCGTGCAGGCCCAGCCGTTTCGTGCATGGATCAATGACTGGGTGTTACAGGGCCAGGGCGGTATTGAACAGCTACAGATGGTCGCAAGTGGCGACGGTTTTCGCTATGACTTGCAGTTGCACAGCGATCTTCCCTTGGTGCTGCATGGGGAGCAGGGCTACAGCGAAAAATCAGGCAAGGGCCAGGCTTCGTACTATTACAGCCAGCCGTTCTACCAGGTCCAGGGGCACGTCCAGCATGGCAGCCTGTGCATCGCGGTTACCGGGCAGGCCTGGCTGGACCGGGAATGGAGCAGTCAGCCGCTGGCGCCCGGGCAGACCGGCTGGGACTGGTTTTCCCTGCACCTGGACAGTGGCGCCAAGCTGATGCTGTTCCAGGTACGGGAGGCCCACGGTGAACCGTATCGCGCCGGGACCTGGGTAGGGCCACAGGGGGAGGTGGTGGCGCTGGACGCCGCACAGATCCGCCTGCAGGCGCTGGCCTGGTCTGCGCAGAAAAACGGCAAGCAGGTACCGACGCGCTGGCGGGTGCAAGTGCCGGAGCATGGGGTGGATGTGCAGGTCGATGCCGTTGAGCCGCAGGCGTGGATGCAGACACGGTTCCCGTATTGGGAAGGGCCGGTACGCTTGAACGGGAGTGCGGGCGGGCGCGGGTATCTGGAGATGACCGGGTACTAGTGCAACAACGTTTGCGCAGGACAGTTGCGCCCATGAAGATCGCGCCAGCCCCTTCAACCCTTGATCAGCCCTCGCAGCACGGCCCGCGCTTCTTCAGTACGCAAGCACTCGATGAACAGTCGGCTTTCCCGCGCCACCGTGGCTTCAAGCTCCGCCCGCTGGCTGTCCTTGAGCAGCCGCTTGCTGATACGCAGTGCCGCCTGCGGGTAGCCTTGCAGCTGCCGCGCCAGTGTGCGGGCAGCGTCCAGGCACTGTTCGCCGTTTTCATGCAGCTCATTGGCCAGCCCCCAGGCCAGCATCTGTTCGCCATCCAGCAATGCATTGGTCAGCAGCAAGCGTGCCGCCCTGGCCTGGCCAAGCACACGCGGTAGCAGCAGGCTGGAACCAAACTCCGGGCACACACCCAGCGGCGCGAAAGGCATGCGCAGCTTGGTCGAGCGGCTGACCAGCACCTGGTCGCCCAACAGGGTGGCCCCGATGCCGATCGCCGCACCACTGACCGCTGCGATCAGCGGCTTGTCCAGGCCCATGACCACCCGCATCAGGCGGAACACCGGGCTGTCCAGGTCGCTGGGCGGGTTGTCGAGGAAGTCGCGAAGGTCGTTGCCAGCGCTGAAGCAGTGCGGCCCACCGGTGATGATGATGGCATCGACAGCGGGGTCTTCACTTGCCGCCAGCAACAGGTCGCCCAGCAGCTGGTACATGGCAGTGTTCAGGGCATTGAGCTTGTCGGGGCGGTTGAAGGCCAGGGTCAGCAGGCCTTGGTCCAGCTCGCGTGTGATCAGGTCGTTCATGGCAGCCGCTTTTGTTGTTGTGAGGGGGCCCTGCCGGGCAGTGGCGCTTAGGGTTTATCACGCAGTCCGGCTTGTTGTACAGTCGTTCAGTCCAGCCCCTAACCAGAGACCCACCGATGACTCAGGAAGCCCGCTACCACCGCATGCTGCCGGAACTGCGCAAAGCCAACCTGGTCGAGGCGACCCTGGTGTGCCTCAAACGCCATGGTTTCCAGGGGGCTTCGATCCGCAAGATCTCGGCCGAGGCCGGGGTCTCGGTCGGGCTGATCAGCCACCATTACGCGGGCAAGGACGAACTGGTGGCAGAGGCTTACATGGCCGTCACCGGTCGGGTGATGGGCCTGTTGCGTGAGGCCATGGCCCAGGCCGCGCCCAATGCCCGCGAGCGGCTGTCCGCGTTCTTCCGTGCCTCGTTCTGCGCCGAGCTGCTCGACCCGCAATTGCTCGATGCCTGGCTGGCCTTCTGGGGCGCGGTGAAGACCGCCGACGCGATCAACCAGGTGCACGACCACTCCTATGGCGAGTACCGCAACGAACTTGGCCGGCTACTGGCCAGACTGGCCGAGGAGGAGGGCTGGCAGGGCTTCGATGCCGACCTGGCGGCCATCAGCCTGAGCGCCTTGCTCGACGGCCTGTGGCTGGAGTCGGGCCTGAACCCCGGCACCTTCACCCCCGAGCAGGGCGTGATCATCTGCGAGGCCTGGGTCGACGGCCTGCAGGCCGGTGGCCGGAGGCGCTTCAGCCTGTCCGAGGGCTGTTGATCACCTGTTCAGTAACGAGTACGCTGCTGTCGCGAGTGTGTAGAACAACACCAATAAAAAGAGACAACACGCAATGACGCCTCGGGTATTGATCGTCGATGACGATCCGCTTATTCGTGACTTGCTGCAGGCCTACCTGTCCCAGGAGGGCTACGACGTACACTGCGCCGACACTGCGGAAAGGGCCGAAGCCCTGCTTGCCAGCCAGGATGTCGACCTGGTGCTGCTGGACATCCGCCTGCCCGGCAAGGACGGCCTCACCCTGACCCGCGAACTGCGGGTGCGCTCGGAGGTTGGCATCATCCTCGTCACCGGGCGCAATGACGACATAGACCGCATCGTTGGCCTGGAATGCGGTGCAGATGACTACGTGATCAAACCACTCAACCCCCGCGAGCTGGTGTCCCGGGCGAAAAACCTGATCCGCCGCGTGCGCCATGCCCGCGAGGCGCACCCCGCCCCGGCCTGCGCGCAATCGCTGAAGCAGTTCGCCGACTGGGCGCTGGATACCGACCGCCGGCGCCTGATCGACGCCCGTGGCGGGCAAACCCTGCTGACCCACGGCGAGTTCCAGTTGCTCAGCGTGTTCCTGCGCAACAGCGGCCACACCCTCAGCCGCGACCAGTTGATGGACCAGATTCGCAACCGCGAGTGGGTGCCCAACGACCGCTCCATCGACGTGCTGGTCGGCCGCCTGCGGCGCAAGCTGCATGACGACCCGGCCGAACCGCAGTTGATCATCACCATTCACGGCACCGGCTACCTGTTCACCGCCAGCGTGGCAGCATGATTCCTCGCGCCTGGCAGTTGGCGCTGGCCTTGACGTTGCCCACCCTGCACGCCAGTGCCAGTGAGCCCGTGCGTTACTGTGACTACCCGGTGTACCCGCCCATTTCCTGGAGCGACGGCCACCAGGTGCGCGGCCTGGCCCCAACCGTGGTGCGTGAACTGTTCGCGCGCATGGGCTACGAGGTGCAAACCGTGGTGCTGGGCAACTGGAAGCGCTGCCTGATGGACGCCGCCGCCGGGCGGGTGGACGTGGTCCTGGCCTACAACAGCGACCAGCGTGACCAGCGCATGCGTTTTTCCACGGAGCCGGTGGTGCGCGAGGAGGTGGCCGTGTTCTACAACCGCAAACGACCGGTGCAGTTCCAGCAGCTGGAGGACCTGGCCGGTTACCGCGGCGGCCTGTTGTACGGCGAAAGCTACGGCGCCGAATTCGACCGCTTCGTCGCCCGCCACCAGAACATCGAGCGGGTATCGTCCAGCCAGCAGAACTTCGGCAAGCTGATCCGCGGGCGCATCGACTACGTGATCCAGGAGCGGCGTACCGGCCAACTGTTCATCGAGCACCTGCCCGGCGCGCAGGACATCCGCGTATTGCCCAGCGCGCTGAGCGTGGACTACCTGCGGGTAGCCGTATCGCGGCAATCACCCCTGAGCCAGCACATGGACGAAATCGACGCGCAGTTGCGGCGCATGAACCAGGCTGGCGAGATCGCGCGCTGGCTGGAGCAGAGCGAGGTCACCTACCGCGACATGATCAACCTGCCGGCAGATGCCCGATGATTCGCCTGCACACCGATGGCCTGCTGCGCCGCCTGCTGCGGTTCATCCTGTTGTTCAGCCTGTGCTTTACCGTACTGGCCAGTAGCGTGCAGCTGTATTTTGAATACCGCCGCGAGATGCGCGACATCGAGGCGCGCATGGCGTTGATCCGCGCAGGCTACCTCGCCAGCCTGGAGCGCAGCCTGTGGGACTTGGACGAGGCGCAGCTGGATACGCAATTGCGCGGCCTGGTGGATTTTTCCGACGTGGCCCGGGTGCGCTTGGTTAGCGACGATTTTCAACTGCTGCGAGGGGAGGCCGAACCCAAGGGGCCGCTGCGCATCGAGCGCTTCCCCCTGGATTATCAGCCCCCCTCGGGCCCCGCCAGGCACCTGGGTGAGCTTGAAGTGAGTATCGACTTGGGTGCGGTGCACCATCGGTTGTATGCCACCGGCCTTGCCAGCCTGCTGTGGATGGGCGTGTTCCTGTGTGGCCTGGCAGTGGCGCTGTCGGGGCTGTTCTATCGCCTGGTCACCCGCCATCTGCAAGTGATGGCCGAGTTCGCCCGGCGTATTGGCGCCGGCCAATGGCAGGAACCGTTGCGCCTGGGGCGCCGCCGTTCATCGCGCCCTGACGAGATCGACACGGTGGCCAATGCCCTGGACGATATGCGCCGCGCCATCCTCAGCGACATTGAACGCCGCGAGCGCGACCGCCTGGCGTTGCAAGACAAGCGCGACGAACTGCAGGCCATGGTCGAACGACGTACCGCCAGCCTGGCCCGGGCCAAGGATGACGCCGAGGCCGCCAACCTGGCCAAGTCACGCTTCCTGGCGACCATGAGCCACGAACTGCGCACCCCGCTCAACGGTATCCTGGGCATGGCCGAGCTGCTACGCGGTGGCCGGCTGGAAGCGGCCGACCGTCAGCGCCTGGAAGCCTTGTACAAGGCCGGCGAGGGGCTGTTGGCGATTCTCAACGAAGTGCTGTATTTCGCCCGGCTCGAAGAAGGTGAGAGCCGCGCCGAGCTGGTCGGCTTTTCGCTGCGCCAGTTGTGCCAGGAAGTGCTGGCGCTGCTCGAACCCATGGCCGCGGACAACGGAGACACACTGCATCTGGAGATTGATGAGCAATTAGCCGGTTACCAGCACGGCGCCGAGCAGTACCTGCGTCAGGTGCTCAGCAACCTGCTGGCCAATGCCATCAAATTCACCGAGCACGGCCAGGTGCGGCTCAAGGTGCAGGTGCTGGTCAGCGAGGCGACCACGCAGCGCCTGCGGGTGTCGGTCAGTGACAATGGCATCGGCATCGAGCCGGCCGTACAGGCAAAAATCTTCGACCGCTTCGTCCAGGCCAGCGAGGCCGTGGCACGCCGCTACGGCGGCACCGGTCTGGGACTGGCGATCTGCAAGCACCTGGTGGAAAAGCTGGGGGGCTGCATTGGCCTGGACAGTGTACAAGGGCAGGGCAGCTGCTTCTGGTTCGAACTCGACATCGCCCTTGGGCAGCCGGTTGCGGCCAATACCCCGGCCCAGTCGGTCAGCGCCAGCCTGGATATCCTGGTGGTCGAGGACGTCGCGCTGAACCGTGAGGTGGCGAGCGGCCTGCTGGTGCGCGATGGCCACCGGGTGAGCTTTGCCGAGGATGCCGGGCAGGCCCTGCAGTTGTGCGCACAGCGGCGCTTCGACCTGATCCTGCTGGACGTTCACCTGCCCGGCATGAGCGGGGTGGAACTGTGCCGGCAGCTTCGCGCCACCCCCGGGCCTAACCACCACAGCCGGATAGTGGCGCTGACCGCTGGCGTGCAACCGGGGCAACTGTCGGATTACCTGGAAGCCGGCATGCAAGGTGTGCTGGCCAAGCCCCTGCGGCTGGCCAACCTGCGCCAGGCGCTGGCCGACGCAACGCCGACTGAAGAGGCCGGTATTGACGCAAACATGGACTGGTCGCTGCTGGCCACCCACCGCTCGCTGCTGGGCGAGCAGAAGCTGCAGGGCCTGCTGAATGTGTTGCGCCAGTCACTGGAGCAGCACGCCACGGCGTTGGCCGAGGCGCTGCCAGCCCAGGACTTTACCGAGGTGCTGCACCTGGCCCATCGCCTGGCCGGCAGTTGCGACTCCCTGGGTTTTTCTGGCCTGGCTGCGCTGTTGCGACGCCTGGAAGACGCAGCCCGCCAGCATGATGGGCAGGCGCTGAACGCACTGGCCGAGCCACTGGCAAGCCAGCTCGGCCAGGCCCGTGCGACCCTGGAACAGCTGATTCAGAGCTGACGTACAAAAAACTTACGACTTTTTACATCTTCGATCCGTTCGTACAACGGCACCTTACATCCGTTTCCAATAATCCATGGCAACCGTGTTGCACGCGGTCCATGAGGCTTATTGGAGACAAGAATAATGACATGCCGTAGCGCTCAGCCCCTCGTTCGCATCGCCACACGTACCTGCCGCAATGGTGAGGTGCGCCATGACTGACAACGTTGAAAAGATCCAGCTCACCCGCGCCCTGAAAAGCCGACACATCTTCATGCTGTCGCTGGGTGGGGTTATTGGAACCGGCCTGTTCATGGGCTCGGGCGTAACCATCAATCAGGGTGGGCCGGTGGGCGCGATCCTGGCTTACCTGGTCGCGGGCTTGCTGATGTACCTGGTGATGGTCTGCCTGGGTGAGCTGTCGGTGCAGATGCCGGTGTCCGGTTCGTTCCAGGCCCACGCCACTAAGTACATTGGCCCGGCCACCGGCTTCATGATCGGCTGGGTGTACTGGATGAGCTGGGCCACCACCGTAGGCCTGGAGTTCACCGCTGCCGGCATGCTGATGACCCGCTGGTTCCCGGAGGTGCCGATCTGGTACTGGTCGGCGCTGTTCGTGGTGGTGCTGTTCGGCCTCAACGCCCTGGCCACGCGTGCCTTTGGCGAGGCCGAGTACTGGTTCTCGGGCATCAAGGTGGCAACCATCCTCGGCTTCATCGTCATTGGCCTGCTGGTGATCTTCGGTGCCATCCCCCTGAGCAGCGGGGCACCCGCACCGATGCTGAACAACCTGGTGGGCGAGTCGCTGTTCCCCCACGGCCTGTCGGCAGTGTTCGCGGTGATGATGACCGTGGTCTATGCCTTCCAGGGTTGCGAAATCATGGGGGTGGCGGCTGGTGAGACCGAGCACCCGGAAAAAAGCATCCCGCGGGCGGTGCGCAATGTGGTGTTCCGCGTGCTGATCTTCTATGTGCTGGCGATTGCCGTGCTGTCGGCCATTGTGCCGCACGAGCAGGCCGGGCTGATGGAAAGCCCGTTCGTGCAGGTGTTCGACATGGTCGGCATCCCTTACGCCGCCGACTTGATGAACTTCGTCATCCTCACGGCCATCCTCTCGGTGGGTAACTCTGGGTTGTATGCCTCCACGCGCATCCTCTGGGCCATGTCCAAGACTGGCATGGCACCGAAAAGCCTGTCGCCGCTGAGCAAGCGTGGCGTGCCGCTGCGGGCGCTGAGCATCACCCTGTGCTTTGCGCTGATTTCGCTGATGACCAGCTTCGTTGCGGCTGACACGCTGTTCATGGTGCTGATGGCGGTAAGCGGTATGTCCGGCACCGTGACCTGGATCGTCATCGCCCTGGCGCAGTACCGCTTCCGCAAGGCCTGGCTGCGCGACGGCGGGCAACTGCAGGACCTGAAGTACAAGGCGCCGCTGTACCCGCTGGTGCCGCTGCTGTGCATCACCCTGTGCAGCTCGCTGTTCGTGTTCCTGGCGCTGGATGAAACCCAACGACCGTCGCTGTACTGGGGCTTTGGCTTCATTGCCCTATGCTACGCGGCGTACTTCTTCGTCAACCGCCGCCGGCAGGGGGCCTTCGCACCCAGCGCACCAGGGGTTTGACACCGCAGCTCGTCGCCGGCGGGTGTCAATCGCTGCATGTTCAGCACCTGTGAGATCGAGCACCGCCCGCGCGGCGCGCGATCTCACAGGCCATAAAGCCGTCACGACGAACGCCCTTGTGTAACGCCAAACACCGAGTTGTGCGAAGTTGTAACAGCCCATCCCGTCTTGTTGAACACTCGTTTAGTATCTTCCTCGTCAAGCCCTCCAAAACCATCACAACAACACCGAGGCCCCCATGACTACCCCGTCGTCGCCACTGTTGAGCAAGGTCGAAGCTGGCGTTGCCTGGATCACCCTCAACCGCCCCGAGCAGCGCAACGCGCTGGACATTCCCACCCTCAAGCAACTGCACGCCTTGCTCGACAGCCATGCCGACGACCCCGCCGTACGCGTGGTGGTGCTGACCGGCAGCGGCCGCAGCTTCTGCGCTGGCGCCGACCTGGCCGAATGGGCTGCCGCCGAAGCTGCCGGCACCCTGGAAAGCTATGGCTGGACCGAAACTGCCCATGCCCTGATGTTGCGCCTGCACAGCCTCGACAAACCCACCATCGCCGCCATCAACGGCACCGCCGTGGGCGGTGGCATGGACCTTAGCCTGTGCTGCGACCTGCGCATCGCCGCCGCCTCGGCGCGCTTCAAGGCCGGCTACACCAGCATGGGCTACAGCCCCGATGCCGGCGCCAGCTGGCACCTGCCACGGCTGATCGGCAGCGAGCAGGCCAAGCGCTTGTTGTTCCTCGATGAACTGTGGGGCGCCGAGCGTGCCCTGGCGGCTGGGCTGGTCAGCGAAGTCTGCGCCGACGAGCAACTGCCCGCCGTGGCGGCCGAGTTGGCCGGGCGCCTGGCCAATGGCCCGACGTTCGCCTATGCGCAGACCAAGCAGCTGATCCGCGACGGCGCCCGGCGCACCCTCGCCGAGCAGCTGGAGGCCGAGCGCCACGCCGGCCTGCTGTGCGGCCGCAGCCAGGATGGCGCCGAGGCCCTGCAAGCCTCGGTTGAACGCCGCGCCCCCCGTTTTACCGGCCAGTAATCCGATACCCGACCCTCATCAGGACCTTCGCAGATGAATTTCCAACTGACCCAAGAACAAGAAATGTTGGTGGAAGCGGTACGCAGCTTTGTTGCCAAGGAGCTGCTGCCCCATGAGGAAGCGGTGGACCGCGCCGACGCCGTGTCACCCGAACTGGCCGCACAGATCCGTGGCAAGGCCATCGCAGCCGGTTTTTATGCCTTCAACATGCCCGAGGAAGTGGGAGGGGGCGGTCTGGACTACCTGTCCCAGGCGCTGATCGAACGTGAGCTGTCCAAGGTGTCCTGGGCGCTGCATGTCTTCGTTGCACGGCCGTCGAAAATCCTCATGGCCTGCAAGGACGAGCAGATCAACGACTACTTGCTGCCTTGTGTGCAGGGCGAGAAAACCGACTGCTTTGCCCTCACCGAACCGGGTGCCGGTTCCGATGCCAACGCCATCAAGACCCGCGCCGTGCGCCAAGGCGATGACTTTGTCATCAACGGTAGCAAGCACTTCATCAGCCACGCCGGCCACGCCGATTTCGCCATTGTCTTCGCTGTCACCGACACCTATGAGCACAACGGGCGCAAGCGCAATGCGGTCACCGCCTTGCTGGTCGACCGGGGTACGCCGGGCATGACCATCCGCCGTGGTCCCAAGTGCGTGAGCAACCGTGGTTATCACACCTACGAGCTGTTCTTCGACGACTGCCGGGTGCCGGCCAGCAAGGTGCTGGGCGAAGTCGGCAAGGGCTGGGAAGTGGCCAACGCCTGGCTTACCGCCGGCCGGGTGATGGTCGCCGCCAACTGCGTGGGCCAGGCCCAGCGCGCCCTCGACCTGTCACTGCAATGGGCCGCCGACCGCAAGCAGTTCGGCCAGGCCATCGGCAGCTACCAGGGGGTGTCGTTCAAGCTGGCCGACATGGCCACGCAGATCCGCGCGGCCGAGATGCTCACCCTGCACACCGCCTGGAAGATGGACCAGGGCAACATGACCGACGGTGAAGCCGGCATGGCCAAGCTGTTTGCCAGCGAAGTGCTGGGCAAGGTCGCCGACGAAGCCGTGCAGATCTTCGGCGGCATGGGCCTGATGGACGAAGGGCCGGTTGAGCGCATTTGGCGCAACGCGCGTATCGAGCGCATCTGGGAGGGTACTTCGGAAATCCAGCGGCACATCATCGCCCGCGAACTGCTGCGCCCGCTGCTGCGCTGAGCGCCAGGAGAACACCCATGTCGCAATCGATTCGTGACAACCTCAAGCGCCTGCTGGCGCCCCGGCACCTGGCCTTCGTTGGCGGGCGCAGCATGGCGCGGGCGCTCAAGCGCTGCGCCGAAGGCGGCTTTGGCGGTGAGCTGTGGCTGGTCAACCCGCAGCATGAAAGCCTGGAAGGCATCCCTTGCGTGGCCCGCGTGGCCGACTTGCCTTACGCCCCGGACGCGGTGTTCATCGCCACCAACCGTGAGCTGACGTTGCAGTGCGTTGCCGAGCTGGCCGCGCGTGGCGCCGGGGGTGCCATCTGCTATGCCTCCGGCTTTGCCGAAAGCGGCGAAGAGGGCTGCCAGTTGCAGCAGCGCCTGCTCGCTGCGGCCGGCAACATGGCCCTGCTCGGCCCCAACTGCTATGGCCTGCTCGACTACCTGCACGGTGCAGCCCTTTGGCCGGTGGCCCATGGCGGCCAGCAGGTGGAGAAGGGCGTGGCGATCCTCACCCAGAGCGGCAACTTTGCCTACAACCTGTCCATGAGCGACCGCTCGCTGCCGGTGGCCTACATGGCCTCGGTCGGCAACCAGGCGCAACTGGGTGTGGCCGAGCTGATGGATGTGCTGCTCGACGACCCACGGGTAACGGCCATCGGGCTGCACCTGGAAGGCTTGAAGAACGTGCCGGGCTTTGCACGCGCCGCCTACAAGGCATTGCAGCAGGGTACGCCGATCATTGCCCTGAAGACGGGCGTTTCGCAGATCGGCGCTGAACTGGCGCTCAGCCACACCAGCTCGTTGTCCGGCTCCGATGCGTTGTACGACAGCTTGTTCCAGCGCCTGGGGGTGATCCGCGTCAGCGGCCCGGTGAGCTTTGTCGAAACGCTCAAGGCCGCAGCCTGCGGACGCTTGCCGGCAGATGGCGAGCTGATTGCGCTGGCCTGCTCAGGCGGCGATGCCGGCCTGATTGCCGACTATGCCGAACGCCACGATCTGCAACTGCCGAAGCTCGAGCAAGGGCAGGTGGCGGCACTGGCCGAGGTGTTGCCGGGCTATGCCAACCTGGTCAACCCACTGGACTTCACCACAGCCATCTGGGGCGATGAGGCCGCCCTGCAACGCATGCTCGACAGTACCCTGAGCGGCGCCGCGGGCGCGGCGATGCTGGTGCTGGACTACCCGGCGGCGTTCACCGGCGAGCGCAAGGAATGTGACCTGCTGCTGGGGCTGTACTGCGATGCCGTTGAACGCCACGGCAAGATCGGCTTCGTCACCTCGGCTTTCCCGGAACTGTTGCCTGCCAGTGCGCGTGAGCGCCTGCATGCGCGGGGCATCGCTGCCCTGCAGGGCGTGGAAGACGGCCTGGCGGCCTGGGGGCGCATCGTCGCTTACCAAAGGAACCGCCAGCGGTTACTGGACCAGGGCGAGGCTGCGCGGGTACCGCTGTGCCCGCAGGCCCTCACGGGCGAAAGCCGACTGTTGGACGAATGGCAATCCAAGCAGGCCCTGCGCGCCTTCGGTCTGCCGGTACCGGCAGGTGTGCTGAGTACGCCCGAGCGCGCTGTGGCAGACGCCGCCCGCGTGGGATACCCGCTGGTACTGAAGGCGGTCAGCGCACAGCTGCCGCACAAGACCGAAGCCGGTGCGGTGGCGCTGAACCTGCGTGATGCCGCCGCCCTGGAAGCTGCACTGTTGCAGATGCGCCAGCGCATCGCTGCCTACGCCCCGCACGTCGCGTTCGACCAGGTACTGCTCGAGCCCATGGCCGAGCCGCCGCTGGCCGAGCTGATAGTGGGCATCAAACGTGAACACGACTTTGCCCTGGCCTTGGTGATCGGTGCCGGCGGCGTGCTGGTCGAACTGCTCAAGGACAGTGTCAGCCTGTTGTTGCCCACCACCGACAGCGCCATCCGCGCCGCACTGCTGAACCTGCGCAGTGCCAGCCTGCTGCAAGGCTTCCGTGGCCGCCCGGCTGCCGATCTCGACGCCTTGGTCGCAGCTATCCGTGCGGTGGCCGACTACGCCTGCGAAAACGCCGGGCAGCTGTTGGAGCTGGATGTGAACCCATTGATGGTCGGTGCCCATGGCACCACCGCGGTCGACGCGCTGATCCGCCTCGGCCAGGCGCAAGGAGAACGACATGAATGACCTTACCCTGACAGCCGGCCAGGCGCTGGTGCGGTTGTTGGCCAACTACGGTGTGGAGACCGTGTTCGGCATCCCTGGGGTGCACACCCTGGAGCTGTACCGTGGCCTGCCGGGCAGTGGCATTCGCCATGTACTGACCCGCCACGAGCAGGGCGCCGGCTTCATGGCCGACGGCTATGCGCGGGTCAGTGGCAAGCCTGGGGTGTGTTTCGTCATTACCGGCCCAGGCGTGACCAACGTCGCCACCCCCATCGGCCAAGCCTATGCCGACTCGGTGCCGATGCTGGTGATTTCCAGCGTCAACCACACCGCCAGCCTGGGCAAGGGCTGGGGCTGCCTGCATGAAACCCAGGACCAGCGCGCCATGACTGCGCCCATCACGGCGTTTTCTGCGGTGGCCCTGCAGGGCGACGACTTGCCCGAGCTGATCGCTCGCGCCTGGGCAGTGTTCGACAGCGAACGGCCGCGCCCGGTGCACATTTCGGTGCCGCTGGACGTGCTGGCGGCATCGGTCAGCCGGGACTGGAGCGACGAGGTGGTACGCCGTCCTGGGCGTGGCCAGCCGTGCCGCGAAACCCTCGAGCAGGCTGCCCTGAAGCTTGCCGCCGCCCAGCGGCCGATGATCATTGCCGGGGGTGGCGCGTTGCACGCGGCTGAGCAGTTGCAGCAACTCAGTACACGGCTGGCAGCGCCTCTGTTCACCAGCGTGGCCGGCAAGGGCCTGCTGCCGCCGCAGGCGCCCCTGAATGCCGGTTCCAGCCTGTGCGTGGAACCCGGCTGGCAGCTGATCAGCCAGGCTGATGTGGTGCTTGCCGTGGGCACCGAAATGGCCGACACCGACTTCTGGCGCGAGCGCCTGCCGATCACTGGCGAGCTGCTGCGCGTGGACATCGACCCGCGCAAGTTCAACGACTTCTACCCCTGTGCCATTGCCTTGCAAGGTGATGCCCGGCAAACCCTGGCCGGCTTGCTCGCACACCTGCCTGCACTCGACCGAGACCCTGCTCAGGCGAGCGAAGCGGTGAGCAACCTGCGCCAGGCCATTCGTCATGGGCATGCACCGTTGCAGGCCACCCATCAGGCGATTCTTGACCGCATTGCCGCCGTGCTGCCCGACGATGCGTTCATCAGCAGCGACATGACCCAACTGGCCTACACCGGCAACTACGCCTTCGCCAGCCGGGCACCACGTAGCTGGCTGCATCCGACCGGCTACGGCACACTCGGCTACGGCCTGCCGGCCGGTATTGGCGGCATGCTTGCCACCGACCATCGCCCAGGCCTGGTGCTGGTGGGCGACGGCGGTTTCCTTTATACCGCCCAGGAGCTGGCCACGGCTGTAGAGGAACTGGACCGGCCGTTGGTGGTGCTGCTGTGGAACAACGACGCCCTCGGGCAGATCCGCGATGACATGCTCGGCCTGAACATCGAGCCGGTCGGCGTGCTGCCGCGTAATCCGGACTTCATCGGCCTGGCCCGTGCCTTTGGTTGCGCGGTGCGCCAGCCGCGTGATCTGGACGCGCTGCAGGCCGACCTGGCCAGCGGTTTCGCCACACCCGGCGTGACCTTCATCGAACTCAAACACACCTGCGTCTGTTAAGCCGCGAACAACCAAAAGAACAAGAGAAACCCACATGCCATTTCGCCGTACACTTCTGGCCGCATCCCTGGCCCTGCTGATCACCGGCCAAGCCCCACTGTATGCCGCCCCCCCGCTGTCGATGGACAACGGTACCAACGCCCTGACCGCGCAAAACAGCAATGCCTGGGTCGAAGTCAGCGCCAGCGCCCTGCAGCACAACATCCGCACGCTGCAGGCCGAGCTGGCCGGCAAGTCCAAGCTGTGCGCCGTGCTCAAGGCCGATGCCTATGGCCACGGTATCGGCCTGGTAATGCCATCGATCATCGCCCAGGGCGTGCCCTGCGTGGCGGTGGCCAGCAACGAGGAGGCCCGCGTGGTCCGCGCCAGTGGCTTCACCGGGCAACTGGTGCGGGTACGCCTGGCCAGCCTCAACGAGCTGGAAGATGGCTTGCAGTACGACATGGAAGAGCTGGTGGGCAGCGCGGAATTTGCCCGCCAGGCCGATGCCATCGCCGCGCGCCATGGCAAGACCTTGCGCATTCACATGGCGCTCAACTCCAGCGGCATGAGCCGCAACGGGGTGGAGATGGCCACCTGGTCCGGCCGTGGCGAAGCGCTGCAGATCACCGACCAGAAGCACCTCAAGCTGGTCGCGCTGATGACCCACTTCGCCGTGGAAGACAAGGACGATGTCCGCAAGGGCCTGGCGGCCTTCAACGAGCAGACTGACTGGTTGATCAAGCACGCGAAGCTCGACCGCAGCAAGCTCACCCTGCACGCCGCCAACTCGTTCGCTACGCTGGAGGTGCCGGAAGCGCGCCTGGACATGGTACGAACAGGGGGCGCGCTGTTCGGTGACACCGTGCCGGCGCGCACCGAGTACAAGCGTGCGATGCAGTTCAAATCGCACGTGGCTGCGGTGCACAGCTATCCGGCTGGCAACACCGTGGGCTATGACCGCACCTTCACCCTGGCCCGTGATTCGCGCCTGGCCAACATTACGGTCGGGTACTCCGATGGCTACCGCCGGGTATTCACCAACAAGGGCCATGTGCTGATCAACGGCCACCGTGTGCCGGTGGTGGGCAAGGTGTCGATGAACACGCTGATGGTCGATGTCACCGACTTCCCTGATGTGAAGGGGGGCAACGAAGTGGTGCTGTTCGGCAAGCAGGCCGGGGGCGAAATCACCCAGGCCGAGATGGAAGAAATCAACGGCGCGTTGCTGGCCGACCTGTACACCGTGTGGGGCAGTTCCAACCCGAAGATCCTCGTCGACTGAAACCGCCAAAGAAGGGAGATTGCCATGCGCTACGCCAAGCTTACCCAACGCATCGCCGGCGACGGGGCTGCGGCCTGGGACATTCACTACCGCGCCCTTGCGCTGCAGGCCGAGGGTAAGGACATCCTGCTGCTGTCGGTGGGTGACCCGGACTTCGACACCCCCGCGCCTATCGTCGAGGCGGCCATCGACAGCCTGCGCGCTGGCCATACCCATTACGCCGATGTACGCGGCAAGCTGGCGCTGCGCCAGGCCATCGCCAACCGTCACCGGCAGCGCAGTGGCCAGGCGGTGAGCGTCGACCAGGTGACCGTGCTGGCGGGTGCCCAGTGCGCGCTGTTCTGCGTGGCCCAGTGCATACTCGACCCAGGCGATGAGGTGATCGTTGCCGAACCGATGTATGTCACTTACGAGGCCGTGTTCGGCGCCTGTGGCGCCAAGGTGGTACCGGTACCGGTCAAGCCCGAGAATGGCTTTCGCGTGTGCCCGCGTGACGTCGCCGAGCGCATTACCCCGCGCACCCGCGCCTTGGCGCTGAACAGCCCGCACAACCCTTCGGGGGCGAGCCTGCCGCGCGCCACCTGGGAGGCGCTGGCCGAACTGTGCATTGCCCATGATCTGTGGCTGATCTCTGACGAGGTCTACAGCGAGCTGCTGTATGAAGGCGAGCATGTCAGCCCCGGCAGCCTGCCGGGCATGGCCGAGCGCACTGCAACGTTGAACAGCCTGTCCAAGTCGCATGCCATGACCGGCTGGCGCATGGGGTGGGTGGTCAGCTCGACAGCACTGGCCACGCATCTGGAAAACCTCGCCCTGTGCATGCTCTACGGCTTGCCGGACTTCGTCCAGGATGCCGCCGTGGTGGCGCTGGAGCAGCCGTTGCCCGAGCTGGACGCCATGCGCGAAGCCTACCGCGAGCGGCGAGATCTGGTGTGCGAGCAGCTGGCCGGCTGCCCGGGCCTCAAGGCATTGAAGCCCGATGGTGGCATGTTCGTGATGGTCGATATTCGTGAGACCGGCGTAGGTGCCCAGGCCTTTGCCGACTACCTGCTGGACAGCCAGGGCGTGTCGGTGCTTGCCGGCGAAGCGTTCGGCCCCAGTGCTGCCGGGCATATCCGCCTGGGCCTGGTGCTGGGCAATGCGGCGCTGGTCGATGCCTGCCAGCGCATCGCCCGCTGTGCCGACGAACTGAAACGGGAGTACGGCCATGCGTGAGTATGCGCGGCTGTACATTGATGGCGCCTGGCAGGTGCCGAGCGGGCAGGGCATGGCTGAGGTGATCGACCCGGCCACCGAGCAGGCCATTGGCCGGGTACCCTTGGGCGCCGAGGCCGATGTCGAGCGGGCGGTGATGGCGGCGCGGCGGGCCTTCGATGGCTGGTCGCGCACACCGTCCAGCGTGCGCGCCGGGTACATCCGGGCATTGGTCGCACAGCTGAAAAACCGCGCGGCGCAAATGGCCGAGGTCATCACCGACGAGTTGGGCATGCCGGTGCAGTGGTGCCAGGCGGTGCAGGTCGAAGGCCCGATTGCCGGGTTGGAGCAATACGCCGAACTGGCCGGGCTGATGGACGAGGTGCGCGAAGTCGGCAACTCGTTGGTGTACCGTGAGGCGGTTGGCGTGTGCGCATTCATCAACCCGTGGAACTACCCGCTGCACCAGATGATCGGCAAGCTGGCGCCGGCCCTGGCTGCCGGGTGCACGGTGGTGGTCAAACCCAGCCAGGAAACGCCGCTACACGCATTTGTGCTGGCCGAAATGATCGACGCCATCGGCCTGCCGGCAGGGGTGTTCAACCTGGTCAGCGGCCCAGGTGCCAAGGTCGGTGAAGCCCTGGCCCGGCACCCGCAGGTGGACATGGTGTCGTTCACCGGCTCAACCGGTGCCGGGGTGCGGGTGGCACAAGCGGCTGCGCCGACGGTGAAGCGGGTATGCCTGGAACTGGGGGGCAAGTCACCGTTGCTGATTACCGCCGATGCCGACCTGCACGCTGCGGTGCGTTATGGCGTGCAGGACGTGATGATCAACTCGGGGCAGACCTGCACGGCACTGACCCGCATGCTGCTGCCGGCCAGCCGCTATGCCGAGGCGCTGGAAATCGCCGAGGCCGAAACCCGCGCACTGGTCATGGGCGACCCGCGTGACCCCGCCAGTTTCCTAGGGCCGATGTGTTCGGCAGGACAGCGGCGCACGGTGCTCGACTACATTCGCCAGGGACAGGAGGAGGGCGCGCGCTTGTTGTGCGGTGGTGATCACGGCGGCTTCGAGCGCGGGTTCTACGTGGCGCCCACGTTGTTCGCCGACGTCGACAACCGCATGCGCATTGCCCAGGAAGAAATCTTCGGTCCGGTGCTGTGCCTGATCCCCTACGCCGACGAGGCCCAGGCGCTGGCGCTGGCCAATGACTCGCCGTTCGGCCTGTCCAGCGCGGTGTGGGCGGGCAGCCGCGAGCACGGCCTGGCGCTGGCGCGGCAGATACGGGCCGGGCAGTGCTTCATCAACGGGGGCGGGTTCAACTACCGGGCGCCGTTCGGTGGCTACAAGCAGTCGGGCAACGGTCGCGAGTGGGGCGAAGAGGGCCTGGCCGAGTTCGTCGAGGTGAAAGCCGTACAGTGCTGAGCCACCGCTGGAAGACAACCTGTTTTGTGTAAGGAGAATGCTTGTGAATGTACTGATCGTCCACGCTCACCCCGAACCGCAATCGTTCACGGCAGCCCTGCGTGACCAGGCTGTGGAAACCTTCCGCGCCCAAGGCCATCAGGTGCAGGTCAGTGACTTGTACGCCATGGGCTGGAACCCGGTGGCCAGTGCCGATGACTTTACCCAGCGCGAGAACCCCGAGTACCTCGTGTATGCGCTGGAGCAGCGTCAGGGCGTCAAGCGCGGTGCCATTGCCGCAGATATCCAGCAGGAGCTGGACAAGCTGTTGTGGGCCGATCTGCTGGTGTTGAACTTCCCGATCTTCTGGTTCTCGGCCCCGGCCATGCTCAAGGGCTGGATCGACCGTGTGCTGGTGTCGGGGGTGTGCTATGGCGGCAAGCGCTTCTACGACCAGGGCGGCTTGGCCGGCAAGAGGGCGCTGGTGACCGTGACCCTGGGCGGGCGCGAGCACATGTTTGGCGATGGCGCGATTCACGGGCCGCTGGAAGACATGCTGCGGCCGATCCTGCGGGGCACGCTGGCCTATGTCGGGTTCGAGGTGCTGCCGCCGTTCGTGGCTTGGCATGTGCCTTACATCAGTGCTGCTGCGCGGCAGGACTTTCTGCAGCAATACCGGCAGCGTCTGGAGCAGCTCTCGGACGACCAGCCACTGGTGTTCCCGCGCCTGGCGCAGTTCGATGAAGCGTTGTACCCGCTGACGTGACCTTTCTCCTGTACTGAACACTGGGGCCGCGTTGCGGCCCTTTCGCGACACAAGGCCGCTCCCACAGGATTACCGCCAGCTTCGAAGGCTGCGCCGTCCTCCCACAGGATTACCACCAGCTTCGAAGGCTGCGCCGTCCTTGTGGGAGCGGCCTTGTGTCGCGAAAGGGCTGCAAAGCAGCCCCAACATTTTGTCGGCATACGATGTTCTGCAAACCTTCCAGCGCCACCTGCCAAAAAACGACCACCCACACATTCGGGGTATGTCACCCCTGGGCAAATCCACCGATAGTGAACCCATCGGCTCGATCCGGAGCACTCACACGATGGAGTTGCCATGCGCAAGGTACTGAAGGTGATTGGCGGTCTGCTGCTGGCGTCTGGCGCCAGCCTGGCCCAGGCGGCAGAGGTGGACAGTGGTAACACGTTACGGTTGTACAACTGGACCGACTACATCGGTGAAACCACCCTGGCCGACTTCGAGAAGGCCACCGGCATCAAGGTCATCTACGACACCTTTGATGGCTACGAAACCGTGCAGACCAAACTGCTCACCGGCCGTTCCGGCTACGATCTGGTCATGCTCAACGCCTCGCTGGTCCCCCCGCTGATCAGCGCCGGCGTGTTCCAGGCACTGGACAAGCAGCAACTGCCTAGCTGGCAAAACCTCGATCAGCAGGTGGTCAACAACCTGCAGGGCTACGACCCTGGCCTGAAGTACTCGGCGCCCTATACCTGGGGCAGCTCGGGGGTCACCTACAACGTCGACAAGATCACCGCGCGCATGCCCGACGCGCCGATCGGTTCGCTGGCCATGCTGTTCGACCCCAAGATCGTCTCGCGCTTCGCCGACTGCGGCGTCACCCTGATGGACGCGCCCACCGAGGTCATTCCGCTGGCCCTGCAGTACCTGGGCAAGGACCCACGCAGCGCGTCGCCTGCCGACCTCAAGGCGGCCGAGCAACTGCTGCTGGGCATCCGCCCCTACATTCGCAAGTTCGACTCGGTCAACTACCTCACCAGCCTGCCCAACGGCGATGTCTGCATGGCGCTGACCTGGTCCGGTGACTACGCCACCGCCCAGGCCCGCGCGGTGGAAGCGAAGAAGGACATCAAACTGTCGTTCTTCATCCCCCAGGAAGGTTCGCTGATCTGGTTCGACAACCTGTACATCCCCAAGGATGCGCCGCACGCGGCCAACGCCCACCGCTTCATCGAGTTTCTGCTGCAGCCGCAGACCATGGCCAAGGTCACTGACTACATCCACTACGCCAACAGCAACGCCGCCGCCACCGCGCTGGTGCGTGACGACATCCGCCAGGACCCGGCCATCTACCCCGACGCACAAACCCGTGAGCGCCTGTTCGCGCAGAAAACCCAGAGCCCCAAGGACATGCGCGCCATCACCCGGGTCTGGAGCACGGTCAAGACCGGTTTCTGAACACTGCCCAAACATTCTCGCCAAGGAGCTGCCCATGGCCACCCCAAGCAAAGCATTCGCTATCGCCCACGACCCGCTGGTGGAGGCCGACAAGGCCCACTACATGCACGGCTACCATGTGTTCGACGAGCACCGCGAGCAAGGTGCGTTGAACATCGTCGCCGGTGAGGGCGCCTACATTCGTGACACCCACGGCAACCGCTTCCTTGATGCCGTCGGCGGCATGTGGTGCACCAACATCGGCCTGGGCCGCGAGGAAATGGCCCTGGCCATCGCAGACCAGGTGCGCCAGCTGGCGTATTCCAACCCGTTCTCCGACATGGCCAACGACGTGGCCATCGAACTGTGCCAGAAGCTTGCGCAGCTGGCGCCGGGCGACTTGAACCATGTGTTCCTCACCACCGGCGGCTCGACCGCTGTCGACACCGCCTACCGGCTGATCCAGTACTACCAGAACTGCCGCGGCAAGCCACACAAGAAGCACATCATCGCCCGCTACAACGCCTACCACGGCTCCACCACCCTGACCATGTCGATCGGCAACAAGGCCGCCGACCGGGTGCCGGAGTTCGACTATCACCACGACCTGATCCACCACGTCTCCAACCCCAACCCGTACCGTGCCCCGCACGACATGGACGAGGCCGAATTCCTCGACTACCTGGTGGCCGAGTTCGAGGACAAGATCCTGTCGCTGGGTGCCGACAACGTGGCGGCGTTCTTCGCCGAGCCGATCATGGGCTCGGGCGGGGTGATCATTCCGCCCGAGGGCTACTTCCAGCGCATGTGGCAGCTGTGCCAGACCTACGACATCCTGTTCGTCGCCGACGAAGTGGTGACCTCGTTCGGGCGTCTGGGCACCTTCTTCGCCAGCGAGGAACTGTTTGGCGTCATCCCAGACATCATCACCACCGCCAAAGGCCTGACCTCGGCGTACCTGCCGCTGGGCGCGTGTATTTTTTCCGAGCGCATCTGGCAAGTGATTGCCGAGCCAGGCAAGGGCCGTTGCTTCACCCACGGGTTTACCTACAGCGGCCACCCGGTGTGCTGCACGGCGGCGCTGAAGAACATCGAGATCATCGAGCGCGAGCAACTGCTCGATCATGTCAAGGATGTGGGTGGTTACCTTGAGCAACGCTTGCAGAGCCTGCGCGATCTGCCGCTGGTGGGGGATGTGCGCTGCATGAAGCTGATGGCCTGTGTCGAATTCGTCGCCAACAAGGCCAGCAAGGCACTGTTCGCCGATGAGGTGAACATCGGCGAGCGCATCCACAGCAAGGCGCAGGAAAAAGGGTTGCTGGTGCGCCCGATCATGCACCTGAACGTGATGTCGCCACCGTTGATCATCACCCATGCGCAGGTGGACGAGATCGTCGAGACCCTGCGCCAGTGCATCCTCGAAACCGCGCGTGAACTCACAGCGCTTGGCCTGTACCAAGGCCGATAAACCTGGCGCAAAGGGCTGTGCGCGGGCGTGCCTGGCAGGCTAGACTGCCGGGCATGACCCAGGCCTCCCCCGATACCCCGCTTACCCTCACAATGGGCGCGCTGCAGCAGTGGCACGTGGCGTTGCAGCGCGCCCTGGCCCATGGCGAAACCCCCGAGGCGCTGGAGTATGTGGCCGCTGCCATCGGCCAGTTGGTGCAGGTGGAGTCGATGATGATCAGCCTCGAGTGCCAGGGGCGGGCACCGCAGTTGCTGTACCAGCAAGGCATTCCTGAACTGCACCGGGCTGCCGTGCTGGAGCGCTATTTCAGCGCCGGCTACCTGCTGGACCCTTTCTGCCTTGCCGTGCAAAGCGGCCTGGCCGAAGGCTTCTACCACCTGCAGGAAATCGCCCCCGACAACTTCTTCGACAGCGACTACTACAAGGCTTATTACCTGGGTACAGGTTGCAGTGAAGACAGCTACTACATTGTCGACCTCAGCGCAGGCCGCAAGCTGTCGCTGAGCCTGTTCCAGGGCTGCAGCGGCACGCGCCTGAATGCCGGGCAGGTCGACCTGTTGCGTGCGCTGGAGCCGATGGTGCGCGAACTGCTGGGGCGCTATGCCCGGCACAACCTGGAACCAGGCGCTGCATCAACCGAGCGCAGCAGCCTGCAGGCAGCGTTCGACAGCTTTGGCTGCCAGGTGCTGACCGACCGCGAGCGCGAAGTGGCCCACATGATCTTGCGCGGGCACTCGGTGAAATCTACTGCGCAGGAGCTGGGTATCTCGCCGGAGACCGTGCGCATGCACCGCAAGAACCTGTACATGAAGCTCGGGATCAACTCGCAATCGGAGTTGTTTGCACGGTTTATCGACTGGTTACGCGGTGATCATTTGCCGATGATTTCTGATTGACTGTCTTGAGCCCTGGCGATTCACGTGTCGCAGCATGAAACAGCTCAATGGGAACATCCCTATACCGATGGGTATACGGGGCAGGTATAGGCAATAGGGCAGGGCTATACAGCCCCTGTGGGCATGGTGTGTTCAGATTGCCTGTTGCTCGATCAACGCCAGGCACCGCTTCACGATCGGGCTTACATCACCCTTGCGCCGGCTGAGGATGATGGGGCTGACGGCGCCGCTATCAAGCAGGCCGACATACTCGATATCGGGACGGTGCTGCTGCTGTACCGATGCTGGCACCAGGGTCACACCGACGCCAACCGCTACCAGGCCGATGGCGGTCTGTAGTTCGTTGGCCCACTGGCTGACACGAATGCTCATGCCGTGGTGGGCGAACAGCGCCAGCACGTGGTCGGCATAGCTGGGCCGGGGATTGGCCGGGTAGAGGATGAACGCTTCGCCAGCCAGCTGGGCCAGACTGAGCGGGCTGCCCGCCAGGGGGTGGCCCTTGGGCAGCACGGCCACCAGTGGGTCCTCGCACAGCACCTGCTGGTGAATCACCGGGTCGTCGATGCGAATGCGGCCGAAGCCAATGTCGATACGCCCGCTTTTCAGCGCCTCCACCTGTTGCAGTGTGGTCATCTCGTTCAGGCCCAGTTCCAGCTCGCTGTCCTGGCGAAGTTCGCGGATCAGCTCCGGCAGCACGGTGTACAGGGTAGAGGGCGCAAAACCGATGCCCAGCCACTGGCGCTGGCCCTGGCCGATGCGGCGGGTGTTGTCGCTGATGTTCTGCAACTGCTGCAGCACGGTGCAGGTCTGTTCGTAGAAGAAACGGCCGGCCTCGGTCAGCCGCAGCGGACGTTCGCGCACCACCAGCAGGGTGCCGAGCTGGTCCTCCAGCTGGCTGATCTGCCGGCTCAGGGGTGGCTGGGCGATGTGCAGCAGCTCGGCGGCGCGGGTGAAGTTCAGGGTCTCGGCCAAGACTTTGAAGTAACGCAGGTGGCGCAGCTCCATCAGACCTCCAGGGTATGGTGGGAGATTCATTTGATATTGGACGGTCGTCAGGGTCTCGCGCAATCCTTCAACAATCAAGTAAACGCATCACTCGGGCCTACGACTGTAAGCCCGACCTGACGGGACCTGGCAACAATGACAAGCGCGCTGATTGAACACATAGATGCAATTATCGTCGATCTCCCGACCATTCGCCCGCACAAGCTGGCGATGCACACCATGCAGCAGCAGACCCTGGTGGTATTGCGACTGCGCTGCAGTGATGGCGTGGAAGGCATCGGTGAAGCCACCACCATCGGTGGCCTGGCGTATGGCTACGAAAGCCCCGAAGGCATCAAGGCCAACATCGACGCGTACCTCGCCCCGGCGCTGATCGGCCTGCCGGCAGATAACATCAATGCCGCCATGCTCAAGCTGGAAAAGCTGGCCAAGGGCAACACCTTCGCCAAGTCCGGCATCGAAAGCGCCTTGCTCGACGCCCAGGGCAAACGCCTGGGCCTGCCGGTCAGCGAACTGCTGGGGGGCCGCGTGCGTGACAGCCTGGAGGTGGCCTGGACCCTGGCCAGCGGCGACACCGCCCGCGACATCGCCGAAGCTCAGCACATGCTGGACATTCGCCGGCATCGGGTGTTCAAACTGAAAATCGGCGCCAACCCGGTGGCGCAGGACCTCAAGCACGTGGTCGCGATCAAGCGCGAGCTGGGTGACAGCGCCAGCGTGCGGGTCGACGTCAACCAGTACTGGGACGAGTCCCAGGCCCTCCGCGCCTGCCAGGTATTGGGCGACAACGGCATCGACCTGATCGAGCAGCCCATCTCGCGCATCAACCGCGGTGGCCAGGTGCGCCTGAACCAGCGCAGCCCGGCACCGATCATGGCCGATGAGTCGATCGAAAGCGTCGAGGACGCCTTCAGCCTGGCCGCCGACGGCGCCGCCAGCATCTTCGCCCTGAAAATCGCCAAGAATGGTGGCCCGCGCGCGGTGCTGCGCACTGCACAGATCGCCGAGGCCGCTGGCATTGCCTTGTACGGCGGCACCATGCTCGAAGGTTCGATCGGCACCCTGGCTTCGGCCCACGCATTCCTCACCCTGCGCCAGCTCACCTGGGGTACAGAGCTGTTCGGGCCGCTGCTGCTGACCGAGGAGATCGTCAACGAGCCGCCGCAATACCGCGACTTCCAGCTGCACATCCCCCATACCCCAGGCCTGGGCCTGACGTTGGACGAACAGCGCCTGGCGCGCTTCGCTCGTCGCTGACAAGCAAGGAGATAACCATGTTGTTCCACGTGAAGATGACCGTGAAGCTGCCGGTCGACATGGACCCGGCCAAGGCCGCCCAGCTCAAGGCCGATGAAAAGGAACTGGCCCAGCGCCTGCAGCGCGAAGGCACCTGGCGCCACCTGTGGCGCATTGCCGGGCATTACGCCAACTACAGCGTGTTCGATGTGCCCAGCGTCGAAGCGTTGCATGACACGCTGATGCAGCTGCCGCTGTTCCCGTACATGGACATCGAGGTCGACGGCCTGTGTCGGCATCCCTCGTCTATTCACAGCGACGATCGCTGATTCGCACCTGTATGCCTGACAAGAACAATACGAGGTAAGCACGATGACCGTGAAAATTTCCCACACTGCCGACATTCAAGCCTTCTTCAACCGGGTGGCTGGCCTGGACCATGCCGAAGGAAACCCGCGCTTCAAGCAGATCATTCTGCGCGTGCTGCAAGACACCGCTCGCCTGGTCGAAGACCTGGACATCACCGAGGACGAGTTCTGGCACGCCGTGGACTACCTCAACCGCCTGGGCGGCCGTAACGAGGCAGGCCTGCTGGCTGCTGGCCTGGGCATCGAGCACTTCCTCGACCTGCTGCAGGACGCCAAGGATGCCGAAGCCGGCCTTGGCGGCGGCACCCCGCGCACCATCGAAGGCCCGTTGTACGTTGCCGGGGCGCCGCTGGCAGAGGGCGAAGTGCGCATGGACGACGGCACTGACCCAGGCGTGGTGATGTTCCTTCAGGGCCAGGTGTTCGATGCCGACGGCAAACCGTTGGCCGGTGCCACCGTCGACCTGTGGCACGCCAACACCCAGGGCACCTATTCGTACTTCGATTCGACACAGTCCGAGTTCAACCTGCGTCGGCGTATCATTACCGATGCCGAGGGCCGTTATCGCGCGCGCTCGATCGTACCGTCGGGGTATGGCTGCGACCCGCAGGGGCCAACCCAGGAATGCCTGGACCTGCTCGGCCGCCATGGCCAGCGCCCGGCGCACGTGCACTTCTTCATCTCGGCACCGGGGCACCGCCACCTGACCACGCAGATCAACTTTGCGGGCGACAAGTACCTGTGGGACGACTTTGCCTATGCCACCCGTGACGGGCTGATCGGCGAACTGCGTTTTGTCGAGGATGCGGCGGCGGCGCGCGACCGCGGCGTGCAAGGCGAGCGCTTTGCCGAGTTGTCATTCGACTTCCGCTTGCAGGGTGCCAAGTCGCCTGACGCCGAAGAGCGAAGCCATCGGCCGCGGGCGTTGCAGGAAGGCTGAGTTCGAGGTTATGTCACTGTGATTTTGCCTGGGGCTTTCCGTGCGGGGAGGTCCCGGGCTTTTTGTCGCCAGGGGCGGGTGATCTAGAATCGTCTTTTTGTTCAGGCCTCCCACACCATGCTCCCCATCGCGCTGCTGCCAACCACCCTCGACCAGGCGTCGCTGATCCGCAATCTCTACCAGTTCTATTGCTACGAGTCCTCCGACTGGGAGCAGGAAGACGTCGAGGCGGATGGCCGTTTCTACATCCACGAGGAGCACCTGCAACGTTACTGGCAGGACGACGGCTGGGGCGCGTATCTGGTGCTGGTGGACGGATTCATCGCCGGCTTCGTCCTGGTCGAGCGCAGCGAACTGCCTGGCATCGATGCGCAGGAACTTGCCGACCTGTTTATTTTGAAGAAGTACCGTCGCCAGGGCATCGGCCAAGCGGTGGCGTTGCAGTTGCTGAGTGGCGAGGGTGACTGGCTGCTGCGTTGCTACGCACAGGATCTGCCCGCCGTGGCTTTCTGTAATGCCGTGCTGGCGAGCCTGCCGCGGCTGGCGCAGGCTATCGCCTTGGGGGATGAGCCGGACTTGCTCAATTTCCTGGTGACCGGCACCCGCCATTGAGGGGGGGGCGCCTGTTCGTTGGTGTGGATAAGGGATAGCGCCATTTTTGTGATGTGCTTCACAAAATGCTCGCGAGCGGCATAATGCCATCATCGCTTTCCAAGACCCGGCCGCCGCTTGCCGGGGTCCCTTTTCATGCGCTTCGAAGGTTCAGGTAAAGTTCATGTCGCTCGCAGCAAACCCCGACATCATGTACCGGCTGTTGATCCAGAGCGTGGTGGATTATGCCATCTACCTGCTCACCCCTGAAGGTATCGTCGCCAACTGGAACCCCGGCGCCCAGCGCGCCAAGGGGTACCGTGCCGAGGAAATCGTCGGCCAGCATTACTCGTTGTTCTACACCGATGCCGAGCGCGTAGCCGGGTTGCCGGCGTTAAACCTGGAGCAGGCGCGCAGCACCGGACGCTTTGAAGAAACGGGCGCACGCCTGCGCAAGGATGGGACGGTCTTCCACGCCCATGTGGTCATCGAAGCGGTGTACGACGATGCCGGGCAACTGGTGGGTTACGCCAAGGTCACCCGCGACATTTCCGAACGCCACCGCCAGGAGCTCGAACTGCTGCAGGCCAAAGAGCTGGCCGAGCAGTACAGCCAGGAGATGGCCAAGCTTTCGCAGTTTCTCGATTCGGTGATTGCCAACATTCCCGCGAGCGTCATCGTCCAGGACCTGGAAAGCCAGCGCATCCTGTTGGCCAACCAGCAGGCCGAACGCCTGTTCGGCGGGCCGCAGCGCAGCATGATCGGCCAGTTGCCCAAGGAATGCCTGGCGCCGGCTGCCGGTGACTACCTGGAGCAGCAATTCGTGCGGGGTGCCCGCAGCACCAAGGGACACGCCGCCGAAACGCGCGTCGAGACCGCCCGTGGCCCTCGCACCCTGCGCAGCCGTACCCTGCTCAGCCAGAGCCGCGAGGGGCAGGCCGATTACGTGTTGTTCGTGGCTGAAGACGCCACCGAAGAGCTGGCCGCCCATGCGCAGATCCATCACATGGCGCACCATGACGCGCTCACCGGGCTGCCCAACCGTACGCTGTTCCACGAACGGCTACGCCAGGCCCTGTTGCGCGGCAGCGAAAACGCCAAGCTGACGGCTGCCCTGTGCCTGGACCTGGACAACTTCAAGAACATCAACGACTCCCTTGGCCATGCGTTTGGTGACAAGTTGCTACGCGAGTTGGGCAAGCGTCTGCGCCGCGAACTGCGTGAGCACGACACCTTGGCCCGCCTGGGTGGCGACGAGTTTGCCGTGGTGCTGACGGGCCTGGAGGGGCGGGATGCCGCGTGTAATACCGCGCAGCGCCTGATCAAGGCCATCAGCCCGCCATTCCAGATCGAAGGGCATCAGTTCGTGGTGGGGGTGAGCATCGGCATCGCCATCGCGCCTGATGACAATGACCAGGCAGAGCAACTGTTGGGTTACGCCGACATGGCCCTGTACCAAGCCAAGCGTAACGGCCGTAATCGTTATGAATGCTTTGATGTCGAACTGGACGTTGCCGCCCGTCAGCGCCGCCTGGTGGAAACCGACCTGCGCACAGCGCTGCACCTGGGGCAGTTGCAGTTGCACTACCAGCCGGTAGTCGATCATCAGACCAGCAGCGTTACCGGTTATGAGGCGCTGCTGCGCTGGGAACACCCGACCCGTGGCATGGTCATGCCGATGGACTTCATCCCCATTGCCGAAGAAACCGGGTTGATCCACGAATTGGGCAACCGTGCGCTGAATCTGGCCTGCCAGGAGGCGGCCAGTTGGGAGAGTGAGCAGACGGTGTCGGTCAACCTGTCGGCGGTGCAGTTCAAGAACGGCGATCTGGTGCATACCGTCGCCCTCGCGCTGGCCGACTCGGGCCTGCCGCCGCAGCGGCTGGAGCTGGAAATTACCGAGTCGGTACTGCTGGGCAACAGCGAGGAAAACGTACGCACCTTGCGCGCGCTGAAAGACCTGGGCGTGTCCATTTCACTGGATGACTTTGGTACCGGCTACTCATCGTTGGGCTACCTGCGTTCGTTCCCGTTCGACCGGATCAAGATCGACAAGTCGTTCGTGCATGACATGTGCGACAGCCGCGAGGCCATGTCGATCATTCGCGCCATTACCGAGCTGTCCAACAGCCTGATGATCAAGACCACGGCCGAAGGCGTGGAGTCGGAGGAGCAGATGCGCCGGCTCGCGGCGGAAGGCTGTTCGCACTTCCAGGGCTACTTTTATGGGCGGCCGGCACCGGCGAGCGAGCGGTTGAAGCAGGTCATCACGCAAGAACAATGACTTGCGCGGCGGCCTCAGCTGTTCCAGTCCGGCGCAAACGGCGGGCTAACCACGCGCTGGTCTTTCGGCAGCCCGGCAATGGCTGCGCGGTCTTCGTCATCCAGCTGCACGGTCAACGCGGCCAGGTTGGCCAGCTGGTTTTCGCGGCTGCTGGCTTTGGGGATCGCCGCCACGCCGTCCTGGTCCAGCAGCCATTTCAGCGCGACCTGGCTGGGCAGTACGCCATGCTTGCGGGCAATCGCCTGGATCACTGGCTGCGCCGCTGCCTGGCCGCGTGCCAGCGGGGTGTAGGCGGTGAGCAACAGGTCATGGCTGCGAGCGAAGTCGAGTAGCGGTTGCTGGCTGAGCAGAACATGGTATTCCACCTGGATCGCCGACAACGGCGCGCCCAGGGTTTCCACCACCTGGCGCAGTAACCCCAACGGGAAGTTGGCCACCCCAATATGGCGCGCCTTGCCTTCGTCACGCAGGGCTACCAGGGTGTCGATGCTGCGGGCCAGGTCCCAGTCTTTGCCTGGCCAGTGGATGTGGAACAGGTCGACCTGTTCGGTACCCAGCGCGCGCAGGCTGTCTTCCAGCGACTGACGCATGGCGTTGGGCTCCAGGCGGTCCCACCAGACCTTGGTGGTCAGGTGGATCTGCTCGCGTGGCACGTCGCTGTCGCGCAGCGCCTGGCCAACGGCTGCTTCGTTTTCGTAGGCGGTGGCAGTGTCGATGTGCCGGTAACCCACGTCCAGTGCCTGGCGCACGGCCTGGGTGCATTCACTGCCGGTCATTGGCCAGGTGCCCAGGCCGATGGCGGGCAGGTCCAGGCCGGTGCGGGTGCTGAGCCTTTGCATGTAAATTCCTTGTAGGGTGTGCAGGGTCGGTCGATGGTCGGCGATCAACCGTGCACGGGCCATGCAGACAAGGTGGAAAGTGGTCGATCAGCGAACACAAATTGCACTTGACCGGGTCAAGCGGCAAATGAACTTCCTTATGCTGCGGCATCTCTTCTAGAATCCCAGCTGTCACATCCGCCAGGCAATGCCTGCGCGGCCTTCCTTGGGCGGGGCATGTTGCCGCGCCGTCATCGAGAGAGCCATGAGTTCCAGCACACCGCTGTCCGGCGTCAACCAACCCCTGCGCGGCATCGCTTTGGTGGTGGTGGCGACGTTCCTGTTTGCCAGCCACGATGCCTTGTCCAAATTCCTGGGTGGCCTGTACCCGATAGTCATGGTGGTGTGGGCGCGTTATGTGGTGCACACGTTGCTGATGGCCGGTATCTTCCTGCCCAAGTCTGGGCTCAATGTATTGCGCACACGCCGGCCGGTACTGCAGACCTTGCGGGCCCTGAGCCTGCTGAGCACCAGCCTGCTGTTCACGACCGGTTTGCAATACCTGCCACTGGCCGAGGCCACGGCCGTCAACTTTCTTGCCCCGGTGCTGGTCACCGCGCTGTCGGCGCCGCTGCTCAAAGAGCGAGTGACAGTGGGGCAGTGGGTGGCGGTGGTCATGGGCTTTATCGGCGTGCTGGTGGTGGTGCACCCGGGTGGGGCGATGTTTACCCCGGCCATTCTGTATCCGTTCGGTTCGGCGTTGGGCTTCTGCTTCTATCAGTTGCTGACGCGGATTCTGGCGGCGCATGACAGCCCGACCACCAGCAACTTCTACGCGGGGCTGTGCAACACCTTGGCAATGAGTGCGCTGGTGCCGTTCTTCTGGGAAGTGCCGCGCTGGGACCATGCCCTGTTGATGCTGGCACTGGGCGGCTTTGGCATGACTGCGCACCTGCTGCTGACCCAGGCCTTCCGCCATGCGGCGCCGGCGTTGCTGGCGCCGTTCAGCTATTGCCAGATCGTGTTTGCCGGGTTGCTTGGCTTCGTGGTGTACAGCCAGGTGCCGGATACCCTGAGCCTGGTGGGGATTTTGGTGATCTGCCTCAGTGGGCTTGGCGCAGCGTGGATGCAGCGCAGCAAATAGCAGCTGCGTACTTCAGGCTTTACGGCCGGTAGCAACAGCGTTGTGCTGCGAAGCGGGCATCACGGCGTGGCCATGAACTGCAGGATGCGGTCGCGCAGCCAGCGCTCGGCGGGGTCGTTGTCCTGGGCGCCGCTCCAGACCATCGACAGCTCGGCCTCGGTGATGTCGAACGGCGCCGGGTCGGCGCGCAGGCTGCCGTCGTCGGCGAGGGCACAAGCGGCATAGTCCGGCACCGTGGCGATCAGCTCGGTGTTGCGCAGCAGGGCGCGCAGGCTACCGAACTGCGGCACCGCCAGCACCACCTTGCGGCAACGACCGATGCGTGCCAGGTCGAGGTCGATGTTGCCGCTCATGTCACCGGAAAACGACACCATCACATGCGGGCGGGCGCAGTATTCGTCGAGGGTCAGCGGCCCCGGGCGGTCGTCGGCGCGCAGCACCCGTACACCGATGTCGCGCAGCTTGCGGCGTTTGGCGGTGGCCGGCAGGTCGGTGGTATAGCTCACACCTACCGAGATCTCGCCGCTGGCCAGCAGGCCAGGCATCAGCAGGAAATTGGCCCGCCGCACTACCACGCTAATGGCGGGGGCTTCTTCACGCAGGGCCTGCAGCAGGGCCGGAAACAGGCCGAACTCGGCATCGTCAGAAAGGCCCAGGCGGAACACGTTGCAGCTGTTGGCCGGGTCGAACTGGCGGGCGCGGCTGATGGCGGCGGAAATCACGTCCATGGCCGGGCCCAGTTCGGCAAAGATCTGCATGGCCCGTGGGGTGGGTTCCATGGCCCGGCCGCTGCGGATCAGCAGCGGGTCGTCGAACAGCTCGCGCAGGCGGGCGAGGGCGGCGCTGACGGTGGATTGGGTGATAAACAGCTTTTCACCCACGCGGGTCAGGTTGCGTTCGATCATCAGGGCTTCGAACAGCACCAGCAGGTTCATGTCGACGTGGCGCAGGTCGTTGCGGTTCATGAGGGCTCGGCGTCCTGGGCAAAGGGTATGGCTGTGTATTGAAGCATGGTGCAGGGCCCTGTGCCTTGTATGGATGTGCCGGCCTCATCGCGGGCTTGACCGCGATGAGGCCGATACAGGCCTGCGCCTGACAGAGCCAGCCTATCAGGCTCCAACAGCCACTCTATTAGAACTCTGCCCAAGCTCGGCTAGTCTTTCTCGTGGCCCCGCGAATTCCGCGACAGGGCAGCGCGTCAGCACCTGCGTGCAAGACCGTGCCCCCCCCCGCCGTGACAGCTTCGCAAGCCCCGTGTACACCTGATGAGGGGTAGTACGAGCCCACCCGCTCGGCTGAAAGAACACTGGCATAGACCGGAAATCTGGATAACCGACCCAAAGGTACCCGCAGATGTCGAACGAATCGAAATGCCCGTTCCATCAAACCGCAGGTGGCGGCACCACCAACCGTGACTGGTGGCCTGACCAGCTCAACCTGAGAATTCTTCACCAGCATTCCTCCAAGTCCAGCCCCGACCCGGACTTCGACTATGCCAAGGCGTTCAAGAGCCTCGACTTCCAGGCCCTGAAGAAAGACCTGACTGCCCTGATGACCGACTCGCAGGATTGGTGGCCGGCCGACTTTGGCCACTACGGCCCGCTGTTCATCCGCATGGCCTGGCACAGCGCGGGCACCTACCGCATTGGTGATGGCCGCGGTGGTGCGGGCTCTGGCCAGCAACGCTTCGCCCCGCTCAACAGCTGGCCGGACAACGTCAGCCTGGACAAGGCTCGGCGCCTGCTGTGGCCGATCAAGCAGAAGTACGGCAACAAGATTTCCTGGGCCGACCTGATCGTACTCACCGGTAATGTTGCCCTCGAGTCCATGGGCTTCAAGACCTTCGGCTTCTCCGGCGGGCGTGCCGATGTGTGGGAGCCGGACGAAGACGTGTACTGGGGGTCGGAAAAGGTCTGGTTGGGCGGCGATACCCGTTACGGCAAGGAACAGGTCAAGGCGCAGCCGCCGGGGCAGGGTGACCTGGTGGCCGAGCCGGCCAAGCATGGTGAAGAGCAGAATCGCGACCTGTCGGCCGAGCGTAACCTGGAAAACCCGCTGGCCGCCGTGCAGATGGGCCTGATCTACGTGAACCCGGAAGGCCCGGAAGGTAACCCCGACCCCGTGGCCTCGGGCAAGGACATCCGTGAAACCTTTGGCCGCATGGCCATGAACGATGAAGAAACCGTGGCCTTGATCGCCGGTGGCCACGCGTTCGGCAAGACCCATGGTGCCGGCCCCGCCGACAACATCGGCCCCGAGCCGGAAGCGGCAGGCCTGGAAATGCAGGGCCTGGGCTGGCACAACACGTTTGGCTCCGGCAAAGGCGGGGATACCATCACCAGTGGCCTGGAAGTGACCTGGACCTCCACCCCGACCCGATGGAGCAACGAATACCTGAATAACCTGTTCGACTTTGAGTGGGAGCTGACCAAAAGCCCGGCCGGCGCGCACCAGTGGCGGCCAAAAGAGGGCAAAGGCGCCGGAACGGTGCCCGATGCACACGATCCCGGTAAAAAGCACGCACCGTCGATGTTGACCTCCGACCTGGCATTGCGCTTCGATCCGATCTACGCGCCGATCGCCCGCCGTTTCAAAGACAACCCTGAGCAACTGGCGGATGCTTTTGCCCGTGCATGGTACAAGCTGATTCACCGCGACATGGGCCCGCTGGCGCGCTACCTGGGCCCGGAAATGCCCAATGAAGAGTTGCTGTGGCAAGACCCGTTGCCCAAAGCTGACCCATCCACGATCAGCGAGCAAGACATCGCGGCCCTCAAGGCCAGGATCCTGGCCTCGGGTTTGAGCGTGGGCGAACTGGTCTCCACCGCCTGGGCATCCGCATCGACCTTCCGCGGCTCCGACAAGCGCGGTGGTGCCAACGGCGCACGTTTGCGCTTGGCGCCACAGAAGGACTGGGCTGCAAACCAGGGCGTGGACAAGGTGTTGGCGGCATTGGAGAAGATCCGGGGCGAGTTCAACAACGGCGGCAAAAAGGTTTCCCTGGCCGACCTGATCGTGCTGGCCGGTACCGCGGCAGTCGAAAAAGCTGCCAAGGATGCGGGTTACAGCGGCAGCGTAGGGTTCCGCCCGGGCCGAGTCGATGCGTCCCAGGAGCAGACCGACGTCGAGTCGTTCGCCGTGCTGGAACCGCTGGCCGACGGCTTCCGCAACTTCACCAAGGCACGCTACAGCGTCAAGGCCGAGAAACTGTTGCTGGACAAGGCGCAGTTGCTGACCTTGACCGCGCCGGAACTGACCGTGCTGATCGGTGGCCTGCGGGTGCTCGGCGCCAACCATGGTGGCAGCAACCTCGGCGTGTTCACCGACAAGCCGGGGACGCTGAGCAACGACTTCTTCCGCAACTTGCTGGATATGAGCGTGGAATGGAAACCGACCTCGGCGGACAACGAAACCTTCGAAGGCCGCGACCGCAAGACCGGGCAGGTGAAGTGGAGCGGTAGCCGGGTCGATCTGGTGTTCGGTTCGCATGCCCAGTTGCGGGCGTTGAGCGAGGTGTATGGCAGCAGTGATGGGGGTGACAAGTTTGTCCGCGACTTTGTGGCCGCCTGGCAGAAGGTCATGGAGCTGGACCGCTTTGATTTGAAATAGCGTTGCCTGGCGGGGGGCGCTCAGCGCCCCCTTGGCCAGTGGTTATCCCGCCAATTCCAGGTCGGATAGATACAAAAGTGTCCTCGTCGGTTCTGTTGCAATGCTTCTCAGGCGGCCGGCCTGAACAGCGTGCTCACAACGACAAGGAACCCCGACCATGCAAATGCCCAAGACCCTGAAAATCCGCAATGGCGACAAGGTGCAGCCAACCTTCTCCGCTCAGGAATACGCTGCTCGCCACGCCCGGCTGCGGGCCTATATGGCCGAGCAGGACATCGAGGCGGCAATCTTCACCTCGTACCATAACGTCAACTACTACAGCGATTTCCTCTACTGCTCGTTCGGCCGCCCCTATGCGCTGGTGATCACCCAGGACAAGGTGGTCTCGATCAGTGCCAACATCGACGGCGGGCAACCTTGGCGGCGCACGGTCGGTACTGACAACATCGTCTACACCGACTGGCAGCGCGACAACTATTTCGTCGCCATCCAGCAGGCGTTGCCGCTGGCCTCGCGCATCGGCGTGGAGTACGACCACCTGAACCTGCAGAACCACGGCAAACTCGCCGCCTGCTACCCCAAGGCCGAGCTGGTGGACATCGCTGCGCCGTGCATGCGTATGCGCATGATCAAGTCGGCCGAGGAGCAGGCACTTATCCGTCACGGTGCACAGGTGGCCGACATCGGCGGGGCGGCAGTGGTCGAGGCCCTGCGTGAGCAGGTGCCCGAGTACGAGGTGGCACTGCATGCCACCCAGGCGATGGTGCGCGAAATTGCCAAACGCTTCCCCGACGCCGAGCTGATGGACACCTGGACCTGGTTCCAGTCCGGGCTCAACACCGATGGCGCACACAATCCGGTCACCAGCCGCCGTGTGGGCAAGGGCGAGATCCTCAGCCTCAACTGTTTCCCCATGATCGCCGGCTACTACACCGCGCTGGAGCGCACCCTGTTCCTTGACCACTGCCCGGACGAGTACCTGCGCCTGTGGCAGGCCAACGTCGAAGTGCACGAAGCCGGGCTGAAACTGGTGCGCCCGGGCATGCGCTGCAGCGATATCGCCCGCGAACTGAACGAGATCTTCCTGCGCCACGACCTGCTGCAGTACCGCACCTTCGGCTATGGCCATTCGTTCGGCACGCTCAGCCATTACTACGGCCGCGAGGCGGGGCTGGAGCTGCGCGAGGACATCGATACCGTGCTGGAACCGGGCATGGTGGTGTCGATCGAGCCGATGATCATGCTGCCTGAAGGGCGGCCGGGGGCGGGCGGTTATCGCGAGCATGACATCCTGATCGTCAACGACAGCGGCGCCGAGAACATCACCAGGTTCCCGTATGGGCCGGAGCACAACATCATTCGCAAATAAGCATCGGCGTCGGCTGCTTCGCGGGCAAGCCCGCTCCTACGGGGATTTCACCGTTGTCGTAGGCGCGGGTTTTCCCGCGAAAAGGCTGGCCCAGACAACAACAAGATCCCCGTATGACCACCAGACCCTGCCTCCAATTAAAAGAACCAGAGGGTACCCGTCATGTCCAGCACCACCCTAGACCCATCCGTCATCGCCGGCCCCGCGCACAACGCCGAACGCCAGGCGCTGCGCAAGGCCGCCCGGGCCAGCTTCATGGGCAACTTCGTCGAGTGGTTCGACTACGCCGCCTACGGCTATCTGGCCACCATCATCGCCGCCACCTTCTTCCCGCAAACTGACAAGACCACCGGCCTGCTGGCTACCTTCGCGGTATTCGCGTTGTCTTTCCTGGTACGCCCGCTGGGCGGCATTGTCTGGGGCCATTTCGGCGACCGACACGGTCGGCGCAACGCATTGTCCTGGTCGATCCTGATCATGTCGGTATCCACCTTCTGCATCGGCTTGTTGCCAGGCTATGCGCAGATCGGGCTGTGGGCGCCGGCCCTGCTGTTGCTGATCCGCCTGGTACAGGGGTTTTCCGCCTCGGGTGAGTACGCCGGGGCCGCTGCGTTCCTGGCCGAGTACGCGCCGCCTGGGCGGCGTGGCTTGTACACCAGCATCGTGCCGGCCAGCACGGCGGCGGGGTTGTTGTTCGGTGCGGCGTTCGTTGCGGTGCTGCATGAGCTGCTCAGCAGTGAAGCCCTGCATGAATGGGGCTGGCGCCTGCCGTTCCTGCTGGCGGCGCCGTTCGGCCTGGTAGGGCGCTATATCCGCATGAGCTTGCAGGACACGCCCAAGTTCCTGGAGATGGAGCAGCGCCTGGAAACCAAGGCCGGCATGGCCACGACGCCGCTGCGCGAACTGCTGGGCCAGCACCGGCGCAGTCTGGCGATCGGCATAGGTGTCACCTGCCTGAATGCGGTTGCGTTCTACCTGTTGCTCAGTTACATGCCGACCTACCTGTCCAGTGAAATGGGCATGAGCGAGCGGGATTCGTTCATCGCCTCGACGGTGTCGCTGGCCACCTATATCGGCTTGATCTTCCTGATGGGGCGGCTGTCCGACCAGTTTGGTCGCAAGACCATGCTGGTGGTGGCCTCGCTGTTGTTCCTGGGGTTGACCGTGCCGTTGTTTCGCCTGCTGGACGGCCAGCCGCTGCTGGTGATTCTGGCCATCCAGATCCTTTTCGGTGCGATGCTGGCGATGAACGATGGGACCTTGCCGTGCCTGCTGGCCGAAATCTTTCCGACCCGGGTGCGCTTCAGCGGGTTTGCCCTGAGCTTCAATGTGGCCAATTCGCTGTTTGGCGGGACTGCGCCGTTCATTGCCACCTGGCTGATTCAGGTGACGGGCAGCAAGCTGGCCCCGGCAGGATACCTGCTGGCGGCAGCACTGGTGGCGCTGGTGGCCATGCTGATGTGTCGGGAGACGGCGCACGGGGCCCTTGAAGATTAGTTGACCTGCACTGGCCTCTTCGCGGGCAAGCCCGCTCCTACAACGGCCTGTGGCGGACCACCGATGTGCGTGTAGGCGCGGGCTTGCCCGCGAAGAGGCCAGCAATGCCAATACCTGACCCCATTCAGTGGAGAGAGGCCTGCCGCCGCTCGCCTAAAGGCGACAGCCCGAAGAACCGGCTATAACTCTTGGAAAAATGCGCAGGCGAACTGAAGCCGCAGGCCAGCGCTACCTCACGCACTTGCACGTCGCTGCGCAGCAGTAACTCCCGCGCCCGCGACAGCCGCAGCTCCAGGTAATACTGGCTGGGCGTGCGCTGCAGGTACTTGTGGAACAGCCGCTCCAATTGGCGCACGGTCACGTCGTTGAGGCTGGCCAGTTCCTCCAGCCCCAGCGGCTCCTCCAGATTGGCCTCCATGATCGCCACCACCTGGCTCAGTTTGGGCTGGGCGCTGCCGAGCAGGGTGCGCAGCGGCACACGCTGCCGCTCACGCTCACCGCGTACGCGGTCGCACAGCAACAGCTCGGCGGCCTTGGCCGCGATGTCCTGGCCGCCCGTGTCGCGGGCCACCAGTTGCAACATCATGTCCATGGCTGCCACGCCGCCTGAGCAGGTGTAACGGTCGCGGTCCAGTTCGAACAGCTGGCTGGAGATCACGATACCGGGGAAGTGTGCCTGCAACGTCGGCAGGTCTTCCCAGTGGATGGTGCAGCGGTAACCCTTGAGCAATTCGGCCTTGGCCAGCAGGTAGCTACCGGTGCAGATACCGCCTAGCGGCAAGCGCTGGCGGGCCAGTTGGCGCAACCAGTCGATCAATGGGCGGTTGCTACGGCTTCGGTCGATCGGGTTGGCGCCAACCACCAGCAAAGCATCCAGCGCGGGGGCGTTGGTGATGTTGTAGTCGGGCAGTACGCGCATGCCGTTGCTGGCCACCACCGGCGCGTCGTCTGCGGCGATCAGCACACTGCGATACAGTGGCTTGCGCGCGGCCAGGTTGGCCATGCGCAGGGTCTCTACCGCCGACGCAAGGCCGATGGTGGTGAAATTGGGCAAAATCAGGAAGCCAAAGGTCTTTGCCGAACAATTCTTTACACTAGACGGCGATAGGTTTGCAGAAGCGGGGTGGACCATTGCGCTGTTCCTGTGCAAGCTGAGGCCTGGTTGGTCAGGGGCAGTGAGAAAGCAGAGCCTCGCGTGGTTCTTGTTGTTATGGGTCGTTGCCGGGTCGATCATACACCCCGGATGCAGCGGCCAGGAATGGCCCCGCCGGCTGGCAGGGCCGACAGTGATTGCACAGAGAAGGTGAGCGTCAGTGAACCCCGAAACCATGCTGGCGGGCTTGCCAGGCTATGCCATGGCCCCCGAAGCGATCCAGGTGCTGCCCGATGCCAGGGCTTACCGCGCCTGCCTGTTCGAGCGCATCCGTACGGCGACTCGGCGCATCGTTATTGTCGCGTTGTACCTGCAGGAGGATGAGGCTGGCCAGGAAGTGCTGGATGCCTTGTACCAGGCCAAGGCCGAGCGGCCAGGCCTGGAGATCACCATCGTGGTCGACTGGTTCCGCGCCAGGCGCGGGCTGCTGGGGGCCGGGCGTCAGCCGGGCAATGCCGCCTGGTATCAGGCCCAGCGTCAGTTGCGCGGGCTGGACATCGCGATCCATGGCGTGCCAGTGCAGACCCGCGAACTGTTCGGGGTGTTGCACCTTAAAGGCAGCATCATCGACGATTGTGTGATCTACACCGGCGCCAGTCTGAACAACGTCTACCTGCATCGTTTCGACCGCTATCGCCTGGATCGCTACCACGTGTTCCAGTCACCGGCACTGGCTGATGCCATGGTCGGCCTGGTGCAGCGTTTGCTGCACCACACCGCCACACCGCGCCTCGACCTGCCGGCGCCACCTTCCACCCGCAGCCTGCGCGGCGACATTCGGCGTTTGCGCGCAAGGCTGCGACGCATGGCCTACGAGGTACCTGCCAGCATGACGGGGCAGGGCTTGCAGGTGATCCCGCTGCTGGGTGTGGGCCGTGGCAATCCACTGAATCGGGCGCTGTGCGCCTTGCTGGCAGTGGCGCGCACGCAGATCATCATCAGTACGCCGTATTTCAACCCGCCACAGGTCGTGATGCGCGAACTTGACCATGCCCTGGCACGGGGGGTTGGGGTGGAACTGATTGTCGGTGACCGCACCGCCAACGACTTCTACATCGCCCCTGGCGAACCGTTCAGTGCCAGTGGTGCATTGCCCTATCTGTATGAGGACAACCTGCGCACCTTCGCCCGCCGCCGCCACGCCGCGATTGCCAGCGGCCAGCTGCAAATACGCATCTGGAACGATCCGGGGCATACCTTCCATGCCAAGGGCGTGTGGATCGACCAGCGTTATTCGCTGCTGACCGGCAACAACCTGAACCCGCGCGGGTTCAACCTGGACCTTGAGAACGGCCTGCTGATCGACGACCCGCAGGGGCAATGGCTGGCGCCACGGGAAGCGGAGTTGAGCGAACTGCGGCGCTTTGCGCCGAGAATCGGTTCGGCAGAGGCGCTGGGGGAGAAGGCCGAACATCCCAAGCAAGTGCGCAAGTTTCTGCGTCGGTTGCGCTATAGCCGGTTGGAACCGTTGATCAAGCGGGTGCTCTGACATCGCCTGTACTGGCCCTGTCGCCGGCAAGCCAGCGACAGGGCCAGAGTGGTGCGCACCGCGCATTGATGTCATTATGATATTGTTGCCCACGGCCCTTTGTCAGGGGCTGGATTACAATGTGCAGGCAACCGTGCAAGGCCCCTCTGAACGTGATCACGATCGCATACAGTCGGGCCTTTTCCCGTTAACCAGACAGGCCAATGCGTATATGGCGTTAGATCCACCCACGATGCTGACTATTTCAGTCGCTTTGGCCGCTGCGGCCGCCTTGTACCTGGCGATTGAATGGCGCAGTGTGCGCGAAACCTCATTGCTTTACTGGAGTGCGGGTTTCGCCACGATTACGGTTGGTAGCACCCTGGCATTGTTGCGCGGGATCGGCTTGCTGTTCATCGGTATCTGGTTCGCCAATGGCTTGCTGGTGGTGGCCCACGTTTTTTTCCTGATCGGCGTGCTGCGCTTCACCCAGGAGCGCTTGTCACGTGCCTGGTTGATGATCGTGCTGGTCTGGTTCGCCTTGCTGCTGCTGCCCGTGGGCCCGCAGTGGTCGAAGGTGATGCTGATGGTCAACTCGTTGTTGGTGGCCTCGCTGACGCTCAAGGCCAGTTTCCTGCTGCGGCCACATGGCAAATCGCTGAGTGTCGGGGCCGTGCAGTTGCGCTATGTGTTGCTGATCCATGGGCTGTTCTATGTGGCCAAGGCGGCCATCGCGATCACGCCAGGCACGCTGATTGACCTGGCGACCTTTGGCGGGCTGATCATTCAGGTTTCGCTGGTGGAAGGCGCGATGGCGATCATGCTGATTGCCTTGTCGATGACCGGCACCGTACGTTACCGGCGTGAAGAGCGGATTGCCCGGCTGGCCGCCCGTGACCCGCTGACTGCGCTGTACAACCGGCGTGCACTGGAGGTACGGGCGGGGCATTTCTTCAAGGACGTGAGCCCGGCGCAACCTGGGGCATTGCTACTGATCGACATCGACAACTTCAAACTGGTCAACGACCTGCACGGGCATATCGCCGGCGACCGTTTGCTGATTGCCTTGAGCGAGATGATTCGGACAGCGCTGCCCGAGCGCTCGCTGGCGGCGCGATTGGGCGGGGATGAATTCGTCATCTTGCTCAGTGGCGCGAGCAGTGAACGGGTCATGGAACTGGGTAGTGGGCTGCGTGAGCAGTTCCAGCAGTACGCCGACAAGACCGTGCCTACGCCTCAGGCGGTTACCTTGAGCATTGGTGCCAACGTGTTCGATCAGCCGCCGGCGAGCCTGGCGGCGTTGATCGAGCAGGGGGATGTGGCGTTGTACCAGTCCAAACGTGGGGGGCGCGACAGCATTCGGTTTTTCGAGCGGGCGGTGGTTGAACTCCGGCAGTGAGCGAGTCACCTAGGTGGGGGCGCTTTCATGTAACCCATGTGGGTGATCCGTACAGACGCTCCCGTCACCCGGCCCCCGCGTTTGACGGGCATCCATGCCCGTCCTTAGTAAAGCAGCGTGGTCAGGTTGCCACCTGATAGCACGGTACATACGCCGCGCCGCCTGGCAGCTTCATCCGGTGCTGGTCGACGAATGCCTGCAGCAGCCGGCCCAGCGGGTCCAGTACGGCGCTGTCACCGTGGATCTGATACGGCCCATGTTCCTCGATCAGGCGGATGCCTTTGTCCTTGACGTTGCCTGCGACAATCCCGGAAAACGCCCGGCGCAGGTTGGCCGCCAGTTCATGGGGCGGCAGCTCGCGACGCAAGTCCAGGTCGGCCATGGCCTGGTGGGTCGGGTCGAACGGTCGCTGGAAGCTCTCCTCGATCTTCAGCAGCCAGTTGAAGTGGAAGGCATCGTTACGCTCGCGGCGGAACTGCTTGACCGCTTTGAGGCCTTCGACCATGTGCCGGGCGACTTCCGCCGGGTCATCAATGATGATTTCGTACAGGCGATGGGCCGCTTCACCCAGCGTGGCGCCGACGAAAGCGTGCAACTGTTGCAGATAAGGCTCGGCGCTGCGCGGGCCGGTGAGCACCACCGGGAACGGCAGGTCGTGGTTGTCCGGGTGCATGAGGATGCCCAGCAGGTACAGGAACTCCTCCGCCGTGCCGGCACCGCCTGGGAAGATGATGATGCCGTGGCCGACACGCACGAAGGCCTCCAGGCGCTTCTCGATGTCTGGCAGGATCACCAGTTCGTTGACGATCGGGTTGGGCGCCTCGGCGGCGATGATGCCGGGCTCGGTGAGGCCCAGGTAGCGGCTGCCGTGCATGCGTTGCTTGGCGTGGGCGATGGTGGCGCCCTTCATCGGGCCTTTCATCACGCCCGGGCCGCAGCCGGTGCAGACATCCAGCTTGCGCAGGCCCAGTTCGTGGCCGACCTTCTTGGTGTACTGGTATTCCTCGGTGCTGATCGAGTGGCCGCCCCAACACACCACCATCTTCGGCTCCACGCCCGGGCGCAAGGTACGCGCGTTGCGCAGCAGGTGGAACACGTAGTCGGTGATGCCCTGGGAGCTTTCCAGGTCGATGCGCTGGCTGGCCAGCTCGCTTTCGGTGTAGACGATGTCGCGCAAGGCGCTGAACAGCATTTCACGGGTGCTGGCGATCATTTCGCCATCGACGAAGGCGTCGGCCGGCGCGTTCAGCAGCTCCAGGCGCACGCCACGGTCCTGTTGGTGGATACGCACCTCGAAGTCTTTATAGGCCTCAAGGATAGTCTTGGCATTGTCGACATGGGCGCCAGTGTTGAGGATTGCCAGGGCGCACTGGCGGAACAGTGTGTAAAGGCTACCGGTACCGACTTCACTCAGTTGCTGCACTTCACGTTGTGACAGCGTCTCCAGGCTGCCTTTGGGGCTGACGGATGCATTGATGACATGGCGTTGAGGCATCTAAGTCTTTCCTGTGCGGGTAAAACATCCTTCTTTGACACCACCATACCGAGAAATGTGGACGGCAACGAGGGGGGCTGTGAAAAACCTTGAGACCGGGCGGCCTGCTTCGCGAGTAAACCCGCTCCTATACAGGTACAGCGCAAGCCTTGATGGCGGTGCGGACCTGTGTAGGAGCGGGTTTACCCGCGAAGCAGCCGACTCGGTCTCCCGTCAGCCCAACAGCTTCTGCACCCCCAGGGTAATCGCCAACCCCCCGCCAACCAGCCACAGGTTGAGGATCGCCCCGGTCGCCAGCGCCCGTGGCCCGGCCTGGCGAATCTGGCTGAAGCGGGTCTCCATACCCAACGCCGTCATGGCCATGGTCAAGGCAAAGGTGTCCAGGCTGTTCACGGCCTGGGTCACGCTGCCAGGCAGCACTTGCAGCGAATTCACCAGTACCAGTGCCAGGAAGCCAAAAGCGAACCAGGGCATGGCAATGCGCCCGTTGCCCTGCGCCTGGCCGGCCTTGCGCGAACGGCTGATCCACAGGCCCACCACCAGCAGTACCGGCACCAGCAGCATGACACGGGTCATCTTGACGATGGTGGCGATATGCGTGGCTTCGGGGCTGACATTACTGGCCGCGCCTACCACCTGCGCCACTTCGTGGACTGTGCCGCCCAGCAACAGCCCGGCGCCCATGGTATCCAGATGCAGCCAGCCGGCATTGATCGCCAGCGGGTAAAGGAACATCGACAAGGTACCGAACAGCACCACGCTTCCGACTGCCATGGCGCTTTTATGGGGGGCGCTGCGCAGCGCCGATTCAAATGCCAGCACGGCGGCAGCGCCGCAGATAGCGCTGCCGGCGGCGGTCAGCAAGGCGGTATCGCGGTCGAGCTTGAACACTTTCATGCCACACCACAGGCCGATCAGCAGGGTACTGGTGACTACCAGCACCGACACGATAAGCCCCGACCAGCCGACTTCGGCAATTTCCTGCAGGCTTACCCGCAGGCCAAAAAATGCCACCGCAATGCGTAACAGGCCGCGAGCGGAAAAATTGATGCCTGCCGCCCAGCTTGCCGGTACGCCGTCACGCAGCGCGTTGCCATACAAGGCACCTGCGACGATACCCACGATCAGCGGGCTGATGCCCAGGTTGGCGATAGCGGGCAGGGCCGCCAGTTGAGTGACTGCGACCGCGAAAAGCGCGACGAAAAGAATGCCATTGAGCCGCCCTCGGGTGGAGAGGGTAGGGGCAAAGGGGTTGGACGGAACCGTGGCCATGTGAGTCCTCCGGAAAAGGTGTTTCGACAAGGCCTACGTTAATCTGGTTATAAGCTTATAAAAAATCGTAATTTAGGATGGCAAATATCCGTAAAGCTGATATTTTTCAAAAATGACCCCAGAACAGCTGATAACGTTCGCCACGGTTGCCGAACACGGCAACATCAGCCATGCGGCTCAAGCCCTGCACCTGTCGCAGCCGGCGGTGTCCGGCCAGCTCAAGCTCTTGCAAGAGGCGTTTGGCGAACCCCTTTACCAACGTGCCGGCCGCGGCGTGCGGCTGACAGCGGCCGGTGAGCAGTTGCTGGCGCATGCCGAGCGCCTGCGCGAAACCTTCCGACAGGCGCAAGCACTGCGCGAGGCCATGCGCGGGCTGGAGCGCGGCACCTTGCGCATCGGCGCCAGTACCACGCCCGCCAGTTACCTGCTGCCTTACCTGATCGCCGATTTTCACGGGCGTCATCCGGATGTGCTGGTCAGCACCTCGCATGGCAACACGGCGGAGATCGTCGCCGCCCTGGACAGTGTTGATATTGCCCTGATCGAGGGGCCGCCCGGGCAGGAGTTGCCGTTGGGTACGCAAGTGACGCCGTGGCGCGAGGACGAGATCGTGGCGATTGTGCCCCGTGGGCATCCCCTGGCAAGCAGTGACCAGCAGACACTGGCGGCGCTCGGCACCTACCCCTTGGTACTGCGTGAAAGCGGCTCGGGTGTGCGGCAGATCGTCGAGCGGGCGTTTGCCCGTGATGGCGTGGCAATGCGAGTGGCGCTGGAGATCGCTGGCGTTGAAGGGGTAAAAGAGGCGGTCCGGGCCGGGATGGGGGTTGGCTTTGTGTCGGCGATGTCCATTCGTCATGAAGATGGGGCGCTGCACCGGCTGCAGGTTGCGCCGCAGGCGCTGGTGCGGCGTTTTTCCATTCTGTTGCCGCATGGGGCTACGCCTTCGCGGGCTGCCTCGCGGTTTCTTGAATTGTGTGTTGCCATGCAAGAGGTGGGTTGACTGTGCTGGCCTCTTCGCGGGCGTGCCCGGTCCCACAGGTTACAGCACAGATGTTGAAGACTGTGCTGTACCTGGACCGCCCGCCAAAATTTGAAAGCCTGCGCGCTGCGCTTGCTCAGCCGCTTCGCGCAATTGCGACCCTCTGACGGCGGTACTTGAGAGAGATGTTTGGGGGCTTCTGAGCAATGAGGATTGGTCAAATGGATCGGCGTCGGGGTCATTTTGCTCGTGCGATTAGCACGGTCAGGTCGTAAGTCAACACCGAACCGGTGCCGGCTACCTGCACAGCAATCGCGAGCGTGACCCAGCCGCAATCGTCTCGACGAGCGTGCTGTGAGACATTCATCACCTTTGCCGTCAGGCTGAGCCTATCTCTCGGCTTCACAGGTCGATGCATGATGAAGTTTTCAATGCGGTGCCCGGCCACGACATGCGTCACCGAAAACAGCGCATCACACAGCATTCGCTGAGCCAGTGCGAAGGTATGCACGCCGCTTGCACAATGTACGCCCAGGGGGCTGGAAAGCGCCTGAACAGGATCAGTGTGCATGTATAGCGGATCGTATTGCTTTGCGAAGGCGATGATTTCGTCTTGCGCCAACGCTTCATCTCGATGGTGTGTCCACGCCTGGCCGACAGAAAACTGCTCCCAGAACATCTCGCTGGCACTCATGGAAAGGGCCTTAAACAGGTGGGGTGACTATCCTGTATGCAGGGGCGAGAATGAAGCAATGCCCGCTTACCTCAGGTGTTGTGACCTCTCTGGGCGGTAATCCAAAACGTGTTGCAATAAAAAACAAGGGGCGTTGACACCTGGCACAGTGATATTGGTACGGTAGATCTTCTACGGGTGTGTCTGCTTTGCAAGGCAGCCTTTGGTATCGAGTTAGCAACGGAGCCCCAGATGGAGTTTTCTGCCCACAAAGGCACCACGTCGATCAGCCTCGTGCGGGACGCACTTCAAGGAGCAGAACTGCGTGGCCTGGATGTTGCTACTGTGCTCAGCCACGCGCATATTGATCCACGCCTGCTGGACCAGCGCTATGCCAGGGTACCTGCTGGTACGTTCTCCAGATTGTGGATTGCGTTAGCGGATTTGCTCGACGATGAGTTTTTTGCGGCAGACAGTCACCCCCTTCGCAGAGGTAGTTTCAAGCTGATGGCGCAGTTGGCCCTCGGCTGCGACACCATTGGACAGGCGCTCAAGCGGATTCTGGCGTTTCTCAGGGCTGCCCTTGATGACATCTATGGGTCGGTGGAGTGCGATGGAGAGTATGCTGTAATTGTCATCCATGATCATGGTGAGTCGCGAAGGGCGTTTTGTTATGGTGCCTGGCTGGTCCTCGTGCACGGTCTGCTTTGTTGGCTGTGCGACAGGCGCATCCCTGTTTTGAAGTTATCGATGCGTCCTCCTCAGCCAGAGGACGACAGCGACTATCGAATGCGTTTTTGTGAGGAAATCGAGTGGCGGGCCGAGAGAACCTCCGCTGTTTTCGAGAAGAATGTTTTGGAGTACAAGGTTTGCCAAACGCTCAGCACACTGCCTTTGTTTTTGAAGGGAACGCCAAGTAACTTCCTTGTGAAATACCGTAACGACGACAGCACGAGCATTACGATCCGGCGGCGACTAAAACTGCTCTCTCCACACACGTGGCCTGAACTCGATGAACTCGCACGCGACTTGAGCATGTCCAGTTCCACCCTACAGCGAAGGCTCTACGCTGAGGGTTTCACCTACCAACGGCTCAAAGATAATCTAAGGCGGGATATTTCCATCAGTCTGCTCTGCCGGGCAGGTATGACGGTGGATGGCGTTGCGTCAGAGGTTGGCTTCATTGAGACCAGTGCGTTCCACAGGGCATTCAAAAAATGGACGGGTATCACCCCTGGTGCTTACCGACGCTCGTTGCGTAGCCCTCGAGGGGACTAGTCCTCTGCGCTTGGGCTGATCACCCGCTGATTGAAGCCATCTGGTTTTCCAAAACTGCCCGTTCCGGTCAAGCAGAATGATGCCATTGGGCATGGTTGGGCCTTGCCATTAGGCCTACGATTTTTCTCGGGCGCCTTCTAGGGTCTCTCAACTCTCCCGACTTACACGCGGAACCATGCGTACCTGTGCGTGTGGTCGAGTTGTGCCAGATCGCTATACGTATGTGGACTTCAAAAACACAACAATAAGATTGAAGGAGACACGGTATGAGTTCTTTGAATATGTACACGTTGACCGAAGAGTCGAAGTTTAACCGCTTTCATGGGATTATTCTGTTCTGGTGCGTGTTAATTCTAATTATCGATGGCTACGACTTGGCAGTGGTGGGGGCTGCCTTACCGGCCATCATGGCCGATATGCAAATTGACGCAACCAGCGCCCGGGTAATGGCTGGCTCAGCATTGTTTGGGACAATGCTGGGCGCCATTTTTTTAGGCACATTGGCAGATCGAATTGGCCGGCCGAAAATGATCGCGATCTGTGTGGCGCTGTTCAGCGTTTTCACCGCTGCGGCAGGGTTCACTGACAGCCCGCTGACCTTCAGTATCATGCGCTTTATCGCCGGCTTGGGCATCGGCGGTGTGTTGCCCATCTGTACGGCGCAGATGGGTGAGTTCTCGCCCTTGAAAGTTCGCACCCGGCTGGTGACCATCGTTTTCGCAGGCTATTCGGTGGGCGGAATTCTGGTAGCCCTGACGGGTAAACAACTGATCGAAAGCTACGGTTGGCAATATGTGTTTTACGTGGCCGTCCTGCCAGTGGTTTTGATTCCTTTCATTCTCAAGTCAATGCCCGACTCTATCGGCTTTATGTTGAAGCAGGGTCGACAAGACGAGTTGAGAATCGTCGCGCGTCGCCTTCGTCCTGACCTTGTGATCACGGATGACACGCAGTTCGTCGGCAATCCTCAGATTATCTCTGCTCAAGATAAGCCAGTACGAAGCCTTTTCCTGGAAGGCCGTGGATACAGCACGGTCATGATCTGGATGGCATTCATGACCGGGCTGTTCATGGTGTATGCGCTCAATTCGTGGCTCACCAAGTTGATGGCCATGGCGGGTTTCAGCCTCGGTTCAGCCCTGAATTTCGTCATCGTGTTCAACCTCGGTTCGATCTTCGGTGCAATTCTGGGTGGATGGCTTAGCGACAAATTCAGCATCAAACACGTCTTGGTGGTGTTCTATGTAGTGGGCGCGGTCGCACTCACGTTGCTGGGATATACCCGCTCCACCGAACTGCTCTTTGTCGTCGTGTTCATCGTGGGGGCCTCGACCCTTGGCACCCAGCTTCTGGCCTATGCATACGCCGGCGATTTCTATCCCTCCACCATCCGCTCAACTGGCGTCGGTTTTGCCTCGGGCGTCGGTCGCGTCGGGGCGATTGTCGCACCTGTTTTGATTGGTGCCTTGGTGTCGATGGCGTTGCCGCTGGAGCAGAACTTCATGGCAATCGCGCTCGCCGGCCTGGTAGGGGCTGTTGCAGTGACCATGATCAACCAATCTCGCTCGGACTCGGCTGTAGTGAGGAAGAAGGCCACGGTTGCCCACGAGCTGACCTGACCATAATTCTGCGAGACAGGTGCCAAGTATGCTTATTGATCGCTTGCGCAAATCACCGGTAGGTTCGGACGAAACTGCCCGTTTGATCGACTGGGCAATCGTCTCACGTCGGAGCATCAGGTCGTTCCTCCCAACCCCAGTTCCGCGAGAGGAAATTGAAGCGGTTCTGAACGTTGCGCGCTATAGCGCAACAGGCGTCAATCTGCAGCCCTGGAACGTGCATGTTGTTACCGGCGATATGAAGGCACGGTTGTCCGCAGCAATTACTGAGGTTGATGACCATCCGGCTGATGACCAACGCTTTTCTGATCCCTACGCGTATTACCCCAGGGAGTGGACATCTCCCTACATCGAACGGCGCAGGGAGGTAGGGTGGGGGCTCTATAGCTTGTTGGGCATCAGTCGAAGCGATAAACAAAGGATGCACGAGCAACACGGCCGGAATTATCGCTTCTTCGGGGCGCCTGTTGGCCTGTTCTTCACGATTGACCGCGTGCTTCAGGAAGGGAGCCTGCTGGACTATGGCATGTTCCTGCAAAGCCTCATGATTGCCGCACGGGGAAGAGGCTTGCACACCTGCCCGCAGGCAGCATTCCTTAAATATCACAGCATCATCACTGAAATGCTGGCAATACCGAAGAGCCAAATGCTCGTCTGTGGGATGAGCTTGGGTTATGCCGATGATGGCAGCATTGAGAACACGTTGGTTACTGGCCGTGAACCCGTGCGTGCATTCACGACCTTTCACTCAGAATAAAAAACCTGGCGTGCGCCCTGTCCAAGTTTAGCGCCGGGCAGGGTGATACTGTTTCGATCATTCCGCTAAAGCGGGCCTTCACCCATTTGTAGGATTGGCATTGCATGGGGCGCTTCGCTGCGCTCCATGTTCAAGCACACAACAAGAACAAGGTGCCTGTGATGTCTATTGCTTTAAAAAAATCGTTGGCTTGTTCAGCAGCATTGCTGGTCGCGCCTTATGCTTCTGCCGCGTTCGTGGAAGACTTCAAAGGCAGTCTCGAACTCCGTAACTTCTACTATAATCGCGATTTTCGCAATGATGGCGCCACTCAGTCCAAGCGCGATGAGTGGGCGCAAGGCTTTATTTTGAACTTGCAATCGGGTTTTACAGAAGGGCCCGTGGGCTTCGGTATTGATGCGATGGGCTTGCTGGGGGTGAAGCTTGATTCCAGCCCGGACAGAACGGGATCAGGGCTGCTGGCCTACGATTCCGACAGGCAGGTTGAGGATGAATACGGTAAGTTCGTAGCCACCGCCAAAGCAAGGATGGGTAAGACGGAGTTGAGGATAGGGGGGGTGAACCCTCTGATGCCTTTACTCTGGAGTAATAACAGCCGCCTGCTGCCTCAGGTCTTTCGCGGTGGTTCGCTGACCGTCAACGACATCGATAAATTGACGGTAACGGCTATAAGGGTCAACGCCGTGAAGCAGCGTAACTCCACCGATTTCGAATCACTCACAGCCACGGGCTATGCCCCGGTTGAGGCGGATCACTACAACTACCTGGCATTTGACTTCAAGCCCACGAAGGACATGACCTTCAGCTTGCACGCCGCCGAGCTTGAAGACCTCTACACCTCCTACTTCGCCGGCATTAAAGTCATCAAACCGTTGGGGGAAGGCAATGTGATCGCGGATGTTCGCGTGTTCGATGCCAGCGAGACAGGCTCCAAAAAACTGGGTGAGGTGGACAACAGAACGCTGAGTAGCTACTTCGCCTACAGCATCAAGGGACACACCCTCGGTGGCGGTTACCAGAAGGCTTGGGGCGACACCTCGTTTGCGTTTGTAAACGGCACGGATACCTACCTGTTCGGCGAATCGCTGGTCAGTACATTCACTGCCCCTGAGGAGCGGGTGTGGTTCGCAAGGTACGACTTTGATTTCGCTGCGTTGGGTGTACCAGGCTTGCTGTTCACCACCCGGTACATGAAAGGTGATGATGTTGATCCTGATCTGCTGAAGAGCCGCCAAGCCGCTTCACTCCGCCTTAACGGGGAGGAGGGCAAAGAATGGGAGCGGGTCACTGATATCTCTTATGTCATTCAGAGTGGGCCGGCGAAGGGTGTTTCGTTCCAATGGCGAAACTCCACGAACCGCTCGACCTACGCTGACAGCGCTAATGAAAATCGCTTGATCATGCGTTACACCTTCAACTTCTGAATAGCGAAATGGGCCGGCCTTCTGGCGCCGGCCCCTTTTTTGCCATTCATTCCCAATCGACGGGTTCGCTGTTTCCCGCCTGAATTGCACCAGGCGTTCGGACGCCTGCACCCCGCCGTTTCATCTTTTGCTGCGAAAGGCCAGTACCGATCAAGCCACTGCTGCCAGCTTGGCGCTGGTCTGCCGACGACGGTAGGCACTGTCACGGCTCGCCAGCCACCAGTACAGCGGCGAGGTGATCGCCAACCCTACCAGCCACGACAGGTCAGCCCCGTTGATATGCTCGGAAATCGGCCCGACGTACAGCGGGGTGTTCATGAACGGTATCTGCACCACGATACCCACAGCGTAGGCGATCAGGGCCTGCGGGTTGTAGCGCCCATAGATCCCACCATCGACCTGGAAGATCGACTGGATGTCGTAATCACCTTTGTGAATGGCGTAGAAGTCGATCAGGTTGATCGCCGTCCACGGCACCAGCACCACCAGCAGTACCAGCACCATGTCAACGAAGTGGCCGATGAAGTCTGCCGAAGCGAACACCGCTACCACGCAGCAGGCCGACAGCACGATCAGCGACAGCACTGCACGGCTTTTGGCGGTGGGGATCCAGCGGTAGGCGAACGTTTGCACCAGGGTGATGATCGACAGCACCGCGCCATACAGGTTGAGGGCGTTATGGCTGATCACACTGAGCAGGAACAGCACCAGCATGATCGGGCCGAGCGTGCCGGTGGCCAGCTTGACCGCGTCCATGGTGTCCATGCCGGCCGGGATCGCCAGCACGGCCACGGCGCCGAAGATGAACGACAGGCTTGAACCCAGGGCCGAGCCCAGGTAGGTGGTCCAGAAGGTCGAGCTGACTTTGACATCTGCCGGCAGGTAGCGCGAGTAGTCCGACACATAGGGCGCAAAGGCGATTTGCCACAACGCCGCCAGCGACACGGTGGCCAGCCAGCCGGCCAGGTTGAAGCCGCCGCGGGTGAGGAAATCGTCGCTCTGCACATGGGTGAAGATGTAGGCGAAGCCAACCACGATACCGATACCCAGTACCCAGGTGCCAATGCGATTGAGCACGTGGATGAAGCGGTAGCCGATGATGCCGATGATGCCTGAACCCAACGCACCGACGACGATGCCCACCGGTACCGGAACGGCGTCGACCACGCCATGCAGTGACTTGCCGGCAAGGACGATGTTGGAAGCGAAGAAACCGATGTACATGACGCCGGCGATCACCACCACCAGCAGCGCGCCGAGGGTGCCGAACTGGGCGCGGCTCTGGATCATTTGCGGAATGCCCATTTGCGGGCCCTGGGCCGAGTGCAGGGCCATCAGCACCCCGCCGACCAGGTGACCGACGAGGATGGCGACGATGCCCCATACCAGGTTCAGGTGGAACAGCTGCACACCCAGCGCGCCGGTGACGATGGGCAACGGCGCGATGTTGCCGCCGAACCAGAGTGTGAACAGATCCCTTACCTTTCCATGGCGGTCTTGCGGGGGCACGTAGCCGATCGTGTGTTTTTCTATCAGGGGTGCCGAATTGGCTGCACTGGTCATGACTGACTCCAAGGCAAGGTAGGGCATTGGGAACTGCCCGGGGGCGTGCCGGCGGTGGGCGACGCGTTCTTGTTGGAGCGATGATGAGGGGCGCGGGGGTAACGAGAAATTAGTAAATATGTGCCCATAAGCGTTAAAAAAACTAAGGCTGACAAAAGCTTAAGCGGGTGACGGTAGCAAGGAGAGTGCCAGCTGGCTGAAGGCCGTGGGGTAGAGGGGCGGCGGGTTGGCAACCCGGATCACGGTGGGCTGGGTTGGTGCGATGTGCGCGTTTTCAGGGCAGATGAAAGGTTGCCTGGGCCGGCCTTTTTGCGGGTAAACCCGCTCCTACAGCAGGCGCGGGTTTACCCGCGAAGGGGCCGGCACAAGAGGAAACAGCTACATGGGGAGCAACCGATCCTGAATCACTTCCTTCATCACCAAGGTCGAGCTCAAGCGTTTCACATTGGGAATACTGGTCAGATGCTCGTCATACAGCTTCTGAAACGCCGGCAGGTCCTTGGCGACCACATGCAGCAGGTAATCCGGGTCGCCAAACAGCCGCTGCGCTTCGACAATCTGCGGGATCTGCGCCAGTGCCGTTTCAAAGTCCGCCACCGGCTGGCGGGTCACCTCGCGTAGCGTCACGAACACCAACGCGGCAAAGTTCAGCCCAAGGGCGCTCGGTGCCAGCCGTGCGTGATAGCCCAGAATGGCGCCGGACTCTTCCAGTGCCTTCAAGCGCCGATGACAGGGTGACAGGCTGAGCCCCACGCGGTCGGCCAGCTCGGTTACCGACAGCCGCCCGTCTTTTTGCAGCTCGGCAAGGATTTTTCGATCGGCTCTATCCATTGGGAAGAATCTTCCAATTCATGAATGCAAAGGGGAAATATACGAAAGAATATCCCCGAGCGAAATCCGTAATCTTTCGACATCCCAATGCAGTAGATAAGGAAGATTCAAGTGGCTATCAGTGTGCTGACGGCGTTCTGGGCTGTGTCGATGCTGTTCGTGATTACCCCCGGTGCAGACTGGGCCTATGCCATCTCGGCCGGCATGCGTGGGCGCTGGGTGATGCCAGCGGTGGCGGGGATGTTGTCGGGGCATTTCCTGGCCACGCTGGTGGTGGCGGCCGGGGTCGGCAGTTTGCTGGCAGGTCACCCGTTGGCGCTGACCTTGCTGACCCTGGCGGGGTGCAGTTACTTGCTGTGGCTGGGCGGCAACCTGTTGCTCAGCCCGGCATTGCCGGCGGCCGGGCAGGGCGGCGCGGGGGAGTCGGGCTCACGCTGGGCGTTGAAGGGTTTTTGCGTCAGCGGCCTGAACCCCAAGGTATTCCTGCTGTTCCTGGCCCTGCTGCCGCAGTTCACCGACCCGCAGTCGAGCTGGCCTGTGCCCTTGCAGATCTTGTTGCTGGGGCTGGTCCACCTGTGCAGTTCGCTGGTGATCTACACGCTGGTCGGCTATGGCGCCAAAGCTGTGCTGAGCACTCGGCCGGGTGCGGCAAAGCTGGTCGGGCGGGTGTCGGGGATGGCGATGATTACCGTGGCCCTGGGCTTGATAGCCGGGCAAATGACCTGAATTTACCGGTTCAGCATGACTTCAGATAAACTCGCTGCAACCTAATGCACAACCAGGATGTGCCCCGTGCCCGAAACCACGCAACTGCTCACGTTCGCCTTGATTTGCCTCGGCATGGTCCTGACCCCAGGGCCGAACATGATCTACCTGATTTCCCGCTCGATCTGCCAGGGCCGCCAAGCCGGCTTGATTTCGCTTGGCGGTGTGGCTCTGGGCTTCGTCATCTACATGTTCTGCGCGGCAATGGGCATCACGGCGCTGGTGATGGCGGTACCCTTTGCCTACGACGCGCTGCGCATCGGTGGCGCGCTGTACCTGTTGTACCTGGCCTGGCAGGCGCTGCGGCCGGGTGGCCAATCGCCGTTCCAGCTCCGTGAACTGCCCGCCGACAGCCCGCGGCGGCTATTCACGATGGGGTTTGCCACCAGCCTGCTCAACCCCAAGATTGCCGTCATGTACCTGTCGCTCATGCCGCAATTCATCGAGCCGGGCCACGGCAGCGTGCTGTTGCAGTCGCTGGTGCTGGGTTCGACGCAGATTGCCATCAGCGTTACGGTCAACGCGCTGATTGCGATCATGGCCGGTTCTATCGCCGTGTTCCTGGCTGGCAGGCCGCTGTGGCAACAGGTTCAGCGTTGGTTGATGGGAACGGTGCTGGCGGGGCTGGCGGTGCGCATGCTGGCAGAAGGGCGCCGTTGATCGCCTATTGCGATGCAAGGTATCAGTGGCCGAATACTTTGCCGAGTATCTGGCACACCTGTTCTGCCGAGTAGGGTTTGGCCAGGAAGGTGAACCCTTGGTGCCCGCCTTCGGCAATCGCCTCGCTATAGCCCGAAGTCAGGATCACCGGCAACTGCGGGCGCTGGCGGCGAAGTTCGCGGGCCAGTGCCAAGCCACCCATGCCGGGCATGACCACATCGGAAAACACCGCATCAAAATCACCTGCCGGGCCAGTCAACTGCGCCAGCGCTTCTTCTGCCGACCGTGCATAGCTGATTTGGTAGCCGTGGTCCTCGAGGAGCTGAGCTGTGAAACTGCCCAGGTCGGGATTGTCTTCTACCACCAGTATTCGTCGCCGCTCGCCCTGTACCTGTGGCTGGCTGCCGGCCGAGGCGTCTTCGGGCGAGGCCGCAGTTGGTGCCTCCTGCGGCAGATACAGGGTAAAGGTGGTGCCCTGGCCGGGGATGCTGTTCACCTGTACATCGCCCCCGGATTGCTTGGCGAAACCAAACACCTGCGACAACCCGAGCCCGGTACCTTCACCTGGGGCCTTGGTGGTGAAGAACGGGTCGAAGATGCGCTCCAGCAACTCGGTGGCAATACCGACTCCGTTGTCGCTCACCGATATCGCCGCGAACGGGCCTGGCTGTGAAGGCTGACCGCGCAAGGCCGGCAGGCACTGGTCGGCCTGCAGGCGCAGCTGCAAGGCACCTTCGCCAGCCATGGCATCGCGGCCGTTGAGCATCAGGTTGATTACCGCGGTTTCCAACTGGCTGAGGTCGGCGCGGATGTGGCAGGGCGCTTGGGGTAGCTGCAGCTCGACCCGGATGCGCGCGCCAGTGACGGTGTCGAGCATGTCGGCCATGGCTTCCAGCCGTGGCCCGGCTTCGAACACCTGTGGGCTGAGGGCCTGGCGTCGGGCGAAGGCCAGTAGCTGGCCGGTCAGTTTGGCACCACGGTCGACTGTGTCGGACATGGTCTTGAGGTAGCGCTCTCGGCGCTCCTCGGCCAGGTTGGGGCGCTGCAGGAAGTGCAGCGACGAGCGGATGATGGTCAGCAGGTTATTGAAGTCGTGGGCTACCCCGCCGGTCAGCTGGCCAATGGCTTCCAGCTTTTGGGCTTGGCGCAGCACGGCCTCGGTGTGCAGCAACTGAGTGGTGCGTTCTTCGACGCGATGTTCCAAGGTGGTGTTGAGCGCTTCCAGGGCCGCCATCGCTTCGCGCACTTCGGCATGGGCCTGCGCCCGCTGTATGTGCGCCCAGCATCGCTCGGTCACTTCGCTGATCAGTGCTTGCTCGTAGTCGGTCCATACCCGGGGTACGCGGTCGTGAATCGCCATCAGCGCGGTCAGCCTGCCACCCTTGATCAGTGGCATGCAGATGGTGGCCGTAATGCCGATGGCCTGAAAAGTCGCCGCCTCGTCAGTGGCCAGTTCGCGCAGGTTGTCGTTGATCACCAAGGCCAGGCCGCTGCGCAGGCGGCTGACCGCCAGGCGGCCGAAGTCATGCAGGTGATAGTGGCCCACCAGGCGTGGTGAGCCGGGTGTCACCGCATCGCCGCAAATGGTGAAACCGTCCTCGTCGGGGTCCATCATTGCATAGGCGCAGCTGGACAAGCCAAGGTGCTCGACCAGCATGCGGGTGGTGATGGCCATGATCTGGTCCGGGTCGGTCGCCTCGGTCACGGCTCGCCCGAGGGTATCGAGAAAGTTCAGGCGCTGGTTGGTGACCACGCTGGCGGTGGTTTCGGTGACCGTGTCGAGCATGCCCAGTATCTCGCCATCATGGCCGCGAATCGGGCTGTAGCAGAAGGTAAAATAGGCCCGCTCCAGGCCGCCGTTGCGGTCGATCATCAGCGGGAAGTCTTCGATGTAAACCGCTTCGCCGGCCAACGCGCGGGCCGCCATGCTGCTGATTTCATCCCAGGCTTCGTGCCACACGTCGCGGAAGGGGATGCCCAAGGCCAGGGGCTTGCGACCGAGAATCGGGGTGAAGGCATCGTTGTACAGGGTGATCAAGTCCGGGCCCCAGAGCACGGCTTGCGGAAAGCGCGAGGCCAGGCACAGAGCCATCGTGGTTTTCAGGGCATCGGGCCAATGTTCCAGCGGGCCCAGGGGGGTGGTGGCCCAGTCGTGGTTGCGGATGCGTTCGGCCATTAGCCCGCCGCCATCTAGCCATCTAGCCATGTGCTTTGCCGGTCCTCTTTCTCAAGGCCCTTAGGGTGCACCGAGAATAGACCGTTGGCGAGGGTTTTGTGAGGGCTGTGCCACTGCACGAGCCTCTGTAACTGCGCGATCCGGGTGAGTGCAGGTTCACCCGCGAAGAGGCCGTACCGGCTAGCGCATGAAGTGCACCTTGCCGGTGTCATCATTGCCCATGTAAATGCCATACACCCCGGCCTGCCGCTCGAGGATGTAGCGCTCGAGAATTTGCCGGATGGCCGGGTAGTAGATCTCATCCCAGGGGATTTCATCCGGTTCGAAGAACTTGTACGCCAGCGTCTCAGGCCCGTACTGCCCGGTTTCTTCGGTGACGATGGCACGGAAGATGATGTACACCTCGCTGATCTTTGGCACGCTGAAGATCGAATACGGCGAGACGATGTCCGCACGTACGCCGCTTTCTTCCCATACCTCGCGCAGCGCCGCCTGCTCGGTGGTTTCGCCAGCCTCCATGAACCCCGCAGGCAAGGTCCAGGTGCCGGGGCGAGGGGGAATGGCGCGCTGGCACAGCAGGTACTTTCCATCGCGCTCGATGATGCAGCCGGCGATGATCTTGGGGTTGATGTAGTGGATGTAGCCGCAGCCGGCGCAATGCAGGCGTTCGTGGGTATCGCCTGTGGGAACGCCCCGGGCCAGTTCCGTGGTGCAGTGCGGGCAGTAGCGCGGGGCATTGGGCATGATCAGCGACCTATGCGGGGTTCCTTCAGGGCCAAGGGTTCGACAATGTCGCGCACCTTGGCGTTGTCATCCTGCTTCTGGCGCAGGTAGTCCAGTGCCACCTTGGCGGCGGCGCGGACGTGGTCGACCGAGGCCTGGTGGGCTACCAGCGGGTCACCGCCCTTGATGGCCTCGACGATCTTTTCCATTTCGCGGTTGCTGGCGCCGCGGCGGTTTTCCTGCGATACCGAGGTGGCGCGCAGGTAGCTGATGCGTGCTTGCAACTGGCGCAACTGCTGGGCCGCCACCTGGTTGCCGGAGCCTTCCAGCAGCACATCGTAGAAACCTTGTACCGAATCCAGCACCTGTTGCAGCTCACCTTCTTCCAGTGCCTCGCGGTTCACTTCCAGCGCGCGTTCCAGCGCACGGATGTCCTTGGCCTTGGCGTTGAGGGTGAACAGTTGCACGATCAGGCCTTCGAGCACACAGCGCAGCTCATAGATGTCACGTGCGTCTTCCAGGGTGATGATGGCCACCCGTGGGCCTTTGGCGTCGGCGAACTCCACCAGGCCTTCGGACTCCAGGTGACGCAGCGCTTCACGTACCGAAGTGCGGCTGACGCCGAGGCGGTCGCACAGGTCGCGTTCGACCAGGCGGTCGCCGGGCAGCAGGTGAAAGTTCATGATAGCGGCGCGCAGCTTGTCGAGCACGATTTCGCGCAGAGTAACGGGATTGCGGTTGACCTTGAAGCTGTCGTCGAGTGGCTGGCGTTTCATCAGGTGCGCTCTTTATGAGGCTGTTGCGCCAACATCGCGGAATGCCTCGAACCGAGGCTTTCCATGCAGTGGTTCGAACAGCCCGTTGTTAACGGGTTGGCTCCGCATCGGCTTCGGCAAAGGCTTCACGGGCCAGGCGGAAACTGTCCACCGCCGCGGGTACGCCGCAATAAATGCCGACCTGGAGCAGGATTTCGCGAATCTGTTCACGGCTCAGGCCATTGCGCAGGGCACCGCGAATGTGCAATTTGAGCTCGTGGGGCCTGTTGAGCGCGGAAATCATGGCCAAGTTTATCATGCTGCGCTCTTTCAGCGACAAGCCTTCACGGCCCCAGACGTGACCCCAGCAATACTCGGTGACCAACTCCTGCAACGGTTTGGTGAACTCATCTGCGTTCTGGATCGAGCGGTTGACGTAGTCCTCGCCCAGCACCTGGGTGCGGATTTTCAGACCCTTTTCGTACTTTTCATTGCTCATGTGCAGTACTCCGGCATAAAACAGGGGCCGCAACCGAGGGTGAGACGATTAGCGCGACCCCTGAAAACAGGGTCATCGGTGTTGGCTTTTTCGCGGGATTGCCCGCTCCCACGGGTTCCAGGATCTGTGCGATACCTGTGGGAGCGGGCGAGCCCGCGAAGCGGCCAACACCGACTTCAAGATGTATCAGCCAAGCGGCGGCAGGGCGCCGAGCTTGCCTTTGTGGTAGACCATCGGGGTCACCGGCTCGGCCGGCAACACCAGGTTCTTCACCGCGCCGACAATGATCGCGTGGTCACCGCCGTCGTACTCGCGCCACAACTCGCACTCGATGATCGCCGTAGCCTTGGCCAGCAGGGGGTTGCCCAGCTCGCTCAGGTGCCACTCCACGCCCTTGGCCTTGTCCTTGCCCTTGCCTGCGAAGGCATAGGCTTCGGCGGTCTGGTCGGCGGACAGCAGGTGGATGGCGAACTGCTTGCTGTCGCGCAGAATCGGGTAGGTGTCGGAGGCGTAGTTGGGGCAGAACAGCACCAGCGCCGGGTCGATCGACAGCGCGCTGAATGCACTGGCGGTGATGCCGACGATGCCGCCGTCGGCGTCCAGCGTGGTCACTACCGTGACGCCGGATGGGAAGGAGCCCATCACGTCTTTGTAGATGCCGGGTTCGATCATCTCGTGTTCCTCTTAGCGCATCACGAACGGGTCGGGCATCGGCGCGGTGGACAAGTTGATCCACACGGTCTTCAGCTCGGTATAGGCCAGCACCGAATCGATGCCGCTCTCACGGCCGTAGCCGCTGTTCTTGAAACCACCTATCGGTGCCATGGCCGACACGGCACGGTAGGTGTTGACCCAGATGATCCCCGAACGCACGTCGCGGGCCAGGCGGTGGGCACGGCCCAGATCGCGCGTCCAGATGCCGGCAGCCAGGCCGAATTGCGAGTCGTTGGCTATGGCCAGTGCTTCTTCTTCGGTCTTGAAGCGGATCACCGCGGCGACCGGGCCGAACACTTCTTCCTGCATGATGGTCATCGCGTTGCTGTCGCACTCGAACAGGGTCGGCTCGTAGAACCAGCCGTCACCTTCAACGTCGGCACGCTTTCCGCCCATGTGCAGTTTTGCGCCTTCGGCCTTGGCTGCTGCCACCAGGCCTTCGACGACTGCCAGCTGTTGCGCGGTGGCCATCGGGCCCATTTCGCTGGCGTCGTCCTGCGGGTTGCCGATGCGGATGCGCTTGGCGCGGGCAATCAGGCGCTCGACGAACACGTCGAAGATTTCATCCTGCACCAGCAGGCGCGAACCGGCCACGCAGCTTTGCCCGGACGCGGCGTAGATGCCGGCCACGGCGCCATTGATGGCGCTGTCCAGGTCGGCGTCGGCGAAGATGATGTTCGGCGACTTGCCACCCAGTTCCAGCGACAGCTTGGCGAAGTTTTCGGCACTGCTGCGCACCACGTGGCGGGCGGTGGCGGCACCGCCGGTGAAGGCGATCTTGCGCACCAGCGGGTGGCGGGTCAGCGCCGCGCCGGTGCTGGGGCCGTAGCCGGTGACCACGTTGACCACACCGGCCGGGAAGCCGGCCTCAAGGGCCAGTCGGGCCAGCTCGAGGATGGTCGCCGAGGCGTGCTCGGACGGTTTGAGCACGATGGTGTTGCCGGCAGCCAAGGCCGGCGCCAGCTTGATCGCGGTGAGGTACAGCGGGCTGTTCCACGGGATGATCCCGGCAACCACGCCGATTGGCTCGTGCACGGTGTAGGCGAACAGGTCGGGTTTGTCCAGCGGCAGGGTGCCGCCTTCGAGCTTGTCGGCCAGGCCCGCAGTGTAGTGGAAGAACTCCGGCAGATAGCCGACCTGACCGCGGGTTTCGCGGATCAGCTTGCCGTTGTCACGGCTTTCCAGCTGGGCCAGGTGCTCCTTGTTCTCGGCAATCAGGTCACCCAGACGACGCAACAGCTTGCCGCGCGCGGTGGCGGTAATGCTGCGCCACGCCTTGCTGTCGAAGGCACGCTGGGCGGCCTGAACGGCCAGCTCCACATCGGCTTCATCGGCGTCGGGCAGTTGCGCCCAGGCCTGGGCGGTGGCCGGGTTGAGGCTGTCGAAGGTCTTGCCGCTCTGGGCATCGCGCCATTGGCCGTCGATGCACATCTGGAAACGAACGAGGGTCATGCAACAATCCCCTTGGCGGATTCGGTGAGGGTGCGGGCTTGGGTGAGGAAGTCCAGCAGCATCTTGTTGACTTCACGCGGTGCTTCCACTGGCATCATATGCCGTTGCTCGGCGAGGACCACACTGCGTGCGCCAGGAATGCTGGCGGCGAGCTGGCGGGTCATGGCCGGGGTGGAGCCCGAGTCGAGTTCGCCGGTGGCGATCAGCGTCGGCACCTGGATACTGCCCAGGTCGTCGGCGCGGTACATGTCCTGAGTGGCGAACAGCGAATAAGTGGTGTGGTAGCCCTGCGGGTCGTTGCTCGCCAGCACCTGGCGAATGGCGGCGACCTGGGCGGGGTTGGCAGCCTTGTATTCACGGCTGAACCAGCGGTCCAGGGCAGCATCGACGTTGGCGTCTGGGCCCAGCTCCGCCGCTTGTGCAGCGCGGGCGATCACCCCGGCACTTTGCTCGGGGGTGCGGTTGAACACGCTGTTGAGCACGACCAGTGCAGCCAGGCGCTGCGGGTAATTGAGGGCGAACGCACGGGCAACCAGGCCGCCCATGGAGAAGCCGATCACGGTGGCTTGTGCAATTTGCAGGTGGTCAAGCAGTTCGGCGAGCTGGTCGGCATAGCCTTCCAGCGGTGTGTCGGCGGCCGGTACGCGGCTTTGACCGTGGCCGAGCATGTCGTAGGCGATGACGCGGTAGTCGTTGGCCAGGCCAACGAACTGACCGCCCCACATTTCCTTGTTCAGGCCCACGCCGTGGATCAGCACCACGGGTTGGCCCTGGCCGACATCCAGATAGCTGGTGCCGGCAGGTGTGCGTTCAGCGACAGGCTGAATCATGGAGGGCGCTCCTTGAAGGTCGGGCGCGGCGGGTAAGCACGCCACGCCCCGGCCCGTCTTGGTTGTTGTTATTGAGCGTTGGCTTTTTCGGCAGCCAGTTCTTCCAGGTCGATGTAACGGTTGCCGATGCGCGGGTGCAGGCGGCCGCCATCGGCTGCGCCCAGGACCACGACGATTTCATCGGCACGCGGGGCATCTTCGATCTGCATTTCCAGGGTGATGTAGTGCGAACGCAGGCCTTCGTCGTCCTTCTGCATCATCGGGATCTGGATCGAAGTGCCTGGGCCGCCGCGCTTGTTGGTGAAGCTCAGGTAGCTCTTGGCCTGTACCGCCTCGCGGTAGTGGTTGCCGAAGCGCAGGGTATGGATGACGGCCGAGGCGTGCTCGATTTCGCCATCGGCGCCGACGACGGCGGCCTTACCGTAGGCCTCGATCTTGTCGGCGCCGCCAATGGCAGCAGTCAGGCGCTCGACCATCAGGGCTCCCAGCTCCGAGCAGTTGGCGCGAATTTCCGGCTTCAGATCTTCAACGAAACCGCGACCGGCCCATGGGTTCTTGATCACGACGGCCAGGCCGACCATGGTCACCGGCTTGTCGGTGGCTTTGCCGCCTTCGATGCGGGTCTCTTCGGAGTAGGTGACGATCTTGCGGATTTCGAAACTCATGGATGGCTCCTGGTGAGGGTTATCAGCTCTTGTTGTCTGATGGTATACCATAATATTTGTTGTGCAAGAGGTGTCAGGAAATTTCTCTTGTCGGGGGACGAAAGGTGGCCTGATGCCTTGATTTCTCTGTTGTCTGTACTGGCCTCTTCGCGGGCTTGCCCGCTCCCACAAGGACTGCACAGGTTTCAAAAAAAAGCCCGCTCACGCAGGCCGAAGGGGCCCACGGGAGCGGGCGCGTCCCGCAATGATTCAGGCAATGGGAATTCAGGCGAACGCCGGCACCACTTCCTTGATGAACAGCTCGAGCGACTTCTTCTTCTCGGCGTGGGGCAAGCTGTTGTCGCACCAGAAGCTGAACTCGTCGACGCCCAGTTCCTGGTAGTACTTGATGCGTGCGATGATCTCTTCCGGCGTGCCGATCATGGTGTTCTTGCGGATGTTCTCCAGCTGGAACGCCGGCACTTCGGCGAATTTCGACTCCGGGCTCGGCTCCAGAAAGCCATTCACCGGGGTGGTCTTGTTGCCGAACCAGGCATCGAAGGTGCGGTAGAAGCGCGAGATCGCCTGGGCGCCGACCTTCCAGCCTTCCGGATCAGCCGGGCTGTGCACATGGGTGTGGCGCAGTACCATCAGTTGCGGGCGCGGCACGTCTGGGTTGTTGTCCAGGGCGGCCTGGAACTTGTTCTTCAGGTCCAGCACTTCTTCGTCCCCCTTCATCAGCGGGGTGACCATGACATTGCAACCATTGGCAACGGCGAAGTTGTGCGAGTCCGGATCGCGGGCGGCGATCCACATAGGCGGCGTGGCGTTGAACGGCTTCGGTACGCTGGTGGAGGTCGGGAACTTGTAGATTTCACCGTCGTGAGCGTAGTCGCCTTCCCACAGCTTACGCACCACCGGTACCATCTCGCGCAGCGCCTTGCCGCCGTCGGTGGCCGGCATGCCACCTGCCATGCGGTCGAACTCGAACTGGTAGGCGCCGCGGGCCAGGCCCACTTCCATGCGGCCGTTGCTGATCACGTCGAGCAGGGCGCATTCGCCAGCGACGCGGATCGGGTTCCAGAACGGCGCGATGATGGTGCCAGCGCCCAGGCGGATCTTCTCGGTGCGCGCGGCCAGGTAGGCCAGCAGCGGCATCGGGCTTGGCGAAATGGTGTATTCCATGGCGTGGTGTTCGCCGATCCACACGGTGCTGAAACCGCCGTCTTCGGCCATCAGGGTCAGTTCGGTCAGGTCTTCGAACAGCTGGCGGTGGCTGACCTGTTCATCCCAACGTTCCATGTGTACGAACAACGAAAATTTCATGGGTTTTTCCTCAACGCTTGTTATTGCCCGTCAGTCAATCGGGCTTCAGTGTGGGAGCAGGCTGCGTCCAACTGCAGGCTTCAGGCAAAGGCCGGCAGGCTGGCCATCTTGCCGCGGCAGTACACCATCGGCCGTGGCGCTTCGGCAGGGACGATCAGGTTGTGTACCTTGCCCACCATGATGGCGTGGTCGCCACCTTCATATTCACGCCACAGTTCGCATTCGATGACGGCGGTGGCACCGGCCAGGATCGGGTTGCCCAGTTCGCTCAGGGTCCACTCGATGCCGCTGGCCTTGTCCTTGCCCTTCTTGGCGAACGCGTAGGCTTCAGCCTGCTGTTCACCGGACAGCAGGTGAATGGCAAAGCGCTTCTGCTTGATCAGTACCGGGTAGGAGTCGGAGGTGTAGTTGGGGCAGAACAGCACCAGCGGCGGGTCCATCGACAGGGAGGAGAAGGCGCTGGCGGTCAGGCCGACGACCGAGCCGTCGTCGTCCTGGGTGGTGATGACGGTAACGCCGGACGGGAAGGAGCCCAGAACGTTCTTGTAGACAGTTGCGTCGATCATCGGGAGTACCTCTGAAGGGCTGCGGTGGTCCGCGGTTTTTATCGTTGATGTGTCTGATGGTATACCGTAATACCTATTTTGCAAGCGGAATTTTCAACCCTGCGTTTTCGCGATGAACGGCCCAAAGCCACGAAAACCGTGGCCTTGAGCGGTGAGGCGGTTTGTCGCAGGGGTTTTGCAAGCGGATCAGTGGCCGTTTTTTCATGCGGATCAGTGTTGTCAAAAGTTTGGAATACCATAATATGGTCCGCAGCTGAGAGGCCGCCTTGATGCGGTTTCCTTACAAAGATAAAAACGACCTTTCGAGCTGAAAACCATGTCCCAACCGTCGTCGCAACACCAGTTTGTCGAGAATCACACGGTCGATTACGTTCCACCTGCCGAGCGCCATGGGAAGGCGCGCGACCTGTTCACCCTCTGGTTCAGTACCAACATTGCGCCATTGCCTATCGTGACCGGCGCCATGGTGGTCCAGGTGTTCCACCTGAACCTGTTGTGGGGCCTGATCGCCATCGTGCTGGGCCATCTGGTCGGGGGCGTGGTCATCGCCCTGGCCTCTGCACAGGGGCCGCAGCTGGGCATTCCGCAAATGGTGCAGAGCCGTGGCCAGTTTGGCCGCTACGGTGCCTTGCTGATCGTGTTCTTCACCGCGCTGATCTATGTCGGCTTCTTCATTTCCAATATCGTCCTGGCGGGCAAGACCATTCACGGCATCGCGCCGAGCGTGCCGATGCCCGGCGCGATCGTGATCGGTGCCCTGAGTGCGACTGCCATTGGCGTGATCGGCTACCGCTTCATCCATATCCTCAACCGCATCGGTACCTGGGTGATGGGCTCGGCGTTGCTGGCCGGTTTCATCATGATGTTCGTCCAGGATCTGCCGGCTGACTTTTTCAGCCGTGGCGCGTTCAACCTGTCGGGCTTCATTGCCACCGTGTCGCTGGGTGTGATCTGGCAGATCAGCTTCTCGCCGTACACCTCTGACTACTCGCGCTACCTGCCCCGTGAAGTGGGCATTGCCAAGCCGTTCTGGGCCACTTACTTCGGCGCCACCCTGGGCACCATCCTGTGCTTCAGCTTTGGTACGGTGGCGGTGCTGTGCGTGCCGGAAGGCACCGACGCAATGGATGCGGTGAAGCAGGCCACCGGCTGGCTGGGCCCGATCCTGATGGTGCTGTTCCTGCTTAACATCATCAGCCACAACGCCCTCAACCTATACGGCGCCGTGCTGTCGATCGTGACCGCGATCCAGACCTTCATGGCCGAGTGGACGCCGAGCATCAGGGTACGGGTGATCCTGGCCTCGATCATTCTGGTGGGCTGCGGGATGGTGGCACTGAATGCCTCGGCGGACTTCATCGGCCAGTTCATCGGCCTGATCCTGGCGCTGCTGCTGGTGCTGGTGCCGTGGGCTTCGATCAACCTGATCGATTTCTACCTGATCAAGAAGGGCCAGTACGACATCGCCTCGATCTTCAGTGCCGACGGCGGCATCTATGGCCGCTTCAACCACCACGCGATCATTGCCTATGCCTGCGGCATCCTGGTGCAGCTGCCGTTTGCCAATACTTCGCTGTATGTGGGGCCGTACTCGAACATTGTCGAAGGGGCTGACCTGTCGTGGCTGTTCGGCTTGCTGGTGACCGTGCCGCTTTACTACTGCCTGGCGACGCGCGGCAAGGCTGTCGAGAAGGCGGGGCGGGTGGTAAGCGTCAACGACTGATAGACCGCTGTTGCTGTAGCCGGGGCCGCAATGCGGCCCCGGCTGTTTTGGATCAAACCTTGAACTGCGCCACCATCCCGTTCAGGTCCACCGCCAACCGCGACAGATCCTGCGCCGCCGCACTGGTCTGGTTCGCGCCCGCCGACGTTTGCATCGCCAGGTCACGAATATTCACCAGGTTCCGGTCCACCTCGCGTGCGACCTGCGCCTGCTCTTCCGAGGCACTGGCAATCACCAGGTTGCGCTGGTTGATCGAAGCAATGGCCTCGGCAATCACTTCCAACGCCTGCCCTGCGCTTTGTGCCACTTCCAGCGTACCCGTGGCGCGACCCTGGCTGCTGTGCATTGCTGTTACCGCCCGCTCGGTGCCGTTCTGGATACCGGCAATCATCTGCTCGATCTCTGCCGTCGATTGCTGGGTACGGTGGGCGAGGGCGCGTACCTCGTCAGCCACCACGGCAAACCCACGTCCTGCCTCTCCGGCCCGTGCCGCCTCGATGGCGGCGTTCAGTGCCAGCAGGTTGGTCTGCCCGGCAATTGCACCAATCACGTCCAGCACCCGGCTGATCTCGTTGGCGTTGCTGGCCAGCTGCTCGATCTCAACCGATGTGCCGGTCACATCCGCTACCAGATGCTGAATGGATGCCAGCGCCTGGTTGACCTGGTCGCGGCCATCGCGGGTGGTCTGGTCAGCGCCTTTGGAAGCATCAGCAGTGCTGACCGCGTTGTTCGCCACTTCCTCCACTGCCGCAGTCATCTGGTTCACCGCCGTGGCGGCCTGGTCGATTTCTGCACTCTGCTGATGCAGGCCGCGGCTGGTGTCTTCAGTGACGGTGTGCAGTTCTTCCGAGGCCGAGGCCAGTTGGTCGGAAGACGCGGCGATCTGGCGAATGGTATCGCGCAGGCTGCCCTGCATCCGGCTCAGGGCGCGCAATAGCATGGCCGGCTCATCGCGGCCGGTTACCCGTATTTCCCGGGTCAGGTCGCCGGTCGCCACGCGCTCGGCCACAGCCAGCGCATCGGCCAGCGGCACAACGATACTGCGGGTGAGCACGGTGGCGATGGCGGCAAGGGCCAGCATGATTACCACCAGTGAGGCAACCAGCGCGGTGAACGCTTCGTCCGCTACGTCGCTGCTGCGCTGCGAGGCTTGTTCGGCACCTGTGCCGTTATAGGCGATCAACGCTGCCATGGCCTGCATCATGCTGTCGGCGCGCTGAGTCAGCGGGCCGCTGATCTGCTGCTTGGCATCGTCCATGTGCCCAGCTTGAATGCCTTGCAGCACACGGGTCTGTAATTCGAAATAGTGCTGATAAGCAGCGCTGAAGGCATTGAACAGGGCGCGGTCATCGGCAGCGATGATCGTGTCGGCATAATCCTTCAGCGCATTATTCAGCTCGGTATTGATGCCGTTGAGCATCTGCAGGTTGCGCTCGCGGTCACTGGGGTTGTCGTCCAGCGCGGCACGCAAGGTGACGGCGCGGGCACGCCCGAGGTTGGTGCTGATGTCACCGAGGGCTATTACGGCCGGCATCCAGGTCACCCGGATTTCATCCGTGGCCTTGTCCATCTGCCGGGTTTCGTAAAGTGCGATCAAGCCCATGAACAGGACCAGGATGCCCAACAGGGCGAACACGCTTGCAGCGCGAATGCCGATCTTCAAATTCCGTAACTGCATGGAATGCTCCTTGACGGTGGCGTGCAGGCCTCAGGAGCTTGGGTGGATGGCCGGGTCACCGGTATGGCGCCAGGCTCTTGATGCGCTGCGGAGTTGTTTGTGTGTCTCACCCTCGTGACTTTTTTGATTTCAATGATGCCATATGGCCATCATTATTGAACAGCCATTCAATGTAACGGCCAAAACTGACAAAACCGCCAATTGTTGACGGTTTTGTCAGGAAAACGCCGTTAAACGATGGCGATCATTGGGTCCGCCGCAGCCAGCGCCAAGGCGCGGTCAGCCGCTGGCGGGTAAATCCATACCGAGTTGATCTGGCGCTTGAGGGCCTTGCCTTCCTGGCCGTGCAGCTTCAATTCGCGCTCCCAGCCTTCGCTGAAGGCGGCGCCCCAGTCGCCCAGGTCCAGGCAGGTGACGTATTTGGGCTGACGATACAGCACCGGCTGCAGGCCGAGCAGGTCGGCGGCGGCGTTGTTACCGGCGTGGCGGCCCATGGGGATGGCGTGCTGGCACGTCATCAGGGCATGGTTGCCCAGGTCATCCACCGCAGCCCAGGCGGTGTCGCCGGTGGCGTAAACGTGCTCCTGGCCCAGCACTTTCAAATGGCCATCCACTTTCAGCCTGCCGAAGGTATCGCGCTCGCCGGCAACGTGCGCCGTCAACGGACTGGCCTTGACGCCAACGGTCCAGATTACCGTGTTGCTGGCGATGTGCTCGCCGTTGTCCAGGGTGACTCCCGCAGCATCGACAGCCACCACCGAAGCGCCGGCCAGCCATTCGACCCCGGCCTGTTCACACGCGGCAACAATCGACGGTGTGATCCCTTCACCCAATGCCGCCCCCACTTGCGCACCACGGTCGACCACCACTACCCGCAATGCCGCGTCGGCCCCGAAGATCGAGCGCAGGCGAGTAGGCATTTCGGTTGCGGTCTCGATGCCGGTGAAGCCGCCGCCGCACACCACCACGGTATTGCGAGTTGGCGAAGCGGGCAGGGCGGCCAGATCGACCAGATGCTGCTCCAGGCGCATGGCCGATTCCATCTGGTCGACATCGAACGCATGCTCCGCCAGGCCTGGTACTGCCGGGCGGGCAACCTGGCTGCCTGCGGCCAGGATCAGGCGGTCGTAGGCGATGCGCTGTGGCTGGCCGTGGGTATCGGTATAGCTGACGCTGCGACCTTCGGTGTCGATGCTGTCGGCGTTGCCCCGGAAGAAGTGAATGCCCACAGCCTCGAACAGATCACCCAGAGGCGCCTTCATGCCATGCACGTCGGCCTCGTAAAAGCGCGGACGAATGCGCAGTTCCGGCTGTGGCGCCAGCACGCTGATGCTGAGGTCGGCACGTTGCGCCTGGTCGAGTAGGCGGGCAGCGCTCAGGGCGCTCCAGACACCGGCAAAGCCGGCACCGATGATCAGGATGTTGGATTTCATGAAGGTGCTCCGCAAGGTTCGAAGAGGGCATCGAGGGCCAGCTGTATGGCCTTTGAGTAACTACGACTATATAAGTCGTAGTTATCTTCGGCAAGGGCTTTTCCCTTTGCGGTGGAGCTACCTTTTGACACCTTGTTTTGTCAGTGCCGGGGCATCGGCGTAACATGTACGACAAAATCGGTCGGAGATTTGAATGTCGCTTTACAGTGCTGGCGTGGAATACGGTATCCATTGCCTGTTGTTTTTAGTCGACGAGCGCGGTGAAACTCGTGATTCCAGCGTGCGCGACCTGGCCGAGTTGCAAGGCGTGCCGCAGGAATACCTGGCCAAGGTCTTCACCAAGCTGGCCCGTGCCGGGCTGGTGGCGGCCACCGAAGGCGTGCGCGGCGGCTTCCGCCTGGCGCGGCCGGCGGCGCAGATCAGCGTGCTGGATATCGTCCATGCCATTGATGGACCAAAGAAGATCTTCGATTGCCGCGAGGTGCGCGAGCGTTGCACCTTGTTCGACGGCTCGCCGCCGCGTTGGGCGACCGAGGGTACCTGTGCGATCCACGCAGTGATGCTGGGGGCGCAGAAGCGCATGGAAGAGTCATTGGCACAGCAGACTGTGCTGGACCTGGCCATGCGCTTTGGGCGCAAGGCCCCGGCTGAATTTGGCCAGCAGGTCGATGCCTGGATGGGTGAGCGGCGGGAGGCCAAGGGGGCTGGGGATATTCCGGTAGACCAGGTGTAAAGGGCTTGCCCGAACCGGCCTTTGCGCGAGTAGGGAAGTACGCCGATCAGCGCCCTTCATGCTGGCGCCGATAGGCCCCAGGCTGCACCCCCATGGCCTTGGCAAACGCCCGGGTAAACGCCGCCACCGACTGATACCCCACCTGCGCACCCACGTGCTCCACGGTATTACCCGCCCGCAGCAACTGGCTGGCATGGCGCATGCGCAGTGCCAGCAGCACCTGCCCTGGCGATTGCCCCGCCAGTTCGTTGAAGCGCTTGAAAAACGCAGACCGCGATAAGCCGGTGCAGGCGGCCATGCTCTCCAGCGTCCAGGCTTGCCCCGGTTGTTCGATCAACTGCTCCAGCAGCCCGGTAAACGCTGGCTGGCGAGCGAGGGCGACAAGCCCGCCCAGTGACTGCCCGGCAATGACCTGCTGGCGCAGCACGTACAGGAACAACAGGTGCGTCAGGCGCTCCAGCAACGCCTGCGACGGGCCGGCGGCCCGCCGGCATTCTTCCAGAATGAGCTCGAACAGCGCCCGCGCCGCACTGCCGGCGGGGTCTTCGGCGCGCAGCAGGATCCAGTCGGCCAGGCCTTCGACAATCAGTGAAGACAGGCCGGACTGGAAATGGAAGAAGCCGCAAACCAGCCCGACGCCGTCGCTGGCTTCGCTATCCAGCGACTGCATGGCCTGGCGCGGTTGGGCACAGGCGTCGACCGGGTCCTGATCGCTGGACAAGCGATAGGCAAGGTCGCGCAACAGGAATACGGCATCTCCCTTCTCCAGGCGCACCGGTTGCGGCTGGCCGTCAATGTGCAGCCAGCAATGCCCTTGCACCACCAGGTGAAAGCTGGCGCGGCCCATGCCCTGGGTGCTGGCATGCCAGCCACCGCAATAGCGCCCGACATGAAACAGGCTGGCATCGAGCTCCAGGCCCTCTAATAACCAATCGACAAGGTGGCTGGACGAAATCATCTAATACAAAGACTCAGGAACAAGGAAAGGCGACTGATGAATATGGAGGGTAGTTCTTATAACCAACAGACTGTAGTGACACTCATCAAAGGAGATCACTGCATGTCCTCGCGCATTACTTTACACACGCTGCAGAGCGCCCCGGAAGCGGCACGGCCGTTTCTTGAGAATGCCCAGAAGAATTCCGGCTTCATCCCCAACCTGCTCGGCGTGCTGGCCAACGCCCCGGCGGCGCTTGAAACCTACGTGACCGTTTCGGCACTCAATGGCAAGTCTGAGCTTGGCCTGGCCGAGCGTGAAGTGGTGCAACTGATCGCGGCCACCCAGCATGGCTGCGACTTTTGCGTGGCCGGCCATACGGCCGTCGCGCTGAACAAGGCCAAGCTGCCGCAGGAGGTGGTCGATGCTCTGCGTGCCCGTGGCGAACTCCCCAACGCCCGCTACGAAACCCTGGCCGCCTTTGCCCGCGAAGTGATCGCCACCCGTGGCAATGTCAGCGAAGCCACCTACCAGGCCTTCCGTGAGGCCGGCTTCAGTGAAGGCAACGCCTTGGAGGTGATTCTGGGCGTAAGTCTCGCAACCCTGTGCAACTTTGCTAATGTTTTCGCCCAGACGCCACTCAACGAAGAGCTTGGCAAATACCGCTGGCAGCCTTCTGCGTAGCCCACCTGTGATAATGGCCCTTACCAGGCCGTTGTAGGAGCGGCCTTGTGCCGCGAACGGGCCGCAGAGCGGCCCCGGCGTTATCAAAGGAGCAAGACCATGCAAGATTGTGCATTTCGACACTGGCTGGATGCCAATGCCGAGGCCATCGACCGGGGCCTGTGCGAACCGCAGCAGGTGCTGGCGCAGATCGCAGAATCGCAGCTGTTGCGCACAGGGGTCGACCCAGCGCTGGGCGGTACGGGCGGGCAGGTGACCGATGCGGTCGAGGCCATCGCCGCCATTGCCAGCCGCTCATTGGCTGCGGCTTTCGTCTGCTGGGGCCAGCGTGCCTTCATCGAATACCTGCTGCACAGCCCCAACCAGCCCCTGCGTGAGCGCCTGCTGCCGCGCCTGTTGACCGGTGAATTGGCCGGTGCCACCGGGCTGTCCAACGCCATGAAGTTCCTGTCCGGTATCGAAGCGCTGCAGGTGCGTGGCCGCCCGGCAGCCGATGGCTGGCACCTGGAAGGGCGACTGCATTGGGTGACCAACTTGCGTAAAAGCGGCTTCGTGGTGGCGGCGGCCATCGAGGATGAAGCCGGCGGCGCGCCGTTTGTGCTGGCCATTCCTTCCGACGCTCAAGGCCTGGAGCGTTCTGATGATCTACAACTGATGGGCCTGCAGTCGAGCAACACGGCAGCACTGGCTTTTCACCAGGTATCGCTGGCACGCGACTGGCTGCTGCATGAAAATGCACGCGAATTCCTGCCACGGGTACGCCCGGCATTCCTGGCGCTGCAATGTGGCATGGCCATCGGCCTGGCGCGACGGGCGCTGGAAGAGGTTCACGCGCACCTGCATGGCCGAGCGTCGTTCCTCGACGAAGCCTGTGAGGTGCTTAGCGAACGCCTGGAAAACACCGTCAGCGAACTCAAGCAGGGCTTGCTCGACGGTCGCTTCCAGCAGCAGCCGGCGGCCTTGTTCAAGCTGCGCATCATCCTGGCTGAAAGTGCTGCCGACGCAGTACAACTGGAATTGCAGGCCAGTGGCGGCAAGGCTTACCTCAGCGAATACGGCGAAGGGTTTGCCCGCCGCTGGCGGGAGTCGGCCTTCGTGCCGATCGTCACGCCCAGCCTGGTGCAATTGCGCGCCGAACTGCAGCGCCAGGCGGGCGTTGCATGAGCGCAGTGTTGCTGGAGGCCTGTGACATCCGCCTGGGCTACCCGCGTGAGGGGGGTTGGCAGCAGGTGCTGGCGCAGTTCGACCTGCAGCTGGCGCCAGGTGAAGTCGTGAGCATTCTTGGCCCCAGTGGTGTGGTCAAGTCAAGCCTGCTGCGGGTGCTGGCAGGCCTGCAGCAGCCTGGCGGCGGTAGCGTGAGCTTGCACGGCCAGCCGCTGCAGGGGCCGCACCCGCGTCTGGCGGTGGCCTTTCAGGACCCCAGCCTGCTGCCATGGCTGAGCCTGGAGAAAAACGTCGCCTTCGGCCTGGACTTCGCCCGTCAGCCCAAGCTGGCGGATGCCGAACGCCGTGCACGCATCGACCATGCGATTGCGGCTGTGGGCCTGGCCCACGCGCGTGGCCAGTACCCGGCGCAGTTGTCTGGCGGCATGGCCCAGCGCACCGCGCTGGCCCGCTGCCTGGCACGCCAGCCCGAAGTCTTGCTGCTGGATGAACCCTTCGGTGCGTTGGATGAGGTGACCCGCGCCGACATGCAGCAGCTGCTGCTGCAACTGATCGCCACGCACAAGACCGCGGCCGTGCTGATCACTCACGATATCGACGAAGCCCTGCTGCTGTCAGACCGGGTTCTGCTACTGGGCAACCACCCAGCGCACATCCTTGGTCAGTGGCACATCGACCTGCCGCAACCGCGCACGCAGAGGGTCGAAGAGCTGGGGGCCTTGCGCATAGACATCCTCAAAACCCTTCGGCGGGCAAGCCGCACAGTCGAACCTACCCCAACCCCTTTGCCCTCGGAGGCTGTCCATGTGCATGGATGACTGCTGTTCTTCTTCTTCTTCGCGTCGTGACTTCCTAAAGCTCGGCGCCATGCTCACTGCTGCCGGTGCATTGCCGTTGCTGTCGAGCTTGCAGGCGCGTGCCGCTGCCGAGCCGGACGCGCCGGTGCGTATCGGCTACCTGCCGATCACCGATGCCACGCCGCTGCTGGTGGCACATAACAACGGCTTGTTCGAGGCCGAAGGCATCCAGGCCGAGCGCCCGGTGCTGCTGCGCAGCTGGGCGCAGGTGATCGAGGCATTCATTTCCGGCCAGGTCAATGTCATCCACCTGCTTTCGCCGATGACGGTGTGGGCGCGCTATGGCAGCAAGGTGCCAGCCAAGGTGGTGGCCTGGAACCACGTGGGCGGTTCGGGCCTGACTGTAGCGCCGGATATATCCGACGTGAAACAGCTTGGTGGCAAGACAGTGGCCATTCCGTTCTGGTACTCGATCCACAATGTGGTACTGCAACAGTTGCTCAACGACAATGGCCTGACGCCCGTGTCGAAGCCGGCCAATGCGCAACTGGCCGCCAACGAGGTCAACCTGCTGGTGCTGCCACCGTCCGACATGCCACCCGCACTGGCCAGCAAGCGCATTGCCGGCTACATCGTTGCCGAGCCGTTCAACGCACTGGCCGAGAACCTCAAGGTGGGCCGCGTGCAGCGCTTTACCGGCGATGTATGGCGCAACCATGCGTGCTGCGTGGTGTTCATGCACGAGCATGACCTGAATAACCGCCCGGAATGGTCGCAGAAAGTGGTCAACGCCATCGTCAAGGCCCAGCAATGGACCCGTGACCATCGCACCGAAGCCGCCGCACTGCTGTCCCGGGCGGGCCCCAACAAGTACACCCCGCACGAGCCTGCGGTGCTGACCAAGGTCCTGGCGCCCGCCGCCGAAGACCGTGCTGGCTACATTGCCAGTGGTGCCATTCGCCATCAGCAGTGGGACGAAAAGCGCATCGACTTCCAGCCATACCCGTTCCCGAGTTACACCGAAGAGCTGGTCAAGCGCCTGAAAACCACCCTGATCGAAGGCGACAATGCCTTCCTTGCCGGGCTGGATTCGGCGTATGCCGCCCGCGACCTGGTCGACGATCGCTTCGTGCGTAATGCCATCGCGACAGTGGGTGGCCCGTCGGTGTTCGGCATTGCCGACAACTTCGAGCGTAGCGAGGAGTTTGCGGTCTGATGCGCACCCATGTCGTACATGCCGGCCTTGGGCTGGTCGGGTTGCTGGCCTTGTTGCTGTTATGGTGGGCCGGTGTAGCACTGTTCGGCCAGGCCGACGGCCTGTCGGCGCGCTTTTCGCCGGCGGCAACCCTGGCCAGCCTGGTCGAGCTGCTGGGGCAGGGCGAGGTCTATGGGCATATCTGGGTCAGCCTCAAGCGCATCCTGATTGGGCTGCTGCTGGCGCTGCTGATGGGTGTGCCGCTGGGCTTGCTGGTAGGCAGCTACCGGCACCTGGAGGCGGCGACCACGCCAGCATTCCAGTTTCTGCGCATGATATCGCCATTGTCGTGGATGCCTGTGGTGGTGATGCTGATGGGCGTGGGTGACCAGCCGATCTACTTCCTGCTGGCGTTTGCCGCGTTGTGGCCGATCTTGCTGAATACGGCGGCAGGGGTGCGTCAACTGGACCCGCGCTGGCTGCAACTTAGCCGCAGCTTGAGTGCAACGCGCTGGGAAACCTTGTGCAAGGTGATTGTGCCGGGGGTGATCGGTCACGTGCTGACGGGCGTGCGCCTGGCCATCGGTATTCTGTGGATTGTGCTGGTGCCGTGCGAAATGCTTGGGGTGAGTGCGGGGCTTGGGTATTTCATTCTTGATACCCGCGACCGGCTGGCGTATTCCGAACTGATGGCGATGGTGCTGTTGATTGGCGTGCTGGGGTTTGTGCTGGATGCCCTGGCGCGTGGGCTGCATCGGCGCTGGGTGCATGGCTGAAAGGCCAATGGGGCTTCTTCGCGGGCTCGCCCGCTCCCACAGGTACATCACCGGCCTTGGGCCTTACGGTATTCCTGTGGGCGCGGGCAAGCCCGCGAACAGGCCATCGGATCAATGCACGGTCTTGCGCTGGCGCACACATTCCTGGGCCTGAGCGGTCAGCTCATCCAGCCGCTCATCGCGCATCTGCTCCGCTTCGATCATTGCATCCTCACCCTGCTGGTTAAGCAGATAGGTGTGAATCTGCAGCACTTCAGCCGTCTGATAAATCGGCGCAATGTCCAGGCGCCCGATCAGCGCACCACTGGGCTGGCCGGTACTGCTCATCAGCACCTGCGGTCCATTGGCGGCCACCACTTGCATGCCCATCGCCTCGAACCACGGCACCTGGTTGGCAAAGGCGTTCAGCTCCACGCAGGCATGGCGCGACCGCAGGTCGCCCAGCAGAGCACGGGCGATGCCCTGGCGGCGATGGCTGGCGCACACGGCCAGAAAGGCCAATGCACAGGCCCGCCCATCGTCCTGGGCTGGCAGCGACAGCGCAAAGCCCAGCAACTGGTCCGGTGCTTCGGCATCCAGCGCCAAGGTAAGTGCCACCGCCAGACCGCGGGCGCCGTCCAGCGCTTGCAGGTACTGGTGGACTTCCATGCCGACGCCGTACTGGTACAGCGGGTACAGCGGGTTGTCGACAGCGATGGCGACACTGCTCAATTCGCCGACATTGTGAATGACCAGCTCGCGGATCTGGTTCTGGAAAGATTCGGGTGGCACGCTGTCGAGGCGGCTCAGGATGAACATCTGGGGGCTCCGGCGGATGAGAATACGACCCGCGCTGTGTTGGCGCGGGTGTACAGTCTAACCGGTTTTGCCGCATCAGCCGTGTGCCTGTAAGGCACCGAGCATCAGGTCGAGGTTTTGCACGGCAGCACCAGAGGCACCTTTGCCCAGGTTGTCGAACACTGCGGTGAGCAGTACCTGGCCATGCTCGGGGTTGGCGTACAGCGCCAGGCGCAGGTCATTGCTGCCGTTCAATGCCTCGGGGTCGAGGTTTGCCGCAGCGCCGCCCTGATGCAGAGGCATCACCTGAACATGGCGGGCACCCTGGTAATGCTGTTCCAGGCAGCCTTGCAGCTGCGCGGCGCTGACCTGTCCAGGCAGCAGGCGAAGCTGCAGCGGAATGCTCAGCACGATGCCTTGGCGGTAGGCGCCATAGCCGGGCATGAACATCGGCCGCGCCGACAACCCCGCGTGCTGCTGGATCTCCGGTACGTGCTTGTGCGCCAGCTCCAGGCCATACAGCTGTAGCGCCGGCGCTTTGGCGGCGCCGGGCTGTTCGTGCCGCTCGACCGCCGCGCGACCACCGCCGGAGTAGCCAGACACGGCGTGGATGTTCAGGGGGTAGTCCGCAGGCAGCAAGCCAGCCTTGACCAGTGGGTGCAGCAGCGCGATGGCGCCGGTGGGATAGCAGCCGGGATTGCTGACACGCGTGCTTTGCGCGATGCGCTCGGCTTGCTGTTCGTCAAGCTCCGGCAGGCCATACACCCAGCCTGGTGCGGTGCGGTGCGCCGAGCTGGCGTCGATCACCCGCACCTGTGGGTTGTGGATTGCGGCCACGGCCTCGCGGGCGGCGTCGTCGGGCAGGCACAGCAGGGCGATGTCGGCGCTGTTGATCGCTTCGCGGCGGCGTTGCGGGTCCTTGCGCTCGGCCTCGGGGAGGGTCAGCAGGCGAAGATCGCTACGGCCCTGCAGGCGGGCATGGATCTGCAGGCCTGTGGTGCCTTGGTCGCCGTCGATGAAAACAACAGGGGTGTGCATGCTCGGGGTCCGGTTGGGGAAAGATAGCCTATGCTCGCCCGTAGCGTTGGTAGTGAAAATTTGAATATGATGATCGATACATTCAGGTTTTCTGAATGAGTTTTGAAACGCGTGGTGAACCTGTGGGTTTACCCGCAAAAGGGCCGGCTCTGAACAATGCGCGAAATCAGCCTCGACCGCCTCCGCACATTGGTGGTCATCACCGACCTGGGCTCCTTTGCCGAGGCCGCCCGCCAGCTTAACCTGGCGCCGCCCACCATCAGCTTGCACGTGGCCGAGTTGGAGGCGCGTATCGGCGCCCCGTTGCTCACCCGCACCCGCGGCCAGGTGCGGCCTACCGTCATCGGTGAAACACTGCTGGGGCGTGCCCGACGCCTGCTGGCGGACGCTGACTTGGCGCTGGACGAAGTACGCCGGCAGGTCGAAGGGTTGACCGGGCGTGTGCGGCTGGGCGCCTCCACCGGTGCCATCGCCCATTTGCTGCCGCAGGCGCTGGCGCGCCTGCGTGTGGAGCACCCGGGGATCGATGTGCAGGTTCAGGTGCTGACCTCCCAGGCGTCGCTCGCGCGCTTGCGTGAGGGCACGCTGGATATCGGCCTTGTGGCCTTGCCGCAGGTGGCCGGCAAAGGGCTGACGGTTACCCCCTGGCGGCGCGACCCGATCCTGGCGTATGTGCCGGCCGACTGGCAGCCACCGGCCAGGATCACCCCGGCCTGGCTGGCGCAACGGGCGTTGATTCTCAACGACAGCACCACCCAGCTGTCGCGGGTTACCGGCGAGTGGTTTGCAGCGGCGGGGTTGTACCCCGAACCGCGGATCGAGCTGAACTACAACGATGCGATCAAAAGCCTGGTCGGCGCCGGGTATGGAGCGACCTTGTTGCCGCAGGAGGGGGAAGCGACCGAACTGGACCGGCGCATTGCCCGCCGACCGCTGCGGCCGGGGTTGTGGCGGCAGCTGGGTATTGCTTGTCGGGAAGGGCAGGTGGAGCGGGCCACGGGGTATGTGCTGGAGGCGCTGGAGCGGTTGCTGTAGGGGCGATTGCGCTGCGGCAAGACCTGTGGCAGGTACGCACGTTCCAGCCCCGACGCCTTGCCAAACTCAGAACCAGCGATCGTTCTTCTTGCGCCCACGGGTCAGTGCCGGCAGGATCAGCCCCGCCAGCAAGCCTGCACCGGCAATGCTGCCGCCATACACCATGTAGCGCATCATCACCTGCTTGTTCTCATCCCCCAGGCGGGCCTGGGTATCGCGCAGGTCCGACTGGCTCTGATCGAGCTGCTCGTTCAGTGCCTTGTTGCGTGCCTCCAACTCGTCAATCAGCTGCTTGCGCGAATCAAGCGTTTCCTGCATGCCCTGTACGCGGTTCTTCCAGCTTTCATCGATGGTCTTCAACTGCCCGGTCAGTTCGGTGACCTGGGCATCGAGCAACGGCAGGCGCTCGTTCTGCCCGGGCACTGCCTGCAGGTCGTTGCTGAGGATCCACACCACATCGCCGTTCTGCCCGCGCACCTGGCTGTAATTGCCCTGGCTGCCGAGCAGGGTCAGCTTCTGCCCGGACTTGAGCGTGCCGACAATGCGGTGCCCGTCGGTCGGGCCGCTGCGCACGTAGGTGCTCAGGCTGTCACTGACCCAGCGTGCGTCGCTGGCAGGCTCTTCGGCGTGCACGGGGGCGGCCAGGCCCACCAGGGCGGCAATCAGGCCGATGCGCAGGGCAGGGAGGGCGGAAGCATTTGGGCGGGAATCGGGCATGTTGGGTCTTCGCTGAAACAGGACAAAAAGTAGGCCCGGTGACTGGGCCGATGAACCGGTCGGTGAGTTGACCGTCAGCGAAAGACCGTTTTTTTGTCAGCAGGTTCACTGCCTAGTGTCGGAAATGTCTGCAGAATGTTGCTGTGCCCGCCCCAGAGCGCTGCGTTGCCGATGACGCAATTGTAATGCGCCGATCACCTTGGCGTTATCTGCCGGCCGTCAATCTTGGCCCGCCGACATAACAACAAATGCGACGTTCAAGGAGCATCGGATGACGTGCAGATCACCCCTGACACTGGCTGCTTGCCTGGCGCTGGCCGGCGTTGGCAGCCAGGTTGTTGCTGCAGAAAAAAGTGCGGACGGCTTCATGGAGGGCAGCACCCTCAGCGTGCTTAACCGCAACTTCTACTTCAACCGCGATAATCGCGATTCTGTGGCCCCCACACACAACCCGCGCAAACAACCTGACAACGGCTACTCCGAGGCCTGGGGGCATGCCGTGATTAGCCGATTCGAGTCGGGCTTCACCCAGGGCACCGTAGGTGTTGGCCTGGATGCGTTTGCCATGCTTGGCCTCAAGCTCGACACTGGCGGCGGCCGCAACGGCGGGCGCAGTTCTTTCGACGTATTGCCGGTTGACCGCAACGGCCAGGCACGTGACGAATACACCAAGGTGGGGGGCGCGGCCAAGCTACGACTGTTCGACACGGTACTGAAGGTGGGGGATGTGTTCCCGGCCAACCCGGTGGTGGCGGCTGGCGACTCGCGGCTGCTGCCGGAAAGCTTCCGTGGGGTGACCCTGGAGAACACCAGCATCAAGGACCTTACCCTGCAAGCCGGGCGTCTGCATGCCATGAGCCAGCCGATGTCCAGCGACCTGCGGGAGAACTTCGTGACCTTCTATGGCGGCCCGGTCGATTCGCCCTGGATCGCCTATGGTGGGGGGGATTACAGGCTCAATGAGCATGTCAGCGTCAGCCTGTTCAGTAGCCGGCTCAAGGACGCGTGGAACCAGTACTACGCCGGCACCAGCCTGAGCTGGCCACTGAGCGAGGCGCTGGCGCTGATTGGCGGTTTCAACTATTACAAGGCTGTGGATGAAGGGCAGCAGCGCCTGGGCGCCTTTGACAACGACATCTGGAGCGCCAAGCTGGGTGTGCGCTTTGGTGCTCACACCCTGGCCCTGACGCACCAGCGCAACAACGGCGACGACGACTTCGACTACCTGCGTCAGTCCGACTCGATCTTCCTCGACAACTCCATCCAGTACAGCGACTTCAACGCGCCCAAGGAGCGTTCGTGGATGCTGCGTTATGACCTGAACATGGCTGCCTACGGCGTACCCGGGTTGTCGTTCATGACACGCTACGGCAAGGGTACCGATGCTGACTACTCCAATGCCAACGCCACCTACATGCGCCGTGACGTTGCGGGCAACCCGCTGACCGACCAGAAACGCTGGGAGCGTGACATCGAGGTGAAGTATGTGGTGCAGACGGGCGCGGCCAAGGACCTGTCGTTGCGGGTTCGCCAGGCCACCACCCGGGCCACGGCGTTCGAGTCGGACCTGGACGAAGTGCGGCTGATCGTGGAGTACCCGTTGTCGATTCTGTGATTCCACCTTGGCAACCTTGTTGCTCCTTTGGTTTAGGTGGATTTTCTGGCGCTCCGCTTGGGGCGCTTTTTTTATCGGCTTGATCGCCTATCAATCCTGCATTTGCATCAGGTGGTCAGGTGCTACCGGTACGCCGGGGCTATGGGGCTAGACTCAAGGCTCACCTTCGATCGTGGAGCAAGACCATGACTGCCAAGAACACCGTCTGCCTGTGGTATGACCACGCTGCCGAAGAGGCGGCGAACTTCTATGCCCGAACTTTCCCCGATAGCCGGGTGGTCGCTGTGCACCAGGCACCCGCCGATTACCCTTCAGGCAAGCAGGGCGATGTGATCACCGTGGAATTCACGGTAATGGGTATCCCGTGCGTGGGGCTCAATGGTGGATCGGCCTTCAAGCACTGTGAGGCATTTTCGTTCCAGGTCAGTACCGTGGACCAGGCAGAGACCGACCGCTTGTGGGAGGCCATTGTCGGCAACGACGGCGAGGCCAGCGTTTGCGGCTGGTGCAAGGACAAATGGGGGATTTCGTGGCAGATCACTCCACGCATCCTCATCGAAGCCATCGGCCACCCCGACCGTGCGGCGGCCAAGCGTGCGTTCGAGGCCATGATGCAGATGGGCAAGATTGATGTGGCGAAGATAGCGGCGGCGCTAAAAGGTTGAAGCGGGTCTGTGTTTCAGCAGGCGCGGCCTCGAATCGCGAACGGGCTGCGTGGCAGCCCGTGGTTTTCGGGTTGGCGCCGTCAGTTGCTGGTTACTTCGGCCTCTGCCGCTGTCTTGGCCGATGCCTTCTTCTCCTGCACCACAATGTAGAACTCCTCCCCATGCTTCACCGCACCATACAGTACGGCCTTCTCGATCAGCTCGTTGCCGCGCAGGTGGCGCAGCATCATCGGGTCCTTGCGCAGGTCGCGGTACAACGCCAGGCATAGCAGCACCATCACCACCACGAATGGCAAGGCCACGACGATGGTCAGGTTCTGCAGCCCGGTCAGCGCCTCGCCAGGGTTACCTGGGTCGCCGATCGCCAGCATGATCGCCGCCACCGTACCGGTCAGCGTCCCCCAGAAAATCACTGTGCGTCGCGATGGCGCGGTGGTGCCGTGTTCCGACAGCGTGCCCATCACCAGCGAAGCGGCGTCGGCGCCCGAAACAAAAAAGATGCCCACCAGGATCATCACCAGCACCGAGGTTGCCGAGGCCAGCGGGTAGCTGTCCAGCAACTGGTACAGCGCGTGATTACTGTTGACCGCCCCGTTGGCCAGCTGGAAGGCGCCCTCGCGCACGGCCTCGATGGCGGCGCCACCGAAGATGGTGAACCACACCAGGCTGACCAGGCTTGGCACCAGCAGCACCCCGGTAACGAACTGGCGAATGGTGCGCCCGCGGCTGATGCGGGCGATGAACATGCCCACGAAAGGCGTCCAGGAGATCCACCAGGCCCAGTAAAACACGGTCCAGCCGGCCAGCCAGCTGTTCATCTGCTCGCCGCCGCTGGCGTTGGTGCGGGCCATCATTTCCGGCAGCATCTTGATGTAGATGCCGAGCGAGGTCGGCAGCAGGTTGAGCATCAGCAGCGTCGGCCCGACCATGAACACGAACACCGCCAGCACCAGTGCCAGCACCATGTTGGTGTTGGACAGCCACTGGATACCCTTGCCGATGCCCGACACCGCCGAGGTTACGAAGGCAATGGTCAGCAGGGTGATGATCGAGATGTAGAACAGTTTACCGGGGCTTTCGATCCAGCCGTTGTATTCCAGGCCGCCGGCAATCTGCAGCGCCCCAAGGCCCAGCGAGGCGGCCGAGCCGAACAGCGTGGCGAAGATTGCCATCATGTCGATCAGGCGGCCGAGAGGGCCGTTTGCGTGCTTGCCGATCAGTGGTCGGAAGGCGGCGGAAATCAGCTGCGAGCGGCCACGGCGGAAGGTGCCGTAGGCGATTACCAGGCCGACGATGGCGTACATGGCCCAAGGGTGCAGGGTCCAGTGGAACAAGGTGGTGGCCATTGCCACCTGCATCGCTTCGCTGGTCTGCCCGCTGGCCGAGCCGGGCGGCGGCGATATGTAGTGCGACAGCGGCTCGGCCACGCCGAAGAACATCAGGCCGATGCCCATACCGGCGCTGAACATCATTGCTACCCAGGATACCGTGCGAAATTCTGGCTGTTCGCCATCACGGCCCAGCGGCACTCGCCCGTAACGGCTGGCGGCCAGCCACAGCACGAACACCACGAACAGGGAGGAGGTGAGCACGAAGAACCAGCCGAAATTGAGAATGACCCAGGATTGCGCGCTGGAGGCGCTGCTGGCCAGGCTGACCTGGTTGAGGAAGCCCCAGAGCACGAAGGCGATGGCCAGAAGGCTGGTGAAACCAAAGACAATCCAGTCAAGCTTGCCCTCGAAATGCCGGTCCTGGCGGGCTTCTGCGGTTTTCGAGGGGTCTGTGACGCCAAGATCGAGTGTTTCGGGGATGTGTTCCTTTGCCATGTATGATGAGGCCCCATTGTGTCTGCCTGAGCGCGCAGGCTTGTTGTTGTGTGGGCTGCCGAGCGCGATGACGGCCTCGGCGGGGTGGATTGCTGGCGGGATTATCCTGCGCAGCAAATGGCGGCTCATGTCCCCATAACGTCCTGGGGCGTCCATTACGCGACTTGGCAAATACTTTTAGTTCTGGGGGCAGTGGCCCTTTCTGCCTCGGCTTCTGGTACCCTGATGGGCATAACCCGGGCCCGCACATACGAGCATCGTAGAAGCGCTGCTGCTTGTGGGCCTGGCCGCACCAGGAAACGGAGATTCGTCATAATGGCCACTGACCGTGTGAGCCTGATTCATTTCGATAAATTGAGCATGAGCCCTGCCGCTGCCGATCGGTTCCAGAAAGCCCTCGACGCGCTGGAAGCGCTCAAGCTGCAGGACCGTTACGTGTATCTCATTGCTCCCTATCTGGGTGATATCGCTGACGCCTCCGACGCCGAGCAACTGGCCACAGCCCTCGAGCAGGGCTTGCGCGTAGTCGAAGAGTTGCTGGCAGCCAGGTCGGTAACCAAGGTCAAGGCCGAGGAAGTGCGCCAGGTGTTCCACAGCGCAGGCGAACGTGCGCGTGCAGAGCTGCCTGGCTGAGCAGTTGCATGGCCAAAGACATCGACAACCCCTGCGTCTCGTTATGCCAGCTCAACAGCGAACTGTGCGTGAGCTGCGGCCGTACCCGTGACGAAATCCGCAAGTGGCGGGGCATGAAGCGGCCCGAGAAAATGGCCACTGTGCAGCGGGCGGCGACGCGAATGAAGGCTATCGCCAAGAAGGCGGCCAAGCGGCAGAATGCCAGCTGAACCTGCGTGCAATTCACGCAGCCTTTCCTGATTGTCTGCCGAGCCTGAAATGGATTCTCACTCGCTGTTCGCGTTCACCCTGGTCGCCGCCATCGCGATCGCCAGCCCCGGCCCTGCCACTTTGATGGCTATCAACAACAGCCTTGCCCATGGCCAGCGCAGCGCGATCTGGTCGTCGCTGGGCAATGGCACGGGCCTGTTCTGCTTGTCGGCTGCGGCCATGCTGGGGCTAGGCGCACTGCTGGCCAGTTCTGAAGTACTGTTCAATGCCGTGAAGATCCTGGGGGCGGGCTACCTGTTCTACCTGGGCGTGCGACAACTGCTGAAGAAGAGCCCGATGCTGGAGCAGGGGGCCGCAGAGCGTGCGGCCAAGGTGCGACCCGCGCCGCTGAAACTGTTCAAATCGGCCTTCCTCACTGCAGTCACCAACCCCAAGGCGACCATGTTCTTTACTGCGCTGTTCCCGCAGTTCATCGACCAGGGGGCTGCGTTGTTGCCGCAGTTCCTGACCTTGACCGGGATTTTCGTGGCCTTGTCGCTCACTTCGCTGAGCGCGTATGCCGCCTTGGCTGCGCGGGCCAAAGGGGTGCTGACCCGGCCGTCGCTGTCGCGCTGGGTGAACCGGGTGGTGGGCACCACCTTTATCGGTTTCGGCGCGGCGATCCTGGCGATGCGACGGCAGGGTGCCTGAAAAGCCCACGTTGTCGCCTGCTGTGCAGGCCCTTACTGTCTGCCCTCCGGCAGATTTTTCAACTGAACGATGAAACGCTCGTCTGCGGGTTGCTGATGGTCCAGACTGTCCACAGCGCGCAGACGATAGCTGCAGGCGGCCACAGTGGGTGGCAGCCTTTGGCTATCACGCCGGGTCGCCGGGTGTTTCATGTGCCGAGGGTCGTAGATGATCGAGCGTTGCTTTCGCCACGTCTTGCTCCTGGTGTGCCTGTCACTGCTGCCCCTGGCTGCGGTGGCGGATGATGCATGCTTACGGCTGACCGCCACAGGTAACCCGGAATACCCCCCCTACCTGTGGCGCGACCCGCTAAACCCTCAACGATTGATCGGTGCCAATGCCGACCTGCTCAAATACGTGGGCAAGCAGTTGGGGCTGGACATAGAGGTGGTTTACGCCGGGCCGTGGTCGCGAGCCCAGGAAGCCGTGCGCACTGGGCGGATCGACTTGATGGCCGGGTATTTCCTGACCGAGGCGCGCCGGCAGCATGTGGACTTCATCGCCCCGCCATTTTTGCGCACCCCCAGCGTCATCTGGGTGCGCCAGGACAATGCTTTTGCCTACCAGCAATGGGCCGACCTCAAAGGCCGCAAGGGTGGCACTCTGGTCAACAACAGCCACGGCCAGCAGTTCGATGAATACGCCCAGGCCAATCTCACCCTCGAAGCGGTGCCCAGTGCCAGGCAGGCGTTCGAGAAGCTGATGCACAAGCGCAGCGATTATGTGGTGTACGAGCAGTATCCTGGCATGGCGCTGGCACGCACATTGGGCATCGCAGCCACTGTGCAGGTGTTGCAGCCACCGGTGTCCAGCGAAGGGTTGTACCTGGCAATCTCACGTGAGTCGCCCTGCAACCGGCCACCGCTGCGTGAGGCGCTGGCGCGGGAGATGGCGAAGATCGTTGGCGGGGCCTTGCCCGAACAGTGGTTGAAACAGAATCTGGAGCGGTGGCAGTGACAGAGTGGCTCATGTGCTGCGCGGTCTTTGTTGGGGGCAGCCTCGCGTCGGTACATGTGCCACTCCAATTCAACGCATATGCAAGATGATAGGGCTGCTGCTGGCCGGGTCGGTATGCCCACGCAGCTTGCCTACCGCCTGCGCATCCACCGCACCACCCTGGTTGCCCCAGGCCGTACGCACAAAGCTGAGCACGTCGGCAATCTCCTGATCACTCAGCTGTTCGCGCAAAGCCGGCATGCGATAGGCGTCCGGCACCCCTGCAGCCACCACCCGCTGCGAACCATTGAGCGTGATATTGATTGCCGAGGCGCTCTCCTTGGCCAGTGCCGAGGTTGCCCCGGCCAAGGGCGGCATCCATTCGGCCTGGCCCTTGCCGTCCAGGCCGTGGCATGACGCACAGCGTGTCACGTAGGTGCGCGCTCCTGGGCTGTCCAACCGCGTCGCTAGCGATTCGGCCTGGTATTGCCAGGGTGCGCCGTCACGTTGAGGGTCGCCGGGCAACGACTTCAGGTAGTGGGCGATGGCGGCCAGGTCGTCGTCACGCATGAATTGCGTGGAGTTGTTGAACGCCTCGGTCATCGAACCATATACCACTGCATGCCGGTTGCGCCCGGTCTTCAGGAACTGCGCGATCTCGGCCTCGCTCCAGCGCCCCAGCCCGGTGTTGTGGTCGGCACGCAGGCTGGGTGCATACCAGCCGTCGAGCAGTGCGCCGGACAGGAACGGCTTGCCGCTGTCATCCAGCGCCTTTTCATTGAAGGCCAGGCCGCGTGGCGTATGGCAACTGCCGCAGTGCCCGGGGCCCTGGACGATATAGGCGCCACGGTTCCACTGTGCATCCTGCCCGGCCTTGGCGGTGTAAGGCGTGGTGGCGGCGAACAGGCCGTTCCACAAGGCGATGGGCCAGCGCAGGTTCAGCGGCCAGGGGATGTCGCTGGCCAGGTTGGCCTGCCGCGCCGGTTGCACGCCGTGCATGAAGAATGCATACAGCGCCTTGACATCATCATCGCTGAGCTTGGCGTAGGACGGGTAAGGCATAGCCGGGTACAGGCGTCGGCCACCCGGCGCGACACCCTGGCGCAAGGCGCGGTCGAAGTCAGCCAGGGTATAGTTACCGATACCGCTGTCGCGGTCGGGGGTGATGTTGGTGGCGTGGATTGCCCCCAGCGGGGTGGCCATTTCCAGCCCGCCGGCGAACGGTTTGCCATCCGGCAGGCTATGGCAGGCCACGCAATCACTGAGCCGGGCTACGTATTCGCCGCGGCTGACCAGCGCTGGGTCGGCAGCAGTGGCCTGTGCATCGGCAAACGGCGATGCGGGTTCACGGGTGACATACCAGGCCAGCAGGCCCGCCGCGACCAGGCACGGCAGCGCCAGCCAGCCAGCGGTTCTTGCGAAACGATGGGTCATGAGGCGTCCCTTGTGCGATCAGCTGAAGGTGTGGCGGCTCAATGGCAAACTGCGCACGCGCTGGCCAGTGAGCTGCGCGACCGCATTGGCCACGGCAGGGGCCACGGCGGGCAGCGGTGGTTCGCCGATGCCGCCCATCTTCGCCCCGCTTTCGATGATGCGCACATGCACCCGGGCCATGCGCGAAGGCGGCAGGATCGGGTACAGGTCATAATTGCGCGCGCGCGGCTTGCCATCCACGTACACCGCTTCTTCCACCAGCGTCTGCGACAGGCCCAGGGCGACAGCGCCGTTGACCTGATGCTCGATGATCGCCGGGTTGACGATGCTGCCTGGGTCGATGGCTTGCCAGATGTCGTGCACCCTGACCTGGCCGTTGTCGATGGAAACCTCGGCAATGACCGCAGCCTCCGAGCCGAACGGTGAGGCCATGGCCACGCCGCGTGCGCGCTTGCTGCCATCCTCGGCGGTGAACGGTCCGCGCTTCCAGCCGCCGGACAAGTCGGCCACTGCGTTCAGCAGGTTGGTCAGTCTCGGGTTGTCGCGCAGCAGGTGCAGGCGCAGTTCAAACGGGTCCTTGCCACCTTTGTCAGCCAGTTCGTCCAGGAATGATTCGTAGAAGAAGTCGTTCAGCGAGTTACCGACCGAGCGCCAGTAACCGAGCATGGCCGGGCCTTTGACATAGATCTGGGCAATGCGCTTGTTGGCGATGGCGTAGGACTTGCCTGACAGCCCCTCAAGCGCGGTCGGGTCGATCTTCTCCCCTTGTTTTCCAGCAAGGGCCTCGGTTGGGCCCTCGGTGGCGCTGACCGCTTCGAGCGCCACTGGCATACCGTCTGCGTCCAGCCCGGCGCGGAACTTCACCACTGCGACGGGGCGCAGTACATCGCGCAAAAACTCCTCCTCGCGGCTCCAGATAAGCTTCACCGGCCGGCCAACCGCTTTGGCCAGGGCAATGGCCTGCGGGTAGGGGTTGGCAGAGTCGTACAGGAAGTGGCGGCCAAAGAAGCCGCCCAGCAGCGGCGAGTGCAGGTTGATTTGTGCAGGCTCCAGGCCGGTGCGTCTGGCAATGTCGTCACGGAACATGTCCGGGGCCTGGTTGGGCAGCCAGACGTCGAGGCTGCCGTCCGGGTTGAAGCGGGCGAGGGCGGACGGTGGCTCCAGCTGGGCATGGTTCAGGTACTGGTTGTGGTAGCTGGCCTCGACCTGGGTCTTGGCGTTGGCCAAGGCGCCGGCAATATCCCCTTCGTTCTCTTCATCACGGGATGGCCCTTGCACCGTCGCGAGGTGTTCGCGCCAGGCGTCGCTGGAAAAATCGGCCGGCATCGGTCGCACTTTGCTGTCGGCGGCCGGTTCTTTCCAGTCCACCTGAATCGCTTCCACTGCACGCTTGGCGTGCCACCAGCGCTCGGCGACCACAGCCACGGCGCCTGGCAGCTTATGCACAGAATGTACGCCTTTCATGGCCTTGACCTGGTCTTCGTTGCGCAGGCTGCCAACCGTCATGCCCAGGCGCGGCGCATGTTGCACGGCAGCGTGGAGCATGCCGTCGACTTTGATGTCGATGCAGTACTGGGCCTTGCCGGTGGACTTGTCGTAGGCATCCAGGCGGCGTACGGGCTTTCCAATCCAGCGAAACTGGCTGGGGTCGCGCAGCTTGACGCTGGCCGGGTCGGGCACCGGCAGGTCCATGGCGCGACCGGCCAGCTCACCGTAGGGTACGGAACGTCCGGTCGTGGTATGTACTACGTTACCCGGTGTGGTAGAAAGCTCATCGACCGGTACACCCAGGTGTTCGGCGCCCGCCTGCAGCAGCATGCCCCGGGCGAGCGCGCCCAGACGGCGCATGGTGGGGTAGCTCATGCGCACCGACATGCTGCCACCGGTGATGCGCATGCCGTTCTCCATCACCACGTAGGCTTCGCCCGGTGGTGCGCTATCGACCACGAAATGGGCCGGGTCGACATCCAGCTCTTCACCCACGATCTGCGCCATGGCGGTGAAAGGGCCTTGCCCGCCCTCCATGAAGGGGCTCAGCAGGCGCACCGTGCCGTCCGGGCGAATCTCCAGAAATGCAGGCACCTGGGTGCCGCGTTCCGCAGTTGCCGCAGCGGCGGCTGCTGCCTGCACGCGGGCCGAGCCCATGGGCAGGCCGAAACCTAGCACCAGGGCACCGACTGCGGTGCCGGCAAGAAAGCGCCGACGTGACAGGTTGACCGTTTCGCCCCGCTGCAGCCTGAGCAGTTCGACGGGTGTATCGACTGGCGTGTTCATCAGGCTTGCTCCCCCTGGGCCAGGTCATGCACGGCGGCATGGATGGCGTTGTAGGTGCCGCAACGGCACAGGTTGACCATGGCTGCATCGATCTGCGCATCGCTGGGTTTGGGCGTGTGCTTGAGCAGCGCCGTGGCTGCCATGACCTGGCCAGACTGGCAATAGCCGCATTGAGCCACCTGGTGCTCGACCCAGGCGGCGACCACCCGTTTGCCGACGGGGTCGGCTTCGATCGCCTCGATGGTGGTGACCTCACGCCCCACCACACCGGCCACCGGGGTAACGCAGGCGCGCACCACATTGCCGTCCACCAGCACCGAACAGGCGCCGCACTGGGCCAAGCCGCAGCCATACTTGGTGCCGGTCAGCCCCAGGTCATCGCGGATTACCCACAGCAGGGGCGTGTCGGCGTCCGCCTCGACCTGATAGGTCTTCTGGTTGATGCGTAGTTCCATGGTTTCACCTGCCCGTCACGGTTGTTGTCGCTGTGTTTTATCTGCATGGGGAATACGTTGTCCCCCGGTGCAGAAACGCTAGCACAGCAGGATGACCGCTGGTCTGGTGGCGGGGTGGCTTCAGAGGATCAGGCAAGTAATCCGGCGGAATACGCAAGCCAGCTTCGAAAAATCAAGCCTGCAGTCGGCGTTGAACAGGACTTGCGCAACGAAAACCCGGATAATGCCGGCCAATTTCGTTTTGCACGCTTAAATCACGGTAATCCCGCATGGAAATCAAGGTCAATTTTCTCGACAATCTCCGTCTCGAAGCCAAATTCGATGACTTCACGGTGATCGCCGACCAACCTATCCGCTACAAAGGCGATGGTTCGGCCCCCGGCCCGTTCGACTATTTCCTGGCGTCTTCGGCCTTGTGCGCGGCTTACTTCGTCAAGCTGTACTGCCAGACCCGCGATATCCCCACCGAAAACATCCGCCTGTCGCAGAACAACATCGTCGACCCGGAAAACCGCTACAACCAGATCTTCAAGATCCAGGTCGAACTGCCCGAAGACATCTCCGACAAGGACCGTCAAGGCATCCTGCGCTCCATCGACCGCTGCACGGTAAAAAAGGTGGTGCAGACCGGCCCTGAGTTCGTGATCGAAGTGGTCGACAACCTCGATGCCGATGCCCAGGGGTTGCTGATGCCGGTGTCGGACACCAGCACCTATATCCCCGGCAAGGACCTGCCGCTGGAGCAGACCATTGCCAACATGTCGGGCATCCTCGCCGGGTTGGGGATGAAGATCGAGATCGCCTCGTGGCGCAACATTGTGCCCAACGTCTGGTCGCTGCACGTACGCGATGCGCAGTCACCCATGTGCTTTACCAACGGTAAAGGCGCCACCAAGGAGGCTGCGCTGGCCTCGGCGCTGGGCGAGTTCATCGAGCGCCTCAACTGCAACTTCTTCTACAACGACCAGTTCTGGGGCGAAGACCTGGCCAACGCCCCGTTCGTGCACTACCCGAACGAGCAGTGGTTCAAGCCGGGCCCGCGCGACGCGTTGCCGGCCGAGATCCTCGATGAGCACTGCCTGGCGATCTACAACCCTGACGGGGAGCTGCGTGGTTCGCACCTGTATGACACCAACTCGGGTAACACGGCGCGGGGCATCTGTTCGCTGCCGTTCGTGCGCCAGTCCGACCAGCAGGTGGTGTACTTCCCGTCCAACCTGATCGAAAACCTGTTCCTCAGCAATGGCATGAGCGCGGGCAACACCTTGGCCGAGGCGCAGGTGCAGTGCCTGTCGGAAATCTTCGAGCGCGCGGTGAAGCGCGAAATCCTCGAGGGCGAGTTGTGCCTGCCGGACGTGCCGCAAGAGGTGCTGGCCAAATACCCGGCGATCCTCGCTGGCATCCAGGGCCTGGAAGAGCAAGGCTTCCCGGTGCTGGTCAAGGATGCGTCGCTGGGGGGCGAGTTCCCGGTCATGTGCGTGACCTTGATGAACCCGCGCACGGGTGGCGTGTTTGCCTCGTTCGGTGCCCACCCGAGCCTGGAAGTGGCGCTGGAGCGCAGCCTCACCGAACTGCTGCAGGGCCGCAGCTTCGAAGGCCTGAACGACCTGCCGCAACCCACCTTCGAAAGCCATGCGCTGACCGAGCCGAACAACTTCGTCGAGCATTTCATCGACTCCAGCGGCGTGGTGTCGTGGCGCTTCTTCAGCGCCAAGGCCGACTTCGAATTCGTCGAGTGGGACTTCTCCGGGCACGGCGAGGACTCCAACCAGCAGGAGGCCGCGACCCTGTTCGGCATCCTCGAAGACCTGGGCAAGGAAGTGTACATGGCGGTGTACGACAACCTTGGCGCCACCGCGTGCCGCATACTGGTGCCGGGCTATTCGGAAATCTACCCGGTCGAGGACCTGATCTGGGACAACACCAACCGCGCCTTGTCGTTCCGTGCAGACATCCTCAACCTGCACAGCCTCGACAGCCGCTCGCTCAAGCTGCTGCTCAAGCGCCTGGACAATTGCGATGTGGATGACTACACCACCATCACCACGCTGATCGGCGTGGAGTTCGATGAAAACACAGTGTGGGGCCAACTGACCATTCTGGAGCTGAAGCTGCTGATTTGCCTGGCGGTACAGCGTTTTGAGGACGCCAAGGAACTGGTTGAGGCATTCTTGCAGTTCAACGACAACACCGTAGACCGCGGCCTGTTCTACCAGGCGCTGAACGTGGTGCTGGAAGTGCAGTTGGATGACGAACTGGAGATGGATGACTACGAAGCCAACTTCCGCCGTATGTTCGGCAATGCGCGCATGGACGCGGTATTGGGTTCGGTGGACGGCAGTGTGCGCTTCCATGGCCTGACCCCGACCAGCATGAAGCTCGAAGGCCTTGATCGCCACCTGCGCCTGATCGACAGCTACAAGAAACTGCACGCGGCCCGGGCCAAGTTCGCCTGACAGGCGCTGCGCCCAATCATCGCCGGCAAGCCAACGCCACAGGTATTGCACCGCTCTTGAGATTTGTGCCGAACCTGTGGACGCTGGGTTGCCTGCGATAAGTCAGGCGCCGTCCTACGGCCCTTTGATCTGGGCGCCATCCCCATTCTGTCTTGCCGCGTTGCTATCCAGGCGCTTAGCGTTCTCTTCCTATCCACTTCAGGTGGTGACTATTCGGGCTTAGCAGCCCCCCCCCTTCGAAAGCATCCGCCGGTGGTGGCGCTGCACGGACATTGAAAAGCTTGCAGACACAGTACCAACAGAGGGCGACGGTCAGGTTGTAGGGAAACAGCACGGCCCAGAACGGCAATTGCCAGTTCTTTTTGCCCTGCATTTCACCGGGCTCGCCGGTTCGCCAGGGGGCATAGTGGCGCCAGGCTTCTGCCGGGGTCAGGCAGATGGCGTGGAGTGGCTTGTGCCACCAGTTGGGTTCACCGGGCGGGGGGAGTTTGTCCGGGCCGTGATCCATGAAGTGGCGCAGGTATTCCCACACTTCGGCGACATGTTTGACGCCGGGTTCGGTGGGTTCGTTGCTGTCGACCCAGAGGCAGTCTTTTTGATGCAGGCTGCCGTCTTCGCGGCGGGGGGCGAAGGCGAGGGCATAGCTGGTGCTGAAGGATGAACCGCCGTATTCGGTGCGTTTGAAGATGCCACCTCCGGTGTTACTCCATTCAAACACAAATACCTTGCTCAAACGTTGGTAGTAGATTTTTTGGGTTGATCGATTGAAGCAGAAAATTGATAAGCGTTTTATGAAATATATTCGATAGGCTAAGAATGGGAGGAAGATTAAAGGTGCAATTAGTGTAAGGAGGATAAAGGTATAACTAAAGGTGTATGGGTTCCAGGCTTCACTGGTTAGTAAGTAAGGGTAGGTGAAGATGACGAGCGCAATGGTCATTGCACAGTACAGCTTTCCCATAAAAACTGAGTCTGTTACCCAGGGGTTTCTCAGGCATAAGGTGGTTTTTGACAAGCTTGATAGTTGCCCGCCAATAGCGGGCTTATGCCCTGAACTTGAGCTTGAGTTGAATATCCAGATGGTTGCCATGATCAGCGCTCCAGACGAAAAATTGACAGGGTCTCATTGTCTTCGTCCAGGCCTTGATTGGCGTTGTAGGGATGGATACGCGTTAGCTGCAGGCAGGGTCCGGAGGTAGCGCTGCTGACAGAGGTGTCGCTCATGTGCGTTTCCTTTGGGTTGAATGCGCTGGGGCCTCCTCAAATGCTTCGGGAGGCGGTGGCGCTGCTCGGACGTTGAACAGGCGGCAGATGCCATACCAGCAGAGGGCGACGGAGAGGTTGTAGGGAAACAGCACGGCCCAGAACGGCAATTGCCAGTTCTTTTTGCCCTGCATTTCACCGGGCTCGCCGGTTCGCCAGGGGGCATAGTGGCGCCAGGCTTCTGCCGGGGTCAGGCAGATGGCGTGGAGTGGCTTGTGCCACCAGTTGGGTTCACCGGGCGGGGGGAGTTTGTCCGGGCCGTGGTCCATGAAGTGGCGCAGGTATTCCCACACTTCGGCGACATGTTTGACGCCGGGTTCGGTGGGTTCGTTGCTGTCGACCCAGAGGCAGTCTTTTTGATGCAGGCTGCCGTCTTCGCGGCGGGGGGCGAAGGCGAGGGCATAGCTGGTGCTGAAGGATGAACCGCCGTATTCGGTGCGTTTGAAGATGCCACCTCCGGTGTTACTCCATTCAAACACAAATACCTTGCTCAAACGTTGGTAGTAGATTTTTTGGGTTGATCGGTTGAGGCAAATGGTTGATAGGCCCTTTATAAAGAGAATTCGATAAGCTAGGAAGGGAGTGAGCACGAAGGGGGTTATTAGAAATAAAAACATCAATAAAATGTCTTCGTTGTAGAGTCTCGAGATGCTGGGGTATAGATAAGGGTAAGTGCTTATCAGTAGTGTGATCGTCATTGCGCAGTACAGTTTTCCCATAAGCACGGAATCTGTTACCCATGGGTTTCTCAGGCACAAGGTATTCTCGGATAGTTTTGCTAATTGTCCTCCAATTGCAGGTGCGTGCCCGGAGTATGACGTTGAATTGAATATCCAGATGGTTGCCATAATTAGTGATCCAGACGGAAAAGTGACAGCGTCTCAGTGTCTTCGTCCAACCCTTGATTGGCGCGGTAAGTTAGATGCAGTGAGACAGGATTTTGGTTGGCGAGCGTGTTCTCGAAATGCAGAACCAGGCCAGCACCTACGATGTGGCCGGTCGGGGCAATTGGGAATACGTTTATTCCTTTGTCGTCCCGGAGGGTGCTCAAGCTTCCTGACCATTCGCTTACCCCAAGCACAAAGCCAGGCAGCAGTACTGTGAACTCAGCGGTTGGTTGGGATGTGATTACTTTGTTATGTGTGATCGCTGTCCAATCTGGCGGCGACCAGTGGTTATTCTGATGCCATCGGGTGTCGACGTTAGTTATGCCGAGTGATAAGGCCTGCTCGGCGGATAGTAGCTTGGGTCCATAATGTTCATTGTGCCAAGCCTTAATTTCTGTTTGCAGTGAGGTGAAAGCAGGCAGTTTTTTGTCAAAGTCCAAGTTGATGTCGGCGTGCGACTCTCCATCATTGATGCGATTGCCGAATGTGCTACGTGCTGCCCACAGTTCTATTGGGCTGTGAAGGCGTTCATGTGCCTTGGCGTGTAGGTAGAGGCCTCCTGCTATGATGGCTACGCCTACGAGGACAAGGGCAGCGGCGGCCCATCCGGCAAAGGGTACCAGCGTTGTAGCGCCCGCAATGGCAAGTCCTGCTTCAAGAGTGACAGCAGAGCCAATGGCCATGGTTAATCCACCAGCAATTGTGTATCTGCCAGCCGTAGAGTTACCGTTATCGAATTGGCGCAATCCCTTTGACCAATCTGAGCTCAGAGCAAATGCTATTGCCGGGTATCCGGCTAATCGGGCAAACAGATTGCTACCCAAGAATTTGATGATCCCATTGCCAAATGCCATGCCTGGCGCAGTTGAGCTTAATCTCAGCATGACGGCCTTTTGCGTTGCCCGTACGCTGACCAACGTCGCCGCCGCTGCACCAATCACCCCGAAAACAGATGAAGCGAACCCCATGGTGTATTCCGGTGCGTCGCTCTTTTGCAGGCTGTTGTAAGCCGTCTTGAGCGATAAGATGTTGAACCACAGCATCCCCGCGTTTAAACCACCCCCACCGCCGGAAGTGAGCAACCCAAGGAAGTTGGGTTTCACCCGCGCAGTGGTGGTCAGCTCGATAGACACCGTGCGGCTACCCGAAATGCGCAACGCTTTCATCTCTTCAACCTGCGCCATGCCGCTCTTCAAATACCGCTGCACCTCCTGGCTAAAGGGATTTTCCGTAACGGCCTGCTCGGTGATGCGATAGCGCGCCGCCAACAACCCCAGCGCTTTCTCGGCATTGGCCTCGCGCGCTGCCAGCAACACTTGCCGCCGCAGGCCATGGCTGGCATCCCAACGGGTTTGGCCACGCAGGCGCTTGAGCACCACGGCATTGACCGACTGGGCGGTGAGGTCGGTGATGTCCGCCATGGCCGGGAAGCGACCAGCCAGCCCTTCGATCACGTTGTCGCTGGCGCCGAACAAAGAGCCGATCGAATCGGCTTTGTCCTTGAACGGGTTGAACGGCGCCAAGGCGGTGTAAAGCGGGCTGTCGTGCTGGTCCAGCCATTGCTCCAGGCGTTTGAAGCGTCGGTCATGATCTTCGGTGCCGGGTGTCGGCTGGCCCATCGGGTGAATCAGCAAGGCCAGTGAGATTTCCAGACCGCGGGCGGAGGTGCGTTCGTCGCGGTCGTAACAGGCCAGTGCCGCAGCCAGGCTGTAGGGGTTATCAATGTGTTGGGGTTCGGCCGTCGCCAGCCAGGCGTCATGATCGTTGCTGGCTTGCAAGGCCAGGTTGCGCAGGGCGGCAATCCGTCGTTCCAGTGCGTCGCGTTCGGCGAGGAAGCGCCGGTATTTGTCGACATCGAGGCGCTGTGCCAGGCGCGCGCCATTGGGGGAGTAATCTTCATGGGTGAGGGCCTGGAAATGGGACTCGGCCGGCGACAGGGCAGGCCCCCGGCGTGACGTGCCCAGCCTGAACGCGGCCAGTTCCGGTGAAGGTGCATCCGCCGGGTACAGGCTTTCCAGCGTCTTGTTCAGCAGCATGGCGACCAGGTTGCGATGGTGAAAGTCGCGGCTCTGCGGGCTGAGCTGTTCGGCATCCAGCCGGTAGCATGCCGGCACGCGCTCCTGCTCGGGAGGTTGGGCGGGTTTTGTGTGCTCCAGTTGCTCGGCCGGCATCAGGTCACGCAGTTGATGCTGGTAGGCCGAGACCGACAGGCTCAGGTCCAGGGCCATGCCTTCGGCGTCGGCGAGCGCCACCACCACTGGCACTTTCGGCTGGGTCCAGGGGTAGTGGCGGGCGATGGCATTGAGGTTGCCGATGGGCAAGGTTTCGGTGACCGGGTCGCTGCTCCAGGTCAGCGGCATGCGCCGCTCGGTTGGCTTGAAGTCTTCGACCCAGGTTTGCAGGGCACTGACCGGCAACACATGGGGCTGGGTGGACGGCGCCGGGTTGCCGCTGACCAGCTCGGCCATGTCCAGCTGGCGCATGTGCCGTTTGCGCAGGGCTGCCGAACCGGTGATACGGGCGGTGATGGCGTTGGTCCACAGGTGCGGGCTGTAGCCGATCCACACTTCCTTGGCCGTGTCCTGGCAGGTGTCGGCCCACACCCAGCCCGTGCTCTGGCCGGACAGGTAGCGCTCACGGCGGTGGTAGTCCTCCAGCCCTTGGTAGCGCATCTCCTTGTAGAGGCCCGCGCCGACGTGCTCATGAATGACCAGCTTTTCGCCCAGAGGGCCTTTCATGAACACGTAGACATAGCCTGGGCGCACAGCGCGGAGGGTGTAGGCCGAGTGCTGCAGCGGGGCGAAGCCTTGTTCCAGGTTGAAGCCTGCATCGGCATAGCGGCAGGCGGGGGCGTCGCCGGTGCGGGGTACGATGGCGTAGCGCACTGGCAGGATGGGCACGCGTGCGCTGCAGGCAGGGCCGGAGGTGGCGCTGCTGACGGAGGCGTTAGTCATGGGCAGGCGCCTTGCTTTCGACCAGTGCCTGGAGCTCGCGAAGGCGGGCCTGGGGCGACTCTTCGAGGTTGGTGTAGATTTTTCCCGCCTTGTCATTGCTCATCAGCCACATGTGCCCGGCTATCAGCCGAATGAATTGGCCCGCAACTTCCTCGCTCCGGAAATTGAGGGCTGTCAGTTGCGGCAGGAGTGTTTCTATCCATAGGCGTATGTCCGCCAAGGTATGGTTGGCATGGGGCGGCATGGCCAAGACCTCATGCGCCAATGAGAGGACAAAGTGCTCGTGCATGCCTGCTTGCAGCCGATCAAGTTCAAGCGGGTGGAGGGTCAAAGGCAGCTCTGATCTTGAGCGAGCAGCAATCGGCTTGTTTTCGTGTGTTTTCCACTCATGAGCCGGCCCCCAGTTGACTCGCCATGCCAACCGAGACACCGGGCCAAGCCAGGCCTTGCGATGGTCGTCGTCCAGCGCATTCAGCCAGGCTGCAAGATGGTCCGGTGTGACATGGTGAGTGGCAACGCTCTGATCAGGGAGCACGACCTGCACCAGGCTGGTGAAGTGGTCTGCCAGCGCTGCCAGGCCAACCTCGGCATCCAGCGCGATGGCTCCACCGATAGGCATCCAGGTCGTGATTGCATGGGCAAGCAGCTCGTGAGCGTCTGCAACGTCCACCAGCAAAGGCCCAAACTCATGACGGTCATCCAGGGCGCTGTTCTTCCATAACCATGCCTTTTGAGTATTCCGGCTGACAGCGTTGATAAGCTCGAGTACCGATGGGGCATAAGCAGGAACCAGTTCACCTTCCTGCGGGATGGGCCGATAGGCCCAGTACTCGATTGCCCTGGTCATGAGCAGCAGAAAGCGGCAGTTGTGAGCAAAGTCTTCGCTGCGCGGAGCAGGTGATGGCGTTGTAGTCATTGGCCTGGCCCTCGGATACAGCGGCAATCGGGCAGGGGGCAGGTACCATCAGGGCGGCGCCCACACAAGCGCTCCAGAGGCTTGCCGGTGTTCGGTGCACTGCTGATGGAAAAGGGGCTTGTCGTCCCATTTGCCGACTTGAGCATCTGGCCGGTGATGCGAATCGTCGGGCTGTCCAGGGTGATGCCCGTTTCGTCGATTCGAATGGAGCCACCAGGGCCTTGGATGACCACGGCTTCAGAGGCTCGAAGTTCATAACGGCGAGTACGTCTGCGGATATCCCCACGGGCTTCCAGCTCGGCATGCCCTTCGACCCGTTGTTCGAAGTTGCCACCGATAAGGGTGTGGTGATTGGCGGCGATCTGGTCGTGACGGTGATTGCCGATGTTTTCGACACGGTCCTTGGCGATCCTGATCGTGTGGTTTCTGCCGATGTCGAGCGCGGCGTCCTGCCCGATGGTGATGTGCTCGTCATTGCCAACCGTTTCCGTACGGTCGTGGCCGATCAGGATCGATTCGTCGTGATCGACCTGCTCTTTGCGGTCATTGCCGACCTGCGTAGTCTCATCGTGCTTGACCACATTGTTCTGGTCCCTCTGGGCATGAATGAACACTTCCTCCTGGCCCAGTTCGTCCTCGAAGCGCAGCTCGTTGAAGCCATCGCCCTTGTGGGTCTGGCTCTTGATGGTCATGCGGGTCTTGTGACGGGGAAGGTCGTACGGTGGCAGCTGGTTACCGCAGTAAGTACGGCCGGTGATCATCGGCTGGTCGGGGTCGCCGTTGACGTAGTGGATGATCACGTCCTGGCCAATCCGTGGGATGGCCATCGAGCCCCAGCTGCCGCCGGCCCAGCCTTGGGAGACGCGTACCCAGCAGGAACTGAACGCGTTGTCCTGGCTTTCTCTGTCCCAGGGGAAGCTGACCTTGACCCGGCCCCATTCGTCGCAGTAGATCTCTTCACCGGGCGGCCCCACCACGGTGGCCATGTGCGGGCCGTCAACGCGTGGTTTGGGCAACGGGGCTGGGCGCCACTCGGTTCTGCCTGGCACCAGTACCGCCTTTTGCTCGTAACGTGTGCCCTGGTCGGCCCCGGCAGCTTCTTCCTGCAGGCTGGTGAACTGGCTGCCTTCGTGGCGAACCGTGCTGACCCGCCAATGCACATTCAGGTCTTCGCGCGGGTGGCCTGTCAGGGTGAAGCTCAGGCCTGGTTGCAAGCGCACATCGTCGCCTTGCACTTGGGCAATACGCACGTCATGGCGCAAGCCGGTGATGCGGTTTTCGGTGAACGGCTTGCCAACGGCATCGCGTTTGTAACGGCCGGGGTAGTCGAAGCACTCATAGTCCGTGGACTGGTGCTCAAGATACGGGCCCGAGGCCCTGTGTTCCTGACGATAGGCCGGGTGGGTGAAGGTGTAGTCGCGTTGAACCTGCCGTGCAGTACGCACCTGTTCGCTGTAGCGCAAGCGCCGTAGGCACGGTTGAGGCTGGTCGCCGCCGTGGCTGGAATGGTACAGCACGGTGGCTGTGGCTGACGGTTCACGCTCACGGTAGAAGCCTTCGGCGTCGTCCTCGTGTTTGATGACACCGTGACTTATCAGACCGAGTGACTGCAGTCTGTCGGTGATGATCAGCTTATGGCGTTTTTCATTGTGCTCGAAGCGGTAGACAAAGCCTTCTTCGGCCGCCAGGCGGGCGATGAAGTCGAGGTCGGTTTCGCCGGCCTGAACGCAGAATTCGCGCACCTGGTGGTCCAGGCTGGCGCGTAGTGCGTACTGGTCGATGCCCTGGCGCTTGAGCATCAGTTCAAGAATTTGCGGCACGGTCTTCTGCTGGAAGATGCGCCAGTTCGAACGCAGGCTGGCACGGGCCAGCTGTGGCTCGATCAGCGCGTCATAGTAGGTGCGGTAGAAGCCACTTTCCGCTTGGCTGAAACGACTGACCAGACCGTGCACGTAGCGTACTGGGCGTCCGCCTTCCCAGATGGTGAAGAGCACCGGTTTGTCGAGCAGGTGGCCGAAGTCGATATCGTTCTCGAAGCTGATCAATTTCAGCTCCAGTTCGAAGGGTGTGCTGATCCCTTCTCGTAGTTCGAACGACACCACTTCGAACTCAGCGTTGCCAACGAGTGCCTCAAAGCTGTAGCGCAAATCAGATTGGCTAGGCATAAAAGATCCTTGTCCGCCGTCTGAATCAACACAAAGCCCGGGCGGGCATGGCCTGCCCGGGGCATTTGCACAGGTCAGGCGGCGGGTGCGCGCCAGTCGTCAGAGCCTTCGGTATTGGCTACATCGTGAGCCCACGTGATCTTTCGATACGCCAGCGATACTTCAACCAGCTGGGTGTAGTTTTCATTGTCTTTGTCGAGTGCGTGGGGAAGCACGGTATTGATGCTGACGATGGTGGCGTCTTCGAGCGTGGTGGTGAAAAAATGCTCTTGTTTGCCTTCCGACGAGGTGCGATACCAGCTGACCTCGACCGTTGGCAGCATTTCGCCGGTGGCAAGTGCCTGATACATCAGGGGGGTAGCTTTGTTCAGTGAACTGGTGAATATGAAAGGCTTATGCACGCGCTGGCCACTCGGTTGACCGCTCTGGGGGTCAGTGGGCGTAGTCACCTCATGCTTGATTTCCTGAACCAGAATCTGATCTTCATGGCCTTGTTGGAACACGTTGCCGACGGAGTCAGCGGTGAAGGCGCCCGCGGTGATGTTGCCTTGGGTCTGGCCTATGATCTTGATGTAAGCGGGTGTTGGCATGGCAGTTACTCCTGCGTCCATGTGGGTAAAGCACGCGCACCACGGTGGCGTGGCCATCGGAAACGATGGGCTTGTCAGCGAGGCGAAAGCCTCGCGTATTCGTTGCATTCAGTGGTGCTGTGTCACGGTTGGCTATTGCTGCAAAATGCCGTTGAGCGACTCCAGTACCTCGGTTGTGATCAGGTGCAGGCGATAGCTATAGATGCTGTAAGCCACCGCCATGGCGATGGCGGAAATCACCAAGGGGCTCCACCAGGGCCATTGCCGGCTCATGCGGAAGTTGCGTGGGGCCACATTGGTGTAGGGGTCGCAGACTTCTTCGGGGGTGGGGCCGCGCAGTTCGCGGATGATCCCGTGCAGTTGGTGAATCAGTGCGTTGAGTGTTTCTTCGCCTTTCGGCGCGAGCGCGTACTTGCCCTTCAGCCCAAGGCACAGGGCGTAGTACATGAACTCCAGTACGTCCTGGTAACGCTTGGGCTCCTGCATCAGGCGGGTAATCACCGTGAAGATTTTTTCTCCACCCCAGGTCTCGTCGTGGAAGATGCTGAGCAGCGGCTCCTGGCTCCAGCAGCTGCTCTTGCCCCAGGGGCGCTCCATAACGGCCTCGTCTATGAACAGGCACAGACCGTAGGAGTACGCCAGCAACTGAGCCGGCTCGTAACCGTGCTGGCGCATTTCTTCCTGGATGTTGTCGATCTGGCCGCGCACTTGCTGGTGCACGTCCTGGATGTTTGGCAGCTCGTCCAGCGTACGCAGGCGTATAACCAAGCCGAACAACGGCGATGCGGCATCCAGCATCAGGTTGGCGAAGCCGCCCCGCAGCTGAAATTCCGGGTCAGCGGGGTAGCCTTCGGAAAAGGGCTCAGGTTTGTCCGTGGATACTTGCGCATTGGTTGCCGCAGCCCGGGGGGCGGGTACTGGCTTTTCAAGGGTTGAATCAAGCGCGTTGACTGCAGCGTTGTTTTCATCGGTGGGCGTATTGTTGTCTTTTCCCATGTCACTCACTCCTGATCGCCCAGAACTGCAGTTCAAGCCCTGGGAAGTCGCCCGCAATGTGGATGCCGAAGCCATTCGCCTTGCTCATGCACGCCCAGGCCGGGTCACGTCGGTCCAGCTCGAAGTAGCTGAAGCCCGCATGGAAGGGCAGGTCGCGGGGCGCCACGGGTAATGGCAACAAAGGGATGCCCGGCAATTGCAGCGGCACCAGGTCATTCAGTGACTCAAGCGAGGTGATCTTGGCTTTCTGGATGAACATCTGGCGCAACGCCTGTGGTGGCATGCTGGCGCGCACGGCGAGGATGAAGTCGGCTTCGTCGATCAGCCGGCGGTCTTCCAGCGTGGTCGTCATCACGCCGAATTGTTCGCTCTCCAGCGGTAGTGAAACAGCGCGTGGCCGCAAGACGGTGCTCAGAGACCGACGCAAGGTGTCTTCCAGTGGTTTGAAAGAGGTGCGCAGCGCGGTGTGGTGATAGGCGGGGTACTCCTGCGGCAGCCTGTTCTGGTCGGTGAAGGTGACGAATTCGCTGCAGGCCTGGCTCATGCACAGGTACAGCTGCTCGGGGTGCGTTTGCGCTTGCCTGGCCAGATGCTGGAAGCATGGCCACCAACGGTTCATGGCCTGCAGCAGGTTGAAGTCGCGAATGTCGGCGATCCCGGACTGGCCCGAGGCACCAATCCGCGTGGCGAGGCCGCGCGCCCGCTCGCGCAAGGTATGGGTGATTTCTTCAAGAAACCGCTGCAGCGCTGGCACCGCCCGCACCGAAACGCTGGTGGGGTAGAACGCTTCGTCCAGTTGCAGGCTGCCGTCGGGGCGCCGTTCCAGAATACGTGCCAGGGCCAGGCGGGTGTAGGCGCTGCTGTCTTCGGTCTTGCGTTTGAGCTGCAGGTTGGGCACCGCAAGGTCTACCTGCACCAGGTCACCGTCAGCGGTGTGGGTATCCTTGATTTCCTGTGCCTGGGCGGTATAGCGGAAATTGGCTGCATTGTCGGGCCAGCTCACTTCGCGGCCGCCATCGGTACGCAGCGGCAGGCACAGATACACCTCACTGTCTTTGCACGCATCGTCGCCGATTTCCAGCGGCGGCGGTGGCGGCAGGTCGGCGGGAATGTCGAACACCGTGCCGTCCGGCATCACACCTCGCGCCCGGGTGATGGCGACTTTGCCCAGGCTCAGGTATTCGTCGCTCAACTGAAGTTCGCTGAAGCCGTAGAAGGCTGCGTTGAGGCTGGCGAGGCGCTGGTGCAGGGCTGCTTCGCTGGCCCTGGTCGCCTGCTGGAAATGCTGTGGTTTGACGAACAGGCCTTCGGGCCAGAGAACGGGATTGCGTGAACTCATGGGCGCTCCGTGTCAGCGTGAGTAAGCAGGAAGGGCAAAGGGTGTTGAGGCGCCATCAGTCTTCTTCCTTGAGCACGATGTGCGTGTCGTTGACCAGCACCGACAGCATGATCTGGCGGCCACGCGGCGGAATGCGCAGAACTTGCCGCCAACTGGCGTTTTCATGCCCTCGGTAATCGGCAATCACCGCGACGAAGCGGGTTTCGGCGTGGATAGGCTCGAACGGGATGTACTTGAACTGGCCAGGGCGCAGCAGGTAATCGTCACTGCGGATGTAGGTACTGCGCAGCGCTTTGGCTGGGTCCTGCTCCAGTAGCTGGTACACGGTGTTGCGCAGCAGTGAGTCGTCGCGCAGTTGCAGGATCGTGATGGCAATGGGCGTAGCGACCAGCGCTGAGGCAACGCTTGTGGTGCGCGGCAAGGTCAACGCCACTTGAGGGTCGTCGTAGCTGCCGGGGCCGCTTTCTTCCAGGGGCGAGCGCGCCGGGTCGCTTTCGTCTCCTTCGTCCAGCTCGACGGGGGACATGGCCGGGAATTGCGCTTGCAGGTATTCGAACAGAACCCCGATTTTTTCGGTCAACGCATAGGGGTCGCCAGCACTCAGGGTTACAGCGTAGGGGCTGGGCTCCAGGGCGCTATCCTGTTCGGCTGCGACGTCAAGGCTGTTCGGATTGCCGTTGAGGGTAGGGCTGGCATTGATGCTGAATGCGACCTCGGTCGGGTGATCCTTGGGCGGCCCGATGGGCAACGAGTGGTCCATGGCCACCTGGCTCATTCTGCTCAAAGAGGTACAGCCGGTGGGCACGACCAGCGCAAGCAGCAGGGTGGCGAGCAGAAGTGGATGAGGCTTCATGGGTATGCTCCGGCAATCAGGCGCTGCAGCGGGCTTTCTCGGAGTGCCCCTTCACCGTCTGCTGCGTCCAGCGCTGCCAGAGGGTCATTCCCCATGGCTGCTTTGAAGACCGAGGAGATCTCGACGGCTGGTTGGGGGGCAGAAGGCTGTGCCGGCCAAGCGGGTGCAGGCGCTTCCGCTATCAGGCGGTCGAGCACCCTCGGGTCCGGGTTGAACAGGTCCTCCAGCGAGCGCGTGCAGGCCTGATCCTGGGTGTACTGAACCTGTAGCCGATAGGTACCAATGAGAAGCTGGTCACCCTCAACCAGGCGTCTGGGTGGAAGCGGCCCCAGGCTGTTGGCACTGCCATTGAGGTAGGTGCGGTGGCAGTGGTCGATCACGCAGAAGCTGCCTTCGATCCAGCGGATTTCGCAGTGGATGGGCGCAACGGTCTGATCGCGGTCATTGATCTGCCAGTTTGCTCGCCCGCTGCCGATGGTGCCGCCCTTGCAATCGAACAGGTGCCGAGCAGTAACGCCGTGCTGCAGTTGGTCGAGGTTGGTGATGCTCAAGGTGACTGTGTTCATGAGCGCCCCCGGATGCGTACAACCGGGCGGATCTGGCCATGCCGGTCGTCGACGAAGCTGGTCCAGCCCAGGTATGCGCCCTGGCTGCGGTGCAAGCAGAAGGGGGACAACGCGCTCTGCTTAAGGCGCAGTTCCAGGTCGTAGGCCAGCCCGTCACGCAGCAGAAAGTCGATCAGTGCACGCAAACGGCCGAAGTTGATGCCGCTGGGCAGCAAGTCCCGCAGCTGTGTCTGGTCGAGTTCGCTGATCACGATGGTGAACTTGCTGCTGCGAGTGCGCGTGCGGCTGCCGATCATGAACGTGCTGCCCAGCTGGCCGTTGGTCCGCCCCAGCCTTGCAAGCTGCCTGGACGGCGTGACGACTGATTGCGTCTCGAACTCGCGGATGTGCACCTGCTTGAGGTCGAAGCAGTGCGCAATGATGCCGGCCACAGTGCCCGGCGCACGGCTGCGGCTGGCGATCACACCGGCAAAACTGAGCAGGCGGCTCCAGGGCAGCGCCGTGTCCCCTCGCAACTGCTTGTCGTTAAGCCCAAGCAGGGCAAACACGTACTGCGAGAACCCGTCACTGGCACCTGGCTGGAAGCGGATGTAATAGCGGTACTTGCGCCAGATACGGTGCAACAGGCTGAGCAGGTAATGGTTGAAAAAGTCGAAGAAGGCCGGCCGTACACCGATGCCATGCGCATGTTCATACGCCACCTGTTCCAAGTAATAGGTGGGCAATGGCGAATCGGTGCCGTGCAACCCCAGGAATGTGGCAATGATGCGGTAGCGCGCTTCCTCAGCGGGCATCCGCTGGGCTTTGTACACGTCCGAAGCAGGGAAGGTCAGCCGTGGGTCGCAGGCCAGGCGCACGCGCCGCCGGGTGGCCTTGTCCGGCCAACGGGGTTCCAGGTCATCGCCATGCAGCCCGTGCAACCGCTCCAGCAACTGGAAGAAGTTGTACTGGTGCGCTTCGCAAAGCAGCTTGTCGGCTAGATCAGCGGTTGCTTGCCGGTCTGTATTGGCCATGTGTAGTGCTCGTTATTGGTGGTGTTGATCACTTCCAGCTGGTGGAAGGAATTGATGCTGGCGTACAGGGCGAAGAAATGAGCGAGCACACAGCTGAACAGGTACAAGTCGCCTTCGCAGAGGAAGGCGGTCTGGTCCAGTTTCAGCCGGGTATGCAGGCCGCGAATGGGTTGCCCCTTGATCAGCCAATCCATGGGCTGCGTATGAATGTCGCGCATACCCTCCAGGCGTTTACGGGTGGTGCGGGCCTGCTGGATGTCGTGCAGGGCCATGAAGTCGTAGGCGCGGATCACCGCTTTCAGCGGCTCTACCGAGAGCAAGGACAGGTAGTTGAGCGACATGTTGGAGATCAATGCCCACTGCAACTGGCCGTCCAGCACCGGGCGACAGGGGCGGGTGGGTGTACAGAGATTGGTGTAGGTGGCCAGAGGCGGCGTAAGTTCGGTCAGAACGTTGATGTCATCGATGCCCAGCGCCAGCGGGAGGTCCCGATTAGTGCAAGTGAGGTCGATGGACGCGGTTTCCAGCTCGCCTATGTAGCTGTTGGCGTCGGCGCGGACGAAGGCGATTCGATGCATGACGCCATTGCCGTGCAGGCACTCTTCCAGCTGGCAGCGGTAATACAGCGCCGTGCGCCCCTGGACGTGCTCGATTTCATGGGCGAATGACTCGAAGGGACGGAAGGTCCGAAGGTGTTCACCGGTGTTCCCGTCAGTCGTCGTTCGGGTGCTGATCACCTGGTCGACACTGAAGATTTCGTAGCCGTGCGGCGCTGTGCCCTTGGGCTTCAGTGGAACCATGGCGTCCTTGCCGGACAGGTCGATGGGCTCGGCGCTGTGCTGGAACAGGTTGACCGCAGGTGCGCAGAACAGGTTGAAATCTGCTTTGCCGACACGCAGCGAGTCGGGTAGCTGGCGCGTGAAGTGAAATTCGAGGTTTACCTGCTGGCTGTCATGAGCTGGCCAGATCTTTTCAAGCCCAGTAACGTTGAAAAAGTGGAAGCGTTGGGGGAATGCGAAGTATTCCTGCAGGATCCGGTAGCCATCAAAGACGTTCTGTGGGTAAGGCAGCAAGGCGTCGTTGGGGCTGAACCCTGGGAATGCGATGCTGTTTGCCGGCAGCCGACGAACCACGTCATTGATGGTCACGCTGACATGCTTGAGGTATTGGGAAACCCACAGGTAAAGCGTGCGGGCGGTACGAGTATCGCCGCTGAGGTAAAAGTCGAGGCTGGTACAGCCCAGGCTGTTCAACGGCCGCTCGGCCAGTGATTGAAGGCCGATGCAGATCACAGAACTGTCGGATGTCTGGGTGGCTGCCACCGTGTCGATCTCGAACGGATGAATGTTGACCGCTGTACAGGTGCGGAACTCGCAGGCCACGCCGTCTACCGGTTTCGAGAACAGCCGCGACCCCTTTGGGATGCGCTGTGACTGGCTGAGGGATTGCCTCACCGGGCTGAACTTGATGATCGTCGCGCTGGGCAGCGGCCGCAGGTAGTTCGGCCAGAGCAACTGCAGCATGGGATGGGTCAGCTCTGGCAAGTCGTCTTCCAGCTTCAGCCGTAGCTTGGCGGTCAGGAACGCAAAGGCTTCCATCAGGCGTTCGACATCGGGGTCGCTGGCACCTTTGCCAAGCAACCGCGCGAGTTGTGGGTTGTCCTTGGCAAAGTCGTTCCCCAGTTCGTGCAGGTAACGCAGTTCTTCGCTGAAACGGTCTCTCAGTGACATGGGTCACCTCACGCGCGTGTAGCGGTTGTGCCCATCGACCAGCAGCTCGAGTTGCAGCTGCTCTGCGTGGTTGTTGACCTGTACCAGGCAATCCAGCGTGAAATGCAGCTCCAGCGGGGCATGGGTATCGGGCACTGCGTTGAGCGTGCGTACCTGTATGCGCGGCTCGAAGCGCTGGAGTGTGCGGCGGATATCCGCGCTCACCTGCACAAGCAAGTCGCCGTTGCTCACGTCATGCCCGTTGAAGTCGCGCAGGCCCAACTCAGGGCTGCTCTGGGAGCACCCCTGGCGGGCATTCAGTAGCGTTTCGAGGTGGCGCTTGATGGCGGCGAACTTGTGGGAAGCGCTCTCGCGTCGGGAGGCCTCTCGGCGGGTGCACTGGTCCACCATCAGGCGATCAAAAAGACCACTCATTGCGTATCGAGCCGCCCGACCAGGGAAATCTCGAAGTTCGCGCCCATGTACTTGAAGTGCGGACGTACGGCGAGCGAAACCTGGTACCAGCCCGGGTCACCCGCAACATCCGAGACCTCAATACGGGCGGCACGCAGCGGCCGGCGGCTGCGAACGTCGGCAGACGGGTTCTCCTGGTCGGCGACGTACTGCTTGATCCATTTGTTCAGCTCGGACTCAAGGTCACGGCGCTCTTTCCAACTGCCGATCTGCTCGCGCTGCAGCACCTTGATGTAGTGGGCGAGCCGGTTGACGATGAACAGGTAGGGCAACTGGGTACCCAGCTTGTAGTTGGTCTGTGCCTGAAGCCCCTCAGGGGTTTTCGGGAAGTGCTTGGGCTTTTGTACCGAGTTGGCGGAGAAGAACGCGGCGTTGTCGCTGTCTTTGCGCATGGTCAGGGCGATGAAGCCCTCTTCGGCCAGTTCGAATTCCTTGCGGTCGGATATCAGCACCTCGGTAGGAATCTTGGCCTGCAACTGGCCCAGGGATTCGTACAGGTGGACCGGCAAGTCTTCGACAGCACCGCCGGATTGGGGGCCGATGATATTCGGGCACCAGCGGTAGCGGGCGAAGCTGTCGTTGATGCAACTGGCTAACAGAAAAGCAGAATTGCCCCACAGGTAGTTGTCGTGCTGCCCGGCGATGCCTTCGTTGTAGTTGAAGCTCTCGATCGGTTGTTCCTGCGGGTGGTAAGCGGAGCGAAGCATGAAGCGCGGCCCGGTCAGGGCGACGTGGCGGGCGTCTTCGCTTTCACGAAAAGCGCGCCACTTGGCATGCCGAGGGCCGGCGAAGAGGTCTTTTATTTCCTTGAGGTTAGGCAGCTCCTCGAAGCTGTTCAAATTGAAAAATTCGGGGGCAGGTGCAGCAAGAAAAGGGGCATGGGACATGGCGCCAACGGAGGCCATGTAACTTAGCAACTTGATGTCAGGGGAAGAGGGGCCGAAGTTGTAGTTGCCTACCATGGCCGCAACCGGCTCTCCCCCGAATTGGCCATAACCCGCGGTGTAAACATGCTTGTAGATACCGCTGCAGGTAATGTCAGCTGCATTTTCGAAGTCGTCGAGCAGGTCCTCTTTCGTGACATGCAAGACTTCAAGCTTGATGTTCTCCCTGAAGTCCGTGCGGTCGACCAGAAGTTTAAGGCTGCGCCATGATGATTCAAGCTGCTGGAACTCAGGCTGATGCAGAATGGCATCCATCTGATTGCCGAGCATTCGGTCGATCTCGGCAATCATCTGGTCGGCTCGGTGCTTGTTGATCAGTTGATCTGGGTCATTGCTTTTGAGTATTTCGGTGATGAAGGCAGATACGCCCTGCCTGGCAATCTGGTAGCCCTCCTGGGCAGGTACCAGTTTGGTTTCTGCCATGATCTGGTCGAGCAGGGTGGCATTGCTCAATGTGTCGGCCGTTGCGTCTGTGGTGATGGCGGTGCTGCTTGGCTTGGGCATGGGGACGCTCCGTTGTCTCAATCTTGTTCTGGCGCCTCGAGCACCAGGTCCAGTTCTTGGGCGAGCTGCTTACGCGCCTGCTCGTTGTTAAGCAGGTGCTGCAATTGCTTGCGGAAGGCCGGGACGTTACCCAGCGGGCCTTTCAGGGCGACCAGTGCTTCGCGCAGCGCCAGCAGCTTGTTCAGCTCGGGCACCTGGCGCGCGATCCGGTCCGGCCCGAAATCGTTGATGGACCTGAACTGCAGGTGGACGGCCAGCTCGGTATCCGGGGCGGTGCCAAGCCTGGACGGTACCGTTACGTCCAGGCTCACGTTGGCGTCGTTCAACACGCTGTTGAATGTATGTTTATCGATGCGCATGACCTGACGGTCCTCAAGCGCACGGTTGTCATCCAGGCCGAAGTCGCCCAGCACCAGCATCTTGTGCGGCAGCTCCACCTCAGCCTGCTCATCGCTGGTAGCGGGGACATACTTGATATTGACGCGTTCTTTCGGCGCAACGGATCCCGTATTTTTAGACATCGGTACGCAACTCCCTGTTGGGCTGTAGGATGTTCAGGTGCTAGTTGTGTTTATTGTTGTCTCGGTCTTGTAGGAAGATTCCCACATATGATTAATGGGTTGGGTTGTTTGTCCGTTCCCTATGAAAACGATGCACGGAAGCGTGCTCTTTGGTCGAGCTTTAAGATGTAAAGAAATATTTGTTTGTGTGCATTCGGTACTGTGTAATAGGCTTCTGCTGGATTTGTTTTAATTGGTCGCGCGGGTGCATGGGCATTGCTATCTATTTGTAGGAAAGTTCTTTGCGTCATATAGGCCATTTGTACTATTCAGAGGGCGGCGGCAAAAACTGAGTGCAACACCTGACCTTTCCGGTACGGTGCTGCCCCTATGTCTTATACCGAACTCAGCGTTGAAGAGCGCGCCACCATTCAAATCGGTCGTACCCAAGGCTTCAGCCTGCGCAGGATTGCCTGCTTGATCAACCGATCCCCTTCGACCATCAGCCGTGAGCTGCGCCGTAACCGAGGTGCTTGCGGTGGCTACTCGGCCCGTCTGGCTCAGCAGCAAATGCAGGCCCGCCGCCAGGTTTGTCGACCGATGCGAAAACTGTTGCCGGGTAGCGAGCGCTTCGAACTGGTGACCCATATGCTGCGTGAGCGTTTGTCTCCCGAGCAGATTGCCGGCAAGCTGCGCAGCATGAACATACCCAACCTGCGAGATGCCTACGTCTGTCGCGAGACGATCTACAACGCGATCTATGCCCTGCCAGTGGGTGAGCTGCGTAAGGAGCTGATCATCTGTCTGCGCCAAGGCAAGACGACGCGCCGGCCGCGCTCTGGTGGCGTGGATCGGCGCGGCCAGATCCCCGAGATGGTCAGTATTCATGTGCGCCCGCCGGAGATTGAAGACAGGCTGATGCCGGGGCATTGGGAAGGCGACCTCATCAAGGGTAAGGCCAACGCCTCGTCCGTCGGTACGCTGGTGGAACGCACCAGTGGCTACCTGATGTTGGTGAAGATGAACGACGCAACGGCGACTTCGGCGCTGGAAGGCTTCAGCGCCGCGCTCAATAGCATGCCGCTGGAGATGCGCAAGAGCATGACTTACGACCAGGGCCGGGAGATGGCGCGACACGCCGAGATCACCCAAAGAACCGGCGTGGCGATCTACTTCTGCGACCCGCACAGCCCCTGGCAGCGCGGCAGCAACGAAAACATCAACGGCCTGATTCGCCAGTACTTGCCCAAGGGCACAGACCTGTCGGTACATAGCCAGGAGGAGCTGGACGCCATTGCGCTGCAACTGAACATGCGACCGCGCAAGCGCTTCGACTTCAAATGCCCCATCGAGGTGATGGGAGAGGTCATGCAAAATGCCATGGCAATGCGGCATGATGCTCCGGTTTCAATTCAATAACCGTGTTGCACTCAGCTCCTGCAACCGCCGAGAGTAAATTCAGGATGATTAACCGCTGTGCATATGGCGCTGGTCTCTCGTTGCTGTTTTGTCTGCAGCCGGTGCTGGCAGGCTCCACGCGGGACTGTCCCCGGATCGTGTCCAACGTCGAGCGACTGGCCTGTTTCGATCAGGCTGCTGGCACCCCGGCGTACACGCCAAAACGGCAGTGGTCTGCACCGGAGCAGCAGGCCCCCACGGTGTTGCGTGTGATGGCAAATGAAGCTGAACGGGCACCGGATGACCTGACGTTTCGCATCGGGAGCCAGCCTCAGGACGGGGCAGGCGCACCAGCGCTTGTGATTTCGGCGCCCGCCATCGCATCGGGTGATGAACGTGCCTACATGGCAATCAGTTGCATACAGGCCATCTCCCGGCTGCAACTGATTGCCAGGCGTCCGATCGAAGCAAGCTGGGTCAAGGTACGCCTGAGCGGGGAGGGCTGGTCTACCCGTGAGACGCCCTGGCAAGTGATGGAGAACGGCCAAGTGCTCGATGCCGGGCGGGGCCTGCCCGCCATCGAGCAGATCAGGAAGCTGATCGGTGCCCAGCGTATCGAGGTTGTGAGTGATCACGGCGAGGTCGACGGGCTGACCTTCGATGCGCAAGGCCTGGACCCCTTGATCAGCCGGGCGCGAAGCACATGTCGGTGGTAGCGCAGGTATCCAGGGAAGAGGTCACTCGGTTGCTCGCGCCGATTGATCCGGCAGTTCCGGCTGGCCTGTTCGATGTCGAGGACGAAACCTATCAGGCCATTGATCAGGAGATGGTCAAGCTGGGTGGGCTGCAGGAAGCCTCGATCGACTGGGTCTACATCGAAGACGCGTCCCGTCAGTACCTGAGCCAGCAATGCAAGCACTTGCGGATCGTTGCGCACCTGAGTGCCGCATGGTTGCGTAGCGGCTGCTGGGAGCAGTGGGGATGCACCTTGGCGTTGCTGGCCGGCATGCTCGAGTGCTATTGGGAAGCCGCTCATCCCAAGCCAGGACCGAAAGGCTTCCTGGGCAAACGCAAGCTGGTTGCCCTGGTGATCGATCGCTTGGCCGAGGCGCTACCGCGTCTTGATCGTTTTACCTACACCCCGACCCACGCAGCGGCAGCGCAGGCTGCCTTGAAACGCCTGCAACAACAGGAAACGGTGCAGCTGGACACGGCAGCACTGGGCGAACTTGAGCGCCTGCTAGGCAAGTACTCGGAACTTGCCAACGGTGTTGGCGAGGCTGCTGTGCCCAAAGCGCCGGCTGCAACCGAGAAGCCTGCGCCGTTGGCCGATGTCATCGCCACACCCGTGTCACGCATGTCGATGGGCAATGAGCGTGAGACACGGCGGGCCGTGCTGTCCATGGCCGAGCTCATCAACCAGCAGGACCCTTACGACGCTACCGGCTATCAGTTACGGCGTTTCGGTTTGTGGGCGCACATTCAGATTGCTCCCCAGGTCAGGCAGGGCAACCGTACGGAATTGATGGCGGTGCCGCTGGACATCACGCGGGTCTATGAAGAGGCCATTGCCAGTAAGGCGGTTGATCCCGCCTTGCTGCAGCGTATTGAAAAGAGCCTGACGGCTTGCCCCTTCTGGATTCGTGGCAGCTTTCTGGCTGCGACCGTCGCCACACAGCTGGCGATGTGCGAGGTGGCCGAAGCCATCCGTTGTGCCACCGCCCGGTTTGTACAGCGCATGCCGTCGCTGCAGCAGTTGTGCTTCAGCGACGGGCTGGTATTTGTCGACGACCAGTGCCTGGCCTGGCTCAAGGGCACGCAAGGGCCGTCTGGCCAAGGTGCAACCCCCCAGGAGTTCAGCGGCTTGCGCGAGGAGTTGGTCAGCCAGCTGGAAACCGGTGGCGTAGAACCGCTGCTCCTTCGGCTGCAAGGGCTGCAAGCGGGCTTTCGTGCTCCCCGTGAGCGCTGCCACACCACCGTGATTGCAGCTGATCTGCTGGCCGCGCGGGGTGTGTCCTGGCTGGCCCAGGACCTGTGCGCCAACGTTGCCCGAACCATGCAGCAAACCACCGCCAGTGCGTGGGAGCCCGAGGTGTTTCAGCGGCTTCAGCAGTATGCGGCATCCCCAGTGCTGGCAGTTCAAGACAAGGATCAGGAGCCTCGATGAATCAAATATGGACGCAACTCAAACGTTGGGGCTGGCCGTGGGTAACGCGCATTGGCCTGGCGCTGCCGCTGCTGCTAGGGCTTGGCGCCTTGCTGATGCTGGTCGCTATCTGGTGGCTTGGCCCGCAATGGACGTGGCGGGAGCAGCAGCCGCTGGCAAGTGTGGCTCATCGCAGCGTGGCAAGCCTGGTGCTCGTGCTGGTGCCGCTTCTGTGCTGGCTTGGGGTGCTGCGCACGCGCTTTCGCCGCCTGCAAGCGGAGCGCCGGCAGGCACTGGCCGCCGAACAGGATGTCGCGCTACCGTTCGTGCAGGCGCAAGAGCGGGCCTTGAGCCAGGGGCTTGAGCGGTATCTCGACAATGCCGGTGGGCGACGCGCGTTGTACCGGCTGCCTTGGTACCTGGTGTTGGGCGACGAACAGTCCGGTAAAAGCAGCTTCATCGACCGCACCGATCAGCGCTTTACCCTGACGCGTATCGACCAGGCCCAGGCACGGGGCCGACAGGCTGAAGCACTGGCCTATCCGGTAGGCTGGTGGGTCAGCGACGATGCCGTGATCATCGACCCGCCCGGCGTTTTCATCAGTCAAAAACCACCGGTGGGCTCGGCGGCCAACGACCCCACCAATGCCTCCGCGCCGCCCGGCATCCAGGCCCGGTTATGGGAGCACCTGTTGGGCTGGCTGCAGCGTAAGCGAAGCCAGCGGGCGCTCAATGGTGTGTTGCTGGTGGTCGACCTGCCGGCGCTGCTGCATGGCAAGCCCGAGCAGCGGGTCGCGCTGGCCCATGGGTTGCGCACACGCCTGTACGAAGTGAGCAGTCAATTGGGCGCGCGCCTGCCGCTGTACGTGGTACTGACCAAATTCGATCTGCTGGACGGCTTCGACCAGTTCTACAGCCAGCTTCCGGCCGCCAAGCGTGAAAGCCTGTTGGGGTTCACCTTCAAGCTGGATGCGGTTGACGCGTTCGACGCCTGGCTGGATGAGTATGACGAGCACTACGGGCGGCTTCTCACCCAATTGCATGAGCAGGTCATCGATCGGCTGGATGTACTGGGCAAGACAGCACCGTGCGGACGCCTGTTCTCACTGCATGCACAGCTGATTGGGTTGCGCCCCATACTGCAGGCATTCTTGCGCGAAACCCTGGCGAGTGACCGGTTCACCACGCCACCCTTGGTGCGTGGTGTGTACTGGTCGTCAGTGGTACAGCAAGGCGACATGCGCAATGCCTTTGTCCGTGAAGCGGCTCAGCCCTACACGACGAAGCTACCCCTGCGTGAAGGTAAAGCACAGGGGAAGGCGTTGGTCTATTTCATCCAGCAAGCATTCAGGCGGGTTATTTACCAGGAAGCCGGGCTGGCGGGCGACAATGTTCGGGTAGCGCGCAGCAAGCGCCACTTGTTGTGGGTGGGCTCTGGTGTGGGCATCCTGGCGTTCAGTATCGCCATTGCCAGCTGGCAGCGTTACGCCGAGATCAATGGCGCCAAGGCTGCCAGTGTGCTCGCCAAAAGCCAGGAGTACGGCGGTCACGAAGTCGATATGCGTCTTGATCCGACCGGGCGCAACCTGCTGGCGCCACTGGACCAGATTCGCGATGCGGTGGCGGTGTTTGGCGACTATCGTGCGGCCTGGCCGGTGGTTGCCGATTTTGGCTTGTATCAAGGGCGCAACATTGGTCCCTTGGTTGATGAGGCGTACCTCAGCTTGTTGTCGAAACGTTTCTTGCCGGCCTTGGCCAGTGGTGTGATCGATGCCATGAACGCTGCACCCCCTGGCAGTGAGCAACAAATGGCCGCGCTCAGGGTTTACCGGATGATCGAGGACCGCAATAGCCGCCGGCCAGAATGGGTCGAGGACTGGATGGCCCGTCAGTGGCAACGGGCCTTTCCTGGCCAGGGTCAGTTGCAGCGTGACCTCATGCAGCATCTGAAGTACGCCTTGGCCTATGCCGATACCGATTTGCCGCAGTACCGCCAGCGGGTCAGCGAAGTGCAGCAGGCGTTGCGCAAATTGCCGTTGCCACAGCGGGTCTACGCTGGGCTGAAACAACAATCGTACGAGCAGGTGCACGCCGGGCTGGACCTGCGCCACCAGGTAGGGCCTGCGTTCGATGTGGTGTACCAGCCGTCTTCCGGGTCAAGGCAAGGGGGGGAGGATGTAAGGCTGGCCGGCATGCTCACCGCCAAGGGCTTCAGGGATTACTTCGAGCCGCACAGCCAACGCTTCGCTGAAATGGCGATGGTTGATCAATGGGCATTGGGGGAGCGCAGTCAACTCGACTATTCGGACGTCGACCGCGATGCATTGACCGAGCGGCTGTATAACCTCTACAGCGCCGATTACATTGACAGCTGGCGGCGCGCCCTGAACGCGTTTACGGTGGCTGACTTCCGTGATCTGGACCATGGTGTCGCGATCCTGGAGCAGTTGACCGGCCCCGCAGCACCGTTGCAACGGCTGCTGGATACGGTCAGGGATAACACCTCGCTTGCGTCTCCAGCAGTTGTTGAATCACCGGGTGAGCTGAGTACGCTGCGGGTAGCAACCGGAAAACCCGAGCAACAAGCGTTGGCTATCCAGCGGGCGTTTGCAGGCCTGGGCGCCATGCTGCAGGCGACAGGAGAAAAGCCGAGCTACTACGATGAAACCCTCGGCGCTGTTGCGGCCGTGCTGGACTACGCCAAGGCCGTACAGGAAAGCCCGGACCGCGGCAAGGCCGCGTTGCAAGCCGTGCATCAGCGCTTTGCGATGACAGGGCAGGACCCGATCGGCACCCTGCAACGTGTTGCCACAGGTTTACCGGAGCCTATCAGCCACCAGATCAGAAAGCTCGCCGACCAGACTGCCCAGGTGCTGAACGTCGAAGCACTGCGCGAACTGGAGCGACGTTGGGATGCTGACGTGTACAGTTTTTTCCAGCAACGCCTGGCAGGCCGCTACCCCTTTGTGGTGAAGGCACCCGATGCTTCTTTGGATGACTTCGAGGCGTTCTTCGGGCCGAAAGGGCGCCTGCAGCAGTTTAATGATCGGTATCTCAAGGTTTTCCTGAAGGACAACCTTGAGGCTTTGCAGTCCGCTCAGCACGGGCAATCCCTGATTCGTGCCGACGTGATCGAGCAGCTCGAGCTGGCGGAGCGCATCCGCGAAACCTTCTTCGATCAGCGTGGCCAGCTGAGTGTGCAGTTCAGCATCGAGCCCTTGGGGCTCAGTGCGAACCAGCGTACCAGCCTGCTGGACCTGGATGGCCAGTTGATTGCCTACACCCATGGCCCAAGCCATATCACGGGTATTGTCTGGCCCAATACCCTGGGGCAGCAGGTCCGTAGCAATCTCACCTTGCTAAGGCAAAATGGCAACAGCAGCAGCCTGGAGTACCGTGGCCCGTGGTCGATGTTCCGCTTGCTCAGCCGCGGCGCGCTCAATGGCCGGACGGCGACCAGCGTGGACCTGAGCTTCCGGACCGGAGATGGCGTGATGCGCTATCGGCTTAACGCTGAAAAAGCCTTCAATCCTATTACCCAGCAACCGTTCAAAGGCTTCCGCTTGCCCCGAGGCTTATTGCAACAGCCAGCCAATGGGGTGCAGGCGGCGCTATCGGATGAGCAGCGACTATGAACATCGTCAGGGGCGCAATGCATTGACTGGGCAGGCTTTCGAAGCCTGGGTATGCGCTGGCTGCCCCCGGCCTCTGCTTACTCCACAGCCTCGGCCACGCCCCGATCCTCACCCAGGAACCCGCCACTCTGGTGCTGCCACAACCGTGCATAGGTACCCTGTTTTGCCAACAGTTCGGCATGGGTGCCTTGCTCGATGATGCGCCCTTCATCCATCACGATCAGCCGGTCCATGGCGGCGATCGTCGACAACCGGTGGGCGATGGCGATAACGGTCTTGCCCTGCATCATCTCATCCAGGCTCTCCTGAATGGCCACTTCCACCTCCGAGTCCAGCGCGCTGGTGGCTTCGTCAAGCAGCAGGATCGGTGCGTTCTTCAGCATCACCCGGGCAATTGCAATGCGCTGGCGTTGGCCGCCAGACAGCTTGATACCGCGTTCACCCACCAGGGTGTCATAACCGCTGTTGCCCTGGCGGTCACTGAGCTGGCTGATGAAACCGTCGGCCTGGGCATTGGCCGCAGCAGCACGGATCTGTGCTTCGGTAGCATCGGGGCGGCCATAGGCAATGTTGTCGCGAATCGAACGGTGCAACAGCGAGGTGTCCTGAGTGACCATGCCGATGGCGCTGCGCAGGCTGTCTTGCGTGACCTTGGCGACGTTCTGCCCGTCGATGCGTATTTCCCCCTTATCCACGTCGTAGAAGCGCAGCAGCAGGTTGATCAAGGTGGATTTACCGGCGCCGGAGCGGCCGACCAAGCCGACTTTTTCGCCTGGACGAATGTGCAGCGTCAGCTCATTGAGCACCTGGCGCTCGCCGTTGTAGTTGAAGCTGACCTTGTCGAAACTCACCGCGCCACCCGTGGTGACCAGCTCTGCAGCACCCGGCGCATCCTGTACCTTGGGGCCGCGGGTGAGGGTGGCCATACCGTCCTGCACGGTGCCGATGTTTTCGAACAGCGAGGTAATTTCCCACATGATCCAGTGCGACATGCCGTTGACGCGCAAGGCCATGGCGGTGATTGCCGCCACGGCCCCGGTGCCGACCTGGCCCTGGTGCCACAGCCACAGTGCATAGCCACCGGCACCAAAGATCAAGCCCACCACCAGCGCCTGGTTGACGATTTCGAACTGGCTCACCAGGCGCATCTGGCGAAAACCGGTCTGCTTGAAGTCTTCCATGGCTGCGCGCGCAAAGTGCGCTTCGCGGTTGGAGTGCGAAAACAGTTTCACCGTGGTGATGTTGGTGTAAGCGTCAGAAACCCGGCCGGTCATCGACGATCGGGCATTGGCCTGCTCCTGCCCGACTTTGCCCAGCCGGGGTACGAAGTACAGCATGGCCAAGCCGAACAGCACGACCCAGGCAATGAAGGGCAGCATCAGTTTCAGGGCAAAGCCGCCGGCCAGGGCAATGATCGCGATGAAATACACGCCAATCCCCGGCAGGATTTCGATAAGGGTGAACAGCACATCGCGCACTGCCAGTGCCGTCTGCATCACCTTGGTTGTGACCCGGCCAGAAAACTCGTCAGAAAAGAACGACAAGCTTTGGCGCAACATCAGGCGGTGAAAGTCCCAACGCAGCCGCAGCGGCAGGTTGATCGCCAGCACCTGGTGCTGAACCATGGTGCGCAGCGCCACCAGCCCGATGCTGACCAGCAGGACGATGCCGATACCCCACAGCACACGGCTTTCCTCGGGGCCAACAGTACCGCCTGCCTGCCAGGACGCGAGCAGGTCGACCACCTGGCCGAGGAACGCGAACAGCCAGGCTTCGTATATCGACACCCCGGCACTGAGCAGTGCCAGCGCCAGAATGTAGCCACGGGCGCCGCGGGTACAAGCCCACATGAAGCGCAACAGGCCAACGGGCGGCGGTGGTACTTCGTCGGGTGGGAAGGGGTCGAGCCGACGTTCAAAGATACGCAGCATGCTTGTCTCCGGAAAACGGTTTTTGCCTGGCCAATGCCCTGCCGGCTTGCCTTTGCCGACTTTTGTTTTTAACCCGGAAAAGGTCGGCCTTGGGGTGTTTGTTAACAAACCTTTGCAACTCATTACATTTCAGATTGATTTCATGCTGCCCTGATGCTGTATAATTGACGCGACTTTGTGCTCGGTATCCTTTTCGTCGTTTTTTTGACATGAGTCATAAGGCGTCAGCAGAGGATGTGACACATTCCGCCTTCAAACCGTTTCAATTTACCTTTTGTAGAGCCAGTGTTTTGACTAATGGAATGCAGTTGTTGGCGATTTCCGGCCTGAGCGTCGAGAGCAGCCAGCTTCATCAACAAGGACTGTACTGGTTAGCCTGTGACGCCGCCGAAGACGCCTCCTTGCTATGCCGCCAGGTGGTCGAAGGCATGCCCGATAATGCCAGGGCAGCCCTGATCGCCGATGCGCAAGCCATGGATGACGTGCTGGGTGCGCTCGACGCAACGCGCGGCCCGGCCGAGCTCGCGTTGTATGAGGCCAACTCGCAAGCCACCCGTTATCTGGTTGAAGACCTGCCTCGTCTTGATGCCCGTGGGCGTGTGCTGGTGCTGCTGGCACCGGCACACGCCTGGGCGGATACCGAAGTCGAGCACTGGTGCAATGCGCTGCGCCCGGCGTTGTTGGCTGAAGCGGCGTTGCTGCTGGTCGTCAGTGGGGGACAGAGCACCGCCTTGGTCGAGCGCCTGCGCGTTTTCAACCAGTGCCTCGACGGCCTGGGGCAGGTGTACCGCGGCAAAGGTGGGGTGCGCTACCTGCAGCATTTCTGGAGCAACCCGCTTGGCAAAGCAGCCACCCGGGACATGGAGCTGACTCGGCTGAGCGCGGGGTTTGCCGTTGCTGCCACGCCTCAGGCACCCAGCGACACCGGTGGCGACGAGTTGCTGTGCCTGGCCCAGCGCCCAGTACTGGAAGGCGCGCCAGCCTTCTCTGAACACTGGCAGGTCTGCGAAAGCTTTGAGGAACTGGGGGGCAAAGCCAGCCGGGCGGTGTCTGCCACGGTGATCTTTGCCATGGACGGTGGGCAGCGTCTGGATAGCCTGGCGCGCCAACTGCACCACCTGCGGCAGTCGCGTGGCAACGCCTTGAAGCTGGTGGTGCGCGAAATGGCGCCGACCCTGCGTTATCAAGACGAACAGTTGCTGCTGGCTTGTGGTGCCAGCCAGATCGTGCCGTTCGGTGCCAGCTTGTCACGCTTCCTGACCATGGTCGAGAGCATCCAGGGTTACGTCTGGCGTCGACACCTGCCAACCGACTTCGATGCCTTGCTGGCACGCCTGCGGCCGCTGGCCATCTGTGGGTTGGTAGCGCCACGGGCGTTCGCCGAGGCTGTGCAAAGCATGTGGCACGGGGTGCGCAACGGCGAAATCGTCCACCAGTTGCTGGTGTTGCGTCCGGCGCCCGGCCTGACCCCGCTGCAGGCTTGCTCGCGTACGGTATTCCGCCGTGATGGCGACATTGCCTGCGTGGTTGGCGAGGTGCTGTTCCTGTTCCTGTTCGCTTGCCGCTCGGAAGGGGTCGAGCAGGCGCTTGACCACATCTTCCAGCTGTCATGGAAAGAGCTGTTCATCAGCCAGGAGGTGCTTGCCGGTGTCGACAGCCTGGCCACTCCGGCTTTCCTCGACCGCAACCTACCGCAGCCACCCCGCAGCGACACGGCGGCGCAACTGCCTGCACAGGTGACCTCGGGCAGGTTGGCTGGTCGCTGACCGCCTCGCGCCGGCCGATGAGCAATTCATTGCTGTCGTTCGCCGGCGCACGCGACCGCCCGACGGGCGTGCGCTGGGGCGGGGTCACTGCCAATGGCGCCACGCTCGGCCTGAGCTGGGACCAAGGTGGCGACAACGGGGTGTGGGCCAGCCTGGGGCACCATTGGCTGTACGGCGAAAACGTGGCCGACAACCAGCGGACCCGGGCCATGGCCGGCTTTTACCACCGCGTGGTGGAAAAGGCCGACGAGCGTGTCCGTGTTGGCGTGACGCTGATGCACTGGCGCCATGACAAGGACTACAGCCTGGGGCAGGGCGGTTACTGCAGCCCGCAGCGCTACAGTTCGGTGGGCGTGCCGGTCAGTTATGCCTGGCGCAACTACGACTGGTCGCTGCTGCTGGAAGGTTCCGTCAGTTGGTCTCAGGCTCATAGTGGCAGTAGCCGCTTGTACCCGGACGCGCACATCAACCGCAAGGTACTGGCGAATTATGGCGTCGATTCCAACATCGATGCGATGACCGAAGCCAGCGACAGCAGCGGGTTGGGCTACCGCCTGCGCGGTCTGTTCGAACGGCGCCTGAGTGACCAGTGGGTACTGGGCGGCGGCTTCGACTGGCAGCACAGCGATGACTATGCGCCTAGCCATGGCATGCTCTACCTGCGCTACCTGTTCGAACCGTGGCGAGGCAACCTGGCCCTGCCGGTGACACCGCTGGAGCCTTACAGCGAGTGGCGGTGACGGCAATCGCTGCGTTGCAAGGGGCGCGCCTGCACGGGGCGATGCGGGCCAAGGGTTGACACCAGGCACGCCGCCCCACCATTATCCAGCCATACCTACGCAACGGGCTTGCCAGCATGTCCACATCCAACCACGCCATTTCCGCTTCGGGCTTCATCGCTCAGGCAGACGCGTGCGTTGCCGTTGCCAAGAAATCCAAGAAACAGCCGCTCATCTGACCGAGGCGCGCTGTCTCGTCAGGTGGGCTGACGAGACAGAAGGCGCCAGGTATCCCTGCCACCACTTCCACTCTTCGCCCTGCTGACGCTGACTTTCGGTCAACATCAGGAGTTTTTGCATGTCGAATTTCCGTGGTATCTGGATCGCCCTCGTCACGCCAATGCGCGCCAATGAAATCGACTTCCCAGGCCTGGAAAAGCTGGTGAAGAAGCTGCTCGAAGACGGTGTGGCCGGTTTTGTGGTGTGCGGTACCACGGGTGAGGCAGCGGCGTTGTCCAAGGCCGAGCAACTGGCAGTGCTGGATGCCGTGCTGGCCTGGGTGGAGCCTGGCAGGGTGGTGATGGGCCTGTCAGGTTACAATCTGGGTGAGTTGCTGGCCTTCCAGGCTGAAATCCAGCAACGTGACATTGGCGGACTGCTGGTTCCCGCACCTTGCTATATCCGCCCTTCGCAGGCTGGCATCGAAGCCTTCTTCGCCACCGTGGCGGATGCCGCCAGCGTGCCAGTGATCGTCTACGACATTCCCTACCGCACTGGCGTACGCATCGAACGTGAAACCCTGCGCCGTATCGTGCGCCATCCACGCATTGCAGCGGTGAAAGACTGTGGTGGTGACAGCGAGACGACCATGGCCCTGATCGAGGACGGCCACGCCCAGGTGCTGGCCGGTGAAGACCTGCAGATCTTCAATAACCTGTGCCTGGGTGGGGCAGGGGCCATTTCAGCCTCCGCACATGTGCGCGCCGACCTTTACGTACGCATGGTGCAGCAGGTTGACAGCGGTGATTGGGCCGCCGCGCGTGGTACGTTCTACCAGTTGCTGCCCTGGATCAAAGTGGCCTTTGCCGAGCCCAACCCGGCCGTGGTCAAGGCGGCGTTGCAGCTGCAAAGCCTGATTGCAGACGAGCTGCGCGAGCCCATGCAGGCGTGCACGAATACCACCCGAGACAAGCTGCAAAGCGTGCTGTGTTCGCTCGGCGCCTGAAGCGGCAACGGTTGATGGCGGGTTGACAAGCCGCCACACCCTTGGTCGGTTCGGGGTCGGCGGGTGCCTCGCGAGCGGATTTCTGCCAGCTACGCGCTGAGACAGAGTATTGCCAGGGCCGCTTTGCGGCCCTGTCGCGACTCCAGGTTGCTCCTACGCTGGCTGGGTCGGCAGGCGCTTTTCCATCGGCTGATACACCAGCCCGGCAAACTCACCCACGTCGCCTGCCAGGGTGAAGCCGTAGCGTTGGTAGGCGGGTACAGAAGACAGTGATGCCTTTACCGTCACCACCTCAGCGCTGGCATGCTCCAGTGCTGCGTTCATCAGGCGCTTGCCTATACCCTGACGTTGCAGGCCTGGTGCAATGAACAGCATCGCAACGTGGCGGCCTTCCTTGAGCTCGATCAGCCCCGCGATAGCACCTTCGACAAAACACGCCAGCATAAGGTTGCCACCTTGCATACGCTCGGCAAACGCCTGGGGTGCTGACACCTGGGTAAAGGTCTCGATACCTTGCGCCGACAGCGTGGGCGCAACTGCCTGCATGAAGGTATCCATGCACAAGGCGCAGGCCTGGGGGAGGTCGTCAGGGGTGAGCGTGCGTACTTGCATGGTAATCGTCCTTGTCGGGTGTCCTTCTGCTGCCCACTTTAACCTGTTACGGGTTCAAGGGCTGATGCGGTATCAAGCTGCCCTGGCAGCGCCCGGCTTGCGTTCGCCAATCAGGATGTCTTCGAAGAATGCCCCGACAGGTTCGGTAGGGTGGCACAGTTGTATCTCCAGCACCCACACCACCTCGCTCGGGACAATCTCCACCTCGGCCAGCTTGTCCTGGCTATACAACACATGCGGGAAGTCGGCGATGCGATGCCCGGCCAAGTTGCGCTCCAGCTGCCAACCTTTGGCCTGGGCACTGCGCTCGGCGAAGTCATACAGTTCACGTCCGGTCAACCCGCGGCCCCAGGCCTGACGGGTCTCGTCGAACACTTCATGCAGTGCCTTTACGCAGGCGTGGTGCAGGGCGTGCTGGCCAAACACGAAGGTATCGCCATAGTCACCTTCATAGCCATCCCAAACCGGGCCAACGTCGACAACGACGATGTCCGTGGTACGTAACACGCGTTGAAGGTCAATGCCTTGCCGTGGCGTACGCACGGTATCGTCACCAAAACGGATGTAGGTGGGGTGCCAGGTGTGTGAGGCGCCCATCGCCTGCAGGGTATGCGCGGCCATCTCCAGTGCCTGGGCGGTGGTCATGCCGACTTGCAGTTGGCTGGCAATGGCGGCCACGGCCCGCACCGACTGCTCGCGGGCAGCGAGCATGCCGTCCAGCGAATAACGTGGGCCGACCTTTTCCAGCTCAGGGTGCAGCGGGTTGGCTGAGGAAGCCTGCGTTGTCAGTGCGCCGCTGGCGACAAAGGCCTCGGCGACAAAGCGATGGGGCTTTACCCCTGCTGCAAGGCATTGTTCGCGGGCCTGGGTGATCATCGTGGCATTGCCACAGGCATAGACTTGGGCTTCGTGCCAGCGATGTGTCTGGCTGAGCGCCACCTGCTGTATACGTGCCTGGGCCGAGAGCACCGGTTGCCAGCGAAAGTGCGGGTGCGCACGGCTGGACACGTCGAGAAATTCGCGATCATAGAAATCCGCCGGCGAAGAGCCGCCCCAATACAGCGTGACGTCGGCATCGCCGGCCAAGGCTGTCAGCAACAGCGGCTTGATGCCGGCGTAACCTGTGCCGGTGGCGAAAAGGATCAGCGGGCGTTGGTCATCGTGCTGCCAGGTACAGGCGCCCAGCGGGCCTTCGAGCTTTACCGTTGCACCTGCTTGCAGGGTGGGCAGCAAACCTTCAGTGAACAGGCCGCCGCTGACCTTGCGGATGTGAAACACCAGTTGCCCTTGTGCCTGGGCAGGCAGGTTGGCAATGGAGAAACAGCGGCTGTCGCCGTTGTCCAACTGAAACCGCATGTACTGGCCCGCCCGCACCTCCAGCGGCTGAGCAGGTTGCAACACCAGCTCGACGATATCTGCGCTCAGCGCGCGCTTGCCAACCACCTGTGCCTGGGTTTCCAGTGCGGGTGCGTCCAGTGACCAGCCGGGTATTTCCAGGCGCATGTCGCTGCAGGCGTGGCTCTGGCACAGCAACATCTCGTCGGCGGCCAAGGGGTAGGAAGGCGGCGGCGTGTCCGCATCCCGCTGCTTGTCCTGATGCTGCCCCGACACCACCTTGACCTTGCACGAGCCGCAGGCGCCGCGGCGGCAGGAGAAGGGTACCGGCAGGCCGCTGGCGAGCATGGCGTCGAGCAGCAGCTCCTGGCTGGCTTCGAAGGTTTTGCCCGAGGGCGAAATTTCAATGACGTGGCGGCTTTGCATGAGCACCTCGGGGCAAATGGAGGTTCGATTGTTGCTATAGTCCAGGACCAGCAGAACCTCCAGTTTTGGATATTTCATATGGTCCAGCTTCGTAAATGGCAGCCACTGCTCAAACTCGATGGGGCACAAGCTTCGTACCGGCAGATCGTCGAAGGGTTGGTGGCCGCAATCAGCGAGGGTCGCCTGCGCCCTGGTACGCCGTTGCCGGGCACGCGGGAGATGGCGCAACTGCTGAACGTCAATCGCAAGACCGTGATCCTTGCTTATGAGGAAGCCGAAACCAAAGGCTGGCTGCAAAGCGTGCAACGCCGGGGCACCTTTGTCAGCCAGCAGCTGGCGCCTGGCACAGCGGCCGTTTGCGGTGCCGTGCGGCCTTTTGCCCTGGCGCTGCCAGAGGAACCTGCCGTTGCCTACTTCAAGGCGAACGAACAGGCTGTAGCCCAGCAAGGGCGGCCAGGGGCCTTGTTCTTCGACAACGGCGCCTGTGACCACCGCCTGCTACCGCAGGCTGTACTGCACCGCTATTACCGCAATGCCTTGCGCAGCAGCTTCAGCAGCAATAGCGTGCGCCACGGCAGCGAGTGCAGCAGCCGCAATCTGCGCAGCGCCTTGGCCGACATGCTGCGGCACAATCGCAGCCTGAACGTTGGCGCCGAGCATATCTGCCTGACCCAGGGGGTGCAGATGTCGCTGTCCCTGGTGGCCAGTGTGTTGCTCAAGCCGGGTGACGTTGTGCTGGTCGAGCGCCTGAGTTACCCCCCCGCCTGGGAGATCTTCCGTCAGCTGGGTGCCCGCCTGGTGACTGTGGAGCTGGACCATGAGGGGTGCCGGGTCGATCAGCTAGATGCCCTGTGCCGGCAGCACAAGGTGCGGATGATGTACATAACACCCCATCACCAGTTCCCGACCACGGTCAGCCTGCCAGCCGGGCGCAGGCAACAGCTGCTGGAGCTGGCGCGCCAGCATGCCTTTTGCGTGGTCGAAGAAGATTACGACTACGAATACCACTTTGCCGGGCGGCCTTATCTGCCGTTGGCCAGCGACCGCCAGCAGCGGCACGTGATTTACATTGGCTCACTGTCCAAGCCTTTGGGCAGCACGTTCCGTTGCAGCTATATCGTGGCACCGGTGGAAGTGACAACCGTGCTGGAACGCAGGGCGATGTTGACCCTGGGGCAGGGCGATGCAGTCATGCAGCAGATGTTGGCGGACCTGATCAATGATGGCGAACTGAAGAAGCACCTGCGCCGGGTCAACCGCGAGTACCGGCGCCGGCGCGAGACTTTGTTGGGGTGTTTGCGCGATGCGTTCGGCGAACAGATCAGCGTGCAGGCGCCAGAAGGTGGCCTGGCGCTGTGGGTGAGGTTTGCCGATGAGATCAACGTGGATCAGTTGGTCGACAAAGCGCTGGAACGGGACCTGGTGGTGCGCAGTGGGCGACAGTTTTCACCGTTTGGCCATGCCGAGAATGCCTTGCGCCTGGGGTTTGCTTCGCTGGATGCGGATGAGATCCGGCAGGCGACCCAACGCCTGGCAGACGCCGCGAAAGCGATTGGCAAGGCGCGGTGGCTGTAGGCACGGCCTTCTGTCGCGACAGGGGATGGCACGGGCTTCGTCCGTGCTCGTGGGCAAGCCCGCTCACACAGTGATCGCGCTGGCCTCAGGATTTGTGCAAGAGGGTTACGCCCCCAAGGGTCGCGAAGCCTCTGGGTCTCAACGCATTCCGTTCGGTTACCGCACATAACCGCATCACGGCGCCTCAAGCCTGCGCCAGCACCTCCGATAGCAGCACACCCACCCTCGAATCTTCGATCAGAAGTGGTGCCAACAAGGAGTACTGCCCGCATGCTTGCCAACCTGAAAATTCGCACCGGAATGTTCTGGGTGTTGTCGCTGTTCAGCCTGACCCTGCTGTTCTCGACGGCCAGTGCCTGGTGGGCTGCCGTGGGTAGCGACCAGCAGATCACTGAACTGGACCAGACTGCGCACCAGTCGGACCGGTTGAACAATGCGTTGCTGATGGCGATTCGCTCCAGCGCCAACGTGTCTTCGGGCTTTATCGAGCAGTTGGGTGGCCATGACGAGAGTGCAGGCAAGCGCATGGCGCTGTCGGTGGAGCTGAACAACAAGAGCCAGACGCTGGTCGACGAATTTGTCGAAAACGCCCGTGAACCCGCCCTTCGCGTGCTGGCAACCGAGCTGCAGGCTACCTTTGCCGAATACGCCAAGGCGGTGGCGGGGCAGCGTGAAGCGACCCGCCAGCGTTCCCTGGAGCAGTATTTCAAGGTCAACAGCGATGCCGGTAATGCCATGGGGCGGTTGCAAACCCTGCGCCAGCAGCTGGTGACCACACTGAGCGAACGTGGCCAGCAAATCATGCTCGAGTCCGACCGGCGTCTGGCCCGGGCGCAATTGCTGAGCCTGTGCCTGCTGGGCATGACCGTGGTGCTGGCGGTGCTGTGCTGGGCGTTCATTGCCCAGCGTGTGTTGCACCCCCTGCGTGAAGCCGGTGGGCATTTCCGGCGCATTGCCAGTGGCGACCTGAGCGTGCCGGTGCAAGGGCAGGGCAACAACGAAATCGGCCAACTGTTCCATGAGCTGCAGCGCATGCAGCAGAGCCAGCGCGACACTCTGGGGCAGATCAACAACTGTGCCCGGCAGTTGGACGCCGCCGCCTCGGCGTTGAACGCGGTCACCGAGGAAAGCGCCAACAACCTGCGTCAGCAGGGGCAGGAGCTGGAGCAGGCCGCGACTGCCGTGACCGAAATGACCACGGCAGTGGAGGAGGTGGCGCGCAACGCGATCACCACCTCGCAAACCACCAGTGAATCCAACCAGCTGGCCGCGCAAAGCCGCCGGCAAGTCAGCGAAAACATCGACGGCACCGAAGCGATGACCCGCGAGATCCAGACCAGCAGTGCGCACCTGCAGCAGTTGGTGGGGCAGGTGCGGGACATCGGCAAGGTGCTGGAAGTGATCCGCTCGGTGTCCGAGCAGACCAACCTGCTGGCGCTCAATGCTGCCATCGAGGCGGCCCGTGCCGGTGAGGCCGGGCGCGGCTTTGCGGTGGTGGCGGATGAGGTGCGCACACTGGCCTATCGCACGCAACAATCGACCCAGGAAATCGAGCAGATGATCGGCAGCGTGCAGGCGGGGACCGAGGCTGCGGTGGCTTCCATGCAGGCCAGCACCAACCGCGCCCAGTCGACACTGGACGTGACCCTGGCCTCGGGGCAAGTGCTGGAGGGCATCTACAGTGCGATCGGCGAAATCAACGAGCGCAATCTGGTCATTGCCAGTGCGGCCGAAGAGCAGGCTCAGGTGGCGCGGGAAGTAGACCGCAACTTGCTGAACATCCGCGAACTGTCGAACCATTCCGCGGCGGGTGCGCAGCAGACCAGCGAGGCGAGCAAGGCGTTGTCGGGGCTGGTGGGGGAGATGACGGCGTTGGTGGGGCGGTTCAAGGTTTGAGGCGCTGCGCCTGCGTGGAACATTAAGATAAGGTTAAACTTATTTAAAGTTCCCCTTGCGGGTTGACTTCGATACTACGCTTGAATAAAGTTCGACCGCCCCGAGCACGGGGCCTTTTTTCCCTTCACTGAAGAATTCAATGGACACAGTATCTCGTCGCTGCCTGACCTCTGCCGAATGGCCGGGTCAGGCACTTGAACCGGAACACCGGTCCCGACACCCTGGTCGGGCAAGCCGCGCCAGAGCCTGATGCTCCGCCGTGACTTGCCGCCGCCGGTGTTGGCCGGTTGGAGGCAAGCTCATGAACCTCACGTCATTCGTTTCACATCGCCAGCCTGCGTGCCTTGCGCCGCAGCAGGCCGGCGCCTGGCCGCGGCGTCTGCACGGCTACCTTGACCACCACCAGCCCCCCCCAAGTAGTTGCGGGGTGCTGGTGCGTGTTCATGCACGCTTGAGCCCCCGCACTTCTCACTGAATAAAAGATATTGAACGGTATCTTTGTGCTCGAACTTTTCACGTTAAAAGTTCGCGGGATAACTATTGCCCTGTGTTTATGAAAAGGAATCAAACCATGGATTGCGCGAGTAGAAAGTTCGCTGCCGACACAACTTCCGACTCTCGGCAGCGGACAGACAACTGTCGGAAAGAACCAGCATTATTCAGCGACCCGACATGCCTTCGTTCACCGCCTGAGTGAAACGTCTGTGTGTCGTGCCGCCGCAGCGGCAGGAGCACAGCAACATGACTGTCAAACACCGTAACACCTCATCGGCCAAGGCCGAACGCGAAACCCGCCTGTCCACCCGCGCCGCCCGTGAAGCGCGCAATGGCCTGGCGGTCACCCTCGCCAACCTCGATGCCAGCGAACAGGGCCTGACCGAGCACGAAGCCGCCAAGCGCCTGGCGCGCGATGGGGCCAACCAGGTTGCCCACGACCCGCAACCCCACGCCCTGGTGCAGCTGCTCAAGGCCCTGAACAACCCGTTCATCTATGTACTGCTGACCCTGGCCGGGATCAGCTTCGTCACCGACTACTGGCTGCCGGTCAGTGCAGGCGAAGCAGACGACGCCGACCTGACCAAGGTCATCATCATCATGACCATGGTCAGCCTCAGCAGCCTGCTGCGCTTCTGGCAGGAGTACCGCTCGAACAAGGCTGCCGACGCGCTCAAGGCAATGGTGCGCAGTACTGCCACGGTGTTGCGCCGCGAGCAGATCGGGCAAGCCCCGCGCCTGCGCGAAGTGCCCATGGACGAACTGGTGGCCGGCGACATCGTGCAGCTTTCTGCAGGTGACATGATTCCCGCCGATATCCGCCTGCTCGAAGCGCGTGACCTGTTTATCAGCCAGGCCGTGCTCACCGGCGAGGCGTTGCCGGTCGAAAAGTACGACACCTTGGGTAATGTCGCGCAGAAGTCCGCCGCCGAGCATGGCGTACATCAGGACAACCTGCTCGAGTTGCCGAACATCTGCTTCATGGGTACCAATGTGGTCAGTGGCCGCGCCCGCGCCGTGGTGGTCGCCACCGGCCGACGCACCTATTTTGGCTCGCTGGCCAAGGCCATTGCCGGCTCGCGCAGCCAGACCGCTTTTGACCGCGGCGTGAACAGCATCAGCAGCCTGCTGATCCGCTTCATGCTGGTGATGGTGCCGGTGGTGTTCATGATCAACGGTGTGGTGAAAGGCGACTGGGGTGATGCCTTCCTCTTCGCGCTTGCCGTGGCAGTGGGGCTGACCCCGGAAATGCTGCCGATGATCGTCAGCGCCAACCTGGCCAAGGGCGCCGTGGCCATGGCCCGGCGCAAGGTGGTGGTCAAACGCCTGAACGCCATCCAGAACCTGGGCTCCATGGACGTGCTGTGCACCGACAAGACCGGCACGCTCACCCAGGATCGGATCATCCTCGAGCGCCATGTGCGCTTCGACGGCCAAACCGACAAGCACATCCTTGAGCTGGCCTGGCTCAACAGCCATCACCAAAGCGGCATCCGCAACCTGATGGACCAGGCCGTGCTGCATTTCGCCGGCCAGGACCGCCAGTTCCAGGCGCCTTACGCCTACGCAAAGGTCGACGAACTGCCGTTCGACTTCATCCGCCGCCGCCTGTCAGTGGTGGTGAAGAATGCCTTGGGCGATCACCTGCTGGTAAGCAAAGGGGCGGTCGAGGAAATGCTCGCCATCGCCACCCATGTGCAGGAAGGCGACAAGGTGGTTGCCCTCGATCCGTGCCGCCGCCAGCAGCTTCTGGCCAGTGTCGATGCCTTCAACCAGGACGGCTTCCGCGTGCTGGTGGTTGCCACCCGGGAGATCCCGGCGGCCGAAGGCAAGGCGCAGTATCACACCGAAGATGAGCGCGATCTGGTCATCCAGGGCTTGCTGACCTTCCTCGACCCGCCCAAGGAAACGGCCGGCCCGGCCATCGCCGCCTTGCGCGACATGGGCGTGCAGGTAAAGGTACTGACCGGCGACAACCCGGTGGTCACGTCCAAGGTCTGCCGTGAAGTGGGCCTGGCGCCAGGCCAGCCGTTGCTCGGCCAGGACATCGAGGGCATGGACGACACCACCCTGAAGCTTCAGGTGGAGGAGCGCACCGTCTTCGCCAAGCTCACCCCGTTGCAGAAATCACGGGTGCTCAAGGCCCTGCAGGCCAATGGTCACACCGTGGGCTTCCTTGGCGACGGCATCAACGATGCCGCCGCCCTGCGCGATGCTGACGTCGGTATCTCGGTGGACAGCGGCACCGACATCGCCAAGGAATCGGCCGACATCATTTTGCTGGAAAAGAGCCTGATGGTGCTCGAGGAGGGCGTGCTCAAAGGCCGCGAAACCTTCGGCAACATCATGAAGTACCTGTGCATGACCGCCAGTTCCAATTTCGGCAACGTGTTCTCGGTCCTGGTGGCCAGTGCGTTCATTCCGTTCCTGCCGATGCTGGCGATCCACTTGTTGCTGCAAAACCTGATGTATGACTTTTCCCAGCTGTCGCTGCCCTGGGACCGCATGGACAAGGCGTTCCTCAGCAAGCCACGCAAATGGGATGCCCGCAACATCGGCCGCTTCATGTTGTGGATAGGTCCTACGTCGTCGATCTTCGACATCACCACGTTCGCCCTGATGTGGTACGTGTTCGCCGCCAACAGCGTCGAAATGCAGGCGTTGTTCCAGTCTGGCTGGTTCATCGAGGGCTTGCTGTCACAGACGCTGGTAGTGCACATGCTGCGCACTCGCAAGGTACCGTTCTTCCAGAGCACCGCTGCATTGCCGGTGGTATTGGCAACGGGGCTGGTCATGGCATTGGGTATCTACATCCCGTTCTCCCCGGTGGGCGCGATGGTTGGCCTGGTGCCGCTGCCGTGGGAGTACTTCCCTTGGCTGGCCGCCACCCTGCTGAGCTACTGCGTGGTCGCCCAGGCCATGAAGACCCTCTATATCCGCCGTTTCGGCCAGTGGTTCTGAGCGATGCAAGGAGAGCAGACCATGCGAGTACTGATTTGTGCAGGACGCAACTACGCCGACACCCGACGCTGCCGCCAGGCCCTGGACGACGTCCAGCGCCAGCGGCCGATCCGGGTGTTGATCCACGGTGGCAGCCAGTTTCTTGGAGGGGAAATCGAAAGCTGGGCGCGCGAGCATGGCGCCGATCTGGTGCGTTACCCGCCAAACTGGCAGCTGCACGGCAAGCAGGCCGAACGCTTGCGCAACCTGTTCATGCTCAATGACAGCCGCCCTGACCTGTTGCTTGCCTTGCCCGGTGGCGATGACACCGAGGAGCTGCTGGCCAGGGCCCGTGGCGCCGAGGTTCAGGTGATGTGCGCCAGGCAACCACGCCAGCCCGAGCGGGGCGATTGCAGCTAATGCAAGCGCCTGGGGCCGTACGGTACCTGCGGGCTTGTCCGCGAAGCAGGCGCCTCGGTTTCACGGCCTCAAGCTTTGCGCAGCCGCCCTGGGCGGCTGCTTAGCCTGGCTGCGCCGCCAGATCGTTACTGACGTTGCGCCCCAGCACCAGCACGGTCACAAAGCCACAGCCCACCAGCGCCGTGGCCAGGCTCAGCAGTACCGCAGTGCCCATATGGTCTACGACTTGCCCGCCTAAGAACGAGCCCACGGCAATGATCACCTGGAACAGGGCCACGAACAGCGGCATGCCACGTTCGACATCCTTGGGCGCCACGACAAACATCCAGATATTGGCACAGGCCGGGAACGCACCGAAGGCAAAGCCCCACAGCGCGATCAGCATGGCGGCGCCCGTCATGCCGGTGGCGAAGTGCGGGAACAGGGCGGTGCTGACTGCGATCATGAGCGCGACCAGCATCAGGGTATGCCGCACGCTGCGGTTGGCCGCAAAGCCGGCGAAGATGTTGCCCATGAAGCCGGCCACGCCATACAGCAGCAACAATGAACCGATCGTAGGCCCGTCAAAGCCGGCATTCTGTTTGAAGAACGGTGCGACGTAGGTATACGCCGCAAAGTGCGCCAGGCCGATCAGCAACACGGCGATCAAACCGACCCGTGCTTGCGGGTTGATGAACAACGCCGGCAGGTCGCGGATGCGGATGGCCTTTTCCGGCATCAGCCGCGGCAGCAGGAACACCTGTGCCAGCAGCACCGGTACGCCTACCAGTGCAGTGACCAGGAACGTCATGCGCCAGCCCATCAGGCCACTCAGCCAGGTGCCGACAGGCACGCCCACGACCGTCGCCAGGGTTACGCCCGCCATGATGATGGAGTTGGCTTTGGCTACGCCCATCCCGTCAGGTGCCAGGCGGCCGCTGAGGGCGATGGCTGTCGCCCAGAAGCCGCCGATACTGATACCCAGTAGCACACGGCCGACCAACAGCAGGTTGAAGTCGCCGGCGTAGGCCACGATGGCGTTGGCGATGATCATGATCAGCGTCAGGCCGATCAGCAGGTAGCGCCGGTCCAGCGCGCCGACGCCTACGGAAATCAACGGGGCGGCTAACGCAGCCATGATCCCTGGCAGGGTCACCATCAGGCCGGCAAGGCCTGCACTGATGCCCAGGTCGCTGGCCACATCGTTCAGCACCCCCACCGGGAGGAACTCACTGGTGACCAGGGCGAAAGCACCCACGGCTACCGAGAGGATTGCCAGCCATTGCTGGGTCACGCTTTGTTGGCTATGTTCGGGAAGGCCGCGAGGGGCCTGGCTGTTGCTTGGCATGGGTTAGGTTCCATGAGGGATCTCGCCTGTAGCAGGCGCAGGAGCGGGGGGATTTGCAGGGGATTGTAGAGGCGGCCTTGCCTGGCCGACAGGCAGGCCGCTCGATAGTAATCATCAGTGCAATCGATGAAACGTCTTGCGTAGAGCCGCTGCTCTCAGCAATGACGCCCCACTCGCGAATGCTGTGGGCGGGAGGAGCTCTTCCCAAGCCCGCACGTCAGCAGGCAAGGCCAGCCATGGTGGTTTGACCCAGATAGGCGCAACAGGCGGCAGTGCAGAACATTCATGCAGCCTAGGGTGTTACCAGCACATCACACTGCGATTCGTTCAATACATGCTTGGTGACGCTGCCCACCAGCAGTTCCTCCAGCGCGCTTGCCCCCTGCTTGCCGACCACGATCAGGTCGCACTCCAGCTCCTGTTCCTGCTCGGCAATGCGCCAGCCAGGGTCGCCGTGCACGAGGATCTGCCGTGCATCGGCCAGGCCGGCAGCCTCACTCAGCGCCGCGAGCTGTACTTGTGCATCCTTGCGGATGACATTGCGGTAGTGGGTGAGGGTGTCGTGGTCGAGATGGGCGAAGCGCACGCTGGCTTCGAACGGGGCTTCGTACACATGCAGCAGAATGATCTCTGCTTGCGGGGCAATGGCCTTGGCCAATTCGAGGGTGCGCAGTGAAACGGACGAAAAGTCGACTGGCACCAGCACGGTGCGGTAGGCATCACGAGGGGCCGGCTTGACCACTAGCAAAGGGCAGGGCATGCGGTTGAGCAGTTTCTGCACGGTCGAACCCAGCAGCAGGCGCCGCGCCACGCTCTGGCCCCTGGCCCCACACACCAGCAGGTCGCTGTGCTTGTCCTGCACCACCCGGTTGATCTCCGTGATCACCGAGCCGCTGGCGACCTGCACGCCAGCGGAGATACCGTAACGCTGGAACAGCAGTGCTGCCAGTGCGTGGGTTTTCTCGCCTGCGCAATCCAGTACGCGTTTCAACAGATCGTCATCAGGCGTCATCAACTGTTTGAGGCGCTCGAAGGGTGCCGGGTTGGCAACGTAGAGCAGGTCCAGCGAGGCCTGTTGCGCATCGCTCAGGTAGGCCGCCCGCTCAGCGGCGTTGCGGGCATGTGGGGAAAGGTCGGTGGCAACCAGTATGTGTTTCAGCGGGTTCATGTGGGGCTCCTTGGTCAAGGCGCGCACAGCGATCAAGCGGTAAACCTTGCGCACTGTGCACCTGTCGGTACTTGAGTCATTCCTTGCGTGCAGCCATCGTCGCGCGAACCCGGCGCGAGGGCTTGATTTGGGTCAATGGCGTGCAGGTGTAGCGGCAGGTCATGCCGGCAACAGCACGCGCAGCAACCCCGTCACGACAATGGCAAATACCACCACCGGCAACAGGGAAAACCGCGCAGCGGCGTACACGGTAAGCCCCAGAGCAATCAGGTCGGCCGGGTGCCCGGAAACGAACTTGGGCGCGATCACGGCAATCAGCACGCAGCCGGGCGCGGCGTTCAGCACCTGGGTCAGTTGCGGGCCCAGGGTGCGGTTGCGCAGCAGTAAAAAACCCAGTGCACGGGTCAGGTAGGTGACCACGGCCATGCCCACGATGGTGACCAGCGTAGCAACGTCAATCATGGCTTGGCCCACAAATAGGCGGTCACCAGGCCGGCTACAGTGCCCGCGAGCACGTACCAGCCACCGGGGATCAGCAGGTAGAACAGCGCTGCGGTGAACAGGCTGAATAACCATGGCAGGGCAGCGTGTACACCTTTCCACAGGCCTTTGAGCAGTACCAGAAAGACCGCGGCGAAGGCCATGTCGAAGCCATAGCTGCGCAGGTCCCCGAGCAATGGCCCGATCTGCGTGCCAAGGCTGGTGAAGGTGACCCAGGTGATCCAAAGGGATAGCGACACGCCCATGAAATAGCACAGGCTGAAGCCACCACGCTGGCGTGCATCGGCCAGGCCCATGGCCCAACTCTCGTCACACATGAAGAACAGCGCTCCTAATGCCTTGGGCAACGGCAGGTGGCTCAAGCAAGGCGCCAGCGTCGCGCCCATCAGCAGGTGGCGGCTGTTGATCAGCAGGGTCATGGCAACAATCACAAGGATTGCTGGCGGTGAGGTCCACAGCTCGATTGCGGCCAACTCCCCGCCACCGAAGTTGAGGCCAGTCATCAGTGCCACTGCGCCGGCTGTCAATTGCTGCTGGGAAGCTTGCGCACCGAGTACCAGGGCAAAGGGGATGAACCCAAGCAATACCGGCAGGGCGGCAACGGCGCCACGGCGCAGTTCGGTGTGCGGCGTGGTGGCGGGTGGGTCGTTCAGTACAGGTTCAAGGGCATTCATGGTCACCTCCAATGGAGGCAAATTATTCCAACTAACGACTGAAATTGGCTTGCGCAGTTGCGCTGATGGGCAGAGAATTTGGCATTTGCTACCGACAATATCGAAAAATAGGTTTTTCAATGCCAATCAAGCTAGATGCCATCGACCGCCGTATCCTCCGGGCGCTGCAGCGCGACGGCAGGTTGCAGAACCAGGAGCTGGCCAAACAGGTTGGCTTGTCTGCCTCGCCGTGCCTGCGCCGGGTACGCCTGTTGGAGGAGGCTGGGGTGATCGAGCGTTATGTGGCGCTGCTGGACCCGGCCAAGGTCTCGCTAGGCCTGACCCTGTTTGTGAGGGTATGGCTCAAGCGTCAGGACCAGGAAACCACGGACGCATTTGTCGAGGCTGTGCGCCAGTTGCCCGAAGTGGTGGAGTGCCATGTGATGGCGGGCGATTGTGATTTGATGCTACGGGTGGTGGCAGCAGACCTGGAGGCCTATCGACGCTTCCAGGTGGCGCACCTGACCAGCCTGAGCGTGGTCCAGAACGTGAAGACCGAAGTCCCGATGGAAAAAATCAAGCTGACCACCGAACTGCCGGTGTAGCTGCAAGGCTGATGACTCAGGGCTGCCTCATCACCGTCTTGACCCTTAGCCTTTCGGCCTGGACTTCCCAGTGGCTTCTGCCAGGAAACCGCATTAACTGTCGCAGCGCTGTCGGCCCTGCAACAGCAGCAGTTCGGTGAGCGTGTCCATGGCCGGTGTTGCCTGGCTGCCTTTACGGGTCACCAACTCGTAGGGGTCGCTGACCGAGCCCATGCTCAAGGGCAGTATGCTGACCTGTTGATTCATTGCACATTGCCGGGCCACGTCGATCGACACCAGCGCAACGAAGTCAGGACGGTTTTGCAACAGCGACAAGGTCGCCAGGATCGAAGTGGTTTCAACCAGGTGCAGCGGGAAGCGCAGCCCGGCATCGTGAAATTCGCGCTCCAGTTGCACGCGCATGGGCATGTTGGCCCGGTAGACGATCCAGCGGCTCTCGGCCAGGTCGGCAAGGCTCAGGCTTGGCGCATGCTTGAGCGGGTGGTCGATGTTGGCGATGACCGCCAGTGTCTCATCCTGGACAAAGGTGCTGGCGAACAGCTGCGGCGTATTGCTGACACTGGTGCGGCACAGGGCGATGTCCAGGCGGCCGCTCTCGATCTGCGTCAGCAGCGACTGGCTGGTGTCTTCGATGATTTCGAATGACATTTGTGGCTGGATGCTGGCCAGCTGTGACACCGCCTTCATCAGCAACGGCACCGCGCCCATGATCGCCCCCACAGCCAGCCGGCCGCCGACCCCACGCAGGATCGCATCCAGATCGTGCCGCAGGTTGGCGATATCGGTCTGCAACAGGCGTGCGTAGCGGATGGCGCAGTGTCCGGCGGCCGTGGGCTCCAGGCCTCGGTTGGTGCGGTTGAACAGCACAGTGCCGAAGGTGGTTTCGATTTCCTGCAAGGCCTTGCTGGCACCAGGCTGGGTAAGCCCGACGCTGCTTGCTGCACCGAGCAGCGAGCGGTGCTCGTCCAACTCGATCAACAAGCGCAGGTGGCGGGCGTGCAGGCGGGACATGATCGAATTGAGCGATGGGGTCATCTGGTATTCGTCCTGGTTATACCGATATGGATTGTTCTCAATACCATGGCCAGCCGCGCATTCCTATACTGGCGCTGCACAGTGTCGCATCCAGTGCGGCTGAAACGCCCAGAACAATAAAGCCAGGAGCCTGCCAAGCCTTATGTCCCTGATCAACTACATCACCCAGATCCAATTCGATATCGGTGCCATTGCCTGCCTGCCCGCCGAATGTGAGCGCATTGGTATAACCAGGCCTTTGATCGTGACCGACCGTGGCGTGCGTGCCGCCGGTATCGTCGATACGGCGTTGAACACCTTCGGCAGCACCACCGCACAACTGCCGATCTACGACGGTACGCCACCCAATCCCAACGAGCATGCCGTGCGTGAGGCTGTGGCCATGTTCAAGGCATATGGCTGTGATGGCATCATCGCCATTGGCGGTGGCTCGGCAATTGACCTGGCCAAGGGGGTGGCTGTGTGTGCCCGGCACGACGGCCCGTTGAAGGGCTTTGCGGTGATCGAGGGCGGCCTGGCCCGGATCACCCCGGCAACCGCGCCGGTGATTGCGGTGCCGACCACGGCCGGCACGGGGAGCGAGGTCGGGCGCGGTGCCATCCTTATACTCGATGACGGGCGCAAGGTTGGGGTGATCTCGCCCCATGTGGTGCCCAAGGCCGCCATCTGTGACCCGGCATTGACCCTCGGGCTGCCGGCACAACTCACGGCTGCCACCGGCATGGACGCGATTGCCCACTGCCTGGAAACCTTCATGGCACCTGCGTTCAACCCGCCTGCCGACGGCATTGCCCTGGACGGCCTGTGGCGGGCCTGGCGCTTCATCGAACGAGCCACCCGCGCGCCGGGCAACCTGGACGGGCGCATCAACATGATGAGCGCATCGCTGCAAGGTGCGCTGGCCTTCCAGAAAGGCCTGGGCTGCGTGCACAGCCTTAGCCACGCGCTGGGCGGGATCAACCCGCGCCTGCACCACGGCACCCTCAATGCGATCTTCCTGCCTGCCGTCATCCGCTTCAACCGCACGGCCGAAACGGTGGTGAGTGAACACAAGATGCAACGCATCGCCCAGGCGATGGGGCTGGCCGATGACAGCCAGATCGAAGATGCCATTCGCGACATGACCCGTACGCTGGGCCTGCCGACCGGCCTTGGCGAACTGGATGTCAACCCGGACCTGTTCCCGCGCATCGTCCAGGGTGCGTTGGCCGATCACAGCCACCGCACCAACCCACGTGAGGCATCTGCCGAGGACTACCAGTGGCTGCTTGAAGCGTCCATGTAAGCCGTTACCTGCTGTTCAACCAATAACAACAAAAGTGAACGCCCATGAATACCAAATATGCGCAACCCGGGCTTGCCCGCGAACCTGAAGCGGTCGCCAGCTCGAACCCGTTCAGAAAGTACCAGGTCATCACCGTCAGCCTGTTGCTGGTGATCGGCATCATCAACTACGTCGACCGCAGTGCGCTGTCGATTGCCAATACGTCCATCCAGCGCGACATGGGCATCACGCCGTCACAGATGGGCATTCTGCTGTCGGCGTTTTCCCTGGCGTATGCCTTTTCGCAACTGCCCTTGGGCATGATCATCGACCGCCTGGGCAGCAAGATTTCGCTGGGGGCGGCCCTGCTGGGCTGGTCGGTGGCACAGACGGCTTCTGGCCTGATCAACAGTTTTTCTGCATTCATCGGGCTCAGGGTGGTGCTGGGGATCGGCGAGGCGCCGATGTTCCCGTCGGCGGCCAAGGCGCTGGCGGAGTGGTTCGAGGCCGAGAAGCGGGGGACGCCGACCGGCATCGTGCTGTCATCGACCTGCATCGGGCCGTGTCTGGCGCCGCCGTTGCTGACGCTGCTGATGGTCACCTGGGGCTGGCGCGGCATGTTCATCGTCACCGGAGTGTTCGGCATTCTGGTTGCCGCCTGCTGGTTCGCCTTCTACAAAAGCAAGGCGCGGTACCTGGCCGAACTGCCTGCCGAGGCGCGTGAGCAACTGCTGGCGGCCCAGGCGCATAAACAGGCGGTGCCAAGCGCCAGGCCCAGTGTGCAGGCACAACTGGCGGCGTGGGCCGAACTGTTCCGCCACAAGAGCACCTGGGGCGCAGTATTGGGCTTCATGGGGGTGATCTACATGCTGTGGCTGCACCTGACCTGGCTGCCAGGCTACTTCGAGCGCGAGCATGGCTTGAGCCTGTACCAGACCGCCTGGGTGGTTTCACTGGCCTATGTGTTCGGCGCGTTGGGCACCATTGTTGCGGGCCGCATCTGCGACCGCCTGGTGAAGCACGGTGCCAGTGTGCTGGGTAGCCGCAAGCGGGTTGTCGTGACTGCGTTGTTCGCGGCGGCCGCATTCACCGTTCCCCTGTCGTTCGGTAGCGGCTTTCTGCTCAGCGTGGCGCTGCTGTGTTGCGCGCTGTTCAGCGTGAACATGGCCAGCTCTACCGCATGGATGATCGCCAACACCGTGGTCGATAGCCAGCGCGTGGCCTCGTTTGGCTCGATCCAGAACTTCGGCGGCTACCTGGCAGGCTCTGTGGCGCCCATCGTGACCGGGTTCAGCATTCAGCAGACCGGGTCCTTCGCTTCGGCATTCATGATCAGTGCCGCCGTGGCCGCGGTTGCTGCGATGGCTTATGTGTTGTTGTTGAAGCAGCCGGTTTCCACTGATTGCTGAGCATGCACCTGCAGGCGGATTTCATAAGGTAGTTCAATAACAATTTGTGATGATTGGCATCATGACAATATATTTATCATTATCAATTTCAGGTCATAGCATCTGTTGCCTGCCATCGCCTATCTCAATGAGGTCTTGATGAACCGTTCGCTTTTCGTACACCAACGCACTGCAGCCTTGCTACTGCAACACTGGCGCAGCGGTGACCTGCTGACGGAACTGCCCGCCAGCCTCAAGCCCGAGACATTGAAACAAGGCTATGACAGCCAGGACCAGTTGTTTGCTGCTGCCGCAGGCCAGCGCGCCGGGTGGAAGCTGGGCGTCGGCAGCCCGGCTGGCATGCGTGCAGGCAAGTTGTCGCGGCCCTTGATTGGCCAACTGGAAGCGGGGCGTTGCCATGCCGATGGCGCACATATCCCGCTGCCAGCGGTTACGCCGGTGACCATCGAATGCGAAATTGCCTTCGTGCTGGACCGGGATATTCCTCCGCAAGCCGGGCGCGTACCGGTGAGTGAGGATATTCGCGCCACGTGCGTCACCTTTGAAGTGGTGCGTTCGCGCTTTGTCGACCGCAAGGCTGTCGGCTGGCCAAGTTTTGTGGCTGACAACGTGGGGTTTGAAGCATTGGTGGTCGGCAATAGCCTGGGCGCCGGTATCAATGTGCCGTTGCTCGCCGACCTGGCCGAAACCACCGAGGTGCATGTGGATGGTCAACGGCGCGCCGGCGGCTTGTCTGGCGATGCGGCGACCGACCCGCTGGTGTCGCTGGCTCACCTGTACGCGCACGCTGCCGAGCGTGGCCAGACCTTGAAGGCCGGGGATATCGTGACCACCGGGGCCATGTGCCAGCCGTTCGACCTGCATGAAACAGGCCACCAGGTCAGCGCCAGGTTCCTTGGCCAGACCCTGACGTTCACGCTGTAACGGCCGACCATTGCTCGAACGCTGCCAGCATTCTTTGCCGGGTCTGTGGGTCGGCGGGGATCAGGTGTTCGATGCGCAGTGACTGCACGGTGACATCCTGCGGCATGCCAAAGGTGGTGAACGTGGACAGGAACCGCAACTCGCCATACGGGGTGTTCACGCGGGTCAGCAGCAGAGGGGGGGCTGTCGTCATCTGGCACGGGCTTGCCGGTGCCGGCAAGTCGCGCAAGCGCGCTGCCAGTGCCGGATTGCCTGCGGCCTCCCTGGAGGCACGTTGCCAGGCTGCAGCGCGGATTTCCGGCGCGTTGGCCAGGTGATCACCCAGACCACCGGGGCACAGCAATGTCTGCAGCAGGTTGAGGCCGGTTGCCGGCTGTGCGCTGACACCGGCCATCGCCAGCAGCAGCCCGGTACTGGCGTTGGCGGCGATGACGTCCCAGTGGCTGTCGATGACGATCGCCGGAGCGGGGTTGTTCACCTGCAGAATATGCTCGATGGCAGTATTCACCAAGGCCAGTTCAGGCGCATCGAGTGGCGTGGCGGCGTAGCGGGGCGCGTATCCTGCAGCAACGAACACTTCGTTGCACCGCTGCAGCGGCGCATCCAGGGCCGAGAGGAGGGCATGCAACGTGCCTGGGCTGGCTTTGGCGCGTCCTGTTTCCACACAGCTCAGATGACGCTGCGACAGCCCCGTCAGCAGCGCCAGCTCCAGCTGGCTGAGGTTGGCCTGACGGCGCAGTTCGCGAAGATGCTGGCCCGCTGAGATGTGCGGGGCAGGGGTGCTGCGATGGAACAGATGCTGATTCATACGTTGCCCTGATCGTCCTTGAGTGCAATGTCCATGACCTCACGGGTCATTGAGTGCAAGCAACCCTATCACTACTGTGCCGGCAAACCCTATCAAGGAGAGCTATATGGGCTTGCGTATCTGCGCGCTGGCAATACTGCTGCTGTTTTCGCTGTATACCGGCTGGACCATGCTGATTGCCGAGCAATCGCTGCTGGCGTTCGGGCTGGCACTGCTGGCGCGGCCGGACACGGCCCAGGTGGTCATCGACCTGTACCTGATGGCCGGGCTGGCCGGTTGCTGGATGGTGAGAGACAACCGCATGCGCGGCAGCGCCGGGATCGCGGTGCTGCCTTACCTGCTGCTGACCGTCGTGTTCGTTTCGCTGGGGCCGTTGCTGTACCTGGTGATCAGAGGCGTTGCCGAGGGGCGCCAGCCATGAGCAGTGCCTTGCAGGTTTATGCGCTGTGTGTGGTGGTGCTGTTCCTCAAGATGTTCCTGGTTTCCTGCTATCAGGGCTATCACCGCTTGCGCTTCGTCGCGTTCACCAACCCGGAGGACGCTGCCGTGTTCAGGCGCATCGCCCAGGCCGCAGAACGCCCGCAGGTGATACGGGCTGCCAAGGTTTGGGCCAACGACCTGGAGAACATTCCCCTGTTCTTTGCCCTCGGCGGGCTGGCTGTTGCGCTGGAAGCCGCCACGCTACCGGTGCTGTGGCTGAGTGTGGTGTTCACGGTTGCCAGGGTCCTGCACACGCTGGCCTACCTGCGGGGTTTGCAGCCTTGGAGAACGTTGTTCTATGGCATCGGGGTCATTTGCCTGCTGGGATTCTGCTTACTCATCACCGCGAGAATAGGCGGCTGAACCAAAATATTGCATGAGTCATCTTGATGCTTTCACATAGCAGTACTAATACTTAAGCACTGCCGAAGGGGATGATCATGCAGACACGCTTCGTTGTGGTTCCCGCAGTGCCACTCAAGAAAGAGGCTTATCCTCGGCGGCTTGGCTTTCCCGCCGCACTGGGGGAGGGTTACGACCTCTACGACACCCAGGACAAGATGCGTCTGAGCCTGAACTTTTCCACCCGTGCCCAAGCCGAGTTCGAATGTGCATGCCGCAACCGCTGTGCGGATGCCGGTGATGCAGGTCTTGCCGGCATCGGTTGATCGCCTGCAGTGGCCAGGTTCTTGTTCCTGGTGCTGCGTTACAGGGTCTTCGCGCTTGCCGGTTTGCCTGAACGGTTGAAACCCTGCGCGTCTAAAAAGTGCCGGCTAATGGGCGAGCGGTGCTTTGGCCTCGTACGGCCGTCATCCAATCGGCACATTCAAGCGTTAGCGTTGAGGCCGGAGCCGTTTCAGGGTTCCAGCTCGGCGCCTGATGGCACAGTCAATAAGCTCTACCGCGCGGCCTGCCATTCAATAGTCACAAAGTTGTAACACAGCTGATGCAAAGTGTGCCGGCCATCACATGGAGCACATTTTGATGAAACGCCTGATGAAGTCTGCTGCACTCGCCGTTGCCGTTTCCCTTTGCGCCACCTCGGCAGCCTTTGCTGCAGAAAACGTTCGGTTGACCGGTTCGGGCGCCAGCTTCCCTGCACCGATCTACCTGACCTGGTTCAAGGACTTCAGCAAGAACACGGCTGGCGTCACCGTCGATTACCAGTCCAAGGGCAGCGGCGCGGGCGTTCAGGACTTCCTGAACAAGACCGTCGACTTCGCCGCCAGCGACTCGGCCATGAGCGAAGCAGACATTGCCAAGGTTGGCGAAGGCGTGCAGTTGCTGCCAATGACCGCCGGTGAAATCGTCCTGGCTTACAACCTGCCGGGTAACCCTAAAGGGCTGAAGCTGCCGCGCGACGTCTACTCCAATATCTTCCTCGGCAAGATCACCCAGTGGAACGACCCGCAAATCGTGGCGGCCAACCCTGACCTGAAGCTGCCTGCCACCCCGATCACCGTGGTCGTGCGTGCCGACTCCAGCGGCACCACTGCCGTCTTCACCAAGCACCTGTCGGCCATCAACGCTGACTTCAAGCAAGGGCTGGGCGAAGGCAACACCGTCAACTGGCCGGCCACCGACAAGTTCATCAAGTCGCCGAAGAACGACGGCGTAACCGCCACCGTCCGCCAGACCCCGGGCGCCATCGGCTACATCGAGTACGGCTTCGCCAAGCTGGCCAAGGTCGACTTCGCCATGTTGCAGAACAAGGCTGGCCAATACGTCGTGCCGAATGCCGAGAGCGGTGCCGAAGCACTGGCTGCGGTGAACATGCCGGAAAACCTGGTGGCCTGGCTGCCTGACCCGGACGGTGCCAAGTCCTACCCGATCACTTCCTATACCTGGATGATTTTCCGCAAGGACAACGGCAACCCGGAAAAAGCCAAGGCCATGCGTGAAATGGTCGAGTACAGCCTGACCAAAGGCCAGACCATCGCCGACTCGATGGGGTACATCCCGCTGCCGCCGTCGGTAGTCGACCAGGTGCGTAAAGCGTCCGCCAACATCCAGTAATACCCAGGCGCTCCCGGTATCGGCATGAAGCCATGCCGGGGGTGTTTGTCCCTTGTCCCGGAACTCGCCAATGAACACTCCTTTTGCCATACCGGATAACCCCGACTCCGCGTGCCAGCCACCGTCTGCGAAAGACTTTCTGGTCGATCGCACCTTCCGTGCGCTTGCGCGCATTGGCGTGGTGCTGGTGCTGGCGCTGGTCTTCGCGCTGGTCTACGAAGTGGGCCGCAAGGCACTGCCCGGCATTGAAAAGCACGGTTTTGACGTGTTGTTCGGCAGCGTCTGGGACGTTAACCAAGGCAAGTACGGTATTCTGCCAGCGATCTGGGGGACGCTGTACAGCGCCTTGATCGCCCTGTTGATCGCCGGTTTCTTCGGCGTCAGCATGGCCATTTTCCTGACCCAGGATTTCCTTCCGGCCAAGCTTGCCGCGGTGTTTCGCACCATCGTCGAGTTGCTCGCCGCCATCCCCAGCGTGGTGTACGGCCTGTGGGGCATCTATGTGGTCATCCCGGCGATTCGCCCGCTGACCGCCTGGCTGAACAGCGAGCTGGGCTGGATCCCGTTTTTCGGCACTTCCCTGAGTGGCCCAGGCCTGCTGCCTGCGGCGTTGGTACTGGCGATCATGATCCTGCCGACCATCGCGGCGGTTTCCCAGGATGCGCTGACCAGCGTACCGATGAAAACCAAGCAGGCTGCCTACGGCATGGGTACCACCCACTGGGAAGCCATCCTCAAGGTGATGGTGCCCTCGGCGGCTACCGGCATCTTCGGCTCGTTGGTGCTCGGCCTGGGCCGTGCACTCGGCGAAACCATGGCGCTGGCCATGCTGGTCGGCAACGCCAACACCATTTCCCTGTCCTTGTTCGCACCGGCCAACACCCTGGCGGCGCTGCTGGCGCTGAACTTCCCGGAAGCCGGCCCGAACGAGGTCGAAGTGCTGATGTACGCGGCACTGGTACTGATGTTCATCACCCTGCTGGTGAACGTCCTCGGCTCGATGATCATGCTCTACGCCCAGCGGGGTAACAAACAATGACTGACCTGACGACCCCTGTTGCCGCGCTGCCCAGCCTGCAGCGCAAGCTGGAAGGCCGCGCCCTGCGCAGCCTGGTATTGACCACCCTGGCATGGTTCGCGGCACTGGTGGCCAGCGTGCCGCTGATTTCCGTGCTGTACATGCTGATCACTCGCGGCGGGGCACGCCTTAACCTGGAAGTGTTCACCGAGCTGCCGCCGACCGGCTTCGAGATGGGCGGTGGTTTCGGTAACGCCATGGCCGGTACCTTCGTCATGGTCGGCATTGCCGCCGCCATCGCTGTGCCGGTCGGTATCCTGGCAGCGGTGTTCCTGGCCGAGCTCGGCCCGGACAGCAAGCTGGCCAATGCCGCGCGCTTTGCCGCCAAGATGCTCACTGGCCTGCCCTCGATCCTGGCAGGGGTGTTTGCCTACGCCCTGGTGGTGATGACCACCGGTACCTACTCGGCACCGGCAGGCGGCGTGGCGCTGGCGGTATTGATGCTGCCGATCGTGGTGCTCACCGCTGAAGAGTCGATGAAGATGGTGCCCAAGATCATGAAGGATGCTGCCTACGGCATGGGCTGCACCCGTGCCCAGGTCATCTGGAAGATCGTGCTGCCTACCGGCCTGCCGGCCATCCTCACCGGCGTCATGCTGGCCGTGGCCCGCGCCGCTGGCGAAACCGCGCCACTGCTGTTCACCGCGTTGTTCAGCAACTACTGGATCTACCACGACGGCGACCTGGCGGTGATGAACCCCACAGCCTCGCTTGCGGTACTGATCTACAACTTCTCCGGCATGCCGTTCGACAACCAGCTGGAGCTCGCCTGGGCGGCCTCGCTGGTGCTGGTAATGATCGTGCTGGTCATCAACATTTTGAGCCGAGTCTTCGGCAAGCCCAAGTATTGAGAAAGGGAGCATCCAACTTGAACGTATCCACTGCGCAAAGAGCCGCTCCCATGGTCAGCGAAGCCCCCATCGTCATGGACTGCAAGCTCGACAAGATTTTTTACGGTAACTTCATGGCCGTGCGTGACAGCCATGTGCCGATCAGGAAAAACGAGATCACCGGTTTCATCGGCCCTTCGGGCTGCGGCAAGAGTACCGTGCTGCGTAGCTTGAACCGTATGAATGACCTGGTGAAGGGCTTCCGTTTCGAAGGCCATGTGCACTTTCTTGGGCAGGATGTCTACGGCAAGGGCGTCGACCCTGTTGTAGTGCGCCGCTATATCGGCATGGTGTTCCAGCAGCCCAACCCGTTCTCGATGAGCATCTTCGACAATGTGGCCTTCGGCCTGCGCCTGAACCGCTACAAAGGCGACTTGGGCGATCGCGTGAAGCACGCCTTGCAAGGCGCCGCGCTGTGGGACGAAGTGAAGGACAAGCTCAAGGTCAGCGGGCTGTCACTGTCCGGTGGCCAGCAGCAGCGCCTGTGCATCGCCCGTGCCATCGCCACCGAGCCGGAAGTGCTGTTGCTGGACGAGCCCTGCTCGGCACTCGACCCGATTGCCACCCGCCGCGTGGAGGAACTGATGGTCGAGCTGAAAAAGGACTACACCATCGCCCTGGTGACCCATAACATGCAGCAGGCGATTCGTGTGGCCGACACCACCGCGTTCTTCTCGGTGGATATTTCCCAGGGCACCCGCACCGGCTACCTGGTCGAGATGGGCCCGACCGCGCAGATTTTCCAGAACCCGCGTGAGCAGCTGACCAGCGACTACATCAGCGGCAAGTTCAGCTAAGCCATACAAGCTCAAGGTGGGCGGGTGTTGCAGCCAGGAAGGTTGCAACACCCGGCCGCGTTACCTTCCGTTAAAGTGTTACCCGGGATTACCAATGCGAGCGACGCGTCGTCTTGATCTGTCAGCGGTAGAGCGCGCACTGCGCGAGGTGCAGGGCCGTTTTGCCGAACTCAGCCAGCATTTCACCGAACCGCGGGACCCGTTTACCGACGAGGTGCTGCTGAATGTGGTTGAAGGCTATGCGCTGATTGACGACTATGTCGCTCGCGGTATCGACCTGTTCGACCTGCAACAGCTGAACCTGATGCTGGAAATCAATGCCACCGTGCTATGCGGCAGCGATCCGGCCCGTCGCCTGGAATTCGCCCCGCACCTTGCGGCAACCGAAGCGCACTTTTTCAACAACGTGGAAGGTGGCATCAAGGATTTGTACAACTGGTACTGCGCGTACCGCAGCGATTCCATCTGGAAGCGGGCAGCGGGTGTGTATGTACGGATCCTCAGCAAGCCGCAGCTGTTCATCGAAGGCAACAACCGCACGGGTTCGCTTATTGTCAGCTATCTGCTGATGCGTGCCGGGCTGCCGCCATTCGTGCTGTCGCTGGACAACGCCGAGGGTTACTTCAACCCGTCCTCGGTCATACGCAACTCCGCCAAACACGGTGTCAAGGCTTTGTACGAACTCCCCAAGATCAAGAAAAAGTACGCCGCGTTCCTGGAAGCGAAGGCGCCTGAGCCCGGCAAGTTCTTCCTGAACGGCACGCCCGTGCCTGCCTGTGAGGGGAGCCGCTGATGCAAGGTTCATCCCTGTTCGCACGAGGGCGGCAAGCCATCGAACGCAAGCTCAAGCGTGGCCAGGTACGCATTTCGTTCGATATCGACGACACGCTGGCCTGCCTGCCCGAACACGCCGCCGCCGAGGACAGCAAGCTGCCGGGTTTCGTCCATCGCTGGCTGGGTGAGCCCCTGCGCAGCGGCACCCGCGAACTGATCCGCGACCTGCGCCGCCAGGGCTGCAGCATCTGGATCTACACCTCCTCGGGGCGTACCCCGGCTTACATCCGCCGCTGGCTGATGCTTTACGGCATTCATGTCGATGGCGTGGTCAACAGCGATCGGCACCAGCACATCCTGGCCCAGAACGGGCTGGAAAACTCACCCTCCAAGCTGCCTTCGGCTTTTGATATCGATCTGCACGTAGATGATTCCGAAGGTGTGCGCCTGGAAGGTGTCGACCACGGTTTCCGCGTGGTGGTGGTGTGCCCGAAGGATGAGCACTGGGCGCAGAAGGTGAAGGACGCGGTGGTGGATGTGCAGGCACGGCTGGCCTGGCAGCAACCGCACCGTTATGAAATGCCCGCTTGCCAGCGTTCGCAGGCACTGGCTTCCTGAACGGACGCAATGCCAGCGACCGCGTAGCATCCTTCGCGGGTAAACCCGCTCCCACAGGACGCTCGCAACCTTAGGGTCTTGCACGGCATCTGTAGGAGCGGCTTTAGCCGCGAACACCGGCAATGCCGGTGCCATCCCCCGCGCATCTTCAACACAGCCACGCCTGCAATTGACCGTACTAACCCGCTCATGCAGTGGTACTGATACCTGCCTGCCACTCATGTCTAAGTCCTAAGTCTCGAACCCAGACCCAAGCAGGTACCGGGACCAAATCACCGGGCCACACCCTCCCGCCCCAAAGCACTCGCCACCCCACGCCAAAGCAGCGTTTCTGGCAATTTGCCCACTTCTGATAATCGCCTCCGACATCCCGTCCCCGTTTGGAGCGCGCCATGCACAACAACAATAAGCACCTGCCGCCTCGTTTTCTCGCAGCCGCCATCGCCAGCTTTTCCGCGCTTGGCCTGAGCAGCGTCGCCGAAGCCGAGATCATGCTGTACGACAAGGACCAGACGACGTTCTCTACCGATGGTTATATCAATGCCTTCTACGTCAACAGCGAGGTCGACCGTGAGGGCGAGCAGTTTGACCGCCGCCAGTCGCGGGTGAAGATGGGCTTCTTGCCCAACTACCTTGGCTTCAACATGGGCAAGCAGGTGGATGACCTGAAGCTCGGCGCGCGTGCCTCGTTCTGGGTAACCATCAACGACAGTGAAACCAACGGCACCGACACCGCCATCGACGTGCGCCAGTTTTACGGCACGGTGGCCAACCCCGAGTGGGGCGAGGTGCTGATCGGCAAGGACTTCGGGCTGTTCGCCCGCTCCAACATCCTGCTCGACGAACTGCTGGCCGGCTATGGCCAGGTCAGCGACACCCTGGGGCTGGTGGACGGCGGCGGAGTGTCGTTCGGCAACATTGGCAGCGGTTACCCATACCCGTTCCCTACCTCACAGATCACCTACCGTACGCCCGTGATGGAGGGCCTGCGGGTGGCGGTGGGCATCATGGACCCGGTGGACACCAACGACAGCAGCCCGACCGGAAAGGCCTACCAGGAAAACCCACGCACCGAGAGCGAGATCACCTACCAGTTCGACCTGGGTGGGGCGCAGATCTACAGCTGGGTCAACGGCAGTTACCAGACCTCGGACAATACTGACTCCACGGTAGAAACGATCACTTCCAAGGGGGTGGGTTACGGGGTGCAGGCAAAGATGGGCGGCTGGTCGCTGACCGGCTCGGGGTTCCAGGCCAAAGGCATCAACCCGTTCTTCACCAACAATGCCGGCGAACCGGTTTTGCGCAATGTCGACAGTGATGGCTACCTGCTGCAGGGCTCGTACAAGTTCGGCAAGAACCGCGTGGCGCTGTCCTATGGCAAGACTAAGGACGATGGCAACGGTGCGGTTGGCAGCGGCGCGGACTACGAGACCCGGGGTGTAGCGCTGTTCCATGACATTAACGACAACCTGAAACTGGTGGCCGAGTACAACCAGTTTTCCATCGACGGGCATGACACCAGTGCGCAGAACGAAGACACCGATACCTTTGCGGTGGGCGCGGTGTTGACCTGGTAAGCGGCCGGGGCCGCAAGGCGGCCCCGAATGACACGGTCTTTTACGCCCATGGAACCGCCCACCCGCTACCCAAGTAGCATTCGTCACCCACCACCACCTCCTTAAACTGATCATTCAGCCACCCCGTGCCGGAGACCACGATGCAGCAGGCTCATAACGACGGTGTGGTCAGTGCCATGTCGCAGGCTACCGACGCACGGCTGGCCGCTCAGGACCTGGCGCGGCAGTTGCTGCACCCGCACCTGGGGTTCGTGCTGTTCTTCTGCTCCGCCGAATACGACTTGCAGGCTTTGGGCGAAGCGTTGGAACAAGACTTTGGCGGCATACGCCTGGTCGGCTGCACCAGCGCCGGTGAAATCACCCCGCTGGGCTACGGCCGCAATTGCGTGACGGCGGTGGGCTTCGATCACCGGCACTTTTCGATCGCCACCGCGTTGATCGATGAGATGGAGCGCTTCAGCCTGATCGACGCGCAGCAGATGGTCGAGCGGCTGGTCGGCACCTGCCGCAGCAATACCCTGGCGCCAATCAAGGGCCACAGCTTTGCACTCACGCTGCTCGATGGCTTGTCCAGCCGCGAGGAGATGGTGCTTGCCGCACTCAGCGCAGCCCTGGGGGATATCCCGCACTTCGGCGGCTCGGCCGGTGACGACAACTACCTGAACCGCACCCATGTGTATTACGGCGGTACATTCCACAACGGTGCAGCCGTGGTGGTGCTGGTCAACACCTGGCTCGACTTCGAAGTGTTCACCACGCATCACATCCTGCCGCGCCAGGAAAAGCTGGTGGTCACCGGTGCCGACAGCGCCCAGCGCCGGGTTTTCGAACTGAATGCCGAGCCGGCGGCCGAGGAATATGCCCGCCACATCGGTGTACCCGTGGCTGCGCTCGATCACCGGGTGTTCGCCGCCCACCCGCTGGCCGTGCGCATTCATGATCAGTACTACGTGCGGGCGATCCAGCAAATGCACCCTGACCTCAGCTTGAGCTTCTACTGCGCGGTGGAGAACGGCATCGTGCTCACGGCCATGACCCCGGGCCCGCTGTTGCCGAACCTGCACCAGCTGTTCGATGGCCTGCACCAGCGTCTCGGACCGTTGTTGCTGACCATCGGTTGTGATTGTTTCCTGCGGCGGCTGGAACTGGAGGCCCACCACGGCCTGGAGCCGGTCGGCGCGTTCCTGCGCGAGCAACGGGTGATCGGCTTCAACACCTACGGAGAACAGTTCAATGGCATGCACATCAACCAGACCTTCACCGGGGTCGCCATTGCCCGCAACCGGCCTCCTGTCGGTCGCTGAACTGCAGGCCGAGCTGACCCGGCTGCAGCACCAGAACCACAAGCTGCAGCGCATCAATGACGCACTGATCGAGCGCATCGAATCGGGCGTGACCCGGGGCAACGACCCATACGCCGCGTTCCAGCATTCAGTGGTGCTGGCCGAGCAGGTGCGCGAACGCACCGATGCGTTGAACCAGGCCATGGCCGAGCTCAAGGCCGTCAACCGCCTGCTCAGCGAGGCCCGGCAGCGGGCTGAGACGGCCCATCAGCACCAGATTCGCCTGATTACCGAAAACGTCCCGGCGCTGATCGCCTACCTGAACGCCGATCTGGTCTACGAATTCACCAACAAGGTTTACGAGGAGTGGTATTGCTGGCCGCATGGCGTGATGCTGGGCCAGAGCCTGCGCGAGGCCCACAGCGAGCAGCATTACCAGCGCCTGGAAGGCTACGTGGCGCGGGCGCTGGCGGGGGAGAGCGTAACGTTCGAGTTTGCCGAGACCAATGTCAACGGCCAGGAACGCTACATGCTGCGTTCCTACGTGCCGAACCGCCTGGCCAGTGGCGAAGTGGTGGGTATCTTCGTGCTGATCCGCGACATCACCGAGCGCCGCAACACCGCACAGGCGTTGCACCAGGCGTATCAGCACCTGGAGCAACGGGTGCGCGAGCGCACTGCCGAACTGACCAGCCTCAACGACCAGTTGCTGCGCGAAATCGAAGAGCGCAGCCAGGCCGAGTCGCGTCTGCGCGAGGCCAAGCGCGAGGCCGAGCAGGCCAACCTGTCGAAAACCAAGTTCCTTGCTGCGGTCAGCCATGACCTGCTGCAACCGCTGAACGCGGCGCGGCTGTTCACCAGTGCATTGCTTGAGCGCGACGAGCCGCAAAACGCTGCCCACCTGGTGCGAAATGTCAGCAATTCGCTGGAGGATGTGGAAAACCTGTTGGGTACCCTGGTGGATATTTCCAAGCTCGATGCCGGGGTGATCAAGGCCGATGTCGTCCCGTTTGCCCTCCACGAACTGATGGACAACCTGGCTGCCGAATACGCCCAGGTGGCGCGTAGCGAAGGGTTAGAGCTGCATTTTGTGGGGTGTTCTGCCGTCGTGCGCAGTGACATCCAGCTGCTGGCGCGCATCCTGCGCAACCTGCTCAGCAATGCTATCCGCTACACCCGCAGCGGGCGCGTGGTGCTGGGGTGTCGGCGCCAGCGCGGTGGCGTGCGGATTGAAGTGTGGGACAGCGGCATCGGCATTGCCGAAGAACACCTGGAAGACATGTTCCTGGAGTTCAAACGGGGTGATGTGCAGCGCCCGGACCAGGACCGTGGGCTGGGCCTGGGCCTGGCAATCGTGGAGAAGATCGCCGGCATCCTCGGCCACCGGATCCGCGTGCGGTCATGGCTGGGCAAAGGCTCGGTGTTCGCTGTCGAGGTGCCGCTGAGCGCCACTGCACCCAAGGCCCAGCCGAGCCAGGCGATCTGCGAGCCAATGCTCGAACGCCTGCGCGGGGCGCGGGTGTGGGTGCTGGATAACGATGCGGCGATTTGCGCGGGCATGCGCACCTTGCTGGAAGGTTGGGGCTGCCGGGTGGTCACTGCGCTGTCGGAGGAAGACCTGGCGCGCCAGGTGGACAACTACCACGCCGAGGCCGACCTGCTGATTGCCGACTACCACCTGGACAATGACTGCAATGGTGTCGACGCCGTAGCGCGGATCAATGCCCGCCGCGCCCAGCCGCTACCGGCGCTGATGATCACGGCCAACTACAGCAACGATCTCAAGCAGCAGATCCGCGAGCTGGGTCACACGCTGATGCACAAGCCCGTAAGGCCGATGAAACTCAAGACGGCGATGAGCCATCTGTTGGCCAGTGGCGTGGCATAGCGGTTGGCCGCTTCGCGGGTTTACCCGCGAAGCGGCCGGAACAGGTCAACGGCGCAGATAATCAGCAAAATCGATATCGCCAGCACTGAGGATGGCTTGTACCCGGTTGTGCACATTGAGTTTGCGCAAGATCGCCGAAACGTGGGCCTTGACTGTGGTTTCGGCGATGTCCAGCGTGTAGGCGATCTGCTTGTTCGATTCACCTTTGGTCATGCGCTCGAGCACCAGCAGTTGCTTGCGGGTCAGGGCCTGGAGCATTTCCGGCGGGAAGCTCGGGGCATCGTTATGGCGCCGGCTGGTACTGCTTTTTTGCGCGCGGATGATGTCTGGCGGCAGGTAGACATTGCCATTGAGGATCTGCTCGATCGCTTCGATCATCTGTGAGCGTGGCGACGACTTGGTGATGAAGCCCACGGCACCGTAGGTAATGGCCTGCAGCACGATCTGCTTTTCCTGCTCGGCCGAAACGATGACCACCGGCGTGGTTGGCGCCTCGTTGCGCAGGGTGATCAGGCCATTGAGGCCGTGCATGCCGGGCATGTTCAGGTCGAGCAGGATCAGGTCGAGGTCGTCATGCGCCTGGGTCAGGGCCAGGGCGCTTTCAAGGTCGGCGGTCTCCATGACCTCGCTGCCCTGGAAGCCATCGCTGATGACATTGTGGATGGCTTCGCGAAACAGGGGGTGATCGTCGGCAATCAGAATTTTGTACATGGCCTTTTCACCTTGTTTTTATTGGATGGAGCGGGGCACGCATACGCAGGCATTTCAGGGGAACGGCACCGGTTGTGCCGGCTGCAATGGCAGGTTGGCTTGCTGCCAGGCATCCAGGCCGTCGCGGTACCAATACAGGTTGTTATAGCCCAAGGCTTTCGCGCGTTTTACCGCGTTCCAGCTTAACCAGCAATCGGAGCGGCAGTAAAAGACCAGTGGTTGGTCCGGGTGCCCGGCCGTGGCTTTTTGCAGGTTACGCACGAAGTAGTCCTGCCATGCCGGGCTCAGTTCGCCGTCGCCAGTGTTGGCCAGCCACAGGCTGCCGGGGAGGTTGCTGTGTGGTTCGTCTTCGATGAAACGACCTTGCAGCCATTGGCGGCGATAGACGTCGATCAGCACCGGCCTGGGCGTCTGGCCCAGCAGGCTTTGCAAAGTGGCGGTGTCGACGACCTGGCCGCCTTCGACCTGTTGCGGGGTCGGGCTGCGATAGTGCGTGCTGCGATAGCCGTCGGCGGAGAACAGCGGCGCCGTGTCAGCCTGGGCGATGCCTAGCGTCAGGCTCAGCGAAAGTACCGCCAGCAAAGGGCGTGGCAGCCGGGGCAGGGCACGTGGCATGGAGGTTTTTCCTTTTTGTTATGGACTCATTACATGCCAGTGGCGGTGCTTTGTGAATGCGACGATAGACAGTAAATGCAGTACTAAAGTAGTAGATGGCCGGGCGCCTGAAGGCAGGGAGACGCCCAAGGTGTGGGAGCAACTGTCTTGCTCAATTTCTGAAAGCTGGCGCGATCTGGACTGCCCCCCAAAAGTTGGACAGTTTTAAGCTGCAGCCTGAGCCCTGTACTCCACAGGGCTCAGGCCATTGAGCCTCAGCTTGATGCGATCATGGTTGTAGTAGTGAATGTACTCATCCAGACCCGCTCTCAGCTCATCAATGCTCTCGAAACGCTTCAGGTAGAAAAACTCGGATTTGAGCGTGCCGAAGAAGCTTTCCATGGCCGCGTTGTCCAGGCAATTGCCTTTTCGAGACATGCTCTGCTTTACCCCACATTCGCTTAGCTTACGGCGGTATTGCGCCTGCTGGTAATGCCATCCCTGATCCGAATGCAGCACGAGCTTCGGTTTCTCTCCCAGGCAATCGAGCGCTTTGCCAAGCATGTTCCCAACCAGGCTATAGCACGGGCGGCTGGCCATTTCGTAGGCCACGATTTCGCCGTTGTACAAATCCATCACGGGCGACAGATAGAGCTTCTGTTGAGCTACTTTGAACTCGGTTACGTCAGTCACCCACTTTTGGTTTGGGCGTTGAGCGATAAAATTTCGCTCCAGTACATTCGCTGCCACTTTACCGACGGTACCTCGATAGGAGCGATATTTCTTGGGGCGCACTACTGATTTCAATCCCTGCTCAGCCATCAGCCGTTCAATGACCTTCTTGTTCACCCGCTTTTCCTTCCTGATTACGAGTGCGATACGGCGATAACCATAAAGCCCTTTCTGCTCGTGGTAGACGCGATGCACCAATGCCTTGAGCTCAGCATGCCGATCTGGCTTCTGCTGAGCTTTGAGCTGGTAGTAGAAGGTGCTGCGCGCCAGCTCGACCAGTTGAAGGAGGTCAGGCAAAGGAAATCTGCGCTTGAGTTTGGAAACGATCAGGACTTTTTCCCGCGTGTTCGTTCCTTTTCCTCGCGCAGAGCCTTGAGCTCCTTTAGGACAGCATTCTCCATGCGCAGGTACTCAAGTTCAGCCATCAGCTGATCTCGAGACTTCTGATCATCATTGGTATCGGTGGGTTTGGCAGGCTTGATCTTCTTCGACACGTCGATTGGCTTTCTTGGCTTGATGGCAGTAGAGGGTGCAGGACTGCCACTGTAGTACTGCCGCTGCCAAATGCCTATCTGAGAGGACTGCCCAAGACCAAAGTGGGCAGCGGTCTGGCGCAGCGAAAGCCGATGCTCGTGCATATAGCTAAGCACCTGCTGTTTGAAATCACTGGTATAGCGCCGCCCATGCGAGCCTGGACCAATGCCATTATTGGCCTGATAACTGGCCACCCAGCGTCGAAGCAGGCTGAAATCGATACCTAAGTGTTGAGCCACCTTTCGGAAACCGTTGCTGCCATCCAGGTAGGCTGTGATCGCTGTGAGCTTGAATTGCTCGGTGTACTTACCCATAGATCCCCCAAGGGTTGGATTGGTGTCCAACTTCTTGGGGGCAGTCCACCGTGTGGGAGCGGCCTTGCGTCGCGAAAGGGCCGCAAAGCGGCCCCCGGTTTCAGCTGCACCGCACACATGGCCGGGGCTGCTGCGCAGCCCAATCGCGACACAAGGCCGCTCCCACACGCGTTACACGCCAGGTTTTCAGCGCGGCTTGCGCAGCGCTGCATGCTGGGGGTTGAAGGTGAGGATCGCCAGCAGGGTGAACAGCCCGGTCAAGCCCAGGCACACCGCCAGCGCCAGCAGGTTCATCCGCTCATAAAGTGCAAACCGCACCAGCTCTACGGCATGGGTGAACGGGTTCACAGCACACAGCCAGTACAACCACTGGCTGGCCTCGCGCATTTTCCACAACGGGTACAGCGCCGACGACAGGAAGAACAGCGGGAAGATCACGAAGTTCATCACCCCGGCGAAGTTCTCCAGCTGGCGGATGGCGTTCGACAGCAATAGCCCCAAGGCACTGAGCATGAAGGCCACCAGCAGCAACGCTGGCAGCGCCATCAGCAAGCCCGCTGCCGGTGGTTGTACCCCGTATAACCAGGCGATGGCGAGGAAGGCATAGACTTGCAGCAGGGAAATCAATGAAGTTGCCAGCAGTTTGCTGCCCAGCAGGAACGGGCGTGGCAGCGGGCTGGTCAGCAACACGCGCATGCTGCCCATCTCGCGGTCGTAGACCATCGACAATGAGCCCTGCATGCCGTTGAACAGCAGAATCATGCAGGCCAGGCCGGGGATGATGTACACCTCGTAGGGGATGTAGGTGTCGTACGGCTCGATGATGGCAATGCCCAGCGCTGCGCGAAAGCCGGCAGCGAACACCAGCAACCACAGCAGCGGGCGTACCAGCGCGCTGAGCAGGCGTGTACGCTGCAGCACGAAGCGCAGCCATTCGCGCAGCATGATGCCGTTGAAACATTGCCAGTAAGCGTTCATCGGGCGTTGGCTCCTGAGGGGGCGTTGGTCAAGCGGGCAAAGGCGTGATCGAGGTCACCGCCGTGCTCAAGGCTCAGCGCATCGGCGGTGCCACTGGCCACCAGGCGCCCCTGATGCAGAATCAACAAATCATCGCTGGGCTGCACTTCGTCCAGCAGATGAGTGGCCCACAGCACACTGAGCTGCTGCTCGCGGCACAACCGGCGCAGGTGCTGGTTAAGCGCCAGGCGGCTGGCCGGATCGAGGCCGACGCTGGCTTCGTCCAGCAGCAGCAGGCGCGGTTCATGCAGCAGCGCGCGGGCAATTTCCACCCGCCGCCGATGGCCGATGTTCAGCTCACGCACACGATCGCGCCGGCGTTCACCAAGGCCTTGGCGGGCCAGTTCGGCTTCGACCCGCAGGTGGCTCTGACGCCGCGACAGGCCATGCAAGGCGGCGTGGTAGCGCAGGTTCTGCTCAACGCTCAGGTCCAGGTCCAGGGTGCTTTGCTGAAACACCACGCCCAGCTGGCGCAAGGCCGGGCGTGCAGCGTTGCGTAGCGAGCAGCCACACACGCGGATGTCGCCATGCTGCAGGTCGTACAGGCGCGTGAGCAGGGCGATCAAGGTCGATTTGCCGGCACCATTGGGGCCCAGCAATGCGGCGAAGCGCCCAGGTGCCAGGCTGAAGCCGACCTGCCTGAGTGCCTCGCGCTGGCCATAGGCAAAGCTCACGTCACTGACGTCGAGGGCATTCATGGTGTCACCACCACGCCCCAGGGGTAGCGCCCGACCTTCACCGACTTGAGCACTTTGAGCTGCTTCACATCGATGACCGAAACGTCACCGCTGACACCGTTGGTGGCCAGCAACTGGCGCTGGTCCGGGGTGAATGCCAGCTGCCAGACCCGCCGCCCGACCAGCAGGTAGTCGAGCACATCAAAGGTCTTGGCATCGATCACCGCCACGTGGTTGGCCGGGCCCAAGGCGACGAAGGCGTACTTGCCATCGGCGCTGAGCTTGATGCCCACTGGTTGGACTTTGTCCGGGTGCACGCCCTTGATCTGGAAATTCAGGGTTTTCAGCACCTGGCGCGTGGCCACGTCGAGTATGGTCACCGTGCCGCCGATTTCTGCCGAGGCCCACAGGCGCGAACCGTCTTTGCTGAACTCGACGAAGCGCGGGCGCTGGTCGACCAGCGTGCTGTCGGCCAGGGTCTGGGTGCTGGTGTCGATCCAGTGCAGCATGTTGGTGGTTTCACTGGTGTTGACCGCCCACTTGCCGTCAGGGCTGACCGCCATGCCTTCGGGTTCGATGCCGACTTCGATCTGCCCGAGCACCTTGTCGGTGACGGTGTCGATCACTGTCACCAGCGCATCGTCCTCGTTGGACACATACAGCCAGCGGTCGTTGGGGTGCAGGGCGAACTGCTCGGGGTCCTTGCCGGAAGGCAGCTCCTTGATGATCTTGCGTGTGGCCACGTCCATCACCTGCACCCGGTCCGAATCGCTGGCGCAGATGTACAGCAGCTTGCTGTCGTGTGACAGCAGCAAGCCACGCGGGCGCTGGCCCACCGGCAGGGTTTCGGTGACTTCCAGCGTTTGCATGTCGATCAGGCTGAGGCTGTTGTCCTTCTCGTTGGAGACCCAGGCGGTGGCAGCCATGGCGTGACTGCTGGCCAGCGCCAGGGCGCCCGACAGCAGGCTGGGGTAAATCAGGGCCCGGTGGAAGAGGGGGCGGCGCATGGCGGATTCCTTATTGTTGTGGTTGTCGGGTCAGGGGTAGCTACACGTCACTTCGGGCTTGTCATAGCCCAGGCTGTCCATTTCGTTGAAGGGATGCAGGAAGCCCTCCTGCGGCGAGGTGCTGACCAAGGCGCGGGGCTGAACCAACGGGATCGGCTGGCGCAGTTCGCCGTTCCACGGGCGGTAACTGAGCTTGCGCCCCTTGAAGCCGTCCAGCGGCAACTGCTCGCTGAGCAGCAGTTGCTGCAGCGCGCGAGGTTCGGCCAGGCGCAGCTTGCTGGCCGCACTGGCGACACTGCGCACAGCCATCCAGGCGGCGAAGTCACGGTCATTCATCCAGCGCCCGGCCTGGGCCTCGAAGCGTTTTTGCAACTGCGCCGCCCCGAAGGTTTCCACCGTCTTGTGCCAGCCCGTGGGGGTCAGGCCCTGGGTACCGGCCACCGGGCGTGGATACCACGTCTGGTAGGGCAGGTACTCGCCGAAGTCACCGCGCTCGTCGGCCACCAGTACCACGTCGTATTCGGCAGTCTGGGTGAACAGCGGCATGTCGGCCTGGGCGCTGCGGCGCTGGTCGTTGTCGAACGTCCAGGTTTTTTCCGCGACCAGTTGCACGCCAAAACGCTTCACCGACCGCCGCAGGGCAGCGGCGTAAGCCTGGTCGTCCGGGGTCTGGCCGACCACCAGCAATGCCCGTTGCCATTTGCGCAGCACCAGAAACTGCGCCAAGGCATCGGCCAGCATGGCCCGGCTCGGCAGGCTGTGCAGGACATTGCCCAGGCACTGGCTGCTGCGCAGGCTGTCGTCGGGGCTGCCGGCGTTGAACAACAGGCTGTCGGGCAGGGCGGCAGACAGCGCGCGCAGGCTGGCGGCCGGGGCATTCACCACGAACAGGCGCAGGCCTTGTTCATGCTGGGCCCTGGCGGCTTGCAGCAGGGCCTCGGGGCTGTCGACATTGGCGCTGGTCAGCTGAAACTGCTGCTTCAGGAAGCGCCCGGTGCTGTTGCTGTCGACAATGGCCAGTTCGGCACCTTGGAGCCCGGCATCGCCGGGTTCGGGGATGACGTTGGACAGCAGCGGGCCAGCGGCGGGGCGATAGCCCAGGTAGCCGATGCGTATGTGCAACGGGGCTGCGGCCTGGCCCTGAGCGGCGGGCGCCTGGGGCGTAGCCAGCGTTGCGGCCAAGGCCAGCAGGCAGGTCAAGGCAAGGTGGGCAGGCTGGCGCATAACACACTCCACGGCAGATGGCGCCAGCATAGGAAGCCCGCCGGGAGGGGGGAATATGCAGAAAGTAGCGCTCGGCCGGTACCAAGGTAGTAATTCAGTGCGGGGGCCGCAGTTTTACGATGGTCCACAACGGCCTGAGGAGAACCGCTTGTGCGCCTTGTCAACTTGTCGGCCCTGTGGCGAGTCAACCTCTGGGTCACGTTATGCTTCGCCTTGGTGACGCTGGCTTGTGCCGGGGTGCTGTTGCACCAGGCGGTGGCCGACGTCGAGCGTGAGTTGCAGTCAGCCGAAGCCGTGGTGGCATACCTGGGCGACACCGCCGAACGCGACCCGGCAAACCTGCAGCCCGGCTTGACCAAGAACCTGCGCCATGTGCGGGTGCATTGGCTGGCAGCGGGTGAGGTGCCAAGGCTGCCGCAAGAGGCCGGTATGGATGCCTGGCTCGGCCGCCAGTTGTTCGGCGAGCGCTACCACAGCAGCCGGCTGCTGGACTTGAGTGATGGCCGCCGCGTGTTGATTGCCGTGGATGCGCGGGATGAAATCGATGAAGTCTGGGACTCCCTGCAACAACTGCTTGTCGTTTGTGGCCTGGCGTTGTTGCTGAGCTTGTTGACCATCCGCTGGGCGGTACGGCGGGCCATGGGCCTGCTGGATGAGCTGCTGGGCGCCTTGCATCAGGTCTCAGGCGGGCAATTGACGGCACGCCTGCGCGAAGCCGGCCTGCCGGAAGCGCGCCAGCTGGCCAAACACTTCAACCGCATGGCCGCAACCCTGGAGCAGGCTCAGGCCGACAATGCCCACCTGACCCAGGCCCTGCTGGCGGTGCAGGAGCAGGAACGTACCCAGCTGGCGCAGACCCTGCACGATGATCTGGGGCAGTACCTGGCAGGCATGCGTGCCCAGCTATGCCTGCTGCGTATGGTGGCCGAACAGCCTGAAGTGGTGACGCAGACGGCGCAGGCCCTTGAATTCAATTGCGAGCGCCTACAGCAGGGTTTTCGCGCGCTGGTGCACAACTTGTATCCGGTGGCGCTGCACTACATGCCGTTGGCCGAGGCCTTCGGGCTGTTGGTGAGCCAGTGGCAGGCCAGCCAGGGCATCGAATGCCGGCTGCGGGTTGGCGAGCACTTGCCGGCGCTGCCTGGGGCGAGCAGAACGCATTTGTACCGCTTGCTGCAGGAGGCGTTGACCAACGTCGCCCGGCATGCCGGTGCCAGCCAGGTGCGGGTGCGCCTGCAGCGCAGTACCAAGGGCTTGCGCCTGTTCATTCGCGACAACGGCTGCGGCGGGTGCCAGCCCCAGCGCCCAGGGGTAGGCCTGCACTCGATGGCCGAGCGCGCCCGCAGCCTTGGGGGGGAGTTACGCATTTTCAGCCGCCCGGGCGGTGGCTGGGCGCTGGCCCTTAACATTCCCCAGGAGGTGCGATGAATATCGTGTTGGTCGATGACCACGCCGTGGTCCGCCAAGGCTACGCCAGCTTGCTGCGGGCGGTGCTGCCATTGGTGCAGGTGCGTGAGGCCGCCAGTGGTGAAGAGGCGCTGGCCAGGGTACAGGAGCAGGTGCCCAACCTGGTGATCATGGACTTTGGCCTGCCCGGTATCAGTGGCCTGGAAACCACCCGCCGCCTGCGCCAGCGCCTGCCGCAATTGCGGGTGCTGTTTTTCAGCATGCACGATGAGCTGCCGCTGGTGCGCCAGGCGCTGGATGCGGGTGCCTCGGGCTACCTGACCAAGAACTCGGCGCCTGAGGTGCTGATCGAGGCGGTGCAGCGGGTGTTGGCCGGGCATGCCTACATCGAGCAGCCCCTGGCCACCCAGCTGGCTTGCCTGTCACAGCAAAGCACCAGTGACCCCCGGTTGCAGCGCATGACCCAGCGCGAACTGGAGATATTCACGATGCTGGCCAAGGGCACCCCGGCGCGGGTGATTGCCGAGCAGTTGTGTATCAGTGCCAAGACCGTGTCCAACCACCTGACCTTGCTCAAGAGCAAGTTGCAGGTGAGCTCGCATGCCGAACTGGTGCATCTGGGGATTGACCTGGGGGTGGTGCGGGTGGCGGGGTGAGGTATTTCATTGCACCTGTTGGGGCTGCGTCGCAGCCCACCGCGCACAACGGAATGTGTCCACCCCCCGACATGTGTCCACCCCCGATCTGTGTGTGTAGGAGCGGGTTTACCCGCGAATACGGTGGCGGCGGCAACAGTGAACGGCGGGTGGAAATTGGCCAGCAGGCCCGGCCCTTTCACGGGTGAACCCGCGCCTACGACGGAATGTGTTCAACCCCCGATGCGTGTCCACCCCCGATCTGTGTGTGTAGGAGCGGGTTTACCCGCGAATACGGTGGCGGCAGCAACAGTGAACGGCGGGTGGAAATTGGCCAGCAGGCCCGGCCCTTTCGCGGGTGAACCCGCGCCTACAGGCCGCTCATTTGTCCCAGGTTTCAGGGCACCCCTTGCACCCCTCCATGTTGGCCTCCTGAAAATTCCCGTAATGCTGCCGCGCCCCGCGCAAATCGGCGTGTGCCAGGTTGCTCTGGCCAAACTTGGCCTCCTGCAGGTTGGCATCGCCCAGGTTGGCCGCTTGCAGGTCGGCCTTGCTCAACCAGGCCATCTCCAGGTCCGCCGCCTGCAAGTTGGCCTGCTGCAGCTTTGCCCCGGACAGCCTGGCGAACTGCAGGTAGGCTGCGCGCAGGTCCGCCTTTTCAAACTGTGCACCCTGGGCGAACAAGCCCCAGCCTTGAATGGCCACCAGCCTGCTGTTGCTCAGGTCAGCCAGGCGCAGATTGCTCTGTTGCAGGCTGGCGCGGGTCAGGTTGGCACCTTGCAGGCGGGCTTTTTCCAGATTTGCCAGGTCCAGTTGGGCATGACGCAGGTCGGCATCGCGCAGGTCGGCACCGGCCAGGTTCATCTTGCGCAGGTCCTGGTTGGCCAGGTTGGCGCCGCGCAGGTTGGCCCCCGGGCACTGGCTGGCTTCGGCAATCACACAGCCGTTGATGGTCAAGGGGGTATCGTTGCCGGCGTCGTCGGCGCTCACTGCCAAGGCAGGGAATAGCGCCAGCAGCAAGGTAAAGGGCAGGTAATTCATGGCAAAAGTCTCTGGGCAGGAGAAGGGCAGAAACGGGGAGGGGCGCAGGCCGCTCCCCGCTGCAGGTCAACGCTGTGCAGTCTTGTTGTCCCAGCTCGGGATCTTGAACACCCAGAACGAACCACCCTGAGCCACCGGTTTGGTCAGCTCGGCCATGTCGCCGCCCCACAGCGGTACTGCACCGCCGTAGCCCACGGTCACGCCGATGTACTGCTCGCCGTCCTGCTCCCAGGTGATGGGCGGCGAGACGATGCCGCTGCCGGTCTGGAACTTCCACAGCTCTTTGCCCGTCTTGGCGTCGAAGGCCTTGAAGAAGCCGTCGCCCGTGCCGGTGAACACCAGGTTGCCCTTGGTCGCCAACACCCCGGCCCATAACGGCAGGTGCTCCTTGTGTTCCCAGACCAGCTTGCCGGTGGTCGGGTCCATGGCGCGCAACGTGCCGACGTGGTCGTCGTACATGCGCTTGATACGGAAGCCCATGCCCAGATAAGCCGAGCCCTTCTTGTAGTTCACTTCCTCGGTCCAGTATTCCTCTTTCCACTGGTTGCCGGGGATGTAGAACAGCCCGGTGTCCTGGCTGTAGGCCATGGGGTTCCAGTTCTTGCCACCCAGGAACGGTGGCGAGACTTCCACCGGCTTGCCCTTGGTTTCACCCGGCAGCGGCTTGGCCGGGCGTTGGCCGGGGTTTTCCACCGGGCGGCCGGTCTTCAGGTCGATATGGCTGGCCCAGGTGATGTTGTCGACGAAGGGGAAGGCGTTCTGCAGCTTGCCGTTGTTGCGGTCGACCACATAGAAGAAGCCGTTGCGGTCGGCGTGGGCGGTGGCCTTGACCACGTTGCCGTTCTTGTCCTTGTAGTCGAACAGCACCAGCTCGTTGTTGCCGGAGAAGTCCCAGGCATCGTTGGGGGTGTGCTGGTAGAACCACTTGACCTCGCCGGTACTCGGGTCGACGCCGACCTGGCCGGAGGTGTACAGGCTGTCGAAGTCATGCGGGTTGCCGTCTTTCGACGTGCGCGCCCAGGTATTCCAAGGGCCGGGGTTGCCAGCGCCGACAATGATGGTGTTGGTTTCGGGGTCGAAGCTCGCGCTTTGCCAAGGGGCACCGCCGCCGTGGCTCCAGGCTTCGACCTTGCCGGTTTCGGTGGTAGGGTCGTCCGGCCAGGACGGCGCCTTGACGTCACCGGTCGGGGTGCTGTCCTTGCCGTTCAGGCGGCCCATGTGGCCCTCGACGAAGGGCCGCATCCACACTTCTTCACCGGTGTCCGGGTCGCGCGCGAACAGCTGGCCGACCACGCCGAATTCATCGCCGGAGCTGCCGTGGATCAGCAGCACCTTGCCGCTGGTCTTGTCCTTGATCAGCACTGGCGCACCGGTCATGGTGTAGCCGGCGCTGTGGTCGCCGAACTTCTTGTTCCACACCACTTTGCCGGTGCGCTTGTCGAGGGCGATGACACGCGCATCGAGGGTGCCAAAGTAGATCTTGTCGCCGTAGATCGCCGCCCCGCGGTTGACCACGTCGCAGCAGGGACGAATGTTGTCGGGCAGGCGGTGGTTGTAGGTCCACAGGCGTTTGCCGGTCTTGGCATCGAGGGCGAATACCCGTGAGTACGAGCCGGTGACGTAGACCACGCCATCGCTGACGATGGCCTGGGATTCCTGGCCGCGCTGCTTCTCGTCGCCGAAGGAGTAGGACCAGGCCGGGGTCAGCTTGAACACGTTCTTGTCATTGACCTGGGCCAGCGGGCTCCAGCGCTGGGCATTGGTGCCCATGCCGTACTGCAGCACGTCCTGGGTGGTCAGGTGGTCATTGGCGATGTCTTCCCAGGTGACGTTCTTGCCGGCAGGTGCAGCGGGTGTGCTGGCCGCTGTTGCCACATTGCCCAGGGCCAGGCTACCGGCTATCAGCAGGACGCGCACGCTCAGGGCCAGCGGGGAAAGGGCGGGTAGCGATCTTATTGTCATGGTTGCAGTTCCCAGTGGAGGTTTTGGCCTGCACAGGGTGGGGCGCAGCGGCCATCGCGGGATACGGAAAAAGTCCCGCCCTTGCCGGGAATAGTTCCCGCACGGCACCTCAATTGGCCCTTCGCCACAAGCCCTACTACCAAGGGATTAAGGCCCGGCCACCAAAGCAGCATTCGGCCGCCCGCGGGCTGTTTCTAAGATGGCGGCACGGCCTCTGTGGTTGAGGCTTTGTGTGCAATGGTGAGGGCATAACAATGACAACAAAATGCAATGTGTTGCTTGCTGCTGGGTTGCTGGCCGCAGCCGTGCTGACCGGTACAGCCTGGGCCCATGGCAACGTGGTGCCCCAGGCAGTGGAGACCAAGGGCCTGACCCCGATCAAGGACACTGGCGTGAGCCTAGACGGCGACGGCTGGGCCGCGGTCAACCCGTACCGCAGCTCGCCCGAGCACGAAAAGGCCGTGGAAATCGGCGCCTCGGCCTACAACCAGAACTGCGCTGCCTGTCATGGCCTGGAGGCCAAGTCGGGTGGTATCGCCCCTGACTTGCGCATGCTCGATGCGGGTGATGCCGGCGATGAATGGTTCGTCGAGCGGGTACGCCACGGCGCGGTTCGCGACGGCCGCGTGTACATGCCGAAGATGGCCGATTACCTCAGCCAGGAAGCCCTGTGGGCGGTGCGCACCTACCTCGACAGCGTGCACGTCGAGGAGTGACGGCCATGCGTCTGTGGGCGGTGCTGTTGAGTGGCCTGCTGCTGTGTTGCGCGGTGGCCCAGGCGCAGGTGCGCAACTATGACGCGATCATCGCCGCCGGCGAGCTCAAGGTGGCAGTGTACAAGGATTTCGCCCCCTACAGTTTCCAGGACCACGGCCAGCCGCGTGGTGTCGATGTGGAGCTGGCGCAGGCCCTGGCCACGGCCTTGGGGGTACGCCTGCAACTGATCTGGGCGCCACCCGGAGAAAAGCTCGACGATGACCTGCGCGACTACATCTGGCGTGGCAGCCCGCTGCGTCATCAGCAATTGGCCGACCTGATGATGCGGGTGCCTTACGATCGCGCCTACGCGCAGCGGCGCAACGAGCTGGGGGAGCTGGAAAACGCCCAGGTGGTGATGTTCGGCCCCTATCAGCAGGAGCGTTGGCAGGTGGCCTACGATCGCCGTCGCCTGGCCTCGGTGGCCAGTGTCGCGGTATTCCAGCAGCATCCTATCGGGGTCGAGGTGGACAGCGTGCCGTCGTTCTACCTGACATCGGTGTTCAACGGCATGCTCAGCGCCAGGACCCACCATTACCCCAGCGTGCAGCAAGCTTTCGCTGCCATGCAGGCCGGCCAGGTGGACGCAGTGATGGCGATGCGCGGCGAGGTTGACTGGCAGCTGCACCAGGCCGCCGACCCGCAACTGGCCCTGGCAGAAAACGCCTACCCGAACCTTGGCAAACAGGCCTGGGAAATCGGCATGGCCGTACATGAAAGCAACCGACAGCTGGCCTATGCCGTGGAGGAGGCCATGGAAGCGATGATTCGCGATGGCCGGCTCAAGGCGATGTATGCCGCATACGGCCTGCGTTACGAGGTCCCGGAGATGTATCAATAGGAGTGGCCATGAACTGGCAAGCAACTTTCCTGCTGGCCTGCTGGATGCCCTGGGCCGCCCAGGCTGCGACACAAGGCACCCACACAGACCCGGTGCCTTCTGTGATGTGGGACTTCTACCACAAGCAGTTGCTGGGCCAGGCCGCGTTCGTCTTCGATGACCGGGTCAAGCTTCTGGCGCCGCCCTTTGCCGAGGATGCACGGCAGGTACCGCTGGAGATCGACGCCCGGGCGTTCACGGGCGATGTGGTGCGGATTATCGCCTGGGCAGAACTGAACCCTCTGCCGCGCATCGTCGACTTTCAGCCCGGCGAGCGCGTCTTGCCCTGGTTGTCGATCCGCATCCGCATCGAACAGGCCACACCGTTGCGCGCCGCCGTACTGACACGCGATGGCTTGTGGCACGTTGGTTCGACCCTGATCGATGCTGCCGGCGGCGGTTGTACCGCACCCAGCGTGGTGCGCACCCAGCCCGGCTGGGAGGAGCACCTCGGGGAGGTGCTGGGCGGGCGCTACCCGCGTGGCGACAGCAGCCGCCTGCGCCTGCAGGTGGCCCACCCGATGGATAACGGCCTGGTCAGCGGCATTCCTGAATTCTTTCTCAATCATGCCGAGTTGCAAGGTGCAGATGGCCAGCGCCTGGCCAGCCTGGAGCTGTACCCGGCGGTCAGCGAAAACCCCAACCTGGGCTTTGACATTCAGGGCCCTGGGCCAACACGGCTGCTGTTGCAGGACAACAGCGGCAACCAGTTCGAGGCGGCGCTGCCCTGAGCGCGTTGTCTGATTTCACCCTGACCCGAGGCACCGTCATGCGTTGGATCCTGCTGTTGCTGCTGTGCCTGGGGCTGCCGGCCCAGGCTGATCTGGCGTACCGGCTTACCCCCCGGCAGATCGCCGAGGGCACCTGGTTGCTGGAAGGCAGCACCGACAATTTCGCCAAGGCCAATGGCGGCAATGTGGTCAACACCGCGTTCATCGTCACCGACAGCGGTGTGGTGGTGATCGACAGCGGGCCGTCGAAGGGCTATGGCGAGGCATTGCGCAAGGCAATTGCCACCCTCACCGACAAGCCGGTAGTGGAGGTGCTGCTGACCCATCATCATCCTGACCATGTGCTGGGCAACCAAGCCTTTGCCGATGTGCCGATCGGTGCCCTGGCCGGCACCCGCGACCTGCTGCGCCAGCAAGGCGATGCCATGGCCGAGAACATGTATCGCCTGGTCGGCGACTGGATGCGCGGTACCGAGGTGGTGCTGCCGACCCGGGTGCTGCAGCCGGGGGTGCATGAGGTGGGCGGGCACCGCCTGAGGTTGCTGGGGCTGGGCGGGCATACGGGGGCCGACCTGGCGATTTTCGATGAAAAGACCGGCGTGCTGTTTGCCGGCGACCTGGTGTTCTATGACCGCGCCCTGACCACGCCCAACAGCCCGGGGCTGGACGTGTGGCTCAAGGACCTGGATACCCTGCAGGCACTGCCCTGGAAACAGCTTGTACCCGGGCATGGCCCCTTGGCCAGTGATGCGCAGCCGTTCGTGCAGATGCGTGACTACCTGGGCTGGCTCGATGGCCTGATGCGTGATGGCGCGGCGCGCGGTGACGACATGGCCGAGATGATCCGCAGCCCCATTCCCGAACGGTTTGCCGGGATCAGCCTGACGCGTTATGAGCTGATCCGCAGTGTCAGCCACCTGTACCCGCGTTACGAGCGCCAGCAGTTGCAGCGCTTGCCATGACATTTACGGTGCCTGTGAGCCCCCGCGCCGTCCGTGCCGCGCTCTATGGCTGCCCCCGTCCATCGCTCAGGCCCCTACCAAGGAACTAGAAAACTCCGCACTGCGGGCAATTGTTGGCAATCGGGTCGGGACCAAGAATTCCCAGCACACCGGGAAATTTTCCCGGGCACAACAAAAAAACCAAAGGTAGCCGTCATGACCCGATCCCCACGTCGCCCCTTGTTCGCCGTGAGCCTGGTGCTCAGCGCCATGCTGCTTGCCGGCGCGGCGCACGCCGCTGTCAGCAATGAAGAAATCCTCCAGGACCCGAAGAACCCGCAGCAGATCGTGACCAATGGCCTGGGCGTCCAGGGCCAGCGCTACAGCCCGCTGGATCTGCTCAACGTCAATAACGTCAAGGAGCTGCGCCCGGTCTGGGCGTTTTCCTTCGGCGGGGAGAAGCAGCGCGGCCAGCAGGCCCAGCCGCTGATCAAGGACGGGGTGATGTACCTGACCGGCTCCTACTCGCGGGTGTTCGCCGTGGACGCCCGCACCGGCAAGAAACTGTGGCAATACGATGCACGTCTGCCGGATGACATCCGCCCTTGCTGCGACGTGATCAACCGCGGCGTCGCACTGTACGGCAACCTGGTGTTCTTCGGCACGCTGGACGCCAAGCTGGTGGCCCTGAACAAGGACACCGGCAAGGTGGTCTGGAGCAAGAAGGTTGCCGACCACAAAGAAGGCTACTCCATCAGTGCCGCGCCGATGATCGTCAATGGCAAGCTGATTACTGGCGTTGCCGGCGGCGAGTTCGGCGTGGTGGGCAAGATCCAGGCGTACAACCCGGAGAACGGCGAGCTGCTGTGGATGCGCCCCACCGTGGAAGGGCACATGGGCTATGTGTACAAGGACGGCAAGGCGATCGAGAACGGTATTTCCGGCGGTGAGGCGGGCAAGACCTGGCCTGGCGACTTGTGGAAGACCGGCGGCGCTGCGCCTTGGCTGGGCGGTTACTACGACCCGGAAACCAACCTGATCCTGTTCGGTACCGGCAACCCGGCCCCGTGGAACTCGCACCTGCGCCCCGGTGACAACCTGTACTCCTCCTCACGCCTGGCGCTGAACCCGGACGACGGCACCATCAAGTGGCACTTCCAGAGCACGCCGCATGACGGCTGGGACTTCGACGGCGTGAACGAGCTGATCTCGTTCAACTACAAGGACGGCGGCAAGGAGGTCAAGGCTGCCGCCACGGCCGACCGCAACGGTTTCTTCTACGTGCTCGATCGCACCAACGGCAAGTTCATCCGCGGCTTCCCCTTCGTTGACAAGATCACCTGGGCCACGGGCCTGGACAAGGACGGCCGGCCGATCTACAACGACGCCAGCCGCCCGGGTGCCCCCGGCAGCGAGGCCAAGGGCAGCTCGGTGTTTGTCGCGCCGGCCTTCCTCGGCGCCAAGAACTGGATGCCGATGGCCTACAACAAGGACACAGGGCTGTTCTACGTGCCGTCCAACGAGTGGGGCATGGACATCTGGAACGAAGGCATCGCCTACAAGAAAGGTGCGGCGTTCCTCGGCGCCGGTTTCACCATCAAGCCGCTCAATGAAGACTACATCGGCGTGCTGCGCGCCATCGACCCGATCAGCGGCAAGGAAGTGTGGCGCCACAAGAACTACGCGCCGCTGTGGGGCGGTGTGCTGACCACCAAGGGCAACCTGGTGTTCACGGGCACGCCAGAGGGCTTCCTGCAGGCATTCAACGCCAAGACCGGCGACAAGGTCTGGGAATTCCAGACCGGCTCAGGCGTGCTTGGCTCGCCCGTCACCTGGGAAATGGACGGCGAGCAATACGTCTCGGTGGTCTCCGGCTGGGGCGGCGCGGTGCCGCTGTGGGGCGGCGAAGTGGCCAAACGGGTCAAGGACTTCAACCAGGGCGGCATGCTCTGGACCTTCAAGTTGCCCAAGCAGTTGCAGCAAACGGCAAGCGCCAAGCCATAACGCCTGCCTACTGCCGCTTGTTGCCGCTGATCGGTGGCAAGCGGCCCTAGGCTCTGACGAAAAGCCTTGATACTTGTTCATGCTGCGTTGAAAACCGCCTCGGAATGCTCATGTACTCCAGTACAGTCGGGCGCGACCCCGGCCGTTCCTCGGCTGTTTTCGCCTTGCCTGACCTGCGTCTCAAGACTTTTCGTACAGAGCCTACTACCAAATGACGAGAGCCCCGCTGCCAACGATGCATTCGCCCGGCACGCGGGGCTTCTTACCATCGGTGCATCGCCTGTCGTGGGACAGGCACCGACCCGCAGAGGCTCAGCATGATCTACGCACAACCCGGAACTCCAGGCGCCGTCGTATCCTTCAAACCCCGTTATGGCAACTTCATCGGTGGCGAGTTCGTGCAGCCGTTGGCTGGCCAGTACTTCACCAACAGCTCGCCGGTCAATGGCCAGCCGATTGCCGAATTCCCGCGCTCCACGGCCCAGGACGTCGAGCGCGCCCTGGACGCCGCGCATGCCGCCGCCGAAGCCTGGGGCAAGACCTCGGTGCAAGACCGTGCGCGGGTACTGCTCAAAATTGCCGACCGCATCGAACAGAACCTGGAAGTGCTGGCGGTTACCGAAAGCTGGGACAACGGCAAGGCCATACGCGAAACCTTGAATGCCGACGTGCCGCTGGCAGCGGACCACTTCCGCTATTTTGCCGGTTGCATCCGCGCCCAGGAGGGTGGCGTAGGCGAAATCAACGAAGGTACCGTGGCTTATCACATCCACGAGCCGCTGGGTGTGGTGGGGCAGATCATCCCGTGGAACTTCCCGCTGCTGATGGCCGCCTGGAAGCTCGCCCCGGCCTTGGCCGCTGGCAACTGCGTGGTGCTCAAGCCCGCGGAACAGACGCCGCTGTCGATTACCGTCTTTGCCGAACTGATCGCCGACCTGTTGCCGGCAGGCGTACTGAACATCGTCCAGGGCTTTGGCCGTGAGGCCGGCGAGGCGCTGGCCACCAGCAAGCGCATTGCCAAGATCGCGTTCACCGGGTCCACCCCGGTGGGCTCGCACATCATGAAGTGCGCGGCCGAGAACATCATTCCGTCCACCGTCGAACTGGGTGGCAAGTCGCCGAACATTTTCTTCGAAGACATCATGCAGGCCGAGCCGGCGTTTATCGAGAAGGCTGCCGAAGGCCTGGTGCTGGCGTTCTTCAATCAGGGCGAGGTGTGTACCTGCCCGTCACGGGCGCTGATCCAGGAGTCGATCTACGAGCCGTTCATGGCCGAGGTGATGAAGAAGATCGCCAAGATCACCCGCGGCAACCCGCTGGATACCGAAACCATGGTGGGTGCCCAGGCGTCCGAGCAACAGTACGACAAGATCCTTTCGTACCTGGAGATTGCCCGGGAGGAGGGCGCGCAGCTGCTCACCGGCGGTGGTGCCGAGCGGCTGCAGGGTGACCTGGCCAGCGGTTACTACATTCAGCCAACCCTGCTCAAGGGCAACAACAAGATGCGCGTGTTCCAGGAAGAAATCTTCGGGCCAGTGGTGGGCGTGACCACCTTCAAGGACGAAGCCGAAGCGTTGGCGATCGCCAACGACAGTGAATTCGGCCTGGGCGCCGGCCTGTGGACCCGCGACATCAACCGCGCTTACCGCATGGGCCGCGGCATCAAGGCTGGCCGTGTGTGGACCAACTGCTACCACCTGTACCCGGCGCATGCGGCGTTCGGGGGGTACAAGAAGTCCGGTGTTGGCCGTGAGACCCACAAGATGATGCTTGACCATTATCAGCAGACCAAGAACCTGCTGGTGAGCTACGACATCAATCCGCTGGGCTTCTTCTAAACCGCGTCGCGGCCTTCGCGGGCTCGCCCGCCCCCACAGGTTCACCGCTGGTTCCAGAACCGGTGCAGAACCTGTGGGCGCGGGTTTGCCCGCGAAGAGGCCGGCACACGTAACGGCCTACCCGTACCAACGCACCCCGCCAGCTCGTTCCAAAGTAGCATTCGGTCCGGTCCGCCCCCGTGCATTAATGCTTCTACCGGAATCCTCCGGCACAAGAAGAGGACTTGCCCTATGTGGACTAAACCCGCCTATACCGACCTGCGCATTGGCTTCGAAGTGACGATGTATTTCGCCAACCGTTGATGACGGCCCGGCCATCGCCACGGTGGCCGGATCCTCCTGGAGCATGTGCCTGTGAACCTGATTGATCGCCAGCAAGCCCTTGCCTTGGGGCGAGGCTTGCGCCTGGACTGGGAGCCACAGAAGGCTTGCCACGTGCTGTTGTACGCCGGGGGCATCATCGAGCTCAATGCCAGTGCCGGCTGGGTCCTGGCGCTGCTGGACGGCCACAGTACCGTGGCAACGGTCATCGACCGCCTGGCACAACGCTTCCCCGATGTACCGGGGCTCGAAGAGGACGTACTGGCGTTTCTGGAGGTGGCCCGCGCCAAATCCTGGATAGAATGACCGGTAGCCCCGCTTTGGTCTGGTTGCTTTCGTGGTGGGATGCTTTACGCTGGCGGTTATCTTCCAGAACAATAAGAACAGGCTTACCGATGAGCCAGAGTTTCAGCCCCCTTCGCAAATTCGTATCGCCTGAAATCATCTTTGGTGCCGGCTGCCGGCACAATGTGGCCAATTACGCCAAAACCTTCGGTGCGCGCAAGGTACTGGTGGTCAGCGACCCTGGCGTGATCGCGGCCGGCTGGGTGGCGGATGTGGAGGCCAGCCTGCAGGCCCAGGGTATCGACTACTGCCTGTACACAGCGGTGTCACCCAACCCGCGGGTCGAAGAGGTGATGCTCGGCGCCGAAATCTATCGGCAGAACCACTGTGACGTGATCGTCGCCGTCGGTGGCGGCAGCCCGATGGATTGCGGCAAGGCCATCGGCATCGTGGTGGCCCATGGGCGCAGCATCCTCGAATTCGAGGGCGTGGACATGATCCGCGTGCCCAGCCCGCCGCTGATCCTGATTCCGACCACCGCCGGCACCTCGGCGGACGTGTCGCAGTTCGTGATCATTTCCAACCAGCAGGAACGCATGAAGTTCTCAATCGTCAGCAAGGCGGTGGTGCCGGACGTGTCGCTGATCGACCCGCAGACCACCCTGAGCATGGACCCGTTCCTGTCGGCCTGTACCGGCATCGATGCGTTGGTGCATGCCATCGAGGCCTTCGTGTCTACCGGCCACGGGCCGCTGACCGATCCCCATGCGCTGGAAGCCATGCGCCTTATCAATGGCAACCTGGTGGAGATGATCGCCAACCCCACCGATATTGCACTGCGTGAAAAGATCATGCTCGGCAGCATGCAGGCGGGGCTGGCGTTCTCCAATGCGATCCTGGGCGCAGTGCACGCCATGTCGCACAGCCTGGGCGGCTTCCTCGACTTGCCCCATGGCTTGTGCAACGCTGTGCTGGTGGAGCACGTGGTGGCGTTCAACTACAGCTCGGCGCCGGAGCGTTTCAAAGTGATCGCCGAAGTGTTTGGTATCGACTGCCGCGGTCTCAATCACCGGCAGATCTGCGGGCGGTTGGTAGAGCACCTGATTGCCCTGAAGCGTGCCATCGGCTTCCATGAAACCCTGGGCCTGCACGGGGTGCGCACCGCGGACATTCCGTTCCTGTCGCAACATGCGATGGATGACCCGTGCATCCTCACCAACCCCCGTGCGTCCAGCCAGCGTGATGTCGAGGTCGTTTATGGCGAGGCCCTCTGACGAGCAGCAGCGGGCGTTGGCCGGGCTGCTGGGGCTGGGTGACCACTCGGCGCGCAAAAGCCATTACCCGGAGCTGTCCGCCCGCCTGGACGAACTGGAAGCCGAACGCAACCGTTACAAATGGCTGTTCGAAAACGCCGTGCACGGTATTTTCCAGGCCAGCCTTCAGGACGGCATGCGTGCCGCCAACCCGGCGTTGGCGCGCATGCTCGGCTATGACGACCCGCAATCGGTGCTGTTTTCCCTGACGGACCTGGCCGCCAACCTGTTTGACGGCGGTGCCGAGGAGTTACAGGCCATTACCGCAGTGCTCGCCCGTGAGCACAGCCTGCACGGCTACGAAACCCGTTTGCGGCGCAAGGACGGCAGCCATCTCGATGTGCTCATGAACCTGCTGCTAAAACCCGGCCATGAAGGGCTGGTGGAGGGGTTCGTTGCCGACATCACCGAACGCAAGCTGGCCCAGCAACGCCTGCAACAGCTCAATGACGAACTGGAGCAACGGGTCGCTGCGCGTACCGATGAATTGCTGGAGGCGCGCGATGCTGCTGAAGCTGCCAACCGCAGCAAGGACAAATACCTCGCCGCCGCCAGCCATGACCTGCTGCAACCGCTGAACGCCGCCCGTTTGCTGATCTCGACCCTGCGCGAGCGGCCATTGCCAGAGGCCGAGCATGTGCTGGTGGAGCGGACCCACCAGGCCCTGGAGGGCGCGGAAGACCTGCTGACCGACCTGCTGGACATTTCCCGGCTCGACCAGGCGGCGGTAAAGCCGGATGTGGCCGTGTACCGCCTGGACGAGCTGTTCGCGCCGCTGGTCTCGGAGTTCAGCTCAGTGGCCGATGCGGCGGGCCTGAAGCTGCATGCGCGCATCCCGGACTGTGCCATCAGCACTGACCTGCGACTGATGACGCGTATCCTGCGCAACTTCCTCAGCAACGCCTGCCGCTACACCGACGAAGGCCGGATCTTGCTGGGGGCGAGGCGCCGCGGTGGTCATTTGCGGCTGGAGGTGTGGGATACCGGGCGGGGCATAGCGCAGGACCGGCTGCAGGCCATATTTCTCGAGTTCAACCAGCTGGACGTTGGCCGCGCAGCGGATCGCAAGGGCGTTGGCCTGGGGTTGGCCATCGTCGAGCGGATTGCCAAGATTCTCGGCTACCGGATTGAGGTACGTTCGTGGCCGGGGCGTGGTTCGGTGTTCAGCATCGAGGTCCCGCTGGGTAAAGAGGTGCCGCTGGCCGCTCACCAGGCTGTGCCGCTGCCAAGCGTCGGCAACCCGCTACCGGGCCGCCGCCTGTTGGTACTGGACAACGAAGTGAGCATCCTCGAGAGCATGGGCGCGCTGCTTGGGCAGTGGGGCTGCGAAGTGGTGACCGCGACCGACCAGGCAGGTGCCTTGCTGGCCTTGCAGGGGCAGGCCCCGGAACTGATCCTGGCCGACTACCACCTGGACCATGGCGTGGTGGGTTGCGAGGTGGTCAGGTATTTGCGTGAGCATTTTGCGGTTGCCATACCGGCGGTGATCATCACCGCCGACCGCAGCGATCAATGCCGGCGGGGCTTGCAGAAATTGGGGGCGCCGCTACTGAACAAACCTGTGAAACCGGGAAAATTGCGAGCTGTATTGAGCCAGTTGCTCCTGGTGCATTGATTGCGCAGGGCTCATTAGGGGCGCGGGAACTGCATTTGCCTGAAGCCTGCGCTGTACCTGTGGGAGCGGGCTTGCCCGCGAAAAGATGAAATGGGCTGGCGCTGTATAACCCCCTGATTTGGAGTTGCCCTGCGAACAACGAAGTAGAGCCGTGAAGGCCCGTTGCGACGTTTGGATCCAGTGATCAAAAAACTTTACCATTCGGTCAGCTTGCAAGAAGTTAGCAAACTAACTAATGCGGCTTTAAATACCGCTGGTCGGTGCTTTTGCTCAAGAAATGAACGATTACCCTGCTGGTGGCTCATATTGGCCAGCAGGTGTATTCGCAGGAACTGCACCTGGCATCTTTCAGGAAGTTATCAACCTTAAAACTCATGTGGATCGCAGGGATGCACATGGGGATTTTTATTGTTTCTGATCATGGAGTAACGCCTATGCCCAACCGAGGCTCAACGGTTGAGTCGCTGTGTATTCATGTTTCAATCCGCTGTTTCAATTAACGATATGAATGGGGTCTTGCCGTTGCGATCACGCCGTTCGCACGCCTGTAGCACGGCCCGCTAGCGCTAATGCATTACGTGGAGAATTCGACGTGGAGTTTAATACAATTATTAGCCTGTTCGGGCAGAAAGAATCCATGGAGCTGGTGCGGTTGTCGGTTATTTATGTTCATTTGCTGGCCTGCTGCGTTGCCATCGGGCTGGTGTTTGCCAGCGATGCCGAGATGGTCAGGGACTTGTTGAAGGGGCATCAACAGGCCGGGCATGACGGTAGGCATATGGCACGTTTGCAGAAGTCTGTAACGAACGCCTTGATGTTCTTGTGGCTCACGGGGGCTGCCGTCATCGGTATCGACTACCTTGAAAAAGGCATGGGTTACTTTGCCAATCCGAAACTTCACGCCAAAGTTATTATTGTCCTGTTGCTGACATTCAATGGCATGTTGTTGCATCGTTATGTCTTGCCGGCGTTACTCAAGGCGGGCTCTTTGCTTGACCTGAATATCGGCGTGCGCATGTTTGCACTGTTCTCCGGCGCGTTGTCCGGTGTGTCCTGGTTATATGCGGCAATGTTGGGTGTCGGTCGGCCGCTGGCTTGGAAGTATTCGCTGACCGAGTTGCTGCTGGCCTATCCAGTCATGATCCTGCTCGGCTTTGCCCTGATGGCCGCACTGACCCAGTGGGCGCGCAAACGCACCATGGCCAAAGCGACGCAAGCACCTGTCTGGCCGCTGGCGGGCATTCCTTGCTGATAGCCTGAGCCACGGCGCTGAACGCAGTACGCTGCGAACCTGTAACGCGGGTTCGCGGCGTTGTTGAGGCTTTGGACATGACACAGGCTTAACTGGCCGGAGAACGTCGCCTTGCTGCGTCGCTGAGTATCCGGCGCATTTACAAGATCGAAAACGGATAACTCACGATCACCCGGTGCTCATCGAACTCATTGCTGCTGAAGTCCCTGCGCAAGGTTGAACTGCGCCACCTCACGGTCAGGTCACGCAATGTGCCGCTTTGAAGGGTGTAGGCCAGCTCGGTTTCGCGGCCCCATTCCTTGCCATCGCGCACGCTGCCGACGCGCACGTTGTCGCCGCTGATGTAACGCGTCATGAATTGCAGGCCGGGCAGGCCGTCGACCGCGAAGTTGTGGTCGTAGCGCAGCTGCCAGGAGCGCTCGTGGGCGTTGTCGTAGCTGGAGTTGTAGCTGTCGTTGGCCAGGCTGGTGCCGGCAGTGCCATTGACCCGCATCCAGCCGGTGTCGCCGCTGACCCGCTGCAGCCCCAGATACAAGGTATGGCCGCCGGTACGTGCGCAGAGCAGCAGCGAGGTGGTGCGGTTGTCCATCGCACCCGCCAGCGAGCGGCCGCTGTCGTTGCCGACGAAGTAGCCGAGGTTGGCCCCCAGGGTCCAGTTGCCCACGGCCTGGCTGTGGATCAGGTTGTAGTACTGTTGGCGGTAGATGTCTTGCAGGTCCGAATGCCAGACGGCGAGTTGGGTGGCCTTTTCGTTGAACAGGTATTCGGCACCAAGGATGTCCAGGCGGTCCGAGGTGGCGGTGGGCCTACCGGCCATGAACAGGTCCTCCATGCTGGCGTCGTTGCGCGGGCTGTTGCCACGCAAACGTGCGCCGTAAAGGGTCAGGTTGTCGATTTCGCGGGAGGTGAGCTGGGCGCCTTGGAAGGTCTGGGGCAGCGAGCGACCGTCGTCCGAACGCAGCACCGGCAGCATCGGCGACCATTCGCCAACCTTCAGCTCTGTGGCTGAAACGCGTGCCTTGAGTGCCACACCCAGGCGGCCGAAATCATCCGCCGGGCGGCCATCGTCGTGCACCGGCAGCAACTGGGTACCGGCAGTGCCGCGGCCGCCGTCGAGCTTGACCGAGTACAACCCCAGCACATCCACACCAAAGCCGACCACGCCCTGGGTAAAGCCGGAGCGGGCGTCGAGGATGAAGCTTTGCGTCCATTCTTCGGCCTTGCCCTGGGGGTAGGCCGGGTCGACGAAATTGCGGTTGATGTAGAAGTTGCGCAGGGTCAGGCCGACCTTGGCGTCTTCGCTGAAGCCTTGGGCCAGGGCGCTGCCGGCGCCAAGCAGCAGGCAAGCGCAAGCCACCGTCATGCGGCAAGGGGGGCAAAGGATATTCATTGTTGTTGTTCCTTTCTTGCAGGCGAGTGAAACCACGCAGCCGCAGTGGCTGCGTGGCAGAGCAGGGGAGGGTCAGTTCAGCCGAACAGGGCGACGATGGCCGGCACGCTGAGCACGGCGGTGTAGTAGCCCATGAATTGCACGCCGATGTTGAAGCCGATGAAACGGTACAGGAAGCCACCCAGCAGGCCGACCGTGAGGATCACCAGCAGGCCCAGCAAGCCGCCTTCCCACAGGCCGATCACCAGGATCAGGCCGACGAACGTGGCGATCACCGCCTCGTGGCTGATGCGCCGGGACACGAACGAGGCGGCGCGGTGGGCGAAGTTCATCGAGAAGGGGTAGGCAATCAGGATGGCGATCACGACCGCCAGCATGCCGTAGGCGAGGAACTCGCTTGCGCTGAGCAGGTTGTGCAGGTTGTTCACCTGCCCGCTGGCGCTGTCCACGGTGAAGCGTGGTGGGGCGTTGAACAGCGGTGCGGCCGGCCCGGCGGCTACCGGGCTGAGCGGCAGGCCAAAGGCGATCAGCGGGATCAGCGCCTCGGCAATGTAGGTGGACTCGGTAACACCATTGCGCACGCTGATGACCGTGGTCAGCCGGTGATAGGCGTGCTTGATGCGCGAGCCCACCACTTCACCGAGGATTACCGTCATTGCCACCGGGCTGAACACGAAGGTGGCACTGGACACCGTGGCGGTGGCCAAGGTCCAGCCGGCCTGGCGGCGGTCCAGTACCTTCAACGGGTTGGGGAACCATCCACCCCAGCCCTTGACGTCCGGCGACAGGGCAAAGGTGCGTTGCTCGCTGCGCTTCATCCGCGCCCGCTCTGCCGGGGCGAGCATGGCAAACAGGGCGGCGATCAGCGGGCCGATGGCGATACCCAGAAAGTAGCTGACGCTGAGTTTGACGCCGTGCTGGCCGGTGAGGGTCTGCAAGGCAATGATCACCAGCACGAAGGGCAGCAGCGCCAGCACCGAGGCCCAGCGGCCGGCCGAGAAGTAGGCAATGGTGGTGGCGGCAGCGAGGAACACCCAGGGCGCCGCCTGTTTGATCGCATCGCCGAAGGGCGCCAGCAGCACGGCGAACAGCACCGCCAACGGGACTGCCACCAGGGCGGCGATCACCGCGCCGGAGATCATCTTGCGCAGGGCGATATGCGGCACGCCAAGGTTGCGCAGGAAGTTCGCTTCGCGCATCAGTGGGGTAGCCATGGTGTCTCCGGGGATGCCGAGCAACGCCGTGGGTACCGCATGGGTCATGTGCTTGGCCACCGCGCCGGCAAGGAAGAAGGTGAACACCCCGGCCGCGGGCACGCCCAGCAGTACCACCAGCAAGGTCAGGGGCGCCAGGGTGGTGGTTTCGTCGCTGCCGGAGATCAGGCCGATGGCAGCAAACACCACGGCACCGATCACGCCCATCAGCACGGCTATCAGAACCTGGTCGAACAGGGCGTCCATCAGGCGGCACCTCGCTTCAGGGCGGCGGTGCTTGTGCAGGCGACGGCTGCGTTGGCGGGCTCGGCTTCATCGAACAGGCGCTCCAGGCCCAGTTCACGCAACTCGTTGCGTACCGCTTGCGGCAGGTCGCTGAGCTGGCCGATGCCGCCGTACTCGCTGCGCAGCGCTTCGATCACCTGCTGGCGCCAGGCAGGGTCGGCGACCTGCTCGACCACATGGCGCTTGGGTTTGAACAGGCATGCGCTGACCCCGCCGCCCAGCAGTGAGCCGAGAATGCCGAGCAACATGGCGTAGGCGCGGGCCATCTGGCTGGACTCGACCCAGCCGGTCAGCAAGTGCGCAGCCAGAAAAAACGTGCCCAGGCTGCAGGCGGCGCCGATGGCGATGGCGGCGAGCAGGTGGCGGCTGTCCACGGTGTCGCCCCAGACTTCATACAGGTTGTCGTCAGCCATGGTCCACCTCCGGGTGGAGGGGCTGCAGGCGGCATTCAAGGGTCATTGGTTTTCTCCTGCCCTTACGGGCTTGTTGTTATTGTGCGGGAGCTACGGGCGCAATCAGTGCTGGCTGACGCTCCTTGCCGCCAGGGCGAGGCCGGCGCGGGAGCGGTTGGCGGTGCCCAGCTGGGCGCTGATGTGCACGCCAACCCGTGCCACGGCCTCCAGGTCGACACCGGTGCTGTAGCCCAGGCCGTGCAACAGGTACAACAAATCTTCCGTGGCCACGTTGCCGCTGGCGCCAGGCGAGTAGGGGCAGCCGCCAAGGCCTGCGACCGAACTGTCGAAGGTGCGTACACCTTGCGCCAGCGCGGCATGAACATTGGCGATGGCCATGCCCCAGGTATCGTGGAAATGGCCGGCCAACGCTGCCACCGGCACGTGCTGCGCGCAGTGCTCGAACAGCTGCGCGGTTGCGTCCGGCCGGCCGGCACCGATGGTGTCGCCCAGGCTGATCTCGTAGCAGCCCAGTTCGTGCAGGCGCCGTGCGACCTTGGCCACGGCCTCTGGCGTCACCGCACCACTGAATGGGCAGCCGAGTACGCAGGATACATAACCGCGCACACGGACAGAGGCTTGCCTGGCTGCTTGCAGCACGGGGATGAAGCGTTCGAAGCTGTCATCGATGGAGCAATTGATGTTGTTGCGCGAGAACGCCTCGGAGGCGGCGGCGAACACCGCCACCTCGCGGCATCCGGCCCGTTGCGCGGCCTGGAAGCCTTGCAGGTTGGGCACCAGGCCTGCGTAGCGAACCCCGTCGTCGTTGGGCAACTGGCGCAACACTTCCTCGCTGCCGGCCATTTGCGGCACCCAGCGCGGCGACACGAAGGCACCGGCTTCGATATGCCGCAGGCCGGTGGACGCCAGCGCGCCGATCAAACTTACGCGGGCGGCCACCGACAATGGCTGGCGCTCGTTCTGCAGGCCGTCACGCGGGCCGACTTCAAACACCTTTACCGCTTGCGCCGGGGCCATGGTCATTCGCCGCGCTTCTGTTTCAGCAGCGCGACGGCGCGGTCGGCACGCACATCGTGGTTTTCTACCAGTTGCCGGGCAACCCAGTCCACCTCGTCGCCCCGGGCACCCGCGACCACGGCGATATTGCGCGCATGCAGGGCCATGTGGCCGCGCTGGATGCCTTCGGTGGCAAGGGCGCGCATGGCCCCGAGGTTTTGCGCCAGGCCCACGGCCACGGCAATCTCCGCCAGGTCCTGGGCGGTTTTCACCTGCAGGATGCGCAGCGACAGTTGCGCCAGCGGGTGCGTCTTGGTGGCGCCGCCGACCAGGCCCACGGGCATCGGCATTTCCAGGGTGCCGACCAGGTGGCCGTTACCGTCCTTTTCCCAGGTGGTCAGCGAACCATAGTGGCCACTGCGGCAGGCAAACGCATGGGCGCCGGCCTCAACGGCACGCCAGTCGTTGCCAGTGGCGACGATCAGCGGGTCGATGCCGTTCATGATGCCCTTGTTGTGGGTGGCCGCGCGGTAGGGGTCGACCGCCGCTAAGGCGTAGGCGTCGAGGATGCCTTCGATCACCGCCTCGCCGCTTAACTCAGCCGTTTTCAATTGTTCCGGGGTGATGCGCACCTGGGCCCGGGCCAGGCGCAGGTCGGCCAGGTTGGACAGAATGCGCAGGCGTACCTGGCCCCCGGTGATCGCTTCCATCAGCGGCGCCACGGCCTCGGCCATGGTGTTGACGGTGTTGGCACCCATGGCATCGCGCACATCGACGATCAGGTGCGCCACCAGCATCGGGCCGCGCGGGGTATCGGCGAAGGTGTGTACTTCGATATCGCGGCAGCCACCGCCGAGGCTGTTGAGCAACTGGTCCTTGCGGTTGGCCAGCTCAATGATTTCGTCCTTGCGCCGCAGCAGGCTCAGGCGTGCATTGAGCGGGTCCTGGATGCCGACGATCTGTACCTGGGCGCGCATCAGCGGGGCGCTGCTGGAGGTGATGAAGCCGCCATTGGCGCGGGCCAACTTGGCCATGTACGAAGCCGCGGCGACGATGGAGGGTTCTTCCACCACCAGTGGCACCAGCACATCACGGCCGTTGACCTGGAAGTTGCTGGCCACGGCAAAGGGCAGCTCGAAGGTGCCGATGACGTTTTCGATCATGCCGTTGGCGATGTCCATCGGCAGGGCGCCGGCGTTGGCCAGCAGGCTGACATCGCCGTGGCTCAGGCCAAGTAGCTGGCCGATATGATCCAGGCGCGCGGCAGGGGACAGGTTGCGGAAAGCGGGCAGGCGGGAGTCGAGGCTCATGAAGGCTCCGTTGGAGTCATTGTTGTTGGGCGGCCGCTTGAGCGCGTCGCCGGCTTGGTGCTAAATGTGCAGCCACTGTGCCCTTGATTAAAGGTACAGTTTTGCCCAACAGTACCCAGACTGTACCCCTGGCAGCCCAGGAGCCCGCCGATGCCCCGTGTCACCCTTGCCCAGCAGGTCGCCGATGCGGTTGAGCAGCAGATCCGTGCTGGGGTGCTGAAGGTCGGCGATCGCCTGCCATCGCTGCGCGAATACATGCGCTTGCACGGGCATTCGAAGAATACGGTGATAACCGCTTACGAGATCCTCGCCTCCAAGGGGCTGGTGGAGGCGCGCCACGGCCAGGGCTTTTTCGTGGGCGCGCAGGTGCAGGCCGCCGAAGTGGATGAGACGCCGCCTTACACCCGGGCAATGGACACTATCTGGATGATGCGTCAGCAGTTCGTTCGCGAACCCGGGCTGGCGCCGCTGGGTGAAGGTTTTGCGCCGGTGGCCTGGCTGCAGGACATGCGCCTCGACAAATTCACCCGGCAGGCAATGCGCAGTGGCGCTGGCAACCTGTTCCGCTATGGCAACCGCCTGGGCAACCCGGGCCTGCGCCAGAGCCTGGTGCGCAAGCTGGCCAGCTACGCCATCAGTGCCACGCCCCGGCAGATCGTGACCACCCACGGCGCCAACCATGCGCTGGACCTGATCATCCGCCGCTTCGTGGTACCGGGCGACGCGGTGCTGGTGGAAAACCCGGGGTACTACCCGCTGTTCGGCAAGCTGCAACTCCACGGCGCGCGGCTGCTGAGCGTTCCGCGTCTGGCGGATGGGCCGGACATGGACGCGCTGGAGTCCATGCTGCGTGTCGAACGGCCCCGCTTGTTCTTCATCCAGTCGGTGTGCCACAACCCTACCGGCTCGGATATCTCCCCGGCCAAGGCCCACCGCCTGCTGCAACTGGCCGAGCGGCACGACTTGCTGCTGGTCGAAGACGATGCCCTGGCCGACTTCAAGCCCAGCTCTGCGCTCAAGGTGGCGGCGCTCGACCAGTTGCGCCGGTCGTTGTACATCGGCAGTTTTTCCAAATCGGTGTCGGCGGCCTTGCGGGTGGGTTACATCGCGGGCAGCAAGGAGGCCATCGACGAGTTGGCCGACCTGCAGATGATGCTGCACACCAGCTGTTCGGAACTGTGCGAGCGCACGGCGGATGTGATCCTCAGCGAAGGGCACTTCCTGCGGCACCTGATGCGCCTGCAGGACCGGGTGCGGGAAGCCACTGCCGGTGGGTTGCGGGTGCTGGACGAACTAGGGGCCGAAGTGTTCTGCCGACCGGAACAGAGCCTGTACCTGTGGGCGCGTTTCCCCGGGATCGAAGATACTGCCGTGCTCACCCGTGAAGTGCAGGGCAGGGGGGTAATGCTGGCGCCGGGGGCGATCTTCCAGACCAACCAGAAGGCCGTGACACCCTGGACCCGGCTGAACGTGGCCTATCTGCAAGAGCCGGTGTTTGCCCAGTGCATCCGCGCCTGACCCAGTCCTTGGGCCTGCACTGGTCGCTCCTACAGGTCAGTGCAGGCTTCTTTCACGAGCCAGTCGATCAACACCTGCAGGCGTTTGGGCATCGGGTCATGATGCGGGTAGACCAGGTAATAGCCATAGTTGGGGGTGTCGACGAAACCACCGAACGGCAAAACCAGCTCACCTCGTGCAATGCGATCCTTGACCAGCTGTTCGCGGCCAATGGCGATGCCTACGTGATTCAGCGCGGCGAGCGTGCACAGGTCGGAGCGATCGAATGTGAGGAATCGGCGCGGGAGGCTGATACCCGCACCTGTGGTGTTGGCCCAGAGCTGCCATTCTGCATCGAATGCAGCGTTGTCCCAGGCCGCTACGTCATGCAAGGCGGTGCAATGATCCAGCGGGTGCAGGTCACCGGTCAATGCATGGGTTTCTGCGTAACGGGGGGAGCACACCGGGGCGATCCGCTCGTCCATCAAGTGGATGCTCTGCAACCCCGGGTGATGGCCATCCGAATAACACAGGACCAGGTCGATCTTGCGGGTGCGGTAATCGATGCTCTCGTTGCCCACCCTGATATCCAGCTGGATATCAGGGTAGCGGGCGGTGAACTGCGCCAGCCGCGGCACCAGCCAGCATTGTGCGACTGACGGGCGCACATACAACGTCAACTGGCCGGCGATTTCGGCGTGAGCACGTTCCTGCACGGCCTCGCTTAACTCATCCATGGTCCGTTGCATGACCGCGAACAGGCGCTCGCCGTCTTCGGTGAGGCTGACCTTGCGCGGCATGCGGTGGAACAGCTTGAGCGCCAGCTCATCCTCCAGGCGATTGATGCGGTGACTCACGGCACTGGCCGTCAGGCACAGCTCATCGGCGGCGCGCGAGAAGCTCAAGTGGCGTGCCGCAACCAGAAAGACATGCAGGCTGCCCAGGTGCGAGCCATTGAGTTTCACGGCGCCGCCGCCGGGCTTTTTCATTGATCAATCCTTCCTGCGCCGTGAGCTGATTGCGGTTACACATTTGCCTGCAGGCTGCGCCCTTTCGCCAGATAGGTGTTGAATTCATCGTCCGGCACCATGCTGCCACCCGTCCCCCAGACGAGGTGTGTAGCCTGCTGCAGCTGGGTTGGGGTGAAGCTCTGGCGAGCCAGGTACTCGCCTGCTTGCAGCACCCGCAGCATACCGGGTACGCCGGCCAGGGCAGAGGGTTCCAGTTTGACCTTGTCCTGCTCATGGGCGATGACCATCAAGCGGTACAGTTCTTCGTCGGTCACGGTGTAGTAACCATCGATCAGGCGCTGCATGGCTTTGCCGACAAACCCTGATGGGCGCCCGACCGCCAGGCCGTCGGCGGCGGTGATGTTGTCGATGCCGAAGTCCTGCACGCTGGTTTCATCGTGCAGGCCGGTATAGACACCCAGCAGCATGCAGGGGGAATGGGTGGGCTCGGCAAAGATGCAGTGCACCGCATCGCCGAATACCAGTTTCAGCCCGAACGCAACACCGCCTGGGCCGCCCCCTACGCCGCACGGCAGGTACACGAACAATGGATGATCTGCGTTTACCTGGATGCCCGCCTGGTCGAATTGCCGCGCCAACCGTTCGGCGGCCACGGCATAGCCGAGAAACAGCTGCGGGGAGTTTTCGTCGTCGACAAAGTAACAGCTGGGGTCGGATGCCGCCTGCTGGCGGCCCTGCTCGACCGCCACGCTGTAGTCGGAGGCGTGTTCGACCACCGTGACACCGTTGGCCCGCAGCTTGTCCTTCTTCCATTGCCTGGCGTCAGACGACATGTGCACGCTCACCTGGAAGCCCAGCTTGGCGCTCATGATGCCAATCGACAGCCCCAGGTTGCCGGTCGAGCCCACGGCGATCGTGTACTGGCTGAAGAATGCGCGGGCCTGGTCGCTCGCCAGTTTGGTGTAGTCATCCGTTGGCGTGATCAAGCCGGCAGCCAGGGCCAGGTCCTCGGCGTGCTTGAGCACCTCATGGATGCCGCCCCGGGCTTTGATCGAGCCGGAGATAGGCAAGTCGCTGTCCGCCTTGAGCCACAGGCTGCCTGCGTTCTGCAGCGATCCCTCCTCGACAAGCAGCTGGCGCAGCTGTGGCAGCGGGGTGATGTGCGACTCGATGACCCCGCCGGCCGCTGCCGTCTCGGGGAACACGGTGGCCAGGTAAGGCGCGAACCGCTGCAGCCGCGCGCTGGTGACTTGCACGTCGGCCGCCGTCAGGCCCACGTCGTGCAGGGCTTCTGCAGCCTTGGCGATGCCAGGGTTGAACCAGCTGGTTGGCTTCAGGGCCACCAGCTCGGCGATGATCGGGTGGCTTTGTTGCCAGGCTTCCAGGGTTTTTCCGTGAATCATGATTTCACCTGTAGTGCGGTATGTGCAGAGTAGATCAGACAATCTTCGAAAGGAGCAGGGTCAGGCACAAGGCGACTACCGAGGCCAGCACTGTAGCGGCAGTGAACTTCTTCAGTGCATCACTCAGGGAAAGGCCCAGGTACTCCTTCACCACCCAGAACGCCGAGTCGGTGATGTGGGTCCAGCCGATGGCGCCGGCGCCGATGGCGATCACCAGGATTTCCCGGTTGTATTCCGGGTGCTGGCCAAGGATTGGCATTACCATGCCGGCCGCGCTGATCATCGCGACGGTGGCCGAGCCGACGGCAAAGTGCATGATCCCGGCGATCAACCAGGCGAGGATGATCGGGTTGAGCTGCGTCTGGTTCAGTACATCGGCCAGTGCCTTGCCGATGCCGCTGCCCACGAGCATGTCATTGAAGGCACCGCCGGCACCGATGATCAGCAAAATGCCGGCCAGGGGAGGGAAACAGCGCTGGGTCAGGCTCAGCAGGTCTGCCATATCCAGGCCGCGGCGCAAGCCCAGTGCCCAGTAGGCGAACACCACCGACAGCGTCAGGGCAATCAGTGGGCTGCCCAGGAAGGCCACCCACTCGTACAGCGCAGAGCCCTTGTCCAGGACCGTGACGGCCAACGTTTTGCCGACCATCAACACCAGTGGCAGCAGTACGGTGGTGAGTGTGATGCCGAACGCGGGCGTTGCCTGCTCTTCTGCTTGAGCCACCGTGCGCGCAGACAGGAAGGCCTGCTGGGATTCGTCGGCTTCACGGTTACAGGTGAAGCGAACCCACACCGGGCCCGCGATGATAGCGGTCGGCAGGCCAACGATCAGGCCGTACAGGATGACCGTACCGATATCCGCATTGAGCATGCCGGTGATGGCTGTGGCGGCCGGGTGTGGCGGGAGAATGCAGTGCACCACCATCAGCGAGGTGGCCAGCGGCACGCCGAGGTACAGCATGCTGATACGGGTTTGCCGTGCAACCACGTAGATCAACGGAATCAGCAGGACGAAGCCGACTTCGAAGAATACCGGGATGCCGGCGATGAAGCCGACGAGCATCATTGCCCACGAGGCATTGCGTTCCCCCAGCCCGTTCAGCAGTGTGGTGGCGATGCGCCTGGCACCTCCGGATTCCTCCAGCAGTTTGCCGAGGATACTGCCCAGGCCGATGATGCCGGCAAGAAAGCCCAGCGTGCTGCCCATGCCTTTCTCGAATGCCGCCACGATTGCCGTAGGCGCCATGCCGGTGCCGACACCGACCACCAGGCTTGCGGCCATCAAGGCCAGAAACGGGTGTACTTTGAGTTTGCTGATCATGACGACGATCAGGAGTATCGCGGTGCCCAGGACGAGTAATGAGAACGTTGGAGTCATCGTGTGGTTTTCTCTATCGCTGATCGCTTCCGTGCGAGCTTCTTGTTGGTTTGCACCCATTAGATTTCAGCGATTTGATCGACTCAAACGATCACTCCTCACCCCATAGGTGAGCCCATGTCATGCATGGCATGGGGCGGCATTGCGGGAGTCTGGTCGGAGCGGTGAATTGGCACCGGTGTAGCAGCGCACGACATGACAGGCTCGTGACAGGGGGGAAGGCGCAGGATAACCCACGGAGTTTCGAACATTACACATTGGTTTTACTGAGGTGTTGCCTGTACCGGCCTGTTCGCGGGCTCGCCCGCTCCCACAGGCCATCACAGCCTTCAAGGCTTGCACAGTACCTGTGGGCGCGGGCCAGACCGCGAAGGTGCCTGTCCAGGCACCAAAGGATCTGGACAGTTCGCTTACTCAGCCATAAGGTGGCGCTGGCAGTTCGGCCAGCAGGGTTTTCAAGCCGTCGCTCCACTGCCTGCGAATCTGCTGGTAATAGGCATCGTCGCTGGTAATGCGCTTGCGCGTCATGCTTTCCAGGCTGTTGTTGCGGTACACCAGCAAGTCCAGCGGCATGCCCACCGACAGGTTGCTGCGGATGGTGGAGTCGAACGAGATCAGGCCGCAGCGCAGCGCTTCATCGAGCGGTGTGCGGTAATCCAGGTTGCGGTCGAGTATTGGCCTGCCGTACTTGCTTTCACCCAGTTGCAGAAACGGGGTGTCCGGTGTGGCCTGGAAGAAATTGCCTTGTGCATACACGTTGTAGATGGCCATGGGGCCGCCGGCTATCTGGCCGCCGACGATGAATGAACTGCTAAGGTCGATATCGGCCGTGAGCTTGCTGCGGTCTCTTTTGACCACCTCGCGCAGGGTGTCGGCGACCAGCACCGTTGCATCGTAGAGCGTGGCAACGTTCAGCAGGTGGGGGCCGTTGCCCTGGGTGCGTTGCTGCAGCAGGTTTACCACCGACTGTGAGGTCGCCAGATTGCCGGCGGTCTGCAGCACGATCAGCCGCTCGCCCGGGGCGCTGAAGACGAACAACTTGGTGAACGTGGAGATCTGGTCGATGCCGGCGTTGGTGCGTGAGTCGCTGATGAAGACAAGCCCGTCCTCCAGGTGCATGGCGACACAGTAAGTCATGCGGTTTCCCTTGTGTTGCGTGTGGAAGGGTCTTGCCGCACTCGCGCGGCAAGACCGGTCTGACGCCAGCCTGTCACTGGCGATGCACGTGGACGCTGGCCTGCATCGATTCGGCGCCGCCGCCGCGGCGTACGCCCCTGACCGGACAGGCATCGAGGTAGTCCAGGCCCACCGCGAGCTTCAGGTGACGCTCTGGCCGGGTCAGGCGGTTGGTAATGTCGAAGCTGTACCAGGCTTCGTCGACCCAGGCTTCGGCCCAGGCGTGGCTGGCCAGGTGTTGTTCGTCCTCGGTGCACAGGTAGCCGGACACATAGCGTGCCGGCACCCCCAGGCTGCGTGCGCAGGCCAGGAAGGCGTGGGTGTGGTCCTGACACACGCCTGCGCCACCGTTGAAGGCTTCGATGGCCGTGGTGCCCACCGACGTGGCCCCAGGGCTGTAGGGCATGTGCTCGGCCAGGCCTTGCATCAGCCCGATCAGTGCTGCCCGGTCGCGGTGACTGCCACAATGCCGGGCGGCGAAAGCAATCAGGGTGTTGTCGGCCAGCGTCAGGTGGCTACCGCGCAGGAACGGCAGGGGGGACTGGCTCTCGGTTTCGTGTTCGCAATCCGGGTCGATCTCGACCTGGCCGTGTGCGGTAAGCGCCAGGTGGCCATGGGGTTTGTCCAGTGTCAGCACATGCAGGATGTTGCCGTAAGGGTCGATCTGGCCCTTGACCTTGCAGGGCAGGTCCAGTTGCCATTGATTGATACGCTGGCGTTCGCTGCTGCGCGGCGTCAGGCGCAGGAACTGGATACTGTTGCACACGTCGCTGGCGTAGCTATAGGTCGTGTCGTGGCGAATGGACAGTTTCATACAACCTCCAGGTAGGAGTGATGGACGGCCTGGCCCAGTTGGTTGATGCGGCCGATGAAGTCGCTTAGCCAGGGGTGCAACCCTGCATCAAGGATTTCGTCGATTGCGGTGTAGCGCAGGCGCGCGTTCAGTTCGGCGGCCATGCGCTGGGCGGCACGCCCGGTACTGCCCGGCAGGCCCGCCAGGATCAGGTCCAGTTCCTCGATGCAGGCATGCAGCGAGCGCGGCACGTCCACCCGCAACAGCAGCAGCTCGGACACCGGCCGGGCACTGGGCGCGGCGCGATAGAGCTCGTTGAAGGCCTCATACGAGGTCAGCGCGCGCAGCAGGGCGCTCCATTGGTAATAACCGCGGGCGGAGTCGTCGCTGACCTCTTCGGAGGCCTCGCCGAACATTTCATAGCGCGAATCGAGCAGGCGCAGGGTGTTGTCCGCCCGCTCCAGGAAGGTCCCCAGGCGAATGAAGCTGTAGGCATCGTTGCGCATGATGGTGCCGGATGTCGCACCGCGGAACAGGTGTGATCGTTCCTTGACCCAGTCGCAGAACTGGCTGATGCCATAGCGACCCAGGCCGTTGCTGGCAATGTTGCGCATTTCGATCCAGGTGGCGTTGATGTTCTCCCACATGTCGGCGGTGATTCGGCCGCGCACTGCATGGGCATTGGTCCTGGCGGCCTGCAGGCAGCAATAGATGCTGCTGGGGTTGGTGGCGTCGAGGGCGAAGAAGTGCAGCATGCGCTCGGTGTCGAGTTCCTTGTGCCGACGCAGGTAGTCGTCCAGCATGCCCGAGGCCATCAGCGACATTGCCAGCTCGGCATGGCCGTCGCTGCGCCCGGCCTGGGGCATCAGCGACAGCGAGTAGCTGACCTCGAGCATGCGCGCGAGGTTTTCTGCACGCTCCAGGTAGCGGGACATCCAGTACAGGTCGGAAGCGGTTCGCGAAAGCATGGCTCAGTCCTCCACCACCCAGGTGTCCTTGGTACCGCCGCCTTGCGACGAGTTGACCACCAGCGAGCCTTCCTTGAGCGCCACGCGCGTCAGGCCACCGGGCACCAGGCGGGTTTCACTGCCCGACAACACGAACGGGCGCAGGTCGATGTGACGCGGTGCGATGCCGCTGTCGACGAAGGTCGGGCAGGTTGACAGGCACAGCGTCGGTTGAGCGATATAGGCGTGCGGGCGGGCTTTGATGCGCGCGCGGAAGTCCTCGATCTGGGCTTTGGTCGAGGCGGGCCCGACCAACATGCCATAGCCGCCGGAACCTTGGGTTTCCTTGACCACCAGTTCGGGTAGGTGGGCCAGTACATGGGACAGGTCCGCCGGCTTGCGGCACTGCCAGGTCGGCACGTTGTTCAGGATCGGTTCTTCGCTCAGGTAAAAGCGGATCATGTCGTCGACAAAGGGGTAGATGGATTTGTCATCGGCCACGCCAGTGCCGACGGCGTTGGCCAGTACCACATTGCCGGCGCGGTAAACCGAGATCAGCCCCGGCACGCCCAGCATGGAGTCAGGGTTGAAGGACAGCGGGTCGAGGTAGTCGTCGTCCAGGCGACGATAGATCACGTCCACCTGTTGGGGGCCGGCCGTGGTGCGCATGTAGACATGCTCATCACGCACGAACAGGTCGGCGCCTTCGACCAGCTCGATGCCCATTTCCCGGGCCAGGAAAGCATGCTCGAAATAGGCGCTGTTGAAACGGCCGGGCGTGAGCAGCACCGCGGTAGGGTTGTCCAGTGGACTGGCGCTCTTGAGCGTGTCCAGCAGCAGGTTGGGGTAGTGATCGATGGGCGCGATGCGCTGGGCGGCAAACAGTTCGGGGAACAGGCGCATCATCATCTTGCGGTCTTCGAGCATGTAGCTGACGCCGCTGGGGGTGCGCAGGTTGTCTTCCAGCACGAAGTAACTGCCATCGCCGTCACGTACCAGGTCGACACCGGCAATATGCGCATACAGCCCACGGTGAAGGTCCAGGCCCTGCATGGCGATCTGGTAGCCCTCGTTGGCCAGCACTTGCTCTGGCGGGATGATGCCGGCCTTGAGAATGCGCTGGTCGTGGTAGATGTCCTGCAGGAACAGGTTCAGCGCCTGTACCCGTTGAATGCAGCCACGCTCGACCGTGCGCCATTCGCTGGCGCGGATGCTGCGCGGGATGATATCGAAGGGGATCAGGCGCTCGGTATCCTGCTTGTCGCCGTACAAGGTGAAGGTGATGCCAGCGCGGTGAAACAGCAGGTCGGCCTCGCGGCGGCGCTGTTCCAGCAACTCCAGCGGGGTGTTGGCCAGCCAGCGGGCGAACTCCTGGTAATGCGGGCGGCAAGTGCCGTTCGCTTCGTACATTTCATTGAAAAAAGCCCGGGACATACCCACTCCTTGCCGCCGTTGCCGGCAGCTTCATTGCGGTTCATCTGCGTCTTTCAGGGTGCTGCCTTGCTGGGGTAAGTGGGAGCTGTGTCTCGCGTTAACCTCGGTCTCGGTAGATTGCCTGTGCGTTGAGTACAACCGGTCTGTGCAATAAAAGTGCCGAATACCCCTGGCGGTTCTGGCGATGCAGGAAATGTGAGGGGCACACCCGATGTGTGCTGCCTGGCCGCAAGGGCCGGCGCATCAAAAGAGGGCGCTTTTGATCCGGGCGCGGGTTTTGAACCGAAATGGGGCGCAAGCCGGTGCCCGGCGGCAGAAAATGGGAATAGTCCGGGTGCATGACTTGGGGGGAAGGGGGCATGCATCGAGTGCCGCGCGGGCGGCACCCGATTGAACACACGCTGAATATCGCCAGGCGAGCGCCTTCAGGCCCTCAGAGGCAGGCGTAGACCACCAGCTCCACCAGCATTTCTTCCCGGGCGAGGCCCGCCACCACGACGGCCGCGCGGTTGGGGTAGGGTGCCTGGAAATACTCGGCGTACACGGCATTTACAGTTGCCAGATAGCGGCGGTCGGTCACGTAGATCAGTACCTGGGTCACGGCATCCAGCGAGCTGCCAGCGGCTTCCAAGGTGTGGCGCAGGTTGTCCAGTGTCTGGCGGGCCTGTGCCTCGATGCCGCCGGCAACCACCTGGCCCTGCGTATCGATTGGGATCTGGGCCGTGTACAACGTACCGTTGCCGACGACCGCCCATTCCAGTGGCGCCCTGGAGGCGAACAGCTCGGTCTTTATTGCATGCTTCATGGGTTGTTTCCTCAGTGGCAAGGGTGTTCAGTCGGCGTCGCTGCCGCCGCCTGCACCGTGGCGGCGTGAGGCATCGGTGCTCTCGACAAGGATGTGTTCGGCCAGCTGCCTGAGCCTTTGCCAGGTATGTTCGTTGACGGTAAAACCTTGCTGCAGTGTGCGTTGCGGGTCGGTTATCGCCTGGGCGGTCTGGCCTGCTCGGGTGAACAGCACCGTTACGTCTTGCGCGGCCGCTTCAATGCCCCGGGGCCGGGCTTCACTGCTCAGTTCCGGGCGCGGCATGCCGGCGGTAAAATCGGCCAGGTGGTATTGGCGGGCGTCCTCCCAGCGGGCTTGCACGTGCAGCCCCTGCACAGCTGCCCGGCTCAGGTAGCCCAGCAACAGCAAACGGTTGTGGCAGTGGCGGATGCGCAGTTCGGCCTGACCACAGCGCATGGCCTTGGCTGCCGCCAGTTCCACCACCGTCGCGGCGCAGCGCAATACGCTCTGGCCCTTGGCGTCGATCACCAGCAGGGCGTTATCCTCATGGCACAAGGCGTATGGCTGTGCAGCTTCGGCTTGCAGATAACGCAACGCCTTTTCCAGTGCACCGACGCCATCAAGCCCCTGCAGTTGCAGCCAGCCCACGAGTTCGGCGGCATCCTCGCAGTCGCCCGGGGCGAAGCCCATGCCTTCGAATGCCTTGCGGCACATCACCTGTATTTCGTTAAGCGATACGCGCATGGTCAAAGCTCCCTTTGCGGCATGACTGCGAAATTCCAGTCGTCTGCGAACGGCTGACCGATGTCGCTGACCAGCGGCGCGCCCTGGAACAGCGTGATACGCACCCAGCGGCTTGACTTTGGGTCGAATTTCCCCGCGCCGAAAAATGCCAGTTTGCAGCGCAGCAGGTGAATCGGCAGCATGTCCCGGGCCAGCAGATTGGCACGGATTTCACCGAAGTTTGTTTTTGCCATGCCTTGCAGGCGGCGTACCGCGCCCTTGAACCTCGGTTGGGCGATCAGGAAGTGAGCGGTCAGCGCCTGAGGCTGCCGTTGCAGGTGCTCCAGCAGCGCGCCATGGCACTGCTGGATATTGCGGGCAATACCCAGCTGCATTTCTTTTTCGGCCCCTGGCTCCTCTGCGCGAATGCCCAGGCGCGGCTCTTCTTTTTCAGCTGAGCGGTACCAGAAGAAGTGCTCCGCATCGGCAGCACTGAAGTCGTAGCGCAACGCCCAGCCATACTGCTGCTCGATGAGCTGGCGCAGTTGCCCAAGGGGCATCTGGGCGTCCAGCTGCCAGCTTTCGTTGACCCCCATGTGCTCGGCCAGGGGCGTGACCTGCTCGGGGTACAGCTCCAGCAGCAGGCTGACCAGAAGCTCCTGGCAGCCCACCCCCGTGTGTAATTGCGCCCAGGCCAGCAGACGCGGCCAAAGGCCCGCGCCGTCGGCTTGCGTGCCAAGCCAGGTGGCCAGTAAAGCAAGCTCGGCCAAGGTTTGCAGGTTCTGCTCATGCTGGCGCTGGTCTTCGGTCCGGGACTGGCTCAGGTGCAACTGGGCGCGCGCCAGCAATTGCTGCAGGCGTGCCAATTGGTCGGGCTCCGCCGACTGCGCCAGCACCAGGGCCAGGGCCGTTTCCCGCGTACTGATCCAGTGCTCCACCAGTTGAGGGTGGTTGATCAGAAAAGGGGCCATTCCCAGCCCGGTCGCGTTGCCGACCCCCAGGTAGCGTTGTAGCGCCGGGGCCAGTTGCACTGCCCGCTGCGGGGCGAGTGCCCGGGCCATGTGGTTGATCTGCTCGATGCTGAAGTGTCGCAGCAGGTAGACGGTGAACATCTGCGCGCTGAACGGCTGGTTGAAGTCCGGGTTATCTTGCAGGCAACCAAAATCTGCGATGCCGAACTTGCCGTTACCGTACACCGCGGTGGTGCGATACAGGTAGCCGACTTCAGCCAGTTGTTGTGGATCGGGCTGGCGTCCTTCTGCCAGCGCCGCCAGAAACCGGTCGAAATTGCGCAAGCTACGGTTGGCCCGCGACAACACCAGCACGCGTGCATCGAAGCGACCGGCTTCCTGCAGCGGCACGTTGCGTTGCAGGTCGGCCAGTTGTGCCGAGTCGACATCGCCGGCCACCAGCACGAAGCTGACGTCCCACTGGTCGGCGATGACCCGATCGCTGCGCTTTTCGGGCGGCAGGTAGGCCGAGAAGATCACGCAGTGGTAATGGCCGTTTGGCGTTTCGATGCGGTAGATCGCAGTGCCGAAGCCTTGGCCATCGAGGTCGAAACAGCTGCGCCGGATTTGCCAGCGCTGCTGCATCATCCGCCGCATGCTGCTGCGCACGAAGCTTAGCGGGCTCTGGAAGTGGCTACCCAGCCGGGCCAGGTCCATGACTTGGCTGGCAGGGCGCAACGCGGGTATTGCAGGCACGCTGTTGGGCATTGTTGTTGTACCTGGATGGATCATGTTCAGACGCCTTGTTCACGGGCCATGTGTCGAGCGATGCGCACGGCATCCCACAGCGCTGGCAGGATCACCAGCGACACCGGCACCGCGGTGATGACAATAAAGGATTGCAGGGCCGTCACCCCGCCTGCGCCAATGGTGATCAGCACCACCGCCGCCAGGCCCATGCCGATTGCCCAGAAACCGCGCAACCACTTCTTCGGTTTATCGTTGCTGGACATCGCCAGCGCCACGGTGAAGGCCATGGCGTCGCCATTGGTGGCCACCGAGATGAAACTCAAGAACAGGAACAGCGCGCTGACAAGGCCACCCAGTGGCAGGTGCTGCGTCACTCCCAGCAACAGGTCTTCAGGCTTGGCGCCATGGGCGGTGACGATGCCTGGCGTTTGCAGCTCCAGGCCGATCCCGGTACCGCCCACCACAGTGAACCAGAACATGGTCACCAGCGGTGCGATGATCGACAGCGTCATGATGATCTCGCGGATGGTGCGGCCCCGCGAGATCCGCGCGACATACAGAGCCACCATGGGCGCGTAGCCGATGAACCAGCCCCAGTAGAACACCGTCCACCAGTCCAGCCATTTGGGGTCGGCGCGGAACATCGTCAGGGGGATGAAGTGCTCCACGTGCAGGGCAAAGGCCGCCGGGAAACCGCCGAGGATGAACAGCGTCGGTCCGAATACCACCATGAACAGGGCCAGGCCGATCATCAACCAGACGTTGATCTCGCTGACAAAGCGGATGCCTTTGAGGCCCACCAGGCACGAGACGGTGTACATCGCGGTCACCAGGACAATGGTCAGCGACTGGGTGACGATAGTGTTGGGCAGCCCCCACACGGCGTGCATGGCGCTGCTGATCTGCAGGCCAAGGAAACCGATCGGACCGATGGTGCCGGCCACTACCGCGATGATCGAGGCAGCGTCGGCCAAGGTGCCGATCGGGCCCTTGAGCGCTCGCTGGCCGAACAGGGGGTAAAGCAGGGTGCGCGGCGCCAGCGGAAGGCCTTTATCGTAATGCAGGTGCATCAGCACGATCGCCAGCAGGCTGCCCAGCACGGCCCAGGCCAGGAAGCCCCAGTGCACGAACGATTGCGCCAGTGCCGCGGTGGCCGCCGCTTCGCTGTGCGGTTGCAGGCCGGCGAAGAAGGGCGGTGGGCTGGCAAAGTGCATCAAGGGTTCGGCAGCGGCCCAGAAGGCGCCACCACCTGCCAGCAGGGCGCACATGATCACGGCGATCCAGTTGAAGGTGCTGACGTCCGGGCGCTGGGTGACCCCGCCCAGGCGTACACGCCCGCACCTGGAAAAACCGATGAACAGGCTGACGGCGAAGGTTGCCAGCATCAGCACTTGCCAATAGAGGCCAAAGGCCTTTGTCGACCAGGCGAACAGGGTATTGACCAGCGCCGACACGGTGTCGATGTCGATCAGCGCCGCCAGCAGGAAGGCGCCGAGGAATCCGCCGCTGATCAGGAACAACGGCCAGTCGATATCGCGTGCCATAGGCAGGCCCATGGCCTGGCCGTCGGCCTGCAAGGTAGTTGGGTTTTTCATGAAACCTCCGGAACCTGCGATTCTTTTTATTGTTGATGCTGTCCGTGCAAGGGGTTCAGGCCTGTGCCGTGGTGGCGGTCTCCAGCAAGCGCAACCAGTTCAGCCCCATGATGTTGCCCACGTCGTGCTCGGCAAAGCCGCGGGCGCGCAGGCCCTGGGCAATGTTGCGGAAGTCGCGGCTGTCGCGGAACCACTGCAAGGGCGCCGGCCAGTTGGCGTTGTCCCTGGAGCCTTCGCCGTAGTCCTTGTCCTTGCTCCAGCGGCCGTTGCGCATCCATTCCAGCACTGACAAGGGTTGCGCCTGGCACAGGTCGGTGCCGATGCCGATGTGCTCCACACCCATCAGGTCGGCGGTGCGCGCGACCATGTCGCAGAAACTTTCCAGGCTACAGTCCGAGGCACCCTTGAGGTGGAACGGATAGGTGCTGAAGCCCAGCAGCCCGCCGGACTCTGCGATCCCGCGTAGCACCGCATCGGATTTGTTGCGCTTGGCGGCGTGGAAGCTGGCAGGGTTGGCGTGGGAGATGATCACCGGTCGGCTGGACAGTTCGATGGCCTCAAGCGTGCTTCGCTCGGCGCTGTGAGACATGTCGATGAGCATGCCGACGCGGTTCATTTCGGCGATCACCTGGCGGCCGAAGCGGCTGATGCCGTTGTCCTCGCGCTCATAGCAACCGCTGGCCAGCAGGCTTTGGTTGTTGTAGGTCAGCTGCATGACGAACACCCCGAGCTGGCGGAAAACCTCCACCAGGGCAATGTCGTCCTCGATCGGCGAGCAGTTCTGGAAGCCGAAGAAGATACCCACCCGGCCCTCCTCGTGGGCCAGGCGGATGTCGCTGGCCGTGCGCACCGGGCGGATCAGCTCGGGCCATGTCTCGAAGCGGCGGTTCCACTCGCCCAGGCGTGACAGGGTTTCGCGGGCGTTTTCGTGGTAGGCGATGGTGGCGTGCACCGCGCTCAGGCCACCGGCCTGCATCTGCTGGAATATTTCCTGGCTCCAGTTGGAGTACTGCAGGCCGTCGATCATCAAAAGGTCGTGCATGGCATGTATTCCTTCAGGGCCGCAGGTAGGTGGTCTTGACCACGGTGTAGAAGTCGCGAGCGTATTGCCCCTGTTCCCGGGGGCCGAAACTCGAGGCTTTGCGGCCCCCGAATGGCACGTGGTAGTCGGTCCCGGCGGTGGGCAGATTGACCATCACGCAGCCGGTCTGGGCGCGGCGCTTGAAGTGGCTGGCGTGGCGCAGCGACTGGGTGATGATCCCGGCTGTGAGGCCGTACTCGGTATCATTGAGCGTGGCCAGCGCCTCTTCAAAATCGCGCACGCGGATCACGCAGGCGATGGGGCCGAACACTTCCTCGCGGTTGATGCGCATGTCGTTGCGGCTGTTGATGAACAAGGCCGGGCGCATGTAGTAGCCATCGGAGGCCAATTGCAGGCGCTCGCCGCCTTCTATCAGGGTGGCGCCTTCGGCCTGGGCCAGTTGCAGGTAGGCCAGGTTCTGTTCCAGCTGGCGCGCGTCAGCGACCGGGCCGATCTGTACGCCAGCCTCCAGTGCATGGCCAACCTTCAGCTGGCGCATGCGCAGGCGCAGCGCCTCGACGAAGCGGTCGTGGATACCGTCGCAGACGATCAGCCGTGACGACGCGGTGCATTTCTGCCCGGTGCCAAAGAAGGCCCCGTTGAGCGCGCATTCCACGGCCAGTTCGAGGTCGGCGTCGTCCATGACCACCAGGGCATTCTTGCTACCCATTTCCAGCTGGCAGCGCACCAGGTTACCGGCGGTGGCCACCGCTACGCGTCGGCCCGTCTGCAGAGAACCGGTGAACGTCAGGGCATCGATCTCGGCGGACTCGATCAGGGCCTCGCCGACGTCGGCACCGCTGCCCATCACCAGGTTGAAGGTACCGCTGGGCAGGCCCTGACGGCTGATGATCTCGGTGAGCGCCCAGGCACTGGCCGGCACCAGGTTGGCCGGCTTGAACACCACGGCGTTGCCGAAGGCCAAGGCCGGGGCGATTTTCCAGGCGGCGGTGGCCATGGGGAAGTTCCATGGGGTAATGATGCCCACCACACCCACCGGTTCGCGATGCACTTCGATGTCGACCCCTGGGCGCACCGAGGCGGCAGTCTCGCCCATCTGACGCAGCACTTCGGCGGCGTAGTAATGGAAGAACTGGCCACTGCGGTTGACCTCGCCGATGCCTTCGGCCAAGGGTTTGCCTTCTTCTCGCGACAGCAGTTCGCCGAGTTCTTCCTTGCGGGCGATCAGCTCGTCGCCGATGGCCATCAGCACTTGCTGGCGGCTTTCCAGACCACTGGCGGCCCACAGGGGTTGAGCGGCGCGGGCGGCCTGGATGGCCTGGCGGGCCTGTTCGGCGCTGGCCTGATGGTACTGGCCGATCAGGTCGCCAGTGTCCGAGGGGCTGAAGTTGCCCAAAGTGGCGTGGCCTTCACACCACTGGCCATCGATGTAGTTGTTGTAGGTCTTGTGTGACATGGATGAACGCCTCCGTTTGCATGGCATTCATCATGCGAGCAATATGCAGCAAATAAAAATTAATAAAAAAAATGCTTTGATAAGGTATGCTAACCATGTTGCCCGAGCTGAAAATCGCGCAGTTGCGTTACTTCGTACTGGTCGCCGAACACAAGAGTTTCCACGCGGCCGCCCGCCAGGCCTTTCGCACCCAGCCTGCGATATCCCTGGCCCTGCGTGAACTGGAGCAGAAGCTGGGGCAGGCACTGGTCGAAAAGGGCGGTGGCCGGGTAGAGCTGACGCCATATGGCGAGCATTGCCTCCCGTTGTTTCGTGGCTTGATCGAGCACCATGACCGTATTGCGCGTGAAGCCATGCTGTTTGCCCGGCATGAAATCGGCCAGGTCAGCATCGCCACCGTGCCTTCTGTGGCCAGCCGAATGCTGCCAGGGCCGCTGGCCCGCTTTGTGGCCGCGCACCCCAATGTGCAGGTCAGCATTCAGGACGGCACGGCCGAACGTGTGCAGCAGTTGCTCGCTCAAGGGCAAGTGGATTTCGGCATCAGCAGCCTGTGGGTGGACGATGACCAGCTCGAATTCGCCCCCATCGTGAATGATCAGGTTGGCGTGGTGTGCCGCAGCGACCACCCGCTGGCGCAGGCGGGGGGGCGGCTGCATTGGGCGCAGTTGCTGGGCGTGCCGATGATCCGCAACGGTACCTCGCAATTACTGGCGGGTACCGAGGCCGAGGGTTTGCTGGCCGATAGCCGGCTGTTCATTTCCAACATGATTTCGTTGATCGCCATGCTGGAGGAGGGGGTAGGGATCAGTACCTTGCCGTACCTCGCTTTTCCGCAGGAGAACGAAAAACTGGCGTTCGTACCCCTTGTCGAGCCCAAGGTAGAACGGCACATCGGCATGCTCACCCGCAAAGGGCGCAGCTTGTCACCTGTGGCGGGGGCACTGATGGCGTTTCTGCAAGTGCAGTTGGCGAAGGCTAGCTGATTCGTTGGCCGTAGGGGCATGGCGCGCCATGGCCGGCACTGAGGTTCGCAAACGCACGCCCGGGCTTCAGATAACCGGGCCTGAAGGCACGCTGACACCTGCCAGCGTGGTGAACGAAATATCCTTGGCCGTCAGCAGAAAATCACGCACGTACGGCACCTCCAGCATGTCACTGCGCAGTGCCGCATAGAGGTTTGCCTGCAGGCCGTGTTCGCCAAGGCGCTTGGCGGTTACATAGCCGCGCGAACTGTATTCGTGCACGGCCCAGTTGGGCAGGCAGCAGACGCCGCGCCCGGACGCAACCAGTTGCATCATCATCACGGTAAGTTCTGAGGTGCGGACCTGTGCGGGCTCGACGTCGGCGGGGTCGAGGAAGCGGGTGAAGATGTCCAGGCGGGTGCGTTCGATCGGGTAGGTGATCAGTGTCTGGCTGGCGATATCGGTGGGCTCCAGGTACGGCTTGTGGCGCATGGCGTGGTGGTTGTCGATGGCCAGCAGTGCCTCGTAGCTGAACAACGGCACGTAGCTGATACCCGGCAGTGTCACCGGGTCGGAGGTCACCACCAGGTCCAGGTCGCCGCGCTCCAGGGCTGGCAGCGGCGCGAAGGAAAAACCGGAGGCGAGGTCCAGTTCCACCTCAGGCCAGGCGCCGCGGAACTCATCCACTGAAGGCATCAGCCACTGGTAGCAGCTGTGGCACTCGATGGCGATGTGCAACCGTCCGGCGCAGCCCCCGGCCAGCTTGCCCAGGTCCCGTTCGGTATTGCGGATCTGAGGCAGCACCTGATCGGCCAGCTGCAGCAGCTTCAGCCCGGCGCTGGTGAAGCGCACCGGCCTGGATTTGCGCACGAACAGTGGCATGCCGATGCGCTCTTCCATATCGCGGAACTGGTGCGACAGGGCTGATTGTGTCAGGTGCAGGCGCTCGGCGGCCTCGTGCAGGCTGTCGGTTTCACGCAGCGCGTGGAGGGTTCGCAGGTGGCGTAAATCGATCATGAGTAAAATGGCGGATCAACGCAGTAATGGCGGGTTTTCTTCACTGCTGCGTGATCCTGACAATTCCTTTGCTGGGTTTTCCGTGAGTGGGGTGAGGCTCAAGCCGCGTGAGGCGCGGCGAGGTTGCAGTACTGCCCCTTGAAATACAGCAGCGGCTGCGTGGCAGCAGTTGCCTGCAGGTTCAACGCTTTGACTTCGCCAATCACGATCAGGTGGTCCCCGGCGGCATGTTCGGCGTGAATTTCGCAATCAAGCCAATGCAGGCTGCCGGCAATGATCGGATTGCCCAACGGCGACGCTTGCCATTCGACGCCGTGCCACTTGTTGGCGCCGCGCCGGGCAAACTGGTTGGAAATGCCGACCTGCTCACCTGACAGGATGTTGACCGTGAAGCGGCCAGCCTGGCGAATTTTCGGGTAGCTGGCCGAACTGGACATCACACTGAATGACACCAGCGGCGGGCTCATCGATACGCTGTAGAACGACTGGCAGGTGAAGCCGATCGGCTCACCTTCGTGGTGCGATGTAATCACCGTGATGCCGGAGGCGTAGTGCCCGAGTGCCTGGCGAAAAGTCGACGGCTCGATCGCCGTACCGAAAAGCAACATGGTAGGTCCTGTGGCTGCATTCATTTCAGCGTGCGTTAGCGAGTTCCTGACGGACAATGGCTGCGCCTGCACTCAAGGCCTTGAGCTTGCCGCTGGCTACCTGGCGGGGCAGGGGCGCCATGCCGCAGTTGGTGCAAGGGTAGAGCTTGTCGGCATCGACGAATTGCAGTGCCTTGCGCAGGGTGGCGGCGACCTGTTCGGGTGTTTCAATGGCATGGGTGGCCACATCGATGGCGCCGACCATGACTTTCTTGCCGCGAATCAGCTCGAGCAGGTCCATCGGAACATGCGAGTTATGGCATTCCAGCGAAATGATATCGATGCTGGACTGCTGCAGTTTGGGGAAGGCCTGTTCGTATTGCCGCCATTCTGAACCGAGGGTCTTTTTCCAGTCGGTGTTGGCTTTGATGCCATAGCCATAGCATATATGGACGGCCGTTTCGCACTTGAGGCCCTCGATGGCCCTTTCCAGGGTAGCCACGCCCCATTCATTCACATCGTCAAAGAAAACATTGAATGCCGGTTCGTCGAACTGAATGATGTCCACGCCCGCGGCTTCCAGTTCTCTGGCTTCCTGGTTGAGAATCTTGGCGAACTCCCAGGCCAGTTTCTCGCGGCTTTTGTAGTGGTTGTCATACAGTGTGTCGATCATGGTCATGGGGCCGGGTAGCGCCCACTTTATCGGCTGTGTGGTGTGCTGGCGGAGGAACTTGGCATCTTCGACAAACACCGGTTTTTGTCGAGCGACAGCACCCACCACCGTCGGTACGCTCGCATCGTAGCGATCACGGATCCTGACAGTTTTCCGTTGTTCGAAATCAACGCCGCTGAGGTGCTCGATAAACGTGGTGACAAAGTGCTGGCGGGTTTGTTCGCCGTCACTGACGATGTCGATACCGGCGTGTTGTTGTTCTTGCAAGGCCAGGCGCAAGGCATCCTGTTTACCTTCGACCAGTTGCGCGTCTTGCAACTTCCACGGTGACCAGAGTGTTTCGGGTTGAGCAAGCCAGGCGGGTTTAGGCAGGCTGCCGGCCGTGGAGGTGGGTAGCAATGTGTTCATGAACAGTGACCTTGTGCTTTGAATGTTCAACGTGCGTATTGAGCGGACCATTGCGCTAGCGTGGCCTGGTAGGGTTTGACAAATTGCTCCTCGGCAAACTTGCCCTGCTCGATCGCCAGGCGGCTGCGCTCTTCCCGGTCGTAGACAATGCGCGTGAGCGAGTAATCCTGGTTGTTCAGGCTGGGCTGGTAGGCCTTGCCTGCAGGAGAATTGGCGTTGTAGATCTCGGGTCGGTAGATTTTCTGAAAGGTGTCCATGGTGCTGATGGTGCTGATCAGTTCAAGGTCGGTGTAGTCAGCCAGCAAGTCGCCGGCAAAATAAAACGCCAACGGGGCGACGCTGTTCGGCGGCATGAAATAGCGCACCTTCAAGCCCATTTTCTTGAAGTATTCATCCGTCAGGGAGTATTCATCCTGCTGATACTCAACCCCTAGCACAGGGTGCTGATTTTCGGTGCGCAGGTAAGTCCTGCTGCTGGATACGCTCAGGCAGATAACCGGTGGTTTGCTGAAATGCTCCTGGTAGGTTGGCGAGTTGACGAAGCATTTGAACAGGTTGCCATGCAGCTCGCCGAAATGATCGGGTGTGCTGAAGGTCGACCGATGCTTGTTATGCTCCAGTAACAGCACACTGAAGTCGTAATCGCGCACGTACGAAGAAAAGTTGTTGCCTACTATGCCTTCGAGGCGCGTATTGTTTTGGCGGTCGACAATATGGGTTTTCAAAATCTCGATCAGCGGCAGTGCATGGCCGTGCTGCGCATTTTCAATATTCATTTCCACCGATATGATGTCCAGCTCTACGCGGTAGCGATCATGCTCGGGGTTGTCCCAGTGCGCCAGCGCATTGAAACGGTTATTGATCATCGTCAAGGTATTGCGCAGGTTTTGCTGGCGGTTTGCACCCCGGGCCAAATTGGCGAAGTTGGTCGTGATGCGGGTGTTTTCGGCGGGGTGATAATGTTCGTCGAACGCAATGCGCTTGACGGTGAATGTTGGCGCTTTATTCATGGTGACGGCTTCCAGATGCCTGAGTGTGAGCAACTCAGTGCTGGTCAGTTGCGTAGGCTGAGTCGTTCACACCGTAATCTTGATGTGTTTGATTGAGGCGTATCCTAGGCGGGGCGCTGCATGAATGATATTGAAGTTATTTCACAGGTTTTTTAGCCCTGTTCATGATGCGTTGCCTGGACGACTGCGGCATCATGGCCGCCTGGCCCTCACCTCACCCAGGAGACAGCGATGATCAAAACCGGCGATCAACTGCCCGACGTTACCCTTTATCAATACAACAGCGACGCAGGCGCCTGCGCGATCGGCCCGATGGCCTTTTCCATTCGCGAGCGTTGCAAGCACAATAAGGTGCTGATCTTCGCGTTGCCGGGCGCATTCACGCCGACGTGCTCTGAACGTCACGTTCCCGGTTATGTCGCGGCGGCCCCTGCGTTCTGTGCGGCTGGCATTGACGAAATCCTGTGCGTCTCGGTGAACGATGCCTTTGTCATGAACGCCTGGGGCAACAGCATGCAGGTCGGGGATGCGGTCAAGATGATCGGCGATGGCAATGGCGAATTCAGCGAGGCGCTGGGGCTGACCCAGGACCTTTCGGCACGCGGTTTGGGGCGGCGCTCGCAGCGGTATGCGATGTTGGTCGACGACCAGGTAGTCCAGTACATTGCGGTTGAAAGCCCCGGCAAGTTCGAGGTCAGCGATGCGGCCAGCCTGCTGGCTGTGTTGCGCTAGCCATACCTTTCAGGCCTTGCCGACAACGGCTGTCAGGGCTGCCAGAACACTTTTCGAACCGGCCGCTAACAACAAGGTATAAACGGTTGAAACTTCACCAACTCAGGGCGCTGGTCGCCATTCATAACGCAGGCAGCATCCTCGAAGCCTCCAAGCTCATGCACGTTACTCAGCCCGCGCTGAGCCGTTCGATCAAGGAGCTGGAGCGGGAGGTGGGGTTTACCCTGTTGCAGCGGTCGCACAAAGGCATGGCCCTTACCGAGGAAGGCAAGCGTGTCATCCGCCATGCCAACCTCGTGGTAGAGAGCATACGCCGCCTGCAGATCGAAGCGGCGAGCATTCAGGATGCGGCGCTGGGCGCCGTGTCGATCGGGGTTACGTCGTTGACGGCGATGCTCGATGGCGTCGATGACAGTATCCTGGCCTTTCGGCGCAAGTACCCGCGGGTGAAGATCACCATCACCGACCTGCGTCCCAGCCAGATCCTGCAGCGCTTGCGCGATGGCAGCCTGGACTTTGCCATTACTTCGCAGCAACCGCTGAGTCGGCTGAGCCTGGACTGGGAGGCGCTGGGCAGTATCAAGGGCAGGGTGATTTGCCACGCCTCGAATCGGCAGAAGTTCAGCCAGTCACTGCGCACCTTGCAATACGCCCCCTGGATCAGCCTGGACGAGTTGTCGGACCAGGCTTCGCAGTTTCACCAACTGTTTGAAGCCAATGGCCTTCGGGTGCCACAGAACACTGTTGAATGCACTTCAGTGATGATGGCGCTGAAGCTGTTGAAGAACACGGAATCGTTGATGACCATCAGCGAGCTGGCGGTGGACCAAGGGTCTACCTACGGTATCGATTGCGAGTTCGTAGCCATGGCGGTGCAGGAGTTGATTCCGGATTACCCCATCAACCTGGTCTGCATTGACCGCCACAGCCTCACGGCGCCTGCCCAGGAGCTGTTCCACAGCTTGCGCGGGCAGGTGCTCAAGCAGACCCGCCCCGTGGGGTCAGAAGTGGTAGTACATGCCTAGCGAGACGTTGCTTGGGTTATCGCCCGCCTGGTCCACCGGGGTCCCGGCGTAGGTGACCGACGAGGCGCGCTGGTTGGCGATCATGCCGAGGCGTCCATAGAGGGCCCAGCGGGGGTTGATGAAATGGTCATAGCCGATCATCACACCCCACGCGTCCTTGTCACGGGCGCTGACCTGGCGTTGCATCACCGCCAGGCGCAGCACGTCCAGTTCGCCCACTGGCGCCATCATGCCGAAAGTGTACAGCGTGGTGCTGGGCGTGCCGGCCTGGTCCACATCCTGACGCTGCCAGGTGAGGCTGGTGGCCAGCGGGCCGAAATCGTAGAACGCCGACAGGCTCTTGAAATCGTTGGCGGTCTGGCGTGAAACGCCGCCGTCGTCCCATGGGTCGCTGTAGTAACGGTTGTAGGAGGCCAGCAACATCACCCGGCTGTTGCGGTACTGCAGCCGGGCGCCACCGCCACGCACGGTGCGCCCAGCGCTGGCGGCATCGTCGAAGCCGAAGCTCAGCGCGGTACCGAGGCTGAAGCCGCTGAAGGTCGGGCTGGTGTAGGCCAGGGTGTGCTTGGGGCGCAGGTCAAGGTAATAGGCGCCCTTGCCGGCGGCAGGCAGGGCCAGGTAGGTGTAGGGCGAGCCATAGGTGGCCAGGAACGGGTCGGCGTAGGTGGGCGTGGCCATGCCGTAGGTCTTGCCGAACTCGAGCTTGCCCAGGGTGCGCGAGCGCAGGGCGACTGTCGCCAGGCGCAGGGTACCGACGGTGTCCCAGGTGCCCTCCAGGGCCTCGCCATTGAGGTTGAAGCCCTCCTCGACGTCAAGCTCCACGACGGTATCGGGGTCAAGCGCCTTGCGTGCGTACAGCCCGAGCTTGTTGGTCCAGGCGCCGCCACCGGCCAGCCTGAAACCCGAGTGGTGCTGTGAGTCGTGATAGCTGGCGAATGCATCCACGGTGCCGTACACCTTGAGCGTGTCATCGAAGCCGTAATCCAGCCCGTAATAACCAAAACCCGGCGCAATCCGCGCGAGCGTCGGAAAACCCTCTGCCTGTGTCTGCGCAGCAAGGCAAGCCCCTTGGATCATCAACAGCAACGATGTAATGCGAGTGTTCATTCACGACTCCAGGCCAGCACGGTGATGGGGTGGCTTTAGCGTCGGTGAACAGAACGTTGCAGCGTGATTGCTTATTCGGTCAGGTCATGCCGTTTGGTTAATCAGGGGCTGGCGCGGCGTGTGGATTGGCGAGCGCATCCGCGTTAGACAGGCTTGGTACCTGCGTCAACGCTGCGCTACGGCTGCTGATTTGTGGGCGTTATTGGGGCCGCGCGCGGAGCGAGGGCGGACTGTGCGCCAGCGCAGGGCAGTTTGGCCAACGATCGCGCCGGCTAATTAATCATTGGTTATCCCTATGCCGAAACTGCAAGTGTATTGGGTGCCCGATTGGCTGATATTCGCTGCACGCCGCGATTTGCCAACGGAGACAACAATGATCAGACCGCTACCCACATCGCCGAGCCTGCAAAAAGGTGCGCATTCAGCCGCGCAGGTATCGTCCCCCCGTAAAACCTTGGTCGCCTGCTCGTTGGGCAATGCGCTGGAAATGTACGACTTCACGATCTACAGCTTCTTCGCTGTACTGATCGGCAAGCACTTCTTCCCCTCTGACTCGGCCATGGCGTCGTTGTTGATGTCGCTGGCCACCTTTGGCGTCGGTTTCCTGATGCGCCCGGTCGGGGCGATGGTCATCGGCCGCTATGCTGACCGGCATGGACGCAAGGCCGCTTTGAGCCTGACCATCGGGCTGATGACCCTGGGCACCGCAATGATTGCCTTTGCGCCCACGTATTCACAGATCGGGATTTTCGCCACTTTGCTGCTGGTGACCGGCCGGCTCATCCAGGGCATGTCGGCAGGCGGGGAGGTCGGTACCGCGTCGGTGTTCCTGATGGAATCCAGTGCAGTCGGCAATCGCTGCCAGAGCGTCAGCTGGCAGGCCGCCAGCCAAGGCTATGCCGCCTTGGTAGGGGCCGGCTTTGGGCTGGCCCTCAGCCAGTTGCTCGACCTCACGGCGCTGGAAATCTGGGGATGGCGCATACCGTTCATCTTCGGCCTGCTGATCGGGCCGGTCGGTTGGTACATACGCACGCGGTTGCCGGAAACCCATGAGGCCGCACCGGCGCAGAAGGCAGAGCAGGGGCTGGATGCCGAACTGCTCAAACGCATCGCCCAAGGCATCGGCCTGATGGCCAGCTCGACCATTGGCATGTACCTGTTCGTGTTCTACATGCCGACCTACCTGACCACCGCCTTGCATTACCCACCCGGCAGCGCGATGGCGATTGCCTGCATCAGTAGCGGTTGCATGGCCGTCATCTGCCCGTTGGCCGGCAAATTCGCCGACAAGTATCAGCTCAGAAAACGCCTGCTGGTGTGGACGGTCGCCGCGCCGGTGGTGTTGACCCTGCCCGTGTTCTATCTGCTTGGGCACGTGCAGCACATGGGCCTGGCCATGATGGGCGTGGCGATCCTGATCTTGCCGACCTGTATCGGTGCCGGTGCGTTCTTCGCGCTGATCATGGAGGGCTTCCCGAAGGCCAGGCGCTCGTTCGGCACCTCGGTCAGCTACAGCCTGGGTGTGACCCTGTTCGGTGGTTTTTCGCCGTTGGTGGCCACCTGGCTGATTGCAGCGCTGGGCACGCCGTTGGCGCCAGCTTACTTCTTGCTGGCCGGCGGCATCGTCAGCCTGGCCTGCCTCAGGTACTTCCCCGAAAACAAAGGATGCGAGTGATATGGGTATTTTGCAGAGCAATCAAACACGGGGCTCAGCTGCCGAGCTGGATGAGTTCGTCATGCTGCGCCGGCAGATCCACGCTGCGCCGGAAATTGGCGGCGACACCCCCGATACAGCGGCCCTGGTAGCCGACAAGCTGCAAGCGTTGGGCTATGAAGTGCATCGCAATGTAGGTGGGCATGGTGTGGTCGGCGTGCTGAAAGTGGGGGACAGCCCGCGCAGCATCGGTTTGCGTGCAGACATGGACGCACTGCCGATGGGCGAAAAGAATGCGTTTGCGCATGCCAGCAAGCTCCCCGGCCGCATGCATGCCTGTGGCCATGACGGGCATACCGCGATCCTGCTGGCAGCCGCTGCGCAACTGGCGGCTACGCGCCAGTTCAACGGGACGTTGAACGTGATATTCCAGCCCGACGAGGAAGGCCTGGCGGGGGCCAAGGCGATGATCGACGACGGCCTGTTCGAGCGCTTCCCGTGCGACTCGGTGTATGCGCTGCATAACATGCCCGGCCTGCCGGTGGGCACGTGCGTGGTGCAGGCGGGGCCCACCATGGCGTCTTCCGAACGTGTCAGCATTCGGATTACCGGCAAAGGTGGGCATGGTGCGATGCCGGAACTGTCGGTAGACCCGGTGATGGCGTTGAACAGCCTGATCAGTGGCATCCAGACCATCAAGTCGCGCAACCTGAGCGTCGAGGACTACGCCGTGATCAGCATCGGCATGATCCAGGCCGGCACCGTCTACAACATCATCCCTGACGAGGCCTGCATGTTGCTGAGCGTGCGCACCGACACGGCCCAGACCCAGCAGAAGATCAACAGCCGCATTGACGCCCTGGCCAAGGGGCACGCAGAAAGCTATGGCGTGGAGATCGAGGTGCAATTCACCCAACTGGCGCCCGCCTTGTGCAACAGCGATCACGAAAGCGCGTTGCTGCGTGACAGCCTGAGGCCGTTGTTCGCCGACGGCGCGTTGCTGGACAAGATGCCGAAGAAGGTCATGGGCACCGAAGACTTTGCCTACATGTTGCAGGCGCGGCCGGGCTGTTACTTCATGCTGGGCAATGGCACGGGCGAGTTCCATGGGTGCTCGGTGCATAACCCCCACTACGATTTCAATGATGCGTTGGTGAAAATTGGCGCTGATTGTTGGGTGAAGTGGGTTCAGGACTATCTGCGTTGACACTGCGTCATCTGCGTTGGAATGGTCTACGCTCTCAGCCGAAGCGCGTCGTGACAGGCTTCATCCCGTTATCGTCGCTCTGGCGATTCACACCGACGGACCAGGCTCGGTCCAAAGAGGGTGCTGCAATGGCGACTATCGACACCGAGAACCTTGCAAAGGGGCTGCAGCAGGTTGAAGCCTGCTGGCAGGCGTATACCTCGTCACAGCGGCTTGTCGAAGGCCTCGCGGGCAGCGACCGGAGCAGTGCCATTGAAACCGCCAACCGCGATTTCACCAGGTTTCAGAACCAGTGCCAGCTGTTTTATGCCGAAGTGCGCAAGAGGGCAGCGGATGCGGACAAGCTGGAGAGCGACATGGCACGGTATCCCCATTACTTTCAGTGACGCCCTGATTGAACGTCGCGCTGTGCCTGGGTTCTGACAAGCAAAGGGTACAGCGAGGACGCTTTCATGAGCATCGAACGCAACATTCCCGAGCTTGAAGCCTGGTACGCCCAGTACGACGACATCAGTTACCGGCGCGCGTCACCGGATGCCTACCACCATGAACTGCTTCGCACAGCCGAGGCCCTGCGCGACAACGGTGCCATCGACTGGGACGACTGGTTGGCGCTCAAGGCGCTGGCCGATGAGGCGCATATCCGCGCGCTGGAAGATGCCGTGCAGGCCCATGTGAGCGACCCGGACGCATGAAAGCGCTGAAGATTGCCACCTTCAACATCAATGGCATCCGCAGCCGTTTGCCGGCGCTGCTGGCCTGGCTGGAGCGGGAGCAGCCCGACATTGCCTGCCTGCAGGAGCTGAAGGCGGCCGATCAGCAGTTCCCTCGCGCGGAGCTGGAGGCAGCAGGCTATGGCAGCCTTCATCATGGGCAACCGTCATGGAACGGCGTGGCCATTCTGGTGCGGGGCACCGATCCGCTCGAGGTTCGCCGCGGCTTGCCCGGCCTGGAAGAGGACAGCCAGAGCCGCTATCTGGAAGCTGCGGCACACGGGGTGTTGGTCGCTTGCCTCTACCTGCCGAACGGAAACCCGCAGCCCGGGCCCAAGTTCGATTACAAGCTGCACTGGTTCGAATGCCTGATCCAGCATGCGCGCAGCCTCTATGGAAGTGGCCACCCCACGCTGCTGGCAGGGGATTTCAATGTCGTGCCCACCGACATGGACATCTATAACCCGCGTTCCTGGCTGAAGGACGCACTGCTGCAGCCTGAGTCGCGAGCGTGTTACCAACGACTGCTTGATCAGGGCTGGCTCGATGCCATACGCCATCTGTACCCGGACGAGCGTGTCTACACCTTCTGGGACTATTTCCGTAACCACTGGGCCCGCAATGCCGGGTTGCGAATCGATCACCTGTTGCTCAATCGCGAGCTTGCGCCTTATCTGAAACGGGCGGGTGTCGATGCATGGGTGCGCAACGAGGCCAAGGCCAGCGACCATGCGCCCGTCTGGATCGAGCTGGGTACGCGTCGTGCTCGGTCATAGTCAGTTCAGCACATGAACGAGCGCCGGGCTGAGGCGCTCCGACAGTAGCCGACTTCAGATTGCATTCAGATTCGGCCCCGATAATTCCCTCCGTCGCACCCAGGCGGGGAAATTTCATGACTCAGACTCATCAATGGCACAGTTTGCTTCCGTTACCCATCGGTAGCCATGCCGATCATCAGGCGCATCTTTCTCTTCACCTCAGCGGCGATCATGGGCGAGGCGAGCTGGAGCACTTCATACACGAGCGCTTTGCCTGCGTGCACCAGGCGGATGTGCAGCATTACCTGCCGGAACTGCTTGCCTTGCAGGGTAGCCACGGTCGCCTGATCGCGGCGGCGGGCATGCGACCGGCCAGCGAAGGGCCGCTCTTTCTTGAGCGGTACCTGGACGAGCCTCTGGAATCCGCTGTTTCACGGGTAACCGGTGCCTCACCGGATCGCAACTGCATGGTAGAAGTAGGCAACCTGGCCTCGCTCAGCGCCGGCAGCGCTCGAATAATGATCATTGCCGTGACGTGGTTGCTGGCCATGCGCGGTTTGGAGTGGGTCGCATTCACGGGCGCCGCGACACTGTTCAACAGTTTCCAGCGACTGGGGCTGGTGCCCACTGTTCTGGCCTCAGCGGATCCTGCGCGCTTGCAGGGCCAAGTGGACCAATGGGGGACCTACTACGACCAGCGACCCCAGGTATTTGCCGGCAACATAGGCTTTGGCTTCGATGCCCTGAAGCAGGCGGGCATGTTCGAGCGGCTTGGGTTTCCCATGCTAACCCTGGAGACCGGCCATGCGGCATGAACTGACTGCCTTTCAGGCACTGTTGCGCCAGCACGCGCTGGAACATCCTGACGCCGTGGCCGTCCAGGGCGATGCGCAGCGTTACACCTACCGGCAACTGCTCGACGAAGTCGAATCTCGGGCGGGCTGCCTGCGTAGCCAACCACCAGGAACCTTCGCCGTGGTGCTGGATAACGGGCCCGAGGCGCTATTCTGGGATTTGGCGGCGCTGTTCGCCGAACGCGCCAGTGTGACAGTGCCGTCGTTTTTCAGCGCGACCCAGTTCCAGCACTGCTTGCAGCAAAGCGGAGTCACGGCGGTCGTGTGCGAGGCGCAGTGGGCCGAACAGCTCGTTGCGCTTGGCTTTGCCCGGCAGGCGCCAGCTGGCGTGTGGCAGCGTGACAGTTTTGTCGCCCCGGCGCTGCCTGAGGGCACAGCCAAGATCACTTACACCTCCGGTAGCACCGGCACGCCCAAAGGCGTGTGCCTGAGCGCTGAAACCCTGCTGCGTGTGGCGCATGAGCTGGAGGCCGCCAGCCGCCCAACCGAGCCGCAGCGATACCTGGCGGTACTGCCACTGGGTGTTCTGCTGGAAAACCTGGGCGTCTACGCCGCGCTCATGGCTGGCGCTTGTGTGCAGCTCTATCCGCAGCAGCAGTTGGGGATGGGAGGCGCAAGCCAGGTCGATTTCAAGCGCCTGCTGGGCGCAATCGCCCTCAGTGGTGCGCAGAGCCTGATCCTTGTGCCGCAACTGCTGATGGGGCTGGTGACAGCGATCGAACGCGGGCTGATGCGGGTCGGCCCTCTGCGTCTGGTGGCGGTAGGCGGCGCTCGGGTATCGCCAAGCCTGCTCGCGCGGGCCGAGGCGGTCGGTTTGCCGGTGTTCGAAGGTTACGGCTTGTCTGAGTGCGCCTCGGTAGTGGCGCTCAACCGCACAGGGGCTGTGCGCCCTGGGAGCGTCGGCAAGCCATTGCCGCATGTGCAGGTGCGCATCGCCGAGGATGGCGAAGTCCTGGTGGCCGGCTCGACATTGCTGGGCTATCTGGGAGAGCCGCCTGTAACCGGGCAGTGGTGGGCAACAGGCGATGTAGGGCACCTCGATGAGGAGGGCTACCTCTACCTGGATGGCCGCAAGAAGCATCAGTTCATCACCAGCTTCGGGCGCAACGTCAACCCGGAGTGGGTGGAAGCCGAGCTGAGCCAAAGTGGCGTGATCGCCCAGGCTTTCGTGCATGGCGAGGCCTTGCCACGCAACCTTGCCTTGCTCTGGCCGCTGGATCCCGGCATCAGCGACGAGGCCATCGAACAGGCCGTACAGCAATGCAACGCGCGATTGCCCGATTACGCCAGGGTGCACGCCTGGCGCCGCTTGCCAGTGCCTCTTAGCACGCTTGACGAAACCCTGACTGCCAATGGCCGCCCGCGACGTGAGGCGATCTTGCAGCGTTACCACACCCTATTGTCCGACATCTCGTTGTGAGGTTCACAATGTCCTTTTTCGACACCCTGCAAGTACAAACCGCCCAAGAGCGTCAGGCGCTGTTCGCCGTACCGGTGATCCGCGAAGCGCTGGCCGGCCAGGTCAGCCTGGACAGCTACGTCGCCTTCCTGACCCAGGCCTATTACCACGTGCGCCATACCGTGCCGCTGATGATGGCCTGTGGGGCTCGATTGCCGCTGCGGCTGGAGTGGCTGCGCGGCGCGGTCTGCGAATACATTGAAGAGGAATACGGCCACGAGCAGTGGATCCTCAACGACATCAAAGCGTGCGGCGGTGACTGGGAGGCCGTGCGCGATGGCCAGCCGGTGCAATCCATCGAGCTGATGGTCGCCTACCTGTACGACCTGATCGCCCGTGGCAACCCAGTCGGGTTGTTCGGCATGGTCAACGTGCTCGAAGGCACCAGCATTGCCCTGGCCACCCAGGCGGCAGGCGTTATCCAGAACACATTGGCACTGCCTGACCAGGCGTTCAGCTACCTCAGCTCGCACGGTGCGCTCGACCAGGAGCACATGGTGACCTACAAACAGTTGATGGACCGCCTCGACGATGCCGGTGACCAGCAGGCCGTCCTCCACGCGGCCAAGGTCGTCTACCGCTTGTACACCGAGATGTTCCAGGGCTTGCCGCGTGCCGGGCAGCAAGAGGTGCACCATGCGTTTGGCTGAGTCCGTGGTAATCCTCACCGGCGCCAGTGGGGGCATAGGCCTGGAATTGGCTGAACAGCTCTGCGCTGCCGGTGCCCAGGTGTTGGCCGTCAGTCGGCATATGGGCAAGCTGGCTGGCCTGATGAACCGGTACCCTGATCGTCTGCGCTGGCAGGAGGCCGACCTGCGCAGCCCGTCAGGGCGCGAACATGTCATCGAGCGGGCACGCGAGATGGGGGCTGTCAATGTGCTGATCAACGCGGCTGGCGTGAATCGCTTCGCTCTGCTCGACCAGCTGGATGAGTATGCGCTGGACGAGCTATTGGACATCAACCTGAAGGCACCCTTGCAACTGACCCGGGCCTGCCTGCCGTTGCTGCGTGCTCAGCCCAAGGCGTTGGTGGTCAATGTCGGGTCGACCTATGGCTCGATCGGCTACCCCGGCTACGCCACCTACTGCGCCAGCAAGTTTGCGCTGCGTGGTTTTTCGGAAGCGCTGCGCCGCGAGTTGGCCGACACCACGGTGAACGTGCTGTATGCCGCCCCCCGGGCGACCCGCACAACGATGAACAGCAGTGCTGCGACTGCGCTCAATCAAGCGCTGAAAGTTGGCATGGACGACCCTGCGGACGTCGCCCGTGCTGTGCTCGAGGCGGTGCAATCCGAGCGCACCGAGCTTTATCTGGGGTGGCCGGAAAAGCTCTTCGTGCGTATCAACGGGATGTTGCCGGGCATAGTCGATCGCGCACTGCGCAAGCAACTGCCAGTCATTCGCCGCTATATCGGCAGCCATTCCAAGGAGTCGAACAAATGAAGCGTCTGTTCATTGCCAGCTTGCTGGCATTTGCACCCTTCACCTGGGCATTGGACCAGGCAGGCAGCCAGCGCCTGAGTGATCTGCAGCAGCGCTGGGCGCAGATTCAGTACCAAATGCCCAAGGACACGCGTGCCGACGCCTTCGAAAAGCTGGCAGGCGATGCAGCAACGTTTGTTCATCAGTATCCGGGCACACCTGAACCCTTGATCTGGGAGGGCATCATCAACAGCAGTTGGGCGGGGGCGACGGGTGGCCTCGGTGCACTGGGCAAGGTCAAGGCGGCGAAAGCCAGCCTGGAGCAGGCCATGAAGCTGGACCCCAACGCCCTGCAAGGTTCGGCCTACACCAGCCTGGGCACGCTGTATGATCAGGTGCCCGGCTGGCCTATCGGTTTCGGTGATGCCGAAATGGCCGACAAGATGCTGCGCAAAGCCTTGCAGATCAACCCCAACGGTATCGACAGCAACTATTTCTGGGCTGATCATCTGTATCGGCAAAAGCGCTACCCTGAAGCTACCGCAGCCCTGCAGAAAGCCTTGCAGGCACCGCCCCGGCCGGGGCGTGAGTTGGCTGACCAGGGCCGGCGTGCCGATATCGATGCTTTACTCAAGGCCATCAAGGACAAACAGGACTGAACATGCGGCTGTTGCTGGTTGAGGATGACATTGCACTGGGGGAAGGGATCTGCGACGGCTTGCGCCAGGAGGGGTACACCCTCGACTGGTTGCGGGACGGTGTCAGTGGCTTGCATGCGCTGCAACACGAGACCTTCGACCTGCTGATCCTGGATCTTGGATTGCCCCGTATGGATGGCCTCGAGCTACTCAGGCGATTACGCGCCGGCGGCGACTGCTTGCCGGTGCTGATCCTCACCGCGCGGGATGCCCTTGATGATCGCATTGCCGGCCTGGATGCCGGCGCCGATGATTATCTGGTCAAGCCTTTCGACCTCAACGAGCTCAAGGCGCGCTTGCGCGCCTTGCTGCGGCGCAGCGTCGGGCGCGCCAAGGTACTGATCGAGCATGCAGGGGTCAGCCTGGACCCGACCACCCAACAAGTGCATTACAACGGCGTCGAAGTTGTGCTCACCCCCAAAGAGTATGTGCTGTTGCATGAGTTGCTGGCACATCCCGGCAAGGTATTCACACGTGAGCGCCTCACTCAACTGCTGTATGGCTGGGATGAAGAACCGGAGAGCAACACGCTGGAGGTGAACATCTACCACCTGCGCAAGAAGCTGTTCAACGGCCTGATTCGCACGGTGCGCGGCATTGGCTATCTGGTCGAGGTCAAGGCATGAGCTCGTTACGCCAGCGTACGCTGTGGCGCGTGATGCTCTTGCTGCTACTGGGCACCGGCCTGCTCGCGCTCTATAACTACCATGACAGCAGCCACGAAATTAACGAGGTGTATGACGCGCACCTGGCCCAGAACGCGCGTTTGCTGCAAGGCGTCATGAGCATGCCGGTACAAGAGGGCTCGCGTGAGGCGCTGTATGAGGCCTTCAACGATGCCTTGGGCAAAGCGGGGCGGCACCAGGTGGGCCACCCTTACGAAAGCAAGCTGGCATTCCAGGTCTGGGGTGAAGGCATGGCGTTGCTGGTGCATACACCCAGTGCGCCGCCCATTGACCCACCACCCACTGCTCCAGGGTTCTACGACTTTTCCAGTGGCGGTGAGCAATGGCGCGGTTTCGTTTTGCCGGTGCCAGAAAAGCACTGGCTTATCTGGGTGGGTGAGCGTGATGATGTGCGCTACGACCTGATCGACCGCATCGTTCGCCACACGCTGTTCCCGTTCCTGCTTGGCAGCCTGGCGTTGGCACTGCTGGTGTGGGCTGCGATCGGCTGGGGGCTACGGCCACTGCAGAACATGGCCAATGTCATCCGCAGGCGCCATGCCGATTCGCTGGAGCCGCTGCAACTGGTACCGCTTCCCACTGAACTGGAGCCCATGCAGGCGGCCATCAATCGCTTGCTGGCGCAGATCGACGATCTGCTGCGGCGTGAGCATCGCTTCATTGCCGATGCTGCCCACGAAATGCGTACGCCTCTGGCCGTACTGCGGCTGCACGCGCAGAACGCGCTGGCCGCCAGCAATGATGCCGAGCGCGAGAAAGCCCTGGGCTTTCTTGTGGGCGGGGTCGATCGGCTGACACGGGTGGTCAACCAGTTGCTGACATTGGCCCGCGTTGAGCCAAAACTGGGGCAGCGAGCCAGCGCCCGGATCGACCTGGCCGAGGTCGTCACCGAAACGCTGGCTGAATTGACCCCATGGATACTGGACCGTGGCCTGGAACCCTCGCTGGACATCGACGAAGGGGGCCACCACCTGCAGATCGACGCCGGCGCGCTGGGCATTGCGCTACAGAACCTGGTGTCCAACGCGGTAGAACACTCACCGCCTGGGGGGCGCATCGCCGTGTCACTGAGGCGCCTGGCCAGCCGTATCGAACTGGTCGTCGAGGATGAAGGGACGGGTATCGACGAGGAGAGCCTATCCCGTGTATTCGAACGCTTCTATAGCCGAAACAGCTCAAATGGTGCTGGCCTCGGGCTCTCCATCGTCGCGACCATCATCGACCGTATGGGGGGGCAGGTACGCCTTGAAAACAGAGCGGGTGGCGGGCTGGCCGCTACCCTGTCGTTTCCACTGTCTTGAATCACGTTTGCGTCAGATGGATCGCTGATTGACCCGCTCAGACAGCTGCTCGGCGCTTTCCTTGCGCTCCGAATAGCGATCCACCAGGAATGCCTGGCGGTCGCGCAGCAGCACGGTGAACTTCACCAGCTCCTCCATGACATCAACCACGCGATCGTAGTACGGCGATGGCTTCATCCGCCCGGTGTCGTCGAACTCCAGATAAGCCTTGGGTACCGAAGACTGGTTCGGGATGGTGAACATCCGCATCCAGCGGCCCAGCACACGCAACTGGTTGACCACGTTGAACGACTGCGATCCGCCGCACACCTGCATCACGGCCAGGGTCTTGCCTTGGGTGGGGCGCAATGCCCCCAGCGCCAACGGAATCCAGTCGATCTGTGCCTTGAACACCGCAGACATCGCCCCATGGCGCTCCGGCGAGCACCACACCTGGCCTTCTGACCATTGCACCAGTTCTCGCAGCTCCTGCACCTTGGGATGCTCCACGGGGACATCGTCAGGCAGCGGCAGGCCCGACGGGTCGAAGGTGCGGGTTTCGGCACCGAAGTGCTCCAGGAGGCGCGCGGCTTCTTCTACCAGCAAGCGACTGAAGGCGCGTTCTCGGGTAGACCCGTACAGCAGCAGGATGCGTGGTTTGTGTTCGCTGGTCGGGGTTGCCGAAGGCGGCAGGTCGAACAGCGTGAGGTCGAGGTTAGGCAGTTGCTCGGACATGATTTCTTCCTGTTCAATGCGAGCCGATGCGATCCAGCGCGTGCTTGAGCTGCTCGCGGTCGAGTTGATCGAACGGCAGTGCGAAGAAGGCCTGGCAGCGAGACTCGATGCGGGCCAGTGTGGCGCGGAACGCCGCATCGACCGATGCTTCGTCACCCACGACATCGGAGGGGTCTTCCAGCCCCCAATGCGACTTCAGCGCAGGGCCGAAATACACCGGGCAGGCTTCGCCCGCGGCCTTGTCGCAGACGGTGATGACGATGTCGGGTGGGTTGCCCTCGAATGCATCGTTGCCTTTGCTGCTCAGGCCCTTTGTCGAAATATTGGCCTGCTGCAACGTGCTCAGGCTGCGTGGCAACACCTGGCCCTTGGGGAAACTGCCAGCGCTGACTGCCTCGAAACCGGGCGGTGCCAGGTGGTTGAACATTGCTTCGGAAAGGATGCTGCGGCAGCTGTTGGCCGTGCACATGAACAGGACTCGCATGGAGGGCTCCTCCGCTGGGGGCGAACGTCAGAGGCTCAGGCGCAGTGCCAGAGCAGAAAGGGTGATCAGCAAAACCGGTACGGTGAGCAGCAGGCCGACCTTGAAGTAGTAACCCCAGGTGATGCGCATGCCTTTACGCGCCAGCACATGCAGCCAAAGCAGTGTGGCGAGGCTGCCAATCGGGGTGATCTTCGGGCCGAGGTCGCAGCCGATGACGTTGGCGTAGATCATCGCCTCACGTACCACGCCCTCTGCGCCGCTGGCCTGGATCGACAAGGCGCCGATCAGCACGCTGGGCATGTTGTTCATGACTGAGGACAGCAGCGCGGAGATCAACCCGGTGCCAATGGCCGCGCTCCACAGGCCCTGCTCGGCAAGCCTGTCCAGCAGGTGGGTGAGCATGTCCGTGAGGCCGGCGTTCTTCAGGCCGTACACCACCAGATACATGCCCAGAGAAAAAATCACCACCTGCCACGGCGCTTCCCGCAGCACGCGACGGGTTGAGATGCGGTGACCGCGAGCGGCCACGGCAAAGAGGATTGCGGCACAGACGGCGGCCACCGCACTGATCGGGATGCCCAGAGGTTCCAGTACGAACAGGCCTGCAAGCAACACCAGCAGCACCCACCCACCGACTTTGAAGGTGGCGTGGTCATGAATTGCCTCGCTTGGCGCCTTCAGCGCATCGAGCGCGTACTGCCTGGGGATATCACGACGGAAGTACAGAAACAGCACCAGCAGGGTGGCCGCCACGCTGGCGATATTCACCGGCACCATCACCGATGCGTATTCGGCGAAGCCCAGGCCGAAGTAGTCGGCCGAGACGATATTGACCAGGTTGGAGACCACCAGCGGCAGGCTGGCCGTGTCGGCAATGAAGCCTGCGGCCATGACAAAGGCCAGTGTCGCTGCAGGTGAGAAGCGCAGCGCGAGCAGCATCGACATGACGATGGGGGTGAGGATCAGCGCCGCACCGTCGTTGGCGAACAGCGCCGATACAGCGGCGCCGAGCAGTACGCAGAAGGCGAACAGGCGGTAGCCGCTGCCGTTTGCCCAACGCGCCACATGCAATGCGGCCCATTCGAAGAAACCGGCCTCATCCAGCAGCAAGCTGATGATGATGACCGCGATGAACGTGGCGGTGGCGTTCCAGACAATGGCCCATACGGCAGGGATGTCATGCAGTGAAACGGCGCCTGTAGCCAGGGCGATGATGGCGCCTAGCGCGGCGCTCCAGCCAACACCGAGCCCCTTGGGCTGCCAGATGACCAGTATGAGGGTGAAGACGAAGACAGCAATGGCGGGCAGCATGAAAATCTCGCTTGGTGATGATCAGCAGCAGACGGAATCACGCACGGGGCGACCGTCCATGTTCTTCAGCCGAAGGGCATTGTCAGCCAGCCATTGCGAATTGGCGTGCAAGGTGACCTGAAGCATTTCGTGAACCCAGGAAGGCAGTTCCGGATTCAGGCGGTAATACACCCATTGGCCCTGACGGCGGTCCAGCAGCATGCCAGTGCTGCGCAGTTGTGCCAGATGGCGACTGATCTTGGGTTGGCTGTCGTCCAGCGCGCACATCAGTTCGCAGACGCACAGTTCGCCCAGGCTGGCGATAAGCAGCGTGGCGCGAGCGCGGGTTTCGTCAGAGAGGCTCTTGAAGACATCGGGCGGTGTGATCATGGGGGTGCCTGTACATGCGGAAAGCCGAATATACGTATTTCCATATGTTCGAGCAAGCATTCCTGGGCTGGTGCGCTTGCAGCTCACCATGGCCACGCCCTTCGGTCGACAAAAGCAGGGTTTTCGCAGGCTTCAGACGCTGATGGCACTGCAGGGTGTATAGTGCCTGCTCGGGTGACTGTCGTTCAGTGGCTCATAACCGAGAGGCCAACATGTCCCAGACGTACCCCAGCGCGGCCCAAAAAGCCCATGTGCGCATCTGCGAGCAGGTCGAAGCTTTCCTTCAGCATGGCGGCCGCATTCAGCAGGTAGCGATCGGTGTCACCGGCTACGCTGATGGTGTCTCCAGGGCGCAGTGGAAAAAAGAGCGAACGGCCAAGCCTTGAGGATGCCGGCAGTGTTTATCTGCCAGTAGGGGCCACACCATCAGAGCGCCGCGCGCGCTTGCTTGCCAGGGGCTCTCCCGTGGACGAAGAACCAAGCGATTTTTCGGTAGCCGTGTGCATTGGTATTTCCGAACAGCAAGTCACGTTGTACCGCCGTGAAACGTTCCATTTAGGTGATGGTTCATGGCTTGTGCATTTCGCGTTCTCCATGCCCAAAGAGCTGCGTCAGCAACTGACCGGCAGCTTCACATTGTTGTTGAAAGCCCCGCGAGCGTTCGGTGACGCTCGTTGGACCGATGAAGCTTGAACAGCGTAGCGGGGTGCCTGCGCGTCTTCACTGCTGAACCCTGGGTGGTCGCGCAGAGCTCTTCCAGCAGTTTCTTGACCAACGCATGGTCTTGAATCAGCAAATCGATAGCATTCATGGTGTCACCTCGTCGCGGGCGAATGAACAATGGCTTGCATGGAATTGAGTGACAGTGGGCGGCAGGGTTCAACGTCGATGATGGCTGGCAAAGCGCGCTTCGAGGTCACGCTGCGATTACGCGCTGCCAGAAGCGCCAAGGCCCGCGTATGCAGGCCTCGGCAGCACGTTCAAAGGATAGGTTTGCCCCCCGTCACGGCGTACCGCGAACCCGAGATGTAGCTGGCTTCATCGGACCCCAGCAAGACATAGATTGGCGCCACCTCCACAGGTTGACCCGGCCGCCCCATCGGGTAACCGGAACCGAAGTTCCTCACGGCCTCATCAGGCATGGTGGCCGGGATCAGCGGGGTCCAGATCGGGCCGGGTGCGACGCTGTTGACGCGAATGCCCTGCTTGCCCAGCAATTGCGCAAGGCCTGCAGTGAAATTGGCAATGGCCCCTTTGGTCGCAGCATAGGCCAACAGGCTGGGTGACGGGTCGTCCGAGTTGACCGAGCTGGTGTTGATGATCGAGCCGCCTTTTGGCATCGAGGGCAGAGCGCGCTGGCAAATGCGGAAAATGGCGGTGATGTTGGTATCGAAGGTCTTTACCCATTCATCGTCGTCAATGTCGTCCAGGCTTTCATGGGCCATCTGGAACGCGGCGTTGTTGACCAGGATATCGATGCGACCAAACTGCGCCACGGTCTTGTCGACGATGTCATGGCAGTGCTGTTTCTGTGCCAGGTCGCCGGGCAGCAGCAGGCACTGGCGGCCCGCCGCTTTGACCCAGCGCGCGGTTTCCTGCGCATCGTCGTGTTCATTCAGATAGCCAATGGCAACGTCAGCGCCTTCTCGGGCATAGGCAATGGCCACCGCACGCCCGATGCCGCTGTCAGCACCGGTTATCAAGGCGATCTTGCCTGCGAGGCGATTGTTGCCGGTGTAGCTCTGCTCACCGCAGTCCGGATAAGGATCCATCCTGCGCTGGGAACCGGGAACGCTTTGCGGTTGGGATGCGAATGGAGGGGTAGGGTAGTCGCTCATGCTGGAAGCTCCTGCAGGTTTGGAACGCTCATTCCCGTTCGAAAGGTGCTCCAAGCCAGTGTTGAAGCGGATCTTCGTGCTGAGCGACGAGCGGTTGATGCATCCATTCCCAGTGAATTTTTACCCACCGCATGGCTCTACCGCTGACGGGGCTTGCTGGCATGGGTGAGGCCCACGCTATCAAGGAGTCTGCAGTGCCTCGAATCATCACGCCTTCCACGCCGGAACATGAGATCGATCAGACGAACGAGAGGATGTTCGGTACGCCCAAAGAGCGGCTGGATTTCTATCGACGCGAAATTCAGTATGAGACCACCATCCTGGCCAACCGTACCGACGCTTATCTTGCGGCCCAGTCGTTCCTGGTGATCGCCTACGTGTCATCGATGGGTAACCTGAACCAAAGCTGGGGCGAGATGTTCACCTTGATGGTCCCGGCTTTTCTCGCATTGCTCGGCGTGCTCAGTACACTGAATGCCTGGCCTGGCATCCGCGCGGCCTTCCGGATTATCGAGCACTGGCAGATGAAGCAGAGCCACCTGCTGCGCAGCGAGCCGATGATGGGGCTGGCCTATGACGAGTCGCCGCTGTTCTGCGAGGCCGAAACCTCTCAGGCGGGGCACCGCAAATCGCTGCTGTTTTCCTTGCGCACGCCCTGGATTTTCCTGTGCTTCTGGGTGTTGCTGGGCAGCTATTCGGTTTTCATCCAGTTGGCGTGATCAGCGCGCGCTGGTCGGTGCCATGGGCGACCAGCACGCGCTGAAGAGAATCACGCTCAGCCTGCCAATGCCTTGATCAACTGCTCATTGAAGGCGGGGATGTCATCCGGCTGGCGGCTGGTGATGAGGTTGCCATCGACCACCACTTGTTCATCCAGCCACGTACCGCCCGCATTACGAATGTCATCTTGCAAGGTTTTGTAGCTGGTCATTCGCTTGCCTTTGGCCAACCCGCTCGATATCAGCAACCATGCGCCATGGCAGATGACCGCCAGCGGCTTGCCGGCCGCATCGTGGCTTTTAACCAGCTTCTGCGCGCCGGGAATCAAGCGAATCGTGTCCGAATTCTGCACACCGCCGGGCAGCACCAGGGCATCGTAGAGGTCAAGCTGCGCACTGTCGAAAGTCGCATCCACGCTGAACGCGTCGGCGGGTTTGTCATGGTTCCAGCCACGTACCGTGCCTTCTTTTTCGCTCAGGATATCGACCACCGCGCCGCTGTTTTCCAAGGCTTCACGCGGGCCGGTCAGTTCCACCTGTTCAAAGCCATCGGTGACCAGAAAGGCCACGCGCTTGCCGTTCAATTGTGCACTCATCATTTTCTCCTCGTGCTGATAGGCCTTTCATAAGGGCCTGCAAACAGCGAGCAAAGTTCCTGCTCGATGCCTGGCGGTATGGGGAGAACCTGCTAACGGTTGCGCACGGTATCCAATGCAGGCGACCAGACCGTATGACCGCAACGTGAACACGCCAGGGTGTCATGAGGCTCATGGTAGGCCGGGAAACCACAGCTCACGCAGCAATGCAACCCGGCGCCGGGCGGCGATGTGTACTCCGGGCGATGCTCGACCGGCAGCACTGACAAGCCTGGGCGTGTGTCTTGCTGATCGTAGAAATACAAACTGAGATCGCCATCGGTTTCCAGAAGGCCCAGTCGAACCTGGCCCAGGTGCTCGACACCTTGTTGGCGTAGCTCCATGAACAGCTCATTCGGTGAAATGTTCATGTGACGCAGCGAATGGATTTCGTACATGCCATCTTTCACTACCGTGACCGGCAACCCGTCGATCCAGGCCTCGCAGGTTCTGTTTCGCCTCATGAGGTAGACCGTTCCTCGGTAAAGCATGAACAGCGTGAGGAAAACCAAGGCCACCGGAAGCAGCGGCACGTCCTCGTAAAAGGTCACATCGCCGGCAGCTGAACCCAGGGTGAGAATGACCACGAGCTCGAACCGGGACAGCTGTCTGATCCCGCGCCGGCCACTGAATTTCAGAAAGAAGAACACGGCCAGGAAGGCCGCAGAAACACGCACAGCAACTTCCAGCAGAAAGGTAAAAGGGAAGTCGCCTATCAGCATCCGTTGCAGATCAAACGAAACCATTCGCTGCACCCTTCCTTCTGCCGTTGTCAGATAAAGGGTTGACCGTTCTCGCTCAGGGCTGGTTCATCGACTTGGCCTGGAGCTCTCCGCCCGCGTCACCAGGGAATCGGCGTGCCATCCCACGCCCAGAACGTTCCGCTCTGCGCCGGGCCGTGACGGCTCACAAGTGCCAGGATGCAGGTGGCGGCAAACGCGGGCGAGAACAGTTTGCCCGGCGGCACATTGCCCTGAAAGGGGCGGGAAAGCTGGGTGTCGGTGGTGCCGGGATGCAATGCAAGTACCGTTGACGCGGGGTTCAGTCGCTTCAGCTCGATGCTTGCAGTGCGCAGAAGCTGATTGAGCGCGGCTTTGCTGGCACGGTAGCTGTACCACCCACCCAGGTGATTGTCGCCGATCGACCCAACCCGCGCCGACAAGGCGACGAAGGCCATCGGTTGCCGACGCAGCAGCGGCAGCAAATGCTTGAGCAGCAGAACAGGGGCGAAACAGTTGGTTGTGAAAGTGCTCAGCAACCCCGCCATGTCTAGCTGGGTCAGTGCTTTTTCAGCCCTCGCCGGGCCTTCTTGCAGCACGCCAAGCGTGCTGAAGACCAGGTTCAGTTGGTCGCAGCAGGCGCCCACCTGCGCGGCCAGTGTTTGCAGTGCCTGCTCGGATCGGGCGTCGCAGTCGAGGCGAACCAACCGTCGCGCGTGCTCTGTGAACAAGGTATCCAGCGCAGGGCTGGTGGTGGCGCGTCGCGAAACGGCGAACACCAGCCCGATGTCATCGCGCGCCAGCAACTGCGTGCACAATGCCAGGCCAATCCCTTGGCTGGCCCCGCAGACCAGCACGTTGGCGGGTGTGTAAAGGTCGTTTATCAGGCTCATCGGCGTGTCCTCTTGGCCGGGCGCTGGCGCCTCGTCCTGTGATGCCTGCCAACGTTCTTGCACATGACAGGGGTGAGCTCACAGCAGGATATAGTCGCTGTACTGCCGTAAGCCGGCATGGGGCCCTTCGATCAAGTGCACGTAACGGCCGTTCACCCAGTCGATCGGCAGGCAATCGTCGACGTCCAGTACCGCATCGGTATGCGGCTTGAGCCAGTCTGCCTGCAGGCGCTGCTTGGCCAGTTGCTTGGCCTCGGCCTTGTCCCTGGCCACCACCAGCAGGTAGCGGTGTGCCTCGCCAAACACCCCGGGCTCGTAGCCGCCCAGGTTGATGAAGAACAACCTGGGATCGTGTGGGCCAGGCGCTACCTGACTGAATTCGAGGCGGTAGTGGTCAATACCGTCGACTTCCATCCATGCGTCGATGTGCAAGCCCGTTCGGCTCCCGAACCAGGCTTGGCGCAAATGTGGGTAGGCCTGTTCAAGTGAGTCCGCCTGGGCGAACAACACATCGTGGACCTCGATATTGGCCCGTGGGTGGCGTCCACCGAGCATGACGACGTACAGCATGAGCAATTCCTTCTATCTCGACTTTCATGGGTGTTCGATAACGGGGCGCGAGGCTTGCAGAAATATGCATGCTGGGCATTAAAAAACTATACATGGCTCGTCAAATATCTGTACAAGCGTCTACTATTGTATAGTATTTAGCAAAGTGCTCGAGGTCAGAATGGCGCACCCTGCACGTTGGACCTGTCTGTGCCTGCTGCTAGCCGCCATGTCGTCGGCGGCAGACTGGCGAGCGGAGCTGCCTGCGGCGCAACGGCTGGGCGCCGGTGATTTCACCTGGTTCGGCCTGCGGCTGTATACCGCCCGGTTATGGGCAGTTGGCCCGGTTCAGGACTGGAACCAGCCGTTCGCCCTTGAGCTGCTTTATCACCGTTCATTGTCCAGGGACACGCTGGTCAAAGCCAGCCTCGAGGAAATGCAACGCCTGGGTGGCGGCAGCATGACGGCACAGCAACGCGCGGCATGGACCAGGGCGATTGAGCAGGCATTCGTGGACGTGAGCCCTGGCATGCGCATCACGGGCTTGTACCTGCCGGGGCAGGGTTGCCGCTTTTACGTCGACGGCAAACTGAGCCACGCGATCGACGATCCGGTGTTCGCCCGGGCCTTCTTCGCCATCTGGCTTGACCCGCGGGCCAGAGATCCCCAATTGCGTCAGCGGCTGCTTGGGCTGGCTGGCGATGACCGAGGAGCCTGAACATGTACAAAGCGCTGTTGCTGGCTGCCTGCCTGCTTCTGGGCAGTTGTGGCAATGTCGGTATCGAGCACTATGCCCAGGAGCAGCCGAAGCTGGACCTGGCGGCGTTCTTCTCGCGCCCGGTTCAGGCGTGGGGGATGTTCCAGAAGCGTTCCGGGGAGGTGGTCAAGCGCTTCCACGTGCGCATCGACAGCCGCCGCGAGGGTGAGCGGCTGATCCTCGACGAACATTTTCTCTATAGCGATGGCACGCGCCAGCAGCGTACCTGGACGCTGGTGCCGGACGGCCCCGGGCGCTGGCGGGGAACCGCGGGGGACGTGATCGGCGAGGCGCGTGGCGAAGTGGCGGGCAACGCGCTGCGATGGCGTTACCAACTGGACCTGCCGGTCGATGGGCGGCACTGGCAGGTAGACCTGGACGACTGGATGTACCTCATGGATGACGACACCCTGATCAACCGCTCGAGCATGAGCAAGCTGGGCGTTGAGATTGGCCAGATCACCTTGTTCTTCCGCCGCCTGCCAGAGGGCACACCATGAACCTGATCGCGCTGACCCAGCTGGTTTCGACCGGCGAAGCCAAGGAACTTGAACTGCTGTCGCTAGAGGGGGGCTTCTACCTCCTGCGCGCCCTGACCGACGCCGGCCCTGTGACATTGAGCGATGCCCAGGGGCAGCCCGTGCGCGTGCGCTCCACGACCGAACTGCGGCAGTTGCTGGCCGACCTGCCGCCGGTGCCCTGCATGCTGGTGCAGCAGGTGGTGCACGATGAGATGTGCGGGCAACGCGACGGCCCCATCGCGCCGCTGCGCGTACCGGTAACGCTCACCAGCCAGTGGTAGCCCGGACGATGCGCCTGGGCCTGGTGCTGGGTGACCAACTGTCGTTCGACCTGGCAAGTCTGGCGTCCCTTGACCCTGCTCGCGATGCGGTCCTGATGGCGGAAGTGGAGGGGGAGGCCCGATACGTACCGCATCATCCGCTGAAGATCATTCTCATCTTCAGCGCCATGCGGCATTTTGCCCAGGCCCTGCGTGAACGGGGTTGGCAGGTGCACTATGTCGAGCTGGATGCCGAGGGTAACAGCGGCAGCATCGTGGGGGAGTTGCGTCGATGGCAACAAGCCTTGGGCGCTACCCACATTCACTTGACCGAGTGCGGTGAGTGGCGCCTGGAGCAGGCCTTGCGTGATGCCGCACTGCCGCTTGTGTGGTTTCGCGACACGCGTTTTCTGTGCTCCCGTGAAGCCTTCGGGCGCTGGGCCACAGAACGTCGCCAGCTGCGTATGGAGCACTTCTACCGTGGCATGCGCAAGCGAACCGGCCTGCTCATGGAGCCTGACGGCAGCCCGGCAGGTGGGGCCTGGAATTTCGATGGCGACAATCGCAAGCCATTGCCACGGCAGCTGCGTGGCCCGTTCGCTGCGCATTTCGCGCAAGACGACATCACGGCAGCGGTGGTGGCCTTGGTGCGTCAGCGCTTCAGCGACCACTACGGGGGCGTCGACGGTTTCGACTACCCCGTGACCCACGCCGAGGCACAACAGCTGTGGCAGCATTTTCTGGATTTCGGCCTGGCGGCTTTCGGTGACTACCAGGATGCAATGGCCGAAGGCGAGCCGTACCTGTTTCATGCGCGCATCAGTGCGGCGCTCAACATCGGGCTTCTGGATGTGCGTCGTCTGTGCGACGACGTCGACAAAGCCTGGCGCGAGGGGCGGGTGCCGCTCAATGCAGCCGAAGGCTTCATTCGCCAGTTGATCGGCTGGCGTGAGTATGTGCGTGGCATCTATTGGCAGCGCATGCCGGCGTATGCCGGGCTCAATCACCTGAACAACGACCGGGCGCTGCCAGAATTCTACTGGACCGGGCACACCCGCATGCGCTGCATGGCCCAAGCCATCGGGCAGACCCTGCGGTTGGGCTACGCTCACCATATCCAGCGGTTGATGGTTACCGGCAACTTCGCCTTGCTGGCCGGTATCGTGCCAACCGCAATTTGTGAGTGGTACCTGGCGGTCTACATGGATGCCTTCGAGTGGGTCGAACTGCCCAACACGCTTGGCATGGTGATGCACGCCGATGGCGGCTACCTGGGGTCCAAGCCGTACTGCGCCAGTGGTCGTTATATCCAGCGCATGTCCGATCATTGCAAGGCTTGCAGTTACAGGGTCGACCAGGTGACCGAAGAGGAGGCCTGCCCGTTCAATGCCTTGTATTGGCATTTTCTCATTCGCCATCGCCCCCAGCTCTCGGCTAACCCGCGCCTGGCCCTGGTCTATCGCAGCCTCGATGGCATGCCCGCTGGCCGTCGCGATGCTGTGTGGCAACGTGGCCAGTCATTGCTGGCGCGGCTCGATGCGGGGCAGGCGTTATGAAAAAGAGCCTTCTGCCCAGCAAGGTTTGCGTGGTGTGTGGCCGGCCGTTCACCTGGCGCAAGCGCTGGGCACGCTGTTGGGAGCAGGTGCGCTACTGTTCCGAGCGATGTCGCCGGTCAGCGCCGCGCCGCGATGCGCGCCAGCAGGGGCAGGGCCAACGCCCATATCGGCATCAGTAGCAGGCCGGTTTCCAGCGCGCCCAATGGCAAGGCGACACCTGCCAGCCTGGCGCCGCCTACGTAGGCCAGAGGGCCGCCAATCGCCCCCAGCAGTGCGCCGATTCGCCAGTGCCTGCCGGCCCATGCCAGGCTGTGACGCATTCCGCTGGCCAGCACCAACCACAGCAGCGCTAGCCACAGTGGCAGGGGCCAGGCGTCGAAACCGAACACCCCCAGTGCTCCCAGCACGCTGTCGAGCACACAGCCGATAAAGGTGACGCGCAACAGCGCCTTGACCTCGGCATGGATGGCCGGGCACAGGCGCAGGTGCACTGCCACGCCCGGAATCACCAGTAGCAACAGCAAAGGCCGCTCGGCCCCCAGCACGCAGACCCACCAGCCGGCTTGCAGCCAGAGGGCATTGGCGATCAGCCAGCGGCTGCGCATCAGGCACTGCCAGGCAAGGGCGCGCGGCGTGCCTGGGGTGCTGCCCAGAGCAGGTGCGCAACACCGATGGCGCGTTCCTCGAAACCGCCTTGGCAGTAGCAGAGGTAAAACTCCCACAAGCGCTGGAACATGTCGTCGTAGCCAAGGTCCGTCAGCGCAGTGCGTGCCTGACGCAGGTTTTCGCGCCAGTGTCGCAGGGTGTGGGCGTAGTCCAGGCCAAAATCTTCCATGTGCACAAGGTTCAGGCCAGTGTGCCGGCTGGCGGTATCGAGCAACACGCTCAGCGAAGGCAGGGCGCCACCGGGGAAGATGTAGCGCTGGATAAAGTCGACCGAGCGCTGCGCCTGGGCATAGCGCTGGTCGCGGATGGTGATTGCCTGCAATAGCATCAGGCCTTCAGGTTTGATGAGCGAAGCACACTGGCGGAAATACACCGGCAGGTAGCGATGGCCAACCGCTTCGATCATTTCGATGGAAACCAGTTTGTCGAACGTGCCTTGAAGGTCGCGGTAGTCTTCGCGGAGCACTTGCACGCGCTGCCCCAGCCCCAAGGCCTTGACGCGCTCCAGGGTATGGCTGTACTGCGCCTCGGAGAGCGTCGTGGTGGTGACCCTGCAGCCGTAACGGGTGGCTGCGTGGATAGCGAGGCTGCCCCAGCCGCTGCCAATTTCCAGCAGGTGATCGTCAGGGCTCAGTTCGAGCTTCTGGCAGATGCGCTCCAGCTTGTGCAACTGGGCCTGCTCCAGTGTTTGCCCCGGGTGTTCGAATTGCGCAGCCGAATACATCATGGTGGGGTCCAGCAGCCGCTCGAACAGGGCATTGCCCAGGTCGTAGTGGGCCAGAATGTTGCGCCGGGCTCCACGCTTGTCGTTGCGGTTGAGCCGGTGCAGCAGGCGCAGGGCAGGGCGGCCCAGGCGGGCCAGGCCGCCCTCGAGCGCGTCGAGCACTTCAAGGTTGGCGACGAACAGGCGGGTCACCAGCGCCAGGTCGGGGCTGCGCCAATAGCCGTGAATGTAGGCTTCGCCAGCACCGATCGAGCCATTGCCGGCGATCAGGCTCCAGGTGGCGTCATCGAGGATCTCCACCTCGGCCTGCAACGGGCTGTCGGCATCACCGAAACTCCACTGCTGCCCGTGGCTGAGCAGGCGCAGGTGGCCGTGACGCAGCTTGCCCAACTGGGCGAGCACGGCGCTTCGTGCCAGCCCGCCGAGCAGTGGCGCAAGGCCTGCGAACTTGCTAACGCTCAGGGTGGGATTTGACATCATCAAGGTCCTCGCAAGGTTGGCCGAGTGCCAGGTCACCCTGGCAGGTGGTGTGGTCATGCACGGGGGTGCGTTTGAGTAACAGGCGAAGCGCTTGCCAGTAGATGGCCGAGACGGTGCGCAGGCTCATCCATGGGAAGTTCAGGACATACCGACGTAGCGCTGCTCCATCCAGTGGCTTGCGGCGCAGGGCGAGGTCGGCCTCGAACACCTTTGTGCCGCCTTGCCAGTTCTGCATCTGAATGCGTACATGGTCCGTGTCCAGGAAGAAGCGCAGGCGATAGTCCATGTCCAGCGGCATGAACGGTGACACATGGAAGGCCTTGCCGACGCTGAAGGGCCTGGCAAGGTTGCCTTGCACCGGGAGCACGTAATGAAAGCGTTCACGCCAGGGCGTGTTGCGCACTTCCATCAGGATCGCGGTCAGGCACCCGTCGCGGTCATGGCAGAAATAGAAGCTCACCGGGTTGAACGACAGCCCCCAGCACCGCAGTTGCGTGAGCAGCTGTACCCGGCCTTCGGGCAGGTGCCCCGTCGCCTGCCCGACCAGCAAGCGTGCAGCCTGGGCCAGCGATTCGCCTTGGCGGGTCAGGGCGGGCAGGTAGTCGGTCTCGCGCCAGCACAACGGCGCCAGGCGCCAGCGTCCCATCCAGCGTGACAGGCCCATCAACCAGGATTGTTCGTCCAGGTCCAGGTAGAACATGCCGATCCGGTAGCGGAACGCGTGGGCCCGCGGCGTCAGCCGACGGTGGCTGATCCAGCCCAGGCAGAGGCTGCTGTTCACAGGTGCTCTCCGAAGTGCGCGGCCACCTTCAGTGCGCTGACCACCCCGTCTTCATGAAAGCCATTGCCCCAGTAGGCGCCACAAAAGTAACTGTGCTGCTGACCCTGCAGTTGCCCTTGGCATGCCTGGGCAGCCGACGCTGCAACGCTGTACTGGGGATGGGCGTACTGGAAGCGGGCGATGACCTGCGCCGGGTCTATCAGTGCGGTCTGGTTGAGGCTCACACAGAAGGTTGTCGGTGCCTGGATACCCTGCAGAATGTTCATGTTGTAGGTCAGCGCGGCGGGAGCCCGCTCAGGGCCGCCCAGGCGGTAGTTCCAACTGGCCCAGGCGCGCTGGCGGCGTGGCAGCAGGCGGGTATCGGTGTGCAGCACCACGTCGTTGCTGGCGTAATCGATGGCGCTGAGTACGGCGCGCTCCTGGTTGCTGGGGCTTTCCAGCAGCGCCAGGGCCTGATCGCTGTGGCAAGCGAACACCACATTGTCGAAGCGTTCGGTGCCGGCCGCGCTCACGAGGGTCACGCCACCTTCGTCGCGGCTGACGCGGTAAACCTTGCAGTTGAGGCGGATGCGCTCAGCAAACGGTCGGCACAGCGGCGCGACATAGCTGCGCGAGCCGCCTTTGATCACCCGCCACTGTGGGCGTTGGTTGACCGACAGCAAGCCGTGGTTGCGACAGAAGCGCACGAAGAACTCAAGCGGGAAGTGGAGCATGTCTGCGCGAGACATCGACCAGATCGCCGACCCCATTGGCACGATGTAATGATCGATGAAGCGTTGCCCATAGCGGTTCGCTTGAAGGTAGTCGCCCAGCGTGGTGCTGGCATCGATACGCTGGTTGTCCAGGTCGGCCAGTGCCTGACGGTTGAAACGCAGAATGTCCCGGATCATCCCCCAGAACCCTGGGGACACCAGGTTGCTGCGTTGGGCGAACAGGGTGTTCAGGTCGTGGCCGTTATATTCCAGGCCCGTCATCGGGTCATGCACGGAAAAACTCATCTCGGTCGGCTGTGAAGGGACCTTGAGCTGGTCGAGCAAGCGGATGAAGTTCGGGTACGTCCAGTCGTTGAAGACGATAAAACCGGTATCTATCGCATGCCGCTGGCCTTTCCAGACCACATCAAGGGTGTGGGTGTGGCCCCCGACCCATTGCTCGGCCTCGAAAACCGTGACTTCGTGCTTGCGTGACAGCAAATGGGCGCAGGTCAGCCCCGCGATGCCACTGCCGATGATTGCTATACGCATGGATCATCATTCCTGTTCATGACGGGCGAGGCGTTGGCCCAGCGCCAGGCGCAGGCGCGCGGGCAGCGCCCCGAGCAGGCGCAACACCAAGGTGAAAAGACCGGGGAAGTTGATTTCCAGGGGGCGGCCGGGCAGGCGCTTGGCGATATGCCGGGCGGCACGCTGCGCAGACCACAGCTGTGGCATGGGGAAATCGTTGCGACGGGTCAGTGGCGTGTCCACGAAGCCTGGGCTCACCAGGGTGACCGCGATGCCTTCGCGGGCCAGGTCGATTCGCTGTGACTCCACCAGATAGCGCACTGCGGCCTTGGACGCGCCATAGGCGCCAGCGCGGGGCAAGGCCAGCCAGGTTACCGAACTGCCCATCACCACCAGGTGGGGGCGTTGGCCGGTGCGAAGCAAGGGCAGTGCCGCCGCCAGGCAGTAGCTGACGCCCAGCAGGTTGGTGCGCATGACGCGCTCGACCAACGCCGGGTCGAAATGCCCCGGCTCCAGGTATTCGCAGGTGCCGGCATTGAAAATGGCCATGTCCAGGCCCCCCCAGGCCTGCTCGATATGCGCAGCGATGCCGGCGACCTGCTCCGGGTTGTCAAGATCGCCAATGGCCAGCAATACCTGCCCAGGAAACCGTTCGGCCAGCGGGGCAAGGCGGTCGGCGTGGCGCCCGCCCAAGGCGACCTGGTGACCTTGTTCCAGGAGGATTTGCGCGAGCGCGGCACCGATACCGCTGCTGGCGCCGGTCAGCCAACAGCGGCTCATGCCAGCCTGCCTTTGAGCCAGCGGATCGCAGTGCCCATGACGGGAAGGTGCTCATAAAGCAGGGCACCGGCGTCGAAATAGTCCTGGTGAAAATGCACACGGTCGCGCCAATGCAGGCAGCTGCACCCTTGCAACGTGATCGGCTGGCCCCCCGCCAGGCGCGGGTGGCAAAACTGCAGTGTCCAACGCAGGTAACCTTGCCCGGGCTTTACCTCGTCGGCGCTGGTGAAGGCGTAGCGGATATCGGTGGCGTTGGCGTACAACTGCTCGAAGTAGGCGCGCAGGGCCTGCAGCCCCTGTATCTGGTGCAGGGGATCACGGAAGGTGACATCGTCGCTGTACAGTTTATCCAGCGTGTCGAGGCTCGCCCCATCAAGGCGGGCGAAGCGCTCGGCGAACTGCTGTAGGTACGCTGACATACTGGGCTCCAGGCAATCCTGTACAACATTGAATTGTTGTACAGGTATAACTGAAGCCTAAGCTTTTATCTATACAAGTCAACGTCCTTGTATAGGTTTTTTGTCAGCGCTTGGCCTGGCCCTGCTGCCGGCGCAGTTCTGCCACTTCAGCCTCCAGCTCGCGAACCCTTTCCTCGGCGAATATCTGCGCTGTGACATCGCGCTGGATGCCGATGTAGTAGGTTAGCTGGTCCGCCTCGTTGTGCACGGGTGTGATGGACAACTCGTTCCAGAACAGGCTGCCGTCTTTGCGGTAGTTGCGCAGCACCTGGCAGCAGGGGCGGCCTTCGCGGATCGCTTCGCGGATGGTTGCGATGCCCGGCTGGTCGTGATCCTCGCCCTGAAGAAAACGGCAGTCCTGATAGAGGATATCGTCGGCGCAATAGCCGGTCAGGCGCTCGAAGGCCGGGTTGACGTAGATAAGGATGCTCTCATTGCCTTCCTGCTCGGCGACGACGATGCCATCGTTTGAATGTTCGACCATCAGTTGCAGGAGTTTTGCGTTGATCATGGGGCTCACCTACAGGCATTTCGTATGCGATGTGCGCCAAAGGCTTCCGTGCAGTAGCTTTTGGCGCTGTTTGTTGCATGATGAACCAAGGAGGCTCGCCGCAGAAGGTGCATCTGGGTTTAGAATGTATCACCCCTTGAATGACACCTCGTTATGACCGACGCCACCCCACCCGAATTGCTACCCATGCGCGATGTGGTCAGCCTGACCGGCATCAATCCGGTGACCTTGCGTGCCTGGGAGCGGCGTCATGGGTTGATTCGCCCGCAGCGCACCGAGGGCGGCCATCGCTTGTACACGGCCCAGGATGTGCAGCGCATACGTGACATCTTGCGCTGGACCGCCAACGGCCTGCCCATCAGCAAGGTGGGTGACAGGCTCGCCGGCCAGCCTGAGGTGCCTGTGCAGCAGCCCTCGGCCTTTGACGATTGGCGCGCCGCCGTTGCACGCGCCTCCAGGGCATTCGATGCGCAGGCGCTGGAAGCTATCCATGGGCAGCTGTTCACACTCTTGCCAAAGGCCACGGTGCTGCGGGACGTGCTGATGCCGGTTTGGCATGAGCTGGCTTCAGGCACTGCGCCAGGCCAGCGTAGCCAATGGTTGTTTCTCGATACGTTCTTGCGCGCCCGGCTGTTGCTGCGCTTGCAGATGAACCAGGCCGATGCGCCACGGGTGCTGCTGGCGGGTACCGAGGGGCAAGCCGAGTGCCAGGTATTGTGCGCCGGGCTGCTGTTGAGCAGTGAGCAACAACGCATCGAAGTGCTCGGCTGCGGGCAGCCGCTGGAAGAGCTCCCGCTGCTGTGTGCGGCGATGCAGCCTGCGGCACTGGTGATCGCGCTGCAGCCGCCGGTGAGCCCTGCCTTGGCCAAGCGCCTGCGCTCCCTGCAGATGGACATTGCTTGTCCGCTGGCCTTGACGGGCGAGGGGCTGGCCGGTGTGCAAGCGGCCTTGCACGGGCTGCCGGTGTGCCTGCTGGACGAGCAGGGTGCTGACGTCGCGCGTGTGCTTGATGCCTTGCTCAGGGGGGCGCTGGACGTTTGAGCCTGGCCCTGCGCGATGCTCAGGGTGGTTGGGTCGTTGCTCGGCATGCTTTTGGCCCTTATCGGCGTCGATGAACAAGATCCTCAAGCAGTCGGGGAGCAACACGCCGGTCATCGGCTTCCGTCTGCTACGCCGTTTCCAATGTCCTGTTGGCAGTCTGCGGGCCGGTGATCATTGCGCTGACCGGCACCTGAGGCCTCATTGCTCACGCGGTGTTTTCAGGTTTGGACGGGGCCGTGTGCCACTGCTCCTTGGGCACCCATTTGGGTTGCTCGGGATCGCCCAGGTAGTGAGGCGACATGATTTGCACCCCATACTCGTTGAACACGTCCTGGATATTGGCGTGCAACAGGCTCAAAAGCTGCGCGCGTGGCCTGGGCTCTGACGGGATGGCCTGGGCCACTAATCGATACTCGGGGTAGAAGTCCGACAGTGCCGTCTGGAATACCTGGGGCATGGGCGTTTGCAGCACGCCGTCGGTGCGCCGAGCCGCTTCCAGCAACATCGCCTCGACCTGACGCCACGGGGTGTCGTAGCCAATGGTCACCACGGTGTCGACCACATAGCCTGGCCCTTGCACGATTCGTGAGTAGTTCTTGGTCACCGAGCCGGTAATCATCGAGTTGGGAAGTGTCAGCACTTCGCCAAGCCCGGTGCGAATGGTCGTGGTGAACATGCCCACCTCGGTCACCGTGCCCTCGTAATCACCCACACGTACAAATTCACCGACGCGCAGCGTGCGCGTGTAGGTGAGAATCAGTCCGGCGGCGCCTTGGCCGATGACACTGGTCGCCCCCAGTGAAACCATCAGACCGAGCAACACTGACAACCCCTTGAAGGCATCGGTACCCGAGCCGGGTAGATAGGGGTAGGCCATCACCAGGGCAAATAGCCAGATCGCCAGCGACGTCAGGCGCATGGTCGGTTGCAAGGTTTCGGCGGTCAGCCATTTCAATGTGCCTGGGCGTGCCATGCGCCTTAGCACACGTTTGGAGAAAGCGCTGATGCCCCGGGCGATGAAGAAGATCGACAGTGCAACGGCCAGGCCGGGCATGGCACGCAAAATACCGCTGATCAGGTAGTTGAGCAGCGCCATCAGGTGGATATTGAGGCTTTCCCCCCAAGACCTTGTGTAGGGGAACTGAGACAGCACGAAGCCCAGCCACTGGTAGCAGAACAACAACACGACCAACCAGTACAGCAGCCAGAGAGAGCGGTCTATCAGGTAGTACAGGTTCTGCAGGTCGAACAGTTGCGTGTGGCCGACCTTGAGGCGCTCGGAGTGTTTGCCCATCAGTTTAGGCAGCAGTCCCAGGAGCTTGCGTCGACAGTAGCCTGCGGCCTTTACCAGCATGAAAAAGACCAAGGTTGCCGCAGCGCTGTAGCCTACCGCGGTGAGCAAGAACCGCAGGCTTCGCGCCTGGCGGGTTTCCTCGACGACAAGGCGCAGGTTCTCGGCGGCCTGCTCGGCGGCTTCGCCTGTTGTAATGGTATCGGCCGCAGCATCCAGTGGCGTCACGATGAATGCCCGGCGCCCGCCCAGCAGCACCAGGTAGCTGTGCAGGATAGGGTCGACGCGAACCTCCAGATCGTTTGTTTCCTGAAGCGTATCCTCGATGACCTTCTTGGCGCGCTGGGCACGCACCGTGGGTGTTTCGCCCAGCAGCGTCGCACGAAAGACCAGCACCGTGCGGTTGATGACGGTCAACGGTGCGGGTTCGGCAATCACACCCTCTATCTCTGGCCCAGGCTGAGGGGTGTCCGCATGGAGCAGGGGCGAGAACAGCAAGTGGATCAGTAGCATCAGCCCAGCAGCCCGTCCGAACCTGCGCTTGTTGCCCATTTAACAGCCCCTGTGCCGGCGTGTGGATTGCTACCAGCATAGTCGGCTTCAGCCAGCATTCAGTGGCTTAGTTCGCGGGCACGAGGATCACGAAGTTCTTCTTCATGTCTTCCACTACGGTCCATTTGCCCTTGGCGCCCGGTTCGATAATGAACGTGTCGCCAGCGGCCAGTGTGACCGGGGCGCAACCCTCAAGCTCGATGACGCAGCATCCACTCAGGACATGGCAGAACTCCCAGACTTTGTAGTCAATGCGCCACGCCCCGGTGCTGGCTTCCCATTCTCCGGAAATGCGACCTTGCTGTTCATCGTGATAGTACTTGGACGTCAGCGTGTGAGGGCTGCCTTCCAGGACTTCTTCAAAGAACGGAAGGTCGCGCAGCGGTTGGATATCCAGTTCGCGGAACACGGTCAGTTTCTGGTTCATGGCTGTTTCTCGAGCACGTTGTGAGTAGGGCGATACATTAAATAGGCTTCACCGGTGACGCCCAGCATCGGGTGCGGAACGATCTGGCAGGTTTTAACAATTTGAAAACCATGACGTTCGTAGAAGCGGCGTGCACCGTGGTTTTCTGCGTAATCGATCAGGCACAACCCATCAAGGCCCGCGTCGTCAGCGCGCTGCTGGGCGTGGCGAAGAAACTGGGCGCCCAGCCCCTGGCTCCGCCAGGCTTCATCCAGCGCCAGGCTGGATATGTACAAGGTATCGGGTACTTCCATGTCGGAATAAGGCGCGAGGACGGGGTCGGTCTCGACTGGCCTGTCAGGCGTTGCGCGCAAGGCATAGCTATGCATCATGCCGATGACGCGCCCTTCAAAAGTGGCCATCAGGCAGTTCTTGTATGAAAAGTCGCCCTGTTCTCTGGCATAGCGAGACGCACCGACACTCAGCAAGGCTTCTCCAGGTGCGGCGAGCTTGCTCCATATGTAATCGGCCATGCCCTCCGATGTCAGTTGAAAGAAGCGCGCAATATCATGCGCGTCCGAGACTCGAGCGGGTCTGAAGTCGATAGGCATGCACAGTGCTCCCATGGTGCCGGGGGTCAGTTTTCAAGGGTTACGCCTTTGGCAGGGAGGCAGGGTAGACGGTTATAGCGGTTCCCATGATGCTCTGCGCGAACACCATCAGCATGGCCTGCGACACGCCTCGTGGCCACATGGCCCGACCGATTTCAGGAGCAGGGACGCTCCACCGTCGCCACCTGCGCCGGGGTCATGCGCCAGTGCCCGGGCGGTTGGCAAGCAACTCGGCGACCAAGGCGCTGGTATCGACGATATCCAGTTGCGCCAGGCATCGCACGGGCAGGCGAAAGGGGGCGATGCTGTCGGCCACCAGTACCCGTTCGAACGCGCCGCTGTCGAACAGCTCGCCACCGGTGGTGAACAGGCCGTGGGTGGCCGCAGCCAGTAGGCGGCTGGCTCCGGCCTGCCGGCAGGCCTGGGCAGCGCGCAGCAGCGTCTGCCCCGTACTGATCAGGTCGTCGAACACAATGACGGTGCTGCCTGCCACGTTACCGACCAAGTGTTCGCCGCTCAGGCCTGCCTGCTGGCGGTGTTTTTCCATCATGGCCACCGAGACCGGGCGCGCCAGCAGGTGCGCCAGGACCTGGCGAAACTGCTCCGCACGTTTGACGCCACCGATATCCGGCGACACCACCGTGACCGCCTGCTCACCGAGGAGCGGGGCCAGGCGTTGGGCGAACAGTGGGGTGCATTGCAGGTTCCAGTTCGGGATTCGGTAGGCGTTGTCGAAGGCGCTGGGGTTGTGCACGTCCAGCGCCACAATGCGGTCCACGCCGCAGCTTTCCATCAGCCGAGCCACATGGCGGGTGATAATAGCGTCCTGAAACTCCACCTTGCGGTCCTTGCGACCATAACAGAGGTAAGGCGTGACTGCCGTCACCTGGCGGGCAGCAGCGTCCTTGAGCGCGCCACAGAAGAACAACAACCGGCATAGCTTGTCATGCGCGCTGTGGTGCGCGTCACCATACAGCGAGTGGAAGACGATGACCGATCGACCGTCCACCGATTCGCCGGGCCAGCACTTGTGCTCTCCGTCCTCGTAGTCGCGCTCTTCATGTGCAGACAGTGTCCTGCCCAGGCGTTGCGCCACGGCATTCCCATAGGCCTGGCTGCCTTGCAGGGCGAACAGCAACGGCGAGGTGTCATTCATGCCCTGCGCTCCAGAGGTCGTTCACAGCGACATGAGCTGCATGGCACTGTGCGGTTTGATGAGTGTCCAGTCGAGCATAGCCAGTGGGCGACCGTTCAACCGTGAATCGCCAGGATACTGGAGTGAACCTTGTACAGGGTTTGCTCGGTAGTACTGCCGACGACCTTGCTCACCCCCTCGTGGTAGAGCGTGCCCATCACCACCACATCGAAGCCTTGCTGGTTCGCGTATTCGCTGACCACGTTACGGGCAGCGCCCCGCACCAGGTGCAGGTGGTCTGGCTTGATGCCATAGTGGCCGCCGAACGTCGCCATGCGCTCGCGCGCACGACCGGACATTTCCTCGACCAGTTTGTCGGTCCAGGCCACGGGTGCGGCGGCATAGGCGACGAAACTGGCGCTGGGTTCGTAGGCCTGCAGCAAATGCAGCTGCGCCTTGCAGCGTTGTGCCAGTGCCTGTGCCGATTGCAGGATGTGGTCGTTGAGCTTGTCGATCACCGGGTCGTGCTCGACCAGATCAACGGCGACCAGTATGCGCGCTGGCAGCTTCGTTTCAGCCTGGGCTACCAGGTGCAGCGGGATCGGGCAGCGGCGTAGCAATTGCCAGTCCAATGGCGTGAGCAGGGCACGGCTCAAGGCGGTTTCGTGCTGGATGTCCTTGATCACCATCCCGACCCGGTGCAGTTGGGCCAGCCGGATGAAGTCCTTGAGCGGGTCTTGATCGTCCAGTGTCTCGGCGTAGGCGGTAATGCCCAGCTCGCCCAGCGCCTTCACCTGCTCAGCGAGCCAAGCCTTGCGATGCTCGGCGTCCTGCTTGCGGGCGTTTTTGCGTAGCACCTGGTCCAGGGTTGCCAGGCGCGAGGGCAATTGGCTGAGCGCCACCAGGTGCAAGGTAGCACCTGTCGCACTGCTCAGCGCTTGAGCACGCGTCAGGGCAGGCGAAGGGTGCAGGTCTGGATGGCAGATCAGCAGCAGTCTTGAGTAAGTATTCATGATGGCCTCCACCGCGGTGGCAGCCTCGATGAAGGCCCACCGGTTCAGGCCAAGCGTGACGCAGTGGGGCTCGATGACCTTGATATTTATCAAGATTGGCTGAATGCGGTGTACTCATGACCGGGTCGCAGAGCTCGGCATGTTTCTCGCTGCGCATCAACACTGTTCGCTGTTGTACAGCTGATCAGCAGTGATGTCGTCCTGCAGGCATTAAAGCTGCTTCGAGTAATCTCTATGTCATTGTAAATAAAGAAAATATTTATTGGCATGGATTGTGTTGATAGAGCATTGAGAGGCGCCGAAACAGGGTGCCGAGCCTATCGATCAGGAGCTCCCATGCCACGTGAAATTCGTTTGAACGCCTTCGAGATGAACTGTGTCGGCCATCAGTCGCCCGGACTCTGGAGGCACCCCAAGGATCGCGCCTGGCAATACAAGGATCTGGAGTACTGGACGGATCTGGCCAAGTTGCTTGAGCGCGGTAAGTTTGACGGCATCTTCATCGCCGACGTGATCGGCATCTACGACGTGCTGGGTGGCAATGGCGATGCGGCCATCCGCCAGGCGACCCAGGTTCCGGTCAATGATCCGCTGGCGCTGATCACCCCGATGGCGCTGGTTACCGAACACCTCGGTTTTGGCCTCACCGCCTCGCTGACGTTCGAGCACCCGTATCCTTTCGCCCGGCGCCTGTCGACCCTGGATCACCTGACCAAGGGGCGCATCGGCTGGAACATCGTTACCTCGTACCTCGACAGCGGCGCGCGCAACCTCGGGCAGAAGGCGCTGAGCGACCACGATGCGCGCTACGACTACGCCGACGAATATCTTGAAGTGCTCTACAAGCTGTTCGAGGGGAGCTGGGAAGAGGGCGCTGTGCTGCGTGATCGCGAGCGCGGCATTTTCAGCGATCCCAGCAAGGTTCATGAGATCCGCCACCAGGGCAAGCACTTCCAGGTGCCCGGCATCCACCTCTGCGAGCCTTCGCCGCAGCGCACGCCGGTGCTCTATCAGGCGGGGGCGTCGAGCCGTGGCAAGGACTTCGCAGCCGGACACGCCGAGTGCGTGTTCGTCGCCGCACCGTCCAAGGTGATCCTGAAGAAAACCGTGGCCGACATCCGCCGTCGCGCTGCCGAGGCCGGGCGTGATCCACGCAAGGTGCTGATCTTCAACCTGCAGACAGTGATCGTCGACGAGACCGACGCCAAGGCTCAGGCCAAGTGGCAGGAGCTCACGTCATATACCAGCTACGAAGGTGCGCTGGCGCTGATCTCGGGATGGACGGGGATCGACTTCGGCCAGTACCGGCCCGACCAGGTGCTCAAGCATATCCATACCAATGCCATTCAGTCGGCAGTGGAAACCTTTTCCACCGCCGACCCCAATAAGCAATGGACGGTGCAGGAACTGGCCGATTGGGTTGGTATTGGCGGCTTCGGCCCGCTGATCGTCGGCAGTGCGCAGACCGTCGCCGACGAGCTGCAGGCCTGGGTCGAGGAAACCGACGTGGACGGCTTCAACCTGGCTTACGTCCTGGCCCACGAAACCTTTCGCGATGTGGTCGAGCTGTTGGTGCCCGAGTTGCAGAAACGCGGTGTGTACAAGACCGAATATCGTTCCGGAACCCTGCGCGAGAAGCTGTTCGGCGATGGCCCGCGACTGCCCGCCAACCATCCTGGCGCCGGCTATCGCGACCTCAGCCAGCAGCGCGAAAACGTCGATGTCAACCTGGCCGAGCCGGCCTGAATCGGCAGAGGAGTCATCGCATGAGCATTCATGAACGCTATCCGCCGTTGCCCGACGTAGTGGCCGACAGCGCGCTGACGGCGCTGCAGCGTTGGGCCAGAGAACGGCCGACACAAATCGCCCTGCGTCATCGCCGTCTCGGTGCGTGGAAGGCCTGGCGCTGGATCGATGTGCAGCACGAGGTCGAGCGGGTTGCCAACGGCCTGCGCCAGCAGGGGTTCGGCCCCGGGCAGCGCCTGGCATTGAGTGGCGCCTTCGAGCCGAGCCTGCTGATTCTGGCGTTGGCTGCCCACCCGCTTGGCGGCCAGAGTCTGGTGATTGGCCGCGACAGCCGTGGCGATGAGCTGCAACGGCAACTGCGCCAGGCGCGTCCGACGTTCGCCTTCGTCCAACGCCGTGAAGACGTGTCGCACTGGTTGGGCAGCGGCCTTGCCGAGCTGTGGCCACTGCGTTTGTTTTCCGCCCAGGCCAATGTCGTGAGCAACGGCTTGTGGCAGGTGCAGCCGCTGTCGACGTTGTTTGTCGGCGAGGCGCCGGTGGCGCAGCCTCAGGGTTGGGCGCAGGGCGCCGAAGATGACGTGCTGTGGGTCGATGAGGGCACCGAATGGCGTGAGGGACTGGGGCATTTGCTGAGCCGTTGGTTGCACCATGGCGAAAGTCTAGCCTTCCCGGAAACGAGCGAGTCTGCTGGTCGCGACCGTCGCGAAATCGCCCCGACCGGGTTGTTGTTGTCCGCTGCGGGGGTCGAGGCGCTGGCGGGCGAAATCGATGCCCGCCTGGCGCCACCAGACAGTTGGCGACGGCGTCTGTGTGACTGGACGCTGGAAAATCCACACCAGGGCTTGCGTCGCTGGCTGAAGCAGCGGGTGCGGCGTCTGCTCGGCTTCCATCGCTTGCGCCGGATCGAGGTGCCAAGTGCGTCTGCCAGCGTGGCGCTACAAGGCCCGGCACGCTTGTCATGGCTGCACGAATATCTGGAGCGCGCGGCATGAGTGCTTTGCTGGAGGTGCGCAACGTGTCGCTGTCGTTCAAGGGCGTGAAGGCGATTTCCGACTTGTCCTTCAGCGTCAGGCGCGGCGAGATCTGCGCCCTGATCGGGCCGAATGGCGCCGGCAAGAGCTCGCTGCTGAACATCCTCAATGGCGTCTACCGGGCCGATGCCGGCCAGCTGTTCTTCGCCACCGAGCCGTTGCGCCGGCCGCACCCGCTGCAGGCGGCGCGGCTGGGGATCGGCCGTACCTTCCAGAACAATGCGCTGTTCAAGAAGATGAGTGTGCTGGACAACCTGCTTACCGGTCTGTCGCGTTTCCAGCGCAGTTTCTTTCTCGAACAGGCGCTGGGCCTGCCACGTGCCCGGCGCGAGGCCCGGGCTTTCGCCGAGCGTGCCGAGCAGGTGCTGGAGTTCCTCGAGCTGCAGCCCTGGCGCGACGTTGCCGTGGGCAGCCTGGCCTATGGCCTGCAGAAACGCGTGGAGCTGGGGCGTGCGCTGATCGCGCAGCCGACCCTGCTGCTGCTCGACGAGCCGATGGCGGGGATGAACGCCGAAGAGAAACAGGACATGAGCCGCTTCATCGCCGATATCAACCGTGATCTCGGCACCACGGTGATTCTCATCGAACACGACATTCAGGTGGTCATGGGGCTGTCCAGCCACGTGGTGGTGCTGGACTACGGGCGCAAGGTCGGCGATGGCACACCGGCCGAAGTGCAGGCCAATCCCGATGTGATCGCCGCCTACCTGGGAGCGCCACACGGATGAACTTCTTCCTGGAAACCTTGATCGGCGGCTTGCTCGCCGGCACCCTGTATTCGCTGGTGGCCATCGGCTTCGTGCTGATCTACAAGGCCAGCGGCGTGTTCAACTTCGCCCAGGGCGCGATGCTGCTGTTTGCTGCGCTGACCTTCGTCAGCCTGCACGAGCAGGGCCTGCCGTTCGCCCTGGCGTTGGCCCTGACCGTACTGGTGATGATCGTCGGCGCGCTGCTGATCGAGCGCCTGGTGCTGCGGCCCCTGGTCAATCGCTCGCAGATCACCCTGTTCATGGCCACCCTTGGCCTGTCGTTCATCATCGAGGGCCTGGCCCAGGGCTTGATGGGCGCCCAGGTACGCGCGCTGGATCTGGGCATCGAGGACGTCCCGCTGTTCGTCGGCGAACTGATGATCAGCCAGTTCGACCTGGTTGCCTCCGGCGTTTCCGCCTTGTTGGTGGCGGTGCTGGCGCTGCTGTTCAACAAGACCCGCATCGGTGTGGCCTTGCGGGCGGTGGCCGACGATACCCGCGCGGCGCTGTCGCTGGGCATCAACCTCAACCGCATCTGGCAGATCGTCTGGGCCGTGGCCGGAATGGTCGGGCTGGTGGCCGGGCTGCTCTGGGGGGCGCGCCAGGGCGTGCAGTTCTCGCTCTCGCTGGTCGTGCTCAAGGCGCTGCCGGTGCTGATCATCGGCGGCTTCACCTCGATTGGCGGAGCCATCGTCGGCGGGCTGATCGTCGGTGCCGCCGAGAACCTCGCCGAAGCCTACATAGGCCCGCTGATCGGCGGCGGCATCACGCCCTGGTTCGCTTATTTCCTTGCCCTGATCTTCCTCTACATCCGTCCGGCCGGCCTGTTCGGCGACCGGGCCACCGAACGGGTATGACGCAATGACCGCTACCGTTTCACGCTTGGGCGCCGGCTTCGACGAGGCGCCGCTGACCCTGGTGCGCCGTCGCTGGCCAGTGGGCCTGCCGTTGTTGCTGCTGGTGGCCTTCGTCGGCTTGCCCTGGCTGGGCAACGACTACTGGCTCAACGCGATCCTGATTCCCTTCCTGGTGCTGTCGCTGGCCGGGCTGGGGCTGAACTTGCTGACCGGCTACACCGGGCAGACCTCGGTCGGTGCCGCCGGCTTTATGGCGGTGGGCGCCTTCGCCACCTACGGCCTGCTGCTGCGTGTGCCTGGGCTCCCGTTGCCGCTGGCGCTGATCGGCGGCGGGCTGATTGCCGGCCTGGTCGGCTTGCTGTTCGGCATACCCAGTTCGCGGATCAAGGGTTTCTACCTGATGGTCACCACGCTGGCTGCGCAGTTCTTCCTCGAATGGGTGTTCGCCAAGTTTCCCTGGTTCTACAACCATGCCTCGTCCGGCACCATCAGCGCACCGCGCCTGGAGTTGTTCGGCCACAGCCTGGCCTCGCCGGTAGGTCGCTACCTGCTGACCCTGAGCTGCGTGGTGCTGCTGACCTGGGTCGCGGTCAACCTGGTGCGCAGCCAGGTCGGGCGCAACTGGATGGCGATCCGCGACATGGACACCGCCGCCTCGGTGATCGGCATTCCGGTGGAGCGCTACAAACGCCTGGCCTTTGCCGTCAGCTCTTTCTACCTGGGCATCGCCGGGGCGCTCTGGGCCTTCGCCTACCTGGGCACGTCCAGTGCCGGCAGCTTCGATATCAACCGCTCGTTCCAGATCCTCTTCATCATCATCATCGGTGGCATGGGCAGCATCGCCGGCAATTTCATCGGCGCGGCTTTCATCAGCCTCACACCGATTCTGCTCAGCCATGCCGGGCAGTGGCTGTTCGGCGGCAACGTCGATGCCGGGCAATTGCAGAACCTGCAGAAGATCCTCTTCGGCAGCCTGATCATCTGGTTCCTGATCAAGGAGCCGGAAGGCCTGGTGCGCCTGCTCGGCGACCTGCGCGAACGCATCAGGGTCTGGCCGCTGCGATTCTGAGCACGACCGCCTCTTTCCATGAACCTTGACCCGACCGCGGGAAAGGAGGTTTTCACCCCAGCACAAGAAGTTCACACCATGCGCAAACCCTTGCATCGTCACCTGCTCGTCAGCCTCTTTGTGCTCGGCGCCCAGGCCCTGTCTCCGGTCGTCACCCAGGCCGCCGACAACCAGCAGTTCATTCCCATGGCCACCTACCGGGTCGGCGCCTATGCCTCCAGCGGGATTCCCTGGTGGGCCGGAGAGATCGACTACTTCCGTTACATCAACGAGGTCGAAGGCGGCATCAACGGCGTCAAGCTGGTCTGGCAGGAGTGCGAGACCGAGTGGAACGTCGACCGTATCGTCGAGTGCTACGAGCGCTACAAAGATGGCAAGGATGGCGCGCCGACGGCGTTCTTCTTCACCCACAGCACTCCGGGCTCCTATGCGCTGATGGAGAAGGGCGCGGCCGACCGCATCCCGCTGATCGATGGTGCCGGCGGGCGCACCGAGTCTACCGACGGCAGCGTGTTCCCCTATGCCTTCCCACTGCTGCTGAACTACTACGGGCAGGCCTCGGTGGGCATCAACTACATCGCCGAGCGCGAGGGCGGCTTCGACAAGCTCAAGGGCAAAAAGATCGTCACCGTCTACCACGACTCGGCGTATGGCCGGGAAACCCAAGCGCCGATGAAGCTGCTGGCGGAAACATACGGCTTCGAGAACATCCAGATCCCGGTGGCCGATCCGGGCAATGAGCAGTCGGCGCAGTGGCGCCAGGTGCGGCAGATCAAGCCAGATTGGGTGTTCCTGCGTACCTGGGGCGTGTCCACTCCGGTTGGCATAAAGACGGCCGCACGCTTCGGCATCCCGGTGGAGCGCATCATCGGCGACGTCTGGGCCGGCTCCGAGGCCGACGTGCTCCCAGCCGGCACGGCGGCCAAGGGCTACCAGGCCCTGGCGCCGTTCCCCGGTGGCGACGGTTTCGAGATTCACCAGCGCCTGCGCCAGCACATCCTCGATGTTGGCAAGAGCGACCTGAAGGATAAGCGCTACTTCGGCAAGGTGTACTACAACATCGGCCTGATCAATGCCGCGATTGCCGTCGAGGCGCTGCGCACCGCCCAGGGCAAGTTTGGCAACCGCCCGCTCAACGGTGAGGAAGCGCGCTGGGGCTTCGAGCACCTGAATATCGACGCCGCGCGCCTCAAGGCCAGTGGCTTCGAAGGGCTGCTGCCACCGCTGCAGCTGTCCTGCTCTGATCACGAGGGCGGTGGTGCGGCCCGCGTTCAGCAGTGGGACGGCGAGAAATGGGTGCTGGTGACCGACTGGATCCAGGCCGACCGCACCACCTTGCGTCCGCTGATCGAGGCCAAGTCCGCCGCCTATGCCCAGGAGAAGGGCATCACCCCGCGTAATTGCGCCAACGAGCAATAACCCCCCATGACCTGCGCCCGGCCACCGTCGCGTGGGCCGGGCGCCTGAGGAGAAAGACCATGCATGCAACGCTGAAACGCGGTGTCGCCGCCTTTGGCCTGGCGCTCGCGAGCTACGCCGCGATGCCGTCGGCGGCCCAGGCGGCCAATGAACAATTCTTCCCGCTAGCCACCTACCGAGTCGGTGCCTATGCCTCCAGCGGCATTCCGGTGTGGGCCGGGATGATCGACTACCTGCGCTACATCAACGACGTCGAAGGCGGCATCAATGGCGTCAAGCTGGTCTGGCAGGAGTGTGAGACCGAGTGGACGGCGGAGAAGGGCATCGAGTGCTACGAGCGCTTCAAGAACGGCCTCAATGGCGCTCCGGTAGCGGTCTACCAGCCCAATGGTGCGCCGGCTGCCTATGCCCTGGCGGACAAGGCCGAGGCCGACCGGATCCCGCTGATCACCCTCGGCTATGGTCGTACCGAGGCCACCGATGGCCGCGTCTTTCCCTACAACTTCCCGGTGATGCTGACCTTCTACAGCGAGGCTTCGGCATTCATCAACTACGTGGCCGAGCGCGAGGGTGGGCTGGACAAGCTCAAGGGCAAGAAGATTGCCACCGTCTACCACGACTCCGCCTATGGCCGGGAAACCCAGGGGCCGCTGAAGCTGCTGGCGGAGAAGTACGGCTTCGAGAACATCCAGATTCCCGTCGCCGACCCGGGTAACGAGCAGGCCTCGCAGTGGCGCCAGGTGCGCCAGCTCAAGCCGGACTGGGTATTCCTGCGCACCTGGGGCGTGTCCACCCCGGTGGCGATCAAGACTGCGGCGCGCTTCGGCTTTCCGGTCGATCGCATCGTTGGCGACATCTGGGCCAGCTCCAATGAAGACGTGCTGCCGGCCGGCGAGGCGGGCAAGGGTTATCTGGCCCTGACGCCCTATCCGGGCGGTTCCGACTTCGACATCCACCAGCGCATCAAGGCACACATCCTCGACAAGGGCAAGAGCGACCTCAAGGATCCGAAGAGCTTCGGCAGCGTGTACTACAACTCCGGCCTGGTGAATGCCGCCATCGCCGTCGAGGCGATCCGCGCCGCGCAGAAGCACTTCGGAGCGCGGCCGCTCAATGGCGAGGAAGGTCGCTGGGGCTTGGAACACCTCGATCTCGACGATGCGCGGCTCAAGGCGATCGGTTTCCTGGGGCTGATGCAGCCGCTGAAGCTGTCGTGCAGCGACCACGAGGGGGGCGGTGCCGTCAAGGTGCAGCAGTGGGATGGCCAGCAGTGGAAGCTGATCACCGATTGGGTGCAGGCCGATCATGTCACCCTGCGCCCCCTGATTGACGCCAAGGCTGCCGAGTACGCGAAAGAGAAAGGCGTGACCCCCCGTGCGTGTGACGCGCCGTGAGCGCTCGCTTTTCACCTGTGGCAGGGGCTTTAACCGCGACCGGCACGGGCAACGCATTTCAAGGCTGTGGGGCGGCAGGCGCCGCCCGCTGAACGACGACCAGAGGGCAACAATCCATGACCAGTGCGACTCTTCCAGCCGCCGTCAGCAGCGAGCTGCTGGCAGTGGAGGACATCGAAGTGATCTACGACGGCGCAATCCTCGCCGTGGCCGGTGTATCCCTGCGGGTCGGGCAGGGCGATATCGTCGCCTTGCTAGGCGCCAACGGTGCTGGCAAGAGCACCACACTCAAGGCTATTTCCGGCCTGGTGCAGGCCGACCGGGCGCAGGTCAGCCGTGGCCATATCCGCTTCCAGGGGCAGGACACCGCCGGTGTCGCGGCCAACCTGCTGGCACGCCAGGGTATCGTCCATGTGCTGGAAGGACGGCATGTGTTCGCCCACCTGACCATTGAGGAGAACCTGCGCAGTGGCGGCTTCCTGCGTAACCCGACGCGGCGCCAACTGGAGCAGGATCTGGAGCGCATCTATGCCTGGTTCCCGCGCTTGAAGACCAAGCGCAAGACTCAGGCTGGGCTGACTTCCGGCGGTGAGCAGCAGATGCTCGCCATCGGCCGCGCGCTGATGACCAAACCGCGCCTGGTGCTGCTCGACGAGCCCTCGATGGGCTTGGCGCCGATCCTCGTCGAGGAGATCTTCGCCATCGTCGCCCAGCTCAATGCGCAGGAGGGCGTGAGCTTTCTGGTGGCCGAGCAGAACATCAACGTTGCCCTGCGCCATGCTAGCCATGCCTACATCCTGGAGAACGGCCGGGTGGTGGGTGAGGGCAGTGCTGCCGAGCTGGCCGCGCGGGAAGATATTCAGCATTTCTACCTGGGCGGCAAGGCTGACTGAGCGGTGGCGACGGCTGTGGAACGCTGTGGTCATACCGCCTTTTACTGAGTAGGTGATGTTCCATTCAACGCGGCCCAGGCCGCGTTTTTTTGTCCTGACGAAAGCGCTGTGGCGCCGGCAACAGCGGTTGTGCAGATTGCTCCGCAGACGGTGCATCATAGTGTTGAGTAGATTGTTCAAGTGATTGAATAACAATGATTTTTTCTGTTGGCATGGTTGTTGGAACAACTGGATTTGCAGCGCCTGGAAAGGCGCCTACCTCGTCATTCCAAGGATCACTGCCATGCGCTCTACCGCTTGCTACAGAACAGCTCTTTCTCTGGCCATCCTGCTGGCCGGCCCCGCGTTTGCCGACAGCGATGATGAAGGCTTCATCGACGGCACGCAGATCCATGTGCTCAACCGCAACTTCTTCTTCAGCCAGGACTATCGCAACGGCGACTTCACCCTCAACCCCAACAAGGGTGAGCGGCAGAGCCTGCATCGTGAATGGGGCCACGGCATCATCGCCAATCTGCAATCCGGTTTCACCCGTGGCACTGTCGGCTTCGGCGTGGATGTGCAGGGGCTGGTCGGGCTCAAGCTCGATGGCGGCAATGGGGCAGTCGGCAATGGTGTCGGCGTGCCCGGCATCGTGTCGCGCTCGGGGAGCAACTTCGATGGCGAGCCCAAGGACAGCTACGGCAAGGTTGGCGCCGCGCTCAAGGTGCGCGCCTTCGACACCGAACTGCGCTATGGCGACGTCAGCCCGACCAGCCCGGTGCTGCACGCCAGCGACATTCGCCTGCTGCCGCAGACTCTGCGCGGCTTCATCTTCAACAACAACTCGCTGGATGGCCTGAGCCTGCAGGGCGGCAAGCTGGAGTCGAGCAGTGACCGCAACGCCAGCAACCACCGTGGTGATCTCGGCACCGTCTATGCCGGGCGTATCAAGGGCGCCAACGATGTGGTGTACCTGGGTGGCGATTACCTGTTCAACGACCAGCTCACCTTGCGCCTGCACAGCAGCCGCCTCGACGACGTATGGAACCAGTCGTTCTTCAGCGTCGACCATGTGCAGCCGCTGGGTAGCGAGCTGAGCCTGAAGACCGGCCTCAATTATTACCGCACCCGTGACAGCGGCCAGGCGCTGGCCGGCCAGATCGACAACGACTCATGGAGCGTGCATGCCGGTCTGGCTGCCGGCGCTCATGGCTTCAAGCTGTCCTACACACGCATCGATGGCGACACGCCGTTCGACTACGTGTGGAACACCTATGACCTGCAACTGGATGCCGCCTCGCAGGTTTCCGACTTCAACAACCCCAATGAGCGAGCCTGGGAAGCCCGTTACGACTATGACTTCGCCACGCTTGGCGTGCCTGGGCTGAGCCTGACGGCCCGCTACGTGCGCGGTACCGACATCGACGGTACGCGCGCGGGGGGCGCTTACAGCTACTTCAATGGTACCGAGGACGGCCGCCACTGGGAGCGCAACCTGTGGCTGAAGTACGTGCTGCAGAGTGGGCCGGCCAAGGACCTCTCGTTCAACCTGATGCAGGCCACCCACCGCGTCGGTGGCGATCACGTCGCCGAGTCCAACGTCGACGAACTGCGCCTGATCGTCCAGTACCCGCTGGATATCAGCCTCTGAGAACCTGCTCACGATCTCGCGAGATAACGCCATGCAACACCGATGGCGGCCCCGCAAAAACAGGCGAGGCGCGGTCGGAGTCGCGCTCGACTTCATCCGCTGTAAATGAGCAGTCCGACCACGCTGGCGCTCCAGCCTTTTTTAACGCAGGAGGGCCGACGCGCAGCAGGTCGTGAACAGGTCTGAGGCAAGTGTCCGCCCGGCAACAGCCAATCCACAGTTTGCCGCCACAGGTGCTTTTCCAATTATCTGGATTGCGCATCAAGTCATTGAATATGAAGGATTTTCCAGGTTGGTACGGGCTGTGCAGTAGCCCTGGAGAATCCATCACGCTTGGAGCAACACATGACTCAGTCACAACCCGCCGATCTGCGCGAGCAGGTCAGCTCGGCGCCTCGGCGCCCGGCACAGATCATCCGTAGCGACGCCGAAGCCATCGAGGTGGCGCAGCGCTTGGCCGAGGATTTTGCCCGTGAGGCAGCCTGGCGTGATCGCGAGCGGCGCCTGCCCTGGGAGGAACTGGATCGCTTCTCCGAAAGCGGTCTGTGGGCAATCAGCGTGCCCAAGGCGCACGGCGGCGCCGGGGTATCTTATGTCACCCTCAGCGAGGTGATCGCGACCATCTCCGCCGCCGATTCATCGCTCGGCCAGTTGCCGCAGAACCACTTTGGTGTGCTCAGCAACCTCGGCCTGACCGGCAGCGAGGCGCAGAAGCGCCGCTACTACGCCAAGGTGCTGCAAGGCTACCGTTTCGGTAACGCCTTTTCCGAAGCGCGCAGCCAGTACGTCACCACCTTCCAGACGCAGATCCGCTTCGACGGCGACAGCGCCGTGCTCGATGGCGAGAAGGCCTACTGCACGGGGGCACTGTTCGCCCACATCGTCCCGGTCGCGGGTGTCGACGAGGAGGGCCGCCCGCACATCGCCTTCGTGCCACGCGATGCAGCTGGCCTGACGGTGATCGACAGTTGGGATGGCTTCGGCCAGCGCATCACAGCCAGCGGCCAGGTGCGTATCGAAGGCGTGCGAGTGCCAGCGAGCCAGGTGATACCGGCCTGGAAGGCCTACGACCAGCCAACCGCTGATGGCCCGATCTCGCAGATCATCCAGGCCGCCGTGGACACCGGCATCGCCCGTGGCGCCTTTGCCGAAACCCTGCGCGTGGCGCGTCAGGCACGCCCCTGGGTCGACAGCGGCTTGCAGCACGGCTGGCAGGATCCACTTGGCCAGGCGCTAATCGGCGAGCTGGCCTGGCGCCTGCAGGCGGCCGAGGCGATCTTGCAGCGCGCTGCCGAGGCGGTCGATCGCGCCGTCGCCGAGCCTGGCGAAGAGCTCGTTGCTGAAGCCTCAGTGGTGGTCGGCCAGGCCAAGGTGCTGTCTACCGAGATTTCCCTTGAGGCGTCCAGTCGCCTGCTGGAGCTGGGCGGCACGCGCAGCGTCTCGGCCAGCCAGGGGCTGGACCGCTTCTGGCGCAATGCGCGCACCCACACGCTGCATGACCCGGTGCGCTGGAAGTACCACCTGGTCGGCAATCAACTGCTCAACGGCATCAAGCCGCAACGTCATTCCTGGAACTGAGGTCACGTCATGTCCAACACCCATTCCCAAGGCCGGGGTGACCTGGCCCACGCCCGTCATGTCGAGGCAGCTCTGCTTGACTACCTGCGCGGGCAGAGTGCTCGCCATGAAGCGCTGGTCATCGCTGCAGTCGGCGAGTTGCGCATCCGTATCGACGCCGCCGACGCGTTGCTGGCACGCGCCGACGCCTCGCAGTCGGCCGCCATCGCTTTTCGTTTGGGCGCCGCCGAGGCCGCGCGCCTGGCCGCGCAGACGCATTTCGAACTGGTGGGCAGTAGTCTGCCGCGTCCGCAGCCGGGCAGCGCCGAACCGGCACTGCCCACTCAACGGCGACTGCTCGGCGACCACTACCTCAACGGCGCCGCCTTGGCAGATCAGCAAAGGGCGCAAGCATGAGTCGAATCCTGACGTTGCTCACCGCCCTGGTGCTGGCATTGGCGGGCGGCCTGGCACAAGCCGAGGAGGAGGGCGAGGCCGTGCCGTCGCTGGCCGGCAAGCGCATTGCCGTGAGCATGACTGGCACCAGTCATTACTTCGACATCAAGGCGTTCCAGGCGCAGGTCAATGAGATCAAGCGCCTGGGCGGCACGCCGATCACCCTCGACGCCGGGCGCAACGACCGCAATCTGGTCACACAACTGAACACGGTGGTCACGCAAAAGCCCGATGCGGTGATTCAGACCCTCGGCACCCTGAGCGTGATCGACCCCTGGCTCAAGCGCATCCAGGCAGCAGGCATCCCGCTGTTCACCATTGATGTGCCATCACAGTACAGCCTCAACAACACCACCTCGGACAACGTCGCGGCCGGCCGCGCGTTGGCCGAACAGCTGGTGCGCGACACCGGCGGCAAGGGCCGCATCCTGGTGTTCAATGGCTTCTACGGGGTGCCGGTCTGTGGGATCCGCTACGACGAGTTGAAGAAGGTACTGGCCGATCATCCGCAATTGCAGATCGTCCAGCCGGAGCTGCGTGACGTGATTCCCAACACCGTGCAGGACGCCCGCAGCCAGATCGCCGCGCTCCTGAACAAGTACCCCAAGGGCGATATCGCCGCCATCTGGTCGGCCTGGGACATCCCTCAGCTCGGCGCCAGCCAGGCGCTGATCGACGCCGGGCGCAGTGAGATCCGCACCTATGGTGTGGACGGCACGCCGGAGGTACTGGAGCTGCTCGCCCCTGACAACTCGCCCATCGGCGCGGTGGTTGCGCAGCAGCCCGACCTGATCGGCCGCACCGCCGTGCGCAACGTTGCCCGCTACCTGGCCGGCCAGCGTGATCTGCCGAAGGAAACCCATGTCGCCGCGCTATTGACGACCCGCGACAACCTGGCTCAGGTCAAGCACCTGCGAGGTGACCAATGAGGGACAACGACTGCTCCGGCATTTCCCGGCGCGGCCTGCTCGGCGCGTCTTCGGCGATGCTCGCTCTCGGGCTTGCCGCACCATTGACCCGCACCATGGCGGCTGGAGCCGACAGCGGTGCCGAGGCCAGTGCCACAGTGCCTTCGCTCAAGGGCAAGCGCATCGCCATCAGCACCGTGGGCACCAGCATCTACTTCGACAGCCGGGCCTTCAAGGCGCAGGTCGAGGAGGTACAGCGCCTGGGCGGCACGCCGATCACCCTGGATGCCGGGCGCAACGACAAGGCCATGGTGACCCAGTTGCAGAATCTGGTGACGCAGAAGCCCGATGCAGTGATTCACACCCTCGGCACGCTGAGCATCATCGAGCCCTGGTTCAAGCGCATCAGCGCCGCCGGCATCCCGCTGTTCACCATCGAGGTGCCGTCGCAGTACGCGGTCAATACGATTTCCGCAGACAACTGGAGCACGGGTTTGCTGCTGGCCAAGCAGTTGGTGGCCGATCTGCGCGGCAAGGGCAGGGTGCTGCTGTTCAATGGCTTCTATGGCGTGCCGAGCTGCGGCATTCGCTATGACCAGTTGAAGCTGGTGAGCAAGTTCTACCCGCAGATCGAGTTCATCCAGCCGGAGTTGCGCGACGTGATTCCCAACACCGTGCAGGATGCCCGCAGTCAGGTTGCCGCCTTGCTCAACAAGTACCCCAAGGGTGAGCTCGACGCGATCTGGGCGGCCTGGGATCTGCCGCAGCTCGGTGCCAGCCAGGCGCTGATCGAAGCCGGGCGCAATGAAGTGCGCACCTATGGCGTCGACGGTACGCCCGAGGTGCTGGAACTGCTGCGCCAGCCCGGCAGCCCGGTGGCTGCAGTGGTGGCGCAGCAGCCTGCGTTGATTGGCCGTACGGCGGTGCATAACGTCGCCCGCTACCTGGCCGGCGAGCACGATCTGCCGCCCGAAACCTTCGTCGAGACCCTGCTGACCACGGCGGGCAACGTCGATGACGTCAAACGCATTCGAGGCGACGCATGAGTACGCCGGTGCTGGAGCTGCGTGGCATCGTCAAGACCTTCGGTGCCACCCGGGCGCTCGACGGCGCCAGCCTGCGGGTGGCGGCGGGCAGCGTGCACGGTCTGGTGGGCGAGAACGGCGCCGGCAAGTCTACGCTGATCAAGGTGCTGGCCGGCATCCACCGCCCGGACGCCGGCAGCCTGCTGCTCGACGGCCAGCCGCACGGGCATTTCAGTCCGCGCCAGGTGGAGCGCCTGGGCATTGGCTTCATCCACCAGGAACGCTTGTTGCCGGCCCGTTTCACCGTGGGTGAAGCCTTGTTCTTCGGCCACGAACGGCGATTCGGGCCCTTGCTCGATCGCCGCTCCCAGCAGCGCGAGGCCGCGCGTCTGCTGGACGACTACTTCGGCCTGCGACTGCCGGCGAATGCGCTGATCGGTGAACTGAGCAGCGCCGAGCAACAGATGGTGCAGATCGTCCGCGCGCTGCTGATCAAACCGCGTGTGCTGGTGTTCGACGAACCCAGCGTGGCCCTGGTGCAGCGTGAGGTGGAGCGTTTGCTGCGGATCGTCCAGCGCCTGCGTGACGATGGCCTGGCGATCGTCTACATCTCCCATTACCTGCAGGAAATCGAGGCCCTGTGCGACCGCGTGACGGTACTGCGCAACGGTCGCGATGTCGCTGAAGTCTCCCCGCGCAACACGTCGCTGGAGCAGATCACCCGCCTGATGGTCAACCGCGAAGTCGGCGAGCTGTACCCCAAGGTAGCGGTGCCTGCCGGTGCGCTGTTGCTCGACGTGCGCGGGCTGGGTCGGGCACGGGCCTACCAGGGCATCGACCTGCAGGTGCGCCGTGGCGAGATCGTCGGCCTCACCGGGCTGGTGGGCTCGGGCGCCAAGGAGTTGCTACGCAGCCTGTTCGGCCTGGCGCCACCGGACAGCGGCGAGGTGCGCCTGGACGGGCAACCGTTGTCCTTGCGCAGCCCGCGCGAGGCTGTCGCCCAGGGCGTCGCGCTGATGCCCGAGGAGCGCCGTCGGCAAGGCGTGGCGCTCGACCTGAGCGTGCAGGAAAACACCACCCTGGCGGCACTGTCGCGCTTCGTCCGCCTGGGGCTGCTGTCGCCGGCGCGCGAGCGGCATACCACCCTGGAGCTGATCGAGCGCCTGAGGATCAAGGCCCCTGGCGCGCATGCCAAGGTGCGTCAGCTCAGCGGCGGCAATCAGCAGAAGGTGGCGCTGGCCAAGTGGTTCGCGCGGTGTTCCAGCCTGTACCTGCTGGACGAGCCCAGCGTTGGCATCGATGTTGGCGCCAAGGTGGAGATCTATCGGCTGATCGGTGAACTGGTGAAGGAGGGCGCCGGGGTGTTGATCCTCTCGTCCGACCTGCCGGAGTTGATCGGCCTCTGCGACCGCATTCATGTCATGCACCGCGGCGCCATCGCCGCACGTTTCGCCGCTGGCGAGGCGAACAGTGACCGCCTGCTGGCGGTGGCTACCGGCGCGCAACGCGCGCAGAACGAGGAACGACCTTTCTATGCCTATGCCATTGCTATCTGATGCCTTCCACCCGCGATTCGCGCAGTGGCTGCTGCGCCGTGGCGCGCTGCTGGCCTTCGCCGCGATCCTGTTGGCCTTCGCCCTCAGTGCGCCGAACTTCCTCACCCCGAGCAACCTGGTCAATGTGCTGGCCCAGTCGGCGATCCTCGGCAGCCTTGCCTTCGGCCTGACCACGGTGATCATCGGCGGCGGCTCGAACGTGGTGTCCGGTGGGCTTGATCTGTCGCTGGCGGCCAACCTCGGGTTGTCCGCTGCGGTCTATGCCAGCCTGAACAACGCCGGTTTCGGCGATGTTGTCAGCATCGCCGCGACGCTTGGCACTGGCCTGGCCATCGGCACGCTGAATGCGCTGGTGGTGGTCGGTTTCCGTTTGCCGCCGCTGCTGGCGACCCTGGCCACGATGAACCTGGTGGCCGGGCTGGAACTGGTGCTGACCGAAAACACCGTGCTGCCCAGCACTTCGCCGTTGCTGGAAGGGCTGGCCTTCGGTAGTTGGCTCGGCGTGCCAGCTCTGGCCTGGGTGCTGCTGGCGGTCGGTGGCGTGCTGATCGTGTTGATGCAGTACACGCCATTCGGCCTGCGTCTGTACGCCATCGGCGAATACCCGGAGGCGGCTAATGCCGCTGGCCTGTCGGTGCGTGGCTACGTGTTCGCCAGCTACCTGATCAGCGGTCTGTGCGGCAGCCTGGCCGCGTTTTGTTCAGCGGCCTGGTTCAGCGGCAGCACCACCGGCTCCGGCGAGATGCTGCTGTCGGTGGTGGCCATCGCTTTTCTTGGGGTGATCTTCTCCCAGCGTCTGCAGCCGAGCATCGGCGGCACGCTGCTGGCAACGATGCTGGTCGGGGTGTTGATCAACGGCTTCCAGCTTCTGAATATTTCCAGCTTCTGGGTCGACGGCGTGCAGGGTGTCCTGATCCTGCTGGTGGTGGCCCTGTCCGGTTTGCGCAACAAGGAGGCCTGAGATGTCCGATTCGTTATCCGCCCCGCAGCCTGCCGGTCTGACCGGGCTCTCTGGCCGGGCGTTGCTGCGCCTGGTCATGCCGACGCTGTTCGCCGCCGTTCTACTGTTCTTCGCGTTGAAGGCACCCGGCTTTCTCACCGTCGGCAACCTGTCCAGCCTGTTATTGAACAATTTCGTGCTGCTGGCCATCGTCGCCATCGGCATGACCTACGCCATCGCTGCGGGTGGCATCGACCTGTCAGTCGGCACTGCGCTGGACTTCTCGGCGCTGACCTTCGTCCTGCTGCTCAATGCCGGCTTCGGGCTCTATGTCGCGATTCCCGGTGGGCTGCTGGCTGGCAGCCTGGCCGGGTTGTTCAATGCCGGGCTGATCGCCGGGCTGCGTATTTCCCCTTTTCTGGCCACCCTTGGCACGCTGTTCATTGGCAGCAGCGTGCAAAAGCTGCTTTCCGATGGCGGACAACCGATCTACCTGGAGGCGCAGGTGCGCAGCGGCTTGGCCAGTGAGCGCTTGCTCGGCGTGCCGCTACCCTTGCTGCTGGTGGCACTGTTGGCGCTGGTGTATGGCGTGGTATTGGCGCGTGGCCGCTTAGGCCGGGAGATCATCGTCCTTGGCAGCCAGCCACTGGTGGCGCGTTATTCGGGCCTGGCGCAGCGACGTATCGCTGCCCTGGTGTTCATCGCCAGTGCCTTTGCCAGCGCGCTGGCGGGCATCCTGCTGCCGGCCACGGTGAACGCCTACGCGCCGATGTCCGGCAATGCCTTCCTGATGAATGCCATCGGTGCGGTCTTCATCGGTGCCACGCTGAGCCTGCACAACCGGGTCAACGTACCCGGTACACTGCTCGGTGTGCTATTTCTCAACGTCACGGCCAACGGTCTGCTGCTGATCGGCTGGAATTTCTTCTGGCAGCAGGTGGCCACCGGCGTTCTGATTCTCTCGGTTCTGCTGTTCAGTTTTGCCAGTCGGCGGCTCGGCGCTGGCTAGTTCTGGCGTTCCGGGCGAAACGCCAGTGCCGTGACGAGGCCTGGGGTGTGCCCCAGGCCATGCTTTCAGGACTGCTTGGCACCGCCACCGATCTGCCAGACATAGGGCGGTTCGCTGCCATTGACGTGCCAGTCGCCGATGATGCGTTCCTTGTAGATCACCGGGTTGTGCGAGGCGGCAGTACGGGCGTTGCGCCAGTGGCGATCGAGCTGTTTGGTGGTGCTGGTACCGGAGGCGCCGAGGGTGTTGAACAGGTCGCTGGTGGCACGCAGCACCCATTCGATGGCCGCCACCTGGGCCTGGGCCGATTCCAGTTCGGCGGCGATGTTGGCCTTGCGCTCGGCGTTCTCGTCATTGCCGAAACGCGCCAGGTAGGCTTGCTGCGCGGCCTCGCTGGCGCGCAGGGTGCCTGCCTCGGCGGCGTAGATCAGGCCGGAGGCCTTGCCGATAACCTGCAATACCTGTGGATCCTCGCTTACCGCTGCGCCATTGCCATGGCTGAACACGCGCGTGCGCTTGCTGGTTTCCTGGCTGAAGTCACGCACGGCGGCGCGGCCGGAACCGACGATGACGGCGAGCAGCACCAGTTGGTAGAAGGCCGTCTGGTATTTGAAGCGGGTGGCGAAGTCGATGATGTTCTCTTCCTCGACCACCGCGTTCTCGAACACCGAGGTGCCGCTGCCGGTGGTGCGCTGGCCAAAACCATCCCAGTCGTCGCTCTGGGTGATGCCGGGTTGGCGGGTACGGATCGCTGCGATCACGTCGCCACCGGTGTCGTCTCGGCGGGCGAACAGGTCGATCCAGTCGGAGAAGAGGCTGCCGGTGCTGTAGTACTTGGTGCCATTGACCACCCACTGATCACCCTGGCGCGACACCCGGGTGCTGACGTCGCCGATCTTCACTGCGCCCACCTCCGTCCAGGCGCAGCCCACCAGATCGCCGTCGACGAAGCGTTTGAACCAGACGTCCTGTGGTGTGCTGGCATGGGCGTTGAGGCGGTCCTCGACGAAAGCAAAATGCCCGCGCAGTGCCTGCGGCACATTGGAGTCGGCTTCGGCCAGTTCGATCAGCAGCTGGAACAACTGTGGCAGGGAAGCGCCGGCACCGCCCTGTTCGACGGGTACACGCACGGCGCCGAAGCCGGCGTCCTTGAGCCACTGGATGGGCTCATGGGGCAGGGTGCGGTTGCGCTCGCGTGCCACGCTGGATTCGGCGATGCGGGCAAAGATGGGGCGGAAGCGGGCGGCAAGGGATTCGTAGTGGGTACCGGTAGACAGGTGGGGCAGTGGGGCTTGGGCGGTCATCGCAGTTCTCCTCGATTGATGCGATTGCTGACGGTGACGCTCTCGCAAACTTCGTGCCTTGCAGTGAATGCCTTTTAAATCAACGGGTTGTGATCATTCTGGTGGGGCGGGCTGTTCGCTCGCCGACAGCTTGCTGAATGACTGTTGGTGGGCGGTCAATTGCGTTTTCCGGGGCAACTGTTGGCCGAGGGTCAGTGGTTCAACAGCTTGTTGGCCAAAAGACAGTTCAGGCTGCTAGCGCTAGCGTTCAAGTACTTGAATTTAAATGTTTTTATGGGTTGGCACGGTTGCTGCTGAAGCTCCCTCAGGTAATGCCCGCTGGGCAAGGAGGGATGAGCATGAACGCACGTGTTATCAGGGTCGTGGTGGTGTCCGGCAGCCTGCGGGCCCCGTCACGCACCCATGGTCTGCTGCAGGCCCTGGTGGAGCGGCTGCCGGCCGTGTTGCCGAAGCTGGAGGTGCACTGGGTGCGCATCGCCGAACTGTCCGCCAGCCTGGCCGGTTCGCTGGAGCGCGATAGCGCCTCGGCTGACCTGCAACCGCATTTGCAGGCCATCGAGCAAGCCGACCTGCTACTGGTCGGCAGCCCGGTGTATCGCGCGTCCTACACCGGTTTGTTCAAGCACCTGTTCGACCTGGTCGATCACCAGTCGCTCAAGGGCGTGCCCGTGGTGCTTGCCGCCACCGGTGGTAGCGAGCGACATGCCTTGATGATCGATCACCAGCTGCGCCCGCTATTCGCTTTCTTCCAGGCCCACACCCTGCCGTACGGGCTGTACGCCAGTGTCGAGTCTTTCGACGATCAGCGCCTGGCTGACCCTGCGCAGTTCGAACGGATCGAGCGGGTGCTCGACACCGTCGGCGCCTTCTTTCATATCCCGGTCGCCCGCGCGGCCTGACTTTCCGAGTTACAGGAGACATCGCCATGAGCCAACCGATCAAATTCGCCTACTGGGTTCCTAACGTCAGCGGTGGCCTCGTTGTCAGCAAGATCGAACAACGCACCAGCTGGGACATCGATTACAACCGCAAGCTGGCGCAGATTGCCGAGCGTTCCGGGTTCGAGTACGCGCTTTCGCAGATCCGCTTCACCGCCGGCTATGGCGCTGACAACCAGCACGAGTCGGTAACCATCAGCCACGCGCTGCTGGCCGCCACCGAAAAACTCAAGGTGATCGCCGCGATCCTGCCCGGACCCTGGACGCCGGTATTGGCAGCCAAGCAATTGGCAAGCATCGACCAGTTCACCGCGGGCCGCATCGCCATCAACGTGGTGTCCGGCTGGTTCAAGGGCGAGTTTCGCGCCATCGGCGAGCCATGGCTGGACCATGATGAGCGCTATCGCCGATCCGAGGAGTTCATTCGTGCGCTGAAGGGTATCTGGACGCAGGACAATTTCAGCTTCCACGGTGATTTCTACCGTTTCAACGACTACACCCTCAAGCCCAAGCCGCTGCAGCAACCGCACCCGGAAATCTTCCAGGGCGGGAGCTCGCGGGCCGCGCGCGACATGGCCTCGAGGGTCTCCGACTGGTACTTCACCAATGGCAACAGTGTCGAGGGCATCAAGACCCAGGTCGACGATATCCGCACCAAGGCAGCGGCCAACGGGCATTCGGTGAAGGTCGGGGTAAACGCTTTCATCATCGCCCGCGACACCGAAGAAGAGGCCCGCGCGGTGCTGGCGGAGATCATCGCCAAGGCCGACCCGGAGGCGGTCAACGGCTTTGGCAGTGAAGTGAAGAACGCCGGTGCGGCCAGCCCGGAAGGCGAGGGCAACTGGGCCAAGTCGACCTTCGAAGACCTGGTGCAGTACAACGACGGCTTCAAGACCAACCTGATCGGTACGCCACGGCAGATCGCCGAGCGCATCGTCGCGCTCAAGGCGGTCGGCGCCGACCTGATCCTCTCCGGCTTCCTGCACTTCCAGGAAGAGGTCGAGTACTTCGGCAAGCATGTGTTGCCGCTGGTGCGCGAACTGGAGCAGGAGAAGCATGCCTCCCTCGCTGTGGCCTGAGGTGCGTGGCCATGCATGAGCCGCTCGCGGACAACCTGCCGGCCAGCTTGCTGGCCCGGGCACATCAACGTGGGGCGGACGTTGCGTTGCGCCACAAGCGTCTAGGCCTGTGGCAGGCGCGCAGCTGGGCGCAACTGCTGGCCGAGGTGCAGAGCCTGGCCACCGGGCTGCGCGAGGCCGGCTTCGCGGCCGGCGACAGTCTGCTGATCGTCAGCCGGCCGCGCCCTGAGGCGCTGCTGGCAAGCCTGGCGGCGCAGTGGCTGGGCGGCGTCGCGGCACTGCTCGACCCGCTGATGCCCGACGCGGAGCAACTGACGCTGTTGCGTGAACTGCAGGCCGGTTTCGTCTTTGCCGAAGGTCAGGAGGAGGTCGAGCGGGTGCTGGCGAGCGGTCATGTGCCGGCATTGCTGTTCTACGCCGATGGCCGTGGCCTGGCGGATTCCGGGTTGCCGAATTACGCTCGCCTGGCCGCGCAGTTGCCCGATCCTGCCTTGCCGGTGCAGGCGCAGAGCGAGCGCCCAGCCTTCAGCTTTCACCGGCTGGATGCCGATGGCCAGGTTCAGCAGCATGGGCTCAGCCATGCCGAGGTGCTGGGCGAGGGGCGTCGGCTGGTCGAACAGGAGCGCCTGACGGCGGCCGAGGAAGCCTTGGCCTCCCGCAACTTCGCCACCAGCGGCCAGGCCCGCTACCTGCTGGCGCCTTGGCTGCTGGCAGGCTTTCGGATGAATTTTCCGGAGAGCCTGGCGACCCGCGACACCGACCGCCGTGAACTCGGCGCGACCCTGGTACTCGGCACCCACGACAGCTACGGCCGCCTGTATGCACTGGCGCAGCAGCGTCTACCGCTGCCGGGCAGCCTGCTGCGGCGCTGGCTGGACTGGGCGCTTGACGCGCGCGGTGGGTTGCTGCGCAACGGCCTTGGCCAGGTGTTGCTGCGTCGGCCGCTGCGCGATGTGCTGGGCCTGAGCCGCACCCGGGTGCCGCTGCTGGTCGGTGAGGCCCTGCCGGGCGAGGTGCAGGCGTTCTTCGCCGCCCTTGGGGTGGCGCCGCGTATCTGGCGGGAGGCGCCCCGCTGGCAGGCCGTGCGCAGCCCTCGTTCATCCCTCGCTGCTCGGTCGCAAAGCCGGGTTCAGCCCGTCTGAGGAGTGTTCATGTCGAATTCCCCGTTGCTGGAACTGGAGGGCATCAGCCTGTCGTTCAAGGGTGTGAAGGCCATCAGCGACATCGGCTTCAGCGTCGCCGAAGGCGAGATCTGTGCGCTGATCGGGCCCAATGGCGCGGGCAAGAGCTCGCTGCTGAATGTCATCAATGGCGTCTACCGGGCGCAGCAGGGGCGTATTCGTTTTGCCGGGCAGCAGCGTCGGGTGATGCACCCACATGCAGCGGCACGCGGCGGCATCGCTCGCACCTTCCAGAACATCGCGCTGTTCAAGGGCATGAGCGTGCTCGACAACGTGCTCACCGGGCGCAACCTCAAGCGCCGCAGTTCCTGGCTGGAGCAGGCGTTGCGCATCGGCCGCGCGCCGGGCGAGGACGATCGCCAACGCGCCGCCGCCGAGCGGGTCATCGAGTTTCTGCGCATCCAGCCGTGGCGTGACGAAATCGTTGGCACCTTGCCCTATGGCCTGCAGAAGCGGGTCGAGCTGGCCCGTGCGCTGGCCGCCGAGCCTCGCTTGCTGCTGCTCGACGAGCCGATGGCCGGGATGAATGCCGAGGAGAAGCGCGAAATGAGCCGCTTCATCGTCGAGATCAACCGTGAGTTCGGCATGACGGTGGTGCTGATCGAGCACGACATCGGCGTGGTCATGGGCATTTCCCACCATGTGGTGGTGCTCGATTACGGCCGCAAGATCGGCGACGGCTCCCCCGAGCAGGTTCGCCGCAACCCCGACGTGATCGCGGCCTATCTGGGTGTCCGCCCGGCGGCGGCTTCGGGGCTGTTCCCACACAGGAGCGCGACATGGCATTCTTTTTCGAAGTGCTGATCGGTGGCCTGCTGGCCGGGGTGATGTACTCCCTGGTGGCCATCGGTTTCGTACTGATCTACAAAGCCAGCGGTGTGTTCAACTTCGCCCAGGGGGCGATGGTACTGTTCGCCGCGCTGACCTTCGTCAGCCTGCTGGAGCGCGGCGTGCCGTTCTGGCTGTCCTTTCTCGTCACCCTGGCGACGATGATCGCCCTGGCGCTGCTGATCGAACGGGCGGTACTGCGGCCATTGGTGGGGCGTTCGCCGATTACCCTGTTCATGGCCACGCTCGGCCTGGCCTACATCATCGAGGGCGTCGCCCAGGCCTTGTGGGGTGCTCAGGTTCACGGCCTGGAGCTGGCCATCAGCGACGCGCCGCTGGCGCTGGGTGGCCTGCTGCTGTCGCAGTTCGACCTGTTCGCCGCCGCAACGGCGGCGGCCCTGGTGGTGCTACTGTCCTTGCTGTTCAACCGCACGCGCATCGGCCTGGCGCTGCGTGCGGTGGCCGACGATCCCCGCGCGGCGATGAGCGTCGGTATCCGCCTGCCGAGGGTGTGGGCGGTGGTCTGGGCGGTGGCCGGGTTCGTTGGGCTGGTCGCCGGGCTGCTCTGGGGCGCGCGCCTTGGGGTGCAGTTCTCGCTCTCGCTGGTGGTGCTCAAGGCCCTGCCGGTGCTGATCATCGGCGGCTTCACCTCGATCAGCGGGGCGATCGTCGGCGGCCTGATCATCGGCGCTTCGGAGAAGCTCGCCGAGGTGTACCTCGGGCCGCTCATCGGCGGCGGCATCGAAAACTGGTTTCCCTATGTGCTGGCCCTGCTGTTCCTGCTGGTGCGTCCGGCTGGGCTGTTCGGCGAGCGCGCCATCGAGCGAGTCTGAGGAGCGTCGATCATGCTGTATCGAGAAGCGGGTCAGTTCAGCGTGCGTTACGCCGACGACCGACGATTCTTCCGCCTGCGCCAGGATCGGCTGGGCCTGGCGGCCTTGGTCCTGTTCGCCTTCATCGGCGTGCCACTGCTGGGCAACGATTACTGGTTCAGTGCCATCCTGATCCCATTTCTACTGCTGTCGCTGGCCGGCCTAGGGCTGAACCTGCTGACCGGTTATGCCGGGCAACTGTCCTTGGGTTCGGCGGCGTTCATGGCAGTAGGTGCCTTCGCGGCCTATAATTTCGAGCTGCGCGTGGCGTGGCTGCCGCTGCTGGCCAGCCTGCTGCTCGGCGGCCTGGTGGCGGCGCTGGTGGCCGTGGTGTTCGGCCTGCCAAGCCTGCGCATCAAGGGCTTCTATCTGCTGGTGTCGACACTGGCGGCGCAGTTCTTCGTGCCATGGACGTTGACCCGCTTCAGTTGGTTCAGCAACGACAGTGCCTCGGGGGTGATCAGCGCGCCGCCACTGCTGATGGCCGGGTATGACTTTTCGTCGCCGGCCGGGCGCTACCTGCTGACCCTGGCGGTGGTCAGTGCGCTGTTCTGGCTGGGCGCCAACCTGGTGCGCAGCGAGCTGGGGCGCAACTGGATGGCGGTGCGCGACATGGACACCGCCGCCGCAGTGATCGGCATTCCCCTGTTGAAGACCAAACTGCTGGCTTTTGCCATCAGCGGCTTCTACCTCGGCGTGGCCGGTTCGCTCTGGGCCTTCACCTACCTGGGCACGGTGGAGCCACACGGCTTCGACCTGAACCGCTCGTTCCAGATCCTGTTCATCATCATTATCGGCGGCCTGGGCAGCATCCTCGGGAACTTCCTCGGCGCCGCCTTCATCGTGCTGTTCCCGGTGCTGCTGTCGAACCTGGCCGGGTTGCTGCCGACCGGGCTGATCGATGCCGGACAGATAGAGAACCTGCAGAAGATGGCCTTCGGCACGCTGATCATCATCTTCCTGATCAAGGAACCGGAGGGCCTGGCGCGCCTCTGGCAACGCTTTCGCGAGCGCACTCGGCGTTGGCCGTTGCGCCACTGAGCGAACCTTCGCACCGGGCTTCGCCCGCCTTATGTCACTGCCCACTGATTTGTAAAGGATAACCACGATGTCGACCCGATCCGTCCTCGGCCGCCTGGCGCTGGCCGTGAGCCTGGCGGCCGGTGCACTCAACGTGCACGCGGCCAACGAACAGTATTTCCCCCTGCAGAGCTACCGCGTTGGCCCCTATGCCGCAGGTGGCACCGGTTTCTTCGGTGGTTTTATCGATTACCTCAAGTACGTCAACGCCCAAGGCGGCGTGAATGGTGTCAAGCTGACCTGGAGCGAGTGCGAGACTGAATACGTCGTGGAGAAGGGGGTGGAGTGCTACGAGCGCCTCAAGGGTGGGCTCAACGGCGCACCGGCTGCCGCCACCAATCCGCTGTCGGTGGGTATCGCGTATGCCACCCTGGAACGCTCCACGGCCGACAAGCTGCCGCTGATCACCATCAACCACGGGCGTACCGACTCCACCGATGGCAGCGTGTTCCCTTACGTCTTCCCGCTGCAGCTCAATCCCTATTCCGAGGTATCGGCCATCGTCAACTGGATCGCTCAGCAGGCAGGCGGCGAGCAGGGCCTCAAGGGCAAGAAGATCGTCACGCTCTTTCACGGTTCGCCCTATGGCAAGGAAACCAACGGGGTGCTGCAGGCCCTGGCGGACAAGTACGGTTTCGAGTTGACCCTGCTGGAGGTGCCGCACCCCGGCAACGAGCAACAATCGCAATGGCTGAACATCCGCCGTCTGAAGCCGGACTGGGTCATCCTGCGCGGCTGGGGCGTGATGAACCCGGTGGCGCTGAAGACTGCGCAGAAGGTCGGTTTCCCTGCCGACCGCATCATCGGCAATATCTGGAGCAATTCCGAGGAAGACGCGGCGCCTGCCGGTGCCGCGGCCAAGGGCTTCATCGCCATCACCACGCATCCGTCAGGTACCGAGTTCCCGGTGCTGCAGGGCATCGAACAGGCGGTGGTGGACAAGGGCCAAGGCGACCTGGCCGATCCGAAGCGCTTCGGCACCGTTTACTACAACCTCGGCGTGGTCAACGGCATCCTCAACGTCGAGGCATTGCGTCTGGCTCAGGAGAAGTTCGGCAGGCAACCGCTGAGTGGCGAGCAGGTGCGTTGGGGCTTCGAACACCTGAACCTGGACGATACCCGCCTGCAGGCACTCGGTGCCAAGGGGCTGGTGCAGCCGCTGAAACTGTCCTGCTCCGACCATGAAGGCGGTGGTGCGGTGCGCTTCCAGCAGTGGGACGGGCAGAAGTGGAAACTGATCAGCGACTGGGTACAGGCCGACCGCGCGTTTTTGCGGCCGATCATCGAGGCCTCGTCGCATCAATATGCCAAAGAGAAGGGTATCACCCCGCGTGATTGCAGCCAGGAAGGCTGATCGCGCAGGCAGGGCCGGTGGCGTCCCCCCGGCCTGTCTTCAGCCCTGCGCAGTTCGGGCGCCGCCGCGCACCAGGCCCACACCGGCTCAAAGGTTGGGGGCTGCTTCCAGTCTGTTGCGATTGCCGCCATTTGTCGCGGCCATGCGCTTCTGTCCTTCGCAACCCTCCTCGCGCAGTTGGCAAGGGGGGCGCAATCGTTCGTGGCGGCCTCTCAGATTGATAGTTGTATCGCCCGCTCAGGGCGCATCTGGGGCTCTGGCCGGCGCCGATTGACCACCAGTTCGCCGATGGCGATCAGTCGGGCGCGGGTGATGTTGCGGCTCAGACCCAGCAGGCTGGCCGTGTGCACCTGGTTGCAGTGGCAGAAACGATAGGCACTGCGTAGCAGGGTGTCCTCGACCTTCTCGTGCAGGCTGCCGGCCTGCTCCTCGAACAGGCGCTGAAAGGCACGCAGCAACTGCTCTTCGGCGCTTTCGGCGGTGCTCACCGGCGACTTGTCCTGGCGCTCGATGCGCAGGTGCGACAGGCGCAGGTCGTCGTCCTGCACCAGGCCATTGCGGCACACCAGCAGGGTGTGGTGGATGACGTTTTCCAGCTCGCGGATGTTGCCGGGCCAGTCGTAGCTCACCAGCTTGCGTTCGGCCTCGGGGGACAGGCGCACTTCGCCGTAACCCAGGCGGTTGCAGTAGGTCTTGATGAAGTGTCGGGTCAGCGGCAGGATGTCGCCCGGGCGTTCTCGCAGCGGGTAGAGTTGCAGGCTGACCACGTTGAGGCGGTAGTACAGGTCTTCGCGGAAGTTGCCGGCAGCGATGGCCTTGTCCAGTTGCACGTTGGTGGCGGCGACCACGCGCACGTCGATGGGGATGCTCTTGCGCGAGCCCAGGCGCACCACTTCACGCTCCTGCAGCACGCGCAACAGCTTGACCTGGATGGCCATGGGCAGGTCGCCGATTTCGTCGAGGAACAGCGTGCCGCCGTTGCCCTCCTCGAACCAGCCGGCCTTGGCTGCCAGGGCGCCGGTGAAGGCGCCTTTCTCGTGGCCGAACAGCTCGGCTTCCACCAGCGACTCCGAAAAGGCGCCACAGTTCACCGCGACGAAGGGGCCGTTGCGCCGTCCGCTGAGGTTGTGGATGTGGCGTGCGACCAGCTCCTTGCCCGTGCCGGTCTCGCCGATGATCAGGACGCTGGCCTCGCTGGGGGCGACCTGTTGCAGGTGGGCGAGCAGCGCCTGCGATCTAGCGTCTTCGAAGACCTGTGCGGTCGCCCGGATCGAGGTGGCCAGTGACGGCGAAGGGGGGAGGGTCAGCAACTGCATGGCGATTCCTATGAGTAGAAAGATGGGGTCGGTCGCGTCTGGCTCAGTGCCCACTCACCCAGCTCGTGGAGTTTGTAGTCCAGCGGGTCGTGCAGGCTCTGGGTACGCAGGTTGCGCCAGTAGCGATCGAGGCGTAGCGAGGCGTGGGTCGCGCGTGCGCCAGTGACCTCGAACAGGCGGTTGCAGATGTCCAGGCCAGTGCGTGCCGCCGCCACCTTGGCCGTGGCGATGGCCAGCGCCAGTTGCGCACGCTCTTCGGCGCCGAGCGCGTGCTCCTTGTGCCAGGCCGCGTCGAGTTGCGTAGCGGCGCGCTCCACCAGCAGGCGCACGCTTTCCAGACCGACCCAGAACTCGCCGAAGTGGCGCAGGATGTAAGGGTCTTCGCTGACATGTCGGGCTTTGGAGCGGAACCACGGGCGGCCTTCCTTCAACGTGTAATGGCGGGCCTCTTCCAGAGCGCCTTCGGTGATACCAAGGAATACGTTGGCGAAATGCAACTGGGCGATCAGCGGGCGCAGGCTGGCGAAGGGGGTGCTCAGCGGGCCGGGGTCGAGAAGCATCTCGTTCTCTTCGACGCGCACGCGCTCGAAAGTTGCGCTGCCGCTGTCGGTCTGGCGCTGGCCCATGTTGTTCCAGTCATCATGCAGTGTGATACCGGTGCGGCCGCTGGGGATGGCAGCGATCAGCAGCTTGCCGCCAGCACTTTCATCGACCGCCGAGGCAATCAGCATTTCCGAGTCGCTGGCGCCTGAGCAGAAACTCTTCTTGCCGGAAAACTCGTACCAACCGTCGAAGCGTGTGAGTACGGTGCGGCTGTCCAGGGGGTTGAGCGCATTGCCCCAGAACCAGTTCTTGCGCGCGGTCTGCTCGAACCAGGGTTGCCACTGATCGCGGCGGGAGAACAGGCGTACGGTAGCCAGCATCAGGTGCTGAAAGCCGAAGACGTGGGCGATGGAACTGTCGACCCGGGCGAATTCGCGCACCACCTCCAGGGTTTCGCTCCAGCTAGCGCCGAGGCCGCCGAACTGGGTGGGTATGCTCAGCGCCAACAAGCCGCTCTGGCGGATAGCGTCGCGCTGGGCCTTGGGTGTGCCGCCGGCCTCGTCGCGCTCGACGGCGGTTTCGGCGAACGCCGTCGCTAGGCGACGTGCAGTCTGCAAGGGGCTGAGCACGGCAGGTCGTAGAGGGGTTGTCACTCGGCATTCCTCGCTGGCGGGTGGGGAGGGCGGATTGGGGGGCGTTTCATAGCGGCTCCTCAGGCAATTTGCTCAGCACATGCGCTTGGCGGTGGAAGAGGGCTGCGGTGCGTTCTGCGGCTAGCGGGATGCGGGCCTGCAGAGGCTGGAAGAAACTGAACAGCGGGTGCAGCTGCAACAGCACCTGGGATTGGCCGGAGGTAGGCAATGACGTTGGCATCAGAAACTTCAACCCTCCAGCACGGTTACCCCGATTCATCGCGGGTCTGATGAAAGTATAAAAGTCGATTAATATCTCTAAAAATAATAAAAAATAATATTTATATTCCCGCATGGAATACTTAGTCATTGCAAATGCAATGGCAGCACAAGGCTGCCAAAGCTTTCGTTCAACTAAGACCGCAGGCGTGTTCCTCGCTGTTTCCCACACAACAGCAGCCATGCAACGTTGCTGCCTCTTCAACACCATGCCGGCATGACAAAAACCCGTCTCGCGCTTGAGTACGCGGGGTTTGGCCGATTGGCATGGCGTCTGCGTCGTTGCCCTGGAATCCACTGAACTCCAGGGGGCGACGTGATCGCTGATAAATATCCACTGATTGCCAACGACCCTTTGGAAACCCCTGCGCGGATCAGCGCAGACTTCCTTGGCTCTGCATCGATTCCTGCTGTCGCGCTGGAATTTCGCGCGGTCACCAAACGCTACGAGGGGAGCCGGTCAGGCTCCAGCAACGCGGTTGAGCAAGTGAACCTCGCGGTGCGGCGTGGCGAAGTGCTTTGCTTGATGGGTACATCCGGCAGCGGCAAGTCGACTTTGCTGCGCCACGTCAACCGGTTGATAGAACCGAGCAGCGGCGAGGTGCTCATCGACGGTGAGGCCCTGAGCGACTTGACGCAGCCTGCGCTGCGCCAACTGCGGTCGCAGCGCATCGGCATGGTGTTCCAGCATTTCGGTTTGCTGCCGCATTGAAGCGTGCTCGACAACGTGGCCTTGCCCCTGGGATTGCGCGGTGAGCCGGAGCGTACACGACGCGCAGCGGCACAACGGCAGTTGCAGGCGGTGGGGCTGAAAGCGTGGGGCGAGCGTTTGCCCCACGAGTTGTCTGGTGGCATGCAGCAACGTGTCGGGCTTGCGCGGGCAACCACCCACCGCTGGGTCATCTGGCTGTTGCCTATGGCCGGCTTTGCGGCGGGGCTGGTTTATCACCTGATCGGCAAGCCGGTGAACGCGGCAATAACCTACTGATCAACGAGATTCACGGCCCGACGAAAACCGTTCCGCTGCGCAGGGTACCTCTGGTGCTTGCGGGTACGGTGACACCCCATTTCTGGAACTCTCGTGCTGTTTCAAGCCATCGATTTTGTCATCTTACGATTCCTCTCCAAGCCCCATTGAGCGGCATAAATCAAAGGTTTCAGGGTGCGTCGGGATTTCCCACAAAAAGCACTGATGGCACGTTGACTCTCCCCTTAGGGGGAGACTTTAGACTCCCGGCCCTCGATAGATCTGGCCTGAAAACAGCTTTTTTGGCCCGATGACTTTATTCATTCAATGCGGCTTTTGTAGGGAAACAATCAATGAATAATCCGTTGGAACTGGACAGCGTTATCAGCAGTACACAGGAGATTCTTGCGCAGTTGCTGGTGTTGGACAGGGGCGACGTGACAGAGCACAGCAGTATCGTTGACGACCTCAGCGCCGACTCGCTGGACATCGTCGACCTGAGCTTCCAGCTGGGCCGTCAGTACGGTTGCACCTTGCCGAAAACCAGCGTGCTGGATCACGCGGTAGCGGTGTTCGGCGACGCCACCCGGTTTATCGAAAAAGGCCGAATCACGCAGGACGGCGTGGCCTTGCTGGAGCAGAGCCTCAGCGCTTATGCGCCGGGCCAGCTGCACGTGGGCATGCAGCCGGGCGATGTCTTCTCGGCCACCACCGTGCGGAACTGGGCGCAGCAATGCCATAACGTGTTCAACCACCTCCCCGAAACCTGCCCTGAGTGTGGCGCGGCTCATGCCCAACTCAATGAACGCCAACAAGTGGTGTGTGGCGGTTGCAGTGCTCGCCTGACCCCTCTGGACGGTGACTCGATCTCGCGTCTGCTGGTTGAGCAGTACGCGGCCGCCCAGTTGAAGGCTTCGGCGTAGGGGGTGCCTTGATGCAGGCCCGAGAGGTTCTGGTCACCGGCTATGGACTGGTGGCTCCCACGGCACTGGATGCGGCCTCGCTGTTCACGACGATCAGCGAAAACCGTTCCTGCATTGGCCAGCACCCGGCGTTTGTCGAACTGGGGTTTGCGAACCCGGCGGCCGGATTTATCGATGAGCAACAATGGCAGGTCATCGCGGCGGCCTTTCCGGGCGACCTGCAGACCACCTCCCGCCAGGAATGGCTGGCGCATTACGTGGCCCGTCAGGCGCTGGCCCATGCCGGGTTGGCCGACGGCGCATTTGCCCGAGTCGCCAGCGGTATTTTTGTCGGGGCCAACAAACATTGCGTGAGCAGTGATTTGCGGGACGCCAGCCGTTACATGGACGATCAGGGGCGGGTCGATCTCGACCAGTTCCTGGATAACCACACCCTCAGCGGTGGGGCGTTTGCCCGGCGGGTTGATCAGCAAACCCGCCATCTCGCCGAATGGCTGGGTGTACGTGACCATATTTCCACACATTCCGATGCCTGTGCCGCCGGCACCATGGCCATCGGCAGCGCCTATCGAGCGATCGCCCGTGGCGAGATCGACCTGGCGTTGTGTGGCGCGGTGGAGTTGATGGCCCATGAATTGTCCTACTACAGCTTTGATGGGCTGGGCGCACTCTGCCAGCGCGTGGACTTTTCCCCACAAGAACAGAGCCGGCCGTTCATGCCGGACCGCTGCGGCTTTGTGCTGAGTGAAGGGGCGGCGCTGTTGGTGCTGGAATCCCGCGAGCATGCCGAGCGTCGTCAGGCCTGTTCGCTGGGCCGGGTGCTGGGTTACGCGAATCTGTGCGAGGCAGAGAAAATCACCTCCAGCAGCCGCGACGGCAGCAAGTATGCCGCCTGCATGACGGCGGCCCTGGCCGATGCCGAACTGACCAGTGCGGCTGTGGACCATGTGAATGTTCACGGTACGTCGACACAGGCCAATGACCGTTGTGAGGCCCTGGGCCTGGCGCAGGTCTTCGGCGAAACCCTGGAGCAGATGACGTTCACCGCCAACAAGTCTGCCGTAGGGCATTCGTTGGCCGGCAGCGGTGCCATTGAGGCGGTGCTGTCGTTGATGAGCATTCAGTTGGGCGTGGCCTTGCCGACCCTCAATTTTCAGCCGGAAAAATCCGAATTTCCGGCGTTGAAATTCCTTTGCGAACCGTTGCAGCAACCGATCAATGTCGTGCTCTCCAACTCCTTCGGGTTTGGTGGCGTGAACAGTTCGTTGGTGCTGGGCAGGGCATGACATGACCAGATCCAATTCAACCGCTGTTTATATCACTGCGGCGTCGGTACTCAACGCCGCCGGTACTGAATGTGCGCCTCGTGACAGTCAACCTCAGGCCGCGCAACCGCTGGATTTCGACCCGGCACGTCTGGCCCATTGTGTTGCAGCGCCCGCCTTGCCGGCGGGTGTGTACGACCGCAAACTGTCCCGCAGCCTCGAGCCTCAGGGCGCGCGCCTGCTGTATTGCGCCGGCCGTCTCGCCGAGACCTTGCGTGGGCTGGAGCTGCCCGACGAGCGGATCGCATTGACCGCTGCCATTCCGGAAGTGGATGGCCCCAGCTCGTGCTGGGATGCAGTGCAGGCCATTGGTGCACAACCGGCCGATCTGTTGGCGCAATTCTTTGCCCACACACCGCCGCTGCATGCGCTGATGATGCTCAACAGCAGCGTCATGGCCCACACGGCTGAGGCCTTGCGTTGCAAGGGGCCCATGGGCGGTTTTTGCTCCCAGGGCAATGCGGGGCTGGATGCTTTGATGGAGGCCGCTGCCCATCTGAGCGAAGGCCGTGCCGATGCTGCCGTGGTCGTCAGCAGCAGTCCGAACATCACCCCCGCGTTGTACCTGCGTGACGCTACTCACCCACCTGTGAACCCCGGCTCGTGGGTTTTCGGCGAAGGTGCTGCGGCACTGTTGCTGACGACCAACCCGGGCAGCGGTGCTCAATCTGCGTTGCGTATTGCCGGGTTTGCACGGGGTTACAGCGCGCAACCCGAGCGTGGACTGGCGGTTGGTCGCGACGTCATCGAGCGTGCTTTGAGCAACGAAAAACTGTGCCTCAGCGATGTCGGGCAAGTCGTCGCCGATGCACAGGATCCGCAGATTGCCGCGTTGTTTACCCTATCGGGGCACACCCTCGAACACTCCAAGGCGTTGCTAGGTGACTTGGGCGCCAGCGCCTTGCTCAGCGAAATTGCTGTGACCTGGGCACTGGATTGCAGCCGTTACACGCTGTTGCTCGAACATAGCCGAGGCGGGCATTGGGGCGCGGTGCTGCTGGCCAGAACGTCGTCGGACACCCAGACAATGGAGAATTACCCATGAGCCCCACACGGATCGTGATCACGGGCATGGGCGCCGTCACCGGCTTCGGTTTCGAGTGGCAGTCCATGTGGCAAAGCATGTTGGCCGGCGAGCATTGCATTCGGCCATGGCAACCGGAAGGCGTCGAAGCGGGTGCGTTCCCCGTGCGTTACGCAGCGCCCGTGGATATGGGCTTGATGCCGGCACACTTGAAAAACCATCCGGCCTGGGGATTGTCGCTGGAAAAACGCACCCGCTTTGGTTGGGTCGCGGCCACCCAAGCCATTGCCGATAGTGGTCTGAGCCCCGAACAGTTGCGTGGCGCGGCGGTATTGTCAGCGTCCGGCGCACCTGCTCATCGTTTGCAGGACATGCTGCTCAGCCTGGCGGATAACCCGGCGCAGGCGCCGTCCTGGGCTCAATTGATGGCGCGACAGGCGCAGGTCGATCCTGACAGTTCACTGTGTCAGAGCAACGACCGCCTTGCGCGGGTGATTGCCGATGGCATCGGCAGTGAAGGCCCGGTGATCAATATCAGCAGCGCCTGCGCGGGAGCGTCCCAGGCCATCGGCAATGCATTCCAGATGATCCGTCGCGGCGAGGTCGAGCTGGCCATTGCCGGGGGCGCCGATTCGGTGCTGAGCCTGGACACCATGACCGCGCTGTATCTGCTCGGCGCCGCCAGCAGCGAACAGCGTTGGGGCACCGAACTGTGTCGGCCGTTCGACCGCCATCGCAGTGGCTTGATTGCGGGTGAAGGCGGTGGTTTTGTCGTGCTCGAAACCCTCGAACGGGCGCTCGCCCGAGGGGCCACGCCGTACGCCGAAGTGCTGGGTTTCGGCAGCAGCCTGGATGCCTACAAAATCACCGCCCCCGACCCGCAGGGCCGTGGCGCGGTGCTGGCGATGCAGGCGGCCCTGACGGATGCCGGGCTGGCGCCGCAACAGGTCGATCTGATCAATGCCCACGGTACCTCGACACCCCTCAACGATGCCGCCGAAACCCTGGCGATCAAGACCCTGTTCGCCGAGCGCGAACATTATCGGCGGTTGCTGGTGACGGCCAACAAATCCCAGTTCGGCCACCTGATTGCGGCCGCCGGAGCACCGGAGTTCATGCTCACGGCCCTGGCCTGCCGGGATGATCGGGTCACGCCGACCCTGAACCTGCAGGATGCCGACGAACAATGCGACCTCGACTACTGCGCCCATCAAGCGGTCAAGCGCAAGGTTGACGTTGCCCTGAGCAACTCCTTCGGTTTCGGCGGCCTCAACACTTCACTGGCGCTGGGCAAGTACCGGGAGGCGCCGCGATGAAACAGGCGGTCGCGATTGCCGGTGCGGGTTGCGTGTTGCCCAGCGGTTGGGGTGTCGAGCCTTTCTGGGCGGCCGCAACCGAAGGGCGCAGTGCAATTACGGCGCTGAACGCCCGACGGTTCAGCAGCGAACGCGTGGTGGCGTTCGGGCAAATTCAGGATCAGGACCACCAACGCAGCCGACAAGACCTTGCGCAAAACCTTCAGCGTTACTGCACGCCGGCAGTGATCTGGGGTGTCAGCGCGGTACGTCAGGCGTTGGAAGAAGCCGGCCTGGCCGATGAGCCGCCGGATGTCCGTTTCGGTTTGTATTGCTGTCAGGGCGGCTACACCCATCCGTCTCTGGAATCCTATGCCGAGTTGTTGCTCGGCTGTCGGCAGGACGGCGTCGCCGACATGGCGGCGTTCGCCAAACGGATCCTGCAAGACCGTGCCCAGGACCCTTTTCTGGTGCTCAAAGGCTTGAGCAACTGCTTGCTGGGTGTCACCAGCCTGGCGCTGAAACTGGTGGGTGAGTGCAACGCCTATATGCAAGGTGTCGCCGGCAACCTGGCAGCCTTGCGTGAGGCTACGGCCGCTTTGCAGGCTGGCCGAATTGACGCGGCAATCGTTGTCGGTGCGGGCAGTGAGCTGGATGCCCTGGCGCTGTCCGGGTTGGTCCAGGCGGGTGTCATCAGCGCCAATGGCTCGAACACGCTGCTGCCGTTTGACCTTCGGGGCACCGGCGGCATTGCCGGGGAGGGCGCGGCAGCATTGGTGCTGCGCCGGCGCGAAGACCTGCCGGCCGGTCCTCAGGCGTGCCTCGCCGACATGACGGCCCATGCCACCCTCGGTCGCTTGAGCCTGCCCGACAGCCCAACCGATGTGTTGGTGTGCAGCGGCACCGGCGATGCGCACAAAGACCGCGTGTTGTGCCAGACGCTGGCCCTTGCGCGCGCCTCGCACATCACCAGCGGGTTGGCGATCAACGGCATTCTCAGCGCGGCGCCGAGCCTGGTGGATCTGATGCTGGCGCGTTGCGCATTGCAGGCCCAAAGCGTGCCGCCGATTGCCGGTTTGCAGCAACCAGTGGCGAACCTGCCGTTTATCCAGGGCGCGCCTCACGCCGCGAGCCTTGCGCATTGCCTGGTGCTGAACCGCGACGACAACGGATTCAGCGCCGCCTATCAAGTGCTCTACAGCGCAAAGGCCACTCAGGACTGCCGCTGACTACCGCCTCTTTTTTACTTTCAAGGGATATGACTGTCATGGATTATCGCGATTTCGTTCGGCCCAAATTCGTCGGCCTGCTGCAGGCACTGGGCCTGGAATGTGAATTTCAGCGCGCCCTCGGTAGCCAGTTGTTCTACCGCAACCCCAAGGGCGACATGGTCGCGGTCACCGACTTTCTCGGCGGTTACGGTGCGGCACTGTTCGGCCACAACGACCCACAGTTTGTCGATCAGCTATGTGCGCTGCTGCGCAGCGACGTGCCGTTCAACGCACAAATGTCGATCCGCGGTGCGGCCGGGCAATTGGGGCGAGCGCTCAGCGACGCCTTCAATCGCGAACTGAAGAACACCGAACGTTATGTTTCGACTTTCTCCAACAGTGGCGCGGAGGCGGTGGAAATCGCCGTCAAGCACGCGGAGTTCCGTCGCCAGAAGAGCCTGCAAAAGCAGTTCGACGACATCGATTTCACCCTGGCCAGCCTGACCGCCAGCGAACACGCTTACCGCGAACTGGAGGTGGCCGACCTCGACCTGCCTGCAGGTGTCCTGCCGACCACCCTGAACAGCGTGACCTTGCGTCAGGTGGTTGAAGCCGTTCGCCAACACAACCTGGCGCAGTTGCACATCGAACCGGTATTCGTCGCCCTGCGCGGCAGCTTCCACGGCAAATTGGTCAATACCGTGCAACTGACCTATGGCCGTCAGTACCGCGCACCGTTTGCCCGTTTTGGGCTGAACGTCGAGTTCATCGACCCACAGCAGCCCCATCAGTTGCAGGCATTGCCGGCCCGGCACACGCACCATTGGTTGAGCCTGCAATGGGACGGCGAACACCTGCACGTGCTGCAACTGCCGTTCAGTGCGATTACCGCCGTGTTGATGGAACCGATTCAGGGCGAAGGCGGTATCAACGAGTTCGCGGCCGAGTTCTACCTGGGGCTGCGCAAGCTGTGTAACGAGCAACAATGCCCGCTGGTGGTCGATGAAGTGCAGTCGGGCTTTGGTCGCGCCGGGACGTTTCTTGCCAGCAGCCAGTTCAACCTGCAAGGCGACTATTACTGCCTGTCCAAGGCCCTCGGCGGCGGCTTGATGAAAATCGCCGCGACGGTGATCCGCAGCAGCCACTACGAAGGCGAGTTCAGCTACATCCACAGCTCGACCTTCGCCGAGGACGATCCGTCCTGCCATATCGCGCTGTCGGCATTGCGCCGGTTGTTCGCCAATGACGACGCGATGCTCAAAGACATACGCACCAAGGGCGCCTACCTCAAAGCCTCGCTCAATGAGCTGAAGATGGCCTATCCGGATGTGATCGCCGATGTGCGCGGGCGTGGCTTGCTGGTGGGGCTGGAATTGCACGACTTGAGTGTCAGCAGCTCGCTGGTACAGGCGTCGGCCCAGTACAACGATGCCTTGGGTTACTTGATCGCCGGTTACCTCTTGCAATTCGAAGCGTTGCGGGTAGCACCGTCGGGCAGCAACTCCAACGTGATTCGCCTGGAGCCGCCAGCCTGTATCACCCTGGGCGAAATCGACGGGCTGATCGCTGCCCTGCAACGGGTCTGCGACATGCTGCGACGTGGCGATGCGTTGCCGTTGGCGGCGGGTATCTGCGCGGACTCGATGCCCACCGTGCCAGCCCGTCAGGACGATTTTCGGGTGACCGAGCCCGTTGAAAACAGGGATGCCAAGGTCGAAGTCGTCGCTCGGGTAGCGTTCATCAACCACCTGATCGATGCCGATATCCTCGGTGACGTCGATCCCTCGCTGGCAGCCCTGAGCCCGGAACAAAAACGCACGTTCATCAATCGCACCAAGCCTGAACGCCGGGCTGTGCCAGTCGGCCCGGTGATCATTCGGTCGCGCCTCGGCATGGCGGTGGAGTTCACGTTGTACCCGCTGTGCATGGATTCGGATGCCATGGCCGAGTACATCCGCAGCGGTGACCTGGACAGCATTCGCGAAGAAGTCGGCAGGCGTGTCACCGATGCCCGCGCCGATGGCTGCAGCATCGCCGGCCTCGGGATGTACACCTCGATCGTCACCAACAATTGTCAGGCGCTGAAGATTGCCGACATGGCGCTGACGTCCGGCAACGCCCTGACCATCGGCATGGGGCTCGAAGCCATCGAGCAAGGCTGTGTACAGCAAGGTCTGGCCCTGCGCGAGCAAACCGCTGCCGTTGTCGGTGCCGCCGGTAACGTTGCGTCGACCTATGCCTCGGTGCTGTCCGCCACCGTCGATCACCTGATTCTGATTGGCAGCGGTCGTGACGGCTCGGTTCGGCGCCTGGAGAAAACCGCGCAACAGATCTACGCCGACGCGGCCCGTTCGATCCTCAAAGGCACGGCCGAACACGACCGGTTGGCGCAGCGACTGCTGACCCTTGATGGTTTTCGTGGCGTGTTGCACTCACATGGCCAAAAAGCCGACCTCGGTTTGCACATCGCCCGTCTGGTGGATGAGCGCCTTGGCGCGAACGCCTTCATCACGGTCACCAACGATCTCGACGCCATCAAGGGCGCACGGATTGTCCTGTGCGCTGCCAATGCGCCTCAGCCGTTCCTCGGTGCCGAACATTTTGCCGAGCGCAGCGTGATTTGCGATATCGCCGTGCCGCTGAACGTCCATCAAGACCTGCCGAGCCAACGCGAAGACGTGCTCTACATGCACGGCGGCATCGTCCAGACGCCGTTCGACGACGGCCTGGCGCCCAACGTGCGGGCCTATCTGAAAAAAGGTCAGCTGTATGCGTGCATGGCCGAGTCGGTGTTGATGGGCTTGTCTGGCATGAGCCAGCACGGCTCCTACGGCGATATCAGCCGTGAGCAAGTGCAGCAGGTCCGCGCACTGGCCGCGACCCACGGTTTCACCCTCGCGCAATTCAAAACTCAAAACTCACTGTAAGGAGCGGTCATGACTCAGAAAATAGCTGTCGTGACCGGCGGCAGTCGCGGCATTGGCAAGTCCATCGTGCTGGCCCTGGCCGGCGCGGGTTATCAGGTTGCCTTCAGTTATGTCCGTGACGAGGCGTCAGCCGCTGCCTTGCAGGCGCAGGTCGAAGGGCTCGGCCGGGACTGCCTGGCCGTGCAGTGTGATGTCAAGGATGCGCCGAGCATTCAGGCGTTTTTTGAACGGGTCGAGCAACGTTTCGAGCGTATCGACTTGTTGGTCAACAACGCCGGTATTACCCGTGACGGTTTGCTCGCCACGCAATCGTTGAACGACATCACCGAGGTCATCCAGACCAACCTGGTCGGCACGTTGTTGTGCTGTCAGCAGGTGCTGCCCTGCATGATGCGCCAACGCAGCGGGTGCATCGTCAACCTCAGTTCGGTGGCCGCGCAAAAGCCCGGCAAGGGCCAGAGCAACTACGCCGCCGCCAAAGGCGGTGTAGAAGCATTGACACGCGCACTGGCGGTGGAGTTGGCGCCGCGCAACATCCGGGTCAACGCGGTGGCGCCCGGCATCGTCAGCACCGACATGAGCCAAGCCCTGGTCGGCGCCCATGAGCAGGAAATCCAGTCGCGGCTGTTGATCAAACGGTTCGCCCGCCCTGAAGAAATTGCCGACGCGGTGCTGTATCTGGCCGAGCGCGGCCTGTACGTCACGGGCGAAGTCTTGTCCGTCAACGGCGGATTGAAAATGCCATGAGCCAGTTACGCACGATTGTGATTACCGGCGCGGCCAATGGTATTGGCCGCGCCGTCGCGGAAAGTTTTGCAGCCCAGGCCGAGCACCTTTTGATCTTGCTTGATCGGGATCTGGCAACCTTGCAGAGCTGGGTCACCGAGGGCGAATTTGCCGCTCGCATCGAAACCCATCAAGCGGACATCGCCGATCTCGCCAGCCTGCAACTTCTGTTCAAGGGCCTGGCCAACCGGGTCGGCTTTGTCGATGTGCTGGTCAACAGCGCCGGGGTCTGCGACGAGAACGAACCCGAAGACCTCGACAACTGGCACAAGGTGATTTCGATCAACCTCAACGGCACCTTTTACGTCACCTCGTTGTGCCTGCCACTGATGGCGGAGGGTGGGCGGATCGTCAACATGTCGTCGATCCTCGGCCGAGCGGGCAAGGTTCGCAACACCGCTTACTGCGCCTCCAAGCACGGCATCATCGGCATGACCAAAGCCTTGGCGCTGGACCTGGCGCCACGGCGAATCACCGTCAATGCCATCCTGCCCGCCTGGATCGACACACCGATGCTGCAAGGCGAATTGGCGGCTCAAGCGCGCATCGCCGGGATCAGCCACGAGCAAATCCTGCGCAATGCCAAGAAGAAGTTGCCGCTGCGGCGCTTCATTCAGGGCGACGAAGTGGCGGCCATGGTTCGTTATCTGGCGAGCCCGCAGGCGAGTGGTGTCACGGCGCAAAGCCTGATGATCGACGGCGGTGCCGGGTTGGGAATGTAGCCATGGCTCGACTGGGATTGAACCGCGGCCTTTTGGCCGCGCTGGTCAGCCTCGGCCCGCCAGCGGCGATCGCCGAGTGGTTGCCGGAGCATCATGAAGCGGAGATCGGCGTTGCCACGGCCGTGCGTCTGCACGGTGACGACCAGGTCACGCAAAAGGCCGTGTACCTCAAGTTCAGCCTGGAGGATGCCTGGGACAGCGGCTACTACAAGGCCAAGGGCCGAGCCCGTTACGACTTCCGTTATGACGGCAACAACCCATACAGCGCGCAAGCCCGGGACGATTACCGGGCGACTGCCGATTGGCGGCACCTTTACTGGGGGCTCTACGTCGGTGACGGCGAGCTGACGGTGGGCTGGCAGCAGGTGGTGTGGGGGCGTGCAGATGAATTACGGGTGCTCGATCAGATCAACCCGCTAGATTATCGCGAGGGTGTGATCGGTCTGTTGGAAGACAGCCGCATCGCCGTGCCGATGGTTCGCCTGGTGCAGCCGGTCGCCGAGTGGGAGCTGGAAGCGCTGGTGATCACTGATTTTGTGAAGAACCAGGCGCCGGCCGTCGGCAGCGAGTTCGATGCACCGATCTTTGCCACACCCGATCCGCAGATGTTCGTGGTCGATTCGCGGCCCGGTTATGACGGTCACAGTGGCTTCGGTTACGGCGCCAGTGCCAACGGCCGGATCGGCACGGTGGATGTCAGCTTCGTTGCCCTCAACGCCCGCCAACAGGACCCGGTTTACGCCGTCGAAGGCCAGACCGAAGAGGGCCTGATTCGCCTCGAGCGGCAATTCCCGCGCTATTCCATGGGCGGCGCCGGTGTGGCCATCGATGCCGGCCACAGCATCGTGGTACGCAGTGAAGTCGCCTACTTCGACAATTGGCGCGTCACTAATCCTTACCGCGCTTACGGCAGCGACCAGACGGCGATGACCAAGTCGCTGCTGGGCGTCGATTACCTCTTGCGGGACTGGCTGATCTCGACGCAGTGGCAACATCAGCGGCTGCTCGACTGGCAGCCCGGCATGGTCCAGGACAAACGCGACGACCTGTTCACCGTGTCTGCCGAAGGCTCGCAGTTCCAGGATCGCCTCAAGACCCGTCTGGTATTCGGCATGTCGCCGCCAGCGCAGGACGACAGTTTCGTTCAGGGGATCTTCACCTACAAACCGGTGGACTGGCTCAAGTTGGGGCTCGAAGTCGATGTGTTCTTCGGCAAGCCCGACCGCCAGTTCGGTGCGTACGACAACCGCGACCAGGTGCGCTTGTCCGCCGGTTATCTGTTCTGACCACACCGGTGCGGTGTGCGAACCACTCAAACAATGAAAAGGAAATCGCCATGTTGCCCATCTTCAAGACCCTGACTGTAAGCGCACTGCTGCTGAGCGCCGCTGCCGCCATGGCAGCTGAAACACGCACGGCCGACGACATCATTCGCCAGGCCCGGGACCGCGATGACGGCAAGAGCTTCATGTCCCAGGTGTCCCTGATCCTGATCGACAAGCAAGGTAACAGCCGCATCCGCGAGTTCAGCTACCTGCAAAAGGATTACCCGGACAGCGACAAATTCACCATGTATTTCTCCGCGCCGAGTGATGTGCGTGACGTCGCCTTCCACATCGAAAACCCGCGCGAGGCCCTGGGCCTCGAAGACAGCCAATGGATGTATTTGCCGGTCAGCCGACAGACCCGAAGGATTTCCACCACCGACAAACGCGGGGCGTTCATGGGGAGCGACTACTCCTATGCCGACCTCGACAAGATTCGCGCCGAAGACTATCGCCAAACGCTGGTTGGCGAAGAGCAGTTGCACGGCCGCGATTGCTACGTGATCGAGCGTGAGCCGGCGACGCCTGCCGTGCTGGCCAAGACCGGCTACAACAAGCTCAAGGTCTGGGTTGACAAGAAGAACTCACTGGTGCTGCGCCAGGACTTCTTCGATGTCAAAGGTGTGATGTTCAAGCAGATGCGCACCCTGAAGACTGAAACCATCGACCAGATCGACAGCATTACCCTCAGCGAAACCGAGGACTTCATCGCCGGTACGCGCTCTCAGCTGCGCTTCAACCAGTTGCAGTACAACGTCGCGCTGGACGACCGCCTGTTCACGCAGACCGCGATCAAGCGCGGGCTGAAAGCCGGCGACTTGCCGGAATACGCCGTGTCTGCCCGCTAAGCGCCGCTCTCGATTCATCTGGAACCCTCATTCATGGAAAGATACCTGAACTTCGTCGAGCGCTATGCGCGGGCAATTGTGTTCGTGTTGGTGGCGATCACCGCCTACTTCACCTACACCCTCGGCGCGCTGATGTCGGACACCAATCCGTATCTGCTCAAGGACACTCACCCGGCGCGCAAGACGATCATTGATCTGCAGCGCGAGTTCACCGGCACGTATGACTCGGTCATGGTGGCGCTGAACAACCCCGTGAGTGTCTTCAACACCACGTCGCTGAACGCCCAGTTCGAGCTGTCCCAGGCCATACGCCGGTTGATGCTGGCGAACGATGAGGACCGTGTCGAACTGCAGCGCATCGTCGGCCTGCACAGTGACGACCCTGATGCCCAGGGTTTGCTGGTGCAGATCCTCGCCGAGGGTTTTTCGCAGAACGATTACGCTGCCGCCAAAGCGCTGCGCGACCATGGGATTGCCCGGCACTGGGACAGCCATGACCTGCAGTTTTTGAGCTTTCTTGCCGAGCGGATCAACCCGATCCAGGAAATGGCCTCGATGGCTGACCTGGAAAACATCAGCTTGAGTGCCGATGGCGAGTTGTGGATCCACAAGACCCTGCACGCCCTGGATATGGACCCGATCAAGGTCGAAGCGCAGATCATGGGCAACGAGCAGATGGTCGGTGGCGTCGTCTCGGCGGACAAGAAAGTCGCCATGGTCGTCGCCGAACTGGGCACCAAACAGGACGACGCTCAGGCCCAGTTGCGTGCTTATCACCAGGTCCGCGAGATCATCGCGAAGTACCAGGCCGCTCACCCGGAGTTCACCGATGAGGTGTTCATCGCCGGCATGCCGATCTTCATTGCGGCCCAGCAGGAAATCATCGATCACGACCTGGCGATGCTGTTCCCGATCGTGTTCCTGCTGGTGACCTCTCTGCTGGTTTTCTTCTTTCGCAAACCACTGGGCGTGGTGCTGCCGCTGTTCAATATCCTGTTCTGCACCATCTGGACCCTTGGCCTGATGGCGCTGCTGCGTGTGCCCATGGACTTGCTCACCAGTGTCTTGCCGGTGTTCCTGTTCACCATCTGTTGTGCCGACGCGATCCATGTCATGGCCGAGTATTACGAACAGCTCAATTCGGGTAAGTCTTTCCGCGAAGCCAACCGGGAAACCCAGCGCCTGATGGTCACGCCCGTAGTTTTGACAACGGTCACGACTATTGCGACGTTCCTGATTTCCACCACCAACAACATTGTCAGCATCCGCAACTTTGGCGTGTTCATGTCCATCGGCCTGACGGCGGCGCTGATCATCTCGTTGCTACTGATTCCGGCGTGGATTTCGATCTGGGGCAAAGATGCCGTCCCGCGCAAAGTGCAACTGAAAGCGTCGCTGATCTCCCACTATCTGGTGGTGTTCTGTGCCTGGCTGATTCGCTGGCGCAAGCCGGTATTGCTGGTGACCCTGCCGTTGTTGGCGATGATGACGGTGTTCACGTTCAAGGTGGATATCGAAGACTCGGGCATTGCCTACTTCAAGAAGGACAGCCCGGTGCGGATGTCCGACGAGTTCATCAACCGGGCTGGAGTCGCCGGTACATCGCCGGGCTGGATCGCTTTCGACACCAAGACTCCGCGTGGCGCGCTGACCACTGAAACCGTGCAGTTCCTCGACCGTCTGGACCAGTTCATCAAGGCCCAGCCGAACGTGAGTTACACCTATTCGGTGGCGACCTACATCAAGCGCATGAACCTCGTGCTCAACGACATGAACCCTGCGTTCCTGCGGGTGCCGCAGGCGGTGGAGCAGGTGACGGTGGTCGATGATGACGGGAAACCGGAGACCTTCGATGTCGATGGCAACTCGCTCATCGAACAACACATCATGATGTTCGAGAACGGTGGCGGGACTGACTTGCAGAACGTGCTCAATGCCGATTACTCGAAGGCAGTGACGCTGTTCACCATGACCTCCTCTGTGGCGGGCGATTACCAGGCGATGCTCGATAAACTGGACGCCTGGCTGGTCATCAACAAACCGGCCAACCTGCAGGTCACCCATGCCGGTACGCCGTACATATGGACCGGGGTGTTGCAGGAAATCACCCAGGGTCAGGTGCTGAGCTTCTCGCTGGCGTTGCTGGCCGTGACCTTGATGATGATGTTCTGGCTCAAGTCAGTACGCCTGGGCATCCTCGGCATGCTGACGTTGCTGACCACGTCGGTGACGGTTTACGGCAGCATGTACCTGTTGGATATCGAGTTGAACATCGGTACCACACTGGTGACGTTCCTGGTGGTGGGCGTCGTGGATTACGCCGTTCACCTGCTGTCACGGATCAAGATGCTGGTGCAGAAGGGCATCGAGATCGACGAGGCCATCCTGGCGGCCATGCAGGGCGTCGGGCGCTCGACGGTGGTCAACGTCGTGATCTTCTCGATGGGCTTCGTCGCGCTGCTGTTCTCCGCCTACAAACCCGTCATTGACCTGGGTGTATTGGTGATACTGGCGCTGTCATCCAGCGGCTTCATGACCATTTTGTTGGTCACGCTGATTTCGCCGTGGTTCTTTGCCTCGATTGTGCCGCAGCCAGCCGTGCAAGAGGGCGAGCAGCCGGGGGGTGGGGCTGTGCCAGGCTAAATCGCCGGGGCGCCTGCGTGCTGAAAACGGCACGGGGCGCCATGGCCGGTCAGGGGCGGCGGAGCGGATTCAGCGGGCCTTTTCCAGGTGTTCGAACTGGCATTGCATCTGAGCATCTTTGAGGCTCAGCTCAAACTCAACCAAGCCGTCATGCACTTGCTGCAAGGCCTGGATCTGCCCCATCAATTCCTGCTTTTTGTTATCGATGGCCTGCATGGCCAGATCCCAGGGCAGCTCCTGGCCGCGATGATCCTGCAGAATGGCCTGCATTTCCTTGAGCTTGAAGCCGAGTTGCTGAGCGCATTTGATGAAGGTCAGCAGCTCTACGCTTTGCTGGCTGTAGATGCGGTACTTGCCTTCGCGTTGCGGGGGTGGCAACAGGCCGATTTCTTCGTAATGTCGAATGCTTTTGACGGTGGTGCCCGACAGCTGGGCAGCTTTGCCGATGTACATGAAAATCCCTTTTTATGACGCATCAGAAGCGAAAAGATGTCGCGTGCTCGTACAGGCGCGCGACATCTTTGCACAAGCGTCAGGGTGTGGGAAGCCAAGTTGGACAAGGTGTCACAGCAGGGAGGCCCGGCTGGGCGGCGCAGGGGCACGGCCCGACCGGGGCCGATCAGCGGCTGGCGACTGCCTGGACTTGTTTGAGCCAGGCTTCACGCTGTTCCGGCTTGGAGCCCAATACCGGACCGAAGGTCAGGGTTTTCAGGGGTTTTATGCCGCAGAACTCCAGGGTGGTCTTGCGCATCTGGTGCAGGCCCGGCATGCGATACACCCACCGGTAGTACCACGGCGGCGTGTCCATGGTCACCAAAAGGTGAGCCGTGCGGCCCTTGAGCAGCTTATCCGGGAAGGGCGAGCCCTTGCGGTACTTGAAGGCAAAGCCGGGCAGAAACACGCGGTCGAAGAACCCCTTGAGCAACGCCGGAATGCCGCCCCACCAGATCGGGTACACCAATGTCAGGTGTTCGGCCCAGGTAATGTCGTTCTGTGCGTTGATCAAATCGGGCTCAAGCAACTGGATCTGGTTATAGCCATCGTGCAAGACCGGATCGAAATCCAGGGTGTCCAGGCGCAGCAGGCGCACCTCATGGCCTGCTTGCGTGGCAGCCTCGACATACCGTTCGGACACAGCGCCGCAAAAGCTGTCGTTCGAAGGGTGGCCGAGGATTACGAGCATGCGTTTGCGCTTCATGACAAACTCCAGGTAATGAAGTGCCAAGGGTAAAGTCTGCCCCTTACGGTAGAGTCAAGCCTTGCCGGTTAGCGGTAGAGACAAACAGTCCAGCAGCGCTCGGCTGGAGCCCGGTAAACCGTCTAATGAGCGGGCGCAGAAACGCAATGTGCGTTGAGCCAGTACTCGCACCTGCAAGCGCCAACCGGATTGAAGGGCTTGCGCCTCCAGATAGACGGCGAGGGCACTGTTGGCGTTGAGGGCGACATAAGCGTGGCTGAGGGTGTCGTTGAACGTCAGGGGGGGGGCGAGCCCTGTCAAGGCATTATCGACCGGCATCACCAACATTAACGGGTCGCGATCGCGCAGGGGGCATGCCGACCTACAGCCAAAGCGTCTATGAAGCCTTACCGGCGCGAGATGAGCCGGCCGCACAGGTTTCGGTGAGGGTGTGCTTTTAGAGGTCTCGTACCTTATACCGGTCGTGCAGACCGTTTTTTTGGTTCTTCACGGATTGCCGGGCAAGTAATTCAAGGCCAGATTTGAGGCCAGAATGGGATAGACCCCAGTTCGGTTTTTCGATGGAGCGGGATCGTGGACGAGATGAGCATTTGGCTTCTGGCAGGTTCAGGAGGTCACCATGGCTCTTTCGGAAACAGCGATGGGCTTACTCGAACCGCTGTCTATACAGGAGGTCGAGTGCGTGCGGCTGTTGCTGGATCAGGTGGGCCCGGCTCAATGGCATTCATAGCGTGAAAGCGCCTGCCAGGCGTTTGCGCACAACCCTCTACGTTGTCACCGCTCGATCTTGCCGCGTGAACAGTGTTTTCAAAGTTATAGCCGGCACTGGCAACCGTGGAACAGATTCTCGATATCAACGTGGTCGGCAGCTTTCAATTCGCGGAGTTATCGCGGTTGCCATAAGCATGACGGCGGCCGCTTTTTTTAAAGGAGACGTTTTGATACCTATGGATAGACCAATAAGACTGGTGGTATTGGGCGCGTCGGGGCGCATGGGTCAGAGACTGGTGCGAAGCTTGCTTCATGCCCAGGGTGCGTGCCTGCATGCTGCGGTGGTACGGCCTGGTTCCAGCTTGGTTGGCAAGGACTGCGCTGAAGTGGTGGGGAGTGGCCCGACTGGGGTGCATTTCACTGACGATATGTTGCGATCGCTCGACGGGGCTGATGGCGTGCTTGATTTCACCCAGCCCGAAGTCACGTTGCAATGCTTGGAGTACACCTCGGCCCGAGGGTTGGTTCACATTATTGGTACGACTGGTTTCAACCCCGAGCAGGAAGCGGCGATTGCTGGCAGCCAAGGGGCGCGCATTGTCAAGTCTGGCAACATGAGCGTAGGGGTGCAGTTGCTCAGTGTCCTCGCTGAAATTGCCGGTCGAGTGCTACCTGCGGAGGATTGGGATGCTGAGGTGCTGGAAATGCATCACCGTCATAAGGTAGATGCACCGTCCGGCACGGCGTTGATGATGGGGGAAGCGGTCGCCAAGGGCCGGCAGGTGGACCTAGGCAGCCAGGCGGTGCGCGTGCGGGATGGGCTGACCGGCCCCCGTGAAGTGGGCACCATTGGTTTCGCCACCCTTCGGGGGGGCTCAGTGGTGGGGGATCACTCACTCATCTTTGCGGGCGAAGGAGAAGTATTTACCCTTAGCCACCAGGCACTAGATCGGCAGGTATTCACCCGAGGGGCGCTGCGGGCGGCACGCTGGGCTTGGCATCAGCCTGCCGGGGTATATTCCATGCAGGCGGTGCTTGGCTTGGCAGTGAGTTGAGCGTGAGTGCGATGCGGGCTAGTGGTGCTCTAGTCGCAAGGATTGGTCCAGCGCTTGCAAGAGTGTCTGGTCGATCTCGTCCAGATCCTTGCAGATGAACCGCACACCCGATGCCTGCATCTGCTGTTTCTGGTACAGGGTTGCGGGTTTGCCGATAAAGCCACAACCGAGCGTTTTGCTCACTTGGGCGACCCGGTTCAGGTCATCGATGAACACCAGCTCGCCGGCACTGGTAGCTGTTTGACGGTGGATTTCAGCCATGCCCGGGCGTGCGTGGCCCATGTCGATGTAAGGCAGGTCGGCATCGAAGTACTCACTTACCGACGCCAGGTAGCGGTCGAAGATCGCTGCCTTGGTGCTTCCCCCATATGCGGTGATACGAGCGCCTGTTTCTTTGAGCCGGGCGAGCAAGGCAACGGCTCCCGGTGCCAGCTGTACAGGGTGGCGTGCGGCGTACTGGGCTTGTTCTGCGAGGAAGGCATCTATGGTTTCCATGGCTGTCCAGGGCAGGTTGCAGGCCAGCGCCATGATGTGCCCCCCGGCCATATGCGGCGAGCCTAGTATCTGGCGTTCTAGATCGGCCGCGCGAAAGAACAGCCGAAAGCACCTGCCGATTGTTGCCCGCCGTCAATGTCGGTAGGCGGTGCCCCGCGTGTTGCCTTGGCGGAACTCATCACTGCCCGGGTCGGCAGGCACAGCCTCCATGATCAGATGGCTCAATGCCCAAAACAGCTTGACGTTGGCGTTGCTTTCAAAACCTTGCAGGTCGTTCTGCCCGGCCCGGGCGGCGGCTTCTTGCAATTTGCGTAGCTGTAAAGTCACACCTTCATGGAACAAGAGTGTCCAGCCATGTCGCAGCATCAGATCGCGACCTCACTGTCGATATCTTCGTCCAGATTTACAGCGTGGCCCGCATTGGCGAGCATGGTTTGCGCCAGGTCTTCCGGCAGGGGGGTGAGGTTGCGCCCGCTGCGGATGTCAGCCTCCAGCAAACCCAGGAACGCACCGATGGCAGGGTCTTCATGGAGGGTGTCTACGCGGCTGACCACGACTTCACCGTCGCGTACGTCGAACGCGATCTTGCCACCGGTATCAATGCCCAGTAGCTGGCGAACGGATTTGGGCACCGTGACCTGCCCCTTCGAGGTCAACGTGGCGATTTCGTGGATGGCAGGCATGGGCGTTCTCCCGGGTGTGCTGGATGAAAGGTAAGGAATACTCCTTGCTTGATCAATCTTGATTTTTTGCTGATTAAGCACCTGCATCGTGAAGGCCGTCGAGCTGGGTCGCGGAGAGTTTGGCGCCGTAGCCAACAAGCGCGGTAACATGTTCTTTTATCACCGCCGGACAGTTCTAGAGGTTTTGGTGCACATCGATTTTCAAAGTATTGAGAAAAAATTCCGGGCCCGCATCCAGCCGGAGAACATGGTGTTAACGCATACACTGGAGGTGGTTGTTGCAGGAGCTCACCGTCGGTTAGACGTAAAGACTACTGTATTGCAAGGCATTTTTGCTGCGGATGGCGGGACCGAAACTGCGGGCTACGAGTTCGAATACTTTCAAATCAGTGCACCCGCCCCACATAAAATCTCGGGGCTGTTGCCGCCCTTCCAATACAAACCGACCACTAACACATTTTCGGCCATCATTTGCCATACGACAAAGACTGTGCGCTTTGGCCCTGTCAATGCCATCAAAGCGAGCCCTGGCAAAATTGGTATCGGCAGCGCGTTGATGGGGGCTGTTATCGAGAGGCTGCAAGGCCAACCCCTGACGAGCAGCTACCGCGTTGCCCCCGGAAGCTTGGCGGAGGCGCATGCCATCGAGGATGAGGCAAGGAAGAACCGAAACAAGTTTTATATGGCTCACGGTTTTCAACTGTCGAGCAAATGCGGCTTGTTACACGGCCTCGATGTCGTAGAAGGATGTTTTGCCGCCGAATCGGTTGGATCGCTGACGACTAGCTATAAACGTGGAGTAAGGGCTGCACCAATAACGTCGGTAGCTGACCCTGGCCCTTCCTCGGTGTCTCTTTTCGGCTGGTTGCGAGTACGTATACTGCGGCTCAAGTGGTGGCGGAATTAGCCGGTCACAAGGCGTCAGTGCTCGCGAGCCTGCCCGGCGTTGGCGCAACCGTAGCGAATAGGGCGTCGAACCCGCCGCAGTGCGCACCGGCCTGCGCGTTCCTTGAGAGGGCAATGGCCAGCCCCTGCGGCGATTGGAAACTGTCCACCGGCTGTACCGCACTGCCGGGGAAGTTCGGGTCGTCATCTTCGCTCAGGATTCGAGCACTCCTTCACGGCCAAAGGGGCGACTCTTGCAAGGCCATCCTTCCAAGAGCCTGACAAGATCAGAAGAGGATGGCGCAAGATACCCTCAGTGGGATGCGCATCCAAGAACGGCGATTTCTGACAGCTATCGAGGTGGCGCACGCGGACTCAATGTACCCCATGGTAGATGGCCAGAAGCGGGGCGGGGCTGCGTACGTATGGGGCCGCTTGTCACGAGCGGCAGCTATCGACCCGATCGTAATTTGGCGGACTTCTGCTCTGTGACATGACAAGGCAAACGACAGCACTGGTTACTGCGGATGTAGGCGTGGTTAAAAGAACAAAAAGCGATTACTTTGTTGATCGTCCAGGGATCGGACATTGGTGTGGCTTTTAAGCGTCATGGCGTCATTGAGGCGGCGAGTGGCTTTCGGACTTTGGCGGCAATGATTGGCTACCTACAGTCCCGGCGGCGACATCTGGTGGGATTGCTGCAATTCATTCCTAAGGCGTGCCGAGGAATGAAGTCCATCAGGCATGAGGATGCGCTCAACGTTTTCCTGCCTGTTGTGGAGTTCAGCGGAGCTCCGATGAAGGGAGCTCAATATGCTCTGATGGTAAAGCTTGCACAGGAGCGACTGGGCATCCCGGATGATGCCAACGCTGAGACGGCCATGTTGAATGGACTATTCCTAGAGCCAGAGCGTGCTCTAATTTTCGAGATGCCCAACTCGCCAGAGGGTAGGCAGATACTGGAGGCCATGGAGCAGGTCCGGGCCGATCGATTATTTTCGGCCGCAGAGCTGATAAACGACATTCTCCTATGTGAAGCGGTCTACGCCGAGTTTGACCTAACAAGTACCGAGTTCGCCGTCGCCGCGTCATTAATACGTCGCCTATCCAAGGAATTTATAGAGGACGACTACTGGATTCGCATCTCCCCCGAGGATCTGACCTTGATCACCCTGCAGGAAGGAGCTTCGCCGCTGCTCGCGGCGGCGTTAACCTGCGGTGCCGACACTTATATGGAAAGCTTGTCGACCTACGCGCCGCTGGTGCTGTCTGGCGACCACTATTTATCTACCGTTACTCTGCTCAGCCGCTTTGCCTATAACTGGCGTGCGCAAGTACTTGATCGCCAGAAACGGTATCAGATTAGGGCAGGCTTCATCTTTGAGGATGTGGTCAAGGCAGCGCTGGAAGCCCAAGGCTTCATCGTCCAGGATATTGTGCGCGTCAGTCGCAGGAGTTTGACGTCGTGTCGCTACGCGATGGCATTATCTGGAATGTCCAGTGCAAGAACAACTTCGTCGATCTCAAGCGCGTCGACTCGGATGCGGTTGCCTTTGCCCGTTACAACCGCGGACTAGTGCGAGCATATGAGAGGGCCTTGATGAAGGAGCGAAATCGCGAGCACCTTCTGAAGATGAAACTGGACGTCGAGCCCGTGCAGCACATGCTGGTTTCGCGCTTTCCTGTAGTGACGGACAACCCGCGTATCGTGGTCTTCAGCCGCATCGCCGAGTTCGCATTGCGGGCCGATGGGGTCTTGGCAGCCTCTAAAGGTGAGTCAGCCCATGTCTGAGGATTGTTGGCGTTGATGCAGAATTGTCCTCCCTGCTGGGGCAAGACTGCCCCAACATGGATCGGTAGATGTCCAGCACATGCGGCCGTAGCCTTGAAGGTTGCTTGGGTCAGCGTTTTTTCGGCAGATGGGTCAATTCCTCATCAGCGCCTACGGTTCTAGGCCTATTAGCTTTTCCTGCGGTAATGCCTTGCCCGCCTTACGGACGAGCTGATAAACCCTGACAAGCTCAGGGTCAGTCAAGCTATCGAGAAAGGCCAGCTTACCTGCGACCTGCTTCTGGTAACGATGCTCGGTGCTGAGCTCGCCCATGAGTGCCTCAAGGCACTCGTCTGAAGGTGCAAGATACCGAGAGAAGCCGGGGAGGGTGGCAGCAATACAGATACCCTCAGGATCATAATCAGTGAAGGCTACTACTGGCAGCTTTAGCTCTGCCAACAACGCCTGGCTGCTATCCGTTTTGTAGCTTCCTGGCGCACCTCGAAATACCACCAGCGGATTGCCAGGCACCTGCTGGAGAAAGGGTGTCTCATGAGTAAGCTCAAAGTTTTCCCAGTTCTCGATAAGCAATACGCTGTCGTGCGCGCAGTGCTCAACCACCCAATTGCGATCGAGATCTAAGCTTGAACCTGGAGGGAGTTGAATTGGAGTTGGGCCTAGCAATAAAGGCCGACCGGGTAGGGCCTTCACTGCTACACGCTTACCACGCAGGCGTTTGGTGGTGAGTTTCTCATCACCGCCTTTCTTCAGCGCGCCATGGCGTGACTCTCCCTCCCACGCATCAAGCGATTGGTTTGGGTCGACCTTGGCCTCGTTCTGAAGGTAGGTCGCAATCTTCGCCTTGTGGCTTGGACTGAATCGCCAAACAGATCCGACGCGGTGGCCGACGCTGTAATCCTCACAGAATTCGTTCAGCATCTTGCTTGGGCGAAAGTCTTGCTCCTCTGACTGGAAGATAGACAGGAGCCTCTTGGTGAGGGCTAGCGTTGGCATAGCAGCACATCCTTGATGATTACGTTTCCGCTGAGCGTATCGTCCTCATTCTTAGCAACGTGGTTTATGGACAGCCGCCTGATGATCCTGGCGTTGGCGTTGATCTGTTTCTCGACAAGCGTGAGGAAGCACATCATGCAGGACTCCTGATCCAGTACCTTGGTTTCCTCGGCCTGTATGAAGTAGCCAGCAGCCGAAATCGGGGTGGGGGATTTAGCAGCCTCATTGAGAAGGCGTTGACTGACCACTACAAGTGGCGAGCCTTTGATGAGCGCAGCTTTCGGTGGCGCCTCATCGACCGGTGTGCCGGGCTTTCTGGTTTTGACGGGGACAGCCACCGCCTTTTCAATGCTCTTGGCAATATCGACCAATGAGTCTCTGATGTTTTGGGCGCCCAAGTCAGGCACCAGCTGAATCTTCAGAGGCTCGTGATGGTAAGCCCACTCCGGAATCTCATGATATTCATCTGGGGATCGCACCTCGTACTCAGGATGCTTCTGAAGATAGAGCTGCAGCGCACGAATGCGACGCGCGCGAGGGGCGACTGTCCTGATTTTGTAGAGATAGGTCTTAAGCACATGGATGATGTCGACTGTCCTGGAGCGCCACTCTGAAAGCTTGTCCAAAATGTGGCTCTGATACAGAACCTCTAGGGTCTCGCGCTCCGGTGGCGTCAACTCGTCAAGGATTGCCTCGCCATCGAACATACTCAGGGCCTTGAGGATCCGCTCAAGCTGGTTGAGATAGTGCTCGGTCTGCTTTTCCTTCTCCTTATATGTCGTAACGTTGCCGAAATTGTTCTCGGCCGCCGTGCGAAGATGGAGGAGGAAGTCATTCATGGCCTCCGCCATCTCGTACAGGGTCGCATCGATATCGCCCTGAATGAGTAATGAGTCTTCGATGCGATTCTGTAGGCAGGCGTCGGTGTAGTCGTCCATCAGCTTGATGAGACGTGCCATCTGCTCACCGAAATCGGCCGAGATATCGTAATTCCGAGCACGATGGGTTGCTTCGTTCAGCAGACGATTGAGGGTAGGCGAGAGCCGGTAGGTGTTCTCAACTGCGGCGTTGATACGCACGGCTCTTATCTGCTGCAGCTTCGTTAGCGCTCGGGCATTGTGATCATCCCGGGTGACATACCCGGCCGAATACATCTGTGAGATCACCCTGCGATATTTATGCAAGAGCTCAAGATGATTGGCCACCGACTCTTCGAGCGTGCTCATGACTCGGCTCTCTTGTCGTACTCGCTATCTTCTTCAGAGATCTCGTCGTGCAGCATGAGGTACTCGATAGCTTCCATCAGCCACTCGATGCGGCCAGTGAACATGTAGATCTCGGACTCAGGATTGATGAGGAGCAGGTACCCCTCATTCTGGAAGCGTTTGACGATCTTGTTCAGACGCTCCCGATCGGAACCATCCTTTGTGTTGATGTCGATCGTCGTCTGCCGCAGCTGTAGGTATAGACTGGGATTCTCAGAGATCCTGGCCATCATTTGATTGAGATTCAGAACCTGGCCTGCAGCAACAGACTCATCATCCCCAGTGATGCGCATCACCAGTTCAAGGAAAGACACCATGGGGCGCAGAACATTCTTAACCTCAGTGAAGCGCTTTTTCGCGTCCTTTTTCCCCTCAATGTCGATGTCAGCATGCGCGGCAAAGAATGCACCGCCATCCCGCGTGGTGGTCAATCTGAGATCAATGCGTCTGAGGTACTGATCAACATCGCCCTGGTTGACGGTGTTGGCCAAGAACTGATGGCCTTCGTAGTCGTTAATCTGGCAGATGAACCCGCCCTGCATGAGAGTAGTCGCTACCCGGGCAAAAGTGCTCATTCGCCGTCCTCCCAGGCAAGCTCAAGCTCGCTGTCATCGGTTGCGTCGTTTTCCAGGGCGAGCTCGCAATGCACCAGGCGTCGTTCCGCATCCAATTTGTATTTGTGTTCAAACAGCATCAGCGTCTCGGCGTCAGGATCGGGGAAAGCGGTGCACAGAGTAATTCTGTTCTGGCCTAGGTAGTTGCAGAGCGACACGATGTTCTCGGCATCAATCGCCTTGAGCTCATCGACACACCAGGTCAACTGTACAGGAGCGTTTCCCCGAACCTTACCAATGAACCCCAGGAACAGGATGATGAGCACGAGGTAACTGAGCCCGTTCGAAGAGATGTTTTCGAGTTCAGTACGATTGCGGAACTGCCGGAAGTTGCCCTGTTCCCGCACGGAGCCGCGGATACTGACCAACGATTTAAACTGAGCACTGATGCCGCGATTGCCATCCCAGATCGCGAGCAACGCGTTCAGATGGGCAACGGCATCCGCGCTGGGCAGACTGTCCTCCTGCGTCCATTCCTCTCGGTCATGGGTGATTTTGTTGATTACAGACCAATAGTCGAGCTCTTCAACACCCGAGTAGATGGAGATCTTCAGTTCGGAGAGGTTGTCGAACACCGTCGAGCTGTGCTCCAGATGCTCTTGCAGGGACGTATTGAAGCTGGAGAGCTTCTTGTTGAAGGTCTGCAGCTCACGGTGAAGGCCTTGGATTTCGCCGAAAATGGTTTTGGCATCTGCGACCAGAAGTCGTCGGCTCTTATCATGCTCGGTGGCGAACCAGTCCTCGACAACTCGAAGGGTCACGCGGGCATCGACATCCTCACCAGTTTCAGTGCGGATGTTGTGAAGGCGATCTTGGAAGTAGGTCGACGGGGCAGCAAGGGGCACCTCGTTGAAAGCAGTTCGCATTTTGGAGGTAAGCTTGCGCAGTTGACCTTCTGCTTCCGAAATTTGTTGCTGGAACGTGAGCATAGCTGCGCGCAGGGAGCTGGCTTGCCAGGCGCTGTCATAGGCTTGGTGACGACTGGTGGGTTCGTAGAGCTTCAGCCTGTCATCAATGCAGTTGGCAACGATGACCAATTGGCTCTCAATGGTTGAGATGGCTGTACGACACTCCTTGATGGCGGCGTTTACCAGTTCACGCTTTCGTAGCCAGGTCTCAGTCTCTTCATTGACAAGCAAGGTGTCTCGGTCGAAGTCTGCCTGCTTTTGCTCTTTTTTGGCCTGAAGCTCAGGAATCTGCGGGAGCATCTGGTTTTTCCAGACTTGCCACATGGATAAGAGCTCGCTCCATGACTGGATATCTTTGAGCGTTTTCAACAGCTCCGCACGCCGGCCTTCAAGTTCGCTGATGACGTCGACGTCTGCACCTTCGCCCGCGAGCTCTTTCTTTTGTTGTTCAAGGAAGAATTTAATACTGTCGTCGCACGTCCGCTTGTGTGCATCGACACCAGCTTGTATCTCGCGAACCGCGGAGTTCAGTCGTGCTTCATCCTCCGAGATCTGCTTCCTACATTGCTGGACGAGAGCTGCTTTCTTGCTTGCAATGCGCTCATTGAAGTCGGTGTGAGCCTGTTGAGCATGCCCGTGGAGGCGTTCGCACTCACCCAGTTGAGCTTGGGCAAGCTCGAGAGCTTGGGCAAAAGCATGGCTCAGCTGTTCGTTCAGCCCATCGACATCTCTCTCCAAGCCCTGGGCAGTTGATTTGGCCTTCGTCAGGCTGGAGCGAGCCAGAGCGAGCTCTTCAGTCGCGGCTTTGATCGACTTGCGCAGTTCAAACTGCTCATGAACAGCACGTTCCAGCTGAGCCTCGAAAGCCTCTAGTGCTTGGTTCGCGTCTTCAAGTTTTTCGTGAAGCTTCGACTCGTCCGCCTCGTCAGTGGCCTCAACAAATTCCAGCTCCAGCGCGATCCCGTATAGGTTTTCATACATCGCTGTCAGTTGCGGGCGGAGATCATTGCGGTATAGGAGTTTGGGGTTGATGACTTTGGCTATGTCTTCTGACCAACCTGGACGATTGGTTCGCAGAAACGCGAGGAGGCTATCCTGATCAGGGGTATGAGCTTGTCGGATGTCAGCAATCAGGCCTTTCTGTTTCTCGATGGAGTCTTTGATCGCTTTGATCGTCAGATCGTGACTGGCTGATCGGTCTTGAAGGTCGTCGACTGAACGCTGCTGGTCACCGACTAATGTCTGCGAGGTTACGATGGCCTTGTTTGCATCCCTGATCTCGAGATTTTTGTTGTCGATCCTGGCTCGAATTGACGGGTCAACCGGTGGGTTTGCCACGAGCACTTGAGCACGTACCAGATCACCATGACGTTGTTGCGCCTCGCGTACCAAGCGCTGGAGTTCATCGGCAGATGAGTCGTCCACCACCTTCAGTGCATCTTTACAGGCGGCCTCGATCCTGGTCTGAGCCTCGCGAGCTTCTTCCCTGAGGTTGTTGGCTTTCTGGATGGCTACAGCGTGAAATTCGTTATGAAGCCGGTTCTCCTCATTGATCTGCTGCTCGTACTTTGCCTTGACCTCCTGAGCAGCCCCTAGAGCCAGATTCAGCTTGTTGCCAACGCTTCGGAGTTCGTCTTCATAAACGGCTTTCTGGGCTGTGCGAGCGCGCTTCTCCTCAACACCCTTCCTTTCGTAGTCCTGCCTGGCGGCCTCAATTTCCTTGAGATTACGATCACATGAATCGATCTCAAACTGCGCACTATGGATGGCTTGGGTCAATGCCAAAGCGCGCTCGTCGTGGGCGGCGGTCTCGTCGTCGAGGTAAGTTTGCTTTAGCAATTGCTCGCTTTCGCGCTGAGCTTTTGTGAACTGAAGGTGGTCTTGAAGGAAGATGAATTTTTCCTTCACCTCTCGAATGGCATCTTCAGCAGATTCTAGCTCAGATCGGTGCGCCCGAGCGGTTTCGACCAGTGGGGTAATGTTCTTGATGCTTTGGTAGGCGTTGTAGTCTCGCGGCCAGTTTTCTACGCGCTTGCGCTCTGTTTGGATGCCGGCGGAAGGTTTGCCTTCGAAAACCCAGTCGGCAACCACCTGCTGGAGATCATCAAAATTGGCCTTTCGAGAGAACATACCTTTGGTGAGCTTCTCAAGATGCCGCAAAGGACGGTTGTAGGTAGTGAATCCGTACATGTCCGACATCCCAATCAGATAGCGCCTGTGCGTAGGGTCTACGTGCGGCGGCTGCCATCCCTGGATGATGGCCCTGTAGTCGATGTACGTATCTACCAGTCTGTCAGCATGGGGGATTTTCAGGTAGATCAGGCGCTGGCGGAACTCCTTATTGAGTACAAACTGGCCGTCATCGGTGACGAACATGTCACGTCGGAAATGGCTGTTCACGAACCTAAAACGGATCTTGTCGGCGGTAGAGTTGCTGAGCACGACCACGATCCGGCGGGTACCATCGGGACGTTCATACTCATACACGAGGTAGGAAGTCTGATTCGGTAGGTAGTAGTCGATGAACGAATCCTTACCTTGCGAAACCACGTCGCGGGGTTCAACGCCGGCGAAGAGCAGCGCCAAAGAGAGGAGGGAGGTCTTGCCTCGGCCGTTGCGCCCGGTCAGCGCCATGCCACCATCAATACCCATCGTCTGAACTCGCCCGCGGGAAAGCGAATCGATGAGATGGATGTTCATCAGTCGGAAAAGCGCCTCCGGCGCGCTCTGCGGCGGTTCAATTTGCTCCCGGGCCGGCAGTGGCGGCTCCTCGGCCATTACGTCCTCTGGTACCAGAAGGTCGAGATCAGCGTTATGTGTTTCAATATTCATCGCAACTCCTTTGCCGTACCCAAGTCCTGCAAGCACCAGGCGAGTCCACACGAGTGGATGGTCGTTTGGATGGCGACCAGGTTAGGGAATGTATAAACGTGAACGAGCAGTGAGTGGGTCGCTCTATCTGAAGGGAAGCGGTGCCTGGCGAGCTCATTGAGGGTTTCAAGGCGCTTTGGAGGGCTTCGCGGCGCCTGCCTTAGTAGCGGCCTTTGCTTTTTTCGTCTTGGTTGACGTACCTGACGTAGGTGAAATTTTCTCGATCAGCTCTTTGCCGATCTTCATACCCGTGCGTCGCAGTCGATCACAGGCTGCCATGAAGCTAACTTTGCTGAAGAACGGGATTCCCAAAGAGCCGCCTTTATAGGGGGGGCGCATGATTCCGTACACTACGGTGTAGTCACTACGATTGAAGTCAGATTTTCGCCCGTCCGGGAGTGACTTCAAAAATGCGCTTCCACCCTTGGTCTTCGAGACGGTGTCCTTCAGCTTCGTGCGGAATTTGCTATCTGCCACGAAGGCCTCAGCACTGACCACACCTTGCATCCACAGGTGGCTGATGGGCCCTGATGAACCGCCATCCTTCAAATGGATGAATATCTTGTCGTTTGAGTAGAAGTCACAAGGCTCAAGGTTGCCCGCAGTGACGCCCTCGGGATTGATTTTGGTACGGTCTAGCTTGATCAAGTCGGGACGCTTAGCAGTGATGTCCGCAATCAGCTCTTCCTCGTTCAGACATGAGGTTCGACCGATGATGCTGAAATCCGGAATGCTATCGAAATGTTTTTCGACCAGATCTTTGAAGGTTGCGGAAATTTCGTACCATTTTCCTGCAAATAGCACGTAGTGCGTCCGCGTCGGCTTGGTTAGCGTGCACTCCCAGTTCAGGCAGTCATAAACCTTCCAGCCAATCGGTTCGCCAGACTTTTGGCTCACGGAGCGGACCCGGTGCGAGGACTTCATGACCTCCATCGTTTGAGTGCAGGTCAGCCGATTTAGCTCGTCCACGTAATCGGTGATGGATAGCTTGGTGAACTCGCACTTGCGGCTACCAAAACCGGTGTACCCCAGTTCTGCGCCCTCTTGGTAATCAAGAATCTCTGGAGGGGACATGTGCAATAGGCTGTTGGCGCCTCCGCGGATCGCACGAATCTCGCTATAGAGCTGCCGATCCAAGATCTTCAACCGCTCAGAACTGGTCTCCTCCCTGACGTTGTCAAACCAGGCGTAATCGCGTTTGTAGGCGATTGACTTATAAGCCTTCAGAATTTCCGCGCACTTGTCGTGAAACTCGGACGGAGCCAGGGGGGCGTCTAGGCTTAGCGCGTCTTTGCCGGCAACAAACTTGGCAAATCCATCGTCACTGGGCTGACCGCCCGCCACCCTGGCCAGGTCTCGTAGTGTGTCCATACCAAACTGGCTGAAATCCGAGAGTTTGCTGGCTTGTATCCGCTTCTGAAATGTCACCGCGTCTGGAGTTGCGAGATCAAGGCTAAGCAAGCTACCTCGCGGCACAGTGTTGAGCGCCACCTTCAGTCCAAATTGATGAACGAAGGCATCTTCCTCCAGCGCGAGGTGGGCATAGCCAAAACAAAGGGCCATCCAGCGGTTTTGTACGTACAAAAAGAGGATGGCTGCAGAACCGCTGGAGTGCAGGCTTCCGAGAGGATCTGAGATGTGGGGCTCGAGCAGGGCCAGCCATTCAGGAGTTCGGTCATACACCTGGCCGTAGTAGAGGATGCCTTCTCCGCCACCCTCCCAGTCCTGCCCCTTCAACTCCTTAGCGCCGCTTGGCCCATATTTCGGGCTGAGGCCATCCTCTGGACCTAGGTTCGGCTTCAGTAGCCGCACCGTGATTGAGTTGACGCCAATCCTGCTCATTACCACCCCTTAGCAAATGACCAATTCAGACATATTTGGATCCGATTCTTGCTTACAGTGATGTCAAATTGCAATGAGTGCCAATATTCTGGTGGCTAGACCGCAGTGGCTAGGAACTGTACGAAAAGAGATGTCATAAACACCGCCGGCAGCAGGCCAATGTGAGCATTTCTGCATAACTTGTTGCGAGCTTGCAGTAGCGAGTCGCCAGGCGGCGGTGCTCCTTCAGCCTGCCAAACAGGCGCTCGATGACATTTACTGGTGATGGCGCCGTGTCACAACAAGCTGTCCCTAGGCACTTGGTCTAGGACCTGGATGCAGTAGGCAGGTACAGGGTAGGAAGGTGACCTGCTGTGGGCAGCTATTACCTGCGCTGGATAGCGAACGCGCTGGTGGAGGATGTGGCGCATTCGATTTCTGTTTGTAAGTGTTCGGCAAAGTCACCTTCCGAACTCCAGCATTAAGGGCGATGGTGCCCGCGTATTAAGTGAACACCATGGCCTTCGGCGGTGGAGTCGAGAAGGTGTGGTCGCCGGCCCCTTACGGTTGGACCTTAGACTGGGGGTATCATTTTCAAACCATCCAAAGCATACCCTCAGATTTGCCCCCAATGTAGCAATCCACTGGAAGTGAATGGAGCTCCACGGTCGATGAAAAGACAGAAGTGATCAGTTGAACGGTCTGCCCGACGACGCCTAAATACTCTCAGGGTCGCCGAAGAACATCTGTATCCGCGACCGCAGCCACCGCTCCGCCGGGTCATTGTCCTGTGCCCCGCGCCAGGCCATGTGCAGTTCGAAACTGCGCACGGGTATCGGCAAATCCTCGGCCCGCAAGCCGCCGGCGGCCGTCAGTGCATCCGCCGTGTAGTCCGGTACCGTCGCCACGATATCGGTACCTGCCAGCAAGCTCCCCAGCCCGTTGAACTGCGGTACCGCCAGCACCACGTGGCGCTTGCGGCCGATTTCTTCCAGGGCTTCGTCGATGAACCCGGACAAGTCCCCGGCAAACGACACCAGCGCATGGGGCCGGGCGCAGAAGTCATCCAGGGTGATGCTGCCGGGTACGCTGTCGGCGCGCAGCAGTTTCGGCATGCTGCGGCGCAACACCTTGCGCTTGGCGTTGGCCGGCAGTTCGCTGGTGTAGCTGACACCCACCGAAATCTCGCCCGAGGCCAGCAGGGTTGGCATCAGCAAGTAGTTGACCCGTCGCACCACCAGCACGATACCGGGTGCCTCGGCGCGAATGCGCTTGAGCAGTTGCGGCAGCAAGGCGAACTCGGCGTCGTCCGACAGGCCGATGCGGAACACCGCATTGCTGGTGGCCGGGTCGAACTCGGCGGCGCGGCTGACTGCCGTGGAAATCGAATCCAGTGCCGGTGACAGCAGGGCGAAGATCTCGTGGGCCCGTGCCGACGGCTCCATGCTGCGCCCTGTGCGCACGAACAACGGGTCATCGAACAGGTTGCGCAGGCGCGACAGCGCCGCGCTGATGGCCGGTTGGCCGAGAAACAGTTTTTCTGCGGCACGGGTCACGCTGCGCTCGTGCATCAGCGTTTCGAACACGATCAGCAGGTTGAGGTCTACACGACGCAGGTCGTTTCGATTCATCGGTGCGCTTCGCCTAATGTGGGGCAGAGGTGAATCTTAAGGCCAAAGGCTGTTACCCTGCACGGGTTTAGGGGGACCAATCGCAGGGAAAGTCAGGTGCCCAATCGATGACAAGCATGTCGACTATTAATGCCCACTGATGGTCTAACGGGCAAAGCCCGGATAGAGTCAGTGGTAATTAGAGGTTCACAAAGGCGAGGTATGCGATGTCCCGCATGATCCGTTTCCACAAGTTCGGCGCTGCCGACGTGCTCCGTTGCGAAGAGCAGGCCGAACCGTCACCCGCTGCCGACGAGGTGCAGATCCGCGTCGAAGCGGTTGGCGTCAGCTGGTATGACGTGCTTTGGCGCCAGAATCTGGCACCGTCCCAGGCGCGTCTGCCAGCGGGGATCGGTCACGAAATGGCCGGGGTGGTGACTGCGGTCGGGGAAGGGGTCGATGACATTGCCGTCGGTGATCGGGTCGCCAGCTTCCCGGCCACCAGTGCCAACGACCACCCGGTGTACGGCGATGTCATCGTACTGCCCCGTACAGCCATCACGCGCTACCCGAATGTGCTCACACCGATCGAGGCCAGCGTGCACTACACCCCGCTGCTGATCGCCTACTTCGCCTACGTCGACCTGGCACGGGCCAAGGCCGGGCAGACAGCACTGGTCACCGATGCCAGCCATTGCGCCGGGCCTGCCTTCGTGCAGCTGGGCAGGGCCCTGGGGCTGAAAGTGTTCGCCGCCACCAAGGATGCGGCGCAGCGTGACTACCTGCTGGGCTTGGGCGCAGACAAAGTGATCGTCACCGAAGAGCAGGACCTGCTGCTGCAGATTGGCAAGTACACCGATGGCCGTGGTGTGGACATGGTGCTCGACGGCATGGGCGGCCCGCAGATGTCGCTGTTGGGTGATGTGCTGGCGCCGCGTGGCAGCCTGGTGCTGTACGGTCTGCAAGGCGGCAACCAGACGCCGTTCCCGGCCTGCGCGGCATTCCAGAAGAACATTCAGTTCTATGTGCACTGCATCGGTAATTTCACCGGCAAGCCAGAGCTTGGCATCAGCCAGGACCAGGTGGCACTGCAGCGTGCCTTGCGCGATATCAACCAGTTCACCGCCGATCAGCTGCTGACACCGCAGATCATCAAGGTGTACCCGTTCGAGCAGGTGGTCGAGGCGCATCGCTACATGGACCAATGCCCGTGCGGCGGGCGCGTCGTGCTGGACATGGCGCAACACTGACGGTGGCTGGCGCAAGCAGAAAACCCGGGCAATGTCCCGGGTTTTTTATGCGCGGAGTAAAGTGTTTCAACACTTAAAGTAGGACTGTTCCTACAATAAACCCAGATGTGGACTACATATAAGTCCGTAGCTTTCGGGCTGTCAGAAATATCCCGGCAAATAATCAGCCTTGAACGCTTTTGCCTTGCGAGTCACTGTGAACTGACACGGATGCTGAATGGTTTTTTTACCCTGAACTGTATCTTCAATTCATGCTGCCTCCCTCTCGATAATGGCCCAATGATAGTTTGTGCAAGGAACGTGGGATGAGCATGGCTATGCCTGATATAGAGCAGCATGTGACAGCGACAGGCCATCGCAGGGGTGGTTTCTTCTCGATGGCTTGGCGACAGTGAAGGGTTACGTCATTACTTTCATTTTGTTGTAAGAAATTTCTTCTAGGTAAGTTCGGTGCATGTTCACGTTCAAATGTTGGATACCGCATGCGCTGGCTGCATGAAGTTGATGAGGTGATTGCGTGACTGCTATTCACGACCAGGCGATGCATTATATCTACCAGCAAGTACTCGAGCGCTTGTTGAACCACATGTCCCAGGCCCAGCGCGCTTCCTTGCAGTTGCTGATACAACGCCTGTTGGTCGCTGCAGGCGGGCCGGAGTACATCGGTACTTTCAGCTTGCAGGTATTGCAAGGGAGCGACCGCCATAGCAGCCGGCTGCTGGCCATGTTGCGTGCCGCGCAACTGAGCATTGCCCTGCGTTCGCCGGTAACCTTCCAGCTGCGGGTATTGGTGGTCAGCCTGCCGGTTGCCGATAGCGCCACGCTGGAAGCTCACGAGCGCAGTTTTAGCGCGTTGTTCATGCAGGATGACCCGCGGGTGCAATTGCAGATGATCGAGGGGCGCGCAGTGGTGCCGTTCAGTCGTCGGCTCTCGGTAATGCCTGAGCGCTGGCTGCTGGCGAGGGACGCGATGTTGATGTTCGGCCACATGATCGATGCCAGGCCTGAAGCCCTGCTGGGCTGCCGCCTGCACCTGGAGCTGGCCGGGGCCGTGGGTCAGGCGCTGCAGGCAGCGGTGCCTCCCGATGCGTTGGTCACCGCCATGCCCGGGCTGCAGCGGCGCCGATACCTGGCGTGGGCCCGGCGTAGCCTGCGCCTGGCCGGCGTGCGTGGCTCGCATGCAGTGCACCAGTGCCTGGCGGCGCTGGCCCAAGGGCTGAGCCGATTGCACGGTGCTGTTGGGGGCGCACCGGGTGGTCAGCACGAGCCGGTTCCAGGCGCCGTACCGGAGCGCGCGCCGGTGCGGCTGATTGCTATTGATGACCTGTTGCCGCACTTGCTTGAAGAGCCGCAGCTTGACGCGATGCTGGGTTGTCACTTCGAGACGGCTGCGGATGCTTTGCCGCTGTCCGAATTCGTTGACTCGCTAGCCACGGCCCAGCTGCATGAACTGCGCGCCCGCAGTCTGGAGCCGCTGGCCGGGCGCCCAGCGCTGAGGCTGGCAGGGCAGGCGGGCGGCAGCAAGCAGCGTGACGCCGCGTCGTTGCTATTGGGCAAAGCCTACGGCATCAATCAGGCCCAACTGGTGTGCCTGCTGTTCAGCCCGTTTGCCAGGCAGGGGAAAAACCTCGAGCGGTTCTTGCAGTGTCGGCACGCCGACATGGTGGTGGCGTTGCCGTACCTGCACAGGGCCTTGCAAGGCAAACCCTGCCCCGATGCAGTCAAAGCCTGGCTGGTGAATACCAGTGGCTTGCCGTTGGGGCAACTACGGCAAATTTATGATGGGCAGTTGCCGCTGGCGGGATGGCGCCTGCTTAACAACCTGGCCCGCCGCGATGTACACCTGAGGCTGCTGCCGCAGCTGACGTTGGGGCGGCGGCGTGGTGTTGCGGGGCTGCCTTGATGGGGCGAGCGGCCCCAGGCGAGTTCGCGTATCGCAAGGTGTATCGCTACCTGGAAGCGTTGATCGAACAAGCTGCAGGCGTTGGCACATGCCGGTTGCCATCATTGCGTGAGCTGTCCCGGCGGCTGCGGGTGTCGTTGGCCACGGTACAAAGTGCCTACAGCCTGCTGGAAGAGGAGGGCCGTGTACACTGCCTGCCGAGGTCGGGCTATTACGTACAGAGCGGTGGCAAAGATCAGGCCGTGGCCGTGGCCCGGCAGCCTCCCTTGCCGACGCAGCCACTGTTGGAGCGCATGCTGCTTGGTCACGAACGGCGTTTGGCCCGTCAGCGTGATCGCAGCGTTGCGTCCTGGGAAGCGCTGGGTAGCGCCCGTTTGCGCAATGCTGTGGCTGAGCGATACACCCGCTGCTCCAATCAGTACTGGCATGCCGATGATGTCCAGCTAGCTCCCGATGTGCTGGCGGTGCTGGAGACGCTGCTAGCGGCGCTGGCCCTGCAAGGTGGTACCGCATTGGTGCATTCGCCTTGTTGCTGGCAAGTGTTGCGCGCCCTGGCGCGTGCCGGCATGCGCGTGCTGGAAACACCACTGGATGCCCGTGGCAACCCCGAGCTGCACGCGTTGGCCAAGCTGCTGGGTAGCGAGCCGGTAAGCCTGCTGGTCATGCCGTCTTGCCTGGGCATGCCACAAGGTCGGCTGGTTTCACCGTATTACCAGCAGCAGCTTGGTCTTTTGCTTGGCCAGCACCCTGTATGGCTGCTGGAAAACGACCTGGACAGCGAGCTCTGTTACGACGGGCCGCCGAGCACACGCCTGCGTGACTGGATCGACCCGCGCTGGCTTCTGGTGATGGGCACGTTCGAGGCCGCAGTGGGGGCAGAGGCGCCGTATGCCTATTTACTGAGCCGTGACACCGTGTTGGCCAAGGCATTCGCTGAACGGGCGTTTCGGCTTGCGCCGCTACGTTTGCAAGCGCTCGCTCACATGCTCGGCAAGGGGGAAATCGAAACGCAGCTGGTACAGCAACGCACAGATTTGCAAAGGCGTACGCAATACCTGGCGCATGTACTGCAGTCGCAATTCGGCCAACGGGTGGTCTTCGACATGCCGCAAGGTGGGCAAATGCTGTGGGTGAGCTTTTGCCAGCCGCTGGCGTGGGACGGTATTGCCGCAGCGTTGGCAGGCTCTGCATTGCACGCACTGCCGGGCGAGCAGTTCGGCCTGCCGGGGCATTACCCTCAACACCTTGCGCTGATCTGGCTGGGGGGGCGCCCGGATGAACTGCAACTGGCGGTAAGGCGACTGGCGCAGGCGCTTGAGGTGCGCTGCGGGCGAAACACCCGCTTCTCAAGTTGAAATCAAGACGCTTGTAGGCGCCGCCAAGTGCTGCGAGAGGGCCGACAAACGAAATGACGGCCTGAAGATCTCAAGGCTCACTCGCAGCACAAAAGCCACCTGCAGGGGGCGTAAATTGAGTACGCCTCAGGGTTGCTCTTGCCCTTGACGCAAACGGGTACTGACCAGCGCCGCACATACCAGCAACGCTGCAATGATCCACAACCCGTTGCGGGTGCTGCCGGTGGTCTGCTCGATCAGGCCCATCACCGACGGCCCGACGAAGCCGCCAAACAGACCGCAAGTGGTGACGAAGGCCAGGCCCGCCGCCAACGCGCTGCCGCTCAGTCGGCTGGAGGGGAAGACGAAGATGATCGACTGCACCACGAACAGCATCAGCGCGGTCAGGGAAAACCCGATCAGGCCGATGAACGAGTTGGCCAGCGATGCCAGCAGCAATCCGGCCGCCATGGTGAGCAGGCCAAAGAACAGCAGGGTGCGGCAGCGGCGCGGCGAGGTGGCCAGGCGTGGGAAGGTCGCTGCACCCATGGCTGCTGCAATCCACGGCACTGCTGTCAACAGGCCGACCTGGAAGGGCGAAAGCGCAGCGTAGGTGCCGATAATGCCCGGCAGGAAGAAAATCACCGTGTAGATGGTGATCTGGTGCACGAAGTAGACCACGATCGCCAGCCAGATCTGCCGGTCGCGGAACATCTGCCCCAGCTTGCTCTGCTGCGGTGCGGCCGCCTGCTCTGCCGCCAGGCGGCGCTCGATGTCCTGGGCGTCGGCAGCCGTCAGCCAAGGCGCCGAGGCCGGACCGTCCGGCAGCTTCTTCCACACCACATAGGCCAGGGCTACGGCGGGCAGGCCTTCGAGCACGAACAGCCATTGCCAGCCATGCCAGCCCAGTACACCGTCCAGCTCCAGCAGGGCACCGCCCAGCGGGCCGCTAAGGATGTTGGCCAGGCACACACCCAGCAGGAAGTACCCCGTGGCACGGGCGCGTTGTTCGCGGTCGAACCAGTAGGTCAGGTACAGCATTACCCCGGGGAACAGGCCAGCTTCGGCTACCCCCAGCAGCAGGCGCATGATGTAGAACGAGGTTTCACCCTGAACGAAGGCCATGCCTGCCGAGAGCAAACCCCAGGTAATCATGATACGGGTGATCCAGAAGCGCGCGCCCACCCGGTGCATGATCAGGTTGCTGGGCACTTCGGCCAAGGCATAGGTAAGGAAGAACAAGCCCGCGCCCAGGCCATAGGCGGCTGCCGAAAGGCCCAGGTCGATGCCCATGCTGGCTTTCGCCAGGGCGATGTTGGTGCGGTCAAGAAAGCTCATCACGTAGACGACGATGAGCAGTGGCATCAATTTGCGTAGCAGCAGGCCGTTCAAGCGCTGCTCATGGGTGGTGGCAGGGGCGCAAGCCGCTGCGCGGGTGAGGGTTGTCATTGTTTTTTTCCCCGTGAAAAGTGCTGGTGGTGTGCCGCGCAGCAGCGGCACACTCAGGTCTGTGGGTCAGGAACGGTTGATGTCGAGCCACACTGCGCCGTTGGGGTACTGATAACGTTCCAGGGTCTCAGCGTGCATCTCGATGCTGTAGCCAGGGCGTTGTGGCGGCATGTAGCGCCCGCGATGGATCACCACCGGGTCGATGAAGTGCTCGTGCAGGTGGTCGACATACTCCAGCACCCGGTTGTGCAGCGAGGCAGACACCGCGATGTAGTCGAAAAGCGCGATGTTCTGCACATACTCGCACAGCCCGACGCCACCGCCGTGCGGGCAGACCGGCACGTCGTACTTGGCGGCCATCAGCAGCACGATCAGGACCTCGTTAAGGCCGCCCAGGCGGGCTGCGTCCAGCTGGCAGAAGTCCAGTGCACCGGCCTGGAACATCTGCTTGAACATCACCCGGTTGTGGCAGTGCTCACCGGTGGCGACACCGATTGGCGCAATGCGCTGGCGAATGGTGGCGTGGCCGAGAATGTCATCGGGGCTGGTCGGTTCTTCGATCCAAAGCGGTTCGAAGGCGGCCAGGCGGCGCATGTTGGCCACCGACTCTTCGACGCCCCACACTTGGTTGGCATCCATCATCAGGGTGCGTTCCCAGCCGATTTCGTCGCGCAGGATGCTGGCGCGGCGGATGTCTTCTTCCAGGTCGGCCCCGATCTTCTGTTTGATGTGGGTCCAGCCGTCTGCCACGGCCTCGCGGGCCAGTTTGCGCATTTTCTCTTCGCTGTAGCCCAGCCAGCCCGGGGCAGTGGTGTACCCGGGGTAGCCTTCACGCAGCATGTGTGCCTCGCGCTGGGCTTTGCCCGGCGCCTGGCGGCGCAGCAGGGCGATGGCCTCTTCGGGGGTGAGCACGTCGGTGACGTAGCTGAAGTCCAGGCAGCGCACCAGCTGCTCTGGCGTCATGTCGGCCAGCAGTTTCCACACGGGCTTGCCCTCGTGCTTGGCCCACAGGTCCCACACCGCGTTGATGATGGCGGCGGTGGCCAGGTGGATCACGCCCTTTTCCGGGCCCAGCCAGCGCAACTGGCTGTCGCTGACGGTAAAGCGATGCCAGAAAGCGCCCATGTCGGCGCTGATTTCTTCGAGCGTAAGGCCGACGATCAAGGGGGCCAGCGACTGCACCGCTGCCGCGCATATCTCGTTGCCACGGCCAATGGTGAAGGTCAGGCCGTGGCCTTCGAGGGCTGCAGCGTCGGTGTGCAGCACCACGTAGGCCGCCGAATAGTCGGGGGCACTGTTCATGGCGTCGGAGCCATCCAGCGACAGCGAAGTGGGGAAACGGATATCGCGAACGCTCAGGTGGGTAATGCGTATGCTCATGGTCGACTCTTGTTCTGTTCAGGCACAGGGAGAGCTGACTGTAGGTTGTCGAGCGATACAGGCATAATCGCCAAATCTTAATCAGTGATACCGGATTCGATATGTCTCGCTTGCCACCTGACAAGGCCCAGGCGCCTGCCGGCCTCGGTGCCTTGAAGATTTCCAGCCGTCAGATCACGTTGCTCAATGCCCTGGGCGAATTCGGCAACCTGCGCCGCGCCGCCGCCGCGATGCACACCACGCAACCGGCCGCCAGCCTGTTGCTACAGCAGCTTGAGGAGCGCCTGGGGGTACGTTTGTTCGAGCGCCTGCCCCGGGGGATGCAAGCGACGCTGTATGGCGAGGTGATGATTCGCTATGCGCAAAACGCATTGCATGAGTTCGATCATGCCCAGGCGCAAATCGCCGAACTGGCGCGCGGGGCGTTGGGCCTGGTGCGGGTGGGCAGCGTCATGGGCCCGGTACCGGGCGTGCTGACCAAGGCGGTGCTGGCCTACAAGCGCGACCAGCCCAAGGTGCGTATCTCGCTGGAAGTGGGCACCAGCGACACCTTGCTGCCGGCCTTGCTACGCGGTGATTTCGATATGGTAGTGGGGCGCCTGCCGGATCAGAGCGACAGCCAGGAACTGAATATCGAGCTGTTCGACGGCGGTGAGCAGATGCGCGTAATTGCTCGCGCAGGTCATCCCTTGGCGACAGCCACAGGGCTGCAGCTGGCCGACCTGGTGAGCTTGACGTGGATCTTGCACCCCATCGGCAGCCCGATGCGCCGTCGCGTCGAAAGCGCATTGCAGGCCGGTGGCATGGTGCAGTCGCTGGATATCGTCGAAACCGCTTCGATCCTGGCGACCACTGCCATGCTCGAAGCGTCCGAAATGATTGCGGTGGTGCCCAATGACGTGGCCCAGCATTATGCCCGCTATGGCATGGTCGCCATCCTGCCGGTGGAGTTGCCACTGGCGATGGCCAACCTCGGCGTGCTGACCCTGCGCTCGCGGCCCAACTCGGTTGCCCTTGATACCTTGCTGCGCTACCTGCGGGCACAATAACTTTCACCTGCATGAGGCCCTGCGTCTATGCCGCCGGACATGACCCATTCCAGCTTTTGCAACTGGATCCGCTACAAGCACCTGGTGTTGATCGACACGCTGGCGCGCACGCGCAATATGCACGCCACCGCCACGCGCATGAACCTCAGCCAGCCGGCGCTCAGCAAAATGCTGCGTGACCTTGAGGAGCAGTTCGGCTTTGCCCTGTTCGAGCGCCTGCCTCGCAGCATGCCACCCACCGAGTTGGGTGAATACGTGGTGCGGTACGCCCAGGGTGCCCTGGCCGAGTCGCAACAGTTCGTCGACCAGGTCAACCGCCTGCGCAACGGCGGGCACGGTTTCATCCGGGTTGGCGGGATCTTTGCCGCGACCGCATTGGTATTGCCGCAGGCCATCGCCGCCATCAAGGCGCGAAGCCCGTTACTGTCGATTGAAGTGGTGGAGCATTCCAGCGATCACCTGCTGACCATGCTCGAGCAGAACAAGCTGGACATCATGATTGGCCGCTTCACCGAGGAACGCTTCGGTCAGCTGTTCGACTTCCAGCCGCTGGAGCCTGAACCCTTCAGCCTGGTGGTGAACAGCGAGCACCCGCTCAACCGGCTCGACAACACACCGCTTGAGGCGCTAGGCGATTGGCCGTGGGTGCTGTACCCGGTGGGTACGCCGATCCGCAACCGCCTGGAGCAGGCGTTCCGAGTGGCCGGAATCGCCACGCCTGCCGACTGCGTGGAGACCATCTCCATGCCCATGTTCCTGCAGTTGCTGCAATCGGCACCGATGATTGCCATGCTGCCGCGCTCGATGGTGGCCGCGCAGTTGGCCAGCGGGCAGTTCAAGGAGCTGCGCAGCCCTTTGCAGGTGCCCGCGCTGGAGTATGGTGTGGTCACCCGCAAGGATGAACCGCTGAGCGCCTCCGCCAGGGCGTTTGTCGAGATTCTGCTGGAGGGCGCGCAGCGACGGCGGCAATCTCCGGCAGATGCTGCGTTCCACCCCTAGCCGATTGAAGATCACGCACCCAAATACCCTTGCGATAACTCCAGGTTATCGCTCGATCGGATCATCTCATTGGGAATGCGGCACCAGGCTTCTTACAGTGGCGACAGCCATAACAAGAAGTCAGCCGCTCCGCCCTGAGAGGTCCCATGCAACTGATTGCCAAATCCGGTGACCCCGCCGTCATCCGCCTCAACCCTTTGGACAACGTCGTCATCGCCCGCCAGGCCCTGGCGCCGGGCGTGCGCCTGGATGCCGAGGCGATTACCGTGCGCCAGCCCATCCCTTCAGGCCACAAGCTCGCCACCGAGCCTGTGGCGCAAGGCCAGCCGTTGCGCCGTTACGGGCAGATCATCGGGTTTGCGTCCCAGGCGATCGACGCTGGCGACCATGTGCACGTGCACAACGTGCAGATGGGCGATTTTGCCCGCGACTACGCGTTTGGTGTCGATACCCGCAGCCTGCCAGGCTGCGCTGCGCAGTTCCAGGGCATCGTGCGCGCCGATGGCCGTGTCGCTACCCGCAACTACATCGGCATTCTCACCTCGGTGAACTGTTCGGCAACCGTGGCCCGGGCCGTGGCCGACCATTTCCGCCGTGACATTCACCCCGAGGTGCTGGCCGACTACCCGAATGTCGACGGTGTGGTCGCCCTGACCCACGGTGCCGGCTGCGCAGTGGACCCGAGCGGTGAAGCCTTGGGCCTGCTGCGCCGCACCCTGGCCGGGTACGCCGTCCACCCCAACTTCGCTGCCGTGCTGATCATCGGCCTGGGCTGCGAAACCAACCAGATCGAAACCCTGCTGGAAACCCAGGGCCTGCAGGCGAGTGCGCAACTGCGCGCCTTTACCATCCAAGGGATCGGGGGCACCTCGAAAACCATCGCTGCCGGTATCGCCCAGGTCAAGGCGCTGTTGGCCGAGGCCAATCAGGTACGGCGCCAGCCGGTCAGTGCCCGCCACCTGGTGGTCGGCCTGCAGTGCGGCGGCTCAGATGGCTATTCGGGGATCACCGCCAACCCGGCACTGGGCAATGCCGTTGACCGCCTGGTGGCCGCCGGTGGTACCGCCATTCTCTCCGAAACCCCGGAAATCTATGGTGCCGAGCACTTGCTCACGCGCCGCGCGGTAAGCCGTGAGGTGGGGGAGAAGCTGGTGGCGCGCATTCGCTGGTGGGAAGACTACTGCCAGCGTATGAACGCCGAATTGAACAACAACCCCTCGGCCGGCAACAAGGCAGGGGGGCTGACCACTATCCTCGAGAAATCCCTGGGCGCAGTGGCCAAGGCAGGTTCCAGCAACCTGGTCGATGTGTATCAGTACGCGCAAGCCGTGCGTGCCCAGGGCCTGGTGTTCATGGACACCCCCGGCTACGACCCGGTCTCGGCCACCGGTCAGGTGGCCGGCGGGGCCAACCTGATCGCCTTCACCACCGGCCGCGGCTCGGCCTACGGCTGTGCCCCGGCGCCATCGATCAAGCTGGCAACCAACAACCGGGTGTTCGAGCACCAGCAAGAGGACATGGACGTCAATTGTGGCGGCATCGCCGATGGCTCCACCAGCATCGAAGAGCGCGGCGCATTCATCTTCGAGCAGATGCTGCGCATTGCCTCCGGGGAACGCAGCAAGAGCGAACAGCACGGCTACGGGCAAAACGAGTTCGTCCCGTGGCAGATCGGCGCCGTGACCTGATTGACCGCTCCCGTCCCATTTGCGAGGCAACTGCAATGATTCAAACCACACGGTACAACGTGCAAACGCTTACCACGTTTGTCGAGCAACTGTTCATGAAAGCCGGAGCCGACGTGGAGGTCGCCCAGGTGGTGACCCGGGTGCTGCTCGAAGGCGAACTGCTCGGCCACCGTACCCATGGCCTCAACCTGGTCAGCCGCTACATCGACGGCGTGCTCAGCGGGCAGGTCAAGGCCCGCGCGCAGGCACTGGAGCAGGTCGCCGACAGTGGTGTTTCCAGCCTGTTCGACGGCCACTACGTGTTGGGGCCCTATTGCGTCAGCCGGGCACTGGATTGCGCGGCCGCGGGCGCGACCAAGCAGGGCATCGGTATTGCGGTAGTACGCCGCGCTGCCCATATCGGCTGCCTGGCCGCCTACCTCAAGCCATACACCGACCAAGGGTTGCTGGCCATCGTCTACTCGTCGGATCCGTCGGCGGGGTTGGTCTGTGCTCATGGTGGCATCGACCCGGTGTACACCCCCAACCCTATTGCTGCCGGTATCCCGACCCAGGGTGAGCCGATCCTGCTGGATGTCAGCATGTCCACCGTCACCCTTGGCCTGGTCGGCCAATGCCGCGATGCCGGCCGACGTCTGCCGCACCCGGTGCTGGTGAGCAATGACGGGCAGCTCAGCGATGACCCGGGCGATTTCTTTACCCGCCCGCAAGGCAGCATCCTGCCGCTCGGCGGCCAGGCCTTTGGCCATAAAGGGTTTGCCCTTGCGCTGTTGGTCGAAGCCCTCACCTCGGGGCTGGCCGGCCATGGGCGCAAGGATGCACCGGACCAGTGGGGCGCCTCGGCCACTGCGCTGGTGATTGACCCGCGCATGTTCGGCGGCCTGGAGGCGTTCCTCGACGAAACCAGCTTCCTGGGGGGATTGGTTCTGGCAAGCCGCCCGCTCGACCCCGAACGCCCGGTACGCCTGCCGGGGCAAGCAGGCCTTGCCCTGCGTCGCCAGGCCGTGGAGCAGGGCGTGAGCCTTTCGCCGCAGTTGATAGCCGACCTTGAGCGCGTGGCTGGGCAGTTGCAACTGCCGGGACTTTTCCAATGATGCACAGCAAGGGAACACAGATGACTGATCGAACGAACGCCAATCAACCGCTGCCACTGAACCATGATGCCAGCGTTTTTGACAGCGGCAGCTGGGTAGGGCGCGTCTGGTTGCCGGAGCAGGGGCCGGCGGTGGTGCTGGTGAAAGCCGGCGCTGTCTACGACATCAGCACCCACGTGGCGACCGTCTCGGCGCTGCTGGAAGTGGACGATCCGGTGGCCTACCTGCGTGCCTTGCCGCTGGCCGAACCCTTGATTGCGCTGCCGGCATTGCTGGGCAACAGCGATCCCGCACGGCGCACCCCGCACCAGCCGTGGCTGCTGGCGCCGATCGACCTGCAAGCGGTGAAGGCCGCTGGTGTGACCTTCGCCACCAGCCTGCTGGAGCGTGTGGTAGAAGAACAAGCCAAGGGCGACCCGGCAAAGGCCGACGCCATCCGTGACACCCTGGCCAGCCGCATCGGCGCCGACCTGTCGCAGATCGTGCCCGGCTCGGCTCAGGCCGAAGCGCTGCGCAAGGTGCTGGTAGAGCAGGGCCTGTGGTCGCAGTACCTGGAGGTGGGTATAGGCCCGGATGCCGAAGTGTTCACCAAGGCCCAACCGCTGTCCGCGGTTGGCCACGGCGCCGACATCGGCATCCACCCCAAGTCCAGCTGGAACAACCCAGAACCGGAAGTGGTGCTGGCCGTGTCGAGCAATGGCAGCATCAAGGGCGCCATGCTCGGCAACGACGTCAACCTGCGTGACTTCGAAGGGCGTAGCGCGTTGCTGCTGTCCAAGGCCAAGGACAACAACGCCTCCACTGCACTGGGCCCGCTGCTGCGGTTGTTTGACGAAAGCTTCGGCCTGGACGATGTGCGTGCTGCCGAGGTGGACCTGCGGGTGGAAGGCGAGGACGGCTTTATCCTCGCCGGGCGCAGTTCCATGCGCCAGATCAGCCGTGACCCGCAAGACCTGGTGCAGCAAACCCTCAACGAAAACCACCAGTACCCTGACGGCCTGGTGCTGTTCCTCGGTACCCTGTTCGCCCCCAAGCAGGACCGCGATCAGCCGGGTAACGGCTTTACCCACAAACCGGGTGACGTGGTGAGCATCAGCAACCCGCAACTGGGTACCCTGTGCAACCGCGTGACCACCAGCGATCTGGCACCGCAGTGGGACTTCGGTCTGCGCGCGTTGATCGACAACCTCGGCCGGCGTGGCCTGCTGGAGGTTGCGGCCACCGCCCGCCCGCTTTGAACGGCTCGCTGCGTCAGGGAGGGGCGCAGCATCATCGAGGGATCGTCAAGGCGCTGACAGCGCGGCAACAATAATAATAAAGGTCATCACATGAACCCAATGAAGAAGTACCAGCGCATTACCGTCGTGTTCCTGCTGCTGATCGGCATCGTCAACTACCTGGACCGTAGTGCGCTGTCGATCGCCAACACCTCCATCCAGAAAGACATGATGATCAGCCCGTCGCAGATGGGCATCCTGTTGTCGGCGTTTTCCATTGCCTATGCCTTTGCCCAGTTGCCAATGGGCATGATCATCGACCGCCTGGGCAGCAAGATCGCCCTCGGCGCCTCGTTGCTGGGCTGGTCGGTTGCCCAGGCGGCGTTTGGCATGGTCAACAGTTTTGCCGGTTTCATGGGCCTGCGGGTGTTGCTGGGGATTGGCGAGGCGCCGATGTTCCCATCGGCGGCCAAAGCATTGTCGGAGTGGTTCGACGCCAACGAGCGCGGCACCCCGACCGGTGTGGTCTGGTCGTCGACCTGTCTTGGCCCCTGCCTGGCGCCGCCGTTGCTGACGCTGTTCATGGTCAACTTTGGCTGGCGCGGCATGTTCATCATCACCGGCGTGATCGGCGTGGTGCTGGCGCTGTGCTGGCTGACCTTCTACAAGAGCAAGGCCCGTTTTCTGGCAGAGCTTGCCGCCGAAGGCAAACCGCTGCCGAGTGAGCGCCAGGCTGCGGCCGCCACGGTAACCGCGCCGAAGGCTTCGTACTTTGCCGGCTGGCTTGATCTGTTCAAGCACCGCAGTACCTGGGGCGCGGTGTTGGGTTTCATGGGGGTGATCTACATGCTCTGGCTGCACCTGACCTGGCTGCCGGGCTACTTCGAGCGCGAGCATGGCCTGGACCTGTACAAGACCGCCTGGGTGGTGTCGCTGGCGTATGGCTTCGGTGCGGCGGGTACCATCGTTGCCGGGCGCTTCTGTGACTGGCTGGTAAGGCGTGGCATGAGCGTGCTGGGCAGCCGCAAGTTCAGTGTCATCACTGGCCTGGTGCTGGCAGCGCTGTTCACCTTGCCACTGTCGTTCGTCACCGGCCTGACGGGGTGCATCATGCTGCTTTGCCTGGCGCTGTTCAGCATCAATATGGCCAGTGCCACCGCCTGGATGATCGTCAACACCATTGTCGACAGCCAGCGCGTGGCCTCGTTTGGCTCGATCCAGAACTTCGGCGGTTACATCGCAGGCTCGGTGGCACCGATCGCGACGGGCTTCAGCATCCAGTACTCGGGCTCGTTCACCACAGCGTTCATGATCAGCGCGGTGGTGGCGCTGTGCTCGGCGGTGGCGTACTTCCTGCTGCTACAGGCACCCATTGGCAGTGCCAAGGTCGAGGCAGGCGGGATGGCTGGCGCAACTGAACAGGCGTGAACGCTACGGGGGCTGCAGTGCAGCCCCTGAACCCTTGGTTGATTGTGACGCGACCCGCGGCGCTTGTCATGGAGGGGTATCTGTATGTATAAACAGTGCCTGTTGCCGCCATCTGACTTCCGCCCGTGATCGCCCATTCCGTCGACGACCCGTTCTACTACCTGCATAACTTCCGCCAGGTCGTGCTGTGGGTCGAACAGCGCTACCAGGACCTGCTCGATGACCAGGAACTGGCCTTCATCCGTGCCTTCAGTCAACTGCAAGCGCCAGCCCAGGCCTTGATGGTGCGCATGGTGATGCGCAAAGGCGAGTTGTTTCGCAGCGATCGGCTCGACTACGCCGAAATCGGCGATACTGCGCTGGCGCTGCAGCCGTTGCTGGCCCTCGGCTGGGTACGGGAGCCCGAGCAACTGGACCTTGAACAGCTGTTCGCGTTGCTGCGCAAGGAAGAACTGGCCCGCTGCTTCGCCCGGCAACTGAACCGCCCGCGCGCGGCCAAGCATGAGTTGTTGGCACAGCTGCAACCCCTGGCGCTGGCAGCCCGGTCACTGGTCGAGTGGTTTCCTGACAGCGAGGTGCGCATCCTCCAGTGGTGCCTGCAACCTCTGTGCGACCGCATGCGCCTGCTGTTCTTCGGCAACCTGTACCAGGACTGGTCAGACTTCGTCCTTGCCGACCTGGGCTTGCTGCGTTACGAGCAGGTGCCGTTCAGCTCCGATTCGCGTGCCTTGCAGCAACGTGACGATGTCGACCTGGCCATGGCGCTGCACCAGTGCGCCGAGCGCCTGGAGCAGGGCGGCGACCCCCTGCCGATCCTTGCCACCCTGCAGGGCCTGCACAGCAGCAACCCCTGGCTGGCCCGGCGCCATGCGCGGCTGCAATTCGCTGTGGGCCAACAATGCGAACGCCTGGGTGAATGGGACCTGGCCACGACGGTGTATGCGCAATGCAACCATCCCCAGGCGCGCATTCGCCAGGTGAGGGTGCTGGAGCGCACCGAACAGTGGCACCAGGCCCATGCACTGGCGGTGCAACTGGCTGCGGCACCTGCCAACGCGCTGGAGGTGCAGGCGCTGCAGCGCATGCTGCCACGCCTGGCGCGCAAACTCGGCGGCCCGCCACAGCGGCGCCAGCGCACCACGCCGCTGGAACTGATCGAGCTCGAACTGCCCCGCGGGGACGCTGCACTGGGCGTTGAAGAAGCCGTGCGTCAGCACCTGATGCAAGAGGGGGGGCAGGCGCATTACGTGGAAAACACGCTGTTCAACAGCCTGTTTGGCCTGTTGTGCTGGGAGGCCATCTTCGCCCCGGTGCCCGGCGCATTCTTCAACCCGTTCCAGGCCGCGCCACAGGACCTGCACGACAGCGACTTCCAGCAACGGCGCAGTGCACTGTTCGAACGCTGCCTCGGGAGGCTCGACGAGGGTAGCCATCGCCAGGCGATTCTCGACTGCTACGTGGCCAAACAGGGGCTGCAGTCACCGTTCGTGTTCTGGTCCATGCTCAGCGAGGAACTGCTGGAGCAGGCCTTGGCTTGCCTGCCGGCCGCGGCGCTCAAGCAATGTTTCCTGCGCCTGTTGCAGGACATTCGCAACAACCGTACCGGCATGCCCGACCTGATTCAGTTCTGGCCCGAGCAGGGCCGTTATCGCATGGTCGAGGTCAAGGGGCCCGGTGACCGCCTGCAGGACAATCAGCTGCGCTGGCTGGAGTTCTGCAGGCAGCACGGCCTGCCGGTCGCGGTGTGCCACGTGCGCTGGAGCGAAACGCCTTGAGCTACAGCGTAGCGGTGCGCGCCTTGTGTGAGTTCAGCGCCAAGGTCGGCGACCTGGACCTGCGCTTCACGCCATCGCCCACCGCCCAGGAGGGTATCGAAGGGCATCAGCGGGTGGTGGCACGGCGGGCTGCTGGCTACGAGTCGGAAATCGCCCTTGAAGGCCAGTTCGAAACCCTCAGGGTGCGGGGCCGCGCCGATGGCTATGACCCTGGCAGCAATCGCCTGGAAGAGATCAAGACGCACCGTGGCGATCTGGCGCGTCAACCGGCCAATCACCGTCAGTTGCACTGGGCGCAGGCCAAGGTCTATGGCTGGTTGATGTGCCAGGCACGACAACTGCCCGCCATCGAGGTGGCGCTGGTGTACCTCGACGTGGACAGCGACAGCCAGACGCTGTTCACGGAGCACTGTTCGGCTGCCGAGCTGCAGGCCTTCTTCGAAACCCAGTGCCAGCGCTTTCTGGGCTGGGCCCGATCGCAGCAACGACGCCTGGCCGACCGTGACCAAGGCCTGCTGGCGCTGAGTTTCCCCTACCCACAGTTCCGAAAGGGCCAGCGGCAGTTGGCTGAAACCTTGTACAAGGCGGTGAGCACCGGCCGTTGCCTGATGGCCCAGGCCAGCACCGGCATTGGCAAAACCCTTGGTACCTTGTTCCCGCTGCTGAAGGCCATGGTGCCGCAGCAGCTGGACAAGCTGTTTTTTCTCACCGCCAAGACACCAGGCCGGGCACTCGCCCTGGATGCCCTGCGCCAGATCACCGATGCCACGCCGCAACCTGCCCTGCGCACATTGGAGTTGATCGCCCGCGACAAAGCCTGTGAGTACCCGGACAAGGCCTGTCATGGTGAGTCCTGCCCATTGGCCGCAGGTTTCTACGACCGTTTGCCGGCTGCGCGCGAGGCTGCAGCAGCACTGCCGTTGCTCGACCGCGCCAACCTGCGTGAAGTGGCTTTGGCGCACCAGGTGTGCCCGTACTACCTGGGCCAGGAGATGGCGCGTTGGGCCGACGTGCTGGTCGCCGACTACAACTACTACTTCGATGCGCATGCTTTGCTGTTCGGCCTGACCCAGCTCAACCAGTGGCGAGTGGCAGTACTGGTGGACGAAGCGCATAACCTGGTCGAGCGGGGGCGCGGCATGTATAGCGCCAGCCTTGACCAGGGCCAGCTGCTGGCGTTGCGCCAGAGCAAACCGCCTGGGCTGGTCAGTGCGCTGGACCGCCTGAACAGGCAGTGGAACGCGCTGTATAAAGAGCAGCGTGCGCCGTACCAGGCCAGTGAGTCGCTGCCTGAAGGCCTGCTGCGCGCCCTGCAGCAGTGCGTCGGGGTGATTCAGGAGCAGATGAACCAGGCCCCCACGCACATCGACCCCCAGGTGTTGCAGTTCTACTATCAGGCCTTGCAGTTCTGCCGGGTTGCCGAGCTGTTCGACGAGCACTTTCTGTTCGACATCAGCCAACGCCAGGGCCCGCGCAAGCGGCGGCTGGCCACGCTGTGCCTGCGCAATGTCACCCCGGCGCGGCTGCTGGCACCGCGCATGCAGGCGGCGCGCAGTGTGACGCTGTTTTCCGCCACGTTGAGCCCACGGCACTTCTACAGCGACCTGCTGGGCATGCCAGCCGATACCGCCTGGCTGGACGTGGCCGCGCCGTTCCGTGCCGAACAGCTGGAGGTGCGCATTGCCAGCCAGGTGTCCACCCGTTACCAGCAGCGCCAAGCCTCCCTGGCGCCGATCGTTGACCTGATTGCCCGGCAGTATGAGCGCATGCCGGGTAACTACCTGGCGTTCTTCAGCAGCTTCGAATACCTGCAACAGGTGGCAGGGCTGTTGGCCGAGCAGCATGGGCAGATTCCGCTGTGGTCACAGGAGCCGGGCATGGACGAGGCAGCTCGCCAGGCATTTCTCGATCGCTTTGTCGCCGATGGCCGAGGTGTGGGCTTTGCCGTATTGGGCGGCGCTTTCGGCGAAGGGGTGGATTTGCCCGGCACGCGGCTGATTGGTGCGTTTGTCGCTACCCTGGGGCTGCCTCAGGTCAACCCGGTCAACGAGCAGTTCAAACAGCGCCTGGGGCGGCAATTTGGCGCGGGTTTCGATTACGCGTACCTCTACCCGGGCGTGCGCAAGGTGATCCAGGCGGCGGGCCGGGTTATTCGAGGTGACCAGGACCGCGGCGTACTGGTGCTGATTGACGAACGCTTCGCCGAGCCCCGGGTGCAGCAGATGTTTCCAGGGTGGTGGGCGGCGGCTATTGTCTAGCGGTCTTTCGCCTTGGGCGATCAGACGCAGTCAGGAGGGTGAGCAAACCACCCACCAAGTTCCCCTCATGGCACACCGCCGCACGGCGGCCCAAGCACGTCAACCGGGCATTCCGTCTGCCCGGGGCCGCAGCAGGATGGGCAGGTAATGGCGCAGGAACAGCAACAGCGCCAGGCTCCAGCACAGTGCCGAAACGCTTACCCCCAGCGATGTGAACAGCGGCAGAATCACCCGGGCCAAGGTCGCCAGTTGCATCAGGGCAAAGGCCCAGGCAATGCTGGTCGGCACCTGCAATGGCCTGCCGGTGTGGCCCAGGCTGACCCGCGCCATCATAGCCAGGATCAGCCCGGTCATGGCGCCAACGGTCAGCGCGTGGGTCACCAGGCTCGGGCTCAGGGCCACCCCGCTATGCCACAACGCCATGCCCAGGCAGGCCAGGGCGAGCCAGGCGTAGGCCAGGTGTAGCGACCATAGCAACGGTACGCGCCACAGGCCACGGTCGTGCCACAGCATCAGTCGGGTCGCATGCAGCGCGAACAAGGCAAAAAACAGCACCGCCAGGCTTGCTTGCGGCGTATCGGCCAGGCCGGTGGCAAACGCCAGCGGTACTGCGACGCCGAGCAACAGGCAGGCTCGGTCCAGCCATGGGCGGGCAGGGGCCGCGTCAAGGTAACCCAGGCCACGGCGGGTAAAGAATGGTATGACCCGGCCGCCGAGTACGGTCATCATCGCCGTCACCAGCCACAGCCCGGCAAATATTCCACGACGCTGCCACAGTTCGTCCTGGTGTAACCAGCCGGCCAAGGTCAGCCACTGGCAGGCGGCAATCAACAGCACCAGTACGACGATCGGGTAGTTGTTGCGCAGGCGCCGTTGCAGGATCGGTCGTGCCAGGCTCAATGCCACCAATGGCAGGAAGCTGCCCTCGACCAGTACCAGCAAGCTACCCGGTAGTGGCATAAACCAGCTTACCCGCCCCAGCAGCCAAAGCAGGAACACACCCTGCAGCGCCCGCCCGCTCAAGCCTGGGATGCCGCTCCAGTTCTGCACGGCGGTCAGCAGAAAACCCGCGATAATGGCGGCGGCGAAGCCGTAAAGCATCTCGTGGCGGTGCCAGGCGAGCATACCCCCGGGCGGTGCAGGGGCCAGTGCCCCAGCCAGTACGCCGGCCCACAACAGCAGGGCGATCAGCGCAAACAAACTGCCACCCAGGAAGAACGGGCGAAAACCCAGGCTCCAGACGGCTTGGCGTGGGCGTGAAGCAGTGGGTTGCACGAGCATGGGCAGTCCTTGGTTCGTTCAGTAGGCTTCAATTGGGGTAAGATCACGATCCGTGCCAGTTGCAAAGCCCTTGAATATCAAGGTGATGGCACTTCTCAGGGTCCGAATGACACGCGCGTATTGCGGTCATTCAGACTGGCTTGTATGTCGTTTTGACTTGCTTCAGGGTTTGCCTGGTTCAGTGCCGGCTGACGCTTCGCTACAGGATTCACGTTTTGTCCGACCTCTCGAAAAATCCGCTGCTGCAGTACATGGCCCGTCTGGCCCCATCCAGCCAGCAAACCATGCGCTACATTCTTCAGGACGCCGCCGACCGGCTAGGTTTTGTCGACTGCAACATTGTCGATGTGCCTTGGCATCGGCTCGAGCCGGGCCATGTGATTGCACTGGTGGCTGCCCTGCGTGCCGATGGCTACGCGCCCAACAGCTCGTCGCTGTACGTCAACGCGATTCGCGGGGTGATGAACGAGGCCTGGCGTCAGGGCCTGATCGACCACGAGCAGCTGTTGCGTATTCGCGAGGTCAAGCCCGCCACGGGCAGCCGCCTGCCGCCAGGGCGCAACCTGCGCCGCAGCCTGATCCGCGAGCTGATGGATGTGTGCGCCGCCGACCCGCGGCCACAGGGGGTACGTGATGCGGCGATCATTGCCTTGCTGTACGGCACCGGCATGCGCAAGTCGGAGTCGGTCGACATCGACCTCGACCAGGTCGACTTCGAGGCGCGCAGACTGCAGGTAGTGGGCAAGGGCAACCACCAGCTGGTCAAGTACGCACCGCCGTGGGCGTTCGAGAAGCTGCAGGCCTGGCTTGAACTGCGCCGCCAGGACCTGCCTGCCGGGGCGGAAGATGACCCGTTCCTGTTCAACCGCATCCGTCGCGGCAACCACATTACCCGGGCGCGCATTACCAAGCATGCGATCTACTACATTGCCCGCCAGCGCGGCGCGCAGGTGGGGGTGAAGATCATGCCGCACGATTTTCGCCGGGCATTCATTACCCGGGTGATCGAAGAGCACGACCTGTCGATTGCGCAGAAGCTGGCGCACCATGCCAATATCCAGACTACGGCCATCTATGACCGGCGTGATGACAACGAGCGTCGGCGTGCCGTGGACCGCTTCGATTACTGAGGCTTGATATTGTGGGGCTCAAAGCAGCCCCCTTTTCACGTATGCCGGCACCGAAACAGGGCCGACACACGCCCCTGCTTTGTGCGCCATTCCCCCGCGTGCCCGATGCCAGAGCGGGCACCGCACAGGTTTCATCATCGTTCACCTGCGAAGTTGGCCCGCAACCTGCTATATCCAGCCTGCGAATTTGATCGAGTGGTCAGGCCGTGCGCGCTAGCAGGCGCCCGCGCCGGACCCTCTAAACGGCCAGCAGGCCACGGATTTCAGGGGCCGCAGGATGTCGCTCGCGGAGCAGATCGAACAACAGCAAGACGATGCAGGCTGGAGTGCTCACCTGCAGTTGCGCTTTGTGCAGCGTGACGGCGTGACCCGCCTTGGTGCGTGGAAGCATTTCGGACCTCTTTTGGTGCAGCGGCCTTTCTATCCTGAAGGTGCGCCGTGCCATGTCTATGTCCTGCACCCGCCGGGCGGTATCGTCGCCGGCGACCGCCTGGAACTGGACATTCACCTGGAGCCGGGTAGCCACGCGCTGCTGACCATGCCCGGCGCCAGCAAGTTCTACCGCAGCATTGGCCCGACCGCGCGGTTGACCCAACGCTTCCACATGGCCACGGGCAGCACCCTGGAGTGGCTGCCGCAGGACAGCATCTTCTTCTCCGGCGCCCGCGCCAGCCTCGCCAGCCGTTTTACCCTCGAGCCGGGCGCCCGCCTGCTGGCCTGGGAAACCCTGTGCCTGGGCCGTCCGGTCATGAACGAGCGTTTCGGCCACGGCGCCCTCGACAGCCTTTTGCACATCGAACTGCCTGACGAAGTTGGCCTGCATGAGCGCCTGCGGCTCGCAGGCGGGCACCTGGGCAAGCTGGGTGGGCATCCGCTACTCGCCACCTTTTGTGCCGCACCTGCCGATCAGGCAGTACTGGAGCAGGTGCGCCCGCTACTCGATGAACTGGGCAACCCGGCCGGTGCGACCCTGCTCGGGTCGTTGCTGGTGATCCGCGTGCTCGACCATGACAACCAACACCTGCAACGCACCCTGCAACGCCTGTGGCATGTGCTGCGCCCGGCCATCCTCGGCCTGCCAGCCTGTCCGCCGCGTATCTGGGCTACCTGAGAGAGCGCCATGGAGCTTACCCCGAGAGAGAAAGACAAACTGCTGCTGTTCACTGCCGCGCTGCTGGCGGAGCGGCGTCTGGCCCGTGGCCTGAAGCTCAACTACCCGGAGGCCGTGGCGCTGATCAGTGCCGCGGTGCTCGAAGGCGCCCGCGATGGCCGCACAGTCGCCGAACTGATGAGCCTGGGGCGTGAAGTGCTGACCCGTGAGCAGGTAATGCCCGGTATCGCTGAGATGCTTCACGACGTGCAGGTCGAAGCGACCTTCCCGGATGGCACCAAGTTGGTGACCGTGCATGACCCCATCGTCTGAAACCGCCAAGGAGCGTCGCATGATCCCAGGTGAAATCCAGGTCGCCACGGGCGACATCGAGTTGAACAGTGGCCGAGAAACGGTCAGCGTCAGTGTGGCCAACCATGGCGACCGGCCGGTGCAGGTCGGCTCGCACTACCACTTCTACGAGGTCAACGACGCGCTGGTATTCGACCGTGCGCCAACCCTGGGCTTTCGCCTGGACATCCCGGCCGGCACTGCCGTGCGCTTCGAGCCGGGTCAGGCGCGTACCGTGCAACTGGTGGCGTACGCCGGCAAGCGTGAGGTCTATGGTTTTCAGGGCAAGGTGATGGGCGCGCTGGAGGGCAGGGCATGAGCCGTATTTCCCGTCAGGCCTATGCCGACATGTTCGGCCCCACGGTTGGCGACCGCGTGCGCCTGGCCGACACTGCGCTGTGGGTGGAGGTCGAGAAAGACTTCACGATCTACGGCGAAGAGGTGAAGTTCGGCGGCGGCAAGGTTATTCGTGATGGCATGGGGCAGGGCCAGATGCTGGCGGCCGAGGCCATGGACCTGGTGTTGACCAATGCGCTGATCATCGACCACTGGGGCATTGTCAAAGCCGACATCGGCATCAAGCATGGACGCATTGCGGTGATCGGCAAGGCCGGCAACCCCGATGTGCAGCCGGGCGTGAACGTGCCGGTTGGGCCGGGGACCGAGGTGATCGCGGCCGAGGGCAAGATCGTCACTGCCGGGGGTGTCGATTCGCATATCCACTTCATTTGCCCGCAGCAGGTGGACGAGGCATTGAACAGCGGTGTCACCACGTTCATCGGCGGTGGAACCGGGCCGGCCACTGGCACCAATGCCACCACCTGCACGCCCGGCCCTTGGTACCTTGCGCGCATGTTGCAGGCCGCCGACAGCTTGCCGATCAACATCGGGTTGCTGGGCAAGGGCAATGCCTCGCGGCCGGACGCGCTGCGCGAGCAGATTGCCGCAGGTGCTGTCGGGCTCAAACTGCATGAAGACTGGGGCTCTACGCCAGCAGCCATCGACTGTTGCCTGGGCGTGGCCGAGGAAATGGATATCCAGGTGGCGATTCACACCGACACCCTCAACGAGTCGGGCTGTATCGAAGACACGTTGGCGGCCATCGGCGACCGCACCATCCACACCTTCCATACCGAAGGTGCCGGTGGCGGCCATGCCCCGGACATCATCCGTGCGGCGGGGCAGGCCAACGTGCTGCCATCCTCGACCAACCCGACCCTGCCGTACACGATCAACACCGTGGACGAGCACCTGGACATGCTCATGGTCTGCCACCACCTGGACCCGAGCATCGCCGAGGACGTGGCCTTCGCCGAGTCGCGCATTCGCCGCGAAACCATCGCTGCCGAGGACATCCTCCACGACATGGGCGCCTTTGCCATGACCTCGTCCGACTCCCAGGCCATGGGCCGGGTTGGCGAGGTGGTGCTGCGCACCTGGCAGGTGGCGCACCAGATGAAGCTGCGTCGCGGGCCGCTGGCACCGGACACCCCATACAGCGACAACTTCCGGGTCAAGCGCTACATCGCCAAGTACACCATCAACCCGGCACTCACCCACGGCATCGGTCACGAAGTGGGCTCGGTGGAGGTCGGCAAACTGGCCGACCTGGTGCTGTGGTCGCCAGCGTTCTTTGCGGTCAAGCCGGCTTTGGTGCTCAAGGGCGGGATGATCGTCACTGCGCCCATGGGTGACATCAACGGCTCTATTCCCACCCCGCAGCCGGTGCACTATCGGCCGATGTTCGGCGCGCTGGGGGCGGCTCGGCATGCCACACGCATGACATTCCTGCCCCAGGCGGCAATGGACCGCGGGCTGGCCGAGGCGCTGAACCTGCGCAGCCTGATTGGCGTGGTCAACGGCTGCCGGCGGGTACGCAAGCCGGACATGGTCCACAACACCCTGCAGCCGCTGATCGAAGTCGATGCGCAGACCTATCAGGTGCGTGCCGATGGCGAGCTGCTGGTCTGCGAACCGGCCAGCGAACTGCCGCTGGCCCAGCGCTATTTCCTGTTCTGAGGAGCACAAATGATTGTCTTGAGCCGCCGTATCTCCGAACCCGGCACGCGGGTTGTCAGTGGCACTGTCACCCTTGACGTGGACAGCCGTATCAAGAGCCGCCTGCGAGTAACCCTGGACGATGGCCGCGAAGCCGGGCTGATGCTGGAGCGCGGCCACCTGCTGCGCGGAGGTGAATTGCTGGCCGATGCCGAGGGCACCCAGCTGATCCGCGTGCTGGCGGCGCCCGAGGCGGTGTCGACGGTGCGCTGTGCCGATCCACACCTGTTGGCCCGCGCCGCCTACCACCTGGGTAACCGCCATGTGCCGCTGCAGATCGAACCCGGACTGTTGCGCTTCCAGCACGACCATGTGCTGGACGACATGCTGCGGGGGCTGGGCCTGACGGTAGAGGCCGAACAGGCCCCGTTCGAGCCTGAAGCGGGCGCTTACCAAAGTGCACCGCATGGCCACAGCCACAGTCATGCCCATGGCCACGATCACCCGTTCGTACGCCTGCCTGCCCATTCCTGAACTGCCCTGGAGCAACCGATGAAAAAGACTTTCGCCCTGTTTCTGTTGATGCTGGCACTGCCAGCCTTCGCCCATCCGGGCCATGACAGCAACCCGCTGCAGGACGGCCTGCTGCACCCGCTGACCGGGCTTGATCACCTGCTGATGCTGCTGGGCACCGGCGTGCTCGCCGCGTTGACCCGGCGCAACCTGACATTGCCCCTGGCGACCCTGGCGGCCATGTTCGGTGGCGCCGTGTGCGGTCACCTGTTCGGCGATGTGCTGGGCATGGAAACCCTGATTGCCGTGTCGCTGCTGGTGGCTGCCGGGGCGGTGCTGCTGCCGAGCCGCCAGTCGCTGCTGGCCATGGCCATGCCGGTGTTCGCCTTGTTCCATGGTTGGGCACATGGCGTAGAAGCCACGCCGAGCGCGTTTTGGCAATTCAGCGCGGGGTTTGTCGTGGTCAGCGGCTTGCTGCTGGCGGCGGGCTTTGCAGTCGGTTGCCTGCTGCGCCGCCACAGCGGCCTGCAGAAGGCCTTTGGCGGTGGCCTGTTGGCCGGCGCCGCGCTGGTGCTGGCCGGTTGATGAACAGCGACCTGGCGCTGCTGCGCCTGCTGCAGTTGGCCAGCCCCGGCTTGCCGGTGGGTGGTTTTACCTATTCGCAAGGCCTGGAGTGGGCGGTCGAGGCCGGCTGGGTTCGGGGCGTGGACAGTTTTGTCGGCTGGCAGCGTGAGCAGGTTCACGACACCCTGGCCTGCCTCGACTGGCCGGTGCTGGCGCGTCTGTACCACGCCTGCCAGGCTGAGGACGCCGAAGCGTTCGGTCACTGGAGCCGGTTCTTGCTGGCCAACCGCGAAACCGCCGAGCTGCGCCTGGAAGAACAGCAGCGCGGCGCAGCGCTGGCGCGGTTGCTCGACGGCTGGCAACTGGGCCAGGCACCGGCCTGGCGCGCCAGCCTTGAGCTGACCCAGTTGGGCGGTATGGCCTGGCTGGCTGCACACTGGGCCATCCCGCTGCGCCAGCTGGCATTGGGCCATGGCTTTGCCTGGTTGGAGGGCGCGGTCATGGCTGGCGTCAAGCTGGTGCCCTTCGGCCAACAGGCTGCCCAGACCTTGCTGCGCGACCTTGGCGCCGACTTGCCCGCTGCACTGGACCAGGCGCTGGCCCTGGGCGATGGCCAGCTCGGCGGCGGCCTGCCGCTGCTGGCCATCGCTTCATCGCGTCACGAAACCCAATACACCCGTTTGTTCCGTTCCTGAGGACTGCCTGCATGCAAAGCTATCAACAACCCCTGCGCGTCGGTGTCGGCGGCCCGGTCGGCTCTGGCAAGACCGCTCTGCTGGAAGCGCTGTGCAAGGCCATGCGCGATCACTACCAGATTGCCGTGGTTACCAACGACATCTATACCAAGGAAGACCAGCGCATCCTCACCGAGGCCGGCGCCCTTGAGCCGGAGCGCATCGTTGGCGTTGAAACTGGCGGCTGCCCGCACACGGCCATTCGTGAAGACGCCTCGATGAACCTGGCGGCGGTCGAAGCGCTGGCGCGCAAGTTCGGTAACCTCGAAGTCATTTTCGTGGAAAGCGGCGGTGACAACCTCAGCGCCACGTTCAGCCCGGAGCTGGCTGACTTGACCATTTACGTGATCGACGTGGCCGAGGGCGAGAAAATCCCGCGCAAGGGCGGCCCAGGCATTACCAAGTCCGACTTCCTGGTGATCAACAAGACCGACCTGGCGCCTTATGTAGGGGCTTCACTGGAGGTGATGGAGCGCGACACCCAGCGCATGCGGCCACAGCGGCCCTGGACCTTCAGCAACCTGAAGAAGGGCGAGGGGTTGCAGGCGGTGATCGACTTTATCGTCGAGCGCGGGATGCTGGGTGTGCGAGCCTGACAGATCGAGGTCTCTGTGCGGTCATGTCCGCACAGAGACCAACGCGGTGGCTGGCACCGGCTCTGCCGGTGTTCGCGGGTGAACCCGCTCCTACGACGGGCTGTGTCCAATCACCGATGTGTGTCCACCAACGATCTGTGTGTAGGAGCGGGTTTACCCGCGAATACGGTAGCGGCTGCGACGGTGAACGGCGGGTCGAGATTGGCCAGCAGGCCCGGCCCTTTCGCGGGTGAACCCGCTCCTACACGACGGGCTGTGTCAAACCACCGATGTGTGTCCACCAATGATCGTGTGTAGGAGCGGGTTTACCCGCGAATACGGTAGCGGCGGCAACGGTGAACGGCGGGTCGAGATTGGCCAGCAGGCCCGGCCCTTTCGCGGGTGAACCCACTCCTACACGACGGGCTGTGTCCAATCACCGATGTGTGTCCACCCCCGATCAGGTGTAGGAGCGGGTTTACCCGCGAATACGGTAGCGGCGGCAACGGTGAACGGCAGGTCGAGATTGGCCAGCAGGGCCGGCCCTTTCGCGGGTGAACCCGCTCCTACGGGGCGACCGCGCAAGCCTTCGAATGTTGATCAAGACAGTTGCCCCACAGGTGTGTGTTGCCTGCATCATTTGTGACAGCAGTGAGGCTTGTCCGGTTGCCCTTCATAGCGGTCATGGTGCCGCACCCAGTCCATGGTCCCACCTTCATTGCGCCCCAGTGGCGCAATGTCGAGGAAGTTGTAGGTGTTGACCAGAATGTCCAGCCCGCGAGCGTAGGTTGAGTAGGTGTGGTACACGCTGCCGTCGCCTTCGCGGAAAAACGCACTCAAGCCGGGCAGCTCGCTTTCATTGCCCACATACGGCTCATAGTTGTACTGCCGCTGGCCTTCACTGCCGACACTGACGCCAAAGTCCTCGTTGAAGGGGCTGCCATGCGACGAATACCACGGGAACTGCCAGCCCATGCGCTGGCGAAATGCCTGAAATTCGGCATACGGGGCCCGTGACACCGCCACCAGCGACACATCGTGGTGGGCCAGGTGCAGGTTGGCGCCGTCAAAGTGGTCGGCCAGAAAAGAGCAGCCGGGGCAGCCCTCGCTCCAACCCTCGGCGAACATGAAGTGGTAAAGCAACAACTGGCTGCGGCCTGCGAACAGGTCGGCCAGGCTCAACGCGCCGTTCGGGCCGAAGAAGCGGTAATCCTGCTCGACCTTTACCCAAGGCAGGGCGCGACGGGCTGCAGCTAGCGCGTCGCGGTGGTGGGTAAACGCCTTTTCGTGCAGCCACAGTTGCTGGCGGGCTGCCAGCCACTGGCTGCGGGAAACCACCGGGTGCCTGCTTTCGCGGGTGCTCATGGTGCTGTCTCCTCGCTGGGGGATTCACACCTTGGTCGAGTACGACCAGGTCGATTCGACAAGCACCGGTGACCGGGCGATGAGCGGTACCTGCTTAGCCCGAATGAGCGAAATGCCCCTCGGCCAGCTCATCGGCGCCGTCATCCTCACCCGGCAGGGCGGTGATCACGCTGAAGTCGCTGACTTCTACCTTGCCGCCGCCATAGCCCAGCAAGTGGAAGGAAAACGCCTTGCGCTCGGTCGGGTTGTCGAAGCTGAACTCCATCTCCAGTGGCGCGTCGGCAGTGACCTTTACCTCTTCTGGCAGGCCCAGCGGCACGTCCTGTTCCAACTGCTTGGCCTTGAGCCGGATATAAGCCGCACGTTCAGGGTCCAGCGAGCGGACCTTGACCCGCACGCGGGTATGCGAGCCTCCGGGCATTTCCAGATACTGGGCGCCAATGAGGTTGTCGGCCCAGTCATCGTCAATGCGCTTGCGCAACTTGATCGGCGAAGGGCCGCCGAACTGGTAGCGCAGGTTGAGCGGGGTTTGCAGCAAGGATTGGTCGAGCACCCCGGCCAAGGCGCCGATCTGTTGGCCCAGCAGGCTGTCGGCCGGACCGAGGTAGCGGGCCTGGTCGGCGATAAAGCCCTCACTGGCATAACGCCGGCAGCGCTGTTGGAAGTCACATTCAGTGAACAGGCCCTGGCCATTGTGGTAGCGCAGCATGCCGTTGGTGTAGGAGATCATTTCGCGGCCGCTGTCGTAGTCGCGGTACAACGAGCGACCGCCAAGCGCCACAGGAATGGGCAGTGCGAAGTAGTCGAGCAGCGAGGTGGCCAGGTCGATATGGCCGTAGGTGCCGCGCTTGATGGTTGGCAGCTGGGCTTGCTCCGGCGCCAGGGTAAGGTTGAAGCCCCAGGACGACGCCAGGCGCACGCCATCGATGCCGTGAGACTCGTCGGAAGTCACCACCACCAGTGTGTCCTTGAGGACGCCCTGGCGCTCGAGATTGTCAAGAAATGCCCCGACTGCGTCATCCAGGTAGGCGACCGCTGCCTGTTTCGGTGTGTCGAAGCGCTCGAGGTACTCGGCCGGTGCCGAATAGGGCTGGTGGGTGCCCACGGTGAGCAACGTCAGCATCCATGGCTTGTCCTGCTTCTGCAGCTGGCCCACATAGCCCAGGGCACCTTCGAAGAAGGCGCGGTCATCCTTGCCCCACGGGAAGTCCAGGTAGTTCTTGTTGGCGAACCACTCCTGGCCATGCACCGAATCGAAACCGATGTGCGGCATGATGCGGTCCTTGGCCATGAAGCGCAGGCCCGCGCCTTGCAGGTAGTGGGTGGTGAAGCCGGCCTGGCGCAATTGCGCCGGCAGGCAGGCCTGGTTGCGTTCGTTTTGGGTCAGCAGTTCTACGCCCTTGGGCGTGCCGTTGGCCAGCTTGTCGTAATCGCCGCACAGCATCGCATACAGGCCACGGATGGTCTGGTGGGTGTGCAGCACGTAGTCTGGGGTGTTCATGCCGCGCTCGGCCCACTTGCTGAGCTTGGGCATCAAGTCGTCGTTGAAACGGCTGTTCAGCGCCTGGCGGTTAGGCTGCAGGTAGGCGCCCGGGATGCCTTCCAGGGTAATCACCAGCAAGTTGCGGGCGCTTCCCGGGCCGGCAAGCAGCCTTTGCCCATGCAGGTCGGATTGAGTCAGGCCGCTGCTGGCCAGCGGGGTGAAGGGTTGCGTGCGGCCCATCCAGCCTTCGACCTGGCGTTGCAGGTTACCGACGCCGGCAGACATCAACTGGTGGGGGAGGTTGTATTGCCGCCACTGGTCGGCATCGGAAGGTAGCAACTGCTGGCTGCCCCAATGCGCGCCGAACAGCAGTACGGGTATGGCCCAGGCTTTGCGCGGCAGTGGCAGGTTACGCCGTGCACGGCTGCGCCACGCACAGGCCAGCCAGGCCAGCAAGCCGCCACCCAGGGCCCAGGGCAACCAGGCATGGGCCAGGCCGCCACCGGTCGAATTCTCCATGAATTGCGGGTCGGTCAGGTAATTAAGGTCGGCGCTGGTGGGCAGTCGGCCCACTGCGCTTACCAGCTCGGCCGAGGCCACCCACAGCGCCGCCCAGGCCAGCAGCACGGGCAGCGCCAGCCACCACGGCCTGCGGTGTAGCAGCACTATCAACAGGCTGCCGAGGGCGAGATCGGACAGGTAACCGAACGGGTTGGACCAACCCAGCATGGCGCGCGTACCCAGTGGGATCACCAGCACCAGGGCCGCCAAAGCGGCAAGCCGGGTGCTTGGGTGGTCGGACAGGTTCTTCACAAAAACTTCCCTTTTGCCATTAAATCGTCATGCATCTGTGCTTGATGATATCAGGCCTGGGCAGGGAAGGCGGCCGGTTACAAGGCTTGTAACCAAAGCCGGGCCCGTTCGCACAGGCCCGGCCGATGGCAACTATCAGAAGTAATAAGGGAATTTCAGGCTGAAAGAAAAGTCAGGTGCGTCATCGGTCAGACCAATGGACAGGTTGGGCACGATGGTCAGGTTGTCGGTGGCGGCGAAGGTCAGGCCAATGTTGAAGTTGGCGGCGTTGTAGTCACTGTTGGAGATCGATTGCCAGTCGCCGCCATCAGGTTTGATCTTGCTCTTGCGGGCGAACTGGTCGGATACCGAGAACGACATACTCATCTTTTCGTTCAGGGCAAAGGCGATGCCACCGCCGATCTGCCACGAGTCGCCAAGCTTGACGTCACCCGGCACCTTGCTGTTCACCTGCGGACTGATGTCGCTGAACGAGTCTTGCATGTTGTAGGTGTAGGACAGGCTGCCGAACAGCACGGCCGGGTCGAAGGTCTTGACCAGCGAGATGCCCGGTGTGATCGACCATACACCGTTGCCGGTCGGTAGGCTTTCCGGTACCGCGAGGTTGTTGTTGCCGTCCACCTCGCGCAGTTTGATGCCATAGGGGTCTTTGCCGGTCGGCGCCTTGATTCGCAGGGTGGCCACTGCGTCAGGCCAGGTATCGTCCTCGTCGAGGAATTTATAGGCCACCCCAACGTTGATATCGCCGATTTCCGGGTCGCGGGTCACGCTGGCATCGGAAGTGGTTGCCCCGGCTCCCCCCGCACCGCCAGACGAGTAGGTGGATTCGCGGTAAACCACGGGGACGTTGATATCGAACTGCCAGCGCTGCGCCAGGTTGTAGCGCGCGGTCATGTCCAGGGTCCAGTTGTCAGCCTTGATCCGGTCAAGGTTGATGCTGCCGAGGAAGATCGAGTCCAGTGCCAGAAAGCCATTGAGGGTCAGCGCACGGGTATCGTAATGGGTATAGGTGACGCCGGTTTCGAAGCTGAACTTGCCCCCGCCAAAGAATCCGCTGGCTTCGTCATACAGGTTGGAAACGCTTTGCGCCGGCTCGGAATCGGCTGTCAGCGCCTGGCCGTAGGAGCTCCCTGTAGTGCCCGGTGCGCCAGAGGCGACGGTCTGCGCACCTTTCACCCCCTCGGCCGGAGACTTGACCAAGCGTTTGGGTTGCGCGGCAGCAGGGGCCTCCTCGACCTGACGCACACGTTGCTCCAGCACCATCAGTGCCTGTTGCTGTGCCTCATAGCGGCGTTTGAGTTCAATCAGTTCCTGTTTCAGCGCTTCGACTTGTGGGTCGGCGGCTGCGTAAAGTGCGGTGGCGGGGGCCAAGGTAGTCAAGCACACAAAAGCTCTGAGCGTAAAAGATCGGTACATGGAGTTGCCGTCCCTTCCAACTACTTTTGATGAGACTGAGCGTAGATCAGTATCCGAAGGTGCGAAGACCTTTGAGCTGGTCGAGGCTACCGTTGAGGGAAGCCGCTGTCGGCACGCTCTCGCGCATGACAACGTTCAGGGTGGTGACGTTGTTGACCAGGTTGCCGTTGCCAAGCAGCGTCGAGTTCTGCAACAGGCCACCTTGAGCCAGGCGTTGTACGCTGCTGCCCTGGTTATTGCTGGCATTGATGTTGAGCTGCACGCCCACACCGCTTGAGGAGACACTGAGCGCGCCGGCGCCATTTTCCCCGACCAGGGTCTGGCCGGCGGCCAGTACCTGGCCTTGCTGTTGTGCAGCGGGGGCCTGGTTGGCTTTGGTCACGTTGATGTCGACGTTGTTGTAAGCGGCGTTGTTGTCACCGGCTGCACGGACCACCTGGGTCACACCTTCGGTGGTGGTCAGGCCGTTGCCGCCCGTTACCACGCCAGTCCCGGCCGCAGACGCGCTGCTCGGCGCCGCACCTGCGCCTTTTCTATCGATCATCGATACATAGAACTGGGGTTTGATGGTCGATTGCTGAACCTGCAGCGTGGACGTTGCCCCGATCACATCCCCTTTTGCATTTTGCCAGGTGCTGGACATGACAATGCCGAAGCTCACGATTCGTCCGGGCATCACATAGCGGCCCCGCAGGTTGGCCAGCTCCTGGTCCTTCAGTTCGATGGGTTTCAACGCCTCTGCGTGACTGGGCAGGCTGGCTGCCAGGCAGGCGATGGCCAACCACAATGAAGTCTTCATGAAATGCTCCCTGGAGCCTCATGCTCCTTGTCATTAGAACAGTCGTTAGAAGAAGTCGCTTCTGATGAAGCCGAAGTCCAGCAGCTCTGAGTCCTGCACGGGGGTGAAGTTGTTCACCCGGCCCTTGGCGGTCAGTGGCAGGGGCGGGTCGAGCAGGATGTTGTTCTTGTCGTAACCCTGGCCGATCACCGCGAAGATGATGCCGTTCCAGCCCTTGAGGAAATCATCGACCTTGTATCGCCTGTGGCCCAGCACCGGATCACCGATGTACACCCAACCTTTGTCGACTTTCTGCATGACCACGAAGTGCTTGTAGCCGCGCACATCCATCAGCACCACGACAGGAATGCGTACGCTGTGCAGGGTTTCAGGCGCCACCCGGTAACCGCGGGCACGCATCCCGAGGCTTTCGACGTAGCGCTTCATGTCGAGCATCGAGAAGCCTTGCGTACGCACAAGGTCCTGGTCGGCGTGGGCCAGCATGCCTTCGATGATCTGATGTTCGTCCACATCCAGCCAGTACGCCTGGCGCAGGATGGTCGCCAGCGCGGCGGCGCCGCAGCTGAAGTCGGTCTTTTGTTGCACCAGGTCGGCGAACTTGCGTTCACGCAAGCTCTGGATCGGTTTGAACACCACAGCGCCGCCCGGCAGGACGGACAGCGGCATTTGTGCAGCTTCGCTCACGCTGGCCAGGCACAGCAAAAACGCCAAGGCGAAAATACGCATGATCGGATGCCTTAGGGTGTGTTGAAGAAAGGCCCCCCGAAGGGGGCCTCAAGCACAGCGGTCAGAACGAAGTGTTGGAGATGGCCAGCGAGTTGCTTTGCTGGTTGCCCACACCGGCTGCTACGTTCACGCCCAGGTTACCGCTGCCACCGTTCACCGAACCGCTAAGGGTTGCAGTGTTGGTAACTGGGTTGGCCCAGCCGGTCGGGGTCAGCACTTGGAAGGACACAGTATTGCTCAAGTCGTAGGCGCTGCTTTCGCTGTAGCTCTTCGAAACGTCGTTCGAGGATTGTTTCGATTTCTCGCCAGACTTCGAGAACTCAGACGCCGAAGCATTCTCGTACGAAGAGTCGTGAGACTTGGTGTACGAAGATTCTTTGGACTTGTCATACGCCGATTGATGCGACTTGTCGTAGTTGGAGTCGAATGCTTTCTCGAACGACGAGTCGTATGCACTTTCGTGCGACTTGTCGACCGACACATCCAGCGACGCGCTCAGCGAACCATCGAAGGTGCTGGAGCGGGTGCGCTCGCGACGGCCATCATCGGTGGTAAAGGTACGCGTGGCGTTGGCTGCAGCGTCCAGCGAAGCTGCCAGGCTGGCGCTGCTCGAGGCGCTGTGGCTGCCGCTGGCAGAGCCACTGGCACCCCAGCCGCTCGAGCCACTTGCGCTCGAACTGTTGGAGCCGCTGGCATTGCTGGATTGCGAGCCGCTGGAGTTCCAGCCACTGGAGCCGCTGGAACTGGCGCTTTGCGCACCGGCGACGCTGAAGCTCGAAGACGAGCTGCGGTCGTCGGTCGAGTTGAAGCTGCCTTCCTTCGAGCTTGAACCGCTGGCCGATTTGGTGATGGTAATCGTATCCACCCGATAGGTGCGGTCGGCGCTGTTGTTTACAATCAGGCCTGGGCCGTCCTGATTGGCTGAAGCCGTGGCAGTGGCGTTACCCAGCGGGGCACCGGTGTTGGCGATGGCCATGGTGTTTTTCTGCTGGTTGAGGTCGCCACCGGCAACGTTGATGCCAATGTTGCCCTCAGCCCCGCTGGCCGAGCCGCTCATCACAGCCGAAGACTGGGTCGAATAGTTGTCGACCCGGTTGTTTCTGCTGGTTTGCACAACGTCAGCTGTGGCACTGGCCATGCCGAACACGAAGCTGTTGTCCAGGCTCGAGTCGGAGCCTGCGTTGGCAATGGCAGCGGCGTTATCTTGCTGGTTGCCGTTACCGGCCGCCACGTTTATGCCAACGTTGCCGCTGGAGCCGGTGCCAGAGTCACTCATCTCGGCTTCGTTGATGGTGCCTTCATTGGAGATGCGGTTGCCAGTGCTGGTTTGGGTGTCCCAGGCATTGGCCGTTGCATACACAGGGATCTTGGTGGGTGGAGGCGTGTGATGACCATTGTTGTGGTGGCCGTTATGGTGGTCATTACGCCGATCATTTTGCCCAGCTTGTACAGCAACAGCCATGACCGCAGCAATTGCGAAAACCAGAGGCTTGATTGCCATCGAGGGTTTCATGGTGATTCTCCGTACGCTATTAGGTTAAGTGTCGTTCTTAACTGCAGGGTCAATCCGCGACCCGGATGCTCAAGGTGTTGGCCATTCGGTTTCCCACCCCGGCACTCTGGTTCAACTGGATCACCCCTCGGCTACCGGTGAAGGCCTGGTCACTGGTGGTGACCTGGCGATAGCCTGCTGGAATGTCAGTTGCTCCGGAGTTGTTGATCAGCGCCACGTTCTGCTGCATGAGGACGCTGTCGTCGATGCTTTGCGGTTGTGCACCAATGCTGATGTTCAGTGCGTTGGCTTGCTGGGTGTTGGCACCTGCGCTCTGGTTGACCCCCAGGGCACCGCTGCCGTTGCTGAAAGCGTTGCCCTGGATGGTTGAGCGGGCGTCCATCGCGGGGTCGGCGGGCGTGTCGAGCCGTTGCCGGATCTGGGTGCTTGCATTGGCTTCGGGGCCGACGGCGATGGCGCGCGCATTGACTTGCTGCTGTTTGTCGCCAGCGGCCTGGTTGACAGAGAGGTTGCCCTGATAGCGGCTGCCTGAGCTGTCGATATCGGCGTTGTTGATGACGGGAACCAGGGATTGCGCAAAGGCCGGTGCAGTGCAAAGGGCGGCCAGCATCAGCAGTGTGCGCTTCATCTCACTTGCCCCCGCCGGTCAGAATCTGCAGCGGCGCGAGGCCACGCTGCACGCTCGAGTTGACCATGTTCGAAATACCGTTACCCGACCCCGTGCCGCGTCCGCCCGCCAAGTTGGGAAGCTGGTTCTGGTTGCCGAGGTTGCCACCCAGGTTGTTGGTCTGCTGGGTGACCAGGTTGCTGATGCCTGCACCGCTGCTGATGCCGGCGAAGTCGCCATCGCTCAGCTCGTTGGTTTGCTTGAGCACGTGGGCAGAAGGGTTGGCATTGACGGTGGTAGGGCTCGGGTCTGGGATCAGAGGGGGGATGGTCGCGTTGCGCACCTGCACATCGCGCTTGATGATGATGATCCCCTTGTCCGCCTGAGCCGTCAGGCTGAGTGACCCCAGTACACAACCCACCAGTAATAGGTGATAGAGGCGTTTGTCACGTTTCCTCACGACGGCAACTCCTTCTTTGAGCGCTGGCCCTGTTCAGCGATGCGAACGACAGAGCAGAAGGTGTGCCGCTTTTTAGAATCTGTTTTAGATCAGATAGTTAGGGCAAGAGGCTGACAAAGTGCGACGCATGCTGTCTCAGGCTTGAAACAGCTTGCTTCGAGCGTTGCCGGCAAAGGCAGCTGTGGCCTTGATTGGAAGGGTTTTTGCAGGTGTGTTTCACAGGCTTGACACTGCACCCAGGACAGGGGGAAGCCCCGCAATTTCGGGGGCTTTGCCCCAACGGGGTGTGTCAGTGGTTTAACACTCGGCTGGGCATGCTGGCGCATCGCTACCAAGCAGCATAGCAACCGATTGCAAGGCCAGCAATTGGCGCTGCGGCCAATTGCCATCAAGTATTTGGTGCGGCTGGTTGTGCCGTGTCAGCCACGCCTGGCTGTCGTCGAAAAAGCGTTGACGATCGCTGAGGTCGGGTTGGCAACGCTGACCATCGGCAATCCAGTCCACCCCTTGCGGGCTGAGCAACAGGTGCAGGTCGTAACGCCGTGCCAGCAGTGCCTCTTCCAGCCAGGTTGGGCAGTCGTCGAACAGTGCCTGGCTCCAGAGCATGTTGCTCAGCAGGTGGGTGTCCAGAATTAGCAGTGGGGGTGCCTGCTCACGCGCACGGTCCTCCCATGCCAGTTGCCCGCGGGCGATGGCGGGAATATCGGCGTAGCAGGTGTCACGGCATTGCTGGTCGATGAAATGGCGCACGTACTCGCCCACCACCACGCCACCAAAATGTGCCTGGATCACCCCGCTAAGCCAGCTTTTGCCACTGGATTCTGGGCCGCACAGTACCAGCACTTTCATTGCTTGCTGCGCACTCATGGCTGTACCAACGCCGGGTCGCGGCGCCATTCCAGCCAGCCGCGTACAGCAATGAGGGTGAGCACGGCGAAGAAGCCTGCGGTGAAATACAACTGCTGATGCAGGTATTGGCCCACATAGATGATGTCGACCACCACCCACAGTGGCCAGCACTGCAGGCGTTTCTGCGCCATCCACAGCTGCGCTACCAGGCTGAATCCGGTCAGGGTGGCATCCAGCCAGGGCAGGGCGGCATCGGTCCAGTTGGCCATGGCCGCGCCCAGGGCGGCGCTCAGCAGCACCCCGGTGGCCAGGCCGGTGAACAGTGCCGGGCGTTGCAGGCGGGAGACCTGACGGGCGTCTTCAGCGTGGCCGGGGCGCTTCCATTGCCACCAGCCGTACAGTTGCAGGATGGCGTAGGCCACTTGCAGCAACATGCCCGAGTACAGCTTTACCTCGTAGAACAGCCAGCCATAAATCAGCACCATGACCAGGCCAATTGGCCAGCACCAGGCGTTCTGCTTGACCGTGAGCCAGACAGCGGTTACGCCGAGGAGGGCGGCAATGAGTTCAAGGCCGGACATCGGCGATCCTTGGAGGCTACGGGGAAGGGGCGAGATTGTAGCGGGTCGGCCGGTGAAGGTGTAGGGCGCAGCCGGTTGTAGGAGCGGGTTTACCCGCGAACACCGGCAGCGCCGGTGCCATCCACCGCGTTGCTTCCTTCGCGGGCATGCCCACAAAGGATCGGCGGCGCCTTGATTACCAGCGCCCCGCCGCATCCTGGTCACTCTGCTTCCCCTCCACCCATCCAGTGGTGTGTCAATCAGCTTTGCCGGTGAAGATGACGCGTATCATCACTGACCTTCAGCGGGCTACACGCGCCCTGTGGGAGCGGCCTTGTGTCGCGATTGGGCCGCAAAGCGGCCCCGGGATTTCGGCTTTGATGCGCAGATTGTCGGGGGCCGCTACGCGGCCCTTTCGCGACACAAGGCCGCTCCCACTCCAATCGCGCCAGCTTTCAGAAATTGAGCAAGACAGTTGCTCCCACAGGTTGCAGCGCAGGCTTGAAGGTCACTCGATACCTGCGGGAGCAGGCATGCCCGCTCCCACAAAGGGCTTGTTCTCAGACCCGGAACTGCCGCAACAACTGCTCCAGCTCTTCGCTCAACCGCCCCAATGCCACCCCGGCATCGCTGGACTGACGCGCCGCATCGGCGGTCTGCTGCGACAACCCGGCAGTATCCAGCACATTGCGGTTGATCTCTTCGACCACATGCGACTGCTGCAAGGTAGCGCTGGCAATGGAGGCATTCAATGCGGTGAGGTTGTTCAGCACCTGGTTGATGGCGTCCAGGCTGGCGCCGGCCTCGCGGGCTTGTTCGACAGTCTGGCGCGATGCCTCGCTGCTGGTGTCTATGGCCTTGACCGCAGCGTCCGACTGACTCTGCAGGTGCTCGATCATGGTATGAATCTCGGCCGTCGATTGTGCTGTACGCTGGGCCAGCAGGCGCACCTCGTCGGCGACCACGGCAAAGCCTCGGCCTTGCTCGCCAGCCCGTGCAGCCTCGATGGCGGCATTCAGCGCCAGCAGGTTGGTCTGTTCGGCAATGGAACGAATCACGTCCAGCACGCCGCCGATGCGCGTGCTGTGGCCGGCCAGGTCGCGGATTACCTGTACGGCCTCATCGATGGTCAGCGACAGGCGGTCGATCTGCGCCAGGCTGCCGTGGATGGCCTGCTGGCCGTGCGTCACCTGTTGTTGTGCCGTCCGCATCTCTCCGGCGGCCTGTTCAGCGGTCTTGGCCACGTCCTGCACGGCGTAGGTCACCTCATTGACTGCAGTGGCCACCTGGTCCATCTGCAACGATTGCTGGGCACTGCGCTGTTGTGCGGCACCCGCATTGTCACCGACGTGCCCGGCGGACTGGGCCAATGCGTGGGCCGCGCCTTGCAGTTGGCCGACGACACCTTGCAGTTTGCCGTTGAAGCGGTTGAAGTGCTCGCCCAGGTGGGTGATCTCGTCGCTGCCATGGGTGTCCAGGCGCCGGGTCAGGTCGCTTTCGCCGCTGGCGATGTTGCCCATCGCCTGCACCGCTTCCTGCAGCGGGCGGGCGATGCTGCGGGCGATCAGCATGACCACCAGCGCCATCAGCAGGGCAATGCCCACGCCAACCAGCGAAGCGTCGCGCAACTGGCGAGCGAATTCGGCCTGCACGTCATCGACGTACACGCCCGAACCGATGATCCAGCCCCACGGCTTGAACAACTGAATATACGAGGTCTTGGCTACCGGCTCACTGGCGCCGGGCTTGGGCCAGCGATAGTTGACCGGGCCGGCGTCCTGCTGGCGGGCAAGGGCGACCATTTCGTTGAACACGGCGAAACCATCGGGGTCGCGGATGGCTGAAAGGTCCTGGCCGTCGAGCTTGGGGTTGGCCGGATGCATGATCATCTTCGGCCCCAGGTCGTTGATCCAGAAATAGTCGTCATGGTCGTAGCGCAGCGCGCGCACTACCTGCAGCGCCTGTTGCTGGGCGGCTTCGCGGCTGAGCGTGCCGGCAGCTTCCAGGCCTTGGTAATAGGCCAGCACACCCGCGGCGGTTTGCACCACATGGCGGGTTTTCTCCGCCTTGGCCTGGTACAGGTCGCCATGGATCTGCCGCAGCATCAGCAGGCCCAGTACCACCAGCATGGCCACTGCCACCACAAGGATCAGCCACAGGCGCTGACTGATTGACATCGATCTCAGAGTGTTCATCCATCAGCTCCCGCATTGTTCTTTTTATTGAGGTGCATCGAAGCATGCTTTGCAGCGAGCCCACACCCGACTAATGGCTAAGTGCTATGTTGGTGATAGTCTGCAACGGGTCGGGTAAAGCAATTGCCAAGGGGCTCTGTCAGGATTTCGGCCGCGCAAGATGAAACCTTTAACAGGCATGAACTTTTCCGCTGGCGTTGCGCCCAACAGTCGCTGTAAAACAGCCGGGCCGTGTAAGGCAATTTCAAGCAAATCAAGAACAAGGGGCCTGCGACAAGCAGCGCTCCATCCGGGGGAATGATGGATTTTTGGACTGCCTTCCAGGCAATCATCTTAGGCGTGGTCGAAGGGCTGACGGAGTTTCTGCCGATCTCCAGTACCGGTCACCAGATTATCGTCGCCGACCTGATCGGTTTTGGCGGCGAACGGGCCATGGCTTTCAACATCATCATTCAGCTGGCGGCAATCCTGGCGGTGGTGTGGGAGTTTCGCAGCAAGATTTTCGAAGTGGTCTTCGGCCTGACCCACCAGCCCAAGGCGCGCCGCTTCACGGGCAACCTGCTGCTGGCGTTCATGCCGGCGGTGGTCCTGGGTGTGCTGTTCGCCGACCTTATTCACGAATACCTGTTCAACCCCGTCACCGTGGCGGCGGCTTTGGTGGTGGGGGGCGTCATCATGCTCTGGGCCGAGCGCCGTGAGCACCGCGTGGAGGTGGACCATGTGGACGACATGCGCTGGAGCCATGCGCTGAAAATAGGCTTCATCCAGTGCCTGGCGATGATCCCGGGCACGTCGCGCTCCGGTTCGACCATTATCGGTGGCCTGCTGTTCGGCCTGTCGCGCAAGGCAGCGACCGAGTTCTCGTTCTTCCTGGCAATGCCGACCATGGTCGGTGCGGCGGTATATTCGGGCTATAAATACCGTGACTTGTTCCAGCCCGGCGATCTGCCGGTGTTCGCGCTCGGCTTCGTGACTTCGTTCATCTTCGCCATGATTGCCGTACGGGCGTTGCTCAAGTTCATTGCCAACCATAGTTACGCGGCATTTGCCTGGTATCGCATTGTGTTCGGCCTGTTCATTCTGGCGACCTGGCAGTTCGGTTGGGTTGACTGGTCCACGGCACATGGCTGAGGCGCTTCGTGGGCAACGGGCTGAAGGCGTGCGCAATGTGCGCCTGAAGCTGCTGCTGTTGGGCGTGCTTTGCCTGTTGCCCGGCCTGGGGGCGGCGCGCATGGCCTGGAACGATCAGGCCTGGTGGCCGTTGGCGTTGTACCCGGCCATGAGCCTGATCAGCCTGTTGCTGTATTGGCAGGACAAGCAGCAGGCACGTAACCAGGCCTGGCGTACACCCGAGAAAGTGCTGCATGCCAGCGAGTTGCTCGGTGGTTGGCCGGGGGCGCTGTTGGCGCAGCAGCTGTTTCGGCACAAGACCCGCAAGGTGTCGTTCCAGTTGGTGTGCTGGGGGATTGTGCTGCTGCACCAGGTGTTCTGGGCAGACTGGCTGTTTCTTGACGGGCGTTATCTGCCCCTTGGTTGATGTGCAGTTGTGCCGGCCTCTTTGCGGGTAATGCCGCGAAAGGGCCGGTACAGGTAGATCACATGACCAACCCCACCTGCAACCGCTTGGGCAACCGACGCACGACCAGCTGGTGCGACCGCTGCAACACATCACACAGTTCATCACGCCCCATGGGGTAGGGCGGCGCCATGCTGACCCATCGCGCCCGCGCCAGGTAAGGCGCCGGCCGTATCCCGGGGCGATCGCAATAACCCAGAAACAGCTCGTCGGCTACCTTGAACGACAACCCGGCACCCGCCAGGTCGAGCACCGCGAACATCTTGTTTTCGGCCACCGAAAACACTCGGATGCCGCCCCATTTGTAGTCTTCCCGCGCCCCCGGCAGGCTCAGGCAAAATGCCGCCACCTGGGCCTCGCTCATCTTCCGTTCAGACATACCGCTCTCCACAAGCCTCGAATGACGCCGCCAGGTGATCGATCCACACTCGGACCGCAGGCAGCAGGCCGCGCCGGTGTGGGTAAACCGCCTGCAGGTAGCCACCCGGCAGCGACCAGTCTGGCAGCAGGCGCACCAGTTCGCCGCGTTCCAGTTCCTCTTCACAGAACATGCTGGGCAGCGCAGTGAACCCCAGCCCGGCACGTACAGCAGCGTTACGTACTACGAAATCATCGATCGCCAAGCGTGGCTCCAGCGCTATTTCCTGCTGCTTGCCATGGGGGCCGAACAGGCGGAAGTGTACCAGCCGATCCGCTTCGGCTGCGCCCAGCACGGGCAATGATGCCAGCTCGCCCGGTTCGCGAATGTGGTCGGCAAAACCGGGTGCAGCCACCAGTTGCATTTGTGCCTGGCGCAGGCGGCGGGTGACCAGGGCCGGGTCTTCGTCGCCCAGGTCGCGTACGCGCAACGCTACGTCAATGCCTTCGGAAATCAGGTCGACCCGGCGGTTGAGCAATACCATGTCCAGTTGCACCAGCGGGTACTGCTCGAGAAAGCGGCTGATCACATCCGGCAGGAAGGCGTGTGCCAGTGCCACCGGGCAGGAAACCCGCAAACGCCCGCGCGGTTCACTGCTCATGCTGGCCACGGTTTCGTCGGCGGCTTCGGCCTCCAGCAGCATGGCCTGACAATGATGCAAGTAACGTTCACCTACTGCGGTGAGCTTGAGTTGCCGGGTGGTGCGCTGCAACAGGCGTGTGCCCAGGCGCTCTTCAAGCTCGGCGATACGCCGCGACAGGCGCGACTTGGGGATGCCCAGCTGGCGCCCGGCGGCGGCAAATCCGCCGGCTTCGACGACGCGCGCGAAGTAGAAGAGGTCGTTGAGGTCTTGCATGGGGAATGTCTCACTGTTCCATCTGTGGGACAAACTAACGCATTTTTGCTTACTTATCAGCTATTGATCACTTCGATAGGATTCTCCCCATCGTGATCGCCCACAGATGCGGTCTTCACTCACAGGAGAGTCCCATGAAACTGTTGCACATCGATTCGAGCATCCTGGGCGACAATTCCGCCTCGCGTCAGCTGAGCCGCGAAGTGGTCGAAGCCTGGAAGGCTGCAGACCCTAGCGTTGAGGTGGTTTACCGCGACCTGGCTGCCGATGCCATTGCCCACTTCTCCGCCGCCACCCTGGTCGCTGCAGGCACCCCTGAAGACGTACGCGACGCGGCCCAGGCTTTCGAAGCCAAGCTGAGCGCCGAGACGCTCGAAGAGTTTCTGGCTGCCGATGCCGTGGTGATTGGCGCGCCAATGTACAACTTCACCGTGCCGACCCAGCTAAAAGCCTGGATTGACCGTGTGGCCGTCGCCGGCAAGACCTTCAGCTACACCGAAGCCGGCCCGCAAGGCCTGTGCGGCAACAAGAAAGTGGTGCTGGTTTCCACCGCGGGTGGCCTGCACGCTGGCCAGCCGACTGGCGCCGGGCATGAAGACTTTCTGAAAGTGTTCCTGGGCTTCATCGGTATTACCGACCTGGAAATCGTCCGGGCCCACGGCCTGGCCTATGGCCCGGAGCAGCGCAGCCAGGCGATCGATGCTGCACAGGCGCAGATTGCCAACGAGCTGTTTGCGGCTGCCTGATCAAGGGAGCGGTTGGTTGCAAGCGTGGCCCTGTCGAGGGACAAGGCCACTCCAACCTGTAGAAGCGTTCAGGCTACCGGAATAAGCGGATCAGCTGCTGCCAAGGCTGCTGCACGGTCGGCCGCTGGCGGATAAATCCACACTGAATTGATCTGGCGCTTCAGCGCCTTGGCTTCGGCCTTGTCCTCCGGTGGCGAAACCTCACGGTCCCATCCTTCGGTGTACACCGCGCCCCAGGCCCCCAGGTCCAGGCACGTCACGTACTTGGGCTGGCTGTAAGCCATTGGTGCTACGCCAAGCAACTCGGCAGCGGCATTGTTGCCCGCATGGCGCCCCAGCGGAATCGCATGTTGGCACGACATCACGGCATGATTGCCAAGCTCGTCACAGGTGGCGTAAGCCACGTCTCCAGCTGCATACACGGCATCATTGCCCTTGACCTTCAGGTTGCCATCGACATGCAAGCGGCCGCGGTTGTCGCGCTCGCCGCTGATCTGTTCGGTGAGCGGGTTGGCCTTGAAGCCAACCGTCCAGACCACCGTGCTGGCGTCGATACGCTGGCCGTTGTCCAACTGCACACCGGCAGGGTCTACCGAAACCACCGTGGCACCGCAAACCCACTCCACGCCCAGGGCCTCGCATGCCTGCTCGATGGCTGGGCGAATGCCGTTACCCAAGGCTGCACCAATCCTGGCGCCGCGGTCGATTACCACTATGCGCAACGCGGCGTCTTCACCCAGTATCGCGCGCAAGCGGGCCGGCAATTCGGTGGCCGTCTCGATGCCGGTAAAACCGCCCCCGGCTACCACCACGGTATTGCGTGCCGGCGTGTTCGGCAGGCTGGCCAGTGACTTCAGGTGGGTTTCCAGGCGTGCGGCGCTGTCGAGCTTGTCGACGTCGAAGGCATGCTCGATGCCGACCATGTCAGGGCGCTCGAGCTCACTGCCGCAGGCCATGATCAGACGGTCATAGGGCAGGGTGCAGCGAGTGCCGCTGCGGGTGCGATAGCCCACGCGGCGGGCCGCTTCATCGATGTGGTATGCCGTGCCCTGCACGAAACGGACATTGACAGCGTCGAACAGCGCCTGCAGGGGTGCGGCCAGGGTATGCACGTCTGGCTCGTAGAAGCGCGGACGCACATGCAGTTCAGCCTGGGGCGCGAGCGAGGTGACCTCGACGCCCTTGCTGCCGTTGAGGTCAAGCTGGCGGATGGCGCTGAGTGCGCTCCACAGGCCGGCAAAGCCCGCACCAATGATCAGGATCTGCTTCATGGTTGTGCTCCTTTGAAGTTCGGTGGACAAGGTAGACCGTATTGCCGGTCAACGGTGTTACCAGTGCTTGCCGGAGTGCTTCAGAATGTTGGCGGTGTGATCACCCAGATCACCACGGCATCCACTTCACCGGGGTTGCCGTAGCGATGGGGTTCATGGCTCGAGAAGCTGAAGCTGTCGCCTTCACTCAGCTGGAAATGCCGCTCGCCCACCCACAGCTCAAACGTGCCGCTGAGCAGGTAACCGGCTTCTTCGCCGTCGTGGCTGTAGCTTTGCTGGCTGTAAGTACCTGGCGGGAAACGTGAGTGCAGCATCTCCAGCTGGCGGTTGGGCTGGGGAGTGAGCAGTTGATCGACGATGCCATCTTCGTAATGCACGCTCAGGCGGCTGTTGCGTCGCACCACATAGCCTTGGTCTTCGGGCGCGGTGGTGGCTTCGCTGGCGAAGAACCACTGGATGGTCACGCCCAGGCTGCGGGCGATATTGAACAGCGCCGGGATCGACGGGTAGGAGAGGTTGCGCTCCAGCTGGCTGATGTAGCCTGCGGTCAGTTCACTGTGTGCGGCCAGCTCCGCCAAGGTCATGCCGCGGCGCTTGCGCAGGCCGCGGATGCGGGTGCCGAGGAACTGCGGCGCGGCGCCCCCGGGTTCGCTGGCGGTGGGCTGGGAGGGTTGGCTCATGCGCGTCGGTCCATCGCAAAAGCCGCAGTATGTACAGCCTCAGAGTGCCCAGGCAACCGTCAGGCCATCGTGAATCGCTTCTTCGGCTGTGCGCGGCGCCAGGCAGTCGCCAATCCGCCGTACGTCCACCACACCTGCCAGTTCAGTGGCCAGGCGGTCTTGCGGTTGATGCCCCATGCACAGCACCAGGGTGTCGATGCCTTCGAAGATCATCGGATCGCCGCTGGCGGTGTGCTGCAGATACACCGTGTTGTCGTCGCTGCCATACAGGCGTGCGTATGGGGTGACAGGGATACCCAGGCGATGCAGCTCGCCGGCCAGTTGGTCACGTACATAAAGCGGCAGGCTCTCGCCGCAATGAGTGCCGTTGACCGCCAACTGGACCTGATGACCTTCGCGCACCAGGCGTTCGGCGATACCGGGGCCGATCCAGTCACAGCGCCAGTCGATCACCAGCACCGAACGCCCCGGTTTCACCTCATTGCGCAGCACTTGCCAGGCGTCCACTACCTGAAGCTCGCCGGTACGCTCGAACGCCGGCCAGTAGGGGGTGGCGCCGGTAGCGGCAATGACCAGATCAGGGCGCTCACGTTCGACCAGCGCGCGGTCGACCCGGGTGTTGCGCACCACTTCTACGCCTGCCAGGGCCATTTCCCGTTGAAGGTTGGTGCTGGCACCCCCGAACTCGCTACGCCGTGGCAGTAGCTGGGCCAGCAGCACCTGCCCACCGAGCTGCGGGCCCGCCTCGTACAGCGTGACCTGGTGCCCGCGCGCGGCGGCCACGGCGGCGGCCTTCATGCCGGCAGGCCCGCCGCCGGCGACCATTATGCGCTTGGGCGAGGAAGTGGGCGTGAGGTGCCCATACTGCAACTCACGCCCGGTTTCCGGGCGCTGGATGCAGGAAATGGGCAAACCACGATGGAAATGGCCGATGCATGCCTGGTTGCAGGCGATGCAGGCGCGCACGTCTTCGACCTGGCCGCGTTCGGTCTTGCCTGGCATCGACGGATCGCAGATCAGCGCCCGGGTCATGCCGCACACATCAGCCTGGCCGCGGGCCAGGATCAGCTCGGCTTCCTGGGGCTGGTTGATGCGCCCGGTGACGAACAGGGGGATAGCCAGCTGTTGCTTGAAGGTGCCAGCCTCGCGGGCCAGGTACGCCGGTTCGATGGCCATTGGTGGCACGATATGGACCGCGCCACCCAGCGAGGCCGAGGTACCGGCGACGATATGCAGGTAGTCGAGTTGGCCCTGCAAGGCCACGGCAGCAGCCAGTGACTCGTCTTCACTCAGGCCCTGGCTGTCGCGCTCGTCAGCGCTGATGCGCAGGCCAATGATGAACTGCTCATCGGTGGCGGCGCGCACCGCGGCCAGCACTTCGCGCAAGAACCTCAGGCGCTGATCCAGGTCACCGTTGTAGCCATCACTGCGTAGGTTCACCCGGGGGTTGAGAAACTGCGCGGGCAGGTAGCCATGGCTGGCCACCACCTCGACGCCATCCAGGCCGGCCTGGTGCAGGCGGCGTGCGGCGCCGGCATAGCCCTGGACGATTTCGTCGATCATTGCCTGGTCCAGCGCCCGTGGCATCACCCGGAAGCGCTCATTGGGCACCGCAGAGGCCGAGTAGGCTACCGCCAACAGGCCGTCTGCCGATTCCATGATCTCCCGCCCGGGGTGAAACAGTTGCGACAGCACCACGGTGCCGTGCGCGTGGCAGGCCTCGGCAAGCTGGCGGTAGCCGTCGATGCAGGCATCGTCCGTGGCCATTAGCACATGCGAGGTGTAGCGGGCACTGTCGTGCACCCCGGCGACCTGCAGCACGATCAGGCCAACGCCGCCGGCAGCGCGGTCGCGCTGGTAGGCGATCAGTTTGTCGTTGACCAGGTTGTCGGTGGGCAGGCAGGTGTCGTGCCCGGTGGACATGATGCGGTTTTTCAAACGTTTGCCGCGGATCTGCAAGGGCTCGAACAAGTGTGGGAAGGCGGTCTGCATACAGGCGGCTCCGGTACGGTGTTGTTATTTTTCTATCAAAGTGTAGCGATAGTAAAAAATCAACTTGTTTTTTTACTGGCGTCTGTCTAGGTTTTCCTCACTCGCATGGCGAGGGTGTGACCTCAAAACAACAAGAAAACGGGCCCGTCGGGCACCGCCAGGAGGAAACTACGATGCAGCTATATCCACGTGTGACCGGCCTTTGTGCAGCCTTGCTGGCCCTTGGCCTGAGCACTGCGCAAGCTGCGCAGCAGATGGTTGTGGTCGGTTATGGCGGCGCGGGCCAGAAGGCCCAGGATGAGGCGATTTTCAAGCCCTTCATTGCCCAGGACGGCAGCCAGCTGATCCAGAGTGAATACAACGGTGAAATGGCGCGGATCCAGGTCATGGCAGACACCGGCAACGTCGATTGGGATGTGGTGCAGATCGAAGGCCCTGACTTGATGCGCGGCTGCGACGAGGGGATCTACGAGCACCTGGACTGGCAGCGCCTGGGCCATGCCGCCGAACTGATCCCGGCAGCCGCACAGGATTGTGGGTCGGCCGCGCTGGTCTGGAGCGTGGCTATTGCCTACGACCGCAGCAAGCTGGCCCAGGCGCCGGCGTCGTGGGCCGACTTCTGGGACGTCGACAAGTACCCTGGCAAGCGCGGCCTGCGCAAACGTGCGGTGTACAACCTGGAATTCGCGCTGTTGGCTGACGGGGTCAAGGTCGAGGACGTATACCGGGTATTGTCCACGCCGGCAGGTGTCGAGCGGGCCTTCGCCAAACTCAGCGAACTCAAACCCCATATCCAGTGGTGGGACGCCGGCGCTCAACCCGCGCAATGGCTGGCAGCCGGTGACGTGGTGATGACCTCCACCTACAGCGGACGAATTGCGGTGGCGGCGCAGCAGGGCAGCCCGTTGGCCGTGGTATGGCCTGGCAGCCTGTACGGTATGGACTATTGGGCGATCATCAAAGGCTCGCGGCATGTCGACCAGGCCAAGCGGCTGATTGCCTATGCCAATCAGCCGGATACCCAGGTGCGGTATGTACAACAAATCCCCTATGGGCCAACCAATACCCAAGCTGCGGCCAGGCTTGACCCGGCGCTGGCCAACTGGGTACCCACTTCGCCACAGAACCTGCAAGGGGCGCTGGCCATGAACGTGGAATTCTGGGTCGATCATGGCGAAGAACTGGAGCAACGCTTCAACGCCTGGGCCAGCAAATAGCGCTCAGTAAAGGGGCAACAAGATGACTGAAACGGAACTAAGCCTGCGTCGGGAGCTGGCTGCCTGCTACCGGCTGATCGCGCACTTTCGCATGAGCGATCTCATCTTCACGCATATCTCCTTGCGCCTGCCTGGGCCGGAGCACCATTTCCTGATCAACCCGTATGGCCTGCTCTTCGAGGAGATCACAGCGTCCAGCCTGGTGACGATCGACCTGCAGGGGCGGCCGGTGGGGGCTGCCCGTCACCCGGTCAACCCGGCCGGGTTCGTCATTCACAGTGCCATTCACGCTGCCCGCGAGGATGCCCAGTGCGTGCTGCACACCCACACCCGCGCAGGTTGCGCGGTGGCCGCACTGGAATGTGGCCTGCTGCCGGTCAACCAGATGTCCATGGAGTTTTACGGCAATGTGGCTTACCACGCCTACGAGGGCGTCGCGCTGGACATGGATGAACAGCAACGGCTGGTGGTCGACCTTGGCAACAAGCCGGTGATGATGCTGCGCAACCATGGCCTGTTGACCACGGGGCGCAGTGTGGCTGAAGCCTTCTTGCGCATGTACTACCTGGAGAAGGCTTGCGAGATCCAGTTGGCGGCGCAAAGTGCTGGGCAACTGATATTGCCGACGACCGAAGTGTGCGTGCGTACCGAACGGCAGTTCAACGCGCCGGAGAGAGGGTTGAAGCAGGGGGAACTGACCGACCCGGATGCGCTGCAATTGGCGTGGGCGGCGTTGTTGCGAATGTTGGAAAAGGTGGCGCCTGGTTATCAGGATTGAACCTGTGCTTGCTGATTTGGCAGTTAGTCGTCCAAACGACAGCGGGCAGACGGAACAGTCACTGTAGTGCAACCATTGGTTTCAACTGTGCTGGTCCCTTCTCAAGGAGTACCGTTATGCTGTAACGAAATATGTCTAAAAAGCCTGCAGAAGGAAGTCGCAATGCCACTCAAGGACCTGCTTATCGCCCTGGTGGTGATTGTCGCCTGGGGCGTCAACTTTGTGGTCATCAAGGTTGGCCTCGACGGGCTGCCACCGATGTTGCTGGGGGCATTGCGTTTCTTGCTGGTGGCGTTTCCGGCGATCTTGCTGGTCAGGCGGCCCAAACTGCCGTGGCGCTGGCTGATCGCTTACGGTGCGACCATTTCACTGGGCCAGTTCGCGTTCCTGTTTCAGGCCATGTACAGCGGCATGCCGCCAGGGTTGGCTTCGTTGATCCTGCAGTCGCAAGCCTTTTTCACCCTCGGTTTTGCGGCGTTGTTTCTCGGTGAGCGGCTGCGCCTGGCCAGCGTGCTGGGGCTGCTGGTGGCGGCCGGCGGCTTGGCACTGATCGGCAGCGAAGACGGCGGCCATGTGCCCATGCTGGCGTTGGTGCTGACCCTGTGTGGCGGTGCAATGTGGGGCCTGGGCAACATCATTACCCGGCGGTTCGGCTCGGTCGACCTGGTCGCGTTGGTGATCTGGGGTGGGCTGATCCCGCCACTGCCATTCCTGGCACTGTCCTGGTGGCTCGAAGGCCCCGAGCGCATTGGCCATGCCTTGGCCAATATCAGTTGGAGTTCGGTGCTGGCCCTGGCGTATTTGGCCTTTGTGGCCACCATGCTCGGCTACAGCCTGTGGAGCAAGTTGCTGTCGCGTCATCCGGCAGGCAAAGTGGCGCCGTTCTCGCTGTTGGTACCGGTGATTGGCCTGAGTTCGTCGGCGTTGCTGCTGGGAGAGCGCCTGACCGCTACGCAGGGCTGGGGCGCATTGTTGGTGATGGCCGGCCTGCTGGTGAATGTATTCGGTGCGCGCATCGGTCAGCGTTTGCGGGCTGCCAACGCGTAAAGCGCTTAAATCCGCCGACCTGCGCTCTGTTAGAATCGGCCTCTTTTTGCCAGGCCAACGGAGCGCATCCATGATCATTTCCACCACCAGCCAGCTCGAAGGCCGCCCGATTGCCGAATACCTGGGCGTGGTCAGTTCCGAATCGGTGCAGGGCATCAACTTCGTGCGCGATTTCTTTACACGGTTTCGCGACTTTTTCGGTGGCCGCTCACAAACCCTGGAAAGCGCGCTGCGCGAGGCCCGGGAGCAGGCCACTGAAGAACTCAAGGCCCGGGCACGACAGTTGCAAGCCGATGCGGTAGTGGGGGTGGATTTTGAGATCAGCATGCCGTCGGTACAGGGCGGCATGGTTGTGGTATTTGCCACCGGCACGGCAGTACGCCTGAAGTAAAGCCTTTTGCCATTGGTCGGCTGCAAGGTTCTTGTCCGGTCGGTCCGCAAATGACCAGCTAGTCTCATTTTCACAGGCCGCGTTTCCTGGGCAACTTGTCTGGTTGCCGACGCGACCGCCACTGGAGGGAGACTGGGCATGAGCGAATCCTTTTTCGAAGACCTGAACGACGCGTTCCCGATCAACAGCCAGGTGCGTTGCGGCCAGGCGGCATTTCGCCTGGGTTTCGCCCACATGACGCTGGATGATTCCGAACAGCTCCAGCCTGCACATTTGCAGCGCAGCAAAAAAGGCCGCTTCATGCCGCGGGTACCGCTCAAGAAGTGATCCCGCGTCTGCACACGCCCCGCCCAACGGCGGGGTTTTTATTGCCATTCGTTGATCCGCCTCATGGTATTGCCCGGTAGCGCTCGCCGGATGGCCCGGCCTGTGGTTTTCTGACGCGGCATTCCAGCAACGGAGGATTGAATGCTCATGCGAGTCAGGGAAGAAACCTATTGGCAGTGGGCCGACGCACAGTTGCACAGCCGCTGCCACGACGAAGCACTCAGCGACGGCACCACACTGGACGTGCAGGTGCGCTTGTCGCGCCTGGGGGCGACGCAGCTGTTTCTGGGGTTGTACGCCGGGGATGGGCGGGCGTTGCTGGAAGAGTATTACCCTGCGCTGCCGGGCGAGACCATGACCCGTGCGCTGGTGTGGGGTGTCGACCGCGCCCGGGCGATGGCAACAGGCGCCTTGCCTTTGCCGGAAACCCGTCTGCAGCGGCGCCAGGCATGAAAAAGCCCGGCCTATGCGGGCCGGGCTCTGGTAAGGGTGCGAACCCTCAATTTAGCGGTTCGATCACCTTGACTGCCTGCTGCTCACGGGCAGCGGGCCATTCTTGTTGCAGGGTCTGCAGCACGCGGCCAACGAATTCGGTGTCGGCGGCGGCTTTCTTGCCGACGTAGCCTTGGCCACGGCGGTAGACCTTGAAGCGGGCACGCATGCTGGGCAGGTGCTCTTCAAATTCATCTTCGACGGTGTTCGGTGGCAGGCGATCGAGGCGCACTTCACCGGTTTGGCTAACCCACAGCAAATGGTCGTCAAGGCTGTCCTTGCGCACGGCGAACAGCTGGGCCAATTGGTCGATAGTCGGATTGTTGTTCAAGTTCATCATAAAGCCCCCATTACCCATTCATAGGTGATTTTCACAGTTGGCGCTATCACGGTGTAGCGCACTACCAAGGCTGCTACAGCAGCATCGCAACAGGGGCTTTCTCACGCTGCCTTTTGGACAGTTTCCCTCTCCACGGACGGCCTGCGTTACCGCGCAGGCCGTCTGGAACACCCTTGCCACCGCTCCCGATCGGGGAGACGGCTTCATCATGCCCAAGCGCGATGAACGGCGTCAACCATTTTGTAGTGAATATTTTTGCTCACTACATTCTGTCGTTTTGTCCGACAATCAACGCGAGCGTTATAAGCCGGAAAGGATGTCGAAGGCGGCTTGCACCCGCGCCTGGTTGGGGTAATTCCGATTGGCCAGCAGCACGACTGCCAGCTGTTCTGCCGGCACGAACGCGGCGTACGCGCCGAAGCCGTTGGTGGCGCCGGTCTTGTTGTACCAGGCTGCCGGTAGCGCGGGCAGGGCCGGCTGCAAGCGAGTGGTGGCCTGCGGTTCGCGGATCAGCCGTGGGCTGTTGCCATCGATCAATGTGCTCAGCGTGACCGGGTAGGGGTAGCGTTCCCAGCCCAGGCCTTGCGTCATGCCGCCAACCTGGAAATAGCCCTGCTGGGTAATGGCGGTGGCTTTCACCAGGGCCGGTGGCAGGCCCTGCGGCTGCATGTGCAACCGCACATAGCGCAGCAGGTCGCTGGCGCTGGTTTTGATGCCGTAGGCCTCATCGGCGTAGGGGCCGGGCCCTACACGCACCGGCTTGTCGTCGGCGTCATACCCTTGGGCATAAAGCCCCTGGGCGCTGGCCGGAACCTGAAGGTAGGTATTTTTCAGGCCCATCTTCGTCAGCAGGCCCTCACTCATCAGCGTGGAAAACGGTTCATGCTGCGCACGGGCAGCCAGGTCACCGAACAACCCCAGGCTGGGGTTGGAGTAGCAGCGCTGGGTGCCGGGTTTGGCGCGAGGTTGCCAGTGGCGGAAGAAATCGACTACCTGCTGCGGTGTTTGCACGGTGTCGGGGAACTGCAGTGGCAGGCAGTCGGCGCTATAAGCGCCCAGTTCCAGCACCGTCGCGTCGCCGATGGGGACGCCGGCCAGTGCCGGGTGATAGCGCTTGGCCGGGGCCTCGAGGTCAAGCTTGCCCTCGGCGCTGGCAAGCGCGGCCAGGGTGGCAGTGTAGGTCTTGCTCAGCGAACCGATTTCGAACAGCGTATCGCGGCTGACCGGTACGTTGTCGGCCTTGCTGGCCACACCGTAACTGAAGTAATGCGCGTGGTCGCGTGCATAGATGGCCACAGCCATGCCGGTGATGCCTTGTTCCTGCATGAGCGGGCGGATGATCTGGTCGACCTTGGCCTGTAACTGGTCGGCGGCCTGGACGCTGGCATGGCCCAAGGCAAGGGTAATGGCGGCTGCAAGTGCAGCCAGACGTGGGCGGAGCATGGTGAGTCCTTTTTGTGGAACGTGTCCGTTGAGCGATACCGCTCGGGGTTCCGGCGTTAGCGACGGAGAGCCAAAGACCTTATCGTCTGCCCAGCCACCATGACAAGATGGATACAGTGATGAAGTATTTGCGCATGTTATTTGACAATTTCACCTTGGCCTTGCTCGGTGTAGTACTCATCGCCACCGTGCTGCCTTGCGCGGGCGATGGCGCGGTGTATTTCGGCTGGCTGACCAACCTGGCCATCGGCCTGTTGTTCTTCCTGCATGGCGCCAAACTGTCCCGTGAAGCCATCATTGCTGGTGCCGGGCACTGGCGCCTGCATCTACTGGTGTTCTCCTGTACTTTCGTATTGTTCCCGTTGCTGGGCCTGGCGTTCAAACCCCTGTTCGTACCGCTGGTGGGTAACGAGCTTTACCTGGGCATCCTGTACCTGTGTGCCTTGCCTGCAACCGTGCAGTCGGCCATTGCCTTTACCTCGCTGGCCCGCGGTAACGTGCCGGCCGCCATCTGCAGCGCGGCGGCCTCTAGCCTGTTGGGTATCTTCCTCACCCCGTTGCTGGTGATGCTGCTGCTGGGGGCCGGTGGTGATACAGGTTCCGGCCTGGATGCGGTGTTGAAGATCACGTTGCAGCTGCTGGTGCCGTTCGTTGCCGGGCAGGTCGCGCGGCGCTGGATCGGCGCCTGGGTCAAGCGCAATGCGCGCTCGCTCAAAGTGGTGGACCAGGGTTCGATCCTGCTGGTGGTGTACACCGCCTTCAGTGAGGCCGTGGTTACCGGGCTGTGGCACACCGTATCGCCGCAGCACCTGGCGGGGTTGTTCGTGGTGTGCGCAATTCTGCTGGCAGTGGTGCTGTTTGGCACCCGCTTGCTTGGCAAGGCGCTGGGCTTCGACCTTGAGGATCGCATCACCATCCTGTTTGCCGGCTCCAAGAAAAGCCTGGCTACGGGTGTGCCCATGGCCCAGGTGTTGTTCGTGGGCAGTGGCATCGGCGCGATGATCTTGCCGCTGATGCTGTTCCACCAGATACAGCTGATGGTGTGTGCTGTGCTGGCGCAGCGTTATGCAAGCCGCGAGCAGGAGGTGGAGGCTTCGGCGGTGTCGTGAGCGCCTTTGCGTTCCCATTAGATACACTGTTGGCGGTCAAGCTTTTCTGCGGTGCTCAGCGCTGAAAAGCTTGGTCGTATTAAATGGTTGATGGCCGCGAAGAGGCCGTGCCTGCTGGCCAGTTTCCACCCGCCGTTCACCGTTGCAGCCGCCGCCGTATTCGCGGGTAAACCCGCTCCTACAAAGTCACCACAGTTCTGAAGTGTTGTGGCTTACCTGTGGGGGCGGTGTCATGCCCTCAGTCTTGCAGCCGTTCCGGGCTGTTGAAGTTGCTTAGCCGGCGATCGCTCTCGGCGCACTCCAGCCCTTGCACCGCCTCGCGCAGCAAGGCCTTCTGCAAACTCCGCTCACCCGCTGCCCAGGCCTGCTCCAGCACCGGCAACACCCGCTTGGGCAGCACGCTGAACATCGGCTGCCAAAAACCACCCTGACGCACCATTGCCGCGCTGTTACCGGCCACTGCCAGCCGCAGCAGGTCTTCGATCAAGTCGCGATCAACCAGGGGGGCATCGCAGGCCAGCAACACCACCCACGCATGACGTGCCACCTTGAGCCCGGCAATCACCCCCGCCAGCGGCCCGGGGAAGTCGGCTTCTGCATCGCCCACCCACTGGTCGGCGTATGCTCGGTAAGCCGCCTGGTTGCGATTGCAGGAAATCACCAAGTCGTCGCTCAGTGGCCGCACCGCGCGATGAACATGTGCAATTAACGGCTCGCCTTGCCAGTCCACCAGGCCCTTGTCACGGCCGCCCATGCGCTGGCCGCGGCCACCGGCGAGAACGAGGATTGAGCAGGGGGGGAGTGCATCAGGCATGAAAAAGGGTTCCGGGCAGTCATTGCCGGGAACCCTCCCATTTCACGCGGGGCTTGTCCAGTCAGCTTTCGCGGGGCACGGGTTGCCCGTCGCTGTCATGCGCCTGGCGTCGCTGTGACAGGCGCATCACCACCACGAAGAACACCGGCACGAACACCACCGCCAGCGTGGCGCTGAGCATGCCGCCGATCACCCCGGTGCCAATCGCTTGCTGGCTGGCAGAGCTTGCGCCGCTGGCGATGGCCAGTGGAACCACGCCGAGGATGAACGCCAGCGAAGTCATCACGATCGGCCGCAGGCGCAGGCGGGCCGCTTGCACGGCGGCGTCGACGGCGTCCACGCCCTGGTCTACCAGATGCTTGGCAAACTCGATGATCAGGATGGCGTTCTTCGCCGACAGGCCGATCAGCGTGATCAGGCCAACCTTGAAGAACACGTCGTTGGGCATGCCGCGCAAGGTCACCGCCAGCACCGCACCGAGCACGCCGAGCGGAACGACCAGCAGCACCGCAGTCGGGATAGACCAGCTTTCGTACAGCGCAGCCAGGCACAGGAACACCACCAGCAGCGACAGCGCCATCAGCAGGGGGGCCTGGCTACCGGACAGCCGCTCCTGCAATGACAGGCCGGTCCATTCCAGGCCGGTACCGGCCGGTAGCTGCGCCACCAGCCGCTCGACTTCGGCCATGGCTTCGCCCGAGCTGTAGCCGGCGGCTGGCTCGCCAGAGATCGACACCGCCGGGTAACCGTTGTAGCGGGTCAGTTGCACCGGGCCGCTGACCCACCTGGCCTGAACGAACGCACCCAGTGGCACCATCTTGCCGCTGTCGTTGCGCACGTGAATGTTCAGCAAGTCTTCAACCTGGCTGCGCTGGTCACCTTCGGCCTGCACCACCACCCGCTGCATACGGCCCTGGTTGGGGAAATCGTTGACGTAGCTGGAGCCTACGGCCACGTCCAGCACCGTGCCGATATCGGCAAACGACACGCCCAGTGCATTAGCCTGGCGGCGGTCGATTTCCAGTTGCACCTGCGGGCTTTCCGCCAGCGAGGCTTCGCGCACGTTGGTCAGCACCTTGCTTTTGCTGGCGCTTTCGAGCAACTGGTCACGGGCTGCCATCAGCTCGGCGTGGCCCATGCCGCCACGGTCCTGAAGGCGAAATTCGAAACCGGTAGACTCACCGAGCCCGTCGATGGGGGGCGGCAGCACCGAATAGGCTATCGCGTCCTTGAGCTGGGTGAAGGCCATGGTCGCGCGGTCGGCGATCGACTGGGCGCTGTCGTCGGCGCTGCGCTCGGACCAGTCCTTGAGGGTGGTGAAGGCCAGCGCCGCGTTCTGCCCGCTACCGGAGAAGCTGAAGCCGAGGATCAAGGTGGTGTTGCCCACGCCTGGTTCTTCGGCGTTGTGCGCCTCGATCTGCGCGGCTACCTGTTCGGTGCGCATGCGGCTGGCGCCCGGCGGCAGTTGAATGTCGGTAATGGTGTAGCCCTGGTCTTCGGTGGGCAGGAACGCCGTAGGCAGCTGGCTGAAACCGTAGCCCAGCACCGCCAGCAGCACCGCGTACACCAGCAGGTAGCGGCCGCTGCGCTTGAGCGCCTGCACCACCCAGCGCTGGTAGCCGTTGCTCATGCGTTCGAAGCGGCGATTGAACCAGCCGAAGAAGCCTTTGCGTTCATGGTGCTCGCCCTTGGCCACGGGTTTGAGCAGGGTGGCGCACAATGCCGGGGTCAAGCTGAGGGCGAGAAACGCCGAGAACAGGATCGACACCGCCATCGACAGCGAGAACTGCTGGTAGATCACCCCCACCGAGCCTTGCATGAACGCCATGGGCAGGAATACCGCCACCAGCACCAGCGTGATGCCGACGATTGCACCGCTGATCTGGCCCATGGCCTTGCGTGTGGCGTCCTTGGGCGGCAAGCCTTCTTCGGCCATGATGCGTTCGACGTTCTCCACCACCACAATGGCATCGTCGACCAGAATGCCGATGGCCAGTACCATGCCGAACAGTGTCAGCACATTGACCGAGAAACCCATGGCCAGCATCACGGCGAAGGTGCCCATCAATGCCACTGGCACGACCAGGGTCGGGATCAGTGTGTAGCGCAGGTTCTGCAGGAACAGGAACATGACTGCGAACACCAGCAGCATGGCTTCGAACAGGGTGTTGATGACCTGCTCGATCGACACCTTGACGAACGGCGAGGTGTCGTAGGGGATGTCGTACTTGACGCCTTCCGGGAAGTAGCGCGCCAGGTCCTGCATCTTCGCCCGTACCAGGGTAGCGGTTTCCATGGCGTTGGCGCCGGGTGACAACTGCACGCTGAAGGCCGTGGCCGGTTTGCCGTTCAGGCGCGTGCCGTACTGGTATTCCTGGGCGCCGATTTCAACCCGGGCGACATCCCCGATGGTGACCGTGGAGCCGTCCGGGTTGGCACGCAGGACAATGGCAGCAAACTCTTCGGGGCTGCTCAACTGGCCTTTGACCACCACGTTGGCGGTGATTTCCTGGGTGCTGCGGCTGGGCAGATCGCCGATGCTGCCAGGGGCCACCTGGGCGTTCTGCGCGGCGATGGCTTCGGCCACATCGTTGGGCGTGAGGTTGAAGCCAATCAGCTTGCGCGGGTCGATCCAGATGCGCATAGCGCGTTCGGAGCCATACAACTGGGCCTTGCCGACGCCCTTGAGGCGGCGGATTTCGTCCATCACGTTACGTGCCAGGATGTCCGACAGCGCGGTTTCATCGAGCTTGCCGTCTTCGGAAGTGAGGGTGGCCAACAGCAGGAAGCCGGTGGACACTTTCTCCACCTGCAGGCCCTGCTGGGTGACCGGGCGTGGCAGGCGCGACTCGACCACCTTCAGGCGGTTCTGCACGTCGACCTGGGCCAGGTCCGGGTGGGTGCCCGGGGCGAAGGTGGCGGTGATGGTGGCGCTGCCCAGGCTGCTCTGCGACTCGAAGTACAGCAGGTTGTCGGCGCCATTGAGCTCTTGCTCGATCAGGCTGACCACGCTTTCGTCCATGGTCGCCGCCGAGGCGCCTGGGTACACGGCGTAGATTTCCACCTGCGGCGGTGCCACGTTGGGGTACTGGGCCACCGGCAGCTGCGGGATGGCCAGCGCGCCGGCCAGCAGGATGAACAGTGCGACCACCCAGGCGAATACCGGGCGATCGATGAAGAATTGCGGCATGAATCAGGCCCTCACTGGCCGGTATGCTGTGCGATGGGCGGGGCAGCGGGTGCGTTGTCGACCTGCACCTGGTCACCGGCCTTGATGTGCTGCAGCCCTTCGACCACCACCCGCTCGCCGGCCGCCAGGCCCTCACTGACGACCCAGCGGTCGCCCTGGGCGCTGCCCAGTACAACCTGGCGGTCGCTGACCCGGGCGTGCTGGTCTACCACCAGCACCTTCGGCACACCGGCGCTGTCACGCAGGATGGCGCGTTGCGGCACGCTCAGGCCCTTGGGTTGCACCGCTTGCTCCAGGCGTACCCGCACGTAGCTGCCAGGCAACAGGTCGAGGTCCGGGTTGGGGAACTCGCTGCGCAGGGTGATCTGGTTGGTGCTGGGGTCGACGCTGATGTCGGAGAACAGCAGCTTGCCCGGCAGCGGGTAGGCGCTGCCGTCATCCTGGATCAGCGTGGCGCGTGCCTGGCCGTCGCCCACCTGCTGCAATTCGCCAGCGCGCAGGGCGCGGCGCAGCGCGTTGAGCTCACGGGTAGACTGGGTGACATCGGCATGGATCGGGTCCAGCTGCTGGATGGTCGCCAGCGGGGTGGTTTCGTTTTGCCCGACCAGCGCGCCTTCGGTGACCTGGGCGCGGCCGATACGGCCGGAGATCGGCGCGGTCACGGTGGCATAGCCGAGGTTCAGCCGGGCGCGCTCCAGCGCCGCCCTGGCTTCGGCCACTTCGGCATCGGCCTGCAGGAAACTGGCCTTGGCGTTGTCGTATTCCTGGCGGCTGACGGCTTTGTCGTCGACCAGCTCGCGGTAGCGCTGCTCTTGCAGGCGCGCCTGGTACCGGGTGGCCTCGGCCTTGGCCAGCGTGGCGCGGGCGCTGTCGTGGTCGGCTTTGAACGGTGCCGGGTCGATCAGGAACAGTACATCACCCTGCTTGACGTCGCTGCCTTCGCGGTACACCCGCTTGAGCACCACGCCTGCGACCCGCGCACGCACTTCGGCGGTGCGTGGCGCGAGGATACGGCCGCTGAGTTCGCTGCTGATGGCCAGTGGCTGCAGTTGCAGGGTTTCCACGCGCACTTGCGCAGTGGGTGCCTGTTCGTCTGGCTCGGCGCTGTCGCTGCAACCGGCCAGGGACAGGCTCAGCAATGCCATGAGCGCCAACGGGCGCAGGCACGGGGAGAGGGTAGTAGGCATGCGGATCTTCCGATGATGACCGTGTATATGCTAAGGCAGACGCTGGCTGGGCGGCTGTTAATACCTGTAGGACGAGTGTGAAAAAGTGTGAAGAATGGTCCTGTCGAGTGGTTGGGTTCTATATTCTGCATGGGCCTGTGCTGGCCTCTTCGCGGGTGAACCCGCTCCTACGGGGACCTGCAGGAGCGGGTTTACCCGCGAAGTGCTCGCCACAGGCTTACTTCAACCCAGACGCCCAAGCACCTATGCCGAACATTTTCCTGGTCGAGGACGACAGCGCCCTGTCCGAGCTGATCGCCAGCTACCTGCAACGTAACGACTTCCATGTCCAGGTGATCGCCCGGGGCGACCATGTACTGGACGAGTACCGTCGGCAAAGGCCTGACCTGGTCATCCTTGACCTGATGCTGCCGGGCATCGATGGCCTGCAGCTGTGCCGGCTGCTGCGCCAGGAGTCGCAGACCCTGCCAATCCTCATGCTGACGGCCCGCGACGACAGCCATGACCAGGTGCTTGGCCTGGAAATGGGGGCCGACGACTACGTGACCAAACCCTGTGAGCCACGCGTGCTGCTGGCCCGCGTGCGCACGCTGCTGCGCCGCAGCAGTGTCAACGAACCGCGCCTGGAAAACGACCTGATCCTGATTGGTGGCCTGCGCATCGACCTGGCCGAGCGCACGGTGAGTTGGCGCGGCGAGGAGGTGGAGCTGTCCAGCGGCGAGTACAACCTGCTGGTGGTGTTGGCGCGCAATGCCGGTGAGGTGATGAACCGCGACCGTATCCTGCAACAACTGCGTGGCATCGAGTTCAATGGCACCGATCGCTCCGTTGACGTGGCCATTTCCAAACTGCGGCGCAAGTTCGACGACAACGCCGGCGAAGCGCGCAAGATCAAGACCGTGTGGGGCAAGGGCTACCTGTTCAGCCGTGTCGAGTGGGAGTGCTGATCGGCCATGCTCAAGATCCTGGTGCGGTTGTACCTGGTGATCATCGTCGCCTACGCCGGCGCATTGCTGTTCATCCCTGACACCATTGTCGGCCTGTTCCGCGACCGGTTCATGGCCTACAACCTGGACCAGGCCAAGGGCGTACAGGCGTTGATCGTGCGCCAGTTCCGCCAGGCCCCGCGCGAGCAGTGGCCAGCGGTGGAGCAGGAACTGGCCAGTGATTTCGCGCCGCTGGAGCTGCAGCTGCTGCGCAGGGATCAGGCCGGTTTGAGCGATGAGGAGCAGGCGCGCCTGGCGCAGGGGCTGTACGCAGTGCGCATTGCCGAGTGGGGCTATTACGAGACGGTGCTGGCGCCGCTGGACAAGGAGTGGCTGGTACGCCTGCATTCCCCGCCGGACCCGCTGGACATCAACGTGCTGTCGTGGGGCGTGACCGTATTGATTGGTGCAGCCATGCTGGGCTGCCTGCTGCTGTGGGTATGGCCGCACTGGCGTGATCTGGAGCGCCTCAAGGAGACCGCTCGGCGCCTGGGCCAGGGGCAGATGGCTGAGCGTACGCACATTTCGCCTCACTCCAACATTGGTGAGCTGGCCGGGGTATTCGACACCATGGCCAGTGACCTGGAACGCCATGTCAACCAGCAGCGTGAACTGCTCAATGCGGTATCGCACGAGTTACGCACGCCACTGACCCGGCTGGACTTCGGCCTGGTGCTGCTGTTCGACGAAGTGCCGCCAGCCAGCCGCAAGCGCCTGCTGGAGCTGGTCGGGCATGTGCGCGAGCTGGATGAACTGGTGCTGGAGCTGCTGTCCTACAGCCGGTTGTACAACGCCGATCAGGCGCGGGAGCGGGTGGAGGTATCGCTGCTGGAGCTGGTCGACAGTGTGCTTGGCGGCTTTGCCGAGGAGCTCGATGGCCGGGGTATCCATTGGGAAGTGCGGGCCGAGGGTGAGTTGCCGCGCTTTGTACTGGACCCGCGGCTGACGGCGCGCGCGGTGCAGAACCTGGTGCGCAATGCCATGCGCTACTGCGATGAAAGCCTGTTGCTGCGCTTGCGCCTGGAAGCCGATGGCGCCTGCTTGCTGACGGTGGAGGATGACGGGATTGGCGTCCCTGTGGAGGAGCGCGAGCGGGTGTTCCAGCCGTTCTACCGTCTGGACCGCAGTCGCGATCGCAACACCGGTGGTTTTGGCCTGGGGTTGGCCATCAGCCGTCGGGCGATCGAGGGGCAGGGTGGCACCTTGACCCTGGCGCAGTCGGCGCTGGGTGGGGCGCAGTTCAGGATTCGTTTGCCCGCCGGATGATGTTTCGCCTGTTCTGCCAGCTGGCTTGATCACAACGCAAAGCGGTCTTGGCTTCCTGCAACACCTGGGCAGGGACGGCGCCGCCACGCGCTGCTCGGCCCCAGCGGGTCCAGCCCTTCAACGCCTATCGCGAACGCTTCACCTCACAGCCGGGTAGCCAAGCGCGAAGTTGTCCAGCGTTCGGGCTTTTTCTTGGGGGCTACATCTTGTAGCTTTACAGGTCGTTTATTCAGGGAGCTGAACATGCAAGGCAAGGCCCGCAAGATCGTCCAGGCCATTCTCTATGAGGCCATCGCCGTCGCCTGTGTGGCGCCTGCGCTGGAGCTGGCGTTCGGCGCCGGCATGGCGCAGTCGACCGTGCTCTCGGTGCTGATGTCGGGTATCGCGATGAGCTGGAACATGGGCTACAACTGGGTGTTCGAACGTTGGGAAGCGCGCCAGCACAAGCGTGAGCGCACCTTTTTACGGCGCCTGCTGCATGCGCTGGGTTTCGAGGGTGGGCTGGTGGTGATTCTGCTGCCGCTGGTGGCGTACTGGCTGGACGTGAGCCTGTGGGCGGCACTGCTGACCAACCTGGCGCTGTTCGTGTTCTTCTTCGTTTACGCCTTTGTCTTCCAGTGGGGCTTCGACAAGGTGTTCGATGTGCCGCTTTCGGCGCAGCAGGCCAAGTGTTGACTTCTGGCTGTGAGGCAGGCTAAGTTCCTACCCATGAACACATTCCCGCACGTGAACGCCATTATTATTACCGCCATTATCAGTTTGGCGGGCTAGCGCGTACGTGCACCGAACCCGCCCTGGAGGCGGGTTTTTCTCTCTGACTCCTGGGCAACGTAAAAATAGCCAAGGAGTCATCGATGACCAGCTTCAGTGTCCCTCGTACTACCGTCACCCCCCAGCAACTGCTGTCGGAGCAGGTGCGGCGCATTCTTGCCGCGCCGGTGTACGACCTGGCCATCGAAACGCCCCTGCAAGCGGCCCCGGCCTTGTCTGCCACCCTGGGCAACCAGGTGTTGCTCAAGCGCGAAGACCTGCAGCCTACGTTTTCGTTCAAGATTCGCGGTGCCTACACTCGCCTGTCGCGTCTGACCGATGTGCAGCGTGAGCGCGGGGTGATCACCGCTTCGGCGGGCAACCATGCCCAGGGCGTGGCCTTGGCGGCATCGCATCTGGGTATCAAAGCAACGATCGTCATGCCTACCACCACGCCATCGTTGAAAGTGGAAGGTGTGCGTTCGCGCGGCGGGCATGTGGTGCTGCATGGCGAGAGCTTCCCGCATGCGCTGGCCCATGCACTGAAGCTGGCCGACAGCGAAGGCGCCACCTTCGTGCCACCGTTCGATGACCCGGATGTGATCGCCGGGCAGGGTACCGTGGCCATGGAAATCCTCCGTCAGCGCCCGGGGGCGCTGGACGCGATCTTTGTGCCCGTGGGCGGTGGTGGGTTGATCGCCGGGATCGCCGCCTATGTGAAGTACCTGCGCCCTGAGGTGAAGGTGATCGGCGTCGAACCGGTGGATTCCAACTGCCTGCAGGCTGCCATGGCCGTCGGCGAACGCGTGATCCTGCCGCAGGTCGGCACCTTTGCCGATGGCGTGGCGGTGGCGCAGATCGGCGCCCATTGCTTCGAGCTGTGCCGCCACTTTGTCGACGAGGTGGTGACGGTGAGCAGTGACGAGCTGTGCGCGGCGATCAAGGATATCTACGACGACACCCGTTCGATCACCGAGCCGTCCGGGGCCTTGGCCGTGGCCGGGATCAAGAAGTATGTGGCGCGTGAAGGTGTGCAGGGGCAGACCCTGGTGGCCATCGACTCCGGGGCCAACGTCAATTTCGACCGCTTGCGCCACGTGGCCGAGCGGGCCGAGCTGGGTGAGCAGCGCGAGGCGATCATCGCCGTGACAATTCCGGAACAGCCGGGCAGCTTCCGGGCCTTTTGCCAGGCACTGGGCAAGCGGCAGATCACCGAATTCAACTACCGCTTCTACCCTGGCAAGGAGGCGCGCCTGTTCGTGGGCGTGCAGACCCACCCGGTGCACGACCCACGTGAGCAGTTGCTGGCCAGCTTGCGGGAGCAGGGGTACAGCGTGCTGGACCTGACCGACAACGAGCTGGCAAAGCTGCATGTGCGCCATACCGTGGGCGGGCATGCCGCGTCAGGGGCTGATGAGCGGGTCCTGCGCTTCGAGTTTCCCGAACGGCCAGGGGCGTTGCTGGGGTTTCTGGAGCGGTTGGGCAAACGTTGGAACATCAGCCTGTTCCATTACCGCAACCATGGTGCGGCGGAGGCGCGGGTGTTCGCTGCTTTGGAAGTGCCAGCGGACGAATTGGCGAGCTTGCCGTTGACGCTGGACGAGATGGGGTATCGGTATTGGGACGAGACTGACAACCCGGCGTACAAGCTGTTCCTGGGCTGAGGCACCTGTGCGGCCAATGCAGGCGTGTCTAGCCGCTTGCTTGCCGCCTTTGTTCGCAGCGTGATCGCCCCGTCCAAAGGGCAGGGCGATCTCCTGCAAGAAACTGCGCGAGCCAACGCGTGGGTTTCAACGCTCGCGCATGAAAAAGCCGGCAACGAACTTGCGGAACGTTTCAAGGCTTTTGAAGTCGGCGTAGCGCTTGAAGTTCTCGGTATCCGGCTCGGGGCCGATGGGCTGTTCCAGCAGCGACACTGACAACACCCGGTCCTGGTCCGAGGTCAGCACCAGTTCATCCATCACCTGCCCACCGATCACGGGGCGACGCATCTGCACTTTCACCCCTTTACTGGCCATCCAGTCGATCAGCGACACCAATGCCTTGAGCGGCTCGCGTTCTTCATCGCGGTACACCGGGAACAGGTGCGCGCGCGACAGCACGGGCACACTGGCCACATGGATCAACTCATAGAAATGGCTGCCGGCGCTGGTCGGCGAGTAGATCATCAACGCCAGCAACGGCCCGGTGGTGCGGCTTCCGCCCCAGTACAGGTGATGCCCCTGGAAGTCGAAGCCGTCCTCGCTGCGGTTGTTGAGCAGCTTGCGCCCTTTGATCTGGTCGACGCAGTCCAACAGCAGGCCGTGGCGGCGGTGGTTGCCAAACACAGAGGCCTCGCGCAGACGGGACTTGAGCATCATCATGTGCTTCATGTCCAGGCGGGTTTCCAGGTAGTTGCTGGCGGGCACCCGCTCCAGCAGCGGATAGCGGCTGGCCACGCTGCGCAACTCGGCAAACTGCGTGGTCAGGTCTTTTTTCAGGTGGGTGGCGTAAAGGTTGAGCCCGCTGGTTTCAATCCAGGTCAGCAGCAGTGACAGCAGGCGCTGCTGTTCGCGTCTGTCGTTGCCATCACCGACGGCGCCGGCCGTGCCAGCACGGAAGTCGCTGATCAGGCGCAAGGGGGTGTCGGGTGGCAGCCAGGCGGCGGGTGGTGCGGGGTCGTTTTCGCGTTCGGCGGCTTCCCGCTCGTCCTTGGTGAACGGGCAGCCTGGCGCGTGCTCGGCAGTGCCCGGGTTGTTCTTGAGGAAGAGCGTACCGGTGCTGCCGTTGAGGGTGACGTTGAGCACCGGCAAGGCATCGTTGCGGCAGTCGCAAGCCAGCCACTGGTTGGCGTTGCGCACTTTCATCAGTAGCTGGTTGGCCTGTAGCAGGCGCGGGCCGGCGAGGCTGCCGGTGGCAAAGCCGACCAGCAGTTCCTCTTCAGCGGGGGTCAGGCTGCGCACCTGGGTGGCGGTTTTGTCGATGATTCGCATGAAGCAGCTCCAAGCTACGAGCCTCAAGCTTCAAGCAAAGTCGCGCGGCTTTCAACTCGTCGCTTGGCTGCCGCCGAACATCTTCGCGGCGCGGGCGCGAATCTCGTCGGGGGTCAGGTCCTCTTTGTGGGTGGACACGAACCAGATGTTGCCAAACGGATCTTTCAGGGTGCCGCTGCGGTCACCGTAAAACTGGTCGGTCAAGGGATGTAACTGGATGCCCCCGGCGGCCAGGGCCTGGGCGTAGACCTTGTCGCAGTCTTCAACATACAAGTGCAGGCCAACACCCGCACCGCTGAGCTTCTGGCTGGCGGTGAGGCCGCCTTCCATGTCGCAGGGGTCGCCCAGCATCAGCGACGAATCGCCGATTCTCAGTTCGGCATGGCCAACGCGACCGCCCGGGGCATCGAGGCGGAACATTTCCTTCGCGCCAAAGGCTTGCTTGTAGAACTCGATGGCCTTGGCGGCGTCGTTGATGGCCAGGTAGGGCGTGATGCTGTGCTGGCCTTCGGGGATGGGTTTGACTGCCATGTTCGACTCTCCTTGCAATGGGCGCCGAAAGGCGCCCTGTTGCTTAGAGTCGTTCGCCCAGATGGAAAATCGACAGTGACGCTAGATCGATTGTCTATAAGCGCGGCGGTCAGAAGATGTAGTCGGTGGTCAGGAAGCTCGACTGGCGGTTGCGAATGATCTCGCTGATCAGCGCTTTGTTGGCCTCCTGGAAGCGGGTGGCGACCAGCGTCCGGATGGAGAACACACGCAAAGCGTCATCCACCGAGAGCGTGCCCTCGGCGCTGTTCTTGCGGCCGTTGAACGGGTAGGTGTCCGGCCCGCGTTGGCACTGAGCGTTGATGTTGATGCGCCCGACCTGGTTGGCGAAGATGTCGACGAGGCTGCCGATGGTGGCCGGGTCGTTGCCGAACAGGCTCAGTTGCTGGCCGTAGTCGGAGTCCAGCACATAGTCGATCACTGTCTGCAGGTCGCGGTAGGGCACCACCGGAACCAGCGGGCCGAACTGCTCCTCGTGGTACACGCGCATTTCCCGGCTGACCGGGTACAGCAAGGCCGGGTAGAAGAATGAGCCGCGGCTGTGCCCGCCATTTTCGTTGAGCACGCGCGCGCCCTTTTCCGTCGCATCGGCAACCAGGCCATCGAGGTAGTCGACCTTGCCAGGCTCGGGCAATGGTGTCAGCGCCACGCCAGGTTCCCACGGCATGCCGGGCTTGAGCGCCGCCAATTTGCGCTGAAACTTGTCGAGGAAGGCCTCGACCACATCCTCATGCACGAACAGGATCTTCAGTGCCGTGCAGCGCTGGCCGTTGAACGACAACGCCCCGGTGACGGCCTCTTCGACAGCGTTGTCGAGGTCGACCTGGGGCAGCACGATGCCCGGGTTCTTGGCGTCCAGGCCCAGTGCGGCGCGCAGACGATGCGGGCGTGGGTGCAGTTTTTTCAGGTCGCTGGCGGCCTTGTGGGTGCCGATGAAGGCGAATACATCGACCTTGCCGCTGGCCATCAGCGCGCTCACCGTTTCCCGGCCGCGTCCATAGATGACATTGATCACGCCTGCCGGGAAGCTGTCGCGGAACGCTTCGAGCAAGGGGCGGATCAGCAGTACGCCGAACTTGGCCGGCTTGAACACCACCGTGTTGCCCATGATCAGCGCCGGAATGAGCGTGGTGAAGGTCTCGTTCAGCGGGTAGTTGTAAGGCCCCATGCACAGGGCCACGCCCAGTGGGGCGCGACGGATCTGGCCGAGGGTGCCTTGTTCCAGCTCGAAGCGGCTGGAGCGGCGGTCCAGGTCCTTGAGGGCGTTGATGGTGTCGACGATGTAGTCGCAGGTGCGGTCGAATTCCTTTTCTGAATCCTTCAGGTTCTTGCCGATCTCCCACATCAGCAGCTTGACCACGGCCTGGCGCTGTTCACGCATGCGGGCAAGGAAGGATTCCACATGCTGGATACGCTCGGCCACGCGCATGTTCGGCCAGGCGCCACGGCCTTTGTCATAGGCCTGCACGGCAGCATCGAGGGCGGTCAGCGCGGTCTCGGCATCCAGCAGCGGGGCGCTGCCCAATATGACCTGATGCTCTTCGTCGCCTTGCTTGAGCCACACCGGGCTGCGCACCGTGGCCAACGGGCCGTCCCAGCGCCTGAGCTCACCGTTGACCAGGTAGTCGCGTTGTTCCAGTGGGGCTCCCAGACGCCAGGTTTCCGGGATGTTCTCGGCGCTGGGGAAGAGTGAATCGAGCAAACGGTCCATGGGTACTGCACCTCACATCAAAGGGCGGTTTTCAAGTCAGTTGAATCGTTTCAGCTTGGAGCATGCACTGGCTGCCGGAAAAACACCAGTCTGGTTCAACATGGCCATCCATGCCTGCCCGGCAATCCGTCAGAGGCCTGAGAGACGTTGATGCAAGTCGTCAAAGGTTATTCATGGATAGCGAAGTGGCCAGCGGAGCTTGATGGGCACGGTTATAGCAAATGTGTTGTTGAGCGTCGGTTTGATGCGGGGAATTTGACGCCATGAAACTTGATCTAAAGTCAGCCAGAAGCCGCTTGCCAAAGCGTTTGCAGGCATCTTAAATTGTTACTGAATGTGATTAGAAAGTTGCAAGCCATACTATAAAAATCAAAGTGTTAAGTGTTTTTGCTGGATTTTTCTCTTTTTCCGATTGGCCAATAGTGCACTTCAAAAGGACGTCGAAGAAGAAATGAAAAAGACCTTGACGACTGTGGCGCGCAAGCTCCTGTCGCCCTCCATGCGCTACGAAATCAGGCTGCTGGCCAGCAAAATGCGAGAAATGATGGCGCGTGCCTGTCTCTGGCGTTGGGAAGTCGCCAGGTTTCGCCCGCAACAGGAGAGCCCGTACGAAATCCTCTACATCGGCCGCAAGCAGCAACGGGAAATGGCCAAGCTGCTGATTGGGGGCAAGGGCCAGGGCAGCGCATCGATCGTGGACGGTGCAAGTGCCACGGCGGCTGCCAGCCACGTCGTGGTCATCAGCGAAATGCCCACGTCGGGGGCGCTGTCAGTGCCGCACTACCTGAGCGCCGTGGTGCCCTTGGGGCGCCCTCTGGAAGACATCACGGCCCGCTACGACAGCGAACTGCGGCGCAGCATTCGCAAGAACCGGCCGCTGTATCACATGCGCCAAGCTCTTTCGGACGAAGAAATCGCCATGGCCGACCGGGATCTGCTGCGCCCTTATGCTTCGGCCCGGCAGGGCATTCATGCCGCGCAGTTTCCTACCGAAGAGGTGTTCCGTATTGCCAAGAGTGTCGGCCGGCTTGACTTGATCATGTTGGGCGATGAAGTGATCGGCTGTCACCTGGGGTGTGAAGTGGTACGCGGCGGCAAGCGTTACTGGAGCACGTTGCGCTTTGGCTATTGCGAGGCGGTGTTTTCCGATGCGAAGAAACTGCGCGAGGTGAATTCGATCACCACCTTCATGGCGCTTGAATGGGCACTGGAGCAGGGCTTCGATTATTACGACATCGGCCTGTGTCTGGCGCGCCCGGACGACGGCCTGCTGAAGTGGAAGCGCCGCCGCGGTGGTGATATCGATTCGCTGGGTAACCATGCGTACCTGTTTGTCCGCCTGCCCAAGACCGGTACGGCAAAGTTCTTGTGGGATACGCCGATGTTCGCGGTCGAAGGCGACAAGCTGACGTTGCATCTGGGGCTCCCGGATGGCCCAAGCGATGAGGAAGTTGCCAGTCGCTATCACGAAATGGTGTTTGGTGGCCTGCACAAGATTTATCTCTATGGCGGCAGCGGGGCAGGCGAACCGTTTGTGCAAACGTTGCGCAGCCGTTACGCCAGCTTGCAATCACCGCCCACCATGGAAAGAGTCACGAGCAATTGAGTAACTGCCAGGGATGCTTTGATCTGGCGCCTAGGCGCTGTAAGAAAAGCCTTGATACTTGTTCATGCAGCGTTGAAAACAGCCTCGGAATGCTAATGTACTCCAGTACAGTCGGGCGCGACCCCGGCCGTTCCTCGGCTGTTTTCGCCTTGCCTGACCCGCGTCTCAAGACTTTTCGTACAGTGCCTAGCGCCGGGCTCCACACTTCGCCATCAAGGGAGGACGCTTCATGGGAAGCGACATCTCGCAGTTCAGTGCATCGCCCGCAGCCAGGCAACACAGCTGGACCTTGGCCGCCTACCGCCACATGGCGCGCAAACGGCTGGGTGGAAAAACGGCGACCGATCTCAAGAGCGTCGCCACCAAGTGCTGGGACATCGCCCCGGGCGAAGCCACGGTTTCGCCGCCGGCCATTTTCCTGCCTGGTCAGCTGGAGCGGGTGACGGGCTGGGAAGGTAAGCGGTTTTACCCCTACGTGCACCCGGCGCAGACCATGGAGGGGGGCGTCAACACATTGCAAGGGCCAACCCGTGGCTACTTGATCAAGGATGTATGGCTGGTCGAAGGGGCGTTGTACAAGGGCAAAGCCAGCCATTGGCTGTCACAGAAGCCGAGTACCTTCCCGACCATCCTCATCGACAATGAAATCGACCGCGCTGCAATCTACTGCACACAAAACGGTAACGCCTGGTTCGGCACCTGGTTGATGGAAGACTGTCCGACCTATGCGCTGGCTTGCAACGAGGGCATCCCGGTGACCACCGCCCCGTCTGCCAGGTATCCGCTGTTTACCCAGGCACCGGCCTATGAAGACTGGCTGGACATGAAGCCTTTGCGCCTGCGCAGTGCGTTCTTCCGTGAGCTGGTGCTGTTCGATGACCAGAGCAACAACCGCAGCCGGCATGCTCGCTACCGAGCCATGGGTGACAAGCTGCTCTCGCATGTGTCGTACACGCAGCACCCGGGGGTTTTCCTGTTGCGGGGCGGTGATGGTGACCTGCGCCTGTTGCGCAACGAGCTGGAGCTTGCCGAACACTTGCGTACTACCCGCGGTTTTCGCATCGTCAACCCGCTGAAGTCCGATGTGCCGAGCATTATCGCGGCATGCGCCGGGGCTAAAGTGGTCATCGGGGTGGAGGGTAGCCAGTTGGTGCATGGCGTGAATGTGCTACAGGCTGGAGGCTGCCTGCTGACTTTGCAGCCGCCGAACCGTTTCGTCAGTTACTACAAATACCTGACGGATCGTGACCAGCAGCATTTTGGCTTTGTGGTGGGCCTGCCGGAAGGCGATGGTTTCAGGATCGATATTGACGAAGTGGAGCGCACGTTGGATCTGTTCCCACGATAAGTGTGTAGTATCGGTGCATGGATCCGCGGCGGGCAGGGCAGTAGAGGATGATCGAGGTATCACGGTTTTGGCGCGACCCTGCCTTGCCGTTCGTCGAAGCCCGACGGGTAGGGGACGGGCGCAAGGTGTGCTACGCCGCGCACTCTCACGAGAGCTTCTCCATCGGGGTGATCACGGGGGGGCGTAGCACTTACATCAACAGTGACCAGTGCGTTGAGGTGGGGGCGGGTACCACGGTGTTGATGAACCCGGGCGTGGTGCATACCTGCAACCCTGTTGCCGGGGAACCCTGGTCTTACCTGATGCTGTTCGTCGATCAGCCTTGGTTGCAGGCAGTGGGTTTTACCCTGCCAACACAGACCTGGAGCCGCTCGCCTGTGTTGTACGGGCGGCTGTTGCAGGCCTTTGCCGACCTGTTCGACGCCAGGCTGCCTGATCGGGAAACTCGCCTGGCGGCCCTGTTCAGCGAGCTGCCGGGCATGCTTGCCCGTAATGCCAGCGAGATTGACCAGGGCAATCCACGGCTGGATGCAGCGGCTGCTTTCATACGCGCCCACCGCAGTGACCCGCTCAGCCTCGAAGACATCTGCGGGGCTTGCGGCCTGTCCCGTTCCTACCTGATTCGTGCCTTTCGCCAACGCTTCGGCCTGACGCCGCATGGTTACCTGCTAGACCAGCGTGTACAGCTGGCCCGGGCGCAGTTGCGCCAGGGCCGTTCAATTGCTGAAGTTGCACAGGAGGCCGGGTTCGCTGATCAGGCACACCTGCAGCGGGCATTCAAACAGCACCTGGCGGCGACACCGGGACATTACAGAAATGCTGTCGCTAGCCTCGGTGCTCCTGCAGGAGCCGTGCATGCCTTAAAGGATCAGGTAAACCGCACTGGCAACCAGTAACACGGCCAGGCTCCGATTGAGCATGCGCAGGTGACGTGGGTTGTCCAGGTACCGGCGAATCACGCTGCCGGCCCAGGCCCAGCAGGCCACTGAGATGAAACAGATCGGCCCGTAGATCCAGGTAAACAGCCACAGCAAGTGCTGTTCACCACCGGTGTAGGCACCCACCCCGGCAACGGCTGCCAACCAGGCTTTGGGGTTCAGCCACTGCATTGCTGCGCCGTGCCAGGCTGAAGGGGCTTGGGTAGGCTGTGCGTTGTTCAGGTTGCCGTCGTCACTGGCCAGCTTCCACGCCATGTACAGCAGAAACGCCACACCGCCCCAGTGCAACATCAGGCCCAGCAAAGGCCAGCGAAGCAGCAGTTGATGCAGGCCCAGCCCGACCAGCACCAGCAACAGGCAGAACCCCAGCGTGGCGCCGGCGACATGTGCAACGCTGGCGCGCAGGCCATGGCGGGCACCGCTACCAAGGGCGACGATGTTGACCGGGCCGGGGGAGATCGAGGCCGCAAGGGCGAAAGCGGCCATGGACAGGTACAGGCTCATGAGGAAGATCCACGTGGTTGGAGAGGCGTCATCCTCGCGTCGCCGACGGTCTGATGTATTGAACAAAAGTACCCGCGCACGACTCGCTCCCGCGGGGCGATAGGGCGTTGCAGGGTCGTTACAGGTTTTGTAATAGTTTTGCGCTACAACAGAAACCTGCTGTGCTTGTAGCATCGTTCTCCCAATTTGTTATCAAGGTCTATATGAGCACCTTCGCGGAGCCCCCCAGTCTTCGGCCTTTCTGGCCATCCTTCTCCCGTCCTTGTGACGTGTCCCACGTGAGTACCCGCTAATGGAATGGCTAGCCGACCCCACGGCCTGGCTAGGCCTGTTGACGCTTATCGTCCTCGAGCTGGTGCTGGGTATCGACAACCTGGTGTTCATCGCCATCCTTGCCGACAAGTTGCCGCCCCATCAGCGCGACCGCGCTCGGGTCATTGGCCTGAGCCTGGCGCTCATCATGCGCCTGGGCCTGTTGGCCAGCATTTCGTGGATGGTCACCCTTACCGCGCCGCTGTTCGAAGTGTTCGGCAAGAGCTTCTCTGGCCGTGACCTGATCATGCTGTTCGGTGGTGTGTTCCTGCTGTTCAAGGCCACCATGGAGCTGCACGAACGCCTGGAAGGTCACGTGAGCCAGGCCAGTGGCACGCTGCGCCATGCCGCGTTCTGGCCGATCGTTGCCCAGATCGTGGTACTGGACGCGGTATTCTCGCTGGATGCCGTGATCACGGCGGTGGGCATGGTCGATGAGCTGTCCGTGATGATGATCGCGGTGATCTTCTCGATCGGTATCATGATCGTTGCCAGCAAGCCGCTGACCCGCTTCGTCAACGCCCACCCCACGGTGATCATGCTGTGTCTGGGTTTCCTGATGATGATCGGTTTCAGCCTCACCGCCGAAGGCCTGGGCTTCCATATCCCGAAAGGCTACCTGTACGCGGCCATCGGCTTCTCGATCCTGATCGAGCTGTTCAACCAGCTGGCGCGCGCCCGTCGCAAGCGCAGCCTGCAACAGCACAAGCCGTTGCGTGAACGCACTGCCCATGCCGTGCTGCGCCTGCTGGGCGGCCGCCGGGTCGAGGCTGACGAGGTCGGCGAGGAGATTGCCGACCTGGTCGAGGGCGGCGGGGAACAGGTGCTGTTCGACCGCCGTGAGCGGGTCATGATCAGCGGCGTGCTGAACCTGGCCGAGCGGCCGATTCGTACGGTGATGACAGCCCGTGCCGAGGTTGATGTGATCGACCTGGCGCAACCGGCCGACGCCATTGCCCAGGCCCTGGCCAATTCGCCGTACTCGCGCCTGCCGCTGATTCGCGATGGTCGCGTGGACGAGCCCCTGGGCTTTGTGCACAAGAAGGAACTGCTGAAGGAACTGCTCTCGGGCAGCCAGCCCGACCTGGAAAGCATGGCCCGGGCGCCGTTGAACCTGCTGGAGAGCTTCAGCATCCTCAATGCCCTGGAGCAAATGCGTGGCCAGTCGACCCATATTGCCTTCGTGGTCAACGAGTTCGGTGACTTCACCGGGCTGTTGACCATGACCGACATCCTTGAGTCGATTGCCGGTGAGCTGCCGGATGCCAGTGAAATTGAAGGCCCGGGCATCGTCCAGGAAGGGGAAGGCTTTGTGGTCAGCGGCGCGCTGAACCTCAGCCAGGTGCAGGCGCGTACTGGCTTCAGTGCCCGTGCTACCGAGGATTACCAGACCCTTGCGGGCCTGGTGATGAGCTTGCTCGACCGCCTGCCGATGGTCGGTGACCGGCTAGCCTGGAATGGCTGGATGCTGACCGTGGAGGCGGTTGAAGAGCGACGGGTACGTCAGGTTCGGCTTACACCGAACGGCGACGCTGACGTAGCAGGTGCTTGAAGCCCTCAAGCACCAGCACCAGTACTGCGGCCCAGATTGGCAGGTAGGTCAGCCACTGATCCGGGCCGATGGTTTCGCCCAGCAGCAACGCCACGCCCACCAGCAGCACGGGTTCGACGTAGCTGAGCAGGCCGAACAGGCTGAATGGCAGCATGCGGCTGGCCAGCACGTAGGCGATAAGCGCCGACGCGCTGATCGCGCCAAGGATCGGCACCAACACATACAGCCCGGGGTGTGCTTGCAGGTCAGCGCTGGAAAGTGGGCTCTGGATCACGAAGTACAGCGCCCACGGCAGCAGCAGGCACATGTCGCACCACAGGCCGCCCAGGTGGTCGGTGCGGCAGCGTCGGCGCAGCACGAAGTAGACCGGGTAGCCGATCGTTACCAGCAGGGTTTCCCAGGCAAAACTGCCATTTTGGTACAGCTCGTGGCCCACGCCCAGTGCGGCGCAGGCCACGGCTACCGTCTGCAGGCGTGACAGGCGCTCGCCATAGACCAGCCGCCCGGTCAGGACCATGGCCAGTGGCAGCAGGAAGTAACCCATCGACACTTCCAGGCTGCGCCCATGCAGGGGCGCCCAGAGAAACAGCCACAGTTGCACCCCCATCAGCCAGGACGTGCCGACCATGCCGAGCAACAGCACCGGCGTGCGTTTTACCCGGCCCATCAGTTCGCCCACCCGCTTCCAGTCTTTCGAGACAAGCATGAACAAGGTGAGGCAGGGCAGTGTCAGCAGGGTGCGCCAGCCAAAGATTTCTTCGCCATCGAGTGGCTTGAGCAGGGAGGTATAGAAGTACATCACAGCGAACAGGCAGGACGCCATGACCGATGAAACAATGCCTTTTGACACGAATGCCTCGAATACGGGAATTGAGCGGGTTGATCAACTGCGCATGATCTCAGGGGGCGCATCTTGCGGCAACTGCGTTGCGCCCGGGCGGGTGGCCAAGGCTGCGAGGAACTGGGCGGCTGGCATGGGCCTGGCGAACAGGTAACCCTGCTGGAAGTCCACCCCATGCTTGGCCAGGTAGTCGCGCTGCATGTCGGTTTCCACACCCTCGGCGACGATGCCCAGGTCCAGCTTTCCTGACAGTTCAATGATGCTCTCGAGTATGTGCACTGACAGCGCATCGGCGCCGATCATGGCAACGAAGCTCTGGTCGATCTTCAGGTAGTCGACCTTGAATTGCCGCAGGTAGTTGAGGCTCGACTGGCCGGTGCCGAAGTCGTCGAGGGCGATCATCACGCCCATGGCATGCAGCTTTTCGAACAACTCAAGGGTGACCGGCGTGGGCTCGATCAGCTTGCGCTCTGTCAGTTCCAGGGTCAGCACCACCCGGCCGGGCGGAAAGTGCTGCAGGAACGTGCGACAGTCATCCAGCAGGCTGAGGTCGCGGCAGTGGTCAGCGGTGATGTTGACACCAATATGGAAGCCGTCTTCCAACAACCCGGCATAGGGCGCCAGGCTTTGCGCGGTATGTGTCAGCAGCGCGCGGGTCATGGCGACAATCTGCCCGCTGTGTTCGGCATAGGGGATGAACAGGTCGGGGCGAACCAGGCCTTCTCGTGGGTGGTGCCAGCGCATCAGCACTTCCGCACCGGCCCAGCGGTAATCGCCCTTGCGCACCACCGGCTGAAAATACGGCAGGAATTCATCGGCCTGCAGGGCACGGTCCAGTTCGGCACGCGGTGAGGTGGCGCGGCGAATCTGCCAGCGGCATGCCAGCGCTGCCAGGGCACCCAGTACCAGCAACAGACTGAGCAGGCCAGGGTAGTGGCTGCGCAACAGTTGGCCTTGCTTGTCGGCACTGTAGCCGCCCTGCACGCTGAAAGGGTAACGCGTCGAGCCTATCAGCACGTTGGCACTGGGGGCGGCAGGGGAGACGCCTTTGTGGACCACGCCATCCTTGCCCATCCAGGCGTCGCCCACGCGGATTTGCAGTTCTTCATCGGGCCCGATCAGGCGCAGTGCTGTTAGCAGGTGGTCGCCGTCCACCGTGGTGATTGCGCCGTGGTCGCCGTCGCTGGCACGGTAGACCAGCAGCGGGTGGCCCGGCGTAACCGAGTTGCCGTCCATCAGCCATAACTTGCCGTCGACGTAATCCCCAGGATTGACCGGTTCGTCGAACTCGCCGAACAGCGAGGTGCAATACAGGTTGTTGTGCCTGAACAGGTTGGTCGAGCGCACGAAGGCATTGCGGGTAACCTGGGCCCGTAGCATAAGCTTGACCTGCTCGCATGGGCTGTCAGTCAGTGGAAGTAGCGAATTGGCGGCACGGGACAGGTTGTCGAGGATGTGTTCGACGTGCTCCAACGCCTGGCGGGTGGTGGCGTGGCTGCTGGCCTGCATTTCACGCTCGACCTGCCAGTTCATCACGGCCAGGCCGCACATGACCGGCAGCACGGCGACGACCCAAGGCAAGAGCGTGCGCCAGCTGAGTGCAGCGCGGCGTTTGGCGGTAAGGGGCATGCTGACCTGACTATCATGGCGTAAAACGAGAGGATAGCCGTTTGTCGCCGCGTACGAGCAACTAAAACGCGACAAACCATTTTACGCAATGTAGAATCGATTTACGAATACAACAATAAGGTCCTTCACCTCCGAAGGATCAAGCCCGCCGAGAATGGGTCCATATGACATACCATGGGTTCAAGCTGATCATAGGTGACTTCCTCGCCCGCAGCGTGCGCGGTATCCCGTGCTCACCGCCGTTTCTGTTCCACATCCTACGCAATCTATAATTTTCGCAGCAGATGAGGACACGAACATGGCTGATATCTTCGACAATCCAATGGGCCTGATGGGCTTCGAGTTCATCGAACTGGCTTCGCCGACCCCTGGCGTACTTGAGCCTGTATTCCAGATACTGGGTTTCACCAAAGTGGCCACCCACCGCTCCAAGGATGTGCACCTGTATCGCCAGGGTGGCATCAACCTGATCCTGAACAATGAACCCAAAAGTATCGCTTCGTACTTCGCCGCTGAACACGGCCCGTCGGTATGTGGCATGGCTTTTCGCGTGCGCAATGCCCATGAGGCTTATGCCCGCGCCCTGGAACTGGGCGCCCAGCCGGTAGAAATCGAAACCGGCCCGATGGAATTGCGCCTGCCTGCGATCAAGGGTATCGGGGGGGCACCGCTCTACCTGATCGACCGCTTCGAGGAAGGCAGTTCGATCTACGACATCGATTTCAACTTCATCGAAGGTGTGGATCGCAACCCGGTGGGTGCTGGCCTGAAAATCATCGACCACCTCACCCATAACGTCTACCGCGGGCGCATGGCCTACTGGGCCGGGTTCTACGAGAAGCTGTTCAACTTCCGTGAAATCCGCTACTTCGACATCAAGGGCGAATACACCGGCCTCACCTCCAAGGCCATGACTGCGCCTGATGGCATGATCCGCATCCCGCTCAACGAAGAGTCGTCCAAGGGCGCGGGGCAGATCGAAGAGTTCCTGATGCAGTTCAACGGTGAAGGTATCCAGCACGTGGCCTTCCTGACTGATGACCTGCTCAAGACCTGGGATGCCCTGAAGGGGCTGGGCATGCGCTTCATGACCGCGCCACCGCAAACCTACTACGAAATGCTGGAAGAGCGCCTGCCTGGCCATGGTGAGCCGGTCGACCAACTGCAAGCGCGTGGCATCCTGCTCGATGGCGCCTCGCAGCCCGAAGACAAGCGCCTGCTGCTGCAGATTTTCTCGGAAACCCTGCTTGGCCCGGTCTTCTTCGAGTTCATCCAGCGCAAAGGTGACGATGGCTTCGGGGAGGGCAACTTCAAGGCGCTGTTCGAATCCATCGAACGTGACCAGGTACGCCGTGGCGTGCTGAGCACAGACTGATCGCCCCTGGAGTACCGTCGTCGTCATGTTCGTTCGGCGGCGGTACCCCGTCTGTTGGCACGTGCCCTGAACAGGGCCAGGTAGACGATCGAGCCGGTCACGATCCCCACCAGCATCAGCGAGGGGACGATCTGCAGCACCGACTGGCGGATTTCCTGAGCGGTGAAACCCTCTGGGTAGCCACCTTTGACCGTGTATCCATACTTGGCCGACATTGCGCTTGTAAAGAACTCGGACTGTGAAGGGCGCTCAAGGTCACGGCTGTCACCGTTGCTCCATATGTAGCGGTCGCCAAATTCGACCAGCAGTGTCAGCCCATCCAGAAAGCCATCCAGCTCGTTGCGAATCTGCATGGCATAGGCGGTGACGATTACGCTATTGCTTTTACCCTTCTGGTGAAAGTCGACCAGCAGCTTCTGACGCGTATCAGGAGGGCCGTAGGACAGTGCGACTCGCTGGCCGGACGACGCGAAGGATGAATAATGCTCCAGCGAACCTGAAGCCGTGCTGCAGTAGGGTTGATTGTCTTTGAGCAAGGTCAGCGACCTGACCATTGAGCGAATGGCAACCTGGTCCTGCAAGGCACTTTTGACGTTATCGCAAGATTCCCCTGCAAATGGCAGGGTGCGCAGGGCCGTCTCGTGCATTCTGTCCAGTGCATTGTCGACGCTGAAAACCGCCTCCTGAACGGAAATGCTGGCGTTTTCCGCAAGTTTCGCTTCCAGCTGGAAAGCCATCACCAGCAAACCGGAAACCACAGGCACCAGCGCCACTGCAATGAGCAGCAGCAGCTCCACCATGCTGCGCCCCGCGTGCATGATTTTCGACATAGGCTAATAGTTCTCCGCTCTGAAACTGTCCGTGGTGAACAGCTGAGCCCTGAGCCTATGTATTTGCTGACCGGGCTGCTCTAGTCCGGCTGCAGTTGAAGCGGTAGGAAATCGAGCGCCTTGATGTAGCTAACTGCCCTTGAGTTTTTTCAGCACTGCCTCGGCCAGCATGGCGGTAGAAGCGGGGTTCTGCCCGGTGATCAGCCTATCATCGTCGACCACGTACGGCTTCCACGGCTCATCATGTTTGCTGTAATTACCGCCGCGACCTACAAGCTCGATCTCCGTCAAGAAAGGCACTACGTCGTTCAATTCGACCAGTTTTTCCTCTATGTTGGAAAAGCCGGTCACCTTGCGGTCTTTGAGGAGCAGGCAGTTGTTACTCAGCTTGATGTTCAGCAGGCCGACAACGCCGTGACAGACTGCTGCGACAATGCCACCTTTTTCGTAGATTTTGCGTGCCAGTTCTTGCAGAGCCTGGTTTTCCGCGAAGTCATACATCACCCCATGGCCACCGGTGTAATAGATGACGCTGTATTCATCGGCTTTCACCTGCCCTGGGGCCAAGGTACTGCCCAGGCGCGTCATGAAGCGCTTGTCGTCGTACCACTGCCAGTCCAGGTCAGGGGCCATATGCAGGCTTTTCGGGTCGACGGGAACGTAACCGCCCTGTGGGCTGACATAGTCGACGGTGTAGCCGGCCTTTTCGACTTTCTCGACAAAGTGAACGGCTTCACCCAGCCACAACCCGGTCGCCCGTTTGAGGGTTGGATACTTCGCTGTATTGGTCAACACCACCAAAATTTTCTTGCTCATGACCCTGCTCCCATCGGCAACCTGAATGGGCCGGTGCTCCCTGGCCCGAGGGAAAACCTAAATAGCATAGCTGCCACCTGCAAGTGCGCCATGGTGTGCGGGACATGCTGTGCTAATTTGAACAAATCCACGGGCGAGCGTGCCAGGCTTGGCGGCGCTGTGGTCAACCCTGAGCATTGCTGGAGTCACGATATTGGTCGCTAACGGTAAGCCACGCGAGCCCGCGTCGCAGGTCATCCTGCAGTCGCCTGTTTTGCCATCGATCGAGCCGATGGGGGAGCGGATAGCCCAGTTCGACTGGTGGCGTACCTCGCTTGGGCCATTGTCGCGCTGGCCTGCTTCGTTGCGCATAGCCGTGGACATGATGCATTTGTCACCTTTCCCATGTGCGGTGGTCTGGGGGGCGGACCTGTGTGTGGTGCATAACGATGGCTACCGGGCGTTGCGGGCATTACCGGATGCGCTGGGCATGGCGTTCGATACCCTGTGGAGTGATATCTGGCCTGCAGTGGGCCCCTGGGTGTTCAAGGCACTGGAAGGCCACTCGAATTTTGTCGAGGACCCACCCCTGCGTATCGTCCGCAGTGAAGGCGCCGAACCACTATGGTGCGCATTCGGTTATGCCCCCCTGCACGATGAACTCGGTAACGTGGCGGGGTTTCTGCATACGGTGATCGAGACCACGGCCAGCGTCGAGGCCCACCGCCATTGGCGTGAGCAGGTGCAGAGCTTTGAACGCCAGGTTGAGCAGCATGTGGCCGAGCGAGAGCAGTTCTGGTTGCTGTCGCGCGAAGCGATGATGATGCTCACCCCTGAATTGAAATTGCATGCTGCCAACCCTGCCTGGTACCGCATTCTGGGCTGGACACAAGAGCAGGTGCAGGCAATGTCGGTGATGGAGCTGGTGCACCCGACAGAGCGTACCGAAGTACGATTGGCAGTGTCCGGGCTGTTCCAATGCAGCCACGCGGAGCAGCTGGAGATCCGCCTGCGACACCGCGATGGTCACTACCACTGGTTTCGCTGGAGTGCGCGGTTTGACGGCAACCTGCTGACGGCGGTTGGCCGGGACATCACCGCAGACCGTGAAGAGGCTGCGCGTCAGGCAGAGGCGCTGATGCACAACAGTGAGCGTATGGAGGTGGTTGGCCAGTTGGCGGGCGGCATGGGCCATGAAATGAACAACTTGCTGTCCGGTATCGGTGGCAGCCTCGAACTGCTGCAGCGACGCCTGCAGGAGGGGCGGCTGGAGCGTGTGGAAGCCTACGTGGACGTTGCGCGCGACGCGGTGCAGCGTGCCATGGACCTGACCCATCGGTTGATCGCATTTTCCCGCCATCAGCCATTGGCCCCTCGGCCACTGGACTTCAGTCGGCAGTTACGCCTGAGCGAACCCCTGTTGCTGCGGGCGCTGGGGGCAGAGATGCGTTTGCACTGGCAACTGGACGTTGCACCTTGGGCAGTGAGCCTGGACGTACCCCAGCTAGAGAATGCCTTGATCCACTTGTGTGCCAATGCGCGTGAAGCATGCCTGGAACAGGGCAATGTCACCCTCAGCAGCGTCAACGAACGGCTGACCGCCTTTTTCCCGGATGAAGGGGGCTTGCCGCCAGGCGACTATGTGGCCTTGCATGTCGAGGACGATGGCCATGGCATGGCAGCGGCGGATATCGCCAGGGCTTTCGAACCGTTTTACACAACCAAACCTCTCGGGCGTGGTGCCGGGCTTGGCCTGTCGATGGTGTATGGCTTCGTCCGTCAGTCGGGCGGGTATGCCTGGATCGAGTCGGCGCCGGAGCAGGGCACCAGGGTTTCCATGCTTTTCCCCAGGTGCCATGAGCCGGTTCCGGATGAGCCCGCGCCGGTACCGCTTTCGCAGCGCATGGCACGGGGCGAGCGCCTGCTGCTGGTGGATGACGAGCTTGATCTGCGCGCGGTCATGCGTGAATACCTGACTGAGCGTGGTTTTGACGTCACGGATGTGGGCGATGCCAATAGCGCACTGGAGCGCTTTCGCCATGGCGGCCCTTTCGATCTGGTCATCACCGATATCGGCTTGCCGGGTGGGTTCAGTGGCCGGCAAGTGGCCAAGGCCATGCGCATGCAGCTTGCACAGCAGAAAATTCTGTTTATCACCGGATATGCGGATCAGTCCATTGAACCGCAATTGCTCGATCAGCCGGGCACGGCATTGTTGAACAAGCCGTTTTCGCTGGCGCTGCTTGCCGATGAGGCGCTACGCATGCTTGACGTGTAAGGCGCTTCAAGGCTTGCCTAGAATCTGTGCCACTCGCGTCTGTAACTGCTGCAACTCGAACGGCTTGCAGATCAGCTGCATGCCTGCGCCCAGGAAGCCTTCGCGGGCCATGGCCGTTTCCGCGTAGCCAGTGATGAACAGCACCGGTAATTGTGGCCGCAGGCTGCGGGCAATTTCTGCCAGTTGCCGGCCGTTCATGCCGGGCAAGCCCACATCGGTGATGAGCAAATCCACCGGTTGTGCCGAGCGCAGCACCTTCAGTCCCTCGTTGGCGTCGGCTGCGCTTTGGCAGGGGAAGCCGTTTTCGCCCAGTGCCTGGCAAAGCAGTTGGCGCACATGGGGATCGTCCTCGACAATCAGCACGTGTCGGCTGCAGCCGTCTTGCCTGGCCGGCACAGGCTTGCTGGATGGCAGGGCCTGGTCGACATGGCGTGGCAAATACAGCTCCACCTGGGTTCCCTGGCCAATCTCGCTGCTGAGGGTGATATGCCCATGGGACTGCTTGCTGAAGCCGTACACCATCGACAACCCCAGGCCAATGCCCTGGCCGGTCGCCTTGGTGCTGAAGAAGGGTTCGAAGGCGTGCTCCAGCGTGCTTTGCGCCATGCCTTGGCCGCTGTCGGTGATTCGCAGGCGCACATAGTCGCCAGTGCGCAAAGCGCCGTCCGCAGCTTGCTCGGTGGCGATGTGATGATTGTTCGCCTCGATGCGTAGCAGGCCACCGTTGGGCATGGCCTCGCTGGCATTGAGCAGCAGGTTGTCGAGGGCCTCTTGCAACTGCTGGTCATCCGCCTCCACGGGCCACAGGTCTTTGGCCGCGTGCACTTGCAGGGTTATTGACGGGCTCAGGCAAGCTTCCAGGCGTTCTGTCTTGAGCAAGGTAGGCAGGTCTATACGTTGGCTGTGCAGCGATTGGCGGGAAGAGAAGGCAAGCAGGCGGTGGGTCAGGCGGGCGGCGCGTGAAACGGCCTCGCGGCCCATGCACAGAACGCCATCCAGTCCCTCGCCGCGGCCTTGGCGCAGCCGCCGCTGGATGAGTTCGAAGCTGCCGCTGATGCTGGTGAGCAGGTTGTTGAAGTCATGAGCGACGCCGCCGGCCAGTTGGCCGATGGCCTCCATCTTGCGTGCCTGGCAGCGGGCGAATTCACCGCGGTCCTGCTCTTCTTCCGGCGTTGGAGGCCGGCTGTCCAGGCGCTGCTGCATACCATAGAGTTCATCACGCGTAACGTACTGTCGCCGGCGGTTGCGCAGTGCGGACCGGGTCATGTGCAGTAACTGGGCATTCTCGTAGGGCGCGCCCAGCCATAGCAGATTGCCCACCGGATGATGACTCACGCCAGCGGCCGACCAGGCGCTCTGGGTCAGCAGCACAATGGGCAAATCCGACCAGCTCGGTTGCTGGTCGATGAATGCCTGCAGCAAGGCGCTTGGGCCTTGGCTGAACACTTGCTCGGCAATAATCGCCAAGCCTGCGCCTTCGGCCAGACGCGCCTGCAGGTTGGCCAGGTCGACCGCGCAGAGGCTGTTGATGCCGGCGGAAGTCAACAGACGTGAGGTATCCGCCGCCAGTTGTGGCGGTGCGAGGATCAAGGCACGTTCATCCAGCGCCAACGAACTGGCCAAAACGACTCTCCTTTAGGGTGGCCTGATACCCACTGGACCCTGGCGCAGGCTCAGGGTTCAACTGAATCCAGGCACTGCCTACAGGCCCTGTTGCAGCGCAGGGTCGTCCGGGTTCTGGCGCTCCAGCTCGGCTAGCGAAACTTGTACGTTCTGCAGTTGGCCGGACTCTTTCCAGTACTGGATCAGCAGCACCCGTACCCGGCGATTGGCTGGCTGGCGATTGAGCACGGTTTCCAGTTGCTTCTGGGCGGCGTCGGGCTGGTCCAGTTCATGCAGAGTGACCGCCAGGGTATAGCGGTAATCGGCGTTGTCCGGGTCCAGTTCCACGGCGCGGGACAGGGCCAGCAAGGCATACTCGTGCTGTTCGTGGCGCTTCAGCCAAAGCCCTAGCTCATACTGCAGAAAGGCCGAGTCGGGGCTCAGCGCCAGGGCTTTGCCCAGCACCTGGCGGGAGGCGTCGTGGTGGCCCTGGCGCTCGAGCAGGCGTACCTGAGTTGCCAGGGCATCGAGGTTGCCGGGGGCAACCGCGAGCGCACGTTGCAAGGCCGCAGCGGCCTGCGTGTAGTCGTTTTCATGCAGGTACAGGCGCGCCAGGTGCACTTGGGCGTCGGCATCTTCAGGCTGTTGCTCCAGGGCTTGCTGGTATTGCTCCAGGGCTGACTGCAGGGGGCCGAAATAGAGGCCGATGGCGTCGGGATCGAGGCCCAGCAGGGCATCCACGGCGGCAAAACGCACGCTTTGCTCACTGTCGTCCAGCAGCGGGCCGAGTACCAGGCTGCGCTGCGCTGGCGGTAGCAGGCGGCGGATACTGGCAATGGCCGCTCGACGCACCAGCGGCTCGGCATTTTCCAGGTCCTGGCGGGCCAGTTTCAATGCCTGCGGCGAGGGGTAGTTGGGCAACTCATCGTAGAGCGCCGCACGGCGGATCGCAGGCAGGTCGTTACGTTGCAATTGCTGGTACAGCACCCGTGCGGCACCGGGCTGGCCATCGTGGGCCTGGCGCAGCGCCTTGGCGTAGCTGTGTGCTGGCAAGGTCGGCGGGGTTGGCGGGGCGTCGCGCCACAGGTAGCCGAACAGGGCCGATACCAGAATCGACAACAGCAGGGCGATCAGGTAGCGGTTGCGTCTGGGCATCGGACGATCCGTGGCGGCGGGAAGGGCAGAGCTTGGGCCAGCCGGGGGGTAAATGCAACCGAACCGGGCACGCCGCTCGCCAGGCGCCAGGCCTGAGGTGGCATTCCATGCACTGCGTATTGGGGTGAATACGATGGCAAACATAAAAAAGCCCCGCGGGCCAAGGCCTGCGGGGCAAACGGTTGGGGGAGGAGCCAACCAAAGGAGTCGTTGAGCAGTGGAATCAGTGTGCGCTGGCCACTGTCTCCGGTTGCCAGCCGCCACCCAGGGCCTTGTAGATCGAGACGATGCCGCGATAAAGGTCGACTTCACCCTGAGCTTGTGCATCTTCAGCACTTAGCCGCTCACGTTCGGCATCGAGCAGTACCAGGTAGTCCACGGTACCCTCGCGATAGCGAATCGAGGCCAGTTCTGCAGCCTTGCGGCTGGCGTCGCTCTGGCGCATCAGCGACAGCAGACGCTGCTGGGTCTTGTCGTAATCGCTGAAGGCGTTGGCCGACTCTTCCAGCGCCAGCAGCACCTGCTGTTCGTAGTTGGCCAGAGCCCCTTCGGCATCGGCCTTGGCGCCGCGCAGGCGGGCCCGCACGCTGCCCAGGTCGAAGGCCGCCCAGGTAATGCTCGGGCCCAGTGCCCAGGCGTTGGCCGCCGAAGAGCCGATCTGCGAGCCGCGGGCGGCGGTAAAGCCGAGGAAGCCACTAAGGCTGACGCGCGGGAACAGGTCGGCGGTGGCCACGCCAACGTTGGCGGTGGCGGCCGCCAGTTGGCGCTCGGCGCTGCGGATGTCCGGGCGGCGGCGCAACAGCTCACCCGGGTCACCGACCGGCAGCGCCTTGGCGATGGCCGGCAGGGCCTTGGGCGACAGGTCTACGCTGAGCGCGTCAGGGCGCTGGCCGAGCAGGGTGGCGATGCGATGCCGCGCCCGTGCCTGTTCGGCTTGCAGTTGCGGCACGGTGGCTTCGACCCCGGCCAGGCGGGCATCGGCACGCACCACGTCGAGGTCGTTGCCCACGCCGGCATCGCGCAGGGTTTCGGTGATGGTGCGCGATTCCTGCTGGGTCTTGAGGTTGGCCAGGGCAATTTTCTCGCGCAATTGCGCGCCACGCAGCTGCCCATAAGCATCCACCAGCTCGGCGATCAGGCTGACCTGCAGCTGTTGCAGGTCGGCGGCGGCTACCGCTTCCTGGGCTTCGCTGGCTTCGATCTGGCGCTGGATGCGCCCGAACAGGTCAAGCTCCCAGGCCATGTCCAGGCCCAGGTCGTAGCGCTCGCTGTTCACCCGCTCGGTGGTCTGGCCGGGGATCTGGCCTTTGCCGAGATCGCTGCTGGCACGGCTGGTGACCACCGGGAACGGGTCGTTTTCGGCGTCTTCGCGGATCGAGCGAGCCGACTTCAGGCGGGCGAAAGCCACGCGCAAGTCACGGTTGCCGTCCAGCGAAGCCTGCACCAGCTGGTTCAGCACCGGGTCGTCGAACTGCTTCCACCACAGGCTCTCGAAGCGGCTACGGTCGTAGGCCTTGGCCTGCACATCGCTGCCCAGTTGTGCAGGTTCGGTGGCGGGCGCCTGATAGTCCGGGCCTACCGCACAGGCCGCCAGGGCCAGTGCCAGCAAGCTTGGGGTCAAGGGTTTGAGCAGGTTCATGCATGGTTCTCCAGCACTTGAGCGTGTTCAGCCTTGCGGGCCTGGCGACGCTCGACGAAACGGCGGATCAGGAAGAAGAACACCGGGGTCAGGAACAGGCCGAATACGGTCACGCCGATCATCCCCGAGAACACCGCCACCCCCATGGCATGGCGCATTTCCGAACCTGCTCCGGAGCTGAACACCAGGGGCACCACACCCATGATGAAGGCGATCGAGGTCATCAGGATCGGCCGCAGACGCAGGCGGCAGGCTTCCAGCACCGCAGCCAGCGGGTCGAGGCCCTTGGCCTGTTCGTCCTTGGCGAACTCAACGATCAGGATCGCGTTCTTGCACGCCAGGCCCACCAGTACGATCAGGCCGATCTGGGTGAAGATGTTGTTGTCGCCACCCGAGACGATCACACCGGTGATGGCCGACAGCAGGGTCATCGGCACGATCAGGATTACCGCCAGCGGCAGGCTCCAGCTTTCGTACTGGGCGGCCAGCACCAGGAACGCCAGCAGTACGCACAGCGGGAACACCAGCAATGCGGTATTGCCCGAGAGGATCTGCTGGTAGGTCAGGTCGGTCCACTCGAAGGTCATGCCGTTTGGCAGTTCCTCTTTCAGCAGCTTCTCGATCGCAGCTTCCGCCTGACCAGAGCTGTAGCCCGGGGCGGCAGCGCCGTTGATCTCGGCAGTGATGAAGCCGTTGTAGTGCATGACCCGGTCCGGCCCGGAGGTGTCGCTGACCTTGAGGAAGGTCGCCAGCGGGATCATCTCACCAAGGTTGTTGCGCACTTTCAGTTGGCCGATCTGCTCGGCATCAAGGCGGAACTGCTGCTCGGCCTGGACGTTGACCTGGTAAGTGCGGCCAAAGCGGTTGAAGTCGTTGGTGTACAGCGAGCCCAGGTAAACCTGCAGGGTGTCGAAGATGTCGGTAATCGCCACACCGTGGGTCTTGGCCTTTTCCCGGTCGATGGCGGCATCGACTTGTGGCACGTTGACCTGGTAGCTGGTGAACAGGCCTGCCAGCTCTGGGACGTTGTGGCTTTTGGCGATGATGTTCTGGGTTTCCTTGTACAGCGCTTCGTAACCCAGGTTGCCACGGTCTTCGATTTGCAGACGGAAGCCGCCAATCGTGCCCAGGCCCTGTACCGGCGGCGGTGGGAAGATGGCGATGTAAGCGTCCTGGATGTCGGCGAACTGGGCATTCAGCGCGGCTGCGATGGCTGCCGCCGACTGGCTCGGGTCCTTGCGCTCATCGAATGGCTTGAGCGGGGTGAACACGATGCCGCTGTTAGGGCTGTTGGTGAAACCGTTGATCGACAGGCCCGGGAAGGCTACCGAGTCGGCCACGCCAGGCTGCTTGAGGGCGATTTCGCTCATGCGCTTGATCACCGCTTCGGTACGGTCGAGGCTGGCCGCGTCCGGCAGTTGGGCGAAGGCCACCAGGTACTGCTTGTCCTGGGCCGGCACGAAACCGGTCGGCGTGGACGAGAAGCCGAGGTAGGTCAGGCCCATCAGGCCGGCATACACGAACAGGGCGATGCCGCTGGAGCGGATGACCCGGCGCACGCCACCGACGTAGCTGTGGCTGGCCCGGTCGAAGAACCGGTTGAAAGGGGAGAACAGCCAGCTGCCCAGCAGCTTGTCGAGGAACCGCGAGAAACGGTCCTTGGGTGCGTGATGGTCCTTGAGCAGCACCGCGGCCAAGGCTGGCGACAGGGTCAGCGAGTTGAACGCCGAAATGACGGTCGAGATGGCGATGGTCAAGGCGAACTGCTTGTAGAACTGCCCGGTCAGGCCGGAAATGAACGCTGCAGGTACGAACACCGCGCACAGCACCAGGGCGGTGGCGATGATCGGCCCGGTCACTTCGCTCATGGCTTTTTGCGTGGCTTCCAGCGGCTTCAGGCCCAGCCCGATGTTACGTTCGACGTTCTCCACCACGACGATGGCATCGTCCACCACGATACCGATGGCGAGCACCAGCCCGAATAACGACAGCGCGTTGAGTGAAAAACCGAACAGGTGCATGACCGCGAAGGTACCGATCAGCGAGACCGGCACCGCCAGCAGCGGGATGATCGAGGCGCGCCAGGTCTGCAGGAACAGGATCACCACCAGCACCACCAGCACCAGGGCTTCGAACAGGGTGTGCACCACTGCTTCGATGGAGCCGCGCACGAAGATGGTCGGGTCATAGACGATGCTGTAGTCCATCCCCTCCGGGAAGTCCTTTTTCAGCTCGGCCATTTTCGCCCGCACTTCGTCGGAGATCTCGATGGCGTTGGAGCCTGGGCGCTGGAAAATCGGGATGGCCACCGCCGGCTGGTTGTTCAGCAGCGAGCGCAGGGCGTACTGGCTGGAGCCGAGTTCAACCCGGGCGATGTCTTTCAGGCGGGTGATCTCGCCATCGGCACCGGCGCGGATGATGATGTTCTCGAATTCTTCCTCGTTGACCAGACGGCCTTGGGTATTGATCGACAGTTGGAAGCTGGTCGAGCCTGGGGCAGGCGGCGCGCCCAGCTGGCCGGCGGCCACCTGGCGGTTCTGCTCGCGGATTGCCGCGACCACATCACTGGCCGTCAGGTTGCGCGAAGCGGTCTTGTTCGGGTCCAGCCAGACGCGCAGCGAGTAGTCGCCCATGCCAAACAGCTGCACATCGCCTACGCCGCCCAGACGCGCCAGCTCGTCCTTGATGTTGAGGATGGCGTAGTTGGACAGATAGAGCATGTCGTAGCGGTTGTCCGGCGAGGTCAGGTGCACGACCATGGTCAGGTCAGGCGAGGCCTTGTCGACGGTGATACCGATACGGGTCACTTCCTCGGGCAGCTTGGGCTGGGTGCGGGTGACGCGGTTCTGCACCTGCACCTGGGCGTTGTCCAGGTCGGTACCCAGGGCGAAGGTGATGGTCAGCGTCAGCTTGCCGTCCGCAGTGGACTGGGAGGACATGTACAGCATGTTCTCCACACCGGTAATGGCCTGCTCCAGCGGCGCGGCAACGGTTTCGCCGATGACCTTGGGGTTGGCGCCGGGGAAGTTGGCGCGCACCACCACGGTGGGCGGCACCACTTCGGGGTATTCGCTGATCGGCAGCTGGAACAGCGAGATAGAACCCGCGATCAGCAGCACCAGCGACAGCACCGCGGCGAAGATCGGCCGGGTAATGAAGAATTTCGAGAAGTTCATCGGTAGGGTCCCTTAACCGCGTGGCGCCTGGGCGCTGGCGACTTTCACGTTGTTGCCCGCCACCTTCGGCGCCGGGTTGCTGGCCTCCAGGGCCTGGCGCTGCTGGGCGAGGGCGGCGAGGGTTTGTTCGCTGGCCATCTGTGTTTCTTCCGGGGTTACCGGCGAACCAGGGCGCACGCGCTGCAGGCCCTTGACCACGATGCGGTCGTCCTTGCCCAGGCCGCTGCGCACGATGCGCAAGCCTTCCAGCTTTGGCCCCAGTTCCACGGCGCGGTAGGTGGCTTTGTTGTCCTTGTCCATGACCAGCACAAACTTCTTGCCAAGGTCGGTGCCCACGGCTTCGTCGTTGATCAGCATGGCGTCGTACTGGGCGCTGCCGACCAGCTTCAGGCGCGCATACAGGCCCGGGGTGAACTGGCCGTTGCTGTTGTCGAATACCGCGCGGCCGCGGATGGTGCCGGTGCGCGGGTTGACCTGGTTGTCGACGAAGTTCATCTGGCCCAGGTGCGGGTTGCCGCTTTCGTTGGTCAGGCCCAGGTATACCGGGGTGCTCTGGCTACGCTGGCCTTCACGGGCCAGCTGGGTGTACTTGAGGTACACGCGCTCGTCGGCGTCGAAGTAGGCGTAGACCTTGTCGGTGGACACCACACTGGTCAGCGGGGTGACATCGGCGGTGACGATGTTGCCGGCGGTGAACTCGGCGCGGCTGACACGGCCACTGATGGGCGCGGTGACGCGGGTGAAGCTGAGGTTCAGGCGTGCCAGGTCGAGCTGGGCCTGGATCGCATCGACGCCGGCACGGGCTTCGGCGGCGGCACTGCTGCGCGATTCGGCCAGTTCGGCGGAGATGGCGTTGCTGTCACGCAGGCGCTCGCCACGGCGGGCTTCGTTGGCGCTGCGGATGGCGGTGGCCTTGGCCTGTTGCAGCTGGGCTTCAAGGCGGCGGACTTCAGCCTGGAACGGGCGCGGGTCGATCTGGAACAGCAGGTCGCCTTTCTTGACCTGGGCGCCTTCGGTGAAGGCGACCTGGTCGATCTGGCCGGAGACCCGCGGGCGCACTTCGACGGTTTCCGGGGCTTCGAGGCGGCCGGTGAACTCGTCCCATTCGGTGATCGGTTGTTCGATCACCTTGGCCACACTTACCTTCGGCGCGGCGGGAGCCTGCACGGCGTCGGGGGTTCGACCGCAAGCGCTGATCACCACCACTGCCAGGGCAGCGAGGGGGAAGCGCAAGGGTTTGAGTGATTGTTCCATGGAGAACTCCGCCAATGTATTAGTAGTGGGCGGAGTGTGAGTGTGTTGCGCGCGAGGCACGAATCGAACGGGACGAAGGTTAATATCACGCTGAATGATAAGTGGGGATCAACTATCGATGGCTGCCAGGGTTGGGCGCAGGGCACCGCCTGTGCGGGCACTACGTTACGCGAAAGCCTGGGCCTGGCCATTCAGTGAATACTTGAGGCCAGCTCGAAGATTGGCATGTACATGAGGATCACGATCAGGCCGATCAGCAGGCCGATGAAGGTCATCAACAGCGGCTCGAACAGTTTGACGAACCATTCCACCCAGCGGCCGATTTCCTGATCATGGAAGTCGGCGCAGCGCTCCAGCATCTCGCCCAGGTTGCCAGACTGCTCGCCAGCGCGCAGCAGGCGCAGTGACACCGGTGTCACCAGGTGCCCGGCCGCGAGTGCATCGGAGAGGGGCAGCCCTTCGCCCACCCGCTGGCTGGCCTGCTCCAGGCCCTGCGCTGCTGCGTTGCCGAGCAGGCCGCGGGCCATGCCCATGGCGGTGAGGATGGGGATGCCGCCTTGCAGCAGGATGCCCAGCGAGCGATAGAAACGCGCCAGCTCGTACATCATCAGGCGCTGGTGCAGCGCGGGCAGGCGCCGCAGTTGGCAGGAGGCCCAGTACCGTACACGCGGGTGCCGGCGCAGCAGCCAAAGCGCCGCGACCCCACCGACGGTGCCCAGCGCCAGTGGCGCTTGCTGGGCATGCAGAAACAGGCCGACCTGCATCAGCACCCGTGACAGCCAGGGGAGCTCGGTGCCCATGCCCTCGAACACCTGGCTGAACCGCGGCACCACATAGCCGAGCAGGAACAGCACCACACCGCCTCCCACCAGCAACAGCAGTAATGGGTAGACCGAGGCACCCACCAGCTTCTGCCGGACCAGGTCCAGGCGCTGGCGATAGCTGATGTAGCGGGTGAGGGCGTCGCCCAGAGCACCGGTGCGTTCGCTAGACTGCACCAGCGCCACATACAGCGGCGGGAATACCCGCGGTTGCTGGCCCAGCGCCTGGGACAGCGAGCGGCCCTCGTACAGCTGGCGCACCAGCTCGGCGAGCACATTGCGCGCTGTCGCTGCGGGGCTCTTCTCCGCCAGGCTTTCCAGTGCGTCAATCAGCGGCAGGCCGGCATTGAGCAAGGTTGACAGTTCCTGGCTGAACAGCACCAGGTCGAACGCCGCTTCACGGCGCCAGGCCATGCCGCGCAGGGTGCCGCCGCTGCTGCGCAGGCTGAGCACACGCAGGCCTTGGTCTTCGGCCTGGCGGCGGGCCTGGTCGGCGTCCTCGGCGTCGATCTGCAACTGCACCACACCCTGCCTACCCAGGGCCTTGAGGCTATAGCGCATGGCCGCTCTCCTTACTGCCAACTGGTGATTTCGGCGTTTTCCCCATCACCACCCGGCTGGCCGTCCTTGCCCATCGACAGCAGGTCGTACTCACCGCCGTTCTCGCCAGGTTGCCGGTAGATGTAAGGGCGGCCCCACGGGTCTTGCGGCACGGCCTTCTGCAGGTACGGGCCGGTCCAGCGAGCCTCGCCACTGGGCGCGACCACCAGCGCCTGCAGGCCTTGTTCGCTGTTGGGGTAGTGGCCGACCTCCAGACGATACAAGTCCAGGGCCTTGCTCAGCCCCTCGATCTGCGCCCGCGCTACCTTGGCCTCGGAGCGGCCTAGCTGACTGAAGTATTTGGGGGCGACGATGCCGGCCAGCAGGCCGAGTACTACCAGTACCACCAGGAGTTCAAGCAGAGTGAAGCCACGTTGCGGGTTGGTTCTGCGCTGCATGGTGAAACCCTCCACTGCATGGGGACAAGCGTTGACATGCACCATGCAACAGCCGTGCACGTCTGCCTTGGGGCCTTGCGCCATGCGGCACAGGAAGCGGCACAGTGCTTGCGTCGTGGTGAATGTCCTCGGGTTTTCCGGGGCATTTCCCCCACATCGGGGGCCACGACGAAGAGGCGACCGGCATGCGTGGACTCATCCTCGGTTTGATCTGGCTGGCGGCAGGTGCTGCCCAGGCCGATGTGTACATCTCAATCGATGCCAAGGGTGGCTACGTAATGACCAATGTCCATCGACCAGGGCGACACTATGAGAAGGTGATCAGCGAGCCGCTGGCCCAGGGCGGGCCGGTCAAAGCGCAGATGATCACCGGCCGCCCTTACGCCGAGGTAGTCGCCACGGCTGCGCGCCTCCACAACCTGCCGCCGGCGCTGCTGCACGCGGTGATCAAGGCCGAGTCCGGCTACAACCCCAAAGCCCGTTCGCGGGCGGGTGCAGTGGGGTTGATGCAACTGATGCCGGACACCGCCCGCGAGATGGGGGTGCAAGACCGCCTGGACCCGGAAGACAATGTGCAGGGCGGGGCACGCTACCTCAAGCAGATGCTCACCCTGTTCGACAACGACATCACCTTGGCCGTGGCGGCCTACAACGCTGGCCCGGATGCTGTACTGCGGCGCGGTGCCGTACCGCCGTTTGCCGAGACCCGGCGCTATGTGCCCACGGTGCTGCGCGAGTATCGAAAGTTGCAAGGGTTGACGGATGATTCGTCTTTGTAACAGCGGGCGTGCAGCTCAAGCATTCCCGCAGGGGCGGCGCCACCCTCAAGCTGTTTTGGGTAGGTGAAGTCAGGGCGAATAAATACCCTTCGGCGGATGCCATCAATTTAATACTATAGTTTCCCCAAGTCTGGGCTATAACCTTCTGAAGGTGCCCAGCTGAGGAGTCCGTTATGGACGCCGCCCCTCGTTCCGTCACTCTTGACGTGCCAGCCGGTAGCGAGTTGGCCGCCCCGCGCAAGCCATTCAACCTGCTGCGCTGGTATGCCTGGGTCAGTCTGGCCATCATTCTCTCGGTGGCGGCCGGGCTGGGGCTGATTTCCAGCCGCTTCATCATCGACGAGAGCGTCGAGCGTGATGCGTTACTCACCGCACAGTTCATCACCTCCATTGCCGATGCCGAAGTGCGCCATGTGTCGATCCCCAATGTGCGGACCATGGGCGAACTGCTCGATCCGCGCACCGACCGCAATAACTTGCCCGACGTCGACCCGCAAGCCCGACGCAAGGCCCGCGGCGAGTTCCTCGACCATATCGCTCACCTGCCCGATATGCTGCTGGCCAATATTTATGCTTTGGACCATACAGTGATCTGGTCCACCAACCCGGCACTGATCGGCAAGCTGATCGAAGGCGACGAAGACCTGAGTCGGGCTTTCGAGTACAAGATGCGGGTCTCGGCCAGCTACCACAATTTCGAACAGGCCCGCGCCGAGCAGAAGTTCATCACCCCGCCCAAGCAGTTGTTCATCGAGAACTACATTCCGCTGTTCGATGCCGATGGCGATCGGGTCACCGCGATGGTCGAGATTTACAAGGAGCCCCACGACCTGATCGCACGCATCGAGCGTGGCCTGATCCTGATCTGGTTGGCCATCACGGTCGGCGCTGCACTGGTCTATGTCGGCCTTTACGGCATCATGCACCGCGCCGCACGGCTGCTGGCGGTACAGCAGAAACGCCTGATCAGCAGCGAAACCTACGTGGCACTGGGTGAGGTGTCTTCGGCGGTGGCCCATAGCTTGCGCAACCCGCTGGCCAGTATCCGCTCAAGTGCGGAACTGGCCCTGGCGTTCGACGAAGGCCCGGCGCAACGCCAGGTCAACGATATCATCAGCCAGGTCGATCGCATGTCGCAGTGGATCCGCCAGATGCTGCAGTCACTGCGCCCGCTGAACGACGAGGTATTGGCGGTGGACTTGCCGCAGGCGTTGCAGGAAAGCCTGCAGACCTACGCTGTGCCGCTGGCGCGCAGCGGGGTAAGCCTGGACCTGCAACCGTTACCGGCCGTGCAGGTGTTGGGGCACCCGGTATTGCTGCGCCAGGTATTCAGTAGCCTGATTGCCAATGCCTTGGAGTCGATGGAGCAGGGCGGGCGGTTGCGTATCGAGGTGGTACGTCACAACCGGCGCAGCCTGACTTTGCGCCTGTCCGACAATGGCAAGGGCATGAACGAAGAGCAGCAGCGTATGGCTTTTCGACCGTTCTTTACCACCAAACAGGGTGGGCTGGGGGTGGGGCTGGTGCTGGTGAAACGCATCATGGAACGTTTCGGTGGTACGGTCCGGCTCAGCAGCAGCGAAGGCCATGGCACGAGGGTTTCGTTAAGCTTTCGACTGGCCTGAATATGTCAAATTACCTCAATATAATTTAGTAAGGTATTGATATAAAAGGATTTTTATTTTTGGGTGATAATCACCCAGATGTGGGGAATCATCCTCTAATCATTCTTAATAAGTTCTTGCAAGCTACTGAAAAATAACGTTTTTAATTTGGCATGGTCCTGCTGGCCGAGTTTTTGCAGCGAAGTTTGTGAAGCGCGACACGCGACAAATGGCAGCTGCGACTGCCCAGGTGGATTGCTACCCAGTGGCTGCTGCCATTGGCCTTGATGCAGTTCTGAACGTACGCCCTGCGCGGGAACCACGCGATGCAGATGCTGGAAAACGAAGCGCCCGACAAGGCCAATGCGACCGCCAGCGGACGGGCCGTACCCTTGCGTGAATTCAACCTGCTGCGCTGGTTTTCGGTGATCAGCCTGTTGATCATTACCGCGGTGGCAGGTGGGCTGGGTTACGTTTCGACGCGCTTCGTGGTGCGCGACAGCGTGCAGCGCGATGCCATGCTCACCGCGCAGTTCATTCAGGCAATGGCCCAGGCTGAAGTGCGTCATTCGCAATTGCCGCCTGGCACCACCATGGGCGAATTGCTGGACCCGCGGCTGGACCTGCAGCACTTGCAGTTCACCCCGGCCTTGGCCGAATCGACCCGCGTCGAGTTCCTCGATCATGTCGAGCACCTGCCGGACACCTTGCTGGCCAACGTCTATGCCCGCGACCGCACTATTGTCTGGTCCACCAACGTAGAGCTGATTGGCAAGCAGATAGAAGTTGATGGCGATCTTGAGCGCGCCTTCCGCTCGCGCAAGGCGGTGTCGGCCAGTTATCACAAGGCCGCCGAGGATCGCGAAGAGCAGAAGTTCCAGCGCGCACCGCGTTACCTGTTCATCGAGAACTACATCCCGCTGTTCGACAGCCAGGGTGAGCAGGTACTGGCCATGGTGGAAATCTACAAGGAGCCGCAGGACCTCATTCGGCGCATCCAGCGCGGCTATGTGCTGATCTGGGCCTCGACACTGGTGGGTGGGGCGTTGATCTACTTCGGCCTGTTCTGGATCGTGCGCCGTGCGGCGCACATGCTGCACCTGCAGCAGGAGCGGCTGGTGGCAAGCGAAACCTACGTGGCGCTGGGAGAAATGTCGTCGGCCGTGGCTCACAGCATGCGTAACCCGCTGGCCAACATACGCTCCAGCGCCGAACTTGCCCAGGAAACCGCCAACCCTGCTGCGCAGAAGAACATCACTGACATCATCAGCCAGGTCGACCGCATGTCGCGCTGGGTGCGCGACCTGCTGGTGTCGCTACGCCCGGCCAGTGACGACCCCGAGGCCGTGGACCTGGTGGCGGCCATCGAGGACACCCACCTGGCCTTCGCCCAGCAGATCGAACGCAACGGCGTGCGCTTCCATTTCGAAGGGCCTGACGTGCAGTGGGTGGTCAGCCAGCCGCTGCAGCTCACGCAGATTCTCAACAGCCTGTTTTCCAACGCCCTGGAGGCCATGCCCGCTGGCGGGATGCTCAATGCCCAGGTCAATGTGCAAGAAGGCCTGCGTGCCGAGTTCGTGCTGACCGACACCGGCAAAGGCATGAGCCAACAGCAGGAACGGATGGTGTTCAAACCGTTCTTCACGACCAAGCAGGGAGGCCTCGGTGTAGGCCTGGCCCTGGTCAAACGCATCATGGAACGTTTTGGCGGCTCGGTCAGCCTGAGCAGCCGCGAAGAGGAAGGAACCCGCGTCAGCCTTACATTCAATATTGCAGCGGGAGGGGAACATGGAGCACAGCATCCTGGTCGTCGAGGATGATGAAATCCTTGCCGACAACATTCGCACCTACCTCAGCCTCAAGGGCTACGAAGTCATCGTGTGCCACAGCGCGGAGCTGGCGCTGGAGCAGATCAAGCGGGCGCAACCTGACGCGGTGCTGACCGACAACTCGTTGCCAGGCATGAGCGGGCACGACCTGCTACGTACCCTGGTGGCCCAGGCGCCAGACCTTAAAGTGATCATGATGACCGGCTACGGCAATGTCGAAGATGCCGTGCAGGCGATGAAGGAGGGCGCCTTTCATTACCTGACCAAGCCGGTGGTACTGGCCGAGCTCAAACTGACCTTGGACAAGGCCCTGGCTACCGAGCGCATGGAGCGCACGCTGTCGTTCTACCAGGAGCGTGAGGCGCAGAAGTCCGGGTTGCAGGCATTGATCGGCGAGTCGCCGGTGATGCTTACCCTCAAGCACACCCTGCGCCAGGTGCTCGATGCCGAGCGGCGCATGGCCAGTGACGACCTGCCACCGGTGCTGATCGAAGGCGAGACCGGTACGGGCAAGGAACTGGTGGCCCGTGCCCTGCATTTTGATGGTTCGCGCAGTAAAGGGCCGTTCATCGAGTTCAATTGCGCTTCGATCCCTGCCAACCTGCTTGAGGCTGAACTGTTTGGCCACGAGAAGGGCGCGTTCACCGATGCCAAGGAGCGCCGGGTGGGGCTGGTGGAGGCTGCCGATGGCGGCACCCTGTTCCTTGACGAGATCGGCGAAATGGACCTGGTGCTGCAGGCCAAGCTGCTCAAGTTGCTGGAGGACCGCAGCATCCGCCGGATTGGTGCGGTGAAGGAACGCAAGGTGGATCTGCGGGTGATCAGCGCCACCAACTGTAACCTGGAGCAAATGGTGCAGCAGGGCAAATTCAGGCGTGACCTGTTCTTCCGGCTTCGCATTATCGCCCTGAAGGTGCCGCGCCTATATTCGCGTGGGCAGGACATTCTGCTACTGGCGCGGCATTTCCTTGCCCACCATAGCCGGCGTTATGGCAAGCCGAACCTGCGCTTTTCTGCCGAGGCCGAAAGCCTGATGCTCGGTTATAGCTGGCCTGGCAATGTGCGTGAATTGCGCAACATGCTGGAGCAGACCGTGTTGCTGGCGCCGAACGAGGTGGTGCAGGCGCATCAGTTGAACCTGTGTATGACCTTGGTTGACGAGCCGTTGACGCAACAGCCGATGGCGGCCATGTTCGAAATGCCGCGGCACGAGCCAGAGCCGGGTACAAGCCTGCCTGACATGGAGCGTGACCTTGTCTGCAAGACCCTGGACCGCACCGACTGGAACGTGACCAAGTCGGCGCGGATGCTTGGGTTGTCGCGGGATATGCTGCGTTACCGGATCGAGAAGTTGGGGCTGACCCGGCCTGACAAGCGTCAGTGGTAGTACAGACCGTGTCGTCAGGGGTTACCTGTGCCCGAGCTGCCTTCTCCTTGCCGGCCGGTACCTTCCGACCCACTGCCATCCATTCCCGGCAGATCGCGGTTGTCATTCTGCTTGGCCGGCGGGCTTTGCGGTTCGTTGCCCTGTACGCGCGGATCGGTGTCCCGCGGCAAAGGCTTCTCGATCGGGTTGAGGGTACTGTCCACGCCTGGCTGTGGCGCCGTATTGTGCGGGTCGTCGGGGTAGGTCGGACCGGTGCCGACAGCAAACGCCAGCTGCGAGGCGAGCAGGGCAATCGACAGGATGATTGAGCGGGGCATGGCAGGCTCCTTTGCTGTACGGGTAAGGCTCATACTTCTCTTTGGCCTTACCCGAAACGTCAAGGTGCCATTACCCCGATCAACGGTCACACCACCAGCGACAGCAACATGATGAAAATGATGCCGACGATGGACAGGATCGTCTCCATCATGCTCCAAGTCTTGAAGGTTTCTGCCACGGTCATGTTGAAGTACTGCTTCACCAGCCAGAAGCCGGCGTCGTTCACATGCGACAGGATCAGCGAGCCGGCACCGGTGGCCAGTACCAACAGCTCACGGTTCACCCCCGGCACCAGGTCGATCACCGGCGCCACGATACCCGCGCCGGTGATGGTGGCGACCGTGGCGGAGCCGGTCGCGATGCGGATCACCGCCGCCACCAGCCATGCCAGCATGATCGGCGAAATTTCTGCCTGCACAGCCATCTGCCCGATCACGTTGCCTACGCCGGTGTCCACCAGCATTTGCTTGAAGCCACCGCCAGCGCCGACGATCAGCACGATGGCGGCAGTCGGTGCCAGGCTCTGGTCGAGCATCTTCATGATCTGCTGGCGGTTGAAGCCGCGGGCCGAACCGAAGGTGTAGAAGGCCAGTAGCAGGGCGGCGAGCAGGGCGGTGATCGGGTGGCCGATCAGGTCCATCCACTGGCGCACGATGTGCTCGGCAGGCAGCACCACGTCGGCGAACGTTTTCAGCAGCATCAACGCGACCGGCAGCAGTACGGTGATCAGGGTGATGCTGAAACTTGGCAGGTTGCCCTGATCGGACTCCTTGGCGATCTGGTCCATCAGTTCCTGGGACGGGTTGCCCGGGATGTAGCGGGAAATGAAGTTACCGAACAGAGGGCCGGCGATGATCGCGGTGGGCAGTGCGACGATCAGGCCGTAGAAGATGGTCTTGCCAATGTCCGCGTGGAAAATGCCGATCGCCAGCAAGGGGCCCGGGTGTGGTGGCACCAGACCGTGCACCACCGACAGGCCGGCCAGCAGCGGAATGCCGATTTTCACCAACGAGACGCCCGAGCGCCGGGCGACGATGAACACCAGGGGAATCAGCAGCACAAAGCCGATTTCGAAGAACAGCGGGATGCCCACCAGGAAGGCGGCGAACATCATCGCCCAATGCACGTTCTTCTTGCCGAAGGCGCGGATGAGGGTTTGCGCGATCTGGTCGGCACCACCGGAGTCGGCCATCAGCTTGCCGAGCATGGTGCCCAGGGCGAGCACGATACCGACGAAGCCGAGTACGCCGCCAAAACCGTCCTGGAACGATTTCATGACCTTGGCCACCGGCATGCCGGAAGTCAGGCCCAGGAAGCCGGCCGCGAGGGTGAGGGCGACGAAGGGGTGAACCTTGAAGTGGGTGATCAGCAGGATCAGCCCGACGATGGTAACCAGCGCGTCGAGCAGCAGGAAGGTATCAGTAGCCAGTCCGAACATGGTTTGAAGGCCTCGGTCTTATCGTTGTTTTGGGCGTAGCTTTTTGGAGTCTTTGCCGCGTTTACGGGTTGGGGTAGCGCTGTCTTTGGTGAGACGGAAAAGCCGCCGAGGTCAGGCGGTTTGCGCCAGGCCCGGCTCACCGCAGCGCTTTAGCCAGTGGTCCACCGCTTCGGCCAGTGCTTCGATCGGTTGGGTGGCGTCCAGTGCCAGCGTCAGTGGCTCGCCGCGTGGCGATTCCAGGGCCGCGAACTGGCTGTCGATGAGGCTGGCCGGCATGAAGTGCCCTGGGCGAGCCAGCACGCGTTTTTCGGCCTCGGCAGGCGACAGTTCGAGGAACACGAACACCAGCCCGGGCATGGCATCGCGCAGGGTGTCGCGGTAGCGGCGCTTGAGTGCCGAGCAGGTCAGGATCGGGCGTTCACCGGCCTGGGTGGTGGCTTGCAACTCTTCACCAAGGCGGACCAGCCAGCCGGCACGGTCGCTGTCGTCCAGCGGGATGCCAGCGCTCATCTTGCGGATGTTTTCGGCAGGGTGGAAAGCGTCGCCTTCGATCAGGCGGCCGCCGCTTCTGGCAGCGATGGCAGCGCCGATGCAGCTTTTGCCGCAACCGGCCACGCCCATCACCACAATAGCGGACAGGGGAGAATTCATCAGTACCTCCTGCGGGTGAGATAGCGCTGTCTCGCCGTTGACGAACAGCCACCTCCCCGGTGTTATTGGTCTTGTCCTTACGCAGTATGGACGCCTGGTGGCGAGCGCGTGGTGGCTGCTACCAAAGATTACATTGCCTGCATCCTGAGACAGCGCTACCTTAGTGGCCGTTCCCTCTCCTTGCAAGTAGTAAAATTACAACATTCATGTCCCGCACCGGCTCCCGAACTACAGGTCGTCCCACCCTGGCTGAAGTTGCCAGGCTTTCCGGGGTTTCCCCGATTACCGCTTCGCGCGCCTTGCGTGGGGTCAGCACCGTTGCGCCTGACCTGGTGGAAAAGGTCATCGCCGCAGCGGCGAACCTTGGCTATGTGGCCAACCCGGCCGCCCGGGCGCTGGCCTCGGCACGCAGTCAGTCGGTGGTGGTGTTGATCCCGTCGTTGTCCAACCAACTGTTCATCGACACCCTGGAGGCCATTCACGAGGTCATGCGCCCTCGTGGGCTAGAGGTGCTGATCGGCAACTATCACTACGACCTTGCCGAAGAAGAGAACCTGATCCGCAATTACCTGGCCTATCAGCCCTGCGGCATTTTGCTGACCGGCTTCGAGCGTAGCGATGCTGCGCGGCAGATGCTGGCTGCCAGCGGCGTGCCGTGTGTGCACATGATGGAACTCAATGGTGAGCCAGGGGCTTTGTCAGTCGGCTTCTCGCAGCATCAGGCCGGGCGTGCTGCTGCACGGCACCTGATCGAGCGGGGGCGCAAGCGCCTTGCATTCATTGCGGCGCAACTGGACCCGAGGGTGATGCAGCGTGCCGAGGGTTTCCGTCAGGCTTTGGCAGAGGCTGGTTTGCAGGCTGCCGAGCTGGAGGTGTTGGCCCCGGAGCCATCGTCGATAGCCCTGGGCAGTGTGCTGTTCAGCCAGCTGATGCAGCAGGCGCCGGATGTCGACGGTATCTTCTTCTGTAACGACGACCTGGCTCAGGGCGCGGTGCTGCAGGCCTTGCGTCAAGGGGTGGAGGTGCCACGCCAGGTGGCGATGGTCGGTTTCAACGATCTACCGGCCTCGGCGCATATGGTGCCACGGCTGACCTCGATTCGCACACCACGGGCTGCGGTGGGGCGGGGCGCAGCGCAGGCGTTGCTGGCGTTGCTGGATGGCAAGCGGGTGACGAATGCGCAGCAGGATCTGGGCTTTGAGCTGATGGTGCGCGAGAGCACCTGAGAGTGCCCGCCAAGGCCTTCTCGCGCGAATGCCACAGGAATGATTGGCCCGAAACGAATGTGCAGCGGGTTTACCTGCGAAGCGGGCGACGGGGGCATGGCACCGGCTGCGCCGGTGTTCGCGGGTGAACCCGCTCCTACAGGCGCTGTCGATGCCACGACTTGCCAACGGCGATCTATGCTCAGAAAACCGCGCATAGGGAGCCCCGCGTCATGTTCGATTTCCACCGCAAGTCTGATTTGGCAGAAATCCAGCGCAACCGCCAGGCGTTGGCCAATGCGCAAGCCAAACTGGCCGCTATCGGCCGTTCCATGGCAATGATCGAGTTCGCCCCTGACGGCACTATCCTCGACGCCAACGAGCGCTTCTGCCAGGCCATGGGCTACAGCGCTGACGAGCTGCGAGGCAAGCATCACCGGCTGTTCTGTGAGCCGGACTATGCAAAAAGCGCCGAATACCAGCAACTGTGGCGCGAGTTGGGGCAGGGCAAGGCAATCAGCGGTACGTTCGAGCGCATCGACAAGGCGGGTCGCGAGGTCTGGCTGGAAGCCAGTTACATGCCCGTGCTGGACGAGCACCGGCAAGTCACCAGCGTAATCAAGGTGGCATCGGACATCACCCAGCGGGTGGTGCTGGAGCACGAGAGCGAAAGCCTGCTCAAGGCCATCAGCCGCTCCATGGCGGTGATCGAGTTCACCCCGCAAGGCCGGGTGATCAAGGCCAACCAGAACTTTCTCGACACCATGGGTTACCGCCTTGATGAAGTGGTTGGCCGCCATCACGGGCTGTTCTGCCTGGCGCATGAACGCGAATCGGCCCAGTACCGGGAGTTCTGGGCTTCGCTGAACCGTGGCGAATACCACTCGCACCGCTTCGAACGCGTCAACAAGCAAGGCCAGACTGTTTTCCTGGAGGCCTCCTACAACCCGATCTTCGACAGCAAGGGCCGCCTGTGCAAAGTGGTCAAGTTTGCCAGCGACATCACCCATCAAGTCTGCACCCAGCAAAGCGCCGCCCATGCCGCCCATGCCAGTTCGGTGCAGACCGATGCCTGCGCGCGCAAGGGTACCGAAGTGGTGCAGCAGACCGTGCAGGTAATCGAGCAGATTTCCCAGGAGCTTAACGACGCAGCGCGCAGCATCGATGCGGTAAACAAGCAGTCGGATGTGATCGGGCAGATTGTGCTGACCATTCGTGGCATCGCCGACCAGACCAACCTGTTGGCCCTTAATGCAGCCATCGAGGCCGCGCGTGCCGGCGAGCACGGGCGAGGCTTTGCCGTGGTGGCCGATGAGGTGCGCAACCTGGCCGCGCGAACCAGCAAGGCCACCCTGGAAATCGTCGATGTGGTGCGGCAGAACCACGACCTGTCGCTATTGGCAGTGGCCAGCATGCAATCGAGCCTCAACCGTACCGGTCACGGCGTGGCATTGGCCAATGAGGCGGGGACAGTGATCATGGAAATTCAGCAAGGTTCACGGCACGTCGTGGACGCCATCAGCCAGATCAGCTCGACGCTGCAATTGCATTGAGCGCCTCGCGCATCTCGTCAAGCAGTGCCTGCAGGCTGACTTGCAGTTGCCCGCGTTGCTCAACGGTTGGTAGCCCTCGTGCGTGGGCGTGTTCGATGGCTTCACAGTCTTGGACCACGGTGCGCACCCTGATCATTTTGGCGCCACCCTTGATGCGGTGGGCCAAGGCGCGTACCGCTTCATCAGGGGCGTCTGTGGCCAAGGCACGCAGGGCGGCCAGGTCTTCACCGACGCTTATCGACAATTGCTCCAGCAAATGCCGCGTCAACTGTTCGTCGTCCTGGGTCAGGTGGCGCAATTCGGCCAGGTCGAACCCACCATGGGAAGGCTCCGGCGACGGCTGCTGAGGGCGCACCTGGGGCAGATGGGTCTTGAGCGTGCGCAGACCAATCGGCTTGAACAGGCATTCGTCCATGCCGCTGGCCAGGCAGCGAGTACGCTCCTCGGCCTGGGCGTTGGCGGTCACGCCAAGAATACGGCCTGCTGGCAGGCCGCGTTCGCCCTCCAGGCTACGAATGCGCCGGGTGAGTTCATGCCCGTCCATGACCGGCATGCTGCAATCGGTGATCACCAGGTCGAAGCGCGCTTCCTGCCAGCGTGCAAGGGCGATCTCGCCATTCTCCGCCAGTGTCACGTGGTGCCCCAGGGTTTGCAGTTGCCGTTCCAGCAATAGCAGGTTGGCTGGGTAGTCGTCGACCACCAGAATATTGAGCGGGCCGCTGTTGCTTTCATGTGTCGTGAGTTGCGGGTCCGCTTGTGCCGGGGCTTCGCAGGCGGGTAACCGCAGGCTGACTTGTACCCGGGTACCAACGCCCTCGACGCTCTGAAGGCTCAGGGCGCCGCCCATCAGTTCGGCCAGGGTACGGCTGATGACCAACCCCAGGCCTGCCCCTTGACGTGCCCTTGGGCCATCGACCTGAACGAAGGCACTGAACAGCCTGGCCTGGTCGGCGGGGCTGATGCCGATGCCGGTGTCACGCACATTCAGCTCGATAGCCAGAGCGCCGTGGCCGGCAACTTTGGGCAGCAGCAGGCATGCCTGCACTTCACCACGGTCGGTGAACTTGATGGCGTTGCTGATCAGGTTGGACAGAATTTGCTTGAGTCGCAGTGGGTCAGCCAGCACCCATACCGGCTCTGCAGGCAGCTCGCCCTGCAGATGCAACCCTTTGGCCCGGGCATTGCCTTCGAACACCCGCAGCGTGGCGCGCACCAGTTCGACCAGATTGGTAGGCACCGGTTGCAGGCTGATATGGCCGGATTCGATGCGGGAAATGTCGAGAATATCGCCAATCAGCTCAAGCAGGCCAATGGCCGAATCATGGGCGGTCTGCAAGGTCTGGGCGTCGCTGCGGCCGCTGCGGCTATCTTCCAGGGCCAGTTCCAGCAGACCGATCACCGCATTCATCGGGGTACGGATCTCATGGCTCATGGTGGCCAGGAAGGTGCTTTTGGTCTGGCTGGCCTGTTCGGCATCGTCTTTGGCCTGGCGTAACTGTTCCAGCAGCCCACGGCTCAGCGCGAGCTGTGCCTGCAGTGCGTGCTGTGCCTCGGTGCGCTGGTTGATCAGCTTGCGCAGGTAGCTGTTCCAGAACACCACCCCGGCCAGCAGCAGGGCCGACAGCACCAGCACCTGCAAAGCCAAGGTGCGGTAGTCGCGCCATGGGCTGTCGCTCACCAGTGTGCTGGTGCGCCAGCGGTTGATCAACTGGTCCAGTTCTTCAGGTGGAATGCTTAGCAGCGCCTTGTCGAGAATGGCCTGCAGCTGTGGCTGGTCGGCGGCTACGGCAAAGGCGGCAATGGCCGGGGCGTCGTCGAGCACGCTGGCAATGCGCAAACGGTCCTTGAACACATGGCTGATGTAATAGGCCGCATTGATATGGCTGCTCAGGGCCACGTCGGCAACACCGTTGGCCACGGCCTCCATCTGGCCCAGTGGGTTGTCAACTTCGACGATCTTGGCCTGCGGGTATCGCTGTTGCAAAACGGCCTGCAGCGGTGAGCCGCGCACCAAGGCGATGCGCTTGTCATCCAGGGCCTTGGTCTGTGCAGGTGATTCACCGTCGTTGCGGGTGACAAGCACGCGCGGGCTGACCAGGTAGGGGCGGGTGTAGCGCAGTTGCTTCAAGCGGTCGGCACCATAGCCCAGCGCCCCGATCATCTGTGCCTCGCCGTGCACCAGGCGGTCGATCATGGCCTGCGATGAAGCACTCTCGACGGGTGTGAACTGCAGCCCAGTGCGCAGCGAGATCTGCTTGAGCAGGTCCAGGGTGATACCGCTAGGGCGGTGCTGAGCATCGTTGAACGTCAAAGGTGCCAGCGAGGTATTGACCAGTACGCTGATAGTGGGGTGGGCGGTGATCCAGGCTTCTTCTTCTTCGCTCAAGGCAGTGAGGTGGCGCTGCAGCAGCAGGCTGGTGTTACCACTGCTCCAGCGGCGCAGAATGTTCAGGCGTTCACTTTCGCTAATGCGTGACAGCGCCTTGTCCACCAGCCGATGCAGGCGCGGGTTGTCGCTGGCTATGGCGAAGGCAAAAGCCTCTGGAGCCAGTTGGGAGAAATGGTCGATTTTCAACGTGCCCTGAAAACTTTTGCCGATCATGTAGTCGGTGCTGATCGCATCGCCCAGATAGGCGTCCGCCTCGCCCAACACCACAGCAGCGAGCCCGGCCAGGGTCGAGCGGTACAGGCTCAGTTGCGCCTTGGGGTACAGGGTGCGAACGCTGACGGCCGGCAGGTAGTGATCGACCATCGCCAGGCGCAGGCCGGCGAGGTCGGGCGTGCTTTTCAAGCTGTGCCCCTCACGGGTGACGATCACTGGCAGGTCGTCGGCATAGGGGGTGCTCAGGCTAAGCTGGGCGTCTGCCGCTTCGAAGGCGTTGGAGCTACCTAGCAAGTCGATATGGCCATCACGCAGGGCAGTGATGGCCTCGTGACGGCTGTCAAAACGGCGTACTTCAATGGGTATGTCAAGCTGTTCGCCGATGATGCCGGCGTAGTCTGCGCTTAACCCCTCATAGTCATGCTGACTGACATTGATTTCGAACGGGGGGTAGTCGGGGCGCGCGCTACCCAGTATCAGGCGTTGGCGATTTTTCAGCCAGTGGCGATCATCGCCGGATAACGTCAGTGGGGCAGCGGCACTGATTGAGCGCGCCAGCAGATGGCGTGGTTCGCTGCTGGCCTGCAGCACCGTGGAGTTGGCCAGACCGATAGCCAGAAGGACGCTCGCCAGCAACTGTTTCATGGTAGCCGAGCGCTCAATAGACGCTGTTGCGCTTGGCCAGGTCGACCATTTCCACGAGAGACTCAGTCTTGAGCTTTTCCATGATGCGGCCCCGGTAGGTGCTGATGGTCTTGGCGCTGAGGTTCATGCACGTGCCGATGTTCTTGTTGTTCTCGCCGCGCGCAAGGCGCCGCAGCACTTCCATTTCTCGGTTGGAGAGACTGGCCAGGCGCACTGGCTCGCTCTCCAGCGAGTTGCTGTTGACCGACATTTGCGGAAAGGTCGAATAACCTTTGGTCAGGGCCTTGAGGGCGAACAGCAGGGCCTCGTGGTCCTCTTCCTTGGTGACGAAGGCACCTATCCCGGCATCCAGGCAGCGGCGTACATACAGGTCAGTGGCCTGGCCGGTCAGCACCATGATCTTCGGTACCGGCTCCAGGCTCTGCAATCGCTTGATGACTTCCATGCCGTCAAGGCCAGGCAGGCCGATGTCGAGAATGACTACGTCCGGGCGCAGTTCGCGGGCTACCTGAGCCACTTCACTGCCATTGCCGACCTCGCCGATGACATGGAAGCGCTCGCGCTCGAGCAGTAGGCGCAGGGACAGCCGGACAATGGGGTGGTCGTCGACGATCAGCACGGTTGTCATGAGGAAAACTCCTGTAGGGATGTGGTCCGCTTCCTGGAACACTCAGGAATACGTCTGCAAGTGGGGTTATCGGAAGCGCTGCACGATACGACCATTCCCGAAGTTTGGTAATGCCGAGTATAGAAGTGTTGAAAACCCCAGTGCTTTTTGTTGAAAAGTCCTACAAGAAACAGGAAAGACATCACCCTGAGAAAACGGTGATGCCGCTTCTTTGCAGTTGTTCAGGCGCAGGCAGCGTGCGGTTTGTGTATACGCAGTGTGGAGGCAGGGTTGTTGGCCAATGCCTGGCCGACCCGCGTCGGGCGGGCTACCAACTGCCCGGTACAATTTGGGCAGCGGCCTTGGAAGCGGGTTTCGGCACAGGCACGGCAGAACGTGCATTCGAAGGAGCAGATCATAACGTCGGGGCTGTCACCCGGCAGGTCGGTATCACAGCACTCGCAGTTGGGGCGTAATTCCAGCATGGGCATGGCTCCTGTTCGCAGGCGGGAACCCGGAGTCTGCTACGCCCGAGGCAAGGCTGGCAATGTTCAGTCGCCAGGGCGGTACAGGTGGGCATGCCCGGCACGGTACAAGGCCGATTCGGCGAACGGTGTATCCCCCAGTACGTGGCCTACCAGGATCAGCGCCGTGCGCCGGAAATCCTTGGTCGCTACGCGTTCGACGATATCACCGAGGTTGCCGCGCACCCAATCCTGGTCTGGCCAGGTGGCCCGATGCACCACCGCAACCGGGCAGTGCGCGCCGTAATGCGGCATCAACTCATCGACAATGCGCGACAGGTGCTTGACCCCCAGATGAATTGCCAGGGTGCTGCCATGGCGCGCCAGGTCGCCTAACTGCTCACCCGGCGGCATGGGCGAGCTGTCGCCATAGCGGGTGAGGATCACGGTCTGCGCCACTTGAGGCAAGGTCAGCTCGCAGCCGAGCAGGGCGGCGCTCGCTGCCGTGGCGGTAACGCCGGGGATGATCTGGTAATCGATGCCCAGCGCCTGCAGGTGGCGAATCTGTTCACCGATGGCGCCGTACAGGCTGGGGTCGCCGCTGTGCACCCGGGCCACATCCTGACCTTTTTCGTGTGCGCTGCGCATGGCAGCGATGATCTGTTCCAGATGCAGTTCGGCGCTGTTGATCACGGTTTCGGCCTGGTGGCCTTCGAGCACGGCGGCGGGTACCAGTGAACCGGCATAAATGATCACCGGGCACTGACGAATCAGCCGTTGGCCCTTGACCGTGATCAGCTCCGGGTCGCCGGGGCCGGCACCGATAAAGTAGATGGTCATGCAAAGTCCTGGCAAAAAAGAGGGTACGAAACGCTCAGCAGGCCAGGGCGAGCGTCGCCGGGCCCAGTACCTGGCGCGTCAGCAGCAGCCTGGCCGTACCCTGCCGCTGGCTGGCCAAGGCCAGTGCCGCGCTCTCGGCTACGCCCCAACAGCCACTGTGCTGGTGGGCAGCGGCGGAACGGTGGCTGAGCAGTGGTTCATAGGGTTGCAGTTGCGCGCCATGGTACAGCACCAAGGGCAAACCGAGGCGCTCTGCCAATTGCTGCAAGCCGGGCTCGTCGGCCTTCAGGCTGATGCTTGCGATGCCGCGCAGGTCGGCCAGCGCCAGCCCCTGGTTGTCCAGGGCCTGGCGCAGCAAGCGTTGCAAGGCATCTGCCGGGCAACCCCGGCGGCAGCCAAAACCGGCATAGAAGGCAGGCATCAAGCCTGGCTGGAACGGCGGAACAGCCAGGCGCTGAGCAGGCCCAAGGCCAGCCAGAAGGCGGCGTTGGTCAGCCAGGAGGCGACTTTGAACTGGGTTTCCAATGCTTCAGGGGCCAGGCTTTCGTGCACCTCGGGTTGCGGTGCACCGATTACATGGGGAATGACCAGCAGCACGGCGCCCAGCGCCTTCAGCAGCCAGTGGCGGGCGAACACCAGCAAGGCCAGGCCCAGCGCTGTGGCACTGGCTGTACCAACCCACCAGGTTTGGCGTTGCCCCAGGTCGGCGGCCGCAGTCCCCGGCAGTTCTGGTGGCAAGCCCAGGGTGGGAGCCAGGCAGAACACGGCGAAGCCAGCCAACCCCCACAATGCGCCAGTGGCAGCGCGTTTGGGCTCGCGAAGGCTGTACAGGGCGGCGAGGATCAGGGCGAAGCCGACTGCGACCACCAGGTTGCCGCCTGTGGTGGACAGCACGCGCTGCCAGCCGTCTTCCGGCGACCAGGCTTCGGCGCTGTGTTCATGAGCGGCCACTTCGCTACCGTGTTCGTGGTGTGCGGCCGGGGCCGAGGACTCGTAGGTTTCCGCCTCCAGAATCAGCGGAGCCACCCAGAAGCTTTGCAGCAAGGTCAGCAACAGGGCTGCAAGGAGCCCGCTGAAACCCGCAGTACGGGCAATGCGCGTGATCATCAGGCGTACTCAGTGGCAGGGGAAGGCGGCGCTGTGGCGGGTGTCGTGGGCGGCGTTGTGCACAGCCTCGATGTGCGAGAACCCGGCAAAGTACACCAGGCACAAACCCAGCAAGCTGGCACCGACGGCGATGATTACACGCTGGCTGAGGGTAACGGGGGTAGCAAGGCTGTGTTGTTTGGCGCTGGTGACGGGCATGACGCGATCCTCTGCTTTTTGTGGGCAATGGGCGAGCGCGGCAGCCCCGGACGTGGTCGCCCAAGGGAATGCAACAGCGCCCGCCCACCGCGGGGTGTTCATGAACGCCAGGCCGGTCTCCGGGCTTGCGAGGAAGAGCTGGGCTCCTGGAACGCGTCACCTTCCCATGCCGCACTACAAGGCACAGTGGTACAGACGCTTCACTCGCTTACCGTTGCGGGGGCAGCACCGGCATTGTCCGGCCCTGCTGAAGGGCCTGGGACGCACCGGTTTCCCGTTTCACCCCCTGAGGGGCACCTGAACGTGAGGCATAAGGAGAGCATGGGGCGGGCTTGGCGTCAATGTCATACAGCGCGCGAGGCTGCCGAGCAGCAGGTAGGACAGGCTCAGGCCTGCCGTGTTCTTCCAGCAGGCAGAAGTGCAGAAACCGGGCGATCACCCGCGGGCGAATGCCGCCAGCTTGTCGCCATCCAGGCGGTAGCGCACCCACTCATCCTGCGCCTCGGCCCCCAGCTTCTGGTAGAAGCCGATCGCTGGCTCGTTCCAGTCCAGCACGCTCCATTCCAGGCGCCCGCAGTTGTTCGCCAGCGCTTCGCGGGCAATGTGCTGCAACAACTGCCGGCCGGCGCCATCGCCGCGTTGCTCGGGGGTTACGTACAGGTCTTCCAGATAGATGCCATTGCGCCCGAGCCAGGTCGAGTAGCTGTAGAAGTACACGGCAAAGCCAATTGCACGGCCATCACGCTCGCACATCAGGGTGTGCACAGTGCTGCCTTCGTCGAACAGGCTGTGCTCGATATCGGCAAGGGTGGCGACTACCTCGTGGCGCGCGCGTTCGTACTCGGCCAGTTCGGTGATGAAGGTGAGGATCTGCTCGGCATCGGTACGAACGGCAGGGCGAATGGTAAGGCTCATGGTGACGGCTTCCTTGATCCGGATTGTCGGTACAGTGATGTGTATCTGCGTAATTTAATCGAACTGTACCGGTTGCTGGGAGTGGCGCTCCGTTAGTGTGACAGCACCCATAAAGAAAGTGGAATGCCCGCCATGCTTGCCTCTGCCGACCTGCTGACCGCCTTCGTGCTGTTTGCCTTCGTGTCTTCCATCACCCCGGGTCCCAACAACACCATGTTGCTGGCCTCGGGGGTGAACTTCGGCGTGCGCCGCTCGGTCCCTCATGCCTTGGGTATCAGTTTTGGTTTCATGATGATGGTGCTGGCCGTCGGCCTGGGGCTGGGTGAAGTATTCAAGGCCTGGCCACCCCTGTACACGGTGCTGCGCTACGCTGGCGCCGCCTATCTGCTGTACCTGGCCTGGAAGATCGCCACTTCCGGGCCGGTCGGCACGGCCGCGTCCAGTGCGCGCAAACCGCTGGGCTTCTGGGGGGCGGCGGCGTTCCAGTGGGTCAACCCCAAGGCTTGGGTGATGGCGGTAGGGGCGATTACCACCTACACGCCAGCGCAAGGCTATGTAACCAACGTGATCGTCATTGCGGCCTTGTTCGCGTTGGTCAACTTGCCCAGCGTGGGGGTATGGGTGATGTTCGGCAGCGCCCTGCGCAACCTGTTGCAAAACTCGCGCTGGCTGATGCTGTTCAATGTCGTGATGGCCCTGTTGCTGGTGATTTCACTGTACCCGCTGCTGTTTGTAGAATCAGCGTTTTCCTGACCCCGAGAGTACAGTAAGCCGATGCAGTTGATTCCCTGGTCCCACGAATGCGCCGAAGGTTTCACCCTGCGTGGCTGGCGAACCCCGGCCAGTGGCAAACCGCTGCTGCACTTCCTGCATGGCAACGGCTTCTGTTGTCTGGCTTACCAACCGTTGCTGATGCGCCTGGGCGAGCATTTCGACCTGTGGCTTTGCGACGTTCAGGGCCATGGGGACAGTGACCATGGTGGGGTGTTTCGCGGCTGGAACCGCACCGCTGCCTTGGCGGTGGAGGCCTTTCAGGGCGGACGTGGCGAGTATGGCGACGTACAGCGGTTTGCCGTAGGCCACAGCTTTGGTGGCGTGCTTACGGGGCTGATCCTGGGCAGTGAGCCGCAACTGTTCGCCCGTGCCGTGCTGCTCGACCCGGTACTGTTCAGCCGACGCATGATCGGCGTGATGGGGGCGGCCGCCCTGGTCGGCCTGCATCAGCGCCACGCCCTGGCCCGCAAGGCTGCCACCCGCCGCAGCCACTGGCCCGATCGCGAGTCGGCGTTGGCCTCGCTGGAAGGGCGCGGCATCTTCAAAGGCTGGACCCATGCGGCGCTGCAGGCCTATGTCGAGCATGCCATCGGTGAGTGTGGCGAGGCCGTGGTGCTCAAGTGCCGGCCCAGCCGTGAAGTGGATATCTTCAGTTCATTCCCTAAACGCATGTGGGCCAGTCTGGCCGCAATCAGGACGCCGACACGGGTGTTGTATGGCGAAGACACCTATCCCTTTGTGCCACGTTCGGTCAATCGCCTGGCGCTGCTAAACCGCAATGTGACCGCACGGCAAGTTCCCGGTGGGCACTGTTTAATGCAGGAAGACCCGGCCATGGCGGCCGAGCAAGTGCTCGGTTTTTTGCAGGGTTGACTGTTCTGCAGATGGGACGATGCATGCCATTTCAGCCGTCTACCGCTTGATTGGCATCATTGATAAGGTTACCTCAACCAAGAGAGGAGCCTTCTCATGAAAAAGATTCTGGGTATTCACCGCAGCCCTCACGCCCATTGGGTGGGGGATGGTTTCCCGGTGCGCAGCCTGTTCACCTACGACAACCTGGCCAGCCGGATCAGCCCGTTCCTGCTGCTGGATTACGCCGGCCCGCATGATTTCGCCCCGACCCAAGCACGACGCGGTGTAGGCCAGCATCCGCATCGCGGCTTCGAGACCGTGACCATCGTCTACCAAGGTGAACTGGAGCACCGTGATTCCACCGGTGCTGGCGGCTTGATCGGCCCAGGTGACGTGCAGTGGATGACGGCTGCCAACGGGATCATTCATGAAGAGTTTCATTCCCCGGACTTTGCACGCAGTGGCGGCACTCTGGAAATGGTCCAGCTGTGGGTGAACTTGCCGGCGCGGGACAAGCGTGCAGCGGCTGGCTACCAGACGCTGCTGGCCGGCGACATTCCGGTGGTAGCGCTTGACGGTGATGCCGGGTGCTTGCGAGTGATTGCCGGTGACTACCATGGCCACCACGGGCCGGCCAGAACCTTCACCGCGATGGACGTGTGGGATTTGCGGCTCAACGCCGGCGCGGCCTTGCAGTTGCCGGTTGCTGCCGGGCGCAATGCAGCGCTGGTGGTGTTGCGTGGTAACGTTCGAATCAATAGCGAGCGCGAAGCAGGCCCGTCGAGCCTGGTGCTGCTCGACCGGGAGGGTGTAGACGTAGCTGTCGAGGCGCTGGACGGCGCAAGTGTGCTGCTGCTCAGCGGTGAGCCAATCGATGAGCCGATCGTCGGCTACGGCCCGTTCGTGATGAACAGCCAGGCGGAGATTGCCGAGTCGTTCGATGATTTCCATGCCGGGCGGTTTGGGCAGATGCAGGATGAGAGGGGAGGTGCCGCGCACTGATCCTGTTGATTGGGTGGCCTGTCCCGGCCCTGTCGCTGGCAGGCCATCTTCCCACGGCCACCCGGCTGGACATTGGTCAACGCGTTGCTGACCAAGACCACTCGTCGTCAAGTCTGCTAATGCAGTCGAACACTCGGCCCTCGCGGAGAATCTTCCACTAAGGTGCTAAAGGATCCCCCGCAAGCTCATTGCCCGGGCGCATGGACAGCTGGCCGAGCATGCGCAATATCAATTGGCGCCCCGCCCGACAAAGGCGTACTCCCAAACAACAGGCCATCCCACAGAGAGGGTCGTACCATGTCGTTGATAGGCGTTTCGATACTAGAGATGCGGCAACTGATCGAGCAGGCCTGCTTGCCAGACCGCTGTGAAGTCAGCTGCCCGGACGGCGCCAACCTGACCATCCGCCTGGGCCAGGGCCAGGATCTCGATCAGGGTGTGACCCTCAGCGGGGTCGCGCTGCAAAACCTCAACAGTTGCCGTGACCTGGTCAACCTGGTGGAGCAGCTGCATGCGCTGCGTGACAACCACCCGGCGCCACTCAAGGCGATTGCCTGAGCGCGCCTGTCGTGCCCCGGTCAGCCAAGGCTGGCCGGGCTGCTGAAAGCAACGCGCTGGCATGCGCCCAGGCAGCCACAACCCCCGTTGATCGGCTTATTGCAGTTCCAGCAGCAGGTTCAATCCACCGTCGCCGCACTTTCCCTTCTCGCGAACCACGCCGTGGTAACTCCGCCCATCCCAGACGAAGGCCACACTGTGAGCTCGGTCGATCTTGTCAGGCAGTGGGGGGCACACGTGCAGGCGCAGCCCTGGGCGACCCTGCAGGTTGAGGGCGGCGAGCTGGCATTGGCATTCCACGCGTTGCGCCACCGGGCCGAACAGGGTGTCGCGTACGTAATCGAGCTGCAGCGAAGCATTGGGTGCGCGGCCAGGCATCTTCATCGGTACATGGCTCCGTTGCAACGGCTCGAAGAACCAGGCGGGTTGGGCATGGCAGGCTCCAGACAAAAGAAAGGCGGCTTATCATTCGAAGCTTGCCTGGCCAAGATGTTCAATGTGTTTCATGTGCGTTCATCTTGTTTTGCGCGGGGTGGCAGATGACGGCCCCTGTTCAGGCACCCGCCTTGCGCAAGGTCAGGTTGATCCGCCGTTCGCCCAGGCGCGGATGCACACCGGGTTTGATCGGTAGCACGCCGTGGAAGCGCAAGCGGTCTTCGCCGCCCCAAACCAGCACATCGCCGTGGCTCAGCGCAATGCGCTGAGCCTTGTCGGCACGCTGCAGGCCGCCGAACAGGAACACCGCCGGTAAGCCCAACGACACCGACACGATCGGTTGGCCGAAATCCTGCTCGTCGCGGTCCTGGTGCAGACTCAGGCGTGTGCCTGGCAGGTAATGGTTGACCAGGCAGGCATCCGGCACAAAACCGTCAAACCCGGCCATGGCTGCCGCGCGGGAGGCCAAGGCGAGCAGAACCGGGGGCAGGGCGGGCCAGGGCTGGCCACTGAGTGGGTCGCTGGGGCTGTACCGGTAGCCATGTTGATCACTCACCCACCCCAGCGTACCGCAGTTGGTCAGGCCCACTGCCATGCGCAGGCCTCCTGGGGTGTACATGTGCCGGAACGGCGCAGCACGCAGCACCGGACGCAGGGCATCGAGCAGCGCCTCGGTTTCGGCCAGGGCGAAGCCGGGCAGCAGCACGGTGTGGCTGGCCAGGCGTTGCGGCTGGGCGCCGAACAGGTCGAGGTCGGACTGGATCATGCGGCTGCACATCTTCGAGCGGTTTGCCATTGTACCCGACAGATACACGTCAAGGGATCGCACACGCCGATCGGATCGAACGATTGCAGAGGGCGGGATAACAGAAAAAGGAACCGCGGCACCAGGGAGAGGAGCACCGCGGTTCAAGGGGGAGCGGTTTACTGCTGGGTCACAGTGGCCAGGTTCGCGCTGCCCAGCTGGGTGATGGTGGCGGATTGGGCGACGCCACTTTGGTCGACGAACGCCTTGTTGCTTTGGCCTCCCTGGGTCACGTAGGCGACGTTGATGCTGTCAGTCTGTTTGATGGTGGCTTCGTTTCCGCTTCCGTAGAGTTGGTTGGTGTAGCTCTGGTTGCTATAGCCGGACTGGTCGAGCGTGATGGTGTTGCCGGTGCCCTGGCTGCTGCCGTAGGCATAGTTGTCGGTCCCACGCTGGTCGGCGATCAGAATGTTGTCAGTGCCGTTCTGTTCGAAGTACAGCTCGTTGCTGACGTCATCCTGCTTGGTCGACATCTGGTTGCCTTTACCCGTCTGGGTCAACGTGGCCTGCTGGTCAGCGCCCTTCTGGGTCAGATTGACACCGTTGCCATTGCCCGTCTGGTTGATGGTGGCGTTCTGGTTGGTGCCGAACTGGCCACCCATCTTGGCGCCTTTCCAGTTACTGGCGGTGATGCTGTTGCCATTGCCTTGGGTGTTGATGGTCAGGTTGAGGTTCTCACCATTCTGATAGGTGAAATGCAGGTTGTTGTTGCCGGTTTGGGTAATGGTGGTGGTCGAGTTGTTGGTCTCGAACTGGTCCGACCAACTGGCGTTGGCATTGCCTTGCTGCGACAGGCTGACCTTGTTGCTGACGCCGAAGCTCTGGTCGATATAGCCTTCGTTCGACTGGCCGGTCTGGACTACGGAGGCCTGGCTACCGATCTGTGTGTCCTGCCACACTTCCACGGAGTTGCCGCCCCCGTACTGGCCAATGGCAATGGTGCCACCGGTGCCTTCGCGCTGGTCGCCATAGGCCCAGTTGTCGTGGCCATCCTGATAGACCTGGATATCGCCATCGATATGGTTCAGGTGCTCGGCGGCGGCGTAGTTGTCCTGGCCGGTCTGGTTGACGGTGCTGCGGTTGTTGCTGCCACCGAAGGTCTGCTCGATGAACGCTTCGTTGCGCTGGCCGGATTGCCAGCTGGTGGCTTTGCTGCCTTCCTGGCTGTCCTGCCACACGGTGGATTTATTGCCGACGCCTTGTTGGGTTTGCAGCGATTCGTTGTTTGACCCTATCGACTGGCTGGCGAAGGCATCGTTGTAGCTGCCTCCGGCGTGCTGGGTGATCTGGCTGCCGTTCTCGAACAGTTGCTCAGCGTAGCCGGCGTTGTACTGGCCGGTGGCGCTCTGCTGAATATCGCTGGTGCTTTCGGTCTGCACGGCGAGGTGGTTGTGGCCCTTGCCAGTCTGGTTCTGGGTGGCCGAGGCGAAGGATGCCTGGGTCTGAGAGACTTCGGCGATGTTTTCCTTGCCGTCCTGGGTCTGGGACGAGGTGCTGTCAGCAGCCATGGCCTGACCTGCGAGGGCCAGGACGATAGCGGCACTTAACGGAGCGAGCTTGTACATGGTGGTGCCTCCAGGTCTATCGGTATTGGGTGATCTGAACATGCTGGCCATTGCCAGCCTGGGTCACGGAGCTGTTGAGCCCCGAGCCGGACTGCACGATGCTGGCGCTGTTGTCGTTGCCGATCTGCTCGATGGCAGCGTTGTTGCTGCTGCCACTCTGGCGAATCGACGCGCTGTTGCCATTTCCCTGTTGGCGGATGATGGCCATCAGGTCACTGCCTTCCTGCAAGATGTACGCTTCCTGGGCACCGCCGGACTGGACGATACGGCCCAGCAGGGCCTGACCGTTCTGGTCGATGGCGGCGCGGTTGCCTGACCCTTGCTGCTCGATCACCGCAGCCTGGCCGGCACCGGCCGGCAGCAGGCGGATGATCACGGGTTCACCGAGGTCGTTGCCGGGTGCGAGGTCGGCATTGTCCATCAGGTCCTCTGCCCAGCAGGCCTGGCCCGCCAGGGCCAGGCAGAGCAACAGGGAGTACAGCCGTTTCATCGAAGCCTCCGGCTTTTACTGCACGACTACGTTGACGGTGCGCGTGGTGCCTTGGCTGGTTGTGATCGTCGCCGTCGGTGCCGCAGTCGGGATGATCGTGGTGCTATTGCTCACCGCCAGGCGCCAGCGGCCGGTCAGCGCTACCGTGGCCGTACCCAAGGTCTGGACGCCGGTAGTCGTGGTTACCCGCACGGTTACGGTATTGCCGGTGGTCACCGACGAGGTGCCACTGATGTCCCAGTTGTAACGGTTGTTGGAGCGCGCCGTGACCGTGGCTGCCGTGACGGCGAAGGTTTCAGCGGCAGGCCGAGGCGACACGTTGACGGTGACCGTACCTGGGGTGGACAGCCCCCCCAGCGAGTCACGTGCCTGGTAGGTGAAGGTGGTGGTGAAGGCTGTGGTTACAGTGGCCGGTGGGGTATAGGTGACGGTTGTGCCGTCGGTGCTGACCGTGCCGCGGCCGGCGGCCGGCTGGGTGATGTTGGTCACGCTCAGCGGTACGTTGCCTTCTGGGTCGGTGTCGTTGGCCAGTACGTTGATGGTCAATGGCACGCCCAAGGTGGCGACGGTTTCCGGGTTGGCAGTCGGTGCCTGGTTAGGTGCGACGTTGATCGTGACCGTGGCCGGTTCCGATTTCAGCCCCTTGGCATCCACCGCCCGGTAGCTGAAGTTGGCTACCAGCGGTTGTGTGGCCCCGGTCGGCGGCGTGTAGGTAACCGAGGTGGTGCCATTCATCACGACGCCGCCAAGGCCGGTCCCAGGTTGGGTCAGGTCGCTGATGGTCAGCGGCACGTTGCCATCCGGGTCGCTGTCGTTCAGCAGCAGGTTGAGTGTGATCGGTACACCGACACTGGTGCTGCCGACATCGGCCTGGGCGAGCGGTGGCTGGTTGGCGGCCTCGACCGGGGCGTTGCCGACCACGATCACTGGCTCTACATCACTACCGCCGCGGGCAGACTTGACCGTAACGGTGGCGGGCGGTTGCGCCAAGTCGTTGACCGTGATGCTTTGCAGTGTGCCCGATTTCGACAGGCGGCCGTAGCCTTGGGCGAGCAGGTCGGGGACCGCTACTTCGTCGCTGGAACTGGCCTCGATCAACAGACGTTTGTTGGCCCAGTCGTAGCGTGCGGTGCTGACTTTGACCACGTCGCTGAGCTTGCTCGAGAGCGCAGTCGGCTGGGTGCCGCCGACTGCGTTGCTGGCGGTGACAACCACCACCTCTGGCGGCACCGACTGGTTGAACTGCTGGCTGAAGAACAAACCGTTGTTGTCCGAAGTCAGGGTGAACTGACAAGGCGAAGGCGGCGTGCCGATCAGTGCCAGGCCATTGCGCATACACAGGCTGGCCTCACTCGGGGCCTTGGCGAACACCTCCACGCGGGTACCGCTGCCGTTGCGCGAGTAGGTGGCGCGCTCCAGCGTGACCGGGGTTTGTGCTCGCGGGTCCAGCACCTTGCCAGACACTGTGAACGTGTTGGTCTGAATGGCGCCCGCGGGCCCTTCGATGCGCACGAAGTTGGTATTGAAGGGGCTACCGGTTACCGCTTCGGTGATATTGGGGTCGCCGATGTAGGTTTCGGTGGTGCCAGTGTCAGGATTGACCTCTGTATACGGCCCGCCAACCCCCTTCAGCCAAGGGCCGATCGCCCCCCCCAGCGCCCCCCGGAAGTTGCCGGGAGCGCCAATGCCTATGTCCCGGGTGATATTGATCGCGCGACGACCTGCCGTGGTGACGTTGACCGTCTCCACCCCGTAAGGGTGCGTGATGGTGTAGGTACCGGTGCGTGGGACCGAAGCGCGGATACGGATGCGGGCGAAGCTTTGCTGATCACCGTCTACCGGGTTTTCAGCCGCGAAGGCTGCCTCTATACCGGCAACGTAGACCTCCAGTTCATAACCGCTGTTACCTACTTGTGGTATCGAGGTTTCGGCCAGGAACCAGAACATCTCGGGTGGCCAGTTATCTGGAAATACCAGCGGCAGGGCATCGTCATAGATCCCGGGCTCGGGCAACAAGGTGCACATGTAGGCGGGCGCCCCTGGTGCGCCTGGCGCACGGGTGCTGGTGGCACGCGACTGGCACAGCTCCAGGGATTGGTCGAGGCTGTCCTTGTACCACATCGGATAGCCACCCGTGGCGAAGGTGTAGGGCCCCGGGTCGACATCAGACAGCGCGGCAAACGCGGCGCTGGTAACGGTAAGAGAGAAACCGGCGGCCAACAGCGCACGGCGCGACCAAGTGTTCATGCTGCCTCCTTGAAGGCTGAGCCTTTGTCTGTTCATGGCACCAGCACCACGTCTTCGGTGTCGCTACCACCGTTGGCGCTGGTGACCTGCACCTTGGCCGGCGGAATGGGCGAGAGGGTCATGCTCAATGTCTTCACGGCGCCGGTACCGCCAAGGTTGCCGATCAACGTGCCGTTGCCGGTATGCGCGGTAAGTACGGGTGGTGTGGTCTCGTCGCTGGTGTTGGCCACCAGGGTCAGCTCGCCGGTAGACAAGCGGTACTGGGCCTGTGTGATGGTGACCAGGTCGGTCAGGGGGACGTTGCTGGTGGTCAGGCTGCTGGTCGGGATTGCCACGCTGTTGTCAGCGGAAAGTGTCACGAGGGTTCCGGCCGCCGGGTTGAGGACTGACTGGGCGTACCAGGCGCCGGTGCCGTTGGCCTCGGTGAGGCTCAGGTTGGGGGTCTGGCTGGTCAGGGTGACGCTTGCCGGTGGCGGCGGGGCCAACACGAAAATGTCTTGTTGGGCGATCAGGTCGCCGTTTTCGGTATGGCGTGAGTACGTGCTGCGTTGTGGCATCAGCGGGGTTGGCAGGGCCACTTCGGAAAGTTTGCCCGAGACAGCGAACAGCTCGGTGCGCAGGTCGATGCCACCAGGGCCCTCAATGCGTACGTAGTTGGTGTTGAATGGGCTGCCGGTGACCCGCTCTTCCAGGTTCGGGTCGCCGATGAAGCGCTCGTTGCCTTCGGTGTAGGGGCCGTTGACACTGCGCAGAAACGGCCCGACATCACCCTTGAGTGCGCCGGTGAAGTCGCCTGCCCCGGCGATGCCGATGTCACGGGTCATGTTGATCGCCCGGCGCCCCGCAACGGGCACATCGAACACTTCAACGCCATAGGGGTGGGTGACCACGTAGGTGCCCGCGGTGGGTACGTCGACCCGGATACGGACCCGGGCGAAGCTGACCTGGTCACCCTCGACAGGTTCTTCGGCAGCGAATGCCGCTTCGATCGCCGTGCCATAGCTGAGGTCGATGCCACGGGCGGCGTCGACGATTGCAGCGTCGGCAGTGAACCAGAACGCTTCGTCAGGGAAGTTGGTGGGGAAGACGATGGGTTGGGTATCGTCGAACACACCAGGCGTGGGCAGCAGCGTGCACATGTATGAGGGTGCACCAGGTGCGCCGGCGACCCGGGAGCTGACGGCCTTGGTCAGGCACAGGTCGAGGGTACGACCGTGGCTGTCCTGGTACCAGGCGGGGAAGCCGCCATTGGCAGGGACGTAAGCGCCTGGATCGACAGCGTTCAAGGCGGCCTGCGCGGGAAGCTGGAGCATGCCGGCGAAAATCGCCACTGCCAGCGGGTGGGGTATCGGTCGGTGCATGAGTCAATTCCTCCTGCAAACGGGCCCATGGACTTGGGGCGTCTGGGAGGAGATCGGCAAGAGCTGTGCCAATATCTGAAAGTTGCGCTGCAGGCCTTGGGGGGCAAGGGGCGAGCCTCTCCGCGAGGGATTTTGCAAGCGGCTGGCGGTGGGCAGCGTTCCCCCAAGGTTGGGGATTGGGGGCCGGTAATTTCAACCCGGTTTTCGATGTAGAGCCGATCGCTGAATACAGTCAGGATCAGGCAGTAGGCGCGGCCGGTTATTCTTGCGATCTGGAGGCCCGTGTTTTGCGTGGTTTTTTCGCCGGCCGCTTGCCGGGCTTGAGCTGCCAGCGGTCGGCGTTGGCGAGCAGGCGTGCCTGGATTGCGGGTGGGTAGTCGCCCAGGGTTGTCACGGGGGGGACTGGCTTGCCGGGCAGGCCGGCCTCGCGGATGACCTTCGGCCAGCGTGGTCGCCAGCACAGCAGCAGGCTGAGCCAGTGGCCGGTGCCGATGATGATGAACGCGGGCCAGACAAACAGCAGCGCAACTTTGAACAGCCAGCTGCTTTTGCGGAAGAAACGCCCAAGGCCTTCGAACTGGGCGCTGAATGCCTGGATGGGTGAGGGTAGCTGGGTGCTCAGGCGGGGGCGGGGGACGGCGTGTGGGCCTTCTTCCATGTAACGGCGGATGAATTCCCACTCATCACGCAGTTCGCTGCCGCCTTGGCCTTGTTTGCCCAGCAGGGCCATCTCCATGTGGGGCAGGCCGGTGCGGCTGGGGTGCCAGATTAGACCGAGTCGTATTCCAACGCTTAGCGAATCATCTTCTGGGCGAATGCCCGTGCTGCCGGTTGTTTTCCAGGGGAAGGTGACGATGCCACCACAGTAGCTGGGTCGATGGAGGTGGACCTGTTGAGTTATTCGATTGAAGCGAATAAGTAGATGCCGACTGGTCAGCATTTCCAGTCGCGAGATTTTTACGCCGTACTTCAGGTAAAAATACAATGCTGCTCCTGAAGCTGAAGCCAAGAGAGCTGTAAGTAAGACTGCTATAAAGGAGATTGAATAAGGTTGGGTGATATCAAGCCAGATGGAACCGACAGCTATGCCGATTCCGAAAATTATCCCAGGCAGTACTCCGCCGATCGTGACTAGCGTAATGAGGCCGCGCTTCTCTTCTGAGCCGCCACAGCGCATTTCCATGTAGGTTTCATTGAATGCATAAACAGGGCCGCGTAGGAGGGGTGTTTCACTTACCTGGCAAAAGTGAATTTCTTCATTCAGGTCGCCTTCATAAAAATCTCTATTTGCGCGCTTCTCTGCTGGTGTCATCCCTGCTTCGTACGTTCTACGTGCAGCTTCTGGCTGAGTTGCCATCTGCCAGAATCCCCATTCGATAAGATACATTATAAAACCTCGCTGATAGCAGAATGTAGGGCGCTCAGTTCTTCCTGCTCTTCATAGGGCTTGATATTTTTATGAGTTCGGAAGCAGCTGCGTTTGCACCACTTCTCTAACGCGTCATCTTCCAAAATATAGATTATGAGTGTCAGGATGAGTCCGATCCAAAATGCACCTAAGGATGGTCTGAAATAGCCCTGTATTTCTGACTGACTTCAGCCTACGCTGATTTTGAAAGCGGTAAACCGATCAAAAAACGATCAAATCGCCCGCTTATTTCGGTGTTTCTGGCCCCAGCGAGCACCTCGCCGCGCCATTTTCTGCATTACAAGCGCACCTCTCCTGCATTCGTCAGTAAATGTCGGCGTGCCATCCATAGGTTCGACAGGGCGAACAGCGTCACCAGTTGCGCGGTGTTCTTCACCAGCCCCCGGAAACGCACCTTGGTGTAGCCAAACTGCCGCTTGATCACGCGAAATGGATGCTCGACCTTGGCGCGCACCTGGGCCTTGGCCTTCTCGATCTTGCGCTTGGCCTTGTACAACGCGCTGCGCTTATCGAGTTTCTTGTAGGTGCTGCGGCGTGCCGCCACCTGCCAGATAACCTTACGATCGACATGCTCTGGACGTTTCTCAACGCCGGTGTAGCCCGCGTCCGTACAAACCACGTTCTCGTCGCCATGCAGCAACTTGTCGACCTGAGTAACGTCCGCAACGTTGGCCGCCGTACCCACCACGCTGTGCACCAGGCCCGACTCGTCATCCACGCCGATGTGCGCCTTCATGCCGAAGTAGAACTGCTGGCCTTTCTTGGTCTGGTGCATTTCCGGGTCGCGCTTGCCGTCCTTGTTCTTGGTCGAACTCGGCGCATGGATCAGTGTGGCATCGACGATGGTGCCCTGGCGCAGCGACAGACCACGATCACCCAGGTAACCGTTGATCACACCGAGGATGCCGGCCGCCAGTTCATGTTTTTCCAGCAGGCGACGGAAGTTGAGGATGGTGGTTTCATCAGGAATGCGTTCCAGGCTCAACCCGGCGAACTGGCGCAGGATGGTGGTCTCGTACAGCGCTTCCTCCATCGCCGGATCGCTGTAGCCAAACCAATTCTGCATCAGATGTATGCGCAGCATCGCCATCAACGGATACGCCGGACGACCGCCTTCACCCTTCGGGTAGTGCGGCTCGATCAGGGCAATCAACCCCTTCCACGGCACCACCTGATCCATCTCGATCAGGAACAGCTCTTTGCGGGTCTGCTTGCGCTTGCCGGCGTACTCGGCGTCGGCGAAGGTCATTTGCTTCATCGGAAAACTCGGCGGGTGGAGTCCGGGTATTTTGCCAAAATCAGGAAGTCTTTTTCAGGATTTCCCTAAGACTAAACGTGCAAGCAGTAGGCGAGCAGCTTGTGCCCGCCGCTGCCGTGGTCATCGCGGCCGCCAGGAGTTCGGTCTTCACCCGCGCATCACTGTCAGGCAGTTCGCGCGCTTTAAAGGCCATCAGCATCCCCTCCAGCAGGCACACCAGCCCGGAGACACGCACTTTGTAGAAGTCACTGTTACGAGCCTGCATCAACCCTTCAGCCCAGGCCTGGTCGAGGTACCTTGATACCTGGCCTGCACTGCGTTGTGGGTCAATGGGCTGCCCGCTACGTGCAGCTTCACTCAGGCGAATATCGACAGCCGTTTCATGCACCGAAGCGAACAAGGTCAGCCGCAAACCCTGGTGCAACGCGCGGTCCATGCTGTTGGGGGTCGCGGTGCGCAGCACTTGCCGCCCCAGCGCGACGTACCAGGCATACAGGCCGATGCTGGCCGTGCTGCTCTGTGCCTGCATCTGTTCGTACAGGGTGTTGATGCGCCCAAAGGCATTGGCAGCGGCATGGGCTTGCCGGGCAAGTGCTTCCGGCAGGGCGAAGGATGACGCTGACTGTGGTTCGCTTTTAGCCGCTTCCAGCAGCGCCGCCAGTGCTTCCCGCAGGTCCTCCTGGTTGTAGGTGATGCCGCGTATTGCCAGGTTGCCCCGGTCTGCCACGTCGCTGCGCCACCAGTGGTCCAGCACCTTCGCGCCCCCTTCACTCAACTCCATGCCGATCACGCACTGGCCGGTCTGCTCGGCAAAGGCCAGGCCGTTGATGAGGTCGGCGTTGTCGTAGCGGTCCAGCGCTTGCAACAAGCGTTCGCTGACCACCCAGCGGGTATGGTCCTTGGCGCGGTCCTCGGCGGTAGCAGGAAGTGATGGTTCAAAGAGTCCATGGGTACGCTCCATCTGCAAGGATGATGTATGGCATCAATTGATCTCCTTGGGCCTTCTGGGCGTGCGCGGTTTGCGTGGCTTTTTCTCCGGCCGCTTGCCGGGCTTGAGCTGCCAGCGGTCGGCGTTGGCGAGCAAGCGTGCCTGGATTGCGGGTGGGTAGTCGCTCAGGGTTGTCACGGGTGGGACTGGCTTGCCGGGCAGGCCGGCCTCGCGGATGACCTTCGGCCAGCGCGGTCGCCAGCACAGCAGCAGGCTGAGCCAGTGGCCGGTGCCGATGATGACGAACGCGGGCCAGACAAACAGCAGCGCAACTTTGAACAGCCAGCTGCTTTTGCGGAAGAAACGTCCAAGGCCTTCGAACTGGGCGCTGAATGCCTGGACGGGTGAGGGTAGCTGGGTGCTCAGGCGGGGGCGGGGGACGGCGTGTGGGCCTTCTTCCATGTAACGACGGATGAATTCCCACTCATCACGCAGTTCGCTGCCGCCTTGGCCTTGTTTGCCCAGCAGGGCCATTTCCATGTGGGGTAAGCCGGTGCGGCTGGGGTGCCAGACCAGGCCGAGTCGCGTGCCCATGCTGAGTGAGTCATCTTCTGGATATAAGCCAGTGCTTCCGGTTGCATTCCATGGAAAAGTTACGATTCCACCGCAGTATTTCGGTCGATGTAGGTGAACTTGTTGGGTTACTCGATTGAAACGAATGAGCAAGTGACGGCTAGTCAGCATTTCTAGTCGGGTTAAGTGGATTCCATACTTTGAATAAAGATACACTAAGGTAGAGCTGACTGAGAGCATTATAAGTGTTGAAAAAATAGTGATTACGGAACGCCCATCCGGATCGGTGATGTCCATCCATAAAAATCCAGTGGTGATCATTAGTCCCACAGCAATGGCCGGGGCGACAGCGCCGAGCGTTGCGAGCGTAATAAGTCCACGCTTCTCTTCTGAACCTCCGCAGCGCATTTCTAAAATAGTGTCGCTGAACGCGAAAACAGGTCCTCTTGCATAGGGTTGTTTACTAACGGATTGGAAGTGCATTTCTTCAGTCAGGTCACCCTCATATAAATCTTGACGCTTTTCGTTCGGTGTCAGTTCTGCTTCATATGCTTTTCGCGCGGCTTCGGATTCAGTAGCCATTTGCCAAAAACCCCATTCGATCAGATACATCACAATACCTCGCTGAATGCGGAGTGCAGGGTCTTCAGCTCTTCTTGTTCTTCAAACGGTTTTGAGTTTTTTGCAAGGCGGAAGCTGCTGCGTTTGCACCACTTTTCCAAAGCATCGTCTTCAAGTATGTAAATAATCAATGTGAAGACCAGGCCAATCCAGAACGCCCCAAGAACGAGGCGCGCAAGTAATAACCGAGCAGCCTGCGTGCCGAGCTTCTTTGCAAGTGCTCCCAAGGAGGTGGATAGCATCCTGACGAGCTTGGTCTTGGCATTTTGAGAAAGGTAGTCGAAAAAAGGTTTTGCAGTCGCAACGGCCGTTCCTAACTCAGCAAGTGAGAGAGTCACTGTAGCGACCCCTCTTACAAAATAAGTAGCCGACAAGAGTCTGGAGTTTTTTTGAACCTGCTTGGTAGCGCCACTCTGGCTGCTTTTGAAATGCTCAACCGAATCAGTGAAATCCCACCACGCCAGCAGTGAACCCCCGGTGCCAGCTAAACTGGCGCCCCATAGTTTCAAGCGCCCTAAAGCGGCCGCTGCTCCTCGTCCGGTCACACTGTTCGCGCCGTACCGCGCGACCACCTGGTCCACATAGCTGGCTCCAACTTCAAAGCCCGCCGCAGCCGTGGTCATCGCGGCCGCCAGGAGTTCGGTCTTCACCCGCGCATCACTGTCAGGCAGTTCGCGCGCTTTAAAGGCCATCAGCATCCCCTCCAGCAGGCACACCAGCCCGGAGACACGCACTTTGTAGAAGTCACTGTTACGGGCCTGCATCAACCCTTCAGCCCAGGCCTGGTCGAGGTACCTTGATACCTGGCCTGCACTGCGTTGTGGGTCAATGGGCTGCCCGCTACGTGCAGCTTCACTCAGGCGAATATCGACAGCCGTTTCATGCACCGAAGCGAACAAGGTCAGCCGCAAACCCTGGTGCAACGCGCGGTCCATGCTGTTGGGGGTCGCGGTGCGCAGCACTTGCCGCCCCAGCGCGACGTACCAGGCATACAGGCCGATGCTGGCCGTGCTGCTCTGTGCCTGCATCTGTTCGTACAGGGTGTTGATGCGCCCAAAGGCATTGGCAGCGGCATGGGCTTGCCTGGCAAGTGCTTCCGGCAGGGCGAAGGATGACGCTGACTGTGGTTCGCTTTTAGCCGCTTCCAGCAGCGCCGCCAGTGCTTCCCGCAGGTCCTCCTGGTTGTAGGTGATGCCGCGTATTGCAAGGTTGCCCCGGTCTGCCACGTCGCTGCGCCACCAGTGGTCCAGCACCTTCGTGCCCCCTTCACTCAACTCCATGCCGATCACGCACTGGCCGGTCTGTTCGGCAAAGGCCAGGCCGTTGATGAGGTCGGCGTTGTCGTAGCGGTCCAGTGCCTGCAACAAGCGTTCGCTGGCCACCCAGCGGGTATGGTCCTTGGCGCGGTCCTCGGCGGCTTGCTGGGCGTGTTGCATGGCCTGCTCGAAACCGTCGAGCTGATCGTGCATGGCCTGGCGGTCGACCAGGTGGCCGTATTTCTGGTCGAACCGCTTGCGGAACTCGCCGGCATCCTGGCGGGCCTGGACTTTGCTGCGGACCTCGCGCTCGAACTGCGCCAGGTGGGGCTTCATGCGTTCATCATGGGCATCGGCCTGTTGATTGGCCCGTTCGGAGAACAAGTAGATCTCGGGATGCAGGTGGGGCTGGTTGCGGACTTTTTCGGCCATGACTTCGCGCTTGACGATCTGCTCGGCCACCATCTGCGGGTAGAGTTTTTCGATTTCCAGGAACGACTGCGCGACCAGCAGCTTGCGTTCGTTGTCCACCCCGGGTTCCACGGTGCGCGCCAGCCACTGGGTCTTCACATCCTCGACAGCGGCGTTGCGCCAGGCGTTGAGCTCCTGGGTGATCCCGATGGCGTCTTCGATGACGATGGCGGCGCCACGGGGTTTGCTGTGGTTCACCAGCGGTGCCAGCGCTTGGCGTGATGCGTGCGGCGAGACGATCTGGTCGTTGTTGAACGGCTGCAGGTCCAGCAGTGCCTGCAGGTCTGCATCGTTTTGGGCCTTGAAGTCGGCCACCCAGTTCAGTTGGTCATGCTTGAGGACGTGGGGCTGTGGCGGGGCGTCGGAGGGCTGGATGAAGCGGGCGATATCGATCGTGGGCAGGCTGCTGCGGTAGTCGTCGTCGAGCAGGCGGTAGTTGTCGAGCATGCGCGGGGTCAGCGGGGAAGGGCTGAACAATGGGCGCAGCTCCTGGATGTCATCCAGGTCGTAGAGGGTGATGGTCCAGCCGAAACCGCGAAGGATCTCATCCAGATTGCCGGCGCTGGGGGCAGGCGCCCAGGGGGCGTCGCTGCTGATGTACAGCAGCGAGCCATTGGGCGCCACGCGGTACTGGCTGTGCCATTCGTAGGCCGGCGCGCTATGGCGCTTGATCAGCAGGTAGAGAAAGCCCTCGCGCAAAGGGCGGATGGCGTAGCTGGAGTGGGTCAGCTCGCCGACCTCCTGGAACGGGCTGAGATAGCCTGGCAATTTGGGCAGGCGGGCACGTTGTGCCGGGTTGCCGCCGACGGCGGCGTAGCGCAGGGGCAGCAGTTCGAAGCGGCGGGTGCAGTCGGCGACGGGGCTGTTGCGCAGGGCCGGGCGGTAGCCGGAGGTGATGCGCCTGCACAGTTCGAGGGTTTCGCTGAGTGAGTCCATGGTTGTGTTGTGCCTCAGTCCTTGGTGCGCAGGCAGCGCTGCACGTTGTCCATCAGGGATGTCTGCTGCTCGCGCGTGGCGGCAATCGCCTCCTGCCAGGCTGGCGAGCTACTGAGCTGTTCGCCACCGCGAGCCAGCATCAGCACATAGCTGATAAGGTCTTCTTCACGCCCCAGGCCTTGCGCGCGCGCCTGATCCAGATAGTGCTGAATCAAGCCAACCCGTGTGCCGTGGCAGGCAGCGTGCAAGGTCGGGCAGGACTGCTCGTTCTTGAGCAACTCGGCAAGTTGATAGCTCAGCGGGTCACCCGCCAGTTCGGCCCAACACGCTTCGTTCAACGTGATTGGCGGACAGTGCGTGGATTGAGGCTGATTACCGCCGGATATCTGCATCCACAACCGCTTGCTCGGGTGTGCCACAGGGGCCCACCAGTGATGGATGGGAGCCAGCCATTCGCTAACCCCAGGCAGCTCACGGTGCCTGTCCAGCACTAGCAGAGCCGCGGCGGTGTGGAAGCGCAACAGGTACGAATGGCCGTCCGTGCCCGTGACGATGTTGGCGTGGCTCAAGTGTCCGGCGAGCCGGGCAGCGGGAAGCGCGCTGACTATCCAGCCGCACACGGCGCCAGCAGCACCTTGTTCAAGTTGCCATTGGAAGTCGTACTGGGCCGAGACATCGGAACCGAGGCGCGAACCGAACAACCAAGGGCCTGCTGTCCGCAGGTTGCTGAACTGGGCTTGCTGCAGCAGTGGCCAGCAGCGGCCGGTGTAGTGCCCGGTCAGTTGTTCCTGCACCTCGGGTGTCAAGTTGGCCATTTCCACGATGGCGCTGAGGCGATAGTGATCGGATGCCCGCAGCACATCGACCATTGCTCTGACAAATGGGCTGGGCATCAGCTTGCTCCTTCCATGCGAATGATGGTGTGGCCGTCGGCGATCGCTTTGAGCAGGCAGCTGAGGCAAATGGGTTCGCCCGGCGCCGGTACGCCAGACGTTGAAGTGACGCGATTGCTACCCGTAGCCTGCTGGCTGACAGGCCCTTTGAAGGCCAGCGCCAGGCCGTCCAGCGTGATACCGGCGCCGTCGACTCTCAAAAGCCCCGCGGGGCTGCGGATCGTCAGGCTTTCGCTGACCTGGATGTCATAAACCTTGGTGGTGTGCCGGATGGCTTCGCCCGTTTGCAACGTGCTGTGACCGGCAACCACCTGTTCGCGGTGGCCGCCGATTTCTACCGTGTGGTTTGCCTTGGTGATGTCCTGCCGGTGGTTCCCTACCTGTTCGATTCGGTCCTTGCCTGTGGTGATCCTGTGGTTGCGACCAATCCTCAGGCTGTCGTCGTTGCCGATTTCGTGTACCCGGTTCTGGCCGATGCCAACAGATTCGTCACGGGCGATGTCTTCGCGACGGTCCTGACCGATCGAAATCGTCTCGTCTCGTTCGACGCGTTCGGTACGATCGTTACCCACGCGTGTGGTTTCGTCGTGCTTGACGATGTTGTTCTGGTCCCGCTCGGCATGAATGAACACCTCCTGCCGACCCAGTTCATCCTCGAAGCGCAGCTCGTTGAAGCCTTCGCCTTTATGGGTCTGGCTCTTGATGGTCATGCGCGTCTTGTGCTCGGGCAGGTCATAGGGCGGCAACTGGTTACCGCAATAGGTGCGCCCGGTGATCATCGGCTGGTCCGGGTCGGCGTTGACGTACTGGATGATCACATCCTGGCCGATGCGCGGGATGGCCATCGAACCCCAGCTGCCCCCCGCCCAACCTTGCGACACGCGCACCCAGCAGGAGCTGAACTCGTTGTTTTCGCTTTCCCGATCCCAAGGAAAGCTCACTTTCACGCGGCCCCATTGGTCGCAATAGATTTCCTCGCCCTTGGGCCCGACCACCGTCGCCATGTGCGGGCCGTCGATGCGTGGCTTGGGCAGGGGGGCCGGGCGCCATTCGGCCCTGCCGGGAACCAGCAATGCGTTCTGTTTGTAGCGGGTGCCTTGCTGCGAGCCGGCGGCCTCTTCCTGCAGGCTGGTGAACTGGGTGCCTTCGTGATGCACGCTGACCGTGCGCCAGTGCACGTTGAGGTCTTCACGCGGGTGCTCGATGAGGGTGAAGCTCAGCCCCGGTTGCAGGCGCACATCGTCGCCTTCCACTTCGGCAATGCGCGCATCATGGCGCAGGGCCGCAAGGCGGGTGGCAGTGAACGGAACCCCGACCGCATCACGCTTGTATCGGCCGGGGTAGTCGAAGCGCTCATAGTTCAGCGATTGATGGGTGTTGCTATTGTCGTACGCCCTGTGTTCCTGACGGTATTGCGGATGAGTGAAGGTGTAGTCCCGTTGCACCTGCTGCGCTGTTCGCACCTGTTCGCTGTAACGCAAGCGCCGCAGGCAAGGCCTGGCCTGATCGCCGCCTCCAACGGATCGGTACAGCACCTGATCGGGGCCAACGTCGTCATTGTGAAACCCTTCATCCTCATCATCGGTCTTGATGGCCCCCCGGCTGATCTGGCCCAGCGCCAGCAGCCGGTCAGTGATGACCAGCAAGTGCTGTTTCGGCGTGTGTTCGAAGCGGTAGACAATGCCTTCCTCGGCGGCCAGGCGGGCCATGAAGTCGAGGTCTGTTTCACCGGCCTGCACGCAAAATTCGCGCACCTGATGCGGGTCGAGACACTTCAGCTCGTAGGCATTCACGCCTTGGCGTTTGAGCATGATCTCGAGAATCTGCGGCACGGTTTTCTGCTGGAAGATGCGCCAGTTCGAGCGCAGCCCGGCGCGGGCCAGCATGGGCTCGACCAGTGCGCGGTAACGGGTGCGATGGAAGCCTGTTTCCCCTTGGCTGAAGGTGCTGATCAGGCCGTGCACGTAGCGCAACGGGCGCTCACCCTGCCAGAGGGTGAACAGCACCGGTTTGTCGAGGAGCTGGCCGAAGTCGACATCGTCTTCGAAACTGATCAGCTCCAGCTGCAGCTGGAACGGTGAGCTGATGGCTTCGTCCAGCTCGAACGACACCACCTCAAACTCGCTTCGGCCAACCAGCGGCTGGAAAGTGAAGCGCAAATCGGATTGGCTGGGCATGTGGCGTCCCCCGTTACTGCTGCAGAATGGCGTTGAGCGATTCGAGGACTTCGGCGGTTAGCAGGTCGAGGCGGTAGCTGTAGTAGCTGTAGGCGCAGACCATGGCGATGACCGAAATGACCAGCGGGGTCCACCAGGGCCACTGCCAGCGGCGCATACGGTGGGGGCAATGGACGACGTTGCTATAGGGGTCGCTCACTGTTTGCGGCGTGGGGCCACGCAGTTGGCGAATGACCTTGTGCATCCGGCTGATCAGCGCGCTGAGGATTTCATCGCCCTTGGGGTCAAGGGCGTATTTGCCTTGCAGGCCCAGGCAAAAGCAGAAGTACAGGAACTCCAGCACATCCTGGAATTCCTTTGGCGATTGCATGATGCGCTCGAGCAGCACGAAGATCTTTTCGCCGCCCTGGGTTTCGTCGTGGAAGATGCTCAGCAGCGGTTCGTGGCTCCAGCACGAGTTCTGGCCCCAGGGGCGGGTCATCACGGCCTCGTCCAGGTGCAGGCACAGGGCGTAGGAATAGACTTCCTGATGGATCGCGCAATAGCCGTGCTGTCGCATTTCTTCGCGAATAGTACTGACCTGTGTTTGCACGGTCTTGTGCACGAACTGGATGTTGGGCAGGTCATCCAGCGTGCGCAGGCGAATGACCAGGCCGAACAGCTGGCTTGCCGCGTCGAGCATGAGGTTGTCGTAGCCGCCGCGTAGCTGAAAGTCTGGATCGGCCGGGTAGCCGGGTAGATCGGTTGCGTATTCAGGACCCGCGCCGTCAGGAGGCGGTGGGGTTTCGTTTATGTCTTCGAGCAGGATTGGCTTTTGGGGGGGGGGCACTGGTTTGCCAGTGCGGTCGGACTCTTTGGGCATCCTTGATCCTCGTCTCTTGGCAGCTCAAACACTCGCGGTGGCCCCCCGCGTCCATGCGGTCGGGCATTAGCAGTTGCGAAAGCCTGAAGAGTAACTAGGAATCAATTTTTGTGGGAGATTGAAAGTTCCTAAAGCATTGTAGGAAGTTTCTTTGGAAGTTGTTGTCTAATTATTTCTGTCAAAAAATGAGTGATGTTTTATAGAGGGCTGATTTTTCTCATGACTGTTGTGACCACGTCTGCAAGTGCTGCGGCGCAGCATCAGATAGGACTGGGCTAAGTTCAGCCGCCTGCAGCGCGATGCGTCCATAGAAGAGCAAGGCTGTTGCCCAGGTTGTAAGCCAGACAAAGATCCCGGCCCAGAACGTATGAGACATGTAGTGCCAGCCCTGTAATACTCGGGTAGTGCCGTACACGAACCCGATCAGCAGAATGGCCACCAACAACTTGCGAGCATGTGCCCACCGATGGCGCAGGGCCACGAAATACAGCGCCAACAGCGTAAACCCGCTGGATGCATGGCCACCCGGCCAGCAACGGCCATCGCCGGGCTTGCTCCATAAAGAGAAGTTTTCGAACCATTCGACCCGGGGCTGCGAACCGCCATACAGCGTGGTTTCCACAGGGCAATACACGCTGGTATGGCTTTTCAGGTAGTGAATCACGGTGGTGCTCAGCGCGAACGCTACCACCACGAACAACAGGTCGCGTCGGTGTTGGGTGGTAAAGCGCAGCACCGGTGCAATACGGACCTTTTCCAGCGCCCGGGCAAGGCCCAGTTGGGGGCGGTTGGCCAAGCGCGGCCAGATGAACGACAGCAAGCTGCCTATGACGGCCAGTTCACCGGTCCAGTCCGGCAGGATGCGTGGCCATTTGTGAGTGACTTTCTCGAATAACGGGTTGTGCAGCAGCGGGAACTGGCCAGTGGCCGGGTCAAGCAGCAGGTTGCTGATCCAGCGATCGAAGTCTGTGAGGTCGAAGGCCATGAACACAATGGCGGCCAGCAATAGCGGCAGCAGCAGGTTGTTGCGGTAGAAGGTGGCGCGGGAGGGCATGTTCAGAGTTCCTTGGCATCAATGAGTGTGTGCCATTCACTGGCCGCCATTTGGCCCAGCACCTTCGTCTTGCCATCGTTGCCACGCGTGATGAACAGGGCGCTGGCATAGCTGTTCGCTGTTGCGCTAGAAGGCGCTTTGAGTGCCTGCTCCAGTTGCTCCATGCAGCCGCTGTGGCTGACCAGCACGAGGTTGTGGCCTTTTCGCTTGAGGGCAAAGGCATTTTCGGCAAAGTGGCCGTCACACTGATTAAGCCAGTCTTGTGTGGCAATGGTTTTACCGAACATGGCTTGTGCGGTCTGCCGGGTTCGCACCTCTGGGCTGGTCCAGACATCAACTGCGCCCAGGCCAAGGTGTTGCAACCCGAGGCCTATATCGGTGGTCGCCTGCCTGCCCGCGACGGTGATGCCGCTGGGGTCATTCAGGCACGCCTCACTGGAGCGGTCGCAGCGTTCGGCATGGCGCAATACGACAATCACCGAGCCTTTCGCCCAATCGGTATACAGCCCACTGTGCTGCAGGTGATGGGGATTGCCCAGGTTGGGGATGGCCGCGCGCTGCTGAGCCCAGGCTGCCGCTACGTCGAGCAAGAGCAGCAGGCACAACACCACCCATTGCGCTGTGCCCCAAGGCCATCGGTATATTGGCCCAAGCCGTGAAGCGGGGGAGTCGTCGATCACGTCGTGCAGCATGTTTGCCACTCCAGTCAGTCTGCTCCATGCAAGAGCGTCGGCACTGTAGGCAGTGGAATGTCGGCAGAGGGTGAGGTGGGTGTGAAAAAAGCCTTGCGCTGATGGGCGTGCGGTGGAGGTCAAGCCGGGTGAGAGGGTAAAAATGAAACCGGTTTCAAAACCTGTCTGAACGCGCTAGATTATTCGGCTGTCTTCTTGATGGCCTATCAAGATCACCTCTTTATTGAAAATCAGATGGCGCTTATCAAGGCCACCCCCACAGCCGATGAGGATTCGCAATGCCTGAGCATGCCCCAGACAACCCGCGCAGGGATTTTCTGCGCAAGACCTTGACCCTGATCCCTGTCGTTACAGTGGCCAGTACAGGGCTTGGCGTGGGCGCCAGCCAGCTGCTTGCGGCCCCGCAACCGCATCAGCAACCGAAAGTGCCGGCCACGCCGCCTGCGGGCAATTATCAACCGACATTCTTCAGCGCCGAAGAATGGGCTTTTGTACAAGCCGCTGTGTCGCGCATCATCCCGGCCGATGAGCTTGGCCCAGGGGCACTGGAAGCTGGCGCCGCCGAATTTATCGACCGGCAAATGAACACCCCCTACGCGACTGGCGCACAGTGGTACATGCAAGGGCCCTTCAACGCCGACGCCCCGCCCGAGCTGGGCTACCAGCTGCAGCTCAGCCCGCAACAAATCTACCGCCTGGGCATCGCTGCCGTGGACGGCTGGTGCAAGGCCAATGGCGGACAGGTTTTTGCTGCGCAAGATAGCGCTACCCGGGACCGCATTCTCAGCAAGTTGGAGGCAGGAGAGCTGGTTTTCGAAACCGTTCCGGCCAAGGTGTTCTTCAGCCTGCTGGTGCAAAACACGCGCGAAGGGTTCTTCTGCGACCCGATTCATGGCGGCAACAAAGGCATGGTCGGCTGGACCCAGATCGGCTTCCCCGGCGCCCGCGCCGACTTCATGGACTGGGTCGAGCGCAATGAGCCTTACCCGTTCCCGGCTGTATCGATCCGTGGTGAGAGGGCCTGAGGCATGGCGACTGTGTTGAACAAAGTAGATGCGGTGATCGTCGGCTTCGGCTGGGCCGGTGCGATCATGGCCAAAGAGCTGACCGAGGCCGGGCTGCACGTGGTAGCCCTGGAACGGGGGCCGATGCAGGATACCTACCCCGAAGGCAGCTACCCGCAGGTGATCGATGAGCTGACCTACAGCGTGCGCAAGAAGCTGTTCGTCGATGTATCGAAAGAAACCGTCACTGTCCGCCATAGCGTGAATGATGTGGCATTGCCCAATCGCCAGCTGGGCGCATTCCTGCCGGGCAAGGGCGTGGGGGGCGCGGGCCTGCACTGGTCGGGTGTGCACTTCCGGGTCGACCCCGTCGAGTTGCGCCTGCGCAGCCACTATGAAGAGCGCTACGGGCGCACGTTCATTCCCGAAGGCATGACCATCCAGGACTTCGGCGTCAGTTACGAAGAGCTGGAGCCCTATTTCGACTTTGCCGAAAAGGTCTTTGGCACTTCGGGCCAGGCCTGGACCGTCAAAGGCCAGGTGGTCGGTGAAGGGAAGGGCGGCAACCCCTATGCGCCAGACCGTTCCAACCCGTTCCCGCTGCCCGCGCAGAAGAACGTTGTATCGGCAAGGCTGTTCGAAAAGGCTGCCACCCGTCTGGGCTACAAACCCTACAACCTGCCGTCGGCCAACACCTCGGGGCCATACACCAACCCCTACGGGGCGCAGATGGGGCCGTGCAACTTCTGCGGTTTCTGCAGCGGCTACGTGTGTTACATGTACTCCAAGGCCTCGCCCAACGTGAATATCCTGCCGGCGCTGCGCCAGGTGCCCAACTTCGAGTTGCGGCCCAATGCCCATGTGCTGCGGGTGAACCTGGACGACAGCAAGCGCAAGGCCACCGGCGTGACCTACATCGATGCCCAGGGGCGCGAGGTGGAGCAGCCGGCAGAGCTGGTGATTCTGGCGGCTTTCCAGTTCAACAACGTGCGTCTGATGCTGCTTTCCGGCATTGGCAAACCTTACGATCCGGTAAAGAACGAAGGTGTGGTCGGGCGTAACTTCGCCTATCAGAACATGGGGACAGTCAAGGCGTTCTTCGACAAGGACACCTACACCAACAACTTCATCGGCGCGGGTGGCAATGGCATTGCCATCGACGATTTCAACGCCGACAACTTCGACCATGGCCCGCACGGCTTCGTCGGCGGTTCGCCAATGTGGGTGAACCAGGCCGGTAGCCGGCCGATTGCCGGTACCTCCAACCCGCCGGGGACGCCGGCCTGGGGCAGTGCCTGGAAGAAAGCCACGGCCGACTACTACACCCACCAGGTGTCGATGGACGCCCACGGCGCCCATCAGTCCTACCGTGGCAATTACCTGGACCTGGACCCCACCTACCGCGATGCCTACGGTCAGCCGCTGCTGCGCATGACGTTCGACTGGCAGGAAAACGACATCAAGATGAACCAGTTCATGGTCGATAAGCTGAGCAAGATCGCCCAAGCGATGAACCCCAAGGCCATTGCCGTGCTGGGCAAGCAGGTCAAGGACCACTTCAACACCGCCAGTTACCAGACCACCCACCTGAACGGCGGGGCGATCATGGGCACCGACCCCAAGACCAGTGCACTGAACCGCTACCTGCAAAGCTGGGACGTACACAACGTGTTCGTTCCGGGCGCTTCGGCGTTCCCGCAGGGGCTGGGTTACAACCCGACCGGGCTGGTGGCTGCGCTCACCTACTGGTCGGCCCGCGCCATCCGTGAGCAGTACCTGAAAAACCCCGGTCCGTTGGTCCAGGCTTGAGGAGCGATGAGCATGAAGACACTGTTGATCGCCACCCTGGTGCTGGGTGCCGGCGCGGCTGCACAGGCCGTAGCGAATGACGATGCGCAGGTACGCCTGGGCGAGTACCTGGCCCGCGCCGGTGACTGCGTGGCCTGCCATACCGCCAAAGACGGCAAGCCCTTTGCCGGTGGGTTGCCGATGGAAACGCCGATTGGCACGGTGTACTCCACCAACATCACCCCGGCGGCCAGTGGCATTGGCCAGTACAGCTTCGAAGACTTCGACCAGGCCGTGCGCAGGGGTATTGGCAAAGACGGCAGTACGCTCTATCCGGCCATGCCATACCCGTCGTATGCGCGGGTCAGCGAGCAGGACATGCAGGCGCTGTACGCCTATTTCATGAAGGGCGTGGAGCCTGTCGAGCAGGCGAACAAGGCCTCTGACATTCCCTGGCCGCTGAGCATGCGCTGGCCACTGGCAATCTGGCGCGGCCTGTTCGCACCAGAGGCCACGCCCTGGCAGGCATCGGCGACAGCTGACCCTGTGGTGAACCGCGGTGCGTACCTGGTCGAGGGCCTTGGGCATTGTGGCGCTTGTCATACGCCGCGGGCGCTGACCATGCAGGAGAAGGCCCTGAGCGCGGCCGATGGCGAGCAGTTTCTGGCCGGCAGCGCACCGCTGGAAGGCTGGATTGCCAAGAACCTGCGTGGTGATCACAAAGACGGCCTGGGCAGCTGGAGCGAAGCGCAGTTGGTGCAGTTTCTCAAGACTGGGCGCAGTGATCGCAGCGCCGTGTTCGGCGGCATGAGCGATGTGGTCGAGCACAGCATGCAGCACATGAGTGATGCCGACCTGACCGCTATCGCCCGCTACCTGAAAACCCTGCCGCCGAGTAATCCGAATGACCAGCCGCATGTGTACGACAAGCAGGTCGCGGATGCGCTATGGAAGGGTGACGACAGCAAGCCTGGGGCGGCGGTGTACATCGACAACTGCGCGGCCTGCCACCGCACCGACGGGCAGGGCTACACCCGCGTGTTCCCGGCTTTGGCCGGCAACCCGGTGGTGCAGACGGCGGATGCCACATCGCTGATCCATGTGGTGCTCGCCGGTGGCACGGTACCGGCAACGCACACTGCGCCGTCGAACTTCACCATGCCGGCTTTCGGCTGGCGTCTGAGTGACCAGGAGGTTGCCGAGGTGGTGAATTTCATTCGCAGCAGCTGGGGGAACCAGGGCAGTGCCGTCACCGCCGGTGATGTGAAGTCGCTTCGCTGACGTGTTTTTCTGCGCCCTCGCCCGTAGGAGCGGATTTACCCGCGAACACGGGCGAAGCCTGTGCCATCCCTAACCTCGATCCCGTAGATCTAAATCTATTAATATCAATGACCTATACAATATTCTTAATGCGATTTAAAATTTCCTGTCTTCGTGCCCGACCAACGGCCTGTTGACGAATCCGCGCATTTTTGCTGTATTGAAACCGGTTTCATCACTATTAAAACAATCATAAGGAAAACCCATGACCGACGCGCCTGCCCATACCCGCGAACGGGTCACCATCAGCGAAGTGGCGCGTGTTGCTGGCGTTTCCAAAGCCACCGTCTCCCGTTACATCGGTGGCGACCGCCAATTGCTGGCCGAAGCCACGGCCAAGCGGCTGGAAGAGGTCATCGAACGCCTCGGCTATCGCCCCAACCAGATGGCTCGCGGCCTCAAGCGCGGCCAGACGCGACTGATCGGCATGCTGGTGGCCGATATCCTCAACCCCTATTCAGTGGCCGTGATGCACGGCGTGGAAACCGCCTGCCGTCAGCATGGTTACAGCCTGGTGGTGTGCAACACCAACCGCGACGACGAGCAGGAGCGTCACCACCTGGTGGCCCTGCAGAGCTACAACGTCGAAGGGTTGATCGTGAACACGCTCGGTCACCACCCCGGCGAACTGCTCAACCTGCAGCGCGACATCCCCATGGTGCTGGTCGACCGCCAATTGCCCGAGCTGAATGTGGACCTTGTCGGCCTGGACAATGCTGACGCAGTCGAGCAGGCCCTGGACCACCTGCAGGCCCAGGGCTACCGCGACATCCTGGCGGTCAGCGAACCCCTCGATGGCACCAGTTCACGCCTGGAGCGGGTGCAGGCATTCGGCGCGTCGATCAGCCGTCGGCCAGGCATGCGTCAGCAGGTACTTGAAATCAGCGCCGGGCTGCAGGGCCAATTGGCTTCGTTTCTTGCCCACAGTGGTCATGGTCCGCAAGCCATCTTCACCTTCAACGGCGTTGCCACCTTGGCGGTGACCCGGGCCCTGCTCGAGGCCGGGCGCAACCTGGTTGCCGATGTCGGGCTGATCGCCCTCGACGACCTCGACTGGTACCCCTTGGTCGGCAAAGGCATCACCGCGCTGGCCCAGCCCACCGAGCGTATCGGCGTGGCGGCCTTCGAAAGCCTGCTCGGTCGTTTGCGCGGCGACAGCGGCGCAGCCCGGCGCATCGACTTCAAGGCCAACCTGATCATCCGCGGCTCAACCCAACCCCAGTAAGAAAACGGCAGGCTTGTGCCTGCTGTTGATCAAAAATGAAACCGGTTTCATAAGGATAAGAACAATGCAAGCGAACCCCGTTTCCATCAGTCTCTCCAGCTACGGCGCTGATGTTGTGCGCCAACGTGGCCAGGAGCAGTTTCTGGACCTGCTGGCAGCCGCTGGCGTCAGCCGCGTCGAATTGCGCGAAGAATTGTTCGCCAGTGCACCGGACGCAGCTGCGCTGGGTAGGGTCATTGCCGCGCTGCGCCTGGAATGCCTGTATTCCACCCCCCTTGAACTGTGGACCGCGCAAGGCGTGCCCGACCCGCTGCTGGTGCAGAAGCTGGAAATAGCCCGGGCGCTTGGCGCAGTGGCGCTGAAGGTTTCCTTGGGGCACTTCGATGAGCACTGCGATGTGACGGCCCTGGCGTCGCTGCTGCCTGCCCATGGGCCTCTGTTGCTGGTGGAAAACGATCAGACCGCACAAGGTGGCAGGATCGAACCGATGCTGCAGTTTTTCCAGCGTGTCGACCTGCTTGGGCTGCGCGTGGGCATGACGTTCGATATCGGTAACTGGCAGTGGCAGGGCGAGCCTGCGCCGCAAGCTGCAAGACAGCTAGGCCGTTGGGTGCGCTATGTGCATTGCAAGGCTGTGCAGCGCCGGGCTGATGGCCGTCTGGTTGCCATACCGCCGCAAGCAGCGGACCTGCAAGCGTGGGCAGCGTTGATGGCCGAGTTCGCGCCGGGCGTGGTGCGCGCCGTCGAGTACCCCCTGGTTGGCGAAGACCTGCTGGCGCTGACCCGGGCCCAGGTGCGTCACCTTTCTGCACTGGGCGCGGCGCAGGAGCTGGACCATGCATGAACATGACGTGCTGTGTTTCGGCGAAACCATGGCCATGTTCGTCGCCGAGCAAGCCGGCGATCTGGCCGGTGTCGGCCAGTTCGGCAAACGCATCGCCGGCGCCGACAGCAACGTGGCGATCGGCCTGGCGCGGCTGGGTTTCAAGGTGCGCTGGCTGAGCCGGGTAGGTGACGATTCGTTGGGCCGTTTCGTGCTCGACAGCTTGCGCTGCGAAGGCCTGGACTGTTCCGGTGTCGAGGTGGATGCCAACTACCCGACGGGTTTTCAGCTCAAGGCCCGCTGCGATGATGGCAGCGACCCGGCAGTGGAGTACTTTCGCCGCGGTTCGGCGGCCAGCAGGCTGTCACCTGCGATGGTGAGCCCCGTTTGGCTGCAGGCTCGCCACGTGCACGCTACCGGTATTCCGCTGGCGCTGTCGGACAGTTCGCGGGCGCTGTCCCACGCGCTGTTGGACGGGATGCGCGCAGCCGGTCGCAGCATATCGTTCGACCCCAACCTGCGCCCCTCGCTGTGGCCCGATCAAAGCAGCATGGTGCGTGAAATCAATGCCCTGGCGGCCAAGGCCGACTGGGTTTTACCGGGGCTGGAGGAGGGGCGGTTGCTGACCGGTCAGCACACGCCGGCCGATATCGCCGCGTTCTACCTGGACCAAGGGGTGGAACTGGTGGTGATCAAGCTGGGCGACGCTGGCGCCTACTTCCGCAGCGCCAAGGGCGAAGGGCAGGTAGCCCCCGTGCCAGTCAGCCGCGTGGTGGACACCGTCGGTGCAGGTGATGCCTTTGCCGTCGGTGTGCTCAGCGCGCTACTGGAGGGCCGTCCGGTAGCCGAGGCGGTAGCGCGCGGCAACTGGTGCGGCAGCCGTGCCGTGCAGTCGCGGGGCGACATGGAAGGGCTGCCGCTGCGCCATGAACTGGAGGCCTACGACTTGCGCAGAAGCGCGTGAAGGCCCCAACCCGAATCACCTGTTGCAACAAAAAAAACAAGCTCAGGAGCAACAAACCATGCAAAGCCAAAGCCTGGCACCGCGCCGCTGGTGGTACATCATCCCGATCGTGTTCTTTACCTACAGCTTGGCCTACCTGGACCGCGCCAATTACGGCTTCGCCGCCGCCTCCGGTATGGCCGAAGACCTGCACATCACCCCCGTGCTTTCGTCATTGCTGGGGGCGTTGTTCTTCCTCGGCTACTTCTTCTTCCAGGTACCTGGGGCGATTTACGCCGAAAAGCGTAGTGTGAAGAAGCTGATCTTCGTCTGCCTGATCCTTTGGGGCGGCCTTGCCACGCTTACCGGCATGGTCAGCAACGTCTACATGCTGATCGGTATCCGCTTCCTGCTCGGAGTGGTGGAGGCTGCGGTCATGCCGGCCATGCTGGTGTACCTGTGCCATTGGTTCACCCGGGCCGAGCGTTCGCGCGCCAACACCTTCCTGATGCTGGGCAACCCGGTGACCATTCTGTGGATGTCGGTGGTGTCGGGTTACCTGATCAAGCATTACGACTGGCGCTGGATGTTCATCATTGAAGGCCTGCCCGCCGTGATCTGGGCGTTCTTCTGGTGGCGCCTGGTGGATGACCGCCCGGCCCAGGTGACCTGGTTGAGCGAGCAGGAAAAGGCCGCCCTGGCGCAGGCGCTGGCTGCCGAGCAGCAGGGTATCAAGCCTGTAAAGAACTATCGCGAAGCGTTCCGCTCGCCGCAAGTGATCATCCTGGCGCTGCAGTACTTCTGCTGGAGCATCGGCGTGTATGGCTTCGTGCTGTGGCTGCCGTCGATCCTCAAGCAGGCGGCGAACGTCGATATCGTGCAGGCCGGCTGGCTGGCCTCGGTGCCCTACCTGGCGGCGGTGCTGGCGATGGTGGGCGTGTCTTGGGCGTCGGACCGCCTGCAAAAGCGCAAGCGCTTCGTCTGGCCGCCGCTGCTGATTGCCGCGTTGGCGTTCTATGGTTCTTACGCCTTGGGCAGCGAGCATTTCTGGCTGTCGTATGCATTGCTGGTGGTTGCTGGCGCCTGTATGTACGCACCCTATGGCCCATTCTTCGCGATCGTGCCCGAGATCCTGCCGGCCAACGTCGCAGGCGGCGCCATGGCGCTGATCAACAGCATGGGGGCGCTGGGCTCGTTTGGCGGTTCGTGGCTGGTGGGCTACCTCAATGGGGCTACGGGCGGGCCCGGCGCCTCTTATCTGTTCATGTGCGGTGCGCTGCTGACTGCAGTGGCGCTTACCGCTGCGCTCAATACTTCCCAGACCTCTGGCCGAGCAAAGCGCGATAGCTCGCGTCTGGCCATGAACCATTAGGAAATCTGCAATGAAGAAGCGAATCGTCCTGTATAAACGGCTGTCAGACGACTTGATGGCACGCCTGCAAGATCGCGTCGAGGTGACCTGGGTGGACACCACCCAGCCCGATGGCCTGGCCCGACTGCGCGATGCGTTGCCGGGGGCGCACGGGTTGCTGGGGGCCAGCCTGCGCCTGGATGCCAGCCTGCTCGACCTTGCCCCGCAACTGGAAGTGGTGTCGAGCGTTTCGGTGGGCGTGGACAACTACGACATTGCTGAACTCAGCAGGCGTGGTGTGATGCTTACCAACACGCCCGACGTGTTGACAGAAACCACGGCCGACACAGGCTTTGCCTTGATCCTGGCTACCGCCAGGCGGGTGGTGGAGCTGGCGAACTGGGTGCGTGACGGCCGTTGGCAGGCCAACCTGGGGCCGGCGCATTTTGGCAGTGATGTGCACGGCAAGACGCTAGGCATCGTCGGCATGGGCCGCATTGGCGAGGCCCTGGCCCGGCGCGCGGCCGCTGGCTTTGGCATGCGCGTGCTGTATCACAGCCAGCGTGCCAAGCCCGAGGTGGAAGCACGCTATGCCGCATGCCAGTGCAGCCTGGATGAGCTGTTGCAGCAGGCAGATTTCGTTTGCCTGACGGTGCCGTTGAGCGCTAGCACCGAAGGCCTGATAGGCGCACGGGAACTTGCGTTGATGAAGCCTGAGGCAATCCTGGTGAACATCTCACGCGGGCGTGTGGTGGATGAGCAGGCGCTGATCGAAGCGCTGCGGGCCAGGCGCATCCGCGGTGCGGGGCTGGACGTGTTCGTGCACGAGCCGCTGCCGAGCGACTCGCCGCTGTTGCAGCTTGATAACGTGGTAGCGACCCCGCACATCGGCTCGGCGACCGAGGACACCCGCCAGGCCATGGCGCGTTGCGCGGTGGACAACCTGCTCAGCGCGTTGGCCGGTGAGCGGCCGGTAAACCTGGTCAACGGCTGACGCGCCCCGGTTCCCACAGGGGCGCGCAGCCTTTGAAACGGTCAGCGGCAGTTGCCTGCCTTGCGATACCCCGCTGCCTGCGCTTCACCTTCGTTTGCGAAGGTAACCTGGTTCTTCGCTGCAACCTGGTTGTAGCCCGGGCAGCCGACTGACAGGTGATAGACGTGGCTGTTGCGGTTGCCAAGCACGGCGCCGACCGAACCGGCGCTGGCCAGGCTTGGTTTGGCCTCTGGCTTGGCTGCTTTTACCGGCACCGCCTCTACCACGCCGCTGCCAACCGGCTTGTAGCCGGCGGTCCACTTGCGTTCGCCGCTTACGAACGGGTTGGCATGGCCCATGATCGCGGCAATGCGCCGGTCGCGTTCTTTCTCCCAGGCCGACACCGGGTGTTGCTTGTCCCAGGCCATCAGCAGCTGTTGCTGTTGGCGCGACATGTTCAGCTTGTAGCGGTCGAACATGTAGAACGTGGTGCGGGCCACCAGGCCTTTGACTTCGTCACGCGGTTCGGCGGTGCGCTGGACGAAATCGACCTTGGTGGTGCATTGGCCGTATTCGCCGGCATTGCCAGTGACCATGCCGTAGTTGAAGTTGCTGCGGTCACCGTTGACCTCACCCACGGCCGGGTAAAGGTTGAACAGGTCGGCCTCCATGGCGCGGAACACCGGGTCGTTGTCCACGCAGTGCTCACGGCCGCCGTTCTTCCAGCACTGGCGCTGGTTGCCGAAGGTGTGGGCGGGCACGATGTGTTCCCACTCGGTGCGTTCGGCACGGTTCTGCTGCTTGCGCGTCTGGTAACCACACGAGGCGGCATCGATGCGCCCGCCAGACTTGCCCACCCAGGTCCATTTGCAACCGCAGTACAGGTCGCCCATGGCACTGCTGGCCTGGTCCAGGTAGACCTTCTGCTTGGCCACCACCTTGGCTTCGGTGAAGGTGGCCGGCGGGTTGGCCAAGGCAGGGAGGGTAAAGGAAAATAATAAGGTTACGGCGTAAAGCAGTGATTTCATGGGGAAAACATATTTCAGGTTGGGCCGCGCATTGTAATGGTTTCCCCGGGGCTGACCAGCTCGCGGAGCCATACCAATGGTCGGCCAGGGTCATCGCTGCCCATACGGCTGAAGGTGGCTGAGTCGAGCATGTCCCGCACCTGGGTGCCCATGCGCAGCAGGTGCTCGACGAAACCGGCACCGACGTCACCGTAATCCTCCAGGGAAACCCCGCTCTGGTTGTGCTGGATTGCCAGGTGGTAATGACTGACACCATCGCCGTTGCCGCTACCGCCCAGTACCACCGTGAAGCGTGGGCCAAGCAGGGTGGCCAGGCGTTGCTGCACCAGATCGAGCAGGGCGACGGGTATTTCATCTTCGCGCAGTGATGTAGGGAAACAGGGTGTGAACGGAGGCATGAGGGTGTCCTGCTGGGCGGGGTTCGAGTGCTGGCCAGCTTAGGCAAGGTGACTGTCAACTTGGGTAAAGCGGGGGTAAAAGCGGGTAATGCTCAACCCCCGTGCTGCGCGGTTCATTTCATGAGCAGCCTCAGAAGGTCTGCCCCAACGAGAACTGGAACACCTGGGTTTCGGCGTTATCCGGCTTTTTCAATGGCGCCGCCAGGCTGAAACTCAGCGGCCCCATCGGGCTGTACCAGGTCACGCCAACCCCCAGTGACACAGCCATCTGCGCCAGGTCGACGCTGCCGCAGCCTTGGGTGGTGGACAGGTAGCAGGTGTCGGCATATACGTTGCCGGCATCGACAAACACCGAGCTGCGCAGCTGGCTCTGGTCCTTCACGAAGGGCAGCGGGAACAGGTACTCGGCACCGCCGGTAATCAGGATATTACCCCCCAGCACATCGGTGTCGCGGTCGGAATAGTAAGCCTGCCCAGCGCTGGAATAGGCCCCGGTAGCCGGTGTGCTGCGCGGGCCGAGGGTGCCGTCCTTGAACCCGCGTACCGAGCCCTGCCCACCGGCGGTGTAGCTTTCATAGAATGGCAAGCCGTCGGTGGAGCCATAGCCGTTGCCGTAGCCCAGGTTGGTGTGCAGGCGCAGCGTGGTGTTGCTGGTGACCGGCAGGAAAGCCTGGCCGTCGTAGTCGAGCTTGTAGAACGACAGGTCGCTGCCAGGGGTGGTAGCCATCAGCGTCAGGCTCTGCGAGTGGCCCCGGGTGGCTAGCACGCCTTTGTTGAGGGTAGATTCCGACCAACCGATCGACGCCTTGAGGTTGTTGAAGCTTTTGCCTTCGCGGGAGATGAAATCGTAGATCTCGTCAGCGCTGTAGGTGCCGGGCGAAATGTCGTCGTGCTGCAGGGTCAGGCCGTAGGTCAGGCGCGAGGTTTCGTTGATCGGGTAGCCGAAGCTGACCCCGGCGCCGTAGCTGTTGATTGCATAGTACGAAACCCCATCGTCGTAGTAATCGCTGTAGTCGGTGGTGTTGTAGAACAGGTTGTAGCCCAGGCTCACGCCGTCGGCGGTGAAGTAGGGGTCGACGAAGCCGAAGTTGTACTTGGTCTGGTATTCCGAACGGGTCAGGCCGATGGACACCTTGTTACCGGTACCGAGGAAGTTGCTCTGGCTGATCGAACCACCCAGGATCAGGCCGGCGCTCTGGGCGAAACCGACGCTGGCGGTGATCGAACCCGAGGCCTGCTCTTCGACGCTGTAGTTGACGTCGACCTGGTCGTCGGTGCCAGGCACCTGCGGGGTCTCGACGTTGACTTCCTTGAAGAAGCCCAGGCGCTCCAGGCGGGTCTTGGACTGGTCGATCAGGTAGGTCGACGCCCAGCCACCTTCCATCTGGCGCATTTCGCGACGCAGCACTTCGTCTTCGGTCTTGGTGTTGCCGCGGTAGTTGATGCGGTTGACGTAGGCACGCTTGCCCGGGTCGACCACGAACATGATGTCGACGGTGTGGTCCTGGTCGTTTTGTTGCGGCACGCCGTTGACGTTGGCGAAGGTGTAGCCTTCGTTACCCAGGCGGCGGGTGATCAGCTCGGACGTGGTGGTCATCACCTTGCGCGAGAACACCTGGCCCGGCTGCACCAGCAGCAACGACTTGACCTGGTCTTCCGGCACCTTGAGGTCACCGGACAGCTTCACGTCGCGAACGGTGTATTTCTCGCCTTCGTTGATGTTGACGGTGATGTAGACGTGCTTCTTGTCCGGCGTGATGGACACCTGGGTGGAGGCGATGTCCATGTTGATGTAGCCGCGGTCCAGGTAGTAGGAACGCAGGCGCTCCAGGTCACCGGAGAGTTTTTCACGGGCGTACTTGTCGTCGTTCTTGAAGAACGACAGCCAGTTGGTGGTCTTCAGCTCGAACAGCTGCCCCAGGGTCTCATCATCGAATACGTTGTTGCCCACGATGTTGATGTGCTGGATGGCGGCGACGGTGCCTTCGTTGATCTTGATCTTCAGCGCCACACGGTTGCGCGGCTGCGGCACCACCTCGGCGTCGACCTCGGCCGAGTAGCGGCCTTGGGCCACGTACTGGCGCTGCAGCTCGTTACGCACACCTTCGAGGGTGGCACGCTGGAAGATCTCGCCTTCGGCCAGGCCCGATTGTTTCAGGCCCTTCATCAGGTCTTCGGTGCTGATCGCCTTGTTGCCTTCAATCTCGATGCTCGACACCGACGGGCGCTCGACCACGTTGATGATGAGCACATTGCCATCGCGGCTCAACTGGATGTCCTGGAAGAACCCGGTCTTGAACAAGGAACGCGTCGAGTCCACCAGGCGGCGGTCGTCGGCCTGGTCGCCAACGTTCAGCGGCAAGGCACCGAACACACTGCCAGCGGAAACCCGCTGCAGGCCGTTGACGCGAATGTCGGCGATCCTGAACGGTGAGGCCTGGGCCAGCGTGGCTTTCAGCAGCAGGATGGAGAGCAACAGGCGCGGGTAGTTCATCGGGGGTTCCAGACAAGCGGATTTGGAGGGAGGCGAGCGCGGGCAACCCGCAAGCAGCGGGCGATGAGGATACGGGCGGGCTGTGTACGGCGCGGTTAGCCGAGGGTAAAGATGTGTAAAGTCCGACCGGCCGGCGGTGACAGTGCCGGCGCGTAGGGCGATCATTACCCCCCCTGCAATTGCGATATCTGGCCCTGATGATCCCTGTGCTGCTGGTCGACGACGACCGCGAACTGACCGAAATGCTCTCTTTGTACCTGGCGCGCGAAGGCTTCCAGGCAACGGCCGTGGACACCGGCGAAGAAGGCGAGACCCAGGCGTTGTCCGGTGACTTCCAGGTGGTGGTGCTGGACGTCATGCTGCCCGGCATTTCGGGCATCGAAGTGTTACGCCGCGTGCGAGCGCGCAGCCAGGTGCCGGTACTGCTGCTGACGGCCCGTGGCGACAACATCGACCGCATCGCCGGCCTGGAGCTGGGTGCCGACGACTATGTACCCAAGCCCAGCTCTCCTGGCGAGCTGGTGGCGCGCCTGCGGGCGATACTGCGCCGCGTGAAGCCACACCTGATGGGTGAAACCAGCGCGCCCGAGGTACCTGAACAGGTACGCAGCGGTGCATTGAAAATGTGGCCGGGGCGGCGCGAGGCACGCTGGGGCGCAGCCACGCTGGAATTGACCGGCTCCGAGTTCAGCCTGCTCGAAGCCCTGGCGCGCCAGGCCGGTCAGCTGGTCAGCAAGCAGGACCTGTCGCTCAATGCCCTGGGCCGGCCGCTGACCCGTTATGACCGACGCATCGATGTGCACGTCAGCAGCATCCGGCAAAAACTTGGCCCGCGTGCCGATGGCAGCAGCTGGATCCAGAGCGTGCGCGGCATGGGCTACATGCTGATCGTCGAATGATGCGCCGGCGTCTGTTCTGGAAGCTGTTCCTGGCGTTCTGGCTGGCCAACACCCTGACCTTCCTGGTGGGGGCGGGGGCCTTCATGCTCAATGAGCTGCGCGGCGATACACCCGGGCTGCGTTCGCTGCTGGCCACCGAGCTGCAATTGCTCGAACGGCATGGCGAGCGGGCCGGCCGCCAGTTGCTGGACGTGTCGCCACAGCCGCAGGATGTGCAAGTAGGCCTTTACGACGATCAAGGCCGCTTGCTGGCTGGCCAAACGGTGCACGTGGCGCGTTTCGAGCAGGCACTGCTCGACCGTGACGGCCGCCCGCTGGTGCTGCGCGCTTCGGTGGCCACCCGTGTCGGTATGGCACCGCGCCCACGCAACCTTGGCCCGTTTGTGACAGGGGCGGTGATGAGCGCGCTGTTCGCGCTGTTGTGCAGCTTTTACCTGACCCGGCCGCTGACCTGGCTGCGCGAGGCCATGGGCCAGGTTGCCCAAGGCCGTTTCGATGTGCGGGTCAGGCCGCGGCTGGGCAAGCGCCGTGACGAAATCGTCGACCTGGCCGAGGACTGTGACCGCATGGCCGGCCAGCTCAAGGCCCTGGTGCAGGCCCAGCAGAACCTGCTGCATGATATTTCCCATGAGCTGCGCTCACCGCTTACCCGCATGCATGCCGCCATCGGCCTGATGCGCCAGCAACCTGACCGGCCCGACATGCTGGAGCGGGTCGAGCGCGAGTCGCGGCGCATGGACGACCTGATCGAGCAACTGCTGACCCTGGCCCGTGCCCAGTCCCGTCAAGGCAACAATGACTTCGCCAGCGTGGATGTGGTCGAACTGCTGGCGCAGATCGTCGAGGATGCCCGTTTCGAGGCAGGCATGAAGCAGTGCCAGGTGTCCTTGCTGGCTCAGGGCGCGTTTCTCATGCATGGCCATGAAGAGCTCCTGTACCGGGCTTTCGAGAACGTCATCCGCAATGCCGTGCGCTACACCAATCCCGGCACGGCGGTATTGGTGGAGGCCGCACCGGCACCAGGTGGGCAATGGTTGCAGGTGTGCGTCAGCGACCATGGCCCGGGCGTCGACCCGGCGCGCCTGCAGCGCATCTTCGAACCGTTCGACCGTGGCACCGACAGCAGCGACGGCTTCGGCCTGGGGCTGGCGATCGCCCAGCGTGCCATCGCCTTGCACGGTGGCAGCATCACCGCGCTGGCCGCCGCCACAGGGGGCTTGCGGGTACGCATCGAACTGCCGCAAGCCATTGCTACTTGAAGCCGGTGACCGCGTGGGGAACGTAAGGGGCCTGCAAGCGCGCCACCTCGTCCTCGCTCAGCTGCAGTGACAGTGCGCCCAGGGCATCGTCCAGGTGGGCGGGCTTCGAGGCGCCGACGATAGGGGCGCTAACGCCGGCCCTACCCAGCACCCAGGCCAGCGCAACCTGGGCCATCGGCACCCCCCGTTCGCTGGCGATCTGCTCGACCACATCGATTACCCGGCCGTCCTCCACCTCGGTCTTTTCATAGAACGACTGCCCGGACACATCGGTGCGCGTGCGCTGGGTTTGCTGCCCATGCGGTCGTGTCAGGCGGCCGCGCGCCATCGGGCTCCAGGGCATCAGGCCGACGCCTTGATCCAGGCACAGCGGGATCATCTCTCGCTCTTCTTCGCGGTAGATCAGGTTGAGGTAGTTCTGCATCGACACGAAGCGGCTCCAGCCATGGTTGGCGGCTACCTGCTGCGCCTTGGCGAACTGCCAGGCATACATCGACGATGCACCGATGTAGCGCGCCTTGCCGGCCTTGACCACATCATGCAGAGCTTCCATGGTTTCCTCGATGGGTGTGTGGTAGTCCCAGCGGTGGATCTGGTAAAGGTCGACGTAGTCTGTGCCCAGGCGGCTGAGGCTGGCGTCGATGTTGGCCATGATCGCCTTGCGTGACAAGCCTTGCTCATTGGGCCGGTTGGCGCCTTCCCACATGTTGGCAGGGAAGAACACCTTGGTGGCGATCACGGTTTCTTCGCGGCGGGTAAACTCCCTCAGGAGTTTGCCGAGGATGATTTCCGAGGTGCCGGCGGAATAGCTGTTGGCAGTGTCGAAGAAGTTGATGCCTTGCTCGACGGCATGGCGAATGATCGGCCGGCTGGCGTCTTCGCCCAAGGTCCAGGGATGAGTGCCGGCGTCGGGTTCACCGAAGGTCATGCAGCCCAGGCACAGCCTTGAAATGTCCAGCCCAGTGCTACCCAGCTTTACGTACTGCATCGTCGTCTCCTTCAAGGGCGTGAGTGATGGAGTTAGCCTAACGCTGGCAGGGTTGGGCGAAAATTCCGTATTGATGCATGCGCCATCTGCAAGAATTCACAAGCGTAGCAGCGGCCGCACCTGTTGCTGAAGGAAGTCGGTAACCGCCTTGATCCGCGGCGTGGCACGCACGTCTTCATGCACGGCCAGCCAGATTTCGATGCTCATTGTCTGTTGGGCGCTGCCTGCTTCTTTCAGACCGTGTTCCTGTGCCATGAACGCGGGCAGGCAGGCGATGCCGATGCCGCCGGCACAGGCTTGGGCCTGGATGCGCAGGTCATTGCTGTGCAATGCGAACGGCTGCTGGCCGGCCTGGAGGTTGAGCCATTGCTGTTGTGGGGAACGGGCCTGAGACTCGTCGTAGCCGATATAGCGCCTGACCGTTGCGCTGGCCAGGTAACCGGGCGAGGCATACAGCCGGTAATCCAGGTGCCCCAGCAGGCTGACCACCAGAGTTGGCTCTGTCGGCCTGGCCAGGGCGATGCTGATGTCAGCTTCGCGGCGGACCAAGGATGCCTTGGATTTGCTGCCTACCAGCTTCAGGCGCAGCTGTGGGTAGCGCTGGTACAGCTCGCCCAGGCGCCGGGCGACGATGCTGCCCAGCAGCGCCGGTGGTGCCGAGAGCACCACTTCGCCTTCCACTGTCTGTTGGCCGGCGCTGGCGAAATGCGCCAGGGCAAACGAGGACATGGCCATCTGCTCGGCGAGTTCCGCAACACGTTGGCCTTCGTGGGTGAGGGCATAGGCGCGGGGACGTCGGTCAACCAGCTTGAGCTTGAGCGAAGCTTCGAGCGAGGCGATGCGCCGGGCCACGGTGGCGTGGTCGACACCCAGGGTCTTGGCAGCGGCCGACAGCGAGCCGGCCGAGCTGAAGGCGGAGAAATGGCGCAGGTCTTCCCAATCGAACATGAATGACTCGGCAGTGGCGGGTGCATAAAGGGGTAGGGTAACCCTTTATGACCCTGCCGGCTTCAATGCCCGCCTTTCATCCGCCGCGCCACCAGGTAGATGCCCAGGCCAACCAGCGCAGTCGCGGCGCCGATGTACCCGGTGCTGGTCCAGCCCATGCCGGCAGTGATCGCCATGCCTCCCAGCCATGGCCCCAGGGCATTGGCCAGGTTGAACGCCGCATGGTTCGACGCCGCTGCCAGGCTAGGTGCCTCATGGGCAATGTCCATGAGGCGGATCTGTAGCGGTGCCGCCAGCGCGATCATGGTGCCCACCAGGCCGATGCCCAGCAGCAGGCTCCACAGCGCCTGGGCGGCGAAGGTAAAGAACAGCAGCACGGCGACCGACCATATCAGTACCAAGCCCACGGCGCGGAACTGCAGGCGGTCGAACAGCTTGCCGCCAGCGATGTTGCCGACGATACCGCCCACGCCGAACGCCGCCAGACCAAACGGAATCCACTGTGGCGACACCTGGGTCACGTGCAGCATGGTCGGTGCCAGGTAGCTGAACACGCAGAACATGCCGGCAAAACCGATCGAAGCGATGGCCAGCGCCATCCATACCTGTGGGAGGGCAAAGGCTTGTAGCTCCTTGCGCGGGTCGCTGCGTGTTTCGTCGTGGCGCTGGGGCACGAAACGCCAGACCAGAGCGATGGTGCACAGGGCGATCGCGCCGACCAGCACGAATGCCGAACGCCAACCGAAGTACTGGCCCAGGAAGGTGGCAACCGGGTTGCCGAGCAACATGGCCAAGGTCAGGCCCATCATTACCCGGGCAACCGCCCCCGCGCGCTGATCCTTGGCGACCATGCTCGAGGCGACCACTGCGGCAATGCCGAAGTAGGCGCCGTGGGGCAGGCCGCTGATGAAACGAAATGTGACCAGGCCACCGAACGAGGGGGCAAAGGCCGTGGCCAGGTTGCCCACGGCATACAGCAGCATCAACAGCAGCAGCATGTGCTTGCGCAACAGTTTGGCACCGAGAATGGCCAGTGTCGGTGCGCCAACCATCACCCCCAGCGCATACGCGCTGATGGCATGGCCCACCTGCGGCTCGCTCAACTGCAAATTGCTGGCAATGTCGGGCATCAGGCCCATGATGGCGAATTCGCCGGTGCCGATGGCAAAGCTGCCCAGTGCCATGGCGGCTTCCATCTTGGCGACGGTGTGTTTACTGGGGAGCGGGGGGCGTTCCTGGACTGACATTTGTATCCCTATTGAAACATGCTGAAACGTTCAAGGCGGGATAATAGTCAATCGATGGCTGCAACGTCGAGGATGCTGCCCCGGCTTCCGCGACGTTGCAGCCCGTTTCCTGCTCAGTGCGGGCGCGCTTGCTACGCCCCTGGCTGAAGTGACGGGACCCTGTGGCAGCGGGTACGCCTGCTCTTTTAGACTGCGGGCGGTGACGCGCCAACCCTCGGCAAACGGTGAGTACACGCGCCACACATTCGGTTCACAAGGACAACTGCAATGTCAGATACCCCGCGCAACCCGCTGCTTATCGATGGGGCCGTCGGCCAGATCGAGCTGTTGATCGACTACCCCGACGGACCACCCAAAGGGCTGGTGCTGGTCAGCCATCCGCAACCGCTGCTGGGCGGTAGCCCACGGCATATCGTGCCACTGACCCTGGCACGGCAGCTGCGTGCAGCCGGCTGGCAAGTGGTACGGCCGAGCTTTCGTGGGGTGGGGCAGACGCAAGGCGCGCACGACCAGGGCATCGGTGAAGCCGAGGATTGCATCGCGGTCATCCGTCACTTCAATCAGCAACAGCCCGAGCTGCCGGTAGCGCTGGTCGGGTTTTCCTTTGGGGCCTACGTGTTCGCCCGGGTTGCCTGTGCGCTGGAAGGGCAGTTGCAGGCAGTCGCATTGATGGGGCTGCCGGTGGGGGATGTACCGGGAGGGCGCTATTACGAGCCATTGCCGCTGCCTGGGGATTGCCTGTTACTCCATGGTGAACAGGATGAAATGGCACCGCTGGCCAACCTGCTGCAATGGGCTGGCCCTGAACAACGGGCGGTGTCGGTGTACGCCGGTGCCAATCATTTTTTCAAAGGCTGCCTGGGGCGTGCAGCGGAGCAGGTGATTGCTCATCTCGCCCAGAAGACTGGCCCTCACCGCTCCAGGTAATGCGTCTGTGCAGCAAAATCGATAAACCGCTTGCTGGCCAGCGACAGGTATTCCCCCGAGCGCCAGCACAAGCGGAAACTCATCTGCTGTGCTGGCCGGAACGGCACGCCGACGATGCCTGGCGTGCGTTGCTGCACCGAGCGCAGCAGGGTCGCCACCCCCATGTTGTCCAGCGCGGCCTGCACCACCAGCGAGACGAAGTTGCTCTGTAGCGCCACCTGGTAAGTGATGCCATGTTCGGCGAAGAACGCATCCAGAAGATGGCGTTGAACGAAGGTGCGATCGAACACCACCATGTCGGTATTGCGCAGGTCTTCGGCGGTGAGGTAGGCCTTGCCGGCATAGGGGTGATCCGGGTGCATGCACGCCAGCATCTCGTCGCTGCCCAGCAGGATCGACTCCTTGTCCGGCGGTACACGCCGGGACTCCAGCAGCGCCAGGTCGATTTCCCGTTGCTCCAGGCGATGGCCAATGTCTTCGGCACTGCCTTCGAACACGGTCATGGCAATGCCCGGGTACGACTTGCGGAAGGCGTTCATCAACCCGGGGACGTAGTGCAGGCCGAACATCGGCGGGATACCCAGGCGCACTTCACCGCGCTTGAGGTCGGCCATGTCGCGCAGCTCTTGCCGGGCAACGTCCATTTCGCGCAGGGCAGAGGCAATGCGCGGCAAGAACTGCTCGCCTTCTGCCGTGAGGATCACTTTGCGCGTGGTGCGGTTGAACAGGGTTACCCCCAGTTCTTCTTCCAGCCGGGTGACGGCCATGCTCAGCGCTGGCTGGGCGATGTGCAGGTGCTGCGCGGCTTTGGTGAAGCTGCCTTGCCGGACGATTTCGACACAGCAGCGCAATGCCTTGAGGTTCATTGAGGGGTGCTACCTTTCATGCGGGATGCATTCATAACGAACTGTGATGCTAAGCATCATAACAATATATTTATTATTATTAACCAGAGGGCCTACGATGCGCGCCACTGAGACATCCTGCAACATCTCAGTCACGCAGCTTAATAAATCTGCAATCCCACAAAGATTTTGAGGTAGTACCCCAAATGGCCAAGGCCGCCGATGTCGTTGTGCAATGCCTGGAAAACGAAGGTGTCGAGTATGTATTCGGCATTCCCGGTGAGGAAAACCTCGACCTGCTCGAATCCCTGCGCAAGTCGAAGATCAAGCTGGTACTGACCCGTCACGAGCAGTCTGCAGGTTTCATGGCTGCCACCTACGGTCGTCTGACCGGCAAGACCGGCGTCAGCCTGTCGACCCTCGGCCCTGGTGCCACCAACCTGGTGACCGCCAGCGCCTACGCCTACCTGGGCGGCATGCCGATGATGATGATCACCGGGCAGAAGCCGATCAAGAAGTCCAAGCAGGGTCGCTTCCAGATCATTGACGTGTGCGGCATGATGGACCCCATCACCAAGTACACCCACCAGTTCGCCTCGGCCGACAACATCCCGGCCCGCATGCGCGAAGCCTTCCGCCTGGCCGAAGAAGAAAAGCCGGGGGCGGTGCACCTGGAGCTGCCGGAAGACATCGCCGCCGAGCAGACCGACGCGCTGCCGATCCCGCGCAGCCTGCACCGCCGCCCGCTGGCCGAGCACGTGGCCATTGAAGCTGCCGTCGAGAAACTGCAGAACGCGCGTAACCCGATCCTGGTGATCGGTGCCGGTGCCAACCGCAAGATGACCGCCAAGGTCCTCAAGCAACTGATCGACAAGACCGGCATCCCGTTCATCACCACCCAAATGGGTAAAGGCGTGGTCGACGAGCGCCACCCGCGCTTCCTTGGCAACGCTGCGCTGTCGTCGGGCGACTTCGTTCACCGCGCCGTCGAAGCCGCCGACCTGATCATCAACATCGGCCACGATGTGATCGAGAAGCCGCCGTTCTTCATGGTCCGTGGCGGCACCGAAGTCATCCACATCAACTTCCGCTCTGCCGAAGTCGATGCCGTGTACTTCCCGCAAGTAGAAGTGATCGGCGACATCGCCAACGCCGTGTGGCAGATCAGTGAAGCACTGAACGACACGTCGCACTGGGACTTCACCCGCCTGATGGCCATCCGTGAAGCCAACGAAGCACAGATCGCCGAAGGCGCCGACGACGACCGCTTCCCGGTCTACCCACAGCGCATGGTGGCTGACATCCGTCGTGTACTGCCGTCCGAAGGCATCGTCGCCCTGGACAACGGCATCTACAAGATCTGGTTCGCCCGCAACTACAAAGCGCACAAGCCAAACACCGTGCTGCTGGACAACGCCCTGGCGACCATGGGCGCCGGCCTGCCATCGGCAATGGCTGCGCACCTGGTGCACCCGGACCGCCCGGTAATCTCGGTGTGCGGCGACGGCGGCTTCATGATGAACAGCCAGGAACTGGAGACTGCAGTACGTCTGGGCATGCACATCACCGTGGTGATCCTGCGTGACGACGGCTACGGCATGATCCGCTGGAAGCAGGCCAACATGGGCTTCACCGATTTCGGCCTGGACTACGGCAACCCGGACTTCGTCAAGTATGCCGAAGCCTACGGCGCCAACGGCCACCGCGTGGAAAGCGCCGAAGGCCTGCTGCCGCTGCTGGAGCACTGCATCAAGACCCCAGGTGTGCACGTGATCGACTGCCCGGTCGATTACAGCGAGAACGACCGCATCCTCAACAGCGAGCTGCGTGAGCGCGCGCTGGCAGTGTAAGCCCTGACAGGCCGGCGCCGTCTTTTTGCCGGCGCGGCCTGGTGCTGTAAAGAGGCCCGTATAGCTGACGGTGATGTGTCGGCTTTACGGGCCTTTTCGCAATACAAGGCTGCTTCTGTATCCCATTCACCCCAGCTCAAGCAGACCTTGCAGGCTGGCCAGAATGGCATTGGCGTCATAAGGCTTGCGGGTGATGGGCACATGCTGCAAGTGCTCGGGAATGCTGATGCCGTCGCCATAGCCGGTGGCAAAGAGGAACGGGACCTGCCGGCGAACCAGTTCATCTGCTACGGAAATGGAGGTTCCGGTGCCCAGGTTGACATCCAGTATTGCCGCGTCCGGTTTGTGGCTACCAAGCAGTTGCATGGCTTGGTCCTCGGAGCTGGCGGTGATCACGTCCTCGATTTGCGCATCGTTGAGAATTTGCTCCAGGCCTACTGCAATTACCAGTTGATCCTCGAGTATCAGCACACACAAACCCGAGCGCGCTGCAAACGCACCGTTTGCACGGGCCATAGGCGTGGCCGGGAGAGCGGTTACTGCCGCTTCGGCTACGGAAAGGTGCTTGGCCGGGATTCTGAAAAAGCCTTGCAGGCCTTCGGGGTGATATTCCACCGCGCTGGTGCCACCCAGGTCGAACGGGATGCTGCGGTCGATCAGCACCGTACCGAAGCCGCTGCGGCTGGGCGGGCGTACCGTTGGCCCACCACTTTCCCGCCAACTGATGGCACAAGCGTTGGTGGCGTCGATTGCCCAGCTCACCGAAAGCTTGCCGCCAGCCCGCGATAGCGCACCGTACTTGGCCGCGTTGGTGGCCAGTTCGTGCAGCACCAGGGCCATGACCGAGTACGCGCGCGCATCGAGGATGACGTTCGGGCCCTGCAACTCGATCACGTCGGCAGCCGTGCGATAGGGAGAAAGCTCGGCCTCCAGCAGCTTCGCCAGGCGCCCGCCACCGTCACCGCGCACCACCTGGTCATGGGCCAACGACAAGGCCTGGATACGCCCTTTGAGCGTTGCCACATAGTCCTGCAGGGTCTGGCTTTCCGGGGTCGGATGGGCAACCAGTGCACCAATCAGCGACAGGATGTTCTTGACCCTGTGGTTGAGCTCTTCGTTGAGCATGCGCTGGCGCACGTCGGCTTTGGCGCGTTCACTGGCGAGCAGTTCGCTGTTGTGCAGCACCACTTCGACGATAGCGGTACGGATGGCATCGCCAAACTGGCGGTCCTGCTCGGTCCAGGGTAGCGACTGCTGGTGAACGGTTTCTTTCCAGATGGCGAAGCTCTTGCGGGGCGTCAGGCGGTCGCCCAACGCGCCGCTGTCATAGGTCTTGTTCGGGTCCCCGGCCCAGTCGAGTGTCTCGATCACCTCCTTGCGGAAGAAGATCAAGTAATCCCTTGGGTGTTGCGACATCGGGACGATCAGCACACCCGACACATCATTAAAATACGCCTGGGCCGACGGGAGCACTGTCGACAGGCGATTGGACGCCCAGATTCGGCCTTCGCTGACCATGTCTGCCAGACGCAGCAGATCAGGCACGGCCGTTTGGGGCGGCGCCAGCCCTGCGCACGACCAGCGGCCTAGCAGCGACATGCCGATGCCGTCGCAGGGAATCAGCGACATCAACCGGGGCAGGCGTGCGTGGAAGAACCCATCAATGTCCGCCGCCTGGTTGGCGTCGCGCAGCAGGCTGTCCAGGGCTTTGTGGATGCGCACGGCGGCTTCGAGTTTTTGCCGGCTACGCAGGGTCTCGATATGCAGGGAGAAGAACTCACCGAACATCTCGGCGGCCACACGTTGCCCCATGGCCAGCGTGCGCGGTGCGTAGTGATGGCAGGCAATCATTCCCCACAGCTCGCCATTGACGATGACGGAAATCGACATCGAGGCGCCCACGCCCATGTTGCACAGGTATTCGCAATGGATCGGCGAGACGCTGCGCAGGTGCGCGTAGGACAGGTCGAGCGGTTCGCCCGAGGGGTCGAGCACCGGGTTGATGGCGACCGTATTGAACTGGGCGTCGGAGATTACCCGGATCGGGTTGCGCAGGTAGAGCGCGCGGGCCTGCTGGGGGATATCGGAGGCGGGGAAGTATTGGCCCATGAAGCTTTCGAGGTCGCTACGCTTGGACTCGGCAACCACCTTGCCGGCACCGTCGGCTCCCAGCTGGTAGATCATCACCCGGTCGTAACCGAGCACCGCCCTGACAAAGCGGGCGGCGTCGCGGAACAGCTTGTGGGTCTGGTCGATTTCGCGCAGTTGGGCAATCAGTGTGCGGGCCAGCTCGATCGGTTCGGCGATGCTCGCCCCGGCGGGCTCGAATTCGAGGATTGCCGTGCCTTTGTACAAGTGGGCGGCGATGTCGACGGCCGCGCCGTTGGGCAACGTCACGCCGAAACTGAGCGCGGGCCGCGAGGCATCCCGGGTACGGGCAAGTGCGTTGCGAAGCGTATGCGTGACCTCGTCACCCAGCACCGCGTGCAGTTTCTGACCATTGATATCGTTTGCTACACCCAGCATCTGTGGGGCGTTGACCGAATGGCGCAGCACTACGGTCGCCGAGGCATCACAGGCCAGCAGGCAGCCATGGGGCTGGATGCTCCCGGGAATCTGGATGGGCTCCCGGTCGCAGTTGGTCAGGTTAACGTGAGGGTTGTAGGTCATTGGCCCGTGCCTGTGGGTAAGGGGAGGCGGGCTGCAGGTCCGCCATCGTCCGTCAGCCTAGCAGGCATTGCACGCCTTGGGGATGGCGGGTCGGGCAATGCCGGTCCATTCCCAAGGCAATGCTTTGATCACAGCGTGGAGTACGGATGTACTCCCGTCGAGAATCGCTTGAAGGCAGCTACGATCAATGGTCTTATCCCGCGCTTGAGCCAACTGGTATTGCAAGATGAACCGCCCGCTGTTTATTTCCATCGATGGCCCCAAGGGTACCGGCAAGACCACGCTGCTGGAGGCCGTCACTCAAGCGTTACGGCTGGACGGGAACAAGGTGATCCGCCTTTGCGAAAGAAAGAATGATCCTCACCGGGGCGAGACCATGGCCCTGGTCAACCAGCTTTCCAGAAGCCCTTGCCAGGACCTTGAGTTCAAGGTTTGCGAACGCTTCGCTGAAAGCCGAGCCTGGATTTCCCGGCATGTACTGCCCAGGCAGCCCGCTGACAGCATCATCCTGATTGATCGCTGGTACCCCTCTGACGCTGCGTTTCGCCGCACAGTGCCGTTTGACAAGATCCTGCGCCTGAACCTCGAACGAAACGTGCAAGTGCCCGATTTGCATGTCGGGGTTGTCACAACGCCTGAAACCTCATGGGCGAGGGCCGCGGCGCGCACGCGTGGGCTGGGCAGTACGGTGATCCATAACCTGGAAGAACAGGTTGCCTGTACCGAGGCGTTCGAGCGTGCGGTTGCAGAGCAAGGCTGGGTGCTGTGCCGTAATGAAGGGACCGTCGACGAGGCAACGCGGCAGGTCGTTCGCGAGATTCAGGGCGTGCTTCGACACCTGTGAGGCTTGGGTAAGTACGGCCTGTCTACTGCCTCTGCAGGTATCAGGCGCCCTGGCGGTCGATATCACGGCGCAGGACTACCGACGTGGTAATGTCATCCACTGATTCGTGACGTGCCACGTTGTCACGTACCTGGTTGAGGTCGTCGATCGTTCGGGTCTCCACTTCAACCACCAGGTCAAGCTGACCGCTCACCGACGAAACCCGCCGTACGCGCGCGTCCGTTGCCAACTGGTCGAGCAGCCCCATGGCAGGCGTACGCTGCAACGTAACCAGCAAGATCGCGCGTATCACGTTGGCGTCTATTTCGCCGATGTCAGCGCGATAACCGCGAATGACTCCGCTGCGTTCAAGGTTGGCGACACGCTCGGTGGTGGCACTTCGGGAAAGGCCTATGCGGCCGGCTAACGCCTTGAGCGCAATACGCGCGTCCTTCGAAAGTACCTCAAGAATCTCACGATCTTTAGCGTCCAGGTCACGCATTGCAGCCCCTTGATAAGCTTGCCGTCATTATGCCGGTCGGAACCGGCATAATGCCTGTTGCGCCCGACCGTATGCAGGGTGTCCGTTTCGGCGGCGCATGACAAGCTATTGAAAAACAATCAGCGCGCTCGGAACCTGATGATATGACAGACCTTTCCCACCCGGCACCTCGGTTTTCGGCAAGCGATGCAGAGGGCCTTGCAAAAGATTTCTTCAATGTCACCGGCACTGCAACGCCCTTGGATGGGGAACGTGATCGCAATTACCGGCTGGATACGGGCGTAGACGCAGGCTGGATACTGAAAATCGTCAATGCCAGCGAGCCCAGGGTAGAAAGCGAGTTTCAAACCGCGCTACTCGATCACCTGGCCGTGCATGGCGCGCATTTGGGCGTACCACACCTGCGGGCCAGCGTGACGGGCGACTACCTGCCGTCTGTGGCCAGCAGCACCGGTGAACAGCACGCTGTGCGCCTGGTCAGCTGGCTGGCCGGCACGCCACTTGCCAAGGCCAGACGCTCCCTGGCGCTGATGAGAAACTTCGGCCAGGCACTCGGTGAACTTGACCGTGCGCTGCAGGGCTTCATGCACCCGGGCGCAGTCCGCGACCTGGACTGGGACTTACGCCATGCTGCGCGCTCCCGTTCGCGGCTGCACTGCATCAAGGACCCTGATCGCCGGGCCGTTGCCGAGCGCTTCATCACCCGGTTCGAGCAGACGGTACAGCCTGAACTGGCGTCCCTTCGCGCCCAGGTGATCCACAACGACGCCAACGACTGGAACATCCTGGTCGATGCCGAAACGGCCGGCAACGTGACTGGCTTCATCGATTTTGGCGATGCCGTGCACACCGTTCTGATTGCCGAGGTCGCAATCGCCAGCGCCTACGCCATTCTCGACATGGACGACCCGATCGGCGCTGCGGCTGCGCTGGTGGCCGGTTTCCATGAGAAGTACCCGTTGCAAGCGCAAGAGCTTGATGTGTTGTTCAACCTGATAGCCATGCGCTTGGTCATCAGCGTCACGTTCTCCGCTTCCCGGCAGGACCAGACCGACGACAACCCCTACCTGGCGATCAGTGAAGCGCCTGCCTGGCGTCTACTGGAACAGCTCGATTCGATGAACCCACGGTTGGCCTCCGGCATTTTGCGCAAGGCCTGTGGTTTCGATGCCATCGAAGGTGCGGGGGAAGTCCGCCGCTGGATTGCCGACAACCACAAGTCGTTTGCCGACCTGGTGCGCCCGTCAGCCGCCATTCTCGACAAGGTCATCGCGCCGTTTGGCGATGCCAGCCATGAGATGACCATTGCCTCGGCCCAGCAGCGCCCTGCAGATGCGACGCGGTGGTGGAATGAATGCTCTGCCGCGCACAAGGCCCCGCTGGGCATCGGGCCATGGGGCGAGGTACGTGCCGTCTATACCGACAGCGCCTTTGAGTCTCGCTTCATCAAGGGGCAGCACCGGACCCTGCATGTGGGGGTAGATTTGCTGATGCCAGCGGGTACGCCGTTGTACGCACCGATTGCCGGCACCGTCAGAAGCGTCGAGGTTGAGCCAGACCCGCTGGGTTATGGCGGCCTGGTGATGCTCGAGCACACCCCGCCCGGTTGCCCGCCATTTCTGACACTGTGGGGGCACATGGCCCACGAGGCGCTCAGCCGTTTGAAGGCCGGTGACAAGCTCGAAGCGGGCGATCTCGTCGGTTACATGGGCAGCGATCACGAGAACGGCGGCTGGATTCCCCACCTGCATCTGCAGTTGGTCACCGATACCCAGTTGCGCGCGTGCGAGGTCATTGGCGTGGGTGAGCCCGCATACCGCGAAGCGTGGGCCGACCTGTTCCCCGATGCCTCGGCCCTGGCCGGTATCCCGCCAGAGACCTACATCCAGCAGGGGATGACCAAGGCCCAGATCATTGCCAGGCGCAAGGAACTGCTGCTACCCAACCTGTCCATTTCGTACACCGACCCGATCAAGTTCGTGCGCGGTGATGGCGTATGGCTGATCGACAATTTCGGGCGGGCCTACCTGGACTGCTTCAACAACGTGTGCCACCTGGGCCATAGTCATCCCGACGTGGTCGAAGCCCTGACCCGCCAGGCTGCGCTGCTCAACACCAATACCCGCTACCTGCACGACAACATTGTCGAATACGCCGAACGCCTGACCGGCACTTTGCCCAAGGGCCTTTGCGTAGCATCCTTTGGCTGCTCGGGGAGTGAGGCCAACAGCCTGATGCTGCGTATGGCGCGCAACTACACAGGCAGTGATCAGGCGATCGTGCTGGACTGGGCCTACCACGGCACCACTCAGGAACTGATCGATCTGAGCCCTTACAAGTACAAGCGCAAGGCGGGCAAGGGCAGGGCGGCGCATGTTTACGAGGCCGTGGTCCCGGACAGCTACTACGCCCCCGAGCACTGGCCCGTGGAAGCGCACGGCAAGCGCTTTGCCGAGTCGGTGGCAGAGCAGTTGGATGCCATGCGCAAGGCAGGCAAGCGCCCCGGGTTTTTCATTGCCGAGTCGATCCCGAGCGTGGCGGGGCAGGTGTTTTTGCCCGAACACTACCTCGAGGAGGTGTATGCCATGGTGCGAGCCGAAGGTGGGCTGTGCCTGGCCGATGAGGTTCAGGTCGGGTTTGGCCGGGTCGGCAGCCACTGGTGGGCATTCGAGACCCAGGGCGTGGTCCCGGATGCCGTCAGCATGGGCAAACCCATTGGCAACGGCCACCCGATGTCGGCGGTGGTGACCACGCGCGAGGTTGCCGATGCTTTCAACAACGGCATGGAGTATTTCAATACCTTCGCCGGTAACCCGGTGTCATGCGCGGTAGGCCTGGCGGTGCTCGATGCAATCGAGCGCGACCAGTTGAAAGAAAACGCCTTGAATGTCGGCCGTTACCTGCTCGAGGGTTTGCGCAAGCTTCAGCAGCAATTCGACGTGATTGGTGATGTGCGCGGGTTGGGCCTGTTCCTCGGCATCGTGCTGGTCACTGACCGCCAGTCAAAGGCGCCAGCCACGGCCCTGGCCAGAAAAGTGGCTGATGGTGCCCGGGAGCGCGGCGTGTTGATCGGCACCGAAGGCCCGCATGACAACGTGCTGAAAATGCGCCCTTCGATGATTTTCAGCCGGGCCAATGCGGACTTCCTTCTCGAGGTGCTGAAAGACAGCTTCATCGCGGCGCTTAAATAGCGTTTCAGCGCGGGCAGGGCGTGCGCATGTGCACGCCCTGCGGCGCACCTATCTGGCGTGCCGGGCAGGTTGCCAGCATCAAGCGCCCCTGATGCTCAGGCCTTCGCGAGCCTGGCCATGCAGGCCGGCGGCCTCTGGCAATGCCGTGACCTTGATCGCGCGCACCGGTACGGCGAACTTGGCGCCGATTTGCGAGAACCGCTCCAGCAGCCTGAAGTTGATCGCTTGCTGAATGTCCATGTAAAGGTTGTAGCCTGGGTCCCGGACAATGTAGACACACTCGAACTCCAGCGCCTCTTTGCCGAAGCCGCGCAGGTGAGCGCGATCGAAACGCGCCTGCTCCTGGGCCTTGATGGCGTCTTCTACGATGGCTGGCGCTTTCTTCACGGCCTCGGTGGGCGTGTCGTAGGAAAGCCCGAACTCGAACACGATGCGACGCTCTTGCAGGCGCTTGTAATTCTGGATGGTGCTGCTGATCATGCTGGCGTTGGCCATGACGATCTGCTCGCCGCCGAGGCTGCGGATGCGTGTGGTTTTGAGGCCGACGTGCTCAACGGTGCCCGCCAGGGGCCCGATGACGATGAAGTCACCGATCTCGAACGGCTTGTCCACGGCGATCGACAACGAAGCGAACAGGTCGCCAAGGATATTCTGCACAGCCAGCGCCACCGCGATGCCGCCCACGCCAAGGCTGGCGACGAAGGCGGTGATGTTCACCCCCAGGTTCGACAGCATCGCCAGCACTACGACTGACCACAGCAGGACCCGCGCGCCCCAGGCCGAAAGGGTTGCCAGTGCGCTGCCCTGGTTCAGGCCGTCGGTACGGTGGCGGGCGAAGTAGCGGCTCAGGCCCAGGCCGATGGCGCGGTTGGCCCACAGGCCAATCTGCAAGGCAGCGACCACGAACCACAGGCTGCTGACCCTGCTCAGCCAGCGCTCGGGCAGGTCGAGCATGCTCAGGCCCACCAGCAATGAGGCCAGCAACAACAGAACGTTGCTGGTGCCGGAAAGCACCTTGGCCATTATCTGGCTCAGTGGGCCTTCGTGTTCGGACCAGCGCCGTACCCGGCGGATCAGGAAACTGATGGCGGCACGGGCGACCAGGAAGACTACGGTGGCGACTGTCAGCGCCACCAGCAGATTGAGAATGGAGATGCCGAATAGGGTGGTTTCGGTGAAAAACGCGATGATGCGGTCGTTCATGAGTACCTCGCCTCTGGGGTGATTTGCCAAGGTGCTTTCTTGGGACGTCAAAGAGGCGCAACAGGTCGATCGGATTTCACCACGCTGGGCAGACGGAGTCAGTCTCGTTAGATTTTCTTTAGTAACCGCAACAGTTTGTTCAGCATTGGCACGACTTGCGGGGTTCGATTGCCAACGCACGCTTGCCGCAACGGCTGCAGGCCCATGCCAACCTACACCTGTTCGACGATGCCGTGCGCACGCTGCGCCGAGCGCCGGGTGACGCCGTGGCCCAGGACCCTGCATAGCACTTCCTTGGAGGGGCTAGTGCTGCTTGTGCAATGTCTCCTGCTCCGGTTCGGCGACCGTGACCCGGTTACGGCCCGATACCTTGGAAAGGTACATGGCGCTGTCTGCACTGCTGAGCAAGGCGCCGAGCTCAGTGGCAGGGGCCTTCGCGAACGCTAAACCTATGCTTGCGGTGACCGGGTGTTCATCATTCACACGCAGTTTGGCTATCAGGGCCCGCAGGCGCTCGGCAACCTCAATCGCCGTGTCTGGCGGCGTATTGGGCAGCAGGATGGCGAACTCCTCGCCGCCCAGCCTGCCGGCAATGTCGTTGTCACGCAGGCTGGCACTGATCGCTGCACCGATGCGTTGCAGCACCTGGTCGCCTGCGGCATGCCCGAACGTGTCGTTGATCTGTTTGAAATGGTCGACGTCCAGCATCAACACGGCCATGAATGTACCCGCATCCCTGCACTGGACGTGCTGCGCCGAAGCGTTGTCGAAAAAAGCACGTCGGTTGTTCAGGCCGGTCAGTTCGTCCGTGCACGAGGCCACCATGGCAAGCCGATGCGCGCGTTGCATTTCGTGTTTCAGGCGCCAGGCCGTCGTCAATGCCGAGGACAGGCTTTGCGTCGCGCTGACCACGAACCAGGCGAACACCAGCACCGCCAAGGCTATCCCTTGTTGCAGCGTAGAAGGTTGCAACAGTAGCCAGCCTGTAGAAGGCAGCAAGACCAGGCCCATCGACACCAGGGTCATGTTGCGGTAGGAGGAGTAACACGACACCGCGCTGACAGACATGCCGACGGCAAACAACATGATCAGCGTCTGCCCCAGCGCGTCGTCGGTGGGCATTACGGCAAAGGCGCCCCAGCCCCAGATAGCCGCCGACAGCATCAGCGTGACCCAGTAACGCCACTCCCAGCGTTCGGCCGTGCGCTGGTTGGCCGGTGCTCGCAGATAGGCGAAGAACATGGCGGTACGCACGCCGGTCGACAGGCCCAATAACGTCATCCACACGATGACCCTTTGCGGGTCGAAACGCTCCCAGCCCAACCAGCACAGCATGACGGCGGCCAGGAAGCTGCCAAGCACAGCGGGCGCCGACTGGACAAACAGCTGTTCAAGCCGATCCCTCCGTACGGAGTAGGCTATTTCATCGCCGGGATCAAGGTTTGTCATGGCTGGCGCCGCCGCGTGTGACCGGTAGCGGATTCTGGCACTTTGACGGCGTCCTGGAAAAGCCTCCTGGCGTTCACATGTGATGCCCTTCGCCCTGTTCGATTGCTGGATTCAGAAAGCGTTGCGGTAAGTAGTGGCAGTGCAGCACAGGTTATCGCCACGGTTACGGCACCTGCGACGTTTCCCGTATTTCACGTCGTTGCGCGGATCCTTTTCTTGATCGAAGGCTGCCTTGGCTACACAGTTTCCCCTCGCAAGTTCAATCACGAACATAGCGTGTTTTCCGGCACTTCGAAAGCCAATTGATCGCGACGGCCAACAAGCGGTCGAGCAAGCCAAGGCCACTGAGGGCGTTGCCCGAGCCACTGGCGCCGACCAACGTGCAGGCTTTCAGAAGTCGAACGTCACGCCGGCATACAGCGCACGACCGTCACCCGGGGCGTGCAGGGAAGCCTCCGCACCATCCGGGTCGTACCACACGTACTCATAGTAGTGGTTGGTGAGGTTCTTCAACTGCAGGTCCACGCTCATGGTTTCGCTGACCTTGTACGTTGCACCGAGGTTCATCAGTACGTAGCCGCCATACGTACCTTGGGTGTTATCCCGCTCCAGGTAGTAGTTGGTCTGCCCGTTCGCCCAGGCAGTCAGTTGCAGCGCGGGAGTGGCCTGGTAGCTGATGCCGGTGTTCCACAGATGGTGTGGCACGTGATCGATTTCCTGGCCTTTGCTGCTTGGTAACGCGCTGCTGGGCTCAAGGATCTTGGAGTACTGCCAGGAGTAGGACATCCACACCTCGGTGCGTTCGTCCGGGTGCAGGTTGACCTGCAGGTCATAGCCCCAGCGGCGTGTTTCGCCGACGTTGTCCGACTCGCCGCTAGGGTCGTTCAGGCGACGGCTCACTTCGCCAGAGGCGTCCTGACGCCAATAGGCCACGCGGCCATCGACCCAGCTGGCCGGGGTGAACTTGACGCCGGTTTCCCAGCCTTCGTTGATCGAAGGGTCCAGGTCCTCGTTGCGCGGCGGCACCTTGTAGGCTGCGGCGCCCGTCCCGACCTGGAAGGTGCGGCCCCAGTTGGCGTAAACGCTGGCGAACTTCCACGGCGAATAGACAATGCTGAGCTTGGGCTGCTTGATCAGCCCGTAGTCGTTGATGTCGTAGTCCTGCCCGATCATCTTGTTGGTGAAGTCACCACTGATCTTGTCCACCCGGTAGGCCGGCACGATCTTCAGCGATTCGAACGGCTCGATCTCCGCCTGCACGTAGGCACCGACCGTGTTGAAGTCGAAGTCCTGGTCGCGTGTCTGCGCCTGGCGTACACGCTCCACGGTGCGGTAGCGTTCGCTGCGATTCTGTTGCTTCTGCACATCGCTTCCGCCTTCAAGGGCAAACGCATGCAGCCAGTCCACCTGTGGTCGCCAAGTCAGCGAGGTAATGGCACCGTACTGATCCTCGTACGTGTCGCGTTCCTGCTGCGAACTGCTGCGCCAGTACTGCGTCCAGCGACGGTCGTCATAGGTGTTGAGGTAGGTCTTGGCCGACCAGGACAGGGTCTGCGCCAGTTCGGTATCGAAATGCAGGCTGACCTGGTTCATCCGCCGCGTGCCCTTGTCCGTGGCGTTGTAGTCGTTGCTCATGCGCGGGTGGTGGCGGGCGTTGTCCTCGGTGAGGTAGCCGGCCTCCTGCGCTTCGGACTCGTAATGGCGGGCGATCAGGCCCACGCGGTAGTTGCCATCGTCCGGGGTGTAGAACCATTTACCGCCGAAGCTGTAGCGTTCGGTGTCGGCATGGTCGCGGTAGCCGTCGACCTGCTGGCGGGCGAAGAAGTAGTTCTGCGTCCAGTTACTGGTCTCGATGCCCTTGGCCAGTTGCACCTCGCGGGTGTTGAAGCTGCCATAACGCATGCGCGCTTTGTTGTAGTTGCCGCCGGTACGGGTATTGATGTTGACGTTGCCCGCAATGTTGTTCAGGCCATAGCGCGGGTCGCTGGTGCCGCGCACCACCTCGATGCTGTCGATGTCCATGGGGAACACCGAGTCGATGAAGGGCATGTTGCCGTCATTGGTGTTGCTGGGAATGCCGTCGATCAACAGTTTCACGGCGTTGATTTCGCCTTCGCCATTGAAACCGCGGAACGAAAGCTTGCCGGAGGTGGTGCCTTGGTTGAACTCGGTGAGCATCACCCCCGGTGCCCGGCGGAACAGCTCCCAGCTGTAGGCAACAGGCATCTTCTCGAGGATGTCGCCGCCCAGAATATCCACCGAACTGAGCACGCTGGTTGTGGCCAGGGGGCCGCTGTCGGTGCCGGTCACATTGACCGCGCCGAGGGTGAGTACCGAGTTTTCGGCAGGCAGTGTTTCAGCGATGGCAAGTGACAGTGGGTTGAGGCCGAACAAGGCGAGCACGGGCAATACGGCGCGTGCGGTGCAACGGGACGCAGGCATGTGTGGTTTCCTGGCAAAAACGGTCGGGCAAGGTCAGGCGTCGTGCAGCGCACGCCATGACCACAAGACAGCAGCGACGGTTTAGGCCAGGGGTGAGGCGCGGGGATTCAGCCGAGGCCACTGTTCTCGTGGCAGCGGCAAGGCATGACGGTCTCCCAGTAGAAGGTCGGCCGGCCAGTAGCGGGGGAACAGATGGCGGTAGTAATCACCGCCTGCCAAGGCATGGCTGGCATGGCCACAACAGCAGTCACCACGCTGATGCTTGGGTTCAGGGGAATGGTCGAGTTGCGGCAGGTCTGCCTTGAGCTGGGTCAACAGTGACTTGGGCAGGCTCTGGGCACCGTGCAGGCTGCAGAAGCTGCCAAATATCAACGACTGGCTGTCGATGCGGGGTGCCTGCAAGGCACGGTCAAGCGGCATCGCCAGCAGGTTGAACAGCAGGGCGAAGCAGGCGAACAGACAAAGTTGTGCACGTGCACGTGAGAGCATGAGTCACCCGACCGAACGTGGCGCGAATTGAGCCGCATCCGTTGCGGGCTGTATACATTGCGTGGCAGGCCATTTTGTCGCAGGTGCACCACGCTGAGGGCTCAATGACTGCGCATGCTGGCGGCCACCCTGAACACCCGCATCAGCCAGGCGAACAGGCGCAGCGCCTTTAGCGGCTGTTGCGCCCAATGGTCGGGCAACTCGGCGCAGCACCCCGCCGGCAAAGCCGGCAGGTGGGCAAGGCGCTCGGTCGGTGTCAGCTTGGGGTAGCCGCCCTACAGCATGGCAACCCCAGAGACGAACCACCGCGCCATGAACAGGCAGGCGACGATGCCCAGCCAGCGGTGCCACAGGTACAGCTGGCTCCACGCTCATCAGTAGCGCCAGTGCACAGCGACTTCCAGGCTGCGCGGTTCACCCAGGTAGTACTGGGTGTTGGTCTGGTGGATGAAGCGGGCATACACCTCGTCGGTGAGGTTGCGCAGCCGCGCGCTGACTTGCACGTGCTTGTCCAGGTCGTGGGTCATGGACAGCCCGTAGACGGTGTACGACGGTACCCATGCGGTGTTGGCGGTGTTGGCGTACACCGATGAGACATAGCGGGCATCGGCCCCGACCTGCCAGCCGGGCGCCAGGTCGTAGGTCAACCAGAGGTTGGCCACGCGGTCGGGGATGTTGACCGGGTGCTTACCCTTGCGCGAGTACACCACGCCGCCGATGGTTTCGTTGAATTCATCGTATTCGGCATTCACCCAACTGAAGTTGCCCGCCGCCAGCAGCTTGGACGTGACCTTGAACGAGGCTGCCAGCTCGATGCCGGTGGAGGTCTGCTGGCCCGCCTGCTCGGTGGTGTTGGGCACGGTCGAGGAGGGCACGGAGATATCCTTGCGCACGATGCGATACGCCGCTGCCGTCGCCGAGCCGCGGCCGTCGAGGAAGTCGAACTTGCTGCCTATCTCGACCTGACGGCCGGTGCTCAGGTCGAAGTCGCCGACCTGGCTGATCGAGGCGCTGGTCAGGGTACCGCCTGGTGGTTCGGCCGAGGTGCTGTATTGGGTGTACAGGCTGACGTTGGAGGTCAGGTCATAGACCAGGCCCAGGCGCCCGGTGATGGCGTCCCAGCGTCGGTCGAGCCTGGCTCGCGCCACATGGTCGACCACGTCGAAGTCGATATGGTCGTAGCGCAGCGCGGTGATCAATGACAGTTGATCGGTCAGGCGGGTACGGTTCTCGACGAAGGCCGAGGTGGTGTCGGTGGTGGTGGTTCTGCCCTTGGTCATGGGCGCGTCCATGCCGGGGATATCGAGGAAGTGCCCGGGTTCGAAGCTATTCGGGTCAACCGTGTCGAACGCCCCTTTGGACAGCGGGTAGTTGGTTTGCTGGTTGGTGCTGTAGTCCATGCCGAACGCCCAGTCGCTGGCCAGGCCGAACAACTGGCCCTGGTGGGTCAGCTCCAGCTTGTTGCCGTTGACCTCCTGGTCTTGCCGCTGGCGATAGCCGCCGGAGCGAGCGATGGCGCTGTTGTCGGCGTTGTAGCGATACACCTCGAGATTGCGGTAATCGCGCTGGCCGTTGTAGTGGTAGAAGGTATTACGCAGTTGGGTGGTGTCGTCGAAGCGGTAGTCGGTGATCGAGCGCAGCCACCGGGTGCGCTGCTCGTAGCGACCGTCTTCGACGTTGTAGTTGTTGAAACGGTTGTGCTTGTCGATGTGCAAGGTACCGACCAGTGGCTGCAATACGGGTGAGCCCCAGTAGGGGCTGTCCTCTTGCTCTTCCAGGTACTCGATGGCCAGCGTGTGCGAGAGCTGGTCGTTGATGTCGCTAAGCAGCGAGAAGGCCAGGTTGCCGGCCCCATTCTCCTGGCGATCGATATAGCCGTTGGTGCTGGTGCGGCTGTAGTCGAGGCGCGCATAGTGGCGTGGGCCGTCGCCCGTGTTCAGCGCCTTGTTGAAGGCAACCGACGTTTCCATGGTGTCGTAGCGTGCATAACTGACGCGCCCTTCGAAGGTGTCTTCGTCACGGCTTGCCAGCCGGGTGATGAAATTGAGGCTGCCACCGACAGCGCCGCTGCCGTTGAGGAAGGAGGACGGCCCGCCGAGCAATTCGACACGGTCATAGATCCAGGCGCCCACCGGGCGCGCCGCGCCGCCATACTGCAAATTGATGCCATTGAACAACTGGCTGATCTGGGCACCGTTGAACCCTCGGTACGCCACATATCCCCCCCAGCCGGGCGGAGCCGAGGCGTTAACCCCGGGCAGTGCATTGGCGGCGTCCTGGAAGTTACGTGCGCCAATGCGCTCCATGGTCTTGCGGTCGGCAACGCTGACGGAGGCGGGGTTCTCCCTGGCGCTCAGGTTCAGCCGCGAGCCGCTTTCGATGGGGCGATCAAGGTCAAGGCGGGTTGCCTCCGTGGGTTGATTGGCTGTGGCCGTGACATTGCTGGCCGGCAGGGTCAGGGTGTCATCCTGCGCCCAGGCACAGGTTGCGCTGCCAACGAGCAGCGCCAAAGTGGTCATGCGGAACATGCAAGGCTTCCTGGCTGAAATCGGTGAGCACACGCCCGCTGCCGATCAGGCGGCACGGGGACGTGGCGATGTCAGAACGCGAGAAGCGAAGCGGGAGAGGCGCGGGGATTGACCAGTGGCCAGCGCTGCTTGGGCAGGCGTGGCGGAGGTTGGTTGGGTAAAGGGCTGCCCGGCTCGCCGGCGAGCAGGGTCAGCAGGCCGAAAAAGACGGCCAGCAGTGTGGCGCTGAACAGGCTGGCGATCACGCAGTCACCGCCGGCAGGCAGGCTCGGATCGCTGAAGTCTTGCTCACCTTGGACCATGCCGCTGCTGTCGGCCGCGCACCAGGCGGCATCATCCAGGCCAGCCAGGCGCAACCCGGCCATTTGCCCATGGCCCATGGCGCACAGCAACGAGCCGAACAGGATGCTGAAATACAGCACCCAGGCGACCTGTGATCGTGTGTGGTGGGCCAGCTTCATTGCAGGACTCGGCGTGACAACTGAATGATCAGGTTTAGAGGTTGGCGAGGGATTCTACATGTTCTGGTGCATCTGAACAGGGGGGATTTTTCAAGCACGAATAGTCAATCGGGTACTGTCGGGGGAGGGCTATCGCAGCAATGTCGGCTTCATGTACAGGCCCACCGAGACTCAGTGCTCACCGATGAGTTCGGCAGCAAGAGCGCGGCGTTCGTAAAGCACAAGTCCACTGCCCGCGTGTGCAAACAAGCGCGCGGCATGCCGGCTGCAGCCGGGTTAAAATGCGCAGGGGTAACGAGATGGGCGACACCCTCGGAGAGGTAGGCCGCCACGCCTGTTGTTGCCAGTATGGGCGTGGTGAGATCCGGCCCCGAGTCAGTTCAAGCATGATGGCTGAGGCAGTCAACGCAGCGCGTGTGTGATCGATGGGAAGCTGCAGTTATTCATAAGCTGTTCCTTCAAAACCTCCACCGCTTTAGGCCTTCTGGGGTTGGACTTGTAAAGCAGGACTACCTGGCGCATGTAGCGGTCAGCGTCCGACACGGGCGTTGCCTGTACGTCGTCAGTTTTCAATCCCGCCCATAGCGGGACGACGGAGGCCCCCATACCTTTTGCGACCATGATGTAGATTGCATCTAGCGCATCCAGATTGCAGAGGACATCGGGTTGCAGGTTATTGTCATTCAAGTATTGCTGTGCAATCTGCCCACCCCAGGCATTTGAGTCATATCGAATCAGGTTTCGACCAAGAATCGTCGAGCGGATGTCGCGCTTGTCAATCGGGTCTTTGGTCAAAAGCATCAGGGGTTCTTCTCGAAGCACCTGTACACGAATGGTTTTGGGGACGGTGAAGGGCGGACATACCATGATTCCCGCATCGAGCTCTCCGCAGGCTACTTGTTCGTAAAGACTGCGCGAGTCCCCTGGCGTGATGCGTAGCCTCAGTTGCGGGGCAATACTTGATAGCTGATTCATGGCCTCCGGCAATAGGCCTGTCAACGCTGTAGAAATCGCGCCGATTTTGAGGTACCCGGACAGGCTACTGGTGTCCAGATCCTCTTTCAGCTCTGCTGCCCCCTGGATCAGATCTCGAATTTTCGGCAGCAACGACAGGCATTTCTCGGTAGGTTCGACAGCGTGTGCGCTTCGGTTCAGGAGTTCGCACGCCAGCGATTTCTCGAGTGCTTGTATACGTTGGCTGACTGCAGGTGCGGTCAGGTTTTCCCGTCGAGCAGCCGCTGCAATCGAGCCAGTTTCTATCACCGCCATCAGGCTTTCGAGAAATCGAGTGTCCAAAACATTTCCTTTCGCTGAGAGATGGAAAAATGCGCTTTAGCACGTGCGCGAGGCTACGCTAACCTCCCCAAAAGTTCTATCACGAAGCAAAGAGGTTAGTTATGAAATCGTTATTTCATGTTTCGTACCACGTCACAGATCTCGAAACGTCTCGTAACTTCTACGGTAACATTCTCGGCTGCAAAGAAGGCCGTACGAGTGAAACTTATGTGGATTACGATTTCTTCGGTCATCAGATTTCGCTTCACAAAGGTGTTCCTTTTCCAACTACCCGTACCGGTAAAGTCGGCGACCATGAAGTGCTGATGCCGCATATCGGCTTGGTGCTGCATCTGGATGACTGGTTCGCGATGGCAGACCGCCTGGCGCTTCATGGCGTGCAGTTCGACATACCGCCGGTTGTACGATTCCCGGGCCAACCTGGGGAGCAGCGAACGATGTTTTTCCTGGACCCCAGTGGCAACCCGATCGAGATCAAAGGGTTCAAGGACTTTGAAGGTGTATTTGCCACCTGATTGGCATAAACCTTCGGGACGCGCCTCCCGCTTTGTCTGCGTGAGATAAGAGGTGTGTATCGATGAGTGGCCACTCAATAAAAATAACAGGCTCCAACGATGTGTTTGGCATTTTTGCCGGCCAATGTACAGTCCAAATTATAATAACTGGAGGACGTATGGCGAAGACTAGTCTGGTGACTAGAATTATTGTAGGTCTTGTGCTTGGGGTTGTAGTGGGGGCACTTCTCAATTTCTTTCCCGAGTACAAAGCCTGGATAATCAGTAGCTTTTTGCAACCCGTCGGCGATATTTTCATCAAGATGATGAAGATGATTGTCATACCCCTTGTATTCGCGTGCATGGTCGGCGCGATTGCAGGCAATGGTGATAGCAAGGCGATAGGGCGGGTAGGGGTGAAAGCCTTGTTCTACTTCTTTGTCGTGACCAGCATCGCAATTGTGTGTGGCCTGCTGGTTGGCAATCTTGCGCAGCCAGGCGTAGGTGCTAACTTGACGACGCTGACAAACACCCAATCGCTCTCGCTTCCCTCTACCTCGGAGAGCACAGGGTTTGCTCAAGTCATCCTCAATATCATCCCGGACAATATCGTCGGTGCAATGGCGCAAGGAAAGCTGTTGCCTGTCCTGTTCTTCTCGGTCATGTTCGGCTTTGGGCTAAGTGCTCTGGACAAAGAGAAGAAAATGCCGTTGATCGCGGTAGTCAATGCCATTTCCGCGACGATGTTCAAGGTGACGCATATCGTGATGCACTACTCACCCATCGGGATCTTTGGCCTGATCGGCGTGACGGTAGCCAACTTCGGGCTTTCCGCGTTGCTGCCTCTGGCAAAACTGATTGCCGTCACCTACGTCGCCGTCATTCTGTTCGGCGTGGTCGTGCTGGGCGGCATCGCGAAGGTTGCAGGGATCAACATCTTCGACCTGATCAAGGCGATCAAGGATGAGTTGATCCTGGCGTTCAGTACTGCCGCCTCGGCGACTGTCATGCCCCAGCTGATTGAAAAGGTCGAGGCCTACGGTGCGCCGCGTTCGATTGCTACGTTGGTTATTCCTACGGGCTATTCCTTCAATCTGGATGGCGCATCGCTGTTCGTGGGCATCGGCACGCTGTTCATCGCGCAGCTGTATGAAATTCCCCTGAGCTTGGCTGACCAGGTGATGCTGATCATCATCATGGTGCTGACCTCCAAGGGCGCAGCCGGCGTCCCGGGTGCCATGTTCGTGATCTTGACCGCTACGCTGACCAGTGCCGGTCTGCCGGTGGAAGGTATTGCATTCATCGCCGGAGTCTATCGCTTGATGGACATGCCGATCACGGCGCTGAATGTCTTGGGCAACGCACTGGCGCCTCTGGTTGTGGCGAAGTGGGAGAACCAGTACCGGATGCCTGCTGCCCCGGAGGTAGCGCCCGAGGAGCGCCCGCAAGTGTTGACCTCTTCATTTAGCGCTGGGGGCTCGGCAAACGCGACCTAGTGTGTTCATCAACATGATCGCCCTGCATGTGATGCAAGTGCCCATCATGCAGGTAATCGACAGGCCCATCGTGTTCGGTTGCCGTGTGGCCGCAGCTGGGCTTGTGCCAATGGTCATGGTGCGGATGCTGGTTGCAGGCACTCATTCCGAACGCCTCCAACTGCCATACCTCGGCCGTCACGGCCGAGGTAGGTCGCTTATGTTACTCGTGGTGCGGCTCACCCAGGAACGTCAGTGAACTGAACAGGCTCTGCTGGGCGACGGGGCTGCCGTCTGCCATTGGCAGGGTAGCCTGGGCCGCGATGATGTTGAGTCCTTCATTGCGTACGGTGATACGTGCCCGCCCTTGCTTGTCGGTGGTGGCGCTGACCTGATGAGGGGCGCCCCGGTAATCGCCCTGCAGCGGGATATCCGCAGCCGGATTGCCATCGAGCAGTACCTGCACTTCCAGCGTCTTGCCTGGCCCGACTTGCACAGGGTCGCTCAGGGGGATAATCGCCAAACGCAGCATGTCCAGTTTCGGCAAGCGAGCACCGCGCTGGTAGATTGCCAGGCTGTACTTCAAGCTGTGGGTGGAGGCGATCGCATCCTTGACGTGGGTGCGATCCTGATTGACCCATTGCCTGTCCGGGCGCTGCGACCAAGGCCCGTTGTCCAGCAGCACGGCAAGTGCCGCAGGCGGGGTAAGTGGTTGCAGCACGGCATGATCCGCCAGGCGCTCGACCGTGACCGGGACCATGTTCCCGGTCGCGTCGAATGCCCAGGCGCGCTTGATCTTTTCCGCCTTGTAGGCGTTATCCTCGGCGCCGTGGCCGTACACGGCCTCGATACTGCCACGTCGCTCCTCGGTCCACAGGCCGTGGGCGCCTGCGTTGACGCTGACCATCAGGGTCAGCAGGGAAGCGACTTTCAACGATGGATGCATGATGGTTCCTCGGTTCAAAGGCTAAGGGTCAGGCTGACACTGAAGTTGCGTGGCTCCCCGGGCAGCACCCAAGCGCTGTTGTACGAGCGTTCGTAATACTTGCGGTCGAATAGGTTGTTGAGGTTAAGGCCGACGGTGACCTGTTCGCTGGCCTTGTAGTGCGCCAGCAGGTCGACCGTGCTGTAGGCGTCCAGGGTGAAGTCGCTGCCGGCCTGGCCGGAGCGTTCGCCGACGTAGTTCACCGCTGCGCCCACATCCGAGCCGCGCAGGGCACCGTCCTGGAATTCGTACACACCCATCAGGCTGCCGCTGTTACGGGCGATGCCGAGCAAGTCGCTGCCTTTGGGCAGGGCTGCGTCGCCTTTGGTGACCTCGGCGTCGATGTAGGCGTAGGCGCCGATCACTCGCAACGCGTCGGTCAGCTGGCCGCTGAACTGCAGGTCCAGGCCTTGGCTGCGCGCTTCGCCCGCCGCCACGCTCTCGCCAAGGGCGTCGGTGGTGATGACGTTCTCCTTGTCGATATGGAACAGGGCGATGGTCGCGCCCAGGCGGCTGTCGAGAAGGTCGAGCTTGACCCCGGTCTCGTAACCCAAGCCCTTTTCAGGCTTGTACACCTGGCCCTGGGTGCCGATGGTGTTGGGTTTGAACGAAGTGGATGCGTTGGCGAACACGCCGACTTGCGGGGTCAGTTGGTACAACACCCCGATGCGCGGTGTGGCAACGTCCTTTTCCTGGCTGTTGCTGAGACCCGTGGTGCGGTTCTGCGAGGTCTGCTCGAAGCGCTCCAGGCGTACGCCCAGCAACCCGCGCAGGCGCTCGGTGAAAGCGATCTGGTCTTGCAGGTTGATCGCGTAGCTTTCAGTGTGCTCGAAGAAGTCGTTGGCACGGGTGATGGCTGGCTTCGGCTTGCCGTATACCGGGTTGTAGATATCCAGCCCATACGCTGCGGAGGTGGCGCTTTGCGGGTACTTCTGGCTGTTGCGGTAGTTTTCGTACTCCAGCCCGACCAGGGTCTGATGCTGCCAGCCACCCAGCTCGAACTGCCCGTGCAGCTCGGCCTGGGTGATGTTGTCGTTCCATTCGAAGTCGCGTTCGCGATAGAAGCGCGTGATGGTGGTGCCCACCAGGGCCTGGGGTTCGGAGCTGTTGCCCTTGAGCGTACCCTGGGTGTAGTGGTTGGCCAGGCGCAGCGTCCAGTTGTCGTTGAGCACGTGTTCCAGCGCCACGTCGAGGGTCTGGTTGTCGTTGCGGATCTCGCCGACATTCGGCTCGCCAAGGAAGGTCGAGCGCTTGACCGACCCCATTTCGCCGTTGACCGCCGGAATGCCGCGGTCGAACACCGACTCGGTTCGGGAGAACTCGGTGTCGATCATCAGTCGGGTGTCGGGTGACAGTTGCCAGCTCAGGGAGGGGCTGACGATACGGCGCTCGCTGCCGACATGATCGCGGAAGCTGTCGTTGTCTTCGACGGCGAGGTTGATCCGGCCCAGCAGATTCCCCTCGCTGTCCAGCGGCGAGTTGGCGTCTAGGGCGGTGCGGTAGCGGTCCCAGCTGCCTGCGCTGAGCGTGAGCGTACTGAAGGCTTCGGCCTGGGGGCGCTTGGTGACGATGTTGACCAGCCCGCCAGGGTCGCCACGGCCGTACAGGCTGGCAGCCGGGCCTTTGAGCACTTCGATGCGTTCGATGTTCGACGTGTCCGGCGCGCTGTAGCTGCCGCGGTTGATGGCGAAACCGTTCTTGTACAGCTCGCCCGTGGTGAAGCCGCGCACACTGTAGTTGAGGAAAGTCAGGCCGCCGAAGTTGTTCTGCCGCGACACGCCGCCAGCAAAGTCCAGGGCGCGGTCGATGCGGGTGGTGTTGAGGTCCTTGATCACCTGCGCGGGCACGACGTCGATACTCTGCGGTGTGTCGCGCAGGTCGGTATCGGTGCGGGTGGCGGTGGCAGAGCGGTTGGCACGATAGCCTTGCACCGGCCCGTCGGCGCGTTCTTCGAGGTAGGCGTCGGTGATGGAGGTTTCGTTCAGCAGCAAGGGTTGTGCCGCTGAAATCGGCTGGCCGAACAAGCCCAGCGTCAGGCCGGCCAGAAGGGGGGCACGAGGGTTCACGTAAAGTCTCCGTTTTTCACGCTATAACGTTGCAATTTTGGGTACGTCCTGACTTGGGCACTGTCCACGAGCTCGAAGGGGATCGACGGATACACCATCAGGCTCGACGGTGTGGGCTGTGCAGGCCGCACTCGATGCCAACATCGATGCCGCGCGCTGCTTCGGGCGGTGCTGCATCACAGATGACAAGAAACCCTTGCGAGTAGAGCGGCCCGTCTTGCGTCAGGCCTGACAAATGAATCCTGATGAGAGAATGTTCATGTGTTGGGATGCGCATGTTATTAGATGTAATAACGTAACACCAGTGGTTAGCGCTCATTACCGGTTGCAAATGATTCTTGTTGGTCAGGCCCAGATGCCTGCGGGGCGGACCAGGCCGAGGCATCGTGCGGGTGCAGGCTTTCCAGGTGGCGAACGTGCACTTGGCTACCGCGGTAACCCTGCAGGCTTACCTGAATACGCCGCGCAGCATCCTCGACAAACATCAGGTTCTGCCCGTTGAGTGCCGCGAAAGCCTGTTCGTCAGCCCGTTTCACGGCGGTCTGAACCGGCGTGCGCAAGGCGCCTTCGACTTGGTCGATCAGGCCCAGCAACCCGAGATTAGGGGCATCGGCAGGCACCGCGACGCGCACCCGAGCTTCGCTGCGCTGGCTATGCGGCGTCGCCAGCGACGCATTGCTGCGCAGCCACTGCGCGACGGCGCTGGCTTCGAGCAGCGGCTGGTCCTTGAAGGTTCGCAGGAAGCCGTCCTCAATCAATTGTCGGGAGAGAGCGGCCGAGCACGGGCAGGTCGAGGAGTAGCCGATCCTGACCTCGATACTCAGGTTCAGTGCCCCGCCGACCTTCGTGGCGAGCACGTGAACCGGGTACGACTTCCAGCCAGAGAGGCCCTCGGTCACCAGCGCAGGGCGGCGAACCAACAAGTCGAAATCCAGGCGCAACCTGGCATTGCGGCTTTCGCAGTCCTGATGGCTGTCGATCATCTCCTGCAACAGCGCAAAGAGACTTGCCGGCGACACCGCCGCAGCCTGCCCCCAGGCGTCCAGCAGGCGATACAGCCTGGACATGTGAATGCCTTTGACGTGCGGTGCCGGCAGGTCGACCTGGACATCCGCCCGGGCATGTAGCTCGTGCTGGTAGGTCGCTTCTTCGATCCTTACCGGCAGGTCGATACCCTGCATGCCGACCCATTGCAACGGGCTTAGGCTGGGGGCCAGGTCGGTGACGGAAACGTCGGGTAATGCTGAGCTCATCATGTCTATCCAGTGGTGGGAGCCTTGCACGTAGCAGCAAGGGGTATGAATCAGTTCCAGCCGGGGAAGGGGTTGGTCAGCTTCATCCAGCCTTCCGTTCCCTGGGCCCGGTTCGCAGGCGAGCCAGAGGTAAGGCTTAATGTGGCTAGTTATAACATAACATTAAGGTCAGGTTGCAAATCATGTCCGTGCTCTTGAGCAGGCAGAGGCAGGAAGCCGCTTCGCCTGTGGCTGCTGGAGTGGGAGAAAACTGCTGGACAAGATCGACGCTGGCCTGGACCGCGTTGCCCGGGGCGAGCTGAAACGTAGTCGCTCGGGCAATTTCCATGTGCAGGAATGTCACACAATACCTGCGCATCACCAAGGAATTGCACGGTCAACGCTTTGTGGTTCGCTGCCTGACGTGTCAGGGAAAAGAACGCTATGGGTGACGCCACTATTCCTTGCACTTGTCCTGATTGAATGTGCAGATTTAGTGTTTGCTGTTGACAGCGTGCCTGCATTTTTTGCAATCACGCAGGATCCGTTCATCGTTTATACGTCGAACATCTTTGCAATTCTCGGCTTGCGCGCGCTCTATTTTGCATTGGCTGCGATGATCAGTCGCTTTGTTTACCTTAAGTAAGCCCTGGCTCTGGTGCTTGTCTTTATCGGCGCGAAAATCTTCCTTCATGGCGTTGTGGGTAAAGTGCCAGTCGAAATATCGTTGAGCGTTACCATCGGCCTTCTGATTGGCGGCGTGTTGCTTTCGCTTTGGAAAACCCGAGCGTCCGCTAACGCTCATTGAATGATTACGGCCGTTGACCGGCAGGACAAGGACACGCTCCGTAAGCATGGCATCGTGGCCTGCGCGTCCAATTACGAACGCCATGGGGACTCGTCCGAGTGGGTGATGACAGTGGCCGAGGCGATGCAGTAACGATCGCCTCTTGGGCCTTCACACTCGGTCAGTTGTCCCCGCAGGTTCAGTTTGTACGCGCTGGCCTAGCGCTCAGGTGCAGCTTTCTGCGTGGCGGCGCTCACGATGACCCTGAACGGACAGAGCATTATGTGTTGTCCTATGGGACAGCGGCGCAGTCTGTGATAATGGGGAATGAAAAGGGCCCTATCATGTTGACCATCTCCAATAACGTGCATCTGCCGGATGCCGAAATCGAACTCACCTACATCCGCGCGCAAGGCGCGGGCGGGCAAAATGTCAACAAGGTATCCAGCGCCGTGCACCTGCGCTTCGACATCCCGTCTTCATCGTTGCCCGAGTTTTACAAGGCGCGGCTGCTGGCGCTGCGTGACAGTCGTATCACCGGCGACGGCGTATTGATCATCAAGGGCCAGCAGTACCGCACACAGGAGCAGAACCGTGCGGACGCTTTGGCGCGTCTTGCCGAGTTGATCATCAACGCTGGCAAGACCGATAAGAAACGTCGCCCCACCAAGCCGACCCTGGGCTCCAAGACCCGCCGCCTCGAAGGAAAAGCCAGGCGCAGCGCTGTCAAGGCGGGTCGGGGGAGGGTGGAGTTCTAGTGTGGTGTTTCACAAATAACGACCATAACTCGCGGCGCTTTTTGCGCTCATGCGGCGTTGTCGCTCCTCGCCGTAGCTGGGCTACGACTCGTCGCGACGCCTTGCTTGAGCGCAAAAATCGCTCGCGAGTTATTGGCCGTATTTGCAAAACACCACACTAGGCTCTGTCAGTTGCGGTAGTCGTAATGTCGGCTGAGTGGGCCATGCAGCGCTGGGATCTTCTACCCCGCATCGGCTACTGACCTGGATGATCTGCGTTCCTACAGGCCCGTCGTGTCTCCGCACGGAACCTGGGCGCGTGTCAGCGTAGATAACTTTCTACTCGCCAAGGTCAGGCTGGAGGGTTTCAAATTCAGGCATCTCTAAATGAGACATTGGCGGTGTGGCGCTTGCACTGCAACAGGAAAGTGGAGCAGGTAGCCCTGATTTTCATTTCGGTTTGAATTTAAACTGCGTTAGGATGTTCTAAAGGTCACCTGTCCAACTTCGGAGTATCCCCATGTCGCGTCTGGCAGAATTTAGACAACTTGAGCAAAAATTGGCCGCCCAGTTGGCCGAACTGGAGGCCATGAAAGGCAGCCGTGAGCTTCAGAAAGAAATCGAGTTTGAGACCAAACTGCGCGATCTGCTGGGCCAATATGGCTATAGCCTTCGTGACATCATCAACCTTCTGGATCCACAGGCCAGTCGCCGTGCCGCACCTGCTGCCGCAGAGAAAGCACCTCGTCGCGCTCGTCAGGTTAAGCAGTACAAGAACCCGCACAACGGCGAGATCATCGAGACCAAAGGTGGCAACCACAAACTGCTGAAGGAGTGGAAGGCTCAATATGGATCTGATGTGGTCGAGTCTTGGGTTTCCTAAGTTCGATCAAAGACGCAAAAAAAGAAACGACCTCAGAGGCCGTTTCTTTTGCCCGTGGATTGGCAGGCTGTATCCCATGGTTTCCTCGACACTTGCCACGCTCAGGAAATGGCGTTTCTCCTAGCGACCTGCGGCCAAGGTTAGCGTCGGTATGAAAAGCCTTGAGACGGCTTTTCATACAGCGCCTGGAAGGCTGCTTGCAGACGGCCTGTAGTGATTGATGTCACTCGGGTAACGCATACACCCTGAACAATTTCTTCACGATATCGTTGGTCCCTCCCAAGTATTTGTCGTAGTCCTTTTCAATGGAGCCCGAACGATAGGCTTCGCTCAAGGCCGTATCGACCAGCAGGCGGAAGTCGTCGTCATTGCGCTCCACCATCATCGCCACCGGCGAGTACTCGAATATGCGGTCCAGGAGCATCAGGTTTTTGGGAGCCCCTTCCTTGGCTATTTCGTTTTTCAGCAACATGCGCTCGGCAAAGAACGCGTCCGCCTTGCCGTCGGCGACCAGCTTGATGCCCTCATCGTTGTTGGCCACGGTAACCAGTGAAGCGATTACACCAAGCAGGCGCATCCTTTCGCGAATCCAGTCTTCGGTTACACCGCCCTCAATGGTGGCGTATGTGTGGTTGGCCAGACCGCTGTTGATGCTTGCTCGCCAGGTCGGTCCGCTATTGGCGACTTTGCCATTGAGTACATTAAGCAGCGATTCGGGGGCATCCTTGCGCACCACGACAGAGAGACCGGCGGTGTAGATCGGTATGGCGTAACTGATCGTCTTGCGCCGTTCCAGAGTGGGCGGAGTCGGCGTGCAGAGAATATCGACTTTCCCCTGGCTCACCGCACTGACCTGCTCGTAAACCGTAACCGGCTGGTAGCGCACTTGCAGGTCCGGCAGGCCAAGTTCGCGCTTGAGCTTGTCTGCAACTTTAAGGCACTGCTCGATGGCATAGCCGCTGGCTTTGTCGCCTTCCTGCGTGCTGAAGGGGGCCAGGTCTGGCAGGTAGCCCATGGTGAAGCTGTGGCTGCTGCGCACGCGTTCAAGTGTGGAGGCACTGGCCATCAAAGGCAGCGTCAAAAACGCCAGAGCGAGCAAAAAACGGGTGGTTTTGATAAAGGGTACGTTCATGTCCGGTTTCCCCGTATGCAGATGTCTGTGCAGTCCTGGCTGCCGCGCCTAAGGATTGCCGGCCCCGGCCTGTTCGGCTGGCAGCGTGTCGGTGAAACGCTTGGCGAGGAAACCGTAGAGCAGGTAACCGAAGGCCAGTACCAGGGTGCCGCCCATCACCGCATCCTTGCCGCAGGCATACAGGGCATACAAGGAGTACGTCACCGCAACCAGCAGCACTACCAGGTTGCGCGCGTAGATCGTCGTTGAGACACCGGCCTTGTACATGATGACCAGCAGACCGGTCAGCGCGGTTAAATATGGGATGAGGTTAGTCACCGCCGCCAGGTTGACCAGCTTGCTGAACTGGGCGGCGGCATCCGGTGAAATGGTCGACAGGGCCATCAAGGTTTGCAGCACGCCACAGACGATCATGCCGACGACAGGGGCGTTCATGGCGTTGACCTTGCTGAAGAACTTGAGGAACAGGTTCTGGTCGGCGGTCATCTTGGCAGTTTGCGCCAAGGTAAATTGCCACCCCAGCAGCGAGCCGACACACGCCATGACTGCCAGGGCCATGACGATATGGCCTACCAATGGATTGAACATCGTGGCGTAGACCAGCGCGAAGGGCGCCGTGGACTTGGCCAGATCGGCATTGGGAATGATGCCCTGGATGACGGTGGTCGACAGTATATAGACACCGGCAGCCCCCAAGGTGCCGAACAGGCAGGCCAGTGGCACGTTGCGCTTGGGGTTTTCCACGGCATCGGTGGCTTGGGCCGCCGACTCCATGCCCAGGAACGCCCACAGGGTCAGAGGAATGGCTTTGGCGATGGACTCGGAAATCGGCAGATCGTTAGGGTTCCAGGCGGCGACCAGTACATCGGGCTTGAACCAGAACCAGCCGATGATGCAAAGGCCCGCTACCGGAATGATCACGCCCCAGACCGTGAAAGCACCGATCTTGCCGGTGATGCCGGGGCCGCCGAAGTTGGCGAAGGTGGTCAGCCAGATTAGCCCGATGGTGCCTATGCACAACGGGATGGCACCACTACCCAGCCAGGGCAAGAAAGCGGTCATGTAGCCCACCGCAGAGATGGCCACGGCTACGTTGGCGATGGCCAGAGACAGGAAGTACAGGTACGAGCAGAGGAAAAAACCCGACTTCGCGTGAGCCTCTTCGGTGTAGGCGGACAACCCGCCAGAGCGTGAGCAGAAGACGCCGCACTGGGCAAAACAATAAGCGATGGCCATCGAGCCGATTGCCGTGAAAAGCCACGACAACAGCGAGACGGCACCCAGTTGAGCCATGTTGGTAGGCAACATGATGATCCCCGAACCCATCATGTTGACTGTCACCAGCGTCGTGAGCCCGACCAGGCTCATTTTTTTGCTTGAATCAGCCATCGCAAACTCCTTGCCGCGTTCAATGTTTTGAACCTTGGTCCGGCAACGTGCAACGCGTGGCCGAATAGGGGGCTAATGCTCAATGCTTGACTACGTAAACTCTGCAGGGTGGGCGCACCTGGCAGATCTCGCTTGATCTTGACAGCAGGTTGGCAGGTTCAAAGCCCGGGAAAGGGCCATCGAACAGTGCTATCGCCAACAGGTAATCGACGATGGATTGCTTACGGCGGGTACTCCGTGGCGGTGCGGCGTTGCGTCGTTATCAGCGTGAACTCGATTAACCGTTAACAATTGATAAAGATCAATGATCCTTGCCTATTTCACTTCGTCCAACCGGCAGCGCCTTTGATATGACCTTGGCGGGTTATGGATAATGACTGTCACATCAGTTAGCGGGTACGGTGATCACCGGGGCTTGCGGCGCCACGCCTGTTTCGGCAAGAGAGAACAGTACCAGTATGAACAAAAACTCCGATTTGGATTTCATGTCGTGGTCGTCGATCCAAAACCAATAGTCGCGATAGTGCACAGCAGCATAGGCATCAGCGGGTCGCTCTTCGCTCGAATGGATGCGAACCAGAGGATCGTCCCACGGACTGGGATGATCGGGCACGGGAGGCATGGGGTTTGCTCGCCCATCTTGCAAATGCGCGGCAGGGGCCTCGATCGTCGCGGCGAGTTCCAGAAAGATTTCTGACATGGAGCGTGTCAGGAGCGCAATCTCGGTATCGCTCCTGGATACCATACCGAAAGTAAGCGTCAGTTCATCCTTGTCGGGCCGCAAGTGAAGAATCTTTCGTACGGTAAGGCGATCCTTCTCCACATCATCGGGGATGTCACGTTCGATCATGAGCACTTCGCTTCTTTCGTTGGCGCGGGTACTGACTCTTACACCTAGCGATTCCGAACGCTGTATCCGCCTTAACGCATCCAATAGCTCATAGAAACGTGGATCTGCGGCACGCAAGCGTGTAGGCGATACCGATCGATTGTACACACCATTCGCTGCTCGGACGGTCAATTGCAGCACGCGGTCGACCGGGTAGCCTGCCTGAATAAGCGAAAAAACGGCCTCAGGAGATAAGGGTTGCAACAAGTAGCGTGAGAACCGCTCCCCGGAAAGCGGTGTATAGCTGATTGTTGGACGATCTGTGTAAACGCCGGATGCGCCTATGGCCTGACTGCTACCGTCGTTGGGCCATCCCGAAAACCAGCCTGCTGCGAGGTTGACCTGACTTTGTATGGCGCTGGAGCTGATCACCGAAGAGACTTCCAGATACACCGGTGCATCGGCGTAGCGCAACTTGACGATATTGAGCAGTGTCTGTTCTTTCCAGGTCGTGGCAATCACTGTGCCGTAGTCTGTGCGATCGCGCTGTATCGAGGTCGGCCCCAGCGTACCGCAGCCTCCGACGTAGCACGCCGTGGCGATCAGTACCAACAGGCGGATACGGTACGGTAGGTGCGTGATCTTCGGCACTGAGGTCTGGTGATCCATAGTGTTGCCTCATGACGCATTTTTGGTGGGCCTCAGGTAATGGCATTCAGCGCGTTCGGTTAAGGCAACAGCACGGGGCGGCGGTGTCAGTCTTCTTCTCTCAATGCTTTGATCCGTCCGGATTTTTCTGCGGCTACCAACGCGGCATAGTCTTTTGCATTTTGCTTTGCATAGGTCATGACAAATTTGCCGATGGCCTGATCGAAGGAGTCCGACTTACCCAAATAGCCGCTAATCAGTGCCGCATCCCCGGATTTTGCATGGGCACGCGCGAGGGTACGACCGCATAGCTCGGCGTACAGCTTCATTTGTGTGGTCGTTGCGCCTTCGATCGGCGCAGACATTTTCATGTCTCGCAACTGCCGCACAAAGAAATGGCGGCCTTTTTGGCCTTGCGTCCAGCCCAGAAAAATGTCGCTGGAAGACTGCATCAGCCGCTGCCCTGTGACAATGCGTTGCCCCTGGTTCTCGTACTCGCTTTTTCCCGCGTAAGGCCCCAACACGGAAGGACACGCTTCCTTGAATTGCAGAAGCAGGGGGTGGTTCTCCGCGGAAAAGAACAGGCCGACAAAACAATAGGTGCCGACGCTCCCTATTCCGACGGCTTTGACGGCAAAGTCTTCGAGACGGTACCGATCAAACAGTATGCGGCGTTCATGGGGTAGCGATAATCGATAGTCTTGCAGTGCCGCATGCACCCGTTTATCAAAGTCCTTTTCATAGATATGAAACAGAACAGGGGGTTGATCGATCAGGCGTCGACGGCCCGCCACTTCACTGCTGATCATGGGATAAAGGTAATCGCCGACTCGAACCTTGGCTTTTTCTATCAATTGCTCACGGTTTTTTTTGATTTTGGCATTGGGGGCCATATCGATGATCGTTTGTGCATCCAGGTGGTCATACCAGACTTCCAGCGGGCTCAATTTCGAAAGCTCGCGTAGACGTTCCCGGTAAGCTTTAACGGATTTGACGGCGATCGCGTGGGCATCTTTTTCGCTGAGCCTGTTATCTGCAGCCGCGACGGCGAAGCTGATCGCCAGGCGTTTGACATCCCACTCCCAGGGGGCGGGAAGGGTTTCGTCGAAATCATTGATGTCAAAAATCAGATTGCGCTCGGGTGTCGCGAACAGTCCGAAGTTCAACAGGTGACAATCACCGCACGCCTGTACCCGAATGCCGGTGTTGGGGAGGCTGGCCAAGTCATGAACCATCAATCCCGCAGAACCGCGCAAGAAGGTGAAGGGGCTGCGCAACATGCGTCCATAGCGCACGGGCACTAGACTGGGGAGTCTATATCGATTGGACGCTTCAAGGAGATCGATAGGGTTACGATGCTTGCGCGGTGGTTTCCACACTGCGTGAGATGAGTGTGGCAGGCTCTCGCGTATCCGCTCTCCTGCGTTCAGGCGTTCTTTTCGCGAGCGAAAAGTCGGCTCGTAAATTCCGAACTTTGGTTCTCGAGCCGCACCCTGGACGGATTTCTTCTTACTGGGAGACATTTCCACTCCTTTACTCAACGAAGTCGAAGTTGTTCAGGAGCAAGATCGCGTTATGGTTCGGTCCCATCACAAAAGCGTAGCAGCCTGCCCCTGAGCTGCGTGGATGCTCCGCTTGGAAAACCGCACATTTCATAGCCTTGGCGGGAGCGTTTTGTGGTTTGCCTGTGAGCCGGATCCGTCATCCCGCGACACTGTCCTTCCAGCGCAAGTGTTTAACCTCGAGAGGGCCAAGGTACAGCTACCGCTGGCGTTGGCACGGCTAAACCGGTCTGCCGACACGGTGTCTCCATCATGCTCATGGTCGCTTTTGATTGGCAGTTGCTGTCAGTTTGTCCGCCTCGGTCACCCAGCCACCACCAGTCGCCTTGTACAGATCAATCATGTTGGTGAACACCGAACCGCGGGTGCGGGTGTAATCCAATTCGGCGTCGAACAGGCTGCGCTCGGCGTCCAGCACCTCGATGTAGCTGGTATAACCGTTGTCGTAGCGCAACCGTGCGTAATGGGCATAAGTGCTCAGTGCCTCGACTTGCCTGGCTTGGTAGGCCATCCGTTCTCTGGATTTGCTCGATGCGACCAAGGCATTTTCCACGTCCCTGAACGCCGATTGAATCGACTGTTGGTAAATTTGCAGCGCCTGTTTCTGGATGGCTTCAGCTTGCTGCACCTGCCCGGCAATACCGCCGGCTGTGAAGATTGGCATGCTTACCGCCACACCATAGGACCAGGTGGAAGCGGGTCCAGTGAACAGGTTCGACAGTTGGTTACTGGCGGAACCTAACAGGCCGGTCAGGGAAATAGTCGGGAAGTATTGAGCCTTGGCAGCGCCGATCTGTGCATTGGCCGATATCAGATTCAGTTCTGCCTGACGCAAGTCCGGTCGCCGTTCAAGCAAGTCTGATGGTAAGCCGGCCGGCACCGTTGGCAGATTCAGTTGGGCCAGGTCACGGCCGCGGATGATTGGCCCAGGGTTACGCCCAAGCAGCACGGCCAAGGCGTTTTCCTGTTGCGCGACCAGGGGTTGGAGTTGCGCAACTGACGCCTGGGTGCGCTCGAGTTCGGATTGATTCTGTGCCAGTTCCATTTCGGAAATGGTGCCGGCACCGTAGCGCAGTTTGAATATTTCGTAGGACTCACTGCGAGCCTTGGCGGTCGTGCGGGCGATTTCCAGTTCCCGGTCGAGGTCACGCAGGGTCACGTAGCTCGACGCAACCGAAGCGACCAGACTCAAGATCACGCTTCGACGGCCTTCTTCCGAGGCCAGCAAATCGGCACGGGCGGATTCATCCAGGCGGCGCAACCGGCCCCAGATATCCAGCTCCCAGTTCACACTGAGAATGGCCTGGTAGTTGTTGAACACCGGGTCCACCGATGGGTCCAGCGAGACCGGACCGGTGTCACGCGGCGAACGGGAGCGCTGCCCTTGGGCGCCCAGACCGACTTGTGGAAACAAGAGGGAACGGGTCTGGCCGTAACGGCCCTGGAATTCTTCGACCCGCGCGGCGGCAATCTTGATGTCCTTGTTTTCGAGCAGCGCCGTGCGGATCAGTTCATTCAGGACCGGGTCGTGGAACTGCTCCCACCACAGCGTATTCGACAGGTCTTTTGCTTCCTTGTCCGCATAACGGTAGGCAGCGGGGGTGTCGATTTTCGGGGGCTGGTAGTCTGGCCCCACCATGCAACCCGCCAGGCTCAGGCACAACATCAGCGGGATAGGAGGCTTACGCATCTCAATCCCCCTCATGTCGGTTTTGTGCCGCGCCGTCGGGAATCGTCGGAGCCTGCGTCGAAGCAGTTGGCTTGGCGGCTGTTTGGGCGTTGTCCTTTTCCCCGAACATTCGCTCCACCAGGTAATAGAACAGAGGGATGAAGAAGATCGCGATCACCGTCGCCGCCACCATGCCACCAATTACCCCGGTACCAATGGAGTGACGGCTATTCTCCGAGGCGCCGACGGCAATGGCCAGAGGCACGCAGCCGAGGATGAACGCCAGGGACGTCATTACGATAGGGCGCAGACGTTCTTTTGCTGCGGTCATCGCGGCATCGTAGGTCGACATGCCGGTTTCCCGGTTCAATACCGCAAATTCGAAAATCAGAATGGCGTTTTTGGCGGCCAGCGCCACCAGCATGGTCAAGCCGATCTGGAAATAGACGTCGTTGCTCAAGCCCCGAAGCAGGACGGCGAGCAGGGCGCCGAACAAGGCAAAGGGTACGGCCAGTAGCACACCCACGGGCAGTGACCACTTTTCGTACTGAGCCGCGAGGATCAGGAACACCATCACCAGACCGAAGATGAATACCTGGGAGGAGGCACCTCCGCTCTTTTTTTCCTCGAATGCCTCGCCACTCAATGCCAGCGCATAGTCATTGGTCATGATCTCCGCGCCGATTTCCTCCAGAGCCTTGAGTGCCTGGCCTGAACTGTAGCCTGGCGCCGGGTTCGCTGTGAGTTTGACCGCCGGGAAGTTGTTAAAACGTGTTAGCAGGTCGGGACCGGTGACGTAGCGGGTGGTCAGCAAGGCCTTGAGCGGCACCATGTCGAGGTTTTTGCTGCGCACGAAGATCTGCTGCAGGTCCTCGGCCTTCAAGCGATAGGCCGGTTCGGCCTGCAGAATCACCTGCCACAGGCGACTGAACTTGTTGAATTGCGAGACGTAGAGCGAGCCGAACATGGTCTGCATGGCGCTGTAGACATCTTCGACCGGTACGCCCAGGGATTCCGCTTTCTCGCGATCGACGTCGACCATCAATTGACGGGAAAACACGTTGAAGGTGGAGGTGATGACGCCCAGCTCCGGACGTGTCTTGGCTTTCGCCACCAGATTGGCGACCAGTTCCGCCAGTTGGTCGACATTGCCGTCGCCCTTGCTTTGAACCCAGACTTCCATGCCTCCGGTGGTACCCAGGCCGGGAATGGACGGTGGGTTGACCGGCAAGATGATCCCTCCCTGAACGGTAGAAAACGCCCGCGTGGCCTTCTGGATCACTGCGGGGGCGCTTTGTGCCTTGATGGTTTCGGCGTCCTTGTAACGCCCCTCGAAATCCTTGAAACCGACAAAAAACGCACCGGCATTGTTCTTGTTCTGGCCGTCGAGCAGGCTGTAGCCGTTCACAATCGCGACACCTTCGACGGCCTCATCCTTCATGAAGAAGTCACTGGCCAGTTTGCCGACCTCGGCGGTGCGATCCAGGCTGGCAGCGTCGGGCATGATCACCGCGCCAAGCAAGTAGCCCTGGTCTTCCGGTGGCAGGAACGCGCTGGGGATGCGCTCGGCCATCAACAGGATCAGCACGATCATGCCGGCAAAGAGTAGCAATGCCAGCACAAAGCGCTTGATCATGAACGCCACCGAGCGTGAATAGCCCTCGGTCAAGCGCTCGAAACTGCGTTCGAACCAGCGGAAAAAGGCGTTCTTGTCACCGTGCTGCGGTTTGAGTAGCAGGGAGGCCAGGGCGGGGGACAAGGTCAGGGCGACCAGGCCGGAAATTACTACAGATATGGCGATGGTGATCGCAAACTGTTTGTAGAGTTGACCGGTGATGCCGCCCATGAAGGCCACCGGAATGAACACCGCGCACAGTACCAGGACGATGGCCACCACCGGGCCTGCCACTTCATCCATCGCCCGTTTTGCCGCGTCCTTGGGCGTCATCTTGTGCACCTGCATGTTGCGTTCGACGTTTTCGATCACCACGATCGCGTCATCCACCACAATACCGATGGCCAACACCATGCCAAACAGCGTCAGCATGTTCACCGAAAACCCGAGTGCGGACATGCCGATGAACGTGCCGACGATCGACACCGGCACCGCGAGCACCGGAATGAGCGTGGCCCGCAGGCTCTGCAGGAAGATGTAGACCACGATAACCACCAGTACCAGGGCTTCGAAGAAGGTGTGGATTACCTCGGAAATCGAAGCTCGGGTAAAGGCCGTGGTGTCCATCACGATCTTGTACTCGATGCCCTCGGGAAACGTGGCCTTCATGTCCGAGAGGGTCTTGGTCACTGCTGCGGAAACATCCAGGGCATTGGCGCCGGGTTGCTGGTACACGGAAATCAGCGTCGCCGGCCGGCCCTGGTAGGTGCTGCGCAAGGAATAGTCTTTTTGCCCCAGCTCGGCGCGTCCAACGTCTTTGAGTCGAACAACCGCCGCGCCGTTGTTGCTGGCACGCAAGATGATGTTCTCGAATTCCGAAGGCTCGGTCAGGCGTCCCTTGGTGGTCACGGCAAACGACTGCTCCACGGGTTGCCCCGTAGGCGACTGGCCAACCCTGCCTACGGCGAACTGCTGGTTCTGATTGGCGACGGCTTTCTGTACATCGGCGGCGGTGATGCCCAGCTGGGCCATACGGTCAGGCTTTAGCCAGATCCGCATGGCGTAGTCCGGCGTGCCGAAGATACTGGCCTGGTTCGCCCCTGGAATCCGCTTGATCGCATCGAGGATATAAAGGTTGGCGTAGTTGGCGACATAGGTGCTGTCGTAGCGGTCGCCGGCGGAATACACCGCAAGCACCATCATGAAGGCCGAGGATTTTTTCTGTACCTGGATACCCTGGTTCTGCACGGCGGAGGGCAGTTGCGGCAGGGCCAGATTGACCCGGTTCTGCACGTCGACTTGCGCCAACGAAGGGTCGGTGCCTATTTCGAAAAAAACATTGAGGGTCATGTTGCCCGTCGCGGAGCTCGACGAGTTCATGTAGATCATGTTGTCGGCGCCATTGACCTGCTGTTCGATGGGCGCGGCCACGTTATTGGCCACGACTTGCGCATCGGCACCGGGGTACGTCGCGGCCACCGTAATCTGCGGCGGCGTTATATCCGGGTACTGCGCAACAGGGAGCTTGAGCATGGCCACTGCACCGGCCAGGGTGATGATGATGGAGATCACCGAAGCGAAGATCGGCCGGTCAATGCAATAGTGGGAAATGCTCACTGGCTTTTCCCCTCATCGGCTTTTGCTGTTTGCCCATCGGCTGAGCCTGTTGACGAGGCACCAGGTATACCGACGATCTTCAATGGCCCGTCTGGCGTGACCCTGATCGCGCCATCGACCACGATGCGCTCGCCGACCCGTAGCCCCTTGTTGATGAACCAGTTGTCACCTTGCCAGTCACCCACTTCAACCACGCGTTGCTCAGGTTTTCCCTCGGCATTGAGGACCCACACGAAGTGACTCTTGGAACCTTCCAGCACGGCTTTTTGCGGCACAAGAATGGCATTGGGTCGCGTAGCGCCTTTGGCCAGGGCTCTCACAAACTGACCAGGACGCAGCAAGCCATCGGGGTTGGCGAGCACTGCCCGAACCAGGAAGGTGCCAGTATCCTGACTGTAGGAAGGTGCCAGAAAATTCACCTTGCCAGTGTTGGGCGCCACGGTGCCGTCAGCCAATACCACTTCAACGATAAAATCACTACGCGGTGGAAAAATGAGATGGCCGGCGGCTATCTCGTCGCGGTATTTCAGCGTCTCGTTTTCCGAGAGGCTGAAGTTCACGTACATCGGGTCCATCTGTGACACCGAAGTCAATAACCCCGACTCACCTGGCGTCACATAACTGCCATCCTGTTTTTTGGCATAGCTCGAAAGTCCGGCAAGGGGTGAGCTGATGGTGGTGTAGCTGAGGTTCAACTGCGCGGTACGCACAGTACCCTCTGCGGCCAATACGGCGGCATGGGTCTCACGTTCGTTGCCCACCGCATTGTCAAGGTCCATCTTGCTGACCGCATTCTGCGCCGCCAGCGGCCGTACCCGCGCCAACGTGGACTTGGCTACCTCCCAGCGAGCTTGTTGCTGGGCCAGTTGGCCTTGGGCCGACAACAGCGCGGCCTCAAACGGTTTGCGGTCCATCTGGAACAGCGTTTGTCCGGCTTTGACCAAATCGCCTTCGGTGTACAGCCGCTTATCAAGGAAACCGGCCACGCGCGCACGGATTTCCACCTCGCGGGAACTTTGGGTCTGGGCAACGAATTCGAAAGTCACTGGCGTGTCGCGGGCGGTGACCGTCATCACAGTGACTTCAGGCGGGTTATGCGCAGGGGAGACGGGTTCTTTGCCGCAGCCGGCAACTAGACTTAAGGCGCCTAGGACAATGGCGATGGGCAAACCGACAGGCTGTCTGACAACATTAATGTTCCAGCGCATACCCTTCTCCGTGAAGCTCACTTGAACAGATGCATAGCCCGTCTCTTGTCACAACGCTAGCACCCGCAGAGGGTGGCACTTCTGACAAAAATCAAGTTGCAGCACGAGGTAACCGTGAGCGCCCTGGATGAGTACAGACCAGAATGACGCATGCGATGGCTATGCGTTTATTGGGAATATTTGATATTTCTCAAGTCTCTAGCACTTATCCGGCAGAAACTTCGATGCATCTGCGGTCAATAAATACTCCGCCTTGGTGGGCAACCCGTAATATTACGAAAATTCTTCGGCGGCGTTACAAGGCTGTCGTTAATAGTCAACAGAATCAAAGCGCCCTTCGGCGTGAAGGTTTTTATTCGTAATCGGCATATCCGAAGAGAGAAAACGTGAAGGTTGGCCGCGAGATTGAGCTGATCAAGGGTGACTTTAAAATGAGCTTGCGGGTCAGCTCCGTGTCAGCGCGAATGCCGAGAGTCTTTGCGCGTAACAGGCAATAGAACCCATCAGGAGCGGCCGTGTGAAACTTCATCTGAAAGCCTCAAGCACAGCCCACTCTGACACGGCGTCACTTCGTCTCAATGTCGTTTCAGGGCTCACGGCCTCTGCAGTCGTACTACCCAAGGCAATGGCCTACGCGACTGTCGCCGGCTTGCCTGTTGCCGTCGGTTTGTATACGGCCTTCGTCCCAATGTTGATTTACGCATTCCTGGGCACGTCGCGAGTGCTTAGCGTCAGCTCCTCCGCCACGCTGGCGATTCTGGCCGGTGCGCAGATCGGTCTGGCAGTACCCGATGGTGACCCCGGGAAGCTGATCACGGCCACGGCAACACTGACCGCAATGGTGGGCACCATGCTGCTGTTGGCGCGGCTAATACGCCTGGGTTTTCTCGCGAACTTCATTTCCTCCCCGGTGTTGAGCGGCTTCAAAGCAGGTGTCGGCCTTGTGATCGTGTTGGATCAGGTACCAAAACTTCTCGGCATCCACATCGCCAAACAGGGCTTTTTTCTCTATCTCCTCAACATTGTGCATCATGTACCCAGGAGCTCTCTGATCACGATCGCGGTCGCTGCAGCGGCGTTCCTGATCCTCATCGCAATGGAACGCGCGTGGCCACATTCGCCAGCACCACTTGTTGTGGTGGCAGGGAGTATCGCCGCCTCGTGGTACTTCGGCCTGCAGGCGCTCGGCGTTTCGACTGTCGGCTTGATTCCAGCAGGGTTACCCCCAATCACACTGCCCGATCTCACATTGGTTGAACAAATGATACCGGGTGCGCTCGGGATCGCGCTGATGAGCTTTACCGAAACGATTGCAGCAGGTCGTGCCTTTGTCCGGCCAGGCGATCCCCCGATCAATGCAAACCGCGAGTTGGTTGCTACCGGCCTGGGTAACCTCGGGGGCGCACTGCTGGGGGCGATGCCCGCCGGTGGAGGTACTTCGCAGACGGCGGTTGTCCGTGCCACCGGAGGCCACTCTCAAGCGGTCTCGATTGTCACTGCCGGCATGGCTTTCGCCACGATGCTGCTGCTTTCGGGGCTTCTCGGGTATCTGCCTCACGCTACATTGGCGGCCATCGTCATCTACTACTCGGTCGGGCTGATTCAACCCCGGGAATTCCAGGCTATTCGCAAGGTGCGCCCGATGGAGTTCCACTGGGCGCTCGTAGCGACGTTTGGTGTGCTGTTGTTTGGCACGCTGCAGGGCATCACGGTGGCAATCGTCGTATCGTTGGTCAGTCTGGCCTATCAGACGGCTCGTCCGCATGTGTACGTCCTGGGTCGCAAGCGCGGTACCGACGTGCTTCGGCCTTTATCGGAGGACCACCCAGATGATGAGACTTTCCCGGGGCTGTTGATCGTGCGGCCGGAGGGACGTCTGTTCTTCCTTAACGCGGACTATGTCAAAGAGCAGGTCATCGCGCTGGAAGCGCAGTACCATCCACATGTGGTGGTCTGGGACATGAGTGCCGTTCCCGACATCGAATACTCGGCACTGCAAGCTCTGATTGAAGGCGAAAAACACTTGGGCGAACTCGGTGCCAGTCTCTGGCTGGCGGGGTTGAACCCTGGTGTACTTGAAATGGTACGGCGTGCTGGGTTCGACGAAAAACTCGGGAGCGAGCGTATGCTGTTCAACGCTCATGCTGCGATCCTGCACTATCAGGATCAGGACGCCACGCCGTTGACGGCGTCGTAGTCATGAAGTCCTGGTAGCGCAATACTTCAGGTTTTTTCGCCGCGGTCCTTGTCGGCATGGGTCATTTGGTAGATATGATTGACCTCGGCGAAGAACACACCCGTGGATAAGCCGCACATGATGATACCCGTCAACCCTTCAATCAGCCCGAATAGGCGCCAGGGTTTCACCAGCACCACGTCACCGTAGCCGATGGTCGCGTAGGTCACTCCAGAGAAGTAAAGCGCCGTTTCGAAATCAGGCAGAGATCCTTGCCACACATAGAATGTCGCCCAAATCGAGACGGCGATCAAATGCAGCATGATCATGTAGCAGACAACCCAAACCAACCGCGCGCTGATGGCGCCTAGTTGCCGTAGGGGAACATTGTTTCTGCGGGACAGAAACTTTAGCATCAAGGCCAGACCGACGGCATGCACAACCACAGTGATGGCTGCCAGCCCCAACGCGAAAAAGATGCTTGAATACATCAGTGCTCCTTCCGGGTTTCCGCGTGACGGTTGCCATCATTGCCCCTTCTTTTCTCGCGCGCTCCCAAGGGAGGTTCTTCGGCTGTTTAGTGGGGGCCAAACTGTGTTTCTCGAGGTCGAGCTTCTGTGTACGCTCCGATGTCTTTTGGTAAAGAGTCTCGACGAATGTAGGTAGACGGACTTGATAAATATCAAGCACCTCCCTCGAGCTCGCGCGGGCGGGGTTTACGTACAAACTGTCCTGATGCGGGGCATTGATATTTGTCGGTAGGAAAACGGGATTGAAATCCACGTCATTCCGCCGCTGTGGGTGAAAACTTCAGGAGGGCCAGGAGGTAAGACGCCATGTCCTCCCGCGACTAACATACTCCCTGCGCCAGTTTGGCGCTGATTACCTCCAGGCTGGGCTTGAAAGGTGCTCCGCGAAGAAGTCGGAAAGGGCCTGAACTTTTCTCGGCCGTGCACGGGCTGATGGCGTCACGAAATACAGACCGCCCTGCGTCATGCGCCACTCAGGCAAGATGTGCTGTAGACGTCCATCGGCGAGATATTCGGCGGCGATGAACTCCGGAAGCTCAGCGATTGCAACCCCCGCCAGCAAAGGTGCGACTAATGCATCCGAGTTGGTGACGCGCAGGGGACCGCGCGGGGCCACATCTTGCTCGCTGCCATTATCGTGAGTGAAACGCCACACCTGGCTCCGTGCTCGATAGGCGTAGCTCATACACGCATGAGCGGCCAAGTCGCGGGGATGAGATGGATGGCCACGCCGGGCCAGATATGACGGGGCTGCTACGAGGAATTGGGTTACAGAACAAATTCGGCGAGCCACCAGGGAGGAATCGGGGAGGGCTGCGATCCGCAATGCCGCATCGAAACCATCGGCCACCAGGTCAACTGTCGAATCAGATAGGTGTAGATCAAGCTCTAGCTCTGGATAGAGCGTCAGCAACGCTGGGAGTAACGGCGCGACCCAGCGCAAGCCGAACGACATGGGCACAGCCAGCCGCACCAACCCGCGTGGTTGTACCGACAGCTCTTGGGCTTCGCTTTCCATTTCTTCAGCCTGGCGATACAACGCACTGGCCTGGTCAACCATACGTTGACCAAACTCGGTCACAGAGAGTTGACGTGACGTTCGGTTGAACAAGCGACCACCCAGGCGCTCCTCCAAGCGCGCAACCGCCCGCGATACCGTGGGAACCGACACACCCATTGCCCTGGCGGCGGCCGCGTAAGAGCCTTCCTCCGCCACCTTGGCGAACATGGCAAGCCCTTCAAAATCCGGAATTCTTGACATTTCAATTCTGCAATGATGACTTTCAAATGATTCTATTTTGAAATTATTTAGAGGTCGATACGCTTCTCCCACACCAAATCGCAATCTCGACGGGAGAAACACCATGAGCAAGAAACTGGAAGGTAAAGTCGCACTGGTCACTGGCGGAAGCACTGGCATCGGTTTGGCCACCGCCAAACGCTTCGCTGAAGAGGGCGCTCACGTCTACATCACCGGTCGCCGTCAAGCTGAATTGGACAAGGCGGTGGAACTGGTTGGCAACGCCACCGGTGTTGCCGTCGACTCCACGAAGCTCGAGCAGCTCGATACGCTGTATGCCCGCATTAACCAAAACCATGGTCGGCTCGACGTGCTGTTTGTCAACGCCGGCGGCGGCTCCATGCTGTCTTTGGGTGAGATCACCGAAGCTCATTACGACGATACATTCGATCGTAACGTGAAAGGCGTGTTGTTCACGGTTCAGAAGGCGCTGCCGCTACTGGCGCCGAAAGCGTCGATCATTCTGACCGGCTCCACGGCCGGTAGCTCGGGCACTGCGGCATTCAGTGTGTACTCCGCGTCTAAGGCGGCTGTTCGGGCCTTTGCACGGAGCTGGATTCTGGATTTGAAAGATCGCGCTGTCAGGGTCAACACCCTCAGCCCGGGCGCAACGCGTACGCCCGGCCTGGTCGACCTGGCTGGCCCAGATACAACACAACAGCAAGGCTTGCTCGACTACCTGGCTTCGCAGGTGCCAATGGGGCGGGTGGGTGAGCCCATCGAGATTGCCAATGCAGCCGTGTTCCTTGCCAGTGAAGACTCAAGCTTCGTGAACGGGGCTGAATTGTTCGTAGACGGTGGCCAGGCACAGATCTAAGGAAACATTTTTTGCTGTTGTTGACTGCGCATGGGGTAGCAGGTATCCCGCAGACACGCTTGGGAATGGACACCGACTTCGACAATCAAGTGGCAAGCCAGTGTGACCGCAGATAGTTGGCCACGCTGATCGGACAAATCACAAGGGGTTCGTAGAGACCTGTCATGCGGCCCAGGCCCAGATTGATCTCCTCAATACCCCTGATTGTTTCTGAAATTTTTAGCGGTTACGTCGGAGTGCAGATATTCCCCCCCGGCAAAGCATACCTGCGAAGCAGGCAACGGGGCCACGTAACGGGCCCCGTCGCCACAGCCGGATTTAGCGGTGGCTAACCACAACCGCTGGGTTATCTAAGAGCGTTGGGGGTTGTTGAGCCCAGATACTCTGGTCGATATTCACATCCTGAAAGGCACTGGCGGTCAGGACGGGTTCGGTAACACCCGCTTTACGTTGCTTGTCGTAGTCTGCGAGCAGCCTCAGGCCAACCTTGCACAGTAGCGTCAGGGCGACCAGGTTTACCAAGGCGGAAAGGGTCATGGTGATGTCGGCAAACGCGAATACGGTTGATAGGTCTTCCATCGAGCCCCAGAGGATGAGTGCTAGCACGACTGCGCGGTAGGCTAGAAGGACCTTGCGGCTTTCACCAAGGATAAACTTCAGGTTGTTCTCGCCGAGGTAGTAGTTGTAGAGGATCGAGGTAAACACGAACAATGCCAGTGCAGCGCTAATGAAAATGCGCCCCCATTCGCCCACAACCGCAGCGAGTGAGTTCTGGGTCAGAACCAGACCGTCACCGGCAAAGCCGGCGGTGTAGAAGCCGGACAACAGGATCAGCAGAGCAGTGCAGGTACAAATGACGAACGTGTCGAAGAACACGCTAAACGCCTGTACCACACCTTGAGAAATTGGATGCCTGACCTCAGCCACTGCCGCGACATTGGGAGCACTGCCCAGGCCGGCTTCATTGGCGAACACGCCTCGTTTGACTCCCATTACGATGGCGCTGCCAATGAGGCCGCCGAATGCCTGGTCCAGGCCGAAGGCGCTTTTGATGATGGTCAGCAGCATCATTGGCACGTGATCGAACTGCAAAACAATCACGTAGAGCGTTACCGCTACGTAGGCTAGCGTCTTCACCGGTACCAGCAGGTCTGCCACCTTCGCGATACGCTTGATGCCGCCTACAAATACCAGCCCCAGCACGACCGCCAGGACGATGCCCGAATGGGTAGGCTCGATGCCGAAGGCATTTTGCAGGGAGTGGGTTACAGCATGCGATTGCAGACCGTTGAATGAAAAACCAAAGGTGACGGTGAGCAAGATTGCCATCAGTACGCCGAGCCACCGCTTGTTCAACCCGTATTCAATGTAGAAGGACGGTCCGCCGTAGAATTGGCCGCTGGCATCTTTACGCTTGTACAACTGGGCCAAGCTACATTCCATCAGCGTGGTCGCCATGCCAACCAGAGCGGTGACCCACATCCAGAAGACAGCACCCGGACCACCCATTGTTACAGCGACTCCAACGCCGGCAATATTGCCTGCACCTACCCGACCCGCGAGGCTTAACATGAGCGCTTGAAACGAGCTAATTTGCGCTGAACTGCTGGTGAGGCTGTCTTTGAAAACTTTAAACATGTGCAGGAAATACCGAAGCTGCACAAAGCGTGTCTTGAGGGTGAAATAAGTGCCTAGTCCGACGACCAGGACGATGAGCAGCTTTCCCGAAAGAAAACCGTTGATGGCTTCGAGCATGGCGCAACCTCATTTTTATTTTTACTGGGGGAGTGCGAGCTTCACGCGGCCGACTCAGCCGCGTGTTTAAAGATATGATTCGCTCAGGCGCGGTCTTGCAAAGCCTTGATGTGCTTCCACATCAGGGCGGGATTCGAATACATCGGGAAATGACCGCAATCAGGGATGCACGCCAGTTCCACGCCTTGTGCTGCGATATGGTCAAGGTACGACAGGTGTGAGTTGGTGACTCCATACATGTATTGGCGCGGGAAGGGCAGTGCGAGGAACTTGTCCATCAACTTGGCATTGTCGGACAAATCCACCATGGATTCGAAAATGCCACGCACCGCGCCGGTCCGTACTTTATGCGCAAGGCTGGCCGCATAGAGTGCACTTGCAGGATCCGAAGCCAGCCGAGTGCGATCGATAAAGTCACGGAAGAAGCCCACGTCGTCATCACGGTTATGATCATGGATCTGTCGACTGAGGAAGCAATCCTCAGGTGCAATGTTGCCTTCGATATCAACGAAACTTTTAACGCGATCAGGCTCCTCGTGAGCCAATACCAAGCCGGTAAGTCCCCCCATGGAATGGCCTACCAGATGGAACTTGTCGATTCCGAAATGCGTGAGCACGGCTTGCGCGGTTTTCACCAGGAATGCGATGTTGATGCGCGAGAGGTCGGCGCACTCCGTTTCACCGCAGCCTGGCGCATCATAGGCAATGAAGGGGTGTCCTTCGAAAGATGCCTGCAGCGTGATATCGGCGTAATCCTCTTTGGTGGAACCGAAACCGTGAAGGAACAGGATGGGCGTTTTTGGCCCGGTGCGGTGTATCACCGCCACATCGAGCTGTACACCATCGATGTTCAGTGGGACTTTCTCGTACGTGAAGCGAGCTGCATGGGACACGGATACAAACTCCTATAACAGAGTCCCCAATGTTGAACTCGCAAAATGATTTGTAAAATACGAAGCCACGAAGCCTGTCATACGCCTGGCCTATGACAGCAAATCTTTTGCATGGTCGATCATTGCCTCTACCAGCGGATTTTTGTGCTCGTTATGCCAGGCCATGGCCGTGATCACCACTTTCACTTCGGGATGCAGGGGGCGGATAAGGACGTTCTCCGGCGCGAGTTTACCCATAGACGTCGGTACCAATGCGATGCCCTGTCCGCAACTGACAAAGGCGACTTGTGACGATACGGACCGCACCTGGTGGACGATGCGCGGAGCGAAGCCGCTGGCTTTGCACTGCCCAACCAGGTAGTCGAAGTACACAGGACTCACATCCCGTGAAGCCATGACCAGGGTTTCGTCCGCGAGGGCTTGTAGAGAGATTGACTCCTTGGCAGCCAAGGGATGGTCTTTGGGTAGCGCTACAGCCAGCCTATCTTCGGACAACGGCAAGGATTGAATATGTCGACCGAGATTCCCTTCCAGGCGTGCGAATGCAATGTCGATATCACCCGCCTCCAGTGCGGGTATGGCTTCCGCGCTATCTATCTCCCGAACCGATACCGTAATCAACGGATGGTTCTGTTTGAAGCGCTCGATCAGCGGGGGTAGCACGTCGATCATCGCCGATGTAATGGCTCCGATGGTCACCACGCCGGCATGGCCTGCGACGGCTTCGTGAACCGCCAACTCTAGTCGCTCCAGTTGATCAGCGAATTTCCGGACCGCGGGAAGAATCGCGGCGCCGACGGCAGTCAGCTGTGCTCCGCGGCGAGAACGGGTAAAAAGTTGAACGCGTAGCGACTGTTCGAGCGCCTGGATCTGCTCGGTCAACGGGGGTTGCGACATACCCAACCGCTTGGCCGCGCGACTGAAATTTTGGTCTTCTGCCACAGCCAGGAACAGCCAAAGGTGGCGTATCAAGCGAAAGTTGATCACGGCGCTTTTCCATAGGTTTAGGATATAACAAGCTTAGCTTCTTCGTAATATACGTATCAAATCTCGGCGCCGATACTCAAGCCTCACCTACAAGAGGCCTGCAACAGATGAGCTTGAAAGCCCCGCTTGAACGCCTGGCCGCGCTCGATACCAACACAGTGTCGGACGCGCTGGACTTCCTCGAACTGCCTGGCGCCACTAACGGCCTGATGCCGCTCTGGAACTGCCCCAAAATTGTCGGCCGGGCAAGCACCGTGCAACTGGGGCCCAAGCAAGACGTGGCGCCCACGGTTCACCTTATTACCCCGGTGGTAGAACGAGTCACTACCGACGACCGCGTGCTGGTGATTGCAGGGGGCGTCGACGGTATCTCCAGCTGGGGCGACATCCTGGCCAACGCGGCCCAGCGCAAAGGCATCCGTGGGTCGATCATTGATGGCTTCAGCCGCGACATCCGCGGCAGCGCCGATATCGGTTACCCGGTCTTCGGTCGCGGCGTGACCATGATCAGCGCGCGCAACCGGCTCATCCAGATCGACGCGGCCGTCAAAGTTCGCATGGCTGGTATTGAAGTTGATGAGGGTGACTATGTGATCGCCGACGAATGCGGCACCGTTTTCGTGCCGGCCAATGCCATCGAGGAAGTGCTTGATTTGGCCGAGCGTATAGACCGCCGCCAAGCCGGCATGGTCGACGCTGTCCGTGCCGGTCGCTCGGTCGAAGAAGTCATGCATGACACGCAATTCGAAGCCCTCAAGGTGGAGCACTGACATGAGCCTTTCTGATAAAGACCTGGTTGCCTTGTTTGAAGGCTTGGATACCCCGGGTGTATCTGACGCGATGGACAAGCTGGGCCTTCCAGGCCAGGCCTTCGGTATCGCACCGCTGGCAAACTACAGCCAGGTTGTGGTCGGCCCAGCCTTCACTGTTCAGTACGTCAGTGCGAGCACACCGCCCGGCACTGTCGGTGACTTCATTGATGAAGTAGCACCAGGCGACGTGGTGGTCATCGCCAATGAGGGCCGTACCGATTGCACGGTGTGGGGCGACATCATGACCCAGTACGCACTGGCCCGGGGTATTGCCGGCACGGTCATTGACGGAGTCTGCCGCGATGTGAACAAGGCACTGGGCGAAGGCTACCCGCTGTTCAGCAAAGGCCGTTTCATGCGTACCGGCAAGGACCGCGTGGAAGTCGTGGCTGTAAACCAGCCGGTGTCGGTTGGTCAAGCCCGCGTTTGCGCCCGCGACATCGTCGTCGCTGATGCCAATGGTGTCGTCATCGTCCCGCGTAATCGTGCTCAGGAGGTCGCTGAAACGGCACGTCGTATCGAACATGTCGAAGCACAGATCCGCGAACAGATCGCTACCGGCAAAAGCCTCAAAGAAGCGCGTGCCGCCCTCGGTTACCACTCCCTGCAGAGCAAACAGCCATGAGCCTTCCACACGATTATCAGAACATTGTAAAGGTCCTCGGTAGTTCCACCCTTTATGAGGCCTCTGGGCTCCCGTCTGCAGTCGACCGCGAGATTCGCGCTGTCTGGAAGGGCGCCTTCATTGCCGCACCCGCTTACCCGCTGCAGTGTTCGCCTGGTGACAACCTGGGCTTGCACTTGGCCGTGGCCAAAGCGCCGCGCGGTAGCGTCCTGGTCTGTGATTGCGCCGACTTCATTGCTGGCTACTGGGGGGAAGTGCTCACGGTGGCGGCGCAAGCCGCAGGCATTGTCGGTTTGGTAATCAATGGCGGCGTACGCGACATCGCCGCGCTTGAAGCGCATGGCTTCCCGGTGTTCGCGCGGGGTATCTCGGTCAAAGGGACCGTCAAGGCGACCACGCCTTCAGTAGGCAAACCGTTCGACTTCAGCGGTGCACAAGTAAGCGCCGGCGATCTGGTTGTCGCGGATGAGGACGGCGTGATCATCATCCCGGCGGATGCAGTCGAACGCACGCTACGCGAAGGCCAGAAACGTGCGGACAAAGAGGCATTGTTCATGGCCAAGCTGCGCGAGGGTCACACCACCATGGACCTGATGGGCCTTACTCACCCGGAGGAACACGCGTGAGCCTGGAAACGCTGAACCGTCGTCTGGAGGCTGCCAAGCCTTCGGCAACCTACAAGATCATCGACCGCGTGGCTGCGCGACGCGCAGAAGGCGCGAAGATCATTTCGCTTTGCGCGGGTGAGCCTGACTTCGATACGCCGGAGCACATCCGTACCGCAGCCATCAGTGCAATCAACAATGGTCATACTCGTTACACCCAGGTGGCCGGCCTTCGTGCGTTGCGAGAAGCCATCGCACGCAAATACCAGCGTGAAAATGGTCTCGACGTCAGCTGGCAGGACACGCTGGTTTGCAGCGGCGGCAAGCAAGTCATCTTCAATGCCCTGGCCGCAACCCTCAACGAAGGCGACGAAGTTGTGATCCCTGCGCCGTACTGGGTCAGCTATCCAGAAATGGTTGAGCTGTGTGGAGGGGAGTCGCGCATTGTTGCCTGCGGCGCCGAGTCGAGCTTCAAGTTGACCCCGCACGCACTGGCCGAAGCCATCGGCCCGAACACCCGCTGGCTGATCCTGAATTCGCCGTCCAATCCCACGGGCGCTGTGTACGATCGCGACGAACTGCAAGCGCTGGCTGAGGTGTTGCTGGCCCATCCGCAGGTTCTGATTCTGGCTGACGACATCTATGAGCACCTGATTTTCGACAACCGTGACTTCCTCACGCTTGCGCAGGTTGAACCACGTCTGGCTGCACGAACGTTGACCATGAATGGCGTATCGAAGGCTTATGCCATGACGGGTTGGCGAATCGGGTTTGCTACCGCTCCCCGCTGGCTGCTCGAGGCGATGGAGAAGCTTCAGGGGCAGCAGACCTCAGGCGCCTGTTCCATCTCGCAGCACGCAGCAATCGCTGCCCTCGACGGCCCGAAAGACTTCATCGCTCATAGCTGCGATGTCTTCCAGCGGCGTCGCGACTTTATGGTCGAGCTGCTCAACCAGGCGCCGGGCATCAGTTGCGAAGTTCCAGGAGGGGCTTTCTACGCTTTCGCCGACTGTTCCGGGCTGATCGGCAAGCGTTCTCCCGCCGGTTGTGAGTTGGTCAATGATGAGGCGGTGGCCCTGGCGTTGCTAGAGGAGGCCAACGTTGCAGTCGTTCAGGGCAGTGCTTTTGGTCTTTCAGGCTACCTGCGCATTGCTTACGCGCTCGATGACGATTCGCTGCGTGCGGCGTGTCAGGCCATCCACCGCTTCTGTGAGGACGCGCGATAGCTAGATAACCACACTGAAGCAGAGCAGCGAAAGGCTGCACCTCCTCAATTGCATATCTGCGATACAGGTGGTGCAGCCTTTTTGTTTGGCCGCAATCAATGTCCGCTCTGGACGGGGGCTGCGTGGCGGAATATGCCGGAATCCAGATGCTCGCAGCCCTTCAGCTCACCGTGCGTGGCAGCCTGCTGAAGGGCTGAGAGCAAACTGTTAACCCAGCTCGCGTTTGAGTTGTTCTCTGTCCAGCGCGCCATCCCAGCGTGCAACGAATAGTGTGGCTACGCCGTTGCCGATCACATTGATCAAAGCGCCACCTTCAGAAATAAAGCGATAAACCCCAAGTACCAACACCAGTCCGGCAGCGGGAATGACGTCGATTGAACCCAAGGTCGCGGCCAGTGTTATGAATGCACCACCTGTCACACTTGCAGCTCCTTTGGACGTCAGCAGCAGGATCAAAAGCAAGGTCACCTGATGGTAGAGCGACACGTCAATGTCCAACGCCTGGGCGATGAAGATCGCGAGCACCGTCATGTTGATGCAGCTGCCGTCGAGGTTGAAGCAGTAGCCCGATGGTACGACCAGGCCAACAGTGGACTTCTCGCAGCCAAGCCTCTCCAGCTTGCCCATCAGGCGTGGGAGAGCAGACTCCGAGGAAGAAGTGCCTAGCACCAGGACCAGTTCCTCACGGATATATTTGAGGAATTTCCAGAGGCTGAATCCAGCCAGACGCGCCACGATGTTCAAGACCACGAAGACGAATACCAAGCCCGTGATGTAATAGCACACCAGCAAGTTTACGTAGGCCCCCAGCGACTGGACACCATACTTGCCCACAGTGAATGCCATACCACCAAACGCCCCAAGCGGTGCGAGGTACATGACGATCTTGAGCATCCGGAAGAACGCCTTGGCGATCAGGTCGATGGTATTCAGCAGCGGTCTGCCCACCTCGCCCATTAGTTGCAGCCCGAACGCGAACAATACGGAAATGAACAGCACCTGTAGGATGTCACCGTCTGTGAACGCACCGAATACCGTGCTGGGAATGATATGAGTCAGAAATCCCACAACACTCTGGTCATGAGCCGCCTTGGTGTACCCGGCAATCGCTGATGCATCCAGTGTCGCAGAGTCAATGTGCATGCCAACTCCTGGCTTTAGCAGGTTGACACCGATGAGGCCGACGACTAATGCGATGGTGGTCAGCACCTCGAAATACACCAGGGATTTGAAGCCGATCCGCCCGATGCGCTTGAGGTCTTGCATGCTGGCGATCCCGCTGACCACCGTACAGAAGATGATCGGCGCAATGAGCATTTTGATCAGCTTGATGAACGTATCACCCAGCGGCTTCATCTGCTCACCCAGCCCAGGACTGTAATGCCCGAGAATGACACCCAGGACGATGGCGGCCAGCACCTGAACGTACAGATGGTGATAGAACGGTTTGCGACATGGCAAGGCGACGTCAGCGGTTTCTATCGAAGAGCTAATTGTTTTTGTCATGGCTCTACCTATTGGTCTGATTGAATCGATATTGGGTTCAAGTCACCACGTTGATCGGATCACCTTTGGCAAATGCCGTGATGTTCGCGGCAAGTACACTTTTAAGCCGTGCAACGCTGCTCTGGCTCGCCCAGGCCACGTGGGGTGTGATAATCAGATTGGGATGTGTGCAGTGGAGCAGAGGATGATCCGGACGGGGTGGTTCGGCGTAGAGCACGTCCAATGCCGCCCCGCCCAGCTGCCCATTGGCGAGCCCTGCCAGCACGGCGTTTTCGTCGATCAGAGGGCCTCGCGCGGTGTTTATGAGAACTGCACCGGGCTTCATCCGGGCTATCTGCGCAGAGCCAATCAGATACCGGGTTTGCGGTGTCAGCGGGCAATGAAGTGTGAGTGCGTCTGACCGGGCCAGTACCTCGTCGAATTCGGAGTAGCCTTCTCGCACCTTATGGGCGCCGCGGTGCTCGGCGAACAACACATTGATCTCCAGAGCGCGGGCAAGCCGAGCGACGCGACTGCCAATATCGCCACGACCAATGATACCGAGAGTCGAACCTTGCAGATCCTGAATCGGCTCCCCATGAACGCAAAAGTGCGATGACGCTGGCCACTCGGATGCAGAAGCGGTTCTGTAGGCAAGCAGTTGACGGCGCAGCGCAAACAACGAACACATGACGTGTTCGGCAACGCTCACCGCGCTGTATGCCGGAACATTGCACACGGTCACGCCTTGATCGCGGCAGGCTGCAATATCGACGCAGTCATAGCCAGTGGCGGCTACACAGATCAGTTTGAGTTTGGGCAGTTGTTCCAGTGCAAGTCGATCAATGCGCACTTTGTTGGTAATTGCGACGTCTGCCTCGGCCAATGCTTCAACTAACTGATCGAGGGGTGTTTTCTCCCGCTCGCTCCACTCAGTGGCTTCGAGCGGACGTGCTAATGGGGACGGCAGGCTGGCGCCGTCAAGAAGGACGATATTCATGGCAATGGATCTCTTCAGCGATTGGGTGCGAGAAGCTCGGAGATTTCAATCAGATTCAGGTCGGGATCACGTACATACACCGAGCGAATAGGTCCGGTTGCACCCGTTCTTTGTACGGGGCCATCGGTGATTGGCCAGCCCTCCGACTCCAGGCGCACCATCACGGCATCGAGCCCAATGCTTGTGATAAAGCACAGATCCAGAGCACCTGGCACAGGCAAGTGTGCCTTGGGTTCAAACTCCCGTCCGCGCTCGTGGACGTTGATTTTCTGATTACCGAAACATAGCGCCAACCGACCGCTGCCGAAGGTCTCGGCGCGCATTCCCAGCACCCGGACGTAGAAGTCCTTGCACGCCTGGATGTCGATTGTGGTGAGCACCAGGTGGTCGAGATGATCGATCATTGCGCACGCTCCAATTCGATATTGGTCATCTGCTTAGTGAGCGTATGCACATGCTCCGGTATCGGATGCAAATCCAGGCGCCTGCCTGCCCTGAGGATTTGGCTGGGCGTATCGTGGCCGATTAAACCTGGAAGGCGCGCTGATGCTGCCAGTACCCGGTGGAGATCCATGCCAGTGTCGTAACCCATCAGTTCGAGCATGTGCACCAGGTCTTCTGTGCAGACGTTGCCGCTCGCTCCCGGCGCGTAGGGGCAGCCACCGAGGCCGCCCAGAGAAGCATCGAAACGGTTAACGCCTGCGGCAAGCGCGGCCAGCGTGTTGGCCAAGGCCATGCCACGGGTATTGTGAAAATGCAGGGTTACTTGCAGGTTGGGAAAGCGTTCAAGCACTTGCCGGGACAGCGCTTCAACCTGAGACGGGTAAGCCATGCCAGTGGTGTCGCAGAGCGTTACGCCTCGCACTCCCAGTGCAGCAAAACGTTCAACGAAGCGAAGCACATCAGCGCTCGGGACGTCACCCTGCATTGGGCAACCGAAAACTGTCGACAATGAGACGTTTACTGCCACGGGGCCAGAGCCTATAACGGCAACCACATCCTTGAGTTGGGTAAACGATTGCTCCCGAGTCATTCGCAAGTTTGAGCGGTTGTGCGGTTCGCTGACTGACATCACCAGGTTGGCCTCATCAATGCCACAGCCTAATGCGCGTTCAGCTCCCCTAACGTTCGGCACAAGCACCGTGTACTCGACGCCAGGTTGGCGAGCTATGCCGGCCATGACCGCTTCGGCGTCACGCAGCGCCGGGATGGCCTTGGGCGACGTGAACGACGTGACTTCGATCTTGGTGTAACCACACTGACTCAACTCATTGATGAGCGAGATCTTATCATCGGTTTGTATAAAGTTTTTTTCGTTCTGGAAGCCATCACGGGTCGCAACTTCCTGCATGAACAGGCGTTTCATTTAAGGTACTCCGCTAATTAAATTAGGCCGCGCTGCCGCCATTGCTCTAGGGTGGGAGCATCGATGCCCAAACCGCCGAGAACCGCGTCGGTGTGTTCGCCCAGCCTCGGGGCGGGCGAACGTAATTGCCCGGGCGTTGCTTCGAGCTTGGGGACGATTCCAGGCAAAGTGACCGGCGTACCGTCATCCAGCTCGCTGCGGACCAACATGCCGCGGGCCTGGTAGTGGGGATCGGCAGCGATATCGGCTGCATCGTAGATTTTACCGGAGGGGATGTTGGCTTCTTTAAGCGCAGCAAGTACTTCGTCCAGTGGACGTTCAGCCGTCCAAGTAGAAATCGCAGCATCCAACCTGGCGACATGACGGACACGTCCGTCGTTTTGCTGAAGCTCAGGATCGTTGGCCAGATCGTGCCGATCGATTTTCTCCATCAGACGCTTGAAGATGCTGTCGCCATTACCTGCGATCAGAGCGTACTTTCCGTCTTGGCAACGATAAGCGTTGGTAGGGGCAATCCCCGGAAGGCTACTGCCCGCTGGCTCGCGTACAGTGCCGAACACCGAATGTTCAGGAATCAGACTCTCCATCATGTTGAAGACTGATTCGTAAAGCGCCACGTCCACCTGCTGACCTGTACCCTGGTTTTGCTCCCGGTGACGCAGGGCGAGGAGGACACCGATCACCCCATGCAGCGCCGATAACGAGTCACCCATCGACACGCCAACACGCACAGGCGTGCGCCCTGGCTCACCGGATAGATGACGCAGCCCGCCCATTGCTTCACCTATGACTCCAAAGCCTGGAAGATCGCGATAAGGTCCGGTCTGCCCGTAGCCTGATACACGCAACATGATCAGCTTTGGATTGATGCCACTCAGCACATCCCATCCAAGCCCCCATTTTTCGAGGGTTCCCGGACGAAAATTCTCTATGAGGATGTCAGCGTCTTGCATCAGTCGCTTCACGACGTCCTGCGCCTCTGCCTGGCGAAGATCCAGCGTGACGGATTGCTTGTTACGAGACTGGGCGGCCCACCACACAGAAGTGCCATTGTGCAGCAAGCGCCATTTACGCAAAGGGTCGCCCGTCACGGGAGGTTCAATCTTGATGACTTCGGCTCCGAACTCGGCGAGGATTTTTGCAGCGAAAGGCCCAGCGATCAGCTGTCCCATTTCGACGACTTTGATGCCATCCAGCGGTAGGCTCATGACGTTTTCCGTTCTTGTTGGAGGTTCTGCTTGGATCATCTCCCTAAAGCGCCGGCGTGAGAATTTCAAAGTTTTCCATTACACTTTCCAAAATGGAAACGATGGGGCGGTGCGTGCTGAATCTTCTTCAACTCGACCTGGCGTCTCTGAGGCTGCTGGTACTGGCGGCGAACAGCCAGAACCTGACGAAGGCTGCGGATGGCGCTCACATGACCGTATCGGCAGCCAGCAAGCGGCTCGCCGAACTCGAACGCGTCACCGACTGCACCCTGTTCATTCGACTTCCGAGAGGACTGCAGTTAACGCCAGCCGGGAGAGGCCTGGCCGAACATGCTCGGTTAATCCTCGAAGGTGTCGAACGTATGGCACATGATGCCAATGATTTTTCTCATGGCATCCGCGGGCACGTCAGGCTGTTCGCCAATACGTCAGCTGTAATCCAATTCCTTCCCAAGGACCTCAACACTTTCCTTGCGGCGAACCCGCACGTGCGTATCGGCATGGAAGAAGCGCTTAGCGACTCGACGATCCAGGCCGTTGAGGACGGGCGTGCCGATATAGGCATCTTCGCTGACAACGTATTGGCACCCAACCTGGAGGTAAGGCCCTATCGCGCAGACCAATTGGTGCTTTTGGTGCCAAACGATCACCCCTTGGCCGAATTCTCACAGGTGAGCTTTGCTGACACGCTCGATTATGACTACGTCGCGCTGAATCAAGGCAGTTCGCTATTGCGGCGCATTAACGATGCTGCCCATGAGGCGAGAAAACTGTTGAAGGTCAGAATTCAGGTGGCCAGCTTCGATGGCATCTGCCGAATGATCGAAGCTGGGTTGGGTATCGGAATTTTGCCTTTGGAAGCGGTGAGGCACGGGCTTCTTGAGACTACATTGAAAGCTGTCCCGCTTGTGGACGCTTGGGCATCTCGAACTTTATTCGCAGGTGTCGCGGTCAATACGCGACTGTCCCCAGAAGCCGCGAATCTCTTCAACTTCCTGACAAGTCTGGAATAAAATTGAGCTCCAGCAGGTAGCGGACGCTCATGAACTGACTGCTATCGGGCAGAAACGGCCTTTGCCACCTGCCATATGAGTTGATGCGTGCGCTGATATGTGGAAGGGACCGTGTCTGTCAGACGCTCCGCCACGGGAGGGCTGATCGGCAGCGGGTTTCAATCCGCCAACCCGGCCTTTTCCAGCACCTTGTCCAGCCAGGATTGATCCACAGCTCCAGTGGCGATTTCGGCCTTTACCCGCTCCTCATGGGCTTGATGAGCGCGGGCCTGAGCCAGCACCTGCTCGGCTGCCGCGAGGGGGAACGCCACGACGCCATCCTCGTCACCGACGATGATGTCACCCGGGTTCACCAGCATGCCGCCAACCGACACCGGCACGTTGATTTCGCCTGGCCCAGTCTTGTAGGGGCCGCAATGCACGACACCCCGTGCGTAACAGGGGCTCGAACGGAAGGAATCCACATCACGAATCGCGCCGTCGACGATGAACCCCACACAGCCGCGTTGTTCGGCGTAGAGCTTAATGAGCTCGCCGATGACCGCATTGTTGGTGTCGCCCTGGGCGTCGATCACCAATACATGACCCGGCTCGAGCAAGGTCAGGGCCTTGTAGATATAGAGATTATCACCGGGCCGGGTTTTGATGGTCAGTGCGGTACCCACCAGTTTGCCTGTGGTGTTGTAGCGGGTCAGGCCTCGGGCGCCAATGTGACGGCCGAGGTTGTCGCTGATGTGCGGGGTGACCACCGAAGCGAAAGCTTCGATGACTGACGCGGGGGCCAGAGCAGGTGAAGCGAGGATGCGGGACCCGGGTAACGACATGTTCAATCTCCTAATCAAGGGGCAACTATCGGGGGCATGCGCCGATGTTAGGAGAGAACAGGCTTTGCTTTTAGCGATATTTTTTTATCATAAACCATCGCCTCAAGTGATGATTAGCTGGTTGAAATTACAAGTTTGCTGGGCGAGACGGGCTACTTCGACCGTCAGCCCCTGGTAGCGGTCGGCCCTGTGAACGCAGACGTACTTGATAGTTGGCAGTGGCTGCTGCGTGTGGATCACCTTCAAGCGCCCCTGGGTGATAAGTGTGCCCATGCAGGCGAGCGGCAGGTAGCTGATGCCCACACCTGAGATGGTCAGGCCAACCTGCGCCACGAGGTAGTTGCTGGTCAGGGTCTTGCCAAGGCGAATGTCGTGTTCTGCCAGCCAGCGCTCGTAGGTCAGGCCGGTCCCAGAGCTGCCGCCCTGGGTCAATACGGTGAAGCTCGCCAGCGCATTCAGGCTGATGGCGCTGTCGCCTGGATACAAGGCGGGTGCACACATCCAGGCGTTCTCTACGGCCTTCAAGGGCGTGCTGATGAAGCGCGGATCGTGAAAGATGTCAGGCACTACGATGAGGTCTATCTCATCGTTTTCCAGCCGCCGCAATAGGTCGGTGCTGAGTTCGATGGAAGGCTCGAGGTCGACCCGTGGGTAGGTCTGATGTATGCGCTCGACCAGCGAGGGCAGCCAGGTGAGCGCGGTGAGCTCCGTCACCCCAAGGCGAAACCGCCGGATCAGGGTTTCCTTCGAGCTGATGCGTTCGAGCAAGTCGTCACGCTGGCGCAGCATGTCCACCGCGCAGGCATGCAGTTCGATGCCCTTTTGCGTAAGCCTGGCAGTGCGCTTGGAGCGATCGAAGATCGATACGCCGAAGGCATCCTCCAACTCCTGGACCCGTTTGGAAATCGCCGACTGCGACATGTTCAGTTTGGCGGCGGCGGCCTCGAAACTGCCCAGCTCGACAATCCAGTAAATGGCTTCGATCTGCTTCAGGGTGATCACGTTTATTACCTCGGCACGGCTGCTGTCTACGGCGAGTGGGATTCAGACTGTCCACTAAAAGCGATGATTTGAGTTGAGTTTTTGTCGCTTTTTTTCTTGTATCACCGTGCCTAGATTACCCGCGAATTACAACAACAAGGGTGTGCACATTATGTTGACCGCTGAAATAGTCCATGCCAAAGGTCGCAGCAGTTACCGCTGGATCGTTGCCGGGATGATCTTTTCCATCTACACCATCGCAGCGGCGGACAGGGCCAATCTCGGTGTCGCGCTGCCGTTCATCCGGCAGGAATTCGAGATGAGCAACGCCCAGGCTGGCGGCCTCATGAGCCTATTCCTATTGGCCTACGCACTGGCCCAGATTCCAGCCGGGTTGGCGTTCAGCAAATACGGCGTAAGCCGAATCCTGCCCGGCGCAATGATCATGACCTCGGCGCTAACCGGCCTGGTCGGCACGGCTGGCTCGCTGTTGGCATTGAAGCTCTATCGCCTGGGCCTGGGTGTGGCGGAGGGCCCGTTACCGATCAGCATGACGACCACCATCAACAACTGGTTCCCGCCCCGGGAAAAAGGCATCGCCTCGGGCATCTTTCTGTCTGCGGTGAAGTTCGGGCCAGTCATCGTCCCCCCCCTGTGCGCCGTGATCATTTCGGTGTGGGGCTGGCGCGAGGTGTTCTACTTCTTTGCCGTACCCGGGATCCTGCTGTCAATCGCCTGGTACTTCCTGGTTGCCGATCACCCCTCCAAGAGCCGGTTCGTCAACCAGGCCGAGTTGGACTACATCAGCGATCCGGCAGGGGCCGGCGGTACCGGAACCGCTGCGAGCAATACCGGGCGACCTAAAGCGCGCAGCTTTGCTCGGTTGGATGCCTTCATTCGTCGACGCGAAGTACCACTGCTTGAAACCCGACGCCAGGTGTTCGGCTCCTGGCAGATATGGGGCAGCGCGCTGAGCTACTGCTTCCAGCTGGGCGTGTCCAGCGTGCTTCTGGCCTGGATCCCGACCTATCTGATGACCGTCAAGGGCTTTTCTGTAATGAACATGGGCCTGGTCTCGGCAGCGCCCTGGGTCGGCGCCGTGTTGGGCAACCTGCTGGGCGGCTACTGCTCGGACCGCTGGCTGGCCGGACGGCGCAAGCCCGGAATGCTGCTGTCGGCGCTGGGTACCTCGGTGATGATGTACCTGTTGATCAATTCGCCCGCCGACCCATTGGCGTATGGGCTGCTGCTGATGGCCACGGGCGTGGTGCTGAGCCTGGGCTTTTCGTCCTATATGGTTTACCCCATGGCGCTGGCCAGCAAACAGACCTTCCCGATTGCCAATGCCATCGTCAACATGGTTGGCCAGTTGGGCGCCGCAGCCACTCCATTCCTGACTGGTCTTTTGCTCGACAGCTACGGCTGGAGCTACGTTTTCTCCTACTTGGCGATCGGCTCGTTCGTCAGTTTCATGTTGCTGTTGACCATTATCGAACCGGTCCCCAGAACGGCTACGACCTGAGGCTTTTTGCCCTGCACATTCTTTTATTTGATTACCGTACCAAGGAGCTGCTGATGAATACCGAAGACAAAGAATTGGTCGCGCTGTTCGAGGGCCTCGACACCCCCGGCGTATCCGATGCCATGGACAAGCTGGGCCTGCCAGGGCACTGCTTTGGCGTGATGCCGCTGGCCGACTACAAGCAAGTCGTGGTCGGCCCCGCGTTTACCGTCCGTTATGTGTCCGCCAGCGTGCCGCCGGGCACTGTCGGTGACTTCATCGAGGACGTGGGCGAGGGCGATGTGGTGGTGATCGACAATGACGGCCGGACTGATTGCACCGTCTGGGGCGACATAATGACCCAGTACGCCGGCTCACGAAAAATCGCCGCGACGGTGATTGACGGCGTTTGCCGAGATGTCAACAAAGCGCTGGGCGATGGCTACCCGCTGTTCACCAAGGGCCGCTTCATGCGCACCGGCAAGGACAGGGTCGAGGTCGGCGCAGTCAACGAGCCGGTGTCCATCGGCCAGGCGCGAGTCTGCGCTCGGGATATCGTCGTGGCCGACGCCAATGGCGTAGTGGTGGTGCCACGCGGGTGTGCCCGTGATGTCGCCCAGCTTGCCCGCCAGATCGAAGCCGTGGAGGCCGATATCCGCGCCGCCATCAGCCAGGGCAAGACCTTGAAGCAGGCCCGCGAGGACCTCGGTTACCACACCCTGCAGCGCAAAAGGTAAGTCCACCAAAGCCTGCCGCCGGCAGGCCTGCTCACTCAGGCAGGCGCGCTTCAATACAGGCGAGCCTGCTGTTTTCTCCGCGACTAATCGCGTGAACACTGCGTCGGCCTGCATAGCTGAAATGCCGGGATTCAATAGCAGCCCTTTGCTCATCCCAGTAGAATTTTGCAGTCGCGCGATGCGCTTTGCGCGCAACAGTGCCCCTCGAAACACGTTGGCGACGGTACTCACCAGCGTCGATCTCCTCCGTACATGAAGGCTGCTTGTGAACGCTGCTCTACGTCTCCCCGGACCCGTCGGCATCTTTTGCCTGGGGGTACTCCAGATCATGGTCTGGGGTGGGTCCTTCTTTATTTTGGCGGTGATGGGTGAGCCCATCCTGCGCGAGACCGGCTGGGATGGCCACTGGGTCTATGGAGCGCTGTCGCTCAGCTTAATGGTGTCCGCACTGCTTGCGCCGCTGGCCAGCCGCCTGGTGGTTCGCTACGGTGGTCGCCTGCAGATGGCCGCGAGCGGAATCGTGGTCGGGGCGGGGCTGTTGATCGTCGGCAACGCTAACAGCCTGCAAGTGTTTCTGCTGGCCTGGGTCGTCATTGGCGTCGGCATGGCCATTGGTCTTTACGAAGCCCTGTTTGCCACTCTCGGCGCCTTGTACGCCGAGCGGGCGGGCAGCGCGATCACTGGCATCACCTTGATCTCTGGTTTTGCCACCACCATCACTTGGCCGCTGGTGGCGTTCGCCATCGAGCAGTTCGGCTGGCGAGTTACCTGTACCGCTTATGCGCTGATGCTGATTGTCGTGGTCGCGCCGCTGTACCTCTGGGTACTGCCTGCGGGCCCGCACGGGGCCACAAGCAAGCCTGTGGCGGCGGCGACCGATGTCAGCGTCGACCGACGTCTGTACTTGTTGCTCATGTGGATCTTTGCGATCGGCGCGATCATCATGACAGCAGTTTCGGTGCAACTGGTGGCAGTGCTGCAGGGGTTGGGCCACAGTCTGGCTACGGCAATCGCCCTGAGTGCGCTATTGGGGCCCAGCCAAGTCGCTTCGCGCGTGCTGCAGATAGTCGCCCGCAAACGTCACCCGATCTGGACCGCATTAGTGTCTTCAGTGCTAGTGGCCGTGGGCGTGGCACTGGTTGCCCTGGCACCTGGCGCAACGGCACTGGGGTTATTGCTCTACGGCTGCGGCAACGGCCTGCGGGCCATCGTCCGGGGTTTGCTGCCCCTTGCGCTGATGCCGCCGGCGCAGTATGTGGCGCTGATGGGCAAGATGTCGCGGCCTTCGCTCATCGGTCAGGCGCTGACGCCGCTGGTCGGTGGCTACCTGCTTCAGCACTTTGGCGCCATGGGGGTGCTGGCAACGCTCGCTGCCTTGGCCGCCGTCAATGTCGTGCTAGTGCTGCTGGTCATGCGGTCACTGCCGGCCCGGCCCCTTTGAGCGCAGCCACCGAGGAGACAATTGCAATGTCACAATTGGACCGTGAAGGGCTGCTAATCGATGGGCCGGTGGGTAAGCTCCACCTGCTGCTCGATCATCCATCAACCTCACCGAAGGGGGGTGGCTATCGTCAGCCATCCGCAACCAATGTTGGGCGGCAGCCCCCGGCACATTTTCAAAGGCTGCCTGAGCCGGGCAGCAGAAGAGGTCTGCCGCTATCTACAGCAGAAACGCCCAGAAAGCCCGTTCTAGACAGCCATGCCTGGCAGGCATAGCTGTTAGACCTGTGGCACCTCTTCCCCCAAAATGACGCTATGCAAAGCTGTACCCGAGTTGGCAAAAACAATAACAACAAGGGTAAGCGATCATGAATGCAGACATGAGCACGGCACGTCCGTTGACGCGCAAAGAGCGCACAACCGCAATTGTGGGTGTGTGTTCCGGCAACTTGGTGGAATGGTACGACTTCTTCATCTACGCCTACACGTCGATCTACTTCGCATCACTGTTCTTCCCAGCTGGCGACCAGACCAGCCAACTGCTGGCCACGGCCGGTATCTTCGCTGTCGGTTTCTTCATGCGTCCACTGGGTGGCTGGATTTTCGGCTACATCGCCGATACCCGAGGGCGCAAGATCTCGATGATCATCTCAGTGTTCATGATGTGCGGCGGCTCGTTGATGATCGCGGTCATGCCCACGTATGCCACGGTGGGTGTGGCAGCGCCGGTGCTGCTGGTGATCGCGCGGCTGATGCAAGGGTTGTCGGTAGGCGCCGAGTACGGCACCGGCGCCACCTACATCAGCGAGGTATCCCGCGCCGGGCGGCGCTCGTTCTACGGCTCGTTCCAGTACATGACGATCATCGCCGGGCAACTGCTGGCGCTGCTGACGGTTGCGGTACTGCAACTGGTGCTGTCGGAACAGGACCTGAAGGCCTGGGGCTGGCGGGTACCGTTCCTGATCGGCGCGCTGGCTTCGATCGTGGTGGTCATCCTGCGCCGCACCATGCGCGAGACAGCCACTGAAGCGGGCATGAAGAGCAAGGAGTCCGGCTCGCTCCGAGGCCTGATGCAGCACCGGCGCGCGGTTTTGCTGACCTTTACCATCACCATCGGCTGCTCGCTGTACTTCTATACCTTTACCGCGTACATGCAGAAGTTCCTGGTAGTGAGTGTCGGTATCCCGGCCCCCACTGTGAGCATCATCATGGCTTCTGCACTGGTGATCTTCATGCTGGTGCAGCCGGTGTTCGGCCTGCTCGCAGACAAAATCGGCGTGCGCCGCAACATGATCTTGTTCGGCCTGCTGTCCACCTTCCTGGTTATCCCGTTGCTGTCCGCGATCAAGACAGTGCAGGACCCGCTTGCCGCGTTTGGGCTCGTGCTCGCCGGGTTGCTTATCGCAGCCTTCTATACCCCGGTCACCGGTGTACTCAAGGCCGACTTCTATCCGCCGACCGTGCGCGCCCTGGGTGTAGGGCTGCCGTACGCCGTGGGGGCCGCAATGTTCGGCGGATCGGCCGAGTACGTGGCGCTGACCTTCCGGTCCTTGGGGATGGAGCAGTACTTTTACCTGTACGTGGCGGTCATCGGCGCCATCACCCTGGTGTCGGCCCTGCTGATGCCAGACCTTGGCAAACACGGTTATCTCGATGGCGACGGCAAGGTCGAAGCGAACATCGGCGTACGCAAGTTCATGGGCCGTAAAGCGCTGCCCACCCACCCCAGCCACTGAGGCAAGGCGAGCATGATTGCTGAAAGGAAGAAGATCGTGCGCTTCGACGTCTGGTATCACCCGGTGATGGCCCAGATCCTCGAAGCTTCGCCCGATGTCGTGCTGCAAACCGTTGCCCGTGACCAGCCGCCTGCCGTCATCCTGCAGGCGTTGCGCAGCTGCCAGGTGTACCAGGTGCCCTCGGCGCGGGACGAACTCCCGCGACAGTGGTGTGTGACCGAGGCGCTGCTTTGCCAGTTGCCTGACCTGCTGTGTGTCTCGACCAATGGCGCCGGTTTCGACACAGTAGATGTCGAAGCCTGCACCCGCGCAGGTGTCCTGGTCGTCAACCAGTCTGGCGCCAACGCCCAATCGGTGGCCGAGGCCACGGTTGGGCTGATGCTCGATTGCGCGCGGCGTATCAGCGAATCGGACCGGCGCTTGCGCCGGGAACGCGGGTTTTCTCGTGAAGACTTGATGGGTAGCGAGCTGTGCGGTAAGACCTTGGGGCTGGTCGGTATCGGTGAAATTGGTACACGTGTCGCACGCATAGCCCAGGCCCTGGGCATGCAGGTGCTTGCCCAGGATCCCCTGCTGAGCGCGGAACAGATCGGCCAGCGGGGCGCTGCCAGTTGCACGTTGCAGAGCCTGTTGCAGCACAGTGATGTCGTCTCGATGCATTGCCCGCGTCTGGCTTCGACCTTGAACCTCATGAACGCGTCGGCTTTCGCGGCAATGCGCAAAGGGGCTGTGTTCATCAATACCGCACGTGGAGGCTTGCATGACGAGGCCGCGTTGTATGACACGTTGGCCTGCGGCCATCTTGGCGCTGCGGGAATCGACGTTTGGGACCAGGAGCCGCCGGCATTGGATCACCCCTTGCTCGGCCTGGAAAACGTAGTCGGCCTGTATCACACCGCAGGCGTCACCCACGAGGCCCGCAAGCGCATGGGAGCGTGGGCGGCTGAGCAGATTCTGCAGGTACTGCGCGGCGAGCCGGGGCCACGTATGGTCAACCCGCAGGCGTTTGATGTGTTCCGGCAACGGCTGAAGGCCAGTGACCATCGCGATACCTAGTGCCGCTTGCAGTACGCTCTGGCGGGTGCTGATCCGCCAGAGCATGTATTCTCCACTCACCTTGAAGGCAGTTCGTCAACCGTGGCATTGCCCGGGCTGCAGCAAGGCATTGCACATACGCAAGATGTGCTGCTCGATCCATCCTTCCTCGAAGGCCGCATTGCCAACCCGCAGACTATTGGCGCTCTCGATGATCGCCAGGAGCGCAACGGCGGCCCGGGCTGTGTCGCGTACGCAGTACTGACCGATAGCGCAACCCCGCTCGATGACCTGGTGCAGTGGCTCGGCCAGTTGCCCCATTGCCCGCTCCAGCCAGAGCCGGTGGCGGCCGTGCAGGTGCCTGGTTTCGTGACGAAGGATCATCTCCTCCTGGGGAAGGGCAACTTGCCGTGCCAGCGCAAAACGCACATAAGCATGCAGATCTTGAGGTTGGGCGCGGTTTGCCCAGGCCTGCTTGCGGCGCTCGACGATGTCGAGCACCACATTGAGCAGCAGATCCTGTTTGCAATCGACGTGATGGTAAAGGCTGCCGGGGAGAATACCGACGCGCAGGGCCAGCTTCCTCATGGTCATGGCGGTGTAGCCCATCTCGACCATCAGTTCGGTTGCAGCCTGGGTCAGGGGGGAGGGGCTGGGACGGACGGCTTCAAGCATAGGCCGGCATCCTCGACAGTGCGCCCAGCAGCCGGCAGAGCAGGCGTTTGCAGTAGCGCCGGGACCGGGGTGTGCCAGTGAGCAGACACATGGGGCACCTCTCTGGGTAGATGCCCCCGGTACCGCAGGCCGCTGCGCGTCAGAACAGAAGGAGTATGCGGTGCCGGGGGCGATAACGGGAGCGTCAGCCGGCCTGGAGCAGCATGGCGCGGGCGCGCAGGATGACGGGAGCGTCGACCATCTGGCCATCGAGGGTGAACACGCCAGCGCCAGTTTCAGCGTGTTCGACCACCCGCTGCGCCCAGTCCAGCTCGGCAGCCGAAGGCTTGAGCGCGGCGTGAATCACGCTGACCTGGCCAGGGTGAATGCACAGGGCGCCGGCAAAGCCCATGTCCCGGGCGAAGCGCACCTGACGCTGCAGCCCGTCGGTGTCCTGGATGGCAGGGAAGACGCCGTCCAGCGGCGCAGCCAGCCTGGCGACGCGGCTGTGCAGCAACACCGCATAGCGGGCATGGTCCAGTACCTGCCCGGCGGCGGCACTGCCGACGTTCAGCCCGAGGTCCAGGCCCAGATCCAGGCTGCCGAACGACAGACGGTCGACGCCTGTCGCTGCCGCCAGGAGGGGCAGCGCAGCCAGGCCCTTGGCACTTTCGATGATCGGCCACACCGCCTTGCCGGTGGCATGTGCGCGTTCGATCTGGCCGACGGTTTCCGCCTTGGGCAGCAAAATGCCGACGACGCCGGGGTGGCGCTGGCACAGCGCCAGGTCGGCCTCATGGGCCCAGTGGCCCGGCGCGTTGACGCGCACAAGCACTCGGGCCTGGGGTTGATCGCTGAGAAACTGCTCGAGGTTGTCGCGCGCCTGTTCCTTCAGCGCCTCTTCAACGGCATCCTCAAGGTCAACGATGACTCGATCTGCGCCACTGACCAATGCCTTGGGTATGCGCTCTGGGCGGGTAGCCGGCACGAACAGCGCGCTGCGTACGATCTCGGCGTTCATGGGCGTGCCCCCTGGGCGAATTCGATTTCGCCAACCTGCGCCTGACCGGCCTGATTACCCGCCCAGACCTGCGCCTTACCGTCACCGGTCAACCGCCCGCCGACTTGGAACGCATCCGGGCAGATCAGCGGGCGCACACCGCGATAGCTGAAGCGGCGGACCTTCAGTTGCGGGTTCGCGCGCACGAAGGCACGCAGGTTCAGGGTAGCGATCAGTGGGCCGTGGACCACCAGACCCGGGTACCCCTCGGTTTCAGTGACGTAGGGCCAGTCGTAATGGATGCGATGTCCGTTGAAGGTCACCGCCGAGTAGCGGAACAGTAGCGTCGGATCTGGTTGCACGCTTTCGCTCCAATCGCCGTGGGGCATCGGCTCGGTGCCGCCAAGCTTGGGCGGTGAGGGCTCGCGGTAGACGATGTCCTGCTCTTCAAGCAGTGCTCGCTGCCCGTCCTGCACATATTCATGCTGCACGGTGACGAACATCAGGGAGCCGGTACGCCCGTGCTTCTCCTCGACATTGAGGATGGTCGAGCGGCGGGACACCTGAGCATCGATCCGCAGCGGGCGGATGAACTCCAGTCGTCCTCCGGCCCACATGCGGTTGCGGTTATCTGCCGGGGGCAGAAAACCGCCCCGCGCCGGATGGCCGTCGCCACCCAGGCCGGCCGCTTCGACAGGCTCCTGAAAAAACGCCCAGTGCCAGAGCGCGGGCAGGGCATCCCCAGGGGCGGGTGCCGGCTCGCTCAAAGTGGCAGCAATACGCTTGACCAGGTTATGGCTGATGCAGTCATGGACAGTCTCGCTACGGCCAATCCATGTTTGGGGTGCAGGTGTACTCATTTTTTATTGTCCTTTACAGCGTCGAAGTCAGTGCCGGTACGATCTCGAACAGGTCGCCGACCAAACCGTAATCAGCTACCTGGAAGATAGGTGCTTCTTCATCCTTGTTGATCGCGACAATGACCTTGGCGTCCTTCATGCCGGCCAGGTGCTGAATAGCGCCGGAGATACCCACGGCGATGTACAACTGCGGCGCGACGATCTTGCCAGTCTGACCGACCTGCATGTCGTTGGGCACGAACCCTGCGTCTACCGCCGCGCGCGAAGCACCAACCGCAGCGCCGAGCTTGTCGGCCAGGCTATACAGGTGGCTGAAGTTTTCACCGTTGCCCATGCCACGACCGCCCGACACCACGATCTTGGCGGCGGTCAGCTCGGGGCGGTCGGACTTGGCCAGTTCTTCGCCGACAAATGCCGACAGACCTGCATCTGTAGCGCCACCCAGGGCCTCGATTGGCGCGCTGCCGCCTTCTGCCGGCACGGCCTCAAAACCGGTGGAGCGCACGGTGATGACTTTTACCGCAGCGCTGGATTGGACGGTGGCAATGGCGTTACCGGCGTAGATTGGACGCTTGAAGGTGTCAGCGGATTCGACCGAAATGATCTCGGAGATCTGGTCGACATCCAGCAGCGCAGCTACCCGTGGCAGGAGGTTCTTGCCGTAGCTGGTGGCCGGGGCCAGCACATGGCTGAAGTCGCGACCCAGGTTGGCCACCAAGGGCGCCACGTTTTCCGGGAGCTGATGGGCGTAGGCGGCATCGTCAGCCAGCAGCACTTTGGTCACCCCAGCGCACTGCGCGGCAGCGAACGCCACACCGGCTGCGTCCAGTCCGGCTACGAGAACGACGATGTCAGCGCCGATCTGGCGAGCGGCGGCCAGAGTGTGCAGGGTAGGGCCAGCAAGGATGCGATTGTCGTGTTCAGCAACTACCAGAATGCTCATCAGATCACCTTCGCTTCGTTCTTCAGCTTTTCGACCAGTTCGGCTACCGATTTGACCTTGATGCCAGCGCTGCGGGCTGCCGGGGCTTCAACTTTCAGGGTTTTGTTGGTGGAGGCGAGGGAAACGCCCAGCGCGTCTGGAGTCACAGTTTCCAGCGGCTTCTTCTTGGCCTTCATGATGTTCGGCAGCGACGCGTAGCGTGGCTCGTTCAGGCGCAGGTCGGTGGTGACGATGGCAGGCAGGTTCAGCGAAACGGTCTGCAGGCCGCCGTCGATTTCACGGGTGACGTTCAGCTTGTCGCCAGCGACTTCGACCTTGGAGGCGAAGGTGCCTTGGGCGTAGCCGGTCAGCGCGGCCAGCATCTGGCCGGTCTGGTTGTTGTCACTGTCGATGGCCTGTTTGCCGAGGATGACCAACTGCGGCTGCTCCTTGTCGACAACGGCTTTCAGTGCCTTGGCCACGGCCAGGGAATTCAGCTCGTCAGCGGCTTCGACCAGGATGGCGCGGTCGGTACCCAGGGCCAGGGCGGTACGCAGTTGCTCCTGGGCGGTGGTCGGGCCAACGGAAACCACGACGATCTCGGTCGCAACGCCTTTTTCCTTCAGGCGCACGGCTTCTTCCACGGCGATTTCGCAGAAGGGGTTCATGGACATCTTGACGTTAGCAAGGTCGACGCCGGAGTTGTCCGCCTTGACGCGAACCTTGACGTTGTAGTCGACCACTCGTTTGATTGCGACCAGCACTTTCATAGGCAGGGATACTCTGTGTTTGAGCAATGGCAACGAATGAGGAACACGGGGTCAGATGACCCCTGAATTGCGCAGTTGCTGAATACGTTCTTGGGGCAGGCCGAGTTCGGCAAGGATGCCTTCGCTGTGCTGGCCCAGTGCGGGCACCGGGTCCATGCGCGGTGCATAGGCGTTGCTGGTGGCCGGCGGCAGCAGGCTGGGCACTGATCCGGCGGCGGTGTCGATGCGACGCCAGCGGTCCCGGGCCTGCAGTTGCGGGTGGGCCCAGACACCCTGCATGTCATTGACCTTGGCATTGGCGATGCTGGCCCCATCGAGGCGCTCGATTACCGTGTCGAAGTCCAGCGCAGCGAAGGTCTCGACGATCAGTCCGCGCAGCGCATCGCGGTTGGTCACGCGCTTGAAGTTGGCACTGAAGCGCTCGTCACTGGCCAGTTCTGGTTGCTGCAGCACCTGTTCGCAGAACAGCTGCCACTCCCGCTCGTTCTGCAGGCCAAGCATGACGGTGCTGCCATCGCCCACCGGGAAGGGGCCGTACGGATAGATGGTGGCGTGCGCCGCGCCGGCACGTGGCGGTGGTGCGGCACCTTCGTAGGCGTAGTAGAGCGGGTAGTTCATCCACTCCACCAAGGCCTCGAGCATGGACACTTCCACTTGGCTGCCGATGCCGGTCTTTTCCCGCAGTAGGACCGCCGAAAGGATACCGGTATAGGCATACATGCCAGCGGCGATATCAGCGATCGAGTTGCCGGCCTTGGCCATCCCGTCTTCGCCCGGCCCACCGGTGACCGACAGGAAGCCGCCTTCGCTCTGGATCAGCAGGTCGTAGGCTTTTTTCTGTTCATAAGGGCCGCCCGCGCCATAGCCGGAGATATCGCAGACGATCAGCCGTGGGAATCGCGCGTGCAGCGCCTCGAAGCTCAGTCCCAGGCGTGCGGCCGCACCCGGTGCCAGGTTCTGCACCAACACATCGGCCTGCTCTAGCAGTTGGTCAAGAATATCGCCAGCGATTTCCTGCTTGAGGTCCAGGGCGAGACTTTCTTTCGACCGGTTGGTCCACACGAAATGCGATGCCAGACCGTTGACCCGCTGGTCGTAGCCCCGGGCGAAGTCGCCACTGCCGGGGCGCTCCACCTTGATGACCCGGGCGCCCAGGTCGGCCAACTGGCGGGTGCAGAAGGGCGCCGCGATCGCGTGTTCGAGGCTGATGACGGTAATGCCGTCAAGGGGGCGGATGGGCTGGCTCATGCTGGTTGTCTCTCTTGTTATGGCAGGCCCCCGTGGTTAACGGGGGCGGTCCGGATCAGAACGAACGTGGCAACTCCAGGAGGTGTTCGGCCACGTAGGACAGGATCAGGTTGGTCGAGATCGGCGCGACCTGGTACAGACGGGTTTCGCGGAACTTGCGCTCGACGTCGTATTCGTTGGCAAAGCCGAAGCCGCCGTGGGTCTGCAGGCAGGCGTTGGCCGCCTCCCAGCTGGCCTTGGCGGCGAGGTACTTGGCCATGTTGGCGGCTGCCCCGGCGTTGCGCCCGCTGTCGTATTCGGCACAGGCGCGCCAGCGCATCAGGTCGGCGGCTTCGATCTCGATGTGGGCTTCAGCGATGGGGAACTGCACGCCCTGGTTCTTGCCGATCGGCCGGCCGAACACCTCACGGTCACGGGCGTACTGGCTGGCTTTCTCGACAAACCAGCGGCCATCGCCGATGCATTCGGCGGCAATCAGGGTGCGCTCTGCGTTGAGGCCGTCGAGGATGTAGCGGAAGCCCTTGCCTTCTTCACCAATCAAACTACTGGCTGGGATTTCCAGGTTGTCGAAGAACAGCTCGTTGGTCTCGTGGTTCACCAGGTTGGCGATCGGCTGCACGGTCAGGCCGTTGCCGATGGCCTCGCGCAAGTCGACCAGGAAAATCGACATGCCATCGACCTTTTTCGTTACCTCGGCGAGCGGGGTGGTGCGTGCAAGCAGGATCATCAGATCGGAGTGCTGCACACGCGAGATCCACACCTTCTGACCATTGACCACATACTTGTCGCCCTGGCGAACTGCGGTGGTCTTGATCTTGGTGGTGTCGGTGCCGGTGGACGGCTCGGTCACGGCCATCGATTGCAGGCGCAGTTCGCCGCTGGCCAGTTTGGGCAGGTAATAGCGCTTCTGCTCGTCGCTGCCGTTACGCAGCAAGGTGAACATGTTGTACATCTGGCCGTGGATGGTGCCGGAGTTGCCGCCGCAGGCATTGACCTCTTCGAGAATTACAGAAGCCTCGGCCAGGCCCAGGCCGGAACCGCCGAACTCCTCGGGAATCATCGCCGACAGCCAACCCTCGTCGGTCATGGCCTTGACGAAGGCTTCAGGGAAGCCCTTTTCCTCGTCGATCTTGCGCCAGTACTCGGCGGGGAAGTCGCCACACAGGGCACGCACACCCTCACGAATGGCGTTGAGTTCTTCGTTGTTGTTGTCGTTCATCATCATTCTCCAAGGTGGACCGGGCCGGCAGCGTCATCGTGGTTCGGCCGCCGGCCGGCCCTTTAACACGGTCAGATGGGCTGGAAGCCCAGGGCAGCGCGGAAGCGGTTTTTGATGTAATGGCCATCGCGCGGCGGCAATACGCGGGGCGGGTTCTCGGCCTTGATCTTCACCGTCGCCAGCTTGACGCCATCACGGGTGGCGAAACGCTCGCGCAAGGCATGCACGCCGTCCATTTCACGAATTTCCTGAGCCCAGGAAAAACCGCAGGTCTCGGCGACCTGGTCCAACTGGATGCCGAACCCGGCGTGGCTGACCTGCATGCCGGTCTCACCGAAGTGGCCGTTATCCAGCACCACAATGGTCAGGTTCTTGGGTTGCTGCAGAGCAACCGTGGCCAGGGCACCAAAGCCCATCAGCAGTTCGCCGTCACCGGTGACCACCACCACGCTTTTGTCTGGCTGGGCATTGGCAAGGCCCAGACCCACGGTGATGGCGCTGCCCATGGCGGCCCAGAGGTAGTAGTTGTTGTCGTGATCGCCCGCGGCCATCACATCATAGGAGGCCGAGCCTAGGCCTGTGACCACAAGCACATCGTTGCGATCGGCGAGCAGGGTACGGACGACTTCACGGCGGCAGAGCACGTGGTTGGCGCTTACTTGACCCATTTCTTTTCTCCGATCAGACGCTGGCCAAGCAGCAGGGCAGTGGCGGCATCGCCATTGAAGGCCATGGTGGCGGCACCATGGAGAAGGGGCGCCACATCCTCAGGCTTGTCAGCGCGCCAAGTCATCACCTTCATCAGGTTTAGAGAGGCTTCGGTGGCTTGGCCCATGGGGTTCTGCCAGGCATTGAACTCCGCCCAGTCGCCGCGCATGGTCACCACCATCAAGAGTGGAAAACCGGCGCAGTTCTGCAGGGCAAGGGTGTTGATGCAGTTACCGACGCCGCTTGACTGCATCAGCAGAGCACCGCGCTCTCCGCCCAGCCAGGCGCCGGCCAGGTAACCGATGCCTTCTTCTTCGGTGGTGAGCACAACGGCCTTGATATCAGGGTCGGCGTAGGACATGCGGATGGCTGCCGAGTGGCCGGCATCCGGGACGAACACGACGTGTTTGACGTCGTGGGCCTTAAGGACACGGAACACGTCCTCTTGCCAGTTCTGTTCAGCTTCTTGCGATGACATGGGTATCTCCCGGCAGTGCTGCTTTTGTTTTTCCACATGATGGGGGGAGTTGCTGTGCACGACGACTACCGTTTTTTTCTTTGAGATATGCCGGGTCGGCATAGGTTGGCCCGTGGGATGGCGGGTCAGCGTTCGGCGCGACCAGCTGCCGCATAAAGTCAGGCATGGCTCGCGCAGGAGAGGTTGCCTCTATAGAAAGCGGGCATAGCTGATAGACACATGCAGTGCTTATGGGCCGCAGGCGAAGACGTTAGGTTGTCCACTCGGTTGCGGCCGTGCCGCTGTCGAATCAAAACAACAATAAGATCGAGGGTTGTCCATGATGCTTCGTTACCTGCGCACACTCGCCGGGTGGCTCACTGCTGAGCCGCCATTGGCCGATTCGCCATCCTCGCCCTGCCGGTTCCGGCACCTTGCACTGTCCTACTTCGTTCCGTAATGCACTGCTCAGGCGGTGACGGATCCTATTGCTTGAATACAGGTGCTCAATGAGACTCAAATTACCGTTGGCGGGCTGGATACTGCTGGCCATGTTCCTCGGCGTGGTGATCGGCTACGTCATTTTTCTCACCAGCCCGGACAAAGCCGCTGCTGCCCATACTGCCGGTTACATTTCGGTGATCTCGGACGTGTTCCTGAGGCTAATCAAGATGCTGATCGGGCCTCTGGTGTTTTCCACCCTGGTGGTGGGCATCGCTCACATGGGCGATGCCGGTGCAGTAGGCCGGGTGTTCGGCAAGGCCATGATATGGTTCTTGACGGCCTCGCTGCTGTCGCTGGCGGTCGGTCTGATGATGGCCAATATCCTGCAGCCGGGGCTGCATCTGGCGCTGCCCTTGCCGGACGTCAGTGAAACCACTTCGCTGCAGACCTCGGCCTTTACCCTCAAGGCCTTTGTCACCCACTTGGTACCCAGGTCGTTCGCCGAGGCCTTGGCCAACAACGAGATCCTGCAAATCGTGGTGTTCTCACTGTTCTTTGGGGTCGCCCTGGCGGCGCTGGGGGAAAAAGCCAAGGGCCTGGTACGCCTGACCGATGAACTGGCGCAGGCCATGCTGCTGATCACTGGCTACGTCATGAAGCTGGCGCCCTTGGCTGTCATGGCGGCCATGGCTGCCACGGTGGCAGTCAATGGCTTGTCGATCCTGGCCACGTTCGCCGTGTTCATGCGCGACTTCTATCTGGGCTTGGTCTTATTGTGGGTGTTGCTGGTGCTGGCCGGGGCGATGTTCCTGGGCCGGCGGGTGTTCGCCTTGCTGGCACTCATCAAGGAGGCGTTTCTGCTGGCGTTCGCCACAGCCAGTTCCGAATCGGCCTATCCGAAACTCCTCGCGGCGCTGGACCGCTTTGGGGTCAGCCGCAAGATTTCCAGCTTCGTGATGCCCATGGGTTACTCCTTCAACCTCGACGGCTCGATGATGTACTGCACCTTTGCCGTGCTGTTCATTGCCCAGGCGTACGGAATCGAGATGACCCTCGGCACGCAAATCCTCATGCTGCTGACCTTGATGCTGACCTCCAAGGGGCTCGCCGGGGTGCCTCGGGCATCGTTGGTAGTGATTGCCGCAACCCTGGTGCAGTTCGATATTCCTGAAGCGGGGCTGCTGTTGATCCTTGGGATCGACACCTTCCTCTACATGGGGCGTTCGGCCACCAATGCCGTGGGTAACTCGATCGCCACTGCGGTAGTGGCCAAGTGGGAAGGGGAACTGCAGGAACCGGACGCACAGCCGGCGAGCCCACGCGCCACTGACCCGGAAGTAGAGCGTTCAACAGCTTGAGGTCGGCGCTTGGCTGACACTGGAGGCCTGCGGGCGATTGCAGCGGGTGGAACAGGGCATTCATCCGTGCGGCCACACGTGTGTGGCCAGCCCGAGGGGTTAGCATGGGGTTCTAGCTGCTATGCTCAAATTCTATAGCTGGCGCCCGAGGCTGTCTTTAGACTGTCAAACACGCCGTTTCAGAGGCGCTCCTTTCCTTGCCAGTGGTTGACCGATGGACGTAACGCAACTCAAAACCCTGATCCACGTGGCTGAGCTGGGCAGCTTGAGCAAGGCGTCGGACCGGCTGCATGTCGCGCAACCGGCGTTGAGCCGGCAGATTCGGCAGTTGGAAAAGGAGCTGGGCGTTTACCTGTTCGAGCGCCATGGCCGTGGGATGGAAATCACCGCGGCGGGGCTCGAGGTGCTTGAGCGGGCCACCCGCATCATGAACGAGCTGGAGTCTATTCGTACTTCGGTCGCTGGCGGGCGCGCGGCCTTTCGCGGCATGGTCGCCATCGGTACCACGCCGACGATCGCCGAGATCGTCACCGTGCCGCTGGTCAAGCGCATCTGCGATACCCACCCGGACCTCTCCATCCGCTTTTCATCAGCCTTCAGCGGCTATCTGCTGGACTGGTTACAGCGGGGCGAACTGGAATTGGCCATCTCCTACGATCCGCAGCCGCTGCATACCCTGCGCATCGAACCGGTGATGATGGAAAACCTCGTGTTGGTGGGCCCTCCCGATTCGGGGCTGACCCTCGACACGGCGATCCCTTTCGCCCAGCTGGCCAGTGAACCGATGGTCTTGCCCAGCCCCCGCCATGGACTGCGCAAGATCATGGACCAATGTGCCCTGGAGCGCGGCTTCAAGATCACCACTAGCGTCGAGGCGGATTCATTCGGCGCGATGATCGACCTTGTGCGCAATGGCTTTGGTTACACCGCGTTGCCCTTGGCCTCGATCTACTCGCGCTTGAACGACGGCACGCTATGCGCGGCACCGCTGGTAGACCCTACGCCCATGCGAAAACTGGTGCTGGTGCTGCCGGCCGATCGCCAGGTGAGCCCGGCTACCCGCTATGTCGGCCAGACTTTCGTCGACATTGCCTCGGAGCTGGTGGCCGAAGGTATCTGGGCTGGGCATATGCTCTGACGCAGCCAGCTATTCAATTGAGGCATAACTGCTAGAGGGGAGCGGGTCTGGCCGCTATCCAGGTGAGGGCGTAGCTTTGCTCGGGAATAAAAGTCAGTGCGCTTTCGCTGACTTGTAAAATAATAGATCCCAGAAGGTACCCCCCATGATGCGCGTTTCATCGCCTCGCGTTTTGCCGCCCGCTTTTTCCCATCGCGACTCCAAACCGATCAATCGAACGTAAACCGACGCTGTCGTTCCTGCCTTACGTTTGCCTTAGATCTGGAGTTACCCCATGCACGCCAACAATAACAATCCCGCTGCGCCTGATATCCGCAACCTGACCAACCGCCAACGGATCCGCGCCATACTCGGTGCCTGCTCCGGCAACCTGGTGGAGTGGTACGACTTCTTCATCTACGCGTACACCTCGATTTATTTCGCAGCCCTGTTCTTCCCCCAGGGCGACCAGACCACGCAGTTGCTGGCGACCGCCGGAATCTTCGCCGTGGGCTTCTTCATGCGCCCGTTGGGCGGTTGGATCTTCGGCTACCTGGCCGACACCCGTGGTCGCAAGTTCTCCATGATCATCTCTGTGTTCCTGATGTGTGGCGGCTCGCTGATGATCGCCGTACTGCCCACTTATGAGTCCATCGGCATGGCAGCTCCGGTGCTGCTGCTGGTAGCCCGCTTGATGCAGGGGCTCTCGGTCGGTGCTGAATACGGCACCGGGGCCACCTACATCAGCGAAATTTCCCGCAAGGGCAAGCGCTGCTTCTTTGGCTCGTTCCAGTACTTCACCATCATCGCCGGCCAGTTGCTCGCGCTGCTGACGGTGGTGGTGCTGCAAAATGTGCTGCCAATCGAGGAGCTCAAGGCCTGGGGCTGGCGGATTCCGTTCTTCATCGGTGCGGTCAGCGCACTGGTAGTGGTGTATCTGCGCCGCTCGATGCTTGAGACCGCCCATGCCCAGGGCGCCAAACACAAGGAAGCCGGCTCGATCAAGGCACTGATGAAACACAAGAAAGCCGTGCTGCTGACCATTGCCATCACGGCCGGTTGCTCGCTGCATTTCTACACCTTCTCCACCTACATGCAGAAGTACTTGGTGGTGTCGGCCGGCTTCGACCCCTCGACGGTCAGCTTCATCATGACAGCCGCCCTGGTGGTGTTCATGTGCCTGCAGCCGGTGTTCGGGATGATGGCCGACCGGATCGGCTCGCGTAACAGCATGATTGCCTTCGGCCTGCTGTCGAGCCTGTTGATCGTGCCGTTGCTCACGGGCCTGAAGAGCGTCAACAACCCGTACGAGGCTTTCGCGCTGGTCATGCTCGGGCTGCTGATTGCAGCGTTCTATACGCCGGTGACCGGCGTGCTCAAGGCTGACCTGTATCCCGCCACCGTGCGCGCACTGGGGGTAGGTTTGCCTTATGCACTGGGCAATGCGCTGTGCGGCGGCACGGCCGAGTACGTGGCGCTGTCGTTGCGCGGCGCAGGGGTAGAGTCGTATTTCTACTACTACGTGGCGGCCATGAGTGCCATTACCCTGCTGGCTGCCGTGCTCATGCCTGACTTGCGCAAGCATGGTTACCTGGATGGCACCGGTGCGGTGGAGGAGCACACCGGCCTGCGCAGTGGCCCTGTGTACTCCAACGCTCGGGGCTGAGCTCCGGCCTGGGCAGCCGCTGGTGGTTGCCCGGATATCTTCATGATCGTACTGCCCGGTGCTGCAGCGTCCTCAAAATGCTCGATCGATTGCTGGAGGAGGGGAACGAAGCTTTGGCACATGAACGAGCCGCATTTGAGCTAGAGCGGAAGGAGATGAAAACTGAGCGAAGCACACTTTCGGGCGACTGTATTGTCCGCTCGGCGGCAGCCTTGCAGCCAGAGGGCGTAACCATCCAGTGGCGAGAGAATCGACTCAAGCTGGCAAGCCAATGGTCTCGTCTACATCCAGAGCTCGAGTTTCGGCATAGGCGTAGAAAGTCTGGATCGCGCGCAGATGTGAAGCCGCCGTAAGTAAGCGCAGTACCTCCGCTTGGATAGAGTGAACTGCGCCAATCGCGAAATGGGTAACGCCCCAAAGTCCCATATTCCTTAGGCCAAACTGTTTCCGCTGACCGAAAACTGACCCAGTTTCGCCCGTTGTGATGACTGAGGCCCTGAATGGCTTGGGCGCTCATGGCGCCCGAGCTTAGAAAATGTTGATTGGAAACTCGGTGATCAGCCTAACCTCATCGATGTCAAGGTACCTGTAGCCGCTGGTAGCGCGGTGAGTCGATTGCCTGAGACGAAATGATAAATCGCGCGCCGGCCCAGACTGGATCACGTACTTGATGTCGAAATTTCTCTCCCAGTGCTTGTTGTCCTTGTCGGTGTCATACACGTAGCGAGCGGTGTAGTAGGGGTTATGACTGTGCGAGTTATCCATTCCATCCCCCCTGATATACCTGGTCATAAAGCTAAGCCCTGGTATGCCTAGAGCTGCGAAGTCGTAGTCGTACCTCAGTTGCCACGACCTCTCGTTCGCTTCCGTGAACGTTGCGTACTGAACCGCGTTGCCTATAGTGATGGTGCCGCCCATGGTGCCAAACCCGATCCAGTCTAAGGGCTCGTCACCGTTGATCCTCTGGTGAATGACTGAGAGCGTGTTGTTGCCGCTGACCGAAAACTGACCCAGTTTCGCCCGTTGTGCTGACTGAAAACTGACCCAGGTGTTCCACTGCACCTGCTCAATTTTTGAGCAGGAGAACACAGGGTGATCAGCATGGAAATGATGGGCAAAATTCGGCGGATGTATTTCCGCGACAAGCTGTCGTTGCATGAGATAGCCAAGCGCACCGGACTGTCGCGCAACACCATCCGAAAATGGGTCAGAGCGCCGGAGTCCAAACAGCCGGTTTATCAGCGTCGAGCCGTGTTCAACAAGCTCAGTCCCTTTCACGAGATGTTGGAGCAAGCGCTGCGGGCTGATGCCTTAAGGGCCAAGCAACATCGTCGCAGTGCCAAGGCGCTGCTGGCCATGATCCGCGCTGAAGGCTATGACGGCGGCTACAGCCAGCTCACTGCCTTCGTTCGTCATTGGCGCGGAGAGCAAGGCAAGGCGGTACGGGCATTTGTGCCGTTGGCATTCGCCTTGGGCGAGGCCTTCCAGTTCGATTGGAGCGAGGAAGGCCTGCTGGTTGGCGGTGTTTTCAGGCGCGTCCAGGTCGCGCACATGAAGCTATGTGCCAGCCGAGCTTTCTGGCTAGTGGCCTATCCCAGCCAAGGGCATGAAATGCTGTTCGATGCCCATACCCGCTCATTCGCCGCCTTAGGTGGCGTGCCGCGTCGCGGCATCTACGACAACATGAAAACTGCGGTCGACAAGGTCTCCAAGGGTAAAGGCCGCACGGTCAATGCTCGCTTCATGGTGATGTGCTCGCACTACCTGTTCGACCCGGACTTCTGCAACGTAGCGTCCGGCTGGGAAAAAGGTATCGTCGAAAAGAATGTCCAAGACAGTCGGCGCCGCATCTGGCTGTCCGCCCGCGACAATACTTTCCATAGCTTCGAAGAGTTGAATGCCTGGCTTGCCCAGCGCTGCCGGGCTCTCTGGCATGAGCTGATTCATCCGCAGTACAACGGCCTTACCGTCGCAGAAGTCTTGGAATTGGAGCGCGTCGAAATGATGCCGATGCCGACGCCTTTCGACGGATATGTAGAACGCACGGTTCGCGTTTCCAGCACCTGTCTGATCAACGTGGCTCGCAACCGCTATTCAGTACCCTGTGAGCGTGTTGGCCAGTGGGTCAGCAGTCGGCTCTATCCCTCGCGAATCGTCGTGATTGCCGATGAGGGTGTGATTGCTAGCCATGAGCGCCTGTTTGATCGCGATCAGGTCAGCTACGACTGGCAACACTACATCCCCCTCATTGAACGCAAACCGGGGGCCCTACGCAATGGTGCCCCGTTTGCCGATCTGCCTAAGCCACTACGCCTGCTCAGGCGCGGGCTGCTGCGGAATCTACAGGGTGACCGGGTTATGACCCAGGTCTTGGCCGCCGTGCCCATCGCTGGCCTGGATGCTGTTCTCGTAGCGGTTGAGCTGGTTTTGGAGTCTGGCAGCCTGAGCGCTGACCACATCCTCAACATCGTGGCCCGTCTGACCGCTCGTGAAGCACCACCCTCGGTCGAAACCAACCTGCAACTGAACGTTACCCCTGTTGCCAATACCGCACGCTATGACCGGTTGCGCAGCACGGATGAGGAGGTGCGCAATGCGTGATCTCACAGAGGAACTCAAAGACTTACGCCTGCACGGCATGGCCGATGCCTGGGCAGAGCTGGCCGCACAAGGCGAATCTTCCACTGCGTCATCGAAATGGCTGATCGAGCATCTCCTTGATCAAGAGCACGCCGACCGAGCAGTACGCTCGGTGCATCATCAGATGAGCATGGCGAAACTGCCCATGCACCGTGACCTGGCTGGCTTCGACTTCGGTGTATCCAGCGCCGATGTCCGATTGATCAGGGAACTGTCCACTCTGGCCTTCACCGACACAGCGCAAAATGTGGTGTTCATCGGTGGCCCTGGCACCGGTAAAACGCACCTCGCTACTGCCTTGGCAGTGGCCGGCATCACCCAACATAACAAGCGTGTGCGTTTTCACTCCACAGTCGATCTGGTCAACCTGCTGGAGCGTGAAAAACATGAGGGCAAGACAGGGCGTATCGCCCGAGGACTACTGCGTGCAGATCTGGTAATCCTTGATGAGCTTGGCTACCTACCTTTCAGTCAGAGCGGCGGAGCCCTGCTGTTCCACCTGCTTTCGAAGCTTTACGAGCACACCAGCGTGATCATCACCACCAACCTCAGCTTCGCCGAGTGGTCGAGCGTATTTGGCGACGCCAAGATGACCACGGCCTTGCTCGACCGATTGACACACCACTGCCACATCGTCGAGACGGGGAATGAATCATACCGCCTGCAAAACAGCACCTTGGTGGCCAAGACCAAGATCCAGGCGAGGGAGCGCAGACGGCAGGATGTCGAGGAATCGGAGGACGACCCGTTTTGACCTCTTTGGGCTGGCCTTGCTGAGTGCAGGGTCAGCACTTTCACGACGCTGTCGACTGCTAGGCTTATCCACAATTGCCGGGGTCTAAATCGGCAAGCAGCCCTGGGTCATTTTTCAATCGGCAGGGTGGGTCAGTTTTCAATCAGCGCCGACACTCTCACCTCAAACGGACGGTTCTGGTCTGCAGGAACGATTTCGGTAATCGAGCGTTTGGAGGCCGGCTGTTTTGGTTCGCGCAGAGGAGGAAGCTGGCTGTTGTGGCTTGGGAAGAAGCGGAGGTAGTCAGCAGCTGCCTTGAGTGCTTCTTCTTCATTTTGAGCCAGGTAGTCGCCGAGCCCGCTCATGGCGCAGTGCATGCGAGCACCGCCCATTTGCTCTTCGGTTACCTTTTCGCCGATTGCCGCTTCAGCCAGGCGCGGAGAGCCCAGGTAAGCAGTTGCCTGTTTGTCGACCATGATGACCAGGTCGCACAATGCTGGCACATAGGCAGATCCGGCAGGTGATGGGCCGAACATGACGCAGAGCTGGGGCACTACACCCGAGATTTGCACCTGCGTGTAGAAAATGTTGCCCCATGCAATCCGCCCGAGGTAGCAGTCAAATTGGCTGTCGATACGAGCGCCAGCACTGTCCACCAGGTAGATGATTGGCATCTTGGCATCGACAGGAAGGGTTCAGTGCGATTCGAGCGAGCAGAATTAACCTTCAGGCTAATGCTTAGCAGGCTAAGCATCGGTATAGTCAGCGCATCCCCGATTAGCGAAGTGGTTAACTCGTGTCTGCACATCACTCTTTGGCTAAAGCTCGCTTGCTTGTTTCCCTGGCCATTTTGAGCGCGCTCGTAGGCAGTACAGCCCCATCCCCCTTGTACGGTCTTTATCAAGCGAACCTGCATTTTTCGTCGACAACCCTGACCTCGCTTTTTGCCGTTTACGCCATCGGCGTCTTGCTGGCATTGGCAGTCCTGGGAAGGCTTTCCGACCGCTTGGAGGATCGCCGCTGTGTCTTGGTACCGGCACTGTTTGCCGTGGCGGCTGGGTCATTGGTATTCGCATTTTCGACGGAGCTTGATGGGCTCTTCCTGGGACGCTTTTTGGCCGGCGTAGGTACGGGTGCACTTACCGGCAGCGCCAATGCGGCGCTGGTTGGTTTTGATGCTCAAGACCGCAAGCGGCATGCAGCGGTATTGGCCACCGTTTCCTTCACGTCCGGCGCAGCCTTGGGGCCGGTTCTGAGCTCAGCTGCCATCGCCGTTGATTTTTACCCTACGCTCAGTCCCTTTGTACTTAACGCTTGCCTGGCCATATTGACTGCAATTGGCTTATGTCGCGTGCAGTGGAGCGGGGAGGTTGTGCATCACATTCCCAAAGCAAGCGACGGCAGAGTGCGCTTGACCCTTGACGAACAAATGCGAGGTAGCTGGCGGGCGTTCACTCGGATCTCATTGATCCTGGTGGTCGCCTGGTCAGTTGGATCGGTTTTCGTCGCATTAGGGCCTTCGATGATCATCAGCACGCTGACGGAGGTCTCAGCGCACAGTCATGCCTCGGCGGGTTTACTTGTTACCGCGTTCCAGGCGACAGCGGGGATAACGCAATTCTTCTGCCGACGCGTCAGGCCTGAACTCGCCATGGGCAGTGGTGGGGCGTTGATATGCGCGGCCTGGGTGGGGTGCCTGGTCGCCTTGTACGTACATCAGCCATCAATCTTCGTACTCTTTACTGTCCTCGCAGGGGTGGGATATGGCGCGACGTTCGTGGGCGCAATGGGTGTTTTCACATCGCTTGCTCCTGGTACTCACAGAGCTGCTTTGGGATCGCTTTTCTATCTCGCAGGATATTTGGGGAGTGCGATCGGCATCATCGGTATGGGCGCGTTGGTGGATGCCTTAGGTATGGAGAACGCCTCAGCGGTAATGCTGGGGGTAGTCGCCATGTCGCTGGGGTATCTGTTATTGGGCAAGGACAGGGTGGTAGTGCCTAAGGAGTAGCGCGCTGCGGCCCGCCAAGGCAATGCCGCTGAGGCAGGTAAACCTCACATCGAAAATTCGGTGTCCGGGCGCTTGCAAGGCAGCAGCAGGGGCTGTGTATTTCTGTACAATTTCACCATTAGGGTGCGTAAATTCCACCCCTTTCAGCTCAGGGCTCCATAATGGCGGTTAACACGTTTGACGGAATCAGGGAGTTTGTCACCTCAGCTCAAACGCTCAGTTTTACTGCGGCAGCGCTGGAGCTTGGCGTGACCAGCTCTGCAGTAGGTAAAAGTGTTACTCGCCTTGAGGCCCGACTCGGTGTGAAGCTTCTGCATCGCACGACTCGGCGTCTTATATTGACGAGTGAAGGAGAGGCATTTCTCGCCAGTTGCCTTCGGGCCATTGACGAGCTGGCAGAATCGGAAAGTTTCCTTACCACCGGCCAGCAGGAGCCCGTTGGTCGGCTGCGTGTAGACCTACCGGCTGCGTTTGGCCGGCGGCACATTTTACCGACACTGATTGATCTTTCGGTTCGATATCACAAGCTTGATCTGTCAGTGAGCTTTAGTGAGCGGCTTGTCGATATCATCAATGATGGGGTCGACCTGGTGGTAAGGATTGGAACGCTCAAGGATGACGGGGAGATTGTCGCGCGAAAGCTCGGTAGCCAGAGCTTGCTGATTTGCGCCACACCCAATTACCTTGAGCGGCGCGGTGTCCCGCAGACCCGAGAAGATTTACTGTCTCACGATTGTATAGTCGGTTGGCGAAACGGCACTCGAAAAACCTGGATGCTGCTGGATGATAAAGGGCATGTCAGCGAGCAAGAGGTATGCGTGAAGCACGAGATGGGTGATGGAGAGATGTTGTTGGAGATGACACTTGCGGGGGGAGGGCTGGCGCAACTTCCAACCTGGCTCGTTCACGATCAGATCGAGCAAGGCCTCTTGATTCCTGTCCTTCAGCAGTATGAGGGGGCTGAAATGCCAATCCATGTCATCTGGCCGCGTACACGCTACATTCAGCCCAAGGTACGGATGATCGTCGATGCGCTCCTCGAGCTCGCTCAACGGGACTCGAAAATTTTCCGTCCTGACAGATGAAGCGTGACTTTCTATATGAAAAAGGCGACCCACGTTGAGGTCGCCTTTTTGTTCGCAGCGTGCTTGTTGGCCGACGCATGCCACCACCGCCAGGGACTGGGCTCAGGCAGGTTCAGCGCGCAGATGCTCTTCAGGCTGGGTTGTAGAATGGATAATCGACATATCCTTTTTCGCCACTGTTGCCGTAGAACGTCTCACGGTCAGGGGTGGCAAGGGGCCAGCCATTCTTCATGCGCTCAACTAGATCAGGGTTGGCGATGAAGGGGCGGCCAAAGGCGATTAAGTCGAGCTCGCCCGCCTCCAGAGCGGCTTCAGCGGATTCGCGATCAAACCCTCCCGCCGCAATGAGCGTGCCTCGGTACGATGCTCTGAATTGCTTGGCGAATCCTTGAGGCATCCGTTCCGCACCGATGGTCAGTTGGTCGCTCAAATGCACATACGCGATGTTTCGCTTTTGCAGTTCGGCCGCAACCGTTACCCATGTCTCGGCTTCATCTTCAAATGGCGCCATGTCGAAAAGCCGTCCGAAAGGGGAGATACGTACGCCCACTTTCTCTCGGCCAATTGCTGCCGCGACTGCATCGATGGTTTCGAGGAGAAGCCTGATTCGATTTTGGATCGAGCCTCCATACTCATCAGTACGGTCGTTCACAGTTGGATTGATGAACTGCTCGAATAAGTATCCATTGGCGCCATGGATTTCAATACCGTCGAATCCTGCTTCCATCGCCCTGCATGCAGCACGGACGAAATCGCCTTTGATGTCAGCAATTTCAGGGACGGTCAGGGCGCGCGGCTTACTGGCCTGGATCGGGCCAGGCTGATGGTTTTCATCGTAGGCGTACGCGTTGGAGTTAGCTGCCAGCTTGGCGCTCGAAGAGACAGGCGCTTCACCGTTGGGTTGCAAGCTGGTGTGTGATACACGGCCCACATGCCACAACTGGGCGAAAATGCAGCCCTGCTTCTGGTGAACGGCTGCGTTGACCCTTTTCCATCCTTCGACTTGTTCTTGCGTATACAACCCGGGGTTGAACAGGTATCCCCGCCCTTGCACCGAAACGGGTACACCTTCGGTGATGATCAGTCCGGCACCAGCGCGTTGCTGGTAGTACAGCACAGTCAGGTCATCGGGAACTGTCGTTTCAGCGCGTGCGCGCGTCATGGGGGCCATGACCACGCGATTCTTCAACGTGAGGCCTGACAAGAAGTAGGGCGTAAAAAGTATGCTCATTAGGATCTCTCTAGGGCGCGCTGTGATGGGCTGATCATGGAAATATACGCGTATTGCCTCTGCTGATAACCGTTGATTGATTCCAGGCATTGCGGAACTCGGTTCCATAATAATGCGTTGTGCCGAGCGTTAGTCAGCGGTACTCTCAGGTACATGTTCCTAGCGCACCATCGCGTAGTGCCGATATTTTAAAGCTTTCATGCCGCCGCATGAGGGAGATTTGATTGTCTACTGAGAATTATGATTTTGACCCGGCGCGCCTGCGGTGCCTTGATCTCAATAAGTTAGTCGTCTTTGTTGCCGTTCACCGGGCGAGGAGTGCAAGTGCTGCCGCAAGGATGCTTGGTGTCACTCAGCCCGCCATCAGTAACACGCTTAGTGACTTGAGATTGTTTTTTGGTGATGAACTTTTTGTCAGGCGGGGGAATAGACTTCATGCTACGACACAGGCAAACGCCATCGCTGCAATTTTAGAGCGCTCGCTACATTTGCTTGAGGAAACCTTTAACAGGTTTGCGCTGTAGTTCTTTAGTTGCAGGCTCCCATAGTGGGTTTCGATTATGAGCGAGTCGCTATAATGCGCTGTGTGAGTTGGTGCTTACTTTGTGAATGTGGAGAAAAACCAATTCAGAAAGTGAATCGCTAGGCTAGATTTTTGCAATGGTTGCGCGTGGCTGATCACGGTATTTTGGGCGAATGACGCCTTGCCGATGACGAGATTACATGAGAGTCACACTCACAACCCCACATGATCTTGCCTTTGCCGACCTGAGCCTTGATCTCCCGAAACGTGAGGCTATCTGCAAAAACAAGCGGATAGTGGTGAAGAGCACTTCTTTCAGGCTACTCACGCTTCTGGTCAGCAATGGGGATCATATCGTTAGCCGCGAAAGTATATTCAAGGGCGTCTGGGGCTTCCATTTTGACCCGGGCACCAAGCGTATTGAGGTGCAACTTTATTACCTGCGTAAGGTGTTGCGTTTACTGGACTCAACGACCGTCATTGAGACACACCGTGGTAAAGGTCTTAGGCTGTACGAGGTCGCAAAGTAAAGGTGGGCCCGTCCGTTGTCACTTGGGAGGCCCAAACCAACTCTGAAGTGAAGCTCTTCAAGGCCATCGTCGATTCTCTCGTGAGGCAAGCGGAACAGACAATCGCGTACCGCCGGCAAGACCGTGCTAGCCCACCTGTCACCATGGGGGGCTGAGCGCCGCATCCGTGGCGTAAGCAGGTCATGACGGCTTGGAAAGGGGCAGGGTGGAATTTCTATCCCTAACCTAGCGATTGAGAGTGATCGTGGCCCTCCTGCGAGGGCGGATCGTTTGCTCTGTACCGTATCTGCCGAAGACTGACGGTTAGGTCTCTCCTGGTTTAACTACCTGAGCCACCTAAGCGCCAGAGGGGTCAATTCGGCGTCAGTACCCATGCTGGGCTTTGATTGCTAGGTGGCCAAAAGAGACGCGTGAGTCCACATGGCGCAGCGCAGACTTCATATCCTTCCACCCGACATAACCCATTAGTGCCTTGATGTCCCAGCCATTCGCCGATGCCCAGGTCGCAAAACCCCGGCGCATCGAGTGGCTAGTGTAAAGGGCCTTCGGCAGGCCCGCTTCTTTGAAGACTCGTCATGCCACTGGCAATTGACCTCAATTGGAAGCTGAAGGTCAGCGCAGGCGAACGCGAGGTCCACTCGTTTAGACTTGGGCATGTCGGCCTCTGTAAGCTCCCAGATACCGAACTGCTCCAGCTCTCGGCTGATGAGCATGGCAAAGCGGTCTCTGCAGATGTTCTCAATGTAGGGCACACCGTTGTCGCTCCAGAAATGCTTATCCGATTTGGCCTCCAGTAAACGTAACGGGGGTTTGCGGGAATTTGACCGGAGGTATGTGGGATTGGACACTGACCCTGGCTCCCTTACATAGCACATGATTTAACATAATACGCATTATGCATAACTGCGTATTAGTCACCGGTACCGCTGGGTGGGCAGATTTAAAGCCAGGTACATGACAGCTCAGGCGCCTTTCCAGCTGTGACAGTACACGGAGTACACGGAAGCATTTCTGACCCCAATTTCGGAAGTAAATCGGCCTAAGCCCATTTTCAACCATATTCTGATCCCATTTACTGATCAGGTTGACTGCGCATCTGCTAGACCTTTTTCTCAATTCTGTCCATTGATGCCATGGGTGCAATCTTGCTTCTCGGCGCGGTTCTCCTCGCATTTGGAGATTTCTTTACGTTCCAAGTGCGCATGTACGACCTCAATGGTGCTAGGCAGAGCCTCATCAGTCCAAGTGGACTTGCGGTGTTAAGCTCCGATTATTTATCGATGAAACCACAGCGTCGGCGGGCTCACCGTTTTTCTGACCAAAGGTCGAAATCAGAGAAAAGAATTAACATTTACCTCAGTGCCTCAAGAAGAAATTAAGGCGCTACGGCGCCGGTCTAAAATAGCCGCCAGCGCGGATCCAATTCCCAATAACTGCATCATGCAAGTGCAGCTGATTGAGACCAGCTGACGCTGAGGCGTCCACGCCAGTCCGTTGATTGCGATTTAGACACTTCAAACGCCAAGAGCTCTCGATAACGCAAACGGGGAGCCTGCGAGAATATAGGCTTACGATACTGAATCATTGGAGTGATGCCTGGATTGGTTGCACCCATACGCGATAAACGCCAAACTCCCCTTCTTTTTCTACTTGCTTAACTCCAACTCAACTAAATGAATATTTAGTTGAGTTACTTCAACTATCTTGATGGTCGGCGCCCTTCGACCGTTTACCCTTCCGCTCAAAGTGATCAGGGTCAAGCAAAACTATGACCTGTCGGGGCGAGACAGAATGTTGCTTCGCTAAACTATCTAACTCAGCCAAGAAGCGCACCATGCTTGCTACCCTGGGTTCCTCTAGCTCTGCGCAAGCCTCTGCGTATTGCTGACCGATGGCACTGTTAATTTCGAAGAGGCGCGCGACGCTCTCGACATCGAAGAAGCCCTCTTTGACAAGCCCTTCCAGTGCTCTGTTGCGCTTACTCGACATCGACATTGACCCAGCCTCTCACCCGGAAAGGTTTTTCAGAGCTGTGTGATGCCTGCACGTCTTTGAGCCCCAAGATGTACCGAAGCTTCAACACAGTCTCAAGGCTCACGGATTTTTGATCCACATCACCTCTGGCAAGCAAGAGCGCTATGACCTCCTCCGCACTGAGCCGGTATTTCCTCATCAGCTTGGTTAGCTTCAATGAGAAATCGGAATCTGGCGTCTTCTCCCTTTCCTGAAGGACACTAATCTCTTGCTCCAGCTCGCTTATGCGCTGTTGAGCGAGGCGTATGGCCTCATGGCGGTTTGGGGCGTTCATAAGGCCTCGGCTCCACGGTCTCATTCTCGAATTGTAGCGTACGGAGCGGTCAACCTTTGCCGCCTGTCTGATCTGATGCCGTCACGATAGGTAAGATTAATCACCTAGATTGGAATCGACTGTCATCATCTCAAAATCGGTAACAGTCGGCGCACAATCGTTATTGATATGCATAGACCCGCGGTTTCGGCGAGATAGCTGATATTTTAGGCTTATTAATGAACCGCATATGATCGATAAGAATCGAGTTTCCGGCATTATCAGCTGTTTATTGAGAAGAATCGTCTCTACGATGATTGGCATTTATTGACGGCTAGCCATCGCCAATAGCAGCATGGCGCCATAGATTTATGCACTCTACCCGCACTGGCCTTCGCCAGGCTTACCACGACGCTGGCAATATATCCTTACCCTTTTCCCAAGGAGGATGGCCCGGCTCGAATTAGACAATCACCACACACGTGAGACCAATCAGCTCCGGCGCGCCCAATCGAGCGACCTCGAAGAAGGCCGAATCGGCGTCGTTAAGAGCATAAATTGACCCTAAGTAAAATTCTCCGACCATTCGAAAGGCTTTTAGATGCGGTGCCTCGCCCTGCTCTGCTTCGTCGTGTAGGCATTCCTTGCAGGCTGATTCTACTGACCCGACGGAGAATCCCATTCCGACGATAGCGACATGATGGTAAATTGCCACCGACGTGAGGATTGGTAGCCGAAGGAGCGCTTTGTGAGGAATGATCTGGTTGTAGCCTGCTTGGCTCTATCTCTTACCGGATGTGGAGATGGAGGCGAATCCTACAGAAAGCAGGCGGAGAGTCTTCGCGGAGACGTCAAATCTCTTCAGACACAGATTGCAGCTGCAAACAGCAGGATCAGCCAGCTCGAACAGGAAAATAAGACTCTCAAAGAGACACCGGCAGTGTTCTTAGCCCAGGTAAGAAAAGCTGTGGATGCCGGGGACGAGACAACCGCGAAGGCAGCCTTGGCATCGTTAACATCCCGCTACGCCGACTCCGCTGAAGCCGCGATCGGAAATGGCCTTTTGCAAAAAATGGTCAAGGATCGCGAAGCTAAGGAACAAGAAGAGCGCCGACTGGCGGCCCTTGGGATGAAAGCGATCCCGGTCAAAGGCTCGTTCACCGCGGACGACAGCGCCGTCTCGCTTCAGTCTGCTCAAGTGGCCGGCCAATGGAGCTTCAACGACCACGGTGACGAGTATGAGTACCGATCAGCTGAGCGCGGCTCTCGGTACATCACTGCGAAGGTGACCTACTCATCCAAGAGCAAAGATCCCCGCCTGGCCCCTCTGATCGTTTACGCATCAAACGGTGGTGAGCTTAAGCGGCTTGGTGTCATGGGCTTTGAGTTCGTTAGCTGGAGCAGCTATGCGACCTTCCTGGGTAACTACCACGACGACGCTAACGACTTTGCTCACAGAGCAAGCATCCGTTTCTCTATGGGGCTCCAAGTCCCGAACGAGGCAATCACTAAGCCGCTGTACATCGTAGCTTCCTCCTCAGGTTGCGCTGATCGTAGCTCGGATCGATTCGGTAACCCACCGGTAAGCTACTTGACCTACAGCTGTGACCAAGCTGCTCCCGCTGTGCTCCGGGCAAGTGATTTCAAAGAAGGCCGGTTCGGCATCGTTAAGCGCATCGATTGATTCTGAGGTAGGACTCTCATTCCATGAAAAAGGCTTTAATCGCAGCGGGCATCGCCCTGCTCTGTTTGGTCGTTTACACCCAGATCGCTATCTTCGCAGTACCGCCTATTGGAGCGGTACCCGAAGGGCGGACAGTCATCATGCTTCGCCTCAACAAGACGAATTTCATCGATAGCGCTGATGCGATGTGCGTTCGTATCCAGGGCTACGTCAACCTGCTTTGCCGTGGCATGACGATGGGAGCTGTAGTGAACGCTACCACCATCATTGCGCGTCTGCCCTACTCCGAAACCATCTACAAGATCAGTACTGGTGGGAACACCTACGATCGATAGTCCTACGGAGCACGTCATGTCGCCGGCGTAGATTACCCGCTAACCCTGTCCTGTGTATCAAACGAAGCTCTTGCGGGGGCTGTGCAGATCGGCCGGGACATGCTGCCGTTCGAATTAGGGTCACGGTTTATTTCTCAAGTCTTAACTGGTTTCGGATTGAGCAGTTCGAGAACCGCGTGGCATAGCTCTGGTTCCCCTAAATCAGCAATCAAGTCGTCTTGCGCTACTTCTTTCAGGCCTTTGCTAATCCAAGAAATTGAAGAATGTCCCCTCGGCAGCAGGCTTTCAATAGCATGGATAGCCTCGTCGGTGCTCTCTAGCTCACGCCAAAGCAGTAGCAATACTAGTGCTCGACGTTGCGGGTTGGTAGCCAGGCCTCGAGCGAGTTGGATGCGTTCATCAGGCGTCAATCGCACCGCTGCGGCTATGGTCAGCAATGGAGCAACGGTATAAGGCACTGTCAAAAGCACGTCGGTGCTGAGGCTCCGGATTATAGCTATATCTAGTTGCAGGCACTTCGCGACCAGTGCCCGGGCTGCCGCACGTCTCAGTTGAATGCGACCTGGCTTAATGGCAAGTTCGGCCAGCCACCTCTGAAGGGGCGTGCCTCCAAAAGCTGCGATGGTGCAGAGCAATTCTAGTCTGACCGCCCTGTCGCTGCTCTCAAGCGCGATTGCCTGTAGCTCCTGCAAAACATCATGCCCAATTGAGTCCATGTTTGCGATAGCCTCAGCGGCCAAACGAGCAATCGGAAAATAGTCGTCCTCTCCATAATGTCGGGAGAACGTTGACCACTGATCCTTCACAAGATGCAACAAGGCTGGCAAATGTTCTTGATGAGGTTTAGAAAGCAGTGCAGTTGCCAGCGCTCTTCGCACCGGGCTACCAGTCTTGCTCATCAATGATAGCAACTCGTCCGGTAGTGGTGCGGATATTTCCTCTGCCCTGGCAGTCAAGGCTTTTGCAACTACATGAGCAAATTTATGACTTAGAGCTGCCTGGATAATGCCACTCATCCCCAGGCATACAGCAGCGCTAATAGCTTCAATGCAAAGTGCTTTGTCGTCGGAATGAGATAAGATCCATTCGATATCCTCGCCGACAATGTCAGAAAAAACTTTATGCATTCGGATACGTAGCATGCGAATACTCACGCTTGATGCGCTAACATTTCTCAGCAGATTACTTGATGCTTTCGATAATGATGGTGGGGTATCCTTCCGGAAGGAAGACGCTGCGTAATATAATTCTTTGTAAAGAGGATCAAGATTTTCAATGGCTGCTGAAGCATCAATATTGCGATCGTCATTGTCAAACTTCTGTGTATCGGCAAGGTCAATCATAAGCTCAATGATCCGCTCATGATTCCCATCATTTTTCAAGCTATTTACAGCTTGAACTAATGAGTCAGGTGTGTGCTTGAGTAAGCAGGCTGATGCTGAGTGCCGAACCGATGAAAAACATGAACCCTCTCGTATTCTGCATAAAAGTTTTTGTTCAAAATCATTGCGCCAATGGGATTGAATCACGCCCCAAAAAGTTTCTTCGTGCTCACTCCCTGAGACGCACGCGAACGCACCCAGCAGTTCATCGCTAGACGGTGTCACTGCATCAGTTTCAATGCTCAAAGACCGCAACCAGTGCGGGCGGAGAAAGTTTTCATGTCGATGGTTTACCAAGAAACGCCACCCATGTTTCTTTCGGGCAGCATCTACATAGCCTTCTAGGAACTCCCAAGCTGTGTAACCATCATCATTTTGCGCTAAGTGTTCAGCATAGTCTGAGTTATAGACCTCGTTGATAAGAGTGATACGGTTCTCATCCGCTTCCTTTTGCTGCGCATCCGTTAGTGTACACGCCTCAACTGCGGCATCAACGATAGGCTCAAAGCCCTCAAGATCGCGTAGAGCGCCAGCTAGAACCACGTCGCTCGAAGAGGCCACCCCATATCTGACCATGGTCGCAGCCGTGTCTAGGTAAGCGCTGGTGAGGTTTGTGGCGATTCGATCAAGGTCATCTAAAAGGGATACGTGGTAATAAATACTATCGTGAGGAAGAGCATCCGCAATAAAACGTCTTGCAAGGGCAGCTACTGCAGGATCTTTTCCTAGGCGAGCGTACCATTGCTCGTCATGGTCAGGGCGCTCCCAAACATCAAAGCCTATGAACGATGAATCTGGTCGATTGAGTAGGTAGCGACTCAGTTCAGCAACGTTGGAATCAGGTGATCCAGCTGCGGCTGCAAGCCTCATATACTCCTTTAGTAGACAGCCGTCATCATTGAGACGCGCTGCCAACCATGCATCAATTCTGGGTGCAGCTTTAGGGAATCTCCGAACAAGCCTTCAGTTATGCGAGAATCCCCGCAACACCTGATCCGAGCCGCCCATGAGCCAGATGAGCTTTTCCGACTTTGAGTACGCCGGCAAGCGCAAGCAAACCCGCCGAGAGCGCTTCCTCGCCGAAATGGATCAGGTGGTGCCCTGGGCAGGCCTGCTGGAGCTGATCGAACCGTTCTACCCCAAGGCCGGCGGCGGTAGAAAACCCTATCCTCTGGAAACCATGCTGCGCATCCATCTGTTGCAGAACTGGTTCTCCCTGAGCGACCCGGCCATGGAAGAAGCGCTCTACGAAATCACGCCCATGCGCCAGTTCGCACGCCTGACGCTGAGCGCGCCAATCCCCGAAGACACCACGATCATGAACTTCCGGCACTTGCTGGAGAAGCATCAGCTCGCACCGGCAATCCTTGCGGTCATCAATGGTTATCTGCAGGAAAAAGGCCTGTCGCTGCGCCAAGGCACCATCGTCGATGCCACCATTATTCATGCCCCCAGCTCGACCAAAAATAAAGAAGGCAAGCGTGATCCCGAGATGCACCAGACCAAGAAAGGCGGTCAGTATTTCTTCGGGATGAAGGCGCACATCGGTGCCGATGTCGAGTCCGGCCTGGTGCATCACGTCCATGGCACCGCTGCCAATGTGGCCGATGTCACGCAGGTGGCTGAACTGCTGCATGGCGAAGAAAACGCCGTGTATGCAGATGCCGGTTACACCGGTGTCGAAAGGCGCGAAGAGCATGAAAATCGGGGGGTGATCTGGCAGATTGCAGCGCGTCGCAGCACCTATTCCAAGCTGAACCAGCGCAGCGTACTGTACAAAGCCAAGCGCAAGATCGAGTTCTGCAAGGCTCAGACACGGGCCAAGGTCGAGCATCCGTTTCGCGTGATCAAGCGGCAGTTTGGTTACGTGAAAATACGTTTTCGTGGGCTGATGAAAAACACGGCTCAGTTGACCACGCTGTTCGCCCTGGCAAACCTGTGGAGGGTTCGAAAACAGCTCATGGGTATGGGTGAGGTTCGCGTTTAACACGGAGAACCGGTCGAAAAAGCTCTCCGTACATGATTTTTCGGTCACTTTTCGTCCAATGACGCTGTAGGTGCCTGGAAAATTGCAACTTGCCGCGGCTGCACGACAAGTTGATCGGAGCATCCTTAGGTATGGTTTTAAGAGAAATTTCGGGGATTTCGCTGCATGCGGAGATGAGGCGTGTAGCGAACTCTACACCGAGATTGTTGTGCTGCCCGTCTTGCTCGATTAATATCTCAATGAATGCACGTAGCGCTCTTCGGGCTGGAACGTTTCCTCGCTTCAAAGCAGTTTCGATCCCCGCTTCAACCCGTGGGTGATAAAACGTCACATAGCCGTCGTTGTTACGAAGGTTGCGCGCGGCAACGAAGAAATCCACTAAAGGTGAGGTTCCATTTCTAAGTGCGCTGACTCTCTCTGCGAGATCGAGATCTAGATCGCGCAGTACCTGTACAGAGAGCTGATAATTAACCTTCAAAATGCCCCATATGATGGCGGCAGCGCAGAACTCATCCCTTGCCTCGATCTGCTGAACGACAGTCGATTCGATGGAGTTTTCTATTGCTTTTTCGATCGCATCATGGATAAAGCTGTGACCTCTGGAAGATTTTGTGCAGTCTGAAGCTCGAAGCGCATCGAAAAATTTTTCGATCTCGAGTGGCGCCCCCAGTTGCTTGAGTACTTGGTCTTCCGCAGCAGCTGCGTGCATCTGTGTAGAGCGAGGAAGAGTCTTAATTCTCGTCCGATAAAGCTTTCGTCGCTCGGCTTTGCCGTAGTGCTCAGCCTCGAGTGGGATGACCCAACCTTCGACGGATTTCAGCCCGCCAGAGGCTGAAGCGATGTCCCGGCGACTTGTTGCAATGAAGAGACGGTCTGCTCTTGCGGAACTGAGGAGTATTGAAAACTCGTCATTCCATTGGCGGCTAGATGAGTTCAAATCGTAGCGACCCCACGGATCCTCGATATCATAAATAACTGGAGGAGCAGTCTGATCATCTCGTACCTGCTGCGGGCCCTTACGTATCGAGACTCGGGTTAGCCCAGGTATTTCGCGCCGTAGATCGTCATAGAGTTTAGCTGTAGCGAATGTCTTACCAGTTCCTGACTGACCCACGATGATAGCGGCATGCTTAGGCCCTAACATTGCCTCGCGCAGATCCTGCCAGTTTTTAGGTAGGACATAATTCTCGAGCTCTGGGGAGCTCGCGAGAAAACCATCATACCTCCTGATGATCTGAGCAAGCTCTTCGCGGTGCCAGCGCCCTTCCCCCGCTCGGCGAATACGCAGCCGAGCCTCCTCCCTGAGAGTTTCTAAGCAACTTGTCCAACGTGAGTAGGGAACTCCAAACCGTTCGATCAAAAGCCGCTTGAGCTCCAATACTAAGCGCTCTTCGTCCATGCCCCCGATGATAGCAACTCGGCCCGCTGCGTCCTTCGGCAGCTCATCCACCAATTTAGCTGGCATCGCGCTTTTCCTGGGCCAACTGCCTGCGTGCTTGACGGCTAGCACTTTGGCTGAGCTATTCAACGCTGCGCTTGTAATCAAAAGGTATCGAATTTTGGGATTGCTCAGCCTTGCCGCAGCTGAAGGTCGAGTAGGGCTGCCGTGATTGAGGAGACGGCTGACTCCTTTCATCGTCCAGGCATCTCCGGAACGAAGTTTTGCCTGGACTACCAGTGTGTAATCATCCATGCCAGCCAGGGTTGACACTCGGCCAGGCTCATCGTCGAGTAGCTGCGCTTCAATATCCTCTTCACTAGCCGGCTCCAGTTCGATAGTCTGAGTTAGACCAGAACTCAACATTACGTCCAGCGCCAGCCAGATAGAGACGTCAGCTTGGTAGTCGTATCCAGCTAGAGAATGAGCACCAGAGCCAGCTTTACTTTGCTCATCCTCTTCTGATGGTAAAGAGGCCTGGGTGTCGTCCGACTTTGTCATACTGAATTTTCTTCCGTCCTGGCTCAGATGTGGATGCAGATACTACCCGAAAGAGACCGAATTTTGACGAGGTCGTGCATGCTTCCTAGCAATGCCTACGAAGGTAGCCGGCCTCTACGATCCCGAAAGTGCCGACGGGCGCAATAGGTCTCAGGGCATTTCGCGAGTACGTGAAGCCAGATAGGGTCTCGCAGTTGTACCGTTGACTACTAGCGATCTCCCTAACTGGGGAGTCACAATAAATGCATAGCGTCCTATCGAAAACCCCACTACTATCGCAGCTCAAGTCTATCCAGATTGGAGAAACGGGAAGATGTGGTCTTTGGCTATTCAGCAGTCAGGGCAACTTCATGTCGCTTAAGACTTCATTCGCGAATGTACTCCGTGCCCTTCGGAGCAAGCGACATATCAGCCAGCGAGACTTCGCCGACACTACCAGCCGTACCTACCTCTCGAAGCTTGAGCTCGCTAAGTCCAGCATCACTCTTGACAAGCTGGATCAAATTAGTCGGCGCCTGGATCTAAGCCCTCTCACGCTCCTTACCCTGACCTTAAGTGAGGAAACACATTCCTCAGTAGCTGAACTGATCACCCAGATGCGCAGAGAGATGGTCGAGCTTCAGGAAGGCGGAGGGTTGCAGGGCCTAGCAGCGAAAATTTTTGACCTGACTGATCCCCCTACTCCCTCATAACCTTCTCTAGTTCGGATTTCACCAGCTAGTAACGCTCAAGTAGCAAACTCAATGCAGACTGAAATGGCCTTTACAGACTGACGTGCTGCTTGCTCAATCGTCCGATCGCTCAAAGCGAGGCTTCCAGCTTGTGCGTTCTCCTGTTGCTCATCATGTGGCTTGTCGGCTTAAGTGTACGAAGCAGCTCAACAATCCAAGCCAGCACATGTTACATGCAGTGAAAAATTCTGCTGTTGCCCAATGGTTGTTGTGTCTTCGCTGACGCTATGATCAGTAACTCATGTCGGCCTACTTTGGGTGGAGAGGGACAAAGCAATGGCAAGGATTCGCAAGCTTGAGATCCAGAATTTCAGGTCGATAAGGCTCTTCACATGGACGCCCTCACCTGGGATTAACTGTCTGATCGGCCCAGGAGACAGTGGGAAATCTAGCATCCTCGATGCTATTGATTGGTGCTTGGGGGCGCGTCGTAGCGTCTCAATTGGGGACACAGACTTTTATGGTCTGGACGTCACCGCGCCTATCGTGATCAGTGCAACCATTGGTGCCCTGCCTGATGACCTGATCAACCTCGACGCATACGGTGACTTCTTGCGCGGGTTTGATTCTGCGACTGGAGATATCGAGGACGAACCTAGGGTTGGTCTGGAGACGGTTTTAACGCTCCGTTTGACGGTGGATGGTGGTCTGGAGCCAGTTTGGACGCTGCACTCTGACCGAGCTGCCGAGCATGGGCTGGAGCGTGGCCTAGCCTGGAAGGATAGGTCTCGGATCGCACCTGCCCGCATTGGTAGCTTCGCGAGCATGAACCTGTCATGGAGTCGCAACTCCATTCTTAACAAACTGACAGAGGAGCGGGCTGAGCTAGGTGGCGCGTTAGCGGCTGCCGCACGGGAAGCTCGTGCTAGCTTCGGCGATCAAGCGAGAGTTCAGCTTGAGCAGCCGCTGCAGATCGTTACAGACACCGCCAATAATCTAGGCGTTCCTGTCGGTGGTGCAGCGCAAGCCCTGTTGGATGCCCATTCGGTTTCGATCGGTGACGGGGCTATTGCTCTACACGATGCCCAGGGGATTCCATTGAGATCGCTTGGTACGGGCTCGTCTCGGCTTCTGGTGGCCGGTCTTCAACGCCGCGCTGCCCAAGCTGCCTCAATAGCGCTGGTTGATGAAGTTGAGTTCGGCCTTGAACCGCATCGCCTGATCCGCTTTTTGGACTCGCTGGGTGCAAAGGAAAGTGTACCGCCTCTGCAGGTATTTCTGACCACTCACTCACCAGTGGCTTTGCGCGAGCTGTCGGGTGATCAACTCTACGTTGTGCGCAAGCAAGGCGATCAGCACGATGTGAGGCTTGCCGGTACTTCGAACGATGTGCAGAGCACTCTCCGCTCTGATCCAGAGGCGTTCCTGGCTAAGCACGTTATCGTTTGCGAAGGAGCGAGCGAGGTAGGTCTTGTTCGAGGCCTGGATCAATACTGGGGGACACAGAGATTGCCGTCATTCATGGCTCTGGGAGGAGCCTATGTGGACGTCACTGGAGGTAGCACGGATAACTGTTACAACCGCGGGCTCGCGCTTCTCAGGCTTGGATACCGTGTTCTCGCCATTGTGGATGCTGACAAACCTGCCACACCTGAGGTTTTACAGAGTTTCCTCCAGGCAGGGGGAATGTCGATCACTTGGGGTGTCGGTCGCGCACTGGAAGACGAACTTTTTGCAAGCCTGCCCGACACTGCTCTTGATGCGCTGATGGCCAAAGCGATCGAAGACCCCGGCCGTGAACTGATGGCGGAGCACATACGCTCGAAGTCAGAAGGCACTTTGTCCTTGGATCAGGTGCTGGAGGCACGCAGGCAATTCACTCCATATCCCGCTGAGTACCGCAGAATACTTGGGATCGCCTCCCGGATCAGGAAGAAAGGCTGGTTCAAATCGGTCACTACGTATCAACACGTAGGTAAAAACATCATCGGGCCTCACTTGGCCGACTCGGATGCTGGATTTCAGCAAGTGATCAATGGCATCAAGGACTGGATTCATGCCTCCTGAAATCAACCTTTTCGACTTCGAGCGTGGTTCCGTTACTGCCCCAGCCGGTTGCGGGAAGACTCAACTGATCGCTGATACTCTTTCCCTGCATCGCCATGCGAAGCCGGTGCTTGTGCTGACGCACACAAATGCCGGCGTCGCAGCATTGCGGAATCGCCTAAAACGAGCAGGTATTCCTTCCGGATCCTATGACGTTGCTACCCTGGATGGGTTTTGCATTCGGATCATAAGCAAGTTTCCTATGCGAAGCGGGCATGATCCCGCAATTTTGCAGTTTCTAGATCGTCGAAATGACTACCCTGCAATTCGAATAGCTGCATCCAATCTGCTTAGCGCCGGCCACATCACTGGAGTCCTCAGGGCCACCTATTCAAGGTTGATCGTCGATGAATACCAGGACTGCAATCAGGCACAGCACGTGATCGTTGCTTGGCTTGGCCAAGCGCTGCAGACCTACGTTCTCGGTGACCCTATGCAAGCGATTTTCGATTTCGGCGGAAACCTCTTGGTCGACTGGCATGCTGATGTTCAACCTCATTTTCCTGCCATTGGAGTGTTAAGCACGCCGTGGCGATGGCGTCGTGTCGGACGAGAGGATATTGGCATCTGGTTATTACAGGCACGTGGATTGCTCGAGGCTGGCCGGCCAGTCGACTTGAGAGGTGCGCCTGCTGGAGTTCAGTGGATTCAAACCGCCCCGGCTACTGCAGAACAGCAGCGACGTAATGCGGCAATGGTACGAATTCAGGATGGCGAAAATGTCTTGATCATTGGCGACCCTATCAACGCCAATAGTCGCCAACGGTTGTCAAGCCAGGTACCTGGCGCGACCGTAGTGGAGAATGTAGAGCTCACTGACCTCGTGACCTTCTCTAGGGGATTTGATCCAGAAGCGGCAGGAGCTTTGGAGCTTTTGGTGCGCTTTGCTGGAAGCTTGATGACTGGAATCGGCCCTGCTGCCTTGCTGCCACGGGTTCAAACCATTCTCAATGGAAGAAATCGAACTGCACCCTCCCCACTCGAGCAGGCAACCGTCGCTTACAGCCAAGCACCAAGCCTCGCGAAAGCCGCTGAGCTTCTCGATAATTATGCTGGGCTGCAGGGAACACAGCTGTATCGCCCAGAGATGCTCAGGTGTTGTACCACTGCCCTCAGATTGGCTATGTCAGGAGCACACTCATTCCATCAGGCAGTCGTACACATCCGCGACAAGGCGCGATTCTCCGGTAGGCCCTTAAACCGCCGGGCTGTCGGTAGCACTCTTTTATTGAAAGGCCTCGAAGCGGACGTTGCCGTCATCTTGGAGCCCCAGGGCATGGATGCTCGCCACCTATATGTCGCGTTAACGCGTGGCGCGAGAAAAATTCTTGTATGTTCACAAACTCCGATCTTGCAGCCAGCCTAAGATCTGAGAAATCTGATTCGTCGCTAGTGGCGTTGGCGACGGCAGCTGATAGGCCTACATCTGGAAGTCGGTGAAGAACTGGAGGGACTGCTCTGCTTCCATGCGAAGACTCCCTGCTTCACTGGCGCCAGCACCTTGGTGGTGACGCGCATTACCATTCGCGTATGTTGATCAGTCGCTCTTGAAGCTCCGGTATCAGAAGCGCGAAGTGACTATGGGATTCGCACACTTCTCGCCAAAAACGCTAAACCTCCAGTCCACACATCGCAATGGATAGCCTGAATGCAAGACCTTCTTGAACGCCTGGCTGGGAAGAACCACCAGCCTCTAGCCGAAGACCGCCATGCTTGGCTAAGTGTTGTGGAGGCTCTTGTCAACTCGGGAGAGCATGATGAGCGGCTTCAGGATGCATTCGATTGTCTCGTTGATTCAGCTGGCGACGCGCAAGATGCCGCGATATTGCAGCGTGCGACTGATCTGGCAGGCAAGGTCATGGCGCTCTGCGAACCTGCTGCTGGGTGCCTTGTCCTGTATTCCTGCGCCAACGCCTGGTCTCACTTGCATGTGCTCGAATATCAAGAAAATGAGGAAGCCATCGTCAACCACCCGGCTTTACTGAACGAGCTGTATTTCCTGCGTGCCGCAATTCAACATGAGGGATTCGCTGCCACAACGGCTGATCGGCGGGCAAAGATCCATTGCAACCTTGGCAATGCCCTGAGCGCCTGCGGTCGCTGGATTGAAGCGTTGGCCGAATGGCGTAGAGCTTTGGTGGAGCAGCCTATTCTAGGCATGGCACTCGGCAATATGGGAATAGGTCTCGCACGATATGGCGGTGCACTCTACGACTCTGGACATACCTACTGGTTTTTTATTCATGCGCGTCGGTATCTAGAGTCTGCGATTGAAGGTGGATTAGGGCGTGACGGAGCGACCACGGATGAAGCCATCCAGGCGTTCAAGTGGTATCAGGTGAAGCTCGCTGCAGAGGTCGACCACGAAGATGACGCCCGATTGTTCGAGCATGGCCTTGGGAAAACAAAAGCGGAGCGCGCGTATCGTCAATGGTGCTTGGATAACCAGTTTTTCCTAAACCCCATGAACGACCTTGGCGCCCTGCCTGTCGCGTCCTATGACGCTTTGCGCCTGCCTAACCATGACGCTCAGGTCGGGATTACGTTCTTAGCCTTCTTCAACCAGATGAAACAAGAGTATGCCTACGCCCGCCATTGTCTGTTTCAAGGCGTCCACGCCCGTTCGATCCATTACGCTGACAAAGAGGTCGCTCTGACTTTCAACTGTGACTATGCCCTCTATACAATGGGGCTGGAACAGATCAAGACCGCATTCCGTAACGCCTACTCGCTACTGGACAAGGTAGCGTACTTCATCAACGGCTATTGGCAGTTGGGAATCCCTGAGCGTAACGTGAGCTTTCGAACACTTTGGTTCGAGCCACGCAGAAAAGGTGGGCCACCGCAGGAGTGGGCTGTTAGGCCAGAGTTCAAGGTCACCCAAAACTTGCCGCTTCGAGCGCTGTACTGGCTCTCTCAGGACATCTACTCAGAGGTGCTCAGGAACGTCGCGAGACCAGATGCAAAGGCCCTGGATGACTTGAGGAACCATCTTGAACACAAGCATGCCAAGGTCGTTGATGCATTCCATTGGATTGCTGGGGCATCAGAGCGCCAGGTTGACCAGCTAGCCTTTGTCATCGAGAGAGAGGATCTCGTTGCGAAGACCCTCCTCATCATGCGGTCGTGCCGTGCTGCGTTGGTTTACCTCTGTTTGGCCATGCATCATGAGGAATCGCAAGCCAGGTCAGAAGACGGAGCTATCGTCGTAGCGCTTCCTGTGGATGATTATCCGGACGATCTAAAGCTCTAACCCTAGAGCAGATGATCGCCCTGTGGCCAGCACGCCGAATCCTGCTCTTTGACTCAGATCGCCATGACTGAATTCGAGCCCCCAAACTGCTGGGTCAGATACACCAGCCTCCGGTGGTTGAACCTGGCACAACGCGCCAGCGCCAGCTCGCGCCTACCGGAGTCTTTCGGAGCGTAGCAATCTGTCTGTGGTGATGGAACCCTGATGATGTGCAGTCACGCTTTGAAGGGCAATTTTCCGATACAGCAGAACACGGATTCGAACCGTTCTCTCACTGTAAGCGTCCGGTGATCACATCCGCCCCTGGGTGCAGCAATCCGCTCGACAAAAGTCAGCCCGGTACGCGTGGATGTGGCGCAAATGCTCAATTTCGCTGGCCCGCTGCGTCAGCAGGAGCGTTAGTACATTCTGAAGATAGGCATACGGATTATGCCTAATTGAGCTCGCAACTCATCAGTCTCCAGGTAATGTCACCAAATTAGCGAGCCGATGAGCAATGCGCTTTGCCATTCAAGCGCCGTCTTCTCCCTGCGCCAGCACTGACCTGGCTGCGGTGGTAGTGCCTGCTCAGGCCACCCCGGCCCTCTAACTGACCCGGGGATGCCTTAACCATAGGGCTCAATGCTCTCACCGAACCAAGCGAGACTGAGGGCCCCTGCTGATCAGGGTAAAACTCACCCACCGACTATTGAGCCAAATGCTCCTTTAGTTGAGTAAGCAGACCTCTACGAGCTTCTGCAAAATCGAGGTCTTGGCCGCCTCGCGGAGCCTCACGATGTCATAAGTGAAACTGGAGAAGAACAGCTCGCCCAGTGGGTGATTCAGAACAGGGACGCGGTTACCGGCCTCGTCGGTAATCACAACGTTGTACACCAAGCTTTGCTTCGCGATGGTTCCGTTTGTGGCTTTGTTGGACGATACAAAGAACCATGCGCCCTCCACGCCGTTGTCCTGGATGAACACGCTGTGACGCTGGTTCTGCTTCGTTGGCGTGAGGTAGTACGGCAGTGAAGCCACGTCAGCACTAACCTGACGGGACGGTGCGGTACCATCGTCCTGTCGCTCTTGGTTATCGAACAGGGTGTTGCCGATTATGCAGGGCACTCGGAGAGTGTTGTAAGCGTTCAGCCACGTATTCGACTCCTTGTCACGGATCAGGAATGCGCCGTTCCAGAGGGCATCAAACGCCTTCTTACCTTCTTTTCTAAGCACAGCGCTCAGCGACTTGAACTCATAGTTAAACTCACCCTTGCAGGTCTCATCGAAGCGGCGCGAGCGTTCGATCTTGATGGTCTCGCCGTTCACAGTCACATCGAGAACCTGGATGTAGACGTTCTCGTATCGGTCACCTCGGCAGCTCACCAGCTGCAATGCGTGGTGGGGCAAAGTTGCGCCGCTGATTATCACGGCTTTGTCTCGGAAGATCGACTCCTTGAGTGCCAACTCCTGCAGGCATTTTTCGATAGCCGAATCAGAAGGCTTTTTCTTGAGGTCTACGTCCAAGCCTTGGCAGATGGTATCGACGGATGCCGCAAAGCGATGAAGCTTCACTGATGTGTAGTAGTCGTACTGCGCATCTGGACTGCGCTGGCTGTCATCGAGTGCTTGCCAGAAGCTGTTGTATGCCTCTGTTGCCTCTCCTTTGGCTTTCGAAATGCTAGTGCCGTTTTTGCTTTTACCAGGGGTTTTTACCTTTGGGCTGACGACCAAGTAGTTGGTGTTGCCGACCTTCAGCTCAGAGGGCAATGGCAGCCCCTCGCCGCTTAACACCTTACACGCTCCGAACTTATCGGCTAGGTCGCCAATGGTGCTCAGCCAGGCTTCAGTGGCTGCTGTGTCCTTAGCGGTATCGAGCAGCCATAGCGGGTTCGACATGGTCGGTAATCCCTCCAGGAATGTCCTGACCTGGTGGGTTGCTTGGTACACGATTGGGCTGTAATCGATGTCAGCGCGCTTCAAAAGCCGTTCGATGCGGTTCAAACAGTCAGTCTGGTGGTAATTGATGCTGTTGTGGTAAAGGTCGAGCGCCTTGGCTCCAGGGTTGTTGGTGGAAAACGCCATGTAGTTGCGATCACTGTTGGTGGTCGCGCTGAGAGCCTGTACGCGCTGGTAACGTTTACCACTCCAATCGAACATCAACATACCGGAGTCGGTGACCGGCCTGCTTGCCGATTCCACAGACGCAGCGCACTCCATGATTGCACGCTTGAGGGTGACAACAAGCTCCTGCTCCTTGGAGAAGTACAGCTCGTATTCCAGGGCCTCGAATACGTCATTACCGTTTCTGGCTGTACGGCTGAACACGAGACCAAGGTATAGATCCGCGTTGTACTCGACAGGTTCTATCTCGTACCGCTGGTGGACGTCATTGAGGTACGAGAGCTTGAGCTTCAGATCCACCAGCGCTTGGATCACGTAGCACGGATCGAGGGAATGCTCGGTGATCACTTGGCTGACATGGCCAGGCGCCGGTGCGTGCGTGCTCAGGTAGAGGAATCCAAACACCCCTTTTCTGCCGCCGAATTTGCTGTAGTGCAGCTTGGTCGAAGCTGGGATGCCCAGCGTTTTCCGGATGAAGTCCTTGATGGTGGAGTCGACCCGCGGGTAATAGACCTGCGCTTCTTCGCCGTACTTTCTGGTTACCTCGACCACGGCCGCCTGGATGTGACCATATCCCTCTTCGAGGACTGACAACCGGTCAATGATGCTGGCGAGGTCGCCAGGCAGCTTCAGCATGTTGGTGCGCGCCTTAGCGGCAGCGCCATTTTCCAGAAGGTTGATCGGGGTCATTGCGCGTTCCTTAGCAGCTGTACCAATGTGGGATTGATCATCAGGCGATCATCCACCCGGTGAGCCATGCCAGCCTCGGTCAGTGGCACGTAGCGGGTAATGATCTTGAAAGCGTTCAGAAAGTGGATCGACTGTCCGTGGGTAAACTCACGTTCAGCATTGAGGTCGTTGTCGTCCGGCTGTGTGTTGACGTACAGGAAACGAGGCGTGAGATTCAGGCGATCGCACAACTCAGTAATGTCTCTGCGCTTGGTTTCTGCCCTGCGCAACGTTTTAACCGAGAGCTCATGGTTATCCAGGCTGCCCGACCATCGCTTGACGTCGATGCAGATGAGTGTGTCCTGCGTCCGAACGAAGATGTCATAGCTTTCGTAGACTGCGGGCCCCAAGAGCTCGATGAGCTGATTGAGATCCAGGGGAGTGATCGTAAGGGCGGCAAGCACTTGGGAGAAAATGAACTCGCCGACGTTGCCCTTTAGCAGCGGTAAGAGCGCCGGATTAGGCAGATGGACATCAATGCCTTCGCTGGCCATATTGCATGCCATGTTAATGATGCTAGTACCTGACTCCCGGTCATCGCCATCGTTGCGAACGTAATCAGGGACGAGCCACTTCCCAGGCTGATACACGGCATACCCGTGCAAGAGGTCGCTCAGGTGGTAACGGCTGTCGGGAGTCGTACAGATGGTGACCCGATCCGTCACCGCCCGCGGCAAGTAGAAGGCGTTGATGATTTCTTGGTAGTAGCCAGAGGTTTCTACAAGTGGAGAGGCCAAGAGCTGGCGCACGTACTTCTCTGGTGCCGTAATACTCTCAGGAGATCTGAGCATCTCGTTGAAAGCCATCGCGTCCCTGTCACCTTCACGTGCGCTCCTGAGAATCTTGCTTCGAAAGGCGCCGGTGAAAAAGTTATCTATGTCGTCTGCGTCTGCAGCCACCTTGGCAGTGAACTCCTCGCGCTCTTCGTTGGCACCAAAACAGCGGCTCTCCGCTTGAGCCAGGCAAAACTGCATCAGCCTGTGGTTGAGCAGAGAGAGGCTATTGATTAGCAGATCATTGCCCTCTCGACGTAGTCGGCTGTACCGCACCACAAGATCGTTGATCACATCGCTGGGCAGGAAAATTTCGCTGTGCAGGTGGGTATCACGTCGCTCGACACGCCCTACTGCCTGAATGATAGCTTTGAGCACCGCCAGGTCATGCTCTTGATTCAGGATGCGTCGATTCTTTGGCTGCATCAGGTTCGAGTCGAACTGCGACAACCGAACTGCCTCGTTTTCACCACCCGCAATATGCTTGAGCAGCAGGATGTGGTTCTTGACGGTATTCAGCCCGGTGTCCTTCTCATGGATAGCGCTGTAGAACGGCGTGTTCACCAGCACTAGGCGATCAAAATCCTGGTGGAAGCCATCCTCGGTGCGCTCGACGAAAAGGTTGAGGCCCGTGCCTGCGCTGCCGTAGGAGGAAATCAGGCAAATGCGGGTGTCGGCGTCCACCTTCAGGTATTCATCGATATTGACCTCTCTGGCCAGCTGGGCGCTGAACAGGATGACCCGTATCTTGGTTCCACCCACGAAGGGTTTGAGCTCGAAGATTTTATCTTTGTACTGTGTCGAAAGGCCCTTGATGCGGCCTTCGATCCCCTGCGCAAACAGCTTTTTGAACAACTCGGCAAACCGGTTATTGAGTGAGAGTACGAAGGTGTTTTTGCCATCCCACGCAGCCATCAACATCGCCTCGATCTGCCGACGGTAGGCAGACATCCGGTACTTGTTGTCACGGAAGCCAGGCGGCAAAAGGGAGTTTGACCAGAAGCCGAAAGCGCTCTTGAAAGCAGGGTCACTGCGTAGGCCGCTGATGTCGTCAGCAGATGTTTTGTAGAAGGGTTTTACCTCCATCGTCCTGGCTTTGGCTCGCGCTGTTCGAAGGTCTGCCATCGCATCTACATCTGCAAACGAGCGCTCAATGACGCGTACATCCAGGTTGTCAGGTTGGGTCTCGCCATAACGAACCAGCATCTTTCTCGAGAAATTGCCTGAGTAGGAGTTTTTGAAGCCAGTCGTTGCGCTGAGGCACATCGCGCTGTTCTGGGTGGCGTGCAGGATACGCAGCAGCTTTACCTCGGGGAGCTCAAGGATCAGGTCAAGGTGGAAGTCAACGAAGACACGATTCTTGACCGCCTCACCACCAAAGGGAATTTCGTTAACTTTGATGAGCGAAAAGACAATCTTCGGAGCGAAAAAAGTGAAGAAGGCATCGACGAAGATTTCGGCGTCCCTGGCACGGTCAAACACCGAGGCTACGTAGGAATGATGTTGCCGGGAGGTTTTGATGAACTCCAGTAGAGGGGCGTTCTGACTGGCCTCCTGCCCTAGCTCCAGCAGCTGTCTCAGCGGGCTCTTCTGGGGTACTTTGGAGCAGGCGTAGAGTGCGCACAACATGAGCTGTAGGAAGTCGTGCAGGGTGGGGTCGGGATCGTCTGTGGGGGCTCCATCATCAAAATACAGACGGATCTCACTTTTTCCGCACACTGACCGCATCCTGATTCGCTTGAGCGCCTCCTCATTGTAGAAGCGCCTCGGCGTGAGGCTAAAGATGTTCCGAGACAACGCAAGGATTTGTTCGACATCGCGATTGTTGATCGTGATGTGACCCACGTTGCCAGAGCACATCGCCAGGATGGCATCCAGAGGAACGCTGGTCTGGCAATCATCTTCGTAGTGCCGGCGAAGATCCTGCATGAGTTCAACTGTTTCGTTGAACGCGATAGGCTCCTCATCGTCTGGGCCATACTTTGCCGAGACCATCTCCATCAGACGGTGCAGGCCGGCAATGACATGGGGTGGTTTCACCCTCTCGCTGACTAGCTTCTTCTTGCTCTCTTCAAAAATCCTGTCGTAACTGTCGTGCTCCTCATCGACGACGAGGTTGAAGGTGATGCCATGGGCCTGGAAAAAATTCGCCTCGTCCGAGATGAAGAAATCGTCTTTGAGGTAGGCGATTTGCTTGTCATGGGAAAAGCTACAAGCGGCGCCGATTGGCGCGATGGTGTCTTCCTCGGCATTCGTGGGCGAGCGCTTGGCGCCCAGTATTGCGTCAAAGCTCAGCTTCTTGATGTTCGGTTCTTTCTTCTTGTCGATGTATACGATGAACGCGCGCTTGAGGAATCGCGCAGTGGTGGCGATGAAGATGGTCGGCCCCACCTTGGCCCGCTCAAACGGCAATAGATGGTCGATCACTTCGACTTTCACGCGTTCTCGTTCAGTTCGAACACCTCTGAAACGGTCTTCAGTAGTCACGAATTGAGAACCGATCTTCTCCCTGATCACGGATTTCGCCAGATCGTGCAGCGCAAAGAGCAAGCGTTGTTTCGATGCGTCGATGCGGCGCTGCAACTCTATGTCACGAAGATGATCCGTCACGCCCAATTTCAGGTACCGCATGTGCTCGGATTCAGTGGCATTGAGCCCGCTGATGGCGCTGCTCAGTTCACTGATTGCTTCGCGGTAGTAGTCGGTGCTCAGGGCCCTGACCCAGCCGGCGTAAAGGTCTTCATTGCGTACCTTGGTCACCCAGCCGACGAAATTGAGGTCAGATAAGTCCCGCTCAGCCAGGAAACTCAAGATACTGACACCCCGTGCAGCTGCCCTTTCCTGGGTGATCTTGGAGACGTCGATCTGTGCCTTGTGCGGGGTGATGAAGAAGAGGTTGCGGTGGCCTCCGCCGCCGTCACGCACAACGGAGTGTTCGACGAACTGGTCGAAGACGTTGTAGGACTTGCCAAAGCCAGTACCATCGTTGGCAAAGCTAACTGATGGGTTAGGTTTGGCGTTGCCGTTGAAGAATGGAGCCAGACGAGTCCGGTGCGAGTTTATTTCGTGGCTGAGCTCCGAACTGATGCGACCTTCCCTGGCGTCCATGGTTAACCTCGATTGATCTTTTGATGATGGCAATCTAATGCATACAAAAGTCGAGGGTGCTTACAAACCGTATGGATTGCAAGAGCGTCAGTCGCAATGCCTGGGCGCATTTGGTGCTCAACGATGCCTTCTAGAATGCATGCTGACCACCTCTCAAGCCCAGCCTGGCAGTCTAAGTGCAAGGCTGTCGCTCGGGGGCACTGATAGAGCATTAGCTAGGAGTACATCTGTACTCCTGTGTCCGATGCTTCATTCATTGCAGTCGTCTGATCTATTCCTTCGAGATTTCCGCATTGCTTGAGGCTCGCAATTCCTTGATTTCAGCTTCTGCGCTTGCGAGTTTCTGGACTAAGTCGCCTTCCCTCTGCTGTGCCGCGGAGGCATCGGAGCGGGCTTCGCTAACCTCTTTGGTTTTGGCTTCGAGCTGGTGCGCCAGCAGCTCTTTGGCACCTTCCGCGCGAGCAGTCGCAGCATTAGCGATGCCCAGGTCGCCTCTCAGATTTTCGATAGCATCGCGATGCTGATTAGCCTCCTTGGCATGCTGCCGGTTCTCAGCGATCAAGCGTTCGTTGTCGCGGATCATGCGGGTGGCATCTTCCTGCTTAACCATCAGCGTCTGCTGGAGAACTGTCACCTCTTGCTGCATCTGGTAGATTTGAGCCTCGTGACGGTTTAAATCCTGGTCGCGCTGTTCCTTTACTGCTACCCGGTAGTGCTCGAGTGCTTCTCTGGCATGCGAGTGCTTCTCCTCCAGAGATTCGATCTGGGCGTCCTTCTCTTGGACACGAACCTCAAGGTCACTGCAGCTCTGGCTGATGCGGGCGTTACGGGTAATCTCGGTCTGAAGACTGGATTGAACGGTCTTGAGCTCTTCATCTTGAGTCTGCAGTGCTGACTGTAGCTTTGCGATCTCACGCTGCGCCTGTTCTAGGTGACCTTGAAGTGTACTGCTCTCTGCCTTCATCGCCTTTCGCTCAATTTCGAATGCAGACCGCTCGTGCGCCAGCGCTTCATTCCCCTCCTCCAGTAGGCGCTCAAGCATTTTGCCCACCATTTCCGTGAGTTCATCACTTAGGCGCGAAGGCGAAGCGGATGGTCGGGGATCATGTGCCTCAATCTCCTTCAAATATCTCTGAATCGTAGTCTTTGAGCCGGTATTTCCAAGCTCGATGCGTATCGCGTCGATGCTAGGGTTCTGCCCTCTCGACAGCAGGGCTTCGCGAGCCTTTCGCACCAGCACCAAGTTAATACCACCTCTAGCCATGACTGCCCCTACGATTTCGTACTGTTTTACGTTTTATGTAATTACGTGCCACTTTATCACTTTTCTAACATTAAAATCCCACAATTATTGGCAAGACATAATTGAGGATTATGGCTTGTCATGGTCGGAGTCGGGGGTAAAATGGCCTGGTAAGCGGTACAAGTGGCGAGTAAGAGCTACAGGAGCTCGAGATGGAGGATTGGCGTGGTTGATGCAGCCAGCAAGGCAGAGAAATACTTAGAGGCGAGCGTCCGAGAGAACACGTCAAAGAGCTACGCGGCTGCCCTCACCCACTACGAGGTGACCTGGGGCGGCTTTCTGCCAACCACCACCGAGTCAGTGGTGCGGTACATCGCTGAGTACGCCGACCAGCTGGCGCTGAGCACGCTCAAGCAGCGCTTGGCTGCACTCGCCAATTGGCATCAAAGCAACGGCTTTCCCGACCCGACTAAAGCCCCTAAGGTCAGGCAGTTGCTGAAAGGCATCCGGGCTCTGCATCCCGTACAGCAGAAGCAAGCTGCCCCGCTTGCCTTGCTACATCTCGAAAAAGCGGTAGCCCACCTCGAATACGAGGTTGCCCAGGCAAGAGCCGCGGGCAACATGGCCACCCTGCTCAAAGCGACTCGCGATATCGCCCTGCTCACAATCGGTTTCTGGAGGGGGTTCCGCGGGGACGAGCTGGCTAGGCTCACGATCGAGAATACCCATGCTGAGCGGTACGTCGGGATCAAGTTCTACTTAGGGTCGAGCAAAGGAGACCGGCAAAACACCGGGCGGGAGTACAAGACACCCTCGTTGAGCAAGCTCTGCCCGGTGGAGGCGTACCTAAACTGGATCGAAGCTGCTGGCCTAACCCGCGGCGGTGTGTTCAGGGGTATAGACCGATGGGGCAACATCAGTGATCGCCCGCTTGCGGCCCATAGCTTGATCCCCCTCCTTCGCGACATCCTGGATCGATGTGGATTGCCGTCCGAGATATACAGCGCTCACTCGATCCGACGCGGGTTTGCTACCTGGGCTGCCAGCTCAGGCTGGGACATTAAAACGCTTATGGAGTACGTGGGTTGGAGCGATATGAAATCAGCCCTTCGCTACGTAGAACCGGCTCAGCAGTTCGGTGGGCTAATCAGGAAGCCGGAAGGATGATACAGGACATCCCCATCATGGACGGTATGTGATACTGAGCAAGCGGGAGGTGTTTGAAAATCTTCCAGGTTTCACCTCCTTTTCTCTTCTCAGGCAGAGCAGTGCCACTCAGCCCTGATGCTGCGCGATAGGAGTGGGCAAAGTCTTTTGGTTGTCACAAGCACAAGAGGCAGGAAACTGGTTATCAGTCAATTTTCTTGATTGGTAGCACAAAGCGGCATGATTGATAAAAGCAGAGAGGGATAGCCTCTCTGCAGTGCCAAAAATTGAAACTACTGCGCGTTTCGTATCAACATTTTCAATCCATCAAAACAAAGAGATGCTACGGGTACCGGAGGCTGCACTTGACATTGATAGGTGGCGAGCCTAGCGCAAAGTTCATGTATTTGCCCAACCGCTTCGTTACCCTCAAACCCTCGGGCGCGCTTTCTTTCCACCCTGCTTTTAAATGACCGAACCCCAGACATATCGAAGCCCGGTTGAAGTTTTGAAAGTATGGAAATGATCGACCACGTAGCATCAGAAGCCACCTCAAATACCTCATCAGCGTACCGTCGATGCAGATTAGTCAACGTGCTCGAAAGCCCAGTTAGACTAAATAGAGCGTCAGAAATATCGAGCTGCACCGAGTTAATATCATCAGATAGAGCGAATAGCACTAGGACTGCGCTCTCGACAACGCATCGGCACTCCCCCTCACAGACTGACCACTCTCTGTAAAACCCTCGTTCATTCGAAGTATGCTCCGCTTCTCGGAAGAGGCTTACAGAGTCGTCAGCACTACCCTCCATTCGATATAGTTTAGCAAGCTTTGTACGCGATCGATGATGTTCAGGCTCAGCTTTGAACACTGCCTCTAGTACTGCCACAGCCGCCCTGCTTTTACCTTTATCATAAAGCGAGTCTGCTAGCTTAAATCGCCAAAAATCCAGATTAGATACTCGCTCTCCACGAGAGCGCCGGACTTCAGAAACAGCAAGATCTACAAAGACGCTTCTGATGTCCACATCAAAAGTCGTCTCAAGCACCTCCACTATCGCTTTGGCAATATATTTATGCCTCGTAAACACTGCGGTAGATGTGGTTGTAGCAGCAGCTTCCTGACCTAGTCTATTAATAACATGCTTCTGCAGCCTAGGGACTGTTGTGCCCATTACAGCAGCTAGAACCTCAAGAGACAGCTTATCAAAGTCTTCGGCATGCATAGCTGCAATATAACCAAGCGCGTCGCGCAGAGTTTTATCACCATCAATTGAAATATCATTTAGCTTGGACAGCATCTCAGCAGCATGCGACAACAAATCACCATTGTGGCGAGAAAGAAGGAGCGCACCGAAAAAAGCACCTGACTTAGATTTCGCCTCCTGCTTCGCATAAAATCTTAACTTCTCAACTCTCACTGCAGCATCTAAATTATTGAGATCCTCTCCTAGCCCTCTAGCGCCGAATGCGGCCCATGCTTCAACTATCTTCTCTGCATCAAGCTTACTGAGATCATTGAGCATAATTGACTTGTATGCAGAGCAAAAAGCCCATGGTAACGAGATAGCTTCCGATGATTTCCAGTCCGAATCACGGCAGGCTAAAATAAAATCAATTTTACCGTTAAAGTCTGAATAGTCGGCTTCAATGAAATTGGTGATGGCGCGCGCGACCTGATCAGCATCATCAATAACGACCAACCAGTCCGAATGCTGGCTCAGCACTGGAAGTAGTTGCTCAACGTCAAACGGCCGAGAATTATTTTTCCTATACAGAATTTTCTTTGTAGGATTGCTGCTCAGAATCTCATGTGCGGCCTGGAGTAAAGCAGTGGTCTTGCCCTCACAACCTGCTGCCAAAAGCGTGCAAATTACCGGCTCTGAATCTTTAGCATGCCCTTGCTGCCTATAGAATGTTTGTACCAACTGGGTGACAACTTCACGCCGAGGAATAGAAACTGATAATGCTTCCTTCCATCCTGGAATCGCGCCATCAAAAAAAGCTACAGCATCGTTTTCGGACAAAGGCGCGGTGTATTTTTCCAGACCATCCATACTCAATACATGCCAGCCTCCCGGGGGAACAGCACGCTTTATCGAAACGATAGAGACCTGAGTTTTTGGAAGCTCATAACGCCACACATCTCGATCCCGGTGTGCTTCAGGAAAACCTGCTGAACTGTGCTTCCATGTTTGTTCCTCTAGGCTCCATTCATAAGGCTTCAACTCCAGGTATTTGTTCTCAAAGTTTATATAGCCCCAAAGCAAGCTGTTTTTCCAAGGCATTCCTTCTGGCGCTTGGAATGACGCTCCAGCCTGGATCGCCATAAAAGAGCTACCATTTACATACTCAGGCTTACCCCACGCAGCATGCATATGCCCATGCAGATACAACGCATTGTATTGGGACAATAGCGTTTTTATAGCATCCCGATGACTTCTATCAAGCCAATCTAATGGGTGGTGACCAAGGACTATCACTACATCCTGAGGCTGGGTCTTTTCCAATGCCGCGCGAAGAAGCGCAATGCCAGGAGTTAAATTTCCTTCATCATCACTGTCGCGACATAACCACGAAGTATTTAGACCCACGACGGACACCGAGCCGGACTCTGCAACTATTCTCTCATTGTAGGTTCCGTCAATACCTGCAAGCTTCTTAATATATGCCGGAACCGCTTGCTCAACAAAATTGCCAAACCTCCCGACTAACATCCAACGATCGTCGAGAGACATATCACTCGGTTCGAAATTCCCGTCATCAATCGTTAGAAATTCTTCGCGCCCAAAGCGTTTGTTTGTATTCCGTTGGACGTCATGATTGCCAGGAACCAGAAAAATTCTTTCACTAAATTGATCCCCAAACAATTGCATCAATGGTAAAAAAATGCACTCATTGAACTGCGTGTACTCATCGACACTTGCAGAGTTAGCGATATCGCCCGTGATGAAAACCGCATCAGGCTCACCGTTTGATTTTATATACTCCGTCACGTGGGATATTATTTTTTTTGCTATAAACGGCTGCTGATAGGTAGTATCTGGCTTCTTCCCAAAATGGAAGTCTGAAAGATGCAGCCACCTAAATCCTTTCATGATTATACTTTCCTGAAAACTTAAGCGCTTCTACCACGGCCAGTATATTTAGCTGCCATTAGAATCAAACCTTACCTTCCTTGGCTCGCATCTTATTTCTGACCCCTAAGAAAAACGCGTCTAAAATAAAAGTAGTCACTCTTAACAGGTTCACCTGTGCAACCGAACCTGATCACTAGCAGCGCTAGTCAGCTTTGGCAAAGCATCCATGCGCGGCACAGACAGATTACTACGAAAATAAAGGCATTTCGACATCACGCTATCATTTTTATGCTACTAGTACAGCAGCAACGCGTTTCGTCAATTGTGACTGGCCGAATGTAGGGGGATTTTTAGCGTCCTCTACCTGACCATTCTAAACGCCCATATGCTCGTAAGCGTGCGCCCAACTGACTTCTGTTCGCCGCTTGCTGGGTCAACAAACTTGCGGCGGGTGTGACCCATGTCGCCGATCTCAGTGACGCCTTGCTCCAATCCCGCTTAGCAGCGGGCCTTCTTTTGCTTGTAGCTGCGACCGGTTGACCATGCAGAAACATTTCGTAGCATTGTACTACTCGGGTGGGGCTGGACGGACAAAGCAGTTGAAGCAGTTCCGCGACAAATTTCGCGCATCATGCTGATTCCCTCACGACAACGGTATGACCTGTCTTGAGGGGATCCGCCTTCCTCCCACTCGGCCAATGCGAGGCCATTTACGATCTCAGCCTCAAACCAGTGTGCTCGCGCCCCCTTCAGTATCTGATACCAAACTTGGTTTTTACTCGCCGAAATCGGTCTGCGCCGCGCAGCTACCAGCGCATCAGTTCTTGATGCGCTTTTTGGGCCAATTACATTAGCGTGGAGACTTTCAGCACAGGCTTCCTCCAGAGACAACGAACTGACTAATTGTCATTCTGCCTGAGAGCGTTCGCAAGGTTGGTTCGCAAGTCGCTTACGCCTACACTGCATAACGTCTGGGGGCAACAGCCGTTACAGCGTTTAGCAGCTATTTATTACTAGTGGTTAATCTCGGATGGGCCGCCAAGTGCGCGCAACTGGTAGTCAGTGACTGCCTGAAAGCTGTGCTCAGCCAGCAGCCGCAGGCGCTCCAGCTCAGTATCTGTCACTCCATTTGCTTGAGCCTGTTGATACCGTTTCATAGCCTCCACGGCATCGGTGTACATCGGATGGTCAGGAAGCAAAACGCTGTTGAGATCCTTCACCATGTTGGTAATTCCCAAGGTCTTTACGATCAGCTGAATCATAGCCTCGAAAACGTCGGCGTCTGCAGTATCGGTTTCGAGCTCTGTCGCACAGGTGAGAACTCATTGAGGACAGCCCCGAAATCAGCCTCTCTGCGGATGAGTGGCCTGGCGATGGCACACATCAATCTAATGTGCCGACTCACCCAAGGTACCGGCTTTGTGCAGTTGATAGTCGACCACGGTCTGGAACAAGTGATCTGCCTCAATGCGAAGGCGCTCGAGTTCAGCCTCGGGTCGACCCTGGGCCATCGCCCCGTGGACGCTCTGATTGCCTCCAGCGCATGCTTCAGGAGAGGCTCACCTGCTTCCGCCATGCCCAGCAGTGTTCTTCTCATTCCGGGTCTTTGGCCTGCCGATCAGTAGTACCTATTACGGTACACCCCGCACCTCCAAAGGTCATCTCAGGCTCGTATTGAAAGCGCAATGATGCTTAACCCTATCGCGCCCCTAGCCCCTTCGGGGATAGGCGATGTAGCGGAATCCCGTGTACCCTGTAGGCCGCAAGAGAGCACAAATTGCTCATCGGGTAGGCAGAGAGCACGGAGAGGACAGGCGCAATCATGAGCCAGGTGAACGAGATTGATCGCGGTGAGCACAGCCATGAGTGAACTCCCTAAGCAAGCAGCTCCACATGACCTTCCCTTGTGCCCAAATCGCATGATTGTTGCCGTTGATGCTCTACGGGGTGCTGGCTTTGCCCTCGAATTGCTGCGCGAACACTTGCGCCTCCGTGCGTCAGCTAAGTTGGTCTACTCCGAGTACGCAGACTGCTATTTTCTGCAGCTAGACGACGTCGATCGCTACCAAAACTCAAGGGTAGGAATGCTCGATGCAATGTCGACAATGCCTTTTCGTTCGAGCGAGATTTTTAGGCAAGAGATTTCGAGCTGGACACCTTCAGATATCGCTCAAGTCGTGGACACCGACGGTCTGAAAGCTCTGGGCGAGCTCGGGCTGATTTCGCCAGTGAGCTAAGACCGTCTGGCCCACATCTCCGCCGTTGAGGCCGACCAGGCTTTTTTGATCCCATGGTTGGCCTCGGCTGCTCCATCAGGGATGCGCTACGATTCGGCGCCCCCTCCCTTACCAATGACTAGACCAAAGCGGTACATACCTGATCTACAAGATGCCAGTTACCTCGGCTGAGGTAACCGGGATGGTAGGTGCGGTAGGCTTTTGAAGGCAAAGACGAGTGGATCACTTTTGAGAGCTGGCGTTGGTCATACTCCTCTACCGAAGCCCACTCTAGGTTGGGAAATTCGAGCTCAAGGTAGCGGTCGTAATCAGGGCCGGTAAAGAACACAACAGCGTCTGGACGGAGGATTTCGATCTCACGAGTCAGCAGCTGAGCGGAGGCGCGCCAGATGTCATCCGCTTCGCGGATGCTGCCGTTTTTGACAATGCTCGTCCCGTTTACAGCAGTTTTGAAAAGGTTGGTGTACAGAACCTTCGTCTCAAATCCCTCTGGCTCGTCTCCAACCGCCTCCCTGATCTGACGATACGCACGCCAGAATGGACTGTTGACGTTGCCTGGCTGATATCGTGAAAACTGAAAAGCCCGGTAGCCATGGATCATGGCCTCGACGCTGTTGGGGACATCCAGGAAATCCTCAATACCCTTGATTGCTGGATACGGCCACTCGTAGTAGTCACCCGGCTCAAAATCCCATCCCAGGGTTTCCTGCCCGACAATCAACACACGGTTGGTAGCCTTGCTCCAACCTTTGGGCACATCCATCAATATCAACGGCTCAACGCCTGCTCGTGGGAAATCTTCGAGTTCGCGCACAGTTGATTTATGAGTGTGGTAAAGCGCATGTAGACGGGCTCGAGTGTTTTCGAGCATCCATTGCGAAGATTCATCATCTCGGAGGATCGCACCTTCCGCCTCAAGGCGGGCTATGGTGTCCAGTGCTCGTTGGTAGCCGAACCCAGAGACTCGCTGAACCATCGAGACTCCAAAAGCTTGGTGTCCTTCCAAGCGAGACAGCAGTTCCAGATCTTCCATCACCACTTTCCTTCCGTGAGCATCAATTTCATTGGCCTTCAATGCGCTGCCTTGGCTAAGGGACATACCATCTAGTAGCTTTGAGATGGACTCGATCCCAGCCCTCATCCGTTGCGCAGCGATTGGGTTGGCAGAGTGAACCAGGATCAGCGGCGGAGTGAACCTACCTAATGCCACTTGCTGCTCGATCTACGTGATTACGTCGTAGCCTGTACCGCGCTGATCATCGCCTAAGTCATGATCCATGACTAAGCACCTCTACCTTTCGGCTCCGAAGCAAGCGAATGACTTCATCGGGCCAGTAGGCTCGCGTCCAGCCGACCGGAGCCGGACGTTGATCATCTAAATAGACCTTCACTGCGTTCCACCTATTCCAGTTGAGGAATTGGGGAAGCCCTTAAGGGGGTCGATTTGTGACAGCAAAAATGATTTTTTTTGCGAATAGTCTGAGCGGTTGCTAGCTCACGCCTCCTCTGCCTCGGCTTCAGCCTGAAAAACCTCAATAAGCTTCTGGTTGTAGTCGTCGAGGTAAGTCTGAAGCCCTGCACGGTCAACCAGTCGAACGGCCGCCGTAGCTGCAAGCTCCTTGGCTGACTTGGTGTAGTAGGAGTTGGTGACAACCATTGCTTCATCGCAGCCATAGAAGGCTTTGGCTGAGATCGCCTGCTGCACAGCAGCATTGCCGACCGAACCGCTGTAGTTCTTAGCCTGGATCACCATCGTCTTGCCGAATCGGCTCACGAACAGATCCGCGCCCTGATCAGCGGTCTTCTGCGTCTCCCGGACGTCGTATCCGATAGTCTGGAAAATTTCGACCAAGAACGCCTCAAACTGAAACCCGTCCATCGCGTCGACTAAGTACATGGTGATGAAGCGATTCGGGTTGAAGTGCTCGAGCTGGCTACCCAAACGCTCAACCAGGATGTCGAAGTAGATTTCTTCGCACAGACCTAACCCGGACTGAAATGTCTGAAGGGGAAGCAACGGAACGCCGATTGTGGTGGCAGCCTGAGAGTTGAACTGCAGTCCCGGGAACGAAGCGTCGCTTTCCCAAAGGTAGAAGTAAAACAGCGCTAGGTCAGCCCTGAATGTGGTTCCGGCTTCCTCGATCCAAGACCTCAGCGAGCTGGCCAGGTCGGATCGGATGTGGCGGCTGACCTCTCGAGAGAAGCCGGCGTACACAGAGTTGAAGGCGGTCGTGAGCAGTAATTTATCTAGCAAGGTAGGCAGCTGCTCAAGCTCGTCAAAGCCCCTGCGAATCAGCACCTCCCTGAAAAGCTCACGCTCTGTGTAGATGCCATCCATTCGTGCGCCTGGTACTGCTGCTTCGTCCACTCCACCCCCAACAGGATTGCGGGTGGTGTGAATGAAGTTGGTGAAGTACGGCTGCTTCAGCTCTGCGTATTTTCTGAGAACGCTATTCAGCAAGTCGTTCAGCTGAGCCTGCTCCTTCTTCTTCCCCCAGATGTCCTTCAGGAATCCTTTCGACTGGTACTGGAAATCGGGGTAGAAGGACGGATCGAGGGGCGTCATACCTTGCTGGGTATGCTGAGGCTGGGTGGTCGGCTCTGAAGCCCCGCATCGGGAACAATAGGTCTCAAAGGTCGAGCGATGGCACTGATTGCACTGATAGATCACGGTATATCGTCCCTGTCTCGTTAGCCGTGCGCGGCCACGCGTTCTGCTTGCTGAATAGCCGGCTTAGGCAATTCCATACGAAGGCTTTCACGGTACTGCTCCGCCGGCGCTTCATGGGTGACTTCGACGACAGCATCGTAATTTTCCCGAATGATTCTCTCGATCTCAGCAATGTCAGCCCGGAAGAACTCTTTGCGCCCGTTGACCTTGTTGAGGCGGCCAGTAGCAAAGTGATCGTGGAGCTTTGCCTCCAACGCTGGTGCATTGTTCGAGAAAACCATCGCATGCACGTCGAACCAGAATGGCACCGATGCATCACCCAGCTCATCTACCCGATCCATGGGTTCCAGGCGGCGAGTCATGCCAATCTTGTAGATGCCCTCTCCGAACGCTCCCAGGTTAGAAATCACATACACATAACCGGCTTTGGCGTTCTGCTCGCGGTAATCAATGAGCTTTTCTTCGCTCTCGAGCTCGGCTCGACCTGCCTCAACTTCGGCTAGCTTCACCAGCAGCGCCGAGCGCTCCTCATCAGATTGCACTTGCTCAAGGCGAGCCTGCAGGTCACGCATAGCAGTCGTGAAGTGCTTCCGCTCCTTGGCGATTTTTTCTCGCGCCGCGCGAATTTCTTGCTCGAGCTTCTGCTGCTCCCGCAGCTCTTCCCGGGCGCGTTTTGCCTGCTCCTTCTCCTCTTGCTTCTTGATCTGGAATTCATGAGCAAGGTGAAGCTCATCAAGCTTGAGATCGAGGTAGATGCCAGATATCTCGACGCTCATGATCTTGCCAAGTCGATTGCAAGCTTCAAACGATTTGAGGATTCGCTTCTCGCCGAGCTCGACGTTGTCAAATTTCACGTTTGCCACGCAGGCATCAGCTTCATTGTTGAACGAGCGAATCACCAGCTTGATCATGTCGTTGACCAGCTTACGGCCTTGGGCCTGGCTGTTGTTCACCGTCCAGTTCATGTTGCCGGTGGCCGCCTGCCGATTCTTGATAAGGACTTTCTGACGATCACGGACGTGATCCAGTCGAGCTTTGTACTCCTGACTGCTGGTTAGCTTGAACTTGGGCTCATAGAGGGCGAAGCTTTCCAGGAGCAGCGTCTCTTCCCAGACGAGTATCTGCCCCTGCAGATCAGTGGAGCGCTGGGCGAGAGCAGCCAACTCCCTTTCAGCACGTTGGGTTTGCTCGCGTACACCCGTCAGCCTCGCTTGCTCTTGCGCAATCAGCTGCTGGATATTCACTACATCCATGGCGCCGATCTTCGTAACGAGCTCTTGCAGTTGCGAATGCTGCAGCTGAAGCTCCGCAAGCTGTGTTTCAAGGGCTTCAGCACGCTGTCGATGGGCTGGCCCTTTCAGATAGTCGCTAAACGACATGGGTTCCTTCCTCGTTTGAGTCGAATGCTTAGAGCGGAGAAGCACGAGGTAAGTATGCGATCGCCCTACAATGATCTGCCGTGCGGAGCATTTCCGGCGTTAGCTAAATGCACCTCTTCCCTGCTGCGAATGAGCGTAACCGGAGTAAAATCATAAAGCCATCACGGAAGACAGCAAGCGTGAAGGGAATTACGATCGTGCCGTGAAGCTCATATCAAGCTGCTGCCTTGCGTTACTCAACTCCGCCTCAGCTTGCCGTAGCGCTTCCTTGATGCCCGTCCACATCAAGACCAATGTGGCAATTTTCTCGCGGGAGGCCGCCAACTCCTCCCCCATTACGACAAGCTCGCTCTGGAGGAGGAGGCACTGCTGCTCCAACAGCTCCTCGCGCGAAAAGAAAGCGAAGCGGTCGTCGACGATCTCATCCGAGTTGTTCATAACGCTGTTCACTGCCAAGAGTACAAATGTTCTCCTACGCAGCTTAGCGAGATATACTGTATGCATCAACAGTATCTCGACGAAGTGGCTCGCCCCCATCAACAACCTAGCCAGCTAGTCGCGAAGCTCAGGGGGAACGGCGGGTGCAGCGTCAAGATCACTGAGGAAAGGCATATTCGAAGGAGCCGCACATGTCCTTGAAGTCATCATTCGCCATCGTCCTTCGAGCGCTTCGCTGCAAGCGCAAACTCTCGCAGCGCGACTTTGGTGATACGAGTCGGACGTTCTTGTCCAAATTGGAAGGCGCTCGATCAAGCCTGACGCTGGACAAGCTCCAGCAAGTGAGCCAACGACTTGAACTGAGCCCCTTGACGCTGCTGACTCTTACTCTGAGTCAAGAGACCGGCAAACCGGCGGCCGACCTCATTCACGACCTTCGCTCAGAAATTGAAGGTCTGGAATGCGATGGGGGTGTGCCAGGCTTGGAAAACGCCGTCCATTGCATCACTGCTCGCAAGCCTCACGAACCCCAGGCCTCGCAGGCTCAGCAAACACAGCCCTACTTTCCAGTGCCTTGACTGCTAAGAACACTCGGGCGATCCGCCCGCTGGAAATGGCATCAGATCAATCCAGCCCAGGCTTCGATTCTGATGAGATTGTTGGCCACGGTTCATCATTGCTCCAGGTTTCTTCCAGGATCGTTTTGAACACGCCACTGAGCCCAGGGTGCTTACCCGATGCCTGTAGGTCTTTCACCAGGGCCCGCAGATCATCAGCCTCTTGGGCTGTCAGGATCAAATCACAGTAGTGCAGCCCTTCCGTAGCTTTTGTGAGCTGAGCTTTGTAGTCGTCCTGCATGGAAAAGCCTCTCTGTGCCTGGGCATCTGCCCGTTTGTTTGCGGCATGGAAGAACACCCAAACCGAACTTCGACATAGATAAGCAGCCTGGCGCCGCTCGCACAGCCCATCTCTGTACCGCCATACCCCTGTATATCGAAATCCACCGATCTCAGCTCAAAAAAAATGGGGGCAGCTCTGAATTTGAGCACAAAAGCAAAGCTAGCCGGCCAGACGGCCGGAGGAAGCGACTTCTTGCCAAGGCACCGAAGCCATAGCGGAGCAAGCAAGGCGCCAGGACAAGATTTCTGATCAAAAGTAGTCAGAAATTGTAGGCAGTAACTGAAGTGCAAAGGTTGGAGCGCAGGAGCAGCGCTGGATACGGTTATAGAGCCTTGCCGCGCTGCTTTTGTTGATTACAAAATATATACTCCGTCTCGCAAAAAAAATTTCAAGGGGGTGTATTGAAATTATTATTCGTGAGCCCTTTTCAAATCCCCTGTCAGCTACACAAAAATGCATGCTCTGCTGGCCGAACCAGCTCAACCCGCACACGACAGGCATCGCTCACATCCCACCTGGGCGGGCTCATAAGGCTCCGAACTGAAGGTGGTTTCGAAACCGGCATCGAGTCAGCACGTCCCTACGCTTGCAGCGCATGGAGTCATTCATCGTCTGAAGTCTCAGCTATCTGCCTTACCGAAAGGAGACTCGCGATCCAGCACAGCCGGCGGGGTTGCGCATGAGGTGCCGTAAGTGGGCTGGGCTCACCAGATAAGACCTCGTTCCCACCCATAAAAAAGCCCCCAACCGGAGGCTGATTCATCTCAATCCGACTTACTTAGAAACCCAGCTCTCTACTTCGACAGCCCCATATTCTGCTTTCCACTCCTTCAATTTCTTGTGATTGCCACCTTTGGTCTCGATCACTTCCCCGGAGTGTGGGTTCTTGTACAGCTTGACCTGACGCGCACGACGAGGGGCCTTTTCAGCGGCGGCCGGAGCAGCGGCACGGCGGTTGGCCTGTGGATCTAGGATGTTGATGATGTCACGCAAGCTGTAACCGTATTTGCTCAAAAGATCGCGTAGTTTGGTCTCAAATTCGATCTCCGCTTGCAGCTCAGAAGAACCTTTCATAGCTTCCAGTTCGGCCAGTTGTGCGGCCAATGTTTGCTCGAGCTTACGGAATTCTGCGAGACGGGACATAGATGCTTCCTCAAATACCGGATGAAATTAGTCTGTTACTGTAAACCATTCACAGCTCGACCTACTTAAAATTTGAGTATGCATTTCTATTCTTGTTCAATTTCTGTGCACTGGCGTTTAAGTACACCCGCCTGAGTCAGCAATGCGAATAGCTGAGCCTGCCGGCGCCATCAAAGAGCTGCTTCGCTCCCGGTGATCATGAAGGCTTTTCTCGCTGACACCAGCGTTTGAACCTAGACCGAGAATTCCCGGTCAATCTGTAACGGGGGATTGCAACAGGTGAGATACAGCGAATGGTTTCATTTGATCTGCAAAGAATGCTCATTGGCGAGTTCCCGCTGACCTTTCTCTTGGAGGTCGCCGTCCGCGTTTCAGCGGCGTTTCTAGCCGTGTTCTTCTTTCTGAAATTCAGTGGTCGACGTGGAATTAGGCAGCTGTCCCGATTCGAGCTCGTGGTGATCCTCACCTTGGGCTCAGCCGCAGGCGACGTGACGTTTTACGAAGATGTACCTCTCCTCCCGGTCGCGTTGGTTTTCCTCACGCTGCTCCTGCTTTATCGCGGAACCGTCTACATGATGAGGCGCAGCAGAACATGCGAGGCGTGGATCGATGGGTTGCCCATCACGGTCGTAAAGGACGGAATGTACGAGATCCATTCGCTGCGAAATTTGAACATCTCATCCAACGAGCTCTTTATGGAACTGCGCCAACAAGGCGTGGAACATCTCGGCCAGGTTCGACTCGGCCTATTGGAAACCGATGGCGATATCAGCCTGTATTTCTATGGGCCAGATGACACCCGGCCAGGGCTGTCGGTGCTCCCAGTCGAACATCGTCCAGAGTACCTGGCACCGCCGAACGCGGGCCTGCACTGTTGCGTCAGCTGCGGCTTCCCAACCTTCCATGAACCTCAAGACTCAGTCGTGTGTGAACGCTGCGGACACAACGTCTGGTCACCTGCACTGAATACCTTACGCAGCCGCTAGAACACATTTTCGCCATTGCTATCCCACACAACACCATCCCAACCGGGCGTGTATTTAGCCTACCAATGCTGGTCAGCCTGGACGGAGTGGGCGTACATCAATGCTTCGTCCGCGAGCTCCAACATATCGGCCAAGGTCGCTAAATCCACGGCATGCGTATCACGTAGTGCATATGCCTGATGCAGAAGCTCCCTGTGATGTTTCTTAGGTGCGAGGAGCAGGGCCTCGGTGTCGGTGAGGAGCTGCCGCCACTCTTGGATCGACATCACCGGCAGATTGGTGCCTGTCATGGCGGCATCCTCTTTAACTGTATGCACATACAGTATTCTGAAAAAGCCCGGCTGCATAGGTAGTGCGGAAAAAATGCACCTGCGATGGGAGCCAAGGTTGGCCGAAATCGAGCAGGGCTTGCCGAGCATCCCACAAGGCCTGTTTTCGGCTTACACAGCTTGGGTTCACGTAAGCGGTACGCGATAGCCCTCGCCCGATACTATTCACGTCCTTTTCACATGCGATGTGGGAGCGTTAGCTATCCCTACGTGTGATAGAAGCTCCCTCGCCCGCCTAGCAGCGGGCTTTCTTTTGCCCACAATTCTTCATCAACTCGGGCCATTCGTCCGTTGGGCTGTCCGCTTCATCGGCCAAGGCTGTCCTCTAAGGACACCAGCCAGAGCCTTTCTCATGCGACAGCTATTCCAATCGATAACTCTTCCCCTCGCCTGCACTCTGCTGTGGGCCTGCTCCGCCCCCGAAACGAAGTCTCCTGTGGAAACACCAGGCAGGCCCGAGTCTGCTAGAACCCAGCTGCTGGAAGCCGGCGCCGCGACGCTGCAGTCCAAGCCGCCCATTGAAGCGATCAACGCCTACCTGGATGGCTTTCACTTCTACAACGGGCATCCGGAGGTGCAGATGGAAGCGCACCACTACTGCTCCATCCTCAACGAGGATGTCATTCAGTGTGTGATATTCGACGGCAATACCAAGGGTGCGAAGATCATGGGCGTCGAGTACATCATCGACGAGAAGCTCTTTGCCGGGCTGCCCCTAAGGAGAAGGCAATGTGGCACAGCCATGGTTACGAGGTCTCCTCTGGGCAGTTGGTCGCCCCAGGCATTCCAGCACCGGCTGAGCATGCCCTGATGGAGCGCCTGGCGCATACCTATGGGAAGACGTGGCACACCTGGCACACCGATCAAGATAAAGCGCTGCCTGTAGGTGTGCCGCAGTTGATGATGGGCTTTACCACAGATGGGCAGGCTGACCCGGCGATGGTCGAACAGCGCAATCGGCGCTTGGGTGTGGATGCTGCGAAAACCAAAGCTGAGCGGGCTGACATTCGTATTACTGATGCTGATCCCCAGGCGGATGGCTGGCAGCACGGTAACGTCATTCAAATCACCGATCCAACCGGCGCGCATCTACACCGCCCCGCTACATCGACTCCGGCGAACACTAACAGCCGTTCCAGTCACTAGCAGCGGTCAGATGCATGTAGCTCTATTGTGGGCGTGCCCCACTGGGGACGGCTGTCGTAAACCGCACCCTCGCATAGCCAGGTTACGGCCCTATCGGGCTTCCATCCTCACGCCTTTGGCCCTCTGCGGGCCGGCGCGCTCCGCTTGCTATGGATAACAGAGCAGTGTCGAGGTGCCCCTGCTGGAAGCTTAAGAGGTTGCCACCTCATGGCCGACATCAAACATCAATTCAGGTCAGGAGCTTCCGCCTTGCCTTCGGCGTAGCCAAGGCCGAGTCCGCTGTCATTAGAGGATGAACTACGCTTCCTAAACAACACCGTAGATCGAAGACGCATTGCAGACGGTCGTTACGGCCGGATGCTGGTGGTAAGGGAATGGCCATTCTTCGGGATCCGAGACCCTCATCACCATCGTCGGGGTGCGCTCCGTGAGAATAAAACAGCTCCAGATTGCCCTTCTGTCACTCACGCTTCTCTTTGGTGGTTGTACAACAGCCTACATTCCCTACGAACCCAGTCACGCCTTGCCTGCTCACGATTCGGCGTTCGGCCGATCTATCCAGAGCCAGGTTGTCCCCCATCAAGGTCAATCGGGCTTTCGCCTATTCCCGGAGAGTGCCGAAGCTTTCGCCGCCCGCGCGGAGCTGATTCGCAGTGTCCAAAGCAGCATTGACCTGCAGTACTACATCGTCCACGACGGTATAAGTACTCGCATACTGCTGAGCGAGCTCCTCGTCGCTGCCGACCGGGGCGTGCGCGTCAGGATCTTGCTCGACGACACCACCAGCGATGATCTAGAGGAGACAATCGCGACACTGGCTATCCATCCGCATATACAGATCCGCGTGTTCAATCCTCTCCATTTGGGCCGCAGTACCGTCGTGACACGCACGATGGGCCGTCTGTTCAACCTCTCTCAGCAACACCGGCGTATGCACAACAAATTGTGGGTGGTGGACAATTGCGTGGCCATCGTCGGAGGGCGCAATCTGGGAGACGAGTATTTCGATGCAGAGCCCAACAGAAATTTTACCGATATCGACATGCTCAGTGTCGGCCCGGTCGCAGAGCAGTTGGGACATAGTTTCGACGAGTACTGGAACAGTGTCCTCAGCAAGCCCATCGAGCAGTTTATATCGTTCAAGCCGACCAGCAGAGATCTGAAAGACCTTCGCGCTCGACTGGACGACTCCCTGGAAGAAACGCGCAACCAAAACCATGAGCTTTATCAACAATTGATGACCTATACCACTCAGCCACGCCTCAACAACTGGCGCAGGGAGTTGATCTGGGCCTGGAATAAAGCGATGTGGGATGCGCCGAGCAAGGTGTTGGCGAGTGGTGAACCCGCTCCATATTTGCTGTTGGCCACCCAGTTGGCACCCGAGCTTAATGGGGTCAGCAAGGAGCTGATTCTGGTATCGGCCTACATGGTGCCTGGCCAGCCGGGGGTGGTGTACCTAACCCGTCAAGCCGACGCCGGCGTGTCGATCAGCTTGCTGACCAACTCGCTGGAAGCCACCGACGTACCGGCTTCGCACGGTGCTTACGCACCCTATCGCAAGACCTTGCTTGAGCACGGTGTGCAGTTGTTCGAATTACGTCGTCAAGCCGGTGATCGAAGCGACAGCGATACCAGGCCGCGCTTCTCTCGCAAGGGCTCCTCCAGCGGCCCTTCTAGCAGCTCCGACTCCAGCCTGCATACCAAGGCGATGGTTTTCGACCGGCAGAAAGCTTTTGTTGGTTCGTTCAATTTCGATTCGCGCTCTTTGCTGTGGAACACCGAGGTCGGTGTTTTGGTTGATGATCCGGAGCTCGCCGGACGGGTGCGCGAACTGGCGCTGGAGGGCATGGCTCCCGCGCTGAGCTACCAGGCTCGGCTGGAAGACAAAAATCTGGTTTGGGTTACCGAAGAAAATGGCCAACAACGCACGTTGACCACTGAACCGGGCGGCTGGTGGCGGCGCTTCAATTCGTGGCTCAGCAGCACGATAGGGCTTGAAAAGTTGCTATAGGGTGGGAAGGACAAATCATGCGATTGTCGACGAAAGGCCGCAGGCGGGTTATCAGCCAACTGATTATGGCGGTGAGTGTTTGCGTTATAGCAATCATCGTTGACACGCGGGTAGTAGCGCTACCTCAAACCGCTAATGAAATAAGGGGATTGCTGGAGTTTATAGAGACCAGTGACTGCACATTTATTCGGAACGGCACCGAATACGCAGGCCCCCGAGCCCGAGCGCACTTGGAGCAAAAGCTGAATTATCTCGAAAGCAAGAACAGGGTGAAAAGCGCGGAAGACTTCATTGACCTCGCTGCGACTAAAAGCAGTATGAGTGGCCGTGCCTATGAGGTGCGATGCTCACAAGGTACGCAACCGGCGGGCATCTGGTTACACCGAGAGCTCCAACGGCAACGGGAATTTCACTAAATCTCTTGAGTCCTCCGCTCCCAGCAGAATCGACCCAGCAGTTCATCAAAGCGGGGGCTGATGGAGCATTCCGGTTACTTTATCCACAAGCAGCTGGATGTCGAACGGCTTGGTAATGACGGCGGTACTGGGCGTCAGGAACCCACCCTTGAGAACCGCTGCCTCTGCAAAGCCGGTAACGAATAGAACCCGGAGGTCTGGAAACGCCTCACGGGCAGCATCTGCCACCTGCCGTCCATTCAGCGCGCCTGGAAGCCCCACATCAGTGACGAGCAGATTATAGGGCGGACACGAGCGAAGCGTTTGCATGGCGCCAGATCCATCTTCGGCTTCGTCGACTTCGTATCCAGCCTCCATCAAGGCTTCCACAATAGACATGCGCACGATAGGTTCGTCATCGACCACAAGGATTCGTCCTACACCTTGATCGCTAAGCGCTACCTGTCTGGCTTCTGCCAATTCGAGTAGTTCCAATTGCCCCTCGAATTTGGGTAACAAAAGCCGAATCGTCGTGCCCACGCCTTCCTGGGAGTGCACATCAACCTGACCACCTGACTGCAGCACGAAACCGTGCACCATAGAAAGTCCAAGTCCGGTGCCTTGGCCCAGTGGCTTGGTGGTGAAGAACGGGTCAAATATCCGCTTGATGTTTTCCTGCGAGATTCCGCTTCCCGAGTCGGTGACTGAAATAGCGATGTATTCTCCAGCAGGTAGGTCGGCACGCGTAGCCATCAGCTCGTCGAGTTCGATTGTCTGCGTCGTGATGGATATCGCTCCACGACCTTCGGGCATGGCATCACGCGAGTTGATCGCCAAATTGAGCAACGAACTCTCCAACTGGGCGGGGTCGATCCGGGCCAACCCAAGTGCCGGCTCTAACTGCGTGATGACTGTGATGCCCGGCCCAACCGAGCGGTTGATCAGGTCGACCAGATCGTCGATGAGTAAGTTGATGTCCGTAGGGCGTGGATCAAGCGTCTGCCGTCGCGAAAATGCGAGCAGGCGCTGGGTCAGCGACGCTGCTCGCTTGGCGCTGACTTGAATTCCTTCGAGCAGCCGCTCGGTAGCCTCCCATTTGCCCTGTTTCAACCGTCGGGACAGCAGATCAGCGCTGCCCAGTATCGCCGCCAGGATGTTGTTGAAGTCATGGGCAATCCCGCCCGTCAGTTGCCCGAGTGCTTCCATTTTTTGACTTTGGCGCAGGGCTTCGTTGGCCTGTGACAGCTCGTCAGTGCGTTGAGCAACCCGCTCTTCAAGCGTGGCCTTCGCCTGCTGTACCTGCCGAAAAAGCTGGGCGTTGTCTATGGCCACTGCTGCCTGAGCCGCCAGGGCGACGATCAGCCGTTCGTGCCGCTCTGTGAATTTTCCTGGTTCGGGGTGACCGAAAAACAGTCCTCCCAAAACATCGCCTGTTCTCGACACGACTGAAATCGCCAGGTAACTCCGCACTGGCAGATGCCCCTTGGGCATTCCGCGATGCGGCTCGAACTGGCCGTAGCGATGGTCGGCCAGGATGTCCAAGGATCGAACGACGCCCTCATTTCGGAATGTAGGTGCAAACACGGGGGTAGCGCGCGGATGACCTAACTTTTCGAAGGCCGACCGATCAGCCCCCGACAAGGTATACAGCTTCAGGTGTGCACCGGCCTCATCAACCTCATTGGCAAAATACGAACCAAAAGCTGCCCCTGTGAGCGATGTCGCTGCATCCGTGAGGTTTTGCACGATCCGCTCCAGATTCAAGTCACTGGCGAACGCCGCGTTGATGTCTCGGAGGATCTCAAGGGTTCGGCTTTCCTCTCTAAGCGCTCGCTCGGTTTCCACTCGGTTAGTGACATCGAAGCCCTCGCAAAAGATACCGGTCACGGCTCCTGCATCGTCGAACACAGGCTCATAAACGAAGTCCAGATAGCGGGTCTCTAGGCGCTCTGATTCCCAGAGCAGCGAAATAGGCGTGCCTTTAGCTACGAAACGCTCGCCCGACTTGAACACGTCATCCAGCCAGGAGAAATAACCCTGCCCCTCAAGATCAGGGAACACTTCTCGGACAGAGCGATTGAGGTAGCCTCGATCACCAAAGCTTCGCCTGAATGCCTCGTTGACGAATTCGAATACGTGATCAGGGCCTCTCAGTATTGTGATGAAGCCCGGCGCTTGGTCGAACATGCGTCGGTCTCGGCCCAGGGTAATGTGCGACGGTAGAGGCTCAAGAGCTGATGGATGGACTTCTTGACCTTGCACCAGAACAGCGACGATGTGCCCATCTAGAGCCCTCAATGGGCTCAAGCTGAAAGCCCACGGTTTTTCACGATCCAGACGAACCGGAAACTCCGAGTCCGAGAGCAACAACAGGCTTGCCTTCTCCATTACAGCTTCGAGCTGCAAGCTGACCCGCCCCCAGACCGCAGTCCAGACCTCATGTGCAGGCTTGCCCAGTCCTCGGGGGTGACGATGCCCCATCGCAGGGATCCAGGTGTCGTTGTAGAGCAGTGTTCTATCAGCGCCCCAAAGAATTGCAGTGGGCAGATCTGAACTGAGCAAGAAACTCACGGCGTGCTGCAGCGGAACCGGCCAATGCCCTGGGTCACCTAGATGGGTACTAGCCCAGTCCACTTGACGCATCTGGGTGGCAATCTGGCCGTCGTGCGTCACGAACGATTCGATTGCTGAACGCTGATCACCGCAATTCATATGAAAAGCACCACCAGGGAAGACTTATAAATCTAACCCAAGATTCACGCATCGGCGTGTCTGGCTGACAAAGAAGCTCGCAGCCGTAATTGTCATGCCATCGCTTGGCGTAGCTTTCCCCCCGAATCGGGCTGGCCAAGTTGGCCACGTCTCAAAGTGAACGTTCAGCACTTCGCGCCACTCCATGTACCGCACCTTGTTTAGCGATCAACACGGCAAGGGAAGGATCCTGATCAACAACCATGGAGAGGAAAGCTGTGAGCGTCACCTTGAGATGCCTCAAATGCGGTGGGCAAGACCTTGTAAGACCTCAGAGGTTGAACAAGAAGGCCATTCTGACGTGTAGAGAGTGTGCGGCCATTGCCAATTATGGCGATCTGATGGAGGCAGAAGGTAGACGGCTCATCGCCGACATCCGGCAGCGTCTGCCTCTCTTGGAAGCCGGATAGCAGCGCTCCGATTGCGAACAGCGGCCCAAGCTATGTCGCAAACTTTATTACACGATACGTTGCGCTTCACGATCTTTCGCGCACCCGGTCAGCTAATAGGAAAGTATAGGGAGCCTCCAGAATTTGGACAGCGTCTGAACAGAACACAGGCTCTCTGTGTGAACACACGAGGTGCGAGATCATGGCGAACGATCAAAACAAGACAGGTCAGCAAGGCAACACCGCACAAAACAATCCTGGTAATTTTGCCAACGACCGTGAGAAGGCTTCAGAGGCCGGTCATAAAGGCGGCCAAGCCTCGGGCGGCAATTTTGCCAACGATCCTCAGCGGGCCTCGGAAGCCGGCCAAAAAGGCGGTCTAATGTCCGGGGGAAGATCTGAAGATCAACAAACAGGGCAAGGTAGCGGCAGTGACTTTCAGGAAGACGCTCTTCAGCGTGCCGGTGGCGCAACCCAACGTGGTGGTCAAGGAGGACATACCACAGGCAGTAAAGCTGACCGGGAGCAGATTATGGATGAAGGGTCGCAAGCTATTCAGGATGAAGACAGCGGGATGACGGAAGACAACCGCTGAGCAACTATCCAGGGCTACGGATAGCCCTGGTTATTCACCCGACCGGATGTTAGATGGAGCAGTTTGCGTTGAGCAGTTGGCCGTCAGCATCTCCGCTTAACGACCAACCTTGAAATACGTAGTGTCTAGGCCACCTGCTTCGCTGCTGGCCGTTGATCTGTAGCCAGACGTCTGGCTCTACCAACACCCCAAGCCAGAGCTCGAGTCATAGATTCGCCGGGGCGAGAATCGAAGGCTTCTTCATGCAATGCCATTCCACAGCCAGCGTACACACCGATGAACATTTGCGTCTGACCGGTGCGCGAGAGCCTGACCTGGACATCAATCGTGGTGCCGTCGTCCAGTGTCTCGTCATGAGTCCGATGATGAAGCACTGGATCCGCCCAATCCCAAAAAACATCACCTCGAATACGCATGCCGCCCTCCTACGACTTTAGTCTTATACGGAAACCTGACCATAGCAAAGCAAGGAGGCAGTTCCAGGACTTAGGCGGTAGCACCGCGAAGTATCAGACAATCGGCGCAATTTTCGATACAAGAAAATTTCCTTGTACAAGTTTGCAGCAGTGGTCAGGCGGTCAGAGCAGCCAACTGGGTTGCCAAGAGGCCGGCTGCAGCGGAATTCAGCAAGTCAGGCGTGAGCTTTTCACGAAGCACCCATTTACACGCGACTATTTCATGGTCGGCCACAGGCTTCTCAGTTTCGTGGAATCGGGTGGTGAAGATGTGATGCACGACGAACCCACCCTGATCGAGCATAAAGAAAGCAGGCCATGCCCTTCAATGGATGTCTCCTCACGTAGCTCACTTGCTGCAGCACTATGAGGGGTCTCACCAGGCTCAATCGAACCACCCGGAAAATTCCATTTGCCGCTATTTTCCGAACAAGCAGTACCTTGCCGCTTCGCAGACAGATTATCGTCGCCTTGGATTTACTTCTGCATTTTCGTTCGTCCCGCGTGCACACACTCGAAACATCACCACCAATCAAAACCACCATCACGCGACTCAGAGCATGGGCGTCTTCCCTGAAGACGTTTCCATGGGGCGAATCGTTCAATCTCATTGGCGCATCAGCCCTCGGTTCGCCTCGGGTGAGCAGAGCTTGGATAGGTAAGCTCTACCTCGATGGTGCCGTCGGCCTTGTGGAATTTCACCGAGACGGTTTTGCCCCCGAAGAACTAAGACAGTACCGTAGTGCTAACAATTTGCAATAACGATAAAATTCACACACACAAGTCAATATCATTTTAGAAGGGAAATTAGAGTAGGTATTCGATTCACCAAACCTTCGAAAAATCAATACATCAATATCCTTGCGTGCAGTCATGAACCTAGCTATTACTTACGTCTCCAAGAGAGGGGATGGCAAAATGCAACCAAGATTCGTTATCGTTCCAGCGGTTCCTATAGAAAACGAATCATTCCAGGTTGGAAATCGGTTTTACGCCGCTACAAGCTCGGGAGGTTTTGATATCTACGACAATCAGGAAAAAATTAGAATAAAACGGAATTTCTCAAGTAAATCGCTAGCCATGGCAGCGTGCGAGAAGATGATCTTAGAATCGCGAAACCCGTCCGAGCAATTTCCAATAATGCGGACGGAATAGATTTCAAGAGGAGATTGCCTTCATGGCTCCGCCCACAGACAAGACCTACATTTATTATGGTGCTATTTCAATCGCAGCTGCCTTTGTATTCATTTGCATGGCTTATGAATTTTCGCAGGCGCAGCTAATATGGACAATCATACGTCACTACTAGAGTGTCTCCTTATTCTCACTGGCTCACTGATAGGCGTGGGCTTGGCGGCAGCTTTACTCCATTGGATCGTCTAGCACACTAAGTATGAGCCGTTTTTGGCTCACCAATCCCATCTGGCAGCACCCGAGGCTCCACATGCCCACCAAGCGGCTTATCGCCGAACAGGCGAATCAATACAGCGACGATGAGTGTGTAAAACTTATAAGAGAATTTTGGAATTCAGGAAAATCCCTCAATGAGTTCTGCATAATCAAAGGCTATCCTTCCTGTCAGGTAATGAAAAGATTGTTAAGTATCTCAAGAGCCCCATGTGAGCGCTCTGACAGTTCCAGCTGGTGTGACATCGCAGACATTGATGATCAATATAATGACGAGCAACTCAGCAGAATTGCCAGCAGCCTCGCACAACTGCACGCCCAATTAAGATCCATCAAGCAAGAGATCGAATCACTTATGAATGGGCTCCACTGTTCACAACCTGACAAGTAACGCCAAATCATTTTCGCAGGAGCACGAACTACTTAACCCATCAAGGTAAATTGCTAGGACTAAGCGACCTGATCAACCCATTCTAATTGGCCAGCCTCCAAATTATTTAAAACACTCTCTTCCTGACTGATGGATGACCTGACGGATTGAAGTTCAGTTCCGACCAGCATTTTGACGGCTCGAATTACTACCTGCTTTGGAATGTCTCGAAACGTTTGAAAGCTCCGGAGTAGAAAGGACGAGCTAGGCTTGCCGTATGGAGATGTGACGAGGGGCCAAGGATGCGACATCGAGGAGCAGTATTTTGGGCTTGGGCAGATCCTGCCTTGCAACACCATTCGCATCTGGAGTCGCTAGGGATGCTCCGATCAACTTGCCGCGCAGCGGCGGCAAGTCGTAATTTGCTCGGCGCGCAGCGCTATTGGCTAAAAATCGAATGATGCATCGCGTATTGAGGGCTTTTTCGCCCGATTTACCGTGTTAAGCGCGCAACTCACCCATACCCATCAGCTGTTTTCGAACCATCCACAGGTTTGACAGGGCGAACAGCGTGGTCAACTGAGCCGTGTTTTTCATCAGCCCACGAAAGCGCACTTTCACGTAGCCAAACTGCCGCTTGATCACTCGAAACGGATGCTCGACCTTGGCCCGTGTCTGAGCTTTGCAGTATTCGATCTTGCGCTTGACCTTGTAGAGCACGCTGCGCTTGTTCAGCTTGGAATAGGTACTGCGGCGTGCTGCAATCTGCCAGATCACCCCCCGATTTTCATGCTCTTCGCGCTTTTCGATACCGGTGTAACCGGCGTCTGCATACACGGCGTTCTCTTCGCCATGCAGCAGCTCAGCAACCTGTGTGACATCGGCCACATTGGCGGCGGTGCCATGGACGTGATGAACCAGGCCAGACTCGACATCGGCACCGATGTGAGCCTTCATCCCGAAGAAATATTGACCGCCTTTCTTGGTCTGGTGCATCTCGGGATCGCGCTTGCCTTCTTTATTTTTGGTGGAGCTGGGGGCATGAATAATGGTGGCATCGACGATGGTGCCTTGGCGCAGCGACAGGCCTTTTTCCTGCAAATAACCGTTGATGACCGCGAGGATTGCAGGTGCGAGCTGATGCTTCTCCAGCAAGTGCCGGAAGTTCATGATCGTGGTGTCTTCAGGGATCGGCGCGCTCAGGGTCAGGTGTGCAAACTGGCGCATGGGCGTGATTTCATAGAGCGCTTCCTCCATGGCTGGATCGCTCAAGGAGAACCAGTTCTGCAACAGGTGGATGCGCAGCATGGTTTCCAGAGGATAGGGTTTTCTACCGCCTCCGGCCTTGGGGTAGAACGGCTCGATCAACGCCAGAAGGCCTGTCCAGGGCACGACCTGATCCATCCCGGCGAGGAAGCGTTCGCGGCGGGTTTGCTTGCGCTTGCCGGCGTACTCAAAGTCGGAAAAACTCATCTGGCTCATGGGCGGCTCGGATCAGGTGGTGCGGTGATTTTCGCATAACTGAGGACTTGTTCGGAGATTCCCTAGCTGACGGAGCTTGGCTAGACATCCAGGTTCGGCTATCTCGCACTGGCGATACTCAACTGTTTATCGGGATCTACGAGCAATCCGGCCTAGCACGTGTTGAGGAAGCCTATGCAAAGCGGCCAGGTGAGACAGTAACTCGAGCAATGGCGTGGGGCGCTCGCAGAGGTCGGGCACTCGCTGAAACAGGCTCTCAAAGCAAAGCAGGCACTGTTTAGGTCGACGGAGGGAATCCCATGATTGATCCGATCATGCAGCTAGACGCTGAGTTAGAGTGGCTGGGTCAGATCGCAGACGAGCTCGAACGGGAGGTAGCTATCTGCCCTCTTACTCGGCCAACGCTGATCGCGTGGCTAACGGAGTGGGCAGCAAGGCCTGACGGAAAGGCAGGATTGAAGCGGGAGATCCCTCACCTTCCCCAGGCCTTGAAGTCGGCCTACGCAGAGTGGATTCATCACGGTGGGGGTCGCTGATATTACTGCCAGCGACCACCAATCCGTTGCCTAGGCTTTTACGCTACATGCTTCTCGGCAGGACGCTGCTCGGTCGCCAAGCATCTGGCTCTACCTACCCCCCATGCCAACGCGCGTGTCATCGACTCACCCGGGCGAGAGTCGTAAGCCTCTTCGTGAAGAGCCATCCCTGAGCCGGCATAGACGCCAATGAACAACTGCGTATGGCCCGTCCGCGACAGCCGCACCTGGATGTCCATGCTTGTGCCGTTGTCCAAAGTTTCATCGTGAGTTCTATGGTGGAGCGATGGATCAGCCCATTTCCAAAACACATCACCGCGAATCCGCATGCCGCCCTCCTACGACTTTAGTCTTATATGTGGGGTACCTCTACCATAGCGCAGCGAAGCCGAATCGGCATAACCACCGAGCGGATTATGGATCCGAAATATGACGGGATGTGAATGGTGGAGAAGCAGAACCGAGCGGCTAATTGGCTTCGAGGTACCCCGCCCTTTTAAAAGCCTTCTCAAGGTTGCTCCTGAGTGCCGACGTACACCACCTACCAACAGTAATCAGCGCTCCATGTGATCTGAGCCTGGCAGCATCCAGCTCCACCTGCCGTCCGCGCTTTCTCATCACAATTCTCGTCTCCGCCGCCAGATGCAGGCTCGCATCATCAGCGTTGGGTAGCTGAGTTTCCCGAGCTGAACCAGCTTGACTGTGCACCGTGATTTGCCGCGAGCGCAGTGCTTCATAGGCAGTGCGCAACAAGCGCCGAGCGAGACCTCGGTCTTTCGCTGAGCCTGCATCGCTTCCTATGACCAGACAGGCCGCCGCGAATACCTCGGCAATCAACTGCTCAGCCTGATCTTGGTTCTGATGTGGTATGGCATCTTCTTCCGTTTTCCGAGGAGAGCTTTGTGTTGCTTTGATGAGACAACTGACAAAGATTTTAGAGGGCAAACCTCCGCTACCTCCGTTTGTGAATCTGCATTGCCGGCCCCGCTTGGCCTGGTCTCATAGAGAAAACGACCAACGAGGCAGCATTTTGTTCGCTCGAAACGACTTCCTAACCTGCAAGGAGTGTCAGTAGTGGACTGCAAGATCTTGCCCTTTCGATTGTCTCGGCGGCACTATCATTCTCTTGGAGCCAACGCCTCTTGGCCGAGCGGAGAATCGATCCATGGACATTCAGCGCAGGAACAACGTCAGAGTCCATGGCGAAGGCACTTCGACTTTGGTCTTCTCTCACGACTTCGGCTGCGATCAGACTATGTGGCATTACCTGTTCCAGCACTTCACCAACCGCTTCCGTGTAGTGTTGTATGACTTGGTCGGCGCAGGCAGATCAGATCTGGATGCGTATGAAAGTGGGAAATACGATTCACTGGCCGCTTACGCACAAGACCTGAACGACGTCATAGATCACTTTGGGCGCGGCCCTGTAATCGTTGTCGGCCACTCGGTGAGTGCGATGATCGGCGCACTAGCCGACCGTCTTTCCCCGAATCGCCTAGCCGCTCATGTCATGGTTGGGCCCTCTCCGTGCTATATCGATTCTGATGGCTATGTGGGTGGGTTCAAGCTCGAAGACATTCACTCGCTCCTTCACACCTTGGACAGCAACTATCTGGGATGGTCGAGCGCGATGGCCCCTACCATCATGGGTTCACCAGGGCAGCCAGCCCTAGGCGACGAGCTTACAAATAGTTTCTGCCGCACAGATCCGGAGATCGCGAAGCAATTTGCTCGGCTGACCTTCTTATCCGACAACCGCGAAGACATCGCCGGGCTGGATACACCGACGCTCATCCTGCAGTCTTCCGATGACATGATTGCGCCGTTAACCGTGGGCGAGTACATGCATGCACAGTTGCCCAATAGTGTCCTTCATCTCGTAAATAACGTGGGACATTGCCCGCACATGAGCGCTCCATAAGCGTGTGCGGAAGCCATGGACAACTTCCTTCAGCCCTGGGTAAGCAAAGATGTCGATTGATAAGCCTCCGGCTCCCGACTTCGAGGATCTTTTCGACGGTGCCCCTTGTGGCCTGGTTGTCACCGACGAAGACGGCACCATCCTGCGCAGCAATCGGATTTTCAGCCTTTGGATGGGCATCAGCCAAGAAGCTCTTACCCAGCGTAGGTTTCAAGATCTCCTGACAATGGGCGGAAAAATCTTCCATCAGACCCACTGGGCGCCACTAATGCGCATGCAGGGCTCCGTTGCAGAGGTAAAACTTGACCTCAAAAACGCGAGCGAGCAGACAGTCACCATGCTGCTCAATGGCGTGAGGCGCGAGCATGCCGATGGCGTTTATTACGAACTGGCGCTGTTCGGGACGACTGATCGGGACAAGTATGAGCGCGAGATTGTGGAGTCACGCCAACGCGCCGAAAAGCTGCTATGGGAAAAAACAAGCGCAGAGGCAGCTTTACTGCAGGCAAAGGTGGAGCTAGATCACGCTTATGAAAAATCCCAACAGCGGGCTTTCTTTGCTGAACAAATGGTCGCTATCGCAAGCCATGACCTCAAGAATCCCCTCACCGCGATCAAAATGGCCGCAGACCTCTTGGTAAGAGGAGCACGTTCTCCAAGAGACACAGAATTACTGGGCCAAATCAGCCAGTCATCCGAGCGTGCTCAGCGGATGATCGCAGATCTTTTGGAGTTTGCATTGGCTAGGGTAGGTCGTGGAATCGGCATCACGCGAAGGACAGTTAATCTGCACATGGTCATTGAGCGAAGCGTAGACGAGCTACGTGTAGCCTTCCCCCAGGCAAGAATGATCCATGAGCAGGTAGGGGTAGGTTTGGCAGAGGTCGACTCTGACAGAATGCATCAGATTGTTGGAAACTTGGTGGCTAACAGTGTGGCTTACGGGGATCTTGACCAGCCCATAAAAGTCACGTCTACCCTGCAGGGGGATATAGCCATGCTATCGGTTCATAACCTGGGTAATGCTATACCCGAATCTTCGCTAGGTAGCCTCTTTGAGCCGATGACAAGAGTGAGCGAGCTGGACACAGATCTTAGAAGCGTAGGTCTGGGCTTGTTCATCGTCCGGGAAATAGCCAAGGCCCACGGCGGCGATGTGGCCGTCAATTCCACGAACGAAATGGGTACGTCTTTTTGTGTGAGTTTCCCCCGTACCGGTACTCCGCCCCCAATAGACGCACCACCCTGCTAAACACCTGGTCGGCGCTTCTCCTCTCGGATGAGCTGTTAGCCCACCTCAGACACTCCCAGCAGCGTCCGTTGAATTCGTATCGGGTGGATTATTGCGGTTGGTGCATTCGTACTCAGCGTCGGCACGTGTCGGCAGACGCAGGATCAGCCGCGTTTTCTCTTGGTTATCATAAAGATCGAACCCCACCTCCAATGCACGCGGGAAGCCAATCCGCCTAGGAAAATACTCTTTTCCAGCAGGGACAGCGGGAACCACAACGAAGCGCTTCAGCATGGCCACCCTCAATCTACAGTTCTTTAGCATTAATCTTGCTGTAGGAAGGATGCCTGCAATCCAAAGTTCATTTTCTTTGGTGAGGCGGCATGGATGAGGCTACGGGTAGGTACCAGACTCACCAGATATCCGGCGGCAACGACACCTTCACGATGAAAATCTCAAAGGCCGATTGATGGGCAATAGCCTTTACTCGCGATGCCATTTTGATGGCCACCGCCGACTATCGCTTTCCAATGCCCTCGAGCATTGAATGGGGTAATCTCCCGCCGCTTTTGCACCTCCCCCTCACCGACCGGATTTCTGGAGTAGCTATACGTGGAATGCTGCAACATTGGTGCTGCCGCAATATTGGCTTGGCGTAACCGATTTCTGAGAACGGATGCCCTCGGTGAGGATGATTATGAGAGGGCGTGCCGTAGCGCTGAAGACTTAGAATCTTCCGGGATCATCAGCCGTAGAGAATGGGTTCACCTGGTGAGGCAGGCCAACGCTGCGCTGCTCAATTTCGATGAGACACGTGCGGCCTAGCCATCTCTGGGGAACCGCCAACTGCGGTAGTAGTAGATTGAACGGGAGCGTTGCCCAGCAGCCCAATATGATGAGCAAGCCCAACGCCACTCATGAGGTAAAAAGCTATGGCCGCCCCAAAGGATCCCACCAATCTCCCGCTTGATCCGTATGTTGATCCAATACCGCACAATCCTGGCGAACCTGTCCCACAACCTGAGCCGGAAGCTCCAGATTGGCCTGAAGGCCAGGTTCCGCCAGAGGAGCAATCTGATGGTTGAGCGGTCACGCTAGTCTATCGCTCAAAGCAGTAATGACTACCACCGGACTTGTTGGTCTGAACTTTGCCGTCTGTCATGGCTTCCCCTGCATACCTATCACGGAAATATGCGGCTGCAGGAGCTGACCCCCCATGAGAGCATTGACCTACCACGGAGCACACGACGTCAGGGTCGACAACGTCCCTGATCCCATCATCGAGCAAGCAGACGACATTATCCTTAGGGTCACCGCCACCGCGATCTGCGGTTCAGACCTACATCTGTATCGAGGCAAGATTCCGGAAACCGAAGCAGGGGATATCTTCGGCCACGAGTTCATGGGAATCGTCGAGGACACCGGAAGTGCAGTCACTAATCTACAGATTGGCGACCGAGTGGTGATTCCCTTTGTTATCGCCTGCGGCAGTTGCTTCTTCTGTCAGCACGATCTGTTTGCCGCCTGCGAAACCACCAACACTGGGCGCGGCTCAATCATCAACAAGAAGGGCATTCCTCCAGGCGCGGCGCTGTTTGGATACAGCCATCTCTATGGCGGTATCCCTGGCGGTCAAGCTGACTACGTCAGGGTACCTAAAGGTAACGTCGGCCCGTTCAAAGTGCCCACCGACCTCACAGATGACAAGGTACTTTTCCTGTCCGATATTCTGCCGACCGCTTGGCAGGCGGTCATTAATGCCGAAATTGGCCAGGGCTCATCGGTGGCCATTTACGGCGCCGGGCCAGTGGGTTTGCTGAGTGCCGCCTGCGCGCGAATGCTCGGTGCCCAGACCATCTTCATGGTCGATGACAATGATTACCGCCTGGCATATGCGCGGGACGCTTACGGCGTTGTACCCATCAACTTCGAGCAGGATGACGATCCTGCAGACAGCATCATTCGTCAGACGCCAGGTATGCGCGGCGTTGACGCGGTGATCGACGCGGTCGGCTTTGAAGCCAAAGGCAGCACTGCCGAAACGGTGATGACGGCACTGAAGATTGAAGGCAGCAGTGGCAAAGCGCTGCGCCAGAGCATCGCTGCCGTGCGACGTGGCGGCGTTGTCAGCGTCCCGGGTGTGTACGCCGGCTTTATCCATGCCTTCATGTTCGGCGATGCCTTCGACAAGGGACTTACCTTCAAGATGGGCCAGACCCATGTCCAGAAGTACCTACCCGAACTGCTGGAGCACATCGAAGCAGGACGCCTGCAACCGGAACTGATCGTCACCCACCGCCTGGCACTCGAAGAAGCGGCCATGGGCTACAAGATGTTCGATCAAAAGCAAGATAACTGCCGCAAGGTCATCCTGGTGCCAGGCGCTGCGGCGGGCACCCTAGGCCCTGACTACGTGTAGAGGAGCCAAGGTCATGAACGGTCTCGCCAGTTACTTCTGGATTGCCGTGGCGGCAATTCTCTTACTCATCGACCTGTGGGCCATCGTGAGCGTATTCAGGAGCGACAAGACGGATGCGGTCAAGGCCGCCTGGGCTCTGCTGATCGTGGCGCTACCGCTTGTTGGACTGGGTATCTGGGGCGTTGCTGGCCCGCGAGGCATCAAGCGAGGCTCTGGGCCAACTTCTGACGAGCACAGCAAAGGCTGACATTTCTGAGCACCACCTATAGGGGGTTGCAACATGATTGATCAAGCGACAGGCATGAAATTAGGCGAACGCTACAGCGTAGAGAACGTCGAGCGCGCCCATCAATTTCCCGGTTTCTTTCTGGATGGAAAATACTACCTTGGCCCTGAACTGCTGACGGCTGTCGGCTGGCTCGAGGGGACAAAGTTCATCTATGACAGCCTGGATGCGGAAGGCGAGCCAGTCTTCCCGGATCGGGTGGCAGGCACCATCGAGGGGCTGAAATTGGTGCTGATCGACGGCACCCCCCTCGAGCTCTCGAGGATAGAAGCCAGTTCCATCCTCGCGTCGGCGACTAACGAGCCGGAGCAAGATCCACCGCCAGCCGAGCAGTCACGCCCTGCACCGACAAAAGGCCCCCTGCGGGGCAAAGTGGTGGTCATCACCGGCGCCTCAAGCGGCATAGGCAGGGCCGCCGCGCATGCGTTTGCCTGCAAAGGTGCTCGCCTGGTGCTGGCCGCACGCGATGAAGAAGCGCTGTTCGATGTTTTGGACGAGTGCACCGATTGCGGGACGGACGCCGTGGCAATTACCACCGACGTGACCCGCAGCGACCAGGTGCAAGCACTGGCCAAGCAGGCAGCTGAATTTGGCCATGGAAGGATCGATATCTGGGTCAACAACGCCGGCGTTGGCGCGGTCGGCAATTTCGAGGACACGCCATTGGAGGCACATGAACAGGTCATTCAAACCGACCTGGTCGGTTACCTGCGCGGCGCCCATGTGGCCCTGCCCTACTTCAAGGCGCAGCGCAGCGGCACTCTGATAAACACCCTGTCACTGGGCAGCTGGGTTGCCCAGCCCTACGCAGCGGCGTACTCGGCAAGCAAGTTCGGCCTGCGTGGCCTGACCGACGCGCTGCGGGGAGAGTTGATGGAATTTCCCGACATCCATGTCTGCGACATCTACCCAGCGGTCATGGACACGCCGGGTTTCAGGGATGGCGGCAACTACACCGGCCACGCCCTCACCCCGCCTGGGCCGATCTATGATCCCGAATTGGTGGCAAAGGCCATGGTGGCATGCGCTATTTCCCCTCGTGCGCACACCACAGTCGGCGCCGCCGCCCGCGTCGCCCATCTGGCCAGCTTCCTGGTTCCAGGACTACCGCTGCTTTCCGGATGGCTGACACGCTGGGGCTTAAACCGCAGTCCCAGTGCAGCGATTTCATCGGGCAACCTGTTCGAGCCACCCAGTGGGCGACGCAGCGTGGACGGCGGCTGGAGAAACCACAAAAACAACAAGCCTTTGTTGGTGAGTGCGGCAGTCCTCGGCATCATTGCCGGGTTAGTCATTACTCGCACGCAACGGCGGCGCCGCTGATTCGAACCACTCAGCATCGCGCAGGAACTTTGCCTGCCGGTGCCGGCCCCTATATGAGTTCTATCGGTACGAGGAGATGAACAATGAGTGCACAACTGAACGGCAAGCGCGTGGCCTTTCTGGTCACCGATGGCTTCGAGCAGGTAGAGCTGACGGGCCCGCGTGAGGCCTTGGAAAACAACGGTGCGGTGGTCGATATTCTAGGTGAAAAGGAAGGTGTGGTTCGTGGCTGGAACCATGACAAGCCCGCCGACGAATTCGCCGTTGATGCGACGTTCGACGGTGCCGACCTCGACCTCTACGACGCATTGGTGCTGCCTGGTGGCGTGCAGAATTCCGACACCATCCGCCTAATTCCCGGCGCGCAAAAGCTGGTGAAGAGCCATGACACGGCTGGTAAGCCGCTGGCCGTCATCTGTCACGGTGCCTGGCTGCTGGTGTCCAGCGGTTTGGCCAAGGGCAAGCGGATGACCAGCTATAAGACATTGCAGGACGACATTCGCAATGCGGGTGGCAATTGGGTGGATGAGCAGGTGGTGGTGGACGGCAACCTGATCACCAGCCGCCAGCCGGACGATATTCCGGCGTTCAACGAACAATTGATCAAAGCGCTGGCTGGCTGAGCCCAGTGTTCTGCTTCGCGCCCTCCGGTGAGGCTTCAAGGCGTGTGGAGGGCGCGGGTCACGCCAGCTGGATGTAGACCGAATAGGTGCCCAGCAAGACCCAGAAGCCGAGGAAAATCCAAGGCGTGCGCAGGGAGAAGAGCAGCGATTTGCGGTGCCCCGCCTGCGAGGTTTCAGCTTCGCAGAACAGCGGCGACTCGTCATACGCCAACCCCATCATGGGCTCACTGCGCAGCAGGTGGCTTTGCTTGAGCTGCCAGTGCTCGATGATCCGAAAGGCCGCGCGAATGCCTGGCCAGGCGTTCAGTGAGCTCAGCACGCCGAGCAGTGCGAGAAACGCCGGCACCATCAACGTGAACATCTCGCCCCAACCCTGGTTCAGGTTGCCCATCGACGACCCGAACGCGATGACCAGAAAAGACTGTGCCGCAAGATATGCATCGGTACGGTTGGCCAGGATGGTGGTCTCGTATTGGATCTCGCGTCGATAGAAATCCAGCCGCTCTTTGGGAGTACCGAACATCCTCGCCTTCTGCTGATCGATCTCATGTTCGGGGGTGGTGGGCGTGATGATTCGAGGCACTTGGACGCTCCAGATAGAGATCAAGCCTTGCACCTAAAGCGCAAGACGGGTCAGCGGTAGAGTTATCCAACTTCTCGAAAATTCAATGGAGAGAGGGGGTGACCGCCCGTCGCGCAATCACTGAACTTATCTCAACGCTGAGCTTTCGCACCTCTCGAACGGTTATGACTATTCTCAACTACAGGAGCTTCCTCGATGAGCGACTACCCCACTCCGCCGTTCCCATCTCAACCGCAAAGTGTTCCCGGTTCTCAACGCAAGATGGAGCCCTATCCGGACTGTGGTGAGCAGACCTACACCGGCAACAATCGCCTGGAAGGCAAAATCGCCTTGATTACCGGCGCCGATAGCGGCATTGGGCGCGCAGTAGCTATTGCCTACGCTCGGGAGGGCGCTGACGTTGCCATTTCCTACCTGGATGAACATGAAGATGCACAAGAAACCGCGCGCTGGGTTGAGGCTGCTGGCCGCCAATGCCTGTTGCTGCCAGGCGACCTAGCGCAGAAACAGCATTGCTACGACATCGTCGACAAGACCGTGGCGCAGTTTGGTCGTATCGATATTCTGGTCAACAACGCCGCGTTCCAGATGGCTCATGAGGGCCTGGACGAGATTGACGATGATGAATGGGTAAAGACCTTCGATACCAACATCACCGCCATTTTCCGCATTTGCCAGCGCGCGTTGCCCTCGATGCCCAAAGGCGGCTCGATCATCAACACCAGCTCGGTCAACTCCGACGACCCGTCACCCAGCCTGTTGGCGTATGCCGCCACTAAAGGGGCCATTGCCAATTTCACCGCAGGCCTGGCTCAATCGCTGGGCAAGAAAGGCATCCGGGTCAACAGTGTGGCACCAGGCCCGATCTGGACACCGCTGATTCCTGCCACCATGCCCGATGAAGCCGTCAGGAACTTCGGTTCGAGCTACCCGATGGGGCGGCCAGGGCAACCTGTGGAAGTAGCGCCGATCTACGTCTTGTTGGGCTCCGATGAAGCGAGTTACATCTCGGGCTCACGATATGGAGTAACCGGCGGCAAACCCATCCTCTGAAGGCATTGCTGAGGCCAGATATTACTGGCCTCGGTGCTTCTTCGTCTCCCCTTCATGCCGCGCTGTTTTCTGCGCGGTCGAGTCATGATCAGTGCCTGACGAACCATCCGGTCGGTGAGCATCGTTGTCGCGTTCTTCTTCACCCTGAGTTTTTGACGGGGCCTGCGGTCTATGCTCGGCGTCGGTGTGCTTTTTCATGCCCTGCCCTACCCTTATATCTATCATTCAAATAGCGGTTCGGAGCATGGCCCCGTGTTCCCTAAAGTGATGTCAGTACGAGCAATAAAGTTCAGGTCAAGAAACCAAGCGAACCTGCGCTAAACCGGTGAACCATTTGCCTGACTGATACGTCCACCGCAAAAGAACAACGAGTCGACACCAAGATGGCAAGTGACCCCGTACTGGCCGTGCTCGGCTATCTCAAAGACCACCACCTGGTACTCACCACTGCCGAGTCCTGTACAGCAGGCTGCATGGTCGCTTTGCTGGCGGCCTTCCCTGGTACGGGCGAGGTACTGGAAAGCGGCTATGTCGTGTATTCGCCCTCCGCCAAGAAGCGGCTACTAGGTGTGAGTCCGGAAACCATCGAACGGTACGGGCTGACCAGCGAGCCAGTTGCCTGGGAGATGGCGTTAGGGGCATTGAAAGACAGCGATGCCAACGTCGTTATTGCAACGACCGGTGTAGCCGGGCCTGGCCCAACATCCGGGGTTTTACCCGGCACGCTGTGCTTCGCGTGGGCGTTCGCCGGCGAGCCGATTGCCGTGTTTACCCGTACCCAGCGATTTTTTGGAGAGCGAGCGCAGGTCATGCACGACGGCGCCGTCTATGGGCTCACCCGCCTGATCCATTATCACGAGCGCTGGCTACGTGGGGAGCGCGCCTGAGGGGTATAACTGTGGCTGAGGATGAACTGGTGTCGAGACAGCACCCTGTCCAGGAAGACATGGCCATGCAACAGCGCGTTTGGCGCTTCGAACGTGTGGGTTGGTACGTGCTGGTGGTCATTGTCTTACTTGGGTTGGCCGGCGTCTTCGGCAACGGCCCGCTCAGCAATGCCCAGGTCACAAGCGCAGATGGCCGTTTGCATGTCGAGTATCAACGCCTCAGCCGTAGCGGCACGACTGACTCCCTGCGCATCACGGTTCGCGGTAGCGCCCGAGAACCCATCATGGTGCTACTCGATGGTTCACTACTGCGCGAAGCCAGTATCGAAACCCTGCAACCCCAACCACAAGCCTCATTCTCACAGGGCAAGGCCATTCTGCTGAAACTGGGTACCAGCGAGGATGGTATTGCCACGCTCTACCTCACCGTGCGCAGCGAGTATGTGGGCACTCTTGAAGGTATGGTGCGTGCAGGCCCATCCAGTGCAGTCCACTTCACCACCTTCCTATTTCCTTGAGGAGCGAGTGATGGATTCGATCCTCCGCGCAACCGGCATGTACGTCGCATTGATGCTGTTGTTTCGTATCGCTGGCAGACGCTCACTGGCCGATCTGACCACCTTTGACTTCGTCCTGTTACTGATCATCGGCGAAGCGACCCAACAAGCTTTGCTGGGCGATGACTTTTCCTTCACCAATGCCATGTTGGTCATTGCGACGCTGATAGTGCTGGATGTCGGACTGTCGCTCGCAAAACTCAATTCCAAGCCCTTGGCGCGGCTGCTCGACGGCCACGCCACGCTGGTCGTCGAGAATGGACGTTTTCTCCACCATCGCATGCGTCGAGCTCGGCTCACGGAAGACGACATCCTCGAATCGGCCCGGGACAGTCAAGGACTCGAAAAAGTTGAGCAGATCAAATTTGCCATCGTCGAGCGCAATGGAAAGATCTCGATCATACCCGACGAGTGATGACGCCCTTCTGCCCGCGCTGATTAAGTGACGAGGATTGCATGATGAGGTTCGATAGAGGGGATAGACACACCACCGCGCCGGGTAGTGAGCCACTCTCGCATCCGGGAGGTGTCGAAGATTTGACCCTCTTCCATCATCACCAGAACGAGCGTTTGGGACATGCGATAGCTCCCGCACTGCGAGCAATGGCGCTCCTCCCAACCCGCAACACATTCAACGGACTCAGCATGTCCGGCGCAAATCAGACAAGTCATGAAGCCTCCTTTTGCTCTTGTTAGTAGGAGGGTTGAAGTCAGGCGACTGGCGCCTGTGACGCTATTGAGATTTCGATGGCCATTTGAAATTCCCTTTATTGTGAATCCGTGAAAAGCGCGCGAGCTGGAAACTGAGACGAACTCTGCATTCGACGGCTATGTCCGAACAGGACAACCTACCTCGGAGGCGTCGCGTGGAAATTACATCGGTCGATGGATGGCAACACGGGGAGCCTCAGCGGGATGAAGGCGGCTGGTTGTTGCTGGAGGAGTACGGAGCGCTCGGCGATGGGCGCTCTGTAGCCTTGATTGGCCTGGATGGATCCATCGACTGGTGGTGTGTCCCCCATATGGATTCGCCTCCGCTGTTCGACCGATTACTCGCGCCCCATTCAGGTGGGTTCTTTTCCATTACGCCTTGCGAAAACTACCGCGCAGAACGCCGTTACCTTCCAGACAGTAATGTACTGGAGACACTGTTCGTTACGCCCAATGGCCGTGCCCGACTCACCGAGTCACTCAACAGCGGGCCAGCGGGCCGTTTGCCATGGGCCGAACTCGCCAGACGCATTGAGGGTATCGAAGGGCAAGTCGATTTCAACATCGCCATCGACTTTGGCACCCAAGCCGACACCGTCAGTCCCTACCTTGCACCGAACGACAACGGCTGCGTTTTCCATGCCGGACACATACTCGGTATGTTCATCCACGACGCCCAGGTGCGTATTGATCGCAAGGACGATATGGGCGTCAGGGCATTCGTCAGCGTTGGCCAAGGACAAAGAACCGTACTGGCTATCGTCGCGGGACGGGATGAGCCGTTGGTGCTTCCCCCGCTCGAACTCATCGACGAACGTATCGATGGCTCCCACCGTGAGTGGCAGCAATGGTCGAAAGGCCTGATCTACGACGGCCCGTTCAAATCGTTGGTTGTCCGCAATGCGCTGGCATTGAAGATTCTGCTGTCCTCACCGAGCGGCGCGATCATGGCGGCGGGCACCTCGTCGCTGCCTGAGCGGATAGGCGGGAACAAGAACTTCGATTACCGCTTCGCCTGGATCCGGGATGCCGGATATACCATCGAAGCCTTCCTCGCTATCGGCGCGCAGCCTGAGGCCAAGGCAGCCTTTACCTGGCTGTTGAATCGGCTAGGTGAACATGGCCCACGTGTATTTTATACACTCGACGGTGCCATCGGCGATTGCACCCGCCCGGTAGACCTGCCGGGTTACAAAAACTCGCCACCGGTGGTGGGCAACGACGCCCGCGACCAGCTCCAGCATGGAATATTCGGCGACATATTCGAGACCGCCCGTTGCTTTATCGACAGCGGAAATATCCTTGACGCGACAAGCGCGACGATCCTCTCAGGGCTGGCCGATCAATGCGCTGACAGCTGGAGACAGGCCGACGCCGGTATATGGGAGCTGCATGAAAAACGGCATTACACCTTGTCCAAGATCAGCTGCTGGCAGGCGCTGAGTCGGGCCATAGAGTTGGCAGATGGCGGCCACCTGCCGACCACCTGCCGTGAGCGGTGGCACCGTGAGCGTCAGCGTATCCAAACGTGGGTAGATGAGCATTGTTGGAACGAGAAACGCCAAACCTATGTGTTCTATGCGGGCAGCGACCGCCTGGACGCGTCCATCGCACTCGCAGTGCGTTTCGGCTACCCCTCAGGGCCACGCTTGCATAGCACACTCGAAGTCATACAGGCGGAACTGGGGACAGGGCCCTTTCACTACCGATTCAGTCAGGCCAGTGAAGAGGAAGGTTGCTTCCTCGCCTGTACTTTCTGGCTCATCGAAGCTTGGGCACTGATAGGTCAATGCGACCGCGCAGAAGACGCCTTCCACCGTGCGGTAAACGGCCTTGATCACGGCGTCGGCATTTATTCCGAAATGGTTGATCCATCCACCGGCCAGTTTCTTGGCAATCTGCCGCAGGGCTTGACCCATCTCGCGGCATTGCGCGCCGCACTGGCGATAGGGGGGCAAGGGCCAGAGCGCTAAAACAGATCGGCCTTACGCCAGTCATCATGATCGTTGAACCCTGCTGTTTTGGGCCACTCAACTCCTAGGAAGTCAATATTTATCCGCCCGTGACGAGGTGCCGCCATGAATGCTATTGATCTGCTGATTCAAGACCATAAGGTAGTCAAGAAACTGCTGGAAGAACTGTCATCGACCACTGAGCGGGCCGTAAAAAAACGCGCTGATTTGCTGCACCGCATCGAACAAGAGCTGCAAATCCACACCGCGTTGGAAGAGGACATTCTCTATCCAGCGATCAAGGAAGCCGGTGGTAAAGAGGAGGCCAAGATGTACTACGAGGCCAAGGAAGAACATCGGACAGTGGACTCACTGGTACTCCCTGACCTGCTCCATACCGAAACAGGAACGCTCGAATTCGCTGGTCGAGTGAAGGTGATGAAGGAGCTGCTTGAGCACCACATCGAGGAAGAGGAAGGCGAGCTCTTCCCCACCGCGAAGAAGCTTCTCGGTAAAGATCAATTGCAGGAGCTAGGACAAGCCATGGAGACCCAGAAAAAGCTGCTGAAGGGCGAGCAGCGTGCCGCTTGAATCGCCGCTTGAATCAAAGGCGCTTTGCCGGATCAGCGATCTGGCAATGGCGTCATGAATTGACGATTGGAACAGGTGCCGATGGAGAACTGGATCGAATTGCTGGAATGGCCTGCCATGGCGGTCACGGTATTGGCAGCCTGGTGTATCGGTTCACACCGTCCTAGACGACGCATGGTGGGTTTCTGCTGCTTCATCGCGAGCAACGTACTATGGTCAGTGTGGGGCTGGCAGGCTGAAGCTTGGGCATTGATTGTGTTGCAAGTAGTGCTTTTCCTCATGAATCTGAGGGGGTGGAGGAAAAACAAAAACACCTCGAAGAAAGCTCAGAGGGCGACGGCTACCCCCCAGGCGAATTGACTCGATCAGCCACGAAGAAACCTATTTCTGACAGTGCCGGCGGCAGAATCATTGACTAGAAAAAACGTAAGGTGATCCTGCCTTCGATGACCTAGAAACGCCCCGGTAACGAAGCTCTCGATGATTGAGTCGAATGCTGTCCTTGCTTGGGGAGCGCCTGCTCTATCGCCACGGTCAGCTCGTCGAGAGACCAAGGTTTGAAAAGGTAAGTTACTGGGGGGGTGACTTGCGAAGCATCCAGTTGATAGCCCGAGGTGAGGATGGCTGGTAACCCAGGCCACTTCTCATGCGCCATCGAGATGAATTCCATTCCCTTAATACTGCCGGGGACTCCATGGTCTACGACCATCAATGAGCACTCACCTTTCAGACCCATTAGATGTATCAAGGCATCTTCCGCATTGCCAAAAGCCTCGCAGGCTGCTCCCAGCTCCACAAGGATGTCCACCAAGAGCGTTCGCAAGGTTTCATCGTCCTCTACCACAACGACTGTCATCCCTGACAGTGACAAACCCTCTACATCGAGTTTCATCTGCCTCTCCTGTCCATAGCGGAAGAACTGAGTGTTCCACTCGTGGCTGCATACGTCGATGGCGGCATATGGCCATGCACCATTCAAACCTCATCGCCTACCCAAACATGGCCCTGGGTCTCCCGCAAAAAGATCTCCAGGGTCTTTGGGCCTATGCCTTCAAAGGACAAAATCCAAAGCTTGAAATCTTCATTGCTGAGGTCGCCAGCTTGCAGCGCCTTAAGTTGAGCCGCCCACTCTTCTTCCAATCTGCTGGCCAGTGCATGAAGACGCCGGGCGGTGGACTCATCGTAACGAGCATAACCCCCCTGGCCGAGCAGACGGACAAGAGTCGAATGCGAGCAGCGAGCAAGTTTGCCCGGTGTGTCGGCTCCGTGCTGATAGACCAGGACTCGATAGGTCTGAACAGCAACGCTTGAGCGTATGCGTTTTCCCATCAGGAAACTGGCGAGCAACCACCTGAACAAACCGTCGGCGCTCGTGACATCAATGCCGAGATCACGCGCTGTGACAATGGTCACCCCTTGGTTCGACGCGGGTCAGCCGAACGAGGGTAAGTGCGCTCCTCTTCAATCGTGCCATCTGCTTTATGAATTTTCACAGAGGCCGTTTTGCCTTCAAAGAAATCTGGCAGCATGCTGACCAATTCCTGCTTCGTCGCAGCCCGCTTGGATGCCCGGTCAGCACCGGCTTTCTTCAACTCCCAGCCATCCGACGTCGGGCTTAGGTGATAGTTATCCATAGTCTTCTCCTCCTGGCTAAATTGACTGGCCATCGTCTTGGATATCTTCTTCAGCTTCCGCTGCATCCGTGGCGTCAGCGTCATTCAAGGGTGGCGAAGTAGGCTTTTCCGGATCATTGACGAAGGGGACGTCGCTTGGCCCCTTCTCTTCGGTGCCCTCGGTCTTCGGTTGCATGGCAAAACCTCCAAACTGATGGATCAGGTCTACACACTAAGCGCCTTCACTGGCGCCTGAAAATTTCCCGACATCAATAGGTTGAGGAACGAACTCAGGGCCTTGGCCAGCCACCCGCCATTGCACAAGGGCAATGCCGTATCGCTCGGCTACAGGGCGGCTAACCAGCTTGATTTTCTGCTGACTGAATCGGGGGATGATGCCAACGCCGGCATCACAGCTGGCCCAATGCCAGGCGACGGCGTTGTCCATTTTTTCCAAACGAATGATGAATGTTCGGTGCTCACCGTGCAGTTCGTAGTCGACCACGTATAGTTGCTGTCCAACCATGAGAATCCCTCCTTTGATCCGTTATGGAGGTGCTGCACGGTAAAAAATTCAGTCGAGAAGGTGAACGGTGTTGGGAAGATAATAAGTATTCAGCTCCTCAACCGCCTTGTTTCAAGGAAGGCAACCGTATGCCTGCGCATGAAGCCTAAGTCCGATACCTCGATGCGTATGAATTCGTACATTACAGCCCAAGGCCAAGAGAACCTTGCGCAGATAGGTCAGCTGTACCTCCAAAACCTTCGTACCAGGGTCGAACTGAAAGCCCCACACATCCGCAAACAAAGTGGTACAGGGCACAACCTGCTCCGCGCGCTCCATCAAAAACGCCAGTAGTCTGCAGGAGGTCGCTTTGATGACCACCCGCAGGGCTCCGCATTTCATCTCACGACGTGACCGATCTAAATCCAGATCAGCCAGCGACGCGACTCTCCTGCTCCCTCGTCAGTCATTGCTGGGACACAGTCGTTAGGAGCCTCAGCAAACGCACCGCCGCCTGCGCCCCGTATGAGCCCTCTCTAGCTAAGCAGTCAGGCTATCAACGGCGACTTGATTTGATCAGGACGAGGCCATATCGCCCCTCGGCACCAAATCAAAAGGTCAAATATCTTTGCCAGCGCCCAGCAGGAGCAGCACGCAGCCGTGTGAAAACCCGAAAGGCAGATCAGGTTTGGCGCCGGGCTCAGAACTACTAAAAACTATCCCTGATCAATAATTATTGGTTCACCATAATTTGACCAAAAATGGGATCGGCTTCGCGTTCAGCAATACTTACCACCAACCTATCAGGCAGATTTTTTGACCAGTCCGTATGCGACATCATCTAAAATCGCATCGCCTTCCTCATCAAACATTGCAGCAAGCCACCGCGTCCGCTTCATTTCCGCAGTCTGACCGAAAAAGCATCTTTCGCAGAGATGGAGTTCGTATTCCTCGCCGCAATGTCGTGAGCCCGTACCCCATGAAGCATGCATCGTCCCGTATCGGAGCTCGCCTTCCCCATCTCGCGTAGACATACCGCAGACATCGCATACCACGTCGACAACCACATCGGGCTCACTTGCTTGTGTGACCTTCATTCTGCACCTCCGCCCCCACCTGCATGGGTCGCACTTTCAATCTAAACCTAACCAGACTCCGCAACTTAATGCTCAGCGTCGAGCGGCCAGATTCGGGTAGCCCACCCTGGGGGAGTAGTAACAGGCGATTGAGTGTACGCATGATAACCTTGCCCCAAGATCAATCTCTGGAGCATCCCGCTTGAGCACGCTAGCTGCGCCCGGTTATTACGAGACACTCCTTCACGCTCCTACTTTCTCCTGCGACCCAACCGGCAAACGCCAAGCCGAGCGTTGGAAACGCCTGGTGGATGACATCCACAAATCCACAACAGAGCAAGACCTGCGCGAGGCCCGAGGGAAGGCGGAGGGTTACATCATCGGCCTAATGGAATGTGGTCATCTACCACCAGATGGCGAACGCGACTACGTGATTCTTAGCTCGATTCATCGCCGTCAAGATTTTTTGCGTACACTCCTCGCGACGCTCACCTGATCCGCATACTAGACCTTTCAGGCGCCCGTAAAGGCGCCTGTCTCGCTCGTAGGAGAAGCGTCAGTTTGGTCTGCGCTTGTAATGAATGTTCGAAGACTCTTTCGGCCCGCTCCGCGCTTGAATGAAGTCAGAACAAAATTCCCTGCCTTTGTATCAACCACCCAGAAACGCCCTACTCTAATCAACGAGAAGATCGGTGTGGTGGTAAGCAAATATGCCCCTGTGCGCTTCTCAATAAGCCCTGGAACGATTTGACCAACCACGACCCCGACTGCGCAATCATTCAAGATTTCAACGTCGGTCAGATAGGCAGTGATCGGCACAGGATACTGCTGACCCATCGCTTGTATGATGCGCGTAAGCTGAAAAATCGATGGTTCTTCACCTGGGTACCTGATGATCTCATCTGTCATGTGTACTTGCGCTCCTGCGTCCAATTCAACACCCTCTGAGAGCATTCGCTCCTAGAGGCGCTTAGATTTCAATGATGAAGTCCGGTACAAAGCCGGTCTTTTCACCTGGATACCCTCTGGGGTTCGATATGAGCCGACATCCCGAGATGACGGTGTCGACCGCGTAATGGGTATGGCCGAAGATCCAGGCATCGGTCAGCGAAACTAGGTCATGCCATTGGTTGAAATACGCAGCACCGAGATGTCCTTCGTGTCCGTTACCAGCTACCTCCTGGATGGGGCAGTGGTGAGTGATCACAACCGTTTTTCCCTCAAAATCCTTAGCGAGTTCGGTGGCGAGAAAATCGCGAGCGACAATGTTCCGGGCAATGAGATCGACGGGGCGAAGCTTCCTGAAACCCTCTCCGCTCCGGATAACCTTAAAGTCATTCATCCACTCCCAGCACTCGTACATGGCTTTTTTGTAATCGCCGGTTGAGGTGAAGTCTGTCCAAGCGGTGGTGACCAAAAATCGGGTATCACCAATGACAAGGCATTCGTTCTCGAGGACATGCACATGCCCCGCCGCTGCTTCCTTCATCTTGAGGAGCGTACGATCCAGGTGGCCACCTTTGTAGTACTCGTGATTACCTGGGACGTAGATGACTGGACAACTGAAGGCTTGGTTCGCCCAAGCCACGCCCTGACTGCGCACCGAAATGTCCCCAGCGAGCACCACCAAATCTGCATCGACCTGGGGAGGCTCGAAGCCTCTGAACTCCAAATGCAGATCTGAGTAGATCAAAACTCTCATCGGCTCTCTCTCACTCCCAAGCAGCATTGAATGGATCGCTTCTCCAAGGCTTCACCGAAGGGAAGCCGGGCTATCTCGGGTAGCTCTACGGACGCAGCGAGAAGACCGTATCGAGGCTTGCCTGCTTCCTGCAGCCATCACCTAAAAGCAGGTAAAGAGTACTCCCGGTTTCAAAGACGCATGGATGGTCATACGAGATTCCAAAGTTACTGCGTACCCAGTGCCCAGGCGGGAAACGATTGCGACTGTCTCGGACGACTTCGTGAGCAAAGAGCACCAGAGGCAGTACCGCCTCTGATCTGAATTGCTCAAGCTCCACTGGTGTGAGCTGCAGGTCGGCAACGATCCACTTACGCACCAAGCAATAAGGCTTACCTGGGTGGTACACGTGAGCGAGCTCTATCAGCGCGCCATCGCCCCCCTCCCATCCTGAAACAACCTTGCCTTCCCCGTAGAAAAACTCACTCACCTCTTCCAGCGTGGCAGCCATGGTCAGACCTCGTCACTGCTGAAAACACGACCTGTGTCTGTGACGAACTCATAGACAGGAGAGCTCTCGGTACCACCGCTGACTCGGATCTCAGACAGTGGCTCCATGTAGCAACCAGTCTTGCGTAAGGCCAGTGGAGGAATCACGTAGACCCTGTGCACGTTCAGGAGCTCAGGTGATCCGTCCTCCCAGAGCGACTGGATCGTAGATACGTCAGACACAAGCTGTGACGTAGGGCCCAGGGCGCCCGCATCGAAACCTACCCCTTCGACCAGAAACATATAGGTGCAGCGGCTCAGGTTGATGGATTTCCAGAACAGGACTTCTGAGTCCTCGATCCTGAATCTGCCATGGAGCTCATCGCTCTTCGTTAAAAACACATATCTTCCTAGTATTGCGGGTCGCATGAGGGTGGCTCCATCCGGCGGGATAGCCAACATGCGACGGTCACTGAAGGCCTTCCATCCGACCCTAATCGTCATTATTTACCATTCATTGGCGGGAGCCAGCAACGCTAGCCTCTGATTCCACGCGGGCTGCAAGACCCAAGGGAAGCATCCTATGCACACCATGAACTATATGTCATGGCGTGCATAGGATCAATATGGCCTTATCCTCACTTTTGAGGATTCGACATGGTATCGAGGGAATCCCTCGCAGCAGTCCTGCGTCTCGCGCGAGCCAGTCGCGGGATGTCCCGTGATCAGCTGTACGCAAAGATCAAAAGCAAAATCGAGCCCCGCCACCTGCAGCGGCTGGAAAACGCCAAAACTGGTGTTACGTTGGAGATGCTAGGCAGCATCGCTGAAGCGCTGTGCTACGATCCGATGGCTTTGTTGATGGTGGCCTCAAGCTATGACGAGCAGTTGTCCATCGGGGAGCGCCGTGCGGCTCTGAAAAAGGAAATTCAAAAGCTTGATGCTCTGGGCATTGTTGCTGACATGCCAAAACACTTCTCGGAGGGCAAGCTAGTAAAGGAAAAAGCAGGATGGAGCCTTCCTGATAGCATTATCCAGGAAGCATTGACGTCTCGGGATCAGGGTTTCAGCCAGAGTGAGACTGCGAGAAAGCTAGGGATCCACCAGACGACAGTTGGTAGAATTTGGCGTAAGGCCCAAGATTAGTGGCATTGGTAGGATGTTCGTACCCAAAAGCACTTTGCCTGCTTGAGTATCTCAAGGTTGATTACTCATAAATATCAAGAAGAGTATAATGAGAAGCGCCACCTTATAAATCAAGACGAAGATCGCCATTAGAGCTGACATTAAAAAATACACAAAAAATATTCTGATTACTCTTCAGTAAGTAGTTATCAAAAGGATCCACATTTACTAGCAAAGGATTTCTGCGACGACAGCTGCAATTTGCAACGCTAGCTGCGAGCGCTACTTCTGGATTTTCCATAAATATGAGCGCATCGCGATGAATATAATCGCGATACACGCGAGCAGTCTCAAATATCATTGGCGCAACGTAGCTGGTGTGGTCGCCGTCGTGCCTATAATTCAAGACCAGCATGCGACAATTCAATTTCGTATAATGACGAAGCACACTCCATATCCGATAAAAGTCACCAATAGATTTATACATGGCCACCTCAACTTCGCAGGCCAGTGTTTTACGGCTCAGGTAGATTCTATTGAGAAATGTCCCCACATGACTAGACTGCATATGGAGTAAATCCCAAGGTGAAACCCCCCATTGCCGAGATAGTGTAATCAAGTAAGCCATTACACAGGGGCAGACAAACTCAAGATTCAATGCATACCAGGACTCTTCATTCAAGCGAGCGATACGTGCCAAGCATTTTCTATGCAATCGCAGGTATCGTTTGAATATATAGCGCCTTATTGACTTGGCCATTGCAATAACATCATCTAGGTCAGCCCTAGGCCGCGTCGCCTCTGTCTCGTTTGCTATTGTAAACCGCGCCATATAATATTTTAGAATTTCATGATAATAGCTCTCCTCAGCTAACTTTGATCGCGGAATCCTTAGAATTGTAATTGGCAGATAATTTGTCGTTGGCCCAGTTCGAGAGGCATGCCATGCCAGATACTTGAAGACGATATCTGCATTCTGACGCTCAGAAGGCAGCCCCACTACAACCTCATATACACCTTCCCCGATCAGTTTTTGAGCATTTTTTATCCAGTCATTGAGGCCGTCACACCAGACCTCAGCTTGAACGATATAATCTTTTGGAGCCTCTTCAGGCGCCTCAATACCAAGTATTAGTCTCATGTGTCGACATGCTTCTGAAATAGCTGCAATACCATGTTTTCTGTGCCCCTTTCTCTGCAATGCGTCGGAGCAATTCCGGCAGTACTCCAGAGGTAAATGATGCCACGGGCAATGTGAGACACACTCAAAATAGAAGACTACAGAATGATATCCATATTTAATGCATTCCGGACAGTGCCTAATCTTTGGGCACGGCCTCATTTCCAACGTTTGACGTCTCCAATCTGTAGGTAAAGGGAACCATCCATCTATATACGAGTATTTAAGCTCGCTAAGCGGAAGCCCACATGCCCTTTCCACTCTCCAATGAGGAACATGCTCGCCGTCCCACCAGCGATCCCTGACTGAAACCTGTCCTCGCGGCAACCCTATGATATCGCGTATTTCAGAAAAGGATTTCAGATGATTCCATTTAATCACGTGAAGAAAAACAAGCCAGGATGACTGATATTTAAAGGGGGGGCGTAGGTATGTTAATCGAACTGAATTTATGGGATTCATAGGGCACCGATAGTCTTTAATACCTCTACATAGTCTTTCAGCTTTGACTCGATCACAGCGGACTCTATGTCTTCACGCGACAATGTAAAACCTGCACCATCTTGCTCACTAGAGCGAATCAAGACCAGCCTGCACACTTCGAAAATATATTCGGTAGGCACTAGAGGAAGACTGAGTGCTTTGGCAGACGTCGCCATAACCTTGTAAATATCTGGAGCCGCGGCAGCGATACGAAAGCCAGCGGCATAAGCCTGAGGCAAAAAAAACTGAGTATAGCTGCAATCACTTCCTGTCGGATAAGTAAAGTCACTATCGTAACTTTTAAGGGTTTGGCCTATCCAGCCTTGGTCAGCGCAATAGGGCAAGTCCCACACTTCATTGAGAAATCTAACAATCAACTCCACACGCTTTTGCTGGCTCAATAAGTTTATTTTATGAGCAATTTGTGTTTGGCTGAAGCCGATAAGGGTTGTGTCGATATTATGCAGCGCAAGCTCATTCTGAATATGCTGTAGATGTTCGAAATCTTCCATGCTAAGTGCTTGAAGCTCATCTATAACCAAGACCCAATGTCGACCTAATTGATTCCGCAACCGACTTTCTATTTCATGCAACACTTTTGTTCGTATCGACGCGATCACCGGCCTAGTAGGTATGAGGATCCCTAGAACTTTCGCAAGGCTTATCACGATGCTCTCCCTACGTTTCAGATCCCCAATGGTGTCCGCAGATACCAGGCTAACGGATCTATCCTTGAAGGCAGGATGATGTTCCAGTGCACTAAGCACGAACTTGCATATCGTAGTTTTTCCCATTCGAGGAAATGCCTTAAAGACAAGGCTTTTTTTATGAAGTGCGATAGAGTCCATGACCACCTCAAGCACTTGAGGCATACTCGGCGTCAGTGCAACATAGTTTTTCGTCACTAATGGATGGCTCCAAAAGAGATTTCGTTGCTGCTGAGCGTCAAGCGGATCATAGGTACTCATGATGTCCTCTCAAAGGTTTTTTACCAAATCCAGGAGATCTAAGTCACTGAGCGCCACAAGGTATTCGCGTTTCGGTATTGACGTAGCGGCCACTGAGGGAGAAGATATGGGGAATTCCTTTACCTCGCCTTCAGCCACAAGCTCATTCTCGAGCGAGCTCTGAGACTGTTCAGATTTTACTCTGCCGAGTTTAGCTGCCGAATTTTTATCTTGTTTCTTACGCTCCGCAGCAGCATTGAGTTTGGCTTCAAGATAGCGGGTATACACTGTAACAATACACACACCCTTAACTCGAAAAATAATCTTTCTAGCAATGAGCGAGTTTATCTCCTTTCGAGTTCTGAGGCTGTGCGACATTTCAGCCCAATCACCTTGAACGGTGAGTGGGCCTATAGGTGATCCATTTTCTAGATATGCGTTCACGACGCGCAGGTCTGATTCCTGGACTTCAATTATGAGTCGTTTTCCTATGAGTTCTGGACTATCAATGAGTCGATGCGAGGTATATCTAGCCTTATGAATAGTGACGTAAGGTCGATGGCCATCTCTTACCCCTCCTTTAACCTCACGAGGAATCGTCACAGTAACCACCCCTAACGTTTCCCTCAAATCATGAGGTGGAAGCCTCGGCAAATAATGATCTTTCTTGATCAATTGTGAAACGGCTTCCAGTGGAGATAGGAAACGTAAACCTTCGGATGGCTCCGCGTTGAAATTTGCGTAATAGGCATATACTAACTGATCCAAATCATCGCTTGCGATCCGAAATTTGCATGCAGCTAGTTCAGGATCCTTAGCTCTACCCTCATCAGGGCCGGAACCAGTAGTGCTTGGAAAACGCTGTATCAAATCTTTTGCTATTCGCTTGAACGTATGTTCAATTTTTGGACGTCTTTCTGGACGACCAGGCACGCCGAAATCAAGGATGCACCCAGTTTGTTTCCTCAGATCAGAGCTCACTTTATGGCCTAGATGCGCAAGTGCATTATCCAATTTAATAAATAATGGCAAAATTTGCACCATTTCAGGAAGCAACTGTGAGGGATACCCTGCACCCTCGGACAACTCTAGATCCTTGATGGTAAACTCAGGCTTTGGCAGTTGGGCACTCAGCATTTGCCGCAATAACATCAAAACATCTTCAGCACTCACGTCATCGCCATGAACGACATAATACCAAAGCACTACACCAGTCAAAGACTCAACCGCCACAAGAATATGTAGCCGTTTCCGTACATGATAGGTTTCTAGACCATGTTCGTGCTCAAGGATCAAGACAAACATGGAATCTAGTGTATGCGAATCAATTTCTATGCTTTCCATCAGGCCTCTCGACCTGATCAGTGAGCGATGGCCTGTTCCCACGGGGATGTGAGCTATTGCGCCACTATCTCCGGTGAGTTGCACTGCATGCTCATAATGCTCTTCTCGCACCTTGTTAAAAAATTTAGTCAAGGGTTTGATTCCGTGGTACTTTGTATTGAATGGCCATTCTGTTTTCGGATGCTCTTTCTCCTTAAGTATTGCTATAAATTCCGAGTGAATATCACTGGCTCTATTCGAAAACGCATGCTTTACATTGCTCATGCCGTCTGACTTCGGCTTTGGCTTTGGCTTTTTTCTCAAAATAAGCGTCTTGAGTCTTGACTCAAGTTCTGGATACCGCTTAAACGTAGCTCCCAACAACCCGGCGAAGCCTGCGCCCGATTGCCACCGCGACGGATCAACAACCTTTGTCCGCGTGTAAACCTTGATGGCCATGTTGGGTAGAAGAGCACTATATCCGTACACAAACCCGTCTGGTGCTATAGTCAGACATCGCTTGATCATTTTTTTTAGATAGCTGCCATCGACAGTGGTCTGGTGCTTTATGTCTGCTATCGTGCACCCTTTCATATACATCTCTAGCGCTTGTTTCCGATGCTTAAATACTGCCGCATCTTCTGGAGACAACAAATGCTCAGATATACTTCTCCAAGGCATTGATGCCTTTACAAGCTCCACAATTTCGGAGCGCGACCGCCTCTTCATGGTCGACGCCACACTGTATTATACCCGAATCCATTTTTTTCCACTTCAATGCTAATACCTCCTGAGATTATTAGTCTACAGATAACTCCTAGTGCGATAGACTGATCTGGAAAGGATAACTCAGCAAGTAGGGACTTGATAGTGCCCTCCTTCATCAACTGCACTTGAGCTCCAACAAGTTCGGTTTCATGGTCGAGCAGATAGCCCCTAACCTGTGATGCCATAGCAATTACCTTCAGCCAAAACCCCAACTTGTGGGCCGCTAAGGCAAGATGCGCATAAGAAATTGAAACGAGTTGTCCGTGCCGAATGACCTGATCTATAAGGCAATACCTAATCGGGATGGTTCTTCGGTCAGGTGCTAGCGTTTCACTTGGGTCGATTTGGTGGAGCGCAACCGAGCCATCCCTGTGCTCAACCCATATCCCTCTGACTTTCTTGAAATTTTCTATCCCTTCCGTATCCACGCTCACGCTGACGTCTTCATCGAACCGGTAGGTCAGCACATCGGAAGAAGTCTCCAGCTCCGTAGCCCAGTGGATAATTTCCAAATCGCCCAGGATGATGAGGTCAGCATCCATCTTGGGGCTGTATGTCACCCATAAACTGCGGTTGTGCCCGCTAGTCTTTCTGCTAGCTGTCAGCTGCTTCCGGAGGTGCCCTTTGAGTGATGGCATTTTGGAGAGATCTCATTGGATACGTAGGTACGAAATTTCTTCCTAAATTTTAGTGCGACGAATGGTGTCGTTTAGGATCGATTTGCTACTGTCGCATCCGTTTAAATACCAGTAAGATATAAAAAAACTAATTTTAAAGTTTTATGTTCCAAATCTATCAGGTATTGATTCCACTCCTTGAATCGTAATGAGCCGTGATGCTATGGGGTCAAATTTAGCTCCTGATGGTGCCATGGGTTCATAGTTGCTTCCACAAGCTAGAAGTAACTTTCACCGAAAAGGCTCACTGAAAAACGAAACACCCAATCCAACTCATTGATTTTCCGAATTAAAGTTGGTAGTCGGGATAGGGTTATCGTTTCATCCGTGTACTCACGGAAGCCTCTTACCCTAATCTCGAAAGTAAATCGACCTAGGCCGATTTTTTTGCCTCATTCCAATCCATCTTGCTGCTCGGATCGCTTTCACAGCCGCAGACCCATTCAACGCTTCTGTCCACCGATGCCATGGATACAAGGCGCTTCCTGGCGCGACGAGCCTCGTCATTAAGGTGTCGATTTACGTCTATGTGTTACTGCAGCCACGTAAACTGCGTTAAGCAACCGTGCCAGCGCCTTTGCTATTTCTGAAGACTTGCGAAGGCCGCGTATGCTTACTCATCGATGAAAACACAAGCATCGGCGCGAACTCCTTTTTCTGACCAGAGGTCGAACCTGTGAAATCAGAAGAAACTTTAAGCGCGATGGCCTCGAGTGACTGCGGTTGCGCTGTCAATTCTGTACGGTTCCGAACACGCAATATCGGTGAGATCTGTTTCAGGTAGCTCATCATTATCCATGTGAAAATAAAGCATGAGATATTTGTAGAGCCGGGTTTTTCCAATCGCATTTGGCTCTGATTGGCACAGACGCCACGACCTTTCAATAGCCTAAATGCCCAGATCAATCCCAATAGACGCTTTCGCCTAACCTTGGCAACCCCTCAACCTAGAGCGGTTTACTCACTCAATAAACGATAAAATCGGTCAAAATCATCGCCCTGTACAGCTCTGTCTCAGTCAGTACACCCGTTAAATCTGCCTGGCGCGCGGGTGCACGCCAGCCATTCTGTATCCTCAAAGCCCAATTCCAGGCTACCTGAGCGCTTCAGTTTGCCACGAAGCTGTCCGATATCAGCGTGCGCCCGCAGCCCGATAACCCAGAGAACCTGAGATAAAGCCAGTCGGTTGCATTGTCGAGCAATAAATACCAAACTACCCTTCTTTTATGTAAGCGCGCGACCCAACTCGACTAAATGAATATTTAGTTGAGTTATACGCATAGCCTGTCTGGAAAGTGCCCTTCACGCTTCCCTCAATATCCGATAACTCTCAGGCCGGGATATTGTGTATTCCTCAGCGCCACTCTTTATTCAGGTTGTCCCATGTCATCGTTATCACCCTGTCTTCGAAAGTTACCGGTGCTTTCTGATGCTGAATTTCCAGCAGCTGACCGAAGAACAGCCGACGGTGCGAGCCTACCTGGCCTCCTTCCCCGCCCCCTAAACGTGGCCGAGGGCTACAGACGACTATGCAACTGGCCGCGCCCTCACCCGCCTTCAATGGGCGACTTTCGTCGGGATGGCAATGATAACGGGTGGTTCCATGTCGTCGGTAAGGGCAACGGGGTTGTCTCCTCTGCCCTCACCCAATGAAACCCACCCGCTGTTGTCTACGCGGCACGGCCGCAGCTTGCTTTACGCCTGGCGGCTTTTACTAAGCACTTCCAGCCCATTGAACAGCGCCATGCCGGCCAGCATCGCTGCCACAAACAGCCAGCCTTGCCAAAACCCGCCGGCCAGCAGCACCAGGGCCGGCCCTGGGCACACCCCGGCTAGCCCCCAGCCAATGCCGAAGATCAGGCTGCCACCCACTAGCCGTCGGTCAATGTCGCGCCGGGCAGGCAACTGCATCGCGCCGCCGAGCAAGGACACAGCGTGCTGACGCGCCCAAGCCATCGGCAGCAGTGCAACACCGATGGCGCCCACCATGACGAGTGCCAGTGACGGGTCCCACTGCCCCGCGAGGTCGAGAAACCCCAGTACCTTGGTGGGGTTTGCCATGCCCGACAGCAACAACCCCATGCCGAACAGCAACCCCGCGATGAATGCGCTGATCCGGGTCATTTCATGCTCCTGGGTAAAGGTGGCGAACCACGAAGACGGTCGCAAAGCCGGCCGCCATGAAGCACAACGTGGCCACCGCCGAGCGAGGGGACAGGCGAGAAAGGCCGCACACACCATGGCCACTGGTGCAGCCACTGCCATAGCGGGTACCCACGCCCACCAGAAGCCCTGCGACCATGAGCAACCAGGGGGCCGTACTGAAATGTACCGGGGGCATCGCCGAGAACGCTCGCCACACAAGTGGCGCCGCGATGATGCCCAGCAGAAACGACAGTTTCTCGCCACGCCCTTCTCCCGTGCGCTGCAATAGCGAGCCGAGCAAACCGCTGATACCGGCAATGCGCCCGTTCGCCACCACGAACAGCCCGGCGGCCAGGCCTATTAGTGCTCCGCCTGCCAGAGCCGACCACGGTGTGAAGGCAGCCATATCAACCAACATTTCAGTGCTCCCTATCCAACTGCAGAAATGAACCGGTTCCATCTTAACGCTGTGCCTGCACCGCTGGAATCCACCCCTTCGCGACGGCCCTTCGGGCCCATGGCCAGCCACGGGTCCAGATCAGCATGACCGCCCCAGCCAGCCACCAAGCCCATTTTCTTTGCTGGATGACTCATGGTGCCCTCCTGCGCGTACAGGCCTTGACGAAACCGGTCGGCCCCCTGTCACACCCTCATTCTCGTGCGCTGCGCCCCAGCCGCCGCGCCCCCGGCAATGCACTCACGCCATGCAATACCACACTGAGCAGAACGCAAGCGATGGTGCACGCGATGATCGTGCCAGCCTCTTGCAACGGCGCATCCAGTATCAGTATCGCGAACACGATGGACGCGAGCCCACGGGGGCCGAACCAGCCGATGAACAAGCGGCTCTCGGCGCTGAGTGTGCTCCCCGCCAGGCTGAACCAGACAGGCAGCATTCGCACCAGCGACAGGCTCGAAAGTGCGTAGAACCAGACGGAGGGTGCCATGATCTGCGAAGCCTTGGGCGCCACATAGGCGCCAAACACCACCCAGGTCAGCAGTGACAGCGCTTCACCGCATGACTCGCCGGTGACGATCAACGGCTGGGTTTCCCGTTTGAATAGGTAACCTGTCAGCAGCCCTGCACAGAACGCGGCGATAAAACCGCTGCCCCCCAGTGCCTGAGCGCTGGCGAAGCTCAGTAATGCCAGCGCGGGCATCACCAGTTGCTGCCAGGCCTCGATCTGCAGGCAATGGCGTTGCGACAGGCGTAACAACCCGCCTACCAACAGCGCAAGCGCCGCCCCCGTGAGAACACCGATACCCAACTCCTCCAGGAAGAAGTAGCCCGCCAAGGCAAAAGGCATCGTCGAGTGAGCCTCCGTCAACAATGCCAACAGCAAGAGTAGTACCGGCACGCAAATGCCGTCATTCAAGCCGCTTTCGACATTCAGGCTCTCGCGCACATCGGCCGGAACGTCGGGGTTGCTCACGACGGCCTTGCCGAGGGCGGCGTCGGTCGGGGCCAGTATCGTCGACAACAGCGCCATCTCCAGCCAGGGCATCCGTGGGAACATCAGCCAGGCAGCAAGCCAGCCCGCAATCAGTGTCAGCGGCAGGCCCAGGGTCAGCAAGCGCAAGGGCAGGCTACGGGATTGCCGCAATTGGGCCAGGTTGGCCTTGGCGGCATCATTGAACAGGACGATTGAGAGGGTGAGCTCGGCCAGCAAGCGAAGATCGTTGCGGTCCAGCGAAAGGTTCAACAACCCAAGCCCGGAGGGCCCTGCCACCAGGCCTGCCAGCAGAAACAACAGCGGCCCATTGACAGGTTTGGACTCAAGCGCGCCGGCCAGGCTGGCGTACAGCACCAGCAAGGCGGCCAGAACAGCCAGGTTCTGATACATGGCCACGCCTCGGGATCAAAAGCGTATGTAGCAACGCTATCACTGCCCGCGCAACGCGACGATCTGAAAGGCGGCAGAAGTTATCTTAGGTCAACTATGCAGGTAATAAAGAGCTCGCGTGCCGGTAACGGCCATGGCCCATCAGTGTCATCAGCAGGCTATTGGTGCCTGCGCCCGTCTGGTAGATGCAGTAATCCGCGATGCACTGAAACTCAGGTTCCTGGCCCGGACTCCGCTGGCTATCACTTGGCTTTTATCAAGCCCACCTCTAGGTGCCCGGGTAGGCTCCCGCCCAGTGATATCCAATAAAGGAGAAACACCATGAATCGCCCCGCTCCATCGAGGGTCCGCCTGTATGACGAAGACGATCTGGACAGCGTGCTGCGCTCGATGGCCCGCCAGGCCATGGCCTGTCTGCCTGCGTCCGAAGTGGCACTGGTAGGCATTCAGCGGCGTGGTGAGCCGCTGGCGCAGCGCTTGCAACTGCACCTGCAGGCACTCACCGGTGCTGCGCCCTTGCCGCTCTACCCGATCAAGGTCAAGCGTTATGCAGACGACCTGAGCCTCCTGCATGCCCATACTCAACTCACCGAAAACCCTGAACTCGCCAAGCTCGACCTTGCCGCAACCACCTTGCTGGTGGTCGATGACGTGCTCTACGAAGGGCACTCTCTGCTACGCACCTGCGCCTACCTCGCCGAACTGGGTGCGCGCCACATCATCAGCGCGGTGCTCGTCGACCGCCACGTCTGCCGCCAACCGGTGCATGCCGATATCGTCGGCATTCATCTGCAGGTCGCGGCGCAGGATATCGTCGAATGCCATGTGCCCCCCTACGAAGGTCAATTCTGCGTGGAGGTGGTGCGCCATGGCCGAACAGGCGATACCGCCTGATTCAACTGCCAGGTGTAGGCCTGATCGTCAGGATGCTGCACGGCGCATGGCTGACAAGCCGCTCGGTGGTATCGCCGATCAGCTTGGCCCAACGCCTGGCCTGCACGGCGCCGACCACCACCACATCGGCTCCCAGCGCAGCGATATGGGCCTTGATGACACGCAACGGCGCACCTTCGCTGAAGAATCGATGGTTGTGGGCGATGCCGTGGGCATCGGCCAACGCATCGAACGGCAACTGCAGCGATTCCCGCAGCTCATCCGCCCAAGGGCCGGCGAGGTCAGGATTTGCCAGCATGGCGATTGGCAGGTCGTAAGCCGAAAGCAGGTTCAGCGGGCCCTGGCATTGTGTTGCCAGTTGCTGACCGGCCATCACCAGTGCGTCATTGAGCGGCGAGGCGTGGGATACATCCACCGCGACCAGCACGCTAGCTGGCATGGCTGGGGCATTCGCCGGTACGAACATCAACGGCACCTCGCTCCCATGCAACAGTACCTGGTCAAGTGAAGTCCGGGCCCGCTGATCGATCAGGGAACAGCCCGAGCAGTCCTTGATCACCAGGTCAGGCGCATAGCGGGCAATGCAGGCCGGCACCAGGTCTCGGGGATCGGAGGTTTCCACGGCCTCGAAACCTGGGCGTGCCCCCCTTGCCGGCTGTTCATCGAGCAGCGCCTTGAGCGCTGTCCTGAAGTGCACGAATGAAACGCAAGGCCGCGGGGGTGTCGGCAACTCGTGGCGCAGGCGCAGTTCGCCGGGTTCATGAATACCCAGCACGTGCAGGGAAGCACCAGACGCCGCAGCCAGGGCCATGGCCCGGTCCAGCGCGGCATTGGCTTGAGCCTTGGTCATGATCAGCAAAATCCGGCGATACGGGCTCATCGGGCACCTCCCGGTGCGGCTGCAGGATAGCCTACGCCGCCGCAGCTTCAGCAGCGCGGGGCGCTGTTCCAAAACGGGATATTCGAACGCATCCTGGTCGCCGACAGCATCAAGCCCTTTCGCCTGCCCGCCCCTTGCCAGGCCCGGCTGGACATCGTCGCCACCAGCGCCCTGGTCGCCGAGCGCCTCACGCCCATGGCGTAGTCATCCGCACGTTCCTACACCACCAGGATGTTGCAAGGTACCTGGTACAACACATGTTCGGTGGTACTGCCGAACAGACGGTCCAGTCCCCGTGCGATGGGCCGCCCCAGGACCAGTACCTCCACCGGCTGTGATTCGACGTATGCGCTGAGCACCGCGACCGGTCGCCCCAGCACGAAATGGCAACGTTGCGGTGGTGCGCCGAAGCGTTCGGCCAGTTTCCTGAAATCATCCTCCAGCGCTTGGCGCAAGGGCTCGGCAATGTCACCGATGGCCCAGGCGGCATACCCCATATCGCCCATGTAGGCCATCGACAGATCGCAGGCGTGCAGCAGGTCCAGTTGCGCCCCTGTCTGCAAGGCCAAAGCACCGGCCTGCCGGACGATGCTGTCATTTCGGGCTTGCCCCTCTGGCGAGGTGTCGGCCACGTCCACCGCCGCCACGATCTGGCGCGGCAACGCCGGCTGGCTGGCACCGAGCAAGTAGACCGGGACCGGGCAGTGGCGCAACAGTTGCCAGTCAAGCGGCGTGAAGAAGGCGCGCTTGAGCGCAGGCTCATGCTCGACCTGCTTGAGCAGCAGGTCCGGTTGCATCTCCAGCACGTGCTGCAGAATGTCATCCTGCAGGTCGTTACTCCAGGCCACCTCGGTCGTCACCTGCACGCCGGAGGCACGCAGTGCGTTTGCCTGGGCTTCCAGCTGTTCATGCTGAGCAAGCCGATAAGCCTCCCGCTCCGCTTGATGCTTACCGGACTCCAGCAGCCAGAGTTTGTCCAATGACTCGAGCAAGGCGACGATGTGCAGGCTGGCCGATGCCGATCTGGCCAGTGCAACAGCCTGCTCCAGGGCGACCGCCTGGTGCAGCATTGGACGCATGATCAGCAACAGCCGTTGATAGTGACTCATGATGGCCTCCAACGGTGGGCCGGCCTGATCACTCAGGTCGCTCGGGTTGCATCGAGACGGGGCTTTTCGGCCGGCAGTGATTGACCGCTGCTGCCAGCATCCGGTCAACGCCGCCCTTGGCGCTTGATTTTTATCAAGCGTGCAAATGCCTGCAGCGGTGTTCAATGTTGGTCAAGGTAACGGTACAAGGCCTCCTCCTGGTCGAAATGCAGTTTTGCCAAGGTGTCCAGGCGTATGAGCTGGTGCTGGATTTCGTCGGCGCTCGGGTTGGCGGCGGCCTGGGCGAAATCCTCGTTCATGCGCGTCAGCAAATGGATCAGCCTGAACATTTCCCGGTGGGTATGGCTGAGCGGCGAGAGCGGATCCTCGCCTCCCATGTAGCGGCTCAACAGGGGGTACAGCTGCTCGTCGTCCCGCTCATGGCGCTCCAGCGAGCCATGCAGGGCGGCGACCAGGCGCCCGAGGTCGGCCCGCGCCTGCTCCGCAGGGCGGCTGGCAAAGTCCCGCGCCATCTGGCTCAGGTCGGTCAACACCCCGTCCAGTTGTCGATGCTCGTCCTGCATGCGCTGCAGGCTCTCGGTCGGCAACCCGTTGTGGCCATCGCCCGCAACCGGGCCGAGGGCGCGAAGGGCGTTGAGGATGATCAACAGGTCGATGCCTTCCTGCAGTACCGCCCCCATCACCGCAGGCAGGTAGCCGGCCGCAGCGAACAGCATGGCCAGCAGCGAGAGGCTCATGCCCACCCACACGCCTTGCCGGGCGATGTGCACGGTGTGTCGGGCGATGTCGAGCGCTTCGATCAGACGATCCAGCCTGTCGACCAGCAAGACCACGCCGGCTGACTGTGCCGAAGCAGTCACGCCGGACGCGCCCATGGCAACCCCGACATCGGCGGCAGCCAGTGCTGGCGCATCATTGATACCATCCCCGACCATCAGCGTGGGACCTCTTCGGCAACCTTCCTGCACCAGGCGGACCTTGTCCTGCGGTGAGAGGCCAGAGTGAAGCGCATCGATACCCGCTGTCAGCGCGATCATTTGCGCTGTCTGGGGGCGGTCGCCAGTCAGCATGACAATCTGGTCGATGCCGCGGGCTCGAAGCCGGCGCAGGGTCTGGGGTGTTTCTCGACGCACATCGTCGGCCAGCCGCAGCATCGCTTTCAATTCACCGTCCACGGCTACGAAACTGCCACTGCTGGCCAGATAGTCCAGCTGCTGCAAGCACACCTGTGCCCAAGGGCCCGCATCCCTGCCCTGCTGCACGTAAGCCAGCAGCCCCAAGCGCACGGCTTTGCCTTGTACCTGGCCGGCCAACCCTTGGCCTGGCGCCTCCTGCACCTGTTGCGGCGCCGCCAGGCTCAGGCCCCGCGCGAGGGCCGCATCGACAATAGCCCGAGCGATCGGATGGGTGGATGCCTGGGCCAATGACGCGGCCCACTGCAAGATCTGCAGCGGCGCGCCCTCCCCGTTAAGCTCGATCGATTGCAGCCGAGCATGGCCGCTGGTCAAGGTACCGGTCTTGTCGAGAAAAACCTGGCGGATCCCGGCGAGCGCCTCCAGTACCGCGCCATCGCGCACCAGAATGCTACGCCGCGCCGCTCGCGAGATGCCCGACAGCACGGCAATCGGCACCGCCAATATCAGGGGGCAAGGTGTGGCGACCACCAGCACCGCCAGCACGCGTTGCGGGTCGCCACTGGCCCACCAGGCGAGCACGGCGATCAGCAACGTCAGCGGGATGAACGCCAGCGCGTAGCGGTCAGCCAGGCGCACGAAGGGCGCCCGTGACTGGCGTGCCGCCTCGGCCAGGCGCACGATGCCGGCATAGGTGCTTTGTGCCGCAGTCTGCGTGGCCACCAGCACCATCGGCGCGCCGGCGTTGCACACCCCGCTGGCCACCGGCTCGCCGCAATGACGAGTGACGGGTAACGACTCCCCGGTCAGCGCCGCCTCGTCCAGGGTGGCCTGGGGACTCTGCAGGCGCCCGTCCACGGGCACGATTTCACCCAGGCGCACCAGCACGGCCTGCCCTGGCCTGACCTGATCCACCGCAACTTCGCGCAGCCCGTCTTGCTCCTGGATCCAGGCACGTTGCGGCGCTCGGTCGATCAGCGCCCGCAATTCGCGCTCGGCATGACGCACGCTGAACGCTTCAAGTGCTCGGCCAGTGGCCAGCATCAGCGCGACCACCGCAGCCACCAGCATGTTCTCCAGGGCCAGGGCGGCGGTGATCGACAGCAAGGCAATCAGGTCGATACCCGCCTCACCCCGGGCTAGGCGCCTGAACATTTCCACCGCCAGGACCCCGGCCATGACCAGGCCACCAGTTGCCCAGACCAGCGCGGCCCAGGCAGGCCGCTGCGCCGCATAGGCCACGCCGCCAGTCAGCAGGGCCAGCGTGCAGACCACCAGCAGTGCGGGGTCGAGCCATCGACGTGGCATGGCGGGCTACTTGCGTCTGGCCTGCTGGCGCAGTTGCTGCACTTCCTCCTGAGCCTGAGTTGCCCGCTTTAGGGCCTCGTTGGCGGTCTGCTCGACCAGATCGATGCGGTAACACACTTGATCGGCGCGCAACCTTGCGGTGGCGGCGTTGTTCTCCGCTGATTCCAGGCGCGCATCGTATTCCTGGGCGCGCCACGCCGTGCAGCCGGACGCGGTAACCAGCAACAGGCTTGCCCACCCGCAAAGCACATAACGTCGCATGTCGGTACCCTCGTGCATGGCCAGGACACGCTAAGTATCGATGGCGGCGTGCGCCGCACGCCTGACATTTGTCAACCGCGACCGGCCTGTTCACCCGGTTTGACCTTTATCAATCGCGCTGGGGGGCACAAGGGTAGAAACAAAGACTCAGGGCACCGCCCCTACCCTATCTGCTACCGGAGCCGATCATGAACGACCTTGACCTGCGAGACCTTGTGCTCGAAGAGCTGGAATTCAAACCCGATATCAATGCAGCCAGCATCGGTGTGACGGTGCAGAACGGCGTGGTGACCCTCTCCGGGCACGTCAACAGCTACGCCCAGAAAGTCAGTGCCGAGCGCACGGTCAAGGCCATGAAAGGCGTGCGCGGCCTGGCAGAGGAGATAGAGGTACGCCTGAACAAGCTCGAAGGTACCGCTGACGACACGATTGCCAGCCGTGCCCTGAACATCATCGCCTGGAGCTCGGACGCCAACGTGGAGGGCATCCAGGTCACCGTGCAAAAAGGGACGGTGACCTGGAAGGCCAGCTCGATTGGCAATACCAGAAGGAAGTGATCGAACAGGCGGTCTTGCGCTTGTCGGGTGTGGTTGGCGTACACAACCGCATCACCCTCAAAGCCCGGGCCGACGTGGTCGATATCAAGCGCCACATCGAGGACGCACTCAAGCGCAGCGCCGAAATCGAGGCCGGAGGCATCCGCGTCACGGTCGACGGTGGTGTGGTCAAGCTGGAAGGCAAGGTGCACTTGCTGCGCGAGCGAGAAGTGGTCGAGCGTGCGGCCTGGTCGGTGCCAGGCGTCAGCAAGGTCGAAGATTATCTGTTGATCGCCTAGCGCCGCCGCGCCGAGGACCGATGGCCATGAACAAGGATAAGCCCTGGACGCTCTACCTCCTGGCAGTTGGCCTGGCAGTGCTCGCTGCCGTGCAGTTCGGCCTGTTCAGCCAGCCGGCCGTGCAAGCCATTCCTTACAGCCAGTTCCTGCAACTACTCGATCAGCAGAAGGTCAGCGACCTGCATATCGAGCACGAGCGGATCCTCGGCAGGCTGCAGGAGCCGATCGATGGCCACTCGGTATTCTCCACCGTTCGCGTCGACCCGGCTCTGAGCGAGCAGCTGGGACGCTCTGGAGTCGCGTTCTCTGGCGTCGTCGAGGACAACACGGTAGCGACCGTGATGGGCGCGTTGATGCCGCTGTTGATGATGCTGGCGCTGTGGTACTTCCTGTTTCATGGCCTGGGGCAGAAACAGGGGTTGGGCGGGTTGATGGGGGTGGGCAAGTCGCGTGCGCGGGTCTATGTCGAACACGACACCCAGGTGACTTTCGCCGACGTGGCCGGTATCGACGACGTCAAGGGCGAGCTGACCGAGATCGTGTCCTTCCTGAAAAACAAGGCGTGGTATGCGCGCCTTGGCGCCCATGTGCCCAAGGGCACGCTGCTGGTAGGCCCACCCGGCACCGGCAAGACCCTGGTCGCCAAGGCCATCGCCGGGGAAGCGGCGGTGCCATTTTTCTCGATCTCCGGCTCGGAGTTCGTGGAGATGTTCGTGGGCGTGGGTGCCGCCCGGGTGCGTGACCTGTTCGACCAGGCCCGCCAAGCGGCGCCTTGCATCATCTTCATCGATGAGCTGGATGCCCTGGGCAAGATGCGCGGCGTCGGCAGCTTTGGCGGCAATGACGAGAAAGAGCAAACCCTCAATCAGTTGCTCGCCGAGCTCGACGGCTTCGACCCACGGGAAGGCGTGGTGCTGTTGGCAGCGACCAATCGCCCGGAAGTGCTGGACCCGGCGCTGCTGCGTGCCGGGCGCTTCGACCGGCAGATTCTCATCGACCGGCCCGACCGCAAGGGCCGCCTGGCGATCCTGAAAGTCCACCTGCACAAGATCATCTACAAGAACGACCTGGACTGCGAGCGGATTGCCGAGATCACCCCGGGCCTGACGGGCGCCGACCTGGCCAACCTGGTCAACGAGGCTGCCATCGTTGCCACCCGGCGGTCCAGCCAGTGGGTCGAGTTGCAGGACTTCACCGCTGCGGTCGAGCGACTGGTGGCGGGCATCGAGCGCAAAGGCAGCGTATTGCGCAGCGACGAGCGCCAGGTAGTGGCGTACCACGAAATGGGCCATGCCCTGGCCGCCAGTAGCCTGCCGGCGATGGACCCGGTGCACAAGGTGTCGATCATTCCCCGCGCCGCGGGTTCACTGGGCTACACCCTGCAACGGCCGACCGATGACCGCTACCTGATCAGCACGCAGATGCTGCGTGACCGCCTTGTCGTGCTGATGGCCGGGCGCGCCGCCGAGCACCTTGCGTTCGGCCAGGTCTCCACGGGGGCCGCCGACGACCTCGGGCGCGCCACCGATATCGCCCGCCAGCTGGTCACCCGCTTCGGCATGAGCCCGGTACTGGGCCAGGCGGTCCTTGAGCGCCAGCAAGCCGGCTATCTGGGTGACTCGCTGTTGCGTCAGGAGCGCAAGGACTACTCGGAGCAAACTGCGCGCGAGATCGACCTCGCTGTCCGCGGCTTGCTCGAAGAAGCCTATGGCCGCGCCCGGGCTTTGCTGGAGCAGCGCCGCGACGACCTGGATGCAGGCGCGCGTCTGTTGCTGGCCAAGGAGACCATCACCCCCGAAGAATTCCCGGCGTTGCAACCGCAAGCCAATGAGCCCGCCACCTATGTGCTGGTCGATGCCACGAAATGAACCGCCGATCCTGGCCAGGGTACCTGCGATGCTCTTTGTCACGCTGATCAATATGCTGGTGGTGATCCTGGTGGTGATCATTCATTACGAATGCCTGCTGCGCCTGAATGACTGGCTACCTCGGCTCAAGCTCTGGAGCCGCTTTCGCATCGTCGCAGGCGTGTTCGGCGCGCTGCTGGCCCATGCCCTGGAGGTGTGGTGTTTTGCCTTGGCCTATTACCTGATGGCCCATGCCCCAGGCTGGGGTACGCTCAGCGGCAATTTCGACGGCAGTTTCCTGGACTGCGTGTATTTTTCCTTCACCACCTACACCACCATAGGCTTCGGCGATATCGCCCCCACTGGCCACCTCAAGTACCTCACCGGCCTGCAGGCGCTGACGGGCCTGGTGCTGATCACCTGGACCGCCTCGTTCCTGTTCCTGGAAATGCAGAAGTACTGGAAGACCAAGTAAGGCGGGGTCAGGCACGCGACGCTGATGTCCAGCGCCATTGCGCAACTTCAGGCATGTCTTCGCCATGTTCGATGAGGTAGAGCTTGTGCTTCTCCATCGTGGCCCAATAGCGGGCGCGGGCCTGTTCGAGCTGGGGCTGCAAACGTGGCACGCGCTCGAACACATCGAGCAGCAGCTGGTAGCGGTCCAGATTGTTGATGACTGCCATGTCGAATGGCGTGGTGGTTGCGCCCTCTTCGCGAAAGCCCCGGACATGAAACCGTTGCGGATTGGCGCGTTTGTAGATCAGGCGGTGGATGAGCGCCGGATAGCCGTGGAAGGCAAAGATGACCGGTCGATCTTCGGTAAACAGCCCGTTGAAATCGCTGTCGGACAGCCCGTGAGGGTGCTGTTGCGACAGTTGCAGCGCCATGAGGTCAACGACATTCACCACCCTCACACGCACGTCTGGAGCCTGCTCTTGCAGCAGTGTAACCGCCGCCAGTACCTCCAGTGTCGGCACATCGCCCGCGCAGGCAAGCACCACCTCGGGCATCTCGTCGTCATGGCAGGCCCAGCCCCAGCGCCCGATACCTGATTGGCAGTGCACGGCGGCCGCTTCGCAATCGAGCCATTGCCACTCCATCTGCTTACCGGCAACGATCACATTGATGTACCCACGGCTGCGCAGGCAATGCTCAGCCACCGACAACAGGCAGTTGGCGTCAGGTGGCAGATAGATCCGCGCAAGGTTGGCCTTCTTGTTTGCCAGCAGGTCGAGCAAGCCCGGGTCCTGGTGCGAGAAACCATTATGGTCCTGCCGCCAGACATGCGAAGTCAGGAGGATATTCAATGAGGCGATCGGCTTGCGCCACGGCACCTCGGCAGCTGTCTTGAGCCATTTGGCATGTTGGTTGATCATAGAATCGACGATATGGATGAAAGCTTCGTAACAGGAAAACAGGCCATGGCGGCCCGTCAGCAGGTACCCCTCAAGCCAGCCCTCGCAGATGTGCTCACTGAGGATCTCCATGACCCGCCCCTGTGCCGAAAGGTGTCTATCATCGCTGGCCCGAGCATCTAGCCACACCTTGTCGGTCACCTCAAATACCGCATCCAGACGGTTGGACGCCGTTTCGTCAGGGCCGAACAGGCGGAAATTCTGCGACGCAAGGCTGTTCTTCATGACATCGCGTACATAACCACCCAGCACTCTGGTCGCCTCGGCCCGCACCTGACCAGGGCCCGGCATCGGCACGCAGTAATCGGCGTAGTGCGGCAAATCCAGGGCCCGCAATAAGAGACCGCCGTTGGCATGGGGGTTCGCGCTCATGCGTCGCCGGCCAGTTGGGGTCAGCGCGGCCAGCTCAGGCAACAACGTACCCTGTGCGTCAAAAAGCTCATGGGGGCGGTAACTTTCCAGCCATTGTTGCAGCTGCATCAGGTGCGGCGGTTTGCCAAGGTCCGCCAACGGCAACTGATGGGACCGCCAGGTGCCCTCTACGCGTTGCCCATCCACGTACCTGGGCCCCGTCCACCCTTTGGGGGTACGAAGAATCAGCACCGGCCACAAGGGCCTGTCGACCACCTGCGGGTCTTCGGCATGCCGCGCGAGGCGCTGGATCTGGCTGATCTTCTCGTAGATGACATCCAGCGTCCTGGCCAACGCGCGATGGACCTCCATCGGCTCGTCACCCTCGACGAAATACGGATCATAGCCATAGCCATACATGAGGCTGGTCAGCTCCTCCTCGCTGATCATCGACAGCACGCTGGGGTTGGCGATCTTGTAACCGTTCAGATGCAAGATGGGCAGCACCGCGCCGTCGCGGGCGGGGTTGAGGAACTTGTTGCAGTGCCAGCTGGCAGCCAGTGGCCCGGTTTCGGCCTCACCATCACCAATGACGCACGCCACGATCAGTTGCGGATTGTCCAGGGCGGCACCATAGGCATGGGCCAGCGAATAGCCCAGTTCGCCCCCTTCGTGAATGGAGCCAGGCACATGGGGGCCGACATGGCTGCCAATGCCATAAGGCCAGGAAAACTGCCGAAAGAGCCGGGCCATTCCAAGTGCGTTGCGCTCGACCGATGGGTTGAGCTCGGTGTAGGTACCGTCGAGGTATGCCTGAGCGACCAGGGCAGGACCGCCGTGGCCAGGCCCCGTGACGAACAGCACATTGAGGCTGTACTGGCGAATCAACCGGTTCAGATGGGTATAGACGAGGTTGAGCCCCGGGGAAGTCCCCCAGTGGCCCAGCAGCCGAGGTTTGACATCGGCCAAGGTCAAGGGCCTGGTCAACAAGGCATTGCCCTGCAGATAGATCTGGCCAACGGTGAGGTAGTTCGCCGCCCGCCAATAGGCATCCAGGCTTTCGAGCTCTTCAGTACCGGGGAAATCACTCATGCCAGCCTCCTTTCGTCATCGCGCACGGGGCGCTCAAAGGTCTTCGCCGCGAAGATCTTCCTCCCGCCGGCTCTGTTGACGGATCAGCAGTGACAGTTCTTACAGGTGGTCCGACAGCAGGCCCATCAGGTCGTCCGCCGTGGCGATTCCGACCAGCAGACCGAGATCATCGACGACCGGAATGCGTCGGATAGTGGCGCGCCGCGGCATAGATGGAGATACCGGGTGGTGCGGTGACCACGTCCCGTTTGCAGTATTTGCCAATGGACATCATGTGCTACCTCCACAGGCGGAGCCTCCTTGCTCCTTGATGCAGTGAGGATGGGTGATCATTTACCGCTCTTGATCGGAATCACCTTTTCCGGATGGATGGCTTCGGCGCGTTTGGGCAGGTGCACCAGCAGCACGCCCTTGTTGAACTGGGCGTTGATCTTCTCGGCGTCGACTTCACGGGGCAGTTGGAAAACCCGTTCGAAGCTGCCGTAATGGCGCTCGGACAGGTGATACGCCTTGCGTTTTTCGTCCACTTCTTCCTGTTTCTCGCCGCGGATCAACAGGTTGCCATTGACGAGCTTGATCTCGATATCCTTGTCGTCCACGCCAGGCAACTCGGCGCTGATGCGGTACTCCTCGGCAAGCTCGCTGATGTCCATGGCCGGCATGCCGTGGGTGAACAGGTCACGCCGCCAGAAAGGTTCGACATCGAACGGTGTTTGGCTGAACGGCATGCGCATCGGCCGCCGTCCAAAATCCTCGAACAGGCTGTCGATCTGACGGCGTAATTGCTGGAAGGGCCGCCACAACTCCGAAGGTTCGACGCTTGGCGGCGAAGCTTTGGTTGGCTGGGTTGCGACGGGGGTAGCAGGCACTTTCTTGGCAACTTCTGACATGGCGTCCTCCTCGAATGAGTAATGCCTCCCAGGGAGACGCTTCGATCATGCGCCGTGGGGCAGCAGCCCATTTGACCTTTATCAACAACGTGAAGTCCCTGCCGCCCGCTGGTTTGATCCTGATCAAAGTGCCGGATTGCCCACGGTCTAGGCTGATTACAGCAAGTCATCCTTACAGTGCGAGGCAGTCATGGACCGCGAGGGTGCCAGCGTTCGCTTGCTCCAGACATTGCCCGGCCTGGGCATCCAGCAATTCGTGCGCCTGGCCCTTTGCAGCCAGCCATGCGGCGAGGCAATGGCTGGCCAGTACTGCGTGCTCAGTGGTCGTACCGAGTGCTGGCCGTGCAGTTACGTGACCCTACCTGGCGTGGCCGGGCAATTTATCGTCAGCACCCAGAGCGCGCAGCCCGTGGGCCGTGCGGGGGAGCTGCTCGACTATTCCGGGCCGCTTGGCAGCGCTTGGCCGTTGCCCCTGCAAAGCACAAGGTTGCTGGCCATCAGTCGCGCCGACGGCCTGCTGCCGTTGTTGGGTGCGCTGGATGAGATTCGCTGCTGGCTGCCCTGGTTACAATTGCAGCTGTCACATGACGGCATTGCGGCCGAACTGCTGCCGGACGATTGTCGAACCTGGCTGTCGGCACTGTCGCCATTGCCGCGTGACTACAGCAGTGGCTGGTGGCAGACCAGGCATTTGCTGACCACTTTCCGCCCGGACACGGTGTACTGTTGCGCGCCGCCACAGGTGGCGCGCCAAGTGGCACGGTTGTGCTGGCAAACTGGCGTAGCCGCGCAGCGTATCTGGATACGCACAGACCATGTGTCACGCCCGATCTGGGTGGGGCACTCCCCCGAAAGCTGGCCTGTGCAACGCTATGACCGGGTGCTTGCCGCGCTCAAGTGGGCTCCTCCAGGCGGGTCAGGTTGACCAGGCCTTGCATGTCGATGAGCCTGACCTCACGCCCGGCGCACAGCATGAAACCTGCATGGACGAAACGGCTGAACAGTCGGCTGACCGTTTCCTGCGTGAGGTCCAGGTAGTTGGCGATATCACCACGGGACATGGGCAGGTTGAACACATCAGCCTGCAAGCCTCGCGCCTGGTAACGCGCGGACATGCCCAGCAGGAAGATCGCCAACCGCTGTTCGGCACGCCCATGGCAGCAGCGCAGGTGCTCGTCCTTGCCCTGGATCCCCAGGCTGAGCATGTGCAGCAACTGATAGCGCAGCCCTGAAATCTGGCCGGACAGGTCCACCAGTTGGTCCAGCCTGATGGCGCAGACCAGCGAGACTTCCAGGGCAACGGCAAAGCTTCGGTAACAACTGGCACCAATAGCGTCCAGCCCGAGCATTTCCCCCGGCAGGAGAAAGCCGGTCACCCGCTCGGTGCCCTCGGCATCGAGCAGAAAATTCTTGATCGCCCCGGAGCGCAAGGCATACACGTGCTCCATGGGTTCATTGGCCTTGAACAGGTACTCACCCCGCTTCAACGGCCGGTTACGGCGGACAATTCGCTCCAGCTTGGCCACTTCGTCGGCACTGAGGCTGGCTGCCAGGCAAAGCCGGCTCAACGAGCACGCAAGGCACTTGACCTGGAGCTTTGCTCCCATTTCCGCAAGGCCTGACATGATGATGCCTCTGCTTTTTTGCAGGCGTGTATCTATTGAAGTTAGCGGTTCCACTAAACGTTAGCGGTCTGTCCGACCAAGGGTCGGACGCTATCCCCGGCTATACCCGCTTTTTTCTATCGGTTTGACAAGTCATGTGGGAAGCAATTGACAACTGTCAAGTCAGCGATGGGCCCGCTGCCGAAACTGAACTTCCTTGTTCATTCGACACAGAGGACATTGCCATGGCGCCCGCCGAGACTTCCCGTGAGCATAAAACGCCTTCGTTCCCAAAACCTTCGGGTGAATACTGGATCGAAGCCCTTGAAAACGGCGTTCACGTATTGATCAGGCCCTTGCAAGCCCAGGACCGAGAACGCGAAAAAGCCTTCATCGAACGGCTGTCGCCCGAATCGCGGCATTTCCGCTTCCTGTGCCAGCTCAGGGAGCCCGGTGAAGCCATGCTCGACCAGCTGATGAAGGTCGACCAGGATCGCCAGGCGGCTTACGTCGCCCTTGCCCACGTGGATGGTGAATTGCAGGAAGTGGGCATTTCCCGCTACGCCACTGCTAGCGGCAAGGACGAGTGCGAGTGTGCCGTTACCGTCATGGACAGCTGGCAGCACCATGGCTTGGGTCGCCTGCTGCTCAAGCACCTGGTCGACCATGCCCGGGCCAAGGGCTTGCGGCAGATGTATTCGGTTGATGCAGCAGCCAACCAAGCGATGCGCGAGCTGGCCAAAGCGGCGGGGTTCACCACCGTCGCTGACCCGGATGATCCCAGCCAGGTCATCCACCGGCTCTCCCTGATCTGAACCCTGGGCCGTCGCACTGACGGGTCAATGCGCGGCGGCCCGATTACGGGAGGCTCTCCATGAGCGGCCCTTCGAAGACATTGATGGAAAAACTCTACGGCAAGCAGTATCAGGTCGACACTGCCGATATTGCCCCGGTGCTTCATCAGTACGCCGAACCTTTGCCGGACCTGGATACGCCGGCATTCGCAGCGCTGTTCGACCGCTATGCTGACGCGCGCGTCATCCTGCTGGGCGAGGCAAGCCACGGCAGCAGTGAGTTCTATCGCGCCCGCGCGGCGATCACCCGGCGCCTGATCGAACAGCATGGTTTCAACATCGTTGCTGTCGAGGCTGACTGGCCGGATGCCGGGCATGTCGATCAGTACGTCCGAGGCTTGGCGCACTCGGCGTGGAAACGCCATATTTTCAGCCGTTTTCCTACCTGGATGTGGCGTAATAGCGAAGTCAAAGCCTTCGCCCAATGGCTTCACGGGCACAACCGCCTGCTGCCCACCGACCACCGCGTGGAATTCCGCGGCCTGGATGTCTACAGCCTGCGCAATTCCATCCATGAAGTCCTGGCCTATCTGGACCGGGTCGATCCGCATCTGGCCCATGAAGCCCGCCGCCGTTACGGTTGCCTGACGCCGTGGCAGGACGACCCCGCGCTGTACGGGCACTTTGTCGAGCGCGGTGGCGTCATGCCTTGTGAGCAACCGGTGATCCAGCAGTTGAATGTCATGCTCGCCGAGCAACTGTCAGGGCTTGTCCACAATGATGAAGCCTTCTTCAACGCAACGCAGAACGCCCGTGTAATCATCGCTGCGGAACAGTACTACCGCGCCATTTACCGAGGTTCGACGGCTTCCTGGAATCTGCGCGACCGGCACATGTTCGATACCTTGCACGCACTGCTGGAACACCGTGGTCCCCACGCCAAGGCCGTGGTCTGGGCACACAATTCACACATCGGCAATGCCGGAGCCACGGAAATGGGCTGGAAAGGCCAGTTCACCATCGGCCAGCTTTGCCGCAGCGCTTTCGGGCACGACGCGGTGCTGATCGGCATGGCCACCGACCGCGGCCAGGTGGCCGCCGCCAATGACTGGGACGGCGACATGCAGATCAAGGAAATCCGTCCTTCGCGCAGCGACAGCTGGGAGCACCAGTTCCGCCTCGCAGGCGTGCCAGCCAGCCTGAGCGACTGGCGCGACCCACAGCGCAAGGCGTTGCGCCATGTGTTGTCCACGGCGCTACTCGAACGCGCCATCGGCGTCATCTATCGCCCCGAGAGCGAACGGCTGAGCCACTACTTCGAGGCGGTGCTGGCCGAGCAGTTCGATGCGCTGCTCTGGTTCGAACAGACCCAGCCAGTGACTGCCCTGCCCTTGCCGAAACAACAGCACCTTGAGCCTGAGGACGAAACCTATCCATTTGGTGTATGAGCCTCGGCGAAGCGCTATCAGGCGGATACGCGCTGCAGGGACTTCACAAACCCGTCACCGGCAAGCGCAGTGGCCCCCGTGCCTGCACCGAACAAGCCGATGCGCAACTTGCCAGCTTCATCGTCTGCGTGCGAACTTCACCCCTGCGCTCAGTCATGGGGGGCACTCCGGCAAAGTGCTTGCTGATCAGCTTGCCCCATGAGCGTCATGACTTCCTCGTCCGACGTCTGCGGGAAATCCTGGTACCAATAGCCAACCGAGACCATCCGCTCAGGCACACGCGGGCACACCAGCTCATCCACTTCACCGTACAGCGCTTCGAGCGTTTCTGGCGGTGCGACCGGGACGGCGACGACGATCCGCGCCGGTGACTGGGCTCGTGCAGCCTGTATCGCCGCCCTCATCGTGGCACCGGTCGCCAGGCCGTCATCAACGAGAATCACCACCTGATCCTTGAGTTGCTGGGCTGGCCGCCCTCCCCGGTAAGCCCGCTCGCGCCGCGCCAGTTCCTCGGTTTCCCTGGCAACCACGGCGTCGAACACCGCGCGATCTACCGGATAGGCCCGCAACATGTCGTCATTGAGGAAGGTTACTCCGCCGCTGGCTATCGCCCCCATGGCGAACTCGGGTTGAAACGGCATACCGAGCTTGCGCACCATCAGCAGGTCCAGGCGAACGTTGAGGGCAGTCGCGACTTCATAGGCCACCGGAACACCACCACGCGGCAGTGCAAGCACGATCACGTCGGGCCTGCCGGCATACCGGGCCAGTGGCTCTACCAGGCAACGTCCAGCCTGGGTACGGTCGACAAACACAGTTGGCAAGGCAAGATCATGGGACATGAACACCTCCCGCGCCGCGATGGGCGCCGGTCGTTTCAGCTGCCGATGGGAGCCGTTGATGGCTTCAAGGCGTGGCTGCACGCCCCGCCTCGGGCAGCAGGTCGAACTGCGCGAGGCAACGCTGCTCATCAGCGGGAGTCAGCGCCTTCAGACCGCTCACTTCCTGCATGGGCGTTTCGAACAGGGCCAGGCGCAGCACCCCATTGCGCTCCAGAAAGGTCTGTGCCAGGCACGTGCACACGGGTTTGCCGACCAGCGCAGCGAGCTTGTCATCCTCAGGCACCTCCACCTGGGCCTGCAGGTTGGCCGTGCAATTCTCCACGATCTGCGCCACGGAGCGCCCCGCCAGCCACACGGTGCCAGCACCGAGTAGGACCAGGAGCAGCAACACGCTTATCAACGTGTTCGATTCCCGGGTGATTGAACGCAGCAACGCCAGCCTGGCCTGCCAACCCGTCTGCTGGCCATTGAAAATGGCCTTGCCGACCGTGCGCTTGACGCCCCGCTGCACCGCCCACCCCAGCGCGACACTCAACGCCAGCAGGCCAAGGAGTACCGCCGGATCACGCATGGGCATGCGCCAGCTAGCGCTTAAGGCGCGATAGACGGACGCGGCGACGAGTAAAGCGACGATGGTCACGATCCAACCCAGGCTGCCCCTGGGCCTGTGCAACCAGGCCCGCAGTTTCGCCCTTGCTTGTGTACTCATGATTCACCTCCCGCGCCCGGCTAGCGCACAGGGTCGATGGCAACCGTTTCCTGATACTCAGGCACGCACACCTGCCAGCCGAGTTCGAGGCTGATTCGCCGCCGTAAGGTGTCGGCAGCGTGTGGCTCACCATGAATGACATAGGTCTGACGGGGTGGCCGGGTGAACCCGCGCAACCATTCCATGATTTCATCGGCATCGGCGTGCGCAGAAAGATTCTCCATCGCATGCACCTGTGCACGGATGGGCACATCCTCGCCGTGCAACCGCACACTGTGGGCGCCCGCGACGATATCGGCACCCCGCGTCCCCCCGGCTTGAAAGCCCGAGAACAGGATGCTGTTGCGTGGGTTGGGGGCCAGCGCCTTCAGGTGGTGAAGCACCCGTCCGCCGGTCGCCATGCCACTGGCGGCGATGATCACTGCGGGCTCGCGCAGCTGGTCCAGGTGCCTGGACTCATCGACTGTCCGGACGATGTGCGTGCCTCTGCACATGGCGGCGCACTCGGCTGCGGTCAGCCGATGTTCACTGCGGTACTGCTGGTACAAGGCGGTGGCGTCGGTGGCCATCGGGCTGTTCAGGTAGACCGGGACATCAGGGATCAACCGGTCGCGCTTGAGCGTGTACAGGTAATACATGAGCAGTTGGGCACGGCCGACGGCGAACGAGGGTACCAGGGTAATGCCGTGGCGCAGGAGCGTTTCGTTGATGACCTTGGCCAGGTACTGCTCGGTCGATTCGGCGGGATGCTGGCGGTCCCCATAGGTAGACTCGATCAACAGCACGTCCGCCGTCCTGACCAGCTCAGGCGCACGCATGATCGGATCCTGAGGGCGGCCGAGGTCACCCGAAAACAGCACGGTCTGCCCTTCGGCGCTGATCTGGACCGTGGCTGCCCCCAGAATATGTCCGGCGGTACGCAACAGTAGCTCCATGCCCTCTGCGATCATGGTCACCTGATGTAACGCCACGGGCCGAAACAGTGCCAGGGCACGTTTGGCATCCTGCTCGGTATAGAGCGGTTGCGCCGGCGCATGCTTGGAGTAACCGTGGCGATTGGCATGTTCGGCCTGCTCTTCCTGCAGCCGTGCACTGTCGAGCAGGAGGATTTCCGCCAAGGCGCACGTCGCCGGCGTGGCGTAGATCGGCCCGCGGTAGCCTTCCCGAACCAGCACCGGTAGATAACCACTGTGGTCAAGGTGGGCGTGGGTCAGCACCACCGCATCAAGCGCCCGCAGCGCCGGGGGCAGTGGCTGCCAGTTGCGCAGGCGCAGTTGCTTGAAACCCTGGAAGAGTCCGCAGTCGACCAATACCCGCGTGCTGTCACGGGTCAACAGGAATTTGCTGCCGGTCACGGTGCCGGTGCCGCCAAGAAATGTCAGTTGCATGGCCAAGGCTCCCAACTTTCGGCTATTTGGGGATGAACGGCGAGCACGCTGCACGGTGGGCGGCTGACGATACGCTCGGTGGTGTCTCCCAACAGTTTGTCTAGGCCTTTGGGTTGCACCACGCCCATCACCACCGCGTCGATGTCCAGGGCCGCGACCTGTTCACGGATCACCTGTACCGGGCCTCCTTCCATGAAATGTCGGCGGTCAGGCGCGACGCCTTCGGCATCGGCCAGCGCTTCGAAAGGTTCCTGCAGTGCCTCGCGCATCTCGTCGATCCACGCCTGGGTGACATTCATGTCCGAGGCAAATACCCCTGCCAGGTTGTAGGCCGATAGCAGATGCAGGTGCGCGTCACACTGCAACGCCAGCGCCTGGGCAGCACGAACCAGACCACGATTGAAGCACGCCTGAACGGCAGGCGTCTCACTGAACGCCGTATCCACTGCGACCAGCACACGCCGCGGCAATGAGATGGCCCCCGCCGGCACGAAATGGCTGACGCCTTTGAAACCTCGCATCAGCGCACAATCCAGTGGGGTGCCGAACACGCGCACCAGGGCCGACGCGGCTTCGCTGTCCTTGATGACCATATCGGGCTGCAGTTCACTGATGTAATCGATCGCCTGGCTGCGGATATCCTCCGCATTCAGGCTGTCGACCGTCAGCGTTATACCGCTGCCGCGATGCCGCTCTACCAATCCCGTCAACTGAGCGCGATAGTGCTCGTACTGGCGCTTGATATCGGCCTCGTTCAGCCGCTCTTCGCGCAGAAGGTGCTCCTCGCTTGGCTCGAACAAGCCCAGTACATGCACGCTGGCGCCGCTGACATGCGCCAAGGCAAGGGCTCTGCGCAAAGCGGCGGAATGCGGTTCTACCTCGGTCAGCAGCACCAGCAATTGTCGATATTGCCCCATGGTGAACCTCCGCGCTTTCGTGAGTGGGTGTGATGCTGACGATATTCCGCGCGCAGGATCGCTGCTGCTTGATGCAGATCAGAAAACCGCTACCCAGGCTGAACTTGATGATTGTCAGAACCGAAACGGCCCGCCACGTTAAAACGGCTGCACCAGGTACTGATCAAGCAACGGGAGGCGTCATGAACGGGCAGCAAACAGCACAGCCACAGACCTGCGAACACTGGGTCGAAAACCTCGAGGACGGTTCGGCGGTGCTGATCCGCCCACTGCGCGAAGAAGACCGCGAACGGGACAAGCGTTTTCTGAGCACCATCGCTTATGAATCACGGCGTTTTCGTTTCATTGCTGGGCTCAGCGGCGGCTTGCCTAGCTTGGACACGCAAGACATGCCCGTGGACTATCACCAGCGCATGGCCTATGTCGCCTTGGTTCATGTAGACGGTCAATTGCAACAAATCGGCGTCAGCCGCTATGCAGGCATACCTGGTAGTCCGCGGTGCGAATGTGCAGTGGCGGTCAGCGAAGACTGGCAGCGCAAGGGGTTGGGCAAGCGCCTGATGCAACACCTGATTGAAGCCGCACGGCGCAATGGCTTTCAGTGCATGGTCTCCAGGGATCTGGCCAGCAACTATGCCATGCACCGGCTGGTCAAGGCACTGGGCTTCACCTCACGCTACCCTGGCGGCGATGTGAGCGAGATCCTGCACGAACTTGACCTGCGGCCTTGAAAAAACAAGGCCCTTGCGGGCCTTGTGCTTCAGCCTTTGGAGCGCTCTGGAGAAATCACCAGCACACTGCTGGACAACCGATGCAAAACGCGCTCGGCAGTACTGCCGATGAACCAGCCGATGCCATGGTGGTGATAGCTGCCCATGACCAGCACGTCGATATCATTGTTATCCATGAACATGGCCAGGGCCTTTGCCGGGTCGCCGATGCGCATATGGCGGTGTTCGACGGCGATCCCGTTGCGTTCGGCAAGCTCTTGGAAGGCAGCGCTCTGAACGTCATGCAAGGTCTGGGCACGGTTCGAATCGAACAGGAACGAATGTTCCCGGCTGCCGCCGGCGTCCAGGTACATGGAACCCAGGTCGTAGGTGTACAGCAATTCGATCTGGGCATTGCACTGCAAGGTCAGCTTCAGCGCTTCGCTGATGATCTGGTCGTTGAAACCTTCAAACTGATCCTCAGGCCTGGACAGGTCCACCGCCGCCAGAATCCTGCGTGGCAACGCATGGCTCGCCTTGTGTACCAAGTGCAAGGGTATTCGCGTTTCGCGCAGCAGCTGGATATCCAGCGAGGTGAACATTGCGCGCATCCACCAAGGCTCATGCTCGAGCTCTTTGATCAGCATGGCAAACGGTTGCTCACGCAAGTGAATCAGGATCTCATTCAAGGGCTGCTGCACCCACACCACCTCGGTTGTGACGGTGACACCATTGCGCCGCATCGGCAACGCCTGGGTTTCCAGCCATGCCCGGTGCTGCTGCACGTAACCCTCGCGCATGACTGCGAGCGCTTGATCATTCACCAAGCCCGCCGTGGCAAGCCCTTCCACGTAGTCGAAAGCGACGATGTGCAGCGCCATCCCCTTGGCCTTGGCCAGCGCAGCGGCCCGGTCATAGGCCGGGGTTCGGCGCATCAGGGGGGAGGCGATCAGCAGCAGTCTTTGCGGAGTTTCCATGGCACACCTCTGAGGTTGCAATACGTAGGTAAAGCATCTGCCACCTACGTGTTGCGAACTTGATGTTTATCAACTGGAGGCACCTACCGACCAGTGGCATTGCCCATGGCGCAAGAACTTGACGCGGATCAATACCTCGGGACTTCGCCGGCGCACCCTGTACCCAGATCACAGCCACTTCAGGCCCCGCAGGCGTGCCATGGCGACACCGCCCTGAGTTTCACCTGCACTGCCGGCAGGGACGCCTTCATTCTGCATTGTCTACCGATACATGCTTTGGAGGCCCTGATGAACGTTTACGTGGAGAAGAACACAGAGCAGGGACGCTGTTGGGTACACATGGATGACTGGCGGGTGGGTTTCAGGACGGCTGCCGAAGCCGAGCGGTTTGTCGAACGGCTTACAAGCCGCCTCAATGCCCCCCACTCGCGTGACATGCTTGCTGATTGGTCGCCCCATGCTGGCGTGACCGTGGAGCTCGGTGCGCGTCATGGCGCAGGGGCCCAAAGCGGCCTCCAAAATGCGAAGGAGGCCTGAAAATGCCTGGCCAGCTGAAGGTCACCCTGCTCGACTCACCCAACGCATTGTCCAAGGCAAACCCTATTCACCTGAAACCGCTGGTGAACCACTGCATGGATTGCCGGGTCAGCGGTCTGTGCCTCCCCACGGGTCTGCCGGTTGACGACAACAGCTGCCTGGGCGCGTTGATAGGCCCACGCATGCGCATTCGCAAGGGTGCCGCGCTGTTCAATGCCAACGATCCGCTGTCCATGCTCTATGCCGTACGTTGCGGCAGTTTCAAGACCAGCCTGAACACCGCCGAGGGGCAAGGCGTGGTGATCAACTTCTGGATGCCGGGCGATGTACTCGGCCTCGATGCCATTGCCACAGAGCACCATGTCTGTGACGCCATTGCCCTGGAAGACAGCGAAGTCTGCCCCGTCCCCTATCGTCGCTTGCAAACCCTGGCGCGTGAGTTTCCGGAGCTGCAGCAGAGCCTTAATCGCTTGATGAGCCGCGAGATCGTGCGTGAGCACGGGCGCGTGCTGATGCTGTGCAACCTGACAGCAGAACAGCGGCTGGCCAGCTTCCTGGTGGGGCTCTCCAGACGCTTCGTCAGCCGCGGTTACTCTGCGCATGGCTTCATGTTGCGCATGTCTCGTGAAGACATGGCTTCGTACCTGGGGTTACGCCTGGAAACCGTGTGCCGATCCGTCGCCCGTCTTCGCGTGCTGGGTATCGTCGACCTGCATGGCAGATTGGTAGAAATTCTCGATATGCCTGCACTCATGGCACTGGAACAAGGTGGCGGGGAATGTGAGGTCAAGGTCCCGCTAAAGGCACCATGCTCGACGCCTTGAATGTTGGCCACGGCGCTGTGGCGCTGGGTATCGGCATGCTGGTGGGGCTGGAGCGCGAGCGTAAGAAGGGGCGTAACGAAGACCACGCGGCCGCCGGGCTCAGGACCTTCGCCATCACTGCATTGCTGGGCTACGTCAGCATGTTGCTGGCAGGTGCGGTGCTGGTCGCGGTTTCGAGTCTGGGCCTGGTGCTGATGCTCTGCATGCACTACCGCAGACATGCCGATAAAGACCCTGAAGTGACCAGTGAAATTGCCCTGCTGCTGGTGCTGACACTCGGAGCGCTTAGCCTTCATGAGCCTGAGCTCGCCGCAGCGGTGGGCGTGGTGCTCACCGTGCTGTTGGCGCTGCGACGCGAACTGCATCATTTCGTGCTGCAACAATTGAGCGAGGAAGAGCTGCGCGATGGCCTGATGTTGTCCACGGTGGCCTTGGTGGTACTGCCGCTGACACCGGACCAGTTTCTAGGCCCCTACAACATACTCAACCCGCGCACGATTTGTAACCTGGTGGTCTTGCTGATGGCCGTGGGTGCTTTAGGACACATCGTCATGCGCCTGATGGGGCCTCGCTATGGCCTGCCCTTGAGCGCGATCGCATCGGGCTTTGCTTCAAGTTCTGCCACCATTGCCCTGCTTGCGCACCGCGTCAGACAGCAAGGCGCTGCTGCCAGGCCATTTGCCGGCGCTGCCGTATTGTCCAATCTCGCCAGCATCACCCAATTTGCACTGGTGTTGAGCATCGTCGACCGTCGATTGCTCGACCCTTTCTGGTCATCGATTGCGCTGGGGGCACTGGTCACACTCGTGTATGGCGTGCTTCTGCTAGCACCTTGGCGTGCTGCTCATGGAGGATCCGCCACACATCCGGGCGATGGCGCGTTCAGTCTCTGGACAGCACTGGCGATCACCGCTGCGATAACCGGCATCGCCTTGTTCTCGGCATTTCTGCTTCAGCTTCTGGGCCCCAATGGCGTCAATCTCGCGGCTTTCGTCGGCGGCCTGGCCGATGCTCATGCGGCCACGGCCTCGATCGCCTCGTTGGTCGCTGCCGGACGAATCAGTGCGAATGAAATCGTCATACCGGGGTTGCTCGCATTGACGGGGAACACATTGAGCAAATGTGTTCTGGCCTTGAGCAACGGAGGTTTCAGCTTTTCGCGATACCTCATTCCAGGGCAACTGCTCATCCTGGGGGCAATGTGGTTGGGGTTGCTCCTGTAAGGACACAAGAACTGCCTGCTGGTAGTAGGTGACTTACCCTCAAGCCAACCCGCCAAAACGCTTGTAGAAACTCTCGCTCACATCCGGCAATGGGCCATCTGCTGTTTCCAGTGCTGCATTCAACCATTCTTCGGCTTTGGCAAACACCAGTCGGTAGAGGTTACGGCACAACTGCCGCGCAGCCCTTCCCTCCCAGTCCCCTGGCAGCAGTTCGTCAGGCAGTTGCGGGTCGCGCAGCAGCAGGCGGCGGTACTCGTGAATCAGCAGCGTGCGTGCCAGGAAGCAATCTTGAGCATCCAGCAACGGCTGCTCTTTCAAACCTTGCCACAGCGGCCTGAACAGCTGGATAAACTCACTGTATTGCTGCCCCAGTTCGTCGATACGCCAGCTTTCCCGCACCTGGGCGCGCATCGCCTTGGACGCGAGCACCTCCTGGGTGTGGGTGTCGAAGACGATACTGTCGTCGCCGGCCTCAAGGTCACGCAACGTGGCCACCAGGTCGGCACGGTCTGCCCGTGGGCAACCTAGCAGGTTCGGCGCCATGACACCAAACCCCTGCCACTCCAGCTCTTCACGCACGGCCTTGCGTTTACCCGCCTCGAGTTGCGACAGCAACACCAGCGTCCAGGCCCCGTCCCAGGCTGGCTGGCTTGGGCTATAGACGCGCTTGAAAGCTTTTTCGAAACGCCGACGGCCAGTGCCTGTCAGGCTGTAATAACTGCGTCGACCCACCTTTTCTGCAGTGAGCCAACCTTCTTTGGTCAGGCGAAAGATCGACGTGCGAATCAGCCGTTCATTGATGCCGATCGGTTCCAGCAGGTTGATCAGGCTACCGAGCCAGACTGTACCGCCGTGCGGCTCGATGGCATCGCCGTACAACGTGATGATCAGGGAACTGGCGCGGATCGGCGTCTGTTCCTGAAAACGGGTGATCAAGTGGTTCAGTGGGGCAAGAGTGCTCATGGGCGAACTGTGCGCGGATAAAGCACCGACTATACCTGTGCGGTGGGCCGCCTGGCCATTGCGTGTCGCTGCCAGGCTCATGCGCTCGCCTGGCCCTTGGGCCTGACCCCGGTGTCTTCCATGCGCGGGCGTCCCGGCTCTGCCTCGGCCAGCGGCGGGCATTCGACCATGCTGTTCATGCAGCGCTGCGCCAGGTGCTGGTACTCCGCCGTCCCGCGCTGTTTCCAGGCCAGCTCCTGATCGGTCAGTGGGCGTTTGACCTGGGCTGGCGACCCCATCACCAGGCTCTGCGCCGCGCATTCGAAGCCTGCCTTGACGAAGGCAGTGGCCGCGACAATGCAACGTGGTGCTACATGGGCGCCATCCATCACCACGGCGTTCATGCCGACCAACGCGTCTTCGCCCACTCGGCAGCCGTGCAGCACGGCGCCATGGCCGATGTGCCCGTTACGCTCTACTACGGTGTCGCCCCCCGGGAAACCGTGCATCACGCAGGTGTCCTGCAAGTTGGCACCCTCCTCCAGCACGATGCGGCCGAAATCGCCCCTGAGCGATGCCAGTGGGCCGATGTAGCAGCGGGGTCCAACGATGACGTCGCCGATCAGGACTGCACTGGGGTGCACGTAGGCTGTCGGGTGAACCACGGGCGTCAGGCCGTCCAGTCGATAGCAAGGCATGGCATCACTCCTGAAATGATTTGAAATTTCTTTCGATCTTGTATCAGAAGCTGTTTGGTCGTCAATCGTGTATCACTTGTGTTGATTTGATTCTGCCAGGCAAAAACCAGCGTTAAATACCAGAAAATAACCAGATGAACCGATTCTTCTGCAGGCATTGCTCTGCGGCTTTGGCCGCTGGAAAATAAAAAAGAGATACGCGAATACATTTTGAAACTTGCATTGACGTATCACATAGAGCATATACTGACCTCACCTGGTCGTGATCCCGCATTACGCCCCTGCAAACAATTCCAAAAAATGCCGGCCACGCGATGTGCCGTGCGTGCAGCCAGAGGAACCCGACATGCCGCGATATATCGATGTGCAGGCGCCCGAACACGGCGTTCAGCTCATTACCCTGCAACGGCCCGAGGCCTTGAATGCCCTGTGCACCGAGCTACTGGCAGAACTGGCTGCTGCGCTGCAGGCTGCCGGGGACGACGAGCATGTCCGGGCCACAGTGATTACCGGCAGTGCCAAAGCATTCGCCGCAGGCGCCGACATCCGCGAGATGGCTGATCGCGACCTGGTCGGCATCCTCAATGACCCGCGCGTAGCGCATTGGCAAAGCATCGCCGCATTCGCCAAACCGCTGATTGCCGCAGTCAACGGCTATGCCCTGGGTGGCGGCTGTGAACTGGCAATGTGCGCCGACATCGTCATCGCCGGTACCGACGCCCGTTTCGGCCAACCGGAAATCAACCTTGGCATCATCCCCGGTGCTGGCGGCACCCAGCGCCTGTTGCGTGCCGTCGGTAAGCCGTTGGCCATGCAGATGGTACTGACGGGGGAAGCCATCACTGCCCACCGCGCCCAGCAGGCCGGCCTGGTCAGCGAAATCACCCAGCCCGAACTCACCGTAGAACGCGCCATGCAGGTTGCCCGCAGCATCGCCGCCAAAGCGCCGCTGGCCGTGCGCCTGGCCAAGGAGGCGTTACTGAAGGCCGGTGATACCGACCTGGCCAGCGGCCTGCGCTTCGAGCGCCATGCCTTCACCCTGCTGGCTGGCACCGCCGACCGCGATGAAGGCATCCGCGCCTTCCAGGAAAAGCGCCAAGCCCGTTTCCAGGGGCGCTGATCATCATTCTCTCGACTGACGGAGCGAGTCTGTCATGACTTTCCAGCACATCCTGTTTTCCATCGAGGACGGCGTTGCCTTCCTTTCATTGAACCGCCCCGAGCAGCTGAACAGCTTCAATACGGCCATGCATCTGGAGGTGCGCGAAGCGCTCAAGCAAGTGCGCCAAAGCAGTGACGCGCGGGTGCTGCTGCTGACGGCTGAAGGCCGCGGCTTCTGCGCCGGGCAGGACCTGTCTGACCGCAACGTTGCCCCAGGCGCCGAAATGCCGGACCTGGGCCAATCGATCGACAAGTTCTACAACCCGCTGGTACGCACCCTGCGCGACCTGCCTTTGCCGGTGATCTGTGCGGTCAACGGCGTGGCGGCCGGTGCCGGTGCCAACATTCCCTTGGCCTGCGACCTGGTGCTGGCCGCCCGCTCGGCCAGTTTCATCCAGGCCTTCTGCAAGATCGGCCTGGTGCCGGACTCCGGTGGTACCTGGCTGCTGCCGCGCTTGGTCGGTATGGCCCGGGCCAAGGCGCTGGCCATGCTGGGCGAGCGCCTTGGCGCCGAACAGGCCGAGCAATGGGGGTTGATCCACCGCGTGGTGGATGATGCCGCGCTGCGTGACGAAGCCCTCACCCTCGCCCGCCAGCTCGCCGCCCAGCCCACCTACGGCCTGGCACTGATCAAGCGCAGCCTCAATGCCAGTTTCGACAACGGTTTTGAGGCGCAGCTGGAGCTGGAGCGCGACCTGCAGCGCCTGGCCGGGCGCAGCGAGGACTACCGCGAAGGCGTGAGCGCCTTCATGAACAAACGCACGCCAGCCTTCAAGGGGCGCTGAACATGGGCGCACTCGCAAGCAATGTGCAGGTGGCGGTGATCGGTGCCGGCGCCATGGGCGCCGGTATCGCCCAGGTCGCGGCCCAGGCCGGCCACCCCGTCAAACTCTACGACAACCGCCCGGGTGCTGCCGCCCAGGCGGTGACGGGTATCGATCGCCAACTGGCCCGGCTGGTGGACAAAGGAACGTTGCCGGCCGCTGAACGCGAAGCGATCAATGCCCGCCTGTGCCCGGTCGATACACTCGAAGCCTTGGCAGATGCCGGCCTGGTCATTGAAGCCATCGTCGAAAACCTGCAGGTGAAGCAGGCGTTGTTCGGCCAGCTCGAAACCCTGTGCGCAGCCGACTGTATCCTTGCCAGCAACACTTCGTCACTGTCCATCACCAGCCTCGCCGCTGGCCTTGAACGCCCGCAGCACCTGGTCGGTATGCACTTTTTCAACCCGGCACCGCTGATGGCGCTTGTCGAGGTGGTGTCGGGCCTGGCAACCGACCCGGCAGTGGCCGCACGCATCTACGCCACTGCCCAGGCCTGGGGCAAGCAGCCGGTCCATGCGCGCTCTACACCGGGTTTCATCGTCAACCGTGTAGCGCGGCCGTTCTATGCCGAAAGCCTGCGCCTGATGCAGGAAGGTGCCGCCGATTGCGCCAGCCTGGATGCGCTGATGCGTGACGCTGGCGGCTTTCGCATGGGGGCGTTCGAGCTGACCGACCTGATTGGCCATGACGTCAATTACGCTGTCACGTGTTCAGTATTCGATGCTTTCTATGGCGATTTCCGCTTCCAGCCTTCGCTGGTGCAGAAGGAACTGGTGGACGCCGGTCGCCTGGGGCGCAAGACCGGCCAAGGCTTCTATCGCTATGCCGAAGGCGTCGAGCGTCCGCAGCCGGCCGAACTGCACAGCCCCGCCTGCGCAGAGGCCTGCGTTGTCGAGGGCAACCTGGGGGTGATGCAGCCGCTGGTCGAGCGCCTTCGCCAAAGCGGCATTGCCGTGACCCAGCGCACCGGTAGTGGCTTGATTCAGGTGGGCGATGCCACCCTGGCCCTGTCCGATGGCCGCCTGGCCAGCCAGCGCGCCCGCGAAGACGGCCTGCGCAACCTTGTGCTGCTCGACCTGGCGCTGGACTACAGCAGCGCCACCCGCCTTGCCATCAGTTGGTTCGCCGATACCACTGACAGCGCCCGCGACCAAGCCGTAGCCTTGCTGCAGCGTGCCGGCCTGAAAGTGACCGGTGTCGCCGACCTGCCCGGCCTGGTGGTACTGCGCACCGTGGCAATGCTCGCCAACGAGGCCGCCGATGCGGTGCTTCAGGGCGTCGGCAGCGCCGCCGACATCGACCTGGCCATGCGCGCCGGCGTCAATTACCCCTGCGGCCCGCTGGCCTGGGCGGCGAACATCGGTATTGCCCATACCCTGCGCGTGCTCGACAACCTGCAGCGCAGCTACGGCGAGAGCCGCTACCGCCCTTCCCTGTTGTTGCGCCGCTGTGAAGCCAAAGGAGGCACCCTGCATGACTGAAGTGGAACTGGCACAAGCCTGTGCCGACGCCATGTACGCCCGCGACCCGGCCACTCAGGGCCTGGGCATCAGCCTGCTGGATGCCGGCCCAGGCCGGGCCAGCCTGCGCATGGCGGTACGTGCCGACATGATCCAGGGGCATGGCACCTGCCATGGCGGTTTCCTGTTCGCGTTGGCCGATTCGGCGTTCGCCTTCGCCTGCAATAGCTACGACCAGGCCACGGTGGCGCTGGGCTGCACCATCGACTACCTGGCCCCGGCACTGCGCGATGACGTGCTCACCGCCCACGCCAGCGAAGTCAGCCGCAAAGGCCGCACCGGCCTGTACGACGTGCGCATCGACAACCAGCGTGGTGAGCTGGTGGCGATGTTCCATGGCAAATCCTACAAAGTGCGCGGCACCGTGCTGGCGCAGGAGACGCAAGATGAATGAACCGACCCACGCCGATGCCTTGATCATCGACGCCGTGCGCACCCCCATTGGCCGCTATGCCGGGGCCCTGAGCAGCGTGCGCGCCGACGACCTGGCGGCCATCCCGCTCAAAGCCTTGATCCAGCGTCACCCCGAACTGGACTGGAAAGCCATTGATGACGTTATCTTCGGCTGTGCCAACCAGGCCGGCGAAGACAACCGCAACGTGGCCCACATGGCGAGCCTGCTGGCCGGGCTGCCACTCGAAGTACCAGGGACCACGATCAACCGCCTGTGCGGTTCCGGCCTGGATGCCATCGGCAATGCGGCACGTGCCCTGCGCTGCGGTGAAGCGGGGCTCATGCTGGCCGGTGGTGTGGAGTCCATGTCGCGTGCGCCGTTTGTGATGGGTAAGTCGGAACAGGCATTCGGCCGTGCGGCCGAGCTGTTCGACACCACCATCGGCTGGCGTTTCGTCAACCCGCTGATGAAGGCCGCCTACGGCATCGATTCGATGCCGGAAACCGCCGAAAACGTGGCTGAACAGTTCGGCATCTCGCGCGCCGATCAGGATGCCTTTGCCCTGCGCAGCCAGCACAAAGCCGCAGCAGCTCAGGCCCGCGGCCGCCTGGCGCGGGAAATCGTGCCGGTCGAAATCCCGCAACGCAAAGGCCCAGCCAAAGTGGTCGAGCATGACGAGCACCCGCGCGGCGACACGACCCTGGAGCAGCTGGCTCGGCTCGGGACGCCGTTTCGTGAAGGCGGCAGCGTAACGGCGGGTAATGCCTCCGGCGTGAATGACGGCGCTTGCGCCCTGCTGCTGGCCAACAGCGCCGCGGCCCGCCGCCATGGGTTGAAGGCCCGCGGTCGCATCGTCGGCATGGCGGTGGCCGGGGTTGAGCCCAGGCTGATGGGTATTGGTCCGGTGCCTGCGACCCGCAAGGTGCTGGCGCTCACCGGCCTGGCACTGGCTGACCTGGATGTCATCGAACTCAATGAGGCCTTTGCCGCCCAAGGGCTGGCCGTGTTGCGCGAACTGGGCCTGGCCGACGACGACCCACGCGTCAACCGCAACGGCGGCGCCATCGCCCTGGGCCATCCACTGGGCATGAGCGGTGCTCGATTGGTGACCACTGCCTTGCACGAGCTCGAAGAAACGGCCGGCCGCTACGCCCTGTGCACCATGTGCATCGGTGTAGGTCAAGGCATCGCCATGATCATCGAGCGCCTCTGAGCGGTTCGGGCCCTGCGCTTGTTACCGAACTGAACGCAGCCGTATATGCTGCCTCCATGACACTCACCGCGTGGCCTGCAACCGCTGGCGCGCGGCGTACAAGAACAATTCGAGTGAAGCCATGAACATGTACCATGATGCCGATCGTGCCCTGCTGGACCCGATGGAAACCGCCAGCGTCGACGCCCTGCGCCAGCACCAGCTGGAGCGTCTGCGTTGGAGCCTGAAGCACGCCTACGACAATGTGCCGCTGTACCGCCAGCGCTTTGCCGAGTGCGGCGCCCACCCCGATGACCTCAAGTGCCTGGAAGACCTGGCGAAGTTCCCCTTCACCGGCAAGAACGACCTGCGCGACAACTACCCCTACGGCATGTTCGCCGTGCCCCAGGAAGAAGTGGTGCGCCTGCATGCCTCCAGTGGCACCACCGGCAAGCCGACGGTGGTCGGCTACACCCAGAACGATATCGACACCTGGGCCAATGTGGTTGCCCGTTCGATTCGTGCGGCCGGCGGGCGCAAAGGTGACAAGGTGCATGTGTCCTACGGCTACGGGCTGTTCACCGGCGGGCTCGGCGCGCACTACGGCGCCGAGCGCCTGGGCTGCACCGTGATCCCCATGTCCGGTGGCCAGACCGAAAAGCAGGTGCAGCTGATTCGCGACTTCCAGCCCGACATCATCATGGTCACCCCGTCCTACATGCTCAACCTGGCTGATGAAATCGAGCGCCAGGGCATCGACCCCCACCACCTCAAGCTGCGCCTGGGCATTTTTGGTGCCGAGCCGTGGACCGACGAGCTGCGCCGTTCAATTGAGCAGCGCCTGGGCATCAATGCCCTCGATATCTATGGCCTGTCGGAGATCATGGGCCCCGGCGTGGCGATGGAGTGCATCGAGACCAAAGACGGCCCGACCATCTGGGAAGACCACTTCTATCCCGAGATCATCGACCCTGCCACCGGCGAGGTACTGCCGGATGGCCAGCTGGGCGAGCTGGTATTCACCTCGCTGAGCAAAGAGGCATTGCCGATGGTGCGCTACCGCACCCGTGACCTCACCCGGCTGCTGCCCGGCACCGCTCGGCCAATGCGGCGGATCGGCAAGATCACCGGCCGCAGTGACGACATGCTGATCATTCGCGGGGTCAATGTGTTCCCGACCCAGATCGAGGAACAGGTCCTAAAAATAAAACAGCTTTCAGAGCTGTATGAGATCCATCTGTATCGCAATTGGAACCTGGACAGTGTCCAAGTGCATGTGGAACTGCGCGCAGAGTGCCAGCACCTTGACGAAGGCCAGCGCAAGCTGGTCGTCGGGGAGTTGACCAAACAGATCAAGACTTACATCGGCATCAGCACCCAGGTGCACCTGCAACCCTGCGGCACGCTCAAGCGCTCCGAGGGCAAGGCGTGCCATGTGTTCGACAAACGGTTGGCCAGCTGACCCAATCGGCTGCCATTTCGGCCCCGGCATTGCCCGGGGCCTTTTTTTTGCCTGCGTTCCCTCGGGCACGCGATGCAGGCGCAGCCTTGTGCCGAGAGTGGGCTGCAACAGCCCCTTGGCCGGCAATGTGATACACAAATATTACTTGATACACATAAATGTGTTTGACGTTATGTTTTGTATCGCTTACAAATGACTCATGCCTTAGCAGGAGTCGCAGCACATGTACGCACAGCTAGTGGAAACCGGAGTCAAGCGCGTCAAGACGCTGGAAGAAATGTCCCCCGAGGAACGCAACTTCCAGGAAAAGATCGACGCCGAAATCAAGATCGAAGCCAAGAACTGGATGCCCGAGGCCTACCGCCAGACCCTCATCCGGCAGATCTCCCAGCACGCCCACTCTGAAATCGTCGGCATGCTGCCCGAAGGCAACTGGGTTACCCGTGCCCCAAGCCTCAAGCGCAAACTGCAGCTGATGGCCAAGATTCAGGACGAAGCCGGTCACGGCCTGTACCTGTACAGCGCCATGGAAACCCTGGGGGCTGACCGCGACGAAGAGATCGACAAACTGCACAGCGGCAAGGCCAAGTACTCGAGCATCTTCAACTACCCCACCCTCAGCTGGGCCGACATGGGCGCTGTGGGCTGGCTGGTGGATGGCGCCGCCATCGTCAATCAGGTGGTGCTGCAGCGCACCTCTTACGGCCCCTACTCCCGCGCGATGATCCGTATCTGCAAGGAAGAGAGCTTCCACCAGCGCCAGGGCTACGAAATGCTCCTGACCATGATGCGCCAGGGCACCCAAGCCCAGCGCGACATGGTTCAGGACGCCATCAACCGCCTGTGGTGGCCGGCGCTGATGATGTTCGGCCCGAGCGATGAACACTCGCCCAACAGCGCCCAGTCGATGGCCTGGAAGATCAAGCGCCAGACCAACGACGAACTGCGCCAGCGCTTCATCGACCAGACCGTGCCGCAGTTGGAGCTGCTTGGCTGCACTGCGCCTGACCCTGAGCTGAAGTGGAACGCCGAGCGCGGCCACTACGACTTTGGCGAAATCCAGTGGGACGAGTTCTACGAAGTGATCAAGGGCAATGGCCCGTGCAACCTGGAACGTGTCGCCACCCGGCGCAAGGCCACCGAGGATGGCGCCTGGGTACGCGAGGCCGCCGTGGCCTATGCGCGCAAGCAACAGAACAAGAACGCCGCCTGAGCGGCGATTGATGCGGAGATCGAAAATGTCTGTCTGGACCCTCTACGAAGTGTTCGTGCGCAGCAAGCACGGCCTTAACCACAAGCATGTCGGCAGCGTGCACGCCGCCGATGCCGCCATGGCCATCGAGAACGCCCGCGAGCTCTACACCCGCCGTAGCGAAGGTGTGAGCCTGTGGGTGGTGCCTTCGGCGCTGATCACCGCCTCCTCCCCCGATGAGAAAGACCCGCTGTTCGCCCCCTCGGACGACAAGGTCTATCGCCATGCCAGCTTCTACGAGCTGCCCGACGAAGTCGGACACATGTGAGGTGGGCCATGCATAAAGAAGCCCTTATCCCCTATCTGCTGTTGCTCGGCGACAGCGCCCTGGTCCAGGGCCAGCGCCTCTGTGAGTGGTGTGGCCGCGCCCCGGCCATCGAGGAAGAGCTGGCCCTGATGAACGTCGGCCTCGATCTGGTCGGCCAGGCCCGCAACTGGCTGGAGTATGCCGCCGAGCTACTCGACGATGGCCGGGATGCCGATGCCCTGGCGTTCCGCCGTGACGAGCGCGCCTACCGCAACCTGCTGCTGGTTGAGCAACCCAACGGTGATTTTGCCGTGACCATGACCAAGCAGTTCCTTTACGACGCGTGGCACTTCGCCGTGCTGCAGGAGCTGGTCGAGTCCAGCGACGCGCGAATCGCCGGGATTGCCGCCAAGGCCCTGAAGGAAGTCACCTACCACCTGCGCCGGTCCAGCGAATGGGTACAACGCCTGGGCGGTGGTACCGATGCCAGCCGCCAGCGCATGCTTGCCGCTATCCCGGTGCTGTGGCGCTTCACCGTTGAACTCACCGCTGGCAGCGACAACGAAGTCCGTCTGGCCGAATGCGGTATCGGCGCCGATCCAGCTACCGTCGGCGCCACCTGGCTGAAGCAGGTCACCGCGACGTTTGCTTCGGTCGAACTGCCGCTGCCCAAGGCCGCCAGCCACTTCTACCTGGATGGCCGCAAAGGCCTGCACACCGAGCATCTGGGCCTGCTGCTGGCCGAAATGCAGTTCCTGCCAAGGGCCTACCCCGATGCAACCTGGTGAACTGATTGCCGGCGACCGCGGCGCGCGGGCACAGCAAGGCGACGACCTGGCTCGTGCCTGGGCGGTATTGGGCCAGGTCATGGACCCTGAAGTGCCGGTGGTCAGCGTGGTCGACCTGGGGATCGTGCGCGATGTCGATTGGCGCGCCGGCCACCTGCACCTGGTGGTCACCCCGACCTACTCTGGCTGCCCGGCCACCGAAGTCATCGAAGGGGATATCCGCCAGGCGCTGGAACAGGCCGGTTTCACCGCGCCAGACCTGGAGCGCCGGCTGACCCCGGCCTGGAGCACCGACTGGATCAGCGAACTGGGCCGCGAGCGCCTGCGCGCATATGGCATTGCGCCGCCGCAAGGCAGCGCCAGCAAGCGCAGCCTGCTCGGCGAAGCCCCCCAGGTGTGCTGCCCGCAATGCGGCAGCGCCCATACCGAATTGCTCAGCCAGTTCGGCTCCACGGCCTGCAAGGCGCTGTACCGCTGCCGCGAGTGCCTGGAGCCATTCGACTATTTCAAATGCATTTGAGCCGTGGAGACCACCATGAGCCAGTTTCACAGCCTGACCATCAAGCAAGTGCGCAATGAGACCCGTGATGCGGTATCGATTGCCTTCGATGTGCCCGAGCACCTGCAGGACCAGTTCCGCTTCACTCAGGGCCAGTACCTGGTCATGCGCACCCAGCTGGATAACGAAGAAGTCCGCCGCTCCTACTCCATCTGCAGCGCCGTACAGGACGGCGAACTGCGCGTGGCCGTCAAGCGCGTACCGGGCGGGCGCTTCTCGGCGTTTGCCAATGAAGTGCTCAAGGAAGGCCAGCAGCTGGAAGTGATGCCGCCATCGGGCAGCTTCTTCGTGCCGCTGGACCCGGCTCGCCAGGGCAACTATCTGGGGGTGGCCGCCGGCAGCGGCATCACCCCGATACTGTCGATCATCGCCACTACGCTGGCCAGCGAGCCGCACAGCCGTTTCACCTTGCTGTACGGCAACCGCTCCAGTTCGGGGGCGCTGTTCCGCGACAAGCTCGAAGACCTGAAAAACCGTTACCTCGACCGCTTGAACCTGATTTTCGTGTTCAGCCGCGAACAGCAGGACGTCGACCTGTACAACGGCCGCATCGACGCCGACAAATGCGGCCAGCTGTTTTCGCGCTGGCTGGACGTTGCCGGGCTGGACGCGGCATTCATCTGCGGCCCGCAGGCGATGACCGAGACCGTGCGTGACAGCCTGCAGGCCAACGGCATGGCCAAGGAACGCATTCACTTCGAGCTGTTCGCCGCCGCCGGCAGCGAGGCCCGCCGCGAAGCCCGTGAGGCGGCACGCCAGGTGGATTCGGCGCTTAGCCACATCACCGTGATCAGCGACGGCCGCGCCCTTGCTTTCGACCTGCCGCGCAACACCCAGAACGTGCTCGACGCCGGCAACGCCATTGGTGCCGAGCTGCCCTACTCGTGCAAGGCCGGCGTGTGCTCCACCTGCAAGTGCCGGGTGATCGAGGGCGAAGTGGAGATGGACAGCAACCATGCCCTCGAAGACTACGAAGTGGCGGCCGGGTATGTGCTGTCGTGCCAGACCTACCCGGTGAGCGACAAGGTGGTGCTGGACTTCGACCAGTTGTAGACCGAGTCGACTGCTTCGCGGGTAAACCCGCTCCTACAGGGCCTGGGGCAGCATCCTTACCTGCGAAGAGGGCCTAAGCAACAACGCAATACCCCGCGTGACCTCAACACAACAATTACAAAACCAAGAGATCGCTTGCCATGACACCCGAACGCATAGAAAGCATCGCCAACCACCCCGACTTCCAGCACCTGGTGCGGCGCAAGCGCCGCCTCAACGGCAGCCTGACCCTGGCCATGCTGGTGGTCTACTACGGCTTCGTCCTGCTGGTTGCGTTTTCGCCCAGCACCCTCGGCCAGTCCCTCAGCGGCGGCGTGACCACGGTCGGCATGCTGGTGGGCGTGTTGATGGTGCTGCTGTCCTTTGCCCTGACCGGCATCTATGTGCACCGCGCCAACAATGTGCTCGACCCGCTCAACGACAAGGTCAAGCAGGAGTGCGCACAATGAACTGGACCGCCATTTCGATGTTCATGGTGTTTGTCTGCTTCACCCTGCTGGTCACCCGCTGGGCTGCCCTGCGCACCCGCTCGGCCAGTGACTTCTACACCGCCGGCGGCGGCTTGACCGGTATGCAGAACGGCCTGGCGATCGCTGGCGACATGATCAGTGCCGCTTCGTTCCTGGGCATTTCCGCGATGATGTTCATGAACGGCTACGACGGCCTGTTGTATGCCCTCGGTGTCCTGGCGGGCTGGCCGATCATCCTGTTCCTGATTGCCGAGCGCCTGCGTAACCTGGGCAAGTACACCTTTGCCGACGTAGTCAGCTACCGGCTGGCGCAAACCCCGGTGCGCTTGACCTCGGCTTTCGGCACCCTGGTGGTGGCGCTGATGTACCTGGTGGCGCAAATGGTCGGCGCCGGCAAGCTGATCGAGCTGCTGTTCGGCATCAGCTACCTGTACGCCGTGATGCTGGTCGGTGTGCTGATGGTTGCCTATGTCACCTTCGGGGGCATGCTCGCCACCACCTGGGTGCAGATCATCAAGGCAGTAATGCTGCTCTCAGGCACCAGTTTCATGGCCTTCATGGTGCTCAAGCACTTCGGCTTCAGCACCGAGGCCATGTTTGCCAGTGCCGTGGCCGTGCATGCCAAGGGCCAGGCGATCATGGCCCCAGGCGGCTTGTTGTCCAACCCGGTGGACGCCATTTCCCTCGGTTTGGGCATGATGTTCGGCACCGCTGGCCTGCCGCATATCCTGATGCGCTTTTTCACTGTCAGTGATGCCAAGGAAGCACGCAAGAGCGTGTTCTACGCCACCGGTTTCATTGGTTACTTCTACCTGCTGCTGATCGTTGTCGGCTTTGGCGCCATCGTCATGGTCGGCACTGAACCGTCCTACCGCGACGCCACTGGCGCCATCATCGGTGGCGGCAACATGGTCGCCGTGCACCTGGCCCAGGCCGTGGGTGGCAACCTGTTCCTGGGCTTCATCTCTGCCGTCGCCTTCGCCACCATTCTGGCTGTGGTCGCTGGCCTTGCGCTGTCCGGGGCATCGGCGGTGTCCCACGACCTGTATGCCTGCGTGATGCGCAAAGGCAAGGCGACCGAGCAAGAGGAAATGCGCGTGTCACGCATTGCCACGCTGGTCATCGGCCTGCTGGCAGTGATCCTGGGCCTGATGTTCGAGTCGCAGAACATTGCCTTCCTTTCCGGCCTGGTGCTGGCGGTGGCCGCTTCGGTCAACTTCCCGGTGCTGCTCCTTTCCATGTTCTGGAAAGGCCTGACCACCCGTGGCGCGGTGTGCGGCAGCATGGCCGGGCTGGTCTCGGCGGTGCTGTTGGTAGTGCTGGGCCCGGCGGTGTGGGTCAACGTGCTGCACAACGAAACGGCGCTGTTCCCCTACAGCAACCCTGCGCTGTTCTCCATGAGCCTGGCCTTCCTCAGTGCCTGGGTGTTCTCGGTTACCGACAGCTCCGAACGTGCCGTTGAAGAGCGTGGTCGCTACCTGGGCCAGTTCATCCGCTCCATGACCGGTATCGGTGCGGCTGGCGCCAGCAAACACTGACTTCAAGGACGAACAGACATGTCGGGTAAAACAACAACAATGAACCGCACACACTTCCTGTCAGCCGCCTGGCTGGCCACCTTCGCCCTGCCGATGCCCGCGCTGGCCGACTTCATCGGCGACAGCCATGCACGCCTGGAGCTGCGCAACCACTACATCAACCGTGATTTTCGCCAGAGCAACGCCCCGCAGGCCAAGGCAGAGGAATGGGGCCAAGGCTTTACCGCCAAGCTGGAATCGGGCTTTACCGAGGGCCCGGTCGGCTTTGGCGTGGACGCGCTGGGCCAGTTGGGCATCAAGCTCGATTCCAGCCGCGACCGTCGCAACACCGGCCTGCTGCCTTTTGGCCCGAACAGCCACGAACCGGTCGATGACTACAGCGAGCTAGGCCTGACCGGCAAGGTTCGCGTGTCCAAGAGCACCTTGCGGCTGGGCACCTTGCAGCCGATCCTGCCGGTGGTGGTGTACAACGACACCCGCCTGCTGGCCTCCACCTTCCAGGGTGGCCTGCTCACCAGTCAGGACCTCGATGGCCTCACCTTCAATGCCGGCCGCCTGACCAAGGCCAACCTGCGTGATTCCTCTGGCCGCGACGACATCGGCTATGGCGCTGCCAGCAGTGACCACCTGGACTTTGGTGGTGGCAGCTACGCCATCACCCCGCAAACCACGGTCAGCTATTACTACGCCAAGCTCCAGGACATCTACCGTCAGCAGTTCGTCGGTCTGATCGACACCCGCCCACTGGCAGAAGGACTGAGCCTGCGCAGTGACCTGCGCTACTTCGACAGCCGCAATGACGGCGCCGAGCGTGCCGGCAACATCGACAACCGTAACTTCAACGCCATGTTCACCCTGGGCGTGCGGGCGCACAAGTTCACCGCCACCTGGCAGCAGATGTCGGGTGACAGCGCCTTCCCGTTCGTCAACGGCGGCGACCCGTTCACCGTCAACCTGGTCACCTATAACACCTTTACCCGGGCCGGGCTGGACGCTTGGCAAGTGCGTTACGACTACGACTTCGTTGCCATGGGCATCCCCGGCCTGAGTTTCATGACCCGCTACACCGACGGTCGCCACGCGGAAACTGCCACCGTGACCAATGGCCGTGAGCGCGAGCGCGACACCGACATCACGTATGTCATCCAGAGTGGCCCGTTCAAGGACGTCAGCCTGCGCTGGCGCAATGTCACCTTCCGCTCCGGCAACGGCCTGACCAACGCCGTGGACGAAAACCGCCTGATCATCGGCTACACCCTGGCGCTGTGGTAACAGCACCCCTCACATTTTGAACAGCATGGAGAACAGCATGTCTGCCGCCCCTACTCTGCAAAGTTTCATCGCCGGCCGTTGGCTCGGCCAGCACGGCGCCCAGGCCCTGCGCAGCGCCCTCGACGGCCACGTACTGGCCTACAGCCATGAAGAGCGCCCGGACTTCGCCGAAGCTGTGGACTACGCGCGTGCACGCGGTCTTGCCTCGCTGATGGGCATGGATTTCCAACAACGTGCCCAACGCCTCAAAGCCCTGGCCCTGTACCTGGCCGAGCACAAGGAGCAGCTCTACGCCCTGTCGCACCACAGCGGCGCCACCCGGGCCGACAGCTGGATCGATATCGAAGGCGGCAACGCCACGCTGTTCTCCTATGCCGGCATCGGCAGCCGCGAGCTGCCGTCGGGTAACCTGGTGCACGAAGGGCCTGCCATACCGTTGGGCAAACAAGGCCATTTCGCCGGTAGTCACATCCTGGTGCCACGGGCAGGCGTTGCGGTGCACATCAACGCGTTCAACTTCCCCATCTGGGGCATGCTGGAGAAGTTTGCCCCGACGTTCCTGGCCGGTATGCCCTGCATCGTCAAGCCAGCGACCTCGACCAGCTATTTGACCGAGGCCGTGGTACGCCTGATGAATGCCTCCGGCCTGCTGCCCGAAGGCAGCCTGCAGCTTGTTATCGGCAGCACCGGCGACCTGCTCGACCGCCTGCAGGGGCAGGACGTGGTGACCTTCACCGGCTCCGCCGATACCGCTGCCAAATTGCGCGTGACGCCCAACCTGATTCGCAACTCGGTGCCGTTCACTGCCGAGGCCGACTCGCTCAACTGCGCCATCCTCGGCCCGGACGTGACACCGGACAGCGAAGAGTTTGACCTGTACATCAAGGAAGTGGTGCGTGAAATGACCACTAAAGCCGGGCAGAAGTGCACCGCCATCCGCCGTGCGATCGTCCCGGCCAGGCACCTGGATGCCGTCGCCACCCGCCTGCGCGAGCGCTTGAGCAAGGTCGTGGTTGGCGACCCGTCCCTGGAAGGTGTGCGCATGGGGGCCCTGGCCTCCCATGACCAGCAGCGCGATGTCGGCGAGCGGGTGCGCAGCCTGCTGCAGAGTTGTGATCAGCTGTTCGGCGCCAGCGATGGCTTTGCCCCGCGTGGCGAAGGCGTGGCTGAAGGCGCGTTCTTTGCGCCAACCTTGTTGCAGGCCCGCGACCCACATGCCGAGGGCGGCGCCCACGATATCGAAGCGTTCGGCCCGGTCAGTACGCTGATGGCCTATGACGACCTCGACGAAGCCTTGGCACTGGCTGCCCGTGGCAAAGGCAGCCTGGTGGCGACCCTGGTCACCGCCGACCGCAGCGTGGCCGCCAAGGCTATCCCGGTGGCTGCTGCCTGGCATGGCCGTCTGCTGGTGCTCGATAGCCAGGCTGCCAAGGAGTCCACTGGGCACGGCTCGCCGCTGCCGCAGCTCAAGCACGGTGGCCCGGGCCGCGCCGGTGGTGGTGAAGAGCTGGGTGGCCTGCGTGCGGTCAAGCATTACCTGCAGCGCGCCGCCGTACAAGGCTCGCCGAGCATGCTCACGGCGGTCACCGGCGAGTACGTGCGCGGCGGCGAAGTGATCGAAACCGACGTGCACCCGTTCCGTCGCTACTTCGAGCAGCTGCGTATCGGCGAGTCGCTGCTCACCCATCGCCGCACCGTGACAGAAGCTGACCTGGTCAATTTCGGCTGCCTGTCAGGCGACCATTTCTACATGCACTTCGACGAAATCGCCGCCAAGGCGTCGCAGTTCGGTAAACGCATTGCTCACGGTTACTTCGTACTGTCGGCAGCGGCCGGGCTGTTCGTGTCGCCCGGTGCCGGACCGGTGCTGGCCAACTATGGGCTGGACACCCTGCGCTTCATCAACCCGGTGGGCATTGGCGATACTATCCAGGCGCGCCTGACCTGCAAGCGCAAGATCGACCAAGGCAAGACCAGCCCGCTGGGGCAGCCGCAGGGGGTGGTGGCGTGGGATATGGAGGTGACCAATCAGCTGGGTGAGTTGGTGGCCAGCTATGACATCCTGACCTTGGTGCTGAAAAAACCAGAATGAGGAGTTGAAGCTACTGGCCTCCTCTCGGGCAAGCCGCCTCTGATCGGTAATGCCCAGTGCCCTTTGTAGGAGCGGGTTCACCCGCGAAGAGGCCGGTAGCTGCTCAAGCCGCTTAAGGACAGTTCACGGTATCTACGTACCTTATAGGAGCGGGCATCTCCGCTCCTGCAGTTTCTTTACCGGTTGCACGCGAGCTATTAGACCATCGCCGCCGGATCGCCCACCGACTGGTTGGGCTTGCTCCCCGAAATCCGCCAGCTCACGGCGGTAATGCCGTAACGCTCGGCCATCGGCCGACTGACCTTCCTGATTTTCTCGCGACCGAACTTGGGAATGATGCCGATGCCCGCATCACAACTTGCCCAATGCCAAGCCTCGGCATTGTCCAGGCGTTCCAGACGAATGATGAAACTGCGCGGCTGGTCATGCAGTTTGTAATCGATTATGTACAGCTGTGGACTAGGCATCGCAGGGGGCCTCCTCTTCTCCATGGATGACATTTTGATTGATCGGGCGGTGGCCAGAAGATTCAAAATTTTGTCCAACAAAATGTCATGGCGCGACTCCGGGGCGGTTACCCCGAAATCGCTGCTGGGCACCTATGGGGAGCTGGCGTTCAGCGAAAGCTCCCTCTCACTGGCTGCGGCCTGCGCGGTGGCTGTTGCGCCCCCCCTTGCGTCCGGCTTCCGATGCCCGTTGGCGGTCGTTGGCAAAGTTGCCGCCAGATGCCTGGCCACCCTTGTGGCCAGCGCGCGATGCCCTCTCGCGGTCATTGGCAAAGTTACCTGGGTTGGTTTCCTTGGTGCCGCCGCGCTGGCGGGTTCGCTCTTGGTCCTGCGCCATGTCGTTTCTCCTTGCGATGGATTGGCTGATCGCATGAATCGATGCCATGCCTAGCTTCCGAGCCCCCGATCGGTCGCTGTGCTCAATGGTTTTACAATCAGCTGACCGGTGGCACTAAAAACATGCAGGCAGGCTGTTTGCGTAATGGAAGTGACCGTTCGTCAGCTTCAACGCAACGTTTATTGCCAGCCAGGGCCGAAACTTCATGCAATAAAGGAATCGCCCAGGAGCCGGAATGAAACCAGTCAAGCATCGCGCCACCATCATTTGCCGGCATGGCAAGCAGCGCCACAAGTGGTTGTGGGTGAGAAAGCCGAAGGCGCCCTGGACCCTTCCAGGCGGCAAGATCGAACCCGGCGAGACGCCGATGCAGGCCGCGCAGCGGGAGTTGCTGGAAGAGACTGGGCTACAGGCTGAATCGCTGGTGTTGTTGATGCGCCACGAAACGTCAGAGCGTGTGCATTACGTGTTTGCAGCGGAGTTTGCCGAAGCACCGCAGCCCAAGGCCCGGCACGAAATTGCCGACTGCCGCTTTGCCCACCTGGATCAGGTGGCTGTGGTGAAGGGCGAGATCAAGGCCCTGATCCGCTCCTTGCTGGCTTGTGACGCGGGCATGGCGGCGTCCGTTCGGTAAGCTAGGCGTGCACACTCCACTGAACGGCGTCTGACGCGATCGGCATCTCGTCGATGGCATGGATCATTCCGTTTTCCAGCGCCTCCCGCGGCGCCAGTATCCTTGGATAGGCCATTAGATAGCGCGGTACATCCAGGACCTCGGCCGCGCCTTTCGTGCGCTCGGCCACGATCTGCGCATACAGGCGCAGGTCGTAATCCAGGCTCATCGCATACTCGGACATCCGCGAATGGTCCACCGAACCATGCAAGGTCCAATGAAACGGGTGGAAAAGAAACTTGCTGAAACTGCAAGCCGTGCGTCGCGCTCCGGCAAGGAAGAGGATATTGCCCATGGATTCCACCGTACCCAGGTTGTGGGTATGCACCTCCACGGGTAACCCCCGCAGAAAGTTGTACAGGGTGAAGCCATAGCTGCATTCGCCGCCCATGGTGGCGATGTTCAGTTGCAGAAGCTCGGCACCCTGTTGCAATGCCCGTGAGCAGGTCGTGATCAGGTTGCCGCAGGTAGACGAATTGATCGGCCCGGTGAAGTGGATGATATGTCTGGCCATGCTTGCCTCCGCGGGTGGCAGGTCATTGCTTGTGCTTTTGCACATCGTCGCCCAGCCCGGCCATCTGGCAGTGGGAGAAAGGCTCGAATGTCATCCGGGCACCCTGCCAGGAAACGGGTATGCGGTGGAGACGCCAGCTGCCGCAAAGTTCAACTCGGCGTCAGCATTTCCGTTGGTCAAGCGTTGTGAACCCTCGCCGGCCTTTGCCGGTCGCACTTTCAGAGCGACCGAACAAGGAACCGGCAGTGAGGACGGCAGCGTGAGCGATATTCGCATCGGTATCTCCGGGTGGCGCTATGGCCCCTGGCGCAAGGACTTCTACCCCAAAGGCCTGAGACAGGACGATGAACTGGCATTCGCTTCACGGGCGGTGAACAGCATCGAGATCAATGGCTCGTTCTACAGCCTGCAAACGCCCGAGCGCTATCTGGGCTGGCGTGAAGAAACGCCGGACGGCTTCGTGTTCGCGGTCAAGGGGCCGCGCTATATCACCCATGTGCGGCGGCTGAAGGACATCGAAGAGCCAGTGGCCAATTTTTTCGCCTCCGGGCCGCTGCTGTTGGGCGAAAAGCTCGGGCCGTTCCTGTGGCAGTTCCCTCCCAACATGAAGTTCGATGAAAACCGTTTTGCCCGGTTTCTGGCGCTGCTGCCACACACCCGCAAAGCGGCCCTTGAACGCGCCCAAGGCTGCGCCGAGCGCCTGAAGGGTAATGGCAGCCTTGCCATCAAGGGCAATGCTCGATTGCGCCACGCCGTCGAAATTCGCCACGAGAGTTTCCTCTGCGAAGCCTTCATCAAGCTGTTACGCAAGCATCGCGTGGCGCTGGTAGTGGCCGACAGCGCCGGCAAATGGCCCTGTGTCGAAGATGTGACCGCCGACTTCGTCTACATGCGCCTGCACGGGGACGTGGAGCTGTACAGCAGCGGATATACCGCACGCGCGCTGCGGCGCTGGAAGCAGCGTATCCAACAATGGAGTGAAGTTAAGCAGGCGGACGATGCCCGCCTGATCGTGCCGGGGCCGCCGCCTCGGTGTGCGGCACGGGATGTGTACTGCTACTTCGACAATGACCAGAAGGTGCACGCGCCATACGACGCCAGGCGCTTGCTGGAAAAGCTGTCCTTGGACCATGAGCTGATGACCGAGCCAGGCGTGGTGCCGGAGGTGGCCTTGTGAACAAGCCCCTGCCCGCCCCACGCTGCATCATCGACAAGGTGACCGCTGTACGCCGGCTCAATGTGTTGACGCTGAACGTGCACAAAGGCTTCACCTTCTTCAACCGGCGCTTCATTTTGCCCGAGTTGCGCGAGGCCGTACGGGCCACCGGCGCCGACCTGGTGTTTTTGCAAGAGGTGCACGGCAGTCATCAGCAGCATGCCCTGCGCCACCCTGCCTGGCCCGAAACGCCGCAGTACGAGTTTCTGGCCGACAGCATGTGGCCGCAGTTCGCCTATGGCCGCAATGCGGTGTATCCCCATGGCGACCACGGCAACGCGCTGTTGTCGAAATTCCCCATCAGCCGCTTCAACAACCTGGATGTGTCGGTGCAGGGCAATGAACAGCGTGGCCTGCTGCATTGCCAGCTGGAGGTGCCGGGCCATGACGAGGTGCATGCGGTATGCGTACACCTGGGCCTGCGCGAAGCACACCGGCAGCGCCAGGTGAAGCTGATGCTGGACCTGCTGGCCAGCCTGCCGCCCAACGCGCCGGTCATCATCGCCGGCGACTTCAACGACTGGCGGCTGAAGGCGGACGCGGTGCTCAGCGAACACCTGACAGAAGCCTTCGGCACCCCGGCGCGCAGTTTTCCCGCGCGCCTGCCGTTGTTGCGCCTGGACCGCATCTACTTGCGAAACGCGATGCCGGGGGCTGCCCAGGTGCTGTCCAAATACCCGTGGTCGCATTTGTCCGACCACGTACCACTGGCTGCGGAGATCAACCTGTGAACCGACCTTGGGTAGATGGCAACAGTGTGCAGTTGCTGATCAATGGCGAGCAGTACTACCCCCGCGTGTTCGAGGCCATGGCCCAGGCGCGGGAAGAAATATTGCTGGAAACCTTCATCATCTTCGACGACAAAGTGGGCAAGCAATTGCAGCAGGTGTTGATCGAGGCTGCCCGGCGCGGAGTACGCGTGGAAGTGGCCGCGGATGGCTACGGCACAGCCGAGCTGCCGGCTGAGTTCATTTCAGCGATGACCGACGCGGGTGTAAGCTTTCACGCGTTCGATCCACAGCCCCTGTTGTTGGGCATGCGCACCAACCTGTTTCGCCGTTTGCACCGCAAGATCGTGGTGGTCGATGGTGAGCGGGCCTTCATCGGCGGTATCAACTACAGCGCCGACCATTTAGGCGACTTTGGTGCCATGGCCAAGCAGGACTATGCCGTGGAGGTCACTGGGCCGGTCGTGGCGCAGGTCCATGCAGCCAGTAAGCGCCTGATGTCTCCCGTGCTGCAGCCCCCCAGTGCAGTACGCCCGGTTACCGAGCCCGCCGGAAGCAGCAGTGCGGTGTTGATCGAGCGTGACAACGGCATGCGCAGCACCGATATCGAGGCACACTACCTTCAGGCGTTTCGTAAAGCCCGGCAACGCATTGTGGTCGCCAATGCGTATTTCTTTCCAGGCTACCGACTGATGCGTGAGCTGCGCAACGCGGCCCGGCGTGGCGTGGAGGTTCGGTTGATCTTGCAGGGCCAGCCCGACATGCGCTGGGTCCGTGCATTGTCGCGCCTGCTGTACAACTACCTGCTGCGCGACGGCGTGAAGATTCATGAGTATTGCCAGCGGCCGTTGCACGGCAAGGTGGCACTGGTGGACGACCAATGGGCCACCGTTGGCTCCAGCAACCTCGACCCCTTGAGCCTGTCGTTCAACCTGGAGGCCAACCTGTTCATTCGTGATCGGGCCTTCAACCAGCAACTGCACCAGCATTTGCACGCACTGGCCAGCGAGCAATGCAAACCGGTGACCTTGGAGCGCATGATTCGCGGCTACTGGTGGCGAGCACCGTTGATCTTCGTGTGCTTCCACGTGATCCGCCACTTCCCCCGCATTGCGGGTTGGTTCCCTGCGCACCGGCAGCGTTTACGCTCGGTGCAGCCGGAAGCCGAACCCCAGGGCAACTTGCACGAGGGCAACTCCTGATGGCGCGCAAAAGCTGGCAGACCTGGGGCAAACGCGTGTTCACGCTCGCGTTTCTGATCCTGATCCCTGTGCTGCTGTACCTGCTGGCGCGCAACCTGGACTGGAACGAAGTGCGCCAGTCTTTGCTGGCCTACAAGCCTGGCACCCTTGCTATCGGCTTGGCGATCGCGTTGAGCAGCTACCTCGCGTTCGCCAGTTACGACCTGCTGGCCCGGGCTTACACGGGCCATACGCTACCTGTCCGGCAAGTCCTGCCAGTCGCGTTCGTGTGCTACGCCTTCAACCTCAACTTCACGACCTGGGTAGGCGGGGTTGCCTTGCGCTACCGACTCTACGGCCGACTGGGCCTGGATACCGCGACCATTACACGAATCCTCACCTTGGGGCTGTTGACCAACTGGATGGGCTATATGCTGCTGGCCGGCACCGTATTTGCCCTGGGCCTGGTCGAGATGCCCGGCAACTGGGCGGTGGGCACTACAGGCCTGCGCCTGATCGGCCTGCTGTTGCTGGCGATTGCGGGCGGCTACCTGCTGGCCTGTGGTTTCGCCAAGAAGCGCACCTGGTGCTGGCGCGACCACGAAGTGACGCTGCCCTCGCTGCGTCTGGCGCTGTGCCAGGTGGCGCTGGGTGCCAGCAACTGGGCACTGATGGCGCTGCTGATCTTCTGGTTGCTGCCGGGTGAAGCGTTCTACCCATCGATTCTCGGCATCCTGCTGATCAGTTGCGTGGCCGGTGTGGTGGCGCATATTCCTGCGGGGCTGGGCGTGCTGGAAGCGGTGTTTCTGGCCCTGCTGCACGGGCAGATGGCCCAGGGCACGCTGGTGGCTGCCCTGCTCGGCTACCGCACGTTGTACTACCTGATTCCGCTGCTGTTGGCAGTGGTGACCTACCTGATCCTGGAAAAGCGCGCCAAAGCCATGCGCCGGCGCGACAAGCCTGCTCAGACCTGAAAGGGGCCGTGTGCGCTGGAGCTGGCTGCGTGGCACCGGCTTTGCCGGTGTTCGCGGGTGAACCCGCTCCTACGGGGGGGCGCGCCAAGAAACCAACCCGGCGCGAGCCATGCGCCGTAAATGTAGGAGCGGGTTTACCCGCGAAGCAGGCAGCACGTTGCATGGCACCGGCTTTGCCGGTGTTCGCGGGTAAACCCGCTCCTACGGGGGGGCGCGCCAAGAAACCAACTCCGCGCAACACCCGAGGCCCAAAGGACTGGGCGATCGGGTGAAAGGGCTGCCCGCCTACTGGCTTCAGGGTGAAATCGGATCACTCGCTGGAAAAGTTTCATCCAGCGCATTGTCCACCGCGCTCTCGCCCGGCTTTTCACCACAATGGCAGTCCTGCATCCGGCATGGCTCACCCTTGCGGTGGCCGCTGGCGCAGGCCTCGCAGCAATAGGCCTTGCCGTCGCGCTGCAAGGCATTGGCATCCACCGTGCAGGAGCAGTGCGTACACGCGCAGCGTTGGTCGTTCATGGCTTGCTCTCCTCGTCGTCTATCACATCATCGGTCCAGGGCACCCCGTCCAGCGGCGCGGATCGGGCCAGTTCGGCCTCGTCCAGGCCAATGCCGCCACCGATCTCATCGGCATCCACCTCGCGCAGACGCTGGTCTGCCGGGCCGTCACTGCCGCCCGGTTCGTGGGGGTCGCGGGCACCGGTTTCGTCCAGCAGGGTGCCCGGGCTCAAATCGTCATAGGTGACATTGTCCTCATGCAGGCTGTCACTCAGCGCCTCGCCGCCGGTCATGCCACTGTGTGCCACGCGCTGGGGTGGGAACTCACGGGCGACCTCGGCGGCGGGTCGTTCGTCGCCCACACGCCCTTCGCGCTCATCCAGGCGTTCATCGAAATCCAGCTCATGCACGCTGCCCATGCGGTCTTCGGTGTCATCAATTTCGGTGGGGGTGTATGGCTTAGGTGCATCGGGTCGGGTCATGTGCGTTCTCCATCAGGTGGCTTCATTCGGTCGACTGCACCCGCTCACGGAAGATTCAGAGTTTTTTGAACTACCGCCTCGGCCGGCACCTCCCACCTTAGAGACTGTGATCTGCCCGGAGCCCGCCATGGCCAAGCCCCTGCAGGAATATGCGCGCAAGCGCGACTTCAACGCCACGCCCGAGCCCAGCGGCAAACGCAAACGTGGCAAGCGGGCCCATGCGCTGCAGTTCTGCATCCAGAAGCACGACGCCAGTCACCTGCACTACGACTTCCGCCTCGAGCTCGACGGCACCCTGAAAAGCTGGGCGATCCCCAAAGGCCCATCGCTGGACCCCAAAGTGCGCCGCCTGGCAGTGCATGTGGAGGACCATCCGTTGGACTACGCCGATTTCGAGGGGCGTATCCCTGAAGGCCACTATGGTGCAGGCGATGTGATCGTCTGGGACCGCGGTGTCTGGGAGCCTGAAGGCGATGCGCATGAAGCCTACGCCAAAGGCAAGCTGCGTTTCCGCCTGCAAGGCGAGAAGCTAGGCGGCGTGTGGAACCTGTTCCGCACCCACCTGGCCGGCAAGAAAGAGCAATGGATGCTGGTCAAGTCGCACGACGCCCAGGCGCGCAGCGAATCCGAGTACAGCATTGTCGAGGCCCTGCCCGACAGCGTGCTCAGCGAGCGCACGCTGGTGCCACGCAAACCCGCTGCACCCAAAGCCGCAACACCGCGCAGCAGCCGTAAACGCCCCGGCAACGTTCAAACGGCACACTTGCCAGCACAGCTACAGCCACAGCTGGCAACGCTGGTGGACGCTCCCCCCAGCGGTGACTGGCGCTACGAAGTCAAGTTCGATGGCTACCGTATCCTGGCCCGCATCGAGGGCCAGGACATCCGCCTGTTCACCCGCAACGGCCATGACTGGAGCAGCAAGATGCCCCGGCAGGTTGCCGCCTTGCGCGCGCTCGGTATCGACTCGGCCTGGCTCGATGGCGAAATGGTGGTGGCTGATGAGAATGGCATGGCTGACTTCCAGGCGTTGCAGAATGCCTTCGATACCGAGCACGACGAATACATCACCTATTACCTGTTCGACCTGCCATTTCTGGGCGGTCAGGACCTGCGACAGCTACCGCTGCAGCACCGCCGCGAGACATTGCGCCAACTGCTTGAGCACAACCATTCCGACGTCATCAAATATTCCGCCGACTTCGACCAACCTGTCGACTCACTGCTCGACAGTGCCTGCCGGCTGAAGCTGGAAGGCCTGATCGGCAAGCGAGCTGACAGTGTCTACAGCGGCCGCCGTAGCCCGGACTGGATCAAGCTCAAGTGCAAGCAACGCCAGGAATTCGTGATTGTCGGCTACACCGACCCCAAAGGCAGCCGCAGCGGCTTCGGTGCCCTGCTGCTGGCCCTGCACGACAATGACAGTGGCGAGCTGCGCTATGCCGGGAAGGTTGGTACCGGCTTCAATACCACGACACTGGCCAGCATCCATGCCCGGCTCAAGCCCCTGGAAATCGCCAGCCCTGCCCTGCCCTCGCCGCCCGCCGGAGCCGAAGCGCGTGGTGTGCACTGGCTGCGGCCGCAGTTGTTGGCTGAAGTCGCCTTTGCCCAGATGACCCGTGACGGCATCGTGCGCCATTCGGTGTTCCACGGCCTGCGCGATGACAAGGCGGCAACCGCCATTGACCTGGAGCGCGCCATGCCCGCAAAAACTGTATCCAACCGCAACAAGCAGGCCAAGGCGTCTGAGAACCTGGGTGAACTGCGGCTGACCCACCCCGACCGGGTCATCGATCCCACCACGGGTGTGACCAAGCGCGAGGTCGCCGAGTATTACGCCGGCATCAGCCAGTGGATCCTGCCCCAGCTCAAGCACCGCCCGGTGGCATTGGTGCGCGCCCCGGACGGCTTGGGCGGAGAGCTGTTCTTCCAGAAAAACGCGGGCCAGCTGCATATACCCAACGTACTCAGCTACGAAAAGGCCGAGGCAGGCCAGGCGGCGATGGTCATCAATCGCCCGGACACGCTGCTGGGCGCGGTGCAGATGAACATGCTGGAACTGCACACCTGGAACGCCACGGACAAGAATTTCGACAAACCGGACCGTTTCGTGCTCGACCTGGACCCTGACCCTGCGCTGCCCTGGAAGGCGATGGTGGAGGCGACCCAGCTGGCCCTCACCCTGCTGGACGAACTGGGCCTGAAGGTGTTCCTGAAAACCAGTGGTGGCAAGGGTATTCACGTGGTTGTGCCCTTGACCCGGCGAGCCGGCTGGGACGAGGTCAAGGACTTCAGCCACGCCATCGTCAGTTACCTGGCCAAGCTGTTTCCGGAGCGCCTGAGCGCGGTGTCGGGGCCAAAAAATCGCGTGGGACGCATCTTCATCGACTACCTGCGCAATGGCAAGGGCGCCACCACGGCGTGCGCCTACTCACTGCGTGCCCGTGAGGGGCTGCCTGTATCGGTGCCTATCTGGCGTGATGAACTGGCGCACATCAAAGCCGCCAACCAATGGAACATCACCAACCTGCGCGAGCGCCTGGCGGAGGTCGACGACCCTTGGGCCGACATGGGCAAGGTACGCCAGTCGATCACCGCGCGCATGCGCAAGCAGCTAGGGCTCGAATGATGACGCCCCTGCGATTGGACACGACCCGGGAGCCACGCCCATGAGCATCGTTCAGGACTTCAACCTGACCACCCTTGACCGCCTTTTACGCGCCTTTGGCGAACGCCAGCTACCGCTCAACCTCGATACCCAATTGCCGCAACTGATCCAGGCGCTGCAAGCTGATCACCTCGACCTGCTACCGTTGCCGGGGCAAGGCAACACCTTGCGTCGCTGGCAGACCTTGGCACGGGTGGCCGGCTGTGACCTGGCACTGGCCAAGCTCTACGAGGGCCATACCGATGCCTTGGCGATCCTGGCGGAATGCGGCGCAGCGCACCACGCCAACGACGGCATCTGGGGCGTATGGGCGGCAGAGCCGCCCGATGCGCGAGTCCACATCACTGCGCGTGAAGGCGACCAGGTGCACCTGAGTGGCACCAAGGCCTGGTGTTCCGGTGCCTTGCAGATCGATCGAGCGCTGATTACTGCCTGGGATGAGGCCGAGCAGCCGCAATTGGTGGCAATCGAGCTGTCACAGCCGAGCCAGGGCCTGAACATCGAGCACTGGCAGGCCGTTGGCATGGCCACTACCGCCAGTGTCGAGGTGGCGTTCAACGATACCCCAGGCACGCTCATCGGCGCGCCGGGCCAATACCTCTCGCGCCCTGGCTTCTGGCAAGGCGGTGCAGGTATCGCTGCCTGCTGGTACGGCGCGGCCGAGGCGCTGGCGGATTACCTGCGTGAACATTGCCGCAAACCCCGCCCAGACCCGCATGCCGATGCGCATCTGGGGGCTGTGGACGCTGCGTTGCATGGCGCCCGTGCATCACTGCGTGAATGTGCTGCCTGGATCGATCAGCAGCCCGGTGTGGATGCCAGTTTCGAAGTTCGCCGCACCCGCGCCCAGGTAGAACAGGCCGTAGAGCAGGTCATCAGCCACGTCGGGCGTGCCTTGGGGGCCACGCCGTTCTGTCGCAGCAGTCATTTTGCCCGGCTGAGCGCCGACCTGCCGGTGTTCCTGCGTCAGAGCCATGCCGAGCGCGATCTGGCGATGCTGGGCCAGCAGTTGGCCCACTTGCCAGCGGGGGTATGGCAGCTATGAACCAGAACCTGATCCAGTCCGCCGGTGGCACGCCCTGGACAGCCTGGCAGCATAGCGCGCACCTGGCGCGTGCAACCTGGCTCGATTCACGCCAACTGTGCCCGCCGGGGCGCCGGCTGGTATTGATTGCGCCGCACCCGGATGACGAAATTCTCATGGCTGGCGGCCTGCTGGCAGGCTTCAAAGGGCGCGAGGACGAGCTGGTGCTGATCTCCGCCACCGACGGCGAAGGCAGCCACCCCGGCTCCAGCCACTGGACCGAACATCGCTTGCGCCGCCAGCGCCCCCAGGAAAGCCGACAGGCCCTGCAACAGCTCGACCTTGACCTTGAGCGCCTGGACTGGCGCAGGCTCCATCTGAAGGACGGCCAGCTGCCGCGCGAAGAAGCGTTTCTGGCCAGTCACCTCACGCAGTTACTTCGCCCCAATGACCTGCTGATGGCCACCTGGCGCAGTGATGGCCATTGCGATCACGAGGTCGTCGGCCGCGCCGCTGCGCAGGCGGCTGCAGCCCGTGGGGTGCAATTGGCTGAGGTACCGGTCTGGGCCTGGCACTGGGCTGAGCCTGACGACCCGCGCCTGCCATGGCCCCGTGCGCACCGCGTGCAGCTCGATGAAAGCCGTCTGGCACGCAAGCGCAAGGCCTTGGCCGCCCACGTCAGCCAGCTGCAGCCGGACGGCGAGCAGCCGCCGGTGCTACCGCCGCACCTGCTGGATTGCCTTCTGCAACCTTTCGAACTGGTGTTTCTTTGAATGGAGCTGTCATGAGCCTCGATCCACAGTATTTTGCCGAGCTATACGCCACCCATGAAGACCCTTGGGCCTTTCGCACCCGCTGGTACGAGAAGCGCAAACGCGAGCTGGTGATGGCCAGCCTGCCACGCCAGTGCTACCAGCGCGTGTTCGAGCCAGCCTGCGCAAATGGCGAGCTCAGTGCGTTGCTGGCCGAGCGTTGCGCCGAACTGCTGTGCCAGGACCTGGACCCGACGGCCGTAGGCCTGGCCCGCGAACGCCTGGCTCACGTGCACAATGCCTTGGTCGAACGGGCCCGGTTACCGGGGGACTGGCCGGGCGGCCGCTTTGACCTGATCGTGCTCAGCGAGGTGGGTTACTACCTTGATCCTACCGACTGGCTGCAGGTGATCGAACAATCGGTGGCCAGCCTTACCTACGACGGCGCGTTACTGGCCTGCCACTGGAAGCACCCTATCGCGGGTTGCCCGCAGGACGGTCGCGACGTGCACCGCCTGTTGACCCGGCATTTGCCGTTGCATCAGCAGTTCCGCCATGAGGAGGCGGACTTCTTGCTGGAGTACTGGTCATGCCAGCCAAGCGTTGTCGACCTCGACGAGACGTGCCCATGATTGCCGTTGTCATCCCTGCACATAATGAAGCCCGCCGCCTTGGGCGATGCCTGCGGGCAGTGCTGATCGCTGCCCAGCAGGCGCAGCATGCGGGAATGCACGTGGAAGTGCTGGTGGTACTGGACCGCTGCAGTGACGGCAGCGCCGCCGTGGCGCGGCGTTTCGGCGTACACCTACTGGAGGTGGATGCCGGTAATGTCGGCATGGCACGTCGCGTGGGCGCGGCGCACATGGTCGAGCGGGGCGCCACGTGGTTGGCGTGCACCGATGCGGACAGCCAGGTCCCGGCGCACTGGCTGCTGTCGCAGTTGGCCTGTAGCGCCGAGGTGGTTTGCGGCACCGTGCATGTCGAGTACTGGCAACCCTGGCAGACAGCCGCGCTGCGCAAGCTCTACCAGAGCCGCTACCAGGCGTGTGAAGGGCATCGGCATGTGCACGGCGCAAACCTGGGGGTATGTGCCGATGCCTATGAGCGTGTGGGTGGCTTTCAGCCCCTGGCGGCGCATGAAGATGTGCAACTGGTCAGTGACCTGCAGGCCAGCGGCGCCCAGATCGTCTGGACCGCCAGGCATAGTGTGGCCACCAGCAGTCGACGTGACAGCCGCGCCCGCGAGGGGTTTGGTGATTACCTGGCTGGGTTGCAGGCGCAGTCTTGAACTCAATGGCATTGGCCGTGTTCATGAAGCCTTTCGCGTCTTCTTCACCGGTTTCTTGCCACCCAGGCTGCGCTTGAGCAGTTCGGTCAGGTCGAGGATGTCCGCACCTTTCTCGGCCCCTCCTGCGTCGCCCTTCTCCACCGCCTCGATCTTGCCCTTGCTGGCCTTCTCTTCCACCAGGTCCATGATCGTCTGGCGGAAGGCGTCATGATAATCCTCAGGCTTCCAGGGCCCGCTCATGTCCTCTACCAGGCGCTTGGCCATCTCCAGCTCACGCTTCTCCACCTTGCTATCGGTCACGCTGGCATCCAGCTCCAGCGTTTCCAGCCCGCGCACCTCTTCAGGCCAGCGCAAGGTGATCATCACCAGCGCATGGTCCAGAGGCCGCAGCAGCGCCAAGTGCTGCCGGGTATGCAATACCACGGTGGCCAGTGCCACCTTGCCGGTCTTTTCCAGCGTCTCGCGCAGCAAGGCGTACACCTTGCCGCCACGGCGGTCCGGGGTCAGGTAGTACGGCGTATCGAAATGCTGCAGCGGAATATCGCCCGCTTCCACAAAGGAAAAGATGTCGATTGTCTGGGTCGCTTCCGGCCGGGCCTTGCGGATCTCCTCCTCACTGATCACCACATAGCGGCCCTTCTCGAACTCTACGCCCTTGACGATATTGTCCTTGTCGATTTCCTTGCCGGTCACCTTGTTCACCCGCTTGTAGCCGACCGGCTCCATGCTGCGCTTGTCCAGCCAGTCGAAGTCCACGCGCTCGGTGCGCACGGCGGTATTCAGTGCCACGGGGATGTGCACAAGGCCAAAACTGATGGCGCCTTTCCAGATTGCCCGAGCCATGAGGGTGCTCCCAGGGTTGCCTGCTGATACCAGAAGTGACTGCACCGGGCGACAAAGGTTTAGCTGCCCTGCCCTGCGGCAACCGTCACGCCTGGCTGAACAACACCCGCTTGAACGCTTCGGCCGCCAAGTGCACTTGCACCGCCCAATCCCCCGCGGCTTCGCTGCCGGCATCATCGGAGATGTATTTCAGGCACACGAACGGAATACCTTCGTCACGCGCGATCAATGCCAGCACGTAGGCTTCCATGTCGACCACGTCGTAAGGTGCGTCGCCATGGTTGATCTCGAAGCTGTCACCGCTGCCACAGGTTTCCACAGCCAGGCCGGGTATTGCCGCCCCGTGTTCGAGTATCACCGGGGTATCGGACAAGGGCGTTTCATAGCGGGCAAAGCCCAGCGCGGTCACATCCATGTCGCGTTGTACGAAGCGGTTACAGCACACGACTTCGCCCTTGCCATGACGCTGGCTGCCAGCCGAGCCCAGGTTGACGATAAGCTTGGGCCTGCGCGTGGCGATCGCCTTGGTCAGGGCGATTGCGGCATTGACCTTGCCAATGCCGGTGAACACGGTGTTCACCTCGGTAAAGACATCGCCAGCCTCGGCCTCAAGCGCAAAGACGAACAGCGTGTCATTCAGGGAAATGTCGGGGAATTGCTTGATCAGCATCATGGAGCAGGTGTTTCCGAGTGGCTGCAAAGGGCGCGGCCATTGTCGGTCAACCCGGGCTAAATGCAAGTCCCGGCAGCCACCACGGCGCGTAGCGCCTGCCCTTTGCCAAGCCCGTCTGCCCTGGCCTGTGCCAGGCAGCGCAATTGCTGATCGGCATGGGTACCATGGCGCAGCACGTGCAGGGCGTGCTGGCAGGCGCGCTCGGCGTCCGCGCTGTCTATGGGTATCTGGGCCTGCAGTTGGGCGAGCCAGCCTTGCGCCGTGACCGGCTGCTGCTCGTGACAACCTATGAATTGTGCGTGGCGCCCATGGCGCATGGCACGCCAGTAGTTCTCCTGGGCGATCCAGCGCAATTCGCGGCTGCAGGGTAGCGAGTCATGGCGGTAGGCAATGCTGTGTTCAACCAGGTGGCGAAACAGTGCTGCAATGCACAGAACGTCTTCCAGATTCGGGCAGCCATCGCAGATGCGCAACTCCACTGTCGGATAGCGCCGCGAAGGCCGGATTGCCCACCAAAGGTCGCCATCGGCAGCCAGTGCACCGGTTCGCTGCAACAGGGTACGGTAGCGTTCATAGGCGGCCCAGTCCGGCAACGCTTCGGGCAAGCCCATGTGCGGCCACTCACCACAGATCACACGGCGATAGCTCATGTACCCGGTAGGCTGGCCAGCCCACAGGGGCGACGAAGTGCTCAACGCCAGCAAAAACGGTAACCAGGGCAAAAGGCGATTGATCAGTTGCATGCGGTCACAAGCTGGCGGCACGCCAACGTGCACATGCAGGCCATTGAGCAGGCTACGCCTTGCCACATGGCGGTAGTCATCGAACAGCTGCTTATAGTGCCCTTGTGCCGCGGGCTTCTGCAGCAGCCACGCGGCGCAGGGGTGGCTTGCCGCAGCGTATGGCCCCATCCCCTCTTCGGCCAATGCCACGCGCAGCCGCTGACGGCTGCGCTGGAAAAACTCACGTGCTTCATACAGGTTGGTGAACACCGGCGACGCCAGCTCGATCTGGCTGCGGAACATTTCCTGGGCGAAATAGCGGCCAAGTGCTTCACGGCAGCGCCCCATCACCGCGGGTGACGGTGTGGCCGGAACCTGACCCGAGCCCAGTTTCACCAGCAGGTACTCTTCCTCGATGCCGAACGTACAGGGCCGGATCATGCTGCCTCAGCGGCTGCGGGTAACGGTGAGCGCCACGGCGGCGATGCGCTCGACCTGTTCGTAGCCCGGCTCTGTCAGTTGCTCGCCAAATACGTCGGGGTCGATTTCCCGATACACCCAGGCCCATTGCGGACCGGCCAGGCGCAGGCGGATGGCTTCGAGCAAGGCATCGCGGCCTTCGACAATGGCCACGCCTGTGTATAGCAGCAACGTACCGTGGCGGCTCAGCCGATCGCGAGCCTGCTCCACGATACGTAGCGACAGGTCGACGCCTAGCGCGCCTCCGCCGTGACGGTACAGGCGGGCGTTGGGGTCAAGCATGTAGGGCGGGTTGGCAACGATCAGGTCGAACGTGCCGCTGATACCGTCCAGCAAGTCGCTGGGCTCGACCGACAGGTTACTCACACCCGCCAGGGCTGCATTGATTGCCGTATAGCGCAGTGCCAGGGGGTTGATGTCAACGGCGCTGACCTGTGCGTGCTGGGCGGCGCGGGCAATCAGCAAGGCGCCCACCCCGCTGCCACAGCCGATATCCACTGCATGCTCGACCCGCTCGGGGCAGTGCTGGAGGTGATCGCGGATGACCTGGGCAAAGCGGTAACTGTCCGGGCCGAAGAACACGGCATCGCTGGTGTCGGTTGGAAACGCCGAATGCAGCAACAGAAATTCATCCAGGCTGGACCAGCGTACCGTGCTGGTCAGCAGTTCACCCTGCGCAACTAACGCCTGCGCGCGTTCGAGCAACTGCAACTGATCTGCCGACAGCAAACCGGGGTCGAAAGGTCGGCTCCAGCCGAATACATCGCGCAGGGTGCTGGCCTGCCCGCAGCCCTCGCGGGCATTGACGCGCGCGTGGGTGGCGGGCGTTACGCAGGTAAAGCGGTATCCATCGGCACGCAGGCGCTGTCCCAGTTGCAGCAACGCCTGGTCTGCCTCGATTTGCCTGAGTGCGAGCATCATCAACGCGGTTCCTCCTGGCGCAGCCCGGTTACGCGCATGTAGGCGCGCGTGGCAGACAGACCGTCCGGCGTGGCGTGGCGGTTGCCAGCCATCCGCTGGATCAAGGCCTCGGGGGCCACATTCAAGGCGTCGTCGGGTATTTCCTCATGCACCTCCGGCAGCCCCCAACTGCCAGGGGCCACGCGGCGGATGGACGGCCGCCAGTCGTCGGCGATCCAGTCATGCCAAAGCTGTTTTTCATAGGCGTTGAATACACCGAACATCGCCGCAGACGGCCCCTCGATCAGCGTCCACCAGCGGCTGTTAGCTGGCGGCTGCCCTCTGCGGATCCAGCCATGGGCCTGCAATGCGGCAACGAATGCGGGCATGGCGCCGGGTTCGGCCAGCCATTGATTGATCGTGCGCTGCTGCAGGCGGCAATGGTCGGCATGCATGAACTGGCCGTATACCCGCTTGCGTTCCAAGGCTGCGAACAGTTCGCCTTGCAGGTCGAATTGGCGGATGAGGTCTGGCGTGGCGATACCCCGGTCATTCAGACGGTAGCCGCGGCGCACCCTCGCGTAGAACCCCAGGGGGTCACGCGGGGGGCTTAGCTGGTTCAATGACTGGATTGCCAGGCGCGCGTGGCCGCTGGCGGCATTGTCGATGGTCACGTGCAGCTGAAAATACTGCCCGTCGATGCCCAGCTCGGCCAGCTCGTACGTGGTGATCAGCAGATGCAGCGGTGGCTGCTCATAACCGAGGTTGTAGCCAACCACCTCTGGCAGGTAAGTGTCGCAATGCTGCCCCAGGGCAAGTTGCAGGGCCCCTTGCAGATATCGCGTGTCATCCAGGGGCATGGCCTCTACGCAACCCAGGCGACCAAGCAGACGCTGATAGATCAGCACATGGTTGCAGCGTGGGTCGCCGTTGCCGAGCTCTTCCAGGTAAGTGCGAATCAGCCCGTGGTAACGTGGATCGCGCCAGTGATGAAGGGTGCCCTGTAGCCAGGCGCCGTCGACGGCCTTGGTCGGCGCAACCTGTTGCAGGAACCACAATGCGTGGGCGCGGTTGGAAAAGTAACGGCGTGGCATGCCTTGACGGCGTTGTGCCAGGTAACGGGTATAGGCCTCGGCAACCTTGGCAGTATGCTTTCTGCTCCAGGCCGGCAACTCGGACGGTGTGTCGGGCAAGTCGTCCGGCATGCTTGCGGCACCCGCCAGTTGTTCCTCGAGCCATGAGGCGCTGCCAGCATCCTGCCCTGCGAGCATTGTTTCATAGCGTTTTCGCAGACTGGTCGACTCGGCGGCCACTTGCGCAGCGCTTGCAGTATTGCGGTTCATCACCGTCATGCCGTGCTCCTTGTCTACTTACTGGCTCGGCTTCTGCCCCGGCATCGGCTCGGGGTCGGGCGCAGGCTGCGGTGCAGGCTGGGTATCCGGTTGCTGCATCTGCAGCGAAGGCTTGCTGGGGTCGGAATCTTTGCCGGGGTGGTCATTGTCGCGGTCGAAACAGCCGCCGACCAAGCTCAGCGCCGCCATCAGGATGATCAGTGGAGTCAGTCGCATGGAGTACCCCCTTGGATAATTGCAGTGCCAGGTCGCCCCGGCACTGCGCCTTGGTCAGTTACGAACGGCCGCCCTTGTGGCCCGACTCGCGGTCGTGGGGCATGTTGCCGCCCGAGGACTGGCCGCCCTTGCGACCGGCTTCGGAAGCTTTTTCACGGTCATTGGCGAAATTGCCCGGGTTCTTGTTACCGCCTTGGCTGCCTTGTTGATTGCCGGTGCGGCTGTTGTCTTTAGTGGCCATGGTGTTCAAACCTCATATGACTTCGGAATGCACGGCAAGATGCCGTACACAGATTCGGAGTTCGGCGATATCGGCAGATTCGCTTTATTACGAGAGGTTCGGACCGGTGGCGTTAAATAAGCGGCATCGCCGTATTTGGTGCGCGTGTCAGTGGTGCGGCGGGCGATCCATGCGCGCCTGGCGCCGGCCCAGCCAGCCACCCGTCGCGGCCCAACCCACGGCAAGCAGCGCGCCGATCAGCATCGCCAATTGCGGGTGCTCGCCCATCACGTCCAACCCACGCTTGACCCAGCCGCTCAGCGCATCGCCGCCACGGTAGACCACCGTGTCGATGAAGTTCTTGGCTTTGTACTTGTCCTCGGCGGGCAGCACGGTGAACAGCATCTCCCGCCCTGGCCGTACCAGTGCGTATTCACCTGCCCGGCGCACCACCATCACCACCACGAACAGGGCAAACACCGGGGCCAGTGCCAGCCACAAGAAGCCGGCAGCCATGACCAGCGGCACTGCAACCAGCAACACACCGACACCCAGCCGACGGGCCAGGCGCCCGGTAAGAAAGACCTGGGTGAGGATGGCCAGGGCCTGCACAACCGTGTCGATCAGGCCGAACACCTGTGTCTGTCGGGTGCGGTCCGTGAAGGTTTCGCTGACAATACGCGCCTGCTCGAAGTACAGGAATGTGCTGACGCTGGCCAGCAATACCACGAACAAAGCGATGCCTAGCAGATAGGGCGAGCGCAGGACGGCGGTGGCGCCGGTAAACGGGTTGCCACCCAGTGGCCGCGCGTCCTGATGTTCGGTTTGCATCGCAATGGGTTGACGGGCTCGCAAGCGTTGCAGGAACAGTGTCGCGCCGATACTGCCCAGCAGAAATACCGCCGCCAGCACCAGTAACCCGGCATGGCCGAGCGGCGCCACCAGCAGGGTGCCAAGCAGGGGGCCACTGAGCCCACCCAGGCTGGCCCCGGCTGCCAGCAGGCCGAACAGCCGCTTGCCTTGGGCGGTAGAAAACAGATCGGCAAGCACGCTCCAGGCCAGCGAGATCGTCAGCAAATTGAACACCGACAGCCAGACATAGAACGCCCGGGCGGTCCAGAGATCGTCAGGGTTACCGGCCAACAGTGCCGCGAACAGCAACAGGTTGCTGGCGAAAAAACCATAAGTCCAAGGCAGGATATGCCTGCGCTGCACCCTGGAGGCCAGCCAGCCAAACAGCGGCAGGCACGCCAACGTGGCAATGAAGGTGCCGGTGAACAGCCACTGCAGGTTTTCCACGCCACCGGCAACGCCCAGGGTTTCGCGCACCGGGCGCAGCATGAAGTAACCGGTGAACAGCAGGTAGAACAGCAGCAAGCCGGCGATGACCGCCGGCCCCTCACCAGGCTGGATGTTCAGCCCTTGGTCCAGGCGCCGCCGCCAGGCTTGCATCATCTCAGGCAAACTGCGTGATCAGCGCCTGTTGCTGCGCCGGGGTGAGCATTGGCTCATGCCCGGCCTTGAGCTGATCGAGCTGGCGGTCAGGCCGACTGGTAGCGGGGATGACCGTGGTCACTGCCGGGTGGCTGATGGCGAACTTGAGATACAGCTGTGCCCAGCTGCCGATGCCTGCTTCGGCGGCCCAGCCCGGCAAGGCCTGGCCCTTGACCCGAGCGAACAGCCGACCATCGTCGAAGGCCCGATTGATCAACACCGCAACGCCCTTGTCCTGGCACAGCGGTAGCAATTCACGGGCAGCGTCAGGGGCGTTGACCGAGTAGTTGATCTGGATGAAGTCCAGCGGCTCGCTTCGCACGATACGCGCGACGTCGTCGTGGCCACTGTTCAGGTAATGGGTGATGCCGACATAACGCGTGCCGCCCTGCTGCTTCAGCTCGCGGGCATAAGGCAGCTGGGTCTGCCAGTCGCGCAGGTTGTGAATCTGCAGCAAGTCGACCTTGTCGGTGCGCAGGCTCCTGAGGCTGCCGGCCCACTGCGCTTGGGCTTCAGCCCGGCTATTGGCGGCGATCTTGGTGGCCAGGAAGCACTGGCGGTGCCAGCCGCCCTCCTCCAGCAACTGGCCGAGAATGCTGTCGGCGCCCCCGTAGTTGGGCGAGGTGTCGATCACCCGGCCGCCGCCTTCGAAAAATGCCTTCAGCACCGTTTTGAGCTGAAGGTATTGGGGCGAACCGCTTTCTACCTCGAAACTGCCCGACGTACCGGCACCGATCACCGGCAACGCTTCACCGGTGGACGGGACTTTACGGGCCAGCAAACCCGCCGGCACGGCAGCGTGCAGCCAAGGGCTGGCGGCGGCCAGCAACCCCAATGTTGCACCTGCGCGTAGGACTTCACGACGTGCGTACATGGAAAATCCCCCGTCATGAATCGGAAATCTTCAAGCCTAGCCGCTCTGTCCCTTGCCTGCGGGTGTTTCTGTATCTGGATGTTTAGAGATCAGGCCCGCAGCAAGGAGCTCAGATCGACACCCGTCTCGCTCATTGGCGGGCACCAGTAGTAGCCCCCCGTCAGCGGGCGGCTAAAGCGGTACAGCCCGTCGATGATGCCGTCTTCCAGGCCACTCATGCGCCGCAGCTGCACTTCGAATGCCTCGAAACTCTTGCCCAGCGCGACAAAGGCCAGGCCGGCGCCGCGTTGGTCGGCCCAGGCTACCGAGCGACGGACCATGAACGCCTCAGGTTCAAAGCTTTCCTGGGCGGTGCGCTTGACGTGCGCGGACTCGGGGGCGTCGTCGAGTTCTTCGTTATCGCTCAGGCGACGGCCGATGATGTTGTCCTGGTCTACCTGGGGCAGCGACTTGAAGTATTGCAGGTCGTGCTTCCACAGCTGGAACGCGGCAAAGCTGGCGCCATCTGCGGCAATGGCCGCTTGCACCGCCTCTTCGTCTACCGGGTTTTCGGTGCCGTCTTCATAACCGGTAAGGTCATGGCCGCCCCGGTGCAGGAAGCCATCAACGCTGTCGGCCAGGCCCAGCGCGGGAGCCAGCGCCTGCTCCAGGGCCTGGGCGCGCAGCAGCAGGTCGCCACGTTCGTCGCCACGCAGCCACAGCCACAGGGCGTGTTGGGTGCTGGGGTTCTCCACTGCAGCATCCAGCAGCGGGAACGGGCGCAGGCCTGGTATTTCACGGCCCAGGGCCTTGGCCAGCGGGGCGCCTACGCCCAGCAGCAACTGTTTGCCATCGACCTGCGGCAGCAAGGCATCCAGCGCGGCAGGCAACGCCTCGGGCGACTGCAGGGTGAAGAACAGGTGACGGGCGTGGGCCGGCACCGGGGTGGCAAGCAGACCTTGCTGGAACGGCATATCAGGCTAATCCTAAGGTAAAAACGGAATGCTACTTCGCCTGCATGCCTGCTGCAATGCGGCATGCAGCCTCGCCAGCCGCTGCACGTAGTAACAAACGGTTACCAAGAGCTGGCCCTTTGCAATTAGCTATCAATCAAGGCCGACCTACACTGCTTCAGATCCTTCGCCCGAGATCCCCCTCATGACCGCCTCGCCCCTGCTCACTGCGTTTCTGCCGCTTGCACTGGGCATCATCATGCTTGGCCTTGGGTTGTCGCTGACCCTGGCTGACTTCGCTCGCGTGGTGAAGTACCCAAAGCCCGTGGTGGTGGGCCTGGTGTGCCAGATCCTGCTGTTGCCGCTGGTGTGCTTCCTGATCGCCAACGGCTTTGGCCTGGAATCTGCCCTGGCAGTGGGGTTGATGCTGCTGGCTGCTTCGCCGGGCGGTACCACGGCCAACCTGTTCAGCCATCTGGCCCACGGTGACGTGGCGTTGAACATCACCCTGACGGCGGTCAACTCACTGATCGCGATCCTGACCATGCCGTTGCTGGTGAACCTGTCGCTGAGTTGGTTCATGGCCTCGGACCAGGCTATTCCACTGCAGTTCGCCAAGGTCATGCAGGTGTTCGCCATCGTCTTGCTGCCGGTGGCGCTGGGCATGCTGATTCGCCATTTTGCCCCGGCGTTCGCTGCGCGCATGGAAAAGCCGATGAAGCTGGTGGCTGCGCTGTTCCTGGCCTTCACCATCGTCCTGGCACTGGCCAAGGACTGGCAGACAGTGGTCGAGTACGCACCGGTGGTGGGCCTGGCGGCGCTGCTGTTCAACTTGCTGAGCCTGACGGTGGGCTATTGGGTGCCGCGGTTGTTGAGCATTCCCAAGCGCCAGGCGATTGCCATTGGTATGGAAATTGGCATCCATAACGGGACCTTGGCGATTGCCCTGGCGTTGAGCCCTTCGCTGCTGAACAACGCGACCATGGCGGTGCCCGCTGCGTTGTACAGCTTGATCATGTTCTTTACTGCGGCCGGGTTTGGCTGGTGGGTGAGCCGCGGGCATGTGACGGCAGAGCCCAAAGGTGAAACCGTGAACTGACGTCACCCAATGCCCGGCAGGTGCCGGGGATGCGTCACGATTGGCTGCGCCTGCTGCGCAGTTGCTGCTTCAACACCTTCAGCGGCGGCGCATAGAAGAACCCGAACGACACGCTCCCCGTGCGCCCCTTCACCGCATGGTGCAGGCGGTGTGCGCGGTGCAGGCGTTTCAGGTAGCGGTTGACCGGCCGCGGCTTGCGCGGCCAATGCCGGTGAAAGAAACCGTCGTGGGCCAGTACATACAGTGCGCCATACCCTGCCACACCACCGCCTACCCACTGTAAAGGCGCATAACCACTTTTGCCCAGCGCCACCAGCGCCGTGGCGATCAGCCCCAGGGCCACCAGGTACAGGTCGTTGGTTTCGAGCATGCCCAGGTGTGGCTCATGGTGCGATCGGTGCAGCCACCAGCCCCAGCCATGCATGATGTACTTGTGAGCCAGCGTACCAACGCCCTCCATGGCCACCAGGGTGCCGAACAATACGGCGAGATTGAACAGCATGGAACGGTCCGGGTGATGGCAAAGGGAGGCGCAAGGTTACCGGCTGCCCAGGTTTTTTTCCATGTGGGCGTGACCGGCTGCAGGCCGTTCACGGATGAAGCCATTGTCATGTGTTTGCCCTTGACCTGCTCTGCCCTGCGGCGTATGGTCCGCGACGCAATTTTGCCTTCCTCAACAGGAGACCTGCCTTGGACAGTAGCCCCAGTCGCTTGCGACAGGCCCGCGTGGCGCGCTAGCCCGGCAGTGTTCTGCACTGTCTGGCCGTGCTGGCAAGACGGTGGTTTCCTGTAACCCCCGCTTCTCCTTCCCTCCTCGTGGTCCTGCGCAATTTTCTGGTTATTTCAACCGCGCCAACTGATGGCGTTCATGCGGGCGTGTGCCTGCGGAAGAGGTTTGCTATGGATTGGAAAGTATTTCTGCTGCGCGTCAGCATTGCCCTGGTGCTGGGGGCGCTGATCGGTGCCGAGCGGCAATTGCGCCAACGCCTGACTGGGCTGCGCACCAATGCGCTGGTCAGTACCGGTGCCTGCCTGTTCGTATTGATGACCCAGGCGGTGCCAGGCATGGCGCCTGCCGATGCGTCGCGGGTCGCAGCCTATGTGGTGTCGGGCATCGGCTTTCTCGGCGGTGGTGTCATCATGCGCGATGGCTTCAATGTACGTGGCCTGAACACCGCGGCCACCTTGTGGTGCACGGCTGCGGTCGGCGTGCTGTGCAGCCTCGGGCTGATGATGGAGGCGGCACTGGGTAGCCTGGTGGTGCTCTGCGCCAACATCTTGTTGCGTGACATCGCCCAGCGCCTGGACCGTCAGGATGTGGTGCCGGCCAGCGAGGTGGAACAGCATTTCGAAGTCCGCATCGTCTGCCGCGGCGAGGATGAGATCCAGGTGCGTAGCCTGATGTTGCATAGCCTGGGCGACCCACAACTGCGCCTGCAGTCGTTGCAGAGCCAGGACCTGGACAACCCTGCGCGCCTGGAAGTGCGCGCCGAGCTATTGGGCACCACGCAGGCGCCGGCGCAATTGGAGCGCCTGGTCAGCAGGGTCAGCCTGGAGAAAGGTGTAAGCTCGGTGCGCTGGCAATTACAGCCGCAGGTGCTGGCGACGGATTAGAACGACAGGAGTGACTCATGCTTATCCGCCCTACCCTTGACCGTGACATCACGTGGCTGCCGGACGTCGAGCGCTCGGCAGCCCAGGCTTTTGTCAGTTGGCCGGCACTGGCCTGGCTGGCGCAAGGCGAAGTCATGGATTGCGCGGCGCACAGGGCTTTCGTCGAGGCAGGTGGTAGTTGGGTGGCGCAGGACCCGGCTGGGCGCATTGTGGGTTTTGCCTGCGCCCGGCTGGCGGATCAGGCATTGCACCTTCATGAGATATCGGTTCGCCAGGAGGCCCAAGGGCAAGGTGTCGGGCGCCGGTTGCTGCAGCAAGTGGTCGATGCAGGCCGCTGCGCCGGTGTACGCGAGCTGACGCTGACCACCTTTGTGGATGTGCCTTGGAATGCGCCGTTCTATGCCCGTTTCGGGTTCGAGAGGCTTCAGGAAAGCCGGCTTTGCGAACGACTCCAGAGCATCCTCGCCAGCGAGCATGCTCACGGTCTCAGCGGGCGTTGTGCAATGCGCCTGGGGCTTTAGCGTTTCATCGCGACGCATGGCGCCCCCGCGCGCTCCAGCCAGGTCAGCAACCCTGCCCCGCCGCCACACTACCCGCCACGCAATACCCGTCCCGCCCCTGCTGTTTGGCCTGGTACAACGCCCTGTCCGCCGCCGCGACCAGCGCCTCGGCAGTGACGCCCTCCCGCGCCAGGTCGACCACCGCGACCCCGGCACTGAACGATACCCTCCCCAATGGGCTAGCGGCATGTTCCAGTGCCTGTCGGCGCACCAGCTGCCGTAACTCCTGCACCAGCAGTTCCGCCCCGCGGCCATCGGTATCGGGCAGCAACAGCGTAAACTCCTCCCCACCATAGCGCACCGCCAGATCGGCCGGCCGTTTCAAGGCCTGCTGCAGCACGTCGGCAAAGCGTCGCAAGCACTGGTCGCCAGCCGGGTGACCGTAGCGGTCGTTGTAGGCCTTGAAGTAATCCAGGTCTAGCATCACCAGCGCCAGGGGGTAGCCTTGGCGCCGTGCACGGCGCAGCTCAGGTTCGAACACCCCATCCAGCCGCCGACGGTTACCCAGCCGGGTAAGGCTGTCGGTCAAGGCCAACGCTTTCAGCGTCTGATGCGCCTGGAGCAGCGCCCGCTCGATGGCGATCCGCTCGCGCAGTTGGCGCAGCACCACCCCGCCAAACGCTGCCAGCCCTACCAACAACAGCAGCAATCCCGCCACCGACTTGATCGCATCGTACCGCCAGGGCGCGACAATGGATTCACGCGACAGCCCCGCCTCCACGACCAACGGGTAGCTGGACAACGCGCGGTAGCCGTACAGCCGAGGTGTACCATCGACGACCGCTACCGCCTCCGCTACCCCTTCTGTGGCATACGGCAAGTGGTTGCGGAAGATCTCACTGTTGGCAAGACTTCGGCCTATCACCTGTTCCACGAACGGGCGCCGTACCAGCAGGGTGCCGTCGCGCTTGGCCAGCACCAGCGCGCCGCGCTCGTCGATCTTGAAGTCGCCGTAGTAACGCACGAACCACGCCACTTTGATGGTGCCAAGCAGTACACCGGCGAAGCGGCCGTCGGCATACTCCAGGCGCCTGGAAATAGGAATGATCAGGTCGCCGGTGGAACGGCTGCGCACCACCGAACCGATACGTACACCAGGGTCGGTATGGCTGCGGTGATAGGCGAAGTAGTCCCGGTCGGCGTTATTGGCGTTGGGCGGGATGGCCGCCTGATCAGTGACGATCCAGCTGCCGTCCGGGCCGTAAACGAAAAGCCCGTGCAACTGCGGCATGATGCGTTTTTGCTGCGCCAGCAAGGCATGCAGGCGCGGTCGGTCGATGTGATCGAAACCATCGCCTTCCAGGCGCTCGGCCAAGGCCGCGGTAATGGCGTCGACCTGGCGGATAGCGTCCTCGGCGTGCTGCGCCGTGGCCCGAGCCAGGTTGCTGACCATGTTCTCGGCGTTGTTATAGGCAACACGGTAGTCACGCCAGATGCGCCAGCCTTCCACCAGCACGAATGCCAGCATCACCACCAGCATGAACGCCAGTACCAGGCGGAACAGCGGCACCGCGCGCCCCTCGCCACTGATGGCGAAAACCCCATCGTTATCCTGTTTCCGGGCTGCGCACATTGGATTTCCTGGCCATACCGCGTTCGCCGCCTTTCACTATAGTTCAGCGTCGAACGGCCGGAACCTGCGCAAAAAAGATTAAACCTTTGCCACGCCTCAACCCTCAACCGTACGCGACATTGAGGTCGCGCCACGGTTTAAAGGAGTGAAGCATGAAGAGTCTCTTCATCAGACGCGTTGGTTTTTCCATGGTGTTAGGCCTGGCAGCGGTGCACGCAATGGCCGCGACTTCCGATGATTTCGTTGATGCGGCCACCGAAGCCGGCATTGCCGAAGTGGTGACTGGCAACCTGGCTCAGGAGAAAAGCCAGAACGCCGAGATCAAGGCATTCGCCCAGCAAATGGTCACCGACCACACTCAGGCCAACCAGAAACTCGGCGACATTGCCCGCAAGCTGGACATTTCCGTGCCGGATGAGGCCGCCATGACCGACAAGGTCAAGAAAATGATCCTGGAATGGCGCGATGAGTCCTTCGACAAGTCGTACCTCAACAACCAGGTAGACGCTCACGAAAAAGCGGTGGAGCTGTTCAAGAAGGAGGCTGCTTCGTCCGACAAGGCTGAACTGAAGGCCTTTGCCAGCGAAACATTGCCCAAACTCGAACAGCATCTGAAGCATGCCAAGGCACTTCAGTCCAAGCACGGCAAGTGAGGCCCCACATGAGTAACGATGCATTGAAGACCGAAGTACTTACCCGTCTGTTGCATGCGCACCCCGAAGGGCTAGGCAAGGAAGTGCTGGACAACTACCGCGGCGAAAAGGCGGTGGCCGGCATGCTCAAGACATTGCAGGAAGCCGGTTTGATTCACGACGGTAGCGTGGCGGTAAGCAGTGATCACCAGATCAGCGTGCACTACCCGATCAAGCTGTCGGCGGCGGGCGTAGAGGCCGCCAGGCGCGCCGAAGGCTGACCGTTGCCTGTTGTGGCCGTCGCCGGCAAGCCCGTTCCCAAGGGATAGCACATGGCTTGCCGGCGATAAAGGCCAGCAATCAGGAAAGACAGGGAAGAAACCACCCGCCAGGAAACGTCTGATTAATCTGCAACCGAGGCCAACTGCGCGCGACACTGCGCCAGCGCCTCGTCGCGTGCCTTCAATTGTTCCTCAAGCCACTGCAACTGCCGCGCCTGCTCGGCGCACACGTCGCGCCTGGTTTCAAGGTTCTGGGCTTGCACATCCAGCTGCCGGCGCATCTCTTCGCTGGCGCCTTGTGCCTGGGCCAGGATCGTGCGCAGGCCTTGGATCTGCGCATCGCGTTGTTCCAGCAACTCATCCTGCGCCCGGCATTCACTGGCCGCCTGACGATGCTCTCCCAGCAAACGCTCATTGTCACGGTGCAAGCGGGTAAGTTCGTCCTGCTTGACGATCATGCCCTGCTGCATCTGGCGTAATTCCACCTGCATCTGCTGCAACTGCGCTTCGTGGCGGCGCTGTTCCTGCTCACGCTGTTCACGGCTGGCATTGCGGTAGTGCTCCAGGGCGTCGCGGGCATGGCGGTGCTTGTCCTCCAACGATTTGACCTGCTCGTCCTTGTCAGCCAGGCGCACCTGCAACTCACCCAGCGACTGGTTGAGGCTGGCACTGCGCAGCTGTTCGGCTTGCAGCGTGCTCTGCGTGGACAACAGTTTTTCTGTCTCTGCAGCCAATGCCGCTGCATCGATCTTGTGTTGCTGGTGCGCTGCAGCCAGTGCCTGCTGGGCGATTTCCAGCTGCGCCTCAAGCGTCTCGCGCTGTTGCGTGAAGGTGCTCTCGGCCTGCTCGATCTTCAGGTCGGCCTCGTCCTGCAGCTGGGTTGCCAGTTGCCCAACCAGGCGGCTCAGCACATCACTCAGCGCGACCCCGCCTTCGGAAGCCACCGGCTGCTGGCCGTTCAGTTCCTTCAGGTAGCGGTGAATCGTGGTTTTGGAGCCGGTATTGCCCAATTCGATACGTATGGCATCGATGCTGGGGTTCTCACCCCGGGCGATCAGTGCCTGACGCGCCTGCTGCACTACCACCTTGTTGATGCCGCCACGGGCCATGCTTGCTCCTACGATTTTGTACTGTGTTATGTAACATGTAATTACGTACCAATTATGGCGATAGAAAACCCCTCCTGCAAACATTTCCTCAGGTGGAATAATCACGGCTTATCGTATGTGAGCATGCAAATTGCTCGAATGAGAGGAGTCAGCAAGTGGTGATGAGGTATTGCAGGGTAAGCACGACGATTCCAGTCACTGGAGTACGCGGAGAATGAGCTGTGAGTCCGGTTTGTCGAGGAGGCTCAAGGCATCGTTGGGTTGTGCTGGATCCACCGGAGAAGGCGGTGCCCGCGCGGTGCGGGCACTGCAGCTGATTTTCAGTGGTACTTCTGAAACATCACGCTAGTTGCCAGGGGGCTGATACACGTCCACCGCACTGGTATCCACCGCCTTGGGTAACAACCCCTCGCGATAGAACGCGTCGGCAATCCGTTGCTGCTCGGTCAGGTTGTCCAGCTTCACCGGCTGCACATCGTAACTGCGCCGGGCGTTGGCCTGCTGCACCGTGGCGCTGTCCAGATTCCCCCACAGCGGGCCAAGGATGCGGGCAGCGGCCTCGGGGTTGGCCTTGGTCCAGGCGCCGGCTTCACGCAATGCCAGGTACACCTGCTGCAATACCTCAGGATGTGCCTTGGCATAGTCGCTGCCGGCGAGGTAATAGCGCTGGTAACTGGCCAGTTCGCTACCGTCGGCCAGGATCCGTGCGTTCTGCTGACGCTGGGCGCTGGCCACGTAAGGGTCCCAGGTTACCCAGGCATCGACCTTGTGGTTCTCGAAGGCGGCGCGGCCATCGGCGGGGATCAGGTATGCCGGGGTGATGTCCTTGAAGGTCAGCCCAGCCTTGGCCAGGGCCTGGATCAACAGATAGTGGCTGCCAGCGGCTTTGGTCACCGCCACACGCTTGCCTTTGAGGTCGGCCAGGGTCTTGAGCGGTGAATCCGCCGGCACCAGGATCGCCTGGGCGGTCGGCGAAGGTGCTTCCCGGGCGAAATAGGTCAACTGGGCGCCTGCCGCTTGAGTGAATACCGGCACGGTGTCGGCAACGTCCGCCGAGAGGTCGACATTGCCCAGGTTCAGGGCCTCCAGCAGCGGCAGACCGCTGGGGAACTCGTGCCAGGTCACACGAATGCCCTCGGCCTGCAGGCGCTGTTCGAGGCTGCCCCGGGCCTTCAGCAGGGTCAGCAGGGTCGAGGACTTCTGGTAGCCGATGCGCAAGGTCTGCTCGGCGCTGGCAAGGCTTGGCAGCAAGGCGCTGGCGAGCAGCGCCAGGCCCAATTGACGCAGGGGTTTAAAGGTCATGGGTACGTCTCCGGGATCAGGGTTGCGCTGCAAGCTTGGCGGCGGCGGGAAGGGTGAAACCGGTGGCAAAGGTCGGGGCCACATCGAGGCGCTCGGTCATCAGGCCGTGGGCGTGGTAGAAGTCGGCGGTGTCCTGCTGCTCGGCTACGGTTTGCGTGTCGATTACCTGCCAGCGCAACTGCCGACGCTCGAATTGCAAGCGGGCGGCCTCTACCGGAAAGCCAATGATCGCTGCCAAGGTTCTCGAGTAGGTATCCAGGTGTTGGTTGGCCCACACCTGGGCTGCGGCCAGGCGGTTGAGATAGTCCTGCAGCGCCGCACGACGCGCAGGCTCCTCCAGCGCCTTGTCGGTGGCGGCAAGAAAACTGTTGCCGCTGGACAGGCCGCGACCGTTGACCAACACACGGCCCTGCCCACTCAACTCGGCCAGCGCTGTGTAAGGCTCCCAGGTCGACCAGGCATCCACCGAGCCGTTGGCCAGGGCGATCTTGGCGTCCACCGGCCCAAGGAAACGGAACTCCACGTCCTTCTCAGTCAGCCCTGCCTGGGCCAGCGCCTTGAGCGCCAGGTGGTGCCCGATCGACCCTCGCCCGGTGGCGATGCGCTTGCCCTTGAGCTCGGCTGCACTGCGCAGCGGCGCCTCCGGCCGCACCAGCAACGCCGTGCCATAAGGGTCGGACTTGTCCACTGCGATGGCCTTGACCGGTGCTCCGGAGGCCAGCACGAACAGCAGTGGCGCATCACCAATGATGCCGGCGTCGATCGCCCCAGCGTTGAGCGCCTCGGCCAGCGGCGCGGCGGCGGGGAACTCAGCCCAGCGTATATCGTAGGGCAGGTCGCGCAGAGCGTCGGCGGCCTCCAGCTGGGCGCGCATGTTACCCTTTTGGTCGCCGATGCGCAGGGTCAGGCGCTCGCCGGCGCCAGCATGACCGGCCAGCAGCAGGGCAACGGCAACGGTCAGCAGCTTCGTTCGGATGGACATGATGCTCCTCGGTGTCTTGGCGGGCGGCCTCATGCGGCCCGGGTCAAGCGACTCTAGCGAGATCCTTCAAATAAATTAAATTGATTTTAGGAATAACCTAATATGCGTTTTGTCTTCTAAAATCATCCCGATGGCGCTGCCCTCCAGTGCGATGATGCTGATGCCAGATTTTTTCCCGTTCGACCCAGAGAGCGCCGATTATGAAAATCGATGATATGGACGCCTTCGTCGCCGTCATTCGTTGCCAGTCCACCAACCTTGCCGCCGAGGCCCTGCAACTGACGCAGCCGGCCATCACCCGCCGGCTGCAGAATTTCGAGGAAGACCTCGGCGCCACCCTCCTCGACCGCAACACCAAGCCGCTCAAACCCACCCCCATGGGCTTGCGGGTCTACGAGCAGTGCAAGGCGATCCTGCGCGAGATTGACTCGCTGCGTGAACTGGTAGCCAACGATGGCGCGCCATCGGGCACCTTGCGCCTGGGTGTGCCGCAGACGTTGGGCGACGTTGTGCTGCTCGACGCCCTGGCACAGATCCGCGAGACCTACCCTCAACTGCGCACCCAGGTCACCAGCGGCTGGGGCAGCAGCCTGATCGCGCGTATGGAAAATGGTGAGCTGGACGCTGCGGCGGCACTGTTCCCGCCAGGCAAGATTTTCCCCGAAGGGATCGCCAGCCAGTCGATCGCGCGCATGCCGCTGAAGGTGGTCACGGCCAAGGGCGGCGCCGGCAAGCGCAGTTACAAACTCAAGGACTGCTACACCCGCGGCTGGGTGCTGAACCCGGATGGCTGTGGCTTCCGCGCCGGGTTGCAACGGGCATTGAGTGAGCAAGGGCTGAGCCTGTCGATCAACCTGGAAACCTTCGGCACCGAGTTGCAACTGGGGCTGGTCGCCAATGGCCAAGGCCTGGGACTGGTTCCCGAGCCGCTGCTGCAGACCAGCCGGCACCGCAATGCGCTGGATGTACTGAATATCAGCGATTTCAAGCCGCAGGTGGATCTGTGGCTGTTCCATCCGCGCTACCTGGGTAATTTGCAGGAGCCAGTGGAGCTTTTTGGTGAGGTGGCGGGACATCGATTGCTGGGTTGAGATCACTGGCCTGTGCAGCCTTGTGTGGCGAAAGGGCTGCAATACGGCCCTAACTCTAAATGCAATATGCGCATAACCAGAAAGATACTAAATTAGAAAAACTAATAATTAGCATAGAACTAAAAAGACTTTTACAGCCTTCATCCATACGAATACGGTCTTAAGCAGTACACCGTCATTCAGGGATGAGCCTCATGAGTCAACCGTCCGACAGCGCGCTCGCCGAGCTGACGCAGGCCCTCGCAGCTAACGCCGAGCGCTACGACCGCAGCGCCCAGTTCCCCCACGACAACTTCCACTTGCTGCACCGCCACGGGCTGCTCGCCCTCACCGTACCCCGTGCCCTCGGCGGAGGCGGCGCGGACCTTGCCAGCGCCCGCCGGGTGATCGGCGCGGTCGGCAAGGGTGACCCGGCCACCGCGCTGATCCTGGTGATGCAATACCTGCAACATTTTCGCCTGCAGGACGAAGCACGCTGGCCCGAGCCTCTGCGCCAGCGCGTGGCTTACGATGCCGTGCGGCACGGCGCGCTGATCAACGCCCTGCGCGTCGAACCTGAACTGGGCACCCCGGCCCGTGGTGGCCTGCCCGCCACCGTGGCGCGACGCACGGCCGAAGGCTGGCGCTTGAGCGGGCGAAAGATCTACTCCACCGGCAGCCACGGCCTGACCTGGTACCTGGTGTGGGGCCGCAGCGACGACACCGACCCGTTGGTCGGCGGCTTCCTTGTGCACCGCGACACGCCTGGCATCACGATCATCGATGACTGGGACCACCTGGGCATGCGCGCCACCTGCAGCCACGAAGTGCGCTTCGACGATGTGCTGATTCCCCTCGACCACGCCGTCAGCGTCAGCCCCGCCAGTGCCCCGAAGGCCGAACTCGACGGCGAGAGCCTACTGTGGATGGCGGTGCTACTGCCGGCCGTATACGACGGCGTGGCCCGCGCCGCGCGCGACTGGCTGGCGGGCTTTCTCAAGCAGCGCACACCTTCCAACCTGGGGGCGCCGCTGGCCAGCCTGCCACGCTTCCAGCATGTCCTGGGCCGCATCGATACCCTGCTGTTCGCCAACCAGAGCCTGCTCGACGGTGCCGCCGCCGGGCACATCTCACCCCAGCATGCCGGGCAGCTCAAGCATCTGGTCAGCGCCAACGCCATCCAGGCCGTGGAACTGGCCGTCGAGGCCGCCGGCAATCCCGGGCTGTCGCGGCGCAACCCGCTGGAGCGCCACTACCGCGATGTACTCTGCAGCCGGATCCACACCCCACAGGACGATGTGGTGTTCGGCCAGGTCGGTCGTGCCGCGCTGACGGAGGTACAGGCATGAACCACTCGATCATCGCCAGCCAGCTCGACGACCAGGCCAACCAGCACCTGCGCGAACACTTGCCAGGCCATGAAGTCATTGATATCGCCCCCGACCAGTTGGCTGTCGAAGCCCCCGCCGATGTGTTCATCCTGCGCCCGATCAATGTGCGTGGGCGACGCGTAGGCACCCCGCCACCCGGGTGGCCCTGGGGCCTGAAGTGGGTGCAACTGGTGTCTTCGGGCATCGACTTCTACCCCGACTGGGTGTTCCAGGGTGCAACGGTAACCAGCGGCAAAGGCGCCAATGCCGAACAAGTGGCCGAGTTTGCCCTGGCTTTGGTGTTCGCCGCCGCCAAGCAACTGCCCGGTCTGTGGGTCAAGAACGCCGACTGGCGCCTGACCCCGCTGGCACCTTTGCGTGGCCGCACCCTGGGCATCCTCGGCTTCGGCAGTATTGGCCAGAGCCTGGCGCGCAAGGCCGTGGCCCTGGGGCTTCGGGTTCTGGCCCTGAGCCGCCCCGGCCAGGCCATCGCCGATATCCCTGGCGTAGAACGTGTGGCCGACCTGCGACAGCTGTTCGCCGGCAGCGACCATCTGGTGCTGGCCGCCCCGCTCACTGTGGCCACCCGTGGCCTGATCGACCGCCAGGTCCTGGCCTATGCCCGCCCCGGCCTGCACCTGATCAACATTGCCCGCGGCGGCTTGATCGACCAACAGGCCCTGCTCGACGCCCTGGACAGCGGCTTGATCGGCCGGGCCAGCCTGGATGTCACCGAACCCGAGCCACTGCCGGCAGGCCACCCTTTGTACCACCACCCACGGGTGTTCCTGTCACCACACACCTCGGCCATTTCCGAGGACGGCTACCCGGCCTTCCTCGACGCCTTCATCGCCAACTTCCACCGCTACCGCGAGCAGGCGCCCCTGGCCAACCTGGTCGACACGGCGCGCGGCTATTGATTACCGGAGAGCACCCATGAGTCCACTGTCTGCCGTCACCACCAGCACCTACAACGTACGCGACCGGGTCAGCGCCGAAGAGTGGGAGGTGCGGGTCAAGCTGGCCGCCGCTTACCGTCTGGCTGCGCTGCTGCGCTGGACCGACCACATCTACACGCACTTCTCGGTCCGCGTGCCGGGGCCGCACGAGCATTTTCTGATAAACGCCTTCGGCCTGCTGTTCGACGAAATTACCGCCTCCAACCTGGTCAAGGTCGACGTCGACGGCGCAATCATCGACGACCCGCTGGGGCTGGGCATCAACCAGGCCGGCTACGTCATTCACAGCGCCATCCACCGCGCACGGCCTGATCTCAAGGCTGTGCTGCACACCCATACTCGCGACGGCGCGGCGGTGTCCGCCCAGCGCGACGGGTTGCTGCCGATCTCCCAGCATGCCTTGGCCTACTACAGCCGCGTGGTTTACCACGACTACGAAGGCGTCGCCCTGGACCTGGACGAGCAAGCACGGCTGGTGGCCAATCTGGGCGACAGCAACATTCTTATTTTGCGCAACCACGGGCTGCTGACCGGAGGTGTCAGCGTGGAACACGCGTTCCGTGAGCTGCATGGGCTGGAGCGGGCCTGCAACATCCAGGTCGCCGCCCAGGCCGGGGGCAACGACCAACTGTTACATGCTTCAGAGGCGGCGATTGCCAAGGTGCATGAGCAGTCCAAACGGTTTTCCGATGGTCAGGGGGAAGGCATCCAGCGGCATTGGGATGCGCTGATTCGGCAGTTGGATCGCGAGGGTCGCGATTACCAGGACTGACTCTAAGGCACCTTTTGCCTGTTCCTGAATTGGCCGGAACAGGAGAGCCCCCATTCATTGAAGGACGAATCCCATGCCCCCACTGCACCAGCTGCTCGCCATCGGCACCCTGGCCCTGGCCCTCACCGCCTGCTCGCCGGCCGACAACACCTCAACCAGCAAGACCCTCAACATCGCCTTCTGGGGTGACAACACCACGCTGGTCAGCGTCGACCCCTTTCAGGTCTACTGGCTCGAACACCGCGTGCTGCTGCGCAACGTCGCCGAGTCGCTCACTGACCAAGACCCGCAGACCGGCCGCATCATTCCGTGGCTGGCGAAAACCTGGGAGGTCGGTGCCGATGCCCTGAGCTACACCTTCCACCTGCGCGAGGACGTCACCTTCAGCAACGGCGAACGCTTCGATGCTCACGCCGTGAAAACCGCCTTCGACAGCAACAAAGCGTTCGCCACCCAGTTGCCGGCCACCTTCGGTGCCACCTACCTCGCCGGCTACGACCACGCCGAGGTGATCGACGACTTCACCGTGCGCCTGGTCCTGGCAAAACCCAACGCGGGCTTCCTTCAGGCCACGTCCACCACCAACCTGGCCATTCTCGCCCCGGCCTCGTACCGGCTGAGCGCGCAGCAACGCTCGCTGGGCAAGATAATCGGTACCGGGCCATTCATCCTCGATCACTACACCCCGGAGGTCGGCGCACGCCTGGTCAAGCGCGCTGATTACGCCTGGCCATCGGCCAACGTGCGCAACCAGGGCCCGGCGTACCTGGATGCCGTGGACATCAGCTACATCCCCGAAGAGAGCGTGCGCAACGGCCTGTTCCTGCAAGGCAAGGCCGACATCCTGTGGCCACGCAACCCGTTCTCGGAAGTCGACCTGAAGCTGTTTCAGTCCAAGGGCGCGACCATCCAGAGCCGTTCGCTGCCGGGCCCGGCGCTGAACCTCTACCCCAACACCCGCAACGACCGGCTGCTCGGTGACCGCCAAGTCCGCCTGGCGCTGCAGAAGGCCATCGACCGCACCAGCTACGCGCACACCGTCTACAACAGTGCGTTCCCGGTGGTGAGTGGCGTATACGACGTCACCACACCGTTCTTCAAAGCCCAAGCCGACAAGCTCGCTTACGACCCCAAAGGCGCCGAGCAACTGCTCGACGCCGCCGGCTGGCACAAAGGCGACGACGGCTACCGACACAAGAACGGCCAGCGCCTGACGCTGCGTTACAACCTCACACCCGCCGAAAGCGCCGGTGACGTGCTGGTACAGGACCAACTGCGCAAAGTGGGTATCGACCTCAAGCTGAACGTACTGACCCGCGCCGAGTGGGTGACCGGCAACTCGGCAGGCACCTACGACCTCACCTCCACCTACATGACCCGCGCCGACCCGATCATCCTGCAGACCATCCTCGACCCGCGCGCCGCCAACAGCGCCACGCTCGCCACCAACACCTACGAGCCCACCACCCTGGCCAAAGCTCAGGCGCTGTTCGACAGCGGTATCACCGCCACTGCCGACACGCAACGGGCCCAGGCCTACGGCCAACTGCAGGACCTGCTGGTCGACGAAGCGTCGGCGTTCCCGCTGTACGAGCGCGTCTGGCAGGCCGCCACCGCGCCGCGGGTCAAGCACTTCCACTGGACTGCCGAAGGCTTCGCCCTGCTCAGTGACATCCAGGTTGGCCAGCCATGAGACGCTACCTGATCGGCCGCGTCGGCCAGGCCCTGTTGGTGCTGTGGGGGGCTTATACCATCACCTACTTCATCCTCTACCTGCTGCCCGGCGACACCTTGGCGATCATGCTGAGCGCCTCCGGCATGGAAGCCGACGGCCTGTCGCCTGAGGACCTGGCCAAAGCACGCACTTACTACGGGCTGGACAAAGGCTTGTTCGAGCAGTATTTCGACCTGCTGTGGCGGGCCCTGCACGGCGACCTTGGCCAATCGCTGTCGCTGGGCCGACCGGTCACGGCACTGTTGGCCGAACGCCTGCCGCAGACCCTGGCCCTGGCCGGTGCCGCCATCGCCCTGTCGCTGCTGGCGGGTGTCGGCCTTGCCTGCCTGACCGCCTACCTGCAATGGCGTCCACTGAAGATTGCACTGGCGCGCCTGCCCTCGCTGGGCTTCTCGGTGCCGGTGTTCTGGATGGGCCTGCTGCTGCTCCAGGTGTTCGCTTTCGCGTTGGGCTGGTTTCCGGCCACCGGCAGCCAAGGCCTGGCCAGCCTGGTGCTGCCGGCCATCACCCTGGCGATCCCCAGCGCCGCGGTGTACGCCCAGGTGCTGCAACGCGGCTTTCAGGGCGTGTGGCAGGAGCCGTACATCACCACCGCCTTCGCCAAGGGCCTTAGCCGGGCCCAGGTTCAGGCACGCCATGGCCTGCGCAACGCGGCGCTGCCGCTATTGACGCTGGTCGGCCTGCAAGTCGGCAATACGGTGTCCGGGGCTGTACTGGTGGAAACCATCTTCTCGCGCAACGGCGTCGGCCGTCTGGCCCAGGAGGCTGTGCTGCGCCAGGACATCCCCGTAGTGCTGGCGATCGTCGGGGCGTCGGCTGCGGCCTTCGTGCTGGTGAACCTGATCGTCGACCTGTTCTACCCCTACCTCGATCCGCGCATCAAACACACCGTAAGGGTGAACTGAGATGACCCTCGACATCCCCCTGTCACCCCTCGACACTGCGCTCACCGAGCCCCGCCCTGCCGCCACCTGGAAGCGTCGCACGCGTTGGCAGCGCGCATACCAGGTGTTGGCCCCGCTGCTGCGCCGACCCGGTTTCAGCCTGGCGCTGCTGATCGTACTGTTCGCCCTGCTTTGCGCGCTGGCCCCGCACTGGCTCAGCAGCTTCGACCCCTACGCTACCGCGCCCGCCGACAAGCTCAGTCCACCCAGCCTGGCGCACTGGTTCGGCACCGACGAACTGGGCCGCGACCTCTACACCCGGGTGGTGTATGGCGCGCGCCTGTCGGTGCTCGCCGCCCTGCTGGCGGTGGCCATCGCCTTGCTGGGCGGCTTGGGCCTGGGCGTGCTGGCCGGTTTTGCCGGCGGGCGCGTCGACGCGGCGTTGATGCGCCTGATCGACGTACTGCTGGCCCTGCCCAGCCTGCTGTTGGCCCTGGCTATCGTCACCGCCATTGGCTTCGGCACCGTGCCGGTGGCCATCGCCGTGGGCGTCGGCATCCTGCCCGGTTTTGCCCGCACCACCCGAGCCGAAGTGCTGCGCATCAAGACCCTGCCCTTTGTGGAGGCCGCACGCCTGTGCGGTGCCAGCTGGGCACGCACCCTGCTGCGCCATGTACTGCCCAATGCCTGGAGCCCGGTAGCGGTGCTCGCCACCCTGGACTTCGGCGCGGCCATCCTGGCCACGGCCGGGCTGAGCTTCCTCGGCTTTGGCGCGGCGCCACCCGCCGCAGAATGGGGCACGCTGATCGCCAACGGCCGTCACTTCCTCATCACCGCCCCTTGGGTATCCCTGCTGCCGGGGCTGTTCGTGGTGGCCGTGGTGTTCAGCCTCAACCACCTGGCGCGCAGCGCCGAGGAGCATGCCCGATGAGCCAGTCACCCCTGATCGAGGTCCGCGACCTAAGCGTCAGCTACAGCGTCGCCGGGCAACGCAGCCAGGCCCTGCGCCAGCTGTCGTTCAGCCTGGTCCAGGGCGAGACCCTGGCGGTGGTGGGCGAGTCAGGCTCGGGCAAGTCGACCCTGGCCAACGCCCTGCTTGGTCTGTTGCCGGGCAATGCACGCATCGACCAAGGCCAGTTATGGGTCGATGGTGTCGATATGGCGCAAGCCAGCGAACGCGCCAGGCGCCAGTTGCGCGGGCGCACCATCGGCCTGGTGCCGCAAGACCCAATGGTCAGCCTTAACCCCACCCAACGGATCGGCCAGCAAATCGCCGAGGCGCTGCAGCTGGCGCGTGGACGACGCTATCCAGGCCAAGAGGCCGAGGTGCTGGCGCTGCTGGACCAGGTCGGCCTTGACGAGCCGGTGCTGCGGGCGCGGCAGTACCCCCATGAGCTGTCCGGCGGCATGCGCCAGCGGGTGCTGATTGCCATCGCCCTGGCCGGCGAGCCACGGCTGATAATCGCCGACGAGCCCACCAGTGCGCTGGACGTGACCGTGCAGCGGCGTATTCTCGATCACCTGCAACTGCTGGTCGCCGAGCGTGGCATCTCGCTGCTGATCATCACCCATGATCTGGGCATGGCATGTGACCGCGCCGACCGCCTGTTGGTGTTGAAGCAGGGTGAGCAGGTCGAACACGGCTCGCCCCGGCACATCCTCTGGGGCGCCCAGCAACCCTACACCCGCGCCCTGCTTGATGCCGCGCCGGCCTTCGTGCCACGGCGCAGGCCAGCCGCACCGCGCGGCCAGACGCCTCTGTTGCGTCTGAGCCATGTCGGCAAACGGTTCGAACTGCCCGGCAACAACGCGCACTACACCGCCCTGCACGACCTGAGCCTTGAACTGCATGCCGGGCAGACCCTGGCGATTGTCGGCGAATCCGGCTCGGGCAAGAGCACCGCCCTGCGCATCGCCCTGGGCCTGGAGAAGCCCAGCCAAGGGCAGGTGGTGTTCGCCGGCGAGGACGTCACCGATTACAGCTGGAGCCAGTTCCGCCCCTTGCGCCGGCGTATTCAGCTGGTGCAGCAAAACCCGTTCGCCGCGCTCGACCCGCGCTTCACCGTGTTCGACAGCATCGTCGAGCCGCTGGTCGCTTTCGGCCTGCTCCGGGGCGAGGCACTAGAGCGCAAGGCCCGCGAGCTGATCACACGGGTGCAATTGCCAGTGCAGTTCCTCGATCGCCTGCCCAGGGAATTGTCGGGTGGCCAGCGCCAACGCGTGGCGATTGCACGGGCGTTGGCACTTGAGCCAGAGGTGCTGCTGCTCGATGAGCCAGTCAGTGCACTGGACGTGTCTGTGCAGGCGCAGATCCTCGCCCTGCTGGACGAATTGCAGCGCGAGCTCGGCATGGCCTATGTGCTGGTCTCCCATGACCTGGCGGTGGTGGCGAGCATGGCAGACCAGGTGCTGGTGCTACGGCGCGGGCAGGTGGTCGAGCAAGGGCCGGCGCTGCAGGTGCTCAGCAAGTCGGCCAGCGCCTACACACGGGCGCTGATCGACGCGATACCAGGGCATTCACGCAGCGTGTTGCCCGTGGCGATTTAACGGTTGTGCCGTGCGGCACTGACGTGTTGCACGGATTGACCCTTGGTGCACATCTGAAAAGAGGTATTGATCATGAGTAAACGGCAGGTCCATCTCGGCGCCATGATCCACGGCGTCGGCCACAAAAGGAGTTCCATTGCATGAGCCTCGAATTCATTGGCCTGATAGGCCCCCATGAAAGCAGCGAATCACAGGCGCCGCGCGGACCGCAGGTTGACCTGGGCTTCATCAAGGCCTTCGCCCAGGCCCAGGAGTACGCCGGCTTCGACAAGGCCCTGCTGGCGGTGAATACCAGCGCGCCAGACTCGATGATTCTCGCCAGCTACGTGGCCGCGCTCACCGAGCGCATCGGCCTGCTGGTGGCACACCGCCCCGGTTTCCAGGCACCGACCTTCGCCGCCCGCCAATTCGCCACCCTCGACCAGCTCAGCCGCGGCCGTGCTTCGATCAACGTGATAACCGGCGGCGACAGCGGTGACCTGCAGCGCGACGGCGACTTTCTCGACAAAGAGGCCCGCTACGCACGCACCGACGAATACCTCGATGTGCTGCGTAACACCTGGACCCAGACGTCGCCCTTCGACCACCACGGCGACCACTACCGGGTAGAGGACAACCTGACCTTGGTCAAACCCGTGGGTAAGCTGCCGGTGTACTTCTCCGGCGCCTCGGACGCGGCGGTAGAAGTCGCGGCCAAGCATGCCGACGTCTACATGATGTGGGGCGAGCCGCTGGAGCAGGTGCGCGAACGCATCGCCCAGGTGCGCAAGGCCGCCGCTCGCTATGGGCGGGAGCAGCACATTCGCTTCAGCCTGTCGCTGCGGCCGATCCTGGGGGCCACCGAGGAGGAAGCCTGGGCCCGCGCTGAACGCATCCTGGCCGATGCACAGCAGCGTATTGGCATTCGCCAGGGCAACCGCCGCGAGAAGAATTTCGGCAAGAGCAACGTGGGGTCCGAACGGCTGGTGCAACTGGCCAGTCAGCGCAAGGTCCACGACACTCGGCTGTGGACAGAGATTGCCGCACTGGGTGGCGGGGCCGGTAATTCCACCTCGCTGGTCGGTACCGCCGAACAGGTCGCCGAAGCGGCGCTGGCGTACTACGACCTGGGCGTGAGCACGTTCCTGTTCCGTGGCTTCGATCAGTTGCGTGATGCCGTGGAGTATGGGCAGGCGCTGATTCCGCGGATTCGGGCGCTGGTAGCAGACCAGGAAGCCGGTCGCAGCACCCGCAGCGCCTGATCTGCAACGGCCTCTCCACGGCGAAGGCCGATCCTTCAGGTGATTGAAGATCCCTGAAGGATCGGTTGCTAGCCGCGAAGAGGCCGGCCCAGGCGATCTAACGGCCAGATCGCGGTATCGGCAACCCCAAACTTTCCCGAAGGGTCGTGCCCTCATACGCCGTGCGATACACCCCACGCGCCTGCAGCAACGGTACCACTTCTTCGGTAAACCGCCGGAACTGGCCAGGATGACCAATGTAGATATTGAACCCATCCAGCGCCCGCGCTTCGAACCACTCGGCCATCTTCGCCGCCACGGTTTCGGCCGAGCCAACGAAGGCCCCTGGCCGCAACTGACGGCCAAATTCAACAGCCTGACGCAGGCTGAAGGCCTTGTCCCGCGCCTGTTCGGCAATCCGCTTGGCATTCGTGAAAAAGCTGCTCCGTGCGAACGCCAGGCTCTCTTGCGGGAACGGGGCATCCAGGTCGTACTGGCTGAAATCATGCCAGCCGAAGTTGCGCCCGAATTCCTTCAACGCCAGTTCGAAACTGTGGTCGGCCTGCTGGTAATGGCGCTCGATCTCACGGGCGTGTGCGTCGTTGTCACCCACGTAGATCTCCGCGCCGGGCAATACCAACAACTGCTCCGGATCGCGGCCCAGGCGTGCGGCGCGGTGCTTGATGTCGCGGTAGAAGGCCTGGCCCTGCTCGATGCTGGCAGCGTGGGTGAACACCACATCAGCCGTGGCGGCCCCGAGCGCTCGGCCTTGTTCGGAATCGCCCGCCTGGAAGATCACCGGCTGCCCTTGGGGCGAGCGCTGGATGTTGAGCGGGCCGACGACCGAGAAATGCTTACCCTTGTGGTTGAGCGCATGCAGCTTGGTCGGGTCGAGGAACCGGCCACTGGCCCGATCACGGGGGAAAGCATCGTCTTCGTACGACTGCCACAGCCCCTGCACGACGTGCACATGCTCCTCGGCACGGGCGTAACGGGTGTCGTAGTCATAATGCTCGTCGAGCCCGTAGTTACCGGCAGTGCCGGCATCGCCGCTGGTGACCACGTTCCACCCCGCACGGCCCTTGCTGATCAGGTCCAGCGAAGCCAGGCGGCGGGCGACGTTGAAGGGCGCGTTGTAAGAAGTGGTAAGGGTACCCACCAGGCCGATATGGCGGGTGCTGACCGCCAGAGCCGAGAGCAGGGTCAACGGTTCCAGCCGATTAAGATAGTGCGAAGGCGAGCCGGGGGTGATGAACTGGCTGTCGACGATGAACATCAGGTCGAACAACGCGGCTTCCGCCTGCCGGGCGATGGCGATGTACCAGTCGATGTTCACGCTGGCGTCGGCGGGCAGTTCGGGGTCGAGCCACAGGTTGTGCCGCCCCGGGCCGCCACTGCCCATGGTCAGGGCACCGAGTTTGATCTGTCGTTTGCTCATGGGGAATTCCTGTTGGAAGGTTCATATCTGAATGTCGCCGCGGTCCTTGCGCAGCGGCCTAGTTATTGGCGAATGCTGCGTTGAACGAGGTATCGAACAGGCTTTGCGCCGGGTATGCCTTGATCAGCCCGAGCCCGGAGAAGAAGTCCACGGTTTTCTGCGCATCGGCGATCACCTGCGGGTCCAGCGGCGCGAGGTCGGTGCGTGCACGGGCGAACCAGGCACGGGCGATGTCCCGATCAGCACGGGTGAGCTTGGCCCACGCGTCGGCGTAGGCCTCGGTATTGGCGGGGGCGCTCAAGGTCCAGTCACGGGCCTTTTTCAGGCGCTGGAGGAAATCGGCGATCTGCGCACGCTTGAGTTCCACCGCCTTGCTGTTGGCGACCACGAAGCTCTGCGCCGGGATTACCCCATCGGCGGTGGCCAGCACCCGAGCGCCTTGCCGCTCCTGCTGAGTGACGTAAGGCTCCCAAGTGGCGATCACATCCACCGAACCACCGTCCAAGGCGTGGGATGCATCCAGCGCACTGAGGTAACGCAGTTCCACGGCATCACGCGGCACGCCGGCCTTGTCCAGGGCACTGAACAGCAATTGCTGGCTCCACGAGCCTTTCCAGATGGCCGCGCGCTTGCCGCGCAGGTCCTGCAGGCTGTGGATCGGCGAATCCTTGCGCGCCAGGATGGCCACGCCTTCGAGGTTCTGCCGGCTGACCGCAATCACCTTGATCGGCGCCCCCAAAGCACCGAGGAACAGGGGCGGCGCGTCGCCCAGCAGGCCAATATCGAGACTGCCGACGTTGAGCGCTTCGGCCACCGGGGAGCCTGCGGTGAACTGCTTCCATTCCAGGGTGTAAGGCAGTTGTTCCAGCACGCCGGCGGCTTCCATCACTGCACGCGCGTTGTAACTCTGGTCACCGACCACCAGGGTCTGGGCGGCGGCGGCAAGGCTGAAAGTGGTGGCCAACACGGTGGCGGCCAGCTGTTTGAAGTAACGCACGTTCGTCTCCAGATACCCGCTTGGGGCATGTGAGGCGATCCGCGCGTGCGGTCTCGTCTGTGGTTGTTTATAGCCCCGAGGTATTAACGGGGTACTTTTTATAATCTAATCGGTGTTGCGCATCCTGTGAAATGCACGTTGGGCATATCCTCATGCCTTTCACTGCGGCAATTTCAAATCAAACGGCCAATCCTGTAAATGCATTATTTGCATATTAGCTTATGTTTATTTTGCATTTTGAGAATAGAAAAAAGGTTTGCTAGGGTTAACTGAAACCTGAGAGCAGAGCCTGAACCATGACCGAACACCTGCGCCCGCAGCGCTTGCGCCACTTCATTGACCAGCTCGCCGCGCTGCTTGACCAACAGCCTGACGAAGCCACCCTGCTCGACGCAGGCCAAGGCCTGCTGGCCGAGCTGGTCGCCCATGACGACTGGCTGCCGGACGACCTCGCCCAGCCCGACCCACAGCGCTATCAGCAATACCTGCTGCACTGCGACTCGCGCCAACGTTTCTCGGTGGTGAGCTTCGTGTGGGGCCCGGGGCAGCAAACACCGATCCACGACCACCGGGTCTGGGGGCTGATCGGCATGCTGCGCGGTGCCGAGCACGCTCAGGGCTTCGTGCGTGACGCCAAGGGCGCTTTGTTGCCAGAGGGCGCCCCCCTACGCCTGGTACCCGGCCAGGTGGAAGCGGTGTCGCCGCGCATCGGCGACATTCATCAGGTGAGCAATGCGTTCGCCGACCAGGTATCGATCAGCATTCACGTCTATGGCGGCAACATCGGCGCCGTCAAGCGCGCGGTGTACGCCTTGGACGGCAGCGAAAAACCGTTTGTCTCCGGCTATTCCAATACCCGCCTGCCAAACATCTGGGACCTGTCCAAAGAGAACCCTGCCCCATGAGCACCGTCACCACCCGCCGTTACCACGACATCCGCCGTGCTTTACTGGCCCAGGAGGAGCTGGCCCTGATCGACGTCCGCGAAGAAGACCCTTTCGCCCAGGGCCATCCGCTGTTTGCGGCCAACATACCCCTGTCGAAGCTGGAGCTGGAAATCTTCGCCCGCGTTCCCCGGCGGGACACCGCCCTCACCGTCTACGATGACGGTGAGGGGCTCGCCGCCGTCGCCGCGCAGCGCTTACTGGTCCTGGGCTACATCAATGTTGCCGTGCTCGATGGCGGCCTCGCCGGCTGGCGCGCTGCGGGCGGCGAGTTGTTTCGCGATGTCAACGTGCCAAGCAAAGCTTTCGGCGAACGGGTGGAAAGCGTGCGCCACACGCCTTCGCTGGCTGCCGAACAGGTCAAGGCGCTGCTTGATGGACAGGCCAATGTGGTGGTCCTCGATGCCCGCCGCTTCGACGAATACCAGACCATGAGCATCCCCGGCGGCATCAGCGTGCCTGGCGCCGAACTGGTGCTGCGCGTGGCCGAACTGGCGCCTGACCCGGCGACCCAGGTGATCGTCAACTGTGCCGGGCGCACCCGTAGCATCATCGGCACCCAGTCGCTGATCAATGCCGGCATTCCCAATCCGGTGGCGGCCCTGCGCAATGGCACCATCGGCTGGACCCTGGCGGGGCAGCAACTGGCTCATGGTCAGGACCGCCGCTTTGCCGAGGTGGGTGCGGGTACCCGCGCCAACGCCGCCGGCCAGGCCCGGGCGGTAGCAGACCGCGCCGGCGTGCTGCGCCTGGACCGCGCCGGGCTGGGCCAGTGGCAGGCCGACACGCAGCGCACCCTCTACCTGTTCGATGTGCGTACGACCGAGGAATACAGCGCCGGCCATCTGCCGGGCAGCCGCTCGGTGCCCGGCGGGCAACTGGTTCAAGAGACCGACCACGTCGCCAGTGTGCGCGGGGCGCGCATCGCGCTGGTGGACGACGATGGCGTGCGCGCCAACATGAGCGCCTCGTGGCTGGCACAGATGGGCTGGCAGGTCGCTGTGGTCGACGGGCTGACTGCAGCGGACTTCAGCGACCGGGGTGAATGGCAACCGCCGCTGCCCGAATTGCCGGATGCCAGCGAAATAACCGTCGAGCAACTGGCCAGCTGGCTGCAGGAAGACGGCACCGTAGTGCTGGACTTCACCGCCAGTGCCAATTACGTCAAGCGCCATATCCCGGGCGCGTACTGGGCGATCCGTGCCCAGCTGGCCGACGCGCTGGAGCGACCGCCCGAGGCCCGCCGTTACGTGTTGACCTGTGGCAGCAGCCTGCTGGCGCGCTTCGCCGCGCGCGACCTGCAGTCGCTGACCCGCACGCCGGTTTACGTGCTCGCAGGAGGCACCGCACGCTGGATCGCCGCCGGTCTTCCATTGGAAGGCGGTGAGGCCCGCCTTGCCGTACCGCGCAGCGATCGCTACCGGCGCCCCTATGAAGGCACAGACAACCCACACGAGGCGATGCAGGGCTACCTGGACTGGGAATTTGGCTTGATTGCGCAGCTTGAGCGCGATGGCACTCATGGTTTCAGGGTGCTTTGAACCGTATCCACGGTGGTATTTGAAACGACGTGCTGGATCGAAAGCGGGCCTGGACGGCCGAGCGCTTTCGAACCAGACGCGTTACAAGGGAAATAACCGTTGCTGGTCGGCCCTCGTCGATACACAACGCTTGATGAATGATGATCAACGGAGCCTGGACCAGATACTCAGTGGTACGTCTGAAACATCACATTAGAAATGCACCTTGATCAATGCACTCAACGCGTTCTGATCGGTCGGAAAACCGTGGCTGTCTTCGATGCCATATTTGTCGGACCAATAGTCCCACTCGATCCCCGCATAGAAACGCGCCGGCGCTTGCCCCATCGCCTTACCGACGTCGTACTTGATCTGGGGGTTGAAGTGGAAACTCTTGGCTACATAGTTCGAGGTACCCTTCGTGCCCACATCATTGACGTACCACTCCAGATAACCGTCGAACAAAATGTCTGAGCGCCCGAGCGGTATCGTCATCGCCCAGGTCGGGTTGATCTGCCACTGTCCAGACGCTTTGCCGGTTATCCCATCGGGCTTGCGGTAGTAAGTGTTCAGTGAAAAACGATCAAAACCAGGCAGGTTCAGGTCAACAGCGGGCCCAAGCAGGTACTTTCGATTGCGCCCTTCTCCGCGCTCATAGGTGGCAGCGATCAACACATCCTTGACGATGCCATAGCTAAGACGGTGGCCACTGATTTTGCCCAGCGACAGTCGCGGTGAAAACTCGCCGTAATAGGTATAGCCATCGTTGCCGGACAAGCCGTTGGACCACTTGTTATCGACGAACAAGAACATGTCGCCCCAGGTCCAGCCACTGGCGTGCTCAAAGGTGATGGTTTGCTGGATATCGTTGCCGGTGCCATCGACTTTATAACCGTGCCCGTAGAGGTAGCTTAGGCTGTTGTTGCTCCACATCAGCGGATTCGCCTGGGCACTGCCAGTGGCCAGCGCGCAGAGTGGGACGACGCTGTGAAGCAGCCAGGAAAGAGCGTTCGGTTTCATTTGCATCCCTTGGGTCGTGATTGTTGGTTTTCGCCAGCAAGGGTATGCAGCAGCGGACGACCTCTCCTCTGGCCCCGGCTCATGCCGAGGCGCCACCCTTGCCGGGGGGAGCGGCGCGAGGCCGCCAGAGCAATGTCCCATGCCAACTTTTGGCACTGACCGCTTCTACTCGAGTTAGCGCAAAGCAGGGCGCGTGCCAACTAATCGGATACACGTAATTTGCTTATTGTGAGCAATCCTCAGGATCAATGAACACCATCCCATCAGAACATTGCGCACTTTATTAGTGCTCAATCGGTACGTTCTGCACCTTCTCAACTCACGCGTCAGTCCAGGCCCCCTCGGAGGCGGGGCGCTACACCGCAAAGTCAGCGGCTTCATGAAATTGGCATGCTTCTGGCTTCTTGTAGCAGCGAGTAGAAGCGGTCAGTGCCAGGCATGGCATGGGGCATTGCTCTTGCGTCCTTCGGGGCGTACATCCGAGCGGATGTTTGAACGAGGCTATGGCAGCCCCGGGCAAGAGAGCAATGTCAGTCGCCAGTTCACGCCCTTTTGCTTCGCGACGCCATTCTCTTCCCACGTTCTCTCCGCCCGGCTCCTTCGCTGTCGCGCTATCCGGCGCACGGTGGTTTTTGAATCGGGGTGAAGAACACATGATGAAAACGCGTTTGGCCTTGGCTCGCCCGCTACGCTCGCTGTTGGCAGCAGCGTTGCTCCCCACCACGCTGACGATCGCTCCGCTGGCGATCGCTGGCGACAAAGTCGTGTTGCTGACCTCTTGGTATGCTCAGGCCGAACAGGGCGGCTTCTACCAGGCACTGGCCGATGGGTTGTACGAAAAGGAAGGCCTGGATGTGTCCATCCGCATGGGGGGACCACAGGTCAATGGCATGCAACTGCTGGTCAGCAAGCAAGCTGATTTCATCGTCAACTATGACCTGCAGATTCTAAAAAGTGTCGAGCAAGGCCTGCCAGTGGTCGCAGTGGCTGCGCCCTTCCAGGGAGACCCGCAAGGGTTGATGACCCACGCGGACGTCAGCGGACTTGATGGGCTTGGCGGCAAGCCTGTGCTGGTGTCCACCTCGGGCCAGCAAACCTGGTGGCCTTGGCTGAAGGGTAAATATCAATTGGCTGACAACCAGGCGCGGCCTTACACCTTCAACCTGCAACCCTTTCTAGCCGACCCGCAAACCACACAACAGGCGTATGCCAGCTCGGAACTGTTCCAGGCGATAAAGGCAGGCGTGACGCCTAACTTTTTCCTCTTCGCAGATGCCGGTTATCCACCCTACGGATCCACCGTGGTCACCCGTCAAGACATCATCGCTCAGCACCCGGAGCGGGTAGCAGGTTTCGTGCGCGCCTCCATGGAGGGTTGGAAGCGCTATCTGGATGACCCCAGCGCCGGCAATGCACTGATCAAGCGCGACAACCCCAACATGACCGATGAACTGCTGGCCTGGGGCGTCTCGACCCTCAAGCAGTACCGCCTGGTCACCGGTGGAGAGGCCGCAACCCAGGGGATCGGCACCATGACTGACAGCCGCTGGCAAGCGACCCGCGACTTCATGGTCGAGGCGGGTCTGCTCGGTCCCGACGCACCTTGGCGCAACGCTTACACCACGCGCTTTGTGCAAGACCTGAAGGTACTCCCTGAGGCCGAGCAGGTCGGCAGCCGCTGAACACCCTAACAAGCTCAACGCTGTGAGGAATCCTGATTATGTTGGTTACCAAACAACCTGTATTACGCCGTTTCTGGTATGCCCTGCTCCCTATGACAGCCCTCGAAGACGGCCCCAAGCCATTCACCCTGCTGGGTGAAGCGCTGGTGTTGTGGAAGCGTCCCGATGGTACCCCGGTGGCAATGCAGGACCGCTGCTGCCACCGCACCGCCAAACTGTCCAAAGGCTTCGTCAGTGCTGAGGGCACTATCGCCTGCGGGTATCACGGCTGGGAATACGACTGCACCGGCACCTGCGTGAAGATCCCGCAGAATCCCACCGGCGCTATTCCTCCGGGTGCCGCGGTGAAGGCTTATCACTGCCAGGAGAAGTACGGCTATGCCTGGGTCAGCCTGGACGCCCCGCTACAACCGATCCCTGAGTTCCCGGAAGACGGCGCCCCTGGTTACCGACGCATCTTCCAGTTTTACGAAGAGTGGAAGACCAGCCCGCTGCGGGTCATGGAGAACTCCTTCGACAACTCGCACTTTTCCTTCGTGCACAAGGCCAATTTCGGCTTGTTCGACCAGCCCCAACCGGCCAGTTACGAATTTCGCGAAACCGATTATGGCTTCGAAGCCGAGACCCGCGTGCCGATCCGCAACCCCGAGGCAAGCTTCCGTATCACCGGTACGACCGAGCCGATCACCCAACGGCACCTGCTCAACCGCTATTACCTGCCCTTCTCTCGGCGCTTTGGCTGCATGTATCCGGACAGCGGCATCCACCACATCATCTACAACTGCGCCACGCCCATCGACGACAACCGACTGATGCTCGTGCAGTGGTTGTATCGCAACGACAGCGAAGACCAATGCTCAACCCAGGAACTGATCGACTGGGACGCGGCGATCACAGCCGAAGACCGCGACATCCTGGAAGCCACCGATCCTGACGCCTGTGTCGACACCCGCCGCAGGGTGGAACTGCACATGCCATCGGACAAGCCTGGGTTGGTTATTCGCCGGCAACTACTGGGTCTGCTTGAAGCCCATGGCGAGAGCGAAGTGTTCCTCAGCCACTGACACTTGCCCAACGCCCCGGTGCGCCGGGGCATTCACCACCGCTCATGACCCACGGGGAGAGCGCTATGTTGATGCAGACCCTATCCAAGGCCGGCGTCCAGCCGCAGGCCCTGCCGAACACCATCGGTGTGGACACCCCTTTGTTCGCCAATCAGGTGGAAAAAACCTACAGCAATGGCACCCATGCCTTGAGCCGCGTGAAACTGGCGATCGAACGCGGCGAGTTCGTCTCGCTCTTGGGCCCATCGGGGTGTGGCAAAAGCACCCTGCTGAAAATGTTCGCCGGGCTCGAACAGCCCTCCGCCGGCCATGTGCGCTGGTGGGGCAAGGATGCCCCGGGTACGGACCACCACACAGGCACACCGGGGCGCAATTTGGCCATGGTGTTCCAGGAAGCCACCCTGATGCCATGGGCCAAAGTGCACGACAACGTGCGCTTGCCCCTGGACTTGGCTGGCGCCCCCAAGGCCCAGAGCCAGCCCAAGGTGCAAGCCGCCCTGGAACTGGTGGGGCTGGGCAAGTTCGGCGACGTTTACCCGCGGGAGCTCTCCGGCGGTATGCAGATGCGCGCCTCCATTGCCCGGGCATTGGCCACCGAACCCAATCTGCTGCTGATGGACGAACCCTTCGGCGCCCTGGACGAGTTCACCCGCAACAAGCTCGATAGCGATCTGCGCCAGCTCTGGCTCCAGCGCGACCTGACGGTGGTATTCGTGACCCACAGCATCTTCGAGGCGGTGTACCTGTCTTCGCGGGTGGTCGTGATGGGCGCGCGTCCCGGTCGAGTGATCGCCGATGTAATCATCGACGGCCCACGGGAACGCGACGAGGCATACCGTACTTCGCCGGCGTTCATCGAGCAATGCGCGCACCTGTCCCGACTCCTGGCCCAGGCCAATGGCGACCCTTCCTGAGAGCATCATCATGAGCCGACCCTCTACTCCCTGGCTACGCCACCCTTCTGTACTACGCATCGCTTCACCGCTGCTGGTTGGCGCCTTGCTGCTCGGCGTCTGGCAACTGGCATGCATCGCCTGGAAAGTCCCGGTGTACCTGGTACCGTCACCGGCTGATATCGGCCGCACCCTGGTCGTCGATGGCCCGATGCTGCTGGGGGCACTGTGGATGACCCTGAAGATCACCTTTCTGTCATTCGCCCTCGCCGTGATCATCGGCACGCTGGCGGCGTTCGTATTCGTGCAGAGCCGCGTCGTGGAGGCCAGTCTGTTTCCCTACGCGATTCTGCTGCAGGTCACGCCGGTGGTGGCCATCGCGCCGCTGATCATCATCTGGTGCAGCGACACGACCTTGGCGTTGGTGATCTGCGCCACGCTGGTGGCGATCTTCCCGATCATCGCCAACACCTTCCTGGGCCTGCGCAGCGTCAACCCTGGCCTGCTCAACCTGTTCCACCTGAACCGTGCCAGCCGCTGGCAAGTGCTGTTGCGCCTGCGCATTCCCAGCGCCTTACCGTGCTTTTTCGCTGGCCTGCGCATCGCCAGTGGCTTGGCATTGATCGGCGCGGTGGTGGCCGAGTTCGTCGCCGGTACGGGCGGCACGGGTGCGGGCCTGGCCTATCAGATCCTGCAAGCGGGATTCCAGCTCAACATCCCCCGCCTATTCGCCGCCCTGGTGTTGATCGCCCTGACCGGCGTGGCGCTGTTCAGCCTGATGGCGTTGCTGGCGCGCTTGAGCCTGCGCCACTGGCACGAAAGCGAACTGGGCTGACTTCCATGCAAAACGCCGTACTGCCTATGGAGACGAACATGAAACACAGCAACAGCTGGCTGATCCGTAACGCCAGCGCCATCCTCACTGGCCTGCGCGGCGGCGCCGCGCGCCATGTCGGGCCGGACATCCGTATCACCCAGGGGCGTATCGCCGCCCTGGGCTCGCTGCAACCGTTACCAGGTGAGCAAGTGCTCGATGCCACCGATTGCGTGGTGTATCCAGGCTGGGTGAACACCCATCACCATCTGTTCCAGTCCTTGCTCAAGGGCATTCCCGCTGGCATCGACCAGAGCCTCGGTGCCTGGTTGGGGGCCGTGCCCTATCGCTATCGCGGGCTGTTCGATGAGCACAGTTTTCGCTTGGCCGCACGGGTCGGGCTGGTGGAGCTGGCCCGTTCCGGCTGCAGCACGGTGGCCGACCATCATTACCTGTACTTGCCAGGCATGGCCTTCGACAGCGCACAGATCCTCTTCGAAGAAGCCGAGCGCCTGGGACTGCGTTTCGTCCTTTGCCGGGGCGGCGCAACCCAGGTACGTCAGGCGGAAGGCCCCGCGACGGCCGGACCTGAGACCCTCACGCAGTACCTGGACGATGTTCAGCGCTTGGTGCAGGTCTACCATGATCCCGCCGATGATGCCTGGCGCCGTGTGGTAATGGCGCCGACCAGCCCGCCCTACTCAATGCCGCCCGAGCACCTGCGGGAGACCGCCCGCACCGCACGCCGCCTGGGCATCCGCCTGCACAGCCATCTGAGCGAAACCGTGGAGTACCAGAACGAAGTCCATGATCGCCACGGCCTCTCGCCCGTGGTGTTCTGCGCGGAGCAGGAATGGCTCGGGCCGGACGTGTGGTTCGCGCACCTGGTCAAGCTGAGCGCCGAAGAAATCCAGCTGCTGGGCGCCACCGGCACCGGCATCGCCCACTGCCCACAAAGCAATGGCCGGCTTGGCAGTGGTATCGCAGATATCGTTGCCATGGAGGCTGCAGGCATGTCGGTTTCGATCGGCGTGGATGGTGCTGCCTCCAACGAAGCCTGCGACATGATCAGCGAAACCCACGCCGCCTGGCTGATGCAAAGGGCCAAGGCCGGCGAACGCGCCATGGCCCGCCATGCTGGCGGCGATCTGGAGGGCGGTGCGCATGTCGCCACCGTGGAGGACGTCGTGCGCTGGGGCACGGCAGGTGGCGCCCAGGTGCTAGGCCTGGACGCCATCGGCACGCTGCAGGTCGGCATGGCGGCGGACTTGGCGATCTACCGCCTCGATCAACCCCGCTACTTCGGTCTGCATGATCTGGGTATCGCGCCAGTGGTAGGCGGTGGCCGTCCGACGCTGCGGGCATTGCTGGTGGGCGGCCGCCTGAGCGTGGAAAACGATGCGCTTCCTGGCTTGGACCTCGCCGAACTGGGCAGCCAGGCGCGGCAGGCTGTACTTCGCCTGCAACAGGCCGCGGGGGTACGCGCATGAGCTGGACGCCTCTGCAGGTGCGGGCCCTACGCCTCGAAGCCGAAGACGTGCTGGGTGTGGAACTGGCCCCGTCGGGTCCTGCTCCCCTGCCCTTCGACTGGGCACCCGGTGCTCATGTGGACCTGCGCCTGGGCAATGGCGTGGTACGCCAATACTCAGTGGTCAGCCTGCCCGAGGACGGTCATGTCTACCTGGGCATCAAGCGCGAAAAAGCCTCCCGCGGCGGCTCGCAATGGCTGCACGAGCACCTGCGGCTGGGTGCCCGGGTGGAGGTGGGCCTGCCGCGCAACCTCTTTCGCCTGCAACCTGGCACAGGACAGGTCGTCTTGGTGGCCGCAGGCATAGGAATCACGCCACTGCTCGCCATGTACCGGCAATGCCAAGCGCAAGGTCGGTCGGTGCGCTTGCTGTTTTTCACCCGCGATGCCAAACAGGTGCCCTTTGTCCAGTACCTCGATGCGGATACCGAGGTTCATGGAGGCTTGCGCGCCCCGATGATCGCCGGGTACCTGGAGGAACACCTGCCGGCCTGGGACGGCAGCGCAAGCCTCTATTGCTGTGGCCCTGCAGGTTTCATGGATTGTGTTGAGCACGTCGCGCTGGCAAGCGGCTGGCCAACCACGGCGCTTCATCGCGAACATTTCCAGGCCGCAGAGCCCACCTTGCACGTCGAACGTCACTGCACGCTGGTGCTACAGCGCAGTCGTCTCCAGGTCGAGGTGCAACCGGGCGAAAGTTTGGTACAAGCAGCATCGCGGGCTGGCGTGGAGCTACCCGTGTCATGTGGGATGGGTATCTGCGGCGCCTGTGTCAGCCGGGTCATCGAGGGGCAGCTTGATCACCGCGACGAGTACCTCAGCGATGCCCAGCGCAACAGCGGAGAATGGATAACGCCCTGCGTATCGGGCTGCCACAGCGCCCGGTTGGTGCTGGACGTTTGACCATCGCCCGCAGCTGCCTGACGGCCAACGGCTGACGGTAGCTGCGCACGCAAAACCGCTGACGCAGTCAATGGCCAAGGCGAGCGGCTCGCAGCCAGGACTTGATCCTGACCCGGTAAAGCTCCGTCTTGTGCCCAGGATTCTCTAGGGCCACCATAGGCGATCTTCAATAGATCATTGGCTAATGCATGACACTGGAAAATTACCAGGCAATCGCTGAAAGCATTGCCCTGCTGCTGTACCCCCACGCGGAAGTCGTCATTCATGAGATACGCGGCCAGACAATCGTTCATATCGCCAATAATTTCTCACATCGCAAGCTCGGCGATGATTCAGCACTCGGTTCAGAACTGGGTGACCTTTTGAAGGGTACCAACCTTGGTCCCTACGAGAAGCTCAACTGGAACGGTCAGAAGGTCCGCTCGATCAGTGCTGTGCTGCACAATTCGCAAGGCGAAGCCGAGTATCTGATGTGCATCAATCTGAACGTGTCGGTGCTGGAACAGGCGCGTGTGGCATTGGATGCGTTCTTCCAGATGAGTCGGCTGGAGCCGCAACCGGATGCGTTGTTCCGCAACGATTGGCAGGAGCGCATCAACACCTTCCTGCAAGCGTGGCTGCAAGCGCATAACCTGTCGCTGCAGACCTTGAAGATGAAAGACAAACGCAACCTTGTCCTGGCCTTGCATGCCGAGGGTGCATTCGAGGGGCGCAGCGGCGCCGATTACGTTGCCAACGTCCTCAGCATGGGGCGGGCCACCGTGTACAAATACCTGAAGGAAGTCAGGGCCTAGGCGGTATTGCCTGGCTGTAGGCACACGCTCTTGCTGTTGGTGGAATATTATTCTATGGTGGACAAATTATCCATACGCCTGCAAGGACCCGTCATGCCAGCCACCCCGTCCGTTGATGCCCAGTTCCTTGATACATTGCACCAAAACATTCAGGACGCCCATGCGGCGCTCCGCCCGGCCGTCAGCATTACCCCGCTCTTGCACAGCGCTCGTTTGTCGGCACTGACCGGCTGTGAAGTGCTGCTCAAATGCGAACACCTGCAGCACACCGGTTCATTCAAGTTTCGCGGTGCCAGCAACAAGATGCGCCTGCTGCCGGCCGAGGCGCGCAAGCAGGGGGTGATAGCCGCCTCATCCGGTAACCACGGGCAGGCCCTGGCCCTGGCCGGCAAGATGGCGGGCGTGCCAGTGAAGGTCTACACCACCACGGGCGCATCGGCATACAAAACAGAGGCAATGCGCGCGCTGGGCGCCGAAGTGGTCTGCCTGCCCACCGACCCGCTGAGTGCAGAGCTGGAAGCCGCCAGGCAAGCCAAGGCCCAGGGCGTACCTTTCGTGTCACCTTACAACGACCTGCAAGTCATTGCCGGCCAGGGCACCATAGGCGTGGAGTTGTTCGAGCAGGCGCCAGACCTGGACGCGGTGTTCGTCGCCGTGGGCGGTGGCGGGATGATTTCCGGTATCGGCGCCGCCCTGCGCGTCCTCAAGCCGGGCACTGAGATCATCGGCTGCTGGCCGGCAAATGACCCAACCCTGCAGCAATCACTCAAGGCCGGTGAAATCATCGAATTGGATGCCTGCGAAACGCTGTCGGACGGCACGGCTGGCGGCGTCGAGCCAGGCTCCATCACCTTCCCGCTTTGCCAGGCGCTGCTCACCGATACCGTGCTGGTCAGCGAGGACGAAATCCGCTGCGCCATGCGCGACATCGCCAGCAGTGAGCGCTGGATCATCGAAGGCGCTGCAGCGGTTGCGGTCGCCGGCATGCAGAAGCTCGCCGAACGCTATCAGGGCAAGCGTGTCGCGGTGATCCTGTGTGGCCGTAACATCCTGCTGGAGAAGTTCCTCGAGGCCGTTCAATGAGGGTCTTCAGCAAGGCGCAGATCATCGCTCGCTTCAACCCCGAGCTCGCGGTCAGCCAACTGGAGGAAGGCTTCATCGCCTACTCCGAAGGCAAGGTGCAGGTGCCGCCCGTGCAGGGCTTCGCATTCAAGGGCGCGAACGGTGACTGTTGCGTGAAGTCGGCCTACATCGAAGGCAGCCCGACCTTCACCGTCAAGCTTTCGACAGGCTTCTACGACAACCCGTCCAAGGGCCTGCCGAGCAATGATGGCTTGATGCTTGTGTTGTCTGCACACACCGGTCAGCCGCTGGCACTGCTGCAGGACCAAGGCTGGCTGACTGCCATGCGCACCGCATTGGCCGGGCGTATCGCCGCCCGGCTGCTGGCGCCGGCCCAGGTCAAGGCCATTGGCATCCTCGGCACCGGCATGCAGGCGCAGATGCAGCTTGAGCAGCTTCGCGCTGTTACTGATTGTCGCCAGGTGATTGTCTGGGGTCGGCATGAACGCGGGCTTGCGGCCTATACGGCATTTGCCCGCGAGCTGGGCTTCGCAGTGCACAGCACGCAGGATGCTGCCGAGGTTGCGGGCGCGGCAAACCTGATCGTCTGCACCACGCCTTCTCGCCAGGCGCTGTTGCACAGCGATTGGGTCCAGCCGGGCACGCATATCACCGCCGTCGGTGCCGATGCGCCCGGCAAGCAGGAACTGGACCCGGCACTGGTGGCAAGAGCAGACCGTATCATCGTCGACGCCATCGCGCAGTGCAGCCAGTACGGCGAAGTGGCCCATGCCCTCGGCAGTGGCCAGATCGACGCTCACCTGCTGATCGAGCTGGGTACGCTGCTGGCTGGCCGTGCCAAGGGGCGTGAGCACGACAGCCAGATTACCTTGGCGGACCTGACCGGTGTGGCAGTGCAGGATGCACAAGTCGCAAGCTACGCCCTGGCAGCCCTGTGCACCTGAGGCGACAACAGCGTCAGTGCAAACGTTGCACCTGCGCTGGCGTGCGCTGCATCAGCACCTTGCCATTGCGTACCGATACCAACGCGTGCCCCTGGCTGCGCACCATCTCGTAATCATCCGGCGCCGACAGCAGCAACAGGTTCGCCGGCCGACCCACCTCGATGCCATAGCGCTCGCCCAGGTTCAGTGTGCGGGCGCTGTTGTCGGTAATCAGGTCCAGGCAGCGCTGCAGGTCTTCATAGCCAAGCATGTGACAGATGTGCAGGCCGGCTTCGAGAATGCGCAGGATATTGCCATTGCCCAGTGGGTACCACGGGTCGACGATGGAGTCCTGGCCGAAGCACACGTTCATGCCGGCGCGGTCGATCTCGGCCACGCGGGTCACGCCACGACGCTTCGGGTAGTTGTCGAAGCGCCCTTGCAGGTGAATGCTCTCGGTCGGGCACGACACGAAGTTGATGCCCGACAGCTTGAGCAGGCGGAACAGCTTGTAGCAATACGCATTGTCATACGAGCCCATGGCCACGGTGTGGCTGGCCGTGACCCGGGCCCCCATACCGCGTACCCGCGCTTCTTCGGCCAACACTTCGAGGAAGCGTGATTGCGGGTCGTCGGTCTCGTCGCAGTGCACGTCCACCAGGCAGCCGGTGCGCTCGGCCAGGTCCATCAGGAACTTCACCGACGATACCCCCTGGTCGCGGGTATTTTCGAAATGCGGAATGCCGCCGACGACGTCGGCACCAATCGCCACGGCTTCAGTCATCAGCGCCCGGCCGTTGGCGTACGACTCGATGCCCTCCTGCGGGAAGGCGACAATCTGCAGGTCGATCAGCTCCCGCACTTCGTCACGCACCTCGACCATGGCCTTGAGCGCGGTGAGTTTCGGGTCGGTCACATCGACATGGGTGCGCACATGCTGGATACCGTGGTCCACCAGCATGCCGATGGTTTTTTTCGCACGGGTCTTGATGTCGTCGTGGGTGGTGATTTCCTTGCGCTCCGACCAGCGCTCGATGCCTTCGAACAACGTGCCGCTCATGTTCCACTTCGGCTCACCTGCGGTCAGCGTGGCATCTAGGTGAATGTGCGGCTCGACAAAGGGCGCGACCACCAGGTTTTGCCCGGCGTCCAGGTCATTGCCCGTAGCGGGCGCCACGACGTCGGTCTGGGGCACGATGGCGGCAATGCGCTCGCCGTTCAGTTCGACGCGGAACAGGCCAGGCTTGCCGCGCAGGCGTGCGTTGATGATGTTCATGCTGTTACTCCTTGCCGTGGGCTTCGCTCATGCGCCATACCAGCATGGCGACCGAAGCATTCATGCGAAAAAGCGGGTCGTCCAGCGACTGCCCGCTCAGTTGTTCGATGCGCTGGATGCGCTGATTGATCGTGTTGCGGTGCAGCCCCAGACGCTGTGCGGCCTTGAGCCCGTTGCCATTTTCCATGAGCAAGGCGTCGAGGGTATGCACCAAAGCATGGGCGTGTTTGCGCCCAGGGGCGATCAGCGGGCCGAGGGTGCGGCTGACGAAATCGTCAACCAGCGAGCGGTCGACAATACCTTGCAGTAGGCGCAACACGCCGAGCTCGCTGAAGTTGCAATAACCGTTGGCCGGGCGCAGATGCTGCGCCACATCCAGCGCCTGGCGTGCCTCGTTGAGGGCCTGGCGGTAGTGCGCGCAATCGTCAGCGAGGCTCGACAGGCCCATGTAGAGGCCCAGTTCACCTGTCGCGGCTTGCAGCTGCCGGTACAGCGCGCCCAAGGTCTCGGGTAAGTCGTGTGTATCGGCCAGCAGCACCACGAACAGGTCGCCCGGCAACTGCGCCGTCACACTGCCGGGCCGCTGGCGGCACCAGGCTTCGAGCTGGTCTTCCAGGGCCTGCCGGGTGGCTTGCCAGGTACGCTCGCCGTGGGCCAGCCCTTGGCGCTCGAACAAGGCGTCCACGCCCGTCAGGCGCAACGCCAGCAGGCGCCGCGGTTTATCCAGGGCCAGTTGCAGGTGTGCTGCCCGCTGCCGGGCAATCGCCAGGCTTGGGTAGTCGCCTGTGAGCAGTTGCCCAAGGATGTCGTTACGCGAGCGGCGCGCCTGGCTCATCTGTACCAGTGCAGTGCCGATCAGGTGGGTGACCACCACCATCTTCAGTGCGTAGGGCTGTTCGATCAGCGGCAAGCCCAGCTGCTCGGCGCGCGCGACAACGGGCGCCGGGATGCTCTGGATGAAACTGCCGCCGGTGAGAATCACCATGCCGGCAATGCCCACGGCCTCGCCATCCTCCACCAGGCTCAGCAGGTTGGCTTCGCCGCGCGGGTGATTGATGCCGGTGACGAATACCAGTTCACCGCCCATCACCCATTCGGCGATACCCTCGTTCTCCGCCACGTAAGGCCAGCGTACCCGCCGCTGCAGGTTGCGCGCGCCGGCCCGCACCTGCATTTCGTGCAGACCGGGCAAATGCAGGAGCTCGTCCAGCGCCAGGCTCACGGCTCGACGCCCGCCTGGCCGGGCGCGCGGCGGCGTGCGCCCAGCTCTAGAATGACGATGTAGCACACTGCCGAGGCGGCGATGCCCACCAGCGGCGCGACCCACGGTGAGGCATAGGCCAGTACTGCGCCCACGGCATAGGCAAACAGCCCGGTGAGGTTGTAGCGTGGCAGGTGTGCCGTACCCAGTGCCGGGTATTTGCCGCGGTGGCGGTACCAGAAATCAGCCATGATCACCCCACCCACCGGCGGAATGATCGACCCCAGCAGCACCAGGAACGGGATCAGCATTTCGTACATGCCACCCATCGCCAGCACAATGCCAACCCCGGCCGCCACCAGCGTTGCCGTGCGCCGGCGCTCGCTGCGCAACAAGTGGCAGGCGGCGGCCGACACGTTGTAGATGGTCGGACCCTGAATGGTCCACAGGTTCAGGCACAGCATCACCACGGCCGCGAACGACAGGCCCTGCAGCATCATCACGTCGACGATATCGGCCTGCTGATAAACCATCGCGCACCACGCCCCGGCCACCACCATCAGGCCGTTGCCAAGGAGGAATGCCACCACGCTGGCGATCACCGCTACCCGGCCACTGCGTGCCAGCCGTGTCCAGTTGGTGGCTTGGGTGGCGCCACTGGCGAAGGTGCCGAAGACCATGGTCACTGCCGCCGAAAAGGTCATGGTTTCATGTGGGACGACTGCAGCCAGGCCGGCAAAGCCACCGGCATCGCGGGTGGCGATGTACATGGACACCAACAGCAGCACGAACATCAATGGCACCGACACCCGCGACAACAGGTCCAGCCCCTTGAACCCGATGATGGCCGTAATGCTGAAACCCAGCCCGAACAGCACCATCAACGGCATGCCGAAACCATCCGCCAGCCCCAGCAGCTTGACCAGCACGATGGCCACCGTGGCCGTACCCCAGGCATACCAGCCCAGTTCGGCAAAACCCAGCAGAAAGTCCGAGAGCCGGCTCCCCGCTTCACCAAAACAGAAGCGCCCCATCAACACGGTATTCAGCCCGCTGCGTGAGGCGATGAAGGCCAGCACTGCGGCATACAAGGCAAGCAAACTGTTGCCGAGGGTCGCTACCCACAGCATGTCGACAAAACTGAATGCCATGCCCAGCTTGCCGCCGGCGAACATCGTGCCGGTAAAGAAGGTGAAGCTGAACAAGACCATCGCGATCGGCAGCAGGCCCTTGCGGGCGGACTGGGGGGCTTCGCTGAGTGGAAATTCGCTGGGTGAGCTCATTGCACGGGGCTCCGGGTGTGTAGTTGGGAGCGGAAAGAGCAATATGCGGGCCGCTTTTTCCTGCGCCGCCACCCGGAAGAAATCGGGCTGCTCGCCCAGAAATCCATATGCACTGTGCACATTAAAGCTGCGATCTGACGATCTGGAGTGTGCGGGACGACTTATTTTGAGGCGCTCATGCACCAAAGCGGGCCTGGGCTGGGTAGTAATCACCCAGCCCACGGCGGTTTACACGGTCCCGTCCAACCCCATTTGCCAGAAATCAGCCTCCAGGCTGGAGGCCTGGCCAAAAATCCCTGCCAGTTCGGCGAACCGCTGCTCGGTCATGCTGCGCGCTGCCAGTTCGTCCAGGTGCTTGCGCGCTGCTGCGGCCACCCCTTGGTAGCCCTCCCCGGCATACTCGCCAATCCACTCGCGGTAGGGGTGATTGCTCAAGTCGCCAATGCGCTCGGCCAGGGTCCGGCCGATTTCGGCATAGCCGATCACGCAAGGTGCCAGTGCCACATGCAGCTCCAGCAGGTCGCCGGCTGCGCCGCAGTCCAGCACATAACGGGTGTATGCCACCGTGGCCTGATGCTCTGGCGCGGCCTCGATGTCTGCCTGGGTCAAGCCCCAGCGTGCGCACAGGCGCACGTGCAGCTCGGTTTCATCCAGGATCGCCGACAGCCCGGCCTGCGCTGCACGAATGTCGGCCGGGCGGCGGCTTTTGTAGGCGGCCAGCGCCCAGGCGCGGGCGAACTGGATCAGGAACAGGTAATCCTGCACAAGGTAGGTCCGGAACGCTTCCTCGCTCAGCGTGCCCTCGCCCATCTGACGCACGAAGTCATGGTCTACGTAGCGGTTCCATTGTGGCGTGGCAGCGGCTTTGAGGCGCTCGAAGATATCCATGCTCATTTGCCCTCCGGGTACACTGCATCGAAGAAAGCCAGCTCCAGCGCCACGGTGCGCTGGTAGAAGTCACTTGCCAATGCGGCCTCCTGCGGGCCGACGCGGTCCAGTTCGGCCTGCAGGAAAGCGACGAATGCCTGGAATGCCGGGTTGTCATGCAGGGTAATCCACTCGGCATGGACGAAGTTGTCCGGCATCGGTTTCGGCGCCTTGAGCGCCCAGTCCAGGTACAGGCCTTCGGCAACGTTCAGCACCGCCAGTGCCGCTGCGTAGGAACGGGTGGCTGCCGCTTCGCGCATGATCGCCTTGAAACCTGCGGTAGGCGCGGTATCGGCCGGTTCACTGCGTTGCGCCGGGCTGACACCCAAGGCCTCGAAGGCACGCAGGAAGTAGGTGTTCTCGTCACTGCAGATCATCCCGGTAAAGCGGCCGAAGCGCAGGCGGGCTTCAAACGTGTCAGCGGTGGCGATGGCCGCGCCTAGCAGGGTCACGAAGCTGTCGAGGAAACGGTGGTCTTGGACCAGGTAGTCGACCATGATCGGGTCCGGCAGGCTGCCGTCGCACAATCGGGTCACGAAACGGTGGCCAACGGCCGCCGACCAGGTCGGCTCGCTCTGGCGGCGCAGGGACTGGCTGAAACGTTCGGTCATGTTGCTGTCCTTGATGAGGGTGACAGCGAGACCTTGAAAGTTGGCATGGACTGGCCTCGCAGTGAGGCCGGCAAAAAGGCAGGTTACAAGCCCCATCCCTTCGCCGGCATGATCCGGATCAGGTTCGAAGGGTCACCGCGCTGCAGCGTTCAGCGGTTTCTCAGCCCATTGCCGGGCTCCCCTTGGTGGCGCTCAGGTATACCCGAGGGCGCCGCGCCTGTCACTACCCAAACGGTGGGCAATGGTGACCCGCTAATGGGTATCTGTCCCCATTCTTGACGCGCCATCTTTTAGTGCACGCCAGACACTGCAAGGTTTTGTATGTCAAAGCATTACTGAAATATCTGTTGGCATAGCTGTTGCTGATGGCCATTTAACGGGCAAAACGCCATTGATGGCTTAAGGCCCTAAGGCCGCAAAAGAGGCTTAAGCCAATGAAAACACCTGCTGCGAGTCACGCGTCCAGACGCGTGTTCCATCTGTCCTCTGTCACGGCACTGATGATCAGCCTCGGATTGATCACGGCCATGGCATCCCCCCTCGACGACAACAGCATGCCACCGCCGACCGACCCGTCGGCCTACACCGACCAGCCGGACGACCCGACCGCTACCTTGCTTGAGCTGAACACCATGCCGGAGGCCAACGAAGGCTCGCTGGAGCTGACCGATGGCATGTATGGCGACCGCAACACGGTACGCACCGACAACGTGCTGCCGCCTGCCCTGCAAACGTCGGACAAGTACCCTACCAACGGCAAACCCAGCCCGTTGTTCGGTGCGCAACCTTTCACCCAGCAACTGTTGCTGTTCGAAGAATTCGGACCAGAGAAGCTCGACCCGACCACGCCGGTGCCCGATCTGACCTTCCCGGTACCGACCCTCGGCGCGGCCCCCGCCCAAGACCCCAACGTGGTGGCACGCAGCGGCCCCAGTGGCAACGCACTGGAAGCGTTCCTCAAGCAACCCGGCCTGTACCCGTTTCCGACCCAGTACGCCAACGTGCTGGACCGCAACCCATGGAAGGCGCAGATCGAGATGTTCCTCAACCGCCAGCCGGTCGGCTCGCCCGCTGAAGGCCGGCCACCAGGAAAAGGCTGGTCGCACCAGCGCTGGAACGAGTTTTACCCGCAGGCAGCGTTCAAGACCGCCCAGGCCGGTGCGCGCATCAACCTCGGCCTGCGCGACCGTAAGCAACTGCACAACTATGCCGTCGGTGAATTTGCCCCGGGCGGCCTGTACTACCAGACCTCCGACATTCCGACCACGCTGGGCACCACCAAGGGCATCGACACACGCTTCCATCCGAACATGCCGCTGCAAAACCACAAATCGCTCTGGACCTTCGACGGCACTTTCCCGCCCAAGCTGCTGATGGTGCGCTACGGCCAGCCAATTCTGATGCGCCATTACAATGCCCTGCCGATTGACCCCTCGGCCAACGGTGGCTTTGGCCTGCATACCATCTCGACCCACGAGCACAACGGCCACTCGCCGGCTGAAAGCGACGGCTTTGCCAACGCGTACTTCTTCCCCGGCCAGTACTACGACTACCGCTGGCCGGTGCAGCTGGCCGGCTACGACACCATCAACACCCGTGCCCAGGACCCGCGTGCCGCTTTCCCCTGCTCGCCGGGTGAAACCTTGTTCGTCAACGATGGTTCACCGGGCCTGAAAACCTGCGAGAACGGCAGTATCAAGATTCGTGGCGACTGGCGCGAAACCATGAGTACCCACTGGTTCCACGACCACATGATGGATTTCACGGCGCAGAACGTCTACAAGGGCAACGCCGTGATGATGAACTACTACAGCGCCCTGGACCGCGGCAACGAGGCCCTGCAGGACGGTGTCAACCTGCGCTTCCCAAGCGGGTCAGCCATGCCTTGGGGGAACCGTGACTATGACGTCAACCTGGTGGTTGCCGACAAAGCCTGGGATGCCAATGGCCAGCTGTGGTTCAACCCGTTCAACACGGACGGCTTCCTCGCTGACCAGATTCTGGTCAACTGGCAGTACAAGCCCAGGCTCAAGGTGCGTGCGCGCAGTTACCGCTTCCGTCTCCTCAACGGCTCGGTGTCGCGCTACTTCAAGTTCGCCGTGGTGCGGGAGATTGCCGGTACCAGTGGTGAGTTCAAAGGCCCGTCCGGCTCCAACCTGTCGTATGCGCGGGTGCCGTTCCACATGATCGCCAACGACGGCAACATCATGGAACACGCGGTGCCATTCGACGGCACGATGGACCTCAATGGTGACGGCAACCTGCAAGACAACAACGGCGTCTTGCCGTTGCAGGCCATTGCCGAGCGCTACGACATCATCATCAACTTCGCCAAGAACGGCATCAAGGCCGGCGACAAGCTGTACTTCGTCAACCTGATGGAGCACGACTCCGGCAAAGGTCCGAAGCAAGCTATCCCGTTGGCCGACGTGCTGTCGGAAAAATACAAGGCAGTAATCAAGCAGACCAGCAAAGGCCCGCAGTGGGACAACGGCGACCCGGCTGTCGGCAAGTTTCTGCAACTGTGGGTGCAACCGTACACCGGCCAGGACCTGAGCATGGACCCGGTAGCCTATGAGCCGGCCAAGCCAGGCAAGGCTGCAGGCCTGAAAATGCTGCCCCTGCCCATTGACCGCGACGCCGCAGCCGACCAGGCCAAACTCAAGGATGCCCGCCACCGCGAGTTCATCTTTGGCCGCTCTGACGGCACGGACACCACCCCGTGGACCATCAAGACCGACGGCGGCTTTGGCTACAGCATGGACCCGCGCCGCATCAGTGCCGCGCCGCAATTGGCCAACCAGTCCACCGACGGTGGTTTTAGCGGCGACGGCACCCTGGAAGTGTGGAAGATCGTCAACGGCGGCAATGGCTGGAGCCACCCGGTACACGTGCACTTCGAGGAAGGCGTGATTCTTAGCCGCGACGGCAAGGCCCCGCCAGAATGGGAAAAATGGGCGCGCAAGGATGTGTACCGTATCGGGTCGGAACCTGATTCGTCCGAAGAGGTGGAAATGGCCATCCGCTTCCGCGAGTTCGCCGGCACCTACATGGAGCACTGCCACAACACCCAGCACGAGGACTCTTCGATGCTGCTGCGCTGGGACATTGAACATCCGGGGCAGTTCCAGGTGATGCCCACCCCGCTGCCAGGATGGGACGGCGTGCGCTACATGGCCTCGGTAGGCCTGCCAACGTTCCGCACCAAAACCGATAACGACAATGACGACCCGGCCAACAAACCACCTGTCGTGGCCAATGACAGTGCCGCAACGACTGCAGGCAAGGCGATCACCCTGAACGTGCTGGCCAACGACAGCGACCCGGACGGCAACGTACCGCTCACGGTCACCGGCCTCAGCCAGCCAGACTCCGGCCAGGGAGCCGTCAGCACAGACGGCACCACCGTGACGTACAACCCACCCGCTACGGTCGCCACGCCGTTCACGGCCAGCTTCAATTACACGGCGCGTGATACCAAGGGGGCCGAGTCGGTGACCCCGGCCACGGTCAGCATCGCCGTCACCCCAGCAGTGGCGGCCGACGAGCTCAAGGTCACCAGTGCCACAGTGCAACTGCGTAGCGGCAACCGGTTCACCTGGGATGTGCAGGGGACAACCACGGTGGCCACGGGCAACAGCATCAGCGTGACTGCAGCAACCACCGGTGGTCCGGTAAGCCTGGGGAACGCGACGCTGACTGCCACGACTACGGGGGCCCGTTGGCGGGTAGCGGTGACCACCACCGGCTTTGGCCCGGCCACGCCAGCGACGGTCACGGTGAAATCGACGCTGGGCCAGACGGTGACAGCGCCAGTCACCTACAAGTGAGTGCAAAGCGGGGCCGCTATGCGGCCCCCATCAGCCAACCCACGAGGACCGCATCATGCCCAGCTCATGGCGATTCCTGCTGGTACTGGCGTTGTTCGCCGCCAGCATTCCGTTCTGGCCGTTGCAACCCCAACGAACGGTGGCCGAAGCAGCGGCCTCTCCCTGGGGGGCCAGCTATTTCCCCAACATCCCCTTGCTCACTCAGGACGGCGAAAAAGTGCATTTCTTCGACGACCTGATCAAGGACAAGGTGGTCGCCGTCAACTTCATCTTTACCGGCTGCTCCGACTCCTGCCCAGTAGAAACCGCTCGCCTGCGCCAGGTACAGAAAATCCTCGGTGACCGGGTCGGCAAAGACATCTTCCTCTACTCCATCAGCATCGACCCTTATAACGACACCCCCGCCACCCTCAAGCGCTATGCCGAAAAGTTCGGCATCGGCCCAGGCTGGACCTTGCTGACCGGCGAACCCGACGACATCGAGCAACTACGCCGCAGCCTGGGGCTGTGGATCGATGGCCTGGAAAACGGCCGCTCCAAAGACCACAACCTGAGCCTCATCATCGGCAACCAGGCCACCGGCCGCTGGATGAAAGCCTCACCTTTCGAAAGCCCGTACATCCTTGCCGACCGCCTGGGCAACAGCCTGCACAACTGGAAGCAGGCCAGCGCCATGAGCAATGACTACGCTCAGGCTCCGCAAATCCGCTCACCCAGCAGCGGCGAGCAGATATTCCGTACCCGCTGCTCGTCCTGCCATACCGTGGGCAACACCGAGCCAGGCCAGCCAGGCATCGGCCCCGACCTGCTGGGCGTGACCCGTCAGCGTGACGCCAACTGGCTGGCCCGCTGGCTCAAGGTGCCCGACCAGATGCTGGCCGAAAAAGACCCCTTGGCCATGCTGCTGTTCGAACAATACAACCGCCTGGCCATGCCCAACATGCGCTTGGGCGATGCCGAAGTCAGCGCAGTGATGAGCTACCTCGAAGAGGAAACGGCTCGCTTGCAAACACCCATGGCTAATAGGGAAATCCCCTAAAGGCTATTGGCCACCAGTCATCAGGCTGTCATCTTATTGTCGTATTTTCCGAGCATTACCCAGGGTCGGGAACTATCAGCAGTGATTCGCCGTTCGCTTTCCTCCTCCAGCCTTCTGCGACTGCTGATCCTGATGCTCTGTGCAGCGACCCTGGCCTTTCTCTGGGGGCTGCACGTCACGCAGAAAGCCACCGCCCGACAGGGTGCACTGTCGGCCAAGGCCGTCGAGCACCTGAACCTGGCCAGCATCGTGGGCGAAAACCTGCGACAGCTTGTCGACCGCGCCCAGGCGGTGGGTCGTGTTACCCAGGACGACATGAAAGCGCTGCGCCAAGGCAACTTCAGCCTGGTACCCAGCCTGGCCGCAGACCCAGTGTTCAAGCGCTTGAGCCTGTACGACCGACAAGGCTGGCTGCTAGCGGCCAGCCACACCGATGAGGCCGCCGAGTTGCCGGCAGACTGGTTGCACCAACTGCAGCGGCACATTGACCGCTACGGTTTCAAACCTTTCCTGCCGAGCATTCAGCCTGTCAGCCAAAACGCTGCCCCGCCCACTGGGCGCCTGCCCTTCCTGCTGCCGTTGACCAATTCGACCGGCCGGGAAATCGACAACCTTTTGCTGGTGCAATTGGACGTCGGCTACCTGGCGGTGCTGTTCCAGCCTATCGACCTGGGCAACAGTGGCCTGGTGCGTCTGCTGCAGGATGACGGCCTGGAGCGGCTGCGCATCGACAACAGCGGCGTGGTGACTGCGGGCGACCTATTGCAGCCACCGCTGCCGGCGCTAAACACCGAAGCGGGCATGCTGACCCAATACGTAGCGGGTGATGCCTACCAAAGCTTGTACCGCCATGCACCCGAGCACGGCTTCAGCGTGGTGGTCAGCCAGCGCCAGGCGGAAATCCTCGCACCCTCGACGCTGGCCTATTCCCGGCAGTTCTGGTTGAACCTGAGCATGACCCTGATGATCCTGGCCAGCCTGCTATGGACCTTGCGCCTGCTGCGCAAGCGCCAGGAGGCCTTCGACGCGCTGGAACATGCCCAGCAGGTCAATCAGCAACTGATCGTGCGCCTGGAGGACGAACACCGGCGCAGCAGCCACGCCGCTGCCACGGACCACCTCAGCGGCCTGCACAACCGCCGCCAGTTCGTCGAAGTGGCCAGCCAGGCGCTGACTCGGCAACGTGGCAAGCGCCGACTGATGGCGATCCTGTTCATCGACATGGACCGTTTCAAGTCGATCAACGACTCGCTCGGACACAAGATTGGTGACCTGCTGCTACAGGCTGTGGCCGGGCGTATCCAGCGCCTGCTGGAGCCCGGCGACGAGGCTTCGCGCTTTGGCGGCGACGAATTCGTGGTGCTGCTGGCCGGCGAGCGCAGCGAGGCGCAGATCAACGCCTGGGTCCACGAACTGGTGCAGAAACTGTCGGCCGCGTACGCCCTGGATGGCCAAGAGGTCAACACCAGCCCCAGCGTAGGGGTGAGCATCTGCCCGCGTGATGGCCAGGACATCGACAGCCTGATACGCAGTGCCGATGCTGCAATGTACTCGGCCAAGCAGGCTGGACGCGCGCAGTATCGCTTTTTCGACCCCTCGCTGAACCTGGCCGATATCCAGGCTTTCACCCTTGAGCAAGCGTTCGGCAGTGCCTTGGCCGAACGCCAGTTCGTGCTGCACTACCAGCCACAGATGCGCCTGGACACCCACCAGGTGCTGGCCTACGAGGCGCTGGTGCGCTGGGACCACCCTGATTTCGGCCTGCTGTACCCGGACCGCTTCATCGGCCTGGCCGAGCGCAGTGGTTTCATTGTCGAACTGGGTTGGGAGGTCATTCGGCTGGCCTGTGAAGCCTTGTCGAGCTGGAATGCCCAAGGCCGCAAGACACGGCTGGCAGTCAATGTCTCCGCCCTGCAGCTGCGTCAAGCCGATTTTGCTGACCGGCTGCTGAGCAAATTGCAGCATCATGGCATCGCGCCCCAGCAGCTGGAGCTGGAAATTACCGAAACCACCATCCTTGACCCCGAAGGCACGGCGGTGGCGCACCTGCATACGTTGCGCGGCGCAGGTTTGGGTATCAGTCTGGACGATTTTGGCCGTGGCTACGCCGGCTTTGCCCACCTGCATTCACTGCCCCTGAGCAAGCTGAAGATCGATCGTTCGCTGATCGCGGCGCTGTCCAACAGCCATGACGACAGCCCGATCGTGTCCTCCACCATCATCCTGGCCAAGCGCCTGGGCCTGGAAGTGGTGGCCGAGGGGGTGGAAACCCGTGAACAGGTGGTGTACCTGAAGCTTGCCGGCTGCGATATCGCCCAGGGCTACCACTTCAGCCGGCCATTGTCGCTGCCGCAGCTGTGGGTTTACCCGCCCTTCAACGGTATCGAGGACAAGGCATGCGTGTACTGAGCGCAACGGCAGGCTTGCCGATGGCGTTGAGCAAGGACAGGCAACGCATTTCGGTTTATCGTGTACCGATCACACACCGACACCCGCACCATGACCGATATCGAGCGCTACCTTCGCGCCGCCACCCGTGACAACACCCGGCGCAGCTACCAGGCCGCCATCGAGCACTTCGAAAGCCATTGGGGCGGCTTTCTCCCGGCCACCGCCGAGAGTATCGCCCGCTACCTGGCCGATCATGCCGACCAGCATGCAGTCAGCACCCTGCGCCAACGCCTGGCCGCGCTCAGCCAATGGCACGTCGCCCAAGGCTTCCCCGATCCGACCAAGGCGCCATTGGTGCGTCAGGTGCTACGCGGCATCCGCACCCTGCACCCGACGCCGCCCAAACAGGCCGCCCCGCTGTTGCTGCAACACCTGCAAACCGCTGTGACGTGTTTCGAAGAAGAAGCCCGACAAGCCCGCGAGCACCATGATTTGGCAGCCCTGCGCCGGGCTCGCCGTGACAGCGCCTTGCTGTTGCTGGGTTTCTGGCGTGGTTTTCGCGGCGATGAGCTGGCACGCCTGCGCATCGAACACATCCAGGCACAAGCCGGTGTCGGCATTACGCTTTTCCTGCCACGCAGCAAGGGCGACCGCGAAGCCTTGGGCGTCCAGCACCGCACCCCTGCGCTCAAGGCCTTGTGCCCTGTCACTGCCTACCTGCAATGGCTTGAAGTCGCCGGTATTGCCCATGGGCCGGTGTTCCGCAAACTCGACCGCTGGGGCAACCTTGGCGACAACGCGCTCAACAGCAACAGCCTGGTGGGCCTGCTGCGGCGCATGCTGGAACGCGCCGGGGTGCCGGCGGCGCTGTATACCGGCCACTCGCTACGGCGTGGCTTCGCCACCTGGGCCACGGCCAATGGTTGGGAACTGAAGTCGCTGATGAGCTATGTGGGCTGGAAAGACGCCAAGTCGGCGCTGCGCTACATCGACTCGGCGCAGCGTTTTGGCGATCTGGCCGTGCTACCGGCCAGTCAGGTGCAACCGCTTATTCCTTGAAGCTGTGCCTGGCGACGCCGCCCGTTTCCGGGCGGATGGCATACAGGTCGCCAGCGTCCGGATAATGGTGCAGGTCTTCTGGCGTCATGTCGTAACGCGCGGTGCTGATGTACAAGGTGTTCATCCCGGGCCCGCCAAAGCAGCAGCTGGTGGGGCACGGTACTGGCATCAACACCTGGTCGGTCAGGTACCCGTGGCGGTCGTAGCGCAGCAGGCAGCTGCCATGGTACTGGCACACCCACAGCCCGCCTTCGCGGTCCAGCGCCAGACCATCCGGCCGCCCCAGTTCGGCGGGGGTTTCGGCAAACAGCGTGACAGCCCCCAGCCGGCCTTCGATGAGGTACTCGGCGCGGTAGATCGCACGCGCCGCCGAATCGACGAAGTACACCGTATGGCCGTCCTGCGACCAGGCAAGGCCGGTGGGCAAGCCCATGTCATCGTGGATCACCTGGTCGCTCAACTGCCAGTCAAAGCGAAAAAGCGCCCCGGCATTGTCACTGAGGGCCTCGTCCATCAGGCCGGTGACGAAGCGTCCCTGTGGGTCGCAGGCGCCATCGTTGAAGCGGTAAGTCGAGCGCGGATGGACCGATGCCGAATGCTGGCTCACCTTGCGTGTTGGCACATCGAAGAGGGCTACGCTGGCATCCTCGGTGAAAATCAGGTTGCCCCGGTCGGTCAGCGCCAGGGCGCCAATGCGCGCGGCAGACTCGTAAAGGCACTCGACTTCGCCATCGGGTGTCAGGCCGTTGATACGCCCGCCAGAGATATCGACAAAGTACAGCACGCCGCTGCGTTCATCCCAGACCAGGCTTTCACCAAGGTCCGCGCGCGTGTTGGCCACTTTGACCGGCACGTAATTGCATTCCTTGATGCGGCTCCAGCGCTCGGCCACCTGCACACGGCCAAGGTCCCGAGGGTGGCTGACACTGCTGTGTTCGTTGAAGCGCGTGGCGATGTGCTGGCTATTGCTGGTGCGCAAGGTGCAATCAGTGGGACGGCACAGCGCACCGGCCAGGTGAGTAACGGGCATTTCTGGCTACCTTCAATTCTCCTTTCTTACGATATCAACAAAAAAATCAATGACTTAATATTAAAAGCATGCAACTTTGATATCCCATGGATATCACCGCCGAGTCGCCACGCTGCAGGATTGCTGGATGATCGAAACACGTTTGCTCAGGCAGTTCATCGCCGTGGCCGAAGAGCTGCACTTTCACAAGGCCGCCCAGCGCCTGCACATGGCGCAACCACCGCTGAGCCAGGCGATCAACCGGCTCGAGGAAAAGCTCGGTTTCGGCCTGCTTCTGCGCAACAAGCGCGGGGTGCGCCTGACCGCAGCGGGTGCAGCATTTCTCGACACCGCCTACCGCACGCTTGCTGAACTTGAACAAGGGATCGAGTACGCGCGCAACGTTTCTGCGGGGGTCAGCGGCAAATTGACCATCACGGCCATTTCCATCGCTTATTACGATTCGCTGCTCAACCGCTTGCGCCGCTTTCGGGAGACTTATCCGAACGTGCAGCTGACCATCCGCGAGATGCCATCCGCTTCCCAGGCCAAGGCCTTGCTGGCCGGTGAGGCGGACATCGGCTTCATGCGCAGGCTACCGCTGCCGGCCGGCACCCTGGAGGCACGCTTGCTGCTTGACGAGCAGATCGTCATGGCGCTGCCCGCCAGCCATTCCAAGGCGCGGCACGAGGCCGTCGACTTGCGCGAGTTTGCCGATGAGGACTTCGTGTTCACCCCGCAAGCGCTGGGCGGGGGCTACCACGCACAGTTGGTTGCGCTGTGCGAGTCGGCCGGGTTCTACCCCAAGGTCGTGCAGGAGGCGGCGCAGATCCACACCCTGCTGGGTCTGGTGGCCTGCGGCTTTGGCGTGGCCCTGGTGCCGGAGTCGTTCGTCCGCTCGACCCCGCGCGAACGCGTGCGGTTTTGCCCGATCCGCCCTATCGATGACCAGCCCGCCCCAGGGCTTGGGCTGTACATGAAATGGAGCGCCCAAAATACTTCGCCAGCGCTGGCCAACTTCATTGCCATGTTCGAGACGCAGCAATAAGGCCATTTCTGCACGGTGTTCAGCCTCGCTTCGCGCAGCGCCACAGCCGACCTATATCACAAGCCCTGGCCTGCAACAGCTCGGCAGCATTCACACACGCCTGCTCCAGGCTCATCGGTCCACTGGCCAGGGCAAATGCAGCGTCGACCCCATGGGCATACAACTGCTGATACCCCTCCCCCAAGGTCCCGGCCAGTACCACCACCGGCACGCCATGGCGCTTGGCAACCCGCGCCACCCCCATCGGCGTCTTGCCGCGCAGTGTCTGGGCATCGAAACGCCCCTCGCCCGTCACCACCAGATCTGCCCCTTGTGCCAGGGCGTCAAGGCCAGCCAGCTCAGCCACGACTTCCACTCCAGGGCGGAACTGCGCGTCCATGAATGCCCGGGCAGCGAAGCCCATGCCACCGGCCGCACCACAACCAGGGTAATCGCGCACATCCGCGCCCAACAGCAGCGCACAATGGTCGGCAAAATGATTCAGCGCGTGGTCCAGCGCCTCTACTTGCTGCGGGTTGGCGCCTTTCTGCGGGCCGAAGATCGCCGATGCGCCGTTGGCGCCACACAAGGGGTTGTCGACATCCGCCGCGACTTCAAACTGCACCCCGGCCAGGCGCGGGTCGAGACTGCTGGCGTCGATACGGGCCAGCTTGGCCAAGGCCAGGCCGCCCTCTTCCAGCGCTTGCCCGTCAGCATCCAGCAGGCGCAGGCCAAGCGCTCGCAACATGCCACTGCCGGCATCGTTGGTGGCGCTGCCACCGATGGCCAGCACCACACGCTGAGCGCCAGCGTCGAGGGCTGCGGCAATCAGCTCACCGGTCCCCCAGGTGCTGCTGCGGCAAGCATCGCGCTGGCCGGTTGGCACCCGTTGCAAGCCACTGGCCTGGGCCATTTCGATGATTGCGGTGCGACTTTGCGGCAACCAGCCCCAGCCGGCCTCGACGTGCTCCCCCAATGGCCCGCGCACGGACTGGCGGCGCAGTTCACCCTGGCTGGCGGCCAGGATCGCCTCCATGGTGCCTTCGCCACCGTCGGCCATTGGGCACTCGACCAGTTCAGCCTCGGGCCACGCTTCGCTCAGGCCCGCAGCGATGGCGCGGGCGACACCGGCAGCGTCGAGGCTGTCCTTGAACGAGTCGGGGGCAATGACGATTTTCATGGGGTTTCTCCTGTCCTGATGAGCGGCATGCTGACAGGTGGCTGCCCAGGTGGCCTCGGTCAAATGCACAAAACGCCGGCCGGGTTGTTTGGGCAGATGCCTTTTTGCCTGTTCTGGCCCAATCGCCGGCAAGTGAATACTTCAGTCAGCGGGCAACAGCTGCAACCCCAGATACAAGCTAAGCATCCCTTCCAGGCGCAGCGGGTCGACCTCACCCAGCTCGGCTATGCGCTCCAGTCGATAGCGCAGGCTGTTGCGGTGGATGCCCAGGGCATCGGCACAGGACTGGCTCTGGCCGTCATGTGCACACCAGGCGCGAAGGGTGGTGAGTAACTGGCCACTGCTGTCCTTGGCGCGGATGCGCTGCAACGGCTCCAACAGCTCGTCCAGCGCATCGTCGTTACGGTGGCGCCACAGCAGCGCCGGCAGCCGGTAGCGCTGCAGGCTGAGCAATCGTTCGCTGGGCAATACCTCGCGGCCATAGGCCAGCAAGTCACGCACCCGGCGGTAACCACGGCGTAACTGCTCCAGGCTCTGCGCTGCACTGCCCAGGGCCAGTCGCTCAATGTCCCAGCCGTGGCGTTGCAGGCGTTCCAGCAGGCGCAGTTCATCCAGTGCCACGCCTGCCGGGCGGCACCACAGCAACGACTGGCGGGCCGGGCTGACGCACCAGCTATCCGGATAACGGCTCATCAACCATGCGGCCAGCGCCTCGGCAGGTGGCCCCGACGTAATCTCGAACAGGCACGGTATCCGCGCCAGCTGAGGTTTCAAGCCCAACTGACGGGCTTCGTCCAGCAAGCGCGGGGCGTTACCGCTGCCGCCGAGCAACAGCGCCAGCAGGTCGTCACAGCGCTGCCTTCGCCATTGCTGGTCAGCCTGTAAATTGCGTTGGGCCAGCAGCATTTCGGCGGTCATGCGCACCAGCTCGCCATACGTGCGCACCTGCTGCGGGTCGCCGGTCAGGCCTAACACGCCCATCAGCCGCCCATCGAGCATCAATGGCAGGTTCACACCGGGCTGCACGCCCTTCAGGCACTTGGCCGCGTCGGTATCCAGCTCGACGATCCGGCCATTGGCCAAGACCAGCTGCGCCCCCTCGTGACGGGTGTTGATGCGCTCCGGCTCACCACTGCCCAGGATCAACCCTTGGCTGTCCATGACATTGACGTTGCAAGGCAAGATGGCCATTGCCCGGTCAACGATATCCTGCGCCAGGTCATGGTCGAGTTCGAACATTGCGTGGTCCTTTAGGTGTTTGGCTTTTGGGCTCGGGCACAGCAGCCTGGGCCAAGCGCTGTGCAAAAGCACAAAGACAGGCTAGCCGCAGTCCCCGAGACTCGTCAGGGCGAGCGCCGGAACAGGCGACGCGGCGAAAACCATAACAACAGAGAACCCGATCATGGCACACAGCCCCGCCCCTGACCAAGGCACGGACACCACCCGCAACGCGCTGTACCGGCGCATCACCTTGCGGCTGATTCCGTTCATTTTCATCTGCTACCTGTTCAACTACCTGGACCGCGTCAACGTCGGCTTTGCCAAGCTGCAGATGCTCGACGCCCTTAAATTCAGCGAAACGGTGTACGGCCTTGGCGCCGGCATCTTCTTCATCGGCTATGTACTGTGTGGCCTGCCAAGCAACCTGGCCCTCAATCGCTTCGGCCCACGGCGCTGGATCGCGCTGATGATGATCGCCTGGGGCAGCCTGTCCACCTGCCTGCTGTTCGTCACCACCCCTACCGAGTTCTACACCCTGCGCCTGCTCACCGGCGCTGCCGAAGCCGGCTTCTTCCCGGGTGTGGTGCTGTACCTCTCGCGCTGGTTCCCGGCGGCCCGGCGCGGCCGCATCATGGCCCTTTTCATGTCGGCGATCCCGGTATCGGGCCTGCTTGGCGGGCCGTTCTCCGGCTGGATCCTCGAACATTTTGCCGCCGGCCAGCACGGCCTGGCCGGCTGGCAGTGGATGTTCCTGATCCAGGGCCTGCCGACCGTGGCGTTGGGCGTACTGGCGGTGTTCCTGCTCAGTGACGGCTACCAGAAAGCCGCCTGGCTGAGCCCGGCTGAACGTCAACTGATTGCTGCCGACCTGCAGGCCGATGCTGCAAGCAAACCGAGCACCACCAGCGACAGCGTGCTGGCCGTGTTGACCAACCCGCTGATCTGGACCTTCGGCTTCGTCTATTTCTGCATCCAGAGCGGCGTATACGCGATCAACTTCTGGCTACCCTCGATCATCAAGAGCATGGGCTTCGACAACCCGCTGCTGATCGGCTGGCTCAGCGCCATCCCGTACCTGCTGGCAGGTGTGTTCATGATCCTTTGCGGGCGCTCGGCCGACCTGCGCAACGAGCGCCGCTGGCACCTGGTGGTGCCAATGCTGATGGGCGCCGTCGGCCTGCTGATTGCGGTGAACTTCGCCGGCAACCCGAGCATTGCCATTCTTGGCTTGTCGATCGCCACCATGGGCGCGCTCACCGGTTTGCCGATGTTCTGGCCAATGCCGACTGCGCTGCTCAGTGCCAGTGCCGCCGTGGCAGGTCTGGCGATCATCAACTCGGTAGGCCAGATGGCGGGGTTTCTCAGCCCGTACCTGGTCGGGTTCATCAAGGACCAGACCGGCTCAACCGATGCCGCACTGTATTCGCTCGCCGCGTTGATCGTATTGGGTAGCCTGGTGGCCTTGCGTGTAACGCGAGCGGGTTCGCTGAGTACTGCACGGGTGAGTTGAGGCATTCGCAGGCTTGCCCACGCCCACAAGTTTCAAGCCTGTGGGCGCGGGCAAGCCTGCAATGATGCCCACCCAAGCCACACCAAATCCACACCCGCCACCGATCGTCAGCTCAACGCATCCCCTTCCCGCCCCAGGCGTCAAATGGTTCCAAAGGCCCCTTTGGAGAAGCCCCCATGACCCAGTACGCCGTGGCCCGCTTGGCCCAGCTCGACGAGCACCGCCCCCTGCGCGTCCAGGCCGGCAACGAAGAACTCATCCTCATCCGCCAAGGCGATCAGGTACACGCCTACCAGGGCCACTGCCCCCACGCAGGCGCCCCCCTTGATGAAGGCGTGGTTTGCGGTGGTTTGCTGGTCTGCCCTTGGCACAAAGCTGCGTTCGCCGTTGACGATGGCGTGGTCTGTGAGCCGCCTGCACTCGCCGACCTGCGCCGCTACAAGGCGTGGATCAAGGGCGATGAAGTCTGGGTCGATGACCAGCCCCTGCCGGCAAGCGAACCGCCCAGGCACAGCGATGCCCGCTGTTTCGTGGTGGTCGGCGCCGGTGCCGCCGGCAGCGCCGCCGTCGCCACCCTGCTGGCTCATGGCTTCGCGGGCAGGCTGGTATGGATCGATCAGGAGCGCCAGCCGGCCTACGATCGCACAGCACTGAGCAAATTCGTGATTGCCGGGCAGATGCCGCCCGACGAGGTCCCCGCGCTGCTCGAAGCCGACGCCCTGCGCAAGGGCCAGCTGCAGCGCAAGCACGGCAAGGTGCGCACCCTGAACAGCCAGAAGCGCCAGGTCACCCTCGCCGATGGTCAGCAGATCGATTACGACGCCTGCCTGCTGGCAACCGGCGGTAAAGCACTGCGCCCCGACATTCCCGGCGCCGACCTGCCCGGGGTGTTCACCCTCCGCTCACTGGAAGATGCTGCACAGTTGCTCGACGCAGCCGAGCCTGGCCAACCGGTGGTCATCGTCGGTGACGGCTTCATCGGCCTGGAGGCAGCCTCGGCATTGCGCAAGTATGGCGTGCAGGTGCACGTGGTCTCGCGCCACGAAGTCCCTCTGGCCCGACAATTGGGCGAGCGTATCGGGCGCTGCATTCGCGCGCTGCATGAACGAAAAGGCATCACCTTCCACGGCCCCACCGAGGTCGAGCGGATCGAAGGCCAGGACAAGGTCGAAGCGGTGCAACTGGCCAATGGTGAACGGCTGCAGACCCCCTTGGTGCTGTTCGGCACCGGGGTAAAACCCGCCACCGCGTTCCTTCAAGGGGTGCCGCTTGGCGAAGACAAATCGGTGAGGGTCGACGCCGAAATGCGCGCAGCTGACGGTTTGTGGGCCGCCGGTGACATCGCCACGTTCCCGCTCTCGGGGCGCCCGGTGCGCATCGAGCACTGGCGCCTGGCCCAGCAACACGGGGTGATCGCCGCCGCCAACATGCTTGGCGAACAACGCCGTTATGCCGATGTACCGTTCTTTTGGACCTACCAGCATGGCCGTACCTATGAAGTGCTAGGCCATGCCAGAGACTGGAACCGGATCGAATTCGTCGGTGACCCGGAAAACGGCGATTTTGTTGCCCTGCAGTGTGTGGATGAACGCGTCGAGGCCGTTATCGCCAAGGGTTACTCCGATGCCATGGCGACGCTGTCGCAACGCCTGAAGCGCCCCTTGAGCCTGCAGGAGGCTTTGGCGCTCATTGGCTGAGGGGCGCCTTTCAATGCTTCCCGGTTGTGTGTAAAACAGGCAGGTCAGCCGACTGCATAAGGACCCACGCGCATGATCTACCGCCCCCTCGGCCACAGTGGCCTGCAGGTTTCCGCCCTTACCCTGGGCAGCATGATGTTCGGCGAGCAGACCCGTACCGAGGATGCCCTGCGCATCATCGACAAGGCCTGGGACCAAGGCATCAACTTCATCGACACCGCCGACGTGTACAACGCCGGGCGCTCGGAAGAAATCGTCGGTGAAGCCGTGGCGCGCCATCGCCATGACTGGGTCGTCGCCAGCAAGGTCGGCTTCGGCCCGGCCGACGGCCTGCCTAACCGCAGCGGGTTGTCGCGCAAGCACATCTTCAATGCCGTGGATGCCACACTGACCCGCATGGGCATGGACTATCTGGACATCTACTACCTGCACCGCGAAGACCACAAGGTACCGCTGGAGGAGACCGTGCAGGCCATTGGCGACTTGTTGCGCCAGGGCAAGATCCGCTACTGGGGGGTGTCCAATTTCCGTGGCTGGCGCATTGCCGAGGTCTGCCATGTTGCCGAGCGCCTTGGCGTGCCCAGGCCGGTAGTCAGCCAGCCGCTGTACAACATCGTCAACCGCCAGGCCGAGCCCGAACAGCTTACTGCCGCCGCCGCCCATGGTCTGGGCGTCGTACCCTTCAGCCCGCTGGCCCGGGGCGTGCTCAGTGGCAAGTATGCGCCGGGCGCGGTGCCGGACGCCGGCAGCCGCGCTGGGCGGCAGGACAAACGCATCATGGAAGTGGAGTGGCGCCAGGAGTCGCTGACCATTGCCCGGCAGGTTCAGGCGTATGCAGAGGCCAAGGGGGTGGGTATTGTCGAATTCGCCATTGCCTGGGTGTTGAATAACCAATGGGTCAGTTCGGCGATTGTCGGGCCGCGGACCGAGGAGCAGTGGGATACCTATGGCGGCGCATTGGCGGTGAAGATTACCGCGGAGGATGAGGCGTTCATCGATTCGTTGGTAACGCCAGGGCATGCGTCCACGCCGGGCTTCAATGACGTGGCGCATTATGTGAGTGGGCGGCTGGCGCGCAGCTGACGCATTGGGGAGCCCTGAGCCGGGCTCCCGGTCCCCCCTTTCCCCAATCACCTCGGTATCGTGCGCACCATTGGTTTTCCACCTCTGGAGCTGCAATGAAACTCTTGCAACCGCTGCAAATCGGCCCACTCACCCTGCCCAACCGCGTATTCATGGCCCCCCTCACCCGCCTGCGCAGCCTGGAGCCGGGTGATGTACCCACCGCGCTGATGGCCGAGTACTACCGTCAGCGCGCCAGTGCTGGCCTGATCATCACTGAAGCCACGCAAATCTCCTTCCAGGCCAAGGGCTATTCTGGCTCGCCCGGCATTCACAGCGCCGAACAGATCGCTGCCTGGAAGCACATCAACCAAGGCATCCATGCCGATGGCGGCCACAGCGCCGTGCAGGTGTGGCACACCGGGCGGGTGTCGCATACCTCGCTGCAACCTGGCGGCGAGGCACCCGTGGCCCCTTCGGCGCTGCCGGCGGACGCACGCACCACCCTGCGTGACGCGCAAGGCAACCTGACACGCGTGGAAACCTCCGCCCCCCGGGCGCTCAGCGAAGCGGAGATCGCTGGCATCGTCGCCGACTTTGGCCAGGCCGCGATCAATGCCTGTGAAGCCGGCTTCGACTTCATCGAGTTGCACGCCGCCCACGGTTACCTGCTGCACCAGTTCCTCACCCCCAGTGCCAACCAGCGCGAAGACCGCTACGGCGGCAGCGTTGAAAACCGTGCGCGCATTGTGCTGGAGGCGGTGGATGCGGCCATTGCCAACTGGAGCGCCGACCGGGTCGGTATTCGCGTGTTCCCGCTGGGTGGTTTCAATGGTGTGGACAATGGCGAAGACCAGGAAGCCGCCGGCCTGTACCTGATCCGCGAACTGGCCAAGCGAAACCTCGCCTACCTGCACCTGTCCGAGCCGGACTGGGCCGGTGGCAAGCCACTGCGTGACGAGTTCCGCCAGGCCATTCGCGCCGCCTACCCCGGGGTGATCATCGCGGCCGGTGCCTACACCGCCGAGAAAGGCGAAGACCTCATCGGGCGGGGTTTGATCGATGCCGTGGCGTTCGGGCGCGCCTACATTGCCAACCCCGACCTGGTGGAGCGTCTGCGGCTGCAAGCGCCGCTGAATGAGCACCGGGCGAAGTTCGATTACGCCAATGGGCCTGAAGGGTATACGGATTATCCGTTCCTGAAGCAGGCTTGATGCAAAAACGGGCGCTCTTGCGGGCGCCCGTTTTTTGTCGTGTCAGCCCAGTTCAGCCAGCGCCTGCGCGGCATAGGCATGTGACCGCTGCCGCGCCAGCGGGTCATGGATGCGGCAGTCGATCATCAGCTCGTCCGCCCCGGTCTGCTCGATCAGCGAGCGCAGCCCTTCCCTCACCCGTTCAGGCCCTCCGGCTACGGTGCAGGCCATCACCTGCTCGAGCACGGCGCGCTCGTGGTCCGGCAAGCGTTCGATGTAACCCTCTTGCGGCTTGGGCAGCAAGCCAAAGCGCCCGACATGCAGGTCCAGCATCCACTTGCGGTGGGAGCTGGCCAGGTAGTCCGCCTCAGCATCGCTGGCAGCGGCGAACAGGTTCATGCCAACCATCACATAGGGTTTGGCCAGTTGCGCGGACGGCTGGAAGTTGGCGCGGTAATGGGCAATGGCCTGCAGCAGGTAACGCGGGGCAAAGTGCGAGGCGAAGGCATAAGGCAGGCCCAGCTTCGCCGCCAGGTCAGCACCGAACAGGCTGGAACCGAGGATCCACACCGGCACATCGTGCGCACCCGGTACGCCGCGCACCCGGCGTTTGCCGTTGTCCGCCAGGTAATCACGCAGTTCGGCGATGTCCTGGCTGAAATCTCGCTCTGGCACGGCGCCGCGCAATGCACGCACGGTCGGCCCGGACGTGCCTGGCGCACGGCCCAGGCCCAGGTCGATACGGCCCGGGTGCAATGTATCGAGGGTGCCAAACTGTTCGGCCACCACCAACGGCGCATGGTTGGGCAGCATGATGCCGCCAGCCCCCACACGAATGTGTCGGGTGGCGTTGGCGATTTCGTTGATCACCAGCGACGTGGCAGCCGAGCCAATGCCCGGCATGGCATGGTGTTCGGCGATCCAGTAGCGGCTGTAGTGCTGTTGCTCGAGATGCCGCGCCAGCTGGCGGGATTCTTCGATCGCATCGGCGAAGGTCTTGCCTTCGCCGATCATGACCAGATCCAGTACGGACAGTGCAGTCATGGGGTCTCCAGAGGGATTATCAGTGGCTGCCAGTTTCCATGCTGCGCCGCCAGCGATAAACCCGGTTTCAGGCCCGGCATAGGGGCCTGGCATTCCCCAATCAGTATTCCCAAGGCACGCCCGGCTCCCAGCTGGCCACCAACAAGTCGATGAAGCCGCGTACCCGAGGGGACAGGTGGCGCTTGCTTGGGTAGACGATGCGAATGGGGTCTGCCGGGGGTCGGTAGGCGTGCAGTACCTCCACCAGATTGCCAGCGCGCAGGTCGTCACCGGTGATATAGGTAGGCAGGTGAATCAGGCCGAAACCGGCCCGGGCGCCGTCAAGCATGGCCTCGGAACTGTCGATGTTCAGCCGCCCGGGATCTTCGCACAGGTGCAGCCCCGCTTCTGTGTGAAAGCGCCAGGGCATGGCCTTCTCGCCCGCCAGGAAGGCGATCTTGTCATGGCCATAGAGGTCGCCGGGCATCTGCGGCACACCGCGCTTCTCCAGATACGCAGGCGATGCACAGGTCACGAACTGCTGCCAAGCGACGGTGCGCGTCAGCAATTGCGAGTCTTCCTTAGGTGCACCGATGCGCACGGCGACGTCCACGCCCTCTTCGACCAGATCAACGAAACGGTCGGTGAAGCGGATATCCGCCCGCAGTTCGGGCCATTGCTTGAGGTACTGGTCGAGGATAGGCAATACATGGCGCTGCCCGAGCGACAGCGGTGCGGTCAGGCGCAGGGTGCCGGTGGGCTTGCCGCGGCGCAGGGCCATGGTGCTTTCGACCTCGTCCAGGTCATCCAGAATCTGCCGCCAGCGCTCGAACGCCACCAGGCCTTCATCGGTCAGGCTCAGCTTGCGCGTAGTGCGGTTGAGCAGGCGCACCGCCATGCGGGCTTCCAGGCGGGCGATGCTCTTGCCAACCGCTGAACGCGTCAGGCCCAGGCTGGCAGCCGCAGCGGTGAAGCTACCGGCCTTCGCGGCGCTGACGAAAGCGGCGATATCGCCGAAGCGGTTGGGTTCCATGGTGTTTTCCTGACGCTGATCGAACCGCCATAGATGGGTGCGATTTCAGGCAATGCAAGGTTCCTGATCTAGTGGGGCTGCCTTGCAGCTTCCGTTTGCCCGAGGTAGCGATCGGTCCAGTTAGCCAGCGGCAGTGGCGGCTGCTGGTCGACAATGCGTCGCCAGATAAGCATCAGCTCTTGAGCGTTGAACAGCGAGCCAGGCCCGCTGCCTCGCCACGGCGAAGGGACACCGACCATCCACTGCCCTTGATGATCGCGCTGAGCCATGTTGAAACGGAAGGTGTAATTCCCCGGGATACCCATGCGCAGGTCGGTGACCACCAGTGCGTCGCCAATCTGGTCATAACGCAGCCAGTCATCGGTGAACCAGCGCAAGCGCTGGTGCAAAGGGTCATTGTTCAGTGCTTGCGCCAGTTCCAGGTTGCGCGACAAGCGTTGCATTTCGGGTGGTTGCTGGTCGAGCACGCTGCTGATGCCTTCGTAGTAATCGCCATCCGGGGCCTTGGCCAACACCCGCCAGACCAGGCTGTTGAAGGCCATCGGCACGGCACGCACCTCGCTCACGACGGTACCTTGCTGGTCCAGTGCCGACTGGAAGCGCTGCTCGGCAGCCATGCGCCCCGCCAGGCCGAAACCCAGGTAGCAGGTACTGAACACCAGGGCCATGGTCAGCAGGCGGGTAGCCCTGCGGGTCACGCCCTTCATGAGGGTGAAGACCACCGCAGCCAGCAGCGGCACGGTGTAGACCGGGTCGATAATGAACACCGCCGCCCAGCTTTCCGGGGTGGTGTGCAAAGGCCAGAACAACTGCGTGCCGTAAACCGTGAAGGCGTCGAGCACCGGATGGGTTACCAATACCAGCCAGAACGCCACAAAAAGCCTGGGCAAGGTATACCCCTTGCCGGGCCAGCGCCTGTTGACCAGCCAGGCCAACAGCAAGGCCAGGCCGGTGAGCACGAACAACGAGTGAGAGAAGCCGCGATGATAAGTCATCTGCGACACCGGGTCGGCATAGCGAATGATCACATCCAGGTCCGGCAGCGTGCCCAGTGCTGCACCATACAGCAGCGAGCGTCGGCCCTGGATGCGCCCGAGCACGGTCCCTTGCAGCGCCGCGCCGAGTACGGCTTGGGTGATGGAGTCCAAGGTGGGGATTCCTGAAAGAGTCGTTTCCGCACGCTACCCCCATACACCCCTGATGCGCAATTCTCCTGGAAGGCTCAGAACAGCTGCCAGGTGTACACCAGCGTCAGGCGGTTCTCGTCGATATCACTGCGGTAGTTGGAGCGCGCCATGGCGTTCCTCACCCGTATCCCCAACCCTTTCAGTGCCCCGCTCTGCACCGCATAGCCGATATCCAGGTCACGCTCGCGGTCACGCCCTTCGTAACCCAGCCCGGTGTCGACATTGTTACCGGTTATGTAGCGCACAGTCGCTGTCAGGCCCGGCACGCCCATGGCGGCGAAGTTGTAGTCGTAACGCACCTGGTACGAACGTTCGTCGGTGTAGGCAAACTCATAGGTCGGCACCTCGTTGCCCAGCGGCGAGATGTTGGCGAATACCCGTGGGAACGGGCTATCGCCATAAATGCCCTGGTAGCCGGCGTGGAAGCTGTGCCCGCCATGCCGGGCAGTGAACAGCGAGAAGAACGCCTGGTTGTCGATGTTGCCCAGCAGCGCATCGCCTTGCTCACGCGCGGTGAAATAACCCAGGTTGGCGCTGAGTACCCAGTCCCCGACGGGTTTGCTGTGCTTCAGGCCAACGAAGCCTTGTTGGTAGATGTCCTCCAGCTGACCGTACCAAAGGCTGACGCTGCTCTGGTTGGCATTGAACGCATAGTCCCCTCCCACATAGTTAAACGCGTCGCTTTCGGCCTGTCGCATCGGCACATGGCCAAGCATCGCGTTCATCTTGCCGTCGCCACCTTCGTTGCGCAGGTGGGTGCTTTTCAAGTGCCCGGCCTGCATAGTCAGCCCGTCGATTTCGGACGAACTCAAACTCAGGCCCTGATAGGTGGGTGGCAACAGGCGAATATCACTGAAGGTCAGCACCGGCAGGTTCGGTTGCAGTTCACCTGCACGCAGTTCGGTTTTTGATATCCGCGCCTTGAAGGTCGGCGCCAGGCGGCTGTACTCATCGGCAGCACGGCCGTCGCCATGCACCGGCAACAGGCCGGTGTTGGTGCGGTCTGGACTGCTGTCCAGCTTGATCCCCAGCAAGCCCAGGGCGTCCACGCCAAAGCCGACCGGGCCCGGGGTGTAGCCACTTTTGAAGTCGAGGATGAAACCCTGGGCCCACTCCTCGGCCTTGGACTGTTTGTTGGCCCCGACAATGTCGGAAAAATCGCGGCTGAAGTAGTAGTTACGGGCACTCAGGGTGGCTTTCGAGTCCTCGAAGAAGCCGCCTTCGGCAGCCAGCAGTGGCTGGCTGAGCAGTGTCAGGCCCAGGGCAACGCAAGGGGTGTGGTTCATTCCGAAGCTCTCTTGATCTTGTTTTTATGGGTAAAGCGTTGGAAAAACGGCAGTTCATGGGGTACGGCGCAGCACCTCCCGGGCACGTGGTTGGCGCAGCCTCAGCAGCGCGTGCGCCAGCAGGCCGAACAGCAGCCCCCAGAACGCCGCCGACAGGCCCAGGAAAGCCACCCCCGAAGCGGTGACCAGGAAGGTGAATAGCCCGGCGTCGCGCTCGGCCGGTTCTGCCAGGCTGCGGACCAAGGCTTCGCTGATGGCGCCATACAGGGCCAAACCGGCCAGGGCCGCGATCAGTACGGCGGGAAAGGCGGCGAACAGCGACATCAAGGTGGCCCCGGCAATGCCCAGTAGCAGGTACAACACACTGCCAGCCACCGCCGCTACATAGCGCCGTTGCGGGTTTTCATGGGCTTCATGGCCGGTGCACAGGCTGGCGGTAACCGCCGCCAGGTTCAGCCCGTGGCAACCGAACGGCGCCAGTAGCGCCCCAGCCAGGGCACTGGCGCTGATCAGCGGGCTGGCCGGCGTGGCGTAGCCAGCGTTGCGCAGTACCGCCATACCCGGCATGAATTGCCCGGTCAGTGCCACCAGCACCATCGGCAGCGCCAGGCTGAATACCGCCGCCAGGCTGAACTGGGGGGTGATCCACTGGGGTGAGGCCAGTTCCAGCACCAGTGCCTCGCTGCGCAACGTACCGCTGGCCACGGTCACCAGCATGCCCACGCCCAGCACCGCAGCCACGGCATAGCGCGGCTGCACCCGACGCATCAGCACGTAGGTGACGAACATCGCCAGTACCAGCAGCGGTTGCACCGGCAAGGCGCGGAACACCTCGATGCCAAAACTGAACAGGATCCCGGCCTGCATACCGGCAGCGATAGAACCCGGCAGGCGCGCGATGATGCGGTCGAAGGCCCCGCTGATGCCGATCAGCAGCAGGACCAGGTTGGCCACCAGGTAGGCACCCACGGCCTGCTCCAGGCCCAGTTGCGGCAAGGCGGTGACCAACAGGGCCGACCCCGGGATCGACCAGGCGATCACTACCGGCACGCGGTAGCGCAGGCTGAGCAGCGCACCGAGTACGGCACTGCCCATGGACACGGCCCAAACCCAGGACGACAACTGCTGGTGCGACAGGCCGACCGCTTCGGCGGCGTGGAAAATGATGACCAACGGGCCGGCATAGGAGATCGTCGTGGCAATGCTGCCGGCGACGATGGCCGACACAGAGCAGTCCTTGATCAGCGTTTTCATGAAGCTTCTCGCAAGGCAGCGGCCGGCCTTTGTGGCGGGCTCTTGTTTGGGTGTTGGCTGCTTCGCGGGCTTGCCCGCTCCCACAACGACTGCACAGGCTTCACCTGTGGGAGCGGGCATGCCCGCGAAACAGCCCACTCGGTGGATCAGGCCTCCTGCAAAGCCCGCGGCCGCCCGCTGCGCTGCTCATCGGCACCGCCCTGGGCCTGCTGCAACTGGAAGTCGAACTTCAGCTCGGCATGCCGACCCTCCGGCCCTTCGACGAACACCACCTCCCCGACCAGCCCGTCCCGTGTGGCATAGGCAAAGTCATCCCACAGGTACTTGTCCCCCGACAGGTTTATCTGCGTGGTCAGGTGCCGGTACCCGGGCGCCGAGATGAAGAAGTGCACATGCGCCGGGCGCTGGCCATGACGGCCCAGCAGGTCCAGGCATTCCTGGGTTGGCCCCTGCGGGTCGCAGCCATAGCCCGATGGCACGATGGAGCGCGCGCGGTAACGCCCTTGGGCATCGGTAACGATGCGCCGACGCAGGTTGTACGCCGACTGGCTTGGGTCGAAGAACGAATAGGTACCACGGGTATTGGCATGCCACAGGTCGACCGTGGCACCCGGCAGCGGGTGTCCGTGCGGGTCCAGCACCTGGCCTTCCAGGAACATCACCGTGGCCACGCCCTCCTCGCTGCCGTCGTCCATGCGCACTTCACCTTGGGCAATCGGTGCGCCAGCCACGTACAACGGGCCTTCGATGGTGCGTGGGGTACCGCCAACGCGCCCTGCCTCCTGGTCCTTGGCATCCTGCAGCAGGTCGAGGAAGTGTTCGATGCCCAGCCCCGCCACCAGCAGCCCGGCCTCGCCACGACCGCCCAGGCGATTGAGGTAGTCGACGGCGTGCCAGAACTCGTCTTCGCTGATGTCCAGGTCTTCGATCAGCCGCGCGGTATCCTGCAGCAGGCGCTGCACGATGCGTTTGAGGCGTGGGTTGCCGGCCGCATTACCAAAGCCTGCGGCCTCCTCGAAGAACTGCTGTACCTCGGCAGTATGGGAAATGTTCACGGTCATGGGGGGTTACCTCGTCTTGTTCTGTTCGGTTCAGGCCTGCGCCGCCAGGGCCTGGGCGTGGCGCCGACCACTGGCCAGGTGCACGGCCATGGCCAGCGCGGCGATGGCGCCAGGAATGGCGAAGGCGATGAAATTGAGTTGAAGTGGCAGGTTGATGCCCATCAGCGCACCGCCCAGCAGCGGGCCGACGATGGCGCCATTACGGCCGATGCCCGAGGCCCAGCCCAGGCCGGTAGAGCGCACCGACAGGCCGTACATCTGCGCCGCGCCGGCATACAGCAGAATCTGCGTACCAATGGTGGTGGCGCCGGCAATGAAGATCAGCAGGTACAGCACCGGCATCGGGCTGTTCACCCCCAGCAGGCTGATCGACAGTGCGGCGGCAATGAAGAACGCCACCTTCACCTTGACCAGGTTGTAGCGGTCGCCCAGCCAGCCGCCGAGGATTGCCCCGGCCATGCCGCCAAAGTTCAGGGCCAGCAGGAATGACAGGCTTGAGCCCAGGCTGTAGCCGGCGTTGGCCATCAGCTTTGGCAGCCAGGAACTCAGGGCGTAGACCATCAGCAGGCAGCAGAAGAACGCAACCCACAGCGCCAGGGTGCGAATCGCCAGGCCATTGCGGAACAGTTCCAGCACCGAAGCGCCGCTGCCTTTGCGGTCGGCCGCCTGAAGCACATCATCGGCCTGGACATCGCAGTCCGGGTCCAGCCGTTTGAGCAGTGAGCGTGCTTCCTCGATACGGCCTTGGCGCACCAGGAAACCGATGGATTCAGGCAGGTAATAAAGAATCACTGGTAACAGCAGCAGAGGCACCGCTGCGGCGAAGAACATCGACTCCCAGCAAAAACGCGGCAGCATGAAAATGCCGACACCTGCCGACAGCATGCCGCCCAGCGAATAGCCACTGAACATGATCGCCACCAGCGTGCTGCGCAGGCGCTTGGGCGCGTATTCGTTCATCAGTGCCACGGCGTTGGGCATCAGGCCACCACAGCCCAGGCCGGCGATGAAGCGGTAGATGCCAAACTCGCTCGGGCTGCTGGCAAAGCCGTTGAGGATGGTCGCCCCCGAGAACAAGGCGAAACAGATGGCAATGCCCTTCTTGCGCCCGATGCGGTCGGCCAGGCTGCCGAAGGCCAGGGCGCCGAACATCATGCCGAACAGCGCATAGCTGCCCAGTGCACCAGCCTGCAACGGGGTCAGGCCCCACTCTTTCATGATGACCGGCAGTACCACACCGTAGATGAACAGGTCATAGCCGTCGAAAATCAGCAGCAGGCCGCACCAGGCCATGACCATCCAGTGAAACGGGGAAAAGCGCGCATTGTCGATGATCGGGTGTACATCAAGGGTTCGCATGGCATCTGTCGCTCTTGTTTTTGTTGTGGAAGAAAACTTTTGCCTTGAGGTTGCAGTTCAGCCGAGGTCGCCGCCCCCAACCGGCAGGGTCACGCCGGTGATGTACGAGGCTTCGTCGGACGCGAGGAACAGAATGGCCCCCACCTGCTCGTCGATGCTGCCGTAGCGGTGCATCAGGCTGCTGTCGAGGGTCTGGTCGACGATCTGCTGGTACCAGTGCTTTTCCTGCTCGGTTTGCGCTGCACTGTTGCGGGGTACGCGCCGGGGCGGCGCTTCGGTGCCACCCGGCGCGGTGGCGTTGACACGGATCCCACGGCCAGCCGTTTCGAAGGCCAGGCAGGCGGTGAGCGCATTGACGCCGCCTTTGGCCGCGCCATAGGGCACACGGTTGACGCCACGGGTGGCGATGGACGAAACGTTGACGATGACGCCGTTGCCACGTTCAAGCATGTAGGGCAGCGCGGCATGGCAGCACCACAGTGTCGGGAATAGCGAACGGCGCACTTCGGCCTCGATCTGCTCGACATCGTAGTGCTCGAAAGGCTTTGCCCAGATGGTGCCGCCGACGTTGTTGACCAAGATGTCGAGGCGACCGAAGGTTTCCACCGCACTGGCCATGACCCGGGCGCAATCGGTGTGTTGCTCCAGGTCGGCGGTGAGGGTGAGCATGCCTTCGCCGGCCAGCTCGTGGACCAGTTCGGAACGGTCTACGGCCACCACTTGCGCACCTTCGGCCTTGAGCCGCCAGCACACACCCCGGCCGATGCCTTGGGCGGCACCGGTGACCAGGGCGACCTTGCCTTGGAATCTGTTGTTCATATGCAAATCTCCGCCTTCCCGCGCGCCCTGCAGGCGCGGGTTTACCCGCGAATGCGTCCGACAAGACAACGCTGCTGTACCTGCAGGCCTCTTCGCGGGTGAACCCGCTCCTACAGGGGCGGTGTCATGTTCGAAATGAAAGGAATCAGGCCGCAGCCGCAAACTTCTCGTAGTAGAAGTTGGCTGGGGTAATGCCCTGTTCGCGCACGTACTGGCTGACCGCTTCCACCATGGGTGGCGGGCCGCACAGGTACACATCCACATCGCCGTCATTGAGGTGGCGTGGCTCGATGTGCTGGGTGACATAGCCCTTCTGCGGGTACTGGCTGTCCGGGTTGGCGACGCAGGCGCTGTAGGTAAAGTTGGGGATACGTGCCGCCAGCGCTTGCAGGCGGTCGAGCTCGACCAGGTCGAAGTCGTTGGTCACGCCGTAGATCAGGTGCAACGGGTGCTCACTGCCCTGCTCGGCGATCTTCTCCAGCATCGCGGTGAAGGGTGCCAGCCCGGTACCACCCGCCAGCAGCAACAGCGGGCGCTGGATCGGCCGCAGGTAGAAGCTGCCCAACGGCCCGGCCAGGCTCAGGCTGTCGCCAGCCTTGGCAAGGTTGGTCAGGAAGCTGCTCATCAGCCCACCTGGTACGTTGCGGATCAGGAAGCTGACTTCGCCGTCCTTCTGCAGCGAGCTGAACGAGTAGGCCCGGCTCTGCTCGCTGCCCGGCACCTTGAGGTTGACATACTGCCCCGGCAGGAAGGCCAGACGGCTCAGGGCCTCACCCTTGATCGACAGGGCAATGGTGCTGACCGACAGCTGGCGGACATCGCTGATGGCGGCCTCGAAACTGGCCTGCTCGGTCTTGCACAGCTGCGACGAAGCCGGGATGCGGATGACGCAGTCGCTTTCGGCGCGCATCTGGCACGTCAGCACGTAGCCTTCGGCGATTTCGTCTTCGCTCAAGGCGTCTTCGATGAAGTTGTCGCCAAGGTCATAACGACCGGACTCAGCCTTGCACTTGCAGGTCCCGCAAGCGCCGTCACGGCAGTCCAGCGGAATGTTCATGCCTTGGCGGTAAGCGGCGTCGGCCACGGTTTCCTGACCGGTGGCTTCAATGAAACGGGTAACCCCGTCTTCGAAATTCAGTGCGATCTGGTAGCTCATGTTGCACCTCGCGGGCGAGCCGGGCCACGGCGCGTCACAAGACGCACCGGGCAATGCTCGCAAAACCCTGTATCAGATGTGGTAGATGTCGATGACCTGGCGGACGTAGTCGTTCTTCAGCACCACCTTCTTGGCCTTGATCAGCGGCTGCTCGCCGCGCAAGTCGAGGGTGTAAAAGCTGGTGCCGAAGTAACTGTCGGTGGTCTTGTAACGGAAGCTCAGAGTGTGCCAGTTGAAGCGCACCTGGCAGCTGCCCTCGCCCTGCTCGACGATCTCGATGTTGCTGATGTTGTGCGAGGTGCGGGTGTCGGGCACGGTCGCACTGGAGCGCTCGGTCTTGATGCGGAACACGCGGTCTTCCAGGCCGCCACGGTTGCCGTACCAAATCAGCGAGATTTCGCTTTGTGGGTCTTCGGTGAGGGTGTCGTCATCGTCCCAGCTCGGCATCCAGAAGCTGGCATCGCTGGCGTACAGTTCCAGCCACTGGTCCCACTGGGCATCGTCCAGGTAGCGCGCTTCGCGGTACAGGAAGTCGCGTACGGTTTCATACAGGCTCATTGCACGGCCTCCACGGGGATCAGCTGCTGTTCGTCCTTGAGGGCCTGGATCATGGTGTCCTGCCAGTATTTGTGCTGCAGCACGAACAGGCCTTCGTCCTCGGTGCGCACGCCCGACAGCAGGGGTTTGAGTTCAATCTCCTTGGCCGCCTCATCGGCGCCTTCGACCCAGTGTTTCGCGCCGCGAGACATGTCGTTCCAGCCGGTGCCGCCACCATAGCCAGTCTGGCACGAGCGGAATTCTTCCAGGTCGTCCGGGGTGGCCATGCCGCTGACGTTGAAGAAGTCTTCGTACTGGCGGATACGCTTGGCGCGGGCATCGGCGCTCTCGCCTTTCGGCGCGATGCAGTAGATGGTGATTTCGGTCTTGTTCACCGAAATCGGCCGTGCGACGCGGATCTGCGAGCTGAACTGGTCCATCAGGTACACGTTGGGGTACAGGCACAGGTTGCGCGAATTTTCGATCATCCAGTCGGCGCGCGCCTGGCCGAAATCGGCGGCCAGTTGGTCGCGGCGCTCATAGGCCGGGCGGTCTTCCGGGTTGGCCCAACGGGTCCACAGCAGCAGGTGGCCGTGGTCGAAGGAATAGAAACCGCCGCCCTGCTTGGCCCAGGCGCCAGCACTCATGGTCTTGATCTCGTCACCCGCCTCGCGCTGCTTGCGCTGGTTCTGGGTGGCGGCGTAGTTCCAGTGCACGGAGCTTACGTGGTAGCCGTCAGCGCCGTTTTCGGCGGTGAGCTTCCAGTTGCCTTCGTAAATGTACGAGCTGGCGCCACGCAGCACTTCCAGTCCTTCAGGCGACTGATCGACGATCATGTCGATGATCTTCGCTGACTCGCCCAGGTGCTCGACCAGCGGTTTCACATCGGTGTTCAGGCTGCCGAACAAAAAGCCCCGGTACGACTCGAAGCGTGCCACCTTGGTCAGGTCGTGGGAGCCGTCGCAGTTGAAGCTGTCGGGGTAGCCGGCGTTGCTCGGGTCTTTCACTTTCAGCAGTTTGCCGCTGTTGTTGAACGTCCAGCCGTGGAACGGGCAGGTATAGCTGGAACGGTTGCCGCGCTTGTGCCGGCACAGCATGGCACCGCGGTGGCTGCAGGCGTTGAGGAAGGCATTAAGCTCACCGTCCTTGTTGCGCGCGATGAAAATCGGCTGGCGCCCCATGGTCAGGGTGAGGAAGTCATTCTTCTCGGGGATCTGGCTTTCGTGGGCCAGGTAGATCCAGTTGCCCTCGAAGATGTGTTTCATTTCCAGGTCGAACAACCGTGGGTCGGTGAACATCTCCCGCTTGCAGCGGTAGATGCCCTTTTCACGGTCGTCCTCGAGCATGGCATTGAGGTAGTCGAATCCCAGGGACATGGCCAGGGTCTCCCTTGTTATTGTTTAGACCTGGTCAGGTTAGGGAGACGGCTGGCGGGGGGCTATCCGGATTGTGCAGAGTGTTATCCAAAACTTCTATTTCGGCGTACTCACCTCCTGACTTCCTTACCGGTTGGAGAAGGCAAATTCATTCTGATCTCAAGAAGTTCTTCGGCCACCTGCTCCGCAGCTCTTTTATGCAAATAGAATTCAGGCCCTTTGGCTTTAAATGCTCTGGCCAGCAACGTTGCACTATTGATTTGCCCGGCCAAAAAACCCTTCACGTTTTTCAAGTCGTTAACGACAGTTGGCGACATCGCTCCTGTAATTTTTGCAGCTTCAATTGACACTGCTGGGCGACTGGTCAGGGGTGAAGTAGAAAGAGCGCTTTCTAATCCGGGCGTGCCCCCGCGCGCGCGCGCGCTCTTCAAATTTTGCAGATTTTTTTCGAATCTATTATTCCAGTACACATCAGCAATAGAACCGTCGCGCGGAGGAGGATAGCCACGCTTGAGAGATTGTGATGTTTGCGTTGGATTTTTTAGCATGACTATGGCTTTGATCATGTGGCCCGTTGGATCAAGGTTATTCACTGGGTCAGCACCACAGTAACTGTAAGAGTTGTGTCCGCCCGCACCGAATGGGCTGAGGCTATCGGGCGAATTAAAGCGCATCAAAACCGGAATAAAAGCACGATACCCGCCCCCTAACACGTAGTGCCCCGTGGCAAACTCTTTTCGCTGTCCTCCGTACCGTAGCAATGACGCACATGGCTTACTGTCGTCGTACCCATACGCGGCATACCGGATAGAAGATAATTCGCGACCTTTGAACCGCATCACTGAGCCTTGAATATCCGTTGCGTAAAACCCTGCCTGACCATCATCACACTGCGCCAGCGTCCGGCCTGCTGCGCGCAATAAAGCCGAAGCTCCTGCGCCAGCATATTTGACCAGCGAAAGTCCTTCGGGAGAATAGAAATACAATTGTTTCTTTGACTGCAGCATGGCTGTCACCATCCATCCGGGATAGAACAAATGGTGGTTTAAGAGCAAAGCGCTCGCAACTGGCAGAAATGCCAGGTCTACAAGCCAAACGCCGTCACGCGCGCCGCTTGAACGTCTGTGAAGGCAACTCGCCAAACTGCTGCCGATAAACCTCGGAAAACCGCCCCAGATGAAGAAAGCCGTAATCCAGGGCCAATTCCGTCACACTGCGCACGCCACACGTAGGGTCGCTCAGGCAGGCGTGCACCCGTTCCAGTTTCCGCTGACGCACGTAATGCTTGGGCGTGGTGCCCAAGTGCTGGTCAAACAAGGCATATAACGAGCGCAAGCTCATGCAAGCCTGAGCTGCCAGTACTTCAGCTGACATTTCCAGTTTCAGGTTGCGTTCGATGTAATCAAGAATGCGCTCTAGCCCGGCCTGCTGAGCACTCAGGCTCTCGCGGCGGATATTGGTGCTCATCAGGGTCAGCAGCTTGCTGGCGACAATCTGGCTGTAATGGCCCTGCACTCTTGGCAGCGAATCGCTCACTTCCGCCTCGTGGCAAACCATGGCCAGCAGGTTCACGAAGCCATCCAGCTCCTCCAGCCGGTAATGATTGCGCAAGAACCGCACGCCCCCATCAGGCCGCTGCCAGCGCTGTTCATCGCAGATCGAGTCCAGCAGCCGGGTTGGCACCTTGAGGATGAACTTCTCGCAGTCTTCCGAGTAAGTCAGGTCAACCGGGTCGTCCGGGTTGATCAGCAGCAATTCGCCCGGCACCAGGTGCTGCTCGCGCTTGTGCCCGCGCCACAGGCAGTTGCCATTGAGCAAGACTTGCAGGTGGTAGATGGTTTCCAGCGCGGGCGACGTCACGCGAACACTGCCGCCATAGCTGATACGGCACAGGTCGAGCTCGGCGAACTTGCGATGGCTGAGGCTGGCCTGGGGGTGGGTGGTGCGGGACAGACCGATGCAATGCTGGCCTACATGCTGGTTCACATAATCGGACACAGCGTAAGGGTCGGCGTGGTGAAACACGCTACTGCGCTCGCTCAGCAGGCGGCTTTCCATAGGCAAGGCACTCGGTATCGTTATTGTTCTGGTCGCCGCGCCCTACCGCCTTGTGGGCTGTGGTTGCGGTCATCACGGTCATTCTATCGGGCTGGCAGCGCGTCGCAGGGGCAGGCGACAGCCGGCGGATAGGGGACACTACAGCAAAAAGGCGGGGGTTGGGCAATGCAACGATGGGATTGGCTGGGCGGATAGCGGACAGGTCCGGCGTCATACGTGTTCGTTTATCGAACAGTATCTTCCGGTACTCGCGTGGCCTGCACGTGACGGCGGACCAAGCGCTTCATTCACTGCACCGGCAGGAAGTTCATCAGCAACAGGCTCTGCGCGTAGTTCAAGCCTATGCGCCGATAACGCTCATCCAGCAACTCGGCCAGCAAGTCCAGCCGCGCGACGATCTTGCCGAACTCAACGGCAAAACTCAGGTTGCTGCCCTCCTCCGAGATCTCGTTCGAGAACAGCAGCAACACCCCATTGGCATCTTGCCGCTGGCTGAGCATCCATGTTGCCTTCTCGATATTGCGTGCGGCGTTGTTGACGAACAGGGGGTCGATGGTATCGGTCATGTAGAACTCGGTACGCCCGCCATGCGCGGTGATCAGCATGCTGCCAATGGCGTAGATGAAGGCGCCGACCCGGTCCCCACGAAACTCCGGGCTCAGGGCGTAGCTCAATGCCGCCAGGTCACGGCGGTTGCCCAGTTGCGGCAGCGGCCGGCGCTGTTCGATGGCAATGCGGATCTGTCGCTCGGCGGTGGCGGCGTCCAGGTAGCCAGACATCTTCCACTGGCTGGGGTTGCGCAGGTACAGCTTGTTCATCAGCAGGTACAGGCTTTGCAGGTTGTCGCGCATCGACAGCGTGGCCAGGCGGTCGACGCTGGTCTGGAACAGCTCGCTGGGTTTGCCGTTGCCGAGCTGGTTGACCATGTCACGGCCCTGCTGCTGCGTACAGGCGCACAGGCATGCGAGGGCACTTGTCAGTAGCAGGCGGGGAAAGAAATTGGAGTCGGTTAAAGCCATCGGCACAGGTTCGAAATTCGGCGGCCACATTGGAGATAAATAGGGCCCGGCCAAGCATAGAGCCCGGAAAATGGAAAAAGTGCACTGCGGTGGGAACAATGAACCTGACGTTGATAGCAAGTCTCGGTTTCAGTGTTGATGCAGCCAGGGGTACGCCACGACGGCTTTTCCTCCCTGCGGCGCGATCCAGCACCAACGACGCGTAAATGACTGTTGCACTGACCTTAACCGGCCCATTTGGCGATAGACCGGCTTCAGCAGCCCCGGCAGGTCACTCCCGTTACCTGGTAAATCTGACAGTACTCCAGCCTGCCCGAATGAGTCGATACTCTGCGCTCAAACGGAGGAAATCCCATGAGCACACGTATTTATAAAGCGGGTGAACTGGATCTCGAGTTCGGCGATGAGGGTTACGCCAAGCTACCGGAACCACCCAACGCCCTACATACGCCCTCGTCCTATGCCTGGACAATTGACTCAGCGGGCCGAATGATCTGGACCGCCGGTACCGCCATCGATAACAAGCTCTTCTACTATTGGACAACGCTGGATGCAAAGGGCGTTTGGCAACCCAAGCCCGGATTCGTCGAAATCGAAGACTCCCCTATAGATCCCGCGCTTTCCAATGAACAAAAAATTTATTTCCTCACGCCCGCGACAGCCGAAGGGAATTCGACCTTCATCACCTGCTCCCAATGTAATATATTGGAAAATGACGACCGGCTCTATTACGCCGCTATCGGGCACTTTCAAAACAACTTCACCCCCCTTGACGGCTTCGGCACAAAAGGCATGATAGTGGTTCGACCTGACGGCCATCCCACTTCGACAACTCCGCCCAGCACTGCCATTGCACATCGCCGTTCGGAAGCAAACTGTCTCAGCGATGCCAGTACTCCAGAGCAGCTGCAACGAGAAGACAGAGGTCGCGCAATGGCGCCAGCCACCCGTAGCGTACTGTTCGGCAATACGATCAAAACCTTGTACGCTTCTTCGCTTGATTCGCAACCGAACCAGACAGTCTGGCTTGCTTTGCATGATGCACAGACAGGCGTGCCAGTCGCCGGGCTCGGGCCGGATGGAAGTCGGAGCCAATGGCAGATTAAAAATTTTTTTGACAGTGATAGCCTATTCGTACCTCAAGGATGCCATTTCTTCGAGGACGGCGGATTCGCCCTGGTAGGCACTGAAGCGGGCGAAAGCATTGTCGCCAGATACAAAAGCAATGGGCAACTGGATCTCGATTTCAACAAAGTCGGGTTCATAAGGCTGAGTGCCCACACCATACAGCTTGGCGCGGATGAAGACAGAATCGTTATCGCGGTGAGCACACCTTTAATAACCGAACCCGTGAAGCTGTTGCTCCAAGTCTATGATAAGCACACAGGGGCGCTGGATACGACCTTCAACGAAACCGGGACGCTAAGTATAAAAATTGATCTCGGCATGATGATAAAAGGGATTGGTACACAAAATGTGATCATTGGGCAAACCGGTGACATCTACATCGCCGGAAACCTGTTTTACTATGATGGCCCTGCAATGTCGGATCGTGGCATCGTTCACAGAGTCACCCGCGACGGAAAACTGGACGTCAGCTTCGGGTCGGGAGGCCGCTACGTATTTCCCGATAAAGTGACTAAATTAGAAGAGGCGCAGTTACGGCCCGACGGCCTCCAGTTCGTTGCACTACTGGATGAAAATGCCGGTTACTGCGCCATGAAACTGTTGATCTGATCGCCATTGAAGCAAGGAACAAGCCATTGCATGACTCGCAGTGGCTTGTCACACGCAGCGGTCATGCCAGCAATTTCATTGTGCCTGGCGCAGCATCTCCAGCACCTGTGCATGCAGCGCAGGGTCCCCACAGGCCACCACGCACCCGCCATCCTGCGCCGAACTGCCATCCCATGCCGTGATCACGCCACCCGCCCCTTCGATGATCGGCATCAGCGCCTGAACGTCATACGGCTGAAGGCTCGCTTCGACAATCACGTCGACAAAGCCCGAGGCCAGCATGCAGTAGGCATAGCAGTCACCGCCATAACGCATCAACCGCGCCTTGCCGGCGACCGCTTCGAATGCCGCCTTGCGCTCGGCGGTGTCGAACATGTCCGGCGTGGTGCACATCAGCGTGGCGGCAGACAGGTCGGCGCAGGCACGCGTCTTCAGGGGCGTGCCACTGCGCCAGGCGCCTGCCGGGGTACCCACGAAACGTTCGCCGGTGAACGGCTGGTTCATCACCCCCAGCACCGGGCGGGTGCCGTCATTCAGGGCAATCAAGGTGCCCCACAGCGGCAAGCCGGTAATGAAGGCGCGGGTGCCATCGATCGGGTCCAGCACCCAGGTCAACGGGCTGCTGCCCACTGCAACGCCGGCCTCTTCGCCAAGAATGCCGTGCTCGGGGTAACGTGCCTGGATCAACTCACGCATGGCGTCTTCAGCGGCCTTGTCGGCCACGGTCACCGGGTCGTACAGACGCCCGCCCTTGTCCTCGACATCCAGGCTGGCGCGGAAGTACGGCGCGATCGCTGCAGCGGCAGCATCGGCCAATTGCTCGGCAAAGGCGCGATACTCAACGATCTGTTCAGCACTCAGGGACATGGGACGGGCCTCGTGACAATGATGGGGCACGCATCATACCCGACACATCGCCCCGGTGTACGCTGCGGCAGTCTAGACTGAAACTGATCAGGTCACCGGGGGGCTGCCACACGTGGAGGTGTGCGATGAGCCAGTTCAAACGTCTGTTCGTCATGCTCGGCCCGCAAATGCGTCATACGCCTGCGCTGCAACGCGCGGCGGCGTTGGCAGAGTCCAGCGGTGCCCTGCTGGATATCAATGTGTTCGTCGACGACGTCGACACCTTTGGCTTGATGAGCGATGGTCGTGAGCGTGAGCGGCTGCTCAGCGACAACCGCCAATGGCTGGTGGATGAGGCCGAACAGCTGAGCGATGCCGGCGTGGACGTGTCCACCGAGCTGTTGTTGACCCGCGACCCGCTGGGCAGCGTACTGGAACGGGTCGAACGGCTGGGCTGCGATCTGTTGGTCAAGGACGTACAGCACGAGCCCGTACTCAAACGCCTGCTGGTCACGCCGCTGGACTGGCAGTTGCTCAAGGACAGCCCGGTCGCCGTGCACCTGGTCAGCGACATTCGCCTGCCCCTGCCACGGCAGATCGCCGCCGCGGTGGACCTGAACAGCCACGGCGCTGGCGAACACCTGGACGAGCAGGTCATCCAGTGCGCCCATGACCTGGCCCTGCAGTGCAACGCCGAACTGCACCTGCTGCATGTGTGCGACGCGGCCAAGACCCACATCGCCGACTTCGGCGCCGGTACGGTCACCATGCCCGGCTTCGACAGCAGTGTGCGAACCGCGCAGCGGGCGGCGTTCAACCGCCTGGGCGACCATCACCAGATCCCGCTGGAGCGCCGGCACTTCCTCGAAGGGGCCGCGATCAGGGCCATTGCCCAGTTCGTCGGCCACAACCGGGTGGACGTGATCGTCATGGGCAGCCACCGGCATGACGCCATGCAGACATTCCTGGGCGGGACAACGGCGCATGTGCTGGAACACCCGCTGTGCAATGTGCTGGCGATCAAGGCTGTTCGCTGAGCTTCAGCAGCCTGCCCAGGGGGCAGGCAGGAATAACCTTGTACTGCGAAGAGGCACTTGCACCCACAGAGCAGCTTCTAACCTGTCGGCCCCTTCGCAGTGCCCTGCAGGCACGGTTGTCACTGACGCTTTATCTTCGCTGGTATCTGGTACACCAGTGCCACTCAAAATTAATGCATTTGATAATGATTCGTAGTATGTTCGCGGCGTTTCCCGACCCAGCCCCTCAGCGCCCTATTCAAGGACCGTACTGTCGATGCGCCGCACGTTCGTCTCGCTTTGTGTGCTTCATGCTGTCTCCCCGCTGGCCTTTGCCGAGCCTGAACCGCTCAGCGACCCTAACCCGATCGAACTCCAGGCCCTGAGCATTACCAGTACTGCCGACGGTGAACGCGCCGACGGCCCGGTCGAAGGCTACAAGGCCACCCGCTCGGCCAGTGCCACCCGCACCGACACGGCGCTGCACGAAACCCCGCAATCGGTCAGCGTGGTGCCCAAGGATGTGCTGGTAGACACGGGCGCCACGCGCCTGCAGGACGGCCTGGACTACGCCGGGGGTGTCGGCCGCGCCAACAACTTCGGCGGCCAGGGCCTGACAACGTTCACCGTGCGTGGCTTCACGACCGGGGAGTTCTATCGCAACGGCTTTCCGATCAACCGCGGTTACCCCAATGCTCCGGATGCCAACACCGTCGAGCGCCTGGAGGTCATCCGTGGCCCGGCCAGCAGCCTGTACGGCCGTGGCGACCCCGGCGGTACGTTCAACGTGGTCAGCAAGCAGCCGTTGCCCGAGTCCAAGGTCACCCTTGGCAGCCAGTTCGACGACCAGGGCATGCACCGTGCCACCCTTGATGCCACCGGGCCGCTGAGCCAGGACGGCTCGCTGGCCTACCGCCTGAACGTACTGGGCGAAGGCGGCGACAGCTTCCGCGACGATGTCGAAAGCGAGCGCTACGATGTCGCTCCGGTCATCAGCTGGCAGGTCAATGACGCCACGAAGATCACCTTCGAAGGCGATTTCATGCGCAACAACCACCCCCTCGATCGCGGCCTGACCCGCTACTCCACCCAGACCGGCAGCGCCTCGCGCGATACCTATATCTGGGAAAAAGGCAGCGACAACCTGCTGCACAATGACAACAACATGGCCCAGGTGCGTTTCGAGCACCTGCTCAATGACAACTGGTCGCTGGCTGGCGGGTTCCAGTTCCTCGATGGCTCGCTCAAGGGCAACGCTGTCGAAGCCGACGGCGCACCGGCAGATGGACGCACGCTGCAGCGCAACTTCAACTACCGCAAGCTGGAGTGGACCGACCGCGACTGGCAGCTGAACCTGACCGGGCATTTTGACACCGGCAATTTCAGCCATACCTTGTTGACCGGGGTCGAATACGAGAACTACGACTACAACTCGATCATCCAGCGTTCCTCGGCAGCCTACCCGATCGACATCTACAACCCGGAACTGGGCCAGCCGCGTCCGGCCCTGAACCGCACCACCACCTGGGACAAGGAAAACCTGCAGACGTGGGCGTTCTTCATTCAGGACCAAGTGGCCCTGACCGAGCGTTTGAAGGCATTGGCAGGCGTGCGCTTCGAGCGTTTCGAGCATGACTATGACAACAAGCTGAACAATGCCGGCGATTTCAGCAAGGGCGAAAACGGCGTCACACCCCGCCTTGGCTTGATCTACGACCTGACCGATACCCTGGCGGTCTACGCCAACACCGCACGCTCGTTCAAACCCAATACGGGCACGCCGGCCAGTGGCGGTGGTTTCGACCCGGAGAAGGGCAAATCCTACGAGCTGGGTGTGAAATGGGAGTCACTCGACCGCCAGTTGAGTGTCGACGCGGCGATCTACCACATCGTCAAGGAAAACGTACTGACCAACGACCCGAGCGACCTTACTGGTACTTACAAGATCGCGGCCGGCGAGGTGCGCAGCCGTGGCCTGGACATCAACGTCGCCGGCAACCTCACCCCCGAATGGCGCATGATCGGTGGCTATGCCTACGTGGACGCCGAAGTCACCAAGGACACCACCCTGCCCAAGGGAACGCGCCTGGCCAATATCCCGCGCAGCACCTTTAGCCTGCTGAACACTTACGAGTTCCAGGATGGCCTGGTCAAAGGCCTTGGCCTGGGCGTAGGCGTTAAGTATGTAGACGACCGTGCCGGGCAGACATCGGCAGCCACCTACACGATGGAACGCTACAGCGTGGTCGACCTGTTGAGCTTCTACAAGGTCAACGAACACGTGCGGTTGAACCTGGACGTGAAAAACGTGTTCAACAAGGGGTATGACGAGGGGGCGTTCAACAGCTACGTATACCCCGGCGCACCGCGCACGGTGCAGGCCGGCGTTTCGTATACCTTCTGAATTGCCGGGGCCGCGCCGCGGCCCCGTCATGTCAGAACGCTGTGCTATAGAACAGCGAGTACGACTCTATGCCGTCGTTTGGCTGCTTTATACCGGCGTTGGAGTAGTGCATGGCACGGATGCCTACCTTCTGTTCTCCCGGCAACTTCAGGCCAAAGCCGATACGGTCTTCAAAGTTGACCGCCGACCCCAGTCGCTGGTCGCCCACGTCGGTCTTTGAAAACGCTGCCAGGCCAATACCTGCCTCGATGTAAGGCGTGTAGGTAAAGCCGCTGAACTCATACGTGAACACCGGGCTGAACGACAGCGAGTGCGCACCACTGGCATCGCCACCTTCCCAATAGGTGTAGGCCGCATCCCAGTAACCGCTCACATGGCCGGCGCTGCTTTCCAGCCATGTCTTGTCCCAGTCGAACGACAGGCCGATACGGTACGTCATGTCACCTTGGCCAGTGGCGCCCACGGCGCCTGATATCTGCGCAGCCTGAACCAGATCGGCCCCGGCAAAGGCCAGCACTGCAACGGCCAGCGAAGCGGCTAGACGGGTTTTCATCAACGACTCTCCTGATGGTCTACACGGCAAGCGGGGGCTTGGGCCCCTCGATGTTTTGCGCTGACCGGTGCATCCAGACCGGTCATACGAAGTAATACTTTTCTGATTATTGTCCAGATAATCAGAAAGTTGGAAGTATATTGCCACTATTGGCTAAAACACTCGGTAAAGATGTGCTTGCCGGGCACAGGCATTCGCGAGGCGTGACCTTACCCCAGGCAGGAGTACATCCGTACTCCTGCCTGTCTCTTCATCAACGCCAATTAAGGCTAACGGTCGTGGGGGCCTTGCCCGTGACGGCCGCCCACTGCTGCACCGCCTGACCTTGGGCATTGCCAATGACCTTGTATTTGCCGGGAGGCAGCTGCACATACAGCAGTGGCCCGGCATCGGCGACGCTGATCACGGGCTGGCCCTGGGCAGTCTGGATATCGACGGTGGCCCCGCTCTGGAACTTGCCTTCCGGGCCGGTCGAAAGCTCTACGTGCAGGTCATAACCCGTGGTCTTGCGCAGGGCATTGGCCTCGTCCTGGCCGATACCGCCCTGCAGGTAGCGCACGCCATTCTGCTCCTGCGGTTGCAACTGCACGGCCTGCATGTCGATGGGGGCATTGAGGTCGGCGGCGGCGGCCAGGGTCCATGGCAGGGCCAGGGTGATCAGTAAGGCTGCGCCGAGCGCATAGTGATGGTTACGCATGGTACGACCCTCCTTTCGAGGATGGCTTACCTAGCATTTGATCCTCCCAGCGAAGGGGTGTTCGTGCTGATGCCTGGTCATGGAGATGAAATTCACTTCAGATAATCAGGTTATCGAGTGAAAACATCAGCTTGCGCGGCCTTCTTCAAGCAACTTCACGAACATGCTCAAACTGCGCGAGACCGTCCCCCGTCGCCATACCAGCCAGGTTTTCAGATAGCGGAAGTCCTCCGACATTGGCCAGGCGCTGACGGTGCTGCACCCGGGCATATTGTCGAGCATGCTGCGCGGCAGCATGGCCAGGCCGGCACCCGCACTGACGCAGGCCAACATGCCGTGGTACGACTCCATTTCGTGGATCTTGCCCGGTACCGCCTGGTCCTGCACGAACCAGTTCTCGAAGTGATGGCGGTATGAACAGTTGGCACGGAAGGCGTAGATGCTTTCACCGTTCACGTCCTGGGCGCGGGTCACCGGTGTATGGTTGAGCGGCGCAATGACCATCATCTCTTCCTCGAACACCGGTATGCCCTCCAGCGTCGGGTGCAGCACCGGGCCGTCGACGAACGCGGCCACCAGGCGGCCAGACAGCACGCCTTCGAGCATGGTCCCGGAGGGCCCGGTGGACAGGTCAAGGTCAACCTTGGGGTAGCGTTGGTTGTAGGCGGCCAGCAGCGCCGGGATGCGCACCGCCGCCGTGCTTTCCAGCGATCCGAGGGCAAAGGTGCCCTGCGGGTCTTCACCCGCCACGGTCAGCCGCGCCTCATGGACCAGGTCGAGGATGCGCCGGGTGTATTCGAGGAAGTTCCAACCCGCAGGCGACAGGCGCAGGCGGCTCTTCTCCCGAATGAACAGTTCTACACCCAAGTCCTCCTCCAGTTGCTTGATGCGCGTAGTCAGGTTCGACGGCACCCGATGGATGTGCTGCGCGGCGGCGCTGATGCTGCCCTGCTCTGCCACGGCCTTGAAGATCTCCAGTTGCACCAGGTCCACAGGCATTCTCCAAACGTGAATGTTTCGCTCATTATTATTCAGTTTTCATTAAAGCCATAGCCCACTAGTCTGGCCTCATTGATTAACAACAACGAGAGTGTCCCGCCATGAGCGCGATCAGCAGCCTGACCCACGCCATCTCCCTCGACCCGTACAGCGGCGAGCAGATTGGCGCCTACCCGTTCGACACCGACGCCGCACTGGAAGCGGCGCTGCAACGTGCCAAGGTTGGCTATCGCCAGTGGCGCCAGGTGTCGCTGGGTCAGCGCAGCGAGTACCTGCTGGCCCTGGCCGGTACCCTCGAAGCCAAGGCTGAAGCTTTCGCGCACATGATCAGCCGTGAAATTGGCAAGCCGATCGCCCAGGCCCGTGGTGAAGTCGCCAAATGCGTTGGCCTGTGCCGCTGGTACGCCGAGCACGGCCCGGCCATGCTCGCCGCCGAGCCGACCCAGGTAGAAAAAGCCCGTATCGAATACCGCCCGCTGGGCCCGATCCTGGCCGTGATGCCGTGGAACTTCCCGGTCTGGCAGGTGCTGCGCGGCGCCGTGCCGGCGATTCTGGCGGGTAACACCTACGTGCTCAAGCACGCACCGAACGTAATGGGCAGCGCCTACCTGATGGGTGAGCTGTTCAAGGATGCCGGCCTGCCGGAAGGCGTGTTCGAAGTGTTGAACGTGACCCCGGATGGCGTCACCCGCGCCATCAACGATCCGCGCATCGCCGCCGTGACCCTGACCGGCAGCGTGCGTGCCGGCATGGCGATTGGTGCACAGGCCGGTGCCGCGCTGAAGAAGTGCGTGTTGGAGCTGGGTGGCTCCGATCCCTTCATCGTGCTGGCCGATGCCGACCTGGATGCTGCCGTCCAGGCCGCGGTGATAGGCCGCTACCAGAACACCGGCCAGGTGTGCGCCGCCGCCAAGCGCCTGATCGTGGAAGCCAGCATCGTCGATGCGTTCACCCACAAGTTCGTTGAAGCCACTCGCCAGTTGAAAGTCGGCAACCCGCTGGAGGACGACACCTATATCGGCCCGATGGCCCGCTATGACCTGCGCGACGAGTTGGACGGCCAGGTTCAGGCGACGTTGGCCGAAGGCGCCACGTTGCTGCTGGGCGGCAACAAGGTCGAAGGCGTGGCCAACTTCTACGCGCCGACGGTGTTCGCCAATGTCACCCCGGACATGACCGCGTTCAAGCAGGAGCTGTTCGGCCCGGTAGCGGCGATCATCACTGCACGCGATGCTGACCATGCCGTGGAACTGGCCAACGACAGCGAGTTTGGCCTGGCCTCGACCATCTACACAGCCGACTATGCGCTGGCCGAACGCATGACCGCCGCACTGGATACCGGCGGCGTGTTCATCAACGGCTACTGCGCTTCCGACCCCCGCGTGGCGTTTGGTGGCGTGAAGAAGAGTGGTTTCGGCCGTGAGCTGTCGCACTTTGGTGTGCGCGAGTTCACCAATGCCCAGACCGTGTGGCTGGACCGTAACTGATTCATGACCCTGGGGCTGCTTTGCAGCCCCAGCTGCGTCAATCCCGAACCTGGTCCTTGACCCAGTCCAGCATCCCCCCCGGCACGATCAGTTCATGCCGCGCCCGCGAACAGGCGGTATACAACCCCGCCAGCATACGCGCCCGTTCATTGCGGTTACCCGCCACCTGCGGCGCCACCATCAGCTCCGGCGACACCATTACCCGGGCAAACTCCATGTTCTTCACATCCCGTACTCGCCCCAGGAACAGCTTCGGCGCCTTGTCCCAGCGGTAACGGCTCTTGGCCTTGGCAAAGTGCTCCGGCGTGTAGCCCTTGCGCAGCATATTGGCCACGGCGACGAACGCTTTGTCATCGCCCTTGTCCTGTTCCAGCGCCTGCCAGCTGGCATAGCGGAACAGCATCGGGTGGCGCGGCCGGGTGCCGTAGCGGTACAGCTCGATGCAGTCCTCGACGAACAGTTCAAAGTCCTTGCGAGCGCTTTTCAGCAACAAGAACGGCACCCCCTGATGCGTCAGGCGCTGGAACCAGCCAAACAGGCCCCATTCATCATCGACGATAAGCGCCGTGGGCTGTTCCGGCACCATCACCGTATCGAAGAAACTGACCCGGGTGTAGTGCTCGGCGTTGCCACTGAAGGCCGCCTGGATCGTGGCCGGGTGCGCCTGGATCAGCGGGTTGAGCACATTGTCCATTGCCGGCCCGGCGCGCAGTGAATGGTCGATGCAGCGTTGCCGGATGAAGCTGCCATGGTGCGGGCTGAGGCCGTTGAGGTTCTGCAGTTCGTCACCCAGGGTAATGATCGACTGCGGACTGCGATCGAGTACCGCCAGCATCGGTGCCGACAGCTCGTGGGCCTCGTCGACGATGACATGGGTGTAACGGCTGTCGATCACATGCTCGGTCAGCGACAGCAGCTTGACCCGGTGGTAGTCACGCACCGGTAGCTGAATGTCCCGCGCCGACGGGCGAATCAGCTCTTGCCAGTACAGACGCGCCTTTTCCAGCAGCACCTCCTGATCCAGCGGCGAGGTGCCAGGCCCGGCCCAGGGCAAGTGATGCAGCTGAAGCTGGGTATCGGCACTGTGGCAGAACGTGCGCACGGCGCGGATGCACAAGGCAACCACGTCACGCGCTGCGAGCGGGCCGATATCAGGGATGGCCAGCCAGCGCACCACTTGCGCTTCCTGGGGGCGCCAGGACAGCTTGGTGCGGTATGGATCGCGCAATCGCCAGCCGTTGCTGGTGAGGTCACGGTTGAGCAGCTCGTCAGCCAATTGGCCGAAGGTCAGCGCGGTATAGGCGGCAGCGTCCTTGACCCGCGCCTGCAGCGCGCGCAACTGCCCTTCGGTCAAGGCCAGCAGCAAGGTGCGCTGTGGCTCCAGCAGCCGGGCGAACTGGTGAATCAGGAAGGTCTTGCCGGTGCCGGCGAAACCTTGCACAGCCACCGACTCGTCGACGCCACTGAGGAATTCACGCAGCAGGCGGTTCTGCTGGTCGCTGAGCATCAAATCACTGGCCAGCGACGGCAGGTACACTGGGTGCAGCGGCGTGGCCCGTTGGCGGTAGCGGTCGGCGAACTGGAAGTTCCACTGGCCTTCGTCGTCCAGCCATTCGTCCGCCTGGTACTCCACTTCGGCCGACAGCAGTGCAATGCCATTTTCGCCCAGCATGCCCAGGCCCATGGCGAACGCTTCGCGATCGAATTGCTGCGCTACCTGGGCCTGGAAGCGCCCGGGGGCGACACCTTCGACTTCGTTTGCGATGCGCACGATTTCGGCGAAACGACGCTCCTGCGCGTCGGCCGACGCGGTGGCAGGCTGGCGTGGCAGGTTTTGCACGAACAGCACGGCAGCGGCATCGAGCACACTGGCGGTGGTGAAGAACTCGGTTACGGCGGCGCTGGCGAGGCGGTCAGCCTGGTCGCTGGGCAAAGGCAGGTAGAACATCGGCACCTCGGGTGAAATCAGGGCGGCACGATAGCAACTTTCGGCACGAGATGCTGGGTTCAGTTTTGGCGTGCCCCCTCAACCCCTGCCCCGTCTCAACGTCTCGCTCGGAAACTCCTTGAACAACTGCCGGTAACTCTCTGAAAATCTTCCCAAATGCCAGAACGACCAACGCATCGCCACCTCGGCGACAGTCACCCCTCCTCCCCGCAAAAGATCGCGCCGCGCGCCGTTCAACCGGCGCAGCCGCAACCAGTGCGCAGGCGGCATGCCGGTGAATGCTTTGAACGCCTGCTGCAACTGACGCAATGAAACCCCGGCAACCTCCGCCAGCTCCACCAGGTTCAGCGTTTCTTCCGGGCAGTCGGCCGCCCATTCGCTGACCCGGTGCATGATCGCCCTTTCCTCGTCCCGCCGCCCCAGGGCCACGCCCTGTAAACGCTGGCTGGCGTTGTCAAGAATGAACAGGCAGTCCTCCAGCAACTGCTCAGCCAGGGCCTGCCCCTGCAACGGGCAACCCTCCTCGCCCAGCCGGGTCAAGGTGGCGCTGAGCCAGCTGCCGAACAGCGCATTCTGGCCGCTGCCCAATGGCACCATGAACAACCCTTCCAGACGCTGCGGGTCTAGCCCATGGCGGGCCAGGAACGCCTGGTCGAACACGACCGCCACTTCGTGGTAGTTCTCCGGTGTGATCCAGATATTGCGACTTTGTTCGTTCAGCAGGTACAGGCTGTTCTCGCTGCGGTCGAAGCAAAACGCCAACGAGCCGCTTGGCGCGCGGAAAAACTGCTCCACCCGGGTGTTCAGGCGCTCTTCGTACACCTCCACACCCTCCAGCCCCAGACAACGCAGCTCACCGCTGAAGTACCCGGGCGACATCTGCCGGTACTGCTGCTGCCAGCCAGGGGTGGCGCGCACTTGCTCGGTGACGTCAGTGGTGTGGAAAGCCTGGACCTTCAACGCATTGGCGGTTGTCACACATCGTCCTGTATGCACTCTTTTGGTGCATTCGATACTGAAGAAAGTGGATAGATTGCCCCGGGGGGCTGCGACCAAGATAGTCTGCAGCGCGTCACCTGGGAAGCGTAACGCCTTCGCAACTGTTCAACGGTTTTCGCAAGCGCCCACGCTCCCCCACTAAAACCCAACCAAGAGGTCTGTATGAACGCCCCCTTCGATCAGCTGTCCACCTGGCTGAAAGAACACCGGATCACCGAAGTCGAATGCGTGATCAGCGACTTGACCGGCATCGCCCGCGGCAAGATTGCGCCCACCGCCAAGTTCCTCCATGAGCGAGGCATGCGCCTGCCAGAAAGCGTGCTGCTGCAGACGGTCACCGGCGACTACGTCGACGATGACATCTATTACAACCTGCTCGACGCCGCCGACATCGACATGGTCTGCCGCCCCGATCCCACCGCCGTTTACCAGATCCCGTGGGCGATCGAGCCAACCGCGATCGTGATCCACGACACCTTCGACAAGCAAGGCAACCCTATCGAGCTTTCGCCACGCAACGTGCTGAAGAAGGTGCTCAAGCTGTACGCCGACAAGGGCTGGCAGCCGATCGTCGCGCCCGAGATGGAGTTCTACCTGACCAAGCGCTGCGAAGACCCGGATTTGCCACTGCAGGTACCACTGGGGCGTTCCGGCCGTGCTGAAAGTGGCCGTCAGTCGTTCTCGATCGACGCCGCCAACGAATTCGACCCCCTGTTCGAGGACGTCTACGACTGGTGCGAGATCCAGGGCCTGGACCTGGATACGCTGATCCACGAAGACGGCCCGGCGCAGATGGAAATCAACTTCCGTCACGGCGACGCGCTGGACCTGGCCGACCAGATCACCGTGTTCAAGCGCACCATGCGCGAGGCCGCGCTCAAGCACAACGTGGCCGCCACGTTCATGGCCAAGCCGATCACCGATGAACCAGGCAGTGCCATGCACCTGCACCAGAGCGTGGTCGACATCGCCACTGGCAAACCGATCTTCGCCAACGAAGACGGCAGCATGAGCCCGCTGTTTCTGCATCACATCGGCGGCTTGCAGAAGTACATCCCCAAGCTGCTGCCGATGTTCGCGCCCAACGTCAACTCGTTCCGCCGCTTCCTGCCGGATACCTCGGCACCGGTCAACGTCGAGTGGGGCGAAGAAAACCGCACGGCCGGCCTGCGTGTGCCCACGTCCAGCCCTGAGGCGATGCGGGTGGAAAACCGTCTGCCGGGCGCCGATGCCAACCCTTACCTGGCCATCGCTGCCAGCCTGCTGTGCGGCTACCTGGGCATGGTCGAGCAGATCGACCCTAGCGCACCGGTGCAGGGCCGCGCCTATGAGCGACGCAACCTGCGCCTGCCGATCACCATCGAGGATGCGCTGCAGCACATGGAAGACTGCGAAACCGTGCAGCAGTACCTGGGCAAGCAGTTCGTCCAGGGCTACGTGGCGGTCAAGCGCGCCGAGCACGAGAACTACAAGCGCGTCATCAGCTCATGGGAGCGTGAATTCCTGATGCTGAGTGTCTGATCCACCGCGAGGGGTGCTTTGCACCCCATGCACAGGCAAGCCTGCTCTGAACTCCAAGAACAAGACCAACGAGGTGTTCCCATGCGTCATCTGCAAGCCCTGATCCCCGCTGCATTCACCCTGCTGTTCGCCACCACCACCCAGGCCGCGCCCACGGTCAGTGTGTACAACTGGACCGACTACATCGGTGACACCACCCTGGCCGACTTCCAGGCCAGCAGCGGAATCAAGGTGGTCTATGACGTGTTCGACTCCAACGAAACCCTTGAAGGCAAGCTGTTGGCCGGGCGCACGGGTTATGACGTGGTGGTACCGTCCAACCACTTCCTCGCCCGCCAGGCCCAGGCCGGCGCCTTCCTGCCGCTGGACCGCAGCAAGCTGCCGAACTGGCAGCACCTGGACCCCAAACTGCTCAAGCAACTTGAACAGAACGACCCCGGCAACCAGTACGCCGTGCCTTACCTGTGGGGCACCAATGGCATCGGCTACAACGTCGACAAGGTCAAGGCGGCACTGGGTGTGGACCATATCGACTCATGGGCGGTGCTGTTCGAGCCCGAGAACCTGAAAAAGCTCAAGCAGTGCGGCGTGGCATTCATGGACTCGCCCGATGAACTGTTCCCGGCCGTGCTCAACTACCTGGGCATGGACCCGCGCAGCGAAAAACCGGGCGACTACGCCAAGGCCGAGGCCCGCCTGCTCGAACTGCGCCCCTATATCACCTACTTCCACTCCTCCAAGTACGTCTCTGACCTTGCGAACGGCGATGTCTGCGTAGCGTTCGGCTACTCCGGCGACGTGTTCCAGGCCGCCAACCGCGCCGTAGAGGCGAAAAACGGCGTGAAGGTTGCCTACAGCATTCCCAAGGAAGGCAGCAACCTGTGGTTCGACCTGCTGGCCATCCCCAAGGACGCCAACAACCCCGAGCAGGCCCTGGCGTTCATCAACTACCTGCTCGACCCCAAAGTGATTGCCAAGGTCAGCGCCACGGTCGGCTATGCCAACGCCAACCCGGACGCCAAGGCCTACATGGATGCATCGCTGGTGAACAACCCCGAGATCTACCCACCCCAGGAGGTGCTGGACAAGCTGTACATCTCCAGCACCCCAAGCCCAAAAATCATGCGCGTCATGACCCGCTCCTGGAGCAAGATCAAGTCCAACCGCTGAGTCGAGAACGCTCATGTCTTTCAATACCCAACACACCGCCTCGTACTACGCCGCCACCGCGCGCGACGCGGCACCCTACCCCAGCCTGGACAGCGAACTGACGGCCGACGTATCCGTGATCGGCGGCGGACTGACTGGGGTCAATACAGCCCTGGAGCTGGCCGAGCGCGGCCTCTCGGTGGTACTGCTGGAAGCCCGACGCATCGGCTGGGGCGCCAGTGGGCGCAATGGCGGCCAGCTGATTCGCGGTATCGGCCATGATGTCAGCGGCTTTGCCCGGCATGTTGGCCAGGACGGTGTGCGCTACCTGAAGCAGGCCGGCATCGACTCAGTGGAACTGGTGGCCGAGCGCATCGCCCGCTACGGCATTGCCTGCGACCTGCGCTGGGGCTTCTGCGAACTGGCCAACACCACGGCGCAGTTCGCGGCCTTCAAGGAGGAACAGGACGACCTGGCCGCCCTGGGCTATCGCCATGAAACACGCCTGGTCAGCGCCGGGCAGTTGAACGAGATCGTCGCCAGCGACCAGTACGCTGGCGGCCTGGTCGACATGGGCTCGGGCCACCTGCACCCACTTGACCTGGTCCAGGGCGAAGCCCGTGCGGCCCACAGCCTGGGCGTGCGCATTTTCGAGCAAAGCCCGGTGCTGCGTATTGAGCACGGGCCCAGGTTGACGCTGCACACGGCGCGCGGCAAGGTGCGCGCAAGCAGCCTGGTGCTGGGCTGCAATGCGCACCTCGATGAACTGGAACCGCGCCTGAGCGGCAAGGTACTGCCGGCCGGCAGCTATGTGGTGGCCACCGAACCCTTGCCCGAAGCGCTGGCCAGCAGCCTGATCCCGCAGAACATGGCGCTGTGCGACCAGAAGGTCGGCCTGGACTACTACCGCCTCACCGCAGACCGCCGCTTGCTGTTCGGTGGCGCCTGCCACTATTCCGGGCGCGACCCTAAAGACATCGGCGCGTACATGCGGCCGAAGGTATTGAAGGTGTTCCCGCAACTGGCCAACGTGCGTATCGACTACCAGTGGGGTGGCATGATTGGTATCACCGCCAACCGTTTCCCCCAGGTCGGGCGCCTGAACCAGCACCCCAACGTGTATTACGCCCAGGGCTATTCAGGCCACGGGCTGAACGTGACGCACTGGACGGCGAAACTGCTGGCCGAAAGCATCGCCCTCGGCCACAGCCACGGCCTGGATGTGTTCAGCGCCGTGCCGCACCTGACCTTCCCCGGCGGCAAGGCCCTGCGCTCACCCCTGCTGGCACTGGGCATGTTGTGGTACCGCTTGCGTGAGGCCCTGGGTTGAGTGGGCCACAACGTTTGCAGCGCCCCTCAGGGCGAGCCACGCACTGTGTTCTTTTCAAAGAGGATTGCCCCGTCCACTGGCCAACTGCCTCGCACCTGCTAGCGTTGTTGAGGCCGACCTCTCACGGATGCCTTTTCATCATGAAATCATTGCCTCGCATTACCCTGTTGTGCGCCGCGCTGCTTGCCGTGGCCGCCTGCTCCAGCAACCGCGTGGACCCCAAGGATTACTCCGGCTTCCTCAAAGACTACAGCCGGCTGCAAGAGGCCAAGAGCCCGTCGGGTGACCCGGTCATGCGCTGGATCGACCCCAAGGTCAATATCAATCAATACAGCCAGGTATTCGTCGAGCCAAGCCAGTTCTACCCCAAGCCGCAGCCCACAGCGGTTATCTCGCAGCAGACGCTGCAGGAAATCACCCGCTACTTCAACGAGGCCCTGCGCCGCGAAATGGGCAGCGTGATGCCGTTGGCCAAGGGGCCTGGCCCGGGCGTGATCGTGGTACGCCCGGCGATCACGGCAGTGTCCACCAGTAACGAGGGCCTCAAGCCTTACGAGGTGATCCCTATCGCGCTTATCGCGGCGGGAGTGAATACCGCCATGGGTGGACGTGACCAGGACGTGGATGTCGGTGTGGAGGCAGCGTTCCTGGACGGCGCCAGCCAGAAGGTACTGGCCCAGGTGGTCCGCAAGGGCGCGGGCCAGGAACTGGAGAACGATACCCAGAAGCTGACCTTGAATGACGTCAAGCCGGTGCTCGATGGCTGGGCCAAAGACATGCGTGCGAGCTTCCTGGCAGCCAAGCAGAAAGGCCGCTGAGTCCGTCGCAACCGGGTTCAGGAGCGGCCCATCGTGACACAAGGCCGCTCCAGTTGACCGCATTAAAACTCAGCACTCGACAAAAGCGACCGCCAAACCGCCGCGCGAGGTTTCCTTGTAATTGGCATGCATGTCCGCCCCGGTATCACGCATGGTGCGGATCACCCGGTCGAGCGAGATGAAGTGCTCGCCATCCCCCCGCAGCGCCATCTGCACAGCGTTGATCGCCTTGACCGCAGCAATCGCATTGCGCTCGATGCACGGCACCTGCACCAGGCCGCCCACCGGGTCGCAGGTCAGCCCAAGGTTGTGCTCCAGGGCAATTTCGGCGGCGTTTTCAAGCTGGGGCGGCGTAGCACCCAGTACCTGCGCCAAGCCGGCAGCAGCCATCGAACAGGCTGAGCCCACCTCCCCCTGACAACCCACCTCGGCACCGGAAATCGAGGCGTTCTTTTTGCACAGGATGCCAACCGCCGCTGCGCCAAGCAGGAAGTCCACCACATCAGCATCGCAGGCACCGGAGTTGAACTTCATGTAGTAGTGCAACACCGCCGGGATAATGCCGGCTGCCCCGTTGGTGGGCGCGGTAACCATACGCCCACCGGCGGCATTCTCTTCATTGACCGCCAAGGCGAACAGGTTGACCCACTCCATGGCGCCAAGGGTCGAGCCGATCACGTTGGGCTTGCCCAACTCCTGCAGGCTGCGATGCAACCGCGCGGCGCGGCGCTTGACGTGCAAGCCGCCCGGCAGGACGCCCTCGTTGCGCAGGCCGTTCGCCACGCACTCACGCATGGCCGCCCAGATGCGCAGCAAGCCTTCGCGCACCTCGGCCTCCGGGCGCCAGGCGCACTCGTTGGCCATCATCAGTTGCGCCACGCTCAGGTTGTGGGCCTTGCACAAAGCCAGCAGTTGGGCACCACTGTCGAATTCATAAGGCAGCATCACGGCATTCGTGTCGCTTGCCGGCGCATCGATCTCGGCTTGCTCGACGATGAAGCCGCCGCCCACCGAAAAATAGGTCTGGCTCAACAGGCTGTGCTGCCCGTCCATGGCTTCCAGGCTCATGGCATTGGGGTGATAAGGCAGGCTCTCGTCGAGCAGCAGCATGTCACGGCCATAGTCGAAGGCCAGCGGATGGCTACCGTCGAGCATCAGGCAGTGCTCTTGCAGGACCTGTCCGATGCGCGACTCGATCGTGGACGGGTCGATACGGTCCGGCCACTGGCCCATCAAGCCTAGCAGGCACGCGCGGTCGGTGGCATGGCCAACCCCGGTAGCCGACAGCGAGCCATACAGCCGCACTTGCACGCGCGTTACCCGCGCCAGCACCCCCTGCTCACGCAAGGCCTGGGCAAAGGTGGCCGCCGCCCGCATCGGGCCCACGGTATGGGAACTGGACGGCCCGATGCCAATTTTGAAAAGGTCGAAAACACTGATAGCCATGCTAATGCCTGAGCCTACCCTGATATGCATCCAGGGTACGGTTGTCTGAAGAAATTGAGCGTTATTGCGAACTTGCGCGATACTGCCGCGCTGGCTCACGGATGACCAACGAAACCTCCTAAGCAAGCCTTTAGTGGTACTAAACGATGCGACGACAACTCAATGGTCAGATGTTCGTCTGGCTGCATGTATTTGCCTGCGCAGCCCGGCACTTGTCCTTCACCCGCTGCGCCGAAGAGCTGCACATCACCCCGGGCGCGGTCAGCCAGCAGATGCGCCAACTGGAAGAGCGCCTGGGCTACCGGCTGTTCCTGCGCCGGGCGCGCGGCGTGGAGCTGAGCGCCGAGGGGCAACGCCTGGCCCAGACGGTGGCTGAGGCCTACGGCAGTATCGAAGCCGAGCTGCTGCGGCTGGACGCGGGGGAAATCCGCGGCACATTGCGTGTGCGTTCGATCCCCTCGTTCCTGGCCAAATGGCTCACGCCGCGCTTGCCGCGTTTTCAACAGCGCTACCCGGATATCGAACTGCGCCTGGTCGCCGAAGACAGCGCCCAGGCGCTGACCCCGGGTGACTTCGACCTGGCCATCGACCTGAACGATGGTAGCTACCCAGGCATGCTCTCGACGCCGCTGCTGGACGAGCAGATCTTCCCGGTGTGCTCACCTGGCCTGCTGCGCGGGCGCCCGCCGCTACACGGCCCCGCTGACCTGGCGCACTACCCGCTGCTGCATGACATCACCGCCTGGCGTGGCAGTTCGGAATATGCCGAGTGGGAGTTCTACCTGGAAGGCATCGGCGCCGCCGGCCTGGATGTGCGGCGCGGGCACACTTTCAACCGCAACCACCTGACCATCGAGGCGGCGATTGCCGGTATCGGCGTGGCGATTGCACGACGCACGCTGCTCAATGACGAACTGGAGCGCGGCGCATTGATCGTGCCCTTTGGTGTACCGATCGCCAACCACAAGCGTTATGTGGTGCATTACCCGCCTGGCGGCTTGAACCAGCCAGGTGCGCGGGCGGTGCATGACTGGCTGGTGGAAGAAGCGCGGGGGTTCAGGGCGTTGCATCCGTTGAACAAGGAATAGCCACTTGGGCGCGCTTGAGCAGGAGCGCTTCGCTCAATAAGCCTGCTTACCGGTGAAGGCATTGAGCGTGCGCACCAGGATCACGAAGTCCAGCCACAACGACCAGTTGTTGATGTACTCGATGTCCGAGTCGACTCGCTGGATCATTTGCTCGATATCCTTGGTCTCCCCCCTGAACCCGCGCACCTGCGCCAAACCTGTCATGCCGGGCTTGATATTGTGGCGGGCAAAGTAGTCAACGATATCCTGCGAATACAAGGTGTCATGTTGCAAGGCATGCGGCCGCGGCCCTACCAGGGACATTTCCCCGGTCAGCACATTGAACAATTGTGGCAGTTCATCAAGGCTTGTACGCCGGATAAAGGCGCCGACCCGGGTCAACCGTGGGTCATTCTTCTGCGCCTGCTTGACCACACCTGCTTCCGGTTGGTGAACATGCATGCTGCGAAACTTCCAGATACGGAACGATTCTCCTGTCCAGCCGGTACGTTCCTGGCGGAAGAACACCGGCCCGCGGCTGTCGATCTTGATGGCCAGCGCAACAGCCAGCAACACAGGTGATGCAAACAGCAAAATCAACGCGGCCAGCACCCGGTCCTCAAGGTTTTTCAAGAACAGGCTCATGCCCGTCAAGGGTGTCTCCGACAAGGTCAGCACCGGAATGCCGGCAATTTCCCGCACGCTGTGGTTGATCAGGCGCAACGAGAAGATATCCGGCACCCAGTTCACCGCAATGCACTTGTCGAGCAACTTGAAGTAAACGTCGTTGATGACCTCGGAGCCACCCAGTGGCGTCACCAGGTACACCGTACGAATACCGTGTTGGGCCACCAGCTCGTCGAGGTCGCCAATATGCCCCAGCACTGGCAGGCGCTGCTTGCCCTCGGCACTCTCCAACCCCTGCCCATCGCCTTTGTCGAGCAGCACGCAGCCCAGCACTCGTTCGCCAAACCACGGGTTGTTGCTGATTTTCTGATACAGGAAGTTGGCCAGGTCACCGTTGCCGATGATCAGGGCATTGTCCAGGCGTGCATGCGCGCTAAAGCGCTTTTGCAGTTCGCGCACGGCAAAATGCAAGAATAGCTGGGCGACATAACCAATGACGAACAGTTGCACCACCAATAGCCGTGAATAGGTTTCGCTCTGTTTGGTCAGGAACGCCATGACGACCAGGAAGCAAAACGTTGCCGACCAGGCCTTGAACAGGCGGAACGCCTTGATCGACAGCCCGACGTTGGTGCGGTAGATGGCGTAATGATCATAAATGACTGCCAGTGCGCCAATCAGCAACAGCAGCATGATCACGTAATCGGATGTGATATAGCCGAACTGGTCGTAGATCAGGTACCAGGCAATACCGGTGACGGCAATACCATCGAGGCCGGCCTGAATGGCGTTACTGACACTGCTTCTTCTCTGGAGTAAGGAACGACTGCTTCTGGGTTCGAAAACCATTTCAGACCTCATCAAAATGAGCGTAGCAAGTGCCTTCCATCAAACAGCAAGTCTTGAAAACAGGTTACGCAAAACCCGTGCAGCAGGCGCGTAGCGCCCTCAAGCGATTGATATCACTGTAGCAGCCACCCGCTGCTGGCGTACCCGGAATCACCGCTTGTGCGAACTTTGACCGATTCATAGGGCCCGCCTGGCCGAAACCGCCGCCCGCCGGTACAGCAGGGTGCGCAACAGGAATAGCGGATTGCCCACCACGTAACGCATGAACAGGCGCTTGGGTTCGCGCAGCAGGCGGTACAGCCACTCGCCCCCCAAACGGCGCAGCCATTCGGGGGCACGGCTGACCTTGCCGCCGAGGAAGTCCAGGATCGCCCCACCGCACACGATCAGGCATGGCCCGCCAGTGACTGCCAACTCCGCTGCCACCGCTTCTTGCTTGGGCATGCCCATGCCCAGCACGATCAGCTCGGGTTGCTGCTCGCGGGCCAACTGCAAATAGGTTTCAAGGCTGGCGAAACCATCGTGAACCGACACCGGCACGATGCCAAACTCGGCTTCACAGCGCCGCACGGCCTGGTCCAGGTAGGGTTGCCGGGTGCCCCAGAAGGCGACCTTGCGCCCTCGGTAAGCAGCCATGAGCCTGGGAATGAAGTCAGTGCCGTTCATGTTCAGCCCAGGTTCCAGGCCCAGGCGGCGATACAGAATCGCCATGCCGGCGCCATCGCGCAGCAGCACATCTGCGGCCGACAGTGCCTGGCTGTAGCCACCATCGCGCACCACCAGGTTCATCGCATGGGCGTTGACGAAGCCCAGCACGGTGCCCGTATCCGGCGTAGCCAGGCGGTCGAGAAGACGTTGCACAGCGGCGTCATCAGCGATCACTTCCAGCTGGTCGATCACACGCTTCCAGCGATTCTGCCACTGATCCATCAGTCGTCATCCCGTTTTGAACGCACCCATTCAACCTGGCGCTTGATCAGGAAACTCAGGTACAAGGGAATTTTCCTGGCCGCGTAAAACGGCGCGTACAACAACACCGAGAACGGTATCACTTCACGGCAGAAGCGCGCCCAGGCCAACATCACGGCGAAGGCCAGCAAGGCCAAACCGGCAAAGGCGAGCCACGCGGGCGCCGCCAGGCCGAACAGCAGGTACGCCAGCCAGGTCACCAGGTTAAGCCCGAGCAAGGTCAGTACCAGCAACGCCAGGGGCGGCACCAGCAGGTCCAGGGTCAAGGCCGCCAGGCTAGCGTTGCGCTGGGTGATTGCAGCCATCGCCCGTTTGGGTGCGTCGGCAAGCATCAAGCCCAGATGGCCATGCTCCCAGCGGGTGCGTTGGCTGTTGAGGCCTTGCTGGCTGAGCGGGAACTGGCTAGTGACCAGTGCCTCGGGGCAGAAAGCAGGCGGCTTACCCTGCTGGCAAAGGTCCAGGCCCAGCTTCACATCCTCGACCAGATGACCATTGGCCAGGTTGATCAGGCTCAGATCGTGCCAGCCGAACGCCATGCCCGCGCCCATCAGCTGGCATGGCAGGCCCAGGCGCGCCCAGCCGCGTGGCCGCACCAGGTTCTTGACCCGCCAGGCAAACTCGGCAACTTGCACCCGCAACCCGGCACCTGCCGGTGCACGCATCAGGTACAGCGACTGTACCGGGCGGGCGAGTGCGTGGCAGCGGCGCGCCAGGCAATCGATCGCCCCCTCGCCCACCTGGCAGTCGGCATCCACCACGATGACCACCTCGGGCGGCCGCTGAGCCAGATGGCGCACGCCGAAATCCAATGCGTAACCTTTGCCGCGCAACCGCGTATCGTGGCGCTCTACCACTTCGGCGCCGGCCTCACGTGCCAACTGGGCCGTGTCATCCGAACAGTTGTCCGCCACGACCAGCAAGCGGTCGCCGTCCAGCAGTTGCGGCGTAACGCTCGCCAGCATCGCGCGAATGATCAATGCCTCATCGTGGGCGGGCACCAACACCGCCACTCGCGGGCGCTCGCCAATGCCCTTGGGCCTCGACCGCACCGGCAGGCAAGCCAGCAACACTTGCAGCACCAGCACCAACACCGGTACCAGGACGATGATCGCCAACAGGCCCAGTAACCAACCCAATACACTTATCATGCGTATGCCTTGAAATAGCCGGCCAGCCTGGCCGCCTCGGTGTCGATGTCATGCCGTTGCACCACACGCTGGTAGGCCACCTCGCCCATGCGCTGCAGTACCTCGGCCGGTTGCGCCAGGCAGTCGGCCATGGCTGTTGCCAGCTCGTCCACGGCGCCGGCAGGGAACAGCCAGCCGTTCTCGCCAGGCCGCACCAGCTCGGGGATACCCGCTACATAGGTGGTGAGCACGGGCCGACGCAAGGCCATGGCCTCCATGATGACCACGGGCAAGCCCTCGGCGAAACTGGGTAGCACCAGCGCACGGGCGGCCAGGATTTCCTCACGTACCTGCGCACTGCTGATCCAGCCAGTGATACGCACTTGCTGCTGCAAGCCGTGACGGGCAATCAAGGCCTCGATCTGCTCGCGCATTTCACCGTCACCCGCCAGCACCAGCTCGAAGGTGATCGACCGGGCAGCGAGACAGCGCGCCGCTTCGAGCAACAGCAGCTGGCCCTTCTGTTCGCACAGGCGCCCAACACACACCAGCCGTGGCGCCGATGGCACATCGACTGGCGCCACCTCATGGAAACCACGCTCCAGTCCGCAATGCACCACCTTCACCTTGCCCCAGTGCTCGTGCGCCACCCAACGGTACAGCTGGCTTCGTCCGTACGAGCTCACCGCCGCGACAAAGGCGGCGCGCTGCACCTTCTCACCCATGTGCAAGAACTGTGGTTTGTCGAATTCTTCCGGCCCGTGCACGGTAAAGCTGTATGTCGGCCCGCCCAGGACGTTGGCCAGCATGACCACTTCAGTAGAGTTGGTGCCGAAATGCGCGTGCACATGTGTTGCCTCCCCAGCCTGCAACCATTGCAGCACCAGGCAGGCCTCGGCCAGGTAGACCAGGTGGTAGGGCCAGGCACGGTCGGCCCGCAGGCCAAGGCGCATGGCCAGCCCCAGCGCCTGGAAAAACCGCCGCGGCTGCGTACGCAGTACTTGCCACGTCGGTGCCAACAACCCCTTGAGCCCACCTTGCAATACGTAGCGGGTCTTGCCCCGTTCGGTTGCGTCCTCGGCATCCTGCACCTCGGCGTCCCACCCACGCAGGGCTATACGTTGCACCTCAACCCCCTGGCGCTCCAGCGCCAGAATTTCGCGACGGATGAAACTGTGGCTGACTTTCGGGTACTGATTGATGAAGTAAGCAATATGCATACGAATCCAGATCCAAACCCGCTTGATGACCAACCTTCCCTGGCAACCTTCACTTCAGGCTGTCGACTACGGGCGGCCTGTCTACTGCCGATGCACTCACAGCAAATGCATCCCCCTGTTTTCCTTGTAGTCCAAGGTTGTGGTTGCTGCTTGGCAATGCTGCCTGCAAGCGGGTGAAAACATCGTCAAGCAATGCCTGGCGGCGGCGGTACATCGCCCGTTTCTTGGCCGGAATGTCAGCTTCCGCCCGTTGCGCCGGTGCTAGAGGCAGGGTAAAAAAGTCCTCACGGTCAGACGCTGTGGCGCCATGTTCCTGCCAGATCACGTCGTAGTTGGCCGCCAGGTCCTGGCCCTTGTCGCTGCCAAAATAGGGATGGCGATGGTGCCGGCAGGCGTCACTGACGGCATACAGCTGTGTCACACCCAGGGTCCTGCCCAGGCATTTCAACGCTTCGAGCAACAGACTGCGTGGCCGCAACCCTTCGAAGTCCTTGGTCAGGTCACGGTAGATAGCCAGTGAGGTTTCGCTGTCGATACCTTTGTGAATACCCTGCACCGCACCGATGAACAGGCTGGTCTCACCTTGGCTGCGGCCCAGGGTGAAGGCCAGGGATGCCACACGCAGGTCGGCCTGGAACAGGTTCAGCACCAGCTCGCCTTCGCGCTTGAACCAGATTGGTCGGTCCAGTACCAGGCAACAGCCCGGCGAGTGGCTGGACAGGTCACACAACTTCAGGTTTTCGTCGCGTCCCAGCAACAGCAACGCCGGGAACTGCCCAGCCACCTGTTCAAAGTGCGAAGCCACCACATCCAGACGCTGTGGCGCCTCCCAGCATCGGCTGATGTAAGGCCATTGCACGACACCGATACAATCCACACCCAGGCGCTGCAAACCGTGCGGGCCCAGCGCCGCCGTCATGCGCTGCAGGAACCCGTTCAGCTCAGGCCACTGCCTGGCGATCTGCCGTGCCAACTTGTACTTGTTGTGCATCGCCCGCAACGAGTAACCCGGTTGCAAGGTAAACACGCTTTTCACGAGGGTGCCGAGCATCATGGGTTTCTCTCACTTGTACTCGATCAAAGCCGATTTGCCAGCCGCAAGGCGGTGGCGCAGGAACTTCAGCTGGCCGAGCATTTCCGGGAATTTGCCCAACACCAGAAACACAGCCTGCAGCCAGTTCTCGCGCGTCGACTTGCCGCCGCGGCGGGCCAGGCGCACGGCCTGCAGTGGGTAGATCAACAGCAAGAGCAGGCCCCAGCCGCCCAGCAGCAGGCAGGCCAGCGCGATCACCAAGGGTATGCCCAGGCCCCACAACCAGGCCCGACGTGACTCACGCAGCCAATGCCGCTCGGGTGGCTGGCCATGCAGGTAGGCGCCCTCGGCATAGGCGTGCCCAGCACGCAGGCTACGCCGCCACCACTGGCTGAAACGGGTCATGCCGGCATCGTGCAGGGTCATCTCGGCAGCCAGTCGCCAGATTTTCCAGCCGTTGGCCCGCAAACGCACACACAGTTCAGGCTCTTCTCCGGCAATCAGGTCAGGCCGGAAGCCACCCACAGCTGCAAAAGCGTCTGCCCGCATCAGTGCATCGCCGCCACAGGCCTTGGCCTCACCGACCGGGGTATCCCACTCCAGGTCGCACAGCAAGTTGTACACCGACCGCTGCGGAAAGCGCTCACGCCGGCGACCACACACCACTGCCACGGCGGGGTGCTGCTCAAGAAAAGCCTGCGCCGTGGCCAGCCAGGTGGCATTCACCTCGCAGTCGCCATCGACGAACTGTACCAGTTGCATCGATGGCAACAGGCGCTGCAAGGCGGCAAAACCTTCATTGCGGGCGCGTGCGGCGGTGAACGGAATACTCATGTCCAGCGCCAGTACTGCCACGCCAAGGTTGGCGGCCAACTGCAGCGAACCATCGGTGGAACCCGAGTCGACGTACATGACTTTGTCGGCCCCGTGCGCCAGCGAAACAAGGCAGCGCTCGAGGCGCTGGCCTTCATTGCGGCCGATTACCACCACCCCGATCACCGTTGCCATAGGCCTCACTCGACCGATGCCACGGCGGCCGGTTGCCGGGCCTTGATGATGGCCGGCACCCCCACTGCCAGTGAATTGTCAGGCACATCTACCAGCACGACGGCATTGGCGCCGATGATCACGTTGTTGCCGATGCGAATACTGCCCAGCACCTTGGCCCCGGTGCCGATGTCGACGTTGTTGCCGAACACCGGGGCAATCGGCTCGTCGACATTCTTCAGGCCCACCACCACGCCGTTGCGGATACGGCAGTCATCGCCGAAGCGGGCATAGCCGCTGACAACGATGCCGCCAAAATGATCGATGACGAAGTTGCGCCCGATCACCACTTCGCACGGCAGTTCGATACCGGTGATGATCTGGACGAATTTGAACAGCACCTTGTAGATGAGCGAGCACAGTTTGCGCAGCAGTGCCGGGCGCAGCGTATAGCGCCAGCGGCCAAAGCGGTACACCAGCAATACCCAGAAGCCCTGGGCGCCCCAGTCCCCGCCATGGGCACGCAGGTCGGCGCGAATATTCTCGAACATGGCTCCACCTACCTTGTCGGTTGGCTGGCGTACCGGGTCTTGAACAGCAAAGACCAGGTTGCCCGGCAATGACGCCAGCAGGCCTGTATGGCGCCCCAGCCGCGTCGTTTCAACAGCGCCTTGAGTGCCAGCACCAAGTCGCCCAGCGTCACCAGCAGCATGTGCAGGGCAAGCCCCGCCACCCCGTGATGCTTGCGAAAGTACAGCAACTCGCTTTCGATCTGATAGGACGAGATCTGCCGGCTGGCGGCCTCCAGCTCCGCCACCGACTTGGAGCTTTCGCCACCGATATGCACCACCGTGGTATGCGGGTAAAACACCACTTTCCAGCCCGCTTCCTTCACCCGCTTGCAGTGGTCCACCTCCTCGTAATAAAGGAAATAGCGCGGGTCGAACAAACCCACCTTGTCGAGTACTTCGCGGCGTACGAGGTAGAAGCAGCCGGGCAACCAGTCACACTCGCGCACAGAGGCGTGGTCCCAGTTCATTTCGTCGACCATCTTCAGCCCTGGGAAGAACCGCCCCAACCCGGTACGCCCAACGAACACATTGAGCGGCGTGGGGAAGTAGCGACAGCTTGGTTGCAGGTCGCCATCGCGACCCTCCAGGCGCACCCCCAGTACGCCGCACTCCGGGTGGGCGTCCATATAGTCGAGCGTTTTTTGCAGCGAGTCGGCGGCAACGAAGGCATCGGTATTGAGCAGCAAGGCGTACTTGCCCTTGAGGTGCGCCAACAACTGGTTGTTGGCCCGGCCGAACCCCACGTTCTGCTTGTTGCTCAGCAGCAGAGCCTCGGGGCACACCTGGGCCATGCGCTGCACCGAGTCATCGCGCGAGGCATTGTCGACCACCAGGTAGCTGGCCAGCCGCTCGCTGTCGGCCCGGCGCAGTGCATCGAACATCGGCTGCAGCAGTCCAGCGGTATTGAAGTTCACCACCATGACATCCACAGGTTTGCTAGCCATTTTTGCCGTCCCCGAAGAAATACTGACGTCTTTGCGCCATCAATAGCGGTTCAACTTCCGGGTCATAGGCCCCGTTGCGCTGCTTCACCAGGTCTATCCATGGGTAGGCTTCGCAACGTGCCTCGACCCGTTGGATCAACTGCTCGGTGGTACAGATGAACACGGCCGGGTTGCCACCATAGACGGTGCCTGGTGGCACGTCCTTGGTCACCACCGCCCCCGCCGCCACGATGGATTCGGGCCCGATGGTCACGCGAGGCATCACGATCGCACCATGGCCGATGAAGCAATTGTCCTTGATGTCGATGAAACCGACCGAATCCAGGTGCTTGCCAAAGCGATGCTCGATCAGCAATACCACCCCGTCATGACCGATCAAGGTGCAGTCGGACAGGCCCACGCTGTTGCCGATGCGGACCAGCGACGGGTCGAGAAACTTGCAGCCTGTATTGACGAAGAAATTGCTGCCAACCGAGTGAAAATTGCCCCATCGGGCCAGATAGGCCCCCCATTCAAGACCAGAGGGGTTGCAGAACCTCCTGTAGAATTTGCCCCCTCGCCCGGTTGCATGGGCGTAGTGCGCCACTGCCTTGCGTATCCATCCCTTCATACTGCCTGGCCTCGCGATCTGAACAATCTGGAGTGTCCTGAGGCGTTCCGGTCTCGTTCTTCTAGGTGCTGACCGCATCGCACTCACCCGTGTACAACCTGCATCACGCAGCGGCGCTGCTGGCCGCTTTCATCTTGTTATCGAGGTGGTCGGCCAGCCGCACGGCAAATTGCAACAGCGGCATGGTCGGGTTGGAGGCGCCGCCCTTGGCAAAAATGCTGCTGCCGGCGACATACAGGTTTTCGGTACCGAACACCTTGCAATTGGCATCGACTACACCGAACTGTGGCGAGGCGGCCATACGCGTGGTGCCCATGTGATGGGCATGGGGCGCCATTTTCAGCGGAATCGAGGTGTCGTAGACGAAATCGTTGAGTTTGACGAACCCCAGATCCATGTCGGCGAACTGCTTGGCCAGTTCGCTGCCAATGCACTTGATGGTGTGCCGATCTTCGGCGCTCAGCACCCAATTGACATTGACCTTGGCCACGCCCAGCGCATCCTTCTCGTCCAGCAGCGAAATACGGCTGTGCAGGTTGGGGAACTGCTCGATCATGGTGCTGATCACGCCGTCACCAGGGCAACTGAACTTGGCGACGAAGGCGACCTTGTTGGCAAACCCCATGTCGCAGGCCAGGCTCTCGAGAAAATACTTCACCTCGGCAGTGCGGCCATAGGTCTGCACATCGGCCAGCAAAACAGCAGTGACATTGCCTTTACCGGCCTTGTACTCGTCGACGAAAGCATCGGTGGTGTAGTACTGGCGCGGCTCTGGGTCCTGCCCGGACTTAAGGATAAAAGTGCCCATTTCGATGTTCAGGTGTTCCATGAAACACCCGCCTACCAGCCCTTCCTTGCCCACCACGCCTGCGGCCACCAAGGTCTCGCTGTTGAGCAACTGCCGGGCATTCTCGATGGCACCTGTGGCCAGAATGAAATTGCCAGCCACCAGGCGTTGACGATTGCGCTCATAGTCGGACAACACCACCGCAGCCAGGTGGCCGGAAGCCTTGTCGAACTCCAGGTCAACGCAATTACAGTTGATGAATACGTCCAGGCCTGGGGTCTGCTCCAGTGCTGAAGCGTACTTTTGCGCAAAGCGTGTCGGCGTGCTGAGCAGAAAACGGTCCGCCTCGAAGTCACCACCATTGAGGCCGGCATTCATCGCGCGAAAATCCGAGCCAGGCGCCAGATCGACGATCTCCATCGCTGCCGGCAGGAAGCCTTCGATCTCCGAGTAGGGAATTGGCCAACCCGGCAAGTCGCCTGGCGGGGCGACGGCAAAATCCGAGGGAGTAAATGGACGACAACGGCCAGCCCAGTGATTGGAGGTACCACCCAGGTAACGCAGGCGGGTTTCCTCGGCATACAGTTCCAGGCCGGTGGATGAGCACGCGTACAAGCCTTGCGAGTGCGGCGCATATTCACGCCCCCCGCCTTCGGCGATCATGACGCTCCAGCCGGCGGCTGCCAGGCGCAAGCCCAAGGTTATACCCGCCGGGCCGGCCCCGATGATGCAGAAGTCATAGTGGTCGCGCAGCGCCTTCTGCTGCTGAAAGTCCTTGATCATACTGACGCGTTCCGGAAGTAACGGGACGGTAATACCCAACCGTTGATTACCACGAATCCGGGCTTTTCGACCGGCTTGCCGGCAACGGCCGCCGAGGCGCCGAACACCGCCCCCCCCACACTGAGCAAGACACAACTCTGGAGAAAACCTCTACGACCCAACTGCGCATTACAAAAAGTGAGCTTCTCCATGATCCCGTGACCTGTAGCCATGAAAGTTACACCCAGCAAACTGCGCTACAGCCAGTTGAAAAAGGCCGTCAACAGTGCCCCGCACAGCGCCCCGACCAGCAACATCGGCAGTACCATCAGCTCACGTTTGAGGCTGAAGATATCCAGTTTGCAGTTCACATACACAACCAGCACAAGCGTTGGCACAGCATGCAGGGCAACCCCCCAGATCGCCCACTCCACCCCGCCAATTGCCAGTAGTAGCGGCAACAGCCCCCATAACGAGACCAGGCGGATAATGTTGTCCATGGCCTGGTACTTGGTCAGGCCCAAGGCAATCCACACCTGATGAGCCAAGGTATAGCGCAATACGATGAACGATAGCGAGAGAATCGCCAGCATCGGCCCGGCTTCGCGGTAGCGATCGTCATACATCCAGCCGATCAGCAGCGGGCTGGCGGTCAGGAAACCGCCACAAATGAACAGCACCAGCAGGTCGACCAGCAGCCGAAAACGGAAATACAGCGCTTTCAGGCGCGGCTTGTCGTCGGCCCTGGCCGCCTCGCTGAAAGCAGGCAGCGCCACCGCGCCGACAATTTTCATGAGCGCGGTCTGCACCGCACCCAGGATCAGCACGGCGATCGAATACACACCCAGTTGCGCCGCCGACATGCTGGCGCCAAACCATATGCGGTCGCCGTACATCGCCAGCACGCCGACCATCGACGACAACAGGATCCAACGGCCAAACACGATCAACTCGGTGAGCGCCGAACGGTCCCAGCGCAGGTGGTTGTTGGGCCCCTCCAGGGCGGTGTGCCCCAGCACGGTCCAGACGACCGCCGAAACCAGGCCTGATAACACCAGCGCCCAGATCGAATGGGTCAGCAAGCCCAGCACCAGCATCACCACCAGGCCAGCCACCTGCGAGGCAAGGTCGACCAGCACCACGCGCTTTTGTTGGAAAGTTCGTACCGCCACATCTATCTTGGTGGACTGGAAACCCCAGATGACCGCCGACAGGCCGGTGACCGCCAGTACCATCGGCAGTACCGGCGCGGCATAAGTAGAGTCTGCCGGCCACAGCTCAGCCAGTTGTGCCAACCAGGCCCCCAGGGCCAGCAGCAGGGTAAGGGCAAACAGCAGGAAACCGCGGATGATCTGCACGGTCCAGGCGGTATTGAGAAAATCTGGATCGTCACCACGGTGGCTCTGGATGATGTTCTGGCGCAGGCCGACATCGGAAAGCAAATGCAGCAGTATCGAAACAGTGGTAGCAATGACCATCACGCCGAACATTTCCGGCAGCAGCAATCGGGCCATGATCAGATTGCCGCCCAGGCGCATCACCTGTGAAGCCACCTGCGAGACCAGGTTCCACGACCCGGCCCTCAGGGCACGCTTGCGCAGGCTCGCGGCAGCTGACACATCAATCGACGGCATGACTTCAATCTCTGACTGATTGGCTAAAAGTCACTATAGTTTCAATTAGCCACGATGCTAGCCGTTGCCCACCGAAGGAAAGGTGTACATAGCCGATGCCTGAACATTTTCGTGCGTTGATCGTCATCCTGTTTTTGGCGAGCGTGGTCTTCCTGATGGCGCGCCGGCCTGCCACCGACCTGATTCCGCTCAGCGACTACAAGCGCCGGCGCAATCTGTGGTTCCTGCTGACCCTGCTGGCTTTTTTCTCGCACAGCTTCTGGCTGTACCTGGGCGTGGGCGCGGTCGTCCTGTTGCTGGCCGGGCGCCGCGAGCACAATCCCATGGCGCTGTTCTACATGCTGCTGTTCCTGATCCCGCCAGCGTCGGTGCAGGTGCCCGGGTTTGGCGTGGTCAATTACCTGGTCGACCTGAACCATATTCGCCTGCTGAGCCTGTGCGTGCTGCTGCCGGCCGCGCTGCACCTGCGCCGCCAGGGTGACACCCTGCGCTTTGGCCGCACCTGGGCTGATAAATTGCTGGCGGCCGGCCTGCTGTTGCTGAGCGTGCTCTATTTACGCGAAACCACGCCTACCGACACGCTGCGCCAGGCGCTGTACCTGTATGTCGACGTACTCCTGCCGTATTACGTGGCCAGCCGTGGCCTACGTCAGATCAGCGACTTCAAGGACACCCTGCTGGCCTTCGTACTCGCCTCTTTCGTCATGGCGCTGATCGCTGTGGCCGAGTATGTGCGCCACTGGTTACTGTACAGCGCCCTGGTCGACGCCATGGGCGTGCCATGGAGCATGTCCGGCTACCTGAGCCGCGGCGGTGCGCTGCGGGCAAGCGTCACCACCGGCCAGGCGATTGTACTGGGTTACGTAATGAGCGTGGCCATCGGCCTGTTCCTGTTCGTGCAAGGCTATGTACAACGCCCGCTGCACAGGGCCATGGGCGCCCTGCTGCTGGCCGCCGGGCTGTTCGCGCCATTGTCGCGTGGCCCGTGGATCGGCGCCGTGGTCATCGTGGTGGTGTTCATTGCCCTGGGCAAAGGCGCCGTCAAGCGCCTGGCGCTGCTGGGTGCGGCTGGCATGCTGGCGTTGCCCTTGCTGACTGTCGTGCCTGGCGGCGACAAGGTGCTGGACCTGTTGCCGTACATCGGCAGCATCGAGAAAGAGAACATCACCTACCGCGAGCGGCTGATGGACAACGCCTGGATCGTCATCCAGCGCAACCCATTGTTCGGCTCCTTCGATTTCCGTAACACACCCGAAATGCAGGCGATGATCCAGGGCGAAGGCATCATCGATATCGTCAACACCTACATCAACCTGGCGCTGCGAGCCGGCCTGGTCGGGCTAGGCCTGTTCGTGGCGTTCTTTGCCGTGCTGCTGCTGGGTATCCGCAGGGCCATGCTCAGTTTTGCCGACAAGGATGACGAACGACGACAGCTCGGCCGGGTGTTGCTGGCAACGCTGATCGGCATTCTGGTCATCATCTTCACCGTCAGCAGCATCACCTTCATCCCGGTGGTGTACTGGTCTATCGCAGGGCTGGGCGTGGCCTACATCCAGATGGTTCGCCGCCTGCACAACAGCCCGGCCGTTGAGCTGGCAGAACCCGACCTACAACCCAGGTAATGCTCATGAATAGGCTGTCCCTGCGTCATTACGTGCGCCTTTCGGCCATTGCCGGCCTGGCCCTGCTGCCGCTGGCCAGCTGGGCTTCAGACTGGCAGGTCAGTGTCGATGAGCAAAATGGCTTGCCTACCGTGACACACGGCGGTGGCCCGGTCATGAAGGCCAAATTCGATTTCTGGGCTGCCAACTGGAGCTGGACCGGTTTCTATACCGACTTCAAGGTCAATGGCCCTTACCACTACACGCTGCGGGGCAAGAACAAGGAACTGGACTTCGACCTGCAGGCTGACATCCGTAAGGAACAGGCACAAACCCTGAGCTGGGCCTTCGACCTCGACGCCCGCAGCCGCCAGAACGGTGTCATGGGTGGCGGCATGGTGTTCCAGTTCGATCCGGCACAAATCGCCGGCGACATGGGGGCCCCGCAGTTGCTGCCCGACAACCGCGGCTGGACGTGGGGCAAGGCCGACCAGGGTCGCCGCATCGAAATGCGCTTCGACCCGCCACTGGCCAAGGTCTATTTCGAGCGCGGCAACCCGTCCGAGCTGCGCGCATTCCTCTACAAGGACCCGATCAGCGCCGGCCGCCAGCAGCTCAAGGCTGTGCTCAACGTGACCGGCGACATCGAACTCGGCCCGACGCCCACCGAGCGCTTCGGCCTGGCAGACCCCGCCAAGTGGCCTGATGACCAACTGGACTGGCGCACCTCGCCGGTGGACCTGTCGTTCCTCAACGCAGCGGAAAAACCCGCCGGCAAGCGTGGCTTCGTCAAGGCGGTCGGCGACCAGTTGATGTTCGCCGACAATACTCCAATACGCTTCTGGGGCACCAACCTGTCGGCCTACTCGCTGTTCAAAAGCCCCGACGACGAAATACGCCAACAGGCCAAACGCCTCTCGGCACTGGGTTTCAACCTGGTGCGCCTGCATCACCACGACTCGCCCTGGGTCAGCCCCAACGTATTTGGCGATGGCACCTTGGTGCGCGATACCCAGCAGCTCAGCACCGAATCGCTGCGCAAGCTCGACCTGTGGATCAAGTCACTCAAGGACGAAGGCATCTACATCTGGCTGGACATGCATGTGCAGCGTGCGTTTACCGCCAACGACAATATCGAAGACTTCAAGGAGCTGCCCGAGAAGGATGGTCGCGTCGACCTGAAGGGTTACGCCTACGTGAACGACAGTATCCAGCAAGCGATGAAACGCTTCGCCGAGCAGTACCTGACCCATGTGAACGAATACACGGGCCTGGCCTACAAGGACGACCCGGCCATCGCCGCCGTGCTGATCACCAACGAGAATGACCTGACCCAGCATTACGGCAACGCCCTGATGCCGAACAAGGATGTACCGCGCCACAGCGAGCGCTACATGACCGCGGCCAAGGCCTTTGCCAAACAGTTTGACCTGCCCGCCGACCTGACCTGGCGTGCCTGGGAGCATGGGCCGTCGAAGCTGTTGCTCAACGAGCTGGAACAACGCTTCAATGCCGACATGATCGCCCACTTGCGCAGCGTGGGCGTGAAAGTCCCCATTGCGACCACCAGCACCTGGGGCGGCAATGGGCTTAGCGCACTGCCGGCACTGAGCGTTGGTGATGTCATCGACGCCCACAGCTACGGCGACGCAGGCCAACTGGAGAAGAACCCGCTGACCAGCGACGGCATGATCGACTGGATTGCTGCCGCCCAGGTCGTCGGCAAACCGCTGACCGTCACCGAGTGGAACGCCGAGCCCTTCCCGCTGCCGGACCGTCACTCGCTACCCATTTACATCGCCGGCACTGCCAGCCACCAAGGCTGGGACGCCATGCTGCAATACGCCTACAGCCAACAAGCATTCAACCCAGGTTGGCGCACGGCGGACAACTGGCACGCGTACAACGACCCGGCGATGATCGCCACCCTGCCCGCCGCTGCCCTGCTCTATCGCCGTGCGGACGTGAAACCCGCCACCACTCGCTACGTGTTCGCACCGACACCTGACACCCTGTACAACCAGGAAATCACCCCGCGTAACTCACCGCTGTTGCGCACGGCCATGGAAAAGGGCCAGTTGCAGATCGCCCTGCCACACACGCCGCAATTGCCCTGGCTAAAACCTGCGCCCATCCCGGCAGGCGCGCAGGTGCTGCATGACCCGGGGCAATCGCTGCTGGCCGCCGATGCCACCGAGTCGGTGACCGATACGGGCGAGCTCAGGCGCAACTGGCAACAAGGCATCTACACCATCGACACGCCACTGACCCAGGCCGCCAGCGGCTGGCTGGGCGGCCGCCCGGTCAACCTGGGTGCCATTCAGATACAAGCGAAAACGCCTTACGCCAGCGTCGTGGTCCAGAGCCTGGACGGCAAGCCACTGGGCCAGTCGCGCGAGCTTCTGCTGTCTCTGGGCACCCGTGCCATGCCCAAGGCCGATGACAAGACGCCGTTCAATGTCGAGCCCCTTGAAGGCCGCCTGGACATCAAGGCACCCGCCGGCCTGAAACTGTTCGCCCGCGATGCACGGGAGCAGCTGAAACCGCTGCCGGTGGCCTACAAGGAGGGGCAATACACCATTACCTTCGACGGAACCTACATGTCCAATTGGCTATTCTTGAAATAGAGCATATGGCCATCTACGCTCAGGTCACCTGTAGCTGATCATCCCACCTGCACGTGTCAGGGAGTGTTCACTGCGTCTGTAAACAGCAGATTCCAGGAGGTGGGGATGAAATATCTGGTTGTGGGTGGTGCGGGCTACATTGGCTCGCACATGGTCAAGCACCTGCTCGCCGCCGGCCATGAAGTGCTGGTGGCGGACCTGGTCTCACCTGGCCCCGGTATCCAGTGGGCCAAGCTCGACATCGCCGACGAAGCCGCACTGGATGTGCTGTTTGGCGTGTGCCACTTCGATGCGGTGTTTCACTTCGCCTCGTTCATTCAAGTGGGCGAGTCGGTCAGTGCACCCGGCAAGTACTACCAGAACAACGTCGCAGCCACCCTTTCCCTGCTGCAGGCCATGGTCAATGCCGGCATCAGGCACCTGGTGTTTTCTTCGAGTGCCGCCGTTTACGGCAACCCGCAGTACGTGCCGATCGATGAAGCGCACACCAAGGTGCCGATCAACCCGTACGGGTTGAGCAAATGGATGGTCGAGCAGATTCTTGAGGACTTCGACCGGGCCTATGGTTTGAAGTCGGTATGCCTGCGCTATTTCAATGCAGCGGGCGCTGACCCGGAAGGCCAGCTAGGCGAGCGTCATGAACCGGAAACCCATCTGATCCCCTTGATCCTGCAGGCTGCATCTGGCCGGCGTGAGGCGGTGACAGTGTTTGGTCGCGACTACGACACACCGGATGGCACCTGCATACGCGACTACGTGCATGTGGCAGACCTGGCGGCGGCCCATGCACTGGCAGTGGATTATTTACTGGACGGTGGCGAGCGTGCCGCGTTCAACCTGGGCAATGGCCTGGGCTTTTCGGTGCAGCAGGTGATCGATACGGCCCGGGCAGTGACCGGGCGACAGATCAATGCCCTTGACGCACCGCGTCGCGCCGGCGACCCGCCACGGCTGGTGGCGGATGCGAGCAAAGCCATGCAGGTGCTGGGCTGGCGTCCGGCATTCGCCTCGCTGGAGCAGATTGTTCGGCATGCGTGGCAGTGGGAGTTGCAGTATCCCTGGGAGCGCTGAGTTGCCCTCGGCTTCCTGTAGGCGCAGCACAAGGCGGCGTCTACAGGCGCATTGCCAGAAGGCTCAGTAATAGGTGCGCGGCTGTTCGTCAGCCTTGTTCAACACTGTCCCGATCAGGTTCACCGTGCCCAGGTGATGCAGGCAATCCTCGATTTCCTTCTTGTTGTTCATTCCGTTGGCCACCACCAGCAACACGCAGTCGAACTTGGGTAACACGGTGATCGCATCGTCCGAGCTGAGCAGCGGTGGCAAATCGAAAATGCAGATGCGCGATTCGTAGCGGTTGCGCAAATCGCCAATCAGGTTGTTCACCTTGGGCGAGGACAGCATCTCGGTCGACAGGGGCACGGGTACCCGCGTTGGCAGCACCACGAAGCGCGGCAAGGTGGGGTTGACCAGGCAGTCCTGCAACTCGGCCTTGTCCGTCAGAAACTCGTTCAGTGCCTGCTCCATGGGCAGCCCCAGGTAACTGCCGACCTTGGGCCGGCGCAGGTCGAAGTCCACCAGCAACGCAGTCTTGGTGGTATGGTGGGCAATACTCATGGCCAGGTTGATCGCCAGCATTGTCTTGCCCGCTTCCGGCGTTGGCGAGGTGATGGCCAAGGTGCGCCAGCCGTTCTCATCCATGGCCCTGAGCACCTGCGTACGCAACAGGTCGATCGGCCCGTTCATGTTGGAGTTCTTGTTGTACGCCACGATGCGGTTACGCTCCAGGTGGTCTGCACGCAGCGGCACCACCTTGGTGTTCACGTAATCGAACTGACCCGGCACTTCGGCCAGCGCCGTACCGGGGGCGGGAGACAGTGCCTGGGGAGTACCCGGGGTAACCTGATGAATATTGTTGCCAACAGCCGGCTTGATCCTGTCCATCACTGCTTTCCCTATACAAACCGAGACATGACTTTGTACAACAGCACATCCAGTGGCATGTAGAACACGTGCACCAGCCCTATCATGATAGCTGCCAACGCCAGTGCCGCCAGGATCAGGCGATTGCGCCAGCGCTTGCGTCGAGCCACGTCGGCCCGGGTATCGATATAAGGCAGTGCCACCAGTACCCGTTTGCCCAGCAGACTTTCCAGGGCACCAACGCCACGCACGCGCTGATTGAGCATTTCCAGCAGCATCACCAACGCCCCGCCACCGGCCGGTGCCAGCACCAGACCCAGCGCAGCGATTTTCTTGCGGTTAGGCTTGATCGGCTTCTCAGGCAACAGAGGAGGCTCCAGCAGCACAAAGCGTTCAGCCTTGTTTTCCTGCTCGAGGCTTTCGGTAATCTTTGCGCCCATTTCCTTGGCACGAATCTCTTCGTATTTCTTGCGCGCGTTGTCGTGGTCACGCATCAAGGTCACCAGACCACGCTCGACTTGCGGCGCCTCGAGGATCTCGGCTTCGTAGCCTTCCATTTTCCGGGTCAGCTCACGCTTTTGTTCTGCCAGCGAGGCAATACGCACCTGGGCGGCGCTCATCTTGGCGCGAACACGGGCCGCGTCGAGGCTGACCGTGGACACGGCCGCAGTGCTCCCCCCACTGGCTTCGAGTGCCTGTATCTTGCGTTTGACCGACACTACATCCGGGTGGGCATCCTTGTAACGGGTCAGCAGCTGCGCGTATTCGGCTTTCAGGCTTGGCAGGTCGTCGGGCTGGTCGGCACGGGTTGGCCGGGTGCCCTCGGCAGCCTTGGTGGCAAGGCCGGCATTGGCCGCAGATAGCTCCAGCTCAAGGTAGCGCAGCTCCTCCTGGGCAGCCTTGTAGTCACGGTCGACCTCACGGAATTCCAGCTCCGCCCGCGACAGCATGTTCATCCGCAGGGTCTGGTGCTCGGGCAAGGCATTGGCATGGGCCTGCTTGAAATCGGCCAGCTGATTTTCCAGGGTGGCCAGCTCGGCACCCAGCTTGTTGGCTTCCTGGGTGAGGAATTCGGTGGTTTCGTTGGCCCGTTCGGTGCGCTGCTTGAGGTTTTCGTTGAGGAACAGCGTCACCAGTTCATCGGCGACTTCCTTGGCTACTTGTGCCTGTTTGTGCTCGAACGACACATTGAACGCCACGGTCGCTTCACCACGACCGCGCACGAAGGTGGTCAGGGTTTCGACCACGATCGCGTTGCGCATCTGGTCGATCTTGTCGCTTTCGCTGAAGCGCTTGTCGGCGAAGAGCTCGTACTTGCCGATGATGCGCAGCAGGTTGTCGCGGGTCATCACCCGTTGGCGGATCACCTCGATGCGCTCATCGGCAAAGCTGGTGTTGTTGGTCGACACCAGTTCAGGCGAAATCTGCTGCGACTCCACCAGAATGGTGCCGGTCGACTGGTAGATCGGCGGCACCATCAACGCGACGGCCACGGTCGCGGCGAGAATGACTGCGGCACTCACCCCTAACACCAGGGCCCTGTCCTTGATAATGGCGATGTAATCTCTGAGGGAGAGCTCGTAGTCAGACTTCATAGGGCCACCTGCCTGCAGTTCAGATGTCGGGGTACCTGTACGTCAACGTCAAACCAACGATCGTAGCGGTCGCATCCGGTACATGGTCCTGCTGCCGTTCCTTGTACATCAGCGACAGGCGCAGGTCCCAGTAAGGCGAAAACTGGCGGCTGGCCCATACGCTGTAAGTCTGCAGCGTGTTGGGCGACTGCCCTTTGCTGTCTTGCCACGCGGCGTCGGCACCGACCCGGGACAACTCGGTCAGCGCATAGCTCCACACACCACGCACCTGGTCCAGCTCGGCGAAGCCGCCTTCGGCGCTTGCTACCGTGCTGCGCTCGGCGGTAAAGCTGGCGTCGGCACGCGGGCCGGTGTACAGCAACGCAACCCCACCCTCCCCGCGCCGGCCGCCGTCATCACCTGACACTTGGTTGACGCCAACATGGGCATCGGCGCTCAAGCCTTCGGCAAGCTGGTATTTGATGCCGACTGCCGGGGTGTAGCTGTTGGAAGCGGTCGCGGTAAGGTCCTGTTCTGGCTCATAGCGCCGAGCACCAAAACGGGTATACAGGTCAGCTCGCTCACTCCAGGCGTAAGTCCAGGTAAAGACGTTCGCCAGTTCGTCGTAGCCCGTCAGCGTGCTGATGTCATAACGGGCACGGCTGTAGGTGGTTTCGTTGCTCAAGGTACTGCGCTCGGTCACCGCCTGGCTCCAGTTGCCAGTCAAGGTGTAAAGCTTCTGCGTACCGTCGGTGGTAATCACCCCGGTATCCAGTACTGTCCCCGACAATGTCGAGCTTTCGTTGTAGCGCCCCACCAGGCCGAACCGCCCCCGCTCGGTGGTGCGCTGCCAACCCAGGCTGATGTCAGGGTCTTCACGGTCATCGACGATATCCGTATCGGACGAGCGCAGCACATGCATGCCAAGCCCCAACCTCAATTCGTCACGGTCGAAAGTACCAATCAGGGTGTAATCCGGCGCGATGATCGTGCGCGTTATGCCCTTTTCCCCCGAGGTCAACAGCAATGGGTTGCTGTCGTATTCGACGGATGTCGGTACCACCACCGTAGACTGCCAATTTGCCGCCAGTACCGCGTCCGTGAACGGCAAGACCAGGATTGCCGTTGCAATGCGAGTTGTTCTAAGAAGAGGCATTAAATGTTCTTATTAAAGGCAAGATCAAGGAACGACCAGCGTATCGCCAGCCTGAAGTTGGATGTTGGTGGACATGTCCCGCCCAGACACCAGGTCCTTATATCGCACGGGCAGGATCTTTTGGGAAGCACCGGTGCCGCGGACCACCTTGATTTCGCTTTCATCCGCAAACTTGTCCAGGCCGCCCGACATGCTCAGCGCCTGCAATACGGCCGTGGGGCCTGCCATTTGCACAGGCCCGGGCTTGATCACTTTGCCCTGTACATAGACCATGTTGCCGGCAATGCTTTTGACGACAACGCTGACGTTAGGGTCGGGGAGGAATTTTTCGAGTTTGGCAGCGACCTGCTTTTCCACTGCCGTCACATCCAGCCCGGCAACATTGATGCGCCCGGCCAAGGGGAAGGTGATACTGCCATCGGGAAGTACGGTGGCTTCTTGACGCAGGCTGTCTTCCTGCCACACCGATACCATCACCACATCGCCGGGGCTGAGCAGGTAGGCAGCACTGCTCTGGTCGGCGTTACCGGCGCCAGACCACACCGTCAGCATGCAGAAAGCGGCAAACATTGAACGCACCATGAGGGTCCCTCCGGCCAAATGGCCCGACAAAGAGCACTGAATGAGAACAACACACCAACTCTCGCTCCGCTTCACGGCGCACAGCTGCCGTGATGGCCTCGACCTTCCTGGAGGCCCTTGCCTTGACGCTGCAGACGTGGCTGCAACGCCTTGTAAACGTTGGCCCTAGGGGCTACTGGGAATATAGCAACGGTTGGAGAATTCACAAGCCATGCTTGTGGCCTCGCAGCAATGGGTCACTTTAGGTACCCGGTATACGGCTCAGATCTTTCTGCGGTTGGCAACGGCAACAAAACCGACCACAGCAAAGGCAAAGAACCAGCCTGCAGTTGAAACAGGAATGATACTGTTCTGATTTATATACGAATCCGCTGCGCGGGCAGCACCACTTAGCATCACCAGCAAGAACATCGATTTGATTATCAGAGTCGTGCGCATACTCCCCTCCTAAAAACAGGAAAATCAATTAGTTATTGGCGCTGTGCTGCGGGAGTTGTTTCGTTGTTGACTTGAGCTTATGGGCACAATGACATTACGTCAATGATCCGACACCATAATAAAATTCAATGAGCGATGGGCGCATTCGTCAAAAAAACGGCATGCAGATTATGCAAGGGAGGGATGATGCGATGAACATGGCGTTTCACAGCTGAGAACACGTGGGGGCATGATTGCCCCCTGCGGTTTCATTCGTCTGCGTGGTGAACCACAACCAGTAACTGCGCCGGTGTCGCACCTACCGAGCGCAGGCGGTGCGGCGTCTGGGCATTGAAATGCAGGGCGTCGCCCTGCTCCAGCAACACCCGCTCACTCATGAAATCCACTTCCACCTGGCCTGCGTGAACAAACAGGAACTCTTCGCCCTGGTGTTCCTTGAACGTGGGGTCGCTGAACTCGGACGGCGGCTGAATCAGAAACGGCAGCAGGCTGCGCTGGCCAACCTGACTGGTGAGGGCCGCGTACCCCGGCCCTTGCCCATCGCCCACCAAGGCCTGGCGCTCGGTACGGCGCACCAGGCTGTAGCGGCTCTGACCGGGCTGTTCTTCGGCGAACAGCTCTTCGACATTGACGTTCAGTGCCCTCGCCAGTTTCAGCGCCGCAGCGATCGAGGGCGTGTTGAGGCCGCGCTCGACCTTGGACAGGTAGCTTTTGGTCATGCCAGTCTTTTCGGCCAGCATTTCCAGGGTCATCCCCAGTTTCTTACGCAGCAGTTTCAATCGGATAGACATGTGACGCGGGTTTCCCAGGCTGAGGCAGCCATGATACGCGTCTGAAAGCTGGCGCCAAGTCTCCAGGGGCCTCGAATCAAGGCATCACGGGCGGCACGTACTGCAGCGTTGTACCCAGCGCCCACAGCAACACCAGCACCAACGGCACATGCACCAGCAATTGCACGAACGAGAAACCGATCAGGTCGCGCGCCTTGAGCCCCAGCACGCCCAGCAGCGGCAGCATGTAGAACGGGTTGATCAGGTTCGGCAAAGCTTCGGCCGCGTTGTAGATCTGCACGGCCCACCCCAGGTGGTACTGCAGGTCGTTGGCCACCAGCATCACGTAAGGGGCCTCGATGATCCACTTGCCGCCACCTGAAGGGATGAAGAAGCCCAGCACCGCCGAATACACGCCCATCAGCACGGCATACGTGTCATGGGTGGCAATCTGGGTGAAGAACAGTGAAATATGGTGGGCCAGCGTCTGTTCATCGACGCCCTTCACCTGGGTGAGGATAGCGGCGATCGAACCATACAGCGGGAACTGGATGAGCACACCGGTGGTGGTCGGTACCGCGCGTGCCACCGCGTCAAGGAAGCTGCGTGGGCGCCAGTGCAGCAAAGCACCGAGCATGATGAACAACAGGTTGTAGGTGTTGAGCCCCGAGATGGCGGTAATCGCAGGTTTTGTCGCAAACTCCTGATACAGCCAGCCAGCAGCCAAGGCCACCAACAGCAGGATCAGGATCGGGCTGTGTTCCAGCCACTCCCCCGGGCGCGTGCGTTGCGGCGCGGGTGGCGCTGTGAAGCTGGGGTCGACACCGCAGTCTTCTGCGCTACGTGCGCTGTTCGGGCCCGGAGCGGTGGCATAGGCGATCACCAGCGAGACCACCACCAGTGCCGCCAACATCACGCCGGACTGCCAGAGAAAGATGGTTTCGGTAAACGGGATCACCCCGGTTATCGACAGGATTGAAGGTGGCAGACTGGCCGGGTTGGCCTGCAGCTGCGCCGCCGAGGATGACAGGCCCAACGCCCACACCGCACCCAGGCCCAGGTAAGCGGCCGCACCCGCAGCGCGGTAGTCCATCTTCAGGTCGGTGCGCCTTGCCAGGGCGCGCACCAACAAACCTCCAAACACCAGCGACAGCCCCCAGTTGAGCAAGGAGGCCAGCATCGAGATCAGTGCTACCCAGCACACTGCCGAGCGCCCATTGCCGGGGATGCGCGCCAGGCGATCGATCAGCCTCGCGGCGGGCGGCGAGCTGGCCACCACATAACCGCCGATGACCACGAAGGCCATCTGCATGGTGAACGGTATCAGGCTCCAGAAGCCGTCGCCAAACGCCTTGGCGGTGTCGGTCGGTTTGGCGCCCATGGCCAGTGCGCCGATACACACCAGCAGCACCGCCAGCGCGGCGAACACCCAGGAGTCGGGGAACCAGCGTTCAGCCCAGTTGGAGCAGCGCAAGGCAAAGCGCGCGGAGCGGCTGTCTTGAATTTCAGCGGCCACGGTTGAATTCCTTTTATTGGTTTTATGGGATGAAGCGGTACTGCCAGGCAACGCAAAAAACCTGTGGGAACGGGTTGACCCGCGAATGCGGCGGTCAATGTACCGACGCATTCGCGGGTCAACCCGCGCCTACAGGGTGAGATCACGTCATGCCTTAGAAGGTCATTTCCTTCACATCATCCGGCACGATCAGTTTGCCGGCGGTTTTCTCGATGATTTCCTCGACGCTGACCCCAGGCGCGGTCTCGCGCAGGATGAAGGCGCCGTCTTCGATTTCCAGGTAGGCCAGGTCGGTCAGCACCTTGCGGATGCAGCCCGCACCGGTCAACGGCAGGCTGCACTGTGGCAGCAACTTGGACTCGCCGTCCTTGGAGGCGTGGGTCATGGTAACGATGATGTTGTCGGCGCCGGCCACCAGGTCCATGGCCCCGCCCATGCCCTTGACCAGCTTGCCCGGAATCATCCACGAGGCGATGTTGCCCTGCACGTCCACCTCGAAAGCCCCCAGTACGGTCAGGTCGACGTGGCCGCCACGGATCATGGCGAACGATTGTGCCGAATCGAAAATCGAGGCGCCGCGGCGGGCGGTGACCGTTTGCTTGCCGGCATTGATCATGTCGGCATCGAGGGTGCTTTCGGTGGGGAATTCGCCCATGCCAAGCAGGCCGTTTTCCGATTGCAGCATCACATCCATGTCGGCGGGTACATAGTTGGCCACCAAGGTGGGGATGCCGATGCCCAGATTGACGTAGTAACCGTCCTTCAGTTCACGGGCAACGCGTTGCGCCATCTGTTCGCGGGTCAGTGCCATGGTCAGGATCTCTTTATTGTTCGGGTGGATGGCGCTCAGGCCTTGACGGTGCGCTTTTCGATACGTTTTTCGAAGGTGCCGACGATGACACGGTCCACGTAGATGCCCGGGGTGTGGATTTCGCTTGGCAGCAGCACGCCGGGTTCGACGATTTCTTCCACTTCGACCACGGTGATCTTGCCGGCGGTGGCCGCCAGCGGGTTGAAGTTTTGCGCAGTGTTGCGGTACACCACGTTGCCGTAGTGGTCGGCCTTCCAGCCCTTGACGATGGCGAAGTCACCGGTGATGGACTCTTCCAGGATGTACTTGCGGCCCTTGAACTCGCGGACTTCCTTGCCGTCGGCAACCGGGGTGCCATAGCCGGTGGCGGTGTAGAACGCCGGAATGCCGGCACCACCTGCGCGCATTTTTTCGGCGAGGGTGCCCTGTGGGGTCAGTTCCACTTCCAGCTCGCCACTGAGCAACTGGCGTTCGAACTCGGCGTTTTCGCCCACGTAGGAGGCGATCATCTTGCGAATCTGCCGGTCTTCCAGCAGCACGCCCAGGCCAAAACCGTCAACGCCGCAGTTGTTGGAAACCACGGTCAGGCCCTTGACGCCACGCCGCTTGATTTCGCTGATAAGGTTTTCCGGGATGCCGCACAGGCCGAAACCACCGGCCAGTACCGTCATGTTGTCGGTCAGGCCTTCGAGGGCCTGTTCATAGGTTGCAACGCGCTTGTCCAGTCCGGCCATGCTGATCCGCCTTTTGTAGTTGTTTAACCGACGAGGCTGTCGGTGAGCGTGTGCAGACATCTTCACCGCAAGCGACTGATTTGTTAATTTTGTTTTCGTCATCGATTGATAATTTTTACAAAACAAACGATAGGCCCGACATGAACGTCAAACAATTGCGCGCCTTTGTCGCCGTGGCCAAGTACCAGAGCTTCGCCCAGGCCGGTGAACACCTGCACGTTTCGCAACCGGCACTGAGCCTGACCATCAAGGCGCTGGAAGAAAACCTCGGCGGCGCCCTGCTCAGCCGCACCACGCGCAGCGTCAGCCTGACTGCCGAAGGCGAAGTGCTGCTGCCACTGGCACGCCGCCTGCTGGCCGACTGGGACGATACCGAAGAGATGCTGCGCCAGCGCTTTACCCTGCAATTGGGCCGTGTGTCAGTGGCGGCCATGCCGGCTTTTGCCGGCAACCTGTTGCCCCACGCGCTCAAGGTGTTTCGCCAGCGCTACCCCAAGGTCAACGTCACGGTGCACGACGTGATCAACGAACAGGTACAGGAACTGGTACGCCATCGCCGCGTCGAACTGGGCATCGGCTTCGAGCCGGATAACATCGATGGGCTGGACTTCCACCCGTTGTACATGGACCGCTTCGTTGCGGTAGTGGCCGCCGACTCGCCCTTGGCGCTGCTGCCCCAGGTCAGCTGGGCACAGCTGATGGCCGAAGATTTCGTGGCCCTGCAGCGCCCTTCGGCGGTGCGCCTGCTGATGGAGCAGAATGTGGCGGCCCGCCACGGCAAGCTGGCAGTCGCGTTCGAAAGCCACCAGCTGACGACCATCGGCCGCATGGTGGCCAGCGGCCTGGGGGTCAGTGCTGTGCCGGCGCTGTGCATCAACCAGATGCAGGAGCTGGGTGCCCGCTGCGTAACCTTGGTCGAGCCCACTGTCGAGCGGCGCATCGGCGTGATTGCCCTCAGCGAGCACAAGCTTTCCACCGCAGCGCAGGCACTGCTTGAGGTGCTTCTTTCCAATACCCGGATCCCGGAGGTGACATGCGTTACGTAAATCTGGCAGGCACGAGCGTTCCAGCCATCGGCCAAGGCACCTGGTACATGGGCGAAGACCCAGGTCGCAAGGCTGCCGAAGTCGCGGCGCTGCAACAGGGCATCGAGCTGGGCCTGAACCTGATCGACACCGCCGAGATGTATGCCGAAGGGGGGGCAGAAGAGGTCGTTGGCCAAGCCATTGCCGGGCGCCGCGACCGGGTATTTCTGGTCAGCAAGGTCTACCCGCACAATGCCGGCCTGCGCGGCATGGCGGCTGCCTGCGAACGCAGCCTCACGCGCCTGGGCACTGATTGCATCGACCTGTACCTGCTGCACTGGCGTGGTCAGCACCCGCTGGAGGAAACCGTCGAAGGCTTCGAGCGCTTGCGCGAGCAAGGCAAGATCAAGCGTTGGGGCGTGTCCAACTTCGACGTCGACGACCTGCGCGAACTGCACAACCCTGATTGTGCCACCAACCAGGTGTTGTATAACCCCGCCCAGCGTGGCATCGAATTCGACTTGCTACCGTGGTGCGAAAAACGTGGCTTGCCGACCATGGCCTACTGCCCGCTGGCTCAGGCCGGGCGCTTGTTGCAGCACCCGGTACTGGCGGAAATCGCCGAGCGCCATGGCGCCACACCGGCCCAGGTCAGCCTGGCCTGGGTGACCCGCGATGACGGCGTGATCGCCATCCCCAAGGCGGTGGCGCCCGAGCACGTGCGGCTCAATGCGGCGGCGGGAGCGCTGACCTTGACCGGTGAAGACCTGCGGGCGATCGACCGGGCGTTCCCTGCACCGACGCGCAAGCAGCGGTTGGCGATGGTGTAGGCGAGCACAAGCGGGACCAGGACGCGACCTTTGGGAGCAACTGTCTTGCTCAATTTCTAAAAGCTGACGCGATCCCTGTGGGAGCGGCCTTGTGTCGCGATAGGGCCGCGCAGCGGCCCCAGGATCTCGGCATCATGCATAGATTGCTGGGGCCGCTTTGCGGCCCTATCGCGACACAAGGCCGCTCCCACAGGGGGGGCTCAGGCCTAGTGGCAAACGTGGCCGTCGACCAAGGAATAACGCACCGTGGCCAATGAATGGTTGGGGCAGGCTCAAGGTTGCAGGCGGTCAATGTGGGGCATGCCCGCGAACACCGGCAAGGCCGGTGCCCTGCAACGCGGTGGCTGCTTCGCGGGCTCGCCCGCACCCACAGGGAACCACGCAAGTACCGAGCGTTGGGGGTCAGTGAAAATCCCGGCTGCGCACATCCAGCCCTTGCAGCAGCGGACTCACATCCTCCAACCGCCGCGCAATCAGGTGCCGCACCCCATTCTCCTGCTCCAACCGCCCACTGACCTTGAGCAGCTGCGAACCCACCAGCGCCCGCCGCTGCCGTTCGGCCAGCGCACGCCACACCACCACGTTGACCATGCCATGTTCGTCTTCCAGAGTAACGAAGGTCACACCGCTGGCGGTTTGAGGCCGTTGCCGGCCCACCACCAGCCCGGCCACGGCAATGTTGTCGCCATGCTCCACACCCTGCAATTCACTGGAGCTGCGACACCCCAGCGCCCTCAGGCGAGCGCGCAACAGGGCCAGCGGATGTGGGCCAAGCGTAGTGCCGAGGGTTTGATAATCGGCCATCAGGTCCTCGCCCACGGTTGGCACGGGCAATTGCACCGGTTCTTCAGGCAAGGCCTGCGCATCGGCGAACAACGGCAGCTGCGGCTGCACCGCCGCCACCTGCCAGCGCGCCTGATGCCGATCGCTGGCCAAGGCGCGCAGCGCCCCGCCATCAGCCAGGCGGGCACGGGCCCGTGCGTCCAGGCCGGCGCGCAGGCACAGGTCTTCGACGTTGCGCCACGGCCGCTGCGCCCTCGCCTGCTGCACGCGCCTGGCATCGGCTTCGGCCAGGCCACGCACCAGTCGCAGGCCCATGCGAATGGCCAGGGTGCCTTCAGCATCAGGCTCCAGGGTGCAGTCCCAGTCGCTGTGGCAGACATCAACCGGCCGTACCTCGATACCTTGGCGGCGAGCCTCTTGCAGCAGCTGATCAGGGCTGTAGAAGCCCATCGGCCAACTGTTGACCAACGCACAGGTGAAGATCGCCGGCTCATGGCACTTCAGCCAACTGCTGGCATAGCACAGCAAGGCAAAGCTGGCCGCATGCGACTCAGGGAAGCCATAGCTGCCAAACCCCTTGATCTGCTCGAAGATGCGCTCGGCAAACGCCAGCGTGTAACCATTGCGCAGCATGCCCTGCACCAGCCGTTCGCGGTGCGGTTCCAGCCCGCCGTGGCGCTTCCAGGCTGCCATGCTGCGGCGCAACTGGTCGGCCTCGCCCGGGGTATAGTCGGCCGCGACCATCGCCAGTTCCATCACCTGCTCCTGGAACAGCGGCACGCCCAAGGTACGTTCGAACACTTCCTTCAGTTGCGGCGACGGATACGTCACCGGTTCCTGCTTCAGGCGCCGGCGCAGGTACGGGTGCACCATGTCGCCCTGAATCGGCCCGGGGCGGACGATGGCGACCTCGATGACCAGGTCGTAGAACTTCTGGGGCCGCAGCCGCGGCAACATGGCCATTTGCGCGCGTGACTCGATCTGGAACACGCCCATGGTCTCGGCACGGCTGATCATGGCGTAGGTGGCCGGGTCTTCGCTGGGGATGGTCGCCAGGGTCAGGTGCCGGCCACGGTGGTGCTGCAGCAGGTCGAAACAGCGACGCAAGGCGCTGAGCATGCCCAACGCCAGTACGTCGACCTTGAGCAGGCCAACCATGTCCAGGTCATCCTTGTCCCACTGGATCACCGTGCGCTCCGGCATCGCGGCATTCTCCACCGGCACCAGCTGGTCGAGCGGTTGCTGGGAGATGACAAAACCGCCCGGGTGCTGTGACAGGTGCCGGGGGAAGCCGATCAGTTCGCCGGCCAGCACCAGCACCCGCCGCAGCGAAGGGCTGCCCGCTTCGAAACCGGCTTCGGCCAGGCGCTGGTCATCGGGTATGCGATCGCTCCAGCGGCCACAGCATTTGGCCAGGGCATCCACCTGGTCGGCAGGTAGCCCCAGCACCCGCGCCACATCCCGCACCGCACCGGCGGCATGGTAGGTGTTGACTACCGCAGTGAGCGCCGCCCGGTGCCGGCCATAGCGACGGAACACATACTGGATCACCTCCTCGCGCCGGTCGTGTTCGAAGTCCACGTCGATGTCCGGCGGCTCGTTGCGCTCGCGCGACAGGAAGCGCTCGAACAGCAGGTGGTGTTTCATGGGGTCAAGCTCGGTGATGCCCAGTACGAAGCACACCACCGAGTTGGCTGCCGACCCCCGGCCCTGGCATAGGATGCGCTGGCTGCGGGCGAAGGCGACAATGTCGTGCACCGTCAGGAAGTAGCTTTCGTAACCCAGCTCTTCGATCAGCCCCAGTTCCTTGGCAAGCACAGCCCGCACTTTGCCACTCGGCCCGTCTGGCCAGCGCAGCGGCATGCCTTGCTCGCACAGTTCGCGCAGCCAGCTTGCCGGGGTATGCCCCTCGGGCACCAGTTCGCGTGGGTACTGGTAGTTCAGTTCGCTCAGGTCAAACTGGCAGCGCCGGGCAATGACCAAGGTCTCGGCCAGCAGGTCGAGCGGATACAACTCGGCCAGTTGCGCCTGGCTGCGCAGGTGCCGTTCGCCATTGGCAAACAGAAAGCGCCCGGCCTCGCTCACCTGGCAATGCTGGCGGATGGCAGTCATGCAGTCCTGCAAGGCACGGCGACCACGCACGTGCATGTGCACGTCGCCACAGGCCACGGCGCGGATACCCACATCAGCCGCCAGTGCCCGCAACCGTTGCAGGCGCATGGCATCGTCACTGCCCCGGTGCAGGTGCACGGCCAGCCACAGGCGCTCAGCGAACACACTGCGCAGCCACGCGCCGGTAGCGGTATCGCCACTGTCAGCGGCCACCCACAAGGCCAGCAGGCCTTGGTGGTGCAGCAGCAGGTCATCACGAAACAGCTGGTACGCACCCTTCTCTGCCCGCCGCCGGGCACGGGTGATCAGCGCGCACAGGTTCTGGTAGCCGGTCAGGTTCTCGACCAGCAGCACCAGCTTGGGCCCGTCGCACAATTGCACCTCGCTGCCAACGATCAGCCGCAACTGGTGCACCTTGGCTGCCTGCCAGGCGCGCACGATACCGGCCAGCGTGCATTCGTCAGTGATTGCCAAGGCCTGGTAGCCCTGCTCGCGCGCACGCCGGAACAGCTCGTCGGCGCTCGATGCACCGCGCTGGAAGCTGAAGTTGGAAAGGCAATGCAGCTCGGCATAACCCGGGGTGTTCATGCGAACCAACCCTGCAGCCAAAGCGGGCCGGCCTGGCTCAGGTCGCGGTAGGCCCAGCCGCGCAAGCCGTCACGGGTTTCGATGCGGTAGTAGTCGCGACGCACATCGCCGCCATCCCACCAACCTGATTCGATGCGTTCGGCGTAGCCCTGCACCTGGTAGGCGGCGTCATCCAGCGCGATCGGTGCCGACAACAGCCACCCCGGGCGGCTGCCCGGTGCAACCGGCATGTTGCCTTGGGCACCCTGCTCCGCCAACTGCCAGGCGCATTCGGGGCGGTGATCGGCGGCTGCGCCAAGCCCCTTGACGGCCTCATCCCCCAGGCGGGCGCGCAACCGCTCACGCAATTGCGCCCAGGGTTGCGCCTGTTGCGCCCGCGGGTCGAACAACGCCTGATGCTGTGGCACGAAGGGTGGCAAGTCTTCGGCAACCAGCCGCAGGTTGCGCACCGGTGCGGGTATGCGCAGCGGCTCAAGGCGCCCACGGGCCAGCTCGAACAGCATCGCAGCATCGCGTTCGGCCGCCAGCAGGCCCACCTTGAGCAGGGTATCCGGCCCCTCGGCGTGCTCCAGATGCAGGCAGAAGCGCTGCACGCCACAGTCTCGCCCGGCCAGAAATGCAGCAAGGTCGTTGAGCATGCGCCGCAGCGGGAACAATAGCGCCTGGTGCGATTCGACGTCGAAGTTGAGTTCCAGCCGGGTTTCGAAACGGTCGGGTGGCTGGTAGAAGTCCAGCCCCAGGTTGCGCAGGCCGAGCAACTGGTCGAGGTGCAGCTGCACCTGGGCCGCAAAGCGCCTGGCCAAGGTATCGCGCGGCAAGGCCAATACCTGGCCCAGCTGGTGCAAGCCCATGCGGGCAAACGCTTCGGCCGCCTCTGCCGGCAGGCCGACGCGCGTGATGGGCATGCCAAGCAGCGCCGCTCGGGTGGCGTCGACATCGCCCACGGCCAGGCCATCGTGGCCATTGGCGAGCATGCGAGCAGCCACCGGGTTGCTGGCCAGGACAATGCGTTGACGCAGGCCCAGTTCTGCCAGTTCCTGACGCAGACGTGCCTCGAACAAGGGCCAGGGCCCGAACAGTTGCAGGCTGGAGCCCACTTCCAGCAGCAGCGCCCGAGGGTAATGCAGGCTGACCTGGGCACTGAAGCGGTAGGCCCAGGCCGCCAGCAACTGTTGCACCTGATCGATGCGTTTGGGGTCAGCTTCGACGCAGGTGAAGCCATCGGCCAGGGCACGCGCTGCGGTCAGGGTTTGCCCGGCGCGCAGGCCCAGTGCAGCGGCCGCCGGGTTGACTGCCTGCAACACGCGACGCTGGGTCGGCCCGCCAATCAGCACCAAGGGTGTGTCAGGGTCGTCACGCTCACGCAGGACGGTGTCCAGCGCAAGCTGCGGGAGCAGGATGCAGGCCCAGAGCATGGTGCATCAGCCCCGCCCCGGGCAGGGTATTGGCAGCGCTGGTGGCATGCCACCCCGGCTTTTCAGCACGCGCCATTGCGCCGGGCGTGTGTCGACTGCAATGCGCAGCGCTGCGGGTGAAGGGTTGTGCGACGCCTGCTGCGGCCTGCAGGCGAACGCCAGTGCCTGCCCGGTTTCGGCCGCTACCTGCAAGCGCCGCAGGGCGCGGTCATCGGCACGTTCCGGCCAGCACAGCACCGCCGCGCAACTGCCCGAGCGCAGGCACTGTTCGGCAGCCCACAGGGCATCGGCAGGCTCGGCATCCACCTGTACCAGCCAGCGCAGGTCCACCCCCGCTGCCTGCCAGGCCGGTGCAAAAGGGATGAAGGGTGGAGCCACCAGCACCACTCTGCTGGCTTCTGCACTCAGCCGAGCCAGGGTTGGCCACAGCAACTGCAATTCGCCACAGCCGGGGTTGGCCAGCAACAGCTCGCTCAGTGCTGCCGCCGGCCAGCCACCTTCCGGCAAACGTTCGTCGAGGGCCGCATGGCCGGTGGGCTGCAGCCCGAGTGGCCGCGCCTGGGCCTGCCGGCCGCGCCATACCCGGCGCTGCTCCAGCAGCCTGTCGAGGTCGACCACGGCGCCCATCAGTCACGCCTCAGCAAGCCGCAGAACACGCCTTCGATGAAAAAGTCCTGTTCGGGCTGCACATCGATCGGCGCATACGCAGGGTTGCGTGGCAACAGCCGGTAAGTGCCGCCTTGGCGTTGCAGGCGTTTGATGGTCACTTCGCCGTCCAGGCGCGCAACCACGATTTGCCCGTCGCGGGCGTCGGCCTGTTGCAGGATGCCGACCAGGTCACCGTCAAAGATGCCGTCGTCGATCATCGAGTCGCCCCGCACCTTCAGCAGGTAGTCGGGGGTACGGCGGAACAGGCTGGGGTCGAGCAGCAACTGCTCGTGGATGTCCAGGTCCGGGCCGATGGGGGCACCCGCCGCCACCTGGCCCAGCACGGGTATTTCGAGGATTTCCGGCCGGCGCAGCGGTTCGGCCAGGCGTATGCCCCGGGCCTGGTTTGGCGTGACATCGATGTAACCGGCCTGGCACAGGGCGGTGATGTGCTTGCGCGCAACGCTGCGCGAGGCAAAACCGAAGCGCGTGGCGATATCGGCCAGGCTCGGCGGCTGACCATGCTCGGCAATGCGCTCACGGATGAATTCGAAAATGGCGCGGCGTTTGGGGGTAAGAGTGTCCATGGAGCACATTTGTACTCTTTTCGGAGCACGCTGAACAGCCCCCTTCGTCGTCAGCTTTGGTTATGATCCCCTGGCTTGTGTTTTTTCATCTGGATATCCCATGCTGACCGCCCTGCTGTTCGACCTTGACGGTACCCTCACCGACACTGACACCCTGCACCTGCAGGCCTTTCGCCAACTGCTGCGCGAACACGACGGCCGCGAGCTGAGCCAGGCGCAGTTCGACGCCCAGGTCAGCGGCCGCGCCAACGGCGAGCTGTTCGCCGAGCTGTTCAGCGGCGCCAGCGTCGAACAGTGCCAGGCATTGGCCGACCGCAAGGAAGCGCTGTTTCGCGCGATGTCGCCGTCGCTTGAGCCAATGCCAGGCCTGTTGCGCCTGCTGGAGCATGCCCAGGCCCATGACATCGGCATGTGCGTGGTGACCAACGCACCGCGGCTGAACGCCGAGCACATGCTGAACGCCATGGGCCTGGGCCAGCACTTTGAACATGTGCTGGTGGCCGAAGAACTGGCACGGCCCAAACCGGACCCGCTGCCCTACCTCACCGGCCTGCAGCGGCTGGGTGCCGAGGCCGGGCAAGCGCTGGCCTTCGAGGACTCATTGCCGGGGACGGCTGCAGCCAGTGGCGCGGGGATCTTTACCGTGGGCGTGGCCACGACGCAGACCCCGGAGCGGTTGCTGGCGGCGGGCGCCAGGCTGGTTGTCGACGATTTCAATGATGCGGCGTTGTGGGCGTTGATCGAGCGTATGGCTTCAGACAGGGGCTGTGTTCCCGAAGGCTAGGGAGTGGGAGCCGAACCTGCTGGCGCTGCAGCCGGGGTGCCGGATGTACAACCTGGAACGCTAAGCCGTGACGCCGCATTTCGCCCTTGCAGCCATACCGCCAAAGCCGCCAACCCTGCGGGTAGCAACAACGAAGCGAATACCTGGGCAAAGCTCCAGCCCAGTGCCAGCATCTGTGCCCCGGCAAAGGCACTGAGAATCGCACCCAGGCGCCCGATGCCGCTCATCCAGCTGGCGCCGGTCGCCCGTGCTTCAGTCGGGTAAAAAGCCGCCGCCAGTGCATTCATGCCAACACTTGCCCCATTAAGGCCAAAGCCCACAGCGCTCGCAACCGCACACAACCAGGCGAAGTCCGCAGCGACCTGACCAATTGCAAAAATCACCGCACCACTGAACAGGAAGGTCAGTACCAGCACGCGCTGCGCCGGGTAGCGATCCATGGCCCAACCCACCGAAATCGCGCCCAACGGGCCGCCAATCTGGAAACAGGCGGTGACGATGGCCGCTTCGGCCACCGAAAACCCGCCCCCCTCCTTTACCAGCGTCGGCAACCAGCCGCTGAACAGATAGACCAGGAACAGCGCCAGCACGTACCCGCCCCAGAGCATGCAGGTACCAAAGCGATACCGCGCAGAGAGGATGGTGCCGATTGCACCGCCTGCAGCCTGGGCTTTACCGGGCAAGACAAAGGTCGTGTCGGCGTTGACATGCTCAGGTGCCAGGCGACGGACAATGGCCAGAATGCGCTTGCGGTCCGCCCCTTTGCTGACCAGGAACGTCACCGATTCCGGCAGGCGCCAATACAGCAACGGCAGGACCATCAGCGGCAACACCCCACCCAATGCCAAGACACTGCGCCAGCCCAGGTTCGGAATCATCCAGGCGCTGACGAAACCACCTGCCGCAGCGCCCAGGGAGAAGCCGCAGAATGCCAGGGTAATGAGCAGCGAGCGGCTGCGTGCCGGGGCATACTCGCTGACCAGGGTGCTGGCATTGGGCATGGCTGCGCCCAGGCCCAGGCCGGTCAGAAAGCGCAACGCGACCAGGGCTTCCAGGTTGGGTGAAAAGGCCGAGGCCAGTGTCCAGAGGCCAAACAGCAGCACGCTGCACAGCAACACCGCCTTGCGCCCGTAACGGTCCGCCAAGGGGCCGGCAATCAAGGCGCCGAGTGCCAGGCCGATCAACGCGGCGCTCAATACCGGGCCCAGACTTTGCGCATCCAGGCCCCAGTCGCTTTTCAATTGCGGGGCAATGAAGCCGATGATGGCGACGTCCAGGCCGTCCAGGGCGATGATGAGAAAGCCAAGGAACACCACCCATTTCTGGTAGCGGCCGATGGGTTGCTGGTCGATCAGTTGGCGCACGTCGAGCGTGTTGTTCATAGGTATCACCTGTTGTTGTTGTTATGACGGTGTTTGTCGCAGCCCTAGTGGAAAAGGCTGGGTAAGCGCACAGGCCTTATGATGCGTGTTTCCTGAGCCACCACCAGGTCGCGGGTGGCATGCAGGTACGCGGCAAAGTCCGGGTCGGCATCCCGCGCTGCGCTGCGCTTCTCGAAGTCATCGAGGCTGTCATAGCCCCACAAGTGCACCACCTGGTTCAACGGCCCGATGCTGCTGGTGTAAAACGCCAGGGGTGCACCGAGGTGGCGCAGCAGGATCGGCATCGCCAGCTGGTCGAACGCCTCGAGAAAGGCCGCCATGCCGCGTGGGCGAATGGTGTAGATGCGGTGGTCGACCACAGGCTTGTCCATCACGCCACCTCCCGTGCGTTGCCCGCCGCCAGCCCCTGCTCGACACCCGCCAGATGGCGCCCGGTGATGTAGGCAAAGGTCATGATCGGCCCCAGGGTGATGCCCGCCCCGGGGTAGTTGCCGCCCATGATGCTGGCGCGGTCGTTACCCACCGCATACAGGCCGTCGATGGCTTGCCCGTCGGCCGCCAACACTTCACCGGTCACACGGGTGCGCAGCCCGTCGAAAGTGCCCAGATCGCCCATGATGACTTTCACGGCAAAGTACGGCCCCTCGCCAACCGGCGCTACGCACGGGTTGGGTTGTTGCTGCGGGTCGGCCAGGTAGCGATTGAAGCTGGTGCTGCCGCGGCCGAACTGACGGTCTTCGCCGTGGACGGCCCCAAGGTTGTACTCGCGCACAGTCTGCTCCAGCCCTTGCGCATCGATACCGGCCTTGCCGGCCAACTCCGCCAGGGTCTGGCCCTTGAGCAGGTAACCGTTGCGCAGCAATGGCCCCAGCGGCATCGGCGCAGGCTTGGCAAAGCCCAGCCCGTATTTGGCCAGGGTGCGGCGGTCGCACACCAGCCACATGGCGGTTTCTGCCTGGTCGGAACACGCCTCGATCAGCGCTGCGCCTACGTCGTGGTAGGCATTCGACTCATTGGTGAATCGCTGCCCCGAACGCAGCACGCCGATCACACCCGGCTTGTAGCGGTCGAGCAAGTGCGGAAAGGCAATATGCCGCCCACCACCCACCGGCACCTTCGATACCGGCATCCAGGCTGCAGGTGCCTGCAGGCAGATATCGACCTTTGCTCCCAGCGCCTCGGCCATGCGCGCACCATCGCCGGTGTTGCCCGCTGGCACCGGTGAAAAATGCTCGCCGCCACGCCGTACATGCGGGTAGGCCTGGCGCAGCCGTTGCAGGTCATGGGAGAAACCGCCACAGGCCAGCACCACCCCACGCCGGGCCTCGATGCGCTGCTCGCTGCCGGCCTGCCCGGTCACCGCCCCCACTACCCGCGCCCCTTCGCGCAGCAACTGCCGCGCCGGGGTGCCTGTGAGAATCGGAATGCCCAGGTCCAGTGCCGAGCGTACCAGCCGTGCCGCCAGGGCATTGCCACTGGTGACCTGGGTGCCGCGTCGGTACAAGGCCAGCTCCTTCAAATGGGTCAGCAGGCGTTTGGCCACGTAGGCGAACGAGGTCAACGAACGGGTGACATTGAAGAAGTGCTTGAGGTCGGCATTCGACGAGTTGAACATCATGCCGATGAAGGTGATGGTCTTCAGCGGCGGGCGCAGCCGCGCCATGTCGGGCCCCAGACCACGGATGTCGTAAGGTGCGGCCAGTATCGAGCGGCCCACATCGACGCCGCCTTCCACCTGCGGGTGATAATCGGGGTACAGCGTGGGCACGAATTTGACTGCCGTCTCGCGCTCGAAAAACTCAACCATCTGCGGCGCGTAGCGCAAGAATGCCTCCACCCCGGCCGCATCGAAGCAGGCACCGGTTTCGTTGCGCAGGTAGGTCATGGCCGCTGCTTGGCTGTCATTGCCCCCGTGCCGGGTGCCCGGCACCCACAGCACACCGCCGGAAAACGCCGTGGTGCCGCCGAAGCACGCCTCCTTTTCGATGACGATCACATCCAGGCCAAGCTTTTTCGCCGTGATGGCTGTCGCCAGGCCGCCAGCACCCGCACCGATGACCAGTACATCGCAGCTACGCGTACTCATTGGCCTGCCCCCTCGAAGCCAGGGCGCGGGATCAATGCCATGGGCATGCTTTCCAGTCCGCCATCCACGGTCAGCTCGGCGCCGTTGATATAGTCGGCGCGGCGGCTGGCCAGAAACAGCACGGCTTCGGCGATGTCTTGCGGCTCACCGATGCGCTGGTTGGCGGTCATGGCGCTACGCCGGCGCGCCACCTGTGGGTCGGCATAGAACGCCGCCGACAATGGCGTGCGGATCAAACCCGGGCATACGGCGTTGCTGCGCACACCGCGCGGCCCCCATTCCACGGCGATCTGCCGCGACAACATGCTGACGCCTGCCTTCGCCGCGCTGTAAGCGCCACTGTTGGGTTGCGGGTAATGGGCTGCAATCGAGGCCACATGCACGATACGGCCCTGGCCGCAGTCCAGCATGGAACGGCCAAAGGCCTGGGCACACAAAAGGTAGCCACTGAGGTTGACCGCCAGCACCTGGTTCCATTGTTCCAGGCTTAGCGTGTCCAGCGCACCGGGGCGCAGCACGCTGGCATTGTTGACCAGTACATCGCAGCGCCCATGCAGCGCCTGTACCTGGGCCGCAGCCTGCTCCACGCTGGCCGGATCGGCAATGTCGCAGGCCAGGGCACTGACTTCGCCTGCACTGTGTTCCCCCAGGGTGGCCGCCAGTTCGCGGCATTTGTCCAGGTCGCGGTCAAGCAGCACCACGTGGGCCTGCTGCTCCACCAAGGCTGCGGCCAATGCTGCGCCAATGCCGCCGGCCGCGCCGGTCACCACGCATACGGCCGACTCCAGGCCTAGCCACTGAGAAAGGATCTTGTTGTTGTGCATGCTGCTCTCCAGAGCGTTGCTTGTTCTGGGCAACAGGCTATGGCCGGCAGGCCCACCGGCAGAATGGACAAAACCTGCAACCAGCCCCACATTCCCGTCAATTTGCCCACTGCGCCCTGAAGCCTGCGGGCAGCTATGGCACAGTAGCGGGTACTGAACAGAACAATTACAACACCATGAACAAGATCCCCAATTACGCCCTGTACGGTGAAACCGCGCAGCCGGTGTGGCACGAAGCCTTGCATGTGGAGCAGATATCCCAGCGCTCTGGCGCGCACAACTGGGAGATTGCCGCACACCGTCACGAAGGCTTGCTGCAGCTGTTGTACCTGCAAAGCGGTGGCGGCGAGGTGCTGTTCGACAGTGACCGGTTTCAGGTTCATGCACCCTGCGTGGTGTACGTCCCGGCGCAGGTGGTGCATGGATTTCATTGGGCCAGCCAGGTAGAAGGCCAGGTAATCACGGCTGCGCAGCACCCGCTGGATAGCATCGCCCAGGTGCTGGCACCCAACGTGCGGGTGCAACTGCGCAAACCACAGGTGATTGCCCTGCCCCACTGGGCCGCCGATGAAGACCCGTTGTTGCCCCTGTTTCGGGCCCTGCGCGAGGAATACCACAACCGCGCCCGCGAGCATGTGGCCAGCAGCATGGCGCTATTGCTGGCACTGATGATCCATGTCCTGCGCCATGAGCCGTACATGCCCGCAGGTGAGCAGCGCCCAGTATCAAGACGCAGCCAGCAACTGACGGCTTTTCGCGAGCTGGTAGACATGCACTACCGCGCGCACTGGCCACTGGCGGAATACGCCGCCGAATTGGGCATGACCCTGGTGACGTTGGGGCGGTTGTGCCAGGAACACCTGGGCATGACGCCGATGAATGTGATCAATGCCCGACTGGTGCTGGAGGCCAAGCGCATGCTCGGGCATTCGAGCCTGAGCGTGAAAGAGATCGCCCATGAGCTGGGGTTTGCCGATGTGGGGTATTTCAGCCGGTTCTTTCGCAAGCAGGCGGGGGTGAGCCCTAGCGGATTTCGGGAGGGCCAGTAACGCCCGCAGGTTCTGTGGGCGGTACTGGCAATGCACGCGTCTGTGGCTTACCCGCGAAGAAACCCGTGCAGGAAACATCAAACAGCCAAGGCCCGCTGCACTTCCCCCACCGTGGTCGCCAAACTGCTCAGGTGCAGGCTCGACACCCGCTCCACCGGCGCCTGATCCAGCGGCCATTGCAAGGCAATGCTGCCGACCAGGCGCCCTTCGGCATGTACCGGCAAGGCAATGGCGCGGATCAGGAACGGCAGGCGCACCGGGTATTCCCAGTAGCCTTCTGTGCGCTGACCAAAGCCCTTGTGCGCTTGTTCTTCGATATCGCGTAACAACCCGTCGTCACCCAGCCGCTCATGGGCCGCCAGGCGCTGCACTTCGTCCACCGCCAGCTCCCCGAGGCACGCCCGCCCCATCGCCGAATGAAACAGGCTGGCATGCTGCCCAACGATCTGACTGGTGAGCGGATAGCGCTTGCGCAGCACCTGGGGAATGGCGCTTTCCATCACCTCCAGCCGCTGGCCGTCGAAACACGACAGGTCAGCGACCAGCCCGGTGCGCTCACTCAGCTCCAGCAGCATGGGCGCTGCGCTTTCCACCAGGCGCCGCTTGAAACGCAACTGGCGGTCACCGAACAGGCGTCGCGCGCACAGCCGGTAGCGCCGGTCGGCAAGGCCGCGGTACACCCAGCCTTGCGCCTGCAAGGTGGCGATCATGCGCGACACCGTGGCCTTGGGCAGCGCCGTCAGGTAGTGCAGTTCTTCGAGGCCCAACGCCTGGTGTTCGCCCAGCAGGTCGACAATGGCCAGCGCCCGCTCCACCGAACGCACGCCGCCGCTGTCTGCCGTGATGCCCATGGGTATGACCTCCTTGTAGCGGGATGGTCAGGATAGCCAGCAAGATCCGCGCCTGCCCGTGCTTTCATGGCGCAAGCAGGCGTTGTGGCGGGCAGCGCACCACCCAGCGGGTGAGCTGTTCATGGGCATACGCCAGCTGCAGCACGGCATGGTCGGCCTGCGCCGGGCCTATGATTTGCAGGCCCATGGGCAACCCGGCAGCATTGAACCCCACCGGCACGCTGATGCTCGGCAAACCGGCCAGGGTCGGCCCGATCACCACTTCCATCCAGCGGTGGTAGGTGTCCATTGGCCGCCCCCCGACCACCGTTGGCCATGGCTGGCGTGCATCGAAAGGGAACACCTGGGCCGAGGGCAACAGCAGGAAGTCGTAACGCTCGAACAGCTTGCCCATGGCGCGGTACCAGTCACTGCGGTCCAACGAAGCCTGGTACAGCGCCGCCGCACTCAGCTGCAAGCCACCTTCCACCTCCCACTGTGCTTCGGGCTTGAGCAATGCGCGCTTGCCGGGGTCGGCATAGGCTGCGCCGAGGTTGCCATGCACCAGGAAGTGGCGGTGGGTCAGCCAGCATTGCCACAAGCGCGCCAGGTTGAATGCCGGCTGGCAGGCCTCGACCCGGCAGCCCAGCTCGGCAAAGTCGGCCAGCGCCGACTCGCACAGGCTCATTACCCCGTCATCCATCGGCAGATAGCCGTTGTAGTCGCCCAGCCAGCCCACCCGTACACCGCGAAAATCGCGCGGCAAGCCAACGGCAAAATCGCGCCGGCCTTCGCTCAGCGACAGCGGCGCCCGGGTATCAACACCCGCCTGTATCGACAGCAGCCGCGCCACGTCGACTACACTGCGGCCCATCGGCCCTTCTGTGGCCAACTGCTGCACGAACAGCTCGGGCGCCGGCCCATGCGGCACGCGGCCCTGCGATGGGCGCAGGCCGAACAGGTTATTGAACGCCGCCGGGTTGCGCAGCGAGCCCATCATGTCGCTGCCGTCGGCCACCGGCAGCAAGCGCATGGCCAGCGCCGCTGCAGCCCCACCGCTGCTGCCACCCGCCACCCGCGACGGGTCGTAGGCGTTGGTGGTGGTGCCGAACAAGGGGTTGTAGCTTTGCGAGCCCAGGCCAAACTCGGGCACATTGCTCTTGCCCAAGATCAATGCCCCGCTCGCCCGCACCCGCGCCACGCTGATCGCATCCTGCTCGGGTACCTGCTCGGCAAACAGCGGCGAGCCGAGCGTGGTACGCAGCCCGGCCGTGGCGGCGAGGTCCTTGATTGCCTGTGGCATGCCATGCATCCAGCCGCGCGAATGACCACAGGCCAGTTCGCGGTCACGCGTCTCGGCCTCGGCCAGCAGCACTTCGGCCGGGCGCAGCGAGACCAGTGCATTGACCTGCCGATTGAAGCGCTCGACATGCCCCAGGTAGGCCTGCATCACCTCCCGGCATGACAACTGGCGGGCATGGATGGCCTGGGACAGTGCCTCGGCATCGAGGGCAACAATGGGGTCGATGGCTAGCGGCTTCACGGTTTTACTCCAAGGTTGAAGGCGGCAGGCTTGACTGCCCGCGGTGCTTCTTTCAGGCAATAGGTGCCCAGCAATGTCAGCACGCAGGCAAACAGCACGTAGAACGCCGGCGCCACTGGGGTGCCGAGCACCTGGGTGAGCCAGGTCACGATCAACGGGGCAAAGCCACCGAACACCATCACCGCCACGTTGTAGGCCACCGACACGCCGGTGGAACGCACCTGGACCGGGAATTGTTCGGCCAGGGCAGTAGGTGCCGGGCCGAAGAAGCCACCGATGGCCGTGCACAACAGCAGTTGCATGACCAACAGGCGCTCCAGGGAAGGCGCAGCGGCCATCCACACATACAGTGGGTAAACCATCACGAAGAACGCCAGGGTGAAGGCCATCAGCACCGGGCGCCGCCCCAGCCGGTCAGACAGCGCCCCGGACAACGGAATCACGAGGGTCATCAGCCCCACGGCGAGCATCTGCACCAGCAGCACCTGGTCCAGCGGCAGGCCTAGGCTTTTGTGGGCGAAGGTCGGCATGTTCACCAGCACCACGTAGAACGATACCGTCGCGCCGCAGGCCAACCCCATCGACACCAGCAGGCTGCGCCGGTGTTCACGCAGCACCTGCCACAGGCTGGGCGACTGGCCCTTGGCATGGCGACGCGCCTCGACAAACGCCTCAGGCTCCTCCATATGCTTGCGGATCCACAGCCCGACCGGCCCGATCAGCAGGCCCAGCACGAACGGGATGCGCCAGCCCCAGCTGTCCAGCGCCTCAGGCGAGCACAGGTGGGTAACCAACGCCACCATTGCCGCCCCGGAAAACACCGCCAGGCACTGCCCTACCAATTGCCACGAACCATACAGGCCCTTGCGGTGGGCAGGCGCGCTTTCCACCAGAAATGCCGTGGCGCTGGCATATTCACCACCGGTGGCAAAGCCCTGCAGCATGCGCGCCACCACGATCAGCAGCGGCGCAGCCATGCCGATGGCCAGGTAGTCGGGTGCGAAGGCGATCATGGCGATGGACACGGTCATCAGGCGGATGATCATCTGCATGGCCGCCTTGCGGCCCTTGCGGTCGGAATACATGCCCAGCAGCACGCCGCCCACAGGGCGCATGAAAAACCCGACGCCGAAGGTGGCAAGGGCCATCAGCAGCGAGGCGTACGCGTCGTCGGACGGGAAGAACTGCCGGGCGATGATGCTGGCCAGAAAGCCATACACGATAAAGTCATACCATTCCAGGGCGTTGCCAATAACGGCGGCCACCACTTGCCGGGTACGCGACACGCCGGTGCTCGAAGTCTGCATAGGGAACACTCCACACAATGATTGGGTGATCGCCCAGGCGCAGTCGCGCCCGGGTTCCAGCGGCAGTGGTCAAAAAGGGACAATCAGGCAGGTGCCAGCCAGCGCTCTGCCAGCGCGCCCCAGTAGGCGGCGCCGGTCAGCAGGATGTCGTCGTTGAAGTCGTAGGCCGGGTTGTGCACCATCGGCCGGGATACACCATTGCCGATGAACAGGTAGGCCCCCGGGCAGCGCTGCAGCATCCAGGCGAAGTCTTCGCTGCCCATCAGCTTGCGGGTGTTGCCATCCACTGCCTGGGCGCCCAGCAACTCGACCCCTACCTGGGTGGCAAAGGCGTTTTCAGGGGCATGGTTGACCAGCACCGGGTAGGCCGGGCGGTGCTCGATGCTGGCGCGGCAGCCAAAGCTCTCGGCCTGACTGACGATGATTGCCCGCACTCGCTCAAGGGCCTGCGCCCGCACCTCGGCGTTCAGTGCGCGCAGGCTAAGGCGCAACAGCGCCTGTTGCGGAATCACGTTGGCCGCTTCGCCGGCCTGCAACGCGCCGACGGTAACCACTGCCGCCTCCTGCGCATCGATATTGCGCGCCACCACGGTTTGCAGCGCCATCACCACACTGGCGGCCGCCACCAGCGGGTCGACGGCTAGGTGCGGCATCGAGCCATGGCCACCCACCCCGTCCAGGGTCACCGTCAGCAGGTCTTGCGAAGCCATCATCGGCCCTTCACGAAACCCCAGGTGCCCGGCCGGCAGCCCTGGCATGTTGTGCATGCCGAATAGCGCATCACATGGGAAGCGCTCCAACAGGCCGTCGGCCAGCATCGCCTCGGCACCGCCCTGGCCCTCCTCGGCCGGCTGGAAGATCAGTGTCAGCGTGCCGTCGAACTGCCGGGTGGCCGCCAGGTAGCGCGCGGCGCCAAGCAGCATGGTGGTGTGCCCGTCATGACCACAGGCGTGCATGCAGCCTGGGTGCTGGCTGCTGTATGCCGCACCCGATGCTTCGTGGATGGGCAGCGCGTCCATGTCGGCGCGCAGGCCCAGCCGGCGGGGGCTACTGCCATTGCGCAGCACGCCGACCACGCCGGTCTTGCCGATACCGGTGTGCACTTCATAGCCCCATGCCTCCAGCAGTCGGGCGACCAATGCCGAGGTGCGGCTTTCTTCAAAGCCCAGTTCCGGGTGAGCGTGGATATCGTGACGAATCGCGTGCAGGTCGCTGGCCACGTCGGCGAGCCAGGCCTGGATATGCTGATGTCGGGACATGTGGAGTCTCCTCGCGCGGGTGGTTTCCCGTTCTTGTTGTTCGCCTTCAGGTCACGACAGGTGAGACAGGTCGTGCTTGGCTCACAGATAAGCGCGAGTGACGCGGGATCACAAACGAATGTGGTTCCGCCCAGCGGAACCAGTCGGGGGGAGAAGCGGAATGGGTGTGGAGCTGGAGTCGTAGGTAAAGCTGTACGTGGCGTTGTTTTCGTTGGCCAGCGCGGTCAGGCGAATGGCCTTATCGTACTCGTAGCGAACCCGCTGGCCCTTGGCATCCTGGCGGCTGCTCGGCAGGCCGCGGGCGGTGCGCATCAGGCGAGTGGTCTGGCCCTTGCCGTCGGTGTGGCTGAGCACCTGACCGTAGACGTTGTGGAAACACTAGCGGCTGTCGATTTCGCCCGAGAAGCGAAGCATCCCTTTAAAAAGCGAATGAACAAAGTCGGCACCCGCTTCTGCTTCAATGATGTTAAAGATCGTTCGCTGGGAACCAAAGGCCCCTGCCAAAAAATCACTATTCCCGCATCTAAAAATAAGCGCCAGATGCATCAACACAACAGAAACTAAAACTTAAAATTCATGCACCCCACATTCACCCGCATATGCCAAACAAGCAAAAAACACTAAAATCACTACACACGCATCAAAACTACTTTTCAAATATCAATCGTCTTCAAAGAGCTCCTTGACGTCTTCATCTCCCATCTGCTCGTATGGAGGCAACCCTGTAGAATCGTCTTCCGATATTTTTTGCTCATTCTCATTAACATCTATGCTTTTCAAGTCATATGGAGCAGTTCCGAACACAAATCTCAGCCCGTCCACTTTTTCATCATTTTCCCCTTTCGCATTACCAACCACACACCACTCCCCCTCCCCCATTTCCAATAACGAAAAAGTATCCAATATAGCCGGGAATTTTTTAATTTTATTTATGACAGATAGACCTTCACTGGGCGAAGCAGCTGTTTCAGAGTAAATTTCAGATACATAACCTAACTCAATCTTCCTTATCAGCCTCGCAAACCCATATAATTTCTCATCAATCTTGAAGGCAACAACATCACCTGCAGAGTACTTGACAGCTTTATTTTTGCGCACTAGAACATCCTCATGATTAGCTGAATTGGTTTGCAGTTCGTGAAACAAGCCGGAACCATTAACTTTGAGAGATAATTCAATCATATACCGTACCTCATCAATCGTCGGCCGCCGCCCTAAAGATTCGAGATATATTTCCTGCAGCTCCTCCAACAGATTCCCAATCCGATCCAAGGGAATATCGCCAATAATCAATTCAGTTTGGTTCGGTGCATTCCACCACCCCATCGTTAAAACTCCTCAGCAGGCTATGGAGCTCGACATTGATTTTTTTCCGCCGAGATTTGATGTTTTTTCATTGAAGCTATTTTCAAAGTACTGCTGACGAGTTGCGGATCTCATTTTACTCTGATGGTCGTACGAATTAATCTTATTACCTCTATTAATGTCAGATATAGCCTCACCTACAACACCAGTTTTGGTGCCGTGATGCTCGATGTAAGCTTGTTCGTAGCCTCGCGCCTGCCCGTAGGTGACATTACGATCAAGGACCTTCATCTTTCCACCATTCAGTCTGCCACTAGCAACATGCTCACCGCGGCGCTTGGTTACGTTATCGGTGATTCCAATGTAGTAAGGATCTTTAGCCCCTTTATCAAAAAGTGCGTAAACAAAATAGCCGGGTGCAGTTTCTGCCACCCATCCTAAAGGGTCGACCCAAGCAACAGGACTGGGGGCATAGAAGTAGAGATTAAATCCACCGTCGATTCCAATTGGGTCCTGAGAAATATACCTCCCACCTGTAGAGTCATAATAACGGAAGGTATTGTAGTGCAAAGTCGATTCTTCATCCAAGTACTGGCCCTGGAACCGAAGGTTCTGCTCGACCTCACCGATAACCAGTTGCTCTAACGCTCCCCACGAACGATATGTCGCCTGCCAAACGATTTTGCCGTCACTGTCCGTCAGCTCCAGCGGCGTACCAATCTGGTCAGTATGGAATTAATAGACCTTCTGCCCTTCCCCTTCAACCTGATCAACCCGCGCCAACGGCGCATAGCTACCGGCTCGTACAGGTACAAGATGCTCTGCCCAGGCGTTTCCTCCCGCAGCATCCTCAGCCCCTGCCAGAGGAAGCGTTTCTGCTCGACCTCGCCATTGATTTCAGCCCGCTTGGCTATTCGCCTCCCCAACCTGTCGTAACGATACTCGCCTTGGCTTTCCAGCTTGCCATTGACCAACGTCTCCGCCCGCACCAGCCGGTTCTCGCAGTCATAGCTGAAGTGCTGCAGCTTGCTGTGCCCCGAGCGCTTCTCGACCAGATTGCCCCACGGGTCGTAGCGGTACTCCTGATCGCGCCACTGTTTGATCCGGTTGTCCTTGACCTTGTCGAACTGCCGCGCATTGAAGTCCAGGCGGTTGGCTGCCGGGTCGTAGCGGAATTCCTCGCTGCCGAACAACGAGCCGGTATCGCGACTGCGCAATTGGCCGTTGGCTTCGTACTCGTACTTGATCTCGCCACGCAGCTTGTCCAGCGTACGCACCAGTTCACCCGCCGGGTCGTACTGATAACGGCGGTGGATCGGGTTGTAAGTGTGCTCGACTAGCAACGAGGTATTGATGCCGGTGTTGTGCACTTGCGAGAGCTTGTCGGCCGGCAAGGTCGAGGCAAACTGCCAGGCCTTGCGCCCCATGGCGTCATAACCGAAGCAACTGGTGAGCTTGCCCTGGGTCCGGTACACCTCACGGTGCAGGTCATCGCGCTCCATGTCACTGATGACCTGGCCGTCCAGGTTCAGCTGGTGCAGGTGGCCACTGCCGTAATACAGGTGATTGACCTTACGCCCATCCGGCAGGGTCAGCGTGGTCAGGTTGCTGAGTGGGTCGTACTCGTAGCCGAGCGTGCCGTCAGGGGTGATTTCTTGGGTCAGCCGGCCGAGCAGATCGTAGGGGTACTCAAGCTTTTCTTCCGTGATCCCAAGCTGCTTGCCGATCCCGCTCGGTTGCCGCTCGATGCTCAGCAACCGGTCACCGTCGTCGTATGCGAATGTCTGGCTCGCATCACGGTTGATCTTGGCGACCAAACGGCCAATGGCATCACGCTCGAACAGCGTATGGCGCTCGGGCCGCTCGGTATTTTCGCCATAGCCAATCTCATCCAGTCGTGTGAGATGGCCACCGACGTCGTAGCTGAAACGCCGGGTCAGGTTATCCACCCGCACTTCTTCGCTCAGCCGGTCCGAAGCGTCGTAGGCAAAGCTGTACGTGGCGTTGTTCTCGTTGACCAGCGCGGTCAGGCGAATGGCCTTGTCGTACTCGTAGCGAACCCGCTGGCCCTTGCCGTCGGTGTGGCTGAGCACCTGACCGTGGACGTTGTAGGTGAAGGTTTCCGTGGTGCCGTCGGGGTGGCTGGGCTAGACGCCATGCTGTCCAACATAGGTGTATAGCACGGGCCGCCTTCGGCCAGTTCGATTTCGATGCTGACGTGCTGGCCCAGTATGGATTTGAGCGGTACGAAGGAGTCACTAGCGATCTGGCAAGCTCGGTGTTGGAGCAAAATAAAATATACGACCGCCTCAAAGCCAGCGGTCGTTGCTTAGGGTATGCCGTTTAGCGAGCGAAACTCTACCTAACAGTTTCAATTTCCAGCGAAAACAAAATCGTGCACTGCCTCGACCAATCGAGAGTGAGTGAGCACCTGCTCATCTTTCCGATTGCGAATCAGAGTGAATACTTCTTTTTTTGGTGAAAGGACCTCCACCACACCCCCTCTGTAGTTCGTTATCTCAATAAACCCACTAACCACACCATTGAGGCTCTCTATCTCTGACAGCAGAGTAGGGTACTTCATCAGCACGCCTGCTTCATCTGTACCTGCTTCGGTCCCAGGATTGTCAAAATATACTTTAATTTTAGGGCAGACGTTTCTATCCCAACGAAAGACCGGAATGCTTCGCCGAATCATCTCTTTAAATTCAGCCTCAGACTCTCCTCCCGAAAACTCACATCGATGGATCGGAATACAAAGAAATAGATTATCTCGCTTAGATTCCAGTCGTCCTTTCAGGCTGCCATGATATGTATTGGGCAGTACCAACGCATGAGTAAATCCATATTTATTTTGCGAAATATTGAAGATAATAACTTCGCCCTGATCCAAAGCGCGAGGCGCTTGCTCAACAACCTCCACCGAAAATGCCCTGTCACTTAAGCCTTCAGATATAACCAGCAGGTCTTTCTCATCTGAGCTTTTCAAGCAATACTGGTAAACCACCTTGGGAAGCTTATGCTGAAAAAAATAGCAACCAGCGAATTCATCTACACTAGAAAAGGACTGCAATAAGTCACCTTTAGAGAACATACCAACCTCATTCATCGTCTCGCCCTCATGCTCTATCGATCAGGTCGCGAAAACGAAATCGACTGGAAACTGCTAGCCGAGAAATAGTCTTCGAATCATAACCTAGCCTGAAAGTTTCGCGCAAAGCCACTTCCCTTGGGCTCGCTGGCTTACGGCATGCACTGCCTGTGTTCAATCTTCTCGCAAAAATTCATACCTAACAATACTCGTTAGAGTCAGAGTTCTCCAAAAAAATTGACATCCATGAGTCCATCACATTCCATAAATCGATTCCTTCTGTGGGACTTTCTGACTTTTCATGCCACCAGATAAAAGCCTTGCCTTTGAATGGGCCATCACCCAAAGCCAAATAATTACCAGCCCCGCTAGAAAAAACTCCTAGCATATCAGGAAGCGTCGGATAATCTTCATCGCACAAATCCTTGATTGGAACAAAATCTTCCAACCTTGATGGCCCCATAGTACAACCAATATAAAACCCAAAGCCATTATGCAATCTTGAATAAAACTGCCTAAAGCTCGCAGGAAGGCTGGGATAACTATCGAGATCTGACCCTTCAACGCCTAGCGGAGCCCCGCCCATATAGAAATACAAATCACCACCCTCGCCATATACATACATGAGATACGGCCTATCACTCACTGCCAAAACAGTTCCTAGCACACATTTGTCGAGCCACGCGCTTACCCAAGGCAAAAACTCAGAAAAATCAGCCCACTCCACAGGAATATGTCTTTTTTCACTATCTAGAAAACCAAACCCAAGCCACTGCTTGGGAAAGTCGACTTCAAGAGGAACATCGTCAACTGAAAAACACACATCATAACCCTTTAGCTCGCTTGTAATACGCAGCCTTAAAGAATCAGACCAATTCATCTTCATATCACCTCAATAGCCCAAAAGCAAACCATTGATATATTGCTGTAATTCCGGCTCTAATTTAGCGCCCTTATCTACCATGGCAGAACGAAACGCCGGATCAACAAAAATATCCCCCTTCCTGTACAGCTCCCACTCGGTGAAATACTTTGCTCCTTTTGAAATATTTGCCACTTCACTCAACCCTTGGAAGTTCGGCTCGTAGCTTAGCAATTAACCCATTAGTTATTAAAGATCAGATTTTAGCATCTAACACCTGCAATAGGGCTTTAAATTAAAAATACATGACCGCACATCCGAAATCAGATCCGAACACTAAAAAATCTGACACAGAACGCCAACCCCAAACTCCTCGGGACCTATGCCGAGCTTATCATTCACCCTCATATAATCCCACATACTTCAAGCCATTATAATTCGACTTTAGAGGCTTGGAAATATTCGTACCACCATCGGAATACCAAAAAATTGCATTAGCCTTAGTAATACCAAGCCTCAAACACTCCGCCTTTAAATTCCCAATACAACTAGAATCAACCGCAGACTCAATCAAGATTTCATCTAGACTCACCTCCTCCGCTTTCCTTGGTATAATCCCTATGAAATCCTCGTCGTACCATCTCACACCAATATCTCTGCAAAACCCACAAACCTTGTATGCTGGATCATCCAAATCCACAGAATAGTCCAACTCAAAATACTGCAGATAGTCATCCTCCGAAGAGAAATTTGCACCTACCCAAACATGAACTTTCTCATACCGCTCAATATCATAAGAATCCATTTAGCATGCTCCTAGTTTCATGTGCTTGCCGTGATGTGAATCGATCACGCTAAGCGCTTGAGCTTTGCTTTGCGCGCCATTCAAATCTTCAATTAAATTATTATAGAACAGCCTTCCCGCTCTACTACCATGGTGCGGACCGTCCGGCACAGGATTACCATGTTTGTCTGTTACACCCACAAAAGTAATATCTTTAGTCGGCACCGTCATTTCCTTAAGCTCCTGAGCGGTAAAACCTAGTTCTTTTGCCTTCGCCCCTATAGAGACAGGAAACATTTCATGCTTACCTCCCGGGCTCCAAAGGGCAGCTTCTACAGATTTTTTATTATGCCGGTGTTGTGCACCTGCGAAAGCTTGTCGGCCGGCAAGGTCGAGGCAAACTGCCAGGCCTTGCGCCCCATGGCGTCATAACCGAAGCAGCTGGTGAGCTTGCCCTGGGTCCGGTACACCTCACGGTGCAGGTCATCGCGCTCCATGTCACTGATGACCTGGCCATCCAGGTTCAGCTGGTGCAGGTGGCCGCTGCCGTAGTACAGGTGATTGACCTTACGCCCATCCGGCAGGGTCAGCGTGGTCAGGTTGCTGAGTGGGTCGTACTCGTAGCCGAGCGTGCCGTCAGGGGTGATTTCTTTGGTCAGACGGCCGAGCAGATCGTAGGTGTATTCCAGCTTCTCTTCTGTGATCCCAAGCTGCTTGCCGATCCCGGTCGGTTGCCGCTTGATGCTCAGCAACCGGTCACCGTCGTCGTATGCGAATGTCTGGCTCGCATCACGGTTGATCTTGGCAACCAAACGCCCAATGGCATCACGCTCGAACAGCGTATGGCGCTCGGGCCGCTCGGCATTTTCGCCATAGCCAATCTCATCCAGTCGTGTGAGATGGCCACCGACGTTGTAGCTGAAACGCCGGGTCAGGTTATCCACCCGCACTTCTTCGCTCAGCCGGTCCGAAGCGTCGTAGGCAAAGCTGCACGTGGCGTTGTTTTCGTTGACCAGTGCGGTCAGGCGCTGCGCTTTGTCATGCTAGTAGCGAATCCACTGGCTCTTGGCGTGCTGGCGGCTGTTCACGCTAACTACACTGCAACCGTGAGGTCTGGACCTTGCATTTACGTCAAGGAAATCGCTGTTCTTCATAACCATTAGGGAAGACATTTATTATACCCACCAACTCGCCGGACTCATATTTAAAGCTCACTTCAAAGTCACTAAATGCAGATTCAATATGCTCTTTTTGCCGAACATGTATTTTTTCTAGGCGATTATCAGCGTAGACATAATTTGACTCACTGCATCCGTACTGACCCCAATTCATATCTTTCACCACCGCTCCCTCTTCAAGCAATGAAATCGAGATATTCCTAAGTTTTCCGGTGCTGGTAAAATGGACCCGCTCAATACCTCCGCCGCTATAGCGGTAGAATTCCTTATTGATAATTTTTTCAGACTGCCCATAAATCTCCACAAAAACCACTTTGTCATACTCATCCAAATGATACAGATGAGTATTTTTTATATGAGCTGGAATTTTCTTCAAGGCTTTTCCTTTTTTAAATCCGGCCCGCTCGATTTCATATGGGCTGACGTTATATAGCGGCCCCTTGCTTATTACTATTCTTCTCGATCTGTATAAAGCCTCAGACAAACAAGAAGACAGGACCTCCTCAACTCGCGATTCAATTTCTAGATATTTTCTTTCAAGATCTTTTAAGTTATTCATGCTTTTATCCAGCCTAGAATATTCCGAGGGCAATTTCAGAGTTGATCTTGTTCAACTCACTCAAGAAGTCACCACTGTTATTTATATAGCCCAAGCGATCAAAGACCTTCTGCTTATAAGCATTGGTGTGAATGCTTGCATGATTGGGCAAGGTGCTGCCAGGAGGAAGCTTAACTTTACTATTCGAGGGTAGGAAAATGCCATTTTCCGCAGCATTGATATCTATCCTCAAGCGCTCCATTTTAGTTTGAAGCGCCACCATTCTCACATCACTCGAGTTAGACATAACAATATGGTGCGCCGAGTTCTTAAACGCAGGCTCGGACTTACCCGCTGCCACCATATTAGCCCTAAGTGCTTTAGCATCAGTCGAGCATGTCAATCCCCAAGGATCAATCCATATCATAGGATTCACTGCGTACTGATATAGATTCAAACTACCCGTTAGCCCGATCGGGTCTTGAGTAACAAAGCGACCTGATTCAGAATCATAAAATCGGTAGATGTTGTAGTTAAGCCCCGTTTCGCCATCGAAGTACTGACCCTGAAAGCGTAAGTTCTGCTCAATCTTACTAGCAGACAGTTGCTCTACCGCCCCCCAAGAGCGGTACGTCGCCTGCCAAACAACCTCACCCAGGCTGTCCGTCAGCTCCAGCGGCGTACCAATCTGATCAGTATGGAAGTAATAGACCTTCTGCTCTTCCCCTTCAACCTGATCAACCCGCGCCAACGACGCATAGCTACCCGGCTCGTACAGGTACAAGATGCTCTGCCCAGGCGTTTCCTCCCGCAGCATCCTTAGCCCTTGCCAGAGAAAGCGCTTCTGCTCGACCTCGCCATTGATTTCAGCCTGCTTGGCTATTCGCCTCCCCAAGCTGTCGTAACGATACTCGCCTTGGCTTTCCAGCTTGCCATTGACCAACGTCTCCGCCCGCACCAGCCGGTTCTCACAGTCATAGCTGAAGTGCTGCAGCTTGCTGTGCCCCGAGCGTTTCTCGACCAGATTGCCCCACGGGTCGTAGCGGTACTCCTGATCCCGCCACTGTTTGATCCGGTTGTCCTTGACCTTGTCGAACTGCCGCGCATTGAAGTCCAGGCGGTTGGCTGCCGGGTCGTAGCGGAATTCCTCGCTGCCGATCAAGGAGCCAGTATCACGACTGCGCAACTGGCCGTTGGCTTCGTATTCGTACTTGATCTCACCGCGTAGCTTGTCGAGGGTACGCACCAGTTCACCGGCCGGGTCGTACTGGTAACGGCGGTGGATCGGGTTGTAGGCGTGCTCGACCAGCAACGAGGTATTGATGCCGGTGTTGTGCACCTGCGAGAGCTTGTCGGCCGGCAAGGTCGAGGCAAACTGCCAGGCCTTGCGCCCCATGGCGTCATAACCGAAGCAACTGGTGAGCTTGCCCTGGGTCCGGTACACCTCGCGGTGCAGGTCATCGCGCTCCATGTCGCTGATCACCTGACCATCCAGGTTCAGCTGGTGCAGGTGGCCACTGCCGTAATACAGGTGATTGACCTTACGCCCATCCGGCAGGGTCAGCGTGGTCAGGTTGCTGAGCGGGTCGTACTCGTAGCCAAGCGTGCCGTCAGGGGTGATTTCTTTGGTCAGACGGCCGAGCAGATCGTAGGTGTATTCCAGCTTTTCTTCCGTGATCCCAAGCTGCTTGCCGATCCCGGTCGGTTGCCGCTCGATGCTCAGCAACCGGTCACCGTCGTCGTATGCGAATGTCTGGCTCGCATCACGGTTGATCTTGGCAACCAAACGCCCAATGGCATCACGCTCGAACAGCGTATGGCGCTCCGGCCGTTCGGCATTCTCGCCATAGCCAATCTCATCCAGTCGTGTGAGATGGCCACCGACGTCGTAGCTGAAACGCCGGGTCAGGTTATCCACCCGCACTTCTTCGCTCAGCCGGTCCGAAGCGTCGTAGGCAAAGCTGTACGTGGCGTTGTTCTCGTTGACCAGCGCGGTCAGGCGAATGGCCTTGTCGTACTCGTAGCGAACCCGCTGGCCCTTGGCATCCTGGCGGCTGCTCGGCAGGCCGCGGGCGGTGCGCATCAGGCGAGTGGTCTGGCCCTTGCCGTCGGTGTGGCTGAGCACCTGACCGTAGACGTTGTAGGTGAAGCTTTCCGTGGTGCCGTCCGGGTGGCTGATGCGCAGCACTTCGCCGTCGGGCTTGCGCGCCAGCGTGGTGGTCTGGTTTAGCGCATCGGTCACCGCCACCAGGTGCTGGCGTTCGTCATAGCGGTAGTACGTACTCTTGCCCGAGCAGTCCTGGTAGCGCTCGACCTGGGCCAGGGTGTTCCACCACAGGTACTTGGACTTGTAGGTCGCATCGATGATGGTGTGCGGCAGGCCGTCATCGCTGTTCAGGTACTCGGTCATCTGGCCGAGGGCATCGATTTCGGCGAGCAGGTTGCCCTTGTCGTCGTAGCGCGCCTGCCAGGTGCTGCCATCCGGGTAGCTGACTTTGGTCACCAGCGTGGTCAGGTGGTGGTACTCGTACTGGATCTTGCGCCCCAGTGGATCGGTTTCTTCCAGCAGGCGGGCGTATTCATCGTACTTGAAGGCGAGCCGGTTGCCGTCTGGCAGGCCCAGGCCGACCATGTTGCCGTGCTCGTCCAGCTCGATGCCGTAACCTTCGCCACCGTAGTCGCGGCTGGCGACCACGCGGTGGTCGGCGTTGTACTGCACTTGCAGCTCGCGGCCGAGCACGTCGGTGGCCCAGCTGGTGCGGCTATCGAGGTCGTAGCGGAAGTGGTAGTGCTCGCCGTCGCTGGTCCAGTGCTCGACCACGCGCGGCTTGTCGCCCAGGGTTTGCCAGCGGTAGTGGCCACCTTCGGTGCAGACCTGTGCCAGTGCTGCCAAAGAGGTGGCGCCCTTCCTATGAAAGACGCAATTTCTGAATTGACGATTTATAGAGACATCGGGGCTTTCGCCCCAAAATACTACCTAACATGTTATTAAAGAACTACGGACTCCTGCAAAATACAATATTAGCAAATTCAAACAAAACCAACCATAGCGACAGACAGCGCTACCCAAGACCTCTCAACTTGATTATTTGATCAGTATATTTTTTGCATTTGGGATTCTACACAATTTAATATATTCCAGCAGGCATTCACGACCAGACATCGCCAATGCAAACTCAATAAGGTTGGTCAACAAAAAACCTTGTGAATATAACACTCCATATTTGAGACACAACAAATAGTCACGCATCAACCCAACAACTAAACCTTGTAGATATACACTTTTGAATCTTTACTGCAAAAATATAAGCCAACCACGTTTTCGCCATTTCGCTCAATGAATATCTCTGTGCTAGGAGCGCTATTGCTAGCATATACAATCATTGATGTTATCCTTGCTGCTTCACACCTATACTCATAGCACCAATATTCACCATCGTTCTCCAGGCGGCATGATATATTTGGTACTCCATTCTCAAATATAACCCCAGACGCCCTAATAGCCTCTCCGTCATCGTCAAAACGGATTGAATAAGTAGATTGCCCCTCCATCTGATATATCTCAGTTTCTATCACTGTCGCGTCCACACCATATATATCAGACCTATAAAAACCATACGGCTCAGAGCAATAGAACTTAAAGCAATTTTTTTTATTCTTTGGCTCAGAGTTGAGAATGGGAGACGGAGTCACCCCGGCTAATTCCAGACCATAAGGCAATATAGAAAAACTTGGCCCCCTAGACCATTTTACTTCTTCACTTATTATGCGCTGCACGGCCGCACTTTCAGAAAGATCCATATCAAGCTTAGATTTTAAAATCTCAACCAAACCTTTAAATTTATCAGGAATCACGACTACCTCCTAACAGCAAAAGTTTTACCGCTATTTAATTGCTCTTTGAGCTCTGCGAGCCCACTCAAAAAATCTTTCTTAGTTGTTCTGCCAGCCAATGTATCATACACATGTTGCTTGTAGGCATTTCCATGTATGCCAGCCCCCTTGTGTGGCGTCGCTAGTGTTCCGGGAACTCTAGCAGATTCTGTATTTGGCAACCAGATACCGTTTTTCCTGTTATTGATATCGATCCCCAGTTCTTTCATTTGCTTTCTCAAAGCTATCATTCTGGCGTCTTTTGAGTTGGACATTATGATGTGATGCGCGTCATACTGCCCTCCACCTACTGGTTTACTACCGAGGCTGTCTGCAAGTTTTTTCGCATCGGACCCGCAGGATAGCCCAAGTGGATCCAACCATAGGATCGGATTTAGAGCATACCCATAGAGATTCATTCCGCCGTCGATACTCAACGGGTCTTGCGTTACGAAACGGCCAACTTGTGGATCATAATATCTATAAGCATTGTAATGCAGCCCTGTCTCAAGATCACAGTATTGACCTTGAAAGCGCATGTGCTGCATAACTTGGTTGACCGTCAGCTGCTCTATCTCCCCCCAAGAACGATACGTCGCCTGCCAAACGATTTTGCCGTCACTGTCCGTCAGCTCCAGCGGCGTACCAATCTGGTCCGTATGGAAGTAATAGACCTTCTGCCCTTCCCCTTCAACCTGATCAACCCGCGCCAATGGCGCATAGCTACCCGGCTCGTACAGGTACAGGATGCTCTGCCCAGGCGTCTCCTCACGCAGCATTCGCAAGCCTTGCCAGAGAAAGCGCTTCTGCTCGACCTCGCCATTGATTTCAGCCTGCTTGGCTATTCGCCTCCCCAAGCTGTCGTAACGATACTCGCCTTGGCTTTCCAGCTTGCCATTGACCAACGTCTCCGCCCGCACCAGCCGGTTCTCGCAGTCATAGCTAAAATGCTGCAGCTTGCTGTGCCCCGAGCGCTTCTCGATCAGGTTGCCCCACGGGTCGTAGCGGTACTCCTGATCCCGCCACTGTTTGATGCGGTTGTCCTTGACCTTGTCGAACTGCCGCGCATTGAAGTCCAGGCGGTTGGCTGCCGGGTCGTAGCGGAACTCCTCGCTGCCGATCAGCGAACCGGTATCGCGACTGCGCAATTGGCCGTTGGCTTCGTACTCGTACTTGATCTCGCCGCGTAGCTTGTCGAGGGTACGCACCAGTTCACCGGCCGGGTCGTACTGATAACGGCGGTGGATCGGGTTGTAGGCGTGCTCCACCAGCAACGAGGTATTCACACCGGTGTTGTGCACTTGCGAGAGCTTGTCGGCCGGCAAGGTCGAGGCAAACTGCCAGGCCTTGCGCCCCATGGCGTCATAACCGAAGCAGCTGGTGAGCTTGCCCTGCGTGCGGTACACCTCGCGGTGCAGGTCGTCACGCTCCATGTCGCTGATCACCAACCCGTCCAGGTTCAGCTGGTGCAGGTGGCCGCTGCCGTAGTACAGGTGATTGACCTTGCGCCCATCCGGGAGGGTCAGCGTGGTCAGGTTGCTGAGTGGGTTGTACTCGTAGCCGAGCGTGCCGTCAGGGGTGATTTCTTTGGTCAGCCGACCGAGCAGATCGTAGGCGTACTCAAGCTTTTCTTCCGTGATCCCAAGCTGCTTGCCGATCCCGCTCGGTTGCCGCTCGATGCTCAGCAACCGGTCACCGTCGTCGTATGCGAATGTCTGGCTCGCATCACGGTTGATCTTGGCGACCAAACGGCCAATGGCATCACGCTCGAACAGCGTATGGCGCTCGGGCCGCTCGGCATTTTCGCCATAGCCAATCTCATCCAGTCGTGTGAGATGACCACCGACGTTGTAGCTGAAACGCCGGGTCAGGTTATCCACCCGCACTTCTTCGCTCAGCCGGTCCGAAGCGTCGTAGGCAAAGCTGTACGTGGCGTTGTTCTCGTTGACCAGCGCGGTCAGGCGAATGGCCTTGTCGTACTCGTAGCGAACCCGCTGGCCCTTGGCATCCTGGCGGCTGCTCGGCAGGCCACGGGCCGTGCGCATCAGGCGGGTGGTCTGGCCCTTGCCGTCGGTGTGGCTGAGCACCTGACCGTAGACGTTGTAGGTAAAGGTTTCCGTGGTGCCGTCCGGGTGGCTGATGCGCAGCACTTCACCGTCGGGCTTGCGCGCCAGCGTGGTGGTCTGGTTCAGCGCGTCTGTTACCGCGACCAGGTGCTGGCGCTCGTCATAGCGGTAGTACGTACTCTTGCCCGAGCAGTCCTGGTAGCGCTCGACCTGGGCCAGGGTGTTCCACCACAGGTACTTGGACTTGTAGGTCGCATCGATGATGGTGTGCGGCAGGCCGTCATCGCTGTTCAGGTACTCGGTCATCTGGCCGAGGGCATCGAATTCGGCGAGCAGGTTGCCCTTGTCGTCGTAACGCGCTCGCCAGGTGCTGCCATCCGGGTAGCTGACCTGGTTCACCAGCGTGGTCAGGTGATGATATTCGTAGGTGGTCTTGCGGCCCAGCGGGTCGGTCTCTTCGAGCAAGCGGGAGAATTCGTCGTACTTGAATTGCAGGCGGTTACCGTCCGGCAAGGTCAGGCCAACCATATTGCCGTGTTCGTCAAGCTCGATGGCGTAACGCTCGCCGCCATAGTCGCGGCTGGCGACCACGCGGTGGTCGGCGTTGTACTGCACTTCCAGCTCGCGGCCGAGCACGTCGGTGGCCCAGCTGGTGCGGCTATCGAGGTCGTAGCGGAAGTGGTAGTGCTCGCCGTCGCTGGTCCAGTGCTCGACCACACGTGGCTTGTCGCCCAGGGTTTGCCAACGGTAGTGGCAGCCCAGCCCCAGCGCGTTGCTGTGGGTCACCATCAGGCCGTCTGCGTAGCTGAAGCTGCGCACGGTGTCGCCGTTGCGGTTGATCACCGCGCTCAGCTGGCCGTGTTCGTCGTAGCGGTACTGGGTAAGCGTTTCCACCGCTTCGTTGTTCACCACGCGCTTGATGTCGGTCAGGCGACCCAGCGGGTTGTCGTAGTGCAGGTGCACGCGGGTGCCGCCGGTGGCGCTGATGTCGGTCAGTGTGCCGTCGGGCGTGCGGGTGAAGTGCAGGAAGTGGGCAAGGACGTTCTCGATACGCTGCAGCGGCACTTCGGTGTTGGTGTCTGGCACTTCTCTAGATTGTCGAGGGGTTGCAGGAGGTAATGAGCCACCTAGGATACAGGCCCGCACAATCACCTTACACGCTTAGCGAACGTGACTTTTGACAATGACACAAATAATTATATTAGCTAAGGCAGCTTCATTCCAGCCGCTCGACAGTATCGGCTAACGGAAAAATAGTTGAAGCTGGCACCCCAACTATTTTCAATAGCTTTTTCAATATCTTTCTTTCAACAATGCCACATAAAAACAAAAACCGAAGCCAGACTAAAAATGCCTCGAAAAATCAATCGTAAATACCATCTTGCTGAGATTTTTCGATAAATATATCCTGCAAGTCACCCTGAATATCTTCACCATCTAATTTTACAACAAAATCGCCCTCGAGGTCATCCGGAAAATGGACACCATCCAACGTCCCAAGCACTACAGAAGCGCTGTCTGCGATAACAACTTTAAAAAAGTTAATGATATCATACCTTTGAGTATCATCTAGCGATGCTAGAGCATTACGCGCACGAGCATATGAGTCCTTATCTCCGTTGACGGGTTTAGTAAGAGAATTTTTATATTGAGGGAAATTTTTCTCAAACAATTCGGAATAAATAGCATCAACAAATTTATTATCACCCATAAATTTCTCCCTTTACTTCCGCATTTCTGGATACATAGATTTATTCAGAGCGATTAGCTGCTGTAGCTTTTCATTTGGCACTTCTGGATAAACACGCCTAAGTTCTCTAATGTCGCGCGCAACCACATCACGAGCACTAGTAAAAGGGAGTCCTGTCCTGGGATTTATACTACTTCTAGACACAATTCCCACACCTTCTTTAGAAACTGTATGTCCTACTCGGGGTACCAGCATAGCAGGCCCTGTAGCAGGATCGTAGCCCTCGACAAGGTCTTTCATCAAATTTTTCTGCCCAACATGATGTGAGTCCAGGCCTAGATTCTTCCCTTTAACTGCATTTTTGTTTGCCTGATGGGTACTAACATCCCACTTATCACACGCTAGCCCTAATGAGTCTATCCAGGACTGAGTGTTTTTCGCATACTGATAAAGATTATCACCACCAAACAAACCAACAGGATCTTGTGTTACAAATCTCCCCAATGCCGGATCATAATAACGAAAAGTGTTGTAATGCAGCGCAGTCTCGCGGTCGAAGTATTGTCCCTGGAATCTTAGATTTTGCTCTACCCCATTGACCGTTAGCTGCTCTATCTCACCCCACGAGCGATATGTCGCCTGCCAGACAATCTCACCCTCGCTATCGGTCAGCTCCAGTGGGGTTCCAATCTGATCCGTATGGAAGTAATAGACCTTCTGCCCTTCCCCTTCAACCTGATCAACCCGCGCCAACGGCGCCACGGTGTCGCCGTTGCGGTTGATCACCGCGCTCAGCTGGCCGTGTTCGTCGTAGCGGTACTGGGTAAGCGTTTCCACCGCTTCGTTGTTCACCACACGTTTGATGCCGGTCAGGCGCCCCAGCGGGTTGTCGTAGTGCAGGTGCACGCGGGTACAGCCGGTGATTCATTGCAGCGGCACTTCGCTGTTGGTGTCCGGTACTTCACCGAAGTAGAAAAAGAGGAAGAACAGGCTGTCGCGGTTTTGGGGGTGTAGTGGCTGCCCTCCGAGCTGACTGCACTTATACAATACTCTTAAGCACAACCTAGGGACTCCATGTTAACAAGAGGCTGGCTCTACCAACATCTAGCAGAGCCAGATAAACCTGCATTCTATTAAACAGCCGACACTGACGAAACGACCACCCGAAAGGCAACGTTCGAAACATTATTATGGCCAAGATCAAAAAAATCGCACCCTTCAATATTCGCCATATTTCGATTGAATCGATGCCACCCCATCACCACCCACCTCAGTTTTCTTCAATCATTTCAACGTCATCGGGCAGCGACGCTAAAATCAAAGAATAAAAATCATCGAAACCTTCTGCTATTTTATAAAGATGACCGCTATCACCTTGCTCCGCTATATCATATTTATTAATGGAGTCAGATTCGTGCAAGTGGGTTCTATCCCAATAATAAACCCCTTCTCGCCCAGGCTCAGTAACTATCACATAAGGGTTCCCTCCCCCATCTTCCCCAATCGCCAAAACGCCATTAACAAATGCCAACTCAGAAATAAATTCTTGATTAAAGCTAATAATATCGTTGCATTCCTCTCCCGGTATAACCCCAAACAAACGATCAAAACTCACCTCCCCGTCTTGAACAGACTTCAACGGCAACTGCCCAAAATCAGGATCAGTCAAATAAAAACCATTCATGCGTGCCAGTATGTTTCTATACGCACTAGGCAAAGTAACATTAACTGCTGCCTCAAGTGAGTTTATCTCAGCATCAGTCAAACCAGCTTTGTAAACTATAGGCATTTTTCGACCCTATTAACAGCTTGATTTCATATTCTTAACACCACCCGAATGGGTGAACCTGTTGTGAATTTTTTTAGGAACTTCCTGCATCGTCTTCATATTCTCATGATGATGCCAAGTATTTTTCGAATAGTCTGCCTTACCCTGAGGTGCAAGTGCATCTGCCTTGCCAAAATCACCACCAGGATTTTTACCGTGATTCCCCTTCAAGTCAGGAACATCAACTTGCTGTCGTTCAAAAGGAGTAAAGTCAGGATGGCCGTCGGGATACCTTACTACATTACCCTCCCAATCTTTATAAACCCATGTTCGTCCGTCAATCTCCATATGCACAGAACCACCTTTATCTAGCCATTTGGCAACATCAGGGGAATGTGAAGGCTTTGCACTCCATCCCCAAGGATCAATCCAAGATATCGGATTGACTCCATAGCTATACAGGTTAGCTCCTCCCAATAATCCAATTGGGTCTTGATTCACAAATCGTCCAACTTCTGGATCGTAGAATCGAAAAGTATTGTAGTGCAGGCTCGATTCGCAATCAAAATATTGACCTTGGAATCGTATATTCTGCTCCACCTCACTAACTACTAGCTGCTCTACCGAGCCCCACGAGCGATAGGTCGCCTGCCAAACGATCTCGCCCTCGCTATTGGTCAGCTCGATCGGCGTACCGATCTGATCGGTATGGAAGTAATAAAGCTTTTGCTCCTCCCCTTCAGCCTGATCGACTCGCGCCAGCGGCGCATAGCTACCCGGCTCGTACAGGTACAAGATGCTCTTCGCAGGCGATTCCTCCCGCAGCATCCTCAGCCCCTGCCAGAGGAAGCGCTTCTGCTCGACCTCGCCATTGATTTCAGCCTGCTTGGCTATTCGCCTCCCCAAGCTGTCGTACCGATACTCGCCTTGGCTTTCCAGCTTGCCATTGACCAACGTCTCCGCCCGCACCAGCCGGTTCTCGCAGTCATAGCTAAAATGCTGCAGCTTGCTGTGCCCCGAGCGCTTCTCGACCAGATTGCCCCACGGGTCGTAGCGGTACTCCTGATCCCGCCACTGTTTGATGCGGTTGTCCTTGACCTTGTCGAACTGCCGCGCATTGAAGTCCAGGCGGTTGGCTGCCGGGTCGTAGCGGAACTCCTCGCTGCCGATCAGCGAACCGGTATCGCGACTGCGCAATTGGCCGTTGGCTTCGTACTCGTACTTGATCTCGCCGCGTAGCTTGTCGAGGGTACGCACCAGTTCACCGGCCGGGTCGTACTGATAACGGCGGTGGATCGGGTTGTAGGCGTGCTCCACCAGCAACGAGGTATTCACACCGGTGTTGTGCACTTGCGAGAGCTTGTCGGCCGGCAAGGTCGAGGCAAACTGCCAGGCCTTGCGCCCCATGGCGTCGTAACCGAAGCAACTGGTGAGCTTGCCCTGGGTCCGGTACACCTCGCGGTGCAGGTCATCGCGCTCCATGTCGCTGATCACCTGACCATCCAGGTTCAGCTGGTGCAGGTGGCCACTGCCGTAATACAGGTGATTGACCTTGCGCCCATCCGGCAGGGTCAGCGTGGTCAGGTTGCTGAGTGGGTCGTACTCGTAGCCAAGCGTTCCGGCGGAGGTGATTTCTTTCGTCAGCCGACCGAGCAGATCGTAGGCGTACTCAAGCTTTTCTTCCGTGATCCCAAGCTGCTTGCCGATCCCGCTCGGTTGCCGCTCGATGCTCAGCAACCGGTCACCGTCGTCGTATGCGAATGTCTGGCTCGCATCACGGTTGATCTTGGCGACCAAACGCCCAATGGCATCACGTTCGAACAGCGTATGGCGCTCGGGCCGTTCGGCATTCTCGCCATAGCCAATCTCATCCAGTCGTGTGAGATGGCCACCGACGTTGTAGCTGAAACGCCGGGTCAGGTTATCCACCCGCACTTCTTCGCTCAGCCGGTCCGAAGCGTCGTAGGCAAAGCTGTACGTGGCGTTGTTCTCGTTGACCAGCGCGGTCAGGCGAATGGCCTTGTCGTACTCGTAGCGAACCCGCTGGCCCTTGGCATCCTGGCGGCTGCTCGGCAGGCCGCGGGCGGTGCGCATCAGGCGAGTGGTCTGGCCCTTGCCGTCGGTGTGGCTGAGCACCTGACCGTAGACGTTGTAGGTGAAGCTTTCCGTGGTGCCGTCCGGGTGGCTGATGCGCAGCACTTCGCCGTCGGGCTTGCGCGCCAGCGTGGTGGTCTGGTTCAGCGCATCGGTCACCGCCACCAGGTGCTGGCGTTCGTCATAGCGGTAGTACGTACTCTTGCCCGAGCAGTCCTGGTAGCGCTCGACCTGGGCCAGGGTGTTCCACCACAGGTACTTGGACTTGTAGGTCGCATCGATGATGGTGTGCGGCAGGCCGTCATCGCTGTTCAGGTACTCGGTCATCTGGCCGAGGGCATCGAATTCGGCGAGCAGGTTGCCCTTGTCGTCGTAGCGCGCTCGCCAGGTGCTGCCGTCCGGGTAGCTGACCTGGGTCACCAGTGTGGTCAGGTGGTGATACTCGTAAACGGTCTTGCGGCCCAGCGGGTCGGTTTCTTCGAGCAAGCGGGAGAATTCGTCGTACTTGAATTGCAGGCGGTTACCGTCCGGCAAGGTCAGGCCGACCATGTTGCCCTGCTCGTCCAGTTCGATGGCATAGCGTTCGCCACCGTAGTCGCGGCTGGCGACCACGCGGTGGTCGGCGTTGTACTGCACTTCCAGCTCGCGGCCGAGCACGTCGGTGGCCCAGCTGGTGCGGCTATCGAGGTCGTAGCGGAAGTGGTAGTGCTCGCCGTCGCTGGTCCAGTGTTCGACCACACGTGGCTTGTCGCCCAGGGTTTGCCAACGGTAGTGGCAGCCCAGCCCCAGCGCGTTGCTGTGGGTCACCATCAGGCCGTCTGCGTAGCTGAAGCTGCGCACGGTGTCGCCGTTGCGGTTGATCACCGCGCTCAGCTGGCCGTGTTCGTCGTAGCGGTACTGGGTAAGCGTTTCCACCGCTTCGTTGTTCACCACGCGCTTGATGTCGGTCAGGCGACCCAGCGGGTTGTCGTAGTGCAGGTGCACGCGGGTGCCGCCGGTGGCGCTGATGTCGGTCAGTGTGCCGTCGGGCGTGCGGGTGAAGTGCAGGAAGTGGCCGAGGACGTTCTCGATACGCTGCAGCGGCACTTCGGTGTTGGTATCTGGCACTTCGCCGAAGTAGAAGAACAGGTTATCGAGGGTCTGCAGGATGTAGTGGCCGCCCTCGGTGCACACCAGGTACACCTGCTCGTGCGGGTTGTAGATGCGCTGCCCCGGTTGCAGGGTCACGAACGGGACTTCGCGGCCCTGGTTGTCGGTGAGGTAGATGAATGCCCCCTGGCGGCGCAGGCTCTGCTCCCAGGGCAGCACCCAGCCGCGGCCGAGTACGCTGTCGACCGTCAGGTCGCTGGCGTAGAAGCGCGACCACTCGATCGGCATCAGGCCCGGCAGGCTGAAGTCGATTTCATCGGGGATCAGCTTGCGGCCCGTCGTGAGGTCGACGGGGTTGCCGACCAGGCCGCCGATAGCCTTGCGGGCCACGGGTTCGACCACGTAACGGCTGGCCACCTCACCGGCGACGAAGCCGGCCGTGAACTTCAGCGCGCAAGGCATGACGGCTTTCATGCCGGCCTGGGTACCCGCCTTGATCAGTTGGGCGATACCGCCTGCGGCGCCGGCGATGGCCATCAGCACATCCACGGTGGTGCGCAGCCACTCCGGGACTTCATCGTCCACGGGCAGGTAACGGTAGGTGCCGCCGCCGATGATGACGTTGTCCGAACCACCGGAAATGGTGGCGCCGCAGGTCAGCTTGTCGCCCTTGCGCGCGGCGGCGACGCTGTTGATGAAGACGTTGGTCGAGCCTTCGGCAATCTGCACCGGCCCTGGGTGCTTGTCGCAGGCACCGATGCTTTTTTCGACGCGGGCGGCCTTGCGGCTGTTGATGAACACGTTGGGTGAGGCAGTGGTTATCGTCCCTGAGGGGGACGAGAACATACTGCCTATCGCCTCTCCGGCGGCAGTCAGCAAGCTGCCCCCGATGCCGGCTGCGAGGCCGGCCAGCAAGGCCACGCCGAACCCGCAGGTGAACGTGGCGATGGCCACCGTGGCCACCAGCGCAATCCCCAGGGCGGCCCCGATCAGGAAGCCCCCCAGCGCGCTGGTGTGCGCTATCTCGTCGCCGAACCTGGCCGCTTCGAACATGAGGGGTTACTCCTGTTCGCCGGACTCGGCGCTGGTTTCGGACGGGGCACGCGGGGTGAAGCTGGCCAACAGGTTGTCCCAGTCCTGGTTCTGCTGGGCACTGAAGTCGGCCTGTGCAGTGGTGGAGAAGATCAGGGCACGCCCGGGGCTGATGATGAAGGCGGCCTGGCGCTGGTACAGCGGGCGGCCCTGGTTCATGTAATAGGCGTCGATCTGGATACCGGCAATGGGTGCGGTAACCGAGAGCGTGACTGCCTTGTTGCCCATGCGGGTGTAGCCGCGCAGCTTGGAGGTGAGCAGCTTGACCTGGCGATCGACATAGGCCTGCAGCGCTTCGTCCGGCAGCAAGGTGTCACGCGAGATGGTGATGCTCAAGGGTGCTGGAACACTGGCACCCAGGACGAACATGTTGACCGTGCGGTCCTCGAAACCTGCCGGCAGCGCAATGCCGCCTTCCTGTAATTCGTAATCCATGCGATGAAAATTCCTGATAGCGAAAAAATCGGGGTCAGCCCTGCGCGAAGCCATCGAGCATGCGGTCGAACTCGGCCAGCCACTGGCTCAGGCCGGGCTTGCTGGGGTCGATCACGCTGGAGATATCCAGCCATTGCAGCGAATCGCTGCCGGCGATGGGCACCAGTGCGCCGACCAGGCGACCGTGCCGAGGCTCGTGGCCGGCATTGAAGTGAAAGTCCACGACCTTGGCCGGGTTCCCAGCCAGGAGGCAATCACGTTGGCGAATCACGCGCAGTTGCGGGTTCAATTCGCGCAAAGCCTCGACTGCGCGCTGGAACAGTTGCTCCAGCGGCTGCCTGGCGGGTACATCACGGCGGCGGATGCTGAGGCTGACCGGCTCGCCTTCATGCTCGAGGGTGGTCTGGATGTCGCGAAAACGAAAGCCGAGCGGAAACTGCAAGGAGAACCCTGCGAAGGTGAAAGCGCTGGCGACATCCTGCAACACGGCTGGCAGCGGTTCCGGCTCGGGCACAGGCTCGGGCACATGAGCAGCTTCCGCCAGACTGGCCAGCCGCGCAGACTCCTCTTGCGCTTCGCGCCTGGCAGAGATGCGGTCGTAGATCGAGGGCTTGTACATGAACCTTGCCTCAGTCGTTGATCCGCACTGCGGCGCCAGTGATCTGGGTGGTGTCGGTACTGGTGGTCACGATGACCTTGCCTTTGATCTCGATGCCTTCCGGGGTCAGCGTGATGCTGCTGTCGCCCACCTGCAGGATGATGTGCTGCTTGGCGGCCACCTGGATGAACTGGTTGTCGACCTGCAGGGTGTAGGAACCTTCGGTCACCTGCACCACGGTGTCTTTCTTGACCGTTTCGGTGTGCGTACCACCAACAGTAATCGAGCGGTTATTCCCCACATCATGGGTCTCATCCAGCTCGATCTCGGTATCCATGTTGCGCTCGGCATGCATGATGATCTGCTCGGCGCCGGCCTTGTCCTCGAAGCGGAAGAAGTTGGCGGTACCGCCGTCGCCCTTCATCGACCGCGTCAGGAAACCACTTTGGGTCTTGTTCGCCGGCAGCGACCATGGCGGAGTGTTGGTGCTGTTGTACAGGCTGCCCATGATCAGCGGCCGGTCCGGGTTGCCGTCAAGGAACACCACCACCACCTCGTCGCCTACGCGTGGGATCTGGATGCTGCCGAAGCCACCGCTGGCACCGGACTGGGCGACACGTACCCAGCACGAGCTGTGATCGTTGAACTGCCCCTGGCGATCCCAGTGAAACTGAAGCTTTACCCGGCCCAGTTCGTCGGTGAAGATTTCCTCGCCTGGGGGGCCGACAACGATGGCGGTCTGCGGGCCGTTGATCAAAGGCTTGCGGGTGTTTAACTGCGGGCGGTATGCGATTTTTTTACGCACGCACACGAATCGGTTGACGTAACCGGCCTGGTCGCCAGTCATGTAGTTGTTGCTGCCGCGATGCTCCACGCTCAGCAACAAAAACTTACGGTTCTCGGCGTCACCGGTGTCGTGCAGATAATGCTGGATCAACTCAAAAGTGTAACCCGGCTTCATGGCCCGGCAATTGCTCTCGCCGTAGAAGGTCTTGCCCATCAACTCGAGCGCTTCGATACGGTTGCGTACGATGGCTTCGCCATCTTCGTAGCTGCCATGGGTGTACTGGCCCGGGAAATCATAAATCTCGAACCTGTCCACATCGCCCTGTTGATTCAAGCTTTGCATGGTCACAGGTAGGAAGTTGCGCGGTTGGCGATAGTCGAACGTGCGAACGGCAATTTGACCGGATTGCAGCTGCCGCGTTGACTGCCACTGAGTAATGGAATCAGCGGTTTCGGTAACCGACGCGGAGTGGTAGCGAATCTGCGGCTGTTCGGGCAGCGGCAACAAGGTGCTGGAGTCATCGGTGATGACCATCAGGTGGGAGTCGGCCGTGTGCTCGAAGTAGTAGAAAAGCCCTTCGCTCTCAAGCAAGCGCTGCACAAAGTTGAAATCGCTCTCGCGGTACTGGGTAATGTAGCTGTGCGATTTGAGCGACTTGCTTACACGAAATTCGTACTTGGCCAGCGTGCCAAATCCGGCGAACACTTCACTGACAACAGCCTGGACCGATTTTTCTTGAAAAATGCGTGTATCGAAGCGGCAAGTCAGCATCCACAGCCACGGCCCTAGCACGGCTGCATAACGCACATAGCCGCCGTCGCTGCCTTGGGTGCTAAACCGCTGAACATAGCCGTTAATGTAGCGGAAAGAGCCGTTGGATAACTCGATTTCTATCGTGGCCTGGCTGCCAATCAGTGACTTGAGCTTTACATCGCTCTGTTGGCTGAGCAAGGCCAGATCGAATTCATAGAGTTTGGAAAGCTCTTCAGTGCCGGAAAAGTGCTCAAGCAAAAACTCATCGTTGGCTGTTTGTGTCAGGATATTCAGCTTGAACAATCGCCTGTTTTGCGGCGCGAGCATGGAAAGAACGTCAGTTAGCATAATTTACTCCCGGCGGTTGCAGGAGCTGAGTGCAACACGGTTATTGAATTGAAACCGGAGCATCATGCCGCATTGCCATGGCATTTTGCATGACCTCTCCCATCACCTCGATGGGGCATTTGAAGTCGAAGCGCTTGCGCGGTCGCATGTTCAGTTGCAGCGCAATGGCGTCCAGCTCCTCCTGGCTATGTACCGACAGGTCTGTGCCCTTGGGCAAGTACTGGCGAATCAGGCCGTTGATGTTTTCGTTGCTGCCGCGCTGCCAGGGGCTGTGCGGGTCGCAGAAGTAGATCGCCACGCCGGTTCTTTGGGTGATCTCGGCGTGTCGCGCCATCTCCCGGCCCTGGTCGTAAGTCATGCTCTTGCGCATCTCCAGCGGCATGCTATTGAGCGCGGCGCTGAAGCCTTCCAGCGCCGAAGTCGCCGTTGCGTCGTTCATCTTCACCAACATCAGGTAGCCACTGGTGCGTTCCACCAGCGTACCGACGGACGAGGCGTTGGCCTTACCCTTGATGAGGTCGCCTTCCCAATGCCCCGGCATCAGCCTGTCTTCAATCTCCGGCGGGCGCACATGAATACTGACCATCTCGGGGATCTGGCCGCGCCGATCCACGCCACCAGAGCGCGGCCGGCGCGTCGTCTTGCCTTGGCGCAGACAGATGATCAGCTCCTTACGCAGCTCACCCACTGGCAGGGCATAGATCGCGTTGTAGATCGTCTCGCGACAGACGTAGGCATCTCGCAGGTTGGGTATGTTCATGCTGCGCAGCTTGCCGGCAATCTGCTCGGGAGACAAACGCTCACGCAGCATATGGGTCACCAGTTCGAAGCGCTCGCTACCCGGCAACAGTTTTCGCATCGGTCGACAAACCTGGCGGCGGGCCTGCATTTGCTGCTGAGCCAGACGGGCCGAGTAGCCACCGCAAGCACCTCGGTTACGGCGCAGCTCACGGCTGATGGTCGAAGGGGATCGGTTGATCAAGCAGGCAATCCTGCGCAGGCTGAAGCCTTGGGTACGACCGATTTGAATGGTGGCGCGCTCTTCAACGCTGAGTTCGGTATAAGACATAGGGGCAGCACCGTACCGGAAAGGTCAGGTGTTGCACTCAGTTTTTGCCGCCGCCCCCTGTAACGGTGAACATCAGCGCGCCCGTACGGCGAAAAGCCTGCCCAACCACGAGGCAGCACGCATGCTCTGAATAGTTTCAATATCCATGAATGTGTATTGACGGTTTTCCTTCGCTTCGCGCACTTTCAGCTCTCTGAGTGCACTGATCTTGTCACGATTGTAAAACACCATGAACACGGACATTAGCGCAAAGAAGTAGATCAACCCGGTGGCCGGCACGTCATGGCTTTTCATCAGCGGATAGATCACGCTGCTCAAGCCCGCCGCCAAACCCGCCTGCCACCACTGAACTTTCTGGGGCGGCTCGATGGATTCCACGCGCTGCCCTTTAAAGTGGAGAATATCACTTTTACTGCGCCAGTAATAAGCCATTGCATAGGTCAACAACACCAGCACGACGGGTGCGAGCCCTAACATCAAAGAAGTCGCCGCTCCCAACTTCATTTTTTTGTAGGTAACACCCAGTGTCAGCAGCGATGCGAACATTGGTGCAACTGACATATTGAAGAACATGCGCAAATTCGCGAAACTTACAAAGTGCTCACTGCGGTAAGCACAATTGATGCACCACAGCGTCATAACGATAATGATCAGGATCGCCGGCACCGCCATGAATGGCGGCGCCACTCCGGTCATCATCAGGGCCAATATCACGACCAGCAGCCACACCGACCAGATTTTTTTAAAAAAACGTTCTGTGGTAAACATTTAATCCTTCCCCGTCAAGAAATTACCCAGGGTAGTGCCCAGCCCCGAAAAATCATCACTCATGACAAACTGAACTGCCAAACCCGCACCCAAAGACAAGGCAATCACGACTATAGCCGGCCCTGTTAGCCCGCCGACCAATACACCGACACCAAAGGCCAATGCATTGGTCGGCTGGGTGTAAGCTGACTTCTGGAAGAACTCCGAGACGCTTTTTGCCTCCGTCGCATCTAGGTAAGCCTGGGGGCCGAACGCCAATGCGCCGCCTAATTTGGCACCCGTCAGTACTTTGCCTACGCCACGGCTGCTGTACCCGGCCGAGTCAATATGGGCAGTTGCACGCATCGCCTTGGCGGTATTGAAAGCAGCCACATGCAGGTTACTGCCCCGACCGGGCAGCCTGTACAAACTTGCCTGGCTATTGGCGGGTATTTCGAAGTAGAGGTTTCCGCCCATGCGCACCAGTTTCAGGCGCCCTTTCATGGCCCTGGCGGCAGATACACTGCCGGGTTTGCCACGTGACGCTGCCCACTTCTTCAGCTTGCCGCGCGTGGCATCCGTCATGTTCAGCAGGTTTTCAACTTTGGTGGCTTTGGATGCGGCATGGCCTAGCGCAGCAACGTTGGCAAGCGTGCCGGGTAAATTTGCAGTTGAAAATAATAGTGCCCCTACGACTGGAATCTTCTCGGCCTTCTCCTTGATGGCCAGCAGTTCATCCGCGGCAAAACGCCCCGATTTTTCCATTTTTGCAATCAGGCTATAAAGTAACTGCGCGTATTCTTCGGCTTCGTCAGCACTCAACTGCGTTTCGGACGACTGTAGTTCAGCAACAAGAAACTCGGCGGCACTCATGTCATCAGCCGAATAAAGGCCGCCTACATCCATCTTGGCGTAGGTTCTGGCTGCTACAACACTTGGCCATGGCAGGTCACCCTGCCCGAGAAGGCCGTCTTGCCCGCCGAGGCCCATGGGGTCGGCTGCGGTACAGGGATAGATTCTGTTCACGATTCTGTTCACGCCTTGTCAAAAATCCTGCTTGCGCGACCTGCGCAGTATCGGCCCACGTCTCAGGCGCTGCGACCTATGCAGGCAAGCAAAGTTCCCAACAACACCTGAATATGCCAACCAGATCACAAATGGATTTGCCGGCCGAGTGTAGAGGGCGCAGGAAACACTGGAATGCGCAACTCTGTCAACTATGAATATCGCTCATCCTTCGCATTAGCCGTTATGAATGAGATGGCATTGCGCCATCTTTTGCCCATACACCAGCATTACCAAGAACGTTCACAGGACACTGTGGTCAATGTTCTACATAGCGCCTACGCTTGGGATACTTGTGACGCTGGGCTTGTGGGCGAAGGGGTACACACCCTGCCAGAAGCTGTTGACTTCAGGATCTGCCTGGCAGGTGTGCTGGATCAATGATGAGCGGTATTGTTTCAAGTCTGATTCCTATACCCGTGACGGCTGGCCTTGCAAGCGCATGAGTGATAAAAATGCCTGCATCCAGGTTGACGGGCGCCAGTAATTCTAATACCCACACCCACGTCGCTACTTGTAGGAAGTCATGACAAATACAGAAATCATCAAACAATTGGAAGCGCTCAAATGAGCCATTTCACTCCAATCTCCATCAAATTCAGGCTGCTCGCCGCCCCCACCCCGCTGACTTGCGTAAGCCATCCGGGCTTCAGCCTCCCCCCTGACAGCTACACAGAAAACAACTGAGTTAATAAATCCGCGAGCCTTGAAACATTCCTCGAATCAGGCCATCAATAGCTGTCGTAAGTCAGCTCTTCCATCTCGTGTCACCTTGGGATGCTCCGTCAACTTGCCGCGCGGAGACGGTGAGTTGATATTTCCCCGTCACGCAGGCTATCTATCGAAAAAGCGCTCAATGCGTCATGTTTTCAGAGGCTTTTCGCCCAGATTTCTCTTTTAAGCGCGCAGTTCACCCATACCCATCAGCTGTTTTCGAGCCATCCTCAGGTTCCACAGGGCGATCAGTGTGGTGGCCGGGGCGTTCGCCTTTGGCGTCGGCGCGGCGCCGGGCGCGGTGGCCGGCGCCGGCATTGGCCTGCAGGTCGGCAACCTGATCCTCATGGGCCTGGGGCTGTCCGCCATCGCCGAGTATTTTTATCAGGGCCTGCCGGCCTGCCTGTCGACCCTTCAGCAAGGCATGACCACGGCCTGGTTCGCCGAGGATGGCCTCAAGCCCGCTGGCCTGGACCCGAGCGGCGGTTCCGCGGCGCAGGCCCAGGAGCGTGTCGAGCGTGCTGCACGCCAGCTTGCTCGCGGGCAGGAGCAGTGGGTGTTGCTGTTACTGACAGCCATCGTCACCTACCTTACTCGGGGCCAGATGAAGGCCGGCGTCATGAGCAGCATGGAAAGCATTGCCGCCCGGAGCGCTCGGCTGCAGGCCGAGATCTCCAACAAGCAGCTGGCAGCCTGGTTGGCGAAGAATGAGCAGAAACTGTTGGCGCAGCCGGAGTTGCAGCCCAAAGAGGCCACACCGATCTCTCGTGCACAAGCGCAACCGGAGCCATTGCGACCACTACCCGATCGACCACCCATTGCTCAGGCACCGGATAAGCCAGGCTTAACGGAAGTTTCCCGTAGGGAGTACCTGAACAAGAAGTTCGCTCGAACGGGTAACTTGGCACAGGACATCAACATACGAGGCAACCAGGAAACTGCTGTAAACTTCTTCAAGTCACAGGGCTATAAGCCTGCCGACTACGAAGGCTACATGAACGGCTTGGACTTCACTCAACCAGTCTTCACGGAAACAATCAACCGGGGCAAGACACTTTGGCAATTCCAGGTGCCCGGCGGCCGGCAAGGCATGTGGTACTCTCCTACCCCTGACGTGGTGCCAGGGCAACTGGGGATCAACCCGCTTGGCCAGATCTACAAAACGGAAACCATCGTGCCCAAGATCGTGAACGTCTATCAGAGCACTGAGAAGGTCACGCTGCTGAGGAGTACCTCGGCACCGGTACTGGATACCTGGTCCGTTCCTTCCCAACCCTATAACGCCATTGGCGGTGCTCGGCAGATGACCTCTGGCCAACGCGAGCTCTTCAAACTGATAACACCAGGTGCATTATGAAACCCACAACCCCCCTCGGCTATGTACAGAAGGCTATCGACATTACCGCGCAGCGGAACAAGGCCTGTCCCGCTTACCCCATTTATGGGATGCTACTAAACCAACTTGACTATGTGAAAGCCGTGTTCGAAGGGCGTGAGCAAGATAAATCGAAACTCCACCAACTCAGTATCGGTGCCATTGCCTCGAAAGAATTCGAAGAAAATGACCCCGAGTTGGCCAGAGCACTGAAAGACGCCTATTACGTAGCCATCCAGTCGGCTCGTGGCCTCAAAATTCAACTGCCCGATTGATTGCCGACGTTCGATCAGGCCAGCCACTGAACATCGGGCGCAGTCACTGACGAAAGCTATAAACCCTACACCCAGCAGACTGAGCCACGATGGACATTTACGCACTCCGGCAAAAATCGATAGCGCTGCGTGTCATCATTGACCGGCTGAAGTCACACGACCCGGCCGCCATGAAGTTGAGTGTAGAGCTGACGCTCTTGTTGAACGCGGCAAAGCAGCAGCGGATCCGCACCCCGATGGAATGGCGTGACATCCCCGGAAGCTATCTGTTCACCGAAGAAGGGCTGCAGCAGTATGCCGATCTCGAGCACGCCTTCGCCGAGTTTCGTATCGAGCTCTCCGGGGGCGAGCCCCTACCCTGCACAAGCTCAAGGCGCGCATGGGGGAGAAACCCTCCCAGGGATGATGGGCGGGCAGCCTTGCCATCTTTTCATGAGTTCATTACGCCTTTGACGCATGGATGCAACGAAATAGCCCAAACTGTCCTTTTGCCCGGTATGCCGATGATGCGGTAGTGCATTGTCGTAGCCAGAGGCAAGCAGAACACGTGATGCGTTCAATCGCTTCACGTCTAGCGGTTTGTGGCCTCACGATGCATCCCGAGAAATCGAAAATCGTGTACTGCAAGGACAGCAATCGACGCGCAGGGTATCCGCATGTGAGCTTTACCTTCCTTGGTTTCACTTTTAGACCCAGGAAGGCAATCGGCCAGCAGAACAAGCTTTTTACCAGCTTCCTTCCGGGAGTCAGTGCGCAAGCGTTGAAGCGGATGCGGCGGGCAGTGCGCGAGTGCGGGGAGAGGTGCGCCCGTGAGTCCAGATACCAAGGCTTTGCCTTGATTATCCAATAATCAGCGACTGAAAATCGGGCTTTTCGGCATCCCAAAGCCGCCCATTTCCGACTGATGAGCAACTTGTTCGGAGTTTCCTTAAAGGACCATCTCCCATCAGCCAGGTCGAGCCGAAGCGCTTGCGAGAGCTTCATGCGAAACAGGACCCTGACTTTGTAGCGCACGATCAACAACTAAAACATGCAGAGACTTTTGCACCCGAGGTCTTAGCAACAAACAGATTAATGAGTATCTCGACAGCCCTGATGGTGGGCTATATCTGCAAAAGCTACGTGCCGCAAACTGCGACTACCACCGAATCTGGAGGTAACATTGACAGGGCGGGTGGCGCACTTCAATATCTTACCCCTAACCGTAATGAGTGGTCGACCACCAAGCTCATAGGCACTATTGATAACTAGGATAGACAATGAACACGCACACACTGAAGGCTACCGCTACAGCGCTTCGTGAAAAACTTGAGGCTCTCGAAGATCAAAATTCCGATGCGAAGCTGATGCTCAACACCCTACGCGGCCTCTTATTAAAAGCTGAAAATGGAAAAATTCATGCCCCCATGGAGGCTAGAGACATACCTGGTTACCGCTACTTACCGGAGACCAACTTACAGGACGATCGTAATCTCAGTCAGTTATTTGCAGAATTTTACATGGCATTGATTGATGGAGAGGAGTGGAGTTCCTTTAAGAAATTCCAAGCCAAAAATAAAAATCACGATTAGAAAAAGATGGAGAACATACAAGAAGCTTGCTCGAACGGGCAACTTGGCAGGACACCAATATACGAGGCAACCAGGATACTGCTGCCAACTTCTTCAAGTCACAGGGCTATAAGTCTGCCGATTACATCCCCCTGTTCATTGAGCCTCTGCATGATCACCGGAAAGAAATTGCGCGACTGACTATAGTCAAAGGTACGAACGGCGATCTTTCCGGGTTGCAGTAGCTATAAGGTTTCAACGATTTGTTCAGGCGGAAATCGCACTTTGCCAAGCTGCCAAAACCTGCAAATACCTCGCCAACTAGGTCTTGTACCGTCTTACCTTGGAAGATTCGCGAGTCGAGACGGCAAGTCAACATCACACTTCCTGGATAACTGGCGTCTAATATCGCTTATTTTCGGCTCTTGAGTGCAAAAACCCGAGCCAACCATGAAGCGTCACGTAACGCACGCACATATTCGATCTCAAGAAATGTGTATTGACGCGCCTCACGACGCTCGCGTTCTTTTAACGCCCTTAACGAAGCGATATTGGTGCGATTATAGAAGACCAAATACAGCGAAATGAAAACCATCACACACAGCACCACGGCCATAGAACTATTATAGTTCTTTATCGTCGGATACAGCAGACTACTCAACCCTGCACCAAGCCCGCCCACAACCCACGAATTGGCCTGCTCGGGTTCGAATACTTCTACCCGCTCACCGCGTAACAGGAATGAACTCGCCTTGCTTCGATGCCCATAGGCCAATGCGAAAGCCAACGCAGTAAGAATGAGCGGCACGGCGCTGATCGCAAGCGCCGCTACGCCTCCCATTTTTGATTGTTTGTACGTTATCGCCATTGACAGGACAAAGGCAAAAAGCGGCACGGCAGTCAAGCTGAAACAGAGACGTAAGGACGCAAAATCAGCAAATCTTTCCGAACGATAGGCGCATTTCACGCACCAGCAAAATGTAACAAAAGACGATACAGCCATGGGCACAAAAACAATCTTCGGCGCCACCCCAAGTGTCAACACTGAAATCATAAGCGTTAAAAACCAGAAGGCCCAAATTCGCGCAAAAAACCGTTCGGTCGTAAACATTTAATTCAATCTTTCCCAATCAGATAATCGCCCAAGTCAGTCCCCCAACCGGTTGCGTCATCACTCAAGGATACTCTGGGCTAGGCGCTATGCTGTCCAACATATGCGATGTAGCGCGAGCCGCCTTTGGCCACTTCGATTTCGATGCTGACTTGCTAGCCCATCATGAGCGGCACGCCGGAGTCTTCGCAGACCAGCAGCAGTTCGTAGTTGAACGCCCACGACAGGGCTTCGGTGCCCTTGAAGGTTTCCAGCAGCAGCTCCTGCTCGGGGTTGGCCAGGTTGTGAAACTTGAACAGGCGGCGGTTCTGTGGCGACAGCAGCGCGGAGGCCAAGTCCATGATCATGCGAAATCTCCTTGAAAACACGGCCAGCACGCGCTTGCGATGCTCAGCTGCAACCCTGATCTTGCGGGCGTATTCTGCATGCGCGCATAACGTGCTTGCGGAATCATGCGACTGCCTGCAGAAAGGAAAGTGCCATCATGCATTGAAATAAGTGCGACAGGATTCACATTCCCGAATGCCAGGCAGGCAGAAAGGCCCAAAGGAAACACCGGCAAAAGCTGCCCTGTCAACTCACTACAGGCCTAGGAAAACGGGGCAATACCGCCCTGCAAGGCAATGTCATATCGCCATCCTTCATCTTCCTCACTGGCGCCCGGAGGCCACCCGGCAATCGCCGAATGGCCCGTCACAGAAGGTTCTTGAGGTATCGATCAGAGCCCATGCCCGACAGCTCCCACTCGAACTGTCTCGCTACCTGACGCATCAGCTCCACTGGCGGAGAAAAATGTTTCATAACGTGGATTCACCGAAGAGGATATTCTTGCGATCGCCAAAGGCGAAATGCCCGACCCCCACCACCTATCCAGATCCAGATTATGTCGCGCAACATTTGGCCCAATTCCAAAATGGCGCCTCACGCTTCATGACCCAGACCAACCTTGAGAAATACGGCATCGCACAGAAAGATAGTACGTCGTTCATCATGCTAGGCCACGAAGCAACCGAACTACTTGCCAAGACAGCAGGTGACAAGCGCGCGTTGGAGCAAGCCCTTGGCTAGCCTGAGAATTTCCTTGATACCAATGCACTGGTCCCGGTAGACATCCCTGATCCGAAGCAGTTGAATCTACGGATTCCATCGGGAAATGAAGCCGGTGCTAACGAATTCTGGATCCCTGGTGGCAAGCTACCTGACGGCAACAGTGAAGTCGTCATAGACGCGGCGAGTATTGCCGCCAAGAGGTTCAATACCGCTCCCCTTTTTTGAAGGCCCCCTATGAAATTCAAAGATCTTTTCATCAGTCGTCAGCACATGTACTCAATCGGCATCGAAGAAGACGCTAGTCAGTATTACGTTTCGTTCCCCGTCAGCAACGACATGGTTGAATACGAAGAGTATTTCGCCATTGCTCCAGCTACATTTGATGCCTTCATGGATGACCCTGATGCGGCGCTGGCTTTCGTGATAAAATGCCGCAAAAGACAACTTGATGAATTATTAATCATCAAGCCGGGAAAAAATCGGGGCACGGCCATCTAGTGCCACATAGATAAATGCTGACGAAATCCGACACTGCATGACCGTTTGACCCTACCAACAAATGAGTGGTGCCATCTCACGCTGCGGTGAAGTGGTGCAGTCCCTTACCCCAATCAGGACTGACCATGAACACCGAAACACTCAAGCAGAAGATTCGCTGCCCCCCCCCGCACAGATCCGTACGTGCGGAACTACCGCATACGGCTCCTGCCTCAGGTACGTGTCGCGAAGCGTTCCTCTGGTTTCGATTCGTGGCGTACTTCACAGTTTCTGCCCGAACCGTCAAGGCTGGCCATAAAGCAATGCGTCCAGTTCATCATGCTGCGGCGAGAGATCGAAGAGCTTGGCTGCCAGTTCCTGGATATGTTGCGACCACGCAACCTTCTCCACCCACTCCGGCGGCATGCCGGACACGCCGTACAGCGCACCCGCCAACTGGCCGGCGGTGGCCGCGACACTGTCGGCATCATCGGCAAGGTTGGCGGCCAGGAAGATCGCGCCCTTGAAGTTGTCGGTGTTCCATACGGCCCACAGTGCCGCTTCCAAGGTATCGATGACGTAGCCGGAGGAGCGGATCTGTTCGCGGCTCTTTTGCTTGTACTCGCCCGCATTGATGATCATCGGGCGAGGCCGCAACGAACGCACCGCTGGGGCCAGGGCCTCCTCCTTGTCTGCACCGTTGAGCGCCAGATGCAGCTGTGCCGCAAACAGCTGACAGCAGTTCACTGCCTCGTCGGCGTTGTGGGTCACGCTGCTTTGCGTGACGCTTTCCCACCAGCTTGCCGACAGCGAGTGCCGGCGGAAGATTGCCGTAGGCGCAAGGCGGATGATGGAGCCATTGCCAGCCGTCGAGGGGTCATAGTTGCCTTGCCAGGTAATACCCTCGCGCAGCCAGCCTTCAAGGGCATTGCGCGTGGCATTGCCGATATCGAAACAACGACCGTTGGCACTGTTTTCCCCGCGCCGGTACCAGCGGACCAAGGCATCTGCGTAGTTGGCGTAATCGAACTTGCCCTTGCTCACATACGTGTCTGCCAGGCACAGCGCCATGCTGGTGTCATCAGTCCACTCACCCGCAACGAGGTTGAACGGGCCACCCCCGACCATGTCGCTCACCTGCCCCCTGTCGCGGGCCTGGAACTCGAGCGTGGTGCCGACCGCATCGCCGATGGCCAGGCCAAGCAGCGCGCCCTTGGCGCGGTCCAGTGCCTGCTCCGCGGTCAATGTGCAGGCCCTGGAGTGCAGCCAGCTTGGCTTGACCGCCGGCGCCGCCAGTGCATCAGACTGCAAGGTGGAGTCCATCCGCTGCTGCAACTGCCGGGAGGGCTCCGGCGACAGATGCGCATAACGTCGCACGTAGTCGGCCAGCAATGCGTTTGAGCTTCTTAGATCGATCATGGGATTTCTTTGAGAATGAATTGGGTAACGGAGCCATTGGCGTATCAACGATACCATTGCCTGCGGTCGAGGCCTTGATGATGCCCATCCAGTCAGGCCCCCTGGGCCTCTCAGCCTTCCAAGGCTGCGCGGGTGACATTGCCGATGTCGAAGCAACGGCCGTTGACGCGGTTTTCACCCTGCCGGTACCAGCGCACCATGGCATCGGCAAAGGTCCAGTGCCTGGTCCTGTGATAACGTGCTGAACCTGTTGTTCAGCCATGCCGGTTTGATCCGCGGCAGCCAGGGAATGCTCAGGCACACATGAAAGACCATCCCGAACTCTACGTAAGGTCCCCTATTCTTTTCCGGCTTACGGCCATCGGTCTGATGCTGTCCATGCTCGCCATGGGAGCACTGGCGGTGTACGCCTTATGGACAGATATCGTGCCCCTCTACGGCCGGATCTACCGTAATGCGCCGGTCGTGGAAACACCACTCAAAGCTTTCTTCATGATTGCATTCATTCCCCTGGGGCCTTGCCTGATCGTTGCCAGCCTGATCGCCGCATGGACCGGTCGAAAGTTTGACCCACCAAAAACCTCTTGGCTGCATGGGTTCCAGCTACGCTCGCTGCAACTGACAGTTGTGCTGATGGTTATCGTTGCTCCGACAATGATTGCGCTGACCACAGCCACGCTTTCGGCAAAGGACTACTGGTCGTGCCCGAAGCTCAGGATCTCGGGCTCCGGTTGGCAGATGTTCTGGGTCAACGATGAACGGGTGTGCTTCAAGCCGGATCATTACATCAACGACAATTGGCAATGCAAGGCAATCGATGGCAGAGACGTTTGCGTACAGGTCGATGGTCGTTGAGTTGGATGAAACCGGCTGCGCCGGTGTTCGCGGGCAGGCTGCCCGCGAATGCGGTGGCGGCTGTGACGGTGAATGACCAGGGATAGTGGCCGGCAGGTCCGGCCTATTCGCGGGTAAACCCGCTCCTACGGGCATCGCGCTAGCTATTAGATTTTGAACAATACAGTTTCCCCGCCGGACGCGACGAAACCGGTCGCATTGCCACCATCCTGACGCGCTTCCCCACCACGCTGCACGCACGCGGCCGGCGCACAAAATGAGAACTGATTCACTTTTTGAAAAAAACTTTTGTCGCCGATTTTCATCGCTTTCCAGCCCCTTTCGTACCCTGTCTTTAGGGCTTGAGCCCCCATCTCCTGCGCCCAAGACACGCTGTCAATATCACAGCGCCATTATTGCGCAGCGTCACACAACGGGGAAAAAATCGCCCCCTTCGCCGGAACTTCTTCCGCAGCGAGGTGCCCTACTCGGCATTGCTGGCAACACAATATTCATATGCCAGCACCCAAATTCGCTACAGCCGAAAGGCGATTTTTCAGGTCCACGCCACCGGCGTTTCAGGACGATCAAGCAGGCACATGGACGATGCACCAATGACACAGACATTCGATGTCGAAGCACTGATCAAGCTGCGTAGCCAGACGCGGGCGATCTCCGATGCGCTGAAGGCGCAGGCGGCGGATTACCTTGCCACCGTGGCACCGCTGATTCGTCCGCAAACCCTGTTTGGCGAATACCTGCAAGGCGCACAGCGCAGCAGCGGGCGCGAAACCCAGGGCCACTTCCAGGCCCTGGTCGAACTCTACGAACGTATCGGTTCGGCCGCGCCGTTCCAGCTGGTCACCGAGCTGGAAGTACCGCTGAACCTGATCAGCACCACCCCCGAACTGTTCCCGCTGGAATACGACAAGACCCTGGAACACAGCGGCCAGGTCATCCGCATCACCAGCCCGACCCGCTGGGTTGTGGGCTTCCACGCCTTCGACCTGGCGCGGTTTCGCAATGTCATCAAAGACCCCAACCGCAGCAGCGCCGAGCTGTACCGCTTCGTGGTGCACTACCTGGTGCTGTTCTACTGCCTGAGCAAGTCGCCTGGCCTTGGGCGGCTGTTCGAAGGCTTGCGCTACGGCCTGAGCTTCGAGCGCCTGAAGGGCTTTGGCGACCTGCCGTTCTGCGTCATCAGCTCGCCGGTGCGCTCGGAACTTCCCGACGACTCGGTCATCCGCAGCAGCACGCAGATTGCCGGCAACACCAGCTTCGAAGAACTGGTAGGCCGCGACAACATCCTGGAAATGAACGACGAAATCCGTCAGCGCCTGCTGCTGACGATCGAAGGACTGTAACGCGCAGCGCCCGGCACCGGGCCGCGCAATGATTCGCAGCGAATTGCTCGCACTGGAGAACACGATGGCGAAGAAGGAAAGCACTCAGCACAAACTCGACCGCGTTCGCGCGCCTCGGGTTCATATCACCTACGACGTGGACATCGGCGATGCCATCGAGAAAAAGGAGCTGCCCTTCGTCGTCGGCGTACTGGGTGATTTCTCCGGCAACCCGCTGGAGCCGCTGCCCAAGCTCAAGGACCGCAAGTTCGTGTACATCGACCGCGACAACTTCAACGGTGTGCTTAAGGGCATCAAGCCACGCCTGACCTACCGCGTCGACAACACCCTGGCCAAGAACGGTACCCAGCTGGGCGTGGAGCTGAACTTCAACAGCCTCGAAGACTTCGAGCCACAGAACGTGGTCAAGCAGGTCGAGCCGCTGCGCAAGCTGCTGGAAGTGCGCAACAAGCTGGCCGACCTGCGCAACAAGATGGGCGGCAACGACAAGCTCGAAGAGCTGCTGATGGATGTGCTGCAGAACACCGAAAAGCTCAAGACCTTGGGCAAGGAATTCGGCCGTGAAGCCGAAGTGAAAGACCCGTCCAGCGACGATCGCGCCTGAGCAGGAGCCCGAACATGACCGACAAGCAAACCGCACCGCAACAGGCCGGCGACCTGGTCGAAGTGGAAAACTTCGCACCACAGCCCTCGCTGCTCGACAGCATCATTTCGCAAAGCCGCGTGGCCCGCTCCGACACCGAGCGCAACCGCACCCGCGACCTGATTGGCGAACTGGTGAACCAGGTGCTCGAGGGTGAGATGACCCCGAGCAAGGACCTGATCGCCGTGCTCGATTCGCGCATCGCCGAAATCGACGCGATGCTCTCCGAGCAGATGAACGAGATCATGCACGCCCGCGAGTTCCAGCAGTTGGAAGCCTCCTGGCGCGGCCTGAAATACCAGGTAGACCAGACCGAGACCAGCACCACACTGAAGATCCACCTGCTCAATGCCTCGAAGAAAGACCTGGTGCGCGACCTGAAGGCCGCCAGCGAATTCGACCAGAGCGCACTGTTCAAGAAGGTCTACGAAGAAGAGTACGGCACCTTCGGTGGCGCACCTTTCGGCATGTTGATCGGTGACTACGAGTTCAACCGCAACCCCGAAGACATGTACCTGCTCGAAGAGATCTCGCACGTCGCGGCGGCGGCGCACGCGCCGTTCATCTCGGCCGCTTCGTCCGAGCTGTTCGGCTGGGACTCGTTCACCGAGATGTCCGGCCCGCGTGACCTGGCGAAGATCTTCGACACCGTGGAATACGCCAAGTGGAAGTCGTTCCGCGCCTCGGAAGACTCGCGCTACGTCGGCCTCACCCTGCCCCACGTGCTCGGTCGTCTGCCGTATGGCCCGGATACCACGCCAGTGGAAGAATTCAACTTCGTCGAAAGCGTCGATGGCCGCGACCACAACAAATACCTGTGGATGAACGCCGCCTACGCCCTCGGCACCCGCGTCACCGACGCCTTCGCCCGCTACGGCTGGTGCGTGGCCATCCGCGGCGTGGAAGGCGGCGGCCTGGTCGAAGGCCTGCCGACCCATACCTTCAAGACCGACGACGGCGAAATCGCCCTAAAGTGCCCGACCGAAATCGCCATCACCGACCGCCGCGAAAAAGAGCTGTCGGACCTGGGCTTCATCCCCCTGGTGCACTGCAAGGGCACCGACTATGCCGCGTTCTTCGGCACCCAGTCGGCGCAGAAACAGAAGCAGTACAACACCGACATCGCCAACGCCAACGCACGCCTGTCGGCCCAGCTGCAATACATCTTCGCCACTTCGCGCATCGCCCACTACATGAAGGCGATCATGCGCGACAAGATCGGCAGCTTTGCCTCGCGCATGGATGTCGAGCGCTTCCTCAACCAGTGGCTGGCCAGCTATGTGCTGCTCGACGACACCGCCAGCCAGGAGGCCAAGGCCAAGTTCCCGTTGCGCGAAGCGCGCGCCGAGGTGTTCGAAGTGCCCGGCAAGCCAGGCGTGTACAAGGCCGTGACCTACTTGCGCCCGCACTACCAGCTGGATGAACTGACCGCCTCGCTGCGGCTGGTTGCCGAGCTGCCACAGGGCGCGCGCGGCTGACAGGCCGTTGTGTACAGGGATGACACATGAGTAACCAGGCCCGCCTGCTGCCCTCGCTGCTCGACCGACTGCTGGACGACCGTCCCTACCAGTCGGCCGAGCCCGCAGCGCAGCGCACCTGCTCGCTGGCCGAGTACAAGGCCAGCATCGTCCGCGACCTCGAAGTCCTGGTGAACACCCGCCAGTCCCTGGTCGCCGAAGAGCTCGACGGCTTCAGCCAGCTCGGTGGTTCCATCCTTGAATACGGCATGCCGGACTTCATCAGCCGCAGCGTGCTCGACCCGCACGATCGTCGCCTGATCCAGCAACAGCTGGAGCGGGCGATCAGCACCGGAGACCGGCGCTTTCGCCGGGTCCGTGTTCAGCTGTTGGCCCAGCAGAACGGCCATCGCATGTTGACCTTCCGCGTGGACGCCGTATTGCGTCTGCAGGACATCAGCCGCCAGGTGTCATTCGACGCCGTGCTGCAGGTCAACACCCAGGAATACAAAGTGCAGAACCTCAACTGATGCTCGACGAACTGCTGCCCTACTACGAAAAGGAACTGTCGCACCTGCGCTTTCTCGGCCAGGAGTTTGCCGCGCAGTACCCGAAGATCGCTTCGCGGCTGCTGATCGAAGGCGACAACTGCGAAGACCCGCACACCGAGCGCCTGATCGAGGCGTTCTCGTTCCTGTCTGCGCGGGTGCACAAGAAACTCGATGACGAGTTTCCGGAAATCGTCGAATCCTTCCTCGAGGTGTTGTACCCCCACTACCTGCGCCCTACTCCGTCGATGTCGATTGTCGAACTGAGCCTGGGCAGGCACGAGAAAGTCACCGAAGCCTACCGCGTGGCGCGCCATACCGAGATGCATGCCAATCCCGTGGAAGGCGTGGTGTGCAAGTTCCGCACCTGCTACCCGGTAGAGCTGTGGCCGATTACCGTGCAGCAGGCCTCGTTCACGGAAATGGAACGTTCGGCCTTCAACGGGCACAGCGCCGACCTGGTCGCTCGTCTGCGCATCCGCCTGGCAGCCACTGGCGATGCCCTGTTCGGGCAGATGGACATGAACCGCCTGCGGTTCTTCCTCGACGGCGAAGCGACCCTGATGCTGCAGCTGTACGAGCTGCTGTTCAACAACCTGGCCAAGGCCACGCTAAGCTTCGACGACCAGGGCCGCCGCCGCGAAGTGGCGCTGCCGGCCGATGCCCTGAACACCGTGGGCTACGCCCGTGACGAAGGCTTGGTGGACTACTCCGAACGCTCATTCCTGGGCTACCGCCTGCTGCACGAGTATTTCACCTTCCCCGACAAGTTCATGTTCTTCGACCTCAGTGGATTTGCCCGCATCCTGCAGGGCAAGGCCATCGAGCAGGTAGAGGTCAACTTCTATTTCTCCGACTATGACCTCAGCGAGCGCCTGGCGCGGCTGACCCAGAACATCGGGCGCAACAACTTCAAGCTCAACTGCACGCCGATCATCAACCTGTTCCGCCAGCAGGCCGAGCCGATCAAGCTGACCCACACCCAGCACGAATACCCGGTCACCCCTGATACACGGCTGCACAACGCTGCAGAAGTGGTCTCGATCGACCGGGTACGGCGGGTGCGCAAACTCGGCGGTATCGACCAGGTCGCCACCTGCCAGCCGTTTTTCGAACCCCGGGGCGAGCAAGACCCACACAGCAGCTTCTGGGTTGCGCGCCGGCGAAACCAGGGTGACGCCACTGCCATGAGCATCCGCGTGGTCGACCGCGATCTGGAACTGATCGACGCCAGCAGCGACACCCTCAGTATCGGCCTTACCTGCAGCAACCGCGACGTGCCGCTGATGCTGCCGTTCGGTGGGGAACGGGGCGATTTCACCATTCCCGCCAACTCGGTGATCAAGGATATCCGCTGCCTGCGCAAGCCCACCGCCACGGTGCGTGTGCCCTTGGGCAAGGGCCTGATCTGGCGGTTGATCGCCCACCTGTCGCTGAACCATCTGTCGCTGGTCAGCCAGGGCCGGGAAGTGCTGCTGGAGCTGTTGTCGCTGTACAACTACCGCAATGTTTCCGCCATTCGCAAACAGATCAACGGCATCAAGGCGATCAGCAGCGAACCGGTGGTCGCGCGCATCGGCCACCCGCGGCCAAATTTCGTGCGCGGCGTCGGCATCACCCTGACCCTGGACGAAAGCCAGTTCATCGGCAGCGGCGTGTTTCTGTTCGGCAAAGTGCTGGACCACTTCTTCGGCCAGTACTGCTCGATGAACAGCTTCACCCAACTGACCCTGCGCACCCAACAACGAGAAAAGAGAGTCGTACAATGGCCAGCACGCACCGGCGATCAGCCCCTGGTCTGATCGATCAGGCCCGAGCCGAGCCGCACCGATTCGAATTCTTTCAATTGGTGCGCCTGCTCCGCCTGCACTACAGCCGCACCGGGCGCATGGACCTGGCAACCCGGCCGCACGAAGACCCGCTGCGTTTTCGTACCCAGTTGTCGCTGGCGTTCCCGGCCAGCGAGGTCAGCGACCTGCACTTCGAGCGCGAAGGCAAGGTGTCGCCGGCCGGCTTGCCGCTGTCGGAAGTGCAGGTCACCTTCATGGGCCTGGTCGGGCCGTCGGGCGTGCTGCCACGCCCGTACACCGAGCTGCTGCTCGAGCGCCACGTGCAGTATCGCGACGATGCCGCCCATGCGTTTCTCGACATCTTCTCGCACCGCATGACCACGCTGTTCTACGAGGCCTGGCAAAAATACAAATTCCACATCGAGCACGAGCGCAATGGCACTTCGGGCTTCGACGGCTACCTGCTCAACCTGGTTGGCCTCGGGCCGCGCGCCCAGAAGCTGAAGTTCGAAGAGCAACCGTCAGCATTGCGTCGTGAGCTGTTCAGCTATTTTGCCGGCCTGCTCAGCCAGAAACCGCGCAATGCGCTGAACCTTGAACGCATGCTCGGTTTCTATTTCTCGCTGCCGATCAAGGTCCAGCCGTTCGCCGGGCGCTGGCTGCACCTGCAGCCCGAACAATGCACCCAGCTTGGCCGCCGCAATGCCCAGCTCGGCCACAGCGCCGTCGCCGGCAACCGGGTCTGGGACTACCAGTCGTGCATCCGCATCGAGCTGGGCCCGCTGAGCCTGGCCGACTACCAGCGCTTCCAGCCGGGCACCGCCTGCTACCGCAAGCTGGTCGAGCTCGTGCGCTTCTATATAGGTGCCGAGCTGGATTTCGAAATTGCCCCGCGCCTCAAGCGCGAGGCGGTGCCACGCGCCCAACTGGGCCGCAGCGGCAATGTCGCCCTGGGCTGGCTGGGTTGGCTCAAACGCCCGGGTCGTGACGCGGAGCCTTCGCGTTGCGCCGTCTTCCACATTCCTTACGATGGGGTCGCCTTGTGAACCTGAAGTCTCTGTTCGCCAAGCTCAACGAAACCAGCCGCACGGCCACCGAAAGCGCGGCGGCCCTGTGCCTGTCCGAGCACCATTACGACGTGGAAGTGGAGCACCTGCTGCTGCAATTGCTCGACGACAACGACAGCGACCTGGCGCCGATCCTGCGCCACTACGAGGTCGTCGCCGAACGCCTGCAAGCGCAGCTGGTCACCGCCCTGGGCACCTTCAAGAAAGGTAATACCCGCACCCCGGCGCTGTCGCCGCACATTACCCGCATGATCGAGCAAGCCTGGTTGCTGGCCTCGATCGAATACGGCGTAGGCCAGGTGCGCAGCGCTCACCTGCTGCAGGCTCTGCTTGACGATGCTGAACTGCGTCGCGTGGTGATCGCCTCTGCGCCGGAGCTGGAAAAAATCAACGCCGATGACCTGCGCGTGAACCTTGCCGCGCTGGTGGAGGGTAGCGCCGAGTCCAGGCAGGCCAGCCCGCTGGCCAGCCCAGCGGCGCCAGTGAGCACGTCGAGCAAGGCCAGCGGCAAGACCCCAGCGCTGGACCAGTACACGGTCAACCTTACCCAAAGCGCCCGCGAAGGCCGCATCGACCCGGTGCTGGGCCGTGAGTTCGAAGTACGGCAGATGGTCGACATCCTCACCCGCCGCCGACAGAACAACCCGATCCTCACGGGCGAAGCCGGGGTCGGCAAAACCGCCGTGGTCGAAGGCCTGGCGCTGCGCATCGCCCAGGGTGACGTGCCGGCGGTGCTCAAGGACGTTGCCCTGCACACCCTCGACCTGGGCCTGTTGCAGGCCGGCGCCGGGGTCAAGGGCGAGTTCGAGAACCGCCTCAAGGCTGTGATCGAAGAGGTCAAGCGCAGCCTGCACCCGATCATCCTGTTCATCGACGAAGCCCACACCCTGATCGGCTCCGGCGGCCAGGCCGGGCAGAACGATGCCGCCAACCTGCTCAAGCCGGCCCTGGCCCGTGGCGAGTTGCGCACCATCGCTGCCACTACCTGGGCCGAATACAAGAAGTACTTCGAGAAGGACGCCGCCCTCGCCCGCCGCTTCCAGGTGGTCAAAGTGGAAGAGCCCGACGAAGACAAGGCCATTCACATGCTGCGCGGCCTGCTCGGCAAGATGCGCGAGCACCACAAGGTGGCGGTGATGGACGAAGCGCTGGTGCAGGCGGTACGCCTGTCCAACCGCTACATCACCGGCCGCCAGCTGCCCGACAAGGCGGTCAGCGTGCTCGACACAGCCTGCGCGCGCATTGCCCTGGCGCAATCTTCGCTGCCCGGCGCACTGGAAGACTGCCGCCGGCAGATCGACAACCTGCAAGCAGAAATCGGCGTGCTCGGCCACGAAGCCGGCAAGGGGCACGACCATGCCCGCCGCCTGGAAGCGCTGCAGGCTGCCCTGCAGGCCGAGCAGCAACAAGAACAGCAACTCAATGCCCAGTGGCAGCAGGAGCTGGAGCTGGTCGAACAGCTCAAGGCGCTGGACGCCGCCAACGATGCCGACGCTCAGCAGCTCAATACCCTGCGTGCCGAGCTGGCGCGCGTGCAAGGCGACCAGCCACTGGTCCATGCGCTGGTCGACAGCGGCGCCATCGCCCAGGTCATCAGCGGCTGGACCGGCATCCCGCTGGGCAAGATGCTGCGTGACGAAATCGATACCGTGCAGCGCCTGCCGGCCCTGCTTGGTGAACGCGTGCTGGGCCAGGACCACGCCCTGCACGAGATCGGCAAGCGCATCAAGATTTCCCGAGCGCGCATGGAAGACCCGAACAAACCGATTGGCGTGTTCCTGCTGCTCGGCCCCAGCGGCGTCGGCAAGACCGAAACCGCCCTGGCCCTGGCCGACACCTTGTACGGCGGCGAGCGCAACCTGATCACCATCAACATGTCCGAGTACCAGGAGGCCCACACCGTGTCGAGCCTCAAGGGCTCGCCACCCGGCTATGTCGGCTACGGCGAAGGCGGCGTGCTGACCGAGGCGGTGCGCCGCAAGCCGTACAGCGTGGTCTTGCTCGACGAGGTGGAAAAAGCCCACCCCGACGTGCTGGAACTGTTCTTCCAGGTGTTCGACAAGGGCGTGCTGGACGATGGCGAGGGCCGCGAAATCAATTTCCGCAACACGGTGATCATCCTCACCTCCAACACCGGCACCGAGCGCATCATGCAGACCTGCCTGAACGCCACCGAGCTGCCGACGCCCGAGGCGATCGTCGAGGACCTGCGCGACCAGCTCAACCATGTGTTCAAGCCGGCCTTCCTCGGTCGCCTGAGCATCGTGCCGTTCTACCCGGTGCAGGACCAGATCCTCGAGCGCATCGTCGCCCTCAAGCTCGAACGCATCGCCAAGCGCTTCGCCCGCAACCACCAGGCCGAGCTCAGCTATGACCAGGCGCTGGTCAAGGCCATCGCCGCGCGCTGCACCGAGGTCGACAGCGGCGCACGCAACATCGACAACATCCTGTCCCAGACCCTGATGCCCGAACTCGCCCAGCGCGTGCTCGAGCGCATGGCCCAGGACGCGCCGATCCAGCACCTTGCGATCGAGCTGGGCAGCGATGGCGATTTCGCCTATCGCCTGGCCTGACCAGTACCCGGAGGTTTTGCCGTCATGCAACACAAGCACATCGTCCTCAAACGCCTGACCGCAGCCGCCTTGCTGGTGGCGCTGGCCGGCTGCGGGGTCACCGACCGTATCGGCAAGCGCATGGAAGACAGCTGGGCGGCCGACATGCTGGCCGACAGCGAAAAGGTCATCCTGACCTCCGACGGCGGCAACCAGCTCAACCCCGACGCCGAGGGCAAGCCGCTGTCGGTGGTGATGCGCGTGTATCAGCTGACCGACCTCGAGCGCTTCGCGGCTACCGATGCCGAGACCCTGTGGGACGCCCCGGAAAAAGCCTTGGGCAACACCCTGGTGGAAACCCGCGAGATCACCCTGCTGCCCGGCATTGGCCAGATCGACCAGTGGCCGCTGGCCAAGAACGCGCGCTACGTCGGCGTGGCGGCGTTCTTCCGCGATGAGCAGGACGCGCGCTGGAAAGTCGCCTTCGACGCCAACTCGCTGCGCAAGGACGGTATCTGGTTCTCCTCCGACGGCCTGCGGGTGCTGGTGGACAACACCGAAATCAGCGCCATGCGGGGCGTAGACGTACTGAACAAACCGCCGACCGCCGACCAGCTGGCCGCTGCGCAGAAGGCCAAGGATGCCGACGCGACCCTCTCCGACAAGGTGCAGGACGCGGCCATCGACAAAGCCACCGACGCCGCCAGCCAGTCGGCCAGCAACGCCATGGATTCAACCTTCAATTCTTTAGTGGATAGCGTCAAATGAGCAAGCAGAGCCGGGTGATGTGGTCGGAAGGCATGTTCCTGCTGCCCCAGCACTTCCAGTATCAGGACGAATTCCATCAGCACCAGTTGGCTGAGGCGACCCTGCGCAGCACCCCTTTCCATTGGGGGGTTCAGGCGCTGCAGGTGGACGAGGACGCCCTGGCCAATGGTTCACTGCAGCTCAAGCGCCTGAAGCTGGTGTTCCCCGATGGCAGCCTCTACGACGCGCCGCAGCACGATCCGCTGCCGGCCGCGCGCGACCTCAAGGACCTGCTCAAGGCCAACGACCTGAAGGTGTATGCTGCGCTCAAGCTGCCCGAGCCATTCGGCCTCAACTACGTCGAGGATGGCCACGAACACAAGGCCGCACGGCGTTTCCGCAAGCAGTTCGACACCCTGCCCGACCTTAATGAAGGCGAGCTGGAAAACGAAATCACCAGCTTGCGCCTGAACGTCGTACTGCTGGTCGACGGTGACAGCCTCGACGGTTACAGCCACTGCCCACTGGCCAAGCTGACACGCAACAGCATGGGCGGTTTCAACGTTGACCCACATTTCGTCCACCCCACCTTGCACCTGGGCAGCCATGAGACCATTGCCGGCATCGGCAAGCGCCTGCTCGGCGCCCTGCAGGCCAAGAGCAAGGCGCTTTCCGGCCGACGCCGCGAGCGCGCCGACCAGATCGCCGAGTTCGGCTCCAGCGATGTGACCCTGTTCTGGCTGCTGAACACGGTCAACCGTGCCCACCCGCAGCTGGCGCATCTACTGGCCCACCCGCGCCTGCACCCGGAGCGCCTGTACCTGTTCCTGGCGGACCTTGCCGGCGGCCTGCTGACCTTCACCCTGGACACCCAGCTCAGCGACATCCCCGAGTACGACCACCACGACCCGGCCGCGTCGCTGGTCAAGCTCGACGAAATGATCCGGGTGATGCTCGACAACGTCGTGCCCAACCAGTGCATTGTCATCAACCTGACCCAGACCAAGCCATCGCACTGGCAAGGCCAACTGCACGACCCGCGCCTGGCCGAAGCCGACTTCTATATCGCCGTGCACGCCGACATGCCCGGCGCCAGCCTGCTGGAGCTGGTGCCCCGTGCCTTCAAGGTCGGTTCGCCGGAAGACATTGAAGTGGTGGTCAACAGCGCCATGCCGGGTGTCACCCTCAATCATGCCGCGCGGCTGCCGAACGCGATTCCGGTGCGCCTGGACAACCAGTACTTCGCCATCGAACCACACGGCACTGTGTATGAGCGAATGATCAGCGCCCAGGCCATCTGCTTCTATGCGCCCAGCGCCTTTACCAACCTCAAGCTTGAACTGATGGCGGTGCTCAAATGACCGAAGCCGTACTGCAACAGGGCGCCGTCCCGGCCGCCAGCGACAAACCGACGCTCAAGGACCTGGTCCAGGACTTCATCAGCATGGCGTTGATCGTACGTCGCGGCCGCCAGGTCACCTCGGTGCAGGCCTTCGAAGGTAGCGTCGAACGCTTCTTCGCCAACCTGGAACGTGATGCCCGTGCCGCCAACTACAGCGTCGAGCAGGTCAAGGACACCCAATACGCGTTGTGCGCCTTCCTCGACGAAAGCGTACTGCGCTCGGACGACAACGCGCTGCGTCGGCACTTTGAGCTGCAGCCGTTGCAGTTCCGCTATTTCGGCGTGCACCTGGCCGGCGAAGGCTTCTTCGAGAAGGTCGATGGGCTGCGCGCCGACGTCAAGCAGAACATCGACGTGCTCGAGGTTTACCACCTGTGCCTGGCACTGGGCTTCGAGGGCAAGTTCAGCCTCGGGCAGAAAGACCAGCTGCGTTACCTGGCCAATACCCTGGGCCAGGATATTGCCCGCTACCGCAAGGCGCCCAAAGCCCTTTCACCGGACTGGGCACTGCCCGACCAGGTGTCGCAGATGCTGCGCCACGAAGTACCGCTGTGGGTGTATCTGGCGCTGATCGCGTTGGTCTGCGTCGCCGTGTACCTGACGCTGGACTGGTTGCTGGACAAGGACGTCGCCGCCCTGTCCGAACAAATCCGCCAGCTGTTCAGTGCCTGAGCACATGCCCGGTAGCCGAGTCAGGAAGACATGAAAACATTACTGCGTCTGTTGAAAAGTTTCTGGGTGCTGCTGCCATTGCTGTGGCTGGCTAGCCTGTTGATTTGCTGGCTGGCCGCGCCGCTGGTGCCGTGGCTGCGTCATCATGTGCCTGAAGCGCTGGCAATCATCAGTGCCTGCTTCCTGCTGGTAATCGTGCTGCGCCAATACCAGCGCATTCGCGCCGAACACAACCTGGAGAACCTGCTGCAGATCGAGGTCGACCGCTCGTGGAATGCCACTGGCGAGTTCCGTGACCAGCAGGTGCTGCGTGAGCGCCTGAAGCACGCCATCGCCATGCTGCGCACCGACCGCTCCGCGGGTGGCGGCGGCAAGGCGGCGCTGTCCGACCTGCCCTGGTACCTGGTGGTCGGCATGTCGGCGGCCGGCAAGACCTCGCTGCTGACCCATTCCGGCCTGTCGGCCAGCATCGCTACGGCCAACGACAGCGAAAGCGGTACCCAGCACTGCGACTGGTACTTCAGCCCCGACGCCGTGATGATCGACACCGCCGGGCGCTACCTGCGCGACGACCAGTCGGCCAGCGAGTTCTCGGCCTTTCTGCGCATGCTGCGTAAGCAGCGCGGCAAAGCGGCGATCAATGGCCTGGTCCTGGTGGTCAGCCTGCCCGAACTGCTGGCGGCCAACAGCGATGAGCGCAATGCCCTGGCGGCCCAGCTGGTGGCCCGGGTGGAAGAATACGCCGAATGCCTCGATGCCAACCCGCCGGTTTACCTGATGCTGAGCAAGACCGACCAGTTGCCGGGCTTCAGCCAGGCTTTCGACGGCCTCGACCTGCACGAACGCCAGCAGCCGCTGGGCATGACCTTTGGCCTTTCGGAAATCCGCACCAACGGCCTGCACGCCGTGCTGCAGACGCGCCTGAAGAGGCTGCAGGCTCATATTCGCCAGCACGTCGACGCGCAGATGATCGCCCTCGGTGCCGAAGCCGACAGCACCCTGCTGAATTTCCCGCAGTACTTCGCCGCCCTCAGCGGTGTGCTCGAGCAATTCCTCGACCACTTCACCCGCGGCCATCGCGGCGGTGCCCCGCTGCTGCTACGTGGCCTGTACTTCACCAGTGCACTGCAGAACGGGCAGCAACTGGGGCAGGTCTATGAAGACGTCATCGCCGACGAATTCGCCCTGCAGGCCGCCTACGATGAACAGGCCGGGCACGTCGGCAAGGCCCTGGGCAACCGCAGCTACTTCATCACCGACACCTTCCGCCAGGTGATCTTCCCCGACCGCGACCTGATCCTTTACCAGTCGCGCCTGGGCCGCCAGGCTGCGTTCAGCCCGCTGCTACTGGGCCTGGCCGCCGCCACCGGGTTGCTGTTCATCGGTTGGCAAGCGCTGTCGTTCGCCAATAACCGCCAGTGGCTGGACAGCCTGCGCGGGCAGCTGGCGCACATCGAACAGGCAGCAGACCGCGAGCAGCAGCTGGCCGCAGGCAAGGGCCTGGAAGTGCTGCGTGAACAGATGGCCAACGTCGAGGCCCATCGCCTGCAGGGAGTGCCCTTGCAGTTGGGTGGCGGCCTGTACCAGGGCGAGGCGATTCACCAGGTGACCCGCAGCGCCTACCTGGCGCAGCTGCGCAGCCAGGCGCTGGAACCGATCGCACGCAGCCTGCAGGTGCAGATGCGGGCGTTCAACACCTTCGCCAACGGTATCAATCAGGAGCTGGAATTCACCCCGGCCCCGCAGCCGAAGAAGCGCAATGGCAAGCCGCTGGCCCCTGCCATTGCGGCCAGGGCCCAGGCCGCGCTGGGCAACACCCGCGCTGGCGCCTATGCCGCCAAGGTCAACCTGGCCACTGCCAGCGATGGCGCCGAGCTGTCCGCCGCCACCGGTGGGCTGTCACTGTCCGAAGAAATGCTCGGGCGCCTGGACGAGCAGCAGGTGGCCTCGATCATCGAGGCCTACAACACCCTCAAGCTGTACCTGTTGCTGACCGAGCCCCAGGCCCATCCAGACCCGGCCTTCGTCGCTGCCAGCCTGCCCCAGGCGTGGGCCAGCGCCGCCGCCGAAGGCACCCCGGCCGACGCTGGCGTGATCGCGGAAAATGCCCCGCTGTACGTGCAGTTGCTGGAACAGGGGCAGGCGCCGTCGTTGCCGCGCAACGAACAGCTGATCAACGAAACCCGGCAGAACCTCAAGTCGTTCATGATCTCCAGCTCGCTGGTCGATCGCGAGTACCTGCGCCTGCAGCTCGAGTCGAGCCGGCAGTTCCCGGCGCTGAGCCTCAACGACCTGGTCCCGCAACCAGGCCGCGCGCTGCTGTACGGAACCGCGGGTGTGCCGGCGATCTACACCCGCCAGGGCTGGGACACCTTCGTCAAGCCCGAGCTGATCAAGCTGGTGTCGGGCAACCTGCGCAACGAGTCGGACTGGGTGCTGGACGGCGAAGGCGGCGATGCCATCGTGCAGAAGGCCAACTTCGTGCGCGAGTTCATGACCCGCTACAAGCGCGACTACACCCAGGCCTGGTACAAGATGGTCAGCAGCGTTGGCGTGCGCCACTTCGCCGACCTGGCCTCGGCGACCCGGGAACTGGGGCTATTGAGCGACGTACAGAACTCGCCAGTGAAGAACCTGCTGCAGGCGGTCAACGACAATACCCAGTGGGACCTGCCGGTCAAGCAAGCCATCCCGGCCGCCGGCACCAGCCGCGATGACGGCTTCTGGAGCAAGGTCACCGGTCTGTTCGACGCCAACGACACCCTGCCTGCCAACGTCGCCCCGGCCCTGCCGGCGGTGGACGACGGCAGCCTGGCCAAGCGCTTCGAGCCGGTGGCGCGGGTGTTCGCTGAAAACAACGCCGAAGGTGCCGACAGCACCATCATGGACCGCTACCTGGCCGCCTTGCGCAAACTCAAGGTGCGCATGAACAACATCCAGCGTTCGCAGGATGTGGGCAAGAGCAGCAAACAGTTGATCAGCGAGACCCTGGAAGGCCAGCCGAGCGAAATCACCACCGTGCGCAACTACGTGGAAAGCAGCGTCGACACCAGCCAGGATGGCCTGTCGCGCTCGCTGCAGGGGCTGTTCAGCCTGCCCATCCAGTATGCCTGGGCGACCCTGCGCGACCCAGCCGGCGAGCAGATCGCCAAGGCCTGGGCGCAGCAGATCGCCAAGCCCTGGGAGCAGGTCATGGCACACCGTTACCCGATTGCCGGCAGCAGCCGCAACGAGGCTTCGGTGAAAGACCTGCAACGGTTCGTGGATCCCGACAGCGGCCTGCTGCCGGCCTTCAAGCGCAACGAAATCGGCAACCTGGCCGGTGGTGAAGGTCTGGGCGTGGGCGATGGCAAGGGGCCGGCGCTGGTCAACCCTGGCATGCTCAACAGCATCGACAAGGCCAGCTCCGTGGGCCAGGTGATCGCCAGCCTGTCGGACCGTGACAACGGCTTCGAAATCATGCTGGAACCTTCAGCCAACTTCACCGACATCGTCTTCACCCTCGATGGCCAGGAGCAGCACTACCGCAACGGCCGCAGCAGCTGGAACCGCTTCGCCTGGCCGGGCACCAGCACCGCGCCGGGCGCGCGCCTGGACGTCGTCACCCTGAGCGGCACACGGGTCACCGTGTTCGATTTCCCAGGGCGGTGGGGCCTGCTGCGCATGAACGAGAGCGCTCGGGTCGACGACCTGGACGGCATTCAGCAACGCTTCAGCTGGAACACCGCCAGCGGCCGCGTAAGCCTTGTCGTGCGCAACTTCGGTGGGGTCAAGCTGACCGATCTGGGTGACGTCAAGGCCCTGAGCGCCCTCAACAGCAGGGGCGCGCAATGATCGGTTGCTTCGGCAAGCTGCCGTCGAGCGCAGATTTCGTCAGCCTGCATGGGGCGGCGGAAGAAGTCTGCGAGTTCGACGCCTGGTTGCAGTCATCGCTGGCAGCCATGCGCTACCGCGATGACTGGCAGGCGTTGTTCGACGCGCTGCCGATGTGTTTTTTCACCTACCGCGCACGCAACGGCAACTGGCTACTGGGTGGCCTGCTCAGCTCGCGCGATGCCAGCCAGCGGCGCTACCCGTTCTTCATCTTCCAGCTGCTCAAGGGCGATGACAGTACTGGGCTGGTCAACCCGTTCACGCTTGGCGAGCTGTTCAGCGCGCAGATCAAGCCGATGCTGCACCAGGCCGTGCAAGGCGCCGACTGCGCCCGCCTGTTCGAACGGATCAAGGCCTTGCGCCCGCTGCAGGGCCAGGACCTGGACCTGTTCCGCCGGGTGCACGCCAAGTTCCTGCATGATTTCAGCTTCACGGATGTGGCCCGTGCCCTTCATGGGTCCTGGCCAGGTTTCGACAGTGCCACTGCCCTCGCCCACCTGCAGCTCGGCCGTGCCTCGCTGCTGGGCGACTTTGCAGGCGGCATCGAATTGCCGTTGCCGGCCGAACGTGGCCTTAAAAACCCCACTGCCGACCTGTGGCTGACCTGGCTGGCCCGCATGAGCGAACACCGAGCGCTGCCGGCAGTGAGCCTGTTGGCCGACGACTTCATGCACCCGCAGCTGTACTGCTTCCCGGCGCGCCACGCCAGCTGTGCCTACCGCCTGCTCAGTGGCTGTGCCGACCCGCGCCAGCACCTGGAGTTGCTCAGCCCGCTGACAACGGTGCCACGGCTGCACGATTACGACCGCCCCCTTGAACATGTCATCGACCAGTTCGTCGATGCACTGGATGCGACGCCTGTATGAACAAGCTCAAGTACTACTGCCTGCGCTACCAACCCTACCTGCTGGGCGTGGCGTTCTTCCTGGCGATTTTCCTGGTCTGGGCCATCGGCCGAGCCTTCGGCTTCGCCTCGCTGCACAGCCTGCTGGCCGGGATCGGCGTGTTTCTGCTGCTGTCGGCGGGCTATGTACTGCTGCTGTACCGCGGAGTGGGTCAGCACCACAACCTTGAAGGCCTGCTGCGCGACGACGCCGACCAGGCTGTACTCAGTGCAGCCCCGGCCGACCGGGAAGAAGTCAGCCTGTTGCGCGAGCGCCTGCTGCAGGGCATCGAGCGCCTGCACAGCAACAAGCCGCGCGGTACCTCGAACAAGGATGCACTGTATGCCCTGCCCTGGTACCTGGTCATTGGCCAGCCTGCCGCCGGCAAGAGCACGATGATCCTGCAGTCGGGCCTGAACTTCCCCTATGCCGAGCGCGAAGGCGTGCGGGTCGCGGGCCTGGGCGGCACGCGCAACTGCGACTGGTTCTTCAGTTCTGAAGCGGTACTGCTGGACACTGCCGGGCGCTACATGAACAGCCCCGAGGAAGCCGGCAAGTGGCGCGGCTTTTTGCAACTGCTGCGCCAGCATCGCCAGCGCCGCCCCCTTAACGGCTTGATCGTCAGCGTCAGCATCGCCGATATCCTGCATGGCTCGGTCGAAGACCAGGAGCGCGTGGCCAAGCGCCTGCGCGAACGCATTCAGGAAAGCTGCGCGCTGCTTGAAGTGCGCCTGCCAATCTACCTGGTTTTCACCAAGTGCGACCTGATCCCTGGTTTCACCGCGTTCTATCGCCAGCTGGACGACGCCGCGCGTGGTGAAGTGATGGGTAAAACCTTCTCTCACAAGGGGTACGAGCAAGCCGACTGGGGCCAGCGCTTCAGCAATGCGATGGACGAGCTGACCCGTTACTGGGGGCAGATGGCGAGCCAGCAGCTGGTGCAGCAGGACATACAAGTCACTCGGCAGAACAACGCCGCCTACCGCTTCCCGCTGGAGCTGGCCGCGCTCAAGCCGCGCCTGCATCAGTTCGTCGACAGCCTGCTGCGTGCCAACCCTTACCAGAATGCCGAAATGCTGCGCGGTTTCTATTTTACCGCGGCGCTGCAGGCCGACGAGGCTCAGTGGGGCTGCCACGGCCAGCATGTGGCCGAACGCTTCGCGCTCGAACACGCAGAAGGAACGGGCACTGCTGGCAGCCAGCCGGCGCCGCTGTTCATCAACAGCCTGTTCCGCAAAGTGATCATTCCCGACCAGCATTTGGTGGCGCTGTACACCAGCAACCACCGTGAACGCCGGCGCAAGGCCGGGTGGGTGGGCGCTGCCGGCCTGGCGGCACTGGTGCTGTGCAGCCTGTGGGGCTGGTCGTACCTGAACAACCGCGCCACCCTGGCCAGCATTGCCGACGAACTGGCCCAGGCCAAGGCCGACGACCAGGCGGCCAGCGGCCAGTACACCGCCTGGCGAAGCCTCGACCGCTTGCGCTTCTGGGCTGCTCACTACCATGAGCAACACCACGCAAAGGGCGTGCCCCTCAGCATGCGCCTGGGCCTGTACCAGGGCCATGAGGTCGAGCCGCTGCTGCGCAACCGCTACTTCGCCATGTTGCAGAACGTGATGCTAAAGCCCACGGCCGATAATCTGACCCGCACCCTGTACCTGCTGACCACGCTCAAGGTCTACCAGCGCAACACCCGTGAGCTGCAGCCAGTGAGCGGCATTGACAGCGTAGAGGCCGAGGCGCTGCCCCATGACAACCGCGCCCAGTCGATCGCCAATTTCGGAAAGGCTGCCCTGGACACTTACGTGATGCTTTCTCCGGGCCAGCGCGAGCATGCCGACCCGGCGTTTCTCAAGGCGCACCTGCCGGACTACTGGTACCCGGCCATCGCCCGCCATACCGGCAAGAGCATGGCCGCCGCTGGCAGCGAGGCCGGTGGCAACCAGGACTACCTGTATGCCAGCCGCCAGATCACGTTCTATAGCGACCAGATCCGTGAGCCAGATGTACCGCGCATCCTCGACAACGCCTTCCTGATGTCCAGTTCGCGCAACTACATCGACAGCCTGCGGGCCCAGTCACTGCGTGCGATCGAGACCATCACGCTGGAATCCGACACCCTGTTCGCCTTCGGCCGCGCCGATTTCCAGAGCCTGAAAAACGAAGGCCAGCATCAGCTGAGCGCAATTGCCAGCAAGCTGCTGAACACCCCGAATATCGGCAAGATCATCATCTCGGGGCACGCCGACCAACTGGGTGACAGCCAGGGCAACCTGCAGGTTTCGAAACAACGGGCGCAAACCATCCGCACCTATCTGGTTGGCAAGGGCGTACCTGGCGAGCTGGTGGTCGCGCAGGGCGAAGGCAGCCGCAAGCCATTGGTCAACTGCGACATGCAACAACCGCGAACGCAGTTGATCAAGTGCCTGGAGCCCAACCGCCGGGTGGAAATCGAAGTGCGTGGGCTTAACTGAGCCACGCCGCAATAACCGGTCGCTGGGGCCTCACAGGATGAGGCCCGGGCGGCGGCAAGCTACCTCTGCCGGCACGCCCGGCGAGGTCAAAACCAAGGGGCGCATGAGCAACCCTTTACATGTTGTTAATGGAGAGTTTCACAATGGCATTTGACGCGTATATCCAAATCGACGGCATCCCAGGCGAAGTACTGGATGAAAAACACAAGGACTGGATCGAAGTGCTGGGCTACGAGTACGGCGCCACCCAGGCTACGTCGGCAACCGCCAGCTCTTCGGGCGGTGCGTCCTCCGAGCGCGTTGCCCTGAGCGACTTCAAGATCCGCAAGGCAGTCGACAAGGCATCGGCCAAACTGTTCGAACACTGCTGCACCGGCAAGCACATCGCCAAGCTGAAGCTGAACGTGAACCGCGCCGGTGGCGACAAGGTCACCTACCTGACCATCGACATGGAAGAAGTGGTGGTCTCTTCGGTCAGGTTTGTCGCCGGTGGCAACCAGAGTGGTGAAGACAAGGCGGTCAGCGACCTGCCCGTTGAAGAAATCAGCTTCAACTTTGCCCGCATCAAAACCACCTACACCCAGCAGAACCGCACCGACGGCCAGGCCGGCGGCAACATCGTAGGTGGCTGGGACCGCACCGCGAACAAAGTGTTTGCCTAAGCACGTACCGAACCATGGGCCGCTTCGGCGGCCTGTGTTCCGCAGCGCGCCGGGTTTTCCGGCGCGCTGTTCATTAGCCATGTCCAGAGTGTTCTATGCCTGAAATTCTCAATGACCTCTCGCTGGCCACACTGGTCGCCCCTATCGAGGGTGGCAGTGGTGAAGACTTGAGCTTCTCTGCCTTGTTCGACCAGATCAAGGAGGCACGCCGGGCGGACCCTGACTACCTGACCCAGGGCGACTGGCAAACCGACTTGAAGACTGCCGACTGGGAGCAGGTGATCAACCTGTCGGCTCAAGGGCTTGCGCAGCAAAGCAAAGACCTGATGCTGGTGGCCTGGCTCTGCGAGGGGCTGGCCCAACGTGAACACTTCGAAGGCATCACCTTTGGCCTCGAGTTGACCGAACAGCTCCTGGTTGCGTTCTGGGAAACGCTGTATCCCACCCTCGAAGACGGCCTGGACGAGCGCGCGGCGCGACTGTCCTGGTTGAAGACCACGCTCACCGACATTGCCGGTGGCTTGCCCATTATCCAAGGGCAGCATTTTGGCGTGTTGCGCTATGACGAGTCACGCCATGTAGAAAACCTCGCCTTGCAAAACCCCAAGGCAATGCAGACAGCGCTGAACGAAGGCAAGATCAACGCCGAGATCTTCCAGCGCTCGGTAGCGCTTACCGACACCGATTACCTGCGCGCCAAGGCCCAGCAGATCGCTACCAGCCTGAATGCATGCAAACGCCTGCAGGCCAGCGCCGACCGCCTGTTCGGCCACGAGGCGCCCAGCTTTGCCAGCCTTGCCGACATGCTATCGCGTGCCAGCCAGCTGGCGGAAAAACTGCTCAAGGACCGCGGCGTAGAGCTTCACCCCGCCATCCCGGAGGAAGCACAGCCACAGGCCACGGGCGCCAACCTCCACGAAGCAGGTGAGCCGATGAATGCCACGCCCCCGACGACCGCGCCTGCAGCCCTGCGCACCACCCCGCTGACCCGCGACGAGGCATTCACCATGCTTGCGGGCATCGCCCAGTACTTCAAACAGAGCGAACCGCAAAGCCCGGTACCCTACCTGATCGAACGCGCTATCAAGTGGGGCAACATGCCGCTGGAAGGCTGGTTGAGTGACGTGATCAAGGACAACAATGTGGTGGACAACATCCGCGATGTGCTGGGCACCCGCTAGGGGCTGCAATAAAAGCCTTGAGACGGACGTCAGGTAAGGCGAAGACAGCCGGCGCCCTGCCACCCCACCGGCTCCATCGGGTAGATTCCTTGACTGCTGCCCACGCAAGGGCGCTGCAATTGCTGTTAACTTGAGCGCACTGCTCAGCATCAGACAAGGACTGCTTCATGCCTCCAAGCCCGACCACCCCAAGCGGTTTCATCCGCGTCCGTGGCGCCCGCGAGCACAACCTGAAGAACATCGATGTCGATATTCCCCGCGATGCCTTGGTGGTGTTCACCGGCGTGTCTGGCTCGGGCAAGTCTTCGTTGGCGTTCTCCACGCTGTATGCCGAAGCCCAGCGGCGTTATTTCGAATCGGTGGCGCCCTATGCCCGGCGCCTGATCGACCAGGTTGGCGTGCCGGATGTCGATGCCATCGACGGGCTACCGCCGGCGGTGGCCCTGCAGCAGCAACGCGGCACACCGAGTGCACGTTCCTCGGTGGGTAGCGTGACCACCTTGTCCAGTTCGATCCGCATGCTTTACTCCCGCGCAGGCCATTACCCGGCCGGGCAAGCGATGCTGTACGCCGAAGACTTTTCTCCGAACACGCCCCAGGGCGCTTGCCCGCAGTGCCATGGCCTGGGCCGTGTCTACGAGGTGACCGAAGCGACCATGGTTCCCGACCCGTCGCTGACCATTCGTGAGCGTGCGGTGGCGGCGTGGCCAATGGCGTGGCAAGGGCAAAACCTGCGCGACATCCTGGTCACGCTGGGCTATGACGTCGATATCCCTTGGCGCGACCTGCCTCAGGCGCAGCGCGACTGGATCTTGTTCACTGAAGAGACGCCCACCGCCCCCGTGTATGCCGGCCTGACCCCGGCGCAGACCCGCGAAGCGCTCAAGCGCAAGCTGGAGCCCAGCTATCAAGGCACGTTCATGGGTGCCCGCCGTTACGTGCTGCATACCTTCATGCACTCGCAGAGCGCGCAGATGCGCAAGCGTGTGGCCCAGTACATGCGCCCCAGCCCCTGCCCGCTGTGCCAAGGCAAACGCCTGAAGCGCGAAGCGCTGGCCGTGACCTTCGCCGGGCTGGACATCGCCGAACTGTCGCACCTGTCGTTGCAGGCGCTGGCTGAGGTGTTCCGCAAGGTGGCGGCAGCCGACTACCTGACCCGGCAGCAGGACGAGCTGACACTGGAAAAACGCCTGGCGGCCCAACGTATCGCCAAAGAACTGCTCGAACGCATTGATACGCTGCTTGACCTCGGCCTCGGTTACCTGGCCCTGGAGCGCAGCACCCCGACCTTGTCTTCTGGTGAACTGCAACGCCTGCGCCTGGCCACCCAGCTGAATTCGCAGCTGTTTGGGGTGGTTTACGTACTCGACGAGCCGTCGGCCGGCTTGCACCCGGCCGACAGTGAAGCGCTGTTCGAAGCCCTGCAGCGCCTGAAACAGGCTGGCAACTCGGTGTATGTGGTGGAGCACGACCTGGACACCATGCGCCGCGCCGACTGGCTGGTGGATGTAGGGCCAGCTGCCGGCGAACACGGCGGCACCATCCTCTACAGCGGGCCGCCCGCCGGCCTAGCCGAGGTGCAACAGTCATGCACCCGCACCTACCTGTTCGATGCCCCGGTACAGGCCACACGCGCCCCCCGCCAAGCACGCGACTGGCTGAAGCTTGAAGGCATCACGCGCAATAACCTCGATAACCTGAGCGCCGCATTTCCGTTGGGCTGCTTTACCGCCGTTACCGGTATTTCCGGCTCGGGCAAATCCAGCCTGGTCAGCCAGGCCCTGCTGGAACTGGTGGGGGCACACCTGGGCCATGCCGAGCAACCTAGCGAGCCCGAAGCGCAAAGCCTGGAAGACGAACCTGAACAGACCAGCAGCGGCCACGTAAGCGCCGGGCTTGGCAGCATCAAGCGGCTGGTGCAAGTTGACCAGAAGCCGATCGGCCGCACGCCGCGCTCCAACCTGGCCACCTACACAGGCCTGTTCGACCACGTGCGCAAATGCTTCGCGGCTACCGAGCAGGCCAAGGCACAGGGCTTCGACGCCGGGCGCTTTTCGTTCAACGTTGCCAAGGGCCGGTGCGCCAACTGCGAGGGAGAGGGTTTCGTCAGCGTCGAGCTGCTGTTCATGCCCAGCGTGTACGCGCCCTGCCCGACCTGCCAGGGTGCCCGCTACAACCCCGAAACCCTGGCGGTGAGCTGGCAAGGCATGAACATCGCGCAAGTGCTGCAGTTGACCGTCGACCAGGCCCTGCAGGTTTTTGCCGAGCAACCGCCTGCCCGCCGTTGCCTGCAGGTGCTGCAGGATATCGGCCTGGGCTACTTGCGTCTGGGCCAACCGGCCACCGAGCTGTCCGGTGGTGAAGCGCAGCGGATCAAGCTGGCGACCGAACTGCAGCGCATGGCCCGTGGGGCGACCCTGTATGTGCTGGATGAGCCCACCAACGGCTTGCACCCGCAGGACATCGACCGGCTGCTGGTACAGCTGAACCGCCTGGTAGAAAGCGGGCATAGCGTGGTGGTGGTCGAACATGACATGCGAGTGGTGGCACAGAGCGACTGGGTGATCGATATCGGGCCGGGGGCTGGCGATGCCGGGGGCAAGGTGGTGGTCAGTGGCACGCCGCAGGTGGTGGCGGCATGTACCGACAGCCGCACGGCCGCGTTTTTGGCCAAGGCCTTGTGAGCCTTGCGCATTGACTCAACGGAAATTGCTGTCGTTGCCTATCGCTTACATCCACCAAGCCAGCACCACCGGCAACCAGGCAAACGACAGCACCGTAGAACACATCACCAGGTTCGCCACCTGCTCTGGCTCACGGTTGGCCCGCACCGCCATCAGGTAGTTGAACACGGCTACCGGCATCGCCGACTGCACCATCAGCACCGCACGCTCCAGGCTGTCCATACCCAGTACCGCGCCCACTGCCCAGCCCACCGCAGCCCCCAGGCCAATGCGCAAACCGCCCAGCAGCATGCCGCTGCCCACGTGACGCAGGCGAATGCTGGCCAGTGACACCCCCAGGGTCAGCAGCATGAGCGGAATGGTCATGCCGCCCAGCAGGTCTGCGGTATTGGCCAGCCAACGCGGCAGTTCGAAATCGAGAAAAATGATGGGCATGCCGCCGACCAGGCTGATGATGATAGGGTTGCGCAGCAACGCCTTGAGCGAAGCCGCCGTGCCGGAGATGGCCATGCCGATGGTGAACTGCACGATCGACAGGGTCAGGAAAAATGCCACGGCCAGGGCCAGGCCATGCTCACCGAAGGCATACAGACTGATCGGCAGGCCCATGTTGCCGGTGTTGGGGAACATGAATGCCGGCAGCAGTACCCGCCAGTGCATGCCCGACGCGCGACACACCAGCAAAGCGGCCAAGGCCATCCCCAAGGTGCACAGCAAGCAGGCCACGGCCATGCTGGTAAAGGCATTCGGGTCCAGGTCGGTACGACTGAGGGTGGACAGTACCAGCGAAGGTGTGCCGACGGTCATCACCACCCGGGCGATGAAATCAGTGGGGTAATCCAGGCCCTTGCGGGCCCAGGCAAAACCAATGCCGGCGACGATGAAAACCGGGGCCAGGACTGCGAACAGCGACGCGAACATGGGGGGCCTTCCTTGATGGGGTTCAGCATTATGCCGCACTCAGTGAGAGTACCGGGCCGATCTCACCGCACGCAGGCGCCGCCATCGAAAATGTCTGTGGAAGACATGTTCATGTCGCGCTGAGACTGCGGCGTCTCGTCGCACGCCCAGGCCCCTTGGGCAAAAGCGTCCAAGCCCGTAGAATCCCGCTTCCTTTTCGCCCGTCGCCTTGAACGGTGGCAACCAGTAGCAATGACAGAGTCAGCGCCTGAACACATGAACGCACATGTGAAGTAGGCTCAACCCTCCCCGCCCGGCCCATCTCCCATAACGCCCAGCGGTTGAGTCTTGCCCAGGTCGCATCCGTGTCGCCACTCGCCCCTTGCCGGGTCGAGCCGGTGTGCGCGCCGAGAAGGTGCTCATTCCGCTCATCCAACTAGAGGTACGTATGTCTCCGCGTTTGCTGGCCATGGCGCTGGCGCCCCTGCTCGGGCTGTTCATCATTGCCCTGGGCAACGGCTTCATGTCTTCCCTGACCACCCTGCGCCTGGGCGCCGCCGGTGAGTCTGCAACCACCATTGGTATCGTCTCGTCGACCTACTTCATCGGCCTGACCCTCGGCGCCATCTTCAACGACCGGCTGATCCTGCGCATCGGCCACATCCGCGCCTACACCAGCTTCGCCTCGCTGATCGCCGTGACCATCCTGCTGCAAGGGTTGTTCTACGAGGTCACCTGGTGGTCGGTGCTACGCCTGATCAACGGCTGGGCCGCAGTGGGCGTGTTCCTGGTGATCGAAAGCTGGCTGCTGCTGGCCGGCGACGCGAAAATCCGCGGCCGCCTACTGGCGCTGTACATGATCGCCTTCTACGGCGCCGGGGTAATCGCCCAGGCCGGCCTTGGCGAAATCACCCAGCTAGGCGATACCGCCCCGTTCATGCTGGCCGGCGTGCTGGCCGCCCTGTCGGTGTTGCCGATCGTGATCCTGCCGCGGGTTTCGCCGCTGCTGGACCAGGTCGAACCCCTCAAACCCCGCCAGTTGCTGGGCGTGGCACCGTCGGGCCTGGTCGGCTGCTTCGGTTCGGGCGTAGCGATTGCCGGCATCTATGCGCTGCTGCCACTGTACCTTCAGCGCATCGGCTTGGAGGTGGGTGAGGTCGGCAACATGATGGCCTGGGTGATTCTTGGCGCGATGCTGCTGCAATACCCGGTCGGGCGCTGGTCCGACCGCAAGGATCGCCTCGATGTGCTGCTCGCGCTGGCCGCGTTGTGCGTTGTCCTGTCGCTTGTCACGGTGTTCCTGCCATCGGACTCGTTCCTGCTGCCGGCCATGCTGTTCCTGCTGGGTGGTGGCGTGTTCACCCTGTACCCGGTGGCGGTCAGCCATGCGGCCGACCGCGCGCCGTCCGATGCGCTGGTGCCGATGATCCAGGGCCTGCTGCTGATCAACTCGCTGGGCTCGGCCATGGCACCGGTGGCCATTTCGCCGATGATGACCGAGTTTGGCGAGGCTGGGCTGTTCTGGGCGTTTGCCGTGGTCAACCTGGCCATGGTGTGCTTCTTCATGTGGCGCCGCGGCAAGCGCCCGGCGGCAGAGCACCCGGCGCCGTTCACCGCTTCGACCACCTTCTCGCCAACCGGTGCCGAGTTGCGGGTGACCGAAGACCTGATGCATGCGGCGCAGGAGCATCCGCCGCTGGAGCCGGTCGAAACCCCGGCACCCGCACAGCGCTCGGAATCTTGTTGATTGCCACTCGTCGCCCAGAAGGCACCCGGCCAGCCGCTGCCAGCCAAACGAATGACAGATCTTGCACAAAGGAGAAGTCCCATGATCCGCATTCGCCCGCTGTCCCTGTGCCTGGCGCTGGCCCTGACCAGCCTCACCGGCGCTGCCTTCGCCGCCACCGACACCCATACCGACAGCCATCCGCAAACTGACCAGTCCGGCGGCAAGACTGCCGGTGAAGGCAGCAGCGTCAACAGCCCCGGTAGCAGCAAAGGTAACGACAGCAGTGACACCGGCAGCAACGCCGATGCCGCCGACGGTGCCTCTGGCGGCTCCAACAGCACCGGCGAAGCCACCGGCTCTGGTGCCGGAGCCAGCGGAGGCACTGCCGAGGACCAGGACAGCCGCTGAGGCAGACCTGGACTAGACTAAGCCCTTGACGCCCTGCCAAGGATTGACCATGCACCTCAGACACTGGCTGTTCGCTGCGTTGCTGCCCTGCACAGCGTTAGCCGCCGCGGGCGGCCAAGGCGCGATGTCGGTCAGTTCCTCGTCTTTCACCGATGGCGGCGTCATTGCCCTGCAACAGGTCGGCCAGGACCCAGCATGTGGGGCCGGTGAAGAGCGAACCCCGCAACTGAGCTGGGACAACCTGCCCGCAGGTACGCGATCACTGGCCCTGATCATGTTCGACCCGGACGGTGGCAAGGGCGTGGGTGTGGTGCACTGGGTGGCCTACAACATCGATCCCGAACAGGATGGGCTCAAGGAAGGCATGGCGGGGTTGAGCGGGCCCTACGTGACAGTGGGCCGCAACTCCCGTGGCACCCAGAGCTACCGCGGCCCCTGTCCACCCGCCGGCGACAACCCCCATCATTACGCCCTGACCCTGATTGCCACCGACCTGCCCTTGGGTACCTTGCCCGAGGGGCTGGACCGCAGCGGCCTGCTGCAACTGCTGCAAGGCCACGCCCTGGGGGCGCAGAGTCTGGTCGGGCGCTACGGCCATTGAACCAGTCAGTACAAAAATAAATGATCGGCCCTATAGCATTTATCCATTGAATGGCCCGCACGAACTGAAGTAAGCTCGGGCTCATTCACTGGAGAGCAACATGCCGAAACACACCCGCAACCCCGCCAACCACACCGGTCGCAGCCTGCGCCCTGTGCTGGCCGTTGCCGGCTGCGTGGCACCTGCCAGCTATTACTTTGGGTATTGGTTTAGCCACTAGGCGCCGATACCCACCCGGCGCCCACCTTCGAGGGGCCGCCGAACATGAGAATACTCAAACCCCCGGTCGGCTTCCCGACCGGGGGTTTTGCTTTTCAGGCCTTTGACCAACACCGATTCACCTTGAGGACAGATTCATGAACTACGCCACTTATTACTACGCAAACACCTCCGCCTGGCGATTTAGCCAATCCCGTTCGGGCCAGCCTGCCGCCTCCGATCGGTCTTCTACAGGTGGCAATGCAGCAGCCAATACGAATTCAACGATCTGTCGAACACCTCGATAGGGCCGACCATGCGGGCTTGAACCCGCTGTCCGCCCAGGGAAAAACGCCATGCACGCTTCCAGCCTCGCCCTGCCCCTGACCCAGCCGCAAGCGGCCAACACCACTGTCAGCAAACGCCTGCCCAGCCCGCACCTGCTCAAGCAACAGATGCCACTGCCCAGCGAACTGGCCCAGCAAGTCCAGGCCCATCGCCAGGCCATCCGCAACATCCTCGAAGGCCGCGACCCGCGCCTGCTGGTCATCGTCGGCCCCTGCTCGATTCATGACCCGCGCTCGGCCCTGGAATACGCCGACCGCCTGGCCGCCCTTGGCCGCGAAGTCAACGACAAGCTGCTGCTGGTGATGCGCGCCTACGTCGAAAAACCGCGTACTACAGTAGGCTGGAAAGGCCTGGCCTACGACCCGCACCTCGATGGCAGTGACGACATGCACTCGGGTATCGCCTTGTCCCGCGGGCTGATGCTGAACATGATCGAACGCGGCCTGCCAATTGCTACCGAGTTGCTGCAACCGATGGCCGCCGGCTACTTCGACGACCTGTTGGCCTGGGCCGCGATCGGCGCACGCACCACCGAATCGCAAATCCACCGCGAAATGGTCAGTGGCCTGGAACTGCCGGTCGGATTCAAGAACGGTACGGACGGCGGCATCGCCATCGCCAGCGACGCCATGCGCAGCGCGGCCCACCCACACCGCCACTTCGGTATGGATGCACAGGGCCACCCGGCGATCATCGAGACCTTGGGCAACCCGGACACACACCTTGTACTGCGTGGCGGCCACAAAGGCCCGAACCACGATGCCAACAGCATCGCCATGGCCCGCCAGGCGTTGGCCAAGGCCGGTCTGCAGGCACGGATCATGGTCGATTGCAGCCACGCCAACAGCGGCAAGGACCCGGCGCGCCAGCCAGCGGTCTTCAATGATGTGCTGGAACAGCGCCTGGCCGGCGACCGTTCGTTGGTCGGCGTCATGATCGAAGGGCACTTGTTCGATGGCTGCCAGGCGCTGGGCAAGGGCACACTGAAATACGGTGTGTCGATTACCGACGGCTGCCTGGGCTGGGCCTCCACCGAAACCCTGTTGCGTGAGGCGGCACAAAAACTGTAGGCCGAAGGTTGTAAGCCTGGCGAGACATACCCCGGACAAGTGCGCTAGGCTTGCCTTTTTACCCCCAAGGAGCAGTACCCATGGCCCGTGCAACCGCCCGCCACATTCTGGTCAGCAGCGAAGACAAGTGCAACGAACTCAAAGCCCAGATCGAAGCAGGCGCCGACTTCGCTGAAATCGCCAAAGCCAACTCCACCTGCCCGTCCAGCCGTCAGGGCGGTGACCTGGGCTCGTTCGGCCCAGGCCAGATGGTCAAGGAATTCGACACCGTGGTCTTCAGCGCCCCAGTCAACACTGTGCAAGGCCCGGTGAAGACCCAGTTCGGCTACCACCTGCTGGAAGTGACCAGCCGCCAGGACTGATTCACCCCTCCCGGTGATCAGCCCCCCTGTGGGAGCGGGTTTACCCGCGAAGAGGCCAGACCAGACAACCTCGTTGCCTGCTCCGACGCATTCGCGGGTAAAGCCGCTCCCACAAGTATTGTGGGGGCTTGTATTTTCGTGCATGGGCTTTACGGTCCAGGCCGCTCCCACCCACGCCCTCACGGTCTACGGCGAAGCCCCCCGCTACGCCGCCAGCTTCCGGCATTTCGACTATGTAAACCCCGACGCCCCCAAGGGCGGCATCTTGCGCCGTTCGGCCATCGAGATCGGCCAGTTCGACCATATCCTCCCCTACATCGACAAAGGCATCGGTGTCAGCGAAGTCGATGGTCTGTTGTACGCGCCACTGGCGGTACGCTCTTACGATGAACCCTATACCGTTTACGGCCTGATCGCCCGGCGCATGGAGCGCGGCCCCAATGATGAGTGGCTGCGTTTCGACATCGACCCACGCGCCACCTTCGCCGATGGCAGGCCGGTGCGCGCCGAAGACGTGCGTTTCACCTTCGAACTGCTGATGAGCAAGGGCAGCCTGAAGTACCGGACCCAGTTCGCCGACGTGGCCGGCGTGACCGTAGAAAGCCTGCACAGCGTGCGATTCGACTTGAAGCCCGAGCACGGCCGCACCTTGGCGCTGGACCTCGCCAGCCTGCCGGTAATGCCCGAGCACGACTGGCAGCAGCGCGATTTTGCCAACGGTGCCGGCTTCGACAAGCCGGTTGGCAGCGGGCCATACCGCATCGGGCGCATCGACAACGGCCGCAGCATCACCTTCGAACGCGACCCGACATGGTGGGCGCGTGACCTGCCGGCCAGCCGTGGCCGCTACAATTTCGACAAGCTGCGCATCGAGTACTTCGGCGACACCGAAGTGGCGCGCCAGGTACTCAAAGGCGGTGGCTACGACTACAACCGCGAGTTCTCCGCCACGGCCTACACCTTGGGCTACAACGGTGCGCAACTGGACGACGGCCGCCTGCAGCGCGCCCACCTGGGCCCGGCCAAACCGCAGGTGGCTCAGGGTTTTGTGTTCAACCTCGACCAGCCGCAGTTCAAGGACCGCCGTGTGCGGCAGGCGCTGGGTATGTTATGGGACTTCGAGTGGAGCAACCGGCAGATGATGCGCAACCTGTACATCCGCCAGCAAAGCGTGTTCTCCAATACGCCGTTGGCCGCTCGCCAGTTGCCGGATGCGGGTGAGTTGAAGCTGCTCGCCCCCTTGCGCGGCCAGGTGCCAGATGAAGTGTTCACCACGGTGTTCACTGCCCCGGTCACCGACGGCTCGGGGATCGTCCGTAAACAGCAGTTGCAGGCCCTGGCCCTGCTCGAACAAGCCGGCTGGCACCCCGAAGGCGACCGCCTGGTCAATAGCCAGGGCACGCCGCTGGCGTTCACGTTCCTCAATGGCCAGGCGGGCCTTGAACGCCTGCTGCTGCCGTGGAAGCGCAACCTGGCCCAGATCGGCGTGACCCTGAACATCCGCAACGTCGACTCGGCCCAGTACGTCAACCGGCTGATGGCGCGCGATTACGACATGATCGTCACCGGCTACCCGGTCACCCTGTCGCCGGGCGCCGAGTTGTACAACTACTTTGGCTCGGCGGCCGCTCACGACCCCGGCTCGAACAACCTGATGGTTTTGCAGGACCCGGCCGTAGACCACCTGATCGACGGCCTGGTCCGCGCCGACACCCAGGCCGACATGCTGCGCCACGCCCATGCCCTGGACCGCGTGCTGCAATGGAATTATTACTGGATCCCCAACTACTACCCGCCAGGCAGCTCCACCGCCTGGTGGAACCGCTTCGGCCTGCCCAAGGTCCAGGCCACCTATGACGAGGGCCTGGACACCTGGTGGGAGGTCAGCCCTACCCCGCTGACCAACGCGCAGATGGCCGAACGCCGGAAGGCCTCGCCATGACCGCTTATATCCTGCGCCGTCTGTTGCTGATCATCCCGACGCTGCTGGCAATCCTGCTGGTCAATTTCGCCATCGTCCAGGCCGCGCCGGGTGGGCCGGTGGAGCAAGCCGTGGCGCGCCTGCAGGGCATCGGTGGCGGCGCCCCCGGCGCGCGAACTGAAGTGGTCCATGGCGAATCCCGGGCCACACGCGGCCTGGACCCGAAACTGATCGAAGAGATCAAGCGCCAGTATGGCTTCGACAAATCCGCCCCCGAGCGGCTTTGGTTGATGCTCGGCCAGTATGCCCGGCTGGACTTTGGCAACAGCTTCTTCCGCGGCGCCAAAGTCACCGACCTGATTCTCGACAAGTTGCCGGTCACCCTCTCGCTGGGCTTCTGGGCCACGCTGATCACCTACCTGGTGTCGATTCCGCTGGGTATCCGCAAGGCGATGCGCCACGGCAGCCGCTTCGATGCCTGGAGCAGCGCGTTGATCGTGATCGGTTACGCCCTGCCTTCGTTCCTGTTCGCATTGCTGCTGATCGTCCTGTTTGCCGGCGGCACTTCGCTCAACTGGTTCCCGGTGCGCGGCCTGGTCTCGGACAATTTCGACGAGCTCAGCCTGCTGGGCAAGGTCGCCGACTACTTCTGGCACCTGGTGCTGCCGGTCGCGGCCCTGGTGATCGGTGGGTTCGCCACCCTCACGCTGTTGACCAAGAATGCCTTCCTCGACGAGGTTTCCCGCCAATACGTGGTCACTGCCCGGGCCAAGGGCCTCAGCGAACGCCGCGTGCTGTATGGCCACGTGTTGCGCAACGCCATGCTGCTGGTGGTGGCCGGGCTGCCACAGGCGCTGATCACGGTGTTTTTTGCCGGCTCGTTGCTGATCGAGGTGATCTTCTCGCTCGATGGCCTGGGCCGCATGAGCTATGAGGCCGCGGTGTCGCGGGACTACCCGGTGGTGTTCGGTACGCTGTTCATCTTCACCCTGGCGGGCCTGCTGATTCGCCTGCTCGGTGACCTCTCTTACACCCTGCTCGACCCGCGCATCGACTTCGATACGAGGGCGCACTGATGCTATCGCCCCTGTCGCGCCGTCGCCTGCAACGTTTTCGCCGCCACCGCCTGGGCTGGGTGTCGCTGTGGTTGTTTGCCGGCCTTCTGCTGCTGAGCCTTTGCGCCGAACTGGTGGCCAACGACAAGCCACTGCTGCTGGGCTACAAGGGCAATGTGTACGTGCCGGCGCTCAAACGCTATACCGAGCAGCAGTTCGGCGGGCAACTGCCGTTTCAGCCCGACTACCGCAGCGCCTATGTGCGCCAACTGATCGCGGAACAGGGTGGCTGGATGCTGTTCGCACCTATCCCGTTCAGTGCCGACACACCTAATTACGACCTGCAGGTGCCCACCCCCAGCCCGCCCAGTGCCAGCAACTGGCTAGGCACCGACGACCAAGGCCGTGACGTGCTGGCGCGGGTGCTTTATGGCACGCGGGTATCGCTGCTGTTCGCCTTTGCCCTGACCGTGGTCAGTGTGCTCATTGGCGTGGCGGCGGGCGCCCTGCAAGGCTACCACGGCGGCTGGGTCGACCTGTTCGGCCAGCGCTTGCTGGAGGTATGGTCGGGGTTGCCAGTGTTGTATCTGTTGATCATCCTCAGCGGTTTTGTCGAACCGGATTTCTGGTGGCTGCTGGGGATCATGGCGCTGTTCTCCTGGCTGACCCTGGTCGACGTCGTGCGCGCCGAGTTCCTGCGTGGGCGCAACCTGGAGTATGTAAAGGCAGCGCGGGCGTTGGGATTACCGGACAGTCAGGTAATGGTGCGGCATATCTTGCCCAATGCCATGAATGCCACGCTGACCTATGTGCCGTTCATGCTGACCGGGGCGATCACCACACTGACCGCGCTGGACTTTCTGGGCTTTGGCATGCCAGCGGGCAGCGCCTCGCTGGGCGAGCTGGTGACCCAGGGCAAGCAGCACCTGGAGGCGCCGTGGCTGGGCTTTACCGCGTTCTTTGCGCTGGCGGTGATCCTGTCACTGCTGGTGTTTATCGGGGATGCCTTGCGTGAGGCGTTTGACCCCCGACGATGAGTTTTCAGGCCAGGCCTTTTCGCGGCCTTGTGCCAATACATGATTCAGGATGTTCACCCATGCACGACAGCAACAGCCTCAAGGACTACCCCCAGGTACGGCAACTGGCGATCCGCTCGCTGTTCGAGATCATCGAACAGTCCAGCGAAGGCACGGTGATCGTCGACCGCCAGGCACGCATCGTCTGGATGAACGAACGCTACGCTCGGCGCTTTGGCCTGGCCGACGCTGCCAGTGCCATCGGCCAGCCGTGCGAAACAGTGATCCCCGGCAGCCTGATGCGCGACGTGGTGAGCAATGGCCGCCCCATCCTGCTGGACATGCTCGACACGCCGAACGAGCCGTTGGTGGTCATGCGCCTGCCCATCCACGATGACCAGGGCGCGCTGATCGGCGCCATTGGCTTTGCCCTGTTCGACGAACTGCGCAGCCTGTCGCCGCTGCTCAAGCGCTACGCCAGCATGCAGCAGGAACTGGCCTCGACCCGCTCGCAACTGCGCGCCCGCCAGGCCAAATACAGCTTCGCCCAGTTCGTAGGCAGCAGCGCGCCCAGCCTGGAAGCCAAGCGACGCGCCCGGCGTGGCGCCGGCAGTGATTCGCCCGTGTTGCTGCTGGGCGAAACCGGCACCGGCAAGGAGCTGCTGGCCCACGCCATTCACGCAGCGTCAGCACGGGCACACAAAGCTTTTGTCAGCATCAACAGCGCCGCCATCCCCGAGACGTTGCTGGAAGCCGAATTCTTCGGCACCGCGCCGGGTGCCTTTACCGGCGCTGACCGCAAAGGCCGCAGCGGCAAGCTGCAACTGGCCGAAGGCGGCACGCTGTTCCTCGACGAGATCGGCGACATGCCGCTGGCCCTGCAGAGCAAGCTGCTGCGGGTGTTGCAGGAAAAGGAATACGAACCGGTAGGATCGAACCAGATGCTGCGCAGCGATGTGCGCATCATTGCCGCCACCTCCATCGACCTGCAGGCAGCCATGGCCCGCGGGGCCTTCCGCGCCGACCTGTATTACCGGCTGAATGTGCTGCCGATCGAAGTCCCGCCGTTGCGACAACGGCTTGAGGACCTGCCCGCGCTGTGCGAGGCCATATTGGCTGAGCTGGGCAGCCAGTACGAGCTGGAAGCTGAAGCGCAGCAACTGCTGGCCAGGCATGCGTGGCCGGGGAACATTCGCGAGCTGCGCAATGTGCTGGAGCGCGCGACCCTGCTGGCGGATCAGCCCCGGTTGGGGGTGGCGGACCTGCGTGCGGCATTGGGGCCATTGAGCCCGCTGGCTGAAGCGCCCGTCCGGCAGCGCTACCGTGACGCGTGCGAGGCCTTTGAACGCGGCCTGATTGCCGGGGCGCTGGCCGAACAGGGAGGAAAAGTCCCAGAGGCCGCGGCAGCCTTAGGTCTGGGGCGGTCGACGCTGTACAAGAAGATGGCGGCACTTGGTCTCTGATTGGAGACTTTTGTTTCTGATTTGAGATTGCCGCCAGAGGTGCGCCCTTTATCACAGGCAAGCCAGCGATGGGCTGTAACGCAGCCCCTGGCGTCTCTGAAGGTAGACATAGACTTCTAACAAAACCCTTTAACCCTTACAAATCAGCCAGTTACATAGTTGGCACGATTCCCGCTATCTCCTGTTCAACGATAAAAACAAGACTCACCCAGGAGACCCACCCCGATGACCGTGCTCATCGCACTCGCCGCTCTGGCCTTGCTGATGCTGGCCGCCTACCGCGGTTACAGCGTAATCCTCTTCGCCCCCATCGCCGCCCTCGGCGCTGTGCTGCTCACCGACCCGGCTGCCGTCGCCCCTGCGTTCACGGGGGTGTTCATGGAGAAAATGGTCGGTTTCATCAAACTGTACTTCCCGGTATTCCTGCTGGGCGCGGTGTTCGGCAAGCTGATCGAGCTGTCCGGCTTCTCCCGCTCGATCGTCGCCGCGGCCATCCGCCTGCTCGGCACCCGCCAGGCGATGCTGGTCATCGTACTGGTCTGTGCCCTGCTCACTTACGGCGGTGTTTCGCTGTTCGTGGTGGTGTTCGCGGTGTACCCGTTCGCCGCCGAAATGTTCCGTCAGAGCAACATCCCCAAACGCCTGATCCCGGCCACCATCGCCCTGGGCGCATTCTCGTTCACCATGGACGCCCTGCCCGGCACCCCACAAATCCAGAACATCATCCCCAGCACCTTCTTCAACACCACCGCCTGGGCCGCACCGTGGCTGGGCCTGATCGGCACGCTGTTCGTGTTCCTTACCGGCATGGCCTACCTGCAGCGCCAGCGCAACAAGGCCCTGCGCGCCGGTGAAGGTTATGGCACCGACTTGCGCAACGAACCGGAAACCGCTGCCGACCTGAGCCTGCCCAACCCCTGGCTGGCGCTGTCGCCGCTGATACTGGTGGGGGTGATGAACCTGGTGTTCACCCACTGGATACCACAATGGTACGGCCCCAGTCACAGCCTGCAATTGCCAGGCATGAGCGCACCGGTACAAAGCGACGTGACCAAGCTGACGGCCATCTGGGCTGTGCAGGCCGCGTTGCTGGTGGGCATCCTGATGGTCCTGGTGTGCGCCTTTGGCGCCATTCGTACACGCCTGGCCGAAGGCACCAAAAGCGCGGTGGGTGGTGCCTTGCTGGCAGCCATGAACACCGCCTCGGAATACGGCTTTGGCGCGGTTATCGCCTCGCTGCCGGGTTTTCTGGTGCTGGCCGATGCCCTGCGCGGCATCCCCAACCCCTTGGTGAACGAAGCCATCACCGTGACCTTGCTGGCCGGCATCACCGGCTCCGCTTCGGGCGGCATGAGCATCGCCTTGGCAGCCATGGGCGACACGTTCATCGCCGCCGCCCACGCGACCGATATCCCGCTGGAAGTGCTACACCGGGTAGCCGCCATGGCCAGCGGTGGCATGGACACCCTGCCGCACAACGGCGCGGTGATCACCTTGCTGGCGGTGACCGGCCTCACCCACCGCGAGGCCTACAAGGACATTTTTGGTATTACCCTGATCAAGACCCTGGCGGTGTTCGTGGTGATCGCTACGTTCTACGCCACTGGCATCGTCTAAGGAGCATGGCATGACCCTTGAAGGCAAAACTGCACTCGTCACCGGTTCCACCAGCGGCATTGGCCTGGGCATCGCCCAGGTATTGGCCCGGGCTGGCGCCAACATCGTGCTCAACGGCTTTGGCGACCCGGGCCCCGCCATGGCGGAAATGGCCCGGCACGGGGTGAAGGTTGTGCATCACCCGGCCGACCTGTCGGAGGTGATCCAGATCGAGGCCTTGTTCAACCTGGCCGAACGTGAATTCGGCGGCGTCGACATCCTGGTCAACAACGCCGGTATCCAGCATGTGGCACCGGTTGAGCAGTTCCCGCCAGAAAGCTGGGACAAGATCATCGCCCTGAACCTGTCGGCCGTATTCCATGGCACACGCCTGGCGCTGCCGGGCATGCGCACGCGCAACTGGGGGCGCATCATCAATATCGCTTCGGTGCATGGCCTGGTCGGCTCGATGGGCAAGGCAGCCTACGTGGCAGCCAAGCATGGTGTGGTCGGCCTGACCAAGGTGGTAGGCCTGGAAACCGCCACCAGTCATGTCACCTGCAATGCCATTTGCCCGGGCTGGGTGCTGACACCGCTGGTGCAAAAGCAGATCGACGATCGTGCGGCCCAGGGTGGCGATCGGCTGCAAGCGCAGCACGATCTGCTGGCAGAAAAACAACCATCGCTGGCCTTCGTCACCCCCGAACACCTCGGTGAGCTGGTACTCTTCCTGTGCAGCGAGGCCGGTAGCCAGGTTCGCGGCGCCGCCTGGAACGTCGACGGTGGCTGGTTGGCCCAGTGACGGGCGGCCTGGGCCTGGCAACGGTCCCGCATTCGTTTATCAGCAAGGAGGCCTTATGCGCCCTACCCCAATGACCGCGATTCTGGCCCTGAGCCTGGCCGCCGCCGCACCTGCGATGGCCGCCAGCCTGAAGGACATCGCGCCCTACCCCGAGGCGGAAAAAGGCTTCACCCGGCAGGTTATCCACCTACCGGCCCAGGCCGACGAGTCGGCCTATAAACTGGAAATCCTGGCTGGCAAGACGCTGCAGGTCGACTGCAATCGTCAGCGCCTGGGCGGCAACCTGGAAGCACGCACCCTGGAAGGCTGGGGCTACAATTACTACCGCCTGGACAACGTCAGCGGCCCGGCCAGCACGCTGATGGCCTGCCCGGACAGCAAGAAGACCGAGGCCTTCGTGCCGGTGGTCGGCGATGGCTTCCTGCTGCGCTACAACAGCAAGCTGCCGGTGGTGGTGTATGTGCCCAAGGATGTCGAAGTGCGTTACCGCGTGTGGTCGGCATCGCAGGATGTGCAGAAGGCTAAAGTAGAGTAGGCAGGCCCCCTTTCTCTGCAGGGTCAGCCTCTTCGCACCACAAGGCTGATCCTGCCCTGAGCCTGTTTTGTTCCGGTAAAGGAGATTCGGCATGAACGATGTGCTCTGGCGCCCGTCCACAACGCAGATCGAGGCCAGCCGGATGGATGCCTTCCGCCGCCGGGTCAACCTGCGCTACAACGTGCAACTCAACGACTACCAGGCCCTGCACGGCTGGAGCATCGAACAGCGCCCCGCCTTCTGGCAAACCCTGGCCGAGTATTTCCACGTTCATTGGCATACGCCGCCCAGCCAGGTGCTCAGCGAAGGGCCGCAAATGCCCGATGCACAGTGGTTCGCCAATGCCACCCTGAACTTTGCCGAACACCTGCTGCGCCGCCGCGACGACCGCCCGGCCGTGGTCGCCGTGCGCGAAGACGGCCAACGCGAAGTGTTCACCCATGCCGAACTGGCCGCACAGGTGGCCGGGCTGCAAATGGCATTCAAGGCTGCAGGTATCGTCCCGGGCGACCGGGTAGCCGCCATCATGCCCAACACCTGGCAAACACTGGTGGCCATGCTCGCCTGCACCAGCCTTGGCGCGGTCTGGTCTACCTCCTCGCCCGAGTTCGGCGTGCACGGCATCATCGACCGCTTCGGCCAGATCGAACCCAAGCTGCTGATCGTCTGCGCCGGTTACGAGTATGCAGGCAAGGCCATCGACCAGGTGACCAAGGTCAACCAGGTGTGTGCGCAGTTGCCTGGCCTGGAGCAACTGATCGTGGTGCCCCATACCCGCAAAGGCACGCGTGCCGACGAATTCCAGGCAGCCAACGTCAGCCTGTGGGATGACTTCTTCCAGCCCGGCGGCGAGCCCCGTTTCACCCCGCTGCCGTTCGACCACCCGCTGTACATCCTCTATTCCAGTGGCACCACTGGCGTCCCCAAGTGCATTGTCCATCGCGCCGGAGGCGTGCTGTTGCAGCACCTCAAGGAACACGGCCTGCACAACGACCTGAAGGCCGATGACGTGCTGTTCTACTACACCACCTGCGGCTGGATGATGTGGAACTGGCTGGCCAGCGGCCTGGCGGTGGGTGCCACGCTGGTGCTGTACGACGGCTCGCCGTTCCACCCAGGCCCCGGGCGCCTTCTGGACCTGATAGAGGCCGAGGGTATCCACGCTTTCGGTACCAGCGCCAAGTACCTGGCGGCACTGGAGCAGGCAGGCCTGGAACCTGCCACCAGCCACTGCCTGACCAGCCTGCGGCTGTTGCTGTCCACCGGTTCGCCGCTGTCACCGCACAGCTATGACTATGTGTACGACAAGATCAAGGCCGACCTGTGGCTCGTGTCCATGTCGGGCGGCACGGACATTGTCTCCTGCTTCGTGCTGGGCAACCCGACCCTGCCTGTGCGTCGTGGCGAAATCCAGTGCAAGGGCCTGGGTATGGCGGTGGAGGTGTGGAACGAGCAGGGTCAGCCCGTGGTGGACGAAAAAGGTGAGCTGGTGTGCACGCGCAACTTCCCCTCGATGCCACTCGGTTTCTGGAACGACCCGGACGGTCGCCGTTACCACGATGCTTACTTCAGCCAGTTTCCGGGGGTGTGGGCCCAAGGCGACTACGCCGAGCAGCGTGCCAGCGGGGGCATGGTGATCCACGGTCGCTCCGACGCCGTGCTCAACCCGGGCGGCGTGCGCATTGGCACGGCGGAGATCTACCGCCAGGTGGAAAAAGTCGAACAGGTCGTGGAAAGCGTGGCCATCGGCCAGGACTGGAACGGGGATGTGCGGGTGGTGCTGTTCGTGCGCCTGCACGACGGCCTGCAGCTGGATGAAGCCCTGCGCCAGCACATCCGCCAGGTGATACGCCAGTACACCACACCCCGCCATGTCCCGGCGGTGATCGCCCAGGTCAGCGACATACCGCGCACCATCAGTGGCAAGCTGGTGGAACTGGCGATTCGCGATGTGGTGCATGGGCTGCCGGTTAAGAACACCGATGCCCTGGCCAACCCGGAGGCGCTTGATCAGTTTCGTGATCGCGCAGAGCTGAAGAGCTGACATTCATCGCGGCCATTTAGGCGCGATCGCTACAACAGGACTCAATCAGGCATAATGCCGCCTTTTTCCCCGATGCACAGGTAGCCCATGAAAGCCCAAGCCCGCCACATACTGGTCAAGACCGCTGACGAAGCCGAAAAGCTCAAGCAGCGCATCGCCAACGGTGAGGCTTTCGACGTGCTCGCCAAAAAGTGCTCTCTTTGCCCATCGGGCAAGCGCGGTGGTGACCTGGGCGAAATTCGCCCGGGGCAGATGGTCGGCGCCATCGATCAGGTGATCTTCAAGAAGCCTCTGCGTGTGGTACACGGGCCGATCAAGAGCAAATTCGGCTACCACCTGGTGCAAACGTTCTACCGCGACTAACGCGCTAGCCCTTTGCCACCTGACATTTTTGCCAGTTGTGGTCGTGACGCACTCCTCTATACAACCCCGGTAACCCTGTGCACCACGCGTGGTGCGCAGGTTTCCCTGGTGAATGGAGGTTTTCCTGATGCGTCTACGCCTGATGCTGACCCTGGGTTCGCTCCCGCTGCTGGGCATGGTCACGCCCGCCCAAGCAAATTGCACCTTCGCACCCGGCCCGGGTAACGACACCTACACCTGTGACAGCGGCACCGCACCCGCGTTGGTGGACAGCAGCGGCGATAACCGCCTGGTATTCCCGGCATCCGGTAGCGGCGCCGTTACCGGCGACGTAACTTTCGGCGCCGGCAAAGACAGCATCGACATGGGCTCTGGCAGCATCGGCGGCAACGTCAACCAGGGCGCCGGCATCGATGACTTCGTCATGAGCGGCGGCGTCATCGAAGGCAACCTCAACCAGGGTGATGGCCTGGACACCTTTCACATGAGCGGCGGCTGGATCAGGGGCACGTTCGACAGCGGCGACTATGCCGAAATGGACGACGGACGTATCGGCAACGTCAACATGCGGCTGGACGAGAACACCTTCATCATGCGTGGCGGCAGCGTCGACCGGAATGTCATCACGGCCTTCGACAAGGACTACATCGAAGTCTTCGAGGGCAACATCGGTGGCAACATCAGCGTCAGCGGTGGCGACGACCAGGTGCTGGTGCACGGTGGCCAGGTTGGCGGCGATGTGTTGCTGAGCTCTGGCAACGACCGCTTCACCTGGGACGGAGGCCGTATTGTCGGGCGCGTGGATGCCGGCCCAGGTGATGACACGGCACTGCTCAAAGGCCTTACGCCCGAGGTACTGAGTATCACGTTGGACGGCGGCGAAGGTAACGACAGCCTGACGTTCGATGCCAGCCAGCCGGCAGGCGGTGCCCACTATGTGAATTGGGAGCGCGTGGCACTGAACAACGGCAGCCGGCTGGCACTGGATGACACGCTGGTACTGGGCGACAGCAACAGCAGCACGGGCAGCCTCGCCCTCGACGCCAGCAGCCGCATCACGTCACGCCAAGGGGTGATCACTGCGTTTGCCCCTGGCCAGCGCGCCGCAATCAGCAACGCAGGCACACTTGACCTCACCGCCGGCAATGATGCCATGGGCCGCTTGAGCATCGAGGGCGATTACACCGGCAACAACGGCACCCTGCGCCTGAACAGCGTGCTGGCCGGCGATGGCGCTGCTTCCGATCGCCTGGTGGTCAGCCGCGGCGCCATCGCCGGCTCTACCCAGGTGCTCATCAACAACCTCAACGGCGCAGGCGCGGCGACTGCGCAGAACGGCATCCAGGTGGTCGAAGCCCGTGACGGCGCCACCAGCACGGCCACCGCCTTTGTACAGACCCAAAGGCTATCGGCCGGTGCCTACGACTATCGGCTGTTCAAAGGGGGCGTCACTGCCGGCAGTGAAAACAGCTGGTACCTGCGCTCGACGCTGGTTGCGCCACCCGCCCCAGCCCCTGTGCCGGCACCGGGCGAGCCGCCCGTGATCGCCCCGGCCGTCACCCCGCCCGTCGCTGCGCCAGCGCCCGGCCAGGCCGAGCTGCCTGCGCCGGTGCAGGGCCAAAGCCTGCCGCTGTACCGCCCCGAGGTCCCGGTGTATGCCGCAGCGCCGCGGGGTGCCGCGATCATCGCCCGTCAGGTATTGGGCACCTTCCACCAACGCCAGGGCGACCAGCTGTTACTGCAGGGTGAAAGCGCCCTGCCCGCCAGCTGGGGGCAAGCCTACGGCGGCACGCTGCGCCAGCAATGGAGCGGCACGGTCAGCCCGAGCCTGGATGGCGACCTGTACGGTTTCAAGGTGGGCCAGGACCTGTATGCCAAGGTTGGCGAGAACGGTTACCGCCAGCATGTCGGTATCTACGTAAGCCATAGCCGCCTGGACGCCGACGTCAAAGGGTTTGCCCTGGCCGTTCACGACCGCAGCGTGGGCGACCTGAAACTCGATGGCGACAGCGTGGGCACCTACTGGACGCTGGTCGGGCCACAGGGCGCGTACCTGGACGCGGTGTTGCAATACACCCGCCTGGATGGCCGCGCCCGCTCCGAGCGTGGCGACACGCTGAACCTCGACGGCCACGCCTGGACAGCTTCACTGGAATCGGGCTACCCCATCACCCTGTCCGAGCACTGGCGCGTGGAACCGCAAGCTCAGCTGATTGCGCAAAAGGTCGCGCTGGACAGCGCCAGCGACGGCGTCTCGCGCATCCGTCATGACGCCCAGGTCGAGCTGACCGGCCGCTTGGGCCTGCGCCTGGAGGGTGCGTTCACGGGGAGCAGCGGGCGCCTGTTGCAGCCCTATGCGCAGGTCAACCTGTGGCACGGCGACGGTGGGCGCGACACCTTGAGCTTCGATGACGCAGACAAGATCAAGACCGATTACCGCTATACCTCAGTGCAACTGGAAAGCGGTGTGGTCGCGCAGGTCAACGAAGCGCTGAGCCTGCATGGCGGCGTGCAGTACACCGCCAACCTGGACAGCCGCCAGCAGGAAGCCAGCGGCGTTAACCTGGGTGTGCGCTGGCAGTTCTAGCGGCGCGCAGCCAGCAGACCGAGGCCCGCGCAACCCAGCAAGGAAGCGCTGACCCGGTTGAACATCCGGCGTGGGCCGGGCTGGCTGAACCAGCGCTGCATGTAGGCGCCCAGGCCTGAGTAGATGGCAATGGCCGCCCATTCCAGCAGCAGGAACAACACACCCAGCCAAAGGAACTGCTCACTCACCGGGGTGCTGCTACCGACCGAGACGAACTGCGGCAGGAAGGCGGTGAAGATCAGGATGGCCTTGGGGTTGCCGGCCGCCACCCAGAACTCCTGGCGCGCCAGGCGCCAAGTGCCGCCTGGGTGATCGCTTGCCACCACGGCCTCGCTCACAGGTGCGCGCCACAGTTGCCAGGCGATGTAGAACAGGTAGGCCGCGCCCACCACCTTGATGGCCAGGAACAGGTATTCGCTGGTATGCAACACCACTGCCAGGCCCATCGCTGCCAGGGCGATCATGCCGCAGAAGGCAAGGATACGGCCGGCGCCGGCCACACAGGCGGTGCGCAGGCCGTAACGGCTGGCGTTGTGCAGTGACAACAGGTTGTTGGGCCCAGGCGCCATGTTCAAGGCGAAGCAGGCGGGGATGAAAAGCAGCAGGCTTGAAAGGTCCATTCTCGTTTTCCTCTGACAACAGCCCTCTATTTCGGTGGGTTCCGGGCCCTGCGGTCAAGTAACAGCCAGCGATAAAAACTGTACGGGTGCGCGGCACCTGTTACCCTGCCGACAATACCGAGGAGCCTGTAATGCCCCGTTCCCACGCTATCCTGTGGCGCGACCCGGCCCTGGCACATGTCGAAAGCCGGCGCGCCTGCCACAGCCGGGCCTGCTACAAGGCCCACAGCCACCCGACGTTTTCCATCGGTGCGGTGGATGCTGGCCGCAGCCATTTCACCGGGGCTGCCGACGGCCAGCAACACCTGGCACCCGGCACCCTGGTACTGGTCCCGGCCCACCGCGTGCATGCCTGCAACCCGGCACCCGGCCTGGCCTGGAGCTATCAGATGCTGCATGTGGATGCCGACTGGCTGACGCAGTTACGCCTGGAGTCGGGCCTTGGCGGTATCGAAGCCGGCGAACCGGTGCGCATCTGCAGGGAGGCTGAGGTGTATCGGCAGTTCTGCGCACTGAACAGGTTGCTGTTTTCCAGTGCCTGCAACGGCGAGAAAGATGCGGCGCTGATTGCCTTTCTGGGGGACCTGGATTTTTCCGCGCACCCACCGCTGGCAGCGGCCCCCGCCCTGGAAGCCGCCACCTTGAACGGGTTGCTTGCACGCATCGAACACCAGGACCCTGCGCAATTGAGCCTGGAGGTGTTGGCGCGGGAGGCCGGGCTTGGGCGCTATCAACTGATCCGCGCGTTTCGAGCGGCTACCGGGTTTACCCCGCATGCCTACCTGCTCAATGCCCGGGTCAATCGCGGGCGGCAACTGTTGAGTGAAGGGCTGGCCCTGGCGGAAGTGGCCTACCGGCTTGGCTTTGCTGACCAGAGCCATTTCCAGCGGGTGTTCAAGGCCCATGTGGGGGTTACGCCGGGGCAGTACCGCGGAAACTGAAGGCTGCTGCAGGTGCAATATTGTTCAATACGCCAGAACGGGCCCGGCAGCAGACTGCGGTTTTTCCGCAGAGCCGCCCCCAATGCAACAATTCATGATCATCGCCCTGGCCCACTTTCTTGCCCTGCTCTCACCTGGCCCGGACTTTTTCCTGGTCGCACGCAACGCGATCAACAGCGGCTGGCGCATCGCCAGCGGCGCCTGCCTGGGCATAGCGCTGGCCAATGGCGCGTTCATTGTCATCGCCTTCACCGGGCTTTCGGTACTGCAGCAGGGCAGCCTGCTGTTCACCACCCTGCAACTGGCCGGCGCCAGCTACCTGCTGTACATCGGCGTGCTGTTCCTGCGCCATGCCGGGCAAACCAGCCTGGGCACAGTCGCCGGTAGCCAGCGGGTTCATGGCTGGTGGCGCAGTTTGGGCATGGGCTTCTTGTCCGGCATCCTCAACCCCAAGAACGCGCTGTTCTATGCCAGCCTGGCCAGCATGGTCGCCAGCGTCAGCCCCGGCTGGAAAGCGGCCTACGCCCTATGGATGTTCAGCATCGTCCTGCTCTGGGACTTGCTGGTTGCCGTGGCCATCGGCAACCAGCGGGTACTGCGACGATTCGCCCGCAGCCTGGCGTGGCTGGAGCGGGCCTCGGGGGTCATGCTGGTGATGTTGGCGGGGGCGTTGTTGCTGCATCTGGCTCTGGGCTGACCCGTTGCAAGGTGCGCATGTCGACCAAGGTGAAATGGCCGCTGGCCCAGCCCCCCGTGTCCAAGTGCCACACATTGCCCAGCAGCTTGGCCTCCAGCACCGGGGTGTGGCCGACCAGCAGGGCTCGCAGGCCCTGCACCGGTTGGGTGTCACCCTCTTTCAGGCGCCGACGCGACCACTGGCACACTTGGCGCACCTCAGGGTCGTCATCCAGCTCCAGCCAGGAGCGTAAGACTGCCCAGTCGGCAAACGGGCTGTCGGCATGCAGCAGGCCTACCAGCCCGTCCGCACTCTCCACTTCCATGGCAATCGGCAACTGCTCGAACCGCTCCACGAAACGCAGTTGCTCGCGCCGCGGCAAGTCGAGGAACCAGCCCCCCCCGGCGGCGCGGTACATGCCCAGGTCGAGCCGCCCACCGCGCACGCGGGTGATTGCCAAGGCCTCATGATTGCCCTGGACGGCATGGAACCAAGGCTGGGCCAGCCAGTCCAGCGCTGCCTCGCTGTGCGGCCCACGGTCGACCAGGTCACCCACGCTGAACAGGCGGTCCACCGCCGGATCGAACCCTACCGCATCCAGGCATTGTTGCAGGCGCTGGAAGTGGCCATGGATATCGCCCACGGCCAGATCCCGTCCCCGGATATTGGCGATCATCCGCCGAAACCGTGCCATTACAGTGTTCCTCCGCTGGTAGCACCCTGCCCGCCTTTGCGCGGGCCGTGCGCATGGCGCTGTCACTGGACAGCATGGCACAAGGTACCGTGGCTGCGCAGGTCGGGGGGCGTTTTGCTGCGCACCCCAGGCTGCCTGAAAAACCCTTCACTGGAACAGGCGTTGGTGCCGATAGTATGCTCGGCACGTCAATCTTCACCAGGGAATGGTTCTGATGAAACTGTGCGCCGTACAACTGGCGTCGCTCAAGGGCGATTTGCCAGGCAACCTCCAGCGCCATCTGGTTTGCATCGAGCAGGCTGCGGCCCTGGGTGCCGAACTGGTGGTGTTCCCCGAGCTGTCGCTGACCGGCTATGAGCCGAGTGTGGCGCGCCAGTCCGCCCTGCCCGTCACCTCCGCACGCCTGGACCCGCTGCAGGCAGCCTGCGACCGCTTGGGCATTACCGTTGCCGTGGGCCTGCCATTGCCAACGCCCGACGGCATACGTATCGGCATGCCCGTCTTCTGCCCTGATGCGCCGCGCCAGGCCTATGCCAAGCAGCGCTTGCATGATGATGAGCTGCCTTACTTCACCCCAGGTCATCAGGCATTGCTGCTGGAGGTGGGTGAGCACCGGGTGGCGCCAGCGATCTGCTACGAATCGATGTTCATGGCGCATGCCGCCGTGGCCCGCGAGCGCGGTGCCGACCTGTACCTGGTCAGCGTTGCGAAAACCGCCAAGGGTATCCGCGAGGGATATGCGCACTATCCAGAGGTGGCACGCGAGCTGGGCATGCCGGTGTTGATGGCCAACTGCGTGGGGCCGGCCGACACTTTCATCGGTGCCGGCGGTTCTGCAGCATGGGACAGCCAGGGGCACTTGCTGGCCAGCCTGGATGACCACAGTGAAGGGCTGATCGTACTCGACACCCACAGTGCCAGCGCGATCACCCTGCCCTTGGCCCCGTACCTTGCATGATCTATCTGTTTCTAGCGTTACTGAGTTACGCCAGCACCTACTGCCTGGTCGGCTTGCTGATTCAGGGCCAACTTGCCGATGTGGCCGAGGGATTGCGCCATCGGCCCGATGCCCCTACGCCCGGCGAGTACCTGCGTGAGGTCGAGCCCCGCGCACGTCAGGCCCGGCGGCAATACACCCTGATCGCCGGCTCGGTGCTGGCCGTGCTGGCCTGCCTGATCGCCAGCGGGTTCGGTTGACGCCTTACAGGTCCAGCGCCAGGCTTTGCCGCCCTTCCAGCGCCAACAGATACTGCTTGGCCGCCAGGCCACCAGCAAAGCCGGTCAGGCTGCCCGACGCGCCGATTACCCGGTGACAGGGGGCGATGATCGAAATCGGGTTGCGGCCATTGGCAGCGCCAACCGCGCGTACCGCCCTGGGGTTGCCGAGCTGCCGGGCAATATCGCTGTAGCTGCGGGTTTCGCCGAACGGTATCGCCAGCAATGCGGCCCACACCTGGCGCTGGAACTCAGTACCGGCAAAGTCCAGCGCCAGCTCGAAACGCTGGCGCTTGCCGTCAAAGTACTCGCCCAGCTGACGAGCGGTTTCCCGCAGTACCGGGCACTGGTCGTCCCGGTGCAGTGCGCCCAGGCGTACGCGGTTTTCCCGCTCCTCTTCCCACAATACGGCTGCCAGGCAATTGCCACGGGCCACAAGGGTCAGCATGCCGACGGGCGATGGCATGATCGTGAATGCGCTGGACATAGCAGGCTCCTGCAAGTTGCGATCGGCCCACTGTACGCATCCACAGTCCTTGATGCACCCGCTTTCTTGCTCAGTTCATTGCGCAGCCGGCAATGTGCCGCGCCTGGCTGAGCGTGACCTTGGGTATCAGCTCAGCGGGAATGCGCGATGTTGCCGATAGGTTGTAGACGTGGAAATGCTCGCTGACCACTTCCCTGGCCATCAGCTTCAACGACGGCAGGATGCGGCTGTCCCAATGCTGGTCGAGCCCGCACGGCGAAGAAGGGCCCTGGCCGTCCTCGTAAAAGCGCCCGACGCTCTGGTCGAGGTCTACCCCCACCAGCAACACTTCCTCGAAGCCCAGGTGATAGGCCAACTGCAAGGCCACATAAGCCACCGTGCGGGCATCGAAAAAGCCATGGCCCATGTCTTTACTGAAGGCGATCGAGCGGCTGCGTTTGCTCCACAGTGCCCGGTTGCACACGCAACTGTCACCCTGGCCGCGCAAACCGTCCAGCAGGCTCGGCGTGTCGGCTTTGTGCAAGGCATAACACTGGGTGTGAGCTGGCACATCGGTACGCGCATACTGCTCTGGCCACAAGGCCAGGCGTTCGCTGTCGCGCACGGCAGTGGCGAACAAGGCCGGCTGTTGCTGGCAAAAGCTTTTGTCGGTGCACACGTAGAAGAAGGGTTTGATGCCGTGTTCGGCGGTCATGGCGACCGACCCATTCATGGCGATGATGGGCAAGTGCGCAAACTCGCCCAGCGGAAAATGTTTGGCAGAAGCGCCGGAGGCGAGGATCACCACGGGGCCCTGCTGGGAATTGCGACACGCCTCGAAACCGGAGAACGCCCCGCGTTCAGCGCTTGGCTGCGACGGAAGTATGTTCATCAATGGCATCTTTAACCGGACAGTACAAACCACAATACTGATCCGTGTATATGCCGTGGCCGCTTTTACCTAACTTTACCTGGGTGAACTTAAGTCAACCGCCATTCCCTTGTTTGGCGGGGTTTCAGCCTGGCTAATACCGGCTGGTCCAACTGCTATAACAGACCACCCCGGTGAAAAAGTGTTCCCCTGGTGCGATTCAGGAATAGCGATGACCATTACCGAGGCGACCGATGGTTGCCAAGTGCCTTTCGTCATGAGCCTGCTTGATGCTTGCGATCGGTGAGACTAATACTTAAATCTCTGCCTGGGGAGGCACGAAAAATGCAACCAAGATTCGTTATCGTTCCCGCTGTGCCGATCGAAAAGGAATCGTTCCGCGTTGGCAGCCGCTACTACGCCGCTACCGTGTGTGGAGGGTTCGACATTTATGACAATCAGGCAAAGGAGCGGCTCAAGCCGAGCTATCCGAGCCGCACGGAGGCGCAGGTGAAATGCGAGCATTTGAACAAGCGGGATGAGTTGGGGTAACTGCAGGAGATCGGGGCGGCTCAACCCGCTCGGGGCACGGGTTCAATCCAGGCATTGCTTGGCAGCCTGGCGTAATTTGTCGCCAGACAGAAAGCTGCCCTTGTAGAAGGTCGCGCGGCTGCCCTCGTGAGCGTCAACCACATCAAGCACATCGTCGCTTGCCACGGCGCTTGGCGCCGTGAGCCGGTAGCCATGGGCTATCGACTTCTGCGTGGCCTGTGGGGCCAGCGCCTGCCATTTTGGCAGGACACAGGCGGCGTACTGCTGCGGCGATTTTTGGGTCAGTTTGCTGGCAGTGGGTTTGCCGGGGCTTGCGCAACCGGCGAGGCTGGCAACCAACACAGTGGCGATAAAAATACGAAAGTCTGGCATTTGCAATCGACCGTTATGGATACGCTGCATTCTAACGGGCGTGACGCCGCGTTACTAATCAACCAAAGTCTTGCTGCAGGACGACGCCCAAGCGGGATCAGTGTAGCGCACCTGATATTTCTGCCAGTAGCCGGGGCACGCCGCAACAGTGAAACTCCCGAGGGACATCACACCACGACTCGGCAGGGCTTCATACCATGCAAACGAACGCCAACCACACTCAGTTCTTCTATCAGAACGGCAAACTCGTCACCCTTAAAACCGGTGAACAGGGCCATAGTATCTTTCGCTCGCCGGACGTACCCCTTGCCGAGCGACAATCAGACGACACCGACGCCATCGGATTGCTGGCAACTGACGACAAAGGTTCGGTGCTGCAGGTACAGGAGAAAAGCTGAAGCCCTGAGGATACTCCGGCGCCATTGCGAGCCAAACCCGGGGTCAGGGCTTGGCTCCCCTGTACAATACGATGGCTGCTATATCCAGGGCCAGCACACTGCCAACAATCACGAACATGATGTACAGATCCTCAGAGAGCATTGCCGTATCCCCCCAGATGCACCGGTTTCAAAAGGGGTAAGCAAATACTGATCCATTCAGTGCATCAGGTAGCACGCTGCGACTCAGCTGAACTTCAACTTGACCACTTTGCTCAGCGCCCAGCCACTGAAGACATAGAACGCATCCAGGTAGAAGCGCCCTGCGTAGTTGGGCAACGGCGTTTGATTCAACAGCACATCTGGCTCGGGCGCAGGAGGAAACAGTGCATAAAAGCCGTTGGGCAGCACTGCCAGTGCCAGCAGCAACAGGTAAGTCGAGGCTTGTAGCAGGGTGGCACGATTACTGGATCTGGCGGACCACTTCAGCCCGTAGTAGGCAACCAGGCCGGCAACAGGCAAAACCCAGAAATGCGTCGGCATCCCAATGAACATTTCGGCGACTACGCTTCTTGCTTCCACCTGCGACTCTCCATCCAAATACAACGATTATTACGGGCGGGGCCGGCAAATGCAAAGCAACGCTGCTCAGGCCATACCGGCTCCACCCGCCCTTTTTGAACGTTGCCGGGCAGGCGATCGGCAGACAAAAAGCCCGCTCTCGACGGCGGGCTATTGGTGTGGGGTTGGATGATTACGCTTTTGAACACATCAGTGCAGCATCCAGCAACCTGCCATGGTCGTACCAGGCATCACGTTGATAGGCCGTGAAGTGGCGCTCGGTTCCCGTGCCCCGCAACTCTACAAGGCCCTCTGCCTTGTCGGGGTCAGTGCTGTCGACGAAAAGCCTGATCGCGTTATCACCCTCGACTTCATAGGTTTTCACATTCCCTTGCAGCTCGCCTTTAACGCAGCCCAGGTAGGCGGGTGGGCTTTTCACGGTAGTGCCAGCGGTATAATCGTGGCTGTCACGCACATCAGGGTTTTGCGCACAGCCTGCGACGAACAACGAGGCTGCCCCGAATAACAGTATTACACCTGCTCGCGAACTTGAGTTTTTCACGCGACACGCTCCTGCAGCCCCCTCGAAAACTGGGAAATGTTGCCAAGCAGCCTGCCCTTTTTTTGGTTTTCTCATGCCCATGTTACTGCGCAACGACAACAGGGCATCAGGTTTGTTTGCTATATAGGGTTCGGGGCGTTTTCCTCACACCCTGCGTTGGCCCCGATTACGCGTAAGGCCTGACCCATAACCGGGGTCAGGGAATGGCATTGAGAAACACATAAGTCGCCGCCAGATCCAGTACCAGCACAGCAACCACGCTGAAAATCATGTAATAGCGGTCATCCTGAGTCATCTCTGCGTACTCCGCATGATCAATGTCTCAGGGGTCACAGCAATTCTCGTTCCAGCGCCCAGGTTCAGCCCGCTGGCACCGCGCCAGCCAAACAGCGCAATCGCGCAGTCAGTCCTTGATCTGGCATACGCCATTGGCTTTGTTCTTACCGGTATACGAGACGTCAGGCGAGCCGTCCGGGTTGATCGACAACGATACCGTTACCCCGCCATCTTTGGCCTCGAAATAGTTGTCATTGAATTTTTTCAGCGTGGCTTCCTTGCCATTGATATAGACAGGCCCACCTTTATCGGCATGGACCTCGATATTGCCGGGGCATGTTGCGTTCAACAGCGGAATACCGGCATGGGCAGCGCCCGATGCGGCAAGCAACAGGCCCAGTAACAAACGCTTCATTTGCAGTGTCCTCGTGGGGTTGTCGGGGGTGCGCGCGTTAAAGCAGTCCTGCGATAGCAAAGAGACTCATCGCGCGTTCGAGATGGTAGGCAAGCACTTGCAGGCTCATCTCGCTACGCATTTTTTTTCATTCAGTGCATCCAGTCCGCCCGTTGGCGGGTATTGACAGTGGGCGGCCTTTGACTGCCCAGCCCAATGACTTTCAGGAGCACTGCCCATGAACTTCAAATACTCCGCCTGCCTGTTTGCCTGCAGCCTCGCCCTTGCGCTGCCGCCCGCCCACGCCCAGACCACGCTGCCAGAAGCGGTCAAAGTCCCTGATGGCCATCGCGTCCTGCTCGAAACCGTCGGCGTCGGCGAGATCACCTACGAGTGCCGCGACAAGGCCAACACCCCCGGTCAGACCGAATGGACTTTCGTCGGCCCCAAGGCAGTGCTCAATGACCGTGGCGGTAAACAGGTGGGCGACTACTTTGGCCCACCCGCTACCTGGCAGGCCAAGGATGGCTCGAAAGTCACCGGCACCCAGTTGGCAGTGGCACCGGCGGACAAAGGCGCCATCCCCTATCAACTGGTCAAGGCCAACCCCGCCGAAGGCAAAGGTGCCATGCAGGGGGTCAGCTACATCCAGCGCCTGGCCACCCGCGGCGGTGTGGCGCCGTCAGTCGACTGCACGGCGCAGAACAAAGGTGCCAGGCAGGTCGTCCAGTACCAGGCTGACTATGTGTTCTGGACAGCCAAGTGACACGCACCTGACCCAACGCCCTGCGAGTGATGATCTACGCTCGATGGCAAGCCCCCCGGCTGGATGGCCGGGGTACTTGCCTTACACAAGGAAGCCACACACGTTGAACTCGCCGGCCACTCCCTTCGACTTCCACCGCTGCCTGTTAGCCTGTGCACAGGGTGACCGGCGGGCCCTGCAGGCGCTCTACGATCACGAAGGCGCGCGCCTGCTGGGCGTTGCCCGGCGTATCGCACGTGACGACGCCACCGCAGAAGACATCGTCCACGATGCGATCATCCGCATCTGGACCCGCGCTGCCAGCTTCGACCCGGCGCGCGGCTCGGCTCGAGGCTGGATCTACAGCATTACCCGCCACCTGGCGCTGAATTCGATACGTGATACCCGCCGTGAAACTGTACTGACCGATGCCGACACCGAAACTGCGTCAACATTGCACGGGAGGATTGATGACCTTGACCTCTGGTCCGGCTCAGCAAAGATTTACCGCTGTCTTGAACAACTGCAGCCCGCACCGCAACGCTGCATCCTGCACGCCTACGTGGACGGCTGCAGCCACGCCGAGATAGCCGGTTTATTGGGCGCGCCACTGGGCACTGTCAAGGCCTGGATCAAACGCAGCCTCAAAGCGCTACGGGAGTGCCTGGAATGAAGCCCGATTCTGCCGAAGAACTGGACAGCCTCGCCGGGGAATATGTGCTGGGGACCTTGTCGCCGGAGCAATATGCCGCGACGGCCGAACGCCTGCGTACCGACCCCGCGCTTCGCGCCGCCGTGGATGCCTGGGAGGCCCGGCTGCTGGAGCTGACCGCGCTGTCTACCCCGCAGCCCCCAAGCCCCCGCCTGTGGCGCCGTATCCAGCGCAGCCTCGACGAGCTGCCTGCAGCGCGCACACAGGCTCGCTGGTGGCAACGCCTCGGCCTGTGGCAAGGGCTCAGCGCCGCTGGGCTGGCTGCAAGCCTGCTGCTGGCGTTTACCTTGCTGACCACGCCCCCCTCTACCACGCAATACCTGGTGGTGCTGGTGGCGCCGAACAGCCAGGCCCCCGGCTGGGTGGTGCAGGCCAGCGACAGCCACATGATCGACCTGCTGCCGCTGGGCCGGGACACGGTCCCCGACGGCATGGCCTTGCAGTTCTGGACCAAGGGCGAGCAATGGCGTGCTCCGGTTTCGCTTGGCCTGGTCAAACCAGGCGAACCCTATCGAGTTCCGCTGGAAAGTTTGCCACCCTTGGAGGCCAATCAACTGTTCGAGCTGACGCTGGAGAAAGCCGGTGGCTCGCCTACCGGTCTGCCGACAGGGCCGGTGAAGTTCATTGGTCGCGCGGTGAAAGTGATATGACACGAAAGGGCCGCAGAACATGACTGCGGCCTTCGCAAGGCTGGACCTATGGTCAGGCGCGGATCACCTCAAGGCGATCCCGCCCAGCCTCTGTGATGGCGTTCTCTCCTTCATCGCTGATGCGATAACGTCCTGACACCATTTTGGTAATTGAGAACCGGACCAGCCCGCTTTGGGACAAGGCTTGGCCTGCTTCGAAGCGCATTGCCTGCTCCAGGTCGAAGATCTTGATCTCTCCGATTTTGTAGCGTGCAAACGCGACCAAGGCGTTATCCAGTTCTTGTTGACTGATCGTTGTAGCGACTTCCATTCGACCTCCCAGGTCATGAGAGCCCCGGTCCGTGGGGGGTGAAGGCAACGAACCGGGTGGCTTGTTGAAGGCGGACCGTACTATGCAGTCACGGAAGTCGCTACTGGCTTTCCATCCATGCTGGATGGGTAGGCAGCACGACACCCGCCACACCTACGGTCACTTCAAGAGCCGTCGCTGGCGGCGGAACGCTTACGGCCTTGATCTGCGTCGTCCTGTTCAGTGCCCGCTGCCCTTTACGCCCGTGCGCTTTGGGGCGAAAAGCTGCCGATCGTGAATGACCGCTATCGACCCGTCATCGGTTGTCCGTTCGCTGTAGGTCGTTAATGGCCCAAAGGATCCCGATTCCAACACCTGTCCCCCTGATGACGTGGCCGTGAACCCAACACAGCTAAGTACGCAATACCTGTTCACCAGCATTGGCCGGCAGGCGTACTGCATCAACCAACGCGGCGCAAGCAATCAGGCCGATACCGACAAGCGCCCAGCGGAAGTCGCCCACTGTCATCTCGCTTTCACTCCCCCGCAGCATCGTCGAGACCCTCAGCAGCAGGGCCGCAATCGCAACCCCGAGCGCCATCGCCAGTTGGAAGAACATGCTGAACAGCGTCGACGCCTGGCCCATCTGTGCTTTTGGCACCTCGGCAAACCCGATGGCGTTGTAGGTGGTGAACTGCATGGAACGAGACAGCCCGCCAATGAACAGCACCAGCGCCATCCAGTACCACGGCATGTCCTGCTGCAGGAGCAAGCACGCGAGAATGCAACCGACGCCGATCAAGCCATTGACCAGCAGCACTCGACGAAAGCCGTGGCGGCGCAGCAGCCCGGTGGTGAACGGTTTCATCGCGAGGTTGCCGACGAAGATCGCCAGCACCAGCAACCCGGCATCCACCGGCGAATAGCCGAAACCGATCTGCAGCAACAGCGGAATCAGGAACGGCAAGGCGCTGATCGACAGGCGGAACAACGTGCCGCCGATGATGCTGGCGCGGAACGTGGCGATGCCTAGGGTAGCCCGCGGTAGCAGCGGCGCCGGGTGACGCTGGCAATGGCGGATCGACAGCCAGGTCAGCAGCCCCCCCACGGCCACCAGTGCAGCGCCTGTGCCGAGGCCGTCGCCCGACAGCGAGCCGAGCATCTCCAGGCCCAGCAACCAGGTCGCGCAGGCCGAAGCGAGGAAGACGAAGCCGAGCCAGTCGAAACGGCGCGCTTCACTGGCACGCGTGTTGGGGACCAGCCACCACGCCGCTGCGATGGCCAGCAGGCCGAGCGGGATGTTCAGGTAGAAGATCCACGGCCACGACAGGTGGGTGACGATCAACCCGCCAATCGGTGGGCCGAGGACCGGCGCCACCAACCCGGGCCAGGTGATCACCGCAAGCACCTTCACCAGGTCCTGCTTCTCGGTGGTGCGCAGCACCACCAGACGCCCGACCGGTACCATCAGCGCGCCACCGATGCCTTGCAGCACCCGTGCGGCGACGAAGGTTTCCAAGGTTTGTGCCAATCCGCACAGCCACGAGGCCAGGGTGAACAGGCCAATGGCCCCGGCGAACACCTGGCGCGCGCCGAAGCGGTCGGCGACCCAGCCGCTGAGCGGGATGAACACCGCCACCGCCAGCAGGTAGGCGCTGATGCCGATGTTCAGGCTGACCGGGTTCTCGGCGAAGTCACGGGCCATCTGCGGCAGCGCGGTGGCGATGACGGTGGCGTCGAGGTTTTCCATGAAGAAGGTGACGGCGACCAGCAAGGCGATGCCGGTGTTGGGGACTGCGGGGGTGGCCAAGGGTTCAGTTCCTTCTGCAAAAGGAGAGTCTCGATTGTAGGAGCGGGTTTACCCGCGAACACCGGCGCACCCGGTGCCATGCCCCGCGTCACCTGCTTCGCGGGTAAACCCGCTCAGAGCGCCGAGCCATGCGGCCCTGCTCAGACCATGCTCATCGCCGCACGCAGCGCCAGCAGGTAGGTTTCGACACCAAACCCGCAGATCTGCCCGCGCACCACCTCGGCAAATACCGAGTGATGGCGGAACGGCTCCCTGGCATGGATGTTGGACATGTGCACTTCTACCACCGGCACTTCGATAATGGCCAATGCATCACGAATGCCGTAGCTGTAATGCGTCCAGGCACCGGCATTGATCAGCACCGCATCCACCCGGTCCTCATAGGCCTGATGGATGCGTTCGCACAGGGCGCCCTCGAAGTTGCTCTGGAAGCTCACGACCTGCGCCCCCAGCTCTTCGCCCAGGGCCTGCAACGCCTGGTCGATGTCGGCCAGGGTCGCTGTGCCGTACTGGCGCGGGTCGCGCTTGCCGAACATGTTGTGGTTGATGCCATGCAGCATCAGTACATTGGCGACCATCGACCTACTCCAGGGGAATCGTCAGCTGATCGATCACGGCACGTGTGTCGGGCCGCACCCCGCGCCACCAGGCAAACGCCTCGGCGGCCTGCTCCACCAGCATGCCGACGCCATCGGCCAGGCGCGCCTGGCCCTGCTCGCGAGCCAGGCGCAGGAAAGGCGTGAGGCCTTTGCCATAGGCCAGCTCGTAGGCCAAGGCCGCCTCACCCAGCACATCAGCCGGCAGTGGCGGCAAGTCAGCGGTCAGGCTCGCCGAGGTGGCGTTGACCACGATGTCGAACGATTGCCCTTCCAGCGCTTCGTAGCGGCTGATGCGCAGACGCGGGTGATCGAGCTCGTTACGCAGCGCCAGCGCCTTGGCCATGTCCCGGTTGGCGATCACCAGCTCGCGTGGGCCCGCCTGCAGGAACGGCAGCAACGCCCCGCGCACCGCGCCGCCAGCGCCCAGCAGCAGCACACGGCGGTTGCGCAGCGGCTCGCCAAGGTTCTCCTCGATGTCCCGCAGCAAACCGATGCCATCGAAGTTCTCGGCGACGATGCAGCCATCCTCGAACTTCAGCGCATTGGCCGCCCGTGCCAATTGCGCCCGCTCGCTGCGCCGGTCGGCCAGCTCGAAAGCACGCAGCTTGAACGGGGCAGTGATGTTCATGCCCTTCCCGCCTTCGCTACGAAACTGCAGTACCTGGGCTTCGAAGTCGTCCAGCGAGCCCTCGATAGCCCCGTATTCCAGCTGCTGGTTGCTGGCCTGGGCGAACAGGCCATGAATCAGCGGGGACTTGGTGTGGTTGATCGGTCGGCCGATCACTGCGTAGCGGTCGCTCATCGTGCATCTCCGTGGGTAAACAACACGCCATCCGCCTGCAAGGCAGTGATTTCTTCAGGGCTGAAGCCAAGCCCGGCGGCCACTTCGGCGTTGTGCTGGCCAAGGTCCGGGGCTACTTGGTGAATCGTGGTGTCGCAGTCGGAAAAGCGGAACGGCAGGTTGGCCAGGCGCAGCGTGCCGTAGCGTGGGTGCTGCTGCTCGATGACCATGTTGCGTGCCTGGATCTGCGGGTCGGCCAGCACTTCGTCGATGCGTTGAACCTTGGCACTGGGGATGTCGATGCCATCGAGCAACGCGAGGATCTCGGCCACCCGACGCGCGCCAACCCAGTCGCGGACCACCGCCAGGATCGCCTCGCGGTGGGCATTGCGGCCGTTGAGGCTGTGGTAGCGGCGGTCGCTACCGAACCCGGGCGGGCCGCCGTTGGCTTCGAGCATGGCCGCGAAGCGCTGCCAGGCATCGTCGACCTGGGCGGCGATCACCAGGTCGCCGTCGGTGGCGCGGAACACGCCGTACAGGGTCGAAGTGGGCATGTCGTGGCCGGTCTGCTGGGGCAACACAGTGCCACCGGACAGCGTGTAACACTGCACCGCGTATTCGTGCATCGACACCAGGGTGTCGTACAGCGCCATGTCGATGTGCTGGCCTCGGCCACTGCTCACCCGGCCGAGCAGCGCGGCATTGATCGCCGCCACCGCGTGGATGCCGGTGTACATGTCGCCCAGGGAAATACGCAGCAGCGGCGGTGCCTCGCCCGGCACGCCCACCATCTGCATGATCCCGCTCTTGGCCTCGGCGATCAGGCCGAAGCCGGCGCGGTGGGCGTCCGGCCCGGTATGGCCGTAGGCGGAAATCGAGCAGTACACCAGGCGCGGGTTGCGCGCCGACAGCTCGGCGTAGCCCAGGCCCAGCTTGTCCAGTGCGCCGGGGCGGTAGTTCTCGATGAACACGTCGGCCGAATCGGTCAGGCGCTGCATGAACGCCTTGCCGCTCGGGTCTTTCATGTTGACGCTGACGCCCTGCTTGCCCATGTTCAGCTGCAGGAAATAGCCGCTCTGCTGGTCGTCCAGGGTGAACGCATGCTGGCGGCCAGCGTCGCCGCTACCCGGCCGCTCGACCTTGATCACCTCTGCGCCGAGCGCCGCCAGGCAACGGCCGACATAGGGGCCGGCGAGGAAGTGGCTGTAGTCAATGACGCGGATACCCGCCAATGGCAATGCCTGGCTCATGCTGCTGCCCTCCGCGGCACCATCAACCGGTGCTCGCCACGTTGCACGACTTCGCCGTGCTGGTTGATCAGTTCCGAAGGCAGCACCACGATGCCCCAGCCAGGTCGGCTGTTGCTCGGGCGCATCGCCCCCACCCGCATGCGCACGTGAAGCACGTCGTAGACCTTGATCGGCAGCACGAAGTCCCAGGTCCAGCCCAGCGACATGCCCGGCACGAAGCGGTACTCGCACTGGGTCTTCAGGCCGTCGGCGATCGACAGCCCGAACAGGCCGTGGGCGACCAGGCAGCCAAAGTGGCTGGCGTTGGCGTAGGCCTCGTCGACATGCACCGGGGTGTGGTCGCCGGTGAGGTCGGCGTAGGCCAGGATGCGTTCGCGGGTCACGGTGTAGGTCGGGCTGATGCACTCATCGCCTTCGCGGGCATCGTCCCAGTACTTTTCAATCATGCTCATGCCTGCACCTCCGCGCGCGGGTCGATGGCCAGTGCCTGGGCTACGCATTTGGCCGGCAGCGCCTGGATGAACTCCACCGCCAGGCCATCAGGCAGGCGCAGCCAGTTGCGGCCCTGGGGCATCTCACTGACGCCAAAGCGTTGGGCGGCGGCCAGCGCCGCTTCCAGGTCTTCGCACATGATGCCCAGGTGCGCCAGGCGCCCTTCCGGGCCAGCGAAGTCCGGCTGGTGAATGAACTGCAGGCCGCCGAGGGTCCAGTACTGTGCCGGCTGCTCGACGTCACCCTGCACTTCACGCATGGTCATGCCGCACACCTCGCTGAAAAAGCGGATATGCCACTGAATGTCCTGCACCCAGAACGCCACGTGTTCGAGGTAGGCTTTTGACTGGCTCATGGGGTTTCCCTCTTCTGGTGATCGGCCATGGCGCGCTCGATACCCTTGATGCAGGCCACCAGGGTCGCGTTGACCGGCGTGGCCACGCCATGGCGCTGGCCCCAGCGCACGACGGAGCCGTTGATGAAGTCGATTTCGGTGATCGAGTTTTTTTCCAGGCTCTGCAGCATCGAGGTGCGGAAGCTCGCCGGCAGACCCTCGGCGGCCAGTGACCAGGCAGCCTCGGGGCTGGTCAGGCTCAAGCGGATGCCGGCGCGCTCGGCCACGGCAATGGCCTCGGCCACGGCGGCCTTGGCGGTGCTTTCCAGCAGCGGCGAGCTGTACAGCTGGCCGTAGCTGAGCATGGTGATGCCGCTCAATGCACCGGTGGCGACGTTGACCAGCAGCTTGTCCCACATGGTGCCGAGGATGTTGTCGCTGACCGTGGTGGCCAGCCCGGCATTGTTGAACGCTTCGGCGATGGCCTGCACGCGGGGCGTCAGCTGGCCGTCGAGCTCACCGATGAAAGTCTGTTTGCCGGCCACACCGGCGCGGATCGAGCCCGGTGCGAGGAGCACGCCGCCGACATAGGTCTTGCCAGCCAGCACCCGCTCGCGCCCCACCACTTCGGCCAGGATGTCCTCGTGGCCGAGCCCGTTCTGCAGCGACAGCACCAGCGTCTGTGGGCCTATCAGCGCGAGGGCACCGGCGATGGCCTCGGCAGTGTGAAACGACTTCACCAGCACCACCACCAAATCGGTCACGCCAACATCTTCGGCTTCAATGGCCGCGTTGACCGGTACATAGCGCTCGCCCCGTTCGTCCTGTACCCGCAGCCCATGCTGGTTCATCGCCTCGACGTGCGCGCGGCCGCGGTTCAGCAGCCAGGTTTCATGCCCTGCCTCGCTCAGGGCTGCGCCAATGGCGCACCCCAGTGCACCGGCGCCCAGAATGCAGATTTTCACGTCGCAGACCTCCTGTGATTTGCGATCACCTTATGCAGCGGGGTTTATTTGCGCTATACAATGACCTCAATACAGCTATTGAGAATCTCAATAATGACTACCCTGGAGGCCCTGCCCGAACCCAAGCTGCTGCAGCTGTTCGACGTGCTGTACCAATGCCGCAGCGTGACCCGCGCCGCCGAACAGTTAGGGCAGAGCCAGCCGACCATCAGCATCTGGCTGGCGCGCCTGCGCGAACAATTGAACGACCCGCTGTTCGTGCGTACGCCGGGCGGCATGGCCCCTACCCCCCGCGCCGATCAGCTGATAGGGCCGTGCCGCGAGGTGCTGGAATCGCTGCGCCGGCTGACCGCCTGGGAGCCACAGTTCATCGCCGCCACAGCGCAGCGGCGTTTTCGCCTGTGTGTCAGCGATGCCAGCCACATCACCTTGCTGCCCAGCATCCTCAACCATCTGCGCAGCCATGCACCGGGCATCCGCCTGGAGGCGGCGCGGATCGACGGCAATACCGAGAGCGCGCTGGAGTCGGGCGAAGCGGACCTGGCCATCGGCTTCGTGCCTTGGCTGGGAGGGGGGATGTATCAGCAGGTGCTGTTCGAGCAGGACTGGGTGTGCCTGAGCAACCCGCAGCATCCGCGCCTGGGCGATGGCATGAGCCTGGAGCGGTATCGGGCCGAGGGGCATGTGCAGATCAGTTTCGGCACCGGGCAGAAGCTGCTGGAAGCGGGATTGGCGCGGGCCGGGATAGAACGGCGGATCATGCTCGAGCTGCCAGCGTTTCTCGGGTTAGGGATGATAATCGGGACTACCGATCTCCTGGGCACCTTGCCGCGGCATATCGGGCAGACACTGGCCGATATGCATGGGCTACAGGTCCATGACTGCCCGTTCGAAGTGGAGGGGTTCACGGTCAAACAGCATTGGCATGCCCGCTATCATCAGGACAATGGAAATCGATGGTTGAGGGAAGTCGTTCGCGGATTGTTTCAGTAAGCCCGCCAAGCAGGCTCCCGTTTCGACTTGGATAGCAGGTCTGATTCAAGCCATCCGCTCTGGCCGCACGCCTATCTTCGCGAAGGATGGGCTTGGGTCGTAAATTGGCATTCACGACCGGCCGCTTTCGACCAGAAGCGGTCGCTCGATTATTTACTATTACGCGAACGGCCTGTTTCTGAGCACTTGCTTAGGGCGTCTAGGCGTCCATGAGGACACAGTCGCCACCTCCCGATTTCTGGGACTGATGAGCAAACCTCATGAACCCTTGCCGATTTCACCGTCTAGTCCCCGCTCGTTAGCTCGCTTACTGTTCTCCCAACGCCAAATGTCGGGAGATCCAAATGCACAAGCGCACACTCGGAAACAGTTCACTCGAAGTGTCAGCCCTGGGTTTGGGTTGCATGGGACTGAGCCATGGCTACGGCCCGGCGACTGACACAAAACAAGCCATTGCGCTGATCCGATCGGCGGTTGACCGAGGCGTCACGCTCTTCGATACCGCCGAGGTTTACGGCCCTTACCTGAACGAACAAGTGGTAGGCGAAGCCCTCGCCCCGGTGCGCGATCAAGTGGTCATCGCCACCAAGTTCGGCTTCACCTTCGGCGACGACAATAAACAGCAGATTCTCAACAGCCGCCCTGAGCACATCCGGGTCGCGGTCGAGGGTTCGTTGCGTCGACTGAAGACCGATTACATCGATCTGCTTTACCAGCACCGCGTCGATCCGGATGTGCCGATCGAGGACGTCGCCGGGGTGGTGAAAGACTTGATTGGCGAAGGTAAGGTCAAGCACTTCGGCCTGTCAGAAGCTGGTGCGCAGACCATTCGCCGTGCGCACGCGGTGCAGCCGGTCGCAGCGTTGCAAAGCGAATACTCGCTGTGGTGGCGCGAGCCTGAGCAGGAAATCCTGCCGACGCTGTGGGAGTTAGGCATCGGCCTCGTGCCGTTCAGCCCATTGGGCAAAGGTTTTCTCACCGGCACGGTGTCGGCGCAGGCCACTTACGGCAGCGACGATTTCCGCAGCATCGTTCCCCGTTTCAGTCAGTCGGCGCTGCAAGCCAATCAGGGACTGGTGGTGTTGATTCGTCAGATCGCCGCGCAGAAACAAGCGACACCCGCACAGATCGCACTGGCATGGCTGCTCGCTCAGGCGCCATGGATTGTGCCGATTCCGGGGACAACCAAACTGCATCGCCTGGAAGAAAACCTCGGCGGCGCGGACATCACGCTTGACGCCTTCGAACTTAAGGCAATTGATACAGCGCTGGCGCAGATTCGCATCGAAGGCGAGCGTTATCCCGAGGCCCTTAAGGCGCGCGTGGGTCGATGAGCAACGATCACGACCCGCTGCGGCGCACGGTGATCGCCGCACTGGCCAGCGCCCCGCTGCTGTCGCTCGCCGACACGCAAGGCGTCCGTCAAACACCGCGCTCAGGCTCGCGGATTCTGGTCGCGTACTTCTCGCGCTCAGGCAATACCCGCGTGGTCGCCGGGCTGATCCAGCGTGGACTCGGTGCCGATCTCTTCGAGATTCGCCCGGCCCACGCCTACCCCGAGGACTATCTGCAAACCGTGGAGCAAGCGCGTCAGGAGCGTGACAGCGGCTTCGAGCCCGAGCTGCAAAACAAGGTTCACGCCCTCAGCGACTACGACACGATCTATCTCGGCTTTCCGATCTGGGGTGAAACCGCCCCGCCCATCGTGCGCGCCTTTCTCAGCGCCCACGACCTGACCGGCAAGACCCTCATCCCCTTCAATACCCACGGCGGTTATGGCTTGGGCAACAGCCGCAGCGTGCTGGTCGAGCACGCGCCTAAGGTTAGGGTTCTCGAAGGTTTTGTGATGGAGAGTGAGCAGGAGCGCAAGACCATGGAACGTGTGAACGGCTGGCTGAGCAATCACCCCTGCACGCGTTAATCGAATTCTGTACGGAGTGACATCATGAAAATCCGCACGTTGGGCAATGGCCTGGAAGTGTCTGCACTGGGCCTTGGCTGCATGAGCATGACCTCGGCTTATGGGCCGGCTGCCGACAAAGCCGGCATGATCAAGCTGATTCGTTCGGCCCACGAGCAAGGCATCACTTTGTTCGACACCGCCGAAGCGTATGGCCCGTTCGCCAATGAAGAACTGCTGGGCGAGGCCTTGCAGCCGATCCGCGATCAGGTCGTCATCGCCACCAAGTTCGGCTTCGATATCGACCTGATCACCGGCGCACGCGGCGGTGGAACCAACAGCCGCCCGGAACATATACGCGCCGTGGCCGAGGCGTCGTTGAAGCGTCTGCGCACCGATTGCATCGACCTGTTTTATCAGCACCGCGTCGATCCGCAGGTCCCCATCGAAGACGTCGCCGGCACCGTCAAGGATCTGATCGCTGAGGGCAAGGTCAAGCATTTCGGCTTATCTGAGGCGGGTGTGCAAACCATTCGCCGGGCGCACGCGGTGCAAGCGGTCACAGCGGTGCAGAGCGAATATTCGCTGTTCTGGCGAGGCCCGGAGTTGGAGCTGCTGGCCGTACTGGAAGAACTGGGAATCGGTTTCGTACCGTTCAGTCCCCTCGGAGCCGGTTTCCTCACCGGCCAGATCGATGAGCACACGCAGTTCGATGCCAGCGATTTCCGCAACTTCGTCCCGCGTTTTTCCCCTGAAGCGCGCAAGGCCAATCTGGCATTGGTCGAGGTGGTGAAAGCCGTCGCGCAACGCAAACACGCCACGCCGGCGCAAGTGGCGCTGGCCTGGTTGCTCGCACAGAGACCGTGGATTGTGCCGATCCCAGGCACGACCAAACCCCATCGACTGGAAGAGAACCTGGGCGCAGTCGAACTGCAATTGACCGGTGACGATCTGCGCGAGATCAACCAACAGATGGCGCAGATTCAAGTGCACGGTGAACGCCTGCCGGAATCGGCACTGAAGATGACCGGACTCTGAGTCTGCCCAACGCGGCGCCACGTGCGGCGCCACTTTCGCGTCTGAACGGAGTTGACCCGATGAACCGATTGATTGCACCACTCGTTGCTTTGTCATTCATGGCGGCAGAATCCCAGGCCGCCAGCGAAATCCGCGTTACGCCGAACGGCTCGCAGCCCTCGGTCAAGGGCGCTGCTCAAAACTTTACCGGCACGGTGCGCGTTGATGGCCTGTTCAACGGTGATGCGCCGGCGCGCATCGGCGGCGGCACGGTGACCTTCGAGCCCGGCGCACGCACGGCGTGGCACACCCACCCGCTGGGGCAAACGCTGATCGTCACCGCCGGCGTCGGCTACGTGCAGCAAGAGGGCGGCCCGCGACAGGAAATCCGGCCGGGCGACACTGTCTGGATTCCGCCGCACACCCGTCACTGGCATGGCGCCACGGCCAGCAACGGCATGACCCACATCGCCATCGCTGAAGCCGAGGACGGCAACACCGTCACCTGGGCAGAACAGGTCTCGGAGGCGCAATACGCCGGCCAATGAAGTTACGGAATGTGTCGAAGTTGCTCGCCCGGCACCTTTATCGCAGTCCGTCATCCGCCCTGCAGGCCCCGCATCAGCGGGGTCGCGCCGGAATTGCAGCGGTAAGGTCAAGGTCGACTCATGAGCTCTGCTCAGAAGTCCATGCGCAATTTCGGGGTTAATCGATACAACCATCCTCCGTACGATCCAGCGACACCCCGGTGACCTGCAATGGATGGAGCCTTTCACGATGACCATTGACGCACGCAACAACGCTACCCTCCCCGCACTCATGGCGCTTTGTCTGGGCATCGGGGCGATGTTCAGCGTTACCACTCAAGCAACCGAGGCATCGCAGACCATGGCCAGCAAGCCCGCCAGCGCAGCCACCTTGTCGCGCCAACAACAAACGATCCCTCTGATCGCCGCGTTCATGGCGACCAGCGACATGCCCAACCTCAACACCGCGCTCAATCAAGGGCTCGATGCCGGCCTGACCATCAGCGAAACCCGGGAAATTCTGGTGCAGCTGTACGCCTATGTGGGCTTCCCGCGTAGCCTTAACGCCTTGAACGAGCTGATGACCGTGGTGCAGGCGCGCAAAAAGCGCGGTATCGAAGACGCGCCGGGGCGTGAGCCGAGCCGGCCGACCCCGATCGGGGATGAGTTGCTGGCCGCCGGCACTGCGAATCAAACCCGGATCTCCGGCGCCCCGGTCAAAGGCCCGGTGTTCGAGTTCGCGCCAGTGATCAACCGTTTCCTGCAAACCCACCTGTTCGGCGACATCTTCGAGCGTGACAACCTCGACTGGCAAAGCCGCGAACTGGCGACCGTCGGGGCCCTGGCGGCAACGCCTGGGGTCGAGCCGCAACTACGCTCGCACATGGCGGCGAGCCTGCGCGTCGGTCTGAGCCCGGCACAGTTGCACGAGGTCACGGAACTGCTGAAAAAACACGGCGACGCGCAGACGGCTGAACGCGCCAACACCGCGTTGGCCCAGGCCCTCGCGGCGTCGGGGAAATGACATGAAATCTGCAAAGTACCTGCTGAGCATCACGCTGTTGAGCCTGTTGGCGGCCTGCGCGAACCACCCCGATGGCCCGTTGCTGATTCAACAACAAGGCAGCTTCGCCGCAGGCGGAACGGTGACCACTGCACCGGGCACCTTCAACCCGTACCAACCGATGACGCCCAACGGCCAGACCTACCATGGTGACCATGCCTACGCCTTCTATCAAATCCCGGTGGATGCGCGAAAGCTGCCCATCGTCATGTGGCACGGTGCGGGTCAGTTTTCCAAGACCTGGGAAACCACCGCCGATGGTCGCGAAGGCTTTCAGAACATCTTTCTGCGCCGCCATTACGGCGTCTATCTGATTGATCAGCCCCGGCGTGGCGATGCCGGGCGCAGCATGGTCGAGACCACAATCAAGCCTGTGCCTGACGAACAACTGTGGTTCAACCAGTTCCGCATCGGCTTGTGGCCCAACTACTTCAAGGGCGTACAAGTGGCACAGGACGCCCAGACCCGCGAGCAGTTTTTCCGGGCGATGACGCCGAACACCGGGCCGTTCGACATGGGCGTGGTCGCTGATGGCGTGTCAGCACTTTTCGACAAAATCGGCCCAGGGATTTTATTCACCCACTCGCAAGGTGGCGGGCCGGGCTGGTTGACGGCGATCAAGAACGACAAGGTCAAGGCCATCGTGGCGTTCGAGCCGGGAAGCAGCTTCGTGTTTGCAGATGGTGAAGTGCCTGCGCCGATTCCCAGCGCGTTCGACACGGTGCAAGGCGCGGCGGTGCCGATGGAGCAATTCATGGCCCTCACTCGCATTCCGATCCTGATCCTTTACGGCGACAACATCCCGGAGCAGGCGGTCGACCTGCCCGCTCAGGACAGTTGGCGCGCACGCCTGAAAATGGCCCGGCTCTGGCGTGACGCGGTCAATCGCCACGGCGGTGATGTGAGACTGATCCACCTGCCGGAGATCGGCATTCACGGCAATACCCACTTCCCCATGTCGGATCTGAACAACGTGCAGATCGCTGACCTGGTCGCGCAATTCCTCAGAGATAAACAGCTGGACTGACCCAAACACATCTGCAACTGCCGCCCTTTTGATTGCTCAGGAGCTTCACGTGAAAAACACTCTCAAAGCCACGCTCATGTCGGCATTGGTCGGCCTCTCGGCGGGCGAAGCCTTGGCCGCCGATTACAAAAAGAACCCGTTCACCCTCTCCTACGACGGCGCGATCAGCAAGAACGAACCGGGCAAGGTCAACATCCACCCGGTCAGCTACAAACTCAATGGTCTGGACATCGCCGCCAACGTTTACACGCCAGCCAACTACGATGCGAAGAAGACCTACCCGACCGTGGTCGTTGCCCACCCCAATGGCGGCGTGAAAGAACAAGTCGCCGGTCTGTATGCCCAACGCCTGGCCGAACAGGGCTACATCACCATCACGGCCGATGCGGCTTATCAGGGTGCCAGCGGTGGTCAGCCGCGCAGCATCGATAAACCGGCGTATCGCATCGAAGACATTCACGGCATGGCCGACTTCATCAGCCAATTTGCCGGCGTCGATGACAAGCGTCTGGGCCTGCTCGGCATCTGTGGTGGCGGTGGTTATTCGTTGGCGGCAGCGCAAACCGACAAACGCTTCAAATCGCTGGCAACCGTGAGCATGTTCAATTCGGGCCGGGTACGTCGCAACGGCTACAACGACTCGCAACTGGACAGCATTCAGCAACGCCTGCAACAGGCGTCAGCAGCCCGCGCGCAAGAAGCGGCCGGCGGCGCGGTGCTGTACTCGGGCGATGCCAACCTCACCGACGAGCAGATTGCCAAACTGCCGTTCGAGCTGTATCGCCAAGGTTATGAATACTACTGGAAGACCCACGCGCACCCGAACTCGACCTTCAAATACACCACCAGCAGCCTGATCGACTTGATGCGTTTCGACGCCACTGACCATATCGAGCTGATCAACCAACCGTTGCTGATGATCGCGGGCAGCAAAGCCGATAGCCTGTACATGACGCAGGACGCCTTGCCCAAAGCCACCGGCACCACCGACAAGGAAGTGTTTATCCTCGACGGCGCGACGCACATCGAAACCTATTGGGTGCCGCGTTATGTCGATGCCGCAATTGGCAAACTGACCGCGTTTTACGCCCGCACCTTGTAATTACCGCTCTTGGGGTCGCGCTTCCGTGTGTAACCTGCTTTCATGGATTAATCCCGCGCCCCTCATGAGAGGTTCTCATCAATGTCACGCGCCAATCTAAACGACCTGCAAGCCTTCGTGGTCATCACTCGCGAAGGCAGTTTCACCCGCGCGGCCGCTCAGCTTGGCGTCTCGCAGTCAGCGCTGAGCCACACCATGCGCGCGCTGGAAAGCCGATTGGGCGTCCGCCTGCTGACACGTACCACCCGCAGCGTGTCGCCCACCGAGGCGGGTCAGCGGCTGTATCAATCGATGGCGCCGAGGTTCGATGAAATTGAACTCGAACTGGCTGCGGTCAGCGAGTTTCGTGACACCCCAGCAGGCAATGTGCGGATTCAAGCATCCGAACATGCCGCCAACAATATTCTGTGGCCCAAGCTATTGAAGGTGCTACCCGACTATCCGGACATCAAAGTCGAAATCACAGTCGACTACGCCCTCTCCGACATCGTCGCGCAACGCTATGACGCCGGAGTACGTTTGGGAGATCAGGTGGCTAAGGACATGATCGCCGTTCCTATCGGCCCACCCTTGCGCATCGCGGTCGTGGGCTCACCCGAGTATTTCAAACAGCGGCCGGTGCCGAAGGAGCCCGGTGATCTGGCCGCGCAAAATTGCATCAATCTACGCCTACCCACTCATGGCAGCCTGATGCAGTGGGATTTTGAGAAGGATGGTCACGAACTGAAGGCCCGTGTCGAAGGACAATGGACGTTCAACAGCAGCCTGCCGATCCTGCGTGCGGCCGTGGCGGGATGTGGCTTGGGGTTCCTGCCGGAGGACATGGTGGCGAAGGAGCTAGCGGACGGTAGCCTTGTGCGGGTATTGGAAGATTGGTGCCAACCCTTTGCCGGTTACCATCTCTACTACCCCAATCGCCGAGAACATTCGTCAGCGTTTGGCGTTGTAGTTGAAGCGTTACTCTACAAGCACTGAGTCATCGACCTTCAAGGCGTCTGACTTTTACCCGCCCCACAAACCCGCGAATGAGTAGATATCTTTGATCGATTGCAGGCGTACGCGACCGATTGCAATCGGTCGTTAGAAGTCCTTCGTGAAGGGCTGCTTTGGGTCCAGGCTGTGTGAAAACGCCTGCGATTGTCTAACCTTCTGATCGTCGAGATCGTGGCGCCAAGGCTGAGCATCTTCGGCATCGTAGGGCTACTTGAGGCGATCAGGGCGTGAATCCCGCCGCTTGCTGGCCCGTAAACAGGCATGTGGGCCAGCAAGCGCCCCATATGGCCTTCTTCTCTTCTGCTCCACCGGAACACGCTAAACCTAAGTCAGATTCAACCCACCGTCTGAAAGGAGTATCTCGCCGGTCAAGTAGTCCGACTCGACCAGCATGACAACAGCTTTTGCGATGTCGTCTGGGCTGGCGGCCCTGCGCATGGGTGCGCGAGTTCGCCACAACTCTTGGGCCTCTGTCCACTCTGCGGTCAGAGGCGTGTCGACCAAGCCAGGCGCCACAGCGTTTACGCGAATGTCTGGCCCCAGCGATAGCGCGAGCAAGCGGGTCATGTGATTTAGCGCAGCTTTGCTTACCGCATAGGGAATCGATGCGCCCTTAGGACGGGTACCGGCATGCGAACTGATGTTTACGACGCAACCTGCTCGACGGTAACGGGCGGCATCGCGCAGTGCCGACTCGGCCAAAGCAACCAGATGGAACGGTGCCACGACATTAACCTCGTTAAGCTCGTGCCACACCGTCGAACTGGCAGCGGCAAGGTCGCCGTGCGCAATGACTCTGCTAATACCGGCGTTATTGACCAGTACGTCGAGCTGCCCCCACGCGGCGATAGCCTCGTTAACAAGCCTGACCCTGTCAGCTTCGACAGCAAGATCAGCTTGCATGTAAATAGCCTGCTTCATTTCGGCAACCATCGCGCGTCCCGTATCCGCAGAATTTCGCGAATGGAGCACCACCGCATAGCCTGCCCGGCTAAGGACACGTGCAATGGCTGCACCGATACCGGACGTTGATCCTGTCACCAACGCAACGCGTAATGCGTTATCGGTTGTCGGATTGGGTGTCATATGGATATCTCGAATGGAGTGCTAAAGAGTAAGCGGCCAGCGTACACACCTTGCACAGATCAGTCAGCCATCCGCAGATGCGGAAGCAGTTGCTCGGTCTCACTGGCTCACTGCGTCGGCAGCCGCGTCAGCACATCGTTTAGCTACGCGCATGGGTCATGACCCTTCAGCCGCGCAGAAGCTGACAACGGGGGACACGCGAACATATCCGCTACCGGGAAACGCCACCTCCCCGTCTGCTTGGCCATCTACCAACGTCTGGATCTCTGCGAAGACATCTGAAGCCAGGCTAGCCGGGACGACCCAATTATCAAAAATCCCGCCCTCCTCTCGATTCTGGCCACAAGTCACAAAATGCCGGTCCCAAACTTCTGCTTCAGGCGCATTGCCAAACAGCCAACGAGCCCTCTACAGCGATCGTCATCTTGCGTCTCCCAGGCCCTTGTCATGCGCAGACGTTTCAATCCATTTTCGATACTGGCGCGTGCGATAAGCCATGAAGAGCTGTTGCACGATCAGCGCGCGCAACGGCGAAACGCTCGGATCAGGCTTTTTAGCCCGGCTGAGTTTGCGCAGTTGAAACTTCACTACTGCCATGTTTGCCAAGGATGCGATGGCTTTGTTTTTCCAGGTGATCGCCGGCAATTGAGGGGCGTTGTCTTTGCCCTGCAACCAGTCACGAGGCAAGTGCGGATCGATGGCTAACGCCGTGCCGATACCCACCATGTCCACACCGCTCTGCACGACGCTTTCGGCCACCGCGCGGCGACGTATACCGCCAGTGACCATCACCGGCATTTTGGCGACGGTTTGGAGATCACGGGCGAACTCGACGAAATAAGCTTCGCGAGCCAGGGTGCGACCATCGCGCGCGTCACCCTGCATGGCGGGTACTTCGTAGCTGCCTCCCGATAACTCCACCATGTCTACGCCCAGGTCGTTGAGCCACTCAACGACCTTTTTCGCGTCTTCGGTGGTGAACCCTCCGCGCTGGAAATCGGCGGAGTTGAGTTTGACCGCCACTGCAAAATCCACAGAAACCACGGCCCTGACCGCCTTGACGATTTCGAGCAACAGACGCGCCCGATTTTCCAGAGAGCCACCCTACTCGTCCTTCCTTTGGTTGGTCAACGGCGAAAGGAACTGGCTCAACAAATAGCCGTGGGCCGCGTGGATCTCCACACCTGTGAATCCGGCTTGTTCGCCCAGGCGTGCGGTGTTCGCAAAGCGCTGAATAACTTCTTCGATCACGCCGGGGGGCATCGCGTGAGGCGTGGCAAAACGCTTGGACATTGTGCCCAGTTCCAGCGGCACGGCTGACGGTGCCCAGGTTTTTTGCCCAAGATTGGACTGCATCTGCCGCCCTGGGTGGTTAATTTGCAACCAGAACTGCGCGCCGCCGGATCGACCAATACGCGCCCAGCGCTTGAACTTGTCCAGTTGCTGATCGTCCTGTAACACCACACCACCCGGTCCGGTCATGGCGCGGCCGTCGACCATCACATTGCCGGTGATAATCAGGCCGGCACCACCGTCGGCCCACGCTTGATAGAGACGCATGAGTGCTTCGGAAGGCGCCTGGTCGGCATCCGCCATGTTCTCTTCCATGGCGGCTTTGGCGATTCGGTTCTTGACGGTCGAACCGTTGGGAAGCATCAGGGTGTCGAACACATTCATGGAGCAGTCCTCAACTGGATATGCGGCCACCTTAAGTTTGAAGTCGACTTTAAGGTCAATACCTTTTTCAAGGTCAGTCGATTTTCAACGCGCCAGCACCTGGCAAGTGTGTCACCCGATGGGCGCCCGACAACCGAGTGGGGTGTTCAATCGAAGTCTTGGCAGCACCGGGTGAACAGCTCGAGCGCGAATCAAACCCCAGCGCCAGATGCGTCGGAAATTATTTGCAGCATTGGGGATTGACCTTAAAGCGAGGTTTAAGGTGAGCATGCGCTGACCTGCTTGAGTAATGGAACTCGGGTGATGCTCAAGACCGTTGTTTCTTATGCGTTGGTACTGATAGGTAGCGCTTTCATGACATTTTCAACTGCTGGCACCGCCGCTTCCACAATGACTGCCAAGAATCGCCAAATGCTGGTGATTCTGACCAATCACGCCAGATATCCCTCACGCACCGATTCCACGGGGTTGTGGCTTACTGAGCTGACGCATTTCACCGATGTGGTGGAGGCGGCTGGCTACAGCACAGTTTTTGCCAGTCCCAAAGGCGGTGCGGTGCCACTGGACGAGCGCAGTCTCGGTTGGCTCTACATGGACAAAGCCGCGCGTGAGCATTTGCAGTCCCCGGCCTTTCGCACTCGCTTGCAAAACACGCTGCCGATCGCCGATATCGATCCGTCCCAGTTCGGCGTCATCTACTTCACCGGGGGCCATGGCGTGATGTGGGACTTCCCCAATAATCCCGACCTGCGACGTGTCGCCGAAACCATCTACAACCAGGGTGGCATCGTCTCGGCCGTCTGCCATGGCGTAGCGGGCCTGCTGGATCTGAAGGATGAAAAGGGCCAGTTGATCATCAAGGGCAAGAACATCACCGGCTTCTCTGATCGCGAAGAGCTGTTCTCCGGCATGAAAAGCCAGGTGCCCTTCGTCCTTGAGGACAAGTTGGTGAGTCAGGGGGCTCGGTACCGCAAAGGCTGGCTGCCCTTCACGTCATTTGCCATCACGGATGGAAGGCTTGTCACCGGCCAAAACCCTCAATCACCCAAAGCCGTAGCTGAAGCCGTGGTGGCAGTGCTCTCTGGCAACAACGTCGCTCGCTGACCCCTCAAGCAGTTCCCACCCGCGGAGTAAGACCGATTGAAACTCGCACGCACCGTATTAACAGGATTGCTGTTCAGCTCAATTGCCAACCAAGGGTTGGCGGGGACGCCTGAAATGCTCACGCCGACTGAAACCAGCACAATCGAAATCGCAGGCCACCCAGTGCCGGTCGTCAAAGGCGGCCTGTACGACCGTTATCGCTCGAACCCGCCCTTGTCGGTGATTGCAGCAGAGCTGCCGGGTGTTGATTTGAGCTGGTTCAAAGGACTGGAAAAGCACAAGGTCGACATCGGCTTCGAGTCATACTCCCCGAACTTCTACTACCAGAACAGTCGGGTAACGGCTGTCTACACGGCCGACTTGAACGCACTTCGGGCATTGATGCCGCCGGAATTACTAGCAACCGCATCCCCCCTGCAAGTCTGGCCAGGCCGGGGCTTGGTTGCGTTTACTGCATACACCTATGAGCATTGTGATAACGACGCCTATAACGAAGTGGCCGTGTCGATCATTACCAACACGCCAGGCAAAGCCAATCTGGGTCCGTTCACACTGATTGGCCAGTCGATGTCCGGCGACTTCTGGGGCTATGTGCTCAAGCTGCCGGTCAACACCGAGCTTGCACGGGTGCGTGGTGTCGTCGGTTACAACCTGCCTAAATGGCTGACCGGTATCGACCGCAAAGAAGATGCCCAGTCTGTGGTCTATGACATCACCGACAGCCAGACCGGAAAAGTCGACGTGTCCTTCAAAGCGAAGAAACTCGACAAGCTCTCTCGCGAAGTCGATATCGTCACCAGCAGCTTCACCAATCTCGATCATCAGGGCCAGTTGGCATACGGTTATGCGGTTTCCCGCCAACTGCGTCACGGCTCGAGCCGCGACGCAGATTCAGCCACCCTCACACTAGGCGACGGCGCTCTGTCGAATTACCTCCGCACCCTGAAGTTGGGGAAAATGATGAAGTACGAATACGTGCCAGCGTTTCAGAGTGCGCTCTATGCACCCAAACCGCTCGCCGGCCTGATTGGCGAGCGCTGAGACCTTTTGCGCCTGTCAGGCCCCGGAAGCCTGGCGGGTGTTTTTTCTCGTTGAAGACGTTACCGCACGCTTGCCGGACGCTTGACCAACCCCTTCTTCACGCAAACGATTTATCAGCATTTGCGCATTGTCCGCACACGCCATGCCTTCGGGCTTACCCTCGATGCCTTCGATGACGAGCAGAAGTTGCGCTTTGTTTTGTGCCAGCCGTTCCTCCAGCGCACTGATTTCCTCAACCTTTTGCTTGAGCCCAGTGAGCAACTCGGCGTGCCGCCAGCCACTGGCGTCCATCGGCATCAACTGCCGGATCTCCTCCAAAGAAAAACCTGCTGCCTGTGCGCTGGTTATGAGTTGCAGCACCCATTCGGTATCAGGCGCATAGTCCCGGTATCCATTGGCCTTGCGCTCGACGGCGCTGATCAAGCCACTGGCTTCATAGAAACGGATGCGTGACGGAGCCAGCCCACTGATTTTTGCCAGTTCGCCTATTCTCATACCTCACCCTGAAAAACCTATTGACCTTAAAGTTGACTTTAAATCTAAAGTCATCGGGCGGCCAAGCACAACGTGTGACTTGGTCGCCTTGGTTTCATAGGGAAGCGGAGGCCGCGGATTCGATCATTCGTACACAATCACGCGTTCAGTGGCCGCTGATATCGTTCAGCCGCGTGGGTTTGTCGAATGTCAGACATCAGCCCTTGACGTGCACCTTCCAGTGCATCCCAGCGCTCGCCAACATGAAGTGGCGGGATGGTTACCAACTCGCGACGGTCGAAACCGACAAGTGCGGCATCGACCAGCTCACCGACCTCCATCACCTCCGGGAGTGTGTTGACGTCAATGCCGGCACGCGCCCAGATCTCGGTACGGGTCGCGGCTGGCAGCACCGCTTGCACGTACACGCCCTTGGGTGACAGCTCCTGACTCAGCCCCTGTGACAGAAACAGCACGAAGGCTTTGGTAGCGCCGTAGATGGACATGCCGAACTCGGGCAATTTCCAGGCGTGACGCTTACCACGGCGGTCAGTGTTTCCTTGCTTCCCCCCATCGAGGAGAACTGCCTGAGGGCCGACGCCGACGCAGATGACTACTACCGCAGCAAGATCCTCGCTGACCGTGTCGTGTTGTCGTTCCTTGAGAGCCACCCCCAGATGCATGCCTGTATGGTCCTGCCTGGCTGGATGTGGGAGCCTGGCGACATTGGCCCAACCTCGTCGGGGCAACTGGTCAACGATGTGGTACAGGGCAAGTTGCCCGGGTTGATCCCTGGCAGTTTTTCCATTGTCGATGCCCGCGATGTGGCATTGGCACACATTGCCGCAGCCAGACATGGACGCCGAGGTGAGCGCTATCTCGCGGCGGGTCGACATATGACAATGCGCGAACTGATGCCTGTTTTAGGACGCATGGCGGGCGTCAAGACACCCGCCCGACAAATACCGCTGCCCTTTCTATACACCTTGGCGGCTGTTCAGGAGATCTATGCGCGCCTGACCGGCAGACCCATTCTGCTGAGCATGGCCACGTTGCGTCTACTGGTTCGAGAGCAGGACCGCACCCGTTTCGACCAGCGCAAGAGTGAACAGGAGCTTGGGCTGAGTTTCCGGGCACTCGAGCTGACAATCGCCGACACCGTGGCGTGGTACCGTGATCATGGCGGGTTTGAAAAAGGCAGCCTGCTGTGAGCGGGGAAATAATCCTGATGCGCCACGGCCAGCCAAAACGAGTCACAGCCGTTGTTCGGTCACGGTTTCATGAATCGGATGATCTCCAAACACCTGATGGCAGACGGATGGAAACATCAAACGCGTAACGGCAGCCAGTATTGGAGTGCGACGGTCTATCGATATGCAGGTGTTGAAGCTTGAATCGCCCGGATTCCGAATACACATATCGGCGACAGTGATTGACCTGTAAGTGAGTGGCAAAAGCACACGCCTTGATGGACAATCCGGCGCCTCGAGGATTTATCGCCAAGGAACGGACATGGCACTGACCAGCAAGATTACCCCCTACGATCCCACATGGCCCGCCCGCTTCCTGACAGACAAGCCACTCATTGCCTCGGCATTCGACGCTGAACTGATTGCTATCCACCACGTTGGAAGCACGTCTGTCCCAGGGCTGGCGGCGAAGCCCGAACTCGATGTGCTCATTGAGGTTCACGCGCATCGCAATACCTCGACGCGGGACGAGGTGTTGATGGCTTTGGGGTATGTACGGGGAAGTGATCTGTCAGAGGGCCATCATTTCTACCGGCGCAATGTGGATGGGATTCGTACGCACAAGCTCCATGTTTGTACCCGCGACCACCTGACGATCACTCAGATGCTGGGGTTCAGAGATTTGCTCAGGCGCGATGCCTCGATCCGCCAACAGTATGAAACGCTGAAGCTTCAGTTGGAGTCGAGCAATACGGGTGGGATGGCTGAGTATCTAGAGAAAAAGGCGCCTTTCATTATCGCGGCGCTGCTTCATGCCGGTATAACCACGCGTGAATGATCGATTTTTCTGGCACACCCTTTCCTCCCGACAGTAGCGACGAAGTCACCACTTCGATTGCGGCCAGCTTGACCGGCCGCCGGCAACGCCTGGAACAAAGCCCCTCATATCAAGGAACAACTTTCATGATCACTTGCCATGTCCCCCTTTGGCAGTTGTTTGTGAAGGCCAGCCAAGGCTGGAAACGGGCATTTCTGGCAGGTAATTGCTGATTAATAAAGCTCGGGAGACTATTCACTTACCAACTGGATAACCGTCTTGCCCCTGCCGCGACCTTCCGCAACCTGTCGGAATGCGTCGTTGACCTCATCCAATGCAAACTGTTGCGGGTCCACCCGGATCGCCAGTTGCCCGGCATTGGCCAGAACGGCAGCCTCGCGCAGGATACTTCCATGGTGTTCGCGTCCCTTGCCGGTTAGCAGCGGTGCCAGGGTAAATACGCCCGAGTAGGTGGCACTTTTGAAGGATAAAGGCGCGAGGCTGTGCTGGCCCCAACCGAGGCAGCTGAGTACGTGCCCGGTATACGGCTTTACTGCCTTGAATGACGCGTCCAACGTGCTGCCGCCGACGGTGTCATAAACGATGTCGAAACCCTCCCCAGCCGTAAATTGTTCGACATAGGCCTCTACACGCTGCGTTTGATAGTCAATCGCCGTGGCCCCCAGCGCGCGAATGAAGTCGAGATTGCCCGCCGAACCGGTGGCGTAGACCTCGGCACCGCGAGCCTTGGCCAATTGCACCGCAACTTGGCCGACGCCACCTGCGCCGCCATGGATCAACACACGCTGACCACTACGAACATTGGCGTGATCTACCAAACCTTCCCAGGCGGTGATGAATACCAACGGCAGCGCGGCAGCCTCACGCATGCCGAGTGCATGCGGCTTTGATGCAATCAGCCTGGCATCCACGGCGATGTATTCGGCCAGGGTGCCTTGGGCGCCGCCGATGCCGCCGGCCATGCCGAAGACCTCCTGGCCAGGCGTGAAACCATCAACCGCCTCGCCCAGTTCGACGACCATCCCGGCGAGATCCAGGCCAAGCACGGCCGGCAACTCCTGGCGGGCGTGAGCACCCGCACCGATCGCAATCTTGGTGTCGAGCGGGTTGATCCCGGCGGCGTGAATCCGCACCAAAACCTGCCCCTTACCGGGCACAGGGCGGGCGATGTGGCGCACGACCAGCGGGGTCTGGGCGGATTCGGCGATAGCGGCAAGCATGGTCTGATTCATGACGGAAACCTCTGAATGAATGGACGCTTACAGGTTGCACCGCCTTCCTCATTCCGATAAGAAACTAAATTTGGATATTACTTATTCCCCAAAGAGGCCCAATAGCGATGGATCTGTTCGACAGCATGCGCATCTTCGTGCGCGTCGTGGAGCGTGGCTCGTTTTCCGCAGTGGCTCGGGAGCTGAACATGGGGCAGCCGGCAGTCAGCAAGCAGGTCCGTGCGTTGGAGCAGTACCTGGGCGGAGCCGTGTTCGCCCGCAGCACCCGGCACCTCGCCCTCACCGATCAAGGGCAACGCTTCTACAGCCACTGCCAGGAGATTCTCAGCCAGCTAGAGCATGCCACGCGCAGCTTCGCCAGCGGCCAGGAGCAGATCGCCGGCCCCCTGCGAATAGCCGCACCGGTCAGCTATGGGAGGCTGTGCATAGCGCCCCTGATCGGGGCTTTTCTACAGCGCCACCCCGATGTGCAGATCGACCTGCGCCTGAACGATTACAACGAAGACCTGCTCATGGAAAACATCGACCTGGCCATCCGCATTGGTGTGGTGAAGAGCGAGGGGCTGGTGGCCGTGCCCCTGGGCACCAGCACACGGCGAGTCTATGCTGCACCGGCCTATCTCGAACGCCATGGCCGGCCACGCGAGCCCGCCGAACTGGCAGGCCACAACTGCATCGCCTTCACCTTGCTTGAGCATTACGACCGCTGGCACTTCACCCGTCGTGACGAAGCACTTGAGGTTGCAATCAAAGGCAACGTCACCAGCAACAACAGCGAGGCCATTCGTGAACTGGTCCTCGGTGGCCTGGGCATCTCCCTGTCTCCCCAATGGCTGTTTGCTGCAGACTTCGAGCAGGGTAGCGTGTGTAGCCTGCTCGACGAATACCAGACGACCGCGCTGCCGGTCAGCGCCGTGTTCAGCCGTGAGCGGCGCCGCTCGGCAAGGACGATGGCGTTCATCGATTTTCTTCGGGAGAACGTATAAACCACCCCGATGGGGCGCAGGACCTCGCTCATTGCCTGGCGTACACGTCGGTCGACCAGGCGTCACACCGTCCCCTGCTGCAGCCATTGTTTCGGGCTCGCGCCCACCTTGCGGCGAAAGGTTCGGGCTAGCGCAGAAGGACTTTCGTAGCCGACCTCATCGGCGATCAGGGCAATGGGGCGCCCTTCGCGAAGGCGTTTTTGCGTCAAACTGATGCGCCAGTTCGCCAGGTAGTCCGCAGGCGTAATACCCACGATCTCGCGAAAGTGCGAAGCGAAGCTTGCCCGCGACATGCCCGAAAGATTCGCCAGTTCCGCCACCGACCAATTGCGCTGCGGCTCATCGTGGATCCCCACAAGCGCGCGAGACAGCTGAGCATTGGCCAGACCCGCCATCATTCCCGAGGCGATGCTGCGGCTGGCGATCAGGTGGCGAAGCAGCTGAATGATCATCAGCTCGAACAAGCGATTGAGAATGACATCACGACCACACTCATCTCCAAAGGCTTCTTCGAACAGCCAGTCAAGGGTGCCATCAAGGCCGTGCAATTCGCCAAGGGGCTTGATGATGAAGTCCGGCAAAGCCAAGGTCAGCGGATTGTTGGCGCCGCCATCGAACTGCAGGGTGGCGCACACTAACTCCGCTTCATCAGCGTCGGTGGCCAGCAAGTGATGCTCCTGCGGGCGCACCGCCAGAATCAGGGTGGGTTCGGTCAACTCGATACGCTGGCCACGCTTGTCCTTGAAGGCCAGACGCCCCGAGCGCAACAGATGGGCGTGGCCGACACTGTGTTGCCCAAGGTGGGTCGTTCCACAGAACCCGCCCTGGTGAAACGCGCTAGCGTGCAGGTTGAAGTGCTTAAGCAGGGTCGACAGTCGGTCCATAGCGCACTCAGGTTTAGACGATCTGTTGCATAACTTCGACGATCTGAAGCCGAAAGAAAAGTCTGCCTCTCTAGTATGGACTCCACGCTTGATAGACAAGCCGGTTAATACACCTATTGGAGAACGACCATGACTCGAATTACCGCTCTCTCGCTGGACCAGGCCCCTACTGGCTCGCGCGCAGCCCTCGAAGGCATTCAAAAAGGTCTCGGCTTCATTCCCAACGCATTCAAGACCCTGGCGCACGCTCCGGTCGCGCTCAATGGTTACCTGGGCCTCGCCCAAGCGTTGGGTAAAAGCTCACTGAGCGCCGCCGAGCGTGAAGTCGTTGCCCTGGCCACTTCGGAAATCAACGGGTGCGACTACTGCCTGGCTGCACACACCTTCTTCGGCGGCAAGGCGGGTTTGAGCGATGAGGCCGTAAGCCAAGCCCGAGCCGGCACACTCAGCGCGGTTGCCGCACTGGCGCAGCAGATCACGGCAAGGCGCGGCCAGTTGAGTGACGAGCAGATCGCTGCCGCGCGTGAGGCAGGGCTTACTGATAGCAAGATCGTGGAGGTGGTGGCACAGGTCACGCTGTTAACCCTGACCAACTACCTGAACAACATCGCCGCTACCAATATCGACTTTCCGCCATCGGCAAACTAGGAGGGTAACCGCCATGAGCCCTGTGACTATCTATACCACCCCGCACTGCCCATACTGCCTGAGCGCCAAGCGACTGCTGTCGAGCAAGGGCATCACCCCTGACGAAATCAACGTTGAAGCGTCACCCCTGCACCTGGCGGAAATGATGCAACGATCCCAACGCCGAACCGTCCCACAGATATTTGTTGGCAAGGTGCATGTCGGCGGCTTCGATGACTTGGCCCGTCTTGACCGCAAGGGCCAGCTCGAGGCATTGCTTCACGCTTGAAGCGCAAAGTGCTCCGGCATGTGAGCCCATCCGGAGCACTATTCATGTTCACTCAATGCCCATGCCATACGTGCCCACCTGCACAGCCGTTCTATCGCCCGCGCAACAGCACAGCGGCCCTAACCCGCTGCCTGCCAAAACTGCTCATGCGCTGAAATTCGGCATGGCTTACTGGCAGATGCTGGCAGTCCAGGATGCGTTTTTGGCGGCTGTGATCCACATCAGGATCATGCAGGTACACGAATTCGTCATCGCAACCCGTGACCAAGATCCAGTGCGGGGCCTTCAGACGAGTGAAACGGTAGCTGCTAATCAGCACCACCGGTCTGAACCCGGCTTGCAACGCTGACCGCACATCTAGGCCGGGCGCCAGCACCTGATGCACGTCGGTTTCGGCCAACGCCCCGGCAAAGCCGTCCTCGACCAATTGCATTACGTCTTTTTTCTGCGCGCTGCGCACCCCATCGAGGAACAGCGATCCAGGCTGGCTGACCACCATGCACACCTCGAACCCGCGGCGCCAAGCCGCCAGTGCAAGCCCCTGCGGGCTGCAGCCGCCGTGCCCTGCCGTCATGAAGATGGTGGTCGCTTCCCGCCACAGTTGAATTTCCTCGCTGCGGTGCATGGCCCGCCCTTGTTCGACCGCAGCCATGGCCATCAAAAGGCAGGCCGCTCCGCAGGTGAACTCGGTCGTTTGCGCGTAGTACGGCACTTGCCGTGCAGGGGGCGGAGCACTGCGCAGGATACGCTTCTCGAAACGCAGCGCCTGGCTGTGGTCTTCGTAGTAGTTCTCAACCACAGCGAAGCGTTGATAGCCATTGCTTTCGTACAAGCTGATGGCCGCAGGGTTGTCCGCGCGCACCTCCAGACGCAGCCATGCGCAATTACGCTCTAGCGCACTTGCCTGGGCCTGCTCCAGCAACTGCTGGCCCAACCCATGGCCGCGCCAGGCCGGGCTTACGGCAATTGAATACAGACGGGAAAGTGACGTGCCGCGATGGAACAGCAGCAGCGCATAGCCGGCCAGATGGCCCTGTTGTTCAGCGACAATAAGGCAGGCATTGGCGCGTCGCACCATCCAGTTGAAATTACGCGGGCTCAGGCGGTCGAGGGTGAAACAGTCCTGCTCCAGGGCAACCAGCGCATCGATATCGGCCACCGATGCAAAGCGAAAATCAAAAGCCATGGCAACACCGTAATGTTTGAGTAACGAACCGGGACAGGTCGGGAAACCCGTGATTTATTGAAGGGGCGTCTTCTTCAACAGGGATCGAATACTCATGTCAGCGGTGCAAGCCAACGTGGCCGAAGTATTGGCCAAAACCGAAGTTTCCACAATAACCCTCTCCGAGGAGCCACCCAGTAAGCGGAGCGCCGGTAACCGCTTGTTGATCGTGGTGGAGCGCAAGGAAGACTGGGCCAGCTACTTTCCCAGCGAGAGCCTGATGCTGGCCCAGGATTACTTTGAACACAGCGACGACGTTGCGAGGCGTACGCAGGTAATCAACCTGTGCCGCAGCTACAAGTATCTGGGGCAAGGCTACTACTGCTCGCTGCTCGCCGAGGCACGGGGCCACAAGGTGTTCCCGTCGGTGCGAACCATCAGCGAGCTTACCCGCAAGGCACTCTATGGCGTGGGGCTGGATGACCTGGAACGCACGCTGGAGCGAGCCCTGGCCGATCACCCCTATGGCAGCACCGAAGCCTTCACCCTCACCTTGTATTTCGGGCGGACCGCCATTGAACCCCTTCAGGATATCGGCCGACAGCTGTTCGAGTCGTTCCCCTGCCCTGTCTTGCTGGTGGAGTTTCGCAGGCGTGACACCTGGCAGATCGACGGGATCAAGGCCGGCGCGCTGCACAAACTGCGGGATGAGCAGCAGCACTTGTTTGCCGACGCGCTGGATGCCTTCAACCGCCGGACGTGGCGCCAGCCCGCCTCCAAACGCCTGGCCCGGTTCGACCTGGCGATTCTGCATGACCCGGCCGAGGCGCTGCCACCTTCCAATCCTGAGGCGCTGGAGCAGTTCATCGAAAACGGCAAACAGCTGGGCATCGATGTAGAGCTGATCGAAAAGAAGGACTATGCACGCCTGGCCGAATTTGACGCCTTGTTCATTCGGGAGACCACGCGGGTGGACGACCATACCTATCGCTTTGCCAAAAAGGCCGAAAGCGAAGGCCTGGTGGTGATCGACGACCCCTCCTCCATCCTGCGCTGCACCAACAAGGTGTATCTCGCCGATCTGCTCAAACGCCACAACCTCGGCGCACCGGCCACGGAAATCCTGTACAAGGACCGCCCGCAGGAACTCGAGCTTGTGGGCCGGCGCCTCGGTTTTCCGCTGGTGTTGAAGATTCCCGACGGCTGCTTTTCGAAAGGCGTGATCAAGGTCGCCGACGCCCAGGCACTGGCCTCGGCGGCACAGGAGTTTTTCGAACACTCGGTACTGTTGCTGGCCCAGGAGTACTGCTACACCGAATACGACTGGCGTATCGGCGTACTCAACGGTGAGGCGCTGTACGCCTGCCAGTACTTCATGTCCAAGGGCCACTGGCAGATCTACAACCACAAGGCCCAGGCCGGCGAAGTCAACGGCCTGTGCCGCGCGGTCCCGGTGGAACAGGCACCGCCCGAAGTCGTAAAGCTGGCCGTCGACACTGCCAGGCTGATCGGGCAAGGGCTGTACGGTGTGGACCTGAAGCAGACCGGCGACCGCGTACTGGTGATCGAAGTCAACGACAACCCCAACCTCGATGCTGGCACCGAAGACGCCGTGCTGGGTAACGCGCTTTACCAGCGAGTGCTGCAGGCTTTCGTGCAGCGGCTTGAACGTAAACACCTCGGCCAGGCCTGGTAAACGATGATCGAACACTACCTCGCCGTAGACGGTGCGCTTCTTGAAGCCCCCGAGGAACGAGCCAGCGTCTGGTTGTGTGTCGCGCCAGACGCCGCGGAGCAATCCAGGCTGTGCAAGTGCCTGGGGGTCAGCGCCCAGTCGCTGGAGTCCTCCCTGGACCCGGATGAAGTGGCGCGTATCGAGATCAAGCCCGATCACCTGTTCCTGATCTGGAAGCGCCCGGAAAACTTTGATGGCCGGGTATTCAATGTCTCGTCATTTGGCGTCGTACTCAGCGAAAAGCGCCTGGTGGTGATCTGCGCCGCCAACTCGCTACTCGCCGGGGTAGACCGGCAGACCGGCATGAGCACCCCACTGGATGTGCTGATGGCGATGCTGGCGGAGAGCGTGCATCACTACCTGGGCCACCTGCGGGTGGTAAAGCAGGTGGCCCGCGAAATCCAGCTGCAGTTCGATCGGACCATGGACAACCAGCACCTGGTGCAGATGTACAGCCTGAGCGAAAGCCTGGTGTATTACGTCAACGCCATTCAAAGCAATGGCACCGTGCTAGCCCTGCTGCGCAGCCATGGCCAGAAACACGGCTTCGGGCCCGAACAACTGGAAATGCTGAATGACCTGATCATCGAAAACGAGCAAAGCTACCAGCAGGCGAAGATCCATGCCCAGGTCTTTACCAACCTGATCGAGGCCCGCGGCAACCTGGCCAACAACGGCATGAACCACGCGCTGCGCAACCTGACCATGATCAATGTGGTGTTCCTGCCCTTGAACCTGCTCGCCAGCATCGGCGGCATGTCGGAGTTCAGCATGATGACCGCCGGCCTGCCCTGGTGGTGGACGTTCCCCGCGCTGCTGCTGGCCATGGCGGTACTCGGGGGGGCCATGGTCGTGGCGTTACGGCGTATGACCTGACCCGCCGTCCAGGAATTTTCGTCGACGTCTACCCATCACCCCGCAGGACGAGATCATGGAACAGTCATACATCGGGTTATTCATGCTGGCGCTGATTGCAATTACAGGCACCCTGATAAGTCTGTTTGAACACGGTCTATCTTCTAAGACTTGACTCAGATTGATCGGAGCCTTGATGCATGAACGCCCTCTGGATCGCACTGGCCATTTTTGGCTGCTTGGTCGCCGCCTCGCTGCTCATGATGCAGTGGTACCCAAAGCTGGCATCCCACCACAGGGATGAGGACACGAACACGGTAATTCGCCTGGTAGCTAACATTTTTGTGGTCATGACATCGCTGGTCTTTGGCTTGATGATCAATTCCGCCAAAAATACCTTCGAGTCCATCGACGCAAACTTCCATGGGTACGCAACCAGCATGATCATTTTTGATCGGACACTGCGGGGCTATGGCGATGCGGCCCAAGACACGCGCAATCGTCTGATCACCTATCTAGAGCACGCTATCGAGACGCCCTATCGGGGGGACGAGGCGCTGCAACACCGTAACAGCGAGGCGGCTAAATACTTGGATGACATAGGCAAAGCGCTGGCCGTTATAAGGCCTGTGGACCGCTACCATGAAACGATGCTTCAGGATATTCGTCAGCAATATCACTCGCTCATTGAGCAACGCTGGAGAATCGTCGAGCAGTCAGAGGGGGCAATTCCTGGCCCGCTTATTGGGATGCTTGCTGCTTGGTTGACGCTCATTTTCGCCAGTTTTGGATACCGTGCGCCTCGTAACTCGATGGTAAAAGGCATGTTCATCCTTTCTTCATTGCTTATTGCGGCTTCCGTGTACCTCGTATTGGACATGGACATACCATTTCACGGTCCTATCCAGATATCCGACGAGCCCCTGCGTAGAGCGCTCGCCGTGATGCAGCTCTAGTGTGGTGTTTCACAAATAACGACCATAACGCGCGGCGCTTTTTGCGCTCATGCGGCGTTGTCGCTCCTCGCCGTAGCTGGGCTACGACTCGTCGCGACGCCTTGCTTGAGCGCAAAAATCGCTCGCGAGTTATTGGCCGTATTTGCAAAACACCACACTAGGCTCTGTACGAAAAGTCTTGAGACGCAGGTCAGGCGAGGCTGTTTTCAACGCAGCATGGCCTGGCTCTGTTTGCCCGCCACGCTTGGGTGTGCCAACGTGCCAATGCTGCTGGCAGTAATGCCACAGTGGCCAGGGCCTGGATGAATGAACTCAGGGACAGGGCGCAACGGCAGATGACACCGGGTCAAGGAAGATCAGTTGCAAGGGCTCTGCCAGCAGCTGTTCAGCCTGCTCGGCAAACCGCTGGAAATGAGCAGTGGTCAGGTGCGCATCCAGGGCCTGCTGGTTATCGAACGCCTCGCGCATGTAGAACGTCCCTGGCTCGTCACGACGTTCGAACAGCATGTAGTCGCGGTTACCGGGCTCCGACCGAGTCGGTTCGATCAACGCCAGCAAGGCCGCTTTGAGCGTTGGTGCCTGGCCTGGTTTGGCCTTGAGGATGGCGAGGGAAACGAGGGGGTAATCTTGTCGGTTCACATCAAGCTCCTGGTCAGTTGCAAAGAGCAGGCACGGTAGTGCCTGCTTCAATGTGTGCATGCGTTTCACCGGGCGTAGCGCCGGGAATGTGCGCAGCGCAGAGAAACACGGTTCGTTCAAGCATGCATGCTCCTGGCAGACCGGATCGACCGGTCCGCCGTTGTCGGTCAAACAGGTTTCAGAAGCCTTCCAGGACGATCTTGCCGCGCGCCTTGCCACTCTCGACCAGCGCATGGGCACGGCGCATGTTGGCGGCATTGATGGCGCCGAAATGCTCGCCCAAGGTGGTCCGCAGGATACCTTGATCGATCAGCCCGGCCACGCGCTCGAGCAGCTCGTGCTGGCGCACCATGTCGTCGGTTTCGTAAAGCGAGCGGGTGAACATCAGCTCCCAGTGCAGCGACAGCGACTTGCGCTTGAGCGGCATGACGTCCAGGGTCTGCGGGTCGTCGATCACGCCCAGGCGACCTTGTGGTCGCAGCACTTCAACCAGTTGCGCAAAGTGTTGATCAGTATGGGTAAGGCTGGCGACATGGCTGACTGACTCGATCCCCAAGGCCTGCAGCTGCCCTTGCAGCGGCGCACTGTGATCGATGACGTGATGGGCGCCCAGTTCGCGTACCCAGTTGCTGGTCTCGGCGCGGGAGGCCGTGCCGATAACCGTCAGGCGGGTCAGTTGCCGGGCCAACTGCACCAGCATCGAACCGACGCCACCGGCAGCGCCAACGATCAGCAGGGCATCGCCCTCCCCGCCGCCCTCCACGATGCCCAGGCGATCGAACAGCAGTTCCCAGGCGGTGATGGCCGTCAGCGGCAGCGCGGCTGCCTGTGCTGCACCCAGGCTACGCGGTTGATGCCCGACGATACGTTCGTCAACCAGGTGATATTCGCTGTAGCTGCCGGGCCTGGCGATGGAGCCGGCGTAGTACACCTGGTCTCCGGGCTTGAACAGGGTCACCTGGGCCCCGACTTCGCGGACGATACCGGCCGCGTCCCAGCCGAGTATTTTCGGCTCACGCGTGAAAGTGCCGGCGCGCACCTTGGTGTCGACGGGGTTGACCGACACGGCGTTGACCTCGACCAGAAGGTCCCTGGGCCCAGGGCTGGGCTTGGGCATGAAGATGTCTTGAAGAGACGCAGGGTCTTCGATAGGCAAACCTTTGTGGATGAAACTGATCGCTTTCATGGGCACTCGCTGCTGAATGTGGTTTGATTTGGCATTGAGTCTGGCGTGCCTGGCGTCCGGGAAAAACGGGCCCTGCCCGTCAACACTTTCATTGCAGGAGTGATAATGATCCGTCTCGACGACCTGGGCATCTTCGTTCGCAGCGCCGCGCTGGGCAGCTTTACCGCGGCGGCCCGCGAGGCCGATCTGCTACCCGGCCAGGCGGCCGAAGCAGTCAAGCGCCTGGAGCGTGAGCTGGATGTGCGATTGTTTGCCCGCACCACGCGCAGCTTGCGCCTCACAGCCGAAGGCGAGCAGTACCTGCCCTCGGCCCTGATTGCCCTGGAAGCCCTCAGGCACGGGCGCGACAACCTGCGTCAGGAAAGCGCCCAGCTCAGCGGAACGTTGCAGGTGGCCGCGCCCTCCGATCTGGGGCGCAACGTGCTGCTGCCCTGGCTCACGGCGTTTCGCCGAGAGCATCCCCAGTTGAACCTGCGCTTCTTCCTCTCCGACCAGATCGCCGATCTGTTCCGCGATCCGGTGGATATCGCCATCCGCTATGGCCTGAACGCCGACGCCAACTATGTAGCCCTGCCACTGGCACCTTGGAACCGCAAGGTACTGGTGGCCTCGCCCGAGTACCTGGCGCGGGAAGGCACCGTGCAAGCCCCCGAAGATCTGCTCGAACACCAGTGCCTGCTGTACATGCAACAGGGCCGGGTCTACGACAAGTGGCAACTGGGTACGCAGACCGTCCAGGTGCGTGGCGCCCTGCTCTGCGACGACGCCGATATTGCCCGGCGCTGGGCCGTGGGCGGCGAAGGGATAACCTACAAGTCGTGGCTGGATGTGAGCGACGATGTGCTGGCGGGAAGACTTGTCGTGCTATTGCAGGACTACCCCGGGCCGACCATGCCTTTGAGCCTGGTGTGCCCGCACCGCAAGCAGTTGTCGCCTGCGGTAAGGCACCTGCACGCCTGGTTGTCCAGCCGCTTCGCCGAACTGGAGCGCGACTGATCAGCGGGAAGCCAGCCGCCCTGATCGAAAGCACGCCGGCACCCCGCTGCACGCAATCGAATAATTTCAAGCGCTGCTTGACCCGGGAGAACGATCGTTCTACTCTGGCTACATGGATAAGCCAATGACTGACACACGCGAAAAAATCCTGGCGACTGCCGAGAAGCTGATTTACGAAAACGGGATTCACGCCACGGGCATGGACCTGTTGGTAAAGACCTCGGGCGTCGCACGTAAAAGTATTTATCGCTATTTTGCGAATAAAGACGAGGTCGCAGCAGCGGCACTCAATGCACGCGATATACGTTGGATGACGTGGTTCAGAAGTGAATGCGAAAAAGCGCAAACGCCAGAAGCGCGCATCCTTGGCATTTTTGATGCACTCAAAAGTTGGTTCGCGTCTGAGGGTTTTCGTGGATGTGCTTTTATCAACACCGCCGGAGAGGTGGGTGACGCAGACGACCCTGTTCGACAGATCGCAAAACTGCATAAACAAAAGCTGCTGGACTACACGCTAGAACTGACCAGCGCATTAGGTGTTAACGATCCGACTGGCTTGGCCAAGCAACTTCTTTTGATTATAGAGGGCACGATAACCGTGGCCCACGTCATGGGTGATCACAGCGCGCTCGACAGTGCACGAGAAATCGCAAGGGTCTTGCTCAAAGATGTGCAGCGCGCAAGCGCTTTAAGTTAAAGAAATACCCACTCAACTGAACCATCCAAACGATTGGAGGCACCACCATGTCCAACGAACACGCTCGTCCGCCACTTCCTCCTTTCACTCGCGAATCGGCCATCGAAAAGGTCCGACTTGCCGAAGATGGTTGGAATACCCGTGAGCCGGAAAAGATTGCGCTGGCCTATACGGTGGACACCCAATGGCGTAACCGTGCCGAGTTTGCAAACAACCGTGAAGAAGCTCGGGACTTCCTCACTCGCAAGTGGAAGAAAGAACTGGACTACCGCTTGATCAAAGAGCTCTGGGCCTTCACCGACAACCGCATCGCCGTCCGTTACGCCTACGAGTGGCACGACGATTCGGGAAACTGGTTCCGCTCCTACGGCAACGAAAACTGGGAATTTGAAGCCGACGGCTTGATGCATCGCCGCTTTGCCTGCATTAACGACATGCCCATCAAGGAAAGCGAGCGAAAGTTCCACTGGCCACTGGGTCGCCGTCCGGATGATCACCCAGGTCTGAGTGAACTGGGCCTGTAATTCAGGTTTAACCTGATCCTTTTACATAAAGGATCAGGTGTTTTGTACAACTCAGCCCGGGGTCAGACGGCGGGGGCTATACCCAACTGTTTGACTGGGCATGACGCTGTGCTTAGGCATATTTCCTGGCCCCGTAAACACAGATGACAGCCCCCAGCGTCACGAGCAGCATCGTCCAGCTGACATGCTCGTGCAAAAGCAACGCTGCCAGCCCAAGCCCCATGAACGGCTGAAAGAGTTGCAGTTGGCCCACAGCCGCAATCCCCCCCTGGACGAGCCCTCGGTACCAGAACACAAACCCGATCAGCATGCTGAACAGTGAAACGTAGCCAAAGCTGAGCCATGCAGGAGCACTTACCCTGGCAAAGTCATCAGGGGCTGGAAGATTGACCACCGTCAGCAGCAGCATGACCGGTAACGCTACAAGCAATGCCCAACTGATTACCTGCCAACCACCCAATGTCCGCGAGAGGCGCGCCCCTTCGGCATAGCCCAAACCACAGACCACAACCGCAGCCAACATCAGCAGATCGCCCACCGCCGATGCCTCGCCTCCGTTCATCAAGGCATAGCCAACGACCAGCCCGGCACCTGTCAACGAGCACAACCAGAACAGTGGCCGAGGTCGCTCACCGCCCCGCAGAACCGCAAATACTGCGGTACACAATGGCAGGAGCCCGACAAAAACAATGGAATGAGCAGAGGTGATGTGCTGGAGGGCGAATGCTGTCAGTAGCGGGAAACCGATAACGACGCCGAGCGCTGTTACGGCCAATGGCGACAAATCCCCCCGTTTGGGGCGAGGCTGCCGTAGCACGATCAGGAAAAGCGCACCCAGCATGGCGGCAATTGTTGCCCTGGCACAGGTCAGGAACGTAGGTTCGAAAGCCGTGACTGCCACTCGGGTGGCCGGCAACGAGCCTGCAAAGATGGCGACGCCTATGAAACCATTGAGCCATCCGCTTGCTGATTTTTCCATCGGTAAGTCCTCGATAAGCCAAGGTTCAGTACATCACCGACAGGCTCGCCCAGGCCATGTACAATCCAATACACTTAAACCGAACTGTTAGGCATATTTATCCAGCACAGTTGAGGGTGTGATGAAACGGAGCGCAACGCGAATTCGAACTGTCATGGGTGAGATCCAGTCGCGGATAGCCTCTCGAACCTACACCCCGGGCGCGAGAATCCCCTCGGTCCGCGCGATGGCTCAGGCCATGCAAGTGTCGGTTTCTACGGTGCTTGAGGCCTATGAAAGGTTGATGGCAGAGGGTGTACTCAACTCTCGCCCTGGCTCCGGCTTTTACGTAGCCGGGCCAGTGGCCCCCCTGGTGCTCACCGAACTCGGCCCAAGGCTTGATCGTGAAGTGGACCCGCTGTGGATCTCGCGCCAGTCTCTAGACACCGCTAGCGATGCGTTGAAACCGGGGTGCGGGTGGCTACCGGCCTCCTGGATGTTCGAAGCCGGCTTGCGCAAGGCGCTTCGCACCGTTGCCCGTTCAGACACGTCGAAACTGACGGAGTACGCCTCGCCACTTGGGCATCTGCCGCTCAGGCAGTTCCTGTCACGCAAGCTGACAGGGATCGGGGTCGAAGCCCCTCTTGAACAGCTCATGCTCACTGAGTCCGGCACCCACGCCATCGACCTGATCTGCCGTTTTCTGCTTGAGCCGGGGGACACTGTGCTGGTCGACGACCCCTGCTATTTCAATTTTCACGCACTGCTGAAAGCGCACAGGGTGAACATCGTAGGCGTTCCCTACACCGCGACGGGCCCGGACATCGATGCATTCGGCGCTGCCCTGCTCGCGCATTCTCCCCGGTTGTACATAACCAATTCAGGCATCCACAACCCGACCGGCGCTACCCTGTCTCCGGTCACGGCACACAGGTTGCTGAAGCTGGCCGACAACTCCAGCCTGGTGATTGTAGAGGACGACATCTTCGGGGATTTCGAGAGTGCGCCAGCGCCACGGCTGTCTGCCTTCGATGGCCTCTCTCGTGTCATCCAGATCGGTAGCTTTTCCAAGACCATCTCCGCTTCGATTCGATGCGGCTACATCGCGGCTCGCAGTGACTGGATCGAGAGCCTGGTCGATCTCAAGATTGCGACCACATTCGGGGGTGGCCGCCTGGCCGCGGACATCATCCATCTGGCGATTACCGATAGCGGGTACCGGAAACACATGGAGAGTGTTCGCCTCAGGCTGGCCGAGGCTATGGACAGAACGGTAGCGAGGCTTCGGGCCATTGGCATCAAGCCCTGGATAACGCCCCAGTCAGGCATGTACGTCTGGTGCCAACTCCCTCAAGGCAAGGATGCAGCAACGCTGGCTCGGGCTTGCTTGAATGAAGGTGTAGTGCTGGCGCCTGGTAACGCGTTCAGCCAGTCGATGGCTGCGGGTGATTTCCTCCGTTTCAACGTTGCCCAATCAGGTGATGGCAAAATTTACGAAGTGTTGAAACGGGCGCTGAGTGCTTAGTCGCGTGACCATCCCCGTTCTGCCTGAGCAAGGATCGTTAGATGCAGGCCTTCATCTCCTTACATTCAACCTGGCCGAGGCTCGGGTATCAGGAAAGCACTGTTGAACGTGGTGAGTTCCAGGGTCTTTCAGGATGGGGCAAGCGGTAACCAGATGCAGACTTCAAACCCATCGCGTCGACCTGTTGCCGGGGAGAACAATGCCATGCGCGCGTTTACCCCCTGCACGATGGTTTTGGCAATCGCCAAGCCCAGCCCTGAACCACTGATCTCACTGTGACCGCGCACAAAACGCTCGGTCAGGTGCTCTAATACAGACTGCGGCACTGCCGGGCCGCTGTTGACTATCCGCAGCTGTGCCTGATCGGTGAGACTGACTTCGACCGGTTGGTCCGTTGCACCATACTTCAGCGCATTCTCAATCAGGTTGCGCAGCAGGATGCCAAACGCGTCCGGGTCAATGATCGAGTACACGCCGGCCTGACTTGGCAACTGCAACTCGATGCGCTGCCCGCTGCGCTGGTTCCACTCGTCGACGCCGTGGGCAAGCAACGGAATCAGGTCTTGTGGCGTTTCGGACAACAGCCCGCCGCCCTCCGCTTTGGCCAACTGCATGAGCTTTTCTGAAAGCCTTGAAAGCTCGCGCAACGCCTGCTCGATCTTCTGCGCACGCAGTCGCAGCGGACCTTCCGGCGCTTCGTGGTGTAACCGCTGGATCTGCGCCAGGGTCGAGGCCAATGGCGTGCGCAGCTCGTGAGCGCTGTTGGCGGTAAAGCTGCGCTCGGCCTCAAGGGCATTGCGTAAGCGCTCCAGCAGGTGATTGACCGCCTCCGCCAACGGATCGATTTCTGCTGGCAGGTGCGCCACCTTGATCGGCGACAAGTCACCCACACCGCGTGTTTCAATGGCACGACGATAAGCCCGCACGCTGCGCAGGCTGAAACGTACAAACAACCAAGTGCCCGCCAGGCTGACAGGAATCAACACCATTAGAGGCAACAACAACGCAAACAAGGCCTCCCGCGCGGCTTCACGACGATGACCAAGCGGTTCGGCCATCTCGATGAACAGTGTCTGGCGCAATGCGCTACCGCCATACAATCGGTATTTTTCAGAAGTGGAAAAACCTTCAGACGGTTGTCGGTTGAAAATCTCCGGGTTGGCGTCGTGAGATTGCATCAGGATCTTGCCCTTGGCGTCGCGCACCAGGTAAGTCAGGTACTCCTTGTGCATCTTCAGCGTCGCGACGTGTTGTGCAGTCCGGGATTCTTCCCGATTGCTGATTTCCAGCACAGCCAAGGGCAGGATGCGTTGTGCTGTCTCTTCCAAGGCGCTATCGAACGCTTCGTTCAACTCATGCCGCACCACGAGCCAGGCCCCCACTGTCGCTACCAGCCAGAGTAAGGTCATACCAAGCGTCAGCCCCAGGCCGAGACGTATCTGCAGGCTCGAAGACGGCTTCATGCGGACATTAACCGGTAGCCCATGCCTCGCACGGTTTCGATCAGTTCGCGTCCGAGTTTTTTACGTAGACGGCTGATGTATACCTCGATGGTATTGCTCTCGATTTCAGCGCCGAACGCATACAGCCGCTCTTCGAGCTGCGACTTTGACAGCAGTGCGCTGGGGCGCTGCACAAACGCCTCGAACAGCGCCCATTCCCGCGCCGTGAGGTCCACCGTCGCACTGCCCCGCTGCACCGTGCGGGCACTCATGTCGACCTGCAAATCACCGAGTTTGATCTGTGGATTGGGGTTGCCGCTATAACGGCGGCCCACCGCTGCCACGCGGGCCGAGAGTTCAAACAGGTCGAACGGTTTGACCAGGTAGTCATCGGCGCCAGCGTTCAGGCCGGCGATACGATCGGAAATCTGATCCTGGGCGGTCAGGATAATCACGGGGGTCACGTCTCCTGCCGCGCGTTGTTGACGCAGAAAGTCCAACCCGCGCCCGTCCGGAAGCATCAGGTCCAGCAAGATCAGGTCGTAAGGCGTGGTGCGGACGCTGTTGCGCGCGTGGTCCAGGCGCTGTACCCAATCGACGGCGTGGCCGTCATCGGCAATTTGTTCGCGCACCGCTTCACCCAGGCCTGGAGCGTCCTCAACCAATAGAACCCGCATCTGACATCTCCTGAGATGGTTGCCTTGCAGCACCTTAATCGCCTTGCCTGATGTGAATCTGAAGATTCAGCTGGCTGTCAGGTAGGCACTTTAGGTTATGCCACAGACGCCGCCCTCGACAGGAGACAAGTCATGAAATCCGGTTTTATTGCCAATGCCACGCTGTTGGGCTTGCTGGTCAGCGGTTACGCCCTGGCCGGTGACGACTGCAGCGACCCAGTAAGCGACTGGCAGCCTCGCGAAACCTTGCGTCAGCAGGTAGAGCGGCAATACGGCTGGCGCGTGCAGCGCATCAAGGTCGACGACGGCTGTTACGAACTCAAGGGCCTGGACCGCAAGGGCAATGACATCGAAGCCAGCTACTCCCCGGCATCGCTGCGCCTGAAGACACTCGAGGTCCATTTGCGCAATGACGGCGATGCCAATGACTATCTCGGCAGCCCGCTCGCCGAATGACAACTCACCTGTCTATGAATTTTCCTGCCGTTCAGGTTGCTGTCAGCCGGCAGGTCCAGGCTCTCGACCTGACGATCAAGAGGACACGCTCATGAAGAAGATCATCGCAGCAACCTGCCTCATCGGCGCCATTACCCTACCGGCGCTGGCCCAGGCCCGTGAAGTGACCCTGACCACGCAGCTCAAGGACTACAGCGGCAATGATGCCTACCTGGCGATCTACGTCACCGACGCCAATGGCCAGTACCAGAAAACCCTCTGGGTGGCCGGCAAGAAGGCCAAATATTACAAGCACCTGGCCGACTGGGCCCGGGGCAGCGGGATGAACCCGAGCGAGTTCGACGGGGTCAGCGGCGCCAGCGTCGGCAGTGGGGGCACGCTGAAAGTCAGCGTAGAACTGGCGGACACGCTGATTGATGCCGGGTATCAGATCCGCATCGACAGCGCCGTCGAGGACAAACGCGACGCCCGCGGCGATGTCAGCGTGCCGCTGACCTCCAAGGGCGCAGGCAAGCCCGCGACCGGCAATGCCTACGTCGACGCCTTTACTTACGACCTGTAGCACCCGCCACCTCCGGAGGCTGAACATGCTTCGTCAGTTCCATTCCCTTCCTGGCCTGATCGCCGCCCTGCTGGTCATGGTATTGGCCATCAGCGGCGCGATTCTGTCTGTCGAGCCGGCGCTGGAGCGTCTGCACAGCACGTCCACTTCTGCCGGGCAACTCAACGTCGGCCAACTTGCCGGGCGCGTGGCCAACCACTTTACGGGGGTGGAGCAGATCCAGCGCTCAGCGTCCGGCACGGTGATCGTCTACTACAACCAGAACGGCAAGGCCGGGGCGGAGAAGGTCGACCCACTGACCGGCCAAGGGCTCGCCCCTTACGAGCCATCCGCGTTCACCCGCTGGGTGAAAGACCTGCACCGCTCGCTGTTCCTTGGCACGCCGGGCCATGGGGTGTCGGGTGTTGGTGCCCTGCTCATGCTGGCGCTGTCAGTGTCCGGCGCGCTATTGCTGGCCCGACGCCTGGGTGGCTGGCGCAACCTGCTACGGCCGCTGCGGGGCACTTTCAGCCAGCGCTGGCATGCTGAAGTCGGGCGACTGGCCTTGCTCGGGCTGTTGTTGTCGGCACTGAGCGGGGCCTACCTGTCCGCCACCACGTTTGGTTTTATCGCCGACGGCAGTCAAGCTGAACCCGCCTTCCCTGCCCACGTCAGCGCCGGCCCGGCCTTGCCGGTGGCAAAACTGCAGGCCTTGCAAGCCACCGACCTGAACGACCTGCGCGAGCTGGTCTACCCGAGCCCCGGCAACCCTCGCGATGTGTTTTCCCTGCGCACAGCACAGGGCGATGGCTACGTGGACCAGGCCAGCGGCGCCTTGCTGTCCTATCAAGCCCACGACCCAATGCTCAACCTCTATGAATTGATCTACCAGTTGCACACTGGCGAAGGCCTCTGGTGGCTGGGCCTGCTGCTCGGGCTCTGCGCCCTCTGCGTGCCGTTGATGAGCGTGACCGGCATTCTGTTATGGTGGCGCCGCCGCAAAGCTGGCCCGCGCCTCCACCACAACAGCCCTGCTCATGCCGCCGACAGCGTGATTCTGGTGGGCAGTGAAAACAACAGCACCTGGGGTTTTGCCAAAACCTTGCATGACGCCTTGCACCAGAGCGGCCATCAGGTGCACAGCGCGGCGATGAATGACTGGTTGGGCGATTACCCTAATGCCAAACGAGTGTTCATCCTCACCGCGACCCACGGTGACGGCGATGCGCCGGCTTCGGCTTCGCAGTTCCTGGCGCGGCTGGCCAAAACCGGCGTCAAGCCCGGCCTACCCTTTGCGGTACTGGGCCTGGGCGACCGCCAATTTGCGCGATTCTGTCGGTACGCCCATCAAGTGCAGCATGCGATGTTGCAGGCCGGTGGCTCGCCATTGCTGGGGCTGGAGACCGTGAACCGCCAGTGCCCTCAGGCGTTTGCGCGTTGGGGCAACGCGCTGGGCGACGTGTTGGGGCAGGCGCTGGCGCTGGTTCACACCCCGCAGCAGCCGCGTACCCATTCATTGGAGCTGACAGAGCGGATTGCCTATGGCGAACAGGTAAATGCACCGACCCATGTCCTGCGCTTCAAAGCTCGCGGCGGACTGCCGAATTTTCTGGCCGGCGACCTGGTCGGGATTCTGCCCCCGGGCAGCCCAATCCCGCGCTTCTACTCGCTGGCCAGTGGCGCCCAGGACGGCGTGCTGGAGATCTGTGTGCGTAAACACAACGGGGGCATGTGCTCGGAGTTTCTTCACGGCCTGGACATTGGCGCGCAGATTGACGCCTTCATTCAGCCCAACCCGCAATTTCGTCCGGCATCGGGCACGCACCCGGTAATCCTGATCGGCGCCGGTACCGGTATCGGTCCTTTGGCCGGCTTTATCCGCAACAACAAGGCCCGACACCCGATGCACCTGTATTGGGGCGGGCGCAACCCGGCCTCGGACTTTCTCTACGAACCGGAGCTCAACCAATACTTGTCGGACCGCCGCCTGACGCAATTGCACGCCGCCTTTTCTCAAGTCCAGGAGCGCAGCTACGTACAAGACCGGCTGATCAGTGATGCCCTCGCCTTGCGCCGGCTGATTGAAAAAGGTGCCCAAGTGCTGGTGTGTGGCAGTCGCGAAATGGCCAAAGGCGTGATGCAGGCCCTGGATGAAGTCTTGGCGCCCCTCAACCTCAGCGTGCTGATCCTCAAGGCACAAGGACGCTACCGTGAAGATGTCTACTGAGTTGCAGCGTTATAGCCTGAACGGCGAAACCATGGGCACCCGCTACACCGCCCTGTTTTATGCCGGGGCCGGGATGGATACCGACGAACTTGGCCAGCAGTTGGCCCGCGCCGTGGCCCGGGTGGACCAGCAAATGTCCACCTGGAAACCCGAGTCGGACCTCAACCGCCTCAATGCCGCCCCCGAGCAGGAATGGGTATCGGTGCCCAAGGAACTGGTCACGGTGCTGTCTGCTGCATTGCGCGTCAGCCGGCAATCCGGCGGCGCCTTCGACATCGCTGTCGGTGACCTGGTGAGCGCGTGGGGCTTCGGCCCAGCGGCGCGGCAGGTCACAACGCAGGTGATCGATTCCCCTGCGCCGCGCACCCGGCTGTTAGCCAGCGGCGCATTGGAGGTTGAGCCACAACGCAACCAGGTGCGCAAGCGCGTGCCGCTGAGCCTTGACTTGAGTGGGATTGCCAAAGGGTTTGGCGTGGATGAACTGGCCCGTTGCCTGGAAGGTTCAGGTATCACGCGGTACTTGGTCGGTATCGATGGCGAGATGCGCGCCCGGGGCGTCAAACCTGACGGACAATGCTGGGTCGTGGCGCTGGAAAAGCCCAAAAGGGGCGTGCGGGAAGTCATGGGCGTCATGGCGCTTAGCGATATGTCAATCGCGACCTCCGGGGACTACCGGCAGTGGGTCGACATAGCCGGTCAGTCCTATGCTCACACCATGAACCCGGCCACCGGCGCACCACTGTGCAACGCGCTCGCCGCCGTTACCGTGGTGGCGACCTCGTGCATGCTCGCCGATGCCTGGGCCACGGCGCTGATGGTCCTGGGCGAAACCGAGGGCCCTCGTCTGGCTCAGGAACGCGGGATGGACGCACTGTTCGTGCTGCGCGAAGGTGAGCAGTTCAGGGAAATATCCATTGTCGGCGGACAGCTGCAGGTGCAAATTGAAGCCCGCTGACGCCGGCTGCCGGCCCGCTCGGCACCCGTGCAACGTGAACCGCCTGATGACAGGGAGCCGCGTCAAACAATGAAATTCATGCACAGGCACACCGAGGCACACAGAAGTGATCGTATCGGCTGGCTACGCGCCGCTGTCCTGGGTGCCAACGACGGCATTGTCTCTACCGCCAGCCTGCTGATTGGGGTCGCGGCGGCCAACGCCAGCCACGCCACGTTGCTGGTCACCGGAATGGCGGGGCTGATGGCCGGGGCCATGTCCATGGCCGCTGGCGAGTACATTTCGGTGCACTCCCAGGCCGATACCGAGCGGGCGGACCTGTCCCGCGAACGGGCAGAACTGGCCAGCGACCCGAAAGCTGAGCACGCCGAACTCGCCAACATCTACATGCAGCGTGGGGTAGCACCCGAGCTGGCACATCAAGTGGCCGATCAATTGATGGCCCATGACGCATTGGGCTCCCACGCCCGCGACGAACTGGGCATCAGCGCCACGCTCACCGCCAAACCGTTGCAGGCCGCCCTGGCGTCCGCCGCGAGCTTCGTGGTAGGCGCCGCCTTGCCGCTGGCGGTGACGTTTGTCGCACCGGAGCACAGCGTGGGCCCCTGGATATCGGGCATGTCATTGGTATTTCTCGGGTCATTGGGGGCTATTGCCGCCAAGGCTGGCGGGGCCAGCATCATGACGGGCGCCTGGCGGGTGACCTTCTGGGGGGCGTTGGCCATGGGCGTCACGGCACTGGTGGGGCACTTGTTTGGCGCGGTGGTCTAGCGCGAGAATCGGGCCTCAGGCCGCGCCATTGGCGGCCTATGCATCGATCCTGCCTAATACCGTTCGGCCAGGGCGCAGAACTCAGCGTCGGAGTATTCGGCCCAGTTTCTTCGATGTCATGAATTGTCTCAGCGGGTACGAATCTGAAGATTGAAAAGGGGCAATGGCAGGCGCTATAAATCAGGTTTAAAGCCGTTCGACAAGGCACATCATGCAGCTGCATTTCCGGCGTCTGAGCGACGCCCCCATCGCCGACATCATCGCACTCAACAACAACCCCGATGTCTTGCGCCAAATGCCCTTGGGTCGTCCCGACTTTGACGAACGCAAATGCAAGGTGTGGGTTGCCCAAAAAGAGGCCCAATGGGCACTGAATGGCTATGGTCCCTGGGCTTTTTTCGTTGACGGTCAATTCGCCGGCTGGGGTGGCCTGCAGCAGGAAGACGGCGACGCTGATCTTGCCTTGGTGCTTCATCCAGACTACTGGGGGCTTGGCAGAGTGATTTTCGATGAGATCGTACGGCGCGCTTTCCAGGAGATGGGGCTAGCGTCCATTACCCTATTGCTTCCATTAACCAGAACTCGAATCAAAGGTATTCTTCGCCTGGGGTTTTGCCTTGACGCAGAGGTGGATATCGACGGCACGCCCTTCTCACGCTATCGGCTACTCGCCACCGCAAAACATTGACTGGTTGGCGGGATCGCCGGGGCACGCCCCCTGCCCTAGTTGGGTTGTGGTATACCCACCTTGTGTGCCCTGTCACAGCGTTGCGCTCTGCTTAACCGGCAGTTGTACACGAAACGTTGTTCCCACTCCGACCTGGCTTGATACAGATATCTCTCCTCCGTGTTTCTTTACAATGCCGTAGGAAAGGGACAGGCCTAGCCCGGTTCCTTGGCCGACGGGCTTGGTGGTGAAAAAAGGATCGAAGATTTTCTTGATGTTCTCCGGTGCTATCCCAGCGCCTGTATCCGCAACGTCGATGCACACCCAGGCGCCTTGATGAACAGTGCCCAATGTGATGGTGCCCCGCTCGGGGCCCATGGCTTGGACGGCATTGAGCACAAGGTTCATTATCACTTGGTTGATCTGCGACGGCAGGCATTCGACAGGGGGTAACGGCTGGTACCGTTTTACCACGTCGGCTTTATGTTTCAGCTCGCTCGCTACGATGTTGAGCGTGGAGTCAATGCCCTGCTGCAAATCGGCTAATTGCCACTGCTTAGCGTTGTCAACGCGCGAGAAGTCTTTGAGGTCCTTGACGATATGCGCCACTCGACCGATTCCGTCCTTGGACTCCTTGATGAGGATCGGGATGTCTTCCATGAGGAATTCCAGCTCAGTCTGCTCACGAAGCCTTTGCAAGCGCCCAGTGGTTTCGTTTGCGCCGAGCATCAGTTCGGCCTCGCGATAGGCGTCGAGCATCGCTAACAGTTGTTGAAAGTACCCTCCCAGAGTGCCCAGGTTGGAGGACACGAAACCGATCGGATTGTTGATCTCGTGCGCCACGCCGGCGGCCATCTGCCCCAACGAGGCGAGCTTCTCCGATTGCACCAGCTGGCTTTCCAGCTGCTTGCGCTCCTCGATCTCCTGCTGCAGCGCCTCGCTGGCTTGGGTCAGTTGCTGGGTACGCCGCTCTACCCGCTGTTCGAGCTGGTGCATTTTCAGCGAGGCTCGTTGGGTCATTTCCCACTTGGTCAGCAAGGTGCTGGCCATTTGCTGGACCTCGATGTTGTCGAACGGTTTTTTCAGGATCAGCAGGCGATCGTGGGCCTGCAGCCGGTCGAGCAACTCATCCCAGGAATAGTCCGAGTAGGCGGTGCAGACGACTACCTGCAACAGCGGGTCCTCTTCCCACAGGTGCTCAATGGTTTGAGCGCCATCCCATCCACCTGGCATACGCATGTCGACGAAGGCTAACGCGTAAGGCTTGCTGGCCTGCAGCGCACGCTTCAGCAGGCCGAGCCCTTCCTCACCGCCATAGGCTGAATCGAGTTCGAATACCGGTCGGTCGTTCTTGATCTGCTCGCCAAACAACAACCCTTCCATCTCGTCCAGCTCAGTGTTCTGCGCTTTGGCCGGGGCAAGGATCTTGCGAAAATCCTCGTGGATAGTCGGCATGTCATCAATCAGCAGGATCCGGCGATTGGTCAGGTCACTCATGCAGGCTCCGTCACCGCGATCAGCGGGATCCTCAGGGTAAAGACAGCACCCAGGCCAGGGCCGTCGCTGTGTGCGGTCAGGTGACCATTCATCTCGATGGCGGCCAAGGCGCAACTGTGCAAGCCGAAGCCATGCCCGTCTTTGCGCGTGGTGAAGCCATGGGCAAAGATCTTCTGCAGGTTTTCGGGCGCAATGCCTTCGCCTTCGTCCAGCACGCTCATTTCCAGCAAGCCCCCCTCAATGATGCGCGTCCTGAGGATCATCGTCCGTGGGTCGCTGCCGGGGCCGGACATGGCGTACTTGGCGTTGCTGATCAGGTTGATCAGTATCAGCAACAGCCGATGCCGGTCGCCCATCACCAGAGGCAGATCTGCGAAGTCGCGCACTACCCTCACCTGATGCCGGATCAACGCGCCTGCGTTCATGCGCAGCGCGTCCTCGACCAGGTCGTTGACCGACAGCGGCACTGGTACATTTTTAGCCCCGGCGTAGGATTGCTGGGTGGCCACCACTTCCTTGATGTGGTCGATGCTCTTGTTCATCCGCTCCAGCTCGATCACCATCTCCTTCTGCTCCTCGGCGATCGCCTCGGTCAGCTGGTGGAGGTAGCCGGGAAGCAACCGGCCTCTGGGATCCTCGTCGAGAAACCGACCGATGTCAGTGGCATGCTCGCGGAACAGTTGCATGGCCTTGCCCAAACCCTGGGTTTTGCTGCTGCGCAACGTTCGAGCGATCAGATCAGAGGATGTGTTCACGCTGTTGAGCACGTTGCCCACGTTGTGCAACACATTGGTAGCGATCTCCGCCATGCCTGCTTGGCGCGCCGCGTTAAGCAATTCGCTCTGAGCGTTTCTGAGTTCCAGGGTGCGATCCTCGACCCGCTGTTCCAGGACGTCATTGGCGCTTTGCAACGCATTGTTGACCCGTCTCACCTCGGCGAAGCTGCGCACCAGCAGCGCAGCCAGGCAAATGACCGAGAATCAGCAAGCCGGATAGCCATAACGTGTAGAGATGGTTTTTACGGTTGATCCTTTCAACCTGCTGTTGATCCCTGTCCAGGAGGCTGGTGATCGTATCCAGGCGTTCGGCAACCGGGATCGCCTCGATCTGTTCGAGCAGGCGGTTGACGACAGGTTGCTCGCGCAGGATCAACGCCACGTGATTACTCAACAAATTGAGGGGCGTGTGGAATTCTTTGGGCAGGTTCTGCGCGTTAACAGCCAGGTTACCTAACCCCACCTCTATCTCGGCAGCCCTTTCCACAGAGGTAACCTGCGCGAACTCCAGGGCACTTAGCAACAGGTCATAAGTGTCAGCAACGAATACGTGTACCTCCGGCCGATTCGGGGCCAGCATGGTGTTGATCTGGGCCTGAATACCGTCCTCGGCTGTGGGTAGAAATGCCAACGAATTTCGCAGCAAGGCATTGTGCGATTTGAATTGCTCCACGAGCCGAGCCTTTTCCCCAAACGCAGAGAGAAAACCGTCATAGGCATCGCGCCACTGGTCTGCGTCAACGCGCCCTTGTTCGGCTTCCCGGCTGTCGAATCGTGCCCACAGCCGCTTCATCTCCTTGAGGGGGGTCACGAGTGGATCATAGTTATGAGAGACGGCTACCCGGGCCTTGAGCACCTCGTTTTCCCACACAGCATCCTGTTGCTTGAGCTGACGAATGAGATCTCGGGATTCGTTGTAGGTCTGGGTCTGCTCTGACCCGGAATTCAGGTACAGGTACAGCAGCATCGACGCCAGTACAAGGACCAACCCACTGAATAGAATCAGGCTTGTGCGCCGGGAAATCACCCTCATGGCTGACCCGCCTTTTCAGCAGTAAGGGTTTTGAGGAACAGCATGATGAGCCTGCGGTCCTCATCGCTTGGGATTCGTCCAAGCTGATACTGAAACATCACGTCAATCGCACGCTCCAGCGTAGGCGCCGAGCCATCGTGAAAATAGGGCGCGGTCATCGCCACATTGCGCAGGCTCGGCACTTTGAACACGCCCCGGTCGGCCTCCTCTCCGGTCACGTTGAAGCGGCCCTGATCCGCCTCGGTGGGGTGGCCGCGGTCCGCGATGTAGTCGCCGAACACGCCAAATTTCTGGAACATATTGCCCCCAATATTCACCCCTTGGTGGCAGGCGATGCAGCCATAGTCCTTGAAGCGCTGGTAGCCGTATTTTTCCTCCAGGGTAAGCGCCTCGGTATCGCCCTGCAGGTAACGATCGAAGCGCGCGCCAGGGGTAAGAAGCGTCCTTTGGTAATCGGCCAACGCGCTGAGGATGTTGTCCTTTGTCACCGCGTCCGGGTAGGCATCCTTGAACGCCTGGCGGTAATGCACGTCTGCAGCGATGCGCTGCTCGATCACGCGCCAGTCTCCGCCCATCTCGTGAGCGCTGGTGATCACGGCCTCCCCCTGCTCCTCGAGTGACTCGACCCGGCCATTCCAGAACTGTCGGAAATTAAGGCTGGCATTGAGTACCGTTGGCGTATTGAGCGTAAGCGGCAGGCCATCTGCCCCCATGGAAAACGCCCGGTCATCGGCCCCGTACTTGTCCAGACGGTGACAGCTGGCGCAGGACCGTGTGCCGTTGCGCGACAACCGCGGATCGTTGAACAACTGGCGGCCCAACTCGACACGCCCAGGTGTCAGAGTGGGTATCGGAGGCAGCGGCTTGAGCGGCTCGTCCAGCGGCTCCGCCCCGCTGCCTCCGCTCAGAACGAGCAGCACCCACAGGCCCAGACAACGGCGCAAGCGCTGCAGGTGAAGAGCGGAACGATAACGACAGGTTGTGCGCGCTGACATCCGGGAGAATCCTTTTCCCTGGGCTGACGGACTTACAGAAGGGTGGTGCCATGCCGTCAGGTTAGATGCCTTCCAGACAATTTGCCTGCCACCCGCCACACCTTGCCCGGCACCTGTCACGGAAAAATGAACTAGCCTTTGACCTAAGCGCTCGTTGAGCTCGAGTGCCTCCATCGATCGACCACGTGAGGCCTGCCATGGACGTGCAACCGCCCCTGATTTCACCCTATCGGCCGACCGTGTTGCTGGTAGACGACGAGGAGTCGATCCTTAACAGTCTGCGTCGGCTATTGCGCAGCCAACCCTATGACGTGAAGCTGGCGACCAGCGGAGAGCAGGCACTGGCGCAGATGGCCGAGGGCCCGGTTGATCTGGTGATGAGCGATGCGCGCATGCCCGGGATGGACGGCGCCACCTTGTTGGCACAGATCAATCAGCATCACCCATCGACCGTCAGGATCTTGCTGACCGGCTATGCCGACCCAAGCGCAATCATCAAGGCCGTGAATGACGGTCAAATCCACCGTTACATCAGCAAGCCCTGGAACGACGACGAATTGCTGATGACCTTGCGCCAGGCCCTGGACCACCAGCATTCCGAACGCGAGCGCCAACGCCTGGAGCTGCTGGCACGTCGGCAGAACGCCCAGTTGAGACTGCTCAATAACGACCTGGAGAAACGCGTTGCAGCCCGTACCGCGGAGCTGCAGCAGACCGCTGACATGCTCGATCTGGCCTACGAAGAACTGAAACACAGCTATGTGACCGGGACCGAGGTGTTCTCGATGTTGGCTAATCTGCGGCTGCCTCCAGCCAAGCAGACCAATCGACAGATCATCGAACTGGTGCGTTGCTACTGTCGGGTCCACGCCTTGGACGAGGCGATCAGCCGCGATCTGGCCATGGCTGCGGCGCTGTACAACATAGGCAAATTGAGTTGGCCGGATAGCATGATCGTAGCCCCATCGGACCAGCTGATGCACGGCGACCGCTATCGCGACTACCCACGCCAAAGTGAAGCGCTGCTGATGACCCTTGAGCCCATGAAAGATGCCGCGCGCCTGATCCTGCATCACCAGGAGCACTGGGACGGCAGCGGTTTCCCCGACCGGCTCAAGGGTGAAGCTATCCCGTTCGGCGCTCGCTTGCTCAAGCTGGCCGTGGACTTCGTTGAGCTGCAACGGGGTTTGATTCTTGAACGGCAGATGAACAGCGATGAGGCCTTGCTCTACCTGCGCAAGTACGCCGGCCGGTTGTATGACCCGGCACTCCTTGAGGATTTCGTCCAGGTTTGCGCCTCGTTCCACAGCGATCTCACCCTGGTGGACCCTGAAGTCCAGGTGTGTACCACCCGTGACCTGGCGCCGGGAATGGTGCTTGCGCGCAACCTGAACGCCGACAACGGCATGTTGCTGCTTAACGCCGGCAAGGTTTTGAGCGCCGCGCTGGTGGAAAAGCTGGTGGCCTTTGAATCGATGGAGGGTGGTAAGTACTGCATTTTCGTTCGGGTTCCCTCGAACGACCCTATAACGCCTGGAAGATCAGACTTGGCGCCGTGTTGAAGGAGGTGGGGCGCTCATTCAGCTCGGCACCATCAGAACTGCGCGTACAGCACCACGTCGGCGTCATCCACACCGGCAATACACCCAAGCGCTATGCTTGCTCTGGCAGGAGGGTTGCGCATGTGTGGAAGATTGAGTCAGTACCGAGGCATACACGACTTTGTCGAAACCCTGAGCCTGCCAGAGGCCTGGCGGAACAACGTCGGCGACCAGCCACTTGGCCGGTACAACGTTGCGCCGACCACGCCGGTGGCAGTGCTGCGAGTGGATGAAGCAGGCCCGCGGGCGGACCTGGTGAGATGGGGCTGGCGGCCGCATTGGGCGACCGACCGTGCCGCGCCGATCAACGCCAGGGTCGAAAAGGTGGCACACGGCCCCTTCTTCCGGGCGATCTGGCCGCACCGAGGCATAACGCCGATCGACGGCTGGTATGAATGGGTCGATGAAGGCGGACCGAAGAAACAGCCGTATTACATCCGACGCCGGGACGGGCGCCCTTCCCTTTGCGCCAGCATCGGCCAGTTCGCTGGCAGCGAGCATGATGGGTTCGTCATCATTACGGCCGATGCCCAGGGCGGAATGGTGGATGTGCACGACCGCAGGCCAGTGGTTTTGGCCCCAGACCTTGCGCATGAGTGGATGCAAACCGCGATGCCCGGGGAACAGGCCGAGCAGATGGTGCTGAACCTGGGTGAGCCAGCCGAGGCCTTCGAGTGGTATCGAGTGAGCACAGCCATTGGCAATGTGCGCAACCAAGGCGCCGAGCTGATAGAGCCGCTTCAGTGAAGCGGTAGTAGACCATGCTGGCCCTAGTACTGGCAGCGCAACATCATCGACCACTGATGTGCAGGGTTTCGACTCGGGGACCGCGTCGACTTGGAACCCGCACAGCATGACGATTGGTAACACCACCGTCCACAATGGCACTTGCACAAGCGGTTACTGTTGAAATGGCACGACTCGACGAACAGGGAATACCATTATCAAAGGCTGTACAGATTCCAAGGCAGTCGACCTGCCCGTGGTTGCGGTGGGTCCGATCGCAGGCCTCGGCGAACTCACCTGGCAGAACAAGTTCCGCTTTTCTGACTTTCCACGTACTGTTCAGCCATAACCTTCCCTTCGAGAATGGCTTCTGTCGAAGAGGAGAAGGGTCGACTCACACGCAGGGTTCGCGCCGTTGCGCCCGGCTTCCCTACCTCGACCAACATCCCCGTGGGAAATTCGACGCTCGACTCCCACAGCACGTAAATCGATGCCTGGTAACCAAGGTAGGAATGCACGTAAAGGTCATGACTGGTGGACTGAAGGCTCATCACTTTCTCCAACTGGGCGCCTCAATGCGCTTTTGATGGAGATACGACTCAAGCGATCTGACGAGCGTTCCGTTTTCCCTGCATCGTTATCCGTGAAGACGCGAGCCTCTGCGCGGGAGTGGTTCAGGCCCTGGTGCTTTGGGCGCAGGAAACGCCTTGGCGACCCAGTCGTGAGCACGCTCGAGCGCCCAGGCCATCGCCGCGGACAGTTTCTGTCCACGGCAGTCAGGGTGTACCTCTTCGAGCAAGAGCACGCCTTTTTTCCCGTAGATACCCAGGAAAAGTTGAGTGACGTTTTCAAGTGAGAGTCGGGCTTGGATGTTGATTAAAGTGCCGCAGGGAAGGCGCTCATCGTAGTTGCGGGAATGCAACGCAGAATTGGCCCATTCCCAATAGATTTTGCCGCGATTACGCATGGAACGGACCTTGAACTCATATTCTTGACTGGAGAGACAGAATACACAGCTGTTCCAATGAATCCACTGCTGAAGGTGTGTGTTACATTTTTTTACAGCTGCTTTTCATTTAACAGCCGTGATCGCCCCCTCCTTCAAGCGCCGCGCGATCAGCGCACGGTCGCTCAAGGAAAGTGGCTACGGTGTTCCGCTAGGCGAGCGCCATGAATTACCGGCGGATGGACCACCTGGCCTAGCGGACAGGCAACCTGGCGCATGACGCATCACGTTCCGCAGCCTTGGCGTCGGTATCGGCCTTGGAGTTCCATCGGTTCATTGCATGTGCTCGGATGGCTCATGCGTCGCTGCAAACACGAGATGCTGGTGGAGAGCCCTCAATCGAGAGCAAGATAACCGTGCCCAAGCGATGGGCAAGGTTTTCTGGCCGTCTTTCGACACAGGAGTGACCATGAAAGAACACCATTACGCTGTCACGGTAAATTGGATAGGTAACACGGGTGAAGGTACTGCCAGTTATACGGCGTACCAGAGAGACTTCAACGTGGAGGCTCCAGGCAAGGCACCTATCCTTGGCTCTGCCGACCCCGCCTTTCGCGGGAACCCTGAACGCTGGAACCCTGAAGACATGTTGCTGGCCTCGATCTCGGCCTGCCACAAGCTTTGGTATCTTCATCTGTGCGCAGTCAACAACGTGAACGTCCTGGAATATGTCGACTACCCGGTGGGCCGGATGCTTGAAGGGGATGGCCAGCGCAAGGGCCATTTCAAAGACGCTGAGTTAAGGCCTCAGGTCATTATCAGCAGCCAGTCTGATCTGGATCTTGCAAGACGCCTGCATGACGATGCTCACCACGAATGTTTTATTGCCAACTCAGTCAACTTCCCTATCAGATGCAGTGCTGTTATCAAGCATCAGGACTAGATGTTCTGAATACAACTGCATCCGTTGTTTAACAATGGCTTCTAATCGACGCTATCAATAGAAGGGGGGGACACTCTTTCACTAGAGGCCGATAAAGGGCGAAAGCTGATAATCACGACCGACCGCGATCAATCCAAAGCGAAAACCTGACCAGACGAAAACCAAGCATCATCGGGTGGTCCTGTTAAACGAGCGCGCATTGAACGCCTTCAACCATGCCCAGCCAATCGCTACCCTTCGCCGCATGGCGTCCAAGTCGGCCCACCCGACTAGCCCCTTCGTGTTCCAACCTAGCAAAGGTGGGCTGTGGATCAACGAGCCAAGTGTTACAATCCGCCCCTTCAAATCGGCGCTGAAGGCGCTGAACATCCGTGAACGCCGTCAGTACGACACCCGCCACACCTACGCCACCCTATGCCTGATGCCTGGGATGAACCCCGCGTTCATCGCGAGCCAGCTTGGCCACAGCGTCGAGATGTTGCTCTCTACCTACGCGAAATGGATCAGCTCCTCCTCGGACTGGAGGGAGCTGGAGAAGCTGACGCCCCGAGTCGAATTGGTCCAACATTGGCCCAAGACTGACCACAGGGCCTAAATACACCTCTGGAACCCCCGCAGGACAAGCACTTGATTTCTACCGCTAACATCACCATGCAGTTCGGCTCCAAGCCGCTGTTCGAAAACGTTTCCGTCAAATTCAACAACGGCAACCGCTACGGCCTGATCGGCGCCAACGGTTGCGGCAAGTCGACCTTCATGAAAATCCTCGGCGGTGACCTGGAGCCGTCCGCAGGCCAGGTCATGCTTGAGCCGAACACCCGCCTGGGCAAGCTGCGCCAGGACCAGTTCGCCTACGAGGAATTCACCGTGATCGACACGGTGATCATGGGCCACGGCCAGCTGTGGAAAGTCAAAGCCGAGCGTGACCGTATCTACTCGCTGCCGGAAATGACCGAAGAAGACGGCATGGCCGTCGCCGAGCTGGAAACCGAATTCGCCGAAATGGACGGCTACACCGCCGAGTCGCGCGCCGGTGAACTGCTGCTGGGCCTGGGTATTCCGCTGGACCAGCACTTCGGCCCGATGAGCGAAGTGGCACCGGGCTGGAAGCTGCGTGTCCTCCTGGCCCAGGCGCTGTTCTCGGACCCGGACGTGCTGCTGCTCGACGAACCGACCAACCACCTGGACATCAACACCATCCGCTGGCTGGAAACGATCCTCACGGCGCGTAACAGCACCATGATCATCATTTCCCACGACCGGCACTTCCTCAACAGCGTCTGCACCCACATGGCTGACCTGGATTACGGTGAGCTGCGCCTGTTCCCGGGCAACTATGACGAGTACATGACCGCAGCCACCCAGTCGCGTGAGCAGCTGCTGTCGGACAATGCCAAGAAGAAAGCCCAGATCGCCGAGCTGCAGACCTTTGTCAGCCGCTTCTCGGCCAACGCCTCCAAAGCCAAGCAGGCCACTTCTCGTGCCAAGCAGATCGACAAGATCCAGCTGGCCGAGGTCAAGCCGTCCAGCCGCGTCAGCCCGTTCATTCGCTTCGAACAGACGAAAAAACTGCACCGCCAGGCCGTGGTCGTCGAGAAAATGGCCAAAGCCTTCGACGACAAGGTGCTGTTCAAGAACTTCGACATCACCGTCGAAGCGGGCGAGCGCGTTGCGATCATCGGCCCCAACGGTATTGGCAAGACCACCCTGCTGCGCACCCTGGTCGGCGAGATGACCCCGGATGCGGGCTCGGTGAAGTGGACCGACAGCGCCGAAGTGGGCTACTACGCCCAGGACCACGCCCACGACTTCGAAGACGACATGAGCCTGTTCGACTGGATGGGCCAGTGGACCTCTGGCGAGCAGGTGATCCGCGGCACCCTGGGGCGCATGCTGTTCTCCAACGACGAAATCCTCAAGTCGGTGAAGGTGATTTCCGGTGGTGAACAAGGTCGCATGCTGTTCGGCAAGCTGATTTTGCAGAAGCCGAACGTGCTGGTGATGGACGAGCCGACCAACCACCTGGACATGGAATCGATCGAAGCGCTGAACCTGGCGCTGGAAAACTACCCGGGCACCCTGCTGTTCGTCAGCCACGACCGCGAGTTCGTGTCGTCGCTGGCCACGCGCATCATCGAGCTGTCGGCCGATGGTGTGGTGGACTTCAGCGGTACTTACGATGACTACCTGCGCAGCCAGGGTGTGCTGGTCTGATTGAAGGCCAAGGCCTGGCCACCTTGTGTGGCTGGGCCTCTTCGCGGGCTTGCCCGCGAAGCCCCCCTCCCACCGACTGACACTGCCCGACGAATAATTCGTTAGCCTGCTTTCTTTTCCTTTGCGCAACGGCCATGATGGGACCACGCCCAACCGCCCGCCCGCGAAAGAGCCCATGACCGCGCAACAACCTGCCCCCGCCAGTCACACGCTGCACATCACCCTGCAGATCTTGTCGATCGTTTTCTATACCTTCATTGCCTTCCTCTGCATCGGCCTGCCGATTGCGGTGCTGCCCAGCTATGTGCACGACCAGCTCGGCTTTGGCGCAGTGATCGCCGGTGTAACCATTGGCCTGCAGTACTTGGCCACGCTGCTGAGCCGCCCGTTTGCAGGCAGGGTGGCGGACACCTTGGGAGGGAAACAGGCCATCCGCTTTGGCCTGCTGGGGATTGCCGGTTGCGGGGTGTTGACGTTGCTGTCAGCCTGGACCCTCACCTTGCCGCTGCTGAGCCTGGCACTGCTGCTCGGTGGACGCTTGCTGCTGGGCATCGCCCAAGGGCTGATCGGCGTTGCCACCTTGAGCTGGGGCATCAGCCAGGTCGGCCCCGAACACACTGCCAGGGTGATCTCGTGGAACGGCATCGCCTCCTATGGCGCGATCGCCATCGGTGCGCCGATCGGCGTGCTGGCCGTGGACGGGCTGGACTTCAGCGTGCTGGGGCCGGCTTTGCTGGTGCTGGCAACCCTTGCCCTGCTGGTGCTTCGCAAGCGCCCCGACGTGGTCGTGGTACGCGGCGAGCGCCTGCCCTTCTGGTCGGCGTTCGGCCGGGTTGCCCCGTGTGGCCTGGGTTTGACCCTGGCCTCGATCGGCTACGGCACCTTGACCACCTTCGTCACCCTGTACTACCTCGAGCGCGGCTGGGCCGGTGCGGCCTGGTGCCTGAGTGCGTTTGGTGTGTGCTTCATCATTTCGCGGCTGCTGTTCGTCAACGCGGTCAACCGCTTTGGTGGCTACAACGTGGCGGTCGCCTGCATGGCCACCGAAGTGCTGGGCCTGGGCCTTCTGTGGCTGGCGCCCTCGCCGCCCTGGGCGCTGGTTGGCGCCGGGCTCACCGGTTTCGGGCTGTCGCTGGTGTACCCGGCATTGGGCGTGGAGGCGATCAAGCACGTCCCCAGCAGCAGCCGCGGCGCAGGGCTGGGTGCCTATGCTGTGTTCTTCGACATGGCCTTGGCCATTGCCGGCCCGGTGATGGGCGCCGTGGCGGTACACCTGGGGTATGCCTCGATCTTCTGCGTGGCGGCCCTGCTCGCCTTGGCCGGGGTCGGCCTAACGTTGTGGCTGGCGCGGCGCGCCCGCCGTAGCTGAACGCTCAGCCGGCGCTGGCGCGCCCAGCGCCTGGCTGAAGAACACTGCCGTTTCTCGCTGCAGCGAATGATGGATATGCCGGCGGTCGACGCCGTCGGCGTCCTTGCACAGCGCCGGCATTCGCGCGTACTGCTCGGCATCGCAGTGGGCCATGAACACGAAATGCCCGGCACCGGCCAACAGGCGGTAGTCCGGTGTAACCGGCAGTTTGCGGGCCAGGGCCTCGGCATTACGGTCTACGGCCACAAGCTGATCGCTGTCGCCACTGTAGATCAGTGCGGGAACCTGCACCCCGGCCAGCGCATGGCGCCCGAACAACAGGCTCAGCGGCGCCATCAACATGACCGCCCCCACTCGCGGGTCGGTCTCGGGCGCCAGTTCGCTACGGTCGGCAATCAGGATGCCGTGGGTCTTGCAGGCGTCTGTGTCATGCGGGCGCTCCAGGCAGTACTGACGCAGACGGTCCAGGTCGGGGCGTGCGCCAGACAGGATCAACGCGGTTTCTCCGCCGGCCGAGTAGCCAATCACGCCCACCTTGCCTTCATTCAGATAAGGCCCGACCACTGCATCATCACGCGCTGCGGTGATCGCCGCGCTGACTTGCAGCGGCCGCCCATAAAGATTGCTCAGGGTGCCAAGGCGACTGTGGTCGCGCACGTTGTCCCCCGGGTGCACCACCGCCACCACCACGAACCCTTGCCGCGCCAGCGACGTGGCCAGGTAATGCAAAGCCAATGGGCTGCCCGTATTGCCGTGAGACAGCACCAGCAACGGGAATCGCCCCATGGCGACGGGCGCCTCTTCGGCCACGTCGACGGGATACCCGTCTATACGGCTGATACGGGTTTTGCCAACGGCCGGGTAGAACGCCAGCGCTTGCATCGGGCGGCTATCGACCGGGTCGGTCAAGGTCATAAGGTGCAGGCCGGCAACCCACGGCGCGGCCTCGGCGCGGGCCAACAGGCCGCCGAGCAGGACCAGCGCCAACACGCAGCGTGCAAGGGTCATCGGCCAGCGGTTCCTTGCAGGACGAAGGGATAACCCAGCATAAAACCGGCTGGCGTTGTGCCGGATGAAAACTGGATGAAACCGCCGTCATGCAAGCTGCGCCTGCACCCTGTGCATTTGCGCATTGCGTCGAACCCATGGCATAGATGCAGGTCAACGTTTTCACGTGACCGTTTTCGCGCCTTTGAAGGAGATTCATGCATGAGCAAGCCTGCCTACGTGCCACCCAAAGTCTGGCGCAACGACGCAGCCTCCGGCGGCCAGTTCGCCAGCATCAACCGCCCGGTCGCCGGCCCGACTCACGACAAGGACCTGCCGCTGGGCAAACACCCGCTGCAGCTGTATTCCCTGGCTACGCCCAACGGCGTCAAGGTCACCATTGCCCTTGAAGAGCTGCTTGCCCTGGGCCACGCCGGTGCCGAATACGATGCCTGGCTGATCCGCATCGGCGAGGGTGATCAGTTTTCCAGTGGCTTCGTCCAGGTCAACCCCAACTCGAAGATTCCCGCCCTGCTCGACCGCAGCGTGGAGCCGCCGGTGCGGGTGTTCGAATCAGGTTCGATCCTGCTGTACCTGGCAGAAAAGTTTGGAGCATTGCTGCCAAAATCGCCGGCTGCGCGCACCGAATGCCTGAACTGGTTGTTCTGGCAGATGGGTGCGGCGCCTTACCTGGGCGGTGGTTTTGGCCACTTCTACGTGTACGCACCGGAAAAGTTCGAGTACGCCATCAACCGCTTCACCATGGAAGCCAAGCGTCAGCTGGACGTACTTGATCGTCGCTTGGCCGAAAGCCGTTATCTGGGCGGCGAGGCATACAGTATTGCTGATATTGCCGTGTGGCCGTGGTATGGCCAGCTGGTACGCGGCAACCTGTATGACGCGGCGCAGTTCCTGGCGGTTGACGAGTACCCGAACGTACAGCGCTGGGCCGAGGACATCGCCCAGCGCCCTGCTGTGCAGCGCGGTACACGCGTGAACCGTACCTGGGGAGATGAACACAGCCAGGTGCCGGAGCGCCATAGCGCCGCCGACCTGGAAGGTTGACGCAGACCGTGTGGGAGCGGCCCTTTGACAACAAAAGGCCGCCCCCACAATGGGCCGGGGAATGCCTGTGAATGCCCCCGACAATGCCCCCCTGCATAAAACCATTTGCCCCTGCGCAAACCTGCGTCCGCCAAGCCCTTCTTGTACACTCCTCGCATTAGCCCCCACCTGCACATTTTTTGGTGAACGCATGATCGAGGTAACCGAGGTTTCCATTGCCGAGCTGCGCGACGCGCTCGAGTCGGGCCGCACGACAGCGGTCGAGCTGGTCAAGGCCTACCTGGCGCGCATCGACGCCTACGATGGCGCCGACACGGCCACAGCCCTTAACGCCGTGGTGGTACGCAACCCGGAGGCGCTCAAAGAGGCCGAGGCCTCCGATGCCCGTCGTGCCAAGGGCCAGGTGCTTAGCCCGCTGGACGGCATCCCCTACACCGCCAAGGACAGCTACCTGGTCAAAGGCTTGACTGCCGCCTCCGGCAGCCCTGCCTTCAAGGACCTGGTCGCCCAGCGCGACGCCTTCACCATCGAGCGCCTGCGCGCCGCCGGTGCCGTGTGCCTGGGCAAGACCAACATGCCGCCCATGGCTAACGGTGGCATGCAGCGCGGTGTCTATGGCCGCGCCGAAAGCCCGTACAACGCCAACTACCTGACCGCGCCCTTCGCCTCGGGCTCGTCCAACGGTGCCGGTACCGCCACCGCCGCCAGCTTCAGCGCCTTTGGCCTGGCCGAAGAAACCTGGTCCAGCGGCCGTGGCCCGGCGTCCAATAACGGCCTGTGCGCCTACACCCCGTCGCGCGGGGTGATTTCGGTGCGTGGCAACTGGCCGCTGACGCCGACCATGGACGTGGTGGTGCCCTACGCCCGCACCATGGCCGACCTGCTGGAAATCCTCGACGTGGTGGTCGCCGATGACGCCGACAAGCGCGGCGACCTGTGGCGCCTGCAGCCGTGGGTGCCAATCCCCGCTGCCTCGACGGTACGTCCGGCTTCGTACCTTGAACTGGCGGTAGATGCCAGCGCGCTCAAGGGCAAGCGCTTTGGCGTACCACGCATGTATATAAATGCCGATCCCGAAGCGGGCACCGCCGAGAAACCAGGCATCGGCGGGCCGACCGGCCAACGCATCAACACCCGCGCCACGGTGATCGACCTGTGGCAACAAGCACGCCAGGCCCTGGAAGCGGCGGGTGCCGAAGTGCTGGAAGTGGACTTCCCGTTGGTGTCCAACTGCGAAGGCGACCGCCCAGGCGCGCCGACCGTGTACAACCGTGGCATCGTCAGCAAGGCATTCCTGCATGACGAACTGTGGGAACTGTCGGGCTGGGCCTTTGACGACTTCCTGCGCGCCAACGATGACCCCAAGCTTAACCGCCTGGCCGATGTCGACGGGCTGAAGATCTTCCCCCACGACCCGGGCACCCTGCCCAACCGTGAAGATGACCTGGCTGCCGGCATGGACGAGTACGTCAACATGGCCAAACGTGGCCTGAAGACCTGGGACCAGATCGAGACCCTGCCCGACGGCCTGCGCGGGCTGGAGCAGACCCGCAAGCTGGACCTGGAAGACTGGATGGACGAGCTGGGCCTGGACGCGGTGCTGTTCCCCACCGTAGCCGACGTTGGCCCGGCCGATGCCGATATCAACCCGGTATCGGCGGACATCGCCTGGAGCAACGGTGTCTGGGTAGCCAACGGCAACCTGGCAATCCGTCACCTGGGCGTGCCGACCGTGACCGTGCCGATGGGCGTGATGGCCGATATCGGTATGCCGGTGGGGCTGACCTTTGCCGGGAAGGCCTATAGCGACAACGCGCTGCTGAGTTTTGCTGCCGCGTTCGAGGCCACCGGCTCGCGCCGGATGATTCCGCCGCGCACGCCGGCGCTCGGCTGAGTCTTACAGGGCCCGCAAAAGCAGATCGCGAATTTCAACCATATGTGTAAAAATACACAAACAGTTGATTTTGCGGTCTGCCATGCCTATCACCCCCAGCGAAGAACGCCAACTCACCCTCACCGTGCTCAAGGCCGCGATCCAGGCCCTGGGCAGCGTTGCCGCGCGCAACATGGAAATACTCCTGCACGACCTTGACCACCCCGAACACTCGGTGGTGGCGATCGTCAACGGTCATCTTTCCGGCCGCAGCGTGGGCAGCCCGATCCTCGCCGCACCGGAGCAGGACCAGGGTTTCAAGGCACTGATGCAGGCCTCGGCCGACCAGCACGGCTGTGAGCCGGTGGTGCTGCCCGATTACCCCACTACGCTCAAAGGCCGCACGCTACGGAGTGCCACGGCAATCTTCCGTGACAGCAGCGGCCACCCCTTCGCCAGCCTGTGCGTCAACACCGACGTCACCGGCCTGGATGCTGCCATGAGCTTTCTCCAGCAGTTGCAGCCGCTGGGGGCCATACCGGCGGTCAACGAACCGGCCGACATGGAGCTGCTGATGAGCGAGATCATCCAGGCTGCCCTGCAGCGCAGCGGCCAGGGGCGGATGAACAAACAGGCCAAGGTCGAGGCCGTGCGCGTCATGCAGGAGCGCGGCCTGTTCATCGTCAAGGGCGGCGTCGAGAAGGCTGCCAGCGCTCTAGGCGTGACGCGCTACACCATTTACAACTACCTCGAGCAACTACGCGGAGCCAGCCAATGACCTTGCACATTCATACCCCCCTGATCGAGTCGCGCCCGCTGTCGTTGGCGGCCGGTCGTAATATCTGGCTCAAGCTCGACGCCCTGCAACCCTGCGGTTCGTTCAAACTGCGCGGTGTAGGCTACGCCTGCGAGGTACACCACGCGCGTGGCGCCCAGCACTTTGTGTCCTCGTCAGGTGGCAATGCCGGTTTGGCAGTCGCCTACGCCGGACGCAAGCTGGGGGTGCCGGTGACCGTGGTGGTACCCGAAACCACCACCGAACGGGCCAAGCAGCTGCTGCACCTGGAAGACGCCAAGGTGGTGGTGCACGGCAGTTCCTGGCAAGAGGCCAACGCCCTGGCACAGACACTGGTAGGCCCGAACGATGCCTTCATCCACCCATTCGACGACCCACTGCTGTGGGCCGGGCATGCCAGCCTGGTGGATGAAGTGGCCGAAGCCGGCCTGAAGCCGGACGCGGTGGTGTTGTCAGTCGGCGGGGGCGGCTTGCTCAGTGGCGTGGTAGAGGGGCTCAAGCGCAATGGCTGGGGCGATGTGCCGGTGCTGGCAGTAGAAACCGAGGGCGCGGCGTCGCTGCATGCGGCCATGCAGGCTGGGCATTCGGTGGAGCTGGAGCGCATCGCCTCGGTGGCCACGTCGCTGGGGGCCAAGCGTGTGGCTGATCAGGCGCTGACGTGCGTGCAGCAGCATCCGGTGCACAGCCATCTGGTCAGCGATCGCGCAGCGCTGGAGGCCTGTGAGCGGTTCTTGCTGGACCACCGTGTGCTGGTCGAGCCCGCGTGCGGGGCGGCGTTGGCAGTGGCCTATGATGCCAAGGCACTGGGCGCCTTGCGCAATGTACTGGTGGTGGTCTGTGGCGGCGCTACCGCAACACTGGAGCAGATCCAGGCCTGGCTGCAGCAGGCAGACTGAAGCTGCCATCTGTCGGGGGTGATCACGACAGTCACATGCACCTGATCTACTAGGCTCGCCGCAACCGAAAAAGCCCTCGCAATAGCGTCAACCCTGACGAAATGCGTATCCCGCCCTTTCGGTCTGCGGCAAGTGAAGGCACAATGCGTGTCCTTTTTTTGGCCGGCCTGGCCGGGGGCCTTTAAATGATCAAGACGCCGTATTACCTCATCGATAAAACCAAGCTGCTCAGCAACATGGAGAAGATCGCCTACGTGCGCGAACACTCCGGTGCCAAGGCGCTGCTCGCCCTCAAGTGCTTCGCCACCTGGTCGGTGTTCGACCTGATGCAGCAGTACATGGACGGTACCACCTCGTCCTCCCTGTTCGAGCTCAAGCTCGGCCGCCAGAAGTTCGCCGGCGAAACCCATGCCTATAGCGTGGCCTGGGCCGACGACGAGGTCGAGGAGATGCTTGAGAACTGCGACAAGATCATCTTCAACTCGATCGGCCAGCTGCAACGCTTTGCCGAACAGTCCGAAGGCAAGGTGCGTGGTCTGCGCGTCAACCCGCAGGTCAGCAGCTCCGACTACCTGCTGGCCGACCCGGCCCGCCCGTTCAGCCGCCTGGGCGAATGGGACCCGGCCAAGATCGAGCAGGTGATCGAACAGATCTCCGGTTTCATGTTCCACAACAATTGCGAGAACGGTGACTTCGGCCTGTTCGACAAGATGCTCACGCACATCGAAGAGCGATTCGGCCACCTGCTGCACAAGGTCGAGTGGGTCAGCCTGGGTGGCGGCATTCACTTCACCGGTGAAGACTATGCAGTAGACGCCTTCTGCGCGCGCCTGAAGGCGTTCTCGGAAAAATACGGCGTGCAGGTTTACCTGGAGCCGGGCGAAGCCGCCATCACCAACAGCGCCTCGCTGGAAGTGACCGTGCTCGATACCCTGTACAACGGCAAGCACCTGGCCGTGGTCGACAGCTCGATCGAAGCGCACCTGCTCGACCTGCTGATCTACCGCCTCAACGCCAAGATGGCCCCCAATGACGGCGAGCATACCTACATGGTCTGCGGCAAGTCATGCCTGGCCGGTGACATCTTCGGCGAGTACCAATTCGACCGTCCGCTGGCCATTGGCGATCGCCTGTCGTTCATCGACACGGCGGGTTACACCATGGTCAAGAAAAACTGGTTCAACGGGCTGAAGATGCCTTCCATCGTGGTCAAGCAGCTCGACGGCAGCGTCGAAGTCGTCCGCGAGTTCGGTTTCGAAGACTACGTTTCCAGCCTGTCGTAAGACCGGCTTTCAAGTAAGGAGCAAAGGGTAAATTGAAGAAGAACGTTCTTATCATTGGTGCAGGAGGTGTCGCCAAGGTGGTGGCCCACAAGTGCGCGCAGCATAACGACGAACTGGGTCGTATCGCCATCGCGTCACGGAACATCTCCAAATGCCAGGCCATCATCGACAGCGTCAAGGCCAAGGGTAGCCTCAAGGTACCCGCCGACATCCAGGCCTTCTCGCTCAATGCCCTCGATGTCGAGGCAACCAAGGCGCTGATCCGCGAAACCGAATCGCAGATCGTGATCAATGTGGGTTCCGCCTTCCTCAACATGTCGGTGCTGCGTGCTTGCATCGATACGGGTGTCGCCTATCTGGACACCGCCATCCACGAAGAGCCGGGCAAGATCTGCGAGACCCCACCGTGGTACGGCAACTACGAGTGGAAACACCTCGAAGAGTGCCAGGCAAAGAACATTACCGCCATTCTCGGCGTCGGTTTCGACCCGGGTGTGGTGAACAGCTACGCCAAGCTGGCGCAGCAACAGTATTTCGACAGCATTGATTCGATCGATATTCTCGACGTCAATGCCGGTTCACATGGCAAGTACTTTGCCACCAACTTCGACCCGGAAATCAACTTCCGCGAGTTCACCGGACAAGTGTGGAGCTGGCAGAACAGCCAGTGGACCAGCAACACCATGTTCGAGGTCAAGCGTACCGACGACCTGCCAGTGGTAGGCTCGCAAAACCTGTACCTGACCGGCCACGATGAAGTTCACTCGATTTCGAAGAACCTCAACGTCCCGAACGTGCGCTTCTGGATGAGCTTCGGCGAGCACTACATCAACGTGTTCACGGTACTGAAAAACCTGGGCCTGCTCAGCGAGCAACCGGTGAAAACCGCCGAAGGCCTGGAAGTGGTACCGCTGAAAGTAGTCAAGGCTGTACTGCCAGACCCGGCCTCGCTGGCCCCTGGCTACACCGGCAAGACCTGCATCGGCGACCTGGTCAAAGGCACCAAGGATGGCCAGCCGCGCGAAGTGTTCATCTACAACGTGGCCGACCACGAAGAAGCCTACGCCGAGACCGACAGCCAGGGCATTTCCTACACCGCCGGCGTACCGCCAGTGGCTGCCGCCCTGCTGGTAGCCCGTGGCGAGTGGGATGCCAAGCGCATGGTCAACGTCGAGGAGCTGCCAGCCGAGCCGTTCCTCAAGGCGCTGGACGTGATGGGCCTGCCGACCCGCGTCAAAGATGAAAAAGGCGATCGTCCTTGGGACGCTGAAGCCTAAGCAACAAACAGAAGGGGCGCCACATGGCGCCCCTTCTGCTTTCCAGGCCCAGCCACTTCGCGGGCAGCCCAGGCGCTCCACAGGCCTGAAACAAGCACGTAACCTGTGTGGGCGAGCCCGCGAAGAGGCCGGTGCAGGATCACGCTCTACTTGCGGGCCTCCAGAATCAGGTTGAACGGCGTCTGCGTCGCCCGCCGGAACCTGCTGAACCCTGCCTCCTCGAAGACCGCCCGCAACCGCGCCTCCCCGGCCTGCGCACCCAACCCCAGCCCCACTTCCTGCGACAACGAATTGGGCGTGCAGATAAACGTCGACGCCGCATAGAACAAGCGCCCGACCGGTGTCAGGTTACCCTCCAGCGAGTCCTCGGCATAAGGCTCCACCAGCATGACCGTGCCATCCGCTTTCAAAGCATGGTAGGCATGCCTGGCTGCCCCGACCGGGTCACCCATGTCGTGCAGGCAATCGAAGAAGCACACCAGGTCATGGTCATGCCCCGGGTACTCCTTGGCGCTGGCCTGCTGGAAGCTCACCCGCGACTCCAACCCCGCTTCACGCGCACGCGCGTTGGCGGTGACGATCGAAGGCTGATGATAGTCGTACCCCACGAAGGTCGACGCTGGAAACGCCTGCGCCATCACCAGCGTCGAGGCACCATGACCGCACCCCACATCCGCCACCTTGGCGCCCGCCTGCAGCTTGGCCACCACACCCTCCAGTGCCGGCAGCCAATCCGCTACCAGGAAGGTGCGATACCCCGGCCGGAAAAACCGCTCGGTACCGCTGAACATGCACGGGTGGTGATCGCCCCAGGCCAACCCGCCATCGCCGCGCATGGCGGCTACCAGCTTGTCCTTGTCATGGAACAGCGCCGCCACCACGGACGCGCCGCCGGCCATGTAGGCCGGAGAATCCTCCAGCGCCAGGGCCATGGCCTGTTCTTCAGGCAGCACAAAACGGCCCTTGTCATGGACCATGTAGCCCGATGCCGCCTGGGCATTCAACCATTCTCGCACCAGCCGCGGGTGGCAGCCGGTCTTTTCCGCCAGTTGCTCAGGGGTGACCGCCTGGCTGTCGGCCATGGCCCGGTACAGCCCCAGTTCATCGCCGAGAATGACATTGGCCAGCGTCGCCGCCGCGCCCATGTCGCCCACCAGCTTGCCCATGAAATCGTGAAGCCTTGCCTCGTCCATGACCTGCCCTCCTCTGCAAGAAGGCCATCGCCAACGAGGGACATCCGCTCCGGGAAGGCGGTGGTCGGTTCAAGGGTTTTCGTTCGCGGTACAACGCGCTAACGCGAGCTGTCATTAAGTTTAGATGCTCTGCCTGGGCGAAGTGGAATAAAGGCCTCATGGCCCACGAAAACATCCTTCAGGTAACAATTCCTAAACAAGGATGTGACATTTTTTTTCAGCTTTCCTATCAAGGAGCTGTCAAATGAAGGTCACGGTTTTCGGAACCGGCTATGTCGGCCTGACCCAGGCGGTGTGCCTGGCCCAGGTGGGCCATTCGGTGTTGTGCATGGATGTCGATGCCGATCGGGTGGCCAGCCTGAGTGAAGGCCATTGCCCGATCTTCGAGCCCGGCCTTGCGCCGCTGCTGGAGAAGAACCTCGCCTGCGGTCGGCTGCGCTTCACCACGGATGCCGCAGTCGCTGCCAACTATGCCAGGTTGCAGTTCATTGCCGTCGGTACTCCGCCGCAAGCCGATGGTAGCGCCGACCTGAAACACGTTTTCGCCGTGGTCGACAGCATCCTCGAACACGCTGACGGGCCCAAAGTAATCGTCAACAAGTCCACCGTGCCGGTGGGTACGGTACACCGCATCAAGGCACGCATCGCCCAGGCCGTGGCCGATACCAGCCGCTTCCAGGTGATCAGCAACCCGGAGTTTCTCAAGGAAGGCTCAGCGGTGGATGACTGCATGCGCCCCGAGCGCATCATCATCGGCGGCGCAGATGCGGCCGAAGTGGAGTTGCTACGCGAGCTTTACCTGCCGTTCAGCCGCAACCGCGAGAAGCTTATGGTCATGGATGCGCGCAGCGCCGAGCTGACCAAGTACGCGGCCAACTGCATGCTGGCCACCAAGATTTCCTTCATCAACGAAATCGCCAACCTGGCCGAGCACCTGGGGGCCGACATCGAAATGGTGCGCCGTGGCATCGGCTCGGACCCGCGCATCGGTTATGACTTCATCTACGCCGGCTGCGGTTTTGGCGGCTCGTGCTTCCCCAAAGACCTGCAAGCCCTGCGCCACAGTGCCGAGTCGGAAGGCTTCGAGACACAGTTGCTGCGCGCAGTAGCGTCGGTCAACGAGCAGCAGAAGGGACGGCTGTTCAGCAAGATCCAGCGCCACTACCCCGGCGGCCTGCGGGGCAAGGTATTTGCCCTGTGGGGGTTGTCGTTCAAGCCCAATACCAATGATATCCGCGAAGCCTCCAGCCGGGTCCTGCTGGAAGCACTGTGGGCCGCGGGCGCGCGGGTGCAGGCTCACGACCCTCAGGCCATGGAAGAAATCCGGCGCCACTACGGCCCGCGTGCCGACTTGCAACTGGTGCCCTGCAAGGACGATGCATTAAAGGGCGCAGATGCCTTGGTGATCGTCACCGAGTGGCAGGACTACCGCGTACTCAATCTGGACAAGGTGCCGCAGCAGTTGACCGACCGGGTGGTGTTCGACGGGCGCAACCTGTTCGAGCCCGAGCACATGGCCGCCGCCGGCCTGACTTATTACGGGATCGGCCGTGGCCAGGTGCAGCCAGTATGCCCGTACTGATTACCGGTGTGGCAGGTTTCATTGGCTACCACGTGGCGCGGCGCCTGTGCGAGGCCGGCATCGAAGTGGTCGGTATCGACAACCTTAATGCCTACTACAGCGTCGAGCTCAAGCGGGCGCGCCTGCAGGCGTTGTTCGGTTTTTCCAGCTTCCACTTCCATGCCCTCGACATCGCCAACCCTGCCGATTTGCAACCGCTGTTCGCCAGGCAGGCGTTCAGCGAGGTGATCCACCTGGCGGCCCAGGCCGGCGTGCGCTATTCACTGGACAACCCGGGTGCCTACGGCCAGGCCAACCTGGTTGGTTTCCTCAATGTTCTCGAGGCCTGCAGAGCGCAGCCACCACGCCACTTGATCTACGCCTCAAGCAGCTCCGTGTACGGAGCCAATGCCAAGCTGCCGTTCAGCATCGACGACCCGGTCGACCAGCCCGTGTCGCTCTATGCCGCCAGCAAGCGCGCCAATGAACTGATGGCGCACAGCTACGCCCACCTGTACCGCCTGCCGACCACCGGCCTGCGCTTTTTCACGGTCTACGGCCCCTGGGGCCGCCCCGACATGGCGCTGTTCAAATTCACCCGCGCCATGCTCGAGGGCCGGCCGATAGCGCTTTACAACAACGGCCTGATGGGCCGCGACTTCACCTACATCGACGACATCGTCGAAAGCATCGTGCGCCTGCGCCTGAAACCGCCCCGGCCAGCCGAGGGGAAACCACCCTGCCAACTGTTCAATATTGGCCGCGGTCAGCCGGTAAGGCTGCTGCATTTTGTCGAATGCCTGGAGGACGCCTTGGGTATCAAGGCCCAACGCGACTACCTGCCGCTGCAAGCGGGGGACGTGCTGGAAACCTGGGCCGAGGTCAGCTCACTGGCACGCTGGATCGACTTCTCCCCAGGCACATCGCTGGAACATGGCGTCAACGCCTTCGTTGGCTGGTACCGGGATTTCTACCGGGTTTGATCCACGCAATCACAACACGATCACAGGTAGCCTCATGAGCGATCCACTTGACCTCTCGGTACTGATCCCCGCCAAGAACGAGGTTGACAACCTGCCATCACTGCTGATGGAGATACGCACTGCACTCACGGCCGAACACTACGAAGTGCTGGTGGTCGACGACGGCAGCAGCGACGGCACCCTGAGCGTACTGCAACACCTGAAAAGCCAGGGCTACAGGCAATTGCGCATCCTGCGTCACGACCATTCGCTGGGCCAGAGCACCTCGCTGTGGCATGCCGCCCAGGCGGCCCGCGGCCACTGGCTGGCGACCTTGGATGGCGATGGCCAGAACGACCCGGCAGACATCCCCGGCATGCTAGCCCTGGTGCGCGCCAACCAGAACCTGGCCGGCGGCGTCAAGCTGGTGGCCGGGCACCGGGTCAACCGGCGTGACAGCGCCAGCAAGCGCTGGGCCTCGCGCGTAGCCAACGGCCTGCGCAGCCGCCTGCTCAAGGATGCCACGCCCGACACCGGCTGCGGGCTGAAGCTGATCGAGCGGGCAGCCTTCCTGCACCTGCCCTACTTCGACCATATGCACCGCTACATTCCGGCACTGATCCTGCGCCACAACGGCCGCATGCTGGTGCACCCGGTCAACCACCGGCCACGCCACGCCGGTGTCTCCAAGTATGGCAACCTGGACCGCGCCCTGGTCGGCATCCTCGACTTGTTCGGGGTGTGGTGGCTAATCCGCCGCACCCGCCTGCACAGCCGCCCGCAGGAGCTTGAAGGATGACCCGCGAAACCCTCTGGTTGATCATCGGCTTCGCGGGTCAGGCCGTTTTCACCGGGCGCTTCGTGCTGCAGTGGCTGTACAGCGAACTCAAGCGCCGCAGCGTGATCCCGGTAGGCTTCTGGTACCTGAGCATGCTCGGCAGCGCGCTACTGCTGACTTACGCCATCTACCGCCAGGACCCGGTCTTCATTATCGGCCAAAGCTTCGGCTTTCTGGTCTACCTGCGCAACCTGCAACTGATTGCCCGCCACCAGCAACTGAAGGAATAGCCCTTTGCCTAAGTTCAAGACAATCGGGGCCGAACGCCTGGCCCTGATCGCCCTCGCCGTGTTGCTGGTGGGCGCGGGAATCGGCTGGCGTCAGCCGATGAATGTCGATGAAGAACGCTTTCTCGGCGTGGCCCTGGAAATGCTGCAGAGCGGCAACTGGTTCATCCCACACCGTGCAGCAGAGATCTATGGCGACAAGCCACCGTTGTTCATGTGGACCGTGGCGCTGTTCAGCTACCTGACCGGCGCGCCCAACGTTGCCCTGTACCTGCCCGGGCTGCTGTCGGCGGCGACCATCACCTGGGTGCTGCATGACCTCGGGCGGCGCCTGTGGAACCGGCGCACCGGCGTGATCGCGGCCTTGTTGTTCCTGGCCACCTACCAGACCTACAGCATCCTGCGCACCGGGCAGATCGACAGTTTCCTGTGCCTTTGGGTTGCGCTGGGCCTCTACGGCATGCTGCGCCACCTGCTACTGGGGCCCGCCTGGGGCTGGTTCTACCTGGCTTGCGCATCCATGGGCCTGGGCATTATCAGCAAGGGGGTGGGTTTTGTTCCGGCGCTGATATTGCTGCCTTATGCCTGGGCGGTGCGCCATCGCTGGCGCGGCGTAGTCGCCATGCCCGGCCAGGGATGGCGCTGGAGCCTGGGGCTACTGTGGTTACTCGCCGGTTGCGCCGTATGGCTGCTGCCGCTGCTGGTGTCGATCGCCCATGGCGGCGGCGCGGCAGAGCTGGCCTACCTGAAGGAAATCCTGCTGCGTCAGACCGCCAGCCGCTACGCCAATGCCTGGGACCATCGCGAGCCGTTCTGGTACTTCTTCGTCAAGGTCATCCCCAAGTACTGGCTGCCTCTGATCCTGGCCCTGCCCTGGCTGGTACCGGCCTGGCGCCGGCAACTGCAAAAGCACGATGGCCGCTTCCTGCTGCTGCTAGGCTGGGTGGCATTGGTGCTGCTGTTCTTCAGCCTGAGCACCGGCAAGCGCAAGCTGTATATTTTCCCGGCGCTGCCAGGCCTGATTCTGGCCATGGCGCCGCTGGTGCCGTGGCTGCTCAAGCGCTGGTGGCAGCGTCGGCCGGGCTGGCACAAGGCATTCACCACAGCAGCCCTGGTATGGTTCGCCCTGTGGTTCGCGCGTGGTTTCGTCGAACCCGTGAAGGAGGGCCGCAACCCGCATGAGACGCTGATGAGCGACGCCGCACAGGCCACTGCCGGTGCCGAACTGGTGCTGGTCAACTGGCGCGAGGGGCATTGGCTATTTGCCCGGCAACCCATCGTGCACTTCGGCTTCACCGGCCAATCCAAAGTGGATGCAGCGGTCTACTGGCTGCGCCAGCACCCCACCGCCTTCGCCCTGGTTCCAGCCACCGAACTGGGCCAGTGCTTCAACGTCGACAAGGCACGCAAGCTGGGTGAAACCTCGCGGGCCAAATGGTATGTCGTCGGTGCAGATGCCGACAACGGTCAGTGCCAGGCCAGTGCCCCCAACGACGTCTACCACTTCGCCTGGGCCGATACCTGGCGCAACCCGCTGGTCGTTGAGGAACACGCAGGGAAATGACCCACCAGACCCTGCCGGTCCGGTGGGCGCTTAGGCGAATGCCCGCCGAACTACAGCGCCTGCCCGATCAGGTACTGCTCCAGGTCAAACTCGCGCTCCCCTATCCATATCGCTTGCAATCCATCAAATCTCAAAATACTGTATGAATATTCAGTATAGCGAGACCGCGCCATGCAACTCATCGCCAAACTCGGCATCCTGGCCGATGCCGCCAAGTACGACGCATCTTGCGCCAGCAGCGGCGCGCCCAAGCGTAACTCGCGCGGCGCTGACGGCCTGGGTGCTACCAATGGCATGGGTATCTGTCACAGCTACACCCCCGACGGCCGCTGCGTATCACTGCTCAAGGTACTGCTGACCAACTTCTGCCTGTATGACTGCCAGTACTGCGTCAACCGCCGCTCCAGCAACGTGCCACGCGCGCGCTTCAGCCCCGAGGAAGTGGTACGCCTGACCCTGGACTTCTACCGGCGCAACTGCATCAGCGGCCTGTTCCTCAGCTCCGGCATCATCCGCTCGGCGGACTACACCATGGAGCAGCTGATCCGTGTGGCCCGGCTGTTGCGCGAAGAGCACAGCTTCCGCGGCTACATCCACCTCAAGGCCATCCCCGATGCCGACCCGCTGCTGATCGAAGAGGCCGGGCGCCTGGCCGACCGTCTCAGCGTCAACATCGAACTGCCCACCGACGCCAGCCTCAAGCGACTGGCGCCGGAAAAGCAAGGGCGCACCATTCGCCAGGCCATGGGCGTGATTCATCAGGGCCAGCAGGCCGTGGCCAACGAGCCCAGGGCGCCGCGCTTTACCCCGGCCGGGCAGAGCACCCAAGTCATCGTCGGCGCCGACAGCACCGACGACAGTACCTTGCTGCGCAATGCCGAGTCGCTGTACCAGGGCTACGGCCTCAAGCGCGTGTACTACTCCGCCTTCAGCCCGATCCCCGACAGCCCCGGCAGCGTGCCCCTCGCCGCACCACCGCTGCTACGCGAACACCGCCTGTATCAAGCCGACTTCCTGCTGCGTGGCTATGGCTACAAGGCTGGCGAGCTGCTGGGCCACAGCGGTAACCTGGCACTGGACATCGACCCCAAGCTGGCCTGGGCGCTGGCCAACCGCGAAGTCTTCCCGCTGGACGTGAACCGCGCGGAACCTGCGCTACTGGCGCGTATCCCCGGCATCGGCCTGCGCAGCGTACAGCGCCTGGTCGCCCTGCGGCGGGAGCGGCGCATCCGTTATGACGACTTGATCCAGCTGCGCTGCGTGCTGGACAAGGCACGGCCGTTCATCGTCACCAGCGACTACCGCCCCGCCCAGGCCGAGCTGCGCAGCGGCTTGCTGCGCGCGCGCTTGAGTGAGCCGCCAGCGCCCGTGCAGATGGGGTTATGGGGGTGATCGCACTCGACTGCGACGACCTGTTCGCCACCTGGCGCGACCAGGCCCGGGTGTTGTTGAGCCATGGCATCGACCCGTCGGAAGTCACCTGGTCGCAAGGCCCGATGGCGGACCTGCTGGCCGTGCCGGCAGCGCCGCCTGAAGGGCCTGGCCCTTTCCGGGCCAAAGTCCCGGCCGCACTGCTGAGCCAGTTGGAGCAGGCCTCGCGCTACCGTGGCGAACAGCGCTGGAACCTGCTGTATGAAGTGCTGTGGCGCGTCGCCCATGGCGACCGCACGGCAATGCTGGCCGGTGACCGGCTGGGCAGTGAGCTGCAACGGCGCATCAAGCAGGTAACCCGCGAGGCACATCACTTGCACGCGTTTGTACGCTTCGTGCCGCTGCCTGATGAACTGGCTGAGCACTTGCAACTGGAGCTGGTGGCCTATCACGAGCCGGCACACGACATTCTGCACAGTGCCAGCGCGCATTTTGCCGACCGCCTGGGGCGTTTGCGCTGGTTGATTGCCACGCCACAGGATGGCATTCGCTTCGACGGCCAGTCCTTCGACTACCAGCGACAGTGCCCCGAGCCCTGGCGCCAGTGGGCCCGCAACGCCGAAGACCCCGGCGCCGAACTCTGGCGCACCTACTACCGCCACACCTTCAACCCGGCCCGCCTCAACCCGGACGCCTTGCGCCTGCACATGCCTGGGCGGTTCTGGCGGCATTTGCCGGAAGGCATGCTGATACCGCAACTTGAAGGCCTGGCGCGCCAAGGCAAACAGCGGGACGGCCAAGCCCTTGAGGTGGCCTCGCAAACCGGCAAGACCATCAGCAAACCTGCGCGCTCGGCGTAGCCGCGGAGCCCGTTGCGGCCCCGTCGGGCACAAGGCCGCTGCTACAGCGAAAACATCATGCTCAACTGAAGAGCCTGGCCAGGCAGGCCAGCTTCTTCTTGTACGAACGCCGCGCCTCCAGTGCCTGCTCCAGGCTCACCGGCAGGAACCGCGCCTGCTGGTTGGGCTGCATCTGCCCGATCAGGTCGAGGTCGGCACTGATCACCGTGCCGATCATGGCGTAGCCGCCCCCCGACACTGCATCGCGATGCAGGATGATCGGTTCCAACCCTGCCGGCACCTGGATCGATCCGATCGGGTAGCAGCTGTCGACGATATTGGACGGGTCCGACCCCGCACCGAACGGCTGCTCGCGCGGTTGGAAACTCAAGGCGCTGCCGCCTTTGTAGCGATAACCGATGCGGTCCGCTTCGGAGCCAACGGTCCAGGCGTCGGTGAAGAAACGTTGCGCTGCAGCTTCGGTCAGGCGGTGGAAGTACAGCCCAGGCACCACCCGCAACACCACCTCGCCCCCCAAGGCCTGACGCAGGGCCATGGGCAAGCTTGCACCGGCACGGGTCTTGCCGCTGGGCACGCCGACCGGCAGCAGGTCGCCCGCCATCAGTTTGCGCCCATGAAAGCCACCCAACGCGCCCAGCGCGTAGGTGGACCGGCTACCCAGTACCTCGGGCACATCGATGCCTCCGGCCACTGCCAGGTAGGCCCGGGCGCCCGCTGTTGGAAAGCCGAAACGCAACACTTGCCCGGCCCGCACGGCGAACGCCGTGTCCGGGCGCTGCTCGCGGCCATCGAGCAACGCTGGCATCTGCGCGCCGCACACAGCGACCAGTGCGTCCTGCCGGAACTCCAGCTCCGGCCCCACCAGCGCGCACTCCAGGCCCGCAGCGCCGGCCGGGTTGCCCACCAGGTGGTTGGCTGCGCTCAAGGCGTACTGGTCGAGTGCGCCGGACGGTGGAATGCCCAGGTGGTAGTAACCTTCGCGGCCCAGGTCCTGTACAGAAGTGGCCAAGCCCGGTTTGAGTACCTTGATCATGCCAGCACCTCCTGCAACGATTTGGGGTAGCCGACCGGGTCGGCGAGGAAGGCGTCCAGGGAAAACGTCACCGGGCGAATGCGCAGGTCGAAGCAGCCATCCTCCACCTCCGCCACCGCCCGGTCGTAGGTGCGGCGGTCGATAGGCTTGAACTGCACGATGTCACCCGGGCGGAAGAACACCATGTGCTCTTTCAGGTAATTCAAGGTCTGCTGCGGGTCGTAGATCGGTGCCGGGGTGACGCCAAACATCTGGTAGCCCCCGGCCCCGCGCACCGAGTAGATGCAACCAAAGCAGCCGCCATGGCCCAGGGTGAGCTTGGGCGTGTCGGTACGGGGGCGCAGGTACTTGGGCACCTGCAGCTGCCGCTGGCGCTCGACCATCTGGAACATGAACGGCAGGCCGGCAACAAAGCCGACCATCGACACGAACCATGGCGCGCCACTGTGGGCGGCGATGAAGGCCTCGACATCGGCCAGGCCGTTGATGCGCGCAGCGTACTCCAGGTCTGTGCTGGTGGGGTCCTGGTGGCGATCCCGAAAGCGCATCAGGGTTTCATGGGTCCAGGGGTCGTTGTACAGCACCGGGATCTCGATGATCCGCGTCTGCAACGAACGCTCGGCCACCGCCTGCGCTTCGGCGCCGCGCACGGCTTCGAGCAGTGCCTCGGGGGCGATACGGTCCGGGTCGAAGCGGACCTGGAAGGACGCGTTGGCCAGGCACACATCAAGCACGCCATCCAGGGCCATGCGCTCCACCGCACGGGTGACGGCCATACCCTTGAAAAAGGCCTCCAGCGACATGCTTTCGCTGACTTCGGCAAACAGGTGCTCGTCGGCGCCGAAGCTGTAACGGATCGGGGTTGTAGCAAGCGGTTCGGCCATGACAGTTCCTTTTCTTGGAATCTTTATAGAAAGGCAGGCGAAAACAAAATGCACGGGCTCCGGCGTGTCTGTTTGCCGGATGCCTGACGGGTTCAGCGCGGTGCACGCACCACGATGCCGGCCGCATCCAGTGCCTTGCGCGTGGCCTCGACCAGGTCCAGCGCGCCCGGGGTGTCACTGTGCAGGCAAATGGAATCGAATTCGATCGCCAGGTCCTGGCCTTCGACCGTGCGCACCACGCCTTGGCGGCAAGCACGCAGCACCCGCTCGGCGACGGCTTGGGGCTCATAGCCACGCACATTGCGGGTAAACACGATCGACCCGCTCAGGTCGTACTCGCGGTCGGCATAGAACTCGCGAATCACCGGCTGCCCCATTTCCTGGGCAATGCGGCAGATCACCGAACCCGGCATGCAGTACAGCAGCAACTCGGGCTCGATCACCCGCAGGTTCTGCACCAGCAAGCGCGCCGCTTCTTCGTCACGCGCCAAGTGCATGTACAGCGCCCCATGCGGCTTGATGTGCTGCAGGCGCACGCCCTGGGCACGAGCGATTTCACGCAGCGCGCCCAATTGATAGAGCATGTCGTCCACCAGTTCCTGCGCCGAGGCATTGATGTGCCGGCGGCCAAAGCCGACCAGGTCGCGGAAACCCGGGTGTGCTCCCACCGCAACCCCAAGGGCCTTGGCGCGCTCGACGGTGCGGCGCATGGTGCCGGGGTCGCCGGCATGGAAACCGGTGGCGATGTTGGCGCTGCTGATGTAGCCCATCAGTTCGTGATCGACGCCGTCGCCAATCGTCCACGGGCCAAAGCCCTCACCCATGTCCGAGTTGAAATCCACTGCTTGCATGACCGCGTCTCCTGGCACTTGTGACTGCATGCAAGCCACGTTAGATTCTCTACACCCCCTTGGGAAGATCTATAAACAGATGGGGTACCTTCTGAAAATCAGATACCCCGGGAGCCTACCGTGTCACTCACCTTGCGCCAGGTCCGCTACTTCGTTGCCACCGCTGAAATCGGCCAGATCTCCCAAGCGGCAATCCACCTGAACATCTCCCAGTCGGCAGTGACCACGGCCATCAAGGAGCTGGAAGCGATGCTCGGCGTGCTGTTGTTCCAGCGCTCGGCCCAAGGCATGAGCCTGACCGAAGCCGGCCGGCACTTCTTGAACCGTGCCTACGTCATCCTGCGCAGTGTCGACGATGCGTTGAACAGCCCGCTTCCGGACGTGCGTGCCAGTGGCCTGTTGCGCCTGGCGGCGAGTTACACGGTGATCGGCTACTTCCTGCCGCACCACTTGCAGCGCCTGGAGCACTGGCATCCGGACGTGACCCTGGAGCTGTACGAGCAGGAGCGCAGCGCCATCGAGCAAGGCCTGCTGGAGGGGCGTTTCGACATGGCGGTGGTGCTCACCGCCAACCTCACCCACCCCGACATCGTCTCGGAAACCCTGTTCAACTCCGAGCGCCGGCTGTGGCTGCCCGGGCATCACCCACTGTGCGAGCGCTCGGCCGTCAGCCTGGCCGATGTGGCCTGTGAGCCGTTCATTCTGTTGACCGTGGATGAGGCCGAGCACAGTGCCATGCGCTACTGGGAGCAGGCCGGGCAACGGCCAAGCGTAAGGGTGCGGACCAGCTCGGTGGAGGCCGTGCGCAGCATGGTCGCCAATGGCAGCGGTGTGGCGATCCTGTCGGACCTGGTGCACCGGCCGTGGTCGCTGGAGGGCAAGCGTATAGAGACAGTGAGCATCAGCGACCCGGTCACACCGATGAGCGTGGGGTTGGCCTGGCATCGGGAACGGGCATTCAGCCCGGCGATGCAGGCGGTGCGCAATTACTTCCATGATGCGTTTCTGGCACCGCAGCAGTTGTCGGCCCGGCGCTGAGCCTGCCTTTGCAAGCCCGTCCTCTTCGCGGGCGCGCCCGCTCCCACAGGTGCAGCGCAAATCTTCAGCGGTATGGGAGCCTGTGGGAGCGGGCAAGCCCGCGAAGAAACCAACACCCATCTCGGGCCGAACGTTCAGGCCGCGACGCCGTCATAACCTGAGCCGGTGCCGACACGCAAAGAGGACGCGAAATGACCCAGCCCGACCCGTCGTACGTCAAATGGCTTGAAGACCGCGCCATGCTCAAAGCCTCCCAGGCGCGCGCCAGCCTGTACTCAGGCCAGTCGCGCCTGTGGCAACAACCGTACGCCGAGGCGCAGCCACGCCGCGCCACCGAAATCGCCTCGGTGTGGCTGACCGTCTACCCCGACGCCATCATCGCGCCCGAGGGCTGCTCGGTACTCGGTGCCCTGGCCCACGAAGCGTTGTGGAAGCGCCTGTCGGAGATCGGCGTACAGGGTCTGCACACGGGCCCGATCAAACTGTCCGGTGGCATCCGCGGCCGCGAACTCACCCCCAGCGTGGACGGCAACTTCGACCGCATCAGCTTCGACATCGACCCGCTGTACGGCAGCGAGCAGGAACTGATCCAGATGAGCCGCATGGCCGCTGCGCACAATGCCGTGACCATCGACGACCTGATCCCCTCGCACACCGGCAAGGGCGCCGACTTCCGCCTGGCCGAGATCGCCCATGGCCCCTACCCGGGGCTGTACCACATGGTCGAGATCCGCGAAGAAGACTGGACGCTGCTGCCCGAGGTGCCCGCCGGGCGCGATGCGGTCAATTTACTGCCAGCTCAGTGTGACGAGCTGAAGGCGCGCCATTACATCGTTGGCCAGCTGCAGCGGGTAATCTTCTTCGAGCCGGGCGTGAAGGAAACCGACTGGAGCGCCACGCCGCCGATCACAGGCGTCGACGGCAAGACCCGCCGCTGGGTGTACCTGCATTACTTCAAGGAAGGCCAGCCCTCGCTGAACTGGCTGGACCCGACCTTTGCCGCCCAGCAGATGATCATTGGTGACGCGCTGCACGCGCTGGACTGCCTGGGTGCACGCGGCCTGCGCCTGGACGCCAACGGCTTTCTCGGCGTGGAAACCCGCGCCAGCGGCACCGCCTGGTCGGAAAGCCACCCGCTGTCGCTCGTCGGCAACCAGCTGATCGGAGGCATGATCCGCAAGGCCGGCGGTTTCAGCTTCCAGGAGCTGAACCTGACCCTCGATGACATTGCGCAGATGTCCAGGGGCGGTGCCGACCTGTCCTACGATTTCATTACCCGGCCGGCCTACCAGCATGCGCTGCTGACCGGCGACACCGAGTTCCTGCGCCTGATGCTCAAGGAGATGCACGCCTTCGGCATTGACCCGGCCTCGCTGATCCATGCCCTGCAGAACCACGACGAGCTGACCGTGGAGCTGGTGCATTTCTGGACCCTGCATGCTCACGACATGTACCTGTACAAGGGCCAGACCCTGCCAGGCAGCATTCTGCGGGAACATATCCGCGAAGAAATCTACGAACGGCTGTCGGGCGAGCATGCTCCGTACAACCTGCGCTTCGTGACCAACGGCATTGCCTGCACCACCGCCAGCCTGATCGCCGCTGCACTGGGTATCCGCGACCTTGAACAGATTGGCGTAGCGGATATCGAATTGATCAAGAAGGTGCACCTGCTGCTGGTCATGTACAACGCCATGCAGCCGGGGGTAGTCGCCTTGTCCGGCTGGGACCTGGTCGGTGCCCTGCCCTTGCCCGCCGAAGCGGTGGCCGAACGCATGCTCGACGGCGATACCCGCTGGATTCACCGAGGCGGCTATGACCTGGCCGGGCTTGACCCACAGGCGGCGGCTTCGGTGCGTGGCATGCCGCGTGCCCGGTCGCTTTACGGCAGCCTCGACAGCCAGCTGGACGAGGGTGATTCATTTGCCTGCCAGGTGAAGAAACTGCTGGCTGTGCGCCAGGCCTACGGCATCGCCACCAGCCGTCAGGTGCTGGTACCTGAGGTACGCAGCCCAGGGCTGCTGGTGATGGTGCATGAGTTGCCAGCCGGGCGCGGTATCCAGATCACTGCGCTGAACTTCGGCCAGGAGGCAATTGCCGAGGAACTGCTGTTGACCGGCTTCACACCTGGGCCGGTGGTCGACATGATCAACGAGACGGTCGAAGGCGATTTGACCGAGGACGGGCGCCTGATGGTGAACCTGGACCCCTACGAGGCGCTGTGCCTGCGGATCGTCAACAGCAGCGGGCATGTTTGAATCTGGCGTGGCCCTGCCGTCGGCAAACCGGTTTCGCCCGCAAGCACGCCGCCTGCCCCGCGCAGTTGCCAGACTCGCAAGCCGGCTTGCCAGCCAAGAAGCCGGTCTTGCATTTACGGCGCTACGGGCATAGCGTTCGGAAGTTTTCTTTTCCGTGCCCAGGAGCAACTCCATGTACACCGGCATCGTCCAGGCCGTCCGCCCTCTGCTTGATGTGACCACCTACCCGGGCCACAACCAGTTCACCATCGACCTCACCCCGGAACTGCTCGACGAACTGAAAATCGGTGCCAGCGTCAGTGTCGAAGGTACGTGCCTGTCCGTGACCGAAATCGACGGCAGCCAGGTCAGGTTCGACGCCATGACCGCTACCCTCGAACGCACCAATCTGAGCAGCTTCAAGCCTGGCCGGAGCGTGAACATCGAACGCTCAGCGAAGATGAACGCCGAAGTCGGCGGCCACCTGATGGCCGGCCACATCGCCACTACCGCCGAGATCGTCGAGCTGTCGATCAAGGAAACCGGCGCCTTCATCAAGTTCCGCATGCCGCCGCGATGGGGCAAGTACGTGTTCCCGCGCGGTTTCATCGGGGTCAATGGCTGCAGCCTGACGGTCGCTGACGTGGAGGATAACGTGATCACCATCAACCTGATCCCGGAAACCCTGCGTCAGACTACCTTCGCCAGCTACCACACAGGTGAACTGCTCAACATCGAGGTCGACCACCAGACCATGGTGCTGGTCGATGTGGTAGAGCGCACCATCAAAGGTACCCTGGCCCGCGAAAACCTGTTGCCCTGAGGCCTGCACATGCTCCCTAACGCCCTCCCCGCGCGCACAGCCAGGCGTTTGCGCCTGCAGGTAATGCGCGGTCGCGTCGGCCTTGGCCTGGTCGCCGCCCTGTCGGTGCTGGCCGGCATGACCGATGCCATCGGCTTGCTGGCACTGGGCGATTTCGTGTCGTTCATGAGTGGTAACACCACACGCCTGGCGGTGGCCATCAGTGAAGCTGACCTGGCCCTTGTGCTACGCCTCAGTGGCGCCGTACTGGGCTTCGTTGCGGGCAATGCGCTGGGTGTGCTCCTGGCTCGCGGATTGCGCCGTCGAGCCTGGCCGGTGCTGTTGGTGGTTGCCGCACTGCTGGCTTTCGCCGCAGCGTGGCCGTTGCCGGCCACCTTCCCTGCGCTGTTGGCGGCCACGCTGGCCATGGGCATGATCAATGCGGTCGTGGAACAGGTGAATGGCCTGCCCATTGGCCTGACTTACGTAACGGGCGCCCTGTCGCGTTTCGGCCGCGGCCTGGGGCGTTGGCTGCTGGGCGAGCGGCGCAATGGCTGGCGGGTCCAGTTGATACCTTGGGCCGGGATGTTGCTGGGCGCCGCGCTCGGCGCCTGGTTGCAACAACACCTGGGCCTGCAGGCGCTGGCCGGCAGTTGTGCGCTGGCCTGCGTGCTGGCATTGGTATCGCGGTTCATACCGCGTTCCTGGCAGCGTGGCTACATGCCGCGCTGATCATTCGATACGCGGGTGCTGCTGTGCCAGTTTTTCGCGCTTGGCTTCCAACTCGGCGATCTGCGCATCGATGTCCTCGATCTTCTGCTCGATGTTGTCGTGGTGCTCCTGCAGCAGTTCACGCGCCTCTTCGATGTCTGACGCCGCAGGGGCGGCGCCGCGCAGGGGCTTGTTGGCGGTTTCCTTCATGGTCAGGCCGGTGACCAGGCCGACAGCAGCGATCACCATCAGGTAATAGGCCGGCATGTACAGGTCGTTTGTGGTCTCCACCAGCCACGCAGCGAGGGTTGGAGTAAGGCCGGCGATCAGCACCGAGATATTGAAGGCGCTGGCCAGGGCGCTGTAACGGATGTGCGTGGGGAACATGGCCGGCAGCGTCGAGGCCATGACGCCGATGAAGAAGTTCAGCAACACGGCAATGATCAGCAGGCCGGCGAAAATAAGCCCAAGCACCCCACTGTTGATCAGCATGAATGCCGGAATGGCCAAGGCCAGCAGGCCGACACTGCCGACGATGATGAACGGCCGTCGGCCAAACTTGTCGCTGAGCAGACCGATGATCGGCTGCACGAACAGCATGCCGACCATGATCGCGATGATGATCAGCACGCCATGGTCTTCGCTGTAGTGCAGGTTGTGCGACAGGTAGCTGGGCATGTAGGTAAGCAGCATGTAGTAGGTGACGTTGGTGGCGATTACCACGCCGATGCAGGTCACCAGGCTGCGCCAGTGCTGGGTGGCCACCTCCTTGAACGACACCTTGGGCCCGGAGGCCAGGCCTTCACGATCGCCCTGTTCCAGCTTGTCGACGTGCTGCTGGAACGCAGGGGTTTCTTCCAGCGCATGGCGCAGGTAGAGGCCGATGATGCCCAGCGGCAGGGCCAGGAAGAACGGCAGGCGCCAGCCCCATTCGAGGAATTGTTCTTCACCCAGCACCGTGGAAATGAGCACCACCACCCCTGCGCCCAGCACAAAGCCGGCAATCGAACCGAAATCCAGCCAGCTGCCGAGAAAGCCGCGCTTGCGGTCTGGCGCGTACTCGGCAACGAAGATCGAGGCACCGGTGTATTCACCACCCACCGAAAAGCCCTGGGCCATCTTGGCCAGCAGCAACAGGATGGGCGCCCAGATACCAATGCTTGCATAGGACGGTATCAGGCCGATGGCGAAGGTGCTCAGGGACATGATCACGATGGTCGCGGCGAGGATTTTCTGCCGCCCGAACCTGTCGCCCAAGGCGCCGAAGAACAACCCGCCAAGGGGCCGGATCAGGAACGGCACCGAGAAGGTGGCCAAGGCCGCGATCATTTGCACGCTGGGGTCGGCGTTGGGGAAAAACACCTTGCCCAAGGCATAAGCGACGAAGCCATATACCCCAAAGTCGAACCACTCCATGGCGTTGCCCAGCGCGGCGGCCGTGATCGCCTTCTTCATCTTGGCGTCGTCGACGATGGTGATGTCCTTCAGGCCGATTGGCTGGACGCTTTTCTTGCGAGGTTTCATACCCGTATCCCTGTCGATGAATGCTCTAAGGGATCAGATACAACGGGACACTAAATAATTCAGCGCTTACTGTTTTTTTGTGTGTTTGCGGCACCCCCCAACGGCGCCCAAAGAAAAGCCGCTGCAATGGCAGCGGCTTTCATGACCAAGGCCTGGCTTCAGATACCTTCGCGCGCCAGGTCCATGGCGAAGTAGGTCAGGATCAGGTCGGCACCGGCACGCTTGATTGCGCCAATGCTTTCGCGCACCACCCGGCCTTCGTCGATGGCACCGGCCAGGCCACCGAACTTGATCATCGCATACTCGCCACTCACCTGGTACGCCGCCAGTGGCAGGCGCGAAGCGGCGCGGATGTCGGCGATCACATCAAGGTAGGCACCGGCCGGCTTGACCATCAGCACGTCCGCGCCTTCCTGCTCGTCGAGCAGCGATTCGCGCACCGCTTCGCGGCGGTTCATCGGGTTCATCTGGTAGCTTTTGCGGTCACCCTTCAGTGCAGTGCCACCGGCCTCACGGAACGGGCCATACAACGACGAGGCGAACTTGGTCGAGTAGGCCATGATCGCGGTGTCGTGGAAGCCGGCACCGTCCAGCGCGCTGCGGATAGCCTGCACCTGGCCGTCCATCGCCGCCGAGGGGGCAATGAAGTCGGCACCGGCAGCAGCGGCGATGACGGCCTGCTTGCCCAGGTTGGCCAGGGTGGCGTCGTTGTCCACGCCATGGTCATGCAGCACGCCGCAGTGACCGTGGCTGGTGTATTCGCAGAAGCAGGTGTCGGACATCACCACCATTTCCGGCACGGTGTCCTTGCAGATACGCGACATGCGCGCAACCAGGCCGTTTTCGTTCCAGGTGTCGCTGCCATCGGCATCCAGGTGGTGCGATACGCCAAAGGTCATCACCGACTTGATACCGGCGCGGGCATAGCGCTCGATTTCCTGGGCCAACAGTTTCTCGGGGATACGATTGACACCGGGCATGCTGGTGATCGGCACGAAATCATCGATGCCCTCTTCGACGAAGATCGGCAGGATCAGGTCTTCAAGGCGGAACTCGGTTTCCTGGAAGATCGTGCGCAGGGACTCGTTCTGGCGCAGGCGGCGGGGACGAACGGACGGGAATTGGTTGGACATGACAGCTCCAGGGAATTTGAACGGCGTATACCTTATGCCTGTCGCGCGCCAGTGAAAAGGCTAAATGACGAGATTGTGTCTTGCGTCAATGGCAACGGCCGGGGTTTGCCTGTGTTGGCCTCTTCGCGGGCAAAACCGCGCCCACAAATCCCGTAGGTGCGGGTTTACCCGAGAAGAGGCCGGTACAGGAATAAATTACTGCAGCCAGGGCGGCGTCACTTCCTCTGCCTTGGCCGGCCCATGCTCAGCCTCGGCGCGTGCTGCACGGCGGCGAGCGTCGTCCATCCGGGCGGCGTCGATCTCGCGCATCACCCCGGTTACGTCAGCTTCATGTTCGTCATCCTCGAACACCCCGGTCAACGGGCTGTCGGGCAGCAACTCGCCGGCCTCGTACAACGCCCACATCTCCTGCGCATAGCGGGTGCTTTTCAGCTCCGGGGCAAAGCGCCCGAAATAATGGGCCATGTTGTCCACATCGCGCTGCAGCATGCTGAAGGCGTGGTTGTTGGCGGCTGCATCCACTGCCTGCGGCAGGTCGATGATCACCGGCCCGTCCGGGCCGAGCAGCACGTTGAACTCGGACAGGTCGCCATGCACCATTCCGGCGCACAGCATCAGCACGACCTGGCGAATGACGAAGGCGTGGAACGCGCGGGCATCCTCCGCTTCCAGGTGTACGTCGTTCAGCCTCGGGGCCGCATCGCCATCGGCATCGGTGACCAGCTCCATCAGGAGCACACCGTCCTGGAAGTCGTAAGGCTTGGGCACCCTCACACCTGCGGCGGCCAAACGGAACAGCGCTGCCACTTCGGCGTTCTGCCAGGCATCTTCAGCTTCTTTGCGGCCGTACTTGCTGCCCTTGGCCATGGCCCGGGCCTGACGGCTGTTGCGTACCTTGCGGCCCTCCTGGTATTCGGCGGCCTGGCGGAAACTGCGCTTGTTGGCTTCTTTATAGACCTTGGCGCAGCGTACCTCGCTGCCACAGCGCACCACGTACACAGCGGCTTCCTTGCCACTCATCAACGGCCGTAGTACTTCGTCGACAAGGCCGTCTTCGATCAACGGTTCGATTCTTTTAGGTGTCTTCATCAGGCTGCGTTCAGGGTCCTGGCTTTGTTGGCGGACATCCTCTCACAGCCTGATGCGACTTGCTCGTCTGTCTTCAGGCCGGACGAATCAGGCGCCCTGCCCTACGCCAGCCACGGCCCCGCCGCGTGCCCGGCGCCGGGTCACCAGCACCCCCGAGCACACCACCAACACCGCCAGCACCATCGTCGAGACCACTTCCAGGCGATGATCCGGACGGAACAGCATCAATACCAGTACGCCGCTGATGAACAGGATCACGCCCCAGGTCAGCCACGGGAACAGCCACATGCGGTAACCCAGTGTCTTGCCCTGTGCCGTCAGGCGCTGGCGCAGGCGCAGCTGGGAAATGGCGATGACCAGATACACCAGCAAGGCAATGGCACCGGAGCTGGCCATGAGGAAGCCAAACACCTGAGCCGGCACCAGGTAGTTGGCGATCACCGCCAGGAAGGCAGCCCCCGTCGACAACAAGACTGCCACCACGGGTGTACCACTGCGGCTGGTTATCTGGGCACAGGCCGGGGCATCACCCCGGCGGCTAAGCGAATAGACCATGCGCGAGGCGGTGTACAGCGACGAATTGAGGCAACTGGTCACCGACGTCAGCACCACGAAGTCGATGATGGCCTTGGCATTTGGCACGCCGAGGGTGTCCAGCACCGTGACATAAGAGCCTTCGGTCGCCAGGCGTGGGTCGGTCCACGGTACCAATGCGATGACGATGAAGATCGACAGGATGTAGAACAGCGTTATCCGCCAGATCACCGAATTGGTGGCCTTGGAAATATGCTTGCCCGCCTCGTCGGATTCAGCCGCAGCGATGGTCACCACCTCGGCCCCGAGGAACGAGAACATGGTGATCAGCATCGCGCTCAGCACCGCACCAAAGCCGTTGGGCATGAAGCCCCCCGTATCCCACAGGCGCGAGACGCCGCTGACGCCGGACCCCGGCAACAGGCCGAAAATGGCGCAAACACCCAGGGCGATGAAGCTGACGATGGCCACCACCTTGACCAGTGCCAACCAGAACTCGAACTCACCGTAATTCTTCACGCTGAACAGGTTGGTGGCCGTCAGCAGCAACGTGATCACCAACGACAACACCCAGATCTCCATCTGCGGGACCCAGGAGTTGATGATGGTAGCGGCGATATTGGCCTCGATCGGAATGATCAGCACCCAGAACCACCAGTACAGCCAACCGATGGTGTAACCGGCCCATTTGCCGATGGCGAGGTCAGCGTAGGTTGAGAACGAGCCGGTGTCCGGGGAGGCAACCGCCATTTCGGCCAGCATGCGCATCACCAGCACCACCAGGCCGCCCGCCAGGATATAGGCCAGGATGGTGGCAGGCCCCGCTTCGGCGATGGCGCGGCCAGAGCCGACAAACAGCCCGGCGCCGATCACGCCGGCAATGGACAGCATGGTGACATGCCGTGATTTCAATCCATGACTCAAATTGTTCTTGTGGGTTTGCATGGTGCTACCTTGTTGTTTTTGTCATGCCCACGCGGGGGCCGCCGGCTGCACGTCACCGACGCAGGCGCGAAAAAGCCCGCCCTGCCCTGAATGGTGAGCAGGGCAGTACGGGTTGAGTAAAACGAAACCGCAGGAGGTGTTACCGGGGTGTCAGCTGGCAGCCCTCTGGTTGGCCGACAGGTCGGCCTTGGGGAAGCTGCCGCCCTGCAGGCCGACCTGCTCGCACACCTTCTCGACGATGTAGGCGCCGATCGGGATGGCCGAGGTAGCAGCTGGCGACGGTGCGTTGCACACGTTGACACTGCGTGCGGTGTTGACGAACAGGAAATCGTCGATCAGCTTGCCGTCGCGCGACACCGCCTGGGCACGCACGCCGGCCGGGTAAGGTGTGAGGTCGGCTTTGGTAATGCTCGGGCAGTACTTCTGCACCTGCTTGAGGTACCCGCCCTTGAACAGCGAGTTCTTCATCTCGATCAGGCCCGGGCGGAAGTTCTTCGCCAGCACCTTGAGGATGCCGGGCGTGGTCAGGGTCTGGAACAGGTCGCTGGGGCTGACATCGGTCTTGCGGTAGCCCTCGCGCTTCATCGCCAGCACGGCGTTGGGGCCTACGGTGACGGTGCCGTCGATCATGCGGGTCAGGTGCACCCCCAGGAAGGGCATCGACGGGTCGGGAATCGGGTAGATCAGGTGGTTGACGATCTGATTGTGCTGCTTGGGCAGCAGGTAGTATTCGCCACGGAACGGGCAGATCACGAATTCGGTACGCAGACCGAGCATGCTCACCACGCGGTCGGCCATCAGCCCCGAGCAGGTCACCAGGAAACGGCTGCGCAATTCATCGCGCTGGGTGCGCACGATCACTTCATTTGCCTGTTCCTGCAGGCCAACCACTTCTGCGCCATAGCGGATTTCGCCGCCGGCACGCTGGAACTCTGCGCCCATCGCAGCGGTGACCTGGGCGTAGTTGACGATGCCGCTGGACGGCACGAAGATGCCCCCCATACCGACGATGTTGGGCTCACGCTCGCGCAACTCGGCAGCCGACAGCCAGTAGCGTTCCAGGCCATTGGCCGCCGTGCGCTCCCACAGCGCCTTCATGCGCTGCATTTCCAGATCGTTGGTGGCGACCAGCAGCTTGCCGCACTCATCGAAATGAATGCCGTGCCGGGTGCAGAAGGCTTTGGTCGCCTTGTTGCCTTCCAGGCAGAAGCGCGCCTTGAGGCTGCCGGGGGTGTAATACACGCCGGCGTGGATCACGCCACTGTTATGGCCGGTCTGATGGCGGGCCGGGCCGGACTCTTTCTCCAGCAGGAGAATCTTCGCGTCCGGGTAGACCTTGATCAGGTGCATGGCCGTGGACATGCCCACAATCCCGCCGCCAATAATGATGAAATCGTACACAGCCTTACCTCACACGCAGGCATTGCCTGGCAGGCTCACCAAGGCCCGCACGGGGCCTGGTGGCATTGTTTTGTGCAAAAACGCGTGGGCGAGCGCCCGCCCCGCGCCCTGTCATTATTGCCCGCGCTGGTACAGCGGCTTGGGGAAGGCGACGTAACCACGCTGGCGCATCAGTTCGCGGCGCAGGCCCTCGTGCGGGGTGAAGCGATCGCGGCCATGCAGCCAGAACAGGTTGTTGATCAGCAGGAAACTGCCTACGCCTACCGGTACCGAGACCTTCTTGCCGCTGCCTTCCAGCGACTCGGACAAGGCGTTCAGCCAGATACCTTCCTCGTAGTTTTCCGGCTGCACGAACTGGTCAATGTAGCGCATGGTCGGCCGGCCTTCGGTATCGGTGTCGAATACCGAATGGAACACATCTTCGGCAACCTTTTTGCTCGGCGGTGCGGTCCAGCGCATTTCGCGACGGGCCATCGGGTGACGGAAGAACGCCTCGCACTGCTCCCAGTCGTCCAGGTGCAGCAGCAGCGAGTTGCCGCCTTCCATGTTCTTTTCGTCGATCTTCAGCATCAGCACATAGTCGGTGATCTGGTTCACGAACGTACCGTCGTTGTGCAGCTCCATCACACGGTGCGGCTGGCGCAGGTAGCTGTCGGAGTTGTCGCTGTTGACCACCACGAAGCGCGCATAGAACTGGCCACTCATGGCGTCATAGTTGGAACGGCCGATCAGGTGTGCACAGGCGGTGGTGAACTTGACCATGTCTTCGGCCTGGCTCACGTCGTCCAGGCCGATCGGGGTAATCAGCATGCCACCTGTGGCGCGGTCGAGGATGGTGTTGAGCAGCACCGGGCGCAGCGTGCCCTGGCACAGCTCGTCAAGGATTTCGCCTACGCGAAAACGCAGGAACGACTTGTACTCCAATGCCTGCACCGGCCATTGGGCAACGGCCTGCACGAACGCTTCGACAGTTTCCCGGGCAAAGGTCAGTTCCAGCAGGCGCGGCGACTGTTTCGAGGGGGCGATGGTGTAGCCCTGCGGTTCGAGAGGCAGTGGCATGACAAGTTCGTCGATCTGCGTAAAGGCGTTCATGGCAGTGTCCTGGCTAAAAAAGTAGGTGGCGCCGTCCGGTCATGACCTGGATCAGTGCGGGCGAGGTAAAAATATCGCCACTAACTAAAAATGTCTACATTTTTATGTTTCAACGACACTAACCGCGTTTGTCCATTGTTTTTCGTCGGCAGAGGGTTTCGGTATGATCGGCAAAACGTTTTGAGGAACAGGATCTTGGAAGCGCTCGCCCCCCGACAAAACTCAGCATTCAGCGGGTATGAGAGGCTCAAGAAGGACATCATCCGCGGGGTGTTCAAGCCCGGTGAAAAGCTATTGATGAGCGCCCTCAAGGAACGCTACGACCTGGGTGTGGGCCCGCTGCGCGAAGCACTGTCGCAACTGGTGGCCGAGCACCTGGTCAACGCGATCAGCCAGAAAGGCTACCGGGTAGCGCCCATGTCGCTGGATGAGATGAACGACATCTACGACGCCCGCGCCAACCTGGAAGCGATGATCATTGCCCTGGCCATCGAGCGCGGTGACGATGCCTGGGAGGCGTCGGTGCTGGCCCACTCGCATACCTTGGCCAAGGTGGTGGAAGTGAAAACCCGCGAGCAGCGGCTGGATGTGTGGGACGAGCGGCACAAGGCGTTCCATACTGCCATTGCCTCGGGCTGCGGCTCCAAGCACCTGCTGCAGGCACGCACCTACCTGTTCGACCAGGCCGAGCGCTACCGCCACCTGTGGCTGACGCAGACGGTGTTTTCCGAACAGGCGCTGGCGCTCAAGCGCCAGGAGCATGCGGCACTGGTCGAGGTGATCCTCGCCCGGGATGCCAAAACTGCCAGCGCCATGATGCGCTCGCACCTGATGACACCGGTACCGATCATTGCGCAGATCATGCACGCCGAAGGCATCGGTGCCCGCTAGATGAATTTTTCTTAAATCGCCGGTTGTCTATTCTTTGGCACAATCAGTTCTCCATTAGATGCCCAGGAACCAGCATGCCTCGCGTACTGACCATCGAAGACGACGCCGTCACCGGCCAGGAAATCGTCGCCGAACTTACCAGCCACGGCCTGGAAGTGGATTGGGCCGACAATGGCCGTGAAGGCCTGGCCAAAGCCATTGCGGGCGGCTACGACCTGATCACCCTGGACCGCATGCTGCCCGAGGTGGACGGCCTGACCATCGTCACCACCCTGCGCAACCTCAAGATCGCTACGCCGATCCTGATGATCAGCGCCCTCTCCGACGTCGATGAGCGGGTGCGCGGCCTGCGTGCCGGCGGGGACGACTACCTGACCAAGCCGTTCGCCTCCGACGAAATGGCTGCGCGAGTCGAGGTACTGCTGCGCCGTAACAGCGTCCCCATGACCCAGACCCGCTTGCAGGTTGCCGATCTGCAGCTGGACCTGATCAGCCACGAAGCGCGCCGCGGTGACAACACCCTCAACCTGTTGCCCACCGAATACAAGCTGCTGGAGTACCTGATGCGCCACAGCGGCCAGGTGATCACGCGGATGATGATTTTCGAGGAGGTCTGGGGCTATCACTTCGACCCGGGCACCAACCTGATCGACGTGCACATTGGCCGCCTGCGCAAAAAGATCGACTCACCCGGCCAGTCGCCGCTGATCCGTACGGTACGGGGCTCCGGCTATGCCATTGCTGAACCCGTCTAAAGGCTGGAGCTCTTCGACCAGCCGCCTGCTGGCGCTGTACAGCTTTCTGTTCGTGGCCTGGAGCAGCATCCTCATGGGGGTGCTGTACTTCGAGGTATCCAGCTACCTGAACAAACTCACCCGTCACTCCATGCTGCAACGCCAGCACCTGTTCGCCCACATGAGCGGCAAGCAACTGGACGACGCCCTGATTGCCAGCCAGGCCTTCGAGGAGCGCAGCTTTGACGCCTACGGTCTGTTCGATAGCCAGCTCAACCCGATTGGCGGCACCGTGCGGGCCTTGCCCCCAGAGCTCAGACTGGACGGCAAGATCCATGAATTGGAACGCTGCCTGGATGCCGACGACCCACGCATGCCCCGCGACAGCTGCGACGCGGTGGCAATCAAGGTACAGGATGGCCGGTGGCTGGTGCTGGTGCGTGACAATGGCTCGTTGTTCGTGGTTACCCGGATCATCCTGCACGCCCTGCTCTGGGGCATCTCGCTGACCCTGATCCCGGGTTTTGCCGGTTGGTACCTGCTACGGCGCAGGCCGCTCAAGCGTATACGGGCGATCCAGGCCCAGGCCGAACTGATCGTCGCCGGCGACCTGACCCACCGCCTGCCACTGTCGGCCCGCCGCGACGAACTGGACATGCTTGCGGCGATCGTCAATGCCATGCTCGACCGTATCGAACGGCTGATGCATGAGGTCAAGGGTGTATGCGACAACATTGCCCATGACCTGCGCACACCGCTGACCCGTCTGCGCGCCCAGCTGTACCGTATTCGCCAGCAAAGCGACGTGGATTCTGCGCAAGCCGAAGCGCTGGACCAGGCCATCGGCGAAACCGACACCTTGATGGCGCGCTTTCGCGGGTTGTTACGCATCAGCGAGCTGGAAGACCGCCAGCGCCGCGCCGGCTTCGTCCAGCTTGACCCGCATGAACTGCTGGTAGAACTGCACGATTTTTACCTGCCATTGGCCGAAGATGGCGGCATTCATCTGCAATTGCACCAACCTGCGCAGCTACCGGCACTGCACGGCGATCGCGAGCTGCTGTTCGAGGCGTTGGCGAATCTGGTGGGCAACGCGATCAAGTTTACGCCCGAGGGTGGTCGGGTGCGCATAAGCGCCACGCTGGATGACAACGGCGTGCACATGGCGATCGAGGATAGCGGGCCAGGTATTCCCGAAGAAGAGCGGACGGCCGTACTGAAACGGTTCTATCGCAGCGATGAAGGCCACCGCCATGCCGGCTTCGGGCTGGGGTTGTCGATCGTGGCGGCAATCGTCGACCTGCATGGGTTCGGGCTGGAGATTGGCGAAAGCGAATTGGGTGGGGCCAGGCTGGTATTGCACTGCCCGCTTGCGGGCCTAGCGAAGTAAAAGCGGGGGCTGCTTTGCGGCCCTTCGCGGGCACGCACGCTCCCACTGGTTGGCGCGACATCTCAAGTGTGCGCTATCCCTGTGGGAGCGTGCGTGCCCGCGAAGGGCTGCAACGCAGCCCCAGTTGCTTTAGTCAGCCAGGCGCCAGGTCGTCGTGCCCTTGCTGTCTTCCAGCACTACACCCATGGCGGTCAGCTGATCGCGAATGCGGTCGGACTCAGCCCAGTTCTTGTCCGCACGCGCCTGCAGGCGCGCCTGGATCAAGCCCTCGACTTCAGCCGCATCGACCTTGCCTTCGGCACCGGCACGCAGGAAGTCATCGGCCTCCAGCTGCAGCACACCCAGCACATCACCCAGCTCGCGCAGTCGACCGGCCAGGCCAGCAGCAGCCTCCACGTCGCTGTCGCGCAGGCGGTTGATCTCGCGCACCAGGTCGAACAGAACGGCACAGGCTTCGGGGGTGCCGAAGTCGTCGTTCATCGCCACGCTGAAGCGCTCGACAAACGCTTCGCCACCCTTGGCCGCCACCCGTGGCAGGCCGCGCAGGGCGTGGTAGAAGCGCTCCAGCGCGCCCTTGGCGTCACGCAGGCTGTCTTCCGAGTAGTTGATCGCGCTGCGGTAGTGGCTGGCCACCAGCAGGTAGCGCACCACCTCCGGGTGGTACTTCTCGAGCACGTCGCGGATGGTGAAGAAGTTGTTCAACGACTTGGACATCTTCTCGCCGTTGATACGGATCATGCCGCAATGCATCCAGGCGTTGGCGTACTGCTTGCCGGTGGCCGCCTCGCTCTGGGCAATCTCGTTCTCGTGGTGCGGGAACTCCAGGTCGCTGCCGCCGCCGTGAATGTCGAAGCTCTCGCCCAGGCAGCAGGTGGACATGACCGAGCACTCGATGTGCCAGCCCGGGCGACCCGGGCCCCATGGCGATTCCCAGCTTGGCTCGCCCGGCTTGACGCCCTTCCACAGGACGAAGTCGAGCGGGTCCTGCTTGGCTTCGTCGACCTCGATGCGTGCACCGATACGCAGGTCTTCGATCTTCTTGCGCGACAGCTTGCCGTAGCCGACGAACTTGCCGACCCGGTAGTACACATCGCCATTGCCTGGCGCGTAGGCGTACCCTTTGTCGATCAGGGTCTGGATCATCGCGTGCATGCCAGCGATATGGTCGGTGGCACGCGGCTCCTGGTCCGGCGGCAGAATGTTCAGGCGGCGCTCGTCTTCGTGCATCGCGTCGATCATGCGGGCGGTCAGGGCGTCGAAACTTTCGCCGTTCTCGTTGGCCCGGTTGATGATCTTGTCATCGATGTCAGTGATGTTGCGCACGTAGGTCAGCTCATAGCCACTCTTGCGCAGCCAGCGGGTGACCAGGTCGAAGGCCACCATGCTGCGGCCATGGCCCAGGTGGCAGTAGTCGTACACGGTCATGCCGCACACGTACATGCGCACCTTGTTGCCATCCAGCGGCTTGAAGACTTCCTTGGTTTTACTCAGGGTGTTGTAGATGGTAAGCACGGCGGTTCCTCAGCTGCCCCAGGAGTCACGCAGGGTGACAGTGCGGTTGAACACCGGGCGACCCGGCTGGCTGTCTTTCAGGTCGGCGCAGAAGTAGCCTTCACGCTCGAACTGGAAGCGGTCCTCGGGCTGCGCCTGGGCCAGCGACGGCTCGGCACGGCAACCGCTGAGTACTTGCAGCGAAGCCGGGTTGATGTTGTCCAGGAAGCTGCCGCCCTCCTCGGTCTTTTCCGGGTTCGGCGAGCGGAACAGGCGGTCGTACAGGCGCACTTCGCATTCGACGCTGCCCTCGGCCGGCACCCAGTGGATCACGCCCTTGACCTTGCGGCCTTCAGGGTTTTTGCCCAGGGTGTCGGGGTCGTACGAGCAACGCAGTTCGACGATATTGCCGTCGGCGTCCTTGATGGCTTCGTCAGCACGAATCACGTAGCTGCCGCGCAGGCGCACTTCACCGGCCGGTTCCAGGCGCTTGTAGCCCTTCGGCGGTTCTTCCATGAAGTCGTCGCGGTCGATGTACAGCTCGCGGGAGAACGGCAGCACACGCACGCCCATGTCTTCCTTCGGGTGACGTGGCAGCTCAAGCTGCTCGACCTGGCCTTCAGGGTAGTTGGTGATGACCACTTTCAGCGGGCGCAGCACACACATCGCGCGTGGCGCGGTGCGGTCCAGGTCGTCACGGATGCTGAACTCGAGCATCGACATGTCGACCACACCGTCGGAACGGTTGGTGCCGATCATTTCGCAGAAGTTGCGGATCGAAGCCGGCGTGTAGCCACGGCGACGGAAGCCGGACAAGGTCGACATGCGTGGGTCGTCCCAGGCATCGACGTGCTTCTCGTCCACAAGCTGCTTGAGCTTGCGCTTGGAGGTAATGGTGTAGTTCAGGTTCAGGCGGCTGAACTCGTACTGGCGCGGGTGTGCCGGCACCGGCAGGTTGTCGAGGAACCAGTCGTACAGCGGACGATGCCCTTCGAACTCCAGGGTGCAGATCGAGTGGGTAATGCCCTCGATGGCGTCCGACTGGCCGTGGGTGAAGTCGTAGTTGGGGTAGATGCACCACTTGTCGCCGGTCTGGTGGTGGTGGGCATGGCGAATGCGGTACAGGATAGGGTCGCGCAGGTTCATGTTTGGCGAGGCCATGTCGATCTTGGCCCGCAGCACACGCTCGCCGTCCTGGAATTCGCCAGCCTTCATGCGGGCGAACAGGTCGAGGTTTTCTTCCACGCTACGCTCGCGGAACGGGCTGTTCTTGCCCGGTTCCTTGAGGTTGCCGCGGTATTCCTTGGCTTGCTCAGGGGTGAGGTCGCAGACGTAGGCCTTGCCGCGCTTGATCAGCTCGACCGCCCAGTCGTGCAACTGGTCGAAATAGTCGGAGGCATAGCGCACGTCGCCGGCCCAGTCGAAGCCCAGCCACTTCACATCGCTCTGGATGGCGTCGATGTACTCCTGGTCTTCCTTGGCCGGGTTGGTATCGTCGAAGCGCAGGTGGCAGACGCCGCCGAATTCCTTGGCCAGGCCGAAGTTGACGCAGATCGACTTGGCGTGGCCAATGTGCAGATAACCATTGGGCTCCGGCGGGAAACGGGTGACGATACTGCTGTGCTTGCCCGAGTCCAGGTCGGCCTGGATGATCGGCCGCAGGAAGTTCGCAGGGACAGCGGGGGCGCCTTTGGCAGCGGCGTTGGGCGCGTTGTCGGCAGTGGGCTTGCTCATAGGATCCTTGAATGCGTGTGTCCAGCCTGGGTAGGCCGATTGAATCAAAGGGCCTATCATAGCCGAAGCAGTCAAGCTGCTGACAGCCGCGCCCGGACAAACTGATGTGATTTATCACGGCTTTTTGCCGCAGCCTGGCAAAATGGCCAGTGCGCGCCATGTGTCGTGATCGCCTGAACATACGTCAGGTGATAACCGGCGCCCTGCGCACCCTAATTTCTGATTGCCTTGAAAGAGCGAGTTTCAGCATGTCCAAAGTCAAACTGACCACCAACCACGGCGACATCGTCCTGCAACTGGACGCCGAGAAAGCGCCACTGACTACCGAAAACTTCGTTCAGTACGTCAAGGACGGCCACTACAATGGCACCGTATTCCACCGTGTGATCAAAGGCTTCATGATCCAGGGCGGCGGCTTCCAGGCCAGCATGAGCCAGAAGAAAACCCGCGCCAGCATCCAGAACGAAGCCGACAACGGCCTGAAGAACAAGAAGTACAGCATTGCCATGGCCCGTACCATGGAGCCGCACTCCGCCTCGGCGCAGTTCTTCATCAACGCCTCCGACAACGACTTCCTCAACCACAGCGGCAAGAACGTGCAAGGCTGGGGTTATGCCGTATTCGGCGAAGTGATCGAAGGCCGTGAAGTGGTCGACGCCATCGAAAAAGTGGCCACCGGTTCCAAAGCTGGCCACCAGGACGTACCGAAGGACGACGTGATCATCGAGAAAGCCGAGATCATTGAGTGATTCTGCTGATCTCTGATCTGCACCTGCAAGAAGAACGCCCGGATATTTCCCGGGCGTTTCTTGATCTGCTCGATGGCCGCGCCCGCCACGCCAAGGCCCTGTACATCCTTGGTGACTTCTTCGAAGCGTGGATTGGCGACGATGCCATGACGCCCTTCCAGCAGTCGATCTGCCAGGCCATGCGCCGGCTGAGCGACAGTGGCACGGCCATCTACCTGATGCATGGCAACCGTGACTTCCTGATTGGCCAGGCCTTCTGCGATGCCGCTGGTTGCACCTTGTTGCACGACCCCAGCGTGATCGAGCTGGGCGGTGAACAGGTGCTGCTGATGCATGGCGACACCCTGTGCACCCGCGACCTGGGCTACATGAAGATGCGCCGCCTGCTGCGCAATCCGCTGAGCTTGTGGATCCTGCGCCACCTGCCGCTGTCGGCCCGCTACAGGCTGGCGCGCAAGCTGCGCAATGAAAGCCGTACACAAACGCGGATGAAGTCCACTGAGATTGTCGACGTCACGCCGGAAGAAGTACCCAAGGTGATGGCGGCGCATGGCGTGCGCACCCTGGTGCATGGCCATACCCATCGGCCAGCGATTCACAAGCTGGTGGTCGATGGCCAACCGGCACGGCGTATCGTGCTGGGCGACTGGGATCGCCGCGGTTGGGCCTTGCAGGTTGACGAGCAGGGCTTTCAGTTGGCGCCGTTCGAGTTTTCCTGACATTACAGGGTCTCGCGGGCAAGCCCGCAGGCCCCTGTAGGAGCGGGTTTACCCGCGAATGGGCCGGCGCAGGCTGACGCCTCAGGGCTGGCTGACTACCGCCCCCTTGTCCCGCTCACTGATCACCACTTCCCGATACGCCGGGTCTGCCTTGATCTGAGCCTCGGTAAACGGAATCACCGCCAGTTGCTTGGCCGCAAATGCCTTGGTCTGGTCACTGGCATGCGCCGAAGCCTTCTCACTCGACTGGGAAAACGCAAGCAGGCCACGGGCGTCTGGCCCCTTGTCGGTAAAGCTGACCAGTTGCAGGTAGCTGGTGCCACTCACCACCAGCCGCTTGCCCTGCCCGTGCGGCACGCTGTAGATCGCGTTGTACACCCCTAGCGCCTGCGGGCCGCCCGGTACCGGCGTACCATCAAGGGCCTGTTGCACCTGCCCCCAGCGCGCTTCCCCGGCCACGCCACTTTCACTGACCTGCTTGAGCGACGCCAGTGCTGCCTGATGTACCAACCTGCTCACCGCCGCCTGCTCGACAGCCAGGCCGCGCGGGGTGTGCTGCGGGTCGGCCGGGTTGAATGCCACTCGCCAACTTTCCGGGTGCTCGGCCAGCGCATTGAACAGGTTCTGGAAGTGCACCAGGCCCATACCACTGTCGAGGTCGGCCTTGCCGTTCCAGGCGGTCAGGCTGCTGCACACGGCCTGCACATCTGCGCTGGCACCCTTGCACCATTGCAGCAGGTCTGGCAACACCAGGCTGGCCAGGTACACCTCGTCATCGGTGACCATGCGCTGCAGTTCATCTACACCTAACCGGGCTTTGCCCTGCAGGCGCTGCAAGGCAAAGCGGCCACGCATGCCCAGCGGCTGATCATTACGGCTGACCAGTGGAGAGTAGCCGGTCAGCGGCTGCGCCGGGTTGGCCATCCAGGCCGGGTCGTTGGAGTTCTGAACGAAGTCTTCACGCTCCAGGCTTGGCAGCAGCCGCGCCGGGAAGATGCCCGGTTGCGCCGCCTGCGCGTCAACCTTCCACTGGCATGCGCTCCGCGAGCCATCCAGCACCACCAGGCGCCCTTGTGCCTGCGGGTTGCTGCAGGTATCCAACAGTTGCTGGTCAACATAGGGCACTACCGACTGGTTCAGGTACAAGGCCCGCCCTCCCTCGTCCACGGCCAGCGTGTTGACCCAAGGGATACCTTGCAACTGCTCGACCGATCCCTTCAATGCCGCCAGGCTGCCGGCTCGGTTGATCTGGTACCACTGCTGCAACACCCGCGAGTTCTCAAGGTTGGCGTCTCGCACGCTGTAGGCCGCCTGCGCATCCCAGTCCAGGCGGCCTGGCCATTGCACCACCGGGCCGAACTGCGAACTGTAGACCGGCCGCTCAATCTGGCTCAGGCTGCCATCCGTGCCCTTGACCGCCACACGGATGGTTTGCCGGGCCATCGGCAGCGACTTGCCATCGAGCACATAGCGGGTCGGGTCTTTGGGGTCGAGTTGCAGACGGTAGAGCGTGAAGTGCTTGGAGGTGTCGACGGTGTGCGTCCACGCCAGGTGCCTGTTGAAACCGATGTTGACCACCGGCAGGCCCGGTAGCGCCGCGCCCATCACATCAAGCTGGCCGGGAATGGTCAGTTGCATCTGGTAGAAGCGCATGCCGCCCATCCACGGGAAGTGCGGGTTGGCCAGCAACAGGCCGCGGCCATTGGCTGAACGCTGCGCGCCTACTGCCACCGCATTGCTGCCGCGCTCCGCGGCGAACCGCTCCTGCCGGGCCAACGCGCTGGCAAAGCCCGCGGATGATTGCTGACGGGCCAGCGTTGGCGGTTGCGCCCCTGCCAACGCCTCAACGAACTGCCCGACACCGCCCTCGGCCAGTAAACGGCGGGTCAGTTTGACCAGATCCTGGCTGCTGATGGGCCGCACCCACTCACCATCGCCACACTCGGCGGGCAGCCCTTGACGACGGCGTTCGACCAACGCCCGGTTGTAGCCGCTGGCGTATCCCGCCAGCAATGCCTGCACCGGCGCAGGTTGCGCCTGCAGGAAGGCATCGACCGCCGCTGAGCTATTGAGCCAGGTGAAGAACAGGTCGCTGGTCAGGTTGTCACGCTGCTCCAGGGTCTTGCCCTTGGCGCCGAAATAGCGTGAGCGCTCACCGCTCACGGTCAGCACTTCATTGGCGAGCAGGCATAGGTTGTCCTGGGCGTAGGCATAGCCGACGCCATAGCCCAGGCCACGCTCATCCTTGGCCACGATATGCGGTACGCCGTATCGGGTATAGCGGATCTGGGCACTGGCGTCGGCTATCGCGGGCTGCGCCTGCACACCGACGCTGAAGGCCACCAGGGCAGCGGCCAGGCCGGCGCAAGTCATGGGACGGCAAAGTGGAAACACGGGCACTCCTCGGGTTCGGGGGTCATCCCGATCAGACGAATGGCCAGATGAATATTTTACGTATTACAAGGCGATGGAACGTCTTGATGAGAAACAGGCATTTTTTTCACGAATGGGTTGCAGTTTTTGCGTTCTCATTCGTCCTAGTAAGTGAGCCACCCACATTTCGGGTTCGTCCACGAAAAGGAGCATTCGCATGTACAACCCGCAAACCTCGATCCAGGCCGGGCGCGCGCCAGGCAAAGCGTCCAAGGAACAGGACGTATTTGCTGAAGAACGAATCGGCAACGAACAGATCCGCGAGCTGTTGCGCACCTTCGGCCTGCGCACCAGCCTTATCCGCCTCAAGGTTATCGATGCCTTGCACGCCGCCGACCGCAATGGCCGCAGTATTGGCGTACGCGGGGTGCACGCACAACTGGAACAGCTGGATATCCCGCTGTCGTTCCTCAGCGTGCGTGAAGTGCTCAAGCGCCTGTGTACCGAAGGCGTCATACAACTGGGTAGCGACAAGTGCTACAGGCTCAACCCCCAGGCACGCGCCGTACTGGAGCAAACACCCTCGCGCTGAGCGCATGGCCGGCCATACCTGGCCGGCCCGCGCAGATCAGGGCTTGACCTTGCGCCGCAGAATGCCGTTGATCACCACGACCACCACGGCAATGGCGATGGCCAGCATCTGGAAGGTCTGCTCACTGATCGTGCCCTGCTTCTGCAGGTGGGACAGGCCCAGCATCAGGCCCAGTACCACCAGGATGATCAGAAGTGAATATTTGAGGCGCTGCACGTGTGTCATCGAATGTTCCTTGCAACATCAGGGGCAAATGGCTCGCAACGAGCCGCGGCAATGATACAACGGTCACCGCCCCCGGCGCTGGATTTCCTGCTGGGTGGGGTGACGTCAGCCTGAAAGCATGGGGCTTCCTAGCACCCACGCCGGAGGCACCATGTACAAACCCCTGTTGTTCGCATCGCTGTTACTGACCCCGCTCTCGCTTCATGCACTGGACACCCAGCAGACGCCGGCCGAACACCTGCTCGAACTGGGCCGCGAGTTGGCCACCCATGCCGGTGCCAGCCAATGGCAACAACTGTGGCAACGCGTACGCCAGGCCGGTTACCTGCAGACCGAAACTGCACCGGTACATTTCAGCGTGCCCACAGCCCGCTTGCCCGACCTGGCCCGACAAACGCTGGCGCAGGCCGACCAGGCACAGCCTCTGAATCAGACCCAGGTACTGTACCGCCGCCACTTTGCCGACCAGGTCATCGGCCAGCGCAACGGCCAGCCGTTGCACGCGCTGTGCCTGCTGGTCGATTGGCGCACGTTGCCGCCGGGCATGCGCGCCACCCCTCAAGCCTATCTGGGTAGCGCCAGCTTGCTGAGCAGCTACCCGTGCGATTGAGGGGTGCCGCACCCGCTCCGCATCATCGCGAGCGACACGACAGGAAACCAGGAAGCACAGCCAGATGTCGACGCCATTTCCTACAGCGCCAGATATCGCTGCCTGCAAATCCTGTTCACCGAAGCTACAACCCCCAACCCATATGCCGCCTAGCGACGCGCCTCGGCTGTCGCACAGAATTTGCTCACACCTTCGACATAACGCCGCGGGTGATCGGGTCGCACATCCCATCTACCCCGAAGGAGCGCCATATGCAAATGCCAGATTTGAGCCAGATCGATATCAGCCAACTGCCCCACTCGCTGCAGGCACTGATCGACTGTATCGGCATCGAAAACGCCTACCAACTGACCTGCGCCTACGGCGGCAGGCCCAAGTACATCCCCAAGCACCGCGAGCGCACCAAGCTCGCTGACGTGCTGCCGGCCGAAGCGCTCGACGCACTGATCAAGCGCTTTGCCGGGGTCGCCCTGGAGATCCCCAAGGCTGACCACTTTCTGCGTCAGCTGCGCAACCAGCAGATCCAGAAGGAAAGCGCCAACGGTTTGTCCCGCAGCCTGCTGGCCAACAAGTACGGCCTGAGCCTGCGACAGATCGGCAACATCCGGCGCCAGGAGCTTTGCACGCGCTGACGCCCGAACACCTTGGCTGCTATTCGCGGCGGCCTTAACCCACTAGATAGAGCGAGCTTCCCGATATGTCGTTAGATAACAGCCTTATAGGCTCCGTGATCAATGCCCTGCCGATGGACCGCATGATCGCCGGTCCCTTGCAGGCCATGGTCCAGGCGCAGGTCACCGCCAGCAAATCCTACGCCGACTTCCTGATGCAGGTATGTGTCCAGGATGGCAAGGCAGTAGCCATTCAGTTCGACTACGACGAAACCATCGTCGACGAACAGGGCGAATACAAAGGGGTGGTCAGCAAGACCATGAAAGTGCCGCTGATGGCGGCCATTACCCACCCGAACATTTCCATCGAAGAGGGTAATGTTGAATTCGAGCTGGTTATCAACCAGATGTCGGAAGATGTTTCCAACAAGGACATGAGTGCAGAAGCTACCGGCTCACTGGGATGGGGGCCGTTCAGGCTTAACGTGAAAGGCAGCGTGAGCCACAAATCCACGCAAACCCGTAAAACAGACACCCGTGCCCGCTATGCCTTCAACACGACCCTGAAGCGTCAGGAACCGCCCGAAGCGATGATGAGGGTAATCGAGTTCCTCACTGACGCCGCAACCAAGCCAACCATTGTCCGAACCGCCGCACTGGAAAGCCCGGACGAAATATCCCAGGCGGACACCTTGAAACGGGCCGCGCCTGCAAACCTACCGACCCCGTAAAACGCTAGCGCTTGCCCCATAGCCCTTCCTGCCGGTAGCCGGAGGGGCACACCCTGGCCTGAGGAGTCGAATCGTTGCAAAAGCCCCCCGCCCCCATGACCTCCATTGACCTGCGTGAAATTACCCGCGGCCTGCAAGAAGCCGCCAGTGCCACCAACAGCCTGATTGCCCAGCAGTACATCAACCTGTTCGACCAGTTTTTCGAGTGCGACACAGAAGCGCTGGGCGCCCCCATGAAAGCCAAGATGGTCGAGGTGGCCATGGATGGGCAGCACATCATGCGCGTCCCCCTGTTTGCGCTGGTGTCACCGAAAGGCCTGGCCCTTGAGCGCATGCAGGTCGACCTGTCGGTAAGGGTCAAAGGCACCGAGGCGCAGCAGGCACTGCTGACCGCGAGCGAGAGCAAGGCCGCGAGCTTCAAGGTCACCATTGGTGGCCAAGGCCGCCAGGGCGAAAACCGCGACCCCGACGAAGTGCAGATCCGCATGCAGTTCCAGGCGAGCGAACCGCCAGAGGCCCTGAACCGGTTGATCGAGGAATACACCAACCTGATCGTCCCGGTACGCGCCACCACTCCACCGCCCTCACCCGACACCAACGAGTTCATCGAGGCGGCCACCGTCCGTTGATGGCCGCCACGCTGCGGGCCTAGAAGTCGCGCTTGTAGAAGATGTCCAGAGAGCTTGCCAGCCCACTGGCGGCCTCGAGGTAAACCTTCTTGCTCAGCTTGTAACGCAACGCGATCGTGTTGGCCGGTTCGAACACGCCCACCCCGTAACGAAGGCTGAGTTTCTCGGTAAGGTTACCGCTGGCGACCACGCTGGTGCTGTTGCCAGAACCTTCGGTATCCAGCTGAAAGTCGTCGATCCCCAGGCTCGACGCCAGGCTGCCGGTTATGCCGGCGCTCCCGGCAAGGCCCAGGCCCAGGGCCGCCTCGGCGAGCATGTTGTTATCTTCGCCGGTATTGCCCAATGGCCGCCCCAATACCAGGTACGAAAGCGCCTGCTCCTGGCTCATGGCCGGCTCCGAGAACACTTTGGTCGTCGGCTGCTCGGCGCTGCCGCTCAGGCGGATGCCGGCTATCACATCGTCAACCTTGCGGATCGCTTCGATGTCCAGGTATGGCTGGTCAATCGGGCCGGCGAACAGCAGACGCGCCCGGCGTATGGTGAGGCGCTGGCCGTAGGCACGGTAGCGGCCGTCTGCCAGGCTCAGTTCGCCACGGGTATCGAGGTTATCGCCGATGTGCACATGACCCAGCAGGTTGGCAGTCAGCCCGAAGCCGCTGAACGACAGCTTGTCGCGGCCGACTTCGACATCGATGTCCATGGCCATTGCCATGGGTGGTTTGCCTTCCTCGGTCTGGTGACCGACGATTACCGTGTCATCCGACACCTTGACCGTGGACGGCGGCAGCTCTCGTACTGTGATCTTGCCCTTGGGCACCTGCACCTTGCCGGTCACCGCCAGCTTGTCATCGATCAGGCGCAAGGTCAGGTCCGGGGCAACTTCCAGTGTGGCGTAGGGCTCGACCGCGACCGGCAGTTGCTGGCCTTGCAGACGCACGTCCATGCCCAGCGCCTGCCCCCAGGTGAGGTTGCCGCTCAACTGGCCACGTCCCGCCTCGCCACTGCGCCAGTTACCGTTGAGCTGCACTTGCTCGCCGGCAATCAGCGCCTGCAATGACAGGTCCTGAAGGCTGGCCGGCAGCTCGGCGCCACTGACTTCGCCACCGCTGAGCATCAGGTTGCCGTTGACCTGAGGTGCCAGCAAGGTGCCTGAAAGCCGACCACTGCCATTGAGCTGCCCGGCCAGGCGTTCGACCATGGGCACGAATGGGCGGGCCACCGACAGGTCCAGCCCGGCCAGTCGGAAATCACCCGACAACGGTTTGTTCTTGCCCAGCGGATCGAGCCGGGCGTTGACGTTCAGCTCACCCAGGCGCTCACCGCGAAACGCCAGGCGCGTATCGATGCGCCGCGGTGCCAGCGTGCTGTCCAGGCGCAGGGCCTGGTAAGGGAAATCGACCCAACGGCCTTTGTCGCGCACGCGCAAGGTGCCACCACTGGCATCGACAACGACAGTGCCCTTGGGGCCGCTGGCCGGGATGTCCAGGTTGATATCGGCATTGAGCAGGCCTTGCCAGGCAAAGTCCTTCGGCAGCCACTGGGCCAGGCTGCCCAGCGGGAACTGCTTGAGGTGGTAGCGCAGGCGCGGTTCGGGGGCCAGCCGCTGGTCGTCGCCACACAGGCTTGCCTGGCCGGAGCGCCAGCAGTGGGCCCCGAAGTCAAGCTGGCCGCTGGCCAGCCGCTGCAGGCGTGCGGGCGCCTGCAACTGCCAGTCCTGGCCACCGGCCTGGATGCGGCCAGTGGCCAAGCGTCCGCGCCAGTCACCTTTGTTCAACTGGCCATCCAGGCCAAGGTCGAGCTTGAGCTGCGGGCCATCCAGCGCGAGGGTCAAGGCCTGTTGGCGAATGTCGCCTTTGCCGTTGGCCTGCAACGTGCCCAAGGCGGTATCACCCAGGTGGATACCGGTTGCCTTGAGCCCGACTACACCGCGTTGGGCGTTGTCCAGGCGGGCATCCAGGTCCAACTGCTGCAGGCGGTTTTCGCCCTGGGCCAAGCGCTGGCCCTGCAGGGTGAGCGTACCTTGCGGGGCCTGCAAGGTGCCGGCGACATCCAGCCGGCCCTTGACCCCGCCTTGCAGCCTTGGCCACAACTGGCCCAGGCGCGGCAAGTCAAGGTCGACTTGCCCCGCCAGGCGCTGTTGCACGCTGCCACTGCCGTTGATGCGGTTGTCACCCAGCTGGATAGCCAGTGCGCCCAGGGTCCAGCTTTGCCCTGCCCCTTGGGCCTCGGCCTTGAGCATGGCTGGCTGGCCACGCAGGCGGCCTTTGAGGTCAAGCTGGGCATCGAGGGTAAGTGCATCGCCTTTCAGTTCGCCTTTGCTGCGCAGTGGCCCCGCCAGGGTACCGGGCAGCTCGGCCAGCCAATAGGCCGGGTCGAGCGCGGAGAGCTGCAGGTCGACATCCCAGGCCAGGGTGTCGGCAAAACGGACGGCGACACTGCCGGCTGCCTTGCCCTGGCCGGCAGTCAGCGCCAACTGCGGCAGTTTCACCTGGGTGAGGTCACCTTCGAACGGGCTGGCCAGGCTGAACGCTCCTGCCGGGCCGTCCAGGTCCCCCGTGAAAGTCCCCTGGTAATTGCCATCACGATAATGCACCTGGGTATTGAAGCGCTTGAGGGTGACCTCGGGCGGTGTCTCCAGTGGGTACAGACGCAACCACGGGAAGTCCTGCCAGTCCAGCTGCGCATCGGCGCTCAGGCCTTGCTGCCAGTCAGCCGTGGCTTGCAGCTTGACCCGTTGGCTGTCGCTGGCGGTCAGGTCCAGGGCATCGAGCCTGGCGCCTTTACTGTCTACCAGGCCGGACAGGACCAAGGCGATCGGTGACTGCTCGGCCGGCAGGCTGGCCCTGCCAGACAGTTGATAGCCATCGAGCAGATCGCCCTTGGCATCGAGCTCGAGCGCGTTCAATTGCAGGGTGTCAGGCAACGCACCAGCCGGCTTGAACGCCTCGGAGCGGATGTGCAAGGTCGCCGGCAGGTGCTCGGCCAATGCCTGCAACTGCCCGCTCAATGTGGCATCGAGGTAACCACTGCTGGTGCCGGCGAGCTCCAGCGTCTTCTGCAATTGGCCTTTGGCCGTCAATGCCAGTTGCCAGGGTTTTTCGTCTACCGCAGGCAACTGTAATTGCGCCTGTAGTGTTACCGGCCAGTCGCCTTCGGGTTGCAGGTCACCCTGCAGGCTCAGTTGCAGGTCGTCGCGCAGCAGCCGCAGGCTGTCGATGCGTATCCCGCTGCTGGTCCAGTGCGCAGCCAGTTGCAAATCGCCAAGCAGGTCGCTGCCATCCAGGCGCAGCTGCCCGACCTTGACCTCACCCAGTTCGATGGCCAGCGGCAAGCGCAGGGTCGGCAATTGCAGCGGGGCGCTCTCGGTCGGTTCGGTGCTTGGCGCAAAGGCCATGTCAATGCGGTCTGCCTGCAACCGGTCAATGCACAAGCTAGCGCGCAGCAAGCAAGCAGGCGACCAGGCCAGCGACGGCGCCTGCATCTCTACCGTGCTGCCGCCGTCGGCCCAGGTCAGCCGGCTGGCCTGCCAACTGCCCGCCAGGCGACCCTGGAAGTCGGCCACTTCAAGCCCGGGCACCTTACCCAGTGCCCAGCGGCTGCCGGCCTGGGTACCCAGCAGCAAGCCGAGCACCAGGCCCATGCTCGCGACGCCCCCCAGCAGGCCCAGTGAAGTAAATTTGATTACGCGTTTCACAGCTCGGGCCCCATGGAAAAGTGCAGGCGAATGCCCCCTTCGTCATCCAGCGCCTTGGCCAGGTCCAGGCGCAGCGGCCCGACCGGCGATACCCAGCGCACACCAAAGCCGACACCGGTCTTGAGGCTGGGCAGCTCCAGGTCATTGAACGAGTTGCCTTGGTCGACGAACGTCGCGACCCGCCATTTTTCGGTCAGCGAATACTGGTACTCGACACTGCCTGCCACCAGGTAGCGCCCGCCAATACGGTCACCGTCGCTGTTCTTCGGCGACAGGGTCTGGTAGTCGTAACCGCGCACACTCTGGTCGCCACCTGCGAAGAAACGCAGCGACGGCGGAATGTTGTTCTTGAAGCCATTGGTCGCACTGCCACCAAACTGTACGCGCCCGAGAAAGCGATGGTTGTGGCCGAGCGTGGTCAGGCCTTTGAGCAATACGTTGCCGTGCAGCAGGTTGGTGTCGGAAACCAGCCCTTCCTTGGCACCTTGAACATCGAACTGCAGGCGATAGCCGTTGTGCGGATCGATACGGTTGTCACTGCGCAGGAAGGAATAGCTGACGCCTGGCATCAGCAGGTTGCTCAAACCGGAGTCGTCACCCAGGCGATATTCTTCGCGTTGGTACTTGAGCGAAATCACCCGCTGCCAGCCACTGGGCAGCTTGCTGTGCCACTCGGGGCCGACCGTCAACAGCTTGCTGAGCGTGTCGGTGCCGGCAAGCTCCTCGTTCTGGTAGCCACCGGCAAAGCGCAGCTTGTCGGTCAGCGGCGGATCAAGCGGAATGTCGTACCACAGGCCGACGTTCTGGCGCGGTGCCGACAGTTCGGTTTCCCAGCCATAGCTGTGACCTTGCGGGTTGACCCAGTGGCGGGTCCAGTTGGCCTTGCCGCGTGGCCCGACGTCGGTCGAGAAGCCCAGGCCAAGGCCCATGGTGCGTGGTTTACGGGTTTCCAGGTGAACATCCACCGGGACTTCTTCGCCCACAGCAGCAGTGGGTGCCGCATCCACACGCACGCCTTCGAAATAGCCGCTCGATTGCAGGTCGTTGTTCAGTTCCGCGATCAGTTCCGAGTCGTAAGGGGTGCCCGGTTTGAACGAAACCATGCGCTGCAGCAGGTCCTCGTCCAGCGGCGCGTCGCCACCGAAGGTGACGGCGCCCAGGCGATAACGCGGGCCACTCTGGTAGACCAGTTCGATATCCGCCACACCCGCTTGTGGGTCAACGGCCAGGCGCTGGCTACTGAAGCGTCCACTGAAGAAGCCATAGCGCGACGCCTGGTTCTGGATCAACCGCTTGGCATCCTCGTAATGGCCGTGATTGAGTTGTTCACCCGCACGCAGGGCCTTGCTGTTAGGCACGCGGAAGGCCTTCATCTCGCTGGCAGGGCCCTCGATGCGCACGGTCACGTTGCGCAGGCGAATCGGTTCGCCCGGGTTGATGCTGATGATCAGTTGCGGGGGATGGTCGGCGTCGCTGGCAGGCTTGACCTCGGTATCGATCTGCGTTTGATAGTAGCCAAGTGCCTGCGCCGCTTTGCGCGCCTGCTCCTCTGCCCCGCGACTGAAGCGTAAAAGTGCTTCTTCGTCGCGGTCACCCAATGTGCCTATATAGCCTTCGACATTGGCCTTGAGCGCCTTGTTGGCCGGTTTCACCTTCACCAACAACTCGCTCTGGCCCCATGCTGCGAAACTGGCGACCCAGAATACCAGGCCCCAGGTCAATCTTCCTGAATACGTCATGCGGCGCATGCTACCAGAGCCAGGCGCTCAAGGGAGCCGCCCGGCGGCCTGTTCAGGCAAAAGCGGGTTTTGAAGAGACTGGATTAGGATGAAAGAACACCCTCTCTCGGATTGGTCCTACAGCTACTTCACCAATTTCCTCATAACCCTGACGCTGGTAAAAAGCCAGGTAGTGCTCGTTACCGGTGTCCAGCACCACCCCTTGGGTGCCTGGGTCTTCCGCGCACCAGTCGTGCACAGCTTGTAACAATTGCTCGCCGTAGTGCTTGCCCTGAAACTGCGGGTGCACCCCCAGCAAAGGCAACACATGCACCTGGTCAGTGGGCAGACAGCTGGCCAATGCAGCCTGGTAGTCCATGTAGCGCCGCGTACAGCGCAGGCCGGTACCCAGCATCATGCGCAGGCGCCAGGCCCAGCTGTCGGCCACGCCCAGCCGGCGCTGCGGCGGCACGATCAGGGCCAGGGCAATCAGGCGGTCCTCGACCAGCAGGCCGATGGCGGGCAGTTGCAGGTAGAAGTGCTGGCGCACCCATTCGCGCACCATCACCCGCAGGCGCCGCTCATACCCCGGGCGCTGGGCTTCGAAGATGTAGGCGAAGGTGGGCTCGTGGCGGTAGGCGTTGTACAGCAGCGAACGTGCCTCGCGGCTGTAACCATCGTCGAGCAGGCAGACACGGGCCGGGGCGGCTGTGGTTTCGGGCATTGCGGGCAGACCTCCTGGAATGGGCGTTCAGTGCCTTGGAGGTGCCCCAGCGTGCTTCGTTCACCCCCAACAGCACGTTAGCAGCAGGCTCGCCTGGCCGCCATGCTGGTGATGCAGGTCGATGTCGGCTAGCATCGCGCCTTTTACCGGGATTGTCTTTCCATGAAGATCGTCTGTTTCAACATCAACGGCCTGCGGGCCCGCCCGCATCAGCTGGCGGCGCTGATCGAAAAGCACCAGCCGGACGTGATCGGCCTGCAGGAAACCAAGGTCAGCGACGATCAGTTCCCGCTGGCCGACGTGCAGGCACTGGGTTACCACGTGCACTACCATGGCCAGAAAGGCCACTACGGCGTGGCCCTGCTGTCGCGCCAGCCGCCGCTGAGCCTGCACAAGGGCTTTGCCACCGACGAAGAGGATGCCCAGCGCCGCTTCATCTGGGGTACCTTTGCCGATGCCAACGGCAGCCCGATCACCATCATGAACGGCTATTTCCCCCAAGGCGAAAGCCGCGACCACCCCACCAAGTTCCCGGCCAAGCAGCGCTTCTACAGCGACCTGCAGGCACTGCTGGAAAGCCAGTTCCGCAACGACCAGCCAGTGCTGGTGATGGGCGACATGAACATCTCGCCGCAAGACTGTGATATCGGCATTGGCCCGGACAACGCCAAACGCTGGCTGAAGACCGGCAAGTGCAGCTTCCTGCCGGAGGAGCGTGAGTGGATGGAACGTTTGAAAGGCTGGGGGTTGGTAGACAGCTTCCGCCACCTGTACCCGGAGGTGACCGACCGTTTCAGCTGGTTCGACTACCGAAGCCGCGGCTTCGAGGACGAGCCCAAGCGCGGCCTGCGCATCGACCTGATCATGGCCTCGCAGCCGCTGGTGCCGCGCATCAAGGCAGCGGGCGTGGACTATGAGCTGCGCGGGATGGAAAAGCCGTCGGACCATGCGCCGATCTGGCTGGAGTTGAGCTGATTCGGGTGACGGGCCCAAGGTGCACACCTTGGGCCCACACTCACAACCCCAACCTCAACGCCTCCCCCACCCCCGCCCCACGCACATCGTCCGCCGCGCTGACCAAGGCAAAGTTATAAGCCCCATGCGACCAGTACCGCGCCTCCAGCTGGCCATCGACCCGCTGCCCGTCCGGCATGCGCCGATAAAGGTCGCCCGGCGAGCGCAGGAACAGGCTGATGCGCTGGCCCTTGCCATCTTCGAATACCAGTAATGCAGCCGGCCCCTGCTCGTTGCTGAGCAAGCGGGCGCCCACCGGTTTGAAGCCATACCCCGCCAGGTCCGGTAACTGGCCCACCCGGCTGAAATGACGGCCTAGCCAGTCGCGCAACCGCCCAGGATCACTGGCCTGGATATCCAGTGCTTCACTGCTGGCAAACAAACGGTGCGCCTGAACAGCATCAGCCATGGGCAGGTCGACCCGCGCCAAGGTTGCATCGCGCACTTGCCAGCCGCCCAAGCCCCCCACACCCAACGCCAGCATCACCACCGCCGCCGCCGCCCAACGCCGCTGCCGACGCTGGCGCAATTGCCGACGCAACTGGCCAAGGTCCAGCTGCGCCGCACCGGGCAGCTCGCCCAATCCGGCCAGCGCTGTGCGCAGCCGCCGGGCATCGGCGCGCCAGCCTTCCACCCGTGCCGCAGCTTGCGGGTTGGCCGCCAGCCAGGCCTGCACTTCGGCCCGGCGCACAGGTTCCAGGCGCTCATCGACGTAAGCGTGCAATTCGTCATCGCTGGGGATCAGGCGCGTCATTTCAGTCTCCGCAAGGCCGGGGGCTGGGGGTTGCCCTCGGTCAGTTCGCGCAAGGCATTGCGCGCGCGCGACAGGCGCGACATCACAGTGCCGATGGGGATGCCCAAGGCCTGGGCGGCCTCCTTGTAACTCAAGCCTTCGATGCTGACCAGCAACAACAAGGCACGCTGCTCCGCCGTCAGCCGGGCAAACGCCTGCAGGTCGGCCTGTGCCAGGACGATGGTTTCGAGGTTGTCACCGACCGGCTCATCGTCGTGCTCGTTACGGCCGAACCAGGACAACCAGCGCGCATGCAATCGCTCGCGGCGCTTACCGTCGAGGAACTGTCGATAAAGGATGGTGAACAGCCAGGCACGCAGGGCATCAGCGTCCCGCTGCTGGTCGCGACGGCTCAGGGCCCGCTCGACCGTGGCCTGCACCAGGTCGTCGGCGCTGCCCGGCTCGCGGGTCAGCCACACGGCAAAGCGGCGCAGGCGGGCCAGCAGCTCGCGCCACTGGTGGTCGTCCAAATCATGCATGGCTAGGTCCCGGCCTCTGGGGTTGTCAGTGTAAAGGGCAGACGCCTGTGAACACATTCTATTCCCAATGAGGGAATAACTTTTTCTCTGACACGTCGTACTGGCACCTTCACTGAACCGGACGATGACCATGAACACACCCTTGCACGGCTCGGCCAAAGCCTTGCGCCTGGCCGCCATTGGCGGCGTGCTGTTGGCCGCAGGTGCCGGCTTTGCCTATGCCGCTGGCTGGCTCGGCGAACCCCGACTGACGCCACAGCGCATCATCGACACCTTCGAAGCCCAAGCCGGGCATTACCCCGGCTACCGCAAGAACCACGCCAAGGGCTTGTGCGTGAGCGGCTACTTCCAGGCCAGCGGGCAGGCCGCCAACCTGTCCACGGCGCGCGCCTTCAGCCAGCAACGGGTGCCGGTGGTGGGCCGTTTTGCCATCGGCGGCGCCAACCCGTTCGCCCCGGATACGGGTATACCCGTACGCAGCCTGGCGATTGAGCTAAGCACCGACGATGGCCAGGTCTGGCGGACCGGCATGAACAACCCTCCGGTGCTGGCAGTCAGCACGCCGCAAGGGTTCTACCAGCAAGTACTGGCGAGCGCACCAGACCCGGCAACCGGCAAACCGGACCCTGGCAAGCTGCAGGCGTTCTTCGCCGCTCACCCGGAAAGCACGGCGTTTCGCCAATGGGCGGCGGGTTACAAACCCAGCGACAGCTTCGCCAACACGCAGTACCACAGTATCAATGCCTTCCGCCTGATCGACGCAGCGGGTGCGGCCCACCCGGTGCGTTGGCAGCTCGAGCCACAAACTGCATTTGCGGCATTACCCGCGCAGGTTGATGACAAGCAATTCCTGCAACACGACTTGCAGCAGCGCCTTGCCCAAGGCCCGTTGCGCTGGACGCTGCGCCTGGTACTGGCCGAACCTGGCGATGCCGTGGACGACCCTGCCCGGCCGTGGCCCGCCGAGCGGCGCAGCGTGGACGCTGGCACTCTGGTACTGGAACAGGTAGACGCCCCCGAGCAAGGGGCCTGCCGCGATCTCAACTTCGACCCGCTGATCCTGCCCCGCGGCATAGAGGCGTCAGCCGACCCGATCCTCGCCGCCCGCTCGGCCGCCTATTCCGAATCGTTCAACCGCCGTAGCCGCGAATCGCTCAGCACCGGAGCCAAGCCATGAAACCTCAAGCCTTCCACCCTTTCGCCCGCGTGTTGCACTGGCTGATGGCCGTGCTGATTCTGGCCATGCTGTTCATCGGCGTGAGCATGGTCGCCGACCTGTCGCTACGCCACCCGGTGCTGATCAGCCTGCACAAGGCCACCGGGCTGGCCCTGCTGGTGCTGGTGGTACTGCGCATTGCTGTGCGCCTGACCCTACCTCACCCGCCCCTGCCGAACGATCTGCCAAAACTGCAGCGCTGGGCCGCCGGAGCCTCGCATCTGCTGCTTTATGGCCTGATGCTGGCCATGCCGCTGCTGGGCTGGGCCATGCTGTCGGCAGGCGATTACCCGCGCCCGCTCGGCTTGCCCGCCATCGCCCCCCACAACCTGCAGCTATATGCTGTGTTGCGCCAGGCCCATGGCTGGGCCGGCTACCTGCTGTTTGCCACGGTGCTGGTGCATGTGGGGGCCGCTTTGATGCATGCGTGGGTGCGCCGTGACGGTGTGTTGCGTAGCATGTGGCCTGGCCCCTTGCACCGCAGCGAGTGAACGGTAGCAGCACGGGGTTCGACAATCGATAATGATTCCTAATAATATCGGTTTTGTTTGCCACTCTGCCCTGGACTGCCCATGAACGTCGCAAAGGATCCTGCAACCCTTCTGCCTGCCAGCACCCTGAACCTGCGCCCGCTGTTGCTGGCCAACATGGCCTGCACCATGTCGATGATGGCCTTCGTCGCCCTGATCGGCCCGATAGCCCGCCAGCTTGGCATGGCCACCTGGCAAGCCGGCGCCGCCGTGACCGTGGCCGGCGTGGTCTGGGTGCTGCTGGCCCGGCCCTGGGGCCGCGCGGCAGACCGCCTGGGCCGCCGGCGCATCCTGCTGCTGGGCAGCGCCGGCTTCACCCTGGCCTACTGGCTGCTGTGCCTGTTCGTCGAAGGTGCACTGCGCTGGATGCCGGGGGCGACCTTGGCGTTCATCGGCCTGATGATCGCGCGTGGTTGCATCGGCGCCTTTTATGCCGCCATCCCGGTGGGCTGCAATGCGCTGATCGCCGACCATGTCGAGCCGCAACGCCGGGCGCGGGCCATGGCCTCACTGGGGGCGGCCAACGCCGTCGGTCTGGTGGTCGGGCCGGCGCTGGCCGCACTGCTGGCGCGGCACAGCCTGAGCCTGCCGTTCCATATCATGTCGCTGCTGCCGGCCACTGCCTTCCTCGTGCTGTTTTTCACCCTCAAACCACAGGCGCTGCCGCACAGCCACGCCTCCAGCCCGGTGCGGCTGAACGACCCGCGCCTGCGCCGGCCGCTGCTGGTGGCATTCAGCGCCATGCTCAGCGTGACCGTGTCGCAGATCATCGTCGGTTTCTTTGCCCTTGACCGTTTGCATCTGGGCCCTGCCGAAGCGGCCCAGGCGGCTGGCATCGCCCTGACCACCGTGGGTGTGGCACTGATGCTGGCCCAGGTGATACTGCGCCAACTGGAGTGGCCACCGCTGAAGATGATCCGGGTGGGTGCCACGGTATCGGCACTGGGCTTTGCCTGTGGCTCGCTGGCCACCACGGCCCCCTGGCTGTGGGCTTGCTATTTTGTTGCGGCGGCGGGCATGGGCTTCGTCTTCCCGGCGTTTTCGGCACTGGCGGCCAATGCCATGCAGGCCTCCGAACAAGGCGCCACGGCCGGCTCCATTGGCGCCGCCCAAGGCATGGGCGCGGTGATCGGGCCGCTCGCCGGTACCTTGGTGTATGCCCTTGATCCGCGCTTGCCATTCCTGGCCGTGGCCGTGCTGTTGCTGCTGGTCGGGCTATGGCCAATGCCGCGTGAGCAGCGGGTTTGAGAAGCACAGCGCGCAAGGGCGCAGAGTGTGTTTTAATGCGCATCGCTCATTATTATTGACACCTCTGATTACAAGGCGGCTATGGACACGGGGACGCGACTCAAACTGGTGCGTGAACGCAACAACCTCTCCCAACGGGAACTGGCCCGTCGCAGCGGGCTGACCAATTCGACGATCTCGCAGATCGAGCAGAATCGCGTCAGCCCTTCGGTCAGCTCCCTGAAAAAACTGCTCGAGGGCATCCCCATGAGCCTGGCGGAGTTTTTCAGCTTCGACGAGCCGGTGCGTGAGGAACGCTACGTATTCCGTGGTGGCGAACAACCCGACCTGGGCCGCAATGGCCTGCGCATGCTGCTGGTCGGCGCCAGCGTCGAAGGCCGCCAAATGCGCATGCTGCGTGAGCTGTACGCACCCGGCGCCGACTCTGGCGAGCCGATCGTGCACGCTGAAGGCGAAGAATGCGGGTTGGTCACCCGTGGCACCGTCGAGCTGTGGGTCGACGGCCAGGTCAGCGTCCTCAATTCGGGCGACGGCTACTACATCCCCACGACCCTGCCGCACAGTTTCAAGAACATCGGCCCGGATGAGGCCGAGATCATCAGCGCCAACACGCCGGCGAATTTCTGATCTTGACGCACAGACCTTCACTGAGCGCCCGGGATGTCTATCAGTGCCTGCGTAATGTGGCCCTTGGCGTGCACCACCTTGAGGTGGCTGCACGCCGCGAGGGTGGCTTGGTCGATGTCGGTATCCAGGGCTGGCAACTGACGTTGGCCTTGGATACTGAAGGCTTGGCGCATTGCGTTCATTGCCAAGCCCCCGGCGGCGAACAGGCCGGGCTCGAGCACTGGCAGCGCTATGGCACCAACCCCACCGACCTGCTCAGCCTGTGGGAGCGCACTCAGCTGGAGAGGCTGCTGGCCCCCTGACGCAGCGCCTCCTCGACAAAGTCCAGGCGGTCCTGGCCGAAGAACATGCCATCACCGACAAAACAGGTGGGCGCGCCAAACACCCCGCGCGCCACAGCGGCCTCGGTCGCCTGCTTTAGCGCAGCTTTTACTTCGCTGTCAGCGGCCAGGGCATGAAAAACCTGCGGGTCGAAGCCTGCCTGCACGAGTGTTTCATTCAGCACAGCGCTGTCGCTCAGGTTGCGGCGCCGTACCCACAGCCCAGTGAACAGCACCGATAGCAATGCCTCGAACCGATCCGGTGAATGCAACTGGGTACCTGTCACGCCGCGCATCAAAGTCAGGGTATTGACCGGAAAGCCCGGCGGCACCCCGAACGGCACACCGTAGCGTTGGGCAAAGCGTGCCAGGTCGGTGAACATGTAGCGCCCTTTGGCCGGGATCATGGCCGGCGAAGCATTGCCGGTAGCCTGGAAAACCCCGCCAAGCAGCATTGGCCGGTAGCGCAGCGTAGCGCCGTGGCGGGCACACAGGTTCGGCAGTTGGGTCCAGGCCAGGTAACTGGCCGGGCTGCCCAGGTCAAAAAAGAAATCGACAGACGTGTGCATGGTGACGGTCCTTGCGTGTTAACGGGGGTTTACCAGCGTTCCATCCAGGGGCGCAGGTCCAGCTCGAACGTCCAGGCGTCGCGGGGCTGGGCGTGCAGGAACCAGTAACTGTCGGCAATGTGCGCCGGGTCAAGGATGCCATCCTGGTCCTTGAGGGCATAACGCTCGGGGAAGCTGTCACGGATGAAGGCCGTGTCGATGGCTCCGTCCACCACCACATGGGCGACATGGATGTTGCGTGGCCCCAACTCGCGCGCCATGCTCTGTGCCAGGGCACGCAAGCCATGCTTGGCGCCGGCGAAGGCGGCAAAACCGGCTGCGCCGCGGGTACCGGCTGTAGCGCCGGTGAACAGGAGGGTGCCGCGCTCACGCTGAACCATGCGCCGGGCCACCGCCTGCGCGGTGAGGAAACCGGCAAAGCAGGCCATTTCCCAGATCTTGAAGTACTTGCGTGGGGTTTCCTCGAGAATGCTGCACGGCACATTCGCGCCGATATTGAAGACAAATGCCTCAATCGGACCTATATCACGCTCGATAGTCTCCACCAGCGCGGTCACCTCCTCTTCCTTGCGCGCATCAGAGCCAAAACCGTAGGCCTGGCCGCCAGCGGCGTGTATTTCCTCCAGTAGCGGCTGCAGTTTGTCGGCCTGGCGCCGGGTTACGCAGGCAATATAGCCCTCACGCGCAAAGCGCTTGGCGATCTCACCCCCAGTGGCGTCGCCCGCCCCGATCACCAGCACGACTTTTTGTTGGTCTGACATGCCTGCCTCCATGGGTAAATGATCGTTTAGTAAACGAACGCTATGCTATGATCGCGGTCATCGTCAAGCCTGTCTGCCGAGGCATGTGAATGCGCTATTCCAACGAACACAAACAGCAAACCCGCGAACGGTTGCTGGCCAGCAGCGGCGCGCTGGCCAAACGCGGGGGTTTTGCCAGCACCGGCGTGGCCGGGTTGATGAAAGCGATCGGCCTGACCGGCGGTGCCTTCTACAACCACTTCCCGTCCAAGGACGACCTGTTTACCGAGGTGGTACGCCAGGAGCTGAGCAACAGCCCCCTGGCACGCCTGGCTTGCCAAGGCGCCAACCGCGAACGCCTGGGCCGCTGTCTGCAGCAGTACCTGAGCCTGGCCCACCTGCGCAATGCCGAAGGTGGATGCCCGCTGCCGCCGCTGGGTGTGGAAATCGCCCGGGCCGACACGCCGGTGCGTGAAGTGGCTGAGCACTGGCTGGTAGAGCTGCACCAGGCCTGGAGCACAACCTTGGAGGATGAGCAGCTAGCCTGGGTGCTGATAAGCCAGTGCGTAGGGGCATTGCTGGTCGGGCGCATGCTGGCCAGTGAAAGCGTGCAAGCGCAGGTACTGGGCGCCAGCCGCCAGTTTGTCGAACAGGCCCTGCATGAGACGGATTAGTGCCCTGCTGAGTTTGCTATTGGCCCTGCCAGCGCTTGCCGAACAGGCCTGCCCGCCTGGGCAGTATCAAGTGTGCCTGATGGGCTGCTTCTGCGCCCCGATCGACCCAGGCCAGGCCGGGCAGATCCTCAAGGAGGTGGAGGTCATGGCCTCGTCCAGCCTGACCTACGCCTTGCGCCAGGCCCGCGACGAAGCCACGGCCAGCGGAGTGCAGCCGATTCCGTTGCATATTCGGGCGCAGCTTGAACCTTGGTATGACTTTGCCGTGCTCGACGCGGCGCGCTTCCGGGTGGGGGATGAGCAACAGATGAGCGCAGCCAATGCGCTATTGCAGAACCCCGATGTGAACGCCGTTACACTGATCGACACGATCATCTTCCGCCGGGCCGCCGATGCCGAGGACAACGTGGCCTTGTGGGCGCACGAGCTCAAGCATGTGCAGCAGTATCAGGAGCTGGGCGTGGAGGCGTTTGCCCGACGCTATACGCGTAACTACGACGACCTGGAGGGGCCGGCCTACAAGATCGAGGCCGAAGTCGACAAGGCGCTGCGCGAGCGTCGTTCAGGCCTGGCCCGCTGATTGGCCAGGGATGTTGGCCAGCAGGGCCGGCCCTTTCGCGGGTGAACCCGCTCCTACAACGGCATGTGTCCAACTCCCGCTGTGTGTCCGCGACCGCGTAGGAGCGGGTTTACCCGCGAATACGGTGGCGACTGCGACGGTGAATGGCCAGGGATACTGGCCAGCAGGGCCGGCCCCTTCGCGGGTAAACCCGCTCCTACAACGGCATGTGTTCAACTCCCGCTGTGTGTCCGCGACCGCGTAGGAGCGGGTTTACCCGCGAATACGGTGGCGGCTGCGACGGTGAACAGCGGGTAGAGATTGGCCAGCAGGGCCGGCCCTTTCGCGGGTGAACCCGCTCCTACGGGCGACCGCGCAGGATGTTCGAATCTTGAGCAAGGCGTTCACCTTGGGCACGTAAAAGGTCATCTGGCAGACAGCTCTTCGACACTGATCTCGCGCATCCGGAACTTCTGCACCTTGCCCGTAACCGTCATCGGAAACGCGTCGACAAAACGGAAGTACCTGGGCACCTTGAAGTGCGCAATCCTTGCCCTCGCCCACTCACGCAACGCTTCCTCACTGACAGCATGCCCCGGGTGCAGGCGCACCCAGGCCACGATCTCTTCACCGTACTTGCTGCACGGCACGCCAATCACCTGCACATCGGCCACCGCCGGATGGGTGAAGAAGAACTCCTCCAGCTCGCGCGGATAAATGTTCTCGCCGCCGCGAATGATCATGTCCTTGCTGCGTCCGACAATACGCACATAGCCCTGCTCGTCCATCACCGCCAGGTCGCCAGTGTGCATCCAGCCCTCTGCGTCGATGCTCTCGGCGGTGGCTTTGGGGTTGTTCCAGTAACCCAGCATCACGCTGTAGCCGCGGGTGCACAGTTCGCCGATCTCGCCACGCGGGACAGTGTTGCCTTCGGCGTCCACCACCTTGCTCTCCAGCCGGGGCTGGGTGCGACCGACGCTGGTCACGCGACGCTCCAGGTCGTCAGCGGCACCGGTCTGCAAGGACACCGGGCTGGTCTCGGTCATGCCATAGGCAATCTGCACTTCGGCCATGTGCATCTCGCCAATCACCCGACGCATCACCTCGATCGGGCAGGTCGCGCCGGCCATGATCCCGGTGCGCAGGCTCGACAGGTCGAACTCACCACGCTGCGGATGGTCCAGTTCGGCAATGAACATGGTCGGCACGCCATACAGCGCAGTGGCTTTTTCCTGCGCCACTGCCCGCAGCGTGGCCAGCGGGTCGAAGGCATCGCTGGGGTAAATCAGTGCGCTGCCGTGGGTCATGCAGCCAAGGTTGGCCATGACCATGCCGAAGCAGTGGTACAGCGGCACCGGCACCACCAGCCGATCGTGCTCGGTAAGGCCCAGGCTTTCACCGACCATGTACCCGTTGTTGAGGATATTGCTGTGGCTAAGGGTGGCCCCCTTGGGGAAACCGGTGGTGCCTGAGGTGTACTGGATATTGATCGGGTCGTCGCAACGCAGTTGTGCCTGGCGCGCGGCCAGGGCCTCGCCGCTGACGGCCTCGGCACGGGCCTGCAATGCGTGCCAAGCCAGGAAGCCCGGCGGTGGCGACAGCGCCAGGCTGACCACGCCACGCAGCTCGGGGAAGCGCTCGCAGATCAGCGCGCCCGGTTGGCCGTTGGCCAGGCCCGGGAGCAGGCCCTGCAGCGTGGCGTGGTAATCGGAGGTCTTGAACGCATCGGCACAGATCACCCAGCGGCAGCCGGACTGGCCAAGGGCGTAGTCCAGTTCGCTGGAACGGTAGGCCGGGTTGATGTTGACCAGGATCGCGCCAACCTTGGCGCTGGCGAACTGGGTAATGCACCACTCGGCGCAGTTGGGTGCCCAGATGCCAAGACGGTCACCGGGCTGCACGCCCAGGGCCATCAGCGCGCGGGCGTGCTGGTCGACGGCGTCGGCCAGTTGCCGCCACGTGTAGCGCAGGGCCTGATGGTGAACCACCAGCGCCTCACGCTCGGGGAAGCGGGCCACGGTGGCGTCGAAGGCGTCGCCGATGCATTGGGTCAGCAGGGGCTTGTCCTGGTTGCCCTGGGTGTAGCTTGGCTGGGGCATGGGCGTTCTCTTGTTGTTCTTGTGTTTTCTGTGCTGGCTTCTTCGCGGGTGAACCCGCTCCTACAAAAACCTCCACCGGCCTCAAATGTGACGCCGTCCTTTGTAGGTTTACCCGCGAAGAGGCACACACCGGTTTAGCGAACGAACACCTGCGGCGTCGTGGTAGACATGTCACCACCCGGCAACTTGATGTTCTTCACCTTTTCCAGCGTATCCGGGTTGAACACCGCCAGGTCATTGAAGGTGCCGCCCAAGTAAAGCTTGTCGCCCTTCTTGTCGAACGTCACGCAGTAGTAGGTGTGCTCCAGATTAGCCGCCTTGATCAGCTTGCGCTGTTTGATGTCGTACTTGGCCAGGCGGTTGAGGACGCCGTAGATCTGGTTCGGGTCCTTGGGCGAGCGAAGGCCGGTGAAGTACAGCTCGGTCAGGTCGGCGAACTCCTGGGTGTGGGTCTTGCCGGTCTTCAGGTCGATGCTCAGGTAGCCATACAGCGGTTCGGCGGTGGCCGGGTCCTGCTTGTCATCCTTGAACTTGGCAATGGTGTACAGCATGGTGAACTCATGGCGCGGGCTCTGGTGCGGCCAGAAGTACAGCACATCCGGGGCGCTGTAGCCTTTGCGGTTCCAGTTGCGCAGCGGCAGGGCTACCGAGTATTTGCCGGTCTTCACGTCCATCTTGTAAATGTCCGGCCCGGCAACGTACAGGCTGCCATCGTCGGAAGCGCGCATCAGGTACATCTGGCGCGGCATCGGGAAGGTGCGTACGGGCTTGGCCTGAAGGCCATCGGCGGTGCTGAACACCTCCAGCCGGGGTGGCTTGACCACGTAATGGTCGTTCAGCCTCTGGGTCGGGTTGACCGTGGCATACACCTCTTTGCCGTCTGGGCTGATGGCGAACGAATAGATCGACCGGCCGACTTCACCGGCTACGCTGGACAGGTTGGCGTGGAAGGTGTTCTTGCAAGTGTCCAGGTCGATGCCGTAGATGTCGCCGTAATGGTTGTTGAGCACGTAGGCGGTGCGATTGTCCGGCGCCATCATTGCGGTGCCAGGGCCGAACTTGTCCGGCATCCGGCAGCTCTTGTAGACCGTGTCACTGGCCACATCGACCACATGCAGGTTGTTCGGGTAGTTGGTCACGATCATGTATTCGTGGCCAGCCTTCAGTGCCGGGCCAGTGTCGTCGGCCTGTGCCAGCCCGGCGCCCATGGCGGCGATGGTGAGCGCCAATGGCGCGCAGCGTCCAGCTTTCATGCGGTTTCCCCTTGTCATTCTTGTTGGGCCGTCACTTGTCTTTCGGGAACACGGTGCCGAGGTTGCGCCAGTCCTCTGCCGAGTTGGTCGCCTGGGCGTTCCAGTCCTGGTAGGTGCTCATCATGTCCGGCACCTGGGCCGGCCACCAGCAAGGGTCGGAACAACCATAAAGGTCGGCCTCCATCGGCTGGCACAGCGAGCTCACGCCGCCAAAGGCGTCCACCTCCCAGCCGGGGTCGGTAGTGGCCGTGCAGCCGGCCACCGCGCTCATTGCCATCACGTCTTCGACACGGTCTTCGGCGGCGGCCTGCTCCAGGATGCGCGCCTTGTTGTTCAGGGGCTTCAAGTGCTTCATGTCAATGCGCCTTCCGCGGGGTGATGTAGCGATCGATGAAGGCCGGGTTGGCGGCCATGATGCGGCTGTAGACTTCAATGCCGAAGTCCACCCAGTCGCGCATCAGTTCGCAGTAGTGATACGTCGGGTGCTGCGGGTCGCCGTAGCGCGCATAGCTTTCGTGGTAGCAGCCGCCGGAGCACAGGTTGCGGATACGACAGCTTTCACAGCCGGTGTTGCTGCGGTCCAGGCGCTGCGACAGGAAGTCGTTGAGCTGCACCTGCTTCACGCCCTGGTGCACGTTACCGAAGGTGGGCAGGCTGGAGCCGGTGAAGCGGTGGCACAGGTTCAACTCACCTTCGTGGTCCACTGCCAGCATCTTCAACCCGGCGCCACACGGCAGGGCCTTCTTGTGGCCTTCGTGGATGTCGGTGATCAGCTGATGCAGGTTGGAGAACCCGATGTTGCGGTGCTCCAGTGCCGCCTCCAGGTAGCGCCGGCCGAGTGCCTTCATGTTGGCGAAGACTTGCACCAGCTCGTCGGCAGTGAGGTTGAAGTCGGCCATGTCGCCAGAGGTAACCGGGGCAAAGCCGACCTCGGCGAAACCCATTTCGTTGAACAGGTGGTTCCAAATGGTTTCAACGTCGGTAATGCCACGGGTCAGCGTGACCCGCGCGCCCACCGGCCGGCTGGTGTAGCGCGACAGCAGCAGGTCGGCCTTGCGCCGCACCACGTCATAGGTGCCCTGCCCGCCCACGGTGATACGGTTGCGGTCGTGCACGGTCTTGGGGCCATCGATGCTGATCGACAGGCCAAAGCGGTGGGCGTTGAGCCAATCGATGATTTCTTCGGTCAGCAAGGTAGCATTGGTGGTCATGATGAACTCCACCTGCTTGCCCGCCTCGGCGAACCGCCGCTCGCAGTAAGCCACCATGTGCTCGATCAACGGCCGGTTGGACAGCGGTTCGCCACCGAAGAACACCACGCTGTAGCGCTGCTCGTTGGGTGATTCCTTGAGCAGCATCTCCACCGAGGCTTCGGCGGTGGCGGTACTCATCTTCTTGCCGGCGGAAGGCTTGTCCAGGTCTTCCTTGTAGCAATAGGTGCAGCTGAGGTTGCAACCGGTGTTGACGTTGAGCACCACGGTGTTAAGTGCGGTGCGCTCGACTTGCCTGAGGGCGATTTCCGGGGTCAGCGGCGAGCCGTCGCTGACCAGCTCCAGCGCGATCAGCTCGCGCAGGGTGTCCTGGATATCGTCGCCGGCAAACTGCTGGCCAAGGCGCTGCATCAGCTCCTCGGCCGAGCAGCCTTGCTGGCGCAAGGTGTCGATGATGCCGCCGGTCACCGCGTCAGCGGTGAACAGCGAACTGCTGGGGATATGGAACAGCATGCGGTCGGCATCAACCTGTACTTCGTGCAGGTTGCGTTCGACCAGGTTCAGTAGTACGCCCATGGCGACCTCCCGATAATCGATCCGTTGGAAAACCGTTGCAGCCTGCCGTTACGGCAGCGGCGGGTTATTCCAGCGCTGTACGGTGACGATCATGTGCCCTTCGCCGGTCTGGCCACCGTCGGCCAGCGTGGCGATGACCTTCAGGTTACCGGCGTTGTTGGTCATCATCTTGCGCTCAGGGTTGGGCCCGGCACCGCCTGGCACGAACACACCGTCGGCCTGCATCTGCCCGGCGAACTTGACGTCTTCATCCTCGACAGCACGCTCGTTGAACGGCTCGACCTTCCAGCTGGCCGGCAGGTAGCCGATACGCAGCGGCTGGCCATTGGCATCCTTGCCCCAGGCTTCGGCCTCGAAACGCCCCTGCACTTTCGGCACGGAGGCACCGTTCTCGCCAATGCGCGCGATGGAGAACGCCGGCACGACCTTCACTTCATCGACTTTGTCGTAAACCGCCAGGTTCACGCCCTTGAGCGCACCTACCGCCACCTCGCGCAGCCCTGGCCTGGCATCGGCCGCGGCACGGGCCTTGACCCTTACCAGGGTCGGGGTCTGCTCCAGCACTTCGGTCACTTCCACCCCGGCGCCCAGGTCCGGCTTGCCAGTCAGGCCGCTGCCAACCAGGGTGATTTCGCTTTCGCCTCCGGCTTTGATGAACGCCGGTTGTACCGCCAGCAACTGCGCCTTGCCTTCTTTTACGGCGCTGAAGTCCAGGCCGCGCTCATCGTGATCGGCTTCGAACATACGGCCTTTCATTTCGCCATCCAGCGCGGCGAACACCTGACGCAGGTTGGCATCGCCAACCTTCACATTGCCCCGCCATTCATAACCGTTGTACAGGATGGCCGAGCCGCTGCCGTTGAACGGTGTACCGTCGGCGTAAGCGCCCTTGACCTCGACCTTGAAGGTATCGCCCTCTCCGGCCGTGACGCTCATTACCCCACGTACATCGCCCTTGGCCAGCATATGGCCGCTGAATGCCCACTGCCCCGGCAGTACGTCCGCCTTGGGTTTGGCCTTCTGCCATTCGTCCCAGGCCGCGCTGTCCATCGGGAAGCGCTTGGCAAGGTCCGGCACCACTTGCTGCAGGGCGATCGGCAGCCAGTCGCGGTCACGCGCCTGGGCCTGGTATTCAAGGGACGGCCATTGGCCAAGGTGGAAGTGGACCAGGTGTTCCCACTCCTTGGCCGGGCGCCGTTGCAAGGCGACACGGGCACCCGAGTGGCAACGGCCACAGGTCTCGCTGAGCTGGGTGTCGAAGTGCTCGACGGTATTGAGCCGACGCTCCATGGCGTAACGCACGCCATCGGTTTCGCTGGGCGCCAGGCCCTGTTTGTCGGCCAGGTATTTGACCAGCGTGCGACGGTCGTCGTCGCTGATCTGAAGGCCATGCATCACCTGCATGCGGGCGATGCTCATCAGCCAGCCTTCCGGCGTCTTGCGCTGGTGGCTGATGCGGCTATAGGTGTCGTTGCCTTCGGGGATATGGCACCCCATGCACTTGTTCTGCAACAGGCTCGGGCCCTGCTCGGCCGCCATGGCCTGGGTGCTCAGCAGCGCGGCGGCGACCAGCGCCAGTTTGCCCGCATGCCGCCGGAGTCGAGTTGTCTTCAAGGTCAGACCTCCACGGTTGTTGTTCTTATCGTTTTCGCACGCTTTGGTACAGCAGGTGTGCATGTGACGGTTGTGATACAGGAACTGTGCCAGTTAGGGTAAAAGCGTTTCCTTTCAACCCTTTAAGCGGTTTTCGGGGCTTGGCCAGGAGCCGGGATGGCCATTTGCAGCGTGCCATTTCGCGACAGGGTGTTTCATGTTGAGACAGGGCCCGCGAAGAGGCCGAACAGCCACTGTTTCACCACCGTCTCACACCGTCTCAATGTGCAACAGCGCAACCTGGCAAACGCAGCCTTGCGCTCAGGCAAAACCCAACGCCCACAACGCTTTGCGGCCATCTGCCCAGGTTGGCACGGCCATTGCGCCAGTGCCCGTCACATCCAATGACAAGAGGCACAGCCCCATGCTTTCCGAACTGCCCATCCTGCCCGCCACCCGCGCCTTTCTCGAACGCAAGCTGAAGATGCGCATCGGTGCCGACTGGCAGGACGCCGCCAGCGGTCGCACCCTGTCGTTCCGCAACCCGGCCACCGGCGAGGTGCTGGGTGAAGTGCCGGCCGCCGAGGCCGAAGATGTCGACCGCGCCGTGCGCGCTGCGCGCCAGGCCTTCGACGACTCGCCCTGGAGCCGCATGCGCCCGCGCGAGCGGCAGAACCTGCTGTGGCGCCTGGCCGACCTGATGGAGCGCGATGCGCGCCAGCTGGCCGAACTGGAATGCCTGAACAATGGCAAGAGCGCCGCCGTGGCCCAGGTGATGGACGTGCAACTGGCCATCGACTTCCTGCGCTATATGGCGGGCTGGGCCACCAAGATCGAGGGTAGCACCGTCGAAGCGTCCATGCCGCTGATGCCCAACGACCAGTTCCACGGCTTCGTGCGCCGCGAAGCAGTGGGCGTGGTTGGCGCCATCGTTGCCTGGAACTTCCCACTGCTGCTGGCCTGCTGGAAGCTCGGCCCGGCACTGGCCACCGGCTGCACCGTGGTGCTCAAGCCTGCCGATGAAACCCCACTGAGCGTGCTCAAGCTGGCCGAGCTGGTCGACGAGGCCGGCTACCCGGCCGGCGTGTTCAACGTGGTTACCGGTACTGGCCTGAACGCCGGCGCCGCGCTCAGCCGCCACCCCGGCGTAGACAAACTGACCTTCACCGGCTCCACCGAGGTCGGCAAGCTGATCGGCAAGGCGGCCATGGACAACATGACCCGCGTCACCCTGGAACTGGGCGGCAAATCGCCGACCATCGTCATGCCCGACGCCAACCTGCAGGAAGCCGCAGCCGGCGCGGCCACGGCGATCTTCTTCAACCAGGGCCAGGTGTGCTGCGCAGGCTCGCGGCTATATGTGCACCGCAAGCACTTCGACAATGTGGTGGCCGACATCGCCGCAATTGCCAATGCCATGAAGCTGGGCAACGGGCTGGACCCGGCGGTGCAGATGGGCCCGCTGATTTCAGCCAAGCAGCAGGACCGCGTCACCGGCTACATCGAGCTTGGCCGCGAACTGGGTGCAACCATCGCCTGCGGGGGTGAAGGTTTCGGGCCTGGTTACTTCGTCAAGCCGACGGTGATTGTCGATGTGGACCAGCGTCACCGCCTGGTACAGGAAGAAATCTTCGGGCCGGTACTGGTGGCGATGCCATTCGATGACATCGACGAAGTGATCGGCATGGCCAACGACAATCCCTACGGCCTGGGTGCAAGTATCTGGTCCAACGACCTGGCCGCCGTGCACCGCATGATCCCGCGCATCAAGTCCGGCTCGGTGTGGGTCAACTGCCACAGCGCGCTGGACCCGGCGCTGCCGTTTGGTGGCTACAAGATGTCTGGCGTTGGTCGTGAGATGGGCTCAGCGGCCATCGAGCACTACACCGAGCTGAAATCGGTGTTGATCAAGCTCTGATCCTTTTTCCTGTACCGGCCTCTTCGCGGGTGAACCCGCTCCTACACCCGGTATCACGTGCCTTGTAGGCGCGGATTCACCCGCGAAGAGGCCGGTACAGGCGACACAAAAACAACAATAAAAACCATGGAGCAAACCCATGAGGCACACACTCGCCTGCACATTGGCCCTGCTGTTAACCGCCCCCGCCAGCCAAGCCTACGAGCTGTACAACCACGATGGCACCACCCTCAACGCCAACCTCGAAGCCCTGTTCGGCGTCTTCCACAGCGACGAAAGCTTCAACCAGGCCGGCAACCGCCAACCCGGCAGCACCGCCTGGCAGGAAGGCTACGTCAAATACGGCCTCAGCGGCAGCCAGACCCTGGCCGATAGCGGCACCCTCTACGGGGCCTTCAGCCTGCTCAGTTCCGCCACCTGGGGCGATGGCGACGCCGCCGGCCTGACCCTGGGTGACGAACGCCGCACCGCCATCGAAGACCTGTATTTGGGCTGGCGCTCGGCCAACCTGTTCCCGGCGCTGGGCGAAGATGGCGTGGACATTTCCGGTGGCCGCCAGGTCGTCACCCTGGGTGATGGTTTTCTGATCCAGGGTGACCCGGTCAACCTGGGCAAGGTCGACCTGGGGGCCAACTTCGATCGCGGCGGTGCCTACTACCTGGCCGCACGCAAGGCCTTCGACCGCACCGCCGTGCTGCGCCTGGGTGGCAACCAGGGCTGGCGCGGTGACCTGATGTGGTTGAAGTCCGACAACCATTACCAGGCCGACACTTCCCTGGCGGTCGCCAACCTGGAGCACGTCGCCGATACCGGTACCGTCGGCCTGAGCTGGATCCGCGGCCTCGACGTGGACCAGCGCTACGCGCAGATCATGGGCCTGGAACACCGCGACGGCATGGACACCGCCAGCCTGCGCGGGCGCGGCAACCTGGGCGTCAAAGACCTGGAGCTGGCCGCCGAGTACGTGACCCAGGACAAGACCGGCGGGCGCGAGAATGCCTGGTACCTGGAGGGCAACTGGACCTTCTCCCAACTGCCCTGGTCACCCACCGCCACCTACCGCTACAGCCGCTTCTCCGAAGGCTTCGACCCGCTGTTCTATGGCCTGAGCCGGGGTTACGGTACCTGGTTCCAGGGTGAAGTGGCAGCCAACTATGCCGGGCCCTTCAACAAGAACAGCCAAGTGCACCATGTAGCGCTGAAGGGCAAGCCACGGGACAACCTGACCGTCGGCGCGCTGTACTTCGACTTCGACACGCTGGACACCGACCAGGGCAACCTTGGCGGGCGCGAGTTGGATCTGTATGTGGAATGGATGGTCAACGACCACCTGCTGATCAGCCCGGTGGTGGGGTTCTACAAGCCGGAGCGCAGTGCGGCCAATGGCGGTACGCAGTTGGGCGGGCGGGATACCGGGACTTACCTGCAATTGATTGTCGGGACCTTTTTCTGATTAGAAATCCCGGGCCGCTTTGCGGCCCATCAGCACATCTGCCAAACCAGGCGCTCAAGCGTAATGGCTCGCCAATTTTTTGCTCATACTTTTCATCTTGCAGTACCTGACCGGCACACCGCGAGGAAGCCCCCCATATATTGGGTAATACGCTCGTGGTCCGCCTTGTCGCGCCCAGACTTTAATATCTTCGGGCAATGTAGGTAGCAATTTAACACTCGACAATCAACCGGGGTGAATGTATTGATCGAGCCACGAACGAGTGGGGTCTGAGCTTCAGCAAGCAATGCCTCCATAGACCCTGTCAATTTTGCCAGTAGCTTCTTGTCTCTCAAGCTGCACATCATTCATCTCCCATGGATGATTTTCTGAGAGAACCGGAGATTGACATGAGATTTTTTTATCAAGGCGCACATCAACATAGCTGCATCGAGAAAACCACTGCCCGTACAGCTTTTCGCCAGGGCGAGCAACTGCTCGCACTGCAGCAATCAGGTTTGCTGCCGCGTACATCGTTAATGCCAACAGACGTGGCCAACTCCGTTTTTGAACATGAACGCAGAGCTATCGCCTATTCCCCTTATGGCCATGACGGACTGAAAAACCCCATCCATTTCGGATTCAAAGGAGAATACCGCGATACACTCACGGGAAATTATCTTCTGGGCAACGGCTACAGGCTATACAATCCGGTTATTATGCGATTCCAAAGTCCCGATCATGATGCTCCATTCGATCGGGGTGGAATTAATGCCTATACCTACGTGTTGGGCGACCCCATAAACTTACGAGACCCTTCTGGGCATCAACCCATCGGTATCGGAAAAATAGCCTTTAGCTATGAAGGCTGGGCTGCGAGGTTGGATGATCTTGCAGTTTTCTGGACCTCGGACCTGTCAAGTCCCACCGGGCTCGTCTTGAACATCTACGGGCATGGAGCACCAGGAAAAATTCAGATGAGTCGGGGTAACCTGATATCGGGTACCAAGATGCTAGCGGCCCTCAACGATGAGCTGGGCATCGATGCTTCCCAACAACCCATCCATCTAATCTCCTGTTACTCTGCAAACCGTCCTCATGGCGGTGGACTTTCGATGATGGAACAACTCATGAACAAGACTCAATCATCTGTGACGGGATATCAGGGCCCCGTACACGTCCGTGAGGTGTATACCCCTGACCGCTATGCAATCGAAATTGTCGAGTCCAACACTTTCAAGCCAGGCTCAGAAAACCATAAGAAATTTCTCTACCATCCGGTGACAATTTCTCCAGGCAATACGGAGGCCTTAGCTCTTCATCCCAGGGATAATTACTCATTAAGCAATAACATCAGACGGCTGTAAGAGTGAACGTGCCCCCCCATGACCCAGACCTCAAGTGCGGTGTCCAGTAGGGCTGATTTACCGCCTCCTGGTCTCAAACCAAGCCAACCCCTGCTCCCTTAGCCACCGCCGCACGCTCCTCTGCTGTTCACCCGCAAGCCCCGACAATACCGCCTCAACAGGCCGCCCACTGCGTATTTGTCGCACCACCGGCGCCAGTTCCACCCCCTGCAAATGCCACACCCCCAACGGCTGATCCGCTGTCACCACGACCTCGGCTTCATCCACCAGCCCGTCACGCAGCACCGGCCGCCGCTCAACCCGCACCGCTTGCCAATCAGCCGCCTGATGCAGGGGTTGCGCATCCGGCCAACCCTGGCGCCGGGCCCAGAACGGTTGCCCCACCCGGCTTTGTTCCTGGGCATAGAAATCCCGGCCAATGCGGGCAAAACGCAAGTACAGCTGCTCGACCCGCTGCTGGTGAAACTGCCGCGCCAACTCGGCCCGCTCAGGCCTGCGCAGCAACGTGTTGATCACCACCGGCGCCTGCAATGCCGAAGAGAGCGACTGAAAAATCCCGTTGCCCGACAGCGGGTCAACAGCCATGGCGGCATCCCCCACCCGGATCCAGTCCTGCCCGACACATTCACCCGCCAGAATGGCGCTACTGCTGCGTGCATGCACCTGTGCCGGTATCAATGCCTGATCGTTGAACAGTTCAGCGACCAACGCACTGCGGCCCCGCAACGCCACGCAGTACGCTGCCAGCCCAGCCTTTCCCGGCAGCCCGGCAGCGTCCTGGGTGACTTGCCAGTAACAGCGGCCATCTTCCAGCCGTGCCATCCACGCCCAGCCATCCTCCAGGCTCTCCACCGCCGACGCAGGCGCACCAGGGCTACCCTGCCAGACATTGAGCAAGCTGACCGTTTCCGGCCCACGCAGGCGGTCTGCGGCCAGGGGTGCCTGACGGCCTCGGGCCTCGACCAGGAAATCAGCAGTCAGCACCTGCCCATCGTCCAGGCGCACATGATGACCGACCCCCTGCACGACCTCACGCACCCGCCCCTCGACCACACTCACGCCTGCGCGCTGAAGGTCTTCGCGCAGCGCCTGGTCAAAGCGTTGCCGGTCGAGCAAAAACTCCTGGTTCATGTGCAGGTGCTGGCCGTTCCAGAGCACCTGGCGAGTGGCCGGCATGGCCGCCTGGCTCAAGGCCCCGCCAAGGCCTGCGTGACGCAAGCCCTCCAGCACCCGCTGCGAAACGCCTTCAACTGCCGCGAAACGGCGCCATTGCGACACCACCGTCACGGTGTAACCCAACCGCCGCAAGCCAATGGCCGTGGCGGCACCCGCAGGGCCGGCGCCCAGCACCACAATGCGCAACTCAGCCATGGCGGCCACCTCGCCGCTCGGGCCCTTTGAAGGCCGCATGTTCACGCAACCAGTCATGCACTTGCTGGCGGTCCATTCCCTGGGCATCACGCAGCAAGGCGGCAATCTTCCCGCTCAACGCCGCGCAACCCAGGCTCGCACCCGCCCGCTCACCCGCGCCCACGTACGCGCCAAAATCCGCCTGTCGAGTACCCAGCCACGACCACTGGCCCGGTGCACAACGGGCATCGCCAGTGACCCGAATGACGCCTGGGTAGCTGGCCGGGAACACCGGCCCACCCTGCGCCGGGCTGGATGCACACAACACCACACCTGCGGCCAAAGCCTCGGCACAGGCCTGGTGCAATACAGGCCGGTCCTGCTGCAAGCCAAGGCTCAGGTTGACCAGCGTGGCCCCCGCCTCCACCAGCCACAGCAATGCGGCAGCCACCTGCAACGCACTGGTGCTGGCCTGGGCACTGAACACCTGGGCTACCAGCACCGACACAGGACCGGCCTGGTGTTGCAAGCTGGCGAGCACCGCACTGCCGTGCCCAAGTTGGTCGGGGAGCATTTCACCTTCGCGCAACTGGCCGTCTTCCAGCCAGAAACGGCGGGCGTCCCGCAAGCCGTTGGCCTGCTCCGGCGAGCAGCCGCTGTCGATGATGCCAACGCGCACGTCAGTGCCCATGCTTGATCACCTCCTGCGCCAGCACCTGCAACTGGCCGTCATGCAGTTGCAGGTGCAGGTCGGCATCGGCCAGGGTCGAAGCCCGGTGGCTGATCAGGATGCGCGTACGGCCGGCGAACAGCTGGTCGATGGCCGCGATCACTTCACGTTCGGTGGCCTCATCCACCGCCGAAGTGGCCTCGTCCAGCACCAGGATCGCCGGGGCCTGCAACACTGCACGAGCAATGGCGATGCGTTGTTTCTGCCCCCCGGACAACTGCTGGCCGCGCTCGCCCAGCAAGCCATCCAGGCCCAGCGGCAGGCTGTCGACCAGGCTGTCCAGCCGCGCCAGGCGCACCACCCGTTCCAGTTCATCACGGCTGGCCTCGGGCACGCCATAAGCCAGGTTCTGCGCCAGGGTGCCACGGAACAGCACGATGTCCTGGCTGACCACGGCGATTCGCCTGCGCAGCGCAGCCAGGTCTAGGTCGCGCAGGTCGACGCCATCCAGCAGGATGCGCCCGGCGTCCGGGTCGTAGAAGCGCTGCAGCAGGTCGATCAGGGTTGACTTGCCCACGCCGGAGGCACCGCTGATGGCGACTTTCAGGCCACCCGGGATGCTCACCTGCACGTTGTTCAGTACCGCACCCTGGCGCCCCTCATGGGCAAAGCTCAGCGCCTCCAGGCGCAACTCGCCTGGGCCATCGGGGATGGGCTGCGGATTGACTGCCTGATGCACGGTCACCGCTTCGCGCTTGAGCTCCATGACCCGCCCCAGGCTCACGGCCATGCGCTGCACCGCCACATACAGGCCCAGCAGGCTCTGCACCGGCCCCACGGCCATGCCCATGTAGGTAGAAAAGGCGATCAACGCGCCCAACTGCCAAGTACCCTGGATCACCCACCAGCCACCGACCAGGAACGCACAGGCGCGGCACCACGAGGTGAGCGTGCCGGGGATGGCCTGGGTGAAGAATTCGGTCACCTGCACCTTCAGCAGCTGGCGCATGTAACCTTGCCCAAGCTGGTCCAGGCGCCCTGCTTCCCGGCCTTGCTGGCCGGCCGCCTGGATGAACTTCATCGCCGGCAGGGTCTCGACCAGAAAAGACGACACATCCGCCGAGCGCTCACGCAGGTTGCGCACTTCGCGTTCCACCTTGCGCCGCATCCAGCGCAGCCACAGCACCTCGATCGGCACCAGCAGCGCCAACAACAGGGACAACTGCCACGACAGCATCAGCATCAACGCCACCGCGCCCACCAGGCCGATCACCGCCGACACCGCCGAGAACAGCGAGTCCACGGCAAAGCGCTGGATCTCTGCCACATCGCCATCCAGCCGCGAAAGAATGTCGCCGATACGCCGCCGCCCGTAGAAGGTCGGCGACAACTGCTGCAGATGGCGGTAAAGGTCGTCACGCAGGGCAAACAGGATGCGCCCCGACAAGCGCGTATGCAGGTAGCGGTTGACCCCAGCCAGCACAGTGCCCAGCAGGCCCGCGCCGATCATGATTGCCGCCATGTGCCAAAGCGTTTGGTAATCCTTGGCCAGCAGCCCCTCATCGATCAGGGTCTTGACCAGCCAGGGTTGCGCCAGCGCCAGCAGCGATGCACCCAGCGACAAGCCGAGCAACAGGCCGATGGCACGCCGGTGTGGGCGCACGAAACCATACAGCCAGGCCAACGCCTGGCGCATGAGTACAGGGTCGCTGGAATCCACCAGCCTTGCGAACAGGCCGCCCACGTCAGCCGCGCAACTGCTTGAGCTTGCGATACAGCGTCGCCCGGCTGATACCCAGTGCCTCGGCGGCGGCCGAGACGTTGCCCTGGTGGCGCGCCAGAGCACCGCGGATCTGTTCCAGTTCACTGTCCTTGAGGCTGCCGGAGGGCGCTGCGCTGCTGGCGAGTTCGTCCAGCAGGCAGTCGGTAAGGTGATCGAGTGTCAGCACCTGCTCGCCATCCTCGCGCATGGCCAGGGCGGTGCGCACCACCATTTCCAGCTGGCGGATGTTGCCAGGCCAGTCGAAGCCTTCGAGCAACGCGGTCAACGCCGGGTCGAGGGTTACGCCACGCGCATCAGCCTTGTCCAGCAGGCCCTGGATGATCGCCGCCAGGTCATCACGTTCGCGCAGGGCCGGCAGGCGCAGCGACACGCCGTTGACCCGGTAGAACAGGTCTTCACGGAAGTGTTGTTCCTGCACCAGGCGCTTGAGGTCGCGGTGGGTGGCGCAGATCAGCGCCACGTCGATGTCCTGCTCGTCACCCGCCCCCAAGGGTGCTACGCGGCGCTCCTGCAGCACCCGCAGCAGGCGTGCTTGCAGGGCCAGCGGCATGTCGCCGATTTCGTCGAGGAACAGCGTGCCACCATGGGCCTGCATCAGCCGCCCGACCATGCCACCCCGGCGCGAACCGGTGAAGGCGCCCTCGCGATAGCCGAACAGCTCGGACTCGATGAGCCCTTCGGGAATGGCCGCGCAGTTGACTGCCACAAACGGTTTGTCGGCACGCGGGCTGGCCTGGTGCAAGGCCCGAGCGACCACTTCCTTGCCGGTACCGGTTTCGCCCAGCAGCAACACTGGCAAACCATTGCCAAGCCCCTGGCGAGCCATGCGCAGGTTGCGCGCCAGGCGTTGATCACCTCCGGCCAGAGCATCGAGTGCCGGCGACTGTTTGCTCAAGGCCGGCTTGCCAGGTGGTGTGCTGGGGCTGACCCGACCATGGCGCGGCAGCTGTAGGGCACGGAAATAGAACTCGCCCTTGGCGGTCTGCACGCTGCTCACCCCGCCCTGCCACAGGCGAGCGATAAAGGCCGGGGAACGTTCGCCCAGCAGGTCGGTGCTACGCCGCCCAATCAGTTCGTGACGCGGCACCTGCAACAGCTGGCAGGCACTGTCGTTGGCAGCCAGCACTTCGCCGTCCAGGCTCAGGGCCAACAGGCCGTGCCAGGCACTGTTGAGGTACTGCGGGCGGCTGTGGAAGGCCAGCACCAGCTGGTCCGGGTGGCACAGGCCAAACAGGCGGCTTTCAATGTTGCCGGCTGCCAGCATCAGGGTCGACAGGCTGTCCTGCGGTTGCGCCATCACCCCTTCGCGGGTGATGTCGAGCACGCCGATCACCTCGCCGCGCGGGTCGCGCAGCGGCACGGAAGTACAGGAGAACGGGCTCAGGCGGTCAAGGTAATGTTCGCCGCAGTTGATCAGCGTCGGCCGGCCTTCGACCACGGCCGTGCCGATGGCATTGGTGCCACGCAGCGATTCGCTCCAGCAACTGCCCGGGTGCAGATCGCGCAGGCCTTCGCGTTGCAGCACGTGCTTCTGGCCTTCGATGGCCAGCACGTTGGCCTGGGCATCGCCGAGGATGACGATGCCAGCCTTGCCCTGGCGCGCGACCAGGTAGTCGAGTTCGGGGGTAACGGCATCGATCAGCAGGCGGTTGCGCTCCAGCAGCAGGCGCAGGTCATGGCCCTGTTCCAGGCCCAGGCCGACCTGCTCGCCCTGCAGGCAGTCCAGGCCGTGGCCCAGGCTGCGGCGCCAGGAGGCGTCGATCTCGTCGCGCAGCATGCCCAGCGGTAGTTCGCCTTCGCTGGCCAGCTTCAGGCGGGCCTCGCGGGATTCGTGCAGCGGGTCGTGGGCGTTTGTTATAAGTTGTCGCGCCATTTTCTACTCCGGCTGTGCCCCGCGATGTGACGGGGTACGGGCTTGGGAATTTTCCGCAGTGTGCGGGAGAAATGGCTGGGCGTCATCTGGTTGGTGAATGCGTCGTGGCTGGGGCATGGCGCGCGGTTTGAGTGGAGGCCCCCGGGTATCGGCGTCAATCAAATGATGGTGTTGCCTGCACCGGCCGCTTCGCGGGTAAACCCGCTCCTACAGAGCTTGCGCCAAACTTGATACCCGTGCAATCCCGATCAAACCAGGCGCTCCCACCGTTGGAAGAGATCGTCATTCCATCAACCAAACTTAGCCTACGACGAAAACACTGAGCTCGTATTCGGTCGCTTAGCTAAAACGGGATCATAAAATTCTGGATGAGTGGAGCGTACCACTTCACTAATGAGTCGCCTGAGGGTAGTCTGCGCGCTGTTATCATCAACATATTTCAGCCGACTCAGCGCAACGCGCCCGCCCCACTCACTCAAGCCACCTCCACCATTTAAGACCTTGTACTCAATCGCACTTATCAGCAGGTCATCAGAAATTTGAGTTTCACTTTTCACACCTTGTCTCCGCGCCTGTGCAACCATGTTTTTCGCAAACTCCCCCGCGCGCGGCATTTCGCGTTTTTTGCTTATCCAAAACATCTCGGGCACCGCCCCCCCTGACGTCTCCCTACCAGCCATTTTCAAGTAAAGTGGATGGCTGCCATTAACCGGTATCGTGTCAACAAGCGCCGACATAGCGGACAGCGTCGTGGGCGTGGGCTTTGGCGCACGTTGAATAGCATGCGACCGCCAGCTTACACCGTAAGGTTGCCGAGATGTCCAAGGGGAAGGTATGACTGGCACTTTCATTCGCCCGTCAGTGTCGAGATAATTAATCGGATCTCCCTCACAATATGCGTACGCATTGATCCCACCCGCGCCAAATGGACTTATCACGTCAGGTGAAAAAAAACGCATCAACATCGAACTGTAGGCACGCACCCCACTACCAAGTAGATCGCATTCAGATGCCACATCTCGATGCTCACCATTATAACCAAGGAGTGATTCTCTGGAGGCAGCCTGATCAAACCCATAAGGGCTATAGCATCGCGTGCTTCGGGCCCGAAGTATGGAATTTTGTCGATCTGCAGCCAGAAGCAAATGCGTTTCTTCGCAGATCTCTCCCAATACCAAATTAACACCAGCAAACACACTGCAAGCCTTATCCGTACTCACCTTGGCAGCTAATCGCTGCCCCTTGTAAAAAAATTAAACATTGCCTATCCCATTCTCAACCAACCTTTACTGAACAATGGCCTACTCCAACACAGGCGCAACTATCAAAAATATCAGGTCGAAGATAAATCGCCTGCACGGTATCTTCGCTAACAAACCCGCGCCAAGTCCGAGGCAGCGTCAGTTCATAGGAACTGGCTTGCCCGCGAAGACACCTTAGAACCTGATCACTTGCTGCTGATTCTGGCTCAAGAAGGGGTCTCGTTCATCGAAAACTCGGCGAGTATTTGCTTCTTCGCGAATTCAATAGACGATGGCCGAAGCCTGGCACTTCAGGCCGCTGCACTACCGCCAATTCATCGGATGTCAACTGTCAAATTTATCAGTCGCTGAAAATGAATTTCTCGAACATACTCCAAAAAAACCATGGTAAATCTCGATGAGCAGTCAACGTCACCTCCTGCACTTCTACATGCATACGCACTTACACTCGGTGCTGACAAGCGCTGCCAGCGCTACGTTCTTCCGTGACAGCTCCGTAGTACTGGCCGAATTATTGTGTGAAGCCAATCAGACAGCGACCACGCTTGTAGGCTCTGACATGGCCAGATCACCCATAACCCGCAGTACGAAAAGCACCTCCTTACCGCAGGCTTACACCTCATACGGCTACGAGCAACCGCCAGAGCCCACGCTCAAATTAACGGGTTTTACCGGCCAACCCCGATCAGTGTCTGCGAATTTATACCTGATGGGCAGTGGACGCCGTGCCTATAATACTGTCCTCATGCGCTTCTGTTCCCCTGACGATCTGAGTCCATTTTCGAAAGGCGGAGTCAATGCTTACGCTTACTGCAACAACGACCCCACAAATTACTCAGATCAATCGGGGCGTGTCCCGGTAGCGAACCAAATCGCCACCAAAAGTTCTACACTCGTAAATAAGATACAGCCGGCAAGCAAAACCATAACAAAAACAATTCCCAGGCATGACCTGGAGTTTGATTTTGTCGAAGAACTTATGTCTAGAAAGCCCTCTCACAATACCAGCAAAGTAGACCGAGCAGGCACTGGGGTCGACACAGTTAAAAATTTAACAACCGACCAAATCGAATCCACATTCAGACCAGAAATTCCGCAAAAAAATGCACACTCCGACATAAACACCTCAGTGCTAACTCCTATTACACCCACTGAGGTAGACTTCCTCGTATCCTATCAAAAAACTGTACCAGAACAGATTTCAATCACAGGACTTGACGCTTGGGTGGCTGCTCGAATACTCAATCTAAGACCTAAAGCCTCTCAGAGGCATGCCGGCCTATCCTACGATGACGCAAACAAAGTAACCCTGAGCCTAAACGCCCAATTAGGCTTGCTTCGAAGAACAACCTAGCCCTTCACTGACCCTATTCTAGCCCAGCCGAATGAAACGTCATATATCGCCCCGACCACCGCATCCAGGACCTGCTACTGAGCCAGCAGCAGATCCTCCTGGCGAACGACCAACTCTATAATTTACCTTAAACTTCAGTGACCAAGTGACTTACGCAGCCTAAGGCTAATATCATGCCCGCTTAAAGGCCCTTATCATTCATCAAGGCTGCTGATTCTGGCTCAAGAACTTGCCCACTGTGGCCTTGCCATCAGCTGGATTCCCCGCCACCTGCCACAACCGCCGCTCGATCCCCTGCGCCAGCAAGTGCCCCACCGCCGATTCAATCGCCGACAGCACGCACAACTGCGCCGGTTCATTGGTGGTCTACCCGACCTCGGCCTCCAGCAGCTTCTTGAACTCGATGAACTTAATCACCCCTGCACTGCGGCCGACCGAGTAGAGGGTCTTGCTGGTCATCACAATGGCCAGACACCTCAAGATCTTGCGATGGCGCACTCTTTCAAGGTGATCGGTGAGGCCTGGACGAAAACGCCGGAGCGATTCCCTATCAATCCGCCCCCTCTCATTCGGGGACCGTCCCCCTCGCGGGCCATACTTACCAGATCCTCTTTGAGCGCCGGAGGCGATATTAGGTAAAACTGTGAGAGCCACTGGCATGGATTAACCCGCCGTTACACACCCCAACAGTATATGTCAACTGTTAAAAATAACGATTGCGCCCCCTATTCACTAATCTATATATACCTACAATATTAAACAAACCAGGAGCAATGATCGATGCTACGCTATACCCCCTATGGTTGGCACATGGCGGCTGACCACTCAACCCTCGCATTCAACGATCAAGCGTTCGATAAAGCATCCGATGGGTATTTACTCGGGAATGGTCGGCGCGGATACAAGCCGCGTTTGATGCGCTTTTGTTCGCCGGACAACTTAAGTCCATTTCAATCAGGCGGCATCAACAGCTACGCCTACTGCCAAGGAGATCCGATCAACTTTGTTGACCCAAGCGGCCATACGGGCGTTAAGCCACCACACCAAATTCTGGCCGCGCGAGAATTACCGCCTCCGCCACAACTAAACATTCCAAGAGCATTGAAACAGCGGTCACCCCAATTAATGTTTGATGATTACCTAAAACTATTAAACAACAAAAAACCAAGCTTCTATACCATGGAGAGTCTCGAGAGACTCAAGGGACCACACACAGATGTCATGATCCGACATTCGGCACGTGATGCTTACGCTTCGCGTAGCAGCAAAAATTTTAGCCACCTGGTAATAAAGGAGCACCGAGACCGCTTAATATTAGCAGGCATCGACGAAGTTACACTACAGCAACAATCCCAAGCCAGAAAGGCGATAAACCTTGGCATACCCCCGAGAAAACCTGAAATCCTACCACTGTACCGTGGATTACTTGAGATCCGTAACTTATATGAGCCCCCTACAGTGGGTTACCCTACTCTACTCAGCGGGCCAAGTGCGCTTCACGGGCGCAACTATCAGGAGCAGGTAAAAATACTAAGAAACAGAACGATAGCCTAGCCGGTAGCTTATGCTGTTGCCTGCATCGAAAAAGCTAACGTCTCGAGATGCTTTAGGGAAACTCCAATCAAGTTGCCCGAGACCTGAAATTCGCAATGTTTTGAAGCAAGTTCAGCACAGGTCAGGCGGCCTGTGCTGAATTGATCAGAGCCTCCCGAACAGTCAATCAGGCTGCTGATTCTGGCTCAAGAACTTGTCCACCGTGGCCTTGCCATCAGCTGGATCCCCCGCCACCTGCCACAACCGCCGCTCGATCCCCTGCGCCAGCAAGTGCCCCACCGCCGATTCAATCGCCGACAGCACGCACAACTGCGCCGGTTCATTGGTGGTATACCCCACCTCGGCTTCCAGCAGCTTCTTGAACTCGATGAACTTGAACACGCCGGCACTGCGCCCTACCGAGTAGATGGTCTTGCTGGTCATCACGTTGGCCAGCACCTGCCCGGTGCGCACGTCCACAGCGCGCAGGTTGACGGTGACCTGGTCCACCCGGTACTCGCGGGAGATGTCGATGCCTAGGTAGCGGGCGCCTTCGCCACCGCTGCGCACGTTGGTGTCGGTTGGGCCTCATCTGGTTGATGGAGCCCGTTAGGGTTGAGCAAGGAAGATAAACACTGAGTTACAAATATCAGAAGCTTCCTACTTGGCGCCAAATCATCAACACCCCGTTTATTTCCATCCCTCCACGGCGCTCGTACCCTTCCAGTACACCCTCACCCTGAACGCTACTCCACGTTGCAGCGCCCACAGGGCTGTGCCCCGCGCATCAAGGACATGCCATGTACCGACAATCCGATCTGCGCTTCAGCTTCCAGCCCTTGGCCGGTGATCATGAATTCGAGGTAGTTTCATTCGAACTTGACGAAGCCATCAGCGCACCCTTCCAGCTGAGGCTGGAATTGATCAGTCACGAGGATGACGCCGACTTCGGTAATTTGCTCGATAAACCGGCGCTGTTCACTATTTGGAAAGGGCAGCGCCCACTGCGCTTCGTGCACGGTCTGATCAGCACGTTCAGCCAGGGCGAAACCGGCTTTTACCGCACTCGTTACCACGCCTTGGTCGAGCCGACGCTGGCCCGGGCTGAGTTGCGTTCAAACTGGCGCATCTTCCAGCAAAAAACCGTACCGCAAATCCTTGAACTGATGCTGCAGCGTCAAGGCATCAGCCGTTATGAAATCAGGAGCATCGGTGAGCACCAGGTACGCGAGTTCTGTGTGCAGGCCGGTGAAACCGACCTCCATTTCATCGCCCGCCTGGCGGGCGAAGAGGGTTTCGTCTATTGCTTCGAGCACACGCCGAATCACCATCAACTGGTCATCACCGACCGGCTACTGACGCTGGGACAGATCAGCCGATGGGCAACAACTGCCGATGAAGACAATGAAGGCTTTTTCGAACAGGACGAGGTCGGTCCCGACCAGGTACTGTACCGGGCCATGGGCGGTGGCGATCAGGCCAGGCCTTGCCTGAAGCGCCTGCATTACAGCGAACAGGTTCGTACTGCGCGGCAGGTGCAACGTGACTACACCTTTACTAACCCACAGTATCGGCAGGAACACCGAGCATCCGACAGTCGTATCACCCATCAGTCCCGGAACTATGAGCGTTTCGACTACCCCGGCCGTTACAAGCGTGATGCGGTTGGCGTGCCCTTCACAGCCAACCGTCTCACCGCCCTGCGTCATGATGCCTGCATTGCGGAGGTTGAAGGCGACGATGTACGGCTGCAGCCAGGCCTGAGTTTCACCCTTGTCGAACATCCCCGCAAAGATCTCAACGCACACTGGCGCGTGATGCGTGTGCACCATGAAGGCAGCCAATTCACCAGTCTGCAGGAAGAAGCAAGCGGTGCCGATCAGAGTACACGCTACACACAGGAAGCCGTGCTGGTGCCCGGCCGAATCGAATGGCGACCCGCACCGCTGGACAGGCCTCGTATCGATGGCCCACAGATGGCTACCGTTGTCGGTCCAACCGGCGAAGAGATCTATTGCGACGAATGGGGGCGGGTCAAGGTCAGCTTCCCATGGGATCGGGAAAGCAACAACAATGAGTTCAGCTCCTGCTGGGTACGCGTGTCGCAAGGCTGGGCCGGGGGCAGCTGGGGCTCGATGGCCATCCCGCGCATCGGCCAGGATGTGATCATCCAATACGTCAACGCCGACCCCGACCAACCAATGATCACCGGACGCACCTACTGCGGGGATCAACTGCCGCCCTATGACCTGCCGGAACACAAGACCCGCATGACCATCAAGAGCCAGACCCACAAGGGCATTGGCTTCAACGAATTGCGATTCGAAGATGAACTGGGTCGCCAAGAAGTGTTCATGCATGCAGAAAGGGATATGAACACCAAGGTCAAGCACGACCAGACCCTCAATGTCGGTAACGACCGCGCCACTGCAACAGGCCGGGACCACACCACCAGCATTGCGCGTGACGAATCAATCGAAACAGGCCGGGACCGCCGCGATCATGTTCACCAGGACCGTTTCACCAGGATCGACCGCAACGACATCCACACGGTCGGTAACTCAAGCCGCACCAAGATCACCGCCGACCACAGCCTGAACATCGGCGGCGACCAGTCACTTGTCATCGAAGGCACGCGTGCCATTGAGGCCCGCACGGCGCAACGCCTGTTGACCCGGGCGTACATGCTTCAGGGTACGGAACGGATCCACATCCGTGGTCCGAGCGGCAAGATCATTTTCGATGCCGACGGCATCACCATCGAAGCGCCCAACATCCGCTTCAAAGGCAACGTCACCTACCAGACACCGGTACAGGCCCAACTCGATGCCATCGAAGCCGCTGTCCGCGAGGGCTCGCCGCTGATCGAAGAGTGCCCTTTTGCCGGTGAGGATGACGCATGAGCCTGCACCGCCAACTAACTGAGGGAAGCCTGTGCACGGGGACCGTGAACGCAAGCCTGTTCGTGCTTGCCGAAGCGTCGGCCAATCCGGACCTGCTGGGTAGGCTGGAGTTTCATGCCAGCCAACACCACAGCCTTTGGTATCTGGAATATGACGCCGGGTTGGAGAGGCATGCCCCAATACTCTTCCAACTGATCGCGGGCAGCGAAGTGGACGCGTGGCTAGGCGCACTGAAGGGGCGTTTCACCGGTACCGTGATCGAGGCCGCCTTGCCCCTTGAAGCGCTCGCACGGCACCTGCGCCGCTTTGGCAAAGCTCAGGCAGGACGACGTCGTTATTTTTTGAGGCTTGGTGACCCCCAATCATTAAGCCTGTACGTCGCCTCACTGACCTACCGCCCAGACATCCTGGGCCGGCTGTTCGACAACGGACGGGTACGCAGGCTCTACTTCCACGATGCGCGCACCGGGCTTGCGCTCGGCGCACAGCCGCTGTTTGAGCAAGCAGAACATGGCAGCGAACGGGAGGGCTGCCTGGCTTGGCTGCCACTGCGCCATGAGGTGTCGGGATGATTCTGCAAAGTCTGGATCTGGATGCACTACAAGGGGCGGTACTGTGGTCAACCAACCGCAGGCTGTCTGACTTCCTGCTAGAGACGTTGAATGGTTCGCTTCCACGCTTTCATACCCGCGGCGAGGATGTTCCTCCCTTCGTAGCCAAAGCGGGGGCGCTCGTCAGCAAAAACGGTTACACCTGCGGCAAGGAGTACAGCTTGCTCGTGCTCAGCCATTTATTGTTAGGCTTGGGGTGGTGGGCCGATCCCGCGTGCGAATCGGTGTGGTCAATCAGACAAGCACCTGGCCTCACCCAGAATGAGCAACTTGACCTGCTGACCATGCAGGCGGCAAATCACCGTTCACGGTGGGAGCGTCAGCTTACCCCCATGCACGACATCACACTGGGGATGTTGCGCTGGACCGACGACGACCGCGACCAAGACCGCCGGTGGCGATCGCTGGAACAACTGATGGCCCTGCGTGGCGTACCTGAAGACGCATATCATGCGTGCTATTGCCGCTATGAGTCGGATGCCTGCAGCCGCTATGCGCTGCCCGTCATCGACCACGTGGAGCTTAACGGAAACGAAATCCGCGCCTATCGCTATTACGGCAAACGGCTACCGCAGCCCTCCGACGACCTGCACAAGCTGTCCCAATTGTCCCGCAACCGAGTGCTGCTGCATGTCCTCCTGGCCATAGCATTCGGTCGTTACTTCTTCCTCAACCCTTTGTTCACTCCCTGGGTGAAGTCGCTGGAGGCCACCGACTCGCCCAGCGAGCGACGCCACGCGTTGGCAAGTCAACTTGCAGCTCATCAACAGGCACTCAAGGAGCCGAGCCCGCATGTTTGAATCATCTGCTTTACAAGCCTTGAGTCATGCCGCACTCAACGGAGCGCTACCCATTCCTCCAGACATTTGCGTGCCGTGCTCTCTTCCCGGTGCAATGTTTTCGCTCGACGGTGGTGATGGCTGCGACCAGTTACTGGGCATTCCGTCGCAGAACGGCGTTGGCCCCGCTTGGTTTCGCAACAACCCCTGGATCCGCGACCCAGTACGCAATCACCGCGACACCTTCCTCCAGCAAGTGCTGGAACATGCTGGCGATACGCTGGGCAATGCCTGGCTGGCAGATTTTTACGCCTTTGCCGCTCGCGAAAAGCTGCAATTGGTATGCATCGACGATGAAATCCGCCTGGACGAACTGGCCCCGCCAGTACTCGACCACATGGGCAAGCGCGACCAGCAAGGCTTCGGCTTCACCCTGCACAGCAATTTCCTGTTCACCGACCACAAGATCTACTTCGCCACCTTCACCCACGTAGAGTGGCGCGAAGCGCAACGGGAAGAATACATCGACGAGCACGGCACCCAGCGCATCAGTCCACCCTACACCTGGCACACACCCAGCGGCCTTTACCCAATCAACCTGGCCTGCGAACAGCTGGCCCGCCACTATGCCGAAGCCAAGGGCCGCGCACGCCTGTGGCAAGGCGTTATCGGTGCGGGCGAATTCGCCCTCGGGCTTCTGGCAGTCATCCCGGTGATGCGGGGTGTCAAGGGTGCCCTCACCCGCGGCCGCTATGCTTTCGTCGCCCTGGAAGCCGCCCTGGCAGCAGACGCCATGATCGATGGCAGCAGCCGCATGATCACCGGCGAAGGCCTGAGTATCGGCGAGCAGTTCTTCACCGACCTGGCGCGCCTGGCCGACCCAGGCACCGCCGAGGCACGTGGCAAGCAAGTGTTCATGGCCATCAACCTGGCCTTGCTGCTGCCGGCCGCCATGGGCGGCGCCCGCTGGCTGATGCACAAGCTGCGGCCTGGGAGTATCACTACCGTGCACCTGGACAACGCCGCACTGTCGCAAGAAGACGTCCGTCGCCTGGGCAACCGCAGCGCTGGCGAAGTCACCGTACTGGAAACCCGCATCCAGCGCCGCACCCGCGAAGGTGAGCTATCGGTCACTGCCCGCGAACTGCACTCGGTAGACCGCAATGCCAGCCAGGTCGCACTCGACGTGGTCGGCGGCAAGGCCGACTACGCCTTCATGGCCACCACCCTGCGTGACCGGCTGGTGGCACTGATCCAGCACAGCGTCGGCCCAGTGCGTATGGGCGGTAGCCTGACCCGCGTCGTCGCCGATGCCGGCGAAGAAGCCTTGGCAGCGGCCCTGGTCAGTCACTGGAAGGTCAAGCCCGAAAACATCCTCGGCATGAGTACCCACCCCTCCCGGCCCAGCCAGTTCGGCTTGAAGAACAAGAGCGACCAAGGCATCGACATGCTGGTGTACGTACCGCCTCCGCCTTCGATGACGGTACGAAATCCGACGACGCAGGAAATGCGCCATCACATTGATGGGCTGAAAGGCACGGCGCCGCTGAACGAGCTGAAGTTCGAGGCGGGGACGTTGTTGGTGATAGAAGTGAAGACGACCCTTGGAAAAAGCAGGACGCCTGGATTCCTGAACACACAAATGGCCGGCGGAAGTGCGAATGTGGAGCGTATACAAAGATTGATAGCACGAAGGAAGGGAGGCTGGAACATCGACAACCTGAAGGTAGCAATGCCTGAGATTGCAGCCAAAGCAACACATCTGCGCAATGCAATGAGCAGCGGAAAAATCTCATACCTTCACGCGCAGGTGTTTCTTGCTCCTAGCGGACAGCTAAACAAGGTTGCGGGCAACTCGACCGGAATTCAGATAAATACCTGGTGACGAAAATGGCATCAACCTCTAGATCTCGACTAACCAGTAGCCTCAGAAACATTCGCGATTGGGCATCATCTGACGCATCACTTGAAAGACGCAGAATCACTGATTACATACAAGGGAATGACAGCATCGCTATTGCCGCCGACGAAGTATTCAGGCTCGGCATGAATAGCATAGGAGACAGTCTACTCCAAGCCGCTGAAAACCCATACGCGAAAGCGCCCCAAACACTGGCTACGGGCATATTGAGGCTATTAGTAGGAAACAGCGTAATCATCGAGAATCTTAAAGGCACTTCCCGAACCGGCCTTGATGATCTGGATGGCATCACCCATGTAATGCTATGCGCCCTGGCAACCGGACAATTTACGGTGGTAGTACCTTGCCATGATGCAGTCTTCTCCGGCATTAACAATGGCTACGGTGTGAGAGATGGTCACAATCCACCGATTGGCACCACGCTACGTTACGCCGCCTTTGGCCTGAGCATCATCGGCGACTGGCTAGACAAACCGCTAGACCTCGACAAACACGCCCTGCCCCGCGACCCTGCCTGGGGCCAGCTGGTCGCTCACTGGCGCGAGCCCGACCCCGACAAGCTGATGCCGATGCTGGTCACCGCCTGCGATACCCACGTTGAACGCATCGCCCTGACTTCCCGCGAACTCGACTCCGGCAGCTTCGAATTCGGCTCGCCCTTTGAAGCCGTCTACCCTGCCGAAATCCTCGCCATTCTCAACCTGCGGCGCTCGATGGGCCTGCCAAACCCTTCCATCGACCACCCACTGATGAAGACGCCCTACGCTCAGCTGACCTGCCCGCCAGGCATGCGCTTCGAGCCGGATGAGTTACTGATGCGTTTCCTGGCTGCGGCCTGCAAGTATGATCCCGATGCCGTACCGGCTGGGCTTTACGAAGCCGTCGTGCAGAACAGTGCAGAGGATTGAGCGATGTCCAGAAAAGGCGCAATTCGCAAAGGCGACCCTCACAGTGGCGGAGGCCGGATGGGGGAAGGAAGCGGGATGGTTGTCAACGGGCGGCCGCAATGCATCCTTGGTGATCATGCGCCCTGCCCGCTTCATGGTGGGACATTTGCACTGGTATCTGGCGGTGATCGTGGTGTGCTGTGCAACGGTATTGCGTTGGTGTTCGAGCCGGCAGAGCTTGCGTGTGGATGCAGGGTTTCATCCACCTGCTCGGGACCTTACGCCAAAGATGAATGAGCGCGCAGCGGATCTTCGGGGCTTGTTCCACACATTGGTTTCGGGCCAATTAATCTTTTGCCAATGCGCCCTCACCTGACAATCAGCGGAGCAACCCTCGATATCGGATCGGACAAACGAGGCGGATAAAGATAACCACACAGAAGTGGCCGGACCGAAACAAGTGTGTGCGGGCTTGCCGCGCGGGCGGCATTCGATCTTACAGGCGCCCAATCCCGATCGCCAAGCACCTGGACGCCCCGCCCTCAGTCCTGCACCGCATTCCCGCGCCCGGCCAACGGTTGCCTCTCAACCCCATCCAGCAACGCCTCCACCACCGCCTTGGCCGAATCCAACCCATGGTCATTGCTCAACAGCAGATCACGGCAGGTGCCCTTGGCCAGTTCCAGCGCCTTGAGGTTGGTCGCAAACGCCCCTTTCAGCAGCGTGGACAGGTGCACCAGCGCATCTTCGTAATCCACGCCCGAACGAACGGCGAACAACGGTGGATGGCTGCATTATCGCGACACAAGGCCCACACATCGACCGCGCAGGTGCCGTTGAATCTGCTTCAAGGCTGCTGATTCTGGCTCAAGAACTTGTCCACCGTGGCCTTGCCATCAGCTGGATCCCCCGCCACCTGCCACAACCGCCGCTCGATCCCCTGCGCCAGCAAGTGCCCCACCGCCGATTCAATCGCCGACAGCACGCACAACTGCGCCGGTTCATTGGTGGTATACCCCACCTCGGCTTCCAGCAGCTTCTTGAACTCGATGAACTTGAACACGCCGGCACTGCGCCCTACCGAGTAGATGGTCTTGCTGGTCATCACGTTGGCCAGCACCTGCCCGGTGCGCACGTCCACAGCGCGCAGGTTGACGGTGACCTGGTCCACCCGGTACTCGCGGGAGATGTCGATGCCCAGGTAGCGGGCGCCTTCGCCGCCGCTGCGCACGTTGGTGTCGTAGGCAATGATGCCGCCCTCCAACATCAGGTTGGCGGCCTGCAACGGTGGCAGCTCGCCCATGATGTTTTCCGCCACATCAGGCTTTTTCTGCGATGCGCGGATGATCTTGCGCTCGGTCAGCAGGTTCTGCAGCCCTTCACGCTCCAGCACCACGAACCAGCCGCTGGCACTCAGGGCGTCCATCAACATGCTGGCCGCGCCTTGGGTGACGCTGGTGGAGAACGAGCTGGCCGGGGTCGGCTTGTACTGCCCGGTCTGGTCGCGGAAGCCATACACCACGGCCATCAGCCGGCCTTTGGGCCGTGGCATGTTGATCAGGTCGTAGTAGGTCGAGGCCCGAGGGGTCAGGGTCGGGGTTTCCGAGTCCTGTTCGGCCGACATGGGTTCGCGCAGGCTGCAACCACTTTGCAGGCCCAGGGCGGTGAGGATCAGCAGCGCGCTCAGCAGACGTTTCATGGTGTTCTCTCCCCAACATAAAAGCCCTTCCCTCTCAGGGGTTCAGGCCGCTGACCTCAATGATCGAAATTTCTCCTGTGGCACGATCGGTGACCTTGATGCTCAAGGCCCCGGAATCGTCGATGACGTCGATGAGAAACGCATCGGTCGCCATGCTGCCGGTGTTGCCGTTACTGATGTTGTCCAGCAACTGCGACAACATCCGCGACTCCAGCTGGTTGCTGAAGCGCTCAAGGGCCGTGGTGCCGGTAAAGGCCGAGGCGCGGTCCTTGAGGTCCGGGTCGTCGTAGTCGTTCTGCGCCTGGGCGTTGTTCAGCAGCCAGGTGCCGTTCAACGGGTTGCCGCCAAAGGCCGGGTTGACCGGGGTGTACACCAGCTCGGTGGCCTGGGCAGCACAGGCGCTGGCCAGCAGGCAGGCGGCAATGCAACGGGGTATGCGGTGGTTCATAGCTCGTCCCTCTCCAAGTCGGTGGTGTCCTGTAGCAGGCGTTGCAGCTTGCGTTGAATGATCTGCTGCTTGACCAGGTCGGCAGCGGCGACGGCCTCGTCTTTGAGCTCGGTGGTATTGGGTGGCAGGAAGCGGCGGTACACCACTTCACGCTCGAACTCCACCGTCACCAGGCTGCCCCAGCGGGCATCGGGGCGTTCGCGTACCACCAGGTTGAAGTCCAGACGGCTGGTGGCACGCAGGCGGTCGGCGAAGTAGTAGTAAAAGTCGTGGCCAATGTGCGAGATGGTGTTGTCGACGATAAAACCCTGCATCTCGTCTTCAGCACCCGCCTTGGCGCAGGTAGTCACCCCAGCCATCAGCAGCAGGCTCAGGCACAGCGCAGTCAGGCGCTTCATGGCGTGTCTCCCGGGCCCGCATTCGTCTGCACACCGCGTGCACTTTCGGTAAAGGCCTGCTCGGCGACGAACTGCCAGTCGCTGTAGTGCTCCATCCCCTCGAACCCGCTCCATTCGGCGCTGAAGCCACTGCGCTTGAAAGGGGTGGCGTCCGAACGGCTGTAAACGCCAGTGATACGGCCGTCGATCGAGCGCAGCAGGCCCCATTCGTCGCTGTTGCTGATCGGGTCAGGGTAAAGCCTGCGGATGTGCCGTTTGGCCTGCGGAAAACGGTTGTCCTGCAGCAGGTCGGCCAGGTCTTGCGGGTACTGGGCCAGCCCGGGGGATGCGCGGTAGTAGCTGCGCAGGGCCTGGGCGTACTGGCTGCCGACCCACAGCAACTGGCGTTCGCGGTCGCGCTGGGCGGCGCTCGCCCAGATCGTGCCGGTGGCCGCCAGGGCCACGCTGCTGACCGCAATCAGCAGCAGCACACCCAGGTAGGTGAAGCCGCCGTTGGCCTTACCATTCAGCGAAGAGGCTGCCATCACGCGCCCTCCCTGTGGCACCGCTCTTGATATCGGCCACGCCGCCCGCCACGCCCTCGGGGGGCGGTACCAGCTGCCAGGCATCACTGCGCTCGGTGATCGGGTCGACCGGTGTGTTGCGCAGGTAACGTTGCTCCACCAGTTGTTCCAGCGAATCGGGGTAGTGGCCGGTATCACCGTAGTAGTGGTCCAGCGCCTCGCGTAGCACTGCCAGGCTCTGACGCAGGGTGGCCTCGCGCGAGCTTTCCAGGCTGTTGAAGTAGCGCGGCATGGCGATGGTCATCAGCGTGGCGATGATCGCCATCACCACCAGCAGTTCGATCAGGGTGAAGCCTTTGCTGCGTTTCATGGCTGTCACCATTGCCCGTAAGGGATATTGTTCAGGCCTTTGCCGCGGGCCCTGGAATACACGTCGAACACGTCTTCGCCGTCGCGCGGGTTGTCGGGACTGCTGTCGTAGGCACGCAGGCCCCAGCCGCCTTCGTCTTCATCCTTTGCCGCCACCAGCGGGTCGTGCGGGATGCGCCGCAGGAAGTAGAACTTGGCGCCCTTGGCACTGCGCACATCGCGCACGCCCTCTACCAGCACCTGCAGGTTCGGCGGGTAGCCACTGCTGTCCACGCGCTTCTCGATGTAGCCGGCGTCGAAGGCCCGCTTGTAGGCATCGATGGCGTCGCGAATCTGGTACAGCGCCTCGCGCAGTTGCTGCTCCTTGCCGCGGCGTACCACCGTTTCGGTCAGCGGCGCGGCCATGCTGGCGAGCAACCCGAGCAGTGCCAGGGTCAGCACCACCTCGATCAGGCTGAAGCCGTGCATGCGACGCCGCGCGTTCATGGCCGTGGGCTCCCGTTGACCGGGGCGACCGCCATCTGGCTGTCCACGACCGGTTCATCGGTGGTCGGCGCATTACCGGGTACGTCCATCGGCGGCAGTGGCGCCATCTGGCGCACCTGCATGGCCGACTCGGTGCCCGTGGAAAACTCCATGTCCGACGGGCTCTGGTACGGCAGGTTACGTACGATGCGCGGGGTGATCGCCAGCACCAGCTCACTCTTGCTCATGTCGTCCTTGTTGCTGCCGAACAGCCGGCCCAGGCCCGGGATATCGCCAAGGCCGGGAATCTTGTTGCCACTGGCGTTGTGGTCGTTGCGCACCAGGCCGGCCAGCACCTGGGTTTCGCCGTCATGCAGGCGCAGGCTGGTCTGCGCGTTGCGGGTGTCGACCTGGACGGGGATGGTGCCCTGGCGGGTGGCCTCCAGCGGGGTGGCGTTGCTGACCTCCAGCGCCACCTTGATCGCCACTTCGTTGTTCAGGTGCACGGTGGGCTGCACTTCTAGCTTCAGGCCGACGTCCAGGTAGGTGACGCTCTCGGTAATGACCGGCCCTTGGGTCGACGGCACCGAGGTGGCGCTGATGATCGGTACTCGCTGGCCGATGTGGATGCGCGCTTGCTCGCGGTTGCTGACGCGGATCACCGGGCTGGCCAGGGTGTTGATGTCTTTGTCCTGGGCGTTGATCTTGGCCTGCGGCGCCGGCGCAATGCTGATGCGGCTGGAATTGATGCCCTTGAGCTGGTCGAGCACGCTGACCGGGTTGCCATCGTCGTTCAGCACGCCGAAGGTGTTCGGCCATTGCAGGCCAAGGTCGAGGATGCGCGAGGTGGCCACCTCCATCACCTCCACTTCCAGCACCACCTCGGGGTTGGACTGGTCCTGCGACTGCAGCAGCTTCTCGGCCATGCGCACCGCGTCCGACGTGTCGCGCATGGTCAGGGTGTTGAGGCGCTCGTCAACGAACACGTCGCGGGTCTTGAGCATGGTCTTGACCATGTTCAACGCGGTATTGGCGTCGATGCTGGTCAGATAGAACGTACGCATGACCAGTTCCTGGTAGTCCTTGGTCTTCTGCGGCGAATCGGGGTAGACCATGACGGTGTTGTCGTTGACGATCTTCTGGCGCAGCTGGTTTTGTTCCAGCAGCAGCGCTATCGCGTCCTCGATGCGCACCTCGCGCACGAAGATGGTGGCTTTCATGTCCGGGCGCAGGTCCTTGTCGAAGATGAAGTTGATGCCGGCCACCTGCGACAGCACTTCGAAGATGGTCTTCAGGTTGGCATCGCGAAACTCCAGGGTGACCGGCCGTTCGAGCTTGCTGCGTAATTGCGGGTACGGCTGCGCGGTGCGTGCCTGCACGTTTTCGATGTCGCTGCGCAGCGTTATGCCCTTCTGGTTCTGCGGGTCCAGACGCAAGACTTCGCGCATGTAACGTTCGGCACCGAACAGGTCGCCCTGGCGCAGCGCCGCCTGGCCAAGCGCTACGCGATCGTCCAGGGTGCGGATCAGCTCCAGCTGGCGAATGCCATCCTGGGCGCGGCGGTTGTTCGGCTCCAGGGTGAGCACCCGGCCATAGCTCATGCGGGCATTGGCGAAGTCATGGCGGACGCGGTCGCTGTCGGCCTGGGTAATCAAGGCCTCGACAGCCGCCTGGCGGCTGTGGGCCAGGGCGATATTCAGCTCTGTGTCACGCGGGTCGTCGCGCAGGGCCTCTTCCAGGCGGGCGATGCCGGCCTCGTACTGGCCCTCTTTCATCAACTGGTCGCTGTCCTGGCGAACCGCACTGGAGCCGCAACCGGCAATGGCCACGCACAGCGCCACGAGCAGAAACGGAGCAGGCTTGCACAGCTTTGACGACTTCATGGTGCGCTCCCGACAGACAAGGTCTGCGACTGGTGCAAAGGCAGGTAGACCAGGTTCAGCTCGCTGGCCGATACCCGATCGAGGCGATAGGTGTCTTCGATCACGTCGCCTTGGCGCACGACGTAGAGTTTTTCGCCGCTCTGCAGGAAGACCTGCAGGTCGTCGCGGTCACCCATGCGGCCGATGAACTGGAAAGGCAGCTCCGGGGCCGTCGGGGCCGCGGCGACGACAGGTGCGGTCATAACCGGTTGTTCGGTGACCGTGGCCAGGGTTCTGGGTGGCGTCCATTGCTGGGTTGGGAACAGGTCGCGGGCGGCCTGTTCCGGCCCTTTCGCGGGTAAGCCCGCGCCGACCATGGACACAGCGCTTTCTGTTGCAGGCGCGGGTTTACCCGCGAAGGCCGCGACGCCATCGTCCTGGCCAAACCAATGGTCCGGTGCCCAGGCCAGCGCCGCGCTCACGCCAAGGAAGCCGGCCCAGATGACTGCACGTTGTGTGTTCATCATGACCTCGACAGGTAAAGGGTCATGCGCAGGCGGGCATTGAGCTCGCTGTCGCCGATGCGTTTGCGTTGCAGCTCAAGGTCTTCCAGCACCAGCGTCGGCAGTTGCTTGAGCAGGCCCTTGATAAAGCCGCGAATCTGCGGGTAGCTGCCGCGCACTGGCAGCACGATCTGGTAGCGGGCCAGCTGGGTCTTGGGGTCGATGCCCAGCGCGTATTCACCGCGGGCCAAGCTGATGCGCTCGGCGCTGGCCAGGCGGTACAGACGCTCGATCAGCTCGCTGGCCTGGGGCTGACCGGGCAGTTGCTGGCGCAGGCTGTCGAGGGCCTGCTGCTCGGGCTGGACCGCAATCTTCAGCTCACCCCGCTTGACACGCCCTACCTGTTCGCTGGCCTGCGCTTCGCTGGCGCGCAGTTCGCGTACGCTTTGCCATTGCGGCAGCACGCCGGCACACCCCACGCCAATGGCGAGCAGGCCTACGGCTACGGCAGCCAGGCCTACCGGGCCGACAACGCGCAGGCGCTCCTGGAGGATCAGGCGGCTGAACGATTCAAGGGCGCGCATGGCCGATCTCCCAGGTGGCGGTGAGGGTGAAGCGCACCGGGTGCTCGGGCCGCGCAGCGAGCACTTCGTGGTTGAGCAGCGACACGTCGCTGAGCTCGTCGCTGGCTTCCAGCCGCTGGTGGTACTGCAGCATCGCTTCGAGGTTGCGCGCCTCGGCGGCAATGCGCACCTGGCCCTTGCGCGCATCCGGCGTCAGACCGAGCAGCGCGACGTCGTCCTGCGGCATGGCTTCAAGCATGGCGAACAGTTGCTGCCAAGGACGTTGCAGTTGCTGCGACACACTGCGCATTTGTGCCAGGCGCTCAGCCTGCTCCCGGCTGGCAGCGCTGTTCTTGGGTTCTGCGATGGCCGGGCGGCGGCCCAGTTGCAGTTCCAGGCTATGGACGCTGGCTTCCAGTGCCACTTGCTCGGTCTGCAAGCGTTGCTGCAGCAGCACCAGGCCGGCGACCATGGCGCTGGCAAGGACGAGCAGCGACCAAACCAGCGGTCCGCTGCGCCGTGGCTGGAATTCCAGGTCGAGGCGGCGCATGTCAGGCCACCGCCCGCCACATGGCGCACAGCGGGTCGGCTTCGCTGGCCGGCTGGCACAATTGCACGGCCGCCAGTTGCGGCACGTCGCAGCGGCCCGGGGCATGCAGGTACACCCGCGGCAGGTGCTCGCCGTACAGCTCACAGGTACGCTCGATCAGTGCTTGCAGGGCCTGGTCGCTGTCAGCGCAACCTTGCGCCAGCACTTGCTGCCAGGCACCGCCGGCGGCCAGCAGCAATACACTGCGGCGCGGCTCGGCCAGCACGAACAGGAAGTCCCCCTGCTCCAGCTGTGACCAGCAACGGTTGTAGGCAGCCATCAGGTATGGCTGCACCGAGCGCAGGCTCAGGCGGCTTTCCCGGCCCAGTGCCTGCAGCCGCTGCAGCAAGGCTTCGGGCAGCGCCGTGGCGATGCGGGCGGCACCGGCAGGCTCCGGTGACAGCACGATGCGCCAGTCGTCCAACGGCTGCCCGTAGAGGTTTTCGAAGCAAGCGCGGGCATAGGCGTCCAGCTCGCGAGGGTGGCCGATGGCGTCACTCCAGGGCACCAGGCAGAAGCGGCTGTAGCGGGCCGACAGCAGCACCCGCAACTGGGCGCCACGTACCGCATGCTCGGCCAGCAGTGCGGCCAGCCCGTCGACGGCAGCATCCCAGGTCGGTTGGATGGCGTCGCTGCTGAACGCGCGGCTGCCCAGCCATTGGTGGTGATTGTTGTGCCAGCGACCCAGGCCGACACCCTCGGCGCCCAATACGGCGCAGTAACGGTCAGATGAATGTGACACGGTTGATCTCCTCAAGGGTGGTACGGCCATCGCGGACCAGGTCCAGGGCCGAGGCTCGCAGCAGGCGCAGGCCGCGCTGGCAGGCAAGCGTCTTGATCTGCGCCAGCGGGCGGCGCTCCACGATCATTTGCCGCAGGTCGTCATCCAGGTGCAGCAGTTCGGCAATGGCACTGCGGCCGCGGTAACCACTGCCACGGCAGTGGCCGCAACCCTTGACACGGACGAACGTCCAGCCGGCCACCCCCTCGCGGGTCAGGCCTGAGCCATACAGGGTGTCGTCATCGTGTTCGCAGGGCGTGGCGCAGTGCGGGCAGGCCAGGCGAATCAGGCGCTGGGCCAGCACCGCGTTGAGCGCAGAAACGAAGCTGTAGGGGTCGACCTGCATCTGGCTGAAGCGGCCAATCACGTCGAACACGTTGTTGGCGTGGATGGTGGTGAACACCAGGTGGCCGGTGAGCGCCGATTGCACGGCAATCTGGGCCGTGTCGGGGTCACGGATTTCACCGACCAGGATCTTGTCCGGGTCGTGACGCAGGATCGAGCGCAGGCCGCGGGCGAAGGTCAGGCCCTTCTTCTCGTTGACCGGGATCTGCAGCACGCCGGGCAGTTGATACTCGACCGGGTCCTCGATGGTGATGATCTTGTCCACGCCATGGTTGATCTCGCTGATCATGGCGTACAGGGTGGTGGTCTTGCCGCTGCCTGTAGGGCCGGTGACCAGGATCATGCCGTAGGGTTCTGCCGCCAACCGGCGCAGGGCGCGCAAGGTCTCGTCGGCAAAGCCCAAGGCTTGCAGCTGCACGCCGCTGACCCGGTCGGACAAGTCCTGCTTGTCGAGCACCCGCAGCACGGCATCTTCACCGAAGATGCTAGGCATGATCGACACCCGAAAGTCGATTTGCCGGTCGCCCACGGCCACCTTGAAGCGGCCGTCCTGGGGCACGCGCTTTTCGCCGATGTCCAGCTCGGCCATGACCTTGATGCGCGAGATCACCTGGTCGGCGAAGGCGCTGCCACTGGCCTTGCCGGCACCGTTGAGCACGCCGTCGATGCGGTACTTGATGGTCAGGCCCTGGCCGGTCATGCCCAGGTGGATGTCGCTGGCGTGCAGCTTGAGGGCGTCGTACAGGGTGGAGTTGACCAGCTTGACCACGCGGCTCTGGTCTTCGCTGATACTGGCCAGCGACAGGCGTTGCAGCGGGTCGCTTTCGCTGCTGGCGTCGGCGTCGTGGTCAAGGGCATCGACTGCGTGGAAGCTTTCTTCATGACGGGCCAGGAAGGTGGCCAGGTCGGCGGCGTGGGCCAGGTAAAGCGGCGCGCCTTGCAGTACGTCGTCGATCCAGGCCAGGCGGGCGTGGTCGAAGGGGTCGGCGAACACGCCCAGCAGTTGGCCGCCTTGCTCGATCAGCACACATTCGCGCTTGAGGCACTGGGCCAAGGCCAGCTTGTCGAAGCGTGGGGTGCTGGCCAGCAGGCTGTGGCTGTCGAGTACCGGGTAATGCAGGGTCAGGCCCAGGCGCTGGGTGAAGGTGTCGGGGGTGTCGCAGGCCAGGCGTTCCAGGCAGTCGAGCAGGCGCTCGTCGGTGGCTTGCAGACGGGCCTGGGCCAGCAGTTCGCGGGGGTAGGTCTGGCACGGGTTTACCGGTGCCGGCCCTTTCGCGGGTGAACCCGCTCCTACAGGTTCAGTGCAATCCTGTGGGAGCGGGTTCACCCGCGAAAGGGCCGGTGCAGGCTTTGCAGATTCCGGGGTTGCATCGAATGCTTCTGGCATGGCCTGCGACTCCGCTCAGGGGCGCGTCGCAGGCTGGCTCGGCCAGGGGTGCGGGCGCCGCTATTCCCCTGTGAGCAGTTGATCGTCGTCGGGACCTGGTGGCTTGGCGCCGTTACGGCGGCGGTCGGCCAACACCCAGCTTCCATCGTACAACTGCAGGGGGAACGATTCGTTCCTGTTCTGGCGTCGTTCGACGAACCCTTCGGCCGGGTTGTCCGTGGCCCTGCGCCGGCGCTCGATGCCCAGCAGGTCGAAGATCGCACGCGCCAGCTCCATCAGTGGGAACGGCTTGAACAGGACGTGACTCACACCGAGTTCGGCGGCCCGCTCACGCACCTCGACGGTGGGGTGGGCGGTGATCAGCACGAAGTGGCATTGCCTGTTCTTGCGTACAGCCTCCAGAACCTGAAAACCTTCCATGTCGGGCAGGCGGTAATCCAGCACAACTACTTGCGGTGCCAGGCTATCAGCCTGTTCGATACCACTGGCACCGTCGTGGGCAACATGAACTTCCAGGCCTTGCGCCTGCAGATACGCTTGCAGGTTCTGCGCAAGAGTCTGTTCGTCATCGACTACCAATACTCTGTTCACCAAGGTCGACTCCCCAATACTGCCCGGTTCCCCGGTCTGCGAAGTGCGCCCTTGTAGAGACTTGAGCAGGCTTCGTGCCAGGCGTGAATAGTCATGTTGCACCACTGTAAGCCACTGATTTTACTAGGGTGCTGGCCAGCAACCCACCTACGCTGAGCAGGCGCACCCACCCTGTTCCCCACAAGCGGGGAAAATGATGGCACATTGCCAAACCCTAATTCCCCAGCATTGGGGCAAGCGCCATCAACGGCCTCAGTCAGCGATCTCCACTTTAGCGGACTCGCGCAAACGTTGGCGCACGGATTGGCGCGCCTGCGCCTCCCGCTGCCCGATGAGCGTTGCCCTGGCCAAGGCCAGACCGTGTTCGCGTATGACCGATGGATTATCACTTTGGTTCTGCGCTCCTTGCAGTCTCTGCTGGTTGGCATCATAAAATGCCTCCACTTCGCCCTGGCTCGGCGCGTCGACTGCGCTGAGCAGGGCGTACACTTGCTGGGCCGCCATCTCATGCCGGGTGTACTCAGTGTACTGCGCCCTGTCGAAGCCCGCCTCTGCCAGTCGCCTTTCGAATAACGCCGGGCTGCCAAACGCCGCTTCTATCTCGCCAACCTGTGCCGACACGTGTTCATCGCTGACGGCAATGCCTTGGCGTTGCGCTTCCTGCCACAACAACTCCTTGTCGATCAGCTCGTCCAACGCTTGGTCACGCAGGCGTTTGTACAGGCCTGGGTTGCGGATGCTAGTCACCGCTCGCCCCTGGGCGTCCAGGTACTCGCTGAAGTAGCGCTCCAGGCGCATCAACCCGATCTCGACACCATTGACCCGCGCCGCTGGCACATCGGCCCAGCTCGCCCTGGTCAGCACCAGCAACAGGCACAACCACACGATCCGCATGACAACCTCCGCTCAAGGGCTGACCGGCACTGGCCGGTAGGGGGTGACCGCAGTAAAGCGTGGCCCGGGCAGGGCCACCGCCACCACATGGGCACCTGCCATGCCCTGGCGGCGACCAGGGCCAAAGCCCAGTGCCGGGGTCAGGCCGGTGGGCACATCGTGCAAGCCTTCGAGCGCAGCGATCAGTTGCTCGCGGCTGGCATCCCGTCCAATCTGCTTCAGCGCTTCGCTCAGCAGGCGCAACGCGCACAGCGTATTGACCTGCAACGACACCTGGCGCGGGTCCAGGCCCTGGCGCTGCTGCAGCCCGGCGAGCGTAGCCTGGCCTTGCTCGGTCCAGTCCTCTGGCACGTAGGGGTAGGCCAGAAACAGCCGCTGCGACCACTGCGCCGGCAAGCGCGCCACAGCGCCGGCTACCTGACTGGAAGCGGCGAACAGGTAGGGCTCGCGGCCCGCCACCTGCAACGCCGCCGCCAACTCGGCAAAGGCCTGGGCGCGGCCAAGGAAGACGATGCCCTGCCCGTCCACCGCCTGGCCGTCGAACGCCTGGATAGCGGGTGGCACCCAGCCCTGCTGTCGTAAACGCTCGCGCACCTGCTCGGCCAACGCGGCGTGTTCGTTACCGGCATACACCACGCGTAACTCATCCGGCGCCAAGCCCAGCGCCACACGGGCATGGCCTGCCAGGCTCAGCAATTGCTCGGGCAAGCCGGGCAGCGGGTCGAAGATCTGTGCGCTGCCGCCGCTGCGCGGGGTACTGCCGACCATCGGCACGTTCTGTGGCGCCAGCAAGGTCGTCAGGCGCTGGTCGAGCATGGGCGCCAATGGCGCGATCAGGGCGAACACTCGCTTTTGCTCGAGCAACTGTTGCAAGGCGCGTTCGGCACTGACCGGGTCGGAGCCTGGGTCAAGCACCACCAGTTCCAGGCGCCGCCCGTGAATGCCGCCTTGCTGGTTGAGTTGACCCACGCCGTCTTCCAGCACGGCGCGCACCACCTGCCCGGCTTCAGCCAGCGGACCGCTCGCGGGCAGCAGGGTCCCAAGGCGCAGCACGCCCTCTTCCACACCAGGGTCACGTTCTTCGGCCAAGCGTTTGAGATAGGCGGTGAGGTTGCGCTGGTCGGCCAAGGTCAACTCGAAGCGTGGCATGGCCGGGTCGAGGCGATTGCCAGCCGGGTCGATACCCTGCTGGATGGCCCGCGCCAGGCTGCTGTCGGTGTAGGCCGGGTAGCGGCGGCCGTTGGCCTCGCGCGGGCCCTGGCCGAGTGCCAGGCGTTGCCAGTCGAGGCCGGGGGGGCGAACACCGCCTTCGGCACGGCCACGGCCGTCGCTGCCATGGCAACTGGCGCAGGGCAGCACGCTGGCGGGGACTGTGATGTCACTGGCGCCGACCCGGGCTTGCAATTGAGCGTCGCTACTGGAAACGCCCTCGCGGTAGAGGCGTTTGCCGGCTTGTTCGTGGTCGGTCAGGCCCAGGGCCAAGGCTGAGGTCGAAGATGCCATGCCAAGCACGCATGTGAGCCATATCGCAAGCCCTGTGGGCGCGGCCTTGTGTCGCGAAAGGCGCGCGCAGCGCGCCCCTCTTTCTGCGCGTGAGCTGCCACTGCCGGGGCTGCTGCGCAGCCCTTTCGCGACGCAAGGCCGCTCCCACAAAAGCGGATGCCACAGAGGCCAATTCCCCAGGCGGCCCATGATACTCACCGACCGGCCAACGGCTGGGTCAACAGTTGCATGCGCTGGGCAATCGCCACTGGTGGTGCATCCGGGCGAATCTTGCTCCAGCGTTTACCTGCAACATCACCGGCAATCAGCTGCGTCGAATGCTGCTCGGGACTCGGCAGGAACTGCCCTATACGGCCAAGCACCAGGTCGACATTGGCCTTGTCACCGGTCAGGAACAACCAGTTCGGCCCATCCACCCCTTGCTTGGCGGCGAACGCCTTCAGCGCCTCGGGGGTGTCGTTCAGCGGGTCACTGCTGATCGACACGAAGGTCACCTGGGCGGCCAGGGCTGGCCCCATGGCCTCGCGCACCTCGCGCAGCTTGCGGGTGATCAACGGGCAGGCATCGGTGCAATGGGTGAAGATCACGTTGAGCATCACCACCTTGTCCTTGAGCACGTCACTGTAAAAGCGCAGCTCGCGGCCATTCTGGTCCTTCAGCACGGTGTCGGTGAACCAGGTCTTGGCGTCGCGTGTACCGCCACCACTGGCCATCGCCTGCGGTGCTGGCTGCGGCTCGGGGGGTTGCGGCGCATGGCCTTCGTGGGCGAACGCCACCGACGTGAGGATCCACAGGCAGCCACCCAGTACCAGCCAGTCGAATGCGCGCATGCCAGCGCGGTGGGAGGTTGCAGTGCTCATGGTTGCACCTCGTGATGGTCGGCAATGGCGGTGCTCTTGGCATGTACCCGGCGCGCACTGAGGCGGTTGATTTCTTCGATCAATACGCCCGGGTCGGTGAAGCCGTAGTAACGCGTCCAGTGCCCGCTACGCCCGTCACCCACCAGTATCAGCGGCGGGTGCTGGCTGAGGTCGGCGTTGAAGCTGCCCAGCCCCTTCAGGGTTTCGGTGATGGCGTACGGGGTACCGGTCAGCCAGCTCCAGCCCGGCCCTTTCTGGAATGCCTTGGCATAGTTTTGCAGGCGCTTGGCGTCGTCACGCTGAGGGTCGACACTGATCGACACCAGGCGAACCTCCTCGCCTACCCGGCCGCCCAGCTGCTGCTGGACCTTGCCCATGATCGACGACACCACCGGGCATACCGTGGTGCAGCTGGTGTAAATGAAGCCCATGACCACCAGATGGTCACCCACCAGGTCTTTCTCCAGGCGTACCGGCATGCCTTCCTGGTTCAGCAGCGACACATCGGCAAAACGCACACTGGCCTTTTCCTGATGCGCCGCCGGGGGCTGCCCGGCATGGCCGTCATGCGCGTGACCGGCGTGGGCCATGGCCAGGTGGCTGGCGAATGCCAGGCTCAGGGCCAACAGTGTGCAAGCAGGCTTGGCGTTCATCGCACATTCCTCACGTCAGTCTGGGAGGCGTTGGTTGCAGCAGCCGGCAGAACGCGCAGGCTGGTGTAGTTTTCTTCGGCAAACTTGCGCCCCAACGAGGGCGACTGCACATGCAGGTACCAGGCGCCGGCCTCAGGCAAGTTCAGCGCTGCCTGGTAGACCCCCTCGCCCACCTCTTGCAGCTGCAGGTTGCGCGGCATCGACGATGGCGCCAGGAAGTAGCGCAGGCTCAAGTCGTTCAGGCCCAGGCGCGGCTGCCCGTCATCACCGACAATCCGTACCCGCGCGGTGAAGTCGCTGTGCTGCGGCAGCGGCTGGTCGAGGCCGATGAACTCGGCACGCGCACCTTTACGTTTGCTGGCATCGCTCCCTGCGGCCACTTCGGTACTGAAGCAATGAATGATTTGCGGCTGGTTGAGCAGGAAGGCAACGTCGAACTTGCCGGCGGCGGGCAGCTTCACCGTCGAGCCATACACCCCGGGGGCCACTTCGCGCAGGCTGCGGTCAACGACGATGGCGGCGCGGGCCTGGTGGCCGCGGTTGTTGTAGCCGGACATCGGTGCATTCATGCCTTCGGCATAGAAGTAGGTGGTGTTGTCCACCGGGTTGACCACGAACACCGAATTGTCATCACGCGATACCGACAGCCCCTGGGCCAGTGGCAGGTCGCCGGCCTGGCGCGGCGCTGCGGGGCCAGCCTCGAAGCCTTGCACGATGGGCGCACGCCCCTCGCCCAGGCTGGCCAGATTGATCATGCTCACTTTCGGCGAGGCCAGGCCACGCACATAGGCATAGCCTTTGGTGAACGTCAGCTGGTACGGTTCGGCCGCCACCGGAATGCGGTGGATCAGCTTGTCGGTACTGGCGTCGATGACCAGGGCCTGGTTCTCCAGGGTATTGAGCACGATGCCGTAGCGGCCATCATGGCTGAAGCGCATCGGCCCCAGGCCCTGTTCGGCCTGGACCGTGTGGCGCAACTGATGGCTGCGGGCATCGAACACCCGTACGCTGCCCTCCTCGCCATCGACCACGTACACGGCCTGGGACAGCGCCGAATAGCTGACCGACAGCGGGTGCGGGCCTACCTTGATGGTCTTGGCCAGGCGCATTTCCGGGATGTCGATGACGCTCAGGGTGCCGCTGTCGCGATTGCTGACATAGGCATAGCGCGAGTCGGCGCTGAAGGCGATTTCGTGGTGCCCGGTACCGGTGTTGAAGTGCTTCATGGCGCTGCGCCCCGGCACGTCGATCACTGTTACCCCGCCTTTGCCCGGGTCGCTGCTGTTGTTGCCAACCCACAGCCGATGCTGGTCCGGCTGCAGGGCCACGCGCAGCGGCTGGTCGCCGGCGTCCAGGTCGGCCACGCGGGTGAAGGTTTCGGTATCGATCACCGAGACCTTGCCCCGCTCGGGTATCGACACGAAAACCTGCTTGTCGTCGCTGGTGGCCGCCCAGTCCATGGGCCGCCCTGGCAGCTCGATGCGGGCCATGGTGCTGGTCACGCCCCCCACCGACACCGTCGGGTCGATCACTGTCAGGCTGGCGTCATTGTTCAACATCAGCAAGAAGTAGCTGTTCAGGTCGAGCAGCGGCCGGGCCCCGATGCTGCTCTTGAGAAACAGCGCGACCCGCGCCTTGCAGCTCTGCTCGCGGTCCCCGGCCGGGGCCGACTGCGCCGGGTCGATCCACGCCCCCGGGGCCATGCCCGACAGCGGTTGGCCACTGGTCTGGTCGCTGAGCTTGAAGCGGATGTTGGCGAAGCCGCCCTCCTTCAGTTCGCCGCCGGCCAATGGCCGGGCCTCGAACTCCACGTTCACGCCGTCCCGGCTGAGCCGGTGCAAGGCCTGCGAGCCGCCCCGTTCCTGCAACAGCTCGCGCGGGTCGCACCATAGCTTTTCGTACGCCACGCCCAGGCCAATCAGCGCTACCCCTAGCACTACCCCCAAGTAAGCAGGGCGAGTCTTTTTGTTCATGCTCGCGTTCCCCTTCCGTCACTGCGCCGGGGCCGTTGCCGGCGGCGCTTCGTTGGTCACCCGCAAGATCCCCCACAGCCCCGAGAGGTTGCCGTAGGCGGCGTAGTCGCGGAACAGGTAGTCACCCGTCACCGCGTTGGCACCGCCGGCACTCGGCAACATGAAGCTGAAGTGCGCCGCTGGCAGCACGCTTTCCTGCGCGCCGATGTACATGGCCATCGGGTTGTAGCCAAAGCGCACCGAACCGATACCAGGCAGGCCAATCGGGTAACCGTCCGCATCGCTCTTCTCGGCCTGGTAGTTGTGCAGTGGCCATACGTGCCCGTCCAGCTGGTAGACCATGCCGCGGCTGCCACCACTGGGCATCACGATATGGTTGCGTACCGGTTGGCCAGGCTTGGCGTACAGCACCGGGGTTTGCGGGTCGCCACCGACCAGGGCGTTGGCGTAGGCCATGTGGGCGTTGGGTACATCACCAAAGCCCAGGCCATTGGCGCGGCCGAATGGCGAGTCGGGCGCCATGCCGAAGCGCAGCCACAACGGTTCGGTCTTGTAGTTGACCGCCATGTTGCCGTTGTCTTGCGGGTCACCGGCAGCACCGTTGCCTTCGGTATTGATGCCTTCTACCGGACGACCATCGGCCCAGCGCATGTTCAGCGCGCGCTGCCACACCGTGACGAAGTCGCGGTAGTCCGGCTGGCCGCTGACCTTCACCGTGGCCTGGGTACGGGTAGCAGTATCCTCGGTCCAGGTGGCGGTTTGCGGCAGGATGCTCATGGCGCCCACCAGACCTTTTTGCGGCTGCTTGATGAAGTCTGACGGGGTCAGGTTGAGGCCGCCGAACTCGATAGGCGTGGTGTTTATGTTGTCCACTGTGCGGCCCAGCTGCGACACCGGTTTGCCTTCACGCTCCAGGTGGCCGGCGTAGTACTGGTACTCCTTGGTCGGGTAAGCGCCGCTGGTGCCGGCACGTGGTGGCACGGTCTGCACCGGGTTCAGGCCAACGTTGGCACCGTCTGACTTGGTGATGTCGTAGGCCAGCAGTTGCGCATGCAGGCCCACGTGGCTGGACGGCCGCATCAGGTTGTTGGCAAAGGCGGTGGAGCCTTCGCTGTCGAAGCGGTCACGCTTGACCACGTTGTGCATCACTGCAGTGCTCGGCAGGTCTGGCATCACCAGTGGCAAGCGGTTCTCCAGGGTGATGCTGATGCAGTCGCCGGCATTGGCGCGCAGTACCAGCGGCTCTACCGGGACACCCGCCTTGAGCTTGCCGGTGGTGGCATCGAGGTCAGCCTTGCGCACGTACAGGATCGCGGTCGGGTCATGCAGCGGCGCACTGTGGCCACCGATGGTGAAAGGCTCCCCATCTTCGGGGTCTACCCCGCTCACCAGCGGGATGGCGGTTCTACGGCTGTTGAACACCAGGGTGCCGCCGTTGGCCTTGAGCGCGCCACCGACATGCTGGCCGACGCCCGCCGGGTCATTGATGCTGACGCCGTTACGGTTTTCGAGGATGTCGTTGGCCAGCGCTGCTACGATCTCGTAGCTGCGCTTGACCGTGGTGCGGGTACCGATGCCGTTCGGGTTGGCCGTGGTTTTCGGGCAGATGCCGTTGAAGTTCACGGTGTTGCGCATGGCCACCGGCTGCGGGTTGTTGGGCAGCGGGAACAGGTCGGCACGCTGCGCGGTGTAGTTGCGCATGATGCCCCAGATACCGTTCCAATAGCCCTCCAAGGCCGCGTCCAGCGAGTACAGGTAGTCGCCGTTGGTGGCTGCCGAACTGGAGATCATCGACACCGGCGCCATGAAGCCCAACTGCTCGGAGATGCCGATCATTTGCGACGACTTCCAGCCCGAGTTGGAGCTGTTGCCGAAGCCAGAACCGTTCTGCAGCCATTTCACGCCGTGCAGGGTGACGTTGTGCTCCTCTTCATGGCCACCGGCGTGCATGCGCAGGCGCACGTTGTCGCCGGAATAGGTGCGCAGCAACGGGGTGAACGGGTCGCCCGGCTCGGCGCCAGCCGTGTTGACATGCGGCGGGAACAGCGTAGTGCCGCCGGTAGGGCCGACTGCCGAGGTAATCGCCGATGGCGACAGGTTCATCGCCGGGATGGCGCGGTCGGTACGGGTTTGCAGGGCATAGCTGAGGTCGCCGGCCAGGCCGTCGGCCTGCATGCCACGCTTGCCGTCCGGGCCGACCTTGTTCGGGTCATACACGCGCAGGGCCAGCGGCTCGTTGCGGTAGTTGACGACGAACATCCCCGGGTCATCCACCGAGATCGCCTGCGGGCATGGCCGGCTTGGGCAGCCCGGGTTGAGACCGCCGCGTTTCTCGACGATGGCTTCGAGCAGGTTCGACGCCTTGCCGCGCACGGGCGGGTTGATGGCGTAGCGGAAGCTGTCGGCTGTGGCCGGGTACGACTGGGCATTGGGAATGCCGTCCGGCCCTGCGCCTACGTACACCCCGGCTTCATAGGCATGCTGGAAGTCACTGTACTCCAGGAAGAACTCGCGGTAGCTGTCGTTCTTGCCGTCGCCATCGTGGTCGCCGGTCTGGATCACCGCCTGCCACGAGGTCGGGCCGCCGTCCTGGCGCGTGGCCGGGTTGTACAGCTGCTCGCCGGTTTCGGCGTGGTACCAGGTGGAGCCGGCCGGTTCGGCCAGCACGGTGGCATACAGGCCCAGTTGCTGGTGAGTCGATGGGCCAAGGTGGTCATGGGTGAAGATGGTACCCAGGCCGCGGTCGACGTTATGCACGTTCACCAGCGGGTCTGCGAACCAGCGCTGCATCGCGGTACGTGCGCCCAGCCAGTCGGCGCGACCAAAGCGGCCGAAGTACGGGTGCTGCCTGGCTTTCGGGCAGGCTGCGGTGCCTTCGCGGCTATCCCCTTCAGTGCAGCCATTGTAATTACGAATGGCCTCTACGCGCTCGACCACGCTACCGGGCGAAAGTATGCCGTCTTCGTAGTTCCAGCCGTTGGCCGAGCCGTCGGCAGCGGTCAGGTCCCACTTGGGCAGGTGGATGTGCTGGCCGATCACGTCGGTCGGGGTGCGCACCTGGTAATCGTCCATCTCATAGATGTTCGGGATCAGGTTGGTGTGCTGGTACATCGCGCAGTCGAAGGTGTTCATGCGCATCACCAGCGGCTCTGGCGGGCGCTGCTTGGTAATGACCGGCCAGGCGTCTTCCCACAGGGCAATGATGCGTGCCTGCGGGAAGTGGTAGCCCACTTTGTTGTACACCGCGTCGAACTGGATGTTGGCCCCTTTGTAGATGCGGGGGCGGTCGGCGGTGAAGGCCGAGGCGCCACGGAAGTTCACGCCCGTCAGGCTCTCTCCACTGTTGAACTCCCCAACCCCGGAAGACTGGGTCAGGCGTTTTCCACGGTCATCCATGCACGGCTCGTAGTACGGCGCACCTGCAGTCGGCAACGCGCCGTTGGTGCGGAACGCCTTGGCCACCGGCTGGCTGCCGGGGATCAAGGCATAGCTGGGGTGTTCAGCCATGGCGTGGAACTGCATGGCGGCCTGCTCGACATCGGTGCCCTCTTCCGGCAGGTAAATGGGCTTGGCCTTGTGCACGACCTTGGTGAAGTCCAGTTTGGTGGTGGTGGTCTCCGCCACGCCACCGGCGGACACACCGTCCAGTGCATGGCGGCCAAGGCCGCCGTCCCAGCCATCGACCTGGTTCGCATCCAGGTTGGCCCACAGGGCTTTACCACTGTCTTTCAGTTGCCGGGCCAGGGCCGGGTCGAGCATGTCCAGGGGCGGGGTTGGCGGGCGGTTGCCCACGCTGCTTTCCATGCCGCCGATCCAGAACGGGTAGCCTGGGTTTTTCAGCGTGCCGTCGGCGTTGCGGTTGGCCTCGGTGCGGTCGACCAGCGCCAGCGAGCCCACGGCCTTGCGCACGGGCGCCTCGCTGGCGTGGTCGTCATCATCCTCGTCTTCGTGGTCATCATCGTTGGCAGCAACCAACGCTTCGGAGAGCTTGGGCACGACCACGACTTTGCCGGGCATGGGCGCCATGGCCTTGCCAGGTAACGGCACGATGGCCGGAATCGGCGTACCGGCAACGATCTCGCCATCGGGCAGGGCCCGGGCGCCAGCGGCCGGCTTACCGCTACGCAGGGCGAACGGGGTACTGTGGAAGCCATTCTCGCCCTGCCCGCTCACCTCCAGCCGCGTGCCTTCCTCGAACACGTCATGTACCCGCCACATGGCCCACATGCCCTGGGCGAAGTGCGGGTAGAAGTGACAGTGATAAATGGCATCGCCGGCAACGCGGTTGCGGTTGCCCGAACCACCGTTGGCGATTTCGTAGGTGTAGCCGACGCCGGCGCCGATGCCTTGGGCATCGATGTAGTCGGAGTTGTCGTCATTGGGGTTGAACAACCACTGATGGCCGTGCAAGTGGAAGATGTGCTGCTCGTGCCCGTTGTGGGTGTTGCGGAACTTGGTGAAGTCACCGATATAGCTGTGGTGCACGTTGGCAGGCTCTGAGGGGTAGAGGGCCATGCTGGCCTTGACCCCGACGGCGCTGGCCGGCGGCACCTCGCCCGGGCGGATGTGTTCCAGGCCGACGTTGGCCGGTACATCCACCAGGGTGCCTATATCGCCGACCGTGTGGGCGCTGAGGAAGAACTCCTCATAGGCACACGACAGGCAGTCGTGCATCGGCCCCACCCCCAAGCGGTTGGCCACCACTTCGGCACCCATCCCACCAGAGCCGTAATTGATCATGAACGAATCGCGCGCCGGCTCCAGCACGTGGCCCATCACCGGGTCGGCCCAGTAGCCAGGGAAGGCCTGGGTACCGGCAACCTCGTCGGCGAACTGCGAGGCGAAATCACGGAATGCTTCCAGTCGGTTGGGCAGCGCCGGGTTGCGTTTGCCCACGCTTTCCAGCGGGTAAGTGGAACTGGGGAAGCTACCGTCAGGGTTGGGCCCCATGACGATGGCATCGGTTTCGCTGCTGATGATCTCGTTGCCGTTGACCATGGCAATGATCGGTTTGCCGGCCTTGCCTTCGGCGATCCACGGTTCGACCTGCGGATAACGGGCTTCGTAGTCGATCACGGGCTGGCCGGTGGCGGTTCGCCCCGTGGTGGCCAGGCGCATTTCTTCTTCAGTGAGGGTGTTGCGGTAGGTACGGCCCAGTTTGGGCACGACCACCACCTGGCCGAACAAGCCGTTGGAGACGTTGCCCGCCGTGCCCTCGCCGCCGAACGTAGCGGCTTTGCTGGTGGCGGCGAAGGCCCCTTCGCGCTCGGCATACAGGGTGTAGCTGCGGGTGCTGCCGGGGCTGACGAAGAAGTTGCCGTTACGCCCGGTATAGGCGGAAATATCGGCAATGCTGTTCACCGCCTGCATCCCGTTGACCTGGAAGCCGACCATGCGCTCGGCCACCTGTTCGTCGGCGACAAAGCCTTCGCCGCCTTCGTTTTCAACCTCCGGCCCCTCTGCCTCACCCTCGGGCTCTTCAGCCTCGATACCGTGCTTGTTGGGGTTCGCCTTGTAATCCAGCAGGTTGGTCAGGTTGACCGTCAGGCAGTCACCGGCCGCCACGCGCAGCACGATAGGCCGCGGGCGCTTGTCCGGGCGCAGGGTGACCTTGCCCGGTACCGCGGCCCCGCCCTTGCTGAGGGGGACCTGCTTGTCGTCCACCACGTCCTCACGAAGGGCAAACATCATGCCGTTGGCGTTTTGCGCGCCAAGGCGGTTGAACATCAGTGGCTGGTCCAGTGCCACCACGTTGGCGACCAGGGTGCGCTGGCACTGCACAGCCGCCTCGCTGGTTGCTTCCCAGCCAAGCAAGGCCAGTACAAGTGATGACAGGATGGGGCCTTTGAGTGGCGTCGACATGCTGCACCTCCGGGACACAGGATCTCTGCCGGGAGCTGGAGCAAGGTGTGTGCCAGAAGAAAAATCCAATATTAATCAATAACTTGTACGATCAACCGCAACGGATTGGGGAGGATCCCCCAGCAGGTTCCCCCGAATCGGGGGACGAAATCCCGTGGGGGCAAAGGCTGCTCCACAGGCGCGCGCTGGCCTCACACAAGGTAAAAACGCACGGTACCCTTGCACAATTGTCGATTGTGCAAGGCAAATTCGCATGCCAGGATCCTGCGATCCTCCAGCGAACTCCAGACTTCACTTGGAAAATCAATAACAAAGCAGGGAGAACGCAATGACTGCACACGCTCATACCCCGGCAGCAACCGACCATGTATTGGCCGAGGTCCGCAACCAGATCGGCCACCTGACCCTGAACCGCCCAGCCGGTCTCAATGCCCTGACCCTGGACATGGTGCGCAGCCTGCGTCAGCACCTGGACCAGTGGGCCGACAACCCGCAGGTACGCGCCGTGGTCCTGCGCGGCGAAGGCCCCAAGGGGTTCTGTGCCGGTGGCGATATCCGCTCGCTGTACGACAGCTTCAAGGCCGGCGACACGCTGCATGAAACCTTTTTCGTCGAAGAGTACGCCCTCGACCTGGTCATCCACCGCTACCGCAAGCCAATACTGGTGGTGATGGACGGCTTCACCCTCGGGGGCGGCATGGGCCTGGCCCAGGGCTGCGACCTGCGCGTGGTCACCGAGCGCAGCCGGCTGGGCATGCCCGAGGTCGGCATCGGCTACTTCCCGGACGTGGGCGGCAGCTACTTCCTCTCGCGCATCCCCGGCGAGCTGGGCATCTACCTGGGTGTCAGCGGTGCCCAGATCCAGGCGGCCGACGCCTTGTATTGCGGCCTGGCCGACTGGTACCTGGCCAGCGATCAGCTCGCTGCCCTCGACCGGGGCCTCGACCAGCTCGACTTCAGCGACCACCCGCTCAAGGACCTGCAAAACCTGCTGGCCAGGCTCGGCACCCAGACACTGGATGATGCGCCACTGGAAAAGCTGCGCCCGGCCATCGACCACTTCTTCGCCCTGCCCGACCTGCCAGCCATCGTCGAGCAACTGCGTGCGGTGAGCCTCGGCGACAGCCACGCCTGGGCGGTGGCCACCGCCGATCAGCTGGAAACCCGCTCGCCTCTGGCCATGGCGGTTACGCTGGAGATGCTGCGCCGGGGGCGCGAGCTGGGCATTGACGACTGCTTTGCCATGGAACTGCACCTGGACCGCCAGTGGTTCCAGCACGGCGACATCATCGAAGGCGTGCGTGCCCTGATCATCGACAAGGACAAGCAGCCCCGCTGGAACCCGCCGACCCTGGCCGCGCTGCAAGGCCAGCGGGTCGAACAATTCTTCGAAGGCTTGTGAGCCCGGGAGTACACAGATGCAAGACCTCGAACTGAGCGAAGAACAGATCATGATCCGCGACATGGCCCGGGACTTTGCCCGTGGCGAAATCGCACCCCATGCCCAGGCTTGGGAAAAGGCCGGCTGGATCGATGATGGCGTGGTGCGCAAGATGGGCGAACTGGGCCTGTTGGGCATGGTGGTGCCCGAGGACTTCGGCGGCAGCTACACCGACTATGTCGCCTATGCCCTGGCCGTGGAAGAGATCGCCGCCGGCTGCGGCGCCACCGGGGCGATGATGAGCATCCACAACTCGGTAGGTTGCGGCCCGCTGCTGGCCTACGGCACCGCCGACCAGCAACAGCAGTGGCTGCCACGCCTGGCCAGCGGCGAGGTGATTGGCTGCTTCTGCCTGACCGAGCCACAGGCCGGCTCCGAGGCGCACAACCTGCGCACCCGCGCCGAGCTGGTGGATGGCCAGTGGGTCATCAACGGTGCCAAGCAGTTCGTCAGCAATGCCCGCCGTGCCGGCCTGGCGATCGTCTTCGCAGTGACCGACCCGGAGCTGGGCAAGAAAGGCCTGTCGGCGTTCCTGGTGCCCACCGACAACCCTGGGTTCAAGGTTGATCGCAGTGAGCACAAGATGGGCATTCGCGCCTCCGATACCTGCGCAGTGACCTTCGACAACTGCCGCATTCCTGCCGCCAATATCCTCGGTGAGCGTGGCAAGGGCCTGGCCATTGCCCTGTCCAACCTCGAAGGCGGCCGTATCGGCATTGCCGCCCAGGCCTTGGGCATCGCCCGCGCCGCATTCGAAGCGGCGCTGGTCTACTCGCGTGACCGCATACAGTTTGGCAAGCCGATCAACGAACACCAGAGCATTGCCAACCTGCTGGCCGACATGCAGGTGCAGGTGAACGCCGCACGTTTGCTGATCCTGCACGCCGCCCGCCTGCGCAGCGCCGGCAAGCCGTGCCTGTCGGAAGCGTCACAGGCCAAGCTGTTCGCTTCGGAGATGGCCGAGCGGGTGTGCTCGATGGCCATCCAGGTGCATGGTGGGTACGGCTATCTGGAAGATTACCCGGTGGAGCGCTACTACCGGGATGCGCGGATTACCCAGATCTATGAAGGGTCGAGCGAGATCCAGCGCATGCTGATTGCACGGGAATTGAAAAACTATCCGCTGTAACGCAAAGGCAACGCGGTTCTTGGGGGCGCGGGCGACGCTGTGGCTGGCACCGGCTTTGCCGGTGTTCGCGGGCGCGCCCGCTCCCACAGGACCCTCTCGCCTCAGCGCCAATACCGCGCGTCATCCACCACCCTGGCATGCCCCTCGAACAGCGCCGGCAACTGCTCCTTGAGGTAGTCGATCCAGGTGCGCACCTTGGCGTCCAGGTAGTGGCGTGACGGATACATCGCATACAGCGCACTCTCCCTCAACCGATACGGTGCCAACAACCGGCGCAAGCGCCCCTGCTCGATCGCCTCGCTGGCGGTGTAGAACGGCAGCAGGCCAATGCCCATGCCCAGCTCGCTGGCCACCAGCATGGCGTCGGCAACGTTGGTGGAAAAACTGTCATTCGGCGCAATCACGCACTGGTCAACCCCTTGCGGGAACACCCAGTCGCCTTCGTACATCGGGTAAGCCATGCGCAGGCAGCGATGGCCGTGCAAGTCTTCGGGGCGCTCCGGTACACCGTGGGTATCCAGGTAACCGGGGGCCGCGCAGGGGATGCTGAAAATGTTGCCCAGCGGCACAGCGATCAGCTGCGAATCCGGCAGCGCACCGTCCACGGTGATCACCACGTCATGCCCTTCTGCCAGCGGGTCGGGGTTGCGCTGCGACAGCGTCAGCTCGATCACCACTTCCGGGTATAGCGTGTTGTAGCCGGCCACCAGCGGCATCAGCAACAGCCCCATGCCGTGCGGGCAGTGCAAACGCAGATGGCCGCGAGGCGTGAGGTGCGCCCCTCGCGCTTCGCCCACGGCTTCTTCGGTCAGCAGCATGATCTGCCGTGCACGCTCCAGAAACCGCTCACCCGCCTCGCTCATGCGCAAGCGCCGGGTGGTGCGGTGCAGCAGGCGGGTCTGCAGCTGGTTCTCCAGCTCGGCAACGATGCGCGAAACCTGCGCTGCAGAAATATCCAGAGCATTGGCAGCTGCAGCGAAGCTGCCACATTCCACCACACGGGTGAAGGTACGCATGGCATGCAGCATGTCCATGAAGGTGTGCTCCTTTCTTTGTCTTATTCTTGCGTTACAGGCAGGAATCTATCACGGTTTAGCCCATTTATTGTGGATGACCAATGAATAGATCATTAGCCATCCATTAAAAAGGAGCCTGTCATGAAACGCTCGATCGCTGTCCTTGCCATTGCCGCTGCCTTCGCCTCGTTCGGTGCTTTTGCCGATGCCGGCAACAACCAGCCAGTCAGCAGCCAATATGAATACGGCATGCCGCTGGACGTGGCCAAGGTCATCTCCATCACACCGGCCAGCAACGCAGCCGACTGCCAGGTAGGCACCGCACACATGGTGTACGTCGACCATCAGGGCCAGAAGCGCGAAATCGACTACCGGGAAATGGGCAACTGCTCGCAGCAGTGAGTCAGGCCAGCACCTGGGTGATCCAGCCCACCTGCTGATTGAAATCGTCGATCTTCGCCTGAGGCACCGCACCGCGGGCCCGCTGGAAATTGGCCAGGGTCTGCTGCTTCTGCCGCAGCATGCGCCGCCACTTGACCACAAACGCCTCGCTTTTCTCCTGCATCAACACGGGGCCGAAGTACAGCTGTTCAGCGCTATACACCCCCCTGCCCGGCTCGGCGACGATGATCTCGTAATCGAAGCGGTTTTCCCGTAGCAGCTCTTCGCTGACGATCTGGTAACCATTGCCCGCCAGCCACTGGCGCAGTTCGCGCTCACCGCCATTGGGCTGCAGTACCAGGCGCGTGACGCCGCCAAGGCGCTGCTTGCCGGCTTCGAGTATCTCGCACATGGTGTCGCCGCCCATCCCGCAGATGCTCACCACCGAGATACGGTCTTGCGGTTCGACCGCTGCCAGCCCATCGGCCAGGCGTACGGTTACCTGCGTTTGCAGGCCGTTTCTGCGCACATTGCGCTGGGCCGAGGCGAACGGCGTCTGTGCCACTTCACCCGCTACCGCGGCCTCGAGCACGCCACGCAGCATCAAGGCCACCGGCAGGTAGCCGTGGTCCGAGCCAATGTCGGCCAGGCGCGCGCCCTGTGGCACATGGGCGGCCACACGCTCCAGGCGCCTGGACAAAGTCTGTTCGTTCAACGTAAACCCCTGGTTTTGCAATCGCCTGCGATTCTGACGGCGAACGCCGCGCATTTCAAACGCCGAGGCACCCTCGACCGGGCAGGTGCGCTCGCGTAGGCTTGCCGTTTTCCTTCCGTTGCAAGGCAGACACACCATGGCACATGCAGACATCATCTACACCCCGGACCCGGACGCCGAGTCGATTTCCTCGGACGTTGCCGAGTACAACGGCGTGCTGGTCACCACGCAAATCCCGACCCACGCCGACGGCAGCCTGGAACTGGGCGGCATCGTCGAGCAGAGCGAATGCACCCTGCAGGCGCTGAAAGTGGCCCTGGAAAAGGCCGGCAGCGGTATGGACCGCGTGCTGCACCTGACCATCTACCTGACCGACATGGCCGACCGCGCAGCGTTCAACGAGGTGTACCAGCGCTTCTTCAGCAAGCCCTGGCCGGTGCGTGCGGCGGTGGGTGTGGCTTCACTGGCCTTTGAAGGCATGCGTGTGGAAGTGACGGCGATGGCTGCCAAGCGCTGAGCTGCGCTTGTTGGGGTGCGCAGCGCCCCCAACATCGTTGACTGACTGCAAGATCGCCGGGGCCGCTCTGCGGCCCTTTCGCGACGCAAGGCCGCTCCCACAGTTGCGCGTACTCGCAGCCAATCCCGCACCTCTCGGCACCCCAATGATGCCGCCAGCCCGTTTCACCGCTACAATGCCCGCCTAAACCGTGACAGCCCGAAAATATAACGACATGTCCCTTCCAAAGAATCACCTGGAACTGCTCAGCCCTGCCCGTGACATGGCCATCGCCCGTGAAGCGATCCTGCACGGCGCTGACGCCATCTATATCGGCGGCCCGAGCTTCGGCGCGCGCCATAACGCCTGCAACGAAGTCAGCGATATCGCCGAGCTGGTCGAGTTCGCCCATCGCTACCATGCACGCGTGTTCACCACCATCAACACCATCCTGCACGACAACGAGCTGGAACCGGCGCGCAAGCTGATTCACCAGCTGTACGATGCCGGCGTTGACGCGCTGATCGTGCAGGACCTTGGGGTGATGGAGCTGGACATCCCGCCGATCGAGCTGCATGCCAGCACCCAGACCGACATCCGCACCCTGGAACGGGCCAAGTTCCTCGACCAGGCTGGCTTCTCGCAACTGGTACTGGCGCGGGAGCTGAACCTGCAGCAAATCCGCGCCATCGCCGCCGAAACCGATGCCGCCATCGAGTTCTTCATCCACGGCGCGCTGTGCGTGGCATTCTCTGGCCAATGCAACATTTCCCATGCGCAGACCGGCCGCAGCGCCAACCGTGGTGATTGCTCGCAAGCCTGCCGCCTGCCCTACACGCTGAAAGATGACCAGGGCCGCGTGGTTGCGTTCGAGAAACACCTGCTGTCGATGAAGGACAACAACCAGACCGCCAACCTGGCTGACCTGGTCGATGCCGGCGTGCGCTCGTTCAAGATCGAGGGCCGCTACAAGGACATGGGCTATGTGAAGAACATCACCGCCCATTACCGCAAAGAGCTCGATGCCATCCTTGAAGACCGCCCTCAGTACGCCCGCGCGTCCAGCGGCCGTACCGAACACTTCTTCCTGCCCGACCCGGATAAAACCTTCCACCGCGGCAGCACCGACTACTTCGTGACCGACCGCAAGGTCGATATCGGCGCCTTCGACTCGCCAACCTTCACCGGCCTGCCGGTGGGCGTAGTCGAAAAGGTCGGCAAGCGTGACATGCAAGTGGTCACCGACGTACCGCTGACCAACGGCGACGGCCTCAATGTGCTGGTCAAGCGCGAAGTGGTGGGCTTCCGCGCCAACATCGCCGAACCGCGTGGCGAATTCGAAGAAGACGGCCAGAAGCGCTACCGCTATCGCGTCGAGCCCAACGAAATGCCCGAAGGACTGCACAAGCTGCGGCCCAACCACCCGCTGTCGCGCAACCTCGACCACAACTGGCAACAGGCCCTGCAACGCACCTCCTCCGAACGCCGGGTCGGCGTGGAGTGGCACGCTGTCCTGCGCGAGCAGCGCTTGATGCTTACCCTCAGCAGTGAAGAAGGCGTGAGCGTGCAGGTGGCCCTGGACGGCCCATTCGGCGTAGCCAACAAGCCTCAGCAGGCACTGGAGCAGTTGCACGACCTGCTCGGCCAACTGGGCACCACCCTGTACCACGCCGACCGCATCGAACTGGATGCCCCGCAGGCGTACTTCATTCCCAACTCGCAGCTCAAGGCCCTGCGCCGCGAAGCCATCGAGGCACTGACTGCAGCACGCGTGCAGGCGCATCCGCGTGGCGGGCGCAAGGCCGAGACCACGCCACCGCCGGTGTACCCCGAGTCGCACCTGTCGTTCCTGGCCAACGTATACAACCAGAAGGCCCGCGACTTCTACCACCGCCACGGCGTGCAACTGATCGATGCGGCCTATGAAGCGCATGAAGAACACGGCGAAGTGCCGGTGATGATCACCAAGCACTGCCTGCGCTTCTCCTTCAACCTGTGCCCCAAGCAGGCCAAGGGCGTGACCGGCGTGCGTACCAAGGTGGCACCGATGCAGCTGATTCAGGGTGACGAAGTGCTGACCCTGAAGTTCGACTGCAAGCCGTGCGAGATGCATGTGATCGGCAAGATGAAGAGCCACATCATCGACCTGCCGACCCCGGGCAGCGCGGTGGCCCAGGTGGTGGGGCATATCAGCCCCGAAGACTTGCTCAAGACCATCCCGCGCGGACCGCACTGAGTTCGCCGGGCAGGGCCTCTTCGCGGCTAAACCGATGCGTGTCCACCCCCGGTGTAGGAGCGGGTTTACCCGCGAATACGGTAGCCGCGACAACGGTGAACGGTGGGTGGACATTGGCCAGCAGGCCCGGCCCTTTCGCGGGTGAACCCGCTCCTACATAGGCTTGTGCTTCCCCTGTAGGAGCGGGTTCACCCGCGAATACGGTAGCGGCGACAACAGTGAACGGCCGGTGGACATTGGCCAGCAGGCCCGGCCCTTTCGCGGGTGAACCCGCTCCTACGCAGGCTTGTGCTTCCCCTGTAGGAGCGGGTTTACCCGCGAATACGGTAGCCGCGACAACGGTGAACGGCGGGTGGACATTGGCCAGCAGGCCCGGCCCTTTCGCGGGTGAACCCGCTCCTACGCGGGCTTGTGTAAGAGCGGCTTCAAAGAACAGCGCAAGCGTACCTCAGCAGCGCTCAGCGTATCTGGTGCTTGTGCAACAACCGATAGAACGTCGGCCGTGAAATGCCCAGCACCTTGGCCGCCACGCTCAGGTTGTCGCTGTGCCGGTTGAGCACATCGCACAGCGCCTGGCGCTCGGCGCGCTGCTTGTATTCTTCCAGCGTGCCCAGCGGCTGTTGTTCCGGGTCGAGCAGTTGCAACCCCAAGTCCTGCGCCTCGATCTGCCGCCCTTCGGCCAGCACCAACCCGCGGCGCACGCGGTTGGCCAGTTCGCGCACATTGCCCGGCCAGTCATGCCGCCCCATCGCCGCCAGGGCATGGTCGCTGAACGACCGTGGCCGACGCCCGGTCTCCACACTGTAGAAATGGGCAAAATGGTTGGCCAGCATCGACAGGTCACCATGCCGGTCGCGCAACGGCGCGGTCACCACCTGCAAGACGTTCAGGCGGTAATACAGGTCTTCGCGGAAACGCCCTTGCTCGATGGCCCGCTCAAGGTCCACATGGGTGGCCGCCAGCACCCGTACATCCACCGGTATGGGCTGGCTGCCACCCACGCGCTCAATGTGCTTCTCTTGCAAAAAACGCAGCAAGTTGGCCTGCAATTCCAACGGCAGGTCGCCGATTTCATCAAGAAACAATGTGCCGCCATCGGCCGCTTCGATACGCCCGGTCTTGCGCTGGTGGGCACCGGTAAAGGCGCCCTTCTCATGGCCGAACAGTTCGGACTGGATCAAGTGCTCGGGGATCGCCCCGCAGTTGATCGCGATGAACGGCTGCTCGCTGCGTTGCGACTGACGGTGCAAGGTGCGCGCCACCAGCTCTTTGCCGGTGCCGCTCTCCCCGCGGATCAGCACAGGCGATTCGGTGGGTGCCAGTTTACCCAGCAACTTGCGCAACTCGCGGATAGGCCGGCTTTCGCCGAGCAACTCATGGGTTGCCTCATCGACCTTGATGGCCCCCTTGCCGCGCAAGCGCGCCATGCCGAAGGCCCGGCCCAGGGTTACCTGCACGCGGGAGACGTCGAACGGCAGGGTATGGAAGTCGAAAAACCACTCACACACAAAATCACCGAACGCCGGCATGCGCAACTGATCGGCGCTGAGCACGGCAATCCATTCGGTGTTGCTGCGCTTGATCATGTCCTTGACCGCGTCCGGGTGCCTCAGGTGCGAAGCCTGCAAGCGCAATAGCCCGACATCGCACGTGTGGTCCAGCGCAGCCCCGAGCATACAGCTGTCCACATCCCAGCCTGCGTTGCGCAGGCCAGGTAACAAGCGGTGGCAATCGTCGCAGGGGTCGACGATAAGCAAACGGCGTTGAGCGGCAGGCTGCTGCATGACCGATCCTTGGCGCCAGTTTTTGGTTTTTTGAAGTAAAACAGCAAGTTGTGGCGCCCGTTTAACAGTAGCAACGAAGTTGACGGTTCCCAGTACCGTCTGTCTGCCGAATCATTTTTTTACAAACCGCCACGGGAATTTTCGCACTTTATCGACATCACATGGCGGCGCAGGCAAGAACAGCGTCGACCCTGAAGAAAAATTTACAGCCAATGTGTGACTTACCCACGAACAACGAGCATCAGTAGACATAACCCCGCGCTGCACTTCGCGATCAATGAGGCGACTTTGAAGCAACGCGGACTTCACTTCGATGTTTGGGACCATAGAGAGACCGAACCATGAATGCCCCGCTCCGTGTCAACGAAGCACTGCTGATTGCCGACCACGCCTTCGAACCTTTCCAGTGCGTAGCCTGGGATGCACCCAACGGTACTGGTGAACTGAGCCTGGCAGTGATCGACCGGACCAGCACCCGCATCGGCGCCAAGCAAGTGTCGTCGCGCATCTACTCCGACCCGGCCCAGTGGGCCAGCCTGATCGAAGAAGTGCGCGCCGAATTGTGTGAAAAGGGCTACGACCTGCAACCGTGGTCGATGCCGAAGTAATATTGGCCAGCACAACAAGTGCGTGCATGGTCACGCACTTGTACAACTTCTCTGTTGCTGTTGTGGCAACTTTCCCAATTGCGACAACGTGTCGCAACCTGCCAGTTCAATCCACCACCTTGAATTGTTGCAAGTGCTGGTAATCAGCCTGCAATTGTTCTGCCAGACGCTGCGCGCGTCCCAGGCGCACGGGCGCCAGTTCCATATCGACCAACAACGTGGCGCATGGCATCGGCTGCACGGTATTGCTGTGCTGCAGGCGACCGTCGGTGAACACCAGGCAACGCAAGGCCTCTTGCGGATGGGCTCGCTGCCGCGCCTGTAGCCAGTGCCGCGCCTGTTCCAGTGCGGCGATCAGCGGCGTGCCCCCACCTGCTCCCAAGGCCTGCAGCCAGGGTTGCAAGGCAGCGGATGCCTTCAGCCCGTGGCGCTGCCACTGTGGTGTGCGCCCGCTGGCAGTCAGCAGGGCCAGGCGGGCGCGTTGTCGATAGGCTTGGTCGAACAATGCCGCCAGCAGCCCTTTGGTCTGTACCAGCGCCTGATGGCGCCGGGTTGAAGCCGAGGCATCGACGATCACCAGCCACAATTCTGCCGGCCTGCCTTGGCGCTGCTGCCAGCACAGGTCCTGTCGCTGGCGTGGCCGCCCTTTGAGCAAGGTCGGCAGCCAGGCTACCCGGCCGGCCGCCGCATTTCGCACGAGGCCACGGCGGGTACCGTTCTGCTTGCCTATGCCCGTTCTGGCATCCGCCCCGTTGGCTGGTGGCTGGGGGATGCTCAGGGCTTTTTTGCCCAGTTCGGCACCTCGCGGCGGGCGCCGCTGGCTACCGGCTGTGCCGGTAATGCCCCCCAGTCGCCCTGCCCACCCTGTTCGCCCGGGTTGCCGGCGCCGGGCTGCTGGTCAGGCGGCTGTGGCGCCGACGGCGGGCTGGCCTGGGGCGTCATACGGCGGCGATGGCGCAGGGCGAATTCGGCCACCGCCTCGACATCCACTTCTTCGATAGCTGCAGCCCCACGCCAGGCACAGTGGGCGCGCGCAGCGCGCAGCCACACCAGGTCGGCGCGCAGGCCGTCCACGCCGGCGGCGTAGCAGCGCTCGGTAATCCAGGCAAGCGCCTGGTCATCCAGGGCAATGTCGGCCAAGGCCTGGCGCGCCGCGTGGCAGCGCTCGCGCAGTTGCGCCTGGGCCTGGGCCCAGTGTGCGCAGAACGCCTGAGGGTCACTGTCGAAGGCCAGACGGCGGCGAATGATCTGCTGCCGGGCCTCGGGCTCCGGCAAGCCCTCCAGCGCCACGTTCAAGCCGAAACGGTCGAGCAACTGCGGGCGCAGTTCGCCCTCTTCCGGGTTCATGGTGCCGATCAGTACGAAGCGGGCGCTGTGCCGATGCGAGATACCGTCACGTTCGATACGGTTTGTGCCGCTGGCAGCCACGTCAAGCAACAGATCGACCAAGGTGTCGGGCAGCAGGTTGACTTCATCGACATACAGCACACCGCCGTCGGCCTGGGCCAGCACGCCCGGGGAAAACTGCGCCTTGCCCTGCCCCAGCGCGGCATCCAGGTCGAGGGTGCCGACCAACCGCTCTTCACTGGCGCCCAATGGCAAGGTGACGAACGGGCCTTCGCCAAGCAGGTCGGCCAGGCCACGGGCCAGGGTGCTCTTGGCCATGCCACGCGGCCCTTCGATCAGCACACCACCGATCCTGGGGTCGATGGCGGTCAGGCACAGCGCCAGCTTGAGGTCGTCTGCACCGACCACGGCCGCCAGCGGAAATTGTACGGGTTCACTCATTTCAAGCCTGTTCCTCGCCATCGAGCAGTTGGTCCTCAAGGGCTTCGCGGTAGTCGCCCGGCGCCTGCCACAAGCCGCGCTGCTGGGCCTCCAGCAGGCGCTCGGTGAGGTCGCGCAGGGCCTCGGGGTTGTGCTCGCGCATGAAATCGCGGGTTGCCGGGTCGAGCACATAGGCATCGGCCAGCCCCTGGTAATGATGGTCGTCGATCAGGTGCGTGGTGGCGTCGAAGGCGAACAGGTTGTCGACTGTCGCGGCCATCTCGAAGGCCCCCTTGTAGCCGTGACGCTTGACCCCGTCGATCCACTTGGGATTGAGCGCACGCGCGCGGATCACCCGGTTCAGCTCTTCCTTGAGGGTACGGATGCGCGGTCGGTCGGCCTGGCTGTGGTCGCCATGGTAGCTGGCCACCACCGCCCCGGACAGGGTTTCCGAGGCCGCCAGCATGCCGCCCTGGAACTGGTAGTAATCGTTGGAATCGAGCAGGTCGTGCTCGTGGTTGTCCTGGTTCTGCAGCACCGCCTGCACCTTGGCCAGGCGCTGGGCGAACTGGGCGCGGGCCGGGGTGCCGTCGTCGCTGCCGCCGTAGGCATAGCCGCCATGGTTGAGGTAGACCTCTGCCAGGTCGTCGCGGCTGTGCCACAAGCGCCCGTCGATGGCGTTCTGCACCCCGGCACCGTATGCGCCGGGTTTGGCACCGAACACCCGCCAGCCAGCCTGACGTGCAGCCTGCTCGGCATCCACGCCTTGAGCCTGCAGCGCGGCCCGCTCGCTGCGCACGCGGGCAGCCAGGGGGTTGAGGTCGTCAGGTTCGTCCAGCGCGGCCACGGCCTGCACGGCGGCGTCGAACAGGCGGATCAGGTTACCGAAGGCATCGCGGAAGAAGCCGGAAACGCGCAAGGTCACATCCACCCGCGGGCGGTCGAGCAGGCTCAACGGCAAGATTTCGAAGTCGTCGACGCGCTGGCTGCCGGTGGCCCAGACAGGCCGCACGCCCATCAGCGCCATGGCCTGCGCGATGTCGTCGCCGCCGGTGCGCATGGTCGCCGTGCCCCACACCGACAGGCCGAGCTGACGCAAGTGATCGCCGTGGTCCTGCAGATGGCGCTCGAGGATCAGGCTGGCCGAGGCGAAGCCCAGGCGCCAGGCTGTGGTGGTGGGCAGGTTGCGCACGTCCACCGTATAGAAGTTGCGGCCAGTGGGCAGCACATCAAGGCGCCCTCGGCTAGGCGCACCACTGGGGCCGGCGGGCACGAAGCGCCCGGCCAGTGCCGCCAGCAGGCCATGCATTTCAGCCGTGCCGCAGGCGTCAAGGCTGGGGGCTACCGCTTCACACAGGGCCTGCACTACAGCGTGCACCGGTTGCCACTCACTCAGGTCGGGTAACTGTGCCGTGCCCTCCAGTGCCTGCCCGATCACCTGAAGTGCCAGCAGCTCAAGGCGCTCGCGGGTGTCGCCACAGGTGCGCCAAGGTTCATTGCTCATGGCCTGCAGCTGTTCAGGGCGTATGCCCTGCCACGGCTGCCCAAGGTCGCAATCGAGCGGGTCCCAGCCCGGTATCAGTGCGTTGGCCAAAGCCCGCAGCAGGCTGGCATTACCGCCACGGCCGTCGCCACGCTCGACCCGCAACAACGCCAGCAGCGTATCCAGGCGTAGCCGCCCTTCAGGTGACTGACCAAACACGTGCAGGCCATCGCGAATCTGCGACTCCTTCAGGTCGCACAGGTAGGTATCCAGGCGCGGCAGCCAGAGCGCCGCATCGTCCAGTTGCCCTTCCAGTTGCAACTCACGGTCGATGTGGTTGGCCTTGACCAGCTCGAGGATGTCACGCTGCAACTCGCGGGCACGTCGAGGGTCGAGCAACTGCGCTTCATAGAACTCGTCGGCCAGTTGTTCCAGGTGGCGTAGCGGGCCATAGGTTTCGGCACGGGTCAGCGGCGGCATCAGGTGGTCAATGATCACCGCCTGGGTGCGGCGCTTGGCCTGGGCACCCTCGCCCGGGTCATTGACGATAAACGGGTAGATGTTCGGCAGCGGACCCAGCAGCGCGTCCGGCCAGCACTGCGCCGACAGCCCGACGCCTTTGCCCGGCAGCCATTCGAGGTTGCCATGCTTGCCAACGTGGATCACCGCATCGGCGGCAAATGCGTGACGCAGCCAGAAATGAAATGCCAGGTAGCCATGCGGTGGCACCAGGTCAGGGTCGTGATACACCGCGCTAGGGTCGACCTGGTAGCCCCGCGCCGGCTGGATACCGACGAAGGTCAAGCCAAAGCGCAGGCCGGCAACCATCAGCCGGCCGCTGCGGAACATCGGGTCCTGTTCGGGTGGCCCCCAGCGTTCCAGTACTGCCTGGCGGTTGGCCTGCGGCAGGCGCTCGAAGGCCACCTGGTAATCGGCCAGGCTCAGGCTCTGGGCACAGGGACGCTGGTCGAGATGGTCGAGGTCGTTGGTCACGCCACCGAGCAGCTGGTGGATCAGTTGCGTACCGCTGCCCGGCAACTCGGCCAGCGGATAGCCTTCGGCCTGCAGCGCCTTGAGGATGTTGAGTGCGGCAGCGGGCGTGTCCAGGCCGACGCCATTACCAATGCGGCCATCCCGGGTCGGGTAGTTGGCCAGCACCAATGCCACGCGCTTCTGGGCATTGGGCAGGCGGGCCAGCTCGACCCAGCGGCGGGCCAGCTCGGCGACAAAGTCCATGCGCTCGGGGTGGGCGCGGTAGCAGACAACGTCGGACTGGCTGCGCTCGCTGCGCCAGGCCATGTCCTTGAAGCTGACCGGGCGCGTGATGATGCGCCCGTCCAGCTCCGGCAATGCAATGTGCATGGCCAGGTCGCGCGCGCCCAGGCCCTGCTCGCTGGCTTCCCAGCCAGGCTGGTTGTCCTGCGCACAGATGGCCTGCAGCACCGGGATGTCGCGGCGAAACGGGCGCAGGTTGGGGCGCTCGGGGCTGGACAAGGCGAAACCGGTGGTATTGACCAGCACTTCGGCGCCGACCTCGTCCAGCCAGGCTTCGACCTGTTCCAGGCAGGCGCTTTCCTTGAGGCTGGCCACGGCGATCGGCAACGGGTTCAGGCCGGCAGCCTGCAGGCGCTGGCAGAACACGTCGATGAAGGCGGTATTGGCCGCTTGCAGGTGCGAACGGTAGAACAGCAGCGGCGCCACTGGCTGCTCGGGGTGCCAGTGCGGGTACCAGTCCTCGAGTGTCGCGCTGCCCTTGGCGGGGTGATAGACCGCCGTGCGCGGCAAAGGCTGCGGCTCGTCCCAGGCATAGTCGCGGCCCAGCCATTGGCTGGCCAGGCAGTTGAACAGGTTGATGGCGTTGGCCTTGCCGCCCTGGCGCAGGTAATGCCAAAGCCGCTCGGCCTGCTCACCGCGGACGTTGCCCAGGCGGGTCAGCTCCGGGTCCGGGCGGTCATCGCCCGGCACCAGAATCAGCTGCACGCCACGGGCGGCCAGCTCGACCAGTTGTTCGACACCATAGCGCCAGTAACCAACGCCACCGTGCAGCGACACCAGGATGACCTTGGCGTGGCGCAGCACCTGGTCGACATACAGGTCGACCGAGGCATGGTTCTGGACCTGCATCGGGTTGGCCAGGCGCAGGCTGGGAAAGTCTTCGGGCAATTGCTCGGCGGTGTCGGCGAGCAAGGCCAGGTGTGAATCGCCGCTGCAGAGAATCACCAGCTCGGCGGGTGTCTGGCCGAGGTCGGCAATGCTGTCATCCGGTACAAAACCACCGGGCTGGGTCCGCAGCAGGTGCATGGGTCAGGCGCCCAGTGCCTGGCGCAGGCGCGCTTCCAGCTGGGCAGCATCGAGGTCCTGGCCGATCAGCACCAGGCGGGTGATGCGCGGCTCATCGGCGCGCCAGGCGCGGTCGAAGTGCTTGTCGAAACGGGTGCCCACGCCTTGTACCAGCAGGCGCATCGGCTTGCCCGGGATGGCGGCGAAGCCTTTGGCGCGCAGGATACCGAACTCCACCACCAACTGGGTCAATGCATCGAGCAGCAGGCTTTCGTCGGCTTCTGGCAGGTCGATGGAGATGGAGTCGAAAGCGTCGTGGTCATGATCGTCATGATCGTCGCCGTCGTGGTGCGAATCGTGGTGGGTTCGGCGGCCATCGATATGCGCCTCGGACTCGGCACCCACGCCCAGCAGCACCTCCAGTGGCAGCTTGCCGCTGCTGGCCTCGATCACTTTCACCGCCGGCGGCAGTTCTTCGGCCACCTCGGCACGCACCTTGGCCAGGCCTTCGGCGTCGATCAGGTCGGCCTTGTTCAACACCACCAGGTCGGCGCTGGCCAACTGGTCAGCAAACAGCTCATGCAGGGGCGATTCATGGTCCAGGTTAGGATCGAGCTTGCGCTGGGCATCGACCTGGTCCGGGTAGGCAGCAAAGGTGCCGGCGGCCACGGCCGGGCTGTCGACCACGGTGATGACCGCATCGACGGTGCAGGCGTTACGGATTTCCGGCCACTGGAACGCTTGTACCAATGGCTTGGGCAGGGCCAGGCCGCTGGTTTCGATGAGGATGTGGTCGAGGTCGCCACGGCGGGCCACCAGCTCGCGCATCACCGGGAAGAATTCTTCCTGCACGGTGCAGCACAGGCAGCCGTTGGCCAGCTCGTAGACGCGGCCGCTGGCTTCTTCTTCGGTGCACCCGATGCTGCACTGCTTGAGGATCTCGCCATCGATGCCCAGTTCACCGAACTCGTTGACGATGACCGCAATGCGGCGCCCCTGGGCGTTGTCGAGCATGTGGCGCAGCAAGGTGGTCTTGCCCGATCCGAGGAAGCCGGTGACGATGGTGACGGGGAGCTTGGCCAGTGTTTTCATGTCGCATTGCCCTTGGCAGTGTGGCGCGGGCATGCAGGACGACAGCCGCAGGCCAGGCCGGCCGGGCTTGTTCGCCACCGGATCACCCCGCCCGGTTGAAAGTCGAAAACGTGACGAGGCAGGTCTCCTGGCTTGCACCGTTCCATGTCCCCGTTCAGTCGAACAGCGGGCTGGCGGGATGACGCCTTCCCGCGCGCTGGCGCAGTGGCTGTGTCGATCCGTTGTCGGTGCTTACAGTTGCGGGGGCAGCCGCGGCTTGTACCGCGTTCCCGTCTTAGCTTCGGCCAGGCCGAAGAACCTCGAAGTGGGCAAGGCTACGCAGTGGCTGGCGGGTGGTCAACCATTGCTGCCGGCTGGTCGACCATAAGGGGAGCAACTGCGCTACAGTGGCACCTTTTCAACGGACAAGGACGCCCCATGCCCCTCGCCCCCGCCCTACCGGTACTGCGTATGTTCTCGGCCGACAAGGCCAAGGCTTTCTACCTGGATTGTCTGCAGGTGCAGGGGCAGGCCCCGTTAGACAACCACCTGCGCTTTTGCCAGCAGATCGATGACGAGGCCAACCCATGAAGGCACTGGGCAAACGCGAAATAGGCCGCCTGGAGCGGGAGTTGGTGGCATGCCTGACCGATGCCTGCGAAACCGCCAAGGCGGAGATTGTCGGCTTCTGTTGGCTAACCCATCGCCTCAACCCGGAGGACTTTCCGAGCAGCCTGCGTATTACCTGGGTATTCGAGCAAGAGGCCGACAAGGCAGCGGCCGTGGTCGGTGATGCGAAGGCGCGCATGCTGGCACTTACCGCTCTGGCGCTGGAGCAAGCCGGCATTGAGCTGGACCATCCGGCCTGGCATGTACGATTCGACAGTGAAGAAGCCTGCGCGCACGGCCACGGCGGAGACTGGGCCAAGCGCTTGCAGACGCAGCGCTGAGCCCCAACCGGCAGCCGGTGCTTTACCCGGCCCCAGACGGTCCGTTAGGCTACGCATTCTCTAAATGACGAGGTGTTCGTCCAATGCGCCATTGATGCCGCCGTCCGTTCGACGGCCAGTCTTCAGCCTCCGGTTCGTTCCGGAGATGTCGCGGCATTTGTGGAGTTGTGCATGACGAACACGTCGATTCTGACGCTGGACAGCGTCTCCTTGGCCTTGCCTGATGGCAGGCCGCTGTTTAGCAACCTCAACGAAACCTTCGACCAACGCCGCACCGGCCTGGTCGGGCGCAATGGCGTGGGCAAAAGCCTGCTAGGGCAGATTCTTGCCGGCCGGCGTGAACCGAGCAGCGGCCATTGTCGGCGCCTCGGGCCTGTCCATTTGCTGGACCAGCAAGTCATCGCGCGCAGCGCCACGCTGGCCGACCTGGCCCAAGTGGGGCCGGTGATTGCGGCGCTGGAGCGCATCGAGCAAGGCAGCATCAAGCCCCAGGATTTCGACACCGTTGGCGAGCGCTGGGATATCCGCGAGCAATTGCAGCTGCAGCTTGAGGGCCACGGGCTGGGTCAACTCGACTGGCGCCAGCCCGCACGGACCCTGAGCGGTGGCCAAGCCATGCGCGTGGCACTGATTGGCGCGTGGCTCAGCGATGCCGATTACCTGATCCTCGATGAGCCAAGCAATCACCTGGACAGCAACGCCCGTGCCCAGCTGCTGAGCATGATCGAAGCCTGGGACCGTGGCTTGCTGGTGATTAGCCACGACCGCAGCCTGCTGGCGCACATGGCACGCATTGTCGAATTATCCAGCCTGGGCTTGCAGGCCTACGGTGGCAACTACAGCCTCTATAGTGCGCAAAAAGCCAACCAGACGGCGCAGGCGCAGCAGCAACTTGCCCGGCTGAAGCAGGAGCAGCAACGCCAGGCCCGTGAACTGCAGCGCCAACGCGAAGACCTGGAGCGCCATCAAGCCCGGGCCGGGCGCCAAGCCAAGCACGCCAACCAGGCCAAAATCCTGGTCGACCGCAAGCAGGAGCGCAGCCAGGCCACTGCTGGCAAGCAGCGCCGCGACCATCGCGATGCTCGGCAAACGCTACTGGGCAAAGTGCGTGACGCCGCCCGCGAGGTGGAGCAAGACAGCGCTATTACCTTGCACGCGCCCACTCCTCAGCGTCATCCGGGCCGAGAGGTCTTGGCCTTGCAGGCACTTTGCTTGCCCCATGGCACCCGCAAAGCGCTTGACCTGCGCTTGTGCCTGGGCCAGCGCGTAGGGCTGATCGGCGCCAATGGCAGTGGCAAGTCCACCCTGCTCAGGCTGCTGAATGGGGAATTGCCAGCATCGCCCGACAATGTGCGCCTCAGTGGCGAGACCGCCCTACTCGACCAGCACTGCAGCACACTGGCAGGCAACCGCAGCGTGCTCGAACACCTGCGCCAAGCCAACCCGACGCTGGCCCAGGGAAAATTGCGCAGCCGCCTGGCGCAACTGGGCCTGGATGCAGCCCGTATCGAACTGCCCAGTAGCCTACTGAGCGGCGGCGAGCGTATGAAGGCGGCGCTGGCCGCCGTGCTGTACCGCGAACGGCCGCTCGATCTGTTGCTGCTGGACGAACCCGGCAACCACCTGGACCTGCCATCGCTGACAGCCCTGGAAGGTATGCTTGGGCAGTTTCGCGGGGCGCTGATAGTGGCGTCCCATGATGCGGTATTGCTGGAAAACCTGGCGCTGGATGAGTACTTGCTGTTGTAGACACCGAAAAAAAAGCATCGCAGCCTATCAATTCGTGACTGGCCGTTCCCGATCCGCCAAGGATGGTTTAAGGTGGCATGGTGCGCATATAACAGCAGCCCGAGCGATCGGGCACTTGCAAGACAATGAGGGTGTCATGAGCAACGAAAGCATTAATTGGGACAAGCTGGGTTTCGACTACATCAAGACCGACAAACGCTACCTGTCCGTATGGCGCAATGGCGAGTGGGACAAGGGCACCCTGACCGAAGACAACGTACTGCACATCAGTGAAGGCTCCACGGCCCTGCACTACGGCCAGCAGTGCTTCGAAGGCCTGAAGGCCTACCGTTGCAAGGACGGCTCGATCAACCTGTTCCGCCCGGACCAGAATGCGGCCCGCATGCAGCGCAGCTGCGCACGCCTGCTGATGCCGCACGTGCCGACCGATGTGTTCATCGAAGCGTGCAAGCAAGTGGTCAAGGCGAATGAAAAGTTCGTGCCACCGCACGGCAAAGGCGCCCTGTACCTGCGCCCGTTCGTGATCGGCACCGGCGACAACATTGGCGTGCGCACCGCCCCCGAGTTCATCTTCTCGGTGTTCGCCATCCCGGTTGGTTCGTACTTCAAGGGCGGCATGAAGCCGCACAACTTCCAGATTTCCAGCTTCGACCGTGCTGCCCCGCAGGGCACCGGTGCGGCCAAGGTCGGTGGCAACTACGCTGCCAGCCTGCAGCCGGGTGCTGAAGCGAAGAAGGCCAACTTCGCCGACGCCATCTACCTCGACCCGCTGACCCACACCAAGATCGAGGAAGTCGGTTCGGCCAACTTCTTCGGCATCACCGCCAACAACGAGTTCGTCACCCCGAAATCGGCCTCGGTACTGCCAGGCATCACCCGCCTCTCGCTGATGGAACTGGCGCAATCGCGTCTGGGCCTGACCGTGATCGAAGGCGATGTCGAGATCAGCAAGCTGGACCGCTTCGTCGAAGCCGGTGCCTGCGGCACCGCAGCCGTGATCACCCCGATCGGCGGCATCGAGTACAACGGTAAGCTGCACGTGTTCCACGACGTGGAGAAGGTCGGCCCGGTTACCCAGAAGCTCTACAACGAGCTGACCGGTATCCAGAGCGGCGATGTAGAGGCACCGGCAGGCTGGATCGTCAAGGTCGCCTGAGGCGCATCAGCTGTATGAAAACGGGGCATGCCAGCGATGGCATGCCCCGTTTTTCATGGGTTTATACGGCCACCTTGAGCGGTTGTACCCGCAAAGCAGGCGACGCGGGGCATGACACCGGCTGCGCCCATCCCCCACATGTGTCCACCACCGTGGTAGGAGCGGGTTTACCCGCGAATACGGTGGTGGCGGCGACGGTGAACGGCGGGTGGAAATTGACCAGCAGGGCCGGCCCTTTCGCGGGTGAACCCGCTCCTACGACGGCCTGCGCCCAACCACCGACCTGTGCCCCCCCATGGTAGGAGCGGGTTTACCCGCGAATACGGTGGCGGCAGCGACGGTGAACGGCGGGTGGAGATTGGCCAGCAGGCCCGGCCCTTTCGCGGGTGAACCCGCTCCTACGGCGGCCTGCGCCCAACCACCGACCTGTGCCCCCCATGGTAGGAGCGGGTTTACCCGCGAATACGGTGGCGGCGGCGACGGTGAACGGCGTGTAGAGATTGGCCAGCAGGCCCGGCCCTTTCGCGGGTGAACCCGCTCCTACGACGGCCTGTGTCCAACCCACGAGGTGTGTCCACCACCGTGGTAGGAGCGGGTTTACCCGCGAATACGGTGGCGGCAGCGACGGTGAACGGCGGGTGGAAATTGGCCAGCAGGGCCGGCCCTTTCGCGGGTGAACCCGCTCCTACGACGGCCTGCGCCCAACCACCGACCTGTGTCCACCTCCGATCAGTGAACCGCGCCAGGTGGCAGAATCATGCCAGGTGCCGCTGCACCAGCAGGTGCCGGGCTTTGTCGAACGCCCAGTTGTAGACCACGGTGTAGGGCAGGATGATCACGAAGAAGCCCAGCTCCACCATGAACGCCTGCAGCAGCGAAATCTCCAGCATCCAAGCCGCCACCGGCAGGCACCACACCACCAGGCCGGCTTCGAAGCCAAGACCGTGCACGAAACGCGTACTGGCCTTCCAGTTGATGCGTTCGGTTTGCACCCAGCGATCAACCAGTGCGTTGTAGACCATGTTCCACAGCATGGCGATCACCGACAGGGTCACCGCCAGCGCGCCCGCCGTTGCCAACGACTTGCCCATGATCCAGGACAGCAGCGGCGCACACAGCAGTACCGCAAAAACTTCATAGCCAACGGCGTGGACCAGGCGTTCGGTGAAAGACACGTTTTTCATTGCACATTCCATCCATTGCGGGAGTCGTGCTTCCCATTTTCTTTGATAGAACTGATACTCGCGACATAGCTACCATCGGTTTTATCAATACCATGCGTTACTCTCCCGAAGCTCTGGTCGCCTTTACCGAAGCCGCCTCACTCGGTTCGTTTTCTGCGGCGGCGCGCAAGCTGCGCAAAAGCCAGTCCACTGTCAGCATCGCCATCGCCAATTTCGAGGCCGATATCGGCTGCCCACTGTTTGACCGCAATGGCCGCCACCCCACGCTCAATGAGGCGGGCAGGCAGGTGCTGAGCCATGTCGAAGCAATTCTCGATGCCAGCGCCCAGCTCGATGCGCTGGCAGTGCGACTGGCGCAAAATGTCGAGGCGCTGGTATCTGTGGTGATGTCGGACAGCTACAGCGTAACGTTCCAGGGGGCGGTGATGACTCGTTTCGCCCAGCACTACCCCCATACCGAGCTACGCTGCGGCCCGGCGGAGGACGCTGATGTGATCGAGATGATCCAGCAGGGCCTGGCCCATGTCGGCATCCTTGCCACACAGCCCGGCTACCCCGCCGACGTGGCCGTGGCGCGCTTGCCGGAGCAGGCAGAGTTCGGCGTGTATGTCGCCAGCGAGCATCCGCTAGCAAGCCTGGCGCAGGTAAAGGCGCAGCATCTGGAGAACGCACGACAGCTGTATATCAAGACCTATGCCCCCAGCCTGCACCATGGCCGTGGCCAAGCGTGGTCGGCACCGGATTACCTTACCCTGCTGGAGTTCGCCGTGCGCGGGTTTGGCTGGGCCGAGCTGCCCAGGGCGCTGGTAAAACGGTTTGGCAACGAGCTGGTGGAGTTGCAGATAGCGGGTTACCCCCGGCGGGTGGATATGGATGTGGCCTGGTCGAGCCGGCGTGCCTTGGGGCCGGCCGGGCAATGGCTGGTGCGACAGATGTTGGGCCAATAGTTTGTCGCCTGCCCGAACTTGAAGTGCGCCCAGACACAACAACCGGTACACCCAGCGACAAGCCTTCCCCCCACCCCGCCCCTTAGCCTGTCACCACGCGCCGCCCCGCTGCGGCACGCACCCAAAAAGCACAAGAACAAACGTTGGTGACCTATGCAGACAGTAGATCCGATCACCCTTGCGGTTGTCCGGGGTGCGCTGGAGACAGCGCAACGCGAAATGACCCTGACCCTGGAAAAGACCGGGCGCTCCAGTGTGTTCAACCTGGCACACGACTATTCCAACTCGCTGTTCGACCACTTGCCGGAAATGATCCTGCAGGGCCAGGACATTCCCATCCACCTGGGCTCGCTGATACCGGCCATGAAATGCGTGGCCGAGTTCTTCGGCGACGACATCGCCGAAGGCGACGTGATCTACCACAACGACCCCGCCTACAAGGGCAGCCATATTCTCGACTGCTGCATGTACAAACCGGTGTATTACCAGGGCGAGCTGGTGTTCTGGACCGTCTGCAAGGGCCACCTGACCGACATCGGCGGCCCGGTGCCGGCGGGCTACAACCCCGATGCCAAGGAGATCTATGCCGAGGGCCTGCGCATTCCACCGGTCAAGCTGTGGGAAAAGGGCAAGCGTCGTGAGGACGTGATCAACTTCATGCTCACCAACATGCGCGCCCGCCCTTATCAGGAAGGCGACCTCAATGCCCAGTATGGTGCCTGCAAGGTCGGCGAGCGGCACCTGCTGGAGCTGCTGGACAAGTACGGCGTGGCACAGGTGCGTGCCTGCATCGCCGAACTGAAGAACATGGCCGACCGACACATGCGGGCGCTGTTGCGCGATGTGCCGGATGGTGACTACAGCGGCACCGCCGTGCTCGAAGATGCCGGCCACGGCCTGGGCGAACTGGCCATCACCGCCCATGTGCAGATCCGTGGCGACCAGGCCCATGTGCGCATCGAAAGCCCGCCGCAGGTGCCGTACTTCATCAATTCCTATGAGGGCAACTCGGTATCCGGGGTTTACCTGGGGCTGATGATGTTCGCCCAGGTGGCGCCGCCTTACAACGAAGGCCTGTATCGCTGCGTAACGGTCGATGTCGGCCCCAGGGGTACGCTGTGCAATGCCGAGGAACCCGCGCCCCACGTCAATTGCACCACCACGCCGATGGAAACCCTCGCCGATGCCGTGCGCACGGCACTGGAACAGGCCTCGCCACAGCGGGTAACGGCCTCCTGGGGGCATACCAGCGGCATCAACATTGCCGGCCGCGACCCGCGCAACGGCAATAGCGAGTACGTGACGATGGTGCTGGCCTCGATCATTTCCGGTGCCGGTGCCAACAAGGTGATGGATGGCTGGCACGCCTGCGGCCCGCTGTGCTGCTTCGGGGCGCTGATGAGCGGTGATATCGAGCTGCTCGAACACGCTTATCCGGTGCTGATCCACCGCTACAGCCTGATGGCCGACAGTGGTGGCGCCGGTGAGTTACGCGGGGGTTCGGGCACCCGCCTGGAGATCGAGCCCCTGGACCACGCCATGACCGTGGTCGGCTTCGGCGAGGGCCGCCAGTTGCCCACCGCTGGTGCCGCCGGGGCTCGCAATGCCCTGCTCGAGCCCAAACTGGGCCGGCTGATCCATCGCCATGCCGATGGCCGCGAAGACCACTACACGCAGAACCCCATGCTCACCCTGCAGCCCGGCGAACGCATCATCAACATCAACCCAGGGGGTGGTGGCTACGGCGACCCACTGCGCCGTCGGGTCGCAGCAGTACTGGAGGACGTGCGCAACGGCCTGGTCTCGCCACAAGGCGCAGCCCTGGAATATGGCGTGGTCCTCGATGCCGATGGCCAATTGGACGAAACAGCCACCCACCTTGCCCGCGCCCCGCGCTAACCGGAGAACACGCATGCGTAACCAATATCGCCTGGGCGTAGACGCCGGCGGCACTTTCACCGATTTCATCCTGGCCGATCGCGACGGCGGCGTGCAGCTGTTCAAGGCCCCCTCCACGCCGCAGGACGGCACCTTGGCCATTCGCGCTGGCCTGGCACAGATTGCTGACGCCACCGGGCGCAGCCCGGCCGAACTGATCGCCAACTGTGACCTGTGCATCAACGGCACCACCGTGGCCCTCAACGCGCTGATCGAGCGCACCGGGGTCAAGGTGGGCCTGCTGTGCACCGAGGGGCACGAGGACAGCCTGGAAATCCGCCTGGGCCACAAGGAAGAGGGCCACCGCTACGACGCCCACTACCCGCCGGCACACATGCTTGCCCCACGCCACCTGCGCCGCCCGATCGGTGGCCGAATCCTTGGCGATGGCCGTGAGCACAGCCCGCTGGACGAAGCCGCCATCCATGCCGCCATCGACTACTTCCGTGCCGAAGGCGTGCAGGCCGTGGCCATTTCCTTCCTGTGGTCGGTGCGCAACCCTAGCCACGAACAACGGGCCGCCGAACTGGTACGGGCTGCCCTGCCCGAGGTGTTCGTCTGCACCGGCTGCGAGGTGTTCCCGCAGATTCGCGAATACACCCGCACCTCCACCACCGTGGTCAACGCCTACCTCAGCCCGGTAATGGCACGTTACGTGGCGCGCATCGACAGCCTGTTTCAGGCACTTGGCGCACAGCAGCCAGTACGCTACTTCCAGTCCAATGGCGGGTTGGCGCCCGGGCACCTGATGCGTGAGCGCGCCGTCAACGCGATCAACTCCGGTCCGGCCTCAGCGCCACAAGCCGGGCTGGCGGTAGCGAGGCCGTTCGGGATCGACAACGTCATCACCGTGGACATGGGCGGCACCTCGTTCGACATCACCCTGACCAATGGCGGACGCACCAACTTCAGCAAGGACGTGGACTTCCTGCGCCAGCGCATCGGCGTGCCGATGATCCAGGTGGAGACCCTGGGTGCCGGCGGTGGCTCCATCGCCCACCTGGACGAGTTTGGCATGCTCCAGGTCGGACCGCGCAGCGCCGGCGCCATGCCTGGGCCGGTGTGCTACGGCAAGGGTGGCCGCGAACCCACGGTCACCGACGCCAACCTGGCACTTGGCTACCTGCCCGACGGCGCACTGCTGGGCGGCAGTATCCGCCTGAACCGCCAGGCCGCGCTGGACGCCATCCGGAGCACGATCGCCGAACCGTTGGGCATCAGTGTGGAACGCGCGGCATTCGGCATCACCACCCTGGTCAACCTGAACATGGTCAACGGCATCCGCCGCGTATCGATCGAGCGCGGTCACGACCCGCGCGACTTCGCCCTGATCGGCGCAGGCGGTGCGGCGGGCATGCACGTGGTGCGCCTGGCCGAAGAAATCGGCATGCACACCGTGCTGATCCCCAAGGTGGCCTCGGGCTTGTGTGCGTTCGGCCAGATCCTGTCCGACGTGCGCTACGACCAGCTCACCAGCCTGTCAATGCGCCTGGACGCCGGGCACGTCGACCTGGCGCAACTCAACCAGGCCCTCGCCGAACTGCGTCAGCAAGGGCTGGCCAACCTGCGCGAAGACGGCTTTGGCGACCAGGCCAGCAGCTGCCACTACACCTTGGAGATGCGCTACCTGGGGCAAATTCATGAGTGCAGTGTGGACCTGCAGCAGCACAGCCTGGACGAGGCAGGGCTGGCCGCGCTGGTCAGCCGCTTCCACAGCCGCCACCAGACCCTGTACTCGTACAGCGAACCCGACAGCCCGGTGGAGCTGGTGAACCTGGAGTGCTCGGTGATCGGCCACCTGCCACGCCCGCCGCAACCCGAGCTGCAGGGACCGGCCGAGCCCCCCGCCCCCACCGCGCAATCCGTCCGCCCGATGCTGTTCAGTGCCGACGGTGAATGGCAGCCCACACCGGTGTTCAACGGTAACCACCTGTTGCCAGGGCAGACCGTGCATGGCCCCTGTGTGATCGAGGAAGACACCACCAACATTGTCCTGCCACCCGGCTGGCAAGCTCGCCTGGAGCCTTCGGCCACCTACCGAGTGACACGCGGGGGTTGATCTTGCGGTCGGCGCGCGCCGATCATGGGCCTGACAACCGCCCGGCAGTTTTGCGCTGCCGGGCGGTTTTTACAATAACAAGAGCTGCTTGAGTAGCTTGCCTGCAGTTCCTTTTTTCAATGCTGCCCTCTTTGAAAAAGGACCCACCATGCCCACAGAACTCTCGACCCACGGCTGGCCACAGCCTGAACGCCAGGCACGCTGGGCCGAAGCCATCAGTGACACCTATTTCCCATTGAGCCTTGAATTTGCTGCCGGACAGCCGTTCGATGGCCACCTGCAGCGCTGGAGTACGCCGAGCACGCCACTGAGCCTGTCGCGCCTGCGGTCCAGCCAGCTGGGTTACTCGCGCAGTAACGCGCACATCGGCCAGGACCATGAAGCGTTCTACCTGGTGACCGTGCCGCATGGCAGCGAGGTGCACTTTGAACAGGACGGCCACCAGATCAGTTGCAGCCCGGGCGGTTTCATCGTCGAGCGCGGCGATGCACCCTACCGCTTCCACTACGGCACGCAGAACGACTTGTGGGTGCTCAAGCTGCCCGAGCGTGCGCTCAAAGCCAACCTGCTGGGGCACAAGCGCTATACCCGGCATTGCTTCGATGCCCGTCAGGGCCTGGGGCGCATCTTCGTCGAGCAACTCGACCTGTGTGCCCGCCATTTCGACACCAGCCCCCCGGCAGCCCGGCATCTACTGCTGGAACAGGCCTCCGCCACCCTGCTGCTGGCCTTGCAACAGGATGAGCGCGTGCTGGGCAGCGAAGGCAGCAACCTCAGCACCCTGCACCTGACGCGGGTCGAGCAGTACGTGCAGCAAAACCTGGGTGACCCCGAGCTGTCGCCACAAACCATCGCCAGCGCCTGTGGGCTGTCGCTGCGTTATCTGCACAAGTTGTTCGCGATCACGCCCTACACCCTTGGCGAGTGGGTACGCCGTCAACGCCTGGAGGCCGTGCACCGGCAACTGCTTGACCCGCATTGCCACCTGGCCATCGGCGAACTGGCATTTCGCTGGGGCTTTGCCGATCAGGCGCAGTTCACCCGGGCGTTCCGCCAGCAGTATGGGTGCACGGCGAGCGAGGTGCGGGCTACGCGTACGCACTGATCACAACAACGGAAAATTGCCCGCGCTCACAAGGGGCGCGGTCGCGTTGGCTTGGCGGGCTCAATCCCCCGCCGCCACATCCACCACTTTCCAGCTGTCGTCCGGGTCGAAGCGTTTCATCTCCTTCGCCAGCCTGTCGCCATGCGGCCCGAGGTCTTTCTCGAACACTTGGCCGTCATGGCTGATCATGAAGCTCATCACCCCGGTGTCGTCGTACTTGGCCGGCCAGGCGACCATGGCGAAGCCACGGCTCATCTGGTTACCGATCAGGTAGCTGTAGGCACCGCCCGGGGCGGATGGGCCCTGTGCATCCAGGATGCGGAAGTGGTAGCCATACCAGGCGTCACCGACCACATCCTGGCCGAACAGCGGACCCAACGGGCTGACGTCACCGTCGCCATCGTCATCCCAATACAGCCCGTCATGCTTGCCCGGCTCGCTGAAAATCCTCTGTGCGTACTCCAGCGCACCATTGCCGTTATGGTCCTGGGTGGCGTAGTCCATTTGCGCATCGTGATAGGCCAGCAGCGACTGCAGAACACCCAGCTCGTTGCGCCCGATACGACGGGCGCGGATTTCGGCACTGCCCGCCTTGAGGTCGAAGCGCCAGCCCTGGCTGGTTCTGGTCAGCGGTATGGGCAAGGTCCAGTGACCGGTGCCCACCGCCAGGATGGCCTTGCCCTCGCCTGACATGTCGATGCTGTGCTGTGCGCGATACTGCTCCAGAAAGGTATCCACATCGCTGCGTTGCACACCACCGCGCGGTATGTAGGTGCGCCAGTCATCGCCCAGCAACTGGGCCAGGCGGGCTTCATCAGGTTTTTCCTGGCCCAGCGCCGCAACAAAGGCTTCCACGGCCTTCTCCGGCGTTGGGAAGGTTTGCTGGGCAGCGGCCATGAACGACCAGGCCAAACCTGCCGTCAGCAGCAATGCAGCCAGTGTTGGGCGCTTCATCGACGGCCTCCTGCGCCGCGACGCGCGGGCGCACTGGGCCGGGAGATCGGGTGCCCGGCGGCACGAGACGCACCTGGCCGCTGAGCGAACGACTGGCTGGTATGGCCGCGGTTGGCCTGCACGCTGGTGCGCGACGGCGAGCGCACACCGTCGAAGGCATTGTTGCGGGCACGGCCTGCCGTATTGGCAGGACGGCTCTGCGCCGGCTGCCGCACCTGGCCGTCGCCCTGCCGGCGTTGATTGGCCAGGTTGCCGTTCTGCTGGCGGCCTTGGTCATTGCGGGTTTCCTGCCGACGGTCAGTCGCCCGCGCGCCATCATCACGGGACGGCATGCGGTTGCCGTCGGGATTGCCTGCCTTGGCCTCGCGCATTTGCTCGCGGGCCTGACGGTTACTGGTAGCCGGCCGTTCGATACCTGCGCGGTCCATCGATGCCCTGGCTTTGTCTCGGGCCTGGGCCCGTTGGGCGTCGTCGCCGCGGAACGCGGTGCGCTGAGTGGCACCGTCCAGCTGGCGGCCGTACTGCTGACGGCTGCGAGAGTCGCGGTATGGCACACCGTCGCGGTTGGCGGCATTGTGCTGCCATTTGTTCTGGTTGTTGGTGATGCGGTTGTTGACGTTGAGGTTGTTGTAGCGGTTGACGTCAATGTCGATGTCATTGTTGTCCCAGTCGCAATCGCCCCACAGCGAGGCGACAATTGCCACGCCGGTACCGAAGGCCAGGCCGGCCACCAGCGCGGAACCGGGGTAGTACATGGGCGGCGGCGGGTAATACACCGGCGGCGAGGCCGGGTAGGCCCAAGTGCCATAGGTGGTGGTCGGGTTATAGCTGGGCACATACACCACTTGCGGGTCGGCCGGCTCGATGACGATGGTGGTGGGCGGGCTGCTGGCCGCTGCCCCTTGGGTGCTACTGCCGCTGGCGGCTGGCGCAGGTGCGGTCTGCACGGTTACGTTCTGGTACTGGCTGCTCTGCAGATTGCCGGCGGCCTGCGCCTGGTGGCGCAAACGCTGCACGCTGCCCATGACATCATCGGGCTGGGCGAGGAAAGCATCGCCCAGGCGCTGCACCCAGACCGGGTCCTGGCCAAGCGTTGCCAGCACCTGCGGGAAGGCCACCAGTGCCTGTACGCTAGGGTCCCAGGGCTGCTTGGCCACTTGCCTGACCGCATCGTCGCCGGTGGCCTTGGGGTTGGCCTTGGACCAGGTCACGGCTTCATTGACCTGCCCCGGGTAGGTTGACGCCATCAGCACCTGAGCCAGCAACTGATCAGGGTACAAGGCAATGGGGGCCAGCATCTGGTCCAGTTGCTCCTGGGAGAACACCGGGTCCTTGGCCACGGGCGTGGCAGCGGATGGCGCCGGATCCGGCGCGGGCACGTCTTCGGCCAGCACCAGGCCCGGGGCAGCGCTCAGGCAAAGCAGTGCCGACAGGACAGCAAACAATGGCATGCGCATCGCTTATCCCCATGAGGTCAGACCGCGTGGGTTAAGGGTAGCAATGGCAGTGCTTTTGACCAGACGAGGGGACGCTAACTTTTCGCGCTTCAACGGTGGGATGGTTGATGCATTTGAGTCTATAGGTGGGCTTCGCCGGAACCGTCGATAGTCACTATCGAGCGGGGCAATTTCTAACGAACGCTGTGGCCGCATAACCTAGCGCCATCCCCACGCTGCTTCCTAGACTGCCCTGGAGCTAACCAATGAATACCTTGGCCCGCCAGCTGTCCGCCACCCTTGTCGTTTTTGCCATCGCCGTGATCAGCGGCTGTGCCAGCCACCCTGAACTGCGCCCGTACACCGCCGAGGAAACCCGCCAGTTGCAACTGGAAGCCTTGCAGCGCCGCGGCCTGTCACTGGACAATTACGAGCAGCAACGGCGGGTGATCCTGCGTGCCGGTAACCTGCCTGTCGTGACCGAGGCTGCCGACGCTGAACCTTCGACCAAAGGCTGAACGGGCTAACCGGCGGTTCCCTCCCTCCACTTGCGCAGGTATCCTCTACCGCTCAACCGCAAGCCTTCCAGGACGGAGACCATGATCAGGCCCCTTCTGTTGCTGAGTGCTGCGCTGCTTTTAAGCCCCGCGTCGCAAGCCCAGCAGATGAAACGCCAACTGGGCGATTTCGACTTCACACTCGGCACCACCCCCTCACGCAGCATGGCGCAAGGGCTTATCTCACCCAGTGCCGTTGGCGCATTCCATGGCGGGCTAGACCTCAGCCACCCCAATGGCTGGTACCTGGGCCAGTACGCCCCAAGCATGGGCGTCACCCCTGACTCGACCCTGCGCCTGGACAGCTACCTGGGCTACAAGCACCATTTCGACAGCAGCCTGGGCTACGAGGTAGGGCTGATCCATTACAGTCAGCCCAATATCGCAGGCCCCGACAGCTACGCCCTGTATGGGGGGATTTCGGTGCTGGGCAGCCGCTTCGGCGGGGCGCTGCGCGACACCCCCGACAACCGCACGGGCACGCTGTTCGCCGACTTCGGCCATCTGCCGATGTTCGACGTCGACTTCACCGTCAAGCTCGCCCACCACCGCCTGGGCACGCCGTTCACCATTGGCGATGGCAGCCAGGTGAATACCTTTTCCGATTGGTCACTGGAGCTGTCGCGGCCCTGGCTGGGCATCGACCTGAACCTGATCTACAGCAACTCCAGCCTGAGTGGCGCGAGCTGCGATGCCTATTCGGGCATCAATACCTATTGCGACAGCGTGGTCACACTCAAGGCCCAGCGCAGCTTTTTTTAACGGCGCGGCGCCAGCGCCAGGGCAATGCCGCCCAACACCACCACACAGGCGATCAACAAGCGCAACGACACCGACTCGCCGATCAGGGCAACCCCGCCCAGTGCGGCAATCACCGGCACGCTGAGCTGCAGGGTCGCCGCCTGTTGCGCACTGATCTGCCTGACCACGCCATACCAAACGGCATAGCCTGCGCCAGAAGCCAGCACACCGGAACCCAAGGCATACAACAAGCCAAGTGGCGTGAGGTGCGGGCCGGCCCCCAGCAACAGCATCGGTAGCAGCAGCACCAGGCACGGCAAGCTGCGGGCAAAATTGCCGGCAGTGTCGGCCAGCGGCCTGGGCGAGCCTTTGCCCAGTAGCGTATATACCCCCCAGGCCACACCGGACAGGGCCATCAGCAAGCCACTGGCCAACGGCGGCGCCGAGACGCCAGGCAACAGCAGCACCAGCAGGCCGGCAAAGGCGATCAGCATGCCCAGCAGCATGCGTACCGTGATGTGTTCGCCCCTGTACCACGCGAAGCCGAACATAGTGATCTGCACGGCACCGAACAGCAACAACGCCCCCACCCCTGCCCCCAGTTGCAGGTACGCCGCAGAAAACAGGAACGCGTACAGGAACAGGGCCAAGCCGCCCCACCAACTGCCGCCCATGGTGTGCACCGGGCTGCGCAGGCGAATCAGCAACAGCAGAAACAGCGCACCACTGGCCAGGCGGACCATGGTGAAGGACACCGGGTCGATGGCCCCGTCCTTCAGCGCCAGCCGGCAGAACACCGAGTTGGCGGCAAACGCCACCAGGCTGAAAAGGGCAGGCCAAAGCCAGGCGCTGGTCTTGCGGTCAGTAAGCGTGGTCGTGCCTGTACTCATGGTGTGGTCACCTCTGAGTGGGATTGTTGTTATAGCGGCATTTAGTCAGGACCGGCACCGATATACAAGGAAGAATCCACCGTGGAGGATGGCACCGGCTACGCCGGTGTTCGCGGGTAAACCCGCGCCTACGGGCGACCGCGCCGGCTTTTCAGGTTTTGAGCAAGACGGCGGCTACTGCTTCGATCTCCACCAGCATGCCGTCCAGCGCCAGCCGGGGCACCGGTATCAGCGTGCAGGTCGGTTTCATGTGCGCCCCCCAGGCCCTGTCGGCCTCGGCCACCCATTGGTGCAGGCGCGCTTCGGAGTGCTCGACAATCAGCAGGGTCAGCTTGAACACCTGGGCCAGGCTGGCACCTTTCGACGCCAGGGCCCGTTCCAGGTTGGCCAGCGCCTGCCGGGCCTGTTCGGCGAATACGGGTGACAACTGGCCCTGGCTATCCTCCCCACCCTGACCGGCGATGAACAGCAGACGGCTGTCAGCGCGCACTTCGGCGACATGGGAGTAGGCGTTGCCACTGGGGTCGTAGAGGCCTTCGGGGTTGCTTAGCTGGAATGCGCTTGATGGGGTCACGACAAGCCCTTGCTCGGTTGGAAGAGCGTCGGAGTATCGGACCTTAAGTTAACTCGAGGTCAAGCCTGAAGTAGGACATTTCGTACAAGGCATCGTCATGTTGGAACCAAGCGTGTGTTTGCGCAGCGGCTGTCAGGCCTTAGATTGCAAAGCCCGGCATGGAGGCCTTTAACCAACAAGGAAAAACCGATGAGCAAATTTGATTTTCAGCTGGCCTATACCATCAAGCCGCACAGCGCTCCACGCGATGAAACCGATGCGGCACAGGCACGTCTGCACCTGCGGGAAAAGCTCGGCCTGGACACCGTCGAGCACATTGAAACCACGCTGCTTGGCATGATCACGCTCAATGGCACCACCCTCGCTGACCGCAAGCGGGAAGCTGAAAAGCTGGTCCGCGATTACATCCATGACGCGCTCAAGGAACTGCGCGTACTGTCCACCGTGAAGTTCTACGGCTGCCTGATGGTGGACGGGCTGGGGCCAGCCATGCGTTTCGACATCCTGCCCAAATGACCCTCGACGGCCTCAGGCGCCCCCGCGCCCGAGGCCGCAAACCGTCATTTTTCCTGCAGCACCGCCCTGCCCTTCACCGCCCGCGGCCCGCGCCAGGCCCAGAACAGCAAACCGGGGAAAGGTGCGTAGACCACGAAGACGATCCACAGCATCTTGCGCTCGGCGCGCCGTTCACTGCCGATGATGTGCCAGATGGCCCAGATCTCCAGCAGAATGACCAAGGCTGCGATGATGATCCAGATCGTACCGATTTCCATGAGCGCTCTCCCAATGGCATGTATTGGGTTGGGTTGCTGCAAGCGCTGAGGGTTCAGATTGATTTGACTCGCGCCTCTTTGCAGGCGCGGCGAAAAGGCCTTATTGCCGTGGTGCATTCTCCAGCGCAGCCTTCAACGCCGCTGCATCGGTGAACGCCCGCTGGCTGACCAGCACGCCCTGCTGCAGTTGTAACCACTGCACCTGGCCCTCCTGCCCGGGGTAACGGCTCGCCACTCGCCCATCACGGTCGAGCAGCACCCGGTAGCTGTAATCGCGCATGGCCGGGACAGCGAAGAGTTTGCTGATCAGCGCAGGCATGCGCTGAATGTCGGCCACGAATACAGCGGCGCGTGCTTCCAGGTAGCCCTTGGGCTGCTCGGCCAGTGCCGCCTTGACCAGCTTGGCACCGTCCATATCGCGCGCCACCAGCAGTATCTGCGTGTCGGCAGCAAGGCTGTAGGCCTGGTCGTACTGGTCGAGCAGTGTGAACGGGGCAAGCTTGTCGCCCTGCTCCAGGGCGTTGGCCAGCAACGGCAACAGGCTGAGCAACACTACAGCGGCATATCTCATCAGGGGCATCCTCAATGACGGAAGGTCAGCATAGCGGTAAAGCGCCAGGACAGGCAGGTTTGCCTGAACACGACCTGTAATACGACACAGCCACCCGGGAGATTGTCTTTCCTCCGGGCACCGTCCACACTCTGCGGGCCAGCCAGGAAGCGGAGTTCAGAGTGCCCACGCCACGCCAGTTCAGCCAAAAGACCAGCACCAGCAACATGCTACGGCTCAAAACAAGCAGCGCCAATGCCCAGGCGCCCTATCGGGTCGACTTTATCCTGCTCGAACACTTCTCGATGGCCAGTTTCACGGTGGCCATGGACGTACTGGTCACGGCCAACCTGCTACGTGCCGACAGCTTCCGGTTCACCCCGCTGTCGCTGGACGGCGACCGGGTGCTCAGCGACCTGGGGCTGGAACTGGTGGCCACCGAGCTGTCCGCCGCGGCGCTGAAGGAGCTGGACCTGTTGGTGGTCTGTGGCGGCTTGCGCACACCACTCAAGTACCCGGAACTCGATCGCCTGCTGGACGATTGCGCGGCCCACGGCATGGCCTTGGGCGGCTTGTGGAACGGCGCCTGGTTCCTTGGCCGTGCCGGGGTGCTGGACGACTACGGTTGCAGCATCCACCCCGAGCAACGTGCCAGCCTGTCGGAGCGCAGCCCGCAAACCCGCATCACCCCGGCCAGCTTTACCCTCGACCGTGACCGCCTCAGCGCCGCCAGCCCCAATGGCGCCATGGAGCTGATGCTGGGCCTGGTACGCCGGCTGTATGGTGATGGCCTGGCCGAAGGCGTCGAGGAAATCCTGTCATTCTCCGGTGCGCGCTACCGCCAGGTGGGTCCTGGGGCGAAGAAGTCCATGAGCCTGCACCTGCGCACCATTGTCGAGCTGATGGAGAACAACCTCGAGGAAACCCTCAGCCTCGACCAGCTGGCCGCCTACAGCGGGCGCTCGCGGCGGCAGATCGACCGCCTGTTCCAGGCCCAGCTGGGCACGTCGCCCCGGCGCTATTACATGGAGCTGCGCATCACCAAGAGCCGCCGGCTGCTGCAGTATTCCGACCTGTCGGTAATGGAAGTGGCAGTGGCCTGCGGGTTTGTCTCGGTGTCGCACTTCAGCAAGTGCTATGCGGCGTATTTCGGCTACCCGCCGTCGCGGGAGCAACGGCTGGGCGAGTGACCGAGGCCCTTTGAGTCTGCCCAGGCGCTCGAGCAATCTCAGGTACGAGGTTCGAGCTGGATATACCGCAATACCGCATCACAGATCATGGCTTTGTGGCGCAGCTTTACCTGCTCATCAGACAGGTCGATCTGGAAGATCTCGCCAAAGGTATGGCGGTTCGACACCCGGTAGAAGCAGAACGAGCTCATCAGCATGTGCAGGTCGATGACCTCGATGCCGGCGCGGAACACGCCTTCCTGAACGCCACGGCGCAGGGTGTTGCCCAGGGCCTCCAGCACCAGGCTGCTCATTTCGCGAATGGCCGGCGACTGCTTGACGTACTCGCCATAGTGGATGTTTTCGGTGCAGATGATGCGCACGAAATCGACGTTGCGGTCATGGTGATCGAAGGTGAACTCCACCAGCCGGCGGATCGCCTGCTCAGCCGGTAACGACTCCAGATCCAGGCTCTGTTCGGTCTTGCGGATATCCCCGTACAACTTCACCAGGCACTCGCAATACAGCTGCTCCTTGCTGCCGAAGTAGTAGTAGATCATGCGCTTGGAAGTGGCGGTGCGTTCGGCGATGGCGTCGACGCGGGCGCCGGCCAGCCCTTGCTGAACGAACTCGTTGATGGCGGCCTGGAGGATGTCCTCGCGTGTTTTCTCAGGGTTGTTCTTGCGCGTTTTGCGCACCCCTTCGGTTTCAGGCTGGCCGAGGCCGACTACGGAATCACTCATACCCACTCACAGGCTGTTTATTGGAATGCCGGGATTATCCGTTAGCGCGGCCATGCAGGGAAGCACGCTGTTGGTCGGGTAGCCATGATGCCTTGGGCTCAAGCAGCGCGGTCAGCCTGCGGGCACTGATCATCAGCCAGGCGCACAGTCAGTTACGCTGGGCAGTCGCAGTCGCGGGCGCCGGCGCGGGCGTCAGGCGCAGCACGCGGTTACGCCCACCTTCAGCGAGCAGATAACCCCCGACACCATCGGCGATGATCGCCTGCGGAGCCTTGAGGAAAGTCAGCACAGTTTGCTGGCTGCCATCGGCATCGATGCGCAGCAGGCGCGCACGGTGTGTGTTGTCCTCGCTGATCCATAGGCCACGTTGATCACAATACAAGAATGTAGGGTTACGCAGACCGTCGACCACCACCGGGTCGCTGCCATCGTCGGACAGGGAGCGGACCCTGCCATTGGCCTTTTCGGTGTACAGCAGGCGGCCGTCGCTGCAGCGGGTCAGGCCTTCGGTTTCGGTCAGGCCGGACCGCAGTACATCCAGCTGCCCGCTGCTCCAGTCATAGCGCATCAGGCGACCATTGCCCTTGCGGTCTTCGATGGCATAAAGATAGTTGCCTTCGTTCCAGAGGCCTTGCACGCTCTCGCCGTCGAACAGCCGGGTGACCTGGCCATCGCGGGACAGGCTGACAGGTGCCAGGCCACCTTCCTGGCTGAACACCCAGCCGCCCTGCGCCGCGACCATACCGTCGGGCTTGGACAGGTTATCGATCAGCACGACGCGCTCGCCCGTAGCCGTGATCTTGAGGATGCTGCCCCGGCCGTCATCCAGTTCACGGCTGACCAGCAGGCTGCCATCCGTTTGCGGTAACAGCGAGGCGGCTTTGGTTACGTCGCGATGCAACACCTCAACATCCCAGCCGGTAGCGGCCTGAACCGGGTAGAAACTCTGCCACGCGAAGAAGCCCAAGGTGGCCGCGAGCAGGCCGGAGGTAGCAGTCAAGGCGATGCGGGCGCTGCGCTTGCGCAGGATGTGCGGCATGAAGGGGGCTCCTCGGAATCGTTGCGGATCCTAGCAAGCGAATGTGAAAAAAATGTCGAAAGCTGCACAAACGGGTGCTGCAGGACCCGCCGATCTCAGCCCATGGCGCCTCCAACAACGATAGGCACCCCGCTACTAAAAACAAAAGGATATAAAAATAACTAAACAATCTAACAAACTGGAATATATAAATTGAAAGCCAAACGCCACCTCCTTAGTCTGGGCAGATCGCCTCTCACCCGATTCAAGGAGCAATGCCCATGCCCAAACATGCCTTCTCCCCATTACGCCGTCTGCTGATCGGCGGTTTACTGGCCAGCGTCGCCAGCGCCCTGCTGCCCTGGTCCGAAGCCATTGCCGACGACGCCAGGACACTGCGCATCGGCTACCAGAAATTCAACAGCATCAACATCCTCAAAGGCAGCGGCGCCCTGGAGAAGGCCCTGGCACCGCAAGGTGTGAAGGTCAGCTGGCATGAGTTCGCCGCAGGCCCCCAGCTCCTGGAGGCACTGAGCACCGGCGCCATCGACCTCGGCCACGCAGCCGATGCCCCCTCGGTGTTCGCCCAGGCCGCCGGCAAGCCTGTGGTCTACCTGGCCGCCGAACAACCCTACCCACGCGGCATTGGCCTGGTCGTGCGCGAGCAGGACCACCTGGCCAGTGTGCAGGACCTGAAAGGCAAGCGCGTGGCCACCGGCCGCGGCTGGAATGCCCAATACCTGCTGGCCGTAGCCCTGCAGCAGGCTGGGCTCAGTTACAAGGACATTACCCCCGCCTACGTCAACAATGCCGCCGATGCCGTGGCCGCCTTGCAATCGGGCAGCGTGCAGGCCGTGACCCTGTGGGACCCGTTCCTCGCCGCCGCAGAAAGCCAGCCAGGGTTGAAAAACCTGCGCGACGGCAGCGGCCTGTCCAACAACCGCACCTTCTACCTGTCCACAGCCCGCTATGCCGACGAGCACCGTGCACTGCTGAAAACCTTCTTTGCCGAGCTGAGCAAGGTCAGCCAGTGGGCCAACGCCAAGCCCGCCGAAGTGGCCGCGCTGCTGGCACCGCAGCTGGGGATCAGCACCCAGGTGCTGGAAGTGGCCAGCGAACGGCGCAACTACAACGCCGTCGCTATCACCCCGCAGATCGTTGCCGAACAACAGAAGCTGGCGGACACCTTCCAGGGCCTGGGCCTGATTCCACGCAAGCTACAGGTGGCCGAAGCGGTCTACCCGGCTTCCGTGTTGCCTTGAACGGAGCGCGCTGACCATGCCTCGCCCGATCCGCTTCAACGCCTTCAGCATGAACGCTGCCAGCCACCAGTCCCCTGGGCTGTGGCGCCATCCGCGCAACACCAGTGTGGCGTTCAACCGCCTAAGTTACTGGACCGACCTGGCCCGCCTGCTCGAGCGCGGCCTGTTCGACGCCCTGTTCATCGCCGATGTGCTGGGTATCTACGACGTCTATCAAGGCAGCCCGCAAGCCGCCCTGCGCGGTGGCGTGCAGGTGCCGGTCAATGATCCGCTGCTGCTGGTGCCGGCAATGGCCGGGGTGACCGAGCACCTGGGTTTTGGTGTCACCTTTTCGCTGACCTACGAACACCCCTACCCCTTCGCCCGGCGCATGTCCACGCTCGACCACCTGAGCAATGGCCGGGTCGGCTGGAACATCGTCACCGGGTATCTGGACAGCGCTGCGCGCAACCTCGGCCTGGCGCGTCAACTGGGCCACGACCAACGCTACGACCTGGCCGAGGAATACCTGCAAGTGCTGTACAAACTGTGGGAGAATAGCTGGGACGACGACGCCGTGCTGCTGGAGCGTGAAAGCGGGCGCTATATCGAACCCTCGCGGGTACACCCGATCAACCATGTGGGCGAGCACTTCCAGGTGCCCGGCATGCACCTGTGCCAGCCGTCGCCGCAACGCACCCCGGTGTTGTTCCAGGCCGGTGCGTCGGCACGCGGCCAGCAGTTTGCAGCACGGCATGCCGAATGCGTGTTCATCAGCGGGCCAACGCCGACGGTGTTGCGCCGCTACGCCGACGGCATCCGCCAGGCCTGCGAAGCGGCCGGGCGTGGCCGTGACGAAGTGCTGATCTACGCCCAGGCGCTGTTGATTGTCGCCCCCACGCGGGAAGAAGCCGAGGCCCGCTTTAACGACTATCGCCGCTATGTCGACCTGGACGCTGCCCTGGCGCTGCTGTCAGGCTGGACCGGTATCGACTTCGCCGGCCTCGACCCCGATGCACCGATCGAGTACGTCGAGAACGATGCTGGCCGTGCTGCCCTGGCAGCCTTTACCGCCGCCGACCCCACTCGCCGCTGGACCGTACGCGAAGCCGCCGAGTTCGTTGGCCTGGGCGGTCGCGGCCCCGTGCTGATCGGCGCTGCCAGCGAGGTGGCCGACCAGCTGGAAACCTGGCTGGACCATACCGGCATCGACGGTTTCAACCTGACCTACGCCGTGCAACCGGACGACCTGGCCAATGTGGTCGACCTGCTGGTGCCCGAGCTGCAACGGCGCGGCCGCTACCCGCTGAGCTACACAGAGGGCCCCCTGCGCCACAAGCTGTTCGGCCGCGGCGGCCAGCTGCCCGAACGGCACGTTGGGCGCCAGGTCAGCATTCAGCGATCAAATACCGGGTATTCCAACATTTAATTTGTGGATGCCACGCACTCGACCCTATTCTGTGGCCACATCCCCTGCGCCGCACCGGCCGGTGCGGTTCAAGGCATGGGGAGAGAACAACAAGTCGAGATCGTCCATGTCGAACCATTCGTACTTCGCCCCCCACGGTGGGCACCCGGCTCAAACCGAGCTGCTGACTGACCGTGCCATGTTCACCGAAGCCTATGCCGTCATCCCTAAAGGCGTGATGCGTGACATCGTCACCAGCCACCTGCCCTTTTGGGACAAGATGCGCATGTGGGTCATCGCCCGCCCGCTGACCGGTTTTGCCGAAACGTTCTCCCAGTACATCGTCGAACTGGCCCCGGAAGGCGGCAGCGAGCGCCCTGAGCTGGACGCCGATGCGGAAGCCGTGGTGTTCATCGTCGAAGGCGAACTGGACATCACCGTCGAAGGCAAACACCACACCCTGGTTCCTGGCGGCTACGCCTTCCTGGCCCCGGGCGCCGAGTGGAGCCTGCGTAACAACAGCAAGTCCAACGTCACCTTCCACTGGCTGCGCAAGCACTACCAGAAGGTTGAAGGCCTGGACGTACCGGAATCCTTCGTCACCCACCGCGACAACGCCACCGTCATCGAGATGCCGGGCACCGAAGGCCGCTGGAAAACCACCCGCTTTGTCGACATGGCCGACATGCGCCACGACATGCACGTGAACATCGTCACCTTCCAGCCCGGCGGTGTGATTCCGTTCGCAGAAACCCACGTGATGGAACACGGCCTGTACGTGCTGGAAGGCAAGGCAGTTTACCGCCTGAACCAGGACTGGGTCGAAGTGGAAGCCGGCGACTTCATGTGGCTGCGTGCCTTCTGCCCGCAAGCCTGCTACGCCGGCGGCCCAGGCAACTTCAGCTACCTGCTGTACAAGGACGTGAACCGTCACGTACACCTGACGCTGAACCCTAAGCGCTAAGCCCAGGCTGATGCCCGCAAGCCCGCCAACCTGGCGGGCTTTCTGTTTGCCGCGCATACTGAAATACCCACCCCTGCAGGGTACCGGCCATGAACCGCTGCCTGCTGCTCGCGGCCTTGCTGCTGTGCGCCTCTGCCCTGGCCGCCGATGACTGGCACCTGGCCTACGACCGCGAAGGCATTCGCGTGTACCTGAAAGATGCAGGCGACTCGCCCTACCAGCAATTTCGTGGTGTCAGCACCATGAAAGCCAGCCTGCGCACGCTCACTGACCTGCAGGATAACCTGCGGGTGGCCTGCAAGTGGCTGTACGCCTGTGACCAGATGCGGCTGCTGGATGTGGAGGATGACAACACCTGGGTGTACCTGACCACTCAGCTGCCTTGGCCGGCGAGGCCACGGGACATTGTGCTGAAAGTGACCAGCGAACGCCTGGTCGACGGTACCCTGGTGCGCCACCTGAGCGCCGATCCCGACAGGATCCCCAGGGTTGACGGCCTGATCCGGGTAGAGCACCTGAGTGGCGTGTGGCAGATGAGACCGCTGGGTGACCGGGTGACCGAGGTGACCTACCAGTTGCAGGCCGCCCCTGCCGGGGATGTGCCGGGGTGGCTGGCCAACCGGTTTGTGGTGGATACACCGGTGGTGACGTTGCGAACGTTGCGAGCGGTGGCTGAGCGCCAACCTTGAAGTGCCGCCAGGCCGCAGACCGACTGCAGCAGGGCCAGCAGCTTTTTATGCAATACCCCTCTCTGGCTCAGCGGTCACATCTTGTAGGTCGACAGCAGGATGCTGGTCTCGGTGTTCTCGATATGCGGGATCGAGCGGATGGTGTTCAGCGCCCGGTCGAACGCTTCGAGGGTGTCGGCGCGCAGCTCTGCCATCAAGTCCCAGCGGCCATTGGTGGTGTGGATGGCCACCACATTGGGATGCCCGCGCAGCGCGTGCTTGACCTCTGCGGCATGGTGGCCGCTGATGCCGATGCTGGTGATTGCCCGCACCCCCTGGTCCAGCGCATCGGAGCGCAGACGCACCGTATAACCGATGATCACACCCTGCTCTTCAAGCCGGGTGATGCGGTTATGCACCGTTGCCCTGGCCACCTTCAGCTTCTTCGCCAGGGTCAGCACCGGGGTACGTGCGTTGTCCCGCAACAGTGCAATCAGTTCCCGATCGATCGTGTCCATAAGCCTGCCAAATAATCAGATTGCTACGTTGGGTTGGCAGATTGTCCAGAAGCCTGACGAAACTGACAACCTGTATGCTTCCGATTGGCGCAACCTGTCATCAAAATGTTCATGCGGCTTCACTTCGATAATCTCAAGCGCTTACCCCGCACTGCTGGGCAAGCGCACAATAAAAAGGTGCAAGAGCATGACGTATTTCATTGATGTTCCAACCATGTCGGACTTGGTGCATGACATTGGCGTAGCGCCGTTTATTGGCGAGCTTGCCGCTGCCCTGCGGGACGATTTCAAACGCTGGCAGGCGTTTGACAAGTCCGCGCGCGTTGCCAGCCACTCGGAAGTGGGCGTGATCGAACTGATGCCGGTCGCCGACAAAAGCCGCTATGCCTTCAAATACGTCAACGGCCACCCGGCCAATACTGCACGCAACCTGCATACGGTGATGGCCTTCGGTGTACTGGCCGATGTCGACTCCGGTTACCCGGTGCTGCTGTCCGAACTGACCATCGCCACCGCCCTGCGCACCGCAGCGACTTCGCTGATGGCAGCCCAGGCACTGGCCCGCCCGAACGCGCGCAAGATGGCGCTGATCGGCAACGGCGCGCAAAGCGAATTCCAGGCCCTGGCCTTCCACAAGCACCTGGGCATCGAAGAAATCGTCGCCTACGACACCGACCCGCTGGCCACCGCCAAGCTTATCGCCAACCTCAAGGAATACAGCGGCTTGACCATCCGCCGGGCCAGCTCGGTAGCCGAGGCAGTGAAAGGCGTGGACATCATCACCACGGTAACGGCCGACAAGGCCTACGCCACCATCATTACCCCCGACATGCTGGAGCCCGGTATGCACCTGAACGCCGTGGGCGGTGACTGCCCAGGCAAAACCGAGCTGCACGCCGATGTGCTGCGCAACGCACGGGTGTTCGTCGAGTACGAGCCACAAACCCGTATCGAAGGTGAGATCCAGCAGCTGCCGGCGGACTTTCCGGTGGTCGACCTGTGGCGCGTGCTGCGCGGTGAAACCGAGGGCCGCCAAAGCGACAGCCAGGTCACTGTGTTCGATTCGGTGGGCTTCGCCCTCGAAGACTACACCGTACTACGGTACGTACTACAGCAAGCCGAAAAGCGCGGGATGGGTGCCAAGATCGACCTGGTGCCGTGGGTTGAGGACGACCCGAAAGACCTGTTCAGCCACACCCGAGGCCGCGCTGGCAAAAGCCGCATCCGACGGGTTGCCTGACATTGAATCGGTTTAGTCGAACGTGTGGGAGCAGGCATGCCCGCTAAGCAGGCTGCACGGTGCATGGCACGGGCTTAGCCCGTGCTCGCCGGAAAAGCCCACAGTGATCGCACTGGCGTTGGGTCGTGTGCAAGCGCATTTCCCACTGACCGTCAGATCCCACCGCCCGCCAGCAACTGCGTCATCACCTCAGCCAACGCCTTGACCATCACATCCGCTGTCGGCCGGTGCACGATGACGATCTCATAGCTGTCGACCTCCGGCAGCCCTTGCCCGGCCCCCAGCACCCTGTGCTCGCCGGTGGCCGCCCTGGGTGGCAGCAGGCTGATACCCATGCCATCGGCGACCGCAGCCTGGATGCCACTGAGGCTGGAACTGGTAAAGCTGATGCGCCAGCGCCGCCCCATGCCTTCGATGGCGTTGATCATGTCCTCGCGGTACAGGCCGCGTGGCGGAAAGGTGACCAACGGGATCGGGTCCAGCTCGAAGGCAGGCGTGTGTGCGCTGTCGATCCACTGCAGACGCTCTGGCCAACAGGCCACGCCCTCACGGCTGTTGCGCCGCTGCTTGAGCAGCACCAGGTCAAGTTCGCCATTGTCATAGGCCTGGCTCAGGTCACGGCACAAGCCGCTGGTCACTTCGAGCTTCACCTGTGGGTGCAGCCGGCTGAATGCCGACAGCGCATTGGTGGTACGCCCGCCCACGAAGTCCTCGGGCACACCAAGCCGTACCGTGGTGCCCACCATCGCCCCGGCCAGGGCTTCAAGCATCTGATCGTTCAGGGCCAGCATGTGCCGGGCATAGCCGAGCAAGGTCTGCCCGGCGTCGGTCGGCAGCACATCACGGTTGCCTCGCACCAGCAGGCGGTGGCCAACCATATCTTCCAGGCGGCGCACTTTCTGGCTGATCGTCGACTGGGTCGAATGCAGCCGCGCGGCAGCGGTGGTGAAGCTGCCGCAGTCGGCCACCACGACAATGGCGCGCAGCAGGTCGAGGTCGAACAGAGCCCTATTCGATTTCACGCTGATAGACATCTAGATATTCAACGACTGAATGGCAAGTCTGCGTTCTATCACGGCTAGTCACCGAGGGCCACTCCTTCCCGCCGAGGATCGGCACCGCCTGACCAACCCTCGCCGCTGCGCTGGATGATCTGCATGCCGCTGGTCATGGTCATCGGTGTCACCTCATGGCCCCAGGCTGCCAACTGGCGGATCAGCGCCGGGCTGCTCAGCCCTGCTTCCACTTCGGTGCCGGCATTGCGGCTGCCGAAGTTGGGCAGGCCCGCGGCCTGTTGCGGGTCGAGCTGCCAATCCAGCAGGCCGACCAGTGCCTTGTTCACGTAACCGATGATTTGCGAACCACCCGGCGAACCGACGCTCGCGACAAACTCGCCCGTGGCACGCGAGAACACCAATGTCGGCGCCATGGCCGACAGCGGCCGTTTGCCCGGCTGCACCCGATTGGCCACAGGCTTGCCGTGCTCGTGGGGGATGAACGAGAAGTCGGTCAGCTGATTGTTGAGCAGGAAGCCCTTGACCATCAGGTGCGAGCCAAATGCGGCCTCCACCGAGGTGGTCATGGCCAGGGCCTGGCCGCTGTCATCCACCGCACTGAGGTGAGAGGTGGAGATGCGCAGTGGCGAGCGGTCGGGCGCAAGCGCCAAGTCCGCTCCTTGCGGCTGGCCCGGGCGGGCGTGCTTCATGCTGTGCTCGCCGATCAGCGCCGCGCGGCTGGCCAGATAAGCAGAATCGGTCAGGGCCTTGACCGGGACGGGCACGTAGTCGTTGTCGGCCAGGTACTGAGCGCGGTCGGCGTAGGCCAGGCGCTCGGCCTCGGCGATCAGGTGCACGGCCAAGGGCGGGGCTTCCAGGCGGGCCGGGAACGAGGTGACCAGCGGTCGCAGCGCTGCCAGGTCGCGTTGCGGCGCGGTGCGCTGCACGGCTTCGAGCAGGCCCAAGGTCTGCAGCACAGTCACCCCACCCGAGGAGGGTGGCGGCATGCCGCATATTTGCCAGGCCTTGTAGGGACCGCACAACGGCTCGCGCTCCTTGGCCTGGTACTGCTGCAAGTCCTGCAGCGACAGATACCCGGCATTGGCATGGCCACGCACCGTGGCGACGATGGCTTCGGCCATTTCACCGCTGTAGAACACCTCGGGCCCCTGTGCGGCGATCTGCTCCAAGGTATGGGCCAACTCAGGGTTGCGCAGGATCGTACCCACGGCCAACGGCCTACCCTGTTCATCCAGGAAGTAACGGGCCATTGCGGGTGAACGGGCAATGTAGGGGTCCCCGGCCAGTAGCGTGTGCAGGCGCTCGGAAACCGCGAAGCCGTTGCGTGCCAAGGCGATGGCCGGGGCGAACAGGTCGTGCCAGGGCAACTTGCCGTGCTGCTCGTGGGCCTGTTTCAGGGCACGCAGCACCCCGGGCACGCCCACCGAACGCCCACCGATCTGCGCCACCCGGAACGGCATGGGTGTGCCATCGGCTTGCAGGAACAGTTTTTCCGTCACCGCCGCAGGTGCTGCCTCACGCCCGTCGAATGCCTGCACGCGCTTGCCATCCCAGTACAGGATGAACGCCCCGCCACCGATCCCACTGGACTGCGGCTCGACCAGTGTCAGCACCATTTGCATGGCGATGGCGGCGTCAATCGCACTGCCGCCGGCACGCAACATCGCCCGCCCCGCTTCACTGGCCAGCGGGTTGGCTGCGGCAACCATGTGCCGGCTGGCGTGCACCGGCTGCAAACCGCTGCGGTAGCCGGAGGCCAGTTCCGGTGGCGTGGGCAATACCTGGTCGGCGCCGGCCCAGTTACTGGTAACCAGCAGGCACAGAGCGCCGATCAGCGGGGTGGGATATTTCATCGTCATGCATCCTGCCATCACCTATTCAGCGAAGCACTGTCGGTCATACACAGTCTCGACTTCAAGCCTTGGTGTAATTACCGGCAAGCCATTCGCTGACCAATGCAGCCCTCGCTCCCTGCATGAGTGCCAGGTTTGCGCAATGACGGATCAGGTCACTTCTTCGAACGGCAGCCCCACATAGTTCTCGGCAATGTTCACCAGCCCCGCCGGCGAGGTCAGGAAGTACTCGCGGTCAGCTTCCTGCATCTTCTGGTCCCAAGCGTCCTTGTGGCTACCGAAGTCATGCAGCAGTTGGGTCATGAACCAGCTGAAGCGCTCGCCCTTCCACACGCGGCGCAGGGCCAGCGGCGAGTATTGCGCAAGCAGGTCGACGCGCCCTTCGTGGTACACCTTGACCAGAATGCGGTACAGGTAGTTGACGTCCGAGGCCGCCAGGTTAAGGCCTTTGGCACCCGTAGGGGGGACGATGTGCGCCGCGTCACCCACCAGGAACAGGTGACCATACTGCATGGGTTCGACCACCAGGCTACGCAGTGGCGCAATGCTTTTTTCCAACGCGGGGCCTGTGACCAGGTCCGCCGCCACCTCGGCGGGCAAACGGGCTTTCAGTTCGTCCCAGAAACGCTCGTCAGACCACTCCTCGACCCGATCCTGCAAAGGTACCTGCAGGTAGTAGCGGCTGCGTGTTTGCGAGCGTTGGCTACACAACGCGAAACCGCGCACATGGTGGGCGTAGATCAGCTCGTGATTGACCGGCGGTGTGTCCGACAGCAGGCCCAACCAGCCAAACGGGTAAACCCGTTCATACTGCTTCAGCACGCCCTCCGGGATGCTCTGCCGCGAGATGCCGCGAGATGCCGTGGAAGCCGTCGCAGCCGGCGATATAGTCGCAGTCAACCCGCTGCACCCGGCCATCCTTTTCGAACGTCAGGTAGGGCTTCTCGCCTTTCAATTCATGCGGCTGAACGTTGGCGGCTGAATAGATGATCGGCGCACCACTGGCTTCACGGGCCCGCATCAGGTCACGGGTGACCTCGGTCTGGCCGTAGACCATCACCGTCTTGCCACCGGTCAGCGCCTTGAGGTCCAGGCGTTGACGGCGCCCGCCAACCAGCAGCTCGACCCCCTCGTGCACCAGGCCTTCACGGTCCATGCGCTCGGCCACGCCGGCCTCGCGCAGCAGGTCGACCGTGCCTTGCTCCAGCACCCCGGCGCGGATGCGGCCTAGTACGTACTCGGCGGTCTGGCGTTCGACGATGATGTTATCGATACCGGCCTTGTGCAGCAGCTGGCCCAGCAGCAGGCCAGACGGACCTGCACCAATAATTGCAACCTGAGTTTTCATTGTTGTTGTCTCTGTTCGGACGATACCGGCCTGGGACTGGCAGCGGGGCGGCATCTGCTGTTAGGGTTTGCCATTGCATTTTTACTGGCAGAAAACGCCGTTTAAGTGTGCTATTCCATAAAAAACCTGCACTTTTACGAAAAGCGTTCGATTAACGGACAGGCCAACCCAGATGAAATCCACCCTCCCCGGCGTCCCGTTGTTCAAGCTGTATGGCGAAAATCAGGCCTGGCCCGGCACCGACCTGCTGCACTGCGAGTCGATCCCGGCACGCAGCCGCCTGCATCACTGGGAGATCAAGCCGCACCAGCATGCCGAGCTGTTCCAGCTGCTGTATGTACAGCGTGGCCAGGCCCAGGTGGAGATCGAGGGCGTGCGCAGTGCCATCGGCGAAGCGGCGATCCAGGTCGTACCACCGATGACCGTGCATGGTTTTCGCTTCAGCGCCGATATCCAGGGCTATGTCCTGACCTTTGGTACTGCCCTTGTAGCGAACCTGGAACAGCGCCTGGGCGCGCCACTGACGGTGCTGGCACAGCCTGCGTGTTATCCGTTGGGCCATGACCGCGTGCACCTGCGCAGCCTGGTCGACACCTTGCAGCGGGAGTACCAAGGCAATGCCCCGGCACGCGCCGCGATGCTGGAAGCGTTGGTGACCGCGCTGATGGTGTGGATCAGCCGCCGTCAGCAGCAAGGGCAGGCACCGCGTAACCGTGATGAACGTGACCGCCTGTTGCTGGGGCAATACTTGCGCTTGGTCGAAGCGCATTACCGCGAGCATCTGTCGGTTGAAGACTTTGCCGCGCGGCTGAATATTCCGAGTTTGCAACTGAACCAGCTGTGCCGGGCACTGAGCGGTCAGACTGCATTGCAGGTGGTGCACCAGCGGTTGTTGCTGGAGGCGCGACGCAACCTTATTTACACGCGGATGAGCATTGGGCAGTTGTCGGATAGCCTGGGGTTTACCGACCCGACCTACTTCGCCCGGTGGTTCAAGCGCTTGAGTGGGCAAACGCCCAATGCGTATCGCAGATCAGGGTTGTCGGAATAATCCTTGGCGGCCTCTTCTTGACGTATACGTCAACCTGCCCTCAGGATATCCGCATACCCCACGCCGAGCCCGAGCATGAGCACTCAGACCTACAGCATCTCCGACCTGTCCCGCGAACTGGACATCACCACCCGCGCTATCCGCTTCTACGAAGAACAGGGCCTGCTCAGCCCTGAGCGTCGTGGCCTGGAACGTATCTACTCACCGCGCGACAAGGTCAGCCTGAAGCTCATCCTGCGCGGCAAGCGCATTGGCTTTTCCCTGGCCGAGTGCCGCGAGTTGATCGAACTGTACGACCCCACCAGCGGCAACCTCAAACAGCTCAACAGCATGCTGGCGAAGATTGCCGAGCGCCGCGCCCAGCTGGAGCAGCAGATGCTGGACATTCACCAGATGCAACTGGAACTGGACACCGCCCAGGAGCGCTGCGAACAAGCCCTGGCCGCCACCCTGAACAACAAAGACAACCGCTGAACGCCACAGGAAACCCGCCATGTCCTTGCCCAAACACGTCCGCCTGGTCGAAGTCGGCCCCCGCGACGGCCTGCAGAACGAAGCCCAGCCCATCAGCGTCGCCGACAAGGTACGCCTGGTCAACGACCTCACCGAAGCGGGCCTGGCCTATATAGAAGTGGGCAGTTTCGTGTCCCCCAAGTGGGTGCCACAGATGGCCGGCTCTGCCGAGGTATTCGCCGGCATCCAGCAGCGCCCCGGTGTGACGTATGCCGCACTGGCGCCGAACCTGCGCGGTTTCGAGGACGCCCTGGCTGCCGGGGTCAAGGAAGTAGCGGTGTTCGCTGCCGCCTCCGAAGCGTTCTCGCAACGCAACATCAATTGTTCGATCAGCGAAAGCCTCAAGCGCTTCGAACCCATCATGGACGCTGCGCGCAGCCACGGCGTGCGCGTGCGCGGGTATGTGTCATGTGTGCTTGGCTGCCCTTACGAGGGCAAGGTCAGCGCCGAGCAGGTGGCCCCGGTGGCCCGCGCCCTGCACGACATGGGCTGCTACGAGGTCTCGCTGGGTGACACCATTGGCACCGGCACCGCAGGCGACACCCGACGCCTGTTCGAGGTGGTGTCGGCCCAGGTACCGCGCGAGCAGTTGGCCGGACACTTCCATGACACTTACGGCCAGGCCTTGGCCAACGTCTATGCCAGCCTGCTCGAGGGCATCAGCGTATTCGACAGCTCGGTAGCCGGGCTGGGCGGCTGCCCTTACGCCAAGGGTGCTACCGGCAATATCGCCAGTGAAGACGTTGTGTACCTGCTGCAGGGGCTTGGCATTGAAACCGGCATCGACCTGGGCCGGCTGATAGCCGCCGGCCAGCGCATCAGCGGCGTGCTGGGCCGCGACAACGGGTCGCGGGTAGCACGGGCGTGCAGCGCACAATAGGTCACACCGGTGTCACATTGGTGTGGGTGAAGTGTTACCTCCCGCACATTTCACAGCAAAAAATCGGGTAACAGGGAAACAAATCGGCAGAATTTCAGGCTGGGCGGTGTCGACCAAAATTCTTAAATCATTGATTTTAAAGGGTTTTTAAAAGTTGGCACGCACCCTGCTATATCTCTGGTACAAGAACAAAAAAAACGCGATACCCAATAAAAACAACAGGTAACGGCTCTGACATAACAAGAACAACACGGCAGAGGCGTAGCAAGCAGATTTTTTTGGAGTCGACACGCTTTTCAGGGGTTCGCCCCGCGGTCTGGCACAGAACAATAAAACTACCTCAAGGTAGCGGCAGCCAGGTTCGGATCAGCAATGATGAAAGCAGGTCAGCGCTCAAAAAAATACGTTTGCTCTTGACCCCGCATGGGGGTCGCCCGCAACACCAGGACAAGCCGACAAAAACAACAAAAGGCCGGTCCCAATAATAAAAAAAGAGCAGGCAACAACGCTTTGAGGGGAGCTTCGGCTCCCCTCAGTGCTTCCTGCCCTCTTCCTCCTTCTGCTTCTCCTCATCTTGTCCTTCGACCTTCTCCACCAGCAACGGCATCGTGCCCAGTACCAGCAGGGCCAGTACCGTGCTGATCAGCGCCGTGGCTTCGCGCCCCATGCCAGCCGCCGTGCCAATGGCAGCCGTCATCCATAGCCCGGCAGCGGTCGTCAGGCCCTTCACATGGCTGGTGTCCTGGCCGTTACCCTTCAGAATGGTACCCGCACCGAGAAAACCGATACCGGCAACGATGCCCTGGATCACCCGACTGAGTGCCTGTTCATCGGCCCCCGCCATACTGGGCGCCAGCACGAACAGGGCGGCCCCCAGCGACACCAGCATGTGGGTACGCACCCCGGCAGACTTGCCCTTGTGTTCGCGCTCGAAGCCCAGTACTGCGCCGAGCACAGCAGCCATCAGCAAGCGCACAAGGATTTGCGTGACCTCGCGCTCATCGGTGACATCGGCGAATTCCGCCTGGATTGCTTGCCAGATGACGTCCATCGCAGTTGTGTCCCCTGCTTGAGCTTCATGAATCCGCCCGCCACGTCAGCAGGCCTGCCCTCTGCAAGGTTGACCGTCACACGTACTGCAAAGTGCCGCTCAGCTTGCTGATGCAGCAACTGGCCCCTGACCGCGGTCCACCCTGTAATCACCCCGGGAGGACCCCACCATGCCCATTGAAATCGACGAAACCACCCGCCGCTGCACACTGATCGGCGAAGGCCTGCGCATCGAGGGCGAAGGCCCGGATATCGAGATCATCACCGACGAACAGTTGCGTATGTCGGTGGCCATACTGGCCGGCCAACGCGTGCCCATTACCGAAACCGAGGCCGATGCACTGACCGTGGCGGGTGCGGTGGATAGCCGCAGGCATCTGAAGGCCAGCGCGCCAGGCTCGGTGATATGAGGCTTGGCGGGGCCATGCGGCAAATCTGATATGGTTTTTATCGTAAAATCTGAACCTGTGCTGATAACAGCTTCAGCGCCATAGTGCTCATGCCTGATCGAGGCCTGATGAGCACCGAACCATGAACGATAGAATCCCTTTTACAGAGATCGCCACCGCCCCAGCCAACATCCAAGCGCGACGCACCGACAGCGGCATCCAGACCCGCAGCTTTACCGGGCTTTACCGTAACCTGCGCATCGGCTTTGCCGGCGCCCTGTTCGTACTGTTCTTCGGCACGGCCTGGCTGAACTGGAACGGCCGCCAGGCCGTACTGTGGGACCTGGGAAACAGCAAGTTCCACATCTTCGGCGCCACCTTCTGGCCACAGGACTTCATCCTGCTGTCGGCGTTGCTGATCATCTGTGCCTTTGGCCTGTTCGCCATCACCGTCTACGCCGGGCGCGTCTGGTGCGGTTACAGTTGCCCACAAAGCACCTGGACCTGGCTATTCATGTGGTGCGAAAAGGTTACCGAGGGGGACCGCAACCAGCGCATCAAGCTGGCCGCGGCGCCCTGGAGCCTGAACAAACTGGCCCGTCGCACGCTCAAACACAGCCTGTGGTTGGCCATTGGCGTGCTCACGGGGCTGACCTTCGTCGGCTACTTCACCCCGATCCGGCCACTGGCCGCAGAATTGCTCACCTTGCAACTGGGCGGTGTGGCACTGTTCTGGGTGCTGTTCTTCACGGCCGCTACCTACATCAATGCCGGCCTGCTGCGTGAAGCGGTGTGCCTGCACATGTGCCCGTATGCGCGCTTCCAGAGCGTGATGTTCGACAAGGACACCCTGGCGGTCGCTTACGACCCGCGTCGTGGCGAGGCCCGTGGTCCGCGCAAGAAAGGCAGTGATGTCGGTGCCCAGGGACTGGGTGACTGCATCGATTGCACCCTGTGCGTGCAGGTGTGCCCCACCGGCATCGACATCCGTGATGGCTTGCAGATGGCTTGCATCGGCTGTGCCGCGTGCATCGACGCCTGTGACGGGGTAATGGACAAGATGGGTTACGCCCGCGGCCTGATTGGCTACAAGTCCGAGCACAGCCTGCAAGGCGGTACCACGCACTGGCTGCGCCCGCGCCTGTTGGGCTACGCTGCCGCACTGCTGGTCATGATCGGGGCACTGGTGGTGGCCCTGCAGATGCGCCCGATGGTATCGCTGGATGTGATCAAGGACCGCGGCCTGTTCCGTGAAAACGCCCAAGGCCAGATCGAGAACATTTACCTGCTCAAGGTCATCAACAAGACCGAACGTACCCAGCACTATCAATTGCGCCTGCTGGACGCTGACGGTTTCACCCTGCAGGGCAGTAGCGCACTGGTCATCCCAGCTGGCGAAATGAGCGAACTGCCGGTGTCGGTGGCAATGCTCGCCGAGCGCCCGACCAGCAGCTCGCAGACGCTGAGCTTTGAAATCAGCGAGCGTGACGACCCCGCTATCCGCAGCGTGGCGCACAGTCGCTTCGTCGCCCCCATGAACCGCTGATCCCTTACACTCACGCCACCTTGCCTGCCAGGCTGGACAGAAGGCCAGAATGAAACGCTACGAACGCTTCGCCGATGACATTGCCGAACTGATCCGCTCCGGGGTGCTGGGCCCCGGCCAGCGCGTGCCGTCCGTACGCTACGCCAGCCAGACCCACGGGGTCAGCCCGTCTACCGTGTTCCAGGCCTATTACCTGCTGGAACGCCGCGGGCTGATCCGCGCCCGGCCGCGCTCCGGGTATTTCGTCAACGCCCACGTTCCGCGTCAGTTCTGCGAGCCGCAAGCGCTGCAGCCGGTGAGCGAGTCTACCGATGTCGACGTCAGCGCCTTGGTATTTTCGATCCTCGACTCGATCAAGGACCCCAACACCATTGCCTTCGGCTCAGCCTTTCCCAGCCCTGAGCTGTTCCCGCTGCAACGCCTGTCGCGCTCACTGGCCAGTGCCAGCCGCAGCATGGACCCGCGCATGGTGGTGACCGATCTGTCCCCCGGCAACCCGCAGCTGCGCCGGCAGATCGCCCTGCGCTACATGGTCGGTGGGCTGATGCTGCCGATGGAAGAGCTGCTGATCACCAACGGCGCACTGGAGGCCCTGAACCTGTGCCTGCAGGCCGTGACCCAGCCGGGCGACCTGGTCGCCATCGAGGCCCCGGCCTTCTATGCCTGCCTGCAGGTGCTGGAGCGGCTCAAGCTCAAGGCCGTGGAAATCCCCGTGCACCCGCGCGAGGGCATGGACCTGGGGGTGCTGGCGCAGACCCTGGAAAAGCACCCGGTAAAGGCCGTGTGGTGCATGACCAATTTCCAGAACCCGGTGGGTGCAAGCATGCCGGAGGCCAAGAAACAGGCCCTGGTGGAGTTGCTGGCGCGCCATCAGGTGCCGTTGATCGAAGACGATGTATACGCCGAGCTGTACTACTCGCAACAGGCGCCCAAACCCGCCAAGGCCTTCGACACTCAGGGCCTGGTCATGCACTGCGGCTCGTTCGCCAAAAGCCTGGCACCGGGCTATCGCATTGGCTGGGTGGCCGCCGGGCGCTTTGCGCAGAAGATCGAGCGGTTGAAACTGATGACCTCCCTGTGTGCCTCCATGCCGGCTCAGGCGGCCATCGCCGACTACCTGCAACACGGCGGCTACGACCGCCACCTGCGCAAGCTGCGCTACGCGCTGGAGGGCCAGCAGGCCAACATGCTGGCAGCCATCGCCCGCCACTTCCCGGCGCAGACACGGGTCAGCCAGCCCTCCGGCGGCTACTTCCTGTGGCTGGAACTGCCCGAGCAGATGGACGCCCTCAAGCTGTTCCACATGGCCCTGGCCCAAGGCATCAGCATCGCCCCTGGGCCGATCTTTTCGCCCACCCGACGCTTTGGCAATTGCATCCGCCTGAACTACGGCAGCCCCTGGCATGACGGCGCCGAACAGGCCATGGAAACCCTCGGGCGGATCATTCGCTCGTTCTGATAGCGAGGGGCCCGAGGGGCGACTATAGTTGCTCGATCCGATCATCAGGCCTTCGTCATGCAGCCAGATACGCTTGCGTCCTTTGCCCAATTGCAAGCGCGTGTCGCAGAACTGGAAGCACGGCTGGCAGAGCGCGAAGACAGCGTCCAGGCGCATGACAGGCTGCTTGGAGAACTGCTCGACAACAGCCCAGCCAACGTGTTTGCTGCCGACCGCAGGATGCGCCTGTTGGCCATCAATCGCACGGCGCGCGAAACCTTCGAACGTTACCGAGGCTTCGTGCCGCAGATTGGCGACTACGTACCCCAGTTCCTGACCGATCAACCCGACATCATGGGCCGCCTGGCCCCGATATGGCCGCGCATACTGGCAGGGGAAGCGTTCATCGACACCGTCACCTTCGGGCTGGACGACGCACCACGCCACTACGAAATTCGCTACCACCCGTGGCTCGATGCTCAGCAGCGAATTCAGGGCGGCTACCTGTTCGCCTATGACATCACGCAGCGCGTGACCGAACAGGAACGCCTGCAGCAGGCCGAAGAAGCACTGCGCCAGGCGCAGAAGATGGAGGCGGTCGGCCAGTTGACCGGCGGGATTGCCCATGATTTCAACAACCTGCTGGCCAGCATCCTTGGCGCCCTGGAACTGGCCGGGCAACGTCTGGTGCAGCAACGCCTGGCGGACACCGCGCAGCTGCTTGAACTCAGCCGGCACAACGCCCAACGCGCCGCAGCCTTGGTGCAGCGCTTGCTGGCATTCTCACGGCAGCAGACGCTGGTCCCGCAACGGGTCGATGTGCAGCAACTGGTGGCAGGTATGCACGACCTGATCAGCAGCTCCACCGGCCCCTATGTCGACTACCACGACCAGACACATGCCGGACTATGGCCTATCCGAATAGACGCACAGCAACTGGAAAACGCGCTGCTCAACCTGTGCATCAACGCCCGTGACGCCATGCCGCTTGGCGGCACCTTGAGCATCGGTTGCGCCAATGTCGACGTGCAAGGCGCCGAAGCCAGACAGCGGGGCCTGGCCACTGGCCAGTTTCTGCGTATCCGCGTTGAAGACACCGGCATGGGCATGTCCAAAGCAGTGATGCAGCGCGCCCTAGAGCCCTTCTTCACCACCAAGCCGCTCGGCCAGGGCACTGGCCTTGGGCTGTCGATGGTCTACGGCTTTGTGCGGCAATCCGGTGGCCAGCTGGTCATCGATAGCACGCCTGGCCAGGGTACGGCCATCAACCTGTATCTCCCCTGCGATGAAAGCATCGCCGCCGCTTCACCCAGCCCCCACGTCGAGGGGCCTGCGCCTGCGGCCTCGCTTCAGCAGCGCGCGTGCAGGGTGATGCTGGTGGAAGACGAGCCGGCCCTGCGCCTGGTCATGCTGGAGGTATTGATAGATCAGGGCCATGAAGTTCAGGCATTCGAAGATGGCCGGCAGGCATACAAGGCCTTGCGGGAAGCCCCTGCACCGGACTTGCTGATCACCGATGTCGGCCTGCCTGGGGGTATCGATGGCTACCAACTCGCGGACGCCTGTCGAAGTATTGCCCCCCATGCAGCGGTGCTGCTGATCACAGGCTATGACCTTGCGCACAGTACGGCAAAAGTGCGGCCCGACCGGTGCACCGAACTGCTGGCCAAGCCATTCGATCTTCAAGCACTTGCCCAGGCGCTTGAACGGCTGCTGGGGAGCACCGCCCAGTCACCCTGAGTGGCTATTCGCCTGCAGGTGAACACGTTAAAGTCAGGACTTTTCATTGGCCGGACGCAGGCATGCCTTCTCGTGATCTGAACTCACTGCGCCAACAAGTCGAAGACCTCCAGCGACAGAACACACTGCTGGAGCAACGGCTTGCAAGCCACCAGGCGCACGACCAGGACTTCTATCGCTCACTGTTCGACACCATGGACGAAGGCTTCTGCATCATCGAGTTCTTCGATGGCCCCCATGGCCCCCTGAGTGACTACGTGCACGTGCTGGCCAACGCAGCCTATGCCAAACACGCCGGCATCCCCAACGTGGTCGGGCAAAAACTGCGCGAGATGGTGCCCGATGAGGCGGATGACTGGGTGGCCCGCTATGGCGCGGTGCTTCGCACCGGCGAACCGCTGCACTTCGAGCAGGAACTGATTGCCACGGGCCACGTGCTGTCGGTGACCACTTTTCGCATAGAACCTGCCGAGAAACGCCAGGTAGCGGTACTGTTCAAGGATGTCACCGAACGCCGGCGTGCAGAGCAGGCCCTGCAGCGCCTGAACGAAGAGCTCGAACAACGGGTGAATGCCGCACTGGCGGAGCGACGCTTGTTTGCCGAGCTGGTCGATCACAGTGTGGTCAATGTGCATGTGATCGACAAGGACCTGCGCTGGCTGGCTGTCAATCGCCAGGCCAGGCATGACTTCCACCTGCTGTACGGGAGGACACCCGAAATCGGCGACTACCTGCCCGGGTTGTTCGAGGATGGCACCGCCGGCCAGACGCCTGTTCTGCCGATGTGGCAGCGCGCCCTGGCAGGCGAGCAGTTCATCGAGATCGGCACCTTCGGCAAGCCCCCCGCGCTGCGCCATTATGAGTTGCGCTTCAACGCCTTGCGCGACCCAGAAGGCGAGGTACATGGCGCGTTTCTGTTCGCCTATGACATCAGTGAGCGAGTACAGGAGCAGGAACGCTTGGCCAAGGCCGAAGCGGCGTTGCGCCAGGCACAGAAGATGGAAGCCGTAGGCCAGCTCAGTGGCGGCATAGCCCACGACTTCAACAACTTGCTGGGCGGCATCCTGGGCGCCCAGGAGCTGATGCGGCAACGCCTTGAGCAGTCACGCTTCGACGCCCTGGCGCCCTTGCTGGAGCTGTCCAGCAGCGCGGCGCAGCGGGCCTCTTCGCTGGTGCACCGGCTGCTGGCCTTCTCCCGCCAGCAGACCCTGCAACCCTGCTCCACGCAAGTGGCCACCTTGGTGGCCGGCATGGAAGACCTGCTGCGCCGCACCATCGGCCCGGCGATTACCTTGAGCAGCCGCTTTGCCAGCCAGCTGTGGCCGACCTTCATCGACCCTCCCCAACTGGAAAGCGCCTTGCTCAACTTATGCATCAACGCGCGCGATGCCATGCCTGCCGGTGGTGTGATCGAGATCATTGGCGACAACCTGCAGCTTGACGACGAGCAGGCCATGGCACTGGAACTGCCGGCCAGCGAGTTCGTGCGGCTGAGCATCGTCGACAACGGTAGCGGCATGTCGGCTGAAGTTGTCGAGCGCGCAGTCGAGCCGTTCTTCACCACCAAGCCGATGGGCCAGGGCACCGGCCTGGGTCTGTCCATGACCTATGGCTTCGTGCGCCAGTCGGGTGGGCAATTACGGGTGCTGTCGGTGCCTGGCGAGGGTACCCGTATCGAGCTGCTGTTACCCCGCCACCACGAGCAAGCCCAGGCGCCAATCAGCAAACCTCCGCGCACGCTCTTGCAAAGAAGCAGCGAGACTGCAAAACGCATTCTGTTGGTTGAAGATCAGACGGCCTTGCGCCTGGTGATTGGCGAAGTGTTGGAAGAGCTGGGCTATCGGGTGGACGCCTTCGAGAACGGTCCGTCTGCCCTCACCCACCTGCAAAGCGGCGAACGGCCAGACTTGCTGCTGAGCGATGTCGGCCTGCCTGGCGGCCTGAATGGCCGCCAGGTAGCCGAACGCTGCCGTGAGCGCTACCCGGACCTCAAGGTGCTGTTGATCACCGGTTACGATGAGAGCGCGGCGCTCAGCGACGGCCAACCGCTGCAAGGTACGTTGGTGTTGACCAAGCCGTTCGAACTGGAAGCACTGGCAGAGCGGGTTCGCGAGCTGCTGGAACCTTGACGGGCGCGCTCAGCGCCCGCCGCCCAGGTCGATGAAGCTGCCGGTGGCATAGGAGGCTTTGTCCGAGAGCAACCAGAGGATGGCCTCGGCCACTTCCTCGGGATACCCTCCTCGGCCCATGGGCAAGCCAGGTTCAAGCTTGCTGACGCGATCCGGGTCGCCAGAAAGCGCATGGAAACCGGTATGGATATACCCCGGTCGTACGCCATTGACGCGCACGCCCTCGCCTGCCACTTCTTTGGCCAGGCCGATGGTGAAGGTGTCGAGCGCGCCCTTGGAGGCGGCATAGTCGACATATTCGTTGGGCGAACCCAGGCGTGCGGCGACCGATGATACGTTGACGATGGCCCCGCCTTGCCCGCCATGCCGGCGCGCCATGCGCAGCAGGGCGTGCTTGGCGCAGAGCATGGGGCCGACGACGTTGGTCTTCATGACGTTCAGCAGACGGAACTCGGACATGTCCTCGACCCTGCTCTGCTGGCCGATGGTGCCGGCGTTGTTGACCAGTGCTGTGACGGGGCCGAGCTCATCGTCGACGCGCAGGAACAGCTGGATGATTTCATCTTCGACGCTGACGTCGGCGCGCACCGCGATGGCCTCGGCGCCCAGGGCGCGGACCTGGCTGAGGATGGCTTCGGCGGCCTGGTCATCGGCGTGATAGTTGATGCAGATGCGGTAGCCCTGGCGGGCGGCCAGCAGCGCAGTGGCGGCGCCGATACCGCGGCTGCCGCCGGTGATGACAATGACGTTCTCCATGGGTTTGCCAATGGTTTGGGGAAGGGAGCATCGACAATAGGCGAAATGGCGCTGCGTTGGAATGACGAAGATCAGCACAGCCACCCCTCTGCTGTTGATCTGGCTGTTGATCTGGCTGTTGATCTTGATCTTGATCTTCGCGACTTCAGGAGGCCGAACGCAGGCCTTGCGGAGGCAGGTGACGGGCATGGATGCCCGTCAAGCGCTGAGGCCCCAGGATGGGGCCTTCGGCGCGGTCCTGCCGGGAGCAAGGCCGGAGTGAGGGAACCCCGGAGCGCAGCGCAGGGGCCGGATGATGGGAGCGCATGTACGGGTCACCCACATGGGTTACACAAAAGTTCACTCACATAGGTGACAACACCTGGAGTGTTACATAACCATCAGTGGCATCCCGCACATCGACTCTACCAAGGATGATGGGACCGAAAATAACATCCCAAATGCCATCTCCGACTTGCTCCAGCCCAATGGTCTGGTGCTTGAGCACGTAACCTACGTAGATCCTCAGGCCACGGCGGTTAATGATGCCGCAGCTATCCGCCGGTAAACTCTCGACATGGCTGGGGTAGGTCATCTCAGGAAGTTTTTCAGGGAATGGGCGTGGTGAGGGCTGGTAGCAAGACGCCGGTGTTTTCTGTTTCAGTGCTTCATGCAAGCGCTCGTAATTGTAGTGTTGTCGAAAGCGATCAAAATGCCGCTGTTGAGCTTCCCAGGCCACTGCCGGCGGTGATGGCAGCGTGCTTTTGAGTGTCCGATGCATGCGTTCGTGGCGGCCATTTTGCTCAGGCCTTCCAGGTGCAATGCGCTCAGGAATGATGCCTAGACGCAGCCACCAGATGGACAGCTGAGAAAGTCCTGCACGTCCTTTACTGGCAAACGGCACACCGTTATCGGTACGAATACGCTCAGGCAGGCCATTTTCCCGAAACACCTGGGTGAAAACGGCCTGCGTTTCCAGAAGGTTGGTATTAGGCATGCTGTGGCAGGCGAGCAGGAAGCGGCTGGCGTGATCCATGATCGTTAGTGGATAGCACCAGACGCCTGCGCCTGTCAGAAATTGGCCCTTGTAGTCAGCACTGAACAGCTGGTTAGGCGACTCTGCCTTCTCCAGTGGCTTGGGGTAGACCGCTACACGCTGACGTAAACGGCGTGGGTTGACCAACTCGGCCTTCTTGAGGATGTTGTAAATCGCTGTCTTAGAAGGCGGCGCCTGATCAGGGAAGCGCTCCTGCAGCGCAGCCTGGATCTTTTTCGGACCAGGTTCCGTTTCGCCTCGACTGCGCAGTTCGATGATGGCTTCGCGAACTGCAGCGGGGACGACCCAGTTCTGCGTCAACCGGCGGCGGCTGCGTTCTTCCAGCCCCGAAGGCCCCTCTTTCTCATATCGCTCGACCCATTTGTAGCCGGTCTTACGGCTGATCTCGTAGGCCTGGCACAGGGCGCTGAAGCTGGGCGGCCCTTGCAGGTAATCCGCGATGAAAAGCATTTTCAGGTCCATAGGTTTCAGCTCTCGCCAAGGCATGGTCAGATCCTCGAAAACCGACCTTGCCAGTTAAAGACTGTTACCTATGTGCGTGAACTGATTTGTAACCTATGTGGGTGAGTCATACCCGCAGCGTTTTTTGGTTACTTTTTGTCGCGTTTGACAAAAAGTGACTCGCCGTAAGGGCGAAAAGGTGAGTCTGTGTCGCCATCGCGAATGGACTGTTCGCTGAGTCAAAACAGACGAATTTGCTTCTTGCTTCTTGCTTCTTTGATGTGGGCATTCACATCGAGTAGGTATTCATTCACGCAGGTGGCGCATAGTCACCGTTCCGCCCTTACGGCGGGTCACTTTTTGTCAAACGCGACAAAAAGTAACCAAAAAACGCTGGCTCCTATCATCCGGCCCCTGCGCTACGCTCCGGGGTTCCCTCGCTACGGTCTTGCTCCCGGGAGTACGCGCTGCAGGCCCCATCCATGGGGCCTCAGCGCTTGACGGGCATCCATGCCCGTCACCTCCCTTCGCAAGCCCTACGCTCGGCCTCCTGAAGTCGCAATCCGCGGCGCCTGTGCTATCGCGCGCTTAGAAGCAAAATCAAAAGCCGAAGCGAGAGCGAGAGCACTCAATGCCCTGCCGATGCCGGGCCCGCCTTGGCGGTAAAGGGCGGCTTGGCGAACCACACCAGCAGAATCAACCCGGCAAACACCCAGCTCATCAAGGTGAAATAATCCACCGTCGACATCATGTAAGCCTGACCATTGAGTATCTGCTCCAGCTGCGCGTAACTCTGCGGGCTGGCGCCGCCCAACTGCTCAAGGGTATGCCGCGTCGTCGGGTCGAACTGGCTGATGTGCTCACTCAGGTAGGCATGGTGCTGATCCGCCCGACGAATCCAGATCCAGGTAGTCAACGAAGCCGCAAAACTCCCGCCCAAGGTTCGCAGGAATGTAGCCAGCCCCGAACCGTCGGCAATCTGGTGCGGCGGCAAGTCAGACAGCAGAATGCTCAAGGTCGGCATGAAGAACAACGCCACGCCAATCCCCATGAACAACTGCACCAAGGCCACGTGCTGGAAGTCCACCTCGCTGGTGAAACCGGCACGCATGTAGCAACTGATGCCGATCGCCAGGAACGCCAACCCAGCCAGCACCCGCAGGTCGAAACGGTGCGCATATTTGCCCACGAACGGCGACATGATCACCGGCAGCAAACCGATCGGCGCCACCGCCAGGCCCGCCCACGTCGCGGTATAGCCCATCTGCGTCTGCAACCACTGCGGCAGGATCAGGTTGATACCGAAGAACCCGGCATACCCCCCGACCAGCACGATGGTGCCAATGCGGAAGTTGCGGTGCACAAACAGGCGCAAGTTGACCACCGGGTGCCGGTCGGTCAGTTCCCAGATCACGAATACCGCCAGGAACACCACCGAAACCAGGCTGCCGACAATGATGAACGACGACTCGAACCAGTCCAGATCGTTGCCCTTGTCCAGCACTACCTGCAAGGCCCCAACGCCGATAATCAGGGTCAGCAGGCCAATGTAATCCATCGGCTGGCGGCTGGTGACCACCGGGCGCGTGCGCATCTGCTGGCGCACCACGGCAGCTGCAAACAGGCCGATGGGCACGTTGATGAAGAAGATCCATGGCCAGCTGTAGCTATCGGTAATCCAGCCCCCAAGAATCGGCCCGGCAATCGGCGCCACCACCGTGACCATCGCCAGCAGCGCCAGGGCCATCCCCCGTTTTGCCGGGGGATAGACAGCAATCAGCAGGGTCTGGGTCATCGGGTAAAGCGGCCCGGCGACCACACCCTGCAAGACGCGAAACCCGACCAGCTCGGGCATCGACTGGGCGATACCGCACAGGAACGAAGCCAGCACGAACAGCAGCGTGGCCCAGATGAACAGTTTCACTTCACCAAAGCGCCGGCTCAGCCAGCCGGTCAGCGGCAAGGCGATAGCGTTGCTCACCGCGAACGAGGTGATGACCCAGGTGCCTTGCTCGTAGCTCACCCCCAGGTTGCCGGAAATGGTCGGCAGGGCCACGTTGGCGATGGTGGTGTCCAGCACCTGCATGAACGTCGCGAGCGACAGGCCGATGGTGGTCAGCAGCAGACTTGGCGGCGTGAACTGGGCAGCGGCGTTGTTGCTCATCGTTGCGCCGTCTTGCCGGTTGCACTGTTCTCGTGAATCAGCCGGGCGATCAGGTTGTCGGCTTCGATCATCTGGTGGTCATACACCTGGGTGGTGTAGCTGGCCTTCTGCGGTGGCTGCTGGGCCAGGGTCGGGCCGCTCTGGTCATGCAGGTCGACTTCAACCACGGTGGACAGGCCAATACGTAGCGGGTGGTCCTTGAGCTGGTCGGGGCTGAGGTGGATGCGCACGGGCACTCGCTGGACAATCTTGATCCAGTTACCGGTGGCGTTCTGCGCCGGCAGCAAGGCAAAGGCGCTGCCGGTGCCCGCGCCAAGGCTGTCGACCGTGCCGCTGTACTTGACCTCGCTGCCGTACACATCAGCGGTGATTTCCACCGGCTGGCCGATGCGCATCTCTCGCAGCTGGGTTTCCTTGAAGTTGGCATCGATCCACACCTGATCCAGCGGGATGACCGCCATGGTCGCGGTGCCCGGCTGCAGGCGCTGGCCCAACTGGACGGTACGCTTGGCGACGTAGCCGGTGACCGGCGCGACCAATGTGGTGCGGGCGTGGTCGAGGTAGGCCTGGCGCAGGTCGGCAGCTGCAGCCATGACATCGGGGTGCGAGGACACCACGGTGTCGTCGACCAGCGCGCTGCTGGTGCTGAGCTGTTGCCGCGCGCTGTTGACGGCGGCCTGGGCAACGCTCAGGTCGTCGCGGGCATGGGACAGTTCTTCGGCGGCAATCGCACCACTGTCAGCCAGCACCTTGCGCCGGTTGAAGTCCTGCTGCGCCTTGCGCAGTTCGGCTTGGCGCGTTTCCAGTTGAGCCTTCAGCGAGTCGACGTTGCTGTACAGCCCGCGCACCTGCCGCACGCTGCGTGCCAGCTTGGCTTCGGCGGACTGCAAGGCCACTTCGCTGTCGGCCGGGTCGAATTGCAGCAACACCTGGCCGGCGTGGACCAGGTCGCCGTCATCGGCCCCGATGCTGATAACGGTGCCAGCGACCAGCGGGGTGATCTCCACCACGTTGCCGTTGACATACGCATCGTCGGTGCTTTCGTGCCAACGCCCGACAATGCTGTACCAGGCCCAGGTGCCGACCCCTGCCAGGATCAGCAGCAACAGCAGGCCAAGCAACCAAGCCTTGCGCTTGCGCGACGGCTCGGGCGAGACGGAGGGAGTCGGGGTGTCTGCGGGAGTGGCCATGACAATACCTTGGATAATTCGTTACAGGGTTCAACGGTCGCCGAAGCGGCGGATCGTCAACGGGTCGCCAGCACCGAGCAGCACCTTGGCCAGCAGGCCTTCCAGGGTCTTGAGCTCCTCTGGTGCCAGCACGCCGCACAACTCGTTCATGGCGGCGGCGCCAATTTCCGGCAGGCGGTTGGCCAGGCGCTGGCCGTCGGCGGTGAGTGCCAGGCGCACCTGGCGACGGTCGTCGGCGCAGCGGTTGCGCACGATCAGCTCCTTCTGCTCGAGGCGGTCGAGCATGCGGGTCATCGATCCGCTGTCCAGGCCCAGGTAACGGCACAGTTCGGCCGGGGTATCCAACTGGTACTGGGTGACGATGATCAGCACTTTGAACTGCGCGGCGGTGACGCCCTCTGACTCCAGGTGCCAGTCAAGAATGCGGTCTTTGAGAATCGCAGCACGGCCAAGCAACATGCCGATGGCGCAGGTTTGGAAGTTCTCGGGAGAAAAATGGGCCATCGTTGGCTGCTCAGTTAAGTGTGTAGAAATATTACTGCCTAGGCAGTGAATGTCAAAGCTTTCATTAGCTAGCTATGAAATAGTGGGTGTTTTCTGGCTGTCACACCGCCCCAGCAGGCGCGCATTGCGTCCCATCGCGACACGCAACGCCGCCCCTGCCAGGGGCTACGTAAAGGCGGCTACCGCGCTCGCAGGCCCAGCGCCTCCACCGCCCCGCAAGCAATCGCCATCCCCACCAGCTCTGCGAGGCTGCCTGCCTGCAACCGCTTCATCACCCGGCCTCGGTACAGGTCCACCGTTTTGACGCTGATGCCCAACTGCTCGGCAATCTCGCGGTTGTTCAACCCTTGGGCCAACGGTACGAAGACGTCTCGCTCACGCGGCGTCAGGCCGTCGATGCGCGCCTGCACCAAGGCCAGCGCCTGATCGCCCTCTCGCGCCAGCCCGGCGTGCTCCAGCGCAGCCTGAACGCTGTCGAGCAGCAGCTGGTCGTTGTAGGGTTTTTCGATGAAGTCGCAGGCGCCGGCCTTGAACGCCCGCACCACGATCGGTACATCGGCATGACCGCTGACGAAGATCACCGGCACCATCAGGCCACGCTCGCGCATCGCCTGCTGCACAGCCAGCCCGCCCAGCCCCGGCATGCGCACGTCCAACAGCACACACGCGGGCCCATCATCGACGCAGGCGTCGAGAAACGCCTGCCCGCTGGCGAATGGCAAGGCTTGCAGGCCCACCGACTGCAGCAGCCAGACCGTAGAGTCGCGCATACCCTGGTCGTCATCGACCACATACACTTTTGCTTGCAACACTGCCTCCCCTTATTCCCTGCTGACCGCCAGCCGGCAGCACAGTACCAGACCGCCGTTGTCACCCGCCCGCGCCCACAGGCTGCCACCGAAGCCTTCGATCAGGCTGCGGCTCATGCTCAAGCCCAAGCCCAGGCCGTCGGCCTTGCTGGTGGTAAACGGCGTAAAGATTTCATCCAGCCGCTCCGGTGCCACGCCCGGGCCCTGGTCGGCGACCTCGACCAGCACCCCATCGCCATCGCGCGCCGCGCAGAGCAGGATACGTGACGGTCGCTCACCCTGCTGCTCGCGATTGGCATCGATGGCATTGCGCAGCAGGTTGAGCAGCACCTGCTCCAGCAGCACCCGGTCGGCATACACCAAGGGCAGTTGAGCGCTCATGCGAAGTTCCACCTGCACCTGGTCCCGCGCGGCTTCCCAGGCGCACAGGCGCATGGCTTCGCCGGCCAGCTCGGCCACGTCCAGTGCCTGCAGGCGGCGCGGTTCCTTGCGCAGAAAAGCACGCAGACGGCGGATCACTTCGGCGGCATGGTTGGCCTGCTCGCTGATACGCTGCAGGCCCTGGCCAACCCGCTCGCGCGCCTGGGGATCACGTTCCAGGCCCTGCAGGTAACGCTGACTGGCGTTGGCATAGTTGACCACCGCGGCCAGTGGCTGATTGATCTCGTGGGCGATGCCCGAGGCCAGCTCGCCCAGGGTCGCGAGGCGGGCACTGTGCGCCAGGCTTTCCTGCGCTTCGATGCGCAAGGTGATGTCGCGGGACACGCTGACCACCTCCACCACCGCGCCGGTGTAGGTCTCGCGGATCGCCCGGCTGGCAATTTCGAACCAACGGTAGTCACCTGTCGCCTGGCGTACCCGGCAGGTCATCGTGTGGTAGCCGTCCTGGTCCAGCGCGGCCGCGGCCTGGCGCAGTACCTGACGCCGCTCGCGCGGATGCAGCAGGGTATGTACAGGCATGCCACGCAGTTGCTCGGGCCACAGGCCGAGCAGGCGGTAGGCTGCCGGTGAGGCATCGAGAAAGCGGCCATCGGGGCTGTGCCGGGAAATCAGGTCGGTGGTGTTTTCGATGATCAGCCGATACAGGCGCCGGGCGCGGCTGGCTTCGCGTGCGCCATGGCGCTCTTCGCTGGCATCGCGGCAGCGGCCCAGCACCTGCTGGCCCTGGTTGTCCGGCATGAACGTCCATAGCACGATGCGTTCGCCGACCTGCACTTCCACATCGCTGATCGCCCGATGCTGGCGCAGACAGGCACGCACCAGGGCCGCGCAATTGGCCGGCAGCCAGCAAGCCAGCTCAGGCCCTTCGGCGACCCAGGCCTGCAGTGCCGGGTTGAGTGCCAGCGGGCTTGCATCACTGGCCAGTAACAGACTGGGTTGTGGGTCTTTGGCGAGCAAGGGGTAAGCAGTGTCATCCACAGTAGGCGGCCTATTTTTATAGTAGTTTTACTATATTGCTATAGTCGATATTCCTAATACCATAGCGACTCGCGTAAAACTGCGACAGAGGGGGCGGCCCACCGTCCGCCCCCTGCACCCTGAACAGAGCTAACAATCAGCCATCGGGGGCCAGGTGCACAGGCTGCGTCTGCCTCCCTTACAGGATTACCGCATGTCGATCTATGCCCAGGGCCTGATGCCCGCTGCCGTCAACCATGTCGCCCTCCCCCCGCTGAGCTTCATCGAACGCACCGCTGCCGTGTACGGCAACTACCCGGCCGTCATCCACGGCGCCATCCGCCGCAACTGGCAAGAAACCTACCAACGCTGTCGGCGCCTGGCCAGCGCCCTGGCCGGTCGTGGCATTGGCCGTGGCGACACCGTGGCAGTGATGCTGCCCAACACCCCGACCATGCTCGAGGCGCACTTCGGCGTCCCCATGACCGGTGCCGTGCTCAATACCCTGAACGTGCGCCTGGATGCCGAGGCCATTGCCTTCATGCTGCAGCATGGCGAGGCCAAAGTGCTGATCACCGACCGCGAGTTCCATGCGGTCATCGAAGGCGCTCTGGCACTGCTTGAACACCCGCCGCTGGTGGTTGATGTGGATGACCCGGAGTACGGCGAAGGCCGCGCGGTCAGCCAGCTGGACTATGAGGCCCTGCTCAACGAAGGCGACCCGGAATTTGCCTGGGAATGGCCCGATGACGAGTGGCAGGCCATATCGCTGAACTACACCTCCGGCACCACCGGCAACCCCAAGGGCGTGGTCTACCACCACCGTGGTGCCTACCTGAACGCCCTGGGCAACCAGATGACCTGGGCCATGGGCCACCGCCCGGTGTACCTGTGGACGTTGCCGATGTTCCACTGCAACGGCTGGTGCTACCCCTGGACCATCACCGCCCTGGCCGGCACCCATGTGTTCCTGCGCCGGGTCGACCCGCAGAAGATCCTGACCCTGATCCGCGAGCACAAAGTCAGCCACCTGTGCGGTGCGCCGATCGTGCTCAACGCGCTGGTCAACATGCCCGAGGCGGCCAAGGCAGCCATCGAGCACCCGGTGCAGGCCATGGTCGCCGGCGCCGCTCCACCGGCCAAGGTCATCGGCGCCGTGGAAGAAATGGGCATCAAGGTCACCCACACCTACGGCCTGACCGAGGTTTATGGCCCGGTGACCGTGTGTGCCTGGCATGACGAATGGGACGCGCTTTCGCTGGAGGAGCGTGCACGCATCAAGTCTCGCCAAGGCGTGCGCTACCCGACCCTCGATGGCCTGATGGTCGCCGACCCGCAAACCCTTCAGCCAGTACCCCGCGACGGCAATACCCTGGGCGAAATCTTCATGCGCGGCAACACGGTGATGAAGGGTTACCTGAAAAACCCTGAAGCCACCGCCGAAGCCTTCCGTGGCGGCTGGTTCCACACCGGCGACCTGGCCGTGTGGCATGCCGACGGCTATATCGAGATCAAGGACCGGCTCAAGGACATCATCATTTCCGGTGGCGAAAACATCTCCACCATCGAGGTCGAAGACGCCCTGTACAAGCACCCGGCAGTGCTGGAAGCCGCCGTGGTGGCACGCCCGGATGAAAAATGGGGGGAAACCCCGTGCGCCTTCGTTGCCCTGAAGCCGGGCCGAGAGGACACCCGTGAAGCCGACATCACCAGTTGGTGCCGCGAGCACCTGGCCGGGTTCAAGGTGCCGAAGACCGTGGTGTTCGGCGAGCTGCCCAAGACCTCGACCGGCAAGATCCAGAAGTACGTGCTGCGCGACCGGGCCAAGGCCCTCTGATGCCGTAGCCGCCCCCTTCAGGCGCAGCACACGGCTGCGCCTGAAGGTTCAGCGCACGCCCAACCCTCCCTCACTATTGCAAGAGCTGCCGATGACCACCTATTCCGCCCCCCTGCGCGACATGCGCTTCGTCCTGCATGACGTGTTCAACGCTTCAGGCCTGTGGGCCCGACTGCCCGCCCTGGCCGAACGCATCGATGCCGACACTGCCGACGCCATTCTCGAGGAAGCATCAAAAGTCACCGGCCAGCTGATCGCCCCGCTCAGCCGCAACGGTGACGAGCAAGGTGTGTGCTTCGACGCAGGCCAAGTCACCACCCCCGAAGGCTTTCGCGAGGCCTGGAACACCTACCGCGAAGGTGGCTGGGTCGGCTTGGGCGGCAACCCGGAACACGGCGGCATGGGCATGCCAAAGATGCTCGGCGTGCTGTTCGAAGAGATGCTCTACGCGGCTGACTGCAGCTTCAGCCTGTATTCGGCATTGAGCGCAGGCAGTTGCCTGGCGATCGATGCCCACGCCAGCGAAGCGCTCAAGGCCACTTACCTGCCACCGCTGTACGAAGGCCGCTGGGCCGGCACCATGTGCCTGACCGAACCCCATGCCGGCACTGACCTGGGGCTGATCCGCACCCGCGCCGAGCCTCAGGCCGATGGCAGCGTGCGCATCAGTGGCAGCAAGATCTTCATTACCGGCGGCGAGCAGGACCTGACCGAGAACATCGTCCACCTGGTGCTGGCCAAGCTGCCGGATGCGCCCGCCGGTGCCAAAGGCATATCGCTGTTTCTGGTCCCCAAATTCCTGGTCGAGGCCGATGGCCGCCTGGGCGCGCGCAATGCTGTCCATTGTGGCTCGATCGAACACAAGATGGGCATCAAGGCCTCGGCGACCTGCGTCATGAACTTTGACGGTGCCATCGGTTACCTGGTGGGCGAACCGAACAAGGGCCTGGCAGCGATGTTCACCATGATGAACTACGAGCGCCTGTCCATCGGCATACAGGGCATCGGTTGTGCCGAAGCCTCCTACCAGAGCGCCGCCCGCTATGCCAACGAGCGCCTGCAGAGCCGCGCAGCGACTGGCCCGCAGGCACACGACAAGGTGGCCGACCCGATCATCCACCATGGTGATGTTCGGCGCATGCTGCTGACCATGCGCACCCTCACCGAAGCAGGTCGGGCGTTCGCCGTCTACGTTGGCCAGCAACTGGACGTGGCGCGCTATGCCGAGGACGCTGGCGAACGCGAGCATGCCCAGCGCCTGGTGGCACTGCTGACACCGGTGGCCAAGGCATTCTTCACCGACAACGGTCTGGAAAGCTGCGTGCTTGGCCAGCAGGTGTACGGCGGTCATGGCTACATCCGCGAATGGGGCCAGGAGCAACGGGTGCGAGACGTGCGCATTGCGCAAATCTATGAAGGCACCAACGGCATTCAGGCCCTTGATCTGCTGGGGCGCAAGGTGCTGGCCGACGGTGGTCAGGCGTTGGCCAGCTTTGCCAGCGAAGTGCGGGCCTTCAGTGTGGATGCGCCCTTGCACCGCGAGGCCCTGCAGGCGAGCCTGGCGCGGCTCGAGGCCACCAGCAGCTGGCTGCGGGCGCAGGCTGGCGAGGATGCCAACCTGGTCAGCGCGGTAGCCGTTGAGTACCTGCAGCTGTTCGGGCTGACGGCCTATGCGTACATGTGGGCGCGGATGGCGGCGGTGGCGCTGGCCAAACGTGATGAGGACGAGGCGTTTCATGGTGCGAAGCTTGCCTGTGCGACGTTCTATTTCCAGCGGGTCTTGCCGCGGGGGTTGGGGCTGGAGGCGAGCATTCGGGCCGGTAGTGGCAGCCTTTATGGGCTAGAGGCCGCACAGTTCTGACCGGTGTGTCACTGACGCGCTTGTTGCAAGGGCAGCCGTGTGCTGCGAAGAGGGCCGGTACAGGTTACCGAATCGGTACTGCAAACACTGACCTCTTCGCCGCACCAGGCCGCCCCGGAAGCGATTGCAGACATCGTCTTTTGCCCGCGAAGGGTTCTCAAACGCTGAAAAACCGTGGTCAATCCGACGAAAAACCGGCACAACTGATAGTCATTCGCCATTACATTGGTTCTCGGGAGCACTCTCGCAAGGGTAGAATGCGCAAAACCCGGAGCCGCAATGAACCACGACCGCCTCAATCCCAGCCCAGACGATGCCATCACCGACGCCGCAGCGCATTGGTGCATGCGCCTGCACGCCGACGATTGCACGCAGGCCGAGCGTGAAGCATTCGCTGGCTGGTTGGCGGCCGACCCGCGGCATGCCGAAGAATATCAGGCGATGCTGGAAATCTGGCAAACAGCCGACCTGCTGCCGCGTAGCGCCACCGTCATCGACTTCAACCCACCTGCCAAACACGCCGCCCGCCCCCGCAACTGGCGGCCGCTGGCGTCTGCTGCGGCCATCGCCCTGGCAGTGCTGCCGCTGGCCGGCTGGATGGGGTGGGAACAGGGCTGGTTGCCCAACCACTACCAGCACGTCGAAGCCGGTGACCACATGCAGACCGTGGAGCTCAGCGACGGCAGCACGGTACAGCTCAACCTGCACACCGAGCTCACCTTCCTCAACTACAAGGACCAGCGCCAGGTCACGCTCAAGCGCGGCGAGGCGTTCTTCAAGGTGCGACACGACAGCAGCCACCCGTTCATCGTGCGTGCAGGCAGTGGCCAGACCCGGGTCACCGGCACCCAGTTCAACGTGTGGAAGTACCAGGACCAGGTGAAGGTCACCCTGGTGGAAGGTTCAGTGCTGGTGTCCAGTGAGGGCAATGCCGGTGGCTACCGCCTTGGCCCTGGCATGCAGGCCAGCTACCACAAGGGCGACTTCGAGCCGCAGCTGGAGCAAAGCGACGACTATGGCAACAGCCTGGCATGGCGCAGCGGCAAGCTGGTGCTCGACAACCTGAGCCTGGAACAGGCGCTGCCGGTGATAAACCGCTACCTCGACGCCCCGCTGCGACTGGCCGATGCAAGCACCGGCCGCATTCGCATCAGCGGCATCTACAACACCCGTGAGGTGGGGCGCCTGGTCAACAACCTGCCCAAAGTCCTGCCGGTCTACCTGACCCGCAGCAAGGACGGCAGCACCGTGCTCAATCGCATCTCGCCGCCGCCCGACAAGGGCTGACGCCCTCCCCCGCCTTACAAGGTCATCGCCGCCAACCAACCGAACGCCAGCAGCGGCAGGTTGTAATGGATGAAGGTCGGCACCACGGTGTCCCAGATGTGGTGGTGCTGGCCATCCACGTTCAGGCCCGAGGTCGGGCCCAGGGTCGAGTCCGAGGCCGGCGAACCTGCATCACCCAGCGCACCGGCAGTACCAATGATGCACACCGTGGCCAACGGGTCGAAGCCCAGTTGTACGCACAGTGGCACGAAAATCGCCGCCAGGATCGGCACGGTGGAGAACGACGAGCCGATCCCCATCGTCACCAAAAGGCCTACCAACAGCATCAGCAGGGCACCGACGCCCTTGCTGTGGTCGATCCACTGCGCCGAGGTTTCCACCAGGCTCTTCACCTCACCGGTGGCCTTCATCACCTCGGCAAAACCGGACGCGGTAATCATGATGAAGCCGATCATGGCCATCATCTTCATGCCTTCGGTGAACAGGTCGTCGGTCTCTTTCCACTTGACGATGCCCGACAGCGAGAAGATCAGGAAACCGACCATGGCACCGATGATCATCGAGTCCAGCAACAGCTGGACAATGAAGGCTGCCGCGATCGCCAGCCCGGCCACCAGCAAGGTCAGCGGGTTGTACTGCACGCTCACCTGCTCCACCTGCTGGATCCGCGCCAGGTCGTAGTCACGCTTCTTGCGGTAGCTGATGAACACCGCCACCAGCAGGCCGACGAGCATGCCGGCAGCAGGGACGGCCATGGCGTGGGTGACGTTGACGCCGCTCACATCGACACCCGCGCGGGCCACATTGGCCAACAGGATCTCGTTGAGGAAGATGTTGCCGAAGCCCACCGGCAGGAACATGTACGGGGTGATCAGGCCAAAGGTGATCACACAGGCGATCAGCCGGCGGTCGATACGCAGGCGCGTCAGCACGTACAACAGAGGGGGTACCAGCAGCGGAATGAAGGCAATGTGGATGGGCAGGATGTTCTGGGACGACACGGCCACCACCAGCATCAGGCCGATCATCAGCCATTTGACCTTGCCGCCCTTGGCGTCGCCCTGTCGGTCGATCATGGCCAGGGCGCGGTCGGCCAGCGCATGGGCCAGGCCAGACTTGGCGATTGCCACGGCAAAGGCACCCAGCAGTGCATAGGACAAAGCCACCGTGGCACCACCGCCGAGGCCACCGTTGAAGGCCTTGAGCGTGCCTTCGATGCCCAGGCCGCCCACCAGCCCACCGGCCAGGGCGCCGATGATCAGGGCGATGACCACGTGCACGCGGGACAGGCTGAGTATCAGCATGATGCCGACCGCGGCGATCACTGCATTCATGGTTGGCTTACCTCATTACGACAGAAAAAAGCGCGAACTCTGAAGCAGTAGGCGGCAGATGTCAAAAGCGCCTTGATACGGCGCGTTAGTGGCGGTCAAATTTAAATTGAATGTTTGAATAAAGAAAAAACGGCAGGGGCCGATATTGAGGGAGGCAGCGAGGTGCCTGGCCGCAGCGCTTTGGCACCTCCCGGCCCCACCGCAGATAAAGCCATAACCCTTAATGCCAAAAAAGGGATCCGCCCCCATGCCTTTGCGACAACTTTCCATACAGTGGAAGATCACCCTGCTCGCCGGTCTCTGTCTGGCCGCTATCGTCACCTTGCTCGTCGGCCTGTCGCTGTACCGCATGGATCACAGTTCGGACCTGGTCAAGGCCAGCAGCATGCAGATGCTGACCGAGGCGGCGCAGTCGCGTATCGAGTCACAAGGTGAAGTGCAAGCGCTGAACATTCGCCGCCAGTTCATGGATGCCTACCAGTACGGCGCCGGCTTCGCCCGTCAGGTGCTGTTCCTGCGCGAGCAGGCCGAAAAGCGCTTTCTCGATGCCTTCGACCTGCGCGAGGACATGACCCGCCAGGTACGCGCCGCACTGCAAGCCAACCCCGACCTGCTCGGCCTGTCACTGGTGTTCGAGCCCAATGCCCTGGACAACAAGGACAGCCTGTTTGCCGGCAAGGCAGCATTGGGCAGCAACGAAACCGGGCGCTTTGCCCTGTACTGGTCGCAGCCACGCGCCGGCCAGTTGACCTCGATGGCCCTGCCCGAACATGACATGGCCAACACCGAGATCGGCCCCAGCGGCCAGCCGGCCAACACCTGGTGGGTATGCCCACGCACCTCCGGCAAGGTGTGCGTGGTAGAGCCGTACTTCTACGACATCGATGGCCAGCAGGTGCTGATGACCAGCATCGTGTTCCCGCTGGCGGTCAACGGCAAGATCATTGCCACCCTGTCCATCGACATCAACCTCAATAGCCTGCAGGCGCTGAGCCAGGAGGCCAGCCGCAGCCTCTATGAAGGCCGCACCACGGTCGGCATTCTGACCCCGGTCGGCCTGCTGGCCGGCTACAGCGCCGATGCCAGCAAGCTGGCCCAGCGCTTTGACCAGGTAGACCCGGTCAAAGGCGCCGAGCTGGTGCGCAAGCTGGCCGATGGCAAGCTGACCATCCTCCACGACCGGCAGCGCTTGAAGGTGCTGGCTGCATTCCGGCCAATCCCGGACGCCCAGCCTTGGGGCGTGTTGCTGGATGTGCCGGAAAACGCCCTGACCGGGCCGGCCGAAACCCTGAAGCAGGAACTTGACGCGCTCAATACCAGCGGCACCTTGCTGGAACTGAGCCTGGGCCTGGCCGCCGCCATTGTCGGCCTGCTGCTGGTATGGCTGATGGCCCGCGGCGTTACCCGGCCGATCCTCGGCGTGGCCGCCATGCTCAAGGACATTGCCAGCGGCGAAGGCGACCTGACCCGTCGCCTGACCTACCAGAAACAGGACGAACTGGGCGAACTGGCCGGCTGGTTCAACCGCTTCCTCGACAAGTTGCAGCCAACCATCGCCGAGGTCAAACGCTCGGTGCAGGCCGCCCGAGGCACGGCCGACCAGTCCTCGGCGATTGCCACTGAAACCAGCGCCGGCATGGAGCAGCAGTACCGCCAGGTCGACCAGGTAGCCACCGCCTCCCATGAAATGAGCGCCACCGCCCAGGACGTTGCCCGCAGCGCCGCCCAGGCTGCGCAGGCGGCGCGCGATGCCGACCAGGCCACCCGCGAGGGCTTGGCGGTAATCGACCGCACCACCAGCAGCATCGGTGCCCTGGCCGCCAACATGAGCGACACCATGGCCGAAATAGAAGGCCTGGCGCAGAACAGCGAGAAGATCGGCTCGGTACTGGAAGTGATCCGCTCGATCGCCGAACAGACCAACCTGCTGGCACTCAACGCTGCCATCGAAGCTGCCCGCGCCGGAGAGGCCGGCCGTGGCTTTGCCGTGGTCGCCGATGAGGTGCGCAACCTTGCCCAGCGCACTCAGGAGTCGGTGGAAGAAACCCGTCAGGTCATCGAAGCCCTGCAGAACGGCACCCGCGAAGTGGTCGGCGCCATGGACCACAGCCACCGCCAGGCCCAAGGTGGCGTGGAGCAGGTCGGCCAAGCCGTCACGGCATTGCAGCGCATTGGCCAGGCGGTGACGGTGATCACCGACATGAACCTGCAGATCGCCTCTGCCGCCGAGGAGCAAAGCGCGGTAGCCGAGGAAATCAACAGCAACGTGGCGACCATTCGTGATGTCACTGAATCCCTGTCAGGCCAGGCCAACGAGTCGGCGCGGGTCAGCCAGTCGCTGAACAGCCTGGCCAACCAGCAGCAAGCGCTGATGGACCAGTTCCGCGTCTGAAGCGAACGGGGCCACGCCAGTGGCCCTGAAACTGACAAAACCTCGTCGTCTACACTTGCCCCCACCGCCAAGGCATGGCGAACGACGAGGTTCACATGAAGAGCATTTCAACGCTGCTGGCCGGGCTGCTGTTGACGGTGGGCCTGGCCAGCACCGACAGCGCCACATCGGCAGAGCAACCTGCGCCTATCCATTTTGGTGCCATCGGCTGGGAAAGCGGCGCCCTCACCACCGAGATCCTGCGCCTGATCGTGGAGCGCGGCTACGGCTACCGCACCGACACCCTGCCTGGCAGCACGGTCAGCATGGAGGTGGCCCTGGCGCGCAATGACCTGCAAGTGATCGCCGAGGAATGGGCCGGGCGCAGCCCTGCCTGGGTCAAGGCCGAACAGGCCGGCCAGGTGTTCGCACTGGGCGATACGGTCAAAAATGCAGAGGAAGGTTGGTGGGTACCGGCCTATGTGATCGAGGGCGATGCCGCACGCAACCTGAAGCCCGTGGCGCCTGAGCTGCACAGTGTCGAGGACCTCAAGCGTTACCCGCAGGTATTTTCTGACCCCGAATCGCCCGGTAAAGGGCGTTTTCTCAACAGCCCAAGCGGCTGGACGTCTGAAACCGTCAACAGCCAAAAGCTCAAGGCCTATGGCCTGGATGGCCTCTACAACAACTTCCGCAGTGGCTCCGGCGCCGCGATGGACGCCGAGATCGGTTCGGCTATCCGGCGCGGCAAACCTGTGCTGTTCTACTACTGGAACCCGACCCCGCTGATGGGGCGCTACAAGCTCATCCGGCTGGAAGAACCCCCGTTCGATGCCCAGGCCTGGGCCACCCTCACCGACCCCGCCAACCCCAACCCGAAAGGCAGCCGCTCGCTGCCGGCAAAGTTGTCGATCGGCGTGTCCAAAGCCTTTCGCGAAAACTACCCAGACTTGGTCAGTGTGTTCGAACAGGTCAACCTGCCCATCGATCGCCTGAACAAGGCCCTGGCCGTCATGAGCGAAAAACGCACGCCCCCGCGTGAAGCCGCCCTCACCTTCCTGCGCGATCACCGCGAGGTGTGGAAAGCCTGGCTGCCGGCGGACATCGCCGCCAAGGTCGAGGCCAGCCTGTGAGCAGCGGTTTCCCGCAGACCCTGCAGTTTTCCTTCGCCGACAGCATCAACCGCCTGGTCGACGGGTTGGTATTGAACTACGGCGACCACCTGCGCAGTTTTTCTGACCAGTTGCTGCAACTGCTGGTCGGCCTGGAGAACCTGTTGCGTCTGTTGCCTTGGTGGCTGTTGTTGTTGCTGGTGGGTCTGCTGGCCTGGCACGCCAGCCGCAGCCTGCTGCGCAGCGCCGTGCTGGTCGCGCTGCTGGCCTTGATCGGTATGCTCGGGCTCTGGGACAAGCTGCTGCAGACCCTGGCCCTGGTGCTGGTCAGTACCGGCCTGTGCGTACTGGTGGGTGTACCGCTGGGCATCCTGCTGGCCGCCCGGCCACTGGCCAGGCGGCTGCTGTTGCCGGTCCTCGATGTGATGCAGACGCTACCTGCGTTCGTTTACCTGATCCCGGTGCTGATGCTGTTTGGCCTGGGCAAGGTGCCTGCCGTGTTCGCCACGCTGATCTACGCCCTGCCGCCGCTGGTGCGGTTGACCGAGCTGGGCTTGAGCCAGATCGACCCCTCGTTGCTGCAGGCCGCACACGGCCTTGGCGCAAGCCGCTGGCAGCGGTTGCGGCGCATCGCCCTGCCCCTGGCGCTGCCGAGTATCATGGCCGGGCTCAACCAGTCGGTCATGATGGCCTTGTCGATGGTGGTCGTGGCGTCGATGATCGGCGCCCGTGGGTTGGGTGAGGATGTGCTGGCGGGGATCCAGACCTTGAATGTTGGCCAAGGGATGGAGGCCGGGCTGGCAATTGTCGCCCTGGCCATGGTGATCGACCGGATCAGCCAGGCCTATGGGCGTAGCAGTCGCTGAGCCGTATCGGCAAGGCCTGGGAGCAGCCTTGTGCTGCGAGAGGGCCGGGCCCGACAATATGCCTCTGTCAGCTGAGAACCGGACCTCAACCGCATGTCCCTGAAAGCCCTGCGCACCTTGGTGACCATCGCCCGCCACGGCACCTTTGCCCGCGCCGCCGACCTGCTCAGCCTCACCCCCTCGGCGGTCAGCCTGCACATCAAAACCCTCGAAGACGAACTGAAGGTGGCCTTGTTCGACCGTAGCCGCAGGCAGGTGGTGCTGACCGAAGCCGGCCAGTTGGCGGTGGCCCGCGCCGAAAGCCTTCTGGCTGCCTATGACGAACTGGCCGATGCCCTGGCCAGCGGCCCAAGCCTGCGCGGCCGCTTGCGCCTCGGGGCGATCCACACGGTGCTGGCGCGGCGCTTGCCCAAGGCGCTGGTGTGGATCAAGGCCCATCACCCGCAGCTACACATCAGCGTGGCCTCGGGCATGTCGGCGGAGCTGGCGCGGCGCGTGGAAGACGGGGAGCTCGATGCGGCGATCACCACCGAACCGGTCAGCCCTTACCCGCAGAGCCTGGACTTTACACCGCTGTTCGAGGACCGTTTCTGGGCCATTGCCAGCCCTGAGCTGGCCGGGTATAGCGTGCCGCAGTTGCTGGCCAGCCAGCCATTCCTGCGCTTCGACAAGCGTGCCTGGGCCGGCCGGCAGATCGAGCAGGAACTACGCCGCCAGCAGGTGCAGGTGAGCGAACTGATGGAACTGGACAGCCAGGAAGCCCTGGCGCGCATGGCGGTGATGGGCCTGGGCGTGGCGGTCATTCCCATGGCGGATGACGACCTGCAACGCTTGCCACCCGCCACCTGCCTGCCGTTTGGCGAGCCGCAGCTGACCCGGCGGGTGGTGTTGCTGGAGCATGAAAAAAGCCAGCGGCGGCATTTGAGTGCGGTGTTGAAGACCGCCCTGGAAGCCTGACACCAGGCTGCTCCAAAGCGCGATCTGCACCCACCAACATGCATTTTCCCTCAACGGTCACTGAAGAAAACAACGTTTTTACAGATTGATCCGCCCCCGTAGTCTGTGCACGTACCCGACCACGGAATGCTGACCATGCTGCACTTGCTGCTGACCACCCTGCTCCCCATCATCCTGCTGATTGCCCTGGGTACCTTCCTGCGCCTTCGCGGTTTTCTTGCCGAGAGCTTCTGGCCTGGCGCCGAGCGCCTGAGCTACTACGTCCTGCTGCCGTCGCTGTTCCTCCATGGCCTGGCCACTGCCAACCTCGATGGCATACCGGTGCTGGGCATGGCCGGCGCACTGATGCTCTCGACCCTGGCCGGTGCCGTATTGCTGATGCTGTATCAGGGCGCGGCGAACCATGAGGGTGCCGACTTCACCTCGGTGTTTCAGGGCGGTATCCGCTTCAACAACTACATCGGTGCCACCCTGGCTGCGGGCATCTACGGCAGCGCCGGGATTGCCCTGGCGGCGGTGGCCAACGCTGCCATCGTGCCCTTGGTCAACCTGCTCTGCGTGCTGGTGTTTGCCCGCTTCAGCGCCCGTCACAGTTCGCCCGCCACAGTGCTTCGGGCGATCTTCGCCAACCCGTTGATCGTCGGCTGCGCAGGGGGGCTGGTGCTACGGGCCACGGGGCTGGGCTTGCCGGCCGGTATCGACGCCACGGTCAAGGCCTTGGGCCAGGCCGCACTGCCTTTGGGCCTGCTGTGTGTCGGCGCTGCCCTGGGCGGCGCCAGCCTCGGCCAGCAGGTACGGCCGCTGATGGCAGCATCGACGTTCAAGTTCCTGGTCATGCCACTGACCACCTGGGGCGTTTGCCGGCTGCTCGGCCTGAGTGGCCAGGCAGCGGTGGTGGCGGTGTTGTTCCAGGCGCTGCCAACCGCTTCGTCATCTTATGTCATGGCCCGGCAAATGGGCGGCAATGCGCCACTGATGGCCACCCTCATCGCCCTGCAGACCGTGGCTGCGGCCGCCACCCTGCCTTTGGTATTAATGCTTACGCTTGGCTAGACTGAAATTCTGCCCACTGCCTGGTAATGTGCCCATGCGCCTTCACTTGATGCTGATCGGCTTGACCTCGGCCCTGCTCGCAGACCCCCTGTATGCCGCTGATCCAGCCAAAGCCGCCGTTGCCGAGGACAAGGCCGCAGTGCTTGAAGAAAAGGTCGTCGAAGATGCGCCGCCCCCCAGGAAGGCAGAGAAACTGACCCCAGGCGAAACGCAGGCAGTGGACCCGGCTGGCCAGGCGCCGCTGGATGACAGCATCACCTGCCTGGCACGTACCATCTACTGGGAAGCCAAAGGCGCCGACGCCAAAGACATGACCGCAGTGGCCAGTGTGGTGCTCAACCGCCTGGGCCACGATGGCTTTCCCGACACCATCTGCGCGGTAGTCAAACAGGGTGTGGAGACCAAGGCGTGTCAGTTCTCATGGTGGTGTGACGGGCGCCCGGACCAGGTCGAGGAACCGCAACGCTACGACGTTGCCAAAGAGATCGCACGCAAGGCGCTGAACCAGCAGTTGAAAGACCCCACCGGCGGTGCGTTGTACTTTCACGACCGCACGGTGCGCCCCGACTGGGCGAAGGCTTATCGCAAGACCGCGCAGACCACCCACTTCCTGTTCTACAAGCCGAACCAGGCGTTGGCCCATTGACGCGTAAACGGCTGACAACGCCGGCCCGATGCGAATGACTGGCACCTGACCGCACTTTTCCACGGGCCTGGGGTCTACTCCCTCTTTTGCCGCCAGTAACGATTGCCGGTGTTTTCATTGCCTTGCACGACCTCGGGCCAAAAGCTCCGGGCTTGTGTAGGATGAGCAGCGCACACCACGACGCTGCCAGTCATAGGGAGATCCACATGCGCGTCCTGACATCCGTTGTCGCCTTGTCACTGGGCCTGGTCGTTTCGACCGGGGCGCTGGCAGCCACCGGCGAAGAGGCGCAGTTGATCGATTCGATCAATGTCTACCGCAGCAAGGCCCAGCCCTGCGGTGGCGAGGCGTCGTTGGAACTGCCGCCGCTCAACAGCGACACACGCCTAGCGCTGTCGCCAGAGGGCACCCGCGACCTGCAACAGGCCATGACCCGCGCCGCCTACCCCATGGTCAGCGTCCAGGCCATCAGCCTGTCGGGGCCACGCGACGCACGCGCCGCCATGCATGCCATCGAGGAAAGCTTCTGCCAGGTGGTGCTCGACCCACAATTCGTCGATATCGGCGTCAGCCAGGAGGGCCGCGACTGGCGCATCGTGCTGGCACGGCCGCTGCTCAGCGGCCGCCTGGGCGACTGGCAGGCCGAGGGACAGAAGGTGCTGCAGGAGGTCAACGCCGCGCGCAAGGTGCCACGGCAATGCGGCGGCCAGCCGTTTGCCGCCGCCCCGCCACTGAGCTGGAGCACAGTGCTGGCCGGGGTCGCCGCCAACCACACTCGGGCCATGGCCAACCAGAACTTCTTCGATCACATCGACAAAGATGGCCGCACACCCGGTGACCGGGCGGAACTGGCCGGGTATCTGTATCAGCAGATCGGCGAAAATATCACCGCCGGGCGTGACACCGCGCAAAAGGTCGTCAACGGCTGGCTGGACAGCCCGGGGCACTGCGCCACGCTGATGAATCCGGACTTCCGTGAACTGGGCGCTGCCTATGCGATGGACCCCAAGAGCGATGCAGGGATCTACTGGACAGGGTTGTTCGGGACGCCGCAGTAGATCACGTGAACGGGTAATGACCTGCACGCAACTGCAGGGCCGTACACCCAAACCGACGCCGCACGCACTTGCCAAGGTAGCTGGCATCACCCAGGCCCACCTCATCGGCAATCTGCGCCAGGCTGTGGCTGGAGTTGAGCAAACGCCAGCGCGCCTGCTGCAAGCGCATCTCCAGCCACCAGGCCTTGGTGCTCATGCCGTGGCTGGCCTGGAACTGCCGGTCCAGTTGACGCCGGCTGATGCCCAGTTCTGCGGCCAGTTGCTCCACGGCCAACGGCGTGCCCAGGTGATGACGCATCAGTGCTTGCGCCCGTTGCACCTGGCGCCCCTGACCAGTACCCAGCTCCAGCGAGCGCAAGGCGTGACGGCTGTCGCGGGTCTCGTCCACCAGCATGTCAGCCAGCCCTTTGAGCGCACGGGTTCGCCCGCAAGCGCGTGACAGTAGTGCAACGGCCAGGTCTATGGCGGCAGTGCCACCGGCGCACGTGATGCGGTTGCCATCGATGCAGTACAACTGCTCGCGCAGCAGCTGCAACTGCGGAAAAGCAGCACGAAACTCGGCTTCGTGACGCCAGTGCACCACCACCTTGTGCCCCTGCAGCAGGCCGCAGGCAGCCAGCAGGAAGGCGCCATTGTCGACCCCCACCAGCTTGACTCCCGCCTTGGCGGCCTGCCTGAGCAACGCCTGGTAACGTGGCGCCAGCGCCGCGGTGGCCATGGCACTGCGACCGCCGAACACCACCAGGTAGTCGAAAAGGGCGAGGTCGAGCTGATCGGCAATGGCCTCGACCTGCAGCACCGCGCCACTGCTTGACGGTACCGGCTCAAGGCTGAGCCCCGCCACTGTCCAGCTGCAATAGCGTTGCTGGCTGTAGTCCTCGTCGTCGGCGCTGAAGCGCAATTTGTCGAGAAAGGCGCCAAACGGCAGCAAGGCAAAATCCGGTAACGGCATGATCAGCAAGCGAATGTCGGGCGGCATGAAACCATGTCCAGAAAAGACTCTTGTATGACCAGATAATACTCTTCCAGCTTGAGCGTTGCGCCATAGACTGTCGCCCTCTCTCGAACACGGCAATTTTCAACATGGCACTGGACACCTGGCTCATCTACCTGCTGGCCAGCATCGGCCTGTCGCTGACCCCGGGGCCCAACAGCCTGTTGGCGTTGACCCATGGCGCGCTCTATGGCGCACGGCGAACGCTGTTCACCATCGTGGGCGGGGTATTGGGTTTCAGCGCCCTCATCGCCTTGACCATGTTCGGCCTCAGCGCACTGCTACAGACCTCGGCGGCAGTGCTGAGCGTCCTGAAGTGGGTGGGTGGGGCTTATTTGATCTGGCTGGGCATTCAACTGTGGCGCAGTCCAGGCCTGCAGCTGGAACTGACCGCGCACAGCGCGCGGCTGGGCAATGCCGGGCTGTTTCGCCAAGGCCTGCTTTCGGCCATGGCGAACCCCAAGGTGCTGCTGTTCTATGGTGCCTTCCTGCCGCAGTTCATCGACCCACAGCGAGGGCTGGTGCTGCAATTTGCGGTGATGGCCGCGACCTTTGCCAGCGTCGAGTGCCTGGTCGAATACCTGCTGGCGCGCCTGGCGTTTCGCATTCGACCATGGCTGGCCAAGGGTGGCAAAGGTTTCAATCGCTGCTGCGGGAGCCTGTTTGCCTTGATTGGCCTGGCGCTGCCGCTTGGCCGATAGCGGGCCCGCGAACACGGGTGAAACCCGTGCCACCACCGCGTAACGGTTCAACCCCGGCGTGCTTTGAGTAGAAACACAACCAGCGCCACACCCGGCAACCCCGCCCCCACCAGTGCCACGCCATGCCAGCCAAACTGGCTGAACAACGCACTGGCCACCGCCGACCCCAGCGCCCCGCCGAGGAAGATGCTGGTCATGTACACCGCATTCAGCCGCCCGCGGCTGGCAGGGTCCAGTGCGTACACTTCACGCTGGCCGATGACCATGTTCATCTGCACCGCAAAGTCCAGCAACACGCCGGTAAGGCCCAGGCCAATCACGCTGTATCCCGGCACTGTCAGCCCCAGCAACAAGGCCGCCGGCGCCAGCAGCAGCGCCAGCAGCGAGCCGGCCCGGGCATGCCCGGCATCGGCCAGCCGGCCGGCCATGGGCGCAGCAACGGCACCCACCGCGCCGACAAGGGCGAACACAGCGATCTGGCTTTGTGACAGGCCATGCTCCCCGGCAAGCGCCATCGGCACCGCCGTCCAGTAAAGGCTGAACGCTGCAAACATCAATGCCTGGAACAACGAACGCTGGCGCAACAGCGGATAACGACGCAGCAGTGTGAGCAGCGACAGCATCAGCCCGGCATAGCTGGCTTTGTGCTCGGGCCGCCGCTGCGGCAAGGTCAATGACAGCAACAGGATGATCGCCAGCATTACCCCGGCGGCGCCAATGAACACCGCACGCCAGCCAAAGTGGTCGGCCACCACGCTCGACAGCGGTCGCGCCAGCAGGATGCCCAGCAGCAAGCCGCCCATGATGTTACCGACCACACGACCACGCTGCTGCTCCGGCGCCAGATGCGCCGCCAGCGGGATGAGCATCTGCACCGACACCGAACTGAAGCCGATCAGCAGTGCGTAACCCAGGAACAGTTGCCCCTGGCCACTGCTGCTGGTGCCCGCCAGCAGCAGGCTGACGCAGGCCAGGACCGCGGTGGCCACCATCAGGCGGCGGTTTTCCAGCAGGTCGGCCAGCGGTACCAGCAATAACAGGCCCAGGGCATAGCCCAACTGCGTGAGCGAAACGATCAGGCTGGCATGCTCGGTGGACAGCCCCAGGTCGGGGGCGATCAGCCCGACGATGGGCTGGGCGTAGTAGATGTTGGCAACGATCGCGCCGCAGCAGAACGCCAGCAGCACTACCAGAGCCCGGCTCAGGCTGGCGGCTGCCGGTTGCGCTGTCGCAAGGGAGGGGTTCATGCGAAGTTCCTCGACAAGGGTTGGGTATATGCCGGCCACCTTACCCATGGACGTCAGCGCCGAGAATCCCGCGGTGGCGCAATGCGGCTTTGCGCACTGCGCAACACTAGTGACCGTGTATGAGCAAATTTTCGCAAAAGTCGATGAATGCGTTTACCCGCCGTGAGCCCCGGTGGTTGGGCATATACAGGGCGTTGATGCTGCTATTGGCTGCGCCAGGACTGGCCTGCCAGTCGGGGAATACCCGTTGCAGGCGCCCTGCCAACACATCCTCGCGTACCAGCCAATCGGCCAGCAGTGCGATACCACTGCCTGCCAGTGCCGTTTCACGCAACATGTCGGCATTGGCGCTGCGCAAGGGCCCGCTTACGTCCAGTTCCAGGCTGTCCTGGCCACAGGTCAGGCGCCAGGGGCGCGCTTTCTGCCCATAGCGAAAGCGCAGGCAGGCATGGTCAAGCAACTCCCGGGGATGCTGCAGTGGCTCACGCCCGGCCAGGTAAGCCGGGCTGGCCACCAGCCAACGCTGAAAACGGCCGAGCCGGCGGCACACCAATTCGTCATTGGGCGAAGGGTCACCCAGGCGAATCGACAGGTCATAGCGCCCGTCAAGCAAGTCGTCCAGGCGGTCGCTGAGGTCGATGTCCAGTTCCAGCGCCGGGTGCTGCGCCAGGAATGGCCCCAGGTGCGGGGCGATGACCCGCCGGCCGAACTCCACTGGCAGGCTCAGGCGCAGTACACCGACAGGCTCCTCGCCGCGATCGGCGATGCTGGCATCCGCCTCGTCCAGTGCTTCAAAAATTCCCCGTGCCCGCTGGTAGTAACGGGCGCCGGCCTCGGTCAGGCTGACCTGGCGCGTCGAGCGGTTGAGCAAGGTGGCGCCCAGCGACGCTTCCAGGGCATCGACCAGACGTGTCACCGACGATGTCGCCAGCCCTAGCCTGCGCGCGGCAGCAGAAAAGCCTTGGGCATCGACAGTGGCCACGAACATTTTCATCGCCAGCAGCTTGTCCATGTTCAGCCCGTCTTCCAAAACTCGGAAAGTTCTTACAAACAGCCGGGCGGGTCAAGCCGCGCGCGCCAAGGCGATTGCGTCCATAGTGGAATCCACCCATTTCCAAGGAGGCTCACCATGACCCTGAACAACCTGCTGACCGCCCTGCCGCCCTGCGATCCCGCCAGCGCCGAACGTGTCGACGAATTGCTCAGCCGCCCGGGCATCCGCGTGGAGCGTATCGTCTCCAGCGGGCAGGCCAGCCCACCCGGCTTCTGGTACGACCAGGCCGAAGGCGAGTGGATCATGTTGCTCAGTGGGGCTGCCGCCCTGCGTTTCGAGCACGAGCGCCACACCCGCCTGCTGGCGCCGGGCGATTGTCTGGACATCCCCCCGCACGACCGCCACCGCGTGGAATGGACCGCGCCCGGCACCGCCACCATCTGGCTCGCGGTGTTCTATAGCAGCAGCACCCCATGGCCGGCCTGAAGGGGCCATGCCTGCCCGTGCAGAAGACGCAGTTGTCCCGTCGCCGTGCAAGGTTGGGCTTACGACCAAAGCATGAATACAAATCGAATAGGCGTCATAAACGCCCCGTTCAATGCGTTTTTCAGCACATTATCTATACTTTTAGCCACATCTTCGTAAGTTCAGCCCTGCGACAATCAGCCTCGCTCAATTATGTACCAACTTGTTAATTAGCAAGCTAAGGGCTTAAACTGCGCGCATTCCACCTGCTGAGATCCCTGGCATGAAAGAAACACCGCGCGCCTCTGGCGCCACAAACTTCATCCTGGTCGGCCTGGGCGTGATCATCGCCCTGCTCGGCCTCCTCCTGGCTGCTGGCGGCGTCAAGCTCGCCGGTCTGGGCGGTTCCTGGTACTTCCTGATCGGCGGCTTGGCCATGGCCATCGCCGGTGTTCTCATTGCTCGCCGCAAGAAGGCTGGCGCCTGGCTGTATGCCGTGTTCCTGGTCGGTACTGCCATCTGGGCACTGATCGATGCGGGCCTGGTGTTCTGGCCGCTGTTCTCGCGCCTGTTCATGTTCGGCGCAATCGGCATGGTCGTGGCGCTGGTTTACCCGCTGCTGGCGCGTGCCAACGGCGCCAGCGCCGGGCGCGGTGCGTACGGCGTAGCCGGGGTAATGGCCGTGGTATTGGTGATCGCGGTCGGCAACATGTTCGTTGCCCACCCAAGCGTCGCCCCCACCGGCAAAGGCCCGGGCATGACCCCGGTCGAAGCCGGCAAAGAACAGAAAGACTGGGCCCACTACGGCAACACCGAAGGTGGCAGCCGCTTCGCCGCGCTTGACCAGATCAACCGGGACAACGTCAACAAGCTGAAAGTGGCCTGGACCTACCACACTGGCGACGTGGCGGTCAGCGACGGCAACGGTGCCGAAGACCAGCTGACCCCGCTGCAGATTGGCAACAAGGTGTTCATCTGCACCCCGCACAACAACCTGATCGCACTCGATGCCGACACCGGCAAAGAACTGTGGAAGAACGAAATCAACGCCCAGTCCAAGGTCTGGCAGCGCTGCCGTGGCATGGCGTACTTCGACGCCACCGCCGCCATCGCCCAACCGACCCAGCCAAACAGCTCGCCGGTCACCGGCGGTACCGTACCGGCTGGCGCCAACTGCCAGCGTCGCCTGCTGACCAACACCATCGATGGCCGCCTGATTGCCGTCGACGCCGACACCGGCGAGTTCTGCCAGGGCTTCGGCAACAACGGCCAGGTCAACCTGATGGCCGGCCTGGGTAACGTGCCAGACTCCTACTACCAGCTGTCTTCGGCACCGCTGATGGCCGGCACTACCGTAGTGGTCGGCGGCCGTGTTGCCGACAACGTCCAGACCGATATGCCAGGCGGCGTGATCCGCGGCTTTGACGTGATCACCGGTGAAATGCGCTGGGCCTTCGACCCGGGCAACCCGGAAGACCGCCAGGCTCCGCAGGGCGACAAGACCTACGTGCGCAGCACCCCGAACAGCTGGGCACCGATGTCCTATGACCCGGCGATGAACACCGTGTTCCTGCCGATGGGCTCGTCCTCCACCGACATCTACGGTGTTGAACGCAGCAAGCTGGACCACACCTACGGCGCTTCGGTGCTGGCCCTGGATGCCGCCACCGGCAACCAGAAGTGGGTGTTCCAGACGGTGCACAACGACCTGTGGGACTTCGACCTGCCGATGCAGCCGAGCCTGATCGACTTCACCAAGGACGACGGCCAGTCGGTACCTGCGGTGGTGATCGGCACCAAGGCCGGGCAGATCTACGTGCTCGACCGTGCCACCGGCAAGCCGCTGACCCAGGTCGACGAAGTACCGGTCAAGCCAAGCAACATCCCGAACGAGCCGTACTCCCCTACCCAGCCCAAGTCGGTGGGCATGCCGCAGATCGGCGCGCAGACCCTGACCGAATCGGACATGTGGGGCGCCACCCCGTATGACCAACTGCTGTGCCGCATCGACTTCAAGAAGATGCGCTACGACGGCCTGTACACCGCGCCGGGTACCGACCTGTCGCTGAGCTTCCCGGGTTCGCTGGGTGGCATGAACTGGGGCAGCATTTCTACCGACCCGGTACATGGCTTCATCTTCGTCAACGACATGCGTCTGGGCCTGTGGATCCAGATGATCCCGTCGCAGAACAAAGGTGGCGCGGCTTCCGGTGGCGAAGCACTGAACACTGGCATGGGCGCGGTACCGCTCAAGGGCACCCCGTATGCCGTGAACAAGAACCGCTTCCTGTCGGTCGCCGGCATTCCATGCCAGGCACCGCCGTTCGGCACCCTGACCGCCATCGACATGAAGACCCGCCAGGTGGCCTGGCAGGTGCCGGTAGGCACCGTTGAAGACACCGGCCCGCTCGGCATCCGCATGCACCTGCCGATCAAGATCGGCCTGCCAACCCTTGGCGGCACCCTGTCGACCCAAGGCGGCCTGGTGTTCATCGCCGGTACCCAGGACTTCTACCTGCGTGCCTACGACAGCAGCAACGGTAACGAAATCTGGAAGGCTCGCCTGCCCGTGGGCAGCCAGGGCGGCCCGATGACCTACGTCTCGCCGAAGACCGGCAAGCAGTACGTGGTGATCACCGCTGGCGGCGCCCGCCAGTCGACTGACCGCGGCGACTATGTGATTTCTTACGCTCTGCCGTAAGACCGCGTCGCCTGCTTCGCGGGCAAGCCCGCTCCTACAAGGCCCCTGTAGGAGCGGGCTTGCCCGCGAATGCCCCTCAAAGACAATCCGAGATTCTGTAATGCCATCCGCAATTCGCATCACCCCCACCCTGCTGCTGGCCCTGGCCAGCACCACCGCACTTGCCAACGACGACCTCATGACCCGCAGCACCCTGACCGGTGACTGGGGCGGCCTGCGTCATCAACTCGAAGAAGACGGCGTCAAGATCACCGGCGACTACAGCGGTGAAACCGCCTACAACGCCCATGGCGGCCTGCACCGTTCGGCGCGCTATTCGCAGAACGTCAAGCTGGGCGTGCAGTTCGACCTGTCGAAACTGTACGGCCTGGACAACGGCGGCAAGGTCCAGCTGACCATCAACGACCGCCGCGGCAACAGCGCCTCGGAAGACCTGGTAGGCAACCGCCTGCCAATCCAGGAAAACTTCGGCGGCCTGTACACCCGCCTGACCGAGCTGAGCTACGAGCGCACGCTGTTCACCCCGGCGCTCAACGTAAAACTCGGCTACATGGCCATGGGCAACGACCTCGGCGGCCTGGACAGCGGCATCCTGTGCAACTTCATGAACGCCGGCTTCTGCGGCCACCCGCTGAACATGTCGGGCGGCAGTGGCTGGACCAATTACCCCAACGCCCACCTCGGCGTGCGGGTGAAGTACGACCTGTCACCTGCCTGGCAGTTGCGCGTGGCGGCGTTCAACGTCGACCCCGAAAGCAACGGCAACTCCAGCCGCGCTTGGCACCTGGGGCCCAAGCACACCACCGGCACCGTGGTACCGGTAGAACTGGTATACAAGCTGCAGGGTGAACTGCCAGGCGAGTACAAGCTTGGTTACTACTACGACAGCTCTGATGTGAAACGCATCGGCAGCGATGATGAAGTGTCCGGCCGGGGTGGACATTACCTGCTGGTCGACCAGGCGGTGTGGAACGACCAGGCCTCCCCAGGCCGAAGCCTGCACGCCTTCGGCCAGTACTCGGCGTCGAGCAAGGCCGCTTCGCCGTTCACCAAGTGGTATGGCGCCGGCGTGGTGCTGTACAAGCCGTTCGAAGGCCGCCCGAAGGATACCGTGGCACTGGGTTACGGCCGGGCCGTACCCAACCCGCGTAGCCGCGATGTGCTGGAAGATGCCGCGTTCAACGCGGGCCAGCAGTTCCCGGATATCGACAGCGCCGAACAGTTGATCGAACTGAGCTACGGCTACCAGGCCACGCCATGGCTGAACCTGCGCCCGGATGTGCAATACATCATCGAGCCAGGGGCGTTTTCGGGCAAAGACATCGACAATGCACTCGTGGTCGGCCTGCAGGTCAAGGCGACCTTCTGAACCGCCGGGGCCGCACTGCGGCCCCATCCGCCGGCGCAACCCTCAAGCCTGTTTGAGGTAGTCCACTAGTCTCAGCAGCATGGCATCACAGCCGCGCAACTGCTCGACACTGACAAACTCATCCGGCTTATGGCCCTGGTCCATGCTGCCAGGGCCGCACACCACGGTGGGGATGCCCGCCTGGTCGAACAAGCCACCTTCGGTACCAAACGCTACCGTGCCGAACGTATCCGAGCCGCTGAGTAGCGCCACCAAGCGCGCAGCCTCGCTGTCTTCCGGTGTCGCCAGCCCCGGATAGGCACTCAGCGGCGCCAGGCGAATGGCGCTGGCGGTATTGACCTTGCGCATACGCGGCAGCAACTCGGCTTCAGCATAGGTTTGTAACTGTTCGGCCACCGCCTGCGCCTCGAACCCAGGGAGCGCGCGCACTTCGAAATCGAACTCGCACTCGGCCGGCACGATGTTCAGCGCCCTGCCCCCTTTGATCACCCCGGTCTGCACCGTGGAGAACGGCGGATCGAAGCGCTCGTCGTGATGAGCCGGCAGTGCCAGGGCCTCGCCGATTTCACCCAACTTGCCAATCAGTTTCGCCGCATACTCGATGGCGTTCACCCCATACGGCGCGTACGCCGAATGGCACGCTGCGCCCTGTACCTGGCAACGCATTGCCAGCTTGCCCTTGTGCCCCAGCACCGGTTTGAGTTCGGTGGGTTCACCGATCAGACACAGCCGTGGTTTACACGGGCGCTGTTGGAGGGCAGCCAGCATCGAGCGCACGCCCAGGCAACCGACTTCTTCGTCATAGGAAAATGCCAGGTGTACCGGCATGCGCAGCGGCTGCGCGAGAAACGCGGGCACAGCAGCCAGCACCGAGGCGATAAAGCCTTTCATGTCGGCCGTGCCGCGGCCATACAGACGGCCGTCACGCTCACTCAGGGCAAACGGCTCGACCGTCCAGGCCTGGCCATCCACCGGCACCACATCGGTATGCCCAGACAGCACCACACCACCCACATCCCTGGGGCCGACAGTGGCGAACAGGTTGGCCTTGGTGCCCTCCGGGTTATGGAACAGCTCGCACGCCACCCCCAGCTCGGCCAGGTAATCACGGATAAAACCGATCAGCGCCAGGTTGGAGTCGCGGCTCACCGTGGCAAAGCCGATCAGCCGGGCCAGCAGCGCGCGACTGGCAAATTCACTCATCGCCCGGCACCCCATAGCTTGGCGCGGCGGTCGGGTTGAGGGCGCGGGTGACGTAATCCTGCATCTGCGGGCGATAGGCTTGCCACAAGCCATCGAGCACGCCGATCGGGTCGCTGTCGGCCCAATCGACGCGCAGGTCCACCAGCGGCCAGGTCAGCTCGCCAGCAATCTTCAGCGCCGCTGAGTGCACGGGCCCGGCTTCGCCACCCGCTGCCATCGCCGCGTGCATGGCTGCCAGCAGGCGCTCGGCCAGGTGGCCGCCGGCCTGCTCGAAGGCCAGCACCATGGCTTCGATCACCTGGGTCGAGGACAGCAGGTTGCCGGCCGCCGCGCATTGTTCGCCGGCCATTGCATGGTGTGTTCCCAAGGCTTCCCGCCCGGTGAACAGGGCCACCTGGCCGTGGCTGTCGATCACCGTGACCTGGCGGTACTCACTCCAGCCATTGGCACTGAGCACCCTGTCCAGCGCAGCGGCGGGCGGCAACTGGCCATGCTCCAGGGCATCGAGAATCTGCGGGCCCAGCGCCGGCAGGGTGATGTTCTGGGTCGAGACTGCGCCCACACCGGCACGCACCCAGGGGCAACGAGCCCCCACGGCGATGCTCGACGAGCTGATGGCGATACCGACCTGGCCGGTTTCCTGGCAACGACCGATGATGGAGAACGTCATGTCATGGTTCCTGTTGTGCTGTGCGATACACGGCATTCTGAGTGGAACCTTCGGGCGGGCGAAACGACCTTTTTCCGAGGGGGTAGGCAGGAAAAAACTAGGCTCACGGGCCCGCTCTCTGCACCCGCTCGAAAAACCACGTCACCCACCCGGCCAACCTGCCCCACAGGCCAGAGAAATCAAGGCCTTCGCCGTTTTATCGGCAAGCACCAGCTAAATACTATTTTCGCCATTTCCACGGCATCCCTAGTCTGGCTCCAGGCAACGGCGGTCCTCCAAACCGACCTGACAAAAACCGCCTGAACAAGGGCTCGGACATGACACTGAACAACCTCGAAATCGACACCCTCGTCGTCGGCGCCGGCCAGGCCGGCGTGGCCATGAGCGAACACCTGAGCAAGCTTGGCGTGCCGCACCTGGTACTGGAGCGCAACCGCATCGCGCAGGCCTGGCGTACTGGCCGCTGGGACTCACTGGTCGCCAACGGCCCGGCCTGGCACGACCGCTTCCCGGGGCTGGAATTCAACCTCGACGCCGATGCGTTCGCCGGCAAGGACCAGGTGGCCGACTACTTCGAGCAGTACGTACGCAAGTACAACCTGCCCGTGCGCACCGGCATTGAAGTGAAGCGCGTGGTGCGTAACAGCGACCGCCCAGGCTTCACCATCGACACCAATGAGGGCGTGATTCGCGCCAACCGCGTAGTCGCTGCCACCGGCCCGTTCCAGAAGCCGGTGATCCCAGCCATCGCGCCGAAAGACAGCAACCTGCACCAGATTCATTCCGCCGCTTATTTCAACCCAGAGCAGTTGCCTGAAGGCGCGGTACTGGTGGTCGGTGCCGGTTCTTCCGGTGTGCAGATTGCCGAGGAATTGATGCGCGCCGGGCGCCAGGTGTACCTGTCGGTCGGCGCCCACGACCGCCCGCCGCGTGCCTACCGCAACCGTGACTTCTGCTGGTGGCTGGGCGTGCTGGGCGAGTGGGACGCGGAAATTGCCAAACCCGGTCGCGAGCATGTGACCATCGCGGTCAGCGGCGCCCGTGGTGGCCACACCGTGGACTTCCGCGCCCTCGCCCACCAGGGCATGACCCTGGTCGGCCTGACCCAGTCGTTCGAGAACGGCGTCGCGCGCTTCCAGGACAACCTGGTCGAGAACATCAACCGCGGCGACGACAACTACCTGGCCCTGCTGGATGCGGCCGATGCCTACATCGAACGCAACGGCCTGGACCTGCCGGAAGAGCCCGAAGCCCGCCAGCGCCTGGCCGACCCGGAGTGCATGCGCAACCCGCTGCAGCAGCTGGACCTGGCCAATGCCGGCGTCCGCAGCATCATCTGGGCCACCGGTTACGGCGTGGACTTCAGCTGGCTGCAGGTAGACACCTTCGATGCCAACGGCAAGCCCCAGCACCAGCGTGGTGTGGCCCGTGAACCGGGCGTGTACTTCCTCGGCCTGCCGTGGTTGTCGCGCCGTGGTTCATCGTTCATCTGGGGGGTGTGGCACGACGCCAAGCACGTCGCCGGCCACATCGCCACGCAACGTACCTACACCGCCTACCGCGACCGCGAGCAACGCGCAGCGGATGAGCAGCAAACCGCCAAGATCAGCAATGTCAGCACCCTCGGAGCCCACTGATGCCTACCCATACTCGCATCCGCATGTTCAACACCAAGGAAACCTACCCCAACCAGACCCTGGACAACGACTTGTGCCAGGCCGTGCGGGCAGGCAATACCATCTACGTGCGTGGCCAGGTCGGTACCGACTTCGAAGGCAAGCTGGTAGGCCTGGGTGACCCGCGCGCACAAACCGAACAGGCGATGAAGAACGTCAAGCAACTGCTTGAAGAAGCCGGCTCGGACCTGTCGCACATCGTCAAGACCACCACCTACATCACCGACCCGCGCTTCCGCGAGCCGGTGTACAAAGAGGTGGGCAAGTGGCTCAAGGGCGTGTTCCCGATTTCCACCGGGTTGGTGGTGGCCGGGTTGGCCCAGGCCGAGTGGCTGATGGAGATCGACGTGATCGCCGTGGTACCCGATCAGGAATAACCACAGGCCTGAATGACGGCGGGTGACTGCCACCTGCCCGTCCAGCCACGCCTGGGTTGCCCGTGCCGCTGCTTGCAAGCGTTGAGGTGCGGGCACGCCAACGGACGACGGCACTTGCACACCGAGACGTCGCCCGCAGTTCGCGCGTGGCTGGCTACCCGGCGCAGCTCCAACGCCATCGGACGTACCACACCCAGTCCATTCAGTAGGTCGCCCTCCCGCCGCTGAGGTCAAACACAAAGCCAGTGGTAAAGCTGCACTCAGGCCCGGCGATCCAGCTGACCATGTTGGCAATCTCCTCGGCCTTGAGGAAGCGCCCCATGGGGATCTTGGCCTTGCTCGCGGCAATATGCTCGGCCGTCATCTCGGCCATCAGCGGCGTCTCGACCATCGCCGGTGCCACGCAGTTGAGCAGCACGCCATCCTGCGCCAGCTCCTTGGCTGCCGCCTTGGTGAAAGCGATGACCCCGGCCTTGGCTGCCGAATAGCCCGAGATGTACTGCACACCCTCCTTGCCGGCCATGGAGGCGATATTGACGATGCGCCCGTAGCCGCGCTCACGCATGTGCGCGATGGCGGTGCGGCAGCAATAGAACACACCGTTCAGGTCGATGGCGATGACCTTGTCCCAGGCGTCTGGCGGGTACTCCCAAGACGCCACCACCGGGCCGTTGATGCCGGCATTGTTGACCAAGATCTGCACCTGCCCCAAACGCGCCAGCGTCTGGGCAAAAGCCGCCTCCACCGAGGCCAGCGACGACACATCCACTGCCTGGCGCAGCACCGGCTCGAAGCCGTTTTCCGTACTGTTCCAGCCATCGACGGCAAGGTCCCAGATCACCACCTGGGCGCCGGCGACATGCAAGCGGCGGGCAATCGCCAGGCCGATGCCACGCATGCCACCGGTGACGATAGCGGTTTGGCCTTGCAGGTACTGGCTCATTGTTCAGCTCCATTTTCGACAGAAGGAATATCCGGCAAGCGACGCAGGTCACATGCCTTTTGGGGCGCTAGCCGAGACGATCCTCCAGGCCATGGAGGATGCCGCCCGGGACGGGTGTTCTGTTCAGTGTTCATCACGATTGCGCGCTTGTTGTTTGAAGGGCACACAACGGAGGGGCTAGGCAAACCCGAACAATCGCCGAGGGGTGTCCCACATCACTGTGCGGCGCAGCCGGGCATCCGGCATCAGGCGCTCGGCCAACTTCAGCAGCGGGCCGTAGTCCACCCGCGCGGGCTGGCGAATGAACGGCCAGTCCGAACCCCACACACAGGCTTGGGCGCCAAAGGCTTCGAGCAGGCCCTGCACGTATGCACTGCTCTGTTCGAACAAGGCATCCGCTGCGGCAAACTTCTGCATGCCTGACAGCTTCACGCAGGCGCGGCCGCTGTCGGCCAGCCGCAGCAACGCCTGGAAGCCGGCTTGCTGGACACCGGCAGCGACATCCGGGCGGCCGCAATGGTCAATCAACAGAAGAGCCTGCGAGCCTTGCAGCAGGCCGTGCAGGTCCAGCAACTGGTCATCACACACCTGCAGCTGGGCGAACATGCCAAGCTCGGCGAGCTTGCCGAACAGCCCGTCAACGCCCTTTAGGCTGGCTACCCCGTACAGCGCGGGGTTGAAGGCGATACCCACCACGCCTTGCGCCTGCAACGCCGCCAGCGCATCGAGGTTGATGTCCGCCTTGACCACCGCCACCCCCTTGAACCGCCCCTGCCCGCTGGCCAAGGCATGCAGCAGGCAGCGGTTGTCGGTGTGGTAGCCGCTATTGGGGCCCACCAGCAAGGCATGTTGCACGCCGTAAGCGTCCATCACTCGGGTGAACTGCGCCTGGGTGGCGACCTCTTGGCCGGAGGGCGCATAGGGTGCATCGGGGTGATAGGGGAAACGGGCGGGGTCAAACAAATGGTTATGGCAATCGATCTTCGCTTCGTCAAATATGTTCACGCAGCACTCCCGTCAAGCGCCACTGCGCTTGTCTGCAGATCTTGTTATTGTGCGCCGCAAGGGCAGTTAGGCTGGGGTTAACGATACTGTGTGGCCGGCTTTGACGCTCATACCCAGATGGCGAAAACCATAACCGAAGGTAATACACATGCTGCTTGGCAACGAAGGCGCAGACGCAAGCCCCATGGTGTTCAAGCTGCGGCACATGGAAGTGTTCAGGGCGGTGATGCTGACGGGCTCGATCAGCGCGGCGGCCAAATTGCTGTATGTGTCGCAGCCGGCGGTGAGCAAGCTGATCCAGTACATCGAAGCGCGCCTGGCCTACCCGCTGTTCGAGCGCGTCAACAACCGCCTGGTGCCGACGGCCGAAGCGCAGGTGCTGTTTCGCGAGGTCGAGCGGGTGTACCAGGCAGCGTTGCAGGTCAACGAATGTGCCCTGGCGCTGGGCGCTGGCGGCCAGCGCAAGTTGCGTATCTCGTGCAGTGCATCGTTGTCCACGGTGGTGATCCCGATGGCCCTGGCCCAGCTCAAGCGTGAATCACCGTCACTGAATATCGAGTGGCAAACCTCGTTGATGGGCGAAATGCCCAACCAGATCTTGTCGAAGAAGGTCGACCTGTCGATCGCCGCCCTGCCGGTGGTGCACGACCACCTGCATTCGCAAGCGTTCATGCGTGGACGCATGGTAGTGGTGATGCCGCCGGGTCACCCTTTGGCCGGTCAGCCCGCGCTGACCCTGCAGCAGCTGGAGGGCCATGCGTTGCTGCTGTTCCGGCCCGACATGCCGTTTGGCGAGCTGTTGGCCGAACACATCGGGCGCCGCGGGCTACAGCTGAAATCTCTGTTGTCGTTCACCAATGCCAACGAGGCTGTGGCGTTGGTCAAGCAAGGCATGGGCATCAGCGTGATCGACGAGTTCGTTGCACAGGACAGCGGGCTGGCGGTGGTGCCGTTGGCCGATGAGATTCACTTCGATATCAGCTTCGTCTATTCGCGCTTCGAGCCGCCCTCGCATGCAGCGCTGCAGTTGATGCGGGTGTTGCAGGGGCAGGCGCAGAAGCTGGGCCGGGCGCTTGCGCCGGGCTGATCAGCTACGCAACTGCCCCACCGAGTCGCCTGATTCCCGGTCGCACCCGCTCCCGCTGGGTAGGTACACATGGGTTCGGTTTAAAAGCCGACCGTGGCCGAGAGCAGATAGGTCCGCGGGGTGGACAGGGTCAACCCCGGCTCACTGTCATCCGACGCCCCTGCCGAGCTCCAGTAGCGATCATCGAGCACATTCTCGACACTGGCCCGCAAGGTAACCTCGGTGGCGTCCACCTTGAAGGCGTAACGTGCGCCCAGGTCATAACGCTCCCAGCCGTCGATGCGCTTGCTGTTATTCTGGTCCAGGTACTGCGAGCTGGAGTGAGTGCCGCGCGCTGTGAAGGTCAGGCCGTTCACCCCCGGCACGTCCCATTCAGCCCCCAGATTGACGTTGTATTCGGGCGTGGCCGGCGCACGGTTGCCATCGTAGGCACCGCCGACGGTGTCGGTCAGCTCGCTGTCGATATACATCACCCCACCCAACACCCGCACGCCCTGCACCGGCTCACCGAACACACTCAGCTCGATGCCGCGGTTGTCACGCTTGCCATTGGGGCCGAACACCCGCGAGGCAGGGTTGGTCTCGTAGGCCGGCTGGCGAATGCGGAAGGCGCTGGCAGTAAAGGCCACCTGGCCGAGGTCGTACTTGGCCCCCACCTCGATCTGGCGGCTGGTGAACGGCGGGAAGATCTGGTCTTCGTTGATCGAGGTCGAGGGGGCGATCTTGCCTTGGCTCAGGCCCTCCATGTAGTTGGCGTACAACGAGAGCTGGTCGGTGACCTTGAGCAATACGCCCCCAGAAGGCGAGACCTTTTCTTCGTCATAGCCCGTATCACCTTTGACGCCGTCGCTCCAGTCATCCACCTGCACCCGTTGCCAGCGCGCACCCAGGGTCAACAGCAGGCGGTCGTCAAAAAAGCCAAGGGTATCGGCCAGGGCCACGCCGGAGAAGCGGTTTTCCGTGTAGACCTCGGGGTCGAGGCGGGTTGGCGTACCGGGTGTCGGTGCGGCCACCGGGTCGTAGAGGTTGCTCGGCGCCGAGGCATAGCGCGCCCCGCCGTTGGTGAAGTCCATGTAGTAATAGGTGGCGGCCAGGTTCAGCGCGTGGCTCACCGGCCCGGTATGGAACCAGTGACGTAAACCAGCCATGGCGGTGCGCACCGACTCGTCCCGGGTAAAGTCACGCGGCTGCACGGTGAAGTCGCCGGCATCGTTGGTGATCGACACATTATGGCGCAGGAAGTCATGGTTGCTCTTGCGCGCGCCAACCGCACCATAGGCCAGCAGCGATTCGCTGATATCGTACTCGGCGTTCAGCGCACCGAAGGTGTCGTTGGTACGCGCCTTGCTCCAGGCCTGGGCGTAGTTGTGGCGTACGTCATTGGCATTGGGCACCTTGGCATTGGCACCGACCAGCACACGCTCCTGCGGGGCGTCAGTGTCGCGTTCGGTGTGGCCAAGGTCTGCCGAGAGACGCAGGCGCTCGCCTCGAAAATCCAGGCCCAGCACCGCCATTTCGCGGTCGACGCGCTGGTGGTCCCATTCGGTATCACCGGCCTGCTTCACGCCATTGAAGCGCACGCCGAACTGCTGGCCTTCACCAAAGCGACGGCCGATGTCCACTGCGCCGCCAGCCTGGCCGGCCGAGGCGTAGCTGCCGGTGAATTCGGTGATCGGCTTGTCAGCGGCTCGCTTGGGCTGCACATTGATACCGCCGCCCACGCTGCCACGCGGCGATATGCCGTTGATCAACTGGCTGGGGCCTTTGATGATGTCGACCCGGTCGGCCATTTCCATGTCGATCGAATAGGTCGGCAAGATGCCATAGAGACCGTTGTAGGCCACATCACTGTTGAACAGGCTGAAGCCGCGAATGGTGAACTGCTCGAAACGCCCGCCCGCCGGGTTGGTAGCACGCACTGAAGGGTCACTGGCAATCAGCTCGCCCAAGGTGCGCGCCTGTTGGTTCTTGACCAGGTCGCTGGTGTAGCTGGTGATGCTGAACGGGGTTTCCATGAAGTCGCGCGAACCGAGCAAGCCTTGTGCCCCTTGGCGTGCCACTTGGCCACCGGCATACGGCTGCGCTTCGTTGCCTGCGGCCAGGCCCCCGACGATGCGGGTGGGGGCGATTTCCAGCGCGCCACTGGCCTGGGGGGCTGGCATCAGGGTGAAGGCCCCCTCACCCACTGGTAGCGCCTGCAGGCCGCTACTGCGCAGCAACTGGTTGAAGCCTTCATCGACACTGTAACGACCGGACAAGCCGTTACTTTGCCGGCCCTCTACCAATGCCGGGTCCAGCGAAAGGCTGACACCGGCCTGGTCGGCGAAATGGGTCAAGGCGGCACCCAAGCTGGCTGGCGCCACCTGGAACGTACGCCGGGCCGGCTCATCGGCCCAGGCGGGTGCACACAACAGCAGGCTCATCGCGAACAATGGATGTGCTGCGCGCGCCAGTGGGCGCAGGCGGCAAGTTTTTACTGCAGGCATTGAACAAGGCTCCCCTTTTATTTTCTCCTACCGGTAATGACCGGCGAGTGAAAAAAAGGGGACAGCCTCATGCTCGATGTTCTCGTGCGGTCAGGCTCACCCAATAACGCGTGCGGGTCTGCACTTGCAACGGCAGGCTGGCGGCGAGCAGGGCCAACACCCGGTCGGTGTCGTCAAGGCGGAACGTGCCGGTAACACGCAAGCGCTCCAGTTCTGGTGCCCAGCGCAGTACGCCGGGGCGATACCTGCGCAGTTCGTGCAGCAACTCGCCCAGCGGGCGGTCGTCCAGCCGAAGCGCACCTTCGCGCCAGCCCAGTTGCCATGCGTCGAACGCTTTGACAGGGCCAACGCCGGCCGCCTGCAAACTGGCCTGTTGGCCGGCCTGTAGCATCACGGCTGGACCCCGCAACGGCTGCAGGCTGACCGCCCCCTTGATCGCCGACACCCGGCAGGCCTCATCAAGCAGGCGCAGGCACGCCTCGCCCTCACTGAGCACCACCCGGCCGTAAGGCACCTGCAAGGTGAGGCTCAGGTTAGCGGGCACGCTGACGGCCACTTCACCGCGCAGCAGTGCCACGCGGCCTGCACCCAGCTCGATATCGACCGCACTGTCGGTGTTCAACTGCAACAAGGTGCCGTCGCTCAGCAGTGCCTGCCTGCGCTCTCCTACCGCGGTGCGCATGTCGGCGGTCCAGGCATCCAGCGGCAGCTCACGGCTCACCAGCCAGGCCACCGGCAACAACGCCGTCACACCCAGGGCTTGTTTGAGCAATGCCCGACGACCGGCATCCGGACGATCCAGGGCGGCCATCGCCAATGCGCCGGGCAACCCGGCAAACCGCGCTCGCAGCAGCGATGCCTTTTGCCAGGCGTCTTCGTGCAGGTGACTGCTGGCGCGCCATTGCGCCAGACGCTGCAGGTCAGATTCGCTTGCGTCGCCAGAATCCAGTAATGCTAGCCAACGGGCTGCAGCACGCAGCGCCTCGCGGGTTTCTGGGGGGTGGGGGCTCATTGCAACTCGGCCAACAGGCAATGTTCGTAAGCCTGCGCCATGTAGCGTTTCACCGAGCGCTGGCAGACGCCCAGGCGCTGGCCAATCTCGGCGTAGCCCAAGCCTTCCAGCTGGCTCCAGAGAAAGGCCTTGCGTATCGGCGGCTTGAGGCCGTCGAGCAATTCATCCAGTGCTTGCAGGGTTTCGAGCAGTACCCAGCGCTGTTCTGGCGACGGCACGTGTTGCTCGGGCAACTGCGCCAAGGCATCAAGGTAGGCCCGCTCCAGGCTACGGCGCTGGTGGAAGTTGCTGAGCAAACGCTTGCCCACGGTCAGCAGGTAGGCACGCGGTTCGCGTATGTCTGCCAGCGGCTGGGCGCTGGCCAGAATGCGCAGAAAAGTATCCTGACTGAGGTCGGCGGCATCCCAGGCATTGCCCATACGCCGGCGCAGCCAGGTTTCAAGCCAGCCGCGATGCTCCCGGTACAGGGCAGGCAGGCCAGGCTCCGGTGGCGGCGCGGCGTCGATCATGAGGAGGGTCCTGCGGCGGGGTAAATAAGATTAATTCTAATTTACATCACACCACAGAACCAAGCGGTTTGTTACCGGTCAGGCAATTGCTTCATCGACCAGCACTTGTGCTTCCTGCACCAGACGCTGCAAATGCGCCTCGTCGATGAAGCTTTCAGCGTAGATCTTGTAGATGTCTTCAGTACCCGACGGGCGCGCGGCGAACCAGCCATTGGCCGTCATCACCTTAAGCCCGCCAATCGCCTGGCCATTACCTGGGGCGTGGCTGAGGATCTGCACGATCGGCTCACCGGCCAGTTCGGTCGACTTCACCTGCTCCGGCGCCAGCTTGCTCAGCAACGCCTTCTGCCGCGCATCGGCCTTGGCCTCGACACGGGTGGCGAACGGCTTGCCCAGCGCGTCGGTCAGGTCGGCATAAGCCTGGCTCGGGTTACGCCCGGTACGGGCGGTCATTTCGGCGGCCAGCAAGGCCGGGATCAACCCGTCCTTGTCGGTGGCCCACACCGAGCCATCGCGGCGCAGGAACGAAGCCCCTGCACTTTCTTCGCCACCAAAACCGAGCGAACCGTCGAACAGGCCCTGGGCGAAGAACTTGAAGCCCACCGGCACCTCATACAGATCGCGGCCCAGGCGTTGGGTAACGCGGTCGATCAGGCCGCTGGAGACCACGGTCTTGCCCACGGCGGCGTCGGTGCGCCACTGCGGACGGTGGCGGAACAGGTAGTCGATGGCCACGGCGAGGTAGTTGTTGGGTTGCAGCAGGCCGTCAGGGGTGACGATGCCGTGGCGGTCGTGGTCCGGGTCGCAGGCGAAGGCCACGTCAAAGCGCTCGCGCAGGCCTATCAGGCCCTGCATGGCATACGGTGAGGAAGGGTCCATGCGGATCTGGCCGTCCCAGTCGACGGTCATGAAGCGGAAGGTCGGGTCGACCTCGGTGTTCACCACTTCCAGGTCCAGCTGGTAGTGCTTGGCAATGGCCGACCAGTAGCGTACCCCTGCCCCGCCCAGCGGGTCGACGCCCAGGCGCAACCCGGCGCCACGGATGACATCGAAATCGATGACGTTTTCCAGGTCGGCCACATAGTTGCTGACGTAATCGTGGCGGTGGGTGGTCGGCGCCTGCAGCGCCTGGGCATGGTCCATGCGCTTGACGCCCGCCAGGTTAGCCGCCAGCAGCTCGTTGGCCTTGCCCTCGATCCACTTGGTCACGTCGCTGTCGGCCGGGCCGCCGTTGGGCGGGTTGTACTTGAAGCCACCGCTTTGCGGCGGGTTGTGCGACGGGGTGATGACAATACCGTCAGCCAGGCCCTGCGTACGGCCACGGTTGTGGCAGAGGATGGCGTGGGAAACCGCCGGCGTCGGCGTGTATTCGTCATCCTTGGACAGCATCACCTGCACGCCGTTGGCGGCCAGCACTTCCAGGGCGCTGGCGGTCGCCGGCGCTGACAGGGCGTGGGTATCGGCGCCGATGAACAGCGGGCCATCGATGCCTTTTTCCTGGCGGTACAGGCAAATCGCCTGGCTAATGGCCAGGACGTGATACTCGTTGAAACTCAATTCAAGCGAACTGCCCCGGTGCCCCGAGGTGCCGAAGGCCACGCGCTGGGCCGCCACGGCAGCGTCTGGGCGGCCCGTGTAATAGGCGGTAAGCAGCCGGGGAATATCGACCAGCACGCTGGCCGGAGCCGGCTTGCCTGCCAAAGGACTGAGCGTCATGCAAAAACCTCGAGTTCAACGGATGTTGGTGTTGGAACGTGCAGTGTACTGAGAGTTGCAATGCCGTGCGATGGGGGACTCAAAGAAACCCCAGGCCCTGCAGGGTATTGCGCCTCCCACCCAACCCTATGACGGTCTAGAGTACAAGCCATACCCCTTGTGAATGAGGCCCCATGGCTTTCCATCGCCTGACCCGCACACACCCCCGCCTGAGCCTCGCCGCTGCAGTCGGCCTCGCTGGCGCCTGGCTGATCCCCGCCGGTGATACCGTGCAGCACATCCTCGCTGGCTGGAACCTGGGGGTGTGGCTGTACCTGCTGCTGGTGCTCTACCTGAGCTGGACAGCCAGCCCGGAAAAGGTCCGCAAAGTCGCCGGCGTCGAAGACGAGAACGCAGGCCTGGTCCTGCTGACCGTGTGCATCGCCGCCATCGCCAGCCTTGCCGCGGTCACCCTGCAACTGGTCTCCAGCCGCGGCCTGCAAGGCACGGCCCTGGCCGTGCACTATCTCTACACCGGCCTGACCGTCGCCGGTTCCTGGCTGCTGATCGGCTGCATATTCACCCTGCACTACGCCCGCCTGTTCTACACCGGGCAAAACCACGAACCCCCACTGCGCTTCGCTGATGGCGAGCGCAACCCGGATTACTGGGACTTCCACTACTTCTCGTTCACCATCAGCGTGGCGGTGCAAACCTCGGACGTGGGCGTCGCCGGGCGTGGGTTGCGGCGGGTGGTGCTGGCGCATTCGTTGGTGGGCTTCGTGTTCAATACGGCGATTCTGGGGTTCACTATCAACATCGCTGCCGGGTTGCTGGGTTAAGCAAGCCGCTCGTCTGAAAAACCTGCGCGTCGAACGTAAGCGAACGCCACGAAACCCGATGGTTACCTGACACCTTGCGGTCGGGAAAACGTTTGCCCATGCAGCCAGCCCACACACTTCACCCATGACAAGGGTGTGACCGCTGTCATGCATTCGCACATTTGTCGTACTTGCAACCGATAATCGCGCGTAGCAGGTGCTATCTTTAGTTTCCCGGCGGCCGCATCGATGTGGCCACCCGCTCATCACGTCCAGGTACGGACAAGGAGGCTGGCATGAACAAGATGACGTTCCCCAACGCCTGCCAGGTGATGCGCTGGCATTTCCATCCGTTGGGTTTCGAGGCCAGCATGGATGCGCCACGCAGCATGGTTGCGCGGCTGTTCGACCGCGCCAGCGGTGAAACCCTGCTGGCGATTGCGGGCATCCCCTGTGCAGCGATCATGGCCGCCGCCGATGTAGAGCGCATCATCGAGGCCGTCGAGGCGGAAATGGATGCCTTCATTCCCGCCTTTACCTTGCGCGATGCAGTCTAGGCTCTGTTTTCAACGCAGCCTCACCGAGTATCAAGGCTCTTCATACAGCGCCTAGCCCGCAGCAGTGAGTTCCGGGCCCATGGCCTGCAACTTGCTCATGAACTGCTCGGCCGGCACGGGCTGGCCCAGCAGGTAGCCCTGCAACGAATCACACCCCAGACGGGTCAGGAAGTCCTGCTGCTTGTCGGTTTCAACCCCCTCGGCAACGATACGCAGGCCTAACGCCTGGCCCAGCGCGACAATTGCCGAAACAATCGCTGCATCGTCACTGTCCTGCTCCAGGTCGCGTACGAAACCGCGGTCGATTTTCAGCTCGTTGGCTGGCAGGCGCTTGAGGTACATCAGGCTGGAATAGCCCGTACCAAAGTCATCAATGGACAAGTCCACGCCCATGTCGGACAGGCGCTGCAGCACGGTCAGGCTGGCATCGGCATCGTGCATGGCGGTGGTTTCGGTAATTTCCAGTGTCAGGCAGTTGGCTGGCAAGCCGTTCTGCTGCAGGGCGCGGGCCACGCTGTCGACCAGACCGGCATGGCAGAACTGGATGGCCGACAGGTTCACCGCCATGCGCCAGCCATGGTGCCCCTGGTCTAGCCACTGACGCATCTGACGGCAGGCCTCAGTGAGTACCCACTCACCAATGGGGATGATCAGGCCGGTCTTTTCTGCCAGGCCGATGAAGCGGTCAGGCAGCAGCAGGCCCTGCTGCGGGTGCTCCCAGCGCAGCAATGCTTCGGCACCGATCGGCTGGCAGGCCTGGGCGTCGAACTTGGGCTGATAATGCAAGCGGAACTGGCGCTGCTCAAGCGCCAGGCGCAAGTCCTGCAGCAGCTGCAACTGCTGGCGCGCGTTGCTGTTCATCGACACATCGAAGAAGCTGTAACCGTTCTTGCCGGCGCTCTTGGCATGGTACATGGCAGCGTCGGCGTTACGCAGCAACTCATGCTGGTCCTGGCCATTGCCCGGGTACAGAACGATGCCCAGGCTCGCCGACAGTTGCAGGTCGTGCTCGGCCACGCGGAAAGGCCGGGACACCAGGTTGACCTGCTTGACCGCCACGTCCATGGCATCGTTCGGCTCCTGCAGTTCCACCAGCAGCACGAATTCGTCGCCGCCAATCCGTGCCAGCGTGTCCTGGCTGTGCAGGTGGCCGCGCAGGCGGGCCGCCACCGCTTTGAGCAGAAGGTCACCGATATGATGGCCAAAGGCATCGTTGACGGGTTTGAAGCCGTCCAGATCAATGAACATCAGGGCAAAACAACCGCCCTGCTCCGCCACTTTGGCAATGGCCTGTTCGATGCGGTCCGCCAGCAGGGTACGGTTGGGCAGATCGGTGAGGGTGTCGTGCAAGGCCAGTTGGGTCAGTTCCTGGTTGGCCAAGGTCAGCGAACGGGCCAACTCGGCAGTACGTGCCTCGAGACGCGCGTCCAGCACCGAAGTCAGCAAAGCCACTGCCAGTACTGCCAGCGTGGTGATCAGCACCAGGTAAACCAGGCTGTCCCCCTGCAACCCGCCCCCCAGCGCGCCGCAGAAGCTGCCCTCGGGGAAGTTTGCCGCTGCCATGCCGGTGTAATGCATGCCCACGATGGCAACGCCCATGACCACCGCCGCCAGGCCGCGGATCTGCCGTATATAGGGTGTGTGTGTGCGCAGGCGGAAGGCAATCCACAATGCCGCCGCCGAGGCGCCTACGGCAATCAGCAACGAAGCGCCGAACAACGTCGGGTCGTAATCGATGCCCGGCAGCATGCGCAGGGCAGCCATGCCGGTGTAGTGCATGCAAGCGATACCGGCGCCCATGATCAGCGCGCCAAACCCCAACTGCGGCGCTGGCAGGCTCGGCTGGCTGACCAGCCACAAGGCAAAGCCCGAGGACAGCACAGCGATCAGCAGCGAAAACGCGGTCAGGGCCAGGTCGTACCCCAAGTCGATGGGCAAGCTGAAGGCAAGCATGCCAATGAAGTGCATCGACCACACGCCGATGCCCATGGCCAACGCACCGCCGCCCATCCACAGGCAGGCAGCGCGGCCCTTGGCCGTGGCGATGCGGCCGGTCAGGTCAAGGGCGGTATAGGATGCCAGGATCGCCACGCACAGCGAAATCAACACCAGCGAAGAGGAGTAGCTACCGGTCAGCATTGAGAGTTCCAGCGCCGGGACAGGGGGCCCGACAAAAGCTGACGATTGTACTCAAGCTTAAGCGAAACGCACGGGGTTTTTGCGAATGGGAATGGATCCAATAACCGCAGTCTACCCCTCTGCGTTCGGTCAATTCTGCTCGGCAAACGCCTGTTCTGCATCCCAGCCGCCGCCCAACGCAGCCACCAGTTGCACACTGGCCACCAGGCGCCCTTGCAGCAGGTTCAGCACGCTGCGCTCGTTGCTCAGCGCCGTGGTTTGCACGTTGACCACATCCAGATAGCCGATCAGCCCGGCACGGTACTGGTTTTCGGTCAGGCGCAACGACTCACGGGCGGCGTCAAGCGCCTCTTGGCGCACCACGGCTTCATCGCCATACACCTTCAGTTGAACCAGCAGGTTTTCCACTTCCTTGAAGCCGTCCAGCACGGTCTGGCGGTACTGCGCCACCGTCTGGTCATACACGGCCACCGTGCGGTCGACCTCGGCGCTGCGTTTGCCGGCGTCGAACAGGGTCAGCGCCAACTGCGGGCCTACCGACCAGTAGCGGTTGGGCAGCTCGATCCAGTTGCTGAAGCTGCTGCTGGAATAACCACCACTCATGCTCAGGCTGAGGTCCGGGAAGTAGGCTGCCCGCGACACCCCGATGTTGGCGTTGGCCGCCATCACGTTGCGTTCGGCTGCCGCGATGTCCGGGCGCCGCTCCAGCAGCTGCGAAGGCAGCGAAACCGGTATTTGCGGCAACGCGGGAATCGCCTTGCTGTCGGCCAGGGCGAAGTCGGCAGGCGTCTTGCCCAGCAGCACGGCGATGGCGTTTTCGAACTGCGCACGCTGCCAGATCAGGTCAATCAGGTCAGCCTGGGTGCTTTTGAGCTGCGTACGGGCCTGGGCCACGGCATCCGGGCCGGCGACACCGGCGCGGTACTGGTTTTCGTTCATTCGCAGCGAGCGCTCATAAGCCGCCACGGTGGCTTCCAGCAAGCGCTTCTGCTCATCGATCACCCGCAATTGCAGGTAGTTCTGCACCAGCTCCGACTGTTGGCTCAAGCGGATCGACGCAAGGTCGGCGAAACTCGCTTCGGCACTGGCCTCGTTGGCATTCAGGGTTTCGCGCAGCTTGCCCCACAGGTCGATCTCCCAGCTCACGCCCAACTGCGCGTTGTAGGTGTTGCGAATGCCGCTGCTGTTATTGGACAGGCTGGAACTGGAGCTGCCGGTGCCCTGCGCCGAACGGTTCTTGCTGGCGCTCAGGTCCAGGCTGGGGAACAGCGCCGCACGGCTGCTGCGCACCAGCGCCTGGGCCTGGCGGTACTGGGCTTCTGATTGCGCCACGGTCTGGTTGCTGCGGTTAAGCTCTTCGACCAGCGCGTTGAGCCCGGCATCACCGTAGATTTCCCACCAGGCGCCACGGGCGATGGCGTCGGACGGCGAGGCCTGGGTCCAACCTTCGGCGTGCTTGAACTGCGCCGCCGTGCTGTTCAGCTCGGGGCGGTGGTAGTCCGGGCTCAGGGTACAGGCACTGAGCAAGGCCACGCACAACCCGGCACCAAGCAGGCGCGAGCCACGGCCACGGGTCAGTGCCTGCAGGGCACGGTGAAGTGGGGTCTGGGCAAAAGTCATAGCGGGGTTTCCAGGGCGGCGTCGGTGCGCACGCCGCGCCAACGGTTGAAACGGTGGCGCAGGCGGTCCAGGTACAGGTAAACCACCGGCGTCGTATAAAGGGTGAGGATCTGGCTGAACACCAGGCCACCGATGATGGTCAGGCCCAGCGGCTGACGCATTTCTGCGCCTTCAGCCTGGCTCAGCAGCAACGGCAATGCGCCAAGGATCGCTGCCAGGGTGGTCATCAGGATCGGCCGCAGGCGCAGCAGGCAGGCCCGGCGAATCGACTCTTCCGGCGAAAAGCCCTGATGGCGCTCCAGCTGCAAGGCCAGGTCGATCATCAGGATGGCATTCTTTTTCACCACCCCGATCAACAGGAACAGCCCCAGCAACGAGATCAGGCTGAACTCGCCACCGGTGACGTACAGCGCCAGCAAGGCACCGACGCCCGCCGAAGGCAGTGTCGAGAGAATGGTCAGCGGGTGAATGTAGCTTTCATACAGAATACCCAGCACCAGGTACACCAGCAGCAGTGCGCCAAGGATCATGAATGGCTGGCCCTGCTGGGTCTGGGCAAAGGCATCGGCAGTGCCGCCGAGCTTGGCAATCACCTCCTCGGGCAGGCCCAGTTTGGCTACCGCGCGCTCCAGTGCCGCCATGGCCTGGTCGGGGCTGTAGCCCTCGGCGACGTCGAAGGCGATGTCTTCCGAAGCGAACTGGCCTTCGTGGCTGACCCGGTCGTTGGCCAGGCTGTTCTCGTAGTGGGCGATGGTCGACAGCGGCACCCGGGCGCCGTCGGCAGTGATCACCTGCACTTGCTCCAGCGTGCTCGGGTCCCAGGCGTATTTTGGGTTGATCTCGAGCACCACCTGGTACTGGTTGAGGCTGTCGTAGATGGTGGAGATCTGCCGCTGGCTGTAGGCGTTGTTCAGTACTGCGGTGACCATGTCCATGTCGATGCCCAGGCGCTTGGCCTGGTCACGGTCGACCACCAGCGTCACCTGTTGGGTACCGGCACCATCGCGGGCGTCAATGGCGGTCAGCTCAGGCAGTGCACGCAGCGCCGCGACCACCTTGGGGAACCATTCGCGCAACGCCGCCAGGTCGCCACTTTGCAGGGTATACAGGTACTGAGAGGAGGTCTGGTCACGCCCACCGCCCCCCAGTTGCAGGTCCTGGTCGGCCATCAGGAACAGGCGCCCGCCGGGCACTTTGGGCAGCTCCTTGCGCAGGCGTTCGATCACCTTCTGCGCATCGATCTTGCGCTCGCTGATCGGTTTCAGGCGCACCAGCACCATGGCGTTGTTGGTACCGCTGTTGCCACCGATGAAACCGGCAACGCTCTGTACTGCCGGGTCGGCCAGCAAGGCGCGGCGGTAGATTTCCATCTTCGGCTGCATCACCGTGAACGACAGGCCGTCGTCACCCCGGATGAAGCCCATCAACTGGCCGGTATCCTGCTGGGGTATCAGCGTCTTGGGCACCACCACGTACAGGGCGATGTTGATGCCGATGGTGGCCAACAGGCTGAGCAGGGTCAGGCGCTTGTGGCGCAGGGCCCAGCCCAGGCTGCGGTCATAGGCAGCAACCATGCGCTGATGCAGCTTGTCGCTCCAGCGCTGCAGGCGTGTCTGCTGGGCCTGGTGCGGCTTGAGCCAGCGGGCGCAGAGCATCGGTGTAAGGGTGAGCGACACCACCAGCGAGACGATGATCGCCGCCGCCAGGGTGATGGAAAACTCCTGGAACAGGTTGCGCACGATGCCGCCCATGAACAGGATGGAGACGAACACCGCCACCAGCGACACGTTCATCGACAGCAAGGTGAAGCCCACCTCCTTGGCGCCCAGGAAGGCCGCCTTCATCGGTGGCTGGCCGTTCTCGATGTGCCTGGAGATGTTTTCCAGCACCACGATGGCATCGTCCACCACCAGCCCGGTGGCAAGGATCAGCGCCATCAGCGACAGGTTGTTGAGCGAGAAACCGCACACGTACATGACTGCGAACGTCCCCACCAGCGATACCGGCACCGCCAGGCTGGGGATCAGCGAGGCGCGCAGGCTGCCGAGGAACAGGTAGACCACCAGGATCACCAGCACCACGGCGATCAGCAGGGTGTGCTCGGCCTCTTTGAGGGTAGCCTTGATCACGGGCGAGCGGTCCATGGCCACGTTCAGTTGCACGCTGGCGGGCAGCAACGACTGCAATGCCGGTAGCTGCGCCTTGATCTGGTCGACCGTTTCGATGATGTTGGCGCCGCTCTGGCGGTTGACCACCAGCAACACCGCTGCCTGGTCGTTGAAGAAGCCGCTGTTGTAACGGTTTTCAACGCCGTCGGTGACAGTCGCCACGTCAGACAGGCGCAGAATGGTGCCGTTCTGCTGGCGAATCACCACCGGCTCGTAATCCTTGGCGCTTTCCAGCTGGTCGTTGGCCCGCACCTGCCAGTTGCGCTCGGTGTCCTCGACAAAGCCCATGGGCCGGCGCTGGTTGGCGTTGGACACGGCCGTGCGCACTTCGTCCAGCGACAGGTTGTACTGGTTGAGCAGTTGCGGCTCGACGGCAATACGCACGGCCGGCAGCGAACTGCCGCCGATCTGCACCTCCCCTACCCCCGATACCTGAGCCAGGCTCTGTGAAAGGATGGTGTCGGCCAGGTCATACAGCTGGCCCTTCTGCAACACATCCGAGGTCAGCGACAGCACCATGATCGGCGCCTGCGACGGGTTGATCTTCTTGTAGGTGGGCATGCTACGCATGCCACTGGGCAGCAGGTTGCGGGTAGCGTTGATCGCCGCTTGCACCTCACGGGCTGCGCCATCGATGTCACGGCCCATCTCGAAGCCGATGATTACCCGTGTCGACCCCTGGTTGGAGCTGCTGGTGAGCGTGGTGACGCCGGCAATGCTGCCCAGCTTGCGTTCCAGCGGTGTGGCCACGGTGGACGCCATGACCTCGGGGCTGGCACCAGAGAGGTTCGCCGACACCACGATCACCGGGAAGTCCATTTGCGGCAGTGGCGCCACCGGTAGCAAGCCAAAGCTGACCCCACCCAGCAGCATGATTGCCAGGCTCAACAGCATGGTCGCCACCGGGCGACGGATGAAAGGCCCAGACAGGTTCATGCCTGGGCCTGCTTCACGTCAGTGGCCGGGCGCAGGCGGCGGGCCAGGCGATCGAAGTACAGGTAGATGACCGGGGTGGTGAACAGCGTCAGCACCTGGCTGACCAGCAACCCGCCGACCATCACCAGGCCCAGTGGCTGGCGCAGTTCGGCACCGGAACCGGTGGCAAGCATCAGCGGCACCGCACCAAACAGCGCGGCCAGGGTGGTCATCAGGATCGGCCGGAAGCGCAGCAGCGCCGCCTGGTAGATGGCATCACGCGGGCTCATGCCCTGGTGGCGCTCGGCCTCCAGGGCGAAGTCGATCATCATGATCGCGTTCTTCTTGACGATACCGATCAGCAGGATGATGCCGATGATAGCGATCATGCCCAGGTCGTTACCGCTGATGAGCAAAGCCAGCAAGGCACCGACCGCCGCCGACGGCAGGGTCGAGAGGATGGTGATCGGGTGGATGTAGCTTTCGTACAGCACCCCCAGCACGATGTACATGGTCACCACCGCCGCCAGAATCAGCAGCAAGGTGCTCGACAACGATGCCTGGAAGGCCTCGGCCGCACCCTGGAAGCGGGTTTGCACACCCAGCGGCATGCCGATGTCCTGCTGCACCTGCTCGATCACCTGCACGGCTTCGCCCAGCGACGCGCCGTGAGCCAGGTTGAACGACAAGGTCACTGCCGGGAACTGGCCGATGTGAGAAATAGCCAGCTGGGCTTGACGCTGCTCGATCCGCGCCAGCGCCGAAAGGCGCACCTGGCCGCCATCGGTGGCCTTGACGTGGATCGACTCCAGCGCCTGCGGGCCGATCGTGGCGGCGTCCTTGGACTGCAACACCACGCGGTACTGGCTGGCCTGAGTGTAGATGGTCGAGATCTGCCGCTGGCCGAAGGCGTCGTACAGGGCATTGGTGATCTGCGACACGCTGATCCCCAGGCGGCTGGCCATGTCACGGTCGATGACCAGGTACACCTGCAAGCCCTTGTCCTGCAGGTCGCTGGCCACATCGGCCAGTTCCGGGCGCTGCTGCAGCGCCTGCACCAGCTTGCCACTCCACTGCGCCAGCAGGTCGGCGTCCGGCGACGACAGGCTGAACTGATACTGGGTCCGGCTGACCCGGTCCTCGATGCTCAGGTCTTGCACCGGCTGCATGAACAGGCGGATGCCCACCAGCCGGTCGACCTGCGGCTGCAGGCGGCTGATCACTTCGCTGGCGCTGACATCGCGCTCGCCGTGGGGCTTGAGGTTGATCAGCAGGCGACCACTGTTGAGCGTGGCGTTGTCGCCGTCTACGCCAATGTAGGACGACAGGCTTTGCACGGCCGGGTCTTGCAGGATGACCTTGCTCAGGGCCTGCTGACGTTCGCTCATGGCGGCGAACGAGGTGGACTGAGGCGCTTCGGAAATACCCTGGATCACCCCCGTGTCCTGCACCGGGAAGAAGCCCTTGGGCACGACCATGTACAGAAACACCGTGAGCACCAGGCTGGCCACCGCCACCAGCAAGGTCAGCGGCTGATGCTTGAGCACCCACTGCAGGGCACTGCCGTAGTGCTTGATCAGCCAGTCGATCCAGGCGCCACTGGCACGGTAGAAGCGGCCTTGTTCTTCTTCCTTGGGCTCGCGCTTGAGCAGACGCGCGCACATCATCGGTGTCAGGGTCAGGGACACCACCAGGGAAATCAGAATGGCGACTGCCAGCGTGATGGCGAACTCGCGGAACAGGCGACCGACCACGTCCGCCATGAACAGCAACGGGATCAGGACCGCAATCAGCGAGAAGGTCAGCGAAATCAGGGTGAAGCCAATCTGTCGGGCGCCCTTGAGCGCCGCCTGCATGGGCGTCTCGCCCTCTTCGATATGCCGGGAGATGTTCTCCAGCATGACGATGGCATCATCGACCACAAAGCCGGTGGCGATGGTCAGGGCCATGAGTGTCAGGTTGTTGACCGAGAACCCGGCCAGGTACATGACCCCGAACGTCCCGATCAGCGACAGTGGCACGGCAATCGACGGAATGAGGGTGGCGCTGAAGCGGCGCAAGAAGACGAAGGTGACCATCACCACCAGAACGATGGCGATCAGCAGTTCGTGCTGCACGTCCTTGACCGCGGCACGAATGGTCTGGGTGCGGTCGGTCAGCACCGAGACATCGAGGCCGGCCGGCAGGTTGTCGGTGATCGACGGCAGTAGGCCCTTGATGCGGTCGACCACTTCGATCACGTTGGCGCCCGGCTGACGCTGGATGTTCAGCAGCACAGCATGGTTCTCGTTCGCCCAGGCGGCCAGCCGCTCGTTCTCGGCGCCGTCGACGATTTCGGCCACATCTTTCAGGCGCAGCGGCGCACCGTTGTTGTAGGCCAGGATCAGGTTGGCGTATTCCTCGGGAGAACGCAGCTGGTCGTTGGCATCGAGCATCGACACCCGGGTCGGGCCGTCGAAGTTGCCTTTGGGCTGGTTGACGTTGGAGGCACCGATCAGCGTGCGCACGTCATCCAGATTCAAGCCATTGGCCGCCAGGGCGTCGACGTTGACCTTGATGCGTACCGCCTGGCGCTGGCCACCGGCAATGCTGACCATGCCCACGCCGCTGATTTGCGCCAGCTTTTGCGCCACGCGGGTATCGACCAGGTCGTTGAGCTTGGGTAGCGGCATGGTCTTGCTGGAGATGGCCAGGGTCAGCACCGGGGTGTCGGCCGGGTTGACCTTGTTGTACACCGGCGGTGCCGGCAGGTCACTGGGCAGCAGGTTGCTGGCGGCGTTGATCGCGGCCTGCACCTGTTGCTCGGCAACGTCCATGTTCATGTCGAGGTTGAAACGCAAGGTCAGCACCGACGCGCCGCCAGAACTGGTCGAGGCCATCTGTTCCAGGCCCGGCATCTGGCCGAACTGGCGCTCCAGTGGCGCGGTGACAGCGCTGGTCATCACCTGCGGACTGGCGCCGGGGTACAGGGTCATGACGCGAATGGTCGGGTAATCCACCTGCGGCAAGGCGGAAACCGGCAGCAACTTGTAGGCGATCAGGCCAGCCAGCACGATGGCCAGCATGCTCAGCGTGGTGGCGACCGGGCGCAGGATGAACAGGCGCGAGAGGTTCATGCGCCCGCCTTGCCTGCTGCGTTGCCAGGTTGTGCTTCATCTGTTTGCGCCGCGCCCTTGGTTTCCTGCCCTTGCAGGTGCTGGCCCGGGGTGGTCGGCACTTGCGAGCTGTCTTCGACCACTTCCACCTGGGTGCCTTCGCGCAGGCGGTCGGTGCCTTCCAGCACCAGGCGGTCGCCAGCCTTCAAGCCGTCGAGAATGACGCTGTTCTCGCCATCGCTGGCGCCCACCTTGAGCTTGCGGACATTGACGGTGCTCTTCTCGTTGACCACATAGGCAAAGGTGCCATCGTTGCCAAACTGGATGGCCGCGGCCGGGGCCATGACCACCTGTTTGAGGGTGTCGGCCAGCAAGCGCACGTTGACGAACTGGTTGGGGAACAGGGCCAGGTCCTTGTTCTCGAAACGGCCTTTGAACTTCAGCGTGCCGGTGGTGGTGTCGATCTGGTTGTCGATGCTGCCCAGCACACCGGTGGACTGCAGCTTGCTGTCACCGCGGTCCCAGGCCTCGACCGGCAGGCTGGCGCCACTGCGGTAGCGCTCCAGCACAGTGCTCAGTTCGGTTTCCGGCAGGGTGAAGGCGACGTTGATCGGCTCGGTTTGGGTGATGACTACCAGCGCGGTGGTGTCGTTGGCGGCCACCAGGTTGCCCAGATCGAGCTGGCGCAGGCCCACACGGCCACTGATCGGCGCACGGATCTGGGTGAAATCGAGGTTCAGGCGGGCGTCGTTGACCTGTGCCTGATTGGTCTTGACCAGCCCCTGGAACTGCGCAACCTGGGCTTGGGCAGTGTCCAGGGTTTGCTTGGCGATGCTGTCTTCGGCGTACAGGCCTTTATAGCGGGCCAGGTCGACCTGAGCATTCTTCAACTGCGCCTGGTTCTGCGCCAAGGTGCCTTCGGCCTGCTGCAGGGCGATGCGATAAGGGCGCGGGTCGATTTCGGCCAGCAGGTCGCCAGCCTTGACGCGCTGGCCTTCCTTGAAGTGGATGTTCACCAGTTCGCCAGCCACGCGGCTGCGCACATTGACCGTATTGGTCGCGGTGACCGTGCCCAAGGCTTTGTAGTAGAGGGGGAAGTCGCCTGTCCGCACCGGCACGACACGTACGGGTACCGGGTCACTGGAGCCGCCAAAACCTGGGCGGCCGCCGATCATGCCCATGCCCTTGCCACCGCGCATGCCACTGGCTTCTTTATGCGCAGGCGTCGCTGCGGGCCACAGCCACCAGGCCAGTGCAGCCACCAGCAGCAGGATCAGCAGGCCGACGAGCCAGCGACGAAGGGAACGGGAATTGGACGCTTGCATGGGTTGAACGAACCTTGTTCGGAATGACGACTTGGGGAGGATGAACGATAAGCACTGCCATCGTTTTAGCAAAGGGCCTTTACCAGAGGTTTACCTTTGCCTGACGTTGCCAAGCGGCGGAATTTTAAATGAAAACGGCCCGGAACGTGTTCCGGGCCGTTACAGGGTGTTGCTTGGAGCGGTGGCGGGCCTGAAGGTTCGGTTGCCTGGTCTGGCCCCTTCGCGGGTGAACCCGCTCCTACGGGGATGTCACAGCCGTTGAAACCTGTGCCGCACGTTGTAGGAGCGGGTTTACCCGCGAAGAGGCCATCACAGGCTACAGACGCCCGCCCTGCCCCACGCAATCCTTACTTCAGTACAGCCAGCGCCGCGTCGTAGTTCGGCTCGTCAGCAATTTCGCCAACCAGTTCGCTGTGCAGCACCTTGTCGTTCTCGTCCAGCACCACCACGGCGCGGGCGGCCAGGCCGGCCAGCGGGCCGTCGGCGATGGCTACGCCGTAGTTTTCGAGGAACTCGCGGCCACGCAGGGTCGACAGGTTCTTCACGTTGTCCAGCCCTTCAGTGCCGCAGAAGCGTGCCTGGGCGAACGGCAGGTCAGCCGAGATGCACAGCACCACGGTGTTGGCAACGTCGTTGGCCTGGGCGTTGAACTTGCGCACCGAGGTGGCGCAGGTTGGGGTATCGACGCTTGGGAAGATATTCAGCACCTTGCGCTTGCCGGCGTAGTCTTTCAGCGACTTGTCAGCCAGGCCTTCACCTACCAGGGAGAAAGCCGGAGCCTGGGCGCCGGCCTGTGGCAGGTTACCGTTGACCTGTACCGGGTTGCCTTTGAGAGTCACTTGAGCCATGACGAAATCCTTATGCGGGGTTTGAAAAGGACACTGAGTTAAGCATGAAGGCAGCCGGGTGCCTATGGGGGCAGGTGAAATTGTTCCATTGCCGGACGATTTTTGTGGACAAAAAATGCCGATAGCCGCGGTTACGGCCAGTGGCCTCACCGTTGCCGAACGCCCATCCCGGCCTCTCCCTACAATTCCTACACCTCTATCGGAAGTTTCGCTACCAAGCTCACCTTGTACATCTTTAGCGTACTGATTTACTGGATGACGAAAGCTATTTCTTGCAGTTCCAATCGAGGAGTTAATGGCATGAACCACCCCGCTGGTTCGCTTCGGCGCCACCTGTGCTCGACATTGCTGATTTTGTTATGTCTGCTGGGTGTGTTTCCTCTGGACGTGATCCTCCCATCATTCCCTGCGCTCTCAGATGAGTTTCGGGTCGACACAAAACAGATTGCGTACTCAGTGAGCTTTTTTGCTGTCGGTGTGGCCATGGCGCAAATCGTGATCGGCCCACTGTCGGATGGCATCGGGCGCAAGCGTTTGTTGCTCGCTGGGTTGAGCGTATCCATTGTGGGGGCGCTCGGTTGCGTAGTTTCAACCCATTATGAAACGTTCATGGCCTTTCGCTTGGTGCAGGCCCTGGGTTGCGGCAGCCTCGTGCTAGGCCAGGCGCTTGTGCAGGACCTCTACAGCGGTACACAACGCAATGCCATGCGCATCCTGTTAACAAGCACGAGCGGGTTGTTCATCTCCCTGTCACCGCTGGCAGGTGCCTTTCTTCAACAGTCGTTTGGCTGGAAGGCAAGCTTTACGGTATTCGTGATCATCGCTGCAATCGTTTCACTTCTATCGTGTGTGCTGCTCCATGACGCACCTGCGTCGCATGACCGGGCGCCAAGCATGTCCAGTTATCGGGTGATGCTGCGAGACACGGACTATCTCGCGCATTCCATGCTCTCCAGCCTCGCCTTTGCCTGCCATTTTTCCTTTATCGTCATAGCGCCCTTGCTGCTGATGGGCAGGCTGGAGCTGACGGCCTATCAATTCTCTCTGGTCTTTATCGGCTATGGGTTGGCATACATCGTCGGCGGCATGGCTGCGACCTACCTGAACAGTCGCGTAAGCCCGCAAGCTCAAATAAAAGCAGGCTTGCTGCTTATAAGTACGGCGGGCATCACCCTTTTGATGTGGGAATGGGTAGCAGGTTTATCTGTGCTGGGTGTTCTGCTGCCGATGATTGTCTGTACCACCGGGACAACCCTGGTACGCCCCGCCGCAACGACCCAGGCTTTGGCGCGCTATCCGCGTCAGGCAGGTGCGGCAGCGTCGCTCAATACGACATTGCTGTTCGCCGGCGCCGGTTTGACGAGCACTCTGGTCGCAGGCTTAGAAAGCGCGCTAACGGCGGGCTTGGGCGTGCTGTTCGTGGTGGCCAGCCTGTGCGGAGGGTGGCTGCTTGCATGCACCAAGGACGATGGAATGCAACGCTGCTGAAACCTTGATCAGGCAAAAAAATGCCCGGGTGGCGACAAGCGACCCGGGCATTCTTGAATGAAACGGGTGAATCAGCTTACAAGGCCGTACACCACCGAAGTCAGCGCAACCAGGCCGACCACAACGACGAACACGTTGGAGGCCGCACCGCTGTACTTGCGCATCGATGGCACACGGCGAATGGCGTACATCGGCATCAGGAACAACAGCACCGCGAGAATCGGGCCGCCGAGCGACTCGATCATGCCGAGAATGCTTGGGTTGAGGGTGGCAACGATCCAGCAGACTACCAGCATCAGTGCGGCAACCACGCGGTCCAGGGCCTTGGCGCCTGGGCGCGCACCGGTCTTGGCGATGATGCCCTTCAGGCCTTCGCTGGCACCGATATAGTGGCCGAGGAACGACTTGGCGATGGCCACGAAGGCGATCAACGGCGCAGCGAACGCGATGGTCGGGTTGCTGAAGTGGTTGGCCAGGTACGACAGGATCGACAGGTTCTGCGCCTTGGCTTCGGCCAGCTGGGCGCTGCTCAGGGTGAGCACGCAGCTGAACACGAAGAACAGCACCATCACCACCATCAGCAGGTGGGCACGACGCAGGATCTGGCCGCTGCGCTCATCGGCGTGCTCGCCGTAACGGCGCTTCTGGTCGACGGCAAAGGCCGAGATGATCGGCGAATGGTTGAACGAGAACACCATCACCGGAATGGCCAGCCACAGGGTGTGCAGGAAGGCCGAGGCCGGCGGCACCTCTGTGGCGCTGTCGAGAATGCCACCGGTCCAGTGCGGCACCAGGTACAGGCCCAGCAACGCCAGCGCAACGATGAACGGGTAGACCAGCAGGCTCATGACCTTAACCGTGGCCTGCTCCCCGCAGCGCACGATGGCCAGCAGGCCGAGGATCAGCACGAATGACAGGATTGCCCGTGGCGGCGGCTGCATGTGCAGCTGGTGTTCCATGAAGCTGGACACGGTGTTGGTCAGCGCCACGCTGTAGATAAGCAGAATCGGGAAGATGGCGAAGAAGTACAGCACGGTGATCGAGGCACCGGCGGTGATGCCGAAATGCTCCTTGACCACTTCGGTGATGTCGCTGCCATCGCGCCCGGAAAGGACGAAGCGGGTCAGCCCGCGATGGGCGAAATAGGTCATCGGGAAGGCCAGCACGGCCAGGATCAACAGCGGCCAGAAGCCGCCAAGGCCGGCGTTGATCGGCAGGAACAGTGTCCCGGCGCCGATGGCTGTGCCGAACAGGCCCAGCATCCAGGTGGTGTCGTGACGCGCCCAAGTGCCGAGGGCTGCGGGGGTCGATTCTGCAAAGCGTTGTTCAACGCTTGGGGCCTGCTCATTCATTCCGGGTGAAGCTCCACTCGCAAGACTGCAACAGGCTGAGAATGGCGAAATAGACGTTTCGCCCAACTCAACCGGAAAAGAGGGGCGCGATTGTGCACGGAAAGGTTGCACTTGCGAAGCCCTTTTCCGAGGAGCGGTTGCACTTGTCTTTACAAGTGGAAGGCATTGCTGGTGTCGTTCGGTGGAATGTCGCGGCCTTGGGGCCTGTGGGAGCGGCCTGTGGGAGCGGCCTTGCGTCGCGAAAGGGCCGCAAAGCGGCCCCAGCAATGTCAGCGGCATAGCTGCAATCGTGGCCCCTTTCGCGACGCAAGGCCGCTCCCACAAAGTCCAACCGCGCCCCACAGGAGGGGCCGCAGCTGGTCCCTTGGCGAGTTACTTCTGAACGGCAGCGAACGCTTCGGCAACCCGTTGCAGGTTGGCCGGGCGCAGGCCGGACATGCACACACGGCCGCTGTCGATCAGGTACACGCCGAACTCGTCACGCAGGCGACGTACCTGCTCGAAGCTAAAGCCGGTGTAGCTGAACATGCCGCGCTGGCGCAGGAAGAACTGGAAGTCCTGGCCCGGCAGCAGCACGGCCAGGGCATCGACCAACGCCTGGCGCATGTCGAGGATACGCTTGCGCATCACTTCGACTTCTTCGGCCCACTGGGCATTCAGGCCAGCATCGCTCAGTACGCCAGCAACCAGCTGGGCGCCGAAGTTGGGCGGGCTGGAGTAGTTGCGGCGCACGGTGGCCTTCAGCTGGCCAAGCACGCTCTGGGCAGTGGCCTCGTCATCGCACACCACCGACAGGCCGCCCACCCGCTCGCCATACAGCGAGAAGATTTTCGAGAAGGAGTTGCTGACCAGGCACGGCACGCCGGCACGGGCCATTTCGCGGATAGCGTAGGCGTCTTCTACCAAGCCTTCGGCGAAGCCTTGATAAGCGATGTCGAGGAACGGGATCAGCTGGCGCGCCTTGACCACTTCGACCACTTGTTGCCACTGGTGCTGCTGCAGATCGGCACCGGTAGGGTTGTGGCAGCACGGGTGCAGCAGCACCACGCTGTTGGCCGGCAGGCTCTGCAAGGTGGCCAGCATGCCGTCAAAGTCCACGCCGCGGGTGGCCTGGTCGAAGTACGGGTAGGTGTGCACCTTGAAGCCTGCACCTTCGAAGATGGCGCGGTGGTTGTCCCAGGTCGGGTTGCTGACCCAGACTTCGGACTGCGGGAAGTAGCGCTTGAGGAAGTCGGCACCAACCTTCAGGGCGCCGGAGCCACCCACGGTCTGTACGGTGGCCACCCGGCCGCCGGTCACGGCCGGGTGATCAGCACCGAACAGCAGCGCCTGGATGGCTTGGCGGTAGCTGGCCAGGCCTTCCATCGGCAGGTACAGGGAGGCTTCGTGGTCCTGACCGGCAATGCGTTTTTCCACCGCATCCACCGCCGCCAGTTGCGGCACCACGCCGGCCTCATCGTAGTACAGGCCAATACTCAGGTTGACCTTGTCGGCGCGCGGGTCGGCCTTGAAGGTTTCCATCAACGAGAGGATCGGGTCGCCGGCATAGGCATCGACATGTTTGAACACAGCGTGCAGCTCCTTGGATCAGGACGGTACGGAAAGTCAGCCCTGAGCATACCCGCAGAGCGGGCTCAGGAACATCCACTATTGTGCAAGGTTGTCTATGCAACATTGCATGGCTGGAAATTCGTGCTGGATTCTTCGCGGGTAAACCCGCTCCTACGGGTTCAGCGCACAGCCTGGGAACAGCTCAGGCACCTGTGGGTTTACCCGCGAAGGGGCCAGATCAGCCAAGCAGCTCTTTCAGGCCTTGCAACTCCTGCTCGGTCACCGCCACCCCCTCCTCCTCGGCCACCTCGCGCTCACGGTAGCGCCGCTCGCCCGGCATGCGCGTCAGCCCCACCGCCTGCATGTGCTCCACCAGCTCGCGGCTGCGCTGGGCAAAGCGCTCGCCCTCGGCCTTGCCTGGGTCGATGACGATGATCAACTGCCCGGTCCATGGCGTTTTCGCCCCCGGATGCCCGGACCAATCGAACTCCCAGGAGAAATGACCGCCGGTCAGCGCCGCCGCCAGCAGCTCGACCATCATCGACAACGCCGAGCCCTTGTGCCCGCCAAATGGCAGCAGGGCGCCGCCTTCCAGGATCGCCTTCGGGTCGGTGGTCGGCTGGCCATCGGCATCCACCCCCATGCCCTCCGGCAATTGCTGGCCGGCGCGCGCGGCAATCTGCACATCGCCATGGGCCATGGCACTGGTGGCCATGTCGAAAACGATCGGGTCATGCTCGGCGCAAGGCGCAGCAAAAGCGATGGGGTTGGTACCGAACAGCGGCTTGCGCGCACCATGCGGCACCACGCAGGTCATGCTGTTGACCACGCTAAGGGCTACCAGGCCCTCTTCGGCGAACGGCTCGACATCCGGCCATAGCGCGGCGAAGTGGTGCGAGTTGTGGATCGCCAGCACGGCAATGCCTGCGTTGCGCGCCTTCGCCACCAACAGCTCACGGGCCGCCGCCAGTGCTGGCTGGGCAAAACCGCCCGCAGCATCGACACGCACATAGCCGGCGGCCACGTCGCTGACCTGTGGCGTGGCCTGGCCATCGACCCAGCCGCTGGCCAAGGTCGAGACATAACCGGGCATGCGGAACACCCCATGGCTATGGGCGCCATCACGCTGGGCGCTGGCGCAGTTGTGGGCCAGCACCCGGGCCACGGCCTCGCTGCACCCATGGCGCTGGAAAATGGCCTGCAACAGGCTTTGCAGCTCGGTAAAAGGCACGCGCACAACGGTGCTGGTGGAAGGTGCGGACATCTGAAGCTCCTTGTTGATTTTGGAATGGCTACAGCGTTGCAACGACAAAAACTTTCCTTCATGTGACAGCAATCTGTCAAATGTTGACTTGATGACAGAAAACATTCATTTTCTTCCCAAGCCTCACCCCTGGAGCCGCAGCATGAGCCAACTGATCAAGCAACGCCTGGAAAACAGCCTCGAAGGGGCCGCTGCCTCGGGTCGCAAGATCGCCACCTACATGCTTGCCAACCTGCACGAACTGCCGTTCCAGACCTCGGCCAGCATTGCCGCCAAGCTGGGCGTCAGCGAATCCAGCGTCGGGCGCTACTGTCGCTCACTGGGTTATGCCCACCTCAAGGCGCTTAAGCAAGACCTGCAGAACGATCTGGGCGATGGCCCGTGGCTGGTAGGCGATCGTCTGCAAGATTACCGCCAGAACCAGGACGCCAGCGACAACGCCGGCAGCCTGGAGCTGGAAATCGCCGCCCTGGTGCGCGTACACGAATACCGCCAGAGCCCCGCCTGGCACACCGTGGCGCAACGCCTGGCGAGCACACCGCGGGTGTTCATCGCCGGTTTCCAGACCGAGCGCGGCATCGCCATGTGCATGAGCCACCTGCTGCAATACCTGCGCGATGGTGTGCAACTGGTGGACATCAGCGCCGGGCACTTCGGCGAAGTGCTGCTGGGCCGCGCCGAAGACAGCGCCCTAGTGGTGTTCGAGGCGCGCCGTTATTCCCGCCATGCCCTGATGCTGTGCCAGAAGGCGCGCGAGGCTGGCATTGCGGTCACCCTGGTGACCGACACCTTCTGTGACTGGGCGGATGCCAATGCCGACGAGGTGTTCCGCATCCCCACCGAGTTCAACCTGTTCTGGGAATCCACCTCGACGATGCTGTCGTGGGTGCATCTGATGGTCAACGAGGTCTGCAAGAAGCTCGGACCGGATGTTGAAAAACGCTTGGAAGCAACTGCCGCTCTACATAACGAATTCGTCGGCTACACCTCGTGGTCGACGGGCAAACAACAATAGCAAGAGTGCAATGAGGTGCGAGATGAACAAGTCCATGGCCTTGCTGGGTGCGTGCGCCCTGCTGCTGGCGGGTGCCGCCAGCGCTGAAACCCTGCGGTTCGCCACCGAGGGTGCCTACCCGCCCTTCAACTATGTAGACGCCGATAACAAGCTGCATGGCTTCGATGTCGACATCACCCATGCCCTGTGCGAACAGATGAAAGTCGAATGCACGCTGGTGGCGCAGGACTGGGAAGGCATCATCCCCGCCCTGATGGCGCGCAAGTATGACGCGATAGTGGCATCGATGATCGACACCGAAGAGCGACGCAAGAAGATCGCCTTCACCGAGCACTACTACCGCACGCCCCTGACCGTGGCGGTTGCCAAGGACAGCAAGATCGACAGCGCCCAGACCGACTTTGTCGGCTACACCGTCGGTGCGCAGTCTTCCTCTACCCAGGCCATCTACGCCGAAGACGTGTACGGCAAGGCCGGTGCCGACGTGAAACTGTACCCGACCATGGACGAAGCCAACGCAGACCTGGCGGCCGGCCGCCTGGACGGCGTGATTGCCGACAAATTCCCGCTGCACGAGTGGATGAACAAGAACGGCGGGGATTGCTGCAAGATCCTTGGCGACGTGGCCGACACCAAGGCCGATGCCGCGATCGCTGTGCGCAAGGACGACGAAGCCCTGCGCCAGCGCCTGAATACCGCGCTGCAACAGATTGTGGCCAACGGCACCTACCAGAAGATCGCCAGCAAGTACTTTGCTTTCGATATCTACAACTGATCTTCAGGAAGTTGTGCGCCCCCCCTGTGGGAGCGGCCTTGCGTAGCGGCCCCGGCAATCTCTGCAGTTGCATAAACCCTGGGCCGCTACGCAGCCCGTTCGCGACGCAAGGCCGCTCCCACAAGGCCGCATAACCTGCCCAAGAGGTTCGTCATGCTCGATCAATTGTCCTTGCTGTCTTTCGCCAGCGGAGGCTGGGGCCAGGCGTTGCTGGCCGGCGCGCTGGTTACCGTTTCCCTGGCCTTGGCCTGCCTGCCCATCGGCCTGCCACTGGGCCTGGTGGTCGCCCTGGCGGCGCGCTCACGCAAACGCCTGCCACGGGCCTGGGCCACCACTTTTTCCACTGTCTTCCGCGGCCTGCCCGAGCTGCTGACGTTGCTGATCATCTATTACGGCTGCCAGATCGCCGCGCAGAAGATCCTCGCCGCCATGGGCTACCAAGGTGAGTTCCTCATCAACACCTTCCTCGCCGCGATGATCGCCTTCAGCCTGGTGTTCGCCGCGTTTTCCAGCGAGATCTGGCTGGCCGCCTTCAAGACCCTGCCCAAGGGCCAGCTGGAAGCCTGCTCGGCGCTTGGGCTTAGCAAGCGCACCGGTTTCTTCAAGGTGCTGCTGCCGCAACTGACCCGCATCGCCCTGCCCGGCTTGTCCAACAACTGGCTGTCGCTGCTCAAGGACACCTCGCTGGTGTCGACCATCTCGCTGGTCGACCTGATGCGCCAGACCAACCTGGCGGTCAGCGTAACCAAGGAGCCGATGTTCTTCTACGGCGTCGCCTGCCTGGGCTACCTGCTGTTCGCGGCACTGTCCGGGCGCGTGTTCGCCTACATCGAACGGCGCAGCAACCGCCACCTGCAAGGAGCACGCGCATGAGCTTCGATCAACTGCTGGCAATGGTGCTTGACCCCGACCTGCTGGAACGCTACGGCCCGCGCTTCATCGACGGCCTGCTGGTAACCGCCAAGCTGGTGGCGATTTCCTTCAGCCTGGGTGCTGTGCTCGGCCTTCTGCTGGCCCTTGCCCGCCTGTCTCGCAGCCTGGTACTGCAGCGCATGGCAGCCGGCTACGTGTACTTCTTCCGCGGTTCGCCGCTGCTGGCGCAATTGTTCCTGCTGTATTACGGCCTGGGTTCGCTCAAGGGCTTCTGGCAGGACGTCGGCCTGTGGTGGTTCTTCCGGGATGCGTGGTTTTGCACCTTGCTGGCGTTCACCCTGAACACTGCCGCCTACCAGGCCGAGATCTTCCGCGGCAGCCTGATGGCGGTTGCGCCTGGCCAGCATGAAGCGGCGCGGGCGCTGAACCTGAAGCGCTCGACCACGTTCTTCAAGGTGATATTGCCGCAGTCGCTGCTGGTGGCCATTGGCCCGTTGGGCAACGAACTGATCCTGATGATCAAGGCCAGCGCGATCGCCTCGCTGGTGACGATCTACGACCTGATGGGCGTGACCAAACTGGCCTTCTCGCGCAGTTTCGACTTCCAGATCTACCTGTGGGCCGCCGTGCTCTACCTGGTGATCGTCGAACTGGTGCGGCGCCTGTTGAAACACCTGGAAGCCCGCCTGGGCCGCCACCTGAACTGACCGAAGGATACGTTTCATGCATTGCCAGACCCTTGTCCTCGGCGCCGGCATCGTCGGCGTCAGCACCGCGCTGCACCTGCAGGCACGCGGGCGCCAGGTAATTCTGATCGACCGCGACGAACCGGGCAGCGGCACCAGCCACGGTAACGCCGGGCTGATCGAGCGCTCCAGTGTCATCCCCTATGCCTTCCCGCGGCAACTCGGCGCACTGCTGCGCTACGGCCTGAACCGCCAGCCCGATGTGCGCTACAGCCTGGCGCACCTGCCCAAGGCCGCACCGTGGCTGTGGCGTTACTGGCGCCAGTCGGCACCCGGGCGCCTGGCCGGCGCCGCCGCCGATATGTTGCCGCTGGTGCAGCGCTGTGTCGACGAGCATGACGCGCTGATCGCTGCCGCCGGCCTGGAGGGCCTGGTGCAAGCCAAAGGCTGGATCGAAGTGTTCCGCGACCCCGCGCTGTTCGAGCAGGCAAAAACCGATGCCAAGGGCCTGAGCCGCTACGGCTTGCGGTTCGAAATCCTTGAATGCGGGCAGCTGCAGGCACGTGAACATCAGCTGGACGCCACCGTGGTCGGTGGCATCCACTGGCTCGACCCGAAAACCGTGAACAACCCCGGCGCGCTCACCCGTGGCTATGCGGCGCTGTTCCTGCAGCGCGGCGGGCAGTTCGTGCATGGCGATGCGCGCAGCCTGCGCCAGGCCAATGGCCAATGGCGGGTAGAGAGCCAGCGTGGCCCGATCACTGCCGACGAGGTGGTGGCCTGCCTTGGGCCTCAGTCAGCCGACCTGTTCAGCGGCCTGGGCTACCAGATCCCGCTGGCCATCAAGCGGGGCTACCACATGCACTACAGCACCCGTGACGGCGCTCAGCTGGAGCACTCGATCTGCGACACCCAAGGCGGCTATGTACTGGCGCCGATGGCGCGCGGCGTGCGCCTGACCACCGGCATCGAGTTCGACGCAGCCAGTGCGCCTGGCAATCAGATTCAGCTGGGCCGCTGCGAGGCCTTGGCGCGCAAGCTGTTCCCGGCCCTCGGCGAACGTCTGGACGACACGCCATGGCTGGGCCGCCGCCCCTGCCTGCCCGACATGCGCCCGGTGATCGGGCCGGCGCCGCGCCACCCAGGGCTGTGGTTCAACTTCGGCCATGCCCATCACGGCCTCACGCTGGGGCCGGTCTGCGGTCGGCTGCTGGCCGAGCTGCTCACTGGCGAGCCCCCCTTCACCGACCCCGCGCCTTACAGCGCGACCCGTTTCGACTGAACCCACGCGGGAGAACAACAAGATGACCGCACCACTGAGCCTTGCCACCCTTGCCCCCGAACCCGACCCGCGTTCGGTGCTGATACGCATCGAAGGCCTGAACAAGCACTATGGCGCGTTCCACGTGCTGCGTGACATCGACCTGCAGGTGCGCGAAGGCGAACGCATCGTGCTGTGCGGGCCGTCCGGCTCGGGCAAGTCGACCCTGATCCGTTGCATCAACCGCCTGGAAGTCGCCCAGCAGGGCAGCATCCAGGTGGACGGCATCGACCTGGCGGCCACCACGCGCGAGGCTGCACAGGTACGCAGCGACATCGGCATGGTGTTCCAGCACTTCAACCTGTTCCCGCACATGAGCGTGCTCGACAACTGCCTGCTGGCCCCCACCAGCGTGCGCGGGCTGTCACGCAAGGACGCCGAGGAGCGGGCACGCATGTACCTGAGCAAGGTCGGCATCGAAAGCCAGGCGCACAAGTACCCCAGCCAGCTGTCCGGCGGCCAGCAGCAGCGCGTGGCAATCGCCCGGGCGCTGTGCATGAAGCCGCGGATCATGCTGTTCGACGAGCCCACTTCGGCGCTGGACCCGGAAATGGTCGCCGAGGTGCTGGACGTACTGGTGCAGTTGGCTGGCACGGGCATGACCATGCTGTGCGTCACCCATGAAATGGGCTTTGCCCGGCAGGTCGCCGAGCGGGTGCTGTTCCTTGAGGGTGGGCAGATCATCGAGGACAGCCCGCCGCAGGTGTTCTTCAACCAGCCGCGCACCGAGCGGGCCAAGGCGTTCCTGGCGCAGATACTGCACTGATTGAATACCTGTCACTGGACTTTGTGGGAGCGGCCTTGCGTCGCGAGAGGGCTGCGCAGCAGCCCCGGCAATCTATGCACAGAGCTGAAATCCGAGGGCCGCTTTGCGGCCCTTTCGCGACACAAGGCCGCCCCCACATGGACCGAGGTGATTTCAAGCGACCTAATCATTGCGCCGCTGCAATGACCCAACTGCATCGTTAAATATTATTGACCGCAGCCCCTGCCAAACCCACGCCGCCACAGGCCCGCATCGGTTTCAGCCCCCAGAAAACGGCGTATCCCCCGCGTTAAAGCCCGCTTCCGTCGTTTGACATATCGAACGGCTCTGGCAAGCTATCTACAAGCCCCGACCGGAATCGTCGCCTCTGACGAGCCGGCAGTGCTCGGGGCTACAGGCAGCACCCAAGGCCCCGCGCCGTGCGCCTGCACAACAACGACAGGTCGAACCTGTCCCAAGGTGACATATGTCCAACAGCAACATTGGCAACAAGCAACCTTCCCTGCGCAAACCCGTCGTCCTGATGACCATGGGCAGCCAAGAGCGCAAAGGCCATGACTACCAGGTCATGACCCACAAATACATTACCCCGCTGGTCGAGTTCTCCGATTGCGTCCCGGTGTTGGTGCCTACCTGCTGCGGCACTGACGACCTCGAGACCTACCTGGACATGGCCGACGGCGTTTACCTGACTGGCGCTGGCAGCAACATCGACCCGGCCCTGTATGGCCAGGAAAACCAGACCCCAGGCAAAGGCCAGGACCAGAACCGCGACCTGTTCGACATTCCGCTGGTCAAGGCGGCGATCAAGCGTGGCCTGCCCATTTTCGGCATCTGCCGCGGCATGCAAGAAATCAACGTGGCCCTGGGTGGCGACATTTACCAGAAGGTGTATGCCGAACCTGGGTTCAATGACCACCGGGAAAACCCGGAAGACCCGGTCGAAGTGCAGTACGCCCAGGTGCATGGGGTGAAGATCCAGCCGGGCAGCTGGCTGCACGACACCCTGGGTACCGACGAGATTCGCGTCAACTCGCTGCATGGCCAAGGCCTGCACAAGCTTGGCGCCGGTATTGAAGCGATCGCCCGTGCCGAAGATGGCCTGGTCGAAGCGATTCACGCGCCAAGCATTTCGCCGTTCTTGTTCGCGGTGCAGTGGCACCCTGAATGGCAGGCGGCGAAGAACCCTGACTCGATAAAGATCTTCCAGGCTTTCGGCGATGCTTGCCGGGCCCAGGTACGCAAGGCGCAAATCAAGCGCCAGCACGCGGCCTGACCTTCAGTTTCCTCTGCTTTGATCGCGGGGCGGTGCAAGGCCGCCCCCGTTTCCCCGGTCACCCTCTGCTGGTCCCAGAACACTTCCCGTGGAATCGGGCGGCGGGCTTGTGCCTGTCTCCGCGATCGTTTTTTCCTTTCCCTTAAGAGATACGATGACTGCCATGTGTTTGTCGTCGTCCCTGCTGCGCCTGTGAAATCGAGCGCCGCCCGCGCGACGCTTCGCGGGTAAACCCGCTCCTACGTTTGTTTCGGGCCAGTTATGCCTGTGGCATTTGCGCGCGAACGCCTTGGCGCATGCCTCGATATCGCGTCGTACAAACAAGGCGGTCGCGCGCGTCTGGCACAGGCGATACTGGCCCGAAACAAACGTAGGAGCGGGTTTACCCGCGAAGCGCCGCGCGGGCGGCGCTCGATCTGCGCCACAACACACCTATCCAGACGGCCACCCTGGCGAGAACACAAAACTCTGAAAAAGGACTAGTCATCGCACAAGTTGTACGATAACTTACCTCCAACGCAAAACAACACCCCCTCACCCAAGCGCCACAGGATGCCAACAACAATGAATCCACAAGAACTTAAATCCATCCTCTCCCACGGCCTGCTGTCTTTCCCGGTCACCGACTTCAATGCCCAGGGCGACTTCAACCCGGCTGGCTACATCAAGCGCCTTGAGTGGCTGGCCCCCTACGGCGCCAGCGCGCTGTTCGCCGCTGGCGGTACCGGTGAATTCTTCTCCCTGGCCGCCAGCGAATACAGCCAGGTGATCAAGACCGCGGTCGACACCTGCGCCACTTCGGTGCCGATCCTCGCCGGTGTCGGTGGCTCTACCCGTCAGGCCATCGAATACGCGCAAGAAGCCGAGCGCCTGGGTGCCAAGGGCCTGCTGTTGCTGCCGCACTACCTGACCGAAGCCAGCCAGGACGGCGTCGCCGCCCACGTCGAAGCGGTGTGCAAATCGGTAAACATCGGGGTGGTGGTGTACAACCGCAACGTCTGCCGCCTGAACGCCGACCTGCTGGAAAAACTGGCCGAGCGCTGCCCGAACCTGATCGGCTACAAGGACGGCCTGGGTGATATCGAACTGATGGTGTCGATCCGTCGTCGCCTGGGCGAGCGCTTCAGCTACCTGGGTGGCCTGCCGACCGCCGAAGTGTATGCTGCCGCCTACAAGGCCCTGGGCGTACCGGTTTACTCCTCCGCGGTGTTCAACTTCGTGCCGAAAACCGCCATGGACTTCTACAACGCCATCGCCCGTGACGACCACGCCGCCGTGGCCAAGCTGATCGACGATTTCTTCCTGCCCTACCTGGACATCCGCAACCGCAAGGCCGGCTACGCCGTGAGCATCGTCAAGGCCGGCGCCAGAATTGCCGGTTACGACGCTGGCCCGGTGCGCACTCCGCTGACCGACCTCACCGCCGAAGAGTACGAAATGCTCGCCGCGCTGATGGACAAGATGGGCCCGCAGTAAGCGCTGCCCGCGGCCTGCCAGATGCCGCACCCGGAGTGGGCCTACCCCCACTCCGGTTACAATTCGTGAGCCCGCACAAAAATAACTAGTGGGAGTTTTGCCAGCATGCAAGCGACTAAGAAAACGCATGTGCGCTACCTGATCCTGTTCATGCTGTTTCTGGTGACCACGATCAACTATGCCGACCGCGCTACCATTGCTATCGCAGGCTCCAGCCTGCAGAAAGACCTCGGCATTGACGCCGTAACCCTCGGTTATATCTTTTCCGCCTTCGGATGGGCTTACGTGGCTGGCCAGATTCCTGGTGGCTGGCTGCTCGATCGCTTCGGTTCCAAGAACGTCTACGCCTTCAGCATCTTCACCTGGTCGCTGTTCACCCTGCTGCAGGGTTTTGTCGGTGGCCTGCCGGTTGCCTGGGCCGTGGTCACCCTCTTCACCCTGCGCTTCCTGGTCGGTTTCGCCGAAGCCCCGTCATTCCCGGGTAACGCGCGCATCGTCGCCGCATGGTTCCCGACCCAGGAACGCGGCACGGCGTCGGCCATCTTCAACTCGGCGCAGTATTTCGCCACTGCACTGTTCGCCCCGATCATGGGCTGGATCGTGTTCAGCTTCGGCTGGGAGCACGTCTTCGTGGTCATGGGTGTGCTGGGCATCATCTTCTCGATGGTGTGGCTGAAGACCATCTACAATCCGCGCCAACACCCGCGCATCAGCCAAAGCGAACTCGAGCACATCGAGCAGAACGGCGGCCTGGTCGACATGGACCAGAAGCGCGGCAGCGACGGCCCGAAATGGGGTTACATCAAGCAGTTGCTGACCAGCCGCATGCTGCTGGGCGTATACCTGGGCCAGTACTGCATCAACGCCATCACCTACTTCTTCCTCACCTGGTTCCCGGTGTACCTGGTGCAGGAACGTGGCATGACCATTCTCAAGGCCGGCTTCATCGCCTCGCTGCCGGCGGTGTGTGGTTTTATCGGCGGCGTCCTGGGTGGCGTGATCTCCGACTGGCTGCTGCGCCGCGGCAACTCGCTGACCTTTTCGCGCAAACTGCCGATTGTCTGTGGCCTGCTGCTGTCCACCACCATGGTGTTCTGCAACTACGTCGATGCCGAGTGGATGGTGGTTGGCTTCATGACGCTGGCGTTTTTCGGCAAGGGCATTGGCGCACTGGGCTGGGCGGTGGTCGCGGACACTTCACCCAAGCAGATTGCCGGGCTGTCCGGTGGCCTGTTCAACACCTTCGGCAACATCGCGTCGATCACCACCCCTATCGTGATCGGCTACATCATCAGCGCCACCGGCTCGTTCAAGTGGGCGCTTGTGTACGTGGGTGCCAACGCGCTGGTCGCGGTATTCAGCTATCTGGTTATCGTCGGCCCCATCAAGCGTATCGAATTGCGTGATGCTGCCCCGAAGCCACACGCTGAGCCTGCCACCGACGGCGAACTGGCCAGCTCCCGTCACTGAAAAAACACGCCCGCGCCGGGTCACCCGGCATGGGCGGATGTACAAAAGCCTGAGAACCTGACAAGTAGGGCCCAAACATGCAGTTGATCGAACATTCCGACTCGCCCCGCTACGTCCGCCTGCACGACGACGACAACGTCGTGGTCGTTGTCAACGACGGCGGCTTGGGCGAAGGCGCCCGCTTCGCCGACGGCCTGACCCTGATCGAAGGCGTGCCGCAAAGCCACAAGGTGGCCACCGTGGCCATCGCCAAGGGCGAGCCCGTGCGCCGCTACGGGCAAATCATCGGCTACGCGCTGGAAGACCTGCGCCAAGGCAACTGGGTTCAGGAAAGCCAGCTGGCCATGCCGGCCGCCCCGGACCTGGACAGCCTGCCGCGCTGCGATGCAGTGCCACAACCGCTGCCGCCGCTGGAGGGCTTCACCTTCGAGGGCTATCGCAACGCCGACGGCACTGTCGGCACCCGCAATATCCTCGGCATCACCACCACCGTGCAGTGCGTGACCGGCGTGCTGGAACATGCAGTCAAGCGCATTCGCAACGAACTACTGCCCAAATACCCCAACGTCGATGACGTGGTAGCCATTACCCACAGCTACGGCTGCGGTGTGGCAATCAACGCCAGCGACGCTTACATCCCGATCCGCACCGTGCGCAACCTGGCGCGCAACCCCAACCTGGGCGGCGAGGCACTGGTGATCAGCCTGGGCTGTGAAAAACTGCAAGCCAGCCAGGTGATGCACGACAACGACCCCTCGGTGGACCTCAGCGACCCATGGCTGTACCGCCTGCAAGATGCCAGCCTTGGCTTTGTTGAAATGATCGAGCAGATCATGGACCTGGCCGAAACCCGCCTGAAGAAGCTCGACCAGCGCCGCCGCGAAACGGTCCCGGCCAGCGAACTGATCCTCGGTATGCAATGCGGTGGCAGCGACGCCTTCTCGGGCATAACCGCCAACCCGGCACTGGGCTATGCCGCCGACCTGCTGGTCCGCGCTGGCGCCACCGTGCTGTTCTCTGAAGTGACCGAGGTGCGCGACGCGATCTACATGCTGACCTCGCGCGCGGAAAACCAGGACGTTGCCGACGCGTTGGTGCGCGAAATGGACTGGTACGACCGCTACCTGCAGCAAGGCGCCGCCGACCGCAGCGCCAACACCACGCCGGGCAACAAGAAAGGCGGGCTGTCGAACATCGTCGAGAAATCGCTGGGTTCGATCGTCAAGTCGGGCAGCGGCGCTATCCAGGGTGTGCTCGGCCCAGGCGAACGGGTCAATCGCAAAGGCCTGATTTTCTGCGCCACCCCAGCCAGCGACTTTGTCTGCGGCACCTTGCAGCTGGCAGCCGGCATGAACCTGCACGTCTTTACTACCGGCCGCGGCACCCCGTATGGCCTGGCCATGGCACCGGTGGTCAAAGTGTGCACCCGCAGCGAACTGGCCCAGCGCTGGCCCGACCTGATCGACATCGACGCCGGTCGCATCGCCAGTGGCCGCTCGACCATCGAGGAGCTGGGCTGGGAGCTGTTCCATTACTACCTGGACGTGGCCAGCGGCCGCAAGCAGACCTGGGCCGAACAACACCGGTTGCACAACGACATCACCCTGTTCAACCCGGCGCCCATTACCTGATGCCGCAGCCCTGACCACGCATTCACACACGCCACTCTCAATCCCACAGGAGCACCCCATGCCTGAAATCCTCGGCCATAACTTCATCGCCGGTCAGCGCAGTGCCGCTGGCCCTCAGCGCCTGCAGAGCCTGGACGCCAGCACTGGCGAAGCCCTGCCCTACAGCTTTGCCCAGGCCACCGAAGCCGAAGTGGACCAGGCCGCCAAGGCCGCTGCCGCTGCCTTCGCCGAGTTCCGCCAACTGGCTCCGGCACGTCGGGCCGAGTTCCTCGACGCCATCGCCGCTGAACTCGACGAACTGGATGACGCCTTCGTCGCCATCGTCTGCCGCGAAACTGCACTGCCCGCCGCCCGTATCCAGGGCGAGCGCGGCCGCACCAGCGGGCAGATGCGCCTGTTCGCCCAAGTGCTGCGCCGCGGCGACTTCCTCGGCGCGCGCATCGACCTGGCACTGCCCGAGCGCCAGCCGCTGCCACGCGTAGACCTGCGCCAGATGCGCATCGGCGTGGGCCCGGTCGCCGTGTTCGGGGCCAGCAACTTCCCGCTGGCCTTCTCCACCGCCGGTGGTGATACCGCGGCCGCCCTCGCCGCGGGCTGCCCGGTGGTATTCAAGGCGCACAGCGGGCACATGGCCACGGCCGACCTGGTCGGCTGCGCCATCGTGCGCGCCGCTGAGCGTACCGGCATGCCCAAGGGCGTGTTCAACATGGTATTTGGTGGCGGCGTGGGCGAGTGGCTGGTCAAGCACCCCGCCATCCAGGCGGTTGGCTTCACCGGCTCGCTCAAAGGCGGCGATGCCCTTTGCCGCATGGCCGCTGAGCGCCCGCAGCCAATCCCGGTATTTGCCGAGATGTCGAGCATCAACCCGGTCATCATCCTGCCGGGCGCCCTGGCCAAGCGTGGCGAAGCCATTGCCCGCGAGTTGGCGGGGTCCGTGTGCATGGGCGCCGGGCAGTTCTGCACCAACCCTGGGTTGGTGATTGGCCTGCAGTCACCACAGTACAGCCAGCTGCTCGCCGACCTTGGCCAGTACCTGGACCAGCAAGCCGGGCAAACCATGCTCAACGCTGGCGGCCTGCGCAGCTACGTTGGCGGCCTTGAACACCTGCATGCCCATGCCGGTATCGAGCATGTGGCCGGCCAGGCGCAGGAAGGCAACCAGGCACGCGCTCAGCTGTTCAAGGCCGATGCACGCCTGCTGGTCGAGTCCGACCCGCTGTTGCAGGAAGAAGTGTTTGGGCCCACCACCGTGGCTGTAGAGGTGCAGGACCACGACCAACTGCGCGACGCGCTGCTCGGCCTGCGCGGCCAGCTGACCGCGACGCTGATCGGCGAGGCGGAAGACTTCGATGCCTTCGCCTGGCTGGTGCCGCTGCTGGAGGAGAAAGTCGGGCGAATCCTGGTCAATGGCTACCCGACCGGTGTCGAAGTCTGTGATGCGATGGTGCACGGAGGCCCGTACCCGGCGACCTCCGATGCGCGTGGCACCTCGGTCGGCACGTTGGCCATCGACCGCTTCCTGCGCCCGGTGTGCTACCAGAACTACCCGCAGACACTGCTGCCTGAGGCACTGCGCGACGGCAACCCGCTGGGGCTGCGGCGGTTGGTGAACGGGCAGTGGAGTGACGGGGCGATCTGACCGGTGCAAGCAACAAGAAAGCCCTGCGCACGGCGGGGCTTTTCTTTTTGACTGTACCGGCCTCTTCGCGGGCAAGCCCGCTCCTACAGGGCTATCTTGCCCGCGAAGAGGCCAGTACTGGCAGCAAAGGCTTCAGGTCCCTTGCGCTTCCGCCGCCTCATGCGCCTGGCGCAAGCGCTCGCGGCTGTTGCTAAGGTGCATGCGCATGGCCATCTTCGCCCCTTCGCTGTCACGCCGGGCAATCGCCTCATAGATCGCCTCGTGCTCATGCATCAGGCGACTCATGTAATGCGCCTGATCATCATGGGCCAGGCGCGCCGAATTCAGCCGGGTGCGCGGAATGATGCTGGTACCCAGGTGGTTGATGATGTCGGCGAAGTAGTGGTTGCCGCTGGCCTGGGCAATGCGAAGGTGGAACTGGAAGTCCGCCGACACCGCATCGGTGGCGTGGGCCGCCCCCTCGTTGAGTTCGTCCAGCGCCGCCCGCATACCGGCCAGGGCTTCGTCGCTTCGCCGCTGGGCCGCCAGCCCGGCCGACTCGATCTCCAGGGCAATGCGCAACTCCAGCACCGCCAGCACCTCGCGCAGGGTGACCACGGTGGCCGGGTCGATACGGAAACCGCCCGTAGCCGGCGCATCCAGCACGAAGGTGCCGATGCCGTGGCGGGTCTCAACCTGCCCGGCGGCCTGCAACCGCGAGATCGCCTCACGCACCACCGTGCGGCTGACGCCCTCCTCGGCCATGATCTGCGATTCGGTCGGCAGCTTGTCGCCGCGCTTGAGCTGGCCGCTGCGAATGCGTTCGGTCAGCACCGTGACCAGTTCCTGGGCCAGACTGCGCGGCTTGCGCCGGGTCCTTGCCTGTACCTGCTGCTCTGTCATTGCCCTGTATTTCACCTTGAAAGACAGCGCTCATCATAGCGCAAGCGGTTGTACGATCACATACACCCCGTGCGGTATTTATTGCCATCTTTGCAGTCCCTGGCCCCTGAAAAACGCACAGAATTCCTGGCCCATGACGTGCGCAAGCCTGTACTGTACGCCTCCACGCTCACTGTTCCATGGAAGGAATCTGCAGTATGAAAACCCTCGACCGCCTTTTGCTCGGCAGTGGCCTGCTGATCCCCCTCTGGCTGCTGGTGGGGGTATGGCTCACCGCTCAGGCCTACCCTGGCTATGATCACCTGCAACAGGCCATGAGCCAGCTTGGCGCGGCCGGTTCGCCAACCCACAGCTGGTCGCCACGGGTCAACAATTTCCCTCTGGCCCTGCTGTTTGCCCTGTTTGCCTGGGGCCTGGTGCGGCGCTGGCGCAGTTCGAAGCTGGCGCTGCTGAGTGCGGGCCTGGTGTTGCTGCATGGCATGGGCAGTTTGGGCACCGGCTGGTTCCCTTGCGACCAGGGCTGTGCACCGGCACAGCCATCTACCTCGCAGCAACTGCATAACCTGTTTGGTCTGCTGATGTTCCTCTCACTGACCTTGGCCAGCGCCGTATGGGCATGGCTGGGCAACCGCATTGCCGGCTCCCCCGCCTTGGCGCTGCTTTCCCTGGCTTGCGTGGTGTTGGCCATCATCACCGTCGCGTTGATGGGCCAGGCAGCGCAGAGTGGCCAGCTGTTCGGCCTCTATCAACGCCTTAACTACGGTGTTTCGGTGCTCTGGGTTGCCAGCCTGGCCTGGACAAGCCTGCGCAGGCCCTTGGCCAGCCCGCTGCGCATGGCTGTGACCTGACGGCAAATTGCTGGCCCACGGCTGCGGAAAGCGAAGGCAAACTCCGTTCTCTTTCAGATGCTTAGGACAGCAACATGCGAGTACTTCTAGCAACGATGGCCGGCTGCCTGCTGGCCACCTTCGCTTTCGGCGCCCAAGCCAGGGCACTGAGCCAGAACGATCGCCACACCTGCAGCTGGGGCGCGCAGATAGCCGCCGAGGCCCAACAGGCCAAGCTTTCCGGGGTGACCTTGTATGCCACGCGCAAGAAGCTGCAGGTACGCAAATTCCCCAAACCCTGGATGCGCATGACTGCCTTCGGCATTACCGAGCAGACGTACAACAGCCGCTCACGGCTCAAGCCGGCAGCGATAAAGCGGACTTACTTTGAGCAGTGTGTTCAGCATGCGACTGCAAGAAGATAATTGTTTTTTATCAGTAAATTACAGAGCAAACATAAACCCATTTAGTAGAATTCATGTGCTGTGAAGTGACCTCTATCGCCAGCAGCTTGTAAGCGCGTGCAAGAGTCAAGCATTTGTTAAGCTGATACAAGTCGCCAGAAATAACCAAGGCCATTCACCTGATGGATGAACTGCGCAAGATCGACCTCAACCTGCTGCTCGCCCTGCATGCCCTGCTCAGTGAACGGCACGTGACCCGCGCAGCCCTGCGCCTGCACCGCAGCCAACCGGCGGTGAGCCACGCCTTGGCGCAGTTGCGCAAACACTTCGACGACCCTTTGCTGGTACGCCAAGGCGGCGGCATGGCCCTTACCGCCCGCGCCCAATCCCTGGCACAACCGTTACAGGATGCACTGAGCAATCTCGACAGCCTGCTGGCCACCCCGCTATTCGAGCCAGCCAGGGCCCAGCGCCGGTTCCGGCTGTCGCTGTCCGACTACGCCTCGCGCATCATCCTGCCGCACCTGTTGCGCCACCTGCGCCAAGTCGCGCCCGGGGTGGACCTGGCCATCAGCCAGGCCAGCCGTGAAACCATGTTGGCGCAGTTGCTCGATGGCGAACTGGATCTGGCCCTGGGCCTGTTCCCCGAACTGCCTCAGGACATCACCGTCCAGCCCCTGTTTGCGGATCGCTTCATCAGCGTTGCCGATCGCCAGGCGCTGCCTGCCAGCGGCGGCATGGCCCTGGAAGACTGGCTGGCACGCCCACATGTATTGATGGCCATGCGCCCGGATGCTTTCGATGAAATCGAGCGCGCACTGGCCGCCCGGGGCCTGCAACGCCGTATCGCCCTGGCCATGCCGCACTGGAGTGCGGCAGTCGAAGTGCTGGCCGGCACCGACCTGATCCTGACGGTGGCCAGCCGCGCCGTGGGGTCGTTGCGCCAGCACAGGACACTGCGCCAGTTCACGCCGCCACTGGCCATCCCCTCGTTCGACTATCAGCAAGCCTGGCACAACCGCAAGGACAGTGACCCCGGGCACCGCTGGCTGCGCGAAACCGTATGGGCCTGCAGCCAAGCAGGGCGCTGATCAGTTTTCTTGCCCCTTCACAGCTGCCGTGGAATGGGCCGGTGACGCCGTTGCCCAAGGGCCTTGTACCAGCAACACTCCGCACAGGATCAGCACCACGCCAGCCACCCTGGCCAGGCTAAGCGGCTTGCCACCCAGCCCCATCACCCCGTAGTGGTCGGCAAGCACTGCCGTGATGATCTGCCCTGCCACCACCAGTACCAGGAACCCTGCTGCGCCAAGTTTCGGGGTGAGTGCTGCGGCGCCGGCTACATACAGTGCCCCCAGCACGCCACCAATCCATAACCACCAGGGCCCTTGCAAGGCCTTGCCCATGTCTGGTGCCGGTACCCGGATAATCAGCAGCGCAGCGATCACCACCAGCATGCTCACCGTCAACGATGTGAAAGCCCCCCACAGCCAGTGCCCAAGGGCCCGGCCTACCGCAGCATTGCCGGCGGCCTGAAATGGCAACACAGCACCGGCAAGCAACGCCATTGCCACAGGAAGCACCAGCAGGAGCATCGATTTACTGAACATGGCAGTCCTCATCCAAGGTATCGATGGCCACCATGATGGTGCATTACCCAGTACTGATAGAAATCAAAATCCTGCACTTGAACTATTCGTACCATGCATAGTGAAACATCCCTTCCGTCCGGCGTGCGCATGTTGTCTTAACCCTGAAACATCTGTGCTGTTGACTTACTAAGGCACCAAGATAAACTGCGCCTTATGAATACGCTTGAGAACAAGCATCACATCATGCTCGATGCACTGGCCGAGGCCCCCGCTGACGCCAGGCAGAACGTGCGCCTGTGTTTCGAACTGCTGTCCGCTGCAGCGGCCATCAACCGGGTATGCGCCGCACGGTTGGCCCGCCATAACCTGTCGGAAGGGCGGTTCGCAATCCTCCTGACCTTGCAAGGTGCAGGCGGCCGCCTGGCACCGCTGGAGCTGGCGACGCGCCTGGCAATCACCTCAGGCACCGTGACCGGCCTGCTCGACGGCCTGCAGGGTGATGGCTTTATCAAGCGCCGCAAGGACGCCCATGACCGGCGCAAGCTGAGCATCAGCCTTACCTCGGCAGGCATAGCGGTACTCGACGCCGTTTTCGCCGAACACACCGACTGGATCGGCACGATCATGCAGTCACTGGACAACGCGCAACGTGATGCCCTGTCCGCCACGCTACAGGCACTCTCGGCCAGTCCTGCCCTGGCACTGCCACCGGACAAGCACTGAACCCAAGGCACACCCGCAAGACCACATGGAGGTGGATGATGTTGCAGAATCAGAGCCTATTGGCCCGGCTTGGCAGGAAGCCCCGGGTACATAGCGAACACGACCAGTCAAGTCGTCGCCAACCTTGGCTCGCGGCCCGCCTGCCAGGGTCGCTTTACCGGCGCCTGTTCATCCGCCGGCTTGCCAGACAGCCAGTGGCCATCGAAGGTTTCAGCTTTCGCCCATCGAAGACTCGGCACTGGGCCGTCCACTGGAGGCTGTGCACGTGCCTGGCCGGCAATCGACTGCACCGTGCCACTGCTATAGAGCCTTAGCCATGAGCGACGACCGAAAGTCCCTGATCGACCTTGGCCAACTGCCAACCCGCAACCTGGCCGAATGCCTGGCGGTGGATCAAGCCGCCTTGGTCAACGCCTTGACAGGCCAACTGCCAGCAGCATTGGTTGAGCACCTCGCTGCCAGTGCGGACCAGGCCCAGGCACTAGGCCTGTCAAAAAAAGTGGCGGCCATTGGCCTGGCGTTGGGCAAATGGCTGGAGCAAGCCGCCGAGTCGTTACGCCAGCACGTGTTCGAGCAATGCTGCACGCACCCGTCCGATACCGTGCGCAGTTGGGCAGCGTTCGCCCAGGCGTACCTGTCACGCTCGCAGCCTGCGGAAGATGCCCTGCTGGCGCAGTTTCGCTTCGCCCGCGATGAGCACTTCGGCGTGCGTGAATGGGCATGGATTGCCCTGCGCCCGCGCCTGGCCCAGCACCTTGAAGCGGCCCTGGCGCTACTCGGCCGCCATACCGGTGATGCAGACCCGCTGGTACGTCGGTTCTGCATCGAGATCCTGCGCCCGCGCGGCGTTTGGTGCGAGCACATTGCCACGCTCAAGCAACAACCAGAAGTGGCCGAGCCGTTGCTGGTACCGCTGCTGGCCGAAGCTGAGAAATACGCCCAGGACTCAGTCGCCAATTGGCTCAACGATGCCAGCAAGACCCGCCCCGACTGGGTACTTCAGCTGTTTCAGCGCCATCCCCCGGCCTGCAAGGCCTCACAGCGCATCCAGACCCGGGCTACCCGAAGCCTGCGGCAGTGACACACCACAAGTCGACTACCCCTATCGTGCAGAGCCCCAGGCCTTGATCGAAGCCGCCGGCTACTGAGGCCCGCTCCCCGGCACCAGCCTGCCCGGACCGCAAACGGCCGATCGTAGGCGAGTAACCGAGGTCGGCAACGGCCGAGGTCAGCGCGAGGTTTCGACGCGCAGTACTTCGGTGTAGATCGCGTCGACAGTCTGGCCAACCTTGAGGTTCTTCATGCGTTTCTGCAGGTCTGGGTTCTCGACCTTGACCACCTGCAGCTTGCCCTCCGGTGGCAACAAGCTCACCTCATGCGTCTTGAGGTCGATCTTCTTGATCTGAGAGGTAACCTTGACCTGGCGGAACGCCTCGCCGCCCGGGTTAGGGTTTTGCTCGGTTGCACGAATGGTACCGGACTCTTCAGTCGCTTTCGGCGCCCCACCCACTTCCGGATTGAGCACATAGGCCACGGCGCGTGTCACGTAGATGTCGACTTGGTCACCGACTTTCAGGTTGGGCAGCGCCTTGGCCTTTTCGGTCAGCTGGAACGTCACATCCTTCTTCTCGTCAGGGCCTTTCACCGTGACTTGTCGGGTGGCCAGGTCGATAGCCGTTACCTGTGTGGTGACATGGCTTTCCAGCGCCTCGCTCCCGATGGGGATACCGGCAGCCTGTACCGTGAAGCTGGCAGCAGAGGCCAGCGTGGCAAGGGCTACAGCACGAGCGAGAGTACGAATGGGGTTCATAGGCGTGCTTCCCTGTGATCAAGTCCGAATAGGCGCGTGAAAGGCTCACGCGCTAACAAGCATAGCCATTACCTGCCGCCTTGCCGGCCCTCCCGGTTGGCGACACATTTCGTCGCAGAGATCACTGTTATAGCTAATACGAATTCTTTACACTTGCTTTACATTTGCAAATCATTACTATTCGTGACCCCGATAACAACAAAGAGTCGCCTGTAATGGCAAAAAGGTCTGTTGCCCCAGCATCCATTTCCATGCTGGGCCTGCTCGTTGTGCCTGCTGTCCACGCTGCCGCCCAAACCGATACGCAAAGTAGCCTCGCCCTGCCCGCCACCGCCGTCACCAGCGTCTATGAGCAGCAAAGCTACAAGGCCAGTGAAAGCCGCAGCGCCATGAAGATCGACGCGCCGCTGCGCGATATCCCGCAAACCGTCAACGTCGTTCCCGAAAGTGTGATCAAGGACCAAGGCGCACAGTCCATGGAAGACGTGCTGAAGAACGTGCCCGGCATCGGCCTGTCCAACGGCGACGGCCAACGCGATCAGGTGACCATCCGTGGCTTCAGCGCCATTGGCGACATGTACATAGACGGCGTGCGTGACGACGCCCTGTACTTTCGCGACCTGTCCAACATCGAGCGTGTCGAGGTGATCAAGGGCCCGGCCGCGGTGCTGTATGGCCGTGGCTCCTCGGGCGGGCTGATCAACAGCATCAGCAAAAAACCAAGCTTCACGCCCAAGCGCGAAGTCGGCATGAACGTCGACAGCGAAGGCAAACGCCGAACCCAGTTCGACACCGGCTGGGCCGACCCGCAAAGCAACCAGGCCTACCGCGTGACCGGTGCCTTCGAAGACAGCGACACCTTCCGCGATGATGGCTACATCGACCGCAAGGCCATCGCACCGTCGGCCTACTTCCGTCTCTCGGACGACCTGGAACTGAACCTGGGCGCCACCTACCTGTACGACAAGCGTCTGATCGACTTCGGCATCCCGGCCCTGGGAAACCGCCCGGTGGACGTGGACCGCGACAAGCGCTTTGGCTCTGGCGATGCGGACCAGGATTACGCCCGCAGCGAGGTGTTCTCGCTTACAGCCAGCCTGGACTACCGCATCAACGACAACTTCACCCTGACCAACACCAGCCGTTACTACCGCTACGACCTGGACCGCAACAACACCTTGGCCGACAGCAGCCCGACGCGCTTCGTCACCGCGCCCGACGGTGAACTGCTGATCAAGCTCAACCGCGGCAACGTCGCCCGCGATGAGTACGGTGTGTTCAACCAGACGGAGCTCAAGCAACAAGCGCAACTGGCCGGCATGCAGCACAACCTGTTGTACGGCGTGGAAGCAGGCTTTCAGGACAAGTACCAGCGCGTGCTGAGCCAGACCAACGTGGCCCAGGTACCGGTGTACCGTGATGCCTTGGTGCCGGTACCGGAACATGCCGCCAACCTGTCGTCCAAGGGCACCAACTTCCAGCAGACCACCGGTCTGTACGTGCAGGACATGATCGAGCTGAACGCGCACTGGAAGGCACTGGTCGGTGTGCGTTATGACATCTTTGGCCAGGAGTACGACGACGACCGCGTGCAAAACATCGACCTGGATCGTACCGACAAGACCTGGAGCCCGCGTGCGGGTCTGGTCTACCAGCCAGACGCCATCCAGTCCTACTACGTGTCGGTCAGCCGCAGCTATCAGCCTTCGGGCGAAGTGTTCGCGGTGAGCCCGAGCAACCAGCACCTGGAGCCGGAAGAAACCACCAACTATGAAATCGGCGCCAAATGGGACCTGCTCGACAGCCGCCTGTCACTGACCGCCGCAGTGTTCCGCCTTGAGCGCACCAACATGAAGACTGCCGACCCGGCCAACCCCAACCTGACCGTATTGGCTGGCGAACAGCGTACCGATGGCTTTGAAGCCACCGTCAGCGGGCATCTCACCGACAAGTGGCAAATCTATGCCGGATACGCTTACCTGGACGCCGAAATCACCAAGTCCAACAGCAAGACCAATGGCGTGGCGAACGAAGGCCAGACCCCTACCCTGACGCCGCGCAACAGCGCCAACGTCTGGCTGGTACGTACCCTGACACCAGAGTGGCGTGTGGCCGCCGGAGCCAACTACGTCGACGAACGCTACACAGCGCTCGACAATGTGGTGGTGATGCCAGGCTATACCACCTTCGACGCCGCGCTGCTGTACAGCGTGCCGCAGTGGGATGCCGCGCTGCGCCTGAAGAACGTGTTCGACCGTGACTACTATGCCTCGGCACATGGCTCGGTCGACCTGATCACCCCAGGGGCACCGCGCACACTGGAAGCCAGCTTCAACTACCGCTTCTGACCCACGCGCAATGCCTGTCAGTCAGCAATTGGGCCGCTCTGCGGCCCATCGCCAGCAAGATTTGCCGAATTGACCCGATAGCATTCAGCGATTCCGCGTCACCCGCCACACCGTATTCGCCAGGTCATCGGCAATGATCAACGCCCCACGCGGGTCCACCGTCACCCCAACCGGTCGCCCCCGGGTCTTGCCATCCTCACCGCGAAAGCCCGTGGCGAAGTCGATCGGCTCCCCAGCAGGCTTGCCATTGCTGAACGGCACGAAAATCACCTTGTAGCCCACCGGGTTGGGCCGGTTCCAGCTGCCGTGCTCGCCCACGAATACACCGTCGGCAAAGCGCTCGCCCATTGCCGAGGACGAGAAGTCCACACCCAGTGCAGCCACATGCGAACCCAGGCTGTAATCCGGCTTGATCGCCGCCGCCACCTTGTCCGGGTCCTGCGGCCGCACCCGCTCATCCACATGCTGGCCCCAGTAGCTGTAAGGCCAACCATAGAAGCCCCCTTCACGTACCGAAGTGAGGTAGTCCGGCACCAGGTCGGGGCCCAGCTCATCCCGCTCGTTGACCACCGTCCACAACTGCCCGGTCTGCGGCTGGATGGTCAATGCTGTCGGGTTACGCAAGCCGGTGGCATAGGGCCGGTGTGCGCCGGTCTCGGCATCGACCTGCCAGACCATGGCCCGATCGATCTCCACCTCCAGGCCGCGCTCGGTGATATTGCTGTTCGAGCCGATACCCACATACAAGAAGCGGCCATCCGGGCTGATGGTCAGCGCCTTGGTCCAATGGTGGTTGATTTCGGCCGGCAGGTCGGTGACCTTGGTTGGCGGGCCGTCGGCCTGGGTCTGGCCTTCCTTGTAGTCAAAGCGCACCAGCGCATCCTGGTTGGCTACATACAGCTTGCCGTTGGCATAGGCCAAGCCGTACGGTGCGTTGAGGTTATCCGCAAACACGGCCTGTACCTCGTAGTTGCCATCGCCATCAGCATCGCGCAGCAAGGTCAGGCGGTTGCCACCCTTGACCTGGGTATTGCCCTTGGCCTTGATCTGGCTGGCGATCACATCCTTGGGCTTGAGCTTGGCCGCGCTGCCTCCCCGGCCCTCAGCCACCAGAATGTCGCCATTGGGCAGCACCAGGCTCTGGCGCGGGATTTTCAGGCCGGTGGCAATGGCGGTGACACTGAAGCCCTCCGGCACGGTCGGTTTCAGTTCGCCCCAGGCAGCCGGTTGCGCAATCTTCATGCTCGGCAGCAAGCCGCGCTGAGGCTCCGGCAGCTTCGGGTCCGGGCCATGGGCCTGGGTCGGCTCGCCGTCGCCACCACAGGCACTCAGCAATAGCGCCACGCCCAACAGGCTAAATGCATGCAAAGGCTTCATGCCACACCTCCTGAACGCAGGTTGCTCAAACCGGTCCAGGCGGCCACAACCGCGAGCACTGTCACGATGACCGACAACACCAACCCAGAAGGCATCACCGCCCAGGCGTCCTTGGCATGCTCAAAGGCATTGATCAGCCCAAGCCCCCAAGTCACCAGCAGCAGCACGAAGTACAGCGTAGCGCGCCCGCCCTTGCGCTCGGCGCGGATCAGGTTGGCCAGCGCGAACAACAGAGCCAGCCCACAGAACACCAGGGCACCGGCGATCAGCCAGGCGGCGAAGTTGCTCCACTGAATCTGGTAGCTGTTGTAGTAGGCGATATCGCTCAGCAGCGCGCCAAGGAACAACGGTACACTGCCCGCCAGCAGCAGGGCATGCAGCGGGCTGGGCGTACAGCGGTAAAGGGTTTGATCAGGTGCGGTCACGGTGCCTCCTTTTCATTCAGTGACCCAGGGTTGATGGTCTTGCGCCATCAGGTAAGCGCGGGGTGCGCTTAGCAAAGGAGCCCCTTGACGCCCCGATAGTTCACCGCTTCGCTGTAATGAAATATCCTGCAAGGCATTTGCTGCCAAGCGCAGAAGGGGAATACATGAGCAGACCAAACGCGTACTGGGCCCTGGCCACCCTGCTCGGCCTCAGCCTGGCTCTCGCCGGCTGCTCCAGCAACGCCAGCAAGGCACGCTACGCCACGCCTGCAGTGGGCTCCAACTGCTTTGCCAAGGCCGTCCCCACTACCGGGGAAGGCGGCCTGGCCTGGGGCAATACATTGAGCATTGCGCGACAGAAATCCCTGAATAACTGCGTGCGTTATGCCAGCCGCTCGGGAGGCACGCCCAGGACTTGCCAGGTAGTGATGGCCAAGTGCAAAAACTGAACATATAACAATCTCAAAGTACGAAACTTCCTACAAAAACACTGCAACTTTTCACACGATATTGCGCAAACACAATACATATACACTCAAATAAAATCTTACACTTTCAGCCTCGACCCAAAAGCAGCGATCGAGGCATTGTCTTTCACTTGAATTCCAGATACTTGATCGCCCGCGCATCTTAGCAAGTAAGTAGGAAACTTCTTACAGCATAGAGTCGGGCCTGAAATCCAGCACAGTATGAATAACGGCATTTCAGTATTGTCAGTACTGAAAGTTGCCGCAGTGCGTCTCTGGTTCGAAAAGACTGTCTCTCTGAGCAAGGAGCTCGCATGACCAATGCCTCCGTCAGCAGCGCCACCTCCGGCCCTGCCTGCAGCGCACGCGTGCCCATCCTGCCAGTGCGCTACGCCATCGTACCCCGCACCGGCGACGCCCCCGCCTGCCGCTATGCCGATGCAGGCTTCAACCTGGAACAAGGCTTCTCTCCACTGCAGCACTCGGCCTACACCCTCCGCGCTGTGCGCCCAGGCTATGTCTACGTGTTCATGAAAGGCCCTCTGGGCGAAAAGCTGGTCATTCATGAGCACGTCGGCGCGGGCCTCTACAAGGAGCTGCGCTACCAAGGGCTGGAGGACTACCACCGCCGTGAGCGCTACCTGTCCGGCCAGAGCACCGGCTGGGTGTGGGCCGACACCTGCCAGGACACCGCCGAGGAAGTGTGGATCGGCTACAGCCCGCACCTGTGGACCAACGCCATCACCGCCCGTATCACCGGTTCGGCAGCCCTGCGCAAACGGCACATGCGCCAGCTGGACATGGCCGAGCTGGTGAGCGGCAATCAGGCGCCGTCCACCCAGCCCCATGTGTTGCCGGTCAGTGCCCTGCAAACCTGGGTCGAAGACTTCAAGCCAACCGAGCGGCGCATGCCGCTGACCTGGAGCAGCGACCCGGTCACCGAAACCTTGCCCATCGGCAACCTCAATGCCATCGCCCGCCACTACCCCTGGACCCAGCCGAAAGTGCCAGTGGTGGTGGCGCTCGCCGACGCCGAAGGCATGGCCCTGGACCTGAGCCTGTCGGTCTCGGCCTACCAGCATCAACTGCGTGACCTGATGCCGGCCGAGCAACTGGAGCACACAAAACCCGCCCAACCTCCCGAGCAGGAGCGCGTGCCGGCATGCTACCGGCTGGATGCCGAACAGCTCAGCCCGCAGAGCCGCGACTTTCACCATCGCAACCTGGTCGCCATGCTGCTGAACAAGACGCTGGAAAGCCTGTACCCGGCGGATGCACCTTCACCGGAACTGGCCGCGTTCAGGCTGGGCACGTCACGCCGGGGGCCTGCCCTGTCGCCGGCCGAGTCACATTTCCAGGCCCTCACCCATGAAGATTACTCCCCTAATGGCGCGCGCCTGGCACAGCGCCTCGATGTCGACAAATACCGGCGCTTCCTCGCCGAACGCGACGCACTGGAACGGCGGATTGCCGCCCTGCGCAACCTGGCCTTGCAAGCCAGCAACGATCATGACGCCTGGCTGGCGACGGCCGAACCCCAACACATTGATAACCCCTACAGCCTGGCTGCGGCACTGGCCTGTTACGACCGCGACGAACGCACCTCCGCCCGCGGTCTGGAAATCTCACTGGCCTTGCTGATTCACCCGATGGGCCAGCCGACACCCGGCACCGAAGATCATGACCGACGCTTCAAACGCCTGGAGCAATGGCTGGACCAACACGACAGCCCGCTTTACACCGCCTTGGCGCCGTTCAACCCGTTCAAGGACAAAGCCGATTCGATCGGCGCCATGTTCGGCGCCAGCGACAACGTGATCGAAGGGCTCGCCGGTCGCTTCCCGGCCATGGCGGACATCACCGACCTCACCGCCCAGTCGGTCAATGCCGTGGTGCTCAAGCGCCTGCGTGGCCAAACCCGTTGGGATGCCAGCCATGGCCTGCGCCAGCAAGTGTTGCTGGCAGCGCGCGAGGCCAATGCCGAGAAAGCGCTGGGGTTGTTGGCGGCGCGCTATCGCATCACCGAGCAGGCCATTACGGAAAATCCCTTTAGCCAGGAGGTGCAGCGGTATTTGAAGAGCGGCATGGCGCAGGTTGAAGAGATGAAAGCGTTGCGCATTTCGGGTAGCCGCACGGTGTCCATCGAGCTGACCACCACTGCGCGGGTGAAACCCAACTTTCTGGGGTTGCTCACCTCCGGCGGTGGTGGCGGTTTAAACGCGGGGATGCTGTGGTTCAACATCTTATCGCTCAAGACGGCTTACAACAGCCTGCAAAAGAGCGACGCACCGGAATACACCATGGGGTTCGCTTCATCTGTTTTCGGGGTGATCGGTGCAGCGGCGGCGACATTGGTCAGCGTGCGGGCGACGCAAAAGGCCATGATGTTGAAGTGGATCTCAACGGCGCCAGGCATGGCCTTTGGTAACGGCATCATCAACTTTCTGACGAGTAATCTTTTCGCGCGGGCATCAGGCTACCCGGCGATAATAATTGGGTTTTCCTCAGATATTTTTAAGGCAGTACGTCAATGGCAGAACGGCAATCTTATTTCAGGCTTATATACAGCGGCCGCCAGCGCGACTACTGCTTTAGGTTCGATTCTTGTTCTAGAAGGAAGCCTTGCCATCGCGGGCACGACAGTCCTCATTCCTTTTGCAGGCTGGACAGCAGCTGGAATCGCCTTGATCGGAGCAACTTTGATCGGTGGAGGACTATTCCTCTACTCAAAAGCACACTCCCGCCTTCACAGCCCTTTAGAATTATGGGCCAGCAGAAGCATATTCGGGACAAGGGAAAATGATGGAGAAATACGGGAGAATATAGAGTTAGACTTTGATAAAAAATTGCCACCCTTTCGCCACATCCACGAAGAAATCAAGTCATGGCAGATTGAATTTCTCTCACCGAAAGCATTGTTGGCACCGTATTCTGAGCAGCTCGGCTTAGGCGCCCTAACGACACATTTGGATATAAATAACAAATGGCCAACACCTGACTGGGCAACAATTATCCATACACAGGTCATTAAACAAAACGCAACACTCGAGCTAACTATACTTTTACCAGAATTCGTATTAGGTCAAAGCGAATGGTCAGGGAGCTTAGTGAGCCAGAACCTCGACAGGCAGACAACCCCACTCCAAATAACCCCTGACTGCCATATCACCCCAGCAGGCTTATTACTTCATTACAAAACTGATGCTAGACAAATCAGGTCTGCCACGCTAACGATTAATTACTATGCCAACCAAGGACTGGATGACGACACCCCTTCTACTACCACTATTCATCTGGAACGCTAAACCTATGGCGACTATCTGGTTTTTTAATCAAGCCCACAATTCAGGATTCAAGCCAAAAATTTCCGGACAACTTATTCAAACAACCAGTTCACACTTATGCCTGCGAAACCCTTGGGTGTCCGACTCTGTATTCATGGGAAAAATCTACACAGCCATGTTTCTATTTACCTGGATATTCTCATGCTACAATCTCATTAACGAAAATATAGATTACTCAATCAACGGCGGCGACATTTTCATTGCCATCCTGATCTCACTCCCCTTTATTTTTACCCCATTCTTAGCCTACAGAATACTTTTCATAAAAAACTTATCGAACATATATTTAAATCGACACACAAAGAAAATCTACTATAAGCGATTCAAAAAACTCATAATATTTGACTGGAGCCAAGTCGCAGGCGGTCTTTTCAGTCGCACAGAATTCAGTGGTTCCTCCTTCACCACCAGCTATGCCCTCGCCTTCGCCCCCCGCCGCGAAGACGGCAGCCTGCATCAAAAAGACTGCCTCTGGGTCGACAGCAACGAACCCACCGAACCCGGCGTCAAACATGTGGCCGAAGTGTGGGAATACCTGCGCCACTTCATGGACCACGGCCCGGACAAACTCCCCCCGCCCGGTGAACCCAACTGGTGGCACAAGCCACTGCACGCCATCTGCCTGACCCCGGCAGAAGCCTGGCGCCACTATGCCCCTTGGCGAACCGGCGAGCCCGGTGAAATGCAGGGCAAAAAGAACTGGCAATTGCCGTTCTGGGCCGTGCTGTTTCCCTACAACCTCTCCGTCGCACTCTGCTGGTATGGCATCTGCCGCCTGTTCAACGTCCGAGCAGCGCCACCGCCTCCCGAAGCATTTGAGGAGGCCCCAGCGCATTCAACCCAAAGGAAACGCACATGAGCGACACCTCTGTCAGCAGCGCTACCTCCGGGCCCGGCCTGCAGCTAACGCGTATCCATCCTGACGGTGCACTACACCAACGTGCCAGGCACCCGCGACTTCCCGGCCATGGCTAACATCACCGACCTCACCGCCCAGTCGGTCAATGCCGTGGTGCTCAAGCGCCTGCGTGGCCAGACCCGTTGGGATGCCAGCCATGGCCTGCGCCAGCAAGTGTTGCTGGCAGCGCGCGAGGCCAATGCCGAGAAAGCGCTGGGGTTGTTGGCGGCGCGCTATCGCATCACCGAGCAGGCCATTACGGAAAATCCCTTTAGCCAGGAGGTGCAGCGGTATTTGAAGAGCGGCATGGCGCAGGTTGAAGAGATGAAAGCGTTGCGCATTTCGGGTAGCCGCACGGTATCCATCGAGCTGACCACCACTGCGCGTGCGAAACCTAACTTCCTTGGGTTGCTCACTTCCGGCGGTGGGGGTGGTTTAAACGCGGGGATGCTGTGGTTCAATGTGATCTCGCTGAAGACGGCGTTCAGCAACCTGCAGCAGAGTGACGCACCGGAATACACGATGGGGTTTGCTTCATCAGTCTTCGGGGTGATCGGCGCGGCGGTAGTGACGCTGGTTAGCGTGCGGGCCACGCATAAAGCCGTAGTCATCAAGTTCAGTTCTACGGCGCCAGGAATGGCGTTTGGAAATGGCATAGTAAAGCACTTAAGTAGCAATTTATTCGCCCGCGCCTCTGGCTACCCGGCGATTATCCTTGGACTAACCTCAGACATATTAAAAGGGTATCGACAGTCCCGAAATGGGGGGGCTCTATCAGGTGCGTATACTGCTGCTGGTGGATTCACATCTGCCGCTGGATCCGCTCTTATACTGGAAGCTAGCCTCGCGATTTCTGGCCCAACATCTTTAATCCCCTTCGCAGGCTGGGCTGCTGCGGGTCTCGTGCTTGTCGGTGCTATCGTGCTTGTCGGTGGGCTTTACCTACACGCTAAAGCACATGAGCGCCTCCATACTCCGATAGAGCTTTGGGCAAGCAGAAGTATTTTTGGCACAAGAGAGAACGATGGCGAAATCCGTTCTGGGATTAAGTTAGACCACCAGAAACTTCTCCCCAGCTTCACCAATATCAACGAAGAGCTTGAAGCCTGGCATACTCAGATCTACGCTCCCATTGCTCTGACTGCTGAACAAACAGCACGGCTAAATCTTGAAGGGCTTACTACACGATTGATTATCAACAATCAGTGGCCAACACCAGATTGGGCAACAATCATCCATAGCCATGTAGACGAGGGCATGGCCACCATTGAACTAACCGTACTCCTAAAAGACTTCATTATAGGGCAGAGCTTATGGCATGGCACCTTAAGCACCTTGGACTTCGACAGCAAGGCAACTCCCTCAAAGACTGAGCCGACCTGCCACTTAACTTGCGCAGGCCTTGTTTTACATTACAGAATCGATAGAGCCAGAGCAAAAAGCGGCACTCTATTTATAAATCTTCTACCAAACCAAGGTTTATCCGCCAATACTCATTCAACCTCAACCCTTCATGTCGAGAGGTAGCACTGTGGCCACAACATGGTTATTTAGTCCACACCAAAACACTTATATCCAACCAAAAATCCACGGACAGATCAGCAAAATAACCACTACATTAGCGCAGCTCAGAAATCCATGGGTTTCCGACTCAGTCTTCATGGCCAAGATGTATACCGCCACGATTTTAGCCATCGCGATTGTATCCTACACAGGATTTTTCACCCACTCAATCAATTACCAACAGGAAGGGGCATATGTATTTATTGCAATACAGCTCCTCGGGCCATTTATTTTTACTCCATTCTTAGCTTACCGTGTTTTCTTAATAAAAAAACTTTCTGAAATATACCTCAATAGAGCCACCAAAAAAATCTATTACAAACGCATAAACACACTCATGGTTATTGATTGGAATAACACAAGAGGCGGTATTTTCAAACGCACAGAATTCGGCGGCTCCTCCTTCACCACCAGCTATGCCCTCGCCTTCGCCCCCCGCCGCGAAGACGGCAGCCTGCATCAAAAAGACTGCCTCTGGATCGACAGCAACGAACCCACCGAGCCCGGCGTCAAGCATGTCGCCGAGGTATGGGAATACCTCCGCCACTTCATGGACCACGGCCCAGACAAACTCCCTCCGCCCGGTGAACCCAACTGGTGGCACAAGCCACTGCACGCCATCTGCCTGACCCCGGCAGAAGCCTGGCGCCACTATGCCCCTTGGCGAACCGGCGAGCCCGGTGAAATGCAGGGTAAAAAGAACTGGCAATTGCCGTTCTGGGCCGTGCTGTTCCCCTACAACCTCTCCGTCGCCCTCTGCTGGTATGGCATCTGCCGCCTGTTCAACGTCCGAGCAGCGCCACCGCCACCAGCAGCCTTCGAAGAAGCCCCCGTTCAACCCGGCAAAAGGAAGCGCAAATGAAACCCATCGTACTGGTAGGCCATCGTCATAGCTGCCCGCTCCATGGCGAAGGCACTGTGGAAACCGGCGCAAATGCAACATTCGTGGATGGCAAGGCCGTCGCTCGTGTGGGCGATCGCATCAGTTGTGGCGCCGTTATCGAAACCGGCGCTGCCTGCACAATCATCGAGGGCCACCCCGCAGCAAGGGAGGGTGACACCACCAGTCATGGAGGGACGTTGATCGAGGGGGACCAGGGTTGGCTCATTGATTGAAAGCCACTACCGGCTACCGAGCCGGATGCTGAAGCCTGCCAGTCAACAGGTTTGGGCCGTCCAGCGGCCCAACTGGCGAGCAAAGCCACCTTTCTGGGTGCCCCGTTCTCACACGCATGGCGCCATGCCCGCAGACTGCGCCATGTCTGCGTCAATCCAGCACTGGCCGAAGCAACGCCTGTGCCTCATACAGGGTCGGCAAATACCGCAACCGTATCTCATCAATACTCAACCGCGAAGCATGAGTCGTGATGGTCAGCGTCGCTTTCAACTGACCGGCCCGTCCCAGCAATGGCACCCCCAGCACCCGCATACCGATTTCATATTCCTGATCAACGATACAGAACCCCTGCCCCTTCACGCGCAACAGCTCAGCGTCCAGCTGCGCCCGGTCTGTCAGTGTGTAAGGCGTCAACGCCCGCAGCGGCTGACGGGCAAAGTATTCGTCCCGCTCCCCCTCATCCAGCCAGGCCAGCCAGACCCGCCCGCCGGCCGTGCAATACATGGGTACCCGCGAGCCCGGCCTGATCGACAAAGACGCCACATGGCTATACCGGCTACGCACCAGATGGATGATCTCATCGCCATCGCGGGTACCCACCGATACGTGCTCCTGGGTCTGGCGCGCCACCTGTTCAACAATCGGCCGCAGCATGCGCGGCAGTTGCGCCGAGTCCACATAGGCCTGGCCGATACGCAAGGCCTTGGGGGTCAGCCAGTACTCACGGCTGTCAGTTTCGGCAAAGCCCTCATGCACCAAGGTCAGCAGAAACCGCCGCACCGCACTGGGCGTAAGGCCAGACAACCTGGCCGCCTGCGGCACACTCAGGCGCGGCTGCTCGGCGCTGAACAGTTGCATCAGCGCCAGGCCTTTCTGCAAGCCCGCGATCAAGTCACGGGGATGGATGGCGGGTGTGTTCATGCATTCGACTCGCTACCAGAGGAACAAAAACAGCCGATTACTGCGATAACCGGATCATGACTGCGATTATCGCATTAAGTGGCCGCTTGACGCATTGTTGCACGCGTCCCTCTGCCTCACCCTTGCCTCCATAACAACGCCAATAAGGAGGTCAGCATGATTCGAGGTTCCACTGAACTGGTCGCCATCGTCGGTTCGCCCATCGCCCAGGTGAAGTCTCCGGAAAACTTCAACACCTGGTTCAACCACAACAACTGCAACCTCGCCATGCTGCCCTTCGACCTGCACGAGGCGGCGCTGGACAGCTTTGCGGATACCCTGCGTGGCTGGCAGAACCTGCGCGGTTGCGTGGTCACCGTGCCTTACAAGCAGGCGCTGGCCAACCGCGTGGACGGCCTGAGCGAGCGCGCAGCTGCCCTGGGTTCGGTCAATGTGATACGTCGCGAGCGCGACGGACGCCTGCTGGGCGACAACGTGGACGGCGCCGGCTTCCTCGGCGCTGCGCACAAGCATGGCTTCGAGCCGGCGGGCAAACGGGCACTGGTGATCGGTTGCGGCGGTGTTGGCAGTGCCATTGCCTATGCACTGGCTGAGGCAGGGATCGCCAGCATTACCCTCAGCGACCCCAGCACAGCACGCATGGGTGCTGTATGCGAACTGCTCGGCAACGGCTTCCCCGGGCTCACGGTCAGCACACAGTTCAATGGGCTGGAAGACTTCGACCTGGTGGCCAACGCGTCCCCAGTCGGCATGGGCACCCGCGCAGAGCTGCCGCTGTCCGCCGCCCTGCTGGCTACCCTGCTGCCAGACACCCTGGTCGCCGACGTGGTCACCTCACCCGAGATAACCCCGCTGCTGAACCGCGCGCGGCAAGTAGGTTGCAGGATCCAGACTGGCCCGGAAATGGCCTTCGCCCAACTGGGCCACCTTGGCGCCTTCATGGGCGTCACACCGTTGGAGATCTGAAGCCATGACGACTCTGGAGCACACACACAACAGCTTCGACCTGGTTGTGCTGGGCAGCGGTGCCGGTGGTTTTGCCGCTGCCGCCACGGCGGCCCGCCGTGGGCTGAAGGTGCTGGTGGTGGAAAAGGCCGAACGCTTTGGCGGCACCTCGGCGATTTCTGGCGGCGCGGTGTGGCTGTACGGCACCGACCAAGCCCGTGACGCCGGCGCCAAGGACTCCCCCGAGGCAATGCGCACCTACCTCAAGCAGGTCATCGGCGACGGCTACGATCCCGCCTTGGGCGATGCCTTCATCGAGCATGGCCACCAAGCGCTGCGCTGGCTGGAGCAGAACACCGAACTGCGTTATGCCCTGCGCCCACTCTCGCCCGACTATTACCCGGATGCACCCGGCGCCACTCAGTTCGGCCGGGCGCTGGAAATGGTCGAATACGACGGCAAGCACCTGGGCACACGCTTCAAGGACCTGCAGATGCCACCGCCCGGCATGCTGCTGTTCGGCGGCATGATGGTCAACCGGGTGGATATCCAGCATTTCCTCAGCATTCGCCGCTCACCCAAGTCGCTGTGGCATTGCCTGAAGCTGATGGCGCGTTACGCGCGCGACCGCCTGCAGCACCCACGCGGCACCCGGCTTACCACCGGCAACGCATTGATCGCCCGCCTGGCCACCAGCGCCTTCGCCCACGGCACGCAGTTGTGGTTGCGCAGCGAAGCCGTGGAGCTGATCGCCGAGCACGGCGTGATCACGGGCGTGGTCGTACAGCGCGAGGGCCGCCGTGAGCGGGTAATGGCCCGTGGTGGCGTGGTGTGCGCCATGGGCGGATTCGCAGCAGGCGCAATGGCCGCCGGCTACCGCCCTGCTCAAAAGGCGCCGCACCTGACCATGTCACCACCGGCCAACGACGGAGCCGCCCTGCGCCTTGCCCAGGCCGTGGCAGCAGCCGAGGGCGAGAGCCTGGCGGCCAACTTTTTCTGGGCACCGGTTTCCGAACTGCGTCATGCCGATGGTGAACGTGAGCGCTTCCCGCACCTGGTCACCGACCGCGCCAAGCCGGGCGTGATTGCGGTAGACCAAGCCGGGCGGCGCTTCGTCAACGAGTCCGACTCCTACCACCACTTCGTGCACACCATGTTCGCCAACGGCATTGCCAGCTGCTGGCTGGTCTGCGATGCCGAAGCAATGAACCGGTACGGGCTTGGCCTGGCGCGGCCCAAGCCCGTCAACAACCAGGCGTTGATCGACGCAGGCTACCTGTATCGGGCCACCACATCGCAGGCACTGGCCCTGGCCATCGGCGTCGATCCACAGGTGTTTGCGCAAACACTTGCACAGTTCAACAGCGATGCCAGCAATGGCATCGACCGAGCATTTGGCAAAGGCGGCAACAGTTACAACCGCTACATGGGCGACCCGCAACATACGCCCAACCCATGCTTGGCACCCCTGACCAAGGGGCCGTTCTATGCCATCCGCATTCACACCGGCGACCTCGGTTCAGCCCGTGGCCTGGTGACCAACGCCGATGCCAACGTGCTGAACCGCAGCGGTTTGCCCATTCCCGGGCTGTATGCGGTCGGCAACGACATGAACTCACTGATGAAGGGCACCTACCCCGGCCCCGGCATCACTCTGGGCCCTGCCCTCACCTTCGGCTGGCTTGCTGCCAACCACATCACCGCGCGCCTGCAGGCGCCGGCTACCCCTACGGAGAAACCGGCATGTACTACGAACTGAGAACCTACACCCTCGACCCATTGAAAATGGCCGACTGGCTGGCCCTGTACCAAAGCCACGCACTTGAGGTGCAGAGCGAACACCTGGGCAACCTGGTGGGCTTTTTCACCAGCGAGTTCGGTGACGTCAACCAAGTGGTACACATCTGGGGCTATGCCAGCCTCGACGACCGCATGGCGCGCCGCGCAGCCATGGCGGCAGACTCACGCTGGGCGGAATTCTCGCGACGCAACCGCGAGCTGGGCGCGGTACTGCGCCTGCAATCGCGGCTGCTGCGCCCGACCGGTTTCTCACCGCTGCAGTAAGCCACACGCCACCTCTTCCAACAGCCGAGCGGACCCCTTCCATGCCCCCTCTTGAATGTGACGTACTCGTCATCGGCTCCGGCGCCTCTGGCCTGGCTGCCGCCGTAACCGCCGCGCATCATGGCCTGAAAGTGGTCGTCGCGGAAAAAGCCAGCCAGCTGGGCGGCACCAGTGCCTGGTCGGGGGGCTGGTTGTGGATACCGCGCAACCCTCTGGCCATCGCCGAAGGCATCGTCGAAGCCGACGATGCCCCGGAGCGCTATTTGCGTGCGCAAACCCACACCCGCGAGCTGGACCCGCGTCAACGCGCCTTCCTGCGCCATGGTCCGGAAATGGTGGCGTTCTTCCAGCAACACACTGCCGTGCAGTTCCAGTGCGGCAGCCGTATGCCCGACATGCGTGAAGGCGATGGCAGTGCACGCGGTGGTCGCTCGCTGTGTGCATTACCTTACGACGGGCGACGGCTAGGGCCTTGGCTGCACACGTTACGCCCACCGCTGGACATCGTCAGCCTGGCCGGCATGGGCATTGCCGGAGGTGCCGACATGGCTGCCTTCTTCAACGCCACACGCTCGCCGAAGGCAGCGCTGCATGTTGGCAAGCGCCTGTTGCGCCATGGCCGAGACCTGCTGCTGCACCGTCGCGGCCTGCATCTGGTCAATGGCAACGCGCTGGTGGCGCGCCTGCTGCGCAGCGCCCTTGATCGTGGCGTGACATTGCTGACCGAGAAAGCGGCCAGCCGTCTGTTGTTGTGCGAGGAACGGGCCAACGGCGCGCTGTTTGCCGATGGCCAAACGATCTACGCACGGCGTGGTGTGGTGCTGGCCTGCGGTGGCTTCCCACATGATCGCCAGCGTATCTCGCAACTGATACCGCACGCGCCGGACGGTGACCAGCATTACTCCGCTGCGCCCAGGGAGAATAGCGGTGATGGTTTGCGCCTGGGCGAACAGGCGGGTGGGCGGGTGTCTGCGGCAGGCGCCCACGGGGGCGCCTGGGCGCCGGTATCGCAGGTACCGCGCCGCAATGGCCATTTCGGCCATTTCCCACACCTGATCGACCGTGCCAAGCCCGGTTTCATCGCCGTGCGCCGCGATGGTCGGCGCTTCGTCAACGAAGCCGATTGCTACCACGACTTCATGAACGCGCTGTTCGCCGCCACGCCGCAGGCTGAGCAGCCGGAGGCCTGGCTGATCTGCGACCATGCTGCGCAACGGCGCTATGGCATCGGTTGGGCCAAGCCCTTTCCCTTCCCTACCCGCTTCTATCAGCGCAGTGGCTATTTGCACAGCGGCGCTACCCTGGCGCAACTGGCGCAGCGCTGCGGGATCGACGCCGAGCAGTTGCAGCGCACGGTGGCGGACTTCAACCATCATGCGGCACAAGGTGAAGACCCTACCTTTCTACGTGGCGCGTCGGCCTACAACCGGGCCCAAGGCGACCCGCAGCAGGCACCCAACCCGTCGCTTCGGCCGTTGCTGAAGGGGCCGTTCCATGCGGTGAAACTGCTGCCAGGCAGCCTTGGCACCTTCGCCGGCCTGGACACAGACGCCTCAGCCCGCGTACTGGACCACGCAGGGCAGCCGATACCCGGGTTGTTTGCAGTGGGTAACGACATGCACAGCGTGATGGGTGGGTACTACCCGAGCGGCGGCATTACCCTTGGCCCTGGGATGACCTTCGGGTATCTGGCCGGTAGAGCGTTGAGCGGGGGCCGTGCACATCATTGATGTCGGTGTTGCGCCCATCAGGCAACCAGGGCCAAAGCCTTCTACCCTTCAGTGACGTGAATACCTGCCGCGCCCGCAGGCCAACGCAACCGTTCGATAACCGAACAGTAGCCCGTCTCTTGAATTGACGCTGCCGTCTTCACTGCTCACCATGCACCGGCCTTGCGTGCCCCCCCTGCCTGGGAAACGGTCACGTACCCGTAGCACCGCAGCTGAATACAATTTCAAGAAACGAGCAGTCTATGAACCACTCCAAGATCCCCCCCGCCGCGCCCCGGATGTCCCAGGGCTCGATCGGCGACAAGCTCCGCGGCGCCTTCGGCGTCGGCAAGACCCGTTGGGGCATGCTCGCCCTGGTGTTCTTCGCCACCACCCTGAACTACATCGACCGCGCCGCCCTCGGCATCATGCAGCCCGTGCTGGCCAAGGAAATGAGCTGGACGGCGATGGACTACGCCAACATCAATTTCTGGTTCCAGGTCGGCTATGCCATCGGCTTTCTGCTGCAAGGCCGACTGATCGACAAGGTCGGGGTCAAACGGGCCTTCTTCTTCGCTGTACTGCTGTGGAGCCTGGCCACGGGTGCCCACGGCCTGGCCACCTCGGCGGCAGGTTTCATGGTCTGCCGCTTCATCCTCGGCCTGACCGAGGCCGCCAACTACCCGGCCTGCGTCAAGACCGTGCGCCTGTGGTTCCCGGCGGGTGAGCGGGCGATTGCAACGGGGCTGTTCAACGCCGGTACCAACGTTGGTGCCATGGTCACCCCCGCGCTGTTGCCGCTGATCCTGGCTGTGTGGGGCTGGCAGGCTGCGTTCATCGCCATGGGCAGCCTGGGCCTGGTGTGGGTCGTGCTGTGGGTATTGAAGTACTACAACCCTGAAGACCACCCCCGCGTGCGTCAGAGCGAGGTGCAGTACATCCAGCAGGATGATGAGCCCGAGCCGACCCGCGTGCCGTTCAGCCGGATCCTGCGCCTGCGTGGCACCTGGGCTTTTGCAGTGGCCTATGCGATTACCGCACCGGTGTTCTGGTTCTACCTGTACTGGCTGCCGCCGTTCCTGAACCAGCAATACAGCCTGGGCATCAACGTGACCCAGATGGGGATCCCGTTGATCATCATCTGGCTGACGGCAGACTTCGGCAGCATCGGGGGTGGCATTCTGTCGTCGTGGCTGATCGGCCGTGGCGTGCGTGCCACGACGGCGCGGCTGGTGTCCATGCTGATCTTTGCCTGCACCATGCTCAGCGTCATCTTTGCCGCCAACGCCAGTGGACTGTGGGTCGCGGTGGCGGCCATCTCGATCGCGGTGGGCGCGCACCAGGCGTGGACGGCGAATATCTGGAGCCTGGTGATGGACTACACACCCAAGCATCTGGTGAGCACCGTATTCGGCTTCGGCAGCATGTGTGCGGCAATTGGCGGGATGTTCATGACGCAGATTGTCGGCAGCGTGCTGACCGCTACCAACAACAACTATGCCGTGCTGTTTACCATGATCCCCGCCATGTACTTCCTGGCGCTGGTGTGGATGTATTTCATGGCACCGCGCAAGGTCGAGAGCGCCTGAGAGCGCTAGCCACTTACCTCTACGGGGCCCTTGCGGGCCCTTTTTTTGGCCTGGTATTTCTTGAGAAGCAAACAACGACAAGGCAATGTTCGGCGTGGGAGCGGGTTCACTCACGAACGTGACGCAGCCGGTGACAGGCGCCACGTTCGCTCGATCAGACGGTGGCCAACACCGCCTTGGCTTTCTCCAGCGCCATGCGCGCGCGCTGTTCGCCGCTGATGCCCTGCTCCAGCAATTGCCGCGTGGGGATTTCCAGGCTCAGCGGCACGCTCGGCGGCAAGGCGCGCAACAGGCCAACCAGGTCAGCATCGCCATCACCCGGGAAGCGTCGCTCGTTACGCGCCTGGCGCAGGATCTCGTCCATGTCGGCCGGTACCGGACCAGCAACGTCACACAGTTGGGCATAGCGCATGCGCTGCGGCGCCAGCTGCGCCAGGTCGTCCAGCGAAGAGCCGGAGCGGTTGAAGTGGAAGGCATCCACCAGCACGCAGCCATTGGCGCGGTCGGCGTTGGCCACCACCCGCATGGCCTGGCGCAGGTCACGTACGTCGGTCCAGGGCATGAACTCCAGGTGAGGGTGAATGCCGTATTGCGCCGCCAGCTCGCACAATGCGGCAAAGCGTTCGGTCAGGCGCGCTTCGTCGGGGTCGTTGCCCGCTACCAGCAATTCAGTGCCACCCAACCCGGCGCCCACCGCCAGGATCGCTTCGAAATCGGCCACACAGGTGGCCGGTTCAAGACGCAGGATCTCCAGGTCGAGCACCTTGATACCCGTGTCGCGCAAGCGCGCCTGGGTTTGCCGGCGCAGTTCGGCATCGGCGACCAACGGGAAATGCCGCTCCTGTTCGGTGGCTGGCACCAGCCGTAGGCCGACATGGCTGTAACCCGCTCGGGCGGCGGCCTCGACCATGTCCGGTGGAGACAGCTCGAGCACCGTCAGGGCCGCGAGGGAAAAAATTCGATCAGTCATTTATCATCACCCGCCATAGTAAGGTTGTATCAGCCAATGTGCTCGGGCGCGCAAGCCCGACCGCTTTGGGCTGCCTGCCTTATCGCTTCGATCAGCGCCAGTGTGCGCCCCCCGTCGGCAGCGTCGATCAGCGGCGCCTGTTCACCCCGGGCAACCCGCACAAAATGCTGCAATTGCAGGGTCAATGCCTCGCCGGCGGGGATGCTTTCCGAGCTTTGCAACAGGGGCGTATGCCAGCCCGAGCCTGCCTCGGCGTAATGCCAGCGCTTGAGCTGGGGAATGCTCAGTGCTCCTTGGGTACCGGCCAGCAGATAGCACGGCTGGCCATCCTGGCGCGGGTACACAGGGCTTTCGCCAGCGTCCAGCTCCCAGCTCCACGGTGCAGCCACCGCGTCGGACCCGGTCAGGCTGCCCAGGGCACCGTTGGCAAACTGCAGCAGCACCGCGGCGCTGTCTTCGTTGGCAAAACCGCGGACATCGTTGCGGGTGAAGGCCTGCACCTGCACCACCTCGCCGCACAGGTAACGCAACAGGTCAAGGTCGTGGATCAGGTTGGTCAGCAAGAAACCGGCCCCTGGCTCGCGACGCCAGGGCGTTTCGAAATAGCTGTCGGGCTTTTGCAGTTGCCACAGCGCGGTGACGTTGATCAAACGGCCCAGCTTGCCTTCGTTGATCACCTGGTGCGCCTTGGCGATCAGCGGATTGTGTCGGCGATGGTGCCCTACAAGCACCGGCACACCTCGGCGGCGTGAGGCTTCCACCAGTGCACGCACTTCATCCAGGTTCACGCCCACCGGTTTCTCCACCAGCACAGGCACTCCGGCCTCGACACAATCCAGGGCGGTGGCGACATGCAGGTTGTTGGGGTTAGCGACGATCACTGCCTCGGGGCGCGCATGCGCCAACATTTGCCGGTGGTCGGCAAAGCAGGGCACACCGCACTCGGCAGCGAAGGCCTCGGCCTGCGGGCCGGGGTCGGCTACCGCACACAGTTGGGCTTGCGGCACATTGCGCAAGTGCTGGTAATGCTGCCGGCCCATAATGCCGGCGCCAATCAAGGCAATACGAAGGGGTGCGTTCAACAGCCTGTCCTCTTGTCATTGTTGTTATGAAATTCTGAAACCGGGTTCCAAAATTCATACTCGACAATTTAGAACCAAGTTCAGCTTTTCAGAAGAACGGGCGCAACAGACTGTGCGGTAATCGACCGGAATATCCTCTCAGGCAAACAGCTCGCTGGCGGGGCTGGCCGCCGACAGCTCTTCTGCCGCCGACAGCAATAGCGGTGCCAGCGCGGTAAGGCGGCTTTGTGCCAGCCGCGCGCTGGGCCCGGCGATGCTCAGCACGCCGATCACCTCGTCACTTTGCGGGCGGCGTACCACTGCGGCCAGGGCTGAGGTGCCGATGGCGGAGGTCTCCTCGACCCAGGCATACCCACGCTCGCGGGCGCGGTGCAGGTAGGCGAGCAGCTCGTCGGTGGAGCGTGGCGCGTTCGGGCCGAACTGGTCGGGGTCGGCAATACCTTGGCGCAACACCATCTGCAGCGCCTGCTCATCGTCCAGGCTGGCCAGCCAGGCATGCCCGGAGGCGGTATAGAACAGCGGCGCGTCGCGCCCCATATCCGGGTCGTAGCGCAGCCCGGAGCGGGCCCCCTGAGACTTGGCGATCCAGGTTTGCCGGGCACCGTCGATCACCCCAAGGCGCACCAGCTCACCGCTGTCCTGGGCCAGGCGGTCAAGAATCGGCTGGATGATGTCGGCACCGTTGCTGGCGAGGTAACGAAAGCCCAGCGCTACCAGCTTGGCCGACAGCTGATAGCGGCTGTTTTCCCGGTTCTGGCGCACGTAGCCCAGCCGCACCAGCTCCGTGAGCATGCGGTGGGCAGCGCTTTTGGGAATGTCCAGGCGCTCGGCCAGGGTTTGTAACGGCAGCCCTTGGGGTTCACCGGTAAGGCTTTCTAAAAGACTGAAGGCGCGTTCGATCTGACTACCAGCCATGTCACAGGTCCCTGATTTTTTTGCGGATTCTAGAAGATGATTCCACATCGTCGCTAGCCAGCGCAGCTCGGGCCACCTCGAATGTCCGATGATCGCCCAGTTCTTGCCTGACATGACCAACCTGACCTTGCAGGACCACCCGCTGCCGATAAGAATATGGAACATTGTTCTAATAAAAGCACAGGAAACCCGCAATGCCTTCCGCTCCTCTCGAAACCGAATGCGATGTACTGGTCATAGGTTCTGGCGCCGCCGGGCTGGCGGCGGCTGTCACGGCTGCCTGGCATGGGCAGAAGGTGATCGTGGCGGAGAAAGAACCGGTGTTTGGCGGCGCCACCGCCTGGTCCGGCGGCTGGGCCTGGGTGCCACGCAACCCGCTGGCGCGCAGGGCCGGCATCGAGGAAGACATCGAGCAGCCGCGGACTTATCTGCGCCATGAGCTGGGGGCGAACTACAATGCCGAGCGCGTCGATGCCTTCCTTGAGGCGTGCCCGCACATGGTGGCGTTTTTCGAGAAGTACACGGCGTTGCAGTTTGCCGACGGCAACGGCATCCCGGACATGCATGGCGATACGCCGGGGGCAGCCCTTGGCGGCCACCAGGTGATCGCCGCGCCCTACGATGCCCGCGAGGTTGGCGCCCTGCTGCCACGCTTGCGCAAGACCATGCGCGAAACCTCGTTCATGGGCATGCCGATCATGGCCGGTGCCGACCTTGCCGCCTTCCTCAACATGACCCGCTCACCCAAAGCCCTGCTGCACGTGTGCAAGCGCTTTGGCCGCCACCTGTACCACCTGGCCCGCCATGGTCGGGCCATGCACCTGGTCAACGGTGTGGCACTGGTGGCGCGCCTGGCTAAATCGGCACAGGACCTGGGTGTGCACCTGCAAGCGTCGGCGCCGGCCAAACGCCTGCTGATCGAGGGTGGCCAGGTACGCGGGGCGTGGGTCGCGACGCCACAGGGCGAGCAGCTGATCCGCGCCAAGGCCGTGGTGCTGGCGGCAGGTGGTTTCCCCAATGACAACGCCCGGCGCCAGCAACTGTTCCCGCGCGATGCCAGCGGCCACGACAACCTGGCGCTGCCGCCCAAGGGGTGTTCTGGCGATGGCCTGCGCCTGGGCGAATCCGCCGGCGGTGTGGTTGCCACCGACCTGAAGTCGCCGGTGGCCTGGGCACCGGTTTCACAGGTGCCGTATCGCGACGGCAGCGTCGGCCACTTCCCGCACATTATCGAGCGCGGCAAACCGGGCGTTATCGGCGTGCTGGCCAACGGCAAGCGTTTCGTCAACGAAGCGCATGGCTATTACGACTATGTGTCGGCCATGGTCGCTGCAGTGCCGCAGGGCCAGGAGGTGTGCTCGTGGCTGGTTTGCGATCATCGCTTCTTGCGCCGCTATGGCCTGGGGCATGCTCGCCCGGCACCGCTGCCGGTAGGGCCGCATGTGCGCAACGGCTACCTGAAACGCGGCGCCACGCTCGAGCAGCTCGCCCAGGCCTGCGGCATTGACCCGTCCGGGCTGCGCGCCACGGTCACTGACTTCAATAACCATGCCCGTAACGGCCAGGACCCGGCGTTTGGCCGTGGTTCCACGCCGTTCAACCGCAAGCAGGGTGACCCACAGCACAAGGGCCCTAACCCTTGCGTGGCGCCCATCGAGCACGGGCCGTTCTATGCGGTGAAAGTAAAGCCCGGCTGTTTTGGCACCTTCGCCGGGTTGCGCACCGACGGCAATGCCCGTGTACTGGATGAGGCCGGGCAACCGATTGCAGGCCTGTATGCAGCAGGTACCGACATGGCCAGCGTGTTTGGTGGCTGGTACCCGTCGGGCGGCATCAACCTGGGGCCGGCGCTGACCTTTGGCTATGTCGCCGGGCGGCACATTGCCGGGGTGCAGGGGTATGAGTGAGCTGATCCACAATACCCGGGTGGTCGGCGCTCTGCAGGAGGACGCAGGGAAAGGCCGTGGCGCTTGAATCGAGCGCCACGCGGTCTGATTTTTCAGCGCTGTCGTCCCTCAGCTCACAGGTCTCGCTGCGCTGCGCTCCTGAATCTGCGCCAGCCAGTAGACCACATCCACCTCGTCGATCTGCTCGGTGCGCAGGAAGCGCTCGGCATATTGGCGGTATACCCCGCTGCTGAGGAACAGTTGTAGCAGTTGCCCGTCGACGTGCCCCTCGCGGGCCATGGCCACCAGGATCTTCACCGATTCGGACAGCGTCTTCGGGGGTTTGTAAGGCCGGTCTGCTGCCGTCAGTGCTTCGAAGATGTCGGCAATCGCCATCACCCGCTCGGCGATGCCCAGGTCCTGCCCGCCCAGGCGGCGCGGATAGCCGCTGCCGTTCATCTTTTCGTGGTGGTTGCCGGCGATGTCGGGTACCCGCTTGAGGTGGCGCGGGAGCGGCAGTGCACTGAGCATGATGATGGTCTGCACGATGTGTTCGTTGATCTTGAAGCGTTCTTCGTCCGTCAGCGTGCCACGGCGGATGGACAGGTTGTACAGCTCGCCATAGTTGCTGGCGTGGCCTGGCAGGTGCATGTCGAACCCCCAGATATTACGCGGGTCGTCCTTTACCACCGGCGGCGTGCGGGTGCCCCAGGGCACGCAGTGCTCGGGGCGATCAGCCAGCAATGGCTCCTCTGTCGGCAGTGCAGGCTGCGGCACGCCGACAAGGCGTTCCGCCTCGTCACGGGAGATGCCCAGGCGGTTATCGAAATGGCGCAGCCAGCGGCGCTTGCCGATCACCTGCAAGCGCTGGATATCGGTGTCCTGCATGAACTCGCCGCCGATGTTGGCCTGGGCGACGAAAGCGAAGTCGTCCTGCAGCTCGGCCTGGCTTCGCTGCAGTGCGGCTTTCAGCACCTGCTGGTCGGCGCCACTGGCCAGGCCTTGCCAGTAGGCCAGCTCCGCATCGCGCCACAGCACTTCGAAACGCATGCGGACTTCGTGGATGCGGTTGTACAGGGTCTCCAGCTTGGTCGCCTTGTCCACCACGTACTCGGGGCTGGTGACCTTGCCACAATCGTGCAGCCACGCTGCCACACGGAACTCGTACCGTTCTGCCTCGGTCATGCTGAAGCTGGCGAACGGGCCGCTGTCGGCTGCCACTGCCTGATCCAGCAGCATCTGCGCCAGCTGAGGCACCCGCTCGCAGTGGCCACCGGTATAGGGGCTCTTGGCATCGATGGCGTCTGCCAGCAGCTTGATCATGGCGTCCAGCAGGCGTTGCTGGGCTTCGACCAACTGGCGGGTTTCGATAGCCACCGCAGCCACTCCGGACAATTCCTCGACAAAGCGCCGGAATGCCTCGCCCACCCGCTCCTGCGCCTGCTCTTCGTCCATTTGCAGGACCAGGATGCCCAACAGTGCCTGGCTACGGTCATTCAGCACCACGGCCAGACTGCGCTCATGCAGGCCGAGGGCCTGGGTCACTGTTACAGCCAAGTGCTGCCGGGCGCCCTCATCCACTGCCAGCTCGCTTGGGTAGTGTTCACCGCGGCACGAGGCGGCCAGGCGCAGCAAAGCCTGTTCAGCGTCATACAGGTAAACCCCGCCGGCGTCGCCCCCGGCAGCTTCTACCAGATGGTTCAGCACGCCGTCGAGCATGCGCTCCAGGTTTCGCTCACGGCTGAGCGTAAGGGTAATCGCCTGAAAGTGGCGAATGGTACCGGACATGCGGCTCAGCACGCGGCTCAGTTCACGCACCTCGGAAACCCGCGAGTGCACGCCCACCTCACGGCTGAAATCAAAACTGGCCAAGCCTTGAACCTGCTCGCGCAACAGCCGCAGCGGGCGGCCAATGCGCCGGCCAAGCACACCGCCGAGCACCAGCAGCACGGCCATCAGCGCCACGGTCCAGAGCAACTGCTCGTACAAGACTTTGCGCGCCCCCACCAGTAACTCGTGGCCGGGTACGGCAATCAGCACGTACAAGTCGTGCCCGGCCAGGGTGGTCAGATGCACACGAATGCCATACCAGGTCTGGCCATCCACCTGATAAGGCTGAGGCTGGTTGCCCTTGGGCAGGTCAGCGTATAGCCGCGCCAGGCTGGGAGCGCCCAGCTCGGCGACACGCGACAGGCGCACGCCTTGCCCTTCGTGCACGATTGCCCGCTGCGGGTCCGGATAGGCCACAACGTTGCCCTGGTCATCGACCACCACGATCTCGGTACCCGGGGTCATGCGCAGGTCCTGAGTCTCGCTGGCCAAGTCGTTGACCGAGACATCCAGGCCGATCACGGCGCCACCGTCGACGCTACGTTGGGCCATGGTCAAGCCGACCTCGCGGGTGGTGAAGAACACATAAGGGCGAGTCAGCACCGTAGAGGGTTGTACCGTGGCTTCAGCGAACCAGGGGCGCAGGCGTGGATCGTAGCGATAGTCAGGTTTGGCCTGGGCCTGCAACAGGTTCAGCGCCCGATCATAAAAACGCCACTCGCCCTGCACCTTGGCGCCCTCGCCATGGCTGACGCTCTGCACCAGAAATGCCGTGCCCGGTGGAGCGGCGAAACGCTGCATCAGCTGCGGGTCATGCAGGCGACGCACCAGCAGGAACTCGCCGCTGGGGTAACCCAGATAGGCGGCGCTGAGCATGCGGTTGGCGTCCAGCATTTCCACCAGCTGTGGCAGCCGATCCAGGCGCTGTGCCTGGGTGTGCACAGTCGGGTTGTGGGCAAGCAGGCGAATGCTGCTTTGCGCAGGCTCAATCAGGCGCCTGGCGCGCTCGTCGATCGTCTTGGCAACCTGCTGGGCGGCATCGCCAGCAGCAGCCACAAGGGTTTGGCGAATACCGCGGTACCCCTGCCAGGCCAGGGCAGCGCCGAGCAGCAGCATGCCCAGCACGATGGCCAGCGCCACCAGCCACTGCAGTGAAATACCACGTCCTCTATTGCCAACGACACGCCCCGTCGACACGCAGCCCATCCCAGGTACTCCATGTGCGGCACATTGCCTTGGCTGATGTCTGCAGCAGTGTAGAGTGCATGTGAGCGTTCTGCCGGGCCGGCAACACGTTTACAGACGATCGTGCAAGGCTTTGTACCGCGACGCAGGCGACGTGGGCCATGATCAGGACATCAGCCGCGCAACTGGTACCAGGTGGTCTTGAGCTGCGAATACTTGTCGAACGAATGCAGTGACAGATCACGGCCAAACCCCGACTGCTTGCCCCCACCGAACGGCACCGTCACATCCAGCGCATCGACCGTGTTCACCGATACGGTACCGGCTTTCAACGCCCGCGCTACCCGGTGCACCTGGTTGAAGTCGTCACTCCACACCGAGGCTGCCAGGCCATAGATGCTGTCGTTGGCCAGGCGCACCGCTTCTTCTTCGGTGTCGAAGGCGCTGACCGCCAGCACCGGGCCGAACACCTCCTCCCGCGCCAGGCCCATGCGGCCCTCGACACCGGCAAAAATGGTCGGCTCGATGTAGTTGTCCGAACCTTCGACGGTCAGGCGTCGGCCGCCACACACCAATCGCGCGCCCTCTTGCCCGGCACGCACGATGGCGGCCTCGATGCGGCCGGTCTGCTCGGCATCGACAATGGCCCCGGCGCGGCTCGCCGGATCCAGCGGGTTACCGGGCAGCCACTGGCGAGCCTTGGCCTGCAGGCGCTCGATGAACTCATCGTGGATGGCACGCTGCACGTACAGCCGCGAGTTGGCCGAACACACCTCGCCCTGGTTGAAGAAAATGCCGAAGGCGGCCTTTTCCGCCGCCAGGTCCAGGTCCTGGCAGTTGTCGAACACCAGGTTTGGGCTCTTGCCGCCGCACTCCAGCCACACCTGCTTGAGGTTGGACTGCGCCGAGTACTGCATGAAGTACTTGCCCACCTGGGTGGAGCCGGTGAATACCAGGCAGTCCACATCCGGGTGCAGGCCCAGCGCCTGCCCGGCCTGCTCGCCCAGGCCCGGCACCACGTTCAGTACGCCTTCCGGCAACCCCGCTTCCAGCGCCAGTTGGGCCAGGCGCAGGGCCGAAAACGGTGATTGCTCGGCGGGCTTGAGTACCACGCTGTTACCGGCAGCCAGCGCCGGGGCCAGCTTCCAGGCGGCCATGTCGAGGGGGAAATTCCACGGCACCACAGCCGCGACCACACCGAGTGCTTCGCGGGTGATGGTGGCCAGCGCCGTGGGCGCCGTGGGCGCCACTTGGTCGTACAGCTTGTCCAGCGCTTCGCCGTACCAGCCGAACACGTGTGCCGAGCCCGGCACGTCGATGTTGTAGGCGTCCATCACCGGCTTGCCCATGTTCAGCGAGTCCAGCAATGCCAGTTCTTCACGATGGGCCATGATCAGCTCGGCCAGGCGCAGCAGCACTTTCTTGCGCTCGCCCGGCGCCATGCGCGGCCAGGGGCCTTGCTCGAAGGCTCGACGGGCGCTGGCGACAGCCAGGTCGACCTCGGCCTGGCCGCAGGCGGTAACCTGTGCCATTACGTTGTGGGTGGCGGGGTTGATGGCTGCGAAGGTGGCGCCATCCTGTGCGTTGACGGGTTTGCCGCTGATAAGCGCCTGGGATGGCAGGTACAGATCCGAAGCGCGCTGTTGCCAGAATTCGAGGGTATACATGTGTACTCCTGGTAAACATGGGAGCAATCTTTTGGATGGGGGCGTCGTCCCACGGATGAATCGCCGGGGCTGCTTTGCAGCCCAATCGCGACACAAGGCCGCTCCCAAAAGAACAGCGTTGCCCCTGCAAGCGACGCGATTGCTGTGGGAGCGGCCTTGCGTCGCGATCGGGGCGCGAAGCGCCCCCAGAAGGCTTAGAGCTTGCCGACCAGCCGCGCCGTGCGGTCTACGGCTATCCGGGTCTTCTCCACCAGCTCATCCAGCTCGCTGTGGTTGGCGATCAAGGCCGGGGCCATGATCATCCGGCCCAGGGTCGAGCGAATGATCACCCCTTCCTCGAAACCAAAGGTGCGGCACTGCCAGGCCAGGTCGTTCTCGTTGGCAAAGCGCTTGCGCGTCGGCTTGTGCTCGGCAAACTGCAGCGCCGCCACCAGCCCGGCCCCTTGCACCTGACCGATCAATGGGTGGTCGGCAAACACTTCCCGCAGAATGCGCTGCAGGTACGGCCCCGTGTCGTCCTTCACCTGGCGCACGATGCCTTCGTCACGCAGCGCCTTCAGGTTGGCGATGGCCACTGCCGCCGCCACCGGGTGGCCGGAATAGGTCAGGCCGTGGGCAAATACCCCGCCGCGCTCCACCAACGCCTCGGCAATGCGCTTGCTCAGCACCAGGCCGCCCATGGGCACATAGCCGCTGGTCAGGCCCTTGGCAATCGACAAGGTGTCGGGCTCGAAGCCGAAGTATTCATGGGCGAACCATTCGCCGGTGCGGCCAAAGCCACCGATCACCTCATCGGCGCACAGCAGCACGTCGTATTGGCGGCAGATACGCTGGATTTCCGGCCAGTAGCTTTCCGGCGGGAAGATCATGCCGCCGGCCCCCTGGAAGGGTTCGGCAATGAAGCCGGCAACGTTCTCGGCACCCAGTTCGAGGATTTTTTCCTCCAGCTGCAGGGCGCAGCGGCGGCCGAACTCGGCCGGAGTCAGTTCACCGCCCTCGGCGTACCAGTAAGGTTCGTCGATGTGTGCCACATCCGGAATCAGCCCGCCCATGTCGTGCATGAACTTCATCCCGCCCAGCGCCGTGGCCGCCAGGGTTGAGCCGTGGTAGCCGTTCCAGCGGCCGATCATGATTTTCTTGCCTGGCTGGCCAACCACCTGCCAATAGCGGCGCACGGTGCGGATCAGTACCTCGTTGGCCTCGGAGCCGGAGTTGGTGTAGATCGCGTGGCTGTAGTGCCCCGGCAGCAGGCTGAACAGCAACTCGGACAGTTCGATCACCGCCGGGTGGGTGGTGTGGAAGAACATGTTGTAGTAGGCCAGCTGATCCATCTGCGTGGCTGCGGCGGCCGTCAGGTCACGACGGCCATAACCGAGCTGGGTGCACCACAGGCCGGACATGCCATCCAGGTAACGCTTGCCCTCGCTGTCCCACAGGTGCAGGCGTTCGCCACCGACGATCACCCGCGGCCCTTCGGCGTTCAGCGCCTTCTGGTCGAGGAAGGCATGAATGTGGTGGGCGGCATCGGCTGCCTGATAGTCACGGGTCTGGCGTTGCGGGGCGAAAGGCGCGTTCATTGTTGGTTTTCCTTTGCGGTGGGGTTGCAGGGAAGCTGGCGCTCAGCGCAGCTTGCCCATGTAGCTTTCCAGCGGGTCCTTGCCCAGCACGCCCTGGGCATTGGCCAGTGCGTCGATGAACAGGGAGAACAGTTCGGACTGGGTGCCGATGTCGAGCTTGACGTAGACGTTCTTGCGGTGCGACTTGATGGTGTCTTCCGACACCCCCAGCCGCTCGGCCAGCGACCTGGTCGAGTGACCACGCAGGATCAGCTGGGCGATACGGCATTCACGCTCGGTCAGCAGCGAGCTGCCGAAGTTGTTCAGCGCGGCATGGATACGTTGCTCGAGGATGTTCTCGAAGCGGCCTGCGCGGCTGTCCAGCCCGGCAAAATGCTTGCCGAGTACCGCCAGCACCCAAGGCGTGATGAGCCCGAACCGCGTGCGGCTTTGCCCATCCAGCTTGTCGGTGAAGGCCAGCGACACCGCCAGGCTTTGCCCGGGCGCCACCTGCAGGATGTAGTTGAGTTCGTCCTCCAGGTGCGAGTGGCGGTAGAACGATTGGTAGTATTCGCTGACCTCGAAGTGATCGGGCGCCACTTCGAACAGGCCGTAGCAGCCGGATTCGACCTGTTCCACACAAGCACCGTAGAACGGGTCAAGCAGGTAGAAGCCCGACAGGTAGCGGCTGACATTGCCCTCGGGCTGCCAAGGTGCCTTGTCATCCTGCTCGAACAGCGCACAGGGCATGCCGTCGTGCGGGTACAGGTACACCGTGGTCGCCTGGATCGGCCGTATCACACTCAATGCAGCAAACAGGCTGGCGGCAAAGCCGGCCGGCCGATCGCCTCGGTGACCTTGGCCTGGTGCTCGAACCATTGTGCTGAAAGCAATTGATTAGTCACTGTAAGCCTGCCGTTTCTTCTCAGTGGCACCGCCGCCAGTGCGGTGCGTCGTTGAGCAGATACTCCCACGGGGCTGCAGGCACCGGAATCACCCTTTGGGGTGAGCCGGGCAAGGGCAGTGGCCGCTCACCCCAAAGGGTGATTCCGGGTGCCTGCAGGGTGTGGGAGCATCAACCCGCCCCAGCGCTGCGAGCTTTCCGCTCGACCTCCTTGCACAGCACCTAACGGTTGCGAGCCTGCTCGCCTGCCGCGGTGTCCTGCATCCCTTTTCAGGAGTTAGCAATGCATACAACAACAAGTACAGCCCATAGCCCCGCCCCGCATGCACCCTCGCAACCCGGTACCAGCACCGGCCGCTTCCGCAAGTCCATGAGCATGACCGCCCTGGTGCTGTTTGGCCTGGCCTACATGGTGCCCCTGGCCGTATTCACCACCTACGGGCTGGTCACCCAGATGACCAAAGGGCACCTGCCCACCGCCTACCTGCTCACGCTCGCCGCCATGCTGCTGACCGCCTACAGTTACGGCCGCATGGTCCAGGCCCACCCCTACTCCGGCTCGGTCTACACCTACACGCGCAAGGCCTTCGGCAGCCATATCGGCTTCATCACCGGTTGGACACTGCTGCTCGATTACATCTTTCTGCCGCTGCTCAGCTACCTGCTGATCGGCATCTACATGTCGGAATACTTCCCGACCATCCATGCCTGGGTGTGGGTGGCGGGCTCCATTGCCCTGGTCACCTTCCTCAACCTGATCGGCATCGAGTCGATCACCCGGGTCAACTGGATCCTGGTGGTGGTGCAACTGGTGTTCATCATCGTCTTCGTCGCCCTGTCCATTCTCAAGCTCAGCGGACAGGCGGAGCCGGTGTCGCTGCTGGCCCCCTTGCACCACGAAGGCTTCAGCGTGCCGTTGATCATGACCGGCGCCGCCGTGCTGTGCCTGTCGTTCCTCGGCTTCGATGCGGTATCGACCATGGCTGAGGAAACCAGTAACCCGACCTACCGCATTCCCGTGGCGATTCTGGCGGTGTCGTTGATCGGCGGCCTGCTGTTTCTGGTGGTGTCTTATTGCGCACAGATGGTGTTCCCCGATTGGGGCAGCTTCGCCGATCCGGATTCGGCGTCGGTCGACGTGATGCGCCGGGTGGGCGGCGAGCTGCTGGTAACCGCCTTCACCGCGACCTACGTGGCCGGCTGCTTCGCCTCGGCCATGGTGTCCCAGGCCAGCGTGTCGCGCGTACTGTTCGCCATGGGCCGTGACGGCGCATTGCCGCGGGCATTCGGCCAGCTGGTGACGAAAAAGCGCGTGCCGGCCACTGCCATCCTGGTGGTCAGCCTGCTGTCGCTGATCGCCCTGGTGATCACCCTGGATACCGTGGCGAACATGATCAGCTTTGGCGCACTGTTCGCCTTTTCGGCGGTGAACCTGGCGGTGGTCAAGCACTACCTGGTTGATCAGAAACTGCGCGGTTGCCGCAACTGCCTGCTGTACGGCGCCATTCCTGGCCTGGGCTTTCTCAGCACGCTGTGGCTATGGAGCAGCCTGACCAGCCTGTCGTTCACCATCGGCCTGTGCTGGATGGGCCTGGGCCTGTTGGTGCTACTGGGGCTGACCCGGGCGTTGCGCGTGAAGCTGCCAGAGTTGCAGATGGCCGAGTGAGCCCTGACGCCTTGCGCGACCGCTCCTGCAGGGCATCGCGAGAACCCGGGTGATAACTGCTCGTTATCACCCGATCCGGATTAATCATTATTCAGCCCCCCGTTCGCCCCCTACAGTCCTGACCCACGATTGTCATTGCCAACGGGAAACGAAATGTCCATCGAACACCGCCTGAACCACATCGCCGGCCAGCTCAGTGGCCACGGTGACGTGCTGCTGCACAGCCTCGACGCCCACACCGGTGAAGCACTGCCCTACGCCTTCCACCAGGCGACTGGCGATGAGGTGGAGGCCGCCGCGCAGGCCGCCGAGGTGGCCTACCCGAGCTACCGCAGCACCCGCCCGGACCAACGCGCCGCTTTTCTCGACGCGATCGCCAGCGAACTGGACGCGTTGGGTGATGACTTCATCCAGGATGTGATGCGCGAAACCGCACTGCCTGAAGCACGCATCCGCGGCGAACGCAGCCGCACCAGCAACCAGCTGCGCCTGTTTGCCGAGGTGGTACGGCGTGGCGACTTTTACGCTGCACGCATCGACCGCGCCCTGCCCCAGCGCACCCCGCTGCCGCGCCCGGACCTGCGCCAGTACCGCATCGGCGTGGGCCCGGTGGCCGTGTTCGGCGCCAGCAACTTCCCTCTGGCCTTCTCCACCGCTGGCGGTGACACCGCTTCGGCGCTGGCCGCCGGCTGCCCGGTGGTGTTCAAGGCACACAGTGGGCACATGCTCACTGCGGCCCATGTGGCCGCGGCCATCGACCGAGCAGTGACCGGCAGCGGTATGCCGGCAGGCGTTTTCAACATGATCTACGGTGCCGGTGTGGGCGAAGCGCTGGTCAAGCACCCAGCCATCCAGGCAGTCGGCTTTACCGGCTCGCTGCGCGGTGGCCGCGCCCTGTGCGACATGGCCGCAGCGCGCCCGCAGCCGATCCCTGTGTTCGCCGAAATGAGCAGTATCAACCCGGTGATCGTGCTGCCGCAGGCTCTGCAGGCTCGCGGTGAACAGGTGGCAACCGAGCTGGCCGCCTCGGTGGTGCTGGGCTGCGGGCAGTTCTGCACCAACCCGGGCCTGGTGGTGGGTATCCGGTCGCCACACTTCGAGCATTTCCTGCAAACGCTGGTGGCACGCATGGCCGACCAAGGCCCGCAGACCATGCTCAACGTGGGCACCCTGCGCAGCTACCAGAACGCTGTGCAGCACTTGCTGGCGCACCCGGGTATCCAGCATCTGGCCGGCCAACCGCAAACGGGTAACCAGGCTCAGCCGCAGTTGTTCAAGGCCGACGTAAGCCTGCTGCTCAATGGCGACCCGCTGTTGCAGGAAGAAGTGTTCGGCCCTTGCACCGTGGTGGTTGAAGTGGCCGATGCCCAGCAACTGGCCGAAGCATTGCGTCACCTGCAAGGTCAGCTGACCGCCACCCTGATTGCCGAACCTGACGACCTGCACGCCTTTGCCTCACTGGTGCCGTTGCTGGAACGCAAGGCCGGGCGCTTGCTGCTCAATGGCTACCCGACCGGTGTGGAGGTTTCCGATGCCATGGTGCATGGCGGCCCTTACCCGGCCACCTCCGACGCCCGCGGCACTTCGGTCGGCACCTTGGCCATCGACCGCTTCCTGCGCCCGGTGTGCTTCCAGAACTACCCGGACGCACTGCTGCCGGATGCCTTGAAAAACGCTAACCCGCTGGGGATTGCCCGGTTGCTGGAGGGTGTGAGCAGCCGCGAGGCGGTGTGATCTTTCATGGCTGCAACCCGTGCCGGCCTCTTCGCGGCTCAAGCCGCCAAGAGGCCGGCACGGGTACTTCGAGCTGTATACAATCAGTAAAAAGCTTGCTTACAATACCGAGCGCCTATGACATCGGTAATCGCCGATGCGTATTGCGCAGGCTTGCACCATGTCATCTACAAACCCTGCAAAAACGCTCCTCGTCAAAAACGCCGCGCTGCTGGTCACCATGGACGGCGAACGCCGCGAAATCAAGAACGGCGGCCTGTTCATCGAAGGCAACCTGATCAAGCAAGTCGGCCCCAGCGATACCCTGCCGCAACACGCCGACGTGGTTCTGGACATGGCCGGCAAGGTGGTCATCCCAGGCCTGGTCAACACCCACCACCACATGTACCAGAGCCTCACCCGCGTGGTACCGGCAGCTCAGGACGGCGAGCTGTTCAACTGGTTGACCAACCTGTACCCGATCTGGGCGCGCCTGACCCCCGAGATGATCGCGGTGTCGACCCAGACCGCCATGGCCGAGCTGATCCTGTCCGGCTGCACCACCTCCAGCGACCATCTGTATATCTACCCCAACGGCTGCAAGCTCGACGACAGCATCCACGCGGCGGCCGAGATCGGCATGCGCTTCCACGCCGCGCGCGGCAGCATGAGCGTGGGGCAGAGCCAAGGCGGCCTGCCACCTGACGCGGTGGTGGAAAAGGAAGCCGACATCCTCAAGGAATCGCAACGCCTGATCGAGGACTACCACGATGCCAGCCACGGCTCGATGCGCCGTATCGTGGTCGCGCCATGCTCGCCGTTCTCGGTCAGCCGCGACCTGATGCGCGAAGCTGCCGTGCTGGCGCGCCAGTATGGGGTGTCGCTGCACACCCACCTGGCCGAGAACGTCAACGACATCGCCTACAGCCGCGAGAAGTTCGGCATGACCCCTGCCGAGTACGCCGAAGACCTTGGCTGGGTCGGCCATGATGTATGGCATGCCCACTGCGTGCAGCTCGACCAGCACGGCATTGAGCTGTTCGCCCGCACCGGCACCGGCGTCGCCCACTGCCCATGCTCGAACATGCGGCTGGCCTCGGGCATCGCCCCGGTACGCAAGATGCGCGACCACGGCGTACCGGTGGGCCTGGGGGTCGATGGCTCTGCCTCCAACGACGGCGCCAGCATGATCGGTGAAGTGCGCCAGGCCCTGCTGCTGCAACGGGTGGGCTTCGGCCCTGACGCGATGACCGCACGCGAAGCACTGGAGATTGCCACCCTGGGTGGCGCGAAAGTGCTCAACCGCAATGATATCGGCGCCCTGGCCCCGGGCATGGTCGCCGATTTCGTCGCCTTCGACCTGGGCCATGTGGCGTATGCCGGCGGCCACCATGACCCATTGGCGGCACTGGTGTTCTGCACCCCGACCCAGGTGCATACCAGCGTGATCAACGGCCGCGTCGTGGTGAAAGACGGCCAGCTGGCCACCGTCGACCTGCCGCGCGTACTGGAACGCCACAACCAGCTGGCCCATCAGCTGGTCAGTGGCACTTGAGGCCAGGCATCAGCTCGGCATCGCCGGGTTGAATGAAGGTCATGCGCAGCCCTCTGGGCTGCGCTGTCATGTAGAAAAGCTGCGGGTAGCGCGCACTACGATTTCACGTTCACTCAAAGGTCCATGACCATCTCATGCCAGGCCATACCGCCGTGGTCCGACGGCGACGGTTTCACGTATCGGTAGCCCAGCTTCTGGTACAGGGCCACATGCTGCTCCTTGCACATCAGGTGAATGGTCTGCTTGCCCGCCGCGTGCATGCGCCCGATGAATTCGTTCATCAACAGTTTGGCGTAGCCTTTGCCCTGATGGGCCGGGTCTACAACCACCGACATGATCACCACGTTCGCGGCCGCCGGGTCATGGCCGACCAGCTCTTTGAAGGCCTCGTCGGACATCACGACCTCATGGGCGCAGCCACTGTTGATGAAACCAACAATCTCGCCGTCGCTTTCCAGCACCAGGAAGCCTTGTGGGTACTGCGTGATACGCGTGCGGATTTTCTCCAGCGTGGCCGCCTCATCCCCTTCATAGGCGCCAATTTCGATGGCGTAGCAACGCTCGGCATCGGCGGGAACGGGGGTGCGGAACTGAAGGGCGCTCATGGCAAGTATCCTTGGCAATGGTAAAGACAGCCGCCATGATAAATGAGCCTCGACCTTGCGCTCCATCATTGCGAACTCGGTCAGGTCCGGCGTGTGACGCTTGCTGCCTGCCAAGGAGGGCAAGCATCATGGGGGCCTTGCTCTATTGCCACGGATACGCCGATGACCGCTGTAACTTCCCCCTTCACCGAACCCAGCCGCTGCAAACGCCTGAAAGCGGCCAGCAGCAGGGATCATGACAGCGTCGATCAACTGGTAATGGCAGCGCGGCCCTTCGAGAACCGCGAGCGTTATGGTCGCTTCCTGCAGGTGCAGCACCGCTTTCATGGCAGCCTGCTGGCGTTGTATCAGGATGAACAGCTCAACCAGCAACTGCCGGGGCTGGCGGCGCTGTCACGTTTTGCGGCAGTCGAGGCCGACCTGCGCGACCTGGGCCTGTCGCTGCCAACGTCCACCCAACCGGTCTGTGTCAGCTCGGCCCAGGCCTTGGGATGGCTGTATTGCAGTGAAGGCTCCAACCTGGGGGCGGCGTTTCTCTACAAGCACACGCAACGTCTTGGGCTGGAGGGTGACAAGGGCGCCCGCCACCTGGCCCCCCACCCGGATGGCCGAGCGCTGCATTGGCGCGCATTTGTTGCCAGGCTGGACAGCCTGGTGCTGGGGGATCAGGAAGAAGCAGAGGTGGTGAAAGGGGCGATTGCTGCGTTCGACAGTTACCGGCGGCATTTGCGTGAGGTGTTTGCAGGCCTATGACTGACCAGTGGGGCACTCACGGCGGCTACTGCACAGCGCCAACCACCCCGGCAAAGTTCTTCAAGTTGTTGCTGTAGCGAACTTTTTCCTGATTCCCTGTCTATGTGTGAGGCACAGAAAGGTAGCGGAACGCGAGACAGGGTTCGCCCCACACCTGCTGGCCAGATGGCTCATTCGTTATCAGAGGTTGGCTACGCTCATGAAAATACATGTCGCAAGGTTGGTGCTGCTCGGCCTGTTCTCGCTCGCGGCGGTGGGCACGGCATCGGCAACGCAAATGGAAGCCGCCGAACCGGTTTCACCGGCTGTCCAGTCACCGTTAAAGCCAGCCGGCAACCCTTGGTCGAGCGTGGCCAGCGTGGCCGTTGAACAGCCAGCCACCCTCCTGGCGCATGATGACGATCGCTGGCACGACCACCGAAGCGACTGGCGCCGCGAACAGTGGCGGCGTGAACAAGCCCGCCGGGACTGGGAGCGGCGGCGCGACTGGGAACGGCGCCGTGATTGGGAGCGCCGCCATGAGCGCGCCATGCGCCAGCGTCATCATGACGCGCATCATTACTACCGCCGTTGAAGCCCAAGCAATCGGTTTTAGGGGCAGTGTCAGTCGGCCAGCTGCGGAGCCTCCCCCGCCGCCTCTGCCTCCATCTTCAAGCGGTCCGCCTTGCAGATGTACTTGGGCTTGCGTGGCGCCAGTTTGGCACTGGCCTTTTTGGCATGCGCCTGCAATAGCTGCTTGATCTTCTTACGACGGTTCATAGTCTACGGGGCCTTTCAGGACGTTTCGCTGCCGCCATCATACCCCGGCAGCCTGGGAAAACGCAGTGAACAGCCCAGCTTATGCCTGCTACGGCCACGCAGGTCACAGGATTCAACGCGTTGACGTATTTTTCACAGTCCGCAGATTAGCGTCACGCCCTTTCCGGTCACGCGCACAACCGCTGGCCGCCAAGGTACGACGAGGCATACGTGTCAAACACTACATCCCCCGCCGCGCACAAGCGCGTGGACTGGGCCGGCCTCGGCTGGCTCTTGCTGTTCTTCTGGTATTTTTCCGGTGTAACCCAGGCGCTGCTGCTGTTCAGCGGGACGACCGGCTTCGCCGGTTTTCGCGATGCGTTATTCCTCAGCAGCCTATGGCTGGCGCCCGTCCTGCTGCTGCCGCGCTTCACCCGCGCCACCGCGGCGATCATTGGTCTGGTGCTGTGGGCTGCATCGCTGGTGGGCCTGAGCTACTTCGGCATCTATCGCCAGGAATTTTCACAAAGCGTCATCTTTGTGATGTTCGAGTCCAACACCGCCGAGGCTGGTGAGTACTTCAGCCAATACTTCAGCGTGGGGCTGGGCCTGGCACTGGTGCTGTACACGCTGGTAGCGGTAATGCTATGGCGGCGCGTGCGCCCGGTCAGCCTGCCGCTGCGCAGCCGCCTGCCGGTGGTCGTGCTATTGCTGGTGGCCAACCTGGTCATGCCGTTCTACAAGCAGATGGTCACCCAGGAGCGAAACTTCGCCGATGCGCTCGAAAAAGTGCAGCAGCGAATGGAGCCGGCCGTCCCTTGGCAGTTGCTGGTCGGCTACCGACAGTACCGCCAGCAACTGGACAACATGCAGAAACTGCTGGCCCAGAATGCCGCACTGCCACCGCTGCAAAACCTGCGAGACAGCAGTGGTACAGCGCCACGCACCCTGGTATTGGTGCTCGGCGAGTCGACCACCCGCGAGCACATGCACCTGTATGGCTATAACCGCGATACCACGCCCAACCTCGACGCGCTGGCCGCCAGCGACAAGGGCCTGACCGTGTTCCGCGACGTGGTATCGCCGCGCCCGTACACCATCGAAGTGATGCAGCAGATCCTCACGTTCGGCGACGAGCAGAACCCGGACCGCTTCCTCAGCGACCCGTCGCTGATCAACCTGCTGAAACAGGCAGGCTACAAGACCTTCTGGATCACCAACCAGCAGACCTTGACCAAGCGCAACACCATGCTCACCACCTTCTCGCAGCAAACAGACGCGCCGGTGTACCTGAACAACCAGCGCAACCAGAATGCCAGCCAGTACGATGACGTGGTGCTGGCACCGTTCGAAAAAGCCCTGCAAGACCCTGCGCCCAACAAGTTCATCATCGTGCACCTGCTGGGCACGCACATGGACTACCGCTACCGCTACCCGGACGACTATGCGCACTTCAACGACAAGCAAGGTGTGCCAGCCAAGCTGACGGCGGACCAGGTAGAAACCTACAACTTCTATGACAACGCGGTGCGCTACAACGACTATGTGGTGTCGAACTTGATCAAGCGTTATGCGGCAGGCAACCCCAACGGGTTCCTGATGTACCTGTCCGATCATGGTGAAGACGTGTACAGCTCCGGTGACCACGACCGCCTGGGGCGCAATGAAGGCGCACCGACCCGGCCGATGTACACCATCCCGTTCCTGCTGTGGACCTCGCCTAGCTGGCAGGCCGAACACCCGCGTGACTTGCAGGCAATGGCCAACCGCCCCTACAGCAGTTCGCATCTGATCCATACCCTGTCAGACCTGGCCGGATTGAGCTACGACCGCTATGAACCGGCCAAGAGCCTGGTGAGCCCACAGTTCGTGGCAGCACCACGCTGGATCGGCGACCCGTACCGCAAGGATGGCTTGCGCGAGTTCGATCAGCTGCCGCAGGACAAGGCCGAAGGGGCACAGGAAACAGCCAGCACCCGGCAGTAATAAGGCCGGTTCATGCCCGGCAGCTACCCTGCAGGGCACTCCCCCGCACCGCCTCGGCCAACTTGCGCAGGTTGGCCTGGTGTGCATTCACCAGGCTGGTGATGCTGTTGTCCGCGGCAGTCTGCACAGACGTACGGCAGGTCAGCTCGGCCTGCCCTTGCTGCTTCAGGCGCCACACCGCCTCCAGCGAGGCATAGCGCCCCGGTACCGTGTCGAAGCGCTGCACATCCACCCGCAGCGACGCCTTGCCACCGCCCGCCGGGCCGCCCAACAGGTCCTGCAGGGCGCTGCGGAATTCATCCACCAGGTTGGCGCCCCACCACTCCGTCTCCAGGATGGCCAGGCCGCTCTGCCCTTGCCGCACCACCAACTGTGGGCGGTCGACCTGGGGCGGCACAGCCACCCTGACCACCTGGATGCGCTGGCCGCTGTCACGTACCGGTTCGCTCGGTACCAACGTGTGGTAGTTGTTCGGCGTACTGCTGCAGCCCCCGAGCCACACCAGCAGGCTGGCCACACATACATTGCGCAGTCGTTGCATCGGCTGTCTCCTCAGGGTTCAAGGTCTGCGGGCCCGGCCGCTTTCGGCCGGCCACGAATGAGCGACTCGGGGTGGCGGCCCAGGTAGTCGGCAAGGTCACGTAGCGAACGCGACATACGCTCCAGCTCGTCCAGTGTTTCGCCCATTCGCTCGCGCTGCGGCGAATCTTCGGAAATGGCCGAGTTGGCCGTGCGCAGGGTCTTGTGCACCTCGTCCAGCGCCACCTTCACCTCCGGCAGCGTCTGGCCATTGAACTGCCTGAGGCTGGCGCGCAGCTCACGCAAGCTACCGTCCAGGTTACCGGCGATGCTTTCCAGCGGCAGCTTGGCAATGCGCTCCATCACCCGCTGCAGCTGTTCCTGCAACTGCTCAAGGCTGCCGGGCAGCGTCGGGATCATGATGGGGTTGGCAGCCATGTCGAAGGTCACCTTGGGGGCATCCGGGTAGAAGTCCAGCGAAATGAACATCTGCCCGGTGATCAGGTTGCCGCTACGCGCCTGGGCCCGCAGCCCATGTTCGACAAACGTGCCAATCAGTTTCCGCGCACCTTCAAAATCGCCCTCGGTGTGCTTGAACACCGCCAGCATCTTGCGGTGCACCGGCCCTAGCCGCTGGGGGTAGATCACCGCATCGACCACTACCGGGAAGGTTTGCCGCGTAGCATCGTAATCGAGCTGGATCGAGGTGACCCGGCCAAATTCCACACCCTTGAACTCCACTGGCGCCCCCACCGACAGGCCCCGCATGGCCTGGTCGAAGCGCAACTGCAGGTACTGTGCCTGGCCATGCGGAGGCGACAGCGCCATGTCGCGGTCGGCGAATAGCTGGAAGCGGGACTGGTCGGCAGCAGGCTCGGCTTGCGCGGCGAAATCGGGCGAGCCGAAGGCCAGCCCGCCCACCAGAATCGACGACAGCGATTCGGTATCGACCTTCAGGCCATTGGCACCGATCTGCATGTCGATGCCACTGGCATTCCAGAAGCGCGTGTCATCAGTGACGAATGTGTCGTAGGGCGCCTGCACGAACACGCCAATCTCTACCCCCTTGCCATCACTCTGGAGCGCAAAGGAAACCACTTCGCCCACCGGGATCTTGCGGTAGTAGATCGAAGAACCGATATCCAGCGAGCCCAGGTCGCTGGCGACAAGAACGAAACGCTTGCCCTTTTCGTCATAGGTGATCGGCGGTGGCAGCTCCAGGCCGACAAAGGACTTTTCCGGCACCTTCGACTCGCCGGAATCGGCCCCGATGAAACTGCCCGAAAGCAGCGTGTCCACCCCGGAAACCCCGCCCACGCCGATGCGCGGTCGCACCACCCAGAAGCGCGCCCCCTGGGTAGCAAACGAACGGGCATCGTTGGAGAGCTGAACCTTGGCCACCACGCTCTTATTGTCGTCGGCCAAGTCCACCGTGGTCACTTCGCCGATCACCACGCTGCGGTATTTTACCTGGGTCTTGTGCGCCACCAATCCCTCGCCGCTGTGGAAAGAAATGGTGATCACCGGCCCTTGCTGCATCCAGTTGCGCACCACCAGCGAAGCGCCGATCAGGATCGCCAGGATCGGCACGATCCATACCAGCGACACACTCCAACGTCGGGTGCGCACTTCAACCTGCCCAGGGCCCTCGCGCTTGTCAGTCTGTTGCCCCATCAATGCGGCCTCCCCTCGTTGGCATGGCTATCCCAGATCAAGCGTGGATCAAAGCTCATCGCAGAGAACATGGTCAGCACTACCACCATGCCAAAAAACAGAATGCCCACACGCGGCTCGATGGTGCCCAGCCCGCGCAGTTGCACCAGCGCAGCCACCAACGCCACTACCATCACATCGAGCATGGACCAATAGCCGATCAGCTCGACGAAGCGGTACAACTGCGAACGCTGCCGGCAGGCCCAGGAAGAACCACGCTGGGCAGTGAACAGCAGCAGGCCAAGGGAAAAGAACTTGATGGCGGGCACACCCACGCTGGCAATGAAAATGATCAGCGCGATGTCCCAGGCCCCGGCTTCCCAGAACTCCAGCACGCCACCGCCAATGGTGCTTTCTGTACCACTGCCGAGCATTTCCGTGTGCATCACCGGCAGCAGGTTGGCGGGGATGTAGAAAATCAGTGCGGCCAGCAGAAACGCCCAGCCACGGCTGATGGCATTGGCCTTGCGCCGGTGAATGACGGCGCCGCAACGGTTGCAGGTGTGCGCGCCACTGCGCGTGTCGCATGCCTGGCCACAGCCATGGCACAGACACAAGCCAAGGTCGTGCGCCATGGCTGGGACAGTCATACCTGTTCCCACAAATCGCGGATGTCCTTGCCGGCAATGTGGATGATCAACATGCTCAGTGCGGCCAGGGCCAGCAGGCCGATACCGGGGATCACATCGAGCAGCCCCGCCAGCTTGATCACCGCCACCATCGCCCCCAGCAGACACACCTCCAGCATGCTCCAGGGCCGCAGGCTTTCCAGGCCACGCATGCACAGGGCAAAGCCGGGGGCACGCTGACCGGCAAGGGCAAAACTCAACACCCAGCACAACAGGGCAATTTGCAGCAGCGGCGCAAAAATGATCGACAGCGCCATGACCAGGGCGATGAAGGTGATACTGCCGTGACTGAGGATCTGCACGGCGTCCCACAATGTGGCCGAGTGGGTCAGCCCCTGCATGCCGATGGTCATCACCGGGTAATAGTTGGCGAACACCAGCAGGACACCGCCAGTCACACTCAATGCCAGCCGCTGCTCGATGGTCAGTGACCTGTGCCGGTACAGCACGCCGCCACAGCGCGGGCAAAGGGCTCGTTGATGTTTGAGCAGCGGTGCGCGGTGGTACACCGTGTCGCAATACTCACAGATGATCAGATCTTGCGTCTGGCTCATGGTTTGCCCGCAGGTAGCCTTGGATCAGGCCAAGAGGCTAATCGGAACGGCGTCTGATATCCGGTGTAGACCATCTGGGCAAAACTTCCATCACGACCTCAAAGGCGAACTATCCTGTGAGGCGGGCTTTCTGCCCGGTGGAGGTGTGCCATGCGTACGTTCACGTGGAGTTACCTGTTGATGCTGCTGTGCGCAGCATCGGCCGCCCAGGCGCAGTCGGTGGTGCCGCTCAAGGGCCAGAGCAGCCAGCAGATGCAACTGGATATCAACGATTGCAATACCGTCGCCACCAATGCCGCAAACGGCACGGCGACGTCCAGCGACCCCCATGTCGGTGGCCGGGTTCGCGGTGCAGCTGCGGGTGCCGCCGCCGGTGCTGTAGGCGCGCAGGTGCGCGGCAACCAGCATGACGCGTTGTACGACCGGGTGGGTGACGATGCCAAGCAGCAATACCGGCAGAACCGTGCCGGCGAAGTGGCCGCCGCCGGGGCCGCGGTCGGTGGCATGCGCCAGCGTCAGGACCGGCGCCAGGACCGGCGCGGCCAGGACGAGGCAAAAACCCAGGCCCATGCCAGTGCCTACAGCGGTTGCCTGCAGGGGCGCGGCTATCAGGTCAGCCCCTGAGCAATGCCACGCCATGCGCCTCCTGCCGGGGTAGCATGGCGTGCTCAGTTCAGGAACTTCGCCAGCTCTTCCCGGCAAAACTCCACGAACAACTGCGCCGGTTTGGTCAGCTGGACTCGCTTCAACCACGCCGCAGCCAGCCCCGACAGCGCCACCGGCTCGGCAATGTCGAGCATTGCCAGGCGCTGGCCGTCATAGGTGTATTCCGAGTGCGGACGGGTTACCAGCAACGAAAAACCGAAACCCTGACCGACCATACCGCGCACCATCTCGATCGACGGCGAACTGAAGACAATGTTCGGTGCCAGGCCCATCTCGTTGAACAAGCTGACGAAGTAGGTGCGGCTAGGGGCCACGTCCAGCAGGATCATCGGCTCCGGGCACAGGTCGCGCAGCGAGACCTGGGCCTGGCCGGCAAAGCGGTGGTTCTCGGGTAGCAGCACATAGGGCTTCTGCGGCGGCATCAGTGGCTCGGCCTCGATGGTGCCATCCAGGTCGTGGTCATAGAGAAATGCCAGGTCGAATGTTCCGGCGGTCAGGCCCTGGATCAGGTCCTGCTGTTCACCGTCGCGCAGGCGAATGTCCACACCCGGGTAGCGCTGACGAAAACCGGCGATCAGGCGCGGCAGGTAGAGTGGCGCCACGGTTTCGAAACAGCCAATGTCGATTTGCCCGGCGACGGTATCGTTGTCGGCCAGGGCATTCTGTTCGAACTCATGGGCCATCTGCAGCAGCGACTTGGTCTTGGCGTAGAAGCGTTTGCCGCTGGGTGTCAATGACACGCCCTGGGCGTGGTGGCGGATGAACAGCTGCACACCGAAACTTTCCTCCAGGCTCTTGATGGCCGTGGAGATGGACGGCTGGGCGATGTACAGCTGGCGTGACGCTTCGGCCACACTGCCCGCTTCCACGGTGGTGACGAAGTACTTCAGTTGTCGCAAGGTATAGGCAGCCACAGGGTACCTCTCTGACGCGGGTCTTGGCAGGCTGGGATCATGCCTCACACTTTACCCTTGGCTGCCGCTCTGCGGGCGCTGAGCGCTGAAGGATTTACCTATGCCTTGAACAGGTTTTTTGTAGGGTCTGCCAGTACCTCGTCTCACAGGCCTGCGCAAACCGGCGCCGCACCACGCTTGCACCTGTAACGGGCCCCCGTGGCACTGCAACCACTGGTCAAAAACGCCCGAACGTCTTTACTGATAGTCATCGGCCCCAGGTAAACGGTGTGTGCTTATGAAGATCGTGGTCACCAGCATCCTCGTCGACGACCAGGCCAAGGCCCTGGCTTTCTACCACTACGTACTCGGTTTCGAGCCAAGACACGACATCCCCATGGGCCGGCACCGCTGGTTGACCCTGACTTCGCCCAACGACCCCAATGGCGTCGAACTGCTGCTGGAACCCGACGCGCACCCGGCGGCCAAGGTATACAAGGCCGCGCTCAAGCAGGATGGCATCCCCGCCACCTCGTTCGGCGTGCGCGATATCCAGGCCGAATACACCCGGCTCTGTGCAGCCGGTGTGCAGTTCATCCGGCCACCAACCCCAATGGGGCCGGTTACCGTGGCGGTGTTCGATGACACGTGCGGCAACTTGATCCAGATTGCCCAGAAGCACTAGCCGGTTGCCCTTACCCCAATGCGCACCCACAAGGAAAAAAGATGCGCCACGAATTCAGCGAAGTGCTCAACGACCTGGTCGACTATTTTCTGCTTGGCGATATCCAGTTGCTCGAACGCTTCAAGCAAGACCATCAACTGCCCGACGACCTGGCCGGTGCGTTCACCCACGGTGACAGCGGCGACCAGGCGGTGCGCGAAGGCATCGTGCTGCCGCTGGCCGGTGTCGACAACCTGCCCTACCGCATCCTGTTCACCCTCGATAACCACACCCCGGCCCTGCGCGAGGCCGGCAGCCGCCTGAAGCACCGGCGCAATGGCTATGTACTGCGGGTCGAGCACGGTGCGCTGATGCTGTACACCTGGCGCATCCTGCAGCACTTCACGCCCAAGACCCTGGGTGACCTGATGGCGCGTTACCAGGTGCCAGGGCGGCCGATCATCGAACTGGACAATGGCTGGTACGACGTGGAGGTGCTGGCGGGGGCACTGGTGCGCGACGGGTTGTACGAGCCGGCATTCGAGTTCGTGCTGAAGAAGCGCTGGAGCCGGGGTGAGGCGACAGCTGTGGATACCGGGTATGCATTCGGGCTTCGTGGCTACTTCGACTGATTGATCGCCTGTGCCGGCCTCTTCGCGGGCAAGCCCGCTCCTACACAGCATTCGAGGCCTGTGCCGGCCTCTTCGCGGGTGAACCCGCTCCTACACAGCATTCGAGGCCTGTGTCGGCCTCTTCGCGGGTGAACCCGCTCCTACACAGCATTCGAGGCCTGTGTCGGCCTCTTCGCGGGTGAACCCGCTCCTACACAGCGTTCGAGGCCTGTGCTGATCATTTCGCGGGTGAACCCGCTCCTGCAGCGAAGGGGCCAGCACAGGCAAACTCGACCTTCAGGTGTGAGTGATATCCCGATCCTTGGTCTCCGGCAGGAAGAAGATCCCCAATACCGCCGTCATCACGGCAATCACGATCGGGTACCACAAGCCGTAATAGATATCCCCGGTCGCTGCCACCATGGCAAACGCCACGGTCGGCAGGAAGCCGCCGAACCAGCCATTCCCGATGTGGTAAGGCAGCGACATCGAGGTGTAGCGGATGCGCGCCGGGAACAGCTCCACCAGCCAAGCGGCAATCGGCCCGTAGACCATGGTCACGTAGATCACCAGAATGGTCAGCAGCAACAGCACCATCGGGTAGTGGATCTTCGCTGGGTCGGCCTTTTCCGGGTAGCCCGCCTCTTTCAATGCACCACTCAGGGTTGCGGTAAACGCTTCGCTTTGCACCTTAAAGTCGGCCGCCGCCAGGCTGCTGCCATCAAAGCTCGGCAATACCCGTTCGCCAATGCGGATCTGTGCCACGCTGCCGGGCTCCGCCGCTTCATTGGTATAGGGGATGGCGCGCTTGGCCAGCAGGCTCTTGGCAATGTCGCAGGAGCTGGTGAATTTGGCCTTGCCCACCGGGTCGAACTGGAACGCACATTGGCCCGGGTCGGCCACCACCACCACCGGGTTCTGCTCCTGGGCAACGAATACATCCGGGTTGCCGTACTCGGTCAGCGCCTTGAAGATCGGGAAATAGGTCAGTGCGGCGATGATGCAGCCGGCCATGATGATTTTCTTGCGGCCAATCCGGTCGGACAGGCTGCCAAAGAAAATGAAGAATGGTGTGCCGATCAACAGTGAACCGGCAATCAGCAGGTTGGCGGTCTGCGGCTCGATCTTGAGCGTCTGCAACAGGAAGAACAACGCGTAGAACTGCCCGGTGTACCACACCACGGCCTGGCCGGCGGTGCCGCCGAGCAGCGACATGATCACCACCTTGAGGTTGTCCCAGCGGGCGAACGATTCGGTCAGGGGCGCCTTGGATGCCTTGCCCTCGGCCTTCATCTTCATGAATACCGGCGACTCGTTCAACTGCAGACGGATGTACACCGAAATCGCCAGCAGCAGAATCGACAGCAGGAACGGTATCCGCCAGCCCCAGGCCTCGAACGCTTCCGTCCCCATGGCCGTGCGACAGGCCATGATCACCAGCAGCGACAGGAACAGCCCCAGGGTGGCAGTCGTCTGGATCCAGGCGGTGAAAAAGCCGCGTCGGCCCTTGGGCGCATGCTCGGCCACGTAGGTGGCCGCGCCGCCGTACTCACCGCCCAGCGCCAGCCCCTGCAGCAAGCGCAGGGTGATCAGGATGATCGGCGCGGCCACGCCAATCGTGGCGTAGCCCGGTAGCAGCCCCACCACTGCGGTGGACAAGCCCATGATGACAATGGTGATGAGAAAGGTGTACTTGCGCCCGATCATGTCGCCCAGGCGACCGAACACGATGGCGCCGAACGGTCGGACGGCAAAGCCGGCGGCAAAGGCCAGCAAGGCGAAGATGAACGAGGTGGTTTCATTGACGCCAGCGAAGAAGTGCCTGGCGATAATCGCGGCGAGTGAGCCGTACAGGTAGAAGTCGTACCATTCGAACACCGTGCCCAGGGACGAGGCGAAGATGACCTTGCGCTCCTCCCTGGTGATGCCGCGTTGGGGCGCGCTGCTGCCCGTGGATGCGCTGTCGAGAACCGCCATGGGTTGCCTCCGTCATGTTGTCATGCAGGCCGGAGCACCTCACAACCACTTCACCGTCGCACCCAGGCCCTTGAGCTTGCTTTGTTTGCGCGAAGCACGACGAGGCGGGCCGCCTCGGATCGCAGCAAGGTAAATGAAGCATAATCGGGATTGCCTGGATATCCACCCGCCAGGCCCTGCACAAGAAGGCGGCCTGGACTACACGGCAGCACCGGGTGATGGGCGATATCGGGTTGGCTGACGATTTTGGCGGGGGCGGTTTCACCCGCCAGGCACTACCGGCCCCTTCAACTCGACCTGATTACCATCCGGGTCGTAGCAGTAAAGCGAAAGCCCCTCGCCTTCGGCACCATAACGCTTCTCTGCAGGCTCCACCTTTACCCCGGCGGCTTCCAGATAGGCCGTCAACGCGGCCTCGTCAAACGGCTCGATGCGCAGGCAGAAATGGTGCAGGTTGCGCCCTTCCACGCCCGGTGCAGCTCCGCCTGGCTGCCCCAGCGGGCCATCCAGGGTTACCAGGTCGATCATCGCCGTGCCCGTGGCCAGGTGCACCATGCCCAAGTCTTCGCGCACGCGGCTGACGGTGCAGCCGAGCAGTTCGGTGTAAAAGGCAACACTGCGCGGCAGGTCGCTGACCCGCAACACAAGGTGGTCGATGTGCTTGATGGTGAAAGGCCGCATGCCGGGCTCCCTGTGGCGTGTTTGCGAATACGTTCGCCACCATAGCCCAGGTTCACGCGGCGTGACCAGAATCAGCTACTCGTTCACCAAGCGTTGCAGAACGCCCCCTTCATGGCGCGTCAGGATACGCAGCAACTGGTCGACCAGCGCCCGGTCCGGCGCATCCAGGTGGAAGTGGTGCCCGCCTGGGTGCCAGGAGACTTTCGCCTGGCTGGGCAAGGCGGCCTGACGCCGGGTAAAGGCCTCGCCGGTGAAGGCCCCCTGGCGGCCGAACAGCAGGTACAACGGGCAGCGGATCTGACTGAGCAGGTCGCAGGCTTCGCGCTCGGTCAGGGGCATGGGTTCGGGTAATACCAGCCGCGGGTCGTGGCGCCAGCAATAGCCATCGTCCAGCTGTAGCAGGTCGCGCAGCGCCAGCAGCCGAGCGGCACCTTCCGACAGTTCGGTGTCCAGCCGCTCGCGGCGTTGCGCCAGGGCGGTGTCCAGGTCGTCGAAGCGACCAACATCCGGCTCGGCAAAACCCGGCAACTGGCTACGCTGTACCATGCGCTTGAGCCGGTAAGCCCGCGCCAGGTGCTGCACGCGGTCATCCTCGGCCACCGTGAACGGTGCCCCCATGCCGTCGAGGAAGGTCATGCTGGCAATGCCACTGGTCATGGCCGCCAGCAGCGACGCTATACCGGTGCCCATCCCATGGGCCAGCACATGAAATTGCGCCAGGCCCAGGCTGTCGGTCACCGCCAGCATGTCTTCGGCATGCTCCCACAGGTAATAGCCGCTGTCGTGGCGACGATGCCCAGAACGGCCATGGCCGATCAGGTCGGGGGCCACCACGAAGCAGCCGTCCAGCATCGGTGCCAGGCGCTCGAACGAGGCAGCGTTATCCAGCCAGCCATGCAAGGCCAATATGGGAATACCGTCTTCTGCCCCCCAGGTGCGAACCGCTATTTCAACGCCATCGAGGTCTAGCAGGTGGTCTTTCGGACTGCACAGCGAACGCATTGCGATTCTCCTTGGCTGAAGCCTGCACCATGGCCTGCCTCACCCTCTCGCAGATGCTCCCTCGCTGCCAGCCCCCCACCGACCCGCGCATACGCAGGACCGACTGCTGCCAACAACTATCTACCGCACCCCGGCGCCTTGATCAGCGTGGACTGTCTCCCCCCACAAAAGAGATGGTGACCATGACAACCCCGACACCGTTACATCAAAGCCAGATAACCCGATCGTTACCGAAATGGAGCAAGGCGCTCCAACCCACGCATACGCGCAAAGTGGTGCAGAGCCTGTACAAGGAGTACCTCGATGAAGATGGCACCCCTTACTCGTGGTATGCCACTGCCGATGAGCCAATGCGTGAGCAGTTGCACAGCGCGTTGCAAACCCGTAACAAACGGCTGGCGCAGGTCAAGCAGGCGCTGGGCGAGTTCAAGGACATCATCGCGTTCTGCGGCCCTCTGTTGACCGAGCGGTTGAAGCTGAATGTACCCGTAGACAGGGCGCAGTATGTGTTCCAGCCCTTTGAGTCAGAGGCCAACATCTGGGTTGGCGTTCCCGATGTGGAAACGCCTTTGGTCCCGGACGTGGAAGCGGACGTGCTGGCCACCCGCCCCGTAGGCCAGCCGCAAACACGCAGTTTGCTGGAGGCTGCCCTGCACAACTTCGAGGGGCTGGACGAAGTCGGTCCCTACAGCAGGCTCACCGACGCCGCTGGCAGCGACACGCCCCTGGCAGGCCTGACGATGGCGGACTTCGTGAGACATTGTCGGGCACTGGACCTTGGCAAACGCTATCAAGACCATTTGCTTGCAACCCATGAAGGCGCCAATCGCGCTGAAATCCAGCGCCTGTCGATTGCAGCGAACCGTGAGGCCTTGAGGGTCCAGGCATTGATCGCCAAGCTCAAAGGCCTGCTGAGCCAGGCCGGGCTCGATGCGCTTGGGCAACTGTGCGACGGCAAGCCTCACCCCACCTATGAAAACGAGGCGTTGCATTGCTGGCACTTCAACCTGTTCGATACCCCCGTCCACGAAATACTGTTCATCGGGCCAGACAACCCTTACCGCAAGAACCCCTGCATTGTGTATGTCCCTGGCGACAGCGAGCACCCGGTAAGGGAGTTCGCTTCTCGTCAGGAAGCGGGCAAGCACCTGCGCAGCCGGCTATTGCAAAGCGAGTTTCGCCGCGCTTTGGTGCATTTCGCCTACAAGGACAGGCAAAAAGAACTCGCCGTAAAGCTGGAAATCGCGCTGTTCGAAGAGGATGAAGCGGGCATACGCAAACCCCGCATCATGCCAGTGATCCCTTTCACGCTCTCGCCCATCAGGACCGACCCTTGGACGTCCTTGTACAACGCACACCTTGCGCGCATGAAGGCCGACGCAAAAACCATTGCTGTGCCTACCGCCGAAGTCGACGCCAACGCCCGCAATGAGCGTCTGAAGTACTGGTTCGACCTGGGGATGAACGTGCTGAATGTCGCCGCGTTCTTCGTGCCGGGTTTGAACACGGTCATGCTAGGTGTTTTTGCTTACGACCTGATGAGCTCTGTTTTCACCGGGTTCGAGGCCTGGGAAGAAGGTGATACCCGGCAGGCACTGGCGCAGTTGGAATCGCTGGCCATCAACGCGGGCGTGATTGCCGGCTTTGCAGTGGGCACCAGGATCGTCCAGGCGTCTGGCTTTGTCGATGCACTGAAACGTGTATGGCATGAAGACAAGGAGGTGCTCTGGCACCCCGACATGAAACCCTATGCGAGCACGGCGGCTATTCCTGAGGGGGCTCAACCCGATTTGCTCGGCCATGTACACGTCGATGGGAAGACCTACCTGAAGCTGGATGGAACCCTGTACGAGGTGTTTCAGGGCACTGATCAGCAATGGCGCGTGCGCCACCCCGATGACGCGCAGGCCTATGCCCCACGCTTGCTGCATCAGGGTAACGCCCGCTGGCAACTGGCCCATGAGCAGCCTCTGGAATGGGACCGCGCACAGCTCGCGCGCCGCCTCGGCAGCCATAGTGCAGGCCTGGACGACAGCGAACTGGACCATGCCATGCGCAGTACCGGTACCGATCCAGACGTGCTGCGCCGCACCCAGGCAACGGGCCTGCGTCCACCCGCTTTGTTGATCGACACGCTGCAGCGGTTGCAACTGGACAATCAGACACAACAGATCATCAACTGCGTACGCCATGGGCTGCCGCTGGCTGCGTACAAGAACTTTGCCTTGCCCGAGTTGCTGCGCCTGCCGGGGTGGCCCGAGGGGAACGTACTCAAGGTTTACCAAGGGCCAGAACCCTGGGGCGAATCTGTGCGCTACGGCCCCCCTCACACGCTGGGCCAGACAGAAATCGAAATTACCCGTACCGACCTGGACAATGGCCAATTGAGCCAGACCGTGCTGGATCAGATGGATGAAGAAGCCATTGGGCATTTGCTCGGTGACACACCAACCGAGCACCGATCGTCCGCACTGAACAACAAGCTCGCGCAACACCTGGAACAGCACCGCGAAGCGCTGTTCGAGAGCCTGCAACAAAGACACCGCCCCGCACGCCCAGCAACCGCACAAACCCTCGCCCGGCAGTTTCCTGGGCTGCCGGACAGCGCGCTTGAAGCATTGCTTGGCAACATCAGCAACGCCGAACGGGAACGCCTGACCAACGGCCGGGTGCCGCTTCGCATTGCCGAAGAAGCACGCCTTCTGCAAGCTCGAGCGCGGCTTGACCGCGCCCTCCTCGGCCTGTTCAGGCCTAGCCTGGCCAACGACGACAGTCTACGCATCAAACAGGCGCTGCAAGCCGCGCACCCGCAGGCTGACCCGGCCCGGTTGCTGCAACTTGCCCTTGACGATCGCCAGCACTGCGCCTCACTGATCGGCCAGCAACCCATCAACCCCAGGTTCCGCTCCCCTTTGCGGTTGGCCAACGGCCAGCTGGGCTATCCCCTGAGCGGCCGTGGCCTGCAAGGACGAGCCTTGCCGGCTGCACGTCGACTCCGGGCGCTCTACCCCGAACTCAGCAGCGAGCAAATCAGTGGTCTACAAGCCGAACTGGCTCGAGGAGGCGACCTGGGTAGCGCGATCAACCAACTGGAGGTCGAGCAGCGTACCCTCAACCGGGATCTCAACCGCTGGGTAAGCACCGCCCGCACCCTTGAAGAGCGCTTTGATCGCCAGCAATGCACCGAGCGACTGATGAGTGCTTCGCGCCGTGAAGGCGGCGCGCAACGCGCAGTGCTGGTACTGAGCCATATGCAACTGGAAGCGCTGCCAGCGTTCACTGCCCGTATGCCGCATATACGGCACCTCGTCCTTGAGGGGTTGCAGATGCAACGCCTGGAGGGCGGCTTCCTGGCAAACTTCCCTGACCTGAGCACCCTGGAAATTGTCGGTAACCCGGAGATGGACGCTGAAGCATTGTTCGAGGCGCTCAAGTCTGCCCCACGGCTACGCGAGCTGGGCCTGACAGGCAATGGCTTGACTACCCTTTCAGCCACTGCCCAGCAGGCCATTGGGGCGATGCCTGGCCTGCGGGTACTCGGCCTCAGCCGTAACCGGCTGCGGCTCGATAATGCCAGCCTCGCCTTCCTGACGCGTTTGCCCCTGGATGGACTTGGCCTGGGCAGCAACCAGATCACACTGGATGAGAGCCTGGCCGCCCAGTTTCAGGACATGATCCATCCCAAGGTACTGCACATGTCGGGCAACCCACTGCGGCTGGCGCCAGACCTGCGCTTCATGGCCCGCCTCAGCCACCTGGACCTTGACCGCTGCGAACTGCAGCAGTGGCCCGACAGCCTGACCGTCCTGATGAGCCAGCCCCAGTACCAACTGCGCTACCTGAACCTGTCGTCCAACCGCATTCGTACCCTGCCAGACTTGCCTGGTGTGCTGCGTACCCCGTTTGCCCGCGATGTCGCCGCGCACTTGCCGGAGCGCCGCTGGCTGTTCAACTACAACACCCTGGAAGCCCAGACACGAGCACGCCTGGGCAGCAGCGGCGTCAACGTATTCGAGCACGCAGAAGACGTGCCACTGTGGCAAGGCATTTTCCGTGGCGAGGCGAGCAGTGCCGAGGAGCAACTGTGGAGCGACCTGTTTGACCAAGGTGAAAACGTATCGCTGCTGGGCGTACTCGAACGTCTTGCCCAATCGGCAGAAGCGCAGCGTGATGGCGAGGCCCTGAGGGCACGCGTCTGGAAGCTGTTGGATGACGCGGCCCGCGACACCGCGCTGCGTGAACGCCTCGCCACCGTGGCCGGCGACTTCCCGCCAACCTGTGGCGACGCAGGTGCCGACGCGTTCAGTGCCTTGGAGATAGAAGTACTGGCCCACGAAGCGGCAGCCGTCGCCGGTAGTCGACCCGCTGATCTACTGAGCCTGTATGGCAAGTTGTACCGACGCAGTCAGGTCAATCAACTGGCCGATCGCATCAGCTGGAGAAGGTCCTTGCGCAAACAGGCGCTGCTCGACGGGGCCTTCGATGAAAACCTCCCCCCCTACGATGAGCTGGACGACCCCTCAGCCTTTCCAGACAGCGAACTTCAAACGGGGCTGGTGGACGATGTCGAGGTACGTTTGGCCTTGCGCCAGTCGCTGGCCAGCGCGCTGGACTACCCTGAGCCGAGCCGAGGCATGCTGTACCGCAATACGGCCAGAATCAACGACACAATCATCGAAATGGTGAAAGCTGCGGTCCGTTCCCTGGACAGGGATGCCATCGCTCGGGAGCAATGGTTGACCCAGCAGCCGGGCTGGGTCGAGTACTTGAAACGAGAGCATGCGGCACAGTTCAGCCTGATCACCGACTTCTGGCGGCCAGGCCTTGACTACCTCTATTACTGCCTGGATGAAACCGCCGACCCGGTGACATCCCTGGACAGCTCTGTGCGACGAGCCTTGGCCAGGGTCATGCCTGAAAGCCCGGTGGATGCTGAGGGCAGGCTGCGGCGCGTCGTGCTCAACGAGCAGCAGTATCGCCAGGGCGTGGACGCGCTGACTGCCGAGCAGCAGCAGGTTGAAACCGGTCTGCTGATCAGCCTCACCCGCCAGACGCAAACAATCGGCCGCTGAACCCCACTCACTGCCCGCGCAGGTCTTCGAAGAAGGCCTGCTTGCCGTCCACCTGGCTGGACGCCCGTGGGGCCGCTGCGGCGTCACCACTGACGGCCTCCACGTGCCAATAGCAGTGCTGCACTGCACGGGTCACCGCCACGTAGGCCAAGCGCTGCACTTCTTCCTTCTGTGCCGAGTCGAACGGTTGAGCATCACCTGCCCTGCCCAGCCCGGCCTGACGGTATACCTGGTTCTTGTAGGGTGAGCTGGTCAGGTACTGGCAGTCACCCAGCATGAACACCGCATCGGCCTGTAAACCCTTGGCACTGTGGTAGGTCAGCTGGCGCAGCCGGCGCTGCTCGGCCGGAAGCGCCGCGTCGGCGTGCAGCACGCTTTGCAGGTGCTCGTTCATCAACGCTCGGTCACTGCCCTTGCGGTACAGCATCATGACCGTCTCACCCCGCTGGTAATGCTCGACAAGCGTTTCGCCCAACGCAGCCTCGTCACGGTCGAACACCTTGACCGGCGAGCCGGGCAACTCAGCCGCCGGGCCACTGGCGCGGGCTTTCTTGCCGGCAATCGCCGGGGTGCCCTTGACCAGGTGCTCGGCCGCATCGATCACCTGTTGCTGGCATCGGTAGTTGTCGACCAGCATCACCCGCGTGTTGGCCGGCGACGGGAACGCCTTGGTGAACTCCATGAAATACTTGGGCGAGCTACCACGCCAGCCGTAGATCGATTGCCAGTCGTCCCCCACGCACAGCAACGACGAATGCTGGGCATGGCGCCCGGTGTGCATGGCCGGGCCGCGGCGCCGTATTTCGGCGAGGCTGGCACGCAACCAACTGACGATCTGTGGCGACACGTCCTGGAACTCGTCGATCATCAGGTGCGCCAGCGGCCGCAGCAACGGATCGGGCAGCAAGTGCAGGTTTTCTGGGTTGTTCTCGCCAAACAAGGCGAACATGCGGTTGTAGCTCATCACCGGCGGCGACTGGTCCAGCAGGTGCGCTTCCAGGGCTTTCCAGTACAGCGCCAAGGCCTCGAAGAACAGTGCATCGCTATCGCCGGACGGAAAGCTCATCGCCGCCACCGCTTTGTTCACCTCCAACCCAAGGTTTTCGATGAAATTGGCCGCACTGACGAACGCATCCAGCAGCGGCGCCGGGGCCAGTTCGCCCTTGACCTTGTACTCGAAGCCAGGCCCGGCCACGGCATCGCCCGCCAACGATGCCGCCAGGCGCCTGGCCATGGCGTAGTTGTCGAGCCAGATCAGCGGCCTGTCGCAGAACGCCTGCAACAGTGTGCGCTTGACCGCCCACTCGGCACGCACGGTCAGCTTGGCGCCGGGGCGCTGGTACTGCACGCTTTGTGCGGGGTCGAAGCCCAGCACCACCAAAGGCCCCTGGCCTTCCAGGCGGCCATGCACATGGAAGCGGCTGCCACGGATGTCGACCGTTTCGCGGCAGGGCTCGATGCCCTTGATCGGCCAGACGCCAGCGGCGAACCACAGGTCCTCGATCACGTCGCACAGTTCTTCGTCGCGCTGGGCGGCCAATTGGGTCACCTGTGCGCGCTTCTGCACATCGGGGTTGTTCGGGTCCAGCGGTTTCAGTTGCAAGGCTTCGCTGCGCAACTGGCCGACCAGCTCGGCAAAACGCGGGCTCTCGCCCAGCAAGCTGCTGTAGCACTGGTTCAGCTGCTGGCGCTGGGCATCGTTCAGGCGCAGGTCGAACGGGTTGCTGTCGGCCTCGGCCTCACGCCCGGCAGGCATCTCGTGGCCCAGTGTTTCAAATGCACGCACCTGGCCGAAGCCAGGCAGGCTGCGCACCAGCGGCAGGATGCGCGAATGGAACGTGCGCACCAGCTCGCGGGCCTGCGCAGGCTGCAGGTTGATCTGCCACAGGGCGAACACCTGCAGCAGGCGCTTGATGAAGTCCTTGCGCGACTCGCGGGTGAAGGTGACCACGGTCATCGCATCCAGCTCGTAACCCAGGTAATGACGCAGCAGCAGGATACGCAGCACCAGCGACGTGGACTTGCCTGCCCCGGCGCCTGCCACCACGCAGGTAGACGGGGTGTCACTGAAGATCAGCTTCCATTGCGCGGCGCTGGGCTGGGCTTCGGCGGGCAGGCGCTGGGCGACATCGGCCTTGAAGCGCTTCTTCAACTCGGCCGTCAACGGCAGGCGCCAGTCGTCGAACAAGTTGTCATCCTGGCCTGGCACGGCGGCGCTGTCGGGGCGCGTATCGCGGATCACCAGCACCTGGCGCCCCGCTTCATAGCCCTCCACCCGACCACGCTCGAACCCTTCACGCACGCCATCGGCATGGCCAGTGCGCTGGCCTGTGGCGTGGCCGAGGAACCACGAGTCGCGGTGCTGGGCTTGCAGGCGGGTCAGGCCACGCCCCAGCAAGCGGGCGGCCAGGCGGCGAAACCAGGGCAACTGGGCAGGAGGGGTAAGGTCGGCGGGGGCCAAGGGTTGCTCGTGGGCCACGGTCACTCCGTTGAAAAACAAAACAGCAGGCATGTTCGCCGCATCGACGAAAAATCGCCAGCGAATGCTTGCAGATCAGTGGATTAGGCGATGAAGCGAATAAAACATCGCAGAAAAAACATCTATAAAACAGATTGTTTTAAGCCGATATTTACGCTTATTTTCGATGTTTCTTTAGCGCATCATGGCGTCATTCCACTGATTCAAGGAGCACGACCATGCTGCAACTGCGACCCTTCGAAAGCCTCGGCCACGCCAACCATGGCTGGCTCGATGCCCACCACCATTTCTCGTTTGCCGAGTACTACGACCCGGCACGCATGCACTGGGGTAACCTGCGGGTTTGGAACGACGACCTGATCGCGGCCGGCAGCGGCTTCCCACCGCACCCGCACCGCGACATGGAAATCATCACGTATGTGCGTGAAGGCGCGATCAGCCACCAGGACAGCCTGGGCAACAAGGGCCGTACCGAAGCCGGTGATGTTCAGGTAATGAGCGCCGGTACCGGCATTGTGCACAGCGAGTACAACCTGGAAGACATCGATACACGAATTTTCCAGATCTGGATCGTGCCGGAGCGCACCGGTGAAGCACCGCAGTGGGGTAGCCGGCCGTTCCCCAAAGGCGAGCGCGGCGAAGGCTTCGTGACCTTGGCCAGCGGCCGCGCGGGTGACGAGGACAGCCTGCAGATCCGTACCGATGCCCGTCTGGTGGCTGCCACCCTGCGGGCGGGTGAAACCGCCGAGTACCGCTTCGATGCCGCACGCCGGGGTTACCTGGTGCCGGCCAAGGGGCTGGTGGAAGTCAACGGGTTGCGGGCCAAGGCGCGCGATGGCGTGGCGATCGAGCAGGAAGCGGTGCTGCGGGTGACCGCCATCGAGGACAGCGAGATCGTGCTTGTGGATGTGGCCTGAAAACCAGGCCTGTGACAATCCATGTCGCAGCGCAAGGCGGCTCCCATGGAACAACCGCTAATCCGTCGGGTTAGCAGGGTTTTATGGGGGCACGCTTGCAGCCCTGGACCTGCCCGGCTATCGCAAGGCAGCCTTCAAATATTGGCGCCATCAGCCAGCCTGCACTAGCGTTGTGCTACCAGCCAGCCCAACGTTCCTGCGGAGTACTCGATCATCATGCCGGACCTGCGCCCGAACCCGACGCTGTGCCTGGAGTACCGTGCCGAACAGCCCATTCACCACGCTTTCATCCAGCAGGCCAGCCGCTGCCCGGCGGCCATTGCCATCATTGGCCAGCACACAACCTGCAACTACTCCCAACTGGAGCAGATCAGCGCGGGCATTGCCGCGTTTCTGGTTAAAAACGCCACCAGCGGCACCGATCGTGTGGTCATCGTCACCCGCCGCAGCGCCGCCCTGGTATACGCCATGCTCGGCTGCCTGCGTGCCGGCCTGGCCTTCACCGTGGCTGACGCCGCTTACCCTGCCGCGCGTATCGAGCAAATCGTCAACACCCTGAAGCCTGCGGTGATACTGCGCTGTGCCGAGGCAACCGTCGACGTCGGCCAGCCCATGGTCGTCACGGTGCCTGAAGCCCCCGCGGAGGCGCTGCAGGCCTTCCCTCGCCAACCTGTCGCGCTGCCCGCTGTCAGCCCTGAGCAGCCGGCCTACATCACCTTCACCTCGGGCAGCACCGGTGAACCCAAGGGCATCGTTACCCACCACGCACCGCTGGTGCACTTCATCGACTGGCATGTGCGCCAGCATGGCTTTACCCAGGCCGACACCTTCTCGCTGCTTTCTGGCCTGGGCCACGACCCGGTATACCGCGACGTGTTCACGCCACTGTCGCTTGGCGCGACCATTGCCTGCCCGGCGCAGTCGACCCTGACCGACCCCTCACGGCTGGCCAGCTGGCTTCAGCAGCACGGTGTGAGCGTGATCCACCTCACCCCGCCGCTGGGCAAGCTGATCGAAACTGGCGCACACCTGAACGGCCAGGTTCTCGACCACCTGCGCTACCTGTTCTGGGGTGGCGATGCACTCAGCCCGACGCAGTACCAGCAGGTCCGCGCCATCGCACCGAATGCCGTCAATGTGAACTTCTACGGCACCACCGAAACCCCACAGGCCATGGCTTTCCATACCCTCGACCCGGAAATGGACAATGCCCGGGTGCCCTTGGGCAAAGGCATTGCCGATGCACAATTGCTGGTGATAAACCCGGCCAACCAGCTGGTCAGCGAGGGCGAGACAGGCGAAATCCTGATCCGCAGCCCCTACCTGTCGCGGGGATACTGGGGCGACCCGGGGCTGACCGAAGCCAAATTCATCGCCAACCCGTTCACCGCTGACGCGGCTGACCGCTGTTACCGCACGGGCGACCTGGGCACCTACCTGGCCGATGGCAGCGCCAGTTTTCTGGGGCGTGCTGACAGCCAGGTGAAAATCCGTGGGCATCGCATCGAGCTGGCGGAAATCGAGAACACCATCAGCCGGCACCCACACATAGGGCAATGCGTGGTCCTGGCCAACCACGAGGGTGCATCGACCCGGCTGGTGGCCTATTGCGTCGCACAGCAGGCCACCCGAGCTGACGAACTGCGCCAGGCCCTCGCCGGCCAGTTGCCTGACTACATGGTACCGGCGCTGTTCGTGTTCCTTGATGCCCTGCCGCTCACCCCAAACGGCAAGGTCGACAAACGCGCGCTGCCTGCTGCATTTGACGACAGTATCAGCCCACCGTTGTCACCCTTGGCCGAAAAGCTGAGTACAGCCTGGGCACGCATCCTCCAGGTGCCGCGCCTGGACGCCAGGTTGAGCTTTGTCGAGCTGGGCGGCGACTCGCTGTCGTTCGTACAGGCTTCGCGCGTGCTCGAAGCACTCATCGGCCACCTGCCTGAACGTTGGGAAACCCTGCCGGTGTGCCAACTGGCCGAGCTGAGTGCGCCCCCCAAAGGCACGTGGCGGGTAATGGAGATGCCGGTGTTCATCCGCATGCTCGCCATCATCCTGATTGTGGTCGGCCACCTGGGCGAGTTCGACCACTGGCTGATCGTCGGCGAAACCTCGGTGCTGTTTCTGGTCTCCGGCATCGCCCTGGCGCGCTTTCAGCTCAAGGCCATCGAAGCGCGTGGCGATGCACGCACGCTGCTCAGGTCACTGGCAGCCATCGTGGTGCCAACACTGTTGTATACCGCATTGATCCAGCTGGTATTCGACCGGCTGCATTGGCAATCGCTGCTGCTGGTTTCCAACTGGTTCCCCGCCAGCGAGGTCAGCCTGTTCAACTATTGGTACATCGAAGTGTTGGTGCAGATGATCGTGATCATTGGCCTGGTGCTGTCGATCAAGCGCGTGCGCCAGGTGCTGGTTGCCGATCCGTTTCGCTGGCTGATCATCGCTGCCTGTGCACTGGTAGCGCTGGATGTGTTCCTCAACCAGTTCGTATTCGACGCCAGTGCCCTGCTCAACCGGGTACCCCAGCACTTCCTGGCGGTGATGGTGCTGGGCATGGCCGTGCACCATGCCGACACGACCTCACGCAAATGGGTGGCCAGTGCGGTGGCCGTGCTGGTGGTGGGTGAGCTGGACCTGATGGCGGTTGCCGGTGTTGGCTGGCAAGCGTTCACACGCTATGTCGACATCGCCCTCCCAGCGATACTGGCGCTTGTCTGGTTCCGCTCGGTGCCAGTACCCGCCCTGGTTGCACGGGCAGGTGCGGTGATCGCTTCGTCAACCTTGTATATCTACCTGACGCATTTCCAGTTCGAGTCGGTGGCGGACCATGTTTTCAGGCACCCGCTGTTCGAGGTGGCCCTGGCAATCGCTGGAGGGGTGCTGGTGAGCTATTGCTGGAACACCCTGTTACGTCTGCTGTTTACCCGCAGGCGCAAGCAGCACCAGGCGCGTGGAGCCGATCCAGCTGAGCGTGCCACCTCTGCCTGAACGAAGATGTCCCCGCCGGCGCATGCACTACGCGCGTCCGGCCAGTTCAGCCAGCACCTCGACCGAGGTGGTGACCTGGCGGAAGTGGTGCTTCCACAGGTCGGTCCCCAGCTTGCCCGAGCGGTCCAGCGATGACCCTATTGTCATGTCTGTCACCAGCGTGGGCATCAGCCCTGCATCGAACAGGGCAAAGCCGGCGGCCAGCACGCAGGTTTCGGTCTGCAACCCACACACCAGCACCCGCTCGACACCCAGTTGCCGGATGTAGTCGATAGCTTCGGCACTTTGTCCATAGCCATGCTTGACGAACACCTGGTCGGCCTCGACCAGGCTCTCGTCCTCGGCCGCCGGGTGCCAACCGAGCTGGCGCTCGAACGGCGTGACCTGTTCATCGTGCAACTCGACCGAGGCTATGGTGGGAATGTTCGCTGACAACCGCCGCAAACCATCGACCAGCCACTCGGGCGGGCTGAAGGTGGACTGAACATCGACGATGAGCAAAACCTGGCGCATACCTTACTCCGGCCATCATGCAAAATGGCGCGGAGTATAACGCGTGGCGCCGGGGCTTGATCACCAATCGATACATCCCACCAACATGCCGGCTCAAGCTCGCCGAATACCTTGGCGCGCCCTGGCCCTGCAGGCTGCCGTAGCTGCGACGTATTCCTTCAGGCTATGATCGGTCACCCTGCCGCGGACACCCTGAGCCATGCCCGTAGACCTGCAAGCGTTGTACCCCAGGCTGATCCATCTGATGCTGGACACGGTATTCGTGGTCGACAGGGACAACCAGATCGTGTTCGTCAGTGATGCCTGCAAGACACTGCTGGGCTACCAGGCCTGCGAGCTGATCGGCACGTCCATCACCCAGTACATGCACCCTGACGACCTCGCGGCCACGCGCGCCTCGATCATGCGGGTGATGAACGGCCAGCCGCACTACGACTTTTGCAACCGTTACCTTCGCAAGGACGGCAGCGTGGTGCACATTTTGTGGGCGGCCTGCTGGTCCGAGGAGGCCCAAGCGCGTATCGGCGTGGCGCGGGACGTTACCGCCCAGCGCAAGGCCGAAGACGAACTGCGCTTCCTCGCCCATCATGACCCTCTGACCCGGCTGGCCAACCGCGCCATGTTCAATGAACGGCTGGACACTGCCCTGGCCGCGGCCCGGCGTCACAACCGCAGGCTGGCCTTGCTGTTCCTCGATATCAATGACTTCAAGCAGATCAACGACAACCACGGCCACAGCGTGGGTGACCGGGTCCTGTGCACACTGGCCCGCCGCCTGGAAAGCTGCGTAGGGGCGGCTGGCACGGTAGCGCGGATGGGCGGTGACGAATTCACCGTGCTATTGCCCGATTGCCCGTCGCCGGAGGCCATTGCCACGCACGTACAGCACATTCTCGCGGTCATGGCCGAACCGCTCGACGCCGAGTTTGCTGGCATCGATGCACCGTCCTGCAGTATTGGCGTGGCCCGCTTTCCCGAAGACGGCAACGATGCCGACATGTTACTGCGCCATGCTGACGGGCACATGTACCGAATCAAGCGCCAACGCGCTGCGACTGGCTGAAAGCAAGGGCACACCGCATGGCTGAACACCTGCAAGCAACTGCCGGGCAAACACCCGCCTCTGTCGGCCTGGGCCAGGCATTGCTGTTCTGGCTGAAGCTGGGTTTCGTCAGTTTCGGCGGCCCGGCCGGGCAGATTGCGATCATGCATCAGGAGCTGGTGGAGCGGCGCCGCTGGATCAGTGAACGGCGTTTCCTGCATGCCCTCAACTACTGCATGTTGCTGCCCGGGCCCGAGGCCCAGCAACTGGCCACCTACATCGGCTGGCTGATGCACCGCACCTGGGGCGGGGTGATGGCCGGCGCTCTGTTCGTGCTCCCGTCGCTGTTCATCCTGATCGGCCTGTCGTGGGTGTACCTGACCTGGAGCGAAGTACCGGTGGTCGCCGGGATTTTCGAAGGGATCAAGCCGGCCGTGACCGCCATCGTCGTGCATGCCGCCCACCGCATTGGCACGCGGGCGCTGAAGAACGGCTGGTTATGGGCCATTGCCGCGGCCTCGTTCGTGGCCATTTTCGCGCTTGACGTCCCCTTCCCGCTGATCGTGCTGGCGGCCGCACTGCTGGGTTATGTCGGTGGCCGGCTGCTGCCGGCACAGTTCGCGCCCGGTGGTGGCCACAGCGCAGCCAGGGCCCGCCAGCGCCCGGCGTTGATCGACGACGATACCCCGATACCCGCGCACGCCCGCTTCAGCTGGGGCCGTCTGGTGACCTTGCTGCTGGCAGTTGCAGCGCTTTGGCTTCTGCCCATGGGCCTGCTGATGGCGGCCTTTGGCTGGCACGGCACACTGACGCAAATGGGCTGGTTCTTCACCAAGGCGGCGCTGCTGACTTTCGGCGGTGCCTATGCGGTGCTGCCCTATGTCTATCAAGGGGCTGTCGGCCACTATGGCTGGCTGTCGCCCACGCAGATGATCGATGGCCTGGCGCTGGGCGAGACCACGCCCGGGCCGCTGATCATGGTGGTGGCCTTTGTCGGTTTCGTCGGCGGCTACCTGCAGCCGATGTTCGGCGCCCACCAGGCGTTCCTCGCGGGCGCAGTGGCAGCGAGCCTGGTGACCTGGTTCACCTTCCTGCCCTCGTTCCTGTTCATCCTCGCCGGAGGCCCGCTGGTGGAGTCGACCCACAACGAACTGAAGTTCACCGCCCCACTGACCGGGATCACTGCGGCGGTGGTGGGGGTAATCCTCAACCTTGCGCTGTTCTTCGGCTACCACGTGCTGTGGCCGGCCGGGTTCGATGGCGCGTTCCACTGGTCCTCGGCGGTGATAGCGCTCGCGGCGGCTGTGGCGCTGTTCCGCTACAAGCGCGGGGTGATACACGTGCTGATCGGCTGCGCCGTTGCCGGGCTCGCCCTTCACCTTTTCCGCTGATGGAGCCGATCATGCGCAACCCTGAAGACGCCTTGCTCGACAGTTGGCACCAGAACGCCCAGGCCTGGATCGACGCCGTACGCCATGGCGCCATCGAAAGCCGTCGCCAGGTCACTGACCAGGCCATCCTGCTGGCCATCCTCGGCCGCCAGCCCGAACGGGTGCTCGACCTGGGCTGCGGTGAGGGCTGGCTGCTGCGCGCGCTGGCCGGCCGGGGTATCGAGGCCGTGGGCGTCGACGGCGACAGTACCCTGGTGGATGCAGCGCAGGCTGCGGGCGCGGGTGAGGTGCACCTGGCCAGCTATGCGCAGCTGGCTGAGGCGAAGGTGCATGTTGGCAAGGACTATGACGTGATCTGCGCCAACTTCGCGCTGTTGCATCAGGACATCATTGAACTGTTGTCGGCCATGCGTACTTTGCTGGTGCCAGGCGGTGCACTGGTGATCCAGACCCTGCACCCGTGGAGCGTGGCCGGCGGGGCTTATCAGGATGGCTGGCGAGAGGAGTCTTTTGCCGGGTTTGCCGGGGATTGGCAACCGATGCCTTGGTATTTCCGCACCCTGGCCAGCTGGCTGAATGCGCTGGACATGGCGGGGTTGCGACTGGTCAGTCTGCAGGAACCGCAGCACCCGCAGAGCGCGGTGCCGCAGTCGTTGTTGATGGTGGCTGAGCGTCACTGAATCGGGCCGTAACGATCCTGTGGAAGCAGGGTTCACCCCGCTCCCACAAGACAGGCCGGTGCAGGCGACTACAGCACCGGCTTGCGCGCCGCGCCGCTTCGGGCCTTGGCCATGGCTGCCAGGCGAACCGCAACGTTGGCAGCGCCGTAACCGGCGTACCCCGCCTTGCGCTGGATGATCTCGAAGAAGAAACGCTCCTCGAACGGCTCGGTATAGACGTGGAACAGCTCGCCACCTTGAGCGTCACGGTCGTACAGCACGTTGTAGTACGCCAGTTCGCTGAGGAACTCGTCGTCGAAATCGAAACGCGCCGCCAGGTCGTCGTAGTAGTTCAGCGGGATTTCCAGCAGCGGTACCCCTGCCAGCTTGGCCCGCGCCACTTCGCGGAAGATGTCGTCACAATCGAAAGCGATGTGATGCACGCCCGAACCACGGTAGCTTGACAGCGCATGGGCGATGGCGGTGTTGCGGTTTTCCGAGATGTTCAGCGGCAGGCGCAAGGTGCCGCACTGGCTGCGCAGGGCGCGGCTCTTGACCAGGCCATACGGGTCGGGCAGCACCACTTCGTCGTCGGCGGCGAAGTCGAACAAGCTCTTGTAGAACAGCACCCAGCTGTCCAGCGACTCGGCCGGCAAGGCCAGGGCCATGTGGTCGATGCGGCGCAAGCCGCCGGTCGCGGCTGCGTTGTTGTCCAGGCTGAAGTCGGTGTCGTACAGGGTGTGGCCGGCAGTGCCCTGCTCTACCAGGTACAGCAAGCTGCCATCGGGCGCACGCACCGCCGGCACTTCGCATTCGTTGGGGCCGACCAGGCCGCGGAACGGCTGGCCACGGAAGGCGGTGGCCCGCTTCAGGGCCGCTTGCTGGTCCTTGACCCGCAGCGCAGTGGCGCACAGCGACGGGCCATGGGCCTCGAAGAAGTTGTGGCCAAAGGAATACGGTTCGGCGTTCAGCACAATGTTGATATCACCCTGGCGCAGCAGTTGCACTTCTTTGCTGCGGTGCTTGCCGGCTTCGGCAAAGCCCAGGCGCTTCAGCCAGTTGCCCAGGCGCGCGCCGACGGCTTCGTCGACCGCGAACTCCAGGAACTCCACGCCGTCATAAGCGCTGGCCGGCGGCGGGGAGAACAGCACGCCAGGTTCGATCGGCGTGTTTTCCTGCTCCAGGCGCAAGCGGGTCTGCTCTTCGAGGTACAGCAGCGAACGCAAGCCGTCAGCGGCATTCTGCCGGGTCGGTGCGGCGCGGAAGCCGTCGTTGAAGATTTCCAGCGACAGCGGGCCACGGTAACCCGTGGCGAGGATCGGCGCGAGGAAACCGGCCATGTCCATTTCGCCCTGCCCCGGGAAGCAGCGAAAGTGGCGGCTCCACTCCAGCACATCCATGGCCAGAATCGGCGCATCGGCCATTTGCACGAAGAAAATCTTGTCGCCGGGGATGTCGCGGATCGCGCTGGGGTCACCTTTGAGCGACAAGGTGTGGAAGCTGTCGAGGATCACCCCGAGTGCCGGGTGGTCGGCCTGGCGCACCAGGTTCCACACTTGCTGGTAAGTGTTGACGTGGCGGCCCCAGGCCAGCGCTTCGTAACCAATGCGCAGGCCACGCTTGCCAGCATGTTCGCCCAGCAGGCGCAGGTCGTCGACCAACAGTTGCTCGTCACCCAGGGCATCGGCCTGGACGTTGCTGCACACCAGCACCAGGTCGGTACCCAGCTCCTGCATCAGGTCGAACTTGCGTTCGGCGCGGTCGAGGTTTTTCTGCAGGCGGTCACGGCGGCAGCCTTCAAAGTCGCGGAAAGGCTGGAACAAGGTGATGGCAATGCCCAGGTCGGCGCACATCTGGCGCACCTGGCGCGGGCTGCCAGCGTAATAGAGCAGATCGTTCTCGAAGATCTCGACGCCGTCAAAACCGGCGGCGGCGATGGCTTCGAGCTTTTCCGGCAGAGTGCCGCTCAAGGACACGGTAGCGATCGAACGCTGCATGGCGGGAGTTCCTTGTTGTTGGAAGAATACGGTGCCATTCGGGCAAACAACCCCTGTCACAGTTTATGGCACGATCGATTATTCGCAGGTAAAGTCGTCGCTTCAATCTCTTTGTACGGAATGGTTAGTTTTGCGTTCGATTATCGCACAAAACCCGTTTTAGCGAATTGCTAGACCGCGGGCCCGTGGTCAACATGGACCACAGACGCAGGCACACCGACCGTTGCCTCCTGCCTTGGCATAACCTCTGGCGGAACCTGCGCAAACAACAATAACAACGGAGACAACGATGGCTCACTCCAGCTCGCAAGCAAAGAAAGCGACCGCCAGTGGATGGATAGGCTCGGCACTCGAGTACTACGACTTCTTCATCTACGCCCAGGCCGCTGCGCTGATTTTCCCGCAGATTTTCTTCCCTAACACCGACCCGAAAATGGCCATCATTGCCTCGTTGGCCACCTATGGCGTGGGCTACCTGGCACGCCCGATCGGCGCCTTCGTACTGGGCCACTGGGGTGACACCCGCGGTCGCAAGAACGTATTGCTGCTGTGCATGTTCCTGATGGGCCTGTCGACCATGGCTGTCGGCCTGCTACCCACCTACCACGACATCGGCTACCTCGCACCGGCCTTGCTGGTGGTGTTGCGCCTGATCCAGGGCTTTGCCGTGGCCGGGGAAATTTCCGGTGCCAGCTCGATGATCATGGAGCACGCGCCGTTTGGCCGAAGAGGCTACTACGCCAGTTTCACCCTGCAAGGTGTGCAAGCGGGCCAGGTACTGGCGGCGGCGGTATTCCTGCCACTGGCGTACTTCATGCCCAGCGAAGCCTTTACCGAATGGGGCTGGCGCATTCCGTTCCTGATGAGCGCCATCGTGCTGGTTGCCGGCTTCATCATCCGTAAGGAAGTGCACGAAACCCCGGCGTTCGTTCAAGAAGAGAAACAGGACAAGGTTGTCAAGTCGCCCATCAGCGAAGCCTTCCGCCACAGCTGGAAGCACATGGTGCTGGTGATGTTCATGGCACTGATGAACGTGATCCCGGTGGTGGCCACCATCTTCGGCGCGGCCTACGCGGTGCAGCCGGCGTATGGCATCGGCTTCGACAAGAGCGTGTACCTGTGGATTCCGGTGGTCGGCAACATCGTCGCGGTGCTGGTGATCCCGTTCGTGGGCAACCTGTCTGACAAGATCGGCCGTCGCCCGACCATGATCGCTGGCTGCCTGGGCTCTGGCCTGCTGGCCTTCGTCTACCTGTATGCGATCAGCATCCAGAACGTGCCGATGGCGTTCGCCGCCTCGATCGTCATGTGGGGCATGGTCTACCAGGGTTACAACGCGGTGTTCCCAAGCTTCTACCCAGAGCTGTTCCACACCCGCTACCGCGTTACGGCCATGGCCATCGCGCAGAACATCGGCACCATGCTGACCGCCATGCTGCCCGCGCTGTTCGCAATGGTTGCCCCACCTGGCTCGGACAACATTCCGCTGGTAGTCGGTGGGCTGGCCTTCTTCATCACCGGCGTGTGCGCCCTGGCGGCCTACATTGCCCCGGAAACCCACCGCCTGGCGATGGACGACCTGGGCAACCCAGACGCCAAGCCGATGGAAAAGGCTGCCTATGAAGCCAGCCGTAAAGGTAGCTTTCAGGCGGTGAGCCACTGATAGATTGCAGGGGCTGCCTTGCAGCCCCTTCGCGGGCAAGCCCGCTCACACAGGTACCGTACAGGCTTCAGCCCTGATGCGATCCTTTGAGAGCGGGCTTGCCCGCGAAGGCTTCAGCCCTTGATCACGTCCTGCAGACGTGCCCACAGCCGCTGCACATCCCCCCGCTCGGTCGGCAGCGCACCAATCGAAACCCGCACCATCCACCGCCCGTCCAGTGTAGCCGGCGTCACATAAGCATCGCCGGATGCATTCAACCGCTCGGCCCAACCCTTGGTATGCGCATCCAGCGCCTCCCCTTCAAGCCCCGCCGGTCGATGGCGAATGCACAAGGTCTGCAGCTGTACTGGCGCCAGCACTTCCCACTCCGCCGCCGCCTCGACCTGCCCCGCCAGCCACTGGGCATTATCCAGGTCACGCCGCAGCCGCGCCTGCAATGCATCGACACCCTCGCTGCGCAACATGAACCACAGCTTCAACGCACGGAACCGACGGCCCAGCGGAATGCCCCAGTCGCGCAGGTTCTTCACCTCGCCATCCACCGCCGACTGCAGGTAGCTGGGATTGGTGCTCATCACCCGGATCAGGTGCTGCGGATCGCGCACGTAGTAGATCGAGCAATCGAAGGCCACACCCAGCCATTTGTGCGCGTTGACCACCACCGAATCGGCCAGCTCGATGCCGTCCCACATCCAGCGGCACTCGGGCAGGATCATCGCCGAGCCGGCCATGGCCGAATCAACGTGCAACCACAGCCCATTGGCCTGGGCGATTTCGCCCACCGCGCGCAGCGGGTCGAGGGCAGTGGTCGTCGTGGTGCCGGTGGTGGCAACCACGGCGCAGGGCTGGTTGCCGGCAGCCAGGTCCTGTTCGATCGCCGCCTGCAGTGCTTCTGGGCGAAGGGCGTAGCGGTCGTCGGTGGGGATCAGGCGGATATTGTCGCGGCCAAAACCTGCCAGCAGTGCAGCCTTGTCCACCGAGCTGTGGGCGTGGGCGCTGACATACACGATCAAAGGCTTGGGCTCGGCCTGCAGGCCACCACGTACCAAGGCGTAGTCAGTGGCGCGTTCACGGGCACTGATCAGCGCCACCAGGGTGCTGGTCGAGGCAGTGTCCTGGATCACCCCACTCCACTGGCCAGACAGGCCAAGCAACTGGCGCAGCCAGTCGAGGGTGGTTTCTTCCAGTTCGCTCAGGGCCGGGCTGGATTGCCAGGACAGGCCCAGCACGCCCAGACCGGTACTGAGGAAGTCCCCCAGCACCGAGGACAGGGTGCCATTGGAAGGGAAATAGCCATAGAAATCCGGGTGCTGCCAATGGGACAGGCCGGGCATGACCAGGTTATTGACGTCGTCGAGAATGGCCGCGAAAGGTTCGCCTTGTTGAGGGGCAGTTGCGGGCAAGGCGGCCTTGAGATAGCCAGGTTCGACCTGGGCCATGACCGGGCGTTCGCCCACGGTCTGGCGGTAGTCGGCAATCAGGTCGATCAGTTGGTGGCCGTACTGGCGGAATTGTTCGGGGGTCACGCTAGCTCTCCTGGAGTTATCCATTGCCTGTGCTGGCCCTTTCGCGGGTAAACCCGCGCCTACAGCCGCGAAGAAGCCGCACAATCAACACAATGCCCCAGTCTAGGCACCTATCCCCAACCGAATAACCCCCGCTTCACGCATAGCTGCTATGGCAAACCCGCATGCCCACCCTGCACCCCGAACTGCGACTGACGCCACAGCTCGAACACCCGGTTGCGCAACCAGCGGTGCTCGGCCGAAGCCTGCAGGCGCTGGTGCCACACCACCCAATAGCGCTGGCTGTGGTCAATGAAGCCCAGTGGCCGCCAGGCCAGGTGATGTAAACGGCACAACTGCCGGGCAATATGCTCGGGGACCGTGGCCACTGCCTGACTGTTGGCAATCACTTGTACCGTGGCGCAGAAGAACGGCACTTCCAGGCTGACCCGCCGCTGCAGGCCCTGTGCACGCAAGTGCCGGTCGATGAAGCTGTCCTTGTCGCCACCGCCCGAAATGCGCACATGCTTGTACGCCAGGTAGTCGGCCTGGCTGAGCGCGGCCTGCGCGGCCAACGGATGATCCTGGCGCATCAGGCATACCGCGCGGTCCTCACCCAACAGCCGTCCGTGCAGGTTGGGCGGCGACTCGTCGAACAAGGTGGTCGCCAGGTCGATTTCTCCGCTGGCCAGCAAGGCGTATTGGCCGGCCTGCCAGGTGCGGTACTCCAGCGACACACCTGGCGCTTCGCGCTCCAGCGCCGCCACCAGCAGCGGCAGCATGTGCTCGGCCACATAGTCCGAAGCGGCCAGGCAGAACCGCCGCTCGCAACGCGCCGGGTCGAAGATGGCGGGCTGGCGCAGCGCGTGCAGTTCTTCGAGCACCTGGCGCAAAGGCTCGACCAGGGCTTCGGCGTGTTCGCTAAGCACGTAACCACGCCCTTGGCGCACCAGCAATGGATCATCGAAGGCTTCGCGCAGGTGGGCCAACTGGCGGCTCAGGGCCGATTGGCTGACACCCAGGCGCTCGGCTGCGTGGCTGAGGTTTTTAAGCTGCAACAGGTGGTCGAGGGTACGCAGGTGGGCGAGGCTGAGGGAGGCGAAGGTGGGGTTCATGCAGGCTCCCTGCGGTGGAATTCAAAAGCCTATTCGCGGGCAAGCCCGCTCTCACAGGGTTCTCACATCGTTCAGCATCGTGAAAAACCTGTGGGAGCGGGCTTGCCCGCGAACAGGCCGCAACGCGGCCCCGACGATTACTCGGTCAGGCCAACATAGACGTTCTGCACGTCATCGTGCTCGTCGATCGCCTCGAGGAACGCTTCGACCTCGGCCAACGCTTCAGCACTCAGGCTGGCCGCGCTTACCGGGTTTTTAGGGGTGTAGCCGATTTTTGCTGCGGTCACGGTGAAACCATGCTCTGGCAGGGCCTTCTGCACCGCGTCCAGGTCGGTGGTGTCGGTGATGAACAGGGTCGAGCCCTCTTCTTCACCTTCCTCGAAGTCCTGGGCACCGGCTTCGATCGCGGCCATTTCCGGATCAGCGTCAGCGCTCGCAGGCGTGGCTTCGATCAGGCCTACATGGTTGAAGTCCCACGCTACCGAACCGCTGGCACCCAGCTGGCCCTTGCGGAACAGCACGCGGATCTGCGCGACGGTGCGGTTGATGTTGTCGGTCAGGCACTCGACGATCAGCGGTACCTGGTGCGGTGCGAAACCTTCATAGCTCACCGCATGGTATTGCACGGCATCACCGTCCAGGCCAGCGCCCTTGCGGATTGCCCGATCCAGGGTCTCGCGGGTCATCGAAGCTTTCTTGGCTTGCACGATGGCCAGGCGCAGGCGCGGGTTCATGTCGGGATCGGCACCCGACTTGGCCGCGATCTGGATTTCCTTGGACAGCTTGCCCATGATCTTGCCTTTGGCATTGGCCGCTGTTTCTCTATGTTTGGCTTTCCACTGTGCGCCCATGTCGACTCTCTTGTTTCAGCGGCCGGTTCAGGAAGCGACCGGCCAAAAGTGGGTGCATTTTATACGCCCTCGAGCATGGGATCGACAAGAAATCTCATCAGCCTTTATCGGCCTTGCCCGCCGCTGCGGCAAACCGCGCCAACCGCACGTCCAGCCTTCGCGGGCGCACACCACGATCTTCGGCCTGCTCCTTGCGGCGGATGGCATTGCGCACCATCAGCGAGCCCAGGTAGCGGATCGGCTCGGGCGGGAACAACCCCAGCGGCCCTTTGACCAGCGGCGACCGGGTCCACGGGTTGTCCAGCCCCAGCGCCAGCGACGAAAGAATCTGCCCGCCCATGTGGCACGGGCCAACACCGCTGCCGGAGTAACCAAAGCCATAGAACACGTTGCCCTGCCCGTCCAACCGACCAAAGAACGGCAGGCCGGTTACCGAGCGATCCGACGGCCCGTTCCAGCTGGCCGCCAGTGGCACCTCGGCCAAGGCCGGGAAAAAGCCGCCAAGGCTTTCGCGCAGCAACCGCCGATACGGCGACGGCTGGTCGAACACCGGCAACATGCGCCCGCCATAGGCAAACGTGTTGCCGCCCTTGCCGAGCATCAGCCGGCCATCGGAGGTGTTGTGGTAGTAGTGCACGAAAATACGCGAGTCGAGCACGCTGATGCCGCTGTCCAGGCCGATCTGGCGCAGCAGCTCGGGGCACGGTTCGGTAATGACCATGTCGCTGGAAACGATCGCCACACTGCGCTCGAACTGCGGGAAGACGCGCGCCATCCAGGCATTGAGGCCCAGCACGACACGGTCGGCGCGCAGCGTGCCGTGGGCCGTGCGTACCTGCACCGGGGCGCCGTGTTCCAGGCCGGTCATGGCGGTGCCTTCGTAGAGGCGCACGCCGCGCTGCAAGGCCACGCGGCGCAGGCCGCGCACCAGTTTGCCAGGCTGCACGGTGGCGGCGGCCGGCGAGAACCAGCCCTCCAGGTGCCGTCCCGAACCGGCCAGGCGCTGCACCTGCTCCAGCGGCAAGCGGCGGAACGAGTTGATGCCCTTGTGCTCCAACGCGGCGATCACCGCGTCGGTGGCACCGACCTGCGCTGCGTTGGTGGCCGTGTACAGCGTGCCGTCCAGGCGGTAGTCGCAGTCGATGCCATTGGCCGCGCAGAACACACCGATGTCTGCGATGCTGCGCTCCGACTCGCGCACCAGCCGCACCGCCTCCGCCGCCCCGAACAGGCGTTCGAGGGTGAAGTACTTGGCCGACCAGGACAACGCACACCCCCCATTGCGGCCGCTGGCACCGGCACCACAGATGTCGGCCTCGATCAGCACCACATCCAGGGCCGGTACCGCTTCCTTGAGCATCAGTGCCGTCCACAGGCCGGTGTAGCCGCCGCCGACAATGCACACATCGCAACGGGTATCGCCTTGCAGCGGCGGGCATACCGCCTCCTGCGCCGAATCCAGGGCCTGTTGCAGCCAGAAGGGTCTCATTCGCTCGCTTTCCTTTAAGTACGCAGTGGCTTGATTGCCATGCTGGTGTTCGGTGCCACGTCGGTGCCTTGCGCGCTGCTGGCCGGGCGGCTGTTCCAGTGCGGCAGCAACACCAGCGCCGAGAACAGCGCACAGCCCGCGAACACGATGAACACCGTGACGCCGTCGAAGTAACCCGGCAGCAGCCCACCCAGCACCGCGCCCACCGAGCCACAGCCGTTGACGAAACCTGCTGCGGTGGCGCCGGCCTTGGCGGTGCCGAAGTCGATGGCTGCAGCGCCGCTGATCATCGAGTCCGGCCCGTACAGGGTCAGGCCCATGACGAACAGCAGCGCCACCACCAGCAGCACGCTGCCGGTGTGCATGGCCGCCATGAACGCCGCCAGTGTCACGGTCAGCAGCACCAGGCTGATCACGCAGGCCGGCATGCGCCGGGCGCCAAACAGTTTGTCGGAGGCCAGGCCGATCATGATCGGGCCAAGCAGCCCGGCCAGTTCGAAAGCAGTCGGGATGATTGCCGCGCCCACTTTGCCCACCGAGGGCATCTGCTCGAAGACGATTACAGGGCCCCACAGCAAGATGGCGTAGCGCGCCGGCTTCAGCAGGAAATACGCCAGGCCCAGGGTCAACACCGTGCGGTTGCGCAAGATTTCCCGCAGGGGTGCCCACACGCTGCACAGGTTGTCGGCCGGGGCCATGCTTTGCGGCTCGGGCTCAACCGCCGGCAAGCCGACGTCCTCGGGTTTGTTGCGCTGCAGGAAGAAGAACAGCACCGCCACCAGCGCCACCACGACCGCGCTGGAGAAGAACGCCGCATGCCAGGTGCCCACCAGGGTGTAGGCCCACCAGCCCGCGAACGGCGACGCCACCAGGCCGCCGAAGGCATAGCAGGAACTCCACAGGCCCAGCACCCGCCCGCGCTGCGAAGCCGGGAAGAAGCTGCCGATGTTCTTGCACAAGCCGGCCCAGCCGGTGGATTGCGCCAGGCCCTGTACCAGCATGCAGGTGGCGAAGATCGGGAAGGTTGCGTAACTGCCCATCACCACTGCCGCCGCCGCAGAAATCAGCAACCCGCCCAGCACGACCACGCGCGGGCCGAAGCGGTCGGCAAGCATGCCCCAGGTGAATTGGCCCACGGCATAGGCGGCCAGGTAGATGGCGTCCAGGTTGGCCATGGCGGCCTTGTCGAGCATGAAGCCTGGGTCTTCGGCGATGCCCAGTTTGGCCACCGAGAAGGCTTTGCGGGTGAAGTAGAAGGCGGCGTAAGCCAGCCAGGTGATGGCGAAAATCTGGATGCGCCAGCGTTTGAACGCGGCTAGGGATTGATTCATGTAAGTCTGACCTCTTGCTCAAGTGTGCCGGCAGAATGTGAAGAAACGCCTGTCTTGTTCTTGTGTTACGCACAGCGATGACGAGACTGTCATCGGGTCAGGTGGCGCCGTGTGAGCGCCATGGCCCTGGCGGCACTCGTGGTGCCAGCGTCGGGCTGAAATCCATGGAAACAGTTGCTGTAAGATAAATAAAATCGATTTATCGTATTACACACATAAGCCCAGCTTGTTACTGAGGTCGTCATGTCGGTTTCCCACGCTCAACTCAAGGCTTTCCACGCGGTGGCCGTACACGGCAGCTTTACCCGCGCCGCTGAAAGGCTGTTTCTTACCCAGCCTGCGGTGTCCGATCAGGTGCGCAAACTGGAGGAGCGCTTCGGCGTATTGCTGTTCCACCGCAACAAACGCTCGGTGCAGCTCACCGACCTTGGCGAGCGGCTGCTGGGCATCAGCCAACGCCTGTTCGCCTGCGAGGCCGAGGCACAAGAGCTGCTGCACGACTCGCGTGCGCTGCACACCGGCAGCCTGGTGCTGGCAGTGGATGCGCCGGTGCACGTGCTGCCGCAGATCGCCCGCTTCTGCCAGCGTTATCCGGGTATCCAGGTGAAGATCGAAACCGGCAATACCGACGAATCGCTGGCGCGGCTGTTCAGCTATCAGGCCGACCTGGCCCTGCTGGGGCGGGATGTCGACGATGAGCGCCTGCATTGCCTGCCGCTGCGTCGTGACCCGATGGTGGCGTTCGTTTCCCACCACCACCCATGGGCCAGCCGTGGCTCGATCAGCCTGGCCGACCTGGACGACACGCCACTGGTGCTGCGCGAGCCCGGCTCGGTGACGCGGCAGACGCTGGAGGAAGAGATGCAACGTGCCGGCCTGCGGATACGCGCAGCGATCCAGGTGGAAGGCCGGGAAGCGGCGCGTGAAGCGGTGGTGGTAGGGATTGGTGTGGGCGTGGTGTCGGCGGCGGAGTTCGGTGCCGATGCGCGGGTGTGTGCGTTGCCGATCGTCGATTGCCAGCGGCATTTGACCGAGACCCTGGTGTGCCTGAGCGAGCAGCGTACGCGCCGGGTGGTGGCGACTTTCCTGCAGATGGTCGAGGAAGGGGTGTAGGCCAGATCAGGCAACCCGACTATGCTGGGATAACCCCAATCCCCGGGCGCCCACCCCATGCTCTACCGCCTTGCCGCCGACACCCTGGTGCTGCTGCACCTGGCCTTCATCCTGCTGGTGCTGTTCGGCGGGCTGCTGGTGCTGCGCTGGCGCCCTGCCCTGTTGCTGCACTTGCCGGCCCTGGCCTGGGGCCTGGCGGTGGAGTGCCTGCACCTGGGCTGCCCGCTGACCACCTGGGAAAACCGCATGCGCAATGCCGCCGGTGACGCCGGTTACCAGGGCAGCTTCGTCGAGCACTACGTCTGGCCACTGATCTACCCCGCCGGCCTGACCCCGCAGATCCAGCTGCTGCTGGGCACCCTCGTGCTGGCGCTGAACCTCGGCATCTACAGCTACGTGGCCTGGCGCTGGCGCCGCCCTAGCGGGTAGCGATCACGAACAACCGCGGGAAGGGCAACAGGACCTTGCCATCAGAGGCCGGCGGATAATCGCGCTGCATGGCCTGCAGGTACATCTGCAGGAAGTCGGCCTGCTCCTGCTCATCAAGCCTGGCCAGATAAGGCCGCAACGCCGAGCCCTTGAACCATTCCACTACCGCTTCGGCGCCCCCCATCAACGGGTGATGATAGGTGGTGCGCCACACATCCACCCGTGCGCACAGCGGGCTGAGCAAGTCGTAGTAGAACGCCGCGTTGTGCCGTGGCGGCAGCTGCAAGTCGGCGAACTTCGCCGCCCAGGGGCCTTGGCTTGCGATCTCGCGCAACTGCCGGTGGGCCGGCTCGTCGAGGTTGTCCGGGGTCTGCACGGCCAGGCTGGCGCCTTCGCTGAGCTGGCGCACCAGGTGCGGATACAGCAAGGCGTGGTCAGGTACCCATTGCAGCGAGGCATTGGCCAGGATCAGGTCCTGCGGCTCGGGGGCAGCCCAGCCGGCAATGTCGGCAATGACCGTGCGCACACGCGGGATGCACAGCCGCTTGCGCTCACGGGCCTTGTCGATCATGTCCGGGTCGCTGTCCAGCGCCGTCACCTGAGCATCGGGGTAACGTTGCAGCAGCACTTCGGTCGAGTTACCGGGGCCGCACCCCAGGTCGGTGGCGTGGCGCACCGGCCGTGGCGGGATGGCGGCAATCAGGTCGCGTACGGCGCGTGTGCGTTCGTCTTCGAACAGGGAATACTGGTTGGCAGACCAGGCCATGTGCGGCTCCTTTGGGCGGGCAATGTGCCTAGCATATGCCATCTGTCGCCCGGCGGGACGGTTGCGAACGGATTACCCCGGAACTGATCACCTCTGCTTGAAGTCAGTCCTTGCATGCGCACGCCCTTGAAGACCTACATCGCCCTCGCCATCCTGGCCCTGATCGCTGCGGCCGCCCTGCTCGGTTCACCGTGGATGAACCAGCGTTTCCACATGCCTGCAGAAAAAGCCCAGGCCCAACAACGCGAAACGGCCGGGTCCCCAAGGGAGCCGGCCGTTTCCAGACGCGAGTGACGCTTAGTGCTGCTTGCTACCAGAGCGGATCTGGTGCACCACACCCATCGCCACCACGACCGCCGCAGCGATACCGGTGGAAATGACCAGAATCTGGTAGTCAGGCATGAAGGCCATGGTGACCAGGGCAGCCACGATGAACGCGATCACCAGGTAGGTCAGCCACGGGAACAGCCACATCTTCAGGCGTACTTCCTTGCCCTCGGCAATCAGCTTGCGGCGCATGCGCAGCTGCGAGAAGGCGATGACCAGATACACCAGCAGGGCGATCATGCCGGTGGTGTTCATCAGGGTGTCCAGCACGTCTTTCGGGCGCAGGGTCTCGCTGAAGTTGATCAATGCACACACCACGGCCACGGCGCACGAGCCCATGATCGCGTACACCGGTACACCGGTACCGGCGCGGGTGATCTTGAAGAACGACGGCGCATCGCCACGCTGGGCCAGGGAGAACAGCATGCGCGAAGCGGTGTAGTGGCCCGAGATCAGGCAGCTGCTCACCGAAGTCAGCACCACGAAGTTCATCAGCAGCTCGGCATACGGCACGCCCAGCAGTTCCAGGGTACGGCGATAGGCGCCATAGCCAGAAACACCCAGGTGCGGGTCGTTCCACGGTACCAGGCAGACGATCAGGAAGATCGAGCCGACGTAGAACAGGCACACACGCCAGACCACCGAGTTGGTCGCCTTGACGATCTGCGCAGCCGGGTCTTTGGCTTCGGAAGCGGCGATGGTGACGATTTCGGCGCCGAGGAAGGCGAACATCACCCCGAGCAAGGCACCGATCACAGTGGTGATGCCATTGGGCATGAAGCCTTCGGCGGTGAGGTGGCTGATGCCACGCACTTCACCGAACTGCCAGATGTTCATCACGGCAGCGGTACACACGATCAGGAAGCAGACGATCGCAATCACCTTGATCAAGGCGAACCAGAACTCGAACTCACCGTAGTGCTTGACGTTGAAGAAGTTGACGGTGATCAGCAACAGGGTCGTGGCCAGCACGAACACGTTGACGCTGACGTCGGGGAAGAAACCATGCAGGATCTTGCCCGCCACATAAGCTTCCCAGGCCATGAGGATGACCCAGTACCACCAGTACAGCCAGCCGATGGTGAAACCGGCCCAACGGCCAATGGCGCGGTCGGCGTAGGTTGAGAACGAGCCGGTGTCAGGCGAGGAAGTCGCCATTTCACCCAGCATGCGCATGATCAGCACCACCAGGATGCCGCCTGCCAGGTAGGCCAGGACAGCGGCTGGGCCGGCACTGTGGATCACGCTGCCGGAACCGACGAACAAGGCGCCGCCAATAACCCCGGCGATCGACATCATCGTCAGGTGGCGCGACTTCAGCGAGGCACTGAGCTTGCTCTCGTGCCCGCTTTTCGCGGTGGTGGTTGTGGATGTTGCGTCCATCAGTTGTGTACCCCGTGCTTCTTTTTATCCAAGGAAAACTGTGAAACCCCGATGGCTGGCGATTTCACCTGTACATCAGTGCTAATGCGGGCAGGATGGTGTGAACTTACACACGCAGGCCTTCCATGGCGGCCTGCTGACGCGCCCCAGGGCGACTGCCTGAGGCGAACTGAACATGCTTTATGTGGCGATATCCGACACCTAATGTAAAAATGTCCGACGCAGAGAGCCATGCACAGTGGCATGAATCTCGCACTGCACTGTATAGGTCGCCCATGCAGTACACCCTGCAGACGCCAGGCGATACGCACCCTGAAGGCCCCGAATGTTCGAATTACATCCAGACTCCTCAACCCCGCTGGTCAACCAGATCATCGATGGGCTGCGCGAGCTGATCGACAACCAAACCCTCAAGCCAGGCGCCAAGGTCCCGTCGATCCGCGCCTTTGCCGCCAGCTATTCGGTGAGTACCTTCACCGTGGTCGAGGCCTACGACCGCCTGGTCGCCCAGGGGCTGCTGGTGAGCCGTGGCAATGCGGGGTTCTTCGTCAACCGTGCGGCGGGCGAACTGCTGGAGCAGCACAACACCGAGGCCGACACCAGTCGACCAACGTTCAACTCCGAGTGGTACCTGCAGCAGATTTTCGAAATCCGCCAGTTGCCGTACAAACCGGGGTGCGGCTGGCTGCCCAACGACTGGATGTACGAAGACGGCCTGCGCCGCGGCCTGCGCCAGGTGGCCGGCAGCCCGCTGGAGTTGTCGGGGTACGGCGACCCCATGGGCCTGATGGAGCTGCGTGCGCTGACCGCCCAGAACCTGCAACAAGAGCTGTCGATCGTCGCCAACCCAGCACAGCTGATGCTCACCCACGGCGCCAGCCAGGCCCTGGACCTGGCCGCACGCACACTGGTACGCCCGGGCGACGTAGTGCTGGTGGACGACCCCGGCTACCCCAACCTGATGAGCATTCTGCGTACCCAGGGCGCGACCTTGGTCGGCGTGCCGCGCACCCCGGCCGGCTACGACCTGAACCAGCTGGAACAGTTGCTGACACACCACCGCCCGACCGCGTTTTTCACCCAGCCACACCTACACAGCCCGACCTGCTCGCGCACCCCGCTGCCGCAGTTGCACCGCCTGCTGCAGCTTGCCAGCCAGCATGGCTTCCGCCTGGTGGAGAACAACCTGTACGCCGACATGGTCGCCGAGCCGCAGCCATGCCTGGCCAGCCTCGACCATCTGCAGCAGGTGGTGTACGTGGGCAGCTATTCCAAGAGCATTTCGCCCAACGTGCGGGTCGGCTACATGCTGGCCAACCCCGAGCTGATGCAAAAACTGCTGCACCTGAAGATGCGCTCAGGCCTGACCACCTCGCAGGTGATGGAGCGCGTGGTGTATGCGGCGATCATCGACGGGCGCTGGCGCAAGCACCTCAAGCGCCTGCGCCAGCGGCTGGCCGAGGCGCATCAGGAAGTTGGGCGGCATCTGCATCGATTGGGCTTCGAACTGTTCACCGAATCGGATGAAGGCATGTACATCTGGACCCGCCACCCGGCCATTCCCGACAGTGCCGCGTTGCTGGATGATGCGCTGGAGAAAGGCATCATGCTCGGCCCAGGGCAGTTGTTCATGGTCGACGCCAAGGCGACCGGGTGGATGCGGTTCAACGTGGCGTTCAGTACGGATCCGGCGATGTGGGAGTTGTTGGAGAAGGTCTTCGTCAAGCATGTGCGCCGGGGTGGGATGTAGTTCGCCACGACATCCGCACCGCCTGTGAGATCAAGCGCCGCCCGCGCGCCACGACATCTCACAGGCATTGAAGATGTTGTGGCCTGCACTTATTGGCTCCATCACCCCCTTCGCGCTTACTCCTCTCGCCCCAAATATTCCTGGCGCGTTAGAGCCTGTGACTACAAGGAGCAGGTGCAGGAAAGTGACTGGGGCAGGGAGCAGGTTTGAACTGTGTGATCAAAGAAGTTAAGAAGAAGTGTTGTGCCTCATGAGCCACCGAATTATAAAGACTGCATCTACTGCTTTTTCCCGCCAGAGTCAGGCCTACCGCCACTGTAGGTGGTTTTCAATTCTCCCTATCCCGGCGTGAGAATTATAGGGGCTTACAGCTGACGCCCCTACAACCTGGACAAAGCCGGGGGCCCAATCGAACGAATGGATTGGAGAGAGGCCCGGATCACAGCAGGCGGCGTCGAGTTAGTCAAATTACAAACAAGTCGACTTCTGCCGTCAGGCGCGAACAAAATGATGATAGATAGACTCGAAAAAATCTACAGCGCACACTACAAGCAACCGACATCGACAAGCGATTTTTCATACATGAAATAAGGGGGCTTGAGCACCTCCGCGCCCTTGGCATTGCTGATAAAATTCTACCAACTGATGGCGGCGAGACTTGGAACAATATTCACGCAGCCACTTTGGAAGACTATCAGCCTGGATCAGACGCCGAGCTATTATATACAGCGCAAGCGCTAGAAGCAGAGGTAATCCAGCTTGAGCGGGAAAACCATGGATACCATTCACGATGTAATTAAAAACGAATCTCCTACGGATGTAATTTTATTTTTCACCAGAGGCACTGGCATCTCCCACCCGCAACTAGACAGGTTGTACACCCAGAACAGTTGGATTTACCTAGGTGACTGCATTGGCCTCATCGAACTGATCAGAAAAATGACGAGCGACGGCTTGATTGAGCAAAAAGCCGGTGGATATGTGAAAGGTCCAAAATGGACGGCACCAAAATTCATGCTCGAAAATAAGTACACTTTCAATCAAAGTTGACAGCACACCAGCGGGCGTTGGCCGACGTACCCGGTGCGGTGCAGTTCGTCGGCGACACTGACGCCATCGGCATCGCGAATGGCCAGCGCCTCGGCCAGCGCGAGGCTGCCGGTGAACACCGCCGAGCCGAACAGGGCCGGGATGAAGCGCGCGCCCTCCTCGTTGGTCCATACGGCAATGTCCAGTGGCTTGCGGGTTTGGATGTCCAGGTCGCTCAGGCGCCGCACCACTTGACCGAGGCCTGATGCCACAACTTGGATCCCATCTTGTGACGAGGTATGCTAGGCAATAGCTAAACGCCACTACCCAGGCAGGCTTGATGCCTGCCTTCAAGGATGAGCCCTTTGCCCAGCCACCCGACCCGCCACACCATCGCCCGCCAGTGGCAACTGCTCAAGTTACTGCCCAGCCGCCACCCAGGCATGAGCTCCACCCAGTTGCAGGCTGCCCTGACAACCGTGGGCCATTCCACCAGCAAACGCACCGTCGAGCGCGACCTGGTGGAGCTCGCCGCACTGTTCCCGCTACAGTGCAACAGTAAAGGCATGCCTTATGGCTGGTACTGGCAACCGGGCTTGAGCCTGGGCGAAGCGCAGCAGCTGCAACCCGACGCACTTGCCCCCCCGACACACGTCGTACTGTATGCCTGGGTCGATGACGCGCTGGCCCGCCGCCTGGAGCAATCACCCCTGTCCGTCGATATGCAACTGACGCCCCAGGCTGGCGGCGGCGCCGCGCTGGTGGCCACCGTCGACGACAACCGCGCGCTGATGGGCTGGCTGCTGTCCCAGGCGGGGTCGATCCGCATCCAGGCGCCGCAGGCGCTGCGCGCGGCCATGATTGAACAATTGCGCCAGAGCCTGGCGCTGCATGAGGGCGAAGGCGGCTGCAAGCAATAGCGCCAACGGCGTCAGTAGGTTCCCGGATACGCCCCGCCATCGATCAGCAGGTTCTGCCCGGTGATGTACCCGGCATGCGCGCTGCACAGAAATGCGCAATACGCGCCAAACTCCGCGGCATCGCCAAAACGCGACGCCGGAATGGCCTTGCGCCGCGCCTGGGCAGTGACTTCCACATCACCACCCGCAGCCTTCAAGGTCTTTTGCAGGCGCGCCGTGTCGAACGCCCCAGGCAACAGGTTGTTGAGTGTCACATTGCAGCCCGCCAAACGCTGCTGCCGGGCCAGGCCGGCAATGAATCCAGTCAGGCCACTGCGGGCACCGTTGGATAAACTCAGCATGTCGATCGGTGCCTTCACCGCGCCGGAGGTGATATTCACCACCCGGCCAAAACCACGCTCGGCCATGCCATCGACCACCGCCTTGATCAGCTCGATGGGCGTGAGCATGTTGGCATCCAGCGCCTTAAGCCAGTCATCACGCCCCCAATCACGGAAGTCCCCCGGTGGCGGGCCACCGGCGTTGTTGACCAGAATGTCGACCTGCGGGCAGGCCGCCAACAGCGCCTGGCGCACCTTGGGATCGGCAACATCCCCTGCCACGGTATGGACCTCGATGCCCGGGCAGGCCCTGCGCAACTCGCTGGCGGTCTGCTCCAGGGTGGCTTGGGTACGGGCATTGATGACCAGGTTGACGCCTTCTTTGCCCAACGCTTCGGCGCAGCCTTTGCCAAGGCCTTGACTGGCCGCGCAGACGATGGCCCAGCGGCCGGTGATGCCTAGATCCATTGGTTTACTCCTTGATGCAATCAGGGTGACAGGGTGACTGACAGGCGCTGCCGGGGCAATCTAGAGGACAGGACAGGGCCACCGATAATGAAAAGAACTGATCCACCGATAACCGCCGCTTATCCCTGCCAGCGCTTCGGCAACGGACTGGAAATCAATGGGGACCGTCACACTTCACCCGCCGTCAGTTCCTCCACCAGCAATCGTGCCGCAGGCGATAACGGCGCCGCGACCCGGTGCACGATGCCGAACGGCTCGCTCAGCGCCCGTAGCGGCACCGCCAGCGACACCAGCAACCCGCGCTGCTCGGCAAAGGCCGCCACTGCACGGGGAATGACCGCCACCAATGTCGGGTCATCTTCAAGCAGCATGAAGGTGGCGAAGGTGGAGAAGGTCTCCAGCGGATAACGCGACACCGCCACCCCAGCCTCGCTCAACTCGCGTTCCAGCGCTTGGCGCATGGGCATGTTGGCCGGATAAACCACCCAGCGATAATGGCTAAGGTCGCTGATCTTGAGTGCCGCCGCCCCGGCCAGCGGATGCTGCGGATGCGCGACCACCGCCAGCGGCTCCTGGGCCAGTTCGACAAAGCCATATTCCGCCGCGTTGCGGCCCAGCCCTGGTCGGCAGATGGCCAGGTCCAGGCGCCCTTCGTCCAGCTGGGCGAGCAGGTTGGCGCTGGTATTCTCGGCAATTTCCACTGCCAGTTGCGGCTGTTTGCGGCGCAAGCGCCCGAGGGCGCTGACCAGTGTGGGCATCGCCCCCATGATACTGCCCACCGCCAGCCGCCCGCCCTGGCCTTGGACGATGCCCAACACCTCTTCGCGCAGATGCCCCAGGTCGCTGTGGATCAGCCGCGCGTAGCGCACCACGCAGCGGCCCACCTCGTTGGCAACCAGGCCGCTGGGCATTCGCTGGAACAACGGTACGCCCAGCACCTCCTCGACCTCGCGCAGGGCCTTGGTGGCGCCGGGCTGGGAAATGGCCATGGCTTCAGCTGCCTTGTGCAGCGAGCCACAGCGGTCCAGCTCAATCAGCAAGCGCAACTGGCGCAGGCGCAGGCGAGAAAAAATGGCGTCCAGAGAAGGAATCATCAGGCAGGCTCGGCAGGGGTTTCGTCATGCCGAGCACTATAGAGGGTCGTCTGCGGGGGCGTGTTGCGTTTTCAGCAAATGACCCTTGATCGCAGAACGCATGCACGCATTTTTCTGCAGGCTGTTTTACCGCGGAACACGACGCGCCAGGCAGGCATAGGCCAAGCCCAGTACGCTGGCCGCCAGTATGCCAAGCAGTATCATCAGCTCACGGCTGTAACGGGCCACCATGGCCGGAAAACCGATGACTTCGCGGTACACTTGCACATTGGCCTCACCATTGGCATGGCTGATACTGACCCCGCCATGGCGGATCTGCGAGTAGTCGGCATCGAAATACACCCACACCTTGCAGGTGCCACCTGGCTCGATGGCCGGGATATCAACCTGGGCGGTGGGGGTTTCCAGCAGCGTGTCGTTGCCGGCAGCATCGCGCACCTGCACCAGGCCTTTGGCTGGCAGGCGGATTTTTACCTGCCGGACCTGCGCATTACCGCTGTTGTGCAGTTCGATCAGCAGGCCGGCACGGTGGTCGACCAGCCCGGCCTCGAAAGGCTTGGCGAACAGCTGGGCATAAGGGGCCTGCGCCATTTCGATGAGCCGCTCGACCTGATCATGGCCCAGCTGGCCTTGAACGATACCGTTGATTTGCCCCTGCAACTGCTCGTACTTCAGCTGTTCGCTGGCCTTGCTGATCCGCTCGCTGAACTGGCTGGGGTAAGTGAGGTAGGCATAGGTCAGTGACGCCTCAAGGCGCGGATTGCCCCTGAGCAACGCATAGGCGGCCAACAGGACCACCAGGCCGATCAGCACGGCGACGAGAAGCTTCCCCACCTTGTCCCAGCTCAATGCATGCTTCCTTCTGTCGTGTTGCAGACGATTAAAACCGCCCAAGGGTGCCAAGTTCGCGCCCCCCAGGCAAGCCTGGCTAGGCTTCGCCCCCGCCTTCGCGCGCCTGACGTATCTGCAGCAGCTGGCCGTCGATCAGTGACTTGGCCATCCCGGCCAGGTAGTACGTGGCCTTCATCATCACCTGGCGGTCGTCAGGCCTGTCGATGGCCTTGCGGGTAATCTCGGTGATGCAGCCCATGATGCCCGAAGCTTCCATCAGTGCGGTGCGTATTGGCAGTTGCGGTTTCATTTGCACCAGTTCGGCATCGCTGTTGCCAAAGCGGCTCGCGGCTTGCACGACATAGGGCTTGCTGCTGTTTTTCGGCGTTTCGCTGTCCATGTCCATTCCTCAAGGTTAGGCGCTTGCCGAGGCTAGGCCGCTGCCTACCCCATTACAATGACAAAGGGGTGGAAAGGGTCACTTTAGGAAATGGACTACAAGAACCCTGCACAGGGAGTGCCGAGCCACCGCTCAGCCCCCCCCTTGACCCGCCCCCGACAGTGGCGGACGATCAACCTCCCCCACACAAGGACGAACACCATGCTGCGGATACTGGGAAGAGCCTCTTCCATCAATGTGCGAAAAGTCCTGTGGGCCTGCGCCGAATTCGAGATCGCGTTCGAGCGCGAAGACTGGGGTTCTGGCTTCAAGGCCACTGACAGCACCGAGTTCCTCGCGCTGAACCCCAACGCCATGGTTCCGGTGATCCAGGACGGCGACTTCACCTTGTGGGAATCCAATAGCATCATCCGCTACCTGGCCAGCCGCTACGGCGCCACCGCGCCACCGCGTTCTATCCCGGCGAGGCCCAGGCGCGGGCGCGGATCGACCAGTGGATCGACTGGCAGGCCTCGGACCTCAACCGCTCTTGGAGCTACGCGTTCATGTCGCTGGTCAGGCATTCGCCCGCTCACCAGGACCCGCAAGCACTGGCTGCCGGTTGTGCCGAGTGGTCACGCTACATGCGCATCCTCGACCGCCAGCTGGCCGGCACCGGTGCCTATGTGGCCGGCAGCCAGTTCACCCTGGCCGACATCCCGATCGGCCTGTCGGTCAACCGCTGGTTCGAAACGCCGTTCGAGCACCCGCACCTGCCCGCGGTGCGCGATTATTACGAGCGCCTGAGCGAGCGCCCTGCCTATCACCTGCATGGCCGAAACGGTACCCCGTAGTACCCGCAAGGAAGTGTATCGAGGGGCGCAAGGCGCCCCAAGGTTCCGGCCTGTTACACCGCAACCTGCCGCCCGGCTAGCCCCCCTCGCCCACGCCAGGCAAACAGCAGCACCAGCACCAGCCCCAGCGTCGCCATCGCAGCCCCCGCCAGGGAAATCGCCGGGTAGCCCAGCCCCGCGTTGATCACCGCGCCTCCCAGCGCCGCACCGATCGCATTGCCCAGGTTGAACGCGCCAATGTTCACCGCCGAGGCCAGGTTGGGCGCATCCTTGGCCGCTTCCATGACCCGCATTTGCAGCGGCGGCACCAGGGCAAAGCTGGCCGCACCCCAGACCAGGATCGCCAGGGCAGTCGTCAGCGGCCAGTCCAGTACCAGCGGAAACACCAGCAGCACGGCAATCAGCCCAGCCAGTGACAGGAGCAGGGTGCGATCGATCGAGCGGTCCGCCGCCTTGCCGCCCCATACGTTGCCCAAGGTCAGGCCGACACCGAACAGCACCAGCATCGCCGTCACGAAGGGGGTGGACGCCGCCGCTTCATGCTGCAGGATCGGCGCAATGTAGGTGAACACCGTGAACATGGCGCTGGAGCCCACCACGGTCAGCAACAAGGCCGCCAGTACCGGCCTGCGGCCCAGCACACGGATCTCGGCCATGGCACCCTCGCCCTTGGGCGACGCAACATTGGGCAGTGCGTACCAGAGTGTGGTCATCGCCACCAGGCCAAGCCCGGCAATACCCCAGAACGCCGTGCGCCAACCCAGCATTTCACCCAACCAGGTCGCCAACGGCACGCCGCCGATGGTGGCCAGGGTCAAACCCATGAACATTGCAGCCACGGCCCCGGCGCGCTTCTCGGGCGGCACCACACTGGCCGCGACGATCGAGCCGATGCCAAAAAAGGCGCCGTGGTTGAGTGAAGTGACCACGCGGGCCACCAGCAGGCTGGCGTAGTCGCTGGCCAGGGCCGACATCAGGTTGCCCAAAGTGAAAATGGCCATCAGCCCGATCAACAGGTAACGGCGCGGGATCTTCACCGTGGCCAGGGTCATCAGCGGCGCGCCGATCAGCACGCCAATGGCATAGGCACTGACCAGCAGCCCGGCAGCAGGAATCGAAACGCCAAGGTCGGTAGCGATACTGGGCAACATGCCCATGGGGGCGAACTCTGTAACGCCGATGCCGAAGGCACCGATGGCGAGTGCGACAAGCGGTGGATTGATACGCATGGCAAGCTCCTTATCTATGCCGCAAATGCTACGATCCGTTTAAAATGCGCACTAGACTGCATTTTTGCGAACCACCTTTGCTTGAGAGGCACAAATGGACTTCAGTGGCAGATCCGGCGAGATGGAGATTTTTGCCAAGGTGGCGCAAGCGGGCAGCCTGTCTGCTGCCGCCCGAGCGCTAGGCCTGACGCCCTCGGCGGTCAGCCGCATTCTCGCCCGCACCGAACAGCGCCTGGGTACCCGCCTGCTGCTGCGCACGACCCGGGCGCTCACCCTCACCCCCGAGGGAGAGGCCTACCTGCGCGGCGCACGGCGGGTGCTGGCGGACATGCTCGAAGTGGAAGAAGCCATCACTGACCAAGGTGTGCCACGCGGGCGCTTGCGGGTCAGCGCTGCGCTGGGCCATGCCCGGTTGACCGTAGTGCCGCTGCTGGCGGCCTTCAGCGCACGCTACCCGCAAGTGCTGGTTGACCTGACCCTCAGCGACGAGGTGGCCGACATTCTCGGCGGCCAGGCCGACGTCGCGCTGCGCTTCGGTCACCTGCCGGACAGCTCATTGAGCGCTCGCGCCATTGGCGAGACCGGCCAGGTAGTGGTGGCCTCGCCCGATTACCTGCAACGCCACGGTACCCCGCTTGAACCTGAAGACCTGGCCCGGCACAACTGCCTGCGCTTCAACTTCCGCCGCGCGATGCCCGACTGGCCGTTTCACCGCGACGGGCATACGTTCTCACTGAAGGTTAAAGGGAATATCGAATGCAGCAGCGGCGAAGCGCTGGCACAGCTGGCCAGGCTGGGCGCCGGCGTGGCGCGTATCGGCACCTTTACCGTGGCCGATGACCTGGCCAACGGGCAACTGGTGCCGTTGCTGGAGGCTTACAACCCGGGTGATCGGGAACCGATTCATGCGGTGTTCGTCGGCGGCCCGGCGATGCCGGCGCGGGTGCGGGTGTTTGTGGATTTTCTGGTGGAGCAGCTATCTGGTGGCCAGTAGAGCCGGCCTCGTGTCGCGACAGGGCCGCCAACGCATGGCGGTTGCATCACTGGGCGGCAAAGCCGGTGCTGATGTGCAGCGACTGCAGCCTGACCTGACACCGATACCGCCCGTTAGGTTATCTTCGACGCTTCCCTGTACCGCCCGGGCCAGACCACCATGCGCATTGTCATTCCCGACGACTACCAAAATGTAATCCGTACCCTCGATTGCTTCGGCAAGCTGAGCGGGCATGCTGTCAGCGTCCTTCATGAGCTCCCGCCTGCCACGCTGGAACAACTTGCCGCACGTTTTGCCGATGCCGACGCCCTGGTACTCACCCGCGAACGCACACGCATCGACGCTGCCTTGCTCGACCGCCTGCCCAACCTCAAGCTGATCAGCCAGACCGGCAAGGTGTCCAGCCACCTCGACCTGGCTGCCTGCACCGCGCGCGGCATTGCCGTGACCGAGGGACGCGGATCGCCGGTAGCGCCTGCCGAACTGGCCTGGGCGCTGATCCTCAATGCCCGCCGGCAACTGGTGCCGGCCATTGATGCCTTCCGCCAAGGCCAATGGCAGGTCAACCTGGGCCAGGCGCTGGCCGGGCAGACGCTGGGCATCTGGGGCTATGGCAAGATCGGCCAGCGCCTGGCGCGTTATGCGCAGGCTTTCGACATGCCCGTGCTGGTGTGGGGCAGCGACAACAGCCGCGCCGCAGCCAAAGCCGATGGCCACGCTGCTGCCGCCTCGCGTGAGGCGTTTTTTGCCGAGGCGGATATTGTCAGCCTGAACCTGCGCCTTTCGGATCAGACACGCCATGGAGTGACCTTCGACGACCTGTCCCACATGAAGCCCGACGCCTTGCTGGTGAACGTCAGCCGCGCGGAACTGATTGCACCAGGCGCATTACTGCAGGCATTGGATGTCGGGCGGCCGGGCTACGCGGCGGTGGATGTTTATGAGGAAGAGCCGTTACTCGACCCGGCCCATCCACTGCTGCGCCACCCACGTGTACTCAGCACGCCCCACCTGGGGTATGTGGAGAAGAACGGCTACGAGCTGTACTTCGGTGACGCCTTCGACAATGTGCTGGCGTTTTTCGAAGGGGTGCCGAAGAACGTCGCCAACCCGCAAGCTTTGGCACTTCAACGCTGAACCCAGTGCAGCCTTGAGGTTGCACTACCCAAGCAGGTGCAGCCCCAGCGTAAACACAGCCACGGCCAAGGCGACCAACGACACCCCATGACGTTCCAGGTACGCGGGCCAACCGGCTGCTGACTGCGCCACGCATTGACATTGGCGCTCAGCCAGGCCGGTCAAGCGCGTCTCCACACTGTCCACACGGTCTGCCTGGGTGCTCGCTGCCAGCGCGAGCTTCTTCAGCGCCGTGGTGACCGTGATGGACAGCCCCTCCCGAGCCTGATTGCTGGCGGCCAGTTGCTGCTGGCACTGCTCAAGGTGCTTGCGAATCGCCCCTTCCTTCTGCACACGGGCCAGGGTAGTTGCCACGAGCTTTTTGTTCAGCGCCTCGATACTGGCCTGCAGTGCGTCATGCCCGGGGGCCTGCTGGGCCAACGCGTCTGCCTCATGCTGGGGCTCGTGCATCGTGTTCCCATTCACCTCGGCAAGCGGAGTCAGGGTGCCGTGTTCATGTAGCTGGTTCATCAATCACTGTCCGGATACTGCGGTAAGGGGCGAGAAGCTATCAAAATGACATTACCGGATCCACTGATCAGTCGCGCAATTGACGGCTTTCGTCAGAACGTGCGCGTACACTTGCCTTCATGCCACTCGCAGGAGCCGCTTCATGCCCTACCCCATTGAAGAAAAACTGGTCATCGGCGTAGCCTCGAGTGCGCTGTTCGACCTCTCCGTCTCCGATGACATCTACCAGACCCAAGGTGTCGAGGCTTACCGCCAGCACCAGGAGCAAAACCTGGACGAGCCGTTCCCCAGGGGGGTGGCGCTCCCGTTCATTCGCCGCTTCCTGAGCATCAACAAGGCGTTCCCCGACCAGTTGCCGGTGGAAGTGGTGCTGCTCTCGCGCAACTCGCCGGAAACCGGCCTGCGGGTGTTCCGCTCCATCAGCCACTATCAGTTGGACATCACCCGCGCGGCATTCATGTCGGGCCGCTCGCCCTACGAATACATCCCGGCGTTCAATGCCTCGCTGTTCCTCAGCGCCAACGAGGAAGATGTGCAAAAGGCCATCGACGCCAACTACCCTGCCGGGCGTGTACTGCCTACGCGCATCTACGATGATGAAATCGACACTGAGCTGCGGGTGGCCTTCGACTTCGATGGCGTGATTGCCGACGACGAGGCAGAGAGTGTTTACAAGCGCAACGACAACCTGGACGACTTTCAGGAACACGAGCGCATGCACAAGGGCACCCCGCATTCGCCGGGGCCACTGGCAGACCTTTACCGCAAGCTCTCGCGGATACGCATGCTGGAGGACCGCAAGCTGGCCGAGGACCCGACGTACCAGCGGATTCTGCGCATTGCCATCGTCACGGCGCGCAACGCGCCTTCGCATGAGCGGGTGGTGACAACCTTGAAGGATTGGGGCGTATCCCCGGATGAGTGCTTTTTTCTAGGCGGTATGGATAAACCCAGGGTGTTGTCGATATTGAAGCCGCATGTGTTTTTCGACGACCAGCGCACGCACCTGCAATCGCCAGCGGGAAACCTGCCGATGGTGCATGTACCGTTTGGGGTGGCGAACAGCGTGCGCTCGCCTCAGGAACCCGACGTGAAGCAGGATCAACCGCCGATCAGCGCATCATCCTGCATGCCCTAAAGCGCAAACACCGGCGCTGTGCCACGCGCGGTTCGGGCGACCAAGGTGCGTGCGCCCGTGCCGGGTACGCGCTTGCAACCCGGCCGAGAGGGCGCGGTCCGTCGCGGGGTCAACTTAGCGCGGGCCGCCACCCTGATGGCCACCAAAACCACCGCCGTGGCCACCCCCACCATGACCACCGCCACCTCCCGGCGGCATGAACATCCAGCAACCCGACAAGGCGGATACCAGCGCCGCCACCAAGGCTACGCGCAAAAGGTTTTTCGACTTCATTGAAACGCTCCACAAGGCTAGATCTGCTGCCTGCCTTAGCGGATCGGGCAGCGACACGATTCTAGAGCTGCGGTGTGATGGCACAGGGAAACTTTGCATATCTTTACTGTCGACCCAGTGGCCGCAAACGCCGCGCAGGGACCACCAGAATGATCCTCCTTGACCCATGCCCACTCGCCGCCGCATGCTCGAACGCTTCCACCCACGCTCAAGGAACGATTGCATGAAGCTGGAAACGCTTGCCATCCATGCGGGCTTCAGCCCCGACCCGACCACCAAGGCGGTGGCCGTACCGATCTACCAAACCACCTCCTTCGCCTTCGACGACACCCAGCACGGCGCCGACCTGTTTGACCTGAAGGTTGCCGGCAACATCTATTCGCGCATCATGAACCCCACCAACGACGTGCTCGAGCAGCGCATGGCCGCCCTGGAAGGCGGGGTTGGCGCGCTGGCCGTCGCCTCGGGCATGGCGGCTATCACCTACGCCATCCAGACCGTCGCCGAAGCCGGCGACAATATCGTCTCGGTGGCCAAGCTGTACGGCGGCACCTACAACCTGCTGGCGCACACCCTGCCACGCATGGGAATCCACACCCGCTTCGCGGCCCATGACGATATCGCCGCCCTCGAAGCGCTGATCGACGCGCGTACCAAAGCGGTATTCTGCGAGTCCATCGGCAATCCCGCCGGCAATATCGTTGATATCGCTGCGCTGGCCGAGGCCGCCCACCGCCACGGGGTGCCGCTGATCGTAGACAATACCGTGGCCACCCCGGTGCTGTGCCGGCCGTTCGAGCACGGCGCCGATATCGTCGTGCACTCGCTGACCAAGTACATCGGCGGTCACGGCACCAGCATCGGCGGCATCGTCATCGACTCCGGCAAATTCCCCTGGGCCGAAAACAAGGAACGCTTCGCCCTGCTCAACACCCCCGACCCGTCCTACCACGGCGTCACCTACACCGAAGCTTTCGGGCCTGCCGCCTTCATCGGCCGCTGCCGTGTGGTGCCCTTGCGCAACACCGGCGCCGCGCTGTCGCCGTTCAACGCCTTCCTGATCCTGCAAGGCCTGGAAACCCTGGCCCTGCGCATGGAGCGCCATACCGAGAACGCGCTAAAGGTCGCCCATTACCTGCAAGCCCACGAGCAAGTGGCCTGGGTGAAGTTCGCCGGGCTGCCCGACCACCCCGAACATGAACTGGCCCAGCGCTACACCGGCGGCAAGCCGGCGTCGATCCTGTCGTTCGGTATCAAGGGCGGCCAGGCGGCTGGCGCGCGCTTCATCGACGCATTGCAGTTGGTGGTACGCCTGGTGAACATCGGCGACGCCAAGTCACTGGCCTGCCACCCCGCTTCCACTACTCACCGTCAGCTCAACGACGAGGAACTGGAGAAGGCCGGCGTGCCACGGGACATGGTGCGCCTGTCGATCGGCATCGAACACAGTGACGACATCATCGCCGACCTGGCCCAGGCCTTGGAGGCCAGCCGCGGCTGATTCCTCCGCGCCCTACCCAATGTCGAAGGCGGGCGCACCTTCATCAAGCGTGGATGCACCCGCAATGACCCTGTTTTACCTGAAACTCACCATCACCCCCCTGCTGATGTGGGCCATCTCCCTCGCCTCCCGGCGCTGGGGCGGCCTGCTAGGCGGATTGCTGTCCGGCCTGCCGATCACCTCGGCGCTGGTGATGACCTTCCTGTGCCTGGAACAGGGCACGGCCTTCGCCCTGGGCGCATTGCCCGGCGCACTGGGCGGCCTGGCGGCGGTGCAGGCCACCTACACCGTCTACCTGCTGGCCACGCGCACACTCGGCATCGCCGTGGCCGTACTGCTGGCGTTGCTGTTCTATGGCCTGGCCGCCTATGCCTTTACCCACTGGGGCAGCCTGTACCTGTCGATTGCAGTGGCGTTGGTGCTGATCGGCGTGCTGATCCGCGCCAGCGGCCGCGAGCCCAAACCTGATACCTTGGCCCGCCCCCGGCACCGGCACTGGGAAATCCCGTTGCGCATGGTATCTGCCACTTCCCTGCTGATGATCACCACCAGCCTGGCCAGTTGGCTGGGCCCGGCGACCAGCGGGATGCTGGCGCCGATTCCGGTGATTGCCTGGCCACTGGTGGTGTTCGCCCATGTGCAGGGCGGGCGAGCCGGGATGGCGGCAATGGTGCGAGGGAATGCGATCGGCGCGGTGGGGGTGATTGCGTTCTATCTGGTATTGGCGGGGCTGCTGGAAACGTGGGGCGTTGGCGTGACCATCGGGCTGGCCATGCTGTGCGCTGTGGTGCTGACCCTTGGGCTGGCCGCGGTGTTGCGGCGGCGTTGATAGGCCGTTGGGCTGCTGCGCAGCCCATCGCAGGCACGCCAGCGCCTACAGGGACCGAGCGGACTGCTCGCACCTGCGGCCTTAGTCGAACGCCCCGTTCAACACCTCATAGATGATCCCGGTCGCCACGGCGACCAGAATCAGGTCTGCGCCCGCTTGCATCCACTCATACCCGTCGTAGTGAGGCAGCTGCCCCAACAGACGGCCATCCAGTTTCTTGGCGATACCAGGTGGCAGGGGCTTGCCGCGGGCCAGGTTCTTCTGAATGCCTGGAGGCAACGCCGGGCCCGAGCTCCAGTAGTTGCGGTGGCCACCGAGGATGCCCAGTACATCGCCACGGTCGATGGACGGGCCGCCGTGCCAGTCATTGCCGCCGGCGCTCTGCTTGTGGCCGCCCGAATTGCCCTGACCCTGGCCCTGGCCCTGACCCTGGGCGTGCGGCGCCTGACCCTTGCCGTGCCCCTGACCTTGGCCCTGGCCTTTGCCATTACCCGGGTCGGCGAGCACCGGGCCAGAGGCCAAGGCCACCGCCAATGAGGTGACAATGGCTGTCATGATTGTTGATCTGGCCATGTGAGCATCCTTTGCGCGAGAGGTTGCCCCACACTATAGACGGTGCGCACGCCTGCTTCACTTGCAACAGCCTCAGCAGGGGTGGCTGACAAGGCAGGCACGCTTCGGCCACAATCGGTCGCCTGGTCCACGCTGGGAAGCACTGCATGCTCACTACCCTCGCCATCGGCAACTACCGCTCGATCAACCACCTGGTGCTGCCGCTGAGCCAACTCAACCTGGTGACCGGTGCCAACGGCAGCGGCAAATCCAACCTGTACAAGGCGCTGCGCCTGCTGGCCGAAACCGCACAGGGCGGTGTGGTCGAAGCCCTCGCCCGTGAAGGCGGGCTGGATTCGACCTGGTGGGCCGGCCCAGAAACCAGCGCACGAATGCGGCGCGGCGAAGTGCCCATCCAAGGCCAGCATCCGAGCGAAGCCAGGCGCCTGCGCCTGGGCTTTGCCACCGAAGACCTCGGTTTTGCCATCACCCTCGGCCTACCAATTCCCCTGCCGTATCCGAGCGCGTTCATGCTCGACCCTGAAATAAAGTGCGAGGCCATCTGGGGCGCTGGCGCCTATCGCCCCTCTTCCTTGCTGGTCGAGCGCAAGAATGCCCTGGTGCGGGCCCGCGAGGGCAACCGCTGGGCAGTGCTCGATCAGCATGCTGACAGCGGCGAGAGCTTTTTCAACATCGTCGGCCGGCCACGCCAGGCACCGGAAATCGGTGACCTGCGCGCGTTCATCAACAGCTGGCGGTTTTACGATCACTTCCGGATTGACCGTGATGCGCCTTGCCGTCAACCCCAACTGGGCACTCGCTCGCCGGTACTGCATCACGACGGGCGCAACCTTGCCTCAGCATTGCAGACCATTATCGAAATTGGTGATGTGGAGGATCTGGTGGAAGCGCTGAATGACGCGTTTCCCGGCAGCCGTCTGGAGGTCAATGCGCCACCTGGCGGGCTGTTCAGTGTACGGCTGCACCAGCACGGTCTTTTGCGCCCGCTCGAGGGTGCTGAATTGTCGGACGGCACCCTGCGTTATCTTCTGCTGATGGCCGCCCTGCTCACACCACGGCCGCCATCGCTGATGGTGTTGAACGAACCGGAAACCAGTCTGCACGCGGACCTGCTTCCGGCCTTGGCGCGGCTGATCATTCGTGCATCACGCCGTAGCCAGGTTTGGGTGGTATCGCACAGTGCGCCATTAATCAACGCGCTGGCAGCCTGTGACGGGTGCAATGTGCTAGAGCTGGAAAAAATACAAGGGCAAACCCAGCTGCGGGGGGTTGGGTTGCTGGATGAGCCGCTGTGGCGCTGGGCTGACTGAATTCAAGGACGGTATGAGCCCGGCATGACTAACCGGCCCCGGTAATCTCGTCCATGAACTGGGTAAGAAAGGTTTCAAGCCGGGTATGACGCTCGGCAGCAAGGCGAGCCCCTTCTTGGGTCTTAAAGCCCGAAGCGAGCTTGAGCAGTTTGGTCTGGAAGTGCTCGATGGCATACGCCCCGTCCTGGTACGCCCTCTGCTGCGCGAAAGGATTCTCGACGTCATAGAGCGCCGACCCCATTCGCCCGGCGACGTAAAAACACCGGGCAATACCCACCGCGCCGATGGCGTCAAGCCGGTCACTGTCCTGAAGGATGCAGGCCTCACGTGTCAGCGGTTCGAACCCCGCCGAGTAACTGTGCGTTTTGATCGCATGCACTACCTGCTCAACACGCCCACTCGGCCAGCCCATCTCAGCAAGGACTGATGCAGCCTTGTTCGCCGATAACGTCGAGGCCTGCCCACGTAACGGCGAATGCTTTTCCACCGCCACACAGTCGTGCAGCACCGTCGCCGCAAGCAAGATTTCAAGGTCGCCACCCTCTACCCGCTGAATCCGGTGCGCATTGACCCACACGCGCTGAATATGGGCCAAGTCGTGGGAGCCATCACGCTGGTCGGACGGCAGATACTTCAGCAAGACAGTGGCAAGGCACTGATAAGGGGCAAACGCTTGGCGGGTCATCTTCGGTAGGTTCCATTTCCGGTGAATGCGCGGGTTCACGGGCGCCGTCCGGACACTGCCTGGGCAAGCACCGAGAGCCTGCATGTCGGTTTCAAAGCCTGTACAGCACTGGCAGGAGCAGCCTTGTGCTGCGATGAGGATGTTACTGCCAAAGTAGATCCTCAGCCCTATCTGCACCTTGCTACTAAGTATTTCCGTCAACAACACGTTTGTTACTGGGAGCACTTGTATTCGATCAGCAAGGAGTCAATGGATGTCCGCTCGCTTTTCCTCCCCCGCCACCCGTATTCGCCAAACCGCGCTAGCGGTCAGCTTCGCGGGCTCGCTGCTGGGCACTGCACATGCCTGGGCCGAGCCTGTGGGTTACAGCATCCCGGCAGGGTCATTGGCTCACGCACTCGACCAGTTTGCCGACGCCAGCGGTGCAGTCATCAGTTTCAGCCATGAAGCAGTCGCAGGCTTACACAGCAAAGGGCTGCACGGCAATTACGCGCTGCATCAGGCGTTGGCAGAACTGCTGCAAGGCAGTGGCTTGCAGGTGCAGGCAGCGGGCGACAAGCGCTTCATGCTGGTCAGCGCTGAACAGGATGGCGCCATGGAGCTTGCGGCAACCACCGTCTCCAGCATGGCCCTGGGTGCCACCACCGAAGGCACCGGCAGCTACACCACCGGCTCGGTCAATACCGCAACCGGGCTGCGGTTGTCTGCACGCGAGACACCCCAATCGGTCAGCGTGGTCACCCGCCAGCAGATTGAAGACCAGAACCTGAACGATGTTGCCCAGGTGCTTGAACAGACACCAGGCGTGGTCGTTGACAGCATGGGGCCCGCCGGAAGCGACGCCAACCATATCTACGTGCGCGGCTTCGAGGTCGGCAGCATCCAGGTGGACGGCATCAACCGCCCCGATACCTTTGGCTTCAGGGACGACCTCTCTGACATGGTGTCGTATGACCGGGTAGAGGTAGTGCGCGGTGCCACGGGCCTGATGTCCGGCACTGGCGACCCGGGCGCCACCGTCAACCTGATCCGCAAGAAGCCGACCCTGGAAACACAACGCAAGCTGACCTTGAAAGCGGGCTCGTGGGACAACTACCGCACCGAGCTGGACGTTTCTGGCAAATTGACGCAAAGCGGCAATGTCCGCGGGCGCTTTGTCGCCTCCAATACCGACAGCCAGAGCTACGTCGACCGCCAATCGCTGGAGCAGCAGGTGGCCTATGGGGTGCTGGAGTGGGACATCACCGACAGCACGATGCTGACAGCAGGTGCGGAATATCAGGAGATGGACAACGACGGGGCAGGCAACCACGGCTTCCCGATGTTCAATTCAGATGGCAGTCACTTCAGCCCCTCCCGCGCGTTCAATTCGGCTTCGGACTGGAGCTATCACAAGCGTCGCACCAAGACGGTATTCACTACGCTGGAGCATCAACTGGACAACGGCTGGCAATTGAAACTGAATGCCGAACACAGCCGTCGCAGCTATGACGACGCCTTCGCCACCGCTGCCAGCGGCACCGTCAAGCCCGATGGCAGTGGCATCAGCACCTGGACGGGGCGTTGGGCCGGCGAGCCCCGGCAGACCTCATTCGACCTGTCGGCGTCGGGCCCGTTCGCGCTGTTGTCACGCGAGCACCAGGCCTACCTCGGGGCCAGTCACTACCGCGCCTACTACCGCAACGACGGTTACCCACTGTGGGCGATCCAGACCATCGACAACATTTACACCTGGGACGGTTCGCTGGCGATACCAGACGCCATCCATGCCAAGTCCTCGGAAGACGCGCTGGATGAAACCCAGGACGGCCTGGTGGCTTCGGTACGCTGGAGCCTGGCCGATGACCTGTCGCTGATTACCGGGGCGCGGCTGATCGACTGGAAACGCGACGAAACCTCTACCACCCTGTCGTCCGGCGCGACAAGCCGCACCTCGCGTAGCGAAACCGGGGTCGTCACGCCCTACCTTGGCCTGGTGTATGACCTCAACGAGCACTGGTCGGCCTATGCCAGTTACACCACCATTTTCAAACCGCAGAGCAACAAGGATATCAACGGGACCTACCTGGACCCGCTGGAAGGTGTTAACTACGAGCTCGGTCTGAAGAGTGAGTTCTGGGACCAGCGCCTGACCGCGGCTTTCAGCGTTTTCGAGGTGCACCAGGACAACCTGGCGGTAGCCGACGGAAGCAACCTGGCGCCAGACGGCAACCAGGCCTACCGTGCCGAATCGGGTACCAAGACACGTGGTTTCGAGATGGAAATGGCGGGCGAGATTTTGCCTGATTGGCAGGTCTCGGCCAGCTACACCTATGCGGTGAGCAAGGACTCGGATGGCGACCGCCTGAACACTGAAATACCGCGAGACACGTTGAAACTGTTCACCAGCTACCGCCTGCCGACCCTGCCACAGTTGAAGGTCGGGGGTGGTGTGCGCTGGCAGGGTACCGAATATTACAAGAGCGCCGGGCCCAACAACGAAACGTTCACCCAGGACCCCTACAGCGTGGTCGACCTGATGGCTCAATATGCCTTCACGCCGCAGACCAGCGTTTCACTGAACCTCAACAACGTGTTGGACAAAACCTACTACACGGCGATTGGCGCGCGCGGCTGGTATGGCAGCCCACGCAGCGCCACGGCCACGTTGGTGTACGCGTTCTGACCCGCCAAGGCGACGCCTGATGGCCCCTGAGTTCGCAGATCAGAACACCGACCATCCGATCCGCGAACTGAGCAGCTCAAGCGCCGCCATCCCGGCCAGGGAGTTGCCCGCAGCGTTCAACTCTGGCGACCACACGCATACGGTAAATTGACCCGGCACGATCGCCACGATCCCGCCACCCACACCACTCTTGCCAGGCAAACCCACCCTGAAGGCGAAATTCCCCGCCTCGTCATACAGCCCGCTGGTGGCCATGATCGAGTTCACTTGTTGGGTCTGGCGCCGCGTCAGGATCTGCTCACCGCTGTGCTTGCAGAACCCATCATTGGCCAGGAAGCAGAATGCCCGCGCCAGGTCCAGGCAGTTCATTTGCAGTGCGCAGTAACTGAAGTAACTGCGCAGCACCGTCTCGACCTCGTTATGGAAGTTGCCAAATGACTGCATCAGGTACGCCATGGCAGCGTTGCGCGCGCGAAACTGATATTCCGAATCAGCGACCCGGGTATTGATCGAGATGTGGGGGTTGCCTGAAAGCCGTCGGACAAAATCGCGCATCGACAACGTGGGGGCAGCGAAGCGCGACTGATTGATATCGCAGATCACCAATGCCCCTGCATTGATGAACGGGTTACGCGGCCGCCCGCGCTCGAACTCCAGCTGTACCAACGAGTTGAACGGCTGCCCCGAAGGCTCATGCCCCAGCCGCTCCCAAATGGCTTCACCCGAATGGCCAATGGCCTGAACCAGGCTGAACACCTTGGAAATGCTCTGCACCGAGAATGGCACCCGCGCGTCGCCTGCGCAGTGATAACTGCCATCGTTGCCATAGACAGCGATGCCCAGCTGGTTCGCCGGCACGTCCGCCAGCGCGGGAATGTAGTCAGCGACTTTGCCCTTGCCGATCAAGGGACGTACTTCTTCGAGAATCTCGTTCAACAGCGTTTGCATGGAAGGCCCTGTATCAATCCCCAGACGACGGCGAGGGGCAGTCTTCTTGACGAAGACTGAGCGGGAGAGATCACACATTCAGAAACAAATCACCGTCAGCGTCTTCATCACCCGGAAGCCTGACGACGCCAGCAGCGCATCAGGTCTTTTACAGGGCAACAGCTTGCTGCCGAGCGGCACAGCTTGACGCGACATTAGCGCCACGAAGTCTGCGATAAAAAAATTGGATATCTCATTAAAGAAATCCCGCAGGCGCTGCCCTGGACCATGGGATTACAGTCCGCCCCACGCCGTCGTCCGGCGGGGTGGTTGCTGCTGGGCCATTACGCGTTCGAAGCCTTACCGGAACCCGGCGCAATTCACACCAATACAAGAACAAAGGTGACCACGCATGCTTAAGCCTCCTGTCGATGCCCCTATCGATGTCAAAGACTGGATCGATAACCGCCCCATTGCTGCCTACCAGTGGCTGATTCTGTCGCTGTGCTTCCTGATCGTGCTGTTCGATGGCTTCGATGTCGCCGTCATGGGTTTCATCGCGCCTTCGCTGATGCAGGACTGGGGCCTGTCGCGCGCCGCCTTTGGCCCGGTGATGAGTGCCGGCATGGTCGGCCTTGCCATCGGCGCACTGACCGCCGGCCCGTATGCCGACCGGTTGGGCCGCAAGAAAGTGCTGCTGATCGCGGTCAGCGGTTTCAGCCTGCTGAGCCTGGCCTGCGCCTTCGCCCGCAACCCCTATGAACTGGCTGTGTTACGGCTGCTGACCGGCATTGCCCTGGGTGCGGCCATGCCCAACTGCACCACCCTGCTCGCCGAATACCTGCCCACACGCAACCGCTCGCTGATGATCACCATCATGTTCACCGGCTTCAACATGGGCTCGGGCCTAGGCGGCTTTCTGTCCGCCTGGCTGATCCCTCATCACGGCTGGAAGTCGGTACTGCTGGCCGGCGGCCTGCTGCCATTGGCTTTGCTGCCCCTGCTGTGGTGGCTGCTGCCAGAGTCCGCCCGCTTCCTGGCTGCACGCCAGGCACCGGCCAGCCAGATTGCGGCAGCCTTGGCCAAGCTCGGCGGCCGCTTCGCTGCCGGCACCCGCTTCATCGTCAGTGAGCCAACCACGCAGCACAAGGCACCGGCCCGGCAGCTGTTCAGCGAGCGCTACCGGTTGGGCACCCTGGCCCTGTGGCTGACCTATTTCATGGGCCTGCTGGTGATCTACCTGACCATGGGCTGGTTGCCGACGCTGCTGCGTGATGGCGGGCTGTCCATCGAGCGCGCCGCCACCATCACGGGCCTGTTCCAGATCGGCGGCGCAGTGGGCGCAATCGTGGTCGGCTGGATCATGGACCGACGCAACCCCAACCGGGTCATCGCCATCGCCTACGCCCTCGGCGGCCTGTGCATCGTCTCACTGGGCGCCCTGAGCCTGGAGTCGAGCCTGCTGGTGGTGGGCGTGGCGGCTGCCGGGTTCTGCATGAGCGGCGCGCAGACCGGCCTGAACGCCTTCGCCCCTGGCTACTACCCGACCGAGTTCCGCGCCACAGGTGTAAGCTGGATGCTCGGTATCGGGCGCTTCGGGGCCATTTTCGGCTCCCTCATCGGTGGTGCCGTGCTCAGCCTGGGGCTGGGCCTGCCGCTGCTGTTCACCCTCCTCGGCCTGCCGGCATTCGCCGCCGCCCTGGCGATCCTGGCCAACGGCCACGCCCGGCTGCGCGCGACCCCCGCAGTAACCGCGCCGTAACCTGTAACAGAGGACTTTCGCATGGCTCGTATCATTGGTGGCCTGGCCGTCTCCCACACCCCAACCATCGGCTTCGCAGTCGACCACGACAAACAGGAAGAAGCCGCCTGGGCGCCGATCTTCGAAAGCTTCGAGCCGATCCGCACATGGCTGCAGCAGCGCCAGCCGGACGTACTCTTCTATATCTTCAACGACCACATCACCTCGTTCTTCTTTGACCATTACAGCGCCTTCACCCTGGGCGTAGACGAGCAGTATGGCGTGGCCGATGAAGGGGGCAATCCGCGGGACCTGCCGCCAGTGGGCGGCCACGCAGCGCTGTCGCGGCACATCGGCCAGAGCCTGATGGCCGATGAGTTCGACATGAGCTTTTTCCGCGACAAGCCGCTGGACCACGGCTTCTTCTCGCCCATGTCGGCGCTGCTGCCCTGCGATGAAAGCTGGCCCGTACAGATCGTGCCGCTGCAGGTCGGCGTACTGCAGCTGCCGATCCCCACGGCCCGGCGCTGCTACAAACTGGGCCAGGCATTGCGCCGCGCCATCGAGAGCTACCCCGAAGACCTCAAGGTGGCGATCGTCGCCACCGGCGGGGTGTCACACCAGGTGCATGGCGAGCGTTGCGGCTTCAACAACCCGGAATGGGACGCGCAGTTCCTTGACCTGCTGGTGAACGACCCGCAGCGCCTTACCGAGATGACACTGGCCGAGTACGCCACGCTCGGCGGCATGGAAGGCGCCGAGGTGATCACCTGGCTGATCATGCGTGGCGCATTGTCTGCCAACGTTGAGCGCAAGCACCAAAGCTACTACCTGCCGTCGATGACCGGCATTGCCACCCTGCTGCTGGAAAACCGCGACCAGGCACTGCCGGCACCGGTCAACGAACGCCACCGCCAGCACATGCAGCATCAGCTGGCAGGGGCTGAGCAGCTTGAGGGCACCTATCCCTACACCCTGGAGCGCAGTGCCAAGGGCTACCGCCTGAACAAGTTCTTGCATCGCATGATCGAGCCGCAGTGGCGCCAGCGCTTCCTGAGCGAACCCGAAGCGCTGTACCGCGAGGCAGGCCTGAGCGAAGAGGAAAGCGACCTGCTGCGCCGCCGCGACTGGCGTGGGCTGATCCACTACGGGGTGATCTTCTTCGTACTGGAGAAGCTGGGCGCCGTACTGGGTGTGTCCAACCTGGACATTTACGCCGCCATGCGCGGGCAGAGCATCGAAGACTTCATGAAGACCCGTAACCAGCAGGTTCGCTACTCGGTGGCCGGCAAAGCACCCAACTGACCGATGCAACCCGCTTGATCGTGTGACGGCGCGTCCCGCGCCGCCACCCCCACCGCTCCCTGATTCAACCTGCCCAGCGCCGATGCGCCGCTGGCAGGCAGCGCTTTGCCCATCCCTGGAGAATAAAAATAATGAAATGCCGCACCCTTTACCCGCTCGTCCCCACATTCGCACTGGCAGCCAGCCTGCCACTGCAAGCCCTGGCCGAAGGCTTCGTCGACGATGCCAAGGCAAGCCTGACGTTGCGTAACTTCTACATGAACCGCGACTACACGGGCACGGCAAGCCAAGGCAAAGCCGAGGAATGGACGCAAAGTTTCATCCTTGACTTCAAGTCCGGCTACACCCCCGGCGTGGTCGGTTTCGGCGTTGACGTGCTGGGCCTTTACAGCATCAAACTTGATGGCGGCAAGGGCACCGCCGGCACGCAGTTGCTGCCTGTTCATGACGACGGGCGCCCGGCGGACGACTTTGGCCGCACGGCGCTGGCGGGCAAGATGCGGGTGTCCAAGACGGAACTCAAAGTCGGTGAGTGGTCGCCTACACTGCCCATCCTGCGCGCCGATGACGGCCGCTCGCTGCCACAAACCTTGCAGGGCGCGCAGGTCACCTCCAACGAGCTGGCCGGCCTAAGCCTGTATGGCGGCCAGTTCCGCCAGAACAGCCCGCGCAACGACGCCAGCATGCAGGACATGAGCCTGTTCACGCGCACTGCCTTCACCTCGGACCGCTTCAACTTCGCCGGCGGCGAATACCGCTTCAACCAGGAGCGCACCCTGGTCGGCGCCTGGTATGCCCAGCTGGAAGACATCTACCAGCAGCGCTACTTCCAGGTGCAGCATCAACAGCCGCTGGGCAACTGGGTACTGGGCGCCAACCTGGGCTACTTCTGGGGCAAGGACGACGGTGGCGCCAAGGCAGGCGAACTGGACAACCGCACCGCTTCGGGCCTGTTCTCGGCGAAGCGGGGTGGCAACACGTTCTACGTCGGTTTGCAGAAGGTCATGGGCGATGATGAATGGTTCCGGGTCAACGGCACCAGCGGCGGCACGCTGGCCAACGACGCCTTCGGCTCCAGCTACGAAAGCGCCCGCGAGCGCTCCTGGCAGGTGCGCCACGACTTCAACTTCGTGGTGCTTGGCATACCCGGCCTGACCCTGATGAACCGCTATATCCACGGCGACAACGTGCACAACGCCAGCACCCAGGACGGCACCGAGTGGGGCCGCGAAAGCGAGCTGGCCTATGTGATCCAGTCTGGGCCGTTCAAGGCCCTGAACCTCAAGTGGCGCAACTCCAGCCAGCGCCGGGACTGGGGCAGCACCAACAGTTTCGATGAGAACAGGCTGATCGTCAGCTACCCGCTGAGCCTGCTTTGAGGCCCCTCCCGAGCTTATGCCTGCTCGGTGATAACCTGGCGGATACAGGCCATCAGCGCGACTGCCGCCGGTGACTGCAGGCAGCCACTGCGCTGCATGAGGCCGATGGCGCGGGCAGTGCCGGGCAGTGCCAGCGGCAGGCGTTGCAGTTCGCCGCTGGCAATCTCGTAAGCCAACTGGTGCGCAGACACCGCCGCCAGCATATCCGAACGCACCAGCAGGCCACGGATAACCGCCAGATCAGCGCTTTCCACCACCGGCCACGGCGCTGTCAGGCCCGCGGCGGCGAAGCAGTTGTCGAGCAGCTGGCGGGCCGGCGAACCGGCCCGCGGCAACACCCAGCGCGCCTGGTGCACGTCCTTGAGCGTCAGGTGTGTGTGCAACAGCGGGTGCCCTCGACGGGCCAGCACCACCATTTCCTCGTTGATGAGCGGCTCGCCCACCAGATCGCTGGCATAGTCGTGAGGCCGCAAGGCGCCCAAGACGAAATCCACATCCCCTACCCGCAGCTCGGTTGCCAGCAGGTCGAACGGGCTTTCGTTGGTCACCACCCGAACCTGTGGGTGCTGGGCCGTGAAGCGCAAAATAGCATCCGGCAGAATGCGTGAGCGCCCCAGCGGCAGCGCGCCGACATGCACCACCCCGCGCAGGGTGCCTTGCATCGCGCTCAGGTCACTGTCCAGCAGGCGCAACTCGTTCAGCGCCCGGCGGATGGGGAACAGAATGTCCCGGCTGGCCACAGTGGGCTGCAGGCCGCGCGACGTGCGCACGAACAAGGGCTGTCCACACCCGCCTTCGAGCACCTTCAAGGCCGCACTGACCGCCGGCTGGCTAAGGCCGAAGTGCCGCGCCACGGTTTGCATGTGCCGTGTTTCACAGAGCTTCACGAACACCTGCAGGCGCCGCGCCTGAAACAGGTAGAGGGGCTCGCCCTGCGCGGTGCCCAGCAAACTCGGCACGCCGTCCAGTTCCGCCAGCACGCGCTGTGCGCGCGGCAGCAGGCACTCGCCATAGTCGGTCAGGCGCATGCCATTGGCATGGCGCTCGAACAGGGGCACGGCAAAGCGCGCCTCCAGCTCGGCGATGGCGCGGGTGACCACGGACTGAGCACGGAACAACACTTCCGTCGCCCGCGAAACGCTGCCCAACTCGGCTACCCGGATGAACGCGCGGACTTGCATCAGGTTGGGCAGTTCGACATCGATCATAAGGGCTCCCGGCGCTCGGCTCGTGACTGCGGCGACTATGCCTCTACCCCGCTTGCCCGGCAATAAATAAAACGCATAGCCGCTGCAAATGAACGCATTAGTGCCCTGCACAGGCCAATGACATCCTGCGCCCACCCCCACTGCAGGAGCCAACGAACCATGAATACCCCACAAAAATCCGCCCTGGTGGTCAGCGCACATTCGGCCGACTTTGTCTGGCGTGCCGGTGGCGCCATTGCGCTGCACGCTGAGCAAGGCTATGCCATGCACGTGGTCTGCCTGTCTTTCGGTGAGCGTGGTGAGTCTGCCAAGCTGTGGCGCAAGGGTGAGATGACCGAAGCCAAGGTCAAGGACGCTCGCCGTGAAGAGGCCATGGCGGCGGCCGAAATCCTCGGTGCCAGCGTGGAGTTCTTCGACATCGGCGACTACCCGATGCGCGCCGACAAGGACACCCTGTTCCGCCTGGCCGATGTGTATCGCCGGATACAACCGGAGTTCGTACTCAGCCACTCCCTCAAAGACCCTTACAACTACGACCACCCGCTGGCCATGCACCTGGCCCAGGAAGCCCGCATTATCGCGCAGGCTGAAGGCTACAAGCCGGGCGAGAAGATCGTTGGCGCACCGCCGGTGTACGCCTTTGAGCCGCACCAGCCCGAGCAGTGCGAATGGCGCCCGGACACGTTCCTGGACATTACCTCGGTGTGGGACAAAAAGTATGCCGCCATCCAGTGCATGGCCGGCCAGGAACACCTCTGGGAGTACTACACCCGTGTAGCCCTGCAGCGCGGCGTGCAAGCCAAACGTAACGTGGGCATCACCAGTGCACGCAACATCGTCTACGCCGAAGGCCTGCAGAGCGTGTTCCCACGCGTGACGGAGAACCTGGCATGAGCGGGCTGATCGGCAAGACCGGCATCGTCGTGCGTAATATCCCACGCGTTGAGCCGCACATCATCAATGCCCTGGGCCGGCTGGGTGTCGCCACGGTGCATGAGGCCCAAGGTCGCAAGGGGCTGCTCAATACTGCCGTGCGCCCCCTCCAGCAAGGTGTGGCGGTGGCCGGCAGCGCGGTAACCGTGCTGGTGGCCCCAGGCGACAACTGGATGTTCCATGTTGCCGTGGAACAGTGCCGCCCAGGCGACGTACTGGTGGTGGCGCCCAGCTCGCCGTGCAGCGATGGCTATTTCGGCGACCTGCTGGCGACCTCGCTCCAGGCCCGCGGCGTGCGCGGCCTGGTGATCGATGCGGGCGTGCGCGACAGCCAGACACTGCGCGACATGGGCTTTGCCGTGTGGTCCCGCGCCATCAATGCCCAAGGCACAGTGAAGGAAGTGCTGGGTTCGGTGAACCTGCCGCTGCTGTGTGCCGGGCAGCTCGTCCATGCCGGTGACATCGTGGTGGCCGATGACGACGGCGTAGTGGTGGTGCGCCATGGCGAAGCCCAGGCGGTACTCGAAGCCGCCACCCAGCGCGCCGACCTGGAAGAACGCAAACGCCTGCGCCTGGCCGCCGGCGAGCTTGGCCTGGACATCTACGAGATGCGCCCGCGCCTGGCGGCGAAGGGCCTGCGTTATGTCGACCACCTCACCGACCTGGAAGGCTGAACATGGGCCAGACCCGCATACCCTGCCTGCTGATGCGCGGCGGCACCTCCAAGGGCGCCTATTTTCTGCATGACGACCTGCCCGCCCCTGGCCCGCTGCGCGACCGGGTGCTGCTGGCGGTGATGGGCTCGCCCGATGCCCGGCAGATTGACGGCATCGGCGGCGCCGACTCGCTCACCAGCAAAGTCGCCATCATCCGCGCTTCGCCGCGCGATGACGCCGACGTGGACTACCTGTTCGCTCAGGTGGTCGTGGACGAGGCGCGGGTGGACTATGGGCAAAACTGCGGCAACATTCTGGCCGGCGTAGGGCCGTTCGCCCTCGAGCGCGGCCTGGTGGCCGCCAGCGGCGCGAGCACACCGGTGCGCATCTTCATGGAAAACACCGGGCAGATCGCCGTCGCCCAGGTGCCAACCGCCGATGGCCAGGTGGAGTATGCAGGCGATACCCGTATTGATGGGGTGCCGGGCCGTGGGGCGGCGCTGGTGGTCACGTTTGCCGACGTGGCCGGCGCCAGCTGCGGAGCCCTGTTGCCCACCGGCAACAGCCGCGACTGTGTCGAGGGTGTGGAAGTCACCTGCATCGACAACGGCATGCCGGTGGTACTGCTGCGTGCCGAGGACCTTGGCGTGACCGGCTACGAGCCGTGCGAAACGCTGGAGGCCGACAGCGCCCTGAAAACACGCCTGGAAGCCATCCGCCTGCAACTGGGCCCACGCATGAACCTGGGTGATGTCAGCCAGCGCAATGTGCCAAAAATGTGCCTGCTGTCGGCACCGCGCAACGGCGGCACGGTCAATACGCGCTCGTTCATCCCGCACCGCTGCCATGCGTCCATCGGGGTGTTTGGTGCGGTGAGTGTTGCTACGGCCTGCTTGATTGAAGGGTCGGTTGCACAGGGCCTTGCCAGCACGTCCGGCGGTGATCGTCAGCGTTTGGCGGTGGAGCATCCGAGCGGGGAATTTACGGTGGAAATCACCCTGGAACATGGCGTGATCAAGGGGTGCGGGTTGGTGAGGACGGCGCGTTTGCTGTTTGACGGGGTTGTGTGCATTGGTCGGGATATCTGGGGTGGGCCGCAGAAGTGACTCATCAATGGTTGCTTGGGGTTTCAAAAATGAATGGACACCGCAAGTGCACTGACCAGCAAACAGAGGCTCGCTACAGCAGTGAGATGCACGCGCATCGGCAGATACCACCCCGGCATCGCTTGCGCCAGTTTGCGATCCTGCCAAAGATGGCCGACAAAACCAAAGGTCAACACCAGACACCCCAATGGCACAGGCAGCAACGTGCCAACCCAACCGATCAAGGCCGGTATAACGCTCCACACCAGTCGCTCTTGACGCTGCTTTGCGGGCAAACCCTGCAACGTCATGGCAAACCCCCAGTGCAGGGCACCGACGAAGCTCAATATCACCGCGCCATAGCCAACCATCATCATCGAGAAAAACGCTCGATGTTCAGCCGAAAAGAGGATGAGCGCCGTCAAACCAAGAAACGGCAGCAGGCCGCCGTAACCCAGGACAGCGAAGCGGCTTGGAGATAACGCAGTAGCATCGGTATTCATCTGGGCGCCCCTTCGCGACGGTTCAGGACCGGACGTCAACTGTGTCGTCCAATGAGGTTAAGGAATTCGTGCCGCGTAGAGGGGTCGTCGCGAAATTCACCTAACATCACGGATGTCATCATCACCGAGTTCTGCTTCTCTACACCGCGCATCATCATGCACATATGCTTGGCTTCGATCACGACCGCTACCCCTGCGGCATCCGTGACTTCCTGCACGGCATACGCAATTTGCCGCGTGAGGTTTTCCTGTATCTGTAAACGACGGGCGAACATATCCACCACGCGTGCAACCTTGGAAAGCCCTAACACGCGCCCTGTTGGCAGGTACGCGACATGCGCCTTGCCAATAAACGGCAACATGTGGTGTTCGCACAATGAGTAGAGCTCAATGTCACGCACCACAATCATTTCATCGTTTTCACTCTCGAACAGAGCACCGTTCACGACCTCGTGAAGATCCTGGGCATACCCGTTGCACAAGTACTGCATCGCTTTTGCCGCACGCTGGGGTGTGTCCAGAAGCCCTTCGCGCTGCGGGTTTTCACCAATACCGACCAGGATTTCATGGTAGTGCTCGGCTAACGAATGTGACATTTGGACTCCTCACCGCTACAACGGTGCCCGCCATCGGGATGTGGTAGCCAGGCCAAGTGTGGCCTCAATCGACAGAACAGCCTGTAAAGCACCGAAAACAGGGGACGTAGCGGACGCCAAGCCAGTGGCGCGACCCACAGGCCCACATCCGCAGCACGCCAACTCCACAAGGTGGCGTCCAAGCCTGTAACCCAGTGCCCGCTCGCGAACCTTCCATGCAGGCATGACCTCAGTTGCTCAACCGTCAAGCCCAACGCCCCTGCATCGAAATCATCAGCACTGATGTCAACCAGGATGAGCTTTCCCCCGGTCGATTGCCTGCGCAGGAAGGCGATCTCCCGAGCGCACAACGGGCAGGCGCCGTCAAAGTACAGGGTGAAGGGCCACTCGCAATACATGTACAACCTCTCATGCTTGTACAGGTTTTTGTATAAGTTAGCTGAAACCAGGAAATTCGCAATGGGGGGCTGGGAGATGTTCGCCGGTGGGTTTGTATTGCCGGTGAGATCGAGCGCCGCCAAACCTCCCATGGCCGACACCTTCCACTCAAGGCCGCATGAGCGGCTCGATCCCGATCCATTTCTTAACGGGGTGATAGCAGAGCTTCAGCGGCGGAATCTGCACCTTGCGGTCCTGCACATCCAGTGCCCCCAGATGAATCGTCCACTTGGAATCTGCCTCGAACTTGTCCGTCTGAAAGATCACGTAAGCCGAGCCATAGCGCTTGTTGTTGGTCATCCTGGGAATCATCCGGTGCACTTCATCGCTGTTGATGTCATATGGCGATGGCCGGGCGGTCTTCTCATTCACCAACGGAAAGTCGTAGGTCTCGTTGATGCCCAAGTACACCTCGGGCCGCGCATTCAGGCGCGAGCCGTCTTCAAAGGTGATGTAAGCCTGACGGCTGTCATACAGCACCGGTATCGGCGGCTCGCCACGCTTGGCATCGGTCGACGGGCGTTGGCGGTCTTTGTTGTAGGCGATCATTTGCACAAAGAATTCCTGCCGCGAGTACTTCTCGCCCGGGTACTGCACGTACAGGCTTTGCTCATAGCGCTTTTCGCCCCATAGGGCGGCGTGGTCGTAGAGGTAGGTTTCCAGGTAGAGGGTGGTCTCCCCCTGCGGGCCTGGCACTTTGAACTGGAACTCGGATTCGCAAAGGTCCGCGTAGGCGGCGCGTTCGCGTTTCCAGGGGAGGCAGGCGGTCAATGAAGCGGCTGCCAGCAGCAGCATGAGAGAGAGTGTGCGTTGCAGGTTATTCATGACCGGCCCTGGTCCAGATGCGAATGGATCAGTTTCGAGGGCTGGGTCGCGCAAGTCCATACTGACCCTTTGCCATTATCGCGATACAGACAACACACCTTGCAACCGCTCTGGAAGTGACCACAACGCCGCAACCGGATTTGCTAAGATCGCGGCCTTTCCGCTGGGTGAACTGCATGTTCACCCGAGCCATCTGCAGCCTGCTGGAAGACCCGATGAACAAACTGATCCTGCCTTTCGCCATCTTCGTTAGCGTCATCATCACAGGGAAGATCGCCGAGCATTACGGCCTGGAGGGCAGCTGGAAAGTCGGCCTACTGTGCCTCGTTGCAGCTGCCGTCCAGATCACGGTTACCCGCTTTCAGCGCCACCAGCGGCAGAAAGCCGAGCTTTAAAGGGCGCGGGGCCCTCTGGATGATCACGTTATGGGGACCTTTCTTTCACCCCATTTTCACAGTGGCTTGGGCAGGATGAAGCTATCCCTACGTGATAGTACTTAGCCCGCCTCGGCGGGCTTTCTTTTGCCCGCATGTTTCCTGTCGACGTTTTGGGGAACGGGAGCGGGTCGAAAAATCAGAAATTACCCCTTCCTTGTAGGCCATTTCCCAAAGATACTCCTCGCGCCTGATTTTCGTTGCACATGGAAATAGTCAGCCCTAGTCTCGGCCTGTCGCCACCCATTGGCGGCACGGTTTTGACAGACCGTGGTTCACTGAGAGCATGTGCAATGCCAGTTATGGCAGCTGTGCGTGGGGCACCTTCGTGTGCGCCGGGATTCTCAGTGCCCCCGGTCTGTCAACCCACAAACAGCTGCCACCCTTCCGTTTGACAGCGGTACTGCGGCAGCCCTGTAAGGCACTGAGAGGGTTTATGCTGAAAATAGTACCTGATCCACCCCACAACGTTCTTTCCTTGGAAGACACCCTGATTCAGGCTACGGACTACGCGTTATGCGCGGCGACCGTCGTGCATCAGGCAATGCTGCTGCAGCCCAAGTCCCCCGCGTCGATTTTGATGATGACCTCGATGCATGAACTGGAGACCTTGAGAGCTTTGCTCGAGTCCGCAATAGCCCAAGTGCAGATGCCCAGTGAGCCTCGGACTATGCATTGACGTGTCGCTGATGTACTGCCTGGGCCGGCCTCTTCGCGGATACCCCCTCCCAGGCACTCCCTCAGCCTTAAAGACTGCCGTGCTCCTGTAGGAGCGGGTTCACCCGCGAATAGGCCCGTACAGGCTGAAGCAATCTTGGGGAAACTGAACAATGTCCACAGAAGAAACCAAATTCACCGTCGGCAAAACCACCTTCTACCAAGGTGAAAACCAGACCCATCCCCTCTTCCGCATCGAAGCCGGCATCCCCTGCCAAAGCGCCCGTGAACAGGCGTCCGAGCTGATGGGCTATGCACGGGACATGACTCTGGATGGATTGATGGAAGATAAACCTCAGTTGATCTGGGCTTCGCACTACCTTTGCGCGTTAGCCAAGGCACTGATGGATGATGCTGAACTGGGCATGATGCGCTGAATGACTCATCATTGACTGGGTGCCTTCAAGACCTATGCGACTCCCGGTTTTGAAGGCGACTCAACGACCTAACCCCTGCCCCTTTCTTGCTAGACGTGATCCAAGATTCAGTTCCATCGATTGCGACATCAAAGCCGAACCCTCACGCAAAGGCTCCGGTGCGCCGACTGCATGAAATCCGCTCGCTTTGTACAAGTGCATCGCCGGGCTATCTGCAATCGTCACACCAAGACGAACACATGCCGCACCGCGATCTTCAGCCCATGTGATAGCCCTCTCAAGCAAGGCACTCCCGGCTCCGAGCCCACGTGCATCAGGCGCAACCCACATCTGGAAAATCTCGACAACGCTTGACTCAACGTCGGATGCCTTGCACCACACCAAGCCACACGCCTCATTATTCCTATGAGCGAAGAAAGCTTGAGCAGTGCTGGAGCTAGCGACCGCTGATACGCGGGCTAGCCAATCATCGTCGTCCCGGACTGATTCACGCTCGTGAGTACTCGCGAACGCCTCATGAGAGTCACGTAGGGCCCGCAGACGTAGATCCCGATAAGATCGCCAATCAGATGCTGCTACAGGGCGAACAAAGAGCATACCACCTCCATTGTGCATTGCTTCAGCGAGCGCTATTGGCGTGTTAGAAGATACTCATATTATTGGATTGAACGCTGTAGCTAGGCTACTGAGGTTCGACGACCCATCGTCCGCGTAACATGCCTTTCAGCTCATCGACACTGAGGGTCATGTCGCGCTTGCGGTGGACTACCGCATGACAGTTGGCACATAACGTTACGAGGTCTGTCTCAGGATTCACAGCCTGTTCTCCACCAAATTTCGAAATAGGTACTACGTGATGAACGTGAATGAAGCCCTTTGCATGTTCGCCGTAAGCCTGCTCGAAATCAAAACCGCATGCTTTGCAGTCAAGCCCGTGAATAGCGATGGCCTTCATCCTAAGATCTTTCCGGCGCTCGTATCGGGTTACAAAGTAGCTTGTCTTGCTGCCTTCATTAGCCGATTCAAATGTAATCGGATCGTCTTCTGATTGCGGTAGAGCAGTATCCAAGAGGGATGACACCGGGCGAGTGTCGACGGCAGCACAGCCACTAAACTTGAGGGCTGATGGCAGCTTTGGCGTCAGAAGCGCTCATCACCGATAGCCGGCAAGATCAGCTCCCGTACAAACGAAGCCCCGGACAAGCGCAACAGCGCGTCGACCATAGTGACCACATCATGCACCGGTACCTGGCGCCGCTCGCCACGTGCTGCGGCTTGCGCCAATGGCGTGTTCAGGGAGTCGTCGGTATTCAGATAACCCAGTTGAAGCACGGTCACCGCCAGGTTGTCATCCCTGAAACCTTCGCGCAGCGCATCAGCCATGCCGTTGAGGGCGAACTTTGAGGCGCCGAACGCTACCTCCGGGCGCCCACTCTGGCGAAGAGCTGAGGTCGAACCGGTGAGGATCAACTGCGGCCGGGGCGCACCAAGCAACTTGGGCACCAGGCGCTTGAGCAAAAGCAGCGTGGCTGTGATATTCACCTCGACCAGGCTGGTGATCGATTCGTCGCTGTCGTCAAGGAAGGCATAGTGCTCGCTGAAGGCGTGTTCTTCCCAGATGCCAACGTTGTAGATCAGGACATCCAGATCGGCAGGTGCCCGATCCGCGATCTGTGCCACAGCCGCCGTTGGCTTGGCAAGGTCGGCATCGACCCACTGCAGATCGATGCCCGGGGCAAGGGCCAAGTCTGACGGCTGTTTGCGTGATACGCCGATCAGCGTGTCCCCTGGCTTGCCGAGCCCTTCGAGCAAAGCCCGGCCCAACCCTCTTCCGGCGCCTACGATCATCATCTTCATCTGTTGCTCCTTTTAACTGAAATGCTCCAAGCTTCCCTAGGCCGCTCAACTCCAGCGGACATTCAGTACGACGAAGTGCAGCAGGATCCAGACCATCAACAGCAGATGGGTCAGTTGCAACCCTTCCTGGCGGATCCAGTAGCCGAACCATATCCCGCCCAGCAGCATCGCGAACAGGAACCCGAGCGTTGCGCTCAAGGCCAGGTTCAACCAGGGCCGCGCCACCTCCAAGCCGGCGCCAAGCAGCAGTTCATAGCAGCCAACCCAAGCCGCGAGAACGGCGGCTGCCTGTGTCAGCACGATGATCGACAAGGCCAAGCGATGGATGGCGTGAGAGGTCATCGCTCGCACCAGCAAAGGGAGGCTGATTCCGGGAGGTTGGGTCAGCGGCGCCATCGACATGGTCTCCCCGATCGCCCCGGCTGAGCTGGCAAAGGCCTGCAGGTTGTTGATCAGGCTGATACTCAGCCACAGGCTCAAGCCAATGCAGCAGGTGATCTGGAAAATCAGCAGTGAAGTCGGAGTGTCCATTCCGGGTCCTTTGTGAGTTCGTTTCCGAAAGCAGCGAGAGCGTCCGGACGCCACTCTAAAACCTTGACTTAACTCGAGGTCAATACCGGATTTCCAATAAGGCAGGCAGGGGCGACAACCTCAACCGTTTGTTCAAGCCGTCTGTAGGTCTGAGAAGTTTGTCGAGGTCTTCGGCGACCGACCGAGCCGCGCCGATCAACGCCACAGGTATGACCCACTGGAGGATCCGGGATAGAGCCAACCGGTTTGCTATGCTCTCTACTTCGGCTGGCCTGAAGGCGCCGAGCGTGTGCGGCATTGGCCAAGATGCTTGAGATTTTTCTATCCGCGTTTGTGAAAAAACGAACCAAGGAGTGGAGTAACAGACATGCCAGCTTGTCCCCTACCCGCTGATGAAGCACTTCGTCAGCGCACACTTGATGACATGGACTTGGTCGATACGCCGGCCGAGCATTATCTTGATACCTTGGTACGACTCACCCAAGAACTAGCCCAGGTGGAGACCGTTCTGATCAGCCTAATCGATCAGGATCGGCAGTGGTTCAAGGCTCGAATCGGCATCGAGGTAAGCGAGACGAAGCGCAATGTGTCCTTTTGCGGCTACGCGATTCTCGGTGAAGATACCTTGATGGTTTCCGACGCCAGGTGCGATTCACGCTTCGAGGACAATCCCCTCGTGCTGAACCCACCCTATATCCGGTTCTATGCGGGCCACCCGTTACGTGCCTCAAATGGCAAAGCCATTGGCACCCTGTGCATGTTCGATCCTCGGCCGCGGAAGCTCAGCGAGGCACAACAGGCTCATTTTCGGGACTTAGCCACGCTCACCGAGGGTTATTTGCAACTGCGGAGCCTAGCGCAGGTCACTCGCGCTCTGCGTGTTGAAATGGATCGCGGGCAGCGCAGGGCTTTGCTTGATCCTTTGACACAACTATGGAACCGCGGGGCGTTGGCAGCATTTCAGAACCGAGAGCTTCGTTTGGCTGAGGAGCGAGGTTTACAGCTAGGTGCCGTATACGCAGACCTCGACCGTTTCAAATCCGTCAATGACGAGCATGGCCACGATGCCGGCGATAAAGTGCTCTGCGAGTGCGCCCGCCGACTGCGGGCTACGCTTCGGCCAGATGACCTGCTGGTACGCCAGGGAGGAGAGGAGTTCGTGGCCTTGCTACGGGTTAAAGATAGCCAAGAATTAACGCAGATTGCGGAGCGCTTGCGTCAGTCAATCGGCAGCGCGCCGTTTTTGATGCCCGGCGGCCCTCGGAAGATGACCATGAGCATTGGATGCACCCTGCTCACCCAGGGTGAGCAGATTGATGATGCAATAAAGCGCGCTGACGGCGGTCTCTATGCGGCCAAACATGGGGGGCGTGACCAGGTTGTCTATGTGCCAGCGTTATCCTGAGGACGTTAAGACTCGGTAACATGGAGCGATACTCCCCTATACGAGAGCACCTCATCTGGACAGGCGCTCGCTAAGCGAACGTTCGATGTTCGAAAGCCGCAATCGTGCGCTTCATGAAACGAATTGAGTTAGCGCCCTGAGCTTCGGCATTGAGGGGGCGCTGAAACTCAGCGGGTCCCGGCGAGCCACGAGATTCACTGATGCCGCTTCGGTGAGGGAGTGTTGATAAAGGCGGCAAACAAAGTTTCAGCGACGGACTCGCGTGGGCCGGTGCTGACAATTTTGAAGAGGAGGCAGGCGTAAAATCCTGAGACGTCACGCAAAAGTCACGCACATGAAAAAGGCCATCCCTTTCGGAAATGGCCTAAGTCATTGAAATATATGGTCGGGACGGAGTGATTCGAACACTCGACCCCTTGCACCCCATGCAAGTGCGCTACCGGGCTGCGCTACGCCCCGACTGGGCTTTGAAGCATGTTCTCAATCTTGCCGAGAACGTTGAAGAATGTACCCTAACCCTCTGATAAATGAAAGCTTTTTCTCAAAAAAATTTCCATTCATCAGAAACCCGGTTTACTTCTTCAAAACCACCAACACATCCTCCAACTCAACAATCATCTGCCGAATCAGCTGCTTGTACTGGCTGGATTCATCTTTAGCCTCATCACTGGAGAGCCTCAACCGCGCCCCGCCAATGGTGAACCCCTGATCATACAGCAGCGCACGAATCTGGCGGATCATCAGCACATCCTGGCGCTGGTAATACCGCCGGTTCCCCCGCCGCTTCACAGGGTTCAGCTGGTCGAACTCCTGCTCCCAATACCGCAGCACGTGTGGTTTTACGGCACACAACTCGCTCACTTCACCAATGGTGAAGTAGCGTTTGCCCGGTATGGGGGGCAGTTCGTCGTTATGGCTTGGTTCCAGCATAGGCCTCAACCCGGGCCTTCAACTTCTGCCCTGGACGAAAGGTGACGACGCGCCGTGCAGTGATCGGGATTTCTTCCCCTGTCTTGGGGTTACGGCCCGGCCGCTGGCGTTTGTCGCGAAGGTCGAAGTTGCCGAAACCGGACAGCTTGACCTGCTCGTTCTCTTCAAGTGCGTGCCGAATTTCTTCGAAAAACAGCTCGACCAGCTCCTTGGCCTCACGCTTGTTAAGCCCCAGCTCCTCGTACAGCCTTTCGGCCATCTCAGCTTTCGTCAGAGCACCCATGCCGTTATTTCCTTAACGTGGTGTTCAACCTTTGTTCGAGCGAGGTGAGGATGTTTTGCAGGGTAGTGTTCACCTCATCGTCGTTAAGAGTGCGCGATGGATGCTGCCAGGTCAAGCCGACGGCAAGGCTTTTTCTATCAGGATCAATGCCTTTACCTTGGTACACATCAAACAGCCTGAGGTCTGTGAGCCATTCGCCTGCATTGTCACGAATTAATTCAAGCACCGCGCTAGAAGCCACATCACGTCCTGCGATCAAAGCCAGGTCACGACGGGTTTCCGGGAACTTGGACAGTTCGCTGAATTTCGGCAGGCGGCCTTCGACCACGTCGCCCAGCACCAGCTCGAACAGGAACACCGGGCGGTCCAGGCCCAGGGCCTTGGCCAGCTCTGGGTGGATGGCGCCGAGGTAGCCGACCAGTTTGCCGTCACGCTCGATGGCAGCAGTCTGGCCTGGGTGCAGGGCTGGGTGTTTGCCGGCGCTGAAGGTGAAGTCGCTCAGGGCGCCGGAGTAGCCCAGCAGGGCTTCCACGTCGGCTTTGACGTCGAAGAAGTCGACGCCGTCGCGGCCGTTGGCCCAGCCTTCTGGCAGGCGGCTGCCGGTGATGACGCCGGCAATCATTGGCTGCTGCTGCAGGTCACCCAGTTGGCCGACAAAGCGCAGGCCGCTTTCGAACAGGCGCACGCGGTCTTGCTGGCGGTTCAGGTTGTGCTGCAGTGCCTTGACCAGGCCCGGCCACAGCGAGGCGCGCATGGCGGCCATGTCGCTGGAGATGGGGTTGGCCAGCAGCAGCGGCTCTACGCCCGGGCTGAACAGTTCGAACAGTTTCGGGTCGATGAAGCTGTAGGTGATGGCTTCCTGGTAGCCGCGGGCAACCAGCAGGCGGCGCAGGGTCGGCAGGTCACCGCGGGTTTCCGGCTTGCCCTGTGGGGCCAGGCGGGCTTGCGGGTAACGAACCGGCAGGTTGTTGTAGCCGTACAGGCGGGCCAGCTCTTCGATCAGGTCCACTTCCAGGCTGATGTCGAAGCGGTGGCTTGGTACGCTGACGGTCCACTGCCCTTCCCCGCTCTTGGTCGTGGTCAGCTCGAGGGCGTTGAGCAACTGCTCGACCTGGGCTGGGTCCATTTCCATGCCAAGCATCTGGGTGATGCGTTCGGCGCGCAGGGTGACCGGGGCTACTTGTGGCAGGTGCTGTTCGCTGACCGCTTCGACCACAGGGCCGGCTTCGCCGCCAACGATGTCCAGCAGCAACTGCGTGGCGCGCTCCATGGCTTCGCGGGCCAGTTGCGAGTCGACGCCGCGCTCGTAGCGGTGCGAGGCATCGGTGTGCAGGCCGTAGGAACGGGCTTTACCGGCGACGGAAATCGGCTCGAAGAAGGCGCTTTCCAGGAACAGGTCGCGGGTTTTTTCGGTGTTCACACCGCTGTGCTCGCCCCCCATGACGCCGGCGATGGCCAAGGCGCGGGTGTGGTCGGCGATGACCAGGGTGTCAGCACGCAGGGCCACTTCCTGGCCGTCGAGCAGGACGAGCTTTTCGCCCTCTTCGGCCATGCGCACGCGGATGCCGCCGTTGATTTCCGCCAGGTCGAAGGCGTGCATCGGCTGGCCGAGTTCGAGCATCACGTAGTTGGTGATGTCGACGGCGGCGTCGATGCTGCGAACGTCGCTGCGGCGCAGGCGCTCGACCATCCACAGTGGGGTTGGCTTGCTCAGGTCGACGTTACGGATAACGCGGCCCAGGTAGCGCGGGCAGGCAGCCGGGGCGCTGACTTCGACCGGGCGCACTTCGTCATGGGCGGCCGCTACGGCTGGCACCACCGGGCGGGTGACCGGGGTGTCGTACAGGGCGCTGACGTCGCGTGCCAGGCCGGCGATGGACAGGCAGTCGCCGCGGTTCGGGGTCAGGCCGATTTCGATGCTGGCATCATCCAGGCTCAGGTACGTGCGAATGTCTTCGCCAACCGGAGCGTCGGCAGCCAGTTCCAGCAGGCCGTCGTTTTCTTCGCTGATCTGCAGTTCGGCAGCCGAGCACAGCATGCCGAAGGACTCGACACCGCGCAGCTTGGCCTTCTTGATCTTGAAGTCGCCTGGCAGTTCGGCACCGATCATGGCGAACGGGATCTTGATGCCTGGGCGGGCGTTAGGGGCGCCGCACACAACCTGGAAGGTTTCCTGACCGCTGCTTACCTGGCACACGCGCAGCTTGTCGGCGTCCGGGTGTTGTTCGGTGGCGAGAATTTCGCCCACGACGATGCCGCTGAACTGGCCGGCAGCGGGGGTAACGCTGTCAACTTCGAGGCCGGCCATGGACAGGCGGGCGACCAGTTCGTCACGGGAGACTTGCGGGTTGACCCAACCGCGCAGCCACTGTTCACTGAATTTCATGCTGTTCTCCTGAAAGTTGCGTCGATTGGGCCTAGCGGAATTGGGCTAGGAACCGCAGGTCGTTGTCGAAGAACAGACGCAAATCGTTGACGCCATAGCGCAGCATGGCCAGGCGCTCGGCACCCATGCCGAAGGCAAAGCCCTGGAACTCTTCTGGGTCGATGCCGGACATGCGCAACACATTCGGGTGCACCATGCCGCAGCCCATCACTTCCAGCCAGCCGGTTTGCTTGCACACGCGGCAGCCGTTGCCGGAACACATCACGCACTGGATGTCGACTTCTGCAGACGGCTCGGTGAAGGGGAAGAACGATGGGCGGAAACGGACCGCCAGTTCTTTCTCGAAGAATACGCGCAGGAATTCTTCGATGGTGCCCTTGAGGTCGGCGAAGTTGATATCGCGATCGATCAGCAGGCCTTCGACCTGGTGGAACATCGGCGAGTGGGTGATATCCGAGTCGCAGCGGTATACGCGGCCCGGGCACACAATGCGGATGGGCGGCTGGGTGGACTCCATGGTCCGCACCTGCACCGGCGAGGTGTGGGTGCGCAGCAGCATGTTGGCATTGAAGTAGAAGGTGTCGTGCATCGCCCGCGCCGGGTGGTGGCCAGGGATGTTGAGCGCTTCGAAGTTGTGGTAGTCGTCTTCCACCTCTGGGCCTTCGGCAATGCCGTAGCCAATGTGGGTGAAGAACTGCTCGATGCGCTCGAGTGTACGGGTGATCGGGTGCAGGCCACCGGTGGCCTGGCCGCGGCCTGGCAGGGTGACGTCAATGCATTCGGCAGCCAGGCGAGCGCTGAGCTCGGCTTCTTCAAAGGCAGCCTTGCGGGCATTGAGCACAACGGTGACGCGCTCTTTGGCGTCGTTGATCAGCGCGCCGACTTTCGGCCGCTCTTCGGCTGGCAGGTTGCCCAGGGTCTTCATCACCTGGGTCAGTTCGCCCTTCTTGCCGAGATAATTAACCCGGATCTGTTCCAGGGCGTTGATGTCTTCAGCGCGTTCCACGGCCTCTAGGGCTTGGGAGACCAGCGCATCCAGGTTTTCCATGTACAGACTCCAGATACGAAAATAGGGGAAGAGCTTTGAAGGCTCTTCCCCTATCGATGACGTTCAATGCCCGGCAGCGCTAGCACCGCCGGGTGATTGTCGCGGGTACTTAAGCCAGAACGGCTTTAGCTTTCTCGACAATCGCAGCAAACGCCGCTTTTTCGTTCACTGCCAGATCAGCCAGAACCTTACGGTCGATTTCGATCGAAGCCTTTTTCAGGCCAGCAATCAGACGGCTGTAGGACAGACCGTTGGTGCGGGCACCGGCGTTGATACGAGCGATCCACAGTGCGCGGAACTGACGCTTCTTCTGGCGACGGTCGCGGTAGGCGTATTGGCCTGCCTTGATGACCGCTTGCTTGGCTACACGGAATACGCGCGAACGTGCACCGTAGTAACCTTTAGCCAGTTTCAGAATTTTTTTGTGACGCTTACGAGCGATAACGCCGCGCTTAACACGAGCCATGAGTAACTTCCTCTATCTTAACCAGAATTAACGAACGCGCAGCATGCGCTCGACTTTTGCGACGTCGGACGGGTGCAGCAAGCTGGCACCGCGCAGTTGACGCTTACGCTTGGTCGACATTTTGGTCAGGATGTGGCTCTTGAAAGCGTGCTTGTGCTTGAAGCCCGAAGCTGTCTTCAGGAAGCGCTTCGCAGCACCGCTCTTGGTTTTCATTTTTGGCATGTTGGAACTCCGCATTCGATAAAATTACACATAATCATCAGGCCTGCCGTGCCCGGGAGATTACTTCTTTTTCTTGGGGGCGATGACCATCATAAGCTGGCGTCCTTCCATCTTCGGATGCTGCTCAACGGTGCCGTATTCGGCGAGGTCGGCTTCGACCCGCTTCAACAGCTCCATGCCCAGCTCCTGGTGGGCCATCTCACGACCACGGAATCTCAGAGAGATCTTGGCCTTGTCCCCATCGGTAAGGAAACGTACCAGGTTGCGTAGTTTTACCTGGTAATCCCCATCCTCCGTCCCTGGACGAAACTTGATTTCTTTGATCTGGATCTGCTTCTGGTTTTTCTTGGCTTCGTTAGCCTGCTTCTTCTTCTCGAAGAGGTGCTTGCCGTAGTCCATGACCTTGCAGACGGGGGGTACCGCGTCTGCAGAGATTTCTACCAGGTCCAGCTTCGCTTCATCAGCGATACGCAGCGCTTCATCAATCGAGACGATGCCAACCTGCTCGCCGTCTGCGCCAATTAACCGAACCTCGCGGGCCGAGATATTCTCGTTGATCGGGGCCTTCGGTACAGCACGCTTATCGTTTCTCATTTCACGCTTAATAGTCATTACTCCGATTCTTGGCGACCACGCCGGGAAACCGCTTGTGTCAGCAGCTCAACGAATTGGGCGACGGGCATGGAGCCCAGGTCTGCGCCTTCGCGAGTACGCACAGCGACGGTTTGCGTTTCGACTTCGCGGTCCCCTATAACCAAAAGGTACGGGACCTTGAGCAAAGTATGCTCGCGGATTTTAAAGCCGATCTTCTCATTTCTCAAGTCCGACTTGGCACGGAAACCGCTTCCATTCAGAGATTTCTCAACCTCGAGGGCGAAATCGGCCTGCTTGTCGGTGATATTCATGATCACCGCCTGGGTTGGGGCCAGCCACGCCGGGAACACGCCAGCATAGTGCTCGATCAGCATGCCGATGAAGCGCTCGAACGAACCGAGGATGGCGCGGTGCAGCATGACCGGGCGAACTCGGCTGTTATCTTCGGCGATATAGCTGGCATCCAGACGCTCTGGCAGGTTCGGGTCGTACTGCAGGGTACCGCACTGCCAGTTACGGCCGAGGCAGTCGCGCAGGGTAAACTCGATTTTCGGACCGTAGAAGGCACCCTCGCCCGGCTGGTATTCCCACTCAAGGCCGGATTCGTTCAGGGCGTCGGCCAGTGCTGTTTCAGCACGGTCCCACAACTCTTCGGAACCGACACGCTTGGCCGGACGAGTGGACAGTTTCATGGCGATGTCGCTGAAACCGAAGTCCTTGTACACGTCCAGGGTCAGCTTGATGAAGTCGGCGGCTTCTTTCTTCACCTGTTCTTCGGTGCAGAAAATGTGCGCATCGTCCTGTACGAAGCCACGCACGCGCATGATGCCATGCAGTGCGCCCGACGGCTCGTTACGGTGGCAGGCACCGAACTCGGCCAGACGCAGCGGCAGGTCGCGGTAGCTTTTCAGGCCCTGGTTGAACACCTGCACGTGGCACGGGCAGTTCATCGGTTTTACCGCGTAGTCACGGCTTTCCGACGAAGTGGTGAACATGTTTTCGGCATAGTTGGACCAGTGGCCGGAACGTTCCCACAGGATGCGGTCGACAACCTGCGGGGTCTTGATTTCCTGGTAGCCGTTTTCGCGCTGCACGCCACGCATGTACTGCTCGAGTACCTGGTAGACGGTCCAGCCGTTGGCGTGCCAGAACACCATGCCCGGGGCTTCTTCCTGCAGGTGGAACAGGTCGAGCTGCTTGCCGATCTTGCGGTGGTCGCGTTTTTCGGCTTCTTCGATGCGCTGGATGTACGCAGCCAGCTGCTTCTTGTCAGCCCAGGCCGTGCCGTACACGCGCTGCAGCTGCTCGTTCTTGGCATCGCCGCGCCAGTAGGCGCCGGACAGCTTGGTCAGCTTGAATGCCTTGAGGAAGCGGGTGTTCGGCACGTGCGGGCCACGGCACATGTCGACGTATTCTTCGTGGTAGTACAGGCCCATGGCCTGTTCATCCGGCATGTCTTCGACCAGACGCAGCTTGTAGTCTTCGCCACGGGCCTTGAACACATCGATGACTTCGGCGCGCGGGGTCATTTTCTTGACCACGTCGTAGTCTTTTTCGATCAGCTCCATCATGCGCTTTTCGATGGCGGCCATGTCTTCTGGGGTGAAGGGGCGCTCGTAGGCGATGTCGTAATAGAAGCCTTCGTCAATGACCGGGCCGATCACCATCTTGGCGGTCGGGTACAGCTGCTTCACGGCGTGGCCAACCAGGTGGGCGCACGAGTGACGGATGATCTCCAGTCCCTCTTCATCTTTAGGGGTGATGATCTGCAGGGTGGCGTCGTTGCTGATCAGGTCACACGCATCGACCAGCTTGCCGTCGACCTTGCCGGCCACAGTGGCCTTGGCCAGGCCAGCGCCGATGGAAGCGGCTACTTCAGCTACGGATACGGCGTGATCGAACGAACGTTGACTGCCATCGGGAAGAGTAATAACGGGCATGGCGCCTCCTCTCCTAGTGGTGACCCCTACCAAAGGTCACGTGGGTTGGGATGAGCCAGTACAAGATCCGACCTGCCTTCCGGTAAAAGGAAGCCTGCCCCACAGTGGCAGAAGCCTTTCGGCTTGTCAGGGACGAACCAGAGTGACTGGAAAGAAAAAAGATAGCTGCAACCGGCAACAGCGCGACTGCAAGCCGAGCATGCTAGCACGCGGGTTGCACCCCAGGCAGAAATATTTGGAAATTGCACCACAACGGTGAACTAACGCGGAAAAATACCGCTCAGACTTTGGGAAGCAACCTACTCTTGATGAGACCTTAACCCAAGGAGTAACTGGTGATGCGAGTTCCGTCTCTTCTGGCCCTGGCGGCCGCTGGCGCCCTGCTGCTGCCCGTGGCTGCGAACGCCGGCAACTTCCCAGCCGGGAAGGAGGCCGCCTACATGACCCAGTGCACGCAAGTGGCCAGCGGCCAGGGCGTTGACGCTGCCACCGCGAAAAAACACTGCGACTGCGGCGCGCAAGCCATCAAAAAGAACTTCACCGACGCCGAGATTGCCGACCTCGACAGCAAGGACGGCGTTGACGCCAAGCTGATGCAGAAGGCGCAGTCGGTGGTGAGACAGGCCTGCGCACCGAAGAGCTGAAACCTTAAAGCCGGTGATGACCAGCCATTCTTTGAGCTGGATCAATATCCTGCGAAGGTAAAAGGCGCTAGATGCGCAGAATTAGACTATGATGTATCCCGTGCTCCGTAGCCTCGGCCGCATTGCACCACTGAAAAAACTAAATGTTCTGGAGATTCACCCATGTCCAATCGCCAACAAGGCACCGTCAAATGGTTCAATGATGAGAAAGGCTACGGCTTCATCACCCCAGCAGGCGGCGGCGACGACCTGTTCGTACACTTCAAAGCCATCGAATCTGACGGCTTCAAGAGCCTGAAAGAAGGCCAGACTGTTTCCTTCGTCGCCGAGCGCGGCCAGAAGGGCATGCAGGCTGCACAGGTTCGTCCGGAGTAATTCGGATAGCTGTAAAAAAACCCGCCCTTGTGGCGGGTTTTTTTATGGGTGATGCATCATCTGAGTGGGGCGGGATTGCCTGCGAAACCGACTGTAGGGTGAATGGCACGGGCTTTGCCCGTGTTCGCGGGTGAACCCGCTCCTACAAGGCGACCGCGCAGGCTTTTCACATTTTGCGCAAGGCAGTTGCCCCCGCGTGCATCAACCGCAGTTGACGCGGGTTACCCTACCCTGCTCGTCCACGTTCAGGTTCAAGCGCTCGGAGCGGTACTCCAGGGTGACCACGTCGTGCGGCTTGAGAATGCGCGCCATCTGCGAGCCGCTGGCCTTGCGTGCCTGCTCCAGCAATTCGGCGCTGGCCTGCTTGCCCAGGGCAAAGTCGGCACCACTGGCTTCGCAGCGGCCATCGTTGCCCGCTGGCGCGGCACCACCATCAGCATTGCCACCAGTGCTGCAACCCGCCAGGACAGCAGCCACAGCCAGAGTTGCCAGGTAAGCACGGGTACGGAACATGAAGCCTCCTAAATCGGTCCGGGAACTGCCTGATCCGACAGCTCCGCTCATCATTTGTTGCAAAACCGGTCAAGTCTGCCTGAACTGCAGCGGCGAGGCGAAAAGCAATCGTGACCGGATTTTGCACAACGTGCTGTATTTGCCATATGCTTAGCCCGCACGGTCACCGGCGCAAAGCCATGATTTGCTGCAAGAAGTGGAGCGCATCCCGCCTCCATCGAACACCAGGGTCAGGTGTTCCCCCTTCGTTCCGGGCCCCCAGCGAGAGCTTTTCATGAGCACCCACAGCATCGATGCCGATATCAAGGTCAAATGGGCCGAGGGCCAGAGCGCGTACAGCCCTGGCACACCGGAAGAGTTACTGTTGATCGCCATCGACCTGTTGGTGCGCGACAACGGTGCCGAGGCGGCACGCAGCTTCATCGACCAGGTATTCGAGCGTTACGCGCCGCACGCGGCTATTCCAATCGCGCCAGACGGTCACTGAGCAGGTTGAACAGCCCCTGGGCATCACCCTGCTCCACCCACAGCACATTCGCCGGCCGCTTGAGCACACCGTACCAGTCTGCAACTGTCTGGCCGAAAGTGGCCCCTTCGCGGCTGTCGATGCTCATGTGGATACGCCGGCCACTGAACAGCTCGGGCTTTAACAGGTAGGCGATGACGCTGGCGTCGTGCACAGGGCCGCCAGGTATGCCATACACGTCCATATCGTGGGTGATGTAGGCATTGAGGATATCCACCACGCGCTTGCTGGCCTGGTTGTTCACGGCTGCCAGTTGCTTCAGGCGGGCGTTACTGGTCAGCAGCTTGTGCGTGACGTCCAGCGGCAGGTAGGTCAGCTGTACGCCGCTGGCCAGCACCACTTCGGCGGCGTGCGGGTCGGCATAGAGGTTGAACTCCGCCACCGGGGTGATGTTGCCGCCGTTGAAATGGGCTCCCCCCATGACCACCACCTCTTTGATGCCGTTGACGATGCTCGGGCGCTGGATCAGCGCCAGGGCCAGGTTGGTCTGCGGGCCGAGCATGGCGACAGTGATGCTGTGCGGTTTGGCTGCGCTGAGGGTATCGACCAGGTATTGCACGGCATTGCCCTGGGCCAGAGGCGCTTTCGGCTCGTGCACCGGTACACCGGTGAGGCCTTCTTCGCCATGAACGTCGGCGGCGTAGATCGGCGTGCGCACCAATGGGCGGCCGGCACCGGCGTACACCGGGATGTCTTCACGCCCCGCCCATTCGCAGGCCAGGCGGGCATTGCGCGAGGTCTTGTCCAGGCGCACGTTGCCGGCCACGGTGGTGATGGCGCGGATATTGAGTTCGTTGGGCGAAGCCATGGCCAGAAACAGCGCGACCACGTCGTCCGCGCCGGGATCGGTGTCGATGATCAGGTCGATGGGTGCGGCCTGGAGGGTGGAGGCTGTGGCCATGAAGACGACTCCTTGTAGCAGGGACTTGAGCATGGATGGCACTCCTGTTGCCTATGAATCATGCGTTTACACAGCCCGGCGTCCTTTGTGGAAGCGGCTAGAAGGTGACGCCGGAGATGAGGGCGATGTTGCTGTAGGGCTGGCACTCGCCTGTACGCACCACCGCACGGGCACTGCGCGACAGCACTTTGAAATCCTCATGGGTCAGCCATTCGCGCTTGCCCAGCTTGCCCTTCAGTCGCTCGATTTCGACCAGCGCGGGTGGCACCACTTTCTGCATTTCCTCGGCCAGCACGTGGCGCTCAACCTGCAATTCGCTCAGCACCACCCGCAGCACACTGGCGAAGTCCGGCAGGCCAGGCGTAATGGCCAGGTCGATCAGCTCGACACCCGGCGGCACCGGCAGCCCGGCATCGCCGATCACCAGGATATCGCCATGCCCCATGCCGGCGATGACTCGCGACAGGGCAACGTTCAGCAGCGGGGTTTTCTTCATGGCGTCAGCTCCGCCAGGTAGGGAATCGACGGCTGGGCACCGGCACGGGTAACCGACAATGCCGCGGCACGCTGACCAAAGGCGATCGCCTCGCCCTCCTTCAGCCCACGCACCAGGGCGGCAGCAAAGCCACCAATGAAGGTATCGCCGGCAGCGGTGGTGTCCAGCGGTTGCACGCGCGGCGCCGGATAGTGCTGATGGCCTTGGGCAGTAACCAGCAAGGCACCTTGCGCACCCAAGGTGATGATCACTTTGCCTGCCCCCAGCTGCAGCAAGCGCTCACCTGCGCGCCGGGCACTGTCCTGGTCGGTCACCGCCACACCGGTCAAGGCTTCGGCCTCGCTTTCGTTAGGGGTAAGGTAATCGATATGCGCAAACCAGTCCGCTGGCAAGGGGCCGGTAGCGGGTGCTGGATTCAGGATGACCTGCTTGCCCAGCTCACGCGCCCTGGCCAGTGTGCACGCCACAGTGTCAGTGGGCACTTCCAGCTGGCAGATGACCACCTCGGCGGCCTGCAGCAGTGCATCGAAACGCAGCACCGACTGCGACGTCAGCAGGCCGTTGGCGCCGGGAATGATGACAATACAGTTCTGGCTGGCAGCATCCACCGTGATCAGCGCCACACCGCTGGACGTGCCCGGGCAGGTGCTGACACCCTGACAGTCGATACCCTCGACATACAAGGCCCGGTGCAGTTGCCGACCGTAATCATCATCCCCCACATTGCCGATCATCGCCACGCTGCCCCCCAGCCGCGCTACCGCCACCGCCTGGTTGGCACCCTTGCCGCCCGGCACCGTGAAAAAGCTATCGCCGGGGAGTGTTTCGCCGGCCCGGGGCAGGCGCTGGGCGCGGACCACCAGGTCCATGTTGAGGCTGCCGACCACCACAACCTTGGCATTCATGACGTTTCCTTAGCGTTAGCGGTATTCATTGAACAGGTCCGGGCGCGGCCCGGTGGATTCACGCAAGACGATACGCGGGGCGACGATACGCTGCTCCGCCGCGCCTTGCCGGGGCGTAGCGATACGCGTCAGCAGCAACGAGGCAGCGCTCTCGCCCAGCTCGCGGATCGACTGGCCCACGGTGGTCAGTGGTGGGTACACGTAGCGGCTCAGTTCGATGTCGTCGAAGCCGATCACCGACAGCTCGCCGGGTACGCTGATATTGCGTTCGGCGGCAGCGCGCAGCACACCAAAGCCGATCATGTCGTTGCCGGCAAAAATCGCCGAGGGCCGCTTGCCTTCCAGCACCTGCGCCGCCGCTGCATGGCCACCCGGGCTGGTGAAGTCGCAGTGCAGTACACGGCTGCCCAGCACAGGCGCACCGGCTTCGGCCATGGCACGGCGGAAGCCGCTCAGGCGCAGCTGGGTAACACCGGTTTCGGCGGGGCCGCCGATATAGGCGACGTCGCGATGGCCCAGCTCCAGCAGGTGCCGGGTGGCCAGGTACGCCCCCTGCTCGTGGTCAATGCGCACCAGGTCGGCATCGACGCCTTCCAGCTCACGGTCGACGATGACCATTGGCGTGCGCACACCGGCCAGGCTTTGCAGCAGGTCGTCGTCCTGGCCCACCGAGGCCACTACCAGGCCGTCGATACGTTTTTCCAGCAGCACGCGCAGGTAGCTGCGCTGCTTCTGCGGGTTGTCGTCGGAGTTGCACAGGATCACGCAATAGCCGTTGCGCTCGCAGGCGTCTTCGATACCCCGCGCCAGCTCGGCAAAGTAAGGGTTGACGCTGTTGGGCACCAACAGGCCGATGGTGGCCGTACTGCGCGCCTTCAGCGAGCGCGCCACCGCACTGGGCACGTAATCCAGTTCGATGATGGCGGCTTCCACTTTCAGCCGCACCTGCTCGCTGACCGGACGGGTCTTGTTGAGTACATGGGACACGGTGGTGTACGAAATACCCGCCAGTGCCGCGACGTCTTTGATGGTTGCCATGGTGTCAGTTCCGCCGGCCTGCGCGCCGGCTACGGTAAGTGTCGAGCACAACGGCGATGACGATCACCGCCCCGGTGATGATGCGTTTGGTCGGCTCGCTGGCGCCGATCTGCGCCAGCCCGGCGGCCAATACGGAAATGATCAGTACGCCAAAGAAGGTGCTGATGACCGAGCCACGCCCGCCCATCAGGCTGGTACCGCCGATCACGACGGCGGCAATGACCTGCAACTCCAGGCCAGACCCGGCGTTGGGGTCGGCGGCTTCCAGCCGCGAGATCTGGAACAGTGCGGCCAGGCCGGCGAGCAGGCCCATCAGGGCGAACACCAGCACTTTGTAAGGGCGCGGATCGATACCGGCCAGGCGCACGGCCTCTTCGTTGGTGCCGATACCGATCAGGTAACGGCCGAACACCGTGCGCGTCAGTACCAACTGGGCGAGCACGATCACCAGCAAGGCGATGATAAACGCTGGCGAAACACCAAAGGCGACCGGGTTGGAGAACCAGGCATAGGCGTCGCCGATATAGGCGGTGCGCGAGTCGGTGAACTGGTAGGCCAGGCCACGGGCCATCTCCAGCACACCAAGCGAGACGATGAACGACGGGATGCGCCAGGCCACGGTGACGCCACCGGTAATGCTGCCGGCCAATGCGGCCACAGCCATGCCCAGCAGCGCCGAGGGCAGCACGCCCCAGCCCCAGCCGAGTATCGCCACGCTCACCGTCGAGGCGGCCAGCGCCAGCACCGAGCCCACCGACAGGTCGATGCCGCCGATGATCAACACGAAGGTCATGCCCACCGCCAGCACCATCAGGTCCGGGATCTGGTTGGCCAGCGTGCTGAAGGTGCCATACGACCAGAAGTGGCTGCTGAGGAACGAGAACAGCACGATCATCGCCAGCAAGGCGCCAGCCAGGCCCAGGTAGGTGCCCAGGCCAAAGTAGGTACCGCTGCGGCGCACGGGGGCGGCTTCCTGGTTGTTGAGCGGGGTGGTTTTCATGCATCCATCCTGGGGGCTGCATCATGCAGCAGCGCGTCACGTTTCTGATAACCGGCGAAGGCGGCGGCAAGCAACTGGTCCTGGCTCCAATGATCACGCGCGAAGGTGTCGATCAGGCGGCCGGCGGACAGCACGGCGATGCGGTCGCAAATCAGCATCAGTTCGCGCAGGTCACTGGACACCACCACCAAGGCCTTGCCTTGGCGCGCCAGCTCGGCCAGCAGGCCATAAATGTCGAACTTGGCGCCCACATCGATGCCACGCGTGGGCTCGTCGAACAGCAGCACCTGGCAATCGCGCTCCAGCCAGCGGCCGATCACCACTTTTTGCTGGTTACCGCCAGACAGCTCACCCACCACCTGCTGCGCGCCGGCACTGCGAATGCGCATGGCCTGGATCTGGCGTTCGGCCAAGGCCTTTTCCGCTTCGCTATCGAGCACACCGGCGCGCGATACCGCGCCCAGGTTGCCCAACGCAATGTTGGCGCTGATCGACTGCGTCAACAGCAGGCCCTCGCCTTTGCGGTCTTCGGTTATCAGCGCGATACCGGCCCGCACTGCAGCCTTGGGCGAGTCGATGTTTACCGCCTGCGGCGGTTGGCCGAGCGCGATACCGCCGCTGTCGGCGCGATCGGCACCGTAGATCAGGCGCAACAGCTCGGTACGGCCGGCGCCGATCAGGCCGGAAATGCCAAAAATCTCCCCTGCCCTGACTTCGAACGACACCTCGCGCACCTTGTCGCCGCGGCACAACTTGTCGACCTTGAGCAGCGGTGCACCCATCTGCCGTCGGCCCAGGTCGATATGCTCGCCCAGCTCGCGGCCGACCATCAGGTTGACCAGCTCGGCGCTGCTGTAGCGCTGGATCGGCTCGTCGCACACCAGCTTGCCATCGCGCAGCACAACGATGCGTTGGGCCACCCGCTGCAACTCTTCCAGGCGATGCGAGATATAGACGATGGCCACGCCGCGCGCGCGCAGGCGCTCGATCTGGGTGAACAGCAACGCCACCTCGCGCGCAGTGAGCATGGCAGTGGGTTCGTCCAGGATCAGCACATGGCAGTCACCGATCAGGTTGCGGGCAATTTCGACCATTTGCTGATGGCCGATGCCCAGTTCACCGACAGGGGTGTCCGGGTCGATGGCGTCGAGCCCGACCCGAGCCATGGCGGCCGTTGCCAGCTGGCGCAGGCGCTTGTGGCTGATCCAGCCGAAACGGCTGGGCAGGTTGTCGAGAAACAGGTTTTCCGCGACGGTCAGCGTCGGCAGCAGGTTCAGTTCCTGCATGACCATGCGCACACCAAGGCGTTCGGCCTCGCTGCGGCTGCCGGGCGCGTAGGCCTGGCCACGGTAGGTCATGTGCCCGGTGGTGGGCACCTCCAGGCCGCTGATGAGCTTGGACAACGTACTCTTGCCCGCGCCGTTCTCGCCGGTCAGGGCCAGCACTTCGCCGGCGCGCAGGCTCAGGCTGACCTCGCCGAGCACGGGCTGGGCGTAGGTCTTGCCCAGGCCGCTGGCGGCAAGCACCACTTCATTGGCCGATGCAGGCATGGCCGATTCTCCTGGCAGCATCAGGGCTTCTTGGTGATGAGTTCGACCGGGGTCTGGATGACGTTGTCGGCATCCACATCAGGCTTTTCGCCCTTGACCATTTTCAGCGCCGCCTGAATGCCATACACCGCCTGCTGGCTGGCGGCCTGGTCGAGGGTGGCAAGCACGCGTCCATCGGCAAGCATTGGCTTGATGGCTTTGATGTTGTCGTAGCCCACCACTTGCACCTGGCCGGCCTTGCCAGCGGCACGCACGGCGGACACAGCGCCCAGGGCCATGCTGTCGTTGCCGGCCAGCAAGGCCTTCAGGTCGGGGTATTCGTTGAGCATGGAGGCGGCGACGGCGTTGCCTTTGTCGATCTCCCAATTGCCGCTTTGTACCGAGACGATGTTCATCTGCGCGGCGTCCATGGCGTCCTTGAAGCCGGCGGTACGCTGCTGGGCATTGGTGGTGGTCGGCACGCCTTCGATAATGCCCACCTGGTCGCCGGCCTTGAGCTTCTGGCTGGCCAGGTAATCGCCAACCAGGCGCGCGCCCTTGCGGTTGTCGGGGCCGACGAAGGGAACGCTGATGCCTTTGCTCTTGAGCAAGTCAGGGTCCAGACGGTTGTCGATGTTGATCACCACCACGCCCTGGTCCATGGCCTTCTTCACCGCCGACACAAGTGCTTTCGAGTCAGCCGGGGCAATCACCAGCGCCTTGGCGCCGGCATTGACCATCTGCTCGACGATGCGGATCTGCTCGCCAGTGTCGGTCTCGTTCTTGATGCCGTTGGCGATCAGGTCGAACTCGTCGGCGTGGGTTTTCTGGTAGTCCTTGGCGCCGTCTTCCATGGTGCGGAAGAACTCGTTGGCCAGCGACTTCATGACAAGGGCGACCTTGGGCTTGTCTTCAGCGTGGGCAGCAGACAATGGCAAGGCGAGGCTAAGCGAGGAAATGACAGCGAGGGCCAGCAGACGACCGGGGAACGGCAGCTTCATGAACGATGACTCCGAATCTTGTGTTTTTTATCGGATCGCAAACGTTTGCGTTGACCAACTATGGTAACAGGACCGTTGTTTGTCAAATCCGTTTGGCTGTCGGAGGCCAATGTGCTGCCGGGGCCGATTATGCAGGCTTTTCCGAAAACCCGAACACCTTTTCCTTTTTTTGTTCGGAATTACGAATGCAATGCCACCTTTTGCAGGCGCGGCTCGGTGCAACACCACACATTGCCGGGGCTGCTACGCGGCCCCTTGCAACGCAAGGCCGCTCCAACCCAGGCAACGCGTGGTGCCTTGGTACGAAAAATGCCTATAGCCCTGCGCGACTCAATAACTATCTCACTAGGAAGCGAGAACAATAACGATGAATGCCGCACTCAAAACCTTCGCCCCCAGCGCACTCGCCCTGCTGCTGATCCTGCCATCCAGCGCCTCGGCCAAAGAAGCCGAAACCCAACAGAAGCTGGCCAACGTGGTCATCCTCGCCACCGGCGGCACCATTGCCGGCGCCGGCGCCAGCGCTGCCAACAGCGCCACTTACCAGGCTGCCAAGCTGGGCGTCGACAAGCTCATCGCCGGCGTGCCAGAACTGGCCGACATCGCCAATGTACGTGGCGAGCAAGTGATGCAGATCGCCTCCGAGAGCATCAGCAATGACGACCTGCTGAAGCTGGGCAAGCGCGTCGCCGAGCTGGCCGAAAGCAAGGACGTGGACGGCATCGTCATCACCCATGGCACCGACACCCTCGAAGAAACCGCCTACTTCCTCAACCTGGTAGAGAAGACCGACAAGCCAATCGTGGTGGTCGGCTCGATGCGTCCGGGTACCGCCATGTCCGCCGACGGCATGCTCAACCTGTACAACGCCGTGGCCGTAGCCAGCGACAAGCAGTCGCGTGGCAAGGGCGTGCTGGTGACCATGAACGACGAGATCCAGTCCGGCCGCGATGTGAGCAAGGCGGTCAACATCAAGACCGAAGCCTTCAAGAGCGCCTGGGGCCCGATGGGCATGGTGGTGGAAGGCAAATCGTACTGGTTCCGCCTGCCGGCCAAGCGCCATACGGTCAATTCCGAGTTCGATATCAAGCAGATCAGCAGCCTGCCGCAGGTGGACATTGCCTATGGCTATGGCAACGTCACCGACACAGCCTACAAGGCGCTGGCACAGAACGGCGCCAAGGCGCTGATCCATGCCGGTACCGGCAACGGTTCGGTATCGTCGCGGGTAGTCCCGGCGCTGCAAGAACTGCGCAAGAACGGCGTGCAGATCATCCGCTCGTCGCATGTCAACCAGGGTGGTTTCGTACTGCGTAACGCCGAACAGCCGGATGACAAGAACGACTGGGTCGTGGCTCACGACCTGAACCCGCAAAAAGCGCGGATCCTGGCGATGGTGGCAATGACCAAGACCCAGGACAGCAAAGAGCTGCAACGCATCTTCTGGGAGTACTGATCAACCACCCATGGCCGGTGCCCCACATCACCGGCCATTCTTCCCTTCCAGATCAATCCCGCCCGGCCGCCATTCAACTGGGGCTCGCATCAGTGGGTTTCTTCTCTGGCTTGCGCAAGCGGCTCTATTTGTAATCTCTCGGATCAACGCCCCACTTCTTGAGTCGAGACGCCAAGGTTGTGGGCTTCAACCCCAGCAATTGCGCAGCACCACCCTCGCCGGAGACTTTCCCTGCTGTTCGCTTGAGCACAGAGATCGCATTCAGCTTCATCTGCCGCTCCCAGTCTTTGTCGGCAGTCGGCTCGGGCTGGCATTGTGAAGTTGAAGATACAGGGCCACTGGACGGGGCGCTTGGCGCCAGAACCTCATGAAAGCTCACGCGACCGTCTCGGGAGACGATGGTCTGTCGCTCAATCACATTTTGAAGCTCGCGAATGTTGCCTGGCCAGGCGCACTGCTGAAGCACCGCGACTTGGGTCAGCGACATGCGAATGCCCGGCTTGTTAAACGCCAGGCTAGCCCTTTCAAGAAAATGGCTGGCGAGCAACGGAATGTCCTCAAGTCGCTCCCGCAAGGGCACCGAGCGTATAGGGAACACATTCAAGCGGAAGTATAAATCTTCCCGGAACGCCCCTCGGGCGACCATATCGCGCAGGTCACGGTTCGTTGCGGCGATAACTCGCACATCAACGGCCCTGGTGCGATTGTCGCCTACAGGCTCAAACTGGCGGTCCTGTAGAACACGGAGCAACTTGCTTTGTAACTCCAGCGGAATCTCTCCCACCTCATCGAGAAACAAGGTACCTCCGTCCGCCAATTCAAAGCGACCCACTCGGTTGCTGACCGCTCCGGTGAAGGCCCCTTTGAGGTGGCCGAAGAACTCGCTCTCGAACAATTCACGGGGTACCGCGGCGCAATTGACCCGAATCAGAGGGCGGTCGCGCCGGGGGCTGCTGGCATGAATCGCGCGAGCCACAAGCTCCTTACCCGTGCCTGACTCGCCGGTGACCAACACGTTGGCGTCGGTAGCTGCGACCAGGTCGATCTGCTGTAACAGATGCTTGACCGCTGGGCTTTCGCCGACGATCTCGTGGTGATTGCCGTGGGCGTTGATTTCCTCCTGCAGGTATTGGTTTTCCATCTCCAGCCGAGTCTTCAACTGCTCTACTTCACTTAGCGCATCGCGCAGGCGCGCTTCAGTGCGCTGTCGTTCGCGGATGTCCCGAAACAACACCACCGCCCCCACCAGCCTTCCCATCTCGAAGATTGGAGTGCTGGTGTACTCGACGGCGATTGGTTCGCCGCTCTTGTGCCAGAACACCTCGTGGTCCACGCGATGAACTTGTCCATCGCTGAACGAAGCATGGATGGGGCACTGATTGACCTCGAACGCACGTCCGTCGCTATGGCTGTGGTGGAACAAATGGTGGGCATCCTGGCCAATCATGTCGACGGCACTCCACCCCAGAATACGCTCGGCGGCGGGGTTGATGAACGTGGTCTGGCCCCGGGTATCGAGCCCATAGATGCCCTCGCCAACTGCACCAAGAATCAGCCGGTTCTGCTGCTGGATGCGCTCGAACACCTGGCTGATCCGCTCCCACCCCACGTGGCCCAAACGGTGTTGGCGGCGCGCCTCAGCCCGGTTACGGCGCTGCTCCAAAAGGTCCCGGCGCTGCACCGCCAGTACAATTTTCCCGCCCTCAACCGCGCTAGCCGAAACCTCCACCGCTATTTGCCGCAGTTGCAGATCCACCAGCAGCAGGTCGTCCGACCACGCTTCGCCTTGAGTCAGCACCTCATCCGTAAAGCTCACCCACAGTGCGATTCCCCCTCGCAGAAAATGGCTAAAGGCATGACCGGAAAGCTCATTTGCGGCGCAGCCCAGTAAATCGAGCGCGGCGTTGTTGGCTTGCAGTACCCGATCATCTACCGGGTGGATTAACAGCATGGCAACGGCGGAGTCGGCAGCGACTCCGAGGGCGACGGCGTCTGTCACTGATGGATATCCTCGAACCGATTTTCACGACATTTCGTGAACAATATTACGACCTTTCGTGATTTACGAAATTTCGTAAATAAACCTCGCCATCAAACAAAAAATAACTCAATAAAATCATGCAGTTACAAAAAACAGGAGATTGGCACATCTCTCGCTATGGGTGTGTTCACCTTAAACCAAACTGCGGGAGCAGAAATAATGGACAAACTTGAAATGCATCACCTGATCATGGCCGCGAAAGCACGCAAGGGCCTGAGCTGGGATGATCTTGCCAACGCAGTGGGCAAGGCCCCGGTATGGCTTGCATCGGTCTGCTACGGCATGAATAGCGCGCCGCTGGAAGTGGCAACGCATCTTTGCGAGGTATTGGAGCTGGATGATCAAGTCGCCGCCACCTTAACCGCTTTCCCAGTCAAGGGCTGGGACAAGTCCATCCCTCAAGACCCGCTGATCTATCGACTGTATGAAGTCGTGGGCGTCTATGGCCCGACCCTGAAAGACGTGATCCAGGAAAAATTTGGCGACGGCATCATGAGTGCCATCGACTTTTCCATGCATGTCGAGCGAATCGAAGACCCCAAAGGCGACCGGGTTCTGTTGACCCTCAATGGCAAGTTCTTGCCGTACCGTTCCTGGTAAACCCATCCAACCCTCGGCACCCCTCCAGGGGTGCCGCCTATTACCCGCAGTTGAGGGAGCCGCCATGTCTTATCTGCTACCCACCGATTTTGTCACCAAGATGCTCGATGCCGGCGCATCAAAGGTCCACATGTCCACTCGCGACACGCTGATCCGCAGCTATATGGCCGGGGCAATTCTGGCCCTGGCGGCCGTATTCGCAGTGACCATCGCAGTACAGACAGGCTCAGCCCTGCTAGGCGCAGTACTGTTTCCGGTTGGTTTTTCAATGCTCTACCTTATGGGCTTCGACCTGCTCACTGGGGTCTTCATGCTCACCCCGCTGGCATTACTGGACAAACGTCCCGGGGTCACCGTTAGGGGAATTCTGCGCAACTGGGGCCTGGTGTTCGTCGGCAACTTCGCCGGCGCCCTTACGGTCGCCTGCATGATGGCCTTCGTCTTTACCTATGGTTTCCACGCTTCCCCCGGCGCCGTGGGAGAGAAAATTGCCAGCATCGGTGAGGCCCGCACCCTGGGTTACGAGCAATACGGGCTGGCAGGCTGGTTGACGATCTTCCTGCGTGGCGTGCTGTGTAACTGGATGGTGTCGATGGGCGTGGTCGGCGCAATGATCTCCACCTCTGTGAGCGGCAAGGTGATCGCCATGTGGATGCCGATCATGCTGTTTTTCTTCATGGGCTTCGAGCACTCGGTCGTGAACATGTTCCTGTTCCCTTCCGCAATGATCATGGGCGGCGACTTCTCGCTCATGGACTACCTGGCGTGGAACGAAATCCCCACCGTACTGGGCAACCTGGTGGGCGGCCTGGCCTTCACAGGCCTGACGCTGTACGGCACCCACATCCGTACGGCCGCGAAGAAAGCCACCAGCGCAACAACCTGCTGAAGCGATAAAGAAGGCAGGCAGCCTCAGTCGCCGCCTGTCTCACTTCATACCCAGGACAAAAAAGAGGTTTTGCTTTGCACTGCTACTAACCCGAACATCGTTTACATTTCAGAACGGTGTCATGGCTTACGGACCAACGCTGGATTTCCCCTGACAAGCTGTTGCGAATTTACTTACAGTGAAATACTGTATGCACATACAGCAAAACAAGGAAATTCCTGTGTCCAGCACCGCCTCCGCCACCCCGAGCAGCTATGAACAGCTGGGTGTACGCATCCAGAAGATCATCAACAGCCCCACCGCCCAGCGCAGCCGTGCGGCGCTGATCTTCCGCCTGGAACAGGAAAGCCCGGATGACTGGGAGACCCTGCTTCAGGAGATTGCAGAAAACGACAACGTCACCCTCGCCCATCGCGACGATGGCGGTGTGCAGATTTTCTGGACCGTACCGAAGGAAGATTGACTGCGCATGAGAGTTTCGCTTTTCGCAGCAGCTTGCCTGTTACTGACCACTCCGCTTGTTCAAGCCGACGCCCCGCGCACCTTCCAGGAGGCCAAGAAGGTCGCCTGGAAGCTCTATGCGCCGCAATCGACCGAGTTTTATTGCGGCTGTAAATACAAAGGCAACAAGGTCGACCTGGCATCTTGCGGCTATACCCCACGCAAGAACGCCCAGCGCGCGTCGCGCATCGAGTGGGAGCACATCGTACCCGCCTGGCAGATCGGCCATCAGCGCCAGTGCTGGCAGAGCGGCGGGCGCAAGCAGTGCTCGCAGCATGACGAAGTGTACCAACGCGCCGAAGCCGACCTGCACAACCTGGTGCCAAGCATCGGCGAGGTCAACGGCGACCGCAGCAACTTCAGCTTCGGCTGGCTACCAGAACAACGCGGCCAGTATGGCCGCTGCCTGACCCAGGTCGACTTCAAGGCCAAGAAGGTGATGCCGCGCCCGTCGATCCGCGGCATGATCGCCCGCACCTACTTCTACATGAGCAAGCAGTACAACCTGCGCCTGTCCAAACAGGACCGCCAGCTGTTCGAAGCCTGGAACAAGACCTACCCGCCGCAAGCCTGGGAGCAGCAACGCAACCAACAGGTCGCCTGCGTGATGGGGCGAGGAAACGCGTTCGTGGGGCCGGTCAACCTCAAGGCGTGCGGTTGATCCTCAGGCCAGCGCCTGTAAATAGGCACTGGCTTGGCGATAACGGGCCAGCCGCGCCAGGTCGGCGGGGCCCGGGCAAGGGATGCGCGAGAGGTCGCTGTTGTCGGCCAGATCAGCCAGCTTGACGGTGCGCGCCAACGGGTCTTCGCCCAGGCGCACCACGAAATCCTGGTAAGGCTCGCCTTCGCGGCGGCTAAGCGCCAGCAACGCAGCCAGGATTTTCAGCGCGAAGCCCTCACGCGCCAGGTCGGACAGGGTCAGCGGGGTGTCTTCGATCACATCGTGAAGCACCGCCACAATCCGCTGCTCAGGTGTGGAAACCCGCATCATCACGCGTAACGGGTGGAGGATATAAGCAGCCCCACCCTTATCGTATTGCCCTTCATGCGCCCTGGCGGCCACGGCAATGGCCCGCTCCAGTGTAGACATGAGGCCCTCCCCGTTTGGCATCTCCCAACCCAAGCATAGCCAAACTTGTGTGAACAGCGCCTGACACAAGCCTTGGCCGCGGCGCCACTGTACTGGCTTAGGCTCTGTACGATAAGCCTTGATACTTGGTCATGCTGCGTCTCAAGACTTCTCGAACAGACCCTAGCGTGCTGCGCCGTGCTGGATGACCACCGAATCGGTACCCAGCTTGGCCATCACTTCGTCCCTGCGCGCTTGCGCTTCTTCGCGGGTGGGGAACGGCCCCATCAGCACCACCGGCTTGCCGTCACGGTACTCCACCGAAGAGGGGATGCCCTTTTCGATCAGGCGCGCCGTCATATCGCTGAGTGCGCCCATGTTGGCGCCCTGTACCACTTCCACATCCCACCCCTGGGGCGCCGGCTGGTCTGCCAGCGCCTCGGCACGGCGCTGCAGGTCGGCTCCGCCGCAGAGTTCACGGATACGCAGGTTGTTGCCGGTATCGTCAACGATGATGTCGTACTGGCCATCGCGCTTGATCGCCACGTAGCTGCGGTAGGCTTCGTACTGCCCGGCATCGTCCTTGCCGCGGACCTGACCGCAGATGGTGCCCTGGGTGTCGATCCGCACGTTGCCGAACTTGGCGGTCTTGGGGTTATGCAGGTGTTCGGCCACCTGCTTGTGCACGCCTTCGACCTCGTTCTCACAGCCCGCCAGGGCGAGCACTGCCATTACCACAGCCAGTTTGCGCACGCGTGTACCTCCAGATTCGAAGGAGCGGATTCTAGCACGCCGGGTATGCCCCGGACCGCGACCAAACGTTACACGCTGCTTCGGGCGCAAATGCAAAAAGGGCGATCATTTCTGATCGCCCTTTTTCGATTTGGTAGGCACAATTGGACTCGAACCAACGACCCCCACCATGTCAAGGTGGTGCTCTAACCAACTGAGCTATGTGCCTGTCGTGTGGTGCGCATATTAGTGGCCCGATGCGTACCTGTAAAGCTTTTTTTTGAGAAAAATCAAAAACTTTCGAATGAAAGCGCTTTGCGTCCATGCCGCGGTATTCCCGCTCGCGCGGCAATGGACAATGAAAAAAGGGGTGACCCTTTCGGATCACCCCTTTTTCGATTTGGTAGGCACAATTGGACTCGAACCAACGACCCCCACCATGTCAAGGTGGTGCTCTAACCAACTGAGCTATGTGCCTGTCGTGTGGTGCGCATTCTACGCATTACAAAAACCCTGTCAACACTTTTTTTCGCGCTAACCTACTGAATCTTAAACTCTTTATAGAGAGGCTGACTGAGGGGGGCCCCGTAAAGGATTTTCACCAGACGACTAGCGGGTGTTTATTATTATTGATAGCATCGGTACATTCGTTAAAAATATAAAACACGAGGTTCCTGCAGCATGGCTAACACCCCCTACCCCCAGTCCTACTACGCCGCCTCGGCCAACCCGGTGCCGCCACGTCCGGCGCTGCAGGGTGAGGTGGAAACCGATGTGTGCATCATCGGTGCCGGCTACACCGGCCTGTCCAGCGCCCTGTTCCTTCTGGAGAACGGCTTCAAGGTGAGCATCGTCGAAGCGGCCAAGGTCGGCTTCGGCGCATCGGGCCGCAACGGCGGCCAGATCGTCAACAGCTACAGCCGCGACATTGATGTCATCGAACGCACCGTCGGCCCCAAGCAGGCACAACTGCTGGGCCACATGGCCTTCGAGGGCGGGCGCATCATTCGTGAACGCGTGGCCAAGTACAACATTCAGTGCGACCTGAAAGATGGTGGCGTATTCGCTGCCCTTACCAGCAAGCAGATGGGTCACCTGGAATCGCAAAAGCGCCTGTGGGAACGCTTTGGCCATAATCAGCTGGAGCTGATGGACCAGAAGCGCATCCGCGAAGTGGTTGCCTGCGACAGCTACATCGGCGGCATGCTCGACATGAGCGGCGGCCACATCCACCCGCTGAACCTGGCCCTGGGTGAAGCTGCCGCGGTCGAGTCGCTGGGTGGCATCATCTATGAGCAAACCCCGGCCGTGCGCATCGAACGTGGTGCCAACCCGGTCGTGCATACCCCGCAGGGCAAGGTCCGCGCCAAGTTCATCATCGTTGCCGGCAACGCCTACCTGGGCAACCTGGTGCCCGAGCTGGCCGCCAAGTCCATGCCATGCGGCACGCAGGTGATCACCACCGAGCCACTGGGCGAAGAACTGGCCCGCACCCTGCTGCCGCAGGACTACTGCGTCGAGGACTGCAACTACCTGCTCGACTACTACCGCCTGACCAGCGACAAGCGCCTGATTTTCGGTGGCGGCGTGGTGTACGGCGCGCGTGACCCGGCCAACATCGAGGCGATCATCCGCCCGAAAATGCTCAAGGCCTTCCCGCAGCTGAAGAACGTGAAGATCGACTACGCCTGGACCGGTAACTTCCTGCTGACCTTGTCGCGCCTGCCACAGGTTGGCCGGATTGGCGACAACATCTACTACTCGCAGGGTTGCTCGGGCCACGGCGTGACCTACACCCACCTGGCGGGCAAGGTACTGGCCGAGGCCCTGCGTGGCCAGGCCGAGCGTTTCGACGCCTTTGCTGGCCTGCCGCACTACCCGTTCCCAGGTGGCCAGATGCTGCGTGTACCGTTCAGCGCCATCGGTGCCTGGTACTACAGCCTGCGCGATCGCCTGGGCTTCTGATTCAGGCAGGCCTGGCCTTTTCGCCGGCAAACCTGCGCCCACACGGACTGTGCAATAAGCACAAATCCTGTGGGCGCGGGCTTGCCGGCGAAGAGGCCGGCACAGGCAACGCTATTCGTTCAGGCTATTGACCGCCTGCTTCGCCGCAATCTCTTGCCCCGCCTTGGCCAATTCATCCGCAGCGTGCAACCACCGCTGGCGATCAACCTGAGCCGGCAGTTGCCGAGGTGGCTGCACCAGCACCGCCCAACTCCCCTGCTTCTCCCATGCCGATGCAAATTCATCGAATGCCATCACCTGCCGCCGGTGCATGCCCGAGCGCAGCAGCACCCGCTGCTTGTAACGGTCATAGCCCATCAACACCGCATAGCGCGGCTCGCTCCACCAGGCCGAACCGTCCTCGTAACGCAGCAGCACCGGGTTGCCCGCTGCCACCTGGGTCAGCAGCGCGTCCAGTTGCTTGTCCAGCGGGTACACCACCCTACCGTAGTCCCGCGCCACACGGGGAATAGCGGTATCCAGCGTTTCGGCGCCCTGAGGCAGGTTGAGCGGCTTATCCAGCAAGCCCGGCGTAATAGGCGCCCCCTGCTGCGACAGCACTGCCGCCAGCGCCATGGCCCCGCTGTGGTTGGCGTTGCCACGGTAGAACGGCACGCTGCTGATCTCGACTCGCTGCGGCAGGCCCTTGAGGTTGCCGGGCGGTGCGCTGGCGCAGCCGGCCAGGGTGGCAGCCAGCAGGCAGGCAGCCAGTAGCCGCCGGGGGGCAGCCTTGAAGGAATGTTGCTCCATGGACACTCGCTTGTTCCAACGCCAGGCAGGCAGCGCCCGGCTCTGGCCACCGATCATAGGTCCGACAGCGGCGCGGGTATAGTCCGACAGCGCCTTGGAGCGAATCGGCCCTAGAGATAGACCATTGTTCGATGGAACGTCACAGACGAAGGGCTAGACTAAAGCAGTGTCTGGAAGGTAAACGCGGGCCAATCAAGCGCTTGCCGCAAAGATGGAGGCACAGATGAGCCTGACCATGGCAATTCTCATGCTGGTAGGCATGTGGCTGAGCGTCGCAGCCGCCATGCTGTGGGGTGTACTGCGTATCGTGCGGCGTCATGCACACCACCTGCCACCGCAGGCACCCGCCAAGCCACAGCCAGTAAGACGGCCGCGGCGGCATGCCGGGGTGAGCTAACCTCAGGATTTCCCGAAGCCCACTGACTGACAAGCCCGCTGCACAGGTATTCGCATTGCCAGTGCCACGCGAATACCTATGCAGCGGGCTTGTCCGCAAGAGGGGCGCGAGGCGCCCCTTTTTACATCAACCTTCAGCCGCCTCACGCTTCAGACGCGCTCGGCGGGCCAGGATGTTGAGGACCTCGATAGCCGTCGAGAACGCCATGGCCGCATACACATAGCCCTTGGGTACATGGGCGCCAAAGCCTTCGGCGATCAGCGTCATGCCGATCATGATGAGGAAGCCCAGCGCCAGCATGACCACGGTCGGGTTGTCGTTGATGAAGTTGGCCAGCGGGTCGGCGGCCACCATCATCACGATCACAGCCGTGATAACGGCGATAATCATGATGGGCAGGTGCTCGGTCATGCCCACGGCGGTGATGATGCTGTCGACCGAGAAGACGATGTCCAGCAGCAGGATCTGGAAGATCGCCGCAGCAAAGCCCAGGGTCACCGTGGAGGAGACTTTGGCTTCCTCCTTGGCGCCATGCGGGTCGACGTTTTCGTGAATTTCCTTGGTCGCCTTCCACAGCAAGAACAAACCACCGGCAATCAGAATCACATCCTTCCACGAGAAGGCGTTGCCGAACACTTCGAACACCGGGTCGGTCAACTGGACGATCCAGGCCACGGTGCTGAGCAAGGCCAGCCGCATGACCAAGGCCATGCTGATACCGATACGCCGCGCCTTGGAGCGGTACTCCACCGGCAGTTTGTTGGTCAGGATCGAGATGAAGATCAGGTTGTCGATGCCCAGTACAACTTCCATGGCCACCAGCGTAGCCAGGGCAACCCAGGCGGTAGGGCTAGCGGCGAGTTCCAGCAAATATTCCATTGTTCAAATCCTGCAGCAGCGGTTGGGGTCAGATTTCCTGGGTTTCTTCTTTCTTCTCGGCATCCTTGGGCTTCTGCCCTTCGCCGCCGATGGCTTCGCTCAGCGCCTGCTGGGCAGCCTTGTTGGTGTCGTCGATGGCCTGCTTGGCCGACTGCGCGGCCTGGTCGAGCATCTGCTGGGCGGATTTCTCGGCCTGGTCGCAGCCTGCCAGGGTGAACAGGGCCAAAGCCAGCACCAATGGGGTGCCAATGGATTTGAGTTGCAGCATGGTGTCCTCGCTTGAAATAACCCGGCGGCGCATGGCGCCTGATAGCCGTGCATTCTAGAGACGGCAATAGTTCAGGAAAATTCGTATTTTCATGGCATATACTTCGGTTTTTACGAATCGGGACGACCGACGGTGCTTAACTATCGCCAGCTGCATTACTTCTGGGCCGTGGCCAAGACGGGCAGCATCACCCGCGCCAGCCAACAGCTGAACCTCACACCACAAACCATTAGCGGGCAGATCACGCTGTTCGAGCAAACCTACGGCCTGGAACTGTTCCAGCGCGCCGGCCGGCAGCTGGAACTGACAGAAACCGGCCGCCAGGCCCTGGTGTATGCAGAGCAGATGTTTCAGATTGGCAGCGAGCTTGAAGCCATGCTGCGCGCCGGCCCTCAGGAGCAGATCCTGTTTCGTGTGGGGGTGGCTGACGTGGTGCCCAAATCCATTGTCTACCGCCTGCTGGCACCGACCATGGACCTGGAGGAGGTGCTGCGCATCAACTGCCGCGAAGACAAACTTGAGCGGTTACTGGCAGACCTGGCTATTCAGCGCCTGGACCTGGTGATTTCCGACAGCCCCATGCCTAACCACCTGGACATCAAGTGCTACAGCCAAAAGCTGGGCGAGTGCGGACTGAGCTTCTTCGCCACCCCGGCGCTGGCACAACGGCTTGAAGGTCCTTTTCCAGCTTGCCTGCAGGATGCTCCGCTGCTGGTTCCCGGCCAGGAGACCGTGGTAAGCAGCCGCTTGCTGCGGTGGCTGGGCGAGCAGCAGGTGCAGCCACGGATCGTGGGGGAGTTCGATGACAGTGCCTTGATGCAAGCGTTCGGGCAGTCGGGCAGCGGCATTTTCGTTGCGCCCAGCGTAATCGCCGAGGAGGTGTGCCGTCAGTATGGCGTGCAACTGATCGGGCAGACCGAGGCCGTGCACGAGTCGTTCTATGCCATTTCGGTGGAGCGCAAGGTCAAGCACCCAGGGATCGTGGCGATTACCGAGGGGGCGCGGCGGGAGTTGTTTCACTGGTAGCCATCCAAGCCTGATTGACTAGCAACAAGGCGCGCCGTGCCCACCAGGTGCTCTATGGTAAAGTCCGCCCTTTCCAGATTCCGAGATACCGCTGCACATGACGCCTCTCCTCCGCTTCCTCAACCGCACCAGCCTGGTGACTCAGATCGTCATCGGCCTGCTCGCCGGCATCGCCCTCGCCCTGCTGGCACCTACCATCGCCCGCGACCTGGCCTTTCTTGGCAAGGTGTTTGTCAGCGCCCTGAAGGCGGTTGCGCCCGTGCTGGTGTTCATCCTGGTCATGGCTTCGGTCGCCAACCATCGTCACGGCCAGGAAACCCACATTCGCCCGATCCTCTGGCTGTACCTGCTGGGCACCTTTGCCGCAGCAGTGGTGGCCGTGGTTGCCAGCATGCTGTTCCCGTCGTACCTGGTACTAAGCACCAGCGAAGCCACGCTGAGCGCGCCAGGCGGCATCACCGAGGTGCTGCAGAACCTGCTGCTGAGTGCGGTAGACAACCCGGTCAATGCCCTGCTCAATGCCAACTTCATCGGCGTGCTGACATGGGCCATCGGCTTGGGCGTGGCCCTGCGCCACGCCGGCGAAACCACCCGTACCGTGGTCGAAGACCTGTCCACGGGTGTAACCCTGATCGTGCGCGTGGTCATCCGCTTCGCCCCGCTGGGCATCTTTGGCCTGGTCAGCTCCACCCTGGCCCAGTCGGGCCTGGACGCGCTGCTCGGCTACCTGCACCTGTTGGCGGTACTGATCGGCTGCATGCTGTTCGTGGCGCTGGTGATGAACCCGCTGATCGTGTTCTGGAAGATTCGCCGCAACCCCTACCCGCTGACGCTGCTGTGCCTGCGTGAAAGCGGTATTACCGCGTTCTTCACCCGCAGCTCGGCCGCCAACATCCCGGTGAACCTGGCGTTGTCGGAACGCCTTGGCCTGCATGAAGACACCTACTCGGTGTCGATCCCGCTGGGCGCGACCATCAACATGGCCGGTGCGGCGATCACCATTACCGTGCTGACCCTGGCCGCCGTGCATACCCTGGGTATCCAGGTGGACCTGCCGACTGCCGTGCTGCTCAGCGTGGTGGCGGCAGTGTGCGCCTGCGGCGCCTCGGGCGTGGCTGGGGGTTCGCTGCTGCTGATTCCGCTGGCGTGCAGCCTGTTTGGCATCCCTAGCGAAATTGCCATGCAGGTAGTGGCGGTGGGCTTCATCATCGGCGTGTTGCAGGATTCTGCCGAAACGGCGCTGAATTCTTCAACCGATGTGCTGTTCACCGCGGCGGCGTGTCAGGCCGAAGAGCAGCGTAACGGCTAAGCGGGCCGGGGCCGCTTTGCGGCCCCAATTGCCTTACGCGATCGCATTACCTACCCTAGTGGCCTTTCCCCAGCCACGAGACAGGGCCATGTCAGAACACGAAACCGCAGGTGAAGGCCGCTTCAACAGCATCGAGGTCCGCGTTCTCGGCTCGCTGATCGAAAAGCAGGCCACCAGCCCGGAAAGCTACCCGCTGACCCTCAATGCCCTGGTCCTGGCCTGCAACCAGAAGACCAGCCGCGAGCCGGTGATGAACCTCACCCAAGGCCAGGTCGGCCAGGCGCTGCGCGTCCTCGAAGGTCAGGGCATGACCCGCCTGCAGATGGGCAGCCGTGCCGACCGCTGGGAACATCGGGTAGACAAGGCACTGGAGCTGGTGCCAGCGCAGTTGGTGCTGATGGGCCTGATGTTCCTGCGGGGCCCGCAAACCCTCAACGAACTGCTGACCCGTAGCAACCGCCTGCACGACTTCGACGACACCGAGCAGATCCAGCATCAGCTGGAGCGCCTGATCTCGCGGGGCCTGGCCTTGCACCTGCCACGCCAGGCCGGCCAGCGTGAAGACCGCTACACCCATGCCTTGGGCGACCCGGCGGAAATCGAGGCTATTCTCGCTGCACGGCAGCAGGAAGGCGGCGCGCGCACCAGTGGCGGCAGTGTGTCCGAAGAACGCATCGAGGCCCTCGAAGCCCGCATTGCGGCGCTGGAAGCACGCCTGGCCGAGCTGGAAGGCTGAGCCGTCACGGCTCGGGGTCGGGGAAATTGCGGCAGCTCTTGCGCTCGGCCAGCTCCCGGTCAGTGGGGCGCTGGTCGACGAACACAGCGCGACCGTCGGCGTAGATTTCCAGGTAGCCCCAGTGCAGGTCCTGCTCTTGCTGCCCGGGCTTTGGGGGGACTAGCCACCAGGGTTCGCGGCTGATCAGGGTCATCGGTTTGATTCCTGAGGGGTCTGCAGTAAGCATAGACACCTTCAGGTCCTGCTTTGCTTGCACCGGCCCTTTCGCGGGTAAACCCGCTCCTACAGCGTCCTGTGTCCAACCCTCGATGTGTGTCCGCCACCAATCTGCGTAGGAGCGGGTTTACCCGCGAATACGGTGGCGGCGGCGACGGTGAACGGCAGGTGGAGATTGTCCAGCAGGCCCGGCCTCTTCGCGTGTAAACCCGCTCCTACGACGGCCTGTGTCCAGCCCTCGATGTGTGTCTACCACCGATCTGTGTAGGAGCGGGTTTACCCGCGAATACGGTAGCGGCAGCAACGGTGAAAGGCGGGTGGAGATTGGCCAGCAGGCCCAGCCACCGACATGTGTCCACCACCGATCCGATGTAGGAGCGGGTTTACCCGCGAATACGGTAGCGGCAGCAACGGTGAAAGGCGGGTGGAGATTGGCCAGCAGGCCCGGCCACCGACATGTGTCCACCACCGATCCGATGTAGGAGCGGGTTTACCCGCGAATACGGTAGCGGCAGCAACGGTGAACGGCGGGTGGTGATTGGCCTGCAGGCCCGGCCTCTTCGCGGGTAAACCCGCTCCTACGGGGATCTTCACAGTTTCAACAACTGCGCAGTCCTGTGAGAGCGGCTTCAACCGCGAAAGGGCCGTACAGGCTTACGCCGGTGCCGAAGTCCGAATCAGGTGGTCAAAGGCCGCGAGCGACGCCTTGGCCCCCTCACCCACCGCAATGACGATCTGCTTGTACGGCACGGTAGTCACGTCACCTGCTGCAAACACACCCGGGATGCTGGTCTGGCCCTTGGCGTCGACAATGATTTCGCCACGCGGCGACAGCTCGACGGTGCCCTTCAGCCAGTCAGTGTTGGGCAACAGGCCAATCTGCACGAAGATGCCTTCCAGTGCCACCTCGTGCTGTTCATCCGTGGTGCGGTCCTTGTAGCGCAGGCCGGTGACCTTCTCGCCATTGCCCAGCACCTCGGTGGTCAGCGCGCTGGTGATCACGTTGACGTTCGGCAGGCTGCGCAGCTTGCGTTGCAACACCGCATCGGCACGCAACTGGCTGTCGAACTCAATCAGCGTCACCTGGGCGACGATACCGGCCAGGTCGATGGCCGCTTCCACACCCGAGTTGCCGCCGCCAATCACCGCCACGCGTTTGCCCTTGAACAGCGGGCCGTCACAGTGCGGGCAGTAGGCCACGCCGCGGCCACGGTACTCTTGCTCACCCGGCACGTTCATTTCGCGCCAGCGGGCGCCGGTGGCCAGGATCACGGTCTTGGCCTTCAGCGAAGCGCCCCCCGCCAGGCGCACTTCGTGCAGACCGCCCTCGGCGGCCGGAATCAGCGCTTCACCGCGCTGCAGGTTCATGATGTCGACGTCGTACTGTTTGACGTGCTCTTCCAGCGCCGTGGCCAGCTTCGGCCCTTCGGTTTCCTGCACCGAGATGAAGTTCTCGATGGCCAGAGTGTCCAGCACCTGGCCGCCGAAGCGCTCGGCTGCAACACCGGTGCGGATGCCCTTGCGGGCAGCGTAGATGGCAGCAGCGGCGCCAGCGGGGCCACCGCCGACAACCAGCACGTCAAAGGCCTCCTTGGCGTTGATCTTCTCGGCCTGGCGGGCGCCAGCGTTGGTGTCGATCTTGCCAATGATTTCTTCCAGGCCCATACGGCCCTGACCAAACACTTCACCGTTGAGGTAGATACTCGGAACCGCCATGATCTTGCGCGATTCCACTTCGTCCTGGAACAGCGCACCGTCGATGGCAACATGGCGCACGTTGGGGTTGAGTACCGCCATCAGGTTCAGTGCCTGGACGACGTCCGGGCAGTTCTGGCACGACAGCGAGAAGTAGGTTTCGAAGTTGAATTCACCTTCCAGGGCCTGGATCTGCTCGATCACTTCGGCACTGGCCTTTGACGGGTGGCCACCCACTTGCAGCAGTGCCAGCACCAGCGATGTGAACTCGTGGCCCATGGGGATGCCGGCGAAGCGCAGGCTGATAGCGGCACCCGGGCGGTTCAGCGAGAACGAAGGGCGACGGGCATCGGTACCGTCCGCGCTGAAGGTAATGAGGTTCGACAGGCCGGCAATCTCCACCAGCAGGTCGTGCAATTCGCGGGACTTCGCGCCGTCGTCGAGGGAAGCAACGATCTCGATCGGCTGGGTGACCCGCTCCAGGTAGGTTTTCAGTTGCGATTTAAGCGTGGCGTCCAACATACGGGCGATTCCTTTTTCAAAACTCGGATACAAAAACGCCCAGGCGAGGTCGCCCGGGCGCTTGACGGGGCGGTAGGTACTTCAGCTTTGGCGGCTGCTTACCGCCCGCGTTATGGGCATGACCTTAGATCTTGCCTACGAGGTCCAGCGACGGCGCCAGAGTGGCTTCGCCTTCTTTCCACTTGGCCGGGCACACTTCGCCTGGGTGAGCGGCAACGTACTGAGCAGCCTTGACCTTACGCAGCAGTTCAGCAGCATCACGGCCTACACCACCGTCGTTCAGCTCGACAATCTTGATCTGGCCTTCCGGGTTGATCACGAAGGTACCGCGGTCGGCCAGGCCGGCTTCTTCGATCAGCACGTCGAAGTTGCGCGAAATGACGTGAGTCGGGTCACCGATCAGCGGGTATTCGATCTTGCCGATGGTGTCCGAAGTGTCGTGCCAGGCTTTGTGAGTGAAGTGGGTGTCGGTGGAAACACCGTAGATTTCCACGCCCAGTTTCTGGAACTCGGCGTAGTTGTCAGCAAGGTCACCCAGCTCGGTCGGGCAAACGAAGGTGAAGTCGGCCGGGTAGAAGAACACGACAGACCACTTGCCTTTCAGATCGGCTTCGCTGACCTGAACGAACTCGCCTTTGTGGTAGGCGGTGGCGTTGAAAGGTTTGACCTGGCTGTTGATGATTGGCATGAGAGACACTCCTTCATGGGGTTGGAATCAGTTGATGGATAGAATCCTAACTAATCATCCCGCTGAAGGCTCATTGGCAAAGCTCATGCTTTCGATTGGTTTTGGCTATAACCGAGGTTACTTAATAGAAGGGAACGGGCTGAGCAAAGGATTGCGGTCCTGAGCGCTGCACTGGCAAAGAAATGTAACAGCTCCCCATTCGGCATCACGGGCAAACGGGTCTAGGCTCAAGCCCATGTGATACCGGGCCCCTCTGACGGCTGCCAAGCCGCCATGTCGGATCACTGTTGCCTTGCAACGTCGACATTCAAGGAGGGGCTCATGACAGCTCTGCAAGCATTCCTCACAACACCTGTCCTCGGTACCAGCGCCTGGTTGTGGCTGGTGTTCATGGCCATCGTCATCGGTTTGTTGGTGCTCGACCTGGGCGTGCTGCACCGCCACGACCGGGAAATTGAAATGCGCGAGAGCCTGCTGCTGTATTCAGGCTATTTCAGTGTCGGTGTGCTGTTTGGCGCGGGGGTCTGGTACCAGTTGGGTGCACAGTCGGCACTGGAGTTCTACACCGGTTTCCTGGTCGAACAGTCGCTGTCGATGGACAACGTGTTCGTCATGGCGATGATCTTCAGCTACTTCGCCATCCCCCGCCGCTACCAGCACCGCGTGCTGTTCTGGGGCATCCTGGGCGTGGTGTTCCTGCGGGCCATCATGATCGGCGTGGGCGCGGCGCTGGTACAGAACTTTGCCTGGGTGCTGTACATCTTCGGTGCCTTCCTGCTGTTTACCGGGGTGAAAATGGCGCTGTCGAAGGAAGACAGCCGCCCGGACCTGGCCAACAACCCGATCCTCAAGTTCGTGCGGCGGCACATGCGGGTTACCGACCAGATCCATGGCTCGCACTTCTTCGTACGCCACACCCCGGCCGGGCACAGCAAGGCGCTGCGTTATGCCACCCCGCTGTTTCTGGCGCTGGTACTGATCGAACTGGCCGACCTGGTGTTTGCCGTCGACAGCGTGCCGGCGATCTTCGCCATCACCCAGGACCCGTTCATCGTCTACACCTCCAACATCTTCGCCATCCTCGGCTTACGCTCGCTGTATTTCGCGCTGGCGGCGCTGATGCACCGGTTCGTCTACCTCAAGTACGCACTGGCGCTGGTGTTGATCTTCATTGGCTGCAAGATTTTCTACCACGGCATGGTGGGCAAGGTGCCGGCGCTCCTGTCGTTGGGCGTGACATTCGGGTTGTTGCTGGGTGGGGTGGTGATTTCGTTGATCAAGACGCGGGGGCAGACGTTGAATAAAGAGGACAAGACGATAGAAAAAGCAGCTAACGATAAGAAAACAACGGGAGAAAAAAGGAATGACCCACAGTTACGGGTCTGAGTTGCAATCATTGCTTGATGATGAAGTAACCAACCGCTCCCCAAAGTGAGGCAATCAAGATCAACCAAAGGGCTGCTCCCATATCTCGCCTCAACTTTGGGGGAAAATTGTCAAGCTCCGCTTCGTTCAACCATCCGAGGCGTAAATGTAACCTTGGGAATGTGACCAAAGCGCTTACTGTACTCATCAGTAGGCATCGATGCCTTAGGTTTCGTCCGCCCCATACGGGTTTCATCTGCTCAAGATAGGGGTTGCTCGTGATCGCTGAAAGGGCGACATCAAAATCACCCGACAAAGCAATTTTCACATTGATAGCGATCCCCGCAAGGCCCAGGACGAAAGGCGCAATCAGGAATCCTATTTGCAACAATGGGGACCAATTGTCAAAGTCAATCATCAGTCACCTCATGAAGGAGTTCACCGGTCCGCTCTCCGAGGGCGCCAATACCAATAGCGCCTGCAGAAGAGGCTGCGCCAACGATCGCAATCCCGCACACTGCACCAAACCCACCGGTACCCACCGCAAAAATACCGCATAACGCAGCTGCTGCAGCACCTCCACCAGAGGCGCCTACCAACCCTCCCGTTAGACCCCCTACAAAATTTCCCGCTTCAGTAAACCGAACCTTTCGACAAGCACGAGTCTCCCCGGCCCGACAGACTTCATTTACTTTCAGATAAGACGAGGTCCCGCCCAGCCCAATCGCTGCATACCCTCCGTATTGCAGGTACTTACTTAACCGCGCCACCTTCTCAAGATGTGTCGCATACCCCGGAATCTGCCCCGGTCCGCCCGCTTTCGACCAATGGTGCACCAGGCTCTTGGTAGAGATATTCAAGCTCTTCTTCAGCCGCTCATAGCTCCCCAGATTCAGTTGCTTATTAAGCAACGCCGCTTTCAACTGGCCATCCAGTTGCTGCAACAACCGCCTGCGCTCGGCGAAGAAACCCGGACTATTCAAATGGCCATGGTGCATGAACTCACGCTGGTGCAATTGCTCGATGCTGGTCAAGGTATTGCTTACTTGTTTCAAGCCTTGATCCAGCATGTCCTTGCCCACGCCCATGGACAGACTGGCGTTGCTGAGCAAGCCGGCGATTTCGGCCTGGTGCTGCATCATGAAATCCGCTTCGACGTAGTCGAGTGCCTCCAGCGCACGCCGCGCATGCTGCGCAGCCGCCATAAGCTCTCCCTCTTCGCGCGTGCAGGCATTTCCATTGTCAGGATCACCGATAACGAAGATTTCCCCAGCTTTGAACCCTTGCGCATACGTGGGGTTGAGCCGCTGTAACCGTGAGATCGGCAACGTGGAATCGTGACCGGCCAGTTGAAGCAGTATCTGGGGAAACGACATGCGTCGTGGAACCACGTAGAAGCCAGGCTCCAGCGAACCAGGCAGTGCACCTATTACCGGTTGGGAGAAGCGCTCGGGGTTGAAGGTGGGTGACAGCTCGGCAGCGTGGGTATTGGCACGCCCTGCAATGGAGTGCATGGACGGCGGAGCCTCATACAAGGGCGCGACTACCCGGTTGGTGCCCGGCGAACAGCCACAGACAACCAACGCACCATCCATAGCCACCCGCTGGCCATCTGAAATAAAGTGATCCACACCTTCGGCGACAGTTCCCGCCTGCCCACAAAGAGGGCATGGCGTGGTGTGGTCGCCTTCACGGAGCACCATTCGGCCTTCGTCCAGATAGCCGGCCCCCGTCGCAATACAGACAGCACCCGTTGTGGTGACATCGCCGTCTACCGCCTGACCTTTCCCCTCTAGATTGACGCGCAGATATGAACTCCCTGTACTTGATTCAGGTTGGAAACCTATCACCAGCAAGGGAGATTCAAGTGGCCTCAGCCAAAATTCAGATACGTCCTACAAGTTGCAGGACTTTGCGCAATCACTGCAGGCGCGGGTTTAATCGCGAATGGGCCGGCGCAGGCTGACGCGTTCACCGCCCGCTACGCAACATCTCCACCGGCACATACTTGCCAATCTCGTATTTGCCAATCGCCGCCCTGTGCACTTCATCCGGCCCGTCAGCCAGGCGCAGGGTGCGCTGCATGGCATACATGTAGGCCAGCGGGAAATCGCCACTTACCCCTGCCCCACCATGTATCTGGATAGCCCGGTCGATCACTTTCAAGGCCACGTTCGGCGCCACCACCTTGATCTGGGCGATCTCGCTACGGGCCACCTTGTTGCCGACGGTGTCCATCATGTAGGCCGCTTTGAGCGTCAGCAGCCGGGCCATGTCGATTTCCATGCGCGAGTCGGCGATCTTGTCGACGTTGCCGCCCAGGCGTGCCAGTGGCCGACCAAAAGCAGTACGCTCCACCGAGCGCTTGCACATCAACTCGAGTGCGCGCTCGGCCATGCCGATCGAGCGCATGCAGTGGTGAATACGGCCAGGGCCCAGGCGGCCCTGGGCAATTTCGAATCCGCGGCCTTCGCCAAGGATCACGTTTTCGTACGGCACCCGCACATTTTCGAAAAGGACTTCGGCATGACCATGGGGCGCATCGTCATAACCGAACACCGGCAGCGGGCGAACGATCTTCACGCCTGGCGTGTCGGTCGGCACCAGCACCATGGAATGCTGCTGGTGGCGTGGCCCTTCAGGGTCGGACAGGCCCATGAAGATCATGACCTTGCAGCGCGGGTCGCAGGCGCCGGAAGTCCACCACTTGCGGCCGTTGATCACCCACTCGTCACCGTCCCGTATGGCGGTAGCAGCCATGTTGGTGGCGTCCGAGGAGGCCACGTCCGGTTCGGTCATGGCAAACGCCGAGCGGATCTCACCACGCAGCAGCGGCTCCAGCCACTGGCGTTTCTGCGCCTCGCTGCCATAGCGCACCAGCACTTCCATGTTGCCGGTGTCCGGCGCGGAGCAGTTGAACGGCTCCGGTCCGAGCAACGAGCGGCCCATGATCTCAGCCAGCGGGGCGTACTCCAGGTTGCTCAGGCCGGCGCCGTATTCCGACTCTGGCAGGAACAGGTTCCACAACCCTTCGGCGCGGGCCTTGGCCTTGAGCGCCTCCATGATTGCAGTGGGCTGCCAGCGGTCACCCTCGGCGACCTGGCGCTCGAACACGGCTTCGGCGGGGTAGACATGAGCGTCCATGAACGCAGTGACACGCTCGCGCAGTGCCTGGACCTTGGGCGAATAGGCGAAATCCATCTGGGCTACCTTCACAGTTCGGAGTACTTGGGCCAGAGCCTAGAGCAGCATTGCTCCATCCACCTAGTCTATTTTCCGCGTGTATAAACATTCATAACCGATATATGATCGGCCGATAATTCCAACAAAGAGCGGCGCCCATGAACCTTAGCAAGGTCGACCTCAACCTGTTCATCGTGTTCGATGCGATCTACACCGAAGCCAACCTGACCCGCGCCGGGCAGATCGTCGGCATTACCCAGCCGGCAGTGTCCAATGCCCTGTCGCGCCTGCGCGAAACCTTCAATGACCCGCTGTTCGTGCGTACCGCGCAAGGCATGGTGCCCACCCCCATGGCGCAGAACATCATCGGCCCTGTGCGCAACGCGCTGGCGCTGCTGCGGACCTCGGTGCAGGAAAGCCGCATTTTCAACCCGCAGCAGGCCAACAAGACCTTCCGCATCAGCATGACCGACCTGACCGAGGCGGTCATCCTGCCGCCGCTGTTCCAGCGCCTGCGCCGTCTGGCGCCGGCAGTCGTGATTGAAAGCTTCCTGTGCAAGCGCCGCGAGACCACCAAGGAACTCGCGGCCGGCCGCCTGGACTTTGCCATCGACGCGCCACTGAACACCGACCCGCAGGTGCGCCACATCAAACTGATGCAAGACCGCTATGTCTGCGCCCTGCGCCAAGGTCACCCGCTGGCCGACAGCAAGCTGACCCTCGACAGCTACCTGGGCATGACCCACATCCATATCTCCAGCCGCCGCAACGGCCTGGGTTACGTCGACCTGGCGCTGGGCAAGATGGGTGTTCAACGCAAGGTCGCCCTGCGTTCGCAACACTACCTGATGGCGTCGCAGGTGTTGCAGCAGACCGACATGGCGATGACGGTCCCCGAGCGCTTCGCCCGTCGCCATCAGTTGCGTTATCAGGCGCTGCCGGTGGAGGTACCTGCGCTGGAAACGCACCTGTACTGGCATGAAAGCACCGACCAGGACCCGGCCAACCGCTGGATGCGCGAGCAGATCACGGAATTGTGCGAGCGCGTGGTTGCAGAGGAAGAGAAGGCTCTGGAGCCCTGACGGTGCCGGCGAGGGACCCTTCATGGCCCTCACCAGGCAAAGTAGAAAATCCCATGAAAGATCTTCGATAGAGAATTTTTTTCTAAAATAATCGCGAATCGACCTGAGGGAAACGAAAAAAATACCGCTGCTGGCAGGTACGCTTACGTCAATGATCGCCGATTTCACGGCCACTGACACGGACCCGCCCTCAATGCCTAGCGCCCCACTCTACTTCGATTACGCCGCCACTACCCCAGTCGACGACCGGGTTATCGAAACCATGCTCGCCTGCCTGGGCAACCAGGCCAACTTCGGCAACCCGGCGTCCAGCGGCCACGCCTTCGGCCAGGCTGCACGTCACGCCGTGGACCAAGCGCGCCAGCAAGTCGCCGAGTGCGTCGGCGCGCACGCCGAGCATCTGGTATGGACGTCGGGTGCGACCGAGTCCAACAACCTGGCACTCAAGGGTATTGCCCAAGGCATCGGCCAGCCCGGGCACCTGATCACCAGCCAGCTGGAACACAAGGCCGTGCTCGACACCGTGGCCGAACTGGAGCGCCAGGGCTGGGCCGTTACACGCCTGGCAGCGGATGCCGACGGCCTGATCCAGCCCGCAAGCGTGCAGGCTGCGTTGCGCGCTGACACCCGCCTGGTGTCGCTGATGGCGGTCAACAACGAACTGGGCACGGTCACCGATTTTGCCGCGATCGGCGAGCAGGTGCGTGCCCACGGTGCCCTTCTGCACGTGGATGCCGCGCAGGCCGTGGGCAAGCTGGCGATCGACCTGCATACGATGGCCGTGGACCTGATGTCTTTTTCGGCGCACAAGGTCTACGGGCCAAAAGGCATCGGTGCGCTGTATGTCGGGCCGCGCGCCCGCGTGCTGATGCGTGCGCAGATGCACGGCGGCGGCCATGAGCAGGGCCTGCGTTCCGGCACCCTGGCGACCCATCAGATAGCGGGCATGGGCAGCGCCTTTGCCTTGGCCGGCCAACCTGGCGACAGCGAGCACCAGCGCCTCGAGCAACTGGCAAGACGCCTGCGCACAGGCCTGCTGGCCATGCCCGGCGTTACCCTGAACGGCTGCGCCAAGCAACGCATTCCCCATACCTTGAACCTGTGCATCGACAGCAAAGGCTTCAACAGTGCGGCACTGGCCGGCGAACTGGCCTTGTCGACCACCTCGGCCTGCAACTCGGCGAGCAACGCTGCCTCGCATGTGCTGCTGGCACTGGGGCTGGATGAGCGTCAGGCTCGCAACAGTGTGCGTTTGAGCATCGGCCGTTTCAGCACCGAGGCTGACGTGGACAAGGCGCTCGAAGTGTTTGGCCGAGTGCTGACGACAGCATCGGCCGCACTGTGGTGACCACCTCGGCTGTTTTCGCCTTGCCTGACCTGCGTCTCAAGACTTTTCGTACAGAGGCTAGAACAGGCGGCTGTCCGGGGTGAAATCCTCAACCTGGATTTTCGCGCTCTGCGCCTGCGGGTGCCGTGGGTTGAACAGGTAATTGGTGGTGCTGGGCATGATCGCGCTTGGCACCGGCAGCAGCAATGCCGAACCGTCATCCAGAAAGCGATTGCCCAGCGTACGGGTCAACTCAGGGTGAGCAGACCAGCCGGGCTGCAAAGCGGGCAACTGTGCCTGGGAAACCGTGTCGGGCAGTTCGATGCGAAGCAAGCGCATGGTGGTCGGGAAATCCTCGGGGTCGATCTCCAGGTGCACCAACACTTCCAGCATCGCCCCGGGAGGGCTGGTGGCGGCATACACCACCGGCCGCCCCGCCTGGTGCCAGCGGCCACTTACACGCAAGCCCCCCGTACCACTCAAGTCTGCATAGGCGCTGATTCGCCACAAAATCACAGGCCATAGCCCTCGGCAATCTGCAGCAGCATTTCTTCGACCTGCGTGGTGCCTTGCTGGGTGGTGAGCATCTGCATCGGCGTCAGCCCCGAGAAACGCTCCTTGGGCTTGGAAAGCCAGCGTTTGGCCTTGCCCGCTTCACCGAACACAGCCTCGGCCATGGCGGTGATGTGGGCCGAGCGGAACAGCCGATCGCTCTCATCCACGGTCAGCGGTTGGTCGCGCTCGATACGGGATTTGAGGGTGCGCAGCGGGATGATCTGGTCGCGCTCCACCGGCGTGAGCACACCGCGTTCGGTCAGCTTTACCAACCAGGTGGCGGCAAAACCATCGGTGATGCGGGTGTGGATTTCGAAATCACTGGCAAGCTCGGGAATGTCCAGCAGCGCCTGCAAGCGCGCCCGGTACTCGTGGTAACCGTTGTCGCGAAGCACTTCGGCAAGCATGGCAGGCTCCTTTTCGGCATTTGCCGATAAGTATGCGGTATATGCCGGGTCATTGCCAGTTTGCCTGATCGGGCGGTCGACGTCTGGGCTTTGCCAGATTAACCGCCAGCGTTGCCAGGGCCGCACAGCGGCCCCGGAAACCTCACAGGAAGGTGAACACTTGCGATGCCGGCAACCGCGACTTGCTCAGCCCGGCATTGAAGTCCGCCTCACTGCGGTAACCCAGGCTCAGGATCACCACACTGGTAAAGCCACGCTCACGCAAACCCAGTTCGGCATCGAGGACCTTGCTGTCGAAGCCCTCGATCGGCGTGGCATCCAGCCCATGCGCCGCTGCACCCAGCAAGGCAGTTCCCAACGCCAGGTAGGTCTGCTTTTCCATCCAGTGCTGCACATCCTTCTGGTCGAAGCGGTGCAGGTTGACGTAGTGCCTGCGGCTCTGGTTTTGCCCGGCGCGCGCTTGCTCATCACGGAAACGGCCATCGGCAGCCTCTTGATCGAGCACGGCGTTCAGGTGTTCTTCAGTCATTTCGGTACGGGTGCAGAACACGATCACATGCGAGGCATCGAAAAGCTTCTGCGTGTTGTAGGCATAACCCTCAGCAGTGCTCTTGGCCAGGCGGGCCTTGCCTTCGGCCGTGTCGGCGACGATGAAATGCCAGGGCTGGGAATTGACCGACGACGGGCTGTGACGCAGTTGTTCGAGCAGGGCGTCGACGGTGGCCTGGGGAATGCGGCGTGAGGCATCGTAAGCTTTGGTGGTGTAACGGCGCTTGGCCAGCGATACGGTATCCATGCGACAACTCCGGGATGAACAGTGGATTTGCCGGGCATCTTATCTTTCCAGCAAAAAAGAAAAAGCGGCACAATGTAACAACACTTTCATCCCTGGAATGAAAATGCTGCGCATCACCGACCTCGAACTGTTTGCCCGCAGCAGCGTGCTGGGTAGCTTCACTGCCGCCGCCCATGAAGCCGGCCTGCTGCCGGGCCAGGTGGCTGCCGCGATCAAACGTCTGGAACGCGACCTGGATGTACGCCTGTTCGCCCGCACCACCCGCAGCCTGCGCCTGACCGCCGAGGGCGAGCGCTACCTGCCAACCGCGCTGAATGTGCTGGAAAGCCTGCGCCAGGGCCATGAAGATCTGCATGGCAACCCCAATAGCCTGCGCGGCACCCTGCAGGTGTCGGCCCCTTCCGACATGGGCCGCAACATGCTGCTGCCCTGGCTCAGCGCTTTCCGCCGCGACCACCCGGCATTGCAACTGCGCTTCTTCCTGTCCGACCAGATGGCCGACCTCAACCGCGACCCTGTGGATGTGGCCATCCGCTATGGCCTCAACCAGGATGCCAACTACATCGCCCTGCCACTGGCCGAATGGAACCGCCGAGTGCTGGTGGCCTCGCCCGACTACCTGGCCCGCCACGGCCGCCCGCTTACCCCCGACGCGCTGCAGCAGCATGCCTGTCTGCTGTACATGCAGCACAGCCGGGTGTACGACAAGTGGCAGCTGGGTAACCGCACCGTGCAGGTGCGTGGGCCGCTGGTCAGTGACGATGCCGACGTCATCCGCCGCCTGGCCATCCAGGGGGAAGGTATCGTCTACAAGTCGTGGCTGGATGTCAGCGCCAACATCGCGGCCGGTGAACTGGAAATGGTCCTGCCCGAATTGCTCGGCGAGCCTACCCCGCTGACCTTGGTCTGCCCTCATCGCAAACAACTCACACCGGCCGTGAAGCAATTGCACCTGTGGCTACGCGAACGCTTCGAGGCCCTGCGCGCCCGGGCACTGACCAACGGCTGCACAATCGTTCCAGACTGAGCCGGGGGCATTGCGCTAAGGTTGCCATTTACCCCACGGTACCCGTCCATGAGCAACTGGATCGACTTCAAACAAGACGCCGACACCGGCATCGAGTCGGTCCGCGCGCATTTTGTCGGCCATGCCTATGATCCCCACTGGCACGACAGCTTCCTGGTCGGCGTGACCGAACAGGGCGTGCAGCAGTTCAACTGCCGCCGGGTGCGCCACCGCAGCACGCCGGGGCAGGTATTTTTACTTGAGCCTGGCGACATCCACGATGGCCTGGCGCCCACCGAAGAAGGCTTCACCTATTCGACGCTGTACCTGGAGCCCGCCTGGCTCGACCAACAGCTGCGCGCGCTGTACGAGCACGCGCCGGGCGACAGCCTGCCCAGCTTCGCCGACACCCTGTGCCACGACGAACGCCTGGCACGGGCCACCGCCCTGGCCTTCAGGGCCGTGCATGACCAGGACTTGCGCATCGTCAGGCAAACGGCCATGGACGATCTGCTGGCCTGCCTGACCCGCCACCTGCACTGGCGCCGCCGCATCAACCCCGACCCGCGCCTGCCGCTGACCGCACAGCGCGCCCGGGACTTCCTGCATGCCAATCTGGAGCGCGACATCGGCCTGGAGGACCTGGCCCAGGCCTGCGGCATTGACCGCTTTCGCCTGACGCGTGCGTTCAAGGCGGCGTTCGGCATTGCACCCCATGCCTACCTGATCCAGCTGCGCCTGGCCCGCGCGCGGCGCCTGCTTGCCCAAGGCCAGACACCGGCCGAAGTGGCCGTGGCGTTGGGCTTTGCCGACCAGAGCCACCTGGGGCGCTGGTTCCGCCGCGCCTACCAGTTGACCCCGGCCGACTACCGCAGGCGCTGCTCAAACCTTCCAGACTGAGTGCCGGCGGGCAGCGAGCATGGTGCTTCGATGTTACGGAGCCCATGAACCATGTCTGAGTCGTTGTTGCCCTTCATTCTGTTTGCCCTGGTGTCCAGTATCAGCCCGGGGCCGACCAACCTGTTGATCCTGGCCCATGGCGCCCGCCGGGGCCTGCGCGCAAGCCTGGCGCCGATCGTGGCGGCGTGTGGCGCGGCTGCAGCCATTGTGCTGCTCGTCGGGCTGGGGCTGGGCGAACTGCTGCTGCGCCACCCCCTGGCGCAACAGCTGATGAGCTGGGCCGGGGTGCTGTGGCTGAGTAGCCTGGCCTGGAAGATGCTGCGCAGTGCCGCCGCCCCGCTCCACACGACCACGGCGCCAGGCTTCAGTGCGCTCAGCGCGGCTTCGTTGCAGGTGGTGAACCCCAAGGTGTGGTTGATGGCCGTGGCGGTGGTCGGGGTATTTGCCGCGCCGTCGTTGCCAGTGTGGCAGCTGGCGCTGGTGTTCTTGCTGATCGCTCTGCCGAGCATGGCCGCGTGGGCGGTGTTGGGGGTGGGGAGCGCCCGGTGGCTGCAGGCACCGGGGCGGTTGCGGGTGTTCAACCAGGTACTGGCGGGGGTTTTGTTGATATCGGCATGGGCTGCCGTATTGGCCTGAGTCTCTACTTGACCGGCAAGGGGCCTGAGCGGCCCCGGCTCAGCGTGCCAACGCCTCGCGAAAGCGCCGGGTACTGGCAACGGCCAGTACCAGCCCGACCACTGCCACGCTGCCGCCCACCAGGCCGATATCCGCCACATTCATCTGGCTGCTGACGATACTGCCCAGCAGCGCACCCCCGCCAATACCGATGTTGTAGATACCCGAGAACAGCGCCATGGCCACATCGGTGGCGTCGGACGCCAGCTTCAGGGTCTTGGACTGCAGCGCCAGGCTGAAGCTGAGAATGGCCACGCCCCAGAACATGCTCAGCACTGCGAACACATAGAAGTTGCCCGACAGCGGCAACATCAGCAACAGGCACGCGGCGAGTACCCCGATCGAACCCACCAGGAAGCCATGCGGGAAGCGGTCGCTGTAACGGCTGAACAACAACGAACCAAAAACCCCGGCACCGCCGAACAACAGCAGCAACAGTGTGGTGCGGTCGCCGCCGATCTGCGCTACGTGCAGGGCGAACGGCTCGATATAGCTGTAGGCCGTGAACTGCGCGGTAATGACCAGCGTCACCAACAAGTAGGTAATGACCAGTGCCGGGCGCTTGAACAGGACCGGCAGGCTGCGCAACGAACCGGAGTTCTGGCTGGGCAGCAGCGGCAGCGATTTCATCAGGCACAGCATGGTGGCTAGCGCTACCCCGCCAATGCTCAGGAACGTGATGCGCCAGCCCAGTGCCTCGCCCACCACACGGCCCAGCGGGATGCCCAGGACCATGGCCAGGGTAGTGCCGGTGGCCAGCAGGCCCAGCGCCTTGGCCTGCTGGCCCGGCGGCGCCACACGCACCGCCAGCGAGGCGGTGATGGACCAGAACACCGCATGCGCCAGGGCAATGCCGATACGGCTGACCAGCAGCATGGCGAAGCTCTGCGAAAGCCACGACAGCAAGTGGCTGACAATGAACACCAGAAACACGAACAGCAGCAGACGCCGCCGTTCGATGTTGCGGGTCAGCAACATCATGGGCAACGAGGCCAGCGCCACGATCCAGGCATAGATGGTCAGCATCAGGCCGACCTGGGCAGTGCTCATGTCGAAGCTGCGGCCAATGTCACTGAGCAGCGCCACCGGGACGAACTCGGTGGTGTTGAAAATGAAGGCCGCCAAGGCCAGGGCGATGACGCTCAGCCAGCTGCCGCTGCCCGTTGTGGGTGGCAGGTGTGTGGGTATGGGTCCGTTCATGGGTGGAAACCGCTTCTCCGCAGACAAAGCAACAGGTCGCACGCCAGCCACCCGCTTGCAGGGGTGCCAACGTACGTTTTGTTATGGATAGGAATGCCCGGCATGGTACGCGTCAAGCTGGGGCCTCACAACCGCAGGGCAGGCAGAAGGAGTACCATGCGCGCTTTGTGTGAAACGCGCGTGCAACAAGGAGCCCGATCCGCTCATGGACAAGCAGCACCCCCAGCAGCAGTGGCAGCAGGCAGTCATCGCCTATGCCCAGGCCGTCAACGACTACGTCGCGCAGGGCCGTGCGCACGGCTGGGACAACCTCGAAGAGCCGCAGGCACCCGCCACCGAACACCTGCTCGACGCCTGGCTGGCAGCCCTGCAGGCAGCCAACCGCCCTGGCATGGACGAACCGCAGCGTCAGGCATTTCGCGAGGCCTGGCCACCCGCACACCACCCCTTGATACCGTTGCTCGAAGACCACGGCCAAGGCATCAGCCATGTCCTGCTGCTGGAAGATGGCAGCCTGCTGGCCCGCATCGGTATGCCTTACGACAAGGGCCAGGTGGTGCGTATCGATCACCATGGGGTAACCCCGGTCATCGGCATCGAACACTTTGGCCGTTGCCCGGCGCGGCGCTATTTCGCCCTGGCCAATGCCGAGGGCGTGCGTGTGACCGATGGCTGGGGCGGCCCGCAAGTGCAGCGCCTGGCCTGGCCTACCGGGCTGGAGGGGTTGCCGCCAGGCTACCCGTTCGAGCCGTTCGACCTGCCGCCCACACCGACCGCGCTGATCCCCTTCCCCGATGGCCAGCGAGTGCTGCTGGTGAGTGCCGAAGGTATCTTCGTGCTGGCCACTCAAGGTGCGACTCGCCTGCTGCCACAGCAGACACGCGTGCTCGATGAGCTGGCCGAGGGCACCGACCCGGACGACATCAGCCTGGGGCTGAGCATGGAGCATGGTGCGGTGTCGGCGGATGGCCGGCTGATCGTCGTGGGTGAGCAAGGCAGCCGACACCTTGTTCTGGACGAACGACTCAAGCCGCTGGCGCACATCGGCCCGGGCAGCGAATACCCGCACTTTGCCTTGTTCAACCGCGCGGGTGACCAGTTGATCGTCAATGCCTGCCATTTCTACGCCGGTGCCACGCTGGCCGTGAGGGTGGCAGACCTGCACGGGCTGAATACCGATTACTACAGCCAGGACCCGCGTACCCCGCTGGTGCAGGATGGCGCAAGGGTGTATGCGGGGGTTGCGCGCGATGGCGAGTACATTGTGGGTGATGCCTATGGCTACCTGCGGGCGTTTGGCGAAGAGGGTACGGAGCATTGGCAGCATTACCTGGGATCGACCATCAGTGCGATGGATATCAGCGCCGACGGACAGACGCTGGTAGCGGCGAGCCATGCGGGGGTTATTTCGGTGATTGCGCTGGATAGCGGGCGGCCCGAGTGGCAGATCGGTACCGGGGCGCACGGCGAGGTGCGGCGATGGTTGTTCTGGAAGGGCTGGGACAAGCCGATGGCCTGGTAAAACGGCTGCATCGGTGCTGCCTGTACGGGCCCCAACGCGCGCAAGCCCTACATCACCCCTGTGTAGGAGCGGGCTTGCCCGCGAAGAGGCCCGTACAGGCAACCGACCCATCAGCCCTGTAACGTGGCCATGTCGATCACGAACCGGTACTTCACATCCCCGGCAATCATCCGCTCATAGGCCTGGTTGATGTTGCGGATATCCAGCATCTCGATATCGCAACGGATGCCGTGCTCGGCGCAGAAGTTCAGTACTTCCTGAGTCTCGGCAATCCCCCCGATCAACGACCCCGCCAGCACCCGGCGCTTCATCACCAGGTTGGCCGCATGCAATGCCGGGTCGATCGGTTCGATCAGGCCAACCAGGATGTGCACACCGTCGAACTTCAGCGTTTCCAGGTACGGGTTGAGGTCGTGCTGCACCGGAATGGTGTCGAGCAGGAAATCGAAACGGCCAGCAGCGGCGCGCATCTGCTCGGCATCGGTGGAGACGATCACATGGTCGGCCCCTTGGCGGCGCGCTTCCTCGGCCTTGGCCTGAGAGCGCGTGAACAGGGTCACTTCCGCACCCAGGGCCTTGGCCAGTTTGATGCCCATGTGGCCCAGGCCGCCCATGCCGAGGATGCCGATCTTGTGGCCCGGGCCAACGCCGTGGTGCTTGAGCGGCGAATAGGTAGTGATGCCGGCACACAGGATAGGTGCAGCGCTGGGCAGGTCCATGCCGGCCGGTATGCGCACCACGAAGTGCTCGCTGACCACGATGCCGCTGGAATACCCCCCCATGGTGTTGCTGCCATCGACCCGGTCCGGGGTGGCGTAGGTCATGGTCGGGCCTTCGAGGCAATATTGCTCCAGGTCCTTGGCGCAGGCTTCACAGGTACGGCACGAGTCGACCATGCAGCCGACGCCCACCAGGTCACCGACCTTGTGCGCGGTGACTTTGTCGCCCACCGCCGTGACCCGGCCGATGATCTCGTGGCCCGGCATCAGCGGGTACACGGCAATGCCCCATTCGTTGCGCGCCTGGTGGATGTCGGAGTGGCACACGCCGCAGTACAGGATGTCGATGGCGACGTCATCCGGGCGCGGGCTGCGGCGTTGGAACGTCATGGGGGCCAGGGGGCTGGTGGGGGTTTGAGCGGCATAACCGATGGCGGTATACATGCAGGGCCTCGCAGTGAAGTGAAACGATTCAGGCGACGCATTTTGCGCGTCGTTCGCCGCCTCGCCCACGGCTGATTCTCCGGCATGCATGCCTGATTCTACGAAGATGCCAAGCTATAGCTGGCGCCACGCCCTCAATCTGCGATGATCAAGCTGTCTGATTCTCTGCCCTTGGTCCACCATGCAACTGACCCGTCACGTCGATGCCAATGCGCCGCTCTGCTCACTGATCCGCAGCCTCACCACGCGCCCGGGCTTCGTGCCCACCCTCCTGCCCCAGGTGCAGGTGCTGAGCTGGGACCACTATGTGGCCAGCAGCCCACAGATCTACGAACCCAGCCTCATGATCCTGGCCCAGGGCAGCAAGCTGGCACGCCTGGGGCCGCGCACCCTGGAGTACGGCGCCGGGCATTACCTGGTGCAGGCGTTGTCGGTGCCGTTCATGTGCGAAACCTTCGCCACCCCTGACGCGCCATTGCTGGGCGTGGCGGTGGGCATCGACCGTGGCGTGCTGGGCGAGTTGGTGCAGAGCATGGGCTTGGCACCGGACGCTGAAGTGCAGGCGCAAACACCGCAATCGATGACCTCCGCAGCACTGGATGCGCCAATGCGCGAAAGTGTGGAACGGCTGCTGCACTGCCTGCAGGACCCGCTTGACGCCAAGGTACTGGGCCCGGCGCGCGTACGCGAGGTGCTGTATACCGCGCTGCGCGGCCCGCAGGCCGGTGTGTTGCGGGCACTGGTGGAGCAACAGGGGCACTTCGCCCGCATCGGTGCCGCCCTCGCCCACCTGCGCGAGCACTACGCCGAGCCGCTGAGCGTGGAGGCACTGGCCGCGCGGGCCAACATGAGCGTTTCGACCTTCCATGAACACTTCAAGCGCTGCACCGACATGGCACCGATGCAGTACCTCAAGCGCTTGCGGCTGCTCAAGGCGCAGCAGATGCTGATTGGCGAAGGCCTGGGCGTGGCACAGGCTGCGCACAGGGTGGGCTATCAGAGCACCTCGCAGTTCAGCCGCGAATACAAGCGCCAGTTCGAACGCAGCCCAGGGGATGAATTGCCTTACCAAAGCATGCCGGTGTAATCACCCGATCTGAACAGCCCCTGCAGGTACGCATCCGGGACAAGGCGTTTTTCGCCCGGCGGGTCAGCCTGCCAGCGGCCACTGCGCCAAGGGCCGGTAAGCGCCCTTGCGTGACTCGTAAAGCGTGAAGTGGCGCGCGCTGAGGTAGAACTCCGGCGCGCTGCTGGCCTCGGGGGGTTGCCCGCGGTAATCCCTGGACAGGGTCAAGTGTGGCCGATACTCACGGTTGGCCGCATCCACCCCCAACGGCAGCAGTGCCTGCTGCAAGCCGTACACCAGTTGCAACAGGGCTGGCGGTGTCTGCTGTGGCTCCAGCACCAGCGCGCCGGCCCGCTGCCACACCTGCAAGCGGTCAAGCAGAAGCCGCGGTGCCATGGCCGGCAATGCCAGTTGATCGACTGCCGCACAGATCGCAGGCACCTGGGCGGTATCTACATCGCCGAGGAACAGCAGCGTGACATGGAAGTTGGCCGCCGGCACCGGTTTGCCGCTGCGCAGGTTCAGCCCGCGTCGCCACTGGGCCAGGTCACGGCGCTGCGCGTCGCTGACCGGCAAGGCGAAGAACAGCCGCTTGAACGGGCTACCGCTGGGGCGTATATCCTGAACCATACAAACTCCCTGACATGAAACGTTTGCGCAAGACTGTAGGGTATTACACCAATGTCGCCCCGCAGTTTGGTAACAATAAGTACAAACTGCCCCCATGATTGTTTATGCTGGCGGGCTCATGCCTCGGCGCATGGCCATTTTTCGACAAGTAAACGTCCATGAAAATTGCACTCGTACTTATCTTCGTCTTCTCGATCGCCTATGTTCACCTGCGCGGTCGGGTTCGCCACAAGCTGACTCGCCAGCTGGGCGACCACTCCAGCTTCCTGGCCCCGATCAACAGCTTCCTGTACCTGTTCTCCAAACACCCGGCCAAGCCCTACCTGCCGGTCGAGGCCTTTCCAGAACTGAAACCGCTGCAGGACCACTGGCAGGAGATCCGTGAGGAAGGCCGCCAGTTGCTGCACGTAGGCGAAATCAAGAAATCCGACAATTACGATGACGTCGGTTTCAACTCGTTCTTCAAGACCGGCTGGAAACGTTTTTACCTGAAGTGGTATGGCGAAAGCCACCCGTCGGCAATGGCCCTTTGCCCACGCACGACCGAGCTGCTGCAAGGCATCGGCACGGTCAAGGCCGCCATGTTCGCTACCCTGCCTCCGGGAGCCAAGCTGGTGCGCCACCGTGACCCGTATGCCGGCTCGTACCGCTACCATCTGGGCCTGGATACCCCGAATGACGACGGCTGCTACATCGACGTGGACGGCGAGAAATACGCATGGCGCGATGGTGAGGGGGTGATCTTTGACGAAACCTACATCCACTATGCAGCCAACACCACCGAGCACAACCGCATCATCCTGTTCTGCGACGTCGAACGCCCGCTCAAGTACCGCTGGGCAACCGCGTTCAACCGCTGGTTCAGCCGTAACGTGATGGCCGCTGCCGCTGCGCCCAACGATGCCAGCGACAAGACCGGTGGCATCAACCGCCTGTTCACCCGCATCTACAAGATCCGCGAACGTGGCAAGGCGCTGAAGAAGCGCAATCGCCTGCGCTACTACCTGGAAAAATGGGCAGTGGTCGCGGCGTTGGTGCTGGTGTTCATCTACATCTGAAGGCTCAACGCAGGCCACTGTACGAGTGACCTGCGTTTACCCACCAAAGTACCGCCTCGCACGTGCCACGCTTCGACTAGCCTGAAAGCTCCACTCGCAACCCCCCAAGGTGAAGACGATGAGCATGATGGACTGGGACGCCTACCGTAAGCAGTTGATGGCCGGCATCGGCGATCTCAAGCAACTCTCCCCCGACACCGTAGCCGGCTACATGACCGCCAGCGGTGCAGGCGCCAAAACCAACCACCTGGATGCCAAGACCCGCGAGCTGATCTCCTTGGCCGTGGCTGTGACCACCCGCTGCGACGGCTGTATCGCCGTGCATTCGCAGCAGGCCGTCAAAGCGGGTGCCAGCCGCGAGGAAATTGCCGAGGCCCTCGGCGTGGCCGTGGCCATGAACGCCGGTGCCGCGCTGGTGTACTCGGCCCGCGCAATGGACGCGGTGGGCAAGGCCAACGGTTGAGCACAAACGGCGTCGTCGCCCTTGCGCGACGGCGCCGCGCCACCCAGACTGGGCGGCTCACCCCGCGCAGGAACCCGCATGATCCACATTCGCCCCATGACGCCGGAAGATTTTGATCGTTTCTGGCCCACCTTCCAGGCCATTGTCCAAGCCCGTGAAACCTACGCTTTCGACCCGGCGCTGAGCTTCGAGCAAGCCCGCCAGCTGTGGCTGGAGCTGCCCTTGCACACGCTGTTGGCCGAAGAAGATGGCGAGCTACTGGGGTCGTATTACCTCAAGCCCAATGCTGCCGGGCCTGGTGCGCATGTAGGCAATTGCGGCTACATGGTCTGCGAACAGGCGCGCGGCCGGGGCGTGGCGCGCTTGATGTGCGAGCACTCGCAAAAGCTGGCGCGCCAGGAAGGCTTTCTGGCATTGCAGTTCAACTCGGTGGTAGCCACTAACGCAGTGGCCGTGGCGCTATGGCACAAGCTGGGCTTTGAAACAGTCGGCCGTTTGCCCAAGGCCTACCGTCATGCCCGCCTGGGGCTGGTGGACTGCCTGGTGATGTACAAATGGCTGGCGGATGAGCCGGTGGTGGAGAAGCCGCCGCTGCTGATCGGGCGCAAGAACATCGAGGCACGGGTATCGCGGCGCCGCGGGCGCTAGCTTTTCAGGCAAGCCTGCCTCCCCAGCCAACTCATCACGCTGGGGCCTGATGTTCTTGCCAAATGGGGCTCCGGCGCCGCAAAAACGCACAACCTGTTGTTTTTTCTCAGCATTCACAGCACACCAACATTTGACGCCCCAGCCTTTCAATGGTCAGATGCGCGCCAGTTTCAGGTGCCCTGCGCCGCCGCGCGCAGGGTGAAACGGGAAACCGGTGCGTCGTGTTGCCCACGACAAGTCCGGTGCTGCCCCCGCAACGGTAAGCGAGCGAACCCTTCGAGATACCACTGTGCTCAAGCATGGGAAGGTGAAGGTTTCATGCCCCTCGCAAGCCCGGAGACCGGCCTGGAGCTTCACTTGGCAACCCGCGGTGGGCGGGCGCAGGCCGGAATCCGTGCGCGCGCCTGCCTGCATGGTTCGCCTTTGCGTGTTTTCCACCGGGATCCATTCATTCCTGCAGCAGTGGAACGACATGTCCCGTATGTTCAAACTTCACCCCCTGGCGGCCTACCTGGCCGTTGCCCTGCCGGCGCTGGCTGATGACCGCGACCCGCAGCCTCTGGCCCTGCCTTCCACGGCCATCACCGACACCCAGGACAACCGCACCATCGACCTGGCCACGCCGACCCAGGCCGGCTCGCGCCTTGGCCTCAGCGCCCTGGAAACACCGGCCAGCACCAGCAGTATCAGCGAACGGCAGATTCAGCAGCGCAACAACATCACGGTGCAGGATGCAGTGACCCGCTCGCCGGGCATTACCTTCGTCGGCTCCCCGGGGGACGGCGGTACAGGCCTGTCTGCCCGCGGCTTTGCCGGCCACAGCTCAGTGATGACCCTGTTCGACGGCGCGCGCCTGTACACCGGTGCCGGCACCCAGACCTTCCCGGTCGACCCGTGGATGGTCGAACGCATCGAGGTGATTCGCGGCCCGGCCTCGGTACTGCATGGCGAAGGCGCCACCGGCGCAGTGATCAACGTGATCCCGAAAAAACCTTTTGCCGGCGAGGTGCGCAACCACCTGCGCCTGGGTTACGGCTCGTGGGACCGCCAGCAGCTCGGCCTGGACAGCGGCGGCAGTCTCAGCGAGCGCCTGAGCTACCGCCTGACGCTGAACCAACAGGCCGGCAATGGCTGGGTCGACCGTACCGCTTCACGTAGCCTGGCCCTGAGCGCCGCGCTGCGTTTCGATGCCAGTGATGACCTCAGCTTCACGCTGGCCCATGACCGCGGCGATGCACAACCTGCCAACTACTACGGTACCCCGCTGATCGACGGCCACTACCGCAGCAGCCTGCGCAAGAAGAACTACAACGTGCAGAACGACGTGCAGCAGTACGTTGATGAATGGACCCGGCTCACGACCGACTGGGCGCTGAACGACCAGCTCAGCGCCAGCAACCAGCTGTACTACATCAAAAGCCGCCGCCACTGGCGCAACGCCGAGGACTACAGCTGGGACACCGGGCGTCAGCAACTGCTGCGCGGCAGCTACCTGGAGATCAAGCACAACCAGGAACAGTTCGGTGACCGCCAGACCTTCACCTTCGACCACAGCCTGTTAGGCCTGGCCAGCAAGACCGTGCTCGGTGCCGAGTACAACAAGGTGCGCTTCAACGTCGACAGCAATTCACCCTACAACGATGTCGGCGGCGACTACCTCGACCCATGGCAGCCGCAGCCCGGCGGGTTCCATAGCGCCTCGCCGTTGCGGCCGCAAACGCTCTCGACCACCCATACCTTTGCCCTGTTTGCCGAGAACCGCCTGCAATTGAGCGATCGCCTGTCTTTGGTTACCGGCGTGCGTCGCGACCAGAACCACATCGACCGCAACAACTTGATCAACGACAGCCGTAGCGATCGCAGCCTGCAAGGGGGCAACTGGCGCGTCGGGCTGGTGTATGCACTCAACGACGACCTGTCGTTGTACGGCCAGTACTCGACCAGCGAGGATGGGGTCAACAACCTCATCAGCCTCAGCCCCGCGCAGATGAACTATGACCTGACCGAGGCGAAGCAGACCGAGGTCGGCCTCAAGCAGCGCTTTTGGGAGGGACGTGGCGAATGGACGCTTGCCGCCTACCACATCGTCAAGAAAAAGCTGCTGGTGGACGACCCCATCACGCACGAGAAGCAACAAGCCGGGCAGCAGACCTCCGATGGCCTGGAAGCGACGCTGGAGCTGGCCCTGGCCCATCAGTGGCAGGTGTCGGCCAACGCATCGCTGGTACGCGCCAAGTACGACGACTTCGACGAAATGGTCGGCGGCCTGCCGCAGGACCGGGCAGGCAACCGGCCGGCCAACGTGCCACGGCGTACCGCCAACCTTTGGTTGAGCAAAGGCTTCGGCCAGCAGGTGGAGGCTGGCATTGGGGCGCGCTATGTGGATGAGCGTTATGCCGATACCGCCAATACCCAGAGCGCCCCCGGGTACACCGTGGTCGATGCCAACATCGCCTGGCAGGTGCTGCCGGATGTGAAATTGGGGTTGCAGTTGAACAACCTGTTCGATCGCGAGTATGTGCAGTCGGCGTTCAGCGGGCAGCAGTGGTTGATGGGGATACCGCGGTCGTACTTCGCGACGGTGGATTACAGCTTCTGATCTGGGTGGCTTGTGCCGCGAAGAGCCCGGCACAGGCCACACAAAAACCTCTATTCCCTTTTAGCTTCTTGTTATACGATAACGTTTCACATGAAATTCATTCCTATTAGAAAACCCATGACAAGTGCCAGCGCCACGCCCACGCTGATCACCCAGCGCCTGCAGAGCATCGATGCCCTGCGCGGCCTGGTGATCCTGTTCATGCTCCTGGACCACGTCCGCGAGACTTTCCTCCTGCACCGCCAGGTCAGCGACCCCATGGCCATCGACACCACGGAACCGGCGCTTTTCTTCAGCCGCACCCTCGCTCACCTGTGTGCGCCTGTGTTCGTCCTGCTGACCGGCCTGTCGGCCTGGCTGTATGGCGAGAAGCATCAGGGCCGTGGCGACGTCTCGGCGTTCCTGTTCAAACGCGGGCTGTTCCTGGTGGTGCTGGAGTTCACCCTGGTCAACTTCGCCTGGACCTTCCAGTTGCCCCCGAGCGTGATCTACCTGCAAGTGATCTGGGCCATCGGCGTCAGCATGATCGCCCTGTCGCTGCTGGTGTGGCTGCCACGCGCCGCACTGCTCGCCCTGGGCGCCAGCATCGTCGCCGGCCACAACCTGCTCGACGGCCTGCACTTTGGCGTGGATTCAGCCCTGCATGTGCCGTGGGCAATCCTGCATGATCGCGGCTGGCTGGCGTTTTCCGAAAACCTGCACCTGCGCACGTCTTACCCGGTGCTGCCGTGGATCGGCGTCATCGCCTTGGGTTACGGCCTGGGGCCCTGGTTCGCCCGCGGCAGCGATGCCGGGCAACGCCAGCAACACCTGCTGGCGGCTGGTTTGCTCGCGCTGCTTGGCTTTGTCCTGCTGCGCATGTTCAACGGTTACGGTGAGGCGCCGTGGAGCGGTTACCCAACCTTCACGCAAACCCTGATGAGCTTCTTCAACATCACCAAATACCCACCGTCGCTGCTGTTCCTGACCCTGACCCTGGGCTGCGGCCTGTTGTTGTTACGCGCGTTCGAACGGGCCGGCCTGGCGCGCTGGATCACTGCCCTGGCGGTGTTCGGTGCGGCACCGATGTTCTTCTACCTGCTGCACCTGTATGTGCTGAAGCTGCTGTACCTGGCCTGCGTGGCGCTATTCGGGCTCAACCATGGCGACTACTTCGGTTTCAACGGTGTTGCAGCGATATGGCTGAGCGCAGTACTGCTGGCGGTTTCGCTGTACCTGCCGGTGCGCGGGTTCGCCCGCCTGAAGCAGCGTCGCCGCGACATCCGTTGGCTGAAGTACTTCTGAAAAGCGTTTTCACCTGGCGACGCGATGGTCTACCATGCGGGCCGCCGGTTTCCACCACGGAACTAACAGGGAATCCCAGGCCTGCCAATACGGGCCAAACGGAACTGCCCCCGCAACTGTAGGTGCCGAGCCTGCTCCATCAATGCCACTGGGCCTGCCGCCCGGGAAGGCCGGAGCCGGGCCGTGACGCACCAGTCAGGAGACCTGCCGGCCTACATTCACCAACCGGCGGGGTGTCCGGGATTGGCCATCCGTGTTGCCCCGGCCACCCGCTGGGCCTCGGCGATGCCTGTCCGTGCGTTCCTCACCAGAACTGTCCGATAGGAGATCGCCCAGCATGCTGCCCCGTTTCGCCACCCTGCTCGCTGGCCTAGGCTTCACTGGCCTGGCCCAGGCCGCTGCCACCCACTATCCGCTGACGGTCGACAACTGCGGCAAGCCGCAGGTTTTTGCCCAGGCGCCGCAGCGCGCCGTCACCATCGGCCAGGCCGGTACCGAGCTGCTCTATGCCCTGGGGCTGGGTGAAAAGCTGGCGGGCACCTCGCTGTGGTTCAACAATGTATTGCCTGAATACCAGGCGGTGAACGCCAAGGTGCCGCGCCTGGCCGACAACGACCCCAGCTTCGAGGCGGTGGTCGGCAAGCGCCCGCAGCTGGTCGCGGCGCAGTTCGAATGGATGGTCGGTACCCAGGGCGTGGTCGCCACCCGCGAGCAGTTCGATGAGCTGAAGATCCCCACCTACGTGCTGCCATCGGACTGCGAGGGCAAGGACAACCTGGTCGGTGCAGACGGCACCCGCCTGCAAGCGTTCCAGGTAGACAGCATCTACAAGAGCGTCAGCCAACTGGCCGAGATCTTCGACGTTCAGGACCGCGGCGCGGCCCTGAACGCCGAGTTGCAAGGGCGCCTCGACAGCGCCAGGGCACAACTGGCCGGCAAGGACCTGTCGGCAACTTCGGCGCTGTTCTGGTTCTCCAGCGCCGACCTTGACATCGACCCCTATGTGGCCGGCCGCCAAGGTGTCGCCGATTTCATGCTGCGCACCCTCGGTGTGCGCAACGTGGTCGAGTCCAGCGAAGAATGGCCAAGCGTAGGCTGGGAAACCCTGGCCAAGGCCAATCCGACCTGGCTGATCATCGCGCGTATGGACCGCCGCCGTTTCCCCGCCGACGACTACCAGAAAAAACTCGAATTCCTGCGCAGTGACCCGGTAACCCGCAACATGGACGCGGTGAAGCACGACCGCATCATTATCCTCGACGCTGACGCCATGCAGGCCGGCATTCGCCTGTTCCGCGGCGTGCAGACGCTGTCCACGGCCTTCGCCAGCGGTAAAGCAGCCCCGTGATGAACCGCCTGTTACCCTGCATCGCGGTTGCCCTGGCCGCTCTGTTGGCCGCCCTGCTGGCCGGTACCGCCATTGGCGAAACCAACCTGTCGCCCAGCGTGGTTGGCCAGGTGCTGGCCAACCACCTGTGGCAAGCCGATTACCCGGTGGACCCGATCGACGCCGGCATCATCTGGAACTACCGCCTGACCCGCACCCTGGTCGCCGCCGCTTGCGGCGCCGGGCTGGCCACCTGCGGTGTCATCCTGCAGGCGATGTTGCGCAACCCACTGGCCGAGCCCTACCTGCTGGGGCTGTCTGCCGGCGCCTCGACCGGCGCGGTACTGGTCGGCCTGCTGGGGCTGGGTAGCCTGGCATTAAGCATGTCTGCTGGGGCCTTCATCGGCGCCGGGGCCGCATTCGCCCTGGTGCTGGTGCTGGCCCGCGCGGCCGGCCCCAGCAGCAACAATGCACAGGTCATCCTTGCCGGTATCGCCGGCTCGCAGCTGTTCAATGCACTGACCGCCTTCCTGATCACCAAGTCAGCCACCGCCGAGCAGGCGCGCGGCATCCTGTTCTGGCTGCTGGGCAACCTGAGCGGCGTGCGCTGGCCTTCGGTGTGGCTGGCCGTACCGGTGGCGATTTTCGGCTTGCTGGTGTGCCTGTGGCATCGCCGTGCGCTGGATGCCTTTACCTTCGGTGCCGATTCGGCCGCCTCGCTGGGCATCCCGGTGCGGCGCACCCAGTTGCTGCTGATCAGTTGTGCAGCGCTGGTGACGGCTGTGATGGTGTCCATTGTCGGCGCCATCGGTTTTGTCGGGCTGGTTATACCCCATGCCCTGCGCCTTCTGCTCGGCCCCGGGCACAGCCGTCTGTTGCCCGCCAGCGCACTGGGTGGTGCGCTGTTTCTGATTGTGGCGGACATTCTTTCGCGCACGCTGATCACCGGCCAGGTGATCCCGGTGGGCGTGGTTACGGCGCTGATCGGTGCCCCGGTATTCGCGCTGATTCTGGTCAGCCGACGGGGGCGCCCATGACAGCCATGACCGCTGTTCGCATCCCCCCGCTGGCCTGCCATGGGCTGGGGTTGCAACTGGCCGGCACTACCGTGCTCAGCGCTATCGATCTCAGCGTTGTCGCCGGTGAAACCCTGGGCATCGTCGGCCCCAACGGCTCGGGTAAGTCCTCGCTGTTGAAGTTGCTGGCAGGGCTGCGCAAACCCGCCTGCGGCAGCGTGCAGCTCCTGGGTGAGCCACTGGCACAGATGCCCCGCCGCCGTGTTGCCCAAGCGCTGGCACTGGTCGAGCAACAGGCCGACACACTCGATGCGATCAGCGTGTTCGACGCGGTTGCCTTGGGCCGCACGCCGTGGCTCTCGGCCCTGGCACCGTTCTCCCGGCAGGACTGCGCCATCGTCGAGCAAGCCCTGGCCGACCTCGACGCCCTGCACCTGCGCACGCGCCTGTGGGGGTCGCTGTCCGGTGGCGAGCGCCAGCGTGTGCACATCGCCCGTGCGCTGGCCCAACGGCCGCAGGTGCTGCTGCTGGACGAACCGACCAACCACCTGGACATTCAGCATCAGCTAAGCCTGCTGCAACAAGTGCAGGCGCTGCCGGTCACCACCCTGGTAGCGCTGCATGACCTCAACCAGGCGCTGACCTGCGACCGTGTCGCGGTTCTCGACAAGGGCCGTCTGGTCGCCCTCGGCAACCCCTTCGAAGTGCTTACCCCCGAGCGCCTGTTGAGCACCTTCGGCGTCCACGCCCACTACCTCACCGACCCTTTCGACGGCGCGCGCATCCTGCGCTTTCGCGCCCCCTGAACCTGGTAGCCTTGCCCATGCTGTTGCGCCCTGTCGCCCTGCTGCTCACCAGCACCCTGCTTGCCCCGACCGCACTGGCCGAAGTGCATGAAGTGAAAATGCTCAACCGTGGCAGCGACGGCGCCATGGTCTACGAGCCTGACCACTTGCGCATTGCCCCCGGCGACAGCGTGCGCTTCCTGCCGAGCCACAGCGGGCATAATGCCGCCAGCGTGGCGGGCCTGCTACCCACCGGTGCCGAGCCGTTCAAGAGCAAGCTGAACCAGCCGTTCGAGCACACCTTCCGCGTGCCGGGCGTATACGGTATCCAGTGCATTCCGCACGTGGCCATGGGCATGGTCATGGTGATCCAGGTCGGTGATGCGCCTACCGCCGAATTGCCGGCCAGCTTGCCGGCGCGGGCCAAAGCCCGCTTTGCCGCACAGTTGCAAAAACTCGGGGCCGGGCAGTGAGGCGGCTATTCGGGCCGCTCACACCCTGGCCGGCTCCGCCCCGTTGCACAGCAATGGCTTTACCGAGGATGGCACCTGGAACCTCATCAACCGCCGTGCGTTCGACCCAGTGACCCAGGGCGCGATCTTCATCGCCAATAGGCACGTTCCCACAGGTCAGCGTAATCGCAACTGCATGTGCGTGGTCTGCCACACCGGGTCCTGCTCCACATCCACCACCGTGAAGCCTTGCCGCTCCCAGAACGCAATGGCACCCGGCAGAAACGGATGAGTATGCAAGTAAAGGCAGTCCAAGCCCGCTTGCATCGCCCGTTCGCGCAAGGCACCAAACAAGGCAGCCGCCAGGCCATGCCTGCGGTAGGCCGGCAACACGAACAGCCGCACCACCTCGACTACCCGCTCTGCGCGGTAATCAAGCTGGGCAAAGCGATGGTCATAGGGCAAGTAACCGATCACCGCGACCAGCCGCCCACCCTCACGGGCTTCCAGAAAGCAGCCCGCACCGTCCAGGTAAGTGTCGGCGAAATGCGCCAGGTCACGCGGCAAGGGTGCGTTGGCGAGCATCGGGAAAAGCGCGCGCCGGGCGCTGTCGACAAACGCCAGCACTTCGGCAATGGCGTCACGCGCCACAGGTTGCAGGGTCCAGTTCGGCATCGGGCTATTGCCAGTGTGGTTGGGAGCGCACGGTTCTACCGCAGCGTGCCGCACAAGGCAAATCACAGGGCTCGTCGTGGCAAGGCGGACATCGGTATAATCGGCAGTCTTCACTGCCCGACCAGGCCACACCATGCCTCGCCTCCCGAAGTTGCTGTTACCCCTGTTGCTGGCTGCTGCATTCACCGCCTGCGACCAGAAACCCTCCCGTGAAGATCAGATCCTCAGCCAGCTGCCGCTGCAGGACGCCTACACGCACAACATCGAGCGCATGTCCGCGCTGCTGGGCCGCACTCACCCGCAGCTGTCGCAAGCGACCATTCAGGACGTACTGCGCAAGCACCTCACCGTCGAGGACCAGCGCCGGGACCTGTTCCGCCTGTACAGCGAAAAAAACTTCAGCGACGCCGAATTCGCCACCATCGTCGCCGCCACCCAGGACCCCGCCAAAGCTCGCGCCCTGGAAGACACCGAAGCCGGCAAACGCTTGAGCGAAAAACTCACCGCCCTGATGCGCGAAACCGCCCGCGATGTGAACGTGCAAGCCTTGGTGGAGCAGCGTATGCAAGAGGTGGAAGATGAGCTTGATGCGCTGGACAAAGCAGGCTCTTGACCGCTGCCCGGCAAGGTAACTTCTGTTCAGCCGCCCTTTACGATCACCCGAGGTCAGGATTGACACACACCAAGCATGGATTGCGCCTGGATCTACGTACACTCATTCTGGTGCTCTGCGCCCTTACCGCAGTGGTCATGCTGTGCGCCAGCTATTTCGCCAGCTACCGGGTGCAGCGCCAGCTATTGATCGACAATGCCCTGGAAGCCAACCGGGTGTATGCGACCAAGCTGGCCAGCATCACCGAAACCTTCATTGGCAACGCCTTGCAGCAACTGATGTTCAGCGCCGGCGTGCAAAGCCGGCAGTTGAGCGACACCACAGCGCTGCAGTTGGAAACCGACCGCGTACTGGGCCAGAGCATGGCCTTCAACTCCACCTTCGTGATCGATGCCAACGGTGTACTGCTGGCAGTATCCCCCGCCCCGCTACGCCACCTGCTCGGCACCCACGTGCAGTCGCCCGGTGCTCTGGAAGCCCTGCGCGAACGCCGTCCACTGGTTTCCACGCCCTACCTGTCGGCGGCCGACAACCTGGTGGTAGCCTTATCGCAACCCATTTTCGACAGCAACGGCAACTACCTGGGGTATGTGGGTGGCAGCCTATACCTGCGTGAACGCAACATCCTCAACAGCCTGCTGGGCGAGCATTTCTACAAGGACGGTTCGTACCTGTATGTGGTCGACCGCAACCGACGCCTGCTGTACCACCCCCATAGCGAGCGGGTAGGCACGGTGGTGGAGGGCAATGCGCTGGTCGACCAGTTGGCGACACTGGACAGCGGTACCCGGCAACTGACCAATAGCCTGGGCGTGGAAATGCTCGCCGGCTTCGCCACTGTGCCCAGCGCCGGCTGGGGCGTGGTAGCGCAGCAGCCCTTGGTGCAGACGGTGGCGCCGTTGCACCATCTGGTGCTGAACGTGATCGCCAGTTCGGCGCCCTTGGCGCTGGTTGGCAGCCTGCTGCTGTGGTGGCTGGCCCGTACCATCGCCCGACCGCTCTGGAAGCTTGCCGCCGGTGCCCGCACGATGGACCGCGCCGCTACCGCCGAGCACTTGCATCAGGTGCGGGCCTGGTACTTCGAGGCGGCAGAGCTCAAGCGCGCGTTGCTGTTCAGCCTGAACTTGCTGCAAGAGCGTATCGGCCGGCTCAATCGGGACGCCCAGACCGATCCGCTGACCGGCCTGGGCAACCGCCGCAGCCTGGAAATCAGCCTGTCGTTACTGGAGGCTGAAAACCGGGAGTTTGCAGCCATTGCGCTGGATATCGACCACTTCAAGCGGATAAATGACAGCCATGGACACGAAGTGGGCGACCAGGTGCTGCGCCAGCTGGCGGAGCTCATGCGCCGTTGTTGCCGCGAGGGCGACCTGCTGTGTCGCACCGGTGGCGAGGAGTTCCTGATATTGCTGCCTGGGGCCACCCTGAACGTGGCGGCCGCGGTGGCCGAACGGTTGCGTGTGACCGTACAGGATATGCCGGTGGAACCGGTGGGCGCCGTGACGATTTCGCTGGGGGTGACGCACTGGGATGGCGAGACTCACGGCGAGCCCATGAACGCATTGGGCGAGGCTGACCGGGCGCTTTACCGGGCCAAGCAGGAGGGGCGCAACCGAGTCGCTTTTGCCTGAACGTCTTGAGTTGTCTGCAGGGGGCGGGCTTGCCCGTGAAATGCCGTTACAGGCAACGATGAATCGGTGGCTTGTAACAATTCCTGTCATAAAACTGCAGTGTTTCAGTCATAGGATTGACCCCGACCTGACATTTTCACTTCATGGATGAGCGTCTCATGCGTCGTGTGGTTTTCAATCAGAAAGGTGGCGTCGGCAAATCCAGCATTGCCTGCAACCTCGCCGCAGCCAGTGCCGCCGAGGGCTACCGGACCTTGCTGGTCGACCTCGACCCGCAGGCCAATGCCACCTTCTACCTCACCGGGCTGGTCAACGACACCATTCCTGCCGGCATCGCCGACTTCTTCCGCCAGACCTTGTCGCCGGTTACCGCCGCCGGCAAGAAGCACCGCGTGGCCATCACCGAAACCCGCTACCGCAACCTGCACCTGGTCACCGCCAGCCCTGACCTCAGCGACCTGCAAAGCAAGCTGGAGAGCAAGTTCAAGATCAACAAGCTGCGCAAGTTGCTGATAACGCTGAGCGAGGACTATGAGCGAATCTACATCGACACCCCACCCGCGCTGAACTTCTACACCTTCAGCGCGCTGGTGGCGGCCGAGCGTCTGTTGATTCCGTTCGACTGCGACAGTTTCTCGCGCCAGGCCCTGCACAGTGTCATGGCCGAGGTCGAAGAACTGCGCCAGGACCACAACCCCGCGCTGGTGGTGGAAGGTGTGGTGGTCAATCAGTTCGCCGGGCGCACGGCGCTGCACCAGACCTTGGTCGATCAACTGCGCAACGAAGGCATGCCGGTATTGCCGGTGTACCTGAGCAGTTCGATCAAGATGCGCGAATCGCACCATGCCTCGGTGCCATTGGTGCATTTGGCGCCGCGGCATAAACTGGCTCTGGAATTCATCGATTTGCTGGATGTGCTTGAGCGTGCGGCCTGACAGGCCGTTGGGGGTACTCCAGCTGTAACCTGCTGGACCGGTCGAATCAGGTATACCGAGGTCGCCCTCGACAAAGCGCGTTGCAGCGCTCGGCTATCTACTGGCAAGCACAATAACGATGGCGCGGCCCGACTGCGCCACTTTCAACATGGCTGCCAAAGGAAACCGGAGAGCACCCGCATGTCCGCACATCATGAGGTATCCCCCGCCACCCTGCGCAGGGTGATTGCCGCTTCGGCCATCGGCAATTTCGTCGAATGGTTCGACTTCGCCGTGTACGGCTTTCTCGCCACGCTGATCGCAAGCCAGTTTTTCGCCAGCGAAGACGCCAGCGTAGCCTTGCTCAAAACCTTCGCGGTGTTCGCCGTGGCCTTCGCCCTGCGTCCCTTGGGCGGCATCGTCTTCGGCGCCTTGGGCGACCGCCTGGGACGCAAGCGCATCCTGTCGCTGACCATCTTGCTGATGGCCGGCTCCACCACGTTGATCGGCCTGCTGCCGACCTACGCCAGTATCGGCCTGGCAGCCCCGGCGCTGCTGACCCTGGCCCGCTGCCTGCAGGGTTTTTCTGCCGGTGGCGAATATGCCGGGGCCTGCGCCTACCTGATGGAGCACGCGCCTGACAACAAGCGCGCCTTTTATGGCAGCTTCGTGCCTGTGTCGACCTTTTCCGCCTTTGCCTGTGCGGCGGTGATCGCGTATGGCCTGGAAGCCAGCCTGTCGACCGAGGCGATGAATGCCTGGGGTTGGCGCATTCCGTTCCTGATTGCAGCACCGCTGGGCCTGGTCGGCCTGTACCTGCGCTGGCGCATGGAAGAAACCCCGGCGTTCCGCGAAGCCGTCGCCCAGGGCAAGGAGCACGAGCATTCACCGCTGAAGGAAACCCTGCGCCACCATGGCCGGGTCATTCGCAACCTGGGGGCGTTCATTTCGCTGACCGCATTGTCGTTCTACATGTTCACCACCTACTTCGCCACCTACCTGCAACTGGTCGGCAACCTGACCCGCGCGCAGTCACTGCTGGTAACCACCGTGGCCCTGCTGTTCGCTGCGGTCGGCTGCCCGCTGGCCGGGGCATTTTCGGACCGGGTGGGGCGACGCAAGACCATCGGCTTTACCTGCCTGTGGGTGATGCTGTGCGTGTTCCCGGCGTACTGGCTGGCCAGCTCTGGCTCGATGTCGGGTGCGCTGCTGGGGGTGATCCTGCTCGCGGTGGGGGCATTGTGCAGCGGCGTGGTTACCGCAGCCTTGCTCTCGGAAAGCTTCCCTACCCGTACCCGCTACACCGCTTCGGCAATTACCTACAACGTGGCCTACACGCTATTTGGCGGCACAGCGCCGCTGGTGGCAACCTGGCTCATCGGACAGACCGGCAGCAGCCTGGCACCGGCGTTCTACCTGGTGGTGATTGCGCTGGTGGCGTTGGTGGGCGGGTTGGCGTTGCCGGAAACGTCGCGGATTTCTTTGCATGACGACCTGGGTGTGGACGGTGTACGGGCTGGTGCCCGAAGGGCCGTTTGAGGTTGTTGGGGCTGCCTTGCAGCCCCACGTACTCAGCCTTCCTGCTGCTCATCCCGCCGATACGCCCACTGATACAACGCCGGCAACACCAGCAACGTCAGCGCGGTAGAAGACAAGATCCCACCAATCACCACCGTCGCCAGTGGCCGCTGCACCTCTGCCCCGGTCCCGGTGGCCAAGGCCATCGGTATGAACCCCAGCGAGGCCACCAGCGCCGTCATCAGTACTGGCCGCAAGCGGGTCAGCGCCCCCTCCTCGACCGCCGCCCGCAGCGTGCGCCCTTCCTCGCGCAGCCCGCGGATAAAGGCAATCATCACCAGCCCGTTCAACACTGCCACTCCCGACAATGCAATGAACCCGACGCCGGCAGAAATAGACAGCGGAATATCACGCACCCACAGCGCCAGCACCCCGCCGGTCAGGGCAAAGGGGATGCCGGTGAACACCAGCAGGCCATCCCTGAGGTTGTTGAACATCATCAGCAACAGCGCCATGACCAGCAGCAAGGCCACCGGCACCACCACCTGCAAGCGCTCGGCTGCCGACTGCAACTGTTCGAACTGCCCTCCCCAACGCGTCCAGTAACCCGGTGGTACCTGCACCTGGTCGATCAGGGCCTGCTCAGCCTCTTGCACAAACGAGCCCAGGTCGCGTCCACGCACGTTGGCACTGACCACCACCACGCGCTTGCCATCCTCGCGGCTCACCTGATTCGGGCCCAGTTGCAGGTTCAGCGTGGCGACCTGCGACAGCGGGATGAAACCGATTTGCCCGGCCCCCTCAGCGGCACTGGCCGGAACCGGAATCAGCAGGCTGGCCAGCCCGTCGACATCGGTACGCAAGGTCTCCGACAGGCGCACGACCATGTCGAAGCGGCGGTCGCCTTCATACAGCGTACCGGCGGTGCGGCCGCCCACGGCAATGGCGATGGCATCCTGCACATCGCCCACATTCAGGCCATGACGGGCGGCCTTGTCACGGTCGATGTCGATGGTCAGTACCGGCAGGCCCGTCGTCTGCTCCACCTTCACCTCGGACGCGCCCGACACCCCTTGCAGGCTGGCAGCGATCTGTGCGGCAGTGCGGTTGAGCACCTCCATGTCGTCACCGAACAGCTTCACCGCCACATCACTGCGCACCCCGGAAATCAGCTCGTTGAACCGCAGCTGAATCGGCTGCGACAGCTCGTAGTTGCTGCCCGGCACACTGGCAGCGGCGCGTTGCACCTGGGCGATCAGCTCATCCCGCGGTTTGCCCGGGTCAACCCATTGTTCGCGCGGGCGCAGCATCACGTAGGCATCGGAAATGTTCGGCGGCATCGGGTCGGAGGCAATCTCGGCAGTGCCGGTGCGGGCAAACACCCGCTCCACCTCCGGCACCTGAGCGATGATCGCCTGCTCCAGGCGCTGTTGCATGTCCACCGACTGCGACAGGCTGGTGCCCGGCACGCGCAGGGCCTGCAGGGCGAAGTCACCCTCGCTGAGGCTGGGGATGAACTCGCTGCCCATGCGGCTGGCCATCACGCCCGACAACAGCACCAGGGCGGCGGCGGCGGCACATGCCAGTTTGCGCCGGCCCAGCACCCAGGCCAGCACCGGGGCATAGCGCTGCCGTGCCGTACGCATCACCAGGCCTTCCTCTTCCTTGACCTTGCCGGTGACGAACAGGGCAATGGCTGCCGGAACGAACGTGACCGAAAGGATCATCGCGCCCAACAGGGCCATGACCACGGTAAAGGCCATAGGGTGGAACATCTTGCCCTCGACCCCGGTCAGGGCAAAGATCGGCAGGTACACCACCATGATGATCAACTGCCCATAGATCAGCGGCCGGCGTGCTTCGCGGGCAGCGGCAAACACCTCATGGAACCGTTCGCTGCGGGTCAGCATGCGACCGTGGCGCTGCTGGGCATGGGCCAGGCGACGGATGGCGTTTTCCACGATCACCACCGCGCCGTCGACGATGATGCCGAAGTCCAGCGCGCCCAGGCTCATCAGGTTGGCACTGACCTTGTTGCTGAACATGCCGGTAAAGGTGAACAGCATCGAAAGCGGGATAACCATGGCCGTGATCAGCGCAGCGCGAATGTTGCCGAGGAACAGGAACAGCACGGCAATCACCAGGATCGCACCTTCGATCAGGTTCTTCTTCACCGTGGCGATGGCTTTCTCCACCAGGTTGGTGCGGTCGTACACCGTCACAGCGACTACGCCCTTGGGCAGGTTGCGATTGATCTCGACCAATTTTGCAGCGACCGCCTGCGACACCGTGCGGCTGTTCTCGCCAATCAGCATGAACACCGTGCCCAGCACCACTTCCCGACCGTTTTCGGTGGCTGCCCCCGAGCGCAGCTCTTCGCCAAGGCCAACCTGGGCGACATGGCTGACGCGGATCGGCGTGCCGTCGACGCTGGAGATAACGATGTTGGCAATGTCTTCGGCCGAGGCCACCTGGCCCGGCGCGCGAATCAGCAACTGCTCGCCATTGCGCTCGATATAGCCAGCGCCAATGTTGGCGTTATTGCGCTCCAGCGCTGCAATCAGGTCGTTGAGGGTGAGCTTGTAGGCCGCCAGGCGCTTGGGCTCTGGTGCAATCAGGTATTGCTTGGCATGGCCGCCAATGCTGTTGACCTCGGCCACACCCGGTACATTGCGCAGCTGCGGCTTGATGATCCAGTCCTGAATCACCCGCAGGTCAGTTGGGGTGTAAGGCGTACCGTCTTCCTTGAGCGCCCCCTCCTGGGCTTCCACCGTCCACAGGAAAATTTCCCCCAGCCCGGTGGAGATCGGCCCCATGCCCGCCTCGATGCCCTCAGGCAATTGCTCGCGGGCCACCTGCAGGCGCTCGTTGACCAGTTGGCGGGCGAAGAAGATATCGGTGCCATCATCGAAAATGACCGTGACTTGCGACAGGCCCGAGCGCGACAGCGAGCGGGTCTGCTTGAGCCCTGGCAGGCCAGCCATCGCGGTCTCGATGGCAAAGGTGATGCGCTGCTCGGTCTCCAGCGGCGAATAGCCGGGGGCGGCGGTGTTGATCTGCACCTGGACGTTAGTGATGTCCGGCACAGCATCGATCGGCAGTTTCTGGTAGCTGTGGATACCCACCGCGGCCATCAGGACCACGGCCAGCATCACCACCAGGCGCTGCTCGATGGCAAATTGAATCAGGCGTTCGAACATGCAGGTGTCCCCGTGATCAGTGGCTGTGCTCGGCCGAGCCCTTGCCCAGTTCCGACTTGAGGACAAAGCTGCCGGCGGCCGCAACCTGAGTACCGGCGGCCAGGCCGCTGGTGATTTCCACCTGGCCAGCATCGCGACGGCCAGTCTTCACCGGGCGCGCCTCGAAGCCTTCCTCCGTGCGGGCGAACACCACGGTCTGCGCCTCCCAGGTTTGCAGGGCGCTTTCCGGCACCGCCACGGCGGCATCGAAGCGGTCGACGCTGACAGCCACATTGACGAACAGCCCGGGGCGCCAGGCGCCATTGGGGTTGGCCAGTGTGGCACGCACAGTGGCGGCACGGTTCTGCTCGCCGAGCAGGCTGCCGACGTAGTTGACCTTGCCCAGAACTTGGGCGCCCAGGTCCGGCGCACTGACCGTGACTTCACGGCCGGTCACCACCTTGCCCAGGTCACGAGGGGCCACGGCGAAGGTGGCCCACACCCGGCTCAGGTCAGACAGGGTGAACGCGTTGCTGGTCTCGTCGACCACCTCGCCCACGGTCAGGTGCTTCTCCACGACGACCGCATCGAAGGGGGCGCGCAGTTCATAGCGGTTGCCGGCACCGGCCGGCCCCACCGCTGCGACCTTCTGCCGAGCATTGGCCAGGGCGATCTCGGCCTCCTGCAGCGCCTGACGTGCCTGCAGGTAATCCTGCTCGGCGCTGATTCGCTCCTGCCACAGCTGTTGTTCCCGTTGAAAGGTCAACCGCGCCAGTTCCAGGCGACGTTGAGCGGCCTGCTGCTCACTGCGCAGGTCGGAGATCTGCTGGCTGGCAATCACCGCCAGTACCTGGCCGCGCTTGACCGCCTGGCCCAGCTCGGCGTGCACCGCTTCGACCACACCCGGCACGCGGGGTACCACATGAGCGGTGCGGTCCTCGTCAAAGCGGATCTCACCCGGGAAGCTGATGGCGGTGCCCAGCTCACGGGGGCCTGCGGCAGCCAGTTGTATGCCAGCCGATTCGATCTGCGCGATAGACAGGTGCAGCTGGCCTTCTTCTTCGCCGTGCTCCTTCTCTGCATGGCCTTCGACGGCCTGCGCTGCAGCATGGCCGTGGCTGTCTTCACCATGGTCGTCATGGGGGGCTTGAGCCTTGGACGCCTGGCCGAGGTTGCCGGTCCAGGCCAGGCCCGTGAGGCCAAGCGCAGCAATGGCGGCAGCCAGAAGGGCTAGCTTGCGTGGGTTAGTCATTGTTGCTCCTGCTATTGGGTTTGTTGCTCACGCCATCGAGATCGCCGTAGATGCGCTCCACTTGTGCACGCGCGTCGGTCGCCGAGGCCAGCGCCTCGAGGTACAGCCCGCGAGCCTCGATCAGCGTGCGCTGGGCGTCGAGTACATCGAGGAAAGCGAACTTGCCCATTTCAAAACCGCGGGTGGCGGTGTCCACGGCCTGCTGCGCAGCCGGCAGGATGGTGCGGTCGTAGGCTTCAACGTCCTGCATCGCCGTCTCCCACTGGCTGATGGCACTACGGGTTTCACTGCGCAGACGCAGCGCCACGGCATTGCGCAGGTCACGCGCCTGGTCGGCACGGCGCGCAGCTGCCAGAACATTGCCTTGGTTGCGGTCGAACAGCGGCAACGGCATGGACAGGCCAACCACGTTCACTCGCTCCCGGTCTTCGCGGCTGTACTGGCTGCCAAGGCTGACGGTGAGGTTGGGGATACGCTGGGCTTTTTCCGCCCCCAGGGAGGCGTCGCCGCGCTCGACCTGGGCAGCGGCCAGGCGCCATTCGGCAGTCTTTTCGACCTGGTCAAGCAAGGTGTCGGCACCCGGCGCAATGCCTGGCGAAAGGTTGGCTGCCTGCAACCGGTCGAAGCTTGCCAGCGGGCTGCCCGTCATCCGGGCCAAGGCCTGGTAGGCCACGCTGCGCTGGGTTTTCGCGCGGCGCACTTCGGCCTGGGCCTGGGCCAGTTGCACCTGGGCACGGGTGGCCTCCACCGGTGATGACTGGCCTGCCGTAACCCGCCCTTGCACCACCCGCAGACCTCGTTCAGTCAACGCCTGCGACTGCTGAGCCAACTCCAGCGCGGTCTGTGCACGCAAGGCAGCGTGGAAAGCCTGCACCACATCGGCCCGCAGGGCGTTGCGCTGGCGCTCCAGGTCAAGCTGGGCAATGGCCTGGCCGGCACCCGCCACGGCGAGACGTGCGCCGCGCTTCCCGCCCAGCTCCAGCGGCTGGCTGAGGGTGACGGTGGTGGTGCTGGTGTCGCGGCGGGTGTCCTCGACCTCCCAGGCCAGCTCCGGGTTGGGGAGCAGCCCGGCCTGGCGCCGTTCGCCATCGGCAATGCCAATTTCACGGCCGGCTGCAGCCAGCTCCGGGTTCTGGGCGAAAGCGGCGGTAAGCGCCTGGGGCAGGCTCAGCACCTGGCTGGCCTGGGCGCCGGTGGCACTGGCCAGCAGCAGACAGAGCAAGGCGATCTTGCGGGGGATGGGCACGAAACAGTCCTCTGGGCGAAGCATTGGCGAGGGACTGTAGAAAGGGCTGGTTATCGGGGCGGTGGCGGCAAGATTACAATTTTGTAATGACGCCCTGCGGTTCGTTGCAGGGGCAGCTTTGCACGGCTGGGTACAGGGCATTCAACGCCCAATAAGTTCGATAATCGCCCACTTTCCCGGTGCGACGATCTTGGCCAATTGACGGAACTAACCAGTCAGTACAAAACTACGTGCATTCAACAACAACAAAGCGATGCCCGTCATGAAGCCCCTTATTCTCGTGCTCAACGGCCCCAACCTGAACATGCTGGGCACCCGCGAGCCTGCCCAGTACGGCCACGAAACCCTCGCTGACCTGGCTCAGGGATGTGCCGACACTGCCCACGCCCACGGCCTGGAAATCGAATTCCGCCAGACCAACCACGAAGGTGAACTGATCGACTGGATCCACGCCGCCCGTGGCCGCTGCGCCGGCATCGTGATCAACCCCGGCGCCTGGACGCACACCTCGGTCGCCATCCGCGATGCCCTGGTGGCCAGCGAACTGCCGGTGATCGAGGTGCACCTGTCCAATGTGCACAAACGCGAGCCGTTCCGTCACTTGTCGTTCGTATCGTCCATCGCCGTCGGTGTCATCTGCGGCCTGGGCAGCCACGGCTACCGCATGGCGCTGAGCCACTTCGCCGAGCTGTTGCAGGAGCGTGCGGCATGAGCCAGCAAGCCATCCTCGCCGGCCTGATCGGCCGCGGCATCCAACTGTCACGTACGCCGGCCCTGCACGAACACGAAGGCGACGCCCAGGCCCTGCGCTACTTGTACCGGCTGATCGACGCCGACCAGCTGCAACTGGATGACAGTGCCCTGCCCGGCCTGCTCGAAGCCGCGCAACATACCGGTTTCACCGGGCTGAACATTACGTACCCGTTCAAGCAGGCGATCCTGCCGTTGCTCGACGAACTGTCCGACGAGGCCCGTGGTATCGGCGCGGTAAACACCGTGGTGCTCAAGGACGGCAAGCGCGTCGGCCACAACACCGATTGCCTGGGCTTTGCCGAAGGCTTGCGCCGTGGCCTGCCCGACGTTGCACGGCGCCAGGTGGTGCAGATGGGTGCCGGTGGCGCTGGCTCGGCCGTGGCCCATGCCCTGCTGGGTGAAGGGGTAGAGCGGCTGGTGCTGTTCGAAGTGGATGCGACCCGTGCGCAGGCGCTGGTGGACAACCTGAACGCCCATTTCGGCGCGGAGCGCGCCGTGCTTGGCACCGACCTGGCCACAGCACTGGCCGAAGCGGACGGGCTGGTCAACACCACGCCGGTGGGCATGGCCAAGCTACCGGGCACGCCACTGCCGGTGGCGTTGCTGCATCCCCGCCTGTGGGTGGCAGAGATCATCTACTTCCCGCTGGAGACCGAACTGCTGCGCGCGGCCCGGGCACTGGGCTGCCGCACACTGGATGGCAGCTACATGGCGGTGTTCCAGGCGGTGAAGGCATTCGAGCTGTTCAGCGGGCGGCAGGCGGATGCGGCGCGGATGCAGGCGCACTTTGCCAGTTTTACCTGAGTAGGTCGCCGTTGGCTTCTTCGCGGGTTCACCCGCGAAGCAGCCAACAAAGGCCAATCACCCTTTTTCATCCAGCAACGCCTGTATCACCTGTTCCTGCTCGCCATAATCCCCCTCGCCAACGTGCACATGGCGCACCTGCCCCTTGCGGTCGACAAAGTAATGCGCCGGCCAGAACTGGTTGCCCCAGGCATTCCACACCTTGTAGTCATTATCTACCGCCACCGGATACCCGATACCCAACCGGGCTACCTTGTCCCGCAAAGTCGCCACATCATGCTCGTAGTCGAACTCGGGCGTGTGTACCCCCACCACCACCAGTCCTTGATCGGCATAGCGCCGCGCCCAATCATTCACATGCGGCAGGCTGCGCCGACAGTTGATGCAGTCCCAGGTCCAGAAGTCCACCAGCACCACCTTACCCTTGAGCCCCGGGGCATCCACGGGCGGCGAATTCAACCACTGGCTGGCGCCTGACAGCGACGGCATGGCGCCGTAGCTGTCGCGTGCCTTCAGGTGCCCAGCCAACCCAAGCCCCATCAGCGCCAGCGCAAAACCACCTGCCTTGAGCATCCGGCGCCGATCAATTGTCATGGCAACCGCCCGTGGCGTAGGTGCGGTACTGCACGCTTTGCCGCTGGCCATGGGAGTCAAGGTAGTCCATTCGGGTGTTCACCAGGCCGCAGGCGTTGCTCTGATCGTCCTGCACCGACAGCACTTTCTTCACATCCAGAGGCTCACCGTAGCGGTACTGCATGACCCCGCCATCCTGCATCGGGGCCGTGGCGGCCTGGGCAGCGATGGCGCCGAAGCTGAGCACGGCGAACAGGCTGGCGCTGACGATAGTCTTGACGTTCATGGCATCTCTCCTGGGTAACACGTGGGGGTGGGGAGTGTTGCTCCCCGGTCGAGAGCCATTTCACGTCAGCCAGGTATCCCGCATGTGTCTCCCAGCGTTGTGATATGCGTCCTGCTGTATCCCTACCCGTGCCAGATACACTGCAATACAAACTCCCGCAGGCAAGGGCGAACGCGCTCGGTACACTGCGCCCAACCCCCTTTTGCACAGGAACCCAGCGCATGGAACACGTCGATCACATCCTGATCGTCGACGACGACCGCGAGATCCGCGAACTGGTCGGCAACTACCTGAAGAAGAACGGCCTGCGCACCAGCATCGTTGCCGACGGCCGGCAGATGCGCGCCTTTCTCGAAGCCAACAGCGTCGACCTGATCGTGCTCGACATCATGATGCCTGGCGACGACGGCCTGCTGTTGTGCCGCGAGCTGCGCGCCGGCAAGCACCGCAATACGCCGGTGCTGATGCTGACCGCCCGCAATGACGAAACCGACCGCATCATCGGCCTGGAAATGGGCGCCGACGATTACCTGACCAAACCATTCTCGGCCCGCGAACTGCTCGCCCGCATCAACGCCGTGCTGCGCCGCACACGCATGCTGCCGCCCAACCTGACCATCAGTGAAAGCAGCCGCCTGCTGGGGTTCGGTCAGTGGCGTCTGGACACCACCGCGCGCCACCTGCTCGACAGCGAAGGCACCCTGGTGGCCCTGAGTGGCGCCGAGTACCGCCTGCTGCGGGTGTTCCTCGACCACCCGCAGCGGGTGCTCAGCCGCGAACAGCTGCTTAACCTGACCCAGGGCCGCGAAGCCGACATCTTCGACCGCTCCATCGACTTGCTGGTCAGCCGCCTGCGCCAGCGCCTGGGTGACGATGCCCGCGAGCCCAGCTGCGTCAAGACCGTGCGCAGCGAGGGCTACGTGTTTTCGCTGCCGGTGCAATTGCTCGAGTCCCCCTCATGAAATGGCCGCGCACCCTGGCCTCGCGCCTGGCGATGATCTTCTTCACCGGCCTGGTGTTGGCTTATGGTCTGTCGTTCGGCCTGCAGGCCTACGAGCGCTACATCAGCAGCCGTTCGATGATGCTCAGCAACCTCGAACAGGACGTGGCGACTTCGGTTGCCATCCTCGATCGCCTGCCTGCAGCCGAGCGTGCCGCCTGGCTGCCGCGCCTGGAACGGCGCACCTACCGCTATCGCCTCGACCAGGGCCTGGCAGGCGAAGCGATGGCCAGCAGTGACCCACCGATGGCCGCCGCGTCGATCGTCAAGGCCATTGGCAGCGACTACCGCCTGACCTTCCTGGAAATCCCGGGGCCCAATGCGCACTTCCAGGCGCACCTGAACCTGGCCGACGGCGCGCCACTGACCATCGACGTGACGCCAGCAACAGTCCCGGTAGCCCGTTGGTTGCCCGTGGTGCTGCTGATTCAGCTGGCTGTGCTGTTGCTGTGTACCTGGCTGGCGGTACGCCTGGCCATCGGCCCGCTAACCCGTCTGGCCCAGGCAGTGGACAACCTCGACCCGGACCAGCCCGGCGTGCAACTGGATGAAAGCGGCCCACGCGAGGTGCGTTACGCTGCCGTGGCCTTCAACGCCCTGCAGGCGCGCATTGCTGCCCACCTCAAGGAACGCATGCAGTTGCTGGCAGCCATTTCCCACGACCTGCAAACACCGATCACTCGCATGAAGTTGCGGGTCGAAGTGATGGATGAGGGGGTCGAAAAGGACAAGTTCGGGAGCGACCTGGATGAAATGGAACACCTGGTGCGCGAAGGCGTGGCTTACGCCCGCAGCATGGACAGCAGCACCGAAGCGACCTGCCGGGTCAACCTTGATGCCTTTCTCGACAGCCTGGTATTCGACTACCAGGACAGCGGCGCCCAGGTTGAACGCCACGGCAGCAGCGGGACTCTGCTGGAAACCCGCCCGCATGCGCTGCGCCGGGTACTGGTGAACCTGGTCGACAACGCCCTGAAGTTTGCAGGTGCTGCCGAGCTGCAAGTGTCACGCGAGGGCAGTACCACCATCATCCGCGTGCTCGACAACGGGCCAGGGATACCCGGTGACGAGCTGGATGAAGTGCTCAAGCCGTTCTACCGGGTGGAAGGTTCACGCAATCGCAGCACGGGTGGCACCGGCTTGGGATTGGCCATTGCCCACCAGCTGATCCAGGCCATGGGGGGCCGGCTGACCCTGAGCAACCGCGAACAGGGCGGATTGTGCGCGCAGATCGAACTCTCCTGAAGTGCATCTGCGATCGTTGGCAGGAACGGCCTTGGATCTCGATCGGGCCGTTCCTGTAAACCGCGAGGTCGCCTCTACATACAGATACACAACTGCATCCCCCTGACACACTGCAGATACCCCGCCTCGAGACACTCCCGGTCACACAACCACACCCCGGGAGTCCCTGATGAAAGCCCTCACCTTGCCCTCCGGCTGGAAGCTGTTCGCCGCCCTCGCCGGCCTGACCTTGGCGATGACCGCCATAGTCCTGGCCAGCCAACCTGACCCGGACGGCTTGCGCAGTGCCATTCGTGCCACCGCACGCAGCTCGTTCGCACTGTTCCTGCTGGCGTTCCTGGCCTCGTCGCTGGTGACCTTGCTGCCTGGCACATCAAGCCGCCGCATCCTTCAGGAGCGACGCTACCTGGGGTTGGCATTCGCGTTCTCCCACACCGTGCACGGCGTGCTGATTTATCGCTACGCCCAGCAATTTCCCGAGCTGTTCTGGGCCGGCCGCACACTGACTTCCAGCCTGCCCGGCACAGTCGGCTACCTGTTCGTGCTGCTGCTCACCGCCACCTCGTTCAAGCCCCCCATGCGGCTGTTGGGCGGCCGTGCCTGGCAAGCGCTGCACAGCAGCGGCATGTGGGTACTGGCTGCCGTGTTCTGCCTGTCGTTCTACAAACGCATCCCCATGGGCGGGTGGTACCCGCTGGCGTTCGCCCTGATGTTCAGCGCCATCGCCGTCAAGCTCACCGCCAAAGTGGCCCGTAAACAACGCCGCAGCACCCGCGCCCTTGCCTGAAGAGAGCACCGCAAATGACGACCTTGACCCGTACCCTGACCACCGTTGATCGCCTCGGCAGCTGGAGTGCCGACGTGCCATTACGGGTATTTTTGGCCTGGGAGTTTTTCGAATCCGGCCTGGAGAAATTCAACGGCAGCAACTGGTTCGCCGACCTGCAGTCCAACTTCCCGTTCCCCTTCAACCTGCTGCCCGCGGAGCTGAACTGGCAGCTGTCGATGTGGGCCGAGTTGGTGCTGCCGTTGCTGCTGCTGTTGGGCCTGGGTACCCGGCTGGCATCGTTGGGTTTGATGGTGGTCACCGTTGTAGCGATAGCGGCAGTGCACTGGCCGGCGCACTGGTCGGGCCTGGCGGAGCTGGCCCAAGGCTATACCATTACCGACCAGGGCTTCGGCAATTACAAATTGCCATTGATCTACCTGGTGGCGTTGCTACCCCTGCTGCTCAAGGGCGCCGGGCGCCTTAGCCTCGATCATTGGCTTGGCATGCGGTTCGGCAGATGAGGGTTGGGGGCTGCTGCGCAGCCCCCAATGCCTTCAAACGGTTCCGACAATGACGCCCTGCTCGCGCAATGCCTCCAACAATGCCAACCCTTGCTGCACATCCCCGCCCAATGCCTGCAGCCGCTCTCTTCCAGTTCCCTGCTCCACCAGCAACCGATACGCCATAGGTGCCAACCGGGCAAAACGCACCTGCAACCGGGCATCGCGATAAACCAGCAGCAAGCTCGGCGATGCTGGGGCAGCCGTTGGCTGGTAGTCCACGCCAATGCTTTCTACCGGCCAACGATAGGCCAGCACCCGCGCCACACAAGACAACAACGGCGCTCCAGCCAGCAGGTCACCACCCGGGTCATGCGCCGGGTCCTCGGCATCGCTCAGGTACAGTTGCGCCTCGACCCACTCATAGTGCGCCAGCTCCAGCTGCCAAGGGGTGTCCAGCGCCACACGTTGCAAGTAGTCGACGAACGTCTCGGCAATTTCGGTAAACAACGGCGTCTGGCAACGGTAACTGGCGTAGAAATCACGTACTCGGGCATGCCAGCGCTGCTCGCCCAACGCCTGGCGCATGACCGGGAAGCTGCCAGCCAGCAACCCTTCGATGGCGCCATAGAACAACTCACGGTAAACCTTCAGGCGGCGGGCCTCGACGCCGGGCGGCGGGGCATGGCGCTGTGGGTCGCGCAGGTGACGGGCCAAGGCATACTGCTGCGCACGCAGGGTCTCATTCATCTGCTTGCCCTCCGGCAGCGCATTGCACAGCACGCATACGCGCCGTCTCGGCCAACAGTTCGGCCAAGGGCGGGTAGTTGAAATCACGTTCAAGCACCGTCGGCTTTACGCCAAAGCGCACGCAAGCGCTGGCGTACAGCGTCCAGACATCCTCCTTCACGGCCGCCCCGTGGGTATCCACTTTGAGGTCAGGCGCTTCATCGTAATGCCCGGCAACGTGCATCCCGGTCACGCGCGCCGGGGGCAAGCCTGCAAGGAATTGCTGGGCGTCGTAGCCATGGTTGCAGGCGTTGACATAGACATTGTTGACGTCCAGCAGCAGGTCACAATCCGCTTCTTCGAGCACCGCCTGGATGAAGTCGAGTTCGCTCATCGCCTGATACGGCGCGGCGTAGTAGCTGATGTTCTCCACGGCAATGCGCCGCTCCAGCTGCTCCTGAGCCTGGCGTATGCGCGCGGCCACATGGCGTACGGCTTCATCGGTGAACGGGATGGGCATCAGGTCGTACAGGTGCCCGTCATCACTGCAGTAGCTCAGGTGCTCGCTGTACAGTCGCACCTGGTATCGCTCGAGAAACTGCCGGGTCTGCTCAAGGAAATGGCGGTCCAGCGGGGCACTGCCACCCAGCGATAAAGACAACCCATGACAGGTGACAGCAAAGCGCTCCGCCAACTGGGCCAAGCCCTTGCCATAGGCGCCGCCCACGGCAATCCAGTTTTCCGGCGCACACTCGAGAAAGTCCACTGCACCCGCCTCCATGGCCAGCAGTTCCGGCAACAGGCCGCGACGCAAGCCTAGCCCGATGTTCAACATCGCAGGAAACATAAAAGTTCTCCAACAAGCACAACGCCCCACCTGGCCAGCAGGAGGAGCGTTGTGGCGTTTCATGGGGTAGAACGTCAGGGCTTGCCGGTCAGGTGGCTGAACAAGCCATCAGGCATGGCTTTGCCATTGGCCTGGTAAATCGCCTTGAGGTGATCGGCCGCTTCCTGCTCGGAGATGAAACCGTCATGGTTGCGGTCGATCGTGTCGAAATCACGGGCACGGTCCTTGGCCACCGCCAGAAACTCATCGCGCGAGACCTTGCCATCGTGATTGCTGTCGGTTTTGGCGAACGAGGCGTCACCGCACTTGCCTTCACCACACTTGCCCTCAGCCCCAGCCTTGGCGCCGGCGCCGCACTTACCCTCACCGCACTTGCCTTCGCTCTGGGAAGCCTTGCCGCTCCCCCCGCACTTGCCCTCACCACACTTGCCCTCGCCGGCCACTTTGGCCGAGGCCAGTTGGTAACCTTGAGCCAGCGGCTCGACGGCGAACGCACTGTTGCTCAATGCCATGCTGCCGATCAGGGCGGCGCCGAGCAGGCCGAGGGTGTTTTTTGCTTGAGTCATGATGCAGCTCCACTGGGGTTGGAAAGTGGAGCCATTAGGCCGTTGCGGTTTGTCGTGGATGTATCGTGCCAGGCGCACTTTTGTATGGCAGTAGGTCTGCAGCACAGGCAGATACAGTGCGATACACACCACCCGGCAACGGGCCCCAAGTTGCCTTGGGGCCATGAGGCGTGATCAGTCTTCCAGCGGTTTGGGCGGGGCCGCTGGCTTGGCGGGCTTGGCCGGCTTGCTGTCCTTGTCCTTGGCTTGCGGGGCCGCCGCTACGGGCTCGGGCGCCGCCACCGCCTTTTCGCTGGCAGGCAGTTCATCGACCGCTTTGAGGATCACCTGTGGGTCGATGGCCTCGCCGGTGTCGTCGTCCTTGAGCATGTGCCGCTCACCATCCTTGCCCACCAGGATCACCTTGGTACCCTTGCTCGCACCCAGCTTCAGTTCCCGAATCAGGGCCATTGTGGTCTGCTGCTCGAGGTTCTTGTCCTCTCGCTTGCCCATCATGTTGGCGACGCTGTACAGGACAAGGTTGCGCTCCTTGAACGCTGCCTGGGTGGCCGGGTCCTCGAGCGCTTTGTTCAGCCCTCGCAACGTTGGGTCGGCACTGCTGGGAGCGATAACCACCAATGGTCTGGCCTTGCCCAGTTCCTTGGCTAGAGGCGCATCACTGTCTGCGGCAAACAGGGGGCCGGCAACAGCAAGCAAGGTTGCGAGGGTCAGTGACCGGACAAGCATGCGTATCTCCTTATTGTCTCGATAAACCAATGACTACAGATCACGGAGAAAAATCCGACAGGGAGCCTAAACCACTTCATTCCAGAACGGGGTGTGTAAAAGTAACTGTCGATTTCCGAGCCACCTGAAGCCAAGACTACGGCGCTGGTACAAACCACATTCAGCTTGACTGAGCATAGCCCAAAGCCGCTTTGGCAGGGCCGGGCAAGCCCTTACCCTGAGCGCATGTCAACGTACATCGATCGAGGGCCCCTTGGGTCCCATTTCCATCGCTTGAATCGTCATATCCAGCATCAGTCCTCTGCGTGCAGCGCGCTGAGCATCACGAATGGCATCCGCCTGGTCGATCCTGGCCCCTTCGCTCAGCGCTTCGTCGTCAAGCACGGTTTCAAGCTGCCTTCTGAACGGCAGGTCGACCGCAGCGAATCGCTCAGGATGGGAACGCTCCAGGTGCGCCTGCCAAAATTCACGGTCAACCATGGAGCGGGCAATCTCTTCCGGTGTCTCTGCATCCCGCACCGCAGCCTCTGCGTCTGCAAGGTCCGCCTCCAGGACGCCAGAGATCGCAAGAAAGCTCATTTCTCCCACCTGCAATGGCAGGTCGAGACGCTCCCTCAGCCCGATCCTGAAAGCCAACCCCACCTCGCTTCCTTCCAGCGTCCTGCCATGCTGTAGCGCCCATCGGGTAGCGAACATGTCGACTGCATCCTGGCGCCATAAACGTCTGCCCAGGTCTAGCAAAGCGCGTTCGCTTTCTCCCTGAGCCGCGTGCTCAACCTGCCAAACCAGCAAATTCAGTTCAAGGTTGCTCAAGCACCAGGTTGCACCGTCCTGGCACCCCCACTCATCATTGGCCACTGACAGCAAGTTCTGCCGCAGCTCTGGCGTAATGGCCATCGCTTGCAATACCGCCATTACCCGATTGCCCAGTGCACGCGCATTGACACGAAAGTCTTCGGACAGCAACAACTGGCGAAGCACACGGAAAAAACGCTCGGCGTCCTGCCCTGCATCCAGCGAGTCCCAGGCAGCAAGCATCAAGCCGCGATGCTCCGGGGCCACGGCATCCCCCCAGACTTCACGCGCGTGCTGCAGGCGCAGAAGCACTTGCTCCTCGTCGAGGGCCGGATCGACGCTGCTCAACGAAGCCTGCAAGCGTAACGTCTGGGCCTCGCCCAAGGGGTTCGCATTCAAGCGAAACCGCCGCCGATGCCACACGGGCAACTGGTAGAAACCCTCTGGAATGTGCCTGATCCGGTTATCCCGCAAGTCAACGGATACCAACTGAGCGTTGTCGAACACGCCCAGTGGAAACTGCGAGATCTGTGTGTCGCGCAAGTTCAGCCAACGCAACTCAGCCAAACCCGCCAACGTGAACCGGCTCCCCAGGGGGTTGTGGGACAGGTCGAGAGACTGCAGGCTCGTGCAACTGGCCAATGTGGCGGTTTGTGCAGTGTTCAGGACGATCCGGTTGTTGGTCAGGCTCAGATGCCGCAACTGCGGTATCTGCAGCAACGGCTGCGGAAGGCGCGTCAACAGGTTCCCTCCCAGATCGAGGGTTTGCAGGTTAGGGAAAGCCAGCAATAGGCTGCTGGGCACCTCCAGAAGGTCAAGGTGCAGCAGCGACAGGCTGGTCACACCTCTGAAGCTGACCTGTGGGGGTATGTTGGGCAAGCCGCTCGATCTGAAATTGCAGAACATGACGTGGAGGTTTTCCTGTGCATTGATCTGCAGTTCCCCCACGCCCACCGACCGCCGCCAACAATTGAACAACGTCTGGCGTAAAGCCTCTCGATCTTCCCTGACATCGCCCTGCCCTCGTGCCACCCAGGTATTCAGTGTGATGCGCAGGATGGCGAACTCATTGCGAAGGTCAGTCAGTACGTGTTCAATCTGCTGCCCTGAACGCCTGGCGTCATCGGCGAAGGTCTCGACCTGCTCATCACTCAACCACGGAAAGAGATCGCGCAGCGTTGCCCTCAGGGCACTCCCCCTTGATGCGAACCCACCTACTCCGCCACCACCCAGTGGGTAGCCAATACGTCCATCGGCCAAGCGCATGGGCCCTCGGACAGCACCTGGGCGTACCGCGCCAAGCAAACGACTGATCTCATCACGATGGCGTGCCGCTTCGCGCGCCAGTATCACCCTGAGGTTGTGCGTAAATGGATCGCCGATCCCCATCGCCGCCCTCTGCGCTTCGGTATAGGCTGGCGCCATGACGTCGAACAACTCACCTGCCTCACCCAGCGCCGTGCCCTGGCTGCCATGCAGTTGAAACGTACCGTTCACGTGCACCAGATCGAACGCCCGCTGCCCTTGCTCGGTCTTCGCCAGCATCGGCCCGCCCAGGCAACCTTCGTACAGGCGCCAGCACACACCTTCACCTCCGGGTAGATACCGCAACAAGCCCAAGGCCACCCGTGCCAGGTCTGCATGCTGCGGGGTATCAAGGTACAACGCTTCAAATACCCGAGCCTGGCGGGTAGCCAGCACACTGCCCCTTGCCGCTTCGGCGAGCCCCAGTGCAACCCTGCCGCTGGACAGCAGCCGCGTGCGATCAATGCTGCTGGCGGCCTGTACCAGTGCTTGCGCAGTGCGCGCGCTCAGTCTCGGGAACACCCGGCGCAACGCCGCGCTGCCAGCGGTGTCGCTGGGCTGCAAGGCTTCGAAAAGGTGCTGCAGCAGTGTTCGGCGCTGCGTCCATGCCAACGCGGCCAGTGCCTGATCTGTCAGGCCACTCGCGCCTGGCAGGTGCCGAGCGTGATCGAGCACTGTTGTATCTGCTACCGGCTCGCCGCTGCGCAGACGGCCAATCATGCTGCGGATGCGTTGATCAAGCCTGACCCGCTCCACACTGTCGATCATCCCGGGGCTCGGTGCCTGGGCGTGTACATGCAGGCCACGCAGGTCGTCGCCATCAAGGCCATGGAACAGCAGAACCTCATCGATCTGTTCGTCATTCAGCCTATTGAAGGGTTCGCCCAAACGCCGGAACATGCGGTATTTGTCGGTCCACCGAGCCGGTTGCTCGCTCCACAAACGCCAGGCACCTGCGCCATTGTGGCGCAGCAACGGCCCGTGGCCGTCGACCGGATACAACTGCCATTGATCATCACCCGCCTCTGCCACGCGATAGTGATGCCCGTCCATTTCGATCCAGGCCCGCCCGTCCTGACGCCGAATACCCAAGGCATCCCGGCTCGAGGCCGCAACGGGGGCCTGGCTTTGAAACAGGGTCAAGTCGTGTTGCCAAAGTTTCTCAGTGCCGTCCTCCAGCCGGGCCGGCACCATGGCATCGACCTTCGCAGAGCGTGCCCAAACCCGTCGAGCGACACCCACCCCGGCTACCGTGGTCGCCAGCACGGCAAGGTCTGTCGCCACGTGGGTCAAATGGTCGAGCGCCTCCTGACGATCGCCTTGCTGCCAGGCCTCGGCGCCATGGTAGACCTCACCCAGTAGTTCGTAGGCCGTCACGGCCAGCAGCGCCAGGCCAAGCCCAGGCAGAAAGAAACTGGCCAGGTTGAGCAGCGCCCATCCTTCGGCTGCAAGGCGCAGGTCATGCTGGCGCTGAACCTCACGATCCAGCCTGGCCACAGGCACTGCGATCATCGCCGCATCGTCCTTGATCTGGTGGATACGTGCCTGTGCCAGGCTGATGAACAACGGCTGCGGGTAAGCCTGCAAGCGCGGTTCGAGATCGCGAAAAGCCCAGCCCGGCAGGCCATCGAAGCGCTCCGCGACCTGGGCGAAAAAAGCCTGGCTGTCGCGCCGCAGCACGAAGCGGCTGAAAAAACGCTGGTAAGCCTTGTCTCGCAAGCGACGGCCCAGTTCGCGGTTCAGTTTGTCGAGGCTCTCGAACGCGCGCCAGGGCGAAAAAGGGTCTCCAGGCACGTAAAGCAACACCCGACGCGTCGTGTTGAACAAAACGCCCTGCTCAACCACTACGAACACGGTCACCTGCTCAATCTGGCAACCCAGCAATTTCAGTTGCCTGGCCTGCACAAGGTCGCCCGCCAAGCGCGGCAGCTCACCCTTCTCGCACACAGCCACCATCACATTGAGTTCGCTGGCATCCAGCGTTCCCTCTTGCCTGGCTTTGTAGGCGTCCACAAGCATGGTGTAGCGCGTGGCATCTACAAGCTGCGATACCAGGCGCTCGGCACTGCCAGTGGGCGTGAGGATGGCATCCAGATGACGTTGATAGCGCTCACCCAGGTCCAGCTCACGACACAGTCCGGCAAACTCGATGCTCGTAGGGGGTTTGGCCGTGCCGTGGCGTGGAAGCAGCAGGCGGTTACCGCGCGGCTGGCCACCTTCCTGCGCCTGCGCGTCCGTGAAGTTGCGCAATGCCACTTCGAGCAGTGGCTTTTCTTCATAGACCACGGTAGTCAGGTGCGCGCCCACCGGCTGACTGTTGATCACAGGTTCCCGGCGGCCCTCCAGGAACCTGAGCAAGTGCGGGTTACGGCCAAGCCCGTAACGGTCGTCGAGGGCCTTTCCCAGGGCTGATGCGACGAAACTGTCGAGGCCTTCGATGCCTCGCAGCACCGTGTTCACTTGCTCACAGCAGCGAAGGCTGTTTGACAATGCCCTGCCGATCTCAGGCAGTTGCTCAGCGGGTGCATGACGCAACCAGGGTGGCAGGCGCCTGCCGATGATGCCGTCCTGGAACGCGTCGATGGCGGCCTGCGCATCTGACGGCAAAGTGGTGTCCATAGCGGGGGCCTCTTCATGAAAAGAGGCCAGACTAAGTTGCCTGCTCCCCGCCAGGCGCTATATAGCTAATGCCTGCGTTCAGACAACCGCCAACCCGCTAGCTGAGCGGACGCTGCACCGTGTTCCGGTCCAGCGCCTCCAGCGTCAACTGCAGCAACACCGCATGCTCGCGTTGCTGATTGCGGATCTGCAGCCGCGCGATTTCCTCGTCCCGATTCCCCAGCGCCATCAGCCGTTCCAGCTCAGCGTGCATGGATTGGGGCACTTGCAAGCGAACCGCGCAGGCCTTGCGCAAGTAATCCTGCCAGAACCAATGGCGTGACAGGTAATCAGCAATGCCCTCCCGGGTCTGTCGCGCCAGAACCCTTTCACGGGCCAGGAGAAGGTCCTGGCTACTCAAGGCAGGGATGCCTGCATAGAGCATTTCATCGGGTTGGCCAGGCAAGTCCAGAGACTTGCGCAAGCCGATTCGATAGGCCAAGGCGAATTCGATCGATTCAGCGCTCGCCCCCACCCGATGAGCATGTTCAGCGGCAATTTGCTCAAGCACCGCCAACCGCCACATCCGGGCACCGAGCTTCAGCAAGGCCCGTTCAGGCCGGGCAGATCCGCTGTGCCTCGTGCGCCATATCATCACTCGCAGTTCCAGGTTGGCGAAACGCGCGGTGGCGTTATCCTGGCAACCGGTCGCCGCAGCGTGCTCGAACAGCTCCTGCCTGAGGGCATCATGCTCAGACATCGCCTGGAACATGTCGAACATGCGGGCCGCGAGCGCGGATGCAGTCGATGAGAAACTGAAGGCGCCCGATTCTGTCAGCATCGACAGGGTATTGAAGAACGCTTCCGATTGCTCCTCGGCCTCCAGATAGGCCCACAGTGCAGCCATTTCATCTCGACGTTCGACAGGCAGCGCATCCAGAATGCGCAACCGGTAAGGCACGCGACTGGCCTCAAGCAAATGCCAGTTTGATAACCCATCCTGCGCGCCCCCCAGCCGATTGCCGGAAAGCTCGACCCTGCCCAAGCGCCACAGCTGCGACTGATGAAAACCCTCGGGCAGTTCGGAAATACGGTTGTCGCTGAGGTTCAGGGTGTGCAGTTCTGGCGCGTCCATCAGCCCGTAGGGGCACTCGGGCAACTGGGTGTTCGACAGGTAGAGGGCATTCAGCTCGGTCATTGCCTGGACGGAAAATGCCCTGCGCAACGGGTTGTCCGAAAGGTTCAGGTACACCAGGGATCGGCAATCTGCCAGGACCAACGCCTGGCCTTGGTCGAGGGCGATCTGGTTACCAGACAAGTCGAGCACCTCCAGCTTCTGGACAAGCATCAGAGGCAATGGCAAACGCCGGAGTCGGCAATGGGTGATTTCCAGGTTGCGCAAGTTGGGAAACGCCCGCAGAAACTCATCCGGAACGTGCTCCACGCGCATGGCGCGCAAGGCCAGGATCGAAACGTGGGGAAAGCCCACTTGCGCGGGCAGGGCCGGCAGGTGGCCCAAGCGGCTGATGGTCTGGGTCAGCATGAAGCGCCCATCGTCCAGTGCCGCTTGCCCTTGCAGTTCCGGCACAAGACAGCGCCAGCAGTTGATCAACCCCTTTCTGAATTCACGCCGGGCGGCCAGTTCTGGTGACAGCAAGGCACTGCGTGCCCACTGGGTCAAGTGCCTCTTGAGCACCCCGTATTGCTGTTCCAGCCTATGTAACCTGGCCTGCGCGTCGCCTGATGCGAGCCAGTGCCCGATCTGCTCGTCACTGAAAGCTGGGTACAGATCACGCAGCCGAGCCTGAAGCGCCCTGGGCCTGTTCCGCCCCAGCGCCCCCCAGAACCTGCCGCCCGCCAAAGGGTAGCCAACCCTGCCATCCGCCAGACGTTGCGGCGGGAGAAACGAGCCGGTCGGCTGTTCCAACCTGAGCAGACTCACCACGGTCTGGCGTTGCTCGATAGCAACGTCGGTCAGCGCCTGGCGCAGCGCAGGCACAAACGACCGGCCTTGGCCGATGGCCACTTGCGATGCGTCGTCATAGGCTGCGGCCAAGGTCTCGAACAACTCCCCCCTCTCACCGGCAACCGTGTGCGTTCGGGTACGCAGGCGGAACAGCCCATGATGATGAAGCAAGTCAAACGTCTGCCCCGATCCCTCGACCGTCAATAACGGCTCGCTGGCATCACCGTCGTACAATCGCCACCCGGGCCCGCCAGCCCCCGGCACATGCACCAGCAGATTAAGTACCACACGCGCCAGGTCGAGGTTTTGCGGCGTATCGATGCTCAGCGCCTCATACACCCGCGCCATTCGAATTCGCGCAACCTGCAACCTTGCTGCCTCGGCCATCGGCAACGGCACGCGCCCCGTCTCACGCAAAAGCTGCAGGTCATCCTCGCTGGCATCGCGTAGCACCTCATCCGCAGCCAGGCGGTGCAGGCTGGCAAAATTCTGCCGTAAGAGACGGCCCGTTTCCGTGTCGGGATTCTGCTCTTCGTACACCGCCTGCAGCAGTGCTCGTCGCCCGGCCCAAGCCACATCGGCCAACGCTGCTCCGTCCTTGCCGGCGGCCTGTGGAAGGCGCATGACCTGCTCCAGCAGTAGCGGGTCTGCCGTTACCCCTCCCTCGCGCAAGTGGTTGATCAACGTCCCAATCCTGCCGGCGAGCCGCACGCGTGCGACGGTGTCGACCAGCGCTGCTTCCGGCGCAAGGCCATACACATGCCATGCCCGAAGGTGCTGATCATCGAGGCCATGGATCGCCAGCGACTGGTCGATCTGCGCATCGTCAAGGTCGCTGAATGGCCCGCCCAGGCGGCGGAACAACTGGCGTGTGTCGCCCCACTCGGCGGGCTGTTCACACCACAGCCGCCACGCGCCGGCCCCATTGTGACGGAGCGGCGGCGCATAGCCCTGGTAAGGGAGCAATTGCCACTGTTCATCATCATTGTGCCAGGTCACCTCATACCAGTGGCCGTCCATGCTGATCCAGCGGCGCTCGCCAACACGGTGCACACCCTCCATGTCCAGCACCGCCGTGTCTGACGGGCTTTCGCAGCGATAGGGGCCGAGGTCTGCGTTCCACAGCTTTTCCTCACCGTTTTCCAGCTGCGCCGGTACCAGGTTGTCCACCACACTCCAGGCGCGTCGGGCCGTGGTGACGACGGCAACGGTTGCCCCCACCGCCAGCAGCCCTTTGCCAACCTTCAGCAGGTGCGCCAGTGCCGCATTGCGCTCGTTTTCCTGCCAGTCCCCTACAGCCTGGAACGTCTGCTCAAGCAGTTCCCAGGCCATCACCCCCAACAACACCGCGCCGATGCCCGGAACGAAAAACCCTGCAACACCCAACAGAGTCCAGCCTTCAGTACGCAAACGGCGGGCGTGTTCGGCCTGGACCTCGCGATCAAGCAAGGCCACGGGCGGGGCGATGACCGCAGCATCGTCCTTGATCTGCGCAATCCAGTCGTCAGCAAGGTGTTCGAACAATGGCAGGCGATAGGCAAAGGTCTGCTCATCGAGGTCGCGAGTTGCCCAGCCGGGCACGTCATCGAGCCGCTCACTGACGGCCGAGAAGAATCGCTGGCTATCGCGTCGGCGCACGAAGCGGTTGAAGAAGCGCCGGTAGTCATCTTCGCGCAGGCGTTTGCCAAGCACCCGGCGGGCATAATCTTCCAGGTCGCTGCGCACGCTCCAGGGGCCGTGCGGGTCACCCGGTACATAGACCAACACGCGCTTGCTGGTGTTGAACAACAGGCCCGCGTCGATCACGTCCAGCACGACGATCTGCTGCAAGCGGCAACCGAACACCGCCAACTGGCGCACGCGAACCGAGGCGCCTTCGAGCTTGCCGAGCGTGTCCTTGGTGCAGAGCGCCACCACCCACTGCAGTTCGTCTGCGCTCAATACGCCCTGCGCCCTGGCCTGCAGGGCATCCACCAGCATGCTGTAGCGTTGCCGTCGCGTCAGCAACCCCCTGACTTCGGGCTGAAGTACCGAATCCAGATGCGCCTGGTATTTCTGCCCAAGATCCAGCGCTCGACACAGCCTGGCGAAGCTCGGTGCAGACAGCTCACTACGCCTTGCGCCGCGCACATCGACCAGGCAATTGCCCTGTGGCTGGTCGCGCTGCTGTTCTGCGGTGAAATTGCTCAAAGCGGCCTCGAGCAGAGGGATGTCGTAGTAATCGCTGCCGACGACCGGAAGCCGACTGGTTACATAATGGATCGTGGGCGAGGTAAAGGTGTACCACTGGCGAAAGGACAGGCGATCGACGTCAAGGTCGCCGTGGGCACCGAGCGCTTGCTGCAGCAAGGGCTGGGTAAATGCATTCAGGTTGCGTAGCCGCGCCAGCGCTGACACCAAGCCTGCGCGGCAGGCCAGCAGTTCAGGCAGCGCCTCGCTCAGCAAGGTGAATTCGGCCATGCTCAGCCGCTTCATCCAGGCCGGCAGCCGCTGTGCAATGTAGTGATCCTGGCATGCTTGGGCCATGGCAAGGGTATCGACCGCAGCCGATGGTTGACGGCTATTGTTCTGCATCTCTGCCTCCGCGACGACATGGAGGACCGAGTCTGAAGACTGTAGCGTCAGGCTGACGCCTAGCTATCTACCACCCGCTCAGAACAGCAGTAACTGATGGTCGGTAAGGCGCGCGAAATCATCGCCGACAAAGGGCAGGATGGCGTCGGCCACCGGCAGTAGCTGACGGCTGATGTAGTGATCGTAATCGATCGGTGCCTGCAGGTTTTCCAGCGGCTCAGGGCCGGCGGTGGTGATCACGTAGCTGATCCAGCCCCCACGCTGGTACTGCAGAGGGCGCTGCAGACGCTTGTTGTAGTCGTCGGCAAGGCGTGCGGCACGCACATGCGGCGGCACGTTGCGCTGGTAATCGGCCAGCGGGCGACGCAGGCGCTTGCGATAAACCAGCAGTTCGTCCTGCTCGCCCGCCAACGTTCGCCGCACGTACTCGCGGACATAATCACGGTAGGGCTCGCTGCGGAACACTCGGCCGTAGAGTTCCTGCTGGAACTGCCGGGCCAGCGGTGACCAGTCGGTGCGCACCGATTCCAGGCCCTTGTAAACCATTTCTTCAGCACCGTCGGCCCGCTGCACCAGGCCGGCATAGCGCTTTTTGCTGCCTTCATCGGTACCGCGGATGGTGGGCATCAGGAAGCGTCGGTAATGCACCTCGAACTGCAGTTCGAGGGCGCTCTGCAGGTTCATGGTCTCGTGCAGATGGGCTTGCCACCATTGGTTGACCTTTGCCACCAGCTCGCGGCCGATGCGCGCCGCGTCTGCCTCGGCGTGGGCACCCTTGAGCCAGACAAAGGTGGAGTCGGTGTCACCGTAGATTACATCGTAGCCACACGCCTCGATCAGGGACCTGGTCTGGCGCATGATCTGGTGGCCGCGCATGGTGATCGACGACGCCAGGCGCGGGTCGAAGAAACGGCAACCGCTGGAGCCAAGCACGCCATAAAAGGCATTCATGATGATTTTCAAGGCCTGCGACAGCGGCGCATTGCCCTCGCGCTTGGCCGCTTCCCTGCCCTGCCACACCCGTTCGACGATGGCTGGCAGGCAGTGCTGTGTGCGTGAAAAACGCCCACCGCGAAAACCCTCGACCGAATGTGCGTCGTCAGGCAGACGCAGGCCTTCGATCAGCCCGACCGGGTCGATGAGAAAGGTACGGATGATCGATGGGTACAGGCTCTTGTAGTCCAGCACCAGCACCGAGTCGTAAAGCCCTGGCCGCGAATCCATGACAAACCCGCCGGGGCTGGCTTCGTCAGGGCGGCTGCCAAGGCTGGGCGCGACAAAGCCAAGGCGGTGCATCTGTGGAATGTACAAGTGACAGAACGCAGCTACCGACCCACCGCTGCGGTCCACGGCCAATCCCGTCACCGAGGCACGTTCGAGCAGGAAGTCGAGCAGCCGGGTATGGGCGAAAATGCGCGTGACCAGTTCACAGTCCTTCAGGTTGTAGCGCGCCAGGGCCGGTTTGTCTTCGGCGAAGCGGCGATTGATTTCGTCCATGCGTTGGCACGGTGTGTCGATGGCCTTGCCTTCACCCAGCAGGGTCTGGGCAACGTTCTCCAGGCTGAACGAGGCAAAGCTCCAGGTGGCCGAACGCAACGCCTCGATGCCATCGATCAGCAGCCGCCCCGGCGCATCGGCGAAAACATGGCCGCCACCGGCATGGCTGCGCAGGGTCATGACCGCACCGTTGCGCCCCAGGGCCAGTGGCACCTGCAACGACTTGGCGTGCTCATGCAGCAGGCGCAGGTCGAACTGCACCAGGTTCCAGCCAATGATCGCGTCCGGGTCATGCCTGGCCATCCACTGGTTGAGCCGGGTGATCAAGGCGGCGCGATCGGCGCAATACTCCAGATCGAAGTCAAGCCCGCTGGCATCGCCGTTGGCCGGGCCGAGCATGTACACCTGGCGCTGGCCACAGCCCTCCAGCGCGATGCTGTACAGCTCGCCACGCTCGCTGGTCTCGATATCCAGCGACACCAGGCGCAGCGCCGGGCGATAGCCTGGCAGCGGCTTGAGCTGGGCGTCCCGGTAAACGCCCTGCGTATCCGGCTGACCAGTGAACTGCACCGGCGCCGTGATGAAGCGCTCCATGAGGTAACGCTCCGGCGGGCGGATATCGGCCTCGAACACGTCGATACCGGCCGTGCGCAGACGCTGCTCCAGTTGCATCAATTGGCGATGCTGGCGGGTATAGAGGCCGAGCATCGGGCGATGCTCGAAGTCCTTCAGGCGCAGTGGCTTGAGCTTCGTCCCGGTTTCGTTGGCCAGCAGCACACGGGCGTGCTCGGCCTGCGCCTGAGGAATGAAAGCCACCGACTCCTGCGCCGCCAGCCGCAACAGCCGCGGCCCGGCATCGGTGGCCAGCCAGAACTCCACGCAGGTGCCTTCCGGCGTATCGTGCCAGTGCCGGGTCAGGACAAAACCCTGCTGCAACTCCACTGCGTCGACCTCTGGATTGTCTGTAGATGGCGCTATTCTACCTGTGTCGTGCCTGGCATGAGTGTTTTAGCGCCTACCCGCCACAAAACCGCTCCCCCGCCCGGCCACGGCCAGCAGCCAGGCCAAGGCGATCAACACCAGCACCACCCCGCCAAACCACGCCACGCCGGCCCCAGCCAGCAGCAATCCGCCAATGATCCCGCCCAGGGCAATGGCGCAGTTCCACACCGTCACCAGCATCGACTGCGCCACATCACCACCCGGGCCTGCGGCGTCGGCGCACGCTGTCTGCAGCAGGGTCGGGGCGCCGCCATAGGTCATTCCCCACAAGGCGATGCTCAGGTACACAAGCCACGACGATGCCTGCCCCAATGCCAGCGTGGCCAAGGCAAAACCGGCCAGGCTCAGCAATACCAGCTTGCGCAGGTGCCGGTCGACCAGCAGCCCTACCAGGCCGATCCCGGCCAGCGCCGACAGACCAAACACCATCAGCACCGGGCCAATGTCCGCAGCCATGCCAGCCGCCGCCAGCAACGGCACGATATAGGTGTAGAGAATGTTATGGCCAAGGATCCAGGTGAGGATCACCAGCAGTACGATCAACACCCCTGGCGTGCGCAATACCTGCATGGCCGCCGGGCGCTTGTCGGCAGCCTGCCCCGGGTAGTCCGGCACGGATCGCAACACCCACACCACCAGCAGCGACGCCACCAGCGTGACGACCACGAACGTCGCGCGCCAGCCCAGCCCCGCTCCCAGCCAGGTCGCAATCGGCAAGCCGAGCGACAAGGCAATCGGCTGCCCGAGCATGGCCAGCGCCATGGCCCGGCCCTGCAACGGTACCGGCACCATGCGCCGGGCATGGCCAGCGATCAGGCCCCATGCCAGGCCGGCCGCAGCCCCCGTGAAAAAGCGCAGCACCAGGGTCAGGCTGTTGGAGTCCGATAGGGCCGTCAGCCCGTTGAACAGCACGAAGCCGATGATCGCCAGCAACAGCGCCCGGCGCCGATACCAGCCTTGGGTCAATGTCACCAACGGGATGGCGGTCAGTAACGAGCCCAAGGCATACGCCGTGACCCATTGCCCAGCCATGGCCTGGCTGATGTGCATGCCATCAGCGATCTGGTCGAGCAGACCCGCCGGCAGGGTTTCGCTGAGGATGGCGATGAAACCGGTCATGGCCAGCGCCAGCAGCCCGCCAACGGGCAGACGTTCGTTGCTGGCGGCCAGCACCGGTGCGGAAGATGTCTGGGACATTGCAAATGCCTTGAGTGAGAGACGAGGCGAACAGTCTGCAAGACCAGGCCATTGCGGAAAAAGACGGTTACAATGCCGCTCACCCAGGACATCAGCGTCCGTAATCAGGAGTGCGACATGGACAGCCTCAGCGGCTTCGTGGTCTTCAATCGGGTGGCCGAAACCCGCAGCTTCGTGGCCGCCAGCCAGTCACTGGGGATCAGTGCCTCGGCAGTGGGCAAGCGCGTGGCGCGCCTGGAAAGCCGCCTGGGCGTGCGCCTGTTCCACCGCAGCACACGCAGCATCACCCTCACCGCCGAGGGCACGATGTTCCTCGAACGCAGCCGGCGCATCCTTGCCGAAATCGAAGCCACCGAGCAGGAGCTGTCGCAGGCCAGCGAAACGCCGCGCGGGCGCCTGCGGGTGAGCATGCCGCAGGTGACCAGGCTGGTAATGCCGGCCCTGGCCGAGTTCATGGCACTGTACCCACAGGTTGAACTGGACCTGGACTTCTCCGACCGCATGGTGGATATCGTTGGTGAAGGCTTCGATGTGGTGATGCGCGGCGGGCAGCCGGTGGATTCCCGGCTCAGCGCCAAATTCCTCGGGCACTTTCAGCACCGCCTGGTAGCCTCGCCCGAGTACCTGCGCGAACGCGGCACACCCTTGCACCCACGCGACCTGGCAGCGCATACCTGCCTGCATTATCGTTTCCCCAGCAACGGCAAGCTGGAAACCTGGCCGCTGCGCCAGGAGCATCCCGAGCACGCCTATGACATCCCCATCTCGATGGTCTGCAACCACGTCGAAACACGCGTCTGCTTTGCCTTGAACCACCGCGGCATTACCTGTCTGCCGGACTTCAACGTGGGTCGTGAATTGGGCAATGGCTCACTGGTCAGTGTCCTCGACGACTTCATGGAACGGCGCGGCAGCTTCTATCTGCTGTGGCCGTCCGGGCGGCAGATGCCGCCAAAGTTACGGGTATTCATCGACTTCATGCTCGATCGGGTATTCAACCGTACAGGTAGTTGATGTCCTTGTAGGCCAGCGGCGGTACCTGGCCGAGCAGGAAGTCACGCAGCTTGTGCATTTGCCGCGCTTTTGGGCTGGCCTTGAGCCAGGTCATGTAGTAACCGTCGCCGGTGGCCACGGCATGCTTGAAAGGCGTGACCAGGCGCCCGGCGGCCAGGTCGGTGCTGGCCAGTACCAGATCGACCACTGAAATGCCCAAGCCTTGCTGGGCGGCCGATATGCCCTGGTCGAGGGTATCGAACACCTGCCCCTGGTCGATGCTGATGTCCAGCGCGTCCATTCGCGCCAGCCAACGCCGCCAGTCACGCCGGTCGGGTGACGGGTGCAGGAACTCGCATCGGGGCAGGTCGGACAGTTGCGGTTGTGCCTGCGTCATGTAATCCGGATGACATACCGGGATCAGCCATTCATCGAACAGCTTGAAACTCTCGATATCGGCAGGAAAACGCCCGCTGGCCAGGAGAATGGCGCAGTCGTAGGGCTCGGAATAGAAGTCCACGCTGTCGATATCCATCCACACACTGGACAGTTGCACGCTGCAGTTGTCCTCGACCTTCTTGAACGCATCCAGCGCCCGCAGCAGCCAGCGCACCGTGAGCGTGGACGGCGCCTTCAGGCGCAGGCCGTAGCGATCCTGACGCAGCAGTGCGCAGGCATTCTCGATGATCTTGAAGCCTACCTTCAGCTCTTGCGCAAGCAGGCGGCCGTGCTCGGTCAGGCTCAGCTTCGGGCCCCGACGTTCGAACAGGTCGCAGCCAAACAGGGCTTCGAGGGTCTTGATGTGGTGGCTGACGGCGCCCTGGGTCAGGGCCAGCTCCTCAGCAGCGCGGGTGAAAGAGCCATAGCGAGAGGCCACCTCGAAGGCACGCAGCGCGTGCAAGGCCTGAATCCGTTCCGACATGGCGGCGTCCCGAGCATGAGTAAGACTAATAGTAGGTCATAACTCCACGCGTTTTACAACGACAGGAGCGTCTCGGAAAATGCCGGTAAATAACAAACATAACCAAGATCCTGCCTGCATGTGACTGGAACGTTCACTTAAATCAACGCCTGGGGAAATCATGTTTACGGGATATGGAAATTGCTATCGCCTGGATGCGCTGGAGCTCGCCGCTGAACATGGTCACACCATGCAACACTGGACGTTCAAAACCATAGAACACTTTCGCAGTATTCTCGCCAACCCCGAATTCCCCTGCCTGTTCGGCCGCAAGGCGGTAAACGGCGAAACCTGCCACATTCTCTTCGCCCGCGCCGAGCAACTGGCCGATGATATCGCACAGGGCCTGGCCAATTATGTGCGCACCGTCGCACCGATCGCACCCAAGCAGCGCATCGGCAGCCCATTGGTGGTGTTTCTCGAAACCGCCGCCGGCAGCAGCCTGGCCGAGCAGCAGGCCTTGGCCTGGAAGGTACTGCGCGGCGTGCATGCGCGCGACCCGCACCCTTGGCCGCAGGGCATCCCGACCGATCCCGACGATACCGGCTGGTCATTCTGCTATGCCGGCATGCCGCTGTTCATCAACATGAACTTCCCCGGCCATCAGCAGATGAAAAGCCGCAATCTGGGCCAGCACATCACCTTCGTCATCAACCCGCGGGAGAACTTCGACGAAGTGGCCAACGCCAGCACCGAGAGTGGCAAGCGCATCCGCGAACGGATTCGCGAGCGCGTGCACCACTACAACGACGGCGTTGTGCCCGACACCCTTGGCTTTTTCGGCGATACCGACAACTACGAGTGGAAGCAGTATCAACTGCAGGAGGCAGGCTCGCTCAACCCGTCACGCTGCCCCTTCCATGCCCATGCCGCACACCAGGCGACACCCGACATACTGATCGAGAACTGACCGTGAATACCGCACTCACCGCCACCTACGCCCTCACCGTGCTGCTACTGATCGCCACTCCCGGCCCGGTGGTGGCACTGATCGTCAACACTGCGGCCGCCTCCGGCTCGCGCAAGGCCATGTTCACCGCCGTCGGCACCAACTGGGCATCACTGGTGCTGATCGGCGCGGCAGCGTGGATCATCCTCACCAGTGCCGCCATCGACAAAACATGGCTCAGCACCATGAGCCTGCTGGGCTGCCTGTTCATCGGCTACATTGCCATGGGCACGTTGAGGGACGCCCTGCAGGCACCCGCGTCAGACGCGGCGAGCGAGGCCCCCAAGGCTGGGCGCGGTGGGCTGATGCAAGGCTTCATGGTGGGCATTTCCAACCCGAAAGACATCATTTTCTTCATCGCCTTCTTCCCGCAGTTCATTCAGATCACCGAATCGTTCGGCAAGAGCATGGTGGTGCTGTCGCTGCTGTGGGTGGCCATCGATTTCGCCGTGCTCAGCCTGTACATCTTCGCCATCGGCAAGATCGCCTCGCAGCGCAGCAACCGCATCATCAGCCTGGCGTCGGGCGTCGCCCTGCTGCTGATCGCCGCCGGCGGCCTGCTGTACAACCTCAAGGAACTGGCGGCCTGAATCTGCTGCAAAGTACCCGACTTAAGCGAAGGAGAGACCATGACCACGACTGACACGCGCCCGTCTCCTTCGCCGCTGCAGCAGGACTACCAGCGTTTTCTCCTGCTGGGCAGTCGCCGTGCCCCCTATACCCTGCATGTGCACGAAACCGGCTACCGCTCCGGCACCATCAACACCGATGCCCTTGGCTTGCGCTACAGCCATTGCGCCGGCAAGCGCTTTTCGGCGGCCGAGCACGGTGGTGCGTCGCGCATCAACCTGCTGGTCGGCGGCTCCACAGCCCTGGGCATCGGCGCCAGCTCCGACGAACACACGGTGGCCTCGCACCTGTCGATGCTCACGGGCGAAGTCTGGCTGAGCCTGGCCGGCTGCGGGCTGAACGCCACCCAGGAATTGATGATGTTCCTGACCCACCAGCACCGCCTTGGCCAGCTCGGCCATGTGGTGGTGCTCAGTGGCCTCAACAGCCTGGCCCACGAAGCCCTGTGTGAAGTCCTCGCAGGTACCAACGACCCGCAGCACGCCAAGGCCTACCAGGCCTTTCTCAACAGTTTCAGCGAAGGCATGCAGCCCTGCGCACCGCCCCGTCGGCAGTCGCTGTGGCGGCGCATCGGTCAGGCGCTGGCCCCTCCCGTGGTCACAGCCCCGGTCAGCTGGCCACTGTCGTCCCCGGAAAAACGACTGGCCCGTGCCGCCGACAACATTGGCCGCACCTTGCGCCAATGGGACCGTCTGCTGGCAGACAGCCACGCCACGCTCACCTTCATCCTGCAACCGCTGCTGCCCTGGTGCCGGGATACCCTGCCCGCCGGCGAGCAAGCCATGTTGACCGCGCTGCAGCAACAACCGGCCAACTTCGACCGGCTGCTGGAGGGGGCATTCGACAGACAGTTGCATTCGGCATTTTTCCGCCGTATCAAAAGCCAGGCCGACCCGGTGCCCTGCTACGACATGAACTGCATGCTCGACAGCTCGCCCGTGTTCGGCGCAGACCTGTTCATCGACCGCCTGCACCTGAACGATCTGGGCAACAATGCCTTGGCCAAGGTGATCACCGCCAAGCTTGGGCTGGCCCAGGAAAAACATGCCCAGCGCAAGGTCACGCCGATCAAGCTCGTCTGACAGTTGTCGGGTGGTCTTTCGGCCACCCCCCTTGGGTGGCTAGAATACGTCGTCGTTACGATTTGCCCGAGGCGCACGTTTGACCGCCATGAACACCAAAGTCGTCCATCCGTACCTGGCCATCCATGGGGTTTGCCTGTGAGCCTTGTGCGACGCCTGCCCCCGCTGTTGGCTGCGCTGCTGCCACTGGCCGCGCAAGCGCTGGAGGTACGCATCGACCCTCATGCCGACTTGCTCTACCGTCAGGCCTTGCCACTACTGGAGCAGGCCGACAACCAGGACGACGCTGCCAGCACGCTGCGCACCGCAGTGGGCGGCGACCCTGAGCTTAGCCGCCAGGGCCAGGCCATGGCTCACACCTTGCCGACAGCGGTTGCCCTGCTGAAAAAATCGGTAGAGCTTGGCCACCCGGTCGCACAGTACCGCCTGGCGCTGTATTACATGACGTACCTGCCCGCCGCGCAAATCCCGGAGGCCGCCTGCCCGTTGCTCGAAGCCAGCCTCCAGCAGGGGTTTGCCGCACCGGCGCCCGCCATCGCCACCTGGTGCCGGCCCTACAACGTCAGCAGCGAGTACCGTACAGCGCTGGAGGCCATCCCCAGCATGGCCACCGTGTACGCCCCCTACTACCCGCAACCGGCCACGCGCCTGGCCTGCAACCGCAGCCGGCCACAAGGCCTGGAAATGCTGTGGGGGCGTCAGCGCGACTACCAGGCCGAGGTGTACCGCCTGCTTGGCGACCTCGACCCACAGCAGCGCACGAGCCTGCTGCAGAAAGCCGTAGACATCAATGGCTGCGCAACGGCGCAACAGCTGCTGACCAGCCGCCCATAACCCAGGGTCATTCGGGGCCGCCTTGCGGCCCTGTTGTCAGTTGGCCACTGAGGTTGAGACGAACACGCCTCGACCAGCAAGATCGTTCAAGCCATCCCCTGCCCCGTCTGTCATGCTGGCCTGCCTCGTAGCCGTCATGCAGCCATCATGCCCCACATCGCCCGCCAAGCCTTTCTTCACGGCGCCATTGCCATTCTCCCGTTGTCCCTGGCCGTTGCCCCTTGGGGCCTGCTGGCCGGTTCCATGGCCATCGAGGCCAACCTCAGCGCCTGGCAGGGGCAGGGGCTGTCGGCCATCGTCTTCGCCGGCGCCGCGCAGCTGGTGGCCATTGGCATGCTCAAGGGGGGTGCCAACCTGGCATCGATCCTGCTCACCACCCTGCTGCTGACCTCGCAGCACCTGCTGTATGGCCTGTCGATGCGCCCGGTACTGTCCAGCCAGCCGCTGCGCTGGCGGCTCGGCCTGGGCTTTCTGCTGACCGACGAATTCTTCGCCCTGACCAGCCAGTACGACCAGCAGCAATTCAACCGCTGGTATGCCTTGGGGGTGGGCCTGACCTTTTACATCGCCTGGAACCTGTTCACCCTGGCCGGCATACTGCTGGGCCAGAACATTCCACACCTGGACCAGTTCGGCCTGGATTTCTCCATTGTCGCCACTTTTGTCGCCCTGATCGCGCCGCTGGTGCGCAACCTGGCCACCGTGGTGTGCGTAGCCGTGTCGCTGTTCTGTTCGGTGCTGTTCAGCTACTGGCACTGGGAAACCGCCCTGGTGGTCGCAGGCCTGCTGGGCATGAGCGCCGGGTTCATCTGCCAGAAATTCGCCGGAGCCCGCGCATGACCTGGATCCTGATTTTCGCCATGGGCGCCATCGTGTTTCTCAACCGCTACGCATTCCTGGAGCCGCGCCTGCCCTTGCGCCTGAGCTCGAATGCCCGGCAGTTTCTCGGCTTTGCCGTGCCGGGCATGCTCACCGCCATCTGCGGCCCGATCATCTTCATGGCTGACCACCAGCTCAACCTGAGCGTGCTCAACCCCTACCTGCTGGGCTCCCTTGTGGCCATCGCCCTGGTGCTGTTGACCCGCAGCGTATTGCTGAGCATGCTGGTGAGCATGTTGATCTTCTTCCTTCTGCGCAGCTGGCTGGCATGAGCCCGCCCTTGCGCGAGCAGACACACCTCTGGCAGGCGCCAGCCCTTGGCGACGTCGAGATGCTGCACGCTCGCTACTACCAGCAGCGCTTCGCCCCGCATGTGCACGAGGGCTATGTATTCACCGTGATCGAGTCGGGCGCCCAGCGCTTCTGGCACCGCGGCAGCGAGCACCTGGCACCGGTCGGCAGCATGGTGCTGATCAACCCCGACGAACTGCATACCGGCGCTACGGCCCATGAAGCCGGCTGGCGTTATCGCGGCTTCTATCCCGAGCACGAGCGGGTGACCGGTGTGCTTGACGAACTGGAACTGGGCCGCCACGGCATGCCCAGCTTCAAGGACAGCGTGATCCATGACCCGGCCCTGGCCCTCGCGTTCAGCCAGCTGCATCAGTTGTCCGAAGCCAGCGCCAGCGCCTTGCAGCAGCAGACGGCCTGGCGCCAGGCGGTGCTGGCCCTGGTGCAGCGGCACGGGCAGTGCGCCGAGCCTTCGGCCCCTGGCCACGAACCCCTGGCCGTAGCCCGCGCCCGCGAACTGCTGGAAAGCCAACTGGCCGACCCGCCCTCACTGGAAGCGCTGGCGGCAGCAGTCAACCTGTCGCCGTTCCACTTCGCCCGGGTGTTCCGCCAGGCCACCGGACTGCCACCCCATGCCTGGCTGAAGCAACGCCGCCTGGCCCGCGCCCGCGAAATGCTGAAGCACGGCCTGGCCGCTTCGCAAGTGGCGTTCGACCTTGGCTTTGCCGACCAGAGCCATTTGAGCCGGCAGTTCAAGCAAGCCTATGGGGTGACCCCGGGGGCGTATCGGCAAGCCTGCGTTCACTCTGCTCTGCGCGCGTGAAAGGGCGGCAGCGCCCTCTCGAACTTGCATCTATACGCCAGGCCCAAGCTATGCTCTGCGCGTAAGCGAAAATCAGAAACGCGGAATTTTCCTACAACAACCATGCTTTGAATGCAGACCCGACGGCATTTTCCCGACTGTGCAGTTGAGCACTTCAACAGGTCACTTTCAGATACCGAGCCCTGAATCCCTTGCACGGCACGAGCATCAACTTTAAACATGCCGTTTATAAGTAACGAGTTGTTACTGCGCCGCAAGAGCAGCCACTGGCAGCTGCCGCAGCGCGCTTTGCAAAGGCCGCAAGAGCCTGGCCAACCCTCTGCTACACTGACAAGGCTGAATGGAGGATCCTGCCATGTCCGAAAGAGAGCTCACCACCCTTCTGTCGTTGATGAACCAGCGCCAGGCCTGTCTGAGCAGTGCCTGCAAGGAGATTGCCGACTGGATCGACCGGCAGGGCGATGTGCCCGCCGCCGGCAAGATCCGCGCTAGCCTGAAGGCACTGGAGGCCGATGAGGCCCAGGTTCGAAAGACCCTGACGTCGCTGACCCTCGACAGACCGCTGCCGCGCTTTCGTAGCTGAAAGGCGCAGTTGAAAAAAAGGGCCGCTGAACGCGGCCCTTTGATCTGTCAGTGGTTCATGTGCATGTGATCATGCCCACCACCCGCGTCGGCGTTGAGTGCACGCACTTGTGCCTGAACGTCCAGGGTTTCCTTGGCGCCCTTGGCATCCTCGATGGTCAGGGTCAGTGGCACTTTGTCACCCTCCTTCACCTGATTGTTCAGGCCCATCAGCATGACATGAAGGCCATTCGAGTCCAGGGTCACTGCCTTGCCGGCTGGCAATTCGACAGCCTTGACCTCACGCATGCCCATCACGTCACCGTTCATGGTCATCTCGTGCACCTGCACGGTCTTGGCCACGGGCGAAGCCACACCCACCAGCTTGCTGTCGCTGCTGGCAGTCAGGACCATGAACGCACCGGTGGACTGCTGATGCGGCACGCTGGCACGCACCCAGGCATCACTCACGGTGGTCTGGGCCAGGGCCGGCAGGGCCAGCCCCATCAGTACCAGGGCAGCCAAACCGCGTTTGATCGGTTGCATCGACATTCAGCAGATCTCCATCAGGGTGACCAGATCTTCGGCGCATTCCTTGGCGTTCAGGGAATGACCCAGGCTCAGGCGCAGGGTGCCACGTGTATCGTAGACGTAGCTGGTGGACGAATGAGAAATGGTGTAGGTGTCTCCGGCCGGAACCTTCTCGTAGAACACCTTGAATTCCTTGGCCACCGCGGCAATTTCCTCGGGGGTGCCGGTCAGCGCGGTGAACGTCGGGTCGAAGGCCTTGACGTAGGCATCGAGCACCTCGGGCGTGTCGCGCTCCGGGTCCAGGGTGATGAATACCACCTGGAACAGGTCGCGGTCGCGGCCCCTCAGCAGCTTGCGAATCTGCGCCGCCCGCGCCAGCGTGGTCGGGCAGACGGCCGGGCACTGGGTGAAGCCGAAGAAGACCATCGGCATGCTGCCGTAGAAGCTCGACAGGGTGCGCACGTTACCTTGCGGGTCTTTGAGGCTGAACTTGCGCCCGAGGATTTCGTTGCTCATGTTCTTGCCGTACTTGAACTCGAGCCCCCGGGCCGGGCTGCAGCCTGCCAGCAGGCCAAGCCCGAGAACGCCCATGCCGGCGACAACTGCACGCCGGGTCAAAAGATCATTCATGAAACCATCCTTTACAGGGAAGGTGCCGGCCCTCGGGACGGGCCGGTCGAAAAACCGGGGCATTCTGGCATGACACCCAGAGGGGTTCTACCCGACCATGGCGGGTATGGCCTGCAGCCCTTTGAATACGGGCTGCGGCCTGTTGTCGCAGGGGTTGAAACCGTAACACTTTGTTGCTAAGGGAGCCGCCTTCAACTCAGTAGTAGGCGTTTTCTTTCTGGCTGTGGTCAGTCACGTCGCGCACGCCCTTCAGCTCCGGAATACGCTCGAGCAGGGTGCGCTCGATGCCTTCCTTCAGGGTGACATCGGCCTGGCCGCAACCCTGGCAGCCACCACCGAACTGCAGCACGGCAATGCCGTCATCGACCACGTCCACCAGGCTCACCTGGCCGCCATGGCTGGCCAGGCCGGGGTTGATCTCGGTCTGCAGGTAGTAGTTGATACGCTCGTTGATCGGGCTGTCCTCGTTGACCATCGGCACCTTGGCGTTTGGCGCCTTGATGGTCAGCTGGCCGCCCATGCGGTCGGTGGCGTAGTCGACCAGTGCGTCTTCCAGGAACGGCACGCTGACGGCGTCCAGGTAAGCAGTGAAGCTTTTCAGACCCACGGCGGTGTCGTCAGGCTTCTCTTCGCCCGGCTTGCAGTAGGCGATGCACGTCTCGGCGTACTGGGTGCCCGGCTGGGTGATGAAAATGCGAATGCCGATGCCGGGCGTATTCTGCTTGGAGAGCAGATCGGCCAGGTAGTCATGGGCGGCGTCGGTAATGGTTATAGCGCTCATGTAGGTTCCTCACAGACTTGCGGCCAAGTGTACGCCAACCCAGCCTTCGAACAAAGTCCTAGCAATTGACTCGGGAAAGCGCATATTCAGGGGCCGGCCCCCGTTGCGCCGCCAGCCAGGCCTGCATTCGCCGGTACAGGCCGCGCTCCAGCCACTGGTAGCTGAACCACGACATTAGTCCAATGGACGGCACGCACAGGGCAAATGTCAGGAACGGGTTCAGATGCAGGCGCTCACTGGCGAACCAACCGGCATACAGCACCAGCACATGTATCAGGTACACCGAGTACGAACAGTCGCCAAGGGCCTTGAGCAGCCGATTGCCCTGGAACAGCGGCTCCATGGCCACGAAGGCCAGGACGACCATCGCACTCGGTAACCCCCAGTGCAGCAAGCGTTGGGAAGCGTCCAGACAGTAGATCGCCATGCCCGCCACACCCAGCAACGCCAGCGGCAACCACCGCCCCTGACGGATCAGCCCGCGGCGGTACAGTACGCCGACACCAATGCCCAGCAGAAACTCGTAGATGATGCCGTTGTTGTAGAAGCGGCTGACCACGCCCATGCGCCCCAGTACCTCACTGACCAGCAACAGAGCGGCAGTCACCAGCAGCAGGTGATGCCGTTGGCGTACCAGGAAGGCCAGGCCGAACAGCAGGTAGAAGAACATCTCGAAGTTCAGCGTCCAGCCCACGTTCAGGGTCGGGTACAGGCCATAGCCACCTGGGTTTTCCGCCGGGATGAACAGCAGCGACAGGAACAGGTGCCGCCAGTCAAACGCCTGATGTGGCATCCATTGGCTGAATGCCAGCAGCAACATGGCCATCAGGGCTGTGTAGAACCAGTAGGCAGGGACGATGCGCAGCGCCCGATTGAGCAGGAACTGGCATGGTTTGATGGTTTTGTCGCGGGTCGACAGGTAGATGACCAGCCCACTGATGACGAAGAAGATGTCGACGCCTACGGCGCCACGGTCGGTGAGCAGTTGGCCGATGGGGCCGGTGGCGTGGAAGTCGAAGAAGATCTGCATGAAATGGTGGCAGACCACCACCCAGGCGGCGAACGCCCGCAGTGCCTGAAGCGAATACAGCATGGAATACCCTGCGCTTGGCGGTGCATTGAGGCCCGTATCGAGTGCAGAGGCCAGCGCCAGTCTTGAGAGCCGCGCCGTACCTGTTGTAGGAGCGGGTTCACCCGCGAAGGGCTGCAAAGCAGCCCCCTTTTGCAATCGATCAAGACCACCCACCCGTTCCGACCGCAAGGTACTCGGAAAGGTCAGCCAACCCGATCAGAGGTTCTCGTACCGGTTCATGTCCAGCACGCCCGCCTCGACCGGTTCGGTTTCCTTGATATAGCTGTTCAGGTCATGGAAATAGCGCCAGAACGCCGGGTGACTGCGGCGCACACCCCAGCGCATGACAATGCGCTCGAACTTCGCCGCGTCATCTTTGGCGTACTCCATGTCCTCGACGAACTCCGGCACATCCTTGGTCGGGATGTTGAAGATGAAGTTCGGGTAGCTGGAGAGCACCCCCGGGTACAGGGTCAGGGTATCCAGCCCCGGCTGGTAGCGGTACGCCTCACCCAGCAGGAACGCCACGTTGCTGTGCGCGCGGTTGCGCAGCAGGCTGTACACCTGACGTTGGCCGTCCTGCCCTTCGATACGCAGCATGGTCGCCTCGGGCAACTGGTTGATCACCTTCAGCCCGGCCGCCGGGCGCGACACCAGACGGCTGAGCGACTGCTCGGCATTGCGGAATTCTTCGCTCATCTGCGGCCGTGAGCAGAACGCGCCCTGGCAGCGGTTGATCGGGTCCGGTGCGGCATTCAGGCTGCCGGTGCGCTGCAGCAGCTTCAGGCCAAAGTCGCGTTTGGGGTTGCGCGGGTCGAGCTTGATGCCACTCGGGGTGTCGGTGTCGATGTCTTCATAATCCATCCACATCTTCACCTTGCCACTGTTCTGGTACCAGTCGCCAAGGATCGCCTTGCGCTGGTCGGCCGGCATCAGGCGCAGGAAGTTGACCTCGGCGCCGTTGCGGATCAGGTCGAAGTACAGGCGCGTCTGCAACTGGTGCGAAACGTTGCCATACACATCGAAGTTGACCGCCAGCTGGTAATACGTGCGCTCGAACAACGGGTAGTCGAACAGCCACACGGTCAGCGGCACATCCCCCACCAGGCCCTTGGTCACCGATGCGCTGTCGAAGTGGCGGAAGATGCTCAGCAGCGCATTGTCGTTACCGGCCCACAGCGTCGACCATCTCGGTGCCGGCATTTCGGCATAGGCTTCACGGCGCAGTTTCTCGTAGTCGTTGCGCTTGTCACGATAGGCGTGCCACAGGCTCAGCACACTGCCCACGTCATCGATCTGACCAGGCATGGCCAGCAGCGGGGTAGCCTCGCCGCGGTACTTGGCATCGGTGATGTAGCGATCGAAGGCCGGCTCCTGGAACAGCGCCCAGAAGTTGTCGCGGATCACGTCAGTGGCAATCTGCCCGCGGCACACCGGGCCACGGATGAAGGTGCGCACGAAGTACTCGGCGTTATCCAGCATGAACTGGTAGCGCGCCACCGCCGGGATCGCCTCGAAGGTTTCAAACGGATTGGCCCGGTGGCGCGGGCCGTAGCCCGGAAGCGCGGCAGCATGCCAGTCACCGGCATAGAACAGCTGCTTCACGCGCTTGAGCTTCTGCGGCCCCATCGGGTAGGTGATGTGCGTCTTGTGCACAATCACGCCCTGCACCGGGATCAACCGGTAGTAGAAGTCCGTGCCCGGTGGGTCGTTGGGGCGGCGGGTGGCAATGATATCGACCGGCTTGCCACTTGGCGTGCGCGAGCGCACCCACTGGAAGAAGTGGCCCTGCTCGCCGCCAGCGAAATAGATGTGCGCCAAAAACAGGTGCTCGTACAGCCAGCGGCCCACCAGCGCCTCGGTGGAACCCGGGCGGTTGAGCAGTTCTTCCCACTCTGCGATCTGCCTGGCTTCGGCCGCGCTAGGCTGGATCGGCTGGTACTCCACCGGCGCACCGGCCGCCAGCCAGCGGCGCAGGGTGGCGTATTCGTCGTCGGTCAGCCCGGTCACCGCCAGCGGCATGCCCTCCTTGGGGTGTGCGCCGGCATAGGCGTCAAATTCATGGGGCAACGGGCACATGTTGTTGCGGCTCAGGCCCAGGACGATCTCTTCGGGTAGCTTGGCGTTGGGCGTAAGCGGGGTCTTGTGGCCCAATTCCAGCATGCGCGCCATCAACGCGGCCTGACCACCCTGGTTGTCGAGCACCGAGTAGAAGCCCTTCTTGCGCCACTGCTCTTCGCTGTGTGCGTCGTAGAACAGCCGCGTGGTGGGCACCGCCTTGCTCCGCTCGCCCTGGTACACCGGGACCTTGCTGGCCCCGCGTACCGCGCCTTCAGGGCTTTCCAGCTTGAGCTGGCAGGCGGCGTCGTTGCAGGCGTGGCAGGCCACGCACTTCTCGGTGAAGATCGGTTGAATGTCCCGGGTGTAGGAAATAGCCGGGCTCGACTGGGGGGCCTGCCCGAATACCGCGCCGCTGATGAGCAAGGCGAAGGCGCCGGCAAGGATACGATGCACCATGTGCGGAAAGTCCTGGTTCTTGAAAGCCATCACGATTTGTTGCCTGGTCGTCCTGGGTGCCTTGCGCTGCCTCCACCCGCCCAACATGAGCAGTTTTCATGCAAATGGGCGACATGCCTAAAAACCGCGCAGCTTTGTTATGATTCGGCACCTTCTGATATTCGCCCGACCAGGTAGTTCCTATGTCCGACCGCAGCGCTCGTCTCCAAGCACTCCAGAACGCACTCAAAGAGCGCATCCTGATCCTCGACGGCGGCATGGGTACTATGATCCAAAGCTACCGTCTGGAGGAACACGACTATCGTGGCACGCGTTTTGCCGATTGGCCAAGCGATGTGAAGGGTAACAACGACTTGTTGCTGCTCAGCCGCCCGGACGTGATCGCCGCCATCGAGAAGGCCTATCTGGATGCTGGTGCCGATATTCTCGAAACCAACACCTTCAACGCCACGCAGATTTCCCAGGCCGACTACGGCATGGAGTCGCTGGTTTACGAGCTGAACGTCGAAGGCGCGCGCATCGCTCGCCAGGTTGCCGATGCCAAGACCCTGGAAACGCCCGACAAGCCGCGCTTCGTTGCCGGCGTGCTCGGCCCTACCAGCCGAACCTGTTCGATTTCCCCGGACGTCAACGACCCTGGGTTCCGCAACGTCACCTTCGACGAGTTGGTAGAAAACTACATCGAGGCCACCCGCGGCTTGATCGAAGGCGGCGCCGACCTGATCCTGATCGAAACCATCTTCGACACCCTCAACGCCAAGGCGGCGATCTTCGCCGTGCAGCAAGTGTTCGAGGACGACAACGTCGAACTGCCGATCATGATCTCCGGCACCATCACCGACGCCTCCGGCCGTACCCTGTCGGGTCAGACCACCGAAGCGTTCTGGAACTCGGTGCGCCACGCCAAGCCGATTTCCGTGGGCCTGAACTGCGCCCTCGGCGCCAAGGACCTGCGCCCGTATCTGGAAGAGCTGGCCACCAAGGCCGACACCCACGTGTCCGCCCACCCCAATGCCGGCCTGCCGAACGCCTTCGGCGAGTACGACGAAACCCCGGCCGAGATGGCCGCGGTAGTCGAAGAATTCGCGGCCAGCGGCTTCCTCAACATCATTGGCGGCTGCTGCGGTACCACCCCAGGCCATATCCAGGCCATTGCCGAAGCCGTGGCCAAGTACAAGCCGCGCGAGCTCCCGGAAATCGCCAAGGCCTGCCGCCTGTCGGGCCTGGAGCCGTTCACCATCGACCGCCAGTCGCTGTTCGTCAACGTCGGTGAGCGCACCAACATCACCGGTTCCGCCAAATTCGCCCGGCTGATCCGCGAAGAGAACTATACCGAAGCCCTGGAAGTCGCCCTGCAGCAGGTCGAGGCCGGCGCCCAGGTAATCGACATCAACATGGACGAAGGGATGCTCGACTCCCAGGCGGCCATGGTCCGGTTCCTCAACCTGATCGCGGGTGAGCCGGACATCTCGCGTGTACCGATCATGATCGACTCGTCCAAGTGGGAAGTGATCGAAGCCGGCCTCAAGTGCATCCAGGGCAAGGGCATCGTCAACTCCATTTCCATGAAGGAAGGCGTCGAGCAGTTCAAGCACCACGCCCGCCTGTGCAAGCGCTATGGCGCTGCCGTGGTGGTCATGGCTTTCGACGAAGTCGGCCAGGCCGACACTGCCGCGCGCAAGAAGGAAATCTGCCAGCGCAGCTATGACATCCTGGTCAACGAAGTGGGCTTCCCGCCAGAAGACATCATCTTCGACCCGAACATCTTCGCCGTCGCCACCGGTATCGAAGAGCACAACAACTACGCCGTCGACTTCATCGAAGCCTGTGCCTATATCCGCGATCACCTGCCCCACGCCCTGAGCTCGGGTGGCGTGTCCAACGTGTCGTTCTCGTTCCGTGGCAACAACCCGGTGCGTGAGGCGATCCACTCGGTGTTCCTGTACCACGCGATCCAGAACGGCCTGACCATGGGTATCGTCAACGCCGGCCAGCTGGAGATCTACGACGAGATCCCGGCCCAGCTGCGTGAAAAGGTCGAGGACGTGGTGCTCAACCGCACCCCGCATGGCACCGATGCACTGCTGGCCATCGCCGACGACTACAAGGGTGGCGGCGCAACCAAGGAAGTGGAAAACGAAGAGTGGCGCTCGCTGCCGGTGGAAAAACGCCTGGAGCACGCGCTGGTCAAGGGCATCACCGCGTTCATCGTCGAAGACACCGAAGAATGCCGCCAGCAGTGCGCGCGCCCCATCGAAGTGATCGAAGGCCCGCTGATGAACGGCATGAACGTGGTCGGCGACCTGTTCGGCGCGGGCAAGATGTTCCTGCCGCAGGTGGTCAAGTCGGCCCGCGTCATGAAACAGGCCGTTGCTCACCTGATCCCCTTCATCGAAGCCGAAAAAGGCGACAAGCCGGAAGCCAAGGGCAAGATCCTGATGGCCACGGTGAAAGGCGACGTGCACGACATCGGGAAGAACATTGTCGGCGTGGTGCTGGGCTGTAACGGATACGACATCGTCGACCTTGGCGTGATGGTGCCGGCGGAGAAGATCCTGCAGACAGCCCGCGAGCAGAAGTGCGACATCATCGGCCTGTCCGGCCTGATTACCCCGTCGCTGGACGAAATGGTCCACGTTGCCCGCGAAATGCAGCGCCAGGGCTTCGAACTGCCGCTGATGATCGGTGGCGCCACCACCTCCAAGGCGCACACGGCGGTCAAGATCGAGCCCAAGTACAGCAACGACGCAGTCATCTACGTCACCGACGCTTCGCGCGCGGTCGGCGTGGCCACCCAGTTGCTGTCCAAAGAACTCAAGCCGGGCTTCGTCGAGAAGACCCGCCTGGAATACGTGGACGTGCGCGAGCGCACCGCCAACCGCAGCGCCCGCACCGAGCGCCTCAGCTACGCCCAGGCGATCGCTGCCAAGCCGCAGTACGACTGGGCCAGCTACCAGCCAGCGGTGCCCTCCTTCACCGGCGTCAAGGTGCTGGAAGACATCGATTTGCGCACCCTGGCCGAGTACATCGACTGGACCCCGTTCTTCATCTCCTGGGACTTGGCCGGCAAGTTCCCGCGCATCCTCACCGACGAGGTGGTTGGCGAGGCTGCTACGGCGCTGTACAAGGATGCCCGCGAGATGCTCGACAAGCTGATCGACGAGAAGCTGATCAGCGCCCGCGCGGTATTCGGTTTCTGGCCGGCCAACCAGGTGGCCGATGACGACATCGAAGTCTACGGCGAAGATGGCCAGGCACTGGCCACCCTGCACCATCTGCGCCAGCAGACCATCAAGCCGGACGGCAAGCCCAACTGGTCGCTGGCCGACTTCGTCGCACCGAAAGACAGCGGCGTGACCGACTACGTAGGTGGTTTTATCACCACCGCCGGCATCGGTGCCGAGGAAGTGGCCAAGGCTTACCAGGACAAGGGCGACGACTACAGCTCGATCATGGTCAAGGCCCTGGCCGACCGCCTGGCCGAAGCCTGTGCCGAATGGCTGCACGAGCAGGTGCGTAAAGAGCACTGGGGCTATGCCCGCGACGAACACCTGGACAACGAGGCGCTGATCAAGGAGCAGTACAGCGGCATCCGCCCTGCACCGGGCTACCCAGCCTGCCCCGACCACACCGAAAAGGAAACCCTGTTCCGCCTGCTCGATGGCACCGCCATCGGTGAGACCGGGCCAAGCGGGGTGTACCTCACCGAGCACTTCGCGATGTTCCCGGCGGCGGCGGTCAGCGGCTGGTACTTCGCCCACCCGCAGGCGAAGTATTTTGCCGTAGGCAAGGTCGACAAGGACCAGATCGAACGTTACAGCGCACGCAAAGGCCAGGATATCAGCGTAAGCGAGCGCTGGCTGGCGCCTAACCTGGGGTATGACAGCTAAACGACTTCGCTGGCTTCTTCGCGGGCTCGCCCACACAGGTATGAAACAGGCCTCAAGGGCCGTGATTGACCTGTAGGAGCGGGTTTACCCGCGAAGAGGCCGGCACAGGCAACCTCACAACCATTGCCTACACTGTCCTTGATTGCCTCTGATTTCCCCAGGAGCCACCATGGACGATTCCAGCCAGGGCAAACCCCCGACCTTCTGGCAGATGCTGCACAGCATCCTCGCTGCCGCCTTCGGCGTGCAAAGCGGCAAAAACCGCGCACGCGACTTCACCCACGGCAAAGCCAGCCATTTCATTACGCTGGGGGCGCTGTTCACCCTGGTGTTCATTGCGGTATTGATCGGCCTGGTGCAATTGGCGCTGCACCTGACCCGCTAGCCTATGCCGGCCTCTTCGCGGGTAAACCCGCGCCTACAGCGGCCTGTGTCCAACCAGCGATGCGTGTGTAGGAGCGGGTTTACCCGCGAATACGGTCGCGGCGGCAACGGTGAACGGCAGGTGGTAATTGGCCAGCAGGCCCGGCCCTTTCGCGGGTGAACCCGCTCCTACGACGGCCCTTCCCCAACCAGCGATGCGTGTGTAGGAGCGGGTTTACCCGCGAATACGGTCGCGGCCGCAACGGTGAACGGCGGGTGGATATTGGCCAGCAGGGCCGGCCCTTTCGCGGGTAAACCCGCTCCTACGACGGTCCCGCGCCATTCTCAAGGGATATGTTTTCACCGCGAAGAGGCGGCCACAGGCAATAATAAAGCGCCTGCGAGACTCCCTCCCACAGGCGCCCTGCTACATCACGGTCTTGAGTTTCAAGTCACTGGTGGCTGACCCAATACACCGCAGTGACCACCACCAGAACGATCAGGCAGAGGATCGCCCAGGCATCGACGCTGCTGTCAGCTTTGCGGACCTTGGTTGAGTTTCCCATTGCATTGCCTCTTGTAGTGGTTATGGGAATGCACTTCACCACCAACAGTTAAGACGAGCAATGCCCTTCCCTCAAGCAGGGTCATTCAATATTCGACCGGTGACGCCAGAAACGGGTAACGGTAACCGGGCGGGCGCCCTTCAGCACTGTAACGCCGAAAATCGACGCCGTAGTCGTCCCTTTCCAACAGCTTCAGCCAACGCCTGGCCTTGGCCTGATCGATTTCCTGCAATACCGGAACACGGCGCTCGCGCAGGCCGTCGCGGTTCAACGCCAGCCCGTGGGCGTCATCGTGCAGCATCACCATGGCCCAACCGCCAAGGGTGAAATGCCCACCCATCAGCACGCTCAAGCGCCCATCGATACGTGCGCGCAAGGCTTCGGGCGAGCTGTTGACGGCAGCGAACAGCACGTCACGACCCGCCGTGTACCCGGCCTCCTCGAACGCCTGCATGGCACCAAAGGCCATCTGATCATTGGCCGACCACACCAGCCGGGTGGCCGGGTAACGCTCAAGCAACTGCTTCGCTTGCTCGTAGGCGCGCTGGCGGTTCCAGCCGCCGTATACCACTTGCCGCAAGCGCACCTGAGGGAAATCGGCCAGAGCGCGGCGCATGCCCTCAACGCGCAACTGCGAGGCCGGGGTGGTCTTGACCCCGGCAAAAGCCACCAGATCCACCGGCCCTGCGTCGCGAGGCAGCTGCGCGAGCATCAGGTGCAACATCTGGAAGCCTGCCTGCTCGTCGTTGCTCATCAAGGTACCCAGTGGCTCGGCATACTTGCCGGGCTGGGCCTCGATGCTGAGGCGCTGGCTGGCGGTCAGGCCATTATTGACCAGCAGCAGTTTCACCCCGGTGCCACGCGACAACCGCAGGATTTCCGGTGCCACGTACTGCTCATTGACCAGCACCAGGTAATCCGGACGCTGCGGCGCACTCAGGATCGCCCGGGCCTGGGCCAGTGCCAGGTCGGCTCGGCGCTCGCTGTATTGCACCTGCAGGGTCATGCCCAGCTCGTCCGCGGCGGCCTGCATGAAGCGGGTATAGCTGGTCCAGAATGTCTCGGTGGACAGCCCCGGGTTGAGGAACACCACCGAAGCCGGTTGCGCATTTGCCACCAGTGGCAAGGCAAGGCACAAGCTTTGGCACAGGGCCTTGAGCATGGGGTCACATCTCTGCGAAGCAAACGCCGGATTATAAACGCCTGACGATGCTCAGCGCACAAATGGCAGTCAATCTCACATAGTCCATTTGGTTCTTTTCATATGCAAAAACATCACTTTAGCGCATAACCGCAACCTGCTATCGTTCCCCGGCTCCGTACCGGAGTGCGCGGCCGTGCGCGCGAATAGCTGCATGCCTGAGACAGGACTTTTATGTACGTATACGACGAGTACGATCAGCGGATCATCGAGGACCGCGTCAAGCAGTTCCGTGATCAGACCCGCCGCTACCTGGCCGGTGAGCTGAGCGAAGAAGAATTCCGCCCTCTGCGCCTGCAGAACGGCCTATACATCCAACGTTTCGCGCCGATGCTGCGTGTCGCGGTGCCGTACGGCCAGCTGAACGCCAACCAGGTCCGCACCCTGGCCAAGATCGCTCGCGACTATGACAAGGGCTATGCCCACATTTCCACCCGCCAGAACGTGCAGTTCAACTGGCCGGCGCTGGAAGACATCCCCGACATCCTCGCCGAGCTGGCCACCGTGCAGATGCACGCGATCCAGACCAGCGGCAACTGCCTGCGCAACACCACCACCGACCAGTTCGCCGGTGTGGCCGCAGACGAGATCGTCGACCCGCGCCCGTGGTGTGAAATCGTCCGTCAGTGGACCACCTTCCACCCGGAATTCGCCTACCTGCCACGCAAGTTCAAGATCGCCATCAACGGTTCGCAGGAAGACCGCGCCGCCATCGAAGTGCACGACATTGGCCTGGAGCCCGTGCGCAACGCGGCCGGCGAACTGGGCTTCCGTGTGCTGGTCGGTGGCGGCCTGGGCCGTACCCCGGTGGTGGGCTCGTTCATCAACGAGTTCCTGCCATGGCAGGACCTGATCAGCTACCTCGACGCCATCCTGCGCGTGTACAACCGTTACGGCCGCCGTGACAACAAGTACAAGGCGCGGATCAAGATTCTGGTCAAGGCCCTTACCCCGGAAGTGTTCGCCGAAAAGGTCGAGGCCGAAATGGTCCACCTGCGTGGCGGCACCACCACCCTGACCGAAGCCGAAGTGCAACGCGTATCGCGCCACTTCGTCGACCCCGAGTACCTCGCACTCGACAACGTCGACTATACCGCCCTGGATGCCGAGCACCCAGGGTTCGCCCGCTGGCGCTCGCGCAACACCCGCGCCCACAAGCGCCCGGGCTACGTGGCTGTTACCCTGTCACTCAAGCCTACCGGTGTTGCCCCGGGCGACCTGACCGACAAGCAGCTGGACGCCGTGGCCGACCTGGCCGAACGCTACAGCTTCGGCTTCCTGCGCACCTCGCACGAGCAGAACATCATCCTCGCCGACGTCGAGCAGCGCCAGTTGCACGCGCTGTGGCTTGAACTGCGCGAAGGCGGCTTCGCTACCCCGAACATCGGCCTGCTGACCGACATCATCTGCTGCCCGGGTGGCGACTACTGCTCGCTGGCAAACGCCAAGTCGATCCCGATTGCCGAGTCCATCCAGCGCCGCTTCGACGACCTGGACTACCTGTTCGACATCGGCGAAATCGACCTGAACATCTCCGGCTGCATGAACGCCTGCGGCCACCACCACGTGGGCCACATCGGCATCCTCGGCGTGGACAAGAAGGGTGAGGAGTTCTACCAGGTGTCGCTGGGCGGCAACGCCGCACGCGGCGCAAGCCTGGGCAAGATCCTTGGCCCGTCCTTCGCGCAGGATGACATGGCCGATGTGATCGAGAAGCTGATCGCCGTGTACGTCGAGCAACGTACCGAGGAAGAGCGTTTCATCGACACCTACCAGCGTATCGGCATCGACCCCTTCAAGGAACGCGTCTATGCAGCGAATCATTAAGAACAACCAGATCGTCGACGAAACCTGGCACCTGCTGCCCAAGGAAACCTCGTTCGACGAGCTGACCAACTGCGACGACTACATCGTGCCGCTGCAAATGTGGCGCGACCATGCCCATGTGCTCAAGGCCCGCGATGGCGGCCTGGGTGTATGGCTGGACAGCGACCAGGAAGCGGAGGAAATCGGTGAAGACGTGCACCACTTCCAGGTCATCGCCCTGAACTTCCCGGCATTCACCGACGGCCGCAGCTACTCCAATGCGCGCCTGCTGCGTGACCGCTACAAGTTCAAAGGCGAACTGCGCGCCATCGGCGATGTGCTGCGCGACCAGCTGTTCTTCATGGCCCGCTGCGGCTTCGACGCCTTCGCCATCCGTGCCGACAAGGACCCGGAAGACGCGCTGCAAAGCCTGAAGGACTTCTCGGTGACCTACCAGGCCGCCACCGACGAACCGCTGCCGCTGTTCCGCCGCCGCTGATCGTCCCGCCCCAGCGAACAGCCCGCCTCTCGGCGGGCTGTTTCGTTCACAGGGCGTGGCGTTGAATTGCCTCTCGGCTCAATTCAAGCAAAAGCTGCCGTTTCGCGACCTCACGCGCTGCGCAGATATGCTCGACCTGGGCAAAGTAGTCGCCATCGCTCAGCGTTTTCGACTGTTCGAGCAACGCATCCAGGCGCTGCTGAAAAGGCTCGTCCAAGCGGCTGAAGCGCGCCGCCTGCTGCTCGTGCAGGTAGTCCTGCCAGAAGGATCGATCTGCCAGCGCCTGCGCCAAGGCTTGTGGCGTTTCCTGCCGCAGCACCTCGCTGCGCGCGGCGTCCAGGTCTTCGCGGCCAACCCCGCTGAAACTCTCATACGAAAGATGGCTGGGCTGCACGGGAAGGTCGAGGCTATCCGCCAGCCTGACGCGATAGGTCAGGTAAACCTCAACGGGATCGTTCGAAAAGTAATCCGCAATATGCCGCGCGGCAATTGCGTTGACTTTGTCCAGGCGGAACAATGAACGCCCCAGCCTGACCAGCGCCCGCTCCTTCTGCAACCCGGTACCGGCTGCACCGGCCTTGGCGACCAGCGCGCCAACCTCCAGCTCGCTGAGCGTCAGCAGCAACTCGTCGCTGCAACTGCGCGGCCGGGCAACTTGCTCGAACAGGCTCGCGCGTACTTCAGCGTGCTGTTCGCAGGCTTCGAGGATATGCCACACCCGCGCCTGAAGGTCGCGCGGTTGTGCGTCGTATTCACGCAGGGCGCGTAAATCAGAGAAAAAGCGAAACAGATCCTGCGCCCCGGCTTCCTGGCTCAAGCGGTTCCAGCTCGCCAATCGCACCTCGCGCTGGGCTGGCGTGAACCCTGAAAACCAAGGGGCTGCAGCGTTCGGGATCGAAGTGGCATGAGCTGCACGTCGACGCTCAGCAGCCCCGGCCGACGCCCTGGCCAACTGCAAGCGCTGCAGGGTTTCGTCCGAGAGTGGATTGTCGTGCAGCTCCAGGCCCCGCCACAAGCGAAGCGGCACTAGGGACAACGCTTCAGGCAGCGTCTGGATCTGGTTGTCACGCATGTCCAGCAACTCCAGATTACCGTGCCTGGCCAGATCAGCGGGCAGATCGCCCAGCCCGGTGTTGCGCAAGGACAGCCGGCGCAGCAGGGGGAAAGACGCCAAGGGTGGCAGCAAGCCGACCGGGTTACCGTTGAGCTCCAAGCGGCGCAGCTCCACAAGCTGGCTCAAACGCAGGTTATCCTCGCTGGAAAGCACGATCTGGTTGCCGCCAAGGCGCAGGGTCCTCAGTTCGGTCAGTTGCTCGATACCTGCGGGAAGGCGCGTCAGCTGGTTGTTCCGCAAGTCCAGGTTGCGCACCTTGCTGAAGCGACCAAGAAAGCCCGCATCAAGGCTCGTCACCTGCATATCGCGCAGGGTCAGGTGCGTGATGTGGTCGAAACTCACATTATCAGGCAACGCTGGCAGGTCACCCACCCGCTCGCCCACGAGGGTCAGGTGGTAGTCACCCGCCACCTCTCCAGGGGTAAAGCGCTGCCAGCTTGCCGTAATGCGCCTGGCAACCTTGATACGACGCAGGCGGCGAACAATGTTCAGCCCTGCGTCATTTCGCCAGGCTTGCAATGCCTGCTTGAGGCTGACCTTGGCCTGTAACAGTTGGCTGACATGGTCCCACGGGTCCACCCCCCGCTGTGCCAGGTCTTGCAGGTAGCCCTCCAGCTGCTCACTGCTCATCACCGGGAACACGTGGTTCAACGTGCGCCGCAGTGCCTGGCGGGTGCCTGTCAGCTGGCCACTGAGCGGGTAGCCCAAACGCCCATCGAACAACCGCACAGGAGGGCGAATCCCCTGCCCCACACGGGCCAGCCCAATCATTCGGGCCGCCGCTTCACGGTCAGCGAGCGCCTCACGCCCAAGCCGCTCACCCAGTGCGTCATCCGTCATCTGGCTAATACCGAGCAACTGTCGCTGGCGGCTGTCCAGTTGCCGTCTCAACGTCTGCAGCAACCCACCCCTGCCCGCGGCAGGCAGCTCAACGTTGACCCCAGCCGACCAGGGGGCGATGGCATCGAGCAGGCCCAGCGCGAGCTTGCCGGTATCGTCATTTTCTGCCGCGGCCTGGCGCAACCCTGCGCAGGCACGGTCTATCCGACTGTCGCGTATTGCCCAGCGTGCACGTTCCGCCAAGGCCAAGGGCACCCGGCCTGCGCCCGTCAGGCTCTCCATCTCGACACTGCTGGCCCCCTCGACGATTTCCCGTGCGCAGCGGTGGGAAAGGCCTGGGAAGTCCCGCATCAAGACCCGGTCTGCTGCTTGCGGGCTGATCTGTCGCTCGTTGAAGACCTCCTCGAAAGCCTCACCTCGCAACGCCGGGAAATCACGGTGCAATTGCTGGCGCTCGATGGCATCGAGCAGGCGTGCCGGCGGGGGCGCATTTTCCAGTAACAAACGGCGCAGGCTGTCAGCCTCGAAACCCGTGGCCTGCAACGCCACAGACACCGCCTCATCGGGCACCTGCGCCGTACGACTGGCAAGGCGGCGCACCATGTAGGCGGCGTCATGCCAGCGCTGCGGTTGTTCGAACTCATGCACCCATCCCCCGGCACCATTGTGCTCAAGTGCCGGTACGTAGGCCTGTGGCCTTGATGGATGATGAATACGCCATGCGCCATCGTCCCCTTCACTCACCTCATAGACAGCATCGTGCAGGCGCCTCAGCGAACGGCCAGTTTCATTCACGGCCTGTCCTACCATCAGATCGACGCCCTCACGCTGATAGCCCGACAAGGACGGGTCACACAGCCGCAACTGGCCATCGCCCAGGCTTACCGGCACCAAGGCATCCACCTGCACCACTCGCTGGGCCAGCTTGCCAAGTGCCGTCGCCCCGGCCGCCGTCACCGCCGTCATCACAACCGTGTCGGCCACGTTGAACAAGTGGCCCAATGCGGCGTCGCGATCACCCAACTGCCAATCCTGGTAGCTTTCGTACACCTCACCTGCCAGCTGCACCACCGTAAGCCCCAGCAGGGCCTGCCCCAACACAGGCACAAACAGCGCTGCCAGGCCTGCTACGCTCAACCCCAAATCCAGATAGCCCTGCAAACGTGCGCGACGGTCGGCGACATCTTCATCCTCTGTCGAAACGGCCAATACCCGTGCGTCATCCAGCATTTTGTCGATCCGGGCTTGGCGCAGCGCGACAAACACGTCGCCCTCGATCGCAAAACAGCGGCCATCCAGCTCAAGCGGGAGAACGGTATTACCGTGGCTGAGCAGCGCGTTCAGCGCCGCGCAGAAGGCGACGCGATCACGCTCTGCGACGAAGCGCTGGAAGTAGCGCCGATACGCTTCATTACGCAAACGTATGCCAAGGGTCATGTACAGCAGCTCCCAGCTGGTGTGCCAACTCACCGGGGCATACGGGTCCTCAGGGAACCACGCGATAACACCAAGCAGGCGGGCGTTCTGACGCACTTCGATCACCAGTGCGCCAATGACCTCCTTGCCCAACAGCCGCAGGGTGTGACACTTCAATACGGTGTTGTCGGCTGGCAGGAAAGACCCTGTGCCCACCACCTGGTTGATCCACTGACAGGTCTGCTCATCGATTTCACCCTTGATTCTTGCGACGATTGCAGCAAGCGCCAGGTTGGCGCTCATCGCCTCCTCCAGGGCACTCTCGACGGCCACCCCCTCGCCTTCCAGCTTCGATTGCAAATGGCTTTGATAACGCCTGCCAATATCGATGTCTCTGCAAAGGTGGACAAAAGCTTGCGCACTTAGCGGCAGCAGGTGCCCGCTGGCAGTGACCAACTGCGACCCGGCCGCGAACCAGCCAGGCTGCATTTCCTTTTCGTGGAAGTTATGCAGTGCCGCCGAAAGAAGCGTCTGGGTGCTGACGATGCGTGTTGACGTGCTAGGTAGAGCAGGTGATATCGACGGTTTGGGCTGCAGGGTCACCAGCCTGAGCTGAGCCTGGCGCAAATCCACCTGCTTGATCGAATGGGCCTCGGGTGCACGTTTGAGCAACGACTCGGCGAACTCATCCAAGGGGGTTATAGCCCTTAACCAGGCGTCGACGTGGTCCTGCGCCCGCTGTTGGCGCAAAGCAGCGGCGCGCAGCCCTGTCAGCTCTTGGGCAGATGCGCGCTTGAGCCAGCCTGGCAGCTGACGGGCAATCAGCGCATCGATGGAGTCGGCGGGTATTACTGAAGGGGTCATGGGCAGCCTCAACGCTTGATAAAAAAGCGCTAGCTGAACAAGGTTCCAGTCCCCTCGGGCCCTATTTATGTAGTGAATGCACAGCTTGAAAATGTATTTGTGACTACAGGTCAAAGGACTTTGGCGCCATGGCGGCTTATTCGCTGCCGTTCAAACCTGCACACTGGCCATCACATGATCCTCTTCCTATTCAGGAGCAACCCCATGAGCGTTCCTTCCTTCGGCCTCGGCACCTTCCGCCTCTCCGGCCAAACCGTCATCGACTCGGTCAAGTCTGCCCTGGCAGTCGGCTACCGCGTCATCGATACCGCCCAGATCTACAAGAACGAAGCCGAAGTGGGCCAGGCCATCGCCGAAAGCGGCGTGCCGCGCAGCGAGCTGTTCATCACCACCAAGATCTGGGTCGACAACTACGCCGCCGACAAGCTGATCCCCAGCCTGCGTGACAGCTTGCAGAAGCTGCGCACCGACTACGTCGACCTGCTGCTGATCCACTGGCCAGCGCCGGGCAATGGCGTAGAACTGCCCGAGTACATGAAGGCCCTGGCCGACGCCAAGCAGCAAGGCCTGGCTCGCCAGATCGGCGTTTCCAACTTCAACATCGAGCTGACCAGGCAAGCCATTGCCGTGGTCGGCAAAGGGGAAATCGCCACCAACCAGATCGAGCTCAGCCCCTACCTGCAGAACAGCACGCTGACCGCGTTCCTCGAGGAACAAGGGATCACCGTGACCTCGTACATGACCCTGGCCTACGGCAAAGTGCTGAAAGACCCGGTGCTGGCCCAGATCGCCGCCAAGCACAAGGCTACCGTCGCCCAGGTTGCCCTGGCCTGGGCCTTGCAACTGGGCTATGCCGTGATCCCGTCGTCGACCAAGCGTGAAAACCTGGCCAGCAACCTGCTTGCCCGTGGCCTGACGCTGGACACCGACGATATGGCACGCATCGCCAAGCTGGAGCGCAACGGCCGCGAGGTCAGCCCTGACGGCCTGGCGCCAACCTGGGACTGACACTGATGACTGCTCAAACAATGAGACCCGGCCGCGTGCTCTTCGCGTTGGCCATTGGCGCCTTTGGCATCGGCACTACCGAGTTCACCCCGATGGGGCTACTGCCAGTCATCGCCCAAGGCGTGGAGGTGAGCATCCCCAGCGCCGGCATGCTGATCACCGCCTATGCCATTGGCGTGATGGTCGGCGCGCCGATCATGACCTTGCTGTTCAGCCGCTTTGGGAAGCGCGCTGCGCTGATGGCGCTGATGGCCATCTTCACCCTTGGCAACCTGCTGTCGTCACTGTCGCCGGACTACTACACCCTGCTCGCTTCGCGACTGGTCACCAGCCTCAACCATGGTGCGTTCTTCGGCCTGGGAGCCGTGGTGGCAGCCAGCGTGGTGCCCAAGGAAAAACAGGCCAGCGCCGTGGCCACCATGTTCATGGGCCTGACCATCGCCAACATCGGCGGCGTACCGGCCGCCACCTGGATCGGCCAGCAGATCGGCTGGCGCATGGCATTTGCCGGTACCGCCGTACTTGGCCTGCTGGCCATGGCCGCGCTGTGGTACGCCCTGCCCAAGGGTGAACGCGGCAGCGTGCCGCATGTGCGCAAGGAACTGGCGGTCATTGCCCGCCCCAGCGTGCTGCTGGCAATGGCCACCACCGTGCTCGGTGCCGGCGCCATGTTCACCTTGTACACCTACGTGGCGCCGGTGCTGGCCGAACTGACCGGTGCCTCGGACGGCTTCGTAACCTTGGCGCTGGTACTGATCGGCGTTGGCTTCACCCTTGGCAACAGCCTGGGTGGCCGCCTGGCCGACTGGTCGCTGGATGGCGCGGCGAAAATCTTCCTTGCCGTGCTGGCGCTGATCATGCTGCTGATGCCCCTGGTACTGAGCAGCCACCTCGGCGCTGCCATCGCCCTGCTGGTCTGGGGCATGTTCACCTTCGCCGTGGTACCGCCGCTGCAAATGCGTGTAATGACTGCCGCCATCGAGGCGCCAGGCCTGGCGTCGTCGATCAACGTGGGTGCGTTCAACCTGGGTAACGCCGTGGGCGCGGCGCTGGGTGGTGCGGTTATCAGCCTGAACCTGGGCTACGCCGCCGTGCCAATGGCCGGAAGTGTGCTGGCGGCTGCGGGGCTGTTGCTGGTATGGCTGGGCGGCCGCCACAAGGTCGCCGGCAAGACCGCAGCCGATATGGCCTGAAGGCAACCACCTGCAGGAGCGGCCCACCGCGATACAAGGCCGCTTCTGCACACGGGCCGCACCTGACGCCTGCGACGCACCGTTCCTCACTGCAATGATGAAATGCCGGGCGATTGCGTGCGCTTGTCAGGCTGTGGGCACGGATGCCCGAAACGCGACATTGGCTGCCTGTTCGGCGTGAGACAGGCAACCTCGGCACTGGATAACCTGCTGCGGCAATGCCTTGTTCCCTTGCCCTAGAAGAACCTTGCCCATGACAACCTCCGCCGCCTCCGTAGCCGCCGCCACGCCTGCCGACCAGCCTCAGGGCTTTGTCGTGCGCATCGTCGGTGCTGCTGCATTCGCCCACCTGCTCAACGACCTGATTCAAGCCGTACTGCCGTCGATCTACCCCATGCTGAAAAGCGATTTCGCGCTGAGCTTCGCCCAGATCGGCTGGATTGCCTTGGTGTATCAGGTGACCGCTTCCCTGCTGCAACCTTGGGTCGGCATGTTCACCGACAAGCACCCACAACCCTACCTGCTGCCTGCCGGCATGGTGGTGACGCTGGTGGGCATCGCCCTGCTCGCCTTTGCCGGCAGCTATGAAATGCTGCTGGTGGCCGCCGCCGTGGTCGGCGTGGGTTCGGCCACCTTTCACCCAGAGGCCTCGAGGGTCGCCAGGATGGCTTCCGGCGGGCGCTTCGGGACCGCGCAATCAACCTTCCAGGTCGGCGGTAATACCGGCTCGGCCCTCGGCCCACTGCTCACCGCTGCCATCATCATTCCGCACGGCCAACCGGCCATTGCCTGGTTCATGCTGGCCGCTGCGCTGGCCGTTCTGGTGCTGCTGCGGGTGACGGGCTGGAGCGTGCGCCACGGCCAGGCCCGGCTCAAGAGCTTCGCGGGGCAACAGGCCCCCGGCCTGTCGCGGGGTGCCATGTGGCGCGCTGTGGTGGTGATTGCCGTGCTTATGTTCGCCAAGTTCGTCTACATCGCTTCGTTCACCAACTTCTTCACCTTCTACCTGATCGAGCATTTCGGCCTGAGTGTGCAGCACAGCCAGCTGTACCTGTTCGTGTTCCTCGCAGCCGTTGCGCTGGGCACCTTTGCCGGTGGCCCGGTGGGTGATCGCATCGGGCGCAAGGCCGTGATCTGGGTCTCGTTCCTCGGCGTGGCGCCCTTCGCCCTGGCCCTGCCCCATGCCAACCTCGCCTGGACAGCCGTGCTGGCGGTGGCCATCGGCCTGGTGATGTCCTCGGCATTCGCTGCCCTGGTGGTGTATGCCCAGGAGGCGGTGCCAGGCCGGGTCGGCATGGTTTCGGGGGTGATGTTCGGGCTGATGTTCGGCATCAGCGGCGTGGGTGCAGCCGGCCTGGGCACACTGGCCGACCGGCATGGCATCGAATGGGTGTACCAAGCCATCGCGTTCCTGCCGCTGCTCGGGTTGGCCACCGCCTTGCTACCGGCCACCCGCTCGCGGGCCCGCCCTGGCCGTTGCTGCTAAAGTGGCCCTGCCAGGCTGCTTCGATACGAGGTCACGATGGTAAAGCCACAGCGTGAATTGCTGGTGGAGGTCGATGAGTGGACCTGGGAAGTGGGTAGCCGTGCGACAGACTACCCAAGCGACTGGTTCATCGAGCCCCATAGCCATACCAAGCATCAACTGATCTATGCCATCAAAGGCCTGATGATCGTCGCGTCCGGGAACGAATGCTGGACAGTGCCACCCAGCCGCGGTGTGTGGATGCCTTGCGGCCAGGTGCACGCCATTCGCTGTGTCGGCGACGTGAAGATGCGCAGTGTGTTCGTGCGCATCGACGCGGCAACAGGCCTGCCCCTGCAGAGCAAGGCCATCAGCATCTCGCCCTTGCTCAGCGAACTGATCAAGGCCTCGGTGGGGTTCACCGCACCGTTTGCCGAGGACTCGCGCGAAGCCCGGGTCATGCGCCTGATCCTCGACGAAATCTGCGTACTGCCGACCTTGCCGCTGAAGCTGTCGCAACCCAGCGACCAGCGCCTGCGGGTGATCTGCACGGCATTGCATGAACGGCCCGACGATAACGCCACCGTTGCCGACTGGGGCGTGCAGCTGGGGGTGGACGAAAAGACCATCCAGCGGTTGTTCCGCAAGGAAACCGGCATGACCTTTGGCCAGTGGCGCCAGCAGGCGCGGCTGATGCTGGCACTGGAGCGGATTGCCCTGGGCGAGCGAATCATCGATGTGGCGGGCGCCTTGGGCTATGACAGCCCAAGTGCCTTCGCCAGCATGTTCAAGCGCCAGTTCGGTACCACGCCCAGTCAGTTCTTCAGATAACCTGAAGTCCACGCATTTGCCGGCCTTGGCCCGCGGCATACGGGCCGTCCGCTGACGGCTCGCCCTGCCTGTTCTTGCACAGCATCCCCGCCAAGCCGTATACAGTACCCCTACAACAATGCCCGCAAAGGAGCCCGGCACATGACCGTGACGCTGTCCCCCCTGCAGATCGACTGCGATTTCGACTCCGGCAACATTCAGGTACTGGATGCCAGCAACCCGGCCCAGGTACACCTGGCCATTCGCCCGGACACCCACAGCGGCCACTACCAGTGGTTCCACTTCAAGGTCAGCGGGCTCACACCGGGGCAGGTCCATCGCTTCAGCCTGGACAACGCTTCTGGCTCCTCGTACAAGAACGCGTGGAGCGGCTACAACGCTGTGGCCAGCTACGACCAGCAGCGCTGGTTCCGCGTGCCCAGCCAGTTCGACGGTACGGCGCTATCGTTCGAGGTCAAGGCTGAACAGGACCAGATCTGGTTCGCCTATTTCGAGCCCTACCCGCGTGCCCGCCACAACCAGCTGATCGAACGGGCCCGCCAACTCCCGGGGGTCGAGTTGCTGGCCAGCGGCCGCAGTATCCAGGGCCGCGACATCCCGCTGCTGCGGGCAGGCGACGGTGCCGAAGGCAAGCGCAAGCTGTGGCTGATTGCCCAGCAGCACCCGGGCGAGCACATGGCCGAATGGTTCATGGAAGGCGTGATCGACCGCCTGCAGGCCAACGACGCAGTGGTCCAGCAATTGCTCGCCAAGGCCGACCTTTACCTGATACCCAACATGAACCCCGACGGCGCCTTCCTCGGCCACCTGCGCACCAACTTCAAAGGCAAGGACCTCAACCGCGCCTGGCAGGACGCCAGCGTCGAATTCAGCCCGGAAGTGTTCTTTGCACAGGCGCAGATGAAGCAGTACGGTGTGGATGCCTTCATCGACGTGCACGGTGACGAAGAGATCCCGCACGTGTTCACGGCCGCATGCGAGGGCAACCCCGGTTACACCCCTCGGCTGGCCAAGCTCGAAGAGCAGTTCCGTACCACCTTGTGCAGCCTGACTCGCGACTTCCAGACGGTGCATGGCTATACCCGTGACGAGCCCGGACAGGCGAACACGACGCTGGCCTGCAACGCGGTGGGCATGGCCCATGACTGCCTGTCACTGACGCTGGAGATGCCGTTCAAGGACCATGACGACGCGCCCGATGCAGTTGCCGGGTGGTCGGGGGCGCGCTCGAAGGCACTGGCCGGCGCGGTGCTGGAGACCCTGGCAAGCATGGTAGGCGATTTGCGCTGAACCTCGTCTTGCGCAACCCCTGCAGGAGCAGCACGTCGCGACACGCGGCGGCTCCTTCGGGGGTATAGACCGCTGTTCAGAACTGCACATCCAGTATCACACTGTCGGTATAGGTCGCAGCCGGCGGTGTCGCCTGATCGGTATAGACCTTGGCGTTGTAGTTGAACACCTGGCTACCCGTGCCGGTACCCACGCCGGGGTTGATGTCGGCATCCGTACTGGAACGCCTGGCAGCCCCGGACGCCCCCCAGCGCACGGTACCGGCACTTTTGAAAATGTCATAGGCCAGGTAGTTGTTGGCCGAAGACTTCATCCGCCGCCGCCCACCGGACACGTTCTGCCCGTCACCCAGCCCTACCGTGTAGCTGCTGCCCTTGGTGCATGACACGTTTATGCCCTGGCTCACCGTGCCGAACCCCGCCACCACCGGCGCACTGGCGAAGCTGATGTCGGGGGTGGTGATCTGGCAATCGTTGGTCACCGTCAGGCTCACGTTCAAGACCTGGCTACCCGAGCCGATGTCACGCCCAAGGCATATCCCCAACGCGCCAATACCCGAACAATAATCCCAGCTCCAGGCCACGGTCAGGGCCTCTTGATACAACCCGGCCGCGACATTGCTGCCAATCTGGGTGCGCATGTAGATCGGCACCGCCTTGGGCGTGGTACCGCCGAGCAGCCCCAACAAGTCGAGGATGCCGTTGCGGGCGAAGTCGTAGGCCACACCCCGGGTAATCGGGTAGCGGGTGGTGTTGTCGGCATAGAGCGTGTAGGGAATGACATCGCCTGTCGGGCCGACCAGACCGCCCGAAGCGGGCGTGATCGTGGCGTAGAAATGATCACCGCTGCTGAGCAAGGTCAGCAGCGAACCGGTGCACTGCAACCCGGAGTTGAGGCTGGAAGCCGTCTGTACCGTGTTGCGAACCTGCGTCGAATTAAGGCTGCCAAACGCTGCCGGCAAGGTGGCCACCGACGAGCAAAGCGCCCAGGCCGTACTGCTCGGCAACAGCAGCACGCTCGCCACCAGGCCCCGCCGCCAGGCATTCATCGGCACACCAACGGACCAATCAAAGGGACCGAGCCTTGCGCGTCAGGCAGGTCGAACGCCACTTCGCAATGCCCACCCCCTTCAAGCGCCACCTGAAGGCGGTTATGCGACGACAGGTTCTCCAGGTACACCAACCCGTCCCACCCCACCACCGCCTGGGTGCCACTCTCTGCGTGGGTAACACGGCTACCCAGTTTGAGCACCTGCTGGTTGCCATCCACCAATTCGACACTGGCCGCCATGACGCGCTTGAGGGGGAACTCCAGCAAGTAGCCACTGCCCCGTCGTACCGCCACACGCTGCTCAACGTCCGGCGCGAGGACATCCGGTGGCAGGTTCATGGGGTCGATCTCGTACTTGCCCCGGTAGTAACCGCTGCTGTAAGGCACCAGCAAGTGCCCCTTGGCATCGGTACGGCCGATTTCCTGGTTTTCATAACGCACCGGTACATCGGCGTAACCTGCGGTGCTGACCACCACGAAGGCATCATCGATACGGTTGGCGGCGAACACGCCGGCATCCATCCACACCAGAGAACCACTGGCGTCGGCCCAGCGGGTCATCTCGCCGCTGCTGCCATACACACCGGCCTGCAATTGTACCGATTGCAGGCGCCAGGTGACGTCGGCCTGGCGATAGGCATCACGGTCGCTGCCTGCGGCATAGCCCAGGTTGTAACCGACGCCGACACCCGCTGGCACCGCGCGGCTGTAGTTGACCCGTTGCAGGGTCTCGCCTTCATTGCTGCGTTCCATGCTCAGCGCCAGGGTGCCGTGCAGGTCGAACGGGATCACCAGCTGCGCCTGCACCGCCCACTGGCTGTCACCCACTTCACGGTTGGCCGACAGGTACACACTGCTGCTGCCCCACAGCGGCTTGCTGTAGCTCAGGTTGATCAACCGGGTACGCGTTCCGTCACCGGCGCGCACGTCGAAGTAGCCAGCGCCAATGCTGCCGTACGCGTTCAGGTTGACACTGAGGGTAACCTGTTCGCTGCTTTTGCTCAGTTGCATGTCCGGGGAGCCCACCCGGCTCAGGTCGGCATAATCGCCATGACGTTGCAGGCGCTGGTAACCGAAGCCGATGCGCTGGCTGTTGTACTGGTAGCCAAGGGCGACCTGGTGGCCCTTGTCGCCCTCGAACCGGCTTTGCGCCAAGGCGGCGTTGAGCACGCCGAAATTGCCCACGCGCATGTTGCCACCCAGCCCTCCGAGCATCAGCGACTCCGCCGTTTCGGCGTGGGTTTCCAGGGTGAACATGTCACTGAGCCCATAGCGCAGGCTGCCCGAGGCAATACCCGGCCCATAGCTGAAATCGCGTACGCCGTAATCCCGGCGTAGGCTGCCGGCGGCCACCGAGTAGTCCGACAGGCCCTTCTGCAGCAGGCTGCTGGTGACATAGAACGGCAAGGTGGTCGACACCTGCCGGCCAAGGGCATCAGTGGTGACCACCACCGCCTCCCCGGCCCCGTTGATGAACGGCACGTTGGTCAGGGTGTACGGGCCTGGCTGAAGTTCGGTGGTGCTGGACTTGAAACCGTTGATGAACAGGTCGAGCGACGTGGGGACCGCCGCTTCACCGGCGAACGCAGGCAACGGGTAAGTGACAAGATCCGGACGCACCGCGAAGTCGCGTGACAGCTGCACCCCGCCCACGCGCACCGAACTGCTCCAGGGCAAGGCGCCCGTCACGAAGTCACCGGTTTCGTAGGTCAGCAGGCGCTGCTCGTCGGTAAAGCGCCAGGTGGTGTCGTAACGCATGAAACCTCGGCGCGTATCGTCCGCCTGTGCGCCACTGAAAGACTGGCGCCACTGCCCGGTACTGGAAAAGGTACCCCAGCTGTCGAACAGGCGCAGCTCGTTCCAGGCGGCCAGGTAGGTGCCGCCTTGATCGGTGTCGTTGAGATACAGGTCGTAGTTGAACAAGGCGCCAAAACTGCTGCGCGCATCGCTGGCCGGGTAAAGGTTGCGATCACCCACTTGCTGGTCAGGCAACCAGGCCGGCGGTACCTGCAGCAACAGGCGCTGGTTCTGACTGTCGTAATCGGTATGCAGCCCCGCGATGCTGTCCAGGGCCACCTCCCCCTGGGGGTTGCCCGGCAGCGAAACGCCGGCTGCGCGCAATAGGTCGCTGTCCAGGTACAACCGCCCGGCCCGCTGCTGCACCGGTATCAGTTCAACCCTGGGCATCTGGTTCACCACCAGGTCGAGGTAAAGGGTGGCCTCGGCGATGGCGGACATCTCCGTGGGCGGTGGGGGCAAGTCGTCGGCCAGCACCAGCGTGGGGCTGACCATGGCCAGCCCTAGGCACCAGCGGCACGTCGTCGCCGGGAGCCGTTTCACACACGGTTTCCAACCATTGCCGGGTCCTCCTTGGCCCCTGCACTTCATTTAGCCGTTGGCTCATTGGCCTTGGCGGATGGCGTCCGCCGAGTGTTGACCATTGACCCTGCCCTTCAGCACGCTAACGTTGCCGGATGCCACGGGAGCCGGCCAGCGCATGCTTGCCCCTGGCAGTACATAGCCCAGCAGGCCTTCAGCCAGTGGCTTGCTCTGGGGGCCTTGCTGCACGACCACATCGGTCAGCCGCGCATGTACCGGGCCCGTGTTACGCAGTTCAATGTAGGGCTTGCCCTGCACCGTCACCGGGCGCCAACTGAGCTGTGGCTTGCCCACGCCCTCGGCATTGCGTTTGCCTTCAGGGTCGGCCTTGCCCCACAGCCCTTCGCCATAGACGAACAGCGGCACCGAATAACGCATCTGCAAACGAATGGCCGCCGTGGCACCGGGCTCGGCCTTGTCGACCGGGATGGCGGGCGGAATCTCGTCGATGATGATGCGGTAGGCCTGCTCCTGGCCGGCGGGTGAAGGGCCGGTACGGGTCAGGCGGATCAGCTGCTTCTGCCCGGGCGCAATGTTGGCGACCGGCGGGCTGCCGATAATCTCGCGCTGCGCCTGGAACTGCTCCTGGTAATCACCCTGGCGCCAGGCGAATACCCGCACCTGCAGGTTTGCCGGCGCAGTGCCACGGTTTTCCAGCCACAACGCACCGGCCTTCTGGTCGGCCTCCAGCACCGGGTCGATCGGCCAGATCAGCACCGAAGTGGCCGCCCAGGCCGGCAGGCTTGCCAGCGACAACAATCCAGTCAATCCACGCGTCCACTTCGCGCCTGCCCGCATGCAGCTCTCCTTAGACACTTGTCAGGGGTGGCGCTGGCCGTTACCAGGTCACCGTCACTTGCACCACATCGGTATAGGTCCCTGCCGGCAGTGTGCCGGTCAGCTGGACCCTCCCGTACACCGGAAGCTTGATCGCCGTCGGGTCGGAATAGCTCACCGCCACGCTCTGGCCGATTCCCAAGGCCTGGCTATAGGCGGCGTCCCGGTACAACTGGTAGGCCAGCACTTGCGTGCCACTGGTGCGCTTCAGGTTGCGTGTGCCACTGGCAGTGTTTTGCCCGCCGTCCAGGCTCATGCTCATGGCCACGCCCGGCGTGCACTGGAACGTCACGGTAGAACCACCCAGCGATGTGCTGAGCAGCCCCGTGGACAGCGCCGACTGCGAGCCATAATCGAGCGTGCCGTAGCTGGTGACACCCCCCACCACCAGGCACCCGGCGACAACCTGCGCCGTCACCGTGAAGGTACTGGTGGTCACTGCCCCCAGTGGGGCGGCCAACAACATGCTGACGCCAGTCAGGCTACCTGCCAGCCAGCCGCGCATGGGTCAGAACGACAGCTCGACCGAGATCGTGTCGCTGTAGACCCCTGCGGGCAGGCCCGCCTTGCCGACGGCCTTGCCGTAAAGGTTGACGGTCTGGGCGGCGCCGGTACTGGTCGGCAGGGTGATGGTGTCGTCGACAGCCAGCAACGCCGTACGCCCCGCGTCGGTATAGAGGTCGTACGGTACAAAGTTGCCAGAACCATCAGCGAGCGCACGGGTGCCGCCGCTCGACTGGCCGTCATGCAGGCCGGCACGCACTTTGATCACGGGCACCGTACCTGCAGAGCACAGGATGCTCATGGCGCCCCCCCCGCCTCCCAGCACCTGGGCATTGGCGGTGACGAACAAGGCATCCTGGGTACCGAAGTTCAAGGCACCGAAGTTAAGCCCCGACGTGCCCGACGTGCCATTGACCTGGCACGCCGCAGTCAGCGTCAGGGTCGAGCTGATACTGCCCGTCACCGTGGCCGCCTGGGCCTGGGAAGCCAACGCCAGGCCCAGGCCTGCGAGGACGCAAAATGAAAGGTTCGTTCGCATCGGAGTCTCCTTGCGTGGTTACCAGTCCAGGGTCACTCTGAGGGTGTCGCGGTAAAGCCCGGCCGGCAGCGCACGCGGTTGCGCCACTACCACACCGTAGATGGGAATCGGTACTTGCTGGCTGCTGCGAATGGTGAAGGCACGCGCCTGGCCGACGCCGTAGCGGCTGTTACCGCCTGGGTCGACCGCCAGCTGATAAGGAATCAGTTCACGGCCGTTGCTCAGGCGGCGAATGCCATCGTCGCCATTGAGGCCACCATTGATACGCACGTTGAAGGCCCGAACTTCAGGCGTGCAACTGATTTGCAGGCTACCCTGGCCGCCCACTTCGTCCACCTGGCTGCGCAACGGCTGGTCCCAGTTCGGACCGCGCTCGCCAAAGTCCAGTACGCCTGGGTCACCCAGCACAGCCGGTTGCGTCTCGTTGCTGCTGATCTGGCAAGACGCGCTGATCACCAGCCGCGCCTGGATGAAACCGGTGGTGCTGCCATGCACCGCACCGCCTGGGACCAGCAGCGGGCCGAGGGTGAGCAACAGGATCGAAGTGCGGCTCATGGCATGGCGTCCTTGTGCATGGTGGCGTCCCTACCAGGTGACGGTGACTTTCAGCAGGTCGGCATAAACCCCTGCATCCGGCACCCAGGCCAGTTTGTCGATACGTGCATACAGCGGCAATTCCACCGAACCGCTGCCCGGTACACGCGCCGATTGGGCTACCCCCACTGCCAGCGGCTCACGCCAGGCAGCGTCACGGTACAAGCGGTAAGGAATGGGCCGCGCCAGGCGATCGTCGCTGGCCAGGTAGCGCAGTTCGCCGACGCCACCATGCTGGCCACCGTCGACCCGCACCTGATAGGGCGTATCCGGGTTGCACTCCAGGCGCGGCGGGCGCTGGCTTAGCAGCACACCGCTCAAGGGCGCGCCAGGGCCATCCAGGCGCGCCGTCGCCCCCAGGTCGATACGACCCAGGGCCTGAGCCCCCGCATCGCGGGTCTGGTTGACCAGCATGCAGCCACGCTGCACCAGTACCCGCACTTCCACGAGAAAATCCGCCGCCACGGTACTGCCGCTGAACAACAGGCCGAACAGCGCGGCCAGCATGCGCTCCGTCACCTTGTTATCCTTATCGAAACGTCCTGAACTGAGCGTAGCAGTGAGGTGGCGCAGCCGATGTGGCATAACGCCATTTTTTTTGTATTAGCGATAAAGCGATACCGTGGCATCAAAAAAAGCCTGTACCACACAGAACCCGTGGCCAACCCGTGCCTCCAATGGCCAAGAGCCGGTAAATGCACCGGGATTCTGTTAGGGTGAATCGTACTCGTCCTGCGCCAGACACCTGTGCCGTACACGGACGGACATGACAGGAGCTTTTTCAATCATGACTGCAGACAACTCACTGGCAGACGCCATGGAGCGCTGTGCCCAGGAGCCGATCCAGGTTCCGGGCAGCATCCAGCCTCACGGCTTTCTGCTGGTGCTGGATGCCACCGACCTGTGCGTGCTGCAGGCCAGTGAAAATGTCGAGCACTGGTTGGGCTTGCCAGCCCGTGAACTGATCGGTTGCCGCTTCGCCGACCTGGTTCACGAGGGCTTTGACCTGCACGCGCACCTCACACGGCTTCCTGAAGATGAAGTCTTCCCGTTCCACATTGGCGACGTGCGCTTGCACCAGGGCGCCCCCATCAGTGCCCTGCTGCACTTGCTGGTTCATTGCCACGATCAGGTACTGATTGCCGAGTTCGAACCGCCCCGCCTGCCAGCAGACCTGGTCGGGCAAGGCGACTATTACCCGTTGGTGCGCAGCTTTGTCGCCAGTCTGCAAGTGGCCAGCAGTATTGAAGACCTGCTGCAGCAAACGGTGTTGCAGTTCAAGCGCATCACCGGCTTTGGGCGGGTCAAGGCCTACCGTTTCGATGCCGAAGGCAACGGCCAGGTGCTGGCCGAAGTGGCCGACCCAGGCTACCCCAGCTACGCGGGCCTGTGCTTCCCGGCTGCAGACATCCCGCGCCAGGCGCGCGAGCTGTACCGGGTCAACCGTATCCGCGTGATCGAAGATGCCAACTATCAACCCTCGCCTCTGCTGCCCGCTACCAACCCGCGCACCGGCAAGGCGCTGGACATGAGTTTCGCCGTACTGCGTAGCGTGTCGCCCGTGCACCTGCAGTACATGCGCAACATGGGCACGCTGGCCTCGATGTCGCTGTCGATCGTGGTCGACGGCGAGCTGTGGGGGCTGATTTCCTGCCACCATCAGCAGCCACGCCCGGTGGACCTGCGCACCCGCACGGCCTGCGAGCTGTTGGCCAGCGTACTGTCGTTGCAGATAGAGTCCCGCGAGTCCCATGCCAGCACGCGCAAGCTGTTGGCGCTGCGCCAACACATCGTACGCATGATCTCGTCCATGGCCGACCACGACAGCGTCAGTGACGGCTTGCGCGACCTGCCTCACGTGCTGCTGGCCTTCGCCGACGCCCAGGGCGCGGCAGTGATCTCGGCCGAGCGCTGTGACCTGATCGGCCAGACTCCGCCTGAGGCCCAGGTGACGGCGCTGGTGCACTGGCTAGGCCAACGTGACGAAGACAGCGTGTTCCATAGCGACAACCTGCGCCGCGACATCACTGAGCTACCCGAGCTGGCAAACCATGCTGGCGGGGTGCTGGCGGTGGCCATCTCGCAGATCCACTCGCACTACCTGCTGTGGTTCCGCCCCGAGCAGATACGCACGGTCAACTGGGCCGGGCAGCCGACCAAGCAGGTCGGGCCACAGGGCAACCTCGACCCGCGGCACAGTTTTGAACGCTGGCAGGAAGAACTGCGCGGCTATTGTCAGGCGTGGGACCCACTGGTGATCGAGGGCGTGATGGAGCTGCGCACCGCGGTACTGGGCATTGTCCTGCGCAAGGCCGAAGAGCTGGCACAACTGGCTGGCGAATTGCGCCGCTCCAACAAGGAGCTCGAAGCGTTTTCCTACAGTGTTTCCCACGACCTGCGCGCCCCGCTGCGGCACATCGCCGGCTATACCGAACTGCTTGGCGAAATCGAAGGCCAGGGCCTGAGCGAACGCGGCAAGCGCTTCCTGCAGCATATCGGTGAAGCGGCGCACTTTGCCGGCAGCCTGGTCGACAACCTGCTCAACTTCTCGCAGATGGGCCGCTCGGCCTTGCGCCTGTCCGACGTCGACCTCAACGCCCTGGTCGAGGCCATTCGCAGCGAGCTGGCCCCCGATTACGAAGGCCGCGCAATCGTTTGGGACATCGCCCCGCTGCCCAAGGTGATCGGCGACCCGGCATTCATCAACATGGCCTTGCACAACCTGATAGCCAATGCCATCAAGTACACTCGCGGCCGTACGCCTGCTCGCATCGAGATCAGTGCCGTACAGCACCCTGACGAAACCGAGGTCTGCATCCGCGACAATGGCGTGGGCTTCGACATGGCCTACGCCAACAAGCTGTTCGGCGTCTTCCAGCGCCTGCACCGCATGGAAGATTTCGAAGGCACCGGCATTGGCCTGGCGAGCGTACGCCGCATCATCGAGCGCCATGACGGTCGAGTCTGGGCCACTGGCCAGATCGACCAGGGCGCCAGCTTTCACTTCACCCTACCCCGAAACACTGCTACCTGAGGCACCGCTACCATCATGCTCAAGCCCATTCTGCTGGTCGAAGACAATCCCCGAGACCTGGAGCTGACCCTGCTGGCCCTGGAGCGCAGCCAGTTGGCCAACGAAGTCATCGTGCTGCGTGACGGCGCCGATGCGCTCGACTACTTGCTGCGCCGCAACGCCTATGCCGAGCGCGATGACGGCAACCCTGCCGTGCTGTTACTCGACCTGAAACTGCCTAAGGTCGACGGCCTGGAAGTGCTCAAGGAAGTGCGCGCCACTGCCGAACTGCGCAGCATCCCCACCGTGATGCTGACCTCTTCGCGCGAAGAGCCCGACCTGCTGCGCGCCTACGAGCTGGGGGTAAACGCTTATGTGGTCAAACCCGTGGAGTTCAAGGAATTCGTCACCGCCATCTCCGACCTCGGGGTATTCTGGGCAGTGCTAAACGAACCGCCACCCGGCTCACTGCGACTGAACCGTCGCGGTAGCAACTGAGGCCGCCGCGACGATGCAGCAAACGCCGCTGAAAATACTGATGGTCGAAGACAGCTCGATGGACGCCGAGCTGACCCTGATGCGCCTGGAGCGCAGCGGGCTGCATGTTCAGTCACAGCTGGTGTTCGACCATGCAGGTGTCGAACATGCCCTGCGCCAGGCCCGCTACGACCTGATCTTGTGTGACTGCGTGCTACCAGGCTCATCCGGCACCGAAGTGCTGGCCATCGCTCAACGCCTGGCACCCGACATCCCGTTCATATTCCTGTCCGGCATTTATGGCGAAGAGCACGCGGTGGAAATGATCCGCCTGGGCGCGACCGACTATGTGCTGAAGAAGAACCTGCCACTGCTGCCCAAAGCCGTGCGCCGAGCCCTGAGCGAAGTGCAGGAACGCCAACGCCGTCGCCGCGCCGAAGAGGCCCTGGCGGACGTCGAAGCACGTGCTCGCATTGCCATCGACGCCGCCGGCATGGGCACCTGGGACCTGCGCCCGCAAGAGGGCCTGTTGCTGTGGGATGACCGCTGCAAGACCTTGTTCGGCGTGCCCACCAGCACCGAAATGAGCCTTGAAGTGTTCTACGCCGGCATCTACCCCGATGACCTGCCACTGGTGCGCGAGGCAGTGGAACATGCCATGCGCCCGGAAAGCGGCGGTCATTACCGCGTGGAGTTTCGGATCGCGCAACCCAATGGCCTGGAGCCCCGCTGGTTGCTGAGCAGCGGCCAGAGCCAGTTCGTCGATGATCAGTGCGTTCGCTTTTCAGGCGTACTGCAGGACATCCACACGCAACGCCAGGCCACCCAGGCGCTGCGTCAGCTGAACGAGATGCTTGGCGAGCGGGTTGAGCGCCGTACCCGCGAACGCGATCGTGCCTGGGAGCTGTCGCAAGACTTGCTGGCCGTGCTGAACAAAGACCTGACCCCGGTCGCACTGAACCCCGCCTGGGAAGCCAGCCTGGGCTTCTCACGCGAACGCCTGAGCCAGTCCTCCTTGCTGCACCTGCTGCCTGAGCACGACCAGGAACAGTTACTCACCGAACTGGCCGCCCTCTCCCACGGCCGCACCAGCGCACGCTTTGTCGGCCGCATCCTGCATGCCGGCGGCCAACAGCGCTGGCTGTCATGGGTGGTGGTGCCGGAGGACACCCTGCTGTACGTGGTGGCACGCGACATCACCAGCGAGCGCGAAGCCGCCCTGGGCCTGGCAGATGCCAACGCCCGGCTGCGCGAACAGATCAACGAGCGCGAGCGCATCGAGGCCGCTCTGCAGCAGATGCAGCGGCTGGAGGCGGTTGGGCAACTGACGGCTGGCGTGGCGCATGACTTCAATAACCTGCTGACGGTGATACTCACCGGTGCCAGCTTTCTGGAGCGCGACCTGGCCAAGGCCGACCTGGACAAGGCCCGCACTCGCCTCACCCATATCCGCGAAGCGGGTGAGCGTGGTGCCAAGCTGACCTCGCAGTTGCTGGCCTTCTCCCGCCGCCAGCGTCTGGAGCCGGTGCCGCTGAACCTCAACCGTACCCTGGCCGGCCTGGAAGAGCTGCTGCGCCGCACGCTGGGTGGCAACGTTTCGGTGCGTCTGGACCTGGACCTGGCCCTGTGGCAGGCACTGACCGACCCCACCCAGACCGAGATGATCATCCTCAACCTGGCGATCAATGCCCGCGATGCCATGCCCGACGGCGGTCAGCTGACCCTGACAACGCGCAACACCCACATCGACCAGCGCCCGCAACGTCCGGAAGACCCAGACCCGGGCGAGTACGTGATGCTGAGCATCCGCGATACCGGTTGCGGCATGAGCGAAGACGTGCTGGCCAAGGTATTCGAGCCTTTCTTTACCACCAAGGACATTGGCAAAGGTTCGGGCCTGGGCCTGGCCCAGGTGTTCGGCTTTGCCAAGCAGTCCGGTGGCGGCGTGCGCATCGACACCACACTCGGTCGCGGTACCGAGGTGGCGGTATACCTGCCGGCGGTAAAAGAGGAGATGGTGAACGAACCCGTAGCAGCAGTGCTCAGTCAGTCAATCAGCGAAAGCGGCCATAACCGCACGGTGCTGCTGGTGGACGACGACCACCTGGTGCGCGACATGCTTGGCGATGTGTTACGCCAATACGGCTACCAGGTGCGCCAGGCGCACAGCGGCGAGCAGGCATTGGCATTGCTGGATGACGATATTGACCTGCTGCTGACTGATTTCGCCATGCCCGAGTTCAATGGTGCACAACTGGCGCTGGCTGCCCGCGAACGGTACCCCCGCGTGCCGGTGGTGTTTCTGACCGGTTATGCGGAGTTGCAGGGGCTGGAACTGCCGGGCAGCCTGGTGATCCAGAAGCCGGTGCAGGCTGATGAACTGGCCAGGGCGCTGAACGAAATGCTGGGGATTTCCGGGTAACCCGGTACGGCACGTACCCGCGCTCAGGAGGCGCGGAGGCGCGCAAAATCACAAAAACGCGAAAACCCAGTGCTCATCCTTCCTGGCACCGGGTTAAATACGTTTGAATCTTGAAAAATGGCAGGGGCGGCTGGATTCGAACCAACGCATGGCAGGATCAAAACCTGCTGCCTTACCGCTTGGCGACGCCCCTGTATCGGATGCAGCACTTGCTGCTCTGACAATTCCAACTGAGTGACAACTGGGTTGTTGTCTTGGAATGCGCGGCACTTTAACAACAAACTTTCGGTCTGTGAACCCCCCTGATAAAAAAAATTGCCAAAAAACAGCGAGTTAGTCATTTCGGTGCTGGTGCAGCGACCGTCCGTCGGTTTCCGCCCGCCTCGCTTCAACACAATCGCATTCCGCACTTCCAATCAGGTAAGCCCATTGCATTGACCAAGGAGGACCCCATGCCTGTCTCTCACGACCTCTACCAGGACCTGCACTACCCGCGCGAAATCGTCCAGCAGCGCCGCCAGCAGGACAAGGCGCTGGATCGCCTGCTGGACGAGTACGTGGACATCGACAACCAGGTGCTGGCTGCCGAATCGATATCGGCCGGTAACTTCGTCGACGAAGACCTGCGCCACCTCAAGGAGCGTCGCCTGGCGGTGAAGTACATGATCGAGCGCCAGCTGGAGCGAAAGTCATAGCCCGCACAGGCACAAGAGGCGGCCAGACCTATCGCAAGAAGTGATGATTGCCCGGCACTTTCTCTATTAGTCAAAATGGCCGCTCTCGGGCAAGCTGCAGGCTGCCCCGCCATCGCCCAAGGAGCGTTGCTTTTGTCTGCCTGGATCCCCACCCCGCTGCGCCAGCTTGGCCAACGCTTGCGCGGCACCGCCAATCAACAGAGCGAGCTGCTCGGCTGGTTCGAGGACAAGGCGCACAGCCGCGGTTATCAGCTGAGTGACGGTCAGCGGCGGGTAATCCACTGCATGGCCGAACAACTGACGCAGCTTGAACAAGGTCAACCGCGCAGTCTGTACCTGTACGGCTCGGTCGGCCGGGGTAAAAGCTGGTTGCTCGATGGCTTTTTCCAGGCCGTGCCGATAGCCGCCAAGCTGCGCCTGCATTTTCATGATTTCTTTGCACGCCTGCACCAGGGCATGCACCGCCACCGGGCGCTGGATGACGCGCTGGGCGCAACGCTGGACGAGCTGGTGGGTGGTTGCCGGGTGCTGTGCTTCGACGAATTCCACGTGCATGACATAGGCGATGCCATGCTGCTCACCCGGCTGTTCAACGCCTTGTTCGCCCGTGGCGTGTACCTGCTGGTGACCTCTAACTACGCGCCCGAAGGGCTGTTGCCCAACCCGCTGTATCACGAACGTTTTCTGCCGGTCATTCGCCTGATCAACAGCTCGATGCACGTGCTCGAAGTCGGTGGCGACACGGATTTTCGCAGCTTGCCGGCCAACCGCGAGCATCAGCGTTTTACCCAGGGCCATTATGTCTGGCCGGGTAATGCGGCGCAGCGCCAGGCACTGAACGTGCCGAGCGAACAACCGGTGATACTGGACGTGAACAAGCGCCCGCTGCGAGCGCTGGCCATCGATGGCCGGCGGGTGGTGCTTGGCTTTGACGATCTGTGCGAGAAGGCCACTGCGGTCATCGACTACCTGGTACTGGCCAGGGAGTATGACGAGTGGGTGATCGATGGGCTGGATGACCTCTCGGCGTGTTCGCTGGCGGCTCAGCAGCGCTTCGTCAACCTGGTGGATGTGCTGTATGACCAGGATCGGCGGGTGATTGTCATAGGTAAACGTCCGCTGGAAGAGAGCCTGGGCGGCCCGCTGGCCGACCTGATGCGTACCCGCAGCCGGTTGGGGCAACTGCACCAGATTGCCCCCTGAGCCTGCAGTGCCTGAGCCGGCCCTTTCGCGGGTGAACCCGCTCCTACAACGACCTGGTGTAGGAGCGGGTTTACCCGCGAATACGGTAGCGGCCGCAACGGTGAACGGCGGGTGGAGATTGGCCAGCAGGCCCGGCCCTTTCGCGGGCGAACCCGCGCCTACGACGGCCTCTGCCGAACCACCGATGCGCGTCCCGCCCGCGAAGGGGCCATCGAGGTCAAACCATCAACCCGCCCTGGGCAAATCCGCCAGCACCGCTTCGATCTCTCCCAGCACTGCAGGGTCATCCAGGGTCGAAGGCGGCACATAATCCTGCCCATCGGCAATCTTGCGCAGCACCGCCCGCAGAATCTTGCCGGAACGGGTCTTGGGCAGGCGCTTCACCAGCCGTACCCGATTGAAACAGGCCAGCGGGCCAATTTCCTCGCGCACGCTACCCACCAGGTCCACCAGCAACTGCGCCTCGGCAATGCCCTCTCCATCCTTGAGTACCACCAGCGCCAGCGGTACCTGGCCCTTGATCTCGTCATGCACGCCGATCACAGCACACTCCGCTACCGCCGGGTGCCGGGCGACCAGGTCTTCCATTTCACCGGTGGACAAACGATGACCAGAAACGTTGATCACATCATCGGTGCGCCCCATGATGTAGACGAAGCCATCATCGTCCAGATAGCCGCCATCGCCCGTGTGGTAATACCCCGGATACGTGCGCAGGTAGGCCTGCAGGTAGCGCTCGTGATCCCCCCACAGCGTCTGGCTGCAGCCGGGGGGCAGTGGCAGTGCAATCACGATCGAACCCTGATGGTTGGCCCCGAGCAAGTGGCCTTCGTCATCCAGTACGCGAACGTGGTAACCCGGCACCGCGCGGTTGCTCGACCCTGGCTTCGCCGCGCTGCCCTCCAGCCCGACACAAGGCGCAGTAACCGGCCAGCCGGTCTCGGTCTGCCACCAATGGTCGTGCACCGGCTTGCCACTCACCCGCTCCAACCATTCATGGGTGCTGGAATCCAGCTTTTCCCCCGCCAGGAACAGTTGACGCAGCGAGCTGAGGTCATGCTTGCGAATCAGTTCGCCCTCCGGGTCTTCCTTGCGAATGGCGCGCATGGCCGTAGGTGCACAGAACAGCGCGTTGACCTGGTACTGCTCCACCACCCGCCAATAGGCCGAAGCATCCGGGGTGCGGATCGGCTTGCCTTCGTAGAACACCGTGGTACAGCCGCTCATCAACGGCCCGTAGACGATCAGTGAATGGCCGACCACCCAACCGACATCGGAAATACCCCACCACACATCGCCGGCCTGCATGCCATAGATATGGCGCATGGCGTAACACAGCGCCACGGCATTGCCGCCGTTTTCCCGGACGATACCCTTGGGTTTCCCGGTAGTGCCCGACGTGTACATGATGTACAGCGGGTCGCCGGCATCCAGCTCGACGGGCGCCACCGGCTCGGCGCCGGCCAAGGCCGCCTGCCAGTCCAGGTCGCGGCCTGGCAGCAGTTCAGCGTGCGCCTGTGGCCGCTGCAGCACCAGCACATTGCGCGGCTGGTGCCGGGCCAGTTGCAGGGCACGGTCAACCAGCGGTTTGTAGGCAATGACCCGGTCGAACTCCAGCCCGCACGATGCCGTCAGCAACAAGGTGGGCCGGGCGTCATCGATGCGCAGGGCCAACTCGTTGGCGGCAAAGCCACCGAACACGACCGAATGCACCGCGCCGATCCGCGCGCAGGCCAGCATCGCCATGGCCGCTTGCGGCACCATGGGCATGTAGATGATCACGCCATCGCCCTTGTTCACCCCCAGCTGGCGCAGCAAACCGGCCAGGCGTGCTACCTCGTCGCGCAACTGGTTGTAGGTGTAGGTCTGCTGCGCGCCGGTCACTGGCGAATCGTAGATCAGCGCCAACTGCTCGCCCCGGCCCTGCTCGATCTGGTGATCGAGGGCCAGGTAACAGCTGTTGAGGCGGCCGTCAGCGAACCAGCGGTGGGTACCGTCGGCGTTGTCTTGCAGGGTCAAGGCAGGCTTGCGGTGCCAGGCCAGGTGTGCGGCCTGTTCCGCCCAGAACGCGGCAGGGTCGGAAATGGAATGGGCGTAGCTGTGCTGGTAGCTCATGTCGTTAGAAACCCGGTACTTGTTGTTATTGAAGGGCGAAACTTGAGTATGGACCGCTATACCCACGCCGCCATGGGACTAAAGTCACAACCGACCTGCAAATTTGCAGACAACGCAATAGCGCCCCATAACGGTGCAAAGCCTCTAGAATAGGCAACCCCTTCAAACACCGAGCAGCCCATGGACATCGATCAGGCCCGTACCTTCCTGGAAATAGTGCGTTGCGGCAGCCTGGTCGCCGCGGCCGAACGCCTGTTCGTGTCTCAAACCGCGATCACCGCGCGCGTGCAGCGCCTGGAACAGCAACTGGGTTGCCAGTTGTTCGTGCGTAGCCGCAGCGGCGCCAGCCTGACCAGCGATGGCGAAGCGTTCGTCAGTTATGCCAACCAGTTGGTGCAAACCTGGGAAGCCGCGCGCCGCGACCTGCCGTTGCCTGAAGGTTGCCAGCAGGTGCTGCATGTGGGCGGTGAGGTGAGCCTGGGCAACCCGATGATGCTCGACTGGGTAAGTGCCCTGCACCGTGAATTGCCCAGCCATGCCATCCGCAGCGAGGTGAGCGATGGAGAGTCGCTGCTGCGCAAGGTCGAGATGGGCTTGCTGGACGCCGCGCTGGTCTACCAGCCGACCTACGGTCCAGGCCTGCAGGTGGAGCAGTTGATGGAAGAGAAGCTGATTCGCGTGCGCCGGGTCGAGCGGCCCGAGCCGTACATCTACATCGACTGGGGCGAGGCCTTCCGCCGCCAGCATGATGCGGCCCTGCCCGACTGCGCACGCCCGGCGCTAAGTTTCAACCTTGGCCCGCTGGCCCTGCAGTTCATACTCGACCAAGGTGGCAGTGGCTACTTCCGCACGCGGGTGGTGCAGGCCTATCTGGACAGCGGCGTGTTCGAGCGGGTACCGCAGGCACCGGAGTTCACCTACCCGACCTTTCTGGTGTACCCGCGTAAACGTGACAGCGAAGCCCTGCAACAGGCCTTCGCGATCCTGCGTCGGCTGGTAGCTGCCGGCGCCAGCGACTGGTCACAACGCTGGGACCCGGTTATCTGAAGCCTCGGTCTTGCTGAGCAACTGACGCTTGAGGCCGGCGATCAGGTCGGTCTGGGTGATCACCCCCACCAGCGTGTCGGCATCAAGCACCGGCAAGCAGTGCAGGCCTTGTTCGCACAACAAGGGCAGCAGGCGTTCCAACGGGTGCTGGCTGCTGACACTGACAACCCGCCTGCTCATCACTTGTGCCATGCGCACCGCCTGGCGGCCGAACAGACCGCGCCAGCTGAAACGCCCACGCTGCATCGCCGGGCCAACCAGGTCGCTGAGGCTGACGATGCCTACAAGCTTGCCGTGCTGCAGGACTGGCAGGGTTTTCAGGTGATGGCTGGCGAGCATTTTCCAGGCCTGCTCCAGCGTGGTATCAGGCGTGACGAACTGCACATCGCGGGACATCACCGAGGCCGCGGTGATACCGCCAAGGCTGCGCTGCAGGGCGTGCTGCTCGGTGGCGAGGATGATGCGCTCCAGCTCGTCACGGGTGACATCGACGAACTCGCCCAGCTCTTCCAGGGCCTGGTCCAGGTCTTCACTGCGGATGCCGACCCGCTCGCCGGGCAGCGGGTCATGGGTGTGGTGCAGGTCTTTGCGTGGCACCGTGCCTTTCGGGTAGCGCACACCCGTCAAACGGTTGTAGGCGATTGCCACTGTCACCAGGATCAGCGCATTGAGCAGCACCGGCTCCAGCAGGTGATCGCCCATGGCGGTCAACCCCGGGTCGGCCAGCACCGCGCTCACTGCCACACCGCCACCCGGCGGGTGCAGGCAGCGCAACAGGCACATGACCAGGATCGAGATGCCGAGCGCCGCAGCGGCCACCCACAGCTCGGCGCCGAAGCCTTCACGCATGGCCAGCCCCACTGCACCCGCCAGGGCGTAGCTGCCCAACACCGGCCAAGGTTGGGCCAAGGGGCCGGAATGCACCGCAAACACCAGTACCGCCGAGGCTGCCAGCGGGCCGAGCAAGTGCAGGGCGATGCTGGGGCCATAGACCATGCTGGTCAGCCAGCCCGCGAGGAAAAGGCCAAGCAGCGCACCGATACCGGCACGCAACCATTCTTTTGGGGGGATGTTGAGAGGGGCCGGCAACAGCCGCTGCAGACGACTTTCGGAACGCGAGGCAGACATTTGGGCAATCGGGATCTTTGGTTTTTCTGTTTAAAAAGAAAGCCCAGCCGAGTTGGCCTGGGCCTCGTATTGCGCATGCAATACCACAAGGGGCTCCGTCCGTGGAGAGATGGAAACCGCAGGGTTTCGTGGGGGGATTTTGCCGGGTGGGGGGAATTTGGGCTAATTCAAAAAACTGCGGCTGTACTGCAATTTTTTTGCAGTACTGATAGGGCCAAAGGGGATTGCGTACACCTGTGGGAGCGGCCTTGTGTCGCGATGGGCCGCACAGCGGCCCCGGCATTAACGAGCCTTGCGCGGCAGGTCGATGCTCACCCGCAGGCCGCCCAGCGGGCTCTCCAGCAAGGCCAGGCGGCCGCCCCAGGCATCAACGATATCGCGCACGATGCCCAACCCCAGCCCATGCCCAGCCACCTGTTCGTCCAGCCGCGAACCACGCTCCAGCACCTGCTGCCGCTGGTCTTGCGCAATACCCGGGCCGTCGTCATCAACCCACAGCCGGTAGCCCTCGGCGTTCGGCGCGATACCCACGCGCACTTCGCTGTCTGCCCACTTGCAGGCGTTGTCCAGCAGATTACCCAACAGTTCCAGAACGTCCTCGCGGTCCCAGGGCAACAACAGCCCGGGCGACACATCACTTGCCAGCAGCAGGCCCTCGCCATGAATCATGCCCAAGGTCCCGAGCAACCCCGGCAGTTCGGCATCACAATCGAACTGCGCGCCAGGCAGCGCATCCCCTGCCAGGCGCGCACGGTTCAGCTCGCGCGCCAGGCGCTCCTGAATCTGCTGCAACTGCTCGCGCATTTGCGCGCGCACCTCCGGCAGACCCTGCAAGCGTTCACTGGAGGCCAGGCTCAGCAGCACCGCCAGCGGCGTCTTCAGCGCATGGCCGAGGTTACCGAGGGCATTGCGTGAACGGCGCAGGCTGTCTTCGGTATGGCTAAGCAAATGGTTGATCTGCCCCACCAGCGGTACCAACTCGCTGGGCACCTCGGCATCCAGCTGCGAGCGCTGCCCCTGCTGCAGCTGGGCGATCTGCTGGCGCGCCCGCTCCAGCGGCCGCAGCGAGCGGGTAACCGTGATGCGCTGCAGCACCAGAATCAGGATCAGCGCCACCAGGCCCATGCCCAGGCCGATCTGCTGCAAGCGCCGAAAACCTTCGCGCACCGGTGAATAGTCCTGAGCAACACTGATCGAGATGTCCTGGCCCAGGCGCCGGTAGTCGGCCCGCAGGGCCAGCAGCTGCTGGCCTTCGGGGCCGAGTTCATGGCTATCGGAAAGCCCGGGCGCTGCGGGCTTGGGCATGTCCAGGTCCCACAGCGAACGAGACCTCCAGGTACCCTGGTCGAAATCGATGCGGAAGTAGTAACCGGAGAACGGCCGCTGATAGGCAGCCGAGATGCGCCGCTCATCCAGCTGTAGGCCCGAAGGCCCGCGCACCAATGCCACCAGAAGGTTCTCGCTTTCGTTGCGCAGGCCGTTTTCCAGATAACGTTGCAGGCCGGCCTCGAACAGCCACAAGGTCAGTTGCGCCAGCACCACGCCGACCACCACCAGTACCGCCACCAGGCCCAGGCTCAGGCGCGCCTGGATCGACTTCACTCGCCGCTCCCGGCATAGATGTAGCCTTGCCCGCGACGGGTTTCGATCACACTGCGGCCCAGCTTGCGGCGCAAATGGTTGACGTGGACCTCCAGCACGTTCGAGTCGCGCTCGGTTTCACCGTCGTAGAGGTGCTCGGCCAGGTGGCTTTTGGACAGGATCTGCTGCGGGTGCAGCATGAAGTAGCGCAGCAGGCGGAACTCGGCGGCGGTCAGTTGCACATCCACCCCGTCGCGGCTCACGCACTGACGGCTTTCGTCAAGGTGCAGGCCGGCCGCTTCCAGCTTCGGCTGATTGGCCAGGCCACGGGCACGGCGCAGCAACGCCTGGATGCGCAGTTGCAGCTCCTCGGGGTGGAAGGGCTTGCTCAGGTAATCGTCAGCCCCGGCCTTCAGCCCTTCGATGCGCTCGGCCCAGGAGCCGCGGGCGGTGAGGATCAATACCGGTGTGGCCAGGCCAGCGGCGCGCCACTGGGCCAGCACGTCCAGGCCAGGCAAGCCAGGCAGGCCGAGGTCCAGGATGATCAGGTCGTAAGGCTCGCTTTGCCCCTGGTAAACCGCGTCACGGCCATCAGCCAGCCAGTCCACGGCATAGCCCTGGCGCTGCAGGCCGGCGGTCAGTTCATCGGCCAACGGTACGTTGTCCTCGACAAGCAACAGGCGCATTCAGTCATCTTCCTCGTCTTTGAGCAGGGCGCCGGTGCTGGCATCGAGCTTGATCTCGCGTACCACACCTTCAGTCGTCAGCAACTCGACTTCATATTCGTAGCGATCATCGTCTTCTTCCAGCTCGGCTTCCAGCAGACGCGCCCCGGGGTGACGCCCCAGGGCGGTCTCGAGCAGTTGCTCGAGCGGCAGGATGATGCCCTTCTGACGGAGCTTCAGGGCTTCATCCTGGTCCAGGTCGCGGGCAACAGCCAAGGAGCAGACGGCAAGCAGCGAGAGCGCCAGGTAACGTGCCGTCCGGGATACATGGATCATCAGTTGTCTCGTGCGTCCTTGAGTACCTCACCGGTCTTGGCATCCATGTCGACGTCCCATTCGACGTTCTGCGTATCACGCAGTTCGACCTTGTAGATGTAGCGGCCGTACTCGTCTTCAAGCTCCGAGTCAGTGACGGTGGCGCCTGGGTGCTTGGCCACGGCAGCGGCCTTGAGCTCGTCCAGCGACTTGATGGTCTTGGCGTTGACCAGTTTGACCACTTCGTCAGGCTGAACGTCCTTGGCGAAGGCGGCATTGGCGCCCAGGGCGAGGGCAGCGGCGGTGATCAGGGCAGTCATGGTTTTCATCGTTCTTCTCTCCTGAGAACTGTGCAAGTTGTCTACGGGGTTAAGATTAACCAGCGGTCCTTAATTCAACCTGAAAACAGCTGGCGGCATGATAGCGCAGTTACGCCGCCAACCCGACTCGGCCCCGTGCAAGGTGCGGCCTTGTGCTGCGAAAGGGCCAATACAGGCACCTACAGGTGTGTTATCTGTAACGGCTGCTTTTCGCCCAAGAGACCCGCCATGAGCGCCATCCACATCAAATACCCCGCCCTCACCTTCAAGGCCGGCCAGCGTGCCTTGCGACACATCCGCGAGCGCGGCCTGCAGGCGGCCGATGTCGGGGTATTGCCGGGCGCGGCGGGTGGGCCGAAGCCGCTGGGCATCCAGGGCCTTGACCTGGCGCTGTTCGGCGAGTGGCTACCCTCGGCACCCCGTCAACGTGCCCTGATCGGTGCTTCGATCGGTGCCTGGCGCTTTGCCAGCGCCTGCCTCGACGACCCGGTCGCCGGCATCCGTCGCCTGGGCGAGCTATACACCGAGCAGGATTTCGCCAAGGGCGTCACCCCGGCCGAAATCAGCCGCAGCTGCCAACGCATGCTCGATGACCTGCTGGAAGGCCGCGACGGCCAGCTGCTGGCCAACCCACACTACCGCCTGAACATTCTGGTGGTGAAAAGCCATGGCCAGCTCGCGCACGACCATCGCGGCCGCCTGGGCCTGGGGCTGGGCTCGGTGGTTGCCAGTAACCTCCTGGGCCGTTCGCGCCTGGCCCGCCACTTCGAGCGCATCATTCTGCACGATGGGCGCGCCGCGCCGCCGCTCGACACGCTGACCGACTTCCCCTCACGCTACCTGCCGCTGGACTTGACCAACCTGCGCCACGCCCTGCTCGCTTCCGGGTCGATACCGATGGTCATGCAGGGCGTGAAGGACATCCCCGGTGCCGGCGCCGGCACCTACCGCGACGGCGGCCTGCTCGACTATCACCTCGACCTGCCCTACCGCGGCGACGACCTGGTGCTGTACCCGCACTTCACCGACAAGGTCGTACCCGGCTGGTTCGACAAGGCCCTGCCCTGGCGCAAGGGCGATGCCACACGCCTGCAAAACGTGCTGCTGATGACGCCTTCGCCGCAATACCTGGCCGCCCTGCCCTACGGCAAACTGCCCGACCGCAACGACTTCAAGCGCTTCATGGGCGATGCGCCAGGGCGCAAGCGCTATTGGTACAAGGCCATCGCCGAAAGCCAGCGCCTGGGTGATGAACTGCTGGAACTGACCGCCACCGGGCGGCTGCATGAACGCCTGCAAGCCTTGTAGCGGCCATGCTGGTAGACTGCGCGCATTATTGATTCACACAGAGTTATGACAGCGTGGAAATTTTCAAGGATTCCACAGTGGATTCCCGCCTAAAACCGGACAATCTCGACAGAAGGCAAGGTGCCCGTATATGGGCGCCTCTGTCGTCCTGATTCGTCCCGGTATGACTCTCCACATCCTTTATTAATTAGTACATCATCCAGTACATCCAACGAACAGACAGAGGCAATGTACTAGTGGCACTCACGGACACTGCGGCCAGGCAGGCCAAGCCCCGGGAAAAGGGCTACACCCTGGCGGACTCGCTCGGGCTAACTCTCTACGTGGCTGAGAGCGGCGTGAAGAGCTGGCACTTTAGGTTCACCTGGCTTGGAAAGCAGGCCAGGATTTCGCTTGGGACTTATCCGGAGATCGGCTTGAAGGAAGCGCGTGCGCGGAGGGATGAGGCGCGCGAAGAGGTTGCGCAGGGCAAAGACCCGCGCGAATCGAGAAGAGAGAAGAAGGTCGAGCGCTTGGGCGCCCAGGAAAGGACATTCCGCCGTGTCTACGAGGAGTGGCTGGAATTCAGGAAGGGAGGCCTGACCGAGTCAACGGTCAAGGTGATTTCTAACGCGATGGAGCTGGATGTACTACCTGCTTTCGGCCTGCGCCAGATCGACAGCATCAAGCGAGCGGATGTGATCACACTGATCCGTCGCATTGAGCGGCGCGGCTCAATCACCACCGCAGTTAAAACAAGGCAGTGGATCGGCCAGGTGTTCCGCTATGCCGTCGCGATCGGGATGATTGAGATCAACCCCACGGCGGAAATGCACGCTGTGACTGAGAAAATGGCTCCGCACAAGAACAGGCCCTTCCTCGCATTCACGGAGATGCCGGCCATCATCAAGGCCATTGAGGAAAGTCAGTCTGGCCTACAGCTGCAGTGTGCCACCAAGCTGCTCATCCTAACCGCCTGCCGGCCGGCAGAGGTGCGCAAGGCTGAATGGTCGGAGATTGACCTGGATACGGCGACCTGGTCCATCCCTGCCAGCAAGATGAAGATGCGGCGCGACCATGTGGTACCGCTGTCCCGCCAGGCTGTCGAGTTACTGCGATCTATGCTGCCGATCTCCGGCGGTTTGAAATACGTGTTTCCGAACCGATCAGACGCCGTTCGACCGATCGGGATCAACTACGCAGTGAACCTGCTGGACCGCTGCGGGTATACCGGACGGCAATCGCCGCATGGCTTCCGGCACCTGTTTTCCACGGAGATGAATACCCGCGGCTACAACAAGGACTGGATTGAGCGGCAACTGGCTCACGCTGACAGCAGCTCCATCCGTGACGTGTACAACCATGCCACCTATATAGAGCAACGGCGGGCGATGATGCAGGAATGGGCTGACATGGTATTGCCGGTTAGGGCTTCTGGCTTGGCTTAGCACCCATGCCATCCATGATCGACTCGCACGCCTGCCCAGCTATTCGACTTCGCTCAAGCGCTTCCGCGAGGCTTCCCGCCATTCGGTCAGCGTCTTCAAGCAATCCCCCGAGCACCATGACGGCAGAGGTTCCTGCCTGGCGCTGCTGGGTAGCGATGGCGTCGCAGGTGGCTCGGTGGCCATCCCGCAATCGGTCGATTTCACCGCGCAGCCCGTCAGCAGCAGACTCAGCAGCAGTGGCGCGGCCTTGGGCCAATTCCAGTTTCTGTCGTGCACTCTCGCCCTCCTCATCCGCCACGGCTTGGCGGCGCCTTTCTTCTGTTCTGGCCTGAGCGGCTGCGCGCCGGTCGCGCTCGGCCACCTGCAGGCGGTAGTCGGCCAGTTCGCTCCGGACAGTGCCGGTTTCGCCCTGGGCAACCAGCACCCGGTACTGCTGGCCGCCGGCGACCAGCACCAGGGCGATCAGCCACCAGCACCAGGCTGGCACCGCGTCGAGCCAGGTCACGCCAGCACCCCGCCGAGCTTCTGCCACTGCGCCAGCAGCTTCTCCAGCTTGTGCGGGTTCTGCTCATAGGTGTTGCCCGGGAAGCTGGCCCAGATGTTCGAGCACTTGGCGATCGCCTGCTGGATGCGGCCGGCCTTGATGTCATCCAGTGCCTTGCGCTCACGGATCTGCTGCAGCGCCACGCGATCCTGATTCTCTGGCGTGAAGCCGCCCGCCAGGCGCAGGCTTACCCGGTAGGCGTCCCAGTATCTAGCCAGCAGCTGGTACCGGCCTGCGGCGGTGCTGGTCACTGGCTTGCCGTTGATGGGGAAGGTCAGCTTCTGCCGGGGGTGATCCTGGTAGCCGGCGAACAGGCTGCCCCCGTACAGGACGTTGTAGCCGTCATCGCTACCCTTGACGGTGGAGGTACCCTCCGAGAAAGCGATCAGGTCCAGGAACCGGAGCACGTTCGCGCCGCCGGCCTGGGCTCCGCTGAGTCTGGCCATAATCAATTCCCCTTAAAATAAAAAAGCCCGCTGATCGGCGGGCATATAGATAGGTCTATCGCTATAGAAGGCCCTGGTATAGCCTCACCAAAAAAGGCCAGGGAGGGGCTGCTGATCGAAGAGAAAGCGTATGTTTTGGACTGTCTTGGTCATAGTGATAATTTTTGTTGTTGCTGCGCTTTTCCTTTTCATACGCCTCGTCGGGAAGCGGATCGATAAGTGCGAGGATTACGATTAAGGTTCAATCGTTTTCACCCATTCCAATCTCGGACTTTTCGCCCGGTCATCTCGTTCATCCCGTGCATCGCCCGCCTCCAGCTCTTCATAGCCCGGTTCAGCGCAGGCAAAAAAATGCCCGCGACTGGGCGGGCTTTGGGGAGGATCTGCAGCAACTGCTGCTCGGTGATCGGCATTCTTTTCTCCAAGACTGTCGAGGATATGTCTACCTAAACTCAAACTGAGTCTTACATAGATGGACTTGGCCTCTCTTCAACGAGCAACCAATTGTGGCCAGGATTGCTTGTGTCGGCTTTTACTGGGTCTGGTGAGTCCATTCCGAATTCTTGCCGCTTCGAATTCGAACCGTACTCTTCGACCCAATACCTATTCCCAAAAATGTCGCTTATCACAGCTCCAGCCCATTCAGGCGAGGTAACCCAATCAATACCCACTCAATTCTCCTTAAGTTATCGAATGTGGCATACGAGGGTTGCGGATCCGGTAGATGGAAGCGCGCTCCATCGGTACGCGATCGTTACGTCGGTTGCGGTAACTGCAGATACGCCAAGATCCAGAAGCTGGTCAGGGATTGAACCGGCAAAACGCTTGCCTAAAGTGATCTGTAGCTGAGCAGGCTGGTACAGGAAATTGTGCGGCACGACGATAGTGCCGGATACAGGCGTATTAGGAATCGCCTGCTCGATGTAGTCCTCTGTCGACTTTCCGTTAATAGACGAGCCGTCAAGAGCCATGATCGTCCATACGACAGTGCGGTTAACCGCTGCCATGGGCGACCCGGTGAACTTCGTGTATCCGGCCGCACCAGATCCAAGCAAGCGAATGTTTTCGGATGCTGCCACGCCAATGGCATTGAACAGCGTGCAGGTAGTCGCAAGCGTCTGCGCTGTAATGTCGACTGAGTTATTGAAGCAGGCGCTTCCGGCCGTCGTGTCACGGGTAAGAACTGTTGCCTGGGAAACCTCAGAACAAGTGCCGCGGATGTTATTGCTATTCCCAGTCAGGTGTACGACATTTCCGCGCTGACGTTCGCAGGTGAACGAGATGTTATTAGCGTCGCCAGTTACCGAAAGGAAAGGCGAAAGCAGTGGCAATCCATCACCCTGATTCTGCCCTTGGCGGGTAATCGAGAATATTCCACTCGATCCACCGATTTGTACGGCGTAGTTGCCATCATTCCCTGATGGTGCATATCGAGAGGTTTTTAGGTGCATCTCCAGAACCCAAGCGCCACCCTCGCGCGTCACAAGGTCTGGTTTTGGGGCGACCGTAGCTCCCGTGTAATCGATTGGCTGCCTCCCATTCCCGCGCGCTTCTGCGACCGCTATGAGTCCGTGAGTTGCCGCACTGAAATCGAAGCCGCCAAGGCATGCGTCAGTGGCTAAATGCAATGCGTTGAGACGGCAAACGCCAAGAGTTTTTATACCGACACCGAAGCTGACTGCGTACAGGTGCGCTCTTGTAATTTCGCAGTGGCCCTCGTATACGCCCTGATTGTCGATGACCATGCCATTTACTTGGTCAGATGGGTAAAGCAGGCTTGGAAGACTACTGGTCGCTGCCCTTGCTGGCTTTGGCAGCAGACCACAAAGACCGAAGCCAATAAAGTCGATTGAGCTGTCGCCCGGCCCGCGCATCACAAAGCCTTCTTGCCCACTGATCCGACCGTCAAGCCATATCCGGCATCCAGCCGTAGAGTTGTCGAACTGGGCGCCAATAGCCTCTTGATAGATGGCGTTCTGCGCGACGTTGAATATCTCAACCCTGAATTCGCAGCGGGTGCCGAATGACTTTATGCCGCAGCCGGAACTATTGAGAACAGTGCTCGCATCACGCCAGTTGATCTCACTCCAATTTGGCCCGAGGTCCAGGTAGTTGCCATGGATGGTTCCGCCAATAACGCCATAGGAGTGAGGGGCAGCAGTGATCGGCCCAACTCCGGTGAGTGTGTCGAAGTTGGCCGATTTGAAGGTATCCACATTGGCGCCGGCGCCAGTTACCCAGAAAGTAACGCCGAACCCACTACCCATATGAGTGACGCCGGTATCCAGAAGAAACGCCTCGGCTTGCGCCGTGAATCTCCCTGGGCCGTACCGCAACTGGCCGCCACCAAGCGCCTTCAGGTAAAGAACAGCATTGCGGATGCCTACCGAACTGTCCGTCGCGCCAGTTGCATCCACGCCATCCCAGTCCTCAGCATAAATAATGCGCGAAGACCATGTCGCCAGATCATATGAAAAACCTGCAACTGGACTATTCCTTACCAGCCCGGCCCCGCCTGGACCGCTCAGCTCCTGACGCAACGCAGCATCGCCAACGGAGACGAAGTTTGCTGCCTCACCACTCCAGTCACCGGTTGTCGTGTATGGAAGATCAATCGCTGCCGAAGCGCGATAGAGCTCACCATCTTTTCGGAACACCTGGTTTCGCCCAGTCAGTACAATCCCCGCGGCGTAATCCCCGAGATCCTCGTAGCCTGAGTTCAGGAGGAACTGCTGGAATCGCTCCTCCTTATCAGCCTGAGCATTCGCGAAGTCGAGCTCCATCCCTGCGACAGACTTTCGCGGCCGGCCGAGACGGTCAGGCCACGCGGGAGCAGTGACATTGGCGAAGAGATCGATATTCCCGGCGTTATCATAAAGGTCGAACGGACTGCTCGAACCATCAGGCTCTACTGGGTTTCCGGTGTTGTAGCGCATATTTTCTCCGGGCATGAAAAAGCCCGCACTGGGCGGGCATGCTCGATAAGGTCCGGTCAGTCCGGCGGGGATTGGTCGTCGAAGGTGTACACGCGGGCGTCGTAGGGCATGCCCTTCATGGCAACGTTGCCGTTTGCGGGGTCCGAGCTGGTGATCAGCGTCGGGTATGCCCAGCGTGAGGCCGGACCGAACAGGATGTGCGGCGGCTCCCACGGTCCTGTGACGATTGGATCGAAGTCTAGGGCGTCGACGCGGACGGTGTAGGAATCAATCTGGGTGGCTGTCCATGGGCCTGAAAGCGTGCCGTCCAGCTTACGCACGCCGACCAGGTGCTCGCCGCCAGCGCTGAATTCCAGAGGCTCGGACGATGACAGCAGCGTTCCCGAGCCGGTGACTTCAAAGTCCAGCAGGATGGCGCTCTGGCACCGCTTTGGAGCGTCATCCGCAACGGCCGCAAAGCTCAGGTAGCCGCTGTTGCTGCCGTCCATCTCGGTTTCCCAGGTGTAGATATCGGTCCGGAACTTCTGGTGGCCACGTCGGCGCATACCGACCCGCCAGGCTCTAGTCCTGTCACTGATCCCTGGCATCTTGATCTTCTCGACCTTGGTGCCCAGGTCCCCAGGCCAGCGGCACTCGACCGTTTCCCACGCCCAGGTGGTGCGCGAGAAGAACTCCACATCCACGCCGTCGAAGTCGTTGATCGACGGCATGGAGCCGCTGATCTTCAGCATCTTGGTCATGTTCTGTGGCGAGTAGGTCTGGGTTTTCGGGCCGTAGGTCACGTCGAATGCGGCCCTGGCGCTGTCCCGAACCGGGCGCAGCAGGCCCCGGAAGGTCACCAGCTCACCGAAACCGCACGCCAGCGCGTTGTTGATCATGTCCTTGACGGTGATCGTCGAATCCAGCGTTTCGTCGTAGGTGTCGCCGCGGGCAACGCAGATGTTGTGGAAGGCCTGCCACTCGGGCAGATCCAGGTCGTCGTCGGTGTACCCGCGCTGCTTCAGCTGGTCGATGCACCAAGGCACGATGTCGCGGCTTGGCCCGGTGCCCCCCTCCATCAGCGGGAGAATGCGAGTCGCCTCAACGCTGACCTGGCTCTCCGACTGCGCAGACAGCCGGTCACCGCCGCGGATGTTGCAGGTGATGACCGTCAAGCCTGGATAGCTGGTGGGCGAGTTCTGCATCCGCCCGCGCAGGTCCGTCCATGTTGCGTCATCACGCGCTTCATCGTTGATACGGCCGGGACGATCCACGTACTGCTTGCGGATACGGGCCTCGGCGCGCATTGCGTATGGCAGCGATACGCGCTCAGTGAAGCCCTGGGCATCAAGCGACCCACCCACGTTCATGTACTGGAGCTGGGTCCAGGCTCCGGACACGTCCATGTCGCGATACTCGAACACGTAGTAGGTCGGAATCTCGTAGATCTGCCCCTCGCGTCCTATGCCGCACAGGCCATTGGCGTAGGTTACGGTCCACTCCAGTTCGATGACCTTCTCGTTGTCCGGGCAGCAGGAGAACGGCCCTCGGTAACCGCCTTGCAGATTCGAGGCGTCCAGCGTTATGAGGCCGTTCACCGTCTGCATGGAATTGAAGCCAGGCCAGTCCTCATCGGCCGATCCAGACGAGGTCAGTCGCTCCACCTCAATCAGGCTCGTGCTGAAGGCTGTGATCCGGTAGCGGAGGCCGCGCGGGCCGATAGTTGCCAGACCTTGTCCCAATGCAAGGCCGACCACCGGCTCGCCACCGTCGTAGTTCAGCGTCATCTCAGCCGGCTGCGCAGGCGTGCCGCCGGTAGTGGCTGTGCCTGTGACACCTACTGGCGCAGAGCCCAACACTACCGAAGCGCCGGACGCCGTGATGGGCATGCCGAAGAACGGAGTCAGTTCTACGAAGCGAATCACGCCTGAGGACTGCTCGGCCTTGATCGGCACGCCAGTCAGTTGCACATTCAGAGCCGAGACCAGACCGGCAATGTCTGTTGTCGCGGAGTTCAGGGCTACTGGGTATGCCGTTCCTGCGTGCGAAATTGTGAAGCCGAGCGGCGTCACGTCAAAATCGTACCGGCTTGGCGCTGCGGACCCTGTCAGCGTAGAAGCTGACCCTGGATCAGCCGGAACTGCTGGCACTGCTGGCGTGAAGCTGTGCACCACGTACATTCCGGCGTTTGCACCTGCCACCTCGATCAGCATGCCTGGGCTAGGGTTCAGCATTTCCAGGGGGCCGCGGATAATGTCGCGATCGGCGCCGCCATCGACCACTTCATAGCTGTACGGCGCTAGGACGCGGACAATGATTCCGCTAGACCAGTCTTCCGGGAATTCGCCGGCACCAGTAGGCACGCTGATGGTGTCGCCCACAAACTGGTATGCCGACGCTGTGGCGGAACGGGTTAGGTCAGTGGCCATTGTCAGCTCTAGGCCTGCCGATCCGCTGGAGCTAGCCCCCACCTCGGGAGCGTTGAACCAGTTGATGTGGGCAGGATCTGCCGACAGATCAGCGCCTGGAGGGTAAATGGTGAACGTCGCGTCTGCGCCCAGGGAGATCAGCGGGGTTTCGCCCACCTTCACCTTGGCCAGCGGCACGTCGTACTCGCCCTCGCCGATGTACAGCAGCATTTCAACGCGCTGGTCACGCGGAGCGACATGCGCCCGGCGGGGCTGGGTCAGATACGACGGATAAACCCGCTGATGGCCGGCGATCTGGCGCACTGGCTCTCCCAGCTTGACCTTGTTGCCCTTGGCGCTGGCCTCGGTCAGAGGGTCACCCTGCTGGGTGCCGGCGCTGGATGGCATGCCGGGCATCTTGGGCATAATCGACTTCAGCACCGCCTTGGCGCCTTTGAACAGCGCGAAGGTGATGGAAAATGGGTCGGTGCCTTTCGGCTCGCGGTAGATCTGCAGAAGGTCGGCAGGCTTGAACTTCACCTTGTGCCACAGGTGCTGCTCGATCAGCTCATCATTGAGGGCAATGCTGATTGGCGGACTTTCCCGGCGCTCATAGGACGGGGCCAGGGACTTAAGCCACTCCTCGATCGACATGCGGCGGTCGGTCTTCCAGGTGCCGAGAGGCGCCGTATCAGACAGCTTGTTCGGATAGAACTCGACGGTCACGGTAGTACACCACCTTAGGATGAGCGGCTTCGAATTCGCCAGTTGTCCGGAGGCAGGCGCCGCCGGGGTTTGTGTCCAGCACCTTCAGCCGACCCTCGCTCAGGAGGACCGTGCCGACGTGAAGTAGCGCTTCTCCGCGCAGAACCGCCGCAATTGCGCCTGGCTCTGGTCTGCACTCTTCCATGGCCTTGCGCAGCGCTCGGTAGGCCTTCGTGTTCGCGCGGATCTTGTCCTTGCCCACGCCCCCAAGGGATGGCAGCAGATCCAGCCCGAAGAACTCGTGACGGATCGCCCGACACAAACCCCAGCAATCGAAGGCAATAGGCCCCCGTGCACCCTCGCGATACGGGGCGCGCATGAATTTCTCGATCATGGTCAGATGTACTTCAGGCCAGGTGCCAAGGTGGTGGTCAGCACGGTGCGCAGACCGTTGGTGTTGAGCAGGTCGAAGAAGCCGGCGGTGAGTTTGGCCACGTCGTCTTCATATTCACGACTGAGCAGCGTCATGCGGTACCGCTCCTGCGGGAACGACAGGTCTTCGGCCAGGTAGCGGCGGAAAGTGATGATGAAGCGCTTGTCGGCAGCCTTCGCTGTCTCAACCACCTCCTGCACCTCACCCGTGACGTTGTCCAGGCCAAGCACCAAGTTCTGGAACGCGCTGTTGTCGTTCTTGGGCAGGGCCAGGTCCATGGCCATCGCCACGAAGGTAAGCGTCCGGCCGTCCTCGGTGGTGCATACCCGGTCTTCCCAGCCAGAGCAGTAGAGGTGAGCAACGGTGCCGCCCTCCTCCCGCGCCTCGATGGTATCCACCAGCTCGCCCCTGCCCGAGGCGTAGCACTCCTCAATCAGGCTCATGCTTCAGGCCACTCCCTATTGATCGCCAAGTCGATGATTTCTTTGCCCAGCCAGTACTGCGGGAACTGCTCCCAGCCATCCGGGATCAATGGCCGCTCCTTCAGCTGGACTACCGCCGAGTAGCGCCAGCGAGTGATCTGCGTCAGGTCAGGTCCGGCCGGGATGCTCTTGAAGTGAGCCTGGTAGGTCGTGAATCCAGCCGGCGTCTGCAGCTGGATCTCGAACCACTCCATGCCGTTGTTGATGGTGCGGGCATACCAGGCCTCGAACAGGCCTGCCTCCGCCTGGCTGAAGTTGAAGTTGAACCGCACCTCGGTCGGGACGTAGCGGTGCCGAACCCGGTACCGCGTCCGCCCGGTGACCATCTGCGTCGCCCGCATCGGGTCAACCGTGCTCAGGCCATACCCCTCCTGCAGAGGAAGTGGCAATTCTGCCGGGTATTGAATCATTGCCGTTCCTCGTCAAAGGCATGGGCTAGATAGCAATGTGACAGCTATCTGACCTATGCTCGACCGCCTCCGCTTCCTGGGCGTGAGGGCCCAGCAAGGGAAGTGGGGTTTCATAGGTGAATAAGGAGAGAAACATGACCGGACGACACAGCGTCGCCAGAGACGAACTGAACAAGTTCAAAACGCTACTTGGCCAATACGGGGAACTTGACTCCAAGGATGAGCGGTGCAACGCCTTCCTTCATCAGGCTCTTGGACGCCTGGGCTTTGCGATCGATCTCATCCTGAAGGACATCGAGCGCATCAATGACGAACGTGCTTGCGCACAATCAGGAGGTCAGGAGGGCTGACAAATCTCGGCGCTTGGCCCCGCCTTGCGCCGAACCTTGATGGACGCGTCATCTCGCACGTCACGGCTTTCCTGAATCGACTTGCGAGCACGAACGTGCACGAGGCCCTTGCTTTCTACCTGAATCCCATGCTCGCTGCTGTCCAGCGACTGCTGGGTCCACGCCCCCTTGAAAGCAGGCGCCCAATCAGAACCGTTCTGAGACGTTTCTACTTCGACCTCGGACGTGGCAGGTAAGATCTCGCCATCTCGGGTGATGGTCGCCAGCCCCCACTGGAAGCACACGCCCAAGTCGAAATCAGCCAAGTCGACCGGCTCACCGCTGGTTATCTCGACCCAGTCATGATCCAAGAGGAATGACATCGCCCGGCCAGCCGGGAGCTTGGTTTCTGCAACTGCTTGCTGTTCCATGTGTATCTCCTGATTTGTCTGTTAGCCGCCTGTTCGACGGCGCCCATATGCACTCTCATACGAATCAACAACATCGCCGTAGCCTGTCGCGAACTGCCCAGCAACCTCTTGGACGGCCCGGTCAGTTGCCTCTCGGATAATGAAATCGATGTCTCCGTTAGGCATGCGCCGTTGTTCCACCTGTGCGCTGGAGTAGTTGTGCACGTTGATGTTTTGCTGGATTCCAGCCGCGCTGGTGGTTCCGGCTTGGCCTTGGGAGCCGCCGGTCATGCGTGCCGAGGTGATCGGCGTGACGCTGCCTGTTCGCAGCGCCTCGACTGCAGACACGCCGCCGAATCGACGGATATCGGCCTGGGACCAGACCACCTCGCCCTTGTGCACCACGCCGGCCGGCTCGTACTTACCGCCCGCACCGGTGTAGCCGCCCTCGGAGAAGCCTTTGAGCAGGGCATACGCCGCGACCAACGCGCTGCCACCAACGACCGCCGCAGCACCGAACGTACCAATCGATGCCGTCAGCGCAGCTGGGGCCCAGGACGCTAGCGTCTCAGCTGCTGCAGCCAGGTTGGCGGTCAGGACAGTGCCGATCGACGACAGGCTGCTGGCCGTCGTAACCGCGTCCGTGGTCAGCTTGGCTGTGGTCTTGACACCTTCCGCCGCGACCGTCTCCGTTGCCTCCGCTTCGATCCCCGCAAGCTTTAGGGCCTGCATGACAAGGAACCGAGCAGTGATTTCGGAGAAAGCGCTGAGCATCGAGTTGGCAATGTCTCCGGCAAGATTGCCGAAGGCATCACTGAGGCTTTCCGTGCCCTTGACCAGCCCTTGGATGCTGCCGGAAATCGACGAGGTGGCGTCACCCAGAATCGACTCGGTCGCGTCCCTGGCCTGCTCGTTATAGTTGGTGGCGAGATCGACGTAGTTCTGCCAAGACTCCGACACCCCAGTGAGCCACTCCGACCGCATTGCATCCTGCGCGGCGTAGTAGTTCTGCTGGTCAGCCATGCGCGTGGCCAGGGCTGCTTGCAGGGCCTGGGTCTCGCCCTTGTAGAGGTCCGAATCCTCGGACGTGGGGTTCTTGATCTTGTTGTAGTCGTAGGTCAGCTTCTCCAGCTTTTTCTGATATTCCTGCTGGATTTTCAGATCATCCTGGAGGCGATTACGTGCTCTGTCGCTTTGCCCCGCGCCCGCCAACTCAGTCGACAGGCCCTGGCGCGCAAGGTCGGTCTCGGACTTCAGGCTCTCTGTAAAGGCTCTCAGCTTGGCGTCGTTCTCCAGCCGCTCCTTGATCAGCTCGTTCGCCTTTTCCAGCGCAACGTTCTGCTTCTGCTGCGCCAGGTTCAGCTCGGCCATCGCGAGGATCTGCTTCTGCGAGGCGGTGAGGGTCTTCTTCTCCTTGAGGCTGGCGATCTCGGTTTCGAGCTCGATCAGCTTCTTGGCTTCGGTGCCCAGCGCCTTGCCGCCACTACCTTGAAGTTGAATTTCCTTACTCTGCTGCTGGAGTACTGCGTAACGCTGGCGAGCGTCATCCAGAAGCTTTTGGCCCGCATTCTCCAGAACCTTCGCATCCTTAAGGGTGCTTTTGTTCGGGTCGGTCGTTTCGTTAAGGCGGGCAATGTCCTCATTCGCCAGCTGCTGTGGCGTTTTGCGAGGAAGCACCTTAGGCGCTTCGGGTGTGCCGCCATTGGTGAGAAGACCGTAACCGGCCAAGTTCTGGCGGGGCGCGCCGGGGAACACAAGATTCCTGGCCGCCGACACCACCCGATTCATCTGCTCAAGCTGCTTGTCCGCACTTTCCTTTGCCGCCTTAGCAGCGTCTTCGTGCGATTTCTTGACCGCTGCCGCTGCATCCTCGGCTGCCTGCTGCTGGGTATAGAGGGCTACCAGCTGAGCCTTAAGCGCCGCCTGCTGTACCTTGTCGTTTTCCTGAATCGCCTCCTTGTATTTTTTCTGGGCGTCTTGGATTGAGCCCAGAACCTCAACCTCCTTGCGCTGCTCCGCAGTCATCTTGAGCTTCGTAGCGTTGTAGGCAGCGATGGCCTTCTCGTTGGCGCCGTACAGGGCAATCTCTTCGCGCATTTTGGCGATGAGCTTCTCTGTTTCTGCCGTCTGGGCCTTGGTTTGACCAGATGCTCCAGCCTGAGCCGAAGAAAGTGATGCTGTGCCCTTGGCGGTCTTGGCATTGGCGCCGTCAACTTGCTCCAGCACGGTCGCGAGATCTTTTCCGCGCTGCGCACTCTTCTCGTATTCGGCTGCAATGACCGACAAGGCTCTTTCCACGTCGGGCGAGATATTGGCGGTGCTCTTCAGCCACTCGGTAACGCTGTCAAGGTCGCGCTTTCCGTTCTCAACCTCTTTTATCAGTCCACGGAACTGGCCAGAAAGGCCATCGTCAAGCCCCAAAACCTTCTCAGCATCGGCGTACTTCTTGAGCGACTCGGTAGCAGCTTCAACCTTCTCTGCACGCTCGTCGACCCACTCGATCAGCTTGACGCGCTGCTGAGCCTTGCCGAGCTCGTTGAACTTCTCGACCAGCTGGTCAACAGTTAGGCCTTGGGCATCGAGAGCCTTGGTGGCGTCGTCAGTGTTATCCGAAAACATGACATATGTAGCAGCAAGGCCGGCGACCAATAAGGCTAGGCCTCCCGGTCCTCCTAGCACGCCAAGTAGACCACCTTGGGCGGTAGCCAATCCTGCCGCTGCGATCCTTGCCCTGTCGTCGGCCTGAGCCTGAAGCAGTCGAGCTTCCGCGTAGCGGCCAGCAGCAACCGTTTGAAGTACTGTCCCTCGATACAGGATCATATCTGCCCGCGCTGCGTCGGCGGCAGTCTTGGTCCGTATAACTTCAGCATTGGCCTGGTTTAGCGTGGCCTCAGCCTGTGCGATTGCCGCAGAGCGTGCTGCGTAATATGCGTAAACGGAGTTCAGCGAACCCTTGGTCGCCAAGGCGATCTTACTGATGAAGTATGTGAGAGCCCCCGAACCAATGACCGTCAAGGTGCTTTCTACATAATCAAGAGCCTTTGCGGTTTCGGCTGAAGCGCTAGTTAACGTGTCAATCGCTCTGGAAACGGAAAGGACGTTCCCGGCAATCGCCTGGCTAGCACCGCTGGCCTGATCCAGCTTGCCAACCATCTGCGTGAACGAGTTTCCAAACGCGGTCATGCTGTTGCCGATCGTCACTGCGGTCTTGTTGAACAGGGCGTCTACCGCAGCCTCTTGTTTTTGCAGCGCCTGAACGACAGCTTCAGCGGTAAGAAGACCGGCAGCCCCGAGCGCACGCAACTCGCCAACCGTTTTCCCCATTCCGGCAGCAATTGCCTGGGCCAGCGCGGGCGCTTGCTCCATCACGCTGTTCAATTCTTCGCCGCGCAGGGTGCCCGAAGCAAATGCCTGGCCAAGCTGAACCAGGGCAGCGCTTGAAGAAGCAGCTGACGCACCAGAGATGGCGAGAGTCTTGCTGATCGTCCCTACTATTCCAGCCACTCCCTCACTAGAGAGCTTTAATTCCCGCTGATTGGTGGCAATTCTCTGATACAACTCCCCCGTGGCGGTGAGCGGCTGGTATGCGCTCTGGGCGATCTGGAAAACAGCTGATTGAGCTGTACTGAGCTCATTGGCGGTTTCCGTAACCAGCCTCATGCGGTTGGTTAGCGATGAATATGCTTCCGCCGCGTCGTAAATAGACTTTGTCAGCGTGGCTCCGCCGAACATGGCGAGTAGAGGCCCAGCCAGGTCGGCGGCTGTCGACCGCAATGACGACATGCTGCTGTTCAGCCCATTGACGCCGCCGGTGGCATTCCTGGTAGAAACCGTAACAGATCCGCCAACTCCATTCAGTGCTGCCGTGGTTCGCAGCGAGGACTGCTGCAACTCATTCATGGCCCTGGTGGCAGCTGCAAGCCTAGCCTCTGCTGCCGAGGCATTTGCTCCGGTAGTGGACAAGCTCCCGGACGCACCAGAAAGTGACTGCCCAGCCTTGGATCCCGCCGTGCCAAGACCATTCAATGCCGCCTGGGCTGCCTTGATGCTGGTGGTTGCCGCATTGATGCTGCTGACCGCCCCTGAAACGCTATTGAACACACTTGCCATAGCCGGGCCAGTGCGCAGGCCGGCCTGGGTGAGAGCATCCAGTGCCACGCGGATAGCATTTACCTGCTGCTCTGCGGTGCGACCATCTACTTCGACCTCAAGTCGAGATTTCAGGGCCATGCTTTTCTCCGGACATTAAAAAACCCGCGCATGGCGGGCTTTAAATTTATAAGCGGCTTACCTAGTCCTTAGGCCAATCACTGCCTGACCAAGAGCCTTTTTTCGACTCGCTTTTAGGCTGATATGAGACTCCAGCCTTTCTAGCCTCTTCTTTCTCGCGATAGATACGGTTGGCCTCTTCTATTGAGGCAGAAACTCTCTTCTTGGACAGCCAGTCGTTTATGCTTGATCGGAAAAAAACAAACGCTAGGGCTGCGACCAGCACAGCACCCGCCACCGCCATGATGGCGCCATAAGCAACGGCTCCCGCCAGCAATACCCAAATCAGCCACGGGGCAAGTATCAGAACGATTAGAACAAGCAAAAGAACGATCAATAACTGCATCGGCGCTCCGCTAAATTGATGAGATCGAGACCGTATTATCGCCCTTCCGACGACTTCGTGATAACCATTTTGTTGTCCGGTGCACTGCAGGTGATGATCACGCTGCCGTCTGCCACATAAACCCTGGTCATGGTCATGGCGCTGGTGTTCACGATGTGCACGATATCGCCAGGCGGGACATTCAGCTGCGCGATGGTATTGGCTTGAGCTGCTTGGCATTTCTCGAAGCTCATCGACACGGAGCTAGATTCAGCAGCGGCGCTGGCGACGGCGGGGATGGCCATGATGGCGAGCGCGGCGAAGATACTTCCTTTGTTCATGGGAAACTCCTTGATTGAAGGTGGCAATCTACCACCATCAGCAGGACGCGCCAAAACCCCGCAATGGCGGGGTTCGACTTATGGCGGGTATCAGCAGTAACCGTCGGCTCGCCTGGCCTCGACAATTTCGCGGACTTGTTCAGGCGTGAAGACCAATGCCAATTGGTACCCACTATCGCTAGTGCGGGCTTGTTGCGGGTTGAACCCAAGCTTCAGCACATAACGCCTTGCTGCGCTTCGATCCATTTTCAACAGCAGTGCAAGCTCTCGGAGGGTAGTCATTTTCTTTTGCTCACCAGGCGCACCCAGAGAATCGTGCTCCTTTGGAGCCTCACGGCGCAAATCGAAGGTCTGCCCAGGGTCCAGAGCTTCCGCACCTTTCAGGTGAATGCCTGAAAGAAACCATGACAACCCTTCAAGCCATGCAGAGACCATCGAATCCGTGGGGTGACGATCAAGTTGCTTGATCCAAATGTCGTATTGGAAAACTAGCTCCTGGATGATCAAACCCGAGAATGGGCTAGCAATACTGTGCCCAGCCACAATCCCGTCTTGCCGGCATTCATCAACCTGGCTTTGAGTGAGCTTCATGCTCCAGCCCTCCGGGTCATGTACTCGAACCGTCCGCGAAGGCTCACCACTGCCGCCATCAAGAACTCGAACATGTCCGGGGTCGATACTGGGATATCGCCTGGCGACATGACCATTCCCTTGATGAGCTCGCGCGTCGACAGCACGCAAGCATCGTCAGCCACCTCTTCGACGACCTGCTCGCCCTTGCTATCGAACGAGACCAAGTAGCGCTTCTTTGGTCCGCCAACGATCTGAATCTGATCACGCTTAGGCAGAAACTCGCCCTCGAAAACGTAGGCAGCGACGAAGTTGCAGGCATTGGCCAGTTCTTCCGCCGGAATCAGTGCGGTCTTCTGAACGCTGAAGCGGGTACGCAGCCGACTTTTCATGGTGTGCTTGAAGCTACGGCGAAGCGCAGGCGGGAGAGCGCTGGCCTTCTGATCGATGACCTGATCCAGAACGTGCTCGCCATCACTGCCGATGACAGTGCCGATCAAGGTGTGCATGGTAGCTACAGGCAATGCAGAGACCGAGCCAACCTGCTTAATAAAGTAACTATCTTCAAGCTTACCGAAAACCTCCCAAGCCTTATCGGTATCCAGCATCTTGGCGTGCCGGGCGGCCCCGCGCTCGGTCCACAGCATCAGACTTTTGGCCTTTGGCTTGATGAGCGGCTCACCAACAGCATCTCTTTGAGAGATGCTGTCTTTCAGCGCTTTGAGCTCCTCGCCTTCGATCTTGAAAAAGTGAACCCCAGCCAAAAATCGCGCTTGATTTCGTTGATAGTTATTGATGAGCAGCGTGGTCTCAATCGCGTACTCCTTCGCAAGCAAGGCCGTTGTCATCACTGGCTGCCCCGAATGGCGCATGATCGGCAGATTGCCCTGATCGCCTACTGTGCTATCATTCATCTCGACGTTTTTCCTAAGCTGATTGACGTTACCCGAGGCCTCAAGCGCTGCAACGCTTGGGGCTTTTTCATGCCCGCTGTTTTTGCTCATCCTGCATCTCCTGCTCCAAGGACTTCCTCAGACGAAAAACGATTTCGCCGCTCAGGCTGCGGCCGTTTTCCTCCGCGCGCTGCTCCAGCTTTTGCCGCAGCGTGCAGAGCATCCGTACTGCCGTAGTGATTTTCTCGCTTCCCATTGCCCTGCTTCCTTTGCTTCATTTACAAGGACGATTCTTGCTTCCTTTGCTTCATTTGTCAAACACCAATGTGTCATTTGTTGCTTTGTACGTTTCTGGGAACGTACGCTGTGCGCATGCAACAACCTTTGAGCGCTAAATGACTGATCTCTTCGCTGACAAGCTAATCCGACTCCGCACGCAAAAAGGCCTCACACAGAGGGACCTTGCCGCGATGGCCGGCCTTTCCTGGTCGCAGATATCGAAATACGAGTCCGGAAAATCGAAGCCTCGCAAGAAAGCCTTATGGGCGCTGGAGGAGGCGCTCGGCTGTCCTGGCGAACTGTCTTCCTTCCTGGATGGCACTGAAATAGCCGTGAAGGTGCCAGCCAGGTTATACGAGCGCATGGAGGAAGCGGCAGCTGAAGCCAACCTGTCTATGGATGAGTACAACTCCTTCTTCCTGGCGCGAGTGATTGCCTGGTCGCACGACGAGGTGCTCGGTATCCGACCCCCGACTCTTTTCTCCAAAGAGGAAATAGAGCAAATGCAAGCCAGGATGGCGCCAGGTGAGCTGAAAGAAAAAAGAGAAGCGCGACTCAAGGAGTTAGAGAGCGGCACGGACGATGAAAGTATGATCCTTGCCGAGATCGAGCAGCGAAAGATTTTCGACGGCCGCTCAACTAAGGAAAAGTAACCCCAAGCCCGGCCAAACGCCGGGCTACTCGCCATCCTCATCTTCCGCCAGCGCCACCTCATCCAAGGCAAACATCACCTCATCGACGATCAGTCGCGGCAGTGGCAGCGGGTGTACCTCCAGCCAGTCGGTGATTTCCCTGGCCGAAAGGCGCAAAGGCTGCACTGCAGTGGCCCCGACCAGGTAGCGCCGGCCGCGCGCCGCATTTCGGAACGCATTCAGCAGGCTGCCGGTGATCACATCCAGCTCAGGCTCATCTGGTACCGCAATGCGCAGTTTCTGGTAGATCAGGCTCTTCTTTACGCTTGAAGAACCCCAGTCTCGCTCCCACTTGAAGCGGTCGACTGCTTTCCCTTGATCTCTTCCTGCTCCTTTTTGTTGTCGGCCGCGATGGTTGCTGCTCGCTTGATGACAAACACGAAGAAATCGGTATCGCCGCGCAGCATTTCGGTGGCGATGGCCTCGCTGTACTTCAGCGGGTTTCCATCCTCGTCTTGGGCGCCCTGCCAGTCCTGAAGGATGAACTGGGCCAGCAGCATGCAGTGGTTATCATGCTCGGACTTCTCGCCAGCGACCACGCCAACCGAGCCTTCTCCGAATTGGGCGTCATTTCGATCCAGGCGACGGCGCATACGCTCCAGCGCGATCTGGTACTGCTGATTATCCAGCGGCATCAGCAGTACCTGGGTGTCTTCGTCGAACTTCTCCCAGCGCGCCTCACCGCTCTTGCTGGTGTCAGTCTTTTTCAATTTGAGAGCCATGAATCATCCTCACGCCACGCCATAAAAGAGGCCGCCCCGGCCGGCGTTATTGCCGGAGCGACCGAAAGGTGATGCGGGTTATGCGGTGACCGTGATGGCCGAAGTAGCGGTCTTGGTCGGGTCCGAAACGCTGGTAGCGGTGATGACTGCCGACCCAACGGCAACGGCGGTGACCAGGCCGGAGGAGTTGACCGTGGCGATCGACGGCGCCGAGCTGGACCAGGTGACGTTCTGGGCTGCACCAGATGGCAGCACAGATGCGGTGAGCTGGCGGGTCGCCGCTACGGCAATCGAGGCAGTGGTCGGGGCCACCGACACGCTGGAGACCGGTACGAATGGCACTCGGGTAATGGTCGGGGCCTGCTTGGCAACGGTGTAGTTCAGCGTGACCTCGATCAAGTCGCGCTTGCCGCCGTTTGGCAGGTCGCCATCCACTTCAAGGGCCGGGAACGACAGGTCGTAGCGGTTGCCCAGGCTGTCAGTGATCGGGAACGCCACCGCAATGGTCTTGCGGCTGAAGGTGTTTTTCCAGATCTGCCAGGCGCGGTTCGACCAGGCTAGGGTGACGGTGCCGGTGATCGCTGCTTCAGTGGCGATCTGGGCGCCGGGGCCAAGCTTGCCGCTACCGATGCAGCGCTGCGCCTGCAGGCTGTTGTCCAAGTTTACGGTCAAGGCCGATACGCAGGCCGAGCCTTCCAGGCTGACGCCATCCACCGTGATGCTGCCCACGTTCAGGTTCGACATGAACGGCGTGGTGGTCGGCGGGTTGACGGTCGCGACGGTGTTGGTGTCGCCGTCCGCATAGTCTAGGCCGGCCAGGCTGAAGGTTGCCGTGATCTTGCCGTCGGACGGGATATCAAGGGCGAACACCGAAACGTGCATACCTCGGAACAAGGTGTACACGCTGACATCGTTGAAGTTTTTCGCGATGGTAAAGGTGCGGCGAGTATCGCCCACCGTCAGGACATCGCCGGTCCAGGTGCCGTAGAAGGCCGCTTCTAGCAGCTTGTCGAACGATCCGTAGGACAGCTCGCCCACCAGATCACCCTGGATATCGGCGCTGGATGCGACAGAGCCTTGGCTGATGCGGGACTCGGTGATCTCGTCGCTGATCTGGGTGTTTACGGTCGGCGAAAGTGTATTGCTGGTCAGGCGCAGGGTATCCCATGCCCCTGTATCCGGGGTTAGGCCCGGAGTAGTCTCGCTAATCAAGTAGCTGGTGACGCGCGCGCCGCTGCTCATGGTTTATCTCCGTTCTGCGGGCATAAAAAAACCCGCTCGCGGCGGGTGGTTCTTGGTCTTGCTGGTCAGCCAGCGCGGAACCGGACGTTCACGTTGTACTGGCGGAAGCCTTCAAACTCATCAGCGTCAACAGCGCCGGTTTCGATGCACTCCAGCCCTCCAGTGCTCCAGTACGAGAAATGCGCTTCTAGGGCATCAGCTAGATCGCTTAGGGCCTTGAGCCCGGTCTGCTCCCGGGCAAAACACTGGATGATGATCATGCCCGGCTTGCGCGTGTGCGGGCGGTCAGCCATTCCGGCCATGAAAGGCGTTGCGTAGGCTATGTTCAATCGGCACCAGAGGCCTGAAGCGGGAGGTTTGAATGCGCCCGAAGTGTCCTTGTCTTTCGCCTGAAGCTGAGCGTTCGGATAGTAAATCCTGTCCTGATCAATGCCAGGAAAAGCCCTCATGCGAAGGATGATGGCGTCGTAGATTTCTCTGTAGGTCATGATCCGTACGCCGCTGCCACACCGGTGAAGGAAATTCCAAACACACCATTCGGGGCTTTCTTAGAGTGGCCATTTTCAAGTTTCTCGGCGTACGCCAAATTATTCTGCAAGAAAATCAAACTGTACGGCTTGAGCCCTGTAAGGACCGTCTGGCCTGCCGCTATGGTCGCAGCTCCATCCTTGTCGACCTTGTCTGTCGTGCCAAACACCGGAGCCCCAATACTGACCATGGTATTGCCTCGAAACCGCCCGGTATCCACCGGTGATCGCTTCACGATCTCGCCCAGCAAAGCCATTGCGATAATGCGGGCCTGCTTGCTCAGATCGCTCTCGATTTGATCAATGAATGCCGTGGGTGGGATGCTCCATCCGGCCATCAGGACTTCCTCATCTGGATCTCAATATGGGCCGCCGCAGGATCGGCTGATACAGATTCGACGCGGTATGCTGCTTGCTCGCCAGTCACCAGGTCGGGCGCAGTAATCTCGTGGCCAACCATGGGCTTATCGCTCACTTCGTTGACTAGGCATATCAAGAGCACGTCACCAACTTTGATGTTGATGTTGTCGATGCGCCGGCTGTCGTAGCTGTCGAGGACGCCGCGCCCGGTGTAGGTGACCGGCTGGGCGGTGGTGGTCTCGCTCACGGGATCCCACACGCCAGGCCCCATGTAGGTGCCGGTGAAGGTGGACACCGCATCAGCCAGATCATCATCGAAGGCTTCGGCCAGGTCGGCCTGGATATCGTCGCGAAGGCCCATCCCTATCCCCTCTTCACAGCGAAGGCGAACGGGTTGCTGCGCCAAGGCGTGAGCAGGGCCAGAGCCAGCTGCACGCAGGCAGGCTGCGCGGCCGTGGTGGTCTTGTCGATCGAGCCGAAGGTCTTGCTGGTCGTTACCGAGCCAGCCTTGACGGTCTTCGCCTCAAGCGAGCCCTCGGTCTGCTGCTGGTAAAGCTTTCCTTGGGAAGCGCACTTGGCCAGCCGCGCGCCTGCCTGTTTCACATCGTCAGGGATGTTGTCCATGTCGATGCCGACCAGGTTGAGCGCAGTGAGGTAGGCATTCGCCTCGAAGACCGCCTCGTCCTTCAGCTCTGGAGCTGCCCAGTCAGGCCCAAGGATGGCGTCTACGTCGGCCACAGTGATGTAGGTAGCCATCCGGCCTCCGCTTGAATGATTGGGGCCTCAACCCCGGGATTACTGCTTGTCGAGGTCAGCGACCTGCTTCTGCAGAGCTTCTTTCGAGACATTGGAGCGGTAGGAGACGTTCGCGGCGTCGAGCTTGGCTTTCAGGGCCTCGACCTCGGGGTCAGCGTTTGCTGGCTTGAGGGATTCGATTTGCTTGAGCAGTTCGGCATTCTGCTTCAGCAGGTCTGCCTTCTCTTGCTCCAGGCCTACGACCTTCTCCACTTCGCCGTCGCGCTCACGCTTTAGGCTGGAAACGCCGGAATTCACTGCTTCCAGAACTTCGAACAGGCGCGATGCGGTATCACCCAGATCACCCGCCGGGCGCTCCAGGCTCTGGGCGGCGAACGATTCGACGATCACGCCGATGGAGGCCAGCTCTTGGCGAATGCCGCTGATTTCTGCATGAAATGCCTCGTCACGGCCACTTGCCCCAGAGCCCTTCTGCGCCGAAGCCTCGACAACGGTCACGTCGACGCCGGCTTCCTCATAAGCAGCCGCTACCTTGGGCCAGTAACCCACAATAACGACCGTCTTCACTCCCGGCTCAGGGCGGTCGAAGTGCTGAGGATTGCGATAGCGCTTGCCCGGCTCGAACCCGGAGGCCTGCGCGGTGTAGATCAGTTCCATGATGATCTCCAGGGCGACCCACTACGAGTCGCCCGACGGTGGATTACGGAGTGCCCAGATCGATCAAGACGCCGGCAGTGGCTTTGTCGCTGGTCGCGTACTTCGCCCAGTTGGCGCCCGCGCCGACGGCAGCCAGGTTCGGGTTGATGCCGCCGGTGGCGTCTGCCCAGCTGTAACCCAGCAGGTCCAAGTTGAAGGTGCCCTCGGCACGGAAACCCATCGCCAAGTTTTCCTGGTTGTCGATGTTGTACGAACGGAAGCCCGGGGCCTGGGATTCGGTGACGCGAATCGCGCCCGATTGCAGTCCGAAGATGGTTTCGGCTGGGTGAGTGTCGGTAACCAGTACCGGCTTGCCCATGGTGCCCGGCTGGCCGCCGTAGATCACCACGCCCGCTTCTTCGTAGATCTTCTCGCTGATCGCTTGGTCGACCATATCGAAGTAGGTGGCCGAGTCCATGGTCCACAGTGCGATGCGGCCGAAGCGGTCGCCGAACTTGCGCATGCCCTTGGTCAGCACCTTCTTGCCGTCAGTGGCGAAGCTGCCGGTGGCAACCATGTTGGCGTTTGCACCGATCGAGGCCTTGAGGGCCGCCATCGCGTACTGGATGTAGCCTTCCAGCACAGCGTCGGCGTAGTCCTGGCCAACCAGCTCAGAGAACTCTTCAGGCGAGCGCGCGCGACGCTTGAAGGCTTCCTCGGTGGTTTCGTATGGGCCGTACTTGAACGGAACCTTTACACCAACCATCTCGCCGGCTCCGATCTTGGAGCCGGTCACGGTAGCGCTGGAGTTCACGTCGCGGTGCCCGATGGAGCCGCCGATCTTGTAGAACGCACGCTTGCGCAGGTCGCCCTCGATCAGCTCGTTGTTCAGCACGATGGCGCCATTCGACGAGGCGTTGAAGACATCGATCACGTCCTGGATGCGCTCCAGGTAGGCGGTTTGGGCAAGATCGTTGTAAACGATCATGTCCGAGTTGACGGTGGTCGCCATGTGTTACTCCCTATTTGGGCAATTTGAGGTAGGCGCTCTGCCCGTGCGCTTCGATAAACTCGCGCTTCTGAGTAGAGGACATTTCGGAACGTTTCAGCGCGGCCCCGCCGCCACCTTTTGCACCGCCGGCCCCGCCGCCAGATGCTTTACTGCCAACAATCAACGGACCGAAGGCCGGATCGTTGGTGAATTCTGCTTTCAGCTCGTCCAGGGTTGCTGCGGAGAGCTTGCCGGCGGCGTCCAGCACGACAACGGTGGGCTTACCGTCACGCTGCTCAACGCTCAGCCGGCGTTCGATGTGGGGAAGCAATGCCTTGGCGCTGCCTGGGACAGCCAGGGTGGTCGCGATCTCGGTAGCGGTGCGGCCCACGGTCAGATCCCGGATCTGGCCTTGCAGGGTGCTGTTGGTGCTTTCGAGTTGGCCGGTCAGCTCTGCTTCGCGGCGGGCGTACTTCTCGGACCAGGACTTTTCGAGCTCTTCGACGTTGCCCGACTTGCGAGCAGCTTCCTCGGCCTCGGCGCGCGCCTTGTCTTCGGCTTCGCGACGGGCCTTCTCAGCGGCCTTTTTCTCGCCCAGGAGCTCTTCCACCTTGGCTTTCAGCCCGGTGACGTCCTCCTGCTGCGGCAGGCCCTCGATGCCGAGGACGAATTTGCCGTCCTTCTCGACGTACAGGGCTGCTACCGATTCTTCGACGCCTTCGAGGCTGTCCAGTTGGAATTTCAAGGTCATTGCTGTCTCCCAGAGACGTTGAGCAGGCCCTGCCTGCGGATACAAAAAAAGCCCCGGCTCAGCCAGGGCTTGGAATTGCGCGCCACGAAATGGCGGTTGCATATTTTGTGGCGCGGATCAGTCCAAGCCAGCTCGCTCGAAAGCCATCGGCTCACGCTCGCGCAGCTGCTGAAGATTCAGCGTCTTCCCGTTGGCATCCGTGAATCGCTCAATGGGCAGTTCGCCTTTCTTGAAGAGGGCGTACCGTGATGGCCCCAAAACATCCTTCTGGAAGCTCGCCGATTGACGTGCAAGCCATTCTGGATAGCTGGTATCACTGGCCACAGGCTTCGTGCCATCCGACCCAACCGAAGGCCGCGTAGAGCCGGGGATCTTCCTCTCGTACTCAGGCTTGAGCACTGGAATGATGGTGGTTCGGCAGTTCCAGTGGTATGGCGGCCTAGGCCCATCGAGCGGGATAACCGTCTGGTCGATGCTCATGCAGTAGAGCGATGTCCGTGAATCCAGCGTGGCGATGCGGCGCATGCCCAGCAGAATGTCGTCGTTCGCCTTCAGCGTTTCGACCCTGGCGGTGCTGGCGATGTGGTTTGTGGCCGTCCTGACAAGGGCCGACGCCTGATCACGCTGCACCTGGTGCAGGCTGTTGAGGCGCCGGGCGATTGCCGGGGTGGTTTCGCCAAGCGCAGAGCCGATCTTGATCTCGCTGAGGATGTCGGCAGCCTTCTTGGTACCGAACTCGTCCAGCGCGCCGCTGATGCTGATCTTCTGGACGCCCTTGCGAGCCTCCAATGCCATCGGATCGAGCTTGGCCGCCGAAGTGACGATCTGCGGAGAAGGCGTGTTGAGCTGCACCCTCGGCTTCACCACCTGCTCCAGCAGGTCGATGTTGTACTTGGCCTCCACCCCGGCAAAGGACTGAAGCTCAAGCTCCATTTGGCCTTTCATCCCGGTGTAGATCCCGGCCAAGTCCTTCTGCAGAACCCGGATCTGCTGCTCGTAGCGCCTGGTGCCGTATGCGCTCAGGCCTTCAGCCACCCTACTCTTGGCAACAACGATGGCCTGAGCGATGAATACCGCGATCTCTTCGGCGTTGTGCGCCGCGTAGAGCTGGACGTAGATGGCGTGCCGGGTGGCCTCATCCTCCAGATATCCGTCAGCGCTCATTTACTCCTCCGTCTCGACCGTGACCCCGCCACTTACCGGAGCCTCGGTCTCGCGCTCCAGGTCAATCTTCTCGTCAGTGCGGTCAGCCTCAATCACGCCCCCCTGGCGCAGATTGGTGCGCAAGTCGGACTTCGCGATCAGGCCCTGCTGCCACAGCTGGACCTGGGCGAGAATGTCCTGGGCGGTCATCGTCTCGTCGAAGAACGATTGGTTGAGCCAGAAGACCGTACCTTCCTCATCAGGCTCGCCCAGCATGAAGCGCTCGGCGTCGAGGATGGCCCGTTTCAGGGCCTCAGAGACGTTGCCGGCGATGGTGCCCAACACGCTGTTGTCCGAGCTGTAGCGGATGCGCACGGCCTCTGCAGTCTCAGCGCCGCCGGCCTTCTGGACGATGCGGGCGCCGATCATCAGCATCTGCTCTTCCTTGTCCTTCAGCAGCGTGCGAGCCAACTGGCTCTCGGTTGCCTGAACGAGGGTCGCGTTACCGCTCTTGCCGAGGTTGTAGCCTCGGGTCGAGCCGATATGCATGCCATTCGGATTCAGCTTGGCGAAGTCATCGGCGCTGATGTCCGTGGTGATGAACAGCGTGGGCTGGCTGCTGATGAAGCCGCTCTCCTCCACCGTGGCGCTGTTGCCGTAGTGCAGGATGTTCACGTCGGCCAGGTCTTCTAGAGGCGACTTGTCGATGCTGGAGTCGTTGTTTTGGGAGCCGTAGAAGCTGAACAAGATGTGATCGAAAGGCTGGCCATTCTTGTCGAGCGGCGCTACCTCTGTGTAGGCGTTGCCGTCTTCGGCGTAGACGCGCTGCACATAGCGGCCATCCACCAGCAGCAACACGCGGTATTGGGTGCTCGTTGTGCGCTCCAGGCTGTCCGGACTGAACACGGACACGCACTCCAGCAGGCAGACATAGACGAGGCGCTTTACGCCATCGACCACCTGCTCGTCCCAGTCGATGATCGACTCGGCACCGTAGTGGTGAATCAGCGCGCTGCGGCCCTGCATGTCCGCCATCGAGGAAACGCCCTCAACCGCAGGGAAGTCCACGAGGAACCCGCCGCGACCGGCGTCCAGGCATTCGCCCACGGCATCCTTCGACAGCTGCTCCAGGCTCGTTCCGTCGCCGCTGGCGTTTTCCTTGAGGTACTCAACCCCGGCGGGGAGCTCAAGCTCGGCCGTCTTGCGGAACACGGCGCCCAACAGGCCGGTGCGCGTGCGCCCAGTGATGTTCAGGAACATCGCCCGCTTCTTGTACTGCTTGTACCGCGCCTGGTTCTCGGGAGACTTGTTCTCCGGGTCCGGCATCGGCAGGTAGATATCGTGCTTGCGCACCTCGCGGGCGCCCGCCACGCAGCGCTTGACCAGCTGCCAGCCGGGCAAGGCCTCCGAGTACTCTGCCCGGGGAATAAAGTTCGGCATGGGTGGCCTCAGAAAGTGAACGTGATTGGTACGTGGGTAACCGGCCTGCTGATCGGGTAGTCGTGGTGGATGAAGTAGCCACCCGCGTCGTTCGCGTGGTCCACCCCAGATTTCTTGTCTGGCTCACCGTTGGCAGCCCATACCTGCTGCTCCAGGCCGTCTGCATAGGTCGGGCAGCGCAATGGGTTGATCAGATATCGACGCTCGCCATTCGCATTGCAGAACATGGCGTTCATGGCGTTGATGCGGTCTTTCACCGGCGGGTTTGCATCGGGCGCGATGACGCTGAACCCGGCCTGGCGCAGGATGGCAATATCAGTCTCGCTGGCGTTCACCGACTTGCGCGACCCGCCCGAGGCGTCGGGATAGATCCTGATCTCACAGGTCTTCTCGTAGTCCCTGCCGTTGTGCCGCCAGTAGCGCTCTTTGATGCGCCGGATCATGTCCGGGGTATCAAATCCGTCGATCAGCTCATCCACAGCCCTGGGCTTTCCGTCAGGCCGTTTGACATGGACGATCGCCGCCATCTTGCCGACGTTGAAGTCCATGCCGATGAACAGGGGCTCTCCAGGCTCTACGGTGTCGAAGCAGGAATTCAGCTTCCGGTCGTAGGCGTGGTAGATCGAGCCGGCGTTGAGGTTGACGAACTGGCCGTTCAGGTACGCAAGGATCAGCTGTGCCGGGTACGACTCCATCAGCGATGGGATGTAGTCCGGGGGAAGGTTCAGCTCGTTATCGAACGTGCTGGCCTGCACCAGGCCGTACATACCCTGCAATGCAGGCTTCTCGCGCAGCTGCTTCACGAACTGCTGGTAGACGAACTTGAACCCCTCGGGGGTGGTGGTCACGTCCACGCCGTTCTTCAGCCCGGGCACGTTGTAACGCATCCGGGCAATGATCTTGCGCCAGGCATGCTCAGCCTTCAGCGCGGGCAGAACATCGAGCTCGTCAACCAAGGCGTGCCCGATCTTGAAGCCCACGATGGTCTGCGGCTTCTCCATCGAGCGACAGATGGTCGTGCTGCGGTACTGACCGCCGCTGTAGAACTCGACCTCCTTGTCGCTCTCCTTCGTCTTGACCTTTAGGCCCCAGTCGAAGGCGACCTCCTCAATGGTCGGGAAGAAGATGTCACGGATCTGCGGGTAAGTCGGGGCGAAGTAGCCGGAGTCGATCCGTGGCCATTCCCACACGTGCTTGCACAGCGCGGCACAGCCTACCCAGGTCTTGCCCGAGCCGAACCCGGCCACGAAGCCGCGAAACTTGTTCTCCATGCGTAGGAAATTAGCCTGGGGTACGTTCAGCGACGGCATCCGGCTTCCTCGCGTCCACCACGTCGACCTGCACCCGGGTTGGCGGCACGTTGTCGTGGGGATTCTCGTTCTTGGTCTGGCGGTTCACGTAGACGTCGCCGACCTCTTTGGCCGCCTGCTCCAGGATCTGGAGGGCCAGGCCGTAGTTGCGCATGCCTTCGACCTTTTCGACCATCCTGCCCAGCGCACGGAGGCGATAGGCGCGGTTGGCAATGGGGATATCGGCTGTCTCCTCGCGGAAACGCTTGCGGGTGTCCTCGAACAGGACTACCCAGCGCTTGGCCAGGTTCTTGCCCTGCCGCTTGGTTGGGTCGTGGCTCTCCGCCGTCTGGCGACTGATCTCAATGCCGAATTCTTTGTTGACGGCCTCGGCCACCTGCGATGGCGTATCGAAGCAGGCCAACGCCTGAACGATGAAGGCCTTCACCTCGTTGCTCAGGGCTGCCATAGGTTGGGTTCCGTCAATTGCCTGTCAAACATCAAGCCGACTTAAGCAGGCAGGTTCCACAGGCCCTCGAAATATTGATCTTGGCCACCTCGGGTGGCCGGCTTGCAGCGTCGATCAGCTGCTGTACGTCGTGGCTTGGGCCGTAGCGGCGTACCACGCCGACGAACTCCTCCACATCATGACCACGCAGTGTCAGGCTGGGCAGCCCGTCCTGGGTGAACTTGGGCGCGCCGTACTGATCGAGCTTCTGGGCTATGTGGTAAAGCTCATGCTCGATGAGGGCACAGAACTCAGTGTCGGAGCACTGGGAGCAGTAATCGGCAGCAAGGGTGATGACGAAGCCCGGTACCTCGCCGAACCAGTCGATCATCTGCTGCTCTTGCCTGGCCTTCTGCCATCCGCCAGCTCGAAACATCACAGCCTCGGCCTGACCTACCACGGTTCGACCTTGCTTCTCGAAGCAGGCTGAGGCCCAGAGGAAGCGCAGCGGCGCATCGATCAGGTGTGCATGGTCAGGGTTATGCAGCTCGCCACCCTCAATGAGGATCGATGCCTGCACCCATTCACCCACCTCGGGCGCTGGCTGAAGCCTGATTCCGAGCATCGATAGCTCGGTCAGCTCAAGGAGATCAGCCGGAGGAACTGGCCTTTCCATGCTGGTCAATCCTCATAGTCCGAACCTTGCCGCCGGTGTAGATATCCCGCTTCATCGCGGCGCGCACAGCCTCTTCGGCACTTGCGCCCATGTCCATTGCTGCCAGGGCATAGGCCGAGCCGCTGCCGATCGCGTCAGGGTTTGCCGGGTCAAGGTCCTGCCGCCATACGCCAGTCTTGTCGTCATGGCCCACCATCTGCAACCTGCCGCCATCCACCACGTAGCCCGAGCACTCGACAGGTACCGGCGATGGCGTGCCGAAGTAGGCTGCAATCAGGGCCTTCTCGTCGCATACGGCACCGGACAGGAAGAAGCTGACGCCATCCACAACGGTGAGCTTTTGGCAGTCATCGGAAACGATGGAGCCACTGCGGGTCTGGCGGGAGTCGTAGGCGATAACGCCGTCCTTGTAGGCGATAGTGGTCATTCAGGGTGAACCTCGATCTTGATGCCGCGCCCCACCCAGTAGCTGAAGCGCTCAGGGCATGGCTCTCGGCCAGTCAGCCGGGCCATGACGAGGACGCCGGCCAGGTAGTACTTGAGCCACCACTTATGGCGGCAAGCGATGCGCACGGTGACCGATGCCATTTGCCTGTCCTCGCGCCACGAAACGGCGCACCTCTGTTTTGTGGCGCGGATCAGCTGAAGACGTGGCCGCGACGAGCCCAGGCATAGGCAACCACCCCAGCGTGGAGCACCACACCAAAAGGGTTCACCCAATGCCCTTGCAGGGCGGTGATGAACGCACCGAATCCGCCGATGGCCACCAGGTAGAAGGCGACACTCAGCAGCGGCTGATCCACCGGGCGGACCTTGCGCAGGTAGTCGCATGCAGCGAGCACGACCATGACACACAGGAACACGTCCAGGGCCGTCAGCGCTGAAACCAGGATGTTGTTCATATCAGGCACCTCGCGCCGTGACGAACGACCCCATGGCAGCCTTGATCGCGGGGATGATGTTCATGGCGGTGAGGCCAAGCACGAACGCTACCCCGCACAGCAGGTCATCAGTAACCGCAAGCTCCAGCTTTGGAGCGAGCCAGGCGGTAACGGGCTGGGTCAGGTAGACCGAGAAGCCGAATCCGGTGGCGACCGCAGTGGCGGCCTGGAACCGGGTTAGGTCCTTCAGGAATCCCAGTGAGAGGATCGAGCCGATGAATGCAGCCATCACCAACCCGTACTTGCCCAGCACTACGCTGGCAGCGGCGCTTGTTGGTTCGGCCATAAGGGGTGTCCTTGGAGTAAAAGGCCCGGCGGGACCTATTCAGGGACCGGGCAAGCGTGCGGAGCAGCACATAACGAAATTGGAGCAGATACAGGGACTCGAACCCTGAGCCTCCGACTTGGAAGGGCGGCGCTCTAACCGATTGAGCTACATCTGCATGCGTGGGTCTTTCCCCACCTGTCCGCCGAAGACCATTCCAGCGCTGGCACCCTGATGCACCAGTCTCGCCGGTCCAGTCTCGCGCCATCCATCAGCACGATGAAGAAATGGATGCGCGGGCTGCCGGTGTTTTTCCGTACACCACACTACCGGCTAGCAGTGTCCAGGCTGTCCCGTTAGGGCCTGCCCTGGCTGCAGTTGCGTTTCTTGCTGGAACAAAAATCCCGGCGCTTGGCCGGGACTCTTGAGGCCCTCTTAGGGCAATAAAAAACCCGGCTCAGTGGCCGGGTTCAATTTGTCATCCTCACACACGCAGGAACGACAGGATGGAGATATATTGGCTCAATGGCTCATTCGCCGTCAAGCCACATTTGCCACCAAAAGGCCTTCATGGTCGAGAATGTGCTGAGCCTCGACCAGGGCGGCGTCCACCTCGCGCTCCAGAGCCTTGCGGATATCGCGCCTCCAGCGCTCTTGGGTCTTGATCGGGTGTGGCTCGTTGCTCCAGTTGTCCATCTCGTACCAGGCGGCTGGCAGGACGCTGGTACTGCGCTTACCGTCCACGCCTGGCAGCTTGGGCATGGCCCAAGTCAGGATCGCGCAGTGGCGGAAACGCTCTGGCGCCGGCGAGCGATGAGAACGAGTGATTTCCTCGATCGCTGCATGCTTCCTGTCGACGTGTGTCGAGTACTTCGCCACCAGGTGCCGCCAGTGCTCCGCTGTGAGGTTTTTGTGCAGTCTGCTGAACACCATGCAATCGAAGAGGAAAGCCGCCTCCTTGCCCACGATGGCGCCCTTCTGCTTGGCCGCTTGAACCTTCGGCTCGAAGTCACAGCCGCCCGCGCTGTTGATTGTCTCGGCCGCCAGGGCTCGAACGACTGCGGAAATCACGTTCTGATAGCTCATTGCTTACCCCCGGCCTGCTTGGCCTTTCTCAAGATGAATTCTTCGTAGCTGCGCTTGCGGCGCACGGCGCCGGCCCAGGACAGCGATGCGCCGCCAACCACCATGATGGTGGCCAAAATCAGGAATCCCCATGCTGGTGTCATGCTGCTTGCTCCTGTGCCTGGATACGGACGCGCACAGCGCCGCCCTTGATCGTTTCCTTGCTCACCCTGATCTGGGTGGCGAACACGTTGTCGTCGATTCCCAGCGCGTCTGCCAGGCCGTCACGGCCCGCTTTGAACATCGCCAGCAGGTTGTCGTCGTCGCGCCGGCGGCGATCGGGCGGCACGAACTCGAGCATGAGCAGCGCATCACCCTCTGGTGCCTGGATGCCCGCTTGCTTGGCCAGGAGAAAGCAGGCGTAGCGATAGGTCTTCGCCGCTTTGCTCTTTCTGGTCCAGTGCACCCGGGCGTTCGGGCTGCATGCGGCCGGTGGCCACGGTAGTGTCAGTTCCGTCATGCGGCCCCCTTCACGGTCAGAATGCCAGCCCGAATGAGGGCCTCATGAGTCTCAGCGATTGCCCGAGGCATATCGGACCAGTCCACTTCTCCCTTCCCGCGACCATCCAGAACGTCGTGGCAGGCGCTGCAGGCGTAAACCGCCACGGTGTCGAAGCCCTTCATGCCCATGCCCTTTTGCCCGCATGGCAGATGGGCCAGCACGGTGGTTTCAGGGTTGAAGTTGCAGGTGCCAGGGATACGGACGGTGCAGTCCTGGCCGCGTGCGCTCTCGCGCACCCTCTTGCTGACTACGCGCATGGCTCGGCCTCCTTGGCTTTCTGCTGCTCGGGGGCGAAGTCGCCGCGCAGCGGTGACAGGCGCTCAGGGAGTATCAGGTCTATCCCCCCAGCATCCCGCCCGCCGAGCAGCAGGCCAGGGGCGTAGCACATCCACGCAGACCGATCGCTGACGTTCTGGAGCCCGCGACCACATGGCATTGGACCTGTTTCGCCAGGCATGACAAGCCGCAGAAGCTCGACGCACCTACCTACGTTTGGGTTGTTTTTGCGCGGCGAAGCAATGATCAGCGCCAGGTCACCAGCCTTGAATTGATGTCTCATGCCGCCTCCTCGCTCAGCAGATCGCTGAACACCACGCCCGGCGGCGCGTAGTCCCAGACCATGCCGCCAGCCGTCTTTTGCTTTTTCCTGGCCGCCGCGCAAATGCAAGGTTTGCTCACGCCCGTGTGGCGCATCGCAGACTCCAGTGAAGGGAACCACATGCCCATCCCCTGCCTTGCCGACTGAACCGGCACCGCACAGTCGCTGAGCCCAGTAGCCGCCGCGTGCGCCATGTTTTCCTGATGGGTGCACCACTCGAGGTTGCCTGGATGCGGATTGCTCTTGTCTCCATCCTTGTGATTGATGCACGGCAAGTCGTCCGGGTTTGGAACAAACACCTCGGCAACCAGACGATGGATCAGGTAAGCCTTTGCCTTGCCGTCTACCTTGAGGATGATCCTCGGATAGTCATTGGACTTGGCACGCTGAATCAGGCGCTCTGGATAGCTTTTGGCAACACCGGAGCGAGTCGAGGACACATGGGCCATTCGCTTAACTCTGCCGAGCGAAGACACCATGTAGCGCCCTGCCAGGGTTTTACTCTCCAGCCAAATCTCATTCATGCTGCCGCCTCCCATTGCTCAGGCATTTGCCCCTTCGGCTCGCTCCAGCAAACACCGCGCTCGGAGCCAAATGCGTACATGCACTCGATCACATCGCCCAGTTCAGCCACAGTCATCCGTCGGGTGCTGACGCCAAGCATCACGACGCCGCCGTTGATGCCAGAGGCCATGCGCACCTCCTGGCGGGCAGCAGCAGTCATCAGGGCCTTCCAGTCCTCGCTGTCGAGCTTCTGCATCACTCCGTTCACCGGCCACTCAACCTGGCGCGCGATGTCTGCCAACATGGCCCAGAGCTTCGCGTTCTGCTCCAGGGTGCGACGGGACTTCACCGGACGGACGATGATCTCGATGGCCCCGGCCATGGCAAGCTCAGTGGCGAACAGGTAGGCCAGCCGGCACACGTCACGGACACGGCTCGGGCCCGAGGACCAGAAGTGACGCGGCTTCGCGATTGCTTCAGTCATGGCTCGCCTCCCCGGCCAGGGCCGCGTCGATCGCTTCCTCCTGATCATCAAGCCAGCGTTGGATGGCGGCCTCGAAGAACACGGCCTTTAGAACAGGAACGCTGTAGCACTGGTCCTCGCGCGCCCTCAGCTCGGCATGGTCGCCGGCTGCGCGCATCTCGTCAGATAGCTTCAGGTAATGCGGGAGCTTCAGCTTGCGCAGCGCCTCGTTATCGGCCTTGAGCCGGATGTTTTCCTGCATGTACTCCATGTGCTTGTCGAAGCTGCCAATAGGATCGCCTTTCGCAGATTCCAGCCGCTCGATCTCCTCAAGCAGGGCCAGGACAGTGGCAGGACTGGCGGCGGCGATGAACCGGCTGTCATCATGGTGTAGGCCATGGGTTTCTCCGGTCTTGTCGTCGCAATAGCGCAGATCGCCAGCGGCATACCACTCATCGCTGCCTGCAGCCTCAGCCATCGCTTTCAGGTCGCGCATCTTGTTGGTGTCCATCAGTGCTTCTCCCGCATGTGGGCTGCCATGTGGCCCATCTGCTCGACAATGAAGAACTCCTCATCAGCGATGGCAGCCTCGATCTTCCCCTTGCCTTTGAGGCAGCGCTGGCAGTCCACGAGGGACCAGTCGCCAGACAAGTTGCGCTCATCGCCGAGCAAGGTTCCGCAAACAGCCTGTTCTTCCGCTTCATCGCCATGAGGATGCGGGTCGTAGTGAGTCTTCATGACTGCACCCCCATGCGATTGAGGCAGGCTTTGCAGGTGACCTTTTCAGGCTGGTCGGTGAACTGGGTAGCCCGGACCTTCCGGCCGCACTTCACGAGGATGAAGCCCATGTAGGCCATGCGATGCCACATGTGGATTCTGTTCATCACACCCCCTCCCCGGCCGGCTGCCCGGCGCGCTTGATGTTCAACTTGGCCAGCAGGTGTGCACGGCACGCGGCGGCGCTCGATGGGATCTGCTGCAGGTCCAGCAGGCGCACCTGGCGCTGGGCGGCGTGCTCGTCAGCGAGCTGGGCCAAGCCCTTCTGGCTGTCGTGGCCGATGCCGGTGGCGATGTCTCCCAGGGGATCGCCGGCCACCAGCATGCGGATGGTGATGTCGTAGGCCCGGGCGAACACCTTCTCGGCTCGCTCGACCTCCATCGACCCCAGGTTCTGCGCCTCGCACTGCAGGGCCGCGTGGCGCACCGCTTTATGCGTCCAGTGGCGTGCACCTGCCCTGCTGGGGTGGAAGTTCTCCAGCGCCTCTGCCAGGGCCCGCGCAAGCGGCGGAATGCCCATTTCTTCCGGGGTCGGCTGGCACAGCTTGATGAACTTGCCGCTGCTCGGGGCAAAGTCGGTACCCAGCACCCGGCACTTCTGGATGCCAAAGCGGATCTGCTCGAGCGTGTTGATGCCCGCGGCGACGAAGGACTTGATCCAGCTGCGCTTGGCAGCCTTCAGGGCCTCGTCGTCCGGCCAGGCCTGCTTCCACGCCGGGAAGATGGCCTGCAGCTCCTTGAACAGGGCGTTGACCACTTCGGTGGTGCCCGGGTCCAGCTGCTTGGCCGGGGTGTGCACCTCGGCAGGCAGGTTGCTGGCCGTGGCCATGATCTGCGTCACGCTGCGCAGTTTCGGTTGTGCACTCATAAGGCCCCCAGGTCATCAGCCCAGCTGGTGTCGTTGAAGTCGGGGCCGCTGGCCGGGCGGCGGGATGCGAACGGGGCGGCACCTGCCGGCTGGGGCAGTTCGTCTTCCCAGCGCTTGCCGTTAAGCCAGGTGGATGCGTGCGGGATGAACTGGCCGCCGTCCTTGGTCCAGTCGGTCGATACGGTCCAGGCAGCCAGGGACTTGGCCATCAGGTCGAACAGGTCAGCGGTAACCTTGAGCTTTTTCCAGACCTTCTCTGCGCCGGCCTTGCCGACCTTGCGCGGATACAGCGCCCAGAAACGGTCGAATGCGACCGGCTCGGGAGCGTCAGCGACCGATGGGTTTGTATCTATTGATTGAGTAATAGAATCCTTTATTAAGTAGCTGTCGGTTTGCCCACAGTTCGGTAAACCCACACTTCGGTTAACCGAATATTCGGAAACCTGTAGGTTCGGTTCGTAATGGACGATGACGCGACGGCCGAGCACTTTGCCGGTACCTTCCTCTCGCACAACCTCATGGCTGACCAAGCCCAAATCCTTCAGGCAGGCCATAGCCCTGGAGTAGCGCTCACGCCCGATCGAGAACCTGTCTTGCAGGTGCGAGCCAATGACCTTCCAGTCGCTGGAGCGCGTTTGCAGGTAGGTCCAGATGGCCAAAGCATCCGGGTTTACTATCAGAGCCACCACGTCGTTGCTGACCGAGCTGTACGGGGCCTGCTTCGCGTAAAACAGGGTCGGCGTGGCCTTTTCCACGTTCACGGGCTTGCTCATGGCGTCACCTGCGCTGTAGCGAGCTGCCAGAGCGTGTTGTTGCTCTGGGATTTGTCGGACACGACAAGTCCCATCTTCTCCATGCGATCGAGCTCCTGGCGGATCTTCCGCGTGCCGATGGCACCGTGCTGGAGGTGGTGACGGAACCACCAGGTGCAGTACCAGCCCCGGGAAGACAGCTTTGGATTGCTCATGTAGGCGATGATGTCGTCGCGCAGCTCCTGTCTGGTCATGGCTGCACCTCGGAGTACAGGCCTGTTCCGCCGCATGAGCCGCAGTTTTTCCCGCCTCCTTCATCAGGCGCCGGACCTCCAACCCTGCCCTCGCCTCTGCAGTGATCGCAGGCGCGCTCTTCGTTTTGCCGGCGCTGACTTTCTGCAGCAGCTCGGACGATTGCAGCGCGCGCCGTTGCGAACATGCAGCCGGCGAAATACACGCTGGCGGCATTGGCCATAACAATCCCGTCCTGGAGGACTTCGACCCAGTCGACATTCATGACGACTTGAAGCCTCAGTTTCACGACCAGGCGCAGGGCATCACCATCGTCTTGCAGCGGATCCCAGATGCGAGTCACATCGCATTGCAACTGCTCACAGAATCCGATCCAGTACGTCCAACCTGCGCCGATGCTGCTCTCGAAGAGGTTGGCGTCATCGAATGCATCGGCTGCCAGCTTCAATAGCTGGCCATCTGTCATTTGGTAGATGCTCATGCTGCACCCCTCACGGCCTTGTCGTGGGTGTGCAGGCCGTCCCAGTTCTTTTTCATGGGCAGCTCGCCGGCCAGGTACAGTTCGTACAGGCGCACGGCGCCCTTGCGCAGCAGGATCGGCGTGTAGCTGATGAACGCCTCTTTGCCGTGAGGGGTGATCGTCTGCTGATGCTCGGTCATGTACTTGTCGCGGGCGTAGGCAGCAACGCGGTAGCGGGTACCGGATTTGCTCTCGTTGTAGAGCCAGTTGCGGCCTTCAAGGAAATGACCCACCTGCATCACGTTGACCCCATTCAGGCCCTTGCAGAACTGGACATGGCTCATGCCTTCCTTGAAGAGGTTCTCCAAGTGGTCGATCTTCTTGGCCTGGGCCTCGACCTGGACTGTGAGCAGCACGCGGGCCTTCTCCGACTCCAGGGCCATCTGGAGGATTTCCAGCTTGCTGAGGTCGGCGGGCTGGGCCGGCGCGGTGTATCCGCCGGTTTTGCGAATGCTGGGCAGCACTTCGCTCACCACCCATTCCTCAAAGCGTTCGGCTTGAGGCATCTTCGAGCGCATTACCAGCCGGTAGACGTCACGCTCGGGGATGATGTTTGCCGAAGGACCAAGGGTGAACGAATCGTTCACCCCCACCGGGCGCGGGCTTTTGCAGTGGTCGCGCACTGCTTTCTGTGGATTGGAATAGCCAAGACCTTCGGCCACATCACGGGCAGAGAACCAGGGCTCACCATCAATGAGCACGACCCGGACGTCGAAGCCCTCGAAATTGAACAGGTTTACTGTGCGCGCCACGAAATCGTGGTTCGCATTTTGTGGCGCGGGCCGGATGAGGGCCTGTACACTTTGGGTCTGCATATGCATAATTGGTCTCACTTATGTGATGTTGCAGAGAGCCGGGCCGCAATCCCGGCTTTTTTGTGCCCGCAATTCGGGCTTATCAGGGCCTGATCAGGCCTTGCGCTGGAACGGAAGAACCGCCCCCCTCGCGTTTCGAGGTTTCGTTCGGCTGGCCAGCTCTCGATCAATCAGCTCGGCTGCTAGCGCTTCCGGGGTGATTCCCCGCTTTCGCGCCTCTCGCTCAAGCAATTCCATCGAGCCCTGGTCCAGACCGAATTGTTCGGTCGGCATAGGGCCTCCTCGCGGCCTTCAGGCTGCGGTTTGATCGCCGGTATTCTCCGAAGCCAGGGCAGCCAGCTGCGTTTCCAGCATTTCTCGGCACAGCACGGCACGCTGAGTGCGGTGATACACAGCCATCGCCTGGATCAGGTTGAATGTGTCCTCATCGACCCGGACCTTGATCTCGCGGTCATGCAGGTGCTTGGGGTTGGCGTACATAGGGGCTACGGCTCCTTGCGGTTGAAATTGGTTAGGCGGCGGACTTGCGCGCTGGAATTGGGCGAATCTCGTTCGCCTCAATGTGGCCGTCGTCATAAATCGTGATTCGGATGTCCCGCTTGGCGCGGAACATCTGAGATACGGCGCTCTGCTGGATCCCCAGGGCCTTGGCGAGGTCGCTCTGGGTTCCTTGCTCGGCCAGGTAATCCTCAAGGGATACAGTCTTCATCTGGTCTGCCTCATAGGGGTTTGATCAGATATTAGCACTGCTGTTTTACAATATTCAAGGACAAAGAGTAGCAGTGCTGTTTGCGTAAGAAGCAGCGCTGCTACTAAATCACGCGCATGAAGAAACCGATTAGAACCCCTTTGTCTGACGAACAGCTTGCGGATGCGAAGCGGCTGCACGACATCTACAAGAAGCGTGTGAAGGAATCCAGGGAAGACCCGTCAAAGCCGGCCCTCACTCAAACTGAGGTGGGCGAGCGCTGCGAGTGGAAGTCACCACAAAGCACCGTGAGCCAGTATATGACCGGCAAGGTTGCGCTAAACCTCGAGGCTCTCGTAAAGCTATCCGAGGCTTTAGACTTCGAGCCTGCCCAGGTCAGCCCGACCTTGGCGGCCGGCATCAGGCGTGCTTCTCCCCAAGTTGCGCACACAGCTGAGGCAGCCAACTCACCGCTGCCTGATGGGGCGGACGAGGACGAGCTTGACGGCCGGTACGCCTATGTCCCTCAGTACGATGCCAAAGCAGCTGCAGGCCTTGGCAGTGAAAACCCGCATGTCGAAATTCGCTCCACCCTGGCTTTCAAGCGCGAATGGCTGAGGGTTAAGGGTGCCAAGCCAGACCAGCTGATCGTGATCTATGCCGAAGGAGAGAGCATGTGGCCGACCATCAACGATGGCGACGTTCTGCTGGTTGATCGGTCCCGCATCGATCCAGCTGATGGCCAGGTGTTCGTCTTGGCTGGCACTGATGGCGCGATCGTGAAGCGACTGATCCAGGGTCCGCTGGGCCAGTGGGTTCTGCGCAGCGACAACGACGACAAAGAAGAGTATCCGGACCGTTACCACCTGCGTAGCAATGGAAATGAGCACCGGATCATCGGAAAGGTTATTTGGCGAGGCGGGGACCTCTAGCTCATGGAATACAAAGCTGGCGACCAGTCATGGCCTGGCGACTTCGTCACAAACTTCATGTTTGTCGCGACCATGCAGCTTCGGACGCCGTACTGCGTCCTTGAGCGCCATGGCGAGACCTATTGGGATCGATCTGCGCCGCCTCCAATCTTCGTCAGTGAGGAATGGCAGGGAATATGGGTCCCTCAAACAGAGCTTTCTGACCGCATGATGCCCTTCTCGACAATGGCGTCTGAGATAGGCCCTGTGCCGACACACGGAAGCGACTTTCACCGGTTTCTGCTCGCGGTCCGACAGCTAGTCGAAAGCATTGATGATCCCGATGAGCGTTGCGAGGCCATCCAACAAGAGTGCCGAAGGGAGCCCTGGGCCGAGATCGTCGAGAAGCTTGGCGGTGCAGAGAAGATCTCCGACCGGTTTTCAGGCGATGTGAAGAAGGTATAACCATGCCCCTAACCAAGCCCAACCAGCAGTTGCGCCGAGACCTGAAGGATGCTGCCTTCGCCTTGGAAAGCGCCGCACTGGAGATCTTCCACAAGGCCCAGGGTGGCGAAGAGGCCCAGTTCTTGGAGGCGATGAAGCGCGTCGGGGAGCTGCATGAGCTGGCTGATAGGTTGGTGTATGCGGAAGAAGTGAAGTCAGGCCGAGTGGCAAGGACAAAGGAATGACCCAGAGGAAACCGAGTCAAGAGCTGCACAGGGACCTTCAAGGCCTGGCCTCCGACCTTAAATGGTCTGCAGTAGAGCTTATGCGGATTGCCGGGCGACTGAGTCAAGCCGGGAACGAGCCTGACGCCCAGGCAATAATGAGAATCTGCACAGTAATGCGTGCAGGAGAGGCCCGATTAGAAGCGCGTGCGGACGAAGACAGACTGCAAGCAGCGCATGTTTGACTGGAACCCCTTGGTAAGAAATGAACAGCGATAAATTGTGGCCATGGGAAGAGGCTGAATGCGTTGCGCTATACAAGGCGCTCAAAGATTTCAACGGATCAGCTCCGCGAGCCGAGCGAATTACGCAGCACAAACTGGCTGAAGCGATGGGTGTTAGCACCGTGACAGCGCGCCGCTTTCTCAAGGGAGATCGGCCGCTTAATACGGCAATAGCGCTAGCATTTCAGGGTCTCACCGGCATACCCGTTCGATCCTTCAGCCCCAGGCTTGCTGACGATATCGAGGAATCCAGAGCTGTGGGCGATGCAGCCTGGTGAGGATCGGTTGGTGGGGTATGGGGATGAGGTGAAGGCGGGGTGGATTGAGCGCTGCGTCTAGGCATAATTGGTCTAGGCTCGAAGTGTCAGAGTGACCAGAGATTGGCATGAGGCATCTCAGCACCGTGACGAATGACAACCGTCGGCAAAATTATGATGGCCACAAGCTGTCCGATAGACTGAAACGCAAGGTACCTGAACGGGCTGGTGGGTAGATGGACCGTATCGAATTTAATCATGGACGTATCGCGTGGTGCTGTGCTGACAGCGGCATAACGCTGCATGAACTAGCCGCAGAAACAGGAGTGGCGGAGGCAACCCTTTCGAAAGCGTCAGCTGGGGAAAGGGGGCTTACTTACGCCCAGCTTAAAAGGATCGCTGATTATTTTGGGCGTGGCGTCCTGTTCTTTATGGAGGAAGGCGAGGCTGATCCAGACAAGGTTCACACTCCGGCCTTCCGAAGCATTGCCAATCAGAAACCTGAAATTGGTAACAAGCTTCGGCGGCTAATCGAGCGAGCTGAGCGTCAGCGCGATATTTATCTAGATCTGCTGGAAGATGTAGATAGTGAGGACGTGCCAACGTATGACCCGCCACTGCTTCCTGGTGACTTAAAGCAAGCCTCGCTTTTGGTTAGAGAGTGGCTCGGGCTAAAAAACCAAAACACCTTCGACCAATATCGATCAGCAATTGAGTCAAAAGGCATCTTGGTTTTTCGCAGCAATGGCTACCATGGACAATGGCAAATAGCCAAAGACAATCCCGTTCTTGGCTTTTCGTTGTATGACAAAAATTGCCCGCTTATTTTTGTCAAAAAACAATATTTCGAGACATTGCAGACGTTCACGCTCATTCATGAGCTGAGCCATGTTCTCCTGCACAAAATCAGCTCTATCGATGATGATAGCGACCTGCACCACTCAAGTGGGCTTGAAAGAGAGGCTAATCAGTTTGCTGGCTTGGTTTTAGTTCCAGATGAGTATCTGAAAAAAATAATCATGCGGGACAAACCAGAGCTAGCCGATGAGTTTGATTACTGGCTGGAGCCACATAGAAAAGCGTGGGGTGTCAGCGGCGAGGTTATCGTCAGAAGGATGCTCGACGAAGGTCTTTTGCGCGCTGAAGACTATGAAGCCTATCGGCGCTACAGGGCTGGACTGCGGATTCCGGAGCAGGATGCGGGAGGCACTAGACTGTACAGACATCGTGAGCCTAAGCACATTTTTGGCGACAGGTTCGTACGAGTTGTTCTTGACTCGCTTAACGCCAAGAACATTAGCCTAGCGAAGGCTAGCAGTTACTTAGACGGTATTAAGACCAGGGATATAGATAGCCTTAAGGGATTCTATGTGGGCGTTTGATGCTTCATCTATGATTTATGCTTGGGACAACTACCCGGAAAAACATTTCCCAAGGCTCTGGGAGTGGCTAGGCATCCAGATAGCGTCGGGCATCATTACTATGCCCTTAGTGGCCTTTGAAGAGACCTCATCAAAGTCTCCTGACTGTGGGAAGTGGCTAAAGGATGCCAACCTGAGTATTCTACACCCCAGCACCGCAATCCTAAAATGCGCCGCCAACCTTAAATCGCTCCTAGGTATAGAGGGCGATCGTTACGGGGTGGGCGTTGGCGAAAATGATTTAATAATCATCGCAACCGCTGAGATCAATGGATTACCTCTTGTGTCAAATGAAGCTGTGCAGATGAGCCTACCTAAAGTCCTTTCAAAATACAAAATCCCGGCGGTATGCTCACTTAAAAATCCCCCGACCACAGTTATTGACTTTCTAGCCTATATCAAGCAATCAGGCGCCAAATTCTGATTATGATCCGTAATAAGCCCGCCTCGGCGGGCTTTTTCATGCCTGCTATCCTGTCGTGACCTCTGGAGGGCATGCCATGGTCACCGACAAGCTAACCCTATCGCTGCTCTCTCGACTAGCAGACGCCCAGCTGGCTCTTGCCACCGGCATGAGAGGGGCCACCCCTAGATCTCAGGGATACCCTGAGGGATCGCTTCAGAGAATTGCTGAAGCGCTGGAACAAATTGAGGCAGCCCTGGTTGAGGTCGACCGATTCAGCACCGACAGCAACTCGGACATCCAAACCAAGCTACACTGATCCTGACGAGTTTAGGGATCTCCACCTCACGTGCTCGGCACCAGCCCGCCTCAGCGGGCTTTTCTTTGCCTGCTAGTCTTTCCTCATCTTCATGAGGAGCCGCTATGACCGACCTTCCCAACGATCCGACAGCCGCCCTGCTCTTCCGCTTAAACCAGAACATCAACGCACTCGGTGCCGCAATCGAAGAGGCCGGGATCTGGCTCGATCAGCGAGGGGCGACCGAAGTATATGAGCGGATCAGTGAGCACCTAGAGGTGCTGGTGGATAACAGTGAAGCCATTGCCGAGCTGCTGGCTGATCTGATTGCCAGGCAGAAGCCGGATGAATCTACCCCCTGAGTGATAGCGGATAGCCAGAATGGTAGGATGGCGACTCAATTCACAGGGAGGTCGCCATGCTTCGCCACATTCACCGATTCATTCTCGCCGCTGTAGTCGTCGTCTTGGCCGGATGCGCCGGCACCCCATTCACCTTTGGCCAGGCCAGCCAGGTTAAGGTCGGCATGACCGAAGATCAGCTCTACGAGATCATGGGTAACCCCTACATGGTCACCTCAAGAGAAGACGGCCAGATATGGGTGTACAGCCATGCCACGGCCTTCAGTGGCGCCAAGTCGGTTTCGTTTGAAACCAAAGATGGCAAGGTGACCAAGGTGCCGTACATCCCGAAGGACTACATCGCCAAGCCCAGTCCTGACGAGTGATTCATCCGAATCCATGAAGCCCGCCTAGCGCGGGCTTTTTTGTGGGTGCAAGAAAAATATCAGCACTGCTGTTGACTCCCAAATAACAGCAGTGCTACTTTTACTCCATCGAGGCGCTACACAGCCCCTCGGGAGGCCCTCAAGCCTCACTGTTCTTTAACAACCAGCGAAACAACCAACAGACCGCATTGCCTCTACCGGCGACCGGCGATCCGACAGGCCCGAAAGCCTGCCCACGCGCAGCCCACTGCGACGGCGGACGAGGTGTTGACCGAACTGAGTGAATGACCTGGTAAGCGGGTGCGGAGAAACACGGAATTTTTCACTGATGCACCTGGTGACGGGTGCATTGGGAAAACAACCGGAGGAACAAGCAATGGGCTTGGACGTTTCTGCATTCAGCAAACTGGTCGAGGCACCTGACGCCGAGCGTGACGAACACGGCGACCTGGTCGACTACGACAACTACCGCGACTTCTACTTCAACAAGGACTTCCCCGGCCGCGCCGAGGGCCTGAAGGAGGGCATGACCTACAAGCTTGGCGAAGAAGGCTCAGGCTTGAGTACTGGCTACGGTCGCTACAGCGCTTGGCGCGATGAGCTGGCGAAGCTTGCCGGCTACACCCCGGATTCCAGCCCAAGCGACGAATACGAAAAGCGCTTCCCCTACTTCGGAGGCGCGAACAAGGCAGGTGAAGGCCCGTTCTACGAGCAGATCCTGTTCTCGGACTGTGACGGCACCATCGGCCCGGTGGTCAGCGCGAAGCTGGCCAAGGATTACGCCGACTTTGCCGAGAAAGCCGAGGCCGTTGGCGGCTATTTCTGGGAAAAGTACCAAGAGTGGAAGGTGGCATTCGAGGTAGCTGCTGACGGCGGCGCCGTCGTTTTCCACTGATTTCACTGGCTGGCCTTGGCAACAGGGCCTGCATCAAAGCTACTTCACCGAGGCCGCTTTGATGCACAGGAGACCAACATGGCAAGAGGATTGGTTCTTGGGGTCGGCATCAACGACCTGCCCCGCTATCACAACTGCCCTTTCTACAGCAGGTGGAAAGGGATTCTCCGGCGCTGCTTCGGCGAGCGTGATGACCTCCACTACGAAGGATGCCAGGTGGCCGAGCAATGGCTTCGGTTCAGCGCATTCAAGGCTTGGATGGAGCTGCAGCCCTGGCTTGGCAATCACCTCGACAAGGACATCTTGAGCCCTAGCGAGAAGATCTACCGCCCCGAAACATCGGTGTTCGTACCAAGCATCCTGAACAACCTGGCCATCGAGCGACCGTCCCAGCGCGGCGATCTGCCTGTAGGTGTATCTCGCACGACGCGCGGGAAACCGTTCATGGCAAGGGTTCACTGGCTGGACGGTAGCCGCACCAGCATTGGGAGCTTTGATTGCCCGCACGAAGCGCACAAGGCCTGGGCCACCGCCAAGGCAGGAGTTATCCGGCAAGCGGTCGACCATTACCGCACCACCGACCGATTCGATGAGCGTGTTTGCACTGCCCTTCTGGATAGGGCGGACCAGCTCGCAGCAACCTGAAATCAACCGCCCTGGAGGGCAAGACGATGAACCTGAACGACAGAAAGCAGGACGACCGAATCCGCTCGGCCCTGCGCAATGCGGACAAGCGCGGCCAGCTGCAGGTGGTTGCAGCGGTAACCGGCATTGCCGGTGGAGTCGAGAAGCTGCGCGAGATCATGAACGGCAGCGACGAGCTGCACATCATGGATCGCGGCATGCTTGCTCTGCACTTGGGCTAATTCCCTGAAAGCCGGAAAGACGGCCCGATGCCCTGCTCCCCATCGCAGGGTGGATCGGAGTGTGAACTGAATCCTGCCGCCAAGCAGCACAGCTTCTATCCAGCGAGATCGGGAGGAACGAACACCGGTCGATGCAGAGATTGGCTCCTGCCAGTTCACACCCCGATACACCCCGCATCCCCTTCCCTTCACATACGACCGCATCAGACAGGTGCCAGTACTGCGCTCTCACGGCGCGCAGAGGTTGGTCGCCTGCGCTGGCATCTGCCTCATGCGGTTGGCTACCGAGGTTCATACGATGAGCAAAGAAACAGGCGGACCTGCCTTCCCCACGCAGATCAATAACAGCGGAATCACGCCGATCAAGGGTTTCAACGGCGAAGAAATCAAGCCGCAAACCTTCAGCGCTTACCCGGGCATGAACCTGCGTGATTTCTTCGCCGCCCATGCACCGTCCAATCCGCCTGCATGGTTTGAGCCGGTCATGGACTCTCCCGAGCCGGCTTTCAATGGCGTTCGGGATGAGGAAACCATGGAGTTCATCACTACAAACGAGGATGAAATCCAAGCCTGGAAGGTTGAGCGCTACAAGCAGCAGGCCATTCAGTGGCCATACGCCTGGGCTGATTTGATGCTCGCCGCCCGGGTGAAGCCATGAGCGGGTGGATCAAGGTTGAAGACCAGCTTCCACCTGAGAACAAGCAGGTCCTCTGCTCTGATGGGTGCGATGTCTTCATCGCATCACACCACAACAGCTTCTTCACCGGCGAGTTCCATGACCTTCTCTGGGTCACGCATTGGATGGAGCTTCCTGAGCCACCCTCCCCACCCACCGAGTAACCCACCACCTGGAGGCGACTATGGCTCGCGAGCACGAGCTTTACGCAGACAGCGCCCAGGCCCGCGAAGTCGACCGCCAGTACCAGCTTTTTGGTGACTCGTCGTGGGCTGACCATATGACCTCGGAACAGGCCCGGGCGAACAACCAGGCCTGGAACACGATGATTCGCGAGCGCAACGAGCATCAGCGGGCAGAGAGCCGTCGAGTAATCAGCTCAGCGCTCACCAAGATGGAAGCCATGTGCGGCACAGGCGCCGCCCGGAGGACGGCATGAACAAGAGTACCCGCCAGGCCGTGGTCGATATCATCGACTCTCGATTCACTGCCATCTGCGAGAACTTCAGCGACACGCTACGTGGTGAGCTGGTTATGGCCATTGACCTGGCCGGCCTCACTGGCGCCATCGGTCTTGTCGAGCAGCGCACCTACACAGAGCGCCTGAATCGCATCATTGCCCGCGACCACGAACAGTGGATGGAGATGCACGGGAGGGTGGCATGAGCACAGCACCTGTGAAGTCCTTGATCGACGAGCAACTGGAGCAGATCGAGCGCACGCTTGCGGTGATCAGCTTCGGCATCCCGTTCAACGAGGCTGTCGGCCTGCCACGGGAAACGCCAGTGGCGAGCCTCAAGCGCAGTCTTGGCGTGACAATGAAGGGCCGGCGCATCGCCGTCCGCGTGCGGCCATGACCAGCTATCAGCGCGCACGCCGCTTCGCCATGTGCCGCGGCAGCTTCATCACCCTCTCCCTGTGCACCGCCTGGATGCTCGTCAGCGCTTACGCAGGCTGCATCACCTCCTGAGGCAAACATGAACACAACACCCCGCCTGGCCGCCCAGCTCGACTGGATGACGGTCGGATCGTTCTCGCCTGAGCGGTACCAGGGCGATGAGCGCAAAGAGTACGAAGACGAGGCCGCTCGCATTGAGCGGCAGTGGGACAACCAACCGAACTGAGGGCATCCCCATGTTCAAGAAAGCCGAACGTAAGCAGGCAAGGCTACGGCTAGCACTTACCGGCCCATCTGGATCAGGCAAGACCTATTCCGCGCTGCAACTGGCCATCGGCCTGGGCGGGCCGATCGCGGTCATCGACACCGAGCACGAAAGCGCCTCGCTGTACGCCGACCTGACCGACTTCGATGTCACGGGGCTGAGCGCACCGTACTCGCCGGAACGGTACATCGAGGCCATAAAGGCTGCAGAGGCAGGCGGCTACTCGACGCTGATCATCGACAGCTACTCCCACGAGTGGGTTGGTTCCGGTGGCTGCCTTGAGATCAACGACACGATCGCCAAGCAGCGCTACAAGGGCAACACCTGGTCGGCTTGGAACGAGACGACGCCGCGCCACCGCAAGCTGGTCGACACCATCCTGACCAGCCCGCTGCACATCATCTGCACGATGCGCAGCAAGACCGAAACGGTCCAGGGCGAAGGCAAGAAGATCCTCAAGCTTGGCATGAAGTCCGAGCAGCGTGACGGTTCTGACTACGAGTTCACCGTAGTGCTCGACCTCCTCCACGACGGCAACGTTGCCGTGGCCACCAAGGACCGTACCCGGCTCTTCGATCAGCCTGAAGTGATCAGCCCGGATACCGGCCGGCGCCTCTTGGCCTGGCTGAACGATGGCAAGTCTCAAGCTGATCTCCAAGCTGCGGCACTCGACGACGCCCTGTCGAAGATTCCGATCACAGAAACGATGCAGGAGCTGCAGAGCGTGTTCTCGGCAGCCTATCGCGTCCTCGAGCAGTCCCCTCACCTCCTTGCGCAGTTGAACGCCGCGAAGGACCAACGCAAGTACGAACTCACCCCTCAGGAGCAATCGGCATGAACGCCTGCATCTTCGACAGCGAAACCACTGGCCTGAACGACCCGCAGTTGGTCGAGGCCGCATATCTGCAGTTGGCAGACACTCTTAGCCTGCAGGTGGCCACCGAGTTTCTCCAGCGCTACAAGCCGGGCAAGGCCATCGAACTCGGCGCCCTGGCCACCAGCCACATCCTCGACGAGGAGCTGGCGGAGTGCCCGGACCACACTGAATTCCAACTGCCTGCCGAGATCGAGTACCTGGTCGGCCACAACGTCGACTACGACTGGGGCGTCATCGGACAGCCGGATCTCAAGCGAATCTGTACCGCAGCGCTGAGCCGTCGCCTGTGGCCTGACGCCGACAGCCACTCGCAATCGGCGATGATCTACCTGCACTACCGCGAGCAAGCGCCGGGCCTGCTGCGCAACGCTCACGCCGCGCTGGACGACGTGAAAAACTGCCGCCTTCTGCTGGTCAAGATCCTCGACGCTCTAGCTGCCGAGTTGGGCCGCCCGGTGGCCAGCTGGGAAGAACTCTGGACCATCTCCGAAGACGCCCGCATCCCCACCGTGATTGGCTTCGGCAAGCACCGCGGCGCCAAATTCAGCGACCTGCCGGCCGACTACCGCCGCTGGCTCCTAAACCGGCCTGACCTCGACCCGTTCGTTCGCAAAGCACTGCAGCGCTAGGAGCTCACATGGCACGTGGAGTAAACAAAGTCATCCTGGTCGGCACCTGCGGCCAGGATCCCGAGGTCCGCTACTTGCCCAATGGCAACGCGGTCACAAACCTGAACTTGGCCACCAGCGAATCCTGGAACGACAGACAGACCGGGCAGAAGGTCGAGAAGACCGAATGGCACCGCGTGGTGCTGTTCGGCAAGGTCGCTGAGATTGCCGGCGAGTACCTGCGCAAAGGCTCCCAGTGTTACATCGAGGGCAAGCTGAAAACCCGCGAATGGGAGAAAGACGGGATCAAGCGCTACGCCACAGAGGTGCACGTCGACATCAACGGCACCCTGCAGCTGCTGGGCGGGCGGCCGGACAACCAGGGCGGCAGCCAGCAACAACAGCGCCAGCCACAGCAGCAACGACAGCAACAACGTCAGCAGCCGCAGCGCCAGCAGTACCAACAGCCGCGCCAGGCGCCGCAGCAACAGAACCAGCAAGCAGGGTATGGGCCGGACCCCGAAAGCTTCGACGACGACATACCTTTCGCCCCGCTCCACCACCTGGCGGGCGCATGATCGCCACCATGTCTCAGCCTGTGCCCGCCGTGAAGTACGCGGCGGCCATGGCCAGATCCACTGGTCAGCCTTGGGGCGTATACCGAGGAAACAAGCGTCTACTGGTGGTTATGCCGTCTGGCTCGACGAAGAAAACGCCCATTGAGGTGTGCCATCCATGAGACGCATCCAGAAGCTCACGCAGCAGCGTCGCCGCCAGCTGCATTTACACATCCCGCCCAGCGGAATCAAGGAGGTGCCGTATGGCGATGTCTCAGCAGGTGCGCGACGAGAAGCGCCGCGCCAAAGCCGCCAGGCTGCAGGAAGAAGACCTGCGCTTGAAGGTTCGACCAGGGACTAAACAGGCACTGCAGGAACTGATGGAGTGGGCCGGCATCGAGGAACAGGGCGAGGCGATGACGCTGATGATTCATCACATCGAAGCGCTCGGGCATCACGCATTATTCAGGATTACGCGCCACGAAATCGAAGCTCACCGATCTGTGGCGCGGTCTGAACCGCTGCGGCTGTCAGCCAGGAAACGAACCGGCCAGCACCTGCGAGCGATATGCGGCTGGGCGGACGCCACTTACAGCCAGATGATCGAGGCGCTGATCCACGGCATCCACGCTCTGGGCAGGCTGCACGCAGCGAAGTTTCTCACCCCGCCACGGCATGAAATCAGCATATCGCCCCGCATGGCCATGGCCTTCGACCGGAAGAGCATGCTGATGATTCAGCAGGATCCAGGGGATGAGGTTATCCAGCCTATGGTAATGAGGGGTCTGGCTGGTATGGCCCAAGAACTTTGTTGATGTTTGGCCAGACTAGGTAGGCCTTCCAGTTCTCATTGTCGTTTGAGCAGTAAACCAGGAATTCGCTACTGCTATCCCTGCTGACTCTGTATCTGATGATGCCGCAGCTTTTTACCTTGGCTTGAGCCAACGACGAGGAGATTGCGGTGTTGTATTCCCAGTTCCAATCGCCTGGATACTTGTCCTCTACAGATTCAGCTTGAGCTACAAACGGAAGCAGCAGCGCTGCCAATACCAGAAACCTCTTCAATCCAGCACCTCCATGGCCCGGCCCATGCCGGTCACCCGTAATACCCCATCCCAAACCAAATTGCCACCATGCCGCATCCGGCCATCGGAGGCATGACGCTGCCCACATATATCAGGAGAGCGCGATGAGCAAAGCCCTGAAGCTAGTTTATGGAGTCGGAGCCAACGATGCCGACTATCAGGTTTGCCTTACCGAAACGGTTGGCGGGCGCCGGCGATCCGTATGGACCTGCCCGTTCTACAAGGCATGGACCGGAATGCTGGAGCGCTGCTACAGCGAGAAGTTTCAGATCAGAAACCCCACCTATCACGACTGCTCGGCAGCCAGCGATTGGCTCACCTTCTCGTCCTTCAGGGCTTGGATGTCCACGCAAGATCATGAAGGCAAGCACTTGGACAAAGATCTGCTTGTGCCAGGCAACAAGGTGTATTCACCGGATACTTGCGCATTCATCCCGCCTGACCTGAACAGATTCATGGTCGATAGCCAGGCGATACGTGGCGACCTGCCGATCGGAGTTTCCTGGCACAAGGCGCGGCATAGATTCGTGGCTCAGTGCAGGAACCCTTTCACTGGGCGTCACGAGTTTCTCGGCTATCACACCAGTGCCTCCGAAGCTCACCAGGCATGGCGAGAGCACAAGCACCGAATTGCAATTGCCTACGCCGAGACGCAGTCAGACTCTCGTATTGCCGCCGCTTTGCGGACTCGATACGCCGCCTGACCAGCGCTGCCCGCAAGCGCCTTCCCCTATTCAACGATAACGCCTCCCCGGCGAGGATCGCCCATGAACATCTACCGCCACACCTTCACCGCCGTTTGCCCAAGCGATGCGGAGGTGATCGTCTACAACCTGGAGATTCGCAGCCAGTCGATGATCCGCGTGGAGCACATCAAGACCGCCACCGCGCTGATTAAGCAGGGTTGGCACGAGCAGATCGCCGACCAGTTGGCCGAGCGATTCGGTGGCGACCAGGTGATCAAGGCGGTGCACCAGGGCGTCGAGATCGAAACGGTGAGGCTGAGCGGATGATTCACTACCACGGCACGCCGATCGGCGGCTCACGGCAAGACGCGGCGCGGCTGCTGGCCGGCCGGCACGCCCTGGTGCCGTTCCCGCGGCAAGACGACATGGGCATCGTCGCCGAGGCCTGCCAGTCGTTTGTTTTCGACAACGGCGCGTTCACCGTTTGGAAGAAAGGCGGCCAGGTCGATGTAGATGGCTACACCCGCTGGGTGGATGACTGGCACCGGCACCCTGGCTTCGACTGGGCGCTGATCCCTGACGTGATCGACGGGGACGAAGACGCCAACGATCGGCTGCTCGAACAATGGCCCGGCCACCTGCAAGGTGTTCCGGTCTGGCACATGCATGAGTCGATCGAGAGGCTGCAGCGCCTGGCCTACTCCTGGCGCATGGTCGCCTTGGGCAGTTCAGGCCAATGGCGTTCGCCGGGCACCGCCGCGTGGTGGAAGCGCATGGGCGCCGCAATGGACGCCATATGCGATGACCAGGGCCGGCCAGTCTGCCGCCTGCATGGCCTGCGAATGCTTGACCCGGCAATCTTCCAGAGCCTGCCGCTGGCATCGGCTGACAGCACGAACGCCGCAGTGAACGGCGGCAGCATCAGCCGCTTCGGCATGTACACCCCGCCGTCGGCCGGCCAGCGCGCCAGCGTGATCGCCGATCGAATTGAAGCACACACCAGCTCCCCTATTTGGCAGCGCGAGAGCCAGACAGAACTGGCCTTGTGACCTACAGAGGTATCCCCATGCCCACAGAAAACCGATCCAGCAACACAGAGATGGCCGCTGTCCTTGCGCCATTCGTTGCCGTCGCCGACTGCTATGACGCTGCCGAAGACGATAGCTTTGAGCCCGCCCGTGACCTTGGGCTGCACAAGGACCTATCCCTCACACTTGGCCAGTTCAGGGCAGTTCGGGCCCTTCTGGCCCAGCCAGCCCCGCAGCCCCACCCCGACCCTATAGCGTGGATGGTTGGTACTGCCTTCTGGTGGACCAAAGAAGAGGCAGAGAGGGATGCGGCGGCGACTGGGCTGCCGATTGTTGGCCTGGGGCCGATGGCCGATACCGCCGAGGTTGAAAGGCTGGAATCCCGAATCAAAACACAGCGGGAGAGCATTCGCAGCCATGTGCAAGAGGTTGATCGCCTGCGAGTGTTAGAGATCAAGTATGGGTTGAAGATCGAAGAGCGAAACGACCTTCTACGCAAGTGCCTGGAGTGGGTTACATCTGCACGTGACGGCGTTCTTTACCCAATCGCGCGCGACTTCGAAGGAGTGGTCGGGCGCAATGCAGAAGGGTTTGGCCAGGAAACCCCAGCCTTGATTGATGCGATAGACGACGCCCTATCCGACAGCGCAGCGCTGAGCGCGCCGCTGCCGCCGGTCGTTGGCGACCTTATTCCGCCGATCGGCAGCAAAGTTTTGATCCACCTGGCCCGTGAGAATGAGTGGGTGGAGCACACAGTGGTCGGCTACTACGCCTGGGAGAACCTTCGCCCAGACCCCAGCGTACACCGCGTATGCGTGCGCGTGCGTGACGCCGATGGCTACCTGAACGCTCGGGGTCTTGGTGACATCCGCCCTGTCGCCCTGGAGCGCCAGCCATGAAAATCCATTGGGCCGCCCACATCGAGTATGACCACGACGGCAACGATCACGAACACTTCTCGGCCTGCGGCGTAGGCCGTGGCCACCGTGACGGCGAGGAATGGGAGTCGGCGCGGTTCAAGTCCGAAGTCACCTGCAAGAACTGCCTGAAGGTCATCGCCCAGCAAGAGCGTAAGCCATCCTGACGCCAAGAGCACATTTGTACTCCTGACGCCATAACCCCTCTCCCCTCTATTCACTGCCGCGATATGGCGGCCAAGGACGAAGTCATGCCCGAAGAAAAGAACCTGGATCACGAACTGCTTAAGCTGGCCGCCAAGGGTGGCCGCTTGGAGATCGAGCCTTGCACCTGCCGCGACCCGAAGTGGCCGTTCCGCCTGAAAGGCCAGTCCGGCGTGCGAGCCCACTGGAATCCGCTCATCAATGACGGCGACGCTCTGCGCCTGGCCGTACTGATGGGCCGAGCTGACCGCTTGGGCATCCAGATCCATATCGTTGAGCCGTTCGATGGCGACAGCGCCCCCTATACCTGCGTGGATGCCGAGCGCTTTGGCGAGTTCGACATCTACCACGGCGACGACCCATTCCGCGCAACTCGCCGGGCAATCGTTGAGGCGGCAGCAGCAATCGGGAGCAAATCATGACCCGCCTCGCCCTATGCCTCCTGCTGCTGACCACAGGCGCCATCGCAGATCCGTTGCCGCATGGAGTACGCGTGTTCCATGACGACGAGCGCGGGGCCACCTGCTGGCTCTATGGCTTCAGCTCGCCAGGCGGCATCAGCTGCATCCCCGACAGCCAGCTCCAGGCCGGCAAACAGCGCCAGCTCTCCCCGCACGAAACACAACCCGAACCTACACCCGCACTGGCGCCTGGGCGCTGGATTGATGAGAGGTATCAGCTGTGAAGATCGGAAAGCTTTTTCTAGGACTGAACTGGTGCTACGGCGGCAAGGAAGAGGCTGTGGTCGCCAGTTGGGCGCTCAAGTGTGGCTACTGGCGCTGGGCAGTCCGGTGGCGCAAATCAAAGATGGCGCTCTGCCTTCCGGCCTTCGGTCCCTCTATGGCAGCCGGCACCAAATACTACGTAGGCCACGGTCACTTTGGCGCATGGGCGAGGCTCCCGCTGCTTGGATCGTTCTCCCTTTCCACCCAGCCACCCTATCCCCGCCAGGTGACGCCATGACCGACCTGATCGAAGTGAAGACGACCGACCTGGTCGGCGAGGCGCTGGGGTGGGCAGTCGGAAAGGCTGAAGGGCTGGACCTGTTCCTTGAGCCGCCCGGCTACAACGGGGTGCCCTGGCGGGTGTTCGCCCGGTACCAGGGCGAGGCCATCGAGCACACCAAGCGCTTCAACCCGTGGGAAGACTGGGCTGTGGGCGGCCCGCTCATGCAGAAACACAACGTCAGCCTGCACTGCCCGCAGCCAGAGTGGGACTACTGGGCAGCCTGGATAACCGATAACGGCAAGGACGTCGCCCAAGGCGCCGATCTACCGTTGCCTGCAGCGTGCCTGACCATAGTCGCCCACAAGATCGGCGATACCGTCCAGGTTCCGAAGGAGCTGATGCCGTGAACTCTGCAGCGAAAGTGCTCGATCCCTGCAGCGCCAGCCGCATGATGTGGTTTGACAAGGACGACCAGCGCGCCCTGTTTGGCGACATCCGCGACGAGGAACACCTGCTCTGCGACGGTCGCGTATTGAAGGTAGAGCCAGATGTGCTGATGGACTTCCGGAACCTGCCATTCGAGGACTCCACCTTCCGGCTGGTCGTGTTCGACCCTCCGCACCTGACCCGGGCAGGCGTAGACAGCTGGATGCGTGCCAAGTATGGGGTTCTCACCAACGACTGGCGGGATGATATTCGCCAGGGCTTCGCCGAGTGCTTCCGCGTGCTGGAGCCCGAAGGAATCCTGATCTTCAAGTGGAACGAAACTCAGGTGCTGGTCAGCGAGCTACTGGCCCTGACCGATGAAAAGCCCCTGTTTGGCCACAAGTCCGGTAAGCGCGAGAAGACGCACTGGATCACCTTCATGAAACGCGCAGCAGCCTAACCCCCTCCCCCTACAACTCAAGCCCGCCGACATGCGCGGGCATGGAGAGACTCATGCTCAATTTCTTGACTCGCATTTTCAAGCGAAAGAAGAAGCCCGAGCCGCGCCAGGCGCTGGCACCGACAGGATACGCACGCGGCCACAGCCCGGCAGCCGGAAGGCAAGATCCGATGCTTGATCCGCTCAACCCGTTGAGCCCCTTCAGCCCGCTGCATCCAGCTTACCAGGCCGACAGCTACGAAACATCGCGCAGCACCAGCAGCTCCTGCTCCAGTCGTGACTACAGCAGTTACGACGGCGGCAGCAGCTATTCGTCGAGCGAGAGCAGCAGCTCCAGCGACAGCGGGTCCAGCTCAAGCAGCTGCGACTGACCACCAACCTGCCGCCACCGGCGGCGTGGAGACCATCCATGAACCTGATCGACTGCTACGTCACGAAGATCCTCGGCGAGCCGTACCGCAAGTTCGGCCACTGGTGGGTATCGGTTGAGTACGAGGCTGAGGGTCACCCCGGCACCAAAGAAATCATGTTCCGCACCGAGGAAGCCGCCCGCGCGGCGAAGGTCGGGCACCACTTCACGGCCTGAGGAGGCTATATGGCACAGTTAGATGGAATTGATCGCCTGCTTCGCCTGCCCGATGTGCTCCGCATCACTGGCATGGGCCGCAACACCGTGTACACACGAATTAAGGAAGGAACGTTTCCAAAACAGGTTAAGATAGGACCCAAATCGGTCGCCTGGCGCCAGTCGGACATCAACCAATGGATGGCTTCACTCAACCCCAGCGACGACCAATCAGTACATTGAGCAGTACACTGAAACGTCAGATTCCGCTCAAGCCCATACCCCATCAGCTTTACAGGTCCACCAGTGGAAATTTTCAAGGAATTCACATTCGAATCGGCCCACCGCCTGCCCCACGTCCCTGAAGGGCACAAATGCGGCCGTTTGCATGGCCACTCGTTCAAGGTCGGCCTGCACCTGACCGGCCCGCTCGACCCGCACACGGGCTGGATCCGCGACTTCGCCGAGGTCAAGGCGATCTTCAAGCCGATCTATGATCAGCTGGACCACAACTACCTGAACGACATCCCCGGCCTGGAAAACCCCACCAGCGAAGTGATCGCCAAATGGATCTGGGACCAGGTCAAGCCGCTGATGCCGGAGCTGTCCAAGGTGCGCATCCACGAAACCTGCACCAGCGGTTGCGAATACACCGGCGACTGATTCGCCCGGCTCACTGGCCCTGCGCGCTGCCCATGGCATCGCGCAGGAAGCTGGGGGCGATGTAGCGCTGGTAGTGCGCCTCTGAAAGCAGGAAGAACTCGCGATCGATCGCATCGCGCAATTGGGGCAGTTCCCAGTCACGGAACTCCGGCAGCAACGCCATGCCATAGGCCTCCAGATCACGGATCATCCGCGCCCCGCGGGCAATCAGCTGGTAAGCCCAGCAATACGCCGACTGCTGCTCGACAAAGCGGATGGAGCGCTGCTCCAGTTGCTGGCGCAGCAGGCCTTTGTCGAACACCTCAAGCTTGGCCATCATCACCTGCACCAGCAGCTGCTCAAGGCGCAACCACACGGCACGCTTCTGCGTGTCGTCGTAGCCGTTCCAGTTGATCACTTCGTGGTGAAAACGCTTGCAGCCACGGCACACCGTGTCTCCGTACACCGTGGAGCACAGGCCGACGCAAGGGGTTTTGATGGACTTGTTGGACATGAAAAACAACAGCTTGGCGATGGAACACAGGCCCATGTTAGCCCTTTGTCTAACCAGGGTCACTCGTTAAAGTCATGAACACCGCCTTACCTTCAGGCTTTTTTTACCGTAGAATCATCCGGCCTTTTCAAAGGCAACAATGTCCGTTGGAAGCTGTTTTCAAAGCGTCACGAGCACAGTTGATCCGGTAGAACGGCGTTGGCCCGGGCCATGCATCCCTCGCATGCCCGCGCCAGCCCTCATCAGTCCCCGTTCTGCAGGCGTAAAACTTTGAAAGCAGCTTCTGTAAGGATTCCTTGCGACCCTGGTTGGGCGGCCCACAAAGCCGCGGCAGCGCATGGGTGCATTGAATGCTGGATAAGCGTCCCGGACCCCCTTTAGGGACCACTGATGAGGGAAATAACTGTGCTTGAAGCCTACCGCAAACACATCGAAGAGCGCGCCGCCCTGGGTATCGTTCCCCAGCCGCTGAACGCCGAACAAACTGCAGGCCTGGTCGAGCTGCTGAAAAACCCGCCGGCCGGCGAAGAAGCCTTCCTCGTAGACCTGATCACCAACCGCGTACCGCCAGGGGTCGACGAAGCTGCCTACGTCAAGGCCGCTTTCCTCTCCGCCGTCGCCAAGGGCGAAGCCAAGTCGCCACTGATCGACCGCAAGCACGCCACCGAACTGCTGGGCACCATGCAGGGCGGCTACAACATCGAAACGCTGGTCGCACTGCTGGATGACGCCGAACTGGGCGCCGTCGCGGCCGAACAGCTCAAGCACACCCTGCTGATGTTCGATGCCTTCCACGACGTGGCCGAAAAAGCCAAGGCCGGCAACACGCACGCCAAGGCAGTCCTGGAATCCTGGGCTGCCGGCGAGTGGTTCACCTCGCGCCCGGCCATCGCCGACAAGTACACCCTGACCGTGTTCAAGGTGCCTGGCGAAACCAACACCGACGACCTGTCGCCTGCCCCGGACGCCTGGTCGCGCCCTGACATTCCGCTGCACGCCCTGGCCATGCTGAAAATGGCCCGCGACGGCATCGAGCCGCAGCAGCCTGGTTCGGTCGGCCCGCTGGCCCAGATCGAAGCCGTCAAGGCCAAGGGCTTCCCGGTTGCCTATGTCGGCGACGTGGTCGGTACCGGTTCCTCGCGTAAATCCGCTACCAACTCGGTACTGTGGTTCTTCGGCGACGACATCCCTTACGTGCCGAACAAGCGCGCCGGTGGCTTCTGCTTCGGCACCAAGATCGCCCCGATCTTCTACAACACCATGGAAGACGCCGGCGCCCTGCCGATCGAATTCGACTGCACCAACCTGGGCATGGGCGACGTCATCGACGTTTACCCATACAAAGGTGAAGTACGCCGTCACGACAGCGACGAGCTGGTCACCAACTTCGAGCTGAAAACCGAAGTGCTGCTGGATGAAGTCCGCGCTGGCGGCCGTATCCCGCTGATCGTCGGCCGTGGCCTGACCGAAAAAGCCCGCGCCGAGCTGGGCCTGGGTGCTTCCGACCTGTTCAAGAAACCAGAGCAGCCTGCCGATTCCGGCAAGGGCTTCACCCTGGCGCAGAAAATGGTCGGCCGTGCCTGTGGCCTGCCAGAAGGCCAGGGCGTGCGCCCAGGCGCCTACTGCGAGCCAAAAATGACCACCGTCGGCTCCCAGGACACCACGGGCCCGATGACGCGCGACGAGCTGAAAGACCTGGCATGCCTGGGCTTCTCTGCTGACCTGGTCATGCAGTCGTTCTGCCACACCGCGGCCTATCCGAAGCCGATCGACGTCACCACCCACCACACCCTGCCAGACTTCATCCGCACCCGTGGCGGCGTGTCGCTGCGCCCGGGCGACGGCATCATCCACAGCTGGCTGAACCGCATGCTGATGCCTGACACCGTAGGTACCGGTGGCGACTCGCACACCCGCTTCCCGATCGGCATCTCGTTCCCGGCCGGTTCCGGCCTGGTGGCCTTCGCTGCCGCCACCGGCGTCATGCCACTGGACATGCCAGAATCGATCCTGGTGCGCTTCAAGGGCAAACTGCAGCCAGGCATCACCCTGCGTGACCTGGTTCATGCCATCCCTTACTACGCCATCCAGAAGGGCCTGCTGACCGTCGAGAAGAAAGGCAAGAAAAACGCCTTCTCCGGCCGCATCCTGGAAATCGAAGGCCTGGACGAACTGACCGTCGAGCAAGCCTTCGAGCTGTCCGACGCCTCGGCCGAGCGTTCCGCTGCCGGTTGCACCATCAAGCTGCCGGAAAAGGCCATCGCCGAGTACCTGCAGTCCAACATCACCCTGCTGCGCTGGATGATCGGCGAAGGCTACGGCGATGCCCGCACCCTGGAGCGCCGTGCCCAGGCCATGGAAGCCTGGCTGGCCAAGCCTGAGCTGCTGTCGGCCGACGCCGATGCCGAATACGCCGAAATCATCGAAATCGACCTGGCCGACGTCAAAGAGCCTGTGCTCTGCGCGCCGAACGACCCGGACGATGCCCGCCTGCTGTCCTCGGTACAAGGCGAGAAGATCGACGAAGTGTTCATCGGTTCGTGCATGACCAACATCGGTCACTTCCGCGCTGCCGGCAAGCTGCTGGAGAAGGTCAAGGGTGGCATTCCGACCCGTCTGTGGCTGGCTCCGCCAACCAAGATGGACGCTCACCAGCTGACCGAAGAAGGCTACTACGGCATCTACGGCAAGGCCGGTGCACGCATGGAAATGCCAGGCTGCTCGCTGTGCATGGGCAACCAGGCACGTGTGCAGACCGGTTCGACCGTGGTCTCCACCTCGACCCGTAACTTCCCGAACCGTCTGGGCGACGCGACCAACGTGTACCTGGCATCGGCCGAGCTGGCCGCTGTCGCTTCGATCATCGGCAAACTGCCGACCGTCGAAGAGTACATGCAGTACGCGAAAGACATCGACAGCATGGCTGCCGACGTTTACCGCTACCTGAGCTTCGACCAGATTGCCGAGTTCCGCGAAGCGGCAGCCAACGCCAAGATCCCGGTGGTTCAGGCGTAAGCTGAGTTACACGTTGTAAACAAAGCCCCGGCAGCGATGCCGGGGCTTTGTTGTTTTGGCCTGTGCCGACCGCTTCGCGGCTAAAGCCGCTCTTACAGGGCCCCCACGGTGTTCGAGACCTGCGCATGCCCTTGTAGGAGTGGCTTTAGCCGCGAAACGGCCGGCACAGGCCACCTCATATCACAAACAAGTCCACGAACCTGTGCACAGCCGTGCCTTCCAGCTTCTGCTGGTCCTTGCACAGTTCGAAAACCTGCTGGCACCGCTGCCGGGCAAAGCGGGTCGCCAGGTTGGCCCTGAACTTGGCCTCCAGCAACGGTATCCCCTCCCCCCGCCGCCGACGATGCCCGATCGGGTATTCCACCACCACTTGCTCGGTGCTGCTGCCATCCTTGAAGAACACCTGCAGCGCGTTGGCGATCGAACGCTTGTCCGGCTCCAGGTACTCGCGACTGAAGCGCGGGTCTTCCACCACCTCCATCTTCTCGCGCAGGCGGTCGATACTGGGGTGGTTGGCATGGAAGGCGTCCTCATAATGCTCGGCCACCAAATGGCCAAAGATCAGCGGCACGGCCACCATGTACTGCAGACAGTGGTCACGGTCGGCGGCATTGGCCAGCGGGCCGCTCTTGGAGATGATGCGGATCGCCGACTCCTGGGTGGTGATGACGATGCGGTCGACTTCATGCAGGCGGTTACGCACAAGTGGATGCAGAATCACTGCTGCCTCACAGGCGGTCTGGGCGTGGAACTCGGCAGGGAAACTGACCTTGAACAGCACGTTTTCCATCACATAGCTGCCCAACGCCTGGGGCAGGCGCAGCTCGTACTGCCCGGCGGGCTTGAGCGCCAGGTCTTTGTTGGTGTGGCTGAACGAAACATCGTAGAACCCCCACTGCGTCGCCGTGAGCACGCCCGGCACGCCCATCTCCCCGCGCAAGGCGATGTCGGCCAGGCGCACACCTCGGCTGGAGGCGTCACCCGCAGCCCAGGACTTGCGCGAACCGGCGTTGGGCGCGTGGCGATAGGTTCGAAGGGCCTGGCCGTCGACGAAGGCGTGGGACAAGGCCGAGAGCATCTGCTCACGATTGGCCCCCATCAGCCTGGCACACACGGCGGTCGAGGCGACCTTCACCAGAATCACGTGATCGAGGCCGACGCGGTTGAAGGCGTTTTCCAGCGCCAGCACGCCCTGGATCTCATGCGCCATGACCATGGCCTCCAGCACATCACGCATCAGCAGTGGCTGTTCACCCGCGGCAACCCGTTTCTGTGACAGGTGGTCAGCCACTGCCAGGATGCCGCCAAGGTTGTCCGAGGGATGAGCCCATTCGGCGGCCAGCCAGGTGTCGTTGTAGTCCAGCCAGCGCACCGTGCAGCCAATGTCCCAGGCAGCCTTGACCGGGTCGAGGCGATAGGAGGTGCCGGGGACGCGAGCACCATTCGGGACCAGCGTGCCTTCCACCTGAGGACCAAGGAGCTTGGTGCACTCAGGGAAGCGCAAGGCGAGAAGGCCGCAACCGAGGGTGTCCATCAGGCAGTTGCGCGCGGTGTCCAGGGCCTCGAGGGATTCGACCCGGTAGCCGATGGCGTAATCGGCCAGGGTTTGTAGCACCCGGTCGTAGTCCGGGCGGTCATTGAGGTCTACGTTGGCGCTCATATCCAGCTCCCTTCAGAATTGCCGGGGTTGCTGTGCAGCCCTTCGCCGGCTCACCCGCTGCCACGGGTTGACCACAGCATCCAGAAGCTGTGGTTGCCCTGTGGCAGCAGGCAGGCCCGCGAAGGGCCGCCAAGCGGCCCCAACGAACTAAAGCCGAGCGCCAGTGGTGCGTTAGAAGCTGTCGCCAGGTACGCGAACCCAGCCCTCCATCAGCACGCGAGCACTACGGCTCATGATTGCCTTGGTTACCGTCCACTCACCCTTCACCTGGCGTGCCTCGGCTCCGACCCGCAGGGTGCCCGAAGGATGACCGAAACGCACAGCGCTGCGCTCGCCACCGCCAGCGGCGAGGTTGACCAGCGTGCCCGGAATGGCCGCCGCAGTGCCAATTGCCACCGCAGCCGTACCCATCATGGCATGGTGCAGCTTGCCCATCGACAAGGCCCGCACCAACAGGTCGATCTCATCGGCCTGCACCGCCTTGCCACTGGACGCAGTGTAGGTGCTCGGCGGCGCGACGAACGCCACTTTCGGCGTGTGCTGACGCCCGGCAGCCTGATCGACGTTGTCGATAAGCCCCATGCGCACAGCGCCGTAGGCGCGAATGGTCTCGAAGCGCAGCAGCGCCTGCGGATCGCCGTTGATGGCGTCCTGCAGTTCGGTACCGGTGTAGCCGATATCGGCAGCATTGACAAAAATGGTCGGGATACCGGCATTGATCATGGTCGCCTTGAACGTACCGATCCCCGGCACTTCCAGGTCATCGACCAGCTTGCCAGTGGGGAACATGGCACCGCCACCGCCGTCTTCATCGGCTGCAGGGTCAAGAAACTCCAGCTGCACCTCGGCCGCCGGGAAGGTGACCCCGTCCAGCTCGAAGTCGCCGGTTTCCTGCACTTCACCTTCAGTGATCGGGACGTGGGCGATGATGGTCTTGCCGATATTTGCCTGCCAGATACGCACGGTGGCGATACCGTTGCGCGGAATACGCGCCGGGTCGACCAGCCCACTGCTGATGGCAAACGAACCGACCGCAGCGGACAGGTTGCCGCAGTTGCCACTCCAGTCGACGAAGGCCTTGTCGATGCTGACCTGGCCAAACAGGTAGTCGACATCGTGTTCGGGCTTGATGCTTTGCGACAGGATGACGGTCTTGCTGGTACTGGACGTGGCGCCGCCCATGCCGTCGATCTGCTTGCCGTAAGGGTCGGGGCTGCCGATTACCCGCAGCAGCAGTGCGTCGCGAGCGGGGCCTGGAATTTGCGCCTGCTCGGGCAGGTCTTGCAGGCGGAAGAACACGCCTTTGCTGGTGCCGCCGCGGATGTACGTGGCGGGGATTTTGATCTGGGGTACATGTGCCATTTTCTTGGGCATCCTGATAGTCCGGTGAAATACCCTGGGGCTGCCTTGCAGCCCTTTCGCGACACAAGGCCGCTACCACAGGTACTGCGCCGCCCTTTGTGGGAGCGGCCTTGTGTCGCGAAAGGGCCGCAGAGCGGCCCCCGATTCATGCTCAGGCGGTCGCTTCGAGGAAGTCCTGGGCAAAGCGCTGCAGCACCCCGCCCGCTTCGTAGATCGACACTTCCTCGGCGGTGTCCAGGCGGCAGGTCACCGGTACCTCCAGGCGCTCGCCATTGGCACGGGTAACCACCAGGGTCAGGGTCGCCCGTGGCGTACGCGCACCCAGCACGTCATAGGTTTCGCTGCCATCCAGGCCCAGGGTGTTGCGGTCGGTGCCCGGCTTGAACTCCAGCGGCAGCACGCCCATGCCTACCAGGTTGGTGCGGTGAATACGCTCGAAGCCTTCGGCCACGATCGCCTCGACACCCGCCAGGCGCACGCCCTTGGCCGCCCAGTCGCGCGACGAACCCTGGCCGTAGTCGGCACCCGCAACGATGATCAGCGGCTGCTTGCGCTGCATGTAGGTCTCGATCGCCTCCCACATGCGGGTAACCTTGCCTTCCGGCTCGATACGCGCCAGCGAGCCCTGCTTCACGCTGCCATCGTCGTTGCGCACCATTTCGTTGAACAGTTTGGGGTTGGCGAAGGTGGCGCGCTGGGCGGTCAGGTGGTCGCCACGGTGAGTGGCGTAGGAGTTGAAGTCTTCTTCCGGCAGGCCCATTTTCGCCAGGTATTCACCGGCGGCGCTGTCGAGCATGATCGCGTTGGACGGCGACAGGTGGTCGGTGGTGATGTTGTCCGGCAGCACCGCCAGCGGGCGCATGCCGCGCAGGGTGCGCTCGCCGGCCAGGGCACCTTCCCAGTAGGGAGGGCGGCGGATGTAGGTGCTCATCGGGCGCCAATCATACAGCGGCGCAACTTTCGGCCCGCGGTCTTCCTCGATGGCGAACATCGGGATGTAGACCTTGCGGAACTGCTCCGGCTTGACCGCGGCACGCACCACCGCATCGATTTCTTCGTCGCTGGGCCAGATGTCCTTGAGGCGGATTTCCTTGCCGTCGACCACCCCCAGTACATCCTTCTCGATGTCGAAGCGGATGGTACCGGCTATGGCGTAGGCGACCACCAGCGGTGGCGAAGCCAGGAAGGCCTGCTTGGCGTACGGGTGGATACGCCCGTCGAAGTTGCGGTTACCCGACAACACGGCAGTGGCGTACAGGTCGCGGTCGATGATTTCTTGCTGGATCACCGGGTCCAGGGCGCCGGACATACCGTTGCAGGTGGTGCAGGCGAAGGCGACGATGCCAAAGCCAAGCTGCTCCAGCTCCTTCTCCAGCCCTGCCTCCTCCAGGTACAGCTGCACCGCCTTGGAGCCGGGTGCCAACGATGACTTGACCCACGGTTTGCGGGTCAGGCCCAGCTTGTTGGCATTGCGCGCAATCAGGCCTGCGGCAATCACGTTGCGCGGGTTGCTGGTGTTGGTGCAACTGGTGATGGCAGCGATGATCACCGCGCCGTCCGGCATCTGCCCCGGCACTTCTTCCCAGCTGCCGGCGATGCCTTTGGCCGCCAGGTCGCTGGTGGCGACACGGGCATGCGGGTTGGACGGGCCGGCCATGTTGCGTACCACGCTCGACAGGTCGAAGCTCAGGGTGCGCTCGTAGACGGCGCCGCCCAGGCTGTCAGCCCACAGGCCGGTGGCCTTGGCGTAGGTTTCCACCAGTTTGACCTGCTGCTCTTCACGGCCGGTCAGGCGCAGGTAGTCGATGGTCTGCTGGTCGATGGCGAACATCGCCGCCGTGGCGCCGTATTCCGGGGCCATGTTGGAAATGGTGGCGCGGTCGCCCAAGGTCAGGGCGCGAGCACCCTCGCCATGGAACTCCAGGTAAGCGCCGACCACTTTCTGCTTGCGCAGGAATTCGGTCAAGGCCAGTACCAGGTCGGTGGCGGTGATGTTCGGGGCCAGTTTGCCAGTCAGCTCGACGCCGACGATTTCCGGCAGGCGCATCCAGGAGGCGCGGCCGAGCATCACGTTTTCGGCTTCCAGGCCGCCTACGCCGATGGCGATCACACCCAGTGCATCGACATGCGGCGTGTGGCTGTCGGTGCCGACGCAGGTGTCCGGGTAGGCGACACCGCGGTCGCTGTGGACCACCGGCGACATCTTCTCCAGGTTGATCTGGTGCATGATGCCGTTGCCCGGCTGGATCACGTCGACGTTCTTGAACGCCTTCTTGGTCCAGTTGATGAAGTGGAAGCGGTCTTCGTTGCGGCGGTCTTCGATGGCGCGGTTCTTTTCGAAGGCCTGCGGATCGAAACCACCGCACTCGACGGCCAGCGAGTGGTCGACGATCAGTTGCACCGGCACCACCGGGTTGACCTGGGCCGGGTCGCCGCCTTTGTCGGCAATGGCGTCACGCAGGCCGGCAAGGTCGACCAGCGCAGTCTGGCCAAGGATGTCATGGCACACCACGCGGGCCGGGAACCACGGGAAGTCGAGGTCGCGCTTGCGCTCGATCAGTTGGCTCAGCGAGGCATCGAGCGTAGCAGGATCGCAGCGGCGCACCAGGTTCTCGGCGAGCACGCGGGACGTGTATGGCAAGCCGTCGTAGGCGCCGGGCTTGATCGCCTCGACCGCCGCGCGGGCATCGAAGTAGTCCAGGTCGGTGCCTGGCAGGTGCTTGCGGTATGCAGTGTTCATCATGGAATCAGGCTCGGTCACAGGATTCGGAAGGTTTCACCGTACCTGTGGGAGCGGGCGTGCCCGCGAATGCGTCAGCAGGTGCACAGTGGTTGCAAGGCCGGCGCATTCGGGGGCACACCCGCTCCCACAAGGGGAACGGGTTGCCTCTCTATAGCTATTCAGCGCTGCTCGATCGGCACGAACTGGCGCTGTTCGACGCCGACATACTCGGCGCTCGGGCGGATGATGCGGTTGTTGGCGCGCTGCTCGAAGACGTGCGCCGCCCAGCCGGTCAGCCGCGAGCAGACGAAGATCGGGGTGAACAGCTTGGTCGGAATGCCCATGAAGTGGTACGCCGAGGCATGGTAGAAGTCGGCATTGGGGAACAGGCGCTTCTGCTCCCACATGGTCTTGTCGATGGCTTCGGACACCGGGTACAGCACCTTGTCACCCACTTCGTCAGCCAGCTGCTTCGACCAGCCCTTGATCACCTCGTTGCGCGGGTCGGACTCTTTGTAGATGGCATGGCCAAAGCCCATGATCTTGTCTTTGCGCTCGAGCATGCGCAGCAGCTCGGCGGTGGCTTCCTGCGGGCTCTGGAAGCGTTCGATCAGTTCCATCGCAGCCTCGTTGGCACCGCCGTGCAGCGGGCCACGCAGCGAGCCGATGGCTGCGGTAACGCAGGAGTACAGGTCAGACAGGGTCGAGGCGCAGACGCGGGCAGTGAAGGTCGAGGCGTTGAATTCGTGTTCAGCGTAGAGAATCAGCGACACGTTCATGACCTTGACGTGCAGCTCGCTCGGCTTCTTGCCGTGCAGCAGGTGCAGGAAGTGGCCACCCAAGGTGTCTTCATCAGTGGTGCAGTCGATGCGTACGCCATGGTGGGTGAAGCGGTACCAGTAGCACATCACGGCCGGGAACAGCGCCAGCAGACGGTCGGTCTTGTCGCGCTGGGCTTCGAAGGTCAGTTCTGGTTCGAGGGTGCCCAGTACCGAGCAACCGGTGCGCATGACGTCCATCGGGTGGGCATCGCGCGGGATGCGCTCAAGCACTTCCTTCAAGGCTTGCGGCAGGTCACGCAGGCCCTTGAGCTTGCGCTTGTAGTCGGCCAGTTCGGCCTGGGTTGGCAGCTCGCCGTACAGCAGCAGGTAGGCGACTTCTTCGAACTCGGCACCGGCCGCCAGGTCACGCACATCATAACCACGGTAGGTCAGCCCGGCACCGGCCTGGCCCACGGTCGACAGTGCAGTCTGGCCGGCCACCTGGCCACGCAGGCCTGCGCCACTGAGTACTTTTGCTTCGGCCATGGTGTTTCTCCTTTCTTGAATTTGTTATGGATGCTTTCTGGCTAATTCGGGCGCTAGCGCTTAGCCCTTCTTCTGGGCAAACAGTGCATCGAGGCTCTGCTCGAAGGCGTGATAACCAATGGCATCGTAAAGCTCCATGCGAGTCTGCATGGTGTCGATCACGTTCTTTTGCGTGCCGTCACGACGCAGTGCGGCATACACGTTCTCGGCCGCCTTGTTCATGGCGCGGAACGCCGACAGCGGGTACAGCACCAACGACACGTCGACCGAGGCCAGCTCTTCGGTTGTGTACAGCGGCGTGGCACCGAACTCGGTGATGTTGGCCAGGATCGGTGCCTTCACCCGATCAGCGAAAGTCTTGTACATCTGCAGTTCGGTGATGGCTTCCGGGAAGATCATGTCGGCGCCCGCTTCGACACACGCCTCGGCACGGTCCAGGGCGGCGTTCAGGCCTTCGACGGCCAGCGCATCGGTACGCGCCATGATCACGAAGCTGTCATCGCTGCGGGCGTCGACGGCAGCTTTGATACGGTCGACCATTTCCTGCTGGCTGACAATTTCCTTGTTGGGACGGTGGCCACAACGCTTGGCGCCAACCTGGTCCTCGATATGAATGGCGGCAGCGCCGAACTTGCTCATCGAGCGCACGGTACGGGCAACGTTGAAGGCCGAAGCGCCGAAGCCGGTGTCGACATCCACCAGCAGCGGCAGGTCGCACACGTCGGTGATACGACGCACGTCGGTGAGCACGTCGTCCAAGCCAGTGATGCCCAGGTCTGGCAGGCCCAGGGAGCCAGCGGCCACGCCGCCACCTGACAGGTAGATGGCCTTGAAGCCGGCACGCTTGGCCAGCAGGGCATGGTTGGCGTTGATGGCGCCAACTACCTGCAGCGGGTGTTCAGCGGCAACGGCGTCACGGAAACGCTGACCGGGGGTGCTCTTGACTGTCATTTCTCACCTCGTGTGCTGTTGTTGTGGGCGTCCAGGTAGTGACGCTCGATATTGCGCTTGGATGCGCCGATGTGGCGGCGCATCAGGAGTTCGGCCAGTTCGCCGTCACGGTCGGCGATGGCATCAAGAATGCGATGGTGCTCGGCAAAGGCCTGGCGTGGCCGGTTGGGGGTGGCAGAGAACTGGATACGGTACATGCGCACCAGTTGGTACAGCTCGCCGCAGAGCATCTTGACCAGGGTCTGGTTGCCGCTACCCTGAATAATCCGGTAATGGAAGTCATAGTCGCCTTCCTGCTGGTAGTACCCCAGGCCGGCCTGGAACGCGGCATCGCGCTCATGGGTGTCGAGCACCCGGCGCAGTTCGTCGATGTCGGCCTGGCTCATGCGTTCGGCGGCCAGGCGGCAGGCCATGCCTTCCAGCGACTCGCGAATTTCGTACAGCTCGATCAGTTCGGCGTGGTTGAGCGATACCACCCGCGCGCCCACATGCGGCACGCGCACCAGCAGGCGCTGGCCTTCAAGGCGGTGGATAGCTTCGCGTAGCGGCCCGCGGCTGATGCCATAGGTGCGCGCCAACTCCGGCTCGGAAATCTTGCTGCCGGGGGCGATATCACCCTTGACAATGGCCGCCTGGATGCGCCGGAAGACGTTTTCGGAGAGGGTTTCCGTTTCGTCTGTCAGCACCGGGCCGGGGGTGGAAAGGTCCTGCATATTGTCGACACCTTTTAAATCTCTTCGCCAGAAACTAACGAAACGAGCCCTCCAAGTCAAAGACAAAATGAACATTGTCGACAATCGTCTAATCGCGAACTATCACCACTACAACGCTGTCAGATCGCGCACCGCTGGCGTCAAGACGTCGGCGTGATAGAATGCCGCGCCTCCGATGGGGTATGGATAGCCTGTCTGTCATGCATTCGTGCCTGTTGACAGATCAACGAGGAAGCTTGCGCAGTAATTGCCAGTCACCTTGACCTGAACCTTGCCTAGAACCTTGCAATGCACCGCGCCAGGAATATGAGACTTACACCCGTTTTATTGCTGCTATGCCTCACCCTGCTGCCGGCCCTTGGCCAGGCTGCGGGCAAGACCGTGTATGGTCTCAACGAATACGCACATCTGGGCGACCTGGACCTGGAAGTGGCCGCCAAGCTCGACACCGGTGCCAAGACCGCCTCGCTCAGCGCCCGCGACATCAAGCGGTTCAAGCGCAATGGCGAAAGCTGGGTACGCTTCTACCTCGCCATCGATGCGGCCCATTCGCACCCGATCGAACGCCCACTGGCACGCGTCAGCAAGATCAAGCGCCGGGCCGGCGACTATGATGCCGAATCAGGCAAGGCCTACACGGCCCGCCCGGTCATCGAACTCGAAATCTGCATGGGCCAGACCAGGCGCACCATCGAAGTCAACCTCACCGACCGCAGCGCCTTCCAGTTCCCGCTGCTGATCGGTTCCGAGGCGCTCAAGCACTTCGACGCACTGGTTGACCCAAGCCTTAAATATGCGGCCGGCAAACCTGCCTGTGCCACCGACGCTCCCAAAGCAGAGTAATCCCGATGCGCTCTCTCACCCTCCATCTGAAAGTCCTGATCACCGTGCTGGTGCTATTGGGCGTGGCGGTCACGGCTTATCAGATCTTCGTGCTCGGCATCCCGGTGACCGAGGATGAAACCGACGACCTGTGGAACATCGACGCCAAGGTCGAGTTCGTGGCCAGCAGCAAGGACCCGGTCAAGGTGCAGATGTTCGTGCCACCGCTGAACCGCGACTACGTCAGCCTCAACGAGAGCTTCATCTCCAACAACTACGGGGTCAGCATCAACCGTGCCGACGGCAACCGCAAGGTTACCTGGTCGGCACGTCGCGCCAGTGGCAACCAGACCCTCTACTACCGCCTGGTACTGACCAAGCGCTACAGCAACGAGAAGACCAAGATCAAAGGCCCGACCTTCCGTGACAGCCTGGCCGTCGAGGGCCCCGAGAAGATCGCCGCTGAAGCCCTGATGGCCCCTATACGTCAGCACTCGGCCGACGTCGAGACCTTTGTCAGCGAAACCATCAAGCGGGTCAACAACCTCAACGACGACAACGTCAAGCTGCTGCTGGCTGGCGACACTTCGGCGATGAAGAAGGCCCAGGTCATCGACCTGCTGCTGTCGATCGCCCACGTGCCGATGGAAAAGGTGCACACCATCCGCCTGCTGGCCGACACCCCGCAAACCCCGGAGCTGTGGCTGCGCAGCTTCAACGGCGACGACTGGCTGTACTTCAACCCGGACACCGGTGAGCAAGGCCTGCCGAGCGACCGCCTGCTGTGGTGGACCGGTGACGATAACCTGATCACCGTCGATGGCGGCAAGAAGGCTACTGTCACCTTCAGCATGAACAACAGCGAGATGAACGCCATCCGCCTGGCCAAGCTGACCGACGAGAACACCGACGCCGACTTCCTCGAATACTCGCTGTACGGTCTGCCGCTGCAAACCCAGCAAACCTTCATGATCATGGTCATGATCCCGATCGGCGTGTTGGTGATCCTGGTGCTGCGCAACCTGATCGGCATCCAGACCCTGGGCACATTCACCCCGGTGCTGATCGCCCTGGCGTTCCGCGAAACCCAGCTGGGCTTCGGTATTGTGCTATTCACGGTGATCACGGCCCTGGGCCTGTCGCTGCGCTCGTACCTGGAACACCTCAAGCTGCAGATGCTGCCACGCCTGTCGGTGGTATTGACCTTCGTCGTGGTGCTGATTGCCGCCATCAGCCTGTTCAGCCACAAGCTGGGCCTTGAACGCGGGCTGTCTGTAGCGCTGTTCCCGATGGTGATCCTGACCATGACCATCGAACGCCTGTCGATCACCTGGGAAGAGCGTGGTGGCGGCCATGCCATGAAAGTGGCCATCGGCACCCTGTTCGCCGCCTCCCTGGCACACCTGCTGATGATGGTGCCGGAGCTGGTGTACTTCGTGTTCACCTTCCCGGCGGTGCTGCTGATCCTGGTGGGCTTCATGCTGGCGATGGGCCGTTATCGCGGCTACCGCCTGACCGAACTCGTGCGCTTCAAAGCCTTCCTGAAAAAGGCTGACTCCTGATGTTTGGCCTGATCAAGACGTGGAAAGCCCTGGAGGCCCGGGGCATCATGGGGATCAACCGACGTAACGCGGACTATGTGCTGAAGTACAACAAGCGCAGCCTGTACCCGATCGTCGACGACAAGATCATCACCAAGGAGCGCGCACTGGCGGCCGGCATCCATGTGCCGGAAATGTACGGCATCATCGAGACCGAAAAAGAGATCGATAAGCTCGACCAGATCATCGGCGGTCGCAGCGATTTCGTCATCAAGCCGGCGCAAGGCGCCGGCGGTGACGGCATCCTGGTAATCGCCGACCGCTTCGAGGACCGCTACCGCACAGTGTCGGGCAAGATCATCAGCCACGAGGAAATCGAGCACCAGATTTCCAGCATCCTCACCGGGCTGTACTCCCTCGGCGGGCACCGCGACCGCGCGCTGATCGAGTACCGCGTGACCCCGGACCAGATTTTCAAGAGCATCAGTTACGAAGGCGTACCGGACATCCGCATCATCGTGCTCATGGGCTACCCGGTGATGGCCATGCTGCGCCTGCCGACTCGCCAGTCCGGCGGCAAGGCCAACCTGCACCAGGGCGCCATCGGTGTGGGTGTCGACCTGGCCACCGGCGTGACCCTGCGCGGCACCTGGCTGAACAACATCATCAGCAAGCACCCGGACACCACCAACGCGGTGGACGGCGTGCAACTGCCGAACTGGGACGGCTTCATGAAGCTGGCCGCTGGCTGCTATGAACTGTGCGGCCTGGGCTATATCGGCGTGGACATGGTGCTTGACCAGGACAAGGGCCCGCTGATTCTGGAGCTCAACGCCCGCCCGGGGCTGAACATCCAGATTGCCAACGACTGCGGCCTGACTCAGCGCACCCATGCCATCGAGGCGCACATCGAAGCACTGGCCAAGGAGGGTGTGACCGAAGACGCCGAGCAGCGGGTACGGGTAGCACAGGGTCTGTTCGGGCATGTGCCCAACCGCTGAAATACAGGGGCTGCTTTGCAGCCCATTCGCAGCACAAGGTTGCTCTTGCAAGCACTGCAGTTGAATCATGCGCTTCGCTCAACCTGCAGGAACTGCCTTGTGCTGCGTATGGGCCAAACACAATGTTGAATGTCGTACCCAGCGCTAGGCGCTTCTCCTGCACAGGTCTACAATCGCCCTCCTCGCTTTTACATCGCCGTCCATACTGATGCCGACCTGCACGCTACACCCCCTGCCCTACCAACCCGACCCTGCCGCCTATTTCGCCCACCTGCGCCAGGCCCCCGGTGCGATCCTGCTCGACAGCGCCCGCCCCGGCGCCGAACGCGGGCGTTTCGACCTGCTCAGCGCCTGGCCGCTGCAACAACTGCAGGCGCAGCCCGATGAAGATGGCCGCGTCTTCCTCCAGCGCCTGCGCGCTGGCCTGGCACAACTGGGCCACGCCGACTTGCCCAACGGTGTAGAACTGCCCTTTGCCGGGGGCCTGATCGGCTACCTGAGCTACGACTTCGGCCGCCGCCTGGAACACCTGCCAAGCCTGGCCGTGGACGACCTCGGCCTGCCAGACGCACAACTGGGCCTGTATGCCTGGGCACTGGTCAGCGATCATCTGCTCGGCACCAGCCAGCTGGTGTTCCACCCGAGCCTGGCAGACGACGAACGCCAACGCCTGATCAGGCTGTTCCAGGACACCACCACCACCACCGGCGACTTCCGGCTGCTCGCACCGATGGTCGGTGACCTGGAGCCCGAGCAGTACAAAACAGCGTTCGACCAGGTACAACGCTACATCCAGGCCGGTGACTGCTACCAGATCAACCTCACCCAACGCTTTCGCGCGCCCTGCCAAGGCGATCCATGGCGAGCCTACCAGGCCCTGCGCCAGGCCTGCCCGACACCCTTCTCCGGCTACCAGCAACTGGCCGACGGCAGTACCCTGCTGAGCTTTTCGCCCGAGCGTTTCATCCGCGTCAGCCAGGGCCAGGTGGAAACCCGGCCGATCAAGGGCACCCGCCCACGCGCCAGCGACCCGGCTGAAGACCTGCGTAATGCCCAAGAGCTGCTGCACAGCCCGAAGGACCGCTCGGAAAACCTGATGATCGTCGACCTGCTGCGCAACGACCTGGGGCGCACGTGTGAGATCGGCTCAGTGAAGGTACCGGAACTGTTCAGCCTGGAGAGCTACCCCAACGTGCACCATCTTGTCAGCAGCATCACCGGCCAGCTGGCCAGCGACAAAGATGCGCTGGACCTGATCGGCGACAGCTTCCCTGGCGGCTCGATTACCGGCGCCCCGAAAATCCGCGCCATGCAGATCATCGACGAACTGGAACCCGCGCGCCGCGCGCTGTACTGCGGCTCGCTGCTGTATGTGGATGTACGCGGCGAAATGGACAGTTCGATCGCCATTCGCAGCTTGCTGATCAAAGATGGACAGGTCAGTTGCTGGGGCGGCGGCGCGGTGGTAGCCGACTCGCAGTGGCAGGCCGAGTATGAAGAGTCGATCGCCAAAGTGCGGGTGCTGATGCAGACCCTGCAGGGCTTGTGAGCCCATCTAGACCACGTTTTTTTTGTTACCATCCCCCTACTACGAGCGCACAGCGCCACAGCCAAGATGGAAACCGCCTGATGAGCCAACCCTTCGACGTCGCCGCCCTGGCCGCGACCTATGCCAACAAGTCCCCGCAGGACATCCTCAAGCTTGCCTTCGAGCACTTCGGTGATGACCTGTGGATCTCCTTCAGCGGCGCCGAGGATGTGGTGCTGGTCGACATGGCCTGGAAGCTGAACAAGCAGGTAAAGGTATTCAGCCTCGACACTGGGCGCCTGCACCCGGAGACCTACCGGTTCATCGACCAGGTACGCGAACAGTACAACCTGCCGATCGAAATCCTCAGCCCGGACCGCGCCAAGCTCGACCCGTTCGTCAAGGAAAAGGGCCTGTTCAGCTTCTACAAGGACGGCCATGGCGAGTGCTGCGGCATTCGCAAGATCGAGCCGCTGCGACGCAAGCTGGCCACCGTCAGCGCCTGGGCCACCGGCCAGCGCCGCGACCAAAGCCCGGGCACCCGCAGCCAGGTGGCAGCACTGGAAATCGACAGCGCCTTTTCCACGCCTGAGCGCACGCTGTACAAGTTCAACCCGCTGGCGCAGATGAGCAGTGAAGAAGTATGGGGTTATATCCGCATGCTCGAGCTGCCGTACAACAGCCTGCACGAGCGTGGCTTCATCAGCATTGGCTGCGAGCCATGCACCCGCCCGGTGCTGCCAAACCAGCATGAGCGTGAAGGGCGCTGGTGGTGGGAAGAGTCGACGCAGAAGGAATGCGGGTTGCATGCGGGCAACCTGATCAGCAAGGCTTGAGATAGCCCGGGCGGTCTGTAGGAGCGGGTTTACCCGCGAAGCAGGCGACGCGGTGCATGGCACCGCCTTTGCCGGTGATCGCGACCAAAGCCGCCCGCTCCCACAGCGGCCCCATCACTCCCGAATCAGTGAACCGGCAGTTCTACACCTTCGAACAACGCTTCCAGCTCTTGCTTGTTATGGCACTGAATGGCCTTGGCCATCACTTCACGGGTCAGGTGCGGGGCAAACTTCTCGATGAAGTCGCACATGAAGCCGCGCAGGAAGGTACCCCGACGGAAGCCGATCTTGGTGATGCTGGCTTCGAACAGCTCACTGGCATCCAGCGCCACCAAGTCACTGTCGAGCTTGGCGTCCACAGCCATGCCGGCAACGATACCCACGCCCAGCCCCAGGCGCACATACGTCTTGATCACGTCGGCGTCAGCCGCGGTGAAGACCACTTTTGGCGTGAGGCCACGGTGATTGAAAGCCTCATCCAGCTTTGAGCGCCCGGTGAAACCGAACACGTAGGTGACGATCGGGTACTCGGCGACGGCTTCCAGGGTCAGTTTCGGCAGCTTGGCCAGCGGGTGCCCCTGCGGCACCACAACGCAACGGTTCCACTTGTAGCACGGCATCATGATCAAATCGCCGAACAGCTCCAGCGCCTCGGTGGCGATGGCGAAATCGACCGTACCGTCCGCAGCCATCTCGGCAATCTGCATGGGCGAACCCTGATGCATGTGCAGGGACACCTCCGGATACTGCTTGATAAAGCTGCTGATAACCGGCGGCAACGCGTAGCGCGCCTGGGTGTGGGTGGTGGCGATGGACAGCGTGCCCTTCTTCTCGTTGGAGAACTCTTGGGCAATCTGCTTGATGCTCTCGACCTTGCGCAGGATTTCGCCTGCGGTATTGATGATGCGCTCACCGGCCGGGGTCACGCGGGTCAGATGCTTGCCGCTGCGGGCAAAGACTTCAACACCCAATTCGTCTTCGAGCAGGCGGATCTGCTTGCTGATACCTGGCTGGGAGGTATACAGGCTCTGCGCCGTCGCGGAGACGTTGAGGTCATGGTGCGCCACTTCCCAGATGTAGCGCAGTTGTTGAAGCTTCATAGGTTTCCCTCGGTTCAGCGATGAGTCCGCGGCAGCAGGCAGCGACGATATATAACTATATTAGTGGTTCTGGAAATAAATCTAGAACTATTTTGTTACATGCCCACGGAAATGGACTGCACCTATCTTCACGTTTTCCTACGCCCCAGATGCTGCGCCAAGGGCACCATGTACACCGGCACCGGCGACAGCTGCAGCAGCCGCACCGCCGTGCGCCCCAGCGGTACGTCCACCCCGGCACCGGCACTGTGGCTACCGAATATCAGCAGGTCGACGCTTAGCCGCTGAGCTTGGTCGAGAATCACCTGCGCCGGGTCGCCCTGACGCACACGCACGGCCTTGATCACCGCCAGGTCAGCCTCTTCGCCGAGCTCGTCGCGAAAGTTTTCCAGCACACGCTGCTCTATGTTCGCCATCACTGTATTCACCCCCTGGCTGTGCAATTGATCGAGCGTCTGTTCATCGAGGTAGCTTTGCAGGAGGGATTCGGCGAACTGGCCCATCGGCTCGACCGCGTGGATCACATACAACTCGGCACCGAACGTGCGCGCCAGGGCCAGCGCGTGTTGCATCACGAAAGGGGCGTAGACACCGAGGTCGGTGGCGTACAGCATGGAGCGGATCATTCGACCTCCTCGACTGCCGCAGCGGCAGAGCAAGCTTCAGCTTAGCAGCGCGCCGGACGCTCGCTTTGCCGTCCGGCGCGCTGCCGCCGTGGGCTGGAGGGCCCCGCCGAAGCCTCGGCCACCCTCAGGCCGGCCGGTCGCGGTTGTCGATGAAACTCAGCGCTTGGTACAGCATTTCAATGCGCGGCATGCTGCAGCCTGCCGCCCGTGCGCGTGCCAGCGGCTCGGCGTAAATGGCCCCCAGCTCCAACGGGCGTTTGTGGACATGGTCGTGATACATGCTCGGCCAGTAGTCGGGCATGCGCTCGGTCACCTGAAACAAGTGCTCGGCATAGCCCTCGGGCAGTACATGGCCACAGGCTGCCGCCCCCTGCACCACCTCGGCCATCAAGGCCTGTATCAGCTCGCGGCTATTGCTGTCGGCCATCAGTGGCGCAGTGCTGGCCCCCAGCAGCACCGACAGCCCGTTGTAAGGCACGTTCCACACCAGCTTCTGCCAACGCGCCAAGGCCAGGTTCGGCATGGCCTGCGAGTCGATCCCCGCCGCCTGGAACAACCCGGCGCCTTCATTCACCAGCGCGACACCGCTATCGGTGGCCGGCCCGCTGTGATACCCCAGGTTGACCGCCCCCAGCGCCTGGTGGCGGATTACACCTGGCGCCTGGCGGTTGACGCAGATGAAGCACAGGCCGCCGAGCAGGTGCATGTCGCTGCGCAAGGCCGGACGCAACTGCTCCTCGACACCCAGGCCGTTCTGCAACAGCACCACCTTGGCGCCGGGCGCAGCAGCCTGGACGATCAACGGTGCCAACTGCTCGTTGCTGGTGGCCTTGGCCCCGATCAGAAGCCAGTCACAGGGCGGCATGTCGGCGGCACTGACGTAAGCCTGCACCCGCATGTGCAGTGCGCCATGCACGGCACTGTCCAGGCTCAGCCCGCGTTCACAAACGGCCTGGTACTCGCTGCGCAACAGAAAATGCACATCGAAACCGGCCCGGGCCAGCATCAACCCATAAAAGCCGCCGATGGCGCCACTGCCGATGATGCCGATGCGAGGGGGGTGCGAATGCATGCCAATCTCCAGGTAAAGGGTCAGCACTCTTTTTACACAGGTTACGTAGCGCTGGGCAGTCCATTCGCGCGCAACCCCCTCGCTCAGGTAAAAACCCCACAATGACTGGGTTCAGCCCATTGTCGTGCCATCTGTAACGCGCTAAGGTTCGGCTCCCCGCTGCGATTATTCTTGCTGCTGGGCCGCACGGGGATAGTTGGCGGCCGGCACCCGTGACCTGACGAGTAACACGATGGCTGATTTACCGATCGATGACTTGAACGTTGCCTCCAACGAGACCCTGATCACCCCTGATCAGCTCAAGAAGGAAATCCCCCTCAGCGCCAAGGCCCTGCAGACCGTGACTGCCGGCCGTGAAGTGGTGCGCAATATTCTCGACGGCAAGGACCATCGCCTGTTCGTCGTGGTCGGCCCTTGCTCCATCCACGACATCAAGGCAGCCCACGAATACGCCGAGCGCCTGAAAGTGCTGGCCGAAGAAGTGTCCGATACGCTGTACCTGGTCATGCGCGTGTACTTCGAAAAGCCGCGCACCACCGTCGGCTGGAAAGGCCTGATCAACGATCCGTACCTGGATGACTCGTTCAAGATCCAGGACGGCCTGCACATCGGCCGCAAGCTGCTGCTGGACCTGGCCGAAATGGGCTTGCCGACTGCCACCGAAGCGCTCGACCCGATTTCCCCGCAGTACCTGCAAGACCTGATCAGCTGGTCGGCCATCGGTGCCCGCACCACCGAATCGCAAACACACCGCGAGATGGCCTCGGGCCTGTCCTCGGCGGTGGGTTTCAAGAACGGCACCGACGGCGGCCTGACCGTTGCCATCAATGCCCTGCAGTCGGTGTCCAAGCCGCACCGCTTCCTGGGCATCAACCAGGAAGGCGGCGTGTCGATCGTCACCACCAAGGGCAACCCATACGGCCACGTGGTACTGCGCGGCGGCAATGGCAAGCCGAACTACGACTCGGTCAGCGTCGCCCTGTGCGAACAGGACCTGGCCAAGGCCAAGATCAAGGCCAACATCATGGTCGACTGCAGCCATGCCAACTCCAACAAGGACCCGGCCCTGCAACCGCTGGTGATGGAGAACGTCGCCAACCAGATTCTCGAAGGCAACCAGTCGATCATCGGCCTGATGGTCGAAAGCCACCTGAACTGGGGCTGTCAGTCCATTCCGAAAAACCTGGACGAGTTGCAGTATGGCGTGTCGATCACGGACGCCTGCATCGACTGGTCGGCGACCGAGAAAACCCTGCGCAGCATGCATGCCAAGCTCAAGGATGTGCTGCCGCAGCGTAAGCGCGGCTAAACATTGCGGGAATAAAAAACGCCGGGCACTGCCCGGCGTTTTTTGTTGTGTCGGGTGCCTATGGTCAGCTCAGGCCTTGCTCGAATGCCGCTGCTGGCGCTCCATGTAACGCTCCACATACGAGCAAGACGGGATCACCGTGTAGCCCATCTGCTCGGCGTACTCCAGCGCCCGCTCGGTCAGGGCGGCAGCGATCCCACGGCCGCGCAGGGCGTTGGGCACGAAGGTGCGATAGATGTCCAGCGTCTGCTTGCCCAGATCCATGTACGTCAGGTAGGCACGATGACCGTCCACGTTGGTCTCGAACTGATGACCGGCCTGGTCATGGTGGATGGTCAGCGCTTCGCTCATCACTACTCCTCGCAGGTCTTCTCGGCAGACCCTTACCTTAACCGATGGTGGTTTATCCGGCACAGAATCCTCTACGCCACCTGTTGCCGCTTCGACCATTGGACGATTGTAATCGTTCGGATCGTCTGGCACTCACAAGATAGTAGGCACCGCGAGCGGGATTGCTCAAGGTGGTGGCGCTTAAAAAAGGTCAAAACGCCGCCCGGGTGACTTTCCCAAGCCCGCGCAACAGCCACCGGATGTTCTAGGGCTTAAGACGCTGATCGACAGTTAAAGTCACCCTTAGTTCAACAAAAAAGTTCCTGTACCACAACCGCTTGCGAACCCTGCACATTTTTTTCACAGACACGTCGCAAATCTTGTCGGCGCGGAGTCAAGCAACATTTTTTTTGCAGTTCTTGCGCTCTGTCAGTTTACTTACTACAAGTAATGGGTACTATGTATGCCGGCCAGTTTCTCTTTCCTGAGAGATGGCTATTTAATAGAAAGTCCTTGAAGGGGAACACGATGAACAACGTTCTGAAATTCTCTGCTCTGGCTCTGGCCGCAGTTCTGGCTACCGGTTGCAGCAGCGTATCCAAAGAAACCGAAGCTCGTCTGACTGCGACTGAAGACGCAGCAGCTCGCGCTCAAGCTCGTGCTGACGAAGCCTACCGTAAGGCTGACGACGCAATGGCAGCCGCTCAGAAGGCTCAGCAGACCGCTGACGAAGCCAACGAGCGCGCTCTGCGTATGCTGGACAAAGCCAGCCGCAAGTAATAATCCTCACGGATTGTTAAGAAGCCGACCCACTTGTGGGTCGGCTTTTTTATTGCCTTTGAATCCGACAAATGCGGCCAACAGGTACAAAAAGGCCTGCACTAAGGCAGGCCTGGGTGTGTCGAAATCACCTTACTGCAGTTCGGGCGGAATGCTCGACACCATCGGTGCGGCCCCTTGGTTTTCCACCGGCACGGCAATTTCTACCGGCATGCCATCTTCTGCAGCCACCACGTCACGTACCATGTCCCAGTTCATGCGTAGGTTATTGGCCAGGTCTTCACGCTTGAGCAAGGCATTGATAACTGCGGTGTGTTTGTCGACCACTGACGGGTTACCCTGGTCATCCAGCGGCGTGTGTGCCTCAAGATAGACCTTGCCGGCGCTGATACCGAACTTGTAAGGCTCGTTGATGATGCGCACTGGCGTCCCCACCGGCACCATCTTCGACAGTTCAAGCACGTTGTTGTTAAGCATGCGGAAGCAACCGTGACTGGTGCGCATGCCAATGCCGAACTTCTTGTTCGAACCATGGATCAGATAGCCCGGTACGCCCAAGGTGAACTTGAACGGCCCCAGCGGGTTGTCCGGGCCAGCCGGCACCACCGTCGGCAGGATGTCACCGTCCTCAGCGTGCTCTTTGCGAATCGAAGCGGGCGGCGTCCAGGTCGGGTTGGGCGTCTTGGCGGTGATCTTGGTGTTGGCGATCGGCGACCCCCACCCCTCGCGACCAATGCCCAGCGGGAAGGTGTACACCACGCTCTCCCCCTTGGGGAAGTAGTACATGCGGTACTCGGCCAGGTTGATGACGATGCCTTCGCGCGGCCCCGGCGGCAGAACGAAACGGGTCGGCAGGATGATCTCGGTGCCGGCGCCCGGCAGCCAAGGGTCCACGCCGGGGTTGGCGGCAATCATTTCCAGGTAGCCGAGGTCGTTTGCGGTGCCGATATCGGCGAACGTGTCCTCGTACTTTGCCTTGATCACATGCACCTGGCCGACGATGTCTTCACCGGGCGGTGGCAGTGGCAGCTCCAGCGCAGCAGCGGGGCCCGCTACCAACAGGGCGGCCAGGGACAGGCTACGGGTGACGGCAGGAAAGCGCGGCAACATCCGGTAAATCCTTCGAAAGATGGGTCAAGAGAATCGATTGTACACCCGCGCCGATGCAAGCGGGAGGCATTGGCACGCTGCAAGCGTTTCAGATGATGAAAGGCGCTTGTCGTTCAGCTGCCATGCAGCTCAGGCCACACCGGGCGCATGCCGCGTCGCTGGGCATCGAGGATGGCACGGCACAGCTCACACAGGCGGCCATCGCGGTAAATCGATCGCGGCACCCCCGACCAACGCGGCTGGGCTGGCAGCAGGCCGCCACACAAGGTACGGTCGACCGGCACGCCCAGCTCAAGCTGGCGGGCCACGAGGTGGACGCGGATTTCCTGGCAGGCGAACAGGTCGAGCTGCTCGTCGGGCTCGATCAGTTGATAGGCATACAGGGACCAGGCAGGGCGCGGCATTTGGAGCACTCGAAACGGGGGGCGCAACATTAGCCGAAAGGCGCCCCCGTTTAAAGCTTCACAGCAAGGGTTTTATCGCTGGCCAGGCATTTTCCAGCAGGCGCTGCTGAGCCCCCTGGGCCGGATGGATGCCATCAGCCTGCATCAGTTCAGGTACGCCCCCTACCCCTTCGAGGAAAAACGGCACCAAAGGAACCTGTTTGTCCGCTGCCAGCTGTTCATACACCTTGGCAAAGGCGGTGGTGTAACGCACACCATAATTGGGCGGCAGGCGCATGCCCAATAGCAGTACCTTGGCCCCTGCCTGACGCGAACGCTCGATCATCGAGGCAAGATTTTGTTGCAATTGTGCAGGCGGCTGCCCGCGCAGGCCATCGTTGCCGCCCAGCTCCAGCACCACCAGGCTTGGTTTATGTGCTGCAAGCAGCGCCGGCAGCCGCGCCTGGCCACCTGCGCTGGTGTCGCCACTGATCGAAGCATTGACCACTTTGTCGTCAAAACCTTCGTCCCTGAGGCGGGCCTGCAAGAGAGACACCCAGCCCTGACGGCTATCCAGGCCAAAACCGGCGCTGATACTATCGCCAACAACCAGCAGTGTTCCTGCCGCTGCGCTCTGGGCCAGGCAATACAGGGCCAGACCGGCACTCAACCACCACACTCGCATCGGATTCTCCATGAGCCCCAGCATTCTCGTTGCGCAGAACCTTAGCAAAGTGGTCCCCAGCGCGGAAGGTGACCTTACCATCCTCCAAGCACTGTCTCTCGACCTGGCCCAAGGCGATAGCCTGGCCATCGTCGGCGCCTCGGGCTCTGGCAAGTCGACCCTGCTCGGCTTGCTCGCCGGCCTCGACCGCCCCAGCGCTGGCAATGTCGTGCTCGCCGGCCACGACCTGGGGCCACTGGATGAAGACCAACGCGCCCGTGTGCGCGCCGAACATGTGGGTTTCGTGTTCCAGTCGTTCCAGCTGCTCGACAGCCTCAATGCACTGGAAAACGTCATGCTGCCACTGGAGCTGGACGGCCGCCGCGATGCCCGCGAACAGGCTCGCACTTTGCTGGAGCGGGTCGGCCTGGGCAAACGCCTGAGCCACACACCTCGGCAGCTGTCGGGCGGCGAGCAGCAGCGCGTGGCAATCGCCCGCGCCTTCGCCGCGCAGCCTGCGGTGCTGTTCGCCGATGAGCCCACCGGCAACCTCGACAGCCACACCGGCGAACGCATCAGCGACTTGTTGTTCGAGCTGAACAAGGAGCGCGGCACTACCTTGGTGCTGGTCACCCATGACGAACGCCTGGCCCGCCGCTGCCGGCGCCAGATCCGCCTGGACGCGGGCCGCCTTGTGGCGCCGATGGAGGCCCGGTGAGCCGTATGCCGCTGTCCCGCCTGTGTGGCCTGGCACTGCGCCAGTTGCTGCGCGATGTTCGCGCCAGTGAAGTGCGCGTGCTGTTCTTTGCCCTGCTGGTGGCGGTAGCTGCCAGCACCGCCATCGGCTATTTCGGCGCCCGCCTCAACGGCGCCATGCAGCTGCGCGCCAGCGAGTTTCTGGGCGCCGATCTGGTACTGCAGGGCAGCGCTCCGGCCCGCGAGCAACAGCTCGATGCCGGCAAGGCACTGGGCTTGCGCCATGCACGCGTGGTCGAGTTCACCAGCGTGGTCGGCGGCGACAATGGCATCCAGCTGTCCAGCGTAAAGGCCGCCGACGGCGCCTACCCATTGCGCGGGCAAGTACGCAGCGCTCCGGCACCTTATGCCGAAGAAACACCCGGCGGCGGCCCTGCCCCTGGCGAAGTGTGGGTGGAACCGCGCCTGTTGGCAGCACTGGGGCTGGCAATCGGCGACAGCATCGACGTGGGCATGAAAACCCTGCGCATGAGCCGTGTGCTTACCTACGAACCGGACCGCGCCAACAACTTCTACAGCCTTACCCCACGCGTGATGATGAACCTGGCCGACCTGGAGGCCACCGGCGTGATCCAGCCGGGCAGCCGGGTCACCTACCGTGACCTGTGGCGCGGCGATACCGAGGCGCTGGCGCAGTACCGTCAGGCCGTGGAAAAAGACCTGGCCGCCAACCAGCGCCTGCGTGACACCCGCGATGGCAACCAACAGATCGGCGGCGCGCTGGGCAAAGCCGAACGCTACCTGAACATGGCCAGCCTGGTGGCTGTATTGCTGGCAGGCGTAGCCGTGGCATTGTCGGCCAGTCGCTATGCTGCACGCCGACTGGACGCCAGTGCCCTGCTGCGCTGCCTGGGCCTGTCGCGCCACCAGGCATTGGGCCTGTATTGCCTGCAACTGGCCATGCTCGGCCTGGTCGCTGCCCTGGCCGGTGCCTTGCTCGGCTGGCTGGCTCAGCTGGGCCTGTTCCGCCTGCTGCACGGCTTGCTGCCGAGCGTGGTGCCCGCTGGCGGCATCGTTCCTGCGCTGGCAGGTATCGGTACCGGGCTGGTGGCACTGGCTGGCTTTGCCCTGCCGCCCATTGCGGCGCTGGGCCAGGTGCCGCCACTGCGCGTGCTGCGCCGTGACCTGCTGCCGATACCTGCGAGCAGTTGGCTGGTGTACGGCGCCGCCCTGCTCGCCCTGGGCCTGATCATGTGGCGCCTGAGCCTCGATCTGCTGCTCACCTTCGCCCTGCTCGGTGGCGGCCTGGTCGCTGCGCTTCTGCTCGGCGGCCTGCTGTTGCTCGGTTTACGCAGCCTGCGCCAGCTGCTGGCCGGTGCGCCACTCACCTGGCGCCTGGGGCTGGGCCAGCTACTGCGCCACCCCATGGCTGCAGCAGGCCAAGCCCTGGCATTCGGCCTGATACTGCTGGCCATGGCCTTGGTCGCCCTGCTGCGCGCAGAGTTGCTCGATACCTGGCAAGCACAGCTACCCAAGGATGCGCCCAACCACTTCGCCCTGAACATCCTGCCAGATGACCGTGAGCCGTTCATTCAACACCTGCACCAGGTCAATGCCGCTTCAGCGCCGCTGTACCCGGTAACGCCCGGGCGCCTGGTGCAAATCAATGAAAAACCGGTACAGCAGGTGGTCAGCAAGGACTCGGCAGGCGAGCGCGCCGTGCAGCGCGACCTCAGCCTGACCTGGGCCGCCGAGTTGCCCGAAGGCAACGTGCTGACCGCCGGCAGCTGGTGGCAAGCCTTGCCAGCCGACAACGACATCCCCGGGGTTTCGGTGGAGGCGGAGCTGGCCAGCAGCCTGAAACTGCAGATGGGCGACCTGCTGACGTTCGATATTGGCGGTCAGCAGCGCCAGGCCCGCGTGAGCAGCCTGCGCAACGTGCATTGGGACAGCTTCCAGCCGAACTTCTACATGATCTTCCAGCCTGGCACGCTGCAGGGGCTGCCGACCACTTACCTGACCAGCTTCTACCTGGCACCGGGGCATGACCTGGATGTCGTCGCGCTGTCACGGGCGTTTCCGGCGGTGACCATCCTGCAGGTGGATGCCTTGCTCGACCAGCTGCGCAGCATTCTCGCCCAGGTAACCCTGGCGGTGGAGTATGTGCTGCTGTTCGTGCTGGCCGCGGGGCTGGCAGTGTTGTTCGCTGGCTTGCAGGCCACGCTGGACGAGCGCATTCGCCAAGGGGCACTGTTGCGCGCACTGGGCGCGGCGCGGCCCTTGCTGGTAAAAGCCCGACGTATCGAGTTCGGCCTGCTGGGCGCGGCCAGTGGGCTATTGGCGGCCGTGGGCTGCGAACTGATTACCTGGGTGCTGTACCGCTATGCCTTCGACTTGCAGTGGAGCCCGCACCCGTGGCTGCTGGTGTTGCCGCTGACAGGGGCACTGCTGGTGGGGGGTGCGGGGGTGCTGGGAACGCGGCGGGCGTTGAATGCCAGCCCGCTGGCGGTGTTGCGCGAGGCTTGAGGCCTGGCTGTCAGCGCTTCTGCAGGCGCACCCCTGAGGGCTGGCCGATCGCCTGCCGGGACAGCACATGCCTCACGCTGGCGCAAGACGGGCCCGGTCAGTCCGTCGAGACGCCCTGGCCGTAACGGATGCTGCTCACATACCAGGTCGCTTCACCGGTAGGTGTATGCACCACCACCTCATCACCCTCCTCCTTCTTCAGCAAGGCGCGCGCCATGGGGGCATCGATCGAGATGTAATCATTGCGCCCGTAGATCTCGTCGTAGCCGACAATGCGAAACTTCATGGTCTCGCCCTCGTCGTTCTCGATCTCAACCCAGGCACCGAAAAACACTTTGCCTTCCTGCTCGGGCGAGTACGCCACCACTTTCACATCTTCAAGCCGCTTGCGCAGGTATCGCACCCTGCGGTCGATTTCGCGCAGCAGCTTCTTGTTGTACTGGTAGTCCGCGTTCTCGCTGCGGTCACCCAACGAAGCGGCCCAGGCAACCTTTTGGGTGATTTCCGGACGATACACCCGCCACAGGTGGTCCAGCTCTTTCTTCAGCGCCTCATGGCCTTCTGTGGTGATGATATTGGTGCTCAATAGCGCATTCCTCAGCGGCGGGTAATCAGGCCTTGACGCGCGATGCGGGTGAGATGGCCTATGACTTCGGCGGCCTCGTCCGGTGCCGGCGCCTGGATCACAGCCAGGTCGAAACGGTCATTGCCATACTGCGCGAGGTGGCAGCCACTGTCGGCGAACTGGATCAGAAAGGCACGCGCCTGCCCCTTGCGCCGTGACAGGCCTTCAAGATGACGCAAAAGGGTGGGTTGATGCCGGCCGCCGAGCAGGATGCGCGGTGTGCGGGACGCCTGGCTGGCAGGCAAAGGGCTTAAACAGACACTGGTACGTGGGCAACTCATGGAGCTTCTCTCCGCCTCGCGAATCCCGCTGGGCAGCGGTGGGAGGCGTCACCGAACCAGCGCTTTAGCGGTATTTCGGACGGCCCGGAGGTGGGGCTTTCCTGCGCCCCGCAAGTAGCTGTTTAAATCGGCGCAGGCGGTATGCTAGAGCGATGAGCCCCAAGTTGCAAGCGACAAGCCGCAAGCAAGAACACGCCGAGTATTGGCCCGCGCTTGCCTGCGGCTCGTAGCTCACAGCTTGCAGCTGATTACCGGGCGATCAGGCGGTCGAGCGAGAAGCGGCCAGCGCCTTCGATCATGACTGCAACAGTGCCGGCCAACAGCGCCAGGGCGAACTCATAGCCGTTGTTGGACATGAACAGGCCGTTGCCGATGTGCACCGAAACGATCGCCACTACCAAGGTCACCGTCAGCGCCAGGGCCGCCGGGCGAGCCAGCAGGCCGACCACCAAGGCCAGGCCGCCGAAGAATTCGGCACTGCCGGACAGCAGGGCCATCAGATAACCCGGCGCCAGGCCGATGCTTTCCATCCATTGGCCGGTGCCTTCCAGGCCGTAGCCACCGAACAGGCCGAAGAGTTTTTGCGCACCATGAGCCATGAAGATGATGCCGACCAGGATGCGGATAACGCTCAAGCCAGCGCCAGCACGTGTAGAGAACAGCGCGTTGAGGGTAGTGTTTTTCATGTCGAAGCGTCCTTGAAGTGAAGCAGTTGTGTGGGTATGGGCGCCATCATAATCAATTCTATTGATATGAAAATCGCAAAAAACCCAACATAACAATCGATAAAATCGATTTTAACGCTTCGCCACGCGCTCCAGTGCCGCGCGTTCGCGGTTGAAGGCCAGGTAGTACTTGTTGATGCTATTGACGAAATTGACCGGTCCCATCCCCACTTGCTCCATGGCGATGCGTTCAGTCTGGAAGAACCACTGGTTACCGTTTAGACCTCGCCGTCGAGCCTCTGCGCGCATGGCCTGAACCCGCTCGGGGCCAAGGTTGTAGGCTGCCAGCACAAAGGCCATGCGCTCACGCTCGTTGATCTTGGCACTGGCAAAAAACTTGCGCCGGATAAGCGCCAGGTAACGGGCACTGGCCAAGACATTGCCATCTACCGTTGCAGTGTTGCTCACCCCCACCCGCTGGGCTGCCGAAGGGGTAATCTGCATCAGGCCATGGGCACCGCCAGTACCGCGTGCAGCCGGGTTGAGCGTCGACTCCTTGAAGGCCAATGCAGCCAGGTTGAGCCAGTCGATCTGTTGCGCCTGGCCATGCTTCTGCAACACCGCCCGCACCGATGCCAGACGCTGGCGGTCCTTGCTGGCCAACGGGTTGTGTACCCGGTACTGGCGGCGGTAGATGCGCTCGAACGCCGCATCCTGGTTATCTGGCGCGCGGTAACCTTGCAGAAAGTGATCGACTGCGGCCAACAATTGCGGCGCATCACGCCCTACATACCAGCGCATGGCTTGCGGCGCACCCAGGCGCACCCGGCTGTCCAGGCGCAGGCGCGGCATAACCCGGGCCCAACGCCGGGCAATGGGCTGCTCGACCATGGTCAGGTGGTAGATGCCTGCCTGTACCATCTCCAGCACATCCTCCACCGCCAGCGTCGAATCGACCCACTCCACTTTGATCGGCGGCCGCTTGCGCAGTGCCAGTTGCTGGTTGACCTGCTGGATCAGCGGTCCGGCAGCACTGGCGCTGGTCAACGCCACGGTACGCCCTGACAGCTGTTCGACCTTGCTGAAACTTCGCTCGCCTTTGCGCCCGACCAGCATCAGCGGCACTTGGTCGAGTATCGGCGCACTGCTGCGGACACCGCTCACCGTAGTGGGGTCAAGCAGCTCGCCTGGCGCGGCCAGGTCACCCTCGCCGCGGGCCAGGGCGCCCAGCAACTGTTCCTTGGCCCGCGGGATGAGCTTTAGCTGGATCTGCTGGTCGTCGGCAGTACGAGCATTGAGGAAATGCTCCAGGGCACGCAGCCGATAATACTCGATGCCGACTGGCTCGCCCTTGACCTCACCGGAACTGTTGCGGCTCTGGTTGACCAGCACTCGCAGTACTTTGCTGGTGCGAATCTGCGGCAGGTCACGCACCTTGGCAGGCGGTATGTGCTGCTGTGGGCCCGGCGAGCGCGCCTGGACGGGGCCGGTAAAGATCAACCCCAGCGTCAGCAGAAAAATGAGCCAGCATCGCTGCATGCGAAAACGTGTCCGTGGTCGGTGAGCGGCATCCATGGGTTGCACCGCCAAGTGATAAACGACGGTAAATGACCACGGCAACAGCATGAAGTTCTTGGTTTTTTCAGAAAAACGCGCTTTTTGCTATGCTGGCCGCCCCGCGGCACGAGATAGCACCATGCAACTGATCGATATCGGCGTCAACCTGACCAACAGCAGTTTCCACGACCAACAGGCCGCAATCGTCGAGCGCGCGCTGGAGGCCGGCGTTACGCAAATGCTGCTGACAGGCACCAGCCTGGCGGTCAGCGAACAAGCCCTGGAACTGTGCCATCAACTGGATGCAAGCGGCGCCCACCTGTTCGCCACGGCCGGCGTGCACCCTCACGATGCCAAGGCCTGGGATGCCGACAGCGAGCGCCAGCTGCGACGGTTGCTGAGTGAACCGCGCGTACGCGCGGTGGGCGAATGCGGCCTGGATTTCAACCGCGACTTTTCCCCTCGCCCGCTGCAGGAAAAAGCCTTGGAAGCCCAGCTGACACTGGCTGCGGAGCTGCGCCTGCCGGTGTTCCTGCACGAGCGCGATGCCAGCGAGCGCTTGCTGGCGATTCTCAAGGACTACCGCGACCACCTGACCGGCGCGGTGGTGCACTGCTTCACCGGTGAGCGTGAGGCGCTGTTCGCCTACCTGGACCTGGACCTGCACATCGGCATTACCGGCTGGATCTGCGACGAACGCCGCGGCACTCACCTGCACCCGCTGGTGGGCAACATTCCTCAAGGCCGGCTGATGCTGGAAAGCGACGCGCCCTACCTGCTGCCGCGCAGCTTGCGGCCCAAGCCCAAGAGCGGGCGCAACGAGCCGGCGTTCTTGCCGGAGGTACTGCGCGAGGTGGCCTCGCATCGCGGTGAATCAGCCGAGCACACGGCGGCGCATACCACGGCAACGGCGCGGGCTTTCTTCCAGCTCCCCTGAGTCTCGCGTGTTTCTGCGGGGCGGGTGAACACAGTTGATATGCATCAACACATGTCTAGGAGGATGAGGGCACAATGATGGCACCTTGCCAATATTGTTTCCGCTCAACTCAGAGAAGACCTGCCCATGGGTGCCTGGCTTAGCAATGTTTCCCTGAAGTACAAGTTCTGGGCCGTCAACGCAGTGGCCTTTGTCACCACCTTGCTGCTGGTGCTGTACGCCGTGCACCTGGAGCAACGCGCACGTGCCGAGGCGGCTCAGAGCCAGGCGGTCGCACAAGCCCAGTTGCTGGCCGCCTGGCCAGCCGGGCAAGCACTGCCACGCCCGGCCAACGTCATCAGTTGGTCAACCGGGCAAACGCCAACCTACGCCGGGGAGGCGCTCGATGCCCTGCGCAACGCCCAAGGCTGGGTAGCACTGCCGAGCGCCTGGGTCCTCGGCGAAAACCCACTGCGTGGCGCACAGGTGCTGCGCAGTGGCGACCAGCAGTTAGCTGTGCTGGCCCAGTCACCCAGCTTGCGCCAGGTCTTCTTCGATCGTTTCAGCAATTACGCGGTGTGTGTGCTGATCCTGATGCTGGCCATGCTCGGCGCCTCCCAACTGCTGATCCGCTTCCTGCTCAGCCAACTCAACACCCTCAAGGACGTGATGCTGCACGTGGAAAAAACCGGCGACCTGTCGGCCCGCGTACCGCTAGCCAGTGGCGACGAGGTCGGCCAGATGGCCGGGGCCTTCAACGCCATGCAGTCCACCTATCACCGCGTGGTCAGCACCGTCGCCCACAGCGCAGCACAGTTGGACTCGGGCGCTGCACGCCTGGCCGCCAGCATGAGCGACGTACGCCATGGCATGCTCGGCCAGCAGAGTGAAACCGACCAGGCCGCGACTGCCATCAACGAAATGTCGGCGACCGTGCACCACATTGCCCAGCACGCCGGTGCCACCCGCGATTTGTCACAAACCGCCGACACCTTGGCCGGCAGCGGTCAAGCGGTGGTCAGCCGAGTGCAGGATTCGATTTCCGGGCTTTCCAGCGGCGTGCAACAAACTGCCGAGATGATTCGACAGCTAGCCGAGGACAGCCAGAAGATCAACGGTGTAGTCAGTGTGATCCACAGTATTGCCGAACAGACCAACTTGCTGGCGCTTAACGCTGCCATCGAAGCCGCGCGCGCCGGTGACCTGGGCCGTGGCTTTGCCGTGGTGGCCGATGAAGTGCGCAACCTGGCCAAACGCGTACAAACCTCCACGGATGAGATCACCACCATGGTTTCGGCCCTGCAGTCGGGCACCCGCGATGCGGTGGAGTTCATGCAGGAGAGTTCGTACAAGGCCGACGACTGTGTGCGTCAGGCACAGGAAGCCGGTGAGGCGCTGGCTGAAATCACCGGTGCCGTGGCGCAGATGCGCGAAAGCAATACCCAGATCGCTGTAGCGGCCGAGCAGCAAAGCCAGGTAGCCGAAGAAATGAACCGCGCGGTGGTCAGCATCCGCGATGTCACCGAGCGGACCGTGCAGCAGACGGTCGGTTCAGCGACCACCAGCAGCGAACTGGCGACCCTGGCCGGCGAACTGAACAAGGCCATTGGCCAGCTCAAGCTATAGTCACCATAGCCAGCTTCGATTGGCCCCCGCGTGGGGGCCGCACTAAGCTTTGGGCATGACCGAGAGGAAATCCCCATGAGCAAACGCCTGCCCAATCTTCCCGCCTGGCAATGGCGCGGCTATCACCATAATCACCGCCACCCGGCCAACCTGGTGCTGCACCTCATTGCTGTGCCGTTGTTCATTCTAGGGACACTACTGGTGCTGTCCGGCCTGTTCGGTTTCGACCTCGGCCAGATCGCGGTGGGTGTGATTGCCCTGGTCGCCGCGCTGGGCCTGCAGCGCCAAGGCCACCGCCTTGAAGCCCAGCAGCCCGAGCCGTTCGCCAACCGCCAGGATGCCGTGCAGCGCTTACTGACCGAACAGTTCATCACCTTTCCGCGCTTTGTGGTGAGCGGGGCCTGGTGGAAGGCCTGGCGCGAACGGCACAAGCACCGACACTGAGCCAGCTGCCGGAGCACTGCTTGTGAGCAGCCTGGTAAGGATCAGGCGAAAACGGTGACGGTCTGCCGGCTCAAGGCCAACAACTCGCCCTGCGCCGTCCACAACGCCGCGGCAGCATGACCATAGCCATCCCGCGCATGCTCGGTCTCCACACAGTACCGGCACCAATCCAGGGTCGACAGCTTCGCCGTTGGCTGGATGAACTCGATGGTCCAGGTCAGCGTACTGCCCGCAGCGGGCTGCTTGAGAAACGGCATAAGGCTGGGCGGCCACGCATCCACCAACGCCAGCAAGTGCGCCTCGTTCACCGGCTCGTCAGCCACATCCCGCAAACGCACCCAGCCGCCCATCTTGCGCGACTGATTGCCACTGAACGGCAGCCCGCCTACTGCCCAGCGCAGGGCCACATGGCGCATGAACTCCGGGGTAACGCCTTTGATATAGGGCAACTCCGGGGCCGCCTCTTCGAGCGCAGGCATTTCAATGGCCGGTAACGCCGGCACTTCGACCACCGAAGGGCGGCCCGCACCGAAATTGCCCTGCACCAAAGTCACCACCTGGCCATCCTGAACCGCGCGGCCCAACAGCGTGCTAACCGCCTTGCCTTCGCGCAAAACCTCCACCTCGAAGCGGATGGGCACATCCGCAGCCGCTGGCGCCACGAAGCTGATGGCCAATGAGCGTACCGGGCGGCTGTCGCAGAGCCTAAGGCGCATGGTTTCATACACCATGGCCGCCATCAGGCCACCAAAGGCAGCGCGCCCCTGGGCCCAGCTGGGCGGAATGCTGACGGAATCCGGGTTGGCCCGTACGGCGTCGAGGAGTTGGTTGAAATTCATTGGCCGGCTCCTGCCTGCAAAGAAAAAGGTCCGCTCATCCTAGCCAGCAAACGCCGGGCAATCAGCCCGCATATCGGTCATTTTCCGTGATAACGCCGCGCCAGCGCCTCTTGCAGGGCATCCAGCGTCACATCTGACTGGCGCTCCGCCTCATGCAACTCCTGCTCCCAACCAGCCTTGCAGGGGAGCAGGTCGGCATGATCGCGGGCTTGCAGCAGCCATTGCAGGCGGTCGTGCCAATCCCCCAGGTTGCCCTGTGCCTTTTTCAACAGACGTTGCAGTTTCTTCCCTGCGTGATCGAGTTGTGGGTAGGCCTCATCGCCATAGCGCGCACGCTTGATCAGCAAACGCAGGCGGTGGCGATCGTGAGCCGGGTCCTGCAACGCTTTGTGCAACTTGCGCCACTGCTTGACCAGGCGCTTGTCGATACGCTTGCCCAGCGACTTGACCAGCCCCTCCCGGTCCGCCGCCCGCAGGAACAATGGAAAGGCGTCGAGAATCGCCAATACCCTGGCCAGCTGTGGGCTGGCAGCGACACTGGCGAAGGTCCTGTCACGCCCCTCCAGACGCCGCTGCCCGGCTGCCGCATGACCGCGCCCGATCAGCTCAGCCGCCAGCACCTCGCGATCACGCAGCGGCGTGGTAAGGGTACCCAGCGAACGTGCAGCATCCTCCAGTTGCTCCACACCCGGCAGCCCACGCAGCGGCCTCAGCAGACTGCGCAGGCGCCGCAAGGTGATACGCAAGTCGTGCAAGGCCTCGCTGTCGGTATTGGCAGCCAGGCGTTCACGACAGGCCAGCAAGCGCACCTGCAAGGTCAGTATCTGGGCAACGACATGGTCGAGCATGGCAGACATACGATGCTCCCTGTTCAGCGCCCGGCGCGAGATTCACGAATGTAGAACCGCGCCTTTTCGGCTTTGCGGGTACAGCTTTCGTAGCCTTCGAACTGCTGCTGGGTCTTGGCCCCGGTCAGCAGTGACAAGGCCTTGGAATAACTTACAGCACCGGCAAAGCCTTCGGCCTTGGCCAGGTCCAGCTCCTTCCAGGCGGCATCCAGCTGGGTCGCGCAGCTGTCACGGTAGGCCGTCTTGCCCGCGCAGCCAGCTAGGGCCAAGGCAATCAGTGGAAGGCAGATCCAGGCTTTCATCAGTAATACCTCTATGGAAAAACGGTGGCTGTTCGACGCTCCGACAGCTGGAAAGTGCCATGCCCAGCCGGCTTTGCCTGGCCAGTTTTATTACAGTAGCTCAGCACGATCTACATTGAAGCACAGGCAGCGATGGGTGCATTGTAGGACCATGATGGCACTGGCCGGGGAATGTTCATGAGTAAACGTGTGGCACTGGTACTGGGATCGGGCGGCGCCCGAGGGTATGCACACATCGGCGTGATCGAAGAAATCGAGCGCCGCGGCTACGACATAGCCTGCGTCGCAGGGTGTTCCATGGGCGCGGTGATTGGCGGTATCTATGCCGCCGGCAAGCTGGACGAGTATCGCAACTGGATCGAAAGCCTCGACTACCTGGATGTGCTGCGCCTGGTCGACGTCAGCTTTCGCCTCGGTGCGATTCGCGGCGACAAGGTGTTCGGGCAGATCCGCAAGATCGTCGGCGAGATAAACATCGAGCAACTGCGCATACCCTACACCGCAGTGGCCGCCGACCTTACCAACCAGCAGGAAATCTGGTTCCAGGAGGGTTGCCTGCATCAGGCCATGCGCGCCTCTGCGGCCATTCCCAGCCTGTTCACGCCAGTGATGCAAGGCAACCGCATGCTTGTCGACGGTGGCATCCTCAACCCGCTGCCAATCGTGCCGGTGGTGTCCAGCCATTGCGACCTGATCATCGCGGTCAACCTCAACGCCACCAACCAGAAGCAGTACCAGTTGCCGGTGATCGAGCGCCCGGCGGCATTCAAGATGCGCTTTGACGCCTTGTTGAGCTCGCTGGGTTCACGCTTGCCATTCCGGCGCAAACCGGCGGAAGAGCTGATCCGCATCGAAAAGGAAATCGTCGCCGAGGGGTTGGCACCGCCAAGCCCGTGGCTTGCCGACAGCGCCGACCCGGAAAACCAGCAACCGGCAGCGGCCCCGGAGCGCGAGGGCGCACCGAAGTCGGCCACCGGCTCTTTCATCATCGACAACGTGGGGCCAGCCTCGCTGCTGGATTTGATCAACCAGAGCTTCGAGGTCATGCAGACTTCGTTGGCACAGTACAAGATTGCCGGCTATCCACCGGATGTGCTGATCAACGTGCCCAAGCGGGTGTGCCGGTTTTTCGAGTTCTACAAAGCGCCGGAGCTCATCGCCCTGGGGCGAGAGATTGCACGCGATACGCTGGACAGTTATGAAGGGGTGAAGCGGTAGCACCTGGTTGGCGCCGCACCTGAAGGCGGTGTGGTGCTCGACAATGACCGTGCTCGCGGCTGGCGAAAACGAAACAGGCCGCACGAGGCGGCCTGTTTCTTCATGCAACGAACACCTTAGTAACGGGTGATGTCTGCATTGGCTTCCAGCTGCTTGCGGTAAGCCGCAAAGTCCTGCTGGCCAGCACGGGACGCGAGGTAGCGGCGAATCTGCTGCTTCTCTTCGTCGGTGGCGGTAGCGCCGTCGTTCACACCCTTGAGCTGCAACACCACCAGGCTTCCGTCACGCAGCACCACACTGCCATAAACAGGCTTGTCCTTGGCTTGCGGCTTGCCCAGACGGAACAGTGCCTGCAGTTCGGCCGGGTCAATACCGTCCTCACCACGGGTGACTGCCTCATAGGCTTTCCAGCCTTGGCCTTCGTGAACGCTGCCTGCTGCGATGGAACCGTCACGCAGGCCGGCAATCAGCTTGTCCGCCTTGGCCTTGAGTTCGGCAGTCGCCTTCTCTTTGGCCAGGTGCTCCCTGATGTTCTTGGCCACAGCGTCCAGCGGCAGTTGCTCTGGTTTGCGGTGTTCCTTGACGCGCAGCACCACGGTGGTCTCAGGGTCGAGCTCGATGGCGGTGCTATTGGCACCCTCATCCAGCACTTCTTCAGAGAACGCCGCCTGCACCACCGCACGGTTGGCGGTAATGCCTTCACCGCCCTCACGGCCGAAGGCCGCGGAGGTGTGCACCTTGAGGTTCAGGTCCTGGGCCGGCTGGGCCAGGTCGGAAGCCTCGTAGGCAGCATCCTGCAGTTGCTTGCTGGCGTCGACATAACGCTGCTCGACCAGCGGCATCTTCAGATCGCGGGTCAGTTTGTCCTTCAGGCTGGCAAAGCTCGGTACTTCTGGCGCCTGGACGCCCAGCAGCTTGATCAGATGGTAGCCAAACTCGGTGCGCACCGGAGCAGATACCTGGCCATTCTGCAGCTGGTACAGCGCCTCTTCGAAGGCCGGGTCGTATACGCCCGGGCCGGCAAAGCCGAGGTCACCACCGCTGGTGGCGGAGCCTGGGTCCTGAGAGAACTCTTTGGCCAAAGCGGCAAAGTCCTCACCCTTGGCCAGACGCTGCTCGATCTCTTCGGCGCGGGCCTTGGCCTGGGCGTCGGTGACCTTGTCGTTGACCTCGATGAGGATGTGCGCGGCATGACGCTGCTCGGCCAGGTTGGCGATTTCCTTCTCGTACTGGGCCTTGAGCTCTTCGTCGGTCACTTTGACCTGATCGAAGAACGCCGACTTCTTCAGCTCGATGTAGTCGATCACGACCTGGTCAGGCGACATGAACTCCTTGGCGTGCTGGTCGTAGTGCGCCTTGACCTCTTCGTCGCTGACCTTGACTGCGGCCGGGTCGGCCTTGAACGTCAGGGAGGCGAAGTCGCGGGTCTGCTTCTCCAGGCGAGCAAAAGCATCGACCTGTTGATCGGTGACGAAGCTGCTACCGGCCAGGCCGGTGCGCAGTTGGCCGATGAGCATTTCCTCGCCGAGCATCTCGCGGAACTGCATGCGACCGTAGCCCATCTGGCGGATCACCTGGTCGAAACGGTCAGCGCTGAACTTGCCGTCCACCTGGAACTCAGGGGTCTGCAAGATCACCTGATCCAGCGCGGCCTCGGAGAATGCGAACTTGGCATCCTCAGCACCTTGCAGCAGCAGCTTGCGGCTGATCAGCCCCTTGAGTGCCTCCTCTCGCAGCAACTTGTCATCCAACAGCGCCGGGTCGAAATCCTTGCCCAACTGTTGCATCAGTTGACGGCGCTGCATGTCGGCCGCCTGGCTCAGCTCGTTCTGGCTGATGGTCTGGCCGTTCACCTTGGCGGCGTCCTGGCTATGAGTGGCGGCCTGGAAAATGGCTTCGAAACCGGTCAATGCCATCAACACGACGATAAGGCCGATGATGGTCTTGGCAATCCAACCTTGTGAATTGTCCCTGATATTTTGCAGCATGCGTCCCCCAGAAACGGCTGTACCACTGCGTCGACAACCGCGGAGCGTGGGTAGAATCCTGATAAAAGAAAGGCGCATCCGAGGATGCGCCTTTTCTTAGCAAACGTGTCAGGCGGGAACGTTTGCGCCCCGCCATCACCGTGCTCGGACCAGGCCAGGCCGGGTCCGGCTGAAAGACGACTTAGTTGACGGCGTCTTTCAGGCCTTTGCCTGCCTTGAAACCTGGAACCTTGGCGGCTTCGATTTTGATTGCCTTGCCGGTTTGCGGGTTGCGGCCGGTACGCTCGGCGCGCTCCTTGACCGAGAAGGTACCAAAGCCAACCAGTACCACATCGTCACCTTGCTTCAGGGCGCCGGTGACGGATTCGATGACTGCGTCCAGCGCACGGCCGGCTACAGCTTTCGGGATGTCTGCAGATGCGGCGATAGCGTCAATCAGTTCCGACTTGTTCACTCTAAGTCCCCTTATTTCTCTATTGAGTTTGTTTCTAAGTATGTAATGAAAAGCTTATGAAACGTGTGCTGGGAGGCATGGCGACAATAACGTGCCGCTTTATAGCAAGGCGCCGAAAATACTGTCAAGGAAAGCCCCCCAGCCAAAAACTACTAATGCGTGCTGATTCTTTCCTTAGCATCGCCGTCGCGCTTCTCGTCTTTCGCGACAATCTCCGGAGCCACATCTGGCAAGGGCTCCGGGGCGTATTGCAGCGCAATTTGCAGGACTTCGTCAATCCATTTGACCGGTTTGATCTGAAGATCCTGTTTGATATTTTCAGGAATCTCCTTGAGATCGCGAACATTCTCCTCGGGAATGATCACCGTCTTGATCCCGCCACGGTGTGCCGCCAGCAGTTTTTCCTTCAGCCCGCCAATGGCCAATACCTGGCCACGCAAGGTGATTTCGCCGGTCATGGCCACGTCGGCACGTACCGGAATCTGCGTCAGCGCCGACACCAGTGCGGTGCACATTCCGATACCGGCACTTGGGCCGTCCTTCGGCGTGGCGCCCTCAGGCATGTGAATGTGCACGTCATGCTTCTCGTGGAAGTCGGCGGCAATCCCCAGGCTGCGGGCGCGGCTGCGTACCACGGTCTGCGCGGCGGTAATCGACTCGACCATGACATCGCCCAGCGAGCCGGTCTTGATCAACTGGCCCTTGCCGGGGATGACCACGGCCTCGATGGTCAGCAACTCGCCACCCACCTGGGTCCAGGCCAGGCCGGTTACCTGGCCGATCTGATCCTGCTGCTCGGCCAGGCCATAGCGGAACTTGCGCACGCCCAGCAGGTGCTCCAGCTGCTCGCTGGCCACCTTGACCTTGACCTGCTTCTGCCCGGTATGTTCCTTGACCACCTTGCGGCAGACCTTGGCAATTTGCCGCTCCAGGCCCCGCACACCGGCTTCACGGGTGTAGTAGCGGATGATGTCGCGAATCGCCGAGATGTCGACTTCCAGCTCTTCCTTCTTCAAGCCGTTGGCCTTGACCTGCTTGGGCACCAGGTACTTGACCGCGATGTTGATCTTTTCGTCCTCGGTATAGCCAGGCAGACGGATGACTTCCATCCGGTCCAGCAGCGCCGGCGGGATGTTCATCGAGTTCGAGGTGCACAGGAACATCACGTCCGAGAGGTCATAGTCGACCTCCAGGTAGTGGTCGTTGAAGTTGTGGTTCTGTTCAGGGTCGAGCACTTCCAGCAGTGCCGAAGCGGGGTCACCGCGCATGTCGCTGCCCATCTTGTCGATCTCGTCGAGCAGGAACAACGGGTTGCGCACGCCCACCTTGGTCATCTTCTGGATCAGGCGACCCGGCATGGAGCCGATGTAGGTACGGCGGTGGCCACGGATCTCGGCCTCGTCACGCACGCCACCCAGGGCCATGCGCACGAACTTGCGGTTGGTGGCGGCAGCGATCGACTCGGCCAGCGAGGTCTTGCCGACACCGGGTGGCCCGACCAGGCACAGCACCGGACCGCGGATCTTCTTGACGCGCTTCTGCACGGCAAGGTATTCGAGGATGCGTTCCTTGACCTCTTCCAGGCCATAGTGGTCGGCATCGAGGATTTCCTCGGCCTTGGTCAGGTCCAGACGCACCTTGCTCTGAGCCTTCCACGGCACCTGCACCAACCAGTCGAGGTACGAGCGCACCACGGTAGCTTCGGCCGACATCGGAGACATTTGCTTGAGCTTGTTCAGCTCCGCCTGAGCCTTGGTCAAGGCATCCTTAGGCAGACCTGCGGCTTCGATGCGCTTTTTCAGCTCTTCGACTTCATTGTGGCCTTCATCACCATCGCCAAGTTCTTTCTGAATGGCCTTCATCTGCTCATTCAGGTAGTACTCGCGCTGGCTGCGCTCCATCTGCTTCTTGACCCGGCCGCGAATGCGCTTTTCGACCTGCAGGAGGTCGATTTCGGCATCCAGCAGTGCCAGCACGTGCTCGACACGGGTAGTCAAGTCGACGATTTCAAGAATTTCCTGCTTCTGCTCGATCTTCAGGGCCATGTGCGCGGCCATGGTGTCGACCAGGCGCCCTGGCTCGTCGATGCTGTTCAGCGAAGACAGCACTTCGGCAGGCACCTTCTTGCCCAGCTGAACGTATTGTTCGAACTGCGACAGCAGCGTGCGCACGAACACTTCCGACTCGCGCTCGGCAGTGTCGGTTTCGTCGATCAGGGAGACTTCGGCACAGATGTGCCCTTCAACTTCGGAGAAGCGCTCGACCGCACCCCGCTGTTCGCCTTCGACCAGCACCTTGACGGTGCCATCAGGCAGCTTCAGCAGTTGCAGCACGGTGGCAACGGTACCGACGCGGTACAGGGCGTCCTCACCCGGATCGTCGTCGGCTGGATTCTTCTGGGCCAGCAGAAGGATCTGCTTTTCGCCCGTCATCGCCGCCTCGAGGGCTTCGATGGACTTTTCGCGCCCCACGAACAGCGGGATAACCATGTGCGGGTAAACAACGACATCGCGCAATGGCAAAAGAGGCAAGTCGAGGGTGGTCTTCATGATTTCGCCTCTACAGCGGCCTTATGGCCGGAAACCGGTGGAAATGATGCTTGGACCTAATGTGGGGGCAGGCTTGGGAAATTACAAGCGCTTGCACAGGAAAAGCAGAAAGGGGCCCGTAGGCCCCCTTCTTGCTTGCAACCGAGAACCGGCCATTGCCTGAATCAGGCGTCTGGCGCGGCCTTGGCTTGCGGTTCGCTGTTTTCGTAAATCATCAGCGGCTGCGAGGTGCCCTCGATGACGCTCTCGTCGATAACCACTTTGCTGACATCCTTTTTCGAAGGGATCTCATACATGGTATCGAGCAGCACGCCTTCGAGGATCGAACGCAGGCCACGAGCGCCAGTCTTGCGCTCCAGGGCCTTGCGTGCAACGGCCTTGAGCGCATCGCTGCGGAACTCGAGGTCGACGCTTTCCATCTCGAACAGCTTGGCATACTGCTTGGTCAGGGCATTCTTCGGCTCGGTGAGGATCTGCATCAACGCAGCCTCATCCAGCTCGTCAAGGGTAGCCAGTACCGGCAGACGGCCGACGAACTCCGGAATCAGGCCAAACTTGACCAGATCGTCCGGCTCGACCTCACGCAGGGACTCACCAACCTTCTTGCCCTCTTCCTTGCTGCGCACTTCGGCACCAAAACCGATGCCACCTTTGGTGGAGCGGTTCTGGATGACCTTTTCCAGGCCCGAGAACGCACCACCACAGATGAACAGGATGTTGCGGGTATCAACCTGCAGGAATTCCTGTTGCGGGTGCTTGCGGCCGCCCTGCGGCGGAACCGAGGCCACGGTGCCCTCGATCAGTTTCAGCAGTGCCTGCTGCACGCCCTCGCCCGAGACATCACGGGTAATGGACGGGTTGTCCGACTTGCGCGAAATCTTGTCGATTTCGTCGATGTAGACAATGCCCATCTGGGCCTTTTCCACGTCGTAGTCGCACTTCTGCAACAGCTTCTGGATGATGTTCTCGACGTCCTCACCCACATAACCGGCCTCGGTCAGGGTGGTGGCGTCAGCAATGGTAAACGGTACGTTCAACAGGCGTGCCAGGGTTTCGGCGAGCAGGGTCTTGCCCGAGCCAGTTGGCCCGATGAGCAGGATGTTGCTCTTGCCCAGTTCGACTTCGTCACCCTTCTTGTCACGCTGGTTCAGGCGCTTGTAGTGGTTGTACACCGCTACGGCCAGCACCTTCTTCGCGCGCTCCTGACCAATCACGTACTGGTCCAGGATGCCGCTGATTTCTTTCGGCGAAGGCAATTTGTGCGCGCTGCTCTCGGCCTGGGCTTCCTGCACCTCCTCACGGATGATGTCGTTGCACAGGTCGACGCACTCGTCGCAGATAAATACCGAGGGCCCGGCAATCAGTTTGCGCACTTCGTGCTGGCTTTTGCCGCAGAAGGAGCAATAAAGCAATTTGCCGCTGTCCTCGCCGTTACGGGTGTCAGTCATTCGATCGATCCAATCCGGTAGGCTTGCAACACAAGATGAAGGCAATTGCGGGCTTTTTCAAGTCCGCAGGTAGGCGCTTTCGACGCCCACCTGCTCTGACCCCCCGGTTCAGGAGGCCAGTTGCCGCTTGTCATAGACCGAGTCGATCAGGCCGTACTCGGCTGCGCGCGAGGCGCTCATGAAGTTGTCACGCTCGGTGTCACGCTTGATGGTCTCGAGTTCCTGGCCGGTGTGATAGGCCAGCAGCTCGTTCAGACGGGCCTTGATATTGAGGATTTCCTGGGCGTGGATCTCGATATCGGTGGCCTGACCCTGGAAGCCGCCCAGCGGCTGGTGGATCATCACGCGCGAGTTAGGCAGGCAATGACGCTTGCCCTTGGCACCTGCCGCCAGCAGGAAGGCGCCCATGCTGCAGGCCTGGCCGATGCAGATGGTCGAAACGTCCGGCTTGATGAACTGCATGGTGTCGTAGATCGACATGCCGGCGGTGACGGAGCCGCCCGGCGAGTTGATGTACAGATGGATATCCTTGTCCGGGTTTTCCGCCTCAAGGAACAGCAGTTGCGCAACGACGAGGTTGGCCATGTAGTCCTCTACCGGGCCAACCAGGAAGATCACTCGCTCCTTCAACAGACGCGAGTAGATGTCGTAAGCGCGTTCGCCACGGGCGGACTGCTCGATAACCATCGGGACCAGGCCGCCTGCGGCCTGGATGTCAGAGCTCTGCTGAATATAAGAATTGCGGGACATGTCCTGCGCTCACTCCCAAATAGTCATGGCTTGAATACGCACAAGCCAGCTCGAAGGCTGGCTTGTGGAGGTTTCCTACGAGAGAAGACCGTTACTCAGCAGCGGCAGGCGCCTCGGCTGGTTTAACGGCTTCTTCGTACGAGACCGATTTGTCGGTCACAGTCGCTTTCTGCAGAACAGTATCTACAACTTGTTCTTCCAGCACAACCGAACGCACTTCGTTCAGTTGCTGGTCGTTCTTGTAGTACCAGGCGATGACCTGCTCAGGCTCTTGGTAAGCCGAAGCCATTTCTTCGATCATCTCGCGAACCTTGGCGTCGTCCGGCTTCAGCTCGAACTGCTTGACCACTTCGGCCACGATCAGGCCCAGCACGACGCGGCGCTTGGCTTGCTCTTCGAACAGTTCGACTGGCAGCTGCTCAGGCTTGATGTTGCCACCAAACTGCTGAACTGCCTGCACGCGCAGACGGTTGACTTCGTTTTCCAGCAGGGCCTTTGGCACTTCGATCGGGTTGGCGGCCAGCAGACCGTCCATGACCTGGTTCTTGACCTTGGTCTTGATCGCCTGACGCAGCTCACGCTCCATGTTCTTGCGAACTTCGGCGCGGAAGCCTTCCAGCGTCGATTCCTTGATGCCGAACTGGGCGAAGAACGCTTCGTTCAGTTCTGGCAGTACAGGTGCCGAAACGCTGTTGACGGTGATGGTGAACTCGGCGGCTTTGCCAGCCAGGTCCAGGTTCTGGTAGTCCTCTGGGAAGGTCACGTTGACAACGCGCTCTTCGCCAGCCTTGGCGCCTACCAGACCTTCTTCGAAGCCTGGGATCATGCGGCCGGAGCCCAGCACCAGCAGGGTGCCCTTGGCCGAACCACCGGCAAACGCTTCACCGTCGACCTTGCCGACGAAGTCGATGTTGACCTGGTCGTCGTTCTGCGCAGCGCGCTCGACGGCCTCGAAGCGGGTGTTCTGCTTGCGCAGCACTTCCAGCATGTTGTCCAGGTCGCTGTCAGCCACTTCGGCGCTCAGGCGCTCGACCTTGATCGACTCGAGGCCCGCAACAGTGAACTCAGGGAAGACTTCGAAGATGGCGACGAACTCCAGATCCTTGCCCTTTTCGAAGGACTTGGGCTCTACAGCCGGGGCGCCAGCCGGGTTCAGCTTCTGCTCGACGATGGCTTCGTAGAAGGAAGCCTGGACCAGGTCACCGAAAGCCTCTTGACGGGCGTCCGCCTCGAAACGCTGACGGATCACGGTCATCGGTACTTTACCAGGACGGAAGCCCGCAATCTTGGCGCGCTTGGCAGTCTGCTGCAGACGCTTGTTGACTTCGTTCTCGACGCGCTCGGCCGGAACGGCGATGGTCATGCGGCGCTCGAGAGCGGAAGTGTTTTCAACAGAAACTTGCATGGATATTCCTCGTTGCACAGACGTTAGCCGGCGTTAGCCCGACTCCAGAATCAAGGGCAAACATTCTAGTGAGTCACGCAGCAGAAGTCACCCCACACGGGACGACTGAAAACAACGCCGGTCGATTAACTTTCAAGGCCCGCACGGCACAGCGCCAGGCCTGCTTCCAACAGGGCTGCACGGCGCCGGAGGGCGGCCTGCAGCCGAAATACTTTGTCAAACAACTACCCGCAACGCATTCGCCTCCTTTATTGAGGATCAATGTCGTTGAACTGGCAGTACTCCTCCCATTCCAGCCCCAGCGCCTCGGCCACTTCACGGTGCGTTTCCAGGCGCATGGCCTGCAACTGCTCCGGGGATTCAGCAATCAATTGCAGCGCCAGCTCCCAGGGCTCAATACCCTGCTCCTCGGCGGCATCCTCGAACGCCCACTCGATCTGCTGGGCCTGCTCACGCGCATCCAGCTCGCGGATCTCCTCGAGCAACTGCGGATTGGCTTCGGCAAAGCGCTGCAGCGCCAGGGCCTGACGGGCTTCTTTTGCAATCATCGTGATGTCCTTTGCCGGCCGAACAGGCCGGTGTTTCAACCGGCTGAAATCTAACAGCTTTTATTGGGGTGCCACCAGAGGATTACAAGCGGCAGGAGGTGTTTTGGCTGAGGCGCGGCTCATCACCGCTACGCAGACCCAAAACAAAAAGGCGCCCGATCTCACGATCAAGGCGCCTTTCAGGAATATGGGGTGGACGATGGGAATCGAACCCACGACAACTGGAATCACAATCCAGCGCTCTACCAACTGAGCTACGCCCACCATATTGCGGTCTTGCGGTACAACCTTACAGAAGCATGGTGCGGACGAAGAGACTCGAACTCTTACAGCTTGCGCCGCTGGAACCTAAATCCAGTGTGTCTACCAATTTCACCACGTCCGCGTAACGCTTAAAACAAAGGCGCCAGATGCTATCGAGGCGCCCTTGAAAAATATGGGGTGGACGATGGGAATCGAACCCACGACAACTGGAATCACAATCCAGCGCTCTACCAACTGAGCTACGCCCACCATATTGCATTACAACCTACTTGCTTGCCAAAGCTGCCTAATGGCGCACCCGGCAGGACTCGAACCTGCGACCATCCGCTTAGAAGGCGGATGCTCTATCCAGCTGAGCTACGGGCGCTTAAGCTTGAAGCCTAACCGAACGAGACGCTAACAAGGAACTGTTAAACCACTCATTCTGCCCGACTTAGCCAACCAGTGCTAGGCTGTGCCCGACAAGTGCGGCGAATCTTATAGTCGACCCCGAAAGTCGTCAACACCTTTTTCGAAAAAATTTAAATTATTTAAGGGGTTAGGGGATTTGCCCGACCACCCGCCTTTGCCCTTGGCCCATGTCGTGCGAGAATGCACGTTCTTTATTGTTCCTTCTCGATGGTTAATCACGCGTCTATGACTGCACACCTAATCGATGGCAAGGCTATCGCCGCCAGCCTGCGCCAGCAGATCGCTCAACGTGTCGTGGAGCGTCGCCAGCAAGGCCTGCGTACGCCGGGCCTGGCAGTGATCCTGGTCGGCACCGACCCCGCCTCCCAAGTCTATGTCTCGCACAAGCGCAAGGACTGCGAAGAGGTCGGCTTCATTTCGCAGGCTTTCGACCTGCCCAGCGAGACCACGCAACAGGCCCTGACCGAGCTGATCGACCGTCTCAATGACGACCCGGCCGTCGACGGCATCCTGTTGCAACTGCCGCTGCCGGCACACCTGGACGCCTCGTTGCTGCTCGAGCGCATTCGCCCGGACAAGGATGTGGACGGCTTCCATCCGTACAACATCGGCCGCCTGGCCCAGCGTATTCCACTGCTGCGCCCGTGCACACCGAAAGGCATCATGACCCTGCTGGAAAGCACCGGCCAGGACCTGTACGGCATGAACGCGGTGATCGTCGGCGCGTCCAACATCGTTGGCCGCCCGATGGCCATGGAACTGCTGCTGGCCGGCTGCACCGTGACCGTCTGCCATCGCTTCACCAAGGACCTGGCCGGCCATGTCGGGCGTGCCGACCTGGTGGTCGTGGCTGCCGGCAAGCCAGGCCTGGTCAAGGGTGAGTGGGTCAAGGAAGGTGCCATCGTCATCGACGTGGGCATCAACCGCCAGGAAGACGGCAAGCTGGTCGGCGACGTGGTCTACGAGACTGCCCTGCCCCGCGCCGGCTGGATCACACCGGTGCCGGGCGGCGTCGGGCCGATGACCCGGGCGTGCCTGCTGGAGAACACGCTGTACGCGGCAGAAGAGCTGCACAAGTAATACCGCGTAATGCGAAAACGGCACCTTTTGCAGGTGCCGTTTTTTTTGCCCGTGACAAATGACCTCTTCGCGGACGAGCCTGCTCTTGCAAGCGGTTGTCCGGCCCCCCAGGGGGCGGGGGAAGCCACCACGGTGTTCAGCCGATCACTTCCTGGCCGCCTCCCAGGACTTCAGCAGTTCGTTGTAGCTGACGGTCTCGCCCATGGGCTTTTCGTTGGCCAGCTTGGCTTTCGGCGCACCCGGCTGGTCGAACCAGTACTGGGCGTCCTTCTCCGGATTCAACTTGGGTGCACACGTCGCCTGGGCATTGGAGCGTTGCAGGCGCTCCATCATGCGGTCCTGGTCGCGGGCCAGCCCATCCAGGGCTTCCTGCGGGGTCTTTTCGCCACTGGCGACTTCGGCGATATGGCTCCACCACAATTGCGCCAACCGCGGGTAGTCCGGCACGTTGGTGCCGGTCGGCGTCCACTGCACCCGCGCCGGGCTGCGATAGAACTCCACCAGCCCACCGAGCTTGGGCGCCAACTCGGTCATGGCCTGGGAGTTGATGTCCGACTCACGAATCGGCGTCAGGCCGACGATGGTCTTTTTCAGCGATACGGTCTTTGAGGTGACGAACTGGGCGTACAGCCACGCCGCCAGGCGTTGCTTCTCGGGGGTGGACTTGAAGAAGGTCCACGAGCCGGTGTCCTGGTAGCCGAGTTTCATACCCTCTTCCCAGTATGGCCCCTTCGGTGAAGGCGCCATGCGCCACTTCGGCGTGCCGTCGGCATTCACAACCGGCAAGCCGGGCTTCGTCATGTCGGCGGTGAACGCGGTGTACCAGAATATCTGCTGGGCAATGTTGCCTTGCGCCGGCACAGGGCCGGCTTCGGAGAAGGTCATGCCCTGCGCTTCCTTGGGCGCGTAGGCACGCATCCAGTCCACGTACTTCTGCGTGGCATAGACGGCGGCCGGCCCATTGGTATCGCCGCCGCGGGTCACGCTGGAACCCACCGGATGGCAGTCCTCCACGCGAATGCCCCATTCATCGACCGGCAAACCATTGGGCAGGCCCTTGTCGCCGCCGCCGGCCATCGAGAACCAGGCATCGGTGAAGCGCCAGCCCAGTGACGGGTCTTTCTTTCCGTAGTCCATGTGCCCGTAGACACGCTTGCCGTCGATCTCCTTGACGTCTTCGGTGAAGAACTTGGCAATGTCCTCGTACGCCGACCAGTTCACTGGCACCCCCAGTTCATAGCCGTACTTCTCTTTGAACCTGGCCTTCAACTCAGGCCGTTCGAACCAGTCGGCGCGGAACCAGTACAGGTTGGCGAACTGCTGGTCGGGCAGTTGGTAAACCTTGCCATCGGGCGCGGTGGTGAAGGAAATACCGATGAAGTCCTTCAGGTCGAGGGTCGGCGAGGTGTAGGCTTTGCCCTCGTTGGCCATCAGGTCGGTGATCGATTCCACTTTGCCGTAGCGAAAGTGCGTACCGATCAGGTCGGAGTCGTTGACCCAGCCGTCATAAATGTTCTTGTCCGACTGCATCTGCGTCTGCAGTTTTTCCACCACATCGCCTTCCTGCAGCAGGTCGTGGGTCAACTGGATGCCGGTGATCTCACTGAAAGCCTTGGCCAGCACCTTGGATTCGTATTCATGGGTGGTGATGGTTTCCGACACAACGTTGATCTTCATCCCGCGAAACGGCTCGGCTGCCTTGATGAACCACTGCAATTCGGCCAACTGCTGTTCGGGGGTAAGGGTCGAAGGCTTGAACTCGCTGCCGATCCATTTCTTTGCCGCCTCTTCGTACTGGTCGGCCCAGGCTGTGCCTTGCACGCTGGCCAGTACCAGCAACGCGGCCAGGGTCAAATGTCGCCTGTTGTGTTTGTTGTCGAACATTGTGATCTCCCGTTTCAGTTATCCCACAGGGCCGCTCGCTCAGCCCCAGCGCAACACCACCGCCAGCCACGCCAGCGACAGCAGCGAGGCCACCCACAATGGCCAGTCGCTGACACCGACCACCAGCAGGTGCAGGTAGGCGCTGGCCAGCAGGCCGATGAACAAACGGTCACCACGGCTGGTGACCAGCGGCAAAAAGCCCCGTCGCTCTACGCAGGGGCGACGCAGTTCAAGCAGGGTCATGCCCAGCAGCAACAGGCCCACAGCGGCGAAGAACAGCGCTGTCGGCAGGGTCCAGGCCATCCACTCCATGCGTTGCCCTCCTCACACCCGGCCCAGGGCGAAGCCCTTGGCCACATGATTGCGCACGAACCAGATCACCAGCATGCCCGGCAAGATGGTCAGCACCCCCGCTGCCGCCAGCACACCCCAGTCGATGCCCGATGCCGACACCGTGCGGGTCATCACCGCGGCAATCGGCTTGGCATTCACCGAGGTCAGGGTGCGCGCCAGCAGCAGTTCGACCCAGGAGAACATGAAACAGAAAAACGCCGTGACGCCGATGCCCGAGCCAATCAGCGGTATGAAGATCTTCACGAAGAAGCGCGGAAAACTGTAGCCGTCAATGTAGGCGGTTTCGTCGATTTCCCTTGGCACGCCCGACATGAAACCCTCCAGGATCCACACCGCCAGCGGTACGTTGAACAGGCAATGGGCCAGCGCCACGGCAATGTGGGTATCGAACAGCCCGATCGACGAGTACAACTGGAAGAACGGCAGCAGGAACACCGCCGGTGGCGCCATGCGGTTGGTCAGCAGCCAGAAGAACAGGTGGCGGTCGCCGAGAAAGCGGTAGCGCGAGAACGCATAGGCCGCGGGCAACGCCACGAGCAGTGAAATCAGCGTGTTCAGGCACACGTAGTACAGCGAGTTGATGTAGCCGCTGTACCAGCTGGCGTCGGTGAAGATCACTCGGTAGTTGTCGAGCGTGAACGCCTGCGGCCACAGGGTCAGGCCGCCAAGGATCTCGGCGTTGCTCTTGAACGACATGTTCAGCAACCAGTAGATCGGCACCAGCAGGAAGAAGAAGTACAGCAGCAGGGCCATTGATTTGCGTGTGCTCATGGCCTAGTCCTTGTCGGCATGGGTCATGGCGGTGTAGAACAGCCACGACACCAGCAGGATGATCAGGAAGTACACCAGTGAAAACGCTGCCGCCGGCCCCAGGTCGAACTGCCCTACGGCCATACGCGTGAGGGTCTGGCTGAGGAACGTGGTCGCATTGCCTGGCCCGCCGCCGGTCAGCACGAACGGTTCGGTGTAGATCATGAAACTGTCCATGAAGCGCAGCATCAACGCGATCACCAGCACGTTCTTGAGCTTGGGCAGCTGGATATGGCGAAACACCGCCCAGCCCGAGGCCCGATCGATGCGCGCGGCCTGGTAGTACACGTCGGGGATCGCACGCAGCCCCGAATAGCACAGCAGAGCCACCAACGAAGTCCAGTGCCACACATCCATCACCAGCACGGTGAGCCAGGCGTCGAATGGGTCACCGGCATAGTTGTAGCTGACCCCGAGCTTGGCCAGGGAAGCGCCGAGCAGGCCAATGTCGGCCCGGCCGAAAATCTGCCAGATAGTGCCGACCACGTTCCACGGGATCAGCAACGGGATAGCCATGACGATCAGGCACACCGAGGCCATACGGCCTTTGGTTGGCATGGCCAGGGCGATGCCTATACCCAACGGAATTTCGATCAGCAGTACACAGGCCGAGTAAATGAACTGGCGCAGCAATGCGTCGTGCAGCGCCGGGTCGCGCAGTACCTGGCGGTACCAGTCGGCACCGACGAAGTAGCGGCTGGACTGGTCGAAGATGTCTTGCACCGAGTAGTTGACCACCGTCATCATCGGCACCACCGCGCTGAACGCGACCAGCAGGAACACCGGCAGCACCAGCCACCAGGCCTTGTTGTTCGGCACCTTGTTGTTCATGGCCCGGCCTCCAGCAGCACATCGTCGACATACAGCATCAGCCACTGCGCCGGCAGGCTGACCCAAGCCTTGTCCACAGGCAACGGGCGGTCCTCGCCCAGCCTCGCCTTGAGCGCGACACCGCCCAGTTCGAGGGTGACGATGCGATAGGTACCCAGGTCTTCGACGTCCAGCACCCGTGCCGGGTAGGCACCCTCGAACGGGCTGTCCCATAGCTGCACGAACTCCGGGCGAATGCCCAGCTGCAGCCGCCCGCCCGCCAATGCAGCCAGGCGCTCGCACAAGCCATCGGGCAGTACCAACTGGACATCGCCGAACACCACCGCGCCCGCCTCGGCACGCACGTCAATCAAGTTCATGCCCGGGCTACCGATGAAATAACCGACGAACGTATGCCGCGGTCGCTCGAACAGCTCGCGCGGCGTGCCGAACTGGACGATGCGGCCGCCGTGCATCACCGCGATCTTGTCAGCGAAGGTCGAGGCCTCCAACTGGTCGTGGGTGACGTAGATCATGGTGATGTTGAACTGCTCATGGATCTGCTTCAGCTTGCGCCGCAGCTTCCACTTCAGATGCGGGTCGATCACCGTCAGCGGCTCGTCGAACAGGATCGCCGACACGTCATCGCGCACCAGGCCACGCCCCATGGAGACTTTCTGCTTTTCATCGGCGGTGAGGTTGCGTGCTTTCTTGCGCAACACGGCAGTCAGCTCGAGCACTTCGGCAATTTCTTCCACACGGGCACGCACCCGGGCTTCATCGAGCCCCTGGTTGCGCAAGGGGAAGGCCAGGTTGTCGAACACCGTCATGGTGTCGTACACCACCGGGAACTGGAACACCTGGGCGATATTGCGCGCCTGCGGGGACAGCTGGTTGACCGGCTTGCCGTCGAACAGCACCTCGCCATGAGACGGCGTCAGCAGCCCGGAAATGATATTGAGCAAGGTCGACTTGCCGCAGCCCGACGGCCCGAGCAACGCATAGGCACCGCCCTGTTCCCACACATGTTCGAGTGCGTGCAGGGCATAGTCTGCCTCGCTGGCGGGCTGGCGGCTGTAACTGTGCGCCAGCTGGCGCAGGCGGATTTCGGCCATCACCCTCTCCTCGCCTGGCGCAGCCCCGGGGCCTGCACCAACACCCCGGCGCTGTCGAAAACGAACAGCTTGTGCGTGGGGATGAACACGCGTATCGGCGTGTCCACCTGGTATTCGTGCACCCCGGGAAGGTGCAGCACCATGCGCCAGTATTCGTTGCGCACATGCAGAAATGTTTCTGACCCACTGATCTCGGCCAACTCCACCAGCACCGCCAGCTCCAGGTCATCGTCATGGGCCGGCACCAGCGCGATATGGCTGGGGCGCACGCCGAAGCGGTAGTCACCTTCGGCCAGCGGCTCCAGGTCGGCATTGCGGGCAAAGTGCACGGTCTGGGCCAGGCTCACCTCGTTACCCGTGATACGGCCAGACACCAGGTTGATCGGCGGCTCGGAAAACAGCTCGGCAGCCAGCACGCTGCTGGGGCGCTGATAGACCTCGGCGGTGGGCCCGCTCTGCACGATACGGCCTTCGTGCACAAGCGTGGTGGTGCCGCCCAGTGCCAGCGCCTCGTTGGGCTCGGTGGTGGCGTACACAGCAATGCAATGGCGCGCCGCGAACAGCTCGCGCAGCTCCTGGCGCAGGCCTTCGCGCAACTTGTAGTCGAGGTTGACCAATGGCTCGTCGAAGAGGATCAACGAGGCATCCTTGACCAGTGCCCTGGCCATCGCCGTGCGTTGCTGCTGGCCACCGGAGAGCTCCAGTGGCAGGCGTTGCAGGTAGGTTTCGATGCGCAGCATCTCGGCAGTTTCCTGCACCCGCCGTCGGATCTGGTCCTCGGCCATGCGCGCCTGGCGCAGCGGCGAGGCGATGTTTTCGTACACGCTCAAGGTCGGGTAATTGATGAATTGCTGATACACCATCGACACATTGCGCTGACGCACCGGCACACCGGTGACGTCCTGGCCATCCATCAGCACCCGCCCCCGGTCCGGACGGTCCAGCCCGGCCATCAGGCGCATCAGGCTGGTCTTGCCGGCCAGGGTGCGACCCAGCAGCACATTGAACGAACCGGGCTCGAAACGCAGTGACGCCTCGACGATCCACGGCTGGTTGTCGACGCTACGGCTGACCTGCTCCAGCACCAGGGACATGGCGTGGCCTTTTTGTGATTGTTGTCTGCCGGCTACAGCCAGTTCCGTGCCAGTCCTTGCCCGGTGCTCTGGTTCGGGGCCTGGGTGGCAGCGCTGGCAAATCGCGGGCGCGCAGGTGAACACAATCACTGCACAACTGGACACTGGCCAGTTTGACAATGAACAGCCGTGGACAACACTGAACGGCGGTCGACCCATGACAACAATCACACAGGACAGGCCCATGGCCGCATCCGCTTCGACCCACACCCGCCTGATCCAGGCTTCCTGGGACCGCTGCCGCGACCACGGCCTGCAGCCGCAGCATGCGCCGGACTTTGACTGCCTGTCCCGCGCCGAGCTCAGCGCCCTGCTGGAGCGGCGCCAAAACCTGCTACGCCTGACCCGCGAGGAAGTGCTACCGCACTATGCGCACCTCTTGGGTAACGCCAGCTACCTGGTGATGCTGGCCGATGCCAGCGGCTGCCTGCTCGACAGCTGGGGCTCGCGGCGTTTCATCGAACCGCGCCAGCACCATGGTTTCAGCGCCGGCGCCCATTGGCACGAACGTGGCGTCGGCACCAATGCCCTGGGCACCACACTGATTTGCGCCGAAGCGATTCACGTCGGCCAGGACGAACACTTCCTGCGCCAGAACCGCTACATGTCCAGCGCCGCCGCCCCCCTGTTCGACGCCGCACGGCAGCTGGTCGGAGTGCTCGACGTAGCCAGCGACGGCTACCTGCCGGCCAGCCAGACGCTTGGGCTGGTGCGCATGATGGGCCAGAGCCTGGAAAACCGCCTGATCCTCGCCGAACATGCTGACCAGCATGCACAACTGATCTTCAACAGCGCCTCCGACAACCTCGACAGCCCTTGGGCCGGCCTGCTGGTGTTCGATGAGCGCGGACAGGTGTTGGCTGCCAATCACCGGGCCGATAGCCTGCTCGGCGTAAACCCGCTGCAGCAAAACATCGAGCAACTGTTCCAGTTACCCCTGCAACAGCTGCTCAGCCATCCCCGACAACAGCCCTTCGCTCTGCAGGCCACCGGGCGCAACCGCTTTCACTGCCAGTGGCACCCCCCACGCGAAACCATTCGACGCCCCGAAGCCGGCAACGCCGAGCCGCGCCTGGAAAAAGCCTTGAAACAAGCCGGCCTGCTATTGGAGAAGGACATCCCGGTGTTGGTGGAGGGCGAAACAGGCGTAGGCAAAGAAGTGTTCGTCGACACCCTGCACCGGGCCAGCAGCCGCGCCAGGCAGCCGCTGGTCGCCGTAAACTGTGCGGCGATCCCGGCCGAACTGGTGGAGTCGGAACTGTTCGGCTATGACAAAGGCGCGTTCACCGGCGCCCACCACAAGGGCAACCCAGGGCTGATCCGCAAGGCCGACCACGGCATCCTGTTTCTGGATGAGATTGGCGACATGCCACTGCCCACCCAGGCCCGCCTGCTGCGCGTACTGCAGTCGCGCAGCATCCAGCCGCTGGGCAGTGGCGAACCGGTGCCGGTGGATATCCGCGTGGTGTCGGCGAGCAATCGCAACCTGGCCGAAGAAGTGCGCGCCGGGCGCTTTCGCCAGGACCTGTACTACCGCATCGCCGGCCTGACACTGGTGCTGCCTCCCCTGCGCGAACGCGCTGACCGGCGCCAGCTGATTGAGCAGGTGCATGCCCGCTACCGCGAGCCCGGGCAACCTGCGCGGCTGCCCCCGGCCATAATCGACCTGTTCGATCAACACCCCTGGCCGGGCAACCTGCGCGAACTGGTGAGTGTGCTACAGGTCGCGTTGGCCCTGGCGGCCAACGGGCCGGTCGGCGTCGAGCACCTTCCAGCGGGTTTTCTGGCCGAGTCGAAAACACCGGTGCCGATAGCGACTGAAGAGACGGACCTGCAGAGCCTGGTCGAGCAAGCCAATGGCAACCTGTCGGCGGTGGCCCGCCGACTGGGTATCAGCCGCACCACACTGTACAAGCGGTTGCGTGAGCGATGAATCGATTGGCCCTGAAGCGCGCCGCACAGCAGGTTTTCGAAGCCACCCCTGATCGACAGCAGGTGGCGCCCCCGTGCAGCTCAAGACCACGGCCCGCTGATGGCCTTCAAGGGTCACGCCACTGCACTGGCTGCCGGTAGGCCTGTGCCCAGGCTTGCACGTCACTGGCGGGCATCGGCCGGGCGATGCAGTAACCCTGCGCCAGCTCGCAGCCCAGGCCCATCAGTACCCGACCGTGCTCGACACTCTCCAGCCCCTCGGCAATCACCTCGCGGCCAAACGCCCGCGCCAGGCCGATCACCGCCTCCGTCAGCGCCAGGTCGTCCTGGTCATGAAGGATGTCACGCACGAACGACTGGTCGATCTTGATCGTCTGGGTCGGCAAGCGTTTCAGGTAACTCAAGGACGAATAACCAGTGCCGAAATCGTCCAGTGAGAAACGCACACCCAGCGCACGGCAGGCATCCAGGCAGCGGCTGACATGCTGCAGGTTGTCGATGGCCACCGACTCGACGATTTCCAGGTCCAGCAGCGCCGGGTCCACCGCCGGGTACGCTGCCAGCAACTGCTGCAGGCGCTCGGCAAAGTCATTGCGCTGCAAATGCCGCGCGGCGATATTCACGCTCAGCGACCAGGGCTGCCCTTGGCGCTGCCAGGCCTGCAACTGGCTCAACGCCTGCCCGATCACCCACTCGCCGATTTCGACGATCAGGTCGGTCTGCTCTACCCAGGGCAGGAAATCGCCAGGCGGCACCACACCACGGCCTGGCCGCTGCCAGCGCAATAAACCCTCGAAGCCCAGTACCTTGCCGCTGCGCAGGTTGACCTTGGGCTGGTAGTAAAGACACAGCTCACCGTTGCGCAGCGCCCGGCGCACGCGCGCCACGGTCTGGTGGGTGGCCTTGAGCTCCTGTTCCTGCGACACGTCGAACAGATGGTAACGGTTGCGCCCGCGCTGCTTGGCCACATACATGGCCTGGTCGGCGTGGCGCACCAGGGTGTCGGCATCTTCGTCATCCTGCGGGTACAGGGTCACGCCGATACTGGCGCTGAGCGACAGTGTATGCTCACGCACCACACAGGGCGCCGCCAAGGCACGCAACACCCGCTGCAGGGCTGCATGCAGCTGGTGCTCATCATCGACATCGCGCAGGATCAGCACGAATTCGTCGCCCGACAGCCGCGCCACGGCATCCCCACCACGCAGGATACTCTTCAGGCGCTGCGCCACTTCCACCAGCAGCAGGTCACCCACGGCATGCCCGTAGCCGTCGTTGACCGCCTTGAAACCATCCAGGTCGAGCATGCACACCGCCAGCGAGATGCCTTCGCGGCGCGAGTAGGCCAGAGCCTGGTTCAGCAGGTCGGACAGGTAGGCGCGGTTGGGCAGGCCGGTGAGCACATCGTGACCCACCCGCCACTGCAAGGTATGCAGCAGCTGGCGCTTCTCCGTGACGTCAAAGCGGATCGACACATACTTGCGCACCTGGCCTGTCAGCGGATCGACCAGTGGCACCATGGTGCTGTCGACCCAGTACAACGAACCGTCCTTGGACCGGTTGCAGATTTCGCCCTTCCACACCCGCCCGGCGACCAAAGCCCGCCACATGCCGACAAAGAACGTCGGTTCATGCAGCCCGGAATTGAGGATGCGGTGGTTGGCCCCCAACAGTTCTTCACGGCTGTAGCCCGAGATGCTGCAGAACTGCTGATTGACGTAGGTGATGTTCCCACGCAGGTCGGTTTCCGAAAAGATTGCGGCCGCGTCCACGGCCGCGCGATAGTTATCATCCATAAAGCATCCTGCCTTAGCGGTTGAAGCGCTCCACCAGGGCGCGCAATCCGGCGCACACGTGTTCCAGTTCGGTACCGCGCGAGGCGGCGGCGTTGGCGCTGTGGGCGCTGTGCTGGGCAATACCGGCTACGCCGTTGATCTGCCGCGAAACATCTTCTGCCACCGCCGACTGCTGCTGCGAGGCGGTGGCCATCTGCTGGCTCATGTCGCTGATGCGCTGTACCGCGTCACGAATGCCATGCAGCGCCTGTCGGGCTTCCTGCACCTGGGCAACGCCTTGCTCGGCACCGTCGATGCCTCGGCTGGCGATCGCCACGGCTTCCTCGGCGCCACTGCGCAGGGCATCGATGATGGCCTGGATGTGCAGGGTGGACTGGCGGGTCTTGTCGGCCAATGCCCGGACCTCGTCGGCGACCACGGCAAAGCCCCGGCCCTGCTCGCCCGCACGGGCAGCCTCGATGGCGGCGTTGAGGGCCAGCAGGTTGGTTTGCTCGGCAATGCCGCGGATCATCCCGGCTGCCTCGGCGATGGCGCCGGTCTGACCCGCCAGGTGGCTGACCGCCTGGTTGATCTGCGTCACAGTGCTGGCCAGGTTACGAATGGCCGTGCCGCTGGCATCGGCCACCTGGCTACCTTGCTCGGCCAGCAGGTGCGCCGTGTGTGCCTCGGCGGCGGTCAACTGCACGTGGTTGGCGACTTCGCCAATGGAGGCGGCCATCTGGTTCATTGCAGTGGCGCTCAGGTCGGTTTCGGCACGCTGCTCCAGCAATGCCGCCTCGGTGCTGCGCGACAACTGCCCGGCATCGCGAGCGGCCACGGCCATTTGCCCGGCCAGATCGCTTAGCCGCGTCAATGCGGTTTTCAGGCGTGCCTCTTCGCTGATCAGCATCAGTTGCAACTGCCCGGCAGCACCCGACAGGTCGCTGTAGGTCAAGGCTGCAACCGGGTCGGCGAAGGCACCTTCGGCACCCTGCACAATCTGCTGCAGCTGCCGCCCGAGGGCATTGCGCGCCCATAGACCGCAGGCCACGAACAGCCCCACGGTCAGCCCCTGCCCCACCAGGCCAGGCCACAACTGATTGGCACCCACCGCCAGCAGCCCACCGGCCAGTGGCAAGGCCAAGGCCTGCGTCAGCAAGCTCAGACGGCGCGGCGCCGACAATGCCGCCTGACCGTTGCGCAGCCGCGCATAGAGGGCTTCGGCACGGGCTACTTGCTCGCGCGTGGGGCATACGCGCACCGACTCGTAACCCACTACCCGCCCACCTTCGAGGATGGGCGTGACGTAGGCATTGACCCAGTAGTAGTCGCCGTTACGGCAGCGGTTCTTGACGATACCCATCCAGCTCTTGCCGGCTTTCAGGTAGCGCCACATCAACTCGTACACCGCCGGCGGCATGTCCGGGTGGCGCACCAGGTTGTGCGGGCTGCCGATCAGTTCGGCCTCGCTGTAGCCACTGATGGCGGCAAACTCAGGGTTGCAGTAGGTGATCAGGCTGGCGGTATCGGTAGCAGAAATCAGCCGCTGATCGGGGGGGAAACGTTGCTCGACCGGGGTTACCGGCAGGTTGAGGCGCACGATGAGACTCCATTCGATGACAAGCCGGTACCCAGTACATCGACGGCCATCGGAACCGATTCATGAGGATCCGTTCCAATGGGCAAAAGCGCTTCCTGCCGTTACGGCACGAGGCCGAACGGTACAAGGAAGGTGACGATGACTGACCGGTCAAGCCATGAATTCTACGAAATTCATCACATAAATAAAACAAAGGTGATCGATCATGGCGTTGCGCCACATTGATAGATATCGTTAAGTTCTTGATTCTAAATGGGAATTAAGCGATGACGAGATCAGCTTTGGGTATCGCCCTGCGCCGCTACCGCAAGCTGGCGGGCCTGACCCAGGCACAACTGGCTGAACGAACCGGCTTCGACCCCAAGACCATCAGCCGTTTCGAAACCAGCACCTACACCCCCAGCATCGATGCAATCATGGCGTTTGCCCAGGTGCTGGGCGTCAAGCCCAAGGACTTCTTCGCTGAACCGGACGACGAAGAGGAGCAGCGCGCCTACCTGTTCGGTGTCATCCACAACGCCCCACCCAAAGATCTTGGCAAGCTGATTGCAGCGGTGGATCAGGCACTGGCCAAGCCCTGAGCTATTTTAAGCGCCCCCCTTTTACGGCACGCACCGAACTAGAGCATGGCAGGCTGGATTGCCCCACAACTGGTCAGACCGGTAAGGCCAAAAAAACCTTGCAATCAGGTATTTTTCGCGCTTTTATGGCCTCGCGCTGAACAAACCGGTAAGACCACAATAATTAAGTCCTGCGCTCTTTCGCCCCGTGCGGCTACCGAAGCAAGGACACCGATCAGAGACTCCTCCCATGCTCAAATGGTGCTCGCGTTCGATTTTCCTGCAAGTCGTACTCGGCCTTGCCCTCGGCATCGCCTGCGGTCTGAGCTTCCCCGACCTCTCCCTGCAACTCAAACCCCTCGGCGACGGCTTCATCAAGCTGATCAAGATGCTCATCGGCCTGATCGTGTTCTGCGTGGTGGTCAGCGGCATTTCGGGTGCGGGTGACCTGAAAAAGGTCGGCCGCATCGGCCTGAAGTCGGTGATCTACTTCGAAGTGCTGACGACCCTGGCGCTGGTGATCGGCCTGGTGTTCGCCTTCACCAGTGGCATTGGCAGCGGTGCCAATATTCACCTGGATCAACTGTCCGCCGCCGATGCCAACGGCTTGGCCGAGCGCGGCCAGCACATCCATGGCGCCACGGCGTTCTTCATGGACCTGATCCCCACCTCGGTGATCGGTGCCTTCGCCGACAACAACATTCTTCAGGTGCTGCTGTTCTCGGTGCTGTTCGGCAGCGCGCTGAACCTGGTGGGTGACTCGGCCGCCGGCATTTCGCGACTGATCAACGAACTGAGCCATGTGATCTTCCGCATCATGGGCATGATTGTGCGCCTGGCGCCGATCGGCGTGTTCGGCGCCATTGCCTTCACCACCAGCAAGTACGGCCTGGCGTCGCTGCAGCACCTGGGCGGGCTGGTGGCGCTGTTCTACCTGACCTGTGCCGGCTTCGTGCTGATCGTGCTGGGCACCGTCATGCGCCTGTCGGGCCTGAAGCTGCTGCCGTTGATCAAGTACCTGCGTGAAGAGCTGACCATCGTCCTGGGCACCGCCTCTTCCGACGCCGTGCTGCCACAGATCATGCGCAAGCTTGAGCACCTGGGCATCGGCAGTTCCACGGTCGGCCTGGTGATCCCTACCGGCTACTCGTTCAACCTCGATGGTTTTTCCATCTACCTCACCCTGGCGATCGTGTTCATCGCCAACGCCACCGGCACGCCACTGGAAATGACCGACCTGCTGACCGTCCTGCTGGTGTCGTTGGTGACTTCCAAGGGGGCTCACGGCATCCCAGGCTCGGCACTGGTGATTCTTGCCGCCACCCTGACTGCGGTACCGGCGATCCCTGTGGTTGGCCTGGTACTGGTGCTGGCGGTGGACTGGTTCATGGGTATCGGCCGGGCGTTGACCAACCTGATCGGCAACTGCGTGGCCACCGTGGCCATTGCCCGTTGGGAGAAGGACATTGACCTGGAGCGTGCGCAGAACGTGCTCGACGGCAAGCCTGGCTTTGCCCCCACGCCACGCAAGCAACCCAACGCCCATCAACAGGAATTCTGAGCGAACGTGGCCGGCATGACGCCGGCCCTTCCAGGAGCGAACCGTGATCAGCTCATCAACCGTCGTCAACTCAGTGGTGGAAAAACTCCGCCAGGCCCTGGCCCGCGGCCAATGGCGTACCGGCGACATGCTGCCAGGCCAGCGCGAACTGGCCGAACAACTGGGCATCAGCCGCCCCAGCCTGCGCGAAGCGGTAACCGTGCTGGAAACACTGGGCCTGGTGCGCTCGTTACCCGGCAAGGGCGTATTGGTGCTGGATGCCGATGCCCAGGCATCGGGCGTGGAAACCAGCGCAGCGGCCAGCCTGGCCGACGTGCTGGAACTGCGCTACACACTCGAACCGTTCATCGTCGGCCTGGTGGCGCAGTCGGCCAACAGCCAGGACATCGGCCAGTTGCGCCTGACCCTGATGGACATGCGCGAAGCGCTGGAGGCCGATGACAGCGAGGCCGGGGTCAAAGCCTACATTGCCTTCCATGAGGCGCTGTTCGCCCTGACCACCAACCCGATTTTCCAGAGCGTGGTGCAGCAGACCGGCAATGCCCTGAAGCAAAGCGCCGACATGCTGCGCAACTCGCCAGAGCACCTGGCCGCGCGGCTGAAGGAAAACGAAGCGGTGGTGCGCGCCATTCGCGAACGCAGCAGCGCCCAGGCCAGTGCCCAGATGCGTCAGCACATCGTGGCCGAAGGGCTGCGCATGGGCATCGCGCTGAATATCCCGGACGAACATCCACATCCATGACCTCAGGAGAGTGCCCATGAACGCCGCCCCCCACTTGCCTGCCCTGCTCGCGGCCGGCGAAACCCGCCTGTCGGCCGAGCAGATTTATCCGCGGCTGTTCGACGCCATTCTCGAACAGCGCCTGCCGCCGGGCAGTCTGTTGCCCGAACAGGCGCTGGGCCATGCCTTTGGTGTCAGCCGCACGGTGATCCGCCGCGTGCTGGGGCGCCTGTCCGACCAGCAGGTGGTGGTACAGCGCCCCAGCCACACCGCACATCTGGCTGCACCCGACCCAGACCAGGCACGTCAGGTGCTCAGTGCCCGTCGCCTGGCGGAAACCACGCTGATCACCCTGGCCGCGCAACGCGCCCGGCCGGCGCAGGTACGCCAGCTACGGCAACTGGTGGAGCGCGAGCGCCAGCACCATGAGCGTGGCGAACGCTGCGCAGCGATCCGCCTGGGCGGCGAGTTCCACCTGAAACTGGCGCAGGTGGCGGCCAATGCACCACTGGCGCGATTTCTCAATGGGCTGGTGCCGATGACCTCGCTGATCATCGCTCGCTACGAAACGCCGTGCTGCGATCACTGCGCGTGGGAAGAGCATGCGGCAATCATCGATGCCGTGGAGCAAGGTGATGCCGAAGCGGCGCTGGGGTTGATGCACAGGCACCTTGACCGTCTGGAAGAAAAGCTCGACCTGGAATAACCCGACCAAACGGACGCGATCGCTCCCACGCAGGCCGCGCTCACGCAACCACCTGCATCAGAGCGGATGCGGGCGATGGGCTGCACAGCAGCCCCAATAACCCCACCCTATACTTCGAGAACCACCCCAGCCTCTACCAGGGAGGCGGTCGCGTGAGTTCTCGAGTCCTCCTGTTGCTCTGCCTTCTGCTGGCCCTCGGCGGTTGTACCAGCAAGCGCCCCCCTGCCCCGCCGCCACCCACAATACTCACTCCCGCGGCCTGGCAACGCATCGACCAGGAACTGATAGAAGCCTCGGCCGGTGCCGCCGGCTCGGCCAACGACTATGCCCGGCGCTCTATGCGGGTGTGGAAGGAGCAGGTGCAGCAACGCACCGAAAGCGACTTCATCCCTTGGTTCACGGGTTACTGGACCCAGCAGTGGCTGACCCTCAAGGTGGCCTGGTACAAGCTCGACAGTGGCGAGGGTCGGGAACCGGCAGAAAAACGCCTGGCCCTGTACCTGCAGGAGCAGTATCACGCGCGGGTGATCGAGCCGGTAGCCGAGCAGATCAACCCCGAGGGCATCCGCGACCGCGCCTGCGAACTGTACCTGCAACTGCTCGGCCAGCAACTGCCGGCCATCATCAGCCGTTACAACGCGCCGCCCGAGCAGTTCAGCCAGCGTCTCAACCGTATCCCCGCCATCGCCCTGGGGCCACCGGATGCGCGCAATGCCAGCCTGTATCAGTTGCTGCGGGCCAAGTCACTGGACCAGCAACCGGCCTGGCAAGCCATGCGCCAGCACTTGCATCAGCAGGCCAGCAAAGGCCCCGGCAGGACCGATGTCGGGCTCAACTCGGTGGCCACCCAGGCCAGCGAAAAGCTTGGCGCCACCCTGGCCCCGCGCGGTATCGCCAGTGCCGTGGCATCGGCAGTGGGCAAGGTGGCAGGGGCGATGATTTCGATTGCTGCAGCCGGTTACGGGATGATGACCCATGACCGTGATCACCCGCAGATGGTCGAACAACTGCGGGTGATCCTGAACGTGGCGTTGAACCAGGAATGGCAGGAGTTGATGGAGAACCGCCAGAGCGGGGCCATGGCGGGGGTCTATTACCTGTCGGGGCAGGTTGAGGACAGCTTGCTGGCCAGTGCGCCGCGGCCGGTGGAGCAGCAGGTCGAGCAGCAGCAGCAGGCGCCTTTGATCATTCGCCTGCCACCTTAGAGGCGGCCTGTGCCGGCTCCTTCGCAGCGCAAGGCTGTATCAAGCTGTGGCCAGGGCAGCGCTTGGCAAGCCAAACACACGATCAAACGCCCAGTTGTAGGCAAAGGTGTAGCACGGCACCAGGATGATGAACGCCATATCCACCAGCAGCGCCTCCAGCAATGTCATGTCCAGCCACCAGGCAATCAGCGGAATCAAGTAAACCACCAGGGTCAACTGGAAGCCGATGGCATGCACCACCCGCCGCGCCACGCTGCGCCCACGCTTGGCCTGGCGGCTCTCCCAGTACTCGAACAGGGTGTTGTAGATCAGGTTCCAGAGCATGGCGATGGTGGTGATCATCACCGCCAAGGGCCCGGTATGCGACGCCTGCGTATCTGACAGGTAGGCCAGCCCGAGGGTCGACATGCACAGCCCGATCAGTTCATAGAAAGTCACGTAGACCAGCTTGCGTTTCAATCCCTGCACCCAGGTTACCTCCAAAGACAAAAAGCGACGGGGGCGATCATGCTTCAACGAACTTGACAGAAAAAGTCAGCAGCTGTCAGATAAACTGACAGGAGGCTGCCATGAACTTTTCCAGCGACAACATCCAGCTGTTTCTGGCCGTGCTCGACAACGGTTCGTTTTCTTCCGCTGCGCGCGCCCTCAAGCGCGTGCCGTCAGCCGTGAGCATGGCCATTGGCAACCTTGAAGCAGAACTTGGCTATAGCCTGTTCGAACGTGGTCCGCGTGAAGTTCGCCCAACCGCGCAGGCCTTGGCCCTTGAGCCACACGCCAGGCTGATTGCCGAACAACTCGGGCTGCTACAGGTTCATGCCCTGGAGTTGTCCCAAGGGCTGGAGAGCAGCCTGACCCTGGCGGTGGTACCCGACATCGATCACCGCCCGCTGCTGGCGGCCATCGCCAACCTCGGTGAGCGCCACCCCTTGCTGGACATTGCCCTGGTCAGCGCCCCGCAGGAAGAAGCCCTGCACTTGCTGGACAGCGGTCGTGCCGACCTCTGCGTAGCCTTTGCCGGCCTGCAGGTCGATGCCCGCCGCGGCTTCCAGCACATCGGCATGGAGTCGCTGGTAGCCACCCTGTCGCCGGCCCACCCGGCCTTGCGTGAGGGGCGTATCCACTACCTTGAGGACCTGACCCAGGTGCGTCAGATTCTGGTGCGCAGCCGCGATCTGCCTCTGGCTGACCCTCGCCCGCTGATCGGCGCCACACACTGGTCCACCGACAGCTTCGACCTGGCGCTGCAGATGGTTGAAGCTGGCTTGGGCTGGGGTGATCTGCCGTTGTCGCGGGTCGCGCCGCTGCTGGCCAGCGGGCGCCTGGTGCGCCTGGAGTTCCGCAATACACACAACGCGTTGCAACTGCCCGTGCATATCCTGTGGCGCAAACAACAGCCGCTGCAGCAAGCCGCACGCCTGCTGATCGAGCAGTTGGCTGACCCGTGACTGCCGTCCGTCGAAACGCCTGTAAGAAATTTCTCTAAGCACTTCAATCTTTTACCCCTCGAGCCGATATCTCGGTCGACAGGCCCCGCATCGCGTCATGAGCGCGCTGCGCCCTCCCCTCATTGGCTCAAGGTCTCGAAACATGAACCTGAAATTTCGCCACAAGATCCTGCTCAGCGCCTGCGGCGTCGTGGTCCTGGCATTTGCCCTGTTCACGCTCTACAACGACTACCTGCAACGCAATACCATCCGCCAGAATATCGAAGCCTCGGTGCAGCAGTCCGGTGCACTGACCGCCAGCAGTGTGCAGAACTGGATGAGCGGGCGCATTCTGGTGCTGGAGAACCTGGCCCAGGACATCGGCCAGCAAGGCGCCGGCGACACCTTGGCAGGGCTGATCGAGCAGCCGTCCTACACGCGTAATTTCCTGTTCACCTACCTGGGCCAGGCCAACGGCGAATTTACCCAGCGCCCGGATGCCCAGATGCCCGCCGGTTACGACCCGCGCCAGCGCCCTTGGTATGGCGCCGCCGCCAACGCCGGGCAGACCGTGCTGACCGCCCCGTACCAGGGGGCAGTCGGTGGCCTGATGGTGACCATCGCCACGCCGGTGAAGAGCAAGCGCAATGGCGAACTGATCGGTGTGGTCGGCGGTGACGTTACCCTCGACACCCTCGTCGAGATCATCAACTCGGTCGACTTCGGCGGCATCGGTCACGCCTTCCTGGCCGACGCCAATGGCCAGGTGATCGTCAGCCCGAACAAAGACCAGGTGATGAAAAACCTCAAGGACATCTACCCAGGCAGCAACCTGCGGGTTGCCGCCGGCATGCAGGATGTCACCCTCAACGGCCAGGACCGCATCATCTCGTTCGCCCCGGTGGCCGGCCTGCCTTCGGCGCAGTGGTACATCGGGCTGTCGATCGACAGGGACAAGGCCTATGCCGCGCTCAGCCAGTTCCGCACCTCGGCGATCATTGCCATGCTGATTGCCGTGGCCGCCATCGCCGGCCTGCTCGGCCTGCTGATTCCGGTGCTGATGAGCCCGCTGACCACCATGGGCCGCGCCATGCGCGACATCGCCGAGGGTGAAGGTGACCTTACCCGCCGCCTGGCCGTGCAGAACAAGGACGAGTTCGGCGAACTGGCTACCTCGTTCAACCGCTTTGTCGAACGTATCCATGCCTCGATCAGCGAAGTGTCCTCGGCCACCCGCCTGGTGCATGACCTTTCGGAGAAAGTGGTCAGTGCGTCCAATGCGTCGATCAGCGGTTCTGAAGAACAGAGCATGCGCACCAACAGCGTCGCTGCGGCCATCAACGAACTGGGCGCCGCCACCCAGGAAATCGCCCGCAACGCCGCAGATGCTTCGCAACATGCCAGCGGTGCCAGCGAACAGGCGCACGGTGGCCGTGAAGTGGTTGAAGAAGCCATCAGCGCCATGACTGCCCTGTCGCAACGGATCAGCGAGTCGTGCGCGCAGATCGAAACGCTCAACGCCAGCACCGACGAAATCGGCAAGATCCTCGACGTGATCAAGGGCATTTCTCAGCAGACCAACCTGCTGGCACTGAACGCCGCCATCGAAGCGGCCCGTGCCGGTGAAGCCGGCCGTGGCTTTGCCGTGGTGGCCGACGAGGTGCGCAACCTGGCGCACCGTACCCAGGAGTCGGCGGAAGAAATCCACCGCATGATCACCAGCCTGCAGGTGGGCTCGCGCGAAGCGGTGCACACCATGAACACCAGCCAGGTTTCCAGCGAGCAGACCGTGCAGGTGGCCAACCAGGCCGGCGAACGCCTGGCCAGCGTGACCCAGCGCATTGGCGAAATCGATGGCATGAACCAGTCGGTGGCGACAGCGACCGAAGAACAGACTGCCGTGGTCGAGAGCCTCAACCTGGACATCACCCAGATCAACGCCCTGAACCAGCAAGGGGTGGAGAACCTCAACGAGACCCTGCGCCATTGCGACCAACTGGCCCAGCAGGCTGGGCGTTTGAAGCAGTTGGTGGGCAGCTTCAGGATTTAAACGCCGGGTTCAGGCGGCAACGGCCTATGCCTGTTGTCGCCTGTACCAGCCCCTTATGCAGCCACCGCCTTCGCAGCCCTGCCCCGCCGTACCCAGGCCAACAATACCGCCGTCATCAGCACAAAGCCCAGGTAGCCAAACAACGGGTACACTTCGCCCACCAGGCTGATGAACCCCACCAGGCTGCAGCCGAACGCCACCACCCCGGTCACCACCGAGCCCCAGCGGAACTTCGTCGTGCCCGCCGGTAACAGCCGCGAGAGGAAGGAAAACAGCGTGCCCACCGCGGTGTTGACGATCATGCCGAAGATGATCAGGCACATCACCAGCCCCAGCAGTGGTGACACTTCGTTGGCAATCGACAGCATGGGCATCGGCTGGTCGGCCACACTATCCAGGCGCGACAGCAGCCCGGCACTCATCACCAGCATCAGGCCGCCTAGCGCTGCACCACCGAGCAGGCCTCCCCACACAGCGGCTTTCTCGCCCTTGGCCGAACCGCCCAGAATGGCCAGGATCGGCGCACCCGCGACGATGTTATACGACACATACAAGAACGCCCCCAGCAGCCAATGGCGCGTGCCGGCCTGTTGCTGGCTGGCCACCTGATCGAGCGCAGCAAAGCTCTGCTCGCGGGTGATCACGGCATACAGCGCTATTGCCGAAGCCACCAGGATCAGCAAGGGGGTGATGGCGCCAATTGCAAGTATCATCTTGCGCACGTCCAGGCACACGATACCGACTACCACCAGCGTCACCAGCACGCTGCCGGTCAGGGCCGGGATGCCGAACTGCTGCTCCAGCAAGGCACCACCACCGGCCAGCATGACCACGGTGACGGCGAACATGAAAAAGGTGATCAACCAGTCGACGAACATGCCCAGGTGACGGCCGCAGATGGCCAGGATCACATCCTTGTGCGAGGTGGCCTGCTGGCGATTGCCCAGCCCCGCCAACGCCATGCCGAGGAAGGTGAACAAGGCGGCGCTGACCAACGCGCCAGCCAACCCCCACACGCCGAAATCGACAAAGAACAACAACAGTTCCCGCCCTGAAGCGAACCCCGCCCCCACGATCACGCCGACAAATGCGCCGGCGATCTTCAGCTGCTCTTGCATGTGAACCTCTGGATTTATTGTTGTTTTGTCATCGCCGTCGCATACCGGTTGTAGGGGCGGCCTTGCAGCCCATCGCGACACAAGGCCGCCTCTACACGGGCTCTTTGCCCTGTCAGGCGTCGCCGACGAACGCCTGCACTTCTATCTCTACATCCACGCCCAGGGCCAACGCCGAAGCCACGGTGGAACGCACCGGTAGCGCCGCGCCGAAGAACGCCTTGTACACCTCGTTGAAGCCGGCGAAATGGCGCATGTCCGACAGCCAGACCGTGGCCTTCACCACCTGGTCGAGACGTGCGCCACAGGCCTCCAGGCTTTCGGCGATACGCTCGCAGGCAGCACGGGTCTGGGTCTGGATATCACCGCGCACCACTTCGCCGCCAGCGCTCATCGGCACCTGCCCGGAGAGGAACAGAAAGCCACCGGCCTTTACGGCGCGGGAAAACGGGAACGGCAAGCTGCTGGGGAAACGCTGAATGTCATTGCTCATGGGATGCTCCTTTCAGGGTTGCTGGAAACGGGCCGGGGACAGGCGCTCGGGCGCCACGCCCTGGCTGACAAGGTCGGGACACAAGGGCTGGCCCATCAGCAAGTCGGCGGCCAGGCGCGAGGCGCCCGCTGCCGACTGGATGCCATAGCCACCCTGGGCCGCCAGCCAGAAAAACGCGGGTGCATGCGCATCGAAACCGATCACCAGGTCGCCGTCGGCAACGAATGAACGCAGCCCGGCCCAGGTGTGGCTAGGGCGGCGGATCGCCAAGGTGGTCATGGCTTCAATGTTGTAAATACCCAAGGCCACGTCGAACTCCTCGGGCGCGGCATCCTGTGGCTCGACCGGGTCGGCATTGGCTGGAGACCCCAACAGTTGGCCGGCATCAGGCTTGAAGTAGAAGCTTTCATCGACGCCAATCACTGCAGGCCAGCGGGCAAAGTTTTGTTCTGCCGGGCCGGGGAAGGTGAACGCGCTACGGCGGCACGGTTGCAAGCCGATGCGCGCCACCCCGCACTGCTCGGCCACACGGTCCGCCCAGGCACCTGCAGCATTGACCAGACATCGGGCCTGCAAACGGCTGCCATCAGCCAACTCCACCTGCCACACGCCGTCCAGGTAGCAGGCCTGGATCAGCTCGGCGTTGCAGCGCAGTTCACCGCCGGCAGTGCGATAACCCCGCAAGAAGCCTTGGTGCAAGGCATGTACATCAAGGTCCATCGCACCTGGCTCAAGCACCGCGCCGGCCAGGGTTTCGCCACGCAGGCTGGGTATCAGTGCCAAGGCCGCGTCCCGGTCCAGCAGGCTGACCTCTGTGCCATTGGCCAGGTTCTGCGCGTAAGTTTGCTCAAGCAGTTCACGTTGCTCCAGGCTGGCCACATACAGACAGCCTCGCGGCTCCAGCAGCGGGTGCTCACAGAAGCCCTGCGGTGGCGCTTCGTAGAAGGCTCGGCTGGCGCGGGTCAGTGCCTGGATCTGTGGGGTGCCGTAAGCCTCCATGAACATGGCCGCCGAACGCCCGGTGGAATGGTAGCCAGGCTGCGATTCACGCTCGACCAGCAGCACACGCTGCTGGCCGGCCAGGCGGTAGCCCAGCGAGGCGCCGGCGATGCCAGCACCGATGATCAGGGTGTCGTAGGTCGGGGTCATGCACGCTCCTGCCAGGCCAATTATCATTTATGAGAATTCTAATATATGAGAATTTAGAAATGCGCAAGGGTCCAAGGTAAGATGCCCGACCAACGCCGCATGCCGAGATCCCTGAATGCCTTCAGCTCTACCCCAGCTTGACCGTGCAGTAGTGGGCCAGCGCCTGCGCCAGGTGCGCAAGGCGCGCCAGATGACCCTCAAGCAATTGTCCGAAGCCAGTGGTGTGCCGCTGTCCACGTTGTCGAAGATGGAACTGGCGCAGGTGTCGGTCAGCTATGAAAAACTGGCCGCTGCTGCGCGGGCGCTGAATGTCGATATTGCCCAGCTGTTCCGCGCCAGCGGCACGGTCAGCGCCCCGGTGCCGGTGACCGTGGTGGTTGACTCACTGCCCGCAGCGGCGGGTTATTCGACCGGCACCTACGACTATTATCCGATTGCCGGGGATTTCCCCGCGCGACGCATGACACCGGCTTATGCCCGCATCATTGCCCGGGAACGCGGCCAGTTCGACGATTTTATCCGCCACCCCGGGCAAGAGTTCGCGCTGGTGCTGAGCGGGCGTGTGCGCATCGAGTTCGAGACCGGCGAAGCGGTCAGCATCGGGCCGCAGGAGACGGCGTATTTCGACAGCCAGGTGGGGCACATCTACCTGTCGGAAAGTGATGACGGTGGTGATGCCCATGTCATGGTGGTGATGACTGATCGTTGATCGGTCACGCCCGCCCAAGGCAAACCCGGTTATAACCTAATAACGAACAAGTCTATTTGGCTATAAAAAAATCTATATGCTGACTGGCATCCGATAACGGGCAAAGTTGGGCAGTCGAGTAGCGTATGGATGTAGGTTCTTTCGGTTTCACCATTGCTGGCCTGGTCGTGGGCTTCATCGTCGGTATGACCGGCGTCGGTGGCGGCTCGCTGATGACCCCGATCCTGTTGTGGTTTGGTATCCACCCGGCGACCGCTGTCGGTACCGACCTGCTGTATGCAGCGATCACCAAGGCCAGTGGCGTCTGGGTGCATGCGCGCAACAAGAACATCGACTGGAAGATCACCGGCCTGCTCAGCCTGGGCAGCGTGCCCGCAGCGGCGCTGACCCTGTGGTTCCTCAGCACCCTGCACACCGACACCTCGGCGCTCAACGCCATCATCAAGCAAGGCCTGGCGGTGGTGCTGATCCTGACCGCGCTGGCCATCCTGTTCAAATCGCGCCTGCAGGCCTTCGCCAGCCGCCATGCCGGTGATCACTACCACCTCAGCGACCGTAGCCTGAACACCCTCACGGTGCTGACCGGCGTGGTGCTTGGAATAATGGTCACCCTCACCTCCATCGGTGCTGGCGCCCTGGGTACAGTGGCGCTGTTCCTGCTGTACCCGTTCCTGGTCACCCGTCGCCTGGTCGGTACCGAAATTGCCCACGCCGTGCCACTGACCTTGGTAGCAGGCCTGGGCCACGCGGGCATGGGCAACATGGATTGGTCGCTGCTGGGCTACCTGCTGCTGGGCTCGCTGCCAGGCATCTATCTGGGTAGCCACCTCACCGGGCGAATCTCCGACCGCGTGCTGCGCCCTTGCCTGGCAACGATGCTGCTGCTGATCGGTTACAAGCTGGCGTTCTGAGCCTTAGCCCAGGCGCAACCGCCACTGCCCGGTAAAGCTCAGTTCCAGACGTGACAGCGGCAGCACGTCAATTCGCTGCCCGGCACTCATCGGACACCCAAGCACCTGTACCAGCATGGCGCGTATGACCATCGGGTGGGTCACGGCCAGCCAGTCACCCGGCCTGTCAAAGGCCGCCAGCCAAGCGGCCAGGCGCTGGCATAGCGCAGCGAACGACTCGCCACCATGCACGGCACTGGCCGGATCCCGCAGCCATTCTGCCAACGCCTGCGGTTGCTCGGCTTGTAGCTGCTTCAACGACAAACCCTGCCAACGCCCAAGGTCGCAATCGGCCAAGCCCGGCTCGACCTGTACCGCCCCCGTTAACCACGCCGCCGTCTCGCAGGCCCGCCGCTCTGGCGCACTCAGCAGTTGCACGCCTGATCGGTCGGCGTCTGCCTGTCGGGCTAGCGGCAGGATGCCGTCATCCGTATGGTGCAGGCGCCCGTTCTTCTGGGCCTGGGTCAGGGCATGGCAAATCAGGGTCAGGCGGATGGCTTTCACCAGGCATTTCTCGCAGCGGGCTGGGGTGCATGGTTTAGCACGCTGCGAGACGTTTGGCTGCAACAATGTCGCCGGCCATTCGCGACCCGATTGACTTGCGATTGGGCCGCAGGGCGGCCCTTGGGATCAGAAGTTGATATTCAGCGCAGCAAACACCGCCCTGCCCGGCTGGTTATACGTGTTTGCCCCCGAGCTGCTGGCGTTGCCGCCGCGCAGGATCTGCTTGTCGAAGACGTTGTTCACGCCCACCCGCACGTCGTAGTTGGCATTGAACTTGTACCCGGCGCTCACGTCCACCAGGCCATAGGCCTCGACGTCCTGCTGGGCGGCCTTGTCGTAGTCCTGCTGGGTGCGGTAGTTGTAGGTCGGCGATTTTTGCTTGCCGAAGTAAGTACCCGCTACCTGGAATGACAGCTGCTCGGTCGCGCGCCAGTCGAGGCTGGTGTTGACGGTGTATTCCGGGATCACCGACAGCGGCTCGCCCGTTTCGCGATCATCGTTGTCGAGCATCCAGGTCAGGTTGGTGTTCCAGTCCAGGGTCGGGGCCAACTCGATGAAGAAGTTGCCTTCGACACCTTCCACCCGCGCCTTGCCGGCGTTGTCCCACTGAGTCACGCGGCTGCCGGTACCCATGGTGTAAAGCACATCGGTATCACCGATGATCTTGTTCTTGTAGTCGTTGCGGAAGTAGGTGGCACTGGTGCGCCAGGTACCCCGGTCGTACAGCAGGCCGATTTCCTTGTTGACGCTGATCTCGGGCTTGAGGTCGGCGTTGCCCTGCAGGTAGCAGCCACCATTGTTGGCCTGTTGCACACTGCAGCCATTACCGCGGCTGTACAGCAGGTAGTTGGGGTTGGACTGGTACAGGTTCGGAACCTTGTAGGCACGGGCGATGCCGCCTTTTACCGACAGCGCTTCGGTCAGCTTGTGCGACAGGTTCAGGCTCGGGCTGAAGTTGTCACCGAAGCTTTCGTGGTGGTCGAAACGCAGGCCCGGCGTAAGGGTGGTGTCGCCAACGATGATGTTGTCTTCGACAAACAGCGCATAGCTGCGTGCGGTCATCTTCGAGCTGCTGCGATCGAAGCCGACAAGGCCGTCATTGTGGGTGGGGTCGGAGCTTTGCGGGCGCAACGAACCTTGGTCGTTGAGGGTTTCGTACAGGTACTCGCCGCCCAAGGTAAGCACATGTTCTGTGCTGCCCATGGCGAACGGCAGGTTCACCTCACTGCTCAGGCGTGTGTTACGCAAACGGGACATGGCCCCACCTTCGTCGCTTGGGGCACCTTCGGTGCGGCCAGCCAAGCCCTCGTTAAGGCGCCAGTTGCGTACGTATTCGTAGGCCAGCGTGGTCTTGCTGGTACCCCAGGTGAAATCACCGAGGTGGGTCAGGTCATAAGTACTGCGCTGCATCACGTTGGTTTCGTGGCCGTAGAGGCTGGAGACGAAGTCGACGTCTCCGCCGCCGTTGCTGTTCATGGTGTCGCCGGCAAAAATGTTGCCCTGACGGCTGTAGCCGGCACTGGCTTCCAGGCGATGCTCGTCGTTCAGTTTCCAGCTGAGCAGGCCGTTGATGTCCTTGTTGCGAACGCCTTCTCGCCCCGCAACCAGGGCGCTGGTGGCATGCCCGGCGTTGATGTCCAGATCGTCGGCGTCAGTCTTGGCCAGGCCACCGTACAGGCGCAAACCCAGGTTATCGGTCAGGCCGCCACCGAGGTTGAAGTTGGCTCGCCGGCTGGCGCCTTCTGCGCTGTCTTCGGGCAGTTGCGTGTACAGGCTGACGCTGCCTTTCAGCTCGTCGGAAGGACGCTTGGTGATGATATTGACCACCCCGCCCATGGCGCCGGAGCCGTAGCGTGCGGCGGCCGGGCCACGCAGGATCTCGATGCGCTCGACCGCTTCGGCCGGCACCCAATTGGTTTCACCCCGAGTATCACGGTCACCGTTCCAGCCATAGCGCACAGCCTTGCGCGCGCTGGATGGCTTGCCGTCGATGAGGATCAACGTGTTCTCCGGGCCCATGCCGCGCAGGTCGATCTGCCGGTTGTTTCCGCGTGCGCCACTGGCACTGTTGCCGGTCAGGTTAACCCCGGGCTCGCGGCGGATGATGTCGGACAGGTCATTGGCCGGTGGGTGACGCTTGATGTCCTCGGCCGTGATGATCGACGTGCCCAGGGCCTGTCGCGCCTCGCGCTCGGCGGTGATCAGGGTGTCCTGGATCACCAGCGCGTTGTCGGCGACGGGCGCTTCCACTACCTCACCCGCACGCCGCTCCTCGGACTCTGCCGCAGTCGCCAGCATGGACGGCGACGCCAGCGCGACGAACGCCAGGGCCAGGCTGTTGGATGAAGTTCTGCACTGCATGGGTACATCTCCTGCGATTCATGAGCGAAAAGGCACATCCCTGTCGGAAACCGGGAGCCCTCGCCCACCGGCCCCGCACTCAGTTCGGCGGCCAACAGGGGTGGTAAATATAGAGAGTCGCAAATGCGAGTACATCTTATTTACGAAGTTTACATGTTTGTAACTGAACTTTGCTGAACCGTGATCTTTGGCACAGCGAGGCTCGCTGTGGGAGCAACGGTCTTGCTCAACATTTGATAAGCCTTCGGGCTCGCCTGTAGGAGCGGGTTTACCCGCGAACACCGGCGAAGGCACCCTATGACGGAATGACCACCCTGCATTCATGGACAGTTCAGTCATGTCCGCAGGCTGTTGCTGCCATCCACCTATCCGATTTGCATCCTGTGTGCAGGCATCTACAGTTTCGACGTACAACGCTGCGGAGCGGCCAGATGCGTGGCGATGACAACAACTGCGCAAGCACTGCCAAAAGCCAGCCGAAAATGCCCCGCAGCATCTGGGCGCTGGGCTTCGTGTCGATGTTGATGGACATTTCCTCGGAGATGATCCACGCCCTGCTGCCCCTTTACATGGTCAGTGTGCTCGGCGCTTCGGTGATCGCGGTGGGGTTCATCGAAGGAATCGCCGAGTCGACCGCATCGTTCACCAAGGTGTTCTCTGGCGCCCTCAGCGACCGACTGGGTAAACGCAAGCTGCTGACAGTGATCGGCTATGGCCTGAGTGCGCTGATGAAGCCGGTATTTCCCATGGCCTCCGGACTTGAGTGGCTGACTGCGGCACGCTTCGTCGACCGTGTCGGCAAAGGCATTCGGGGGGCACCCCGCGATGCGCTGGTGGCCGATGTTACGCCGGTCGAGCTGCGCGGCGCGGCGTTCGGCCTGCGTCAGGCGCTCGATACCGTGGGCGCTATCCTCGGGCCATTGCTGGCGATCGTGTTGATGTGGCTGACAGCGAGCCATTTCCAGACCGTGTTCTGGGTAGCTATTATCCCGGCGTTCGTGGCGGTGTATATCCTAGTTGCCTTCGTTCACGAACCTGAAGCCTCAGCTATGGGGCGTCGGGTACGCTCACCGTTGGCACTGCACGCGCTTCGGCGCCTGGGGCCGGTCTATTGGCGCCTGATCGGTCTGGCCACGTTGTTCACCCTCGCCCGTTTCAGCGAGGCGTTCTTGCTGCTGCGGGCTCAGAACATAGGCCTGACTCCGCTGTGGGCGCCGGCGGTACTGGTATTGATGGCGATGGCCTACTCACTGTCGGCCTACCCTGCCGGCGTGTTGTCGGACCGAGTGGGGCGCCGTGGCGTGCTGATGGCCGGGCTAGGCCTGCTGATCACTGCCGACCTGCTGCTGGCCCTTTTGCCAGGATGGGCCGGGCTTGCCTTTGGGGTAACGGCCTGGGGCCTGCACTTGGGCTTCAGCCAAGGCATCTTCTCTGCCATGATTGCCGACAGCGCCCCCGCCAACTTGCGCGGTACCGCCTTCGGCCTGTTCAACCTGCTGACCGGTGCGGCACTGCTGATAGCCAGCGTGGTAGCCGGATTGCTGTGGGAGAGTGCGGGGTTCCAGGCAACCTTCCTGGTTGGTGCAGGGTTTGCCGTCACCACCCTTGCAGGGCTGACGCTGCTGCGCTGAACCTGGCTAGCCTGGCGGTTCACGACTGCAGCGCACGCAGGTTGAACAGTTCCATCCTGTAACCCGAACGCTCCCGCCGCAGGGGGCGAACGCCTGGCCAGGGGCCACGGCCTGCCGGTGAAGGCGTTCGAGTGGTTCGGGTCACCAAGGATGTCGGCAATGCACGCAGTGAAGGGGCCAAGCTGATCGCGATGCTGGATGGCGATCTCCCCCTCAAGCCGAACTAGGCCAGCGCAGCCTCCTGCTCCAGCAACGACCAACCGCCATGCCCATCCACCTCAAGCCGGTGAGTATGGAACGCTGCCAGCGTGCTGCGGTGGCCGACACTGACCAGCAATGCACTCGGCATTTCCGAACGCAACAACGCATACAGGGCATGCTCGAGCCCCTCATCCATCGCCGAGGTGGACTCGTCGAGAAACACCACCTCAGGCCGGTTGAACAGTACCCGGGCGAACGCCAGACGCTGCTGCTCGCCCACCGAGAGGATGTGTGACCAGTCACAGCTGACGTCCAGACGCTCGGCCAGGTGGGCTAGGTTGACCTGGCGCAGTGCCTGCTGCATGAGCAACTCATCCTTGGTATTACTGGCTGCCGGGTAGGCAATGACGGTACGCAAGTCACCCAGCGGCAGGTACGGGCGTTGCGACAGGAACAGTGCCTGATGCCCCGTTGGCCGCCTGACCTTGCCTTCGGCATACGGCCAAAGACCCGCCAGGGCACGCAGCAGCGTGGTTTTACCACTGCCCGATGGCCCTTTGATCAACAACGCCTGGCCGGCATGCAGGCTCAGGTCCAGGTCGGCGATAAGGGCATGTCCGTCCGGGCGCAGCACCTGCAATCCCGCGATCTGCAGCGCATGCGCCTGGTCTTCGGTGGTGACGCGCGGCAACGCACTTGCCTGCTGGTTGGCATCGAGAAAGCCGGTGAGACGGTCAAGGGTCGCGCGGTACTGCGCGAACGCATCGTACGACTCACGGAAGAACGACAAAGAATCCTGCACCTGCCCAAAGGCCTGGGAAGTTTGCATGACGTCGCCCAGCTTGATCGCCCCACTGAAGAAGCGCGGCGCCTGAAGAATGAACGGAAACACAACGGCTACCTGACTGACACCCAAGTTGAAGCCACTGAACTTCAAGTTCCGGTACACCAATGCCCAGGCATTCACGATCAAGGCAGCAAAACGGCCGAGCAACGTGCCCCGCTCGACTTGCGAACCTTGGTAGAAGGCAATGTTCTCGGCGTTCTCACGCAGACGCATCAACGCGTAACGGAAGTTGGCGGTGAGTTTCTCGTTGAGGAAGTTAAGCCGGATCAGCGGGCGCCCAAGGCGGAAGGCGAACCAGGTGGCGACGATGACATACAGGTAAACGGCAAATACCATCGCCCGAGGGATCTCTACGCCGGCCACCGTCAACGGTGCCGACAGCCCCCAGAGGATACCGGTGAACGCCACGAGCGAAACCAGCGCACTGACTGCGCCCAGGGCAAGGGTGACCGAGTTGGTGACAAAAGCGTTAACGTCCAGTTCGATACGTTGGTCAGGGTTGTCCACTGGCTCGGCAAGGAACTGGCCACGGTAATAGGCATCGCCCTGCATCCAGTCGTGGGTCAGGCGCTCGGTCAGCCAGACCCGCCACTTGATACTGAATGCCTGGCTGACATAGAAGGTGAACAGCGAGCGCAACACATGGATGGTAGCCAGCACTGCGAAGACGCCGAGCAGGTACCAGAACGCCGCCTGGTCAAGGCCCTGCAAGGCGCTGTAGAAGCCGTTGTACCAGAACGAAAAAAGAACGTTTAGGCGAACCGAAAACAGCGTCAGGACCAGCAGCAGGGCAAACACCAGCAACGGCCGCCAACTGCGCCTGAAACTGAAATAGGGCCCGGCAAGCTGCCAGAACTGGCTGCCCCAGCGTGTACAACGCACGGCCAGAGTTGCGGCTGCAGTGAAGCTGACAAGGGTGATGAACGAGGCGATTGCCAGCCAGCTTAGGCTCTCTTGCAGGGCCTGATGCCAGTTCATTTCCATGGTAAGTATCCGTGCTGAGTATTTCCGCGAGCGTAGCATTACGCTGTCATTCGTCAGGTATAAATGACGCACATTTCATGATTTGTAGGAGCGGGTTTACCCGCGAATGGGCCGGGCCTGCTACCCAATTTCCACCCGCCGTTCACTGTTGCCGCTGCTACCGTATTCGCGGGTAAACCCGCTCCTACACAGTTTGGTGGTGGACACACATCGGGGGGTGGACACAGGCCGTCGTAGGAGCGGGTTTACCCGCGAACACCGGCGAAGCCGGTGCCCTCCACCGAGCTGCCTGTTCCCACAGTGATTCGAGCAGGTCCAGTTTTTTTGCCCACAAAGACAAAACCCCTACCTGCATGCGCAGATAGGGGTTTTGCGAAATGAATCTTGACGATGACCTACTCTCACATGGGGAAACCCCACACTACCATCGGCGATGCATCGTTTCACTACTGAGTTCGGGATGGGATCAGGTGGTTCCAATGCTCTATGGTCGTCAAGAAATTCTGTTGCCAGAATGTCCAGATGGACAGCCCAGCGAATTCGGATATGCGATATTTGTGGTCTTACGAATTTTCGGGTCTTTCGTCTTCACCACCACAATCTGCGTAGCAGATTGCTTGGGTGTTATATGGTCAAGCCTCACGGGCAATTAGTATTGGTTAGCTCAACGCCTCACAGCGCTTACACACCCAACCTATCAACGTCGTAGTCTTCGACGGCCCTTTAGGGGATTCAAGATCCCAGTGAGATCTCATCTTGAGGCAAGTTTCCCGCTTAGATGCTTTCAGCGGTTATCTCTTCCGAACATAGCTACCCGGCAATGCCACTGGCGTGACAACCGGAACACCAGAGGTTCGTCCACTCCGGTCCTCTCGTACTAGGAGCAGCCCCTCTCAAATCTCAAACGTCCACGGCAGATAGGGACCGAACTGTCTCACGACGTTCTAAACCCAGCTCGCGTACCACTTTAAATGGCGAACAGCCATACCCTTGGGACCGGCTTCAGCCCCAGGATGTGATGAGCCGACATCGAGGTGCCAAACACCGCCGTCGATATGAACTCTTGGGCGGTATCAGCCTGTTATCCCCGGAGTACCTTTTATCCGTTGAGCGATGGCCCTTCCATACAGAACCACCGGATCACTAAGACCTACTTTCGTACCTGCTCGACGTGTTTGTCTCGCAGTCAAGCGCGCTTTTGCCTTTATACTCTACGACCGATTTCCGACCGGTCTGAGCGCACCTTCGTACTCCTCCGTTACTCTTTGGGAGGAGACCGCCCCAGTCAAACTACCCACCATACACTGTCCTCGATCCGGATAACGGACCTGAGTTAGAACCTCAAAGTTGCCAGGGTGGTATTTCAAGGATGGCTCCATGAGAACTGGCGTCCCCACTTCAAAGCCTCCCACCTATCCTACACAAGCAAATTCAAAGTCCAGTGCAAAGCTATAGTAAAGGTTCACGGGGTCTTTCCGTCTAGCCGCGGATACACTGCATCTTCACAGCGATTTCAATTTCACTGAGTCTCGGGTGGAGACAGCGCCGCCATCGTTACGCCATTCGTGCAGGTCGGAACTTACCCGACAAGGAATTTCGCTACCTTAGGACCGTTATAGTTACGGCCGCCGTTTACCGGGGCTTCGATCAAGAGCTTCGCTTGCGCTAACCCCATCAATTAACCTTCCGGCACCGGGCAGGCGTCACACCCTATACGTCCACTTTCGTGTTTGCAGAGTGCTGTGTTTTTAATAAACAGTCGCAGCGGCCTGGTATCTTCGACCGGCATGGGCTTACGGAGCAAGTCCTTCACCCTCGCCGGCGCACCTTCTCCCGAAGTTACGGTGCCATTTTGCCTAGTTCCTTCACCCGAGTTCTCTCAAGCGCCTTGGTATTCTCTACCTAACCACCTGTGTCGGTTTGGGGTACGGTTCCCAGTTATCTGAAGCTTAGGAGCTTTTCTTGGAAGCATGGTATCAACCACTTCGTCGCCTAAAGGCAACTCGTCATCAGCTCTCGGCCTTGAAATCCCGGATTTGCCTAAGATTTCAGCCTACCACCTTAAACCTGGACAACCAACGCCAGGCTGGCCTAACCTTCTCCGTCCCTCCATCGCAATAACTGGAAGTACAGGAATATTAACCTGTTTTCCATCGACTACGCTTTTCAGCCTCGCCTTAGGGACCGACTAACCCTGCGTCGATTAACGTTGCGCAGGAAACCTTGGTCTTTCGGCGTGCGAGTTTTTCACTCGCATTGTCGTTACTCATGTCAGCATTCGCACTTCTGATACCTCCAGCAAGCTTCTCAACTCACCTTCACAGGCTTACAGAACGCTCCTCTACCGCATCATCGTAAGATGATACCCGTAGCTTCGGTGCATGGTTTGAGCCCCGTTACATCTTCCGCGCAGGCCGACTCGACTAGTGAGCTATTACGCTTTCTTTAAAGGGTGGCTGCTTCTAAGCCAACCTCCTAGCTGTCTAAGCCTTCCCACATCGTTTCCCACTTAACCATGACTTTGGGACCTTAGCTGACGGTCTGGGTTGTTTCCCTTTTCACGACGGACGTTAGCACCCGCCGTGTGTCTCCCATGCTCGGCACTTGTAGGTATTCGGAGTTTGCATCGGTTTGGTAAGTCGGGATGACCCCCTAGCCGAAACAGTGCTCTACCCCCTACAGTGATACATGAGGCGCTACCTAAATAGCTTTCGAGGAGAACCAGCTATCTCCGAGCTTGATTAGCCTTTCACTCCGATCCACAGGTCATCCGCTAACTTTTCAACGGTAGTCGGTTCGGTCCTCCAGTCAGTGTTACCTAACCTTCAACCTGCCCATGGATAGATCGCCCGGTTTCGGGTCTATACCCAGCGACTAAACGCCCTATTAAGACTCGCTTTCGCTACGCCTCCCCTATTCGGTTAAGCTCGCCACTGAATATAAGTCGCTGACCCATTATACAAAAGGTACGCAGTCACCTAACAAAGTAGGCTCCCACTGCTTGTACGCATACGGTTTCAGGTTCTATTTCACTCCCCTCTCCGGGGTTCTTTTCGCCTTTCCCTCACGGTACTGGTTCACTATCGGTCAGTCAGTAGTATTTAGCCTTGGAGGATGGTCCCCCCATATTCAGACAAAGTTTCTCGTGCTCCGTCCTACTCGATTTCATTGACAAGAGATTTTCGTGTACGGGGCTATCACCCACTATGGCCGCACTTTCCAGAGCGTTCCACTAATCTCAAACCAACTTAAGGGCTGGTCCCCGTTCGCTCGCCACTACTAAGGGAATCTCGGTTGATTTCTTTTCCTCAGGGTACTTAGATGTTTCAGTTCCCCTGGTTCGCCTCTTGCACCTATGTATTCAGTACAAGATAACCAGCTTATGCTGGCTGGGTTCCCCCATTCAGAGATCTCTGGATCACAGTCTGTTTGCCGACTCCCCAAAGCTTATCGCAGGCTACCACGTCTTTCATCGCCTCTGACTGCCAAGGCATCCACCGTATGCGCTTCTTCACTTGACCATATAACCCCAAGCAATCTGGTTATACTGTGAAGACGACATTCGCCGAAAATTCGTACGTTGCTCTTTCGAGCAGAACTCACAAATTTTACCTTAGCCTGATTCACCAGCAGTGAAACTGGTGTTCAGTCTATATCTATCACATATCCGAATTTTTAAAGAACGATCTGACAAAAGTCAGAAATCAACATTCGACGCGAATGCTCATTTCTGAGTTTGATCAAGGTACAGCAAGTGGTGGAGCCAAGCGGCATCGAACCGCTGACCTCCTGCGTGCAAGGCAGGCGCTCTCCCAGCTGAGCTATGGCCCCGCATATTGGTAGGTCTGGGCAGATTTGAACTGCCGACCTCACCCTTATCAGGGGTGCGCTCTAACCAACTGAGCTACAGACCTATATAGGGTCTTGATCGTCTTCGACAATGAATCAAGCAATTCGTGTGGGAGCTCATCAGCAGGCTGATGTCGTCGATTAAGGAGGTGATCCAGCCGCAGGTTCCCCTACGGCTACCTTGTTACGACTTCACCCCAGTCATGAATCACACCGTGGTAACCGTCCTCCCGAAGGTTAGACTAGCTACTTCTGGTGCAACCCACTCCCATGGTGTGACGGGCGGTGTGTACAAGGCCCGGGAACGTATTCACCGCGACATTCTGATTCGCGATTACTAGCGATTCCGACTTCACGCAGTCGAGTTGCAGACTGCGATCCGGACTACGATCGGTTTTGTGAGATTAGCTCCACCTCGCGGCTTGGCAACCCTCTGTACCGACCATTGTAGCACGTGTGTAGCCCAGGCCGTAAGGGCCATGATGACTTGACGTCATCCCCACCTTCCTCCGGTTTGTCACCGGCAGTCTCCTTAGAGTGCCCACCATAACGTGCTGGTAACTAAGGACAAGGGTTGCGCTCGTTACGGGACTTAACCCAACATCTCACGACACGAGCTGACGACAGCCATGCAGCACCTGTGTCAGAGTTCCCGAAGGCACCAATCCATCTCTGGAAAGTTCTCTGCATGTCAAGGCCTGGTAAGGTTCTTCGCGTTGCTTCGAATTAAACCACATGCTCCACCGCTTGTGCGGGCCCCCGTCAATTCATTTGAGTTTTAACCTTGCGGCCGTACTCCCCAGGCGGTCAACTTAATGCGTTAGCTGCGCCACTAAAATCTCAAGGATTCCAACGGCTAGTTGACATCGTTTACGGCGTGGACTACCAGGGTATCTAATCCTGTTTGCTCCCCACGCTTTCGCACCTCAGTGTCAGTATCAGTCCAGGTGGTCGCCTTCGCCACTGGTGTTCCTTCCTATATCTACGCATTTCACCGCTACACAGGAAATTCCACCACCCTCTACCGTACTCTAGCTTGCCAGTTTTGGATGCAGTTCCCAGGTTGAGCCCGGGGCTTTCACATCCAACTTAACAAACCACCTACGCGCGCTTTACGCCCAGTAATTCCGATTAACGCTTGCACCCTCTGTATTACCGCGGCTGCTGGCACAGAGTTAGCCGGTGCTTATTCTGTCGGTAACGTCAAAACAGCAAGGTATTAGCTTACTGCCCTTCCTCCCAACTTAAAGTGCTTTACAATCCGAAGACCTTCTTCACACACGCGGCATGGCTGGATCAGGCTTTCGCCCATTGTCCAATATTCCCCACTGCTGCCTCCCGTAGGAGTCTGGACCGTGTCTCAGTTCCAGTGTGACTGATCATCCTCTCAGACCAGTTACGGATCGTCGCCTTGGTGAGCCATTACCCCACCAACTAGCTAATCCGACCTAGGCTCATCTGATAGCGCAAGGCCCAAAGGTCCCCTGCTTTCTCCCGTAGGACGTATGCGGTATTAGCGTTCCTTTCGAAACGTTATCCCCCACTACCAGGCAGATTCCTAGGCATTACTCACCCGTCCGCCGCTGAATCAAGGAGCAAGCTCCCGTCATCCGCTCGACTTGCATGTGTTAGGCCTGCCGCCAGCGTTCAATCTGAGCCATGATCAAACTCTTCAGTTCAATACTGCTTGGGTTTTTAAGAAACCCTAAACTTGGCTCAGCAATCTCAAATGACTATGTGATTTCTCGCATGGCCACTTGTGATGCTGATAATCTTTTTGACTATCAGTCCGTACTCACAAGCACCCACACGAATTGCTTGATTCAATTTGTTAAAGAGCGTTTGGTTAAGAGCTTTTCGTCTCAACCGAGGCGCGCATTCTACGCTTTCCTCAGAGCCTGTCAAGCGTTTATTTTGAAGTTTTTTGCGAGAAACTCGTTTAGCTTCAAACACTTGACTCAACACAGTGGCTAGCTTTGCTTCGCTACCGCGTTGGAGTGGTGCGCATTATAGGGAGGCCATCGAGAAGGTCAACCTTTAATTTCAATGATTTGAAATATTTCTGGCAAAACCGCTTAAGGGCTACCACCCACCCCACCAATTGCGCACTATATTGCTCAACACCTCCCTCGCCAAAGGATTGCCGCACTTAAATGAACACCCAGCCCCGCAGCCTGGCCGCCACCCTCTTCCCGATCGGCCTACTGCTTATCGCCATGGCATCGATTCAGTCCGGCGCCTCTCTGGCCAAAAGCATGTTCCCCATCATCGGCGCACAAGGCACCACCACCCTGCGCCTGATCTTCGCCAGCATCATCATGCTGCTTATACTGCGCCCGTGGCGGGTACGCATGACCGCCAACACGTTGCGCAACGTGGTCATCTACGGGATGGCACTGGGCGGCATGAACTTCCTCTTCTATATGGCCCTGCAAACGGTACCCATCGGTATCGCTGTGGCCCTGGAATTCACCGGCCCGTTGGCCGTGGCAATCTTCTCCTCGCGCCGACCGATCGATTTCCTGTGGATTGCGCTCGCCATCGCTGGGCTGCTGCTGTTGCTGCCAGCAGGTCACAGTGGCCAGGCACTCGACCCAGTGGGCGCCGCCTATGCGCTGGGGGCGGGCGTGTGCTGGGCGCTGTACATCCTGTTCGGGCAACGTGCAGGAGCCGAGCACGGCATCCAGAGCGCGGCCCTGGGGGTGGTAGTCGCGGCCCTGTTCGTCGCCCCCATCGGTATCGCCCACGCCGGTAGCGCTCTGCTCACACCTGCCGTGATCCCCATGGCGTTGGCCGTTGCAATACTGTCCACCGCCCTGCCATACAGCCTGGAAATGGTTGCCCTCACGCGAATCCCGGCGCGCACGTTCGGCACCCTGATGAGCATCGAACCGGCATTTGGCGCATTGTCCGGCCTGCTTTTCCTCGGCGAGATGCTGACACTCACTCAATGGCTGGCGATTCTGGCAATCATTACCGCCTCGGTCGGCACCACCCTGTCCATGCGCAAGGCAACCAGCCCGGCCATCGCAGCAGACTGATATGAGAAATATTTTCATTTGAGAAAGGATTAGTGATTGTAGCAGCCCGTCTCGCTGATTAAGCTGTCACAGAATCATCATCTTTACGCTATCTACTGGGCCGAACACGGACGCTGGGGGAAGGTTCAGGAAGAACCGAAGCGACAACGACAGGGTCGTGACAACTGATTTGCCCTGCATTTAAGGACAGGAATGAAACGAATTTTTCTCATCCTGGCCATCTTGGCTATTGCTGGATGTGCCGCCACAGCCAAGACCGAGGTCAAAAGGGGCAAGAAGGGCCTGCATATCAATTGCTCCGGTCTTTCTTCCTCGTGGGACAATTGCTACAGCAAGGCCGCAAGCGCCTGCAGCACGCGCGGCTACCGAGTTGTTGCGCGCTCGGGCGATAGCGATGAAGAAGCCGGTGACTATTTGTTCGGCATCAACCCGGCGGGTTACACCAGCCGTAGCATGATCGTCATCTGTAAATAGAGAAAAGGGCAGCTCGCAAACTGCCCTTTTTCATTTGTGTTACAGCGGTGCAGTACGCAGCTCCAACCAGGCTAGCGCATCCCCTTGGAGCAAAGGCGCCAGGCGCTCACGTACGCTGGCGTGATAGCCGTTCAGCCACTCCACCTCTTCCTTGGCCAGCAACCCGGGCAACAGACAGCGGGTGTCGATAGGGCACAGCGTCAAGGTCTCGAATTGCAGGAAGTCACCAAAGGCACTCCTCCCCGCTTCGCGGTTGACCACCAGGTTCTCGATGCGAACGCCCCACTGCCCCGGGCGGTACGTACCCGGCTCGATCGAACTGATCATGCCCGCTTGCATGGCCGTCTGCGGTGCAGGTGCCGCCTGGTAGGCGATTACTTGAGGCCCCTCGTGAACGTTCATGAAGTAGCCCACCCCGTGGCCCGTACCATGGCCATAGTCGACCTGGTCAGCCCAGATCGGCGCCCGGGCAATGGCGTCGAGCAACGGCGACAGTACCCCTCGCGGGAACGTGGCACGCGACAGGGCAATCATGCCCTTGAGTACACGGGTGCAGTCCTGCTTCTGTGCCAGACTGGGGTTACCGACCGGCACCATGCGCGTGATGTCGGTAGTGCCGCCCAGGTATTGACCGCCCGAGTCGATCAGTAGCAAGCCATTACCCTCGATGAGCGCATGCGACTGCTCGGTGGCACGGTAGTGTGGCATCGCGCCATTGCCATTGAAGGCGGCAATGGTAGAAAAGCTCAGTGACACGAAATCAGGGCGTCGAGCACGCGCGGCACTCAATTGCTCGTCAACCGTCAGCTCCGTAATGACCTCCCGGCCGAGGTTCGCCTCGAACCAGGCGAAAAACTCGCACAAGGCTGCGCCGTCCTGCTCCATGACCTGGCGAATGTGCACCAGGTCGTCGTCACCCTTGCAGGACTTGCTCAGCGTGGTGGGGTTTAGCCCCTCGACAAGAACCACCTCTGCCGCCAGGTTGTCCAGCAGGCCGCAGGTCACCCGGGCCGGGTCCACCAGCAGCCGCGCCCCCGCAGGAACAGTGCCAAGCGCCTTGCCTGCTTCGCTGTAGTCGCGCACCTCGATGCCGTCGACCTCCAGCACATGACGCAGGTGCGCGTCCACCTTGTCCTGGCCCACGAACAGGATGGCCTGCTGCTGATTGATCAGGGCAAAGGCCAGGAAAACCGGATTGTAAGAAACATCGCTGCCGCGCAGGTTGAACAGCCAGGCAATGTCATCCAGGGTTGCGATGAAGTGCCAGTCGGCCCCCTTGGCCAGGATGCCCTGGCGCAATTGCGCGAGCTTTTCCGCCCGGCTCACCGTGGCGTGTGGCGGCAGGTGCTGGTACACCGGGTTGCCTGGCAGCGCCGGGCGCCCGTCCCAGACTTGACCCAGCAGGTCCATGTCAGTCACCAGCTGCGCTCCACGCGCCTTCAGCCGCTCGGCCAGCTGGCGCGCCGAAGCCAGGGCCATGACCGCACCATCCACTGCCACGCGACCGTTGGGCTCGACGTTTTCGCCCAACCATTCCAACGCTCCGGGTTTGCCCGGCAACAGTTTCATCAGTTCGATGCCGCTGCCCTCCAGCTCCTGAGCTGCCTGCTCCCAGTAGCGGCTGTCGACCCACAGCCCGGCAAAGCCGGGGGTGACCACCAGCGTACCAACCGAGCCCTGGAACCCCGAAAGCCACTGGCGCCCCTGCCAGTAACCGGGCAGGTATTCGGAAAGATGGGGGTCGGCCGAGGGTACCAGCAAGGCATCGATGCCCCCTGCCGCCATGGCTTGGCGCACGTGCACCAGTCGCTGCGGCACGCTTTGCTCAAGGGTGGTCTGGACGTTCATGCGCTCTCCTGCGACTTCATAACGGTTGATCCAATAGGCCGATAATGGAACAGCCACCCGGGCGCTGCAATCGCGACGACCAAGATACGGCATGCATTGCCCACCACGCCCTGTGCCAATAGGACACTTCCTACAACAGGACCAGGACCACCGATCAAGTTCCCCTGAACTTCCCCAAGACACCGGCTTCACACACAGTACACTCATTGCACACAGGCAAATGACCATGCCCAGTGCCATCGAACCGAAAGCCGGCGTGGTGTTGCTTGACACCCGCGACCACACGCCCGAACACGAGCACGGCGTTCATCTAAAGCTTGTCGAAGGCCTGGCACGTTTGCTGGGCTGCTCACCTATACAGCCCACGCAGCAGCCAGATGCCGCCGATGCCTACTATTATCTGCCAACCGAGACCCTGGTCGACCCCAGGCGATATGCCGCCTTGGGTATTTGCAGCGAACAGGACCTGTTTGGCGGCATGGTGCCGCACCCCTACATGGCAACCAAGGCGATCTCTCACCCGTTACCCGCCGAGGCCAGCTTCCCGCCGGGCTGGACCGACGACTTCGCCCGACAGGCCAGCGATGCCCTGCTGCGCGGCTACACCGTGTTCAGCAAAACCGACGCTCGCACTGCCGCACAGTTGCTGCTGCTCGACGGCCCGCTGAGGGTCAAACCGGTACTGGCTTGCGCAGGACGCGGTCAACAGGTCATCACCACGGCAGACGCCCTTGAGCCTCTGCTGGCCGGCATGGATGACCAAACGTTGGCGCTGTGGGGCCTGGTGCTCGAAGAAGACCTGAGCGAGGTGCAAACCTTCAGTGTCGGTCAGGTGCGCGTCGCCGGCTTGACCTGCAGCTACTACGGTACCCAGCAACTGACACGTGACCATCAGGGTACCGAGGTCTACGGCGGTTCTGACCTGGTGGTGGTACGTGGCGACTATCAGGCGTTGCTACAGCTCCCACTGGAAGACCACCTGCGCCTTGCCATCAACCAGGCCATGGTTTACGAACAAGCCGCCGAGCAGCACTTCCCGGGCTTTGTCGCCTCACGTCGCAACTACGACATCGCCCGCGGCATCAGCCCTTCGGGCCACCTGTGCAGCGGGGTGCTCGAACAATCCTGGCGCTTGGGTGGTGCCAGCAGTGCCGAACTGTTGGCCCTGCAGGCGTTTGCCGATGACCCTGCATTGCAACGGGTACGTGCCTCCACCCACGAAGTATTCGGCAACCCCGACCTGCCCACTGACGCCACCCTCTTTTACCAAGGAAACGACAGTGAACTCGGACAACTCAGTAAATTTGCGCGGATTCGCGAACATGGCCATTCAGAGTGAAACCGTTGAACTGCAGGTCGAGAATGACCGCATCGCCGGCACCTTGGTCAGTCCGGGCACCAAAATGCCGGGGATTCTATTCGTACACGGCTGGGGCGGCAGCCAGCAACGTGACCTGGCCCGCGCCCGGCATATCACCGGATTGGGATGCGTGTGCATGACCTTCGACCTGCGCGGTCACGAAAAGACCGAAAGCCAACGCCTCACGGTCACCCGTGAACAAAACCTGCAGGACTTGCTGGTGGCTTACGATCGACTGGTCAGCCACCCGGCTGTCGACAGCAGCGCCATCGCCATTATCGGCAGCAGCTATGGCGGTTACCTGGCGACTCTGCTGACCCGCCAACGGCCGGTCAGATGGCTGGCCCTGCGGGTACCTGCCCTGTACTGGGATGACGAATGGGGCACCCCGAAGCAAACCCTTGACCGTCAACGCCTGAATGCCTATCGCCAACGCCACCTGGGCCCGGCCGACAACCGCGCGCTGGCCGCGTGTGCCGAATTCGGCGGGGATGTGCTGCTGGTGGAGTCAGAGCAGGATGACTACGTGCCGCACAGTACCTTGATGAACTACCGCTCGGCGTTCGTCAACGCCCACTCGCTCACCCATCGCATCGTCGACGGCGCCGACCACGCACTGTCCAGCGAAGAGAGCCAGAAAGCGTACAGCTCGCTCCTGGCGGCATGGATCAGCGAAATGGTCATAGGTGCCCGCCTGGATCGCTACCCGCACTACGCACCATGGTATGCCTGAGGACCGCCCACCTGGCAATGCAGGACGCCATCGTCGTCGCGCACCAGGCTGCGCAAGGCCTGGTAGGCGGCGAAGTTGACGCCGCGTGCCTGATGCTGGCCCAGCAGGTCAAGAAAGGATTCCTCGATGAAGTGCACGGCCGCCGCCGCCCAGGCCTGGCGTGACTGCCATTGCAAGTACTGCAACACCCGGCTGCCATCGTCGCTGGCCTGGATGCTCACACCCTGCAGCCCTTCGCAACGCGCAGCCAACGCTTCACTACGGGCCACCAGGGCCTGAGCCAACGCTTGCTGGCACATACTGGGCACTTCGTATTCGATCATCTGGGTAAACCACAAGGCATGAGGTGATGCCAACATCGACAGTCTCCTGGCTACGTACGCATGCAGCGCGATGCCGAGCAGGGTAAAACCTCAAGCAAAGTCAAGGTCAAGTGGTTTCTATAGAGCCTCGCCGGATACCGCAAACCGCCGCCGATATTCACTCGGGGTAAGGCCAGTGACACGCTGGAATACCTTGCGAAACGCGCCCGGATCCTGATAGCCGACACCCCACGCGATCTGTTCGACGTTGCGCCGGGTAAACTCCAGCAAGCGGCATGCACGCCCCACCCTCACCTGCTGGCAATACTCGGTCGGGCGCAGCCCGGTAGCGGCACGAAAGCGCCGCAAGAAAGTGCGCGCCTCCAGCCCCGCGCAGGCCGCCATCGTGGCCAGGTCAGCATCCTGCCCGCCATTGCCCTGCAACCAGTGCTGCACCTTCAACACGGCCTCGTCGCCGTGATCCAGGCGCGGGTTGAACACAGCGCCGGGCAGCGGCGCCGCGACCGGATCGACGGCCAGATAGCGGGCGGTCTCCTGAGCCACCGTCGTCCCCAAAAAGCGCTCCAGCAGGCGCAAGCCGAGGTCCGTCCAGGCCATCAACCCTGCCGAGGTCACGATGTCGCCGTCATCCAGCAACGGCTGCTGAGCCTCTACCCGCACCCTGGGGAAGCGCTGGGCAAGCGCATGCACATAATTCCAGTGCGTGCAGGCCGGGCGCCCGTCGAGCAAACCGCTGGCGGCAATGAAAAATACACCGATGCATACCGACGCCAGCACCGTACCACGCCCGTGCAGCAGGCACAGCGGCGCGCGATGACGTTCGAGCAACTCGGCTTGCGGAGCTGACTCCAGGCTTGGCGGAATGATCAGGACCCGCAGGCCTGGTACGGTGACAGCTGAGTTATCCGACGCAGGCAACAACTGCCCCGTCTCATCTGCCTGCCAGCAACTGACGCGAATGTGCGGCAGCTCGACGGCCCCCAGTTCGGCCGCAACCCGGTTGGCCACCAGGAACAGGTCGGCCAGGCCATGCACAGCGGCGCGCTGCACGCCGGGGTATAGCAGCAAGCCGATATCCAGGTTAGCGCCGGTGTCAGTTTTTGCCCGCATAGTGTCGTTCGCGCCAATCCTCAGGTGAGTGAACACAGCCTATAACTAACGTCTCTCGACGACTACTGCCACAGGAGGCAGCATGAGCAAGCAGGCACTGATCATCATCGACATCCAGAACGACTACTTCCCGGGCGGCAAGTGGCCCCTCGATGGCGCCGACCAGGCGGCCGACAACGCCGCCCGCCTGCTGGCAGCCGCACGCCAGCGCGGCGACCTGGTGGTCCATGTGCGGCATGAGTTCGACACTGCCGATGCACCCTTCTTTGCCCCCGGCTCGCAGGGTGCGGCCATCCACGCCAAGGTCGAGCCATTGCCGAGCGAGCCGGTGGTGCTCAAGCACAAGGTCAATGCCTTCCTCGGTACCGATCTTGAGCACACGCTGGACCGGCATGGCGTCGAGGCGCTGACCATCGTCGGCAGCATGAGCCACATGTGCATTGACGCCGCCACCCGGGCTGCAGCCGATCTGGGCTATCAAGTGACTGTGGCGCACGATGCCTGCGCGACCCTGCCACTGGCGTTCGACGGCAAGCAGGTGCCGGCGGCTCATGTGCATGATTCGGCGATGGCGGCGCTGGCGTTTGCCTATGCCAATGTGGTGAAGACCGACGAGCTGCTGAAAAGCTGATCGGCTTGAGACCTTTGGGGCTGCACAGCAGCCCCAAAGCCTGCAGGCTCAAATCGCCACATTGCGCACAAACCGAACAGCCACCACGCCATCGTTACGGTAGGCATACCGGCAGTTACTGGGGAACACATGGAACTGCCCCACCTGCAAGCGATGCTCGACCTCTTCGATGATCAGCGTCAGCTGCCCATCGATCACATAAATCTGCTCGCTCCAGCCTTCGGCATCGGCCTCACTGTGATAGCACTCCCCCGGTGCCAGGGTCCATTCCCAAAGTTCCACCTCGCGCCTTGCCGGGCTGGTGCCCAGCAACACCGCTCGGCTCTGCGGGTGTTCGCCAGCCCACGCCAGCTCTTCAATGCGCCCGGGGTCGCGCAGGTCTGGCGCCTGGATCAGGGTACTGAAAGCCACGCCCAAGGCTTCGGCAATCAGGTCCAATGTGGTCAGGCTGACATTCTTCTCGCCCGCCTCGATCGCGACCAGCATGCGCCGGCTGACCCCTGAACGCTCGGCCAGCGCCGCCTGACTCAAGCCGGCGGCGTTGCGCAGACTGCGCACATTGAGGCTGACATGTTGCAGCACCGATGCCCGGTGCGAAGAATCCTTGTGCACTATATTGCTCACTGGTCAAGATTGCGCAGTATACTGCCCACTTTTGCGGCGATTGTGCGCCGCCCTTTCCGAGTGTGCAAGACCATGAATCAGCCCAGCAGCAAGCCTACCCCTGCCGTCACCTTCCGCCTGAGCAAGGCCGAACTGGTGCTGGTATTCATCACCATGTTGTGGGGCGGCACTTTCCTGTTGGTGCATAACGTAATGACCGTCAGCGGCCCGATGTTCTTCGTCGGCCTGCGTTTTGCGGCAGCCGCGCTGTTCGTTGGTGTGGTCTCGGCGCGAGCGCTGCCCGGCCTGACCTTCACCGAACTGAAGGCCGGCATGCTGATCGGCGTGTCGATCATGCTCGGCTATGGCCTGCAGACCATGGGCCTGCAAACCATCAGCAGCAGCCAGTCAGCGTTCATCACTGCGCTGTACGTCCCGTTCGTGCCGCTGCTGCAGTGGCTGGTGCTGGGGCGGCGGCCTGGCCTGATGCCCAGCATGGGTATCTGCCTGGCATTCATCGGCCTGATGCTGCTGGCCGGGCCGGAAGGCGGCAGCCTGCGTTTCAGCGAGGGCGAACTGGTCACCCTGATCAGCGCCGTGGCCATCGCCGGTGAAATCATTCTGATCAGCCGCTACGCCGGTCAGGTCGATGTGCGCCGGGTTACGGTGGTACAACTTGCGACCGCATCGCTGCTGGCGTTTCTCATGATCGTGCCGACCCAGGAGCGCCTCCCCGACTTCTCCTGGCTGTTGCTTGCCAGCGCAGTGGGCCTGGGCGCAATGAGTGCGGTGATCCAAGTGGCAATGAACTGGGCACAGAAGTCGGTCTCGCCTACCCGCGCCACACTCATCTATGCCGGTGAACCGGTGTGGGCCGGCATCGTCGGGCGTCTGGCTGGCGAGCGCCTGCCTGGCGTGGCGCTACTCGGCGGCCTGCTGATCGTGGTTGCCGTGGTGGTCAGTGAACTCAAGGTGCGGCGCCCTCGCGAAACCGTCGAAACACGCGATGTACAGAACCCTGGCGAAGGCCAGGCGGGGCTGTAAAACAGTCAACAGCGGCTATTCTTTGTAAAAAACTGTTATAAAAAAACCGCTTGTCACAGCCGGTTTGTAGGATTCTGCGACAGCTTGCGTGTTGGTGATAAACACCTCGGCACGTATGATTCTTTGCAAACTTCTCCAGAATAGGCCGCTATGTCCTTGATAGTGCTATTGCTTCTGCCGTTCGTGGGCAGTTGCCTGGCAGCTGTGCTGCCGCACAACGCACGTAACGCCGAGTCCATTCTTGCCGGGCTCGTAGCCCTGGTCGGCACCGTCCAGGTAGCACTTCTGTACCCTCAGATTGCCCATGGTGGCGTCATTCGCGAAGAGTTCCTGTGGCTACCCAGCCTGGGGCTGAACCTGGTGTTGCGCATGGACGGCTTTGCCTGGCTGTTCTCGTTGCTGGTACTGGGCATTGGCACGCTGGTATCGCTGTATGCGCGCTACTACATGTCACCGCAAGACCCGGTCCCACGCTTCTTCGCGTTCTTCCTGGCATTCATGGGCGCCATGCTCGGCCTGGTCATCTCCGGCAACCTGATCCAACTGGTGTTCTTCTGGGAACTGACCAGCCTGTTCTCCTTCCTGCTGATCGGCTACTGGCACCACCGCGCCGACGCCCGTCGCGGCGCCTACATGGCGCTGATGGTAACCGGTGCAGGCGGCTTGTGCCTGTTGGTAGGGGCCCTGCTGCTCGGCCATGTGGTCGGCAGCTATGACCTGGACAAGGTCCTGGCTGCCGGGCATACCATCCGCCAGCATGCGCTTTACCCGGTGCTGCTGCCCCTGATACTCATCGGCGCCCTGACCAAGAGCGCACAGTTTCCCTTCCAGTTCTGGCTGCCCCACGCCATGGCAGCGCCCACACCGGTGTCGGCCTATTTGCACTCGGCCACCATGGTCAAGGCCGGGGTGTTTCTGCTGGCACGCCTGTGGCCGGTACTCTCCGGTAGCGAGGAGTGGTTCTGGATCGTCGGCGGTGCCGGCGCCCTCACCCTGCTGCTTGGCGCTTTCGCCGCCATGTTCCAAAATGACCTCAAGGGCCTGCTGGCCTATTCGACCATCAGCCACCTGGGCCTGATTACCCTGCTGCTGGGCCTTAACAGCCCGCTGGCTGCCGTCGCCGCGGTATTCCACATTCTCAACCATGCCACCTTCAAGGCCTCGCTGTTCATGGCCGCCGGCATCATCGACCACGAGAGCGGCACCCGCGACATTCGCCGCCTCAGCGGCCTGATCCGCCTGGTGCCCTACACCGCGACCCTGGCCATGGTCGCCAGCGCCTCGATGGCCGGCGTGCCGCTGATGAACGGCTTCCTGTCGAAGGAAATGTTCTTTGCCGAAACGGTATTCATCAGTTCCACCGCCTGGGTCGAGGCCACGCTGCCGGTGATCGCCACCCTGGCCGGCACCTTCAGCGTGGCGTACGCCCTGCGTTTTACCGTCGATGTGTTCTTCGGGCCGACGGCCCAGGACCTGCCCCATACCCCGCACGAGCCGCCACGCTGGATGCGTGCTCCGGTGGAGCTGCTGGTGCTCACGTGCCTGGTCGTGGGCATCTTCCCCACCCAGTCGGTCGGCCCCCTGTTGGCCGCTGCGGCCCTGCCGGTGGTTGGCGGCACCCTGCCAGAATACAGCCTGGCCATCTGGCATGGCTGGAACGCGCCAATGATCATGAGCCTGGTCGCCATGAGCGGCGGCATCGTTCTGTACCTGCTGCTGCGCAAACAACTGCGCCTGGGTCGCTTCCCCTACCCGCCCGTGATCGAGCGCTTCAATGGCAAGCGGTTGTTCGAGCACGGCCAGGTTCATCTGATGTTGCTGGCGCGTCGCATCGAACGCCTGTTCACCACCCGGCGGCTGCAGTCGCAGCTGTTCATGCTGGTATTCGCCGCGTTCCTCGCGGGCCTCACGCCGATGCTCCATAGCGGCCTGAGCTGGGGTGATCGCCCGAAGATTCCGGGTTCCGGGGTATTCGTCGCCCTGTGGCTGATCGCCATTGCCTGCGCCATCGGCGCCGCCTATCAGGCCAAGTACCACCGCCTGGCGGCACTGATCATGGTCAGCGTCTGCGGCCTGATGACCTGCATCACCTTCGTCTGGTTCTCTGCGCCCGACCTGGCACTGACCCAGTTGGTGGTGGAAGTGGTCACCACCGTGCTGATCCTGCTCGGCCTGCGCTGGCTGCCACGGCGTATCGAAGGCGTGTCACCGCTGCCGGGTAGCCTGGAGCGCGCGCGCATGCGCCGCCTGCGCGACTTGCTGCTGGCCGTGCTGGTGGGTGGCGGCATGGCCGTGCTGTCGTACGCCATGCTGACCCGGCCCACGCCCAACGACATTTCCTCGTTCTATCTGAGCCGTGCGTTGCCTCAGGGCGGCGGCACCAATGTGGTCAATGTCATGCTGGTCGACTTCCGCGGCTTCGATACCCTCGGTGAAATCACCGTGTTGGTGGCTGTGGCACTGACGGTGTTCGCCCTGCTACGGCGCTTCCGTCCTCCAAAAGAGAGCATGCAACTGCCGGCGCAACAACGCCAATTGGCGCCGGACGTAGTCACCGACCTGATCAACCCGCGGCATGCCACCGATACCGCGCTGGGCTTCATGATGGTACCGGCAGCGCTGGTGCGCCTGCTGCTGCCGATCGCCTTGCTGGTGTCGATGTACCTGTTCATGCGCGGGCACAACCAGCCCGGTGGCGGCTTTGTCGCTGGCTTGGTCATGTCGGTGGCGTTCATCCTCCAGTACATGGTGGCCGGCACCCAGTGGGTCGAAGCGCAGATGAGCCTGCGGCCGCTGCGCTGGATGGGTACCGGGCTGCTGTGCGCGACCCTGACCGGGGTCGGCGCCATGCTGCTGGGTTACCCGTTCCTCACCACCCATACCGCCCACTTGCACCTGCCATTGCTGGGTGATGTGCACGTGGCCAGCGCGCTGTTCTTCGATATTGGCGTATTCACCGTCGTGGTCGGCTCGACCCTGCTGATCCTCACAGCCCTGGCGCACCAGTCGGTGCGCGCCTACCGCCCGGGCAACCCGGCAAAAACCAGCCAAGCAGGAGCCGCCTGATGGAAGAAGTGATTGCAGTCGCCATCGGCGTGCTGGCTGCCTCCGGAGTGTGGCTGATCCTGCGCCCGCGTACCTACCAGGTGATCATGGGCCTGTGCCTGCTTTCTTACGGGGTCAACCTGTTCATCTTCAGCATGGGCAGCCTGTTCATCGGCAAGGAGCCAATCATCAAGGATGGCGTTACCCAGGACCTGTTGCATTACACCGACCCGCTGCCACAGGCACTGGTGCTCACCGCCATCGTCATCAGTTTCGCCATGACCGCGCTGTTCCTGGTAGTGCTGCTGGCCTCGCGAGGGCTGACCGGTACCGACCACGTGGATGGCCGGGAGCGTGACGAATGAGTGATATCAGTCAACTGATTGTCGCCCCCATCCTGCTGCCGCTGATCACGGCGGCGATGATGTTGCTGCTGGGTGAAAAGCACAGGCACATCAAAGCCAGGCTGAACCTGCTGTCCACCTTCTCCGGCCTGGTGATCGCGGTCTGTCTGCTGCTGTGGGTGCGCACCCAGGGCCAGGCAGCGTCGATCGGCGTGTACCTGCCGGGCAACTGGCCGGCGCCATTCGGCATCGTGCTGGTGGTGGACCACCTGTCCGCGCTCTTGCTGACCCTGACCGGGGTCATCGGTTTCAGCGCGCTGCTATTTGCCCGTGCCCGCTGGGACGGTGCAGGGGCCAGCTTCCATGCGCTGTTCCAGATCCAGCTGATGGGGCTGTACGGCGCCTTCCTCACCGCCGACCTGTTCAACCTGTTCGTCTTCTTCGAAGTGCTGCTGGCCGCCTCCTATGGCCTGCTGCTGCATGGTTCGGGGCGTGCGCGGGTGCGCGCCGGCCTGCACTACATCGCTATCAACCTGTTCGCCTCGTCGCTGTTCCTGATCGGCGCAGCGATGCTGTATGGCGTGACCGGTACCCTGAACATGGCGGACCTGGCGCTGAAGATTCCACTGGTACCGGAGGCCGACCGTGGCCTGCTGCATGCCGGCGCGGCAATCCTGGCCATGGCCTTCCTGGTCAAGGCCGGTATCTGGCCGCTGAACTTCTGGCTGGTGCCAGCTTACGCGTCTGCCAGCGCGCCGGTGGCTGCACTGTTCGCCATCATGACCAAAGTCGGCCTGTACGCCGTGCTGCGCCTGTGGACATTACTGTTCTCCGGGCAGGCCGGGGCCTCGGCGCATTTCGGCGGCGAATGGCTGGTTTACGGCGGCCTGGTTACCCTGGCGGTGGCAGCGGTATCAATCCTGGCGGCACAGCGCCTGGAGCGTATGGCGGCACTCAGTATCCTGGTCTCGGCCGGCACGCTGCTGGGTGCGGTGGGTTTTGCCCAGGCGGCTCTGACCGGCGCGGCGCTGTTCTATCTGGTCAACTCGACCCTTGCGCTGTGCGCACTGTTCCTGCTCGCCGAACTGGTCGAACGCTCGCGCTCGGCCAATGAAGCGCCGCTGGACGACGAAGAAGACGCCATGCCGCCGCCACTGGAATCGCTGCACCCGCCCAAGGGCATCAACCTCGACGATGAACAGCAGGTGGTAATCGGCCAGATCATCCCGTGGACCATGGCCTTCCTCGGCCTCAGCTTCATCGCCTGTGCACTACTGATCATCGGCATGCCGCCGCTGTCGGGCTTTGTCGGCAAGCTCAACCTGATCAGTGCGCTGTTCAATCCACTGGGCCTCGGCGTACCGGTCGAGCAGCCCCTGAGTGCCGCCGGCTGGGGCCTGGTGGCGTTGCTGATCCTGTCCGGCATGGCCTCGCTGATCGCCTTCGGCCGCGTCGGCATCCAGCGTTTCTGGAAGCCCGAAGAGCGCCCGTCCCCGGTGCTGCGGCGCTATGAATGCCTGCCCATTGTCATCTTGCTCGGCCTGTGCCTCATCCTCAGCTTCAAGGCCGAGCCGTTGCTGCGCTACACCCAGGACACTGCCGCCAGCCTGCAGGCCCCCGATGCCTATATCGACGCCGTGATGGCCGCCCGGCCGATTCCTGGCCCCACCTCGCGCGACGTACAGGTGCAGCCATGAACCGACTGTTCCCCGCCCCACTGCTATCGGTCTCGCTGTTCGGCCTGTGGCTGCTGCTGAACCTCTCGGTCAGCCCTGGCAACCTGCTGCTGGGCGCCGCACTTGGCATACTGGCGCCACTGTTGATGGCGCCCCTGCGTCCGCAGCATGCACACGTACGGCGCCCCCTGGTCATCGCCCGCCTGATCGTCCGGGTCGGCATCGATGTGATCGCCTCCAACCTGCTGGTAGCCCGTGGTGTGCTGCGGGCCGGCAAGCAGCCGCCACGCTCTGCGTTCGTTCACATACCACTGGCATTGCGTGACCCCCACGGCCTGGCAGCGCTGTCGATGATCACCACGGTGGTGCCTGGCACCGTCTGGTCCGAACTGGCACTGGACCGCAGTGTGCTGTTGCTGCATGTGTTTGAGCTGGACGATGAAGCGGCCTTCATACAGCACTTCAAGGACACTTACGAACGCCCGCTTATGGAGATTTTCCAATGACAGGCCTGCTCGCCAATGCCGTCCTCGCCAGCCTGTTCATCTTCGCCCTGGCCATGGGCCTGGCGCTGATCCGGCTGTTCCGTGGCCCGTCCGCCCAAGACCGCGTGCTGGCCTTGGACTACCTGTACATCCTGGCCATGCTCACCATGTTGGTGCTGGGTATCCGTTATGCCAGTGACACCTACTTCGAAGGGGCCCTGCTGATTGCACTGTTTGGTTTTGTCGGCTCGTTTGCCTTGGCCAAGTTTCTGCTGCGCGGTGAGGTGATCGAATGACTGAAGCCCTAGTACTGCCATTCTGGCTGGAGCTGGTCACCGCCGCGCTACTGCTTACCGGCAGCCTGTTCGCCTTGGTCGGTGCTATAGGCCTGGTACGCCTGAAAGACTACTTCCAGCGCATGCACCCGCCAGCGCTGGCCTCGACCCTTGGTGCCTGGTGCGTTGCACTGGCCTCGATCATCTACTTTTCGTGGCTCAAGGGCACCCCTGTGCTACACGCGTGGCTGATTCCGATCCTGCTGTCGATCACCGTGCCGATTACCACGCTGTTGCTGGCGCGGGCGGCGCTGTTTCGCAAACGCATGTCCAAAGAGCCGGTGCCTGAAGAGGTCAGCAGCGGCCGAGACCGTGGCAATTGAAGGTTTGCCGTCTCAACCTTGGCTGAGGCGCTGCAACTCGCGCCGGACCATGGCGGCATATGGCGGCGGGCTGAGGCGATAGAGCTCAGCCGCCACCCAAGTCAACCAGGCGCCTTGCAGCTTTTCACGTCCGGCCAGCAAACGTTCTGCCTCAGCCACGGCATCTGCCTGGTGCTGCCGATGAAACTCGGCCCGCGAGGCTGGTGCGTCGTCACTGTCGGTCATTCACTGGCCTTGAAGGTGGTCAGTTCACCCTTGCGCCATTTGGCGACCTTGCCAGTCACTGCTTTAAGCAACTTGCCCAGGCCTTCCTGCACTTGCTGCTGCGCGGCGAATACCAGCATCACGCCATGGCCTTCACGAAACACGATGCCCTCGCCTTCCGGCACAGAAACGAAGGCGTAGTCGCCCACGCCATACACATTCAACTTGATTTCGCGAAAGCGCATTTCCAGCTTGCCACCTTCGCGGCTGGGCAATACGGCAGCACGAAAGTGGTCGCCGACTTTCAGTTCAAGGCGCTGCTTGTCATCGACCACCAGTGCACTCTCGGTGTCGATTTCGGCCATGTACAGGCCTTCAGGACTCTGCTCGGTGACATAGATGAAGCGGCCCTGAAACAGTTGGGCCAATTTACCGCGCAAGTCGCCCAGGGCGAACAACGCATGCGTATCAAGTGTGCTGACTGCCAATGAAGTAATCCTCAACCGGTTACAACCCGCCCTCACCCAAGCTCGGGGAGGCACGGCCATTTCTTATCGATAGGCAAAAAGAGTAATAAAGCGATATGCGAAATGTCTGTGCTCGCTGACGATGCAGCGTGCAGGAATCTTTACTCTGGTTTGCCAGACTCGCCCTCAACCGAAGGCGTTTGGCTCATTCCCGGCTTGGGAAGCGTGATGCCTGAAATCACTTGCCAGAAATCGCAACCAATGGCGTGAGCCTGCAAGAAGACAAGCCCTGGCATCCATGTGCGCATTACTGTAGGACAAATATGCCCGAAAACACCGAAACCCGTCGAGAGGCAATAAACATTTTCAGGCAGCCAGCCCTTTCTTCAGTTGCAGTTGCCAGGCAGCCTGACACTCAAGCGCTTCTTCGCGCGTGGCGAAGGCGGTGCCGCGCCGCTCGCCATTGACCAGCACGACCCAGCAAATGCGCTTGCCCAGCGCCTGCAAGGTGGCCGGCACACCCGACCCTATCATCACAGCCACATCGACTCGGCTATTCATCATTCCCTCCGGAATTTAATTAGCACCCTAACGATAAAGCCATGATACGCCCGACAGTGACGCGGAAACAGCGCATCCCGGTACATCAGTGTTTCGTAAGGCGTAACAAAAACGGTATCGACGAGAAACGCAAAAAGCCCCAGGAATTGCTTCGAGGGGCTTGCACCACGCGCGGGTTTATACCTGACGCTGGTGGCGGTCGAGCTGCTCGTGGCGCTCCTGGGCTTCGATGCAGTACTTGGTGGTCGGGCTGATCAGCAAGCGCTTCAGGCCGATAGGCTCACCACTGTCATCGCACCAGCCGAAGCTTTCGTCGGCAATACGGTCCAGGGCCATTTCCAGCTGTGGCAGCAGGCGCTGGTCGCGGTCGATGGCATTTACCAGCCAGCTACGTTCTTCTTCGACCGAAGCCACGTCGGCGGGGTCTGACGGGGTGTCCAGGCCTTCGATGGTGGTGCGGCTGAGTTCGATGCGTTCATGGGTTTCGACTTTCATCGCCTGCAGCAGCTCAGTAAAGAAGGCAAGCTGGTCGGCGTTCATGTAGTCATCGGCCGACATGGCCAGCAACTGTTCCTTGGTCATCGATTTCTCTATGAAAAAATGTGCATTTGGGCGATTCATGTGCCGTCGATGCCTATGCATCGCCAGCGGAATTCTTCAAGCGCCAACCGGCACTCTTTTACAGGGGGCGGCAGTCTAAGGCGCCACGCCGCGTGGAGCAACTGCAAATGGGTGCGAATTTGCTTCCACTGCTCACAATCCGCCGGTCGGCACCCCAGCTCAGCTGCTGGGCCAGCAGTAAACTGAGATTCTGGCAGTGCCCATCCGCCTGCTGTTGCTGTTGCTGTTGCCGTTGCCGTTGCCGTTGCCGTTGCCGTTGCCGTTGATCTTGATCTTGATCTTGATCTTGATCTTGATCTTGATTTTGATCTTCGCGACTTCAGGAGGCCGAACGCAGGCCTTGCGGAGGCAGGTGACGGGCATGGATGCCCGTCAAGCGCTGAGGCCCCAGGACGGGGCCTTCGGCGCGGTCCTGCCGGGAGCAAGGCCGGAGTGAGGGGACCCCGGAGCGCAGCGCAGGGGCCGGATGATGGGAGCGCAGCGTTTTTTGGTTACTTTTTGTCGCGTTTGACAAAAAGTGACTCGCCGTAAGGGCGAAAAGGTGAGTCGGTGTCGCCATCGCGAATGGACTGTTCGCTGAGTCAAAACAGACGAATTTGCTTCTTGCTTCTTGCTTCTTGCTTCTTGGATGTGGGCATTCACATCGAGTAGGTATTCATTCACGCAGGTGGCGCACAGTCACCTTTCCGCCCTTACGGCGGGTCACTTTTTGTCAAACGCGACAAAAAGTAACCAAAAAACGCTGGCTCCTATCATCCGGCCCCTGCGCTACGCTCCGGGGTTCCCTCGCTACGGTCTTGCTCCCGGGAGTACGCGCTGCAGGCCCCATCCATGGGGCCTCAGCGCTTGACGGGCATCCATGCCCGTCACCTCCCTTCGCAAGCCCTACGCTCGGCCTCCTGAAGTCGCAATCTGCGTCGCCTGAACTATCGCGCACTTAGAAGCAAAAGCCACGGCAACGGCAACGGCAACGAACCGAGTCTGATCAACGGTCCTTGAACTGTGCCTCACGCTTGGCGATGAATGCGGCCATGCCTTCTTTCTGGTCTTCGGTGGAGAACGCCGCATGGAAGACCCGACGCTCAAAGCGAACCCCCTCGCTGAGGGTGACTTCAAATGCTCGGTTGACGCTCTCCTTGACCATCATGCTCACCGGAATCGACTTGCTGGCAATGGTCGCCGCCACCTTAAGCGCCTCTTCCACCAGCTCTGCCTGCGGCACGATCCGCGCCACCAGGCCTGCACGCTCGGCTTCTTCCGCCCCCATCAGGCGGCCGGTCAGGCAAAGCTCCATGGCCTTCGCCTTGCCCACCGCACGCGTCAGGCGCTGGGTACCGCCCATGCCCGGCAGCACGCCCAGGTTGATTTCCGGTTGACCAAATTTGGCATTGTCCGCCGCGAGGATAAAGTCGCACATCATCGCCAACTCACAGCCGCCGCCCAGGGCAAATCCAGACACGGCAGCAATGATCGGCTTACGGCGATTGGCAATGCGGTCGGCGTCGCTGAACAGGTCGTCGACGTAGATCTGCGGGTATTGCAGCTCAGCCATTTCCTTGATGTCGGCGCCAGCGGCAAAGGCTTTGGCCGAGCCTGTCAGCACCACGCAGCCGATGTTCGGGTCGCGCTCAAGCTGGTCCAAGGCCTGGTTGATCTCACCGACAATCTGCGCGTTCAGCGCATTGAGCGCCTGCGGGCGGTTGAGGGTGATCAGGCCAACCTTGCCGTGGATGTCCAACAGAATGGTTTCGAATGCCATGCAGTCTGCTCCTTCAAAGATTGCGCGCAATGACCATGCGCTGAATGTCGCTGGTGCCTTCGTAGATCTGGCAAACCCGAACGTCGCGGTAGATCCGCTCCAGCGGGAAGTCACTCAGATAGCCATAACCGCCCAGGGTCTGCAAGGCATCCGAACAGACCTTTTCGGCCATTTCCGAGGCAAACAGCTTGGCCATCGACGCTTCCACCAGCGCCGGACGCCCCGCATCACGAAGGGCAGCGGCGTGCAATACCATCTGCCGGGCAACGGAAACTTTCGTTGCCATGTCAGCCAGGCGAAACGCCACGGCCTGGTGCTCGATCAGCGGTTTGCCAAAGCTTTGGCGCTCGTTGGCATAGTCGCGCGCCACTTCGAACGCCGCGCGGGCCATACCCACCGCTTGCGAGGCGATGCCGATACGGCCGCCTTCAAGATTGGCCAGGGCGATCTTGTAGCCTTCACCCTCCGCACCCAGCCGGTTGGCCACTGGCACGTGCACATTGTCGAAAACGATCTGGCAGGTGTCGGAGGCGTGCTGGCCGAGTTTGTCCTCGACCCGCGCTACCTGGTAGCCCGGCGAATCGGTCGGCACGATGAAGGCGCTGATGCCACGCTTGCCGGCCTCCGGGTCGGTGACTGCAAACACGATCACGACGCCGGCGTTCTGCCCCGAGGTAATGAACTGCTTGCTGCCATTGAGCACGTAATGGTCGCCCTCCAGGCGTGCACGGGTCTTCAGGCTGCTGGCATCAGAGCCAGCCTGCGGCTCGGTCAGGGCGAAAGCACCGAGCATCGCACCTGTCGCCAGCGGGGTGAGGAATTGCTGTTTCTGCTGCTCGTTGCCGAAGCGCAGAATCGGCACGCAACCCACCGAGTTGTGCACGCTCATGATGGTCGAGCAGGCGCCATCACCCGCAGCGATTTCCTCCAGCGCCATGGCATAGGCCACATAACCCGTGTCGCTGCCGCCCCACTGCTCGGGCACCAGCATGCCGAACAGGCCCAGTTCGGCCATTTCGTCGATGGCCTCTTTCGGAAAGCGATGGTCCTTGTCCCATTGCTCGGCAAACGGCTTCAGGCGTTCCTGGGCGAACGCACGTACCGCGTCGGCGATCTGTTGTTGCTCGTCATTTACCAGCATGGTTCACCTCAGTACAGGCATTCAACAGCCATGGCCGTGGCCTCGCCACCGCCGATGCAGATGGCCGCCACACCCCGTCGCAGATTGTTCTGGCGCAAGGCCGACAACAGGGTGACCAGAATACGTGCGCCAGAAGCGCCGATCGGGTGACCGAGGGCGCAGGCGCCGCCATGGATATTGACCTTGTCGTGTGGCAGGTCGAGGTGTTTCATGGCCGCCAGGGTGACCACGGCGAAGGCCTCGTTGATCTCGAACAGGTCGACTTCGGCCAGGTTCCAGCCGGTGCGCTTCATCAGTTTGTCGATCGCGCCGATCGGGGCGGTCGGGAACAACGCCGGGGTGTCGGCAAAGGCGGCGTGACCGTGGATGACGGCCAATGGCTTGAGGCCACGTTTGTCGGCCTCGGAGCGGCGCATCAGTACCAGCGCCGCAGCGCCGTCGGAAATCGAACTGGCGTTGGCCGCCGTCACGGTGCCGCCTTCACGAAACGCCGGTTTGAGCTGCGCAATCTTGTCCAGGCGCGCCTTGGGCGGCTGCTCGTCATCCTTGATGACGCGCTTTTCCTTGCCCTCGGTGACTTCCACCGGCACGATCTCGGCGGCAAAACGGCCGCTGCTGATGGCTTCCTGCGCTCGGGTCAGCGAGGCGATGGCGAACTGGTCCTGGGCCTCGCGGCTGAAGGCATTGACCTGGGCACAGTCCTCGGCAAAGGTGCCCATCAGGCGGCCTTTGTCGTAGGCGTCTTCAAGGCCGTCCATGAACATGTGGTCGATGATCTTGCCGTGGCCCATGCGGTAGCCGCCACGTGCTTTGTCCAGCAGGTACGGCGCGTTGGTCATGCTTTCCATGCCACCCGCCACCACCACGTCTGCGGTGCCGGCCAGCAGCAGGTCATGGGCCATGATCGCGGCTTGCATACCCGAGCCGCACATCTTGTTCAGGGTGGTGCAGGTGGTGTGTTTGTCCAGCCCGGCGCCCAGCGCGGCCTGGCGTGCCGGCGCCTGGCCCTGGCCGGCCGGCAGCACGCAGCCGAACAGTACCTGCTCGACACAGGCGGCATCGATGCCGGCACGTTCCACGGCAGCACGAATGGCGGCGCTGCCCAGTTGCGGCGCAGTCAGGCTCTTGAGGTCGCCCTGCAACCCGCCCATGGGCGTGCGCACGGCGCTGACGATAACGATGGGGTCATTGGCGAGGGTCATGTTCGCTCTCCTTACTTGGCAGCCATGCGCAGCGCACCGTCGAGGCGGATGACCTCACCGTTGAGCATGCTGTTCTCGATGATGTGGCGGGCCAGCGCGGCGTATTCCTGCGGGCGGCCCAAGCGGGGCGGGAACGGTACGCCGGCAGCCAGTGAAGCACGTACCTCATCGCTCATGCCGGCCATCATAGGGGTTTCAAAGATGCCCGGCGCGATGGTCATCACGCGGATGCCGAAGCGTGCCAGTTCGCGCGCAGCCGGCAAGGTCAGGCTGGCAATGGCCCCCTTGGAGGCAGCGTAGGCGGCTTGGCCAATCTGGCCGTCATAGGCGGCAATGGAGGCCGTGTTGATGATGACCCCTCGCTCGCCGCTCTCATCGGCAGCCCCTTCGGCCATGGCCGCCGCCGCCAGACGCAACAGGTTGAAGCTGCCGATCAGGTTGACGTTGATGACCTTGGCGAAGCTGGCCAGGCCATGCGGGCCCTGCTTGCCCAGCACCTTCTCGGCACCGACGATGCCGGCACAATTGACCAACCCATGCAAGCTGCCAAAGGCGCTGACAGCTGCATCGACAGCCGACTGGGCCGCCTGCTCGTCACTGATATCAGCCACGGCGAAACGGGCGTTGTCGCCCAGTTCGCGGGCCTTGGCTTCGACAGCCTGGGCATTGAGGTCGACCAGCATGACCTTGGCGCCAGCCTCGACCAGCATCTGTGCAGTCGCGGCACCCAGCCCTGAAGCGGCGCCGCTGACGATGAAATGTTTATTGGCGATGTGCATGAGTACTTTCCTTTCAGACGCTGACAGGGGTGGCCTGTTGCGCTTGTTGTTTGGCGACTTCCTGGTTGCGCAGGATGAAGCGTTGCAGCTTGCCGCTCGGGGTCTTGGGCAGCTCGCTGACGAATTCGATTTCCCTGGGGTAGGCATGCGCGTAGAGGCGCTGGCGCACGTGCTGGCGCAAGGTTTCTTCCAGCTCGACGCTGCCGGCGTAGCCGCTGGCCAATACCACGAACGCCTTGATCAGCTCGGTGCGCTCCGGGTCGGGCTTGCCGATCACCGCGGCCTCGATCACCGCCGGGTGCTCGATCAACGCGCTTTCCACATCGAACGGCCCCACCCGGTAACCGGAGGTGGTGATCACGTCGTCGCTACGGCCAACGAAGCTGATGCTGCCATCCGGGTTCAGCTCGACAGTGTCGCCGCTGAGGTAGTACTTGCCGACGAAGGCTTTGGTCGGCAGGCCGTGGTAACCGCCGAACCAGCACAGCGGCGACTGCTCGCGGTCAACGGCGAGGATGCCTGGCTGGCCGGCTGGCCGCTCGTTGCCCTGCTCGTCCAGCACCACGATGCGGTGACCGGGGATGGCATAGCCGGCAGAGCCCAGGTGCACCGGGTGCTGCAGACCATGGTGATTGCACAGCACCATGCCCAGTTCGGTCTGCCCGTAGTGATCGTGAATGGTCACGCCCAGCTCGTCGGCGAACCAGCGGATCACCTCGGGGTTAAGCGGTTCGCCGGCACTGCTGACCACCCGCAGACGACCCTTGATCGGTGCCGAGAAATCTTTGCCCGCCGCAATCAGCAAGCGATACGCGGTGGGCGAGCCGGCCAGGTTGGTGATGCCCAGCTTGTCGATCACCCGGGCGCAGCTCTCGACACTGAACGGGCCATCGTAGAACGTGGTGGCATGCCCCAGCGACAATGGGCCGGTAACGGCGTAATACAAGCCGTACGCCCAACCCGGGTCGGCCAGGTTCCAGAAGTTGTCCTCGGGCAGCAGCTCGATGGCATCACGCATGTAGCCCTGAAACGCGACGATCGCACGCAGTGGCACTTCCAGGGGTTTTGCCGGGCCAGTGGTTCCAGAAGTGAACATCAGCAGGAATGGATCGTTGCCTGAGCGCATCACCGGCTCACATACGTCCGCTGCGCGCTCCAGGCATTGCTGGAAGTCCAGCTCACCACTGCGGGCCTTGACAGTGATGATGGTCGGGCAGACGTGCACTTCGTCCAGCTTGGCGCGGTTGTGGCTATCGGTGACTATCACTCGGGCATGGGATTGCTCAAGCCGGTGCTCGATGGCCTTGGGGCCGAACGCGGTGAACAAGGGCTGGTAAACCGCCCCGAGGCGCCAGGTAGCGAGGATGGTCACCAACAGTTCGGGGGTGCGCGGCATCAAGCCGGCAACCCGGTCGCCTGCGCCTACCCCCTGCGCCTTTAGCACATTGGCGAACCGGGCAGCCTGCACCTGAAGCTGATCGAAGCTATAGCGCGCGCTGTTACCATCGCGGTCTTCATGAATCAGTGCCAGCTTGCCGTCACCGGCATGGCGGTCACAGCATTCGACACAGGCATTAAGGGCTTCAAGGTTGCCGTGCAATGCCGCCACAACGGCCTGGTCATGGTCAAACGTGCGAGCGGCCTCGGCGTAATCGCGCATCATCGGACTCCTGGTTTCTTGTTTTTGGAGTTGAAGCATCGGTCCGACGATGTTCGCGCCGCTCATGCGCGGCGGCAATGGCCAAAGCTGTCAATCTGGATGACTGGTTTGGCCGCCGCCCATCACCCCTCTGCGCGCTCGGCTGCACGCAGGTAGGACTGGGTGAGCCCTGCGACCAGGCGCTCGATGTCGAGATCCTGCTGTGCCTGCAGCCGGTGTAGTTGCTGCTCGAAGGCCGCCGGCGCCAAGACAGGACGTTGAGCCTGCAGCTCAAGCGTGCGCCGCGTGTAGTCCGCACTGAGGGCATCGAACATTTGGTCATGTTGCTGGCGCAGGTAACGTCGCCAGAACGCGCGCTGGCTCAGGCTATCGGTCAGGCCCTCGATGATCTGCGCGCGCGTAACCCGCAGGAACGCATCCTCTATCTGGGCCTGTGTCAGCGCGACAGCTTCGGGATAGCGCATGGCATATGGCTGGTTGGGCAGCTGCAACCGGCTACGAAGTTGCACCCTGTAAGCCAGCCCCAATGCCAACTGGTCAATATGTTCACTGGCAGCCAGACGCTGCCGGCCATCCTGGTAGGCAATCCCTTCCAGTTGATCCAGCCGGAACAGTTGCCTACCCAGTTCGAGCAACTCTCCCCTGCTTTCAGGGTTGGCTGCGGCGGCTTCTGCCTGCGCCTGCCTCACCGATACTTGCAGTGCACTGAAGTGACTGGCAACGGCGTCCGAACATGACAGTGGCAGGCCGGCCTGCTCAAAGATCCGCCGGCACAGCACCGGGTCGCCGTCCAGCGTAGCCAGCAGTGTCCATACGCCGTCAACCAGCGCATCACGCCCTTCACCCGCTTCGCTGTAGTCCGCTGTCATCTCCAGGCGAGCCAACAACCTGAACAACCCGCTGCTACCCGCTTGCTCCAGCAACCGCAGCCACACGCCCTCCCGCTCGGCCTGAACCGTCGCATCCGTATGGCCTACCCAACGCGTACGGGCCCTGACCAGGTCAACTGAACCCAACTGCTCAGGGGAGTGCCGGTGCTCTTCGATCACATCGAGTGCATACAACCCTCTTTGCTGCATGACCGACAAGGGGTTGTTTTCTATCAGAATGGCGCGTCGAAATGCATAAGGCATCAGCTGGATCTCGGTGGGCACTTCGCGGAGTTGATTGTTACGCAGGTCAGCACACTCGAGTAGACCACAGAGCTCCAGGCGACGCGGCCAACTGCCCAGGCGACAATGACGCAGGTTCAGGCTTGTCAGCCGAGAAAGTTGATGAAAGCTCATGTCCAGCGCTTCCAGCCGGTTATGGCTGAGATCAAGATGCGCAAGGTTGGACAAACCATGCAAAACGCCGATCGCCTGGGCATCGAGGCGTATCTCGTTATGCGCTAACCGAAGCGATTGAAGATTCGGTAAATGGGCAATGCCTGTTGGTAGACGCATCAACGCGTTGTTGTTGAGGTTAAGGTGCGTCAGGGCAGTGAAGGGGCGAAGGAAGTCGACCGGTATGTCAGTAATCCGGGTGTCGTTCACGCTCAGCAGGGTAATGCGATGGAAATCGATGTTCGGCGGCAGTGCCGGCAGTGTGCGCAAACTCAAACCGCTCATCGACAAGCGCTGCCCTTGTGTTTGCCCCTCGCCGGCCGAAACAGGCTCGCCCTGCAGTCGCCAGGCTCGCAGGATGCTATCGGCCGTCAACCTGCGGGCGGCGCGTCGACCCTCCTGCAACTCGGCACCGACCCAGCGATTCAGGTACAGCACCAGTTGGTCATGTGCTTCCTGCAGTTCTACTAGGCGCTCGAAGACTGGCTGCGGGCCTTGTTGCACACGCGCCAGCTCCACATCGAGCGCGGCCTCGTCCAGGCCAGGATAAAGCGACCGTAGCTGGTCACGAATGATCGCCCGCTCATCTCTGGGTGCAGCGCCAGGGCGGCCACTGAGCGGGTATCCCACGCGCCCATCGTCCATGCGACGCCCTGGATTGAGCCAGGCCTGCTCCTCTGGCCAGCCGAGCATGCGCGCGATATCCCAATGGGAAGCGGGTAACCGCGCCAGAAGCTTCTCACGCAGTTGGCTCGCCGCCGCACTGCCCACCAGTTGCATCGCTGCCCGCTGCTCCGACGTTAGTGCAATGAAAAGCGCCTCGAAGATACATCCAGGCTCGTCAGCGATAAGCACGTGTGGCACACCTGACCCGTCGTAGATCAGAAACCTGCCTTCGTGCCGGACCACTGTTCTTTTTGCCTCGGTTTGCCCGCCGCTACCGAGGCGCCTGATAGACCGCCCATCCAGCCCGGAGTCACGCAAGTCGAGGTCAACTTGTTCAAGTCCGAAGCTATCCAGTAACGCAAGGGCCAGCTCGCCGGTGACGTCACTGTACGCTGTGCTCAGATACAATCCCGCCAGCCCCCGGCTCAGGCGAGCCAGACGCAAGAGCGAACGGGCGTTGTTCGCGCACGGCAATGGCAGCCGCCGCTCGACCCGCGCCATTTGGTGCTCAAGCTCATGCGCTTGGCCGGTTACTTCATTTATGTAGGCCGAAGGCAAACCCGGAAAGTCCCGCTTTACCAACATGCTCAGCGGGTCTGCTGCAAGTGACTGCTCTGTCAGGTGGGCAAACAATTGCGGCCGCAACCCGGCCTCATGCACCCGGATCTGCTCCAGTCCGGCGCCCACGTCTGGCCTTGCTTCACACCAGGCCAGCAGTTCACTGTCCGATGGCACCAACGCCTTCAGTCGAACACGCTCGAAAAACGTTTGAATGCGTGCATGCGCCTGGAAGGCGCGCAAGGTTTGGCCAAGGCTCACCGGCGCCGAGCGATTCTCCACGAGAACGCCGCGCAACAAATCTGCATCGATACCTGCCACCCGCATGATCTGCTCGGCCTGATGTGCGTCGACAGGGGAATGCTGTGGCCATAATGCATCCAGCATGCGAGCAGGCGCCTGCCAGCTGAGTGGTTGCTCACGCATCAGCTGCCAGCCACGCTCACCATTGTGCAACACGACCGGCCCGTAGCCGCCCTCACTCGCTACATGGCGCAGGCGATAGGGGCCATCGGCGATAGGCTGATGCACTTCGAAGTTGCGCCCATCGATACGGACCCAGCGGCGGCCCACCTCGCCATAGCGTCCCTCTTCAAACAGGTCGATAGCGCCCGGCAGTGATCGATAATTCCTGGCGTTGAACTGCCACAGGCGACCGCGCCCATTCCCAAGGCTTACCGGCTCCAGGCCCGCGACAAACGCACTGCGCACAAAACTGACACCCGCCACCGTCGCAGCGGTAGCCGCCAAGGTTTCGGCAACCCCCAGCAGATGCTGCAGCGCTTCGTGTTGGTGCCCTCTCGACCAATCCCGTGTCCCTTCGAACACTTCAGCGCACGTCTGGGCAACCACCTGACCCAGCAGCACGCCTCCCACAGCCGGGATGAACAAGCCGGCGAGGTTTACCAGGTCCAGACCTGCCGCTTTCCACTCAGCGTGTCTGGCGCTTACCGCCAGGCTATCAGCGTCGGCAGTCGGTACCAGCAGCAACCGGGCATCTTCCTTGGTCCGTTGCACTTGCCGAGTCGCCAGTTGCGTGAAGATCCCTCCTTCAGGAGTTTCACCCTCAAGCTCCAGGTCCGGCAGCTTGTCTTTCAGGCGCTTGCCGAGGGTACTGACAAAACCTGCACGGTGCTCAAGGCTGATGAGCTGTGTGAAGTACTGCCAGTAACCGGGATCTGGCAACAACATCGCCACGGTACTGTTCATGGAGGCGGCATTATCGAAGAACCGCAATGCCTGCCGGGGATCACCAGGCAGGTAAAGTACGATGCCCCGTTCATTTCTCGCCTTGTCTTGCAGGTGGATCAGCAAGCCATCGACCACAGGTTTCCCTAGTGCCCTCAGCAGCATGGGTTTGCCTTCAAGCCCTTGTTGTCGCTGCCCCTGACCGTGGTCCACCAGCTCGCGCAGTGCAAGCTGCACATCGACGCTTATGTTTCCCTGCAAAGCCGCAAGCTCGGTCGCCAGCTTCAGCCCCGAACGTTTGTCTTCAGCCAGCACCGCCTGGGTAGCTGGCTGGAAGATCCTTTGCAACGTGTCCTGATAGCACTGACCAACGTCCAGATTGCGACAGGCCGTAATCAATGCTTCCAGCGATGCATTCAATGGTTTATCGCTGCCTGGCAAAACCAGCCCCGTGCCCTCGTAGTAGCGGGTATTCGCAGCAAAGTTGCGCATCAGCCGCAGTAACCCGTTTTCACGCGTCTGGCTGTACCCGTATGTCTGTTGCAAGGTACCTGGCAGTGTGCCGAAGCGCGGCGCTACCCGCAGCCATTCGAGCCGGGCAAATACCTGCCCGTCCGGCAACGGTGCATCCAGCAAAGCCGCCAGGTGCTTCTCGGCAAACTGCTGGAGCGGCAGTAACTCAAGCGTCAGGCCACTCAAGCGAGCCTGGCTGGCGTGGTGCGCGTTCAGGCTGGTGCGCAGGGTGTTGATCTGGCCCCGTGACGCGCGTTTGAGCCACTCAGGTAATCGGGCACCGATGAATGGGTCATGGCCCGTCGTGTTGATAATCATGGTGGGTTCCCCCCGCTATTTGACGAAGCCAACCATGTTGTTCAAATGCCGGGCCAGGATGCAGAGGGAACGGGTTCGATCGGCTCAGGAGCCTCGGGGCGGCCGCGACGGCATGTTCAGTTCCTGCTCGGTAAGCCTCAAGGCGAGCGCATCGAACGCCAGCTCGGTTTCTCGCTTCAGCGCCTCGCAGCGCCCCACATACTCACCACTGCCCAGGGTTTCTTTCTGCTCGTCCAGGGCCTCCATTGCAGCGTCGAAATGGTCGGAAATTTGCGCATACGCTTCGGGATACCTGGCGCGCAGGTACGGCGCCCAGAAATCTCGCTGACTGATATAGCGAGCCCGTTCAGCACTCGCTTCGGCCTCCAACACTGCCGCGTACGCCCGATCGAGATGAGCCTGGGTGACACCGGCAATCGTACGAAACTGCATGGTCCGCGGTTGCCCTATCAGGTTCAGGCGGCTTGCCAACCCGGTGCGATACGCCAGGCTCACTTCGACCTCATCCACACCACGCCCTTCGGCCGGTCGGCCAAGGTAATCGCTACAGGCGAAGCGTTCTACTTCATCAAGACGGAACATTCGCTGAGCCAACAACAAGCGGGCGTCACGCGTGGCGATCGGATCGCCCCCGAATGTCACTTGCAGCACTCTCATGCGGACCTCGAGCTGGCTGAAACAGTGCGCCACACTGTCAACGCAAGTCCGCGGATCGGCCGCTCGCTCAAAGAGTTCTTCACGGATCCGGGTATTTTGCGTAGCGGCTTCTATCATCCGCCACACTCTTCGCGAAAGGTCTTCGCGCACCCGTCGAAAATCGGCACTGTCAATCAGCTCTGCCAGCAACTGGAAAAACTGGGTATGGCCTGGTTCACGCCTCAAGGCATCCCACTGTTCAGCGCTGCCGACCTGATCATGCGTGTCCAGTGTCTGCAGCCACGCTGTTCTGGCCCGGAGCAGGTCTGCCTCTTCCCCCTGCAAATCGCCCAGAGGCGGTTGTACCGCGTACAAGCGCTCGCGATCGGCCGCCGATAGCGCATTGCCGTCGACAAGCACCCGCTGACGCACGGCCAGCGGGGCATCGATCAATGACGGGGGCAAGCTGGAAATCTGGTTGTATCGCAGATCGGCATACTCAAGCAGGCCACACCACTCAAGGCCTTCCGGTACCACCTGCAACCCTGCTCGATACAAATGAAGCTCGCGCAAGCGGGAAAGTCGGTGGATACGCAAGTTGATCGAGCCCAATGGGTTGCCGCTAAGGTCCAATGTACGCAGGCTGGCGAGGTGCGCCAATGCATTCACGTGTGGCTCGGTCATGCGAATTCGGTTGCTTGCCAGGTGCAGGTAACGCAACTGGGGCAACGTTTCGAGCCCTTGCGGCATTGCATGCATGCTATTTCTGCTCAAGTCCAGACGCTGCAGGTTCGGGAAAAGGCTCAGAAACCCTGGCGGCAGTGCCGGTAGCCGCAACCCCACCAGCGTCAGGTCCATGATGTGGCCAAAGTCAGTACCCGACGGTATCGCAGGCAACCCGCCCACCGGCACGCTCAGGACACTCAGCCGCAACCCACTTTCCTCTACGTCGGAATAAACAACCCGCTCACCTTCCAAACGCCAGGCACGGCGAAAAGCGTCCGCAACCCCCCTACGGTAGCCACGATCAGGCTCGGCTACGGCGTCCGTCCAGCGGGCGAGACTCTCATCAAGCCGGCTATACTGGAGTTCCTGATTCAGCAGGTTGGTATAGACCGAATGCGAACGGGTCAAGAGGATTTGCAAGAATCGTTCGACCTCATGCTCATCGAACGAAGGGTAAAGGCCACGAATCCTTCGCAGCAGCATATACCTCTGTGCGCTGGTCGAAGCCCCCCGACCACTGAGCAAGTAGCCTACCCGCCCATCGGGCAACCGGTGCAATGAGGAAGCCACGGGCTTGGCGTCACGCCATCCGAGCAGTCGGATCAACTCCAGACGGTCACGCGGTAGCCAACCTTGCATCGACGAACGTATACGGCCTGCAGCATCTACGCCCACCCACCCTTGAAGGCGCAGGAAGGTGGGCGGCAAACAAGCGGACAGCACTTCGAACAGCCCTTGGGGCTGTGCTACCTCCGTCTCGCATTGCCGGCCCATCTCGTCGTAAAGCTCAAAGCTGCCCGCACGCCACACCATCACCGTGACCTGCTCTGCTCCAGTTTGCTCGGGGAACAGACGTTCAAGCGTTGGTCCCAGGCTTGAACCCTTACGCAGTACCAGGTTCATCTTGCCAGGTGTCAACCCTTGGCGGCGCAGCAAGGCAAACGCCAGATTGACGCCGTCTGCATGGTAACTGCTGCGCAGAAAAAGCGCTTCCCGCGCCCGGATCAAGCGGGCATGTTGCAGCATGCTGCGCGCCTGCTCGGCCAACGCCAACGGCACGCGGGACGTGCTCGACATCTGCTGGCGCAGCTCAACGTCAGCTGCCTTGAGCAAAGACAGCGCGTAGGCGTCCGGTAGGCTCGAGAAGCTGCTTTTCAACGTGTTCAGCAGTGGCTCATCTTGCAAATAATCCTTCGCAAGGTGATCCAGCAAAGGCCCCCGCAAGCTTTCGGCCGCCACTTTGATTGCATAGGTCTGCGCAGATAGACTCTGCCCTTGCAGTCCCAACTTGTTGATGCACCACTGCCAAGCGTTGGTATCGTGTTCTCCTACCTCCAGGCTGACGAAAAACGCCTCGATCCTGGCGTCAGCGGCAAACCGCTCCAGGGTATCGCGCAGCCCCACTGGCAGAGCACGGCCTTCAACCAGCAGACCGCGCAAATGCGCCTCGTCGACATCCGCCACGGTCAGAATGTGCGAGACTCGCTCCGGGCTGAGGTTAGCCGCGCCTGGCCAGAGTCGCTTGAGTAAAAAATCCGCCCCCTGCCACTCCAGAGGCCGCTCGTAACCGAGCCGCCAGGCACCTTCACCGTTATATTCCAAGGGAGGGCCAAATACACCCGAACCTTCCCGGTGCAACAACCTCCAGGTTCCCGCGGTATCGCGCCGTACCCGGTAAAGAACCCCCTCGCGTCGCCACCAATAGGCTTGGCCATCGCCAAGCAGCCCATTGTCCAGCTCAATCATTGTCGATACCGCCCTGAGTGCCTGGTACGGTCGCAGGTCGTGATGCCATAAACGTTGTTTGCCTGCCTCAGTAGTGACCGGCTCCAACTGCCCGACAAATGCGCTGCGCACTGCGTGCATGCCCGCAGCGACTGCGCCCCCGGCAGCCACTGTAGCGGCGACCTGAAGCAGATGCTCGAGTGCTTCGTGCTGGTGCCCTTGGGCCCAATCGCTGGCCCCCTCGAACACCTCGCCAAGCACTTGGCGGCCTAGATCAGCCAAGAGCAATGCACCAATGGCAGGCACAAAAAGCCCTGCCAGGTCCAGCAATACCAACCCCGCAGCCTGCAGCCCTTGCAAGCGCTCTGCAGCAGCCTTGGCGTTTGCCTGGGACGTCGGCACAGCCAGGAAAGCGGCATCGGCCTTGATGCGTTGCACATGCTCAGCAGCCAAACCGGTAAACAGCTCATCACCTGCAGCAACCGGGCATGGCTCCAGGTCCGGTTGTTCATCCAGCAGACGTTTGCCCAACTTCTCCTGGTAGTCAGCCTGGCTGGCAAGTGCAACACGACGAGCAATCGCCTGACGGGATCGAGCATTGCTCATGGCAACGACCAGGTCTCGGTTAGCCGAACGCCAGTCATCGTAGCGGCGCAACGGCTGATGGGGGTCGTCCGGCAGATAAAGCAGCACACCCAATAGCCTTCTGGGATTGAAGAGCAAATTGGTAAAACCGCTGGGCGTGCCAACCAGTTTGAATGCAATTGCCCCATCCACCCGATGCCCGAGGATTTGCAGCGCACTCATGCTGAGCTCATGATCCGAAGCCAGCTCGGGACGCGTGCCCTGGCAGACCTCGCGCAACATTCGCAGGTCACTGTAAGACAGTTGCTCCTTGACGGCCGCAATTTCGACAGCCGCAGCCAGTTCCAGACGTTTGTCGTCGGCCAGCTGGCGCTTGAAACTGGCCGTCAGTACCTGATCAAGGTGCTCTTGATAGGCCTTGCCGACATCGGTGCTGCGGCACAGCCGGACAACTTCGTCGATTCGCTGGGTGATGACATGTACCGCTTCGCCGCTTGCGGGTGTTGGGTGCACCAGCGCCGTGCCGGGAAAGAATGACTCACCTTCATTGAAATTCTGCAACAGCTTCTGCAAAGCCGGCACGGTCACAAAATAGGACTCGAACGCCTGCAGCTGCCCCTGGCTAACCTTCAGGCGCCGTCGTTCTTCACGCCACCTGGCCTTGGAGACGTCTATATCTAGAGACAATTGCGACTTCATGACCTGCTGAAGGTGGCCAGCAGCAAATTGCTCGAGCGGTTGCACCTGCTGCCAGACCGCCGCCATACGTCGCTGGCTCTGCAAATGTACTGTCATGCAAGCACGCAGCAACGCCAACGGCTTGGGTGCGGCGCGCTTCAGCCAGGCGGGCAATTGCTCAACTATGAAGTCATTGGCGGGGTGCTGCAGTTTGGGGTGGATCGCGGGTTCGGGCATGGTCGAATCCTCAGTCTGGATTTGGCCTGCCACCCTGGGCCCGTGTGGGAATGCACTACAGCGGGAAGTGTTCGCCCTTCAGTGCCCTGCCCCTCGCGCCTGGATCAATGCCCGATAATGCCCTGGGTTGCAGCCGAACCACTTGCGAAATGCCTTATAGAACGAGCTGCTGTCGGCGAACCCCAAACGCTCGGCAAGCTCGCCCATGGCCACGTCTTCCTGGCTGAGCCAGGCGATCGCCAGCTCCCGTCGTACGCTGTCCTTCAAGCCCTGGTAGTTCTGCCCCTCTTCTGCCAGGCGCCGCCGCAGGGTCGATGGCGACAGGCACAGCTGCCGGGCCAGGCGGTCAGCATCGGGCCATTGCGCAGGGGCAAGGCGCAGCAGGTCGGTGCGGATACGCCGCCCGAGGCTGGCCGGGTCACGGTATTTGACCAGGATATTGCCCGGCGCTTCGGCCAGAAAACGCTGCAGTTCCTCTTCACTGCGCCGCAGGGGCAAGTCGAGGCATTGCGAAGCGATGATCATGCGTGTGCGTGGACGCTCAAAATGCAGGTTTTCCGAAAACATGACCCGGTAGTCGTCGCAAAAGGGTGGTTCGGTACAACGCAGATCAATGCTCAGAATCGGGATACGCCGCCCGGCCAGCCAGCAGGTCACGCCATGCACGATCATCCAGAACGTGAAATAGGTGAACGCGCGGCGCGGTTCGTCACGCGGCTCATTGATGACAATTTCGGCCAGGCCTTGCTGGCGCACCAGGCTGGGCTGCATGTCTTGAAGCATCAGCGACAGAAATGCCAGCGAGGTGTCCAGGCCTGCACCCAGGGTTGGTTGGCCCATGCTGGCACGGCACATGAATGCCAGGCTGCCACTGCGCAGACCGCGCGGGTCCATCGCGAAAAATTCGTCGTTGCAGCGCCGGGCCAGCAAGCGCCACAGGCGGGCATAGGACTCGGCACTGACCCTTGCCTCTGGCAGGTGCAATTGTTCAACGGCGATGCCCGCCCTGGCCAGCAAGCCGCTGTCAGGCTCACCGGCAGGGCAGGTCTGCAACAGCGCTTCGCGCACCAGCTGCATGGAAATGGTGTCTTTGTCGCTCATCGACGGTCCTGTCGGCTGATTGCCGGCCATATTAGGGTCTGTATGAAAAGCCTTGAGACGAAGGTCAGGCAAGGCGAAAACAGCCGAGGAAGCGGAGTTTACGGGTTGTAAATGAGCATTCCGAGGCTGTTTTCAACGCAGCATCACCGAGTATCAAGGCTTTTCATACAGAGCCTAGGGTGCCCCGCAGCAAACAGCCATCACAGCCCCGCTGCCAGGCTCAGGAATGCCTGAATCAGGCGCAGTTCGCGACGGCGCTCCAGGCAGCCGATCACGTGTTGGTTGACAAGGCCCTCGCCGGCCAAGGGTCGTGCCACCACACGGGGATCATTGGCCACTTCAGTGGAAGAAACAACGCCAATACCCAGCTGCGAGGCCACTGCCTCGGTTACCGCCTCCCGGCTGTCCAGCTCCAGCAATACACGCGGTTGCACGCCCGCCTTGATGCAGGCCTTGTCGAAGGTGCGCCGGGTGGTGGAGCTGGGTTCGCGCAGCACCATGATCTGCTGGTGCAGCTCGGCCAACGGCAAGTCCTCCCGCTCGCTGGCCCAGGCGTGCCCCACGGGTAACAACGCACACAGGCGCGACTCACAGAGATTTTGCAGGTGCAGCCCTTTGCGCGGCTCGATTTCGGTCAGCACTGCCACGTCGGCATGCTCGCCGAGCAGCGCAGCCAACGTCTCCTGTGCATTGCCCAGACGCAAGTTGACGGTGACGCCAGGGTACCGCTCACGCAGCAGCGCCAGCATCGGCATGACCCGGTGCGGACCGTCGGCGGCTACCTCCAGGCGCCCGGTCAGCAACTGGCGGTTGGCCTCGAGCATGGCCTGCGCTTCTTCAGCCAGGCCGAACATGGCGCGCGTGATGGCCGCCAGGCGCGTGCCCTCTTCGGTCAGTTCCACGCGCCGTGCAGTACGCCGCAGCAAGGTGATCTGGTAGTGCTCCTCCAGAGCCTTGACGTGCCCGGTCACCGCCGGCTGGCTGATGAAGAGGCGCTCGGCAGCACGGGTAAAGCTGCCCTCACGGGCCACGGCGTCGAAGGCGCGCAGCTGGAACAGGTTCATATTTATCGGCCTGACTTATAGCTGAGATAACAACAAACAATTTGATTGATGACAGCGCGAATTGCAACCTAGGCCTCGTAGTTTCAGCCCACCGCTTGTGAGGAATAACGGAATGAGCAACGCCCCGATTCTGCTGACCCCAGGTCCCCTGACCACATCAATCCGCACCCGCCAAGCCATGCTGGTGGACTGGGGCTCCTGGGACCGTGACTTCAACCAATTGACTGCCAGCGTCTGCGAACAACTGCTGGCCATCATCGACGGCGCCAGCAGCCACCACTGCGTGCCCCTGCAAGGCAGCGGCACCTTCGCCGTGGAAGCGGCCATCGGCACCTTGGTGCCACGCGATGGCAAGGTTCTGGTACTGATCAACGGCGCGTACGGCCAGCGCCTGGCAAAGATCTGCAAAGTGCTGGGCCGCACCTACAGCACCTTCGAAACGGCCGAAGACCAGCCGACCACGGCCGCCGACGTCGACCGGCTGCTGGCCGAAGACTCGGCCATCACCCATGTGGCGCTGATCCACTGTGAAACCAGCACCGGCATCCTGAACCCGCTGCCCGAAATCGCCCAGGTGATCAAACACCATGGCAAGCGCCTGATCATCGATGCCATGAGCTCGTTCGGTGCGCTGCCGATCGATGCCCGCGAAATCCCCTTCGAAGCGCTGATCGCAGCCTCCGGCAAGTGCCTGGAAGGCGTACCCGGCATGGGCTTCGTCTTCGCCGAAAAAAACGCCCTGGTGGCCGCCGAAGGCAATGCCCACTCGCTGGCCATGGACCTGCACGACCAGCACGCCTACATGGCCAAGACCGGGCAATGGCGCTTCACCCCGCCTACCCACGTGGTCGCGGCCCTGCACGAAGCACTGCAGCAATACAACGAGGAAGGTGGCCTTCCGGCCCGCCACCAGCGCTACGCAGACAACTGCAAGACGCTGCTCGACGGCATGGCAGCCATCGGCCTGCGCAGTTTCCTGCCCGCCGAAATCCAGGCGCCAATCATCGTCACCTTCCACGCCCCCACCGATGCCCGCTACCAGTTCAAGGACTTCTACGAGCGGGTCAAGGCCAAGGGATTCATTCTCTACCCGGGCAAGCTGACCCAGGTCGAAACCTTCCGCGTCGGCTGCATCGGCGTGGTCGGGGCGGACGGCATGCAGGCCGCCGTGAATGCCGTGGCCGAGGTGCTGCGGGAAATGGAAGTGCTGGACATCTGACGCTTTGCCCACCCGAATTCAGGAGTTAGCGCACATGAACTACAACAACCCCACCCAACTGCAAGCCGCCATCCTCGACTGGGCTGGCACCGTGGTCGATTTCGGCTCATTCGCCCCCACCCAGATCTTTGTCGAGGCCTTTGCCGAGTTCGACGTGCAGGTGTCCATCGAAGAAGCCCGAGGCCCGATGGGCATGGGCAAATGGGACCATATCCGCACCCTGTGCGACGTACCGGAAATTGCCGAGCGCTACCGCAAGGTGTTCGGCCGTACCCCGACCGATGATGACGTCACCGCCATCTACAACCGCTTCATGCCGCTGCAGATCGAGAAGATTGCCGTGCACTCGGCACTGATCCCCGGTGCGCTGGACACCCTCACCGGTCTACGCCAGGACGGCCTGAAGATCGGCTCGTGCTCGGGTTACCCGAAAGTGGTGATGGACAAGGTGGTGGAACTGGCGGCGCAGAACGGCTACGTAGCCGACCATGTCGTGGCCACCGACGAAACCCCGAACGGCCGACCATGGCCGGCCCAGGCCTTGGCCAACGTGATTGCGCTGGGGATTGACGATGTAGCAGCCTGCGTGAAGGTGGACGACACCGTGCCAGGCATTCTTGAAGGCCGCCGTGCCGGCATGTGGACCGTGGCGCTGGTCTGCTCGGGTAATGCCTTGGGCCTGACCTGGGAAGGCTTCCGGGCGTTGAGTGCCGAGAAACTGGAAAGCGAGCGCCAGCGCATCCATGCACTGTTTGCCGGCTCCCGCCCACACTACCTGATCGACACCATCAACGACCTGCCCGAAGTGATTGCCGATATCAACCGGCGCCTGGCCAAGGGCGAGATGCCGCAAGCCTTCTGACCCTTGCGTTTTCGCAGTGGTAGCGGCCCTTGCGCGACACAAGGCCGCGCCTACGGCGGCCTGCGCCCAATCACCGACCTGTGTCCACCCTCGATCAGGCGTAGGAGCGGGTTTACCCGCGAATACGGTGGCGGCAACAACGGTGAACGCCTGGTGGAAATTGGCCAGCAGGCCCGGCCCTTTCGCGGGTGAACCCGCTCCTACACGCGGCCTGCGCACAACCACCGACCTGTGTCCACCCCCGATCCGGCGTAGGAGCGGGTTTACCCGCGAATACGGTGGCGGCAACAACGGTGAACGCCTGGTGGAAATTGGCCAGCAGGCCCGGCCCTTTCGCGGGTGAACCCGCTCCTACACGCGGCCTGTGCCCAACCACCGACCTGTGTCCACCCCCGATCCGGCGTAGGCGCGGGTTTACCCGCGAATACGGTAGCGGCGGCAACGGTGAACGGCGGGTGGAGATTTGCCAGCAGGCCCGGCCTCTTCGCGGGTGAACCCGCTCCTACACGCGGCCTGTGCCCAACCACCGACCTGTGTCCACCCCCGCTCCTACGGCCGACAAACCTGAGCTAGAACGTTATTGTGGCAATTGCACCCGCGGTTTGGTCGCGGCAAAGATCGCCCAGCTGGAGACGAACAGCGCCGCGATCAACGGACCGATCACGAAGCCGTTTAGGCCGAACACCGCCAGCCCGCCAAGGGTCGACACCAGGATCAGGTAATCCGGCATGCGCGTATCCTTGCCCACCAGGATTGGCCGCAACACATTATCCACCAGGCCGATCACCAGCACCCCGAACGCGGTAAGCACCACCCCTGGCAGTATCGCCCCGGTCAGCAGGAAATACGCCGCCACCGGCGCCCAGATAATGCCCGCGCCCACCGCCGGCAGCAGCGACAGAAACGCCATCAGCACCGCCCACACCAACGCACTCGGGATATCCAGCACCCAGAAAATAAAGCCTCCCAACGCACCTTGGGTAATGGCCACCAGCACGTTGCCCTTCACCGTCGCCCTCACCACACGATTGAACTTCAACTGCAAACGACGCTTCTGGTGCTCGGGCAGCGGGACGGCCATCCGCACCCGGCGCGCGACTTCCGGACCATCACGCAGGAAAAAGAACAGCAAGTACATCATGATGCCAAAACTGATCAGGAACTCGAATGTGCCCTGCCCAAAGCTGAACGCCTGGCTGGCCAATACCTGGCTACCCTGGGTTGCCCACTTGGCGATCTTGTCACGCAGCCCGTCGAGGTTACCCATGCCCATATTGTCCAAGCCACGCTGGGCGAATGCCGGGAGCATGTCCTTGCCGCGCTCGACGTAACCGGCGATGTCCAGTTGCCCGCTTTCGATGCGCTGGTACAGCGTGGCGCCCTCTTGAACCAGCAGGGCGCTGGTGATGATCACCGGCAGGATCGCCACAAGCAGGCACACCAGCGTAGACGTGGCCGCGGCAAGGTTACGCCGCCGACCGCAGCGGATCAGCAAGTGACGCTGCAGCGGGGCGAACAAAATGCCGAGAATCACCGCCCAGAAGATTGCGCCGTAATACGGCAGAAGAATCCAGAAGAAGGCAATGGTCACCAACGCCAAGAGTACTGCCAGGGCTTTGTTCTGTAGCGCGGTTTCGTTCATCGCAGTTCCTCAAATGGCTTATGAGTGATTAGTGCACCGCACCTGGACAAAAGTGCCGCGCTCACTTGACGCAAATCAATACGCGCCTTGTCCATCGCCCCTAGCATCCCGGCCTTTTTGCCCCGGTGCGTACATGAACCCTACTGCCAAGCCCGAACTGCTGGCCCCCGCCGGCACCCTCAAGACCATGCGCTACGCGTTTGCCTACGGCGCCGATGCGGTCTACGCCGGCCAGCCGCGTTACAGCTTGCGGGTGCGCAACAACGCGTTCGATCACGCCAACCTGGCGCTGGGGATCGAGGAGGCGCACGCCTTGGGCAAGCGCTTCTACGTGGTGGTCAACATCGCCCCGCACAATGCCAAGCTCAAAACCTTCCTCAAGGACCTGGCACCCGTGATCGAGATGGCGCCGGACGCGCTGATCATGTCCGACCCCGGGCTGATCATGCTGGTGCGCCAGCACTTCCCACAGATGCCGGTGCACCTGTCGGTGCAGGCCAACACTGTCAACTGGGCCAGCGTGCAGTTCTGGCAGCAACTTGGCCTGACCCGGGTGATCCTGTCGCGGGAGCTGTCGCTGGACGAAATCGAGGAAATCCGCCAGCAGGTGCCGGGCATGGAACTGGAAGTGTTCGTGCACGGCGCCCTGTGCATGGCCTATTCCGGCCGTTGCCTGCTGTCGGGCTACCTCAACAAGCGTGACGCCAACCAGGGTAGCTGCACCAATGCCTGCCGTTGGAAGTACGACGCCACGCCGGCCACCGAGAACGCCACCGGTGACATCGTGCGCCAAGTGCAGCCCACCCTGGGCCTGGGTGCACCCACCGACCAAGTGTTCCTGCTGCAGGAAAGCAACCGCCCCGGCACTGAAATGCCGGCGTTCGAGGATGAGCACGGCACCTACATCATGAACGCCAAGGACCTGCGCGCCATTCAGCACGTCGAGCGCCTGGCCTTGATGGGCGTGCATTCGCTGAAGATCGAAGGCCGTACCAAATCGCACTTCTACTGTGCCCGCGCGGTACAGTCGTATCGCCAGGCGATCGACGACGCGGTGGCCGGGCGACCATTCGACCGCGCCCTGATGGGCAACCTCGAATCCCTGGCGCAACGCGGTTACACCGAAGGTTTCCTGCGCCGCCACGTGCACGACGAGTACCAGAACTACCAGCGCGGCAACTCGATGTCCGAGCGCCAACAATTCGTTGGCGAGCTGACCGGCGTGCGCGTCGACGGCCTGGCCGAGGTCAAGGTGAAGAACCGCTTCGCCGTGGGCGACCATCTGGAGCTGATGACCCCGCGTGGTAACTACCACTTCGACCTGCACCGCCTGTGCAACCGCCAGCAGCACGCCATCGAGGTAGCACCGGGCGATGGCCACGTGGTGTATCTGCCGATCCCGGAACAGGTTGCCCTCGACTACGGCCTGCTGATGCGCGACCTCCGCATCGACGAAGCAGCAAGCTGACAACACTGTAATGTGCACATCAGCTACCTGACAGCCGGCGGCAGCGAACATCGTGGCGCTTCTGCATGAGGCCACGCCATGTTGCGCAACCCCTCGCGCCGTACGTTTGTCAAAGGCCTGGGCGCCGCCAGCACGCAGGCGGGCGGCAACAAACCGCGCTGCGCCTGGAAGCCGCTTACGCTATGCTGCTGACCAACCGCTGGATACTGGAGCCGACCCTGGAGGCCAACCTCTACGGGCGCAACGACGCCGGGCGCGAGCAAGGCGCGGGGTTGGCCGACAGCGTGGTGGGCCTGCGCCTGCGCGACGAGATCACGCACGGCTTCGCCCCCTACGTCGGGCTCAGTTTCAACCGCCTGCGCGGCTCACGAGCCAACCAGGCCCTGGAAGACGGCGAAGAGCCGGGCCGGACCCGCCTTGTCGCCGGTATCCGCCTGCGTTTTTTAAGGAGTGCTTCACCATGCTGCGCAAACACCTGCTGACCCTGAGCCTGCTGGCCGTCACTGGCCTGGCCCAGGCCGCCGAGACCATCGACGTCTACCGCGACCCCAACTGCGGCTGCTGCAAGGCCTGGATCAGCCACCTGCGTGACAACGGCTTTACCGTCAACGACCACGTCGAGCCAAACATGAGCGCCGTCAAGCAACGCCTCGGCGTGGCGCCACGCCTAGCGTCGTGCCACACCGGGGTGATCAACGGCAAGTTCGTCGAAGGCCACGTGCCGGCCGAGCAGGTGCGCCTGCTGGCCAAGCGCAACGACCTCAAGGGCCTGGCGGTGCCGGGCATGCCCATGGGCTCGCCCGGCATGGAGATGGGTGACCACAAGGATGCCTACCAGGTCATCGGGGTGACCCAGGATGGCCAGGACACCGTGGTCGCCAACTACTGATGCTCAGCCTGGGGGCGCTGTTTCTCAGCGCCTTTGGTGCCGCCACCCTGCTGCCGCTGCAATCGGAGGCCGTGCTGGTCGGTCTGTTGCTGCGCCAGCCCGAGGCATGGGCGATCCTGCTGCTGGTAGCCACCCTGGGCAACGTGCTCGGCTCGGTGGTCAACTGGCTGCTGGGCCGGGCCATCGAGCACCTGCGCGACAAACGCTGGTTCCCTTTCAGCGCTGCCCAGCTGGCGCGTGCGCAGCAGCGCTACCAACGCTGGGGGCAATGGTCGCTGCTGCTCAGCTGGATGCCGGTGATCGGTGACCCGCTTACGCTGATCGCCGGGATCATGCGTGAGCCGTTCTGGCGCTTCCTGTTGCTGGTGACCCTGGCCAAGGCTGGCCGCTATGCAGTGCTTGCCATGATCACCCTGGGCTGGTTTCACGCCTGGTAACACCTTTCAGGTTTCGCGTGGTCCACTGCCTGTTACAGTCGCCCCATTCAACCTGGCCCTACACGGAGTGCCCCCATGCTGCGCGCAACCGCCCTCGCCCTGGCCTGCCTTGCCAGCAGTTCGGCCATCGCTGCCGAGTCGCCTACCTACGGCCCCCAGCTCGAAGGCTTCAGCTACCCGCACCCCCTCAAGCATTTCGACTTCAAGTCCCAGGGCCAGGCCCTGCAGATGGGCTACATGGACGTGCCCGCCCAGGGCCAGGCCAACGGCCACAACGTGGTGCTGATGCACGGCAAGAACTTCTGCGCCGCCACCTGGGAAACCACCATCGACGCCCTGAGCAAGGCCGGCTACCGGGTCATCGCGCCCGACCAGGTCGGCTTCTGTACGTCGAGCAAACCGGCGCATTACCAGTACAGCTTTCAACAACTGGCCGACAACACCCATGCCCTGCTCGAACAGCTGGGTGTGAAACAAACCATTGTGCTCGGCCACTCCACCGGCGGCATGCTGGCCACCCGCTATGCGCTGATGTACCCACAGCAGGTGGAACGCCTGGCAATGGTCAACCCGATCGGCCTGGAAGACTGGAAAGCGCTGGGGGTGCCCTACCGCACCGTGGACCAGTGGTATGCCCGCGAACTCAAGCTGGATGCCGAAGGCGTACGTGCATATGAGCGCAAGACCTATTACGCCGGGCGCTGGAAGCCTGAATATGAACGCTGGGTGCAGATGCTGGTGGGCTTGAACAAAGGGCCGGGGCATGAAGCGGTGGCGTGGAACTCGGCACTGATCTACGACATGATCTTTACCCAACCGGTGTACCACGAGTTCAAGCACCTGCAGATGCCGACCCTGCTGCTGATCGGCGACCAGGACACCACGGCCATCGGCAGCGATGTCGCGCCGCCGGAGGTAAAGGCCAAGCTGGGCAACTATGCAGAGCTGGGGCCGCAGGTGGCCAAGCTGATACCCAAAGGTGAGCTGATCACGTTCGAAGGCATGGGGCACGCGCCGCAAATCGAGGAACCGGTGCGGTTCAATCGCACCCTGGTCGAATGGCTGGGCAAGTGAGCCAATGATTGGCCCCTGTGGGAGCACGCAGGCTTTGGGATTTTGCGCACGCCCGCTGCTGCCACAGGGTTCCTTTACACGTTCCAGACCTGCGCTTCCGTCCAGCCCAGCTCGGCAAAGTCGCCCGCCCGCAACTCGGCCTCTTCTTCGCAGAAAAACTCATCCAGCTGTGGTGGCCTGACCGCTGTATCACTGAGCATTGCGTGCACCTGCCCACGGTGATGCACCTGATGTTCGAACAGATGCGCCAGCAACCGCAGCCGCTGCTCGCGCTGCACCCGATCGGGCCGCACGACGCTCACATAGCGGCCAAGGTCGCCATCACTCAGCCCCCGGCAGTAGGCGATCAAACGGTGGTCAGCCTGGGCCTGCTCGGCATGCAGATCGGTGCAGGTGGCAAACGGCTGCTCCGGGTCGAAAAAGCGTTCGCCGTCGGCATCGGGCTGCTCGCCGCGCTGCTCGCACTCGAGCATATGCAGGTAAAACCAGTCCACCGTCAGCAAGTGGTTGAGGGTGGCCTTGATCGACGGGAAGAAGCTGCAACGCGGGGCGACGAACTCGTCCTGGGTCAGTTGCAGGCAGGCCTTGTACAGGCGGTGGTTGGCCCAGCCATTGTTATAGGCCTGGGTCAGCAGATGATGCGATAGCGGCTGCATGGTCGGCTCCTTTTCAGGCGAAGCGTTGCAGTTGCATCTCCCGTAGCCGGCTCAGGGTGCGCTGGTACGGGAACGCCAGATACCCTTGAGTGTAGAGGGCATCGAGCGGCACCTGTGCCTCCAGGTACAACGCCACCCGACGGTCATAGCATTCGTCGACCAGGGCAATGAAGCGGCGAACCGCATCGTCCTTGGGCGACAGCGCCGGCAGTTCACGGTCACCCGCCACGACCCTCGCCGCGCCATCTTCGGTGCCTCGGGCAATACGCCCCGCCCGCTGTTCCCCGCCCAGCGCCGGAATGCCGGAGACCAGAATCGAGGGAAAACGGTCGCACAAGGCCATGAACTCCATGGCCGCCAAGGGTTGATCGCACAGATCGGTGAAACGACACCAGATAGCCTGCTCACTGCGACGCACGACGTGAATGTGCCTTGAGCCAATAATCAAGGGCTGATCCGTGCCGGCGTCTTCGGGGCTGAGCTGGCGAAACACCTCGGCCAACGGGCTGGTCTGCCCTGCCTCGGCTACCCAATAGCGCTGCCGCGCTTCACCGGGGTGCAGGCGGTGATCCTGCTCGCCCGCTACCGGCAGGACCTGCATGTGACGACCAATGGCGGCGATGGCCGGCAGGAACCGCTCGCGGTTGAAACCATCGCGGTAGAGCTGCTCCGGTGGCTGGTTGGAAGTGGCAACAATCACCACGCCCTGATCGAACAATACCTGGAACAGGCGGCCGAGGATGATCGCATCACCGATGTCGTTGACGAACAGTTCATCAAAGCACAGCACACGGATTTGCCGCGCCAGCTCCGCCGCCAGGGCCAATAGCGGGTCGGCGGTGCCGTTGAGCTGAAACAGGCGTTGATGCACCCAGGCCATGAAGTGATGAAAGTGCTGGCGCCGGCTCGGTATGCGCAGACACTGGTGGAACTGGTCCATCAGCCAGGTCTTGCCGCGCCCGACCGGGCCCCAGAGGTAGAGGCCTTGGGTGGGGCGGCCCTGCTCGAGGGACTGGAAGCAGGCTTGCAAGGCCTCGACGACGCGGGCCTGGGCGGGGTCAGCGACGTAGCCCCGAGTGCTCAGGGCTTGCTGGTAGAGGGTTTGGGGGTCGATGGCCATGGCCGCATTCTACCCGACTGTCACCCTCGGTGCAGGCGCGCGTCAGTCGGCCAGGCCGACCTTGAGTAGCGCGCCGTCCTTGTCATCGGTCAGTACATACAGGTAACCATCTGGCCCCATCCGCACATCACGGATACGCGCCTTCAGGTCACCGAGCAACCGCTCTTCGTGCACCACCTTGTCGCCCTCCAGTTGCAAGCGGATCAATTCCTGCGTGGCCAGCGCCCCTATGAACAGATTGTGGTCCCAGGCCTTGAACGTTGGGCTGTCGTAGAATGCCATACCGCTGATACCCGGTGACTTTTCCCATACATGGTGCGGGTCGACCATGCCGTCTACATGCTCGCCCTTGGCCTCGGGGATGGGCAGCAGCGAGTAGTTGATGCCGTGGGTCGCAATCGGCCAACCATAGTTCTTGCCAGGCTTTGGAATGTTGATTTCATCCCCTCCGCGCGGGCCGTGTTCGTGGGTCCACAGCTGGCCTGTCCAGGGGTTGAGCGCGGCGCCTTGCTGATTACGGTGGCCGTACGACCAGATCTCCGGGCGCACGTTGTCCTTGCCGACGAAGGGGTTGTCTTTGGGCACTTCGCCGTCCGGCAGAATACGCACGACCTTGCCTTGCAACTTGTCCAGGTCCTGGGCAGTGGGGCGTTGGTTATTCTCGCCCAGGGCGATGAACAGGTAGCCATTGCGGTCGAACACCAGCCGCGAGCCGAAGTGGTTACCCACCGACAGCTTGGGCAGCTGGCGGAAGATCACGGTGAAATGCTCCAGCCGGGCGCGGTCCTCGGACAGCTGCCCGCGGCCGACCGCAGTACCGGCCTTGCCGTCACTGCCCTCCTCGGCGTAGGACAGGTAAACGGTGCGGTCCTTGCCGAACTCCGGTGACAGTGCCACATCCAGCAAGCCGCCCTGGCCTTCGGCCCAGACCTTGGGTACACCGCTGATCGGCGGGCCGACCTTGCCTTCGGCATTGACCAGCCGCAGGTTGCCGGCGCGCTCGGTCACCAGCATGTCCTTGCCACCGGGCAGGAAGGCCAGGGCCCAGGGGTTGCGCAGGCCATCGGCAAGCGTGTCGACGATCAAGGTGCCTTCTTCGCTGGGGAACCGCTGTTCGGCCGCCGCATGCGCCCACAGTGGCAACAGCGCGGCGGCGGTCAGGGTGACTAGCCAGGGTGCTCGAAGCATGCCGGATTCCTTTCAAGTGGGCTTAAGGCGCACGAGGGTTGTCGCGCGGTGGCCGGGTGGGTTCCAGGTTCGGGGTTTGCTGCTGACGGCGCAGGTTGTCGCCATTGCCGATGCCGCGGTTGTCCAGGGTGGGTGGGCGCTGGTACGGGTCGGTGGACGGGCCACGTACCGGAGGCGTAGCTGGCATGCTGCCTTGACGACTGTTGGGGTTGGCCCGCTGGATCGGGCTGTTGTAAGGGTTGCTGTTGCCGACAGCATGTTGCACGGGCTGCTGCGCAGCTGCGTGCGCGGGCAGGCACAGCGCCAGGCTGAGGGCCAGGATGGGCAATGTCGGGGTCATGCTTCACCTCCTGTACGAAAATGCCGCGCCTGGTGGGTTTGATAGCCTAAGGCGCGAGGGGTTCGCGGCAAAAGTGTGAATGCGGGTGGAGTTGATTCCTGATGTTTCAGTATGGGCCGCGGAGGGCTGCTTCGCCCTCCAATGGCCGCAACCTTCTACTGGCCGTTATCCACCTTGTGCCGCGCCGCATACAGGCACAGCATCTCCATGGCCAGGGTTGCCCCGGCCAATGCAGTGATATCGGCATGGTCATAGGCTGGCGCCACTTCCACCAAGTCCATGCCTACCAGGTTGATGCCACGCAGCCCACCCAGAATCTCCAGCGCCTGCACCGTGCTCAGCCCGCCACACACCGGCGTTCCGGTACCGGGCGCGTAGGCCGGGTCGAGGCAGTCGATGTCGAAGGTCAGGTACACCGGCCGCTCGCCCACCCGCTGGCGAATCGCTGCAATCACCGCCTCTGTGCCTTGGCGGTGCACCTGCCTGGCGTCGAGAATGGCAAAGCCCTGGCTGTCGTCATTGGTCGTGCGCAGGCCAATCTGCACCGAGTGGGCCGGGTCAACCAGGCCTTCGCGGGCGGCATGCCAGAACATGGTGCCGTGGTCGATGCGCTTACCCGCCTCGTCCGGCCAGGTGTCACTGTGCGCATCGAAATGGATCAGCGCCAGCGGGCCATGGCGGCGGGCGTGAGCCTTGAGCAGCGGGTAGCTGATGAAGTGGTCGCCACCAAGGGTCAGCATGGCGCAACCCGCCTGCAGAATGTGCTCGGCATGGGCCTCGATGCTGTCCGGTACCGACTGCGGCGTGCCGCTGTCGAAGGGGCAGTCGCCATAGTCGATGACCGCCAGGTGGTCGAACGGGTCGAACGCCCACGGCCAGTGGCGGGCCCAGGCCTGCTGGACCGAGGCAGCACGGATCGCCCGCGGGCCGAAGCGCGCGCCGGGGCGGTTACTGGTGGCCGTGTCGAACGGCACACCGCTGACCACCACATCCACACCGCGCAAGTCGCGGCTGTAGCGGCGGCGGGAAAAACTGACAACACCGGCGTAGGTGCTTTCTGCGGCGGTACCATACAGGCTATCGCGGGTCATGGCCTGGTCATTGCTTGCGGCTTGGTCCACGGTCGGGCTCCTTGATTGTCATGGGCTACTGCCGGCTGCGGAAGGCGGTCCACAGACGGTTGCGTTGTCGCAGGTCGGCCAAGGCCATGCTGCGGTCGGCATACAGGCGCTGACGCACCTCGGCCGACGGATAGATATCCGGGTCGTTGCGCACCGCTTCGTCCACCAGCGGCGTGGCAGCCTGGTTGGCATTGGCGAAGAACAGCGTGTTGGTCAGCGCTGCCACCGACTCTGGCTTGAGCATGAAGGCGATGAACGCCCGTGCGGCCTCGGGGTGCGGGGCGTCCTTGGGGATGACCAGGTTGTCCTGCCATACCAGCGTGCCTTCGCGGGGGATGCGGTAGATCACCTCGAACGGCTTGCCGGCACGACGGGCCTGGTCGGCGGCCATCGCGGCATCACCGTTGTAGGTCAGCGCCAGGCACACGCTGCCATTGGCCAGGTCGTTGATCTGCCGGCCGTTGGCAACGTAGCTGACCGACGGCTGCAACTGGCTGAGCAGGTTCTGCGCGGCAGCCAGGTCATCCTTGTTCTGGCTGTAAGGGTCCTTGCCCAGGTAGTTCAGGGCTACGCCGATCACCTCCTGGGGCGAGTCAGGCAAAGCGATGCCGCAACCCTTCAGGCGGGTGGCGTACTCGGGCTTGAACAACAGGTCGAGGCTGTCCAGCGGTACATCGCCAAGGCGCTGGCGTACTGCCTCCACATTTACCCCCAGGCCCAGCGTGCCCCAGGTGTACGGCACAGCATGGCGGTTGCCGGGGTCAACCTCGGCCAGTTTGCCCAGCAGGTCCTTGTCGAGGTTGCCATAGCCAGGCATGGCCTGAGCGTTCAGCGGTTGCAGGGCATTGGCCTTGAGCGCTCGGGCCAGCACGGTGGACGACGGCACCACCACGTCGTAGCCGCTACCACCGGTCAACAGCTTGGTTTCCAGCACCTCGGGGGTGTCAAAGGTGTCGTAACGCACCTTGTAGCCCGTTTCCTGTTCGAAGCGCTGCAAGGTTTGCGGGGCGACGTAATCGGCCCAGCTGTAGAGATTGACGACCTTTTCTTCGGCCTGCAGCGGCAGGGCCAGAACCAGAGACAAAAGGCACAACGATCGACGCATGGCGGACACCTCGGTAAATGGGTGGATGCCGCGAGCATGCCAGCCGGGTTACATTGCACAAATGGCAAGTTTGCAAAGCTGACATTCATCAGGAGCAATGTAATGCTCGGACAAGTGCACGACCCCGACCTGCACCTGCTGCGGCTGTTCGTCACTGTAGTCGAGGCAGGTGGCTTCAGCGCCGCTCAAGGCGTGCTGGGCCTGAGCCAGCCCACCATCAGCCAGCGCATGGCGCAATTGGAGGCACGCTTGGGTTACCGCCTGTGCAGCCGCGGCAAGGGTGGTTTTCGCCTGACGGAAAAAGGTGAATTGCTATTGGAGGCGGCGCGTGGGCTGCTGCTGAACATCGAGCAGTTTCGCCAGCAGGCCAACGGCGTTGCCGGGCGGCTGCTGGGAACTGTGCGCATAGGCATGGCGGAAAATCAGGACAAGGCGGTGAGCCTGAAACTGGCGGCGGCCATTGCGGCATTTCGCAGGCGAGAAGAATCGGTGCAACTGGAGCTTGTCAGTGCACCGCCGGCGGAGCTGGAACGGCTGTTGCTGGAGCAGCGACTGGACTATGCCATCAGCTACTTTTCCGGCAACCAGGCGGCCTTTGATTACCAGCCCTTGTTCGCGGAGCGCCAGCGGCTGTATTGCGGCAAGGGGCATGTGCTGTATGGCGAGACGGATGTTGGGCTTGAGCGGTTGCTGGACATGGACCAGGTGCGCCATCCGTACCGTTTTCTCAAAGGGGGCGAACCATTCCAGAGCAGACGCAGCACGGCAGTGGCGGAGCAGATCGAAAGCGTGCTGACGTTCATTCTGTCTGGGCGGCATATTGGCTACTTGCCATGCCACTGTGCACAGGGCTGGGAGGCCGAGGGGCTGTTATGGGCGCTGGACCCTGAGCTTGATTTTGGGGTGCCGTTCACCTTGGCCCGGCACCGGGCACAGGGGGTTGGAGAGGCAGCCCATGTATTTGCGCAGGATTTGCTGGCGGCGTTTGCCTGAACCGGCCCCTTCGCGGGTGAACCCGCGCCTACACCGGATCGGTGGTGGACACCTGTCGGTGGCTGGGCACAGGCACCGTCGTGTAGGAGCGGGTTTACCCGCGAAAGGGCCGGCCCTGCTGGCCAATCTCCACCAGACGTTCACCGTTGCCGCCGCTACCGTATTCGCGGGTAAACCCGCTCCTACGCCGGATCGGGGGTGGACACAGGTCGGTGGCTGGGCACAGGCCGTCGTGTAGGAGCGGGTTCACCCGCGAAGGGGCCGGCCCTGCTGGCCAATCTCCACCAGGCGTTCACCGTTGACGCCGCTACCGTATTCGCGGGTAAACCCGCTCCTACGCCGGATCGAGGGTGGACAAGCATCGGTGGCTGGGCACAGGCACCGTCGTGTAGGAGCGGGTTTACCCGCGAAGAGGCCGGCCCTGCTGGCCAATCTCCACCAGACGTTCACCGTTGCCGCCGCTACCGTATTCGCGGGTAAACCCGCTCCTACGCCGGATCGGGGGTGGACACAGGTCGGTGGCTGGGCACAGGCCGTCGTGTAGGAGCGGGCTCACCCGCGAAGGGGCCGGCCCTGCTGGCCAATCTCCACCAGGCGTTCACCGTTGACGCCGCTACCGTATTCGCGGGTAAACCCGCTCCTACGCCGGATCGAGGGTGGACAAGCATCGGTGGCTGGGCACAGGCACCGTCGTGTAGGAGCGGGTTTACCCGCGAAGAGGCCGGCCCTGCTGGCCAATCTCCACCCGCCGTTCACCCACCCGCCGTTCACCGTTGCCTCCGCGAACAGGCCCGTTCAGGCCACCACAATCAGTAAGCCATGCTCCAGCTCAGCGTGTAGGTCCGCCCACGCCCCTGGTAGTCATACAGATACGCCGGCCCGTAGGTCGGCGAATAGAACAACGTCGCACGCTGTCCCCATACCGTGCTGTACTGCTTGTCCAGCACGTTCTGGATACCGGCACTGACGGTGCCGAAACCGGTGTCTTGGCTGCCCAGCAGGTCGAAGGTGGTGTAACCGTCAATCTCGTGATCGGCATCGTCCTTCAGGCTGAAGGCATGGTTGGCCTGCAACCGTACACTGCGGCCATCGCCCTTCCAGCCGACAAATGCGGTGGCCTTGGACAACGAGGCATAACGGGCATCGCGCTTGATCCAGCCGCCGTCCTCGGCCTCTTCCTCGGAGCGTGTCATGTGCAATGTGCCGCCGGTTTCCCAGCCGGTCTGGAAGTGCCGGGTCAGTGCACCTTCAAAGCCAAAGTCGCGGCTTTTCTGCTCTTCCACGTCGATGGTCAGCGTTTGCGAATCGACGTTGATGATCTTGTCCGACCAGATGTAGTACAGCGCTGCCTGTGCATCCCAATCCAGGTCGGCATAGCGCCAGCCCACTTCCACCTGGCGGCTCTTGATACCGGCCAACGGGTTATCGGCCACGCTCAGACCCGGCTTGCCGTAGTACTTGGCCGGGTCAGGCAGGTCGAAGCCTTCGCCATAGTTGCTCCACACCTGGTGGCCGTTCTTGAAGTCGTAGATGGCACCGACGTTGAACAGGTTGACCTGATAGTCGTTACTGCCACCTGGCACGCCCTTGAAGTCGCTGACATCCACGTCCATCTGCTGCCGCCGGGCACCACCGGACAATGTCAGGTTGTCGGTGGCATGCCAGTCCAGCTGGGCATACACCGACACACCATCCACCCGGTAGCTGGGGTAGCGTGCGGCCTTGCTGTCTTTTTCCAGCTCAAGGCCACCCGACTCGGACGAGGTCTGGGCGTTGAAGGTGGTCTGCTCGGCGTTGAAGCGCTCGCGGTCCAGGTCGACGCCGTAGGTCAGCTTCAGCGTATCCCACTGTTTGGCAAACAGGCCCTTGAGGCTGGTAACTTCGAAGTTTTGCTGCGAGGCGGCAAAGTACACCCCGCGCGAGCCGGTGGGCGTGGCACGGTTGTAGTACGGGAACGGGTAGAAGTTGTCGTCTTCCTTGCGGTACGAGGCCTGCAGGTAGAAGTCCTGGCCCAGCACGTCGGTGTGGTGGTAATTGGCGTTGAGCAGCAAGCGCCGCGTACGCGGCTCCAGGTCCGATGAATAACCGCTGCGCAGCTCGGCGTCTTCCAGGTCGGATGGCGCGTTGTAGTTCAGGTTGGGGAAGTAGATACCCGTGCTGCCGTGGTTGCCCGAGTCGTAGTACTGGGCCAACAGGTCGAGGCTCTGCTGGTCGTTCAGCTGCAGGCCCAAGGTACCGAGTACGTCGATGGTGCGGTTGTACTGCAGGTCGGTCTGGGTGTTGTCGATGAAGATCTGGTCGCCAGCACCATCGTAGAAGGCTTCGTTCTGCTCACCGGAAACGCCCAACCGGGCATTGACCCGTTCGTTGCCGCCGCTAACCGACTGGGCGAAGCGGGTGGCCAGGTCGTCGCTGTTGTTGAAACCGCTGCTGGCCCCCAACTGGGTCTCGAAGCGCGCCGGGCCAGGCTCGCCCTTTTTGGTCACGATGTTGATGATGCCGCCAGTGGCGCCACCGCCGTAGATGGCGCTGGCGCCAGACAGCACTTCGACGCGCTCGACGTTGAACGGCGAAATGCTGTCGAACTGGCGCGACAGGCCGCGGGAGCTGTTCTGGCTGACCCCGTCGATCATCACCAGCACGTTGCGCCCACGCATGTTCTGGCCGTAATTGGTGCGCCCTTCCGGCGCCAGGTCAAGGCCCGGTACCAGCTTGCCGATGGCTTCCTTCAGGCTGACGCCGCTGTCGATCTGCTCGCGCAATTGCTGCTGGTCGACCACCCAGACGGTCCCAGGGATTTCGCTGATGGCAGTGCTGGTGCGTGAGGCTACGCTGACTTCGATCGGCTTGAGGTTGACCGCCTGCGGCGCGGCCTCGGCCTTGCGCAGGGTGACGGTGCGAGCCTCGCTGAACTGCCAGCTCATGCCGCTGCCGGCCAACAACTGCTGCAGGGCCTGCTCGACACTGTAGTTGCCCTGCAACGCCGGGCTGACCTGGCCGGCGACATCGCCTGTGGTGTACAGCAGGTGCAGGCCGGCTTGGTCGGCGAAGGTGGTCAGCGCCTGGTCCAGCGGCTGGGCTGGCAGGTCGAGCTGGACCTGGCGAGCTTGCATCTGGGTCTGTTCGGCAGTCGTCGCGGCCCCTGCGTGCAGGGGGCCGAGCAACAGGGCCATGGCACTGCAAGACATCAAGGCATGGTGAAAAGGACCGCGACGGCGGTGCAAGGGCTTGAGCATCAGAGGCACGAATGAGCTTCCTGACAAGTCGTAAATGAGAATGGGTTGCTGATCAGTCTCACTACGACGATCTGGCTTGCAGGAACTTGCAGTGGCAAATGGAAAATATTTTTGTTTCTGTCCGGCCTCTTCGCGGGCAAGCCCGCTCCTGCAACGACTGCGTCCGCCTGAAAGTTGTGCGACCTGTGCAGGAACGGGCTTGCCCGTTGAGAGGCCGGCACAGGCTGATCAATGCACCACGGCCAACCATGGCAGGTAGGTCACCTTCAGGCCATACCGCTGCTCCAACGTCCGCAACAGGGCCTCAGGTTCATCCAGGTCAAACACCCCGCTCACCTCCATCGCAGCCAGCTTGCTGTCGGACAACACAATGCGCCCATGCCGGTATCGCTCAAGCTCCGTCAGCACCTGCCCCAGCGGCTTGCCGTTGAAGATCAGCTTGCCACGCTGCCAGGCCATCTGCGTGCCGGCATCGGCCGCCACCGCCAGTTCATGTTCACCCACCTTGGCTTCACCGCGTGCCAACACGACGTGGCCATCGCGGTGCACGCTGAAGGTGGCGGCATTGCCCTGCACCCGCGCACCGGCCGTTTCGACCACGAACGGACGTGAATCATCGGCGGTCTCGAACAGCGCCTCACCCGCATCCAGTACCACACGCCGCTCATGCTCGCTGAACGCCACGCTCAAGGCACTGGCGCTGTTCAGCGTCACCCGTGTGCCATCTGCCAGGGTAATGACCTGCCGCTCGCCCACGGCGGTGTGGTAATCGGCCAGCAGCATCGGGGCTTGCTGCCAACCCGCCACGGCGGCGACCAGCAACACCACCGATGCCGCCACACCCGCCTGCTTCAGCCGGCCGCGGCAATGGCGCAAGGCCTGGCCGATATACTTTGCCACCATGCTCTCGGAAACCCCCAGGCGTTGAGCGACCTGCTTCTGGGTCAGGCCCTCGACACGGTTGAGCAACAGCGCCTGGCGGGCATTGTCGGGCAACTGCAACAGGGCCTGGTCAAGAATCTGCAAGCGCTCGCGGGCCAGCAACGCCGCCTCGGGTGCCGGCGCCGGACAGGCCACCTCACAGGCTCCGTCGCTGTCGTCGTGGCTGGCGGCGATGCGTTGCTCACGGCGCAAGGCGTCAATCGCCAGGTTGCCGGCCACACGGAAGATGAAACTGCGCGCGTGCACCACCGGGACCGCCTGCTCGTCGATGTTCACCAGCTTCAGGTAGGTTTCCTGCGCCACATCGGCCGCGCGCTGACGGTCGCTCATGCGCCGCGTCAGAAACTGCAGCAGGTCGTCGTAGTGCTCCTGGAAGCTTGCCAGCAGGCCCGACATGGGTGAAGTCAGCATGATTGGGGAACAGCCAGCAAGAGAGGTTATCGGGCGTTAATGAGAAACAGTATCTTTCATATGAACCGATACTTTCAACGTCGACGCGCATTTGCCACACTGCCAGCTCCACTCCGGCAAGGTCACAGCCCATGACTGCCCGTCTGTACCGATACACCCGCCTGTTTCTGGTCCTGCTGATGGCCTTTGGCCTCGCGGCCTGTGCGCTGCTCCAGCCACGCGACCCGGTGAACATCAGCGTGATCGGCATCGAACCACTGCCCGGGCAGGAGCTGGAACTGCGCATGGCGGTGAAAATGCGGGTGCAAAACCCCAATGAGTCACCGATCGATTACAACGGCATCGCCTTGAACCTGGAAGTGAACGGCCAGCCGCTGGCCGCTGGTGTCAGTGACCAGCAGGGGCACATTGGCCGCTACGACGAAGCGGTGATCGTGGTGCCGGTAAGCATCACGGCGTTTTCCTTCCTGCGCCAGGCCTATGGGCTGGGCAAGGTAGATTCGCTGCAGGGTCTACCCTACAAGCTGCGCGGCAAACTGGCCGGCGGGCCGCTGGGGACCGTGCGTTTTACCGATGAAGGCAAGCTGGACCTGCCCAAGGGCACCTACTGATAAGCGCCGGGCGGGTGTGCTCAGCGGTTGGCGCTGGCTGCGGCCATCAGCTTGTTGACTTCGCTGCGCACCATGCTGGCGTATTCAGGCGGCGTCATGCCGTCCAGTTCGGCGCGCACCCACTCGGCCCATTTGCCTTTGCGCCGTGGCTTTTCGGCAATCAGCCGGGCGGCTTCGCCCTTGGCTTTGCCCAGGTTGTTCTGCCACATCTCGAACAACCGGGCCTTCTCTGCCTCGATCTGCGCCCGTTCCTCGAAGCTCATGTTGGCCAGATTGAAACTCATGAAGGTACCTGCAGGTTTGAAAATGGCCGCTATCTTACACCCAGGCACAGCATCACCGGAAAGCCGCCGCAACTTTCCCGACGTGGCGGCATCCATTGTTCACATCACCCCCATTGACGAGGACGAGTTCATGGCCCGGAAAAACGCCACGCTGGCGGACAGCGATCAGATCAAGGACCAGGTATTCAGCGAACTGCAATCGCTGATAGAAGAATCGGAAAAACTGCTGAACGACAGTGCCGCACTGGTCGGCGAAGAAGCAGAGACGTTGCGCGCCCAGGTGAGCCTGAAGCTGCGCCAGGCACGCCAGGCGGCGAGCAACGTGCGCAGCAAGGCGCAACCGGTGGTGGACGCCACTCAGGACTACATCGGCGGCCACCCCTGGCAGACCGTGGCCATTTCCGCCGGCCTCGGGTTGGCGGTAGGCCTGCTACTGGGCCGGCGCAGTTAAGGCCTGCGCCGCCTGGTGCACATCAGGCGGCCAAAGCCTGCGGGATGCCGCTGTGGAAGCGCAGTTCCTGGTCTGGCGACTGGATCAGCTCCATTTCCGCAGCGCGTACCAGCTCGACACGGCGGGCGATGTCCGCCTCATCACCGTAGTTGTGCGCCAGTTTCAGGTAGCCCTGGTAATGGCGCGCTTCGCTTTTCAGCAACCCGTGGTAAAAGCGGCCCAGCTCTTCATCCAGATGTGGCACCAGCGCGGCAAAACGTTCGCAACTGCGCGCCTCGATGAACGCCCCCACCACCAGTGTATCCACCAGCTTGACCGGCTCGTGGGCGCGCACCAGTCGGCGCAACCCCGACGCGTAACGCCCCGCCGATACCGGGCGCAACGGCACCCCGCGACGCTTCATGAGGCGTAACACCTGTTCGTGATGCACCAGCTCCTCGCGGGCCAGGCGCGACATCATGTTGATCAGATCAAGGTGAGTGTTGTACTTGGCGATCAGGCTCAAGGCCGTGCTGGCGGCCTTGAACTCGCAGTTCTTGTGGTCGATCAGCAGGGTTTCCTGGTCGGCGAGCGCCGCTTCGATCCAGGCGTCTGGCGTCGGGCAGCCAAGAAAGGCGTCGATTTCGGGGATCAGGGACATAAGCGTGCAACCACACAGAACAGGCAGGGCCGGCGATTATACCGGCGGCGGCTGGCGATGCCAGTGACTATGCTTGATGTACATCAAGCGCTGGAGGGGGAAGCGCCGACTATAGTCAGGCATTGGTCGCCATCATCGAAGGGAGTTAACGCCCATGCAAGCCGTCCGCAGCATTCTCGTCGTCCTCGACCCCGCGCACGCTCACAGCCGGGCGCTTACGCGCGCCAAGCTGATTGCAGGCGTCACGGGCGCACGCCTGCACTTGCTGATGTGTGACAAGCGGCATGATCACAGTGCGCTGCTCAGCCTGCTGAGCAGCCAGTTGCATGATGACGGCTACGCCAATGTCACCCATGAAGAGGGCTGGCGCGACAGCCTGCACGACACCATCATCCATGTACAGCAGGCCGAAGGCTGCGAACTGGTGATCAAGGAACACCGCCCGGACAACCCGCTGAAAAAGGCCCTGCTCACCCCCAGCGACTGGAAGCTGCTGCGCCAATGCCCGGGTACCGTGCTGATGGTCAAGAGCGAACGGCCGTGGACCGGGGGCAAGATTTTGGCGGCGGTGGACGTGGGTAACCAGGACGAAGACCACCGCCGCCTGCATGCCAGCATCATCGACCACGGCTTCGAGATTGCCAAACTGGCCAAGGGAGAACTGCATGTCATCAGCGCCCACCCGTCGCCGATGCTGTCAGCGTCGGACCCGGCCTACCAGCTGAGCGATACGATCGAAAAACGCTACCGTGAAGCATGCAAGGCGTTCCAGGCCGAATACGGCATCAGCGATGAGTGCCTGCACGTGGCCGAAGGGCCAGCGGATGTGTTGATTCCGCATACCGAAAAGAAGCTCGATGCAGTGGTGACCGTGATAGGCACGGTGTGCCGCACGGGGATTTCCGGGGCGTTGATTGGCAATACCTCGGAAGTGGTGCTGGATGCGCTGGAGGGCGATGTGCTGGTGCTCAAGAGCGAAGAAGCCATTGCCCACCTGGCGGAGTTGGCCCGCGGCTGAGTAGGCAATATGCAGGCCCCTTGTAGGAGCGGGTTCACCCGCGAATGCGTCATTGATTTCAACGCCACATTCGCAGGCAAACCCGCCCCAAGGTTCCGTTGCCGCCCGGGAATCTAGACCAACGCCTCCCGCACCTTCGGGTCAAGCCCCTCCCCCGCGTGGGCCTCGCTCCACTCCGCCAATTGCCGGAGCATCGCCGGCGTCCAGAAGCTCTTCAGATGCTGCCGCACCCCTTGCACCGCCAGCGCCCGGTCTGGCTCGCTGTCGAAGTAATGGGCAATCTGGTTGGCCATCTTGACCAGGTTTTCACTGCTCATCGGCGAACCTCGGCTTTCTCCGCAGCACGGCGCTCTTTCAGCAGCCGCTGCTGTTCATCACTGAAGTCCTGATAGCGCTTCTGCCATTGCGATGGCTGGAACACTTTCACCACCTCCACTGCCGTCACCTTGTACTCGGGGCAGTTGGTGGCCCAGTCGGAGTTGTCGGTGGTGATCACGTTGGCACCCGACTCCGGGAAGTGGAAGGTGGTGTACACCACGCCCGGCGCCACCCGCGCACTGACCTTGGCACGCAGCACAGTCTGCCCGGCGCGGCTGCCGATGCCGACCCAGTCACCGTCGTGGATGCCACGGCTTTCCGCGTCGGTCGGGTGGATCTCCAGGCGGTCGGCATCATGCCAGGCAACGTTGGCAGTGCGCCGGGTCTGGGCGCCGACGTTGTACTGGCTGAGGATACGACCGGTAGTCAGCAGCAACGGGTAGCGGTTGTTGACCTTTTCGTCGGTGGGCACGTAGCCGGTGAGCATGAAGCGGCCCTTGCCACGCACGAACTGGTCGATGTGCATGGTCGGCGTGCCGTCTGGCGCAGCGTCGTTGCACGGCCACTGCAGGCTGCCATGGCGGTCAATTTCCGCGTAGCTGACACGACGGAAGGTCGGCGTCAGGCGGGCGATCTCGTCCATGATCTCGGACGGGTGGCGGTAGTTCATCGGGTAGCCGAGGGCGTTGGCCAGGGCCACGGTAGCTTCCCAGTCGGCCTTGCCTGCCAGCGGCTCCATGACCTTGCGCACCCGCGAAATACGCCGCTCGGCGTTGGTGAAGGTGCCGTCCTTTTCCAGGAACGAACTGCCCGGCAGGAACACATGGGCGAACTTGGCAGTTTCGTTGAGGAAAATGTCCTGCACCACCACGCACTCCATGGCGAGCAAGGCCGCCGTGACGTGCTGGGTATTGGGGTCGCTCTGGGCGATGTCCTCACCCTGGCAGTACAGCGCCTTGAAGCTGCCATCCAGCGCCGCCTCGAACATGTTGGGAATGCGCAGACCCGGGTCAGGCTGCAAGGTCACACCCCAGGCCCGTTCGAACTCGGCGCGCACGCCCTCGTTGGAGACATGCCGGTAGCCGGGCAGCTCGTGGGGGAACGAGCCCATGTCGCACGAGCCCTGCACGTTGTTCTGCCCGCGCAGCGGGTTCACCCCTACTCCTTCACGGCCGATGTTGCCAGTGGCCATGGCCAGGTTGGCAATGCCCATCACTGCGGTGCTGCCTTGGCTGTGCTCGGTCACACCCAGGCCGTAGTAGATGGCCGCGTTGCCGCCGGTGGCATACAGCCGTGCCGCAGCGCGGATCTGCTCAGGTGGCACGCCACAAACCGGGCCGAGCACCTCGGGAGCGTTGTCTGGCAGGCTGACGAAGTCGCGCCAACGGGCAAAGTCTTCGGTTTCGCAGCGGGCATCGATGAAGCGCTGGGCCAGCAGGCCCTCGGTGACGATCACGTGGGCCAGGGCGTTGAGCATGGCCACGTTGGTGCCCGGGCGCAGTTGCAGGTGCAGGTCGGCGCGGGCGTGCGGCGAGTCGACCAGGTCGATGCGCCGTGGGTCGATCACGATCAGCCGCGCCCCCTGGCGCAGGCGGCGCTTGAGCTGCGAGCCGAACACCGGGTGCGCATCGGTGGGGTTGGCGCCAATCACCAGCACAACGTCGGCCTGCATCACCGAGTCGAAGCTTTGCGTGCCGGCTGACTCACCCAGGGTCTGCTTCAGGCCATAACCGGTGGGCGAATGGCACACCCGTGCGCAGGTGTCGACGTTGTTGTTACCAAACGCCGTGCGCACCAGTTTTTGCACCAGGTAGGCTTCTTCGTTGGTACAGCGGCTGGAGGTGATGCCGCCGATGGAGTCGCGCCCGTATTTGAGCTGGATGCGGCGGAACTCGCTGGCGGCATAGGTCACGGCCTCGTCCCAGCTGACTTCCTGCCACGGGTCTTCCAGGCGCTTGCGGATCATCGGTTTGGTGATGCGGTCCGGGTGGGTGGCGTAGCCCCAGGCAAAGCGGCCCTTGACGCAGGCGTGGCCGTGGTTGGCGCCACCGTTCTTGTCCGGGACCATGCGCACCAGCTGGTCACCCTTGATTTCGGCGCGGAACGAGCAGCCAACACCGCAGTAGGCGCAGGTGGTAATGACCGAACACTCAGGCTGGCCAAGCTGCACCAGGCTCTTTTCCGTCAGGGTCGCGGTCGGGCAGGCCTGCACGCAGGCGCCGCACGACACGCATTCGGAAGCCAGGAAGTTTTCGCCACCCGCGGCCGCCACCCGCGATTCGAAACCACGCCCGGTAATGGTCAGGGCGAACGTACCCTGGATGTCCTCGCAGGCGCGCACACAGCGGCTGCAGACGATGCACTTGCTCGGCTCGTAGTCGAAATACGGGTTGGAAACGTCTTTTTTCTCGTCCAGGTGGTTGGCGCCGTCATAGCCGTAGCGCACCTCACGCAGGCCCACCTGGCCGGCCACGGTCTGCAGCTCGCAGTTGCCGTTGGCCGAACAGGTCAGGCAGTCCAGCGGGTGGTCGGAAATGTACAGCTCCATGACGTTGCGACGCAGGCCGGCCAGGCGCGGGGTTTCGGTGCGCACCACCATGCCTTCACTGACTGGCGTGGTGCAGGATGCCGGGTAGCCACGCATGCCTTCGATTTCCACCATGCACATGCGGCAGGAGCCGAAGGCTTCGAGGCTGTCGGTGGCGCACAGTTTGGGGATGCTGGTGCCCAGCATGGCGGCGGCGCGCATGACCGAGGTGCCAGCAGGCACGCTGATGGCGCGGCCATCGATGCTCAGGCTGACCTGCACGTCGCTTTCGCGGGCCGGGGTGCCGAGGTCGCTGCTTTTATCACAAGCGGGGTCGAAGAAATTGATCACTGTGCGGCCTCCGTGGTGGTCAGCCCAAAATCGGCGGGGAAGTACTTGAGCGCGCTGGCCACCGGATAGGCAGTCATACCGCCCATGGCGCACAACGAACCGTACTGCAGGGTGTCGCACAGGTCGCGCAGCAACAGCGCCTGGTCATGGCGCTCGGTGATGTCGCTGCTGGCGATCAGCCGGTCGACCACTTCCATGCCCCGGGTGGAACCGATACGGCACGGGGTGCACTTGCCGCAGGACTCCTCGGCACAGAACTGCAGGGCGAAACGCGCCATGCTGGCCATGTTCAACGTATCGTCGGCCACCACCACACCGCCGTGGCCGAGCATCGCGCCCACGGCAGCAAACGCTTCATAGTCCAGTGGGGTGTCGAAATGGCTGGGGGGTACCCAGGCACCAAGCGGGCCACCGACCTGCGCGGCCTTCAGCGGGCGGCCACTGGCCGTACCACCGCCGTAGCCTTCCACCAGCTCGCGCAGGGTCAGGCCGAACGCGCGCTCGACCAGGCCACCCTGGCGAATGTTGCCGGCCAGCTGGAACGGCATGGTGCCCAGCGAGCGGCCCATGCCGAAATCGCGATAGAACGCTGCCCCCTTGGCCAGAATGATGGGCACCGAAGCCAGGGTAAGCACGTTGTGCACCAGCGTCGGCAGGCCGAACAGCCCTTGCAGCGCAGGCAGCGGTGGCTTGGCGCGGACAATGCCACGCTTGCCTTCGATGGATTCGAGCAGCGCGGTTTCTTCGCCGCAAATATAGGCGCCGGCGCCCACCCGCACCTCCAGGTCGAACGCCTGGCCGCTGCCGGCTACGTCAGCACCCAGGTAGCCAGCGTCACGCGCGATGGCGAAGGCCTGGTCGAGTACCCGGATGGCATCGGGATACTCCGAGCGCACATAGATATAGCCCTTGTCGGCACCCACGGCGAGGCCGGCAATGATCATGCCCTCGATCAGCAGGAAGGGGTCGCCTTCCATCAGCATGCGATCAGCGAACGTGCCCGAGTCACCCTCGTCGGCGTTGCACACCACGTACTTCTGCCCGGCGCCAGCGTCACGCACGGTGCGCCACTTGATGCCGGCCGGGAACGCCGCACCACCACGGCCACGCAGGCCGGAGTCGAGTACTGCGGCAACCACTTCGGCACCGTCCAGCGCCACGGCGGCCTCGAGGCCTGCGAAACCGCCATGGGCACGATAGTCGTCCAGTGACAATGGGCGGGTGATGCCCGCGCGTGCGAACAGCAAGCGTTGCTGGGTCTTGAGATAGGGTATTTCTTCGACCGGCCCCAGTGCCAGCGAGTGGCCACCGGGTTCGCCCGCCAAGGCATCAAGCAGTGACGGCACATCGTGTGGCGTAATCGGGCCGAAACCCAGGCGCCCTTGCGCACTGTCGCACTCGATCAGCGGCTCCAGCCAGTAAAGCCCGCGCGAGCTGGTGCGCTGGATGTCCAGTGGCAACTGGCGGCGCTCGGCCTCATGCAGCAGGGCATCGGCAACCTGATCGGCACCCACGGCACGGGCTACCGAATCACAGGGAATATACAGCTTCAGCATGCTGAGTCCTCCCGGCAACCATTGACCAAGTCCCGCAGGCGCTCAGGGGTGAGGCGCGCGTGCACCTGGCCGTCCAGCTCCAACGCTGGCGAGCAGGCACAGGCACCCAGGCAATAAACAGGGCGCAGGCTGATGGCGCCGTCGGCGCTGGTGCCGTGGTCGCCCAGTGCCAACTGTTCACGCAATTGCGCGGCGAGGGCTTCGGCGCCACGGCTCTGGCACGACTCGGCACGGCACAGGCGCAGGGTGTGGCGAGCGGGCGGCGCGGTGCGGAAGTCGTGATAAAAACTGATAACCCCACGCACTTCAGCCAGGCTGAGGTTGAGGGCATGGGCGATCTCGGGAACAGAAGCGTCGGGGATGTAACCCAGCTCGTGCTGGACGGCATGCAGGATCGGCAACAGGGCACCCGGGGTGTCCTTGTCGCGGGCCAGAATGCGCTGGATTACAGGCAGGTGGAGCAATTCATCAGGCATACAGCGGACCTCGGCATCACGGACCCTGCCTGATTTTTTTTAAGGGGCAGGTTTCCGGCGTGTTCTGCTGCGGCGCACCGCCCACGTCACAGTTGCGTGGTACTGGCGGCCTCCTCGCCCACGGCCGCACGTCTGCGCGCACTGACCCTTGGGCATCCTGCTAGCATGGCACTTGTAGCGCCGAGGGGTTGCATGCGAGCGACCAGGCGCATTCTGAAACCGACGAACGTGGTTACGCCCCGGCATCATCTGCCACGGCTTGCCGATCAGGTGGGTCTTGAAACCATCGTTGCATGCACCAGGCCCTCGAAACCGAACCTGGTCCATTGCCGGGCCTGCCAGACGGCAGCCCCGGCAATGGGCTGCCATCCAGCATGGCGACGGGGCAGAACGCGACTGAGTTCAGTCGGTAGACTGCACCGTTGCGGTGTCGGCGGCGGGGGCCGGAGCCTGGGCCTGGACCTGGGCCTTTGACTTCGCACGATTGCGTCGATCCTGGCTGCGTTGCCGCGCAGCCTGCTGCTTGGCATGCAGCGCCTGAGCGGCGGTCACAGTACCCGCGGCCTGACCGTTCAAGTCAAGGCGCGGAGCATTCTCCACCATGCTCGCCCAGTATCGAGCGCCCCGGCACCACGTGGAAATGCCCAGCTTGAGCTGTTCACGGGTTAACCCAAGCAGCTCCAGGTGTTGCTCGGCATCCTTGAAAATGCCCTCCTTGAGCGGCACCTTGGGGGCCGGGTTGACCGGGAAAGCCAAGGGAAAATGCTTCTGCAGTGGCCAGATCGCTGCCACCGCCGGGTCCATCTCACGCGGCTTCGCCTGCGGGGGCGACTTGCGCTTGGGCGGTTTCGCGCTCTCGGCCTTTACCTGCCCTTTTTCCGCCCGCAGGCGGTCTCGTAGCTCAGCTAGTTGTTCAAAACCCATTGTTCATTCACTGCTTCGAAGTTGATTGCGTGGTGCAAGGATACCCCATGCAGCCAGCACATTGCTTGCGGGCCAACTTTCCCGGCCAGCCCAGGCACAAGCGCATGCCTGTGCGACGGCCCTCAGCTGAACACCCAAAGCACGCGTGTGGGCTTGTCGGTCAGGTTGGCATACCGAAAACGGGCGTGGGGTTGCAACTGAAAACTGTCATTGGCGTACAGCGTGACCGGGTCAGCATCGCCCAACCATACGGTCAGTTCGCCTTCGAGCACGAAGCAGCCCTGCTCCGAGCTGTCGTCCAGGTACTCCTCGCCACTGCTGGCCCCCGGCTGCAAATGGCTATCCAGCATGGAAAACGCGCCCGTTATGGAGGGCGATGCCAGCACATCGGTGATGCCACCTGCCAGGTGCAGCGTGCGACGCTCGTGCGGGCGGGTCACCCAGTCGAGCTCACGGGGTTTGTCCAGCTTGTAGAAGTAGGCTGTGGATACACCGAGCTCTTCGCTGATGGCTGTGAGATCGGCCACGGTCGGGCGTGACACGCCGCGTTCGACCTGGGACAGAAAGCCCACCGAACGGCCGATGCGCTGTGCCAGCTCGCCCAGTGTCAGGCCCTTGAACTTGCGCAGGTCGCGAATCAGTACTGCCAGGCCTTCGATTTCTTCGTGCACTTTCATGGTTGAATCGCGACTTTCAGACGGGAAATGGATGCCCAGAAAAGTACAGGATTCATTTCACAAAGCAAAATGCTTTGCGGAAGGTGCCTGACGTGAAATGTACGATTGCGGCACCGATCGAGCACCGCGCAGGCGGCGCTCGATCTCACAGGTGCTGAGAACAGCTAACCAGGCCCTCCGTCCTTACCGAACAGCCTCATAGGTCAGGTCCAGGCACTTGCGGGCTTTCTCCACCAGTTCGTCGATCTCTTCGATACTGATCACCAGCGGTGGGGCGATGATCATGGTGTCGCCTACAGCGCGCATGATCAGGCCGTTGTCGAAGCAGTGCTGGCGACAGATCATGCCGACACCTTTGCCTTCATAACGGGCCCGGGTGGCCTTGTCTTTCACCAACTCGATCGCACCGAGCATGCCCAGGCCGCGCACTTCGCCTACCAGCGGGTGGTCGGCCAGTTCGCGCAGGCGTTGTTGCAGATAAGGCGCGGTTTTATCGTGCACCTGCTGGATGATCTGCTCGTCACGCAGGATCCGCAGGTTCTCCAGGCCTACCGCTGCCGCCACCGGGTGGCCGGAATAGGTGAAGCCGTGGTTGAAGTCGCCGCCTTCGCTGATCACCTTGGCCACCTCGTCACGCACGATCACCCCGCCCATGGGGATGTAACCGGAGGTCAGGCCCTTGGCGATGGTCATCAGGTCAGGCTTGAGGTCGTAATAATCGGTGCCGAACCACTCACCGGTACGGCCGAACCCGCAGATCACTTCGTCGGCGACGAAGAGGATGTCGTACCTGGCCAGGATTTCCTTGATCTTCGGCCAATAGGTCTGCGGCGGAATGATCACGCCACCGGCGCCCTGGATCGGCTCGGCGATGAAGGCGGCGACGTTGTCCACGCCAACTTCGAGGATCTTCTTCTCCAGTTGCTCGGCCGCCCACACACCGAAGTCGGCCTCGCTCATGTCGCCGCCTTCGCCAAACCAGTACGGCTGCGGGATGTGCACGACATCCGGAATCACCCCGCCCTGCTGGTGCATGCCACTCATGCCGCCCAAGGCCGCGCCCGCCACGGTAGAGCCGTGGTAGCCGTTGATGCGGCCAATGATGACCTTCTTGTTCTTCTGGCCCTTCAGAGCCCAGTAATGGCGGACCATGCGCAGCACGGTATCGTTGCCTTCGGAGCCGGAGCCGGTGAAGAACACGTGGTTCATGCCTTGCGGGGCCACCTCGGCGATCGCCTTGGCCAGCTCCAGCGCGGGCGGGTGCGCGGTCTGGAAGAACAGGTTGTAGTAAGGCAACTGCTTCATCTGCTGGCTGGCGACATCGGCCAGCTCATCGCGACCATAGCCGACCGCCACGCACCACAGGCCGGCCATGCCATCGAGAATCTTGTTGCCCTCGCTGTCCCACAGGTACACGCCCTTGGCCGAGGTGATGATGCGCGGGCCTTTCTCGGCCAGTTGCCTGACATCGCTGAACGGGGCCAGGTGATGGTCGCGGCTCATGGTTTGCCAGGCAAGGGTCTGCGAATTCTGTTCACTCATTGACTTCACTCCATCAAGTTGCGCAGCCGCGCTGCGAGGGTATTTTTTACAGGTGGGAAAGGCCGCTGCTCAGGCAGACAGCAACAGCCTCTGGCGCAGTACCGAGCGGTGCCGGCAGGCCTTGCCAAAGGACTGGAAGATGGCCAGGTAATGGGGGTTATCCATGACCTGGAACTCGGGGTGCCATTGCACACCCAGGGCAAAACCCTTGCTGTTCTCGACCGAAATCGCTTCCACCAGGCCATCGGGCGCCAGCGCTTCCACCCTCAGCCCGGGGGCCAGTACGTCGATGCCTTGGCCGTGGATGGAATTGACGTCGAATATTGCCGGCAAGCCCATACGGTCGAGCATGCCGCCAGGCTCTACATGCAGGGTGTGGCGCGGCCCATATTGCTTGTCGAGGGGCTCATCCTTGCCTTCGCGGTGGTCCATGAACATGCCGGTCTCGTGGACCTTCTGGTGCAGGGTGCCACCCAGCGCCACGTTCATTTCCTGGAAGCCACGGCAAATGCCGAGTACCGGTACACCGGCGGCGATGGCGGCGCGCATCAGCGGCAACGTGGTGGCATCGCGCAGAGGGTCGTGATGGGTGCCCGCAGCACTGGCCGGGCCGTTGTAGTGGTACGGCTCGATGTTGGACGGCGAACCGGTGAAGATCAGCCCATCCACCACGTCAAGAATATCGGCGCTGTCCATCAACTCACCGAGGCTGGGAATGACGATGGGCAGCCCACACGCCGCCTTGGCTGCCGCGCGCGCGTACTTCTCGCTGATGGTCTGGGTTGCATGCAGCTCAATCATGCTGGTGCATGCGGTAATGCCGATCACGGGCACACGTGGCATATCTTCCTCCGGCAAATCCATATTGCGCGTTGTATTGAAACGGTAGAAAGGGAGGGTGCAGCGTCGCTGTTCCAACCTCGGCACCTACAGGAACCAGCGGTATTCGCGGGCATCGATGTGGTGCATGAAGTCCAGTTGCTCCTGGTATTTGTTTTCGCAATAGACCATCACGAACTCGCTGCCCAGGCCTTCGTTGACCACCGGGTGGTGACGCATGGCGGCCAAGGCGCTGAGGGCATCCTTGGGGAAGTCGATGCCGCTCTGGCGGTTGTCGTTCAGCGGGGCGATGGGCTCCACGCCACGATCCAGACCATGCTCCATCCCGGTCAAAATGGCCGCCAGTACCAGATACGGGTTGGCGTCGGCGCCAGCGAGGCGGTGCTCGATGCGCAGGTTGCGCGGGTCGGACTCGGGGATGCGGATGCACGCGTCACGGTCTTCGAAACCCCAGCTGGCCTTGCTCGCCGCGTTGACCATGGCGCCATAACGTCGGTAGGCATTGTGGTTGGGGGCAAAGATCGGCATGCAGTGCGGCAGCAGCTCCAGGCAGCCTGCCACCGCATGGCGCAGCTTGCGCTGTTCACTTCCCGCCAGGATGTTATTGCCGGCGGCGTCGTACAGGCTGACGTGCACATGCATGCCGCTGCCTGGCGCGTCCAGGTAGGGCTTGCTCATGAAGCTGGCACGGTAGCCGTGCTTCATCGCGATACCGCGGGTACTGCGGCAGAACAGTGCCGACCAGTCCGCCGCACTGAGGGCATCGTCGCTGTGCGAGAAGTTGATCTCGAACTGGCCTGGGCCCAGCTCTGCGGTGATGACGTTCGCCGGCACGCCCTGCTCGTTGGCGCCATCGACCATCTCGTGCAGGACCGACGAGAAGCGCGACAACCGCTCGATGTGCATGTTTGGCTGATCGTCTTCATCCTCGGTTGCCGTGTCACGTGGGTACTGCGGCAGGCCGTTATCAAGCTTGCGGTCGAACAGGTAGAACTCCAGTTCGAACGCCACCACCGGGCGGATGCCACGCTTGGCCAGACGCTGAAGCACACGCGCCAGCACTTCACGGGGCTCGAATTCGATCGGCTTTGCGGTGCCGTCGGACGTGATCAGCATCTGGGCGATCACTTCCTTCTCCCAACGCACCGGCTTCAGCGTACCCGGCACCAGGCGCCGGGCGGCATCCGGGTCGCCGTCGGCGAAGCAATAGTCACCAATCGGGTAAAGGCCGCCCTGGGTCCCCAGCAGCACGCAGTTCTGCGGCAGCTTCAGTGGCGCACCGGCTGCGACTTTTTCCAGCATGTCCATGGGGTAGCGCTTGCCGTAGAAGTGCCCGGGGATGTCCAGCGCAATCAGGTCGACATAGCGAATTGCCGGGTGTTCTGCTCGGAACGAGCGCACTTCAGCCAGCAGGTCCGGAAAGATGACACTCATCTTCTTATCCTTGTGAGGTGAACGAATTCAATTGAAGACCCAGAGCACACGGGTGGTTCTGTCCGTCAGGTTGGCGTAACGGAACGGCGCATGGGGTTGCAGCTGGAAGCAGTCGTTGGCTTGCAGGGTCACGGCATCGCCCTGGTCCAGCCACACCGTGAGTTCGCCCTCGAGCACGAAACAGCCCTGCTCGGAACGGTCGCTCAAGTACGCCTCCCCACTGGTGGCGCCCGGCTCTAGAAGGCTGTCGAGCATGGAGAAAGCGCCTGCGATGGTCGGCGAAGCCAGCACGTCGGTGATGCCCGACTCCAGGTACAACGTGCGCCGCTCGTGGGGGCGCGTGACCCAGCCAATGCTGCGGGGCTTGCTCAGGTTGTAGAAGTACGCGGTTGATACGCCGAGCGCTTCGCTGATAGCGGTGAGGTCTGCCACGGTCGGGCGCGAAACGCCGCGTTCGACCTGGGAGAGGAAACCCACCGAGCGGTTGATGCGCTCGGCCAGTTCACCCAAGGTCAGGTTCTTGAATTTGCGCAGGTCGTGAATAAGGATCGCGAGGGCTTCAACCTCTTCGTGTCTCTTCATCGTTTCGGACTGCCGTGAAATTTTTAGACTTATTTTTCATGAAAATTTACATGAAAAATTTCACGCGTCAAGCTGAACAATGAAAATGTGCAGCCGCCAACAGAGGGCTTGCTGCGCAGCGTGGCGGATTGCCTGCGGTGGCGCGGGTTTCTTTACAGGCGCTCGGCGAGTAGCCTCGTGGGTGAATCCTCCAGCCCGACCCTGTCCATCGCCATGCCAAACGGTTTCCCTGATTTGCCCTCACTCAATGCGCTACGTGTGTTCGAAGTGGTTGCCCGCCACCTGAACTTTCGCCTGGCCGCCGACGAGCTGGGGGTGACCCAGGCGGCAGTTGCACAACAGATACGCGGGCTGGAAGCGAGCCTGAACCTTCGTTTGTTCGAGCGCCTGCCCCGGGGCCTGGCACTGACCGATGCGGGGCTGGGCTACAGCGGCAGCATTCGCAACGCCTTGGCGATGATCGATGAGGCAACCCGCCTGCTGCGGCCACAAGCGTCTCATCTGACGGTCAGCGTGACACCGACCTTTGCCTCCAAATGGCTCATTCCCCGGCTGGGCCGCTTTGCGCACAGCCATCCGGACATTGATTTACGTGTACTGGCCACAGATCGGCTGTCCCACTTCAATACCGACGGCGTGGATCTCGCAGTCCGCTATGGCAAGCCCGACATCGGCGCGGGTTTGAACAGCGAACTGTTGATGGAACAGCATATCGTCGCCGTGGCCAGCCCAAGGTTGTTCGAAGCCAGCAAAGTCCCCACCAGCTTCGAGCAGCTTCAAGCGTTCACCCTGCTTCACGATGCCCATGATTTCTGGCCTCGGTTCCTTGCACAACTGTTCCCGCAACACGGGCAAGCGACTGCCAAAAACCTGCGGTTCAACCAGACTTCATTGGCCATCGATGCGGCCATCAGTGGTCAGGGTATTGCGTTGGCAAGCCTGGCGTTCGTCAGTGATGACCTCGTCGCGGGCAGGCTGACCCAGGTCTTCGCTCAGCAACTCAGGCTCGATAAGTCGTTCTACCTGGTGTGGCCACGAAAGTTGCAGCAGCCGGAGTCGCTAGGCATTGTCCAGCGCTGGTTCAAGCAACAGGCAGGCAATAGTTAATCTACTGCCTTGGTGAAGTTTAGCTGTCTCCCTCGCGGCCACGACTGCTGCTAATTTTAGTGCACCTAAGCATTAGGCCATTAACGTTCCGGAGGCAGCATGTCAGTAGAAAAAGTTGCGATCATCACAGCAGGTGGCAGTGGTATGGGCGCGGCAGCGGCACGGCGCCTGGCCGCTGACGGGTTCAAGGTTGCCATCCTGTCCTCCTCGGGCAAGGGCGAAGCACTGGCTGCCGAGCTTGGTGGTATTGGCGTAACAGGTAGCAACCAGTCGATTGAGGACCTGAAACACCTGGTCGATGCCGTGGTGGAGAAGTGGGGGCGCATCGACGTGCTGGTCAATAGCGCCGGCCATGGTCCGCGCGCGCCAATTCTGGAAATCAGCGACGAAGACTGGCACAAGGGCATGGACACCTATCTGCTCAATGTCATTCGCCCGACTCGCCTGGTGACGCCCTACATGCAGCGCCAGAAAGGGGGGGTGATCATCAACATTTCCACCGCCTGGGCGTTCGAGCCGAGTGAGCTGTTCCCGACGTCTGCAGTGTTCCGTTCGGGCCTGGCCGCATTCACCAAAATCTTCGCCGACCAATTCGCCGGGGACAACGTGAGGATCAACAACGTCCTCCCCGGCTGGATCGACAGCCTGCCAGCCACCGAACAGCGCCGCGACAGCGTGCCGCTCAAACGCTATGGCACCTGCGAGGAAATCGCCGCCACCATCGCGTTTCTTGCCAGCGAAGGCGCTGCCTACATCACCGGGCAGAACATCAAGGTCGATGGCGGCGTGACACGTAGCGTTTGATTGCCCGTTGGCCGCAGCATACGCAACGGCGACCCCCACCTCCTTCGAAGCTATCGGTCAGCGTCACCCTTGCTGGCCGGTGGCGGGTATTAGGTTAGCGAGACGGCGTGCCCATCTGCTGCTGATGCTGCATCATCTGATCCATCATCATCTGTTGCATTCCCATGTATCTGTCCATCATGTATTGGTGCTGCTTCATCTGCTCAGGCGTCATTCCGGCGTAATGGCTGCTCATCTGCCCCCAGCCCATCATGTGGCCGCTCCCCATCATGCGACCGCCCATCATGCCGCCGCAGCACCCCATCATTCCCTTCATCATGAGCATTCCTTGCTGCATCATGGCCTGGTGATCTTGCATGAGTTTCTGGCGCTGGACTGGATCGGTAGTTTTGTGGATCAGGCTCATTTGATCCTGCATTTTTTTCAGGTTTTCTTGAGCCTTCGCCATCTCCTGATCAAATTGCTCAATGTTCATCGACTGTTGAGTCGGCTCGGCGGCGCTGGAGGCCTGCTGGGCAAGGGTTAGAGCAGGAAAAAGAACACCCGCCAAAGCCAGGGCGACGAGTTTGGATGCTGTCATGGTTCAGATCCTTATAGGGAATGGCGGGCAGGGAATGGAACGTTGCTGTTCAGTATAGGTCTCGATTAAGGACGCAAACTGGTGCACGTTGAAAGGTGTCGCTGACACCTAAGCAAGTCGTGAGGGGCGCGCGCAAGCATTCATGGGCTACCGGCGCAAAGTTAAATAATGCGCCATCACCCAAACACTGTGTGTCGACAAGGGTTGTGCCGGCGGCGCCGATGGCAATCCAAACCGCCTCTTCGCGTGGAACGGCCCAACCTTCTGCCGTTCATGCTCGCCCCTGGCTTCATTTTTTAACGCGGGAGGATCGCCAAGAAGACCTCATGCGCATCATCAGGCGTAACTCAACCAAGCCGATGCGGCTTCGCCAGCGTCATTTCCACGCATCAAGACCGCCAGTAGGGTTCTCAGCTTTGCTTTTGAAAAACTCTCGTAAATGATCAACAAAATAAGCGACTTTCGCAGATAAATTCAGGCGTTCTAAATAGACAGCGTAAATGTCTGCCGGCTCGGTCTCATAATCGTTCAAGACTTCCACAAGCTGACCTGTACGTAGATAACCGGCCAGGTTCCATTCCGCTCGCATCAATATCCCATGCCCGTCCAGCGCCCAAGTCAACGCTACCTCTCCATCGTTAGTACTCAAGCTCCCGTGGACCTTGATGGCGTCGAACTGTTTGCCTTTAGACATACGCCATATCCCGAATGCGGATTCATTTTGACGCAACACGATACAGTTGTGCCGGACCAGGTCTTTTGCCGTCTCAGGAGTTCCGTGGGTACGTAAGTACTCAGGGCTTGCACACAAACGTCGGCGATTAACCGCTATTTTCCTGGCAATGAGCCTTGAATCAGGCAGTTCACCAAAACGGATCGCCACGTCAATTGCGTCATCAGGGAGATGGATAGGCCGGTCCGTCAGGTGAAGCTGAACTTCAACCTCTGGATAGCGCTTGGCGAAGAGTGAGATGGCTGGCCCTACATGGGTGCGGCCGAAGCCCAGCGGTGCATTCACGCGCAACAAACCCTTTGGCTCGGCCCTGCTGCTGGATACCTGCCGCTCCATCTCCTCGATCTCGCCGAGAATGCGTTTTGCATTGATCAGGTACGTCTCACCTTCGGCCGTGAGGCTGATGCTGCGCGTCGTTCGGTTCAACAAACGAACGCCAAGACGCTTCTCCAATTGCGCAAGCCGCTTGGTTACAGCGGGGGGAGTGAGGTTCAGCTCACGGGCTGTCGCTGCCAGGCTGCCAGCCGCCACCAACTGGCTGAAAAAAGCAAGTTCCGACACAGGATTCATAATTAACCTCAAGGAAATAATGTCTTAAATCTGAGTCTATTACACCACTCAGAAAAAACCATTACCTTAGGCCTGCCTGATTAACCACAAAAACGCTGGGCTATTTAGCTTTGCCGGTCTTGCCTGTCTGCCGCTTAGCCCAGTCGCCACATAAATCCGACTCACAACAATAATTCGGAGACGGCAATGGCCAAACGATGGATAAGTAAGCTGTATGTGCAGGTACTGATTGGCGTCTCAATTGGGGTACTGCTAGGCGTGCTCTGGCCGGAGGTCGGCGCAGACATGAAGCCACTGGGTGATGCCTTCATCAAACTGATCAAGATGGTTTTTGCACCGATCATCTTTGCAACCGTGGTTCTCGGCATCGCCAAAATGGAAAACATGAAGGAGCTCGGCCGTGTCGGTGCCCGGGCCCTGATCTACTTCGAGGTTCTCTCCTCTTTCGCATTGGTGCTGGGCCTGATCGTTGTGAACCTGGTGCAACCTGGCCAAGGCATGAACATCGACCCTGCCACCCTGGATAGCAATGCCATCTCTACCTACACCGCTGCTGCCGTTAGCGGATCGGGCGGCTTCACCGACTTCTTGTTGCATGTAATCCCCGGCAGCGTAGTGGATGCCTTTGCCAAGAACGAAATCCTGCAGATTCTGCTGTTCTCGACCTTACTCGGCATTGCGCTGGCCAATCTAGGAGAACGCGGCAAGCCCGTAGTCGATGTGCTCGAGTCGTTTTCTCACGGCATGTTCTACATCGTCGGCATGGTGATGCGCATTGCTCCGCTGGCAGCCTGTGGCGCCATGGCTTTCACCGTCGGCAAATATGGCCTGGGCTCCATCGTTTCGCTGGGCAAGCTGATGGCAACTATGTACGTGACCTGCTTCCTGTTCGTGGTGATCGTTCTCGGCTCAATCGCTCGGATGTCTGGGTTCAGCTTGTGGAAGTTCCTCAAGTACCTGCGGGAGGAGCTGTTCACCGTATTGGGCACCAGCTCATCGGAGTCTGTTGTGCCACAAATGATGAACAAACTGGAGAAGGTCGGCGTCTCGAAACCGGTAGTAGGCCTGGTCATTCCTTCGGGGCTGACTTTCAACCCTGACGGCCAATGCATCTACTACACAATGGCGGCGATATTCATCGCGCAGGCAACCAATACCCCACTGACCCTCATGGACCAGCTGATCGTCCTGGGCGTGCTCCTGCTCACATCCAAAGGTTCTGCAGGCGTCACGGGTTCGGGCTTCATCACCCTGGCCGCAACCCTGGCCACCATGGACAACATCCCTGTAGCCGGCATGGTTCTGCTTCTTGGCGTAGACCGCTTCATGTCTGAGGCTCGCGCCATTACCAACACCATCGGCAACGCCGTGGGCACCATGGCCATCGCCAAATGGGTCGGCGCCCTCGATAGCACCAGGATGAATCAGGTCTTGGATGGCCAAGTGGTGGGCGAGCCAGAAAAAAGCGAATCACTGCCTTCGGCTACCAAGCCTGCCATTGACTCTGACCCAAAAAACCTTGTGATGCACTGAGGAAGTAAACATGGAAACCGTAGACAAAGAAGCCGCTGTGGAATCGCTGACCGACGTCTTGGCGAAGTTCACCGCCTACATCGGCAAGCGCCTGCCCAAGGATGTAAAAGAAAAGACCGCCAAGCTGCGCGCAGCGGAAACCAACCCGCTGGCCATCGCCGTCTACGACTCGATGGCCGACAACCAGGATTACGCTGACAAGCTGAACCGCCCCAGCTGTCAGGATACCGGTGTGATCCAGTATTTCATTTCCGCCGGTGCACGCTTCCCGCTGCTGGGCGAAATGGAGGGCATCCTCGAGAACGCCACCAAGGAGGCGACCATCAAGGGCCCGCTACGCCACAACGCAGTTGAAACCTTCATCGAAAAGAACACCGGCACCAACACCGGCTCGAAGATCCCGTGGCTGGACTGGGAAATCATCCCCGATGCCGACTACGCCATTGTCGATGTGTACATGGCGGGTGGTGGCTGTACGTTGCCGGGCTCGGCCAAGGTGCTGATGCCAGGGCAAGGCTACGAAGGGGTCACAGAGTTCGTCTTCGATGTCATCACCTCCCGCGGTGTCAACGCTTGCCCGCCTTTGCTGGTAGGCGTGGGTGTATCGACCTCGGTCGAGACCGCGGCACGCCTTTCGAAAAAGGCCATCCTGCGCGAAGTGGATTCCAGCCATCCCAACGAAAGTGCAGCGATGATGGAGAAGCTGCTGGAGGAAGGCCTGAACGAAATCGGCATTGGCCCCCAGGGTTTGACGGGCAACAGCAGCGTGATGGGCGTGAACATTGAATCGTCGGCCCGACACCCCTCGACCATCGGCGTCGCGGTATCGACAGGTTGCTGGGCGCACCGCCGCGGCAAGATCCGCATCAATGCCGACCTCACTTATGACATCCTCTCCCATGAAGGCGTAGTACTGTGAAAAAGATCCTGACCACTCCAATAAGTGACGAAGATTTGGCAAGCCTGAACGTTGGCGACGTGGTTTACCTCACTGGCCAGTTGGTGACTTGCCGAGACGTTGCACATCGCCGGCTTATCGAGTTAGGCCGGGAGCTTCCTGTAAATCTTCGCGGCGGCGCGATCTTTCACGCAGGCCCCATCGTCAAGAGAAAGGACGATGGCAGCTTTGAAATGGTGTCGATCGGCCCGACGACTAGCATGCGCATGGAAAAGTTCGAGAAACAGTTCATTGAGCAAACTGGGGTAAAGCTGATCGTCGGCAAAGGCGGCATGGGCCCGGAGACCACCACGGGCTGCCTTGAGAACAAGGCGGTGCATGCAGTGTTTCCAGGCGGCTGTGCAGTCTTGGCAGCGACCCAGGTGGAAGAGATCGAACGCGCCGAATGGCAGGACTTGGGCATGCCGGAAACGCTATGGGTCAACCGTGTACGAGAGTTCGGCCCGCTGATCATTTCTATCGACACCAAGGGCAATAACCTGTTCGAGCAGAACAAAGCCCGGTTCAATGAACGCAAAGGCGCGGTGATCGAGAAGATCAATAGCCAAGTACGGTTCATCAAATAAGCGAATGGGCGGTGAAGGTGATCAACTCCACCGCCCAACACCGCCATCCCCTGCCCTCTCAACGTACTCGCTGAACGTCCAAAGTAGTGGAACGCGACGCGTCATACATCCCAAATACGCCCAGAGACAGCCATGCACAACCGCAGTCATCATCAATTGCGAAATGACTTCCGTGTTCTTCTCAACGGTCACGCTTGCCTGAGTACCGCTTCGGTTTTTGACCCTTTATCCGCACGCATCGCTTCGGATCTCGGCTTCGAAGTTGGCATACTGGGCGGCTCTGTTGCCTCCCTGCAAGTGTTGGGTGCTCCTGACATCGCTTTAATCACCCTTAGTGAATTCGCCGAACAGGCCACCCGAATTGGCCGCGTGGCTAGCCTTCCGATAATTGCTGACGCTGATCATGGATATGGCAACGCCCTTAACGCCATGAGGACAGTTGTCGAGCTAGAACGGGCTGGGGTTGCAGCACTCACCATCGAAGATACCCTCCTGCCTGCCCGATTTGGCAGCGGTGCCCTGGAGCTGATCAGCACCGAAGAAGCCACCGGTAAACTGCGCGCGGCGCAAGAAGCAAGGATTGATAGCTCACTCGCCATCATCGCCAGAACCCACGCTGGTGTGCAGCCGCTACAGGACGTTATCCGTAGAACCAGGGAGTTCGAGCGATCGGGTGCCGATGCGGTGTGCCTCGTTGGTGTGAAGGATGTTCATGAACTCGCCGCCATCGCCGATGGATTGACCCTTCCAGTGATGCTAATCACCTATGGCAACAGCGAGCTTCGGGATGCACCTGGCCTGGCAGAACTCGGCGTGCGCATCGTGGTGGATGGCCATCAAGCATACTTTGCCTCGGTTCAGGCCACCTATGAAAGCCTGCGCATACAGCGCCGTCGCCAGGTTAACGCTGACAAATCGGCCTCAACGCTCGTTGCTGGCTATTGCTTGCAAAACGAATATAAAGACTGGGCAGCAGAGTTCATGCTTTTCTCAAAGTAACAACTCAGCACTGTTGAACGCCCCTTTCCGATCCAGGCGACGAATCAATCAAGGGATGATCGCAAACCAGTCCCATCAGTGTCGGCCAAGGTCAGTTATCCCGCCATGTGTCTGGAGGCGTGTTTGCTTGCGGTAAAAGGCGTGAATAGCCCACACCACCCCTACGAACAACATGCCTATTCCAAGCGCTTCCATAGGAGACGGCCAGCGTTGGTTGATGAGCAGGCCCATCGTAGTTGCATAAATGGTCCCGCTGGCGATCAATTGCCCGCTCAGCGCCAGCGGTAGACGCCGCGTTGCGATTGACCATGCCCAGGCACCTGCAAGGGTGGCCCCTAACCCCTGAATCAGCCCACAGACGATCAGCGCCTGAGTACCTGCCAATCCGCTCGGATGGCTAGCGAAATGAGACAGTTTCAAGTACAGCCCAACCGGGATGAACGCCAGCATTTCGACACTGCACATGAAGATCAACATGGCTGACCACAACATGGGAGACATGCTTGGGCGTCGAGCCAAAGCACTTTCATTCAATAGACCAAAACCGGTCCAGAATGCGATTGCCAGCAATGATGCAAGCAGCCCAAGCAGTAACGATGCGGTTGGGAGCACTGCCGCCGCACGGCTAGCATCAAACACACTCAGATTGACCAGGCTGATGCCCAGACCCGCCACCAGCAGTGGCCCGGCAATGGCGCGCCAGGGCACGCTGGCACTGCGCAGGTTGCCGGCAATCGCAAGCACGATCGGTACTGACCCCATCATCACCGGAGGGATCACCGGCCCGGCTGCCAAGACCGCAGTGGTGATCAGGAAGAAGTAGCCAATGTATCCCAAGAAGCCCAGCAGTGCGGCACAGGCCCAGTCAATCAGTCGCAATTGCCGCACTGCGCTACGGTAAACGAACAGCACCAGCAGGCTACCTAACCCGGCAAAGGCATAGCTCACCACCGCCAGGTCAAAAAGGCTGTAGTCACCGACCAGCCCCGGAAAGATGTAGAGCAGTGACCAGGAAAAGGTGGCGGCAATGGCCGCTAACAAGCCCAGGGTCATACGCCCTGCTCCTGCCTCTGGATCCAGCAATGAGCTATTTGTCGGGCAGTGTCGAATACCCGCATGTCCTGGCCCATCGCGCCGCTGACAAAACTGCCCTCCAGCAAGATAAACAGCCCTTGGGCAACTGCGTCGGGGTCGTTTATACCGGCGCTCATGGCCAAGGCAGCAAGGTTTTCGCGTATCCCTTGCTTATGCCGGCTCACTGCCAAATGCACGGGGTGGCTAAACTGGGGGAATTCAGCCGCACTGTTGACGAACAGGCACCCGCGCTCGCTATCTTTTAAAAGAAAGCGTTCATACAGATCGAAAAAAGCGAGCATGCCACTGACCGGCTCAGGATGCCTGGCCAAGGTGCACGCTACCTCTTCACGCCAGCGTCGGTCACGCTCCTCAAGGCACGCCACTATCAGCGCATCCTTGGAGGGGAAATGGCTGTAGAGCGTCATTTTGGTAACACCCGCCATCGCGGCAATGGCCGTTACCCCCGTCACGTATACACCTTGCAACAGAAACAGCTTCAGCGCGGCATCAATCAAACGCTCACGGGTATTGTCCAATTCAAGGCACTCCGGCAAAGGGACGGAGCTGACTATACTGACCGGTAAGATTCAGGCCGCATCCAGATACGACCTGAAGCATGGCCGCTACGACACAGAGCGCAGCAGCAAAACGCAGGCCTGGCCAATCAGAAACTTGCTACGCCAGCTAAGCGCCCCCTGTACTTGGGATGCGAATCGGGGCTGTGTGGCTGATCGTGCCGTCTACCCGCTTGCGAAACACCGCTTGGCCCAACGTGTCTTGGGCATGCCGGTGGCAACTGTGTTTACCGAGATCGATCCCGACCCGTGCTGACTCGCTCGTGATGATGGCCTCCAAAACAAAACACCCTGCGAAAGCTTAGCCCTCGCAGGGTGTGGGGGTGACCCATTCATTTAGCCCGGCCTACGCTGGGCTTTCGTGCACGCTAAAGCCGGTGCTGCATGGATGTGGTCAAATCATCGATCATTTTTTGAAGAAGACCCGACAGCGTTGCTGAGGCCTTTCGAATTATGATCGCCTGGCGTCGTTCCAGAGATGGCCGTGGACTTGGCTAAACCGCGAGTGTCCTTGGAGTGAGCGACACCCGAGGTGGTGGTGCCATGACCGTTGTCGCTGTTGCGCGAGCTTCCGTAATGATTGCCGCTTACCCCATGATCGCGGGTCGCCTTTCCAGCGTGATCACTTCCAAGGCCCTTCCCGCTTCCACTATGCCCTCCCATGCCACCGCCATGTCCGGCGCCGTTTCCACCGCCATGTCCGCCGCCACCGCCATGACCACCGCCGCCGCCGCCACCGCCACCGCCACCGCCACCGCCACCGCCACCACCCTTGGCATAGGCGGAACTGATCGGGGAGATATCGGCGGGCAAGAATGCCGTCATCCCGAGTGCCAATGCACAAGCAAAGACAGCAACCAAAGGTTTTTTCATTTTTTGTTCGGCTCCGGAGGCGCGAGTGGGTGGCTAAAGTGCAGATTGGACCTGATACAGCCACCAAAGTTCTAGCATTCCGACAGACTGCCAGGGTAACGTCGCAGCGGCCGTGTCCGGCGTGGCGTCCGGCGCAGGCATTCTGTTTCACGTTGCAGCCGCCTCGTTAGGCCTTACCCTACTGATGCAAACCTCGGTGCTCGCATTTTGGGTGATCAAGCTCTGCCGGCTATCTGCTCTGGCTAGGGATCAAGGTGCTGCGCGCTCGTAGCCTGATAAGCTTTCAGCCGGCGTCCAGGCAATCGCTATCCAGCATTTTTCTGACCGGTCTGCTTTCGGCTGCGCTCAACCCCAAGCCAGGTTTGTTCGTGCTGGCGCTCATTCCCCAGTTCGTCGACCCCGCACGCGGGTCGGTCAGCGTGCAGATGTTGGTTTACGGCGTGTGGTTCGCTGCACTCACGGCATTGGGGTTTGCCTTGATGGGCATTTTCGCCACGGGACTGTCTCGCTACCTGTACCGGCGGCCACGGCTGGTGAATGGGCTGAACGTGGGCGCAGGCCTCACCTTCGTTGCGTCTGGCGTCTCGATTGCGGCGTTGAGCCAGAGATAGCAAGCAGGAGAAAGCGGCGGGGCTGCGTATGAGCCCCGCGTTTCATCACGATGCTGAAGCCTCGACGGCCAGCTTCGCATGGGTGTTCAGTTCCTCGGCGATGAAGGCCGAAATCATCGCCCGATAGACCTGTTCCACCACCTCAGCCGAGGCACCGGTTTCGTCAGCCATCTCACGAACCTTCTTGATCACTTGCTCGACCCGAGCGGGTGCACGCACATCATCGGTGGTTTTCTTGAAGCCCGCTGCTTGCGTTACAAGCCTTCCACGTTTGGCGAGAAGCGAAACGAGGCTGCGGTCGATTTCATCGATCCGTTGACGGACTTCGTCCAGAGAGGTGCAAGGTACATCCATTTACTTGACTTCCTTTTCATGAGCCTGCGATGGATTGGAGCAGGCTGTCGTGGGTGACTGGGTCGTGCAGTGTAGCTTCTATGCTAGGTTCGCTTCACGCTCCTTAGAGGGGTGTAACGCCGCAGCGAGTGGCCCGTCACGATGACCGGAAACACTGCATGCACGCGGGATATCTCACTCCTTATCGAACAACCAGCTCACGCCTGCGTGGCGCATGTCGTGAAAATGCAGATCGTCCACGCCAATCATCTTTCGCCCTGGCTTGAGCAGCCTGCTGGCGGGCGAATGTCTGGGACCTTTGGTAGACTAGGACACCCTTTTTCTTGAGGCGGATCTGGACGGTATAGCTAACCATTCCATCGGCCTTTTTCCTTGCTCTGATCGTTGCCATGATTTCCGGTGGTACGAGTGTGTTTGGCGGCGGTAGCCCGCACCACTATCAAACCCAACACGCCCCCGGAAAATGGTGCATAAATGCGTAGACCAGAATGCCCCTAGAATCAGCTTCAAAGCCACAAACCACGCGCCCTGAGCCGTCACGCCGCTTCAGCGTTGCCCCTATGATGGACTGGACCGACAGGCATTGCCGGTTCTTCCTGCGCCTGCTCTCCCGGCAAACCCTGCTCTACACCGAAATGGTCACCACCGGTGCCCTGCTGCACAACGACGCCCACCGTTTCCTGCGCCACGATGCTTCTGAGCACCCGTTGGCCCTGCAACTGGGCGGCAGTGTGCCGGCCGACCTGGCCGAGTGTGCGCGCCTGGCTGAAGAAGCGGGCTACGATGAGGTCAACCTCAACGTTGGCTGCCCGAGCGACCGGGTGCAGAACAACATGATCGGCGCGTGCCTGATGGCTCACCCGGCGCTGGTGGCCGACTGCGTGAAGGCCATGCGTGACGCCGTATCGACGCCTGTCACGGTGAAGCACCGCATTGGTATCAACGGCCGTGACAGCTACGCCGAACTGAGCGACTTCGTCGGCCAGGTGCGTGAGGCCGGCTGCCGGAGTTTTACCGTGCATGCACGCATCGCGATTCTCGAAGGGCTGTCGCCGAAAGAGAACCGCGAGATCCCGCCGCTGCGCTATGACATCGCAGCGCAGTTGAAGAGGGACTTCCCGGACCTGGAGATCGTGCTCAACGGCGGGATCAAGACCCTGGACGAATGCCAGGCACACCTTGAAACCTTCGATGGCGTGATGCTGGGGCGCGAGGCGTATCACAACCCTTATCTGCTGGCCGAGGTGGACCAGCAACTGTTTGGCAGCGATGCGCCGGTGGTCAGCCGTAGCGAGGCATTGGCGCAACTGCGGCCTTACATCGTGACGCATATGGAAAGTGGCGGTGCGATGCACCACGTTACCCGGCATATTCTGGGGCTGGCCCAAGGATTCAAAGGGGCGCGGCGCTTCCGCCAGTTGCTGTCGGCAGACATTCACAAGGCGGCCGAACCCTTGGCGGTGTTTGACCAGGCCGTGGAGTTGTTGCAGGGGCGGTGACCTCAGAGGGAGGGAACCTCGGGCTTGCTTGCGACTCGAATCTTCACCTTTCGTACAGCCCTGTGCGGGCCAGCGGGTCCGCAGGGTTTCGGCGGCCCTTGAGCGGCTGTCGGGGCTCGGGTAATGTCGAGTAAATGCACAGGACAGAGCACGCCCATGACCTCCAAGCTGGAACAACTCAAGCAGTTCACCACCGTGGTCGCCGACACCGGGGACCTGGACGCCATCACCCGCCTGAAGCCGGTCGATGCCACCACCAACCCGTCACTGCTGCTCAAGGCTGCTGCCATCCCGGGCTACGCCGACCTGCTGAAACAGGTGAAGGCCGACGCCAAGGGTAATGTCGACCTGGCCTGCGACAAGTTTGCGGTGGCGGTAGGCTCGGGCATTCTCAAGGTCATCCCGGGGCGAATCTCCACCGAGGTGGATGCACGCCTGTCGTTCGATGAGCCAGCCCTGCTGAACAAGGCTCGTCAGCTGATCGCCCTGTACGAGGCGGCCGGAGTGGCAAAAGAGCGTGTTCTGATCAAGCTGGCCTCCACCTGGGAAGGCATTCGCGCCGCCGAGCAGCTGGAGAAGGAAGGCATTCAGACCAACCTTACCCTGCTGTTCTCCTTCGCCCAGGCCCAGGCTTGTGCCGATGCCGGGGTGTTTTTGATTTCGCCGTTCGTGGGCCGTATCTACGACTGGTACAAGAAGAGTACCGGCCAGGAATACGTGGGCGCCGAGGACCCAGGCGTGCAGTCGGTTACGCGCATCTACAACTACTACAAGGCCAATGGTTACAACACCGTGGTCATGGGCGCCAGCTTCCGCAATATCGGCCAGATCGAACAACTGGCCGGCTGTGACCGCCTGACCATCAGCCCCGAGCTGCTGCAGCAGCTCAGCGATGACCAGGGTGAGTTGCCGCAGGTGCTGAAACCGGGCAACGCCGGTGAAGCCAAGCAGCACCTGAACGAAAGCCAGTTCCGCTGGGCGATGAACGAAGACGCCATGGGCACCGAGAAACTGGCCGAAGGTATCCGCCAGTTTGCGCGGGACCAGGAAAAGCTGGAGAAGTTGATGGCTGAAAAGGCCTGATACAGTTCGTGTTTGCCTGACGGGCGGGAAGTGTTCAGTATTTTTCGCCCGTTTTGTTTGCCACGCCTTAGTTGTGTATTGAATTCTCGGGCCTGTTCGCGGGCAAGCCCGCTCCTACACCGATCGATGTAAGGGCGGGCTTGCCCGCGAACAGGCCGCCATAGCCACCCGAGCTGTCGATGACCTCCCCTAACCCGTTGCCCCTCGTTCTCGCCGGCCCGGTACTGCGCCGCCTGGAACCCCAGCGTCTGGCCGTCTGGCTGGTCACTACCCAACCACTGCAGCCCGAGTTCGTCTGCCTGGCAAGCGAGGCCCAAGTCGATTGCCAAGTGGTGCCGATTGGCCGGCATGCCTACGTTCACCTGCTGGACATCCAATTCGCCAGCCCCCTGCCCTGCAACCAGCTGCTCGACTACGACCTGCTGATCAATGGCCAGGGTATCGCCGACTGGGCCCCACACCTACTCTACCCCGGCAACCCACGCCCGAGCCTGGTGCTGCGTGAGCGCCTCGACCATTTGCTGCACGGTTCCTGCCGCAAGCCGCACCACCCTGCTGCCGACGGCCTGCTGTGCGCCGACCGGCTGCTGCAAGGGTGCAAGAAGCCCGAAGACCGCCCCGCCGTGCTAGTGATGACGGGCGACCAGGTTTACGCCGACGATGTCGCTGGCCCCATGCTGCGCGCCATCCATAGCCTGATCTCGCGCCTGGGCTTGTTCGACGAGCAACTGGAAGGTGCGGTGGTAGCCGACAGCCAGGCGCTGTACCAGCACCCGGCCAGCTACTACCACCGCGCCGACCTGCTGCCGGCGCTGGAACGCAACGACACCCTGCGCGAGCGTTTTTTCGGCGGCAAGCGCAAGCCGATCTTCTCGTCCAGCAACGCCGACAACCACCTGGTGACCTTCGCCGAAGTCATGGCCATGTACCTGTTGGTGTGGTCGCCGGTGCCCTGGCAGCTGGTGGACCTGGGCATCCCCAGCGGGCTCAGCGACGAGCATCAAGCCCGATACCAGCAAGAGCTGCCGCTGATCCAGGGGTTTGCCGACAATCTCGGTCAGGTGGCGCGGGTGATGGCCCACCTGCCCTGCCTGATGATCTTCGACGACCACGACATCACGGACGACTGGAACCTCTCGGCGCAGTGGGAGGAAACGGCCTACGGCCACCCATTCTCGCGAAGGATCATTGGCAACGCCTTGCTCGGCTACCTGCTCTGCCAGGCCTGGGGCAACAACCCGGACGGTTGCAATCCGCTGATCGAACAGTGCCAGGTGCTGACCCGCCAGAACCAGGATGAGCTGATTGGCGAGCTGCTGCGCTTCCAGGGTTGGCAGTTCAGCCTGCCTACACAACCACCGCTGCTGGTACTGGATACCCGCACCCGCCGCTGGCGCAGCGAAAGTAACCTGGCCAAGCCGTCCGGCCTGCTGGACTGGGAAGCGCTGAGTGAATTGCAGCAAGCACTGCTCGATCATCCCTCGGCAGTCATCGTGTCGCCTGCGCCGATTTTCGGGGTGAAGCTGATCGAGACGGTGCAGAAGGTGTTCAGCTGGCTGGGCTACCCGCTGCTGGTGGATGCCGAGAACTGGATGGCCCACCGCGGTGCAGCGCAGGTCATCCTCAATATCTTCCGCCACTCGCGCACGCCGGGGCACTACGTGGTGCTGTCGGGAGATGTGCATTACTCGTTCGTGTATGAGGTGCTGATTCGCCACCGCCAGCGCAGCCCGCACTTGTGGCAGGTGACCAGCAGCGGAATCAAGAACGAGTTCCCCCGGCGTTTGCTGGATGTGCTCGACCGGCTCAACCGCTGGTTGTATGCGCCGCGCTCGCCGCTCAACTGGTTTACCAAGCGGCGGGAGATGGAAGTGGTGCCGCGCACGCCGAACCATAGCAAGGCGGGGGAACGGTTGTGGAATGGTGCCGGGCTGGGACAGGTGTTTTTTGATGAACAGGGGCGGCCGGCGCGGGTGTACCAGCTGGATGCGGGCGGGGGTGAGGCTACAGAGTTTAAAAACCGGGCGTAGTGAGATTCAGAGTTTTTACAGCCTGTGCCGGCCTCTTCGCGGGTAAACCCGCTCCTACACCTGATTGGGGGTGGACACACATTGGTGTTTGGGCGCAGGCCGTCGTAGGGGCGGTTTTACCCGCGAAGAGGCCGGCACAGGCCAGAGATCAGCCCCGCTCCAGCGCATTGACCAGATCATGGAAGGCTTCGCGGTTGGAGTCATTCAGGCCCATGAGGATCTTGTGCGCCTCCAGCACCTTGGAGCGCACCACCTCTTCATTCTGGTCCTGCGACGGCAAGTCGGTCAGGCAATCGGTGCAGGGTATCGGCCGATCGACAATGTTGAACACCTGATCGAAGCCCATCGACTGCAATAGCCGTGAAATGTCCGGATTGGTAGTCACCACCGTCGGCAGCAGGCCCACCTTCTGCCGCGACAGGATCGACAGCTTCGCCAGCAGGCCCAGTGTGGTGCTGTCGATACTCTCGGTTTCAGTCAGGTCGATGACAATCGCCGAGAAGTTCAGCGCAGTGAAAATCTTCTCGATCGTCGCATCCAGCGCCGAACACAGGGTCAGGCGCACTTCACCAACGAATTTCAGTACGAAGGTACCGCTCTGCTCGGCGAACTGAATTCTACCGGTACTCATTGAAGGTTCCTGCTCAACACCAATAGGGCGATATCATCCGGCATCTCCCCAAGCGTAGCCAATCCAAATCGTTGACGCAGCCCATCCAGACTGCCACCTGCTGCCTTGACGATCTCCGGCAAGGCGGCTTCTTTATCTTTGAGCGTATCACCCGGCAAAAGGTCCAGAATGCCATCGGACATCAGGCTGAGGCTGAACTGCGGGGGCAGCTCCACCACCAGGTCCTGGTAGGTGGCCTCATCGAACAACCCCACCGGCAGGCCGCGGCCTTCCAGGTAGCGGCAATGCTCGGGGGTATACAGTACCGGCAACGGCAAATGGCCGCCGACAGCGTAGGTCAGCAGGCCGGACTCTTCGTCGATCACCCCGCCGACCATGGTGACGTGCTTGCCCAGCTTGCTGTTGATCAGGCCGCGGTTGATGTGGCTGAGCACTTCAGACGGCTTGAACTCACGCATCCTGCTGCGTTTGAGCTCGAACATGAGGCGCGTGGTCATGAATTTCAACAGCACGGTGACAAAGGCCGACGACGCCCCATGCCCGGATACATCGGCGAGGTAGAAAGCAATGCGCCGCTCGTCCACGCGGAAATAATCGACAAAATCACCCGATAGGTACAACGACGGGATGATCTGGTGCTCGAAGGCGAACTCACCGGCCACCCAGGGGCTTTCCGGCAACATGTTCATCTGCACCTGGCGACCGGCGGTCTGGTCCTCCTGCAACAGGTGCAGGCTAGCCTCCAGTTCACGGTTGGCGGCTTCGAGCTTGTCGCGGTAGCGCTGGTTTTCCAGCACAAGGCGCGAGCGGTCGAGGGCGCGGCGCACCGAATGCTCGAGTACGGCCAGGTCTTCCAGCGGCTTGATGAGGTAGTCGGCGGCGCCCAGGCGCAACGCTTCCACCGCATCACTCATGACGCCGGCACCGGACACCACGATCACCGGCAACTGCGGCGCACGCTCGCTGACCTGACGGATCAGTTCGAGGCCGCCCATCTGCGGCATGCGCAGATCGCAGATCACGAGGTCGGGCTGGTGTTCTTCGAAGACCTGAAGCCCCTGCTGGCCATTACTGGCCTGGAGGACGCTGAAACCACTGTCTTCAAGGTAGGCGGCGAGGCTGGCACGGACCACGTCGTCGTCATCGATGATCAGCAGCGTTGCACTGGTTTTCTGCATGTGGGCGAACGGCGCCGATTTAGGTTGGTGCAGCGGTGTCGGCAAGGCAGACGGCCAGCTACGGGAATTCTTTATGGTCACACTCTACTTGAGTTGTAGGACAAGAACACCTGCCCGGCAACTGTCAGAGGTACCTTGTAAGGCGCAGACGGTACTCCCATCCGGCAGGGGTTTCAAGCATGCTGGGGTCGACCTCGCCGCTCTTTACAGGGCAAATCACCGGGAGTTATAAGAAAGTCGACCAGCGCAACCCGACGGGAAGGATGCAGCATGCCCCACACGCCCTCCAGCCATAGCGAAAAACGCGACTTCATTCGCATGCGCATCGACACCGAGGTCAGCCTTTTGCACGAAGGCCAGGTCATTGCGGCGGTGTGCCTGGACCTGTCCAGCGGCGGCATGCAGGTACAGGCGCCGCAGCGCTTTCTGGTGGGTGATCTGATCGAGGTACGGATCGACTCCGACCATCCGGCGCTGAAGGGGCTGCATGCCAGCACCGAAGTGGTATGGATTGCCGACCAGCCGGGCGGGCAGCAGAAGTTCGGGCTGCGGATTCTGGCCATGCATTGATCCTGAGACCGCTTTGCGGCCCCAGGTTCACAGATCAGAAGTCGTCTTCGACCTCGCCATCCTTCACCTTGAACTCGCGGTTTTGCAGGTAGGCATTACGAATGAAGATGTACTTGTCACCCTGAATCAGCTTTTCGGCCGAGAGCAGGCTGGCGCGGGTGTCGATCACGTCCAGCGCAAAGATCGAGTTGCGCGTAGGCACGTGGTCGATATAGCGATAGGGTTTGGTATAGGTGTCCGGGTACTTGGCCACACCGTCACGCACGGTGCTTGGGCCCAGCAGCGGGATGACCACATACGGCCCGCTCGGCACACCCCAGTAGCCCAGGGTCTGGCCAAAGTCCTCGTCGTTGCGCTGCAGGCCCATCTTGGTACCCACATCGAAGAAGCCACCCAGGCCGAAGGTGGTGTTGACGATCAACCGCGCCGTATCCACGCCCGCCGCATGCGGCTTGAACTGCAGCACGTCGTTGGCGAGGTTGGTCACGTCCCCCAGGTTGCGAAAGATGTTGTGGATGCCATCTTCGAGGAACTGTGGAGTGACCGCTTGGTAGCCCTTGGCCAATGGTTTGAGGGCATAGGTGTCGAGGGTATCGTTGAAGCGGAAGATCGGGCGGTTGACCGCTTCCCAGGGATCTTCCTCGGTGGCGGCCTGGGTGGCTGCCACGGGCGCCAGCAGCATGCTGGCGCAGACACAGGCCTGGGTGACTCGTTCGATCACACTGGCACCGATCCTACGCATAGATGTTTCTCCATCGAATTTCTCGGCCGCAAGCGCAACAGGTGGCGCTGCTGTTAAGGCGGCAGTATAGAGACTTGCGGGCTGATAAACAGCCTTACACATTTTTGCTGAATATTTTGTGAACAACTGTTGCGCAGCGGCCGATGTCACAAGACGGTAACAATCAACGCATAGCCTTCGAACCATTTGGGGGAAGTTGCCATGGACACTGCGCCCGCCTTCACTGCTGTGCTGTTCGGCTTGCGCGGCTGCCTGGTGCAGGCTACCCATGGCGCGCCATCACCCGCCCCCGGCGCCCTGGCCACGCTTGCCAGCCTGCGTCAGCGCCAAGTGCCGTGCATCTGGGTGGATGACCTCAATACCGCGCAAAGCGAGCGCCTGGCCCATGTGCTGCCCGACTGGCTGCCAGGGCATACGGTCAATGGCGTGCGCTGGCCAGCGCCGAACGCTTGCTGGCAGGCACTGATGGCGCTGGACAGCGAGCGCCTGGATGGCTGCGTATTGGTCAGCGGCGATCCGCGCCTGCTGCAGTCTGGCCTTAACGCCGGCTTGTGGACAGTAGGCCTGGCCGCCTGCAGCCCGTTATGCGACCGCACTTCTACACAATGGCAAGCCATGAGCCCGCAAGAGCAGGATCTGGCGCGCAGCAAGGCGACACTGGCGCTGTTCAGCCTGGGCGTGCACTCGGTGATCGACCATCTGGAAGCGCTGGACACCTGCCTGGTGGACATCGCCCAGCGCCGGCGCAAGGGTGAAAAACCCTGATACAGCAGCCTTGACGCGGATCATGCAAATCACCAGCAGGTAGATTACCCTGAAGACAGGCCAGAACCTTTGCCACGCCGCCGAGGTCCATGGCTTGCCAAGCCATTGATGGAGAATAGCCAATGCCTGCCCGCGAATTGCAAGAGCGCCTGAACAGCTTGCGCGAGCAACTGGACCGCAACGTACCGCTTTCGGAAGAAGAGCTGGCCGCCCTGCACGAAGAGGCGCGCCAGATCGAGGCGCAACTGAAACTTGAGGAAGCCACGCCAGACAACAACCTGGTGGACGGCGTGAACCTGGCAATCGAGCGCTTCGAGGCCGACCACCCCGACCTCACTGCCACCCTGCGCAGCATTGCCAACTCACTGCACAGCATGGGGATCTGAAATAGCGGGGGCCGCTAAGCGGCCCCCCTGTATTACTGCCGAACCAGGCGTTTGTTATCCGGGCTGATCGCCCCGGTGCTGCGATACGGGTTGATGTCCAGCCCACCGCGGCGCACATAACGTGCATAGACCGTCAGGTGCTCCGGCTGCAGCAGATTCTTCAAGTCCAGGTAAATCCGTTCCACACACTGCTCATGGAAGTCGGCATGCTGACGGAAGCTGATCAGGTAGGTCAGCAGGCTGGCGTGGTCCAGCGCCCTGCCCTTGTACTCAACCACCACGCTACCCCAATCCGGCTGGCCGGTGACCGGGCAGTTGGACTTCAGCAGATGGCTGTGCAAGGTTTCTTCCACCACCCGCGCCGGGTCGCAGCGCAACAGCTCTGGCTGCGGCTGCTCGTAGTTGCTGATGGCCACATCCAGTGCATCGATGCACTGCCCCGGTAACGCCACCACACCCTGGGCTTCAACCTCGGCCAAAGTGCGCACCTTCACCCCCACCGGCTTGCCGGCAGCGGCGGACAGGTCTTTTTCCAGGCATGCCTGCAACGCGTCCAGCGAGGCGAACACCGTCTGGTTCAGCGAGTTGAGGTACAGCTTGAATGACTTGGACTCGATGATGTTTGGCGAGTCCGCCGGGATGGCGAACTCGCCGATCGCCACCACCGGCTTGCCCGAAGGCAGCAACCAGCTCAGCTCGAAGCAGTTCCAGAAATCCACCCCCAGCCAGGGCAAGGTCTGTGCAGTGACGCCCAGCTCGGCCCACTTGGCAGTACGCGGGATCGGGAACAACTGCTCCGGGGAGTAGGTGGCGATGTATTCGCTGGACTTGCCCAGCGGGGAATGTTCGGCAGCGGGATGCATGGAAACTGACCTAGAGGTTCGAAAATGCCCCTAGTCTACCGGTTTTGCACACTGCCTTGCAGGGCCAGTCACTCAATGGTCAATGCCCCCACCATACCCGCCTGATAATGCCCCGGCACGTTGCAGGCAAACTCGATGGGCGCCGATTGGCGGAAGGTCCAGGTCAGCTCGGTGCGCTGGCCGGGCATGACCATCACAGTGTTGCCACCCCCGTGACCATGGCCGTCACCATGGTCCATCATTTGGCCGTGGTTCATCATCTTGCCGTGATCCATGCCTTCGTGGTTCATCGCCTGGGTGAACATCTTGCCTTGCATGGCGACCATTTCCTTCTGGTGTTCGGCATGCATGGCCTTGTCGCCCAGGTTGAATTCGTGCGGCAGCTTGCCCTCGTTGACCAGCACGAAACGCACCGTCTCGCCGGCTTTTACCTGCAGGCTTTTTGGCTCGAAGGCGATGTCCTTGAGCACCACGTTGACCGTGCGAGTGGCCTGGGCCGCCGGGGCAGGCTCGCCAAAGGCGAAGCTCTGCGCCTGGCCAGCGAAAGCCGGCAGGCTGCCCAGGATAAGGGTGGCGGCAATGAACAGGTGTTTCATGATGACTCCGGGGTTACACAATCGGGATTAAGCCACATTAGCCGGGGGCGACTGGCAGTTACCTGACAGGCACATTACAACTTTGTCAGCTTGGGCGGGCCGGCACATCGTCACGTATCATTTCACCCATCCCATTGCCCCTGTGCTAGCAGTAAAGCGACGCCATAGGCTACGCACAACCTTTCAGAATATGGACAGTGCATGAAACTGCTGATCGTCGAAGACCAGGCCCGCACCGGCCAGTACCTGAGCCAAGGCCTGAGCGAGGCCGGCTTTGCCACCGAGTTGGCTACCGATGGCGAGACCGGCCAGTTCCTCGCCCTGACCGGCGACCACGACCTGCTGATCCTCGACGTGATGCTGCCTGGCCGCGACGGCTGGCAGATTCTTCAGGCCGTGCGCCAGGCAGGCCTGGATACGCCAGTGCTGTTCCTGACCGCCCGCGACGCCGTCGAGGATCGCGTGCATGGCCTGGAACTGGGCGCCGACGACTACCTGGTCAAGCCGTTCGCCTTTTCCGAACTGCTGGCCCGGGTACGCAGCCTGCTGCGCCGTGGCACCAGCCCGAGCCAGGACACGACCCTGAGCCTGGCCGACCTGCGCCTGGACCTGATCCGACGCCGCGCCGAGCGCGCCGGGCTGCGCATCGACCTGACCGCCAAGGAGTTCTCACTCCTTGAGCTGCTGCTGCGCCGCCAGGGTGAGGTGCTGCCAAAATCGCTGATCGCCTCGCAGGTGTGGGACATGAACTTCGACAGCGACACCAATGTGATCGAAGTGGCCATCCGCCGCCTGCGCCTGAAAATCGACGACCCGCACCCCAACAAGCTGATCCACACCGTACGCGGCATGGGTTACGTACTCGAAGAGCGCACCGAGTGATGCGCCGGATTTCCCTCGGCAGCCGCCTGGCCCTGCTGTTCGCCGCCTGCACGGCCACCGTCTCGCTAGGCGCCGGCCTGCTATTCAGCCGGGCCAGCGAGCAGCACTTCGTCGAACTTGACCAACAACTGCTGGACTCGCGCCTGTCCTTGTTTCGTACGCAACTGGCTGATGTCAGCACGGCTGATGAGCTTCAGGCCCGCCTGCCTGCCCTGCGCGATGAACTGAGTCACCAGGCCGACTTGGCCTTGCGTATCAGCGCCAGCAATGGCGCCACCTGGTTCGAAAGCCGCAGCGGGCTGCCGCAAGCAGCGCTGGCCACCGGGCTGGCCACCCTGCATGCGCAAGGCATCGACTACCGCAGCCTGTCCGTGCCCCTGAAACAGGGCGCCATGCAGTCGCCGCGACTGACCCTGTACCTCGACATCACCCACCACCAGCACTTCCTGCAGGGCATGCAACGGCTGATCTGGCTGACGGTCGGCCTGTCGGCGCTAACCACCGCACTACTGGGTGCCTGGGCCGCCCGCAGCGGCCTGCGCCCATTGCGGCAGATGGGCCAGGTGGCCGCCAGCGTGTCAGCGCGTTCGCTCACCACCCGTCTGCCGGTGGCGCAGATGCCCGAAGAGTTGGCCGAGCTGGCCAGCAGCATGAACGCGATGCTGCAGCGCCTGGACGATGCCTTCCAGCGCCTGTCAGCGTTCTCGGCCGATATCGCCCACGAGTTGCGTACGCCGCTGTCCAACCTGCTGACCCACACCCAGGTCACCCTCACCCGCCCACGCAGCCTCGAAGAATACCGAGAGGCGCTGCATGGCAACCTGGAAGAACTGCAATGGATGGCGCAGATGATCAACGACATGCTGTTTCTGGCCAAGGCCGACCACGGCCTTCTGGTACCGGGGCACGCGCCTTTGACGCTGCATGACGAGGTGGATGCGCTGCTGGAGTACTACGCGCCTCTGGCAGAAGACAACGACGTGCAGATGCTGCGCGAGGGTGAAGCCGTACTGCACGGTGACCGGCATATGCTGCGCCGGGCGCTGTCCAACCTGCTGGACAACGCCATGCGTTTTACCCCGGCAGGAGGACAGATCAAGGTAACCCTGGGGCCGGGGCCGACGATCAACGTGGCCAATACCGGGCTGGCTATCGACCCGGCCGCTCTACCGCGGCTTTTCGACCGCTTCTACCGGGTGGACCCGGCGCGGCGGGAAGGCAGCAGCGAGCATGCGGGGTTGGGCTTGGCAATTACCCGGTCGATCGTGCAGGCCCATGGCGGGTGCATACGGGCGGAGTGCGAGGGTGGGTGGACCCGATTCGTGATCGAGTTCGCTCAAGATCGGTAACCCTGGGGCGCTTTACGCCCCCAGGATCTCAGGCAAACATCAAACCGCCAGGCCAATCGCCGGCTGCACCTGCGACGCCCGGTAGGCCGGGTAAAGGGTCGCCAGGAAACTCATCACCAGGCCGGCGGTGCAGATGATCGCCACATCCCCCCACTGCAACTGCGACGGCAAGCTGCTGACGAAGTACACATCCGACGTAAAGATGTGCTGCCCGCTCACCCGCTCCAGCCAGCCGACGATCTGGCTCACATTGAACGCCGCAATCACGCCCAGTACGCCACCAATCAGCGTGCCGACAATGCCGATCAGGCTACCCTGGACCATGAACGTGCCCATGATCTGCGCCGGCGTGGCGCCCAAGGTACGCAGGATGGCAATGTCCGGCCCCTTGTCGTTCACCACCATCACCAGGGTGGCGATGATATTGAACGCCGCTACCGCGATGATCATCATCAGCAACAGGCCGATCATGGTCTTTTCCATCTTCATGGCGCTGAACAGGCTGCCCTGGGTATGCGACCAGTCATCGGCCCGGTAGGCGTCCCCAAGCCCGGCAGCAATCGCCTTGGCCACCTGCGGAGCGGCATACAGGTCGTGCAGCTTAAGGCGCACACCTTGCACCTGGCCCGGCGCCCAGCGCTGCATCTCAGCTGCATCAGCAACATGGATATAAGCCTGCGACCCATCCAGCTCGGCGCCGACCTTGAAGATGCCGACCACGGTGAGGCGCTGCATGCGCGGGGTGATGCCACCCGGTTCCTTGCTGATTTCCGGCACGATCAAGGTCAGCTTGTCGCCGGCGTTCAGGCGGAAGCGGCGTGCGGTCAGCTCACCGATGACCACGCCGAACTCACCGGGCTGCAAGCCCTGCAGACGGCCCTGGACGATGTGCTGGCCAACGATGGAAACCTTGCCCTCCTCGGCCGGGTCGATACCACCCACCTGGATCGGCTGCATGGCGCCCTTGTACGACAGCATGCCTTCCATCTCGGTAATCGGCGCCACAGCCATCACCGCCGGATTCTTCATGGCAGCGTCGGCCACCTTGTGCCAATCGTCCAGCGGCTGCACGCCCAGGATGGCGGCATGCGGCACCAGGCCGAGAATGCGCGAGCTCATTTCGCGCTGGAAGCCGTTCATCACCGACAGCACCACGATCATCGCCAGCACGCCCAGCGACAGGCCGATCATCGAAGTCATCGAAATGAACGAGATGAAATGGTTGCGACGCTTGGCTCGGGTGTAGCGCGCGCCGATAAAGATGGGCAAGGGTCTGAACATGTACGAAATCACCCAATGGAAACAGGAAAACGGGGCAGCACCTGCCACCCCGGCAGTCGATCAGATGGCCACCAGGTGGCCATCGTCGAGCTTCAGCACACGGTCCATCTGCCGCGCCAGGTTGAGGTCGTGGGTGACCACCAGGAATGCCGTGCGCGAAGCGCTGGACAGCTCCTGCATCAGTTCCTGGATGCCTTGGGCGGTATGGTGGTCGAGGTTACCGGTCGGCTCGTCGAGCATCACCAGGCCGGGGCGGTTGACCAGCGCCCGGGCAATCGCCACACGCTGGCGCTCGCCGCCGGAAAGCTCGGCCGGCTTGTGGTTCAAACGGTGGCCCAGGCCTACCCGTTTGAGCAGCGCCTCGGCACGCTCCCGGGCCTCGGGGATGGGCGTTCGGCCGATCAGCAGCGGCATGCACACGTTCTCGATGGCGGTGAATTCCGGCAGCAGGTGGTGGAACTGGTAGACAAAGCCCAACTCACGGTTGCGTAGCAGGCCACGGGCACGCTCGCCCAGTGCCGACAGCTCTTCGCCAGCCAGCCACACGCTACCCTGGGTCGGCCGGTCGAGGCCGCCCAGCAGGTTGAGCAAGGTACTCTTGCCCGAGCCGGAACTGCCAACGATGGCCACCCGCTCACCGGCCTGCAGTTCCAGGTTGAGCCCGGACAGCACCTGCACCGACTCCGGGCCCTCGTCGTAGGACTTGCCCAGGTTGCGGCAACTCAGAACGGCTTTATCACTCATGCGCGACTCACTCATAACGTAGCGCCTCTGCAGGCTGGGTGCGGGCCGCACGCCAGGCCGGATACAGGGTGGCGAAGAAACTCAGGACCAGTGCCGCACCGCAGACCATGTACACGTCCTGGGCCAGGATCTGCGACGGCAGGTAATCGATGAAGTACACGTCGGCGTTGAGGAACTTGTGGCCGATCAGTGTCTCGATGCCGGCGATCGCCGCGCTCACGTTCAGGGCCGCGAAGATCCCGACGACGGCGCCGATCAGGGTACCGATCACCCCGATCACCGTACCCTGGACCATGAAGATGAGCATGATCTGCCCGGGCGTGGCGCCCAGGGTGCGCAGGATGGCGATGTCGCCGCGCTTGTCGTTGACCACCATCACCAGGGTGGAAATGATGTTGAACGCCGCCACCGCCACGATCAGCAGCAACAGCAGGCCGATCATGGCCTTTTCCATACGGATCGCCTGGTACAGGTTGCCGTGGGTACGGGTCCAGTCACGGCTATAGAACTCCTGTTCGCCCAGCTGCTGGGCGATGCTCCAGGCTACGCGCGGCGCCTGGAACAGGTCGTCGAACTTCAGGCGCAGGCCCTGGACCTGGTCGGGCTTCCAGCGGTGCAGGCGGGACAGGTCGCTGATGTTGGTCAGGCCCAGGTAGCCGTCGATCTCCCCCGCGCCAACGTGGAAGGTGCCGACCACGGTGAAGCGCTTCATGCGCGGGAACATGCCAGCGGGGGTCACGCTGACCTCGGGGGCGACGAAGGTGAGCTTGTCGCCGATGGCAACGCCCAGCTTGGCCGCCGCCTTGTCGCCGATCATGATGCCCCACTCGCCCGGCGCCAACTGGTCGAGGCGGCCTTGCAGGACGAAGTTGTCGATGATCGACACCTCGCGCTCGCGAGCAGGGTCGATGCCGTTGAGCAGCACCTTCTGCACCTTGCCATCATGGGTCAGCAGGCCCTGCATCTGGGTGAACGGTGCAACCGCCACCACCTGCGGATTCTGCTTTACTTGTTGGGCAAGGGCCTGCCAGTCGGCAATGGGCTGGCCGCTCTCCAGCGTGGCATGGGGAATCATCCCCAACACGCGGGTGCGCATCTCGTGGTCGAAACCGTTCATCACCGACAGCACCACGATCATTACCACCACGCCCAGGGCGAGGCCGATCATCGAGGTCAGGGAAATGAACGAGACGAAGTGATTGCGACGTTTGGCACGGGTATAACGCGTGCCGATGAATGCGAAAAGAGGTCTGAACATGTCGGGGCTTGTTCGGATGAAAGGGAACGTCCTTGTGGCGAGGCGCCTACGGCGGCTTTACACTCGGACCACCGCCGCTACCTTGGGTTCGCCATGACGACATTAGACGAAGAAGATCGCCGCGAATACTACCGCATCGAAGATCGGATCGCACTTCAAATAAGCCCCCTTAGCGCGGCCGAAGCCCTTGAACCAGATGTGTTGCAAGATGATTCGCCGTTGTTCAACCTGCTCAGCGAGCTGCACCTGTCCGACTTCGAGTCGCAACACCTGTTGCGCCAGCTAAGCGACAAGGACCGCACCCTCGCCGCGTTCCTGCGGGCACAGAACAAGCGCCTCGACTTGCTCAGCGCGGTGGTTGCACAAACCCTGCTTGGCGAGGTCGGCGAGCCGCTGCCGGTGGTCATTTCCGAAGGCGGCATCGAATCCGCCCAAGCCACACAGATTGCCCCCGGCACCCGGGTGAAAGTGAAAATGGTGCTGATGCCGCGCGCCCATGGCCTGCTGCTGCGCGGCAAGATCACCCATTGCGACCCTCGCCCGGAGGGCGGCTTCGAAGTCGGCACCGAGTTCATCGACATGACCGATGCCCAACGACAACTGCTGGCGCGTTACATCCTGCAGCGCCAGCAACAGCAACGGCGCCAGCAGCTGGAACTGAACGACCCCGCCTCCTGAGCCAATTTCTCCCTGATTTGAAGGAACGAACGTGACCCTGATCTACGGCCATCGCGGCGCCAAGGGCGAAGCACCCGAGAACACCCTGAAGAGCTTTCAGCAATGCCTGTCCCATGGCGTGACCCGCTGCGAGCTGGACCTGCACTTGTCATCCGACAACGAACTGATGGTCATCCACGACCCCACCCTCAAGCGCACCACGGGCCGGCGCGGCAAAGTGGTCGAGCACCCGGCCGCCGAACTGGTCAAGATCGATGCCCGCAAAGGCGGCCCGGGCCATGTGCAGCCCTGCCCGATCCCGAAACTGGAAGAGCTGTTCGAAAAATGCCCGTTCGAACACTGGCAACTGGAGGTGAAAAGCGCCTCGCGCACCCGCGCGGCCACCACCGTCCTGGCGATCCGTGAACTGGCCCAGCAATATGGCCTGCTGGACAAGGTGACCATCACCTCCAGCTCACGCGAAGTACTGGGCGCCGCCCAGGAACTGGTGCCAGATGTGAAGCGCGGGCTGGTGGCCGAATACGCCTGGCTCGACCCGCTGAAGGTGGCACAGAACTACGGCTGCGAACTGCTGGCATTGAACTGGACGCTGTGCACCCCCGAGCGCCTGCTCAAAGCACAGGGCCAGGGTTTGCATGTGTCGGTGTGGACGGTCAACGAGCCGGCACTGATGCGCCGGCTTGCTGACTTTGGTGTGGACAGCCTGATTACAGACTTTCCCGGTTTGGCCAAGACCACCCTCGGGTAGGGTTGAAATCGGTCTCTCCGACCGGCTCAGGCCACCGGTCGGAGCCGCTCAAAAAAGCCGGTTCAGGCCGTCATAGGCAGCTACCCGATAGGCTTCGGCCATGGTCGGGTAGTTGAACGTGGTGTTGACGAAGTACTTCAGGTTGTTCTGCTCACCCGGCTGGTTCATGATCGCCTGGCCAATGTGGACGATCTCCGAAGCCTGGTAGCCGAAGCAATGCACGCCGAGGATTTCCAGGGTTTCGCGGTGGAACAGGATCTTCAGCATGCCCTGCGGCTCGCCGGCGATCTGCGCACGCGCCATGCTCTTGAAGAAGGCCTTGCCCACTTCGTACGGCACCTTGGCCTGGGTCAGCTCCTGCTCGTTCTTGCCGATCGAGCTGATCTCGGGAATGGTGTAGATACCGGTCGGCACGTCGTTGACGAAGCGCCAGCTGCCGTTATCGACAATGCTGCCAGCGGCCGACCGGCCCTGGTCATGGGCGGCACTGGCCAGGCTTGGCCAGCCGATCACGTCGCCGGCACCGTAGATGTTCGGCACGGTGGTGCGGTAGGCCTCGTCGACCTCGATCTGGCCGCGGCTGTTCACCTTGATGCCGATGTTTTCCAGGCCCAGCTTGTCGGTGTTGCCGGTACGGCCGTTGCACCACAGCAAGGCGTCGGCCTTGATTTTCTTGCCCGACTTGAGGTGCAGGATCACCCCGTTGTCCAGGCCTTCGACGCGCTCGTACTCTTCGTTGTGGCGCACAGTGATGTTGTTGTTGCTGAAGTGGTAGCTCAGCGCCTGGGAAATTTCCGAGTCGAGGAAGCTCAGCAACTGGCCACGGTTGTCGACCAGCTCGACCAATACGCCCAGGCCACTGAAGATCGAAGCGTATTCGCAACCGATCACGCCGGCACCGTACACGATCAGCTTGCGCGGGGTATGGCTGAGGCTGAGGATGGTGTCGCTGTCGTACACGCGCGGGTGGTGGAAGTCGATGTCGGCCGGGCGGTAGGGGCGCGAGCCGGTCGCGATGATGATGTGCTTGGCGTTGAGCTTCTCGACCACGCCGTTCGGGCACACCACTTCCACGGTTTGCTCGTCGGCAAAGCTGCCGGTGCCGAAGAACACGTCGACGCGGTTACGGGCATAGTAGCCGGTGCGCGATGCCACCTGCTTGGCGATGACCTTCTCGGCGCTTTTCAGCACGTCCGGGAACGAGAACCAGCGCGGCTCGCCGATGGCACGAAACATCGGGTTGGTGTTGAACTGCATGATCTGCCGCACCGAGTGACGCAGTGCCTTGGACGGAATGGTACCCAAGTGGGTGCAGTTGCCACCGACCTGGCGACGGTCATCGACCATCGCTACCTTGCGCCCTGCTTTGGCGGCATTCATTGCCGCGCCTTCACCGGCCGGGCCGGAACCCAGCACCACTACGTCGTAGTTGTAGACAGCCATGCGTACTCCTTCAGAACTGGCCCGCAAGCCACGGTCGCTCGCGGGGCACGATCATGCCGCCGGGGCGCCATGAGAAAATTCGGGTGCAGTCTAATCAACCCTGAACGCCGCGCACATTAACCCTTGGTCGCGTCGTAGGCCAATTTTGCCCGCACTACATATGCTTCACCCATTCCGTGGCGGCAATCATCCCTGCTTGTGCTTTCACTGGCCTTTCACTGCCCGTTCGAACGCGGGCGTAGCTCGGGAGACGAAGCCTCCCTCTGCTCGAGTCACCAAAACCGCAGCCAAGTCATGCGCCACGGCAAAATCCCAGCCTTGCTGTGGGCCCAGGATGAGTAGCAGCGTCGAATAGCCATCGGCCAGCAGTGCTGAGGCGTCCAGCACCGTAACAGCAGCCAGGTCATGTTCGACCGGGCGCCCGAGGCGGGCATCGAAGGTGTGCGAATAGCGCCGGCCATTCTGCTCGAAATAGTGCCGATAGTCACCCGAGGTTGATACTGAAAGGCTATCGACCGGGATGATCTGACGGGCGATTTGACGGTCTTCGCGAGGCAGTTCCAGGGCAATACGCCAAGGGCTGCCGTCAGGCTTGCGGCCAACCGCCTTCAGCTCGCCAGTGGCCTCGGCGACAAAACTGCTGACACCCATGGCCTGCAGGCGCGCAGCGATCAAGTCGACAGCATGACCGGCGACGATGCTGTTGAAGTCGAGCTGCACAGGGGCATCCTTGCACAGGGCTCGACCTTTGACGCGCAGGTGCTGGTAGCCCACACGCTGGCGTACCTGGGCCAGTGCCTGTGGTTCGGGCACCTGCTGGTGACGGGCCTGAGGGCCGAAGCCCCACAGGTCGAGCAAAGGCTCTACCGTGAGGTCGAAGGCGCCATCGCTCTGCTCGGCAAGGTGCTGGCCCAGGCTGACCAACGCGAGCATGTCAGGCGGCAGGGCCAGGCACTGGCCGGCAGGTAAGCGGTTGAACTGGCTTACGATGGAATCGCCGCGGTAGGTCGAGTAGTGGTGGTCGATGTCGTGCAGGATGGTTTCCACCGCCCTCTGCACCTGGGCCGGCTCCGGGCCACCAGGCTCGCGGACGTACTGGATGCTGTAGCTGCTGCCCATGGTCGGGCCACCCAGGCGTTCCAGGGTGGGGCCCTGGTTGCAGGCGGTGAGTAGCAGCAGAATGAACAGTAGGGCTGTGCGCACAGTAGGGTTTCTCGGTTGCCAGTGCTGGCCTCTTCGCGGGTAAACCCGCTCCTACAGGGGCAGCGATAATCCTGTAGGCGCGGGTTTACCCGCGAAAGGGCCGGCACTGACAACACACATTCAGAATAAAAAAAACGGGAACCCGAAGGTTCCCGTTTTTTCATTGCCTTACAAGCGAATCAGCGTGGAAACGCTGGCGGGTTCACACCGGCCATGTCTTCCATCACACGAACCACCTGGCAGCTATAACCAAATTCGTTGTCGTACCAGACGTACAGAACAACGCGGTTGTCGTTGGCGATGGTCGCCTCTGCGTCAACCACACCGGCGTGGCGCGAGCCGACGAAGTCGGTCGAAACCACTTCCTGCGAAGCCACGTAGTCGATCTGCTTGTGCAGCTCCGAGTGCATGGCGATCTGGCGCAGGTACTCGTTGATCTCGTCGCGAGTGGTGGCCTTTTCCAGATTCAGGTTCAGGATGGCCATCGAAACGTTCGGCGTCGGAACACGAATCGCGTTGCCGGTCAGCTTGCCCTTCAGCACTGGCAGTGCCTTGGCCGCAGCGGTGGCGGCGCCGGTTTCGGTGATTACCATGTTCAGCGGCGCGGCACGGCCACGGCGGCTGCCCTTGTGGAAGTTGTCGATCAGGTTCTGGTCGTTGGTGAACGAGTGAACGGTTTCGACGTGGCCGTTGACGATGCCGTACTGGTCGTTGATGGCCTTGAGCACCGGCACGATGGCGTTGGTGGTGCAGGAGGCCGCCGAGATGATCTTGTCATCGGCAGTGATGTCACCGTGGTTGATACCGTGCACGATGTTCTTCAGCGCGCCCTTGCCAGGTGCGGTGAGGATCACGCGGGCAGCACCCGGGCAGGCCAGGTGCTGGCCCAGGCCGTCGGCGTCACGCCATACGCCGGTGTTGTCGACGATGAGCGCATTGTCGATGCCGTACTGGGTGTAGTCGACTTCGCTCGGGCTCTTGGCGTAGATAACCTGGATCAGGTTGCCGTTGGCGGTGATGGTGTTGTTGGCTTCGTCGATGGTGATGGTGCCATCGAACGGGCCGTGCACCGAGTCACGGCGCAGCAGGCTGGCACGCTTGACCAGGTCGTTTTCGGCGCCTTTGCGCACGACGATGGCACGCAGACGCAGGCCGTCACCACCACCGGTCTTCTCGATCAGGATGCGCGCCAGCAGGCGGCCGATGCGACCGAAGCCGTACAGGACAACGTCGGTGCCTTTGCGCGCCGAAGCGTTCTGCTGACCGACCACGTCGGCCAGCTCTTCACGGACGAACTGCTCGGCAGTGCGGCCATTGCCTTCCTGCTTGAACTTGTTGGCCAGCTTGCCCAGGTCGACCGATGCGGCGCCCAGTTTCAGCTCGCTCATGGCCTTGAGCAGGGGGAATGTCTCGTGGACGGACAGTTCGGTTTCGTCGGTTTGGCGGTGGCGCGCAAAGCGGTGCGCCTTGAGGATCGAGATAACCGAACGGTTGATCAGGCTGCGGCCATAAATCGAGCTCACCACATTGTTATTGCGGTAGAGCTGACCGATAAGCGGGATCATCGCTTCAGCCAGGGCTTCACGATCAATCCACTCACCAAGACACTGGTCGGGCTTCTGAGTCACGGGAACCTTCCACATGTAGGGACAGAAAAAAGGGGCTACATTATGACGCCCCAACGCGGAACCGGCAATGAGTGCCTGTCACAGTGACGCAAGCCAGCGTTCATGCCCTTTCGAGCCTGACAGCCGGCACTGTCACCGGTACAATCGGTCTCTTTGCCGCAACGCTTGGAGTGCAATCTCCCGTGTCAGTTCTGCGCCTACCGCAAATGTCGGCCACGGCCGGCAAACAAACCTGGGGCAACCTGCCCGGTGCCGCCCTCAGCCTTGCCATCGCCGAAGCCGCCAGCAGCGCTGGCCGCTTCACCCTGCTGCTGACGGCCGACAGCCAGGCCGCCGACCGTCTGGAGCAGGAGCTGCGCTTCTTTGCCCCAGACCTGCCAGTGCTGCCGTTCCCCGATTGGGAAACCCTGCCCTACGACCTGTTCTCGCCGCACCAGGACATCATCTCCCAGCGCATCGCCAGCCTGTACCGTCTGCCGGAGCTGAGCCACGGCATCCTCGTGGTGCCGATCACCACCGCCCTGCACCGCCTGGCACCCACGCGTTTTCTGCTGGGCAGCAGCCTGGTGCTGGATGTGGGCCAGACCATCGACGTGGAACAGATGCGCCTGCGCCTGGAGGCCAGCGGTTACCGTTGTGTCGACACCGTCTACGAGCATGGCGAGTTCGCCGTGCGCGGCGCGCTGATCGACCTGTTCCCGATGGGCAGCAAGCTGCCCTACCGCATCGACCTGTTCGATAACGAGATCGAAACGCTGCGCACCTTCGACCCCGAGACCCAGCGCTCGATCGACAAGGTGGATTCGGTGCGCCTGCTGCCAGCACGCGAATTCCCGATGCAGAAGGAAGAAGTGACCCGCTTCAAGGCACGCTTTCGCGAGCGCTTCGACGTCGACTTCCGCCGCAGTGCAATCTTCCAGGACCTGGCCAGCGGCATCATCCCCGCCGGTATCGAGTACTACCTGCCGCTGTTCTTCGAAGAAACCTCGACCCTGTTCGACTACCTGCCGACCGACACCCAGGTGTTCTCGCTACCCGGTGTGGAACAGGCCGCCGAGCACTTCTGGAACGACGTGCGCGGGCGCTATGAAGACCGCCGCGGCGACCTCAGCCGGCCGCTGTTGCCGCCGGCCGAGCTGTTCCTGCCGGTGGAAGATTGCTTCGCCCGGCTCAAGCAGTGGCCCCGGGTGGTGGTCAGCAGCGAAGCGCTGGAGCCTGGCGTGGGCCGCGAGCGCTTCCCGGCGCGCGCCTTGCCCAACCTGGCCATCGAGGCCAAGGCCAACCAGCCGCTGGCCGAGCTGGCCAACTTCCTCGACCAGTTCCCCGGCCGCGTGCTCTTCACCGCCGAATCAGCGGGCCGCCGGGAAGTGCTGCTGGAACTGCTCGAACGGCTGAAGCTGCGCCCGCATACCGTCGAAGGCTGGGACGATTTCATTACCGGTGCCGAGCGCCTGGCGATCACCATCGCCCCGCTGGACGACGGCCTGCTGCTGGACGATCCAGGGCTGGCCCTGATTGCCGAAAGCCCACTGTTCGGCCAGCGAGTGATGCAGCGCCGGCGCCGTGACAAGCGCGGCGAAACCGCCAACGACGCGGTCATCAAGAACCTCACCGAGCTGCGCGAAGGTGCGCCGGTGGTGCACATCGACCATGGCGTCGGGCGCTACCTGGGCCTGGCCACCCTGGAAATCGACGGCCAGGCTGCCGAATTCCTGACACTGGAATACGCCGAGAACGCCAAGCTGTATGTGCCGGTGGCCAACCTGCACCTGATCGCCCGCTACACCGGCAGCGACGACGCCCTGGCACCGTTGCACCGGCTGGGTTCGGAGGCCTGGCAGAAAGCCAAGCGCAAGGCCGCCGAACAGGTCCGCGACGTGGCCGCCGAACTGCTCGACATCTATGCCCGCCGCGCCGCGCGCAAGGGCTACGCGTTTGCCGACCCGTCCGCCGACTACGCCACTTTCAGCGCCGGCTTCCCGTTCGAGGAAACCCCGGACCAGCAGGCCGCCATCGAGGCCGTGCGCGCCGACATGCTGGCACCCAAGCCAATGGACCGCCTGGTCTGCGGCGACGTGGGCTTCGGCAAGACCGAAGTGGCCATGCGTGCGGCGTTCATCGCCGTGCACAGTGGCCGCCAGGTGGCCGTACTGGTGCCCACCACCCTGCTTGCCCAGCAGCATTACAACAGCTTCCGCGACCGCTTTGCCGACTGGCCCGTGACCGTGGAAGTGATGAGCCGCTTCAAATCGGCCAAGGAAGTGGCCGCCGCCGCCGCGGACCTTGCCGAAGGCAAGATCGACATCCTCATCGGCACCCACAAGCTGCTGCAGGACGACGTACGCTTCAAAGACCTGGGCCTGGCCATCATCGATGAAGAGCACCGCTTTGGCGTGCGCCAGAAAGAACAGTTGAAGGCGCTGCGCAGCGAGGTCGATATCCTCACCCTGACCGCCACGCCGATTCCGCGCACGCTGAACATGGCGGTGGCGGGCATGCGCGACCTGTCGATCATCGCCACACCGCCAGCACGCCGCCTGTCGGTGCGCACCTTCGTCATGGAACAGAACAAGAGCACGGTCAAGGAGGCGCTGCTGCGCGAACTGTTGCGCGGTGGCCAGGTGTATTACCTGCACAACGATGTGAAAACCATCGAAAAATGCGCCGCCGACCTTGCCGAGCTGGTGCCCGAGGCACGCATCGGCATCGGCCACGGGCAAATGCGCGAACGCGAGCTGGAACAGGTGATGAGCGATTTCTACCACAAGCGTTTCAACGTGCTGGTGGCCTCGACCATTATCGAAACCGGTATCGACGTGCCCAGCGCCAACACCATCGTCATCGAGCGCGCCGACAAGTTCGGCCTGGCCCAGCTGCACCAGCTGCGTGGCCGGGTTGGCCGTAGTCACCACCAGGCCTACGCCTACCTGCTCACACCTACCCGTCAGAAGGTGAGCGCCGACGCCGAAAAGCGCCTGGAGGCGATCGCCAACACGCAAGATCTTGGCGCAGGCTTTGTGCTGGCCACCAACGACCTGGAAATCCGCGGTGCCGGCGAGCTGCTGGGCGAAGGCCAGAGCGGGCAGATCCAGGCAGTGGGCTTCACCCTGTACATGGAAATGCTCGAACGTGCGGTCAAGGCAATCCGAAAAGGTACCCAGCCGAACCTTGAGCAACCCCTGGGTGGCGGCCCGGAGATCAACCTGCGCCTGCCGGCACTGATCCCCGAGGACTACCTGCCTGACGTGCATGCGCGCCTGATCCTGTACAAACGCATTGCCTCGGCTGCCGACGAGGAGGGCCTCAAGGACTTGCAGGTCGAGATGATCGACCGCTTCGGCTTGCTGCCAGAGCCGACCAAGAACCTGATGCGCCTGACGTCACTCAAGCTGCACGCGGAAAAGCTCGGCATCAAGAAAGTCGATGCGGGGCCCAACGGTGGCAAGCTCGAGTTCGAAGCCGAAACACCGGTCGACCCACTGACCCTGATCAAGCTGATCCAGGGTCAACCCAAACGCTACAAGTTCGAAGGCGCCACCCAGTTCCGCTTCCTGGTACCGATGGAACGCCCCGACGAACGTTTCAATACCCTGGAGGCGCTGTTCGAGCGCCTGACCCCACAGCCTGCCTAAGGAAGACTCATGCGTGCCATCCGTTGCCTGACCCTGCTGCTGGCGCTGTTCGCCCCAGCGGCCTTCGCCGAAGGCCTGTATCAGGTAGAAATGATTCTGGTGCGGCAGAACAGCGTGCCCGCCTTCACCAGCCCGTTCGCCCCCGAAGACTGGAGCGCTGGCGCCCCACGCCTGGCGAAAGAGGCCGAGCGCCCCCCAGCACTTGAAGATGAAGCCACCCGCCTGGAAGCCACCGCCGACTACACGGTGCTGATGCACAAGGCCTGGCAACAGCAGGTGGGCAGCGAACCCAGCCGCATCGCACTGGGCGGAGGCACCGAACAGTTCGGGCACTTCCCTATCGAAGGCAACCTGAGCATCGCTGAAGGCCGCTTCATCACCGTCGAGGCCAACTTCTGGGTCAACCAGCTGGATGGCAACGGCAACGTGCTGCAAAGCGAGCAGTTCAGGCAAAGCAACAGCAACGTCAAGGGCGGCCAGCTGACCTTTCTCGACGGCGGGCACCTGGCGGTGCTGCTGAAGGTGACCCCACCAGGCACGCCGAAAATGCCGGTGATGGACCCGGAGATGATGGAGCAGTAAGCCCATGAAGGACGATGCCGCCGAAATGGTGAACGCCTATCCGAACTGGATTCAATCGTTCAGCAAAGCTGCCCTGCAGCGCGGTGAGCGCTATGCCGAGGAAGGCAGGGCCGAACTGGAAGGCATTCATGGGCCAACCATAACGGCCAGTTGCCAGGGGAGCGGCAACAACCACTACCGGCAACACATCAAGTTGCACGTAGCGGGCGGCCGGTGCCATGTGCGCGGTGACTGCGATTGCCCGGTACGGCAAAACTGCAAGCATTGCGCCGCTGTCCTTTTTTGCGTCAGCGAGCGCTTTTCCAGCAGTAAGGACACGCAAGCCAACCCGGGCGCCTTGTCCGCCGAACTGCAGCACTGGTTGAGCGGCCTGGAGCAGGCCCCACCCAAGACCGACGCGACCGAAGACAAACGCGGGCGCATGGTGTGCTATCAGCTGCAGCTCACCGACGATGCGGGCTGCGCCCTGCTTGTGCGCAAGGGCACGCGAACGGAGGACGGCATCCGCTTCAGCCGCGTCCAGTCCCTTTACGATTTCCTCTACGAGCCACCGCGCTTCGTAACAGACGAAGACATCCGCATTCTGCGCCTGCTCTCGGCCCTGAATCAGGGCGGCGGCCAGGATCGCGGCTACCGACTGAAGGGCCATGAAGGTGGCGAGCTGTTCCAGCGCGCCCTCGAAACCGGGCGGATGTTCTTCGACACCGACCTACCCCTGCTTCATGAAGGCCCGGTGCGCCACGCCGAGTTTCGCTGGGTACGCCTGGACAACGGAAATTACCGGGGGCGGTGGTACAGCGGCGAAGCGATGCTGCGCTGCGTCATCCCGCTGCTGCCGCTTTACTACCTGGACCTGCCGACCCGTGAAGTGGGCAAGGTCGAGCACAGCCTGGATCCCCACGTCGCCGTACAGCTGACTATTGCACCCGACGTGCCGGAACACCTGGTCGTACCCCTGAGCCACAAGCTCAATGCCCTCAGCCATAAGGTGCCGACCCCGACGCAAGTGCAGGAGCAGTTGCTCGATAACATCCAGCCAAAGCCCCTTCTTGCTCTCGGCAGCCTTGAATACACCGCCTACATGCCGAAAACCGGTCGCATGCAACGGCAAATGCAACACCGCGCCGCATTGGCGTTCGATTATGACGGCTTGCAGGCCAGCGGCACCGACGAAAAGCCGCTGACCCGCCTGGCAGGCAGCACCAGCCAGCGCATTCGCCGCCAGACTCAAGCCGAGCAGGCGCTGCGCAAGGTACTGCGCGATTTCGGCTTCAAGCCCGCCACACGGCAGAGCAAGGCCCTACCCGACAGCGCCGGCGAAATGCACCAGTTGCCTGACGACGAAGCCTGGCTGCGCTTTGCCCGCGAAGGCCTGCCGCGCCTGCGCGAAGCCGGCTGGGACATCGATATTCATCGCGACTTCGCCTTCAACCTGCAGGAGGTGGACGACTGGTATGCAACCATCGACGAAGCGCCTGGCCATGAATGGTTCGACCTGGAACTCGGCATCGTGGTCGATGGCCAGCGCCACAGCCTGCTGCCGATCGTGTTGCACCTGCTGCGCAGCAGCCCGGAGCTGCTACGCCCTAGCGAACTGGCCCGGCGCAGCGATGATGAACACCTGCTGATCGACCTCAATCGCGGCCGTCTCGATGCCCCGGCTTTGCGCGTCGCCCTGCCCTATGGCCGCATCAAGGCAGTCATGGGCACCCTGGGCGAGCTCTACCTGCACGAGGACACTGCAGGCCCGTCCCTGCGCATGGAGCGCGCCGACGCCGCGCGCCTGAACGAAATAGAAGGCCTGCCCCTGCACTGGGAAGGTGGCGAGCACGTACGCGATCTGGGCCGGCGCCTGCGCGATGCCCGGGACCTGCAGGTAGAACCGCCCACAGGGCTGCAGGCCAGCTTGCGCCCCTATCAGCAGCAAGGCTTGAACTGGCTGCAGGCCCTGCGCGAGATGGGTACCGGCGGTATCCTCGGCGACGACATGGGCCTGGGCAAGACCCTGCAGGCCTTGGCCCATCTGCTGCTGGAGAAACAGTCCGGGCGCCTGAATGCACCGGCCCTGGCAGTCATGCCGACCAGCCTCATACCCAACTGGCTGGACGAAGCCCAGCGCTTCGCCCCCGACCTGCGCGTCCTGGCACTGCATGGGCCGGGGCGCAGCAAGCACTTCACCAAACTCCATGAGTACGATCTGGTCCTGACCACTTACGCCTTGATGCCACGCGACCTGGAACAGCTGCGCCCCCAGGCTTGGCACGTGCTGATACTGGACGAGGCGCAAAACATCAAGAGCAGCAGCAGCAAGGCTGCCCTCGCCGTCTGCGAGCTACAGGCCGGGCAGCGCCTGTGCCTGACCGGCACGCCAATGGAAAACAACCTGGGCGAACTGTGGTCGATCTTCCACTTCCTGATGCCCGGCTGGCTGGGCGACCTGAAGCGCTTCAACCAGGATTACCGCAACCCGATCGAGCGCCACGGTGACAGCGAGCGCATGGCCCACCTGGCCAGCCGCATCCGGCCGTTCCTGCTGCGCCGCACCAAGGAGCAGGTGGCCACAGAACTGCCGGCCAAGACCGAGATGGTGCACTGGGTCGAGCTCAGTGATGCCCAGCGCGATACGTACGAAGCCGTGCGAGTGGCCATGGACCAGAAAGTCCGCGACGAAATCGCCCGCAATGGCGCCGCACGCAGCCAGATCGTGATCCTCGATGCGCTGCTCAAGCTGCGCCAGGTGTGCTGTGACCTGCGCCTGGTCAAGGGGGTAGAAAGCAAAGGCAACCAGGCCGACAAGGGCAAGCTGGGTGCGCTGCTGGAGATGCTCGAAGAACTGCTCAGCGAAGGGCGCCGGGTGTTGTTGTTCTCACAGTTCACCTCGATGCTGGCACTGATCGAGCAGGAGCTCGAGAAGCGCAAAATCCGTTACAGCTTGCTGACCGGTGATACTCGCGACCGTCGCGCGCCAGTGCAGCAGTTCCAGCAAGGTGAAAGCGAAGTGTTCCTGATCAGTCTCAAGGCAGGGGGCGTAGGCTTGAACCTGACGGCGGCGGACACCGTGATCCACTTCGACCCCTGGTGGAACCCGGCCAGCGAAAACCAAGCTACCGACCGTGCCTACCGCATCGGCCAGGACAAGCCGGTGTTCGTGTTCAAGCTGATTACCCGGGGTACGGTGGAAGAGAAGATCCAGTTGTTGCAGCAGGAAAAGGCTGCATTGGCGGCCAGCCTGCTGGACGGCGGGCAGGCTGGGCAATGGCGGCTTGGCGATGAAGAAATCGAGGCCCTGTTTGCGCCATTGCCTGGAAAGCGCGGGCGGTAGACCAAAAGCGGATACAGCCTGTGCGGGCCTCTTCGCGGGCAAGCCCGCGCCTACACACGCATCGGTGGTTCGGCACAGGCCGCTGTAGGAGCGGGTTTACCCGCGAAGAGGCCGGACCTGCCGGCCAATTACCACCCGCCGTTCACCGTTGCCGCCGCCACCGTATCCGCGGGTAAACCCGCGCCTACAGGCACGCATCGGAGGTTCGGCACAGGTCGTCGTAGGAGCGGGTTTACCCGCGAAGAGGCCGGACCTGCTGGCCAATTACAACCCGCCGTTCACCGTTGCCGCCGCCACCGTATTCGCGGGTAAACCCGCGCCTACAAGCATGAGATGCGGTACCTGTGAGCGCGAACAGGCCAGCGCAGTCAATCGACCAGCTGAGCTTCCTTCAACGCCCCCAACGCCTCCAGCCAGCGCGGCTGCTGGCGATAATCGGTCCGCGCAAACCCTTGTCCACGCATCCGCGCAATCCGCGGCGATGGCTTGACCTTCATGCGCTGCGCCGCACTCAGCGCCAGCTCCGCCGCCGCCCGGTCATTGCACACCAGGCCCATATCACAACCGGCGCTCAGCGCCGCCTCGATACGGCTGGCCGCGTCGCCCACCACATGCGCACCGGCCATCGACAGGTCATCACTGAAAATCACCCCATCAAAGCCCAGCTCGCCACGCAGGATGTCCTGCAACCAACGCCGCGAGAAGCCAGCGGGCTGGTTGTCAACCTGCGGGTAGATGACATGCGCCGGCATCACTGCCGCCAGCTGCCCACTCAGGCGGGTAAACGGCACCAGGTCGGCCCGGCGCAGTTGTTCCAGGCTGCGCTCATCGGTGGGGATGGCCACGTGCGAATCGGCTTCGGCCCAGCCATGCCCTGGGAAATGCTTGCCACACGCGGCCATACCTGCCGCATTCATGCCTCGGATGAACGCGCCGGCCAGTCGCGTTGCACGCAGCGGGTCACCCTCGAAGGCGCGGCTGCCCACCACGGCGCTACGCTGGTGGTCCAGGTCGAGCACCGGAGCGAAGCTGAGGTCCAGGCCAACTGCCAGTACCTCGGTCGTCATCAGCCAGCCGCACTGTTCAGCCAGGTATTCAGCATTGTCGTTATCGGCCAGCGCACGCATGGCCGGCAGGCGCACAAAGCCCTGGCGCAGACGCTGTACGCGACCACCTTCCTGATCCACGGCCAGGATCAGCTCGGGGCGAATGGCGCGGATGGACGCGCACAGTTCGCGCACCTGGCGCGGGCTGTCGATATTGCGGGCGAAGATGATCAGGCCAGCCACTTCCGGCTGGCGAAGCAGTTGACGGTCTTCGGCGGTCAGCCATTTACCGGCGATATCCACCATCAGGGAGCCTTGCAGGCTGACAGTCATGGGTAATCCTTCATTGAAGACAGAGAGAAGCCCACCGGGGGGCAGCAGACACCGGCAGACACGCGCTGTTGGCCACAGGCGAAGCCATAAAGGCGCTGGTCAGCAAGGGAAATGTGAAGTAGATCGAGATAGGGCATGGGCGCTAGCTTAGCGGAAGCGCCCCGCCACGCCCAGCCTTCAGGCCTTGGCGGTAGCCGAACTGGTCTTGGTTCGCGGACGCAGCTGCGCAGTGGCCATCGCCTCGTCGGTCACACCGCTGTCAGCGCGCATGCCTGCCGCCAGGAACGGCACCATCAGGCGCATCACCTGCTCGATCGAGGTATTGATGCCGAAGTCAGTCTCGGCAATCGCCCGCAAGGCCTTGATACCGGACATGCTGAAGGCCGCGGCACCCAGCATGAAGTGCACACGCCAGAACAGTTCCAGTGGCGGAATGCGTGGCGCAGCCTCGTTCACCAGCAGCATGTAGCGGCGGAACACCTTGCCGTACATGTCTTCCAGATAGCGCCGCAGGTGACCCTGGCTCTGGCTGAACGCCAGACCCAGCAGGCGCATGAAGATCGACAGGTCGTTGTTGCTACGCGGCTGCACGGCCAGCGCCTGCTCTACGAGCATTTCCAGCAGTTCTTCAAGGCTGGGCTTTTGCTCCGGCTTGGCCTGGCGGCGCTCCAGCTCACGCTCGAGACTGGCGCAGAATGGGCCGAGGAAACGCGAAAAAACAGCCTGGATCAGCGCCTTCTTGGAGCCGAAATGATAGTTGACTGCCGCCAGGTTGACCCCGGCCTTGCTGGTAATCAGCCGCAACGAGGTTTCGGCGAACCCCCTTTCCGCGAACAGCTGCTCGGCAGCATCGAGAATGCGTTCAACGGTTTCCGATTGGGCCATGACTACTCCGACTACTCCGCCAGACAAACAGGTGTTTGAAACATACGTTTCAGCCCTGCTTCTGTCAAGGCTCGGTGACTGGGCGGTCGCCATTTAAAAGCGCCAGCCGGCCCACTGCAAGCGCCACCTCTTCTGTTTATTGCGGCTTTTGGCTTGCAGCGCACTCAGTACTGTATATAATCCCAGTCACTGTACAAAAAGACAGAGCGCTTACCATGTTGAAACTGACGCCACGCCAAGCCGAAATTCTCGCGTTCATCAAGCGCTGCCTGGAAGACAACGGCTTCCCGCCTACCCGCGCCGAGATTGCTCAGGAGCTGGGCTTCAAGTCGCCCAATGCCGCCGAGGAGCACCTCAAGGCCCTTGCCCGCAAGGGCGCGATCGAAATGACGCCGGGCGCTTCCCGCGGCATCCGCATCCCTGGCCTGGAAGCCAAGGCCGAAGAAACCGGCCTGCCCATCATCGGCCGGGTCGCTGCCGGTGCGCCGATTCTTGCCGAACAGCACATCGAGCAATCCTGCAACATCAACCCTGCCTTCTTCCACCCCCAAGCCGACTATTTGCTGCGCGTACACGGCATGAGCATGAAGGACGTCGGCATCTTCGACGGTGACCTGCTGGCGGTGCACACCTGCCGTGAAGCCCGTAACGGCCAGATCGTGGTGGCGCGCATCGGCGACGAAGTTACCGTCAAGCGCTTCAAGCGTGAAGGCAGCAAAGTCTGGCTGCTTGCCGAAAACCCCGAATTCGCCCCCATCGAAGTCGACCTGAAAGAACAGGAGCTGGTGATCGAGGGCTTGAGCGTCGGCGTCATTCGCCGCTGATCCAGGAGGCGTCATGCAGCAGTTCATTCACGCACCCGAGCAAGTCCAGTTGCCCCTGTTCGAAGCATTCCTCGCCCAGCCCGTGCTGCCAGGCCTGAAAGCCAGGGAACCGGCGCGCAAGAGCAGCCAGCCCGAGCTGTTCAGCGAACTGTCGCTGCGCGGCGCCCCTGGCCACTGCCAAAGCCTGCTGGCGCCCGTGCTGCGCGAGCTGAGCGAAGAGGACGAGGCCCGCTGGCTGACCCTGATCGCCCCACCGCCAAGCCTGACCCAGGCCTGGCTGCGCGATGCCGGGCTCAACCGTGAACGTATTCTGCTGCTGCAACCCCGCAGCAATCAAAGCGCGCTGCAGCTGGCCTGCGAGGCTTTGCGCCTGGGCCTCAGCCACACCGTGGTGAGCTGGCTGGGCAACGTCAATGCCACTGCACGCCAGCAACTGCTACGTGCAGCCAGTGCCGGAAACGCACAAAGCCTGAACATCCGCCTCGGCTGATGTTCAGGCTTTGCCTGTCACTTCAAATAGCCTGATACGCTGCTGCACACTCAGTGCAGCACACGCGGCCCTTCATCACGCTCGAGCTCGCCATCCATCAGGCGACCGGCCATCTGCACGCCCACACTGAGCATGGCCTTGGCCACTTCCACATGCTGACCCTGCAGGAACACCTTGGCGTCTTCCGAGAAATCCAGGGTTACCAGAGAGCCCTCATCCTCGGCGCGACGAAGTTCGATGCGGCCATCAGGCAACTCGACAATTTCCAGAAAAGACGTAGACATAAATGGCAGTTCTCCGCGAAAGGCGATTATTGTACCAGCCGTTGCGGCTATCAGCACTCACTCAACGCGTCGCGGAAACGTCTCACCAAACTTTTGAGGTCGTTGCGCCAGCTTTCCAGCTCGGCACGCGACAGCGCTGGATGCTCAGGCTCATCAAGATTGACGGCTTGAATCAGAGGCTGGGTAACGTCGGTTTTCGGCGCTTTTCTGGCGACCGGTGGTCGGAACAAATCGGCATAAGCACCGAGCATTTGCGCCAGCCAGGTTTCGCGTTGGCGAGCCAGCTCCAGCAACTCGGCCACTTCCGGGATGGCGATACCGTTCAGGGCATCGTCGGCCAGGGCTTGCTCTACCGTTGCGACGACCGGCAGGCGATAGAAGCCCCCGATTTCATGGCACAGCCCCAACAGAGCGCCATACAGGTGGAACAGCGCCGACTCGCGCTCAGCCTGGACCAGGCCTTGGGCATTCATGGCCTGGCTTTGTTCAGCCTTGGCCATGGACTCGAGGGCGAGGCCGGCGAAGAACAGTTTCTGGTTGGTGCGGGTGTAGAGTTCCTGGGCCATTTCAGTGCCCTCCCATAAGGCTACAAGGCGGATATCTGCATCATAAATGATTGGGGCCGCTTTGCGCCCCTTCGCGGGCTGCCCGCTCCCACCAGTACAGCGCCACATTCAAGGGCGGCGCGATACCTGTGGGAGCGGGCAAGCCCGCGAAGGGGCGCAAAGCGGCCCCAAATCACAGCACCGATGGATCAGCGCTTGTCTTCAACCTTCCAGGCATTGCCGTCGTAAAACGCCTTCCAACCGGTCGGCTTGCCATCGACCTCGGACTGCACGTACTGCTCCTTGGTCTTGCGGCTGTAACGAATCACCGCCGGGCGGCCATCCGGGTCTTTCTGCGGCGCATCGCACAGGAAGTGGTACTTCGGGTCAATCTCATGCTTGTGCGGCACAATCTCCAGCACCAGCGGCGCACGGGTTTCGCGGTTCTTGGGGAACTGGCTGGCAGCCAGGAACAACCCAGAAGCACCGTCGCGCAGCACGTAGGTATCATCGACCTTCTCGCACTTGAGCTCCGGCATGTCCACCTTGTCCATCTTCGGTGGCGCCGCCTCGCCGCTCTTGAGCAGCTTGCGGGTGTTCTTGCATGCCGGGTTGGTGCAGCCGAAGAACTTGCCGAAACGGCCGGTCTTCAATTGCATCTCGCTACCGCACTTGTCGCACTCCAGGCTCGGCCCTTCGTAACCCTTGATGCGGTAGTTGCCTTCTTCGATCTCGTAACCGACACAATCCGGGTTGTTACCGCAGATGTGCAGTTTGTGTTTCTCGTCCAGCAGGTAGGCGTCCATCGCGGTGGCGCAGATCGGGCAACGGTGCTTGCCCAGCAGTACGCGCGACTCCGACTCGCCCTCGTCGTCAGCAGCAATCTCGTCGCCCGGCACCAGGTTGACGGTAGCCTTGCAGCGCTCTTTCGGCGGCAGGCTGTAGCCAGAGCAGCCCAGGAACACACCCGTAGAAGCGGTGCGAATCATCATCGGCCGACCACATTCCTTGCATGGAATGTTGGTCATGGTCGGCTGGTTGGCGCGCATGCCGTCTTCACTGGACTCGGCAGTCTGCAGCTTTTTGCTGAAATCGCCGTAGAACTCGTCGAGCACGTTCTTCCAGTCACGCTCGCCCTGGGCCACGTCGTCGAGGTTCTCTTCCATGTCGGCGGTAAAGCCGTAATCCATCAGGTTGGAGAAGCTCTCCGACAAGCGCTCGGTGACGATATCGCCCATCTTCTCGGAGTAGAAGCGGCGGTTGTGCAGCGTCACATAGCCACGGTCCTGGATGGTGGAAATGATCGCCGCGTAGGTCGATGGGCGGCCAATGCCGCGCTTTTCCATTTCCTTGACCAGGCTGGCTTCGGTAAAGCGTGCAGGCGGCTTGGTAAAGTGCTGGCTCGGGTCGATCTGGATCAGTTTCAGCGCTTCACCCTGCACCATCTCTGGCAGGACGTCGTCTTCGCCCGGCTTGCTCTGCTGTGGCAGCACACGGGTGTAGCCGTCGAACTTGAGGATGCGGCCCTTGGCACGCAGCTCGAAATCGCCGGCAGCGACGGTAACGCTGGTGGACAGGTACTGCGCTGGCGGCATCTGGCACGCCAGGAACTGGCGCCAGATCAGCTCGTACAGGCGCTCGGCGTCACGCTCCATGCCGCTGAGCTTGGTCGGGTGGGTATTCACGTCAGAAGGCCGAATCGCTTCGTGCGCCTCCTGGGCGCCCTCCTTGCTGCCGTAAACCAGTGGCGCCTCCGGCAGGTACTGCTTGCCGAACTCCCGTTCGATGTAGCTGCGTGCCATATCCAGGGCGTCAGCCGACAGGTTGGTCGAGTCGGTACGCATGTAGGTGATGTAACCGGCTTCGTACAAGCGCTGGGCCATCATCATGGTTTTCTTCACGCCAAAGCCCAGGCGGTTACTGGCCGCTTGCTGCAAGGTGGACGTAATGAACGGTGCCGATGGCTTGCTGCTGGTCGGGCGGTCTTCGCGCTTGACCACGCTGTAACTGGAAGCCTTGAGCTTTTCCAGTGCAGCCATGGCCTGAGCTTCGTTCAGCGGCTTGAAGGCCTCGCCCTTCTCGCGCGCCACCTCGAAACGCACCTTGGCGTTCTTGGCGGTGCCGAGGTCGGCGTGGATCTCCCAGTACTCTTCCGGGATGAAGGCGCGGATCTCACGCTCACGCTCAACCACCAGCTTCACCGCCACCGACTGTACACGGCCAGCGGACAGACCACGGGCAATCTTGGCCCACAGCAGTGGCGAAACCATGTAACCGACCACGCGGTCGAGGAAACGCCGCGCCTGCTGGGCGTTGACCCGGTCGATGTCCAGCTCGCCTGGCTGCGAGAAGGCTTCCTGAATGGCCTTCTTGGTAATTTCGTTGAACACCACGCGCTTGTAGCGGGTGTCGTCACCCCCGATGGCCTCGCGCAGGTGCCAGGCAATGGCTTCCCCTTCGCGGTCCAAGTCGGTTGCGAGGTAGATGGTGTCGGCATCCTTGGCCAGGCGGCGCAGCTCTTCGATCACCTTTTCCTTGCCAGGCAGGATCTCGTACTTGGCCTTCCAGCCATGGTCGGGGTCGACGCCCATGCGTGCCACCAGCTGGCGGCGGGCCTTCTCTTTCGGCGAAAGCGCCGGCGCCTCACCCGCAGCCTTGCCACGCTTGGCGGCCGGCTCTTTGCTCGCGCTGGCCGAACCGCTGGTGGGGAGGTCTCGGATATGGCCGATACTCGACTTCACCACGTACTGGTTGCCCAGGTACTTGTTGATGGTCTTGGCCTTGGCCGGGGATTCCACAATGACCAGCGATTTGCCCATGGATCGGAGTATTCCTGAATCTGAAGATAAAAAACGCGCCAAGTGCCAGACGCGGCACCGCTATATATAGTGGCAAAAGTGTGAGGTCAAGCTCGGACGATCACGCGTGCGACTTGCCCAGCAACCCGGGCAGCCCCTCTTCGACCTTGACCAAAGCAAAGCGTGGCACCTGCTCGCCGTCAAATTCGACGGACTCCTGGAACATCGACAGGGGACGTACCCAGAAGCTGTAATCACCATACAGGCATTGGTAGAACACCATCCACTCTTCGGTTTCGGAGTGCCGCGCAACACTGAAGACACGGTACTCAGGCCCTTTGTAATGCCGGTATACGCCTGGTTGTATCTGCATGTTGCTCACCTCCTGAATAAAACCTGAAAAAACAAAACCGGGGCACTAGGCCCCGGCTGCTGTCCCGCTACGCGATCAGACGCGTTCGAAGACAGTGGTGATACCTTGGCCCAGGCCGACGCACATGGTCGCAACACCCAGCGTACCGCCATTTTGCTTCATGACGTTGAGCAGGGTGCCGGAAATCCGCGCCCCGGAGCAACCAAACGGGTGGCCCAAAGCAATGGCGCCGCCGTGCAGGTTAACCTTCTCATCCATCTTGTCGAGCACTTTCAAGTCTTTCAGCACGGGCAGGGCCTGTGCAGCGAAGGCTTCGTTGAGCTCGATGAAGTCGATATCGGCCATGGTCAAGCCCGCACGCTTGAGGGCTTTCTGGGTCGATGGCACCGGGCCATAGCCCATGATTGCCGGGTCGACACCGGCCACTGCCATCGAACGGATCACCGCCAATGGCTGGATACCGAGGTCCATGGCACGCTGACCGGACATGACGATCATGCACGAGGCGCCGTCGGTGATCTGCGACGAGGTACCGGCCGTGACCGTACCGCCTTTCGGGTTGAACGCAGGCTTCAGCGATGCCAGGCCTTCGAGGGTGGTTTCCGGGCGAATGGTTTCGTCGAAATCGAACACCTTCAGGAAGCCGTTCTCGTCGTAGCCCTGCATCGGGATGATCTCGTCCTTGAACTTGCCTTCGACCGTGGCCTTGTGGGCCAGCTGGTGCGAACGCAAGCCGAACAGGTCCTGCTGCTCACGGGTGATGCCGTGCATCTTGCCGAGCATTTCTGCAGTCAGGCCCATCATCCCGGAAGCCTTGGCGGCATGCAAGGACAGGTGCGGGTTGGGGTCTACGCCATGCATCATGCTGACGTGGCCCATGTGCTCCACGCCACCGACCACGAACACATCACCGTTACCGGTCATGATCGCCTGGGCGGCCGTGTGCAGCGCGCTCATGGACGAGCCGCACAGGCGGCTGACGGTCTGCGCCGCGGAAGTGTGCGGGATCTGGGTCATCAGCGAGGCCATGCGGGCGATGTTCCAGCCCTGCTCCAGGGTCTGGTTGACGCAGCCCCAGATCACGTCCTCGACTTCTTTCGGGTCAACCTTGCCGTTGCGTTCCAGCAGCTTGCTGATCAGGTGCGCCGACATGTCTTCGGCGCGGGTGTTGCGGTGCATGCCACCCTTGGAGCGGCCCATTGGCGTGCGACCGAAGTCGACAATCACCACGTCTCTTGGATTCAGGCTCATATCAAATCTCTCGCTCTAGCTCGTTGACCGCTCAGTTGAAGAAGCGCTGGCCGTTCTTGGCCATTTCACGCAGCTTGGCGGTCGGGTGGTACAGCGGCCCCAGGTCGGCATACTGATCGGCCAGGGCGACGAATTCGGCCACACCGATCGAGTCGATGTAACGCAGCGCACCACCGCGGAAGGGAGGGAAACCAATGCCGTAGACCAGGCCCATGTCGGCTTCGGCAGCGGTTTCGACGATGCCGTCTTCCAGGCAACGCACGGTCTCCAGGCACAGCGGGACCATCATCCAGTTGATGATGTCTTCGTCAGTGACTTCACGCTGCTCGAACACAATCGGTTTGAGCACGTCGAGCACGGTGGCATCGAAGACCTTCTTCGGTTTGCCGCGCTTGTCGGTTTCGTAGGCGTAAAAGCCCTTGCCGTTCTTCTGGCCCAGGCGGTTGGCCTCGTACAACGCGTCGACTGCCGAGCGGCGCTCGTCCTTCATGCGATCCGGGAAGCCTTCGGCCATGACGTCACGGCCGTGGTGGCCGGTGTCGATGCCGACCACGTCCATCAAGTAGGCTGGGCCCATCGGCCAGCCGAACTTCTCCATGACCTTGTCGATGCGCACAAAGTCGACACCGGCGCTGACCAGCTTGGCAAAACCGCCAAAGTACGGGAACAGCACACGGTTGACCAAAAAGCCCGGGCAGTCGTTGACCACGATCGGGTTCTTGCCCATTTTCTTGGCGTAGGCCACGGTGGTGGCAACCGCCACTTCACTGGACTTCTCGCCACGGATCACTTCAACCAGCGGCATCATGTGCACCGGGTTGAAGAAGTGCATGCCGACGAAGTTTTCCGGGCGCTTGAGCGCCTTGGCCAGCAGGTTGATCGAGATGGTAGAGGTGTTGGAAGCGAGGATCGCATCGTCCTTCACCTGGCCTTCCACTTCCGCCAGTACCGCTTGCTTGACCTTCGGGTTCTCGACCACAGCCTCGACGACGATGTCGACATTGGCGAAATCGCCATAGGACAGGGTCGGGCGAATGGCGTTGAGGGCCTCGGCCATCTTGGCCGGGGTCAGGCGGCCCTTCTCGACGCGGTTGCCAAGCAACTTGGAGGCCTCGTTCAGACCCAGCTGAATGGCTTCCTCGCGGATGTCTTTCATCAGGATCGGCGTACCCTTGACCGCCGATTGGTAGGCGATGCCGCCGCCCATGATGCCGGCGCCGAGCACGGCGGCCTGCTTCACGTCGTGGGCGATCTCGTCATGCGCCTTGGCCTTGCGCTTGAGTTCCTGATCGTTGAGGAACAAGCCGATCAGGCTCTCGGCGACCGAGGTCTTGGCCAGCTTGGCAAAGCCTGCGGCTTCAACTTCCAGGGCCTTGTCGCGACCGAAGTTGGCGGCTTTCTGGATGCTCTTGATCGCTTCGACCGGGGCCGGGTAGTTCGGGCCGGCCTGGCCAGCGACGAAGCCCTTGGCCGTCTCGAAGGCCATCATCTGCTCGATGGCATTGAGCTTGAGCTTTTCCAGCTTCGGCTGGCGCTTGGCCTTGTAGTCCAGCTCGCCACTGATGGCACGCTTGATCAGGTCGAGGGCACCGGCCAGCAGCAGCTCAGGGGCGACCACCGCGTCGACGGCCCCCACTTTCAGGGCGTCTTCGGCACGGTTTTCCTTGCCGGCGGCGATCCACTCGATGGCGTTGTCCGAGCCGATCAGGCGCGGCAGGCGCACGGTACCGCCAAAGCCCGGGTAGATACCCAGCTTGACTTCCGGCAGGCCGATCCTGGCGCTGGTGGACATGACCCGGTAGTCGGCCGCCAGGCACATTTCCAGGCCGCCGCCCAGCGCGATGCCGTTGATGGCGGCAACGGTCGGCACTTCGAGGTCTTCGAAGGCGTTGAAGATACGATTGGCTTCCAGGTTGCCGGCGACCAGTTCGGCCTCAGGCAGCTTGAAGTTGTCGACGAACTCGGTGATGTCGGCGCCGACGATGAACACGTCCTTGCCACTGCTGACGATCACGCCTTTGACCGAGGCATCGGCCTGGATGGCATCGACGGCCTGGCGCAGCTCGTTCAGGGTAAGGCGGTTGAACTTGTTGACGGACTCACCCTTGAGGTCGAACTTGAGCTCGACGATGCCACTTTCAAGAGCCTTAACCGTGATGGCTTTACCTTCGTAAATCATCAACTGATCTCCACGATATGGAAGCTGAACTGTACACGCCGATCACTGCAGCAGAAGCAGGCCTAAGCTGCCTTGCCCCAGGCACACCCGTCAGCGCGCTAGTCGGAAGTATGGCTTGGCGTCATGACATACAAACGCTCAATTCATACGCCCGTTTGATTTGGGTGTGCACACATTCTCCGAAAAGATGGGCGTTGTCAAATGCTCACGAGCACGGCGAAAACGCGACTTTCCAGTCATTTTCTATCGTCCGGGTACAAAACATGATGACAGTGATCGCCGGTCATTCATGTCAGCGATTGACCACAAGCATTGGCTGACGGCTTTGCGCTTGCGCGGCGAGCCAGTGCGACTACACTGGCACTTGCTTGAATGAATAACCCGGCCTGCCTGGCCTTTTCTGCGCAGCAGAACGCAAAGCGGCGACTTGGCACCCCACCCCTTCAGGGTTATGCCGAGCCGCCGCTTTGTCGTTGCAGAACAGATTGACCAGCCTGGATGCCCCGTAGGAGCGGGTTTACCCGCGAAGCAGGCACCGCGCAGTTTGGCACCGGCTCTGCCGGTGTTCGCAGATGAATCCGCGCCTACAGGAGTCGCGCATGGGCGGCGCTCAAGCCAAGGTTTCGAGGGCGTAGGCAACATCCTGCAACACAGCAGTATCGCCACGTTCGGTCCAGTACAGGGCAATCATCCGCGCATCGGCCTCGACCTTGTACACACTCGCCGGCAAGCGCGACAACGCGCCCATGAAACGTGGGTCTTCGCAGGGCTCGCGCCACTGGTTCCACCACACCCCGGGGCTGACCTGCCAGAAGCTGAAGCTGTCCTCATGCCCACGGCGCCGGGCTCTGTGATACTGCGGGCAGGGGCTTGGCGGCTCCTTTTCCAGCCAGTGCGGCCACTGCTGCGGCGCCAGTTGCATGGCCAAACCCATGCGCCGCGCCTCCAGGCGCAACTTCATCTGCTCGCTCTGCTTGCGCGAGCTGCGCAGCCAGGAAAGCGGGCTGAGAATCAGCGCAAGGATTGACACCACCAGCAATACCGTCATATCAGTAGTTCCCATAAAGCGTTGCAAATGAGCTGGTTAGCCATTTTTCACGGAAGACCCGCCCGAAAGCGACCATACTTCTTCTATCGCGATTGCCAGGAGTACCGCTCATGGAATACGAACATTTGTTGGTCGCCGTCGACCTGACCGAAGAATGCGACCCGGTGATCAAGCGCGCCATGGCGCTCGCCAAACCTTCGAACGCCAAGGTATCGCTGGTGCATATCGTCGAGCCGATGGCGATGGCATTCGGCGGTGACGTGCCGATGGACCTGTCGCAGCTGCAACAGCAGCAGTTCGACCAAGCCAAGGAGCGCATGGAACGCCTTTTCAACAAGTACCCGGACATCCAGCGTGGCGATTCGCATCTGACCTACGGCCAACCGCGCCAGGAAATCCACCAGCTGGCCAAGGAGCAAAAGTGCGACCTGATCGTGGTGGGCAGCCATGGCCGTCATGGCCTGGCGTTGCTGCTGGGGTCCACGGCCAATGATGTGCTGCACGGTGCGCCGTGTGACGTGCTGGCGGTACGCTTGCTGAAGAAGGATTGACTGGACCTGAACCCGCCTCTTCGCGGGCCAGCCCGCGCCTGCAAGGGTATGGCAATCCCTGCAGGTGCGGCTTTACCCGCGAAGAGGCCGGAACAGGCTAACGCCAATCAGCCTTCCAGCTCAGCCCAGCGCTCCACCAATACATCCAGCTCGCCCTGCAGCTTCTCGATCCGTGCCAGCACCGCCGAAGTTTCTGCAATCGGCCGCTGATAGAAGCCCGCCGCATTCACTTCTTCCTGGGCTTCAGCCATACGCTGCTCCAGCTCATCAATCTGCCCCGGCAGCATCTCCAGCTCACGCTGCAGCTTGTAGCTCAGCTTCTTCTTCGAAGCGTCTTCCACCACCGGCGCCGCAACAGGCTCAGGCTTGGCCTCGACCTTCTCCACTACCGCGCTGTTGAGCGCAGACTTACCGCCCTTGCTCTCGGTCACACCCAGCAGCTTCGGCGAGCCGCCCTGGCGAATCCAGTCCTCGTAACCGCCCACATACTCACGCACCTTGCCCTCGCCTTCGAACACCAGGGTGCTGGTCACGACGTTGTCGAGGAAGGCCCGGTCGTGGCTGACCATCAGCACGGTGCCCTTGTAGTTGGACAGCACCTCTTCCAGCAGCTCGAGGGTTTCCACGTCCAGGTCGTTGGTCGGTTCGTCGAGTACCAGCAGGTTGGCCGGCTTGCTGAACAGCTTGGCCAGCAGTAACCGTGCACGCTCACCCCCCGACAACGCCTTGACCGGCGTACGCGCGCGCTGGGGGCTGAACAGGAAGTCGCCCAGGTAGCTCAGCACGTGGCGGTTCTGGCCATCGATCTCGATGAAATCACGGCCTTCCGCCAGGTTGTCGATTACGGTCTTTTCCAGGTCGAGCTGGTGGCGCATCTGGTCGAAATAGGCCACCTCAAGCTTGGTGCCGCGCTCCACTTTGCCCGCAGTGGGCTCAAGGTCGCCCAGCATCATCTTGAGCAACGTGGTCTTGCCAGTGCCGTTTGCGCCCAGCAGACCGATGCGATCCTGCCGCTGCAGGACCATGGAAAAGTCCTTGACCAGCAGGGGGCCGTCCGCGTGATGGAAGCTGACATTTTCCAGCACCATCACCTGCTTGCCGGATTTGTCCGCGGCTTCGATCTGGATGTTGGCCTTGCCCTGTCGTTCACGGCGCTCGCCACGCTCCACACGCAGGGCCTTCAGTGCACGCACGCGGCCTTCGTTGCGGGTACGGCGGGCCTTGATACCCTGGCGGATCCACACTTCTTCCTGGGCCAGGCGCTTGTCGAACAGCGCGTTGGCGGTTTCTTCGGCGGCCAGTGCGGCCTCCTTGTGCACCAGGAAGCTGGCGTAGTCACCGTTCCAGTCGATCAGGCCGCCGCGGTCCAGTTCGAGGATACGGGTGGCCAGGTTCTGCAGGAACGAACGGTCGTGGGTGATGAACAATACCGCGCCGTTGAAGCCACGCAGGGCCTCTTCGAGCCAGGCGATGGCACCGATGTCCAGGTGGTTGGTCGGTTCGTCGAGCAGCAGCAGGTCGGGCTCGGACACCAGCGCCTGGGCCAGCAGTACGCGGCGGCGCCAGCCACCGGACAGCTCGGCCAGGGTCTTGTCGGCCGGCAGCTGCAGGCGGCTGAGTGTGCTTTCCACCACCTGTTGCAGGCGCCAGCCGTCGCGGGCCTCCAGCTCGTGCTGGACGTGCATGAGTTTTTCCAGGTCTTCATCGCCCTGGATGTTCATGCTCAGGTGGTGGAACTGCGCCAGCAATTCGCCCACGCCGTCCAGACCAGCGGCTACCACGTCGAACACCGTGCGCTCGTCGGCTACCGGCAGCTCCTGTGGCAACTCACCGATCTTCAGGCCAGGCGCACGCCAGATTTCACCGTCGTCGCCCTTCTGCTCGCCCTTGACCAGGCGCAGCATGCTCGACTTGCCGGTGCCGTTGCGGCCGATGATGCACACCCGCTCGCCACGAGCGATCTGCCAGGACACTTTGTCCAGCAGCGGCATGGCGCCGAATGCGAGGGACACATCGCTGAATTTGAGCAGGGTCATGTTCGTCTCCATAAATCGGGCGCGCATTCTACCTGACTTGGCCTTCGACGGCATCCGCCAGGCCAACCAGTGAGCACCTGGTGACATCTGGTCGAACTTAATATCCCGATACAAGCACAGTGCTTTCACCCACTGCCGGCAAACAGCTAAGCTAAGGCAATAGCTTTCAATAGTGCTGGCTCCGCCGACACTTCCCATGGTTCAACTGCCCGGACGTATCATGCGCAGCCGCCTGTTACATATCGCATCCTGCCTGCTGCTTACCGCTGCCACCTGCGCAGCGCAGGCCACCGACCTGACCCTGCAACGCCAGTACTATGACGAGGCCAAGCGAGCGCTGGCCAAAGGCGACAAAGGCCCGTACCTGCGCTATGCCCAGGCCTTGAGCGACTACCCGCTGACGCCCTACCTGGTCTACGACGAACTCACCGCCCGCCTGAAGAGTGCCAGCAACCAGGAAATCGAAGGTTTCCTTGCCAAGCATGGCGACCTGCCCCAGGCCAACTGGATGAAACTGCGCTGGTTGCGCTGGCTGGCCGAACGCGGCGAGTGGGATACCTTCGTCAAGTACTACGACCCCAAGCTCAACTTCACCGAACTGGACTGCCTCAACGGCCAATACCAGCTCAGCCACGGCCTGCGCGCCGAAGGTTACGCCACCGCCGACAAGCTGTGGAGCGTCGGCAAATCGCAACCTGCCGCCTGCGACACGCTGTTCGGCATGTGGGCAGCCGAAGGCCAACTGACCGAGGCCAAGCGCTGGGAACGCACCAAGCTGGCCGCCCAGGCGCGCAATTACGGCCTGGCCAACACCCTGGTCAAGACCCTGACCACCCTCGGCCCGCAGGGGCGCCTGCTGATCGACGTCGCGCAGAAGCCCGAGCTGCTCAACCAGCCGTCGCGCTTTACCCCGGTCAACGAGGCCATGTCCGACGTGGTCAGCCTCGGCCTTCGTCGCCTGGCCCGGCAGGACCCGGAGCGGGCCATGGCGCTGCTCGACGATTACGCCCAGCGCATGCACTTCTCGCGTGACGAAAAGGTGGCCATCGCCCGCGAAATCGGCCTGACCCTCGCACGCCGCTACGACCCACGCGCGCTCGACCTGATGACCCGCTATGACCCCGAGCTGCGTGACAACACTGTCAGCGAATGGCGCCTTCGCCTGCTGCTGCGCCTGGGCCGCTGGGAGGACGCCTACGAGCTGACCAAACGCCTTCCCCAGGACCTGGCCAGCACCAGCCGCTGGAAGTACTGGCAGGCTCGCAGCCTGGAGCTGGCACAGCCAAACAACCCGCAGATCCCGCTGCTTTACAAGACCGCAGCGCGTGAGCGTGACTTCTATGGCTTCCTCGCCGCCGATCGGGCACAGACACCCTACCAGCTGAACAACAAGCCGCTGCTGCTGAGCCCACAACTGGTCAAGAAGGTCCGCAACACGCCCGGCATCCAGCGCGCACTGGAATTCCACGCCCGCGGCCAGATCGTCGACGGCCGCCGTGAGTGGTACCACGTCAGCCGCCACTTCACCCGTGACGAAATGGTTGCGCAGGCACGCCTGGGTTATGAGCTGCGCTGGTACTTCCCAGCCATCCGCACCATCAGCCAGGCCCAGTACTGGGACGACCTGGACATCCGCTTTCCCATGGCCCACCGCGACACGCTGGTGCGTGAAGCCAAGGTTCGCGGCCTGCATTCGAGCTGGGTATTCGCCATCACTCGCCAGGAAAGCGCCTTTATGGAGGACGCACGCTCACCCGTGGGCGCCAGCGGCTTGATGCAACTGATGCCGGCCACGGCCAAAGAAACCGCACGCAAGTTCAGCATCCCGCTGGCCTCACCGGCGCAAGTGCTGAACCCGGACAAGAACATCCAGCTGGGTGCGGCCTACCTGAGCCAGGTACACAGCCAGTTCAACGGCAACCGGGTGCTGGCTTCGGCAGCCTACAACGCCGGCCCCGGGCGCGTGCGACAGTGGCTCAAAGGGGCCAAGCACCTGAGCTTCGATGTGTGGGTGGAGTCGATCCCGTTCGACGAAACACGCCAGTATGTTCAGAACGTGCTGTCGTATTCGGTGATCTACGGGCAGAAGCTGAATTCACCGCAGCCACTGGTGGATTGGCATGAACGGTATTTCGATGACATGTGATTGCTGTTGAGCCTGTACCGGCCTCTTCGCGGGTGAACCCGCGCCTACAACGACCGCGTAACCCTTGTAGGAGCGGGTTCACCCGCGAAGAGGCCGGTTCAGGCAACACATCTACTCCAGGATTTCTACTTCCATCCCCACCTCCAGCCACCCACTGCCATCCACAGCCAGGTTCTGGCCGAACAGCACGTCGCCTTCTTTTTCGCGGAAAGTCTTCAGCGTAGCCATCGGCTCACGGTCAGCGCTACGCTCCCCGGTGGCTGGATCGATGGTCGTGAAGATGCACCGCACACTGGGCTTGAGCACGCGAAACGCCAAGCTGCCGATGCGAATCCGCTTCCAGCCATCCTCGGCAAACGGCTCCGCGCCCTGCACCACCAGGTTGGGCCGAAAGCGCCGCATCGACATGGGCCGGCCAATACGCCGGTTAAGCTCGTCCAGCGAGCCCTGCCCAATCAGCAGCAAGGGGAAGCCATCCGGAAACGCCGCACGGTCACTGTTGAAGCCGTAACCATTGGGCAGGTAACGCGCGCGCTGCTCCGGGCAATGCACCAGGCGTACGGCTTTGCCCAGCAACTCACTCAACCAGGCCGCTGCGGCATCGCCAGCGTCCGGCACACGCAGGGTATCGCGCCAGATCGTCACGCCGCGCAGGGCGTCATCGGCAGGCGGTACAGGCACCCGCAACGGCGCCTGTCCAGGGGCTTGCAGCAGCAACTGGCCGCTGTCGTCATCACTCGCGTCGATCTGGCCAAGTTGTGGCCAGGCACGCTGGGTCAGGAAGCGTCCGTTTTCTTCCTCGACCACCATCCAGCGCCGGTCGCCTTGCAACCCCAGCAACCCCACCGGTGATGCCTTCAGGCTTTGCGCCTGCCCCGACTTCACCGGGTATCGATACAACTCACTGAGAAACATCCCTGCTGCCTCGCTTCATGCCAAAAGCCAAGCTTATACCTGGCCGGCACAACGTTCACGCGGCGGTGGTATCCAGCAGCAGGCGCTGCTTGACCACATCGACCAGGCGATCAGGCTGGAACTTGGAAAGGAAGTTGTCACAGCCCACCTTCTTCACCATGGACTCGTTGAAACTGCCCGACAGCGAAGTGTGCAGCACCACATAGAGCTGGCGCAGACGGGCATCGCTGCGGATCTCGGTGGTCAGCCGATAGCCGTCCATTTCCGGCATTTCTGCATCGGTGAACACCATCAGCAGCTTTTCGCACACGTCCTCGCCGGCGTCGGCCCAGCCCTTGAGCATGCGCAGCGCCTTCAGGCCATCACTGGCCACGTGCAGCTTCATGCCCAACTGAGACAGGGTATCGCGCAATTGCGCCAAGGCCACACTGGAGTCGTCCACCAGCAGCACTTCGCGGCCGCGGGCCCGGGCCAGCACTGGGTCGGCGAGTTTGTCGCCAGAAACCCGGGCGTTGTAGGGCACGATTTCGGCCAGCACCTTTTCCACGTCGATCACTTCCACCAGCTTCTCATCAACCTTGGTGATGGCAGTCAGGTAGTGCTGGCGACCGGCACTGGAAGGCGGCGGCATGATCGACTCCCAGTTCATGTTGACGATGCGGTCGACACCGCCCACCAGGAAGGCCTGCACCGAGCGGTTGTATTCGGTGACGATGATGGTGCTGTCCGGCCCCGGCTGTAGCGGGCGCATACCGATCGCCTGAGACAGGTCGATCACCGGCAGGGTCTGCCCACGCAGGTTGACCACACCACAGACATAGGCGTGGCGCTGGGGCATCAGGGTCAGCTTGGGCAGTTGCAGTACTTCCTGCACCTTGAACACGTTGATCGCGAACAGCTGGCGACCGGCCAGACGAAACATCAGAATTTCCAGGCGGTTCTCACCCACCAGTTGCGTGCGTTGGTCTACCGTGTCGAGAATGCCAGCCATTGGAAAGCCCCCAGGCTTGAGTCTTAAAAGGTGAAATCATCTACCCTGTATCGGCGGCTTCACGCACACCTTGACCCCTGCGGGAAAATGCCGCGCAGATAATTGATATCACTTTACCATCATGCTTTACTGCCGACACGCCAGGGCAAATCAGGGGCACGACAAAAGTTCCCTACCCTAGCCCTTGATCAGGGAAACCCTTAGCGGCAATCGGGTGCAACCTGATGTTCGCGATATCCTTTAGCCATTAATGTGACGCCATTCTCATTGCATGAATGGAGTCAGGCTTTTGCTAGCTATCGTTTCGGCGTGCCCGCCCCCTGCGCCTACCCCACGCGCGGGGACTTGATGATGGACACTGCCTTATCGTTCGATGACGCCCTGCAGGGCTTCCTGCTGGATGCCCAGGTACTGCTGACCCAGGCCCAGGAATGCCTGCAGCATCTGGAGCTTATAGACAATGACCCGGATGCCTGCAGTTGCCTGAACAACACCCTCGACACTATCGCCCGTCAAGCTACGCGCCTTGGCCTGCGTGAAGTTGCCCACTACACCACCGCCCTGCAACAGTTGCTCGCCCCGGCCTGTCACGGTGGTTGCCTGCAGCGTGAAGCCCTACCCGCCATAGGGGCATGCCTGACCTTGCTGGCCTGGCAGTTGGAGCTGGTCGATAGCCGTACAGGGCGGCTGAACCTGGACATCGGCGAGCAACTGGTGCTGCTGGGTGAATTGGCCAAAGTCGTACAAGCACCCTTTGCGCCAGCCTGCGCGTCCTGCGATGAAGAAGGCAGCGCGTGCATTCACCCGCACAGTGACGTGGCAACCGGCAACCGCCCCAGCCGCTCTAATCGCATGCATTAACCTGACGCAAAGTGCAACTAAGCAACTTGATTGAAACCCGACCATGGTCGAACTTGGAAAGTTCACCAGGCTTTCGGTGCATGCCGTTGAATCATTGCCGCGCTAGTTACAGCACAAGTGGGTACAGCGCGATTAAAGGGTGGCACTTTGCTACCCGAAAAGGCCCGACCAGTAGGCGTTTCAACGCGTTACACGGCCGCGACCAATGCAATGCAAAGTGATAATATGCGCCCCCACAAACGCTTGCTGCCGGAACAACGGTGGCAAGAATGCGTGTTCGAAAAAACATCGAAAGTACTGCGCCAAAGCCTCTGACCAGCATTGTGCAAGGCCTCCATCAGCAATACTTCAGTGGCCTCCCTACCTATGTTTCCACGCTTGAAGACTTCTTTGCATTGCTGCTCCCGTGCCGCCGTGCTGCGTTGGGCAACGGTCGGGCTTTGCGTGGCCTCACTGGTTGCCAACATGGCGCTGTACCTGGCCAACCAGACAATCCCGGCCACCCTGCTGGTGCTGCAGTTGGTCGCCACGCTGGGTGCTGTTGTACAACTGGGCCTGAGCGCCAGGTCGATCCACCTGCGCCCGGCCGAGCTGGCCGAGCGCATGCTCAAGGTGCAAGAAGACGAGCGTCAGCATCTGAGCCGGGAACTGCACGACGACATCGGCCAACTGCTCACCGCTGCCAAGCTGCAACTGCAGTGGCTGCAACGGCGCATGCCCGAAGACTTGCAGGGGCACTGCGAGGCCCTGCGCAGCACGCTGGATGACACCCTCGGTAACGTGCGCGATGTTTCCGCGCTGCTCAACCCCCGGCAGTTGGCCAGCCTTGGCCTGGAGGCCAGCCTGCGCGCGCACCTGGTACGCACCCTGGCCAGCAGCGGCGTGCACTGGAGCCTGGCGTGCAACCAGCGCCTGGGCGGCATCGACGAAGCCGTGGCCATGGCGGTGTTCCGTATTACCCAGGAGGCAGTGACCAACATGCTGCGCCACGCCCAGGCACACAACCTGGTCATCCGCCTGCAACGCACCCCTGAGGGGCTGGCGTTGTCGATCCACGACGATGGTCGTGGTTTCGCCCCTGCCCGGCACCCGGCCGAGGCCGGTCAGCGCGGCTTGGCCGGCATGCAGGAGCGGGTAATCGCGCTGCAGGGCAGCCTCGACATCACCAGTCAGCCTGGCCGAGGCACACAGATCGAAGCGATGTTCCCGTGGTCCCCGCGCACTCAGCAACGCGCCAGGAGTATTACCAACCATGACCTGTAGACTACTGCTGGTAGATGACCACTCGCTGATCCGCGCCGGGGTGCGTGCACTGGTCTGCGATATCCCCGGCTATGACGTGGTCGGCGAAGCCGACGACGGCAGCCAGCTACTCGACCAGGTACGCACACTGGCGCCCGACATCATCTTGCTGGACATCTCCATGCGTTCGACCAGCGGCCTGGACGCCCTCACCCAACTGCGGGCCAGCGGCAGTACCTGCAAAGTGCTGATCCTGTCCATGCACACCGACCCGGACCTGATCATGCGGGCCCTGGAAAGCGGTGCCCACGGCTACCTGCTCAAGGACACCAGCGCCACCGAGCTGGAACAGGCGCTGGGTGCCGTACGCCACGGTGAGCGCTACCTCAGCCCGGCCATCGCCCACACCGTCATCAACCAGGCGCTGCGGCACACCAAACTAGGCAAGCAAAGCGCTGGCGAACGGCATAATCTGACTTCACGGCAGCTTGAGATCCTCCGCCTGATCGTGCGCGGCAAGTCCACCCGGGAAATCGCGGCAGGCCTGGGCCTGTCGATCAAGACCGTGGAAACTCACCGCTCACAAATCATGAAGCGCCTGCAGATTCACGACGTGGCCGGCTTGGTGCTGTTCGCCGTACGCGAAAAAATCATCAGCCTGGATGACTGAGCAACGGTGACCCGGCCGGCAGGTGCAGGTGCAACGCCGCCGGCCTTGCCTGAAAGCGCAGGTTGGCAGCTTGCAACGGCTCGCCATCGAGGTTGATGTCCAACCCTTGCGAACTCTTGATCTCGACCCATGGCAGCCTGGCCCGAACGAACAGGCCGTCACCGCCCAACAGGTCCCGCAGAGCCCCCACCACTTCCTGTGGTGCAGGCAGAATAGCGACGTCAAGCAAACCGTCGTTGACCATGGCTTCGGGGCACAGCACCTGCCCGCCCCCAGCCTGTCGGCCATTGCCGATACCCAGCGCCAGCAAATCCCCTTGCCAGTGGAAGCCTGGCCCTTGTAGCTCTACCGAAGCCGCCTGTAGCTCACTGAAGCGGGATAACCCGGTGAACAGGTAGGCGGCAGCGCCCAGCACTTTCTTGAGGTCTTCGGAGGTATTGGCGGTGACCTGGCTGCCAAAGCCACCCGTGGCCATGTTGAGGAACAACTGATCGCCAGCCTGCCCCAAGTCTATTGGTTGTGGCGCGATATTCAGCAAGGCCAGCGCCGACGCTGGCTCCAGGGGGATGCCAGCGGCTTTGGCGAAATCGTTGGCCGTCCCCAATGGCAACAAGGTCAGGCTGGCGTTGGTAGCAGCCAAGCCCATGGCCTCGGCCACATCCCGCAACGTGCCGTCCCCGCCACCGGCGACGATATGGCTGTAACCCGCCGCCAGTGCCTCGGCGACCAGCCGTTGGGCGTCGCCCGCCTCCCAGGTAACCCGTACATCCAGCACCCAGCCGCTATCGCGCAGGTCGCGCACGGCGCTGCGCACGTCTTCGTTCATCGCCTGCTTGCCGTGCAGCACCAACATTGCCTTGCGCCCTTGCATGTGCGCGTCTCCGTAAAGTGGACCACCCCCTATCTCGACCACTGGCCCACCCGGATCGTTGCATGCCCTGGAAAAAACAGTGTGCCGGCGCCAGGCCTGCAACTGGTCACGTCGCCGGTCATTTTTTCCACACCTGACAATCCCGGCTATGCTCAGCAAATACCCCTATTGCCATGGACGCGCCCGGCAGTGGCTCCCCCACTGCTCCCAACGGGCGCGTTTTGCTATCTGCAGCCTTTCGCGAGGACTTCGGGTCATGCGCATTCTCTGGACACTGCCCTACCTGCCTTGGCCGACCACCAGCGGCCACAAGACCCGGCAATACCATCTGCTGCGCGCACTGGCCCAGCGCGGCCACCGGATTACCCTGCTGGTGCAGTCGAAGATCCCTCTCTGCGACGCAGCACGTGAGGCCCTTGAGCCCCTACTCGAACGCCTGATCGTGCTACCCCGCAGACCGCTGCACAGCCCACTCAACCTGCTGGCTTCACCCATCATCGACTACCCCATGCGGGCTATCATCAATGGCCTGGCGCCTTGCCTGCGGCACCGGTTCGAGCAACTGCTGGACGAACCCTGGGACGTGATCCAGATTGAGCACAGTTACAGCTTCCAGCCGTTCGAAAAAGCCCTGCAGGCCCGCAGGCTGCCCTACATGCTTAGCGAGCACACCCTGGAGTCGGTAATGGGCGGCGCCTGCCACGATCGCCTGCCGCTGTGGCTGCGCCCGCTCAACGCCTTCGACCGCTGGCGCTACCGGCGCTGGGAGCACCGTGTGCTGCGTCAGCCCACCGAACTGGTGGCAGTCAGCGCCCATGATGCCGAGCTGATCGCGCAGATCAGTGGGCGCCCGGTGAATGTGGTGGTTAACGGCGTGGACTGTGATTTCTACCAGCAGGTGCAACCTGCGCTGCACAGCCAGCGTCTGTTGTTCGTCGGCAATTTCGAATATGGCGCCAATCTGGAGGCCATCGAATGGGCACTGGACGACATCATGCCGAAGGTGTGGATGAGCAACCCGGCGGTGCGCCTGGCGATTGCCGGGCACGCCATGCCGGCCAACTGGAAGCTTCACTGGAACGACCCACGCATTGAATGGTTCGGCTACCGCCCCGACCTGCGTGAACTGCAACGACGTTCAGCGCTGTTCTTTGCTCCCCTGCGTTATGCCGGTGGCTCGAAGGTGAAAATCCTCGAAGCGATGGCCGCCGGCTTACCCGTGATCACCACCGACAAGGGCGTTTCAGGCCTGACCGTGAACAACGGCGAACACTACTTGGGCAGTGACGACGGTGATCAACTGGCATTGCTGATCACCCAGCTGCTCAATCAGCCCTGGCGCATGAGCCAGTTGAGCGCCGCCGGGCGCCAGTTTGCCCGCCAGCGCCACGACTGGAGCGTGGCTGCCCAACAACTGGAGAATGTGCACATACGCCTGACCCAGGCGGCACCGGCCGAGGCCGCGCCGCTGGCCAGTGCCTGGCTGGGCCGCTCAGCCAAGTAGCTCGCTGAAGGGGATGAATGGCACGATGTCGCCCTGCTTCGGCGTGCTGCCTTCACGCACTTCCACCAGGCCCTCCGCCCAGGCTGCGCTGCGCAGCACACCCGAGCTCTGGTTCTTGTAGATGCGCACTCGGCCCTGTTCGATGCGCGCGCGCAGGTATTCGCGACGCGTACCCGGCTTGGGCCAGTCAAACCCTGCCGGCATGTCGAACCGCAACGGCGTGACGTCAATCACACCCTGACGACGCAGCAGGTAGGGCCTGGTCAGCAGACCGAAGGTGACCAAGGTCGAGGCGGGGTTGCCCGGCAAGCCAATCACCGGCACGCCCTGGAAGTGGCCGAAGGTCAGCGGCTTGCCCGGTTTGATCGCCAGCTTCCACAACGCCAGTTCGCCGGCCTCGCGCAGGGCGGCACCGAGGTAGTCGGCCTCGCCCACCGAGACGCCTCCGGTGGACAGAATCAGGTCTACGCCACCCAGTTCAGCCAGGCAGGCGCGAGTGCGGGCCAGGTCATCCGGCAGGATGCCGGCATCGACCACTTCGCAACCCAGCCGCTGCAACCAGCTGACCAGCAGCCTGCGGTTGCTGTTGTAGATCTGCCCAGGCCCGAGCGGCAGGCCTGGCTCGACCAGTTCGTCGCCGGTGGACAGCACCGCCACTTTTACCTTGCGCACCACGTCCAGACGGCCATGCCCCAAGGTCGCCGCCAGGCCCAGTTCGATCGGCCCAAGGCGGGTGCCGGCGCTCATCACCTGCTCGCCCTTGCGGGTCTCCTGACCTTGAGGGCGTATGTTCTGCTCGGTGCGCAACGCTTCGAGAAAGCGCACCCGGCCATCTTCGAGTACTTCGGTGTTTTCCTGCATCTCGACGCAGTCGGCCCCCTCCGGCACAGGCGCGCCGGTGAAGATCCGCGCGCAGGTACCCGGTTGCAGCGGCTGGGGCGCATGGCCGGCGAAAATACGCTGGCTGACCGGCAGCGGCTGGCCCTGCCAATCAGCCAGGCGCAAGGCATAACCGTCCATGGCGCTGTTCGGCCAAGGCGGCAGGTCGAGGGAGGCCACCAGGTCAGTGGCCAGCACGCGGCCTTCGGCTTCGGCCAGCGGCAGGTTTTCGGTCTCGCGGATCGGTGCAGCTTCGGCCAGCGCCAGCAGTTGCTCCAGCGCCTGTTCCACCGGCATCAGCGGCCGGGCCTGGCTGACCTCAGCCACGGCTGTCACAGGCCGCTGCCTGCTTCAGGTGCGCCACGAAGTTGCACGGGCGATGACGGGCATCAAGCTGCTCGGCAAGGATGCCATCCCAACCGGTGCGCACAGCGTTGGTCGAGCCCGGCAGGCAGCACACCAGCGTGCCGTTGGCCAGCCCGGCCAAGGCTCGCGATTGCACGGTGGAGGTGCCAATGTCGGCCACGGAAATCTGCCGGAACAACTCACCAAAGCCGTCCACTTGCTTGTCCAGCAGGCAGGCCACCGCCTCGGGGGTGCTGTCGCGGCCAGTAAACCCGGTACCGCCGGTAATCAGCACCACTTGCACGCTGTCATCGGCGATCCAGGTGGCAACCTGGGCTCGGATCTTGTACAGGTCATCCTTGAGCAGCACGCGCTCGGCAAGGCGGTGACCGGCGGCGCTCAGGCGGTCGACGAACATCTGGCCAGACGTGTCGGTGTCGAAGGTACGGGTGTCGCTGACCGTGAGTACGGCGATGCTTAGCGCCACGAAGGGGGTATCTGCCTTGGCTTTCATGGGTGTCCGTCACAACAGGATGAGATGGACGCAGTTATATCACAGCGCACCTTTTCCAGCGTTGCCCCCCTCAGCCTTGCCTTGGGTCAAGAGAACGAATTAATCGCTATGCTGCACTTGGAGTGAACTTGCACTAACGTCCTGCGTCATAAAAGTCATCTAGCACCATCGCACTTGGAGAAACACGATGATCAAACGGACCCTACCCGCCTTCCTGCTTGCCTTGGGTTTGGGCGCCCTTGCTGGCTGCTCGACCCCAACCGTCATTACCCTGAACGATGGCCGGGAGATCCAGGCAACCGACAAACCGTCCTACGACGAAGACTCTGGCTTCTATGAATTCGAGCAACTCGACGGCAAGCGCACGCGCCTGAACAAGGACCAGATCCGCACCGTCAAAGAGCTCTGATCAAGGCCCCGTTCAGGCCATGGCCCTTTAAACAACAAGGGCTTGCGGGCAAAAACGGGATGCAGTAGGATTTTGGTCATCGGAGTGTAGCGCAGCCAGGTAGCGCGTCTCGTTCGGGACGAGAAGGCCGCAGGTTCGAATCCTGTCTCTCCGACCAAATCCTTGTCGAAAAGCCCGCCTTGCGCGGGCTTTTTGTTGTGTGCGAAAAATACGTCAGTGCGCCGTTTCAGCCTCCAGGGGCACATGCAACCCCTGCAGACCCAGTCAGGCGGTCAGCCGGGAGGTGACTTCGCCCAACTGCCCTGACAAACCATGCAGGCGCTGCCCCGCCTGCTCGGTATGCTGCACCGCTTCCTGGTTGGCCGTGGCAATCCGGGTAATTTCGATCAGGTTACGCGAGATATCTTCGGCCACGCTGGTCTGCTCCTCGGCCGCAGTGGCGATTTGCCTGTTCATGTCGCGGATCGCCTCCACCGCCTGGGTGATACGCTGCAGCATCTGCCCGGCCTGCTCGACCTGCTCAGCCCCTTCCTGGCTGCGTTGCTGGCCGCTTTCGATGGCCTTGACCGCCTCCACCGCCCCTGACTGTACCGCTTCGATGATCTGGTGAATTTCTGCAATCGACGCTGCCGTGCGCTGGGCCAGGCTGCGCACTTCATCAGCGACCACCGCAAAACCACGCCCGGCTTCGCCCGCACGGGCCGCTTCGATGGCCGCGTTAAGCGCCAGCAGGTTGGTCTGCTCAGCAATGCCGCGGATCACTTCCAGCACTTTGCCTATACGTGTGCTGTCATGCTCCAGGTCGCGAATTACCGACGCCGTGCCGGCAATTTCGCGGTTGACCGCGCCGATAATGTCGATGGTCTGCTGCATCACCTGCTCGCCGGCCTGAGCGCTGTGGTCGGCGTCATTGGCCGCGCGGGCAGCCTCGGCGGCGTGGCGAGCGACCTCTTGGGCAGTGGCGGACATTTCGTGCATGGCCGTGGCCACCTGGTCGGTACGCTGGAACTGGTCATGAGTACCGCGGGCCATGTCACCGGCAATACTGCGCAACTGCCCGCTGGCACCTTCCAGCTCCTGAGCGTTGTCCTGCAGCCGGCCGACAGTATCGGCAAGGAAGTCACGCAGGGTGTTGGCCGCCCGCGCCAGGCGCCCCAGCTCATCCTCCCGACGGCTGTCGACCCGGGCAGCAAAGCAGCCCTGACTGAGCTGCGCGACGTACTCGATCAACTGGCGGATCGGCTCGATCAGGCTACGGTTGACCAGCCACAGGCTGAGCAGCCCCACCAGCACCGCAGAAGCCAGCATCACCAGCAGGCCCAACCATACCGTGCGCTCGGCACTGGCATTGATGCTGGCGGCACGCTGGCGGGCATCGGCGCGCAGTTGCTCGACCAGTTCGCTCATTTGCTCACTGGCGGCACGGTCCACGCCTTTGACCGCCCGGTCGCCCGCTACCGGGTCGCCGCCTGCCGCCAGGAAGGCCTGGCGACCTTGCGCATAGGCCTGGCCCAACTGGCGGTGGCTGTCCCGCAATTGCTGCAGCGACACCTTGAGCCTGGCATCGCTGTTGTCGATCAATTGCCCGAGCAGTTGTTGAACTTGCTGTTCTCGGGCCTGGAACTGCTGCCAGTACTTGTCCATTTCCGCAGGCTGGCGCCCGCGCAACAGCACGTTCTTCCATTCCTGCACCTGGATCTTGAACTGCAGGTTGGCTTCGTCAATCAATTGCGAGGCCCGCAGCGGCCCGTCGACCAGCTCGGCGTAGCCCCGCACGCTGGACGACAGGAACTGGAAACACACCAGGGCGATCAGCAGCATCGCCAGCACACTGCCGCCGAGCAGCGAGAGAATTTGCACTCTGAGGGATTTACGCAACATCGAGGGTCTCGGAACCAGAGGGAGTAGGCTGAGGCCGCTGTGCAGCCTCATTACTGGCAGGCCAAAAAAAAGCTGCCATCACGCAATGGCAGCCAGGTCGAGCACTTACGCAACAGTTGAAGCAAATCTTCTCAGGCAATTACTACAGAAATGTTACAAAGCCACGACACGCTAGCCCGTGGTGAACTGCAGCGCTGCCAGCCGCGCATACAGCGGGCTGTCCTCGATCAACTGACGGTGGGTGCCCACCGCCACCAGCCGGCCTTGGTCGATGACCGCGATGCGCTCGGCATGCTGTACCGTGGCCAGGCGATGGGCGATCACCAGCGTGGTACGGCCGGCCATCAGGCTGGGCAGCGCTTGCTGGATCAAGTATTCGCTTTGTGCATCCAGGGCACTGGTGGCTTCGTCCAGCAACAGGATCGGCGCATCGACCAGCAAGGCCCGGGCAATCGCCAGGCGCTGGCGTTGCCCGCCGGAAAGGCCGATGCCGCCCTCCCCCAGTTGTGTCTGGTAGCCTTGGGGCAGTTGCCGGATGAATTCGTCGGCATGGGCGCCGCGGGTTGCTGCTTCGACTTCAGCCAAGGTCGCCTCGGGCCGGCCATAACGAATGTTGGCCTCCACCGTGCCACGGAACAGCGAGGGGTTTTGTGCCACCAAAGCAAACTGCCGGCGTAGCTGGTCGGGATCACATGCGGTAACCGGCTGGCCATCGAGCAGGATGCGCCCTTGTTGGGGGTCGTAAAAGCGCAGCAACAGATCGAACAGGGTCGACTTGCCTGCCCCGGAAGGGCCAACCAGGGCGACGGTCTGCCCGGGTTCGATGGTCAGGCTCAGGCCGTCGACAGCTGCCACCGTGGGCCGTGAAGGGTAAGCGAACACGACCTGTTGCAGTTCGATATGCCCGCTGGCCCGCGGCTGCGGCAGCACCTGCGCCACGTCGGGGGGCAGGATGGCACTGCGCGCTGCCAACAGTTCGGCAATGCGCTCGGCGGCACCCGCGGCCCGTTGCAGTTCGCCGATCACCTCACTGAGGGTACCGAAGGCACTACCGACGATCAGGCTGTAGAACACGAATGCAGCCAGCTCGCCTGCGGATATACGCCCGGCGATCACATCCATGCCGCCGACCCACAGCATCACCCCCACCGCCCCCAACACCAGCACGATCACCAGGGTTATCAGCCAGGCACGCTGTGTAATCCGCTTGCGGGCAACAGTAAACGCTGCTTCGACCGTATCGGCGAACAGTTCGCGGTCGTGCGCCTGGTGGTTGTAGGCCTGCACGGTCTTGATCTGCCCCAGCGTTTCAGCCACGTAGCTGCCCACATCGGCGACCCTGTCCTGGCTCTGCCGCGACAGGCTGCGCACCCGACGGCCGAACAACAGGATCGGTGCCAACACCAGTGGCAGCGTTACCACCACGATGCTGGTGAGCTTGGGGTTGGTGATGAACAGCAAGACCACACCGCCAATGACCATCAGCGCGTTGCGCAGGAACATCGACAGCGATGAACCGATCACCGATTGCAGCAAGGTGGTGTCCGCAGTCAGCCGAGACTGGATCTCGGAACTGCGATTGTCCTCGAAAAAACCTGGGTGCAGGCCGATCAGGTGATCGAAGACCGCACGACGGATATCGGCCACACAACGCTCGCCAATCCACGACACCAGATAGAAACGGCTGAAGGTACCCACCGCCAGCGCCAGCACCAGCAGCAGGAACAGCCCGATGGTCTGATTGAGCTGATGCGCGGAGCGGGTCATGAAGCCTTGATCCACCAGCAGGCGGATGCCTTGGCCCATCGACAGGGTAATGGCAGCGGTGACCACCAGCGCCAGCAATGCCAGCAGCACCTGGCGGCGATAAGGGCGAACGAACTGCCAAGCCAGGCGCAAGGCGCGGCGTTGGCGCGGGGAAACCGATTCGGGCATGGCAACGACCACAAAGGGTGGGGAAGCCGCAGCCTACCACTCATCCCGGTCGGGAGACTGCATGAAGGTTGCTATAACGCATCGATCTAACCAGCTTATGGAGCTTTCACAGGGTTTCTGCTGGACTGTTGCTGCCGTGACCCGGAAGCTGTCACAGGCCAGTCACGGCGCAGGGCTACCCTGAGCTTGAACCTGAAGAGGAGACAGTGCATGAGCTTGCAGCATGGCAGTGATAACCAGAAGCCCCAAACCTCCCCTCAACCGCAAGTATGCGGTTCGATCATCGACGCCAAGGGGCGCGAAGTGCCGATCACCGAGCAGATGATCCAGCAGGCCTGCAAGGCCCTGGAAGAAAGCCGTGTCGAGCGCGTACGCAAAGGTTGATCGGCGAATTTTTTGCAACCCGGCGCTTGCGCCGGGTTTTTATTGGCCCAGCCAGTGGGCTTGGCCGCCCCCACAGGTAACCGCACCTACCTGCAAGATCAAGGCAAGGCGTGCTTAGACCAACACCCCACCCAGGGCACTGACCAACTGCGCCAACTGCGGCGCCTCCCCGTGCAAGCGCACGGCCAGCCCCTCGATCTCGCGCCTTGGCGGGTATTGCTTGCGCAACTGGTCGAACGCTGCTCGCTGTTGCTGCGGATCATCGCTGAGGCTACGGCGGAAATCGGCATCATCACGGCGCGGGTCATACACGGCGCGACACAGGGTGGCCAAGGCCCAGGACAGGTCGGTGCTGGCATCCAGCTCGATCTGCGCCAGCGGTGGCTTGGGCAGCAGCTCGGCCAGTCGCACCTGCTCATTCACACCGAGGAAGCGACACAGCGCCTGGTAGATCTGCGCCGTGCCACGCTGGCGGCCATCGAGGCTATAGCCGGCAATGTGCGGCGTAGCCAGGGTGCACAGGTCGGCCAACGTCAGGTCGACCTGCGGCTCCCCTTCCCACACATCCAGCACCGCGTGCACGTCTTCACGGTCCAGCAGCAGCTCGCGCAGGGCCACGTTGTCCACTACCGGGCCACGGCTGGCGTTTACCAGCCAGGCACCCGGGCGCAACTGTGCCAGCTGCGCCTGCCCCAGCAGGTGCCAGGTCGGGTGCTGGCCGCCGCGTTGCAACGGGGTATGCAAGCTGATCACATCGCACTGCTGCAGGATGGTTTCGAGGCTGACGTAGTCGCCGCCCTCCGCGGCCTGACGCAATGGGTCGCACACCAGCACCTTCCAGCCCAGGCCATGCAGCACCCGCACGAGGCGGCCACCCACTTCACCCGCGCCGACAACGCCATACACGCGCTCAGGCAATGCCACGCCATCCAGTTCGGCCAGGGTCAGCAGGCTGCCCAGCACGTAATCGACCACGCCGCGGGCATTGCAGCCAGGTGCGCTGCTCCAGCGGATGCCAGCTTCTGCAAAGTAGTCCAGGTCCAGGTGATCAGTGCCGATGGTGCACGTGCCGACAAAGCGTACACGGCTGCCTTCGAGCAACTGACGGTCGACCTTGGTCACCGAGCGCACCAGCAGGATATCGGCGTCCTTGACGCTGGCAGCATCGAGGCTTCGGCCGGGGTAGCGGCGAATTTCACCGAAACCCTGGAAGAAGGCATCGAGCAGCGGGATGTTCTCGTCGGCAACTATCAGCATGGCGCTCTCCTGTCTGGGGAGCGCAGTGTAGGCGCAACGCCGGGCGTGTTCCAGAGCGATTCAGTCGGCTTTCTTGCGGATCCAGTACAGGAAAGTGCCGGCGTCCTCTTGTTGCTGCAGCAGCTCGTGGCCGAGGAAGTTGCAGAACTTGGGGATGTCGCGGCGGGTCGACGGGTCGGTGGCGATGACCTTGAGCAGGCCGCCGGCGGCCAGGTTGCGTACGTGCTGGTGCAGCATCATCACGGGTTCCGGGCAGTTCAGGCCGGTGGCATCGAGGATGGCGTCGGGGGTGAAATCGGTCATGGGGGGCTCCGAAAATGATCGCTATTGTCGCGCATAGCGCGACGCGGTCCAAGCACGGCTTTCAAACCCAGCGCTCTTGATCTTGATCTTGATCTTGATCTTCGCGACTTCAGGAGGCCGAACGCAGGCCTTGCGGAGGGAGGTGACGGGCATGGATGCCCGTCAAGCGCTGGGCCCCAGGATGGGGCCTGCAGCGCGGTCCTCCCGGGAGCGAGGCCGGAGAGAGGGAACCCCGGAGCGCAGCGCAGGGGCCGGATGATGGGAGCGCAGCGTTTTTTGGTGGGCCTGCCCCGTGACAACGGACGCCAAGAAGCGATACTTACATCGCTATCTTGGAGGTTGTCATGTACCCAACCACTCGCCGCAATTACACCGATGAGTTCAAGATTCAGGCCGTTGCGCTGGCTGAAACGCTTGGCAGGACGGAAGCTGCTCGCCAGCTGGAGATGTCTGTGAAGACGTTGGACAACTGGGTCAACGCTTCCCGCAACGGCCAGCCGTTGAGCTCTCCTGACCGTCGCGCAATCACCCGAGAGGACAGCGAGTTAGCACGATTGCGAGCCGAGAACGCCGAGCTGAAACTGGAGCGTGAAATCCTAAAAAAGACGGCGGTATTCTTTGCCAAAGAGTCCAGGTGAGATACGCCTTCGTCGCTGAAGAACGGGCTCAGTTCCCGGTGCGTCTGTTGTGCCGGGTAATGGGTGTCTCGGTTTCAGGGTTTTACGACTATCAGCATCGCCAAGGCCGTCCAGATCCGGATGCACAAATACGCATCGATCTACACAAGGTTTACGCGGCTAGCCGCAAGACCTATGGCCGACCACGGCTAGTCGAGGCGCTAAGGCAGCAGGCCTATGCGGTAGGTCATAAGCGCGTTGACCGGCTGATGCATGAAGAGCACATACAAGGCCGATCCAAGGGCGGTTTCAGGCCGTGCACCACCGACAGTCACCATGCGCTGCCAGTGGCGAGCAATTTATTGGGTCGTCAGTTCTCCGTTCAAAGCTCCACCCCAGCCTGGGTCAGTGATATCACTTACATCGCTACGAAAGAGGGCTGGCTTTATCTGGCAGTGGCACTGAGCATCCAAACCCGCCAGGTGCTAGGTTACAGCCTGGCGGACAGGATGCCTGACGACTTGGTCGAGCGCGCTTTTATGAACGCCTGGAACGCATGTTTGGGCGTCTACGGAGTGATTTTCCATTCCGATCAAGGGCGCCAGTACGCGAGCAGCAGGTTTCGTCTCGCTTTGGCCAAGAAGGGCTTCGCGCAAAGCATGAGTCGGAGAGGAAACTGCTGGGATAACGCCGTAGCTGAAAGTTTCTTCGCTACATTGAAGAGAGAGGAAGCCTGCGCGGTCTACCCCACAAAGAAACAGGCTCACCTGGCAATTGCCAGCTACATCCATGGGTTTTACAACAGCTGTCGACTGCATTCAGCACTGGGTTACCGTTCACCGAACGAATACGCAAAAGGCTTAAGGCAGTTGGCTTTGTAGCCAGCTTCTTGGCGTCCGCTGTCACGGGGCAGGCCCAGTATTCATTTGCGAAGGTGGCGCATAGTCACCTTTCCGCCCTTACGGCGGGTCCCTTTTTGTCGTGGCAAAAAGGAACCAAAAACCGTCGGCTCCCATCATCCGGCCCCTGCGCTGCGCTCCGGGGTCCCCTCGCTCCGGGCTTGCTCCCGGGAGGACCGCGCTGCAGGCCCCATCCTGGGGCCCAGCGCTTGACGGGCATCCATGCCCGTCACCTCCCTTCGCAAGCCCTGCACTCGGCCTCCTGAAGTCGCAATCTGCGTCGCCTGAACTATCGCGCGCTTAGAAGCAACAGCAAAAGCAAAAGCAAAAGCAAAAGCAGACGCAGACGCAGACGCAGAAGCACAAGCAGAAGCAGAAGCAGAACGACGCGCTGGCCTCAGCGGGGCTTCAAGTCGAGCCGCCGCAGGTGGCAGGTTACTTCTTCACGGTCGTGGTACAGCTGCTTGCAGGCAATCGACACCTTGATCTTGCGTGCCTTGAATGTTGCCTCCATACGGTCGAGCAGGCGCCGTACTTCGGCATAACGCTGCTTCATCGGCAACTTCAGGTTGACCACCGCCTCGCGGCACAGCCCCTCACCCAGCCAGGTTTCAATCAGCGAGGTGGTACGCGCCGGCTTCTCGACGATATCGCACACCATCCAGTCTACCGGCTGCTTCGGCTGCCAGGTAAACCCATCGGCCATCAAGTGCTGGACCAGGCCTGTGTCCATCAGACTTTCGGCCATCGGCCCGTTATCGATGGCTGTCACCAGCATGCCACGGCGCACCAGCTGGTAGGTCCAGCCACCCGGTGAGGCTCCCAGGTCGACGCCGGTCATGTCATCCCCCAGGCGCTGCTCCCACTGCTCACGCGGAATGAACTGGTGCCAGGCCTCTTCCAGCTTGAGTGTCGAACGGCTAGGTGCCTCGCGAGGGAACTTCAGGCGCGGGATGCCCATGGGCCACAAGGCGCTGTTGCTGGCCGATGCCACGCCGACAAATACCCGCCGGCCGCTGATGAAGGTCAGCAGCAAGCGTGGGCGACCGGGGTCGTCGACCAGGCGGCCGGCCTTCTCCAGGGCCTTGCGCAACGGCACTTCGAACTTTCGGCAAAAAGTGGACAATTCCTTGCCTTCGTTGCTGTCCAGCACCTCCAGCCAAAGGCTACCGAACACCGGGAAGTCAGCCAGCTGCGCCAGCAGTACGCTGATGCGGTCACTTTCCGGCAGTTCAACGTAACCGCCACGTGCCCACTGCCGCGGGAAAATCAGCTGGTTGAAACGCAGTTCCCCCATCAAGCGCTCGGCACCGCCCTCCTCGCTACAGACAAACTCGGCACTGGCACTTTGCGGCTTGCCTTTGGCATAGCCGGCAACACCCAGGCGGGCGGCATGTTCGCTGATTTCGGCGCAAACCTCGCCCTCGAAACCGGGCCGGCAATGCATGAACAGGGTATTCATCTCTCACTCCACGACGGCTGGCGCACCACAGGCGCCGGCAGGGCGGCGATGATAAAGGAAGTTCGGAACCTGCGACACGCCCCGCCGGTCCAGAAAAGGGTCAGGTAGCGTAAACCGGTCTAACCTGACCATTCAGCCAGGTCCGTGCCGTGCGGACCGATACAGAGCGGTGCTGCCGGCAAACCGTGAATATTTGCCGGGCACCGGTGCAGAAGGAGTTGGCAATGCCCTCGCTCGATAGCCTGAACACCCTCAAGCCCCTCAAGGTCGGCGACCAGACCTACCACTACTTCAGCCTCACCGAGGCCGCCCGCCAGCTGGGTGACCTGCAGCGCCTGCCCATGTCGCTGAAAGTGCTGCTGGAAAATCTGCTGCGCTGGGAGGATGGCGCGACCGTCACCGGCGACGACTTGCGCGCCATTGCCCAATGGCTTGGCGAACGCCGCTCGGACCGCGAGATCCAGTACCGCCCGGCGCGGGTGTTGATGCAGGACTTCACCGGCGTACCCGCCGTGGTCGACCTGGCGGCCATGCGCGCCGCCATGGCCAAGGCTGGCGGCGACCCGCAACGGATCAACCCGCTGTCACCGGTCGACCTGGTGATCGATCACTCGGTAATGGTCGACCGCTACGGCACGCCGCAAGCCTTTGCCGAAAACGTCGACATCGAAATGCAGCGCAATGGCGAGCGCTATGCCTTTCTGCGTTGGGGCCAGAGCGCCTTCGACAACTTCCGCGTAGTTCCCCCGGGCACCGGCATATGCCACCAGGTCAACCTGGAATACCTGGGCCGCACGGTGTGGACCCGTGAGGCCGACGGCCGCACCTATGCCTTCCCCGATACCTTGGTGGGCACAGACTCGCACACCACCATGATCAACGGCCTGGGCGTACTCGGCTGGGGTGTCGGCGGCATCGAAGCGGAAGCGGCCATGCTCGGCCAGCCGGTATCGATGCTGATCCCCGAAGTGATCGGCTTCAAGCTGACCGGCAAGCTGCGGGAGGGCATCACTGCCACTGACCTGGTGCTGACCGTGACACAGATGCTGCGCAAGAAAGGCGTGGTGGGCAAGTTCGTTGAATTCTACGGCGACGGCCTGGCCGAGCTGCCCCTGGCCGACCGCGCGACCATCGCCAACATGGCACCGGAATACGGCGCCACCTGTGGCTTCTTCCCGGTCGACCAAGTCACCTTGGACTATCTGCGCCTTTCGGGCCGCCCCGAAACGACCGTGCAGCTGGTCGAACATTACTGCAAGGCGCAGGGCATGTGGCGCCTGCCCGGCCAGGAGCCGTTATTCAGCGACACGCTGGCGCTGGACATGGACGACGTCGAAGCCAGCCTGGCAGGGCCCAAACGGCCACAGGACCGCGTAGCGCTGGGCCAGGTCAGCCAAGCCTTCGACCACTTCATCGAGCTGCAGCCCAAGCCGCTGGCCAAAGAAGTTGGCCGCCTGGAAAGCGAAGGTGGCGGCGGTGTCGCGGTGGGCAACGCCGACCAGACCGGCGCAGTCGACTACAGCCATCAGGGCCAGACCCACACCCTGCGCGATGGCGCCGTGGTGATTGCCGCGATCACCTCATGTACCAACACGTCCAACCCCAGCGTGATGATGGCTGCCGGGCTGGTGGCAAAAAAAGCACTGGAAAAAGGCCTGCAACGCAAACCTTGGGTCAAGAGCTCGCTGGCGCCAGGCTCCAAGGTAGTCACCGACTACTTCGAGGCAGCCGGGCTCACGCCTTACCTCGACCAACTGGGTTTTGATCTGGTCGGTTATGGCTGCACCACCTGCATCGGCAACTCCGGCCCGCTGGACGAGGCTATCGAAAAAGCCATTGGCAGCGCCGACCTGACCGTGGCCTCGGTGCTATCGGGCAACCGCAACTTCGAGGGCCGCGTGCACCCACTGGTCAAGACCAACTGGCTGGCCTCGCCCCCGCTGGTGGTGGCCTACGCCCTGGCCGGCAGCGTGCGCCTGGACCTGACGCGCGATCCGCTGGGCTCAGGCAAGGACGGCCAACCGGTCTACCTGCGTGATATCTGGCCGACCCAGCAGGAAATTGCCGAGGCCGTGGCCAAGGTCGATACGGCGATGTTCCACAAGGAATACGCCGAAGTGTTCGCCGGTGATGCGCAATGGCAGGCCATCGAGGTGCCACAGGCCGCCACTTACGTGTGGCAGGCTGACTCCACCTACATCCAACACCCACCGTTCTTCGACGGCATCGGCGGGCCGCCGCCACAAATTGCCAATATTCACGGCGCACGGGTGCTGGCGCTGCTGGGCGACTCAGTGACCACCGACCACATTTCCCCCGCGGGCAACATCAAGACCGACAGCCCGACCGGGCGCTACCTGCGGGAACAGGGTGTGGAGCCTCGCGACTTCAACTCCTACGGTTCGCGGCGTGGCAACCACGAAGTGATGATGCGCGGCACCTTCGCCAACATCCGTATCCGCAACGAAATGCTGGCAGGTGAAGAAGGCGGCAACACCTTGCATGTGCCCACTGGCGAGAAGCTGTCGATCTACGACGCGGCCATGCGTTACCAGCAGGAGGGCACCCCGCTGCTGGTGATTGCCGGCCAGGAGTACGGTACCGGCTCGAGCCGCGACTGGGCAGCCAAGGGTACCAACCTGCTGGGGGTCAAGGCCGTGCTGGCAGAAAGCTTCGAGCGTATTCATCGCTCCAACCTGGTGGGCATGGGCGTGTTGCCGCTGCAATTCAAGGCCGGGCACAACCGCAAACAGCTGGGGCTGACCGGCAAGGAACAGATCGATGTACTGGGGCTGGACGGCGCACATATTCGCCCCGGCATGAGCCTGCCCTTGCGCATTACCCGCGAGGATGGCCAGCAGGAACAGATCGAGGTGCTATGCCGGATTGATACCCTGAACGAGGTGGAGTACTTCAAGGCCGGGGGGATTCTGCACTATGTGTTGCGCCAGATGATCGCCGGTTGAGACGGAGCGTCTGGCCGAAGATGTGTTCCGCTCTCTAGACCGAGCGCTGCGCGGGCGGCGCTCGGTCTCCTACACGCCAATACCTCAAAGCTATATGCTTTAAAGTCCCACGCGACAGCACTGGCCCTTGGCCATCCATTCGGTCATCATCTGACTTACCCGTCATTGAGTGCAATCAATGAACCAAATATCCATTCAATAAAACCAGCGGCTTGCCGATACCTGTCGAAAGCCCTGCGGACTATCACCCATGCGTAACAACCAGCCGATTACCCAGAGAGAACGGACTTTCCCTGCCCAGCAGCGGTTGATCTCCACTACCAACGCCAAGGGTGTGGTCACCTACTGCAACGATGCCTTTATCGAAATCAGTGGATTCACCCGCGAGGAGCTGACTGGCGCACCGCACAACCTGGTGCGTCACCCCGACGTACCGCCTGCCGTGTTTGCCCATATGTGGCAAACCCTCAAGCAGGGCCAGCCGTGGATGGGCATCGTCAAGAACCGCTGCAAGTCCGGTGACCATTACTGGGTCAACGCCTATGTCACCCCCATCTTCGATAACAACCAGGTTGTCGGTTTCGAGTCGGTGCGGGTCAAGCCCACCGCCGAGCAGATCCGCCGCGCCGAGGCCCTGTATCAGCGCATCAACCAGGGCAAGCCACCGGTACCGCGCCGCGACAAGTGGCTGCCAGTGCTGCAGGACTGGCTACCGTTCATCCTGATCAGCCAGGTGGGCTTCCTGATCGGCAACTGGCTGGGTCATTCCTGGGGCTTTGCCTTGGCCGCAGGGCTATCGGTACCACTGGGCCTGCTCGGCCTGAGCTGGCAGCAGCGCGGCCTCAAGCGCCTGCTGCGCCTGGCCGAGCAAACCACTTCCGACCCACTGATCGCGCAGATGTACACCGACAGCCGTGGCGTGCAGGCGCGCCTGGAAATGGCCATGCTCAGCCAGGACGCACGCATGAAAACCTGCCTGACCCGCCTACAAGACAGTGCCGAACTCCTGAGCGACCAGGCACGCCAGTCCGATGCCTTGGCGCACAAGAGCTCTACGGGGCTGGAGCGCCAGCGGGTGGAGACCGAGCAAGTCGCCGCTGCGGTAAACCAGATGGCCGCCACCACTCAGGAAGTGGCCAACCATGTGCAGCGCACCGCCGATGCCACCCAGGAAGCCAACCGCCTGACCAGCCAAGGCCGGCAGATTGCCGGAGAAACCCGCGAGGCCATCGAACGTCTGTCGGCGGCAGTGGGCGAGACCGGCCAGACGGTTACGCAACTGGCCAAAGACAGCGACGAGATTGGTGGCGTGGTCGACGTGATCAAGGGCATCGCCGACCAGACCAACCTGCTGGCACTGAACGCAGCCATTGAAGCGGCGCGCGCCGGTGAAATGGGCCGTGGTTTTGCCGTAGTGGCTGATGAAGTGCGTCAGTTGGCCCAGCGCACCGCCGAATCCACCGGGCAGATCCATGGCCTGATCGCCAAGCTGCAACAGACCGCCAGTAACGCAGTGCAGACCATGGAAACCGGCCACCGCCAGGCACAGGAAGGCGTCGACCGGGTAATGCAGGCTGACGAGGCGTTGGTAGGCATCAGCGAAGCGGTGGCCAATATCACCGACATGGCCACCCAGATTGCAGCTGCAACCGAGGAGCAGACCGCAGTGGCTGACGAGATCAGCCGCAACATCAGCACCATTGCCGAACTGGCCGACCAGACCGCCGAACAGGCGCAGCACTCGGCACTGCTGAGCGAGGAACTGACCAGCACGGCGGGCAGCCAGTATTCGCTGGTGGAGCGCTTCAACCGCTGAAGCTCGCGACTTGGCCCTCCGCCGCGGTGGAGGGCACCGGCTCTGCCGGTGTTCGCGGGCAAGCCCGCCCCTACAACGGAATGTGCCGAACCACCGATGCGTGCGTAGGAGCGGGTTTACCCGCGAATACGGTAGCGGCGGCAACGGTGAACGGCGGGTGGAGATTGGCCAGCAGGGCCGGCCCTTTCGCGGGTGAACCCGCTCCTACGACGGCCTGTGCCGAACCACCTACGCGTGCGTAGGAGCGGGTTTACCCGCGAATACGGTAGCGGCGGCAACGGTGAACGGCGGGTGGAAATTGGCCAGCAGGCCCGGCCCTTTCGCGGGTGAACCCGCTCCTACACGCGGCCTGTGCCGAACCACCGATGCGTGCGTAGGAGCGGGTTTACCCGCGAATACGGTAGCGGCGGCAACGGTGAACGGCGGGTGGAGATTGGCCAGCAGGGCCGGCCCTTTCGCGGGTGAACCCGCTCCTACACGCGGCCTGTGCCGAACCACCGATGCGTGCGTAGGAGCGGGTTTACCCGCGAATACGGTAGCGGCGGCAACGGTGAACGGCGGGTGGAGATTGGCCAGCAGGGCCGGCCCCTTCGCGGGTGAACCCGCTCCTACACGCGGCCTGTGCCGAACCACCGATGCGTGCGTAGGAGCGGGTTTACCCGCGAATACGGTAGCAGCGGCAACGGTGACCGGCGGGTGAAAATTGGCCAGCAGGCCCGGCCCTTTCGCGGGTGAACCCGCTCCTACACGCGGCCTGTGCCGAACCACCGATGCGTGCGTAGGAGCGGGTTTACCCGCGAATACGGTAGCGGCAGCAACAGTGAACGGCGGGTGGAGATTGGCCAGCAGGCCCGGCCCTTTCGCAGGTGAACCCGCGTGCTGTGTTACCAGTCCAACCGCAACCGGCTCTCGAAGTAGCGCTCTTCGCCACTCAGCGGGTCCTCGAAACGCAGGCTCTGCGCCAACAGTTTCAGCGGCCGCTGGTAGTCATCCTCTTCATTGAGCAACTGCGGATAGAACGGGTCATTGCTGATCCCTGCCCCCAAGGCCGCCATGTGCACACGCAACTGATGGGTCTTGCCGGTCACGGGCGATAGCCCATAGCGCCATCGCTCACCGTTCTTCTCCAGCACCTCGGCCAGGGTTTCACTGTTGGCCTCACCCTCCACCTCATGCATGCGGAAAAATGGCTCGCCATGCACCAGGCGGCTTTTGTGCACCAGCGGAAATGCATGCTGCGGCATGGCAGCGGCAATGGCCTGGTAACGCTTGTCGATACGCCGCTCGGGGAACAGCCGCTGGTAGGCGCTGCGGCTGTGCGGGTTGGCGGAAAACAGCACGAGCCCAGCGGTGTGCCGGTCGATGCGGTGCAACGGCACCAGGTGCGGATTGTCCAGGCGACGGATCAGGCGACGCAACAAGGTCTGCTCGACGTATTCACCGGTCGGCGTCACCGGCAGGAAATGCGGTTTATCGGCCACAACCAGGTGCTCGTCCACATGCAGCACCACCTCCTGCACCGGAATCGGCCGTTCGTTCGGCACTTCGCGGAAGTAATGCAAACGCATGCCACGCTTGTAAGGCAGGTCGGCGGCAACTGCGTGCCCGTTGGCATCCAGCACCCGGCCACGGGCAAAGCGGTCAAGCCACTGGGCGCGGTCGATGGCCTTGAAATGGTCACACAAGCAATCGAGCACCGTCACCCAGTTACCAGGTGGCAGGCACACCGTACTGGCTTGCTGGCGGGCGGGGTCGAAAGGCGTGGTCATGGCTGGGCTCGAGACGTTCATGGCCGCGCATTATCGCCCAAGCCCGCCCCCTCAACCAGCCTGGGCCATCGCCTCGCAGCGCTCCTTCAGCCAGCGCAGTACCTGCACCGGCTCCCAGCGGCCAGGGTCGTAGAGTGCATAGAGCAACCCCTCATAACCCACCACATCCAGCCCTCGGTGGTAACCGGCCCGCTGGAACAAGGCCTCGATCTCGGCGAAGCAGGTATTGAAGTGCACTTTGCCGAACGGCGTGCAGTCGCCCGTCACCAGGCCTTCGAGGCGCAGTTCCAGAACGGCGTCAGCCACCCGATCCACGGGCATGCGATTGACGCTGTACTTGAGTTGCTCGACATTGAGCATGGCTTCACCTCGATACTGTATTTATATACAGCATACGAACATCCCCTTGCTGCCGTCAATGCGCTTCATTGCAGCCCCGCCAGGTAGCCGCTGCCTTTACGCAGGGTCAGCACCTGCCTGCGCGGCGTGCCGCGCGTCACCGACAGGTGCACCCATTTATCGAATTCCAGGATCAGCTGATCGAAGGGCACCGTACTTTCGCTGACTCGCCGAACGGTCTCGCGCGGGCTGACCTCGATCACCGTGAAGTCCGCCGCCAGCCCTTGCACGTGCTGGCTATCGGAGGCGCCACCGATCAACCGATTGACCCTTTCACAGCGATACCCGCTGCTGATGATGATGGGCGCGTCGAACAATGCACGTACCTGTTCCAGCGCACAGCACAGCAATTGCAGGTTGGCCCTGGCTTCGAGGGGCGGTGCATTATCGAACCCTTCGCGGGCGGCGAGCTGGGAAACGGTCATTTCATCGAAGGTGAAATGTGGAGTGATGAACATGGCGAGCTATTCCGATGATGGAGAAGGTTACCGGCGACGGTGCGCCTCCACCGGATCATCAGCTCGCTTCACAGATCATGGAGCAGGGTTGCAACTCCTCTGCAGCCATCATTGCCCAAGAAAAGCCACCACTTGTTCGGTATCGAACGGCCAGTGCAGCTCGGCGCCGTTGTCACAGCGCCGCAGCACCGGAATGATCAGGCCATAACGTTCGAACAAAAGCTCGCTCTCGGCGATATCGACCAGCTCTACCAGCAGGCCATGATCGACGAGAGGCATCAACACAGCCTCGGCCACTTCGCAGAGGTGGCAGCCGAGGGTGCCGAACAGTTGACATTCAGGCAGCATGTGGCAGGTCCCGGGTTGGCATACACAGAAGCCTATTCTAGGCGCGCCACGCCCACCCTGCACCTGACCAGGCTCAATCCTGGCTGGTAGCACCGATCCGGTGCAGCGACAGGTCCGCGCCCTGGAACTCCTGCTCATGGCTCAAGCGCAGGCCATGCAACGCACGAATGGCTCCGTACACGGCAAAGCCACCGGCCAAGGCCACCAGCACGCCCATCAGGCTGCCCAGCAACTGGCTGACCAGGCTGACACCGCCCATGCCGCCCAGCGCCACCTGGCCGAACACGCCACAGGCGATGCCCCCCCACACGCCACACAGGCCATGCAACGGCCACACACCCAGGACGTCGTCGATTTTCCAGCGATTTTGCGCGGCGGTGAAGGTCCAGACAAACAGAGCGCCGGCCACCAGGCCGGTGGCGAGCGCACCCACCGGGTGCATCAGATCGGAACCTGCGCAAATCGCCACCAGCCCGGCCAGCGGGCCGTTATGCAGAAAACCCGGGTCGTTGCGCCCGGCCAGCAACGCCGACAGGGTGCCACCCACCATCGCCATCAGCGAGTTGATCGCCACCAGGCCGCTGACGCCCTGCAAGGTCTGGGCACTCATGACGTTGAAGCCAAACCAGCCGATGATGAGGATCCACGAGCCCAACGCCAGAAAGGGAATGCTCGACGGCGCAAACGCCACCAATCGGCCCTCGCGGTAGCGCCCACGGCGCGCCCCCAGCAGCAGCACCGCCGCCAGCGCCAGCCAGCCCCCCATGGCGTGTACCACCACAGACCCGGCAAAGTCGTGGAACGGTGCGCCGAAGCGTGCCTGCAGCCAAGCCTGCACGCCCAGGTTGCCGTTCCACACCACGCCCTCGAAGAACGGATAGACGAACGCCACGATCAACGCCGTGGCGCACAACTGCGGCACGAACCGCGCCCGCTCGGCAATGCCCCCGGAGATGATCGCCGGAATCGCCGCCGCAAAGGTCAGCAGGAAGAAGCACTTGACCAGCGCATAGCCATGGTCGACAGCCAGCGTTGTCGCCGGCTGGAAGAAGTTGACCCCGTAGGCGATCCAGTAGCCTATAAAGAAGTAGACCAGCGCCGAGATGGCAAAGTCGCTGAGGATCTTCGACAAGGCGTTGACCTGGTTCTTGTGGCGCACCGTGCCCACTTCAAGGAACGCGAAGCCGGCATGCATGGCCAGCACCAGAATGGCGCCCATGAGAATGAACAGGGTGTTGGAACCGTGGACCAGAGAGTCCATAGCGCTGTGCATGTTTTCCATGAAATAGGCAGACCTGCTGAAAAAGGCACCAGGACAGTTCAAGAACCTGCATCCCTGCACCGAATCGGTGCCAGCCCCTACCCTGTTCAGGTGAGCGGGGTGAAGCCTGCGTGGTTTTTTCTTGGGTTTGTCGTGGATTGGGTTAAGGTTTATCGGTATCCGCTGCGTGGGCGCCCTGAATCGGCGCAAAACCGGTCATAGGCGCTCCGCAACGTGGCAAAAACTTAGCAAGGCCCATACCAGCAGCCGCACTTGAACCTTCCATGCGTGCTGTCACTCGAACTACCAACACTCATCGACAGGGAGAGACCCATGGCCAGCAAATCGGCAAAGAATGCACAAGAGATATTGATGGCTGACTTCCAGGCCTTGGTGCGCGACACCGAGAAGCTGCTGGCCGACACCGCCAACCTGGCCGGCGACCAGGCCGACGAGTTGCGCGAGCAGATTCACGAGCGCCTGACCCAGGCCCGCGAAACCCTGCAACTGACCCAGGACTCGGTACGTGAACGCGGTCAGGCAGCGCTTGGCAGCGCCGAGCAGTACGTGCAGGAAAACCCGTGGCGGGCAATCGGCATCGCGGCCGGCGTCGGCCTGTTGATCGGTCTGCTGGCCAACCGGCGCTAAGGGGAACCCATGGAGAATGACGCCAACGGCGCCGGCGCTTCGGGTAAGCGCCTGGGCGCGGCCATGCTGGGGCTGCTGCACAGCCACATCGAGCTGTTCGGTATCGAGTTGCAGGAGCAGAAGGGCCGTACCTTGAGCCTGCTGCTGTTCGCCGGCCTGGCGCTGGTGTTCGCCCTGCTGCTGCTGACCGCGCTGTCCGGGCTGCTGCTGGTGCTGCTGTGGGACAGCTATCGACTGGCCGGTATCATTGGCCTGTGCGTGTTCTATGGCATTGCCGCCCTGTACTGCGGCGTGCGCCTGAAGGCGGCGGTGTTCGACGAATCATCGCCCTTCGGCGCCACCCTCGACGAACTTGCCAAGGACAGGGAGCGCCTGTTGCCATGAGCCTGCCAGAACTGCCAAACACGCGTAACCCGCGCGAACTGCGCAAGGCGCTGCTGCGCCTGCGCATGGAGATGCACCGCCAGGAAATCCGTCATGAGTCCGGTCAGTTGCTTGAACCGCTGCGCCGCGTGCGCGGCATGGGCAGCTCGCTACATGAAGGCCTGGGTATCAAGCATGCGCCACTGTGGGGCATCGGCGCTGTGGTGGCGCTGGGCTTTCTCACCGGCAAGGGCGTACGCAGCGGCAACCTGACGCGCCTGGTACGGTTGGGCAGCACCCTGCTGCCGCTGGTACGCCTCTACCTGCAAGGCGGCCGCCGGCCCTGACGCTCGCCCCGGCAGAAGCAGCCTTGTGCTGCGAAGAGGCCCGTACGATCGATACAAATGCATCAAAGGGCCGGTCTTTTCTTCGCAGCACAATGCGCTCCCTGCAGGGTATGCTGCTGCCTTCGAACGACAGGAGACCGCGCCTTGGACTGGCACACCTTGCTTACCCGCGAACGGCTGGGCAAAGCCCTGTACAGCGCCGATGAACTCGGGCGCAGCCCCTTCCACAAAGACCATGACCGCATCATTTTCTCCGGTGCCTTCCGCCGCCTCGGCCGCAAGACCCAGGTGCACCCGGTGTCGAGCAACGACCATATCCATACGCGCCTGACTCATTCGCTGGAAGTCAGCTGCGTCGGCCGCTCGCTGGGGATGCGCGTCGGCGAGACCCTGCGCGACAACCTGCCGGACTGGTGCGCCCCCAGTGACCTGGGGATGATTGTGCAGTCAGCCTGCCTGGCCCACGACATCGGCAACCCGCCATTCGGCCACTCCGGCGAAGACGCCATTCGCCACTGGTTCCAGCAGGCCGCCGGGCGTGGCTGGCTGGACGACATGAGCGATGACGAACGGGCCGACTTTCTCAACTTCGAAGGCAATGCCCAGGGCTTTCGTGTGCTCACCCAACTGGAATACCACCAGTTCGATGGGGGGACCCGGCTGACCTATGCCACCCTCGGCACCTACCTCAAGTACCCGTGGAGCGCCCGCCATGCCGACGCCCTGGGCTACAAGAAGCACAAGTTCGGCAGCTATCAGAGCGAACTGCCCCTGCTCGAACAGATCGCCCGCAAGCTCGGCCTGCCGCAGCTGGAACACCAGCGCTGGGCGCGCCACCCACTGGTGTATCTGATGGAGGCTGCCGATGACATCTGCTACGCGCTGATCGACCTGGAAGACGGCCTGGAAATGGAGCTGCTGCAATACGCAGAAGTCGAAGCGCTGTTGCTTGACCTGGTCGGCGAAGACCTGCCAGAAACCTACCGCCAGCTCGGCCCACGCGATTCTCGTCGGCGCAAACTGGCCATCCTGCGCGGCAAGGCCATCGAACACCTGACCAACGCCGCCGCCCACGCCTTCGTCGAGCAGCAGCAGGCGTTGCTGGCCGGGCAACTGGCGGGCGACCTGGTGGAACACATGCATGGCCCAGCCAAACGCTGTGTACTGCAAGCCAAGGACATGGCACGCAACAAAATCTTCCAGGACAAGCGCAAGACCCTGCACGAAATCGGCGCCTACACCACCCTGGAGATTCTGCTGAACACGTTCTGCGGTGCGGCCCTCGAGCAGCACGGTGGACGTACGCCATCGTTCAAGAGTCGCAGGGTGCTGGACCTGATCGGCAACAATGCGCCAGACCCGCATGCCTCGTTGCACAGCGCCTTCCTGCGCATGATCGACTTCATCGCCGGCATGACCGACAGCTATGCCAGCGAAATGGCCCGAGAGATGACCGGGCGCTCCAGCCCGACCTGAAACGCGTCGGTGCAGCGCGGGCTCGGCCAGGCGCTGCACCACGCTGCAGGAAACTTCCTACACCGAGGTAACCACACTAAACGGCACGAATAAAAACTAATGAAAAGTTACCAAAATCGCTTTGACAGCGAGTTAAGCACACCTATTCCGTAGCCCATTTTGCTTTATCTTGTAAGCCGTTTCCCATATAAGCCTAACAGCCATTCCTCGCACGCCTGACGACTTCCAACTGCGATAAGGTGCCCACTGTCACCCTCAATCGACCGCAGGGAAGTTGAACATGCATTCCATATTTATCGTTGACGACCATCCGGTGATTCGCCTGGCCGTCCGTATGCTGCTGGAAAACCAGAACTACAAGATTGTCGGCGAGTCGGACAACGGCGTAGACGCCATGCAGATGATCCGCGAGAGCAACCCCGACCTGGTCATTCTCGACATCAGCATCCCCAAGCTAGACGGCCTGGAGGTGCTGGCCCGCTTTCAGAGCATGGCCCTGCCCTTGAAGGTTCTGGTACTGACTGCACAGTCCCCGGCATTGTTTGCCGTACGTTGCATGCACTCGGGCGCAGCGGGTTATGTTTGCAAGCAGGAAGACCTGAGCGAACTGCTCAGTGCAATCAAGGCCGTACTGGCCGGTTATAACTACTTCCCCAGCCAGGCAATAAAAAACAACCAGACGACCGACAGTGACCTGCAACTTTTCCGCCAGGTAAATGACCGCGAACTGATGGTGCTTCAACTTTTCGCCCAAGGCCGCAGCAACAAGGAAATTGCCAAGGGCATGTTTCTCAGCAGCAAGACTGTCAGCACCTACAAGAAGCGCCTCATGCACAAACTGCAAGTCAATACGCTGGTCGATCTGATCGAGATGGCCAAGCGCAACGCGCTGGTCTGAACATGGTCATGGCCCGAGCTATCAACTGCCTGCTGCTCGTTCTGCTGCTGCTCAGCGGCGCAACACAGGCTGGCCATCGTGAAGCCGCGTCTTTTACGTTACTGGCGCGCTCATCGGCCCGCCCGGTCCAGCCCGTGCTCACGCCCGAACAACGGCAATGGCTCGAAGGCCAGCAGGAACTGGTACTGGGCACGTCGGCCCCCGACTATCCGCCGTTCGACATCACCGGTGGCGGCAACGACTACCAGGGCCTGACCGCCGAGTATGCAAGCCTGATCGGCAAGGCCTTGCAGTTGCCAGTGAGGGTGCTGCGTTTCTCCAGCCGGCAGGCGGCGGTGGAGGCGCTCAGGCACGGGGATATCGACCTGCTGGGCAGCGCCAATGGCTACGAAGCGGCCAGTGACGGCCTGGCACTGTCGCGCCCCTATGCCGTCGACCAACCTGTACTGGTAACGCGTGAAGACGAAAACCGGGCACTGGACATGGACCTTGCCGGCATGCGCCTGGGTATGCTCTACCACTATTTGCCCAGACAGGAAGTACTCACCGCCTACCCCAAGGCCGAGCTGCTGGCCTTTGGCTCTTCCAGCCAGGCACTGAATGCTGTCGCATTCGGCCAGGCCGACGTGTTCATCGGCGACACCATCTCCACGCACTACCAGCTCAACCGTGGTCATCTGCCCCGCCTGCGCATGGCCAACTTCGGCAAACACGAGGCCATCGGCTTCGGTTTTGCCTTGCGTCAGCAAGATACCGTGCTGCTGGACCTGGTGAACACCATCCTGGACAGGCAAAGCCCGGCCATACGCTCCAGTATCTTCAAACGCTGGAGCGCCGGCAGCGACCTGTTGCTGAGCGATCGCCAACTGCAATTGAGCGCGGCCGAGCAGCAGTGGCTGCAGAAGCATCCCGTGATGCGCGTGGCAGCCGATGACGCGGCTGCACCACTGTCCTATTTCGATGATTCGGGGCATTTCCGAGGCATCACCGCCGACCTGCTGGAACTCATTCGCCTGCGCACCGGGTTGCGTTTCGAAGTGCAGCGTGCCAGTGGCATTGCCGACATGGTCGCCCGCCTCAAGGATGGCCGGGCCGATGTCATCGCCGCACTGGCCAGCGCCGGTAAACCAGGGGACGACCTGCAAATCAGCCGCCCCTACCTCGAAAGCGCCTATGTGCTGGTCAACCACAAGGACAACAACACACTGAGTTCACTGGAGCAGTTGCAGGGGCATCGCATCGCCATTACCCGGGACAGCACCATGAACGCCATGCTGTCCCGGGACTACCCAAAGATAAGCTGGGTCGAGACCGAAAGCGCGTTCTACTCCATGGCGTTGCTCAACAGCGGGGCCGTCGATGCGGTGATCACCACCCTGATCGACGCCAACCACGCCTTGGCCAGCAACCCCGAACTGGTCATCCGCACCTCGGTCGGCAGCGAACCCGCCAACTTCGCCATGGCCACCACGGCTCCGTCACCGGCGCTGTTGTCTATCCTCGACAAGGCTTTGCTGAGTATCTCACCCGAGGAGCTGGGGGTAATCAACAACCGCTGGCGCGGCTTTGGCAGGCATGAGGATGACAACACCAAAGTCTACAGCCGCCTTGCCCTGCAGGTGGTGCTGGCCACGGTCGTGCTCTTGTTGCTGGCCCTGCTCTGGAATGCCCGCCTGCGCCTGCAGATTCGCCAGCGCCAGCGCGCCGAACGCGCGCTGAACGACCAGTTGGCATTCATGCGCGCCCTGCTCAACGGTACGCCCCACCCCATGTATGTGCGCGACCGCGAGGGTTGCCTGAAAAGTTGCAACTACAGCTACCTTGAAGCCGTGCAGGCCCGCTCCGATCAAGTGATCGGCAAAAAACTCAAGGACAGCCTGTTTGCCGATTCCGAGCAGGCTCGGCAGATCCAGGCTGATTACCAGAAAGTCATGGCGGCGGGCTCGCCGCTGATCAAGGACCGCCCACTACGGATCAAAGGCCGGGCATTGACTATCTACCACTGGATCTTGCCGTACCGCGACTCTCTGGGTGAGGTACAGGGGATCATCGGCGGCTGGATCGACATCAGCGAACGCCGGCAACTGGTCATGGAGCTGCGCCAGGCCAAGCAGCAGGCCGACGATGCCAACCGCGCCAAGAGCACGTTCCTGGCGACCATCAGCCACGAAATCCGCACCCCGATGAATGCCGTCATCGGCATGCTGGAACTGGCGGTCAAGCGCGCCGACCAGGGCCGGGTGGACCGCAGCGCGCTGGAACTGGCACACCATTCGGCCAAAGACCTGCTAGGCCTGATCGGTGACATTCTCGACATCGTGCGCATCGAGTCCGGGCACTTGTCCCTGGCCCCGGAGGTGGTCGACCTGGCGGCGCTGGTCGAATCGGTGGCGCGCATTTTCGATGGCCAGGCGCGACAGAAAGGCCTGGCCCTGGAGGTGCAGATCGCCCCGGCCGCACGCTGCCCTGTCCTGCTTGACCCGCTGCGCTTCAAGCAGGTGCTGTCCAACCTGGTGAGCAATGCCATCAAGTTCACCGAGCATGGTCAGGTGCGCATCTGCGTCAGTCTGCTGGATGACGGTACCAGCACACCCGCCGTATTGGAGCTGGAGGTGCGCGACAGTGGCATCGGCATCCACCCCGACGACCTGCAGCGCCTGTTCAACCCGTTCATCCAGGCCAACCCGCACAGCCAGGGCGCCCGCGCAGGTACCGGGCTGGGCCTGGCCATCTGCCGTAACCTGTGCGAAATGATGGGCGGCAGCCTGTCCATGAAAAGCCTGGAGGATGTCGGTACCCAGGTGCGCCTGAAGATGCCGCTGCAACGGGTGGATGGCGCAGAGCAGCCGAAACCGCTGCCCGAGCAGCTCGACGTGCCCGACCCACGGCTGAACGTGCTGGTCATTGATGATCACCCGGCCAACCTGCAACTGATGGCGCAACAACTTGGCTACCTGGGCCTGGAGCACGCCAGCGCCCGCGATGGGCGGGAAGGCCTGGCGACCTGGCGGGAAGGCGACTTCGATGTGCTGGTACTCGACTGCAACATGCCGCACATGAACGGTTACCAGCTGGCGACTGCCGTGCGCGCCGAAGAACGCCAGGGCAAGCGCCCCCCCTGCACCATCCTCGGCTATACCGCCAACGCACAGCCGGAAGTACGCCGCAAGTGCCTGACCGCCGGCATGGACGACTGCCTGCTCAAGCCCATCAGCCTGAGCACCCTCAGCCAGCGCCTGGCTGGCATTCGCCCGCGCCGCCAGCAACGCCCCCGCCGCAAGCTGTACCAGCTGGACGGCCTGGCCGCCGTGGTCGGGCCTGACCCGGTCGATCGCCAGCGCTTCCTGGAGGCCCTGCACCAGAGCCTTCAGGCCGACCTGGCCAGCCTGATGGCGCTTCACCCGCAACACGACAGCGGCGCCATTGCCGAGCAGGCCCACAAGGTGCTAAGCGCCGCACGCATGCTGGAAGCCCCTGACCTGATGGCGGCCTGTGAAGCCCTCGAGGCCAGCGACTTGCCCACTGCCCAGGTGCGCCTGCGGCGCCAGGCACTGGCACGGCATATGTGCCGAGTGGAACGTGCCCTGGCCAAGGAATTGGCCACCAGCAGAGATACTCAGGCAGGCAACCAGACGTGTTAACTGGTAGACTGCGCGGCGTTATTACCTAAGAGGATTGTTTCATGGCCACAAACCGCTCCCGTCGTCTGCGCAAGAAGCTGTGTGTCGACGAGTTTCAGGAATTGGGCTTCGAGCTGAACCTGGAATTCAAGGAAGATCTGGATGACCAGGCAATCGATGCTTTCCTCGACGCGTTCCTGGAAGAAGCCATGGACGCCAACGGCCTGGATTATGTAGGCGGTGACGATTTCGGCCTGGTGTGCTCGGTCAAACGCGGCTCGGTCAGCGAAGAACAGCGCGCTGCCGTTGAAGCCTGGCTCAAAGGCCGCAGCGAACTGACCAAAATCGAAGTCAGCCCGCTGCTGGATGCCTGGTACCCGGAAAAGCCTATCAACAAGGCTGAGTGATACTTGTCAGCTTCGAGCTGAAAGGTTGATTGCTGAAAAGGCCACCCCATTCGGGTGGCCTTTTTATTGGCGATGCTTTTCCGTCGAACGTGACGCATCGTGGCTGCGCTTGGGGCATAATGCGTAGTGTTTACGTCGTGGGGCCATCATCTCTTACAGCCCCAAAGCCCTTTTCCCTCGCCGCAGGGTATTCACTCACTATGATCAAAACGCTTCGTCCCCTCGTTCTTGCCGGCCTGCTGTTGCCACTTGCCTTGCCCAGCCACGCCGCCGTCAATACCACCCTGCCTGCCAAAGTGCAGCAGGCGCTCAAGGCCAACAAGCTGCAGGACACAGCGCTGTCGCTGGTGATGCTGCCGCTGGATGGCCCCGGCACCCCGACCGTGTTCAATGCCGATGTGTCGGTGAACCCGGCCTCGACCATGAAACTGGTCACGACCTACGCTGCCCTCGAACTGCTTGGCCCGACCTTTCAGTGGAAAACCGAGTTCTACACCGACGGCACCCTGAGCAACGGTGTGCTTAACGGTAACCTGTACCTTAAAGGTGGCGGTGACCCCAAACTGAACATGGAAAAGCTGTGGCTGCTGATGCGTGACCTGCGCGCCAATGGCGTGCGCACCGTCACCGGTGACCTGGTGCTGGACCGCAGCCATTTCGTGCAGCCCAACCTGCCGCAGTTCAACGACGACGGCGGCGATGATAACAAGCCGTTCCTGGTCAAGCCCGACTCGCTGCTGGTCAACCTCAAGGCCCTGCGCTTCGTGGCGCGCAATGATGGTGGCAAAGTCACCGTCGCAGTCGAGCCGCCGATTGCCAGTATCCGTATCGACAACCAGGTCAAGCCGGTAGCCTCAAAGAAATGCACCGGTGATGTGCGCTACAACCCGGTGCCCCAGGCCGACGGCATCAGTGTCACGGTCAGCGGCCAACTGGGTGACGGCTGCAACTCGCAAACCTACTTGTCGCTGCTCGACCATTCCACCTACGCCGCCGGTGCCGTGCGCGCAATCTGGAACGAACTGGGTGGCAACATCCAGGGTGGCGACCGCATCGAGAATGTGCCCAAGAGTGCTCGCCTGCTGGCCCGCGCCTTCTCGCCAGACCTGGTGGAAGTGATCCGCGACATCAACAAGTACAGCAACAACACCATGGCCCAGCAGCTGTTCCTGAGCCTTGGCGCGCAGTTCCGCACCGATGCCGATGGTGACGACGCCCGTGCTGCCCAGCGCGTGGTACGCCAATGGCTGGCGAAAAAAGGTATTACTGCGCCGCATCTGGTGATGGAAAACGGCTCTGGCCTGTCGCGTGCCGAACGGGTCAGTACCCGGGAAATGGCCGAGATGCTGAAAGCCGCCTGGAAGAGCCCTTACGCTGCCGAATTCATGAGCTCGATGCCGCTGGTGGGCATGGACGGCACGATGCGCAAGCGTCTCAAGCGCACCGCGATGACCGGTGAAGGGCACATCAAGACCGGCACACTGAACACTGTGCGGGCGATTGCCGGCTTCAGTCGCGACAGCAACGGCCATACCTGGGCAGTGGCAGCGATTCTCAACGACCCTAAACCGTGGGGTGCCTCGCAGGTGCTGGATCAGGTGTTGCTTGACCTGTATCGCCAGCCGAAGCTGGCTGGCAGTACAGCAGCTAATTGATTGGTTAGCCTGTATTGGCCTTTTCGCGGGTGAACCCGCTCCTACAGGGGTGAGCACGGCTTACCAAACCTGTGCAACCTGTAGGAGCGGTTTTCGCCGCGAAAGGCTCGGTACCGGCAACCGACAGCGCTTAGGCCGACTCCCCCTCCACCCGGTCCCGCCCGGCCTGTTTGGCCGCATACACGCCGGCGTCGGCGCGCAACAGCAAGGCATCAGCGCCTTCGCCCGACCGCCAACCCGCCACCCCAAAGCTTGCAGTCACCTGGCCCACGCCTTCCACCGGCACATTGCGCACCCCTTGCCACAACTCCAGCGCCAGCAACCGCGCCTGATCGACATCGCTGCCCGGGCAAAGCACCATGAACTCTTCCCCGCCCAAGCGGCAAAACACATCGGTACGCCGTAAACGCTGACCGATGCGCTGGCACAGGCTACGCAGCACCCGGTCGCCGACGGCATGGCCGAAGCGGTCGTTGATGCGCTTGAAGTGATCGATGTCGAGCATGATCACCGCCAGCGCCAAGCCATCGCGCTGGGCCCGTTCCAGTTCGATCTTGAGCCGCTCCTGGAAGTAGCGACGATTATGGATACCGGTCAGGGAGTCTGTGACCGACAGCGCCCGCAACTCTTCCTCCACGCCCTTCAGGTCGGAGATGTCAGTCAGGTAGCCATGCCACAGCGTGCAGCCCTGCTCGCCCACTTCCGGGGTCGCCTCGCCACGCACCCAGCGCAGTCCGGCCCGGGGCAGGCAGACCCGATACTCCTCGCGCCAGGGTGACAGGTGTTCGGCTGAATAGCGCACCGAGCGGCGCACGCGCTCCAGGTCATCGGGGTGGATACGTTCGAACACCCCCGAGGCATCCTCACGTAATTGCATGAGGTCGACCTCATAAATGTCATACAGGCCCATGCTGGCATATGGAAAACACGAATGGCCGTTGGCATCCAGGCGATATTGGTAGATGCCGCCCGGCACCTCGGCACTGAGCTTTTCCAGCAACCGGTCACGCGCTGCCAACGCCTCATGCACCCGGCGCCGCTCGGTCACGTCAATGCAGATGGCCAGGTAGCCAACCCACAACCCCTGTTCGTCGAGCATGGCAGTCACTAGCATGTTGGCGACCAGCTGGCTGCCATCAGCCCGTAGCAAGGTCCACTCGCCAGGCTCGGCCCCGTGTTCCTGTACCGTTTCAGCGAACATCGCCTGGCCCCCAGCAATGGCGCGGCCAAAACGCAAGCTCAAGGCATGGGCACGCAGGTTGAGCTCCTCCGGCAGCACCAGGTCTTCAAGGCGCAAGCGGCCGATCGCTTCGCTGGCCGCGTAACCGAGCATGCGTTCGGCACCGGCGTTGAACGTGCTGACCACCCCCTTGAGGTTGGTGGCGATGATCGCCACCTGGGTCGCGGCATCCAGCACACTGCGCAGTTGGTTGTGGGTGCCACGCAACGACTGCTCGCTGACCTGCAACTCGGCCGTACGCTGAGCGACCAAGGCCAGGGCGCGCTGACGCTGGCTCAACAGGCTGTAGAGCAGCACGCTGAGCAACAGGCTCAACAGTCCGCCCAACAAACCGACCGCCAGCACTGCCGAGGAGCGGTTCGCCTGCACGAACGCCTGGCTCGGCTGAATGCTCAGCTGGAAATAGTGATCGGCCAGGCGCAACAACTGATTGCTGGCCAGGGCCAAGGGCGCGACCTGATTTTGCGAATCGAACATCACGACGGGGCCTTGTAACCCAGACGGGTCCGTGATGCGCACGACAAGGTTGTCATCAGTCGCTACCGGCCGACCGTCGCTGACCAGCTCGCGCATGCTCAGCAAGGCCACCACATAACCCGCTGCAGCACCGCGGGGGTCGGCATCGGAAAATACCGGCGCGACCATCAACAGGCCGCGCTCTGCCGAGTGGGTATCGAACAGGGCCAATGGCTCGGACACCGCCATGCTGCCTGGCCCCAACGCCCGCGCCAAGGCCGCCTGAGGCTCGCTTCGGCCAGCGAGGTCCAGGCCGTAGGGCAACCCGGGCAGTTCGCCCGATTGGGTATAGAGTACCGGGAAGTAATGATCGCGCTGCGACGCCGGGCGCCACTGGCCTTGCGCGTCCTTGTCCCGGATCACATAGCCTGGGCCGGTATGGTCACTGGCCAGGCGCTCGAATTCGGCGCGTTGCGCAGCCTCGACGCGCGGCGCCCAGGCATAGGCCAGGGTGCGCTGTAGCAGTGGCCGGGCATAGCCGTCAAATTCGCGCGGGCTGATGTCGTTGGAAAAGCTGAAAAACCGCCGCAGCCCGTCCAGGCGCTGCTGCTGTTCGTCAAAGCGCTCGGCAATACGGCTGGCGCGCTCGCTGGCCAGCAGCTCGAAGCGCTGGCGCAGTTGCTGTTTGTAGAAGGTGTGCGCGGCAAATGCCAAGGCGGCGGTCAACAAGCCGCCCGCCACCAGTGCAATCAGCGCCATCGCCCAGGCGGACGCCCTCTCTGTGCACAAGCCAAGCAACCGCGCACGCACGCCACACTTTGACATACACCCATCTCGTCACGTCAGCGTCCTGCGGATTATCTTGCCCTGCCCTCAGTTATAGCTATTGGCCATTAGCCGTGCAATGTACCTCGTCGCCTCAACGAAGCTGCAAACGCCAGGCGCGATGGATACGGTTATTACGGGCGAAGTCCGGGTCCAGGGTCTGGGCGCTGATTTCTTCCACCACGTAACGCGCCATCAGGTGCTCGTCCAGCTGGAACTTGCGGAAGTTGTTGGAGAAATACAGCACACCACCCGGCGCCAGACGGGCCATGGCCAGGTCCAACAGCTGAACATGGTCACGCTGCACGTCGAATACACCTTCCATGCGCTTGGAGTTGGAGAAGGTTGGCGGGTCGATGAAGATCAGGTCGTAGCTGTCACGGTTGCCTTCCAGCCACGCCATTACATCGCTTTGCTCCAGGCGGTTGCGCTCGGAATAGCCATTGAGTGCCAGGTTACGCCGCGCCCAGTCCAGGTAGGTTTTCGACAGGTCGACGCTGGTGGTGCTGCGCGCACCGCCCTTGGCCGCGTGCACGGTGGCCGTGGCGGTGTAGCAGAACAGGTTGAGGAAGCGCTTGCCGGCAGCCTCGCGCTGGATGCGCATACGCATCGGGCGGTGGTCGAGGAACAGCCCGGTATCCAGGTAGTCGGTGAGGTTGACCAGCAGCTTGACGCCACCTTCGTTCACTTCCTGGAAGCGGCCCTCGGTAGCCTGACGTTCGTACTGGCGCGTGCCGCTTTGCCGCTCGCGACGTTTGAGCACTACACGCTGCGGCGAAATGCCCAACGCCTGCGGGATGGCCGCCAGTGCATCGAGCAGACGCGCCTGAGCCTTGTCCGGGTCGACCGAACGTGGCGCGGCGTATTCCTGCACGTGTACCCAGTCCTGGTACAGGTCGACCGCCAGGGCATATTCAGGCATGTCGGCATCGTACAGGCGATAGCAGTCGACCTGCTCGCGACGGGCCCACTTGCCCAGTTGCTTGAGGTTCTTCTGCAGGCGGTTGGCAAACATCTGCGCCCCTTCCGACAGCCGCGCGGGCTCGCTGGCCTGCGGCACCTGCTGGCGGGCCTCGGTGCCTTCAGGCTGCGCTTCGCGGCGTTCACCGGTGACGAACTGGTCAGGCTGCACCTTGAACAGCAGCAGCTTGCATGGCAATGCGCCGTTCCAGAACGCGTACTGCTTGTGGCTACGAATGCCCATGCGCTTGCCCAGTTGCGGCGCACCAGTGAATACCGCTGCTTCCCAGCCCATGCAGGCCTGGCGCAGGCGCTCGCCCAGATTCTGGTAGAGGTACAGCAGGCTGGCTTCGTCACCCAGACGCTCACCGTAGGGCGGGTTGCTGATGACCAGGCCTTTCTGGTTCTGGTCCGGGCGTGGCTCGAAGGTACTGACTTCGCCTTGGTAGATCTTCACCCAGTCGCCCAAGCCGGCACGCTCGACGTTGTTGCGGCCCGGCTGGATCAGTCGCGGGTCAGCCTCGTAGCCACGGATCCACAGCGGTGGCTTGGCCAGGCCGGCCTGCGCGCGCGCCTGCGCTTCGTCATGCACCTTGCGCCACAGCGCCGGCACATGGCCGAGCCAGGCACTGAAGCCCCAGCGTTCGCGCTTGAGGTTGGGGGCGATATCGGCGGCGATCATCGCGGCCTCGACCAGGAAGGTACCCACACCGCACATCGGGTCGGCCAGCGCACCACCTTCGGCAGCAATACGCGGCCAGCCAGCACGGATCAGCACCGCTGCCGCCAGGTTTTCCTTCAGCGGCGCGGCGCCTTGCTGCAGGCGGTAGCCACGCTGGTGCAGGCTGTGCCCGGACAGGTCGAGGGACAAAATGGCCTCGCCGCGGTCCAGGCGCAGGTGCACACGCACGTCAGGGTCGATCTTTTCCACTGACGGGCGCAGGCCTTCGCGGTTACGCAGCTTGTCGACGATCGCATCCTTGACCTTCAGCGCACCGAAGTGGGTATTGTCGATGCCTGAGCCATGGCCGCTGAACTCCACAGCCAGGGTGCCGTCGGCTGCCAGGTGGTCAGCCCAGTCGACCGCGTGCACACCGTCGTAAAGGTCGTCGGCGTTCTTCATCGAGAAGCGCTTGAGCACCAGCAATACGCGGTTGGCCAGACGTGACCAGACACACAGGCGGTAAGCAGTTTCCATGTCGGCGGCGCCGCGAATGGCCGAGGTGTGCTCGCGCACCTCGTCAAGGCCGAGGCCCTTGGCCTCTTCGGCGAGCAGGCTTTCAAGGCCTTTGGGACAGGTGAGGTAAAGTTCGAAACGGTCCGACATGAGTATTCCAGCGCCTTGGGCTATTTGACTGACGGGGCGACGCATCGCCCCGCGATGTTTGCCCGTACACCTTTCCAGCAGGCGTGCGGGTGGCCCTCTGCGGCACACAACGTGCTGCAGAAAAGCCGGGCCGCCTGACCGATCCGTGCTTGGCCCAGTGGCAAAGACAGCTTAGATCATCAGGCAGTACGCGTAATTCTGGCGATCTGCGGGCCAATGTGACCCTTCGTCGCATTTCAAATTATTTCTGTCATCCGCAAACAACGCTGGCGAAATGACGTCAAAGAACGGCAAACCCCGATCATTGCAGGGCTAAACACCAAACAAGGTTGAGTCGCATTTATTTACTTATCCCCTCACCCTTGGAAAGGTTACGTGCTTATGACAAATCGATCATTCACACCGTGACTCGCATTCGATAGAACTGGTCTCAGGCCGCTTCGCAACGAGGCGGCACTTTCAGCTCGCCACGCCGGCAGCGAGCGCAAACCGGCAGAACGACTCTGCCCGGCCTCGGAGAGGCCGACGGGACATTACAGTCAACAAGTGAGGGCAACACCCTATGAGAAGACTTAAGCGTGATCCGTTGGAAAGAGCATATTCACGTGGCTACCAATACGGGGTTACCGGCAAATCCCGCGAACTTTGCCCCTTCAATCTTCCTTCTGTTCGCCAAGCCTGGATCAACGGCTGGCGTGAAGGTCGCGGTGATAACTGGGACGGAATGACTGGCACCGCTGGCATCCATAGACTCAACGAAAATCACGCCGTTGGCTGAACGAGGACACTGAATTCGATTTACCATGCACGCCCCATCCGGGCGGCGGGCGAAGGCCCAGGGGCCCCTTGAAGGGGCCCTTTTTTATGCCTTGGCAAACCTCATAAGCTGTACCCACTATCCCTGCAAGAGCGGGCTTGCCCGCGAACCGGCCCGTCAGGTCACCGCGGCATTGCCGCGATAGCATCCACCGCTTCGCGAATCAGCGCCGGCCCTTTGTAAATGAAGCCCGAGTAGATCTGCACCAGGCTCGCCCCGGCCGCGATCTTCTCGGCAGCATGGCGGCCTTCGGTAATGCCACCGGCGGCAATGATCGGCAACTTGCCGCCCAGCTCACCTGCCAGCACCTTGACGATATGAGTGCTCTTCTCCCGCACCGGTGCGCCCGACAGGCCGCCCGCCTCACCACCGTACGGCAGTGCTTCGACACCTTCACGCCCCAGCGTGGTGTTGGTGGCGATCACCGCATCCATGCCCGACGCCATCAGCGCGGCGGCCACCAGCGCCGTTTCTTCGTCGCTCATGTCCGGTGCGATCTTGATTGCCAGGGGCACGCGCTTGCCATGTGTACCGGCCAGTTGCTCGCGTCGCTCGGCCAGGGCATCGAGCAACTGCTTGAGCGAGTCGCCGAACTGCAGGCTGCGCAGGCCCGGGGTGTTGGGCGAGCTGACATTGACCGTGATGTAGCTGGCGGCGGTGTAGACCTTGTCCAGGCAGATCAGGTAGTCATCGACGGCACGTTCGACCGGGGTATCGAAGTTCTTGCCGATGTTGATGCCCAGCACCCCCTTGTAGCGCGAGGCGCGTACGCGCCCCAGCAGGTGATCAACGCCCAGGTTGTTGAAGCCCATGCGGTTGATGATGGCCGTGGCTTCCGGCAGGCGGAACAACCGTGGCTTGGGGTTGCCTGGCTGCGGACGCGGGGTGACAGTGCCGATTTCGACAAAGCCGAAGCCCAGCTGGGCGAAGCCGTCGATGGCCGCGCCGTTCTTGTCCAGGCCAGCTGCCAGCCCCACCGGGTTGGCGAAGTTCAAGCCCATGACCGAAACCGGCAATGACGCCGGTTGCTTGCACAGCATGCCGTTGAGGCCCATACGGCCACCGGCGCCGATCAGGTCCAGGGACAGGTCGTGGGAAGTTTCCGGGGAAAGCTTGAACAGCAGCTGGCGGGCCAGGGTATACATGGGCGGGCAAGGCTCAGGGTGAGTGAGGGGGCGATTATAGCCAGCGTGGGGCTGGCAGGACAGCAAATCGTGGAGCGCTTGGCACATCGGTTGCACCTGTTCAGCCCACAGCCTTATCAGTAAGGGCGAGGACTCTTGTGAACACTGTACCCCGAGCAACGCCCCTGGCCTGGGTCAACGGCAGCGACGCGCCGGAAAAAACCAGCCTGAACATCGGCTACATGGCCCTGACCGACTGCGCCTCGGTCGTGGTCGCCGCCACCCAGGGCTTCGCCCAGCAGCACGGCCTTACCCTCAACCTCAAGCGCCAGGGCTCGTGGGCCGGGCTGCGCGACAAGCTGGTCAGCGGCGAGCTGGACGCCGCGCATTGCCTGTATGGCCTGGTCTACGCCGTGCATCTGGGCATTGGCGGCGTACCCGCCAGCGACATGGCCGTGCTCATGGGCCTGAACCAGAACGCCCAGGCTATCAACCTGTCCCCTGCCTTGCAGCGCAAGGGCGTGACCAACCCTGAGGCGCTGGCGCGCCTGGTGCACCAGCATGGCGCACGCCTGACGTTCGCCCAGACCTTCCCCACCGGCACCCACGCCATGTGGTTGTATTACTGGCTGGCCAGCCAGGGCATCCACCCGCTGCGCGACGTCGACAGCGTCGTGGTGCCACCGGCGCAGATGGCTGCACACCTCCAGGCCGGGCGCATTGACGGCTTCTGCGTTGGTGAGCCCTGGGCCGCCGACGCGGTGGCCAAAGGCCAAGGCTTCACCCTGGCCACCAGCCAGTCGATCTGGCCGGATCACCCGGAAAAGGTCCTGGCCTGCGCCCGCGTCTTTGCCGAGCAATACCCCAACAGCGCCCGTGCGCTGATCAAGGCGATCCTCACCGCCAGCCGGTTCATCGAGCAAAGCCCGGAAAACCGCCGCAGCACCGCGCAACTGCTCAGCGCAAGTGCCTATCTGGACACCCCGCTGGACAGCATAGCCCCCCGCCTGCTCGGCCACTATGAGGATGGCCTGGGCAACCAATGGCAAGACCCACATGCCCTGCGCCTGTTCGACCAAGGCCGGGCCAACCTGCCCTACCTGTCCGACGGTATGTGGTTCATGACCCAGTTCCGCCGCTGGGGCCTGCTGCGCGAAGACCCCGACTACCTCGGCGTGGCCCGGCAAGTCCAGCAACTGCAGTTGTACAGCGAGGCCGCACACAGCCTGGGCATCGCTTGCCCAGGCCAACCGATGCGCAGCAGCCTGCTGATCGATGGCTCCCGCTGGGATGGCAGCGACCCCTTCGGCTATGCCCGCAGTTTCAGCTTGCATGCCTTGGGTGACTTGCCCGATGCCCGTGTCGGCGCGTGAGGGGGACGAACATGCTGCGCATCCTGCTGATCGACGACACCCAGAGCAAGCTCGGCCGCCTCAGGGCGGCGTTGAGTGAGGCCGGCTTCGAGATCATCGAAGCCCCAGACCTGACCATCGACCTACCCGCCTGCGTCGAAACGGTGCGCCCCGACGTGGTATTGATCGATACCGACTCACCAGACCGCGATGTGATGGAACAGGTAGTGCTGGTGAGCCGTGACCAGCCGCGGCCCATCGTGTTGTTCACCGACGAGCACGACCCCGGGATGATGCGTCAGGCGATCCAGGCCGGGGTCAGCGCCTACATCGTCGAGGGTATCCATGCTGCGCGGCTGCAGCCGATCCTGGACGTGGCCATGGCCCGCTTCGAGAGCGACCAGGCACTGAAGGCGCAGCTGCTGGCGCGCGACCAGCAACTGGCCGAACGCAAGCGCATCGAGCAAGCCAAGGGTTTGCTGATGAAGATGAAGGACTGCAACGAAGAGCAGGCCTATACCCTGATGCGTCGCCAGGCCATGAGCCGGCAGCAGAAGCTGATCCAGGTGGCCGAACAGATCATTGCCATGCATGAGATGCTCGGCTGATGCGCTGAAAATCTCAAGCCAGCCCCACCAGAAGTTGGCCCATCTCTTGCTCAACAAAACTCACCGGTAGCCAACGGCGGTTACCCCACTTGAATCCCGACAAAGACGTCGCTCTCCCCTCCACGCCCGTGGAGCGGGTAGCGGCGTTTTTTTCGTTCCGTTGTACTACCGAGTGAGGTGTTCGATGAGTACCAGCTTCTGGAAATCCGGGCATGTGCCCACGCTGTTCGCCGCATTTCTGTATTTCGACCTCAGCTTCATGGTCTGGTATCTGTTGGGCCCGTTGGCGGTGCAGATTGCTGCCGACCTGCAACTTAGCGCACAACAACGGGGCCTGATGGTGGCCACGCCGATCCTGGCCGGGGCGATCCTGCGCTTTGCCATGGGCGTTCTGGTCGACCGCCTGTCGCCCAAGACGGCTGGCCTGATCGGCCAGGTGGTGGTCATCGTCGCCCTGGCCGCAGCCTGGTACCTTGGCGTACACAGCTATGAACAGGCCCTGCTGCTCGGCGTGTTCCTGGGCTTTGCCGGTGCGTCCTTCGCCGTCTCGCTGCCGCTGGCCTCACAGTGGTACCCGCCACAGCACCAGGGCAAGGCCATGGGCATCGCCGGCGCCGGCAACTCCGGCACGGTGTTCGCGGCCCTGCTGGCACCGGCACTGGCAGCGGGCTTTGGCTGGGACAATGTGTTCGGCTTTGCGCTGATCCCGCTGTCACTGGCGCTGGTGGTGTTCGCCCTGTTGGCGCGCAATGCCCCGCAACGGCCCAAGCCGAAAGCCATGGCCGACTACCTCAAGGCACTGGGCGACCGTGACAGCTGGTGGTTCATGTTTTTCTACAGCGTTACCTTCGGCGGTTTCATCGGCCTGGCCAGTGCCCTGCCCGGCTACTTCAGTGACCAATACGGCCTGAGCCCGGTCACCGCCGGCTACTACACCGCCGCTTGCGTGTTCGCCGGCAGCCTGATGCGCCCGCTTGGCGGCGCCCTGGCTGACCGTTTTGGCGGCATCCGCACCCTGCTGGGCATGTACGGCGTCGCCGCCATCTGCATTGCCGCCGTCGGCTTCAACCTGCCCTCTGCCGCGGCCGCACTGGCGCTGTTCGTCAGCGCCATGCTCGGCCTGGGTGCCGGCAATGGCGCCGTGTTCCAACTGGTGCCCCAACGCTTCCGCCAAGAAATCGGGGTAATGACCGGTCTGATCGGCATGGCCGGTGGCATCGGCGGCTTCCTGCTGGCGGCCGGGCTTGGCACCATCAAGCAGCACACTGGCGACTACCAACTGGGGCTGTGGCTGTTCGCCAGCCTGGGCCTGCTGGCCTGGTTCGGCCTGCACGGGGTGAAACAGCGCTGGCGCACCACCTGGGGCTCGACTGCAGTCACTGCAGCGCGGGTCTGAGGCACGCCGATGAGCCTGCAACTGAGCTTTGCCCAGGCCAGCGCCACCGGGCCGCGCGCGGAAAACCAGGACGCCCTGCGCCTGGTGACACCGGCACCAGAACTGGCCGCCAGCAAAGGCTACCTGTTCGCCCTGGCCGACGGCGTCAGCCAATGTGCCGACGGCGGCCTGGCGGCACGCGCCAGCCTGCAGGCACTGGCCCTGGATTACTACGCCACGCCGGCCACCTGGAGCGTGGCCCAGGCCCTCGACCGTCTGCTGCTGGCGCAAAACCGCTGGTTGCGCGCCCAGGGCAGCGGCCAGCCGTTGTTGACCACGCTTAGCGCGTTGGTGTTGCGCGGCCGACGCTTTACCCTGGCCCATGTAGGCGACTGCCGGGTGTACCGCTGGCACGGAGGGACGCTGCAATGCCTGAGCGAAGACCATGTCTGGGACCAACCGGGCATGCAGCATGTACTGAAACGGGCATTGGGCCTGGACCAGCACCTGCTGGTGGATTACCTGGAAGGCGAGCTGCAACCGGGTGAATGCTTCCTGCTGCTCAGCGACGGGGTCTGGGCCAGCCTGGGCGAACAGCACATCCAGGCCGTGCTGCGCGAGCAAACTGACCTGCAACTGGCCGCCGACACCCTGGTGGCCAGTGCGCACCTCAACGGCAGCAAGGACAACGCCAGCGCCTTGCTGGTGCAAGTCGATCAACTGGGCACGGCCAACCTGGGCGATACCCTGGCGCAACTGCAACAATGGCCAGTGCCCGGCCCGCTGCGCGAAGGCCAGGTGATCGACGGCTGGCAGGTCGAAACACTGCATGCGCACAGCCGCCAGTCCTTGCTGTACAAAGTGCGCGATAGCCAGAACCAGCCTTGGCTGCTCAAGACCCTGCCCCCGGCACGCGAACAGGAACCGGGGGCGGCACAAGGGCTGTTGCTGGAAGAGTGGTTTCTGCGCCGCATCGCCGGCCGGCACTTCCCCGAGCTACACACCGCCAGTCAGCGTCAGCACCTGTACTACGTGATGCGCGAATATCCGGGCCAAAACCTGGCGGCGTTGCTGGCCGAACAAGGCCCGCTGCCCTTGCCGCAATGGCTGGAAGTCGCCCGGCAACTGCTACAGGCAGTCGGTGTGCTGCATCGGCACAACTTGCTGCACCGCGATATCAAGCCAGACAACCTGCACCTGGGCCGTGATGGCCAGCTGCGCCTGCTGGACTTCGGCCTGGCTTATTGCCCGGGCCTGTCCGAAGACCCGCTGCACGAGCTGCCCGGCACACCCTCGTACATCGCCCCGGAAGCATTCGAAGGCCACCCGCCCAGCCCGCGTCAGGACTTGTATGCAGTGGGCGTGACCCTGTACCACCTGCTGACCGGACATTACCCGTACGGCGAGGTAGAGGCCTTTCAGCGCCCGCGCTTCGGCCAGCCGGTCAACGCCGCGCGCTACCGACCCGACCTGCCGGAATGGCTGCAGCACAACCTGCTGCAGGCCGTGGCGAGCGACCCGGCGCAGCGCTTCGAAACCGCCGAACACTGGTTGCTGCTGCTCGAGCGCGGCGACCGCCAGGAACTGCCCAGTCGACCCCGGCCGCTGCTGGAGCGCGAGCCGCTGAAGGTGTGGCGCACCCTGGCCCTGTTGTCGTTGCTGATCAATTTGATACTGCTGTTCACCCTGCTCAAGGGCTGAACGCACCTTGCCGATGAGGAAACCCTGATGAATGCAAAAGTATGGCTGGTCGGTGCCGGCCCTGGTGACCCTGAACTGCTCACCCTCAAGGCCGTGCGTGCGTTGCAGCAAGCCGCCGTGGTCATGGTCGACGACCTCGTCAACCCGGCAGTGCTCGAGCATTGCCCGCAGGCCCGGGTAATGACCGTGGGCAAGCGCGGCGGCTGCCGCTCTACACCGCAAGCGTTCATTCAGCGCCTGATGCTGCGCCACGCGCGACAGGGCCGTTGCGTGGTGCGGCTCAAGGGCGGCGACCCTTGCATCTTCGGCCGTGGCGGTGAGGAGGCACTGTGGCTGCAGGGCCATGGCATCGAAGTGGAGGTGATCAATGGCATCACCGCCGGCCTGGCCGGGGCCACGCAGTGCGGGATCCCCCTGACTTCACGGGGCGTGAGCCGAGGGGTGACGCTGGTGACGGCGCACACCCAGGACGATAGCGAGCTGAACTGGGCAGCCTTGGCTCAGGGCGGGACAACACTGGTGGTCTACATGGGGGTGGCGCGGCTGGAACAGGTGCGCCAGGGATTGCTGGCGGGGGGTATGGCGCCGGGAATGCCGGTGGCGATGATCGAAAACGCCTCGCTGCCGCAGCAGCGGGAGTGCAGAAGCGATGTGCAGGGAATGGTGGAAGCTGCGCGGGCGTTTGGCTTGCGTAGCCCGGCAATCCTGGTGATTGGAGAGGTGGTGGGAGAGCAACAGGCTGTGGGGCGGATCGCAATCGCAGGCTAACAGCAGGAACAGCCTTCGAGGCCGGTTAAACCCCAGGCAAAGAAAAACCCGGCCGAGGCCGGGTTTTTCATGAAGCTTCAAACCAATTACTTGGCCTGGGCTTCTACCTGAGCTTCAACGCGACGGTTGATAGCACGGCCTTCTTCGGTGGCGTTGTCAGCAACCGGACGGGTTTCGCCGTAGCCAACCGAGTCAACACGGCTGGATTCTACGCCGTACTGCTGGGTCAGCACTTGCTTGACAGCGTTGGCACGACGCTCGGACAGCTTCTGGTTGTAAGCGTCTGGACCCACGGAGTCAGTGTGACCTTCAACCACGGTGGTGGTTTGTGGGTACTGCTTCATGAAGTCAGCCAGGTTTTTGATGTCGCCGTAGCTGTTAGGCTTGACGACCGACTTGTCGAAGTCGAACTTGACGTCCAGCTCAACGCGAACGACTTCGGCAACAGCCGGGCAGCCGTCGGCGTCAACGGTAACGTTGGCCGGGGTGTCTGGGCACTTGTCGACGTTGTCGCACACGCCGTCGTTGTCGGAGTCGGAGCAGACTTCAGCAACTGGAGCAGGAGCAGCTTCAGCTTGCTTCGGGCTACCGCCGAAGTTCAGGCCAACACCAACGCTCGGGGCCCACTCGGTGTCGCCCTGGTCGATGTTGTACTGAGCTTCTACGCCGGCACGGGCATAGAACATGTCGGTGATGTACCACTTGGCGCCAGCGCCAACGTTGGCGAAGGTGGAGTGGTCACGACCGCCACGGCCGGTCTGGCCCAGCGACTGGTGCGAGAAACCAGCGGAAACGTACGGACGGATGGCGTCGTACGGGTTGTTGAAGTGGTAAACGGCGTCCAGGGCGGTGTTCGAGCCCTTGATGTTCTTGCCGTCTTCGCCACGAGCGTTGTGCACTTCGTCGTAGCCCAGACGCAGCTCAACGTCGTCGGTCAGGAAGTAACCGATCGAGCCGCCGAACAGGTTACCGTCGTTCTTGAAGTCGCGCTGGCTGTCGAAGAATTCTTTCTTGTAGAAGATTTCAGTCTCGACGGCGCCTTGACCTTGTGCCATAGCGCCAATCGAAGTGGCGGCTACAAGCGAACCAATGGCCAAGCCCAAGGTGTTTTTCAATTTCATCCGTTAAATCCCCATCTGGTGATAGTTAAGCAGTCCCACCACAAACAAGAGGGACAACTCGACGGCGAGTCTAGCAGAACTCGCCGGTTCGTTAGAGATATTTGCACGCCCCTAAGTTTCATCAAGGCCGGCAAATTTCTCCCGAAGCTTGTCTAGCGCGCGCTTGTAACGCATTTTCGTCGCGCTCAGGCCCATGTGCATGATGTCGGCAATTTCCTGAAATTCCAGCTCTGCGACAAAACGCAGCACCAGAATTTCCCGGTCAATCGGGTTCACATGCACCAGCCACTTGTCCAGCCCGCCTTTTTCTTCCGGCTTTGGAGCCTTGTCCTCGGACGCCTCTTCAACAGGGTCCAGACTCAAGGCATCCATCAACCGACGTTTGCGGCGCTCCTTGCGGTACTGGGTAATGCACTCGTTGTAGGTGATGCTGTAGAGCCAGGTCTTGAACTTCGACTTACCCTCGAAGTTTTTCAGCCCGTACAGCACTTTTAGCATCACTTCCTGACAGACATCGTCCGCGTCACGGTCGTTCCCCAGATAACGCGCACAGACGTTGAACAGGGTCCGTTGGTAGCGCCGCATGAGCTCTTCATAGGCGCGGGTAACGTGGTACAGCTCCTCATGCGAACGCGCCACCAACTCTTCGTCTGTGAGCTCGCGGGGGTCATAGCGCATGGGCGGCGAATGAACTTTATTCAAAACGGATCTGGCCGACAGTCAGGTCAATGTCGCCGCGCGACCCCGTGGGTCGAATTTCGCGGCGGCATACATTAACAGCTTTTGTGCGGTTAGCGGCTATTGACGCGCTGTTCAAGCAGCTCGCGGTTAGACAGCGACACCAGTTCGCCATCATCGGTCAGCAGCGTCGTCTTCACCGTACCGATCTCCTCGATATGCCCTTCGACCTCTCCAATCCGCACCTGCTGGCCCACTTGGTACAGCTCGCGCACGTAGATGCCGGCCAGGATCTGCCCGGCAATTTCGCGACTGCCAAGGCCCATGGCCAAGGCAACGGCCAGACCAACGGTAATCAGCCCGATAACGATGACGTGGTTCAGCAGGTCGGTTTTCACTTCCAGCTGGCTGATGGCCACCGAGATGCTGATGATGATCACAAGGCCTTGGGTGATACGCCCCAGGCCTGCCGAGTATTCCAGGCCGATGCCTTCGGCAGCGCCACGCACCAGACCATTGGCCACCTGCGCCAGCAGCACGCCGGCCAGCAGCACCAGGGCCGCGCCGAACACTTTGGGCAAGTACAGGGCGAGCATGTCGAGGGTTGCCGAAACCCGCTCCAGGCCCAGCGATTCGGCGGCCGAGACCAGGAAGATGAGCAGCACGAACCAATAGACGATCTTGCCGATCAGGGTCGAGATTGGCACCTGGATGCCGCCCCGACCGAGCATTTTGGTGAGGCCGGTACCGGCCATCAGGCGGTCCAGGCCAAATTTGGCCAACAGCTTGGACAGCAGCGTGTCGAGCAGCTTGGCCACCACGAAACCGAGCAGCACCACGACCAGCGCGCCGAACAGGTTGGGGATGAAGTTCGCTACCTTGGTCCAAAGGGCTGTCATCGCGGTGACCAGGCTCTGGGTCCAGAGATCGAGTTCCATATTCAATCGGCCTTATCTGCTTTGCTGCCGGGGGCAGCGTTGCGGGAAGAGTGTCGACGCACCGGCGCAACATGCGCCGAGCCATTGTTCACGGCAATCAGCAGCGCCTGGCTCCAACGGCCAAGCAGGCTGAACAGATCACCCGCGCCAACCTGGCGGTTGGCGGTTTTCAGCACGCGACCCAGGCATGCGGCGTCGTCCCGGTCGTCCCGGTCATTGCCGGAGGGTGACGCCTTGAGCAGGTCGCGCAGGGATTCTTCAAACGGATCGTGCATGGGCACCTCGCGCAGTGTCAGCAAGAGACGAGACGGCCGGGCGACGGGTCACACATCCTGTTGGCACGACGGTTTCAAATTGCACCGCTATACCCATCGCAACCGCCGGAACAGCCACCACTGCCCCACGGCCAACCCCAGCACGACGATGCAGGCGAACAGGAAGCCCAAAGGGTTTTCCGCCCCGGGGATGCCGCCGACATTGATGCCCAGCAGCCCGGTGACAAAGCTCATGGGCAGGAAGATGCAGGTGATGATGCCAAAGCGGTACATGGTGCGGTTCATCCGCTCGCTGCGCCGCCGGTCCTCGCTTTCCAGCACCAGCGCAGCGCGTTCGCGGGCCAGTTCCAGCTCTTCGAGGTAGCGGATCAGGCTGTTGTTGAGTTCATTCCAGTAATCGGCGTCGGCATTGGCGAACCAGCTCCATTTGCTGCGCGACAACTGCGCGTAGATTTCCCGTTGCGGGGCGAGAAAGCGGCGCAAGCCAGCGGCACGGCGGCGAATCTGCTGCAGGCTGCCCTGCTCCGGGGCATACCGCTCGTCGGATTCGACCTTTTCTTCCTCCAGGTCGACGAGCTCGGCCAGATCGCTGACCAGGCCCTGGACCTTTTCGGTGAGCAACTCACCCATCAACAACAACAGTTCCGAGGCCGATTTCGGCCCCCTGCCCTGTTCCAGCAACTGGAGAATTTCATCGCTGGCGCGCAACGGCCGCAGGCGCAGCGAGATAACCCGCTGCGCCTCGGCGAAGATGCGCACCGAAACCATGTCTTCGGGCTCGGCACCCGGGTTGAGGTTGACCCCCCGCAGGAACAGCAACAGCTGTTCGTCCGCCATGGGCAGCAGGCGCGGCCGGGTGTTTTCTTCCAGCAGCAGCTCGCAGGCGAACTCGCTCAGGCCGCTGTCGTGCAGCAGCCAGGAGCGGGTTTGCGGATGGCTGCGATCCCAGTGGAGCCACAGGCTCTGCTCCGGTTGCAACTGCAGGTCGTCCAGTTCGGTACGGGCAATAGAACGCGCGCCGCCTTTGCCATCGAGCACCAGGGCATGCACCAGCCCCCACTGCGCGTTGTCTTCCTCGAACATCAAAGCTCCATCAGCGCGTGCTGCGCATTACTCCGGCATTTTCAGCGGGCTCGGCGAGACCAGCACGCCATTGTTGTCGGCATACACATATTCGCCCGGGCGGAAGGTGACCCCGGCGAAGGTCACCACCACGTTGAGATCGCCGATACCGCGCTTGTCAGTCTTCATTGGGTGGCTGGCCAGGGCCTGCACGCCAACGTCGGTCTGGATCAGCACGTCGACATCACGCACACAGCCGTAGATCACCAAGCCTTCCCAACCGTTTTTTGCGGCTTTTTCGGCGAGCATGTCGCCCAGCAGCGCACGGCGCAGCGACCCCCCGCCATCGACCACCAGCACTTTGCCCTTGCCGTCGAGTTCGACCTGCTCCTTGACCAGCGAATTGTCCTCGAAACACTTGATGGTAACGATCTGGCCACCGAACGAATCGCGGCCACCGAAATTGCTGAACATCGGTTCCAGCACTTGTACCAGGTCCGGGTAGGCGTCACACAGGTCGGGCGTTACGTAATGCTGCATGGGAAGCTCCTGTCAGTCACAACGAAAGCGGGTATCGGCCAAGGCTACACCTTGGAGGCTGTCGCAGTCATCCGGGACCGGGCAGTCATTTGTATTCATCCTGCACCGGGCCTTCCACGCGTGACCCGTTCCTGCGCAGGAACGCGCCGTTATCCAGGTGTAGGAGCGGGTTTACCCGCGAAGAGACCATGACAGGTACAGCAAACTCAGCTGGCAGGCACAGGTTCCGCAACGACAGTGGACGCATGCACCGGCAGCAGCGGGTTGCGCAGCCAGCGCTCCACCAGCGGCCACACCTGCACCTGCGCGGCCTTGCTCACCAGCATGTCGACATGCCCAAAGGCCTCGAAACCTTCTTCACGACCCAGCCGCAGGAACTGCTTGCGCTCGCCGCCCAACTGCTCGAACAGCTTGCGACAGGCCCACACCGGGTCCTGGAAGTCCCCTGCACCGGCCACCGCCAGCAGCGGTACATCCACTTCAGCCAGCCCTGCCCACCAATCGTTCTGCTTGTCGCCAAAGCGCCCGAACAGGCCGTGCCAGCGCATGCTCTCCAAGGCGAGGCCTATCGGCTCGTCTTCAGGCCCACGCTTGAAACGTGGCCCGGATATCTGCCCCCAACGCTTGAGCACCAGCTTCGCGCCCCAAGCCAGCGGCGGCACTTTCAATGGCCAATAGACACGGCTGATCTGGGTACCGAACAACGCCACACTGGCGACTTGCCCAGGTTCCAGGAAGCCGCCACCCAGTGCTGCCGCCAATGTCGTCCCCCCCAGCGAATGGCCCACCCAGTGCGGCGCCTGGCCCGATTGCTCGCGCACGAAGGCGTTGATCAGCGGCAGGTCATCACGGGCGTAGGCAGCAACACTGTTGTGCTTCCAGGCAAGGTTGCGCGGCGACAAGCCATGGCCTCGCATTTCCGGGATCCAGACATCGAAACCGGCGCGCGCAAGGTAGGCGCCCAGGCCAACCCCTTTGGGCGAATACCAGAAGCGCCGATTGGAAAAACTGCCGTGCAGGAGAATGACCGGCACGCCTTGGGCCTGAACCTGGTCGGCCAGCCCCAGACGGGTGATGGCGAGCTCGACGCTGGGGTCCGGGCCGTTACCGGCCTTGATCCGATACACGTCTTCGCTGAGATCGCCGCGGCGCTCGGCACTGAGCAGGGCCACGGGGAATAGAGTGCTGCTGCTTTGCATAAGGTTGCTTGGTGCACAAAAAAGGGCGGGGTCCATTGCTGGAGCTCGCCCTGGAAAAAACCAGGCAGGAGGACGCCAGACGTCCCCCCGCGTTTTACTGCATCAGGCCGCGCCTTGGCCTTCGGCCAGGAAGAACCAGGTTTCGAGTACCGAGTCCGGGTTCAGCGACACGCTTTCGATGCCCTGTTCCATCAGCCACTTGGCCAGGTCCGGGTGATCCGATGGGCCTTGGCCGCAGATGCCGATGTACTTGCCAGCCTTGTTGCACGCGGCAATGGCGTTGGCCAGCAGCTTCTTCACCGCAGGGTTACGCTCGTCGAACAGGTGAGCAATGATGCCCGAGTCACGGTCCAGGCCCAGGGTCAACTGGGTCAGGTCGTTGGAGCCGATCGAGAAGCCGTCGAAGTATTCCAGGAACTCTTCGGCGAGGATGGCGTTGGACGGCAGTTCGCACATCATGATCACGCGCAGGCCGTTGTCGCCACGGGCCAGGCCGTTTTCGGCGAGCAGGTCGACGACCTGGCTGGCTTCGCCCAAGGTGCGCACGAACGGCACCATGATCTCGACGTTGGTCAGGCCCATCTCGTTGCGCACGCGCTTCAGCGCACGGCATTCCAGCTCGAAGCAGTCACGGAACGACTCGCTGATGTAGCGCGAGGCACCGCGGAAGCCCAGCATCGGGTTTTCTTCTTCCGGCTCGTACAGCTTGCCGCCGATCAGGTTGGCGTACTCGTTGGACTTGAAGTCCGACAGGCGCACGATGACCTTTTTCGGGTAGAAGGCCGCCGCCAGGGTGCTGATACCCTCGACCAGCTTCTCGACATAGAAGCCGACCGGGTCGTTGTAGCCGGCAATGCGCTTGTCGACGCTGTCTTTCAGGTCGGCAGGCAGGCCCGCATAGTTCAGCAGTGCCTTGGGGTGCACGCCGATCATGCGGTTGATGATGAACTCCAGGCGTGCCAGACCGACACCGGCGTTGGGCAGCTGGGCGAAGTCGAAGGCGCGGTCCGGGTTGCCGACGTTCATCATGATCTTGAACGGCAGTTCCGGCATGGCATCGACCGAGTTCTGCTTGATGTCGAAGCCCAGTTCACCTTCGAAGATGAAGCCGGTGTCGCCTTCGGCACAGGAAACGGTCACGCCCTGGCCGTCTTTCAGCACCTGGGTAGCGTTGCCGCAACCGACAACCGCCGGGATACCCAGCTCACGGGCGATGATCGCCGCGTGGCAGGTACGGCCACCGCGGTTGGTGACGATGGCGCTGGCGCGCTTCATCACCGGTTCCCAGTCAGGGTCGGTCATGTCGGAGACCAGCACGTCACCCGGCTGGACCTTGTCCATTTCCGAGACGTCGTTGATGACGCGAACCTTGCCGGCACCGATACGCTGGCCAATGGCACGGCCTTCGACCAGCACGGTGCCTTTCTCTTTGAGCAGGTAGCGTTCCATGACGTTGGCGCTGGAACGGCTCTTCACCGTTTCCGGGCGGGCCTGGACGATGTACAGCTTGCCGTCGTCACCGTCCTTGGCCCACTCGATGTCCATCGGGCGCTGGTAGTGCTGCTCGATGATCATGGCCTGCTTGGCCAGCTCGCTGACCTCGGCATCGGTCAGGCAGAAGCGTGCGCGCTCGGCGCGGTCGACTTCGACGGTCTTGACCGAACGACCGGCCTTAGCCTCGTCGCCGTAGATCATCTTGATCGCCTTGCTGCCCAGGTTACGGCGCAGGATGGCCGGGCGGCCGGCCTGCAGGGTGTTCTTGTGCACGTAGAATTCGTCAGGGTTGACTGCACCCTGCACCACGGTTTCGCCCAGGCCGTAGGCGCCGGTGATGAACACCACGTCGCGGAAGCCCGACTCGGTGTCGAGGGTGAACATCACCCCGGCAGTGCCGGTTTCCGAGCGGACCATGCGCTGCACGCCGGCAGACAGGGCCACCAGCTTGTGGTCGAAGCCCTGGTGCACGCGGTAGGCGATGGCGCGGTCGTTGAACAGCGAAGCGAACACTTCCTTGGCCGCGCGGATCACGTTATCGACGCCACGGATGTTGAGGAAGGTTTCCTGCTGGCCGGCGAACGAGGCGTCCGGCAGGTCTTCAGCGGTAGCCGAGGAACGCACGGCAACGGCCATGTTGTCGTTGCCGGCGGCCATTTCGGCGAAGGCCGTACGGATTTCCGAATCCAGACGCGCAGGGAATTCGGCTTCCATGACCCACTGGCGAATCTGCGCGCCGGTCTTGGTCAGGGCATTGATGTCGTCAACGTCCAGCGCGTCGAGCGCGGCGTGAATGCGGTCGTTCAGCCCACTCTGCTCGAGAAAGTCACGGTACGCCTGAGCCGTAGTGGCAAAGCCGCCCGGCACCGACACGCCGGCACCGGCGAGGTTACTGATCATCTCGCCCAGGGATGCGTTCTTGCCCCCCACATGCTCCACATCATGGACGCCGAGCTTATCGAGGGAAACTACGTACTCTACCAAGGTGATCTCTCCACTAACTGTGTTGGAAAAGCTCAAAAGGCGCCCGCCTGTCTTCTATGACTTGGCCGGGCGTTTGTGGCCTGTACCTGGAAAATAGGCGCTGCAAATGTGGCAGAATGTCGACAGCCGCATTCGGCAAACCGAACTTATCATATCCAAGAATCGTCATCAGCTTAAGGCCCAGATCGCAAATGAAACGAACCGCGTTCTTCATCTCCGACGGCACCGGTATCACTGCCGAAACCCTGGGCCAGAGTTTGCTCGCGCAATTTGAGAGCATTCCCTTCAACAAATTCACCCGTCCTTACATCGATTCGCCGGACAAAGCGCGGGCCATGGTCCAGCAAATAAACGCTGCGGCCGAGCGGGATGGGGTCCGCCCGATCATCTTCGACACCATTGTCAACCAGGACATCCGCGAGATCCTGGCGACGTCGAATGGCTTCATGATCGACATCTTTTCTTCGTTTTTATCCCCACTTGAGCAGGAATTGATCGCCCATTCGTCGTATTCCGTGGGCAAATCCCACTCGATTGGTGGCAATTCAAACTACATGGAACGCATCGAGGCGGTGAATTTCGCCCTGGATAACGACGATGGTGCACGCACCCACTACTACGACAAAGCCGACCTGATTCTGGTTGGCGTGTCGCGTTGCGGCAAAACCCCAACCTGCCTGTACATGGCCATGCAGTTCGGTATCCGTGCCGCCAATTACCCGCTGACCGAGGACGACATGGAGCGCCTGCAGCTGCCGGCGGTGCTGAAAAAGCACCACAGCAAGCTGTTCGGCCTGACCATCGACCCCGACCGCCTCACCGCCATCCGCCACGAACGCAAGCCCAACAGCCGTTATTCCAGCTTTGCCCAGTGCGAATTCGAAGTGCGTGAAGTGGAAAGCCTGTTCCGCAGGGAGAACATTCCCAATATCAATTCCACGCATTTTTCGGTGGAAGAGATTTCCGCCAAGATCCTGGTCGAAAAAGGCGTGGAGAGACGGTTCAAGTAACAGCCCCGCCCCCCTGTAGGAGCGGGTTTACCCGCGAATACGGTAGCGGCGGCAACGGTGAACGGCCGGTGGAAATTGGCCAGCAGGGCCGGCCTCTTCGCGGGTGAACCCGCTCCTACACGACGGGCTGTGTCCAACCCCCGATGTGTGTCCACCACCCATCTGTGTAGGAGCGGGTTCACCCGCGAAAGGGCCAGCCCAGGCATACAAAAAAAGCCCCGGCATCACTGCCGGGGCTTTGTTTTACCTCACCAGAAGGCTCAGGACGGCACCACCGTTGCCTGCCCGCTCATGGCCAGGTCGACCAGCTCGCGGTTGGCCACCGCGTACATCGCATAGTCAGTGCCCGTGGCATTGCGCAGGTCGTCGAGCATGGCGCGCCAGCGCTCCACCATTCCCCGATGCTGCTCTGACCACAGCGCCACGCGGGCATCCATGTCTTGCGGTGCATCGGCCATCTGCAGGACCGAAATGGTGATCGCCCGCTGCTGCAAGTCGATATCGTCGCGGAATGCCTCGCGCGCCAGCGCCTGCCAGTTGTTTTCCACCGGCAGGTTGCTGATTTCCTGCAGGTACCAGGTCAGGTCCAGCGCGCTGCCCACGGCGAAGAATGCCTTGGCCACCTGCGCAGGCTCATGGCCGGTAACGTCGGCCGCTTCAATGATCGGCAGCAGGGTGTACAGGTGGCTGGTACCCGCCACCATACGCGCCAGCAACTCCGGCACACCGGCGTCGACAAAGCCTTGGTAGCGCACCATCCAGCGTTCGCGGGTGGGGCCTTCTAGCAGCTCATCAAGCTTCAGACCCAGCTGCGCAATCTTCGGCCCGAAGTGCGCGGTATCGCGCCCGGCGTCCTGTTCGTTGCGGCGGCTACGCAGGAACCAGCGGGTGGCACGACGACCCAGTCGCATCAGCTCGTCCATCAGGGTGAGCTGGATTTCTGCCGGCACCTGATAGTCCAGCGCCTCGATCTGGCGGAACCAGTGCGGCAGGTGGAAGATATCGCGCACGATCACGTAAGCACCGGCCACGTTGGCCGGGCTCATGCCGGTCGACTCCTTCAGGCGCTGGACGAAGGTGATACCCATGTTGTTGACCAGGTCGTTGGCGATCTGGGTGCTGACAATTTCGCGCTTCAGGCGGTGGCGGCGCATGGCCTCGGCGAACTTGCTGACCAGGGACGGCGGGAAAGCGGTTTCCATGTCACGGGTCAGGTAGTCGTCGTCCGGCACCAGCGATTTGAGCAGTTGCTCCTTGAGGTCGATCTTGCTGTACGAGATCAGCACCGACAGCTCGGCGCGGGTCAGGCCGTGGCCGGCAGCCAGGCGTTCGGCCAACTGCTCTTCGGACGGCAGGAATTCGATGGCACGGTCCAGCTTGCCCCGCGCCTCGAGGTCGGCCATCAGGCGCTTGTACTCGGCAATCCGCTCGCGGGCGCGGCGGGCAGCCAGCGACAATGCCTGGGTCTGCTTGTAGTTGTTGCCCAGTACCAGCCCGGCAACTTCGTCAGTCATGCTGCCCAGCAGCTGGTTGCGCTGCTTCTCGGTCATGTCGCCACCCTGCACCACTTCGTTGAGCAGGATCTTGATGTTGACCTCGTGGTCGGAGCAGTCCACGCCGCCGGCGTTGTCGATGAAGTCGGTGTTGGTGGCGCCGCCGTTCAGGCCGAACTCGACGCGGCCGAGCTGGGTCATGCCCAGGTTGCCGCCCTCGCCCACTACCTTGCAGCGCAGTTCGTTACCGTTGACCCGCAGCGCATCGTTGGCCTTGTCGCCGACATCGGCGTGGCTCTCCGTACTGGCCTTGACATAGGTCCCGATGCCACCGTTCCACAGCAGGTCTACCGGGGCCTTGAGCAGCGCATTGAGCAACTCGGTCGGGGTCAGGCGGTCGGCTTCGATGGCGAAGCGCTCTTTCATCTGCGGGCTGATGGCGATGCTCTTGGCACTGCGCGGGAAGATCCCGCCGCCTTCGGACATGATGCTGGTGTCGTAGTCGCTCCAGGCCGAGCGCGGCAGGTCGAACAGGCGCTTGCGTTCAGCGAAGCTGGAAGCGGGCTCCGGGTTGGGGTCGATGAAGATATGCAGGTGGTTGAACGCGGCCACCAGTTGCAGCTTGTCGGACATCAGCAGGCCATTGCCGAACACGTCGCCGGCCATATCGCCCACACCAATGACGGTGATCGGGTCTTCCTGCACGTTGATGCCGCGCTCGCGGAAGTGGCGCTGCACGCCCACCCAGGCACCGCGCGCGGTAATGCCCATCTTCTTGTGGTCGTAACCGGCCGAGCCGCCGGAAGCAAAAGCATCGCCCAGCCAGAAACCGTAGTCGATAGCGATGCCGTTGGCGATGTCGGAGAAGGTCGCAGTACCTTTGTCCGCCGCTACCACCAGGTACGGGTCGTCATCGTCATGGCGCACCACGTTGGCCGGCGGCACCACGCCACCGTCCTTGAGGTTGTCGGTGATGTCGAGCAGGCCGGAAATGAAGATGCGGTAGCACGCCACGCCTTCGGCGGCAATCTCGTCACGGCTGCCGCCCAGCGGCAGGCGACGCGGCAGGAAACCACCCTTGGCGCCGACCGGCACGATGACCGAGTTCTTCACCTGCTGGGCTTTCACCAGCCCCAGCACTTCGGTACGGAAGTCCTCTTCGCGGTCGGACCAGCGCAGGCCACCACGGGCAACGTTGCCAAAGCGCAGGTGCACGCCCTCGACGCGTGGCGAATAGACGAATATCTCGAACTTTGGCACCGGTTTGGGCAGTTCGGGGATCAGCTTGGGGTTGAACTTGAAGCTGAAGTACGACTTGTTCTGGCCGTTTGCGTCGGGCTGGTAGAAGTTGGTACGCAGGGTGGCCTTGATCAAGTCCAGGTAGCGCCGCAGGATGCGGTCTTCGTTGAGCACCTGCACGTCATCCAGGGCGCTCAGGATGGCCTGTTCCAGGCGCTGCTGCTTGTCGTCAAGGTCGTCCTGGGTAAGCTTGCGCGCCAGGTAGAAGCGGGTCTTGAACAACCGGGTCAGCTCACGGGCGATGTCGGTGTGGTTGTTCAGGGTGCTGGCGATATAGCCCAGATCGAAGCCCAGACGGATCTGTTTCAGGTAACGGGCGTAGGCACGCAGCAAGGCCACGTCGCGCCACGGCAAGCCGGCGGTGAGCACCAGGCGGTTGAAAGCGTCGTTCTCGGCATCACCACGGACGATGTGGATGAAGGCGTCCTGCAGGGTGTCGTTGAGCTGCTGGATGTCCAGGCTCAGGCCTTCGCTGTAGGTGAAGGCGAAGTCGTGGATCCAGTATTCGCGGCCATTGGCATGGCGCAGGCGATACGGGAACTCGCCGAGCACGCGCAGGCCGAGGTTTTCCAGGATCGGCAGCACGTCGGACAGCGCCAGCGGGGTGTCGGCGTGGTACAGCTTGCAGTGCAGGATGCGCTCGCCCACCTGGGTCAACGGCTGGTAGAAGCTCATTGCCAGCGGCTTGCTTTCCGACAGGTTCAGCACATGCTGCAGGTCGACCACCGCCGAGTGCGCGGCGAAGCGCTCGCGGTATCCGGCCGGGAAGCCTTTGGGGAAATCGGCGAGGATGTTGGTGCCCTGGGCTTCGCCGAAGTTCTCCACCACCAGTGCCGAGTAGTCGTCATGCCACGAGCGGCAGGCCTGGATGACTTCGCGTTCCAGCTGCTGCGGGTCGATGTCGATACGGTTCTTGGGGTCGACCCGCAGAATCAGTTGCACACGGGCCAGTACCGATTCGGAGAAGAAGGTCCAGAACTCGCAGTCGCTGGCCTTCAGGCGCTCCATCAGCACCTGCTGGATCTTCTGCCGCACTTCGGTGGAGTAGATTTCCCGCGGGACGTAGGCCAGGCAGTAGCAGAAGCGGCCATACGGGTCTTTGCGCAGGAACACGCGGATCTTGTTGCGCTCCTGGATCTGCACGATTGCCATGACCGTGCTGAACAGCTCGTCGATCGGCGTCTGGAACAGGTCGTCGCGCGGCAGCACTTCCAGCACCTGGGCCAGTTCCTTGCCCAGGTGGGCCTTGGGATCGAAGCCCGAACGGCGCTCGACTTCGGCCACCTTCACGCGGATGTACGGAATGGCATGCACGCTTTCGCCATACACCGACGAGGTGTACAGCCCCATGAAGCGGTGCTCCTTGATGACCTTGCCGTCGGCGTCCAGCTGGCGGATCGACACATAGTCCGGGTAGGCCGGGCGATGCACGCGGCTGGGCAGCGCAGCCTTGGCGAACGACAGCAGCAGCGGCTCGTTGAGGTAGGCCACAGCGTAGTCTTCGATGCGCAGCTCTTCTGCGGTCAGGCCCACGCGCAGACGGCGCGGCAAGCCGAGGAACGACTGCTCGTCGTAGACCATCTGGCCGCCATCGGCGTCGCCCTTGACGGTGAATTCTTCATAGCCCAGGAAGGTGAAGTGGTTATCCAGCAGCCACTCGAGGAAGGCCTTGACTTCGCCCTTCTCGTTTTGGGCAGGACCAAAGCCGGTCTGTTCCACCTGCGCCACCACTTCACGCAGCTTGGCCTTCATCGGCTCGAAGTCGGCCACCACCACCCGTACCTCGGCCAGCACCTGCTCGATCTCGCGGGTCAGCACTGTCAGCTCGGCGGCATTGGCGCAGCGGTCGATCTCCAGGTACATCAGTGACTCGTAGCGCACGCCCTCGCCCTGGGTGCCCTTGGGCAGCAGTTCCAACAGCTCGCCCTTGGCGCCACGGCGCACGCTGAGCACGGTGGTTTGCAGGGTGTGGATGCTGTAGCCACGGCGGTTGAGCTCGGTACGCACCGAGTCGACCAGGAACGGCAAGTCATGGTGCAACACTTCGACCACGGTATGGGTCGACTGCCAGCCATTACGTTCGTAATCAGGGTTGTACACCCGCACTTGCGGGTATTCGGGGTCGAAACGCTCGATGATGCGCCAGGCTGACAGGGTGCAGCCGGCCAGGTCGGAAAGCCTGCGCTGGGTGAGTTCGTCCAGAGAGATGATGCCGAAGAACTGCTCGGCGAACAGCGCCACTTGTGGCAGGGACTGCTCGCTGATGTGCTGCGCCAGGGCCGCTTGCAGTTGATGCTGGAAGTCGGCTTTGCTGGCTGCGGTGAAGAACGCCATCTGTGGTACTCCGCTTGGGCTTTGTAATAATTGAAGCGTCGCTGCGTGCGCCGTGTACGGATCAACGATAGCCAACCCGTGGCATGACGGACGGTAAAAACCAGACGTTGAACGTGCGCAGGCACGCCCAGGGCTCGCCGAAGCTTAACGACTGATCGGTCATCTACGCTTGCAGCGCTGCGACAATTTCGGTCAAGGGGCGGTAACTTTACGTTTATGCCTGTACGCAAGACTGTCAGAATTCCCTTCCGTTTCCTTTGACCCGAGCCTGCTCATGCAAATCAACACCGCCCTGCTGTTCGCCACCCCTTGCGATGACGAGGAAGACAACATGGCGACCCTGTGCTGCCACAGCGACAAGGGTCAGATGTTCCTGCTTACCCGTTACCCGGACGAGGACACCGTCGACCTGACGCTGGATGACGAGCCGTCGACGCTGGATGGCCTTAAAGTGACCCTGAGCGCCAAGCGCCTGCTGATCGAAGTGGCGGCCGGCGACCGGGACGCGCTGAAGGGGGATGAAGCACTGGAAATCAACCTGACCAGCGAGCTGAGTGACATGGATGAAGTGAAGGAAACCCTGGAGAACATCCTGGCCGGTACTGGAACCTTGGTCTGCGAGCTTTGAACCCTGCCCCTGCCTAGTGGGAGCGCGATCCCTGTGGGAGCGGCCTAGCGTCGCGATAGGGCCGCGCAGCGGCCCCAGGATCTCGACATCATGCATAGATTGCTGGGGCCGCTTTGCGGCCCTATCGCGACGCTAGGCCGCCCCCACAATGATCAGGCCAGCGCCTGCTGCATCTCTTCGGCCTGCACCCGCAACGCCTCGCAAAACGGCTCCACCGCTGCCGATGCCGGCCGATGGTCCGGGCGTATGAGCATCACCTGATAGGGCACCGATACCCGTAACCTGCGGATCGGCAACCCGCCTTGCGCCGCCTCCAGCCCGCTCAGTGGGTTGATGATCGCCACCCCCAGGCCTTGCCTGACCATGGCGCACACCGAAGCGGCACTGGTGGTTTCGATGACCGTGCGGCGGTTAACCCCGGCCGCACGAAAGTGCTGATCCAGACGCTGGCGGTAGGTATCCAGGCTGGCCAGGTTGATGAAATCGACCTCATGGAAATCACTCAGCTCCAGTTCAGCCTTCACCTGCAGCGGGTGATGCTCGGGCAATACGCACACCATGTTGGCACTGAACAGCAATTCACCATACGCGCCGCGCGGTATCTGTTCGACTTCAGTCAGGCCAAGGTCATGCTGCTGGGCAACCAGTGACTCCTCCAGCAAAGGCGACTCCTGCGCCAGAATGCTCACACTCACGCCGCTGTGCTGCTGGTGAAAGCGCTGGCAGGCCTTGGGCAACAAGGTTTGCGAGAACAGCGGCAGGCAAGTGATGGCCAGCCGGCCCTGCTCGAAGTTGCGGATGGCCTGGGCAAAGCGATCGATCCGCTCCAGCCCGACGTAGGCGCGCTCGACCTCTTCGATCAACAGCAGCGCCTGGGCCGTCGCCACCAGGCGCCCGCCCTCGCGCTCGAACAGGTTCAGGCCAGTCACCTGCTCCAGCCGCGCCAGTTCGCGGCTGACGGTCGGCTGCGAGGTGAACAGCAGGCGCGCCGCACCGGTGACACTACCAGCGGCCATGATGGCGCGGAACACTTCGATGTGGCGGACGGACAGTTTCACGGCAGCACCCGGTGAGTCGACAATGGGTATATCAGATATGAATGACCGGCAGAAAAATAGCTATTTTTCTGAATCCCCGCTTTGATTCATCCTCGTGGCCTTCCTTATCCGAGTAGCGCCACCATGACCGCACCCTTCACCCTTCTGGCCGAGGCGGTTCGCCAGCACGGCTCGCCGCTTTGGGCGTACGACGCCAGCACCATCGCCGAGCGTGTCGAGCAGTTGAACGTATTCGACACCGTGCGCTTCGCCCAGAAAGCCAACCCCAACCTGCATGTGCTACGCCTGATGCGCGCCCATGGCCTGGTGCTGGACGCCGTGTCGCTGGGTGAGATGGAACGGGCCTTCGCCGCGGGTGCGAGCGTGGACGGTGACCCTGCCGGCGTGGTGCTGACCTGCGACGCGCTGGACCGCCCCACCCTGGAGCGCGTGGTGGCGTCAAAGATCGAAGTCAATGCCGGCTCCATTGACATGCTGCGCCAACTGGGTGAACGCTCGCCCGGCCACCGCGTGTGGATCCGCATCAACCCGGGCTTCGGCCATGGTCACAGCCGCAAGACCAATACCGGCGGCGAAAACAGCAAGCATGGCATCTGGCACGAAGAGCTGGACGAGGCGCTGGCGTGCATCAAGGCCCATGGCCTGCACCTCGTGGGCGTGCACATGCACATTGGTTCCGGGGTGGACTACCAGCACCTGGAACAGGTGGCCCGCTCGATGATCGAGCTGATCGGCCGCCTGGGCGTGGACATCGAGGCGTTCTCCATCGGCGGCGGGCTTTCCACGCCTTACCGCAGCACCGACAAACCGGTCGACCTGCAGCGTTATGCGCAGACCTGGGCGGTGGCGCGCAAGGAGATCGAAGCGATGCTCGGCCACCCGGTGCGCATGGAGATCGAACCCGGGCGCTTCCTGGTGGCGGAGTCGGGCTACCTGGTGGCCGAAGTCCGTGCCGTGAAACAGGTGGGGCGCAATACCTTCGTCATGATCGACGCTGGCTTCAACGACCTGATGCGCCCGGCGATGTACGGCGCCTACCACGGCATGACTCTGCTCGATGCCGATGGCCAGGCAGTAGATCGCCCGCGCCAGCCGACCGTGGTGGCCGGGCCGTTGTGTGAATCGGGTGACGTGTTCACTCAGGATGACCAGGCGCTGACCCCGCAGGACCTGCCTCAGGCACAGGTGGGCGACCTGCTGGTGATCCACGATGCCGGGGCCTATGGCGCGTCGATGTCGTCGAACTACAACAGCCGGCCACTGCTGCCGGAGTTCCTGATCGAGAACGGTGCCCTGCGGATGATCCGCCGGCGCCAGACGGTGCAGGACCTGCTGAGCCTGGAGGCGGATTTCTAAAGATCGCCCCCGGGCGTGCACACTCTTTTGCGGGCACGCCCGCTTCCAACTGACCTTCACCTCCAGCTTCATCCCCCCGGCACGCTCAAGCTGGGTGCGATCGGGCCGCTTTGCGGCCCTGTTTCGATGCGGGACGGTATTTAAAAAAGCGACCAGGGTGGCTCTGCACCCGATAGCCATGGCGCAACGAGAGGCAGATGGGTTGACGTGAAAGGCGACGAAAAGCCTGCCAACGTCAACGATACCGCTTAATCAGAAATTTCCTACGCACCTATCGGAAGCGCAATGCTCCTTTGAGAAGTGATTCCTCGCTAGTGTCCAGCCTCGGGTCGAATGCAACGCTTGCATGCATTTGATGATCATCCCTGCTCGCTGGAGCTATACATGGACTCGTTGAAAGAAACCCTCGAACTGTGCAGGCGCATCACCTCCGGCTACCGCCCGGCCCTGCGCAACAGCCCCGTCGCCGACTGCACCCGCCGCTTCGAACTGCTGCCCCTGCGCTACGCCGCCGTCGGCGGCAACCCGGCACAACGTGCCCGCCTGCCCAAATTGCCGGGCTATCTCAGCCCGTTCCAGGAGGTCGGCGAGCTGACCCACTCCAGCTACGCCATCCGCCCTTTGCGCGAGGGCTTTCTCTACCTGCTGATCAAGCGCCATAGCGCGCCGGCCTACGAATGGCACAGCCAGTACCGCGTGGCGCCCAATGGCTCGCTGCTGTACATCAGCAGCGACGCCCCCTGGGCGCCTGCCCCCAGCGCCGGCAATCTGGATGAGATCCTTCGCGGTTTCGGCTGGACCATCACCCTCTACGACCTGGATGACATCCAGGAGCTGCGCCCATTGTTCAGCCCTTCCCCGCTGACCCCGCGCATGCTCGACAACTACCGCCTGCTCGACGAGGAATACCGCAGCAGCCTGCCCACGATTGATATCGCCCGCTTCATCCAGCCTTCCGACGCCCCGCCACAGCCCCACGTCCTCAAGCATGACCAACTGAACTGGGTGGCCGACTTCAAGGCCCAAAACGATGCAGACCTGCAGGCACTGCTGGACCTGCAGCCGTTCAACAACGACCAGATCGTCTCGCCGCACGCATCACGCCAAGCGCTGGCACCGCTGGTGAACCACAGCAAACCCCGTGGCGCCGCCATCGTCATCGAAGACGCCATCGGGATCACCCAGGAGCTCAACGCCTGGCGCAACGCCGCTGTGGAGGATGTGAAGACCCAGTGGCTGGCGCGCACCGTGGAACCCGGGGTGGACAACGAACGCAAGCTGCTGGTCGCGCAGTCGTTCCTGGAAATCGAAAAACTCTACCCGCAGATGGTGGCCGAGCAGATCGTCAAGCGCGAAGTCATGGCCGAAAAAGTCCGCAACCAGCCCCACCTGCATCCCGAGATCTACTTGTTCTCCGAACGGGCCAATCAACAGGCCGATGCCCATGATGAACGCATGAAGCCCCACCTGGCGCAGTTCGAGCGCGAGGTCCGCAGCAAAGTCCAGGCCCGCCAGGATGCCGGCGAGTTCCGCAAGCGGTTCGACCAGAAATACGGCCACCTGGTCGACCGCCAGGCCATGCACGATCAGCTCGACGGTTTCGAGCAGGCCATGCAACACGCCCAGCAAGCCGCCGAGGACCGCGCCAAGGACCATACCCGCTGGGTGGCCAGCGAACGGTTGTTGCAGGCACTGGACCGCTACGACAACGCCGACCTCATCAACGGCCTGGCCTTTTCCGAACAGACCGGCCAGTGCGTGATCGGCATGGAGTTGAGTGAAGGGGGCACGAAGGTGCTGGACCACTGGTGGCGAAGTGACGTGGCGGACCGGCGTAATCTGGCGATGCGCGGCATCAGCTACAACCAGGACGACATCCGGGAAGAGCTGGCGGCACTGATTGAGGCCGCCAAGGCCGAACCGCCCTCGGAATTCAACTACACGCTGGCCGAAGGCCTTGCCAAGCGAGCACATGCGGCAGCGAATGCCTTCGGGCGTATGAACGCGCTGTACGAGGAACTGCAGAAGCGGAACAACAGCGCCAGCATCGGCTTGTATGGATGGTTCGTCGCGCTTGGGCGACAGGTGCTGCGTAGCGGAGCCCCAAACAGTGCAGACCGAGCATTGCACCATGGACTGCGCCTGGCGTTGTTTGCTTCGGTACATGAAACAGCTGTCGACGTACGCCTGAGTGAAGCTGCACGTAGCGGGCAACCGGTTAATTCAATACGCAGTGGTGGCCAGATTGCGCGCTATCTGGATCAGGCGTGGGCTGAAGGCTTGATGCAGGCGGACAGTCAGAAGAGTGACTTCTATAAAGTGCGTGCCGCCGGTCTGGTCTGCCTGCTGGAAGGCATGCTGATGGCGTTCAAGGCGCGGGAGCTGCCCGACAGTGATGCGCGAGTGAAGACCGAACTCCTGGCAGCCGCGATGACCACGGCAGCGGCGGGCTTTGAAGTTGGCGCCAGCTATGTGGATCAGGTGGCAATCCGATATGGCGCGAAAAGTGTGACCGGCAGAGGGGCTGCGGCAACCTTGGGTAGGTTGAAGCTGTGGGGAGCTGCGTTAGCTGGTACGGGAGGATTCGTCTTGGCGTGGTGGGACTTCGCTGACGGAGCGGAAAACTTCAAAGCAGCAAGCGCTTCAACAAAATCATGGACATTGGCCGGAGCCTACCACACGCGCGCGATGGCAACATTGACGTTATCTATAGGCGAACTGGGAACTGCCATTGCCATAGCGAAGCCTTTTTTTGATTATCTATCCCATAACGCCAAGACTAAATTTGCAAGAATGTTGGCATCCTCTATGGGTGAGCTTGCAAAAAAATTAGGAACCCAAGCTGCGCGCCTTCTGCTCGCACGATTGGTAGTCGGAGCTTTCTGGATAGGGCTCATCCTGACGATCGCAATTTACCTCCTTGAAGATGATGCATTGGAAAAGTGGTGTAGGCGCTGCTGTTTCCGAATCAGAAAAACAGCTAAGCCTTATGAAGAACATGAAGAATTAAAGGAGCTTCATTCCGCTTTCAGCGAGGTCTTATAGTGTATCTAATCGAATGGGGTTTCTGGCGGATGGCAATCGAGTCCGAAGCTGCGCGCAAGGCGTACGTAGCCGAAATGACGCCAGCAGAAAATCGCGCAATGCGTGACTTTTACGAAGGTGACCTAGAAGAGGAAGTCCATTTTCGGAAGGTAAGCGAAAACCCTCGTGCACGCGGCCCTGTTTATTCCTTCAATGAAAATTTCCTAGAGATGCGATGCGGTGGCTCGGAAGAGAAGCGCGGCATCATCACCTTAATGACCTTGGGCAGCTTGGGACCAATGACCTACTCATGGCTAAACATAACCCTTGGCTCAATCTATATAAATGCAACCCAGCCTGAGTTCCTTTCCGTATTTTCAGTTTTATTTAGCACTTACATGATCTTGCTAGGGGGTGCCGCCTATTATATATATGCAAAATATGGATTCAGACTTTCAAGGCTGGAAATGCTAACCAGCCGCCATCTGCTCATTCGATTCAATCGAAAAACTCAACAGGTCCACCTCCACCGCCCCGGCTACTGCGGCGGCATCGTAACCTTCCCATGGAAAACAACAGGAAGTACAGCCATCGACCCAGAAGATGACCCACTCAGCGTGGGCATGCGACTCGGCCTGGTCTGGCACCCCAGCCGCACCGGCCTGCCCCACATGGAGATGGCCCTGCTGGGCAAACAAGGCCAAGGCGGCAGCGAACTGCGTGATGAGTGGGAATTCATCCGCCGTTACATGGAAGAAGGCCCACACGCCGTCCCCCGCCCCCGCCTGAGCACCCAGCTACCCTCACCCCTCCAGGCATTCAGCGCCCAGTTCGAAGGCCTTGGGCGTTTCTTCCGCAAAAGCAGCTGGCTGTTCAAAGTTGCGCTGCTGTTTGTCTGGCCCGCGTTCGTCCTCATCGGCGCCGGCCACTGGCTCAGCCTGCTGCTGTGCTGGCGACCGCGCTGGCCGAAGGTCATCCGCGAGGCCGGCCTGCCCGGCAAGCCAGTCCCACCCGTGACAACCCTGAGCGACTACCCACCCGCAATCCAGGCACGCCTGCTCGCCAACGCCGACCGCTGGCAGCTCAAGCCCGGCAAGCGGCCGGAGAAAAAGCCACGCAAACCGCGCACGCCCAGAAGGCCCAAGGAGATCAATTGATGCCATACATCATCCTTGCAGATGGAGCGTACCCATGGACTCTTTGAACCATCACTTCCTGCTACCGCCGAGGACCGCGCCAAGGACCATACCCGCTGGGTGGCCAGCGAACGGTTGTTGCAGGCACTGGACCGCTACGACAACGCCGACCTCATCAACGGCCTGGCCTTTGCCGAACAGACCGGCCAGTGCGTGATCGGCATGGAGTTGAGTGAAGGGGGCACGAAGGTGCTGGACCACTGGTGGCGCAGCGACGTGGCAGACCGGGGCAACCTGGCAATACGCGGCATCACCTACAACCAGGAGGACCTGCGGGAAGCACTGGCGGCGCTGCTGGAAGCCGCCAAGGCCGAACCGTCGTCAGCGTCATCCTTCGCCCTGCCGGAAGCACTTGCCCGGCAAGCCCATGCCGCTGCCAATGCCTTTGGGCGCATCAACACCCTGTACGAACAGATGCAGGCACAGAGCAGCACGGCCAGCATCGGCCTGTATGCCTGGTACGTCGCGCTGGGGCGGCAAGTGCTGCGCACCGCGACCCCCAACAGCATGGACCGCGCGTTGCACCAGGGTTTGCGGCTGACCTTGTTCGCTTCGGTGCATGAAACGGCTGTCGATATTCGCCTGAGTGAAGCTGCACGTAGCGGGCAGCCCATTAACCCACAACGCAGTGCAGGCCAGGTATCAAGGTACCTCGACCAGGCCTGGGCTGAAGGGTTGATGCAGGCCCGTAACAGTGACTTCTACAAAGTGCGTGTCTCCGGGCTGGTGTGCCTGCTGGAAGGGATGCTGATGGCCTTCAAAGCGCGCGAACTGCCTGACAGTGATGCGCGGGTGAAGACCGAACTCCTGGCGGCCGCGATGACCACGGCAGCGGCGGGCTTCGAAGTTGGAGCCAGCTATGTGGACCAGGTGGTCGCGCGGTACGGCGCGAACAGTGTGACCGGACGAGGAGCAGCGGCCGCTTTAGGGCGTTTGAAACTATGGGGCGCCAGTTTAGCTGGCACCGGGGGTTCACTGCTGGCGTGGTGGGATTTCACTGATTCGGTTGAGCATTTCAAAAGCAGCCAGAGTGGCGCTACCAAGCAGGTTCAAAAAAACTCCAGACTCTTGGCGGCTACTTATTTTGTAAGAGGGGTCGCTACAGTGACTCTCTCACTTGCTGAGTTAGGAACGGCCGTTGCGACTGCAAAACCTTTTTTCGACTACCTTTCTCAAAATGCCAAGACCAAGCTCGTCAGGATGCTATCCACCTCCTTGGGAGCACTTGCAAAGAAGCTCGGCACGCAGGCTGCTCGGTTATTACTTGCGCGCCTCGTTCTTGGGGCGTTCTGGATTGGCCTGATCTTCACATTGATTATTTACATACTTGAAGACGATGCTTTGGAAAAGTGGTGCAAACGCAGCAGCTTCCGCCTTGCAAAAAACTCAAAACCGTTTGAAGAACAAGAAGAGCTGAAGACCCTGCACTCCGCATTCAGCGAGGTATTGTGATGTATCTGATCGAATGGGGTTTTTGGCAAATGGCTACTGAATCCGAAGCCGCGCGAAAAGCATATGAAGCAGAACTGACACCGAACGAAAAGCGTCAAGATTTATATGAGGGTGACCTGACTGAAGAAATGCACTTCCAATCCGTTAGTAAACAACCCTATGCAAGAGGACCTGTTTTCGCGTTCAGCGACACTATTTTAGAAATGCGCTGCGGAGGTTCAGAAGAGAAGCGTGGGCTTATTACGCTCGCAACGCTCGGCGCTGTCGCCCCGGCCATTGCTGTGGGACTAATGATCACCACTGGATTTTTATGGATGGACATCACCGATCCGGATGGGCGTTCCGTAATCACTATTCTTTCAACACTTATAATGCTCTCAGTCAGCTCCATCTTAGTGTATCTTTATTCAAAGTATGGAATTCACTTAACCCGACTAGAAATGCTGACTAGCCGTCACTTGCTTATTCGCTTCAATCGAGTAACCCAACAAGTTCACCTACATCGACCGAAATACTGCGGTGGAATCGTAACTTTTCCATGGAATGCAACCGGAAGCACTGGCTTATATCCAGAAGATGACTCACTCAGCATGGGCATGCGACTCGGTCTAATCTGGCACCCCAGCCGCACCGGCCTGCCCCACATGGAAATGGCCCTGCTGGGCAAACAAGGCCAAGGCGGCAGCGAACTGCGTGATGAGTGGGAATTCATCCGTCGTTACATGGAAGAAGGCCCACACGCCGTCCCCCGCCCCCGCCTGAGCACCCAGCTACCCTCACCCATCCAGGCATTCAGCGCCCAGTTCGAAGGCCTTGGGCGTTTCTTCCGCAAAAGCAGCTGGCTGTTCAAAGTTGCGCTGCTGTTTGTCTGGCCCGCGTTCATCATCATCGGCACCGGCCACTGGCTCAGCCTGCTGCTGTGCTGGCGACCACGCTGGCCGAAGGTCATCCGCGAGGCCGGCCTGCCCGGCAAGCCAGTCCCACCCGTGACAACCCTGGGCGACTACCCACCCGCAATCCAGGCACGCTTGCTCGCCAACGCCGACCGCTGGCAGCTCAAGCCCGGCAAACGGCCGGCGAAAAAACCACGCAAGCGCTCTGCACCTCAACAGGCCAACGAAAGTGACTGATCAAACTGCACCCGGCGCGCGGGTACATTTGCGACACCTTCACTTCATCGGCAGCCAGTTGCAGCACGATGCAAAGCCATCATCCCATGACCGCTTCCCGTAGTCCGCCCATGTAGTGCTCCAGGCGACTACGCAGCCAACGCTCGGCCGGGTCGCTGTCGGTGGTGCTCAACCAGACCATGGCCAGCTCCAGTGCAGCAGTCTCGAACGGCAGCGTCTCGGCCTGCAGGTTGCCCCAGCGTTCCATACCCTGTGCGGCATAGTCCGGGCAACAGGCCAGCAGGTCGGTACCGGCCAGAATCGCCGGCAGCGAACTGAACTGCGGCACCGACAACACCACCTTGCGTTCACGGCCGATGTCTTTCAACCAGTCATCGACCACACCCTGGGTGTTGGCGGTTGGCGAAACCTGGACATGCGGGCGTTGGCAAAACTCATCCAGTGAAAGCGGCGTGCTGGACTTGTCGGCCCGCACTACCCTGGCTTGCAGGGTGCGTAGCACCTTGCGTTTGGCATTGGCGGGCAGGCCCTTGGTCTGGCTGATACCCACCGTCACATCGCCCGCCGCCAGCAGGTCCGGAATGCGCCAATAGTCCACATGCTGCACGACCACCACCACGTTCGGCGCCTCCACCCGCAGCGCCCGCAACAGCGGCGGCAGCAGGCCCGACTCGACATCATCGGACAAGCCGATGCGGAAGGTCATCTTGCTGGTCAGCGGGTCGAAATCATGGGTCATGCTGAGGGCGACAGACATCGCATCCAAGGCTGGCGTGAGGTACTTGATCACCTCTTCGGCCCTGGCCGAGGGCTCCATGCGGTTGCCCACTCGAACCAGCAACGGGTCGTTGAACATCACACGCAACCTGGCCAGCGCGGCGCTGACCGTGGGCTGGGCGACGAACAGCTTCTCCGCGGCACGGGTGAGGTTGCGTTCCTGCATCAGCGCTTCGAACACCACCATCAGGTTGATATCGGCTTTGCGCAGTTCGTTGCGGTTCATGGGTGCTCCCGGGCCGTGCTTGTTGTTCGGGTTCAATTCCGGCATCGACATGCATCCTAGCCGAGTCGAAACCTGCACTGCACCTATGCGATCGCCATTGCCCCCTACTGCGCGACCGGGGTAATCTTCCGCGCTCTTCCCTTCCGGCCTCCCCTGCCGTGCACCGCCCAGGCGTTGACTCGCGAAGCGGTCATTCATGATGCCGACACTTGCATGGCCGCCGCTCACTGGCGCGCCCATCCGCCATCAATACACTCAGGATGACACCATGATCATTCGCCAAGGCATCGCTGCAGACTACCCGCAGCTGCTCGACATCTGGCTGCGTGCTGTTCGCGCGACGCACCACTTCCTGCAACCCTCCGACATCGACGCACTGTTGCCACAGCTGCGCGACGTGTACTTCCCGGCCGTGGAGCTGTGGGTTGCGGTAGACACCGATGACCAGCCACTGGGCTTTATCGGCTTCAATGAAAACCATGTGGAAATGCTCTTCGTCGACCCAGCGCACCACCGCCAGGGCATTGGCCGTGCACTGCTGGATTTCGGCCGCCAGTCACGCAGTGCGATGAGTGTCGATGTCAACGAGCAGAACCCACAGGCAACAGCGTTCTACCAGCGCTATGGCTTCGTCCAGACCGGCCGTTCACCGCTGGATGGCGAAGGTCGCCCGTTCCCTTTGCTGCACATGAGCTTGCCCACCCGGGCGTGAGCAGGAGGCACTCACCGCGATGGCCCGTAAAGCGAAGCCCCTACCGCCGTCCGACTGGGTCATCCGTAGTGCCCAACCGGGCGGTATCGAGCGTATCGAAGCCTGGTTCGGTAGCCACGGCTACGACCCGCATCGCCACGATACCTATTCGATCGGCCGCACGCTGGCTGGCGTGCAAAGCTTCCACTACAAGGGTTCGCTGCGCCACGGCATACCGGGCAACACGCTGGTGTTGCACCCGGACGAACTGCATGACGGCATGGCCGGCACCGACGCAGGCTTTCGCTACCGCATGGCCTACGTCGACCCGGCACTGATCCAGAACGTGCTGGGTGGTCAGCCTTTGCCCTTCATCGCTGGCGGGCTGTCCAGCGACCCTCGCCTGTACCACGCCAGCGAAGCGTTCGTGCAGGCAGTGGACCACGCGCTGGAGCCATTGGAAGAACAGGACGCCCTGTATGACCTGGCGATCGCCTTGCGGGCCGTCGGCGGCAAGCCGCGCGGGCGCAAGCGCCTGGATTACCAGGCAGCCGAACGCGCCCGGGCCTTCATCATGGAACACCTGCATGTGGGCATAACACTGGACATGCTGGAACAGGCCAGCGGCCGCGAACGCTGGAGCCTGTCGCGTGACTTTCGCACGCTGTACGGCACCAGCCCCTATCGCTTTGTCACCCTGCGCCGCCTCGACAGCTTTCGCCGAATGATCCTGGACGGCTTCACCTTGGTCGAGGCAGCCCTTGCCGCAGGCTTTCATGACCAGAGCCACATGACCCGGCACTTCACCCGTTGCTACGGCGTACCGCCCTTACGCTGGCTGGAGCGTTTGCGAGCGTCGCGCTGAGAAACCGCAGTCGCCCGCGTATCCCGTGGGAGCAGGCGTGCAGGATCGTACAAGAACCGGACTCGCCCGGCGCGATAGGCTGACCACTCCACTTTCCGAGGAACTGTCATGCCTGAGTCCCGTCACCCACACCCCTCCCTGCCAGTGAACCTGGTCCACAAGGCCGCGCTTATCGAACAGCAATGGAGCCCCAGGGTCGTTGCCGAGATGAACGATTACCAGTTCAAGGTCGTGCGCATCGAAGGCGAATTCATCTGGCACGCGCACCCGGAGACCGACGAAGCATTCCTGGTGCTGGAAGGCACCCTGCGTATCGACCTGCCGGATGGCTGCGTGCATGTGAACCCTGGGGAACTCTATGTGGTGCCACGCGGCGTCGAGCACCGGACCGCCGCGCAAGGCGAAGCGAAACTGATGATGATCGAACCGCGGGGCATTCTGAATACCGGTCATGAAGGGGGGGATCGCACAGCACAGAGCGATGTCTGGATTTAACAACATTCACCACTTTCAAGCTGAGGTCTCTAACTTCACAGCAATAATTAACCATGAACAATCGCCTTATTGCGATTTGTAACCATGGCAATTCGCTCGCCGCCCACACTTCGCAACCCGGCACAGGTTCGCCTCGATATAATTGGATCCAATAACGAGGGTAACCTGCATGCAAGCACTGGAAATGGACTACGGACACGGCGATGAAGTGGCCAGCCACTGCCACGCCGAAGACCAGCTGATCTACGCCGCCAGCGGCGTGATGCGGGTCAGCAGCGAGGGCGGCAGCTGGGTGATCCCCGGCGGGCATGCCTTGTGGATGCCTGCGGGGGTCAGCCATGCCATCCGCATGGAGGGCGTGGTCTACCTGCGCACCTTGCTGCTCGATGCCCACATCGAACGCTGCCAGGTCATCGTCGTGTCCGGCCTGCTGCGCGAACTGATCCTGGCGGCGTCACGGGTGCTGAACCTGCGCGACGGCGCGCATGCTCGTGCGCTGATCCTGTACGAACTCGCCGCCGCCCGGCGCATCGATGCCTTCGTCCCTACGCCGCAGCACGGACGCCTGCGTGCCTGGTGCGAGCGCTTCCTGCAGGACCCGGCCCAGGACCTGACCCTGGAACAATGCGGCGCACAACTGAACATGAGTGCCCGCAGTGTGGCCAGGCTGTTCCAGCGCGAGGTGGGCATGTCGTATGGCCAATGGCGCGCCCGTGCCCGGGTGATGCTCAGCCAGCAGTGCCTGGCCGATGGCAAGCCGATCCTGAACGTTGCGCTGGAGCACGGCTACCAGAGCGCCAGTGCATTTACTGCCATGTTCAAGCGCATCCTCGGCCATGCACCGAGTGATTGGCAAAACGGTACCGCGCGCGAGCACTGAGCCTCAGGTTGTCCCGCTTGCGCGCAGGGTTGTCCCGCTTGCGACAGCGACGCCCATGCAACCCTCGTTAACCTCGCATCACGACCTTTGAGCGACAATCGTGATGCCCTTACTGCACTCATTTCCAGGCCCTGCCCGGCTTGCCACAGCCCTCGGCATGCTCGCTGCACTCGCGGCGTGCGGCCACCAACCCACGCCTGCCGAACCACCTCCAGCGCTGCAGGCAGACCCGCTGGCGAACATGCCGGCCAGCGTCAGCAAACAGCCCCTGCCCGAACGCTGGTGGGCACTGTATCAAGACCCCCAACTCAACCGCTGGGTACAGCAAGCCCTGGCGCACAACCAAGGCCTGGCACAGGCCGAGGCCAACGTGCAGGCCATTCTGGCCGGCATCGGCGAGTTCGACGCCAGGCGCTGGCCGTCTACCGCGATGGGCGTTGCCGCTACCTATGGAAGAAGCGCCGATGACCAGACGCTGGCCGAGGCGACCGACAGCAACGCGCCGTCACAATGGCAATTCAACCCGGGCATCGAGCTGGCCTATCAGGTGGATATCTGGGGCCAGGTACGCGCCGCCATCCAACGTGCCCGGGTGCAAGCCGAAGCCAGCGCTGCGGCACTAGACCTGGTACGCCTGCAGGTAGTCGCCCAGACCACCCGCGCCTACATCGACCAGTGCACCTACGCGGCCCGCCTGGAGGCAGCGAAGCAGGCCTTGCAAACCCTCGACCACAGCGTGCAACTCAGCCAGCGTCAGCGCCAGGCCGGTGTGGCCACTGCCCTCGACAGCGAGCGCCTGTTGGGCTTGCGGGAGCAGGTGCGTGCGCAACTGCCGATGCTCTCAGCCCGGCGGCAGATGGCGCTTTACGAACTGAGCATGCTCAGTGGCCAGGCCTCGGTGGCCGAAGCCACGACCTGCGTAGCCATCCCCACGCTGTCGGCGCCGCTGCCGGCTGGCGATGGCTGGCATTTGCTCGAACGCCGGCCAGATGTGCGCCAGGCCGAACGGGAACTGCAGGCGGCCACCCTGGAGACCGACATCGTGCGGGCTGACCTTTACCCAAAGGTCAGCTTCGGCGCTTCGTTGACGTCTTCAGACCATCACCTTGCCAACCTCGGCGCCAGCCGCGCGGTGATGTTCGGCATTGGCCCGCTGATCCGCTGGGAATTTCCCAACCTGCAGGCCAACCGCGCACGGGTGAGCAAAGCCGAGGCATTGCAGCGGGCGCAGTTCGCCCGTTACCACGGCGTGGCGCTGAGCGCGCTGAAAGACGTGCGCCAGGCACTGGCCCGCTACGACGGCGAGCGACAACGCTTGCAGGCGCTGGACGCAGCCCTGGTGCACAGCCAGCACAGCTTTGCCCTGGCCCAGGGTAACTACCGTGCCGGCACCGTGGACGGGCTGGCCCTGCTCGACAGCGAGCGCGAAATGATCAGCCTGCGGGCCAGCCACACAGAAGCCCGAGGGCGCCTGGCGCAAGCGCAGGTAAACCTGTTCCGCGCGCTGGGCGGGCGGTGGTAGCGAGAAGCAAGACCAACAGCGAGCACCGCCCACTGTAGGAGCGGGTTTACCCGCGAAGAATACACCGCGGTGGATGGCACGGGCTTCGCCCGTGTTCGCGGGCAAGCCCGCTCCCACACGGATCGCGCCAGCTTTTAGAAATTGAGCAAGACAGTGGCTCCCACAACGGACAGCCAGCAGGCCCAATTCGAGAATGGAAACCAACCATGAATGTTGCCGTAGACAAACCCTCACCCGCCGAAACTGAACAGAGGCCGAGCGCTAGAACCCGTCGCCGCCTGGCAGTCATCGCCAGCGGCAGCCTGGCCGCAATCACCCTGCTGGCCTTCACCTGCTACTGGTTCAGCACCGGCCGCTACCTGGAAACCACCGACGATGCCTACGTCCGCGCCGACTGGGTGGCCCTGAGCCCACGCGTGGCGGGCTACGTAGCCGAGGTCGAGGTGGCTGACGACCAGCCGGTGAAAGCCGGCGATGTGCTGGTGCGCCTGCAAAACCGCGACTACCGCGCCCGCCTCGACCAGGCCCGGGCTGGCGTGACCGAGGCACAGGCGGCACTGGCCGCCGCCCAGGCCAGCCAACAGGTGGCGACCGAGCGCATCGACCAGCAACAGCAAGCCATCCTGCAGGCCGAGGCCGTCGTGCGCAGCGCCAGCGCCGAACAGCGCCGCTGTGAACTGGATGTCCAACGCTACCGTGGCCTGGTGCGTGACGATGCAGCGACCATGCAGCGCCTGGAAACCGCCAGCGCCCATGCCAGCCAGGCACAAGCCGCACGGCAAGGTGCCCAGGCCGCGCTGCGCCAGCAACGCGCTCAACTGGCCATGGCCAAGGCCCGGTCAGCCCAGGCCGAGGCCGAGCTGCAACAACGGGCAGCGGCCCTGGCACGCGCCCTGGCCCACCAGCAGCTTGCCGAGCAAGACGAACAGGACACGGTGATCCGCGCGCCGATCACCGGCGTGGTCGGCCAACGCCGCGTGCGCACCGGCCAGTACGTGGTGCCGGGCCAGCCGCTGCTGGCTGTGGTGCCCCTGCAACAAGCCTATGTGGTGGCCAACTACAAGGAAACCCAACTGGCCCGCATGCGCCCCGGGCAACCGGTAGAAATACATGTAGACAGCTTCGCCAGCCAGCCACTGCATGGCCATGTGGCCAGTTTCTCGCCAGCCTCGGGCAATGTCTTCGCCTTGCTGCCGTCGGACAATGCCACCGGCAACTTCACCAAGATCGTCCAGCGTTTCCCGGTGCGCATTTTGCTCGACAAACCGTTGGATGGCCCGCAGGTACTGCCCGGCATGTCAGTGGTCAGTACAGTCGACACACGCCCCGCAGAGGTTGCCGATGCGCACTGAGCAAACGGTCTCGCTGCGTGCCTGGGTAGCGGTGCTTGGCGGCCTGTTCGGCTGCTTCATGGCGGGCATGAACGTGCATGTCACCAGCGCCGCCCTGCCGGAAATCCGCGGCTCGCTGGGTGCCAGCTTCGAGGAAGGCTCATGGATTTCCACCGCCTACCTGGTGGCGGAAATCGTGATGATTCCGCTGACGGCCTGGTTGGTGGACGTGTTCTCGCTGCGCCGGGTCATGTGGACCGGCTCGCTCATCTTTCTGATCGCCTCGGTGGCCTGCTCATGGGCGCCCAACCTGGAGGCGATGATTGTAATCCGGGTGATCCAGGGGGCTGCGGGCGCGGTGCTGATTCCCCTGTCGTTCCAGCTGATCATCACCGAACTGCCGGCCAGCAAGATGGCCATGGGCATGGCGCTGTTCAGCCTGGCCAACAGCGTGGCGCAGGCCGCCGGGCCGTCGATTGGCGGCTGGCTGACCGATGCCTATTCGTGGCGCTGGATCTTCTATCTGCAACTTTTCCCCGGCATTGCACTGCTGCTGGCCATCGCCTGGTCGATCGAAGCCAAGCCGATGAAGCTCGAACTGTTACGCAAAGGTGATTGGCTGGGTATCGCGGCCATGGTGATCGGCCTGGGCGGCTTGCAGATCGTGCTGGAAGAAGGCGGTCGGCTGGACTGGTTCGGCTCGCCGCTCATTGTCGGCATGAGCGTGGTCGCTGCCATTGCGTTGGTGGTGTTCGTGGTGACCCAGCTGTTCGGCCAGCGCGCGTTCATCAACCTGCGCTTGCTCGGGCACTACAACTTCGGCGTTGCCAGCGTGGCGATGTTCATCTTTGGCGCTGCCACGTTCGGCCTGGTGTTCCTGGTGCCCAACTACCTGTCGCAGTTGCAGGGGTTCAGCGCGCACGACGTGGGCGTGGCGCTGATCGCCTATGGCGTGGTGCAGTTGCTGCTGGCGCCGTTGATGCCCCGGCTGATGGGCTGGACCAGTGCCAAGTTCATGGTCGCCAGCGGCTTTTTGATCATGGCGCTGGGCTGCTGGCTGGGGGCTAGCCTGAGCGCCGACAGTGCCGACAACGTGATCATCCCGTCCACGGTGGTGCGCGGTATTGGCCAGCCTTTCATCATGGTTGCGTTATCGGTGCTGGCGGTGGCCGGGCTGGACAAGCGTGAAGCCGGCTCAGCCTCGGCGGTGTTCTCGATGTTGCGCAACCTGGGTGGCGCCATCGGTACGGCCGGGTTGACGCAACTGGTGGCGACCCGTGAACGCTTTCACAGTGAGCGCATTCACGAGCAGGTGACGCTGTTTGAGCCAAGCGTGCAGGCACGTATCAACCAGACGGTGCAAAGCTGGCTGCCGCCTCAGCAGCAAATGCTGGAAGCGTTGGCGGCAACCATTCGACGAGAGGCTTACCTGATGGCCTACAGTGATGCGTTCTACCTGGCGTGCCTGGCATTGGTCGGGTGTGCCCTTGCAGCGTTGCTGCTGCGGGCCAGACAGCAGCATTGAAGGCAGTATCGACCTCTGTAGGCGACCGAAGCGTTCGGTATTCGGCCGCTGTTACACTGTCAACCGATGAAATTGGCGAACCCGAGCAAAGGTATGAACCCGACGCGCTACTCCACCGTGGCAAAGGACTTGATGCAAGCGATTGCCAGCGGCCGCTACCCAGTAGGCAGCCTGCTGCCGACCGAGTTCGAACTGTGCGACCTTTACAATGTGAGCCGGCACACGGTGCGTGCCGCTATCGACCAGTTGCTCACCCAAGGGCTGGTGTCGCGCCGCAAGCGCGTGGGCACACGCGTGGAGGCCAGCAGCCCGCGCGGCGGCTATTCGCAGACGTTAGCCAGTGTGGCTGACCTGGCGCACCTGGCAGACACCCAGCAGCGGGAAATCCAGAACGTGCGCCACTTTGTCGCCGACCTGAGCGAGGCGGCGAGGCTGGGGCTGGTGCCGGGGGAGCATTACTTCTGCGTATCGAGCCTCCGCGTCGACAGGCAGCACCCTGCCGCGCCGCTGTGCTGGACCGACGTGTATGCGCCGCGCGACTACACCGCGGTCGTCGAACTGGCCCGCGAGCACCCCGACCAACTCATTGTCGGGTTGATCGAACAGCACTATGGCCGGGCAATCGCAGTGGTCGACCAGCGGGTGCGCGCGGTGTTGCTGACAGCGGAAATGGTCAGGGCGCTGAAGGCAGAGGCGGGCTCACCGGGGCTGAAGATCATCCGCCAATACCGCGAGGAAAATGGTGATTTGATGGCGGTCTCAGAGACCGTGCACCCGGATGACCGCTTTACCTTGGTCACCCAGATGCGCCGCGACCGCTCCCCCGCCTGAACCCGCTCGTACAGGGATGGTTCAACTTTCAGCTGATGAACAGGCCGTTGCGCCTAAAGCGCCCCCAGTTGCCTTTCAGCTTCGACCAACTGCCTCGCCCGCGCCGTGCTCACCCGGTGATCGCGTGCCAGCCAGGCGTAGATCGTCGGTAGCACGAACAAGGTGAACAAGGTCCCCACCAGCATCCCGCACACAATCACCACCCCCAACCCGAAACGGCTGTTGGCGCCGGCGCCGCTGGCGAACAGCAGTGGCAGCACGCCAAAAGTCATCGCCGCCGTGGTCATCAGCACTGGCCGCAAGCGTATTTGCGCCGCACGAACAATGGCGGCGGCACGATCGAGGTTGTCGCGCACCTGAATCTCGTTGGCGAACGCCACCATCAGGATGCCGTGCTTGCTGATCAGGCCGATCAGCGTCACCAGGCCAATCTGTGTGTAGATGTTCAGCGTGGCCCAGCCCAGCGCCAGCGGCAGCAGCGCACCGCAGATCGACAGCGGCACGGTCACCAGAATGATCAGGGGGTCGACCAGGCTTTCGTACTGCGCCGCCAGCACCAGATAGATCACCACCAGGGCGGCGAGAAATGCCCACATCAAGGCAAAGCCCTCCTGCACATACTGGCGCGATTCCGATTGCCAGTCGTGGCTGAAGCCCGGTGGCAGCTCGGCGGTGAGCTGTTCCAGAAATGCCACAGCGTTGCCCATCGATACACCCGGGGCCGGGATTGCCTGCAGGGTACTGGCGTTCTGCTGATCGAACTGCAACAGGCGGTTGGGTGCCACTTCGATATCCAGGCGCACCAACGTAGCCAGCGGCACCAGGCTGCCATCTTCGGCGCGCACATACTGGCGGCTCAGCGCCGCAGGCGTCAGGCGTTGGTCCTGGATACTCTGCGGGATCACGTCATAAGAGCGCCCGAACAGGGCGAAGCGGTTGAGGTACTGCTCGCCCACCAGCACCCCCAGCGACTCACCAATGGCCTGCATGCTGATGCCCAGGCTCGCCGCCTTGGCCCGGTCCACGCGTACCTTGACCACCGGGTTGTTGTAGTCGAGGTCGCTGTCCACCACGGCGAACAGGCCGCTGTCGCGGGCGCGTTGCTTGAGCACTTCCATGGTCTGGAACAGCTCGGGGTAATCCTGGGAGCTGCGCAGCACCATCTGCACCGGCAGGCCACCGCTGGAGCCCGGCAGCGACGCGACCTGGAAGGCGAAGATGCTGCTGCCCTCGATATCCGCAACGGCCTGCTGCAACTGCGCCTGCACCTGTGCGGCGGAACGCTCGCGCGCCTGCCAGGCGCTGAGGTTGATGCCACCGAAACTGGCGGCCGGGCCGTCGGTGCCGTTGATGATCCAGGTGTCGGTGGTTTCGGCAATGGACTTCATCACCTGGTCGAGCTTTAGCGCAAAGCGTTCTGCGTATTCGAGGCTGGCATGCTGCGGCGACTTGATGGCGGTCAGCACCGCCGCCTGGTCCTCGGGTGGCGCCAGCTCGCGCTGGGGCAGCAGGTACAGCCAGGGCAGGCTCAGGCACACCAGCAACGCCACGCCGCCACTGATCCAGCGGTGTGCCAGCGTGTAGGCCAGCACCCGTCCATAGGCCCCGCTCAGCGTGCCAAACAACCGATCGGCGAGAGTGGCCATGGCGCCATGCTGCTGACCGGGCTGCAGCAACAGCGAGCTCATCACCGGCGACAAGGTCAGCGCCACAATGCCGGACACGATCACCGCCCCCGCCAGGGTCAAGGCAAACTCACGGAACAGCGTGCCGGTCAGCCCGCCCATCAAGCCAATGGGCGCATACACCGCCGCCAGGGTCAGGGTCATGGCGATCACCGGCCCGGCGATTTCCCGCGCCCCGGCCAATGCTGCCGCGACCGGCGACTTGCCCTCCTCGATATGCCGATGCACGTTTTCCACCACCACAATGGCATCGTCCACCACCAGGCCGATGGCCAGCACCATCGCCAGCAAGGTCAGCAGGTTGAGGCTGAAACCGAACATCAACATCAGGCCCGCGGCCCCCAGCATCGACAGCGGAATAGCCACCACCGCGATCAGCACGCTGCGCAGCGAACCCAGGCACAGCCAGATCACCAACACCACGATCAGCATCGCCTCCACCAAGGTGCGCAGCACTTCATGGATCGACGCATCGATGAAGCGTGCGGTTTCATAGGCCAGCGCCACGTTCACGCCAGGCGGCAAGGTCTGCTGGATCTGTGGCAGCAGTTGGCGAATACCCTCGACGATCACCAGAGGGTTGCCGCTGGGCGTGGGGAACAGCCCCAGGTGCACGGCAGGTTTGCCGTCCATGGTGGCACTGGTCTGCGTGGCCGCCGCACTCAGCTCGACGGTGCCGATATCGCGCAGGCGCACCAGGTCGGTGCCATCGTTACGGATGATCAGCTCACGGAAGTCTTCGACCCGGGTCAGGTCGGTGTCCACCTGGATATCGGCCAGCACGTACTGCCCACGCACCTGGCCCGGCGTTGCCTGGTAGTTGTTGGCACGTACCGCCTGCGCCACGTCCGCCGCCGTCACCCCGCGCCCAGCCATCTGCTCACTGTCCAGCCACAGGCGCATGGCCAGGCGCTGCCCGCCGAACGACTGCACCTTGGCCACGCCGTCGATACTGGAGAACTGCGGTTCCACCACCCGCGACAGGTAATCGCTCAGTTCCGGTATCGACAGGCTGTCGCTGGCAAACCCCACATAGGCCACGGCAGTGGAGTCGCCTGCTGACAGTTCCACCACCGGGTCGTAGGCTTTTTCCGGCAGGCGATAGCGCACCTGGTTGACCTTGGCCATGGTTTCGGCCAGCGCCTGGGTCGAATCGCGGTTGAGCACCATGCGCAAGGTGATCAGGCTGCGCCCCTGCTGCGACGACGAGGACAGGTAGTCGATGCCTTCGACCGACGACACTGCCTGGGTGATCGGCTGCGTCACGAAACCCTGCATCAACTCGGCGGAGGCACCGGGGTACTCGGTGCTGATGGTAATGGTCGAGCTTTCCAGCAACGGATACTGGCGGATCGGCAACTTGCCCATGGCAAACAGCCCCATCAGGATGATCAGGCTGCTGACCACCAGCGCCAGCACCGGGCGGCGCACGAAGACGTCGGTAAACCTCACGACTGCCGCCCTCCCTGGCTGGCCTGCAGGCTGTCCTGCGCCACTGGCTCGACCGGCATGCCATCACTCAGTTTCAGCTGGCCGGAAACCACCACACGGTCACCGGGCGTCAGGCCGGAGGTGATTTCCACCCGCCCCTGCCAGCGCTCACCGGTGGTTACCTGCACCCGGCTCACCCGGGTGCCATGCTGCGGGTCCTGGGTCGCGACAAACACCGTCTGCCCATAGGCGGTGTAGGTGATTGCGGTTTCCGGCACGGCCAGCACGGTCGACGGCTGCGCAGCATCCAGCCGCACGCCGGCATACATACCCGGCTGCAACTGCCCTTGCGGGTTCGACAAGGCCGCCTGTACCTGCACAAGGCGTGCTGTGCTGACCACCGGGTCGACCGCCACCACCCGCGCCTGGAAGTCTTGCCCACGCACCGCATCCACCGTCAGTGCCAGCACTTGCCCGGCGTGCACTTCGGGGGCGGCCTGCTCGCCCAAGGCGAAGTTCACATGCAACTGGCTGATGTCGGCCAGGCTGACGATGGTCTCGCCAGCGCCCAGGTACTGGCCCTGATGCACACGGCGGATGCCGAGCTTGCCGGCGAACGGAGCACGAATGGCCTTCTGCGCGATCAGCGCCTCGACATGCTGCAGCTCACCACGGGCCACGTCCACGGCCGTGGCGGCGTTGTCCAGCAGCTCTTGCGACACGGCATTCATCGCGCGCAGTTTGCGGCTGCGCTGCAGCACCACGTCAGCGTTACGCAACCTGGCCTGCAACTGCACGCGCAGGGCCTGCTCGGGCGCGTCGTTGAGCTGCACCAGCAACTGCCCGGCCGCGACTGTCTGCCCCGACTCGAAGGCGATGCGGGTAATACGCCCTGGCATCTCGGCCGCCACCTGCACCTGGTTGACCGCCTCCAACTCCCCCGAAGCAAAGCGCTGCCGCGCCAGTTGCACCTGCTCGGCCGTGGCCAGCGCCACCTTGGTCGCCGGCCACACCGCCGCAGCGGGTGGCGCCGAGCCGCTTCCCACCAGCGCATAGGCAGCGGCCAGCGCACCGGCAATAGCGCCGGCCCAGGCCAGTAACGTCCGTTTGTTCATGCACAGCTCCGATCACAGGGAAAGCGGTTGCAGGGAAGATCGGGCAGGACTATAAAAGCTCAACTTTACTTGAGGTCAACAGGCATGGCAGCGGACAACACACGGATGCTCACAGTGGGTGAAGTGGCCAAGCGCAGCGGCGTGGCGGTATCTGCGCTGCACTTCTACGAAACCAAGGGGCTGATCGCCAGCGTCCGTACGGCAGGCAACCAGCGCCGCTATCCCTCGCTGGTGCTGCGTACCCTGGCGATCATCAAAGTGGCCCAGCGCACGGGTATTGCGCTGGAGGAAATCAAACAGGCCTTCAGCCGTTATGCCCCCAACAGCAAGCTCACGGCCGCGCAATGGGGCGAGATGTCCACGGCCTGGCGCGAAGACCTGAATGCCCGCATTCGCACACTGGAAGCACTGCGCGACAGCCTCGACAACTGTATTGGTTGCGGTTGCCTGTCGCTGGAAGACTGCCCGCTGCGCAACCCCGAGGATGTGCTGGGCAAGGAAGGGACCGGGGCACGAATCCTCGAAAAGAAGGCCCGCTAGCCTCGCGCGCTCATGCCAGGTGCGCCCCTTTGCCGGCGCGCATGACCTGCAGGTGACAAACAGTTGCTTTGAACCATTGCGGCGATTCACCGCCCTAACCCTGTGCTGTTAACCCAAAGCCGCTCACAGGAAGGACTAAGCCATCATGAAACGCGAACAGATCGAAGGTGTAGCAGAGGACCTGGCTGGCAAGGCGCAAAGCGCCGTAGGTCGCCTGGTCGAAGACCCGGCACTGGAAGCCGAAGGCGATGCGCGTCAGGCCGCAGGCCAGTTGACCAAGTCCTACGGCGACACCCTGGACACGGTGTCCTCGTTCGTCAAGGAAAAGCCCTTCGCCGCACTGGCCATCACCGCCGCCGTCACACTGGTGGTCTCTCGCCTGCTGCGCCGCTGAACCACGGCGCCTCAGGCGGTTCAGGGCCGGATATCTTGTCCGGCCTGCGCCATCACCAGATGGCGATATCGTAGGTCAGGTAAAGGCGATTGCTGTCTCGGCCGCGGGCGAAATCTGATCGATACACATAGTTTCGCAGCTTTACGCCCAGCCCTTTCAGCGGCCCACCCTGCACCACGTAGGCAATCTCGGCGTCACGCTCCCATTCTTTGATGCCCTCGCCACCTGAGCGGCCATTGTCGCCACTCAGGTAGCGCGTCATGAAGGTCAGCCCCGGCACCCCGGCGGCAGCGAAGTTGTAGGCGTAGCTGGCCATCCAGGTCTTCTCTTCCTCTTCGATGAACTTGCCGATGCCGACGTTGCTGAACGAATAGACCGTTGCCCCACTGATATACGGCAGGCCCGCTTCACCATCGAGCACCTGGTAACCTGCGCCGACGGTATGCCCGGAGTGGGCGTACGACAGTTGGCCGCTGAACATGTCGTTGTCGATGCCACCGCCATACGCCGTACCGCTGTCGCGGCTTTTGAAGTAACGCAGGTCGGTGGTCAGCACGCCGCCGCCCAGCGGCAGGTCGTGCACCAGCCCGGCGAAGTCCTGGCGGTAGAAATGCTCGAACTCGCCATGGAAATAACTCAGGCGCAGTTGCTTGCTGACGGCATAGTCAGCACCGGCGAAGCTGAAGTCACCAGACGCTGGGCCGCCATACCCGTCCAGGTACAACCCGGTACTATTGGATGAGTCGCGCTGTTTGAAGCGGTCCAGGTGGCCAGCGGTAAGGGTGAGGTTGTCGATGTCGGTGCTGGTCAGCTGGGTTCCCTGGTAAGTCTGCGGCAGCAGGCGTGCATCGTTGTACACCAGTACCGGTGTCTTGGGCAGCAAGGTGCCATGCTTGACCACGGTGCTGCCCAGGCGGGCTTTGGCCGTGATACCGGCGCTGGCGAATTCGTCGGCCGCGCGGCCATCGTCATGCACTGGCAGCAACCCGGTGCCGCTGCGCCCACGGCCGGAGTCGAGCTTGACGCCGACCAGGCCCAAGGCGTCGAGACCCAGGCCGAGGGTGCCTTGGGTGAAGCCGGACTGGTAATCGAGCAGAAAGCCTTGAGCCCACTCCACCCGTTCGCTTTTGGCTGTGGCGGCGGCGCGGGCGCTCATACCCTGCTCGTCACGGAAATTCTCGTTGAAATACACGTTGCGCAACTGCAGCTTGAGCTTGCTGTCATCGACAAAACCGGAAGCGCCGGCAACAGGCAGCCAGCCGCACAGCAGGCCACAGGTGGCCCCACGGAACACAGCTCGGGACATGATCGGTACTCTATTGTTGTTTTAGGGATGAGCAGGCGTTGCGCCTGGCAGCACCAGAAGCGTTCAGACGAAGAAGGACAAGGCGCCCGTCAGCAGTGCCAGCGCCGTGATCACCAGCGAGGTGAGCACCGCCCATTTCACAGTGGCTTTCTGGAAGTCGCCGATGTCGCGATCGACCATGCCCACCAGCAGCAGGGTCGAGGCTACCAATGGGCTCATCAGGTGCACCGGCTGCCCCAGCACCGAAGCGCGGGCGATCTCTACAGGGTCGATGCCGTACGCGGCCGCGGCATTGGCCAGGATCGGCACAACGCCAAAGTAGTACGCGTCGTTGGACAGCACGAAGGTCAGCGGCATGCTGGTCAGCGCCACCACCAGCGGGAACCAGTGGCTCCACGCATCCGGAATCCAGTCCACCAGCGTCTGGGCCAATGCATCGACCATCTTGGTACCCGAGAAAATACCGGCAAAGATGCCTGCGGCGAACACCAGCAGCACCACGGTCATGGCGTTGCCCGAATGGGCGAGGATGCGCTCTTTCTGCAGGTCCAGCTGCGGGTAGTTGATCATCAGTGCGGCGACGAAACCGATCATGAACAGGATGGCCGCGTGCATCAGCCCCAGCACCAGCGCGGTCATCACGGCGATCACCAGCACCAGGTTCACATAGGCAAGGCGCGGGCGCTTGTGCGGGTTGTCGCCAAGGATTTCCTTGATGTAGCAGTTGCCGCCACCGGACTCCAGGGCAATATTGCCGATACGCCGGCGCTCGGCACGGCCCAGCAGGTAGGCGGTGAACACGACCCACGCCGCCCCACCGATGACGGTGGGCAACATCGGAATGAAGTAGTCAGTCGCATCCAGACCGAGCGCGGCAATGGCACGGGTGGCGGGACCACCCCACGGGCTCATGCCGCTCATGATGCTCAATGACAGCATCGATACGGTCGCCAGGATCATCGGGTTCATGCCGATGCGCTTGTACAGCGGCAGCATGGCAGCGCAGGTAATCATGTAAGTCGTGGTGCCATCACCGTCCAGCGCCACCAGCAGCGACAGCAGAGCGGTGCCGATAGCGATCTTGATCGGGTCGCCATTCACCCGCTTGAGAATCTTGCGGATCAGCGGGTCGAACAGGCCGGCGTCGATCATCAGGCCGAAGAACAGGATGGCGAACAGCAGCAGCGCGGCAGACGGTGCGACCATTTTCAGCCCATCGAGCATCATCTTGCCCAGGTCTGGCGCAAAACCGCCAATAAGGGCGAAAACAATCGGCACGATGGTCAGTGCGACGATCGGGGACAGGCGTTTACTCATGATCAGGTAGGTGAAGGTCACCACCATGATCAGGCCCAGAAGTGCGAGCATGGTTTGTTCTCTTGTTTTTATTGTCTATGTGGCCACCTGCAGCGCAGACGGCCCCCTGACCCCCACCCGGCAACGCCTGGTGGGGGCCTGTGAAAAGCTTGAGGGTGTCGAGGCTCAGCCGTGGCGGCGTGGTTCGGCGACCCAGTCGGCCGTTTCAGCGACGGGGCTGACCACCGGCTCGCCGTTCAGGCGGCTGTGCAGCGTCTGGCGGTCACAGGCGTTTTCCGACAGCGAAACCACCACCGTCGCCACTGCGTTGCTGGCAAGACTCGTCAGCGCACGGGCTTCCGACATGAAGCGGTCGACCCCGATCAACAGGGCCAGGCCGGCCACGGGAATGTCATGGATCACGGTAAGGGTCGAGGCCAAGGCCACGAAACCGCTGCCGGTGACACCTGCCGCGCCCTTGGAGGACAGCAGCATGATCGCAAGCATGGTGACTACCTGGCCCAGGCTCAGGTCGATGTTGCAGGCCTGCGCGATGAACACGGCTGCCAACGACAGATAGATGGCAGTACCGTCCAGGTTGAACGAGTAGCCAGTGGGCAGCACCAGGCCAACCACGCCTTTCTTGCACCCAAGCTTCTCGAGTTTCTCGAGCATGCGCGGCAGCACCGGCTCGGTGGAGGAAGTACCCAGCACCACCAGGAACTCTTCGCGGAAATAGCGCAGCAACCTCCACAGGCTGAAGCCATGGGCGCGGCAGATGCCACCGAGCACCACCAGCACGAAGAACGCGCAGGCGATGTACAACGTCCCCACCAGCTTGGCCAGCGCGCCAAGGGACGTAATGCCGTACTGGCCCACGGTGAATGCCAGTGCGCCGAAAGCGCCGATCGGGGCAAAGCGCATCAGGTAGCCGAAGATGCGGAACACCATGGTCGAGGCCGACTCCAGAACGTCCAGTACCGGCTTGCCCTTTTCGCCCATCGACGAGAGGGCGAAACCGCTGAGTACGGCGATGAACAGGACCGGCAAGACCTCACCCTTGTTGAAGGCACCGATGAAGGTGTCCGGGATGATGTGCATGAAGAAGTCCACCACGCTCAGCTTGGCAGCCGACGCGGTGTACTGGCTCAGGCCCGCTGTGCTCAAGGTGGCAGGATCGATGTTCATGCCGGCACCTGGCTTGAACAGGTAAACCGCCGCCAGTCCGATCACCAGGCTGACCACCGTCAGCCCCAGGAACAGCAGCAGGGTCTTGCTCATCAAGCGCCCCAGGGAACGCTTGTCGGTCATGCCGGCGATGCCGGTGACGATGGTGCAGAACACCACCGGCGCGATCATCATCTTGATCAGCTTGATGAACGCATCACCCAGCGGCTTGAGGGCCACGGCCTGTTGCGCCCAGAAGTGTCCGACCACCACGCCCAGCAGGACGGCGCAGAGAATCTGGAAATACAGCGATTTGGCGAGTCTCATGGCATCACCCATTGTTGAAATTGTGCGGATGCGCTTGTTACGAATGTGCAGGTCTGAATCGGTGCCTGGAGCTACCCGGCCAACCTGCGGAATGTAGGGGCGTAGACGAACCCTGAGAAGAGCCGGCGGGCGGTTCGCACCACCGAAGCCTGGATCGTCTGGCCCTCGGTACCGCTGCGCGTCAGCGCAACATCGATGCCGCCACTTGGGTGCTCCAGGCGGACCTCGGCCAGTTGCTGCGCGCCTTCGCCCAACAGGTCGGCAATCACGGTGCCAGGGCTGACGCAGGCAGTCGCCAGCCCCACCGCTCCCGTGATCGCCAAGGCACGATGGCAATTGTGCGGCATGAAATAGCGAACCTGCAGCGTGCCGTCGTAGCGCGGCTTGGACACCAGCACTGGCTTGGGGATGACCATGCCACTGACATCGCCCAGGCCCATGGCCTTTCCGGCCTTCAGCCGCAACGCTTCCAGGCGTTCGAGCAGCGCGCTGTTGGCGTCCAGCTGAGCCGGGGTTTCCGAGCCGCTGACACCCAACTGGCTGGCCTCCACCACCATCATCGGCATGGCCATGTCGATGCAGGTCACCGGCACACCATCAATCACGTCCTGGGCCTTGCCCGTGGGGAACAGCTTGCCGGTCTTGCTGCCGACCGCGTCGAGGAAGGTCAGGTGCACCGGGGCGGCAGTGCCCGGCACCCCATCGATCGCCGTACGGCCTTCGTAGCGCACGATACCGCCGGGCGTTTCGACCAACGAATTGACGAAGGTGCCAGTGTTGAGGTTACGGATGCGCACCAAGGTCTTGCCTTCCTGGCCTTTTACCAACCCCTGTTCGATGGCGAATGGCCCAACCGCACACAGCATGTTGCCGCAGTTGGGGGCCGTATCGACCCGGCGCTGTGCGACCATCACCTGCACGAACAGGTAGTCGACGTCGGCGTCGGCGTGCAATGACGGGCTGATGATCGCCACCTTGCTGGTCTGCGGGCTGCCGCCACCGATGCCGTCGATTTCCAGCTCATGGCCAGAGCCCATGAGGTTGATCAGCAACTCGTCGCGCTCGACCACATTGGCAGGCAGGTCCCAGGCGTGGAAGAAAGGCCCTTTGGAGGTACCGCCGCGCATGAGTACGCAAGGAATTCGTTGCATGATTTCGCACTCTTGTTGATCAATGGACATCATTGATGCTGTGAGCAAAAGAGTGACAGGGATGGATAAATCAATCCAATGCAAATATCGTAGCTATTATTGCGATTAAAACATAAATAAAGCGCCAGGCCAGTCGAAGGGTTTCTTATGGAATATGAGCTGCAAGACATCAGATCTTTCGTGAAAATCGCCGAACTGGGCAGTTTTCATGAGGCCGCCGAAGCGCTTCACCTGTCCCAGCCGGCCCTGAGCCGGCGGATCAAGAAGCTGGAGGAAGGCCTGGGCACCTCGCTACTGGAACGCACCACTCGCCGGGTCAGCCTGACCAGCGTGGGCCGCGACTTCCTGCCCAAGGCCAGGCGCTTGCTGGATGATTTTGAAGACTCGATCCTCAGCATCCGCGAGCTGGCCGAGCGCCAGACCGGTCAGGTTACCCTCGCCTGCATTCCTACCGCGGCGTTCTACTTCCTGCCGTCGGTGATCCGCGATTACAACGAGCAATACCCGAAAATCCGCATTCGCCTGCTGGACCTTAGCGCCAACGACGGGCTCGAAGCCGTGCTGCGCGGCGAGGCCGACTTCGGCATCAACATGATGAGCGGCCAGCACCCGGACATCGAGTTTGTCTCGCTGGTGCAGGAGCACTTTGTACTGGCCTGCCGGCGTGACCACCCACTAGCGAACCGCGCCTCCGTTACCTGGACAGAGCTGGCTGATTACCGCCTGATCGGCGTCGGCCGCCTGAGTGGCAACCGCATGCTGCTGGACCATGCGTTGTCCGGGCTCAACCTGCGGCCCAAGTGGTTCTACGAAGTGCAACACCTGTCCACGTCGCTGGGCATGGTCGAGGCCGGGCTGGGCGTGTCCGCCATGCCCAGCCTGGCCATGCCCAATGCCGACCACCCCACGCTGGTGAGCGTGCCGTTGATCGAGCCGCAAGTCACCCGCACGCTAGGGCTGGTGTACCGGCGCGGCGCATCGCTGTCGCCGGCTGCGGAGAAATTCGTTTCGATCCTGCTGCAGAAATGGCCAAATCGCTGAGGGGAGCGGCGCGCCTGGCTTAGTCGTTCTTACCCAGCATGTACCGGTCAAAATGCTCGATATGCTCATCGAGGTTGTCCTCGAGCATCATCCGGTACTGATCACAGAAGTACTTCAGAATCTCTTCCCGTGCCGCCCCCAGCTCCGCGCCGCTCTTGAAGCTGCGGGCGCTCATCCAGGCGCTGACCTTGCCCAGGTCTTCGAACTTTTCGATCTGCTGGTTCGCCAGTTCGATGTGCGCATCGGCGCGATCGTAAAAGGCCTGGTCGGTAGCTTGGGTCATTGGGGTTCACCTTGTTGCGCAATGCGAGCGGGAGGCCAAGCCTTGCATGTCGCGGCGCATACGTGCAAGGCTGAAAAAGGATCACCCATGACGAAAAGGAAGCAAAGCACCTCATGCTTGGAATCACACGTATCCATCGCTATTTGCGCCCACTGCCTGCGAAACCGACTGCAGCCAGTGGGCGTGACCTCAAGGCCAAACGCGCCACCCACCTCGCCTCAACGGTTGCCAACCTCCTCTGCACGCCCCGCTCCGCCCCGCCTTACCTCTGCGTCACTCCTGAGCGTCCCCCCATCGAACGTGTGCCCCCGACCTGACTGCCTCCACTGCAGCTCACACACCGTTCTCGCCTGTTGCAGGCGGGATGCCTGACGCAACGACAAGGGGCAACAACCAATGCTTTTCTTTCACGGTAAACACATCTTCAGCGCCATCTTCGATATGGATGGCACCCTCTTCGACACCGAGCGCCTGCGCTTCAAGACACTCAAACAAGCGTCTCTGGAAATCTTCGGCAAAGCGCTGAGCGAGCACACCCTGATTGGCTCGCTGGGCCTGAGCGCAAAAAAGGCCGAAGCCCTTGCCAAGGCGCATAACGGCGACGACTTCCCGTACGCACAAATCCGCCAACGCGCCGATGAACTTGAGCTGGCGTACGTGCGCAATCACGGCGTACCGATCAAGGCCGGCCTGCTGGAGGTGCTGGAGCGCCTGCGCAAGTCGGGCCTGACCATGGCAGTGGCCACCTCCAGCCGCCGTGCCATCGCCGAGGAATACCTGATCAACGCCAACGTGCTGAAGTACTTCGACATCACCGTTTGTGGCGATGAAGTCAGCCAAGGCAAACCCCACCCCGAGATTTTCCTGAAAGCCGCCCGCGCGCTCAATTGCGAGCCAGGCCAGTGCTTCATGGTCGAAGACTCGGAAAACGGCATGCTGTCGGCGATGCGCGCCGAAGGGCAGGCGATCCTGATCGAGGACATCAAGCCGCCTGCGCCGGAAATCAAGGCGGGCGCGCTCAAAGCCTACCGCAGCATGCATGAATTTCTCGCCGACCTGAGCGCGTGCGTACCCGACCTGGGCATGCCTGCATTGAGTGAGCCGTTCCCGGCCTCGATGAACCAGTTCAGCGTGGGCATTCATGGTTTCGGCGCCATCGGCGGCGGTTACCTGACGCAGGTATTTTCCCATTGGGACGGCTACACCCGACCGCGTGAAATCATTGCCGCAACCCGCTCGCGCATGCTGCGCGAAAGCGTCAGCGCCTTCGGCCGCTACAGCGTGCGCTACGGTGCCACATCGTTCGACCAGACCATCGACAACGTGCGCATGATCGACATGGACGATGACGACGCGGTCATCAGCATGTACACCACTGCCGAAATCATCGGCCTGAGCCTGCCCGAGCAGGCCATCAGAAGCCAGGCCAGGGTGATCGCCCAAGGCCTGCTGCAACGCTTCGAGCGCCGTGGCCGCGAGCTGACCCTGCTGATCGTGCTGAACAAGGTTGGCGGTGCGGCGTTCGTGCGGCGTCATGTGCAAGCCGAGCTGGCGTTACTGTGCCCGCCTGCGATCAGCGAGCAGGTTTTGCAGAAGACCCATTTCGCCGAAACGGTGGTCAGCCGCATCGTGTCCAAACTGGGCAATGACGCACTGGTGCGGCAACTGCGCATCAAGTCGCAGATGTTCCAGAACAGCCTGGAAGACGAGCCCGCAAGCACCTGCAAACCTTCAGCGCCGCTACCGGAGTACGAACGGCTGATCGGCCACTTCAGGCCCTTTGCACAGCCCAGCAGCGCCATGAGCCAGCTGCATCTGGTGCTGTTCAACAGCGAAGCCGACATGCCGCTTTACGCGGAGCGCGGCAGCGATCTGCTCGAACGCCTGCGCCAAGTGAAGACAGTGCCAGACATTGCCCAGATCCAGATCATCAAGAACCGCCTGTGGAACGGCCCGCACGCCATCGTGGCCTGGTACGCCAGCCTGCTGGGCCATGCCTGGGTCGGCCAGGGCATGGGCGATGCGCGGGTGAGTGAGTTGGCCGAGCGCCTGATTCGCCAGGAGGTCGCGCCCGCACTGGTGGCCGAATACCCACAGATGGCCGAGGTGGTCAGCCGCTTTGCCGAGGCATTCCTCGAGCGCTGCAAAACCTCGTTCAAAGACCCCTGCGCCCGGGTAGGCCGCGACCCCTTGCGCAAGCTGCAACGCAACGAACGCATCCTCAGCAGCATCGACCTTGCCCGCAAGCACGGTATTGCAACCCCGGCCCTGGCGTTTGGCGCGGCCCTGGCCATTCACCATGCCCTGCAATGCGAGGACGACAAGGATCAGGAAGCCCGGGCGATCAGGCAGGTTTATCGGGATAACCACACCAGCGTCGAGGCCGTGCTTACGCATGACAGTGACTGTAATGGCAAGCGTTTTCCAGGGCTGGACCCGATCACGGATGCGCAGCTGATCACCGCCATTTCAGATGCTTTCCGGCAGTACCCGCAAAGGGATATGGCCACCCGACGGGATGACCTTTGCATAGGCGCATGAGGTACTGCATATGCCTGAAACCATCGCGGTGAATGGCACCGGCTCCGTCGATGTTCGCGGGGCAAGCCCGCGCCCAACTTGATCGCGCTAGCTTTCAGGTGTTGTGCAAGACCGTTGTCCCCACAGGTATTGCATCAGCCTCAAGCCTGCGCGATACCTGTAGGAACGGGCTTGCCCGCGAAGAATCCAGCGCGGTGAATGGCACCGGCTTCGCCGGTGTTCGCGGGGCAAGCCCGCGCCCAACTTGATCGCGCCAGGTTTCAGCATCTCGTGGTTTTGCTAACAGAACGTACCACGCATGCCTGCATGCCCGAATCCTGCATTCAACCTCTGCCGCAGCCGCTGCGGCATGGACAGCCTGAACACTCCATTCCCCATGACGCCTGCCGACCTTCACTTGATATGACACAAGGCTTGCTAATGACACAAGGTGTCATTAAGATCGCTGTGTGTCCTGGCAGCGCCATCACGACGATCAGCCAGCGCCCGCCCTTTTCCCTGCAGGTACCGCCCATGACGACCACCATGCACACCCCCAAGGACCAGCTTGTCAAACTCGCCCAGCAACAGATGCTGACGGCGCTGACCGACAACACCTACACCGTGCGACAAAAGCTCGCCCTCACCTGCCGCATCCTGTTCGACGGCGGCCACGACTCTGGCCTGGCCGGGCAGATCACTGCGCGCGCGCAGGAACCTGGCACCTACTACACCCAACAACTGGGGCTTGGCTTCGACGAAATCGCTGCCTCCAACCTGCTGGTGGTGGACGAAGACCTGACGGTGCTGCAAGGCCGTGGCATGGCCAACCCGGCCAACCGCTTCCACAGCTGGCTGTACCGCGCCCGCCCCGACGTCAACTGCATCATCCACACCCACCCGTTGCACAGCGCCGCCTTGTCGATGCTGGAAGTTCCGCTGGCCATCTCGCACATGGACCTGTGCCCCCTGTTCGACGACTGTGCATTCCTCAAGGAATGGCCCGGTGTGCCGGTGGGCAACGAAGAAGGCGAAATCATCGCGAACGCGATTGGCGACAAGCGCGCAATCCTGCTTTCCCATCATGGCCTGCTGATCGCTGGGCGTTCGATCGAGGAAGCCTGCGTGCTCGCCCTGCTGTTCGAGCGGGCAGCAAAGATGCAACTGCTGGCCATGGGCGCCGGTGACATCCGCCCCATCCCCGAAGCACTGGGCAAAGAGGCCCACGACTGGATTTCCACCCCCAAACGTCACGGTGCTGCCTTCAGCTACTACGCGCGCCGTGCCTTGCGTGCCCATGGCGACTGCCTGGGCTGATCGAAGCTGTACTCTTCCCTCAACAACGGCAAAGGTGCCTGGTCATGTCTACACCTGTAATTCGCGGCGTTATCGGCTACACCATCACTCCCTTCACGGCAGACGGCACACTCGACCTGGATGCGTTGGGCACGTCCATCGATAGCCTGATTGCAGACGGCGTGCACGCCATCGCGCCGCTGGGCAGCACCGGCGAAGGGGCTTACCTGTCCGACAGCGAATGGGAAACCGTGGTGCGTTTCAGCCAGGTACGCATTGCCGGGCGCGTACCCAGCGTGGTCAGCGTCTCCGACCTGACCACCGCCCGCACCGTGCAGCGTGCCCGCCTGGCACAGGCCTGCGGTGCTACGGCGGTGATGGTGCTGCCCATCTCTTACTGGAAGCTCACCGAAGCCGAAGTGGTCGCCCACTACAAGGCGGTCGGCGCCGCCATCGACATTCCGATCATGCTCTACAACAACCCGGGCACCAGCGGCACCGACCTGTCGGTGGAGCTGATCCTGCGTATCCTCGGCGAAGTGCCCACTGTGACCATGGTCAAGGAAAGCACCGGTGACATCCAGCGCATGCACCGCCTGTTCACGGCTACAGATGGTCAGGTGGCGTTCTACAACGGTTGCAACCCGCTGACCCTGGAAGCCTTGGTGGCCGGCGCCACGGGCTGGTGTACCGCCGCGCCCAACCTGATCCCGGCACTCAACCTGGCGCTGTGGGACGCCGTACAACAAGGCGATCTGGCTGAAGCCCGTGCGCTGTTCTACCGCCAGTATGAGCTGCTGGAGTACATCACCCACCGTGGCCTGCCGACCACCATCAAGGCCGGCCTGAAAATGCTCGGCCAGGAGGTCGGCGCCCCACGCCTGCCCCTGCAGCCGCTGGATGCGCAAGGCAGCAACCACCTGAAAAACCTGCTGGTGGCGCTGGCCAACTGACGCCCAAACCTGCCCGGCAGCCTGTCGCTGTCGGGCAGTCTTTTTCTTCAGGAGCAGCCTTGGGCTGCGAAAGGGCCAATGACGCTGCAGTCGGATTACCCCTTCGCCGCACAAAACTGCTCCTCATCTGACCATTACCAGAGGCAACCATGGACGCGCCTGCTCAAAGCTCTACCACCCCGCTCAGGCTGACAGACATCCTTCACCCGGTGATTGCCGGACTCGTTTCGGTGATCGTCAACTACGGCGGCACGTTCATCCTGGTGTTCCAGGCGGCCAAAGTGGCCGGGCTGAGCCCGGAGCTGACGTCATCGTGGGTCTGGGCGGTGTCGATCGGCGTCGGCCTCAGCGGCCTGGCACTGTCCTGGTACAGCCGGGAGCCGGTCATCACAGCCTGGTCCACGCCAGCCGCCGCGTTCCTGGTCACCGCCCTGGCCAGCGTGCCCTACAGCGAGGCCATAGGTGCCTACCTGCTGTCGGCCGCCGGCTTCGTGGTGCTGGGGCTGAGCGGGTGCTTCGAGCGCCTGGTGCGCGTCGTGCCCGGCGGCATTGCCGCCGGCCTGCTGGCCGGCATCCTGCTGCAGTTTGGCATCGGTGCCTTTGCCAGCCTGTCGGTCGACCCCACCCTCGCCGGGCTGCTGATTGCAGCCTATGTGGCCTTCAAACGCTTCACCGCCCGTTACGCCGTGGTCGCCATATTGCTGCTGGGCCTGGGCTACCTGTTGCTGCAGGGGCAAGTGGGCCTGACGACGTTGCGGCTGGAATTCGCCTCACCGGTTTTCACCGCGCCCACCTTCTCCCTCAACGCGGCCCTCAGCGTGGCCCTGCCATTGTTCCTGATCACCCTCACCGGCCAGTACATGCCCGGCATGCTGGTGCTGCGCAACGATGGTTTCAAGACCAGCGCCAACCCGATTGTCGCCGTCACCGGCATCGGCTCGTTGCTGATGGCGCCCTTCGGTTCACACGCGTTCAACATCGCTGCCATCACCGCGGCCATCTGCACCGGCAAGGAAGCCCATGAAAACCCGGACAAGCGCTGGGTGGCGGGCATCGCTGCCGGTGTCTGCTACATCCTCGTCGGGGTGTTCGGGGTCACGCTGGCGAGTGTCTTCATGGCCCTGCCGGGCACCTTTATCACCACCCTGGCGGGCCTTGCCCTGCTGGGCACCATCGGCGCCAGCCTGGCCAGCGCCCTGGCCGATGCCCGTTCACGCGAGTCAGCACTGATCACCTTCCTGGCGGCGGCGGCCAACATCAGCCTGCTGGGTATTGGCGGGGCCTTCTGGGGCCTGGTCATTGGTCTGCTGGCCCATGTTGTCCTGAACGGTCGCCTGCCCGGTTTGCGGGGCGCCTCCCGCTAAGCGGGCTTTCCACCACCTTGCCGTGCGCCAGGGGCGCACGCTGTTCAACAGGTATCGACATGCCCCACGCTGGCCCCAAGCTGCTGACCCAAATTGCTGCCGTGCACTTCGTCAGCCACGTGCACATCATGCTGATCCCGGCGCTACTGCCCGTGCTGCCCGGCCTGCTGGGCGTGGGCTTCGTAGAGCTGGGCGTAGCCCTGGCGGTGTTCAACATCGTCTCCGCGCTGGTACAGGCCCCGCTGGGTTACGCCGTCGACCACTATGGTGCACGTAAAGTGCTCAAGGCTGGGCTGTTGCTGGGCAGCCTCAGTTTCGTGCTACTGGCGGCCAGCCCCGGGTATGCGGTATTGCTGGTGGCGATGGCCATGGCGGGCCTGGCCAATGGTGTGTACCACCCGGCCGACTATGCGCTGCTGGCCAACGGCATCGAGCCCGCACGCCTGGGGCGGTCGTTCTCTATTCATACCTTTGCCGGTTTCCTCGGTTCGGCCGTTACCCCAGCCGTATTTCTCGGCATCGCCGCGGCGCTCGGCACGCGGGCAGCCCTGGCAGCGGGCGCGGTATTCGGGGTAGCCGCGCTACTGCTGATATCGATACCAGGCAGTGGCGTTTACCGGGTCGCCAGGCCTGCCAACAAACAAGACACAGGCCCGGCCGCAGCAACAGGCCGCGTACGTTTGTTCACCCCCATGATCGGCGTGCTGACGGTGCTGTTCATCCTGCTCAACCTGAGCACCAGTGCCATCGAGAAGTTCTCCGTGGCCGCCCTGGTCCAGGGCCAAGGCCTGACACTGGCCTGGGCCAACGCCGCGCTCACCGCTTTCCTGCTGAGCAGCGCAGCCGGCGTGCTGTGCGGGGGCGCTTTGGCCGACCGTACCCGGCGCCATGGCCTGGTGGCGGCACTGGCCTTCGCGCTGGCGGCTGCGCTGACTGCACTGGTGGCGCTGGGGCTGCTGCAGGGCTGGGCATTGGTGGTCGTACTGGGTGCCATCGGCTTGCTCACCGGGGTCATCGCCCCATCACGGGACATGCTGGTCAAGGCGGCGGCGCCACCCGGGGCCGAGGGCAAAACCTTCGGCCTGGTGTCGACCGGGTTCAACATCGGTGGCGCCATCGGGCCGGTAGCGTTCGGCTGGATGCTCGATCAGCGCCTGCCCAACGGGATTTTCATCGCATCGGTGGTGTTCATGTTGCTGACGGTGCTGCTGACCCTGGCACAGGAGATGTATTCAGCCAGAAGGCGCGCGACTGAACAGCTGGCGCGCGCCCTGTAAGCCCGGTGCAGCATTGCCAGGCCACGATCAATCATTCATTGCGCCGGGTTGGCATGCATCACTCGCCCGCCTGCCCCCGGCCGATTGACGAACAGCACATCCAGCACACTGTTGCGCAAGCCCTTCACTGCATTCCAGTTCGCTGACGCATGCACGTATCTGTCGCGCAACAGCCGCTGTTCTTCCTCGCTCAACCCCACCTGGCCAGTTTCCCCCAAGGCAAAGGCATGCAGTTTTCGGCTGATGCCCGACAACTCATCCGGCAGCCGATGCTCAGCCTGCGCCCCCAACGGCGCAAACGGCACACCCGCGCGCACCGCCAACGCCCGCATCACGCTCAGGTACACCCGGGACAAGTGCCCCGCCACTTGCCGCTCCCGGTACACCGCCGCATAGACCTGCTTTTGCGCCTCGTCCCGATGCCCACCGGCAATCGGCTCCTCCCAGGTCATCACGCGCGGCCTGGGTTCGCCCATGTCGGCAAACGCCGAAGCCAGCAAGGCGCTCACCTTGGCATGGACGCGGCACTGCTCGACACGCATGCCTGCGGGCACACGCTGGGACTGCGGCTTGCACAGCAGCACCTGCTCCAGAAGGGTCTCCGGGTAACCACCCCCAATATTCGAGTGCACGCCCGGCAGCACGATGTCGTGGCCACTGCGCACCAGCGGGAAGTTATGCCGCCGCTCATCCTCGGCCACCAGTTGCACCACGTGCCGGGCAATACCCGCACCCAGGCCCAGGCGCAGGCCACCGTGGCGGCCGTCTGCAGGGTCGAAGTCACCCTTTAAGGGCGCGATGATCGCCGCCACGGTGTCGAACAGGCCGATAAAGTTGATCGAGGTTTCGCACGCCACCGACAACAGCCCGCCCGCGCCCTCGTGCAGCAGGTTGGCCAGATGCCGCACCGCCGCCGCACCGCGGCTGAAACCGAAAAGATCGAACTCGACCCCTTCCAGCGTTGCCTGCGGATGCGCCCGGCGCCACGCCTGCAGTTGCTCGGCCATCGCCTGCAACGCCTCGGCAACCCGCGCCTCGGCCCCCGTGCGCCCATGCCCGGTGGCCGAGGCGTAGACATGGTCGGCTTCACCCGCCAGCGTGCCCACGCCTTCCACATAGTGCTTCAAGAACGCCTGCGGCCCCTCGGCACTGGCCGCCTCAGCCGGATACAACGCATGCAACAGGGCCACATTGCTCAAGGCGTTGCCATAGCTGCCGCCCTTGTCGCCCTGCTCACCCATCGTCATGGCATTGTGCTGGTTATTACCGGTGCCATCGAAGAAAACACCAAACCGCAAGGTGATCGGCGTAAGGTTTGGCGTGCTGGCGCTGCTCATTTTCATCATCGTGCCTCCTGCTTGTCCGAAAAGCACAAGCAGGCGCCAGCACGCCGTCACGGAACATCAGGCAATGGCCAGCCATACGTGGGACATTTCTTTGCCCGCATGCCCGGCTGCAACGATAAATTTACCCGCCGCCATTGGTGGTCGCCCCCCCGGATAGATTAAAGTATCCCCCCTTGCCAAGGCTGCTGCCTCACGCCGCCTCAGGCCCCTACCAGGAACCGTCGCCGATGGAACACCGTGAAGCGCTGATCGCGCTGCGCACTTTTCTTTCTACCCAGATCCTAGGCCAGGAGAAACTGGTCGAACGGCTGTTGATCGTGCTGCTGGCCGACGGCCACATGCTGGTCGAAGGGGCACCGGGCCTGGCCAAGACCAAAGCCATCAAAGAACTCGCAGAAGGCATCGAAGCGCAGTTCCATCGCATCCAGTTCACCCCCGACCTGCTCCCGGCCGACATCACCGGCACGGAGATTTACCGCCCGGAAACCGGCAGCTTCGTGTTCCAGCAGGGGCCTATCTTCCATAACCTGGTGCTGGCCGACGAAATCAACCGCGCACCGGCCAAGGTGCAGTCGGCGCTGCTCGAAGCCATGGCCGAGCGCCAGGTCAGCGTGGGCCGCAGCACCTATGACCTGTCGCCGCTGTTTCTGGTCATGGCCACGCAGAACCCGATCGAGCAGGAAGGCACCTACCCGCTGCCCGAAGCCCAGCTCGACCGCTTCCTGATGCATGTAAAAATCGGCTTCCCCGACGCCGCCGTAGAGCGGCGTATCCTGGCGCAGGCCCGGGGTGAAGCCCTAGGCGGCGAGACCAAGCCTGAGCGCCGGGTCAGCCAGCAGGCCATCTTCGCTGCGCGCAAGGAAATCCTTGGCCTGTACATGGCCGACGCAGTGGAGGAATACCTGGTGCAGCTGGTCATGGCCACCCGCACCCCGGCCAAGTTCGACACCGAGCTGGCCGACTGGATCGCCTACGGCGCCAGCCCGCGTGGCTCCATCTCGCTGGACCGCTGCGCGCGTGCCCACGCCTGGCTGGCCGGGCGCGACTTCGTCAGCCCCGAAGACATCCAGGCCGTGCTGTTCGACGTCCTGCGCCACCGCATCATCCTCTCGTTCGAGGCCGAGGCGGCAGGGATCGACCAGGACCGCGTAGTCCAGCGCATCCTCGACGTCGTCGCCGTTGCCTGACCCCATGCCCACTGCGCAGCTGGCCGAACACGGCATCCGCATTGGCCTTGCCGAGCTGATCGACATGCGCCACCGCGTGCGCGAAATCCAGCTGTTTTCCAAGCCCGGCCAGCGCAGCCCGCTGGTCGGCCTGCACCATTCCAGGCTGCGCGGGCGCGGCGTGGACTTCGACCAAGTGCGCGTTTACCAGGCCGGCGACGATGTGCGCAACATCGACTGGCGTGTCACTGCGCGTACCCAGGAGCCGCACACCAAGCTGTTCCACGAAGAACGCGAACGGCCGATCTTCATCCTCGTCGAACAAAGCCAACGGCTTTTCTTCGGTTCAGGGCTGATGTTCAAGTCCGTGCTGGCGGCCCAGGCGGCGGCGCTGTTCGGCTGGGCAGCGCTGGGCCACAACGACCGCATCGGCGGCTTGGTGTTCGGCGACAACGAACACCACGAGATCAAGCCCCGACGCAGCAAACAGAGCCTGCTGCAACTGCTCAACCGCTTGGCAAAGGTCAACCAGTCACTGCACACCGAAGCCATACCCGGGGCCGACAGCCTCGGCCTGGCCCTGCGCCGCGCCCGCGAAGTGCTGCGCCCCGGCAGCCTGGCCATCGTGATCTGCGATGAGCGCTCGCTCAGCGCCCAGGTGGAACAGCACCTGGCCATGCTCTCACGGCATTGCGACCTGCTGTTGCTGCCGGTATCCGACCCACTCGACCACGCGTTGCCCGCCGCCGGCCTGCTGCGCTTCGCCCAGCGCAGCGCCCAGCTGGAGCTCGACACCCTCGACGCCAACCTGCGCCAGGCCTACCGCCAGCAGGCCGAGGCCCGCATCGAGCGCTGGGAGCTGATGGCGCAAAAGCTGAGGGTGGTGCTGATGCCACTGAGCACGCAAAGCGAAATGATCGAGCAACTGCGCGAGTACCTGAACGCCCAGCGGCCACGGAGCGCGTCATGAACCCGCTCGACCAGTTGCACCCACTGATCGCCCCGGCACCGGTCAGCCTGTGGCCACCCGCACCAGGCTGGTGGCTGCTGCTGGCCGTCCTGCCACTCCTGGGCTGGGGCCTGTGGCGGCTGCGCCGCTGGCGCCCGGGCAAACGCCGCATCGTGCGCGCCGAACAACCCCTGGACCCGGTACGCCTGGAGGCCTTGGCCGAGCTGGCCCGCCTGCCACGCCCGTATGACGGCGCCCCGGCCGGCGCCTGGCTGCAACAGATCAACGCCTTGCTCAAACGCCTGTGCCGCAACCACTACCCAGGCGCCAACAGTCACACCCTCAACGGCCGCCAGTGGCTGGCCTTTCTCGACAACCGCTGCCCGGCCGCCGGCCTGACCCGCTGGATGGTACTGGTCGAAGGCGCCTATAAACCCGAGTGCAAGCTCGATGACAAGGCCATCGCCGGGCTCAGCCAAGCCGTCGAAACCTGGATCCGCAAGCATGTTTGAACTGGCCTGGCCGTGGGTCTTCGCCCTGTTGCCGCTGCCATGGCTGGTGCGCCTGCTGCTGCCCGCCGCCGACAGCGGTGAACCGGTGCTCAAGGTGGGCTTCCTCAACGAGCTGGAAGGCCTGGCCGGGCGCCGCGCACGGCTCAACCTGCCCACCTGGCGCCAGCAGGCACCGTTCGTCGTCATCTGGCTGTTGCTGCTGTGCGCCGCCGCTCGCCCGCAATGGCTGGGCGAACCAGTGCCGATCGCCGCCAGCGGCCGCGACCTGCTGGTGGCGGTGGACGTGTCCGGGTCGATGGACTTCCCCGACATGCAGTGGAAGAACGAGGACATCAGCCGCCTCGACCTGGTCAAGGCGCTGATGGGCGACTTCCTGCAAGACCGTGAAGGCGACCGTGTGGGCCTGATCCTGTTCGGCAGCCAGGCCTACCTGCAGGCGCCGCTCACCTTTGACCGGCGCACCGTGCGCACCTTCCTCATCGAGGCGCAGATCGGCATCGCAGGCAAGAACACCGCCATCGGCGACGCCATTGGCCTGGCGGTCAAACGCCTGCGCGAACGCCCGGCACAAAGCCGGGTGCTGGTGCTGATCACGGACGGTGCCAACAACGGCGGGCAGATTCACCCGCTGACAGCCGCTCGCCTGGCGGCCCAGGAAGGCGTGCGCATCTACACCATCGGTATCGGCGCCAACCCCGAAGCCAGTGGCACCCCAGGCCTGCTCGGCCTCAACCCGAGCCTGGACCTGGACGAAGCCGCGCTCAAGGAAATTGCCGACATCACCCACGGCGCCTACTTCCGCGCCCATGATGGCGCCGAACTGGACGCTATCGGCGATACCCTCGACCAACTGGAGCCAGTAGCCCAGCAACCGACCCAGGCGCGCACAGCCCAGGCCCTGTACGCCTGGCCCCTGGCGCTGGCGCTGCTGCTCAGCGTGTTGCTGGTGGTAGCCGTGCAGTGGCCCGACAACCTGTTGCAGCGCCTGCTGCGCAAACCGCGCTTCCTGCAGCCGCACCCGGAATGGCGCCAGCGCTTGAAGCGCCTGCGTTTAAGGAGGCGGCGATGATCGACTTGTGGCCCCAATGGCTGCGCCCGCTCTGGCTGCTGGCGGTTCCCGTGCTCGGCTGGCTGCTGTACAAACTGTGGCACCGGCGCAAGCGTGCCGGGCGCTGGCAGATGATTCTGCCGCCCGCCTTCCATGGTGTACTGCTGGGTGGCGGCAGCGGCAGCACCAGCAAACTGCCGTGGGTGGCGCTGGGCCTCGCCTGGTTACTGGTGATCCTGGCGCTGCTCGGGCCCAGCTGGCAGCGGCTGGAAGAAAGCCGTCAGCGCCCGGCCGACCCCCTGGTGATCCTGCTTGAACTGACCCCGCAAATGCTCGCCGAGGACAGCCCGCCCAACCGCCTGGAACAGGCCCGGCGCAAGATCCTCGACCTGCTTGAACACCGCCGCGACAGCCAGACGGCGCTGGTGGTGTATGCCGGCTCCGCGCACACCCTGGTGCCGCTGTCCGACGACCTGGCCACCACCCGCAATTTGCTTGAGGCCATCGACCCGTCGATCATGCCAAAACCCGGCCAGCGTGCCGACCTGGCCGTGCAAAAAGGCCTGGCGCTGCTGGCCCAGAGCGGCCTCGGCCAAGGCCGCCTGCTGCTGGTAGGCTCGGCGCTCAGCGCCGCCGAGCGCCAGGGCATCACCCAGGCCCTCGGCCGCCAGGGCCCAAGCCTGCTGATGCTGGGCATCGGCAGCCGCGAAGGCGCCCCGGTGCGCCAGGCCAATGGCGAATACCTTAAAGACGACCAGGGCGGCATCCTCTTGCCTCGCCTGGACAGCGCCAGCCTGAAGGGTTTTATCAGCGGCACGGGCGGGCGCTACCGGCACGCCCGCATCGACGACCTCGACCTGCGTGGCCTGGGCCTGTTCGACAACCCGCGGAGCGGGCGCAATGACGGCCAGACCCTGCAACTGGACAGCTGGGCCGACCAAGGTTACTGGCTGCTGATTCCGTTGTTGCTGCTGGCCGCCTGCGCTGGCCGGCGCGGCTGGCTGTTCTGCCTGCCGCTGCTGCTGGCCTTGCCGCAGCCTAGCCAGGCTTTCGAGTTCAACGACCTGTGGCTGCGCCCCGACCAGCAAGGCCAGAAGCTGCTGGAGCAAAACCGCCCGGCCAGCGCTGCGCGTCACTTCCAGAACCCGCAATGGCGCGGCATGGCCCTGTACCAGGCCGGCGACTATGCCGGTGCCGCCGAGGCATTTTCCCAAGGCGACACTGCAGCAGCCCACTACAATCGAGGCAATGCTCTGGCCCACAGTGGCGAGCTGGACGCCGCCCTGGATGCCTACGAGCAAGCCCTGGAGCGCCAGCCCGACCTGCAGGCCGCGCTGGACAACCAGGCGCTGGTGCAGCAACTGCTGCAGCAACGTGAAGCCAAGGCCGAGGAACAACCGCCCGGCAGCGATGCCCAAGACACGCCCGGCAGCGAAACCGAAGGCAACAGCAGCTCGGCCAGCAGCCCGGCCCAAGGCACACCCGGCGACGACCAACAGGCCAGCCCCGAACAACCCGGCGAAAGCAGCAGCAACAGCCAGGCCGCCCCCGGCAACCAGGCCGGCGACGACAGTGTCATCCAGCCGCCACAGCGCCCGGTGTCGACCAGCCTCGACGGCGAACAGCGCCAAGCCCTGGAGCAATGGCTGCGGGAAATTCCCGACAACCCGGCAGAGCTGCTGCGACGCAAATTCTGGTATGAACAGCAATTGCATCAGGAAAAATCACGATGAGTCGCTTCGGCGTCTTTCTCCTCACCCTGCTATGGGCCGTACTGGCCCACGCCGAACCGCTGCTGCAGGCCAGCGTCGACCGCACCCGCCTGGAAGCGGGCGAAAGCCTGGAACTGACCCTGGAAAGCCAGGACGTCACCCAGTTCGGCAAGCCTGACCTGCGCGCCCTGGAAGGTGACTTCGAAGTGCGCGGCACGCGCCAGTTGAACAGCCTGCACACCCTGGACGGCGAAACCCGCGCCAGCACCCGCTGGATCATCACCCTGCTGCCACGGCGCAGCGGTAGCCTGCGCATTCCCGAGCTGCAGCTGGGCCAGTCACACAGCCAAGCCATCGAATTGCAAGTGCTGCAGGCCGATGCCAGCCGCCAGGACAACGCTCAGGTCTTCATCGAAGCGACCCTCGACAGCCATGACGTCTATGTCCAGGCCCAAGCCGTGCTGACCCTACGCATCTACCACTCGGTAGCGCTGTACGACGACAGCAGCCTCAGCCCACTGCAACTGGAGAACGCCAAGGTCGAGCCGCTGGGCGAGTCGCGCACGTATGAAAAGGAAATCAATGGTGTGCGTCATGGCGTGATCGAAACCCGCTATGCGGTATATGCCCAGCAAAGCGGCACCCTCGACATCCCGCCACTGACGTTCACCGCCACGGCAGCCGCCAGCAGCGACGAAGCAGCACAGGCCAATGGCACGGCCCGCGCCGGCCACCAGGTGCAGGTCAGCTCGCTGCCCTTGCGCCTCACGGTACGGCCGATTCCGGCAGCCTGGCCGGCTGGCTTGCCGTGGTTGCCCGCCAGCAGCCTGACCCTGGAAGAGCACTGGAGCCCCGATCCGGGCAGCCAGCAGGTACAGATTGGCGACTCGCTGACGCGCAACATCACCTTGCGTGCCGAAGGCTTGTCCAGCACCCAACTGCCGCCGCTGCCGGCCACAGAAATCATCGGCCTGCGCCGCTACCCTGACCAGCCGCTGCTGCGCAACGAAATCAGCGAACGGGGCATGACCGCCAACCGCGAAGAGCGCGAGGCCCTGGTGCCCACCCACAGCGGCACGCTGGCCTTGCCGGCGCTGGAAGTGGCCTGGTGGAACACCCGCGAAGACCACCTGGAGCACAGCAGCCTGCCGGCGCGCACGCTGAACGTGCTGGACAACCCGGCACTGAGCGCCGACACCCCGGTGGGCGACAACAGCAGCGCCAGCACCCTGCTATGGCCCTGGCAGCTGTCCACACTGGTGTTCGCCCTGACCACCGTGCTGGGTCTTGCCCTGTGGTGGCGCGCCCGTTCGCGGCCAGCGGTACTGCGCACCGCGCAGAACGGGCCAAGCCCACGTACCTTGCTGGACGACCTCAAGCGCGCGTGCCAAGCCAACGACCCCCAGGCTACGCGCCAGGCGCTGGATGCCTGGGCCCGGCAGCAACCGGAAACCCTGGCCGAGATGGCGGCGCGCTTCGTGCCGTTGTCGGATGCGCTGGATGGTTTGAACGGTGCGTTGTACAGCGAGAGTGGCCAGTATTGGCAGGGGGAGGATTTGTGGCGGGCGATTGGTACCATTCCGCCAGCTGAGCAGGTGTTGCTGCCGGCGGGCGAGAGCGGCAGCTTGCCGCCGCTCTATCCCAAGTGATGCGCAGTGGCTGGTTGCGAATTTTCAGCTCATGGCCGCCCCTGACCATGCTTGCCGAATGTACCAGCCGAGTCAGATGAACCGCTGCCCCTCGAACGGGTTCCAGCTCTGCTGCCCTTTGGCCTGCTTCAGGTAATAGGCCCGGTTGGTCAGGAAACTGTACAGAAACGCAAACCCCATGCTGATACCGTTATCCAGAGGACGCGGGATTTCGCTGCCCGTCGCCACCTCATAGACGCTCAGCAGCAGCCCGATGCCGATGATGATGGCCAGCATGACCAGGTTCTTCTTCCACAGCCCCAGCACGAACCAATAGATCGGGCCGAAGAAAAAGGCTATGAAATTGTTGTTGATCAGCAACTTCTTCCCGAATGGCAAGGCGCGGAATGCGGCTTTGTAGGACTCGGAGGTGGGGGCGCCGTACTGATCGAAGAAGGCGAAACGCTCCCGCCATTTTGGCTTGAGGTTATCCGGGGATGATTGGGTCTGAGGGATGCCTTCCATTGGTGACTCCTGTGATTGTCGTCCGTGGGTTTCGAATAGCCGTGATCATGGCCGTTTTGGAGGGTAAATCAGCCTACTTTTGAGGGCAAGCTTGATCCCTGGTGCAAAGCGAGAGCCAGCTCACAGAACGTTCAAGGCGGAAATGGCCGAGCGTGTGCTCGACGCTTTGCCGCGACACGTCCGTGGGGCAAACCGAGATGAGCGACACCCTGCTATCAATGTCAGCTTTTCATGGAACCAACGTGGCAACCCGCGTCAACGCCTGGAGTCGCAGGACGCTACCGCGATAAGCCAATGCCATCCATGAACAAGGGGTTTAATGCGCGGGCTTGCCTGTAGGACAACCAGCACCGTGCGCCTATGAGATCAAGCGCTGAACTTTCGGGCCGCACAGCGGCCCCGTGCTTGGGTTACCATACCGCCCTTGCGCAACACCCATCACCCAAGCCAAGCCCTCGCTTGCTCGACTCGACACCAACAGGTCATCCATGCGTCTGTTTCATACCTCCGACTGGCACCTGGGCCAAAGCCTGCACGGCCAGGAACGCGACTTCGAACACGCCTGCTTCCTCGACTGGCTGCTCGGCCAGCTGCGCCTGCGCCAGCCGGATGCGCTGCTGATTGCGGGCGACATCTTCGACACCGTCAACCCACCCGTCAAAGCCCAGGAACGCCTCTACGACTTCATCGTCCAGGCCCATGAGCAACAGCCCAAGCTGGACATTGTGATGATCGCCGGCAACCACGACTCCGGTTCCCGCATCGAGCTGCCCGCCGCACTCATGCGCCGCCTGCGCACCCATGCGTTGGGCCGTGTGCACTGGCTGGACGAGGGTCAGCTGGATGCCGAGCGCCTGTTGATTCCGTTGACCAACGGCCGGGGCAAGGTCGCTGCCTGGTGCCTGGCCCTGCCCTTCCTGCGGCCGGCCGAAGTCACCGGCCCGCAGCTGGGTGACGATTACCTGCAAGGCATCACCCAGGTGCACCAGCAACTGATCGCCGCCGCCCTGAAGAAACGCAAGAAAGACCAGGCGCTGATCGCCATCAGCCACGCGCACATGGCCGGTGGCGCGGTGTCGGAAGACTCCGAACGCAGCCTGATCATCGGCAACGCCGAGGCACTGCCGGCCAAGCTGTTCGACAAAGCTATCAGCTACGTCGCCCTGGGCCATCTGCACAAGCCGCAGAAGGTCAACCGCGAAGAACGCATCCGCTACAGCGGCTCGCCAATCCCGCTGTCGTTCGCCGAAATCAACTACCCGCACCAGGTCCTGGAAGTGGAGCTGGACGGCAACGGCCTGGTCAGCGTCGAGCCACGCCCCGTACCACGCGCCGTGGCCCTGCAACGGGTGGGCCCGGCACCACTGGGCGAGCTGTTGCAGCAACTGGCCGACCTGCCCGTGGTCGACCTGCTTGAAGACCCCAACCGCCAGCCCTGGCTGGAGGTGCGGGTGATGCTCGACGAGCCGCAACCCGACCTGCGCCAGCAGATCGAAACCGCGCTTGAAGGCAAGGCGGTACGGCTGATCCGCATCAGCGCCGAGTACGCCGGCCGCAACAATGCCGAGGACGATGACCTGGCCTTTGTCGAACTGGCCCAGATGACCCCGCAAGACCTGTTCAGCCGCGCCTGGGAGCAAGCCTACGGCAACCCCGCCGACGAGCAGGCGCTGGCCGACTTCGCCCTGCTGTTGCAGGACGTGCAGCAGGAAGAGGAACAGCCATGAAGATTCTCGCCATCCGCCTGAAGAACCTGGCATCGCTGGCCGGCCCGATCGACATCGATTTCACCGCAGAACCGTTGGCCAGCGCTGGCCTGTTCGCCATCACCGGGCCTACCGGTGCGGGCAAGAGCACCTTGCTTGACGCCCTGTGCCTGGCGCTGTTCGGCACCGTGCCGCGCCTCAATGCCATCGGCCGTGAGGCCAAGGTGCCGGACGCCGACGGCGACATCCCCACCTCCGACCCGCGCAACCTGCTGCGCCGTGGCACCGGCAGCGGGTTTGCCGAGGTCGATTTCGTCGGCATCGACGGCCGCCGCTACCGCGCCCGCTGGGAAGCCAACCGCGCCCGCGACAAGGCCAATGGCAAACTGCAGCACAGCCGTCAAAGCTTCTACGACCTCGACAGCGAGCAAGTGCTCGGCAGTGGCAAGAACGAATACAAGCAACTGGTCGAAGCCCGTCTGGGCCTGAACTTCGAACAGTTCACCCGTGCGGTGATGCTGGCCCAGAGCGAGTTCGGCGCGTTCCTCAAGGCCGACGACAAAGACCGTAGCGAGTTGCTGGAAAAGCTCACCAACACCGCGATCTACACCCGCCTGGGCCAGCGTGCCTTCAGCAAGGCGCGCGAAGCCGGCGAGGCGCACAACGCCCTGAAAGAACGCGCCAGCCATCTACTGCCGATGGCTGCCGAGGCCCGTACCGAGCTCGACCAGCGCCTGGAGCAGGCGCAGCAGCAGTTCAAGGCCGACCAGGCCGGCGAGCGCCAACTGGAGCAGCAACGCAACTGGCTGAATGAACAACGCCAGCTACAGGCCCAACACACCGAAGCCAGCACCACGCTGCAGGCTGCCGAACTGGACTGGCAACAGCTGGCCGAACCACGCCTGGACCTGGCACGTCTGGAGCGCCTGGCCCCACAGCGTCACCAGTTCCACCGCCGACAGGCCCTGAGCGCACAGCTGGCGCCAGTGGCCGCGAAAATGGCCGAACAGCAACAGCAGCAAGCCGAACTGCAGGTGCGCACCCGCGAGCTCGAACAGGCGCTGGACACTGCGCGCCAAGCGCTTGCCGACCGCCAGGCCCAGCACAGCGAGAACGCGCCGCGCCTGCGCCAGGCCTTTGCCGCGCAGGACAGTCTGGCACGCCTGGACCAGGAGCTGGCCGCCCAGCGCAGCATCAGCCAACAGGCCCAACAACAGGTCGCTGACGGCCAGCAGCAACTGCAGCAGCTGGAAGACAACCAGCAGCGCAGCGTGCAGCAACTGGCGCAGATCGACACCGCGCTTGCCGACAGCCAGCACCTGGCGGGCCTGGCCAATGCCTGGCACGCCTACCTGCCGCAGCTGAAACAGGTGATGCTGATCGGTGGCCGCCTGACCAAGGGCCGAGAAGAGCTACCCGGCTTGCAGGCCCAGGCCAGCCAGGCCAATGCGCACCTGCAGGCCGAGCGCGACGCCTACGACCTGTTGTTCCGTGAAGCCAAGGCCGAACCCCAGGCCCTGGCCGAACAGATCGACCTGCTCGGCGGCATGCTGCAGGACAACCGCAAACAGCAGCGCGCCGTAGAAGAAATGTCACGCCTGCACGGCCGTGAACAGGAGCTGCGCCAGCAGCTGGATGCCCTGCGCGAACGGCAGCAGCAGGCCATGCTGCAACGCCAGCAACTGATTACCGAAGGCACCGCCGCCAAGGCCGAGCTGGAGGCCGCCGAGCAGGCGTTGATCCTCACCCGTCAACTGCTGGAACGGCAACGCCTGGCACGCAACACCAGCGTCGAAGAGCTGCGTGACCAACTGCGTGACGGCGAACCCTGCCCGGTCTGTGGCAGCGCCGAACACCCCTTCCATCAGCCAGAAGCGCTGCTGCAGAGCCTGGGTCGCCATGACCAGGCCGAAGAGCACGCCGCGCAGAAGCAGGTCGAAACGCTCAACAACAAGCTGGTGGAGCTGCGTACCCAGCTGGGTGTGGTCAATGCCCAGCTCAAGGACTTTCAGCAGCAACAGCAGCAACTGGGCGAACAGTTGCAACCGCTGGTGGCTCAGGTACAGGCACACAGCCTATGGCCAGCCCTCGCCCCGCAGGACGACAAAGCCCGTAGCACCTGGCTCGACAGCCAGCTGCGTCGCCTGGATGAAGAAATCAGCCAGGACGAGAAACGCCAGAGCGCCCTGCTGGCCCTGCAAAAAGACGCCGCCCGCCTGAACCAGCAATTGCAGGCGGCCCACGACGCCCAGCAACAGGCCCAACGCCATCTGGAGCAACAGCACCAGGCCTTGGCCAACGATGAGCAACTGTTGCAGCAAGGCCTGAACGACCTGGCCGGCGTACTGCCAGAGGAAGCGCTCAAGGCCCTCAACGACGACCCGGCCAATGCCTTCCTCGCCCTCGACCAGCAGATTGCCCAGCGCCTGCAGCAACTGGAACAGCGCAAGGACGAACAGGAAGAACAGCAAGCCCGGCAAGCCCAGCTGGACAAACTGCGCGATCAGCAACAGGCGCGCGTGCAAGGCCTGCAGCAGTTGCAACACACGCTCGCGGCCCTCGACGAACAGCGCCAGCAGGCCCAGGCGTCGCTCGGCGAGCTGCTAGGCGAACATGCCAGTGCCGAAGCCTGGCAGCAGCATATGGAAGCCACGCTGGAACAAGCCCGCGCCCTCGATGCCGACACCGCCCAGCGCCTGCAAGATCTGCGCACCCAAGGCGTGCAACTGGCCAGCGAGCTCAAGGCCAATACCCAGCAACAACAGGCACTGGATGCCGAATGCCAACAGTTGCAGGCCCAGATCGCCCAGTGGCGCAGCGAGCATCCGGAACTGGACGATGCCGGCCTCGATCGCCTGCTGGCCATGGATGACGCGCAAGTCAATGAATTGCGCCAGCGTTTGCAAGGCGCGGAAAAAGCCATCGAGCAGGGCCGCGTGCTGCTGCAGGAACGTGAGCAGCGCCTGCAACAACACGCCGCACAAATGACCGTGGACACCTCGGCCGAAGCCTTGGAACACGCCCTGACCGAGCTGCGCGGGCGGCTGGTCAACCATGAGCAGCAATGCGCCGAATTGCGTGCACAACAGGCCGACGATCAGCGCCGGCAGCAGGCCCACCAGGCGCTGGCGGCAGAAATCGAACAGGCCCACCAGCAGTGGCAACGCTGGGCCCGCCTCAATGCCCTGATCGGTTCGGCCTCCGGTGATGTGTTCCGCAAGATCGCCCAAGGCTACAACCTTGATCTGCTGCTGCACCACGCCAACGCCCAGCTACGTCAGCTGGCCCGTCGCTACCGCCTCAAGCGCGGCGGCAGCGCCCTTGGCCTGCTGGTGCTGGACACCGAGATGGGCGACGAACTGCGTTCGGTGCACTCGTTGTCGGGCGGGGAAACCTTCCTGGTGTCGCTGGCCCTGGCGCTGGGCCTGGCGTCGATGGCGTCCAGCACCTTGCGTATCGAGTCGCTGTTCATCGACGAAGGCTTCGGCAGCCTCGACCCCGAGTCGCTGCAACTGGCAATGGACGCCCTCGACGGCTTGCAAGCCCAGGGCCGCAAAGTGGCGGTGATTTCCCACGTACAGGAAATGCACGAGCGCATCCCGGTCCAGATCCAGGTGCGGCGCCAGGGTAATGGCCTCAGTGACGTGGAGGTGTGCGGGTGATCCTCTACTCGTTCCGCCGCTGCCCGTGGGCCATGCGTGCGCGCCTGGCCCTGCGCTATGCCGGCTGCGAGGTGGAAATCTGCGAGGTGGCGATGAAGAACAAGCCGGCAGAGCTGCTGGCCTTGTCGCCCAAGGGCACGGTACCGGTGCTGGATACCGGTGCCGAGGTACTGGAAGAGAGCCTGGACATCATGCGCTGGGCGCTGACGCAAAACGACCCGCAGGATTGGCGGCTACAGGCCAACCCTGCGGCTGCGCAGCAGGCTGAAACACTGATTGCACGCAATGACACCACGTTCAAGGCGCACGTGAACCTGTACAAGTATGCCGAACGTTACCCGGAGCATTCCCGCGAGCATTACCGCCAGCAGGCCGAGGCCTGGCTGGCGGAGCTCGAAGGCTTGCTGGTGGGGCGGGCTTACCTGCTGGCCGACCACCCGAGCATGGCCGATGCCGCGTTGCTGCCCCTGATGCGCCAGTTTGCCGGGGTCGAACCGCAGTGGTTCGCCGAGGCGGCTTATCCGCGTGTGCGGAGCTGGCTGGAGGGGTGGCTGGCTTCGGAGCTGTTCAGGTCAGTGATGGCCAAATAAGTTCACGCGATACCTTGCAGGAGCGGCCTTGTGTCGCGACAGGGGCCGCTCCTACAGGACACCGCACAAGGCTCAGTGGTGGTGCTTGCCACTCAGGGCCGCATGGAAATTGGCGCTCTGGCGCAGGTACTGCTCGGTGTAGCTGTGGGTGGCAGAAGCCTTGCTGCTGTCGGCATGGGCATGCGCTGGCAGTACGACCGATGCGGAAATGGCGGATGCGGCAATAACCGGGAAGAGATTGAAGTTCATCTGGGCTGACCTCGACGGCGGTGGTTTGACGGTGGCCCTTTTGGGCCTTGGGTCAAACTTACGCCGCCGAGGCCGCACGCAAAAATTCATTGCGGCAGTACCGATTATCACGCTGATCGATATCACTCGATGAACTTGAGGTCCGAGGGTGCATCCTGCTTCAGCGTCTGCACCGTCTCCAGCAGCTTGCCACTGCGCGGATCGCGACGTATCACCACGATCTGGTTGCTCTTCTGGTTGGCCACCAGCAGGAAGTTGTCACTCGGGTCCAGGGCAAACTCCCGAGGGTGATCACCTTCTACCGGGCGACGCTGCAGGAACGTCAACTGGCCGTCCTGCTTGCCCACGCTGAACGCCACAATTTCATTGGCTGTGCCACGGTTGCTCACGTACAGGAAGCGCCCGTCCGCCGACAGGTGCAAGCCACCTGCTGCCTTCGCTGCGGCCTCCTGGCGCTCGGTCAGGGGTAAGCGCTGGCGTTCAACCAGGTTGCCGTCCTGCACATCGAACATCACCACCTCGGCGTTCATTTCCAGGGTGAGGTAGGCGTGCCGGCCCTTGGCGTCGAACAGCAAGTGACGCGGACCGCTGCCCGGCGGCAAGGCCACGGACGCAGGTATCGCCGCTGTCAGCGGGTGGTCCGCACTGGCACCGTCGTAGCGGTAGATGAACACCTTGTCGGCACCCAGGTCGCTGGCATACAGGTGCTGGCCATCCGGCGACAGCACCAGCGAATGCACGTGGGCGCCGGCCTGGCGCTCAGGGTTGACCCCGCTCGCCTTATGCCGGGCCTGTTGCACCACGGGCTTGAGCGTGCCGTCCTTGGCCACCGGGATCACCACCAGGCTGCCACCGGGGTCGGGGTTGACCGCGTAGTTGGCCACAAACAGGTAGCGCTGGTCACGGCTGAGGCTGGCGTGGGTGGGCTCGTCGCCCTGGGTGACCACTTGGTTGAGCGGCTTGATTTCGCCGTTGCTGCTGATGCTGAAACTGCTGGCATGGCCCTGCGGGGTCTCATTCACCGCGAACAGCTGACGCTGGTCGGCCGACAGCACCAGCCACGAAGGGCTGACGCTTTTCACCACCTGCAGGGGCGTGGGGCCGATTTGGCCGGCCTTGTCGTCGAAATGGTAGCGGTAGATACCCTGGCTGGCGCCATCGGTGTAGCTGCCCACCAGCAAGGTGGCGGCGTGGGCAGAGATTGTCAGGCTCATCAGGCTAGCGGTCAGCAGGCTCGTCCAGGTCCGGTTCATCTTGGTCATCATCCGGGGCACGAAAGGCACTCATACAGACTAGCCGATGCTCGCCGTTGGCATCGTTGAGTTGCCATTCATCGCCGGTGGCGATAGCGGCGGCGACCTGTTCGGGGGTGAAGGACCAGCGGCGAAGCTGGCGGCCGTCCATGCATTCGACGGTGAGACCGGATGCGTCGGCGGTGAAATCGAAGGCATGCAGGCCGTCAATCAGGAGCATGTCGCAGGACTGCAGGGCGGTGGCGAGGGGGGACATGGGGGTACCTGTGGAAGATGTGGCGGCATTATAACCCTGGTGCTGCTTTGCAGCCCAATCGCGACACAAGGCTGCCTCCACACGGGAACGCGAACCTAGTGGAGGAGCGGCCTTGTGTCGCGATTGGGCCGCAATGCGGCCCCCTTGCGATTCAATGGGCGAAAATCGAGCCCCCCTCCTTGCCCACCATCTTCTCCGGCTTGATCAGGAACCGTGCCAGCGCCGGCAGCAGCCACAGTGCGCCAAACATGTTCCACAGCAGCATGAAGGTCAGCATCAGCCCCATATCAGCCTGGAACTTAATTGCCGAGAAGATCCAGGTGCACACGCCGATGGCCAGGCACAAGCCAGTGAACAACACGGCTTTACCCGTCGAGCGCAGGGTCTGGTAATAGGCCTCCTGCAACGGCAGCCCCGCACGCAGGAAGCTTTCCAGGCGGCTGTAGATATAGATGCCATAGTCCACGCCAATGCCCACCCCCAACGCCACCACCGGCAAGGTCGCCACCTTCACCCCGATGCCCATATAGGCCATCAGCGCGTTGCCCAGCACCGAGGTCAGCACCAGGGGCAGCACGATGCACAGCGTGGCGGCGAACGAGCGGAAGGTGATCAGGCACATCACTGCCACGCAGATGTACACCAGGATCAGGATGGTCAGCTCGGCCGACTTGATCACTTCGTTGGTCGCTGCCTCGATACCGGCGTTGCCCGCCGCCAGCAGGAACTGCAGGCCTTCCTTGTCATGGCTGTCGGCAAACGCCTTGGCCACGGCGGTGACGCGCTCCAGCGTTTCAGCCTTGTGGTCATTGAGGAACACCAGCACGGGTGCCAATGAGCAGTCGCCGTTGTAAAGGCCGTCAGCCCGGGCGATGGAGTTGTTGAGGATGTCCGGGTTACGCGACAGGGTTTCCCATTTCAGGCTGCCCTCGTTCATGCCCTTGATCACCTGTTTGGAAACGGTGACCAGGGAAATCGCCGACTGTACGCCAGGGGTGTTTTCCATGGTCCACATCAGCTCGTCGATCGGCGCCATGGTCGAGTGGACCGAGCACTTCTCCGACGGCGTCTTGACCATGATCACCAGCACATCGGAACTGGTCGAGTAGTTGCTGATGATGAAGTTGTTGTCCTGGTTGTAGCGTGAGTCGGGGCGCAGCTCCGGTGCGCCCTGGTCGAGGTCGCCGATCTTCAGGTTCTGGCTGTACCACAAGCCCCCGGCGAAGGCGAGCAGCGCCAGCACCACCGACACCGGCGCTACCTTGGCACTGGCGAAGTTCGACAACAGGCGCCAGAACGGGTGCTCGCGGGTCGCGTCTTTCTTGCTGCGTTCGATGGCCTTCTTGCTGATGCCCACGTAGGAGATGGCCACCGGCAACAGGATCAGGTTGGTGAACACGATCACCGCCACGCCGATGGAGGCGCCGATGGCCAATTCGCGAATCACCCCGATGTCGATGATCAGCAGGGTAATGAAGCCCACCGCGTCGGCAAGGATGGCGATCATTCCCGGCAGGAACAACTGACGGAAAGTGCGCCGGGCAGCGGTAAGGGCGTTGTCGGCGTCACTCGACTGCAGGGCGATGCCGTTGATCTTCTGCACCCCGTGGGAAATGCCGATGGCGAAGATCAGGAACGGCACCAGCATCGAGTACGGGTCCAGGCCAAAGCCCACCGCATGCATCAGCCCCAGCTGCCAGACCACCGCCACCAGCGTGGTGATGAGCACGGCGACAGTGCTGCGGATGCACCAGGTAAACCAGTACAACAGCACCCAGGTGATCACCAGGGCGACGCCGAAGAACATCGCCACCATCACCAGGCCATCGATCAGGTCACCGACCTTCTTGGCAAAGCCGACGATGTGGATTTTTACATTGGGGTTCTGCGCCTGGAACTTGTCACGGATCTTCTCTTCCAGCAGGTGAGAGAACTGCTGATAGTCCAGCTTCACCTGTTTGCCCGGGTCCTGCGGGTCGGGGTAGCTCTCCAGCAGCGGCACGTCGACGATGCTGGACTTGAAGTTGTTGCCTACCAGGCGCCCCACCTGGCCTGACTTGAGCACGTTGTCGCGCAGGGTATCGAGGCTGTCCTGCGACCCGTTGTAGGTGTTAGGGATGACCTCGCCACCGGAAAACCCCTCTTCGGTGACCTCGCTCCAGCGCACGCTGGGGCTCCACAGTGACTTCAGCCCGGCCCGATCGACACCCGGGATGTAGAACACTTCGTCATGGATCTGACGCAGGGTCTCCATGTAGTCCTTGTCGAAGATGTCACCGTTCACCGCCTCCACCGAGATGCGCACGGTGTTGCCGAGGTTGGCCAGGTCGTTGCGGTGCTCCATCATCTGCTCAATGAACGGATGCTGCAGTGGGATCATCTTCTCGAAGCTGGTGGAGGGGCGAATCTGCGTGGCCTGCCAGAACAGGAAAATGCTGACCAGCACGCACAGGGCGATGACCACTGGGCGGTTGTTGAAGATCAGACGTTCGAGCAGCGTGGCCTTGTCCTGGTGATGCGGATGCATGGCAATGCTCTCCCTGCTGGTCATGGGCGCACCTCCCGGGCAGCCTGATCAGCCCCTTCGGCGCTGGCCAGGTGCACACCCCCCTGCCCCACCAGCAGCAGGCCGCCGTTGGCCAGGCCACTGACGCCGGCCAGGGCCAGGCGGTCGGCACGGTTGTACACGCTGAAGGTCTGGCCGTCGTCCGTGCTGCGCAGCACGCTGCCACCATTGCCGACCAGCACCAGGCTGCCATCATCGACAAGCGTAGCGCCTGCCAGGCCGAACTCCAGGGTACCGCGCGCGGCCTTGAGTTCGATCGGCTGCCAGCTGTCACCGAAGTCGCTGGAGCGGAACAGGTTGCCGCGAAGGCCGTAGGCCAGCAGGGTCTGCGGCTTGGCGGTGCCGATCACGCCGAACAACGAGCCCTCGTAGGGGCCCTGGACCTTGGCCCAGGTCTGGCCGTTGTCGGTGGAGCGGAACATGCCGCCCTGCTCACCCACGATGAACAGGCCGGCATCGCGCACGTGGGCGATACCGTTCAGGTGCAGCTGGTCCGGGTTGTCCAGCCGCTCGGCCACATCCTGCCAGTGCTGCCCACCATCGGTGGTTTCCAGCAAGGCACCATAGGCCCCCACGGCAAAGCCGTGCTGGGCGTCAAGGAAGGTGACATCAAGCAAGGGCGCTTCACGGGCGAGGTCTTCGAACTGCTTGCTCCAGGTGGCGCCGCCGTCGCTGCTGGCGAGGATCTGCGCGTCATGGCCGACGGCCCAGCCACGCTTGTCGTCGAGGAAAAACACAGCAGTGAGCAATTGCCGGGTGGGTACCCGGGCCTGGGTCCAGGTACTGCCTTGGTCGTCGGAGAACAGAATGTGGCCGCGATCACCCACCACCACCAGGCGCTTGCCGGCATGGGTGGCGTCGATCAACAGGCTTTGGCTGGCCTTGGCCGATTCGGTGGAGTATTCGTCGGCGGCCGCGGCCTGGGCGCTGTCTGCCCACACCCCCAATGCCAATGCCAGCATCGCGCTGGCTGCCCATGGCCAGGCACCACGCCTGGCTGGCGTACGCAACTGTTCCCTCATGACTGCCCCCTTGTTGTGTTCTTTTTGGTGGGTCAATGCATTGCAGGCTTTGCAAAAAGCCTGATCTAGAGGCCTGCAATCGCTTGAGGGGATCGTAGCGGGGATGTTTGCGGGAAGACAACGGGCGGGGTGTTATGTTTTGTTGTCGGCCGGGGAAAACCGGGGCCGCTGGGCGGCCCTTCGCGGGTGAACCCGCTCCTACAAGGTTACGCCCCTCTGTAGGAGCGGGTTCACCCGCGAAGGGCTGCAAAGCAGCCCCAATTCACAACAATTACGCCAGACTCTTGCTCACAACCTCATACACATCACTGGACAGCTCACCCGAAGCCAGAATCCGCTCCAGCTCACCCTTCATCAGCGCCTGACGCGCATCGTCATACTTGCGCCAGCGGGTCAGCGGCGCCAGTTGCCGCGAGGCAATCTGCGGATTCAGCGCATTCAGCTCGATCACCAGGTCCGCCAGGAAGCGATACCCGGAGCCATCGGCAGCATGGAAGTTGACCAGGTTCTGCCCGGCAAAGGCACCGATCAGCGCACGCACCTTGTTCGGGTTCTTCAGGGTGAACGCCGGGTGCTGCATCAATGCCTTGACCCGCGCCAGCCCACCCGGCAGCGTGCTGGCCGCCTGCACGCTGAACCATTGGTCCATGACCAACGGGTTGTCCTTGAAGTGCTCGGCAAACGCCGCCAGCGCTTTGGCGCGCTCGGCCTCGAACGGCGAGTTGACCAGTACCGCCAGCGCGGTAAGGCGCTCGGTCATGTTGTCGCAGTGCTCGAACTGCTCCAGGGTCGCCTCCAGCACCTGTTGCTTACCACTCTGCATCAGGTACGACAGGGCAATGTTCTGCAGGCTGCGGCGGGCAAAGTGCTTGGCCTCGGCCACATAGGCAGTACTGCGCGACACTGCACGGTTGGCCTGGTAACGCGCCCACAGGGCGTCGAACAAGTGTTCGGCGATCTGCTGGCGTGCGAACTCGCGGGCGGCGTGGATGGCGTCGACGTCGGCCACCTGGCTGATCTCGGTAAGGTACGCCTCACCTGGCAGCGAGAGCATTTCGGCCACCATGGCAGGGTCCAGCGATTCGTTGCCCAGCACAGTGCCCAGGGCGGTGATCAGGCGCTGGTCGAGCTTCAGGGCTTCACCGCGTTGATGCTGGCCGATCAGTTCCTGCAGTACCTGCACCGACAGCTGCTGGCCCGCTTCCCAGCGGTTGAAGCCGTCGCTGTCGTGCTGCATCAGGAACATCAGCTGGTCGCGGTCATACGGGAAGCTCAGCTTCACCGGGGCGCTGAAGCCACGCAGCAGCGACGGCAGCGGCTTGGCCTGAATGCCCTGGAAGGTGAAGGTTTGCTCGGCCTCGGTCACCGACAGCACGCGGCTGGTCCCTTGAGCGGCGTCTTCGCCCGCCAACTGCAGCGGCAGGTCATTGCCGGCGGCATCCAGCAGGCCCAGCTCCACCGGGATCACGAACGGCAGTTTCTCGGCCTTGTCCGGGGTCTGCGGGCAGCTCTGGCGGAACGTCAGGCTGTAGGTCTGCGCGGCGGCGTCATACGCCTCGCTGACCTCCAGACGCGGGGTACCCGCCTGGCTGTACCAGCGCTTGAACTGGGTAAAGTCGACGCCGTTGGCGTCTTCCATGGCCTTGATGAAGTCGTCGGTGGTTACCGCCTGGCCATCGTGACGTTCAAAGTACAGGTCGCTGCCTTTACGGAAGCCTTCGGTACCCAGCAGGGTACGGACCATGCGCACCACTTCGGCGCCCTTCTCGTAGACGGTCAGGGTGTAGAAGTTGGAGATTTCAATGAAGCTGTCCGGGCGCACCGGGTGGGCCATGGGGCCGGCGTCTTCGGCGAACTGGTGGGTGCGCAGGTAGGCGACGTCTTCGATGCGCTTGACCGTGCGCGAGTTCATGTCGGCACTGAACTCGGCATCGCGGAACACCGTGAAGCCTTCCTTCAGCGACAGCTGGAACCAGTCACGGCAGGTGACACGGTTGCCCGACCAGTTGTGGAAGTACTCGTGGGCGACCACCCCTTCGACGCGCTGGTGCGCAGCATCGGTGGCGGTTTCGGCGCGGGCCAGCACACAGCTGGAGTTGAAGATGTTCAGGCCCTTGTTTTCCATGGCGCCCATGTTGAAGTCATTGACCGCAACAATCATGAAGATGTCCAGGTCGTACTCGCGGCCATAGACTTCTTCGTCCCAGCGCATGGACTTTTTCAGGCTGACCATGGCGTGGTCGCACTTGTCGATGTTCTCGGGCTCGACGTAGATGCGCAGGGTCACCTCACGGCCGGACTGGCGGGTGAAGCTGTCTTCAACGCACCACAGGTCACCGGCCACCAGGGCGAACAGGTAGGCCGGCTTCATGAACGGGTCTTCCCAGGTCGCCCAGTGACGGCCGTCTTCGGCCGGCCCGCTGCCGATCGGGTTGCCGTTCGACAGCAAGACCGGGTAGCGATGCTGCTCGGCGATGACCGTGGTGGTGAAGGTGCTCATCACGTCCGGGCGGTCGAGGTAGTAGGTGATCTTGCGGAAGCCCTCGGCCTCGCACTGGGTGCAGAACATCTTGCCCGACTTGTACAGGCCTTCCAGGGCGGTGTTGCTTTCCGGGTGGATCTTCACGCTGGTGTCGAGGGTGAAGCGCTCGGCCTTGGGCTGCACGGTCAGGCTGTCGGCGTCGAGCCGGTAGTCGCCTGGCTGCAGTTCCTGGTCATCCAGCGAGGCGCGCAGCAGTTCCAGCTGCTGGCCATCGAGTTCCAGTGGCGGCAGGCCAGCACCGCGTGCCGGGTTGCGGCGCATGACCAGTTGCGCGTGAACCAGCGTGTGGTCCTCGAACAGCTCGAAGGTCAGGTGCGTCTCGTCGATCAGGTACTCCGGCGCCTGGTAATCCTTGAGGTAGATCACTTGCGGTTGTTCGGTACGCATGTGCAGGTCCTTTTTACTGGAGCACGGCCAACTGGTAGGCCGTGTACTTGCGAATATTGATCACACCGGTGTCGAAGATCAGGTACTGGCCCTTGATGCCCAGCAGCGTGCCCTCGGCCACCGGGTCCTTGTCGAGGTTGAAGCTGACAATCTTCTTCGGGTACGCCTCGACCGGGTAGTTCATCTGCACCACTTCGGCGTCCGGCAGCGGCTGGATCGCCTGCAGGCCAAAGCGCCCCTGCAGCTCGCGCAGGCCGTCGGCGCAGGCTTCGAAGACCTGCTCCCGGATGGCCGGCAGGTCGAGCACCTCGGCATCGCCCTTGAGCAGCGCGCGCCAGTTGGTACGGTCCGGCACCTGGCTGCGCAGCACGTCTTCGACCAGGCCCGATTGCTGCCGGGTGGCCACGCGCATGATCGGCAACGCCTGGCTGGCGCCCTGGTCGAGCCAGCGGGTGGGCAGCTGGGTGGCACGGGTGATGCCGACCTTGATCCCCGACGAATTGGCCAGGTAGACGACGTGGTCGGTCATGCAGAACTGTTCGCCCCACGACGGCTCCCGGCAGGTGCCGGCGTCGTAGTGGCATTTTTCCGGGGCCATGATGCACACATCGCACTGGGCCAGCTTGGTCATGCACGGGTAGCAGTAACCCTGGCTGAAGCTGGTCTTGGTGCGCTTGCCGCAATGGCTGCAATGAATGGCGCCGAGGTATTCCAGGCGCAGGCGCTGGCCGATCATGGGGTTGACCGGCACCTGCGTGTCATCCAGGCGGAAGCTGTACTGCACCACCGGTGCCTGCAGGCTTACCGCCATCTTGCTCAACGAGCCACGTGCGAGTTCGATCAATGTACCGAGTCCGACTTGAACAGAATGTTGGCAATGGGCGCGGACTTCGACGCGCATTCCTGAGGGCCCATGTAGCCGGTGCGCTGGTCTTCAGGCAGGTTCTTCATCTCCCAGGCGATGACCGCCTGCAGCGACAGCTCTTTCTGCTCGGCGGTGAGCTTGCGGCCATCGGACCATTTGCCGATTTCCACGGCCAGTTTCAGGCTCTGGTAGATTTCCGGGGTAATGTTTTCAATCATTTGCGCGAAAGTGGACATAGTGTCTCCTGATTCAAGCCGACAGTTTACGCCGGGCCAGCGCCCCACCCAAGAGCCCGGTCAGGCATCCGATGAGCAGCCCGCCGACGTGGGCGGCATTGGCGATCTGGCCAAGGCCGAGCGTGCCGACCACGCCGGTCAGGCATACCACCAGCCAGATCAGCATCATCACCAGCACGCCCTTGGGCAGGTTGAAGTAACGGTCAGGCGCCAGCCACTGGTACAGCCAGATATGCCCGAGCAGGCCGTACAGCACGCCGGACAGACCGCCAAACAAGCTCGGCCCACTGGTGTAGTGCTGGGCCAGGTTGGACACGAGGCTGAACAGCAGGGTCAGGCCCAGCAACGCCCACGGGCCCTGGCGCAGTTCGATGCGTTTGCCCAGCTCCCAGTACCACAGGCTGTTCATGGCCAGGTGCAGCACGCCGAAATGCAGCAGCATGGGTGATACCAGGCGCCACCACTGGCCGTCATCCAGGGTTTGCGCCAGCGAGGTGAAGTACAGGTAGTCGCCCTGGACACGGAAGTCGAGGAAGGTGAACCAGCTGATGGTGGTGAAGTTGTCGCCAAGGCCCGTGAGGCCGGCGACGATGAAGCACAGCAGCAGGGTGAGGGTGGTGATTTTGCAGGCCTTGGCCTGGGCTGCCAGAGAAGGCTGTGTGGGGGCATTCGCCGGTGAACCCGCCCCTACAGGGTCGGCGCTGGCCGGCAGGTCGGCGTTGCCGTCGGGGTAGCGCTGGTAAAGCTGCAGCACATCTTCGGCCAGGGTGTCGGGAGCCCAGAGAACCTGGGCATCACCCTCCTCGCTGACCCGGTGCGGCACCTGCAGGCGTTGCAACAGGTGGACGAAGCCGCTGAGGTCGACCGACAGCGGCAGGCGCATCACTTCGATAATGTTCATTGGTTGGCCTGTGGGCGGTCGACGTCGACCCAGACGAACTTGTGTGGGTCGATACGGGTTTCATCATCCAGCCGGTAGGCGACCAGCTTGCCGTAGAGCACGGCGCTGTAGTCCAGGCAGGCCAGGTTGGCGCGGATCGGTGCCGGACGGCCGCTGCGCCAGTAATGCCCGACGAACAGCATCGGCTGGTCTTCGTCATAGCGCAGCAAGGCGTTCTTCTGGCTGTGGCTGAGCGGGGTGCTGGCCACTGCCTCGGGCAGGGCATCGGGCTGGAACACGATGTCACCGTAGGTTTTCGGGTCTTCTTCCCAGAACTTGGTGCGGAAGAACGCGCGGGTCAGGCCGTCGCCGCCGGTCAGCGTCAGCCCGTCCGGCAGGCGCATGTCGGTACCACGCAACAGGCGGTTGCACACCGTGTCGGCAAAACTGCCACTGACCGCCGAGGCCTGGATGAAGTGCTCATCGATGCGTCCGTCGGGGTATTGCCGGCGCAGCGGCTCGATCAGCCGCGGGTCCCAGCAGGCGTGCACCAGACGGAAGCGCCCTGCGTCGATGAACAGCGGCAGCTGGTAGAACCAGTTGACGAAATCGTGCCAATCGCCGGGGTGTTGGGCAAACTGGGTCAGGGTTTCGTCGATCAGCCGGGCATGCCGCGGCGTGTGTTCGCGGACATAGGCCTTGCCGCTGCCAGGCAGCGCAGGGGTGACCCAGCCCAGGGCATTGTATTCGTGGTTGCCCATGATGCAGAACGCCTGGCCGGCTTCGACCATGTCGTGGACGATGTGCAGCGCCTCACGAATGCGTGGCCCGCGGTCGACGATGTCGCCAAGGAACAGCGCCTGACGTCGCGGGTGGCGCCACACGCCAGCCACGCGCTTGTATCCGAGGGCGTCGAGCAGGCGTTCAAGGGTCAGTGCACAGCCGTGCACGTCGCCGATGATGTCAAAACTTCGCGCCGGATCGAGCATCAGTCGTCACTGCTCCCCAGGCGGCTGCCCCAACCCAGTTTGGTGCGGCAGACCTCGTAGTAATTGTGGTCCAGCGGGTGGATCAGGCGCAGCTTTTGCGGCTTTTTGCTGACCGTGATGGTGTCGCCTGGGGCGCACGTGAAGTGGTTCTGGCCGTCACAGGACACCTGCGGGTAGATCTGCAGGTCCTTGGACACCACGATCTTCAGCTCGCTGTTGCCGTCAACCACGATCGGCCGACCCGACAAGGTGTGCGGGTACATCGGCACGATGACGATGGCATCGAGCTTGGGGTGCATGATCGGGCCACCGGCCGACAGCGCATAGGCGGTGGAGCCGGTGGGGGTGGCGACGATCAGGCCGTCGGCCTTCTGGCTGCAGACGAACTGGCCGTCGATGTAGATCTCGAACTCGATCATGCGCGTGGACTTGCCTGGGTGCAGCACCACGTCGTTCAGCGCATCGCCCTGGCCGATGGCCTCATGGTGGCGACGCACCTCGGCCTGCAGCAGGAAACGGTTTTCTACCAGGTAGTGGCCGTCGAGCACTTCGGCGACCTTCTGTTCCAGCTCGTCGGGGCGGATGTCGGTGAGAAAACCCAGGTTGCCACGGTTGATACCCAGCACCGGAATGTTGTGCCGGGCCAGCGCGCGGGCAGCGCCCAGCAGGCTGCCGTCGCCGCCGACCACGATGACCAGGTCGCAGACCTCGCCCAGCAGCTTGCGGGTGGACGTCTGCAAGCCATGACCGGGCAGCACTTCGGCAATGGTGTCCTCGAGGATCACGTGCAGGTGGCGATCGAGGAGGAATTTTTTCAGTCGGCGAATGGTGTCGAGCACCTGCGAGCTGCCAAGGCGACCGATGATACCGATATTGCGAAATTGCTCCATGGGGCTCCTGCGAGGCTCTGCGGCGGGTGACGATGCGCCGATTATGGGCGAAACCACCGGGCAGCGGCAAACCGGCTATGCTCGCAGGATGACGCCATTCGCCCAGCTTCACGACCTGCCCCGACAACTGCAGCACTCTACCGTGCGTGACCTGGCATGGGCCCTGTTGTCGCCGCCCCTGCTCAGCGCCCCGCCCTGCCCCCAGCGACACCCGCTGGCGGGCAGCCTGTGGGCGCAGCAGCCGCAACGCCTTGAACAATGGTTGCGGGCCCTGGATGCCGATGAGCGACCGTTGCGCGAGTGGCTGGCGCAATTGGGCAGCCGGCGCCTGGGGCATTACTACGAACGCCTGTGGCAATTTGCCCTGGGCCAGGCGCCAGGCATCGAGCTGCTGGCCGCCAACCTGGCGATTCGCGACGGCGGGCGCACCTTGGGCGAGCTCGACGTGGTGCTGCGCGACCGCGACGGCGTGCACCACCTGGAACTGGCGATCAAGCTGTACCTGGGCCCGGAAGGCGCCGGGCACGATCCCCATGCCTGGCTGGGGCCAGGTTGCCATGACCGGCTGGGGACCAAGCTTGCGCACCTGGCGGGGCACCAATTGCCCATGTCCAAGGGGGCGCACAGCCGTCAGGCGCTGGCCCAGCTAGGGGTGGAGCAGGTGCAGGCGCAAATGTGGCTGGGTGGTTACCTGTTCTATCCACGGCCTGGGCATGCCGAGGCGCCGGAGGGCGCCAACCCGCAACATTTGCGCGGGCGCTGGCTTCGTCGGCGGGACTGGGTGATGGCCGAGGGCGAGCGTTGGCAGCCGCTGCAGCGGCATGCCTGGCTGGCACCGGCTAGGGTGGCGTCAGGTGAGTGCTGGCAGGCGGAGCAGTTTGCGGCGTGGCTGCATGTGCTGGAGCAGCAGGCACCGGCGCACTTGCTGGTACGACTGGTGCCTGATGCCGAGGGCGCCTGGCAGGAGGCAGAGCGGGTGTTTCTGGTGGCTGATGACTGGCCGTATCTGCCCGGTAACTGATGTCGCCTGTTCCTGCCCCTTCGCGGGCCCGCCCGCGAAGAGGCCGGTGGCTGGCAACACAATTTTCACAGACCCAGCGCAAAGATTCGTTTCTGGTAACCATTACAATGGTACCTGAGCGCCAGCAAGAGCGCCTTTCCGACCTGATGACGAGGACCGATCATGGTTTCATCCAACCCCGCGACCCATTACGCGCGCCTGTCCATCGCCCTGCATTGGCTGATGCTGGTGCTGCTGGCCGCTGTCTATGCACTCATCGAACTGCGTGGCCTGTTCCCCAAGGACAGCGTCGAACGCAACCTGATGAAGGACCTGCACTTCATGCTCGGGCTCAGCGTGTTCGTGCTGGTCTGGCTGCGCCTGGCCATGCGCCTGAGCCGCCCGACGCCGCCCATCGTGCCAAAACCACCGGCCTGGCAGACTGGCCTGGCGCACCTGATGCACCTGGCACTGTACCTGATGATGATCGGCCTGCCGCTGGCCGGCTGGCTGATCCTAAGCGCCGCCGACAAACCGGTGCCGTTCTTTGGCCTGGAGCTGCCCCATCTGATCGGCCCGAACCCGGACCAGGCCAAGTTCATCAAAGGCTGGCATGAGCGTATTGGCAGCTGGGGCTACTGGCTGATCGGCCTGCATGCACTGGCCGGGCTTTACCATCACTATGTGCAGCGCGACAACACGCTGTTGCGCATGCTGCCTTACAAGTAACCGCGTCGCCCCTGCAGGCCGCCTGTGTGCACGAAGATCAGGCGGCTGCCGGGCTTGAACAGCCCGGCAGCGACCTGATCACGCAAGGCCAGCAGAGCCTTGCCGGTATAGAGGGCTTCGAGCGGCACGTCAGTGTGCTGCTCGCAGTCGGCGATGAACGTCAGTAGCGCATCGTCGAATTTTCCGAAACCGCCACGGCAGGCGTCGTGTAGCTGGTAGCCGTGCGTGCCGGCCAGTGCTGCCACCGTCTCCGGCACCCCATGATCCCTGGGTACGGCCAAGGCGCCATGCACGGCATGCGCCCCTGCCTCCGCCATTACCAGCCCGGCCAAGGTAGTCCCCGTTCCGGCAGCCAACCACCAGGCGTCGTAGTCTGACCACCCCAAGGCCGAGATTTGCGCGCGCGCCTGCTGCATGATCAGCGCGCAGCCCTGCGCACCGGCCAGCCCGCCGCCCCCTTCGGGGATACAGTGCCAGCCTGGGTAGCGCGCCTGCCAGGAAACCCAAAAGCCTGGCTCGTTACGCGCACGGTAGCCGCCGTAGCCTAGCCAATGCAGTTCCATGCCCAGCGCCTGCAGGTCACGCACGGTTGGCGTGTCCTGGGCATGGCCGCGTAACAGGCCGACGGTGGCGAAGCCGAAACGCTTGCCGGCAGCGGCCAAGGCGTGCAGATGGTTGGAATGGTTGCCGCCAAGGCTGATCAGGCCTGGAGCATGGCTGGCGCCGGCCTGTTGCAGGTGGTGGCGTAGCTTGAACCACTTGTTGCCGCTGATCAGCGGGTCAATCAGGTCCAGGCGCAGAGTGGCGGCCTGGACCTGGGCTTGCCGCAGCCAGGGCAAGTCCAGAAACTGCAGGGGGGCTGGGGGGAGGTCGAATACATGCATGGATCGCAGTGTACAGGGTAATCCCGCAAGCGCTTGTAATCGATGAGTCACCCCCGCCGAGGCATCACAGTGCCAGGCTGGCTCGACACAGGCATCGATACCCCGGCACAGGCTGTCGTAGGAGCGGGTTCACCCGCGAACACCGGCAAAGCCGGTGCCATCCACCGCGTCACCTGTTTCGCGGGCATGCCCGCTCCCACACGTGCAGGTGTCGGGTTCACGCAGCCCCAACGACCTCAGAGCTCAGCCGCCAACCGCGAGCCTTGGTTGATCGCCCGCTTGGCATCCAGCTCGGCCGCCACATCCGCGCCACCAATCAGGTGCACCGACTGCCCCGCCGCCGCCAGCCCTTCCTGCAGCTCGCGCAGCGGATCTTGCCCGGCACAGATCACCACGTTATCCACCGCCAGCACCTGCGGCTCGCCGCCGTCCACACGAATGTGCAGGCCGGCATCGTCGATAGCCAGATACTCCACGCTGTTGAGCATCTGCACCCCCTTGTTCTTCAACCCGGTGCGGTGAATCCAGCCGGTCGTCTTGCCGAGCCCGTCACCCACCTTGGATTTCTTGCGCTGCAACAGGTACACCTGCCGCGCCGGAGCATGCGGCTCGGCCTTGATCCCGGCCACACCACCTCGCGCCTGAAGGTGGGTATCGATGCCCCACTCTTTCCAGAATGCCGCTCGGTCCTGGCTGGTGGCCACGCCCTCATGTACCAGGTACTCGGACACATCGAAGCCGATACCTCCCGCGCCAATCACGGCCACCGACTTGCCCACAGGCTTGCGCTCGAGCAGCACGTCCAGGTAGCTGAGCACCTTGGCGTGCTCCACGCCCGAAATGGCCGGGGTACGCGGGGCGATGCCGGTAGCCAGGATGATTTCATCAAAGCCGCCGCCCACCAGTGCCTGCACATCCACACGGGTATTCAGGCGCAGGTCGACGCCCGTGCTTTTGACCTTGTTGCGGAAGTAACGCAGCGTTTCGAAGAATTCTTCCTTGCCCGGCACCCGCTTGGCCACGTTGAACTGGCCACCGATTTCGCTGGCGGCGTCAAACAGGGTCACCGCGTGGCCCCGCTCGGCCGCCACGGTGGCCGCCGCCAGGCCAGCCGGGCCGGCGCCTACCACGGCAATGCGCTTCACCGTACGTACAGGCAGGTAGTTGAGTTCGGTCTCGTGGCAGGCACGCGGGTTGACCAGGCAACTGGTCAGTTTGCCGCCGAAGGTGTGGTCCAGGCAGGCCTGGTTGCAGCCGATGCAGGTGTTGATTTCATCCGCGCGACCGGCAGCGGCCTTGTTGACGAAGTCCGGGTCGGCGAGAAACGGTCGGGCCATCGAGACCATGTCCGCATCGCCCTCGGCCAGCACCGCCTCGGCCACCTCCGGGGTGTTGATGCGGTTGGTGGTGATCAGTGGAATGCTCACCACGCCCCGCAACTTGGCGGTGACTTTGCTGAAGGCCGCACGCGGCACTTTGGTGGCGATGGTCGGAATACGCGCCTCGTGCCAACCGATTCCGGTGTTGATCAAGGTAGCGCCGGCCTGCTCGATGGCCTTGGCCAGCAGCTCGATCTCGTCCCAGGTGCTGCCACCCTCGACCAGGTCGAGCATCGACAGGCGGAAGATGATGATGAAGTTCGGCCCTACCGCGCCACGCACCCGGCTGACGATTTCCACTGCCAGGCGCATGCGGTTTTCATAACTGCCGCCCCAGCGGTCGGTGCGGTGGTTGGTGTGGGCGGCGAGGAACTGGTTGATGAAGTAGCCTTCCGAACCCATGATCTCGACACCGTCGTAACCGGCACGCTGGGCCAGCACGGCACAATTGACGAAGTCGGCAATCTGCTTCTCGATACCCTCCTCGTCCAGCGCCTTGGGCTTGAACGGGTTGATCGGCGCCTGAATCGCGCTAGGTGCCACCTGGCGTGGGCTGTAGGCGTAGCGCCCGGCATGCAGGATCTGCAGGCAGATCTTGCCACCGGCAGCGTGCACCGCCTCGGTGACGATGCGGTGCTTGTCGGCCTCTTCCTCGGTGCTGAGCTTTGCCGCACCGGAATACACCCCGCCTTCATCATTGGGCGCAAGGCCGCCAGTGACCATCAGGCCAACGCCACCGCGGGCGCGCTCGGCAAAGTATGCAGCCATGCGCTCGAAGCCGCCGGGGCGCTCTTCGAGGCCAGTGTGCATCGAGCCCATCAGGGTGCGATTGCGCAAGGTGGTAAAGCCCAGGTCCAGCGGGGCAAGCAGGTGCGGGTAGCGGTCGGCGGCCATGGAAAGGTCCCCTGATGGCGTGATCACGGATTGCGGGCACCTCACTGGGTGGCGGGCCCCGTCGTTTGTCTGTCTGCGACATTAAACAGCCGTTTGAATTGCCTCAATGATCAAAACTGACAAGTTAATGATCGTGATGAACAGTAGAGGCAGCGACTGCCGGGAAGGCTCCAGAACTTCAGCGCTATAAGGTTCGCCTGGCTTGATCGCCAAACAGTCTCCTCGCGCATTTGCCAGACAACGCGGCTCTGCCAGACTCTTCAAGCACGTTTGATCATCCACCCATGGAACGTGGCGCCTACTCAGTGCGCCCGGAGGGTTCGCTCATGCTGACAAAAGGATGGGACACCATCAGCATCGTTCGCCAGGACAGCGTGAACAGTGACCTGGCAGCCAGCTGGAACAGCCTCGACCACGAATTTTCCTATACCTCGGATGAAGGCTACGCCTGCCACGGGGTGTTCGACTGCTGGTCGGTCATCAACGGTGGCGGCGGTCGCTTGCTGCGCCTGCGCATGCCTATACGCTCAGGTTTTTTCGAGGCCAGTGGCACCAGCCGCTCGCTGGCCGGCGCGACTGCCATCATCGAGGTCACCCTGTCGCTGTTGCCACAAGGCAACGGCCAGGTGCAGTTGAAGTCGGCCTTCCTGCACAAGGCCGGAGACACTCAACCCCTGCAGGGCGACGAAGGCGGCTGGCTGCGCGGCATCACCCTGCAAGACCCCGACGGTTCGCTAGGTCCTTTCGCCTCCGTGGTGTTGGACTGCATCTGCAACTACCTGGTCGAGCATCCCCGACAGTTCACCCATACCTTCGCGACCATCAACTTCAGCAAAGCCACTGCCCCGGAATGGGCCAGACCGCGAAAATGTACCTATGCGTACCTCGATTCAGGCTTCCTGGCGATCATGGCCGTATGTACCGAACGCGACATCAGTGGGCTGCCACTGGATATCGATGTGTCGGGCATCAGCCAGGGTGGACAGTCGAGCTACGTGCTGTCTCCACGCATGGTCCTGGAGCATCTGGTACTGCCCGGGCTGCTTCAGCTTTACCAGGGTGCCACGGCGCAGGACTACCGCTTCGACAATACGCAAATGGCCAACATACCGACCTTGCGCATGAAGGCCATCAAATCAGGGGCGATCTGGTACACCCCCGTTGTCTTCGCCGGTTGCAACCCTGCACGAATGCTCGGTGACTTCATCACCGTCGACTATCAGGGCAACTGTGACCTGCACGCAGGTATCGACATGAAGTGGAACGGCTGGCTGAGGATGAAGCTGGTGCTCGATGGCAACACCATCAACTTCGTCAAGCAATCGTCCGACTTCAGAAAGGAAGTGCATATTCCCTGGTACCTGGCCTGGCTCTCGCCCATCGTCAGCCTGATCACCCACATCGTCGCCGCTGTGATCTCCGATGACCTGATCAGCGCCATCGCCGCGCGCGGCGGCTCGGTCAAGGCCGACACCATCGATTGCGTGTCCTGGAGCAACGACACCCATACCGCTTCGTCGAGCTACCTCGCCGAGGCCCTTGTCATCAACTACGTGTGACCCCACCAACACAAGGAGCCGTATCATGAGCAATGAAAGCAAGGTCATGCTATCCGGGTTTGCCCAACCCATCTCGCTGCGCCTCGATCACCTCAATGAAACCGCGCGCCAGACCCTGCGCGAATCGCCCCTGTACCGCAACGCGGCGTTTGTACACAGTTCCGAAGACACCTTGCGCGCCGCGCAGCTACTGACCAATGCCGGAACACTGGCCAGTACGGTCACGACCAATGGCTGGGATACCGTGAGCATCTGCCGGGTCTCTGCGCTCAACCAGCGCATTGCCCTGGAAAAAACCTACCCCGCCAGCATAGACGCCGGGGTCGACAGCTTCTCGCTCAAGGCCGACTTCGACGCCTGGTCGATTACCACCGGCGGCGACGGACGCAACGTCAAGGTACGCATCCCCTTCGGCTCGGGGACATACAAAGGCCTGAATGGCAAAACCTACCAGGTCCAGGGAATGTCTGCGGATGTCTACGTCAAGCTCAGCTACTTCCCGGCGCCCAATCCAGTATCGGCTTCAGACGGCACGTATGAACTGCAAGTCAACACCCAGGCAACGGACCCGGATGACCCGATCGCTGCGGTGATTGCCCTGAGGGACCCGAACAACGTCTTGAGCGGCATTGACCAGAGCGTGATGCGCGGCGTACTCGAAGACTGGCTGAACCAGCCCGAGAACCTGAAGAAGTTCGACACCCTGTTCAGTACCGTACTGATCAACAACATGGGCAAGGAAAGCGAGGAATTCAAATGGCTGCGCGCCACCTCCATGAGCTATGCCTATACCGACAAGAACACTGAGGAAAGCAGCATCTTCGGGGTGCTGGCCATGACCAACGAGCGTGACTCCACGGGTTTGCCGAACCAGTTGCCTGCCGTGATGCTGGCTGCGGACAACAATGCCAACTTCCTCATCAGCCGGGAGATCTTCGTCAAGTACCAGTTGCTGGCGGCATTGCCGTTCATCTTCGAGGGTACCACCGCGGCCAACTTCACCCTGGATTCAGCGGGCACATCCATCACTGCCAACGACCTGAAGCTCGACAGCGTCAAGTTTGGGGCCATCACCTATCATCCCGTGGCCGAAAAGTTCGATATCAACTTCGACGAGTCCTATATCCGCACCGAATGCAAGGTACGCACCGATATCTCACCGGGTATCGTGGCCTATACCCGTATCGTCACCAAGCAGACGCTGCAACTGGGCGTCAACGACAAGGGCGAACAGGTGATGGTATATGCCATGGTCGGAGACCCGGATGTCCAAAACACGACAGACATCGCCACCTGGGTGGTCGTCACCGAAGCCATTCTAGGCGCGATTGCCGCCGTGGCCACCGCCGTGGCGGGTGGTGTGGGCGGCAAGGTGATGGCGTTGATCGTCGGCATCATCGCAGCGTTGGTGGTGGCCATTGTCAGTATCGTCATCCACGTGATCATCGAGCGCGTGGTGGCGGGTGGTGTAACCAACAACATTCCGTCCATAGCGCCCATGGTCAAGGTGGCGGCGAACCAGGTCAAATGGCCATTCAGTGAACCGGATGCCTTTGTCCTGACCGACATCACCTACTCCGGTGCGCTGATATTCGGTGGCTCGCTGAAGTTGCTCGAGAAATTCTGCATCCAGGACAAACGTCTCGCCCTGGCGACGCTGGCCGCCTGACCCTGCCAACACAACCCCGGGCCTCAACGCCCGGGGTTCCTTGCACGCCCATCGCCATTCCTTTGGTATGATCAAAAGTCGATTGTGCATGGATCCATGCAGTGCGCTACTCAAACCGATCACAAGGCGCGAGGTTGCGGCTTCATCGTTCCGTATGGCCACTCCACTTTTAGCGAATACCCACGCTTGATGCGAAAACTCCTGGCAAGCGCCCTGGCGCTGGTGATGATCGCCGCCCTCTGCGGCTATGGCTTCTGGACCCAACAGCGCCCGGAAGGCCACTACCTGTCCGACCTGCGCATCGAACTGGCGCTTAACCATGGCGTCCCGGGCGAGCACGGCAACCTGCTCGGTGTCGAACCACTGCTGTACCCGGGCGACTATCAGAACTTGCAACGCCTGCACCGCAAGCTCGCGGCCTATCTGGAGCAAGCCCGCGCCCAAGGCCTGGTGAACCCGCGCACGGTGGTCGTGCTGCCGGAACACATCGGTACCTGGCTGTGGGCGCGCGGAGAGAAGAGCGAGCTGTATCAAGTTACCCAGAGCCGCGAAGCCCAACAATGGCTGGAACTGAGCAACCCGCTGCGCTATGGCCTCGCGGTTCTTGGCGCTGACGGCGACGACTGGCGCGCCGATGCGCACTTGCGCATGAAGGCCGAGCAGATGGCCGCAGACTACCAGCAGCTGTTCGGCGGCCTGGCCAAGGAATTTGGCGTCACCTTGGTGGCCGGTTCGATCGTGCTGCCCGAACCTTATGTGAAACAAGGCGTACTGCATACCGGCCGTGGCCCGCTGTTCAACAGCAGTGTGGTGTTTGCCGGTGACGGCTCGCTACTGGGGCAGCCCCAGCGTCAGCAATATCCCGACAGTGAAATGCGCCGCTACGTCCACGACGGCCGCCAGCACCCGCTGCAGGTCGTGCAGACCCCGGCCGGGCGCCTGGGGATACTGGTGGGCAGTGACAGCTGGTACCCGGAAAACCACCAGCAACTGACTGAACAAGCCGTACAACTGATCGCCAACCCAGCGTTTCTCAGTGGCAAGGGCAGCTGGCAAGCACCCTGGCGGGGAAATCGCCACCAGGATGCCAGCGCCGGGCTGGCATTGCAGCGCGGCGAAGTCAGTGAACAGGCGGCTTGGCAACGCCTGACCGAAGTGGCCGGAACCGACATCAGCAGTATGAGCGTGTTCATGCGCGGGCAGTTCTGGGAACAGGGCAGCGATGGCCAGGGCTTTGCCCGCCAGTCGGGAGCGTTGCTTGCCGCCCCTCCCAGCCCAGGTGCCCGCCTGCTGAATGTGTGGCTGTAAGCCCATGGCCCGCCCCCGCGTGCGCCTGGGCGAACTGTCGGTGGGTTTTGTCCAGCCTTTGAGCGAAGCCCTGCGCGAGCTGGGCCACGACCCTGAACCATTGCTGCGCCGCTACGGCCTGGACGCGACGCGCCTGAGCGAAGCCGGCGCACGCCTGTCCATCCCCCGCTACATGCATCTGGGCCACGCAGCAATCGAAATGAGCGGCGAGGCTGCTCTAGGCCTGCGTATGGGGCGCCTGAGCCGTCTGGCGCATGCTGGCCTGGCCGGGGTCACCGCGGCCCAGGCCCCCACCTTGGGTGAGGCGGCGCGCACCCTGCTGCGCTTCGAGCCGCTTTACGCGGCCAACTACCGTGGCCATTCCCGCTTTGTGGAAGATGCCCAGGGCGCCTGGCTGCGCTTCTACTCCATCAGCCCGTATAACGACTACAACCGCTTTGTGGTCGACTCACTGCTGGCCGGCTGGCTGGCCCAGTTGACCGACCTTGCCGGCACCCCAGTGCAGGCCGAACGCCTGGACATCGAGTTTGCCGCGCCCTCCTATGCCGCGCGCTATCAACCGCTCTGCAGCACGCCTGTGCAGTTCGCCGCCGACGGCAATCAGCTGCGTCTGAACCGCGCCACCTTGCAACTGGCCAACCCCGGGCATTGCCCAAGTACCTGGCAGCACCTGCTGCAACTGTGCGAGGCAGAGCTGCTGCAGCGCACGCGGGTGCGCAGCCTGGGTGAGCGCATCACCCACCTGCTGGGCCCGCTGCTCAATGGCGGCCGTGAACCGGACCTGGAAGAAGTGGCGCTGCACCTGCAACTGCCAACCTGGACCTTGCGCCGCAAGCTCGCCGAGGAAGGCACGCGTTTTCGCGACCTGCTCAACGAAACACGGCGCGACTTGGCCGAGACCTACATCCGTGACACGGCGCTGGCCTTTGGCGAGATTGCCTATCTGTTGGGGTTTGCTTCGGCCGAGGCCTTCCAGCGCGCATTCAAGCGCTGGACGGGCCTCACGCCGGGGGAGTTCCGCCGCAGCCAGCGGCAGCCGGGCTAGAGTTCGGTGGCGTCGTCGGCCGGTTCCGGGGTGTCCAGTTCGTAAGCCTGGGTTTCGAGTAGTTCTTCCTGGTATTCATCCATTGCCCTGCGTCCTCTTTGCTCATTTTGCCTTTGTAGGTATCGCCTTCAGCCTAAGCAGGTGGGATGAAGGGATGATGACAAGCTTATGAGTGGTAAACGTAGCAGGTGTTCAGGAAGTTATCGCGGGGCGTCTGTAACAGAGGATGTTTACAGCCTGAACCGTCCCTTTCGCGGGCTGCCGGCGAAAAGGCCGGTTCAGGCGACCCATCAAAGGGAGGGGGCGGCGGCTTCGACCGGCTGGGCATCCTGCTGCACCTGAATGGGTGCAGCTTCCGCCGGCGGGGCCACAGGCTGCGAACCCTGGCTGTCATCCACCAACGGCGCCGCTGCCGCCTCGCTGGCCGGGGCTACTCCCGCAGGTGCAGGCGTCGCTTCAACCAACGGAGCAACTGCCGGGGCCGGCGCCACCGGGTTCGCCGCCGCCTGCTCCGGAAGCCCCAGGTCCACCGCCGGCTTTTCCACCTTGGGCGCCTCGACCTTGGCCTTTTCGACCTTCTTCGGCTTGGGCAGGTAACTCTCCACCAAGGCGAAATAGCGGTCATAGAACTGCGCCGCGGTCACCGTCTCACTGGCCACCTTGACCATCGAGTCGTCACTGGAGCCGATCGGCATCGACACCGAACCCAGCACCCCCACGCCCAGGCTGGCGGAGGTGTTGGACTTTTTCAGCGCATAGCGGTCCTGGAGGGCGTTGGCGAACATGGTCGAGCGCTGATCGTCGCTCACGTCCGGCGCACAGGTGACATTGAAGCTGATCTGCAGGTGGTTCTCGCTGTTTTGCTGAAAGCTCTTGTTACCCACCACCTGGTTGGCGCCGCTGCTGGTGATGATGTATCCCTGGCTAAGCAAAGCACGCCGGGCAGCCTCGCAAGAGCCGGCATCGCTCACCGGAAAGCTGCGCGAGAAGGTACCCGAGTCATCGAAGTTCTCGTGCTCGTAGACGGCCGCTTTTTTCGAGGAACAACCGGTCACGCCCGCCAGCACCAGGGCCAGCCCGAGCGCACCAAAGACGGAAGATCTGGTCATTGCGAATTCCGGGTATGTCGGGAAAGTGCCTATTGTGCAACACAGCAGGCAGGCACAGGAACCGCTGGTCGGTGAAGAATCTGTCAGGCTGGTGTAAATCTGGGTAAAGGCAGGCACTTGCCAGGCGCACCAACGAAAAAAGCGACCCGAAGGTCGCTTTAACGTTGCTTCAAGGCGTTCATGGGGCCTTAAAGCGAAGATGGCGCAGCGGACGGGACTCGAACCCGCGACCCCCGGCGTGACAGGCCGGTATTCTAACCGACTGAACTACCGCTGCGTATCATTCAGGCTTGCGCCCGATTGAAACCTGGGTCTACCCTTCCGGCGCGATGGCCTCAGGGCAGGCACAAAAAAAGCGATAACACGATCGCTTCTCTTGTGTTTGCTTCAAGGTGTTCTAGGGACCTTGAAGCGAAGATGGCGCAGCGGACGGGACTCGAACCCGCGACCCCCGGCGTGACAGGCCGGTATTCTAACCGACTGAACTACCGCTGCGTATCGTTCAGGCTTGCGCCTGATTGAAACTGGGATCAGCCCAAGGCGTGTGCCTTGTGGCTTCAGACCGGTGCCAGGCACCCATCTGTTACTGAAAAATGGCGCAGCGGACGGGACTCGAACCCGCGACCCCCGGCGTGACAGGCCGGTATTCTAACCGACTGAACTACCGCTGCGCAGTGCGTTCCTCTCTGGCTATCGGCTTCTTGCGAACCCGATGCTCCAGGAACATCTCAGGAAGTGGTGGGTGATGACGGGATCGAACCGCCGACCCTCTGCTTGTAAGGCAGATGCTCTCCCGGCTGAGCTAATCACCCTCGCGATGTTGCTTGTTGCGTTTGCTTCGCTGAGGCCGCGAAATTTACGCAGGTGGCGAAGCTAAGTCAATAGCCCCATTGAATTTTTTTCAAAAAGGCAACGTGAGGTTATTGCCTGTGCCGGCCTCTTCGCGGGTAAACCCGCTCCTACAGTCGGACATTAACCATTGTAGGAGCGGGTTTACCCGCGAAGAGGCCGGCGCAGTTTAAACAAGGTGCTCAGCTATAGATCATCTTGCGGGTCATGCCGCCATCGACCACAAATTCCTGGCCGGTGACAAATGCCGCCTGGCGTGACAGCAACCAGGCAACCATGGCCGCGACATCTTCCACGGTCCCTACCCTGCCCGTTGGATGCTGGGCATGGTCAGCTTCGCTTAACGGCTCGGCACGGCGCTGCGACGGATCACGGGCATCGATCCAGCCCGGGCTCACCGCATTGACGCGAATCTCCGGGCCCAGGCTCATGGCCAGGGCATGGGTCAAAGCCACCAGGCCGCCCTTGCTTGCCGCGTAAGCCTCGGTGTCGGGTTCGGACTGCCGAGCACGGGTAGAGGTCAGGTTGACGATCGCCCCATTGTGCGCACGCAGGTACGGCGCACAATGCTTGGCCAGCAGCATGGGCCCGCTGAGGTTGACCGCCAGCACCCGATTCCATTGGGCCAGGCTCAGGCTTTCCAGCGTCTGGTTGTGCGGGTTGGCAATGGCCGCATTGCACACCAGCGCGTCCAGCCGGCCGAACTGCCCGAGTACTTCGGACACGCCGGCACTGACCTGGGCCTCGTCGGCAACGTCCATGGTGATGAACCAGGCGTTGTCGCCCAACGCCTTGGCCACTTTGGTACCACGCTGGCGGTCCAGATCACTCAGCACCACTTGCCAGCCTTCGCAGATCAGCCATGCGGCAATGCCAAGACCGATGCCGCGGGCCGCGCCCGTGACCAAGGCTACCCGGCCATTGTGGCCCGGGGTGCTGCCGCTGATTTCGATCACAATGCCGCCAGCCCGCGCGCCAGGTCAGCCTGCAGGTCGGCCACGTCTTCCAGGCCCACGGCAACGCGGATCAGGCTGTCGCGGATACCCGCCGCTTCACGCTCCTGCGGCGACAGGCGACCGTGTGAGGTGGTCGCCGGATGAGCGATGGTGGTTTTGCTGTCACCCAGGTTGGTAGTGATGGAAATCACTCGGGTAGCGTCGATGAAACGCCACGCGCCCTCTTTGCCACCCTTGACCTCGAAGCTGACCACTGCACCAAAACCGCTCATCTGGCGCTTGGCCAGTTCGTGCTGCGGGTGGCTGGGCAGGCCGGCGTAATGCACCTTTTCCACGCCGTCCTGCTGCTCCAGCCATTCGGCCAGGGCCTGAGCGCTTTCGCAGTGTGCACGCATACGCAGGCGCAGCGTTTCCAGGCCCTTGGTGAAGATCCAGGCGTTGAACGGGCTGAGGGTTGGACCTGCGGTTCGCAGGAAACCCACCACTTCTTTCATTTGCTCGGCACGGCCGGCAACCACACCGCCCATGCAGCGGCCCTGGCCGTCGATGAACTTGGTGGCCGAGTGGAACACAATGTCGGCACCCAGCTTCAGCGGCTGCTGCAACGCCGGGGTACTGAAACAGTTGTCCACCACCAGCATGGCACCCTGAGCATGGGCGATTTCGCTGAGCGCAGTGATATCGACCAACTCGGCCAGCGGGTTGGAAGGCGATTCGACGATCAGCAGCTTGGTGTTGGCCTTGATGGCCTTTTCCCAACCGGTGAGGTCGACCAGTGGCACGTAGTCCACCTGTAGACCAAAGCGCTTGAAGTACTTCTCGAACAGGCTGATGGTGGAGCCGAATACGCTCTGCGACACCAGCACATGGTCACCGGCACTGCACAGCGACATGACCACGGCCAGGATCGCCGCCATGCCGGTGGACGTACCCACGGCCTGTTCGGCACCTTCCATGGCCGCCAGGCGCTCCTCGAAGGCACGCACCGATGGGTTGGTGTAGCGCGAATAGACGTTGCCCGGCGTTTCGCCGGCAAAGCGCGCAGCAGCATCGGCTGCCGTGCGGAACACATAGCTGGAGGTCAGGAACAGCGCTTCGCTGTGCTCGCCTTCCGGGGTACGGTTTTGACCAGCGCGAACCGCCAGGGTGTCGAAACCGACACCCTCGAGGTCACTGTCCAGTCGCCCGGCATCCCATTGATCCGTCATGCCGTCGCTCCCAAAATCAGTTGTTGTAAAGGTCGATGATCGCGCTGACGGCCTGGTTCTTGACCTTGGCCAGGTCATTACGGGCCTGCTCGATGCGGTCGAGGTAGGCTTCGTCGATATCGCCAGTGACGTATTCGCCGTTGAACACCGCGCAATCGAACTGCTCGATCTTGATCTTGCCGCCGCCGACCGAATCGATCAGGTCTGGCAGGTCCTGATAGACCAGCCAATCGGCGCCAATCAACTCACCCACCTGTTCGGTGGTGCGGTTGTGGGCGATCAGTTCGTGAACACTCGGCATGTCGATGCCGTAGACGTTGGGGTAGCGTACTGCAGGGGCCGCGGAGCAGAAGTAGACATTCTTGGCGCCAGCTTCGCGGGCCATCTGGATGATCTGCTTGCAGGTGGTGCCGCGCACGATCGAGTCGTCCACCAGCATCACATTCTTGCCGCGGAACTCCAGCTCGATGGCGTTGAGCTTCTGACGCACCGACTTCTTGCGCGCGGCCTGGCCGGGCATGATGAAGGTACGGCCGATGTAACGGTTCTTGACGAAACCTTCGCGGAACTTGACGCCCAGCCGGTTGGCCAGTTCCAGCGCGGCAGTGCGACTGGTATCCGGGATCGGGATGACCACGTCGATATCATGATCGGGGCGCTCGCGCATGATCTTGTCGGCCAGCTTTTCACCCATGCGCAGACGCGCCTTGTACACCGAGACCCCATCGATGATCGAGTCCGGGCGCGCCAGGTAGACGTGCTCGAAGATGCACGGCTGCAACTTTGGCGATTCGGCGCACTGCTTGGTGAACAACTGGCCTTCTTCGGTGATGTACACCGCTTCGCCCGGTGCCAGGTCGCGGATCAGGGTGAAGCCGAGCACGTCCAGGGCGACGCTTTCCGACGCGATCATGTATTCCACACCTTCGTCGGTGTGACGCTGACCGAACACCACCGGGCGAATGCCATGGGGGTCGCGGAAGCCTACGATGCCGTAGCCGGTGATCATGGCCACGACGGCGTAACCGCCAACGCAGCGGCTGTGCACATGGGAGACCGCAGCGAACACGTCTTCTTCGGTCGGCTGCAACTTGCCGCGCACCGCCAGCTCATGGGCGAACACGTTCAGCAGCACTTCCGAGTCGGAGTTGGTGTTGACGTGGCGCAGGTCGGACTCGTAGATCTCCTTGGCCAACTGCTCGACGTTGGTCAGGTTGCCGTTGTGAGCCAGGGTGATGCCGTAAGGCGAGTTGACGTAGAACGGCTGGGCCTCGGCCGAGGTCGAGCTGCCCGCAGTGGGGTAGCGCACGTGGCCGATGCCGATGTTGCCTACCAGGCGCTGCATGTGGCGCTGCTGGAACACGTCGCGCACCAGGCCATTATCCTTGCGCAGGAACAACCGGCCGTCATGGCTGGTCACGATACCGGCAGCGTCCTGGCCGCGGTGCTGGAGGACCGTAAGCGCGTCATACAGCGCCTGATTGACGTTCGACTTACCGACGATACCGACGATGCCACACATGCGACGCAACCCCTACTTTGATGAAACTTGAGTGAATAGCGCTCAGGGCTTGGACGGCCCGAGCAACTGTTCCTTGAACGGAAGATCAGCCGGAGTGCTGATCAGCCCACTGGGCGTCCATTGGCCGGTGAAACCCAGAATCAGGTTTTTCGACCAGTCGGCGACCAAGAGAAATTGTGGTATCAGGCGTGATTCCTGCCACCAGGTGTCTTGTTGAACCGGCCCCAGGCTGATCAGGCCTATGGCCACCACTACCAGCAAGGCCCCGCGCGCAGCACCAAAGGCCATGCCCAGGAAACGATCGGTGCCGGACAGCCCGGTCACGCGGATCAGCTCACCGACAAGGAAGTTGACCATGGCCCCCACCAGCAAGGTGGCGACGAAAAGAATGGCGCAGCCAGCGATGACGCGCATCGATGGCGTCTGGATATAGCTCTCAAGATACACCGAGAGCGAACCGCCGAACATCCAGGCAACCGCACCGGCAATGATCCAGATGAGCAAGGACAAGGCCTCCTTGACGAAGCCGCGCTTGAGACTGATCAGTGTGGAGACGGCGATGATCGCAATGATCGCCCAATCAACCAAGGTAAATGCCACGGTGCTGCCTGCAGACGTTTGAGGCGGCGCATTTTACCAGAGCGGCGGGCCGGGAGTAAGCGGAATGTCAGCTGGATTGGTGTTGGGCCATTGGCAGGCAAACCCGCCCCCAACTGGTTCTGGCTGAGCCTTGCAGCGGCGCAGTACCTGCAGGCGCGGGCTCACCCGCGAATGGGCGGCCTAGCCGCCCCGGGGAATCAGCTGCGCTCAGGCTGGAAGCGCACCACAAAGCCCTTGAGGCTGTTCTGACGGTTGATGGCGTCACGCACGCGCTCGGCTTCGGCGCGCTCGATCAACGGCCCCACGTACACGCGGTTCATGCCACCCGCCGTACGGATATAGGCGTTGTAACCCTGGCTACGCAGGGTTTGCTGCAGCTTTTCGGCACCGGCGCGGTTGGACAGGCTGGCCAGCTGGATCGACCAACTGACGGGCAGGCCATTGGCGTCGATCTTCGATGGCGCGGCAGGCGCTGGTGTTGCAGCAGCCTTGGCCTCCACCTTGGGCGCGGGCGCGGGCGCCTGCGGCTTGGGCGGCTGAACCTGCGCCTGGGTCTGCGGCGACGGGGTGATTGGCTGGCTGGGCGTACTCGCCGGCGCAGTGGCCTCGTCGATCACCACCGGCGCCGGCTGCGCCTCCTGCGCAATAACCTGTGGCTCCGGCACGGCAACCGGCTCCACCTTCACTTCCGGTAGGCTGGGCATGGCCGGTGCCTGCGGGGCTTCGACGTGCACCTGGCGCATCTCGTCCTCGCGGGTAAACAGCATCGGCAGGAAGATAACCGCCAGCGCCACCAGCACCAGCGCACCCACCATGCGCTGTTTCATCCCTTTATCCAGCACAGCCATCTATTCCACCCTCCTGGGCGTGCCGCTCCAGCCATTCCAGCGCCTGGGCGACACAGAAAAACGAACCGAACAGCAGGATCTGATCATCCGCCGTCGCCTGCGCACATTGCCCTTCAAGGGCGGCGTCGACGCTGGCATAAGACTTCACCGTGGCACCGAGGTTCGCCAAGGACGAGGCCAGTTCTGCGGCCGGGCGACTGCGCGGGGTATCCAGCGGCGCCACCGCCCAGTCGTCGATGAGGCCCTGCAGCGGCGCGATAACGCCCTCCAGATCCTTGTCGGCGAGCAGGCCAAACACCGCGAGGCGGCGCCCCTTGAGCGGCCGGGCCGCCAGGCGCCTGGCCAGGTACTGCGCCGCATGCGGGTTATGCCCGACATCCAGCAGCAACGCTACCGGCTTACCCTGCCAGTTCAACAGACGGAGGTCGAGACGCCCAGTGATACGGGTATCCAGCAACGCCTGGCGAACTTGCACCGCGTCCCACGGCAGCCCCATCAGCAGGTAAGCCTGCAAGGCCAGCGTGGCGTTTTCCATGGGCAGGTCTAGCAAAGGCAGGTCACGCAGCTCGACCTGCGCACCATCGGCGGCAGTACCACGCCAGCTCCAGCAGCCTTCGGCGCTGGTCAGGTCGAATTCCCGACCACGCAGGAACAGTGGCGCGGCCAGTTCGGCGGCCTTGTCCAGCAACGGCCCGGGCGGATCCAGATCACCGCACAGGGCCGGCTTGCCCGGGCGGAAGATGCCAGCCTTCTCGAAGGCCACCAGCTCGCGGGTATCACCCAGGTAATCAACATGGTCGACACCGATGCTGGTCACCAGGGCGAAGTCGGCATCCACTACGTTGACGGTATCCAGGCGGCCACCCAGGCCCACCTCCAGCACCACCGCATCCAGCTGCGACTGGTAGAACAACCAGAACGCGGCCAACGTCCCCATCTCGAAGTAGGTCAGGGAAATATCGCCCCGCGCCGCCTCGACGGCGGCGAAGGCTTCGCACAGGCGCTCATCGCTGGCCTCTTGGCCATCGATCACCACCCGCTCGTTGTAACGTAGCAGGTGCGGCGAACTGTACACACCGACCTTGAGCCCCTGGGCACGCAGCAACGACGCCACAAAGGCGCAGGTCGAACCCTTGCCGTTGGTGCCGGTTACTGTCACCACGCGCGGCGCCAGCTTGCCCAGCGCCAAGCGGGCAAGCACCTTCTGCGACCGCTCCAGGCCCATGTCGATGGCCGAGGGGTGCAACTGCTCGAGGTAGGCGAGCCATTCGCCCAGGGATCGTTGTTTCATCACGCGACGGCAGCCGCCTCACGCGCTTCTTCCGGCGTTTGCTGACCGGTCATCTGCGCCAGCAGGCGGGCCAGACGCGGGCGCAATTCGCCACGGGAGATGATCAGGTCGATGGCACCGTGCTCCAGCAGGAACTCACTGCGCTGGAAGCCTTCAGGCAGCTTCTCGCGTACGGTCTGCTCGATCACGCGTGGGCCGGCGAAACCGATCAGGGCCTTCGGCTCACCGACGATGACGTCGCCGAGCATGGCCAGGCTGGCGGAAACACCGCCATACACCGGGTCGGTCAGGACCGAGATGAACGGGATGCCTTCTTCGCGCAGGCGCGCCAGCACGGCAGAGGTCTTGGCCATCTGCATCAGCGAGATCAGCGCTTCCTGCATGCGCGCCCCCCCCGAAGCGGAGAAGCAAACCATTGGGCAGCGGTTTTCCAGGGCATAGTTGGCCGCGCGGACGAAGCGCTCGCCGACGATGGCACCCATGGAGCCGCCCATGAACGAGAACTCGAAGGCGCTAACCACGATCGGCATGCCCATCAGGGTGCCGCTCATGGAGATCAGCGCGTCTTTTTCGCCAGTCTGCTTCTGCGCAGCGGTCAGGCGGTCCTTGTACTTCTTGCCATCACGGAACTTCAGGCGGTCTACCGGTTCCAGGTCAGCGCCCAGTTCGGCCCGGCCTTCGGCGTCAAGGAAGATGTCGATGCGCGCACGTGCGCCGATGCGCATGTGGTGATTGCACTTGGGGCAGACATCCAGGGTCTTTTCCAGCTCCGGACGATACAGCACGGCCTCGCAGGACGGGCACTTGTGCCACAGGCCCTCAGGCACCGAGCTCTTTTTCACCTCGGAACGCATGATCGAAGGGATCAGTTTGTCGACTAACCAGTTGCTCATGCTTTCTTTCTCCAGTATTGGCAGGCGGGGGACGGCGTCACCGGCCCTACCCTGCCCTTGAGCTCAAAATCTTTTATGAAACGATGGTGGACCGGCCGCCGGGGTTTCCAGCGCGCCACTCCACCGCTAATGTGTTGTTTGCCACCACAGGTGCTGGCAGCGGCCCGCAGGGCTGCGAAAGCTATGGACGATGGCGCGCAGCCAGCCGTCACATCTGCCATCAAGCCTGTTTCACCGCACGCATGAAGGCCTCGATCTTCGCCGCGTCCTTGATGCCCTTGGCCTGTTCGACGCCACCACTGACATCCACCGCATAAGGCTTTACCCGGGCAATGGCCTGGCCAACGTTATCGGCCGACAGCCCACCCGCGAGAATGATCGGCTTGCCAAGACGCGCCGGTACCAATGACCAGTCGAACGCCTCGCCGGTTCCCCCTGGCACGCCTGGCACATAGGTGTCCAACAAAATGCCGCGGGCACCCGCGTAACGCTGACAGGCCGCCTCCAGGTCATCGCCAGGGCGCACACGCAGGGCCTTGATCCAGGGGCGGTGGTAGCCTTCACAGTCCTGCGGGGTTTCATCGCCGTGAAACTGTAGCAGGTCCAGCGGAACCACTTCGAGGATCTCGTTCAGCTCACAGCGCGAGGCATTGACGAACAGCCCGACCGTGGTCACGAACGGCGGCAGCTCGGCAATGATCGCCCGCGCCTGGCGCACGTCCACCGCCCGCGGGCTCTTGGCATAGAAGACGAAGCCGATGGCATCGGCCCCCGCTTCGGCAGCGGCCAGTGCGTCTTCGATGCGGGTAATCCCGCAGATCTTGCTGCGAACATTGCTCATGGAACAAGAACCCTGATTGTTGCGGCGAAAGGGCGGATGTTAGCAAATGGCTTTTCGCTCGTCAGTCTGCCAACGCCTCGTAACCACTCAAAAAGTGTGGACCGATGTAACGCTTGGGCAACGCAAACGCTTCGGGGTACTCCACCTGCACCAGGTAAAGCCCGTATGGGTGGGCCGTTACCCCACCTTCACGGCGGTTGCGCCCTTCCAGCACCTCGCGCGCCCAGGCAACCGGACGCTCGCCGGCGCCGATGGCCATCAGCACACCGGCAATGTTACGCACCATGTGGTGCAGGAAGGCGGTGGCACGCACGTCCAGCACGATCATCTGGCCATGGCGGGTAACACGCAGGTGGTAGATGTGCTTGATCGGTGATTTGGCCTGACACTGGCTGGCACGGAAGGCGCTGAAGTCGTGGGTACCCAGCAGGAACTGCGCCGCCTCGGCCATGCGATCGACGTCCAGCGGACGGTGGTTCCAGGTCACCTCTTCGGCCAGGTGCGCCGGGCGAATCGGGTCGTTGTAGATGACGTAGCGGTAGCGCCGGGCGCAAGCCTTGAAGCGGGCATGAAAGTCGGCCGGCATTGGCCGCGACCAGACCACACTGATGTCGTGCGGCAGGTTGAAGTTGGTGCCCATGGTCCAGGCGCGCTCGTCACGCACGGCACGGGTATCGAAGTGCACGACCTGCCCGCAGCCGTGAACGCCGGCGTCGGTACGCCCGGCGCAGACCACCGAAATCGGCTCGTTGGCGACCTTGGACAGCGCTTGCTCCAGGGCTTGCTGGACACTCGGCACGCCGCTGGCCTGACGTTGCCAGCCGCGGTAGCGCGCGCCTTTGTATTCCACGCCCAGGGCGATGCGGGAGTAGCCTTCGGCCGCGGATTCGGCGGTAGCGGTGTCGATGATGTCCAAGAGCATGAAACCTGTGGGGTGTACGGAATGGCGGGGATTATAACGACAACGGCAGCCTCGTAGGGCTGCCGGTGGTTGCGCACTGCATGTGCGGGCCTCTTCGCGGGCGCGGTCAGCCCGCCAAGAGGCCTGACCTGCTTGCATCAGACCAGCCGGGAGAGCATGTCCTCGGCTTCCTGACGCTGGCTGTCGTCGCCATCCTTGACCACTTCGTCGAGGATGTCACGCGCGCCCTGGCTGTCACCCATGTCGATATAGGCACGGGCCAGGTCGAGCTTGGTGGCGACTTCGTCACTGCCGGAGAAGAAGTCGAAGTCCAGGTCGTCCAAAGGCTCGGGCTCGGGCTGCGCCACCGCGTCTTCGCTGGTGAAGTGCGGCTCCAGCGATGGCGTTTCGAGGCTCTGCGACAGCTTGTCCAGCTCGGCGTTGACGTCATTGAGCTCCGAGGCAAAGCTCTTGGCGGCCGGCGAATCGTCTTCCAGCGACAGGGACAAGTCGAAGTCCGATGGCAGGTCGAACTCGGAGACCGGGTCAAACTCCGGCTCGCTGTCGAAGGCAGCCAGTTCGGACGCGACATCCAGCGGATCTTGCTCCAGCGCCTCCGGGGCAGCCGGGGCAACCGGCTCACTGACGTCGAGGTCGAAATCAGACAGGTCCACGGCAGGCTGAGGCTCGGCCTGAGCCAGCATGGCCTCGAAATCAGCGTCGGCGTCGGCTTGCAGCTCGGCATCCACGGCAAAGGGCTGTTCTTCTGGCGGAGCTTCTTCCTGTACGGGCTCATCCAGCACAGGCTCAGCGATTACCAGCTCGTCGGGTACGCCCCCCTGTGCGATCGGCTCGTCCAGCACGGACGCGGCCAGCGGGTCTTGATCGGCCAGGTCTTCACCCAGGCTCAGGTCGAAGGCGCTGTCCAGATCCTGCTCGGCCAGGTCCGTTGCATCGAGCGTTGGCACTTCATCGAAGGCGTCCAGCTCAGCGTCAGGCTCTGCTTGCGCGACAGCCTCTGGCTCAGCCTCCACGTGCGGCTCGAACCCAGACAACTCGTCAGGCACCACATCGGCAACCACCGGCGCTTCGGGCTCATCGTGCAGCAGCTCTTGCACGTACTGCTCATCCATTTCGGCAGCCAGCGCCGCCGCACCCAGGCCGGCAGCAGCCAGGCCGAGCATGGCGGGGTAACGCTCTTTCAGGCTGGCGACTTCAGCAACGTTCTGCTCGCTGGCCGGCAACTGACGCTCCTGTTCAGCGAACGCGCTCTGGTCACCCTGACGGGCGTACACGTCCATCAGCTTCAGGCGCAGGTCGTCACGCTCCGGCGCGGCGGCCACGGCGGGCTCCAGCAGCTCGGCAGCACGATTAAGGCGGCCTTCGGCCAGGCATTGGTCAACTTGCGCCAGCAGCGCGGCGTGCGGGTCTGCTTGCGGCTCAGGCTCGGGTTCTGCCTCAGCGACCGGTTCTGCCACTTTTTCCGCAGCGACGGCAGCAGCAGCCGAAGCGGCAACCACAGCCGGCGACAGGGTTACGCCAGGCTCCCGGGCTTCGACGCCGTCGAAGCTCTCGGTATCGCTGTCGAAACCTGCGCCCTGCTCTTCTTCCAGCGCCCGCGCCATGCGCAGGTGCTTCTCGGCTTCTTGCTGGGCTTTGCGCTTGCGCGCCAGCAGCCACAGCAGCAGTGCCAGCACCAGAATGCTGGAACCGGCAATCACCCCCAAAAGCCACGGGTTGCCCAGGACCGAATCGAGCGTACCCTTCGGCTGGCTGACGGATGCTGGCTGGGCGTCCGGCACAGGCTTGGGTGCGGTATCGGCAGCAGCAGGTGCCGGATTGACCACGGGCTGCTCCGGAGTAGCGGCAGCCGCTGCCGACGCGTCTGCGCCCTGGCCTTCCAGGCGTGCCAACTGGTTGTTCTTCAGCTCGATCAGGCGCTGCAGCTTGTCCAGCTGGCTCTGCAGGTCGGCCATGCGGCTTTTCAGTTCTTCGTTGTCGCGACGGCTGGTGTCCAGGCTTTCCTGGGCCATGGCCAGCTCGTCATTCAACGCCTTGGCCTGGCCTGCACCGGCCTGCTTGCCCGGGCTGACCAGGCGCAGGTTGTCGCCCTGGGCGATACGCGACGGCGCAGCTTCGGCGGCGCCACGGCGGGTGGCATCCAGCTGGCGGGCACGCGGCCCCAGGCGACGGCCTTCACGCCAGGCCGCATACTGCTCGGCCACCTCGCGGTTCGCTTCGCCCTGGGCGATGCTCTGGATCTGCTGCTGGTCGGGCAGGCGCAGTACCTGGCCAACCTTCAGCTGGTTGATGTTGTTGCCGATGAAGGCGTCCGGGTTCAATGCCTGGATCGCGATCATGGTCTGCTGGATCGACCCTCCCTGGGCGTTACGCGCGGCAATCTGCCACAAGGTGTCGCGACGCTGGGTGGTGTAGTTGCTGGCACCGGTCATGGCCGGTGTGACATTGCCTGCCGCCGGCTTGTCGCCCTGCGCCTTGGCCTGGTCGAGCAGCACACTATAGTCACGCAGCAGACGGCCCTGCGGCCACATCACCTGCACCAGGAACTTGACCACCGGACCTGGCAGCGGCTGACTGGACGTCACGCGCAGCACACTTTTGCCGTTGGGGTTGATTACCGGTGTGAAGGTCAGGTCTTCGAGGTAGGTCGGAAACGCCACCCCGGCCTTGCTGAACTCTTCCGGTGGCGCCAGGCTCGGCGCCACCTCGGCGGCTTTGAGGTCGCGCACGTCGAGCAATTCGATCTCGGCGTCCAGCGGCTGATTCTGTGCCGACTTCAGGGTCAGCTCCCCCAGGCCCAGCGCATTCGCCATGCCAGACGACAGCGCGGATGCTGCAGCCATGGCCAGAACCAGTTTGCGAATTCGAAGCATGACCTCTTCCCTTGTATGAATCGTCCCGAAACCTGCATGCGGAGCAGGACAAAAGTGCTCGCCAGTATCTTTTACGGCATGTGTTTAATCAACAATTGCGCCACTTGCACGGCATTGAGCGCGGCGCCTTTGCGCACGTTGTCAGTGGTTAGCCAGAGGTTGAGTTGCTGGTCTTCATCGACACCGTGACGTACACGTCCAACATAGACCACGTCTTGGCCCACTGCGTCACCTACCGGGGTCGGATAATCATCGTTTTCCACCCGCTCGATGCTGTCGGCTGCCTCCAGGGCCTGGTTGACCGCTGCCAGGTCTACCGGGCGACGGCTTTGCACGGCCACACTGAAGCTATCGCCGAAAAACACCGGGACTTGAACACAGCTCACGGAAATCTTCAGGTCAGGCAGGCCCAGCAGCACGCGCAGTTCGCTGACCAGGCGGCGCTCCAGGGCGGTATGGCCCTGCTCGTCGGCAGCACCGACCTGGGCCAGCAGGTTGAATGCCACCTGGCGGTCGAAGAAGCGCGGCTCCAGCGGGCGGGCATTGAGCAGTTCGGCGGTTTGCCGGGCCAGCTCGCTGACCGCTTCACGGCCTTGCGCCGACACCGCCAACGCGGCCATCACTTGTACCCGCTCGATGTCCAGCAGGCCTTTGAGCGGCGCCAGCGCGACGGCCAGGGCTACTGCGGCCGAGCATGGGCTGACAATGCGCGCTGGCAACGACAGGCTGGCCAGGCGTTCGGCGTTGGCTTCCGGCACCAGGGCCAGGGCGTCGTCCAGGCCGCCGGACAGGTCGATGACCGTGCAGCCCGCCTGCAGCGCCTTGCTGGCAAAGCTGCGGCTGACGGCGGCGCCGGTGGCGAAGAAGGCCAGCTTGACCTGGGCGAAGTCGAAGCTGTCGACTTCGCGCACCTTCAGTTTCTTGCCAGCGAACATCACGCTGCTGCCCGCCGATTCCATGCTGGCCAGCAGGTGCAGGGTGGCAACCGGGAATGCCAGTTCCTCGAGGATCTGCACCAAGGCTTCACCGACGCTGCCGGTGGCGCCGACGACGGCGATATCCAAAGGGTGTGTCATGGAAGGGATCCTTTTGCTGTAAACGGCGGGGGCGGCACTTTACTCGGATTGCAAGGTTTTGTCTGTGCCCACCCGGCGCTGCTGTTGCTGTTGCTCGATTGCGTCTTGCTTCTTGGATGTGCGCACTCACACCGAGTAGGTATTCATTCGCGCAGGTGGCGCATCGTCACCTTTCCGCCCTTCCGGCGGGTTACTTTGGTCGTGGCCAAAGTAACCAAAGCCGTCGGCTCCCATCATCCGGCCCCTACGCTACGCTCCGGGGTCCCCTCTCTCCGGGCCTGCTCCCGGGAGGACCGCGCTGCAGGCCCCATCCTGGGGCCCAGCGCTTGACGGGCATCCATGCCCGTCACCTCCCTTCGCAAGCCCTGCGCTCGGCCTCCTGAAGTCGCAATCTGCGTCGCCTGAACTAACGCGCACTTAGAAGCAAAAGCCAAAGCAAGAGCAACGGCGTTCTTCCAGGTACACCAGGCCGAGGGCAGCCATGCCGGCGATATCCTTATCCAGATGACCAGGCAGAACCTCACCGAATGCATCGGCGGTGCCGGCCGATCACCGAGTTCGCTTTTGATCTTGCTTCTAAACGCGCGGTAGTTCTGGCGACGCAGATTGCGACTTCAGGAGGCCGAGTGGAGGCATTGCGGAGGGAGATGACGGGCATGGATGCCCGTCAAGCGCTGAGGCCCCATGGATGGGGCCTGCAGCGCGTGCTCCCGGGAGCAAGGCCGGAGCGAGGGGACCCCGGAGCGCAGCGTAGGGGCCGGATGATGGGAGCCTGTACGGGTCACCCACATGGGTTACACAAAAGTTCACTCACATAGGTGACAACACCTGGAGTGTTACATAACCATCAGTGGCATCCCGCACATCGACTCTACCAAGGATGATGGGACCGAAAATAACATCCCAAATGCCATCTCCGACTTGCTCCAGCCCAATGGTCTGGTGCTTGAGCACGTAACCTACGTAGATCCTCAGGCCACGGCGGTTAATGATGCCGCAGCTATCCGCCGGTAAACTCTCGACATGGCTGGGGTAGGTCATCTCAGGAAGTTTTTCAGGGAATGGGCGTGGTGAGGGCTGGTAGCAAGACGCCGGTGTTTTCTGTTTCAGTGCTTCATGCAAGCGCTCGTAATTGTAGTGTTGTCGAAAGCGATCAAAATGCCGCTGTTGAGCTTCCCAGGCCACTGCCGGCGGTGATGGCAGCGTGCTTTTGAGTGTCCGATGCATGCGTTCGTGGCGGCCATTTTGCTCAGGCCTTCCAGGTGCAATGCGCTCAGGAATGATGCCTAGACGCAGCCACCAGATGGACAGCTGAGAAAGTCCTGCACGTCCTTTACTGGCAAACGGCACACCGTTATCGGTACGAATACGCTCAGGCAGGCCATTTTCCCGAAACACCTGGGTGAAAACGGCCTGCGTTTCCAGAAGGTTGGTATTAGGCATGCTGTGGCAGGCGAGCAGGAAGCGGCTGGCGTGATCCATGATCGTTAGTGGATAGCACCAGACGCCTGCGCCTGTCAGAAATTGGCCCTTGTAGTCAGCACTGAACAGCTGGTTAGGCGACTCTGCCTTCTCCAGTGGCTTGGGGTAGACCGCTACACGCTGACGTAAACGGCGTGGGTTGACCAACTCGGCCTTCTTGAGGATGTTGTAAATCGCTGTCTTAGAAGGCGGCGCCTGATCAGGGAAGCGCTCCTGCAGCGCAGCCTGGATCTTTTTCGGACCAGGTTCCGTTTCGCCTCGACTGCGCAGTTCGATGATGGCTTCGCGAACTGCAGCGGGGACGACCCAGTTCTGCGTCAACCGGCGGCGGCTGCGTTCTTCCAGCCCCGAAGGCCCCTCTTTCTCATATCGCTCGACCCATTTGTAGCCGGTCTTACGGCTGATCTCGTAGGCCTGGCACAGGGCGCTGAAGCTGGGCGGCCCTTGCAGGTAATCCGCGATGAAAAGCATTTTCAGGTCCATAGGTTTCAGCTCTCGCCAAGGCATGGTCAGATCCTCGAAAACCGACCTTGCCAGTTAAAGACTGTTACCTATGTGCGTGAACTGATTTGTAACCTATGTGGGTGAGTCATACCAGCCGACGGTTTTTGGTCCCTTTTTGCCACGACAAAAAGGGACCCGCCGTAAGGGCGGAAAGGTGAGTCGGCGTCGCCATCGCAAACGGACTGTACGCCCGATCAAAACCGGCGCTTAAGCTTTTGAGCTTTTGGGTTGTACGCTTACACATCAAGCAGACATTCATTCACGATGTTGGCGCCTATTCACCTTTCCGCCCTTCCGGCGGGTTACTTTGGTCGTGGCCAAAGTAACCAAAGCCGTCGGCTCCCATCATCCGGCCCCTGCGCTGCGCTCCGGGGTCCCCTCGCTCCGGGCTTGCTCCCGGGAGGACCGCGCTGCAGGCCCCATCCTGGGGCCCAGCGCTTGACGGGCATCCATGCCCGTCACCTCCCTCCGCAAGCCCTGCGCTCGGCCTCCTGAAGTCGCAATCTGCGTCGCCTGAACTACCGCGCACTTAGAAGCAAAAACAACGGCAACGGCAACGGCAAGAGCAAGGGGTCTGTCAGAGCAGACATTTCGCCATCAAACAGCGGCATGAATTATCCGGCGATTAGGCCCGCGAGCCAAAAGCATACTTTCAGGCATAAAAAAATACCGCACTGTCACCAGTGCGGTATTTTTCAGGTAAAGCCTGAACGATCAACGCTCCAGCAGAATCCGCAACATGCGGCGCAGCGGTTCGGCGGCGCCCCACAGCAGCTGGTCACCTACAGTGAACGCGCCCAGGTACTGCGAACCCATGTTCAGCTTGCGCAGGCGACCAACCGGGATGTTCAGGGTGCCGGTGACCTTGGTCGGGGTCAGCTCCTGCATGCTGATTTCACGCTGGTTCGGCACCAGCTTCACCCAAGGGTTGTGCTGGCTGATCATGCCTTCGATGTCGGCGATCGGCACGTCCTTGTTCAGCTTGATGGTCAGCGCCTGGCTGTGGCAGCGCATGGCGCCAATGCGCACGCAGATGCCGTCGACCGGGATCGGGCTCTTGAAGCGACCGAGGATCTTGTTGGTTTCGGCCTGGGCCTTCCACTCTTCGCGGCTCTGACCGTTCGGCAGTTCCTTGTCGATCCACGGGATCAGGCTGCCCGCCAGCGGCACGCCGAAGTTCTCGGTCGGGAACGCCTCGCTGCGCATGGTCTCGGCAACCTTGCGGTCGATATCGAGGATGGCGCTGGCCGGGTTGGCCAGGTCATCGGCCACTGCCGCGTGGGTAGCGCCCATCTGCTTGATCAGCTCGCGCATGTTCTGCGCGCCGGCACCCGAAGCCGCCTGGTAGGTCATGGCGCTCATCCACTCGACCAGACCGGCCTCGAACAGGCCACCCAGGCCCATCAGCATCAGGCTGACAGTGCAGTTGCCACCGATGTAGTTCTTGGTACCGGCGTCCAGCTGCTGGTCGATGACCTTGCGGTTGACCGGGTCAAGGATGATCACCGCGTCATCCTGCATGCGCAGGGACGAAGCGGCGTCGATCCAGTAACCCTGCCAGCCGGCTTCACGCAGCTTGGGGAAGACCTCGTTGGTGTAGTCGCCGCCCTGGCAGGTCAGGATCACGTCGAGGGTCTTGAGTTCTTCAATCGAATAAGCGTCCTTGAGGGGCGCTGTATCCTTGCCCACGTTCGGACCCTGGCCACCAACATTGGAGGTAGTGAAGAACACCGGCTCGATAAGGTCGAAATCCTGCTCCTCCAGCATCCGCTGCATGAGCACGGAACCGACCATACCGCGCCAACCGATCAGACCTACACGTTTCATCGCAACTACACCTTTGCTAAAAGTGGGCCGCCACCGGGAATTTTGGGGGGCGGGCCAGAGAGATTACAGATTCCGCAGCGCTGCGACTACTGCGTCGCCCATTTCCTGCGTACCAACTTTGCGGCAGCCTTCCGAGAAGATGTCGCCGGTACGCAGCCCCTGGTCCAGAACCAGGCTCACGGCCTTCTCGATCGCCTCGGCGGCAGCCGACTGATTGAAGCTGTAACGCAACATCATCGACACCGACAGAATGGTCGCCAGTGGGTTGGCGATACCAAGGCCGGCGATGTCCGGTGCCGAGCCGTGGCAAGGCTCGTACATGCCTTTGTTGTCGGCATCCAGAGACGCCGAAGGCAGCATGCCGATGGAACCGGTCAACATGGAAGCTTCATCCGACAGAATGTCACCGAACATGTTGTCGGTCACCATCACGTCGAACTGTTTGGGGGCACGCACCAGCTGCATGGCAGCGTTGTCGACGTACATGTGGCTCAGTTCCACGTCCGGGTAGTCCTTGGCCACGTCTTCGACCACTTCACGCCACAGCTGGCTGGAGGCCAGAACGTTGGCCTTGTCCACCGAGCACAGCTTCTTGCCGCGCACACGGGCCATGTCGAAACCGACACGGGCAATGCGGCGCACTTCGCTTTCGCTGTACGGCAGAGTGTCGTAGGCCTGGCGTTCGCCACCTTCCAGCTCGCGCTGACCACGCGGGGCACCGAAGTAGATGCCGCCGGTCAGCTCACGGACGATGAGGATGTCCAGGCCCGATACGATTTCCGGCTTCAGCGACGAGGCATCGGCCAGTTGCGGGTAAAGGATGGCTGGGCGCAGGTTGGCGAACAGGCCCAGTTGCGAACGGATCTTCAGCAGGCCGCGCTCAGGGCGAATGTCTCGCTCGATCTTGTCCCACTTCGGCCCGCCCACAGCCCCCAGCAGCACCGCATCGGCCTTGCGCGCACGCTCCAGGGTTTCGTCGGCCAGCGGCACACCGTGCTTGTCGATGGCGGCACCGCCAATCACGTCGTGCGCCAGGCTGAAGCCGAGCTGGAACTTGTCGTTGGCCAGCTCCAGTACCTTGACTGCCTCGGCCATGATTTCCGGGCCGATACCGTCACCTGGGAGAATCAGAATCTGCTTGCTCATGCTTTCCTCTATCCATTCACGCGGCGTGGCCAAGCGGGCCCCACCGAAAAGTGCTTAACGCTCGGCCCACAACACCAGCACATCGGTGCTGAATGAGCCGTCGGCCTCGATCTGGTAATACTGCCGTACTTCTTCGCCCATGGCTTGCTGCAACTGGCGGATGGCCACGCGCATCGGCTCGGGGGTGCGCATGCGTTCAACCCAGGTGCTCCACTCCAGGCGCAACGGTTGGCGGGTGTGGCTGCGCACGTGCAGGCCGGCTTCGCTGACCTGGCGTTGCCACTCGGCGGCGGAGTAGTCGCGCACATGGCTGGTGTCGCGCAGCACTTCGACCGTTTGCAGGTAAGTGTCGAGCAGCGGGCTGCCCGGCGACATCACGTCGATGAACGCCGCCACACCACCGGGCTTGAGCACCCGGCGCACCTCGCGCAGGGCCAGGCCCAGGTCGCTCCAGTGGTGGGCCGAATAACGGCTGAAGACGAACTCGAACGACGCATCGGCGAACGGCAGGCGTTCGGCAGCGCCGCGTTCGGTCGTGATATTGGCCAGGCCGCGTTCGGCGGCGGCGCTGGCGACCACGTCGAGCATGGACTGCGAGAGGTCGTAGGCGACCACTTCGGCAACCAGCGGGGCGACGTGGAAGCTGACATGACCGGCACCGCAGCCCAGGTCCAGCACGCGGGCATGGGCCTGCCCTGCCAGCTCAGCCTGCAGCAGGGCGAATTCACTGCCTTGGGCGTGCACGGCGCTGCTGAGGTAGGCGCTGGCCTGCTCGCCGAACTGGCGTTGGACCACATCGATGTGCTGGGTGCTGGTCATGTCTCGTTCCTTTAGATTTTTGTTGCCTGTGCCGGCCTCTTCGCGGGTAAACCCGCGCCTACAACGACCGCGTAACCCTCTGCCCGCGAAGAGGCCCGCCCTGTCACCTACGAACTTCAGGCATCACGGAACAGCCAAGGCTGGCTGGCGCGGTGCTTGGCCTCGAAGGCCTTGATCGCGTCGCTGTCCTGCAGGGTCAGGCCGATATCGTCCAGACCGTTGAGCAGGCAGTGCTTGCGGAACGCATCGATTTCGAAGTGCAGCACCTTGCCATCTGGGCGGGTCACCGCCTGCGCCTGCAGGTCGATGGTCAGCTGGTAGCCCGGGTTGGCTTCGACCTGCTTGAACAGCTCGTCGACTTCCTCATCGCTGAGAATGATCGGCAGCAAGCCGTTCTTGAAGCTGTTGTTGAAGAAAATGTCGGCAAAGCTTGGCGCAATGATGCTGCGGAAGCCGTACTCGTCCAGCGCCCAAGGGGCATGCTCACGGCTGGAGCCGCAACCAAAGTTTTCCCGCGCCAGCAACACGCTGGCGCCCTGGTAGCGCGCGTGGTTGAGCACGAACTCTTGGTTGAGCGGGCGCTTGCTGTTGTCCTGGTAGGGCTGCCCCACGTCCAGGTAACGCCACTCGTCAAACAGGTTCGGGCCAAAGCCGGTGCGCTTGATCGACTTCAAGAACTGCTTGGGGATGATCTGGTCGGTGTCGACGTTGGCACGGTCCAATGGTGCGACGAGGCCAGTGTGCTGGGTAAAGGCTTTCATGCTGCGCTCCCTTGGATCAACTCGCGGACATCGATGAAGTGGCCGGCTACCGCGGCAGCGGCGGCCATGGCCGGACTGACCAGGTGGGTACGGCCACCGGCGCCCTGACGGCCTTCGAAGTTGCGGTTGGAGGTGGACGCGCAATGCTCGCCGCTTTCCAGGCGGTCCGGGTTCATCGCCAGGCACATCGAGCAGCCTGGTTCACGCCATTCGAAACCGGCTTCGAGGAAGATCTTGTCCAGGCCTTCACGCTCGGCCTGGGCCTTGACCAGGCCCGAACCTGGCACGACGATGGCTTGCTTGACGCTGGCGGCCACCTTGCGACCCTTGGCGATTTCCGCCGCAGCGCGCAGGTCCTCGATTCGCGAGTTGGTGCACGAGCCGATGAACACACGGTCCAACTTGATGTCGGTGATCGCCTGGTTGGCGGTCAGCCCCATGTACTTCAAGGCACGCTCGATCGAACCACGCTTGACCAGGTCGGCTTCGGCCGCCGGATCCGGTACGCGCTGGTCGACGGCCAGAACCATCTCGGGCGAAGTGCCCCAGCTGACCTGTGGCTTGATCTGGCTGGCATCCAGCTCGACCACGGTGTCGAATACGGCATCGTCATCCGACACCAGGTCTTTCCACGATTCGACCGCTTGCTTCCACTGCTCGCCCTTCGGCGCGTACGGGCGCCCTTCAACGTAGGCAACGGTAGTGGCATCGGTCGCCACCAGGCCAACGCGGGCACCGGCTTCGATGGACATGTTGCAGATGGTCATGCGGCCTTCCATCGACAATTCGCGAATGGCACTGCCTGCGAATTCCATGGCGTGACCGTTGCCACCGGCGGTGCCGATCTTGCCGATCACGGCCAGCACGATATCCTTGGCGGTGACGCCGGCCGGCAATTGGCCTTCCACGCGCACCAGCATGTTCTTCATCTTCTTGGCGACCAGGCACTGGGTGGCGAGCACGTGCTCGACCTCGGAAGTGCCGATGCCATGGGCCAAGGCACCGAAGGCGCCGTGGGTGGAGGTGTGCGAGTCACCGCAGACCACGGTCATGCCCGGCAAGGTGGCGCCCTGCTCCGGGCTGATGACGTGGACGATGCCCTGGCGCTCGTCATTCATCTTGAATTCGACGATGCCGTATTCGTCACAGTTCTCGTCGAGGGTCTGTACTTGCAGGCGCGAAACCTGGTCGACGATCGCCTCGATACCGCCCTTGCGCTCTGGCGTGGTCGGTACGTTGTGGTCCGGCGTGGCGATGTTGGCGTCGATACGCCACGGTTTGCGATTGGCCAGGCGCAGGCCTTCGAAGGCCTGGGGCGACGTCACTTCGTGGATGATGTGGCGGTCGATGTAGATCAAGGACGAGCCGTCATCACGGCGCTTGACCTCATGGGCTTCCCAGAGTTTGTCGTAGAGCGTTTTGCCAGCCATCAGACTGTTCCTCATCAGCGTCTTTCTATGCCAAAGACCCCTTGGCTTGTACGGACGATGCTAGGGGGTTAGATTGAATAACTCAAATTCATAATTTTTATGCTTTGGATAACCCAAAGGAATACGACACCATGGACCTGGCCAACCTCAGCGCCTTCATCGCCATTGCCGAAACCGGCAGCTTTTCCGGCGCAGCCGAACGCCTGTTCCTGACCCAGCCGGCCATCAGCAAACGCATCGCCGGCCTGGAGCAGCAACTGGACGTGCGCCTGTTCGACCGCCTGGGCCGCGAAGTAACCCTGACTGAAGCCGGGCGCGCACTGCTGCCGCGGGCCTACCAGATTCTCAACGTCCTGGATGATACCCGACGGGCGCTGACCAATCTGACCGGGGCCGTGAGCGGTCGCCTGACCCTGGCCACCAGCCACCACATCGGCCTGCACCGCCTGCCCCCGCTACTACGGGTTTTCACCCGCCAGTACCCGGCAGTGGCACTGGATATTCAGTTCATGGATTCGGAACAGGCCTACGACGAGATTCTGCATGGCCGCGCCGAAATCGCCGTGATCACCCTGGCGCCCGAGCCACATCACTTGGTCAAGGCCGTGCCGGTGTGGGATGACGCCCTGGACTTTGTCGCCGCCCCCGAGCACCCGTTGGCCAACAACCAGGCGGTCAGCCTGGCTGACGTCGCCCGCCACCCAGCGGTATTTCCCGGCGGCAATACCTTTACCCACCATATTGTCCAGCGCCTGTTCGAAAGCCAGGGCCTGACGCCGAACATCGCCATGAGCACCAACTACCTGGAAACCATCAAGATGATGGTGTCGATCGGCCTGGCCTGGAGCGTGCTGCCACGCACCATGCTCGACGAACAGGTTTCACCCATCGCTTTGCCCGGCATACAGCTGTCGCGCCAGCTAGGCTACATTCTGCACACGGAGCGTACGCTATCGAATGCGGCCAGGGCATTCATGGCCCTGCTCGACAGCCACTCAGGGCCCACCTGACTGGCTGTCAGCTATTCCGATTCCAAGGACACGTCATACGCCAAAGGTCTGGTACCGATGCCCAAATCAGCAAACCGCTTTTTGCGCCTGCCGCGAATACCTGCCGCTGATCCCCAGGAGTCCGAGCAGGCCTGGCAGAACGCCCCGCAACTGCTGGCAGCGCTCAACGGTGCGCGCCTGGGTGCCTGGCTATGGGATATCGAAAGCGGCAGGGTCAGTTGGTCGCGGGGCACCCAGGCCCTGTTCGGTTTCGATCCACAGCGGCCACTGCCCGCCGATATCGATTACCTCGACCTGCTGCCCGAGGAGGACCGCGCCCGCACGCGTCAGGTGTTCCAGGCGGTGGTCAATGGCGAGCCGGTGGAGCAAGCCATGCGCCACCGTATCCGCTGGCCGGACGGCAGCCTGCACTGGCTGGAGATCAACGGCAGCCTGACCCACGACCCGCACGGCCGACCGCAGATGATCGGCGTGATCCGCGAGATCACCCGCCAGCGCGAACGGGAAACAGCACTGATCAATTCGGAAAAGCGCTTCGCCACGCTGTTCCACCTGAGCCCCAACGCCATTTTGCTGACCCGTCGCCACGATGGCATGATCTTCGAGGTCAACCAGCACTTCGAAAACATGTTCGGCTGGCCCGGCAGCCAGGTGATCGGCAAGACCAGCCTGGAACTGGGCCTGTGGGTCAACCCCGAACAGCGCCACCAGATCATGGAGTCGACCCGCGCCAACGGCGGCCCGTTGATCATGGAGGTGCAATTTCGCGCGACCAGCGGCAAGGTGCATGACGGCATCCTGTGCACCCAGGGCATCGAGCTGGAAGGCGTGACCTTCCTGATCAGTACATTCGTCGACACCACCGAACGCAAGCGTGCCGAGCAGGCCCTGAAGGACAGCCAGGAGCGGCTGGACCTGGCCCTGGACTCGGCGCAACTGGGCACCTGGGACTGGCACATCCCAAGCGGCATGCTCTACGGCTCAGCCCGCGCGGCGCAGCTGCATGGCTTGCCGCCCATCCCTTTTCATGAATCGTTCGATGCGTTCTTCGAAGGTGTGCCGGAGCAAGAGCGCAACTCGATGCGACAGGCCTACCGCAGCCTGCGCGAAGGGCCTGCCGGCAACTATCAGATCACCTACCGAGTGCAGTTGGAAAACGGCACTTCACGCTACATCGAAAGCCGCGCGCGGCTGTACCGCGACGACCAGGGCATCCCCCTGCGCATGGCGGGCACCTTGCTCGACATCACCGATCAGGTGGAGCGCGAACAGCGCCTGAGCGCCTCGGAAGAGAAGTTTGCCAGCCTGTTCCAGGTCAGCCCCGACCCGATCTGCGTCACCCGCCAGGACACTGGCCAGTTCATCGAGATCAATCCGGCGTTCACCCAGACCTTCGGCTGGAGCAGCGAGCAGGTGCTTGGGCGTACCGCAGAGGAAATCGGCCTGTGGGCCGAGTCCGTCGAGCGCGCCAAACGTATCGAGCAGGTGATCCGCGAACAGGCCTTGAGCAACGTCGCCGTGGTACTCAACCACCGCAATGGCGCCCCGATGACCTGTGTGATTTCCAGCCGCCTGATCACCGTCGACGACCAGCCCTGCAGCGTTACCACCCTGCGCGACATCACCCAGCAACAACGCGCCGAAGCCGCGCTTAAGTCCAGCGAAGAGAAGTTCGCCAAGGCCTTCCACTCCAGCCCCGACGCCATCACCATCACCGAACGCCACAGCGGCCGCTACCTGGAAATCAACGACGGCTTCTGCCGCCTGACCGGCTACAGTACTGCCGAAGTGATCGGCCACACGGTTTATGAGATCGGCATCTGGGCCGACGACAAGCAGCGCAGCGCGCTGCTGGCCGAATTGCACGAGCGCGGCCGGGTACACCACCGCGAGATGCTCGGGCGCAACAAGCGTGGCGATATCCTCACGGTCGAGGTTTCGGTGGAACCGATCACCCTCAACGAAGTGGATTGCCTGCTGCTGACCGCCCGCGACGTCAGCCAGCTGAAGAACGCCCAGGCGCAGATACGCCACCTGGCCTATCACGACCCGCTGACCAACCTGCCCAACCGCGCCTTGCTGATGGACCGCCTGAGCCAGCAGATCGCCCTGCTCAAGCGTCATAACCTGCGTGGCGCCCTGCTGTTCCTTGACCTCGACCACTTCAAGCACATCAACGACTCGCTGGGCCACCCGGTGGGCGACACCGTGCTGAAGATCATCACTGCCCGCCTTGAGGCCAGCGTGCGCCTGGAGGACACCGTGGCGCGCCTGGGGGGCGACGAATTCGTGGTGCTGCTCAGCGGCCTGGAAGGGAGCCGCGAACACGTGGAAGAGAAAGTGCGCGAGCTGGCCGACACCCTGCGCGAACTGCTGGCCGAGCCAATGTCACTGGATGGCCAGCGCCTGCAGGTAACGCCCAGCATCGGCGTGGCGCTGATCCCCGACCACGGCACCACACCGGCCGACCTGCTCAAGCGTGCCGATATCGCCCTGTACCGGGCCAAGGACTCCGGTCGCAACACCACACAGCTGTTCCACACCACCATGCAGAAGGCCGCCAGCGAGCGCCTGCGCATGGAAAACGACCTGCGCCTGGCCCTGGCCCGTGGCGAACTGGCGCTGCACTTCCAGCCGCAGGTGGATGCCCGCGACAACCGCATCGTCGGTGCTGAAGTATTGCTGCGCTGGCACCACCCGCTACTGGGCCAGCAACCGCCCTCGCAGTTCATTCAGGTACTGGAAGAAAGCGGCCTGATCCTTGAAGTTGGCAGCTGGATTCTTGACGAAGCCTGCGACGCCTGCGCCCGCATGCTCACCGACGGGTTGATCGATGCTGATGATTTCAGCCTGTGCGTGAACATAAGCCCGCGACAGTTCCGCCAGAACGACTTTGTCGGGCGGGTGCTGCGCAGCCTGGACGATTACCGCCTGCCGCGACAGATGCTGACGCTGGAAATCACGGAAGGCATCGTCATCCAGAACCTGGAAGACACCATCAGCAAGATGCGCGAGCTGAAGCGCTATGGGGTGAGTTTTGCCATGGATGACTTCGGCACCGGCTATTCCTCGCTGACTTACCTGAAGCGCCTGCCGGTCGATGCGCTGAAGATCGACCAGAGCTTCGTGCGCGATGCACCGGTCGACCCCAACGACGCAGAAATTGTCCGCGCCATTGTCGCCATGGCGCGCAGTCTGGACCTGGCGGTGATAGCCGAAGGGGTAGAGCTGACCGAACAGCTGGCGTTTCTCGAGCGGCTGGGGTGCCATCTGTACCAGGGTTATCTGCACAGCCGGCCATTACCGTTGCTGGAGTTTCGGCAGATGTTGCTGGAGGCGCCGGCAGATTACTGATCGCATGACGGCCGCGCACCTACCTGGGACCGCGTGAGAAGCACGAAAAAGGGCACCTCTGGAGGTGCCCTTTTTTCAGTGCCGCGCGGTCAGTTCAGCGCTGGTTTTTCGCTATTGATCGGAATGCGCTTGGCCTTGGCTTCTTCAGGCACGATGCGCAGCAGGTCGATGCTGAGCAGGCCATTGGCCAGGCCGGCAGCCTTCACTTCGATGTGATCTGCCAGGCGGAACGACAGCTTGAAGGCGCGTTGTGCGATACCCTGGTGCAGGTAGGTCACTTCAGCGGCGCTATTGTCGCGCTTGCCACCGGTCACGGTCAGGACACCTTTTTCGACCTGCAGGTCGAGGTCTTCTTCCTGGAAACCAGCTGCAGCAACCACGATGCGGTAGTGGTCATCGCCATGCTTTTCCACGTTATAGGGCGGGTAGCTGCTACCGGCCTCGTTACGTGCCGCGGATTCGAACAGGTCGTTGAAACGGTCGAAACCAACGGAATGACGGAACAGTGGAGCAAGAGAGAAAGCAGTAGTCATGGTCATAAACTCCTGAGATTCAGCAAGTAAGTCATTACGCGACCCGGCTTCGGCATCGCGTACTCAAAAGATATGGCCGAGGGAAACGCTTTCAAGGGGCAAACAGAAAAAATTTGATTTTTTTTGCACGGGGCCTGATGGCCTATTTGCCGGTCAACCCGCCCCTACGACGACCTGCGCCGAACCACCGCTGCGTGTGTGTGTGTGCGTGTAGGAGCGGGTTTACCCGCGAATACAGTGGCGGCGGCAACGGTGAACGGCCGGTGGAAATTGGCCAGCAGGCCCGGCCCTTTCGCGGGTGAACCCGCTCCTACGACGGCCTGCGCCCAACCACCGATGTGTGTAGGAGCGGGTTTACCCGCGAATACGGTGGCAGCGGCAACGGTGAACGGAAGGTGGAGATTGGCCAGCTGGGCCGGCCTCTTCGCGGGTAAACCCGCTCCTACGACGACCTGTGCCCAACCACCGATGCGTGTGTGTGTAGGAGCGGGCTTGCCCGCGAATACGGTGGCGGCGGCAACGGTGATCGGCGGGTGGAAAATGGCCAGCAGGCCCGGCCCTTTCCCGGGTGACCCCGCGCCTACAGGTGCAGTACCCGCGTAGCGCCCTGCTCAGGCGACGCAAGCCTCCAACGCTTGCGCCTCAACCCCCAGCAACCGGCTGATCCGCGCACAGTCATCTTCCCGGCGCAACTCGGCAAACAAAACCACCGCTTCGGGGTAACTGCGAGTCAGCATCGCCAGCCACTGCTTCATCCGCCCTGGCGCATAACGCGGCGACAATTTGGCCTGGGCCTGGCGCCAGAACTCACGCAACAGTGGCAACAAATCATGCCAGCTCATCGGCTGATAGTCGCGCCCATCCCGCGCCGCTGCAATCTGCAGGCCCAGGTCCGGGCGCGATACCAGCCCACGCCCGAGCATGATGTCTTCAGCGCCACTGACCTCGCGGCAACGCCGCCAGTCATCGACCGTCCATATCTCGCCATTGGCAAACACCGGGACCTTGACCACATCCTGCACCCGCGCCACCCACTCCCAGTGCGCTGGCGGCTTGTAGCCCTCAACCTTGGTCCGTGCGTGCACCACCAGGTGTGCCGAACCGCCCTCGGCCAGCGCCGTGGCGCACTCCAGTGCCCCATCGGGGCTGTCGAAGCCCAGACGCATCTTCGAGGTCACCGGAATGTTCGCCGGCACCGCACGCCGCACTTCACGCACAATGGCGTGCAGCAACTCCGGCTCTTTGAGCAGTACCGCGCCACCGCGCGACTTGTTCACCGTCTTTGCCGGGCAACCGAAGTTCAGGTCGATCACCGGCGCCCCAAGCTCGCAAGCCAGTGCGGCGTTTTCCGCCAGGCATACCGGGTCCGAACCCAGCAATTGCACGCGCATGGGCACACCGGAAGCCGTGCGCGCGCCCTGACGCAGTTCAGGCGCCAGCTTGTCGAACGAGGACGCCGGCAGCAGGCGGTCGCACACGCGAATGAACTCGGTGACGCACCAGTCGATACCGCCCACACGGGTCAATACGTCGCGCAGGATGTTGTCGACCAGCCCCTCCATCGGGGCCAGAGCAATTTGCATGTCGGGGTCTCAGCGGAAAAAGCCGGCAGTTTAACAAAAAATGCCGGCGACTCAGGCGCCGATCAGCGCCGGACCGTAACCTTCGACGAATTCCGCCGGCATGCGCCTGGGCTTGCCGCTGGACAGCTCGATGCAGGCAAAGGTGGTTTGCGCACGCAGCAACGTCACACCATCGCGCGGGCGCTTGAGCTGAAACCGCCGCGTCATGCGCAGGCGTTGGTCCCAATCAATGATCCAGGTGGCCAGCTGCAGCTCATCGTCTTCATAGGCGGCGGCCAGGTAGTCGATTTCGTGGCGCACCACAGCCATCGCCCGGTCAAGGCGCCGGTACTCGGCCAGGTCCAGCCCCAGACGCTGGGAGTGGCGCCAGGCGCAGCGCTCAAGCCAGGTGACGTAGACGGCATTGTTGGCGTGGCCAAGGCCGTCGATGTCCTCGCTGCCGACGCGCAGGTCGATGACGAAGGGTGTTGCCAGGTCCCAGCTCATTTTCGCTTCCTTGGCGCAAAAGGCGATTTAGCAGCGATCTGCGGGGCAATGTCCAGCCCCAGCGAGCCTGAAGCGGTCGTTGTAGGAGCGGGCTTGCCCGCGAATCAGACACCGCGGTGGGTGGCACCGGCGATGCCGATGTTCGCGGCTGAAGCCGCCCCGACACTGACCGCTTCAGCCCGAGCCAGCAATTCGAGCACGGCGTCACTCAGCCGCGGGTCGGCCAGCACTCGCTGGTGACCACCCCCTTCCAGCAGCATCAGCCGGCTGTCGAACCAGGCCTTGTGGATCACATGTGCCTCATCTGCGGGCACGAGAGCATCATCGGCGGCATGCACCACCAGCCCCGGCAGTTCCAGCTGGTAACCCGTGACATCCAGCCGCGCAATCTGCATGCCCACATCGCGCTCGATCTGGCGAATGAACGCTGCCCGTGCCCGGGCTGGCAGCCCCAGGCGATGGGCAAAACCACGCAACACACCGAGCAACCGTGCCGGCGCTGCAATGCTGACAGCCGCCTCTGTACGCAGCCCCATCTGCAAAGCCAGCAGCACGCTGGCACCGCCCATGGAATGACCTATGACCGCACGCAAGGGCGGCAACTCAGCCGCAGCCTCAAGCAGCGCCCGGGCAAACAGCACCACATTCGCCTGCTCGCCAGGCGAACGACCATGCCCAGGCCCTTCCAGCGACACCACCGTATGCCCCGCCTGAACCAAAGTCTCGATCAAGGCGGCAAACTGCGTTGGGCGCCCTTCCCAACCGTGCATCAGCAGCACGGTCGGCCCTTGACCCCAGCGCAAGGCAGACAGACCGAAGCGCAGTGTAATGCGCTCAGCCCTGGCCAGCACAGGCAGCTCCCAATCCCGCGGCGGCAGGTTGCGCGGGGTCATGAAGGCACGGCGCATCTTGCCCGCGACATGCTCGGGGGCCAGGCGGCCCAAGGTGCCATTGACACCGCGAATCCAGCTCAGGGTGGTCATCGCCATGCTCCAGGGTTAAAGCACCGCCGATTTGGCGGCGCGCAGAATACGGTCAGACAGGTCACTGGCCCCCAAGGCCCGGGCCAGCGCCAGCCCCCCCACCATCAGGGCCAGGTCGGCCAATGCTTTGTCAGCATCCTCAGGGCGGTCGACCATCGCGGCAGTCATCAACTCGATGTGCTCGGCCAGCACCTCGCGGAAGACCTCCGGCAGGCGCTGCATTTCGCCCAACGCGTTAGGCAGCGGGCAAGCATGTACTTCGCAGTCCCGGTGCTTGCGCGAGAGGTAGAAAGCCCCGGCCAGCGCTCGCCGCCCGGCGCCATCGAGATCGGGGTCGATCTGGGCGAGCAAGGCACGGCGCTCACCCAACAACTGGCGGAACGCCTCGAGCATCAGCTCGTCCTTGCTGTCGAAGTGCGCATAGAAGCCCCCGACGGTCAGGCCTGCCGCACCCATCACCTGGCTGACGCTTGGCTCGGCCGGGCCGTGCTGGATCAGCGCACTGCGCGCAGCTTCCAGAATGCGTTCGCGGGTTTTGCTCTTCTTGTCGCTCATCTGGCACACACCACACAAAATATGATGATCGAAATATTATTCTCATCATATTTTTTGGCAAGCAAAATGTGCGGCCGTTTGTCGGGGGCAAATTATTGAGAAGGGAAAAAACAAAAGGCCCATTCAATAAGCGAATGAGCCTTTAAAGTCCCGCAAAACGCGGGTAAACGTGGCGTCCCCTAGGGGACTCGAACCCCTGTTACCGCCGTGAAAGGGCGGTGTCCTAGGCCACTAGACGAAGGGGACGTAACCTTCGCGAAGATCCACTTGCGTGAACCCTGGCAGAAATGGTGGAGCTAAGCGGGATCGAACCGCTGACCTCCTGCATGCCATGCAGGCGCTCTCCCAGCTGAGCTATAGCCCCGAAACAAAAGGCTCATCAATAAGCGACGAGCCTTTTAAAGCCCTGCAAAACGCAGGAAAAGTGGCGTCCCCTAGGGGACTCGAACCCCTGTTACCGCCGTGAAAGGGCGGTGTCCTAGGCCACTAGACGAAGGGGACGTAACCTTCGTGCCGATCCGCTAACGCGAACCGCGGCAAAATTGGTGGAGCTAAGCGGGATCGAACCGCTGACCTCCTGCATGCCATGCAGGCGCTCTCCCAGCTGAGCTATAGCCCCGGATTTCTAGCCTCGCGGCCCAGCGACATAACAACATCGCTTGTGTAAAACTGGCGTCCCCTAGGGGACTCGAACCCCTGTTACCGCCGTGAAAGGGCGGTGTCCTAGGCCACTAGACGAAGGGGACGAACCTTCTTACCTTCAAGACCTGGTTGCTGGACCCGGTCTTGCTTATCAGCCTTGGCTGCTAAGCGGAATTTGGTGGAGCTAAGCGGGATCGAACCGCTGACCTCCTGCATGCCATGCAGGCGCTCTCCCAGCTGAGCTATAGCCCCACAATGTCGCTTTGAACTGAACCGCTGGCTGGGTGCCTGGCGTTTCGTTTTCGTTCATCGCTGTGGACGGGGCGCATATTAAGTTCGGATTGCAAGGCTGTCAAACGAATTTTCAAAAATATTCAAAAATTTTTTCACAGATAACAATCACTTACCGCCCTGCTCCACTCAATCCGGCCACTTGGCCCTCAGGGAAATGCCTGTGGGAGCGGCCTTGTGTCGCGAAAGGGCCGCAAAGCGGCCCCGACGGATTTGCGTCGAGTCAAAGATTGTGGGACCGCGTTGCAGTCCTTTCGCGACACAAGGCCGCTCCCACAGTGCTCAACAGCGGTGCTCGGAAAACGGTCAGCCGATGGAGCCCAACAGCTTTTCCCACTCTTTGTTTTCTTTCTTCGACACTCCACCCAACAGGTCCAGGGCCTGGCGCAGGCGGTAGCGCGTCAGGTCGGGGCCGAGGATTTCCATGGCGTCCAGCACCGAAACCGAGCTGGCCTGGCCCGTGATGGCGGCGAACATCAGCGGCATGGCGTCACGCAGCTTCAGCTCCAGCGCTTCGACCACAGCCTGGATGCAACCGGTGATGCGCTCTTTTTCCCACTGACGCAGGCTTTCAAGCTTCCACAGGATCAGCTGGATCACCTGGCGCACCTGGTCGGCCGACAGTTTCTTGCTTTCGAACAGCTTGGCGTCCAGCTTGAGCGCGCCTTCGAAGAAGAACCCGCCCAACGGGGCAACCTGGCTGAAGGTTTCTACCCGGCCCTGCACGTGCGGGGCAATCTTCATCATGTAGTCGCTGTTGAACGCCCATTTCTGCAGGCGTGCGGCGAATTCCTCTACCGGCAGCTCGCGCAGCCACTGGCCGTTGAGCCAGGACAGCTTCTCGATGTCAAAGATCGGGCCGCCCAGCGAGATACGCGACAGGTCGAAGTGCTCGACCATTTCGGCCAGCGAGAACTTCTCGCGCTCGTCAGGCATCGACCAGCCCATGCGGCCAAGGTAGTTGAGCATCGCTTCAGGCATGAAGCCCATGCGCTCGTAGAAGGTGACCGAGGTCGGGTTCTTGCGCTTGGACAGTTTGGATTTGTCCGGGTTGCGCAGCAGCGGCATGTAGCACAGCTTGGGCTGCTCCCAGCCGAAGTACTCGTACAGCTTGATCAGTTTGGGCGCCGATGGCAGCCACTCTTCCCCACGCAGCACGTGGGTGATGCCCATCAGGTGGTCGTCGACCACGTTGGCCAGGAAGTACGTCGGCAGGCCGTCGTTCTTCATCAGTACCTGCATGTCCATGCGGTCCCACGGGATCTCGACATCGCCGCGCAGCATGTCCGGCACCACGCAGATACCTTCGCTCGGCACCTTCATGCGGATCACGTGCGGCTCGCCAGCGTCCAGGCGGCGCTGCACTTCTTCGGCGCTCAGCAGCAATGCACGGCCATCGTAACGCGGGGTTTCGCCGCGAGCCTGCTGCTCGGCACGCATCTGCTCCAGCTCTTCGGCGGTGCAGAAGCAGTAGAAGGCGTGGCCGGCGTCTACCAGCTCTTTAGCGTATTTGGCGTAGATTTCGCCACGCTCGCTCTGCCGGTAAGGGCCGTGCGGGCCGCCGACATCCGGGCCTTCGTTCCATTCGATGCCAAGCCAGCGCAGGGCGTCGAAGATCTGTTGCTCCGACTCACGCGTGGAGCGCAGCTGATCGGTGTCTTCGATGCGCAGGATGAACTCACCGCCGTGCTGCTTGGCAAAGCAGTAGTTGAACAGGGCGATGTAGGCAGTGCCGACATGGGGGTCGCCGGTAGGCGATGGCGCAATACGCGTGCGTACGGTGGTCATGGAGAGTCTCGAACGAAAGATGAAACAAAGGCGGGATGTTAGCAGGAGGCGGGCACCGGGCTCCAGCAATGGCGCGAACGTCACTTGTCGACAGGCCCGGTGCCGCTGTTAAATTTGTTTACATTTCTGGAACGATAGTCCCCATGCCTGCCCAACTCAAACGCCGCCTGACGCTCTTCTTCGCCCTGGTGGCCATCATCGCCCTCGCCTTCCTGGGCCACTGGTACTTCAAGGGCCGCTTCTACGAGAGCACCGACAACGCTTACGTGCAGGGTGAGATCACCCGTATCTCCAGCCAGCTTGGCGCACGTATCGAAACGGTACCGGTCGAGGACAACCAGCACGTCAGCAAGGGCGACCTGCTGGTGCGCCTGGAAGCCGCCGACTTCGAGCTGGCGGTCGAACGCGCCCGTGCCGCCCTGGCCACCCGCGAAGCCGAGTACGCACAAGCGCAAAGCCGCCTCACCCAACAAGGCAGCCTGATTGCCGCCGGCCAGGCCCAGTTGGCGGCCACCCAGGCCACGTTCGACCGTTCACGGCTGGACCTGAGCCGTGCCGAGAAGCTGCGCAAGCCGGGTTTTGTCTCTGAGGAGCGGGTCACTACCCTGTCGGCGGACAGCCATGTCGCCGGCTCCCAGGTCGACAAGGCCCGCGCCGACCTGCAAAGCCAGCGCCAGCAGGTCACCGCCCTGAACGCCGAACTCAAGCGCCTCGATGCGCAAATCGCCAATGCCCGCACCGACCTGGCCCAGGCCGAACTGAACCTGACCCGCTGCGAAATCCATGCGCCGATCAGCGGCACCATTGGCCAGCGTAATGCGCGCAATGGCCAAGTGGTGCAGGCCGGCGCCTACCTGCTGTCGATCGTGCCGGATGAAGACATCTGGGTGCAGGCCAACTTCAAGGAAACCCAGATCGGCCGCATGCACCCCGGCCAGCGCGCGGAGCTGTTGTTCGACAGCTACCCCGACACACCGATCGAAGGCAGGGTGGACAGCCTGTTCGCCGCGTCCGGTGCGCAGTTCAGCCTGCTGCCACCGGACAACGCCACCGGCAATTTCACCAAAGTTGTGCAGCGCATCCCGATAAAACTCACGTTCAGCGCTGACAACCCGTTGCACGGGCGTATTCGCCCCGGCATGTCGGTGACCGCCACCGTCGACCTGCGCAGCGCAGACGAAGGCCACAATGGCCGGTGACCAACTGCTGCGCCCCACGGCGGAGCCAACCCGACGCGACTGGATCGCGGTGATGAGCGTGATGCTCGGTGCCTTCATGGCAGTGCTGGATATCCAGATCACCAATTCCTCGTTGAAGGACATCCAGGGCGCTCTGTCGGCGACCCTGGAAGAAGGCTCATGGATTTCAACCTCCTACCTGGTGGCGGAAATCATCATGATCCCGCTAACGGCCTGGCTGGTGCAGCTGCTGTCGGCGCGGCGCCTGGCGGTGTGGGTATCCAGCGGTTTCCTGCTGTCGTCGCTGCTGTGCTCGATGGCCTGGAACCTGGAGAGCATGATCCTGTTTCGCGCCTTGCAGGGTTTCACCGGTGGCGCGCTGATCCCGCTGGCCTTCACCCTGACGTTGATCAAGCTGCCCGAGCACCACCGCGCCAAAGGCATGGCGATGTTCGCCATGACCGCCACTTTTGCCCCCTCCATCGGTCCCACCCTGGGCGGCTGGCTGACCGAAAACTGGGGCTGGGAATACATCTTCTACATCAATATCCCACCAGGCCTGCTAATGATCGCCGGCTTGTTGTATGGGCTTGAGAAGAAGGAGGCGCACTGGGAGCTGCTGAAAAGTACCGATTACGCCGGCATCGTCACGCTCGGCCTTGGGTTGGGCTGCCTGCAGGTGTTTCTCGAGGAAGGCCATCGCAAGGACTGGCTGGAGTCACACCTGATCGTCGGCCTGGGCAGTGTTGCCCTGGTCAGCCTGATCACCTTCGTCATCTTGCAGTTTTCCAAGCCACACCCCCTGATCAACCTGCGCATTCTTGGCAACCGCAACTTTGGCCTGTCGAGCATCGCCAGCCTGGGCATGGGCGTGGGCCTGTACGGGTCGATCTATCTGCTACCGCTGTACCTGGCGCAGGTACAGGGTTACAACGCCTTGCAGATTGGCGAGGTGATCATGTGGATGGGTATTCCGCAGCTGTTCCTGATCCCGCTGGTGCCGCAACTGATGAAGGTGATATCGCCCAAGGTACTATGCGCGCTGGGGTTTTGCCTGTTCGGCGCTGCCAGTTTCGGTTCGGGGGTGCTCAACCCGGACTTTGCCGGGCCGCAGTTCAACCATATCCAGATCATCCGCGCCCTGGGTCAACCGATGATCATGGTGACCATTTCGCTGATTGCCACCGCGTATATCCAACAACAGGATGCAGGGTCCGCGTCGAGCCTGTTCAATATTCTGCGTAACCTCGGTGGCGCGATTGGTATTGCCTTGCTGGCCACCCTGCTGGATGCGCGCACCAAGGTGTACTTCGACTACCTGCGGGAGGCGGTGGTGCCGAGCAACCCGCAGGTGGCTGAGCGGCTGGCGCAACTGGCGGAGCGCTTGGGCAATGACAATGCGGCGCTGGGCAAACTTAGCGAGATTACCCACCAGCAGGCACTGATCATGGCTTACAACGATGCCTTCCACTTTGTCGGGATCGGGTTGGCGGTGAGCATGGTGGCGGTGTTGCTGACCCGCAAGTTGCCGGAGGGGCTGAAGGCTGGGGAGGCCCACTGAGCACAATTTCAGATGATGCGCGATGCCTGTTGGAGCGGGCGTGGCAGCGAACACCCAGCGCAGCCGGTGCCAGACACCGCGTGGAATGCTTCGCGGGCACGCCCGCCCCCACAGGATCAGCTGCTAATCAACCGCTCCCGCAGTTGCGCAATCTCGTCACGCAACTGCGCCGCAGCTTCGAACTCCAGGTCGCGGGCGAACTGCATCATTTTTTCTTCCAGCTGCTTGATGCGCTTGGTGATCTCGCCCGGCGTACGCAGTTCGGCCTCGTAACGGGCGCTCTCCTCCGCCGCCTTGGCCATGCCCTTGCGCTTCTTGCTGCGCGCACCAGGCACGGCGGCACCCTCCATGATGTCGGTGATGTCCTTGACCACGCCCTTGGGCACGATGCCGTTGGCTTCGTTGAAGGCGATCTGCTTCTCGCGGCGACGCTCGGTTTCGTCAATGGCCCGCTGCATCGAGCCTGTTACGTTATCGGCATACAGGATGGCCCGGCCATTGAGGTTACGTGCCGCGCGGCCAATGGTCTGGATCAGGGAGCGCTCGGAACGCAGAAAACCTTCCTTGTCCGCATCGAGGATGGCCACCAGCGACACCTCGGGCATGTCCAGGCCCTCGCGCAGCAGGTTGATGCCCACCAGCACGTCGAAGGTGCCCAGGCGCAGGTCACGGATAATCTCCACCCGCTCCACCGTGTCGATGTCCGAGTGCAGGTAGCGTACCCGCACATCATGGTCGGCCAGGTAATCGCTGAGGTCCTCGGCCATGCGCTTGGTCAACGTGGTCGCCAGCACACGTTCGCCTGCCGCGACACGCTTGCGGATCTCGGACAGCAGGTCGTCGACCTGGGTCAGCGCCGGGCGCACCTCTACCTGCGGGTCGACCAGCCCGGTCGGACGCACCACTTGCTCCACCACGCGCCCGGCATGCTCAGCCTCGTAGGGGCCCGGAGTGGCCGAAACAAAAATGGTCTGCGGGCTGACATCCTCCCACTCGTCGAAACGCATCGGCCGGTTGTCCAGCGCTGAAGGCATGCGGAAGCCGTACTCGACCAGGGTCTCCTTGCGTGAACGGTCGCCCTTGTACATGGCGCCGACCTGCGGAACGCTAACGTGGGATTCGTCGATCACCAGCAGCGCATCAGGCGGCAGGTAATCGTACAGGGTGGGCGGCGGTGCCCCGGCCGGGCGCCCGGACAGGTAGCGCGAGTAGTTTTCGATGCCGTTGCAGTAGCCCAGCTCGAGGATCATCTCCAGATCGAAGCGGGTACGTTGCTCCAGACGCTGCGCTTCGACCAGCTTGTTGGCCTTGTGCAGGTACTCCAGACGCTCCTTCAGTTCTTCCTTGATGCCCTCCACTGCTTCCAGCAGCGTTTCCCGCGGGGTGACGTAGTGGCTCTTGGGGTAGAAAGTGAAACGTGGCAGCTTGCGGAAAACCTCGCCGGTCAACGGATCGAAGGCGGCGATGTTCTCCACTTCATCATCGAACAGCTCGATGCGGATGGCTTCCAGGTCCGATTCGGCCGGGAAGATGTCGATCACGTCACCGCGTACCCGGAAGGTGGCGCGGGCAAAGTCCATTTCGTTGCGGGTGTACTGCAGGTCGGCCAACCGGCGCAGCAGCGCGCGCTGGTCGAGCTTGTCGCCACGGTCCACGTGCAGAACCATTTTCAGGTAGGTCTCGGGGCTGCCCAGACCGTAGATGCACGACACGGTGGTCACGATGATCGCGTCACGCCGCTCCAGCAGCGCCTTGGTCGCCGACAGGCGCATCTGCTCGATGTGGTCGTTGATCGAGGCGTCCTTCTCGATGAAGGTGTCTGACGAAGGTACGTAGGCTTCCGGCTGGTAGTAGTCGTAATAGGAAACGAAGTACTCCACCGCGTTGTTGGGGAAGAACGCCTTGAACTCCCCGTACAACTGCGCGGCCAGCGTCTTGTTGGGCGCCAGCACCAGCGTTGGGCGCTGCACCTGCTGGATGACGTTGGCAATGCTGAAGGTCTTGCCCGAACCGGTCACCCCGAGCAACGTCTGGTGCGACAGCCCCGCCTCGATGCCTTCGACCAACTGGCGGATAGCCTCGGGCTGGTCGCCGGCCGGCTGGAAACGTGTGACGAGCTGGAACTCGGACATGAAGGACCTCGCGGTGCAGCAGCTGTAAATTTAGCCAGTAGTCTATACCCAAATGCGCCCGTTCGGGGGCGCTTTCAAGGCACAGGTGTGGGCGGGCTCAACGGTGGACACGGCATTTAGACCAATGGTCGAAAAATATTTGCGCAAATAGCCCCAAAAGCTGCGCCAGAGTGTCGCGGTGACCGGTCGGTATCACTATACTGACTCCCCGTTTGTGCACCGCTTCAGTGCATTCGGCTGGAGCGTGTACGCCCTATCACACTCCAATCAGAGCCAAGGTAACAATGAGCCTGTTTTCCGCTGTCGAGCTGGCACCCCGCGACCCTATTCTGGGCCTCAACGAAGCATTCAACGCCGACCCACGTACCGACAAGGTCAACCTGGGCGTAGGCGTGTATTGCAATGAGGAGGGCCGCATTCCGCTGCTGCGCGCCGTGATCGAAGCCGAAACCCAGCGTGCCGCCCAGCACGCTTCGCGCGGCTACCTGCCGATCGACGGCATCGCCACCTACGACCAGGCTGTGCAGAAGCTGCTGTTCGGCGCCGAGTCGCCACTGCTGGCCGCCGGCCGCGTGGTCACCGTGCAGGCCGTCGGTGGTACCGGCGCACTGAAGATCGGTGCCGACTTCCTCAAGCGCCTCTCGCCCAACGCCGTGGTTGCCATCAGCGACCCTAGCTGGGAAAACCACCGTGCGCTGTTCGAATCAGCCGGCTTCCCGGTGCAGACCTACCGCTACTACGATGCGCCGACCAACGACGTCAACCGCGCCGGCATGCTCGAAGACCTCAACGCCCTGCCGTCCGGCTCGATCGTGGTGCTGCACGCCTGCTGCCACAACCCGACCGGTGTCGACCTGAACCTGGACGACTGGAAGAACGTCCTGGAAGTGGTCAAGGCCAAGGGCCACGTGCCGTTCCTCGACATGGCCTACCAGGGCTTTGGTGACGGTATCGCCGAAGACGCCTTCGCCGTGCGCCTGTTCGCCGAGTCGGGCCTGGAGTTCTTTGTTTCCAGCTCGTTCTCCAAATCGTTCTCGCTGTACGGCGAGCGCGTCGGCGCACTGTCGATCGTCACCGCCTCCAAGGACGAGAGCACCCGCGTGCTGTCGCAGGTCAAGCGCGTGATCCGCACCACCTACTCCAACCCGCCAACCCACGGCGCAACCATTGTTGCCACCGTGCTGAACAGCGCAGAACTGCGCCAGATGTGGGAAACCGAACTGGCCGAAATGCGCGAGCGCATCCACGGCATGCGCAAGCAGATGGTTTCGCTGCTGGCCGAATACGGTGCCAACCGCGACTTCAGCTTCGTTGGCCGCCAGGTTGGCATGTTCTCCTACTCGGGCCTGACCGTTGAACAGGTCGCCCGCCTGAAGAACGACTTCGGCATCTATGCCCTGGACACCGGCCGTATCGCGGTGGCCGCGCTGAACCAGAGCAACATCCACGTGGTGACCAAAGCGATCGTGGAAGTGCTGTAACTCATTGTTTTGCCTGGGGGTGGGTTGACTTCTCCCAGGCAATCAGTAAGATACGCGCAGATTCCGCGATAGCTCAGTCGGTAGAGCAAATGACTGTTAATCATTGGGTCCCTGGTTCGAGTCCAGGTCGCGGAGCCAGACATTGAAGAAGCCCCCGGATGCGCAAGCAACCGGGGGCTTTTTCGTTGCGCTGGAATTATTGGCCAAGCACCTCGGTCACTGGCTTGCCCTCGTCCACCAGGCTCCAGACCAGCAAACTGGCCGGCTGGGTTTTGCTGGCGTTGCGTGAAACGCTGTGCACGGTGCCCGGCGCCTCGTACCAATAATCGCCGGCCTTGTAGGTCTTTTCCTGCTCGCTGTTGAGCTTCGATACCACCGCCCCTTCCAGGACGTAAGCCATGACTGCGCCCGGATGCTGATGCGCGGGTGATGCCTCGCCCGGGGCGTAGCTGACGGTGAGCATGACGGCGGTTTTGCCGGGGGCATTAGAGGGCTGCTGTTGTTGCAGGACCTTGACCTGGTCGGCGACATCACCGTGGGCCCAAGCGGGTGTTTGGGCGGCGAGCAGTGCGAAGAGGATGATGGCTAATGGATTCATGAGCTTTCCTGGAGGACAAGTGCCTGCAGGTTAGACCCTGACTGGCTGAAGACAAATGGCCAATCCGGGGGAAAAGCAGGGGGCCGATTTTCGCCTGTACTGGCCCTTTCGCGGGTAAACCCGCTCCTACGACGGCCTGTGCCGCCCTCGATGCGTGCGTAGGAGCGGGTTTACCCGCGAATACGGTGGCGGCGGCAACGGTGAACGGCGGGTGGAAATTGGCTGGCAGGCCCGGCCCATTCGCGGGTGAACCCGCTCCTACGACGGCCTGTGCCGCCCTCGATGCGTGCGTAGGAGCGGGTTTACCCGCGAATACGGTGGCGGCGGCGACGGTGAACGACGGGTGGAAATTGGCTGGCAGGCCCGGCCCATTCGCGGGTTAACCCGCTCCTACATCGGCCTGTGCCGCCCTCGATGCGTGCGTAGGAGCGGGTTTATCCGCGAATACGGTGGCGGCGGCGACGGTGAACGGCGGGTGGAAATTGGCTGGCAGGCCCGGCCCATTCGCGGGTGAACCCGCTCCTACGACGAGCCTGCGCCCAATCACCGATGCGTGTGCAGGAGCGGGTTTACCCGCGAAGAGGCCGACATCGTCAACATAGGCCTCAGCCGCGCCCGATCGGGTAAAACGCCCCCCGACTCCACACCCCAAGCCACTCCTCCCCGTCGATCACATGCGGCACCGCCAGCTCCACCAGTTGGTAAAACACATTGCGATGTATCAGCGCCTCCAGGTTGCTGCGCATCAGCACATACGGTGATGGCTCCTGCGTCACCGGGTCGATCACTACCCGCAGGGGGTTATCCGGCCCCGCCTCGACCTGGTCCTCGACATTGCTGGTAAAGCGCAGCACCTGCTGTTCGCCTTCGCCCTGCACGTCCAGCAGCACGGCCACGAATGGCGCATCGTCGACACGAATGCCAACCTTCTCTACCGGGGTAATCAGGAAGTAGTCATCGCCGTCGCGGCGAATGATGGTAGAGAACAGCCGCACCATCGGCTTGCGCCCGATCGGCGTGCCCAGGTAGTACCAGGTGCCATCGCGGGCGATGCGCATGTCGATGTCACCACAGAAATCCGGGTTCCACAGGTGCACCGGCGGCAGCCCCTTGGCCTTGGGGATCTGCGCCAGAAGGTCATTGGCCTTGCCGGAGTCGCTCATCACGCTTGCCTCATTCACTCATGCCCAGGAGGCTACGAGCGTACTCGCGCATCGGCGCACCAAGCAAATCCTCCGGCGTGTTGTCGTGGAACGTCAACAAACCGCCACGGCTCTTGATGCGTGCGGTGTCGATCAGGTAGCGGGTACTGGTTTCGATCAGCATCATCTGCACCACGCCAGAGTCCCAGCCCAAGCGGTCGACGGCCTGTTCGTCATACCACTCGTCACCATTGCCGATGCGATCGTCAGTACGGGCAAAGCGCGTGTACAACACATAGTCGGCGCCTACCGAGCGCGCCTGGGCAATGGCCTCTTCGAGGCCCAGCGGGCCCTGGGCACGACGCACCATCGGGAAGTATTCGACGAAGCTCTTGAAGGCCTGCTCGGCCACTGCATTCTGCCGAGGCACCGGACCCTTACCCGGCGGCACGAATGCACCCTGACCAATGAAAATGAACGAATCGGGCTGCAGGCGGATCGACAAGGTGCGACGGGTTTCGCTGTGGTCCAGCAGACCGGCATCGCTCATGTGATAGCGGACGCCTTCGCCCATATCGCTGACATTCATGCAGCCGCCCAGCGCCATCAGCGCCAGCAGCAAGACCAGGCTACGCATCTTTCCTCCAGTGGCCGGCGACGAAAAACCGGCGAATAGCCGGCGGATGCAGCTTTTGCGCCAGCTTCAGCCACCGATCACTTTCATGACTGTCACGCCACCGGAGAAGGCCACGTCCTGCTTGTCAGCCAAAGCCTTGACCAACAACCGCTGCAAGGCCGGCAGCGCCTGATGACGCGGTTTTTCCAGCAGGTCGCCGACGAAGTGCCGGTTACCTGACGACAGGCAGCCATGCAGCCAGCCCGTAGAAGACAGGCGCAGCCGCGAGCAGGTCCGGCAAAACGGCACGCTTTCGTTGGCAATGACGCCGAAGTGGCCCCTGCCAGGGATGTGGTAACGCATGGCTGTGGCGTCCAGCGGCGCATTCACCTGGGCGTAGGTATGCTGGCCGCCGATCAGCGCAAGCAGCTGGTCGAGGCCTACAAACTGTTGGAGGAAGGCGTTGCGATCGTGAGAGAGGTGACCCATGCGCATGAGCTCGATGAAGCGCAGCTCGAAGCCGCGCGCGAGGCAGTAATCCAGCAGCGGCAGTACCTGATCAAGGTTTTTCCCGCGCATCGGCACCATATTGACCTTGATTCGCATACCCACGGCGCGGGCCTGCTCCATTGCGTCCAGCACAGTGCCCAGGTCGCCGCCACGGGCAATCTGGCGGAAAGCCAGCGGGTCGAGGGTGTCGAGGGAAACGTTCAGCCGACGAATCCCCGCCGCCTGCAGTTGCGGCAACTTGCGCGCCAGCAACTGGCCGTTGGTGGTCAGCGAGACGTCGTCAAGGTCGAGTTTGGCCACGGCAGCCAGAAAGGCATCCAGGCGCGGGCTGACCAGTGGCTCACCGCCAGTAATCCGCAGACGCTCGATGCCGGCGGCTTCGATCAGATAGGCCACGCCGCGGGCCAGGGCATCCGCAGACAGCTCGTCCTGCGCCGCCACCAGCCGCTTGCCGTCGGGTACGCAGTAGGTGCAAGCGTAGTTGCAGGCAGCCGTCAGGCTGACGCGCAGGTTGCGAAAGCGCCTGCCTTGACGATCGACAATCATGAATGACTCCGGCATGGATGAAGGGGCCGGCAAAACCTGACTCATAAATCAGGTTTTTGCAAGCCCCATGAGCAATGCCGAATGTCCAGACGATAGCGAAACGCTTTGGGCTGCACTGCCGCGCAGAGAACGCACGACGCAGTGCTTATGGGAGCGGGCGTACCCGCGAAGAATCAAACGCGGTGCCTGGCACGGGCTGCGCCGGTGTTCGCGGGCGCGCCCGCCCCCATAGGGCCCGCGCAGTTTCGCGCAAGGCTCAGTTCGAGGGTTCCGGGTCGCGCTTGCGCTTGTTGCCCATACGCACGCCAATGTCCATCAGGAACTGGAAGAAGCCTTCCTGGTCCTCCAGCACATTGCTCCAGAACGGCGAGTGGTACAGCGCCACAGCGCCGTGCACCAGCGCCCAGGCAGCGCAGTAGTGGAAATACGGCGGCACGTCTTCGAGCTTGCCTTCGCTGATACGGCCCTTGATCAGCTGGGTCAGGCGGTCGAAGTTGGAGGCACGGATGCTGTGCAGCTGCTCGACCATTTCCGGCACCTGATTGCCCTTGACCACCTTTTCTTCAAGGCGGTCGAACAGCCGGTAGCGTTGCGGATCGCGCATGCGGAACTCGAAGTAGGCGCGCGACAGCGCTTCCTTGTCACGGTCGACGTCGGCCGAGTGCAACAGCTCGTTCAGGTCACGCTCGTAATCGAGCATCAGGCGCAGGTAGATCTCCGCCTTGGACTTGAAGTGCTTGTAGATCGTGCCTTTGCCGATGCCCACGGCGTCGGCGATCATCTCGACGGTGACGCTGTCTTCACCTTGCTCGAGAAACAGCTTGAGCGCGGTATCGAGGATTTCCTGTTCGCGACGGCGAAACTCACGGACCTTACGAGGTTCTTTCTGCATGGGAAGGACTGGATGACAATCGAAGCGGTTTATTATGCCTAACTTGCGGGAAATTGCACGGATCATCCACGCATGTCTGTGTTTCACGATGCATACAGCCATGCGCTGCGGGAGGAATGAAACGTTGGCGTATTCCAAATCTGTTTAAAAAACGTCCAATATGCACTGGCACTGCGCCAAACCTGACCAATACTTGAAGTGTTGGCGCGGCGCATCCCCCCCAGTGGCGCGCCGATAAAGGTGCTCAGGGACCGCGTACCTTTGTTTTACTCCTAATGGTCTTAACCCGGATTCCTCCCCCAGAACCCGGGTTTTTTTTGTGGGGAGGATGGTGTGACGGCTGCCAGGTGCGTGCCGCAAGATTCTCAGCGCCTGTGAGATCGAGCGCCGCCCGCGCGGCGCTTCGCGGGTAAACCCGCTCCTACGTTTGTTTCGGGCCAATTAGGCCTGTGGGATTTGCGCGCGAACGCCTTGGCGCACGCCTCGATATCGCGCCGTACAAACAAGGCGGTCGCGCGCGCCTGGCACAGAAGGGAGATCGGGCGCCGCCCGCGCGGCGCTTCGCGGGGAAACCCGCTCCTACGCTTGTTTCGGGCCAATTAGGCCCGTGGGATTTGCGCGCGAACGCCTTGGCGCACCCCTCGATATCGCGTCGTACAAACAAGGCGGTCGCGCGCGCCTGGCACAGAAGGGAGATCGGGCGCCGCCCGCGCGGCGCTTCGCGGGTAAACCCGCTCCTACGCTTGTTTCGGGCCAATTAGGCCTGTGGGATTTGCGCGCGAACGCCTTGGCGCACGCCTCGATATCGCGTCGTACAAACAAGGCGGTCGCGCGCGCCTGGCACAGGACGGACTGGCCCGAAACAAACGTAGGAGCGGGTTTACCCGCGAAGCGCCGCGCGGGCGGCGCTCGATCTCATAGGCGCTGCAAGGGCTGTGGCAGGCACCTTGTGCCCCTCACACAATCTCTAACCCCGGTGAATCAATCCACACGCGCCAACGGGAACAGCCGCTTGAAGTTGGCGGTAGTCTGCTCGGCCAACTGCTCATAACTGGCCCCACGCAACGAAGCCACATACTCCGCCACCTCCCGCACGTACTGCGGCAGGTTCGGCTTGCCCCGGTACGGAATTGGCGCCAGGTAGGGCGAATCGGTCTCCACCAGCAAGCGATCGACAGGCACCTGCCGCGCTACTTCCCGCAAGGCATCAGCATTGCGGAAGGTCACGATGCCCGACAGCGAAATGTAATAACCCAGGTCCAGCGCCGCCTTGGCCATGTCCCAGTCTTCGGTGAAGCAGTGCAGCACACCCGCTTGCGGCAGGCTCGCCTCACGCAGCAGCGCCAGGGTATCGGCGCGCGCTGCCCGGGTATGCACGATCACCGGCTTGCCGGTCTGCCTGGAGGCCTCAAGGTGCAGGCGGAACGAAGCCTGCTGCAGCTCTGCCGCCTCTGGCTCATAGTGGTAATCCAGCCCGGTTTCACCAATCGCCACCACATGCGGGTGGGCCAATTCGCGCAACAGCCACTCCAACGCCGGGGTTTCGCCAGGGGCCAGGTCCAGCGGGTGCACGCCCACCGAGCAGTCGACGTCAGCGTACTGCTCGCTCAGCGCCTTCACTGCACCCGCATTCTCGGCACTGACGCCAATGCACAGGAAATGCCCGACCCCACGCTCACGCGCCGCCTGCAGGGCAGCATCGAGGGAGCCCTGGTGGGCACTGAGGTCAAGACGGTCGAGGTGGCAATGGGAATCTACGAGCATGGGATAACGGCACACATGAAAAATGGGAAATCAGCGGGCACCCGGCAGTTGCAGCCAGTGAGCCAGCAGCGATTCAAGCAACAAGGCACGGTTGAGGTTGGCCTTGCCCAGCACCTTCTGGCGCTGCTCGAGGATCCAGGCCTGCACTTCCAGCACCTTGGCCTGGCGGCTCTTCTGCGCCAGGTATTGCACGACCTTGCGCATATCGGCCAAGCCTAACCCTTCCTCGTCCTGGGTCAACTGGTAGCGCAGGATCAGGTGCGACCAATCGCAGAACCAGTCGAACAGCAGCAACAACGGCACACCGCTCCAGGCATCGGCCAGCTGGCTGGGCGATTGCTGCTGCTTGAGCAGCTTCTTCACCCCATCGGCCACCAGCGCGCGTTGCTCGCGCACACCCTGCGCCTGCAGGCTGACCGCCATCAATGGCGAGCCCGCTGCCAGCGTCAGCAGCTCATCGCGCTCGACCTCGTCGCAGTCGGGTAACGCGCCAGCCAGCCATGCCTGGCTCTGGGCCAGGCTGGGCTGCGGGCAGGCCACCTGCTGGCAGCGGCTCTTGATCGTCGGCAACAGACGGCTGGGCTGGTGCGTCACCAGCAACAACACGGTGTCACCGGAAGGTTCTTCAAGGCTTTTGAGCAGGGCGTTTGAGGCGTTTACATTCATCGCCTCCACCGGCTCGATCAACACCACCTTGCGCCCGCCCAACTGCGCGGTCTGCACCACAAAGGCCACCAGCTCCCGTACCTGGTCGACCTTGATCGGCTTGTCAGCCTCCTCCGGCTCGAGGACGAAGTTGTCCGGGTGGCTGCCGGCCTTGAGCAACAGGCACGACTTACACGCCCCACAAGCGTCCAGGCCCTGCGGCTGCTGGCACAACAGGCGCGCCATCAGGCGCTCGGCCATGGCCCGCTTGCCAATACCCTGCGGCCCATGCAGCAGATAAGCGTGGGCGTGGCGGCTGCGACCGGCCAGTTGCTGCCACAGCGCCTGCTGCCAAGGGTAGGCCTCAGCCACGGCAACGCTCCAGAATGCCTGGCAGCAGAGCGTCGATGTCACGCTGCACAGCCTCCAGGGATTGTGCCGCATCAAGCAGGCTGTAGCGCTGTGGCGCGCCTTGGGCGCGCTGCAGGTACGCCTGGCGCACTGCTTCGAAGAACGCCTGCCCTTCCTGCTCGAATCGGTCCAGGCGGCCACGGGCAGCGGCGCGGGCAAGGCCCACTTCTACCGGCAGGTCGAAGACCAGGGTCAGGTCCGGGCGCAGGTCGCCCTGGACGAATTGCTCCAGAACCGCGATACGCTCTACCGACAAACCACGACCGCCGCCCTGATAGGCATAGGTGGCGTCCGTGAAACGGTCACACAGCACCACAGCCCCGCGTGCCAGCGCCGGCCGGATGACCTGCGCCAGGTGCTGGGCGCGAGCGGCGAACACCAGCAGCAGCTCGGTGTCGGCCGCCATGCCTTCGTCGCTGGGCGTCAGCAACAGTTCACGCACCTTTTCCGCCAGCGGCGTACCGCCTGGCTCACGGGTCAGCACCACGTCCAGGCCGTGCTCGCGCAGGCGCGCGGCCAGGTAGTCGCGATTGGTGCTCTTGCCCGCGCCTTCGGGGCCTTCCAAAGTTATAAACAAGCCGCTCACAGGCAGTCCTTAATGTTGTTCGTCAGGCGTCGGCCGCTCGGCCGCTTGCGCACCGCCGGCAGGGGCATCCTGCGCGGGCGCTTGATCGGGGGCTGGCTGCGCAGCTGGCTCGTCCGCTGCTGGGGGCTCAGGGCGCTGCGCATCGTCGGCGCCCGACGCCTGTTCGGCATCATCGGCCCCTGGCTTGGCCTCTTGCTGCGGCGCGGGGCTGGAGCGGTAGTCCGACCGGCGCTTGAGCTGGAACTCGCGCACTGCCGAATTGTGGTCGTCGAGGTCGTCGGAAAACACATGGCTGCCATCGCCGCGGGCGACGAAGTAAAGGCTGGTGCCATTGGACGGGTTCAGCGCCGCGTGAATCGCCTCGCGGCCGACCATGGCGATCGGGGTCGGTGGCAGCCCAGTGATGGTGTAAGTGTTGTAGGGCGTTGGCTCGCGCAGGTCGGCGCGGGTGATCTTGCCGTTATAGCGTTCACCCATGCCATAGATAACCGTCGGGTCGGTCTGCAGCATCATACCCAGGCGCATGCGCCGCACGAACACGCCGGCGATCTGCCCGCGCTCCTGCGGAATGCCGGTTTCCTTTTCGACCAGGGAGGCCATGATCAGCGCCTGGTAAGGGTCACGATACGGCAGGTCGGTGGAGCGCTCGGCCCACTCCTTGGCCAGCACTTCGTCCAGACGCATGTAGGCCTGCTGCAGCAACTCGACATCGGTCATACCCCGCACGAAGCGGTAAGTGTCGGGGAAGAAGCGGCCTTCGGGGAATACACCGGTATGGCCGAGCTTGTCCATGACCTCGGCATCCGACAAGCCGTCCAGGGTATGCTTGATCTTTTCATGCTTGGCCACGGCCGCACGCACCTGACGGAAGGTCCAGCCTTCGACCAGGGTGAGGTTGTACTGCACCACGTCGGCACGGCGCCAGGCGTCGAACAACTGCTCGACGGTCATCCCAGGGGTAAGACGGTACTCGCCAGTGTGCAGCGGGGTGCCGGCCATGTTGAAGCGCCAGTACAAACGCAACCAGACAGCATCGTCAAGCAACCCATCTCTTTGCATGCTGTAGAACATGCGGTTGGGGTTAGTGCCATTGGGCACATCCAGCAGGCGCTCCTGCGTGACGTGCAGGGGCTGCTCCAGGACCGAGTTGACCTTCCAGGCCGACCAGCCAAACGCCAGGCCGGCAAGGATCAAGCCCATTTCCAGCAACAGCAGGAATTTACGTCTCACGAATTCAGGTTTCCAGTAACGTACGGGCAACGGCCTGCAGTTTACGAGTGAGCGGGCCCGGCGACCAGTTTAGCGCGGCTACGCCACACACGGGCCAAATGCCGTAAACGCTATTGCAAACAAATACTTCATCCGCTTGCTCAAGCGCCTCGAACGACAGGTCGCAGACATGTGCCGCAATACCCAGCAGCGGGGCCTGTTCCAGCAGTGCGGCACGCATCACGCCCGCCACGCCACAACGGCTAAGGTCGGCGGTAAGCAACACGCCATCGCGCACCAGAAACAGATTGCTGTATACCCCTTCGATCACCCTGCCCTGCGCGTCACGCATCAGGCCTTCGGCATGGTCGCTGTCCTGCCATTCGGCACGGGCCAGCACCTGCTCCAGGCGGTTAAGGTGTTTGAGGCCGGCCAGCAGTGGTTGTTCCCCAAGCCGGGTCTGGCAAGGGAACAAACGCACGCCATGCTCAGCATGCTCGACAGGATAGCGGGGTAATGGGCTGCCTTGCAGGATACGCCGCGGCGCTGCATCGACAGCTGGCGCATAGCCACGCTGGCTATCGCCACGGGTAAGGATAAGTTTGACGACACCCTCACCCAGCTGGCTGGCGTAACGCAGCAGCTCGTCGCGCACCAGCGCCAGGTCGGTGTTGATCGCCAAGCGCTGGCAGCCCAGTGCCAGGCGTGCAAGGTGGCCGTCCAGCAAGCTGGGCTGGGCACCTCGCACGGCGATGGTTTCGAACAGGCCATCGCCGTAGGCCAGGCCGCGGTTCTGCAGGTTGAGTGCAGTCGCCGGCTGGCCGTCGATCCAGCTGTGCATCAGTCGGCAAACCGGCGGAATACCAGCGAGCCGTTGGTGCCGCCAAAGCCGAACGAGTTGGACAGCACCACGTCGATCGGCATGCTGCGCGCCTGGTGGGGAACGAAGTCGAGGTCACACCCTTCGTCCGGCTCGTCCAGGTTGATGGTCGGTGGGGCCATCTGGCTATTGATTGCCAGCACGCTGAAGATCGCTTCCACCGCGCCTGCGGCGCCCAGCAGGTGGCCCGTCATCGACTTGGTCGAGCTGACCGCCAGCTTGTAGGCATGCTCGCCGAACACGCGCTTGATCGCCGCCACTTCGGCCACATCGCCCGCTGGGGTAGAAGTGCCGTGGGCGTTGATGTAGCTGACGTCTTCCGGCTGGATACCGGCATCGCGCAAGGCGTTGGCCATGCAGCGGGCAGCGCCTTCGCCAGAGTCGGGCGGCGACGTCATGTGGTAGGCGTCGCCGCTCATGCCAAAGCCAACCAGTTCGGCGTAGATAGTCGCCCCGCGGGCCTTGGCGTGCTCCAGCTCCTCGAGCACCAGGGCCCCAGCACCGTCGGACAACACAAACCCGTCACGCCCCTTGTCCCACGGCCGGCTGGCCCGGCTGGGTTCATCGTTGCGGGTAGACAGCGCGCGCGAAGCGCCAAAACCGCCCATGCCCAGACCACAAGCCGCCATTTCGGCGCCACCGGCGATCATCACATCAGCTTCACCGTAGGCGATATTGCGCGCGGCCATGCCGATGCAATGGGTGCCGGTGGTGCACGCAGTGGCGATGGCATAGTTCGGCCCTTGCAGGCCCAGGTGGATCGACAGGAAACCGGAGATCATGTTGATGATCGAGCCCGGCACGAAGAACGGCGAAATGCGGCGCGGCCCTGAATCGTGCAGGGTGCGGCTGGTTTCTTCGATGTTGGTCAGACCACCGATACCCGAGCCCATGGCCACGCCAATACGCTCGCGGTTGGCATCGGTGACCTCCAGGCCGGCATTACGCACAGCCTGGAAACCAGCCGCCAGGCCGTACTGGATGAACAGGTCGAGCTTGCGGGCCTCTTTGGCCGACAGGTACTGCTCAACCTCGAAGCCTTTCACCGAGCCGCCAAAACGGGTGGAGTAGGCAGACAGGTCCGTGTGTTCGATCGGACCAATGCCACTGCGGCCAGCCAGAATGCCCTGCCAGGTGCTCGGTACATCGGTACCCAGTGGCGACAGCATACCCATACCGGTGACCACGACGCGTCTACGCGACACAGTACTCTCCTTTTCTAATAACAGAGTCTCTTGCCATTGCATTCAAGCGCTGGAATGAAATGGCAACAAGCTCTTGGTGCGCGGTGAACGAAGCCGCCTGAAAAATGCGAGGCGCTCGCAAAGAAAAAACCGCACGCCAGCGAAGGCAGTGCGGTTTTCCCCGACAAGAAACGTCGACTGTAGCGTCTTAGGCCTGGTGGGCTTTGACGTAGTCGATGGCAGCTTGAACGGTAGTGATCTTCTCGGCTTCTTCGTCAGGGATTTCGGTCTCGAATTCCTCTTCCAGAGCCATCACCAGTTCAACGGTGTCAAGCGAATCGGCACCCAGGTCATCGACGAAGGACTTAGTCTCAGTCACTTCTTCTTCCTTGACGCCCAGTTGCTCGGCGACGATTTTCTTGACGCGTTCTTCGATGGTGCTCATACCTAGTTTTCACTCCTAATGGATATATGTCAGGCAGCTGGCCGGTGGCTAATTTTATAGAAAGACGTTCGCTTTTCAAGCTAAACGCACCTTCAGGCTAGTCACCACACCCGCTGCCTGGAATCTGGTTGCAGCTTTATAACGGATTTTAGGCTCGCAGTATGACTCTTTTTTTACGAAACCCGTCACATTGAGTTGCAGTATTACATGTACATCCCGCCGTTGACCGGCACGGTAGCGCCGGTCACGTAGGCGGCGCCGTCGGACGCCAGGAACGAAACCACCTTGGCAATTTCGTCAGCCTGGCCCAGGCGGCCCAGCGGAATCTGGGTCTGCAGGGCTTCGCGCTGAGCTTCTGGCAGCTCGCGGGTCATGTCGGTATCGATGAAGCCTGGGGTCACCGAGTTGACGGTGATACCACGCGAACCCACTTCACGCGCCAGGGCGCGGCTGAAACCTTCCAGACCGGCCTTGGCAGCCGCGTAGTTGGCCTGACCTGCGTTACCCATGGCACCAACGACCGAGCCGATGCTGATGATACGACCCCAACGTGCCTTGGTCATGCCACGCAGCACGCCCTTGGACAGACGGTAGAGGCTGTTGAGGTTGGTGTCGATGACATCGAACCACTCGTCGTCTTTCATGCGCAGCATCAGGTTGTCGCGGGTGATACCGGCGTTGTTGACGAGGATGGCCGGCGCACCGAACTGCTCGCCAATGGCGGCCAGCACGGCTTCAACCGATTCGGCGCTGGTCACGTTCAGCTCCATGCCGGTGCCGGTGATGCCGTGTTCTTTCAGGGTGGCAGCGATGCGCTCGGCGCCGGACGCCGACGTGGCGGTACCGATCACGGTCGCGCCCTGGCGGCCCAGCTCGAGGGCGATGGCCTGGCCAATGCCACGGCTGGCGCCGGTAACCAGTGCAACTTTACCTTGCAGGCTCATGCAAGCTTCTCCAAATCAGGCCAGTGCCGCGCGAGTGGCAGCAACGGCGTCAGGGGTGTTGAGGTTGTAGGTGGTCACGCCGTCGGCGCAACGCTTGTTAAGGCCAGCCAGGACCTTGCCCGGGCCACACTCGACCAGGTTGACCGCACCGTTGGCGGCCAGGGTCTGCACGCACTCGACCCAGCGCACCGGCTGGTACAGCTGTGCCAGCAGGTCGTGCTTGAGGGCATCGAGGTCGGCGCCGACGGCGGCAGTGACGTTCTGTACCACCGGAATCTGCGGGGCCCTCCATTCGATGGCATTGACCGAATCGGCAAAGCGCTCGGCGGCGGGCTTCATCAGGGCGCAGTGCGACGGGACGCTCACCGCCAGTGGCAGGGCGCGCTTGGCACCTTTGGCCTTGCACAGTTCCATGGCGCGATCTACCGCTGCCTTGTTACCGGCGATGACCACCTGACCAGGCGAGTTGAAGTTCACGGCGCTGACCACTTCATCTTCAGCGGCTTCGGCGCAGATTTCCACGACCACAGCATCGTCCAGGCCGAGAATGGCAGCCATGGCGCCATGACCGGCCGGTACGGCTTCCTGCATCAGCTGACCGCGGCGCTCGACCAGGCGAACGGCATCTTTCAGGCTGATGCTGCCGGCGGCGACCAGGGCACTGTATTCGCCCAGGCTGTGACCGGAAACGAAGGCCGGCTTGGCACCGCCCTCTTCCAGCCACAGGCGCCACAGTGCGATGGACGCAGTAAGGATCGCCGGCTGGGTCTTGTCGGTCTGGTTAAGTTGCTCTTCCGGGCCGTCCTGGACCAGCTTCCACAGGTCGTAGCCGAGCGCTTCGGACGCTTCCTTGAAGGTTTCGATGATCACTGGCTTCTCGGCGCCGAGCTCGGCGAGCATGCCCAGCGACTGGGAACCTTGACCGGGAAAGACGAATGCGAGGGATGCAGACATTGAACAAGCCCTTATGATCTTGTCGTCGGATAGTGTGCGCCAGGCCCGAGGCCAGGCGCGGAATCTGAAAACTTGGATGGAAACACAGACCAAGCGGTCACATTTAAGCACTTCATCGGCGAAATGCCTAAGGCAACAGGTCTTCAAGGCGGCCATGCAGCCGCTGCGGCAGGTTTTCCTGAATTTCGATCAGCGCCCGCTGGATGGCACTCTGAAACCCCTGCACGCCCGCCGAGCCATGACTCTTGATGACGATACCCTGTAGCCCCAGAAAGCTCGCCCCATTATGCCGCGCCGGCGCCAGGTCGGCCTGCAGACGCTTGAGCAGCGGCATGGCAACGGCCCCGGCAACGCGGGCAAAAGCACCGCCCTTGAACAGTTTTTCGATGCGCGCACCGATCATCGTCGCCAGGCCCTCGCTGGACTTGAGCAGTATGTTGCCGACAAAACCGTCGCACACCACCACGTCTGCCTCACCCCGGTACAGGCCATCCCCTTCGACGAAACCGACATAGTTGAGCCCACGGGCGCCCTGCAACAACGTGGCAGCCAGCTTGACCTGCTGGTTACCCTTGATGTCCTCGGTACCGATGTTCAACAGCGCCACGCGTGGCCGATGCACACCCAGGGCCTGAGCGGCCACCGAGCCCATTACCGCGAACTGGTAGAGGTTTTCGGCGCTGCAGTCGACATTGGCGCCCAGATCGAGCAATTGACAGTAACCCGTCTGGGTCGGGATCGCCGCCACCATGGCCGGCCGGTCGATACCCGGCAGGGTCTTGAGCACGAAGCGCGACAACGCCATCAGCGCCCCGGTATTGCCGGCACTGACACAGGCCTGGGCTTTTCCGTCGCGCACCAGTTCGAGGGCGATGCGCATCGACGAATCCGGCTTGCCGCGCAACGCCTGGGATGGCCGCTCGTCCATGCCGACCACCTCACTGGCGGCCACAATCTGCAGGCGCGCGCGATCCGCAGCTGGCAAGCCACTGATGAGATCTTCAAGGAGGGAGGGTTGACCGACGAGGGTCAGGTGGAGCGAGGGGGTAGCCGAAAGGCAGGCAATGCTAGCCTGGACAATGCTGCGGGGACCGAAGTCCCCGCCCATTGCGTCGATCGCGATGACCTGAGCGGACAAGGATTACTCGTCAGCGCCCTTGTCGACCACTTTACGACCACGGTAAACGCCTTCTGGCGAAACGTGGTGACGCAGGTGAACTTCACCGGTGGTTTTCTCTACCGACAGCGCGTTTTCCGACAGAGCGTCGTGCGAACGGCGCATGTCACGGGCAGAGCGGGATTTTTTGTTCTGCTGAACAGCCATAATTGATTAACTCCTAAACGTTTGGGTCACGCTTTAACTGCGCCAAAACACTGAACGGGTTGGACCGCGATACCTCGTCCTTGCTCGATTCGGGCTCGTCTGCGCCCGCCGGCTGCTGGCATTCTTCCGGATGATGAGCAGGCACGATTGGCAAGGCGAGCAAAAGCTCCTCCTCGACCAATGCCTGCAGATCCAAAGGATCTTCGCCCAGTTCCAGCACGTCATAGCCTTTCGGCAACGACTGGGTATTCGCACCCTCCTTCACCACGGCGTATGTACATTCGCTGTGGACCGGTAGGGTGACCAGCTCAAGACAACGCTGGCAAACCATCTTGACTTCGACGTCCAGCTCGCTGTGGATTACCACCACGTGCTGTTCATCTCGTTCAAAATCGAACTTCGCCTGCACCGTACCGACATTGTCGGAAAGCGGGTCGCAGAGTCTTTCCAAATCAGCGAGTTGCAGCGAACCGTTAAGGGTTACGCCACGATCGGCTAATTTGCGCGGGTCAACGTGAGGTGGAATCGGGTCATTCAACATAGGCGCAGCATTCTAGGGATGCCCCCCGCCCCTGTCAAAGGAAATTAGGCGGCATCGTGCGTGATAGAATTGGTTCAACCGAACCCGGAGTCTACCATGCTTCCTTTGTTACTGGCTTCCAGCTCTGCCTATCGCCGCGAACTGCTCGCTCGCCTGCACCTGCCCTTCACCTGGGCAAGCCCCGATATAGACGAGCAGCGCCGGCAAGACGAGCCAGCCGTTGAGCTGGTACGCCGCCTTGCCAGGCAAAAAGCCGAGGCCTTGGCGGACAGCCATCCCAGGCACCTGATTATCGGGTCGGACCAGGTAGCTGTGTTGGGCGAACAGGTGCTGGGTAAGCCGCACACCTTCGAGCGGGCTTGCGAGCAACTGCTCGAGTGTAGCGGGCAGCAGGTGAGCTTTCTGACTGGACTGGCACTGCTGAACAGCGCCACCGGGCAATGCCAGGTGGATTGCGTGCCGTTTACCGTCACGATGCGCGAATTGAGCCGCGAGCGCGTGGAGCGCTACGTCGCGACGGAACAGCCGCTGGATTGCGCAGGGAGCTTCAAGGCGGAGGGGTTGGGGGTGAGCCTGTTCCAGAGCACCCATGGGTGCGATGCAACCAGCCTGATCGGGCTGCCACTGATTCGGCTGGTGGATATGCTGACCAAGGAAGGGGTGGTGGTTCCGTAGCCTGGCTGGAGATTTTGGCGCCCGACGGATCGAGCGCCGCCCGGGAGGGTGAACGATCGGGGATATTGGCCGGCAGGTCCGGCCTATTCGCGGGTAAACCCGCTCCTACAACGGGCGTGGCGACACCAGCTCATGCTCGCGAATGCGATGGTGCTGCGACGGTGAAAGGCCAGGGTATTGGACGGCAGGTCCGGCCTATTCGCGGGTAAACCCGCCCCTACAACGCACCGCTGGGCACCCCGATCGATGAGCGCGCCGCGCGGGCGGCGCTCGATCTGCCAGACACCACAAGAACTGCGACGAACTCAACGCAACTGCGGCCCCTGGAACCCCATCCACATCGCCAGGTGCTCAGCCACGCTGGCACCCACGCGCTTGGAGAAGCGATCGAAAGGCGACTCCTGAACGGTGAAGTCCACCAACTCCTTCTCCCCCACGATCTCACGCGCCACATAGCTGGCACTGCCCAAGCCATCCACCAGCCCCAGCGCCTTGGCCTGCTCACCCGACCAGATAAGGCCACTGAACAACTCCGGATGCTCCTTGTCCTTCAGGCGCTCACCCCGCCCCTGCTTGACCATGGCGATGAACTGCTGGTGCGTGGTATCCAGCACGCCCTGCCAGAACCGGGTCTCTTCTGGTTTTTCCGGCGAAAACGGATCAAGGAACGCCTTGTGCTCACCCGATGTATAGGCACGCCGCTCGACCCCAAGCTTCTCCATGGTACCAACAAAGCCATAACCCGCCGCCGTCACCCCAATGGAACCCACCAGGCTGGCCTTGTCGGCATAGATCTCGTCCGCCGCACTGGCGATATAATAGGCACCGGAAGCCCCAAGGTCGGCGATCACCGCATACAGCTTGATGGCGGGATATTCGGCACGCAGGCGACGGATTTCGTCATACACGTAACCCGCCTGCACCGGGCTGCCACCCGGGCTGTTGATGCGCATCACCACAGCCTTGGTCTTGTCGTCCTTGAACGCCTCTCGCAGGCTCTTGACGATGTTATCGGCGCTGGCAGCCTCCTGATCGGCAATCACCCCCCGCACCTCGACCAACGCGGTATGACTGGCACTGCGCGAAGCGGCCTTGTCCATGTCCATCAGCGGCGAGAACAACGCCAGAATGCCGAACAGGTAGACGAAGGTCAGCAGCTTGAAGAAGATCCCCCAGCGCCGCGACCGTCGCTGCTCCTGCACGCTCGCCAGCAAGGTCTTTTCCAGGAGCTTCCAGCTGTTGCGCTCTTCGCGTTCCCCGGGCTCGGGCTCAGGGGCTTTCCATTCGTCTGCCATGCTTACCTACCTTGGAAGTGGAATTGCGGAACCACCCAGCCACTCGCGCAACTGGGAAAAGTGATCGATACATACCTGCGGGCCAAACTCGGCCAGCGCCTGCAGCGACATGGCACCATAGCCAACCGCCACCGAATGCATGCCGGCATTGCTGGCCATCTGCAGGTCGAATGCCGAATCTCCGACCATCAGCGCACGCGACGGTTCGACGCCACAATGCCCGAGGATTTCCTCAAGCATCAGCGGGTGTGGCTTGCCACGGGTCTCGTCAGCGGCACGGGTGATGTCGAAGAACCGCTCCCAGCCATTGGCCTTGAGCACCCGATCCAGCCCGCGACGAGCCTTGCCGGTGGCCACCGCAAGGCGGTAACCCTCGGCGCGAAAGGCATCCAGCGACTCGACCACGCCATCGAACAGCGGCGAAGGTTGCTGATCCAGTGCGACGTAGACATCGGCATAGTGCTGGCGGAAGCTGGCAACCTCTGCGGGCACCAGGTGCGGGTACAAGGTGTGGATCGCCTCGTCCAAGGCCAGGCCGATGATACCCTTGACCGCATCATCGCTGCTCTGTGCCTCGCCGGCACGCTCTGCGGCGACATTCATGGCCTCGACGATACGACCAATGGAATCGGCCAGGGTGCCGTCCCAGTCGAAGATCAGTAGCTCATAGCCTTTTTTCATGGATCAGGACGCACTCAAACGTTCAACGGTTTTCGCCCATACCTCATCCACAGGCGCCTCGAGCTTCAACTCGCCACCGTCGGGCAGCGGTACAGTCAACGCGTAGGCATGCAGGAACAGGCGCTTGCCACCCAACTCGCGAATTTCCCGGCTGAAGTCTTCGTCGCCGTATTTGCTGTCGCCAGCGATCATGTGCCCGGCATGCAAGGTGTGCACGCGGATCTGATGAGTACGACCGGTGATCGGGCGCGCCTCGACAATGGTGGCAAAGTCGCCAAAGCGGCGCAGCACGCGAAACAGGGTCAGGGCCTCCTTGCCTTCATCGTTCACCTCGACCATGCGCTCGCCGGAACGCAGGTTGCTCTTGAGCAACGGCGCGTTAACCTGCTTTTTCGAGGTTGGCCAGTGGCCGCGCACCAGCGCCATGTAGCGCTTGTCGACACCATCGCCGCGCAGGGCGGCATGCAGGTGGCGCAGCATGCTGCGCTTCTTGGCGATCATCAACAGACCAGACGTGTCGCGATCCAGGCGGTGCACCAGCTCCAGCTCCTTGGCGTCCGGGCGCAACTGGCGCAGCGCCTCGATCACCCCGAAGCTCAGGCCGCTGCCGCCGTGCACGGCGATGCCGGCCGGCTTGTTCATCACGATAAGCGCCTTGTCCTCGTAGACAATGGCGGCTTCCAGACGCTGCAGCAGGCCTTGGGCCACCGGCGCCGGTTCGTCTCGTTCCGGCAAGCGGACGGGCGGAACGCGCACGATGTCGCCGGCCTGGATCTTGTACTCCGGCTTGACGCGGCCCTTGTTGACCCTCACCTCACCCTTGCGCAGGATGCGGTAGACCAGTGTCTTGGGCACGCCCTTGAGGGCCGTGATGAGGAAATTATCGATGCGTTGGCCGGCAAGCTCCGGCGCGACTTCGATCAGCTGAACGCCGGAAGTCGGAGGGGTATTGGTCGTCATTGCGAGATCATAACAATTTTTTATGGAATTGAAGCACTTAATCATTGCTGCTATAGTCGCGAACGCCGCCAAAAGCGGCAGGCCAGCGGCACCAGGCTCTTTGCCGGTCCTTGACCTTCGCAATTCTCCAGGACGCGAGGCCGTCCTACGGGGTTTTCGCCAGTTTACCGAAATGCCTGGAATCGCCACCAGCGCCGTGTAGAGAAGACCGAAAAAAAACGACAAGTGCGGTGTTTCACCTGCTTACCCGATTCTTTTCGCTGCACCTCTGCCCGCGAGTCGCTTCCACGCATCGCCCGGCGAATGCTTCGGAAATACCTGCCTTGGACATGAATGGCGCCAGCGCAGAACCAGCGCTGGCGAAAAATGCAACCCGTTGCGGATTCAGCGCGCGGCAGCACCCGAATTATCAGGGATACGTGCAGGGTGGAGATGCACAGCCCTCGGACCGTGTAGCACCGCGTCCGGCCACCAGCCCACTGACGGCTGGTGAGCGGATAAGGTCCTGAACAGATGCCCTCCGGGCGTCCACGGCTGACGGTTGATTCCTCCTCCTGACTGAGTGCACAAGGCCCGCTTGGTTGATTCGGATACCTATTCGAAGCCACCGGGGCCTTGTTGGCACCGCAGCAAACAGGACGCGTCGTCGCGACAACGGCAGGCTGGGCAACCGGCTGGTGCCGAACGTCGCTCGACACGGGGGTGGCCCGGCCACCCTTTGCGCACCTTGGCACCGACCATGAGACGTCGTGTGTGCCGAACGCCGTTTCCGGCAGCCCGGAAACCGACGGTACAACATGAAAAGAATGCTGATTAACGCGACTCAACCCGAAGAGTTGCGTGTAGCCCTGGTGGACGGCCAACGTCTCTACGACCTGGACATCGAGTCCGGCGCGCGCGAGCAGAAAAAGGCCAACATCTACAAAGGCAAGATCACCCGCATCGAACCCAGCCTCGAAGCCGCCTTCGTCGACTTCGGTTCCGAACGTCACGGCTTCCTGCCGCTGAAAGAAATCTCCCGCGAGTACTTCAAGAAGGCCCCAGAAGGCCGGGTCAACATCAAGGAAGTGCTCAGCGAAGGCCAGGAAGTCATCGTTCAGGTCGAGAAGGAAGAGCGCGGCAACAAAGGCGCCGCCCTCACCACCTTCATCAGCCTGGCCGGCCGCTACCTGGTGCTGATGCCCAACAACCCGCGTGCCGGTGGCATCTCGCGCCGCATCGAAGGCGAAGAGCGCAACGAACTGCGCGAAGCCCTGAACGGCCTGACTGTACCGGGCGACATGGGCCTGATCGTGCGCACTGCCGGCCTTGGCCGCAGCAGCGAAGAAATGCAGTGGGACCTGGATTACCTGCTGCAGCTGTGGACCGCCATCAAGGAAGCGTCCCTGGACCGCGCCGCGCCATTCCTGATCTACCAGGAAAGCAACGTCATCATCCGCGCCATCCGCGACTACCTGCGCCAGGACATCGGCGAAGTGCTGATCGACAGCATCGACGCCCAGGAAGAAGCGCTGACCTTCATCCGCCAGGTGATGCCGCAGTACGCCAGCAAGGTCAAGCTGTACGAAGACAGCGTGCCGCTGTTCAACCGCTTCCAGATCGAAAGCCAGATCGAGACCGCCTTCCAGCGCGTGGTCGACCTGCCGTCCGGCGGTTCGATCGTGATCGACCCGACCGAAGCCCTGGTGTCCATCGACATCAACTCGGCGCGCGCCACCAAAGGCAGCGACATCGAAGAAACCGCCCTGCAGACCAACCTGGAAGCGGCCGAGGAAATTGCCCGCCAGCTGCGCCTGCGTGACATCGGCGGCCTGATCGTCATCGACTTCATCGACATGACCCCGGCGAAAAACCAGCGCGCTGTTGAAGAGCGCGTGCGTGAATGCCTGGAAGCCGACCGCGCCCGCGTGCAGGTTGGCCGCATCTCGCGCTTCGGCCTGCTGGAAATGTCCCGTCAGCGTCTGCGCCCATCGCTGGGCGAAAGCAGCGGCATCGTCTGCCCACGCTGCTCCGGCACCGGCATCATCCGTGACGTCGAATCGCTGTCGCTGGCCATCCTGCGCCTGATCGAAGAAGAAGCCCTGAAGGACCGCACCGCCGAAGTACGTGCTCAAGTGCCGATCCCGGTAGCCGCGTTCCTGCTGAACGAAAAGCGTAACTCGATCACCAAGATCGAGCTGCGCACCCGCGCGCGCATCATCATCCTGCCGAACGACCACCTGGAAACCCCGCACTTCGAAGTCCAGCGCCTGCGCGACGACAACCCTGAAGTGCTGAACAACCAGTCCAGCTACGAAATCGCCGCCGCCGAAGCTGAAGAAGCGCCGCAGCCGACCGCCACCCGCACCCTGGTACGCCAGGAAGCCGCAGTGAAGACGGCCCCGGCCCGCGCCAACGCACCGGTACCGGCCGCCGCTGAAGAGCCCCAGCCTGCCGCCCCGGTCGCCCCTGCCCCGAGCGCTCCGGAGCCAAGCCTGTTCAAGGGCCTGGTGAAGTCGCTGGTGAGCCTGTTCGCCGGCAAGGACGAGCCTGCCGCCGCGCCAGTGGTGCCCGCCGCCGAAAAACCGGCTGCCGAGCGCAGCCCGCGTAACGAAGAACGCCGCAACGGCCGCCAGCAAAGCCGCAACCGCAACGGCCGCCGCGACGAAGAACGCAAACCGCGTGAAGAGCGTGCCGAGCGCGCACCGCGCGAGGAACGCGCCCCACGCGAAGAACGTGCACCGCGTGAGGAGCGTGCCCCACGTGAAGAACGTGCACCGCGTGAGGAACGTGCCCCACGTGAAGAGCGTGCACCGCGTGAAGAACGTACTCCGCGCCAGCCACGCGAAGACCGCCGTAGCAACCGCGGCGAAGAGCGCGTTCGCGAGCTGCGCGAACCGCTGGACGCCACCCCGCCAGCCGAACGCGAAGAGCGCCAGCCGCGTGAAGAACGTGTAGCCCGCGAAGAGCGTGCTCCACGCGAAGAACGCGCACCTCGCGAAGAACGTGCGCCACGTGAAGAACGCGCACCGCGTGAAGAACGTGCTCCACGTGAAGAACGCGCACCGCGTGAAGAACGTGCTCCACGTGAAGAGCGCGCACCTCGGGAAGAACGCGCCCCACGTGAAGAGCGCGCCCCGCGCCCACCACGCGAAGAACGCCAACCACGCGCTGCCGAAGAAGCAACCGAGCAGGCTGCCGAACTGGCCGAAGAGCAACTGCCAAGCGAAGAGCTGCTGCAAGACGAGCAGGAAGGCACCGATGGCGAGCGCCCACGCCGCCGCTCCCGTGGCCAGCGTCGTCGCAGCAACCGTCGTGAGCGTCAGCGCAATGCCAATGGCGAGCTGATCGACGGCAGTGAAGAAGAAGGCAGCGAAGAGCAGCCACAACAGCACCAGGCCACCGAGCTGGGTGCCGAACTGGCTGCCGGCCTTGCCGTGACGGCTGCTGTCGCCAGCAGCAACATCAGCTCCGACGCAGAAGCCCAGGCCAACCAGCAGGCCGAGCGTGCTACTGCCGAAGTCACTGCCGTTGCAGAAACCGACAACAGCGAAGCCGCCCAACCGGTCGAGCAGGTCGAAGCGGTCACCAAAGCTGAAGAAGCGTCCGTGGCCCCAGCGGTCGAGCAGCCGGTCACCGAGCCAGTGGCCGCAGCCGAGGCAACTGCCGAGCCTGTGGTCGAAATGGCCCCGCAGCCTGTCGCTGAAGATGCACCTGCTGTTGAGCCGGTCGTAGTTGCAGAAACCGTGGTCACTGAAACCCCAGCAGAAGCCCCAGCGGTAGAAGCCGGTGAGATCGAACAGGCCCCGGCCGTGGTCGAAGTCGCTCCGGTTGCCGCACAGCCTGCCCCGGTTGTCGAAGCCCAGCCAGAAGTGGTGGCCGAGCCTGCACCTGCGGTGGTCGAACCTGCACCTGCAGTGGTCGAACCTGCCACTGTCATGCTGGCCAACGGCCGTGCACCGAACGACCCACGTGAAGTGCGTCGCCGCAAGCGGGAGGCCGAGGCTGCTGCCAAAGCGGCACAGGAAGCTGCTGCAGCTTCCCAGGAACCAGCCCTGGAAGCCGCCGATGAGCACAAACCTCATCACGGCTGATAGCCAAAGCTGAATGAAAAAGCCCCGCCAGTGCAAACTGGCGGGGCTTTTTTTGGTTTGCCTGACGGGCCTCTTCGCGGGTAAACCCGCTCCTACAATGGCCTGTGTCCAACCCCCCGATGTGTGTCCACCACCGATCAGCGTGTAGGAGCGGGTTTACCCGCGAATACGGTGGCGGCGGCAACGGTGAACGGCGGGTGGGAATTGGCCACCAGGCCCGGCCCTTTCGCGGGTAAACCCGCTCCTACACGACGGCCTGCGCCCAATCACCGATGTGTGTCCATCCCCGATCAGGTGTAGGAGCGGGTTTACCCGCGAATACGGTGGCGGCGGCAACGGTGAACGGCAGGTGGAAATTGGCCACCAGGCCCGGCCCTTTCGCGGGTAAACCCGCTCCTACACGACGGCCTGCGCCCAATCACCGATGTGTATCCATCCCCGATCAGGTGTAGGAGCGGGTTTACCCGCGAATACGGTAGCGGCGGCAACGGTGAACGGCGGGTGGAAGTTGGCCACCAGGCCCGGCCCTTTCGCGGGTAAACCCGCTCCTACGGGGGGTCACAGCCGGCAAATCAGTAAAGATTAGGCTCCATCTCCAGCTCAACCCCAAACCGCTCGAAGATATCCGCCTGAATCTTGCGCGCCAGCGCATGCATCTGCGCTCCGCTCGCCTGGCCATAGTTGACCAGCACCAGCGACTGCAAGCGATGCACGCCAGCATCACCGTCACGATGACCCTTCCAGCCCGCCTGCTCAATCAACCAGCCCGCGGCCAGTTTCACCTGGCCATCCGCTTGGGGGTAAGCCACAACCGCGGGATACTGCGCACGAATTCGCTCGACCAGATCAGCCGTTACCACCGGGTTCTTGAAGAAGCTCCCGGCATTGCCAAGCTCTACCGGGTCTGGCAGCTTCTCGCGGCGAATGCTGCAGATTGCATCGCTGATCGCTTGCGCGGTCATCTCGGTCACACCCTGCTCAGACAGACGATGGCGCACCGGGCCATAGTCCAGATGAGCGTGCAGGGTGCGGGTCAAGGCAAAGCGCACACGCAGGATCAACCAGCGGCCGGGATTGCGCTTGAAAAGGCTGTCGCGATAGCCGAAAGCACATTCCGCCAAACTGAAGTCACGCAGCGCGCCCGTCTCACGGTCCAGGGCTGTCAGCCCGGCGAACACGTCCTTGATCTCCACCCCGTAAGCGCCCACGTTCTGCATCGGCGCAGCACCCACGGTGCCAGGGATCAGGCTGAGGTTCTCCAACCCGCAATAGCCCTGCGCCAGCGCCCATTGCACAAACGCGTGCCATGGCTCACCGGCCTCGGCTTCGACCACGATACGCTCGCCATCGTCACTGAGCACACGCCGACCGCGGCTGGCCATGTGCAGCACCAGTGCATCGATATCGCGGGTCAGCAGCAGGTTGCTGCCACCCCCGATCACCAGTACCGGCAAGCCCCTCTGCTGTGCCTGGCCCAGTGCCTGACGCACCTGCTGGTCGTCCTGCACCTGGCTGAAATAGCGCGCCTTCACGTCGATGCCGAAGGTATTGTAAGGCTTGAGCGATACCTGCTCCTGCCACTGCACTGTCATAGACGCCCCTTGATTTCCAGTACCAGCGCCTGGCAAGCCGCTTCCACCAGGTCCAGCACCTGCTCGAAGCCGTCGGCGCCACCGTAGTACGGGTCTGGCACTTCATCCAGGGCTGCACCGTAGCGGCGCAGGAACAGGTCGAGTTCGCCCACTGCCGTGGACGGGCGCAGGGCGCGCAGATCGCGCAGGTTGTGCTCATCCATGGCCAACACCAGGTCGTATTCGGCGAAGTGCGATGCCTTGACCTGTTGGGCGCGTTGCTGCGACAGGTCGTAACCGCGCGCCAGCGCCGCCTTGCAGGTGCGGCTGTCTGGCGCCTTGCCGACATGCCAATCGCCGGTGCCGGCAGAAGCCACCTGCACCTTGTCAGCGAGCCCGGCGGCGTGCAATTGATGGCGCAGCACGCCTTCGGCGGTGGGCGAGCGGCAGATGTTGCCCAGGCACACGAACAGGACGCGCATCAGGCCTCCAGCAAGCGCCGTACGCGCTCCAGATCCTCAGGGGTGTCGACCCCCACGGCAGGCGCCTCGATGGCGTCCTCGATGTGAATGCGTACGCCGTGCCACAGGGCACGCAGCTGCTCCAGCGCTTCAGCCTGCTCGAGCCAGCATGGGCCCCAGCTGACGAAGTCGTGCAGGAACCCGACACGGTAGGCGTACATGCCAATATGACGGCGATAGGGCACCCCTTCCGGCAGCACGTCGCGGGCCTTGGCAAAGGTATCGCGGGCCCAGGGCAGCGGCGCTCGGCTGAACGTCAGGGCCAGGCCGTTCTTGTCACTCACCACCTTGACCGCGTTCGGGTTGAACACGGTTTCCGGTTCATGGATCGGCTCGGCCAGGGTGGCGATACCGGCTTCCGGATGCGCCGCCAGGTTGGCCGCCACCTGGTCGATGATCACCGGCGGGATCAGCGGCTCGTCGCCCTGCACGTTGACCACAATGGCGTCAGCCGGCAACCCTAGGTACGCGGCCACTTCGGCCAGGCGGTCAGTGCCCGATTCATGATCGGCACGGGTCATCAGCACTTCGGCACCGAAGGCCTGGCAGGCTTCGAGGATGCTGGTGTCGTCGGTGGCGATGACCACACGGCTGGCACCGCTCTTGCGGGCCTGCTCCCACACATGTTGCACCATTGGCTTGCCGGCAATCAGCAGCAGCGGTTTGCCTGGCAGGCGGGTGGAGCGCAGCCGGGCGGGGATTACTACCGTAAATTCCAGGCTCATTTGTCAAGACGCTCGTCGTCGGTCAGGGTGCGTGCCTCGCTTTCCAGCATGACCGGGATACCGTCGCGAATCGGGTAGGCCAGGCCAGCGCCTTTGCTGATCAGCTCGGTCTTGTCGGCGCTCAGCTTGAGCGGGCCCTTGGTGATCGGGCAGGCCAGGATATCAAGCAGTTTGGTGTCCATTGGAGGCTTCCTTTAGGCCAGGTGGCCGGAAATTGAAAACGGGCTCAGGGTTTGCGCAACAAGCGTTGCAGCTGGTTGTCGAACCAGGCGCTGAAAGCCGGCGTAGGCTGCGCTTCGACGGCCAGGTACCACCAGTCGTCAGCGGCAAAGGCCCGGCATTTCACCGCGTCCTTCTCGGTCATGACCAGCGGCAGTGGCGGGCTGAAAGCCAGGCTCCGGGCACTGAACTGCGCATGGTCGGCGAAGGGATGCGGCACCGGCTGCCAGTTTAGCCCCAGCAGGGTGTTGAAGAAACGTTGCGGGTTGCCGATACCGGCCACCGCATGCAGGCGCTGGCCGGCGGGGAAATGGTCGAGCGCACGGCGCTCGCCAGTGCGCACGTTGACCAGGGCCGACGGCTGCAGGCGGAAACCAAAACCCTCGGTGCGGTCTTCGCTGGCGCCGTTGAACAGCACCGCGTCAGCCTCACGCAAGCGGTCGGCCGGCTCACGCAACGGCCCCGCCGGCAGGCAGCGGCCATTGCCCAGGCCGCGGGCAGCGTCGATCAGCACCAGTTCCAGGTCACGGGCCAGGCGGTAATGTTGCATACCGTCGTCGCACAGGATCAGGTCGAGGGGTTCGCTGGCCAGCAATGCCTGCACGGCCCGGGCGCGATCCGGGTCGATCATCAGTGGCACGCCGGTGCGTTGCACGATCAGCAGCGGCTCGTCGCCCGCCTCATCGGCCGGCTGATCGGCCTGCACCCGCCAGGGCAGCCGTGGAGGCCTGGCACCATAACCGCGGCTGACTACGCCCACCTTCAGCCCTTGCTGGCGACAGTGTTCGATCAACCAGAGAATCATCGGCGTCTTGCCGGTGCCACCGACGGTGATGTTGCCCACGACAATGACCGGTACCGGTGCCCGGTAGCTGGCACTGTCACCCCTTAGAAAACGTGCCCGCTTGCGCGTGACCACGCGGCGATACAAGGCCTCCAGCGGACGCAGCAGCGCCAGCGCCGGATGCCCGGCGTACCAGGCAGCGAGCAAGCGGTCGGCGAAAGCCATCAAGGCGTGCCCTGGGCCGCCTCGACGGTGGTCATGCGCAACTGGCTGAAACCGAGCTTGCCGGCAGCATCCATTGCGGTGACCACAGCCTGGTGCGGGGTCTTGCCGTCGGCGCTGATGGCCAGCGGCAGCGTGTTGTCGCCACCCGACTCGCGCGCTATGGCCTCGCTCAGGGTGGCCAGGTCGCTTTTGGGCAGCAGGTGGTTGTTCACCGAATACACGCCTTCGGCGCTGATGGTGATTTCCACCAGCTTGCCCGGGTCGGTCGGCGCCGGCTCGGCGCTGGTGGCTTCGGGCAGCTCGACGCGCAGTTGCGTTTCGCGGGTGAAGGTGGTGGTAACCACGAAGAACAGCAGCAGGACGAACACCACGTCGATCAGCGACGCCAGGTTGATGTCGACGCTCTCCCGCTGGCGATTGCGCCGGAACTTCACGCCTTGCCTCCGGCCACTTCCACTTCACGGTCGCCCTGGATCACTTCCACCAGCTTGATCGCCTCCTGCTCCATGCCGACCACCAGCTCATCGATGCGGCGCAGCAGGAAGCGGTGGAAGAACACCGCCGGGATACCGACCATCAGGCCTGCCGCAGTGGTGACCAGGGCCTTGGAGATACCACCGGCCAGCACGGCGGCGTTGGCGGTCATCTGCGAGCCCATGAAGGCGCTGAAAATGTCGATCATGCCCAGCACGGTGCCCAGCAGGCCCAGCAGAGGCGCCATGGCGGCGATGGTGCCGAGGGTGCTGATGTAGCGTTCCAGTTCGTGGATGACGCGCGAGGCGGCCTCCTCGATGCACTCTTTCATGATTTCACGACCATGGCGCGAGTTGGCGAGGCCCGCTGCCAGGATTTCGCCCAGTGGCGAATCGGCCCGCAGCGCCTTGAGCTTGTCACTGGTCAGTTGCTTGTCCTTGATCCACATCCACACCTGGCCCAGCAGGTGGGGCGGGGTGACGCGGCTGGCACGCAGGGTCCACAGGCGCTCGACGACGATAGCCATGGCAACGATGGAACTCAGAATGATCGGCAGCATCATCCAACCACCGGACTTGACCAATTCCCACACAGTAAACGCCCCTTCGGAAAAAGGCCGCCACTCTACCATAGGCGCGCCGAGGGCTCATCTGCCGGAGGTCAGGGAATTAGGCTGTCGGGCTACCGGGTCGGCCCTCTGGGCCGTGCAGTACCTGTGGCAGCGGCTTTACCCGCGAAAGGGCCAGATCAGCCACCCCCCACATCACGCCAGAATCGCCGCTGTCGGCGCACACCCTCAACCTCCCCATGCCGCCCCAGCACCAACCGCAATGCCCCCTCCACCGCCGTATCATGCATCACCACCCCATGCCGCCCATACCGCTCGACCACCTGCACGTGGGGGTGCCCGAAACTGTTGTTGCGCCCCCGCGAAATCAATACCCCGCGCGGTGCGGTAGCCCGGACGAACGCCTCGGTGGACGAGCTGCGGCTGCCATGATGCGGCGCCTGCAGCCAGTCGATACGCGGCACTTCAGTGTCCGCCAGCCAGGCCCGTTCGGCAGCAACTTCCATATCCCCCGCCAGCAGCAAGCGCTCGCCCTGCGCCTCGACCAACAGCACACAGGAACGGTCATTACTGCTCTGCCCGTCCACCCAGCGCCACAACGAAAAACGCACGCCATCCCAGTCCCATTGCTCGCCACTGGCACACGGCTGCAACGGAACATCAACCAGCGCTTCCCCACCGATTATCCGCTTGATCGGCAAACCACGCGCAATGGCCACGGCCCCGCCCGCATGATCGGCATGCGCATGGCTGATCACCATCACGTCAAGGCCGCCCACCCCCAGCTTGCGCAAGGTTGGCAGCACCACGCGTTCCCCCAAGTCGCTTTCCCCCCTGGCCGGCCCGGCATCGTAAAGCAGGCTGTGATGCCGCGTACGCAAGAGCACCGCCAGCCCCTGGCCGACATCCAGCTGCCAGACCTCGATTTGGCCAAACGGCACCGGCTCCCTGGGTACCCACAGCGCCAGCAGCATCACCCCTCCCAACCCGCGCAGCGGCACACCACGAGGCAGCAAAAGCAACAGCGCACCCAGACATACCAGCAGCCAGGCCCACCACGGCAGGGCCGGCGGCACCCATGCCGGGCGCTGTTGCGCCACCAGCGCCAGCCCGCGGAACAGCACATCCAGCAGGCCACCTGCCAGCCAGAGCAACGCCTCGCCAACGCCCGCCAGCGGCAACATCAGCGTGCCCAACAACGCCAACGGCAAGACCGCCAGGCTGACCCACGGCACCGCCACAAGGTTGGCCAGCGGTGCACTGAGGCTCACCGGCAAGCCGGTGGCCAGCAACACCGGCAGCAAGCCGACGGCGATCACCCATTGCGCTCGTGTCCAGGCCTGCCAGGGCCGCCAACCCCCCAACCGGGCACTGAAGCAGTAGATGAGCGTGGCCACGGCGGCGAACGACAGCCAGAACCCAGGCAGCAACGCCGCCAGTGGCTCGAAGACCAGCACAGCGACCAGTGCAAGCAGCAACGGAAAAAAAGCGCCAAGGTGGCGAAAGCGCAGACGCCAGAGCAGCACCACGGCCAGCATCAGACAGGCCCGCTGCACTGGCACCCCACCACCCGCCAGCCACCCGTAGGCCAGCGCTGCGGCCATGGCCAGGCCGCAGGCCCAGGGTAACCACGGTAGCCTTGCCGGCCATAGCCCCCAACGCGCCAGCCCGGCGACCAGGCCATAGAGCAAACCGGCGACCAGGCCAATGTGCTGGCCGGAAATCACCAGCAGGTGCACCGTGCCGGTGGCCTGCAACGTCTGCCAGTCCTCCCGGGCCATGCCCGCACCATCGCCAAGCACCAGTGCCACCAGCGCTGCCTGCCGGCCATTGGCTTCGACCATCAGCAAGCGCTGACGCAGCGCATCGCGCCAACCACCGGCGACTGGCGCCAGCAACTGCCCCGCCTTGACCGTACCCGTAGCCCCCACCCGTCGCGCCAGCAACTGCGCTTCCCGGTCAGGCCCGTGCGGGTTCAGCAGCCCGGCCGGGCGTTGCAAGGTCACCGCCAGCCGCCACTGCTCGCCCGCCCGCAGCGGCGGCCCATCGAACCAGCTCAGTTGCAAACGCTGAGGCAGTTCGGCCCGCCGCGAGCGTGGCGCTTCCAGCTCGAAACGCACGCCTTGTGCAGTGCGGGCCGGCAAACCCGCCACCCGCCCCTCCAGCCACAAGGTGCGCCCCTCCAGGCCGGCAGCCAGACGATCATCAAGGGCCTGCTGAGCAGACCCGCACGCCCAACACAAGCCCAGCAGAAACCATCCCAACGGCCATACGCGGGTAAACTGGCTGCCGACAGCGCAGGCTGCCAGGGTTATCAACCATCCGACCGATGGCAATGCGGGCAGAAAGCCCAGGCACAACAGCCCGAGCGCGAGCGCAAACATCCCTGTGCGCATGAGGTAGAGCTCCAGAAGGCGAGTCACCTCCTGAGGCATAGCTCAATTGCCGGCATCGCTTGCTCAACAATTGTCACAAACTCTAAACGAGGCGGAGCAGGATTAAGGGCATACTGCCAGGGTCAACGCTCCGGGAGCCTACATGCCGCGCCGACTTTTCAAACGCTACATGCCGGACCCGACCAGCATTCGGGAACACAAGTCCTTACGCTTTTTCGGCAAATTGCTGCACGACCCCAACCTCTGGCACCTGAACCGCCATTCGGTGGCCAGAGCCATGGGTGTGGGCCTGTTCGCGGCGCTTATTCCCATCCCGATGCAGATGCTGCTGGCGGCGGCCCTGGCGATCCCGGTGCGCGGCAACCTGCCGGTCGCCGTCAGCCTGGTGTGGCTGACCAACCCGTTGACCATGCCGCCGGTGTTCTTCGTCACCTACATGACCGGTGCCTGGCTGATGCAGGTACCGCCGCGCACCCTGCCCGACGAGCTGACCTTCCAGTGGATCACCGACCAGCTGTCGACGCTGTGGCAACCCTTCCTGCTCGGCTCGGTGGTGTGCGGCGTGGTGCTGGGCATCCTTGCCTACTTCACCACCATGTTCTACTGGCGCTGGTGGGTGGGCCGGCAGTGGCGTCGTCGCCAATGCCGGTGCAAGGCTTCAGGCCCGCATGCCACGGCCGCTGACCAGCAAGCGAACGCAAACAACGTAGAGCACCGCAGTGGCCACCAGCATGAAGGTGATCGCCGTGCCAATGCTGATATCCGACACCCCTAGAATGCCGTAGCGGAACGAGTTGACCATGTGCAGCACCGGGTTGGCCAACGACACGGTCTGCCAGAACGGCGGCAGCAGGTTGATCGAGTAGAACACCCCGCCCAGGTAGGTCAGCGGCGTCAGCACGAAGGTCGGGATGATCGAGATATCGTCGAAGTTGCGCGCGAACACTGCGTTGACGAAGCCAAGCAGCGAAAAGATGGTGGCTGTCAGCAGCACCACCACCACGGTCACGCCCAGGTGGTGCACCTGCAGGTCGGTGAAGAACATCGACAGGATGGTCACGATCACCCCCACCGCCAAACCACGCAGCACCCCACCCAGCACATAGCCGACGAGAATGGTGTGAGGCGACACCGGCGACACCATCAGTTCTTCGATCGAGCGCTGGAACTTGCTGCCGAAAAAGCTCGACACCACGTTGCCGTATGAGTTGGTGATCACCGACATCATGATCAGCCCCGGCACGATGTACTGCATGTAGGTGAAGCCACCCATGTCGCCGATCTGCCGGCCAATCAGGTTACCGAAGATGACGAAGTACAGGACCATGGTGATCGCTGGCGGCAGCAACGTTTGCGGCCAGATGCGCAGGAAGCGCCGCACTTCGCGGTAGACGATGGTGTTCAGGGCGACCCAGTTGGTGCGCAGTTCCACACTCATACGGCCACCTTCGACAGGTTTTTTTCCACCAGGGACACGAACAGCTCCTCAAGTCGGTTGGTCTTGTTGCGCAGGCTCTGTACCTCGATGTTCTGCAGCGCCAGCTGGCCGAACAGCGCGGTGATGCCGATGTCCTTCTCCACCTGCACTTCCAGGCTATGCGGGGTCAGCAGCCGGCACGGGTAGCCCTGCAGTACCGGCGCCGTGGCCAGGTCCTGCTTGAGGTCGAGCACGAAGGTTTCGACATGCAGCTTGCCCAGCAACTGGCGCATGCTGGTGTTCTCGACGATGGTGCCGTGGTCGATGATGCCGATGTTACGGCACAGCTGTTCAGCCTCTTCCAGGTAGTGGGTGGTGAGGATGATGGTGATGCCCTTCTGGTTCAGCTCGGTGAGGAAGCTCCACATCGAGCGGCGCAGCTCGATATCCACCCCGGCGGTGGGTTCGTCCAGGATCAGCAGACGCGGTTCGTGGATCAATGCGCGGGCAATCATCAGACGCCGCTTCATGCCGCCGGACAACGAACGCGACTGCACATCACGTTTGTCCCACAGGCCCAGCTGGGTCAGGTACTGCTCGGCGCGCTCCTTGGCCAGCTTGGGCGGGATGCCATAGTACCCGGCTTGGGTCACGACGATGTCGAAGGTCTTCTCGAACTGGTTGAAGTTGAACTCTTGCGGCACCACGCCCAGGCAACGCTTGAGCGCGGAGGGCTCGCGGTCCAGGTCGTGACCGAACACGCTCACTGTGCCGCTGGTCTTGTTCACCAGGGTCGAGAGAATGCCGATGGTGGTGGATTTGCCGGCGCCGTTGGGGCCGAGCAAGGCGAAGAAGTCGCCTTCGGCAACATCGAGGTCGATGCCTTTGAGGGCCTGAAAGCCATTGCCGTAGGTCTTGGTCAGCTGTCGGATGGACAGGGCGGAACTCATAGCGGGTCACTTACCGAAGAAAAAGGTGCAGGACACGCCAGGTAAAGTCACTGGCGCAGTGAGTGCAGCCATGGTGCAAGGCCAGGCTGCACAAGTACAGTCACATCTATTGATAATGACTATCGAAGCGGGTTCAAGTGAGCGCGGTCATCACGGCGGCCTGGTAGGCCGGGCGTTGCTTCAGGCGCTCATACCAGGCTTGAAGGTGGTACATGTCCGGGCGCTCGATGGGCAGTTCGAACCAGGCATAGATGAAGCTACCCAGTGGGATGTCGCCCATGCCGATCTGGTCACCGGACAGGTACGGCTGATTGGCCAGGGTTTCGTCGGCAATGGCCAGTAATTGCGCGCACTGCTTGTGCGCGGCGTTGATCGCCACCCAGTCGCGCTGGTCTTCCGGCGTGCGCAGCAGCCCCCAGAACAGCGGGCGGAAGGGTGCGGCGAAGGACGATGTGGTCCAGTCCATCCACTTGTCGGCCAGGGCGCGCTGGCGTGGGTCTGCCAGATACCAGCCCTGCTCCGTGCCGTACTCCGCGCACAGGTAGCGAACGATGGTGTTGGATTCCCACAAAGTCAGGTCGCCGTCTTCGAGCATCGGCACCAGGCCGTTGGGGTTGCGGGCGCGGTAGTGCGGCTCGTTGACCACGCCGAAGGCGCCGCCGGCGTCGATGGATTCGAAGTCCAGGCCCAGCTCGTGGGCGATCCACAGCGCCTTGCGCACATTGCTCGAATTCTTGCGGCCCCAGATCTTCAGCATGGCAACATCCTTTTGAGTGCGGAGGTGGCACAGTCTACTCCAGACCTTCGCCGCCTGTACGGGCCTCTTCGCGGGCAAGCCTCTGCATCGCTCGGTGATGTTGCCACGTACCGTCGTAGGAGCGGGTTTACCCGCGAAAGGGCCGGCCCTGCCGGCCAATATCCCAGATCATTCACCGTCGCAGCACCATCGCATTCGCGGGCAAGCCCGCACCTACATCGATCGGGGGGCTCGCCACACACCGTTGTAGGAGGGAATGGAACGGTACAGGCGAACACATGAACTGAAACTCCCACCGCCACACCCTGTCACTGTTCTGAACATGCCGTTCACAGCATTGCGTCTAAGCTGTCTGGGACGGCTCAAGCCCTTGGTTCCAAGGAGGACCGATTATGTTGCTGTTGTGGTTGGTGGTGCTGGTGATCGGCGCGGCGTACCTCACGCACCGGCGCCTGGCGCCCTTGCAGATTCTCGGCATCCTGGCGGCCTATGTGCTGTTGATGGGCATTTTCAGCAGTGCCCCCGGCTGGCTGCTGGCCCTGATCTGGGTGGTGCTGGCCCTGAAGATCGCCCTGGTTGCGCTCCCGCAGTGGCGACGCAAGGTGTTTACCGCCCCAGTATTCCGCTGGTTCCAGCGCACCCTGCCGCCCATGTCCCAGACTGAGCGCGAAGCCATCGACGCCGGCACCGTGTGGTGGGACGGCGAACTGTTCAGTGGCCGCCCCGACTGGCGCACCTTGCTGGCCTACCCGGCACCGAAATTGACCGATGAAGAACAGGCCTTCATCGATGGCCCGACCGAAGCACTGTGCGCCATGGTCAGCGACTGGCAGATCGGCCAGGACCTGGACCTGCCGCCCGAAGCCTGGGCACATATCAAGCAGCATGGCTTTTTTGCCCTGATCATCCCAAAGGAATACGGCGGCAAGGGCTTCTCCGCCTACGCCCACTCCCAGGTGGCGATGAAACTGGCCACCCGCAGCGGCGACCTGGCCTCCACGGTGATGGTGCCCAACTCCCTCGGCCCTGCCGAACTGCTGCTGCATTACGGCACCGACGAACAACGCAACCACTACCTGCCACGCCTGGCCCGAGGCGAGGAAATCCCCTGCTTCGCCCTCACCGGCCCACTGGCCGGCTCCGACGCTGGCGCCATGCCCGACACCGGCATCATCTGCAAAGGCCAGTGGCACGGCGAAGAAGTGATCGGCCTGCGCCTGAACTGGGAAAAGCGCTACATCACCCTCGGCCCGGTCGCCACCCTGCTGGGCCTGGCCTTCAAAGCCTACGACCCCGACCATCTGTTGGGCGAACAGGAGGAGCTCGGCATCAGCCTGGCCCTGATCCCCACCAACACGCCCGGCGTCGAAATCGGCAAACGTCACCTGCCGCTGGGCGCCGCCTTCATGAACGGCCCCAACAGCGGCAAAGACGTGTTCGTACCGCTGGACTTCCTGATCGGTGGCCAGGCCATGCTCGGCAAGGGCTGGATGATGCTGATGAACTGCCTGTCGGTAGGCCGCTCCATCTCACTGCCTGCCGTGGGTACAGGGGCTGCCAAGTACACCAGCCTGGTGACCGGCCAGTACGCCAATATCCGCGAGCAATTCAACGTGCCACTGGCTGCCTTCGAAGGTATCCAGGAATCGCTGGCACGCATTGGCGGCAACGCCTGGCTGATGGACAGTGCCCGCCTGCTGACCGCCAAGGCCGTAGACCTGGGCGAGAAACCCTCGGTGCTGTCGGCGATCCTCAAGTACCACCTGACCGAACGAGGCCGCGAATGCATCCAGCACGCCATGGACGTGCACGGTGGCAAGGGCATCATCATGGGCCCGAACAACTACCTGGGCCGCAACTGGCAAGGAGCGCCGATCTTCATCACGGTCGAAGGCGCCAACATCCTTTCGCGCAACCTGATGATCTTCGGCCAGGGCGCCATTCGCTGCCACCCGTTCGTGCTCAAGGAGATGGCGTTGGCCGGGCGTGAAGACCACGATCACGCACTTCAGGAATTCGATGACCTGCTGATGAAACACATCCTGTTCGCCGCCGGCAATGCGGCCAGCACTGTGGTGTTCAACCTGGGGCTGGGGGTTTTCGAGAAAGTACCGGGAGACACGCTGAGCCAAGGCTACTTCCGGGCCCTCAACCGCCAGGCCGCCGCCTTTGCCCTGCTGGCGGACCTGTCGATGATGCTGCTGGGCGGGGCGCTCAAGCGCCGGGAGCGCCTGAGTGCGCGGCTGGGCGATGTACTCAGCTACCTGTACCTGTCCAGTGCCGCACTCAAGCGCTACCACGATCTCGGTTCGCCCGAGCACATGCAGCCCCTGCTGCGCTGGGCCATGGAAGAAAGCCTGGGCCAGGCGGAGCACGCCCTGGACCGGTTGCTCGACAACTTCCCCAACCGTTTCGTCGGCTGCGCGCTACGGGTGCTGGTGTTCCCCTTCGGCCGCCGTCATACCGGGCCGAGCGATGAACTGGACGCCGAGGTGGCAGCGCTGATCGGACGCAGCAAAGGCGACCCTGCGCTGGAAGAGCTGCTTGCCGGTTGCTTCAGGCCGCAAGCTGACGGCGACCCGGTGGCAGCCCTGCAACGGGCCTGCGACCTGCTGGAGGCGTCGACGCCGCTGCACAACGCGCTGCATCAGGCAATCAAGGAAGGCAAGGTACGACCGGCGCCCGGGCAGTCGGTGATCGATGCGGCAGTCGACAGTGGTGTACTTCAGCCTGATCAGGCGCAACGCCTGCATGCAGCTGAGCAAGCGCGCCGTGCGGTGATCGACGTGGACGCCTTCGACAAGGCACAGCTGCTGCCGGAGCAAGGCAAGGTACGCTGAGACAGGGGCCGTTTTGCGGCCCCTTCCCCAACCGGCGTATACTCCGCGCCCCGTTTCAACCACCCCGAGGACCGCCCCAATGGCTAACCCCCACCTGGAATATCACCTGCAACTGCTGAACCACCTGCGCACCATATTGGTGGCCCTGGGTGAAGCCGAGCAGGTGCCGGAGGAAAGCCACGCCCTGTTCCTCGAACGCTTCGACGAACTGCTGACCCTGCTGCCGCAAGCCCCGCTCGAAAGCCAATACCTGGGCCAGGACCTGATCTGCCAAGTCATCCAGCGCTACCCACAAATCGCTCACCTGGTGCCCCGCGATTTGCTGTGGTTCTTTGCCGGTGACTGCTTGCATTTCATGCCAGACGAGGAATTGGACCTTTACCAGAGACTGGAGGAGCGTCGCTACGAAGCGGAGCAGAGCGATGAACCCTTTGACTGGAATCAGGAAAAGCAACTGCTGAACGCCTCGAACCAGGGCCGCAGCCACTAAACCGGGTTACGGCTGCCCAGCTTTCTGGGCAGCGCCCCGGGCTGTGTATTTGTGACACGCACACTGTTCTTAAATCTCGCCAAAACGAAAACCTTCTCCTACAGACCTTACCTTGCGCCTTCTCTACCCTGCATCAGGTGCCATCCCCCCCCCAAATACGGGCACGAATGGAACATACCTGTTCAAGCTTCACGCTTGGCTTCACTTAGGAAGACGCATGAAAAAAATACTCTCCATACTCGCCATCACGTTGACCAGCAGCGCAGCAATGGCCAACAACGGCACGATGAGTTTCACCGGAACTGTCAGCCCTGGCGGCACTTGCCCTATTGATGTCGTGACACCAGGCACCGGCGTCCCCATGCCAGTGTTGAATTTGGGCAACTACAAGACACAGGACTTTGTCGGTGCCGGCCAAGAAACCCCACGGATCGGTTTTGCGCTACGGCTCACCCCTGGCGGTAGCTGTACCATCGGCACAGGTAAAGTCGCGAACGTCACCTTCACCCCAGCTTACGGCCAAGCCGGCACCAGCGGCGACCTCTACGGCCTGCAAGATGGCATCGGTTACACCAAGGGCTTGGGCCTGAAAATTTCTGACCGAACCGGTGCGCAGCTCGCACCAGACACCCCGTCCATGGACTACCCACTGAGCCAAACTGATCCGACCGAGATGGTTTTCTCGGCCCGCCTGCAGCAAATAGCGCCAGCGGTGGAACAAGGTGATATAGCGTCGACCGTCACCTTCGTGGTCGCGATCAACTGATCATTGCCCCACGTGCTGGAACTCGGCACCTGGGGCCTCCAGATACAAAAAACCTTGAACGAAGGTTCACCCTCTCGATGTCCATCATTCAGCGATTCTTCACTTTACGGGTTGTCGCATTTGCAAGCTGCCTGGCGACCACGGTATCTCCAGCACAAGCAGCGTTGACAATCGATTCCACACGTATCGTACACGGTACCGATTCGCGCAACTCATCGGTAATCGTCGCCAATCCCAGTAACTCCACCTTCGCCGCACAGGCTTGGGTCAACACTGAAGAAGACGACACTGTCACCCCCGTCCCCTTGATCGCTTCACCCGCACTGTTCCGCCTCGACCCGGGCAAACAGCAGATGGTCCAGATCAATCGGTTGCCTAACGACTTGCCGGAAGACCGGGAGTCATTGTTCTACTTCAATGTGCAGGAGATTCCCCAGCAGTTAGAAACCAACGCGAACCTCCTTAACATCGCCCTGCGCACCCGCATCAAGCTGTTCTATCGCCCTAGCCACCTGAAAAGCCGACCCGAAGAACACCTCAAAGCGCTGAAATGGTCGGTGCAGACACTCAACGGCAAGGCCAACCTGGTTGTCGACAACCCCTCGCCTTATCATTTCACCTTCAACCAGGTGCAAGTCGGTGCGCACAACCTGCAAGCGAGAGCGATGGTGGCGCCCTTCTCACAACAAATGTATCCGTTACCAGGCAAACAGCTTGCACCTGATACCAAGGTAACCTTCTCGATCATCAACGACTACGGCGCGACATCCGAAAAACTGACAAGCGATGTTCATCACTAGGTGGATCAAGGGACCAATGTGAGCGACGTTTGGAAATAGCCACTTTCGGGCCATGTCTGACCGCCGTCCAGGCTTACCGTTGTCCGCACGAAGAATGTAATGTCCGCTTTCAACGTATCAAAAAAGGACCGCGGCAGGATCAGCGTTCTCCCTTGCCCAAACCCGTCCAGCATTTCCGGCTCGGTGACTGCATGCTGATCGAGCACGATATGCTCCTGCAACTGGGACTGCGCGTCATAAGCGAATGCCCTGATCGTGACACGCTGGTCGGTACTGATGAGCCCCCAAGCGACTTGGGTAACATGAACACCCTCCCCTATATCCCTCAGGCTTAGATATTGAGTGCCCGCTTCTTCTATCTGAGGCCCCGGCGCAGAGGGCCTGAATACAGTCAGCCTGACCTGGCGCCTGGTCGACACATCGCCGCTGGCCAGGTAATACAGCGGTATGGTCTTGCCACTGTGGGCGGGCACATGCTTCAGCGGGACCAGAAAGCGTCGGGTACCAGGCGCACCCTGGATGGTCACAGCCCCCACCTGGCCTGGTTCGCCCCACTGCATCTGCACAGGCTCCAAGCTACCGACGCCAGCATCCTCCGGGATCCATGCTTCCAGATCTTCCTCTACCGAACCGGTCTCCAGCACAATCGTTTCGTCCTTACCCTCCGCCGCCGGCAGTTCGGGCCATGAGAGCGTGCGTGGAGCAGGCGTGGCTGCCACTGTCAGTTGCAGGAGAGCGGATGCGGCGCTCTGGTTGCCAGCACGATCATCGACTCGATAGTGCAGAAAGCGCGGACCATCTCCACGCTCACGAATCATTTCTCCGCCGTATTTCAGCTTCGGTAGCGTCCCCGCCGCCACATCAGCCTGGGTGAGGCTGAGCACATCAACCAGTTCGTCACTACCCAGCTGCCGGTCCCAGTAATAGCTGATGCGGTCACCTACCTGGGGGGTATCGTAGGCTGGCAACGTCGCCAACAACTCATCGCCGTTCTGTTCCAGGTACACCACGGTCACACCGCCGCTAACCACCTCGGGAGGCGGCTGCACCTTATTGTCGCTCGCCAGGATTGGGGCCTGGCGGTCGATGGTCAGCATAAGTGGGTCTGAGTCTTCAGGTACACCATTGAAGATTTTTACCTGGTATTTCAGAACAGGCTCGCCCTCCCCGAGCCGATTGGCAGGAACATGCATGATGAGGTCAGCGTCCGTGACTGGAACGGTGAATGTTCTTTGCTCGACGACATCAGTGTTCCAGAACAGCGTGAGCGTTTCCGGACCCAGGTCAGGGTTGCTGTTTGGCCACATCGGCACTTCGACCCGCAGTGGATCCTTCAGCGCACTGACAGGCAACAAGTTCATCTGCCCGCCGGGCACGTTTTCCAGCATCTGGGGGACACGCGGCGTTTTGTCAATCGACAGCCCCCGCCTACCGTCTGACGACCTGACCATAACCTTCAGCCAGGTACGAAGCTTTGTGAACCACCCCTGAGCATTGAGCATGATGCATGCCCTCCCGCAATCCCAAAAAAAGGGAAAGCAACGCTTTCCCTTGTTCAGTGTCACCAGCTGTAGTGCAAACCGACGTTAGCGCCCCAAGGCTGCTCGATCCGCTCACCGTTGCTGTAGTCAAAGTCGGCATGCAGCTGCCAGCGCTCAGCCAACGATACGGCGAGGCCAACGCCCAGCTCCCCCCGGGAGCCTGCCAGGTCGCTGTCGAACTGATGATCATTGACCTTGGCATCATTGTTAGTGGCAAACTCATGGGCATAAGCCAGGCGCACATAGGGTTGGGCGACGTGCCCGTTACCCAGGTCGAAGTTGCGCCCCACGGTCGCTCCCGCCTTGCCCAGCAGCGAACGGGTGTCACCGCCCTTGACCCGCAGACCATTGTCCAGGCTATAGCTCGCGCCCTCGATGCTCACCACCGACCACTGCGTATACGGTTCGATGAAGTACCCATCGCTCAGCGGGATATTACGGCCGAACTCCAACGAAGCGCCGAGCCCATGGTTGTTGAAATCACCATCACTGCGCTGGCCATCGCTCAGGTTGACCTCGGTGCTGTTATCGAACCGGTTGAACTTGACCACGCCATCGAAGTAGTAACCGCTGGCGGCATCCAGCCACGTTGTGTACAGACCCACGTAATAGCTTTTAACCTCTGCAGAAGCCCCCCGCGCCACATCCAGGTCAGAGCTGCTGTAACCCGCCAGTACACCGGCCATCCATTGCCCGTCCCCCAAGGGTAGGGGGGCGTCGGCGCCCAACGATATGCCCTGCTGCACCTGCGAGTAGGCCGCCCCCGAAGCCGGCGTGGCGTTGTACTTGTTGCCATAGGTGCGTATCCAGCCACCCGACTTGCGTTCATCCATTCGCAACTCGCCCATGCGCGTGCGCAACGTGCTCAATTCGCCGTACCACACGGTAGGTGCGGTGTTGAACAAGGCAAGGCTCGCCGCCGTCCCCGGGCTGATGACTTTGCGCGAACCATCGAGGAACCAGTCATTACCGCGCTGCGCGAGTTCGTAGGAGAAGGCGCCCAGGTCAACCGAGCCATTGAGCAACGAAAAGCTCGCATCCCCTGCACCTGCATGTACCAGGTGCAGCGAGTTCTGCTGGCTCGGCTCGTTGCCGCTACTGCCCACTTGCAACGTGTGGCTGCCGGTTGCGGTGCCCACCTCCAGAAAGTCGGTCTGGCCATTGGCAAAATCGGCATCCATGATGAAAGTACCGTTGCCACTCAGCGTGCCCAGGGTGAGGCGCTGGTACTGCCCTGGCTCACCAAAGCGCACCGAGCCACCGTTCATCGCCATGCTCCCCACCTGGCTGTCTTCCACCATGTTCCAGCGTGCCTGGCTGTTCAGCGTAAGGCCTGCAACATTTTCCAGGCGGCCGGTAAGGCTGGCCTGGTTCTCCAGGGTCAAGTTGGCAGTGGAACCCGCTTCGGCGACTACATCCCCAAGCAGTTGGGTGGCATCGACGCGCATGTTGGCCGTCGAGCCGCCCGCCACTTGCAACAGTACATTGTCACCACCCACCAGGGTCGAGCCCGGGCCAACCACGATATCCGCCGTCGCCGCCGGTAACGTATCGCTGCCCACGACGATCGCCGGGCCCGTCAAACCTTCCACTCGGCTATTCACCAGGGTCACCTGCGCCGTGCCGCCAGCGGCATCGCCAAACAAGCGGATGCCCGCGCCACCGCCGGTGAACACGCTGTCCTGCGCGGTAAGTTTGCCATTACCGAACAGGTCCACCACCGCTCGGCTACCGTCCCCCACAAAGGTACTGCGCAGCACTGTCAGGGCCGAGTTCGAGGATACATAGGCCCCGCCACTGGCCCCTTGTACATGGCTATCGGTGACCAGGGCCGAAGCCCCGACAGTGCCGTCCTGCAACAGGCGGATGCCGTACAGGTCCGACTTGATGGAAGCGCCCCCCTGCACTGTCGCGCTGCTGCCAGCCATCAGCCTGACGCCGTCGTGGGCACCGGTCGCGTTGATCGAGCCGCCCGTCATGCTAAAGGTCGAGCTCGATCGCGCTACCACATAGTCGATCGTGGCGCCCGTGGCGGTCAGTGACGCGCCATCGCTCAACAGGTAGTCGTCGACTGGCGTCGAGGGGCCAATCACCCGCTCCCCCGAGACCGGCGTCGTGGCCATCGCCAGCGGGCTCAGTGCAAGCGCCAGGGGCGCGAACACGGCCCAGGCCAATGCCTGCGTCGTGTGGGCAACAGGACGATAACTGCTTGGGGACATTGGGTAACACCTCTTCTGCTGGAAAACTCGCGACCCAGCTGGGCAGGCCGCAAGAAAAGACGGCAAATCTACTCAAACCAGCCGACTAGTTATGTCGGAAAAGTCTGAATTCATCATTGCAATGAGGCGTCAGCTATTATTTTGGGGGCGGTTGAACGCTACTGGGCATGGGCCCCAAACACCATGCATGGCAATTTTTTGCTCAATGACCTCAGATACGATCAGCGCATCCAAACCTTGTTCGCGCAGGGAAGGGTCTTCGAACTCGTACCAGCTAAACGCCCGTCCGGTGTGGTCATCATCATCAAACTCATACAGAGGCAGGATGTAATCTTCGTACGGTTCAACCCGCCAGATGAAGCCGCTTGGTGGGTATTCTGTTCCGAGCTTGATCTCTTGCTCCCAGGACAGAACTTCCACATCCCCGGACTGGGCATGCAGCAGTTTCCAATGCATTGTCACCAGATGATTCTCTTTCAGGCCATATTGGCTAAGGTCCCCGACCTTGACCCTTACCGCCGCTGGCAAACTCGGATCAGCAGGGTCTACAAGCGCCTCGCAGGCCAGCCACCCCGTGTCACTCACACCTTCGAACCCAGGCGCGTCCGGATGCACCACAACTGCGCTCACCGTTACGCTTTGGTTCTTGGAGGCAGGCTTGTTCGGAACGCCAGCTCGGGTAATCTCGTAGTGCACGGGCACGGTGGTATTACCGGTTCTCTGGATGTAACTCCACAGAATTTCCGCCGTGATGTTGTCACCCGCGCTATCGGTAGCCTTCACCTGGTAGTCAGCTTGCGTGATGTGGGTATTGCCCCAGTAGAACTCCATGAGGTCATGCTCTTCCAGCCCCTCATACAAGTCGACTTTCAACGTCGCGTTCAGGCGGTCATCCACGGGGAGCAACTCGTTTGCCTGGTTCGATTTTGCGCCGTACACACTGCACAGGGGGAGCCGCGAGTTGATCGGGTCTGGCCAATCCGGGTCTGGATCGGTACCAGGGTCCACCGGCCCGAAGGTTTCAAAGTTGACATTGACGTCTATTGCCTTGGAGCCGCGCGATTTCCCACCCCGCAAGACCTCATAGCTCACATTGACAACCTGGGTACCCAGGACGTCCTCGTCATACTCACCCCTCAGCACCGTTGGGTCGATGCTAAAGACCACAGGGAAATTCTGCCCTTCTCCAATAGGTCGCATTTCGAGTGGCGTCGCCCCCCAGCTCACGCTGATCTCGTCGGTAGACTTCCAGTTATCGTATTCCAGCACATGCACCTGAACACCCTGCTTGGCATCCAGCCGATCAATCAGATCATCGGCAGCCAATGGCACCTCAGGTAACTTGAGGTTCGCCGGCATTGCCCCCAATGCCACGACAACCGACATCGGCTTGGACACTCGACTGATGTTACCGGCCTTGTCCACAAGCACGTACACCACGAACCACTCACCGTCGCCGCCCGCCTTGATCAGCGTATCAGGGATGGGAAGGCTCTGATTTGCGGCGGTGACTTCGACATTGTCAACCGGGGGGATGTTGTCAATATTCTCGGGCACACGGTCGAGCCAGTAATAGTAGACAACATCCTTGGGGGCACGGTCTGGGTAATCCGGAAGAATGGCACTGACCGAACTTACGTTGCCATCAACTACTTCAACAATAGGAGGCACCGCGTCAGGTGGGTTGTCCAGGTTCGGAGGCATGCGGTCGAAAATCAACGTCAACGGATCGGAAGGTTGTGGGATGCCCGTGTTGAATGGAGTGACCACGAAAATGAAGTTGTGCTGCCCATCTGCGCCGTATTCATCCGCGTCTTTCTCCAGTACCACGCGAAGTGGAAAATCACCCGCTTGGTCCTGGTTAAAGGCTCCCGAGAAGATATCCTGCTCGAACTCTCCTATACGGTGATAGACGGTCAGGGCATCCTCGCCAGCATCTGGGGATGGCAGGCCCCATTTGGGGATCGAGATCGCAAGCTCTTTGGCCGGGTCTTTCAACACCGATGCCTTCACTGTGAAGTCACTTGGATCCGCCAGCACATCATCAGGCTTATCCACACCAGGCCCGACCTTGATCACTGGCGCCTTGCGAACCTTACGGGCCTCCCGGCGAACTCGCTGGGCTTCCGCAAATGCTTCCCTCGAACTTTTCATTGCGATCATCTCCTTAGTCAGGGGCCGAAACCAGCCACCACAAACCTGCCGATGAACACTATTGAACGCGCCGCAAGTTACAACTACAACTGGCATTTTTATCAGTTTGACAGTGCGCGTTATACGCACTACCGCCCTATAAAAAAGAAAAAACCTGCACAGTGACCAAGATGCCTCTCAGCCACCGTGCAGGTGAGGAACCGCTTATTCAGATGATGTTGCCTGCTCTTTCTCCGTGGGCGCCGCCACCGCACTCGCGCCCTGACTGGCCAGGCGGTCAAGGGGATCGTAACCGTACAGCGCGTACTCACCATCCGGCAGATCGACACGCTCCAATTGCCCCAGGGCGTTGTAAGTCAGTGTGCGCCCCTGCTCGTCATTGGTCAGGTTACCGTCACCGTCGTAATGCAGTTCGACGGTGGTACCGGCGCGGGTGATGCCGGTCAACTGTGCCGGGTCCAGGGGGTTGCCGAACAAGTACTCTACCGAACTCTTGTCTTCTCCCCCTGCGCCATCGGGCGACCACGTTTCCAGAAACTTGATATTGTCCAACTCATCGAAGGTAAACTCTTGTGCAGCAATGACCTTGCCGTAGTGATCAACCGGCGACAGCTCACCTTCACATTCGTAATACTCCAGGCGTGCACGCACGTCATACCAGTAGTTTTCCCTGCGCAGGGTGGCGCCGTCCCCGGTTTTCAAATGGCGTTCAATCAGCGCATCGGCAGCGTCATACTCTTGTTCGAGCACCTGGACTTCATCCTGCAACTCGAAACGGCGCTCGATTTCGCGGTCGAAGTCATCGTAGGTCAAGAAGGTGCCCAGGCGCTGTGCACCGTCGGTGGTCACATAACTTTTCGTGCGCCCCAGTTCGTCGTACTCGAACTGCGCCTGAGTGGTGCCAAGCTCGGTGCTGATCAAACGCCCCGTTGAGTCATATGTGTAAATCTGCGCGCCACCCAATACGTCCACATAGGCCAGCTCCCGACCGAGTAGACTGTAGTTGTACTGCATGGTATAGGTCTTGGCTTCCGCCCCGTCCTCGCGCACCGTGCGTTTTTCCACTTTCATCTTGCCCGTACTGAAGTAATCACGCTGCAGCACCGTCTGGCCATTTTCCTTGCATTCTTCCAGGCGTGCATTCAAGGGGTTGTAGATGAAGTTGAGGTCGCTGTTACTCACGCGACGCTGGGTGGGTTCCTCACCCAACTGCGGCTTGTAAACGTAGTCGATCCGTGCATTGCGCGGGGTGATCACCCAGCTTGCCTGGCGGTGGCCCGGCAGGTAATGCATCACTCGCTTTCGCCCGCCGGTCTTGGACTCGATCATGCGGTCCAGGCCGTCGAAACGCTGCTCACCCAACAGCTTGCCATTTACCGCAATACTGGTCGGCAAGTCTTCACCACTGTGCTGAGCGTACTCGCGATGTACCGTGCTGCCATCGGCCAATATTTTATCGACCACGCGGTCAAACACGTCGTACACCGACCGCTCCGTCGCACCACGGGCATCGATCTCCCGCACGTTGCGACCCAGGCCATCGTAGAAGTACCGATGGCGGCTGATTCGCTTGCCTGTGGTATCCACCCGTTGTTCTTCGATCGGGTGGTCGAAGGTGTTGAGCCATTGCATCGTCTTGCCCCCCTTGATCTTGCCATCGGGGGTTTGCTTCCAGCTGGTGCGCAATGCCTGCGGGCCGTCCGCGAGCGTCTGGCCTGGGCGCAGCCCATTGGCATGCCGGGGCGCTTTGCGTGGGCTGTCGACGGCGAGTGCCTGCGCACTGGGCGATGAACCAATCAGGTCGGTTCGCTCCACGATCATCACGCCGTCGGCACCGATCTCGGCGTACTGTTGATTCCAACCGTCATACTTGATGGTTTTGGGCAATTCCAAGGTGATGCGCGTTACCGGTCCGCCTGGGTTGTCAGGATCGATTTCGTCCATCCAGTCAAACTGCACTTCCTTCACCAGGTTGCCGAACACATCGTAGTCGGCGGTGTAGTTGGTACGGAATTCGACCTTGCGCTTTTCATCCTGGGCGTCAGCGTCATGCCGCTCGGTCTTGACCACCCGACTCATCCCATCGAGCTCGGCCCGCGTGGCCACACCTTTGACGTCGACTTCGGTTTGTCGCGCCAGCTGCCCGTCGGTCGCCACCAGGGTATAGCTGTAGCTTCGCGACGCTGTGTACTCAGGTTCTCTGGGCGCAACGGTTTCCTTGGTGACTCGACTCAACTCGTCGTATTCGTATGCGATTTCCACCTCGTTGTCGTCGAGATTGAGCAGCGGCTGGTTGATCAGCACGCACTGGCGCAGCGTAATCTGCTTGGTCGAGTTGCGCGGCTCCGCTTCGCCCTCGACCGGCTCACCGTCATCGAAGCCGATCACTGTCTGCAGCGTTTCCAGCACGGTACTGTTGTCGAGGGTGTCATATTCGAATTCAGTCAAAGTCATGGCCTCTGGCTTGCCATGCATGACGACTGCCTGAGCCTGCACTCGGCCGTGAAGCAGCGAATCAGAGGGGTTCGCGATGTACTCGAACGTGGTGTCACGCACGGTCGTTTGCATCGACAGCCACGCATTGGCTGGCAGCTCGATCAGCTTCTCCTGCTTGGGCTGCAACCAATATTCCCCCACCTTTCGCCGTAGTGTTCGCTGGCGTGACGGTAAAACCGAACCGTGACGGCCATAGCGGTAGTTCGTGCGCAAAATGGGCGCCGGTGGTTGAGCCTCGAACCCGGGCGATGGATAGACCGTGCGGTTTTTCAAGTGCCGTACGAAGCCGTGCGGGTCTGGCGGGCAATCCTCCTCGTTGTCTCCAGGCTGGTAGTACTCGCTGACCGTTCGCACACCATTGGCCTGAACCTCCAGCGTCTGGTTGCCGGCATCGTCATAGCCGTATTCGCGCACCTCGCTTCGTTGGCGCGTCGAATCGTGGCGCATTCGCCATTGCTCGGTAACCTGCTTGGGTAGCTGGAAGTAAGGCGGTTGCAGGGCGAACTCTACGTTGGCGTCGCCGTGGTAGGCCGTAGTGGTCTGCGTCACGTACCATTGCTGTTCGGGTGCATCGGCCTTGTCGTAATCGAGCACGTCACCCAGTTGTTCGGTTACCTGCCGGGTCATCAGATGATGGCGGTCATACGTGCGGACGATCTGGCGCACGACCTCATCTTGTACAACCAACTGCTCGGTGCTGGAATACACGTACGACGCGCCAACTTGATAGAGGTTGTCCTCCCCCTCCCTCCAAGAGGCTGAGCTGTTCCCGCCCATGAAGTTCTCGGCGCTGTAGGTATACTCCGTTTCGATCAACTTCTGCCCGCCCTGAGGGTCAAGCACGTGGCGCTTCACCCGCGGCAGCCGTTCGACAGGCGCACCCGCTGGCAACCGATGGCCGGCATTATCATAGGTAATGGTCTCGACGCTGCCGGTCGGCGCGGCCACGCGCTGCAGACAGGTCATGTTTTGCGTGCTCGGGTCCTTGAGGTAGTCAAACCGCCAACTGCCTTGGTCCTGGGTTGGCAGTACCACTTTCCTGACGTCCCTCCCGGCCAGTTGCACCGAGTAGGTCGCCCGTGACGGGCCGGTCTTCGCTCGGGTGGCCACATGGAAGTTGTAACGGTCGCGGTTAACGTATTCCACCTCCAGCAAGGATTTACCGGCCATGTCCTTTATGGACTTCAGGCACTTGTGAGTAGTGTCCGGTGGATCGGTGTAGTCCAACTCGATCCAATGCCCACTCTGTGCATAGACACGATGGGGCAGCGCCACCGGTTTGCCATTACTTGAGCGGACACGCAGGTGTTCCACCTGGCCAGACTTGTGCACCACCCGATAATTATTGTCGTCGTCACGGTAAAACTTGAAACTTACGAGTTTCTGTTCATCGATGACCGCCGGCTGGCTAGTGATGCTGGAAACGACGAACTGCTCGCCCGTATACAAATACAAGGTGCGGGTCAGGGGCATGTATTGGCTGAGGCTCATGTTCCAGCCTTTGCCATAACCACTGTCTTCGGTATTCAAAGGGTTGAAGGCCAGCTGCACAGGCAGTTCAGGCCCCTGTAAATGGTTGGCTGGCACAGTGGGTAACTTGAGTGTAACCGTATATTGCCCCGTACGCGGATCGACACTGTTACTGATGAAACTCATGAAATTGAAGGCGTTGGAATGCACAACCGATGTGACTGTCATCGTATTGATCTCTGGGAATTCATGTTCGGCGGTGGCTTGCCAAGGCAAGCCACCGCCCTGTGGCTTCAGCTAGCGGCTACTGCAGATCAAGCATGAAATGGTTGCGATTCAGCCCGACATACATCACTCTCAGATAATGGCGATTGCCTTCCTGATCGAGCAGACTGAACTTGAACGGACGTAATAGGGTAGGCCGCACTTCTTCCTCGAAATCGTACAAGGGGTCAGGGTGATGCTCCAGTTGGTGCCGAAAAGGGAAGTTTATTATCCGCGTCAGGCTGATCATCAAGGCATTATCATGGGGAGCATAATTCGGGTGCAATGCCTTCAATGGCACACCACGATGTGCTGACATGAGAACCAGCTGGGGATCATAAATCATCTCTTCCTTCGAGTTTCCAAATACGTAGCCGCTGTAACTGCACAGCGTGTCCTCGTATTCCTCGGTCTCCCAGCGCATCACTGACAGGTTATCATCCGTCTCGACCCTTATCTCCACGAAGTAGATGACATTCAGCTCCCTCGTGAGATGTTTCAAATACCAGTAGTCTACCGTTAGGGTTTTATAGCTGGCGGTTGCAGGAGCTGAGTGCAACACGGTTATTGAATTGAAACCGGAGCATCATGCCGCATTGCCATGGCATTTTGCATGACCTCTCCCATCACCTCGATGGGGCATTTGAAGTCGAAGCGCTTGCGCGGTCGCATGTTCAGTTGCAGCGCAATGGCGTCCAGCTCCTCCTGGCTATGTACCGACAGGTCTGTGCCCTTGGGCAAGTACTGGCGAATCAGGCCGTTGATGTTTTCGTTGCTGCCGCGCTGCCAGGGGCTGTGCGGGTCGCAGAAGTAGATCGCCACGCCGGTTCTTTGGGTGATCTCGGCGTGTCGCGCCATCTCCCGGCCCTGGTCGTAAGTCATGCTCTTGCGCATCTCCAGCGGCATGCTATTGAGCGCGGCGCTGAAGCCTTCCAGCGCCGAAGTCGCCGTTGCGTCGTTCATCTTCACCAACATCAGGTAGCCACTGGTGCGTTCCACCAGCGTACCGACGGACGAGGCGTTGGCCTTACCCTTGATGAGGTCGCCTTCCCAATGCCCCGGCATCAGCCTGTCTTCAATCTCCGGCGGGCGCACATGAATACTGACCATCTCGGGGATCTGGCCGCGCCGATCCACGCCACCAGAGCGCGGCCGGCGCGTCGTCTTGCCTTGGCGCAGACAGATGATCAGCTCCTTACGCAGCTCACCCACTGGCAGGGCATAGATCGCGTTGTAGATCGTCTCGCGACAGACGTAGGCATCTCGCAGGTTGGGTATGTTCATGCTGCGCAGCTTGCCGGCAATCTGCTCGGGAGACAAACGCTCACGCAGCATATGGGTCACCAGTTCGAAGCGCTCGCTACCCGGCAACAGTTTTCGCATCGGTCGACAAACCTGGCGGCGGGCCTGCATTTGCTGCTGAGCCAGACGGGCCGAGTAGCCACCGCAAGCACCTCGGTTACGGCGCAGCTCACGGCTGATGGTCGAAGGGGATCGGTTGATCAAGCAGGCAATCCTGCGCAGGCTGAAGCCTTGGGTACGACCGATTTGAATGGTGGCGCGCTCTTCAACGCTGAGTTCGGTATAAGACATAGGGGCAGCACCGTACCGGAAAGGTCAGGTGTTGCACTCAGTTTTTGCCGCCGCCGCTGAACGTATCACCCCCATGCTCCGCGCCTTCATGCTCGACCCGAACAGGTTGCTTAGACCAGTCAAAAGCTTCGATGGCAACCCCCGGCCGCATCATGCCTGTTACCTTCACCTCGCCATCTTGGTGACTTATTCTTTGCGAGTGTTGCCACTGCCCGCCCAACCCCGCTTTTTTGAACTGAGCGTATATAGTGACGTCCTGCGTAGCAGTGGTTTGGAGCCAGAAGTGCCTGATCAACTCGCCTTGTTCTTCTGTAGGTGCGCCCCCCCCGAACACCCCCCGGCTGCGTTTTCAACTTCGGGTTTTTTGTACGGCGCACCACCCAGGTTTCTGGCTTATCCCCTGGCTCGATACCCTCATCCACGAAGTCTAACTGACCGCCTCCTTCCAGATAAAAACCGAACGTTCGCATATCGTCTTCGCCGATCGGTTCAACAAACGAATCCCCCTGTTCGGTGATAATGCTAACTTCCACCTGAATTTGCTGCATGCCGTTGGCGAAGCACCTAGGCGCCGATAATGTCCTGAGCGTGAAGTTCGATAGCGCCTTCCAGCCTGATGCGATTGACGACCGCGTGCCAGTACCCATGCCATCTTCGCCATGTTCGACAATGGCGTACCCGAAAGCCATGCCCATCAAGTCTGCCATCACCACGCTTGCTGAAGACTCCGGCTTGAGCGGTGGGGTGTACAGCCCGTCAGGTGTGATCTCACCCTCGCCGACCACTGTCCATTCAATTTTAGCTTCCTGCAGGGTGGCTGGTGGCGTCTGACCCGCGGCCAACAATGCCTCGCGCCAATTCAAGGAAGAGAACTGAATGGGTGCTTGCGCGTTCTCGCGGGGCACATGAAAGGGCTCAACGTATATGGCAGCAGCCGTGTTGACGATGACCACACACGCCTCGGCGGACGACTGAATACCTTCGTTGTCGTACCTCACACGAATTCGCTGACGCTGAATACCCGATGTGTGTTGTGCCGTGTAGGTGAATGTCGCCTTGTTCCCGTTTTTATCCAACTTACCCAGTTCTTCGCCTTCGAGCGACCAGTCTACGGCCGCACTACCGCTCACGACGAACTCGATGGGCCCGTCACCGTTTGACCAGTTCACGGTCTGTGGGGCAATGGTCAGGGGCTTGTCGGTTTCCACCACGAGTGCGGATGCAACCAAGGATTCGTCATCGTCCAAAGCATGACCCGTCACCAGTATCATCTGTGTCGGCCTGGCGAAGCTTTCCCGGGCAGTCGCTTGATAAAGGCCGCCATTCATCGTGCCCGTCGCCCCCGGACGGAATAAATTGCGCGCCTGCCATTCAACCACCCCGCTGCCGCCTGACATAGCGAACGGCTGTTTCATAGCAGCCCCCAGCGTGGAGATGGCAGGCTGCACTTCACGACTGAGCGCGCCACGCGCCAGCGCCCCGAAACTTACCGAGGCATCAGCCAGCAGGTGGGTTTCACTCAAGGCCACCCTACGGTCATTTCCCAGCGCTAACGAGCGCACTACATCGGCGGGCTCGCCCAGCTGGAGTTCCTGCATAATGGGTGGCGTAAGCAGCATGACGTCGGTGCTGGCTTCATTGGGCAACGGATAAGGGTAGGGTTGCGACGGCATATTACCCCCCTTGAAGTCCACGCCTTTTTGCATGAACACTACCAGTGCACCATCACCCTCAAAGCCTGGGGTTGCCGCCCATGGCGCGGGAAGAGTTATCAAGGCCCCCTTGCGCAGGTCCAACGGCTCATAGTTGCGCAAGTTGAACGAGCCCATTTTCAAAACCCTGCGCTCTTCGTTCTGTTGAACCAGCCACTGGCCCAGGCGTTTGCCAATTTGGGTGCGTTCGTAGTTGTCTAAACCAAGGTTGCAGATATAACGACTGGCCTGGGCGATGTCGATCACGATCTCTTGCTTCATGCTGATCGGGTCTAACCGCAGTTCGAATTTGCACTGCGCCTCCAGGTAGAAGCCCTGTGTTTCGCGAATAGTGAAGCTGCGATGCAAACGAGGCGGTTGGCCGGCCAGCTGAAGCCGGTAGCGGAAATCGCCAGCCAATAGGTTCATGCGTACGGTGACGAGCCGGTCTGTCGACACAGCGCCCTCGAACGATACGTGTGCTGCGCCCAGGACCAATCCCTCGATCTCGATTATCTGCTCACTGCCTTCATTGATCGAGAAGGCATCATCAAAAGGCTCGAGATAAGTCAGTTTGCCCAACGACTGCAAGTAGTGGTCCTGCAGTGAAGTATTCAACGCCTTGCGGCTGAGCGCCATCACGGCGCCCCAACCGAAGAACCGATCTTCCTCACTTAACCGCTGTAAAAGCGCCGATGTAGAGAACGGATTCATAGGTCACGCTCCTGCAAGTTCAGTAATGTAGCGAGGGGGAGTGGAATAATGACGAAGTTCCAAAATGGGATGAAGCCGGTGTCATAAAACGCAGCCACGGCAATATAATGCTCCCCCCCGGCGGCCGGCGGGGTGTACTTTCCAGACTGGCTCAAGTCGCCCTTACCACTCAGCTTGTACCAATTGGCAGGCGACAGTTCCATCTCGCTGCCGTCGTTTTTTGTCCCCCAAAAGGAAAATTGTATTCCGTCCTCCTCTTCGGTGTATCTGAAGAAGCAATTGGGTGTGGCCAGTTTTGGAAGAAACATTTCGCATACGACTGGTGGACCGTCGCCCTGTTTGACTTCTATTCTGTCGATGCGAATCGCTTGGTCCAGCTCCTCATTGCTATCATCCGGGAACTCTATTGGGGGGCGGCGGCAAAAACTGAGTGCAACACCTGACCTTTCCGGTACGGTGCTGCCCCTATGTCTTATACCGAACTCAGCGTTGAAGAGCGCGCCACCATTCAAATCGGTCGTACCCAAGGCTTCAGCCTGCGCAGGATTGCCTGCTTGATCAACCGATCCCCTTCGACCATCAGCCGTGAGCTGCGCCGTAACCGAGGTGCTTGCGGTGGCTACTCGGCCCGTCTGGCTCAGCAGCAAATGCAGGCCCGCCGCCAGGTTTGTCGACCGATGCGAAAACTGTTGCCGGGTAGCGAGCGCTTCGAACTGGTGACCCATATGCTGCGTGAGCGTTTGTCTCCCGAGCAGATTGCCGGCAAGCTGCGCAGCATGAACATACCCAACCTGCGAGATGCCTACGTCTGTCGCGAGACGATCTACAACGCGATCTATGCCCTGCCAGTGGGTGAGCTGCGTAAGGAGCTGATCATCTGTCTGCGCCAAGGCAAGACGACGCGCCGGCCGCGCTCTGGTGGCGTGGATCGGCGCGGCCAGATCCCCGAGATGGTCAGTATTCATGTGCGCCCGCCGGAGATTGAAGACAGGCTGATGCCGGGGCATTGGGAAGGCGACCTCATCAAGGGTAAGGCCAACGCCTCGTCCGTCGGTACGCTGGTGGAACGCACCAGTGGCTACCTGATGTTGGTGAAGATGAACGACGCAACGGCGACTTCGGCGCTGGAAGGCTTCAGCGCCGCGCTCAATAGCATGCCGCTGGAGATGCGCAAGAGCATGACTTACGACCAGGGCCGGGAGATGGCGCGACACGCCGAGATCACCCAAAGAACCGGCGTGGCGATCTACTTCTGCGACCCGCACAGCCCCTGGCAGCGCGGCAGCAACGAAAACATCAACGGCCTGATTCGCCAGTACTTGCCCAAGGGCACAGACCTGTCGGTACATAGCCAGGAGGAGCTGGACGCCATTGCGCTGCAACTGAACATGCGACCGCGCAAGCGCTTCGACTTCAAATGCCCCATCGAGGTGATGGGAGAGGTCATGCAAAATGCCATGGCAATGCGGCATGATGCTCCGGTTTCAATTCAATAACCGTGTTGCACTCAGCTCCTGCAACCGCCGGGCGTAATAGACGCGTGCATCCTGAACGTCGGCATTTTCATCCAGCTCCAACCTACCGCCGGCATTGCCGGAGAGAGTCCAATCAAGTGCCTGCTTGTTGGCGCTACCGGCCCAGACCACATACCCTGCATCAGGGTCACCTGGTAGGGTCAAGTTGACCGTGTTGACCATAGGGAATACCGAAACCGAAGAGGCAACCACATGGACCATGGCCTTGGCGGACCAGTCGCCTTTGCTGGCCGTTACAATCACTCGCCGGTAAGCGAAGTTGAAACTGGCCGCCGTTGGGGCTCGATAGATACCGTTCTCGATTGCCCCCACGTATTCTTCACCTGTCGGGTCACCCTCCAGCGCGGCGACGGACCATTGCACGCCCTCCAAGGGAGGGATCACCTCGAAGGTAAAGGTGCCATTGGCCACCACGACGGGTTCATTGTTAGACAGTCGGTTGGTTGTCAGCTTCGGGGCCAGGTCGCCCAATGCCGTCAAGTCACCGGGCTGATAAATGACGCGAGGCTCCACCACCGAATCGTCTGCGAACAGAAGGCCATTGAGACGGAACGCGTCAATGGAAAGTGAAACGTCTTCGAGTTCCTCAGCAAGTTGTTCCAGCCGCATGACAGGTAATTCATACGTTGCGAGGAAAGCGTCCAACTCCGATTTTAGATCATCGTGCCCCGTTCCGCCTTGGGTCTCAGTTGCGAATTGTTTCTCAACGTCAGTTTGAATCCGGATCACAGAGCGTCCGGCCTGATCTTTATCTAGCACTGGAGTGAACCTGCACTTTAAGTTCCAGTCAATCAGAACGGTAGCTTCATACTCATACTCTATCCACCCGCCCGCTGAAAAAACTGTTTCGGCCGCAAGCCCCCGCGTCTCGACACGGCCGGCCCACCGTATCTCCATCGCACCATTGACCAACGAGAAAGACCATGGGTCGCGACTGACAAAGGGAATTTCAACACCCTCTACCCCCGCGACCGGCCCCGTCCCAGGTATAACTATGGGTAATTTACTTTCACTATCAACCCCCCCTTTCGTAGCCTCGTACCGCATGAACTTTCCTGCGACGACACTCTGATATTCGAGCGTCTCGAACATTTTTAAACCTTTTATCGTCTTGAGCAGCATACGGCTGACGACCTGCTCAAAACTAATAACCAAATTACTTGAAAAACCCTCCGGCAAAAAATAGGGCAAGCTGCCTTCCCCAGGGAATCTCCGAACAAGCCTTCAGTTATGCGAGAATCCCCGCAACACCTGATCCGAGCCGCCCATGAGCCAGATGAGCTTTTCCGACTTTGAGTACGCCGGCAAGCGCAAGCAAACCCGCCGAGAGCGCTTCCTCGCCGAAATGGATCAGGTGGTGCCCTGGGCAGGCCTGCTGGAGCTGATCGAACCGTTCTACCCCAAGGCCGGCGGCGGTAGAAAACCCTATCCTCTGGAAACCATGCTGCGCATCCATCTGTTGCAGAACTGGTTCTCCCTGAGCGACCCGGCCATGGAAGAAGCGCTCTACGAAATCACGCCCATGCGCCAGTTCGCACGCCTGACGCTGAGCGCGCCAATCCCCGAAGACACCACGATCATGAACTTCCGGCACTTGCTGGAGAAGCATCAGCTCGCACCGGCAATCCTTGCGGTCATCAATGGTTATCTGCAGGAAAAAGGCCTGTCGCTGCGCCAAGGCACCATCGTCGATGCCACCATTATTCATGCCCCCAGCTCGACCAAAAATAAAGAAGGCAAGCGTGATCCCGAGATGCACCAGACCAAGAAAGGCGGTCAGTATTTCTTCGGGATGAAGGCGCACATCGGTGCCGATGTCGAGTCCGGCCTGGTGCATCACGTCCATGGCACCGCTGCCAATGTGGCCGATGTCACGCAGGTGGCTGAACTGCTGCATGGCGAAGAAAACGCCGTGTATGCAGATGCCGGTTACACCGGTGTCGAAAGGCGCGAAGAGCATGAAAATCGGGGGGTGATCTGGCAGATTGCAGCGCGTCGCAGCACCTATTCCAAGCTGAACCAGCGCAGCGTACTGTACAAAGCCAAGCGCAAGATCGAGTTCTGCAAGGCTCAGACACGGGCCAAGGTCGAGCATCCGTTTCGCGTGATCAAGCGGCAGTTTGGTTACGTGAAAATACGTTTTCGTGGGCTGATGAAAAACACGGCTCAGTTGACCACGCTGTTCGCCCTGGCAAACCTGTGGAGGGTTCGAAAACAGCTCATGGGTATGGGTGAGGTTCGCGTTTAACACGGAGAACCGGTCGAAAAAGCTCTCCGTACATGATTTTTCGGTCACTTTTCGTCCAATGACGCTGTAGGTGCCTGGAAAATTGCAACTTGCCGCGGCTGCACGACAAGTTGATCGGAGCATCCCCAGAGGGGATGTCACCAGATCTGTCATCCAAACCAATGAGCAGCAGCACCTCACCATCACCAAAATTATCGGCGCCACGTACAGCCGCACCGCGCGCCGGCCGCGTCAAAACTCGAAAATCCCCAGGTTGTAAAGCGTCCTCGGGGTTCGGGCGCAACTCACCCAACGTGAATTTTTTCTGGGAATCCTCCAGTGTTTTAAACCATTCAAGAAGGTGTGCGCCCAGTTTACCTTCTTCGAATCGAGTATCGACGCCGGTGAAAAGAAACTCCGTGGCTCCATTGCCTGCCAGGTCAAGCTCCACCGAGCCCTCATTGGTCACATGTCCAGGCGCATTCACTAAAAAAATAGTCATCGTCATGATAGGCCCGACAAGGCCATCAACAAAGCCTAAACGTTTAATCTGGGCGCGCTGGATCCCTTGCGTATTTGAGGTCTCGTAAACAATGCCCCCGACAGCTCGCATCATGCAGCGGGCTCGTCCATCGGTAAGGGTGGCCCCCTCAAACCGCAGGCGCGGTGAGTCGAATTGTACATCGCGCAAATAATGCACAGTACCTCCCGTCCCCACAAAACTATCGTAAGGCGGAATAATCGATGCTGTATTGAAGCGAGAGATATACTCTTGCAACAATAGGTAGTTGGTCTTGTCACGGTCAAACGCAGCGATCACGTCCCATCTAAGCGTTTTGGGCTCCGCCGCCATTTCCTTCAAAAAATCGTCCAACGATTGCTTGCTCATTTAGCTATTCTCCGTTGACAACAGATCTTTCTATGCTTGTTGGATACACAGAGTCGGGGTCAATCTCTGATCATTACCCTGCCATTCGGCAGTACGTGGAATGATTCGCCGTCATCGAAACTGATCGTTGCCCACAAGTGCAGGTCAGTGTCGCTCTTTAAGTTTTTCACGTCCGCCAGAGGAACCGTCGCTACCACCATCTCTTCTTTAACATCATCAACTTCAACTTTCACGGCGTCACGTATGGTTCTTTCGTAAGTAACACCAGTCGTCAGCATGCCGGTGACCTTTAGGGTCACTGTGTTACCCACCGCCATGAATGGCCAGACAGGCAGCACAATGTTAGGGTCTGTCACTAATTTCTTTTTAGAGAGTTCGCCGTTTGATTCCGCATCATCACAGAACGCCGGATGGTATCCACCTGGCGGCACTGGCTGTATTCTTAACTTCAACGCATCCGAAGTGAGTTCGCCCTCATTGGTAACGAGGGTGTAGGTCACCGGAAAGCGCTTGAGCGAACTCGCATTGTTCAGCTCCATGTTGGCCGCGATGTAGTCGGGGGGTATCGTGAAGAGCAAAGGGGCTGTTGGGTCGTCAGGCTCTTCGACCGTCACGTTGCCGGCGTAGGCATTGCCTTGCCAGTTCACTTTGATGCGGTCCCCTTCCCTTACCCCACTGCTAGGGACTTGTACCTTGGCCCCCTTCTCGAACTGGGTGGCGGACCCCACAGCTCCGTGGTCCTCCCCCGTGGTATCGATTACGTTCGGTGGCAAAAGGTGCCCGCGCACGCGCTCGACCTTGAACGACAACGGCTGCGAATTTACCGCCCAGCCCTGGCGCGCAATCTGGAAAAACACGTCAACGTCATCGCCAACACTGACGTCCAGTGACGCGGGGCTCACGCCGAACTGCATGACGCCATTCGGCTGGCTGCTAGCATCCAGACGCTGCACCATGACGTGGCGGTTATCCACCGTGTCGCCTAGCCAGTGGCAGAGCACTACGTCACCGGCTTCGGCGCGCACGGGGCACTTAGCCTTTATCACAAGCCCGGTCTTGAAGGCCTCCGGGTCCAGCACACCGCCCGAGAAACCCACGATCTCCATGGCCGGCAGGTAGGGTTCGGTGGCAGCGACCTCTAGCACTTCGAACGTTTGAGTCGGCGAGCGCAGCGCGATTTTGCTGCCCTTCAATATGATGGTGTAGTGAAGGTCGATGCTACGGCCTTTAAAATCACGCAACTGGCTCCTGGGGATCGAGCCGCTCAGCACAGCCGCTGCACCACCTTCTTTAGGTGAAACGTTGAACTCCTTCTGAACTGGCGAGCCGCTATCGTCCTCGCCATTGAGCACCACCTTGACCACATCACCTATTTGCAAGGCCTGGTAGTAGGGGATAATCACGGTGGCACCCGAACCCAGCGTACTGTAATCAATAACACGATCATGGGATTCGAGCACTTGCACCACCGGCAGTTGCTCATTCCATTCGGGTCTTTCGACTAAACCCACCAAACAGTGCAGCCGCAGCGACTCAGGTTGCTGGGTACCCTCCCAATCAAGCACCTGATAGGAATAAAACGCCGCCCCACCCCTGGCCCACAGAAGTGTCTCTTTTTTGATCTGCACCCGTTGGCCCAGCACCGGATCAGGATTAAAGACCGGGGTGGCCGAGTCGATGTCGTCGAACGGCAGGCCCTGCCCATCCGTGCCTCGCCATTTCACGGTGATGGTATCGTTATTGTGGATTCCGGGATAATTGACATAAGTATCAAGATCCCCCTCCAACGCATCCACATCGATTTCACGTCTGTCCGTCAATGTGGGAATAAACGGCAACGGCGGATTGATCGTTTGGGCGCGGGTAGCGGCACGCCCGCCATCTCTCTGATTTTTCAGGCTCATGCAGTTGAACTCCACAGGTTTGAAGTCTTTTTACCCCGTGATTCAACACCTGCCTACTAGCAGAAATAACAGGTAGCGGCTGATACCCCGGGGGGCAGCGAGCAGCAGGTACCTAGTATTTCTATCAGGTGCGCGAATGAGCGCGTGCTTTTACTCTCCAGATTCGTAGCACTCGACACGCGGCGGAGCGACCACGGCGCCACCCGCAGTTCAGGCTTATTACTTCGATAGCAAGCCCCCGTCAGGAGACATATCTATGTTATTCAACGCACCCGCAACCCCCCTGCTCATACGAAGCCTCATGGTGCTAGCCCTTGCCACGGTCAGCACCGTGAACAGCAACTTGGTACACGCCACCACGCCCACCAGCACAGTCCCGGGGACCATCACGTTGTATGGCAAAACAGGGGACATTTCAGACCCTGAAAACGACAGTAATAGCCACTGTGTTATTGAGGTTCTGCCCGGTGGCACTGGCCGAACAGTTGATTACATGCTCAGCAACCCAGACTCGAAATGCTTTCAATTGCGGGTTGAAAGTATCTCAATGGAGCACATGCCGCCTGCCACGCAGGTGCTGCTGACGGACGATTACTTTTGCGACACCACGCTGGGTGACGATTACCAGCCGAAACTTGATCCTAGCACGAACAAGAACTTCTGGATCAAGCTAAAAACCGGAGCCGACGGTTCCATACTTGCAAAACGAAGTATCAGCGGACTGAGCACGAAAGGGTTCCTTTACAACCAAGCAGAGGAAAAAGTCACCAAAGGCATACAATTGGTGGACATGGCCCTGTCGGGCTCCCCCCAGGAAATGACCCACACGCTATCCTGCGTGCGCGTCATAACTTCCAGCAACAAGGATACGAAATTTGGAGAAATCTTAAAGCTTGGAAAACAAGAATGGACGTCCAAATGGAGAGAAGGTGATGAAGATGCTGCGCCGAAGAAGGAGTGCGCAAAAGGCGTCATGTCCGGGCGTTATCACATGGGTAGAGAACAAGGTGATACTATGCACAAGTGTGCTGAGTTCAATACAGCTGTAGCCATTGAAAGAACGCCGTGGTCAACTATGTTTCGCGAATGCGGTATTCCCTTGAGCGGCGCTTACGTCAGCGACAAGGGCAGATACCAGGACTGTAATGAGGCTGACGTGACTGATTGGGAAAGTTTTGAGTACCGCTACTTCACCTGCCCTGTCGACCAAGTCATGGTTGGCCGCGGCCACGCCTATCAAAAATACGACGATACCGATGATACCGGTAACGACAGAGGCGATGAAAACGGGCGTACTGACTACCGATGTGCAAAGCTTTATGAGGGTGTCGTATCCGAAAGTAATCGTATCAGTGTATTGCCAGGTAAATGGACCGACCCCATAACCGAGGACGGCTCTGACCATCATGGTGATGAGCATGATGGTTATTTTAACTGTCCTGCAAACGAGGTGCTGGTAGGCCGTGCCCACCGCGGTGACGAAAGGAACTTAACCCGTTATCAATGTGCCAAGTTGCGCTTGCCCGCTCATTAATCCATTCACCAGGGTAAACTACCATGATCGCCACCTCGTCCGCGCACTCCAATGCGTTCAACTTTCTCGGTTTCATGCAAGGCGGAGTTGATCCGCGCACCGGCCAGTACACACTGGGCATCGAACTGCCCAAAATAGTCGCCAACAACCTGATCGGCCCTAACTTACCCCTTGCACTGAACTACAGCCCGTTGCAAGATGAAGACCATGGCTATGGATCAGGCTGGAGCATCAACCTCAGCCGCTATGATGTCAGTAGTCGGGCCTTGTCGCTCATCAACGGTGAAAGCTATCGTGTGACCAGCGTCTCATCCAAACCTGCTTATATTCATGAGCAGAAAATTGTGAGCTTCGAGTTTTACAAAGACGACGAATTCAACTACCGCGTCATTCATCGCTCGGGCATGATTGAACACCTGCGCACTTATTCTGAAAATGGCAAGCAAATTGCGCTGCCGTATCGAATCTATTCCTCGACTGGGCACTGGGTCGAACTCACCTACGAGGCCAAACCTGAAAACAGAAATCACCAGTGCCTAAGCGAAGTTCACGATGCAACGGGCAAGCGCCTGTTATGGGTGGAATACCAGAGCGTCGACCGCTACAGCATCCATTTGTACCCGGACGATAACGCCAGCACTTATGTGGTCTCGCTCAAAGCACGCGACGTCAGCGAGGTCTTGCTACCCGATGACCGCGGTGCGAAATGGCGTTTCGGCTATCTCAAAGATGCCTCTACCCAGAACATGCAGTGCTTGCAGACCATACACACGCCTAGCGGCAGCTTCGAACACCTTAGCTATGACAATGCAGGCCACCTAATGCCCAAAGGTAGCCCCATACCCAGGCTGCCCAGGGTCGAAACACACCAGGTGAACCCGGGTTTCGAACAGCCTGCAATGGTGACCCGTTACAGCTACTCCGCAGAAAATTTCATGGGCGGAAATAGCAACATGCCTTGGACGGAGGGGGAAGATACACTCTTCAAGCTACCAGGGGTTTATACCTACAGCTCCTCGCAACTACATGAAGTAGGTGGTGAGCTGGTTCGAAAGGTCACTCGCATTTACAACCGCTACCATCTGATGACCAAAGAGATTACCGAAGAGTTCGGCCGGGTCGCTCAGCCAGTAGCGCCGCTGGATGGCACAGCCGCAGAGCCGAAGGACGACTGGCACATCCGTGAGACCGAGACGTCATACCACGAAAACCCGAACGTGGAGTTCGCCCTGCAGCCTCGGTACTACCAGGCGCCAAAGTTCGTTGTCGAGCGCTGGAAGCTAAAGGACGATCCCACTCAGCTGCGCCAGGAAGTCACCACAACCCTGTACGATGACCACGGTAATCAGACCCTGGAGCTACAGCCTGACGGTGTGTTTACCGTCAGCGAATACTACGAGGCCGGGGAGCAGGATGGCTGCCCTGCAGACCCGCTAGGCTTCAAGCGCAGCCTCGCCAAGCGCACGGTGTACCCATCGGGGACACAGCCACCCTCCTGGGTCCCGCCCGAGGACATGCCCGCCACCGTCCCCGCGCCTGTGGCGGTCGAAAGTGGCGCACCGATAATGACCACGTATCTGCGCTATCAGCTGTTCGACATGCTGTCCGAAGAAAGCCGTCTTGTCGGTGCACCGAGCCAATACCTGGTTGAAGAGAGCATCACTGAGTGCAGCGGCCTCGGGGACGACGAGCGACTGCTGGAGCGGACCACGCAGGGTTACCACCATGCGCCAGACCAACCGGCGCTGCACGGCCGTCAAATCACTGAAGAAAAAATCCTGTACAACCCCCAGGCCAAAGGCTTGCTGGCCAGCGAGGAAAAAGTTTCCACACGCTGGAGCTACCCGGGCGCGACCACGAAGAAACGTGAGGCACCGCTTGAAATCAAAGAAACCGTAACCTGCAGAGGCGTGCAAAAAAGCTTTGTACGCTCGGTTTCCAGCCTGACAGGCCAAACGCTGATGGAGCAAGATGTTCACGGTGTAGCCATCGAGTACGAGTATGACGCGCTGCAACGGGTGATCAAACAAACCCTCGCTGCGGGTAGCCCGAATGCGTCCGTTCGCTCGTATAGCTATCGCTTGGTCGCCGCCGAGGGCCAGCAGGCCGGGATGACGGTTACCGACCCTTCCAACGTGGTCACCCATACCTTTTACGATGGTCTCAACCGCGCCATCAGCCAGACACGCCAAACTGAAAACGCAGAGCAACCCCAGCTGGTTTACGAGGCAATGCATGACGCATTGGGGCAGTTGATCCGCGATACTACCTACGACTACCATCCTCGCCTCAAGGGCGGCATGCTGGCCATCGATACCCACTACAGCTATGACGCCTGGGGCGAGCTTTGCGAAACCCTGAATGCTGACGGCACCCGACAACACACTGCCTTCTCCCCGTTTGGCACCCAGGGTGACATGGTCGCCAACTGGATGACCAGTCCCACCCAGCCGGAGCTGCGCCAGCATTTCACCCTGACCCAAAGCAATTTAAAGGAAAAGCCGTGGCAAATAGAGCGCTTTGATGCCGGCCGCAAACAAGTCGCGCGTCAGAACTTCTTTTACGATGGCCTAGGCCAAAGCACCCGTGAAGAGCAGCGGATTCGAGACCCGGAAAGCAACAATGAAACACTGACGGTCAGCAAATACCAGTACGATGAGTACGGCCGCATGACGTACACCGAACGACCAGACGGCACTGCGATGAGCAGAACATTTGCGCCGCACAGCCGCAATGAACTGGTCGAAACGATGTATGTGCACGAGAAACGCAAAGGTAAACGAACGCTGGCTGCTGGCGAGTTGGCCCATGCGCGTACGTACGATGGGCAAGAGCGCATGCTGACCTTCAGTGACGGTAAACGCACGGAACACTACGAGTACAAAGACAAGGCTGGCAACGACAGCGAGCAACAACTGGCCAGCAAACGTATCACTCAAAGCAAGCGAGAATTCAACTTCAGCTACGACCCCACCCTTTCCCTGCAACCCACTTCCATCACGGTAGGGCAAAACCAGCCGACCGCTTATGAATACGGACATCATTCCCCTGCCATCAGCCGTGCCGTCAACGACCATGGCACGCGCACCTATGACTACACCGACCAAGGCTACCTGCGACAGGAGACCTGGGACGACGCGCAGGCTGCCAAGCAGTATGTTTGCACGCATACCACCTCGCTTCAGGGCCGACAGTTACTGCGCGAGAGCAGTGATAACATCACGACTGAACACGGTTACGATGACATCGGCCGCCTTAGCTGGACCACCCAGGGCAACCTGCGCTCAGACTTCGAGTACAACGATGATGGGCGGCTGAAACTGACCAAAACCCAAGACCTGAAAACCTTGCATCGTGTCGACTGCGAGCAGGTCTACGATAGCCATGGCCAGGAGATCGACCGCATTCTGAGCCGCTACAATGATCAGCTCAAAACGACTGAACACCGTATTAGCCAAGTCTGGCGTAACGACGGCCTGCTCCATAGCCGCACGCTGTACCACGAGGGTGAACTGCAGCTCACGGAATTTTTCGACTACGATCCACGCAAACGGCTTGAGTCGTATTGGTGCGAGGGTAAGCAGGACGCGTTCCCCCGCAACGCCAAAGGGGACCCGATCGAAGAGCAAGTGTTCACTTACGATGATCTGGATAACCTGGTGAAATGCGAAACCTGGTTCCCCGATACCCCTAAGCATACCGCCACGTATCGCTGTGAAGGCTTCCAGTTGATGCAGGTGACGCATTCTCCCCCTGGCTACCTGCCCGACCGCGATATTCGCTACGATGATGATGGCAACATGCTCAACGACGAAGCTGGCAACCAGCTCGTCTATGACGACCATGGCCGCCTCGCACAAGTGTTGAGCGAGGGTGGCGACACGCTGTTCAGTTACCGCTACGACGGCCACGATCACCTTGTAGGCGTGCGCCACGGCAATGGTGCAGAGGTGCTGCGCCGCTATCAAAACGACCGTTTGCACACCACGATCGACAACGATGTACGGACCGAGTACTTGTATGAGGGCAGCCGCCCACTGGGCTTGCAATCGAGCAACGACAGCGATGGTAGTCGCCTGCTACTGACCAATATGAGCAATAGCGTGCTAGGTGAGAGCACAAAGGACACGGTGTGCGAAGCCCGTTACAGCGCTTATGGCGACAACGGCAAAGAAGACCCTGACAACGCGCTGCACGGCTTGTTGGCCTTCAACGGCGAGGCGCGTGAACGCGCCTTGGGTTGGTACCTGCTGGGGCGAGGTTACCGCGCCTATAACCCGCAGCTGATGCGCTTCCACAGCCCGGACTCGATGCCACCTGAGATCGCGGGTATCAACCCCTATCAATACTGCCTTGGCGACCCGGTGAACTGGCGCGATCCCAGCGGGCATGCGAGCTACAGGGCACCTTCAGACGAACCGGCGATCGGGTTCAGGAAGAGGAAAGGTCCCAGTAAAACCGGGGCGTGGATTCAGTTGGGCGTTAGTATCGCTGTCGCGGTGATTAGCGCCATCCCATTTGTAGGGAGCTTGATAAAAGTCTCAGCTACGGTTGGGCTCATGGCGGCGTCGATGACTACGAAGGTATTGATGGTCGTGGGCGCGGTAGGGGTGGCTGCCATGGCTGCGGGCCTTGGACTTCAGACTATGGCTATTTTCGAGAAGAACCAAGCAAAACAAACGTTGTATCAGTCGATCGGTGGCGGGCTCTCCATGCTAGGTGGGATAGCCGCCGGTTTCTCAGGGTACAAGACGTGGTCATACGCGAAAGCTGAAAAAGCAAAGAAAGCCGCTAATGCAAAAGCCGCAGAAGCCGCAACTGAAAAACCTGCCACGAGCGCTGATACAGGCCCTTCTGGTGTTGCCAGCGACGTTGATGCGATTAAAAGCTCGGTAGAGGCGGCGAACGCTAAAGCCACCGATGCACTGAGGAAAGTTGACGAGCTCGCGCTGCAGCAGGGCCCTCAAGGTGACAGGGGCCCAGCCGGACCAACCGGACCAACCGGACCAGCTGGAGCCGATGGACAGCCAGGACCCCGTGGCCCCCGGGGGTACTCCACTTCCATATCAGGCGTAAAGGATGCGGTGTTTGACATTCTAAGAGATTTTGGCCTTATACCAACCCCCTCTGGCGGATCGGAAAACAGTGCGAAAGCTAGTACGCCAGTAGTCACGAGTTTCGGGATGACTCCTGCTGGCGCTCGTGATCTAGCGAACAGCTTCAAGAAAGATAACTAGAACCAGAAATGATATACGGCCGTCTGCCTCGCAAGAGGCAGACGGCTTACAGTTTCATGGACTAATCCCACCCCCGCTCAGAACCCTCCTACATACCGTTCCCACTCCTCTCTCTACCCTCCTCACATCGCCTGACTCACCGCCCAAGGCCGCGAGTCTGGTCAACACAACACGCCTCCTGCCCTGAGCACACGGCAGCGACGCGGCCACCTTCGACACCATTCGAGACATCCCCATGCTACGCGCCAAACGGCGTCGGCAGCTGCCGTCGCGCCTTCGTTTCGCACGCTTGCTGGCCTTGGGTGGCAGCTGTCTGCTGCCGGCTGCCCAGGCCAACGAACCCGAACTGACATTCCACAGTGGTTTCCTGCGCCAGTCCCCTGGCCAGGCGCATGGCAGTGCCGAGTTGGCCCTGCAGGCCCTGGCGGCCCACCAGCCAATGGCAGCCGGGCGCTACACCGTGCAGGTGCGGGTGAACCTGGCCCACGCCGGTGACTATGCCCTCGACTTCCAGGAGCATGGCTCAGACCAAGGGCTGGTCCCCTGCCTGGGTCCAGAACTGATGGCCGAACTGGGCCTGCGCCTGGACCGCCTGGCGACCCCCATGGCGCCCAACCAGCAATGCCTTGACCTGGCCGCCCAATTGCCCGGTGCCCAGGTCGAGTTCGACAACAGCCAGTTGCAACTCGACATCGCCATCCCCCAAGCGGCGTTACGCCGCGATGCGGCAGGCAATGTGGCGCCAGAGCGCTGGAGCCAGGGCATCAACGCTGGCTTCGTCAACTACCAAGCCTCCGCCATGCACAGCAGCCAGAAGGGTGGCCCAACCCGCAGCCAGCAAGACCTGTATCTGAACAGCGGGCTCAACATTGGCGGCTGGCGCCTGCGCAGCAACCAGAGCCTGCGCGAGGATGAACACGGACAACGGCGCTGGACCCGCAGCAATACCTATGCCCAGACTGACCTCCCCGGCACCTGGGGCACACTGACCCTGGGCGAAACCTCCAGCAATGGCGAGGTGTTTCGCAGCCTGCCGTTCAAAGGCGTGCAACTGGCCTCGGACCTGGGCATGCTCCCTGACGTGTTACAAAGCTATGCCCCGGTAATCCGTGGCGTCGCTCAAACCCGCGCCAAGCTCGAAGTGCTGCACAATGGCTACCCGATCTACAGCACCTACGTCGCGGCTGGCCCCTATGAAATCGACGACCTGGGCATTGGCGGCGGCAGCGGCGAGCTGGAGATCGTGCTGACCGAAGCCGACGGGCAGGTACGTCGCTTTCTACAGCCTTACTCCAGCCTGGGCAGCTTGCTGCGCGAGGGCGTATGGCGCTACAGCGCAGCGTTCGGGCGCTACAACGCCCTCAACGGGCAGGACAAGCCGCAACTGTGGCAGGCCACCCTGGCACGCGGGTTGGGTTGGAAAACAACGCTGTACACCGGCGCTCAAGGTGGCGAGCATTACCGGGCCGGGCTGCTGGGCCTGGGCCGCGACTTCGGCCCCGTGGGTGCTGTGTCGTTCGACGTCACCCACGCCAGCAGTGACGTGGGTCAAGCCCTGGGCACCGTGACTGGGCAGAGCTTCGCCGCACGCTACGGCAAGACGTTCCAGACCCGCACCAACCTGCGCTTCGCCGGCTACCGCTATTCCACCGAAGGCTACCGTGACTTCGATGAAGCGATAGCCCAACGCAGTGCCGACAGCCATTACAGGGGTAACCGCCGCAGCCGGGTAGAAGCCTCGGTACAGCAGCCACTGGGTTCACGCAGCTCACTGAGCCTGAACCTGACCCAGGACGACTACTGGAACAGTAACCGGCAGCGCCGGCAGTACCAGCTTCAGCTCAATACACAGCATCATGACATCAGCTACAACCTGTTCGCCTCGCAGTCACTTGGCCGCAACAACTTCGACGATCGCATGGTTGGCCTTAGCGTCACGATTCCGTTGAACCTGGGCAACAGCAGCAGTGCCACCTTCGATGTGCAACAACGCGGCGGGCATCACAATGAACGCGCCAGCCTCAGCGGCAGCGACCTGGACTACCGTTTGGGCTACCAGGCAGCTGTCAGTCGGGATGACCAGGGCCGCAACAACCTGGAGCTTTCGGCGAATTACCGAAGTGCGCACGCCAGCTATGGCGCGGGGCTCAGCGAAAGTAGTGACCGCCGCACGCTCTCTGTCAACGCCAGCGGCGGCCTGCTGGCCCACGAGGGCGGCATCACCTTGACGCCCTATCTGGGAGAAACCAGTGCCTTGGTCCAAGTGCCGTCTATCGCGGGTGTAGGCGTGGAAAACGCCCCGGGCGCGCGCACCGATGCCAACGGATATGTCGTGGCACCGCATCTGCGCCCGTACCGGGTAAACCAGTTGAACCTGCTTACCGACCAACTTGGCCCAGAGGTCGAGGTAGAAAACGGCACCCAACCGGTCGTACCGCGCCGCGGCGCCATCGTCAAGGCCACCTTCCCCGCACGGCAAGTCACCCGCCTGATACTCACGTTGCAGGACAGCAGCGGGCAACCGTTGCCATTTGGTACGCAGGTCAGCGACGCGCAAGGCACTAGCCTGGCGATCGTCGGCCAGGGTGGCCAGGCACTGATCGCCACCGGCACAGATCCGCAAACCCTGAACGTGCGCTGGGGCAAGGCTGATGACCAAGCGTGTCGGTTACCTATCGCCCCGGCGCAGATGGAGCTTCGCCAAGGCTACCGCTCACAGACGCTCACCTGCCCACCCCTTTGAACACATCGCCCCAACACTGGCGCTTCACCTACGGATGTTCCCATGCCCGCAATCAGACACCTCTGCACGGCCTTTGCCATGCTCGCTTTCGCCGGTCAGGCGTATGCGGCACCCAGCTGCACCTGGGCTAGCACAGCCGGCCCGCTGAGTTACTACATAGACCTTGGCGCGCCTTGGGTAGCCCGGGACGCACCCATCGGCACCCTCATTGGCACGGTGCAAACGTTCGCCACACCCGAGGTGACCGGGCGCGAAATCCGCTGCGTCAATGACGGCACTGGCACATTAACTTTCCAGGCTTCGCCCACTGGCGCCCTGTACCCTGGGCCCCTGCCTCAGGTAGGCCCCTGGGACGTCAATGGCAAGGTGATGGAAACCGGGATAAAGGGGGTAGGCCTGTATATCCGCTTGGGCTTCCCTTTCAACGGAGCTGGTAGCAATACATTCACACCGACAGATGACGTAGCTATTCCCTATACGGGTGAGAACAACCGGGACTCAGGCGTAACCCCCCTGCAGATCAAAGAACTTTACAGCACCATGGCACTGATCAAGACCGGACCGATCCCTACCGGGCGGCAATTCTTCAGCGGCCAGATGGTCCGTAGCCAAATCAGCTTTCTTGGCGATGCACTGAACATTCATGTCAGCGGCGTAGTGCAGCAAGCACATTGCACCCTGTTGGCGAACCCGGTGAGCGCCGACCCGGTGCAGCTGGGAACCTATACCCTCGCAGATTTCACGGGGCCCGGCAGCTACACCGATGCGAAGGACTTCTACGTCACCCTCAGCGGTTGCAGAGACGACCCAGCCGGCGGTATCGCCAGCGCCTATATTCGCCTGGAAGGGGCAAAAGGGTCGGTGCCCTTGGAGCCAGCACAGGGCGTGTTCAGCCTGGACAACAAGCCGGGTAGCGCAACGGGTATAGGCATCCAGCTACTGCGTAGTAACGATAGCCCGATGCCCCTTCAGCAGGATGAAGCGGTCACGCCACTGGTTGTCGACAAGACCGTGTTGCATTTCAAGGCGCGCTTCTTTCAGACAGCGCCAACGGTGACCGCAGGGCCGGCCAACGGGGCGCTGGACTTCACCATGACCTACCGATAAATGAGCCTGGCGTGGGCACGGGAAGTGCCCACCAGGACAAAAAATATTGGCCATAAAAAAAAGGCAGAGACTTTCGTCTCTGCCTTTTTTACTATATGGAGCGGGAAACGAGACTCGAACTCGCGACCCCGACCTTGGCAAGGTCGTGCTCTACCAACTGAGCTATTCCCGCAATTTGAAGCTTTACCACGTTCGGCGTGAAGCGCCTTTACAGCCTTCACCACCACTGCACCGCATAGACGCCACAGTATTTAAACTGGAGCGGGAAACGAGACTCGAACTCGCGACCCCGACCTTGGCAAGGTCGTGCTCTACCAACTGAGCTATTCCCGCATTTGGCGTCCCCTAGGGGACTCGAACCCCTGTTACCGCCGTGAAAGGGCGGTGTCCTAGGCCACTAGACGAAGGGGACACACAACACTTTTCAGTGCACCAGAACATGAACCTCACGATTCAGCCTGGATTTTCTTTTCCTGCCCCGCCGTTAAGCAGTGCCGGAGAAACTGGAGCGGGAAACGAGACTCGAACTCGCGACCCCGACCTTGGCAAGGTCGTGCTCTACCAACTGAGCTATTCCCGCATTGGCGTCCCCTAGGGGACTCGAACCCCTGTTACCGCCGTGAAAGGGCGGTGTCCTAGGCCACTAGACGAAGGGGACACGCTACAAGCATTACTGCTTGCTTTCACTCCCTGCTGCGTTTCGCTGTGTGCTTTACGCTGCAAGTGGCGCGCATTCTATGGATGGTTCGGGGAGGCGTCAACCCCTTTGTAGAAATTTATTTAAATCAATGACTTCCGGGCACACCCAGCGCTGTTTCGGCAGCCCCGGCGGGGTTTGGCGTTGATTTTCTGGCGTCAAGTCAGCATTAATGTGCCAGCATCCAGTCATGGCACAGTTTGCCGATAGAAAAAGAGAATGGCTGTCAGGGCCTCTCGCGAGCACGCTCGCTCCTACACTCAATCATGCAAACCTATTCATGAGGCATTAACGGTGACACCACTTCTGATCACCCTGCTCATCGTGGCGGGCATCGCGTTGCTGATCGTGATCGGCTACCTCAACAATGTGGTCGAAAATGGCAAGCTTGAGCGCGCCCGGACGAAGATCGAGCTCGCCGACCGCCTGCGCCGCTGCGGCGAGATCACCGAGACGTTCCCCGGCCAGTTCATGACCCCGCCCCTCAAATTGCTGCTGACCCGCCTGGAGCTGAACCTCAACCAGCGCCTGCTGGCGGTGGACAAGCGCAATACCGAATTCAAGGCGCGCATCGCCGAACTGGAAGGGCTGATTGCCCTGGGCGACAAGATCCCGGTCAACAACCCACCTAACCCGATCCACACCGAGATCAAGGCCAAGGACGTACGCTTCTTGCTGGAGGCGCTGCACAATCAGGTGACCCGCGCTGCCCATGAGGGCTTCTTGCCTGCCGTCGAGGCAAAGCATTGGGTCAAGGAAATCCGCCATATCCTGGTGCTGCTGCATATAGAGTTCTTCAACAACCTCGGCCAACAGGCCCTGCAAAAAGGCCAGCCCGGCCAGGCGCGCCTGGCCTTCGAGCGCGGCGTACAGTATTTGCGCAAGCAGCCGGAGCCGAAAGCGTATGAAGAGCAACTGACGTATCTTGAGAAACTGCTGGCTCGGGCCAATGCCCAGGTGCTGGACCGCATGGCCCCGGCCGAGGACGAACACAACGAATTGACCGATGGGCTGAAGACCGATGAGGAGGAGACCTGGAAAAAGAAAGTCATCTATGACTGAGGCTTTGTCTGCAAGGGCGATGCCGGGTGGGCCGCTTGCCTCCTGTCAGTTCTGCCAGTTGTGAACGAACGCAAAGGGGGGCTACGGTGCATGGCAGCTAACCCAACCGCAGGTGCCCCATGGAAGCCCCTAAAACTGCCACCGCTTATGAAATGCATGGATGGCGAGCCCACCTTGTTTGCGACACAGTGGAATTGAACGAAGCGCTATCCAGGGTCCATGACACTCATCCAGACGACCTCCCGGAAGACTGCGATACGCTGGAATTTGAGATCCCAACGTCATTGGGCTTTGCCTCGCACTTGGTCAGTTGCAGGCTGGGCCGACCACTGCTGAGTTTTTCGACCTCACCCGGAAAAGACACAATCTGTGTTCGCCGGCGATTTCTGAACTACCAACACATCACCCTACGCCGGAAGCCGGGAAGCACATCAGCCGCTATAGAGGCGATCACTGTTTCGTATGAAAGTAGCCATTTGAACTTGTTTCGTGAATTTGATGCTGCCGCATGCAAAGGACTGTACGAGCCAGGTAAAAGGGTGAGGCTTGAAATTGAGCAAGGACGATCGAGCTTCTCTATCGGCTACCCGTGGCGCGCGCAGCGGGAACGCAGTTACGACTTCGACGTGCGCTACCTGACGCTACCGCCCAGCGAGCAACATGTCACGCTGCATGACGTGGATGCGCTACCCGCCAGTGAATGGCTAATGCGTCCCTTGCGCTTCTACCCGCGGGCCTCGGAGAACTCAGCACACTCTATTTTCTATATCGCCTGGCGTGAAGACAACAATGGTATCTTCGCCCCACTCACGATGACCTCCGCGAGCGCTCCTGCTGTAAGCAAGCAACCCTACGCAACCAACACCTCGTACATGAATACCTATGTCGGCCTGGATACAGTCCCTGACGCAGGTTATAGGCTCAGCGACTTCTACAGCTTGAGCCTATTGATCCACCCACGCACTTTGCATGGCTGCACAGGGGCGAAAGAACTCGACAATGTTATGTGTGGCCTGTTCGAGAAAACCCCACCTTCCATAGTGGCCGTTGAGGCGGGCACGCCCCCGGCCTCTGGTGTGGCGCCGCTCGTCAAGATGGTGAGTGCAAGCGAGTTATATAATAAAGCCTCAAACCCAGGTGCAGAAGCCAGCAACCAGGAACCTGTATGGATAGATGTTGTACCCACAGGCAATCTCACCTTTCCTCTGTACAGTACTTATGTGGTGCTCAATAGAGCGCCAACACATGAGTTCAAGTTAAGCAAAAGCGGCGACAAGCTAAAACTGGTTATGACTCACCTCGACGCCAATGGGCTCGAGCGTGAAGTCGATCCGCTTGCCACTGAATGGAGCCTCTTGGCAGGCGGTGGGCAGATTGATGCCGACGGGGTCTTCACGCCAAGCTCATCGAACAAGTTCGCGGTGATACTCGCCATCGAACCCAACCCAGAGCACCATTTCTGGGCGGTGGTGATCGTGCCCGTTCCATTGATGTCGGTGGATGATTTCCTGAAGCTCACCAGAAGGAGTTGAACCGCTGCAAGCGGTATGACTCACCCACATCGGTTACAAATCAGTTCACGCACATAGGTAACAGTCTTTTACTGGCAAGGTCGGTTTTCGAGGATCTGACCAAGCCTTGGCGAGAGCTGAAACCTATGGACCTGAAAATGCTTTTCATCGCGGATTACCTGCAGGGGCCGCCCAGTTCAGGTCGTCCACCTGGTTATACAGAAATGGCGATGAAGTCACGCTCGTCGGCGAACAGCACCTGCACTTGCGCCGCCAGAAAGGGCCGGGGCTGCTGGCCAGTATTCCTGGTCATTCATCGTTGCCGCCGCCACCGTATTCGCGGGTAAACCCGCTCCTACACGGGGGTGGAAACGCATCGGTGGCCAGACACAGGCCGTTGTAGGAGCGGGTTTACCCGCGAAAGGGCCGGGTCTGCTGGCCAATATCCCTGGTCATTCACCGTTGCCGCCGCCACCGTATTCGCGGGTAAACCCGCTCCTACAAGCGAAGAGGCCGGCACAGGCAACATCGATCAGCAGTCAGTCAACGCCAGAAAGATCGCCGCCAACCGCTCCAGCCCCACCTGGTCCGCCTCGCTGAACCGCCCGACCGTCGGGCTGTCCAGGTCCAGCACGCCAATCAACCTGCCGTCCTTCACCAACGGGATCACCAGCTCGCTGTTGGAGGCACTGTCACAGGCAATGTGGCCAGGGAATGCATGTACATCCTCGACCCGCTGGGTCTGCCGCGTTGCCGCCGCGGCACCACACACACCTTTACTGAACGGAATGCGCACGCACGCCACCTGGCCCTGGAACGGGCCCAGCACCAGCTCTTCGTTGCGGTTGAGGTAGAACCCCGCCCAGTTCAGGTCGTCCACCTGGTTATACAGAAACGCGGAAAACTGCGCGGCGTTGGCGATGAAGTCACGCTCGTCGGCGAACAGCGCCTGCACTTGCGCCGCCAGCAGGTTGTAGCCGTCGAGGCCGGCGCCACTGGCATTGAGGTCGATCATTTACTTTTGCTCCAGCAATTGCAGCCCGACCCAGTAGCGGGCGAACTGATAGGCACAACGGCCATTACGGTTACCGCGGCCGGTGGCCCAGCGCACGGCGAGGATGTCGAGTGCTTCGGTGCGCTGCCACACAAGGCCCGCAGGTTGTGCCAACTGGCCAATCCAGTGCTCGACAACGTTCAGGAAGTGATCCTGGGTAAACGGGTAGAACGACAGCCACAGGCCAAAACGGTCAGACAGGGCAATCTTGTCCTCCACCGCTTCGCTGGGGTGCAGTTCGCCGTCCACACGCTTCCAGTTCTCGTTGTCGCTCTCCTTCTCGGGCACCAGGTGGCGGCGGTTGGAGGTGGCGTACAGCAGCACGTTGTCCGGGGCCTGCTCCAGCGAGCCGTCGAGCACACTCTTGAGCACCCGGTAGTCGCCCTCCCCGGCTTCGAACGACAGGTCGTCGCAGAACAGGATGAAGCGTTGCGGCAACTTCTGCAGTTGCTCGACCACCCGCGGCAGGTCGGCCAGGTGGTCACGTTCGATTTCGATCAGGCGCAGGCCGGCGCTGGCGTGCTCGGCCAGCAGGGCACGTACCAGCGACGACTTGCCGGTACCACGCGAGCCCCACAGCAACGCGTGGTTGGCCGGCAGGCCGTTGATGAACTGGTGGGTGTTGCGGCCCAGCTGGTCACGCTGTTTGTCGACGCCGATCAGGTCGGTCAGGCGGATGTCCAGGCTGACGTCCAGCGGCAGCAGGTAGCCGCTGCGGCCATCACGCTGCCAGCGCGCGGCCAGTGTGATGCCCCAGTCGATGTGCGGGCGTTGTGCCGGCAACAGGGGTTCAAGGCGCGCCAGTACCGATTCGGCGCGGTCCAGAAAAGCGATCAAGCGAGCGTCCATGACGACTCCTAACAATTTCAGTTTTTTGGGGGCCGCTGCGCGCCCCTTCGCGGGCTTGCCCGCTCCCACAGGGCTTGCAGCCTGGGGCTAAGCTGTACCTGTGGGAGCGGGCAAGCCCGCGAAGGGGCGCCAAGCGACCCCCGCTTGGCGATCAACTGAAATGAACAGACAGACCCACCAGCAGCCGGGGCTATTCGGCTATGCTTGCGCAGCGCAAGGAACGGGAAACCGGCTCGGGACTCATGGATATCAAGTTCACCAATCGCCTGTCATACAAGCAAGCCCGGTTGACAGTCCTGGTCGGCTTCATCCTGGGAACATTGCTCAGTCTCATCCAGATCGGCATCGATTATGCCAGCGAAGACGCGTCCATCAACCGTGAAGTGAAAGCGTTGCTGCAAATCAGCCACAACCCGGCCTCGCGCATCGCCTACAACATCGACTCGGAACTGGCGCTGGAGCTGACCCGCGGCCTGCTGCAGTCGCCGGCCGTCATCCGCGCACGGCTGATCGACAACAACGAAACGGTACTGGCCGATGTCGAGCGGCCAAAACTGCAGGACCGCTCCCGGCCACTCAGCGACTTCCTGTTCGGCGAGCAACGCCAGTTCAAGGAGCGCCTGTACCTGACCCACATGCCGGAGCAATACCTGGGCACCCTGTACCTGGACATCGACACCTTCGCCTTCGGCAGCCGCTTTCTCGACCGTGCCGGCATCACCCTGCTCAATGGGTTCGCCCGCAGCCTGGTGCTCACCGGCCTCCTGTTGGCGCTGTTCTACATGATGCTGACCAAGCCGCTGGTGACGGTGATTGGCGCACTCAGCGGCAGCGACCCGCGCAAACCCCGGCAAACGCGCCTGGAATGCCCACACGGACACGAGCATGACGAAATCGGCGTGCTGGTGAAGGTCGCCAACCAGCAGTTCATCAGCATGGCCACCGAGATCGAACAGCGGCGCACTGCGGAAAACCGTCTGACCCAGTACCTGAACGAGCTGGAAGACATCGTGTCGGCGCGCACCAACGAGCTCAAGGCCAGCAACAGCAGCCTGAGCCTGTCCAACCAGGAGCTGGAACAAGCCCGCAGCCGAGCGCTGGACATGGCCCAGGCTCGCGCCGCCTTCCTGGCCAACATGAGCCATGAAATCCGCACCCCGCTCAACGGCATGCTGGGCATGATCGCCCTGGCGCTGGACAACCCGCTGCCCAGCGAGCAACGCCAGCAACTGGCTATCGCCCATGACTCGGGCAAGGTGCTGGTAGAGCTGCTGAACGATATTCTCGACTTGTCCAAGTTCGATGCCGGCCAGCTGGAACTGGAACGCATTGCGTTCGACATGGGCTCGATGGTGGAAGACACCGCCAACCTGCTGTCGCAGAACACCGCGCAAAGCGTGGAACTGACCTGCCTGATCGCCAGCGACTTCCCCAGCAGCGTGCTCGGCGACCCCACGCGCGTGCGGCAGATCGTCAGCAACCTGCTGTCCAACGCGCTGAAGTTCACCCGCTTCGGCCGTGTCGATGTGCGCTTGATGGCCATTGTCGGTGGTGTACGTCTTGAGGTACGGGATACCGGCATCGGCATCCCCGAAGACGCCCAGGCGCGCATCTTCCAGCCCTTCACCCAGGCCGGTGCCGGCATCACCCGCCAGTACGGTGGCACCGGCCTGGGCCTGGCGTTGACGCGCAACCTGTGCAAGGCCATGCAGGGCCACCTGCACATTCGCTCCGAGCCGGGCTTTGGCAGCTGTTTTACCGCCGAGTTGCCGCTGACCGTGCACACCGAAGCCATCCCGCCGGCGCCCTTGCATGGCCGCGTGGCCGCACTGAGCGCAGCCGGCAGCGGGCTCAATGAACTGTTGCAGCACTTGCTGCCTGCCTGGGGCCTGACCTACCAGCGCCATGACAGTTGCGCCACGCTGGATGCCGCAGTGATCGACCTGTTGATCACCGACGACGTCGAGCACCTGTTCGAACTGCGCCCGGCATTGAAAACCCCGATTCTGCTGGTGACTGCCTATGGCAACTTCCTGCCCAACGAGCAGTCCTTGGCTTTGGCCCCGCTGCACCAGCTGGCCCGACCATTGGCACGCAACGCCCTGTACCAGACCCTGCGCCGCACCTTGCAAGGCCATGAGCCCGAACACCCGCTGGCCATCCCGGCCATTACCCAGGAGCAAGGCCGTGCGAGGGTCCTGCTGGTAGAGGACAACCCGGTGAACCAGCTGGTGGCCAAGGGCATGCTGGCCAAGCTCGGCTGCCAGGTGCAACTGGCCACCCAGGGCGCGGAGGCCCTTGAGCTGCTGGCGCGTGAGGAATTCGACCTGGTGCTGATGGACTGCAACATGCCGGTGATGGACGGCTACGAGGCCAGCCGGCGTATCCGCCAAAGCGGTCGCTGGCCCGAGTTGCCAATCGTCGCCCTCACCGCCAACGCCATGCCCGAAGAGCGCGAACGCTGCCGGGCGGCGGGCATGAACGACTACCTGGCCAAGCCATTCCGCCGCGAAGAGCTACTGGCCCTGGTTGACCATTGGGTGCCCTTCAGCGGCTGAGCAAACGCTCGATGTCCGCCTGCAGGGCCTGTGGCTTGGTGGAGGGGGCATAGCGCGTGACCTGGCCACTGGCCGGGTCGACCAGAAACTTGGTGAAGTTCCACTTGATCTTCTGGCTACCCAAAATACCCGGGGCGCGTTGCTTGAGTTCGACGAACAGAGGGTGAGCGCCCGGGCCGTTGACCTCGACCTTGCGAAACAGCGGAAAACTCACGCCGAAATTACGCTCGCAGAACTGCGCAATGTCCCGCGCATCGCCAGGTTCCTGCTTGCCGAACTGGTTGCACGGAAAGCCCAGTACCACCAGACCACGGTCGCGGTAGGCCTGCCACAGTTGCTCCAGGCCCTTGTACTGCGGGGTAAAACCGCACTGGCTGGCGGTATTGACCACCAACAGCACCTTGCCCGGGAAGTCGCCCAGCGTCTTGTGCTCGCCGCTCAGGGTCACGCAGGGGATGTTCAGCATCGTTGCAGCCATGATCGGGCTCCGGTCAGTCGCGCGGACGAAGGTCGATGCACACCGAGTTGATGCAGTAGCGCAGGCCGGTCGGTGGCGGGCCGTCAGGGAACACATGCCCCAGGTGCGCATCGCAACGGGCGCAGGTGACCTCGGTGCGGATCATGCCGTGGGAGGTGTCGCGAATCTCGATCATCGCGCTGTCCTCGATCGGGGCGTAGAAACTTGGCCAACCACAGCCAGCGTCGAACTTGGTCTGCGCATCGAACAGCGCCAGGCCGCAGCAAATGCAATGGTAGATGCCATCGCGGCGCTCGCTGTTGTACTTGCCGCTGAATGGCCGTTCGGTGCCCTTGAGGCGGCAGACCTGGTACTGCTCGGGGTCGAGCATCGACCGCCATTCGTCCAGGGTTTTTTCGATCTTTTTCATGTAGAAACCTCGGCAGACTGAATTTCACCCCACACCGTCTTTTCCGGGGCGCGGGTGGCACGTATATTAGTTGGCTTCGTGTGCCAGGCGTTCAGTCTGGCACCCGCTTTCTGCCCTTTCAAACCTTTCGGCGGGGCGTAGCGCGTTTTCTCAATCGGGATCCCATCATGCAGTTCAGCAAATCGAACAAGCTCGCCAATGTCTGCTACGACATTCGCGGCCCAGTGCTCAAGCACGCCAAACGCCTGGAGGAGGAAGGCCACCGCATCCTCAAGCTGAACATCGGCAACCCGGCGCCGTTTGGCTTCGAGGCGCCTGATGAAATCCTTCAGGATGTGATCCGCAACCTGCCCACCGCACAGGGCTACAGCGACTCCAAAGGCCTGTTCAGTGCCCGCAAGGCGGTGATGCAGTACTGCCAGCAGAAAGAAATCGAAGGCGTCACCATCGAGGACATCTACCTGGGTAATGGTGTGTCCGAGCTGATCGTCATGTCGATGCAGGCGCTGCTCAACAACGGCGACGAAGTGCTGATCCCGGCCCCCGACTACCCGCTGTGGACTGCCGCCGTGAGCCTGGCCGGCGGCAAGCCGGTGCACTACCTGTGCGACGAGCAGGCCGACTGGTTCCCTGACCTTGAGGACATCAAGGCCAAGATCACCCCGAACACCAAGGCGCTGGTGATCATCAACCCGAACAACCCGACCGGCGCCGTCTACTCCAAAGAGCTGCTGCTGGGCATGCTGGAGCTGGCCCGCCAGCACAACCTGGTGGTGTTCTCCGACGAGATCTACGACAAGATCCTGTACGACGAAGCCGTGCACATCAGCACCGCCTCGCTGGCCCCGGACCTGCTGTGCCTGACCTTCAACGGCTTGTCCAAGTCGTACCGGGTGGCGGGCTTCCGCTCTGGCTGGCTGATCATTTCCGGGCCCAAGCACCACGCACTCAGCTACATCGAAGGCATCGACATGCTGGCCAACATGCGCCTGTGCGCCAACGTGCCGGCCCAGCATGCCATCCAGACCGCGCTGGGCGGCTACCAGAGCATCAACGACCTGGTGCTGCCACCGGGGCGCCTGCTGGAGCAGCGCAACCGCACCTACGAACTGCTCAACGACATCCCCGGCGTCAGCTGCGTGAAGCCGATGGGCGCGCTGTATGCGTTCCCGCGGATCGACCCGAAGGTTTGCCCGATCCTCAACGACGAGAAGTTCGCCCTTGACCTGTTGCTGTCGGAGAAGCTGCTGATCGTACAAGGAACGGCGTTCAACTGGCCGTGGCCGGACCACTTCCGCGTGGTGACCTTGCCGCGGGTGGATGACCTGGAAGCGGCCATTGGCCGGATCGGCAATTTCCTGAAGGGTTATTCGCAGTAGGGTTCGACGGGGGGGCGCCGGGGGCCACGAGAGGTTCGACGCGGGATTGGTGGTGGGGCGCAGATCGAGCGCCGCCCGCGCGGCGCTTCGCGGGTAAACCCGCTCCTACGTTTGTTTCGGGCCAATTATGCCTGTGGGATTTGCGCGAACGCCCTGGCGCATGGCTCGATATCGCGTCGTACAAACAAGGCGATCGCGCGCGCCTGGCACAGGATGGACTGGCCCAAAACAAACGTAGGAGCGGGTTTACCCGCGAAGCGCCGCGCGGGCGGCGCTCGATCTCACAGGCGCCACACCCCTTGCGGCAAACACCCAGCGGCCTTGACGCAACCCCAAGCCGAATGTTTCTTACATCCTGCAACGCTCTATCCCACAGCCCCCACGCCATCCTCTGCCATACTCCGCCGTACACAGTTTGAAATAGTCCCCCGATTGAATCGGCGCGGCAGGCCCCTTATATACCCCGCAGTAAGCGACAACTCATCCGTCAGGAGAACGTAACAACCATGATGCGCATTCTGTTGTTTGTAGCCACCAACCTCGCGGTGGTGCTGGTTGCAAGCATTACCCTGAGCCTGTTCGGTTTCAACGGGTTCATGGCCGCCAACGGGGTCGACCTGAACCTCAGCAGCCTGCTGGTGTTCTGCGCCGTGTTCGGCTTTGCCGGCTCCCTCGTCTCGCTGTTCATCTCCAAGTGGATGGCGAAGATGACCACCGGCACCCAGATCATCAGCCAGCCGCGCACCCGCCACGAGCAGTGGCTGCTGCAAACGGTCGAAGAGCTGTCCCGCGAAGCGGGCATCAAAATGCCTGAAGTGGGTATCTTCCCGGCTTACGAGGCCAACGCCTTCGCCACCGGCTGGAACCGCAACGACGCGCTGGTCGCAGTGTCCCAGGGCCTGCTGGAGCGCTTCTCGCCCGATGAAGTGCGTGCGGTACTGGCCCACGAAATTGGCCACGTTGCCAACGGCGACATGGTCACCCTGGCGCTGGTGCAGGGCGTGGTGAACACCTTCGTGATGTTCTTTGCCCGCATCATCGGCAACTTTGTCGACAAGGTGATCTTCAAGAACGAAGAGGGCCAAGGCATTGCCTACTATGTAGCAACCATCGTTGCCGAGCTGATCCTTGGCATCCTGGCCAGCATGATCGTGATGTGGTTCTCGCGCCGCCGCGAATTCCGCGCAGACGAAGCCGGTGCGCAACTGGCCGGTACTGCGGCAATGATCGGCGCCCTGCAGCGCCTGCGCGTGGAACAAGGCCTGCCAGTGCACATGCCTGACACCATGAAGGCTTTCGGCATCAATGGCGGCCTCAAGCACGGCCTGGCAGGGTTGCTGATGAGCCACCCGCCGCTGGAAGAACGCATTGAGGCCCTGCGCCGCCGCGGCTGATCCACCTGAGAAAAAAAAGGGCGACTTCGGTCGCCCTTTTTTATTCCCGGCCTTACGCAGCTTCTGTGGGAGCGGGCGCGCCTGCGAACACCGGCAAAGCCGGTGCCATCTAACGCGCCGCCTGGTTCGCGGGCACGCCCGCTCCCACATGGGCCGGGTCAGCCTGCCCTACCTGCTTACCGGCTGAGCCGGTACACCCGCTCCAACAAACTCGACGCCCCGGCCTGCACAAACTTCGGGCTCTCCTCAATCACCTCAACAGCCTCCAGTTGCTCCACCTGCCACCCCGCAAACCCCTGCCTCAGCTCTTCATCCCTGACCGAAAACGGCGGCCCGGCCAACAATGACTGGTCATACTCCAGCGTCACCACCAACCCCCGGCAGCTTGTCGGCAGCAACCCCGACAACAGCTGCATATACCGCGCACGCATCTGCACCGGCAGCGCAATCACCGCCGCCCGGTCATACAGCCCCACGCAGTCAGCCACATCCTCTGCCCGCAAGGCAAAGAAGTCGCCACACCACAGCTGCACATCTCCACTGCGCCAAACCTCGAATGCGCCCTGCTGCCGCACCTCGGCCTCAAGCCCGTGCTCGAGGAAAAAATCCTCCACCGCCCGCCGCGACAGCTCCACACCCAATACACGATGGCCCTGACCGGCCAGCCAGGCCAGGTCCAGGCTCTTGCCACACAACGGCACCAGCACGCGGCTGCCGGGCGCCAACTGCAGCTGTGGCCAATACGTCTGCAGATAGGGGTTCACCTGCGCCTGGTGAAAGCCGATCTGGTTATCGGCCCACCGCTGCTGCCAGAACGCTGGTTCCATGATTACTCCCGATTTTTAGATGATTTGTCGGTAAAACTTGGTTTGGATTTCGATCTGTAGTTAATCGATGATGGTTGCATCTTAACCTTCAGGACCCCGCCATGCTGCCCAGCCTGTTCATTTCCCATGGTTCCCCCATGCTTGCCCTGCAACCCGGCGCCAGCGGGCCGGCACTGTCCGGGTTGGCCAACGCCCTGCCCCGGCCGAAAGCGATCGTGGTGGTGTCGGCACACTGGGAAAGCCGCGAGCTGCTGGTCACCGGCAGCGCACAGCCCGAAACCTGGCATGACTTCTACGGTTTCCCACCGGCCCTGTATGCGGTGCAGTACCCGGCGCCGGGCGAGCCCGGGCTTGCTGGCCAGGTCAGTGAGCGGTTGAAGGCTGCGGGGTTACCCGCGCACCTGGACATGCAACGCCCATTCGACCATGGCGCCTGGGTGCCACTGTCGCTGATGTACCCGGATGCGAGCATTCCCGTGGTGCAGGTTTCACTGCCCAGCCACATGGGGCCGGCGCTGCAGCTAAAAGTGGGCCAGGCACTGGCGGGGTTGCGTACCGAGGATGTACTGCTGATAGGGTCGGGCAGCATTACCCACAACCTGGGTGAGCTGGACTGGCATGCAGGGCCGGATGTGATCGAGCCATGGGCGCTGGCGTTCAGGGATTGGGTGGTAGACCGGCTGCAGGAGGATGACCAGGCGGCGTTGCTGGATTACCGGCAGCAGGCGCCGTTTGCGGTGCGCAACCATCCCAGTGATGAGCATTTGCTGCCGCTGTTCTTTGCCCTCGGGGCCGGGAGCAAGTTCGGCGTGGTGCATCAGGGGTTTACCCTGGGCGCGCTGGGGATGGACATCTATCGGTTCGACTGAAGGGCCTCTTCGCGGGCAAGCCCGCTCCTACAGGTACTGAAATCTGTGGGGTACCTGTAGGAGCGGGCTTGCCCGCGAAAGGGCCGGTACAGGCAAAAAAAATCCCCGACCTAAGCCGGGGATTTTTTCGTTACGCCAGGATCAATCCTCGCGGTAGCGACGCAGCTTCAGCTGCTTGCCAGCCACGCGGGTGTCCTTGAGCTTGGACAGCAGCTTCTCGAGGCCGTCTTCCGGCAGCTCGACCAGGCTGAAGCTGTCGCGCACCTGGATGCGGCCGATAGCGTCACGCGCCAGGCCACCTTCGTTGAGGATCGCCCCCAGCAGGTTCTTGGCAGCGATGCCATCACGGGCACCCAGGGCGGTACGGCAACGCACGCGGCCTTCGGCCAACGGCAGCGGTGCACGGCGCTCACGATCACCACGGTCAGGACGCTCGCCACGCTCACCGCGCTCGGTACGCTCACCACGCGGGGCGAAGCTCGGCACCAGTGGCTGCTCGCGCTCTACCGCCGCCAGGTCCAGCGCCTGGCCATTGGTGGCCTTGCGCAGCAGGGCCGAAGCCAGGGCACGCGCGCTGCAACCCAGGTCGGTGGTCAGGCGGTCGAACAGCTCGCCGTGGGTGGCTTCTGCTTCGGCTACCAGCGGCGCCAGGCTCGAGGTCAGCTTCTTGATGCGGGCATCCAGCACGGCCTGGGCATTCGGCAGGCGCGCTTCGGCAACCTTCTGCCCGGTAACACGCTCGATCACCTGCAGCATGCGGCGCTCACGCGGGGTAACCAGCAACAGTGCACGGCCATCGCGACCGGCACGGCCAGTACGGCCGATACGGTGTACGTAGGACTCTGGGTCGTACGGCATGTCAACGTTGAACACGTGAGTGATGCGCGGTACGTCCAGGCCACGGGCAGCGACGTCGGTGGCGACGACGATGTCCAGGCGGCCATCCTTGAGCGAGTCGATCACGCGCTCACGCTGGTTCTGGGCGATATCGCCGTTCAGTGCAGCAGCCTTGTAGCCTTTGGCTTCCAGCGCGGCGGCCAGGTCCAGGGTGGCTTGCTTGGTACGCACGAAGGCGATCAGCGCGTCGAACTCTTCCACTTCCAGCAGACGCAGCACAGCCGGGATCTTCTGGTCCGCGTGGACCATCAGGTGGGCCTGCTCGATCGCGGTAACGGTCTGGGTCTTGGTCTGGATCTTGACGTGCTTGGGTTCACGCAGGTGACGCTCGGCGATCGAACGGATCGACGACGGCAGGGTAGCGGAGAACAGTACGGTCTGACGGGTAGCCGGGATTGCGTCGAAGATCACTTCGAGGTCGTCCATGAAGCCCAGCTTCAGCATCTCGTCGGCTTCGTCCAGTACCAGGTACTGTACGGTCGACAAGACTTTTTCGTCACGACGCAGGTGGTCGCACAGACGGCCCGGGGTGGCCACGACGATTTGCGCGCCGTTGCGGATCGCACGCAGCTGTGGGCCCATCGGGGCACCACCGTAGACGGCGACAACGTTCACGCCCGGCATCTGCTTGGCGTAGGTTTCGAAAGCGGTAGCAACTTGCAGCGCCAACTCACGGGTTGGCGCCAGGATCAGGGCTTGCGGTTCGCGCTTGCTCACATCGATCTTGTTCAGGATCGGCAGGGCGAAGGCAGCGGTTTTGCCGGTGCCAGTCTGCGCCTGGCCGATCATGTCGTGACCGGCGAGGATGATCGGGATCGATTGTTGCTGAATGGCGGACGGCTCTTCGTAGCCGGTAGCCACAACGGCAGCAACAATGTTCGGGTTAAGATCGAGAGCGGCGAAGCCGCCGGTTTCCTGGGTCATGGGTCTGCCTCTAGGTGCATCCGCAAAGACCCATGCTCCAAAGCTGCACATGCCTTGAAAGACCGTCAGGTCACCCAGGCAGCTTTGGCGGCGGGGATTTGCGAAAACGATTGAAAAAGAAAACTTGGGAAGGTCCGCCTAGCGGACGCGCAGCCGAAGCTGGACTCGGAGGATTTGCACCACCTGATTTTGAGGTCCGCTAAAAGACCGGCGCGTACTATACCTGAAATAGTCGCGTACGTGAGGAATATTTTCATGGAGGCAGGGCCAGTATCGGGCCATCAAGCACGACAGGCTGAATCGATAATCCCCTGAAGCCTGGCGCGCTCGGTGTCGGCGCGCGTCAGCCACTCACGTCGCCGGCCGAATCTCGCGGATCAGCCCCTCGAGGCTGTACCCTAAACGCGGCGCCAGCGCCTCGGCCCGGGCTCTCAAACCGTCCAGGTCCAGCGACTGCTCCAGGTCTGCCGGCACCAGCAAAATCACATTGCCCTCCTTCACAGGCAGTTCCCAGTAATGCCGGTGGTACAACCCGCGCAACAACGCCGCGCCCAGCGGCCTGCCATCATCGGTGGCCCACTGGTTGATCACCAGCCAGCCGCCCGGGTTCAGGTGCTGCTGGCAGTTCTCCAGAAAGTTCCACGCCAGGTGCCCGACCCCAGGACCATGGTCGGTGTACAAGTCAACGAACAGCAGGTCGGCCTTCTCTGCCGTGGGCAGCAGCTCCAGGGCATCGCCGATGCGCACATACAGCCGCGGGTCGTCGTCCAGGCCCAGGTAATCCATGGCCAGGCGCGGCACATCCGGGCGCAGCTCGATGGCCTCGATGTCTTCCAGCGGCAGGAACTTCATGCAGGCCTGGGTCAGCGTGCCGGCGCCCAGGCCCAGAAACAGTGCACTCTCAGGCAGTTCGTGGCACAGCGCCCCCACCAGCATGGCGCGGGTGTAGTCGTACTCCAGCCAGCTGGGGTCGGCGGTGAACACACAGCTTTGCTCGATCGCATCGCCGAATTCCAGAAAGCGGTAGTCGTCTACTTCGTACACGCTGATGACGCCAAACGCATCTTCCACCCGTGCCAGCAGCCGCTCTTGCCGTTCCGCCGTCATGTCCACCACCCGCCTGCGCAAAAACGCGCATTGTCCGCCAACACCCTTGATGCAACAAGCGCAGCGCCAACTGTTACCATGGCCCATAGCCTACAACCGACAAGACCGAGCCCAAGATGAACCAACCGTGGAGCCCCGACAGCTGGCGTGCCCTGCCGATCCAGCAGCAACCGACCTACCCCGATGCCGCGCACCTGCTGAAGGTTGAACAGACCCTGGCCAGCTACCCGCCGCTGGTGTTCGCGGGTGAGGCGCGCGAGCTGCGCCGGCAGTTCGCCGAGGTCACCGAAGGCCGTGCCTTTCTGCTTCAGGGCGGCGATTGCGCCGAGAGCTTCGCCGAGTTCTCGGCTGCAAAAATCCGCGACACCTTCAAGGTGTTGCTGCAAATGGCAATTGTCATGACCTTTGCGGCCGGCTGCCCGGTGGTGAAAGTGGGGCGTATGGCCGGGCAGTTCGCCAAACCGCGCTCATCTGGCGATGAAACCATTGGCGACATCACCCTCCCCGCCTACCGTGGCGACATCGTCAACGGCATCGGTTTCGACGCCAAAAGCCGCATTCCGGACCCGGAACGCCTGCTGCAGGCCTACCACCAGGCCACCGCCAGCCTCAACCTGCTGCGCGCGTTCGCCCAGGGCGGGTTTGCCGACCTGCACCAGGTGCACAAGTGGAACCTGGACTTCATCGCCAACTCGGCGCTGGCCGACAAGTACCACCAGTTGGCCAATCGCATCGATGAAACCCTAGCGTTCATGCGTGCCTGTGGCCTGGACAGTGCGCCGCAACTGCGCGAAACCAGCTTCTTCACGGCTCACGAAGCGCTGCTGCTGAACTATGAAGAAGCCTTCGTGCGCCAGGACAGCCTGACCGGCGACTACTACGACTGCTCGGCGCACATGCTGTGGATCGGCGACCGCACCCGCCAGCTCGATGGGGCCCATGTGGAGTTCCTGCGTGGCGTGCACAACCCGATTGGGGTCAAGGTTGGCCCGAGCATGAACCCCGAAGAGCTGATCCGCCTGATCGACACGCTCAACCCGGCGAACGACCCGGGGCGTTTGAACCTGATCGTGCGCATGGGCGCGGGCAAGGTTGGCGACCACTTGCCGGGGCTGATCCGCACTGTCGAGCGCGAGGGGCGCAAGGTGCTGTGGAGTTCCGATCCGATGCACGGCAACACCATCAAGGCCAGCAGCGGTTACAAGACCCGCGATTTTGCGCAGATTCTGGATGAGGTGAAGCAGTTCTTCCAGGTACATCAGGCCGAGGGCAGCCATGCTGGCGGTATCCATATCGAGATGACTGGGCAAAACGTCACCGAATGCATCGGCGGTGCCCGGCCGATCACCGAGGATGCGTTGTCTGACCGGTATCACACCCATTGTGATCCGCGGATGAATGCTGATCAGTCGCTGGAGTTGGCATTCCTGATTGCCGAAACCCTCAAGCAGGTACGGCGCTGAGCGCTTTTCGCTTTTGATCTTGCTTCTAAGTGCGCGGTAGTTCAGGCAACGCAGATTGCGACTTCAGGAGGCCTTGCGGCCATCGCAAATGGACTGTACGCCCGATCAGAACCAGCGCTTAAGCTTTTGGGCTTTTGGGCCTTTGGGTTGTGCGCTTTCACATCAAGTAGACATTCATTCACGATGTAGGCGCCTGTTCACCTTTCCGCCCTTCCGGCGGGTTACTTTGGTCATGGCCAAAGTAACCAAAACCGTCGGCTCCCATCATCCGGCCCCTACGCTACGCTCCGGGGTCCCCTCGCTCCGGGCTAGCTCCCGGGAGGACCGCGCTGCAGGCCCCATCCTGGGGCCCAGCGCTTGACGGGCATCCATGCCCGTCACCTCCCTCCGCAAGCCCTGCGCTCGGCCTCCTGAAGTCGCAATCTGCGTCGCCTGAACTACCGCGCGCTTAGAAGCAAAAGCCAAAGCAAGAGCAAGAGCAAGAGCAACGGCGTTCTTCCAGGTACACCAGGCCGAGGGCAGCCATGCCGGCGATATCCTTATCCAGATGACCGGGCAGAACCTCACCGAATGCATCGGCGGGGCCGGCCGATCACCGAATTCGCTTCTCGCTTTTGATCTTGCTTCTAAGGCGCGCGGTAGTTCAGGCGACGCAGATTGCGACTTCAGGAGGCCGAGTGGAGGCATTGCGGAGGGAGATGACGGGCATGGATGCCCGTCAAGCGCTGAGGCCCCATGGATGGGGCCTGCAGCGCGTGCTCCCGGGAGCAAGGCCGGAGCGAGGGGACCCCGGAGCGCAGCGTAGGGGCCGGATGATGGGAGCCGACGGTTTTTGGTCCCTTTTTGCCACGACAAAAAGGGACCCGCCGTAAGGGCGGAAAGGTGAGTCGGCGTCGCCATCGCAAACGGACTGTACGCCCGATCAGAACCAGCGCTTAAGCTTTTGAGCTTTTGAGCTTTTGAGCTTTTGAGCTTTTGAGCTTTTGGGCCTTTGGGTTGTGCGCTTTCACATCAAGTAGACATTCATTCACGATGTAGGCGCCTGTTCACCTTTCCGCCCTTCCGGCGGGTTACTTTGGTCGTGGCCAAAGTAACCAAAACCGTCGGCTCCCATCATCCGGCCCCTACGCTACGCTCCGGGGTCCCCTCGCTCCGGGCTAGCTCCCGGGAGGACCGCGCTGCAGGCCCCATCCTGGGGCCCAGCGCTTGACGGGCATCCATGCCCGTCACCTCCCTCCGCAAGCCCTGCGCTCGGCCTCCTGAAGTCGCAATCTGCGTCGCCTGAACTACCGCGCGCTTAGAAGCAAAAGCCAAAGCAAGAGCAAAAGCAAAAGCAAAAGCAAAAGCTGGAGCTGGAGCTGGAGCTGGAGCAAAAGCGACTGCCACGCCTGGCATCACTTCCTCAGTGGATCATCCCAGAAATGCCGCTCGGCCTCTTGCTGGATATCCGCCCGACTCAACCCCAAGTCGCGCAAGGTTGCATCACTGAGGCTGGCCAGTTCCTGACGCTGACGGTACAACTCCAGCCAACGCGCCGGACGCTGCAAGGCCGCATGCCACAGGTAGCTCAGGGAAAAGGCAGGTTGCTGGATGCTGCTGACATGACCTTTCATCGTGAAGCCCTCCGTGTTGATGGCCTCAGTCTCACGCCAGGCATAAGATCAATCCAACGAATGTTTCTGATGCAATGCATCTCGGAGATTGATGCAATGTCCCAGTACCAGAGCCTCGACGCGGATGTCCTGCGCACCTTCGTCGCCATTGCCGAGCAAGGCGGCTTTACCCGCGCAGGCGAAGTGGTCAACCGCACCCAGTCAGCGGTCAGCATGCAGATGAAACGCCTGGAAGAAGACATTCTGCAGCGCCAGCTATTCGAACGTGATGGCCGTCAGGTGCGGCTGACCGCCGAAGGCCAGGTACTGCTGGGGTATGCCCGACGCATTCTCAAGTTGCATGGCGAGGTGTTCAACACCCTGCGCATGCCACACATGGTTGGGCTGGTGCGCATCGGCACACCAGACGACTACGCCATGCGCTTCCTGCCGACCATCTTGTCGAGCTTTGCCCAAGCCTACCCGCTGGTGCAGGTGGAAGTGCATTGCGATTCGTCCAAGCAGTTGATGCTGCGCCAGGACCTGGACCTGACCATCGTCACCCGCGAGCCCGGCAACGAGATTGGCCAGTTGCTACGCCAGGAACGCCTGGTGTGGGCCGCGGCAGAAGGCTTTTGCCCGCACGAACAGCGGCCGATGCCGGTGGCGCTGTTCAACACCGACTGCTTCTGTCGCGCCTGGACCTGCAATGCGCTGGAGGCACAGGGCATCGATTACCGTATTGCCTACACCAGCCCAAGCCTGGCGGCAATCTTTGCCATCGTCACCGCCGGGCTGGCAGTGACCGCGCAGCTGCAGAGCCTGATCGGGGGCAACATCCGCATTCTGGGTGAGAGCGAAGGGCTGCCACAGTTGCCCATGGCCAATGTAATGCTGGTGCGCAGTACGCAGACCCCCTCGCCAATCACCGACTGCATGGCCGACTACATCGTTGAGGGTTTCAAGTGATCGGGGGCCGAAAAACGGCCCCAACCTCTCAAAGCTCAAACCCCAGCATCACCGCACAGACCACCAGGAACACACAGAACATCACCCGCAATACCTTCTCCGGCAACGCGTGGGCCAGCTTCACGCCCCAGCTGATGCTGAGCAAGCCCCCCACCGCCAAGGGAATCCCCACCCCCCAGTCAACACTATGGTGCACGCCATAGGTCACCAGCGTGACCAAGGTACTCGGCGCCGCCAGCGCCAGTGACAGCCCCTGCGCCACCACCTGAGTAGCGCCGAACACACTGGTCAGGATCGGCGTGGCCACCACGGCCCCACCCACCCCGAACAAGCCGCCCATGGTGCCGGCAAAGCTGCCCAGCACACCCAGCCACGGCCAGGCATGACGCAGCTCGGCACTCGGCGGCGACACCTTCATGAACATCCGCACCACGTTCCACACCGCCAACGCTACCAGGAAGCCGACAAAACCCAGGCGCATGGAATGCGCATCAAGCCCCACCGCCCAGATCGACCCCAGCCAGGCAAACAAGAAGCTGCACGCCGACAGCGGCAACGCATGGCGCAACGCGATGCGGTTGCGCTGGTGATACCGCCACAGCGCCAGCAGCACATTGGGCACCACCATCACCAACGCGGTCCCCTGCGCCAACTGCTGGTCCAGGCCAAACAGCACGCCCAATGCCGGAATCGCAATCAGCCCGCCGCCGATGCCAAACAAGCCCCCCATGGTGCCCAGGGCAGCGCCCAGCACGATATACAACAACCACTCGATCATCAGGGCCTCGTCCGCCTGTACCAATAATGCGAGCATGCTAACGAGTGTGCGCTGGCGGGGAAACGCACAGCAGCGCACAATGGCTGTGCGTTTTTCGCAAAAGCAAGGCAGCCATGAACCCCGATACCCTGACCGACCAATTGAGCCTGTTCCTCGATGTGCTGGAAACCGGCAGCTTTTCTGCCGCCGCCCGTCGCCACCCGCTGACCCCGTCTGCGGTAGCACGGCGCATCGACAACCTGGAAAGCGCCGTCGGCAGCCGCCTGTTCACCCGCAGCACCCACGCGGTGCGGGCCACGCCTGCAGGCAACGCCTTTGCCGAGCGGGCCAGGCGCATCATCGAGGAGTTGCGCCTGGCCCGGGCTGAAGCGGTGTCACTGAGCAATGCCCCGGAAGGCCTGATCCGCATCGACGCCCCTGCCGCGTTTGGCCGCCGCCACCTGGCCCCGGCCATTGCCGACTTCCTGGTGGCCTACCCGGGCCTGGACGTGCAACTGCGGTTGATCGACAGCTTCGTCGACCTGCAGGGCAGCCACCTGGGCGAGGTCGACCTGGTGCTGCGCGCCGGCCCCTTGGCCGACACCCGTCTGGTCGCCACGCCGCTCGCCTACATGGTGCGCATTGCCTGCGCCAGCCCCGCCTACCTGGCCAGCCGCGGCATCCCCACCTGCCCCAGCGAACTGCCCGGGCATGACGGGCTGGACTGGGATGGCCTGGCGCCGCCGTTCGCCTGGCGCTTCAGTGTGGCCGGGCAAACCCGCCTGTACCGCCCCGCGCGCATGCGCATGGCCGCCAACAATGCCGAAACCCTGCTGTTCGGCGCCCTCGCCGGCCTGGGGATAGCCCACCTGCCCACCTGGCTGATCAGTGAATACCTGCTGCGCGGCGAGCTGATCCCGTTGTTTTGCGACGGCGGCATGCCTGAAGCCGAGACCAGCGGCATTTACGCGCTACGCCTGGCACATGAAACGAACTCTCGCAGCCGTTTGCTGCTCGAATTCCTCAAGAGCCGCTTCAGCCCGATTCCACCCTGGGACCTGGCCTTGCGCAGTGAACTGCGCGATTAATTCGCGCACTGATGATCAGCGTGCCAGAATTTTCCATTGATGACTTTCAAGGACCTGCATGAACGCCGACACCCAAGCCTCCTGTGACGAACTGCTGCTGGACAACCAGGTCTGTTTCGCCCTGCACTCCACCTCGTTGCTGATGACCAAGGTCTACAAGCCGCTGCTGCAGGCGCTGGGCCTGACCTACCCGCAATACCTTGCCATGCTCGTGCTCTGGGAGCGTGACGGCCTGACCGTGGGCGAAATCAGCCAGCACCTGCTGACCGACCCAGGCTCGCTGACCCCGCTGCTCAAGCGCCTGGAAAGCGAAGGCCTGTTGCAGCGCAACCGCAGCCGCGAAGATGAACGGGTAGTGATGGTACAGCTGACCGACAAAGGCCGCGCCCTGCAACAGCAGGCCAAACAGGTGCCGCAATGCATTCTCAAGGCCAGCGGGCGGAGCCTTGAGCAGTTGCAGCAACTGCAAGCCGACCTGCTGAACCTGCGCGAAAACCTGCAGAAAAACCTCTGAGCGCTATGCTGTGAAGTGGCCGTTCCGATGAACGGCGATGATTTATCTTGCGCACTAACTAATTGCGCGCTAATTTAAATCCCACACCAACCCCCGCCCTCCTGCAAACGGGAGCGCACAGCACATTAGCGAGGCTCAAGATGCAAAAGGTCACTCCGCTGTACATCGCAGAAGCAACCTCCACCGGTGGGCGCGACGGCAAATCCCGCTCCAGCGACGGCAAGCTGGAAGTCAAGCTCAGCACCCCCAAAGAGCTGGGCGGTGCGGGCGGTGACGGCACCAACCCCGAGCAGATGTTCGCCGCCGGTTACTCGGCCTGCTTCATCGGCGCCTTGAAGTTCGTGGCCGGGCAAGAGAAGAAAGCCCTGCCGGCAGATGCCTCGATCACCGCCAAGGTGGGCATCGGCCAGATCCCGGGCGGTTTCGGCTTGGACATCGACCTGCTCATCAACCTGCCGGGCCTGGCACAGGCCGATGCCGAAGGGCTGGTGGAAAAGGCGCATCAGGTTTGCCCGTATTCCAATGCCACCCGCGGTAATGTGGATGTGCGCCTGCACGTAACCGTCTAAGGCGCAAAGGCTGGCGCGATCCCCTGTGGGAGCGGCCTTGCGTCGCGAACGGGGCGCGAAGCGGCCCCAGGCGTTCGGCATGTAGGCAGAAATTGCCGGGGCCGCCTTGCGGCCCTATCGCGACGCAAGGCCGCCCCCACAAAAGCGCGAGCACAAGCACGCGCTGAGGATTGGGAAAACACAGGCATAAAAAAACCCGGCTTGCGCCGGGTTTTTTGCGTCTCGCAAGAAGCATTACTTCTTGGAACGGCCTTTGAAGCTGTTGTCGCGAGTGTCGATGTCGATCCACTCGTCGATCTGGATGAAGTCGGCAACCGAGATCTCGGTACCGTTCGCCAGCTTGGCAGGCTTCATGACTTTGCCGGAGGTGTCACCGCGAGCAGCGTTCTCGGTGTAGACAACTTTACGGCTGATGGTGGTCGGCAGCTCAACCGACACCAGACGGCCTTCGAAGAACACGGCTTCGCAGACGTCTTCCATGCCTTCTTCGATGTACGGCAGAACGGCTTCGATGTCCTCGGCGTTCAGCTCGTACATGGTGTAGTCGGTGGTGTCCATGAAGGTGTACTCGTCACCATTGATGAACGACAGGGTCGCTTCTTTGCGATCCAGGATCACGTCGTCCAGCTTGTCGTCCGCACCGTATACGGTTTCGGTCTTGTAGCCGGTCAGCAGGTTCTTCAGCTTGGTCTTCATGATCGCGCTGTTACGGCCCGACTTGGTGAACTCAGCTTTTTGAACCAGCCACGGGTCATTGTCGATCCGCAGTACGGTACCGGGTTTCAGTTCTTTACCAGTTTTCATTACGAAGTATCCGAATCTGGATGGATTTATAAAAATCGAGGCCGCGTATCATAGCGAATTTCGGTAAAAGTGTACTAGCGCTTCGGCAAGGTCCGGCTGAGCGGCCTGTCGCGCCCCCCAAAGGCGGGCATGCTGCTGCAGTTCCGGCCAATGCTGGCGGGCCGCCCGCCAGGCCTGGCCCATGTCGATATTCATGTTCCAGGCACGCCACAGGCCCAGTAGGGCTGCATCGGCATCGTCTGACAGGCCGCAGCGATAATGCGCGAGGAACGCTTCGAGTTTTTCCCAATGGGCATTCTCGTCCTGCACATAGATGTGCCACAGCATCGGCTGCCCCGCCCACTGCGCACGCACGAACGAGTCTTCGCCACGCACGGCATTGAAATCGCAGCTCCATAACAGCCGGTCGAAGTCATCCTGGCTGACGAAAGGCAGCACCTGAACGGTCAGCGCCCCACGGGTGCGCACATCACCCACGTGCAGCGGCCCCTCGCCCAACCACTGGCTGAGCCCCGCGACGATGCGCCCTTGCGGGACCAACAGGTGGCAGGCCTGGTCAGCTGTAGCCAGGGCATCAAGCCAGTTGCCCAGCTGCGGGTTTTCATAGGCAAACAGCGAGATCAGCAGCGTATCCGGCACAAGGTCTACACCAAGCCCCTGCAAAAAGGCACGGCGCGCCTCCGCCGACTGCTGGAACGCGTCACGCCGGGCCAGCAGCGAACCCTCGCGCAGCAAACCACCCGTTTTGTCGGTAAAGCCCGGGAAGAAAAATACCTTGCGCAAACCGTTGGGCTGCGGCGAAGGCAAACCATGGCAACCCTCCACCCAGTCCTCGGCACTCAGGTACTCGAGGTTGAGCCAGAGCGGCGGCTGCGGAAGGGCGCGCATGGCCTCGACATACGCCGCGGGCAACTGGCAGGCGAAGGCGCCGATCACCACATCGGCCGGCGCCACCGGCAACCACGCTGCCGGCCAGTGGCGCACATCCACGCCGTGTTGCCACTGTTGGGCCGCCGTGCCATCGGCGCCAGGGCACATGGGCGTGAAAGCGTTGAGGTCATCCACCCACAGGCGCACCGCCAGGCCGTGCTCGGCCACCAACTGCCGGGCCAGGCGCCAGGTCACGCCAATATCGCCGTAGTTGTCGACGACGCTGCAGAAGATGTCCCAGGTGGCTTTCATGCGCCCCTCCCGTGCGGGTGCAAAAACAGCGAATTCTGCGCATAAATTGGCGCAGACAAAAGCACCTGCGCAGAAAAATGCCCAAGCGCATGCGACAATGCCCCCCTACCACGTTGCCAGGAGGCTGCCATGCCGCGCCACCGTGAACTGAAGATCACCCTCAAGCCGTTGCCGTTGATCATGTGCGTTGCCTTGGGCCTGTGGCTAGGCGCCATGGCCATTGCCGTGAGCCTGTGGCTGGCCCAGCAGTTGTGGCCACAGCAGGTGCAACCTCTGGCCCAGGTGGTAGCCCCGCATGCAGACCGCCCCGTTGCAACGCCTGCACCGGCCACTGCCCAGGATGCCCAGGCCGAGATGTTCGAACGCTACAAGGACATCCTGCACAAACAGGCGCTGCAACAGGCCACCGATGCCGCCCAAGGCAACCCGCGCAACCTCAACAGCCCCAAGTGCCAGTTCTGGCTGCAGCAAAACCGTACCGCGCCCACCGAAAAAAGCCAGGCCAACGTGCTGGAGTTCTGTTACTGACCATGGACAAGCCCCACCTGCTGGCGCTGATTGTCGCCACCCTCGCGCATGACCTGGACGTGCTGACCCGCGCGGCGCAAACCGCCTACGAGGCCGCCACCGCCGAAGAGAACATTGCCGAGAACAAGTATGACACGCTGGGCCTGGAGGCCTCGTACCTGGCCACCGGCCAGGCCCGCCGCAGTGCCGAGATCCGCCAGGCGCTGGTGATCTACCAGCAGTTGCTGCTGCGTGATTACGACCCAGCGCGCGGTGTGCAGGTAAGCAACCTGGTGACCCTGGAAAATGAAGATGGCGCGCAACGCCAGCTGTTTCTCGGGCCAGAGGCAGCGGGGTTGAAGATTGGCGAGGGTGACGGGCTGGTGACGGTGATTACCCCGCGTTCGCCGCTGGGGCAGCAACTGCTGGGCAAGCGCGTGGATGACGAGGTGAACCTGGGCGCACAGGTATCGTTCATTGTCGATGTTGTCTGAACCGGCCTCTTCGCGGGCGCGGGCGGGCCCGCAAAAGGGCCGGCACAGGCAATAATTCTCTAAAGGGCCTGCAAGGCATCGAACCGCCCCGCCAGCCCCTGTTCGGCAAACTGCTGCACCACAAAATCGATGAACGCCCGGGTCTTGCCCGGCAACAGCTTGTGCTCGGCGAAATACAGGCTGATATGCCCATCGTCCACATACCAGTCCGGCAACACCCGCAGCAGGCGCCCGGCCAGCAAGTAGGGCACGGCAAACGGCAGGCTCACCAGGGCAATGCCCAGCGGCTGCTGCGCCTGCCAACGGCTGGTCAACGGCCACGAGCGCACCCGCCCGGTCTGCGGTGACCGCACCAGGATGCCGTCATGGCGTTGCAGCGCCTGCGGGTCTTCTATCGGCGCGTGCCGCTGCAGATAGGCCGGCGCCGCCACCAACACCCGGTGCGCGGGGGTCAGCTTGCGCGCCACCACCCCTGGCGGCAGTTCGAAACCACCGCCAATCGCTGCATCGAAGCCCTGGCCGATCAGGTCGACCTGGCGGTTGTCGAAATGCCAATCCGGGGTAATCGCCGGGTAACGGCGCAAGAATTCCCCCAGCAACGGCAGCACGTACAAACGCCCGAACACGGTGCCCATGCTCACCCGTAACGACCCAGCCGGCTGGCCTTCTGCACTGGCCAGGTTGGCCACGGCGTACTGAATGGTGCGAAAGCTGTCACTGACCTCGCCAAGAAAACGCTGCCCCGCTTCGGTCAAGGTCAGCTTGCGGGTACTACGCTGGAACAACCGCACACCCAGGCGCGCTTCCAGCTGCGCAACGTGCTTGCCCACGGCAGCCGGGGTAAGGCTCAGGCGCCTGGCGGCTTCGGCAAAACTGCCGACCTCGGCACTGCGGATGAAGCACTCCAACGCGCTGAATGATTCCATGGCCATGATTAGCAACCAAAGGTTTACTCTGCTGATAGTGATTACCATCTTATCAGTAGGCAATCGAGCGCCGATACTGTGCCCATCCAAGGCATTTCGGCCTGGCTTCCAGCAGGAGAACAGCATGTCCAAGCAACTTACACTCGAAGGCAAAGTGGCCCTGGTTCAGGGCGGTTCCCGAGGCATTGGTGCAGCCATCGTGCGGCGCCTGGCCCGCGAAGGCGCGCAAGTGGCCTTCACCTATGTCAGCTCTGCCGGCCCGGCTGAAGAACTGGCTCGAGAAATTACCGAAAACGGTGGCAAAGCCTTGGCCCTGCGGGCTGACAGCGCTGATGCCGCGGCCGTGCAACTGGCGGTGGATGACACCGTAAAAGCCTTGGGCCGGCTGGATATCCTGATCAACAACGCCGGTGTGCTGGCAGTGGCCCCGGTGACAGAGTTCGACCTGGCCGACTTCGATCGCATGCTGGCCGTGAACGTACGCAGCGTGTTCGTCGCCAGCCAGGCCGCCGCACGCTATATGGGCCAGGGGGGTCGTATCATCAACATTGGCAGCACCAACGCTGAACGCATGCCGTTTGCCGGTGGCGCACCGTACGCCATGAGCAAGTCGGCACTGGTTGGCCTGACCCGCGGCATGGCACGCGACCTCGGGCCGCAGGGCATTACCGTGAACAATGTGCAGCCCGGCCCAGTCGACACCGACATGAACCCGGCCAGTGGCGAGTTTGCCGAGAGCCTGATTCCGCTGATGGCCATTGGGCGGTATGGCGAGCCGGAGGAGATTGCCAGCTTTGTGGCATACCTGGCCGGGCCTGAAGCCGGGTACATCACCGGGGCCAGCCTGACTGTGGATGGTGGGTTTGCAGCCTGATTGAACGGTTGCCTGTGCCGCGACAACGCCGGCACAGGCTTAGCCTTTCTGTGCCCCCAGGCACTGTTCCATCACGTCCAGAAAAGCCCGGGCAGCCGGTGTGGGGCTGGACGACCACACCGCATACAAGTGCCGCACCGGGGCATCCACCAACCGCGCCACTGCTACACCTTCGATGCCTTGAGCCACCCGCTCGGGCACCAGGCCGACGGCCATGCCCCGCTGCACGAATTTCTCCACCAGACGAACATGCCCGATCTCGAACTGCACCCGACGCTGCAACCCCACTGCTTCAAACGCCTCGTCGGTCTGGCGTCGCGCCCCGGTGCCTTCGGGGAAGTCCACCAACACCTCACCTGCCAGGTCAGCCAGCGCCAGTTGTGCCCTGCCCGCCAGGCGATGCCCCAACGGCAACACCGCCACCAGTTCTTCCCGGGCCAGCAACCGATGCTGCACCCCCTGCACCACCTCGCCCTGCCACAGCCCGATAAAACCCACGTCCAGGCGCCGCTCGAGCACATCAGCAATCAGCAATTCGCTCTTGGCCGTGAGCCAGCGTACATCCACATCCGGGAAACGACCGTGAAACACCGCCAACAGGTCGACCAGGTCCAGCGCGGTGAGCGAGCTGATTTCACCAATCGCCAGCCGCCCGCGCACCTGGCCGCAGGCCGCTGCCACGTCATCGGCAATGCGCCGGGCCGCCTCCACCGCGGGCCGTGCACTGAGTACAAAGGCCTCCCCCGCAGGTGTCAGGCGCACCCGTCGCGAACTACGCTCGAACAGGCTCACCCCCAGCTGCGCCTCCAGCCGCGCCACCTGATGGCTAAGGGCCGACTGCACCACATGGCAGCGCTCCGCCGCGCGGGTAAAACTGCCGGTGTCGGCCACGGCAAGGGCATATTCGAGCTGCTTGAGGTTCATCGATCTATCTGCTTTCAAGATGAATAGGTTGAAAAGTATACATTGGTGTCATGCCTGACACTTCCTGATAATCATCACCACACACCACTGCCCCCACGAGAATTGCATGCACACCCCCACTCTCAGCCGCGCCTTGATCCTGCTGATGGCTACCGCCACAGGCCTGGCCGTGGCCAGCAACTATTACGCCCAACCGCTGCTGCACAGCATCGCCCAGCAGTTTGGCTTGAGCACCGCCAGCGCCGGCAGCATCGTGATTGCCGCGCAGCTCAGCTATGGCGCCGGCCTGTTACTGCTGGCACCGCTGGGCGACCTGTTCGAACAGCGCCGGCTGATTACCGTGATGACCGTTGTCTCCACCCTGGGCCTGGTCATCAGCGCCTGTGCACCCAGCCTGCCCTGGCTGCTGCTCGGCACGGCGCTGACCGGGCTGTTCTCGGTGGTGGCACAGATCCTCGTGCCGATGGCAGCGACCCTGAGCGAGCCGCATCAGCGTGGGCGCGCGGTCGGCACGCTGATGAGCGGCCTGCTGCTGGGCATCCTGCTGGCGCGTACTGCTGCCGGCTTCATGGCCGAGCTGGGTGGCTGGCGCAGTATCTACGTGCTGGCCGCCGTGCTGATGGCAGTTACCGCCGTGGCGCTGTACCGCAGCCTGCCACAGCACCACAGCCACGCCGGGCTGAAATACCCGGCACTGATCGGCTCCGTGTTCCGTCTGTTCATCGAAGAACCCGTGCTGCGCCTGCGCTCGCTGCTCGGTCTGTTGGCATTCAGCCTGTTCGCCCTGTTCTGGACACCCCTGGCGTTTCTGCTGGCGAAAGGCCCCTACCACTATTCGGATGCAGTGATCGGCCTGTTCGGCCTGGCCGGTGCGGCGGGTGCGTTGTCGGCTAACTGGGCCGGGCGCCTGGCAGACCGCGGCAAGGGCGCGCTGGGTACCACCGTGGGCCTGGTGGTGTTGCTGCTGTCGTGGGTGCCGCTGGGGTTTGCCGAACAGTCGCTGCTCGCCTTGCTGCTGGGCGTGCTGATGCTCGACCTGGCGGTACAACTGGTGCATGTGAGCAACCAGAACGCAGTGATCGCCCTGCGGCCCGAGGCACGTACGCGGCTGAATGCCGGTTATATCACCTGCTACTTCATTGGCGGGGCGCTTGGGTCGTTGCTGGGCACCCAGCTGTTCCAGCGCCAGGGCTGGATGGGGATCGTGGTGGCCGGGCTGGTGATTGGCGGGCTGGCGTTGCTGGCCTGGGGATGGGCCGAACGCAAGCGCAAGAATGCCTTGCAGGTGGCCTGAAAAACGCTCGCTGGATTCTTCGCGGGCACGCCCGCTCCCACAGGTGCCTCACAAACCTCAGGGCACTGATACGCCTGTGGGTACGGGCATACCCGCGAAGAGGCCAGCCACGGCGACAAAGTACCGCACTACCCTCCGTCGCAATGCCGTTGACTTGCCTGCCAGGGCAGCGCTCATTAAGCGCTGGAATGCCCTTTCCCTGACAGGATGAATTTATGACAAGACTCACGGTACAGTCCGGCGATTTCTTGCAAGGTGAAGGCGAGTATCGCAATGGATCGCTCACACTCAAGACCGCGCGCAGCCCCTCACCCGGTGAGCGGATTTCCCTGGCACGCATCAGCGACTTGCGGCTGGCCAGCCTGGAAACCAACCGCAGCCTTGGCAGCGCCTTGGGCTGGGGCGTGGCCGGCGCCCTGGTGGCAGGGCCAGTAGGGCTGCTGGCCGGGCTGTGGTTGGGTGGCAAGGAAGAAGAAGCAACCTTTCTGGCCACCTTCAAGGATGGACGCAAGCTGATGGCCATTACCGATGGCAAGACCTGGTCGAAGATCGATGACAACTGGCGGCAGCACAAGCGGCCGATCAAGACAGGCTGACTGAATACGCCGGGCCTGGATCGTTTTATGTAGAGGGCGGCTGGTAAGATGCCGCCTTTTTCATGGCCTGTGCCGGCCTCTTCGCGGGTAAACCCGCTCCTACAGGGGTATCACCACCTGGTGCATCACCAACCGGTGTATCGCCACCCGGTGCATCACCCACGGGTGTATCGCCGCCCGGTGCATCACCAACTGGTGTATCCCAACCGGTGTACCACCAACCAGTGTAGGAGCGGGTTTACCCGCGAAAGGGCCAGTACAGGTATCGCGCATCCAGGAGCCCCACCGCATGCCCCCGCATCACCCCCGCCTGCCCCTGAGCCTGCTCAGCCTGGGCCTGGCCCTGCAGTGCCCCTCTGTGTTTGCCGAAGACAGCGTGATGCTGGCCCCGTTGCAGGTCTCCGACACCTACGCCAATGATGGCTACCAGGCACGCCAGGCCGCTGTGGGCGGCTTCCAGCCCGCGCCACTGCTCGACACCCCCGCCTCTGTCAGCGTGTTCAGCCAGCAGTTGCTGGAAGACCGCCAGGTACGCAAGCTTAGCGAAGTGTTGCAAAGTGATGCCTCGGTCGGCGAAAGCTATGCCCCCATCGGCTACTACGAAAACTTCAATGTGCGCGGCTTCGAGCTGAACGCCGCCAGTAGCTATCGCATCAATGGCCAGACCATTGCCGGCGAACAGAACGTAGCCCTGGAAAACAAGCAGCAGGTGGAATTGCTCAAGGGCCTGTCCGGGCTGCAGACCGGCGTGTCGGAGCCGGGCGGCTTGATCAACTATGTGACCAAGCGGGCCCAAGACATACGCAGCGTCACGGTATCGACCAACGAACAGGGCGAACGCTATCTGGCCACCGACCTTGGCGGCTGGTTCGGCAGCGAAAAGCAGTTCGGCCTGCGCGCCAACCTGGCCCATGAAGACATCCGCACCTACGTCGACCACGCTGACGGCAAGCGCGACTTCGCCTCGCTGGCATTCGACTGGCAGATCAACCCGGATGCCACCCTGCAGCTGGATGCCGAGTATCAACACCGCGAACAGTCGTCGGTGCCGGGTTACCAGCTGCTCGGAGGCACTGAAGTGCCACACGGCGTCGACCCGGAAGACCGCCTGGCCTACCAGCATTGGGCAAAGCCCGTGCAGAACGACTCACTGAACCTGGGCGGCCGCTTCGAATACCGCTTCAACGATACCTGGACCGGCACCTTGAGCGCCTCCCGCAGCAAAGTGGTGATCGACGACTACAGCGCGTTTGCCTGGGGTTCGAGCGAGGGGGCGTTTTTCGGCAGCAATGGCGACTACGACATCTATGACTTCCGCAGCCCCGACGATACCCGCCGTACCGACGAGGCACAGGCCATGCTCAACGGGCACTTCGATGCGCTGGGCGTAGGGCACGAGCTGACCGTGGGTACCAGTGCGCAGCGACGCACACTGGATCAGCGCCCCAGCTATATGGAATGGGTCGGCACCGGCAACATCAACACCGGCGCCCCTGCATTCGACCCGTCCGACAAACCCGTAGGCGCCAGCGAGCGCCGACTGGACAGCCGTCAGTACGGCTTGTTCGTCAGCGATCGCATCAGCTTCAACGAGCAATGGCAGACCGTGCTGGGTGCCCGTGAAGTGCGCCTGGATGAAAAGACCTGGGACGAGAACGGCATAGCCGGGCGCCATACCCGCCAATACGAGCTGCTGCCCAATGCTGCAGTTATCTATAAGCTGCAGCCGAACACCACTGTATATGCGAGCTACGCCAAAGGGCTGTCTGCAGGCGGTACCGCACCATTTTCCACTGAGAACAGATTCGAGATCCTTGCACCCACCACCTCCCGCCAACTTGAACTTGGCCTCAAGCACGACTGGCAAGGCCTGAGCCTGAGTGCCGCCCTGTTCCAGATCCGCCAGGCGTACCAGTACGCGCGCCCGGACGGCACCGGCAACTTCACCTACGTGCAGCAAGGCCAGCAGAAAAATACCGGCCTGGAACTGGGCGCCAGCGGTCGGGTGACCCCCAACCTGCAGGTACAGGCCAGTGCGGCAGCCATTCGGGCGCGGGTGCAGAACAGCGGTACCGAAGCCTATGAAGGGCACCAGGCGATCAACGTGCCTAAATTCCGGGCGGCGCTGCATGCGGAATATGCCCTGCCGGTTCCGGGGCTGGCGCTGCTTGGCGGGGCGCGGTATAGCGCCAGCAAGTATGCGAGCCAGGCGGGCAATGTGGAGGTTGGCGGTTATACCGTGTTCGACCTTGGCAGCCGCTACAGTACCCGTGTTGCCGGGTATGACACGGTGCTGCGGCTGACGGTGGATAACGTGCTGGACAAGCGATACTGGCGCGATGTGGGCGATTACCTGGGGGATAACTACCTGTTCCAGGGGGCACCGCGTACCGCTCGGCTTTCGGCTTCGATCAGCTTCTAGATTGCCGGGGCCGCTCTGCGGCCCTTTCGCGACACAAGGCCGCTCCCACAGGTGTGGACTGCCCCCAAGGGTTGGATTGGTGTCCAACTTCTTGGGGGCACTCCAATTGCCCGTGGGAGCAACTGTCTTGCTCAATTTCTAAAAGCTGGCGCGATGGGCTGCGCAGCAGCCCCAATGGCCTTAAAAACAAAAAGCCCCCGTGCTTTTCAGCGCGGGGGCTCTTCGTAGAATGTGGCGGTGAAGAAGGGATTTGAACCCTTGATACGATTTCTCGTATACACACTTTCCAGGCGTGCTCCTTCGACCACTCGGACACTTCACCGTTTCTCTTCAAGCCTTGCGGCCTGTCGAGGTGCGCTAATTTAGTGAAAGACTTTCCCTTTGGCAAGCATTTTTTTCAATTTTTTCATGTATTTGCACTTGGGCTGCCATGAGCACTGACCGACCAGTCAGCCTTGCTGCTTTACCTCGCCCCTGGCGCTGGGTAACGTCGTCGCCACGCCAACAAAAGGACTCTGCCATGAGCGAGCTGATTACCTACCACGCCGAAGACGGCATCGCCACCCTTACCCTGAACAACGGCAAGGTCAATGCCATCTCGCCGGACGTCATCACTGCCTTCAATGCAGCGCTGGACCGCGCTACCGAGGAGCGTGCAGTAGTGATCATCACCGGGCAGCCGGGCATTCTGTCAGGCGGTTACGACCTCAAGGTAATGACCCGCGGCCCCAAAGACGCCATCAGCCTGGTCACCGCCGGTTCCACCCTCGCCCGCCGGCTGCTGTCGCACCCGTTCCCGGTGGTGGTCGCCTGCCCCGGCAATGCCGTGGCCAAGGGCGCCTTCCTGCTGCTGTCGGCCGACTACCGCATTGGCGTCGATGGGCCATACAAGGTATGCCTGAACGAAGTGCAAATCGGCATGACCATGCACCACGCCGGCATTGAACTGGCCCGCGACCGCCTGCGCCGCTCGGCCTTCCACCGCTCGGTGATCAATGCCGAAGTATTTGACCCGCAGGGTGCCGTGGATGCCGGCTTCCTCGACAAGGTGGTACCGGCCGAGCAATTGCAGGAAGCGGCAATGACTGCAGCACGAGAGCTGAAGAAGCTGAACATGCTGGCGCACAAGAACACCAAGCTGAAAGTGCGCAAAGGGCTGCTGGAGGCGCTGGACAAGGCGATCGAGCTGGATCAGCAGCATATGGGCTAGACGCACGGGCCCTTTTCGCGGGCTTGCCCGCGAAAAGGCCGGAACAGGCCTGCACCAAGGTTTGCCCCAACCAGTGCACACCCGTACACTGCCCCGCGACCGTCTGGTGTGAGCCGTACCATGCTTTATTCATTGCGTATGTTCCTGCTGGGGCTGCATTTTCTTGCCGTTGGCGCCGTGGGCCTGCTCATTGGCCTGTGCCGCCCCTTCAACCCTGACAACAGCCGCGTTTTCGCCCGGCTCTACAGCTTGCCGGCCACCTGGCTGATGCGCATCAAGGTCAAGGCCGAAGTCGGCCCATTGTGGGACCATCCACCCGGGTGTGTGATCGTGGCCAACCACCAGTCCAACTTCGACCTGTTCGTGCTGGGCCAAGTGGTGCCGCAACGCACCGTCGCCATCGGCAAGAAGAGCCTGGGCTGGATCCCGCTGTTCGGCCAATTGTTCTGGCTGGGCGGCAACGTGCTGGTCGACCGCAAGAATGCCTATCAGGCACGCAGGGCCATACAGAAGACCACCCGGGTTCTGCAGGACGACACCTCGATCTGGATTTTCCCCGAAGGCACCCGCAATCCCGGCGAGCATTTGCTGGCGTTCAAGAAAGGCGCGTTTCACATGGCCATCGAGGCCGGTGTGCCGATCGTGCCGGTCTGCGTCAGCCGCTATGCCAGGCGCCTGAGCCTGAACAGCTGGCGCCAGCGCACGGTGATTGTGCGCTCGCTGCCGCCCATTGCCACGACGGGCATGACGCTGCAGGACCTGCCCGCGCTGATCGAGCAATGCCGGGTGCAAATGCAGCAGTGCATTGACCGCATGGAAAAAGAACTGGCCTGATCCGGGGTTGCTCTGGAGCCGGGTACAGCCCAAGCTGTATCCGTGTTCAATCGAATAAGCGGACAACCATGGGTCGAGTCGTGGCATCGGCGGTGTACAGCGCCGGCAGAAAGGTCACCAACATCAGCATCGACGAAGGCAGCGAGTGGGCGCGCAAGCCGGGGCATTTTGTGTGGATCGGCCTGGAAGAGCCCAATGCCGAAGAGCTGGCCAACCTGCAGTCGCAGTTCAACCTGCACGAACTGGCCATCGAAGATGCCCTGGAAAAACACAGCCGGCCCAAGCTGGAAACCTTCGGTGACGCGTTGTTCATCGTCACTTATTCGCCAGTGCGCCACGAAGGCAAACTGGAATTCATCGAGACCCATATCTTCGCGGGCAACGGCTACATCATCACCTGCCGCAACGGCCACTCCAAATCCTACGCCATGGTCCGCCAGCGCTGCGAAGCTCGGCCCCTGCTGCTGGAACATGGCGAAGACTTCGTGCTGTACGCCCTGCTCGACTTCGTCACCGAGAACTACCAACCGGTCAGCGAGGCCATTCATGGCGAGATCGAAGCGCTGGAGGAAAGCGTACTGGGCGGCTCGCTGCGGGAAGACGACATCCGCCGCCTGCACAGCCTGCGCCGTGACATCCTGCGCCTGCGCCGCTACGTGGCACCCCTGGTTGAAGTGAGCGAAGAACTGCAGCGCCTGAGCTTCCCGTTCATCGACAAGAACATGCGCCCGTACTTTCGTGATGTGCAAATTCACGTGACACGGCAGATGGAAGACTTGGCCGGCATCCGCGACATTGCCAGCCAGACGATCGAGATCGGCATGCTGCTGGAATCGTCACGGCAAAGCATCGTGCAGCGCAAATTCGCGGCCTGGGCGGCGATTCTGGCATTCCCTACGGCCATTGCCGGGGTTTACGGGATGAACTTCCAGAACATGCCGGAGCTGAGCTGGCACTACGGTTACTTCGCGGTATTGGGGGTGATTGTGACGGGGTGTGCCGGGTTGTATGCCAGCTTCAAGAAATCGGGTTGGCTTTGATGGCCTCTTCGCGGGCGTGCCCGCGAAGGGTTGCCACCGCTTAAGCGGCGCTGTCGCTGGCCTTTGATGGCTGCTGGATGAACCGCAACATCCACTCCCCTACCAAATCACCCTGGTGCTCGGTGGCCAGGCTGGCAACGGCCTTGTGGTACACCTCGTCACCCAGGTATTCCTGGCGCGCATCGAGCAGTGCGCGGGAGTAGTCATGCACGAATTCCGGGTGGCCCTGGAAGCACAGCACCTGGTCGCGAATGTGGTACGCCGCATTCGGGCAGAAATCGCTGGAGGCGATCACCGTAGCGCCTTCCGGCAGTTCGGTCACCTGGTCCTGGTGACTGATCAGCAAGGTCAGCTCCGACACCTCCGGGTCCATCCAGGGCGCATGCGCCGCCAACGAGTAGCGATGAATACCCACGCCCCAGCCTTGCTCAGCCCGCTCGGCCTTGCCACCCAGGGTCAAGGCCAGCAACTGGTGGCCAAAACACACGCCCAGCAGCTTTTCACCGCGCTCGTACAACTTGAGCAGGTAGGCCTTTAGCGTCTGGATCCACGGGTCGGTACCGAACGAATCGGCCTTGCTGCCCGTCACAAGGTAGGCATCGAACTTTTCACTGTCGGCGGGATAGTCGCCGTGCATCACGTTGTACACACAAAATTCGGCGGCAATCGGCTGACGCGAGAAGAGCTGCTCGAACATCCTGCCGTAGCCCTGATATTGCGCCGTCAACTCCGGTCGCAGGACATCGGTTTCAAGGATGCAGATGCGTAACGACATAGGGGTAGTCCTGAACGACATGGGTGGGAATCTGCTGTAGAGACTGCCGCGAAAGGCACGTACAAGCAAGTAGGCTGCACTGACGAACGGTCACATTTCGTCGGCGCCTGCCGGGTACTTGCGCCACTGTCTAGATAGAGCGTGTCAGCTAGATAGCACTTAGCCTCATAGCCAGAGGAATGGTTTTAGTGCACGGTTAGAACAAAGGGTTCTCAAATATGGATAACGCACACCCTACTGTTGAAGGTATATCCACTTTCAAGCGGCAAGCAGTCCGGCGCCATTCAACGCCGCTGCGATCGACCCGAAGCGCGACAAGGAAGCCAACGGGTATTCAGGAATAACAACAAGAAGGCGGTCCGCCATGTTCAGACAATCGAAAATTCGCCAAGCTGGGCTCATTTTATTTGCCACCACGTTGCTGTTGATCTTGCCGAACCTGACACGTTTGTTTGGCTGACTGCGGCGGTGGCGCCAACGGGCAACGCACAGGTAACCTGCTGGCCTTGATGGTCGGAGATCGCCTATGCGCCACTGCCTTGCCCTGCTAGCGTTGCTCCTGAGCCTGCCATTGTCGGCGGCGCAACTGCACCTTGAACTGGGCGCGACACCGCGCCAGTGGAGCAGCGCCGAACTGCTTGGCCACCCTGAGGCCCAGGACATCAGCATCGAACAGGACGTATCCTACAAACGCCCCATGCACTATCGGGCGGTGCCACTGGTCACGCTGCTGAAAGGCGTGACTGCCAGCGATCACCTGCAGGCCGTGGCGCTGGATGGTTTTGCCGCCGAAATGCCCGCTGCGCCCTTGCTGCAGCAAGGGCCGGCACGGGCCTGGCTGGCCGTGGAAGACCCCGACACGCCGTGGCCGTCACTGGGTCCAGGCAAGCCAAGTGCCGGGCCGTTCTACCTGGTGTGGACTGCGCCGCAGGCCAGCGGCATCCGCCCTGAGCAGTGGCCATTCCAGATCGCCACCCTTCGCAAGCTGGCCCCGGTGGACCAGCGGTTTCCTGCGCTGCTACCCGACCCGAAGCTGCCGGCCGACAGCCCGGTGCGCCAAGGCTTTGCCCTGTTCCAGCAGAATTGCCTGGTGTGCCACCGGTTGAACGGTGCGGGGGATGGGCAGGTGGGGCCGGACTTGAATGTGCCGTATAACCCGACCGAGTATTTTCAGCCGGTTTATTTACGCAAGCTGATACGCGACCCGCAAAGCCTGCGGCGGTGGCCGCAGGCGAAGATGCCGGGGTTTGCCGAAAGTGTGTTGAGTGAACAGGAACTGGATGCGCTGCTGGCCTATTTGGGGCACATGGCAGCGCGTAAGCCTTGAGGGCCTCTTCGCGGGTAAACCCGCGCCTACACGGTGGTGGACACACACCGGGGGGTGAACACAGACCGTCGTAGGAGCGGGTTTACCCGCGAAAGGGCCGGTCCTGCTGGCCAATATCCCCGGCCGTTCTTCGTTGCCGCCGCCACCGTATTCGCGGGTGAACCCGCTCCTACAACGGCAGGGGGTGTCCACCCTCCATCAATGTGTAGGCGCGGGTTAACCCGCGAACGGGCCAACACAAAACTGTCAGGCCGTGAGCCGTTCGTGCTTGACGCCCCACCCTTCCACCTCACCCCCATACGGTGTCACCAACTGCTCGAAGGCCTCTTCAAAGTCGCCAATCCCGCCATGGGTGGCGTACATGACCTTGCTCAGTTCCAGGTGCCAGGCACCGTCGCCCAGCTCCTTCACCTGGGCATTGAGCGATTCCCCGCGAAACTGCCCGGCTGCACGACGGGCCCCTGCTTCGTCCGGGAATACGGCATAGAACTCGATGGGGTGGATCTGGGTGAAGTCGAAACCGCCTGCTTTCATCTGGCGCAGGACGTTGCTGCTGATATCGTCGTTCTGGCTGCTCATGAATCGTCCTCCTGAATAAAGCAATGGATAGACTTTCCGTGCACTACGCACCTGCCGGCAAAGGCCGTGCAGTTCGAGCTGATGCAAGACGCGAATTGTAGCGGCGCCAACCCGCAGAACAGGCAGGCCCTTCTCCAGCGTAGTGCCTGCCAAGGCACCACGCAAACGTGTGGTTCAGGGGACTTCGTGAATGCTGGTGATGGTCACACCACTATGCTCTTTGAGCCAGCGTGCGGTCGGGGAGATGATACGGTCCTGGAAGTCGTTGAGGTCCAGCTCGTCCATCACCGGAAACAGGTGTGAGCGGATGGCCCGCGCAACGTCTTCCTCGCTGGGGCAATGCTCGGCATGCAACAGCAATGTGGACGGTTCGCCCTTCTGGTCGGCAAAAATGACTTCCCACTCTTTCATTGAACGGACCCTCTCAGTCAACGAACACCAGGTGTGTGATGCCTGAATAACTGACCTTGGGGCGGGGATAATGTTCAGTCCGGGAAATTGTGCGGGGCCCATTTGCAGGCTTGCCCGCGCCAACAGGGCCAGCACAAGGTTCGAACCCTGTGCAAGCCTGTGGGCGCGGGCAAGCCCGTGAATGGGCCGCAACGCGGCCCCGGTTTACTTCGGTGTGCCGTGCACCACGCCAGCGGTGTTATCCAGCAGGCTCTTGGTCGCCGTCTGGATATACGCTTCCAGCTTCTTGAGCATTTCCGGCTGGTCCGGGCTTTCGATCAGTTCGGCCTTGAACTCGCTGCCCAACTGGTAGCGGTACATCCGCGGGCTCATGTCCTTGGACTCGATCAGGATACGGTCACCCTGCACCAACCCGACAATCTGCTCGCTGCCCGACGGCTTGATCATGCCCACGCCCTGGTCACCCTCGGGCAGGTTGAGCAGGTCACGCCCCCAGCACTGGTGGCGAGCCTTGCCACCCAGGCGGCCCATGATGGTCGGCACGATGTCGACCTGGGTACCCACAGTGTGGTTCACCGCACCGAACTTCTCCTGAATGCCCGGGGCAATCAGCAGCAGCGGCACGTTGAAGCGGCCCAGGTCCAGCTCGGTAACCTGCTGGTGGTTGCCAAAGCCATGGTCACCGACGATGACGAACAGGGTGTCCTTGAAGTAAGGCTCCTTACGCGCCTTCTCGAAGAACTGGCCCAGCGCCCAGTCCGAATAACGCATGGCAGTCAGGTGCTCGTCCAGACGGCCCTGGCCGGTCACTTTCTCTACCGGCAAGTCCTTCGGCAGGGCGTACGGCGTGTGGTTGGACAGCGTCTGCAGCAGCGCGTAGATCGGCTTCTTGCCATCATGCTTGGCCAGCTCTTCGTTGCCGCGGTCGAACATGTCCTGGTCGGACACACCCCAAGTCGGGTCGGAGAACACCGGGTTGACGAAGTCATTACGGCCGATGAAGGTGGTCATCCCCTGGTTGCCGAAGAACCCGGACTGGTTGTCCCAGGCAAAGTCGCCGTTGTAGACGTACACGTCGTCGTAGTCACGGGCGCTGAGCAGCGCCGGCAGGCCCGACAGCTTATGGCCGCCTTCCGGGGTCTGCATCAGGTATTCGAAACCTGGCAGGTTGGGGAAGCAGGCCATGGTGGCGAACATGCCCTGGTGGGTATGGGTGCCGTTGGAGAAGAAGCGGTCGAACAGCAGGCCTTCTTTGGCCAGCTTGTCGAAGTACGGGGTGATGTTGTTGGGGCTGCCAAGCGCGCCTACCGAGTGGCCGGCGAAGCTTTCCATCAGGATCACCACCACGTTCTTGATCGGCAGGGTACGGTCAGCCGGCGGCACAAAGTCGCGGCGGATAGCGGCTTCGTCGGCGTCGACCAGCGTGTCGTGGGCGGTCAGCAGTTGCTCACGCACACTTTGCGTGGCCACGTCCTGCTCCAGGACTGGCTTCCAGATGTTGGCACGGTCCTCGCCAAAACGGCTCTTGGCAGCGTCGATCAGGGTCAGGGTGCCGTTCAGGCCCAGCTGGTTGACGAAGTTGGAGTCCGTGGTGAAGGCATCACCCCAGCGCATCGGCGGGCCCTGGCGCAGGGTGCCACGGGCAGCGACCACGGCCACCAGCAAGATCACCATGAATACCGCCAGGCGCTTGTACCACGGGGCAACGCGGTACAGGCCTTCGGCACGGGTGGCGCGATCGATACCTTTGAACAGCAGGCTCAGCAGCCAGGTCCCGAAGGCCCAGGCCAGCAGGTAGCGGACCACCGGGAAACCGTACCAGAGCATGCTCATGACGGTTTTCGGGTCTTCCTTGATGTATTGGAAAACCAGGCCGTTGAGGCGCTGGTGGAACTCGCGGTAGAAGTCCATTTCCATCAGGCCGAGGAACATCACCACGCTCGAAGCGAGGGTCAGCCAGAAACGGAACACGCCACGCCGGGCCATGGCCCAGGGGCTGAGGATGGCCAGCAGCAGCGGAATACTGATGTAAACCACCACCCGCAGGTCGAAGCGCAAGCCGTTGAGGAAGCCTTCGGCGACCGTCGAATAAGGGGTATCACCGACCATGTCGTTGTTGTAGGCCAGCAGCGCCAGGCGCACGAGGCTGAGCATCAGCATGATCACCAGGCCGCTGAGCAGCGTGTAGGCCAGGTGGGATTTCAAGGTCGGCGAAAATGACGTTCGCGCGCCCTGTTGCTTCAAGGCGTCCGTGTTAGCCATGAATGGGAAGGTCCTAGGATTGCGGTTTGCGAAGAGGCGATGGCGCTAGGCCAACGCAGCATTATGCGGGTGCGGATTCTGTTTAAACCAATGTGAAAATTTTGTCACGGCCCTATTACTGGCTATGTCAGTAACGCGCCTAGAGCCGCACATTCCCCCGCGGCCCGGCAATCGCCCAGATCACCAGCCCCACCACCGGCAGCAAGGCGATCAACAAGATCCACAACACCTTGATGCCCACCTCGCTGCCACTCTTGATCACGTTGAGAATGGCCCAGATATCCAGCGCCAGAATGATCAGCCCGACCAGGCTGTTGAAGGTAGATCCCATGTCTGAATTCCTGTCCAGAGGCTTTGCTGCACAGCATAGTCAGCTATCGCAGCAATAGAAGGGAATCCTTGGCGGATGTCGCAGGTCCCTCGGTAGACTGACTGCATTCACTGATTCGAGGTTCGCATGCCACCCACCCACAGCCAAAGCGCCGCCCCCTCTTCACTGCTGCAGGCCTGGCGCCAGCAGGTTACCGATACCCCCTGGCTCAGCGCCGGCCTGGGGCTGAGCCTGCTGGCGGTGTGCGTGCTGCTGGCCGCCAGCCTCTGGAACGCGGTGAACGGCGACCATGCCGACAACCTGCACCTGGCCATGCTGGGCGGGTTGTCCGGCTTTGGGGCCACCGCACTGGGCGCCGTGCTGGCAGTGGTGCTGCGCGATGTCAACGCGCGCACCCAGGACGTGATGCTGGGCTTTGCTGCCGGCATGATGCTGGCCGCCAGCTCGTTTTCGCTGATTTTGCCGGGCCTGGAGGCTGCCCGCGAGATCACGGGCAACGGCCCGGCCGCTGCGTTTACCGTGGTGCTGGGCATGGGCCTGGGTGTGCTGCTGATGCTGGGCCTGGACCGCTTCACCCCGCATGAACACGAAAGCACCGGCCCGTGCGGCCCCGAAGCCGAGCGCATCAGCCGGGTGTGGCTGTTTGTGCTGGCGATTACCCTGCACAACCTGCCTGAAGGCATGGCGATTGGCGTGAGCTTTGCCAATGGCGACATGAACATCGGCCTGCCACTGACCAGTGCCATCGCCATTCAGGACATCCCCGAGGGGCTGGCCGTGGCGCTGGCCTTGCGCGCCACGGGGCTTTCCAACCTGAAGGCCGCGTTGGTGGCGATAGGGTCGGGCCTGATGGAGCCGCTAGGGGCGGTGATCGGGCTGGGGATTTCTACCGGCTTTGCCCTCGCCTACCCGATCAGCATGGGGCTGGCGGCGGGGGCGATGATCTTTGTGGTCAGCCACGAGGTGATCCCCGAAACCCACCGCAACGGGCACCAGACAGCGGCGACCCTGGGGTTGATGGGTGGGTTTGCGGTGATGATGTTTCTCGACACTGCGCTGGGCTGAAGATTGATATTTCGTGAGCCGGCCTCTTCGCGGGCTCGCCCGCTCCCACAGGGATATCACAGGGCCTGATGCGGTGGAGTATCTGTGGGAGCAACTGTCTTGCTCAATTTCTAAAAGCTGGCGCCTTCCCTGTGGGAGCGGGCTTGCCCGCGAACACGGGCGAAGCCCGTGCCATCCACCACGGTGTTGGCTTCGCGGGCAAGCCCGCTTCCACGCGGCTCACGCTGCGTTCTGGATTTACGTTGTACTTTCAGGCTGCGGTAGCACTAGATCGAGCCATGATGTACCCGTTCTGAGCATGGCATTTAACCGCACGATGAACGTTCTCATGCAGGCCACGATAGCGACTTTGGGAAGTTTTCCGCGCTCCCGCAGTGACTGATAACGAGCCTTGAGTGCTGGGTTGTATCTCATCGCCACAAGGCATGCCATGTACAGCGATCGCCTGACCGCAAATCGTCCGCCAGAGATAGAGCGCTTGCCCATGAATTTCCCACTGTCGTGGTTGAAGGGCGCCACTCCGACCAGGGAGGCAATTTCTCTGGATTCAACCCGACCCAGCTCCGGCAGCAGCGCTACTAGCTTGCCCGCTGTCACCATCCCAATGCCTTTCACTTTAATCAGTTGGGTAACCCGTTCGTCGTTCAGCATCGCGGTTTGCTGTTCGATCTCACGCTCAACCAGTTTGATCTGCGCTTTGAAGTGTTTCAGGTTGGCATTCAGGTAGTTAGCAACTGCAGTCGATTGCACCTGCTTCAGGCGCCGCAGGTCGTCATCTCGCTGTTGAACCAACCGATCACGTTGCTGAAGCAACTCTCGCAGAAGCGCTCGTTCGGGGCTGATTCGCAGGGAGGGTTGATCTGGAATGACTTCGGCATAGTGCGCCAGAACCTCGGCGTCGATGGCGTCAGTCTTGGCCTTGATGCCTAAAGAGTCAGCGAATGACCTGGCTCGCCTGGGATTAACGCGTATGACCTTGTAGCCAGCGTCCTGTAGAAAACGCATGACATCTCGCTCGTAGCCACCCGTTGCCTCTAACAGGACGCGCTTGATACTGAGCTTGCGAAGGCTCTCCAGTAGCGCCTCAAAGCCTGTGGGATCATTGCTTAAATGCATTTTGATGCCCTGTGGCCGCACCGCAGCATCAAGGGAGAGACTGGAAACATCGATACCCAAGAAGGAAGCCATCACCAAAACCTCCTAAACTCAACACAGTGAGAGGACTTTGGCTTGGCCCACGCTTGTGATTCGAGATCAGAGCCGCATCCAACTGTTCGGGCTCTCGCCAAAGTGGAACGGTGAATGGCAGCTTATGCTCCCACACGTGCTCAAGGCACCTACGGCATTCAGCTTGCCATTCACCGCTCTCACTCCAGATTCTAATCCCCCATCAAGACACAAGCGGCCTTGTGTCGCGAAAGGGCCGCGAAGCGGCCCCGGCATTATTTGCATCGACGCTGAAATCCCGGGGCTGCTGTGCAGCCCTTTCGCGACACAAGGCCACACACACGGATCGCGCCAGCTTTCAGAAATTGAGCAAGACAGTTGCTCCCGAAAGGACTGCGCCAGGCTTTAGATGTGTACGGCGACCTTCAGTGCTTCCAGCGCCGGCTCGACCTTGATGCCCAGCGCTGCCCCCAGCTCCATTACCCGCGCCAGGTCCTGCTGCCCCACCATGACCATCTGCAGTTCATCATCGAGCAACTGGCTGAAGTTGAGCAGCACATAACCCCCGGCCTCCTTGTTCAGCGCGCCCATCTGCACCTGGATACGGTTGAGCGCGGTCAGTGGCTCGGTACGGGCCAGTTGCTTGGGCTTGAGGGTAAACGGCACGCTGTTGTCGAACGAGTCGCTGATCTGCTGGAACAGCGCCTGGTAGCTGTCGGCCTGGAACACCACGGTATCCGGCAGGCTGCCCAGCACCACCCATTCGCCCAAAGGCATCGGGAAAGTGTCGTCGTAGTTGATGTCGGGGTTGGCGGCCAGGAAGGCGACAGGGTCGGCGTAGGCCTGGGCGGCCTCGTCGGCGATACGCTCGATATCTGCCTCACGCATGCAGCCGGCGCCAATGAGGCTGATGAATTCGAGCAACTGAGTTTTCATGAAAGGGGGCCTGCGACGGGTGAAAAGTCGCCAAGGATAGCCGCAAATGCCCCCAGGCGGTTAGCCGGCCAGCACTTGCAGGCGCGCCGCGGTGTCTGCTGCGCCCATGGTTTGCGCCGCCATCAGGGCGGTGATGCCGCGGGCGTCCTGGTGCGCCGGGTCGGCCCCCTGGGCCAGCAGATAGTCGAGGATTTCGCTGCGGTTGAACATCGCCGCCAACATCAGCGCGGTGCGACCGTCCTGCGCGGCGGCATCCACCGGCACGCCATGCTCCACCAGCAGGCGAATCATCGCCAGGTCCCCTTTGAATGCGGCACCGGCAATTGGCAGTTGGCCATTGTCGTTGGCAATCAGCGGATCGGCACCTTGCGCCAGCAGCACGCGCACCGCCTCGTGGTGGCCGTGGTAGCTGGCCAGCATCAGCAAGGTATCGCCCTTGTGATTACGCAGGTTGGCCGGCAGGCCGCTGGCAAGCAGGCGCCCGAGCATGTCGGCGTCGCCTTGGCGGGCACGTTCGAACACCTGCTCGGCGAACGCAGCGGTTTCGTCATCGGTCATGGTGGCGGGTGCGGCTTGGCTGGACATAGGGAACCTCCTGGCATAATTGATGGCCCAAGTGTTCGTCAGGCATGCCATTGCGGTCAAAGGTTCAGATTCTATGAGGCCGATAGGCAAACCCTGACCCGTGCAAAATGCACTGTGCAAAATGCACGACCGTGCAGCCTGCACGATGCCGCTTCTGCAAATCACCCGTAACCGCCTGTATTTACTGGGTTTTTCGCCAAACAGGATTCTGGCACGGTCACTGCAACCATCAACTCATGTCTGCCACACAACAGCCAGGAGTTGATATGGACCTCATCCAGCAAAAGTTCGCCTCGGTATTTTCGGCCTATCAGGTAAATACCAAAGCCCGGCCCGATGGCGGTGTACTGCTTACCCTGCGCGCAGCGGATGGCAAGGTTACCCGCCGGGTGCTGACCTACGGGCAATTGCACAGTGCCGAACAGCTGTCCTGGGCGATCAGTGCCATCCGTCGTGACCTGGCTGAAGAGGCCAGTGAGTTGCCGGTCATCTCGATGCTGCAGAGCCAGCAGCGGTTTGCCTTGCCGACCTATCGTTGAGATTTGTGTCGCCTGACCTGGCCTCTTCGCGGGTGAACCCGCTCCTACATTGACTGCGTGATGCCTAAGGGCGGCGCAACCGCTGTAGGAGCGGGTTAACCCGCGAAGAGGCCGGCAATGCCATTACAACTCGTCGATCCCCAAAAACGCCCGCGCCGTTACATCCCCGGTAAACCGCGCCTGCATGCCCTGCTCGCTGCCATACAAGCGCAACGCCAGGCAAAACGGTGTATCACCCAGCTCAACCCAGCGCCGCGTCCCGGCCGGCACCAGCAGCTGGTCACCCTTCTCGCACAGCACCGAATACACCCAGTCCCCCAGCCGCAGGCCAACCTGCGCCCGCCCGCTGACCACGGCGAACAGCTCGTCGGCATCATGCACATGTTCATCACGCACATCGACCTGTGCCGGGTCTTCACCGTCGCGGTTGAGCAGCGCGAAGGCCTTGCTACCATGCGCCGTCATCAACTCATCCAGATACACGCGGCAAACCTCCAGCACCTCGTCCTGGGCCGTGCCCGGGCGCACCCGCAGGCCAGGTTCGGCATGCACAAAGCGCACGCCCTGTTCGGCCAACGTAGCGGCGATGTCGTCGTGGTGAGTCAGCACCTTGTTCGGCAGTGCCGGGCTGGCGGGGTGGAAAACGCTGAGAATGCTCATCAGGGGCGGGTCCTGGTCGGTTGCGAACAAAGGGCAATGATAACGGCTGCGGCCAAGGCTGCGGCACTGGCCATACCAAAGGTGAAGGTGGGGCCCAGCAGCTTCCAGCTGTAGCCTGAGTACAGCGCCCCCAGCGCACCGCCGGTACCCGACAGCGCTGCGTAAAGCGCCTGGCCCTGGCCCTGCTGGCGGGCACCGAAGCTGGCCTGGACGAACGCGATGCTGGCGGCATGGAAGCAGCCGAAGGTGGCCGCGTGCAGCAACTGGGCGAAGATCAGTACTGCCGGCTCCTGGGCCAGGTTGCCCAGCAGCAGCCAGCGCAATGCCGCCAGCAGGAAGCTGACCAACAGCACGCGCTGCACGCTGAAACGGGCGAACAGGCGGCTCATGACCATGAACATCAGCACCTCGGCCACCACCCCAAGCGCCCATAACAGGCCGATGGCACCGCGCGTGTAGCCCAAGTGCTCCAGGTGCAGGGTAAGGAAGGTGTAGTACGGCCCGTGGCTGAGCTGCATCAGGGCCACGCACGCGTAGAACGCGATCACCCCCGGGGCACGCAACTGCTGCAGGAAGCCCCCCGTGCCGCTGCGCCCGCCCTGTTCCACCGGCTGGGCATTGGGCACCCACAGGCTGGCGGCAACGATGCCGGCCATGATCGTGACCAGCGCCACCGGGTAGATGTCCAGGCTCAACCACTCGAACAAGCGGCCCAGGCCAACCACGGTGAGGATGAAACCGATCGAACCCCACAGACGTACCTGGCTGTAGCGCGACGTTTGCCCGTGCAGGTGGGCCAAGGTGATGACCTCGAACTGCGGCAGCACCGCATGCCAGAAGAACGCGTGCAGGGCCATCACCAGCGCCAGCCAGGCGTAGCTTTTGCCGAAGAAGATCAGGGCGAAGGTGGCCAGGGTGCACAGCGCGCCAAGGCGGACGATCAACAGGCGCTGGCCCGTGCGATCGCCCAGCCAGCCCCACAGGTTGGGGGCCACGCAGCGCATCAGCATGGGGATGGCCACCAGCTCGCCGATGCGCGCCGGGGAGAAGCCCAGGTGGTCGAAGTACAGCGCCAGGAACGGTGCGGTGGAGCCCAGCAGGGCGAAATAGAACAGGTAGAAGCTGGACAGGCGCCAGTAGGGGATGGGTTGCATGGGGTGGCCTTGTGGGGACCTGGGCCGGCCTCTTCGCGGGTGAACCCGCGCCTACGCGGATTTCACCCTGTCACTGCACCTGAGGGCAGTGATATCCCAATGTAGGCGCGGGTTTACCCGCGAAGAGGCAGGTGCAGGTGGATCAGCGCTGGCCCAGCACCGGGGTATTCACTTGCACATCGGCATTCTGCGCACGGTGGCGCAGCAGGTGGTCCATCAGCGCAATGGCCATCATCGCCTCGGCAATCGGCGTGGCACGGATACCCACGCACGGGTCATGGCGGCCCTTGGTGATGACGTCCACCGGGTTGCCATCGACATCGATCGAGCGGCCCGGGGTGGTGATGCTGGAAGTGGGCTTCAGTGCCAGGTGGGCAACGATCGGCTGGCCCGAGGAAATACCGCCCAGAATGCCGCCTGCATTGTTGCTGAGGAAGCCTTCCGGGGTCAGCTCGTCCCGGTGCTCGGTGCCGCGCTGAGCCACACTGGCGAAGCCGGCGCCGATTTCCACGCCCTTGACCGCGTTGATGCTCATCAGCGCATGGGCCAGCTCTGCATCCAGGCGGTCGAAGATCGGCTCGCCCAGCCCGGGCATCACGCCTTCTGCGACCACGGTGATCTTGGCGCCCACCGAATCCTGGTCTCGGCGCAGCTGGTCCATGTAGGCCTCCAGCTCAGGTACTTTGTCCGGATCAGGGCTGAAGAAGGCGTTCTGCTCCACCGACTCCCAGGTCTTGAACGGGATTTCGATCGGGCCCAGCTGGCTCATGTAGCCACGCACGGTGATGCCCTGGGTGGCCAGGAACTTCTTGGCGATAGCGCCGGCGGCCACGCGCATGGCGGTTTCGCGGGCCGAGCTGCGGCCGCCGCCGCGGTAGTCGCGGATACCGTACTTGTGGTGGTAGGTGTAGTCGGCGTGGGCCGGGCGGAACAAGTCCTTGATGGCCGAGTAGTCCTTGGACTTCTGGTCGGTGTTGCGGATCAGCAGGCCGATCGAGCAGCCGGTGGTGCGGCCTTCGAACACGCCGGAAAGGATTTCTACCTCGTCGGCTTCCTGGCGCTGGGTGGTGTGCCGGCTGGTGCCGGGCTTGCGCCGGTCAAGGTCGTGCTGCAGGTCGGCGAGGGAAATTTCCAGGCCCGGAGGGCATCCATCGACAATGGCGACCAACGCCGGGCCATGGCTCTCGCCAGCGGTGGTGACAGTGAACAGCTTGCCGTAGGTATTGCCGGACATGGACGCTCCGCGAGTTCTGCCTGAAATGGACGAAAGCAGCAGTATACAGATGGTTGGGCGGCCTGTGCTGGCCTCTTCGCGGGTAAACCCGCTCCTACACGGTCACCACCAGATTCCAATGGTGTGCAGCCCCCCCCGTAGGAGCGGGTTCACCCGCGAAGAGGCCGAACCTGCCATGCACACCCGAGAACCTTCCTGCAAACATTGGGTCAAACCCACATCTCCCCATGTAGTACCGCATGATGTCGCGCCTCGTCGCCTTGCTCTTCCTGCTGTGCACCGGCCTGGCCCAGGCCGCCGCCCCCACTGTACTGCAACGCCCGATCGACCTGGACACCGGCCAGGGCGTGCTGCACGGCAGCCTGCTGCTGCCACAACAGGCCACCCCGCCGCCAGTGGTGCTGATCATCGCCGGCTCCGGCCCCACCGACCGCGACGGCAACAACCCGGCGTCGGGCCGGGTCGACAACCTGAAGCGCCTGGCCCTGCTGCTGGCCAACGAACACATTGCCAGCGTGCGTTACGACAAACGCGGGGTGGCCGCCAGCCAGCCGGCCACGCCTGACGAGCGTGACCTCAGCGTGGAGCGCTACGTGGCCGATGTGGTCGCCTGGAGCCGCAAGCTCAAAGCCGACCCGCGCTTCGGCCCGCTGATCCTGATTGGCCACAGCGAAGGCGCACTGATTGCCAGCCTGGCCGCCGAGCAGGCTGGCGCCAGCGCAGTCATCACCCTGGCCGGCAGCGGCCGGCCGCTGGCCGAGGTGCTGCACGAACAACTGGCCCAGCGCCTGCCGCCCGCGCAACTGGCCGGTGGCAGTGCCCTGCTCGACCGCCTGCAGGCCGGGCAGACCAGCCTGGATGTGCCAGCGCCGCTGCGCCAGGTGTTTCGCCCCAGCGTGCAGCCGTACCTGATTTCGCTGTTCCAGCAAAACCCGGCAGCCGCCTTTGCCCGCCTGCCCATGCCCGCGCTGATCGTGCAGGGGCGCAACGACGTGCAGGTGGACGTGGCCGACGCCCAACGGCTGAAAGCGGCCAAGCCAGATGCACAACTGGTCCTGATTGATGGCATGAACCACATGCTGCGCATCAGCCCCAAGGGCATGAGCCAGCAGCGCGACAGCTACCTCAACCCCGAGCTGCCGCTGGCGCGTGAGCTGGGCGAGCGAATTGTGACGTTCATCCAGCATTTGCCTTCGGCGTAAGTCAAACAGGCTCAGGTCTCAGCCATGCCTGCCGATACAGCAGGCATAGCTGAGGACAAGCCCTGATGACCACCTCCCCCACCGCCGTCGAGCCGGCCGAAGAACCCCAGGAAATCCCCGCCCTGCCCTGGGCCGAGCTGACCGCCGAACATTTCCAGCTGCTGCGCCTGGCAGCACTGCCTACCGACCGCAGCACCGGCGCGCGGCCGCTGCGTTTTGTGCAGTTCGGCTATGCAGAGCGCCATGACAAGGCACACAGCCTGCTGCGCATGGAAATCCAGCTGCCTGGGCAAAAAGTGCACAAAGAGCAGAACCGCCTGGACATCCGCGTCGACCATGCCGAGCGCCTGGTGCGTATTGGCAATGAACATGGCCTGCAACTGGAACCTGTGAACCGTGGCATCGGCCGTTTCATGCTGGCCCAGGCCGCGCAGTGGTTGCAGCGCAGGTGGTCGCACTACCGGGTTGAAGGCATGGCGCTGCCGAGCAAGGATGCCCTGAACGAGGACTCACGCCTGCGCCGTGACCACTGCTTGCGCGGGGTGGGTATCGAGGTGCAGTACGAGGACAGCCAGCACCTGAAGGGCCGTACCGCGGATATGACGGTGGGCCAGCTCAAGGCCGCCTGGAGCAACGAGCGCCTGCAGCGGGTGGAGATTCTGGATGCCGCCAACCTGCTGCAGCAGGCGGACCAGCAACTGCAGGAAAAGGAAGGGCAACTGCGCGAGCGGGATGAGCGCGTGGCCAAATACCAGCGCGAAGACGGCGGATTGCGTTTCACCATTACCTGCCTGGTGGCGTTTGCCGTGTTCCAGGCAGGGCTGTTGATCTGGATTGCAACCCGCTAAGACCGCATCAGCCGGTGGAGATTGGGGCCGCTTCGCGGCCCATCGCGACACAAGGCCGCTCCCACACATTGATCGCGCACCTTGTGGAGCCTTGTGTCGCGATGGGCTGCAAAGCAGCCCCAAATAGCCTAAACGCGGGCCTTGAACAATTCCTGATGCTGGCGGCACTGCTCGGCGGTGAGCATGAACACCCCGTGCCCGCCACGCTCGAATTCCAGCCAGGCAAAGTCCACCTCGGGGTACAACGCCTCGACATGCACCTGGCTGTTGCCCACTTCAACAATCAGCAAACCCTTCTCGGTCAGGTGGTCAGCCGCTTCGGCCAGCATCCGCCGTACCAGGTCCAGGCCGTCGCTGCCGCAGGCCAGGCCCAGCTCGGGCTCATGGTGGTACTCGGCCGGCATGTCGTCGAAGTCTTCGGCATCGACATACGGCGGGTTGGACAGGATCAGGTCGAAACGCTGCCCCGGCAAACCGCCAAAGCCATCGCCCTGCACGGTGTACACGCGCCCGTCCAGGCCATGGCGCTCGATGTTCTGGTTGGCCACTTCAAGGGCCTGGAACGACAGGTCGGCCAACACCACCTCGGCCTCGGGGAACACGTCAGCGGCGACGATGCCGATGCAACCCGACCCCGTGCACAGGTCCAGAATGCGCGCCGGCTCGCTGGCCAGCCACGGCTCAAAACGTTTTTCGATCAGCTGGCCAATGGGCGAACGCGGCACCAGCACCCGTTCGTCGACGATGAACGACATGCCGCAGAACCAGGCCTCGCCCAGCAGGTAGGCGGCCGGTACACGCTCTTCGATACGGCGCTTGAGCAGGTGCTGAAGGCGTACTCGCTCGTCGTCCTCGAGCATGCAGTCCAGGTAGCTGTCGGCCACCTCCCATGGCAGGTGCACCGCACCCAGCACCAGCAGGCGGGCTTCGTCCCAGGCGTTGTCGGCACCGTGACCGAAGAACAGGTCATGCTCGTGGAAGCGGCTGACCGCCCAGCGGATGTAGTCGCGCAGCGTGCGCAGACGGGATGTGATCACGGGGTACTCCTATTTTCAGACCGGACAAAAGTCTAACAGCCCCACCCGCACATTTGTTCCTTTGCCTTGCCCAAAGGCTAGCCACAGGCCAGTAACCATGCCGCTTGCGTTGTCAACCATTCCCATTGGCGCCAAGGCAGGGGAGAATAGGTATACAAAAGCCCTATCCAAGGAGCCCTTGATGTCCGTTCCAACCACGATGTTTCGCCTCACTGGCCGCGACTATCCGCCGGCCAAGCTGAGCCACGCCAGCCTGATCATCATCGATGCACAAAAGGAGTACCTCAGTGGTCCCCTGAAGCTGTCAGGCATGGACGAGGCCGTGGCCAACATCGCCAGGTTGCTCGACGCCGCCCGTAAAAGCGGCCGTCCGATCATCCATGTTCGCCACCTGGGCACTGTTGGTGGCCGCTTCGACCCCCAGGGGCCGGCTGGCCAGTTCATTCCGGGGCTGGAGCCGCTGGAAGGTGAAATCGTCATCGAAAAACGCATGCCCAACGCGTTCAAGAACACCAAGCTGCACGAAACTTTGCAGGAGCTGGGCCACCTGGACCTGATCGTCTGTGGTTTCATGAGCCATTCCAGCGTCAGCACCACCGTTCGCCGCGCCAAGGACTATGGTTATCGGTGCACCCTGGTAGAAGACGCGTCGGCCACCCGCGACCTGGCATTCAAGGACGGCGTCATTCCGGCCGCGCAGATTCACCAGTGCGAAATGGCCGTGATGGCTGACAACTTCGCTTGCGTCGCACCCACCGCGAGCCTGATCTGAGCGGCTTGCAGGACCGCCCGGCAGCCGGGCGGAACCCGATGGGCAGCAGCAGGTCGAATTCCGGATATCCACCGAGGAGAGCGGAATGAAGCTTAAAGGCAGTTTCGACGCCAAGCGCCTGCGCCCGCGCGAGCCGCGTAACTGGGGCGCCCGCCTGGCGGCCGGTCTGTCGGCCCTGCTGGCGACGCTGGGCGTATTGCTGGCCATGGCCGGCGTCGCCGGCCTGCTGGGCAACTACCCTGCCCTGCAGGAACTCAACGCCAACAAACCGTTGTCCAGCATTCTCACCGTGGCTGGCTTGCTGTTGCTGTGGCTGGGTGTGCGCTTCTGGCGGCGCAGCCGTATCCGCTTGCGCCGCGGGCGGGAGCTTAACCTGTCGCCGCACCTGATGAAGAAGCACGATTGATGGTTTTGCGTAACCTGTGCGGGCCTCTTCGCGGGTAAACCCGCTCCTACAGGTACCCCGCCGCCTTCAGGCTCTGTGACATCCCCGTAGGAGCGGGTTTACCCGCGAAGAGGCCCGCACAGGCTGCACACGGCCCCACAGTCGCGTAAACTACGTCGCCTACGTGGAGGCATCATGCAAGACGACGATTTTTCCCTGTTCAAGGCCGAAGTGCGCGGCGTAAAGCCGATCAGCCACGACCGTGCCGACGTCGGCAAGCCCAAGGCCGACCGCCAGAAGCTGGCCGGCCTGCGCCAGGCGGCGACCGTGCGCAGTGACAAGGCCTTGGTCATCGATGGCATGTCCGACCAGTTCGTCATCGACGTAGGCGCCGAAGACGAGCTGATGTGGCGCCGCGATGGCGTACAGGAAGGCCAACTGCGCAAGCTGAAGCTGGGGCAGATTCCATTCGAGGGCAGCCTCGACCTGCACGGCATGACGGTGGAAAAGGCCCGCGAAACCTTGTGGGACTTCATCGCCGAAGCCACTAAACTGGAGGTGCGCTGCGTGCGGGTGACCCACGGCAAGGCCGCGCGCCTGGACGGCAAGCGCCCGATGATCAAGAGCCACGTCAACACCTGGCTGCGCCAGCACCCGCAAGTGCTCGGTTTTGCCTCGTGCAGTGCCCGCCACGGCGGCACCGGCGCGGTGTATGTGATGCTGAAGCGAACCATGCTCGAAGGCCGCGACGAGTAACGCCGCGCTTGCAGCGCCGCCCTCACCGCCGTACCCTTCGTTTTTGCGATTTTTTCCCACAGGTAGATCCATGTCCCTGGAACAGAACTACACCGAGATCCTCAGCCAGATTGGCGAGGACGTCTCCCGTGAGGGCCTGCTCGACACGCCCAAGCGGGCTGCAAAGGCGATGAAGTACCTTTGCCGCGGTTATGAGCAAACACTGGAAGAAGTCACCAACAACGCTTTGTTCAGCTCTGACAACAGCGAAATGGTGCTGGTCCGGGACATCGAGCTGTATTCGATGTGCGAACACCACATGCTGCCGTTCATTGGCAAGGCACACGTTGCCTACCTGCCGAAGGGCAAGGTACTGGGCCTGTCCAAGGTGGCACGTATCGTCGACATGTACGCCCGCCGCCTGCAGATCCAGGAAAACCTCAGCCGCCAAATCGCCGAAGCCGTGCAGCAGGTAACCGGTGCCGCGGGTGTGGCCGTGGTGGTCGAAGCCAAGCACATGTGCATGATGATGCGCGGTGTCGAGAAGCAGAATTCGACCATGATCACCTCGGTGATGCTGGGTGAGTTCCGCGATAACGCCGCCACCCGTAGCGAGTTCCTCAGCCTGATCAAGTGATTGGTTGCTGACCCCAAGCCGACCCTTCAGGGTCGGCTTTTGCATTTCAGGAGTTGCCCATGATCGTCAAAGCCCTGCGGGTTGGCCTCGGCCAGCTCATTGTGTTCGGTGACTGGATCAGCCGCCCGGCCAAGCGCAAGCGCGACGCGGCCGCCCAGGCCCGCATCGAGCAAGCGGCCAAGGGGCTGGCGCTGTACCAGTTCCACGCCTGCCCGTTCTGCGTCAAAACCCGCCGCACCCTGCACCGTTTGAACGTGCCGGTGGCGCTGCGCGACGCCAAGAACGACCCGGTGCACCGCCAGGCCCTGCAAGAAGGTGGCGGCCGAGTGAAAGTGCCATGCCTGCGCATTGAAGAAGCCGGCAAGGTGACTTGGATGTATGAGTCCAAGGCGATCATCGCTTACCTGGATGAGCGGTTTGCCACCATCTGACTGACGCTGCAGATCCCTTGTGGGAGCGGGCGAGCCCGCGAAGCAGGCATCGCGGTGGTTGGCACGGGCTGCGCCCGTGTTCGCGGGCACGCCCGCTCCCACAAGGGTTGCGCAAGCGCCTGGAAAACAGGTCGGCTTTCAACCCACCATCGGCACATGCCGCGGGTGGCTGCTGACCCGCTCCAGCCAGGCCCTTACCGCCGGGTACTCCGCCAGGTCGAAGCCGCCCTGCTGCGCCACATGGGTGTAGGCATACAACGCCACATCGGCAATCGAGTAGTGCTCACCCACCAGGTAAGGCGTCATCTGCAACTGACGCTCCATCACCTTCAGCGCCTTGTAGCCGCCCTTGTGCAATTTGCGGTACTCGTCCAGGCGCTCGTCCGGTAACCCCAGGTAGAACTGGATGAACCGCGCCACGGCAATGTACGGCTCATGGCTGTACTGCTCGAAAAACTGCCACTGCAGCACCTGGGTACGCAGGCGCGGCTCGCTGGGCAGGAACTCGCTGCCATCGGCCAGGAAGTTGAGAATGGCGTTGGACTCCCACAGGTAGCTACCGTCTTCCAGTTCCAGCACCGGTACCTTGCCGTTAGGGTTCATCGCCAGAAACTCGGGCGTTTCGGTCTCGCCCTTGAGGATGTCCACCGGGTGCCATTCATAGGGCCGGCCCAGCAGGCTCAACATGAGCTTGACCTTGTAACAGTTACCCGACTGGTAGTCGCCATAGACCTTGTACATCGACCCTCCCTGCAAAGCAGTTTCGCAATTGCGCCCAATATTTGGCGACTGTACGGCTAAAAGCAATGGCCGCTGTATGGCAAGGATCAACCTTGCTCGCTGTAGTCTGAAAAAACTGCTTACACCTTTACAAGGATTTTATTCATGACCGATGCCACTTCCGCACGCCTGCGGCCCCTGGCAGACACCTCCCCCTCGGCGGTGGTCGCCGGCTTCATTGCCATGCTCACCGGCTATACCAGTTCGCTGGTGCTGATGTTTCAGGCCGGCCAGGCGGCCGGGCTGACCACCGCGCAGATCTCGTCCTGGATCTGGGCGCTGTCGATCGGCATGGCGGTATGCAGCATCGGCCTGTCGCTACGCTACCGCACACCGGTCACCGTCGCCTGGTCCACCCCCGGCGCGGCGCTGCTGATCACCAGCCTGGGTGGGGTCAGCTATGGCGAAGCCATTGGCGCCTACATTACCTGCGCCTTGCTGGTGCTGGTGTGCGGCCTGACCGGCAGCTTCGAGCGCCTGGTCAAACGCATCCAGGCCTCGCTGGCCTCGGCGCTGCTGGCGGGCATCCTGTTCAAGATCGGCAGCGAAATCTTCGTGGCCGCCCAGCACCGCACGTTGCTGGTGCTGGGCATGTTCTTCAGCTATCTGCTGGTCAAGCGCCTGTCGCCGCGTTATTGCGTGCTGGCCGCGCTGTTGGTGGGCACGGCATTGTCCGGCGCGTTGGGCCTGCTGGACTTCAGCGGCTTCCACCTGGAAGTGGCCAAGCCGGTGTGGACCACACCAAGCTTCTCGCTGGCGGCAACCATCAGTATCGGCATTCCGCTGTTCGTGGTGGCCATGACTTCACAGAACATGCCAGGCGTAGCCGTCCTGCGTGCCGACGGCTACCAGGTACCGGCCTCGCCGCTGATTTCGGCCACCGGCTTTGCCTCGCTGCTGCTGGCGCCGTTCGGCTCGCATGGGGTCAACCTGGCGGCGATCAGCGCGGCGATTTGCACCGGGCCGCATGCCCATGAAGACCCGGCCAAACGCTACACCGCGGCGGTGTGGTGCGGGATTTTCTACGGCATTGCCGGAGTGTTCGGCGCCACCTTGGCGGCACTGTTCGCGGCATTGCCGAAAGAACTGGTGCTGTCGATTGCGGCACTGGCGCTGTTTGGTTCGATCATGAACGGTTTGACCGTGGCCATGAGCGAGGCGCGTGAGCGGGAGGCCGCGGTGATCACCTTTATGGTGACCGCTTCGGGGCTGACCTTGTTCTCGATTGGTTCGGCGTTCTGGGGGATTGTGGCGGGGGTGTTGGCTTTGGTGATTCTTAACCCGCGCAGGGGGTGAGGGTTGTTGTTGCCTGGGGTGGCCTCTTCGCGGGTAAACCCGCTCCTACGACGGGAAATCACAACCCGCGAATGGGCCGGCACAGGCAACGAGATTACAACCTGAAATGCCCCACCATGCCCTTCAAATCGGTGCCCAGCTGCGCCAGCTCGACACTGGACCGGGCATTGTCCTGCATCGCCAACGCCGCCTGGTCCGCACTGCCACGAATCTGCGTGACACTGCGGCTGATCTCTTCCGCCACCGAACTCTGCTGCTCGGCGGCTGCGGCAATCTGCTGGTTCATCTGCTGAATCAATGACACCGCTGCGGCAATGCTGCCCAGCGCACTTTCGGTCTGCAGTGCATCGGCCACGGCCAGCCGCACCAGCTCGGTACTGCCGCGGATCTGCGTCACTGACTGTTGGGCATTGCCGCGCAGGCTGGCCACCAAGGTCTCTATCTGCTCGGTGGATTGCCGGGTACGCCGCGCCAGGGCGCGCACTTCATCGGCCACCACGGCAAAGCCGCGCCCCTGCTCGCCGGCGCGGGCAGCCTCGATGGCAGCATTAAGCGCCAGCAGGTTGGTTTGCTCGGCCACGCTCTTGATCACTTCCAACACGTCACCAATGGTGTGGATTTCGGCACTGAGGCTGTCGATGCCGGCACTGGCAGCTTCTGCCGCCGACGCCAGCTGCTCGATGCGCTGCATGCTCTGGCGCACCACCTGCTGGCCGGTGTCGACCTTCTCGTCCGCGGCCTGGGCCGCCTGCGCCGCCTCCTCGGCATTGCGCGCCACATCGTGCACGGTGGCAGTCATCTGCTGCATGGCGGTCGCCACCTGTTCGGTTTCCTCCTTCTGGCTGCCCACCTCGCGGTTGGTCTGCTCGGTCACCGTCGACAACGCCTGGGCGCTGCCGGCCAATTGTTCGATGCCCTGCTGCAAGCCACTGACAATGCCCGAGAGCCCCGCCGCCATCTGCTGCATGGCCTGCATCAGTTGCCCCACCTCATCCCGGCGCGGCGCCTGGGCGTCGAAGCCCAGTTCACCCGCCGCAATGCGCTGGGCACGGGCAATCACATGCTTCAACGGGCCGACCACAGCCCGGGTAATCAGCCAGGCCGCCAACACGCCGACAAGCAACGCCAGCGCCGTGGCCAGGCCGATGGCGATGGCATTGCGCTGCAGCTCGCCTTGCAGGGCCTGCTCCTGCCCAAGATAGGCTTGGTCGACACGACCGATAACCCGCTCGGCGCTGGCTTGCAACTGCGCCTTTAGCCCCTGCTCGCGGGCCAGCTGGTCGGTGTATTCGTTGAGTTTTTCCGAAAAACTGCCAATGTGCCCCGCCACTTCGCCCAACACACTCTGGTAACCGGCATCGCCAACCGCGCCTTGCAACTGGCTGACCAGGCCAGCGGCCTCCACCGTCTGGGCAATACGCTCCTGGCTCACACCCTCCTCGCCCTTGCGGCTTTTTTCCAGGCGTACCCGTGCTTCGTCCATGGCCTGCAGCATCAGCCGCGACACCTGGGCCACCTGCGCGGCTTGCTCAAGAAACTCGCCACCCTGCTGGCCCTGGGACTGCTTGAGGGTGTACACGCCGTCATCGGCCAGGCCGGCCTGCAGCACATCAAGGTTGTTGGACACGTTGGATACCGACCAGCTGGCCATGTCCAGCGCCAGCTCCTTGGCTTGCACGGCCTCGACAAAGGCTTCGAATGCCTGGCCATAGGCCGCAAGATCGGTTTGCGCCGCCGCCAGCGCCGGCAGGCCTCGGGCGCGTTCGACCAAACCCTGCAGGCCGCCACGCAAGGCGTCGGCCTGCTGCATGTCGGAGCGCAGGGCAAACGCCTGCTCATGCTCGCGCAAGCGCAGCAAGTCGGTATTGAACTGGGCCAGCTGACGCAAGCTGTCGAAGCGCTGGCCAACGCTTTGCAACGCCGCGACGCCGATAGCCGCCACCGCCAGCGTCAGCAGCAGCACCAAGGCAAAGCCCAGGCCAAGTTTGCGGGCCATGCCCAGGTTGGCCAGCACACCGTGCTTGCTCGTGCCCATCGCCGATCCCCTTTCAGCCAGTGAGGTTATCCCGAAGGCTAAGGGTGGCAACGTTGTCTGCCAATGAACAAGGGGCTGACGTCAGAATAGTGTCAAATAGCTATGTCTTGTCGTTTTTGGCTGCAAAAGGGTCGCTTTCAGTGCCAGCTGTAAACGATATCACTAGGCCATCAATGATAGCCCGTCCCTCAACCTTCGGCCGCGCTTGGCCATATTAAATCGACGCAAGTAAAACATTCATTTATTCCAATCCACACTTTATTAATCACTCTTGACGCCATTAAATTTGCGCCAAAAGTGGGGCATTGAAATTTTTTTAAAGAGCCCTGCACACAATAAAAACGTCGCTATCGTGATCGGTAACTGGCCCGCTCTCCGGACCTGCAGTGCACCCTGGAGTTTGTAATGAAAACAGCCATATTTACTGCTGCGGTCACCCCGTTGCTGCTGTTTACTGTGCCAACCGTTGGATACGCCGAAACTTCCACCGCCCCGTTGTTCACCTTCGGCTTACAAGGGAGCTACACCCAACTGGAACTCAACGGCCGTAATAATGAAACCGAAGATATGCCCGAAGGTGGCTTATTCCTCAACTACGGCAACAAGATGACGGCCACGCAAGGCCTTGTCTACCAGGCCGAGGCCAGTGGCATGTACTCGAAACAGCATGACCAGAAGCTCAAGGACGGCCAGGCCGACCTGGACCTGGGTTGGCGGTTGGCACTGGCCGAACGGCATTCAGTCGACCTGCTGCTGGGCGCCGGTTACAAATGGAACCGGTTGGAACCCAATACCAGCCGCCATGATGTCGACCTTACCAACCGCACGCCGTTCGCCAAGCTGGCGGCGGGTTACAATTACCGCTTCAATAATGCCACCTTGCGTTTCGAGGCGGGCATACGCCAGGTTATCAATGGCGATTCGCAATTGAAAATACATGGCATCAGCAACGAAGAGCTTGATTTGAAAGATACCACCAACCCCTTTGCCGAACTTAGTGTGCTGTTCAACCAACACGGTACTGTGCCGGTATACGCTTCGCTTTACTTCAGCCGCTACAACTATGAACTGGATGGGCAGTTCCTGATGACTGACTCGGACGAACAAACCCGTGACGAGTATGGCCTGAAAATAGGTGCCAGCTTTTAGCCGAGTGGCCAGCTGACTGCCCGGCTTGCTCAAGAGAGGCCTGGGTACGCGCAGCCTGCCCATGCGCGACATGGTGGGTTTGGCCTGGGGTTGGTGAGCGCACGCGCAGGTGCGGGCTTGCCCACGCAGCAGCCCGCACGGTAACGACTCAGATCGCCGTAGCCCCACCATCCACCGTCAGGCAATGCCCGGTGGTAAACGCTGCGCCGTCACTGCACAGGTACAGTACAGCGCTGGCGATTTCCTCGACCTTGCCAATGCGCCCCACCGGGTGCATGGCTGCGGCGAACTCGGCCTTGCGCGGGTCGGCCTGGTAGGCGCGGCGGAACATGTCGGTGTCGATCACGGCCGGGCACACGGCGTTCACGCGGATGCCCTTCTTGGCGTACTCGATGGCCGCCGACTTGGTCAGGCCGATGACCGCATGCTTGCTGGCACTGTAGATGCTCATCTTCGGCGCCGCCCCAAGCCCCGCCACCGACGCGGTATTGACGATGGCCCCACCGCCCTGGGCCAGCAACAAGGGCAACTGATACTTCATGCACAACCACACGCCCTTCACGTTCACCCCCATGATGGCATCGAACTCCGCTTCGCTGCCTTCGGCCAGGCGGTGTTGCTCGATCTCGATCCCGGCGTTGTTGAAGGCGTAGTCCAGCCGGCCGTAGGCGGCCATCAGGCGCTCATGCAACTGGCGCACCTCGGCGTCGCGGGTCACGTCGCAGGCAATGAACAGCGCTTCGCCGCCTGCCGCGTGGATCTGCGCCACGGTGGCCTCGCCGCCGACCGGGTCGAGGTCGGCCACCACCACTTTCATGCCCTCGTGGGCGAACGCCAGGGCAGTTGCCCGGCCGATACCGGCAGCCGCGCCGGTCACCAGGGCTACCTGGCCAGAAAACGTCATGCTCATCGCGTGCTCCTGTGAGGGGTTGGGTGGGATTCAGAGCATAGTCAGCCACCGCTCGGCCGGGCAGCATCATCACAGCAACGGTTGGGCTACCATGCTTGTCAGTGATTTTAAGGAACCGCCTTCATCAACAAGGTAGATTGAACGCCTTACGCCCTCCACAGCCCACAAGGACCCGCCATGACCCAGACCAACCGCCGCTTCCTGCTTGCCAAACGCCCGGTCGGCGCCGTGCGCCGTGACGACTTCAGCTTCGAGACCGTACCCGCCGAGCAACCCGGCGAAGGCCAGGTACTGGTGCGTAACCTGTACCTGTCGCTGGACCCGGCCATGCGCGGCTGGATGAACGAAGGCAAGTCCTACATCCCGCCCGTGGCCCTGGGCCAGGTAATGCGTGCGCTGGGTGTAGGTGAAGTGGTTGCCTCCAATCACCCCGGCTACCAGCCCGGCGACCACGTGAGCGGCGCCCTCGGTGTGCAGGACTACTTCACCGGCGAGCCCCAGGGCCTGCACAAGATCGACCCCAAGCTGGCCCCCCTGCCCCGTTACCTGTCAGCCTTGGGCATGACCGGCATGACCGCCTACTTTGCCCTGCTGGAGGTTGGCCAACCCAAAGCTGGCGACACCGTGGTCATTTCCGGCGCGGCCGGTGCGGTGGGCAGCATTGTCGGGCAGATTGCCAAGATCAAAGGCTGCCGCGTGGTCGGCATTGCCGGCGGTGCCGAAAAGTGCCAGTACCTGAAGGACGAGCTGGGCTTTGACGGCGTGATCGACTACAAGGCCGAAGACGTGCTGGCCGGCCTGAAGCGCGAATGCCCCAAAGGCGTGGACGTGTACTTCGACAACGTGGGCGGCGACATCCTCGATGCCGTGCTGACGCGCATCAACTTCAAGGCACGCATCGTGATTTGCGGCGCGATCAGCCAGTACAACAACAAAGAAGCGGTAAAAGGCCCGGCCAACTACCTGTCGCTGCTGGTGAACCGCGCGCGCATGGAAGGTTTTGTGGTGATGGATTACAGCAAAGACTACGGCAAAGCCGCGCTGGAGATTGCCGGCTGGCTGGCCAGCGGGCAGGTGAAGAGCAAAGAGGACGTGGTGGAAGGGCTGGAAACCTTCCCGGAGACCTTGTTGAAGCTGTTCAGCGGGGAGAATTTTGGCAAGTTGGTGTTGAAGGTTTAAACGCCCCTGCACGGCACCGATGGCCCGGCACACGCCCTTGTAATCGGGTTCACCCGCGAAAGGGCCGGGCCTGCCGGCCAATTTCCACCGGCCATCCACCGTTGCCGCCGCATTCGCGGACACACACATCGCTGGCTCAGCACAGCCCGTCGTAGGAGCGGGTTCACCCGCGAAAGGGCCAGCCCTGCCGACCAATTTCCACCGGCCGTTCACCGTTGCCGCCGCTACCGTATTCGCGGGTAAACCCGCTCCTACACACGGATCGGGGGTGCAGCCACATCAGGGGTTCGACACAGGCATCCGTGGTGGGCCCACATCGGTGGTTCGGCACAGGCCCTTGCTGGACAACCGCAGGTTAATTACCCACGAATCTCCGCCACCACCGCTGCCAACGCTTGCGCAGGGTCTGCAGCCTGGCTGATCGGCCGGCCAATCACCAGGTAGTCCGAACCGGCATCCAATGCCTGACGCGGGGTGAGGATGCGGCGCTGGTCATCCTGCGCGCTGCCCGCCGGGCGAATGCCCGGGGTCACCAATTGCAACGATGGGTGCGCCGCCTTCAGTGCCGGGGCCTCGAGCGCCGAGCACACCAAACCGTCCATACCCGCTTTTTCCGCCAGCGCCGCCAAACGCAGCACTTGCTCTTGGGGGTCGACATCCAGGCCAATGCCGGCCAGGTCTTCACGCTCCATGCTGGTCAGCACGGTCACGCCAATCAGCAACGGCTGCGGGCCGCTGCGCTTGGCCAGCTCTTCACGGCAGGCCACCATCATGCGCAGGCCACCGGAGCAATGCACGTTGACCATCCACACGCCCATCTCGGCGGCGGCCTTTACCGCCATGGCGGTGGTGTTGGGAATGTCGTGGAACTTGAGGTCCAGGAACACTTCGAAGCCCTTGTCACACAGGGTTTCGACAATGCCCGAAGCGCTGCTGGTGAACAGCTCCTTGCCAACCTTCACCCGGCACAGCGCAGGGTCAAGCTGGTCAGCCAGCTTCAGGGCGGCCTCACGGGTAGGGAAATCCAGGGCGACGATCAGGGGCGTCTGGCAGGCGGACATGGGCAGGGTCTCTTGGCAAGTCGAAAACGGCGCGCATTGTAAACGAAGTGACGCAGGCTTTGGGGCCCGCAGGTCACGGAATTGGCCCTGCACGGCCTGGCACCTAAAATTGAACCAACGGAACGGGCAATTGCTCAAAACTTATGTAACCGTTGCCCATGGCCCGATCTAAGGAGAACGACAATGCCCTGGTATGCCTGGCTGATACTCATCATAGCCCTCGGCTCGATTGTCGGCGGGTTGATGATGCTACGCGACACGGCCAAAAAACTGCCGCTGACCGAAGAGCAATTGCGCAAGGTACATGAGCGCAATGCCGAGGCGGATGCCAAGGACGCACAAGACCGCTAAAACGCCCAGCCCTTCAGGCGCTGCGCCTGCGGGAGCGCGCCATTCCCGGCACGTAAAGGCCGGGCCAGGGCATCACCCCGGCCCCTGCCCGCTTACTCCACCATCACCTTGTCCCGGTTGCGCTCCAGCAACGCATTGCCTATGCCCTTTATTTCCAGCAACTCATCCACTGAAGCAAACGGCCCATTGGCCTCGCGGTAGGCCACGATAGCCTCCGCCTTGGCCTTGCCAATGCCGTTCAGCTCCTTTTGCAGGGTGAGTGCATCTGCCGTGTTCAAGTCCAGCCTCGGCGCCTTCTGTGCCTGGGCCTGGGCCACCACCGGCACCGGTTCGGCCACTGCCATGGTGCTGGCCGGGGCGGCGCTAAGGGAGAACGACAAACTGGTGAACAGCGGCAGCAGCAGGTACGACAGAACGTTATTGCGCATGGTCAACACTCCTTGGGTTGGTCATTTTCCAGCAACCGTTTTCCTTCGGCTGCGCAACCAACCCTAGCGGCTAACCCGGCCGCACAATACCCAACCACCCCGGCGAATGGTTACCGAATCGGTCAGCAAAACGCTCAACTTCGCTCACCCACCAACAGTGGCCGTTTCCTCCTCGCTCGGCCCCGGCCCTTGATGCACAAGAACCCGGCCCTGTGCCTGTAGCCAAATCCCGGTTGGTTCGACACCCACTGCCCACCAATGCCCGGCCATTCTCCTACAACGCACGCCGAACAAGGCTCACCCCGTAAAGCAGCCGGCCGTGGCGGCTTCAAGCGCATCTGGAACATGGCGACACCAACGCCCCGCTCAACACCCCCGATCGATGTACAGGGCTTCCCCCGCGAATGCGGTGGCGGTTCGCGGGTAAACCCACGCCAACAACGGTCGGCAATAACGGCGAAGCTACTTGCCTTGGGGTGCACACCCAGCACGTCAGACTTTCCTGAAACCCTGCCCCACCTCTTCAGCTCGACAACCAAGCGAACTATCCTACGCGCCAGTCAGAAGCAGCTGAATTGTCGGGGAAATGCCCCAGGGATAACTTCACCGGGTCGCCATGTTGGTGACCGGGTGTGAGAACCTGATGCGAGTTACCTGGCTTGCCTGTCATGGCAGTCGTACGCGGGCAGACTTCGGTCTGGCCGAGCCTTGTAGCTCCCTCGGTTTCTCACCCCGTGTACGACTGCCGCCCTGGTCCGTGAGAAAGATCTGCGTGGCAGTTCCACTTACCAGGAGCAACTACCATGAAGAACAACAACCAATCCCCCCTCCTCACCGCAGGCATCGAAACCTTCCTCGAAGCCGGCAACCCCACCCTGGACCTGCTCCGCGTCCAACCCGGCATCCCCGTCGATGACGCCTATGAACACGTCTCCGTCCTGCTGGGCTACTGCAAGCACTTGGTACGCGAAGGTGACATGGAAGACGACCACAAGATGCTGGGCGCAGCGGACTACCTGCTGGCCACCGCAAAAGCCCTGATGAACGACATCGAGATTGCGAAAAACAGGCAGCACTGAAGGGAATGACGCGAGACCAGGCGAGGCTATGCCTCGCTTGCAGTCAGAAGAAATGGGCTTCATCAGCCCAGACATGGCGAGGGCAAACCACTGCAGTGGCCAAGCCCCCGCCCTGTGGGAGCGGGCGCGCCCGCGAACACCGGCACCGCCGGTGCCATCCCCCCCAATGCCTACAAGATCACAGCCCCCACCCGCCGCTCAAATCTCACTGCGCGGATAAACACTGATAAACGCCGAAATGGCAATCGCGTCCCCATCATCCACCTTCACCCGCGGGCTCTGCCCCGAGCGCTTGATGTCAGACGCAAACTCAGCGGTCTTGAATGCCTGCTCAAGCTCGTCACCGCCCACCCCGGCATAAACGACCACCTGGGTACCGGTATTGTGCTTCTGCAGGGGCAACTGCTTGATCTGAACCTGCACACCCGCCTTGGTCAGCGCAACGGCAATTTCCTTGGCAAAGCGCACGGCTTCCTTGTCATCTTTGTGGATATTCAGCAACACCACCGGCGCCAGCGTCTTAGCCTTCAGCTCGCCCGCCAATGCCTTGAACGCATCATGCGCCTGCGGCGTCAGCGCTCTGGGCTTCAGGCTGGCTTCCAGCTTCAACCGCTCGGCCCTCTCGCGCTCAAGTTCGGCCCTGAGCGCATCGTTCTGCTCCATGAGCTGCTCGATCTCCAACCTGGCCTGCACGTCCGACTCCTGGACGACAGTAACCACCTGCGCCCCCCGGGAAACGGGCACTTCGGCTTGCTGGTTTTTTACATCCGAGGTCATATGGGCAATGATCATCGCACTGGCGGCGATCAGCGCAGCGATTACCGCAGTGGCAGAGGCTATGGCATGGATAAGGCTGGCTGCGTCTGCTGAAATATCAGGCATAAACAACTTCTTGAAGTTAGGGATGTTCATCGTTTCACGGTCAGGCAGGCGTGCAGGGCAGATGCCACGGTACGGGTACAAGTCGAGCCAGAAGGCTAGCGAGGCCTGGCAGAGTGCCATAATTTTGCGGGTTTTGCTGTAAACACATAGGTTTCGCGGCCAATGTCGCAGGTCTGTTTGCGGTTGGCATTACGCTTCATGAAGCTACCTCCGACTCCCGAAGGCGCCGCTCCCCCTCAAGCATTGCTGCAAAAATCTGCGGGGCGGATGCCCTTTTTGGTCGCAAACCTTACAGTCAGCGGCTGACCATCGAATCCGCATGCCTTGACTGCATAGTGTGAACCCATTCACTTCCAAAACTGTCCGTCCAGCGTAAGCTGTGAAGCAATGTCGGTAACAAAAATCTGTCGGCTCACGCCTTCCCAAGACGATATCAATATGCCACCATCGATCTATGCCATTCGTCTCGAATGTGACTAATGGATTAGAACTTTCGGTTGCATTTGCGGCGTCTTGCTTGACGCTTACGCCCTCTCGCGCTTACCCTTCCGCCCCTTAGAACAGGGAAGTGTCCGGAAGATCCGTCTGAAATCGCCTCAGGGCGAGCCTTTCCTGAAGATGAATTCCGGCGTGCCTAGGCGCGCTGCATTGCTTTGCGGTCGCCATCTTGAAAGCTCGTTCGTCTCTGCAGATTCAGAAATCGGTCATTTTCGCCTTAGTCCTGCGCGAAGCACGTGCGCGGATCGGGGGCAGTCGCCTTGGGGCGCTTTGGATGCTTCTTGAGCCTCTCGTGCATTTGCTACTATTCTCTCTACTCTTCGCTATGCTGCGCGGTCGCACCATCTCAGGGGTTGAATACCCAGTATTCATTTTAGTCGGAATGGCACCCTTCCTACTCTACCGAAACACCGCATTGCGCTTAATGGACAGCCTTCGCGAGAATCGCTCGTTATTCGGCTACAAACAGATCAAACCATTAGACACATACGCCGCTCGCGTGATCGTGGAGGCCTGCATCGCCGTAACGGTCTACACCATTCTGGTTTTCGGCTTCGCCTGGTTCGGCTTCGACATGTCGATCCACAGCCCATTGCAGTGGGTAGCAAACCTCATGCTGGGACTGCTATTCGCTTTTGGCTTGGGGATGCTGTTGGCCCTGATCACCCATGCCCTGCCTAGCCTCAAGATCGTTATCCGCATGGCCTTCTTCCCCCTGTATTTCATCTCAGGGGTTCTGATTCCGGCATCCTATTTGCCGCAGCCCATGATGCCGGTTCTACTGCTTAACCCATTCCTGCACATCCTTGAACTGATCCGTGCCGAAGTGCTACCACACTACACCCCGGTCGACGGAGTATCCGACACATACGTCATCAGCTTCACCCTAGTATTGCTGTTCCTTTCCCTAGGGATGGTCTGAAATAGCCCTGTATTTCTGACTGACTTCAGCCTACGCTGATTTTGAAAGCGGTAAACCGATCAAAAAACGATCAAATCGCCCGCTTATTTCGGTGTTTCTGGCCCCAGCGAGCACCTCGCCGCGCCATTTTCTGCATTACAAGCGCACCTCTCCTGCATTCGTCAGTAAATGTCGGCGTGCCATCCATAGGTTCGACAGGGCGAACAGCGTCACCAGTTGCGCGGTGTTCTTCACCAGCCCCCGGAAACGCACCTTGGTGTAGCCAAACTGCCGCTTGATCACGCGAAATGGATGCTCGACCTTGGCGCGCACCTGGGCCTTGGCCTTCTCGATCTTGCGCTTGGCCTTGTACAACGCGCTGCGCTTATCGAGTTTCTTGTAGGTGCTGCGGCGTGCCGCCACCTGCCAGATAACCTTACGATCGACATGCTCTGGACGTTTCTCAACGCCGGTGTAGCCCGCGTCCGTACAAACCACGTTCTCGTCGCCATGCAGCAACTTGTCGACCTGAGTAACGTCCGCAACGTTGGCCGCCGTACCCACCACGCTGTGCACCAGGCCCGACTCGTCATCCACGCCGATGTGCGCCTTCATGCCGAAGTAGAACTGCTGGCCTTTCTTGGTCTGGTGCATTTCCGGGTCGCGCTTGCCGTCCTTGTTCTTGGTCGAACTCGGCGCATGGATCAGTGTGGCATCGACGATGGTGCCCTGGCGCAGCGACAGACCACGATCACCCAGGTAACCGTTGATCACACCGAGGATGCCGGCCGCCAGTTCATGTTTTTCCAGCAGGCGACGGAAGTTGAGGATGGTGGTTTCATCAGGAATGCGTTCCAGGCTCAACCCGGCGAACTGGCGCAGGATGGTGGTCTCGTACAGCGCTTCCTCCATCGCCGGATCGCTGTAGCCAAACCAATTCTGCATCAGATGTATGCGCAGCATCGCCATCAACGGATACGCCGGACGACCGCCTTCACCCTTCGGGTAGTGCGGCTCGATCAGGGCAATCAACCCCTTCCACGGCACCACCTGATCCATCTCGATCAGGAACAGCTCTTTGCGGGTCTGCTTGCGCTTGCCGGCGTACTCGGCGTCGGCGAAGGTCATTTGCTTCATCGGAAAACTCGGCGGGTGGAGTCCGGGTATTTTGCCAAAATCAGGAAGTCTTTTTCAGGATTTCCCTAGGCACTTATCGCGCCCGCAGGATGCACCTGATTTCCACCAAGAACGGTTAAAAACAGGCCAAACGTGTTCGAGCTCAGAAACGTAACTAAGTCGTACCTCACGCCCAACGGACGACGGTACATCTTCCGCAACTTGTCGCTGGGCATCCCACCAGGCAAGAACATCGGGCTGATCGGTCGCAACGGCGCGGGCAAGTCTACGCTCATGCGCTTGCTCGGTGGAGCTGATGTGCCCGACTCCGGCACTATCGTAACCGACCGTAGTATTTCCTGGCCTGTCGGCTTGACAGGTGGCTTCCAGGGCAGCATGACCGGACGCGACAATATCAAGTTCGTCTGCCGCATCTATGGTGCGACTGGCGACGCCATGCGCGAGAAAATTCGCTACGTCCAGGAGTTCGCGGAAATCGGTGATTGGATCGACGAGCCAATTAAGACCTACTCCTCTGGCATGCGTTCACGCGTGGCATTCGGCCTGAGCATGGCATTCGACTTCGACTATTACCTGATCGACGAAGTGATGTCGGTGGGTGACGCACAGTTCAAACGCAAGTGCAACGAAGTTTTCCAGGAAAAGCTGCAAAAGTCCAATGTGGTGCTGGTTTCCCACTCAATGCCTGAGATTGAAAAACTCTGCGACATAGTTTTGCTAGTACGCAACGGCGGCATCCAGGTGTACGACGACGTTGCTGAAGGCATCAAGGCATACAGCAGTTAACCAAACTATTCCCAATTAAGCAGCACCGTTCGACTTCAAGGATGCATCCAAATATGAGCAGTACGGATAAAAAGAAGGGCTGGCACCTGGCCATAGCCATGGTTGTTTTGCCAATGATCCTGGCAGCCGTATATTACGGCGTATTCGCTATCGACCGTTTCGTCAGCTCCGCCCAAGTGGTCGTACGCCAGGACGGAGGCAATCAAGGCGCCCAGATGCCTGGCCTAGCCACCCTACTCACGGGCACCAACCCGGCTTCGCGCGAAGAAACCCTGTACCTACGCGAGTACATCACGTCAATGGATATGATGCTACTGCTTGAAGACCGGGTGAAATGGATCGAGCAATATGCAGCCCAGCGCAGCGATGTGTTCTTTTGGCTCGACAAAGACGCCCAACGCGAAGACTTGCTTAAGTACTACCAACGAATGGTATCGGCCCATTACGACGAAACCACCGGCCTACTGCGCGTTGAGGTGCAGGCATTCACCCCTGAGCTGTCCGAGAAAATGCTGCGCGTCATCCTTCAAGCAAGCGAGCACTTCGTCAACGAAGTCAGTCACAACATTGCCCGTGAGCAGATGAAGTTCGCCCAAGGTGAATTGGAGAACGCACGCGTCAACTACTCCAAGCGCAAGACCCAACTGCTGAACTTCCAGAACGAGAACAAAGTTCTGGACGGTGGCAATACTGCACAGAGTCGCGCCACCATCATTGCTGATCTCGAGAGCCAGTACACCAAGGAACAGGCAATTCTCACTGAGATGTCTTTCAAACTGCGTGCTGACGCCCCGCAGGTTCGACAGCAGAAGCAGAAAGTCAACGCCATTACTCAGCAGCTGGCCAAAGAAAAGCGCCTGCTGGTTTCGTCCCCCCAAGGCTCCCAGCTTAACGTGGTTGCTTCACGCTACCAACAACTGACCCTTGACGCAGGCATTGCAGAAGAGACCTACAAGACAGCCGTCGCGGCACTTGACAATGCGCGGATTGAAGCAAGCAAGAAGATTCGCACCTTGGTCACAGTAGTGAGCCCCAACACCCCACAACTCGCCCTGTACCCGGAGCGCTGGTACAACCTGGCAACTATCTTGCTTGGTCTCATGATGCTCTATGGCATCACCCGCTTCATTCTGGCTTCGATCGAGGATCATCGTGATTAAATCCCTGGCTGTCTCCAAGACAATCAACCTGAAGCTAGCCGCGCTAGCGCTGGCAACCATAGGCCTGGCAGGCTGCGGTGGCACGCTTTCCGGTGCAGGTCCTTATAAAGGCACGATTGAAAGCAAAAACGAGGCCTACAACCTTGTTGACATCAACGCGAGCACAATTGAACCTTATATGGCAGGCGCCCCTCGCCCTGCTCAGGCCACTATTACCAAGCCGATTTCGCCCGAAGTTCGCTTGGCTGCAGGCGACACTCTGAATGTCCTTATCGCCGACACCGCACCGGAGGGCTCCGCTGTATTCGCCCCCCTCGCGACTGGCGGGACCCAACTGAAGTCGCGAATAGATGCACAAGGTATGCTTTCACTACCATATGTAGGCAGGCAATTCGTAGCCGGTATGACCTTGAATCAAGTCGAGAACATGATTCGCAAACAACTTAGGGGCATTACCACGGATGTCCAAACTCATGTTGAGCTAGTAGGCGACCTTTCAGGCTCCGTTCTGGTTGCAGGCGCAGTTAAAACACCTGGGCGCTTCAGTACACTTCAAGGCCCTCTGACCTTGCTTGATGCTATAAACCAAGCAGGCGGCCCTGTACTAGAGCCACACTTGGTCAACGTGACTGTTCGTAACGGTACTCAAGTACAACAGTTTAACTACGAAGACGTCCTTGCGGGTAATAACATGGTTCTACGCCCCAACTCTGAAGTTGTGCTGGACCGCGCGCGACAGCGCTTTGTAGCCATGGGGGCGGTTGGCGAGCCTGGCTTGAAGGATCTACCCAGCCAAAACAGTAGCTTGCTTGATGCACTGGGTAGCGTAGGTGGCTTGCGCGAACAAAATGCAAACCCGGAAGGAGTGTTCGTGTTCCGGATGAACGGAGCCACCAACGGAAAACCAACAGTTCTACGGCTCAACATGCGTGACCCAGCTGCAATTTTCTATGCGCGCCAGATCGCTATTAAGCCAGACGATACCATTTATGTAACAAATGCAGCCGTATACGAATGGCAGAAGGTAATTTCTCCAATTGTTCAAACCATGCTACTTGGCAGAGCGTCTGGGGCGTACCAGTAACACACGATTGCACATTTAAGACTCACCGCTTGAGTGTGCAATAAAAAATCAAATAATTGGATTTAATCTACATCTTCGGTGCTAGACACGGAAGTTAAGTTAGCGAGATCGAAATGCATCCTAAGGTATTTTTGTGCTGTGACTTTTTAATGACTCGACCCGAGACCCAACGCTATCATTTACGTTGGGTATCAACCATTTTGAAGACCGCACTTAAGCGTGCTCTACATGTCGAGCCCGAAACCTTTCTAAGCGACCAACAAAGCACTTTTAGTCGTCGTGAGTTTTTCGCCCACAGCGGAATAATTTTAAATGAGTCAGAATCTCACTTCCACTTCAATGCAGAAGAAATTTCTGCGAAGTCAATCAAACTAATAAAATCATGCCTCAGTGAGACTATTCTTATAGGCTATGAGCTTTCGGAAGAAACTCGCAATCTTCTCACAGCTGCCGGCGTGCCTTACATCGACATATGGCTTCACCCCATTCGCTTCCTAGACGATAACTTCTTTGCTTTTAGATCCAACATAGACTCCATTAATGACGTACTCGCCAAGCATCATCTGCGCGACAACGTATACACTCTGTATGCAGACAAACTAAAAGTCCAATCCTACATGGGATGGGATAAATACAAAAATGGACTTGACAACACCCTAAAAGGCAACTCCGCACTATTTGTCGGCCAAACACTTACTGACAAGGCAGTATGCCGCAAAGGTACAATGCTGAACGTTCTTAATTTCAAAGATGAATTTACAGAACTGACAAAAAAATATAGCCATGTCTATTTTTCTCGCCACCCCATGCTCAAAGGCGACGACAGCGCTCAGCTTGAGTTTGTACTTTCACACAGCAACACCAGCATAACAACCGAACCAGGTTACAAATTACTTTGCACTGACTCGATTGTTCACGTGGCAGGCGTTTCATCATCTCTGATGTACGAATCAAAGTTTTTTGGAAAAAGCTATAACTACCTCTATCGTCCTGCACTAGATATATTTGACGAAGATAACCCTCATGGCTACCTCTCAATATTCTCGAAATTGCATTCACCTAGTTTCTGGCGAGATGTGCTTGGCGAGTTCATTCCAACTCGGGAGCAGATCGAAGAATATGACTTCTTGAGCATCAACTCTAACTACAGAGATATGCTCTCCCTTTATTACAACACTCATGTATTTGATAAAAATCATGCGGTATTCGCGGAAACCAACAAACCCAAGATTACTAAGCGCCAAGAAAAACCTGATGGCAACGCAAAGGTCGCCACTGACAAACTGCAGGCAAACCCACCAGCACTTAAAAAGCTAGAGAAACTTATCGACCAACATCAGGTAATTTCCTTCGATGTATTCGATACTCTTCTTCAGCGTAAAACTTGGGTACCAGGCGATGTCATTACACTCACTGCTTTCCGAGCCCAAACCGAACTCGGCATTGTCGCTGAGGATTTCATTCGAGCTCGCCGGGAAGCGAAAAAGCACTCTACCAAACACGAAGTTCCGTTAACTGAACGTTACGAAATTATCGGGCGGCTTTTGAAAGTTGAACCAGCAATCGCCCAGAAGCTATATGAATATGAAATACAGGTTGAAAAAGGCCTACTCGAAGCGCGCACGATAGGCAAAGTCGCACTAGAATATGCCCAATCACGTGGAAAACGAGTAATTATCACGTCGGACACTTACTTTACACACGATCAAATCAAAGAATTCCTTGCGGATGCAAACATCTATCCTGACGAGATCTATGCATCTAGCAGCTTTGATAAGACCAAGGAAGCTGGAAACCTATTTGAAGTGCTGGTCGAAAAAGAAAATGGACAAATCCTGCACATCGGTGACAATTACAAGGCAGACATTGTCAATGCAAAACCACACAGCATCAGGCCGAGCTGGGTAATCTCCAACCACGACCAGTTTAGAAGTAGCACCCCACAATTCGTAAAACTAACAGGACCTTACGGTTCTATTAAAAATGGTCTCTCCCAGATCAATACGACTAGTTACCCTTCTATTACAGCCGGCGCCGGATACACTAGCGGTAAAGCCTTCAATCTCGGCTACAACATTGTAGGAGAGATGATGCTCTCCTTTGCTTCTTGGATTATCGAGAAAGCAAGAATTGACGGCGTAACCTCTCTTTACTTCTTGGCTAGAGACGGCGAAATTGTAAAGAAAGTCGCTGATGAGTTGCTTGGCAGAGTAGCAGGCAACAAGATAACCACTCACTACCTGCTGGCATCTCGTCGGGCAACACGCGTTATATCTTTGATGTCGCGCACCGATGTCGAGCACGAAATTGATCAAGTTTTAGTAGAGTATGCGAAGAACCCCAATAAATCCGACCTGCATCAGTATCTCTCCCTGCGGTTTGGACTTAATTCCAATACGCTTACCGAGCTAGGCATTACTCAATTCGACCCCAAAGTTACTGGCCGCGACGAGCCGGTGCCTACAGAAACTCTCAAAGAATGGCTTACTGCGGAGAACTTCATTAATCGAGTTCTAAGCAATGCGGCTGATGAACGAGAAATTTACTCTGAGTACTTAGACCAAATCGGCCTGAGCGACTCCAATGAGCACGTTGGATTCGTAGATATTGGCCATAATGGGTCGCTGCAAGCAAGCCTCGCAAGAGCTAGGAACCTTCGCTCGACACGCGGCTATTACTTCTGCACTTACGATGGAATCGACTCGACTCTCAATGCCGCAAACGGAGACCATCGCGGTAACGGCTTCTACAGGGATAGAATTAGCACCGCTGATCGGAGCCAGAAATACATTAAGTACGCTTTGGTCATTGAGTCCCTATTCCTCAATGATAAAGGAACATTTCTCCGCCTGAGCAGAAAGAATGACACGCTTATTCCATCTTTCCTGGAAGGAAATGAGCGCGCACGAATCAACTTCAATACGGCTATTCACGAGGGCTCACTGAAATATACTCAGGACCTTCTAAATACTATCGAGAAATGTTTTGACTCCGTAGATATTAGTCATCTGTGGATGCATGATGATGCGTGCGGCCGGCTATTCTCTATGCTTGAATCCCCCATGCTACGCGATGCCGAGGTTTTCTCTGGAATTACAATCGAAAACTATTTCGCAGGTCGACCACTCCGATACTTCGTACCACCCAAAAACCAACTCGATATCAAAACGGTTCTCTGGAAAGAGGGCACTCAAGCACTTATCAATGGTATAAACGCTCAAAAACAAATAGCGATCGAGAAAACAAAGTCCATAAACCTAGAACTCAAGACCAGAGCTCGAACCGACATACATAAACAATATGTAAACCTTGAAACGTCCGCAAAAAAACTATACGCGGCCAGAAACTTCAAGGAAGCGGCCAACGAGTTCCGTAGCGCGTTCGAGGCAAGCCCATCGAAGCCCAACTTACTGCGAGCAGCATCCGAAGCTTTTTTGCTGGCAAACGACAAAAAATCAGCTATCGAAACTTTAATCCAAGCTCGAGCTCTAATGCCCGAAAACAAGAAGCTTAGGAAGAGGCTTCTAACAGTGAAGCATCCAATACTAAGAATATTGCTTGGAGAAAATCGATACGAGGTATCAGAAGACTTCTAATACCTTAGCAGGAGTGCCCTAGAGCACTCCTTTACCAAATGCGTATTAAAATCCCAGAACTCCCAAGCCATAGCCAAGGCATCTAACGATGATTAAAATTGCTAACAGCATTCCATGTTCGAACTCCTCTCCTTTCGTGCTCTTCGGTGGGGTCAACGTCCTAGAATCGGAAGAACTTGCGCTAACCAGTTGTGCGGAATATGTCCGCGTCACTGAAAAGCTCGGCATCCCATATGTATTCAAGGCCAGCTTCGATAAAGCAAATCGTTCTTCAATTCACTCATATCGTGGCCCTGGACTGGAGGAAGGCCTGCGTATTTTTGAGAAGATCAAATCCGAGTTTGGCGTCCCCATCATCACCGACGTCCACGAAATATACCAAGCAGCACCGGTTGCCGAAGTTGCAGATATATTGCAGCTTCCAGCATTTCTTGCAAGGCAGACAGACCTAGTCGTCGCCCTAGCGAAAACAGGCAAAACGATCAACATCAAAAAGCCTCAATTCTTGAGTCCTTCGCAGATGCAAAACATTGTGCACAAGTTCAAAGAGGCAGGGAACGATCAACTGATCTTGTGCGACCGCGGCTCCTGCATGGGCTACGACAATCTCGTTGTAGATATGCTGGGCTTCGGAGTCATGAAGAAAACGTGCGACGATCTTCCCGTTATATTCGATGTTACCCACGCTCTCCAAAACCGCGACCCGTCGGGTGCGGCCTCTGGTGGACGGCGCGAACAGGTAGTAGATTTAGCGCGCGCTGGCATGGGAGTAGGCTTGGCCGGGCTCTTCCTCGAAGCCCATCCAAATCCTAACCAAGCCAAGTGCGACGGCCCAAGCGCACTCCCACTCGATAAACTGGAACCTTTCCTGGCGCAAATCAAAATGCTTGATGACCTTGTCAAATCGTTCCCTGTGCTGACGATCTCCTAAGCGAACTGAGAGCAATACATGACACTTTCTGACAAACGAATTGCGGTCATTATTCCAGCACGCTACGGATCTACACGCCTCCCGGGCAAACCACTGCTCGAGATCGCGGGTAAACCTATGGTGCAGCATGTATATGAGCGCGCTCTACAAGTCGCTAGTGCACAACTCGTAGTAGTAGCCACCGATGATCAGCGTATCGCTGATGTTGTTCATGACTTTGGCGGAAAATGCATTATGACTTCGCCGGATCACCAATCCGGCACGGATCGTCTTGCCGAAGTTATGAAGGAAGTAGATGCAGATATCTATATCAATCTCCAAGGTGACGAGCCGTTAATACGCCCTAAAGATGTGGAATTACTTGCAGCTGGGATGTTAGCGGACCCCAATGTGAAAGTAGGTACACTTTGCCATCCGATAAGCGCCCTTGAAGCAAGTAACCCAAATTGCGTAAAGGTTGTGCTCGCGCGGAATGGCAATGCGCTATACTTCAGTAGATCATTAATACCTTACCCGCGTGAAACAGAGGCTGCGCAATATCTCAAGCACGTTGGAGTCTATGCTTATCGTCGCGAGGTGCTGCAGCAATACCCTACACTGTCGCCGCCGATGATTGAGGATACAGAGAAGCTTGAGCAGCTACGTTTGCTGGCTGCAGGATACTGCATCCGCGCTTTCTCTGTAGAGCCCACCAGCCCAGGTGTTGATACAGTCGAGTGCTTAGAAAAAGTACGCGCACTGATGAGTGGGCAAAAACCAAAACTTAAAATCACGCTGGCAGATATCCGCTTGGTCATTACAGATGTTGACGGCGTACTGACCGATGGGGGAATTTACTATGATTCTAATGGTGAGTGTTTCAAACGATTCCACGTCCGAGATGGCATGGGCATCCGCTTGCTTGAAGAGAACGGTATAAGGGTAGCTGTACTATCAGGACGCGACTCCCCAGCTTTACGCAAACGAGTAGCAGATTTAGGTGTGACCCTTTTCCAATTTGGTGTCAAAGATAAATTTGCAGCTTGTAACAAGCTGATGAGAGAAGCTGGTGTGATGTCCGATCAAACTGCTTGCATTGGTGACGATAGTATCGACTTGCCAGCATTTGCAGCTTGTGCAATATCGTTTGCTGTAGCAGACGCGCCCGCATATGTAAAAGCTGCTGCAACCATAGCATTGCTAACAGAAGGTGGGGCTGGTGCTTTTCGCGAAGTCGCTGACGCGATCCTTTTAGCTCAAGGCAAAGACGCTGCATTCAGCACTGCAACTGGCTACGCAAAGGTTATGGCCAACATGGCTCAATAACGGGGAGCTCTGAGGGGTGGGTGGAATACAGCCTAACACCCACCCCTCAACAAGGTTAAGCTGTTTTAGACCAGTCAAACCCCTCGAAAATCCTTGCCATTTTCTCATAGCATGCGACGGTAGGATGTATACTACCGTCAACAATTAGATGCCTCACACTTTCGAAATAAGCTCGAATATCTATAGTACTGAAATAATACCTATCAAGCAACTCGGAATAATTCCATATTGGATGGCGATATTTACCATCCTTATTGAGGTAATTACTATTTAACTGATTAAACTCTTCTCGACCATTAAGACACCAAAACCAAAACTTCACCGAGCTATATTTTGAATAATAATCAAGCGCCTGGAGCCCCAGATCGTAACACTTCTCTGAATTTTCATGAGAAACTGCTTCCTGCTTAATCAGGCGCCCTTCCTTTACAGGCATGTCAACCGCCACATTTCCAATCCGGAAGTCTGGAACAAACAGCACTACATTATCAAACCACTCTACCCACCAATCGATTAGGTTTCGCAATTGATCACTAAACAGTGAAAGTGCAGGTATTGGGTACACATGGTAACCCTCTGGCCTCTCAACCGCCCCCTTCTGACTGAAGGTATACCATCGCTCTATATGAGATGGCCCGACGATCATATTTTTGGCATAATTTTCCTGAACCTGCCCCTTCGCCGTATTTATGTGAACTGTTCTTTTTAGTAGCAGATCAAACTTACCATCACAGATATTCTCGATCAATTTTTCATTATCGAAATAGTCTACCGAACCTTCACCACTGGACTGGATCGCAGGTGCAATATCGTATTTCCACCATTTCTTGCCAGTTAGTCGCCGTATCAACTCAGCACTAAACCGATACCCTACGATCTGGGCAGGGACACCAGCGACAATGGCATAGGGTGGCACATCCTCGACCACATGTGCATTCGGCTGGACAATGGCCCCGTCATTAATTACCACACCTTCTTGAACGATCGCCCCTTTACAGATCAGAACATCACTTCCGACAAATGTGTATTTAGATTGCTCAAGATAAAAACGGGATGTTTTGATGGAGCGTAAATATTCATCCGCACCAGCAAATGGGAGATTTTTCGCAAAAGCGTGATTTGAAAAATTTTTTGCGCGAATTGCCGGGTATCCGATGTGGCACCCACCCTCGATAGTACTAAAGCGCCCCATAAACAAGTTTTTTGCATAAGCCCCCTTATCAATCAGGGAGTAGGCACCAATGAAAAAGCGCGACAGGAGGATACCATTAACTACTGAGTTCTCCTCAAGCAGCCCATCGCCACTTAGGCCTTTTTCATTTACAACAATACCGAAATCTTTCAAAAGCTCATGCATATCAACTACCACTTATTCTTAAAATTCAAAAATTGATAGCCACTGAACATCCCTCCATAGGAGCGGCCTTTAGTAAAACTCCAGAACTCCTACCATTAAAACAGTCACTGAACTGGATATTGATCCTAACTTACCTGGCAAGGACCGTAAAATTGGCTAGTCAAAAATTTCAACCACACCAACAACTGAATCGTTAGCGTCTGTAACAGCTAGCGCGCGGATTTTATTATCTCGCATGAACGCCTCAGCCTCTGAAAGCTGCGCATCCTGAAGGATAGTCCTTGGCTTACCAGTCATGAACTCGGCGACTGTGGAGTTTATAATTGTTTCATCTTCAAGCAATGCTCGGCGCAGGTCGCCGTCGGTAACAATCCCAACCAACTTGTCGTTATCCATGACCACGGTCAACCCCAGGCGGCTCCGCGTCATCACCAACAAGCAGTCGTGAAAGCTTGTGCTAGGCTTAACCACTGGTGCTGGCGAGTGCATCACATCGCAGACGCGAGTCAACAACTTCCTACCCAAACTGCCACCAGGGTGATAACGAGCAAAGTCCACCGGTTTAAATTGAATGGCCTCGATTAGCGCCACGGCAAGTGCATCACCCATAGCCATTGTAGCCAATGTTGATGTAGTTGGCGCCAAATTATTCGGACAGACTTCACGCTCGACAGAAATATCGAGCCAGATATCAGCATGCTTGGCCAACGTCGATTTACCATTTCCGGTCATCGCAATGATTTTATTACCGAAAGACTTAAGACTTGGAATCAGTTTGATTAACTCTTCAGTCTCACCGCTGTAGCTGATAAGAATCAGAACATCGATCGGCTTCAACATCCCCAGATCACCATGGAAGGCTTCAGCTGGATGCAGGAAAAAACTTGGAGTACCAGTGGAAGCGAAGGTCGCTACCATTTTTTGACCAATCAATCCCGATTTACCCATTCCGCAGACGACTGTGCGGCCTTGACATGCGAGGATGAGCTCGATGGCGCTCTGAAATTCGTTACCGATACGGTCAGCTAGCTGGGTGACGGCCTGGGCTTGGGCGATTAAGGCTTCTTTGGCGATGCGGAGGTGGTTCATTGTCATCCCTGAAGACGAAGATATCTTAAACTCTGAATAGTAAGGTTTTTGGATCACCAAGCAAAGCATATCGATACGTTTAATCGGTTCGAGGCTGATTGGCGGCTAGCGGCCCGCTCGCATCACTCTCTCCTCTTCGAACCAAAAGGTGGGATACCGCATCGTTCGATGCCGGATGGAGGTTCAGAACCTCACGCTTACGCTCCTTTCAGCCCTTCATAAGGCTCAGATACACGGCGAACTGTAGATTCATAGCCCCTACCTCCCTACCTTTGTATGCTGAGGATCCAATGCAATCATTGCACCGGCTCAGCAGCTACCAAGCCTCTGAACTAGCGCCAGTGGGCTATTAACGCTCATACAGTCCTCACTTCACGCTCATCCGAGCTTGCTCGATAGGTACCTCTAGGCCAGAATGCGCGCTTTTTGCCACCCCAACCTAGCAGTCAGGAGACAACGATGCCTAGTCGTCGTGAGCGTGCCAACGCCATTCGCGCCCTCAGCATGGACGCAGTACAAAAGGCCAACAGCGGCCACCCAGGTGCCCCCATGGGCATGGCGGATATCGCCGAAGTGCTTTGGCGCGACTATCTGAAGCACAACCCAAGCAACCCGAGCTTCGCCGACCGTGACCGCTTCGTGCTGTCCAACGGCCACGGTTCGATGCTGATCTACTCGCTGCTGCACCTGACCGGCTACGACGTCACCATCGATGACATCAAAGGCTTCCGCCAACTGCACAGCCGCACCCCGGGCCACCCGGAATACGGCTACACCCCAGGCGTGGAAACCACCACCGGCCCGCTCGGCCAGGGTATCGCCAACGCCGTGGGCTTCGCCCTGGCCGAAAAAGTGCTGGCTGCCCAGTTCAACCGTGACGGCCACAATATCGTCGACCACAACACCTATGTGTTCCTCGGCGACGGCTGCATGATGGAAGGTATCTCCCATGAAGTCGCCTCGCTGGCCGGCACCCTGGGCCTGAACAAGCTGATCGCCTTCTACGATGACAATGGCATCTCCATCGACGGCGAAGTGCACGGCTGGTTCACCGACAACACCCCGGCGCGCTTCGAAGCCTACAACTGGCAGGTGATCCGCAACGTCGACGGCCACGATGCCGAAGAAATCAAGATGGCCATCGAGACCGCCCGCAAGAGCGATCGCCCGACCCTGATCTGCTGCAAGACCACCATCGGTTTCGGTTCGCCGAACAAGCAGGGCAAGGAAGACTGCCACGGTGCCCCGCTGGGCAACGACGAAATCGCCCTGACCCGCCAGGCCCTGAACTGGAACCACGGCCCGTTCGAAATCCCGGCCGACATCTACGCCGAGTGGGATGCCAAGGCCGCCGGTGCCAAGGTTGAAGCCGAGTGGAACCAGCGCTTCGACGCCTACGCCAAGGCCTACCCGGAGCTGGCTGCCGAGTTCAAGCGCCGTGCCAGCGGCGAGCTGCCGGCCGACTTCAGCGAAAAGGCCCAGGCCTACATCAACGAAGTGGCTGCCAAAGGCGAAACCATCGCCAGCCGCAAGGCCAGCCAGAACGCCCTGAACGCCTTCGGCCCGCTGCTGCCCGAGTTCCTCGGCGGTTCGGCTGACCTGGCCGGCTCCAACCTGACCCTGTGGAAAGGTTGCAAGGGCGTCGAAGCCAATGACGCCAGCGGCAACTACGTGTTCTACGGCGTGCGCGAGTTCGGCATGACCGCCATCATGAACGGCGTTGCCCTGCACGGTGGCCTGGTACCTTACGGCGCGACCTTCCTGATGTTCATGGAATACGCCCGCAACGCCGTGCGCATGTCGGCCCTGATGAAGCAGCGCGTGATCCACGTGTACACCCACGACTCCATCGGTCTGGGCGAAGACGGCCCGACGCACCAGCCGATCGAGCAGCTGACCAGCCTGCGCAGCACCCCGAACCTGGACACCTGGCGCCCGGCCGACGCGGTGGAATCAGCCGTGTCCTGGAAAAACGCCCTGGAGCGCAAGGACGGCCCATCGGCGCTGATCTTCTCGCGCCAGAACCTGCAGCACCAGGACCGCGATGCCCAGCAGATCGCCGACATCAGCCGCGGTGGTTATGTGCTCAAGGACTGCGCCGGCGAGCCTGAACTGATTCTGATCGCCACCGGTTCCGAAGTGGGCCTGGCTGTTCAGGCCTTCGACAAGCTGACCGAGCAAGGCCGCAAGGTGCGCGTGGTTTCCATGCCATGCACCAGCGTGTTCGATGCCCAGGACGCTGCCTACAAGCAGTCCGTGCTGCCGCTGGAAGTCGGCGCGCGCATCGCCATCGAAGCTGCCCACGCCGACTTCTGGTACAAGTACGTCGGCCTGGAAGGTCGTATCATCGGCATGACCACCTACGGTGAGTCGGCGCCGGCTTCGGCATTGTTCGAAGAGTTTGGCTTCACCCTGGAGAACATCCTCGGTACTGCCGAAGAGCTGCTGGAAGACTGATACAAGTAAGGCGAGGGCCTTTGGCCCTCGTTCGCGGCACAAGGTCGCTCCCATAGGGTATTGCGCACGCTGCCCTCTGTGAGAGCAGCCTTGAACCGCGGATGCACCGCATTTGCTACGCAAAACATCTTCAGTGGCGTGCGTTACTACCCTACTGTTTGGGGCAACAGCCAAAAGAGAACAGAGCCCCCGAAATCAACCCTCTCAGAAGCGAAATGCCTTAGGTTGACTAGCTTCAAACACCATGCTGCTCAGCCTCTTGTCCTTCTAAATCAATGTCTTGATGCAATTTCTCATTGTGCCCAAGACTCTCATACAGCAGCATACCCTTCCTTCACTGCTTTAAGCCGGACGCATGGCATTGCCAACATGGATGTAATTACCCCACCTACAAGCCCGCATTTGAGCAGCAAAACGCTCTATCGCTGGCAGCGGGCTTCTCTCGAAGAGCACCTGCGCGCGCTAAGACCTGAATGGGCCGACAAGCCGCTGGAGATCACCAGCGAAGTGTTAGGCGGCAACGCCTCTTTTGTGAAATACGTGCGGCATCATCGCCTGGTTGATCCCAGCACCGGCCAGCCGGTCGAGATTGTGGAAAAGTCGATTCGCAAGCTAGCACTGATCGGAAGCCAGGAAGCCCGCTTCCATCGCACCGAGGGAATGCTGGCTGGCAGCAAGCACTTCCATTACCCCGCCTGCTTGGGCGTGATCGAGACGCCATCTGAGAGCTTGATCTTCACCGAGTTCGTGCGCGGCAAACCGCCGCGAATGCACAAAATTGCCAAGCAACTGGCGCTGGGTATGGCCGAGCTTGAAGCACTCAGCCACGACTATTTGCAAGCCCAACCGCTTGGCAAGACCCCCCTGTTGTGGAGCATGGATTTCTTCAGACCATGGTTCCTCTTGCGACCACGCTTCAACTTTGCCCGCTGCTTCCCAGAGCTGGTTAAGCTTGGGCTTGAAGACCAGCGTTTTTCCGGCCTGGCAGAACACTTCAAGGCGTTTGTACCGCTGACTCATAAGATGGCAGCCGAGGCCCGTCGCAGCCCCCGATGTATCAGCCACATGGATTACCTGCAGAAAAACCTCTTCGTCGATAAGGGCCAACTTCACCTCATCGACTGGAGCGAGGTAAAGGTAGGGCGGATTGGCTTTGACGGCGGCGCCTACCTGGGCAGCCTGTTCCGGCGCAAAGACATGAAGGTATTCCTGGCAGCACAGGCCGAGTTCATCGAAACGTACCGAGCAGCCCTGCCGGAGCGCTTCGATGTGGAACAGGCGCTAGGGAACTTGCGCTACGTGTTCCTCCTCACAGCGCTGTTCCATTGCTTGCGCCCAGAAACGGTAGCTGAGTACAAGGAGCGCGACCGGATGGGGTTATTGCTGGAGAAATACCACTATTTGCTGGGGATGCTGGAGCAGGAGTAGATGAGCTTTTGTACCCATGGGGGAAAAAGCTTCGCGGGTAAACCCGCTCCTACAGGCGTGCGTTACGCTCCCAAGCGGCGCGGTACGCCGCGGTTTCGGGGAGTTTGCCGGGATCGGATGTCATTTTGATGCCATAGGTCATCATCTGCACATATCGTCTAATTTCTTTTCGCGTTTTTTGCCCAGCGGCACGCCTACAAATGTGAATTTGTATTAAGATTCGCCATCCTTTGTTTCCACCGGACCCGCAGGGCTATAAGCCCATGCCGCCCCTTTGCTGAATGGATGCCGCTCCACGTATATGGACGACGCTTCGCCCCGCCCTCGCCTGCTGATCCTGTCAAAAGGAGCCCAGCGCATCAGTACGTTGCCTGCCTTGCTGCCCGAATTCGCGCTGCAAAGCGGTGCTGTGCGCGATGTCGAGCTCGCTGATTGGGTAATGGCCTGGGGCCGCAAGCCAAGCGCCATCAAGGCAATGGCCGAGGCGCACAAGGCTGGCAAGCCCGTTCTCACGCTGGAAGACGGCTTCATCCGTTCCGTGGGCCTGGGCGCCGACGAGCCGCCCCTGTCGCTGATCGTCGATGACGTGGGGGTGTACTACGACGCTTCCCAGCCGTCCCGCCTCGAACAGTTGATCGCCACGCCCCTCGACGCCGAGCAAACCCAACGTGCCCTGGCGCTACGTGACCTGTGGCAGCAGCAACGGGTGTCGAAGTACAACGACGCACGCATCGAGCTGCCAGCGTTGCCGGCCGACTGCGTGCTGGTGGCCGACCAGACCTGTGGCGATGCCTCGTTGCAAGGTGCAGGGGCCAGCGACTTCCGGGCCATGCTGGAGGCGGCATTGGCCCGCTATCCGCATAGCACCATCGTGCTCAAGGTGCACCCCGACGTGGTGGCCGGGCGCAAGGCCGGGCACTTCGACCTGGCAGCGCTGGCCGGCAACCCGCGGGTGCAGGTACTGGCCCACAATGTTCACCCGGCCGATTTGCTGCCACGCATGCGTGCAGTGTTCGTGATGACGTCGCAATTGGGCTTCGATGCCCTGCTTTGGGACGTACCGGTGCACACCTGGGGCATGCCGTTCTATGCCGGCTGGGGGCTGACCGACGACCGCTTGCCGGCACCTTCACGCCGCAAGCCTGCGCCGTTGGCGCAACTGATTCACGCCAGCCTGGTGGCCTACCCGCGCTATGTCTGCCCAGAACGTGGTCAGCCGTGTACGCCAGAGGTGCTGATCAACTGGCTGGGCCTGCAACGGCGGCACCGCAGCGTGTTGCCAAACACCGTACAGATGCTGGGTTTCAGCCGCTGGAAAGAACCGCTGGCAAACCTGTTTTTCAATGGCGCGGCCATTCGCTTCGTCAAGCCCGAGCAACCGCTGGCGCAAGACTTGCCCGTGGTGTCCTGGGGCTGCAAGCACGACACTCACCTTTGCGCCCACCCACTGCCCGTCAACCGGGTGGAAGACGGCTTTCTGCGCTCGGTCGGCCTGGGCGCCGGCAAGGCGCGACCGTTGTCGTGGGTGGTCGATGACCTGGGTATTTACTACGACGCCACCCGGCCTTCCCGCCTGGAGCGCATCCTGGCTGAAGAGCCGTTCGACCCGCAGTTGTTAGCCCGCGCGCATGCTTTGCGCTTGGCCATCTGCGCGGCGGGGCTGACCAAGTACAACTTGCCCGGCGCCAGCTGGCAGCGCCCCCCGCATGCGCAACGGGTGATCCTGGTGCCTGGCCAGGTGGAGGGCGATGCGTCCATCCGCTTTGGCGGCAACCGTATCCGCAGCAACCTGCAACTGCTGCGCGCCGTGCGTGAGCAAAACCCTGATGCGTGGGTGCTGTACAAACCCCACCCAGAGGTATTGGCCGGCACGCGCGCCCGTGGTGACGACGAAGCGCAAACCGTGCACTGGTGCGATGAAGTGATCGGCGATACGCCACTGCAGCAATTGCTGGAAGTGGTCGACGAATTGCATGTGCTGACCTCGCAGTCGGGCTTCGAGGCCCTGCTGCGCGGTGTGCCGGTGACGACCTATGGCCAGCCGTTCTACGCCGGCTGGGGGCTGACCCGCGACATGGACCTTCAAGCACCGGTGCAGGCACGGCGCAGCCGACAACTGACGCTGGACCAGTTGGTAGCGGGCACGCTGCTGCTCTACCCCACTTACGTAAGCCTGGTGACCAACCGCTTCACCACCGCCGAACGAACCTTATACGAACTACAAAATTGGCACGCCTTACCGCAGCCTGGAGCTCCCTCCCGATGGCAGGACTTGAAACGACGCTTGAGCAGTTTGTTGGGCATGAAGCGCCCGACCAACTGAATGCAAGGGCGACGCGTGGTCCGCTGCTGCGTATCCCGTCACACAATTTTCTGCTGCTTCAGGGTGTCAGTTCGCCCTTCTTCAGCCGCCTTGCCAAGGGGCTGCGGGATATCGGCCAGCGGGTGCACAGTGTGCGCTTCAACGTCGGTGACGCCCTGTATGGCCCCGGCGGCGCGCAGCTGACCTGCCCGCACGCCCCGGAAGACATGGAGGCCTGGTATTCACAGGTGTTCCGCCAACTGGGTATCACCGACCTGGTGCTATTCGGCGACTGCCGCCCGGTACACCGCCCGGCCGTGACCCTGGCGCGGTTGTCGGGTATTCGCGTGCACGTGTTCGAGGAAGGCTACTTTCGGCCCTATTGGGTGACGCTGGAGCGCGATGGGGTCAACAACAACTCGCGCTTGCCACGTGACCCGCAGTGGTACCGCGATGTGGGCAAGTACATTCCGCGCTATCAGAATGGCAACCCGTTCAAGCTGTCGTTCGCCGCACGTGCCACGCACGATGTGCTGTACCACGCCGGCGGCGCGCTGAACCGGCTGTGCTTCCCGCGCTACCGCACCCATGCCCCGTTCAACGCAGCCAAGGAGTACGCCGGGTTTATCCGCCAGGGCATGCGCCTGCTGCGCGCCCGTGTGCATGACGACGCGCTGGTGGCCGAAGTGGCCCGCGAGCGGCACCCCACGTTTTTGCTGCCCTTGCAGCTGGACAGCGATGCGCAAATCCGCGACCACTCGCCGTTCCAGAACATGACCCAGGTGATCGAGCATGTAATCGACTCGTTCTCGCTCAACGCGCCCTTCGATGCGCGCCTGCTGGTGAAAAACCACCCGTTGACGCCTGGGCTGGTCAACTACCGCAAGGTCACCGAGCAGTTGGCGCGCAAGTACGACGTGGCCGAGCGTGTCGACTTCATGGAAAGCGGGCACATGCCTACGCTGCTCTCGCACATCACCGGCATGATCACCGTCAACAGTACCGCGGGGGCTTCTGCATTGCTGCACCACCGCCCTACCTGCACGCTGGCCGAGCCGATCTACGCGATGCCGGGGCTAACCCATCAGGGCGGGCTGGATGATTTCTGGCAGCAGCCCGAAGCGCCCGACAACACGCTGTTTCAACGCTTCCGCAACACGGTCATCCACACCACCCAGGTCAACGGCGGCTTCTACACCGCCTGCGGCATGGACATGGCCGTGGCCAACTGCCTGGAAGTGCTGATGGCGAAAACCTCAAGAATCGAAAAATACCTATGAGTTCGCATGCCTCACCCCGCTGCATCCTCATCACCGGCGCCACAGGCGGTATCGGTGGCGCGTTGGCGCCTGCCTACGCCGCCCCGGGGGTGACGCTGATCCTGCAAGGCCGGCGCCAGGACCGCCTGGCCGAAATGGCCGAACAATGCCGCGCCCTGGGTGCCCAGGTGCTGCTGGAAGCCCTCGACGTGCGCGACCTGGACGCCCTGCGGGCCATGGTGCGCCGGGTGAGCGAGCAGCATCAGCCCGACCTGGTGCTGGTGGGCGCGGGGCTTAACACCGCCGTGGGCGCCAATGGCGAAGCGGAAGACTGGGACGAGAGCCGCGCCCTGATGGAAGTGAACGTGATGGCCGCCCTGGCCACTGTCGAGGCCGCCCTGCCCGCCATGCGCAGCCGTGGCGACGGGCAGATCGCCCTGTTCAGCTCGCTGGCGGGCTGGCGTGGCTTGCCGGTCACTCCGACCTACAGCGCCAGCAAGGCCGCTATCCGTGTGTATGGCGAGGCCATCCGCGACTGGCTGGCGCCGGAAGGGGTGAAAGTGAATGTGATTGTGCCGGGGTATGTGGAGTCGAAGATGTGCTTCGAAATGCCCGGGCCTAAACCTTTTCTGTGGACCGCCGACAAAGCGGCCAGGCGTATCAAGCGCGGGCTGGCGGCGAACCAGGCGCGTATCAGCTTTCCGTTCCCGCTCAACCTGGGCACCTGGCTGCTGGGGCTTATCCCGCAGTGGCTTTCTTCGATGATCCTGCGTGGGTTGAAGTACAGTGATTGATGTTTCCATGTTGCCGGTCGCTTTGATCGGCCTGGGCTTGACCGTCGCGGTCGAGCGCCTGCTGGTTCCCCGCCCTGCCCTGCGTCGCCCGGCCGATTGCTGGCTGCTGCACGCGGGGCTGTGGTGTGTGGCCTTCGGGCTGTTGTATGCACTGACGGCGCGGCCGTTGTTCAGTGGCGTGAATGTGTTGCTGCTGTGGCTGCTGATCGTGCTGGTCAGCAACGCCAAGTATCACTCGCTGCGCGAGCCGTTTGTGTGTGCAGATTTCGAGTATTTCAGCGATGCAGTGAAGTTCCCGCGGTTGTACTTGCCGTTCTTTGGCTTTGGCAAGGCCGCGCTGCTGGCGGTGGGCTTTCTGGTTTACCTGTGGGCGGGGTTGAACTTCGAGGTGGCGGGCGCGCGGCTTGAGGCGTTGCTGCCGTTGGCGCTGGGCCTGGGCTTGCTGCGCCTGGGGCATCGGCCTGTGAAGCCGAGCTTTGATGCCGAGCAGGATGTGCGTGGCTGGGGCTTGGCGGCCAGCTTGTGGCGGTACTTCTGGGCGGCGCGGGCGTCGGTTGACCGGGACGGGCTGGGCTCGCCGTTTGCTGGTGTAAGTGTGCCGGCCTCTGGGCAGCCTGCATCGCAGGCGACAGCGGCCCAGGCCGGGGCGCTGCCGGACTTGGTCTCGGTGCAGAGCGAGTCGTTCTTCGATGTGCGTGGGCTGTGGCCTGGCGTGCGCCCGCAAGTGCTCGACCAGTACGACCTGTTGGCCAGCCAGGCGCTGGCCCGGGGCAAACTGCAAGTGGCAGCCTGGGGCGCCAATACGGTGCGTACCGAGTTCGCCTACCTGACCGGCATCCCTGCCGACCGGTTGGGCGTGCACCGCTTCAACCCGTACCGGGTGCTGGCCCGCCAAGGCCTGCCCAGTATCGCCTCCAGGCTCAAGGCGCAGGGGTACCGGACCATTTGCATCCACCCGTACGACGGTGGTTTCTATGGCCGCAACAAGGTGTTGCCGGCATTGGGCTTTGATGAATTCATCGATGTGAAGGCGTTCAACGCTTCGCAAAAGGCCGGGCCGTTCATTGGTGATTGCGCCGTGGCAGACAAAATCCGCGCGCTGCTGCAGGCGCCAGGCCGCACACAGCCGCTGTTCATCCATGCGGTCACCATGGAAAACCATGGCCCGTTGCACCTGGAAAGCGTAGCCGCGCACGAGCTGCCCGCCTGGTTCGACCGCCCGCTGCAACCGGGCATGAAAGACCTGGCGCCGTATGTGCGGCACATTGGCAACGCCAACCGCATGCTGGGCATGCTGCGCGACACCTTGCTGGCCCAGCCGAACGAGGCGCTGCTGTGCTTCTTTGGCGACCATGTGCCGATCCTGCCCGAGGTGTACCAGGCTGTTGGTGCGCCCGCAGGTGATACCGACTACCTGGTGTGGTCCAACCGCCGCCAGCCTGGCTGCGGGGCCAAGCCCATGCCGGTGCAGCAGTTGTCGAGCACATTGCTGGCCCATGCCCTGGCGCCGGCAACCCGCCAGGACACGCCCATGGCCAGTGCCGGGGTAGCCTGACAACGTGGTGCGTATCGTTTTGGGATCGGATCTGTCGCCCGAGCGTGCCGCAGACCCTGCCTTGGCCCGCTTGCTGACCGAGGGGCGGGGGTCGCTGGCGTTCCTGATTGGCAATACGGCCTGCCGCTATCGCTTGCTGGGGGCGGCTATCCACTGGGACCGTGTGCTGCTGGCTTTCGACGGCGAGCAGGCACTGGGCTTTGCCGCATTCAAGCATGGCCGGCGCGGGCCGTTTGCCTGGCACTGGCGGCCGTTCGTGCGTGAGTTTGGCCTGTTGAGCGGCTGGGTGCGGTTTATCGGGTTCTGCCTGAGCGAACTGCGCGAATGGCGCTACCCGTTCTTGCTGTACGGGCTGCGGGTCAGCAAGGCCGCACGCCAGCACGGCGTAGGCTCGGCGCTGGTGCAGGCGTGCTGCGCGCACGCCGCCGGCCAGGGCTTTACCCAGGTAGAGCTGGAGGTGCCGCTGAGCAATCATCGGGCGCAGCACCTGTACCTGCATAATGGCTTTGCCCTGCGCCGCAAGCGCTGGGTGCCGTTCCCGCCGGTGCGCAACATGTGGCGGGCCGTGTAATGCACAACACGCCTCCCTTTGTACCCCACCCGCCCGAAGGTTACTCGCCACCCGATGCCCTGGTAGACGGCACCGGCTGGGTCGGCATCATGTCGCAATGGGTGGCCTGGAAGGTCCTGCACCTGCCGCAGTTCCTCGGCCCGGAAGGCCCGCCCTTCTGGCTGTGGCGCCGTGGCCGCAAGGCGCCCAAGGGGCTCAAGGCCATTGCCGGTATCGGCTACAAGCAGTCGTCGGCCCATGCCCGGGTGCTGTGCCAGCGCTGGGGGCTGCCCTACATTGCGCTGGAAGACGGCTTTTTGCGTTCTTCTTCGCTGGGCATCGAGGGCGATACGCCAATGTCCATGGTGGTCGACCCGGTGGGCATCCACTACCTGGCCGACCGCCCTTCGCTGCTGGAAAACATCCTGCAGCAGCCCGAGGCGCTCAGCGCATACGAACTCAATTGCGCCCGCGAACTGATTGCCTTGATGCGCAGCAGCGGCATCGGCAAGTACAACAACGCCCAGGACCTGCCCGACGACGACCCGCTGGGCCGTGAACGACCGCTGGTGCTGGTGGTGGACCAAACTGCCGGGGATTATTCGATCCCGGGCGGCGGGCTATGCGAAGCCGACTATGTGCGAATGCTGGATGAGGCCCTGGCAGAAAACCCGGATGCCGACGTGCGCGTTCGCATTCACCCAGATTGCCTGGGCGGGCAAAAGCCCAGTTGTCTGCTGGATGCCGCGCGGGCCCGTGGGGTAACGCTGGAGGCGCGGCCGGTAGCCTGGGCGTCACTGGCCCGGCGTGCCCGGCGCGTGTACGTGGGTACCAGCCAGGCCGGGCTGGAGGCGTTGATCCAGGGCGTGCCGGTCACCTGCTTCGGGCTGCCGTTCTATGCGGGCTGGGGGCTGACCGATGACCGCATGGCCATTGCTCGCCGGCAGGCACGGCCAGACCTTGTGCAACTGGTGGCGGCGGCCTATGTGCGTTACTGCCGTTATGTCGACCCATTGAGCGGCCAGTTGACCGATGCCTTGACCGTTGCCCGCCAATTGGCCAGCAAGAAAGCCCGCGATGCTGCGTTTGCCGGCCCCACCACGGTGCTGGGCGTGAAGCGGCACAAGCAGCACAACATCCGGCGTTTTTTCGCAAGCCGTTGGGGGCAGCTGCGCTTCAGCGTGGACAGCCCGCAACTGATAAGCCAGGTAGCGGCCGAACAGGGTCGGCTGCTGGTATGGGCTGCGCGCGAGCCGGCCGGCCTGGCCGAACGTGCGCGCCAGGCGGGGGTGCCAGTGTGGCGGGTCGAGGATGGTTTCTTGCGCTCCACGGGGTTGGGGGCGACCAACAGCCCGGCGCTGTCACTGGTGCTGGACCGGGGTGGCATTCATTACGATGCGCAGTCTGCCAGCGACCTGGAGCAGCTGTTGCAGCATGGCGAATTTGACGCCCCATGCCTGGCCGAAGCGGCGCGCTTGCGGGCGCAGATCGTTGCCAGCGGCACCAGCAAGTTCAACCTGCGCAGCAATGTGCGCCCGGCGCTGCTGGGGCAACCGGGCCAGCGGCGGGTACTGGTGGTGGGCCAGGTCGAGGATGATGCCTCGGCGCTGTGCAGCGGTGGCGGTGCCGGGTGCAACCTGCGGCTGCTGCAACAGGTGCGCGCGCGGTTGCCGGATGCCTGGATTCTGTACAAGCCGCACCCCGACGTGGAGGCCGGCAAGCGCCGTGGGCACATCGCCCCGGCACAGCTGGTGGGGCTGGCCGATCAGGTACTGGCGGGTGTGGACATCGCCAGCCTGTATGGCCCGGTCGATGCGCTGCATACGCTCAGTTCCACCGCTGGTTTCGAGGCCTTGCTGCGCGGGCTGCCGGTGGTCACCTATGGCACGCCGTTCTATGCCGGCTGGGGCCTGACCGAGGACCATCAGCCCTTGCCCCGCCGCACCCGGCGTTTAACTCTGGACCAGTTGGTAGCCGGCGCCTTGTTGCGCTATGCGCGCTATGCCGACGTCCAGCAAGACCTGCCCTGCGATGCCTGGCACGCCCTCGCCTGCCTCAGCGCGCCCCACCCGGCGCCGGTGGCCTATCGACGAGTGGCGCCGTTGCTCAACTATACCCGGACCATGCTCGGCTGTGGCCGGCCATTGGCCCCATCAAAGGACTAGATCATGCCTGTTTCGATCAAGGACATCGGCCGTTACGCGGCACTCCCCTGGCATTGCCTGCAGTTGGCTACCCATGCCAAGTCGTTCGAGAACAACCCGGTGCTGGGCAGTGCCCGGCTCAATGCCTTGGGCCTGCATGTGCAGCGTCGTCAGCTGGCGATGGCCATGGCAGGTTACCGTCGCAATGCGCTGGCCTCGCGGCTGGATGCCGGTGAGCGCGCGCATTTTGAGCAGAACGGTTTTTTCATTCGCGAAAACGCCCTGCCTGCCGAGCAGTTTGCGGCCTTGCGCGCCGAGCTGGGTGCATTGCGCAGCACCGGCTGGGAAATGCGCCAGGGCCGCGCGGTTACCCGCCGGGTCAGCCTTGACCAGGACGTGCTGGCGCAAAACCCGGCCAGTGCGGCGTTTGTGGCGGACCGTGGGGTGCGCGACCTGATTGCCTATGCGTCGTCCAATACCGGTGGCATTACCTACCAGTTGCAGTCGATCGTGATCGACGCCGCCAATGCCGACCAGGACCCGCAGACCCGCCTGCATGCCGACACCTTTCACCCCACGGCGAAGGCGTGGTTGTTTCTGGACGATGTGGCGGATGACCAAGGGCCGTTCAGTTATGTGCCGGGGTCGCACCGCCTGACGCCGGAGCGTTTGGCCTGGGAGTACCGTCAAAGCCTGGGGGCGGCGCGCTCCGGCGAGCAGATGCACCGTGAGGGTTCGTTCCGCATCGACGAGCCCGAGCTGGCGGCCCTCGGCTTGCCGCCGCCCCGTCGCTTTGCCGTGCCAGCCAACACCTTGGTGGTGGCGGACACGTCTGGTTTCCATGCCCGTTGTGCAAGCCATCAGGCCAGCCACCGCGTCGAGATTTATGCCAGCCTGCGGCGTAACCCGTTCATCCCCTGGCGCGGGGCGCACCTGTTTGCATTGCCATGGATTGCCAACCACCACATGCGTTGGGATATCCGGTTGAAGCGGTTGATGGGGTTTGGCAAGAAGAGCCATTGGCGGTTTGTGGAGCAGTTGAATGCGTATGAGGCACCGCATATCTGACCCACGCCCAGTCCCCGGCCCGGTGGCTGGACGCAGGCCGTCGTGTAGGAGCGGGTTTACCCGCGAAGAGGCCGGTCCTGCGGGCCAATATCCCTGGCCGTTCACCGTTGCTGCCGCCACCGTATTCGCGGGTAAACCCGCTCCTACGCCGATCGGGGGGGGGCACAGATCGGTGGTTGGGCGCAGACCGTCGTGTAGGAGCGGGTTTACCCGCGAAAGGGCCGGGCCTGCTGGCCAATATCCCTGGCCAATCACCGCCCCCCTGGTCGGTGGGCACATTCTGCAATGGTTGAATCGCTGCTGGCGTCATGTGGGCGTCTACGCTGGCTCGAACTATCGAAGCCTCAAGGATGACCCCATGCAATACGCCCACGCCCACCATCTGCGCCGCCACCGGGTTTCACACCCCGGCAGGCTATACATGCTGACCACAGTCACCCACCAGCGCCGCCCCCTGTTTCACAACTTCAACCTGGCCAGGCTGGTGGTCAATCACCTGCGCCAGGCAGACCGGGAAAACAGCTGCGCCACGCTGGCCTGGGTCGTCATGCCCGACCATGTGCACTGGCTGATAGAACTGAAACAGGTGACGCTGGCCACGTTGATGCGCCGCTTCAAATCAAGGTCCAGCCATGCCTTGCACAAGGCTGGTGTAACAGCCACCCCCATCTGGCAGGCGGGCTACTGCGATCGCGCCATGCGCAAGGATAATGATCTGCTCAATACCGCCCGGTACATCATTGCCAACCCGGTCAGGGCCGGCCTGGCACCCAATGTCGGCGAATACCCACACTGGGATGCCATCTGGCTGTAAGCGTGGCCCTCACCCCAGCCGCGCCATCTCCTGCGCCACCACCGCAACGGTATGCCTGATCTGCTCTTCCGTATGCTCGCAAGACACAAAAAACCGCACCCGCGCCGAATGCTCCGGCACCGCGGGGTACAGGATCGGCTGGGCATTGATGCCACGCTCGAACAGGGCGCTGGACAAGCGCCCGGCTTTGAACGAACTGCCGGTAATCACCGGGATCACCGCCAACCCGGTACTGGTCGCCGTGTCCAGCCCAGCTTCACGCGCCAGGCGCAGGAACAGCTCCCCGCGCGCCTGCACTTGCGCTACCCGCTCGCTGTCAGCAGCCAGCAGCTTCAACGCTGCCAACGCAGAGGCCGTGACCGCCGGCGGCATGCCAACACTGTACAAGAAGCCCGGCGCCAGAAACTTCAGGTGCTCGATCAGTGCCGTGCGGCCCGCAATGTACCCACCGCAACTGGCCAGGGTCTTGCTCAAGGTCCCCATCCAGATGTCGACGTCATCGCCAGCCAACCCAAAATGCTCACGAATACCTTTGCCCGTCGCCCCCATCACCCCCAGTGAATGGGCTTCATCCACCATCAGGAAAACCTTGTGCTTATGCTTGAGCTCGACGAACCGGGGTAGCTCGGGGTAGTCGCCGTCCATGCTGTAGATGCCTTCCACCACCACCAGCACCCGCTCGAAGTGCTGGCGTTGCTCGCCCAGCAGGCGGTCCAGCGCCTGCCAGTCGTTGTGGGCAAAGCTCAGACGGCGGGCACCCGACAGCTGGATACCCTGCAACACGCTGTTGTGAATCAGCTCGTCATGCACCACCAGGTCGCGTGGCCCGAACAGGTAGCCGATGGTGGTGACGTTGGTGGCATGGCCGCTGACCATCACCACCGCATCGTCCACCTCGTACAGGCGCGCCAGTTCGCGCTCGAGTTCGCGGTGCAGCGGGCGGTCGCCAGAAACGGGGCGGCTGGCCGACACCGAGGTGCCGTAGCGGTCGATCGCCGCCTTGGCCGCTTCGGCCACGGTCGGGTGGCCGGAGTAGCCCAGGTAGTTGTAACTGGCAAAGTTGAGAAACTCGCGCTCGCCAATCTGCGTCTGAGCACCGGCGGTGCCCTGGTGCATACGGAAGAACGGGTTGCTCACGCCCAACTGCATGGCGCTTTGCTGGATTACCCGCAGTTGCTGGTACCCCGGGTGCTGATCAAAGCGATAGTGCGCTTCGGGCACCTTCAGGGCAGCCTGCTGTACCTGCTCCAGGGTGGCGCCCTGCTCGCCCTCGGCAGCCACATGGCGGCGCCGGGCGAGGGCTTGCTGGATCAGGCGTTGCTTGGCATCACCACCAAGGCCGGTCGGGGTTCTGGCTGTCATCTGGCACTCTTAATCAATCAGTCGGTTGGGTGCCGCGTTGCTGTCGGCCAAGGCTGCGTTCAACTGCGCCAACTCTTCGGCACTGTGTTCGCTGCCATGGCGGGCAAGCACATTCTGCGCCAGTTGCTCTTCGCCGCTGCTCGCTTCACCGCGCAGCAGCTCCAGCAAGCGTGCGGCAAGCTTGTCGATGCTGGAGCTGTCGCTCAGTTCCATCACCGGCAGGCGAATACCGAAACGCTCTTCCAGCGCCACCACCAACTCAACGCTCATCAACGAATCGAGCCCCATTTCCTGCAGCGGGCGCTGGGCATCCAGGCGTGCTGGCGGCAGGCGCAAAATCTCGCACACCTCGTGCTTGAGCATGTCTACGAAGCGTTCGAGCAGTTCGCCATCGTCAAGCTCCTCCAGCATGCGCTGGATGTCCTCACCGCCACCTTCATCCTCATGGTCGCCGCCATAGGCACGGGCCAGTTCGCTGAAGCGCGGTGTAGTGGCGCTCGGCAGGAAGCGCGCCAGGGCCTTGAAGTCCAGCTCCAGCACGCCATGGCCGTTATCACCCTGCAACAGCATGGCCTCGAGCTGTGCCAAGGCTGCCTCAGCCCGCAGCGCCGAGCCCCCCATGCGGCTCTGCAGGGCGTCCTTGATCTGGCTGTTGCGCGCCAGGAAACCGACATCGTCGATGGCGCCCCACAGCACGGCGGTGGCTGCCTGGCCCTGAGCACGACGGTGCCGCGCAAGGGCTTCGAGCCAGTGGTTGGCCGCCACGTAGTTGGCCTGGCCGGGGTTGCCGAACAAGGTGGTGGCCGAGGAGAACATCACGAAGAAGTCCAGCGCCAGGCCCTGGGTCAGCTCGTGCAGGTACTGCGCGCCCTTGGCCTTGGGCTCCAGCACGCGACACAACTGGTCGCCGTCAAGGTTGCGGATCAGGCTGTCGTCAATCACCGTCGCGGCGTGCACCAGGCCACGCAGTGGCCATGGGCTGGCGGCAATGCGATCAAACACCCCGCGCAGTTGCTCACGGTCAGTGATGTCGCACGCCACGGCCTGCACATCGATACCTTGGGCGTGCCACAACGCCAACTGCGGCTGGGCCTCTTCACTGGCCGGGCCACGACGGCCCAGCAACACCAGGTGACGGGCACCTTTGTCGATCAGCCACTGCGCAGTACGCAAGCCAAAGCCACCCAGGCCGCCAGTGACCAGGTAGCTGGCATCGGCGGCAAGCTTCAGTGCCCGCACCGGCTGCACGCGGGTGTCGACGGTTTGCTGGATCGGGTTGGCGTACGTCACCACGACCTTGCCAATCTGCCGCGCCTGCTGCATGTAACGGTAGGCCTCGACCACCTGGTTGGCGTCGAACTCGCGGAACGGCAACGGGTGCAGGATGCCCTGCTCGAACAGTTCCATCATCTCGGCGAACAGGCGGCGGGTGAGCGCGGGGCGCTCGCTCATCAGTTGGTCAGCGTCGATACCGAAATAGCTGATGTTGTTGCGGAACGGGCGCAAGCCAATACGGGTGTTCTGGTAGAAGTCGCGCTTGCCCAACTCCAGGAAGCGACCAAACGGCTTCAGCACCTGCAGGTTGCGGTTGATGGCCTCACCGGCCAGCGAATTGAGCACCACGTCCACGCCACGCCCACCGGTGGCTGCCAGCACCTGGTCGGCATACGCCAGCGAACGGGAGTCGTAGATGTGGCTGACGCCCAGCAGGCGCAGGAAGTCGCGCTTCTCGTCGCTGCCTGCGGTGGCGTGAATTTCTGCGCCCAGCCATTTGGCGATCTGGATGGCCGCGATGCCCACGCCACCGGCAGCGCCGTGGATCAGCACCTTCTCGCCCGGCTCCAGGCGCGCCAGGTGATGCAGCGCGTAGTACACGGTGAAGAAGGTACTCGGAATGGTCGCCGCTGCTTCGAACGACATCCCTTCGGGGATGCGTGCAACGGCGTTGGCGTTGGTGACCAGGCGGTTGGCGAAGCTGCAGGGGCCAAAGCCCACCACACGGTCACCCGGGGCGAAGTCGCCCACTGCCTCGGCGCCTTTGCCCTGCACCACACCGGCAAATTCGAAGCCCAGGGTAGGGCCGGAGAAGCCATTTTCGATGGCTTCATCCGACAGCAGGCCGAGGGCGAACATCACGTCACGGAAGTTAAGGCCCGTCGCGCGCACCTGAATGTCCAGCTCATCCGCCGCCGGTTGACGCGGCTCACGCACTTCCCAGCGCAGGTTGCGCAACTGGCCCGGCAGGTCGAAGCCCAGGCACACCCACTGCGCATCGCCCACTGCGCGGCGCGGCTGGTCGGCCAGCACGCGCAGGCGCGGCACGTAGCGACGGCCTTCGGCGTCCAGGGCCAGCTCGGTTTCGCTGTCGGCGTGCAGCAACGCTGGTACCGCCAGCTCGACCGCTGCCGCGTGGGCCAGATCGAGCAGGCGAATACGACAGTGCGGGGATTCGTTGGCCAGGGTGCGGCCAAAGCCCCACAAGGCGGCGTCGCCGATGGCCGCAACCTCAGCGGCGGTGTCGACGCTGTACAGGTGCTCGGCAGCGCCACGGCTGAACAGCCAGCACTGCGGGGCGATCGTCAGCGACTCACAGGCCTGCACCAGCGCGGCCGCTTGCATGCAGCGCTCGGCCTGGCCATCGAGGCCTGTGCCGCTGTCGAAACCGGCCAGGTGCAGCACATGCTCAGGGGGCTGGGCAAAGGCGCCAAGCTGAGCCGCCAGCGCCTGGGCGTCACCCGGCTGCAACAGGTCAACCTGCTGGCCCTGGGCGCGCAGTTGCTCTGCCAGGCGCAGGGCAGCGCCCTGCCCGGCTTCGGCGAGTACGGCCCAGCGCTGCACGGCCACGGGTGCAGCAGTGTCAGCACCGGCGGGCTTGTCCGCCAGCAACAGGTAGCTACCACAGGCGTTACCCGGCAACGCCTCCAGCGTGCGCAGCGCGGTCAGGCCATGTCGCTGCAGCTCATGGCTCCAGAACGCCGGGCCTTGCTGGCGCGACAACGCCTGCTGCGGGCCGGCCAGCCACCAATCTGGCTGGGCACCGAAGACGAAATCGGCCCAGCGCGCCGGGTACTGCCCAAGCAGCGCCAACTGGCCGTGCGGGTTGAGCCGGCCACTGGCCAGGCGCAAGGCGTCACCCACGGTACCAAGGGGGCCGAAGTCGGTAGGCACCAGGACCCAGTCGAACGTACCGGCTTCGGCCAGTTGCTCCAGACCAAGTACCTCCAACGCCGGGCAATCGTCACGCAGGCGCTGCTCAAGCTCGGGCTCGGCGACGCAGTAGGCATAATCGAGGCGATCGAAATCCAGACCGGCGTACAACAGCTCGGCAAACGAAGCGCCACCAAAGCCGAATTCCAGTACCCGCAGGCGCTGGCCGGGCGGCAGCTGCGCCAGGCGCGCGGCCAAGGTCTGGCCAATGCCGCTGAGCAGGTGCTGCTGCCCTGCCGCACCCAGCACCAGCCGCGCCAGGCTGGCGCCGCTGGTTTCGCGCGGTAGCAGGGTGTCGAAGGCCTGGCTGCCATCCAGCAACGCCGACAGATGACGGCCGATACGGCCAACGGAATGGATAATCTGGAAGTACTCGGGGTAGCTCTTGAACAGCTCTTGCCAGATAGCCTGCGATGTGTAGCTCCTGAACAGCTCTTGCCAGATAGCCTGCGATGTCGGGCGCTCGCCCTGGTCGACCAGTTGCCAGCCGCCGTCAGCGCTACGCTGCAGGCCGCCGTCGTGCTCGGCATAGCGCAACAGCATCGCCAGAAAGTCGCCCTGGCCCTGCGACCACTGCGCGACCTGCTCGGCACTGATGCGGCCGCCGGCCTGTTCCACCGCATCGAGGACAAAGCTGCTGCACAGCACATCCAGCAGTGGCTCCACTTCATTCAGGTAACGCACCTGTGCCGGCTCGTCGGCCAGGCACTGCAAGGCCTCGGCCAGCGGCGAGCAGGCCACGGCGTTACGCTGCACAGGCACAACTGCGCCTGGCGCGGCCTGCCCCACATGGGCCATACGCTTGATATCGCCACTGCGGTCGTACTGCAGGCGCACGGCACGCATGCGCGCATCCTTGATTGCCAGCACGGCAGCGCCGCTGGCATCGAACAAGGTGAAGTCGACCAGCAGCGAATGCGCGGTGCGCTTGCGCTGGCGCACCTCGGCCAGCACCGGCACACCACCAGCATTGGTAAAGGCAATGCGCCCAAGCTTGACGGGGATGAACGCCAGGCCATCGTCATGCCCCTGGCGGCTGGCCAGCAGCTCGGTAATCAGCTGGAAGGCACCATCCAGCAGCGCCGGGTGCAGGTGCAGGCTTGCCAGTTCGTGTTCAATGGCAGCAGGCACGACCAACTGAGCCAGCACGCGCGCCCCTTCCACCCAGGCTGCGGCCACCGTCTGGTAAGCGGGGCCGTAGTTCAGGCCAACCGCGCAGGTCATTGCCAGGTGCTGCTCGCCGGTGAAGTCTGCCGGGCGGGCTGGCAACGCCGGTGCCCGGGTGTCCAGCAGCACACCGCGCGCTTCGCCCGGCAAGCGTGCGACCACGTGCTGTACCCAGTCTTCGCGTTGCATCAACGTGCGCGAGCTGATGCGCAATGTGCCATCGGCCTCTTCCACCTGCACGCGCACTTTCTTGCTGACCTCGCTGCTCAGCAGCAGAGGGTTGTGGATTTCCAGCTCTTCGATATCGACGAACTCGCCCGGCTGGTGCAGTTGCGCCACCGCCAGGGCCAGCTCGGTAAAGCCTGCACCCGGGAACAGTACCGACTCACCCACCTTGTGGTCGGCCAGGGTCGGGTACTGCTGGGTATCCAGGCGGTTTTCCCAGGTCAGCGCCTGGTCCGTTACCGGGTAACCCAGCAACGGGTGCACGCGCTCGTGGCTCAGCGGGCCATAGGCCTCGGCCGTGACCGGCAAGCTGAAGTGATCGCGCTGCCAGGCGTAGTTAGGCAGGCGCAGCGGGCGCCCCGCCACCGGGAAGCGTGCCTGCCACTGTGGCTCCACGGCGGCAATCTGCAGGCGGGCTACGGTACGTTCCAGCAACAGCGGACTGTGGTCGTTGCGCTTGAGGGTGCCAATCACCTGCCCCGGTTGTTCGCACTCGACCAGCACATCGCTGACGTAGCTGCGCAGAATCGCATGCGGGCCCACTTCGACGAACAGGTTAAGGCCATTGCGCACCAAGGCAGCCAGCGCGCCCTGGAACAGCACCGGGAAGCGAATGTTCTGCCACCAGTACTGGCTGTCCAGGCGTTCGCCGTTCAACTGGCCACCAACAACAGTGGAGTAGAACGGAATCTTCGTAGCCTGCGGGCGGATATGCGCGAGGTCGTCGATAACCGCTTGCTTGATCGGGTCCATGGCCGGCGAGTGGAAGGCGTAGTCCAGGTCCAGGCGACGGGCGAATACCTGGCGCTCTTCCAGGGCCGCCTCCAGCAGTGCCAGGGCGTCGACCTCACCGGCCACAGTGGCGCCGCGGGCGCTGTTCTCGCCCGCCACCACCAGGCGGCCGTCCAGTTTCAGTTCGGCAATCAGTTGCGCCGTGGCCTCACCCGAGAGGCCGACCGCCGTCATCTTCCCGGTACCACGGGTCAGGCCCTGCAGGCGGCTGCGGTGGTAGATGACCTGGGTGGCGTCCTCCAGGCTCAACGCGCCGCTGGCCCAGGCCGCGGCCACTTCACCCACACTGTGGCCAATCACCGCCACCGGGTGGATGCCTTCGGCAGCCAGCACTTGGGTAACCGCCACTTGCAGGGCAAACAGCGCAGGCTGGGCGATTTCGGTACGTGCATAACGGCCTTCGCCGTTGTCACCCAGCAGCTCGGCGCGCAGCGAGTAGCCCGCCAAGGGCTGGAACAACGCGTCAACTTCATCCACGGCGGCGGCGAACAGCGGCTGGTCGAGCATCGCCCGGCCCATGCCCTGCCATTGCGAGCCGTTGCCGGAATAGACAAATACCGGTGCCGAGGCGCCGTCCAGGGCCTGGCCGGCCTCCAGCACTGCGCTCAGTTCGCTGAGGGTCGGGTCCTGGGCATAGTCGTCCAGCGCCTGGGCAGCTTCGGCTGCAGTGTCGCAAACCAGCAGCAGGCGATGGCTGTGCGCATCGCGACGGAACATCGCCTGGTAGGCCACATCGTAATAGTCGGCCTGCGGCTGCCCGGCCAGGTAGGCGGCAAAGCGTTCTGCGGTTGCGCGCAGGCCTTCTTCGCTCTTGGCACTGAGCAGTAACGGCACGCGCCGGGCGCTGACCGCTTGCGCTGCCGGCGCCTGTAGCTCGGGGCTTTGCAGGATGACATGGGCGTTGGCGCCGCCAAAGCCGAACGAGTTCACCCCCACGGTCAACTGGCCATCGGCCTTCAGCGGCAGGGGCTCGGTGACCACCTGCAGGTTGAGGTCGGCGAATGCGATGTTCGGGTTGAGCGCCTGCACGCCAATGGTAGCGGGCACGGTACGCTCGGCCAGGCAGTTCAGTGCCTTCATCAGGCCAGCCACGCCAGAGGCGGCTTCAAGGTGCCCGAGGTTGCTTTTCACCGAGCCGATTGGCAGCGGGTTGCCGGCGCCGCGCGCCTGGCCCAGCGCCTCGCCGATGGCGCGGGTTTCGATCGGGTCTCCCACAGCGGTACCGGTGCCGTGGGCCTCCAGGTAGTCCAACTGCTCGGGTGCGATGCCGGCCTGGGTGTAGGCGCGCTTGAGCAACGCCGCCTGGGCCTCGGCATTGGGCAGGGTCAGGCTGGACTTGCGCCCGTCGGTGTTCACCGCACTGGCCGCCACCACCGCCAAAATGGTATTTCCATCGGCCACTGCCTGGTCGTAGTCCTTGAGCAGGAACAACCCGCCGCCTTCGGAGCGGGCGTAACCGTCGCCGTTTTCGTCGAACGACTGGCAGCGCCCGGTGCGCGACAGCATGGTCGCTTTGGCGAAGATCATGAAACCGAACGGGTGCATGTGCAGGCTGATACCGCCCGTCACGGCTTGGTCGACATCACCGCTGAGGATGGCCTGGCACGCCTGGTGGAAGGCCACCAGCGACGACGAGCAGGCGGTGTCGATGGCCATGCTTGGGCCACGCAGGTCGTAGAAAAACGACAGGCGGTTGGCCGCGATACTCATGGTGTTGCCGGTCGCCGTGGCGCCATCGATGGCCGACAGGTCCTCGAGCAGGCGGTAGGACTGCTCGACACCGGCGATGCCCAGGTACACGCCACAGTTGCTGCCACGCAGGCTGGACGGCTTGACCCCGGCGTTTTCGAAGGTTTCCCAGCACATTTCCAGCAGCATGCGCTGCTGCGGGTCCATCATCGCGGCTTCACGCGGCGAGATGCTGAAGAAGCCAGCGTCGAAAGCGCTGATATCACCCAAGGTGCCTGAGGCGAAGGTGTAGCTGGTTGCAGGGCTGGCCTTGTCCGGGTGCAGGAACTCGCGTTTGTTCCAACGCGACGGGTCAACCTGAGTCACCAGGTCGCGGCCCTCCATCAGGTTTTGCCAGAAGCCCGCATTGGAAGAGCCAGGAAAACGGTACGCACAACCAACGATTGCAACCTTTCTACGCTTGATCAAAACCTATTCCTTCAAATCTCATCGGGCACCGTCCCATCCGTCGGACAGCCGGCATGCCTGGCCCGGCCACGAAACTGGCCAGTCGTTATATGTCACTGATGATTGTCTGGGTACCTGAAACTGCCATGCACGCAGGGGGCGCAAGACTCATGGTCTGGGACTCGCGTGGGAATGTTCAGATGTGTGTATGCGGATGATACGCGGGTTGCCGGGGTGGGAAAACCCTGGGGTGAGGGATGGTTCACGGCGTGGGAACGGGTTTACCCGCGAATAAGGTGGTGGCGGCGACGGTGAACGGCTGATGGGAATTGGCCAGCAGCGGCGGCCCTTTCGCGGGTAAACCCGCTCCTACACGACGGCCTGCGCCCAATCATCAATGTGTGTCCACCCCCCAATCTGCGTAGGAGCGGGTTTACCCGCGAATACGATGGCGGCGGCGACGGTGAATGGCGGGTGGAGATTGGCCAGCAGGCCCGGCCCTTTCGCGGGTGAACCCGCTCCTACACGACGGCCTGCGCCCAATCATCAATGTGTGTCCACCCCCAATCTGTGTAGGAGCGGGTTTACCCGCGAATACGGTAGCGGCGGCGACGGTGAACGACGGGGGGGAATTGGCCAGCAGGCCCGGCCCTTTCGCGGGTGAACCCGCTCCTACACGACGGCCTGCGCCCAATCATCAATGTGTGTCCACCCCCAATCTGCGTAGGAGCGAGTTTACCCGCGAATACGGTGGTGGCGGCGACGGTGAATGGCGGGTGGAGATTGGCCTACAACCTCCCCTTCCGCAAGTTGAACCGCCACTGGAATGACGGTTCCGCCCCGCCGAGGTTGTTACCTCAATAAACCGTGCCTTGAATCAAACGCAGCAGATACTGGCCATAACCATTCTTGGCCAGCGGTGCTGCCAGCGTTTCCAACTGTTGGGCATCGATCCACCCCTGCCGGAATGCCACCTCTTCCGGGCATGCAACCTTCAGCCCTTGCCGCCGCTCGATCGTCGCGATATACCCACTTGCCTCAAGCAACGAGTCATGCGTCCCGGTATCCAGCCAGGCATACCCGCGCCCCATGATTTCCACCGACAAGCGGTGCTGCTCAAGGTACGCGCGGTTCACGTCGGTAATCTCCAGCTCACCACGCGCGGATGGCCGAATGCCCTTGGCAATCTCGATCACGTCGTTGTCGTAGAAGTACAACCCGGTCACGGCATAGTTGGACTTGGGTTTGGCCGGTTTCTCTTCCAGGCTGATCGCATTACCCTGCCCGTCGAATTCGACCACGCCATAACGTTCAGGGTCTTGCACGTGATAGGCGAACACGCTGGCGCTGCCTTGGCGGTCCATTGCGCTGCGCAGCAACTGCTGGAAGTCGTGGCCGTAATAGATGTTGTCACCCAGCACCAGCGCGGTGGGGGCGTTGCCGATGAAATCTTCACCAATCAGGAACGCCTGGGCCAAGCCGTCCGGGGATGGCTGCACGGCGTAGGTGATATTGATGCCCCAGCGGTGGCCATTGCCCAGCAGTTGCTCGAAACGAGGGGTGTCTTGCGGGGTGGAGATGATCAGGATGTCGTGAATGCCCGCCAGCATCAGTGTGGTAAGCGGGTAATAGATCATCGGCTTGTCGTACACCGGCAGCAGTTGCTTGGAAATTGCCAAGGTCGCCGGGTGCAGGCGGGTACCCGACCCACCTGCCAGAATGATGCCTTTACGCTTCATAGTGGTCCTTTCTCGTGGATTTCCGTCAGCATGCGAGCCACACCCAGGCGCCAGTCTGGCAGGGTCAGGGCAAAGGCCTTCTGCAGTTTATGGGTATCTAGACGCGAGTTGGCCGGCCGCATGGCCGGCGTCGGGTAGGCCTCTGTGGTCAATGGGGTGACGTTTTCGGCATGCGCTTTCAGCGGCACACCTTGGACCGCCGCTTGCTCAAGTACATAACGGGCATAGCCGCACCAGGTGGTTTCACCCTCAGCGGCCAGATGGTACAGGCCAGCCAGGGAGGGGTTGCGGCGGGTGGCGACAATGGCGTGGGCGGTGATGTCGGCAATCAGTTCGGCGCCTGTCGGGGCACCGTGCTGGTCATCGATCACGCCCAGGCGGTCACGCTCCGTAGCCAGGCGCAGCATGGTTTTGGCGAAGTTGTTGCCGCGTGCGGCATACACCCAGCAAGTGCGGAAAATCAGGTGCTGGCAACCGGCAGCCTGGATCGCTTGCTCGCCGGCCAGCTTGCTGGCGCCGTAAGTATTCAGCGGGTCAACGCCGTCGTCTTCGCACCAGGGCTGGGTACCCTGCCCCGGGAACACATAGTCGGTGGAGTAATGTACCAGCAGTGCGCCACAGTCGGCGGCAGCGCGGGCCAGCACGCCGACGGCTTCGGCGTTTATCTTGAAGGCTTGCTCACGGTCACTCTCGGCCTTGTCCACGGCAGTGTAGGCCGCCGCATTGACGATGACATCGGGGGCGTAGACCCGGACCGTTTCAGCCAGGCCTGGCAGGTTAGCCAGGTCGCCACAGTACGCCTGGCTGCGAGCGTTCAGCGCCAGCAACTGCCCCAGAGGGGCCAGGCTGCGTTGCAGTTCCCAGCCTACCTGACCGTCCTTGCCCAGCAGCAGCACCTTCATGCAGAACGCCCTGCGTAGTTTTTTTCTACCCAGTCGCGGTAGCTGCCAGACTGCACGTTCTGCACCCAGTCCTGGTTGTCGAGGTACCAGGCCACGGTTTTGCGGATGCCGGTTTCGAACGTTTCCGCAGGCTTCCAGCCAAGCTCCTGCTCCAGCTTGCGGGCATCGATGGCATAACGGCGGTCGTGGCCGGGACGGTCGCTTACGTAGCTGATCTGTTCGGCGTAGGGCCTGCCGTCGGTGCGAGGACGCAGTTCGTCCAGCAGCGCGCATACGCGGTTGACGATTTCCAGGTTGGGCTTTTCATTCCAGCCGCCGACGTTGTAAACCTCACCGGGTTTGCCGGCTTCCAGCACGCGGCGGATGGCACTGCAGTGGTCCTTTACGTACAACCAGTCCCGAATCTGCTGACCGTCGCCATACACCGGCAGCGGCTTGCCGGCCAGGGCGTTGACGATCATCAGTGGGATGAGCTTTTCCGGGAAGTGATAAGGGCCGTAATTGTTCGAGCAATTGGTGGTCAGCACCGGCAGGCCATAGGTGTGGTAGTACGAACGCACCAAGTGGTCGCTGGCAGCCTTGCTGGCCGAGTACGGGCTGTTAGGCTGGTACTGGTGGGTTTCAGTGAAAGCCGGCTCGTCCGCAGTCAGAGAGCCATACACTTCGTCGGTAGACACATGCAGGAAGCGGAATGCCTGCCTCGCCGGCTCATTAAGGCCGCCCCAGTATGCACGCGCGGCTTCCAGCAACTGGAACGTGCCGACGACGTTGGTTTCGATGAAGGCTTGCGGGCCATGGATCGAGCGGTCGACGTGAGACTCGGCGGCAAAGTTGATGATGGCGCGGGGCTGATGGGCATTCAGCAATTCCGCGACCAGCCGGCTATCGGCAATGTCGCCGTGCGCGAAGATATGGCGCTTGTCGCCCTGCAGGCTGCTCAGGGTCTGCAGGTTGCCTGCATAGGTGAGTTTGTCCAGGTTGACCACGGGTTCGTCATCGCCGGCCAGCCAGTCCAAAACGAAGTTCGCCCCGATAAAACCTGCACCGCCGGTTACCAGAATGGTCATGTTTGTCTGCTTCCGTTGTCAGGGTCTGCTCTTCCACTTTCAGGATTCTAGACTGTCGGCGGTCGATTCGAGAGCGAAGACGATGTCAACGTGACATTCAGGCTGGAGCGGCCCTGTGGAAGCGAGTTTAGCTGCGAAGCAAGGTCAGGGCTCCAGGCGCCGCTGCTGGTAAATCCAGTCGACAATCTCGCCTTCCGGCGAATAGCCGCTCACGGTTTCGCGCAGCAACTGCCGTACCCGCACAAAGTCATCAACCGCGGCTGCCTCCATCAACTGCCGCAGGAACTCCTTGAGCGTATCCCAGGGCAGGAAGTCTTCGTTGGCACTCATGATCATCGGGTGACGGGTCGCAATGACGTTATCGCCAATCAGCAACTCTTCATACAGCTTTTCCCCCGGGCGCAACCCGGTGAACTCGATGGCAATATCACCCATCGGGTTACGCTCGGAGCGCACACTGAAGCCAGACAGGTGAATCATCTTCTCGGCCAGTTCCACAATTTTTACCGGCTCGCCCATGTCCAGCACGAATACGTCGCCGCCCTTGCCCATCGAGCCGGCCTGAATTACCAGCTGCGCGGCCTCGGGAATGGTCATGAAGTAGCGGGTGATCTTGGGGTGGGTGACAGTAAGCGGGCCGCCCGCCTTGATCTGTTTGTGGAACAGTGGAATCACCGACCCCGATGACCCCAGCACGTTACCAAAGCGCACCATGGTGAAGCGGGTTTTGTTCACCTGCGAAACGTTGCTGCTGTCGCCAAACAGCACCGGCGCCACTTCGCGACTCAGCGCCTGCAGGGTCATCTCGGCCAAGCGCTTGGTGCTGCCCATCACATTGGTCGGGCGCACGGCCTTGTCGGTGGAAATCAGCACGAAGTTGGCAACCCCGGCCTGCAACGCGGCCTGGGCAGTGTGCAGTGTGCCGATGACATTATTCATCAGGCCTTCGGTGATGTTGTGCTCCACCATCGGCACGTGCTTATAGGCAGCTGCGTGATAGACAGTGTCGACGTGCCAGGTGCGCATGATGTCGAGTAGCTGGGACTGGTTGCGCACCGAGCCCAGAATGGGTACCAGGCTGACCGTAAGGGATTCACGGGCAACGCGCTGCTCCAGCTCGGAGAGGATGCTGTAGAGGTTGAATTCACTGTGATCGAAAAGCAGCAAGTACTTGGGCGTCTGCCCCAAAATCTGCCGGCAAAGCTCTGAACCAATAGAACCACCAGCCCCGGTCACCAACACCGTTTGCTCGGTAATGCAGCGCTCCAGGAGGTCAGCCTGGGCAGGCACTGTATCCCGCCCCAGCAAGTCGCCAATGTCGACCTCCTGAATATCATCGACTTTCACCCGGCCGCTGGCCAGGTCCATGATGCCCGGCACACTGCGGACATGGAGCGGATAGCCTTCCAGGAAGTTGAGAATCTCCCTGCGACGGGTGCGCGTTGATGAAGGGATGGCCAGCAGAATTTCCTGGGCTCCCGTCACGTTGATCATCTGGTCAAGTTGTTCTGGACGGTAAACCTGCAGCCCTGCAATCACGCGATCACTGATGCTGGCATCGTCATCGATGAATGCCACTGGGCGCATGGCTCGGTCCATGCGCAAGGCGGCGACCAGCTGGTTACCGGCGGCACCTGCACCATAGATGGCGACTTTGGGCAGGCCATCGTCACGTTGGGCGAACGGTACATGTTGCGCGGCTGCGGCAAACCAGTCACCCAGGAAGTACTGGCGCATGGCCAGACGCAGCCCGCCGATCATGATCAGGCTGAGCCACCAGTAGTTGAAGGTGATTGAGCGTGGCACGACGTTCTGGTGGTTGCTGGCCCAATAAATGATGAACCCCAGAAGCAGTGCGGACAGCGTGACGGCCTTGATGATGGCAATCAGAGCGTCGTTGCCGAAGTAGCGCATGACGGCGCGATACAAACCAAAGCGGATAAACAGAGGGATGGAAACCACAGGCGCGCAAAGGAACAACCAGGTATGGTCAATCAAGGGGTTGGCCATGTCGTCGATGCCCAAACGCACCACAAATGCCATCCAAAGTGCAACCCATACCAGCACTACATCTGTCAGCACCTGCAACAGACGCTTCTGTCTACGCGGTAACCCGAGCAGTTTTTTGCGTACTTTGTTCATAGGCTCCCAGAGTTCTTTTTTCTGATTGTATTAACCGATTCTTCGACACTTCCGCTGTACAACAGCTATTCCAGGCTACCCGCGCGGTAATAAACTGCAATCAGCGCCAGAGGTACGTAGGCAACGATCAGCCCCAGTACACCGTCTAGACCCAACAACAAAACGCACAGCGCGACCGGCAGCAGCCAAAACAGATTCAATGCGGTGACCGCCAAGGTTACCGGCAGGTGCCTGCCGTGACGACGAGATGCGAACTGATAAGCATGACTGCGATGAGCTTCATAAACCTTGTCTCCGCGCAACAAACGGCGAACCAGCGTATAGCTGGCGTCGACAATGAAGACACCCAACAAGATCAGCCAGCACCAGAACAGCTGGGAAGACAGCCACGCTGCTTGTAGGGACAGCCCCCCCAGGACAATTCCAAGGAAACCACTGCCTGCATCACCCATGAAGATTTTTGCGGGCGGGAAGTTCCAGAACAAAAAGCCCGCCACAGCCGCGGCCAACAGGAGCGGCAGGGCCGTCATACTCCCCTGCCCACTCAACCAGTAAAGCAGACTGGCACCCAGGCAAACGGTGATTGCCTCCACACTCGCAATGCCATCGATACCATCCATGAAGTTGTACAGGTTGAGCAGCCAGACCAGGTATATCGCAGCCAATACTGCACCGGCCCACCCAAGGTCGAGCGACCAACCGAATACCTGCAGTGCGGGCAACCCGCCCAGCCAGAACAGAATCCAGATGGCCGCAGCAAAGTGCCCCAGCAACCGCCAACGAGCGGCGATATGCCCATGGTCATCCATAAAACCAAGCGCGGCGATCACCGCCCCCGCCCCGCCCAGCGCAACCAACGCGTCAGTCTGCCCTGCGGGTTGGAATGCCATCACTGCCAATGCGGCCAAAAACGCGACGACAATCGACACCCCACCGCCACGGGGCGTGGGGATTGAATGTGAGCTTCTGGCATTGGGGACATCGATAATGTTCTTGGCCAAAGCATAACGTCTCAATGTGCCGGTCATGGCTAACGAGCACAGCAGCACTGCGGGTAGAAGCCACCAAAGCATCATTTGTTCGACGATTCCTGAAAATGTTGGGCAGTCGCCCTGAGCGCCGCATCGACACTCACCGGAGGTTGCCAACCGAGTACCTTACGCGTTTTTTCGATATCCACTTGCAATGACCCACATAGCCTTTTGGAAAGCGCCGTCCGACCCAACAGTTTAGCGCCACCGCTGAGTATCCAGCTTGGTACGGGTAGCAACCGCGCCGGTGCGCCCAATGCTTGGGCCATACGGCGCAGAAGTGCAGTGGTGGAAAGGTCCTCTCCGTCACTTACCAGAAAAACCTGGTTTGCGGCCGCTGGGTGGTCAATGCAGGTCGTTATAAGGTCAACCAGATTGTCGAGTGCTACCAGGCTACGTCGATTGTCAATGGCCCCGAACGGCAATGGCACCCCCTTACTCAACCAACGCATCATGGCCTGGAAGTTTGCTTTGACTCCAGGGCCATACACCAGCACCGGCCGTATGATTACGACTTCCAGTCCGGACGCTTTGGCCAATGCCCACAATTCGGCCTCCGCCTCCATCTTCGAGATACCATATGGGTCTTGAGGTTGTGGGCGGTCGTGCGCGGTATAGGGCTGCCCGATTGCAGTCTCCTCGCCATTGACCTTGATCGAGCTGACAAAAACGAAGCGCTTTACTCCTGCTGCGACTGCTTGCCGGGCGAGGTTCATGGTGCCCTGCACGTTGACCTTGCGAAATGCAGCAAGCGGGTCGGCCTCGGTATCATTCATCACATGAACACGAGCTGCACAATGAATCACCGTATCGCAGCCGAACAGCGCTTCGCCCCACTGACATGCTTCTTCAAACGAATCGAAGGGCACCGCCTCTACCGCGGGCGGTAGGGGAGAACTGTTGCCACGCATCGTAGCCACGATGGGCATGCCGTCGGCCAACAGCCTTTGCAATACGGCACTGCCCACGAAGCCACTGGCTCCGGTGAGAAATACACGGTGGTTCATCAGGTTGTCCTTCGTAAGGTGGCACTGCCAAACAACTGCTCAAGACGTGTCAGCAGCACATGGCGAGCGAATTCCTGTTCATAAAAGCGCCGACCGCTATCCCCCATTGCCTGGCGCTGCTCAGGTGCAAGCATGGCCATCTTTCGCGTAATGACTGCTAACGCTTCGCCATCGCCAGATGCACAGGCGTAACCCGCACCAGACTCGTTGATGACCCGAGCAGCCTCACCATTAATCATGCCCAGTACCGGCCTACCAGAAGCCAGATAGGCCTGCACCTTGCCAGGTATGGTCTGTTCGAACACGTCGTTGGTGCGTAAGGAAACCAACAAGGCGTCAGCTTGGGCAAAGAGGGGCGGCATGGCATCAAGAGGATGGCGCCCCAACAAATGCACGTTGTCCAGACCGCGATTGCGTACCTCATCGGCCAGCCAGACGCTCATGCGGCCGTCCCCGACGATGACCCAGCGAACAGGAACCTCACCACGTAACGCCTGCGCGGCGTCAAGGACAGCCGGAAAATCTTGCGCTTCACCGATGTTGCCAGCAAAGACGACCGTAAATACCGAGTTGTCCTGAGCTATGAGCGTACAGGGCTTGTCCATCGAGGCCGAAAAGTCGTCTTCAGCCCAACTGGGGAAGTATACCAACCGGTCGTCCTCGATATTCCGTGTGCAATACCGACGCACGTTGTCGAAAAAGCCACGGGACTGCAAAAGCAGATAGTCAGTGCGGTTGTATATCCACGATACCGCCTTGCCCACCAAGCCCAGCAATCGTTGGTCGTGGATGACGTTAACCGCGCGCAATGTCTCCGGCCACAGGTCGAGAACCCAGACAAATACCGGAGCACGTTTCAACCGCCCGATTATAACAGCGGGTATGGCCGCGAGAATGGGAGAAACGGCATAGACGAAGACAGCATCGAACTTGCGCCCGCGCAACTTAAAGGCGCCCATCAAAGAGGCGAGTACGCAGAACGACAGATAGTTGAGCACCAGTTGCACACTACGTGTGCCACGGGGTACCAGCGGCACACGAACAACCTGCGCCCCCTCGTAGAATGAATAGGCTTCTGGGTTGGCTTTATAGTCTTGGAAAACACGCCCCTCTGGATAGTTTGGGAGCCCTGTCAGTACCGTCACTTCATGCCCCCTGGCAGTGAAGTCGCGGACCATATCATTGATCCGCATGTTTTCCGGCCAGAAGTACTGCGTTACAACCAGTACACGCATTTTTTCAGCAGGCATCGATAGCTTCCGGTTCAGTAGCGCTTCCATACTACGCGATTCACGTAGTCGGTATAGCTGTGCAAAATTCGCACGACCTTGTCGGAAACATTTGGCATGCTGTAATCGTAAACCAGACGCAGGTCGCGTTTAGCGCCTCGCGCCTGCCGTTCGAGAATGCCCAGGCCTTGCAGTACACGCTCTACCTCAAGACCTACCATCATCGCCGCAGCCTCTTCCATCCCTTCAGGCCGTTCGTGCGCCTCGCGAATGTTCAATGCGGGGAAGTTTAGAATAGAGGCTTCTTCGTTGATTGTGCCGCTGTCAGAAAGCACGGCGCGGGCTTCAGACTGCAGCTTGTTGTAATCCTTGAACCCTAGCGGTTTCAGCAAACGCACGTTGGCGTGGAAGTTGATACCCATGGCATCAACTCGTTTCTGCGTACGTGGGTGGGTAGAGACGATTACCGGCAGCTCGAACTCTGCCGCCACGGTATTAAGTACATCCACCAGCTTGAGGAAATTCTTATCGGAATCGATGTTCTCTTCGCGGTGAGCGCTCACGACAAAAAATTTACCCGACTCTAATCCAAGGCGTTGCAGAACGTCCGATGCCTCGATACCTATGCGATAGTGCTCAAGCACTTCGAACATAGGGCTGCCGGTTTTGACGATCTGATCGGCTGGCAGGCCTTCGCGCAGCAAGTAATCTCGGGCGATGGTGCTGTAGGTGAGATTTATATCAGCGGTATGGTCAACGATGCGGCGGTTGATTTCTTCCGGAACACGCATGTCGAAGCAGCGGTTGCCCGCCTCCATGTGAAAGGTCGGGATCTTCCGGCGCTTGGCGGGCAACACGGCCATGCAGCTGTTGGTGTCGCCAAGGACCAACAAGGCCTCCGGTTTGACCTCAGCCAGCACTTTGTCCACCGCGATGATCACATTACCGATGGTCTCAGCCCCACTCGCGCCTGCAGCGTTCAGGAAATGATCAGGTTTGCGGATGCCCAAGTCCTGGAAGAAGATTTCATTAAGCTCGTAGTCATAATTCTGGCCGGTGTGAACCAGAATATGCTCGCAGTATTCATCCAGGCGCGCAATCACGCGCGATAGCCGGATGATCTCCGGGCGGGTGCCGACAACAGTGACAACTTTCAGTTTTTTCATCAGTTCATCCTCTCGGGCCCGTTCAGGCTTCGGTGCCTACTGGCCGAGCGTAGGTATCAGGATTTTCACGGTCGAAAATTTCGTTGGCCCAAAGCATGACGATCATTTCGTCATCACCGATGTTGGTGATGTCGTGGGTCCAGCCTGGGACAGTCTCGACAATCTCCGGCTCTTCGCCAGAGGTGAACAGTTCGTGGAACGCCCCTGACACCACATGACGGAAGCGAAAACACGCCTTACCTTTGATCACCAAAAACTTTTCTGTCTTTGTGTGGTGGTAATGGCCGCCTCGGGTGATGCCCGGGTGCGCGGTGAAGTAGGAAAACTGGCCACTGTCCTTGGTTTTTAGCATTTCGACAAACACGCCTCGCGGGTCGCCATGCTTGGGCACCTTATAGGTGAAACTCTCGGGGGGCACGTAGCTCAGGTAGGTCGAATACAGGGCTCGTATCAAGCCGGTACCCACGGCCTCCGTGACCATGCTCGCACGGCTGTCGCGGAAGGTACGTAGCAGGTCTGCCAGTTCCCCCACCGTGATGCTGTACTGCGGCTCTACCTGAGCAAACGGCGTGCCGGACTTCACCCCATCTAGCACCTGGACAAATGCTTTGATTACATCATCGATGTAAACAAGGTTGATAAGCGCATGAGGGTCATTGATGGTGATTTCCAAGTCATGCACGATGTTGTGGCAAAACGTTGCCACAGCCGAGTTATAGTTCGGCCGTGCCCACTTGCCAAACACGTTAGGCAGGCGGAACAGATGCACGGCCGAGCCATGCTGCGACTGTAACTCGGACAGAGCCTCTTCGGCGCCACGCTTGCTGGCACCATAGGCGTTATCCAGTTCCGCCTGGCTCGACGAAGTATAGAGGACAGGAATCTGCCGCCCAGTTGCCTTGATAGCCCGGCACAGTTCCAAGGTCAGGTCAGCGTTGCCCACCTTGAATTCCTCGGGGTCTTTTGGTCGGTTTATGCCCGCCAGATGGAACACAAAGTCCACATCACGAACCTTTTCGGGCAGCGACTCAAGGGCATGCTCCCGAGTGAAAAGCACTACCTCGATATCCTTGCGCTCGCCAAGGTGCACCAGCAGGTTGCGCCCTACGAATCCATTTGCCCCAGTGACCAGTACTTTCATCGCTTCACTCCTCCGGGGTGGCATGCTCGCCGCGTTCGATGGCGCGAATGAAGTCGAGTTTACGCAGCAGTTGCTGCATCCCTGCAACATCAAGCCGCTGGGTGTTGTGGGAGTTATAGTCCTCGGTAATTGAAAGACGGGTCTCGCCCTCTTCCACAAACTTCGCATAGTTCAAGTCACGCAGATCTGGCGGCACACGGTAGTAATCCCCCATGTCCTCGGCACATACCAGTTCTTCCCGGCTCAGCAGGGCTTCGTAGAGTTTTTCGCCATGACGGGTACCGATGACATTGATCGGGTGCTGCGGCTTGCCCACCAGTTCGGTCAGCGCCTTGGCGAGCACTTCGATGGTGGCTGCAGGCGCTTTCTGCACAAACAAGTCGCCGTTGTTACCGTGCTCAAAGGCATACAGCACCAGGTCGACGGCGTCGGACAAGGTCATCATGAATCGCGTCATGTTAGGGTCAGTCAGTGTCAGCGCCTGACCGGCACGAATCTGCTCGATGAACAGTGGGATGACCGAACCGCGAGAAGCCATCACATTGCCGTAGCGAGTACCGCAAATCACTGTCTTTTTCTCATCGACGTTTCGTGATTTTGCAACCATCACCTTTTCCATCATTGCCTTGGAAATACCCATGGCATTGATCGGGTAGACAGCCTTGTCAGTACTCAGGCAAACAACCCGACGTACTTCGTTCTGAATAGCGGCCTCCAGAAGGTTCTCGGTACCAATCACATTGGTTTTGACCGCCTCCATAGGGTGGAATTCGCAGGATGGAACCTGCTTCAGCGCAGCCGCATGAAAGATGTAATCAACACCCCTCGTCGCGTTCAAAAGGCTCTGATAATCACGCACATCGCCGATATAAAACTTCAGCTTAGAGCTGGCATATCGCTTGCGCATGTCATCCTGTTTCTTTTCGTCCCGACTGAAAATGCGGATTTCTGCAATATCAGTATCCAGAAAACGCTTGAGAACAGCATTGCCAAACGATCCGGTTCCGCCGGTAATGAGTAATTTCTTGCCTTCAAACATAGGTTTTCCCTTTTATGGCATCCAGCACCTTGGCGATCTGAGCACTGGGCATTTTATGATCTGCAACAAATTTTTTTGCCAACAACCCCATCTCGCTGAGCTCATCGACATCGAACGAGGCCACCTTGGCTATCATCTCTTTCAGCCCCTCTGGACCGGGTGGAACCAGGTAGCAAAAACGATAATATTCTTTAGGTATACCGTCAAGCGCATACATCATGACCGGCACACCAGAAGACATGTACTCAATTATCTTTGATGGAAACGAGTACTTAGTAAACGCCGACTCATTATCACGCGGATTAATCAGCAGCGTCGCTTCCCGCTGCAACTTCAGAACCGCATTTCTGTCCAACTGCCCCAGGTATTTCACTCTACAATTGGCTGCAGAAACGCTTTCCACATTGGCACGATCATCGCCATCACCACAAATATAAAGCTCGTAATTCTCAACCTGGGATGCAAGGAATGCGTCCAGCAGTTTGCGAATACCATACCGCCTGTCCAAGGTACCGCTATACAAGAAATAGGGCTTGCGCACGGACGAAGTCGGGCGGCTGACATAATCACTGTCTGCTATACCTTCAACAACAACCTTTTTGAGTTTTGGAGAAAATACGTCAAGCATCGCATCAGTGATCGCGACGACACTGTCGGCCCCATTGACAATTCGGTATGAAATGCGCGCCAAACCCTGAAAGACAAGTTTAGTCAGGCCGGAGCGAGCTGCCATATACTCTGGAAGGTCCGGCACAATCACGCAAAAATCCACATCCTTACGCATTGCACGGATCAACCTGCACGCAAGAAGAAACGGGAGGTGCATCGAATAACAGACCAGTAACGTGCGCTCCCCTCCGCCTTTTGGCAGACTGTCTTGTATGCCCCGATAGGCAACCATCACCTTGTGCAGGTTCTTGATGATCGTCAGGTTGAAAAAGGACTTATTTTTGACGGTGGCTCCATTCATCTGTTCTAGCGCGACTGCGGGCGAATAGAACATTTCCTTATACCTTCGCGGGTACGCACCTATAAACGGAAGATTGACCACCGTTATCCCGCTGATCTCAGGACACTCGCTGAAACCACGGATATAGTTTTTCTGCAACGTGTCTGCCGCAAACTGAATGCTACCCTGCGAATAGCTGACAATTGATTCACGGTCAGCATCTGTGAACACGCCCCCCAGAAACACTACTCTCATAAATTCGCCTCAACCTGAACGTCTATCCTTGCACCCACCAGAGTCTGCTCCACTATATATGCCCCATCAACCCAACCCTAACAGCGCATTATTCTTAAACAGCGGTATCACCGAATATTCAGCCACGGGAACCAAAAAAAACAAGATGAGGTAGAGCATCAAGAACGACAAATAACACAAGACAAGAAAATAACTTTTTCTCCACATAAACAACGCATTAACGCAATGCAATAAATTGAAGAAAAGCACAAAACGGAGTAACCGAATAAAAATCTCGGACTCAAAATACAGGGGAATAAAAAGCAGCGACAAACAATTGACATTACAAATGAAAATCAATTCCCTATCACGCTCATCAGCCGCTATACCACGCAACAAATACTTCCGCTCCCCCAGCGCAACGACCATCAAAGACAGCACCGAAAGCAAATGAACAGCCGAATTGAAAAGCGAGCTTTTCAATGAAGTAGCGTAATAACTAAAGTGCGCAGCTATTGAATCTGGAAGCGTTACAAAATAACGAACCATCACGTAAGCAGATATAAAAATACAGTAGAAAGAAATAAGGCGTGCCAACGGTAGCACCCGCCCCAGAGGCACCACCACGAACACCATGTAAACAAGTGAAGACTGATGGATACTGGTCGCCAGCAAAATCAGCAACGCGTAGGCGAGGCGGCCCCGCCAGCCCCCTTCATACAAATACAACATCGCCTGTAAACATATGGCAAACGCTAGAAAATTTCGCATCAAAACAAAATCTAACGCGAAGAAGCAAACAAAATAAGCCAGCATTGATGCCACGGGTGCAATAGCTTTTTTCAGGACGTAGCGATATACAAGCAGCAGCGTCACCAGTGAGAGGGCAACCTGGAACTGACCAAATGATATTCCCGCCTGCTTCGCTAGTATATTGAGATAGCCATATCCAACTTCCTTACCCCAACTAGCCAGGGTAACACGCGTGTTATAATACAACTCATAACCTTCACGATCACCATTCCAGGTATTCCACCCGTACAGCGCCCACATCAGCAGGAATACTGGGACGGACAAAATAATCGAGAGATACCTGCTCTGTATCGTCGCCATGGCTCAGGCAAACTTGCTCTTTAAGTAACCAAGAATACTTTCTGTCTTACGAATACCAAGCAGTTTTCGAACAGCGCGGGAAAGCCTTGATTTTGCGGAGAAAAACTTCGGGTGGAGAATGATTTTGGCAACGGCAACCTCAAAGGCATCATCAACCAACAATGCCTTCGGATGCCTTAACGGAAACTCCATAGGCCGTGTTGGCAAACCGCAGAATCGCTCGGTCATTACATCCTCCATTGATGTGCCGCCGTGCGTCGAATGATTATCTACTCCAATATTGGTAATCTGATTGTACGCCGGAACAATGCCGTACAAATTGTGGGCACGAATGGAAAAACTCATTTGGTAGTCCCATGAATAGAACCGTCCAGTCTTGGCCTTGGCATCCAATTCATACTCAACATTGTACCGATCCTGATAGTAGAGCTTCTCGTATAGATATTCCTTACGAATACGATCACGCACATAGGGGTCTTGCCACAGGGCAAGCTCACCGTCATAGAAGGGTATGAACTTACTCGCCCATGACGCCCAACCACATGGCATCATGTTCTTGGTAAATACATAACTGGAACCATCTTGTGGCGCATACGTCTTTAAATAGTTTGTACCGCAGATCCACAAGACTCGCGTATCGTTTTCGTATCTTTTTAATAGCTCTTTGCAGAACTGAAAAAAGGTAATCTCCGGAAAATTATCGTCTTCCAAAAAAATGGCAAACGGCTCTCGCTGCAGCACCCACTTGGCGCCGCCAGCAATATTTTCGTAAACACCAACGTTCTGAGCCTCATATTTTTTTACGACTTCGCACTCCCAGGTAATGGCGCGCTCAATCGCGTCACGACACTCAGCTACCTGACTCCGCTCGTCGTCGGTTCGCCCACCATCAGAGAGCAGGTAAAGACGCGCAGGAGCGATTTTGGCAAGCTGCTTGATGATTTCCAGGGGTTTGTCGATGCGCTTGAACAAGAACAAAGCCACCGGAACGTCGAATCTTTCCATAAAATCGCCTACCTTTCACTTCTTGACCGGGCGTCAAATCCAGACAACCTATTGATATTCAGGCACTTTTTTTACAAGACTGTAGCTGTATGCGATCTCAAGCATGGCTGAGCTCACCAAACCGAGCACAACAGAACTTATATCCCAATGGACGCTCAAGTAAAGCGCACAAAAGCAATAGAATGAGATGATCGAAACGATCTGATTTTTTAGCACAAGACTATAACACTGGTTTGGCACATAGATAAAATAAATATGACTACCGACAATGAGGTAGGTCAAGATACTGATGCTGAGCAGGATCGATAGGTAATAGGCCTGCTCCATGCCTGGCGGCGCAATAAACGCCACCACCCAATACCCACCAACCACAACCGACAAGATGCACAGCAGGCCGACGCCGAGCTCAATCTTTATAATCTTGTTAATCAATTCACGTCGTGCACTGCGAATCAGAGCAGGGAACAATGCCGCATTAATATTTGACGCCAACAGGCTCGGCACCGAAAAAATCTTGTTCGCAAGGTCATAGATCGCAACCTCTCGCATACCGAAGAGACTACCAATAATAATTTCAATACTTTTCTGCTTAAATGTGTTGGCCGCTGTAGACCAGAAAAACGGCTGCACCTCCAACAACAATGCCATTACCTCCTTACCAGCCGGAAACGCAGGGCGCTCGCACCCCCGACTTGCAACTAGAAATGCCAGCAGGCTGGCAAGCACGTTGACCCCGACAGTAATCGCAGTGTAAAACACTACGTCTCCTTCTTGGGTAACTAGCAGAAAGATTAACGGCAACGACAACAGCTTCAACACCAGCTGAATAGTCGTCAACACCTTCATCTTCTGCATACCATGGAAGTACCACTGCGGCAGGAGCACACTGGACAATACATTGGCATAGGCCAGGGCAAACACCTGCCAATGCTCACGCATAAACTCGAAAACCATCATCAGCAGCAAGAATATTGCCGTGGCGACACAGACTAACCAGCTTTTGGCCAACAACACGCGAGCCATCAGGCTGCCATGCCCGAGTTTGTTATCTTGCTCAAGCGATACTAGCTTTGCTGCATGAATATCGAAGCCAAAATTCACAAGCACCATGAAATACATGGCGACACCGGATGCAAATACATACAGCCCAAAATTTTCTACCCCAAGCCGATGAATAACATAGGGATAGATGAGGAGGTAAAAGAAAGAGTTCATGACCTGCAATGCCGTCATATGCAGGTAATTACTAACCACTTTCAGGTTGTTTTTATAAAGTATTTTAACCTGACTCAAGTTCAATTTACGCCCCTTTTACCACATCAGCCAGCACCTGAGCCAAGCCATTCGTTAAGCAAATCGCTCTTTCTTTCCACGCACGAAAAACCGAATCAGCGCAATGAATATTCCCAGACCTAACCCCAGCAAGAGCCCACCGAATACAATCAACAACTTTCTTGGCTTAATGGGTTGATCGGGCAACGCAAGCACGCCATCTCGCCGATAAACACGAAAGGCATCCTCGTTCACATTAAAGTTTCGATAAAATGCCATACGCTCTTCAAGCTGACGCAAGTCATCAATATAGGGGTCGTCCGAGTTACGCTTCTCCATATTATCTATTTCGGCCTGAATAGCATCACTGCCACGCATATATGCGAGATCTCCATCCATTCGCGCCGATAACTCCGAAGCACTCCCCGTAATGATAGGAGGCTTCTTTAAGCCCACAGCCAAGGCAATTGCCAGCGCTTCTCTCAACTTACTCAGCCGATCCTCCCGTTCCTTGCGCGCCACCTCACGTTTGCCAGAGATCTCTCTATCCAACATGACGGCACGCAAGGAAGCATCTGAAACGGCATTTTTCACCAACTCGTTCTTGGTCATTTCAGCGGCGGTATCCGCCAGTGCATCTGCCCACTTAACCGCTACCGCTGGCTCAGAATAAGAGACGCTGATTACATAGCGTGCAGCCGCATCATCACCTGCTTTTCTGATTACAAACGAGCGAGAAAATTGACTGAACATTACATTCTGAGACATCGTTTTTTCGCTTTCAGGAAGCGAGGGAAGATAAATCTCTTCAAACACTTGGCGTCGCGCATTTTCCGAATATAGCAATCGCGCATATAAATCATATACATCTCTAACGGAAATTAACGGTAGGCCAACTGCTTCACCGCGCCCATAATTAATGGCAGAAATATCGTTATGAGAAGGCGCAACGATTGCAAGATCAGCCTGATAAATAGGCTGGCGCGTAAAAGCATAAATTACTGCCAACAACAACAATGCGATCGCTAATCCGAGTATCAAAACCTTTTGTTCTAACAAGCTTTTGAATAGCTCGCTTAGATCAACTTCCTCGCCACCACGGTATCGCTCGCTAGCCATTCGATTGTTTTCCTTATTTTCACTTGCACTGCTGCATTCGCCCCTCCCCAACCACCTAGCCAGCAACCAAAAAAACGAGGGGTAAATAAACACAACGGATGTCGAACAGCATCCGCAGGGGGGGAAATTTTACTACCCCAAAAGTGCTGCACGAGGTACTCCTCATACCAGCAAGCTCTTCAGCGCTAGGATATCCCATACGAAAGCAATAGCAAGAGTGACGGCAATGCACCTCCATACAAATGCGAATAAATGTCAATTGAACAGCCTTGGATTTTGACTATACAATCAATATAAAATCTGGTAGCCCGTTTTCAGGACGGTCGTTTAGGCTTGAAGTAGAGATCGCTCGGCTCCAAAAGTTCCGGCGAAAAATGTCATTAGTATGCTCTACTATTTTGGTATACCAACTTCCAATGCGACGCTCGAAGCAGCAGCGCTGCTGCGCAATGACTGTAGTAGTTGCCGCTTGGCCCTTGCCTCACCATGAACAAGTAATACTCGTCTTGCAGGTGACTGCCCCTGCAAAGCGAAGCGCACGAGCCCAAGCTGATCTGCATGCCCTGCAAAGCCAGCGATAGTCATGATCTTAAGCCGTACCTCATACATCCGCCCATCCAGATCAACCTGCACAAAGCCTTGCGCTCCTTCGCTAGCCTGTATCACCGCCCCCGGCGTCCCCTTAGCCTGGTACCCCACAAACATCACCTCATGCCGCGAATCCCCCAGCATGGCCTTGAGGTAATTGACGATGCGCCCACCCGAACACATGCCATTGCCGGCAATCACGATCGCCGGTCGCCCAGTGCTCTTGAGGTAATTGACCACCTGCTGGTGGCGGGCATGGGTGTCCACACTGATCAGTTGGCTGAAGCCAAGTGGATCGCGCCCTGCTGCAACACGCGCCCTGGCTTCTGCATTCCAGTATTCGTGCAGCTCCCGGTACACGCGGGTGATGCGCTGAGCCAAGGGCGAATCGAGGATGATGGGCAACTGTGACCAGTCGATTGGCTCACCGTCCGGAGCCGGACCGGTAGTGTTCAGTAGGGCTTTGCGGTGCAGAATGTCTTCCAGCTCGTACAGCAGCTCCTGCGTACGACCAAGACTGAATGCGGGAATCAGGAGGGTGCCCTTGTCGGCGAGGGCTCGGTCGATGGCGTCCTCCAGCCGCTGACGGCGGTCGCCTGCCCGTGGGTGCAGGCGGTCGCCGTAGGTGCTTTCCAGCACCAGTACATCGGCACGCTCCGGAGGTTGCACCGGGCGCAGCAGCGGGTTGCCACAAGCGCCCAGGTCACCAGAAAACACATACCGGGCGTTGGTGTGCTCATGCTGCATATCACACTCGACATAAGCGGAACCCAGCAAATGCCCTGCACGCTGCAGGCGAATACGGCAGGCAAGACCAGGGTACTCAACCACCGTGTGCCACTGCTCAAAGGGCAGCGGCACGATCAGGTCACGGATGAAGTCGAGATAGCGCGCCACCTGCGCAGGCTCGCTGCTGATGCTCAGCTTGTAGGCGTCTTCCAGTACCAGCGGCAGCAGCCGGGCCGAGGGCTCGCTGCACAGGATAGGGCCACGGTAACCCGCTGCCAGCAGCGCAGGGATGCGCCCAACATGGTCGAGATGGACATGGGTGATGACCAGGGCCTGAATACCCTGGATATCAAAAGCGAGGGGGGCGGATTCTGCACCGGGCGGCGCATCACTTCCCTGCTCCAGCCCGCAGTCGACCAGCAAACTGGTGGATGGGCCGAGGTGCAGCTGGTGACAGGACCCGGTGACACCCCGGGTACCACCGTGATGGGAAAGGCTGGGATATTCCATGCTGCGCACACTCGCCTGGACCGAAAATGAAGTGGGCTATTACTCCATGACAGCCGACGCATGCATAGGTGAACCTTTCTTTAATAGGTGTAGGAAATTTCCTTAGTTGCCGTTCAGTGCCGCCTGACGGGCAGAAGCCCTGATCTTGCGCTTGCTGCGCTGCACGCCGTAAGCCCCCAGCAATGGCCCGACCGCCAGGCCAATGACCAAGGCAGCCAATACCAGAACAGCAACCGGCATGGCTGGCGTAGCCCAACCGAACAGGACCAATGACACGGCTTGCTGGTTCTCCAGCACGAAGAACAGCACCACAGCCGCCAACAGCAGCACGAACACTGCCGCCAGGGCGCGCTTGAGGTTACGCATCAGAATTCTCTCCTTGGTAGATCAGGCTTCAGCCTCGTCTTCTTCATTGACCCGATCACGCAGCTCTTTGCCGGGTTTGAAGTGCGGCACGAACTTGCCTTCGAGGCTGACCGACTGGCCGGTCTTCGGGTTACGGCCCACGCGGGGGGCGCGATAGTGTAGCGAGAAGCTGCCAAAACCGCGGATCTCGATGCGATCGCCGGTAGCCAGGCATTGCGACATCTGCTCAAGCATGGTCTTGATGGCCAGCTCCACATCCTTGGACGAGAGCAGCCCCTGATGGGTGACAATACGTTCGATCAGCTCCGACTTCGTCATATTTTTCCCTTCGTTATCAAGCAGCTAGATCATTGCTTAACCAGTTTGTAGCACGCTGGGAAGGATTTGAACAGGGTGGATCTTGACTTAATAAAAAAATTCAAGATTGAAGTAATTCAAGAATGGTCTACCACTCAGGCAGGCCAGCGCTGCCTGATTCGCGGGCAAGCCCGCTCCTACAACGGGGCGTGTCAGCCTGAGGCGAGTGTGATCCAGCGCCATCGATGTAGGAGCGGGTTTACCCGCGAACACCGGCGAAGCCGGTGCCATCCACCGCGCTGCCTGATTCGCGGGCAAGCCCGCTCCTACAACGGGGCGTGTCGGCCTGAGGCGAGTGTGATCCAGCGCCATCGGTGTAGGAGCGGGTTTACCCGCGAACACCGGCGAAGCCGGTGCCATCCACCGCGCCGCCTGATTCGCGGGCAAGCCCGCTCCTACAACGGGGTGCGTCGGCCTGAGGCGAGTGTGATCCAGCGCCATCGGTGTAGGAGCGGGTTTACCCGCGAACACCGGCGAAGCCGGTGCCATCCACCGCGCCGCCTGGTTGCGGAGCATAAAAAAAGGGCGACCCGAGGGTCGCCCTTTTTACCGATCAAACAGAACTCAGTTCTGCTTGGCCATTGCTTCGCGCAGCAGCGCAGCCATGGTGGTGTCGGCAGCAGCTTCCGGAGCGTTTTTCAGGCTCTGGATAGCTTCGCGCTCTTCAGCGTCGTCTTTCGATTTGATCGACAGGCTGATAACGCGGGACTTGCGGTCAACGCTGATGATCTTGGCTTCGATCTCTTCGCCTTCCTTCAGAACGTTACGCGCGTCTTCAACGCGGTCACGGCTGATTTCGGAAGCTTTCAGAGTGGCTTCGATGTCGTCGGCCAGGGTGACGATGGCGCCTTTGGCGTCAACTTCTTTCACGATGCCCTTGACGATAGCGCCCTTGTCATTGACAGCAACGAAGTTGGAGAACGGATCGTCTTCCAGCTGCTTGATGCCCAGGGAGATGCGCTCGCGCTCTGGGTCAACCGACAGGATGACAGTTTCCAGCTCGTCGCCCTTCTTGAAACGACGCACGGCTTCTTCGCCGGTTTCGTTCCAGGAGATGTCGGACAGGTGAACCAGGCCGTCGATGCCGCCGTCCAGACCAATGAAGATACCGAAGTCGGTGATCGACTTGATGGTACCGGTGATCTTGTCACCCTTGTTGAACTGGCCGGAGAAGTCTTCCCATGGGTTGGACTTGCACTGCTTGATGCCCAGGGAGATACGACGACGCTCTTCGTCGATGTCCAGAACCATGACTTCCACTTCGTCGCCAACCTGAACGACTTTCGACGGGTGGATGTTCTTGTTGGTCCAGTCCATTTCGGAAACGTGTACCAGACCTTCAACGCCTTCTTCCAGCTCAGCGAAGCAGCCGTAGTCGGTCAGGTTGGTAACGCGAGCCTGTACGCGAGTACCTTCTGGGTAACGGGCAGTGATAGCTACCCACGGATCTTCGCCCATCTGCTTCAGACCCAGCGAAACGCGGTTGCGCTCACGGTCGAACTTCAGAACGCGTACGTCGACTTCGTCGCCAACGTTAACGATTTCCGATGGGTGCTTGATGCGCTTCCAAGCCATGTCGGTGATGTGCAGCAGGCCGTCGATACCGCCCAGGTCCACGAATGCGCCGTAGTCGGTGAGGTTCTTGACGATACCTTTGACTTGCTGGCCTTCCTGCAGGGTTTCCAGCAGGGCTTCGCGCTCGGCGCTGTTCTCGGCTTCCAGCACGCTGCGACGGGAAACGACAACGTTGTTGCGCTTCTGGTCCAGCTTGATGACCTTGAATTCCAGCTCTTTGCCTTCCAGGTGGGTGGTGTCGCGCACTGGGCGGACATCAACCAGGGAGCCCGGCAGGAACGCACGGATGCCGTTAACGTCGACAGTGAAGCCGCCCTTAACCTTACCGTTGATAACGCCCTTGACCACTTCTTCGGCGGCGAAAGCTGCTTCCAGAACAATCCAGCACTCGGCGCGCTTGGCTTTTTCACGGGACAGCTTGGTTTCGCCAAAGCCGTCTTCGACCGCGTCCAGCGCAACGTGAACTTCGTCACCGACCTTGATGGTCAGCTCGCCAGCTTCGTTGTAGAACTGCTCGAGCGGGATGACGCCCTCGGACTTCAGGCCAGCGTGTACGGTAACCCAGTCGCCGTCGATGTCGACAACGATACCGGTGATGATCGCACCCGGCTGAAGATTGAGGGTTTTCAGGCTTTCTTCAAAGAGTTCTGCAAAGCTTTCGCTCATTTTAATTCCTGTAGATTCGGGCGAAACAGACGCCCATAACCACATTCCAGACAATGTGGGTTCGTTTTAAGTAAAGGAAAGCCGGCAGGACGTTGACTGGTGCCCCTGCCTGCTTTCCTGGCTATCAGATAAGGTCGCGCTGGGCGATCTCGCTTCTGATACGTTGCAACACCTGCTCGATGGACAACTCGGTAGAGTCCAACTGAATGGCATCGGCCGCTGGCTTCAGCGGGGCCACTGCACGTTGGGTGTCACGCTCATCACGCGCACGAATCTCATCCAGCAGACTCGACAGACTAACATCTTCACCCTTGCCCTTCAACTGCAGGTAGCGGCGACGTGCGCGCTCCTCCGCGCTGGCGGTGAGGAAGACCTTCAATGGCGCATCCGGGAACACCACGGTACCCATGTCGCGACCGTCAGCAATCAGCCCCGGCACTTCGCGGAACTCACGCTGACGCACCAGCAGCGCATCACGCACTGCCGGCAACGAGGCCACCATCGATGCACCAGCACCGACGGTTTCGGTACGGATGACGTTGCTGACGTCCTCACCCTCAAGGATGATCTGTTGCAGCTTACCGGGCTCGGCAGCAATGAACTGCACATCCAGATGGGCGGCAAGTTTGGTCAGCAGCTCTTCGTTGGTCAGGTCGACGCCATGGTTGCTGGCATTGAATGCCAGCAAGCGATACAGCGCGCCGGAGTCCAGCAGCTTCCAGCCCAGCTCGCGGGCAATCAGCCCAGCGACCGTGCCCTTGCCCGAGCCGCTTGGCCCGTCGATGGTGATAACCGGTGCCATTGAATTCACGACTTGCCCTCTTCTGCCACGCGAATCCCCACTTCGGCGCACAGCGCCAGGAAGTTGGGGAACGAGGTGGCGACGTTGGCGCAGTCGTGAATGCGAATTGGCGCACTGGCGCGCAGCGAAGCCACGCTGAAGGCCATGGCGATGCGGTGGTCACCATGCCCATGCACTTCGCCGCCGCCCAACTGGCCGCCGTCGATGATGATACCGTCCGGGGTCGGCTCGCATTTGATGCCCAAGGTGGTGAGGCCATCGGCCATCACCTGGATGCGATCGGACTCCTTCACCCGTAGCTCTTCGGCGCCACGCAGCACGGTACGCCCTTCAGCGCAGGCAGCGGCCACGAACAATACCGGGAATTCGTCGATGGCCAGCGGCACCAACGCTTCAGGAATGTCGATACCCTTCAGCTTGGCACCGCGCACACGCAGGTCGGCCACGGGTTCGCCGCCCACTTCACGCTGGTTTTCCAGGGTGATGTCGCCGCCCATCAGGCGCAGGATGTCGATCACGCCGGTACGGGTCGGGTTGATGCCGACATGCTCCAGCACCAACTCGGAGCCTTCAGCGATAGAGGCTGCGACCAGGAAGAACGCTGCCGAGGAAATGTCAGCCGGCACTTCGATCCGGGTAGCGGTCAGCTTGCCACCGGACTGCAGCGAGGCCACCGGGCCATGGCTGTCGACCGAGTAGCCAAAACCGCGCAGCATGCGCTCGGTGTGGTCACGGGTAGGTGCAGGCTCAGTGACAGTGGTCTTGCCTTCGGCGTACAGGCCGGCCAGCAGCAGGCAGGATTTGACCTGGGCGCTAGCCATCGGCAGCGTGTAGGTCAGCCCTTTGAGCTTGTGGCCACCGCGGATGGTCAGCGGCGGACGGCCGTCCGGGCCGGTCTCGACCACAGCACCCATTTCGCGCAGCGGGTTGGCCACACGGTTCATCGGGCGCTTGGACAGCGAGGCGTCGCCGGTCATGGTGACATCGAACGACTGACCGGCCAACAGGCCCGACAGCAGGCGCATCGAAGTACCGGAGTTACCTACGTACAGCGGCCCAGGTGGCGGCTTGAGGCCATGCAGGCCCACGCCGTGAATGGTCACACGACCGTGGTTGGGGCCTTCGATGACCACACCCATGTCACGGAATGCCTGCAGGGTCGCCAGCGCATCTTCGCCTTCGAGGAAGCCTTCGACCTCGGTAGTACCTTCGGCCAGCGAGCCGAGCATGATCGAGCGATGGGAAATCGACTTGTCGCCCGGTACACGGATCCGCCCGTTCAGGCGGCCACCCGGTTGGGCCTGGAAAATCAGATCGTTGGCGTTCATAGCGTCCACATAGGCCCGGCGGGCCAGGATTTTACTGAAATGCTCGCGGGCAACCCGTGCGCGGGTGAATACACCCAGCAGTTGGTGCCCATCCCCTTCAGCGATCGCGTCGCGCAGGGCGTCGAGATCGCTGCGATATGTATCAAGCGTGCGCAGGACAGCGTCGCGGTTGGCGAGGAAGATGTCATGCCACATGGTCGGATCGCTGCCGGCGATTCTTGTGAAATCGCGGAATCCACCCGCAGCGTACCGGAAGATCTCGAGGTTTTCATTGCGTTTGGCCAGTGAGTCGACCAGGCCAAAGGCCAGCAGATGTGGCAGATGGCTGGTGGCGGCCAGTACTTCGTCATGGCGCTCGACCGACATGTGCTCCACATCGGCATCCAGCGCACGCCACAGGCGGTCAACCAGGGCCAGCGCGGCGGGGTCGGTTTCGGCCAGCGGCGTGAGGATGACCTTGTGCCGGCGGAACAAGGTGGCATTGGAGGCTTCTACCCCGCTCTGCTCGGAACCGGCAATGGGGTGGCCCGGGACGAAGCGCGGCAGGCGATCACCGAAGACGGCACGCGCTTCCCGCACAACGTTGCCCTTGGCGCTGCCGACGTCGGTGATGATTGCATCACCCAGGTCGAGCTGGGCCAGGCGCGCGAGGACTTTCTCCATGGCCAGGATCGGTACGGCCAGCTGAATGACATCGGCGCCCACGCAAGCGGCGGCGAGGTCTTCTTCGCAGCGGTCGACCACGCCCAGGGCCACGGCCTGCTTGCGCGAGGGGGCATCCAGGTCGACACCGACCACTTCGCGGCACAGGCCGCTTTCACGCAGGCCCTTGGCGAACGAGCCGCCGATCAGGCCCAGGCCGACCACGACCAGGCGGTCGATGATAGGTGCGGGTTTGGTTTTTGCTGCATTTACCACTGGTGCGAACCCTGTTCTGAAATCTGGACAGCCGGTAAGAGCCATTGGGGCTGCTTTGCAGCCCATCGCGACGCAAGGCCGCTCCCACAATGCGCTACACCTGTGTGGGAGCGGCCTTGTGTCGCGATGGGGCGCGAAGCGGCCCCAACAACCTCAGATCAAAGCACCGCCTTCGGATACGAGCCCAGCACCTTCAGCGCCACAGCCTCCTGGCTGATCTGCTCGAGCACCGCCTTGATCAGCGGGTCGCGGTGGTGACCGACGAAATCGATGAAGAACACGTAGGTCCACTTGCCGCTGCGCGACGGGCGGGTCTCGATGCGGGTCAGGTCGATGCCGTTCTGATAGAACGGCACCAGCAACTCATGCAACGCACCTGGCTTGTTGCTCATCGAAACGATGATCGAGGTCTTGTCGTCGCCGGTCGGCGGTACTTCCTGGCTACCAATCATCAGGAAGCGCGTGGAGTTGTCCGGGCGGTCTTCGATCTTCTCGGCCAGACGGGTCAGGCCGTACAGGTTGGCCGCCATATCGCCGGCGATCGCCGCCGAATTCCACTCACCCTTGACCCGCTTGGCCGCTTCGGCATTGCTCGATACGGCCACGCGCTCCACGTTCGGGTAGTGCGCGTCCAGCCACTTTCGGCACTGGGCCAGCGACTGGGCGTGGGAGTAGATGCGGGTGATGCTGTCGGTCTTGGTGTTCTCGCCCACCAGCAGGTGGTGGTGGATACGCAGCTCGACTTCACCGCAAATCACCATGTCATGCTCGAGGAAGCTGTCCAGGGTGTGGCTGACCGCACCTTCAGTGGAGTTTTCCACCGGCACCACACCGAAGTTGACGGCACCGGCCGCCACTTCACGGAACACTTCATCGATGGCCGCCATCGGCCGACTGATCACCGCGTGGCCGAAGTGCTTCATGGCCGCCGCCTGGGTGAAGGTGCCTTCAGGGCCGAGGTAGGCGATTTTCAGCGGCTCTTCCAGGGCCAGGCACGACGACATGATTTCGCGGAACAGCCGCGCCATCTCTTCGTTGCCCAGCGGGCCCTTGTTGCGCTCCATCACGCGCTTGAGCACCGCAGCTTCACGCTCAGGACGGTAGAACACCGGCTTCTCGCCTTCCTTCAGCGAGGCCGTCTTGACCCGGGCTACTTCTTCGGCGCAGCGGGCGCGGTCGCTGATCAGCTCGAGGATTTTCTCGTCGAGGCTGTCGATGCGCACGCGCAGCGCCTTGAGCTCCTGTTCGGACATGTCAGCCATGCTCCTTCTCGAATTCAGCCATGTAGCCGACCAGCGCTTCTACCGCTTCCAGCCCCAGGGCGTTGTAGATGGAGGCGCGCATGCCGCCCACCGAACGGTGGCCCTTGAGGTTGAGCAGGCCACGCGCATCGGCGCCAGCGAGGAAGGCCTTGTCCAGGCGCTCGTCAGCCAGGCGGAACGGCACGTTCATCCACGAACGGGCGTTGACGCTGATTGGGTTGGTGTAGAACTCGCTGCGGTCGATGAACCCGTAAAGGCGCTCTTTCTTGGCACGGTTGCGCTGCTCCATGGCCTCAACACCGCCCTGCTCTTTCAGCCACTCGAAGACCAGGCCAGAGAGGTACCAGGAGTAGGTGGCCGGGGTGTTGTACATCGACCCGTTGTCAGCCGAAACCTTGTAGTCGAGCATGGTCGGGCAGCTGCTGCGGGCATGACCCAACAGGTCTTCGCGCACGATCACGACCACCAGGCCGCTTGGGCCGATATTCTTCTGCGCGCCGGCGTAGATCAGGCCGAACTGCGACACATCGATCGGGCGCGAGAGGATGTCGGACGACATATCGACCACCAACGGCACGTCACCGGTTTGCGGCACCCAGTCAAACTGCAGGCCACCGATGGTCTCGTTGGACGCATAGTGCACGTAGGCAGCGTTTTTGGTCAGGTTCCACTCGTTCTGGCCGGGGATGGCCAGGTAGTCGTAAGGCTTGGCAGTGGCGGCGACGTTGACGTTGCCGAAGCGGCGCGCTTCCTCGATGGCCTTTTTCGACCAGATACCGGTTTCGATGTAATCGGCCGTGCCGTTTTCCGGCAGCAGGTTCAGCGGGATTTCAGCGAACTGCTGGCTGGCGCCCCCTTGCAGGAACAGCACCTTGTAATTGGAGGGGACGGACAGCAGGTCACGCAGGTCCTGCTCGGCCTTTTCGGCGATGGCCACGTAATCGTCGCTGCGATGGCTCATTTCCATCACCGACAACCCCTTGCCACGCCAGTCCAGCATCTCGGCCTGTGCGCGCTGCAGGACAGCGTCAGGAAGCGCGGCAGGGCCTGCGCAGAAGTTAAAGGCTCGTTTGCTCACATCCACTCTCGCTCTGCCAAATAGAACAAAATCGTAATTCGGTGGCCACATTCCATGCAGGATCGGTGGCGCCTGCATCGCGGGCAAGCCCGCTCCTACACAGTCAAACGGGGCGACCTTGGTCGCCCCGCTCGGGTTTACGCTCGCTTACTCTTGCGGGGCCTCGTCGGCACCCGCAGCTTCTTCATTTTCATTGTCTGGCGCTGCAGCCTCGACACCCTCCTCGTCCGTCTCGATCACTTCATCGAGCTCGTCCTCGGATGGCTCCTGGATACGCTCCAGGCCCACCAGTGTCTCATCGGCCGCCAGCTTGATCAGCGTAACACCCTGGGTGTTGCGGCTCAGGCTGGACACCTCGCCAACCCGGGTGCGAACCAGCGTGCCCTGGTCGGAAATCAGCATGATCTCCTCGCCTTCCTGCACCTGGATAGCCCCAATCAGCAGGCCGTTGCGCCCCTTGGTACCCATGGCGATCACACCCTGGCCACCACGGCCGCGACGCGGGAACTTGGACAGCGGGGTGCGCTTGCCAAAGCCACGCTCGGAGGCGGTGAGGATCTGCGAGCCGGACTCCGGGATCAGCATCGAGATGATCCGCTGGCCTTTGCCCAGTTTCATGCCGCGAACACCACGGGCGTTGCGACCCATTTCACGCACGACGCTCTCGGCAAAGCGAATGACCTTGCCAGCGTCGGAGAACATCATGACTTCCTTGGCGCCATCGGTGATGGCCGCGGCAATCAGAGTGTCGCCTTCCTTCAGCTTCAGGGCGATCAGGCCGTTGGAGCGCGGACGGGCGAACTGCACCAGCGGGGTCTTCTTGACGGTACCGGACGCGGTCGCCATGAAGATGTACGCGCCGGTCGGCTCTGCAACCCACTCCGGGGTGTCGCCGTCTTCTTCGTCGACTTCCTCGGCCTCCACCAGCTCACCCTCGAGCACGGTGTCATCAGCCTCGTCCAGTTCTTCGTCGAGGTCGGCATTCTGCTGCAGCGCTTCGAGGTCGATCTGCAGCATGGCGGTGATGCGCTCACCCTCCTCCAGCGGCAGCAGGTTGACCAGCGGACGACCGCGGGCAGCGCGGGACGCTTCGGGGATTTCGTAGGTCTTCTTCCAGTACACCTTGCCCTTGCTGGAGAACAGCAACAGGGTGGCATGGCTGTTGGCGACCAGCAGGTGCTCGATGTAGTCCTCGTCCTTCACGCCGGTCGCCGACTTGCCTTTGCCGCCGCGGCGCTGGGCCTGGTAGGCGGACAATGGCTGGGTCTTGGCATAACCACCATGGGAGATGGTGACCACGCGCTCTTCTTCCGGGATCATGTCGCCGTAGTTGAGGTCGTGGCTGGCATTGAGGATTTCGGTGCGGCGCACATCGCCGTACTCGGCACGGATGGCCTCCAGCTCCTCGCGAATCACTTCCATCAGGCGCTCGGCGCTGCTGAGGATGCGGATCAACTCGCCGATCTGCTCGAGGATTTCCTGGTACTCGGCCAGCAGTTTCTCGTGCTCCAGGCCGGTCAGGCGGTGCAGGCGCAGGTCGAGAATGGCCTGGGCCTGTTCCGGCGACAGGAAGTACTTGCCGTCATGCAGGCCGTACTGCTCCGGCAGGTCCTCAGGGCGGCAGGCGTCGGCGCCGGCGCGCTCGACCATGACCTGCACGGCACTGGATTCCCACGGCGTCGAAACCAGGGCTTCCTTGGCTTCGGACGGCGTCGGCGAGGCCTTGATCAGGGCAATGACCGGGTCGATGTTGGACAGCGCGACCGCCTGGCCTTCAAGGATATGGCCGCGTTCACGGGCCTTGCGCAGCTCGAATACAGTACGGCGGGTCACCACTTCACGGCGGTGGCGGACGAACGCTTCGAGCAGGTCCTTGAGGTTGAGCAGGCGCGGACGGCCGTCGACCAGGGCCACCACGTTGATGCCGAATACGCTCTGCAGCTGGGTTTGCTGGTAGAGGTTGTTGAGCACCACCTCCGGCACCTCGCCGCGACGCAGCTCGATGACGATGCGCATGCCGTCCTTGTCGGACTCGTCGCGCAGCTCGGTGATGCCTTCGATCTTCTTCTCTTTGACCAGCTCGGCGATCTTTTCGATCAGGCGCGCCTTGTTCAGCTGGTACGGCAGCTCGGTGATCACGATCTGCTGGCGGCCGCCAACCTTGTCGATGTCTTCGATCTCGGAGCGGGCGCGCATGTAGATGCGGCCACGGCCGGTGCGATAGGCCTCGATGATGCCCTGGCGACCGTTGATGATGCCGGCAGTCGGGAAGTCCGGGCCAGGGATGAACTGCATCAGTTCATCGATGGTGACTTCCGGGTTGTCGATGAGCGCCAGGCAGCCATCGATGACCTCACCGAGGTTGTGCGGCGGAATATTGGTCGCCATGCCCACGGCAATACCGCTGGAGCCGTTGACCAGCAGGTTGGGAATACGCGTCGGCATGACCGCCGGGATCTGCTCGGTGCCGTCGTAGTTGGGCACCCAGTCGACGGTTTCCTTGTGCAGGTCGGCCAGCAGCTCGTGGGCCAGCTTGGTCATGCGCACTTCGGTGTATCGCATGGCGGCAGCGTTGTCGCCGTCCACCGAACCGAAGTTGCCCTGGCCGTCGACCAGCAGGTAGCGCAACGAGAACGGCTGGGCCATACGCACGATGGTGTCGTAGACCGCAGTGTCGCCGTGCGGGTGGTACTTACCGATCACGTCACCGACCACACGGGCGGATTTCTTGTACGGCTTGTTCCAGTCGTTGCCCAGTTCGCTCATCGCATAGAGAACGCGGCGATGCACGGGCTTCAAGCCGTCACGCGCATCGGGCAGCGCTCGCCCGACAATCACGCTCATCGCGTAGTCGAGGTAAGACTGTCTCAGTTCGTCTTCGATATTGACCGGGAGGATTTCTTTGGCCAGTTCGCCCATGAGAAGCCTGATTCCTTTTTCTGGTGAAACTTCGCAGCTCCATCAAGGGCCGAACGAAGCTCGCCGCCGCAGCGCATAAGGGTGCGACGACTTACGACAAATCAATGAGTTGTGCCATGGATCTGCGCAATGAAGGCCGCCACTTTGGGCGGTCTTGGAAACTGCCGGATATTATCACAAAGGCGGGGGCGGTGGGGAGATCTGTACGGCAGTGCACGGTCATTGTGGGAGCGGCCTTGTGTCGCGATAGGGCTGCACAGCAGCCCCGGCAATTTTTGCTTCTTCGCCGACATCCCGGGGCCGCTTTGCGGCCCTATCGCGACGCAAGGCCGCTCCCACAAAGCACGCGTTCTACCGGGGTATCAGTGCAGGCGCTTGCGGCAAATCAACTGGGCCAGTTTGGCGGTATCCGGGCGCTCGACAACACCCCGTTCGGTCACGATAACGTCAATCAGGTCGGCCGGGGTCACGTCGAACACCGGGTTGAATACCTGCACATCCCGTACCGCAGGGGCACCGCCAAAGTCCAGCCACTCGTCGGCGTCACGCTCTTCCAGGGGAATATCCTCGCCGGTTGCCAGGTTCAGGTCGATGCTGGTGCTCGGCGCCACCACCATGAAGCGCACACCATGGTGCATGGCGCTGACCGCCAACTGGTAGGTGCCGATCTTGCTGGCCACGTCGCCATTGGCAGCGATGCAGTCCGCGCCCACCACCACCCAGGTGATGCCCTTGGTCTTCATCAGATGCGCCAGCGCCGAGTCGGCGCACAGGGTCACCGGAATTCCCTCGTTGGCCAGCTCCCAGGCCGTCAGGCGCGAGCCCTGCAGCCAAGGGCGAGTCTCACCGGCATAAACCCGCTCGACCATGCCTTCCAGGTAGCCGGCACGGATCACCCCCAGTGCGGTGCCAAAGCCGCCACTGGCAAGGGCGCCGGCGTTGCCGAAGGTGAGCAGGGCCTGGGCATTGCCCTGATGACGACGGATCAGCTCGATACCCTGCTGGGCCATGGTCAGGTTGGCCTCACGGTCGCTTTCGTGAATGGCCACCGCTTCGGCCTCCAGCGCCGCCAGAACGTCTTCTTCCGGACGCAGGCGCAGCAGACGCTCGCGCATGCGGTTAAGCGCCCAGAACAAGTTGGCGGCGGTAGGACGCGCTTCGGCGAGGGTGAGAAAGTCGTCTTCCAGTTCCATTTCCCAATCGCCGCCTTCGGCCAGCCGCTCTTCAAGGGCCAGCACCAGGCCGTAAGCTGCGGCAATACCGATCGCCGAGGCGCCGCGCACTGCCATGTCACGGATGGCTGCGGCCACCTGCGCAACATTGTCGCAGGCCAGCCAACGCTCCTCCGACGGCAGCAGGCGCTGGTCGAGCAGGTGCAAGGCGCCGCCCTGCCAGCGGATCGCGGTCACCTTCTCCGCCGCCAAAAGTCGCTCGCGCATCGCCTCTCCCCGTCATTCGGATATCAAAAACCGGCGATTATAGCGACCCTCGCGGCCAAGCGCTCGGGTATACTCCGGCGCAATTTTGCGAAGTTTCAGAGGACTGTTCAATGAGCAACGTCGACCGCGCCGAAATCGCCAAGTTCGAAGCGCTGGCCCACCGCTGGTGGGACCGCGAAAGCGAGTTCAAGCCGCTGCACGAAATCAACCCGCTGCGCGTCAACTGGATCGACGAGCGCGTCAGCCTGGCCGGCAAGAAAGTGCTGGACGTGGGTTGCGGTGGCGGCATCCTCAGCGAAGCCATGGCCCTGCGCGGCGCCACGGTCACCGGTATCGACATGGGCGAGGCGCCACTGGCGGTGGCTCAGCTGCACCAGCTGGAGTCCGGCGTGCAGGTGGAATACCGGCAGATCACCGCCGAAGCCCTGGCCGAGGAAATGCCCGAACAGTTCGACGTGGTCACCTGCCTGGAAATGCTCGAGCACGTGCCCGACCCGTCTTCGGTGATCCGCGCCTGCTACCGCATGGTCAAGCCGGGCGGCCAGGTGTTCTTCTCCACCATCAACCGCAACCCCAAGGCCTACCTGCTGGCCATCGTCGGCGCCGAGTACATCCTGAAGATGCTGCCGCGCGGCACCCATGACTTCAAGAAATTCATCCGCCCGTCCGAGCTGGGCGCCTGGAGCCGCGATGCAGGCCTGCAGGTGAAGGACATCATCGGCCTCACCTACAACCCGCTGACCAAGCACTACAAGCTCAACAGCGACGTCGACGTCAACTACATGATCCAGACCCTGCGCGAGGAATAAGCATGCGTTTGCGAGCAGTACTCTTCGACATGGACGGCACCTTGCTGGACACGGCGCCGGACTTCATCGCCATTTGCCAGGCCATGCTCGCCGACCGCGGGCTGCCGGCCGTTGACGACAACCTGATCCGTGGCGTGATCTCGGGTGGCGCCCGCGCCATGGTCGCCACTGCGTTCGCCATGGACCCGGAGGCTGACGGCTTCGAGGCCCTGCGCCTGGAATTCCTCGAGCGTTACCAGCGCGACTGCGCGGTGCACAGCAAGCTGTTCGAGGGCATGGCCGAGCTGCTGGCCGACATCGAGAAAGGCAACCTGCTGTGGGGCGTCGTCACCAACAAGCCGGTGCGCTTCGCCGAGCCGATCATGCAGCAGCTGGGCCTGGCCGAGCGTTCGGCGTTGCTGATCTGCCCGGACCACGTGAAAAACAGCAAACCCGACCCCGAGCCGCTGATCCTGGCCTGCAAGACGCTGAACCTGGACCCGGCGAGTGTGCTGTTCGTCGGCGACGACCTGCGCGACATCGAGTCTGGCCGCGACGCAGGTACCCGCACGGCGGCGGTGCGCTACGGCTATATTCATCCAGAGGACAACCCCAACAACTGGGGTGCCGACGTGGTGGTGGACCACCCACTGGAACTGCGCAAAGTGATCGACAGCGCGCTGTGCGGCTGCTGAACCCAGACCGATGACCGGGCACCGTCTCTTTGTAGGAGCGGGTTCACCCGCGAATGCGCCAGCCCAGACAACACTGGCGCCTGATCGGACGCATTCGCGGGTAAACCCGCTCCTACAATATGCCCGGCCGCCCACACGAACTCGAAGGACAGAACCATGTTCGACTACACCGCCCGCCCCGACCTGCTGCAAGGCCGGGTCATCCTGGTTACCGGTGCCGGCCGTGGCATTGGTGCCGCGGCTGCCAAGGCTTATGCCGCACTGGGTGCCACCGTGCTGCTGCTGGGCAAGACCGAGGCCAACCTGAACGAGGTCTACGACCAGATCGAAGCCGCCGGCCACCCGCAGCCGGTGGTCATCCCGTTCAACCTGGAAACCGCCCTGCCACACCAGTACGACGAGCTGGCGGCCATGATCGAAGGCCAGTTCGGCCGCCTCGATGGCCTGCTCAACAATGCGTCGATCATCGGCCCGCGCACGCCGCTGGAGCAGCTGTCGGGCGACAACTTCATGCGCGTGATGCACATCAACGTCAATGCCACCTTCATGCTCACCAGCACCCTGCTGCCGCTGCTGAAGCTGTCGGAGGACGCTTCGGTGGTGTTCACCAGCAGCAGCGTCGGGCGCAAGGGCCGGGCTTACTGGGGCGCCTATGGCGTGTCGAAGTTCGCCACCGAAGGCCTGATGCAGACCTTGGCCGATGAACTGGAAGGCGTGGCGCCGGTGCGCGCCAACAGCATCAACCCAGGCGCCACGCGCACGGCAATGCGGGCCCAGGCCTACCCTGGCGAGAACCCGCAGAACAACCCGCTGCCCGAAGAGATCATGCCGGTGTACCTGTACCTGATGGGGCCAGACAGCACAGGGGTGAACGGGCAGGCGTTCAACGCCCAATGATGTTTTGCCTGTACCGGCCCTTTCGCGGGTGAACCCGCCCTACAGGGGATCGCATAACCCGGTAGGAGCGGGTTCACCCGCGAAGAGGCCGGTGCAAGCGAACGATCAGCCCGCAGCCAACGCCGGTCGCATACGGCCTTGCTGGCGCCCTTCCAGCTGCATGCAGCGTTCCAGGAACAGGAACATGCAGTCGTAGCTCTTGCAAATAGCCCTGCGCAGTTCGTTGCGCAACCCCAGGGTGGGGTTCTCACCGGCCAGGGTACAGATGATTTCCAGCGCCTCCCACGGGTGCGCATCGTCATACTGGGCATGCATCTTCAGCCACTTCATCGCCCGCTTGCGCCCTTCTTCAGGGAACCCCTGCGCATAGGTGTCAGTCGAGCACACCACCGCCGACCATTCACCGGTCGCGCCTTCGATGGCGTAGTTGGTCGCCGCCATGGAAATGGCCAGGTTCTCGGTGGCGCACACCCGCCAGCACCAGTCGTTCAGGCCGTTCAGCTCGGGCGGCACCTCTTGCGCCTGCAACTCGTGCAGGTGCACACCGTGCGCCTGGCACCAATTCACCCAGTAGTCGGCATGGTTGAGCTCGACGCGGATGTTGCGCATCAGCCAGCGCCGCGCCATGTCCTCGCCCTGATGCCGGCCATAGCGGGTCTTGGTCAAGTTATGCGCCATGTACAACGAAAACTGCTCCACCACCGGCCAGCCACCGATCAAGTACTGACGGATGGTCGATTGCTTCAGCTGGCCATCGCGCAGACGTGCATAAAACTCATGCTCAACCACCCGGCGCTTGCTCTCGCGGCAGTCTTCAATCAGTTGCTGGGCCCATTGGGGGTAACTGGCGGGGTCCATCAAAGGCCCGATACGAACGAATGCGTCAATCACTTTCAGCTCCTTGATCCTTGTGATTTCCAACTAGCGAAACGTGCCAGGTGCTCGCTGCAACAGAGGCCGGGCGGCGATCCGTTGGCGCTGCAGACTGTCACAGGTGAACACCTGGGGGCGTTCGATCAGGTAGCCCTGGGCGTAATCCACGCCTATTTCCTGCAAGGCCTGCTCGATCAAGGGTGTTTCGACGAACTCGGCGATCGTGCGCTTACCCATCACATGGCCGATATGGTTGATGACCTCGACCATGGCCCGGTTGACCGGGTCGTCGAGCATGTCCTTGACGAAACTCCCGTCAATCTTCAGGTAGTCCACGGGCAAATGCTTGAGATAGGCGAACGAGGACATGCCGGCGCAAAAATCATCCAGCGAGAAACGGCAACCTAGCCCTTTCAACTCATTGATGAAGCGAATGGCGCTGCCTAGGTTGGCAATGGCGCTGGTTTCGGTAATTTCGAAACAGATCATTCGCGGCGGAATGGCGTATTCGACGAACAACCGCTGGAGGTATTCAAGGAACTTGTCGTCGCCAATGCTGGACCCTGACAGGTTGATGGCACAAGTCGACAACGGCCCTTCACGCCCTTCTTCCAGGCACTGGCGTATGACCATGAACACATTGCGTACCACCCAGCGGTCCAGCGCGGTCATCAGGCCGTAGCGCTCGGCCGCCGGGATGAAGCTGCTGGGCAGGATGGTGCGGCCGCTTTCGTCGTGCAGGCGCAACAGAATTTCGATATGGCCCGGGCCCTCGAAGGTTTTGAGCGGGGCGATTTCCTGGGCGTAGAGGCAAAAGCGGTTTTCTTCCAAGGCCACATGCAGGCGCTGGATCCAGGCCATTTCGCCAAAACGCATGGACAGCTCGCTGTCGTCGGCGTGGTACACCTGTACACGGTTTCGGCCCTTTTCCTTGGCCATGTAGCAGGCCATGTCGGCGGCGCGCAGCGAAGCCTCCAGGGTACCGGGGGCCTGGGCCATGTGCACCAGGCCAATGCTGACCGTGGTCACGAACGGCCGCCCTTTCCATACGAAGTGCAGGCTCTGCACCATCTGGCGCAATTGTTCGCCAATGCGCTCGGCCTGGTCGGGCGGGCAGTTTTCCAGCAGCACGCCAAACTCATCGCCGCCCAGCCGCGCCAGCGTATCGCCCTCACGCAGGCCGGACTGCAGCACCGCGCAGATATGCCGCAGCAACTCATCGCCGGCAGCGTGGCCACAGGTGTCGTTGACCAGCTTGAACTGGTCGAGGTCGAGGAACATCAGCGAATGCCGCCCGGCCTGACGCGCCAGGTCGTTGAGCGCCTGCTCCAGGCGGTACTCGAACTCGCGGCGGTTGGCCAGCCCGGTCAGGGCGTCGTGGGTTGCCTGCCAGGACAGATTGGCGATGTACTGGCGTTCCTGGGTCATATCGTGCAGCACCAGCACGATGCCACTGACCTGGCCGTCATTGACGATCGGCGAGCCTACCAGGTTGATCGACACGGTACTGCCGTCCAGGCGCTGGATCAGCCGGGCATGCTCGGAGCCGCCCTTGAGGCTGCCGCTGAGCACCTGTTCGACCAAGCTGCGCCCGTCCTCCTCGGCGTGTTCGTCCACCAGGCTGAACAGCGCCGACAGCGGCAGGCCCTGCGCCTGCCCGGATTGCCAGTGGGTCAATTGCTCGGCGGCCGGGTTCATGTAGCCGATACTGCCTTCGACATCGGTGGTGATCACCGCATCCCCGATGGCCTGCAGGGTAATCTGCGCACGCTCTTTTTCTTCCTGCAGGGCGCTGGCAAAGGCTTGGCGCTGGGCCAACAGCTTGCTGGAGCGGCGCCAGGCAATGGCGATCAGGAACATCGCGGTCAGCAGGTTGGTGATCAGCAGCACCCGCAGCAACATGCGCGAGCCTTCGCCCAAGGCATCACTGAACGCCTTGGCCGCCGGGGTCACGCCTTCGTTGATGGCGACAATGCGGGCCTTCCAGTCGCTGACGGTGTCGGCATCCACCGGGCCATCGGCAAAACGCTGGCGCATTTCACCGGCCAGTACATCCAGCTTGGCCAGATAGTCGTCACCGATGTCCCAGTAATCGATGGCTGTCTGCATATAGCTGACATGGCGAAAGTTGCGGTAGAACCAGATGATCCGCTCGACATCGTCAGGGTGGTTGCCACCTTGCAGAACCGCCTGTCGCGCGGCGTCCAGATCAGGGCTGGGGTGGTCGAGCACTTCGCGCAGACGATGGTCACCCTGCGGTACGGTAATGGCCTGGCGATAGCGTTGGTAGGTGCTGTCGTCCTGCGTCTCGCCGTACAGACTGAGGTAATAGATGGCATCTTTCTGCGCCTTGGACCACAGGCTTTCGCCCGCGACATAGGCGCGCACGGCCGAGAGCGTATAAAGGCTAAGGCTGCCCAACGCCACCTGAAGGACCACGACGGCGATGAAAGGCCATGTGATGCCGAGCAACTTTGGCGCTTCGAGTGTGCGATTTCCCTTCATGGAGTCCCTGTCACAGAGCAGATAAGGCGTAAATCGACCCAGACAAGCACAGCGTAGGCCATTTGCCATCGCTGTGAAGGGGATTTTTATGACAAGGAATCGAGGAATTTGTACAGCGTATGCGCTGGCCATTGTAGGAGCGGGTTTACCCGCGAAGAAGACACCGCGGTGGATGGCACGGGCTTCGCCCGTGTTCGCGGGCAAGCCCGCTCCCACAGGGATCGCACCAGCTTTTAGAAATTGAGCAAGACAGTTGCTCCCATAAGCCCGGTGAAGGCAGCCAGATAGTCAGCTCTGCTGCAGATGCCCATAAAGCTTGGCGTATAACCCACCCTCGGCAATCAGCTGCTGATGGTCGCCGTCTTCGGCCACGTGCCCGCCATCGAACACCAGCACCCGGTCGGCCTGTTTCACCGCCGACAAGCGATGGGCGATGATCAGCGTGGTGCGGCCGCTGAGGAAGCACGCCAAGGCCTGATGCAGGTTGTACTCGGTGGCGGCATCCAGGGCTGAGGTGGCCTCGTCGAGGATCACTACCTTGGGCTCAGCCAGTACCATGCGGGCAATGGCCAGGCGCTGGCGCTGGCCACCGGACAAGCGCACGCCTGAACGCCCTACCACACTGTCCAGGCCCTGCGGCAAGGCGGCGATGGTGGCATCCAGCTGGGCGATGCGCAGCGCCTGCCAGCACGCATCATCGCTGCAGTCGCGGCCCATGGTCAGGTTGGCACGCACGCTGTCGTTGAACAGCGACGGGTGCTGCAACACCACCGCGACATTCTCGCGCAGGGTTTCCAGGCCGATTTCCTGCAGGCTGGCCCCGCCAAAGCGGATGGTCCCGGCCTGGGCGCTGTATAGGCCCAGCAGTAGCTGCACCAGCGTGCTCTTGCCGCCGCCGCTGGCACCGACAATCGCCACCTTCTCACCCGCGGCGATAGACAGGTCGAGGTGCTCGAGCACCGGCTCGTCGGCATAGGCAAAGCGCAGGTCGCGCACGTCAATGCCCACCGTTTCGCGGCCGGCGAACGGGTCGCTGGCGGCCGGGTATTGCGGCTCGTCGGCACGCGCCAGCAGCTCGTTGAGGCGACTCAGCGCACCGCCGGCGGCGTAGTAGGCATATTGCAGATTAAGCAGTTGCTCCACCGGACCGATCATGAACCACAGGTAGCTGAACACTGCCAGCATCTGGCCGATCGACAGATCGGAAAACAGCACGGTCAGCATGGCCGCCGCGCGGAAGATGTCGATGCCGAACTGGAACAGCAGGCCACTGGCACGGCCACTGGCATCGCTTTTCCATTGCGAGTCCACGGCGTAATCGCGCACCTCGCGGGCACGCAAGCCCAGGCGGCCAAGGAAGTAGCCCTGGCGGTTGCCGGCGCGGATTTCCTGGATGGCATCGAGGGTTTCCGCCAGCGCCTGGGTAAAGCGCGCGGTGCTGTCGTTTTCGAGCTTTTTCAGGTGTTTGACCCGCTTGCCCAACTGCACCGTGAAGTAGATCACCAGCGGGTTGAACAGCAAGATCAGCAAGGCCAGCTGCCAGTGCATCCAGATCAGGATGGCCGCCGTGCCGGTCAGTGTCAGCATGGCCACCAGGAAGCGGCTGAGGGTTTCGCCAACGAACTTGTCGAGGGTGTCCAGGTCGGTGACCAGGTGGGTGGTCACCGTGCCGCTGCCCAGGCTTTCGTACTCTTTCAGCGAAATACGCTTGAGGCGCTCGATCAGGCGGATGCGCAGGCGGTAGACGATGTCCTTGGCCAGCCCGGCGAACAGCTTGGACTGGATCACGTTGAAGGCCAGCGCAGCCAGGCGCAGGCACAGGGTGAGCGCCAGCATCAGGCCGATGTAGCCGGCTGCTACCTGCCAGTTGGACGGCAGCAGGTGGTTCATCCACTTCAGCGCGGCATCGCCATGGCCGAGCAGTACTTCGTCCACCAACAGCGGCAGCAGCAGCGGAATGGGCACACTGCAACACGCCGCCAGTAACGCAATGAGGTTGGCGGACCAGAGGTTTTTCTTGTGATGCAGGGCCAGGCGGCGGATTTCCGCCCAGCTCAGTCGATCGCCCGCAGTGTATGGCTTGCCCGGTACCGGGTCGGGTGACCCTGGTACATCAAGCACAGGCGGCCTGCTGCAGCCAGCGGCCGAGCAAGGGTTGCAGGCGCTCCAGCGGCTGGTAGCCGTTGGTCAGCAAGGCCAGTTGGCCATTGCGCTCGGCCAGCAAGGTCGGGAAACCGGCAATACCCAGGTCCTGGGCCCAGGCGAAGTCGGCCGCGGTGGCGGCGCGGGTATCGGCACGGGCGAAGGTTTCGGCGAACGCGGCACGGTCGAAGCCACTCTGGGAGGCCAGCTCGACCAGCTGCGGCGCGGTGGTCACATCGGTACCCTGCTCGTAGAACGAACGCTGGATCAACGCCAGCAGCGGCCAGACGCGCTCGGCATCCAGCTCGCGGGCCGCGACCAGGGCGCGACAGGCCGGCTCGGTGTCGTAGACGAAACCGTCAGGCATGGCCCCCTCGAAGCGGAACGGCTGGCCGGTAGCATCAGCCACCGCCTGCCAGTGTTCCAGGATGTACTTGCGAGTGGAGCTGTCCAGGGCGCTGCCGCCCGTACGCAGCCCGCCCGTTACCAGGCGGGCAGGCACGCCTGCCTCACGCGCCTGGGCGATCAGGGCCGCGGCCACTGGCGCAAACCCCCAGCACCAGGAGCACATCGGGTCCATCACATAGATCAGGCGTGCAGACATGCTTCAAGCCTCGGCTTTGTAGTTGTAACCGATCGGGTGCGGCAGGTTGCGGGCCTTGGCCAGCTCGATCTGCTTCTGCCGGTCGATGGCACTGCGCCGGGTCTTCTCGCTCAGGCTGTCCCAGCAATGCGGGCAGCTGACACCTGGCGAATAGTGCTCGGACGCGCGCTCCTCTGCATTGATCGGATGGCGGCAGGCGTGGCACTGGTCGTACTCACCTTCGCTCAGGTCATGGCGCACCGTAACCCGGTTGTCGAAGACGAAGCAGTCGCCGTCCCACAGGCTTTCTTCCTGAGGCACTTCCTCGAAGTATTTCAGGATGCCGCCCTTAAGATGATAGACCGACTCGAAGCCTTCACCGAGCATGTAGCTGGAGGCCTTTTCGCAACGGATGCCGCCGGTGCAGAACATGGCGACCTTCTTGTGCTTGCTCGGGTCGAAATTGGCCTTGATGTACTCCGGGAACTCACGGAACGTTTCGGTCTTCGGGTCGATGGCGCCCTTGAACGTACCGATGGCCACTTCGTAGTCGTTGCGGGTGTCGATCAACAGCACTTCCGGGTCGCTGATCAGGGCGTTCCAGTCCTTGGGCTCGACATAGGTACCAACGGCCTGGTTGGGGTCTACGCCCGGCACGCCGAGGGTGACGATCTCTTTCTTGAGCTTGACCTTGGTGCGGTAGAACGGCTGTTCGTCGCAGTACGACTCTTTATGGTCGACATCGACCAGGCGCGGGTCGTTGCGCAGCCAGGCCAGCAGGCCATCGATGCCTTCGCGGGTGGCCGATACGGTGCCGTTGATGCCCTCGTGGGCCAGCAGCAGGGTGCCTTTGACGTTGTTGTCGAGCATGGTCTTGAGCAGCGGCTCACGCAGCTCGACGTAGTCTTCCAGGGTGACGAACTTGTACAGCGCCGCGACGACGATGGCTTGAGACATGTAACGGAATCTCCAGGTGGTTGCCCTCGTAAGGGGCGGACCGGGTTTGACGGTATAGAAAAGCATGGGGGCGCTTTGCGCCCCTTTCGCGACACAAGGCCGCTCCCACAGGGGACCGCGTAACCTGATGGCTAGTGCGGTTTTTGTGGGAGCGGCCTTGTGTCGCGAAAGGGCCGCAAAGCGGCCCCCGGATTTTGCAGGATTCTACCAGAACAACAGAAAGGTTTCAGTGCCCGCCGCCGGCGCACACCGGCGAGGCCGGTGCAACGCCGACCTTGGCCCACTCTTCGGCGGTGTAGGTGTGGATGGCCAGGGCGTGAATCTCGCCCATCAGCTCACCCATGGTGGCGTACACCTTCTGGTGGCGCTTGACGCTGTTCAACCCGGCGAACTGCTCGCTGACGATCACGGCCTTGTAGTGGGTCTCCTGACCACGACTGTGCATGTGACTTTCGTTGAGCACTTGCAGGTGTTGCGGCGCCAGCGCGGCCAGTTGCTGTTCGATACGTTGTTGCATGATCATTGCGGCGTACTCACTTCTTCGCGGGTGCGGCGGCCTTGCCTGCGTTCGGGTCCAGCTCTTTGGTCATGTCTTCCAGCAGCTTGTTCACCACCGGTACTGCGGGCTCCAGGCTCTGCTGGGTCAGCTGTGCCGACTGCTGAGTGACCTTGGGCATTTCACGCAGCACTTTCTTGCCCAGCGGCGATTCGTAGAACTTGACCAGGTCTTTCAGCTCCTGCTCGGTGAAGGTCTGGGTGTACAGGTCGACCATCTTCGGCTTCAGCTTGTTCCAGCCGATGGCGTTGTCCAGGGCGGCATTGGCCTTGGCCTGGTAGCTTTCCAGCACCGGTTGCTTGGCGGCCGGGGCCTTGGTCTGGGCGAAACGCTGGGCGAACATCTGCTGCACTTGCATGTACACCGGGGTGCCCAGCTTGTCGGCGTTGGCCAGGGTCAGGAATTTCTCGGCAGCAGCGTTGTGGCTGGCGGTGGCAGCGAGTACCTGGCCACTGGCGCAAACCAGGGCAACGGCGGCACAAAGGACACGGAGACGGGTCATTGCATTTCCTTCAAAGAGAGGGAGGCGGGCACCTCAGAGTAGAGCATTCTGCGCCGTGGTGGCGATGTGCTCAAGTGGCACGACGAGCGACGGAACCGCTCGGTCGAATCAGGGCCTAAACTGCGATTTCGAACTACACAGGAGTGAGTACAGAATGAGCCGTATCGAGACAGACAGCCTGGGTCCGGTCGAAGTTCCGGAGGACGCCTACTGGGGTGCGCAGACCCAGCGTTCGCTGATCAACTTCGCCATTGGCAAGGAGCGCATGCCCCTCGCGGTGTTGCACGCCCTGGCACTGATCAAGAAGGCCGCGGCGCGCGTCAACGACCGCAATGGCGACCTGCCGGCCGACATCGCCCGGCTGATCGAACAGGCCGCCGATGAAGTGCTGGCTGGCCAGCACGACGATCAGTTCCCGCTCGTCGTCTGGCAGACGGGCAGTGGCACCCAGAGCAACATGAACGTCAACGAGGTGATTGCCGGACGCGCCAACGAACTGGCCGGCAAAGGCCGTGGCGGCAAGGCGCCGGTGCACCCCAATGACCACGTCAACCGCTCGCAGAGCTCCAACGACTGCTTCCCCACCGCCATGCACATTGCGGCAGCCCAGGCGGTGCAGGAAAAGCTACTGCCGGCCGTGACCGAACTGTCTTCAGGGCTGGCCGAGCTGTCGATGCGTCACCACCAACTGGTAAAAACCGGTCGCACACACATGATGGACGCCACGCCGATCACCTTCGGCCAGGAAGTGTCGGCCTTCGTCGCCCAGCTCGATTACGCCCAGCGCGCCATCCGCGCCACCCTGCCGGCGGTGTGCGAACTGGCCCAGGGCGGCACTGCCGTGGGTACCGGGCTGAACGCCCCGCAGGGGTTTGCCGAGGCCATCGCTGCCGAGCTGGCGGCGCTGTCCGGCCTGCCGTTCATCACCGCGCCGAACAAGTTCGCCGCCCTCGCCGGCCACGAGCCGCTGACCAGCCTGGCGGGCGCCCTGAAAACCCTGGCCGTGGCCTTGATGAAAATTGCCAACGACCTGCGCCTGCTGGGTTCCGGCCCGCGCGCCGGGCTGGCCGAGGTGCGCCTGCCGGCCAACGAGCCCGGCAGCTCGATCATGCCGGGCAAGGTCAACCCCACCCAGTGCGAGGCGCTGTCGATGTTGGCCTGCCAGGTACTGGGCAACGACGCGGCCATCGGCTTTGCCGCCAGCCAGGGGCATTTGCAGCTGAATGTGTTCAAGCCGGTGATCATTCATAACCTGCTGCAATCCATCGAGTTGCTGGCCGATGGTTGCCGCAACTTCCAGCAGCATTGCGTGGCGGGTATCGAGCCGGATGCCGAGCAGATGGCCGCGCACCTGGAGCGCGGGTTGATGCTGGTGACGGCGCTGAACCCGCATATTGGCTATGACAAGGCGGCGGAAATTGCCAAAAAGGCTTACAGCGAGGGCAAGACCCTGCGCGAGGCGGCCTTGGCGTTGAAGTACCTGACCAATGAGCAGTTCGACCAGTGGGTGCGGCCGGAGAACATGCTGGCGCCGGGCGGCAAGGGCTGACTGCTCTGTAGCCTGTACCGGCCCTTTCGCGGGTGAACCCGCTCCTACGACGAGCGGCGATCCATGGTAGGAGCGGGTTCACCCGCGAAAGGGCCGGTACAGGCAATCGACAGACCTAGTGTGGTGTTTTGCAAATACGGCCAATAACTCGCGAGCGATTTTTGCGCTCAAGCAAGGCGTCGCGACGAGTCGTAGCCCAGCCACGGCGAGGAGCGACAACGCCGCATGAGCGCAAAAAGCGCCGCGCGTTATGGTCGTTATTTGTGAAACACCACACTAGGCCAACCGCGCCCGGCGCGCCCGCCACCCGGCCACCAGCGACGGCCCCAGCGCCACCAGCGCCGAACCGAACACCACCGTGACCGCCCCCACATAGCCCAGGGCATTGATGTCCTCGGCATGCACATACTCAGGCCAAACCAACGCCGCCAGCGCCACCGCAACGAAGGTCACCAGCGGGGTCAGCGCCAGCGTGGCACTTACCCGTGAGGCCTCCCAGTGCGCCAGTGCTTCGGCAAACGCGCCGTATGCCACCAGGGTATTCAGGCAACAGGCCAGCAGCAGCCAGCCTTGCACCGGGGTCAGTTGCAAGGCCTCCAGCGGGTGCACCCAAGGTGTCAGCAACGCAGCGCAGCTGAGGTAGATCACCATCATCACCTGCTGCGAGTGCCACACGGTCAGCAACTGCTTCTGGCTCAGGGCGTAGAACACCCAGATGCTGGTCGCCAGCAAGATGGTCAACACGCCGGTGGTGTAGGTACCCAGCGAAGTCAGTAGCTCTTCCAGGCGCTGGTTGAAGAACAGGCCAAACCCTGCCAGCAGCACCAACAGGCCCACGCCCTGCCCCACACTGAAGCGCTCGCGGAACACGAACACGCTGGCCACCAGCAACAGCACCGGGCCGATCTGTACCACCAGTTGTGCGGTGCCTGGGCTAAGCAGTTTGAGACCGATCAGGTAGAGCACGTAGTTGCCCATCAGGCCGAGCACGGCCACCAGCACCAGGCCCTTGCCCTTGGGCGCCAGTTTACGCATGGACGGCAAACGCCGCTGAGCCGCCAGCCAGGCGAACAGCAGGCTGCCGGAGACCAGCAGGCGGTACCAGGTGACAGTGATCGGGTCGACCACTTGCAATACCTGCTTGAGCTTGATCGGCAAGATGCCCCAGAGCAGCGCCGTCAGAAGTGCCAGGAACAGCCCATAGCCCCAGCGGCCAGAAGTGGTGTGCATAAAATCCTCGATCAAGCCCGTGGTGGGGGTTGTTGAATTCTACGGGGTTGGAGGACGGAGACGGTGGAGAGTGCCGAGAAAAGAATTCATCAGGTCATTCTTTTGGGGCATGGCTGGGGGGAGGTGTTGCCTGTGCTGGCCCTTTCGCGGGTAAACCCGCTCCTACGGGAGGGTGAGCTGCGCCCCGGTGTTGGATTTTTTGTCCAACATCCGGGGCGCAGCTCAGCGCGCGATCCCTTGTAGGAGCGGGTTTACCCGCGAAAGGGCCAGAACAGGCAACATCACCGTCGGCTATTTTTTTTGCTTGGCAAACGCCGCTTCCAGCGCCTGGTTGATGGTGCGCACCACCTTCACCCGCGCCCAGCGCTTGTCATTGGCCTCCACCAGCGTCCAAGGGGCAATCTCGCTGCTGGTGCGGTCGACCATGTCGCCCACCGCCTGGGAGTATTCGTCCCACTTGTCGCGGTTGCGCCAGTCATCCTCGGTGATCTTGTAGCGTTTGAACGGAATTTGCTCACGCTCTTCGAAGCGCTCCAGTTGGGTCTGCTGGTCGATCGCCAGCCAGAACTTGACCACCACCACGCCGGCATCCACCAACTGCTCTTCAAAGTCGTTGATCTCGCTGTAGGCACGCATCCAGTCAGCGGGGCTGCAGAAGCCTTCCACCCGCTCCACCAGCACCCGGCCATACCAGGAACGGTCGAAGATGGTGAACTTGCTCCGTGCCGGGATGTGCCGCCAGAACCGCCACAGGTACGGCTGCGCACGCTCTTCTTCGGTCGGCGCGGCAATCGGCACGATACGGTACTGCCGCGGGTCCAGCGCCGCCGCCACGCGGCGGATGGCGCCCCCCTTGCCGGCGGCGTCGTTGCCTTCGAACACCGCCACCAGGGCATGCCGGCGCATGCGCTTGTCACGCAGCAGGCCGGCCAGACGGGCCTGTTCGGTGATCAACTGTTCCTGATAGTCGGCCTTGTCCAGGCGCAAGGTCATGTCCAGGGCGCCAAGCAGGCTGCGGTCGTCGATGCTGTGGCCCAGCGGGGCCACGTTGCCCTGGTGCTTGCCCTTGGGATTATTGGCCAGCGCGGCTTGCAGGCTTTCCAGCAGAATGCGCCCCACCGCCAGGCTGCGGTAATTCGGGTCTACCCCTTCGATGATGTGCCATGGCGCATAGTCGCGGCTGGTGCGGCGCAGCACGCGCTCACCAAAGCGCACGAAGCGGTCGTAGGTTTGCGACTGCTGCCAATCCAGCGGGCTGATCTTCCAGCTGTGCAGCGGGTCGTCCTTGAGCGATTTCAGCCGTGCCTTCATCTGCTTCTTGGACAGGTGGAACCAGAACTTGATGATCAGCGCACCTTCATCGCAAAGCATCTGCTCCAGGCGCTCGGCACCGGTAATGGCCTGATCGAGCACGGCATCCTTGAACACCCCGTGCACCCGCCCCTGCAGCATCTGGCTGTACCAGTTGCCAAAGAACACACCCATCCGCCCCTTGGGTGGCAAGGCCCGCCAATAGCGCCAGGCGGGTGGGCGGGCCAGCTCTTCGTCGGTCTGCTGGTCGAAGGTGAGCACATCGATCATGCGCGGGTCCATCCACTCGTTGAGCAGTTTTACCGTCTCACCCTTGCCGGCGCCTTCAATGCCGTTGATCAGCACGATCACCGGAAACCGCGCCTGCTGCTTGAGTTCGTACTGGGCTTCGAGCAGGGCCTCGCGTAAAGCGGGTACCTCGGCGTCGTAAGCCTCCTTGTCGATGCTGTGGCCGATTTCGGCAGATTCGAACATGCACTGGCTCCTTCAATGGATAAGCAAGACTAGCGGATTTCATTTCGGCCTGTATTGACCTCTTCACCAATGAACGCGCTCCCACAGCTCAGCCGGATGGCATAAAATCCCGCCATCCGCTGCAACCGAGCCCACCATGCCCACCCTCCTCCAGCACGCCCAGATCGACTGGGACGACCAGGGCCGCCCCCATTCGCGGCACTATGACGACGTCTATTTCGCAGTCAACGAAGGCATCGAAGAAACCAAGCACGTGTTCCTCGGACAGACCCGCCTGGCCGAACGTTTTGCCAACCTGGCGCCGCACGCCTGCACGGTGATCGGCGAAACCGGTTTTGGCACCGGCATGAATTTTTTCTGCGCCTGGCAGCTGTTCGACCAGCACGCACACAGCGACGCGCGCCTGCACTTCGTCAGCGTCGAAAAGTACCCCCTCGACCACGCCGACATGGCCCGCGCAGTGCGCCTGTGGCCTGAACTGGCCGCCTATACCGAGCCGCTGCTGGAGCAATACGTGGCGGTGCACCCGGGCTTTCAGCAGTTCACCTTCGCCGGTGGCAGGGTCACCCTGACCCTGTTGATAGGCGATGTGCTGGAACAGCTGCCGCAACTCGATGCGCAGATCGATGTGTGGTTCCTCGACGGCTTCGCCCCCGCCAAGAACCCCGACATGTGGACCCCGGAGCTGTTTGCGCAACTGGCGCGGCTATCGCATCCGGGCACGGTGCTGGGCACCTTCACCACCACCGGCTGGGTACGCCGCAGCCTGGTGGAAGCCGGCTTCGCCATGAAGAAGGTGCCAGGCATCGGCAAGAAGTGGGAGGTGATGAGCGGCGCCTACGTCGGCCTCCGGCCCGGCCCATGCGCGCCTTGGTACGCGCGCCCCGCGGTGACACAGGGGCCGCGCGAGGCGCTGGTGATCGGTGCCGGACTTGCCGGCAGCAGCAGCGCCGCCAGCCTGGCCCGGCGCGGCTGGCAGGTAACCGTGCTGGAGCGCCACGAAGCCCCGGCCCAGGAAGCTTCAGGCAACCCGCAAGGGGTGCTGTACCTCAAGCTGTCTGCCCATGGCACCGCGCTCTCGCAGATGATCCTGTCCGGGTTCGGCTACACCCGGCGTCAGCTGCAGCGCTTGCAGCGTGGCCGTGACTGGGATGCCTGCGGGGTGCTGCAACTGGCCTTCGACAGCAAGGAGGCCGAACGCCAGGGCAAGCTGGCTGCCGCCTTCGACCATGGCTTGCTGCACTGCCTGGCGCGCGCGGAGGCCGAAGCCATCGCCGGCGTGGCATTGCCTGGCGGCGGGTTGTTCTACCCCGAAGGTGGCTGGGTGCACCCTCCAGCGCTGTGCCAACAGCAGTTGCAGCACCCTGGTATTCGCGTGGTGACCCACCAGGACGTGCTCGAACTGCGCAAAGTGGATGAGCATTGGCAAGCCTGGGCTGGCGACCAGCTGTTAGCCCGCGCTCCAGTGGTGGTCCTGGCCGGTGCGGCGGATGTGCTGCGCTTCGAACCTTGCGCGCAGTTACCACTCAAGCGCATCCGTGGGCAGATCACCCGCTTGCCGGCCACCGCCAGCAGCCAGGCACTGCGCACCGTGGTGTGCGCGGAAGGCTATGTGGCACCGCCGCGCGAGGGTGAACATACACTGGGCGCCAGTTTTGACTTCCACAGCGAAGACCTTGCACCGACGGTGGCCGAGCATCAGGGCAACCTGGCGCTGCTGGACGAAATTTCCGTCGATCTGGCGCAACGGCTGGCTGTGGCTGAACTGGACCCCGAGCAATTGCAGGGACGTGCTGCGTTCCGTTGCACCAGCCCGGATTACCTGCCGATCGTCGGGCCCATTGCCGACGCGCAGGCGTTTACCGAAGCCTATGCAGTACTGGGCCGGGATGCGCGGCAAGTACCGGATGTGCCCTGCCCTTGGCTGGGCGGGTTGTATGTGAACAGCGGGCATGGCTCACGCGGGCTGATCACGGCGCCGTTGAGTGGCGAGCTGGTGGCGGCCTGGGTATGTGGGGAACCGCTGCCATTGCCGCGGGCGGTGGCGGAGGCTTGCCATCCGAACCGGTTTGGATTGCGCCGGTTGATCCGGGGGAAATGATTGCATCGGGTTGCCTGCCCGGCGTCATATAACCAAACATTCTAAAACTCTCGAAAAGCACATAGGTCAGTTCCTTAAGGTGCCCTAATCCGGGGCATCACCTCCCCAACGGAAAAACCGGTAAGGACTTATGTGCGGATTAGCAGGAGTATTGGAAAAGGGGGTTTTAAAGGCTTTCAGGGGCCATAACCCCCCCTGATTCCCCCATAAAAAACCTCATTTGGTACAAAAAGTGGTACGAGAATTACAGTCACGCGAAGCCGTGAATCCGCCTGATCATCGGCAGGAGGAGGCTGCAGCCTCCAGTTGCTTCTCGTAGCCGATCCGCTGCCGGCGCTCGGCCGGCAGAGTGGGATTCCTCCTGCCCACACCCTCTGGTTGCCTGCCTAGCCGCGGGAAAGTTAACCTTGACCAAAAATCCTTCCCACATTAATTACGAATACCAGTAAAATGAGTGCACGGAAACCGCGGCCTCCAGAGGGGGGCGCACCCCTCTGCGGCGTCCTGCCCTGCCGAGCCAGCACGAAGAAACAGTCGTGCCGTATTGAATGAGAGTGAAGGCCATCACCTCCAGGCTGGGATACGCTATCTTCGAATGTCGGTTAATAGCTAGGAGCTAAACGTGAATCAATATGATCTTGTTGCCCAGGAAGATGAGTGGGGATGCGGTGTCGCGTGCATGGCCTCTCTTTTAGGGGTTTCATATCAGAACGCAAAGAAGCTGGCAGAGGATGCGAAAGGACTGGCGATCAATGCAGAGCCAGGTGGTCTAGAGCTTCATGACATAGCAATCGCCCTTCAGAAAGCAGGTGTCAAAGTAATCGCCGATTGGGACCCTGCCGATATCCCTGACGGGGCAATTGTCTGCATCAGAGGCAAGGCACCCTATGCCGATGATCATTACATTCTGAAAACGCCGAGCGGCTGGATGGACCCTTGGTACAACATAGGGAACAACCTTAGGGAGGCCCGGTATCGCGAAGAGTATCCGAGTGGTACCTATTTTCTAGTAGCGCTGGTGCCGGTAAACGGCCAGTAGATCGCTCTGCATCCGCCTGGTTCAGCGAATGCCCCTACGACTTCTGCGGAGTCAGCCCGTCATACTCCCGCTCGCACTGCTGCCCGGCTATTCGGGCGCGGTCATAAGCTTGCGCCAACTCTCCCGCTCGTTCATCAGCCCGTGCGAGCAGGTCGGAGAGCACCATGGCGGCGCGGGTGGCTGTCTCGCCTCTGGCGACAGCGGCGGTATCCGTGCCGGGGCAACTGACGGAGGCAGCGAGCTGGGCGGCGTCACTGCGCAGCCGCTGGCCAGCAGCATCGGCGTCAGTAGCGCCAGCATCAGCAATCGTTCTTTCTTCATGTCCTTTTACCCTCGCCTCTTGTTGCGCCGCGGCGCGGCGCTGCTCTTCTGTTCTGGCCTGAGCCATCGCCAACCGATTACGTTCGGAAATCTCGACCCGGTAAGCCCGAAACTCGTCTCGAGCAGCTGTAGTGGCATCTCTCTGCTCCTGAATGCGGTGTTGTTGCACCGAAAAAACCATAACGAGGGCGATCATCCACCAGCACCAGACCGGTACCGCTCTGAGCCAGATCATGCCAGCACCCCACCAAGCTCAACCCAGCGCCCGAGCAGCTTGTCCAGGCGGTGCGGGTTCTGTCCGTAGTTGTTGCCTGGCAGCGATGCCCAGATGTTCGAGCACTTGGCGATCGCCTGCTCGATGCGGCCCGCCTTGATGTCGTCCAGGGCCTTGCGCTCGCGGATCTGCTGCAGCGCGATTCGGTCCTGGTTCTCCGGCGTGAAACCGCCCGCCAGGCGAAGGCTGACCCGGTATGCATCCCAGTAACGCTCGAGCAACTGGTATCGACCGGCAGCCGTGCTGGTCACAGGCTTGCCGTTGATGGGGAAGGTCAACTTGCGCCTCGGGTGGTCTGCATAGCCTTGGAACAGGCCGCCGCCGTACAGCACGTTGTAACCGTCGTCGCTCGCCCTGACGGTCGAGGTGCCTTCAGAGAAAGCGATCAGGTCCAGAAACCGGAGCACGTTCGCGCCTCCGGCCTGGGATTCGGTGATTTTTGGCATATGCGATTTTCCGATGATCAAGAACCTCCCAAAATGACTTGAGAAAGTCCGAGCGATGAATGAGAAAGGGGAAACGGCTAACCCCTTTCCTCAACAAGCGACCAGTTATGACCTGGAATACTCGTGTCGGCTGAAACTGGGTCTGGTGATTCCATGCCAAACTCCTGCCTTAACGAGTTTTTTCCGAACGCTTCAACCCAGTACAGATTACCGAATAGATCGCTCACAACAGCGCCAGCCCAAGCTGGAGATTCTTCCCAATAAATCGTGGCGGCGGCAAAAACTGAGTGCAACACCTGACCTTTCCGGTACGGTGCTGCCCCTATGTCTTATACCGAACTCAGCGTTGAAGAGCGCGCCACCATTCAAATCGGTCGTACCCAAGGCTTCAGCCTGCGCAGGATTGCCTGCTTGATCAACCGATCCCCTTCGACCATCAGCCGTGAGCTGCGCCGTAACCGAGGTGCTTGCGGTGGCTACTCGGCCCGTCTGGCTCAGCAGCAAATGCAGGCCCGCCGCCAGGTTTGTCGACCGATGCGAAAACTGTTGCCGGGTAGCGAGCGCTTCGAACTGGTGACCCATATGCTGCGTGAGCGTTTGTCTCCCGAGCAGATTGCCGGCAAGCTGCGCAGCATGAACATACCCAACCTGCGAGATGCCTACGTCTGTCGCGAGACGATCTACAACGCGATCTATGCCCTGCCAGTGGGTGAGCTGCGTAAGGAGCTGATCATCTGTCTGCGCCAAGGCAAGACGACGCGCCGGCCGCGCTCTGGTGGCGTGGATCGGCGCGGCCAGATCCCCGAGATGGTCAGTATTCATGTGCGCCCGCCGGAGATTGAAGACAGGCTGATGCCGGGGCATTGGGAAGGCGACCTCATCAAGGGTAAGGCCAACGCCTCGTCCGTCGGTACGCTGGTGGAACGCACCAGTGGCTACCTGATGTTGGTGAAGATGAACGACGCAACGGCGACTTCGGCGCTGGAAGGCTTCAGCGCCGCGCTCAATAGCATGCCGCTGGAGATGCGCAAGAGCATGACTTACGACCAGGGCCGGGAGATGGCGCGACACGCCGAGATCACCCAAAGAACCGGCGTGGCGATCTACTTCTGCGACCCGCACAGCCCCTGGCAGCGCGGCAGCAACGAAAACATCAACGGCCTGATTCGCCAGTACTTGCCCAAGGGCACAGACCTGTCGGTACATAGCCAGGAGGAGCTGGACGCCATTGCGCTGCAACTGAACATGCGACCGCGCAAGCGCTTCGACTTCAAATGCCCCATCGAGGTGATGGGAGAGGTCATGCAAAATGCCATGGCAATGCGGCATGATGCTCCGGTTTCAATTCAATAACCGTGTTGCACTCAGCTCCTGCAACCGCCCGTCATAAGGAATTCCTAGCATTATCTAATGTGGCAAATGAGCGTTGCAGCTCCACTCGATGGCAAAGAACTCCACCGGTAAGCAACGGTCACATCTGTTGCAGACACCGCAGATACCCCGAGATCTAAAAGCGCATTAGGAAGGGCTCCAGGGAATCGTTTGCCGAGCGTCACCTGAAGCTGTGCAGGCTGGTATAGGAAGTTGTGCGGTACAACCATAGTCCCTGAAACCGGCGATGTAGGGATTTCCTGCTCAATGTAGTCCTCTGTCGATTTTCCGTTAATCGACGAGCCGTCCAGCGCCATGATCGTCCATACGACCGCTCGGTTTACGGCCGCCATTGGGGTTCCGGTGAACTTTGTGTAACCGGCCGTGCCGGAGCCAAGCAGGCGGACGTTCTCGGATGCCGCCACACCAACAGCATTGAACAGCGTGCAGGTCGTGGCGAGAGTTTGTGCAGTGATATCGATAGAGTTGTTGAAACATGCACTTCCAGCTGTCGTATCGCGGGTCAGGACCGTACCTTGCGACACCTCAGTGCAGGTGCCTCGGATGTTATTGCTGTTGCCTGATAGATAAACGACGTTTCCGCGTTGGCGTTCACAGGTGAACGAAATGTTGTTGCTATCCCCAGTCACCGACAGAAACGGTGAGAGCAAAGGAAGACCGTCTCCTTGGTTCTGACCCTGGCGGGTAATTGAAAATATTCCGCTAGAGCAGCCGATCTGCACAGCATAGTTACTGTCATTTCCCGAAGGTGCATAGCGAGACGTTTTCAAATGACACTCAAGCACCCATGCTCCGCCCTCGCGAGTCACCATGTCAGGCTTTGGAGATACAGTAGCCCCTGTGTAATCAATGGGCTGCCTACCATTCCCTCGAGCTTCTGCTACGGCTATCAAGCCATGTGTTGCTGCACTAAAGTCGAAACCACCAAGACATGTATCAGTGGCCAAGTGCAATGCGTTTAGGCGACAAACCCCAAGCGTTTTGAAACCCACGCCAAAACTCACTGCATAGATGTGGGCACGAGTGATATCGCAGTGCCCTTCATATACGCCCTGGTTATCAATCACCATCCCATTCACTTGGTCGGACGGGTAAAGCAGGCTCGGAAGGCTACTGGTGGCCGCCCTCGCGGACTTCGGAAGGAGGCCGCAGAGACCGAACCCTACAAAATCAATCGAACTGTCGCCCGGGCCTCGCATCACGAAACCTTCTTGCCCACTGATCCGACCGTCAAGCCATATCCGGCATCCGGCAGTAGAGTTGTCGAACTGAGCGCCAATAGCCTCTTGATAGATCGCGTTCTGCGCGACGTTGAATACCTCCACCCTGAACTCGCATCGCGTCCCGAAGGATTTAATGCCGCAGCCAGAAGTATTGAGTACCGTGTCCGCATCGCGCCAAGAAATCTCGCTCCAGTTAGGACCAAGATCAAGGTGATTCCCCTGGATTGTCCCGCCGATGACGCCGTAGGAGTGGGGCGCGGCATTGATCGGCCCGACTCCGGTGAGCGTGTCGAAGCCGGCTGTTTTGAAGGTATCCACATTTGCGCCGGCACCAGTCACCCAGAAGGTCACGCCGAACCCGCTGCCCATATGAGTGACACCGGTATCCAGCAGAAACGCCTGGGCTTGCGCCTTGAATCGCCCTGGTCCGTACCGCAACTGGCCGCCACCAAGAGCCTTTAGGTAAAGAACTGCATTGCGGATGCCTGTCGAACTGTCCGTTGCGCCAGTTGCATCCACTCCATCCCAGTCCTCCGCATAAACAATGCGCGAAGACCATGTCGCTAGGTCATATGAAAATCCTGCTACTGGGATATTTCGTACCAGTCCAGCCCCACCTGGCCCGCTCAGCTCCTGCCTCAGAGCAGCATCGCCAACGGAGACGAACTTGCTGGACTCGTTTACCCAGTCGCCAGTGGTGGTATACGGAAGATCCGTCGAGGCTGCAGCCCGGTATAGCTCACCGTCTTTGCGAAATACCTGGTTGCGACCCGTGATTTCAATTCCGGCAGCGTAGTCGCCGAGACCCTGGTAGCCGGAGGACAGGAGGAACTGCTGAAAGCGATCTTCCTTGTCAGCCTGGGACGCGGAGAAATAAGCCTCCATGCCAGCCCAGGACTTGCGAGTCTGGCCAAGCCTATCGATCCACGTTTCTGCGGGGGAGTTGGCGGCGAGGTCAAGGTTCCCGGCGTTGTCGTGCAAATCGAACGGACTGCTCGAACCGTCCGGCTCAACTGGGTTTCCGGTGTTGTATCGCATAGTTTCTCCGGGCATGAAAAAGCCCGCACTTGGCGGGCATGCTCGATAGGGTCCGGTCAGGCCGGAAATGTGATTAGCTAATGTCAGCAGTCAACAGTTGGCCGAAATGCTTCAACTCTTCAAAGGCCATCGCTTATTCATGGCGACATCTATAACGTTTGCGTTATCGAGATACTCTGGGGCGACGGCGAACCATTCTTCGTCGTAAAGCGGTCGTTTCCGCAGCTCCAGCTGGGCTGTAAACCGCCAGCAATCCACGCCGACTAGCACTGGCCCGCTATAAATGTCGGCGAACCGGACTACCTGGTCCTCCAGCCCCATCGGCGAACTGAGCCTGCATGCAAACCAGAGCGACCCAGATTTCAGGCTGTACTCAAACCAGGCCTCGAAGTACCTGGCCTGGCGAGCAGTAAATATCCAGCTGACGGAGGCATAGGTAGGCACGCTCCGAAACCTGCGGCGCTGCATAACTCTGCCGCTCGCCATTGTGGTCCTGACAAGGGGACTGACTGGCTCAAACCCGTAGCCATCTCGAAGCGGAGGTGGAAGCTGTGGCGGGTATGGAATCATGGTGTTTCCTAGTTTCAGTCCGGCGCGAAGTTGTCATCGTCGGCGTACACGCGCACGTCGTAGTTCACGGCCTCAACATCGGTCGTGAAGTCCTTCGGAGCGATCGAGCCAATCAGGATTGGATAGCACCACCTCGTGGTTGTGCCGAACAGCAGGTACGGGGGTTCAATATCCCAGCTCAGGTCGGGCTCAAAGTCCAACCCCGGCACCGTCAGCCGCGTGTCATCGACTCGGGTAGCCGGCCATGGACCGCTGAGCGTGCCATCCGGCTTGCGCAGGCCAACAACGTGGTCGGCGCCTTCCTCCCAGGTGAGCGGTTCCGAGCTCTCCAGTAAGGTCAGGCTGTTACCTACCTGGAAGTCGATAAGGACAGAACTCTGGCCGTAACCCGGGATGTCGTCAGCAGCAGCGCAGTAGCTCTTGTAGCGGCTGTTCATCGCCGATAGCTCGGTGGTGAAGCTGTAGCCGTGCCGCTGGTACTTGTAGCGACGGCGTTGCCGGATGCCGATCCTCCAGGCCCGATCCCTGTTGATCACCCCTTGCAACGTGATCTTTTCCGTTTTTGCCCCTGCGTCGCCGGACAGCCGACACTTGACCGTCTCCTTCTGCCAAGTGCTTTCATCGACGTACTCGACATCGACACCGTCGTAGTCGTCTGGCCTCACCGTAGTGAACTTGCGCGTCAGGTTGCCGATGATGTTCTGCGGGGTGTACATGTGCTCGAACACCGATCGCGGCTCGTCACGCACTGGGCGGATCAGGCCACGATCAATGGTCAGCTCTGCAAACCCTGCCATCAGGGCGTTGTTCAGCGCCTCAAGCACGGTTTCCTGTCCGGTCACCGCAAGATCGAAATGATCCCCGCGAGCCTTCCAAATGGCATCAAGCCGGTCAAGCTCTGCCAGATCGAGGTCATCGTCCGTATAGCCAATTGTGCGCGCCACGTGAGCCACCCACGGAACAATGTCCCGCGTGGGCGTTTCCACTGCCCAGGCTCCGCCACTGCGCACCGGCAGCACCCGGGTAGGCCGGACAGAAACCATGGTCTCGGACTGAGCCGAAAGGCGGTTACTGCCCTTGACGTAGACCACCATGACCGTGACGCCTTCGTACCGGCGCGGTACGCGCTCGATGCGCCCGCGCAGACCGTACCACTGCACCCGGTCCTGCTTGTTCGATGTCGTCGACTCCTCGCCAATCCGGCGCACGCGCACCTCCGGCCGCATGGCTGCCGGGATGGATATCTTCCGGGTAAAACCCATCTGATCGGGCGACATGGCGGTGTAGGTCGAAGTGACCGAGGTCCAGGCGCCGGCGGTTGTAATATCGCGGTACTGGATCTCGACCTTGACGCTCACCTGCCGCTGGTTACCGTTCTTTTCGGTATAGCGGATCATCCCCTGCGGGAAGAAGAAGTCGATTTCCAGGCGGCGGGTCACTTCACCTTCCGGCACTACTGCGAATGGGCCGGACCAGTCGCCCTCGGTGGTGGAGCCATCCAGCACAATGTTGGCATCTCTGGTCTGCAGCGCGTCGAAGCCCTCCCAGCCCTCATCTTCGGCGCCCGTGTCCGTCAAGCGTGACAGCGTAATGGCCGATGGCCCGTGGCTTTCGTCTGCCTCGGTGTCGTCGTCATCCTCTTCCGCGTCATCGGACACGGCCGTGATCCTGTAGCGCAGACCGCGATAGCCGATCGAGGCCAGCAGATCCCCCGTTTGCAGACCGATTGAGGGCGCGCCACCATCGTAGGCCAAGGTCATCTTGGCGTACTGCCCATCGATAGCAGCCTCTGACTTCACTCCAGTCACGTACACCGGCGACACGCCGAACACATCCGCGGTCGAGCCGCTCAGGATTAGCCCCACACCGGTGAATGGCGCGGCTTGTTCGGCAATGCGCAGCCGGTCGCCGGAGGCGCTGGCAACCAAGCGGGTACCGGCCAGCGCCGTATTCACAGCAGAGATAAGGCCATCCAGATTAGTGGTCGATGTATTCAAGGTCACCGGGAAGTCACTGGCGCCCCGCGACACCGTAAAGCTCACGGGCGATACATCGAAATTGAAACGGTTCGGCGCAGCACTGCCCGTCACCATGGACGGCGAGCCAGGCACTTCAGGTGTAGGGGGCACCTCCGGGGCGTAGGTGGCCACCACGTACTCACCGGCGTTGGCACCGGCCAGTTCGACCTTCATCCCGACAAACGCCCCCAACATTGGAAGGTGCTTACCGCTGATGACCGTGGCACTTCCGTCCGCCGGCGCGGTGAAGGTGTACGGGTACAGCATCTCTACCCTGGCGATCATCCCGGCATCCCAGCCGAACGGGAACCAGCCGGCGCCCTCCGGAACGGTCAGGACGAAACCGGAAGCGACCACTGAGTTGCCGCTGAACTGCTGCTGCACCGCGATGGTGGTCGTCAGCGTCAGGCCGGCGCTGCCGGTATTGGTCGAGCCCACTTCGGTCGAGCTGTGCCACCACTGCGCTGCGGTTTCGGCAGACAGGTCCTCGCCTGGGCCAAAAATCTTGTAGCTGGCCGTTGAGCCCAGGGAGGCGATGGTGGTGTCACCCACCATGACGTTGCCCGGCAGGACCTGGTACTTGCCCTTGCCGATGCACAGCAAAAGCTCTGTCCACTGCTCGGTTGGCTCGCCGAAGTAGCGATGAGCGGGCACCAGGTAATCGGGATAGCGCTTCGGGGAGCCAGCCAGCTCAGGGATGGCATCGTTCAGCGCGGCCTGGTTGCCCTTCACCGTCGACAGGTTCAGCTCCCGTGAGGTCCGGTTCTGCATGTTCGGCGTGGCCGGCTTCACCGGGTCGAACGGGTTCCCTAGGCCGAACAGCTTGGCCAGCGGGCCAGGCTTGAAGATGGTCTTGAGGGAACTGCCCTTCGGCTCGATGTAGATCGACACCTGGTCATCTGGGCCGATCTCAGCCTCTCCCCATGTCGCAGGAGCGACCAGTTCACCGTTGCGCATGATGCTGATCGGCGGCACCGGACGAGGCTCGTAGCTGCGGACCTTGGCCTTCAGCCAGGCCTCAATGGTCGTGGCCTGCTCCAATGGATGGCGCTCAAGCGCCCCACCCTCAAGTTTGCTCGGAAAGATCTCGATCACGATGGTATTTCACTCTCGGATATGACCGCTCAAAGTCGATCAGGCGCATGTTGGTCACCCCTGCAATGGGGTTGGTCTCAAAGACCCGCAGCTCGCCGTCAATCAGGACAACCACGCCGACATGCATGCACAGGCCGCCATGGATTACGGCAGCAATTGCCCCAGGTACTGGCGGGCCTACCGGCATCAGTTCGGAGTACTTGGCATAAGCCTTGGCAGAGGTGCGCAGGTCCCTGCGGTCGATCGGGCCGAATGCCGGCAGCGGAGGCAGGCCGAGCACTTCCTCACGAATAGCCAGGACCAGGCCCCAGCAGTCGAGGAGGTATCGGCCGCCCACGACCTCGCCCCGCGCACCGTCTTCATACGTCGCGGTGAAATATTTGTCGTACATGGGAATCCAGACTGGGCAAATAGCCAGTAACGCACCATCTATAGGTCGTAGTAGCTTTGCCAAAAAAGGAGTTTTGCAATGACAAGAGAATTTGAAGCTGAGAAAACGGTCGCGGAGTTCATGGCAGAGAAGCGACCAGGGGAGAAAGTAACTATCAAGTTCCAGGGTTCAGCGTCACCCGTCACTGCCCGATTCGAATTCACCGGGGGATGGATCGTCGAGCAGAAGTTGCATCCTGGGATGCCCTTGGAGTTCATCAAGGGGGAAGATCACCACCTCAAGAACCTTACAATCACTATCGAGCCTTACGATGGATTGAAGTGAAGCGTGGGTAGGCATCGCGTTTATTACCCTAACAGTTGTTGCCATGGTTCACCCTCCAGTCAGAGATGTGTCAGCCCTGGGGCAAAGTCTGTGGTGTATCGATCCCTGTTCCACATCATGTTGATCAGGTCGTAGTAGCCCGCCTCGACTTGGACAGTGGGCCCATCCATGGTCCCGCCGAACGAGGTCATGCGGTATGGTCGATCAGCGGGCTCGCCGGGAATGCTGGCAAGGTACTCGCGGTAAACCAGGGTGACCCTGGCCTCGGCGGCAAGTGAGGCGTCCAGCAGCTGTTGGGCCTCACCGGTCACGTTGTCGATCACGAAGGTAAGCGTCTGCGCGCCGGAGTTGTCCTTGGCCGGCAACGCCACATCAATGGACGAGGCCAGGAACGTGACCGTTTTCCCTGCCTCGGTCGTCGCCCGGAAGTCTTCGTAGTCCTGCACCAGGTACAGCGTTTTGTCCCAGGCCGGGCACGAAATCTCCAGAGTTGGGACGATGATGTCCCCACCGGATGCGTAAACGACTTCGAGGGCCGTCATTTCGGGACCCTCCTAGTTCCGTAGGTCCCCTCAACCGCCTTCGAATACCGGCCATTCCGGCCGAGGCTAGAGTTAAAGTCCGCCGCCACAGCATCAAGAATCAGCGTCATAGTGGCGCCGTCCATCTGCATCCGTGCAGTTGCAGGCTGACCGTTGTTGATGATCTTCACATCACGCACACCGCCTCCCCCACCGCTGTTCTTCGCAACATCATCCAACGTTCGGTCGAGCTTGGCGCTGGTCTCGGCAGTGGTTACCCGCTCACCCTTCTTCAGGTTCCAGGTGCCGTCAGCCGGCACGTAATCGATGCCGTCGTGCGCCTGGCCGTCGAGGGAAGCGCCCACGGCAGTCATCAGCACGCCAGCGGCGCCGGCGGCTGCGATCGCCGCACCAGGCGCAATGGCTGGACCCACGAAGGGAACACCGATCATGGAGACGAAGGCGTTCAGCGCAGCCATGGCAACCTGCGCGGCGGCAAAGGACAGCAGCGCATGGCCCATGGATTGAATGAACGTTGAAGCGAAACCCTTGATATCGAGCTTGCCGGTCTCGGCCCACTCGGTAACAGCATCTGTCAGGTTGGCCAGGGTATCGGCGCCAACCTGCTGCATGCTGCCATAAAGGTCCATCGCGGCTTCAGCCTGGGTGGCAAAGCCGCTGAGGAAGCCGGCCGTGCCGTTGAGCTGAAGTTTGTCGATGTCCTCGTAGTACTTCTCCTGCATGGCCTTGCGGTCATTCAAGGCCTTGTTGAGGATGTCCGTTTCTCGCTTGAAGACGGAATCGGACACATCGCCGGCCTCATGCCGTTGCCGGAGGTCCTCCAACTGATCCTGGTAGTCCTGCTCGATCGCCAGCAGATCCAGGGCGCGCTGCTTCACCTCATCGCTGCTGTAGGCGTTTAATAGCGGCGCGGCCAACGCACGCTTGTCGATGTCGAGTTGCCGCTTCACGCTCGCATCGAATCCGGCGACCGCCTTGTCATCTTCCTTGGCCTGCTTCAGCTTTTTCAGTTGATCGAGCTCGGCAGCCAGGCCCTTCAGGCGCTCCTGCTGCTTGGCGCTCAGCCCCGTGAGATTTCCCGACTCCAGTTCGAACTGGAGCTTGGCGACCTCAGTGGCCTCCTTGCGCTTGTCGGTCTCGGTGTTGATGAGCGCGATCTGACGCTTGTAGCCCTCTTCGGCTGTGTCGAACTGGCCCTGCAGCTTTTTGGCGGCGGCTTCGGCTGCTTTCGCGGCCTCTTGCTGGTCCGGAGTGGTCGGAGTGAAAGTACCTGGCGGAGGCGGAGTGATAGTGCCTAGCTCAGCAGCTGCCTCTCTTGCCCTTTTTACATAGTCACGGATCACATCACCAGACCAAGGCTTATTATAAGCCTCAGCTACTTCCGACATTACGCTGCTTGCGGTTCTCGAGTGATCTATAGCGTACGCAGTCAGCCTGTCGGCGTTTTCCTTGAAGTCTTTTGACATATCGCCAAAAGTTATGCTCCCCATAATAGTATTAGCTGTCGCCCCAATACTCTGTAGGTAAGCCATGGTAGTGGAAAACCCGCTAACTATTACAGCCGCAGCAATTTTGAAGGAGCGAGCAGTGCCATCTGCCAGGCTTGCAGTTACGGCGGTAGCCTCGACTAAGTCATTGGCAAGCTCATGCACCACGCTCCTTAGTCCGCCAGCCTGTTTTGTCGTGTCAGCTAGATCTTTGGCGAGCTGAGCTAGAACCGGCATAAACTCCGCCGCCAAGGCGGTTTTCGCCGAGCTCGCGTACTGACTGATAACAGTAAGCTCAGAGCCAAACTGTTTGGCTGCCAGAATGGTTGTTTCATCCATTACAGCGCCAGCAGCTTCAGCTGCATCGCCATATTCCCTAAAGCCAGCAGCGTTGTTCCGAAGTAGCGGTAGAAGGGCTGTAGCATCACTGGCAATAGCTTCAAGGTAGAAAGTCATTTCCGACTGGCTAACCTTTGCCTTCTCGAGACTGGAGACATACAGGCCAAGGGCCTGGCTGCCACTCAGGTTGCGGAACTGGTCAGCGGTGACGCCAACCTTCGGCGCGATCTGCTCAAAGAAGTCCGCCATCCCGCCGCCGCCGGTGTTTAGAAAATCACCGACCTTGTCATTCACGTCCTTGAGAATGTCGGCAAGCTTGTCCTGCTCGATTCCTACGGTCTTGGCCCCTACGGCCATCTTTTGGAAGTCAGTGACGCTGACATTCGCTACTGCTGCAAGGTTGGATATCTCAGAAGCTGAATTTACAGCTGACACCATCATCGTCGTAAAGGCTGTGACGGCGGTGGCAACACCAGCACCAACAGCAGTCCCTACTGCCTTGGCACTCTTTTCAACCTCTTTGCGCCATTTGGCAGAACTCCGCTCAGCCTTGTCCATGCCGGCTACAAACCCACCAACTTGGGCTATGACATCAAGGGTTAGGGTTCCAAGGGATCTTGATGCCATTACTATCTCCAAAAAAAACCCGCCGAAGCGGGTTTCATTCAATTCGAGTACTGTTTCTTTAACGTCGCTAACCTCGCGGCGTCGTCATCGTCAAACTGCCCGGAGCCGAATAGAGGTTCCTTATCGGCACCGTCCAAACGAATAACCTCAACAGTAAACATTGCGTCTTTCGGCGGATCAACTTCCCCCCACTCGCTGAACTGATTAGGCGCCAGTGACCAGCTTTGGGTTTCGTCTGGCTCCACGCCGCCAGAAATCTCGTAGTTAAAGCTTTCTACCAGCCACGGGACAGATCGCCCAGGCGAGGATATCGTTCCTTTGAAGTACGCTCTTGAAACAGCCTTACCTGTTCCGTTTTTTACCGAAACTTCGATGATAGGCTTGGCGCGGTAGCTATACTCCTCTTCTCTCTTATAGAAGCGGGACTTCAAAACTTCGAATTTTTTCAGCTGCTCAGCAGCCAAATCGGATTCTGCTTTCTTTTTTTCCAGCTCCTGTATTTCCGACAGTGCTTGTTGACGCTCACGCTCAGCTCTCTCGGCTCTAACTCTATCAGCCTCAACAGAAACCTCCCTGGCACTTTTACCGCCAAGCGATGCAAGCATATCGGCAGAGATATTCTCAGGCTTTACGCGACCACTCATAACATCTTTGAAGTTAACGCCCTGCATCGCGAGATACATAACGTCAGTGGTGAATTTACTTCTCTCAGATTCCGAGAGGCTTTCAGAGATTTTGCTTATAGATTGGCGGCGGCAAAAACTGAGTGCAACACCTGACCTTTCCGGTACGGTGCTGCCCCTATGTCTTATACCGAACTCAGCGTTGAAGAGCGCGCCACCATTCAAATCGGTCGTACCCAAGGCTTCAGCCTGCGCAGGATTGCCTGCTTGATCAACCGATCCCCTTCGACCATCAGCCGTGAGCTGCGCCGTAACCGAGGTGCTTGCGGTGGCTACTCGGCCCGTCTGGCTCAGCAGCAAATGCAGGCCCGCCGCCAGGTTTGTCGACCGATGCGAAAACTGTTGCCGGGTAGCGAGCGCTTCGAACTGGTGACCCATATGCTGCGTGAGCGTTTGTCTCCCGAGCAGATTGCCGGCAAGCTGCGCAGCATGAACATACCCAACCTGCGAGATGCCTACGTCTGTCGCGAGACGATCTACAACGCGATCTATGCCCTGCCAGTGGGTGAGCTGCGTAAGGAGCTGATCATCTGTCTGCGCCAAGGCAAGACGACGCGCCGGCCGCGCTCTGGTGGCGTGGATCGGCGCGGCCAGATCCCCGAGATGGTCAGTATTCATGTGCGCCCGCCGGAGATTGAAGACAGGCTGATGCCGGGGCATTGGGAAGGCGACCTCATCAAGGGTAAGGCCAACGCCTCGTCCGTCGGTACGCTGGTGGAACGCACCAGTGGCTACCTGATGTTGGTGAAGATGAACGACGCAACGGCGACTTCGGCGCTGGAAGGCTTCAGCGCCGCGCTCAATAGCATGCCGCTGGAGATGCGCAAGAGCATGACTTACGACCAGGGCCGGGAGATGGCGCGACACGCCGAGATCACCCAAAGAACCGGCGTGGCGATCTACTTCTGCGACCCGCACAGCCCCTGGCAGCGCGGCAGCAACGAAAACATCAACGGCCTGATTCGCCAGTACTTGCCCAAGGGCACAGACCTGTCGGTACATAGCCAGGAGGAGCTGGACGCCATTGCGCTGCAACTGAACATGCGACCGCGCAAGCGCTTCGACTTCAAATGCCCCATCGAGGTGATGGGAGAGGTCATGCAAAATGCCATGGCAATGCGGCATGATGCTCCGGTTTCAATTCAATAACCGTGTTGCACTCAGCTCCTGCAACCGCCATTTCTTAAAAGCCTCGTCGGAGCTACCGTCGATCTTCGGTTCGCCACACCCCGAAAGCAGAGCTGCGGCAACGGCCACAGCAATTAGCTTGCGCATCTGTCATCCCTCACAGGTTAAAAAGCGGATGATAACAAATGCAGGCCTAAAGCCACCTACGCCCAAGAAGCCATCGCCTCTTCAAGGGAGATTGGCCCCTCTTCATCCTCATGCAGGGCGAAATCCTTCCAACTGTAGGGAGTCGGCGTCCTCTGCGGGTCACGGTGCAGGTTGGCCGTGAGAGCCGCAAGCATGGCCACCGATCGCTCCACTCGCATGCCTAGATGAAGCGTGCCGCGACGTTTCCGGTACTTCACCCAGGACCGAAATTCGCTCAGGCTGAGGTTTTCCTTGGCTTGCGCGATCGTCGACCCACCGATGCCGGAGAGGACGAGTTCGTGCCAGACTTCGTCCCGCTCGGTGAGCTCTTCGTCTTTCCCAGGTCGTTGACCTCCTGGATAGCGAACAGCAGAGCGACGGACAGGGCACCGTCAAGCGAACCCAAGCGCTTGGTGCTCTCCGGGTCCTTTTCCAGCTCAACCGGATCAAGCGGCCCGTGAGTGATGTCCATCGGGCTGCTGAACACCGGGTTGCCGTGCTCGTCGCAGATAGACGCGGCAATACGGCCCGCAATGCTGTCCTGCCTGCCAGTAGCCGAAAGCACGTCGCTCACCGCCGTCTGGTAGCCCATCGGCCGTACGTAGACGGTGGCGGTGTAATCCGTACCATCCTGGCGCCACTTGATTTCCTTTTCCACCGGCCGGCCAGTGAACGAGCCTACGCCCTTGAGCGCGTCGAGTGTCAACTTCATCGGTTACTCCTTGATGACCCAGTTGAGCTTGCCGGAGCGCTGAATGGTCGCTGCAGTGCTCACCGAGGTGTTGCTGGCAAAGTCGAACGGGAAATCTGCGACATAGCCGGCGAACAGGCACCAGGTGCGGGTGGTGGGTAGCTCGAAGTCATCGCCAGCGGCGTTGACCGTGGGTGGGATGTCCTTGCCGTCAGACCAGCCGAGCGCCCAAAGAATGTCCTCATCGTCGTCATCCTGGGACAACTGGAACATGCGAACGTGGCTGGCATTGCGCGGGTCAGCCAAGATGGTGGCCGTCGCCTGGCCAGGGGTGCGCAGCCCCTTCTTGTACTTCCGCTCGGTATCGGCCAAGCAGGTGTCGTCAATCTGGTCTGCCGGCGAACCGCCAGGGTTGAACGCGGTGAGGCATTCAACCTCCATCACGGTCCTTGGGCCTGTGCCACTCAAAGGCCGCACCAAAGCATAGAGCTGAGCGCCCTGGGCTTTCATCGACATGGGTTATCTCCAGTCAGAAATAAAAAAGCCCGCACTCGGCGGGCATGGGTCAAAGGGATACTTCAGCGGGAAACCATCCAGTCCACGTCGAAGCTGGCTCGGTAATTCTCGGTCTCTGGATCGCGGCCTTCGACGCCCCAGCGGGTGACGTAGGCGTCCAGTTCAACCGCATCACGGATCGCGTCACGGACCTTTCGGGCAGCATCGCCAGTCGCGGCGTACACATCGACCTGCAGGGTGACGCTATCGAGATCCGGGCGGCCAGCCAGGTAGTTCTCGGGGCTTCCGCTGACGATCTGCCAGACAGCGTATGGCTTGGCCACTCCCTGCTCGGCCTCCCCGAACGAGTAGAGGCGCATGCCGGTGCCAGCGCCGAGCAGCGCGGTCACGGCCGGGCTGTTCAAGCAGGCCTGTACGATCGGTGGGGTCATGAGGATGCTGCCTTCTTCGCTGCGCGCCGAATAGCACGGTCGATTGCCTTCTCGTACTCGGTGACGAAGGTGTTGGTCACCTCGCTGATGCTGTCGGCCAGAGCTGGGCGCATAAACGGCGCGGCCGGCATCTTCTCGGTACCGAACTCGATTAGGCGCCAGTGAGGCGTCGGGGCGTTGGTGCTGAGGTCGCCGCCATCCTTGAGCACGGCGCCGTGCAGCACGCCGATGCGAAAGCCCAAGTCGCCCGTGCGCTTGAACAGCCTCCCATTCCAGCGCAGCGCGATGTTGTCCGAGATCGACCGGCCAGTGGCCTTGTCGTCGATGCGTTCAGCTCCGAGCTTGGCCTTTTGCACCACCACCTGAGCAGCCTTGCGCAGAGCGGCCCGGCCACCTTTGCGGCGAACGTCAACGCTGACCTCATCCAGCTTGCCCAGCAGGCTATCAAGGCCGAGAATGCTGAACTCGACGCCATCAACCATCCTTCACCCCCTTCGAGACCAGAATGGTCAGGTACTCCAAGCCAGAGTCGGAATCCTCCAGTGGCGGTCCTTCTATGCTGTACAACTCGCCGCGGTAAACGATTCGCATGGTCGGCAGCACGCCTGGTCGGTACCGAATCTTCATGCGGGCTGTCGCTTCCGACTGGGCGGCCTGTGCTGCAAGCAGATCTCGGGCAGACAATGGAGTCACCTCGGCCCACGGCTTGGCGAAGGCCGCCCATGTGGGCTCGCCAAATTCCAGCGTCACAGGGTCGCGAGGAATGACCTTGTGCTGAATTTCGATTCGATGCCGCAGTTTCCCTGCTTGAATGCTCATGCCAGTGCCGGATCGCGAAGGTGGTAGATAAGCGCGGTAACAGGCTTGGGCAGCATGCCTTGCTCAAATTCACGGCCCTGGTCGTTGTCGCGCTGGCTATAGAGATATCCCAGCATCATCTTGGTGGCGGCCTTTACCGAATATGGGACTTTGCCCGGGATGACCTCTCCATCCGCGTCCAGGTAGGCGTCAGCAGCCGACTTGAGGTATCCCCTGACCAAGTCACTGGCCTCAAGAATCTTGTCGGTGATATCGGCATCGTCTGCGTCGTCGTCAACCCGCAACTGAGCCTTCGCCTGCTCCAGGGTAATGAACATCATGATGCCGATACCCCCTTGGCCAGATCCTTGCCGTCACGACCACGCTTCACTGCCAGCCGCCAACCCTTGCTGCCCAGCTCTCCTGGCTTTTCGCTGGTGGCAGAATCGCAGTGCCATAGGCTCCCACCCCAGGTGACAGTGTCGCCCGGAGCGTAATCACCAGGCGCGAACACGCCTCGGTAGATCATCACCGGCAGATCAAGGCGTTTTCTGACTTCGTTGCCACTGGACAGCACCAAAGACAGCTCGAACCCTCTTTCCCCTGCCTGCTCAACTGCTGCCGAGCTCAGTCCTTCAACAATGCACTCCCACCCCTTCATGCCGTGAGTTCGCTCAAAAGATCGCCACAATCCGCCCAGGTGCTTGGCATAGGTGCCGCGACTGTAGGATTTTTCGGCGGCAATCTCCGGCAGAATCTCAAGCTGGAGCGCATCCTTGCCTGGCTCCCCGTCCTTCGGAACGGTGACCGCTTCCAGGGCCTTGGCAACCTCCTCGGCAATGACTTGGCGAAGGTCTTCAGCGGTGACGCTGACACCCGGCGCAGCCGGGGGCAAGGCTTCGACAGCCAGCTGCACTGCATCAGAAATCATCGGCCTGACGTCTTCCAACGTCACCGATACGCCATCCTTGGGCGTCGGAAGCTTGGCCACTGCCTCAGCCACAGCCTGTCGGACCATTTCAGGATCGGCATCTTTACCGTTTTCCGGCACAGGAATTAGCCGGGACGCTTCAGCCGCTATCTCCTTTGGGTCGAGGACAGGGATTTTGCCGATCGACTCGCCAAACTCCTTGCGCAACCCGTCATCGCGCTGATCAATGTCTTTTACCAAGGCCTCGCGAAGAGAGGCTACGGCTTTGTCGACAAAGCCCCTCAATACCGGTGCGAGGGCCTTCGCCTGTGCTTCGAGTTCACGCAGATTCAAGATTCAACTCCTTCTCGATCAGTAGCGCGAACATCCGCGCCTGGTCATCCAGGCCTTCGTCTGAGGGCTCATCTGGCTCAGGTGGCGGCAACGCCGGGGCTGCCGGCTGGGCCTTACCGAACGGGTCGGCTTGCGCATCACGCCGAGCAATCGCAGCAAGGCTATAGTTCTGCTGCTGGATCATGGGCGAGTCGCCCCCCTCAACAGGCGCCAAACCAGCCCGCCGGCGAGCCTCGTTAGGCTTCATCCACCCTCCGCCGACTGCGTCATTGTTCGCCTTATACAGAGTGGGGGTATCCATGCGCAGCAATCCATCCAGATCGAACTCAGTGCCATAGGGCACCGGCAGTTCAAGCCCTTCGTCCAGGCACAACTCAGCAGCCTCGATCAGCGACTGAAGGCAGTCCGAGTAGTAAGCCTGGTTGGAAACTTCAGCATTGGCGTTGGTCGGTGCGGAGCCGACCCCTACCTTGTAGCCGGGGACATGGAAAGCAGAGCAAACGGTTTCAGCTGACCACCGCAATTGCTCGATCAGCTGCGAATCAGCGGCAGAAAGCGCCATGGACTCGTACTTCAAGCCATCGCCTAGGACCGCCACCTTGCCGGCGTTGTCACCGGAGAAGTTGGCGTCCCAGTGCTCCTTAAGCCGCTTAGCGGTGTCTTCGCCGATTGCGCCTGGGGCCGTCAGCACACCACCTGGTTTCGAGCCGTTCTGAAAGAAGCGCGCCGAGTTGTTCTGGATGGCATTACCCTGCATGGCAGCAAGGCCGCATGCAAAAATTGGAGATATCCCCACAAGCGGGTGGAACAGGCAATTCATCCGGTCATGGATGATCTCGCTTGCCGGCACGGTCAACCCTTCTTCCAGGGTCGACAGGTTGTCCGCCATCAGGCGGTAGAAGACACTCCCGTCATCCCCGACGAGAGGAACAACGCGGCGCGGATCAAGGACGAACATCTTGATCACCACGCCTCGGCCGTCCCTGATTTTCAGCACGTAGGTGTTGCCGCTGGTCAGCTTCGACAGTACCCAGGTCTCGTAGAACTGGATGCGGTTCTGATAGTGATTGGGACGCTTGATTACCGGCGAGAATGAAGGGCTCGTCGCCTCCTCCCAGACACCATCTTCGGTCAGCTTCACCAGTTTCAGGCGAAGCTTCGCAATATCGGAGGCGATCAGGGTGATGCACGCAAACACCGCAGAGAACGCCAGGACAGTGTCCTGCTCAACCTCGACGTTCTTTTGCCAGGCACCAGCAAACGCTTCGCGCACCACCCCGAGCCAGCCACCGCGATTATCAGCCGGGCGCAGGCCCTTCTCTTCGGACTTCTTGCCCCAGTTGAAAAGTCTCATCGCGGCTCCACCGGTTATTCAGCCTTCATGTCGCGCCGCTTGTAAGTGCGCTTTGATGGGCCGCCAGGCCCTTTCTGTCGGCCTTCACCGCCGGCATCAGGATCATCGACGCCTTCGGCCAGCTTGGCATTCTTGATTGCCCGCAACAGCCGTACGTCACGGTCACTGGCTTCGAAAGGGTCACCGGCAAGCAGCTGCTTGCCGGCGTATCGAAACTCCTTGAGTGCAACCATCTTCATGGCTATTTCCTCGCAGAAATGGCCGGGGAGACCCCGGCCCAGGCAAATCACGACTCGTAATTGGCCGAGTCGATGTAGCCAACGGCCTGCAGGCGACGGCGCTTCCAGTTGATGAAGCGCTCGGCGCGCAGCGCCACCATGTTGTTCTGCCAGAGGCTGACCAGCTCGGTGGCACCGGCAGTAGGAGCGCTGTCCATCTGCAGAGAGGCTTCGCGACTTACGTCAATGGTGACCCCGCCGTCATCCGCCAGCAGGATCTCGGAGGCCTTGGCCAAGATCAGCCGTTGGCCAGCACCGGTAACTGGGCTACCCGAACCGGGGTTGGCCGGCACACTCTCCGACACGATCACCGGCAAGCCCATGAAGGTACCGCCGTTCATGTCGATGGTCGGGAATTCGAGCTGGCCAAGGGCATTGGTCATCATGCCGATGGTCAGCGCCATGGTCGGAGTCATGATCCAAACCGCACCAGCCGGGGTCATGTTGGCAGCCAGGAAGGCAGCAAAGAGGCGCTTTACGTCAGCCTTGAGTGCATCAGCGGTAGTGCCGCTGGCCACGATCGGTGTAACACCATTGGTGATCGACGCAGGCGATACCTCAGCCACTTCCGCAATGGCCGGATCTACGAATGCCACGTCCAGGAACTGTGCCATCGACGCGGTCAGGTCGGTCTGCACCAGGGCCTCGGCGCTCGGGTTGCTGAAGCGTACCAGTTCGTCGGTCAACACCACGATACCGGCAGCCTTGGTAAAGCGCAGCGTGGTGGTATCGAACGCCAGGGCAGATACCGGCTTCGGTTTGCCCTCACCCACCCAGTTGACGCTGGAGCCAGAGGTTTGCCCCGGCATTTTGATGTTGAATGGAACCTGACGCAGACCCTGGATCTTGCCGATGATGGTCTGAGGACGCAGCAGTTCGATGAACTCACCAGCCATGGTCTGGTACTCGACCAGAGGGCCAGCCCAGGCAGGGTCGGTGGTGGTGCCGGCCGCCACAGCAGCCTTGAGCACGGTTACCACTTCCGGAGTCGACTCTTCCCAGCCCTTCGCCACCTCAACGGCCTGCATCAGGTTGCCTTTGGAGCGCGCCAACGCGATGGCATAGCGGGTGAATGCCGTACCTTTCGGCAAGGTGCGCTCGACGCGGATCACCGCATTGTCACGCACTTCATGGCCTTTAGACACGCTGTTGACGCGACCAGGTTCAACGGGCTTGGCTCCGGAAGCCATGGATTTTTCCAGGCCACGCAGACGGCCCAGGTGCCCATCGATAGACTTCAGTTCGCCCTCGATGGTGTCGTATTCCTCGGACTCGGAAGCGTCGAGGGTACGGCCCTCTTCGGCGGCCTTGCTCATGATTGCCTCAAGGCGAGCAGCTTTGGCGCCGCGAGTGCTCTCGAAGGACTTGATCTGTTCCTGAATGTTCATATCGCCCTCCTCGGGCTTCGCAGATTTGGTGATGGTTGCCGAAGCGCCGGCAGGGGTGATACGCACGACCGGAAGCGCGCTGGTGCCTGTCGCGGCGCGCAGCTCACGGTCGATGGATTTGATGGTCTGGATGCTGGCACCGGCATTAGCCGGCACCGTCACGGCAGAAAGTTCCAGCCACTCCCACTTGAGGAAGCGGCGCCCCCAGCTGCCGTCGATGTTGGCCGACTCGATCGGTGAAAATCCGATGGAAAGGCCGCGGACAAGCTTGGCTTTGATCGACTGCCAGGCTTCATCGAGCCGATCCTTCAAGGTGCCGGGCTCATCGACCTTGGCCAGCTCCACCGTGACTTCGATTCCCGCGTCCGTCACGGTGGCCTTGGTCACCTGCCCTACCGGCTGGTCGTGGTTGTGCTGCCACAGGAAAGGGATCGGCAACTTGAATTGCGCGCCCTTTGGCTCAACAACATCGTCCATACGGTCAGGCGAGGGCGTGGTGGCGATGCCAGTAATCACCCGCGCGTCATCGTCCACCGCCTTGATCTCAAGGAGGCTGTAGGCTCTGTTCATTGGGTACCCCAGAAATGCAAAAAGCCCGCACTGTGCGGGCCTGGCTTAGCCTGTCGGCTACGAGTTGAGGAAAAACATCTGGTACTTCTTGGCCGGCGGCGACGGGTTGGTCGCCATCAGGGAAACGGCATTGAGCAATGCCATTACCGGGTCGATCTTGGCGGTACCACTGGCCTGCTTGGTGATCAACACCGAGTTTGCACGCGACTCGATGCGGGCATTGCCAACACACCAGTCCATCAGCGGCTGGTCGGCATGAAAAAGCTTACGCTCTGCCAGCCTTCGCTCGGCGATGCTGATCGCCCCTACCAGCTTCCACCCCTGCGGAATACCGAAAATGATCTTCTCGTCGATCTTTCGCTTCAGCAGCTCCTCGAGCATGACCTTGTGGGTTTTCTCAGGGTCCATGCCGACGCCAGCCAGCAGGCCGGTTCCATCGATCATTTCAACCACATCAGCAACGGCGGCGACATCACCGGGCAGCTCTTCGATAATCACCAGGTCGCCATCCCTCTCGAAATCGCGGTACTTCGATTCCTCGGATTTTCGACGGTCCAGCGCAATTGGATGCGCCCAGGCAAGCGAACAAGAAAGCCAAACGTCGGAGCCTGATTTACGCCCCAGCACGGTAAGGCCAAGCAGGTCGTCAAGCCCGCCGCCGTCGATACCCACCGTCACAACTTCCGACTGTGCGAGCAGCGCTTGCAAGCTCAGCGAATCGTCTGCCTGAACCTTCCAGAAGTCCGCACCGGTCCATCGATCCGAGCGAAGATTCAGGCCGATCTCGATGTTTAAGTGCTTCGCCAGGAATTTCTGTAGCGACCCATCGCCGGCGTTCTGCTTCTTGCGCAGTTCATCCTGCAGCCACTCGGCGCTCACCGAACGCCCCAGGTTGGGGTTGGTGATATAGAAGTTTTCCGATTCCAGGTACGACTTGTCCTGAATCATGCTCTTCGGGAACTCATAGAGAATCCCGAGCGTTTTTCGGTCCTCGATGACTCCATCGCGAATGTCACGCCAGTACTGCAGGCGCTCCTTGAAGACGCCAGCCGGCGGCTCATCACTTTGCGTAGTCAGGTAAATGACCCAACCCTCGTCCCGCGAGACCTGACCGCCCAGCGCTTCCATGAACATGGCTTCGGCACCTGGCTTTTTGCCAAACACCCAAAGCTCGTCCACCAGTACTTTGCCTGATTTTTTGCCCGATACCGTGTCGGTATCCGCGGCGACTACCTTCAGGCTGTTCTTCGTCGTGCGATCCGTAATGGTGCGGATGTGATCCTGCACATGGAACATCGCTGAAAGCTCTTCATCTGCACGTACCATGGCGGCTGCCGGCTTGAAAGCGTTGTCGGCAACTTCCCTGGTCGGGGCCAGGATCAGATGTTCCTCTTCTTCCCTCCAGCACAAGATCAACGCCGTCAGCATGATCCCTGCGGCGATTGTCGACTTGGTGTTCTTCTTGCTGATCAGCAGGCCGAACTCGCGAATCAGCTGTTTGCCTGTCTCCGAGTCGTATCCGCCGAAGATTGCCCTGACAAAATCGAGCACCCACTCATCACAGCAATCAGCCATCCGAGGCTTGCCAGGCAGATCAGGAACCCTCAGTTCCTTGAAGATCTGTACGGCTCGCTCGGCCTCTTCGACAAAGATGGGAGGCGGAATGATCGACTGCCTACGAACCAACCGCCGTTCCCAATCCGGGCATGCGGTGGTCCAGTCCATCGCTACACCTTCTTACCGTTCGCTGCCGCCAGTCGAGGCGGCGCCTGGCGGGAAAATTTGCTCGCCGCTTTCTCCGCCGCCTTTTGTCGCTCGTCCTTCTTTCCGCCCTCCCCCTTGCGTGGATGGAGGAATGGCATCAGTGCTTTTGCGGCATCGACCCGAAGCTTGGGTTCAGACCCGGCGTCGTTCATCACAGCCAGCAGGAAGTCCTTGGGATCTCGATGCAGCAGCGCAGCGCCCAGGTCAAATCCAGCCTGCTCAGCGTCAGCATCGGGTTCGTCATGGGTCTCTTGAGGCGGTTCCCTGTTAACACCACCTTTAACAGGGTGAAGGGCATTCAACTTGTGCAGTTCATTAACCACGTCCGGGTCTTTCGCCAGCCTTGAACCAGCGGCGGAGGCCGACTTTTCGGGGCATCCAGCTGCAATGGCCGCGTCTCGATTGGACGCACCTCCCCTGACAGCGTCAATGAACCGACGCTTTTTGGGTGTTAAAGCCATTAACAAAAAACTCCAGGGAGGAAAAAATCTGCGAATGAGTTGGGCGCGGTGTCCGAGCGAAAAGGATTTTCAGATCAGACCCACCCCCCCACCCAAAACGCCCCAAAAGGGGCAGAAATCGGGGGTGTAGCGTGCTGCAAACGACCTATCGCCGACCTCTAGCCGCCTCGGCTGCAGTCTTCTCCTGATGGCACGGCACGCACAGGGCCTGAAGGTTGCTGTCATCATCCGAGCCGCCCTCGGCGACGTTGATGATGTGATCGACCTCAAGGTCTTTCGTGACCAGACCGCAGGCCCGGCAGGTGTACTGATCCCGCAGCAGGATGCGATCCCGAATGCGGCGCCAGGGTCGGCCACCACGACCAGAACCCCATTGAGTCTCATTGACCTGGGCGACCGGTGCAGCCGGAAGCATCGTCACGTTCTGCTTAAAGATGTTGAGCCTGGCCATCAGTAACCACGCTGAATGGGAGAGCCGCTGAGATAGGTGAGAAGCTGGGCTTCATTACAACCATCCTCATCTTCAGCCATCACTTCGATCAGCGACTGGCTCTGGGCTGCGATCTGCTGGAGCAGGCTCGTCTGCTTCTTCTGCTCTTCCAGCATCTGTTCCAGCAACGAGATCACGCGCTCGCTCATACGCCACCTTTGTCCACTTGTTGATCCACTCGCGCCGAGCGGCGCATCCACTACAGGCCATTGCTCACCTCCTGTACCAGGTCAGCTGGTAGCACCGCGCATCGGCGGGTATCTCGGCGATGGGCCAGCGCAAGCAGCCCATGTACTTTCGCTCTGGCCGGGTGCGGCTCACACGCAGCGTCTGCACCAAATAGGCAGATCCGGCAGCAGTGGTTATGAAATCACTGACTGCAATGCCGTCGGCACCGTCGACATACAGCCTGCATGGTGTATAGGGTTGCTTGGCCATGTTCGATAAGCTCTCTCGCGCAATGAAATCGGCGCATCCGCGGGGTCGTCGGAACGACATTCCGCCCGGATGGTCGTAGCGGAAAGATCTGGAGAAACCGTGATGAAAGAAATCGAAGAGCTTATAGACAGGTGCGTTTTGCTAACCGAGAAGCTTGAAGGCCTACTGGAGGAGCATCCCGTGGCGTCCGGATCAGTTGTTTATCAAACTGCCGTTCGTGTCCTCACCATGCAGGTTAATCAGCTTCAGCAAGATGTAATTACCAAAGCAGCGCGCGGAGTCATCCACGAAAGGGATCAGCTTCAACCGGTCCCCGGTCGAGTGCTTCACTAATCTGGCTGAACGCATGACCAGCGTGCTCGCGCCACAAAACGGCGCATGTCTATTTTGTGGCGCGGATTAATCGACCTTGCGGCTCGGCAGCTTGAAGTCGGTGACGCGATCAGCAATGGCGCGGACCTTCTCGACACCAAGGAAGCCAACCCAGCCACCCACAAACGTCGACATGCTCTGCGGCAGGCCGAAGAACTCCAGGCCGCTGATGATCGTCAGGGTCAGGCCGCCGCATATGGCGCCCTCCACCAGCATCTGCCGGCGAGTGCCGCCACCGTAAGTGATGCGCAGCACAGCCATGGCGCAGGAGAGCCCGGCCGCATACAACAGGGGCGAATGCTGGCTCAACCACGCAAGGGCAACCGCCCAGGTGTCTGGTTTGTCTGGCATGTTGGACATCCGGGTTCCTCCCTTGCGGGGAGCAGAAAAAGAAAAGGCCCGCCGTTGTGGCGAGCCCAGGAGTGGGTGCGGAAGGCTGGGGCGACCAACCACCCAGCGAGAACAGTAGAGGAGCCTTATGCCCAGCGAGGTGGCTGCGCCTGGGCCGAGGTCGGTCGGGCCATTGCTTGCTCCGTAAATGAAAATTCGTGCACCGACGTAAAACCGGCCGGATGCTTGCCCCCGGAATCCCTAGGGGTTAAAAGGAATGTTGGCCGATCTGGCTTCGCTAGAAGGAACTAGTAAATGCCCGTCAGTAACATCTATGTGGTCGCTTATCACCTCCATGGAGAAGCTCGCGAATTCATCGTCCGCGCCGAGAGGATGGATAACGATGAGGCCTGGCACTGGGCTGCCTGCGAAGCCGGCGTTGGAGTCATCCCTAAGTTCACTGCTTCGGATATCAGAAAAGTCTCTCGGCCTGCTGCTGAGCGCTTCGGCATAACTGACGTCCAATGGCGGAGGTCCGGCAACCTATGAAATACCGCATCGACTACAACCTCAAAGGCCATACCAGATTCTGGATATGCGATTGGTCTAGCACGCCGAACGAAGACAATGTGCTGACCGCTCTCCTCCGTCTGCATGCCCCCGCTGCCCCCTTGCCTGAGGCGCGCGCGCCGTGCCGCTTATCACATGATGATCTCCGCATTGCGGTCGCAGATTTGGGTATCTCGGATGTACGCTTTGAGGGGGATGATTAGCTATGCCGGGGCACCCAGGCCGAAGCTGGCAAGTACGCCGGTCACTGCGAGGGCGCCGGTACTTGGCTCGGCCATAGGTGGTGCTCCAGAAACAAAATGACCCGTCGAACTGGCGAGCCCTTGGATACGTGAAAAGATGGCCCCGTGCTATCGTCGAGTTTCCACACAAGACGTTTCACGGAGCGAAAAACGATGAAGGTAACCCTCAAGTGCGCCAAGTGCGGCAGTGACAAGTTCGAGGTTCCGGCTAGGCCGAACGACAACTCGAAGGTCACCTGCGGCAAATGCGGTGCTGTCGAGACTTACGGGAAGCTCATGAAGGCTGTGGGCGACAAGGTCACGAAGGACCTGCAGCGGCAGCTCGGGAAAATGTTCAAGTGACCTGAGCGTTTCAGCCAGAGGGCGCAGGAAGTCAGCGGCGCCCTCAACCTCAACGTCGAGCTGTAGCTTTTCCATGCATCCTCCAGATACGAAAAAGCCCCAGCTGGTGCGAGGCTTGGAATGGGTGCGGAGGGCCGTGCATCCCGGCTTGCTGGTCTGGATCGCTGGGTCACGTACCCCAGGCTCTCATCGCGTTGTCCATCAGTGACCGCACGGGTTTGACTGAACGCCACTACCGACTTAGCCCAGCTGCCTGGGCGCGTCATCCGCATAAACGAAAAAGCCCCGGCGAATGCCGAGGCTTAGAATGAGTTTAGGATGGAAAACACTCTGGAGTTAACTTTCGGGTTTGCTGGATTAAGGGCCCTGATCGCCTGTCTTTGGCTGGAATTAAAATCTAGTTATCGTGGCAACCGTTACCCATAACACTGTACTCCATGGTGTGTTGCTGCCCCTGATGGTCGATGTAGGTCATCTGGACAGGAACCACACCGCACACATCAGGAATCGGATCTTGGCGAACTACCTTGGCGATGTCTGGATGCGAGCTATAGGTGTAATGCTCAACAACAGGCTCATCTGCAAGCGCCACCTGGCTACCCATCATTACAAACGAAGCAGCAATCAATGCTTTGAACAGTTTCATTTTCCATGTTCCAACGATGCAAACGATTAACGTCTTCAGTCGGAGATAAATAGGCCGAAGGCTTTACGAGGCACGGTAGGGTGGTTTGCTTAGACCCTGTATTTCTAGTGCGTCGCAGCTTTTTAGGAAGCTGTGCCTAGTTTAGGCCTATGGGATTTTTGATAAATGCAAAAGACTAGAAATCTTCTTATTCAAACCTGTAACAATCGAGTCAACCCGACCCGGGCGGGCGCACCATAAAACAGGTGTTTATCCGGCATGGATGGATTTTTACGCTGCCTGTCAGACTCAAGGGGCTATAACGCAAAAGCCCCGGCTGTGATGGCCAGGGCTTCTTAGGGTTCGCATTCTCAAGACGCAAAACCGCAATGTGGTGAATTAGATTCTCATTTTCTCACCGCGTCAAGCTGCTTCTGCAATAAGGCCCGCCTCGTCAAGGATGACTGCCGCCGAAACGAACGCTTTGTCTAACTCCTGCTTGAGCCATCGCCGAATATCTGACCTCCACCGGTAAAGCGTTTTCTCCGGCGTGGGCGAGTCGAGATTGTCCCAGGTGTGCAGCAGCATGAATCCGTCGGGTAAGTTGGTGACAGCCCAGGCTGTGACGCACTTTTGCCGGAACAGCCAATGTGCCTTGCCCGGTGCAGCCCTGGCCACATACTGGATGGCGAGCGCCCTTTCCTGCTGCAACGACTTGCTGCTGTCGACCTTGTAAAAGGCCTCGAGCATGTTCCAATGCAGCGGCGAAAGTACCCTGTGCAGCAGCGAGCGGGTCATCGCGTCCTGGGTTAGTTGGTCAAATCGATCCAGCGGGCACGGGTTTTCTCCCTTTCCTGGCTGCGAGCCTGGAGGCTGATACTTGCCCTGCCAGGCCTGGCCCTTGTGCAGCGATATGGCGTCTAGGGTCATGGCCCTGACTACGCCGTGTTCAGCGTCACGATAAACCGTCATGCAGCCCTCCGGATGCGGCGAGGTGGTGGGTTGTCGTCCAGACCCAGCAGATTACGAAGCAGACGATCCGCCGGCTTGCTTTTGGCGTTACCTTCCGACACCCAGCGCTTGCAGTAATCCCCGAACTCAATATTGACCCGGGTGGCGTGCCAGCTGGCGACCATATCGAGCAAGCACGCCATTGCAGCGGCACCTCCAACCTTCTCCTCGGCCAGATGCTCGCCTGCGATCTTCAGGAACTTGCGCTCATGCTCTTGCAAGCTCTTGCGCGGCAATGCCGCAGTTACGTTGCTCATTGGGTCACCCCCGAGGCCATGCGAGCCTCTGCGATTCGAACAAAGCCCAGGAACTGGTCGGCGGGCATCGACTCCTTGATTACGTCGAGGATGACCCGATCCATGTGCTGCTGGGCGTGCGCCTTGGCCTCCTTGCGCAGTTGGCCGCACCGGTACAGCAGCCGGGTGCGGTCATGGTTCAAGTGCTTGAGCGCGGCCTTCGCCCGGTTGTACCAGGCTCGGTCGTATGGCGTGCCCTGGATGGCGCGCTCGACGGCCTGCGCCAGCGACAGCTCCAGGCGGATAGCGTCAGCCACCAGCTGCTCATGCAGGGCCTCACAGGCCTCAAGCGTCTCTGGCAGCTCGCGTGGGCCGACCAAACGCTGATGCACGCCTTCGGGTTTCGGGGTATTGCCAGTGGCAACAGGCTGCCCGGCACCAGCGCGCTTGGTCACGGTGACCGATACGACGGGCCGGGTCGGAGTGCGAGCGGGTGGTTTGTGGCCTGGCCACAGGTCAAAAAGTTTCATACTGAGCTCCTTTGGTGCGGTGGCGGCCGGCAAATGTCCTGCCCATTTCGACTTCTTCGTTGCTTGGCTGGTACCCGACTAGCTCGACGAACCGGTGATAAGCACCCTGGTGCTGCACCCGGCAGATGCCGGTTTCACCATGACGATTCTTGTCCACGATCAGTTCAGTGACGCCCGACTGCCCCTCCTCGGAATCGCTGTCTCGGTGGACCAGCACCACCACGTCGGCGTCGGCCTCGATCTGGCCAGAGTCACGCAGATCGCTCTTCGTGGGGCGCTTGTTCGCCCGGTTGTTTGGGCCGCGGTTCAACTGCGCCAGCACCATCACGGGCACTCCCAGTTCCTTGGCCAGCCGCTTGATCGACTTGCTGATGTCGGTGACCTGCTCATATCGACTGGCCGACTTACTCTCGCCGTTGACCAGGCCGATGTAGTCCAGCGTGACGGAGCCCAGGCCATGCTCGCGCTTGACCGTGCGGCAGATCTGACGGATATCGCGCATCGTCAGAGAGGCGTCATCACAGAAGATCAGCGGAGCGCCATCGAGCTTGCTCACAGCCGCCGTCAGGCCTGGCCAGTCGCTGTCGGCCATCGAATGTCCTTCGGTGATGTGCTTCAACTGCACGCTACCCACTGAGGCCAGCGACCGGTTTGTCAGCTCCACATCCGTCATCTCAAGGCTGAACACCAGCGACGTGGACTTGGCCACCAACGCCACCCGCTCTGCGATACCCAGGCCCAGGGTGGTCTTGCCGCTACCCGGGGCGCCAGCGATGACGACCATGTGCCCGGCGCAGATGCCGGGAATGAACTTGTCGAGCGATGGCAGCCCGGTATCGAAGCCCAGCACCACCTCGCGGTTGAACCGGCGGTCAATCCCGTCGATTGCCTCGGGCAGGATCTCGCCCACGAAGCGGTACCGCTTGCGGGAATCCAAACCTTCCGCCTCAAGGGCGATCCAGGCCTGCTGCCCCTGCGCCAGCACTTCGTCCAGCGAGTCGCCATCTTTCAGACGCTCCGACATGATGTGCGCAGCAGCGATCACCCGGCGGGCCACAGACCGCTGCTTCACGATCCGGGCGTACTCTGCGAAGTTTGCTGCGCTCGGCGTGTTGTGAGCGATGTGAGCAGCCACTGCCAGCGTGCCACGGCCGTCTGCCAAGGTCGGCCTGGCATCTGACAGGGTTACCACGTCGATCTGCCGCCCCTTCGCTTTGAGCGCCAGCAGCAACTCAAACAGCTCCGCGCAGTCGGCCTGGTAGAAATCCCCGACCTCAAGCTTCACGTCGTCAATGAGCGCTGGCTGGTGGATCATGGCGCCGATCAGGGCGTGCTCCGACTCAGGGCTGTGCAACCGTGACACATCCTTTGTGCAAGCCACATAATCTTGGTTGATCATGCAACCCCTCCAACACGCGCTGACGACCATGTGAAGGGAGCCAGTAGGCCGCCGTTCTCGCGCAGGCGGTCCATGGCCCGCGGCCCAATGAAGGCCGGCAGTTGCTCGCGGTCCTGGTTGCTGATCAGGATCGTCGGTCGAACAAGCTGATAACGTCGGTCGATCACCTCATGCAGCAGACTGGGCATGAAATCCTTGCCTGGACGCGGCGTGTGCATGCCGACCTCATCGATCACCAGCAGGTCGACTGCAGCAAGTTCAGCCAGCAGGTCGGACTTCGAAGGCCCGGCGTTGCTGCGGAAGCTGTCCGTCACGGCCTGCATGATCGCCTCGGCAGTGACAATCAGGCACTTGGCGCCATATTCCCGAACAACGTGCTGCAAGATGGCGCAGGCCAGGTGAGTTTTACCGTTCCCGACCTCGCCCAGCAGCATCAGTGCGCGCCCAGCCCGGTAGTGGCCTTCGAACTCCTCGGCGTAGCGCCGGCAAATAGACTGGGCACGGACCTTGGCCGATTCAGCGTTGGTGATGAAGCTGTCGAACGTGCAGCCCCGGAAGCGCGGTGTGATGCCGGTAGCGAACAGGTCGCGGTTGAGCTCCTCGGCTTCTCTCTCGGCGTACGCAGCGTCTCGCACGCTTGCTTCGCACTGGAGGTTCAGTGCCTCCCACCGGCAGCGCGGGCACTCAGTCGCCTTCCATCCGCCATCAAACTGCTCGACCTGCTTAGTTTCGTACTGGCCATGACCAGGCACTTCGCAGCTGGCAATGCCGGTGGCGCGCTCGGCAGGGGCTGGCCTGAATTTAGATGAAGTCATCAGGGTACATCTCCTGGTGGTGGGCCGGGACCTGCAGCACTGCGCTTACCTGGGGCTTTGCATTTGCGCCAGCGGCTGCAGGCAATTCGTCTTCCCACCGTTTTCCGTTCAGCCAGGTGGCTGCGTGCGGGATGTACTGGCCACCGTCCTTGGTCCAGTCGTGAGAATTGCTCCAGGCAGCCAGAGCGGTACCGATGCGGGCGAACAGGGAGGCGTCCACCTTGAGCTTCGCCCAGGCCTTCACGGCCTTGTCCTTCCCAACCTTGCGCGGGTACAGCTTCCAGAACCGTTCAAACTCAACAAGCGACTCCCCCGAGTTGCACGAGGGTTTTTCAGTCCTTGCTGGTTTTTTCAGTCCTTGCTTACCTTCAATACTTACTAGTGTCGGATTTGCCGGATACGGCTGAGCCGGATACGGTGTTGCCGGATACGGCGAATCCGGAAGCGGTGTTTCAGATACGATGTAGTTGATCTCGCCCAGCACGCCGGCCTCGTCGCGATCTTGCCGACGAGCCACGTACCCTGCGTTGATCAGCTCTTGGAGCAAGCCGTAGACACCGTCTCGACCAGTTGGCTTGGCTGAGTTCGAAGTCTCACCACGCAGATGTGCCACGGAGATCTCCCAGTGGTCAGGCTTGCCCAGGAGGAAGACCAGCAGCCCGCGGGCAGCCCAGCTAAGCCGGGCGTCCTCGCTGATTGCCTTATTCAGCATGTAGAAATTCGCCTCGGGGCGAGGCGCGCGAATGATGCTCACAGATCAAGCTCCTCTGTGACACGGCGCACGAAGGCGTCGTAGCTCTCGGCCATCTCGAAGCCGTTGTCTTCCATGGCCTGGCGCCCGGCCTTGGCCAGCTCGTAAAGGGTCCAGCGCTCTCGCTCTGGAAGTCCGCGGAATTGGGCATAGGTAGGCCAGGGACCGTTGATGATCGTCGCGCCAGCGCGCTGCTGGAGCGCCTGGGCATGGTTCGGGGTCATAGTCATTGGAGAGTCTCCGATGAGGGACCAGTGATCTTCGCTGCATGCTTGGCTAGGTCGGTCATGCTCCCGCCCGCAAGTCGCAGAACGAGCGAGCGCAGCGCCGTCACAGCATCAAGGGAGGAAACCCTGGCTTCGGCCATTTCAAGCGCATGCGGCGAATGGTTGGTGATCGTCTCGAACACCTTCTCGGCGTAGTTGAACGACGCACTGGCGAGTTGCAGGTTGCTCAGGCCATCGAATGCTGTCGGCGAAAGCGGTTGATTGGGTGGCGAAACAAGCGGGATGCTGAAGGTTGGTGGTTCACCCCCATCCAGCAGATGCCGGCGCTCCTGCTCAAGGTGCTCGCCCAGTACGACCGAGGCATCGTTGCCCGTCTGGCGCTCGAACAGCACGCTGAGTGCCAGGCTCGCACCGACCAAGCCGACATAGGTTTCGTCGTACTCGCGGATCTTGGCGCCATCGCTGATTACCTCGATGGCATCCATGACCGCCTCGAAGGACAGCAGCATCAGAGACGCATTGGAGAACTTCTCGAAATAGGCCTTGTTGATTACCTCGCTCATTGGGCACGCTCCAGGCGCTCGACGAGCGTCCGCAGCTTGCGCTTGAGGCGGGTGGTCAAGTCTCGCTGTACCTTCCAGCGCTCGTATGCCACGTCGGTGAAGGCGATGACCCCGGCAAACTCTTCATCGTATGGGTTGACCCGCTTGTTGGTGTCCGAGAAAGGCCTGCCGTAGGCGTCGAAGTACACCCGGTACATGGCGTTCAATTCGTTGCGCAAGGAGTTGCGCTTGGTCTCAGCACGCTGGTAGTCGACTGCGGCCTCAGCAATCTGCTCCATCAGTTGCTGGTAGGTTGGTTTGGCTTTCATTCGTGTTCTCCAGCAGTGCCGAACAGCTCGGCTAGGTCAATTTGGTAGACGGCTGCCCAGGCGGCAGCAGGCCAGGAGCGAACCCAGCCGAATCGAGGGTCTTGGACTTTCGGGGCGGCCACACCGTGGCTGTCGCACCAATTCTTGAGCGGGCGGAAACCCTGGCCACCGAAGCTCCGGTGGACCGCCTTTTCAACCGCCGTCACGGTGGCGTGCTGGCAACCACGACCCAGTTCGTTCTCCAGGTGCATTGCCTTGCGGACTGCAGCTGATGCAGTGGCCATGGCGGTGGCTTCCCGCCGGCTGCCGATCTCGGCCTTGGTGGCGATCGCATGGTCACGCTGCTCCAGCGCCAGCTGCTCCGAACGTTTTGTCGCCAGCAGATGCTCCAGGGCCTCGATGTAGTTCTCGGGCATGGATGACTTGGCCCGGCTGCGCTCCTGGACCAACTCCCAGAACTCGCGGACCAGCTTTTTCTTGAAGGCGCGGACGATCTCGGTGTTGCGCATGTAGGTGAGTAGCAGCGTGGCCTGCGGCTCTGTCAGCAGAGCGATCTCTCGCGTCTGCACACCACCAGCCGTTTCGAAGGGGTCTACCTCGAATCGAACCCTTCCAAACTCCCAAAGATCGTCGTGATACTTGCGCACAAGAGCGATAACGCTCGCATGCTCGTTCTCGGTCCCTGAAGCGATAGCAGTGGTCGGCGTGACGGCATCGCCGTCCTTGATGACTACCAGGCACATGCCGCACCTCCCGCGCCACGTTTTACAGCGGTAGGTTTTTGTGGCGCGACGGGCTGCTGGGCTTCAAGGTTGCGGAGGTTTTCATCCATCTTCCGCGCCCACTCCTCGGCGTTGGTCGCCCACTCCTCGGCTTGTATGGCCCCGATACCGGCCAAGCGACCTGCGGTGTCAGGCTCAGGCAGCAATTTGCTCACAGCCAGGAACATGGTCTTGAAGTCGTTGAGCTTTTCCCGCAGCACCATCAGGTCGTCGTAGGCTTCATCAGCAATGTTTTGAAGGGTCTTCATTGGGCTTCCCCTGCTGCATTCATCAGCTGAGACAACTGGTCCCGGGCTTGCTCGGCCAGCATGTACATCGCTTCGTGGATGGCCGACTCACCATGGAAATCAAGCTGAGGCGCGAACCCGTTCTGCTGGTCGTCCTTAAAGGCATGGTTGTCCATGAGGATGGAGGCGAAGCTCTCGATCACGCGCAGGCGGGACAGGACCTTTTCGCCCAGGTCGCTGATTGAGGGGGTCATTGGGATACCTCCGCGCCACGAACTGGCGAGGGTTGGTTTTGTGGCGCGAGGTCTTCGGCTTCGCGGATAGAGCCAGCGACAGCGTCAATCAATGCCTCGCATTGCTGGGTCAAAACCCGGATCGCATAGACTTCATTGGCATTGTCTGGAGCTGCGTCTACGAGACCAGCGAGCATCGCGTTTACGCCTGACAGGATGGTGCTTGCGGCCTCTATAGCCAGGTAGCAGCTTGTGCCTTGATTGACCTGGAGCGCGACGCCAGAGACCAGGAATGCCTGGATGCGAGTGACGAAGGCAGTCATTGGGCACCCCCTTGCTCAGCGGCATGAGGGAGCGCGTCTTGGTAGGCGTGTTCGTGATAGGCGTAGAGCGTTTCTGCACAGTGCTCTAAGGCGCTCAGCAAGGCCTCGCGGTCGCGTCCACTAAGCAACTCGCAAGACTCCGCCTGGTCTTCGAGCAGTATCCGGGAGATGCCGTGAACGCCATAGGCTGCACGGAAGCGGCTACGAAGATCGCTCAAGTGAGGCTTACGTGGTTGCGCAGTTGATTGCGCGGTGGTATTTTCGTGTTTCATTGTTTTGTCCTTTCTCAAGACAAAGTGATACCAAGACACCCGTTGGCGCGGGTGCCGACTAAGAAGCTCAGCTAAGGCTGGGCTTTTTTGTGGGCGGTCGAAAATTCAGCCGCTCAGCAAAAACTGGAATGGGGATGGCTTCATGGCGAGGCCTGCGAGGTACTGGATGGATTAACAGCCACTCCAGTGGAGCTGTGCTGATGGCAGGCTGCCGGTATCGTTGCAGGCATGGTCGGCGGAGCGGATTTACTGTAGCTCTTGGCTCGCTTCGGGGTGCTCCATTGAAGGTCAGGGCGTAACTCTTGACGAGAGACTGCTCCACCCGTGACTTCTTCGATCTGCAACGCCCTTTCCGCTGTAATGGAACGATCGCCTGACACAAGTCGAGATAGATATGACGGGGTGACGCCAAGCCGCAATGCGATGACCTTCTTGCCGCCCCTTGGTAAGGCGTCGAGGAATTCAGCCAGGTTCATTGAATTTACCCAATGGTGCATTTTTAACTAGCTTGCACAAGGAAATGTACCAATTCAAGGTAATTTTCCATTTGGGAAATAAAAGGTACAGTTAGGCATGGATATCAACGACCCCAATCATTTAAGAAACGTGCGTCGACTACGTCTGCGAGAACTGGTTAGATCGCATTTCGGCGGTCGCCAGTCAGCCTTTGCTAGCGCGATTGAGCGTTCGCCCTCCTATGTAGCACGCCTGTTCTCCGATAATCCTTCGCACTCGAGGAACATCGGCGAATCCTTGGCTCGCCAGATAGAAGAGCTATGTAACCTGCCGTCTGGCTGGCTGGATCAATCAGGTGATGAGCCAGCAGTTGTGACCGCCAGGTCGCCAGAGGACCGATCTGGATTGAGCGTCAAGGAATGGGTGTCAACCGACGATCACGAATACGAGTTCCGCCAAGTATCCATCCCGGTTCTTGAAATCCCGGAAAGCTGGGGCGGTCGGCAGCGTGAGATTTGGAGTGAAACTCCGGTGCGCGCTATCACTATTGACCTAGCATGGCTGCGTAGGTCGATGTCGATGACTGACATCTCTAACCTAAGGGTCTCGACAGGCCTAGGGGATAGCATGACGCCTACCATCAAGCACGGCGACACATTGATAGTGGACGTGGGCGTTCAGGAAGCCCTGTATGACGGGGTTTACGTCGTACAAATCGGCTCGGTGCTGACGATCAAGCGCATCCAGAGAGATATGAGCGGAATGCGTATTCTCTCGGATAATCAGCAATTTAAAGAAGTGATGATTCCTCTAGAAATGGAAGATCGCGTCAAGGTGGTTGCCCGTGTGGTGTACATCTGGAGCGGTAGTAGGGTCTAGCCTTTACCAAATTTACCAAGCCCGCCTTTTGCGGGTTTTTTTTGGTAATTTTTTCATGGTGTATTGACAAGAATTTACCAATTGGTACTCTTTGGACAACAGCCAAACGCAAGGAGAGCCACCATGACCACCGCAACCACCATCACCATCGGATCGTGGCAAGGCTTCCTCGGCCTCGGCCTGGCAGAGCGTGAACTGCAATGCGTGCTTGGGGTGGCCCAGGGGAAGACAAGCAAGGAGTTGGCGCGTGACTTGGGCGTGCAGGCTGACAGCGTGAAAAAGCGTCTGGCGTCGGCGATGTTCAAGCTACAGGTGAACCGCCGTGCGGCGCTTGTCGGCGAAGCCATGAGGCGCGGACTGATCTCACCAGCCGCGATCTTGGCTGCGATCTTGGCAGTACACGGCGCGGTCAGCGATGAGGTGCTGCTGAAGGTTCGTCGGGGCGGTGGTGGCGAACGCCGGGTCGAGCTTCGCGTTGCGGCGCGGCGGGTTGAGCAGTTCCAGGTGGCTGCGTAAGCGCCAACGCAAACAAACCTCAACGCAGGACAAACCCATGATCAGCGTGACTATCGGTATCAGTTCGCATTCGAGCCAAGCAGCAGTAGGACCAGCCATCACTCCTGCTCCGGCGAAACTGACCACCATGAAGGAGCTGGCTGAGCTCCTGAAGATGGACCGCAGCGCGGCTCGCCGCTACGTGATGCGCCTGGGCCATGTACCGAAGCGCGCCCGTACCGCCTCAAGCGGATTCCAAACCGCCCTGGTGTTCGACCACGACCAGGTGCGCCAGATCGTTGAGGCCCGACAGGCGGACGGTTACTGCTGACATGGCCCGGTCAGCGTCGAGGGCTTTCCAACGAGAGCTCTGTGCGGTGACCAAGCCCGGGCGAAGGGGGTAGCGAAACGCGACCCCCATCCTTTCGGAGATACCAGATGAACGTAACGCTTTTCAACTTCCGCAAGTCCCAGGTCCGTGTCGTCACTGAGGACGATGGAATCCCGTGGTTTGTCGGTAAAGACGTGTGTGACTTGCTGGGCTACACCAACGCCAGTAAGGCCATGAGCGACCATTGCAGGGGTATAACGAAACGTTACCCCCTTTTGACTGCAGGTGGCGTCCAGGATCTTCGCGTTCTGTCAGAACCGGATACCCTCCGTTTGATCGTCAACAGCACCATGCCCGCAGCTCAGGAGTTCGAAGCCTGGGTATTCGAGGATGTGCTGCCGACGCTTCGCCGTACCGGCACTTATAGCATGCCTCAAGTGCATCAGCAGCCAAGCGCCCACGACGCGACGATCCTGATTGAGTCGATGGCTCGAACTTTGAATCTTCCACCATCCGCAACTTTAGGAATGTACCAAAAATATGCTCTGAAGATCGGCCAGGCCGACCTGCTCCCGGTGTATGCGATTGACGCGCCGGACGGCGACAGCAGCAGCCACACAACAGCCGCCCTAGCCACTCTCATCAAGAAGACCGGCCTACCAGTAACTGCTCGCAAAGCGTACTTGTGCATGCAATCTGCCGGCCTGGTCGAACGGAAAGAACGCCCGAGCAAGACCAAGGGTATCAAGGAGTTTTGGGCGCTCACCGATGCTGGTTTGAAGTACGGCAAGAATGTCACGAACCCGAAGAATCAACTTGAAGTTCAAGTTCACATCTTTGAAAGCAAATTCGACGACTTGTGCGAACTTTTGGATGTGCATGGTTTGCGCTAACCAATAAGTAACACCTCAACTTCACTCGAAAGCCAACAAACGCGGCGGGGCCCTGCTCGCCCTGGAGAAAGTGATGAAGCTCCCTTCAATCAAAACGCTGGACCTGCTGATCAACCTGACCTGCGCCTTCTTGTACCTGGTCATTTCGCTGGCGGTGGTGCGCTTCATCGCGCCAGCCCTGATCAGCAGCGAGTCGGACGGCCTAGTGATCATCGGCTTGGCGCTGCTCGCCATCTGGCTGATCGCGTCGATCACGCTTGCCTACCACCTTTTCAACAAGCGCCGCACTCAAGCGGCAATCACCAAAGAGGAAGACCAATGAAGCGTTTACTCGCTGCTGTATCGCTGTGCGCTCTCGCCGTCCTGGGCGGGTGCTCGAAGGTTCCGGCAGGCAATGTCGGGGTCATCGTCAACCTGTACGGCTCGGAAAAAGGCGTTGAGCTCAAGGAAGTCGGTACCGGCAAGTACTGGGTCGGCATCAACGAAGAGCTGTATCTGTTCCCGACCTTCACCCAAACCGAGACCTGGACCGGCGACGAAACCATCACTTTCCAGACCGTCGAGGGCATGAAGGTTGGCGGCGACGTGGGCATCACCTATGCCGTGGCGCCGGACAAGGTCACCACCCTGTTCCAGAAGTACCGCGCCGGCATCGACGAGATCACCAACAAGTTCCTGCGCAACATGGTCCGTGACGCCTTCAACGACGTGGCTTCGAAGCTGCCGGTGGAAAGCGTGTACGGGCAAGGCAAGGCTGACCTGCTGCTGGCGGTCGAGCAGCGCGTCCGCACTCAGGTGGCGCCGATCGGCATCAACCTAGAGCGGATCTACTACGCCTCCGACCTAGCCCTGCCACCACAGGTCACCGCCAGCCTGAACGCCAAGATCCAGGCCACCCAGATGGCCGAGCAGCGCCGTAACGAAGTGGCCCAGGCCAAAGCCGAGGCTGATAAGGAGCGCGCGCGGGCACAGGGCGAGGCTGACGCCAAGTTGCTGATCGCGAAAGCTGACGCACAGGCCATCGAGGTCCGCGCCCAGGCTCTGCGCGCCAACCCCGACGTAGTGACCCTGAATGCGGTGGAGAAGTGGGACGGCAAGCTGCCTACCTACACCGGTGGCCAGGCCCCTCTGCCCTTCATCGGCATCAAGTGATCTCAAGGGGTGGTGATGGTCACCACCCCTCCCCTACAGGAGTTTGACCATGTTGATCTTGACCCGCCGCGTAGGCGAAACCATCCGCATCAATGATGACATCAGCGTCACCGTCCTTGGCGTCAACGGCATGCAGGTTCGCCTGGGTATTGAAGCGCCGTCGGACGTTGAAGTGCACCGCCAGGAAATCTACGAGCGCATTCAGGCGCAAAAGGGAGAGGAGGTGAGCCATGAGCTTTGAATACGGCTCCCGCGAAGCGGACAAATTCGTAGTGCGCTTGCCTGACGGTATGCGTGACCAGGTTGCAGCGGCAGCCAACGCAGATGACCGCAGCATGAACAGCTTGATCGTCACCGCGATCCGCAACGAGCTGGATGGGCGTGCGCGCGCCAACGCCCTCCTCGATGCGCTCGCCCAAGCAACAGAAGCCAAGGGGGTTCAACATGCAAGCGCCTGACCGTATCACCCTGGTGCTGCGCGCACCTGAGGGCGGAAGTCTGGAACAGGTCTTGCCGTTCGCCCTGCTCGGCGCGCACGTTTCGATCGGTCGCGGCCTGGCAGTGATCGCCGGCGCAAGCAAGGGCGACCTGCAGGCCGAGCTTGAGAAAGCTCTGATGGGTGCGAACTCGCAAGGATCTGCGTACGTGTATGCGCCTTGGAGCGACGTGCAGGTGCTGGATTTCTTGTCTGTCGCGCTGCGCCATGTCGTGGTCGAGGGTGACCTGCAGTACAGCCATATCAACGACGCAATGCGGTACATGGCCGAGAAGAGCGAGCCAGCTTTTTGCAAGGCGTTCAACATCGACGACCACGTCAAGCTGGTGGCCGATGCTCGCCGATACCGCTGGTTGCGTGACCGAGAGCGAATCGAAGATCCCGACGAAGACCTGCTGGTGGTGCGCGGCGATAACTGGCTATCCGGCGAAGAGCTGGATCAGGAGATTGACACCGCCCTGCGCGTGCAGGCCCTGCAGCAACAGGTGGTGCAGGAGCAGCTGCCATGACTCAGGCCTGCATGCTCCTGTTGCTGTGGGAAGCCCTGCAGCACCGTCAAACCACCTTTGGCCAAGTGCTCGACCTGTCCACCGCTTGCGGCCTGGACGGTCGCCGGGTGCTGGCCGACCATTTCCGGAGGCTGCCATGATCAAGCGCAGAGCAATCAACCCCGCCGCCCTCCCCGCCGTGGGTCAGCCCCTGAGCGGCGGCTTCTTCGCCGGCCGGATCTTCTTCGACGGCGCCGAGCACGCTGTCATCGACGCCGGCCGTGAGTTCGAGACCGCTGCCCAGTGGTGGGAGCAACCCGGCCCGCGCGTGAACGTCCGCGGCGCCCTGTCGTTCCATGACGGCCTGGAGAACACCCGCGCCATGGCCGAGGCCGGTAGTGCGATCGCCCGGAAGGTGCTTGGAATGACCATCCGTGGGCAGCGAGGGTGGCATCTGCCAAGTATTGAGCAATTGCAGGTCATGCGGGCGAACCTTCTCCAACTGCCGGACTGGGACCGTTACTACAGCGCTCTCCGTGCCGGCGGGCCGACCCAGGCCTTCACCCACATGGACTACTGGTCCAGCACGCAGAACTCCGCCGGAAGCTCTTGGTGCCTACACATGCTGCCCTGGTGTACACCGACTACCAACTGGGCCAGCAAGTGCAAGGGTATTCGCCCGGTGCGCACCCTGGTGATCAGCCAAGAGACCTTCGTACATGAGCCATCGACCGATGCAGCCGTGGCCAGCGCCGATCTGCGCGGCCTGGCCAACCAGCAAGCCGTGGCTACCGTGCTCGAACGGTTCGTGAACGAGGACGCCGGGAAGTTCTACGGGCGCGCAGAGGCGCTGGTGGCTGAGCTGGCGGCGCTGGCGGGAGGTCGGACATGATCCAGACCCTGATCTCCACCGCTATCAGCGCCGTCATCAGCCTGTCACTGCTGTTCGGAGGTGCCCCGCTCAGCCGCTTCGCCTTCTACGTCACTGTGGCCTTCAACGCCATGGCCTGGATCGGCTGGGCATCAGGGACCGTAACCGGTGAAGTGGCCGATCGGATTCTGCGCTACTGGTGGATCAGCTTGCCCAGCACAGGATTCCAGCTCTACGCGCTGATCTACAGCGGCCACCCCATGCTGGCTGCCTCTGCCTTCGTGGTGTCCTTCTTCATCGTCGCCTCCGCTGCACGGGCCACGGGGGTGCTGTCGTGAGCATCCTGAGGCACTTCCCCATCAACACCGCCGGCCGCGACCTCGCGGTGGGCGACATTCACGGGCACTTTACCCGCCTGCAGCGCGCCCTGGACGCGGTCAGCTTTGATCCTGCCACTGATCGGCTGTTCTCGGTAGGTGACCTGGTCGACCGCGGGCCCGAGTCTGACCAGGTGGACACCTGGCTGGCCAGGCCATGGTTCCACGCCGTGCGCGGAAACCACGAGCAGATGGCGATCGAGGCATACCGGCTTGATCCCTCGGGCCGCATAGGTGACGTGCACCTTTCCAACGGCGGTGCATGGCTCTATGCCAGATCATCCGTGGAACAGGCCTGCTACGTAGAACTGCTGGCCGACCTGCCGCTGATCATCGAGGTCATGACGCCCCAGGGCCTGGTCGGGATAGTGCACGCCGACTGCCCTTTCCCGACCTGGCAGATGCTCAAGTCCTGGGCCGAAGGCTGCATGCCGGGCATGCGCAATGTCGAGGAGGCGGTGCAGTGGTCGCGCAGCAGAATCACCCACGAGCAGCACCACGGTGTTGGCGGCATACGGGCGGTGGTGGTCGGTCACACCCCGGTTCGGCGCCCGGCGGTGCTGGGTAACGTCTACCACATCGACACCGGTGGCTGGATGGATGGCCGCTTCACGCTGCTGGACCTGAACACCCTGCAGGCTCACCCGCCGATTGATCCGAAGCTGAGCTGGGACTGGGAGGATCGACCATGAGCATCGACAAAGACAAGCTGAAAGCCCTGGCGCTGGCCGCTACTCCTGGCCAGTGGGTCACAGAGGGTGAGTACGTCAATGAGCACGGCCACCTCCTGTACGCCTACGTGGCGCATGAGAACAGCGGGATGATCGCGGAGGCCTTCGCCAACTGCCGGGTTAAAACGGATGAAGAGTGCCGCGCCAATGCGGCTTTCATCGCTGGCGCCAATCCGGCCAATGTCCTCGCCCTGCTGGCCGAGTTTGAAGCGCTGCATGACCGGGCTGCCTACTGGCGCCAGCGGGCCAAGAGCGCCGAGGGCCACCTATACACGTCTGACTTCCAGGCGGCATGCGATGCGCTGCATCTGGATAGCAACTATGCCGACACCTCAGCGGAGCAGCTCACCGAGGTTCAGAAGGCGCGGATCAGCTCAGCAGTTAACACGGTGTTGCGGGCGGTGAATGCGCGGCGAGATCTGCGCCGGCCGACTGACGTGACAGATCGGCGTGACAACCAAAACCTGACGCGTCAGGAGGAATAGCGATGGCAGCAGCAGAGAATCTGCCCGACGACCATGTGCATGACAAGGTCACCGAGAAACGGATGGGCGAGTTGGTGGGGTGTACAGCGAAGGCGCTCCAACGCAAGCGCGAGAAAGGCATCATCCCCAACTGGGTGTGGATGAAGATCAACGGCAGGATAATGTACAGCAAAAGGAGATATGACGAATGGATCGAAAGCCTGTGGACCTGCCGGCCGGAGTCGAGCTTGTCGGGCGCTCAATCCGAATTCGCTTCACCTGGAACAAGAAGCGGTGCTGCGAGACGCTCGCCCTCCCTCAGACCCCGAAAGGGATCGCAGCAGCAGCGAGTCTACGTGCTCAAGTAAAGGGGTTGGACAAGCTCGGCGCCCTGACGGCAGAGAAGTACGCCGAGCTGTTCCCAAATACCCGAAGCGTGGTGGTTCAGGAGCAAACTACGCCGATCTTCTTCGATTACGCGCAGGACTGGCTCAACAGCCTGCAGATCGTGGAGGGAACCCGGAAAAACTACCGCTCTGCCCTGCAGGTGTATTGGGTTCCGTACCTGGCCGAGAAGCCGATCGACACCATCACGTCAGTGCTCCTGCGCAAGATCATGAACGATATCAAGTGGACTTCCCCGGTACGCCGCAAGGGCGTGGTCGGCCTACTGGTGTCGATCTTCCAGCAGGCGGTGACGGACGAGTTGATTGTTCGAAACCCGGCCCTGTCTATCCCAGGCGCCAAAGTGCCGAAGCGTGAGGTCGACCCTTTCACCAAAGAGGAAGCGGATTCGATCATTGCTCATCTGTACGAAACGACGAGCGGCATGACGGCAATTTACGCGGCCTATTTCGAGTTCTGTTTCTACACCGGCATGCGGCCGGGCGAGGTGATGGCTTTGCGCTGGAGCGAAATCGACAGGCGCGGAAAGACTGCCAACGTTTGCCGCATTCAGATCCGTGGAGTGATCCAGGATCGCACCAAAACGAAGCGTTCCCGGAAAGTTTTATTGAACGATCGCGCCCTGCATGCGCTCGAAAAAGCTAGACCGCTCACCGAGGCCCGTTCAGATTATGTGTTCGCGCCCAGTGGGACGGGTGACCGCTCGGAGATGTTCATTCGCTCCGAGACGAGTCAAAAACGCTACTGGCTGGCAGCCCTACGGAAGCTTGGTATCAGGCGCCGCAGGATGTACGACACGCGCCACACGTACGCGACCATGTGCCTGATGGCCGGCATGAACCCGGCATTCATCGCCGCGCAACTTGGGCATAGCGTACAGGTGCTGCTTTCGACATACGCGAAGTGGATCAACTCGCCGAATGACTGGGCTGAGCTTGATAAGCTGAAATCGCTGGAAAGTGGTACAAAAATGGTACGAGCTAAAAGCCAGTAACGCCAAGAGTGCCGAAACTCAAAGGGTTTACGTTACATGTGCGGATTAGCAGGAGAGTTACGTTTCACCCCCATCGACCAAGCCCCTCGCCCAGCCGACCTGGCTGCGGTAGAGCGCATTACCCATCACCTGGCCCCGCGTGGCCCGGATGCCTGGGGCTTCCATAGCCAGGGGCCGATTGCCCTTGGCCACCGGCGGTTGAAGATCATGGACCTGTCCGACGGCTCGGCGCAGCCGATGGTCGACAACACCCTAGGCCTGTCGCTGGCCTTCAACGGCGCCATCTACAACTTCCCCGAGCTGCGCCAGGAACTGCAAGACCTGGGTTACCAGTTCTGGTCCGATGGCGACACCGAGGTGCTGCTCAAGGGCTACCACGCCTGGGGCGCGGCGCTGCTGCCCAAGCTCAACGGCATGTTTGCCCTGGCCATCTGGGAGCGCGACAACCAGCGCCTGTTCCTGGCCCGCGACCGCCTGGGCGTCAAACCCCTGTACCTGTCGCGCAACGGCGAGCGCCTGCGCTTTGCCTCGACCCTGCCGGCACTGCTCAAGGGCGGCGACATCGACCCGATGCTCGACCCCGTGGCCCTCAACCACTACCTGAACTTCCACGCCGTGGTACCGGCACCACGCACCCTGCTGGCCAATGTGCAGAAGCTGGAGCCCGGCACCTGGATGCGCATCGACTGCCATGGCGAAGTGGAACGCCAGACCTGGTGGCGGCTGAAGTACGGCCCCAACCCGGACGAGCGTGAACTTGATCTGGAAGGCTGGACCACCCGCGTACTCGACGCCACCCGCGACGCCGTAGCCATCCGCCAGCGGGCAGCCGTCGATGTGGGTGTGTTGCTGTCCGGCGGCGTCGATTCCAGCCTGCTGGTCGGCTTGCTGCGCGAAGTGGGCGTTGACGACCTGTCGACCTTCTCCATCGGCTTTGAAGATGCCGGCGGCGAGCGCGGCGACGAGTTCCAGTATTCGGACCTGATCGCCAAACACTATGGCACCCGTCACCACCAGTTGCGCATTGCCGAACACGAAATCATCGACCAACTGCCGGCCGCCTTCCGCGCCATGAGTGAGCCGATGGTCAGCCACGACTGCATCGCCTTCTACCTGCTGTCGCGGGAAGTGGCCAAACACTGCAAAGGCGTACAGAGCGGCCAGGGTGCCGATGAGCTGTTCGCCGGTTACCACTGGTACCCGCAGGTGGACGGCGCCGACGATGCCTATGCGGCCTACCGTGACGCCTTCTTCGACCGCAGCCACGCCGAATACCGCGACACCGTGCAGGCCCCCTGGCTGCTGGAAACCGACGCTGCCGGCGACTTCGTGCGCGAACACTTCGCGCGCCCCGGCGCACCGGCTGCCGTGGACAAGGCCCTGCGCCTGGACAGCACCGTGATGCTGGTCGACGACCCGGTCAAGCGGGTGGACAACATGACCATGGCCTGGGGCCTGGAGGCGCGGACGCCGTTCCTCGATTACCGCCTGGTGGAACTGTCGGCACGCATTCCCGCACGCTTCAAGCTGCCCGACGGCGGCAAGCAGGTGCTCAAGCAGGCAGCGCGACGGGTGATCCCGCATGAGGTGATCGACCGCAAGAAGGGTTACTTCCCGGTACCGGGCCTGAAGCATCTGGAAGGTGCCACCTTGGGCTGGGTACGCGAACTGTTGACCGACCCCAGCCAGGACCGAGGGTTGTTCAACCCGACCATGCTCGACCGCCTGCTGAGCAACCCGCACGGCCAGCTGACGCCATTGCGCGGTTCCAAGCTGTGGCAACTGGCGGCGCTGAACCTGTGGCTGAGCGAACAAGGAATCTGACCGATGAAAGCCCATGAAATCGCTTATGGTCAGCGCCTGCTGCGCGGCCAGGCGCCGTCCTACGAGCGCCTGCAGGCGCGCCTGGCCGGCGACGGCAGCCAGCCCCACGACCAACCGCGTGCCGTGCACTGCGGCTGGGGCCGGCTGTTGATAGGCCACACCTACCCCGACCCGGCTTCCCTGGCCGAGGATCTGCTCGACGAGCACCCGGGCGAACGCGACATCGCCCTGTACGTGGCCGCACCGCAGCAGGTGCTGGCCCAGGCCCCCCAGCAGCTGTTCCTCGACCCGTCCGACACCCTGCGCCTGTGGTTCACCGACTACCGCCCGGCGCAGCGGGTATTTCGCGGCTTCCGCGTGCGCCGGGCACAGAACCCCGCCGACTGGCAGGCGATCAACACGCTGTACCAGGCGCGCGGGATGCTCCCCGTCGACGCCGAGCTGCTTACCCCCCGGCACTTGGGTGGCCCGGTGTATTGGCTGGCAGAGGACGAAGACAGCGGCGCGATTATCGGCAGCGTCATGGGCCTGAACCACACCAAGGCGTTCGATGACCCCGAGCATGGCAGCAGCCTGTGGTGCCTGGCGGTGGACCCACACTGCACCCGCCCCGGCGTGGGTGAAGTGCTGGTGCGCCACCTGATCGAACACTTCATGAGCCGTGGCCTGGCTTACCTGGACCTGTCAGTGCTGCACGACAACCGCCAGGCCAAGCGCCTTTACCAGAAACTGGGTTTTCGCAACCTGCCCACCTTCGCAGTCAAGCGCAAGAACGGTATCAACGAGCAACTGTTCCTCGGGCCTGGCCCGCAAGCCGACCTCAACCCCTACGCTCGCATCATCGTCGACGAGGCGCTACGCCGGGGCATCGAAGTGCAGGTCGATGACGCCGCTGGCGGCCTTTTCACCCTGAGCCTGGGCGGGCGGCGCATTCGCTGCCGGGAATCGCTCAGCGACCTGACCAGTGCCGTGACCATGACCCTGTGCCAGGACAAACGCCTGACCCAGCACGCCCTGCACAACGCCGGGCTGCAGGTGCCCGCGCAACAGCTGGCGGGCAATGCCGATGACAACCTGGCGTTTCTCGAAGAGCATGGCGCGGTGGTGGTCAAGCCGGTCGATGGCGAGCAAGGCCAGGGCGTGGCGGTGAACCTGACCTGCATCGACGACATCACCCGCGCCGTGGCACACGCCCGCCAGTTCGACAGCCGCGTGCTGCTGGAAAGCTTCCATGCCGGGTTCGACCTGCGCATCGTGGTGATCGGCTACGAGGTGGTGGCCGCGGCCATCCGCCACCCAGCGCAGGTGCTGGGCGACGGTAAGCACAGTGTGCGCCAGTTGATCGAAGCCCAGAGCCGTCGCCGCCAGGCCGCCACAGGTGGCGAAAGCCGCATTCCGCTGGACGACGAAACCGAGCGCACCTTGCGCGCAGCGGGCGTTGGCTATGACGACGTGTTGCCGGCCGGCCAGCGCCTGGCCGTGCGGCGCACGGCCAACCTGCACACCGGCGGCACCCTGGAAGATGTCACCGAACGCCTGCACCCGGTGCTGGCCGATGCTGCCGTGCGGGCGGCACGGGCACTGGAAATTCCGGTGGTTGGGCTGGACTTCATGGTGCGCGATGCCGGGCAGCCGGAGTACGTGATCATCGAGGCCAACGAACGTGCTGGCCTGGCCAACCATGAACCGCAGCCCACGGCCGAGCGTTTTATCGACCTGCTGTTTCCCCATAGCCGGCCGTTGGCCTGACAACTGCTCGGCTTTTTGTGGGAGCGGCCTTGTGTCGCGAATGGGGTGCGAAGCGCCCCTAGGATCTCAGCTTCGCTGCCGATATTGCCGGGGCCGCTTTGCGGCCCTTTCGCGACACAAGGCCGCTCCCACAAGGACTGCGAAATTTTAACCCGACCGGAGGCCTGGACATGTCCGAACGACTCCCCGAACCCGATCTCGACTACCTCAAACGCGTGCTGCTGGAAATGCTCGCCATCCCCAGCCCCACCGGCTTCACCGACACCATCGTGCGCTACGTGGCCGAACGCCTGGATGAGTTGGGCATCCCCTTCGAGCTAACCCGCCGCGGCACCATCCGCGCCACGCTGAAGGGCCGGCAGACCTCGCCCGACCGCGCCGTCTCTGCCCACCTGGATACCATCGGCGCCAGCGTGCGCCAATTGCAGGACAATGGCCGCCTGGCCTTGGCGCCCGTCGGCTGCTGGTCCAGCCGCTTTGCCGAAGGTAGCCGGGTCAGCGTATTCACCGACACCGGCGTATTCCGTGGCAGCGTGCTGCCGCTGATGGCCAGCGGGCATGCCTTCAATACCGCCATCGATCAGATGCCGGTGAGCTGGGAGCATGTGGAAGTGCGTCTGGATGCCTACTGCGCCACCCGCGCCGACTGTGAGGCACTGGGTATCAGCATTGGTGACTTCGTGGCCTTCGACCCATTGCCCGAGTTCACCGAAAGCGGCCACATCAGCGCCCGTCACCTGGACGACAAGGCTGGCGTAGCCGCATTGCTGGCGGCATTGAAGGCCGTGGTGGAAAGCGGTCGCCAGCCACTGATCGACTGCCACCCGCTGTTCACCATCACCGAGGAAACCGGCTCGGGCGCAGCTGGCGCCCTGCCCTGGGACGTCAGCGAGTTCGTCGGCATCGACATCGCCCCGGTGGCGCCTGGGCAAGCCTCCAGCGAGCATGCGGTCAGTGTGGCGATGCAAGACTCGTCCGGGCCTTACGACTACCACCTGTCCCGGCACCTGCTGAAACTGGCCGGCGACCATGACTTGCCGGTGCGGCGCGACCTGTTCCGCTACTACTTCAGCGATGCCCATTCGGCGGTGACTGCCGGGCACGATATTCGTACCGCGCTGGTGGCGTTCGGTTGCGATGCCACCCACGGTTACGAACGCACGCATATCGACAGCCTGGCGGCGCTGAGCCGGTTGTTGTCGGCGTACCTGCTGAGCCCGCCTGTGTTTGCCAGTGATTCGCAGCCGGCCAATGCATCGTTGGAACGCTTCAGCCACCAGCTGGAGCACGATGCGCAGATGGAGAGCGACACGCGGGTGCCAGCAGTGGACAGCCTGGTGGGTAACAAGGGCTGAGGGCTTCGGGGCCGCCATGCGGCCCCAAATTCCCCAAGGTTTCGCGTAGCATGCCTGCACCAATACCAAGACGCCGCCCACCATGCTGATCCCCTACGACCAACTGCAAGCTGAAACCCTGACCCGCCTGATCGAAGACTTCGTTACCCGCGACGGCACCGACAATGGCGACGACACCCCGCTGGAAACCCGTGTGCTGCGGGTACGCCAGGCATTGGCCAAGGGGCAGGCGTTCATATTGTTCGACCTGGAGAGCCAGCAGTGCCAGTTGCTGGCCAAGCACGATGTGCCCCGCGAATTGCTCGACTAGCAGACTCGGCCCCCTTCGCGGGCAAGACTGCGTAGGGATGCTGATGGCAACATCAGGCCTCGCCTTGCTTGGCCTCCTTTATGCGCTTGTACACCTCGGCCCGGTGCACCGGCACCGAGCGCGGGGCGTCCACGCCAAAACGCACCACGCCCTCCCGGACATCCGCCACCATGATGCGGATGTTATCGCCAATCACGATGATTTCCCCCACTTCACGCCCGATTACCAACATGTGCCGATCCTCCTGCCAAATGGAAAACCGGAGACTGCCTGCCAGGCATTCGGCTACTCAATAGTTCCCCTGTAATTCAGAAGAGCCCTACATTTCAGAGTAACTTCTCCTACAGACCATTCCTCTTGAATGGGGCTGAGCGCGCATTTTCACGAGCATATCGGCCTTGTGCTGCGAAGAGGCCGGTACACGCGATACACCAATGGAATCTTTCGCAAGCGGCGCCGGTCCGATTTATCAAGAGGCCTGCAATTCGAGGCCCTTGCCCCTCAACCACGCAAGGACTCCACCATGACCACGATCCTTATCATCATCCTGATTCTGCTGCTGATCGGTGGCTTACCGGTCTTCCCCCACTCGCGTAGTTGGGGCTATGGCCCATCCGGCATTATTGGCGTGGTATTGGTGATTCTGCTGGTCTTGCTGTTGCTCGGGATGATATGACCCGATGCGGACAGCCACTTCAGGCAACTGCTGAAGGCGCATGGCAGGCGGGTAGCAACACCCGCTTGTCATCCTAAAGGTCCGCATCGAACACGATCGTCACCACGGCCTGATACTCGGTACCAGGCAACATATCCTGATCCGGGGCGTGGCCGCGAGGGTACACATGAAAATGCAACTGCCCTTGGCTACCGGTCACACCTTCAGGCGGGACTTCCAGGCTGATTGCGTTCCCAGCTCCGCCAAAGGCCATTGCCTGCCGGTAGAGCGAGCGACCGTTGTAGGTAACACCTGGCAAGGTCATTGCCATCGACAGCGGTATGCCATGGCCTTTGGCCGACCGTAGATTGCACGTGCTTCCCAACCCGGTGCTGCACAGGGCCCAAACTTTGAATGGCCCGCTGGCAGTCAGGCTGAACGCCACGTCCTTTTCCAGTCTGTCTGCATTGCCCTGCCCTCGGCGGCCTTGTCCACGGGCCTGAGGCGGTTCCAGCGCCACCTGCTCGGAACCCGGCTCGAAACGCACCTCAAGGTCATGCACCACCTCAAGTGTAACGTTGATCGCGACTGAATCTGCGCTGAGCCCGGAGACCGTTCGGCTCGAGCCAAGGCCTATATCCCTGTCAGGGCCTACCGAATAGACCACCCGCCCGCGGTATACGCCCGACTTCAAGCTCGCCGGCAAAGGCGTCTTCAGCCGATAACCCAGCGTAAGGTGGCTGACATGGTACGTGCCTGCATTCGCTGCGTTGAGGTCGGCCCAACACCCACTGCTGGCCACCGACCACAGAAACAATCGATGCGCCGCGCTCGCCAACGCAACCTGGCAACCACTCGAGTCCAGGCCCGAGCGCGCCGCAAGCGTGGGCGCCCCATCGTCCGAACTCACTGTGCCGCCCAGGTGGGTCATAGCAAAGTCCATGCTGACCTGCTCACCGGTCTGATCACGGACCATCAGCAGCGGCGTCGGCTGAACAGGTGCCGAGAGGTAGAAACCGTCGGCGCCTTCGCCATCGACTGTTTTGGAATATTCAACATTCACATCCAGCAAGCTCTGCAGTGGATCAGCACAAAGCTGCGGCAGCTGGGTGCAAACAGGGGACGACCGCGGTGCCAGGTTTTCGAACTGCCTGGTGTCGCCGCGATAACGCAGGTCAAGCGTGATCTCGGCAGCCTGCGCCCACGATGCGCCAAAGCCGCCGACCAGCAGCGCCAGCATTGCACATTTACCAGCCATGCCTGGACCTCTCACCCTGCTTTCAAATCGATGGCTTTGCGCGCATCGCCTTCCACCAGCTCGAAGCGGTATTCGACACCGGTTTTTTCGATGAACTCGCGCGTGCGCCCAGGGCGAATATGGTGCTTGGCCGGGTGATCACAGTCGTCGTCGCCCCGCACACAGGTCTGGACATTGTCGAGCAGCACCGTGGCATTGCCCTCGTTGCGCACGGTCCACTTTCCGCCCGCTCGCTCGATCGAGGTCTGATACTGCGTGGCAGTAGGCTTGGCGATCAGGATGGTGCCGTAGCCGGCCAGAAACTGCACACCGGCATTGAGTTCATTGCGGTAAGCCTCAAGCTCCGCATCGTCCAGTGCAAAGCTGTCATCCTGTTCCGGTAGTACTGGCACGAAACGCAGCCGGTAGTAACGCTCTTGAGCCCGCTCACCGCGATACAGCAACCGGACTGCCTGCATGCCACGAGCCGGGATGATCATCCGCGCAGGGCTGGCAACAACGCTGCGCTGGTCGAAGGGCAACTCATCGACGTCTACTTCACGCGGCTCGCCTTCGCCGTCGTACACCAGCTCCAGCACGCTGACCTTGACGAACGCGGTACTGTCCCCACGGTTGTAGATGCGTTTGGCATAGGTGCCCTTGCCCGGCTCGAGGTAGTCATACAAGGCCCCGACATCCAGCTGTGGCCCGGCCTTGGCAAACCCTGGCAGCAGCAGCACGGCGAACAACAAGCGTGATAAGTAAAATGTGAACCTTTGCATCTTCAACCTCTGTTTGCACAACATCCAATCCTGGCCCGGGATCAGGCCCTCTAAAGCGACAGGCTGAAAGCCGGTTCAGCCCATACGCGGTACACAGCGCTGATCACCTACGATCAGCAAGTCATCGTCGCGGTCAAAGTTGTCCGGCGGTAATGTCAGAAGGCAGCTGCCTGCCGTGCCATGGCGAATTTCCAGGGTGGGCCGTGCCTCACTCATTTCGACGCTGAAATAGCCATCCACCTCGACCACCGTGCGGCCGGCGTCATTGATCACATGTGCGCCTTGCAGCGGCTGGCCATGGCCGTCGAGCAGCCGGCCAAACACAGTGACCGTTCGCATGACTTTCACCGCGTGATAGCCCACCCCACCGCGGTTGAGGTGATAGTCGACAGCAAGGGGCTGGATCTGCGCTGGCGGCATGTCCTTCGCGTCGAAGTCGAAGCGCACATGACCAGACTTGAACGCCGTCACCGGCACGATATTGCGCCCGGGGTGGAGCATTGCACTCATGCCCTGGCCATCGTTGGCGCGTAGCTTCACACCTTGCAGGTCGCTTTCGACATCGATGATCAGGCCGGCATCGAGCGGTAGGTTTTGGCCCCCCATGGCCAGCTTCCCGGCGCCCAGCGCCAAGGTGCTTTCCAGGTTGAGGCCACCGCTGAGGTTATCGTTGAACGATGAAGTCTGGGCATAGGCATCGCCCTGCAATGCCTGGCTGTGAAAGCGCCCATTGGCGGCAAGGCTGGTGCCATAGCCGTCGAGCGTTGCGCTGCCCCCCAGGCTATGCACTGGGCCCAGGTCGACGTCCTGCCTGTACCACAGCGAAGCGTACGGGTCGTTCCCCCCCTCACGCGAGGCGCGGCTACCGACATCGACCCCAAGCTGCTTGCCGTCGCGCTCAAGCTTCATGCTGACAGCGACGTTAACGCCGCGGCTGCGAACACCGGCGCTGCTGCGCGTGCCGGGCCTGTCGAACAGTGACAGGCGAACACTGCTCTGATGCCCCCGCAGTTTTCCGTAGAACGCCCAGCTGAGGTCGGCTCCCAGCCCGCTGGCCGAGCCCGCACTGTGTTCCAGGCGCAGTGTCGCCGAACTGCGCGAGGTTACCCGCTGGTTGATCGAAAAGGCGGTGCGGCTGCGCACCTGCCGCTGTGAACGATCGTCGCGCTCCTGACCGCTGGGCTCGAGCCAGGTCTGGTTGTGGCTTAGCAACAATGAGCCCGAGGGATGGGTATAGGTCAACTGCAGATCACCCCCATTGCCCAGACCTTGGGTTTGATTAAGGCTGGCGTACAGCTTGAACCGCTCATGGACATCCCAGTCCAGCGAGGTACCCAATTGCAGATCAGCGCCGACCTGTTGCATCGACAATCCCAGCACCGCAGCCGGGTGCAGCAGATAATTGGTAAGGGCCCCGAGCGCCAGGCCCTGTTCACGATGGCTATCCCAGTTACTCAGCAACTCGAGCTGCTGGCCCAAGTACACGTTGTAGCGCCAGCGGCTATCGATGTTCTGCCATCGGCTGGGCTTGTAGATGGACGCTTCGCTACGCGAGGTCTCCAGGCCGTCTTCAAGCAAGCGCAGCTCGACATCGTAGATGCCGCCGGGCAACACCCGCGTGTCGAGTGCCTGTAAACCAGGCTGTACCGGCTGACTGTTGATCAGCGAACCATTGCGATAGATTTCGACGATACCCGGGCGGTTCGGCGTGACGTAGACAGGGATGGCGCTGGCTTGGCCATTGTCGACCAGCAGGCTGTCACTGCTGCCCAGCATCAAACCAAGCGTGCTGTCAGGGCGACGCCCCAGGAGCGTTGGCTGGCGCACCAGGCCTTCTGCGCCAGTAGAGAAGTAGCCCAGCCGAAAGAATTGCTCTTCGTGCATGCGCTCTGCGTAAAGCTGGTTCATGCGGTAACGCACATCGCCTTGCTCAGCTGGGCTACGATCCGCGCGCGCCTCGGCCAGCGTGGTCCAGTTATGCAGATTGCCCTGGCCGAGCAGGCCGATTCTGCCCGTGGTCTGATTACCATCATTCACCAGATTCAGTTGATTACGCAGCAGCAACCCAGTGCTGCCCTGCTCTGGGAGACGGTGATAGCGCGCGTCCTGCTCCAGTTTCTCGGCATCGGAGGTGAGCAGCGACAGCTGCGAATTGGCCAGGCTGTAATGGATAGCCTGCAACCCGTCCGGGCAGTTTTGCAGGCAGTCGCCCAGCATGCGCCCGCCCTCCAGCCGTTGAAGCCATAACTGGCGCAATGTGGCGGGCTCTGCGCTCTGCTCGGTGTCGGTAAATGCCAGCATTTGCACACGGTTATCACGGCTCAGCACGACCATGGCATCACCCAGGTAGCGCTGATCCAGCTCAACTCGCACCGCAAGTGGCACCTCGAAGAAGTGCGCCTCGAAGTCTTCAGGCAAACGCCCGAACGTGTTCAGGCCGTTAGCATCGGGCTCGCGTTCAGCCAACACTTCGACAGGGAAGAGGCAAGCAGCACCCAGCAACCAGGCAGCGAGTGCACGGCCGGGTGCAGCAAACTGGAACATGATTCAATCCACATCAACACCTGCCCCACCGCTGGACAACATCCGACAGGGTGGAGGCAGGCGGCACTGCATCAATCAAAGGCTTGTGGAGGACGTCTCAAACAACACTTTCACGACCCCGTTATAATCACCCTTCACAAAACCGCCCTCAGGCTTTACAGCTTCAAAGGCAATAGGAAGTTCATTACCGCCTTTGGCATCTTCGGCGCTCATGACCTCCTGAGGCGTGAGCGCCAACCGCTTATCCCCTACCGTGATGACCAGCGCAATCTTCTGGTCAACGTTACTCTGCTCTTGCAACTCTGCGGTTTGCAGCAACTTCGCCTGAATGGCGCCGACATCACTCTGGGCCATAAATTTTTCAGTCACTTTTGTGAATTGCTCGGCCTGCGGCTGATACTCAAGCGTCACGCCCTTCTGAAGCCAATCACCTTTAGGCTCAACTGAAAAGTCATTGCCAGGAATCACCGCCATTACAGAAATGTCATGGCTGATCGGCTCAGGAGCGGCGGCGAAAGCGGCACCGGCAAACATCGCAAAGAATGGAATAGCCAATACAGAGGATTTCATATCAAATTTCCTTCAACGGTTGCACATTATCAATAGCAGGGACGCGGGAGCGCCCGCCTGAAACAGGTATCAGGGCGCACCCGTTTCAAACATCAAAGTGGCGTGGGTGATGTAGGTGCCGGGCATGCGAACCGTGGATGCCTCTGGCATGGGATAGAACCTGAATTCAATGGTTTTCCCCTGAGCGGCGTCAGCAGCACTGACGATTTCGACCGGCGTCGTGCCCATGACAACGCGATTCAGCGAAATATAGTAACGGCGCTGAAAATCCGAACCGCCTACCCGTGTAAACCGGTAATAAGGACTGTCCGTTTTCGCATAGATCGGCCCATAGGTACTTTTTACAAACACATCTTTTTTAATTTGCTTGAAGACGAGCCGGCTCGGGTCATATTCCGCCCGAAGTTCGTCGTCCCACCAATTACCCACCGAAGTCACTTGAAATTCAGGTGTCGAAACGACAGCCTGAACACTGACGTCCTGAGGTATTTCCTTCGCCCCTACGGCCCCCGCCGTCAGCAGCAGGGCGCAGGCGGTATAACAACGTAACTTCATTGAGCAGTCCCCGAATATGCCGGCATTTATCGATGCACGTATGACAGGCGGGCACTTTACGAATGGGGCATCAATGCGTATGTAGGGGTTTTCTGAGTCACTGCGAAAAATGAAAACGCCCCGACAGTCGGGGCGTTCTTGGGTGCTGCGGTTTAATGCATCAGCTGCCTTGGGTCTTGTCGGGGGCAGGCTTCACCACCCTGCCCTCTACAGACCCTTCATCGCGAAGGGGCCTTTGCGCGCATTTTTACCGCCATATCGGCCATCTCGTCATACAGCCGCTCAGGGGCCTGGCGTTTCAGCTGCCAGGCCTGGCGCCCGGCCTCATGGGGCAAAATCAGGAACTCGCCCGCGGCGACCTGCTGGTGGATGTATCCGGCAATGTCGGCGGCGCTGATCGGCGAACCCTCCAGCAGCTTGCCCACCTGCGCCTTCATCGCCGGGTTCGGCCCACGGAAGGAGTCCAGCAGGTTGGTCTGAAAGAACGACGGGCACACCACGTGCACCGACACCTCCTGCTGGCGTAACTCCACCAGCAGGCTTTCCGAAAGCGCCAGCACGCCAGCCTTGGCGACGTTGTAGTTGCTCATGCCAGGGCCCTGCATCAGTGCGGCCATCGAAGCCACGTTGATGATCCGGCCCTTGCTGCGCTCCAGCAGCGGCAAAAAGGCCTTGCAGCCCTTGACCACGCCCATCAGGTTGACCGCGATCTGCCAGTCCCAGTCTTCCAGGGACAGTTCGGCGAAAAACCCGCCAGACGCGACGCCGGCGTTGTTGACGATCACGTCGATACCGCCGAACTGCTCGGTGCATGCCTGGGCCAGGGCGGTGAGCTGGCTGTAATCACGCACATCGCAGCGCTGGATGAAGCCATCGCCGCCGGCAGCCCGGGCCAGTTCCAGGGTTTCGCGCAGGCCGTTTTCGTTGACATCGGCCAGCGCCAGGCGCCAGCCCTCGCGCGCCCAGCGCAGGGCGATCTCGCGACCGAGGCCTGACCCGGCGCCGGTGATCATGATGCGGTTATGCATGGTGGCTGGCCTTGTTCTGGCAGGTAGTACAGCGAGTCTAATCAAGGGCAAGGGGGCTGGGAGGATTCATCAGGGTAGTGAATGGGCAGACATGACTGTGTGGTCAGTACCGCCCTGGCGGCGGGGAGCATGCTCCCCGAGGTAGCTGGCAAGCCAGCGGTCCAGGCGCAGCATGGTCTCCTCCAGCGCTCTGGCTGCCTGGCGCACCTGTGACGTATCCGCCGGCCGTTGCGTACACTGCGCTTCAAGCCGTTCACATGACGCCACCAACGCTTGTGCCCGCACAATGCGTGCGCCGCCTTTCACCCTGTGCGCCACTTCAACGAGCGCCGAGGGGTTGTCGCTCGAGTATCTGAGCTGTGCCAGATCCGCCAGGTTACTGCTGGCCAGATCGGCCAGCAGGGCCACCAACACAGCCTGGTCATCGCAAACCAGCTTACGCAAATGGGCCAGATCAACGGCAGGCAGTTGCTCGCCTGGCTCACGGCTGACGTACTGGAAAGCTTGCAACGTTTGCATGAGGGTATCCAGGTTCAGCGGCTTGAACAGGCAGTGGTCCATACCCGCAAGCCTCGCGCGACGGCGCTCCTCTTGCAGGGCACTGGCGGTCAGCCCCACCACCCGACAGCGAGGCCTGGCCCGGCGCCGTTCGTGTTCGCGGATTGCCCGGGCCAAAGCAAAACCGCCAAGCCTGGGCATGTTGCAATCGCTGATGACGACGTCGAACGTTTGCTGCAACCAGAGGCGCAAGGCCTGATCACCATCTTCGGCAACTTGCACCTGGTGACCGAGAAACGCCAACTGGTGCGCGAGCAGCAAGCGGTTGGCCGGGTAGTCATCGACCACCAGCACGCGCAGGGCAGCCAGCCTGGGAGGGTCGCCCTGCGGCGTTGCCGGCTTGGCCAGCACTGGCCGGGCTGCCAGCGCCAGGTCCAGGCGGATTTCAATCCGCGTACCTTGGCCCAGCACGCTGTGCAAGCGTAATTGCCCGCCAAGCATTTCACACAAGCTGCGGCTGATCCCCAGCCCCAGCCCGGCACTGCTGCGTGGCGACTGGCGCTGATTGCTGGCCTGGCGAAAAGGTTGCCCGAGGCTTTCCAGCTCGGCCTGGGCAATGCCTATGCCGGTGTCTGCGACTTCGAGCAATACACTTGCCCGCCCGGCTGCAGCCTGCATATTCAGGCTGACCAGGACCTTGCCCTGCGCGGTGAACTTGATTGCATTGCTGACCAGGTTGGCCAGCACCTGCTTGAAACGCACCGGGTCAAGCATCACCCAGTTTTCCACCGCCCCCTTGCACACCATGTCCAGGGCCAGCCCCTTGCCGCGTGCCTGTTGCTCGAACAGCTGAACCACCCGGGCGACTTGCTCGCGCAGGCTCACTGGCACCAGTGCCAGTTGCAAATGGCCGGTTTCGATGCGTGTGATGTCGAGTACATCGCCGATCAACTCCTGCAGCCCGATAGCGGCATCCGCCGCCACTTCGATGGCCAGATGGTCCAGTTCGCCCTGCCCTGCCTTGCGTCGGGCAAGCTCCAACATGCCCAGCACAGCATGCAGCGGCGTGCGGATTTCATGGCTCATGGCCGCGAGAAACTGCGTCTTGGCCTGGTTGGCCGCCTCGGCCTCGCGCTTTGCACGATGCAGTTGCACCTGCATCCGCCGCAGGTAACGAACCCACAGCAGGGACAGCAACAGCAGGCTGCATGCCAAGGCGATGCCCGCCAGCATGCGCCCGCCATAACGGCGCCATAACCCGTCGCCAACGATCATCGGGTTACGCCAGCGTCGCAGCATGGTCTCCATTTCTGCCGGGGGCAGCGCAAGCAAGGCTTTGTCGAGAATACCCAGCAGCTCTTCGTCGGCATGGCTACTGGCAAAGGCGAAGTGCATCGGTGGCAGCGCCAGGCTGGCAGCGATCCGCAGCCTGCCGGGAAAGTGACGTGCAACCAGCGAGCACGCCTGGTCCAGTGGCAGCACGGCGGCGCCTGCCTTGCCTTGCTCCAGCGCCTGCAGGGCAGCCAATGGATGAGGCACGAGCCGCTGACGGATCCCCGGGTAAGACTTGGCCAGCGTCTGCGCCTGGGCGCTGCCACGCACCAGCGCCAGCGGCCGCCTGCCGAGCTGCGCCAGGCTGCTGGGGGCCACGGTCTCGTTGCGCGTTACCAGGACCAGCGGCAAGCTCAGAAAACTGCGGCTGAAACGCAGTTGCCTGGCGTGTGCCGGGCTGTACACCAGCCCGGCAATCAGATCGGCCTGGCCCTGGCGCACTCGCTCGATCATGTGCTGTATGTCTGTGCCCCCCTGCACCTCGAAGTGCAAGCCGGTGAGGCGGCTGATGCGTTGCAGCACGTCCATGCTCAAGCCGCGCACCTGGCCATGCTCATCGCGGTAGCTCAACGGTAGCTGGTGCTCACCGAGCAACACCTTGACCACGGGGTTTTCCGCTATCCAGCGCTGCTGGGCTTCGCTGAGTTCAACCAAGCCGGGTTTGACGGGGCTGGCAGGCTGTGGGCTCCAGTGCCCGCGAAGGCGGGCATGTTGCTGTTCGGTCAGGCCTTGCAGCACGGCATCGACCAACCTGGATAATGGGCCGTGGTCCCCGAGCATGGCAAAGCCCAGGGGCTGGGCTGCAAAATCGGGCTGGTCGACCCATTCAAGGTCTGGCAGTTGCCCTCGGGCCAACAGATAGCGGCTGCTCAGGGCATTGCCTAGAAACAACTCAGCTTCACCGAGCTGCAACGCCGCCAAGGCGCTGTAGGGGGTGGGGTGCAGCTGGATCCGTGCGTTGGGATAGTTGTGCTGAAGCAGGGCCAACGGTCGATACCCCTCGACCGCCAGCAGCCGAGGGCTTGCGCTGTTGCCACTGACGAACCGCTCACTGGCCAGCAGCAATGGCTGGTCAACGATGTAGGGGCTGGACAGGCGCAGCTTGGCGTCCTGCGCCTGCTGTGCTGTTACCGAGCTGACCAGGTCGACAGTACCCTTGCGCAAGGACGCGAAAGCCGCGTCGTAGGTCTCGAACAGGCTCAGGCGTACTTCCAGGCCCAGCTTCTCGGCCAGCACACTGGCGTACTCGGCGCTGATGCCTTCGTAGGCCTGGCCGGTGCCGAGCATGTCGAAGGGCGGGTTGTCGCGGCCGACTACCCCCAGGTTCAAATGGCGCTTCTCCCACAGCCAGCGCAGGTCGGCGGGGGCCAGCGCCAGCGCAGGCCCCGTTTCCACGCCCCGGGTGTAGAGCTGCGGTGCGGCCAAAACGGGTAGCGGGTTCAGGCAATACAGCAGCCACAGCAGCAGGACGCGGATTGGCACGGGTAGCGACTAGATAAGCGCATTGCGACGGGCGAAGTCCGCCAGGTCGATCAACGAGTTGACCCGCAGTTTTTCCATGAGCCGGGTTTTGTAGGTGCTGATGGTCTTGTTGCTCAGCAGCATGGCTTCGCCGATCGCCTTGTTGCTCAGCCCGCGGGCGAGCTGCTGCAGGATCATCAGCTCACGGTCGGTCAGTGAGGCGATGCATTGCGCGTCTGTGAACTTCAGGTCCTGCTTGTGCACCGAACTCAGCGCCACTTCAGGGAAGTACGTATAACCCGACAATGTTGCGCGCACCGCCTTGCCAAGCTCGTCCAGCTCATCGGTCTTGGCCACGAAGCCCATTGCACCGGCCTGCATGCAGCGTAGCGAATAGGCCTCGGGCAATTGCGACGTCAGCACCAGAACCTTGGGCGGCTGCGTCATGGCCTTGATGCGGGCGATTACCTCAAGGCCATCGAGCCCGGGCATGGCGATATCGAGGATGACCAGGTCCGGGCCCAACTCACGCGCCAGCCGCACCGCGTCAATACCATTGTCTGCCTGGCCGACGACATCGAGCCGTTCCTTGCGCAGCAGCATGCACACGGTGGCTCGGATGAACGGATGGTCGTCAACCACCACGACTTTGTACATAGGTTAACCTCGCGCATCATGGCGGTGGGCTAAAGCTCAGCGTCGAAAACGACGGTGACCTGGCCGGCATAGGTGGCGCCAGGGTGTCGAAGCATGGCCTGCACGTCGTTGCGCTCCACCTGGAAACGCAACTGGCCAGGGCGATTGAGCGTGGGCATCGCCGATTCGAACGCCAACGCAGCCGCCTGCCCGCTAGGCAACGCCAGTTGCTGAACCGGCCGGCCCTGGTGCTCGATACCTCCGGGCAAGGTAATGGCCACGGTCACAGGCACCTCGTGGCTGGCGTCGTTACGGATACCGCACGTACCTGCGGTGTAGTGCTGGCACAACTTGTAGGCTTTGAATGGGCCGGTGGACCATAGCCGGAAAGGCAGGTCTCGGTAGATGAGCCCAGGGGCCTGGCCGCCGCCCAGCCAGGCCTGCCAACCATCCTTGGGCTCAAGCACGGCGCGCTCCGAGCCAGGCGGGAACTCAAAGATGAAAGCGTGCTGCACATCCAGTTCGAAGTTGATCACCAACGTATCGCCGCTCAGGCCGGTAACATTGTTGCCGAAATCAAAGTCGCCCCCAGGGCCTATGGTGTAAGTGAGGCTGCCACGGTACATACCGGCGCGCAGGCGATACGGCGGGGGGATGTCCAGCTCGAAGGAAATGCCCGTGTCCAATACCGTCGTGGTATCTACCTGATCATCCGGCACCCATGAGTAGCTGATCACGCAAGGGGTCGGGCTTTGCGGGTTGACCAACGAGGTGTGGTATCTGAAGCGGCTTTGGTTGCCGACAGAGTTCTTACCACGACAACCGCCGGAGAAGCTGCCGTTAAGCGGGTTGTAAGGGCTACCCAACACAGCTTCCTGGCTGATGGAGCGCACCTCGAAGGTCATCTGCCTGGGCTCACCCGTCTGTTGATGGCGTACCTCCACCTCACGACGCCCCGGCAGTTTCACGAAATATCGATCGCGCAGGTCGGGGGCAAGGTTGATGCTTGTCTTCTGGTAGCTAATTGGCAGGCTTACGGTGCCGGTACTGGCGCACAGGGCAGACCAAACCCTGCAAAATTCAGCAGGCGGCGTGGTGTTCTCGAAGCGCCCCGACCCACCGCCACGGTATTGCGCCGAAAGCGTCACCTCCAGTGCGCTGGCCAAGGGGGCGAATGCCAGCAAACCTGCGACCAGCCCGACGCGTAAGTGACGGATGCGGGCCAAGCGCCCTGTGCTACGACTCATCCTTCCACCACCATGCGCTTGCGCGCTTCGCCTTCATGCAACTCAAACTGATGAACCTTTGCCGCCTGCCCTTCGAATTGCCGTGTCCGCCCCGGCAACACATGATGTTTGGTGGCAGTCTCGCAGGCTACGCCAGCCGCCTGGCACTGCCGGAACTGATCCAGCACGACAGTGGCATTGCCCTGGTTGCTGACTGTAAGGCCACCGCCCTTGCGCTGCACAGACGTCTGAAACCGGGTTTCGCCAGGCCGAACGAACAGCAGCGTGCCGTAGCCGGCCAGCAAGTTGACCCCAACCTTCAGGCTATTGCGGTACCGCTCAGCCTCGCCCTCATCCACGGCAAACCCATCACCCAGCTCGGGCAGGACCGGGACGAAGCGCAAGCGGAAATAGCGTTCTGCATCGCGCTGCCCGCGGTACACCAGGCGCACCGCCTGCATGCCCTGCGCCGGCACGATCAGCCGCGCCGGGCTGGCCACCAGGCCGCGCTGCTCCAACGGCATGCCCTCGGTGTCGACCTCGCGGGCATTGCCATCGGTGTCGTACACCAGCTCAGCGACACTGACCTTGACGAACGCCGTGGTATCACCGCCGTTGCGCACCCGCTTGAGCAAGGTGCTTTTGCCGGAATCCAGGTAATCGTACAACGCGCCGACATTAAGCTCGGGCGCCCCAATGGCTGCCAGCGGGGTAACCAGACAGGCCAGGGCAAGCAGACGATGGATATTCACGTTTGAAGGTTCCTTGGATAAGTACAGCGATTGGCATACCGTAAAGCGGGAACAATCGCAGGATGTGTAGGAGCCGTCTGAAACGACGGTAGGGCCGCTCTGTTACCGACCCTGAGCTAGCTCTCAACACGCTCCCCCCCGCTATCAGCGGCCTTGGCCAGGCTTGCGGGCGTGCAACGCTGGTCGCCGGCCAACAGCACATCGTCTTCACGTACCAGCTGCGTAAGATTCAGCGTCAACAGGCATACGACCTGCCCTTGCTGACGCACCTCCAGGCTGGGTGTGGACTCGCTCATTTCCACGGCGAAGAACCCATCAGCCTCACTGACACTGCGACTGGCGTGGTTGATCACCTGCGCGCCCCGCAGCGGGCGACCCTGGCTGTCGAGCAGGCGGCCGATGACGGTCAGCGTGCGCAATACCCGAAGCTGGCGGTAGCCAATGCCGCCACGGTTCAGGTGGTAGTCCACACTGGAAGGCTGAATCACCGCTGCGGTGGCTTGCGCGCCTTCAAGGTCGAATTGCACATGGCCGGCCTTGTAGGCGGCCACCGGGACCAGGTTGCGCCCAGGCCGCAGATTGGCAGTACCGCCATGGCGGTCGTCAGCGCGTAGTTTCAAGCCTTGGATATCGGTTTCGACATCGACGATCAGCCCAGCCTGGTGCGGCAGGTACTGGCCGCTCACGGCCGCCTTGCCAGCCCCGACAGCCAGCATGCTTTCCAGGTTGAGGCCGCCGCTGAACTCACCGTTGTAGGAAGACCGCTGGAAATACGCATCACCGTGCAGCTGCTGGCTCTCGAACTGCGTGTCGCCACCCAGGCCGGCGCCATAGCGGTCGGCGCTGGCGGTCAGGCCAACGCTGCGCAGCGGGCCCAGGTCGACGTCCTGCTGATAGGCCACTGCGGCATTGAGGTCGCGCCCGCCATCGCGCGCTGTGCGACTGCCGACGCTGGCCGACAGGCGCCGGCCACTCGTGCCGCCCAAGCTCATGCTCAGGCTCAAGTTGACGCCGCGGCTGCGGGCCTCACCAGTACCCGCGTTGCCCGGTCGGTCGAACAGCGACAGGCGCCAGTTGGCCTGCGACCCCAGTAGCTGGCCGAAGTACGACCAGCCCAAATCCACCCCCGTACCGGCGCTGGCCCCACTGCTGTGCGACACACGCACGCTGGCGGTATTGCGCGGGTCGAGGCGATGGTTGTAAGACACCGACGTCTGGGTTTGCCGCGCCTGCCAGTGGCTCGGCTGACGGTCATCACGCAGTGATTCGGGGCGGGTCAGCCAGGTGCTGCTCTGGCTGGCCACCAATGAGCTGTTTTCACCGGCGTGGATCAATTGCAGGTCGTAGCCGTTGCCGTAGCCCTGGGCCCGGAACAGGTTGCCGTACAGTTTGAAGCGGTCGAGCACATCCCAGTCCAGCGACGTGCCGTATTGCAGGGTTTGGTCGATGCGCTGTGCCGAAACGCCGACGATAGCCCGCGGGTGCACCAGGTAATTGGCCAGCACGCCTGCCGCCAGGCTGTCATCTGCGTCGCGCTGCCAGTTGCTCAACAGGCTGCTCTGCCGCCCCAGGTACAGGTTGTAGCGCCAGGGGGCATCGGTGCTGCGCCAGTTGCTGGGTTTGTAAATGAATGCCTGGCTGCGCGAGGTCACCTGGCCGTCCTCGACCAGGCGGATTTCCACTTCATAGATGCCCCCGGGTAACACTTTGCTGTCCAGCGTCTGCAGGCCGGGCTGCACCGGTTGGCTATTGATCAGTACGCCGTTGCGGTAGATTTCCGCCACGGCGGGGCGGTTGGGCGTGACATAGATGGGCGTCGCGCTGGGCGCACCATTGTCGATGGCCAGGCTGTCGCTGCTGCCGAACATCAGGCCCAGGGTGGTATCGGGGCTAGCCCCCATCAGCCGTGGCTGGCGGGTCAGGCCTTGGGCACTGGGGGTGAAATAGCCCAGGCGATAAAAGTGGTCCTGCGCCAGTCGCTCACCGTACAACTGCTCAACCCGGTAGCGCGTGCCCTGTTGACTGTCGCTGCCACGGTCGAGCTGGCCATCGGCCAGGGTCGTCCAGTTACCCAGGCTGCCCTGCCCTTGCAATGCATAGCGGCCGCTGGTGACTCGGCCATCATTGACCAGGTTGAGTTGGTTACGCACCAGCAGGCCGTAGCTGCCCTGTTCGGGAAGCCGGTGATAACGCTCGCCGGCCGTTGACGCTTCGGCCTGGTCGGTAAGCAGTGACAACTGCGAATTGGCCAAGCTGTAGTGCACTGCGCGCAGGCCATCTGGGCAGTTTGCCTGGCAGTCACCCAGCGGGCGCCCCTCGACCAGGCGTTCGCGCCAGCGCCGCCTCAGGCTTTCTGGTTCACGGCTGTCGACGGTTTCGGTGAATTCCAGCAGTTGCACGCGCTGATCCCGGCTGAGCACGACCATGGCATCACCCAGATAGCGGCCATCCAAGTCTACCCTCACGGCCAACGGCACTTCATAAAAGTGCGCTTCAAACTCACTGGGCAGACCTTCGATGCCACCCAGCGCTGCGGTCGCAGCGTGGCCCGTCACTGGCACTGCGGCCAGGCAGGCTGCCAACGGCAAGCTCAGGTACAGCGCGGAAAGGGGAAATTGTAGGGTCATGGGCGTCGCTTGCGGGCAATACCTGCCCGCCCCGCGGCAAGCGCCGAGGGCAGGAACAGGCAACAACGAATGAACGATGGGGGGGGTGAATCAAGGCGTGCCAGTTTCGAAGATCATGCTCACCAGGCCTTGGTAGTTGCCTGGCTCATAACCCGCGGCTGGGGCAGGCTGGGCTGCAATTTCGAAGCCGACGATCGCCCCCGGTGCGGCTTGGGTGGCGCTGACCACTTCGACTGGGGTGGTCTGCAACACGGTGTCGCCAACCTTCACATCCAAGCCAATGTTGTGGGAACCGCTGGCAATGACTGCGGGCGAGACCAGGTAGGCGTTGATAGCGCCAACGGTGCTCTTGACCTGCAGCTCCTTGCGGACAGGGTCGAGCTTGGCCTGATTGGGGTTCCAACCCAGCTCTTGCGGGTCGTTCATCCAGTTGCCGCCCACCGGCTCGACGAAGAACGCATCGGTCGGCACCTGGGCAGTGACCTGCACTTGCTTTTCGATCGGGTCCAAGGCGTGGGCGGCACCGGCAAACAGCATGGCCAGAGGGAGGGCAAGCAGCATACGTTTCACGATCAAATCTCCTTGAGGGAATCACTGGCTGAGGGGCGACTGCCCGATCAGTAGTGGCGATTATTCGTGAACGCTGGCGATTGGAAGTTAGGACCGTTCCGAGCGGATTTAGGAAATTTCCCAAGGGATGCAGTTTGCCAGTATTGCCTGGAGCAACCCCTGAATGCACAACGCCCCGGCTAGCGGGGCGTTGTGCATTTCAGCGCGTTATGGCTACAGCTTCAGTGGGAAACCGCCCCGCTGGCACCCAGGCCAGTCTGCGAACGCACGAACTGCGGGAAGAACAGCGCGCGCTCATCCTCAGCCGCCTTGGACTTGTCGGTGACCGAGAAGAACCAGATGCTGACGAAGGCAATGGCCATCGAGAACAGCGCCGGGTACTCGTACGGGTAGATGGCCTTCTCGTGGCCGAGAATCTGTACCCAGATGGTCGGGCCAAGGATCATCAGCGTCACCGCACTCACCAGGCCCAGCCAGCCGCCGATCATGGCGCCGCGGGTGGTCAGCTTCTTCCAGTACATCGAAAGCAGCAGCACCGGGAAGTTGCAGCTGGCCGCAATGGAGAACGCCAGGCCGACCATGAAGGCGATGTTCTGCTTCTCGAACAGAATCCCCAGGCCGATCGCCAGCACACCCAGGGCGACAGTGGTGATCTTCGATACGCGGATCTCGTCCTTGTCGTTAGCTTTGCCCTTGCGCCAGACGCTGGCGTACAGGTCGTGGGACACCGCCGAGGCACCGGCCAGGGTCAGGCCAGCCACCACCGCCAGGATGGTGGCAAAGGCCACCGCCGAGATGAAGCCGAGGAACACACTGCCACCCACCGCATTGGCCAGGTGCACCGCAGCCATGTTGTTGCCACCCAGCAGAGCGCCTGCGGCGTCCTTGAATTCCGGGTTGGTGCTGACCAGCAGGATCGCGCCAAAGCCAATGATGAAGGTGAGGATGTAGAAGTAGCCGATGAAGCCGGTGGCATACAGCACGCTCTTGCGCGCTTCCTTGGCGTCACTGACGGTGAAGAAGCGCATCAGGATGTGCGGCAGGCCGGCAGTACCGAACATCAGTGCCAGGCCCAGGGAGAATGCCGAGATCGGGTCCTTGACCAGGCCGCCGGGGCTCATGATCGCCTCGCCCTTGGCGTGTACCTTGATGGCTTCGGAGAACAGCGTGTTGAAGTCAAAGCCCACGTGCTTCATGACCATCAGCGCCATGAAACTGGCACCGGACAGCAGCAGCACAGCCTTGATGATCTGTACCCAGGTGGTGGCCAGCATGCCGCCGAACAGCACGTACAGGCACATCAGGATACCCACCAAGATCACCGCCACATGGTAGTCCAGGCCGAACAGCAGCTCGATCAGCTTGCCGGCGCCGACCATTTGCGCGATCAGGTAGAACGCCACCACCACCAGCGAACCGGAGGCCGAAAGGGTGCGAATTTCCTTTTGCCCGAGGCGGTACGAGGCCACGTCGGCGAAGGTGTACTTGCCCAGGTTGCGCAGGCGTTCGGCAATCAGGAAAAGAATGATCGGCCAGCCAACCAAAAAGCCGATCGAGTAGATAAGGCCGTCATAACCCGAAGTGAACACCAGCGCGGAAATACCCAGGAACGAGGCGGCCGACATGTAGTCGCCAGCAATCGCCAGGCCGTTCTGGAAGCCGGTGATCTTGCCACCGGCAGCGTAGTAGTCCGATGCCGACTTGTTGCGTTTGGAGGCCCAGTAGGTGATGCCGAGGGTGAAGGCGACGAAGGCCACGAACATGGCGATGGCGGAAACGTTCAGCGGTTGTTTCTGCACCTCGCCGGTCAGGGCATCGGCGGCCCACACGGCGGGTGCGAAGGCTCCGCAGGCCAATACGGCCAGGGCTTTGACTTGGCGAATCATTGTTGCGCCTCCTTCAGGATTTCCTTGTTCAGCTCATCGAATTCGCCGTTGGCGCGGCGCACGTAGATGGCGGTCAGGACGAATGCCGAAACGATCAGACCGACGCCCAGGGGAATGCCCCAGGTAATCGATGACTCAGGGCTGAGCTTGGCGCCCAGCAAATGAGGACCGTAGGCGATCAGGAGGATGAAGGCGCAGTACAGGCCGAGCATGATCGCCGAGAGAATCCAGGCGAACCGTTCGCGTTTGGTGACCAGCTCCTTGAAACGGGGGCTGTTTTGTATCGAGAGGTAAATGCTGTCGTTCATTGTTTTTGTCCTAGCAGCACAGATACGGGATGGAACCCACACCCTTACTTTATGCTGCCGATGGACGCCAACCAGACGACCTTAGTCTTAGATGCAACGGTGTTTTACCGATTGCGTAACAAAGTGATGAGCCGTTCGCGGGTGTACCCGCTCCTGTAGGAGCGGGTACACCCGCGAAGAAACCCTATTGGCCCTGGAAGGTGATTACTTGCCAGTCCACTCCTTCACACGATCAGGGTGCTTGGCGACCCAGTCCTTGGCGGCCGCTTCAGGCTTGGCCCCTTCCTGAATCGCCAGCATCACCTCGCCAATCTCGTCCTTGGACTGCCAGTTGAACTTCTTCAGGAACTCCGCCACTTCCGGTGCCTTGGTGGCCAGTTCCTTGCTGCCGATGCTGTTCACGGTTTCTGCCGCGCCATATACGCCTTTCGGGTCTTCGAGGAACTTCAGCTTCCACTTGGCGAACATCCAGTGCGGAACCCAACCGGTCACCGCAATCGACTGCTGCTTGGCATAGGCACGGCCCAGTTCCGCCGTCATCGCCGCACCCGAGCTGGCCTGCAACTTGTAACTGGTCAGGCCATAGTCCTTGATCGCCTGGTCGGTCTTGAGCATCACACCGGAGCCTGCGTCAATGCCGACAATCCTGTCCTTGAAGCTGTTATCGGTCTTGAGGTCGGCGATGCTCACTGCCTTGACGTACTCGGGGACGATCAGGCCGATCTTGGCGTCCTTGAAGTTCGGGCCGTAGTCGACCACGTTGTCCTTGTTCTTGGCCCAGTACTCACCATGGGTCACCGGCAACCAGGCCGACAACATGGCATCGAGCTTGCCAGTTGCCACACCCTGCCACATGATCCCCGTGGCCACGGCCTGCAACTTCACGTCATAGCCGAGTTTTTGCTTGATTACTTCGGCGGCCACGTTGGTGGTCGCCACGCTGTCGGCCCAACCATCCACGTAACCAATGCTTACTTCTTTGGCCATAGCCTGTGCAGCGCTCATGGCCATTACCAGGGCGGTGCCCACGCCCAGGAAACGTCGCATTTTCTTCAAAGTTGCCATCAAAGCATCCCCTCGTCAGGTCTTGGAGATTGCATCATCTTCCTGCAACACAAGTCGACCTGATCCAGCTGCGACCTGCACCCGCCCCATATGCGACAGCACTATGCCATTAGCGCCATCGGCCTACCTCGGCCTGCGCGATCCTTGCATGCCAAAGGTTTGGCGCCGGGCTACTATCTAACCTTTTGTGCCAGACGATGGACCGCCACATGCCCAGTTGTAGCCGCTTGTCATTGCCGTTGTACCTGCTTGCCTGCCTGCTGGCCCTGCTCGGGCTGGGGGGGCTCTGGTACGGGCTGGGCAAGCCTGTGCACCTGCCCGATGCGGCCAGCCCTGCGCACAAGCTGCAATGCGCTTCGTACACGCCGTTCGACAAAGACCAATCGCCTTACGACCAGCCGTTTCGCCTGCGCCCAGCGCGGATGGACGCCGACCTGGCGTTACTGGCCGAGCGGTTCCAGTGCATCCGTACCTATTCCATGAGCGGTCTTGAGGCAATCCCCGCGCTGGCACGCAAGCATGGGCTGAAGGTAATGCTGGGCGCCTGGGTGAACGCCCACCCGGCCGATACCGAGAGGGAAATCAACCTGCTGATCGCTGCTGCCAACGCCAACCCTGACGTGGTCAGCGCGGTGATCGTCGGCAATGAGACACTGTTGCGCAAGGAGGTGACCGGTGCCCACCTGGCCAAATTGATCGCGCGGGTGAAGCGCCAGGTCAAGGTGCCGGTGACCTACGCCGATGTCTGGGAGTTCTGGCTGCAGCACCCGCAGGTGGCCCCGGCAGTGGACTTTCTCACCATCCATCTGCTGCCCTACTGGGAGGACGATCCGCGTGGCATCGACGATGCCTTGGCCCACGTTGCCGATGTGCGCCGGGTGTTCGGCACACGCTTTGCGCCCAAGGACATACTGATTGGCGAAACCGGCTGGCCCAGCGAAGGCCGCCAACGCGAAACGGCGGTGCCCAGCCGGGTCAATGAGGCGCGCTTCATCCGTGGCTTCGTGGCCATGGCCGAGCGCAATGGCTGGCACTACAACCTGATCGAAGCCTTCGATCAGCCCTGGAAACGCGCCAATGAGGGCGCAGTGGGTGGCTACTGGGGGCTGTACGACGCGGACCGGCAGGACAAGGGTGTGCTCGAAGGGCCCGTGAGCAACCTGCATGACTGGCCGCAGTGGTTGCTGGCCAGCACCGTGCTGATGGTGATCATGCTGGTGCTGGCCGGGCGCCCCGCTACACCGTTGGCCGCCTTCCTGCTGCCACTGCTGGCAGCGTTTGGCGCCGCTTGCCTGGGCCTGTGGGGTGAGTTGATGCGTACCCATGCGCGCTTTGCCGGGGAATGGTTGTGGGCACTGATGCTGGCCGGGCTGAACCTGCTGGTACTGGCCCACGCGCTATTGGCGCTGGCGCGGCGGGCCGGCTGGCGTGAGCGCTTGTTCGCCTGGCTACAGGTGCGAGCCGGCTGGCTGTTGCTGGCGGCGGGCTTCGCTGCGGCGGTGAGCATGCTGGCAATGGTGTTCGACCCGCGCTACCGCAGCTTCCCCAGCGCGGCGCTGGCGTTGCCGGCGCTGGTGTATGTGCTGTGGCCGGTGCGGGCGCGACGGGCGGAGGTGGCGTTGCTGGCGTTCATCGTCGGCGCCGGGGTGGCGCCGCAGTTGTTCGTCGAAGGGCTGGAGAACCAGCAGGCCTGGGGCTGGGCGGTGGTGAGTGTGCTGATGACAGCGGCGTTGTGGCGAAGCTTGCGGATGCGACAGGCTTGATACTGCATAGTCCTCGAGCCCGGCGCGTACCTTGTGTGAGTAAACTGTCTTGCTCAATTTCCAAAAGCTGGCGCGATCCCTGTGGGAGCGGCCTTGTGTCGCGATAGGACCGCGCAGCGGCCCCAGGATCTCGGCATCATGTATAGATTGCTGGGGCCGCTTTGCGGCCCTATCGCGACACAAGGCCGCTCCCACAGGCTGGTGCTCAGCCTCAGCCCAGCGCGGTATCGAGAAACATCATCACCGCAAAACCACCCATCAACCCCAGGGTCGCCATTGTTGCCCACAGGTATGAACTGCAGATGATCATGGTGGGGCAGCCGGACATGGCACGGGTAATGGAACTGGGGGCAGTGCTGGGCATCAAGGTCGAACCGGCGCTGGAAGCCCTGAAAGTCGCCTTCCACATCTAAAGCCTGGCGCAGTCCCTGTGGGAGCGCCAGCTTTTGGAAATTGAGCAGGACAGTTGCTCCCACAAGGTACGCGCAGCTGCTTACAATGGGGGTTGCCTGACCAGGCGCAACCCCGCCAGTACCAGCGCAAACACCGCAATGCTGGCGGTGTACAGCACCAGCGCCGGCACCGCGAACACCAGTGCCAACACTGCCAGCCACCAGCCGGCACGCGCGGAAACGAACTGGGCCAGAAGCGCCAGGCCCAATCCGCCCCAGGCCATGATTTGATGGTGAATGCCCAACCCCAGCAGCGAACGCACCTCGCACTGCCAGTACGCCGTCGGCACTGCGCACAGCCCTACCCACTGGCCATCCTCCATCAGGCCGTAACGCACACCATAGCTGGCCGCGAGCCAAAGCCCCAGAAACAGCACCAGCAGCACCGTCGGCAGCGAACGAGACATCCTGTTCTCCAATAGCGGTAATCGAAAGCATCCATGATCGCTTATGCCCGTTTCTAAGGCAAAATCACACCCCGGCGGCTATGTTGCAGATAGCAAGTACGCCAAAGGCCACCGCAGCGGGCAACTTTGCCCGCCTGGCTGTGGTCCTAGCCTGCACACTGCTCGACCTTGCGTTCTTTTGGGGGATTACATGCTTCGATCTTTGCGCCTCGCTGCCCTGCTCGGCAGCTTGCTCATGGCTGTGGCCGCTTCAGCGCGGGACATCGACGCTGCCAGCTATGGCTACCCTCTTACCAACCCGTTCGAGGCCACCATCGCCACCACGCCGCCGGACAAGCGCCCTGAGCTGCCCAGCGACGATGACATCAATCAGTCCGACTACAGCCTGAACTTGCGCCCGGAACGTGAGTTCACGTTGCCCGACAACTTCTGGGCAGTGAAGAAGCTCAAGTACCGCCTGGCCCGCCAGGATCGCGAAGCGCCGCTGATCTTCATCATCGCCGGCACCGGTGCGCCCTACAGCAGCAGCATCAATGAATACCTGAAAAAGCTGTTCTACCAGGCCGGCTTCCACGTGGTGCAACTGTCATCGCCCACCAGCTATGACTTCATGAGTGCAGCCTCGCGCTTTGCTACCCCCGGCATCAGCCAGGAAGACGCCGAAGACATGTACCGGGTCATGCAGGCCGTGCGCGCCCAGCATCCACGCCTGCCAGTCAGTGATTTCTACCTCACCGGTTACAGCCTGGGTGCGCTCGACGCCGCCTTCGTCAGCCACCTGGACGAAACCCGCCGCAGCTTCAACTTCAAACGTGTGCTGCTGCTCAACCCACCGGTCAACCTCTACACCTCGATCAACAACCTCGACAAGCTGGTGCAAACCCAGGTCAAGGGCATCGACCGCAGCACCACGTTCTACGAGCTGATGCTGGAAAAACTCACCCGCTACTTCCAGGACAAGGGCTACATCGACCTGAACGACGCCCTGCTGTACGACTTCCAGCAGTCGCGCCAGCACCTGTCCAACGAGCAGATGGCCATGCTGATCGGCACTTCGTTCCGCTTCTCGGCAGCCGACATCGCCTTCACTTCCGACCTGATCAACCGCCGTGGCCTGATCATTCCGCCGAAGTTCCCGATCACCGAAGGCAGCAGCCTGACACCGTTCTTCAAGCGCGCCCTGCAGTGCGACTTCGACTGCTACATGACCGAGCAGGTGATTCCGATGTGGCGCGCCCGCACCGACGGCAACAGCATCCTGCAGTTGGTCAACCAGGTCAGCCTGTATGCCCTGGAAGACTACCTGCGCAGCAGTGACAAGATCGCTGTGATGCACAACGCCGACGACGTCATTCTCGGCCCGGGCGACATTGGCTTCCTGCGCAAGGTGTTCGGTGAACGGCTGACCCTCTACCCCCATGGCGGCCATTGCGGCAACCTCAACTACCGCGTCAACAGTGACGCCATGCTGGAGTTCTTCCGTGGTTAACAAACTCCTCTTCGCCACTGCCCTGCTTGCCGCTGGCCACACCCTGGCCGCCGAAACCGCACCCAGAGCCAGCGTGGTCGAGGCCGACCCGCAGGTGATCGGCACCGCGCCACTGGCGCCCGAAGCCGATGGCTTCCTCGACCCGCTGCGTGAGCTGAAATTCAACCCGGGGCTGGACCAGCGCGAGTTCGAGCGCTCAACCCTGCAGGCGCTGAACGTGTACGACCCGCTGGAGTCGATCAACCGGCGCATCTACCACTTCAACTACCGATTGGACCAATGGGTGCTGCTGCCGCTGGTGAGTGGCTATCAGTATGTAACCCCAAAGTTCGTGCGCACAGGGGTGAGCAACTTCTTCAACAACCTTGGCGATGTGCCGAACCTGTTCAACAGCGTGTTGCAGCTCAAAGCCAAGCGCTCGGCAGAAATCACTGCGCGACTGATGTTCAACACGATTATCGGCGTGGGTGGGCTGTGGGACCCGGCGACCAGCATGGGCCTGCCGCGCCAGAGCGAGGACTTTGGCCAGACCCTGGGCTTCTATGGCGTGCCGGATGGGCCGTACCTGATGCTGCCGGTGCTAGGCCCATCGAACCTGCGCGATACTACCGGGCTGGTGGTGGACTATGCGGGAGAGCAGGCGGTCAACTACCTGAACGTGGCCGAAGCCAGCACCGATCACCCGGAAATCTTCGCCCTGCGTGTGGTGGACAAGCGCTACACCACCAACTTCCGTTACGGCCAGCTGAATTCGCCGTTCGAGTATGAAAAGGTGCGGTATGTGTATACCCAGGCGCGCAAGTTGCAGATAGCCGAGTAAGCCTGCTGCGGCCCTTTCGCGGGTGAACCCGCGCCTACACAGGTATTGGAGCAACCCCTTGTCGCGAAAGGGCCCGCACAGGCAACATCAAATCCCCAGGAATTCGCAAAGCTCGCGCTTCTTGGCAAGGGCATCGCGCCGCCCCAGTTCGATCAGTTCACTGCAATAGCTGGCCTCGAACAGCAAATAGCTCAACACCCCCGCCCCGCTGGTGCGCGTCGCCCCCGGCCCCCGTAAAAACAGGCGTAACGCCGCCGGCAACTCGCGGCGGTGCCGAGCGGCAATCTCATCCAGCGGCTGGCTGGGCGCCACCACCAACACGTCGATCGGTGCCAGCCCCAGGCGCCGGGCATCCAGGTGCGCCGGCAACAGCCCGCTCAAGTGGTTGAGGCGCTGCAGCAGTTCGATATCGTCTTCCAGGCTGTCAATGAACGTACTGTTGAGCAGGTGCCCGCCGATCTGCGCCAGGCTCGGCTGCTGCCCGCTGAACACACGCTGGGGCGGCACCGGTGGCGCTGGCCGCTGCGGGTTTCCGCTGACCCCGACCACCAGCACCCGGCTGGCGCCCAGGTGCAAGGCCGGGCTGATCGGCGCCGACTGGCGCACTGCACCGTCGCCGTAATACTCGCCGCCCAGTTGCACCGGGGCGAACAACAGCGGGATCGCCGCACTGGCCAGCAAGTGGTCGATGGTCAACGGTGCGGGTACGCCGATACGCCGGTGGCGCAGCCAGGCCTCGATGGTGCCGCGGCCCTGGTAGAAGGTCACCGCCTGGCCAGACTCGTAGCCAAAGGCGGTCACCGCCACGGCGCGCAGTTGCTCGGCGGCCAAGGCGTGGCCGATGCCATCCAGGTTCAGGTGCGTTTGCAGCAGGCTGCGCAATGGGCTGCTGTCGAGCAACGCCACGGGGGCCTGGCCGCCCAGCCCCAGCAGGCTGTGGCCGACGAAGCGGCTGGCCTGGCGCACGACCCCGGGCCAGTCGCTGCGGATGACCAGATGGCTGCGAAAATTCTGCCAGAAGGCAGTGAGCCGTTGCACGGCCTCGTTGAAGTGCACGGCACCACTGGCCAGGGTGACGGCGTTGATGGCCCCGGCGGAGGTGCCGACAATGACCGGGAACGGGTTGTGCGCGCCGGCGGGCAGCAACTCGGCGATGCCCGCCAGCACGCCGACCTGGTAGGCAGCGCGGGCGCCGCCGCCAGACAGGATGAGACCGGTTACCGGGGGTGGAGCCATGGCGTCCTTCCTGGGGTCAAGGTGCTTTCATGCCCGGCCTCTTCGCGGGTGAACCCGCTCCCACAGGGCCCCGCAATATGCAGAACCCGTGGTAATCCTGCAGGAGCGGGTTTACCCGCGAAGAGGCCAGGCCTGCTTACAAGGTTCAGCGCTTTTTCTTGTCATACAGCCGCGGCGCCCCTTCGGGCCGCGACTTGAACCGCCGGTGCGCCCACAGGTATTGCTCGGGGCACTCGCGCAACACACGTTCAACCCACTGGTTGATGCGCAGGCAGTCGGCTTCCTCGCTCTCGCCGGGGAAGTCCGTCAGCGGCGGGTGGATGACCAGACGATAGCCGCTGCCATCCTCCAGGCGCTTCTGGGTGAACGGAATCACCTGCGCCTTGCCCAGCCGGGCAAACTTGGTGGTAGCGGTGACCGTCGCTGCGGGGATGCCAAACAACGGTACGAAGATGCTCTGTTTGGCGCCGTAGTCCTGGTCCGGTGCGTACCAGATCGCCCGGCCCGAACGCAGCAGTTTGAGCATGCCACGCACGTCCTCGCGCTCCACCGCCAGCGAATCAAGGTTGTGACGCTCGCGGCCGCTGCGCTGGATGAAGTCGAACAGTGCATTGCCGTGTTCGCGGTACATGCCGTCGATCGTGTGCTGCTGGCCGAGCAGCGCGGCGCCAATTTCCAGGGTAGTGAAGTGCACCGCCATGAGGATCGCGCCCTGCCCCGCCTGCTGGGCGGCCTGCAGGTGCTCAAGGCCCTCGATATGAGCCAGGCGCGCCAGCCTGGCCTTGGGCCACCACCAGCTCATGGCCATTTCGAAGAAGGCGATGCCGGTAGAGGCGAAGTTGGCCTTGAGCAAACGCTGCCGTTCGTCGATCGACAGCTCCGGGAAGCACAGCTCCAGGTTGCGCGCGGCGATGCGCCGACGTTCACCGGCAAAGCAATACATGACGGCGCCCAGCGCGGCACCGATCTTCAGCAGCACCCGGTACGGCAACTGAACCACCAGCCACAGCAGGCCCAGGCCCAGCCACAGGCCCCAGAACTTGGGGTGAAGGTAATAGGGACGAAAACGCGGGCGTTCCATTGAAGCATCCGGAAAGACAAAGGCCGCGCATTCTACAACGGATCAGCGCATGTTGCGGGCAACCGGTGTTCTCGTTATAAGTCAGGGCACTTTTTTCGCAACAAGCCGTCTATGCAGACCATGAGCCCAAACCACACACCCGACACCGCCTCCGTGTTCCAGCTCAAGGGCAGCATGCTCGCCATTACGGTACTGGAACTGGCGCGCAATGACCTTGAAGCCCTCGACCGCCAATTGGCGGCCAAAGTCGCCCAGGCCCCGAACTTCTTCAGCAATACACCGCTGGTGCTGGCGCTGGACAAGCTGCCGGCCGACGAAGGGGCAATCGACCTGCCCGGCTTGATGCGGATCTGCCGACACCACGGCCTGCGTACCCTGGCCATCCGCGCCAACCGCATCGAGGACATCGCCGCCGCCATCGCCATCGACCTGCCGGTGCTGCCGCCCTCGGGGGCCCGCGAACGGCCGCTGGAGCCCGAGCCCGAGGTGGTCAAAAAGCCCGAGCAGGCCCCGGCGCCACCACCGCCCCCCGAACCCGAGGTGCGCCCGACCCGCATCATTACTTCGCCAGTACGCGGCGGCCAACAGATCTATGCTCAGGGCGGTGATCTGGTTGTGACGGGTTCGGTCAGCCCAGGTGCGGAACTTCTGGCCGATGGCAACATCCATGTGTACGGCGCCATGCGCGGCCGCGCCCTGGCCGGCATCAAAGGCAACACCAAGGCGCGTATCTTCTGCCAGCAGATGACCGCCGAAATGGTCTCGATCGCCGGCCAGTACAAAGTCTGCGAAGACCTGCGCCGGGATCCGCTGTGGGGGACCAGCGTGCAAGTCAGCCTGTCTGGTGACGTGTTGAACATCACCCGTCTTTAACGGATACTTGCCAGCATTTTTAGAGCAACTTTTTTACCGTTGCCTTTATTTAGCTATTTCAGTTTTTTGCAGGGACAAGTGTCCCGACTATTTTTAGGGGTGAAACACCTTGGCCAAGATTCTCGTGGTTACTTCCGGCAAGGGGGGTGTGGGCAAGACCACTACCAGCGCCGCCATTGGTACCGGCCTCGCACTGCGCGGCCACAAGACCGTCATTGTCGACTTCGACGTGGGCCTGCGTAACCTCGACCTGATCATGGGCTGCGAACGCCGCGTGGTGTACGACTTCGTCAACGTGGTCAACGGCGAAGCCAACCTGCAACAGGCCCTGATCAAGGACAAGCGCCTCGAGAACCTGTACGTGCTGGCCGCCAGCCAGACCCGTGACAAGGACGCGCTGACCCAGGAAGGCGTGGAAAAGGTACTGATGGACCTGAAGAAGGACTTCGAGTACGTCATCTGCGACTCGCCGGCCGGTATCGAAAAAGGTGCTCACCTGGCCATGTACTTCGCTGACGAAGCCATCGTGGTGACCAACCCGGAAGTTTCGTCGGTACGTGACTCCGACCGCATGCTGGGTATTCTGTCGAGCAAGTCGCGCCGCTCCGAAAACGGTGAAGAGCCGATCAAGGAGCATTTGCTGATCACCCGCTACCACCCGGAGCGCGTCGTCAAAGGCGAAATGCTGAGCGTGGCCGACGTGGAAGAAATCCTGTCGATCAAACTCAAGGGTGTGATCCCGGAATCGCAGGCCGTCCTCAAGGCGTCCAACCAAGGTATCCCGGTCATTCTCGATGACCAGAGCGATGCCGGCCAGGCCTACAGTGATGCGGTCGACCGCCTGCTGGGCAAAGAGAAGCCGATGCGCTTCATCGATGTACAGAAGAAGGGATTCTTCGAGCGCATTTTCGGGAGCAAATAAACCATGAACCTTTTTGACTTCTTTCGTGGCAGACAGAAACAGACCAGCGCGTCGGTAGCGAAAGAGCGTCTACAGATCATCGTGGCGCACGAGCGCGGCCAACGCAGCGAACCGGACTACCTGCCCGCGCTGCAGAAAGAACTGCTGGAAGTGATCCGCAAATATGTGAACATCGGCAACGATGATGTGCATATCGAGCTGGAAAACCAGGGCAGCTGCTCGATTCTGGAGCTGAACATCACCCTGCCGGATCGCTGATCCGCGTAGTCGACAATTTGGGGCTGCCTTGCAGCCCTTCGCGGGCAAGCCCGCTCCTACAGGGGAATGCATAGCCTTTGTAGGAGCGGGCTTGCCCGCGAAGGGCCGCAAAGCGGCCCCAGCGTTTACTGCTATTTTCGTGAGACCTGTAATGCCGCTGTCGAATGTCCAGATCCTCTTCGAAGACGCCGCCATCCTGGTGATCAACAAACCGACCCTGCTGCTGTCGGTACCTGGCCGTGCCGAGGACAACAAGGACTGCCTGATCACCCGCCTGCAGGAAAACGGCTACCCCGATGCGCTGATCGTGCACCGTCTGGACTGGGAAACCTCCGGCATCATCCTGCTGGCCCGCGATGCCGACAGCCACCGCGAGCTGTCGCGCCAGTTTCACGACCGTGAAACCGAAAAAGCCTACACCGCACTGTGCTGGGGCCAGCCGGCGCTGGACAGCGGCAGCATCGACCTGCCACTGCGCTACGACCCACCGACCAAACCACGGCATGTGGTGGACCACGAGCAGGGCAAACACGCCCTGACCTTCTGGCGTATCGTCGAACGCTGCGGCGATTACTGTCGGGTGGAGCTGACGCCGATTACCGGGCGTTCGCACCAGCTGCGGGTGCACATGCTGTCGATCGGGCACCCGCTGCTGGGTGATCGGCTGTACGCCAACCCGCAAGCCCTGGCGGCCCATGAGCGGCTGTGCCTGCATGCCTCGATGCTGAGCTTTACCCACCCGGTGTCCGGGCAGCGGTTGAAGTTCGAGTGCCCGGCACCGTTCTGATTTCGCAGGGCCTGTACCGGCCTCTTCGCGGCTAAAGCCGCCCCCACAGGGACCGCGCGGCGCTCAGAGGCTGTGCAATACCTGTGGGAGCGGCGTTAGCCGCGAAGATGCAGACACAAATTGTCGACATTCTGCGTTAAACTCGCGCCACTGCTGTCTGGAGTGAGCTATGCGCGACGCACTGAATACCGGCCTCATCGAATTTCTCAAGGCCTCCCCCACGCCCTTCCATGCCACCGCCAGCCTGGTCCAGCGCCTTGAGGCGGCCGGCTACAAGCGCCTGGACGAGCGCGACAGTTGGGACCCCGAGACTGGCGGCCGCTACTACGTCACCCGCAACGATTCTTCAATCATCGCCATCAAACTGGGCAAGCAGTCGCCGCTGCTCAATGGCATCCGTATGGTCGGCGCCCACACTGACAGCCCGTGCTTGCGGGTCAAGCCTCAGCCCGAGCTTCAGCGCCAGGGTTTCCTGCAACTGGGCGTGGAAGTGTATGGCGGCGCGTTGCTGGCCCCCTGGTTCGACCGCGATCTGTCGCTGGCCGGCCGCGTCACCTACCGCCGTGACGGCAAGGTCGAAAGCCAGCTGATCGACTTCAAGCTGCCAATCGCGATCATCCCCAACCTGGCGATCCACCTGAACCGCACCGCCAACGAAGGCTGGGCGATCAACCCGCAGAACGAACTGCCCCCCATCCTCGCCCAAGTGGCCGGTGACGAACGCATCGACTTCCGCGCCCTGCTCACCGAGCAACTGGCCCGCGAGCACGAGCTGATCGCCGACGTGGTGCTGGACTACGAGCTGAGCTTCTATGACACGCAGGACGCCGCGCTGATCGGTCTGAATGGCGACTTCATCGCTGGCGCCCGCCTGGACAACCTGCTGTCGTGCTACGCCGGTTTGCAGGCCCTGCTGGCCGCCGACAGCGACGAAACCTGTGTGCTGGTGTGCAACGACCACGAAGAAGTCGGCAGTTGCTCGGCCTGCGGTGCCGATGGCCCGATGCTGGAGCAGACCCTGCAGCGCCTGCTGCCCGATGGCGACACCTATGTGCGCACCGTCCAGCGCTCGCTGATGGTGTCGGCCGACAACGCCCACGGCGTGCACCCCAACTATGCCGACAAGCATGACGGCAACCACGGGCCGAAGCTCAACGCCGGGCCCGTGATCAAAGTGAACAACAACCAGCGTTACGCCACCAACAGCGAGACTGCCGGGTTCTTCCGCCACTTGTGCATGGCCGAGGAAGTACCGGTGCAGAGCTTTGTGGTGCGCAGCGACATGGGCTGTGGCTCGACCATCGGGCCGATCACCGCCAGCCACCTGGGTGTGCGCACGGTAGACATCGGTTTGCCGACCTTTGCCATGCACTCCATTCGCGAGCTGTGCGGCAGCCATGACCTGGCGCACCTGGTGAAGGTACTGACCGCGTTCTACCGTAGCCGCGAACTGCCTTGATGTAAGCAGGCCCGGCCTATTCGAGGCGTCGAACCGCCGCGAATAGGCCGAGCCTGCTTACACATGCTCAAGGTCAATCACGCCTCGCTTGCCAAGCGCTATGCTTGTTACATGGCCCCACTGCAAAAGGATTGCTGTCCATGTCCCCGTTCCTGTCACTGTTCGTCCCGGTGTTCCTGTTCCTGATGCTGCTGACCATCGGCTTCAGCATGCGCGAACGCAACATCGGTGTACTGATGATGTGGGTCGGCACCTTGGGTATTTTCGGCCTCACCTGCTGGAAGATCCTTGAGAAACTGCCGACATAAACCTCTACACTCGGTCAATCGTTTGACCTGAGGTAGATTTGCCAGTGCCTGCCCTCCTGCGTTACCTGTTCCTGTTGCTTTTGCTGTTCATCGCCCCGGTACAAGCGGCGGGCTTGCCTGGCCTGCTGGGCGGCAGCGCGCCCGCGCAGCCAGAAGCCACCGAGCCGCTGGGCAAGTCGCTGGACGAGGTGATCAAGAACCTCGAAAACGACCAGCAACGGGCCAAGCTGCTGGCCGACCTGAAAAAACTGCGCGACGCCACCCGGCAATCGCAACCCAGCGTTGAACAGGGCGTGCTCGGCCTGATCGGCGGTGCCCTGCATGACTTTGAAAAACAGTTCAGCGGCGATGCCAGTCCATTCCACCGCTGGGCCGCGGAAATCGAACAAGCCCAGGCCGAACTGACCGAGCTGGTGGTGCCCGTGCACCAGTGGCCGCCAATCCTGTTCGGTTTTGCTGCAGTGATTGTCGTGTGGAGTGTGCTGGCCTACGCCTTCAACTGGGTCGGCCATCGGGTACGCCTGCGCTTTGGCCTGAGCGAAGAACTGCCACAGCACCCGCGTACCTGGGACCTGGTGCGCTTTGCCTTGCGCAAGCTCGGCCCCTGGCTGGTAGCGCTGGTGTTCACGGTGTACCTGAGTTTCGTGCTGCCGCCATCGCTGGGCAAATCCCTGGCCATGGTGCTGGCCTACGCACTGGTGGTCGGCACCTGCTTTTCGGCCATTTGCGTCATCGCCTTTTCCTTGCTGGACGGCCCACACCGCCACCGCGCCCTGCACATCCTACGGCGCCAGGCGTTTCGCCCGTTGTGGCTGATCGGCAGCTTCGCCGCGTTTGGCGAGGCGATGAGCGATCCACGCATGCTGGTTGCCCTCGGTACCCACCTGGCCCACGCCCTGGCTACCCTGGCCAATGTGATTGCGGCACTGTGCACCGGGCTGTTCATCCTGCGCTTCCGCCGGCCGATCGCCCACCTGATCCGCAACCAGCCACTGTCGCGGCGCCTGACCCGACGCACCCTCAGCGATACCATCGAGATCCTCGGCAGCTTCTGGTTCATTCCGGCGCTGATCCTGGTGGCCATTTCGCTGTTCGCCACCTTCGTCTCCGCTGGCGACACCAGCACCGCACTGCGGCAGTCGCTGATGTGCACGGTGCTAGTAGTGGTGTGCATGGTGCTTAACGGCCTGGTGCGCCGCCATGCCGCCAACCCCAAGCGGGCCGGCAAGCGCCAGGCGGTGTACACCGAGCGCCTGCGCAACTTCGGCTACCTGCTGGTGCACCTGTTCATCTGGCTGGTGTTCATCGAGTTGGGCCTGCGCGTGTGGGGCGTGTCGATGATCAGCTTCGCCGAGGGCGACGGCCATGACATCAGCCTGCGCCTGCTGGGCCTGGCCGGCACACTGATCGTGGCCTGGCTGGTGTGGATCCTTGCCGACACCGCCGTACACCATGCCCTGGTGCGCTCGCGCCGGGGGCTGGCCAACGCACGTGCGCAAACCATGATGCCGTTGATCCGCAACGTGATGTTCGTGGTCATCTTCATCATCGCGGTCATCGTCGCCCTGGCCAACATGGGCATGAACGTCACCCCGCTGCTGGCCGGTGCCGGTGTGATCGGCCTGGCCATCGGTTTTGGCGCGCAGTCGCTGGTGGCCGACCTGATCACCGGCCTGTTCATCATCATCGAAGATTCGCTGGCCATCGACGACTACGTGGATGTCGGCGGCCACCTGGGCACGGTGGAAGGGTTGACCATTCGTACCGTGCGCCTGCGCGACATCGACGGCATTGTGCATACCATCCCGTTCAGCGAAATCAAGAGCATCAAGAACTACTCGCGGGAGTTCGGCTACGCGATCTTCCGCGTGGCAATCCCGCACAGCATGAACATCGACCAGGCGATCACGCTGGTTCGCGAAGTGGGGCAGAAGCTGCGCAATGACCCACTGATGCGCCGCAATATCTGGTCGCCGCTGGAGCTACAGGGGGTGGAGAGCTTCGAGTCAGGGTCGGCAATCTTGCGGGCGCGGTTCAAGACCGCGCCGATCAAGCAGTGGGAGGTGTCGCGGGCGTTCAACCTGGCCTTGAAGCGGCAGCTGGATGAAGCCGGGCTGGACCTGGCGACGCCGCGGTTGTCGGTGCAGGTGGTGACAGCCGGTGGGGGTGGGATGACAGAGGCCGGCTCGTAGGAGCGGGTTTACCCGCGAAGAAGGCAACACCTCATCCAGCCTGGGCCCGAATGCGGATCGCATCATGCCGCCAATACTCGAGGTCACAGTCGATCAAGTGCCCATGCTGGTCGCTGTTGACCCGGGTAATGTGTAACCCCGGGCTGCCCGCCGACACTTTCAAAGCGCTTGCCGCCTCCACCGGCAACGCTGTCGGCAGGATCTCGAAGCACACCTGCCCGTACTCGATGCCATACACCCGCCCATAAATCTCGGTCAGTGACTGCGCCAGGTCGTGTTCGAGAATGCCTGGAAAGTACCGGGGGTTGAGGTAATGCTCGGCATACAGCACCGCCCGCCCGTCAATCCGCCGTAACCGGCAGACGCGCACCACGCTGGACAACGCCGGCAGCTGCAAGCGTGCACAGATGGCCGCCGAAGCCGGCTGCAGCCTCGCCGACAGCAGTTCGGTACTGGCCACCCGCCCCTGATCGCGCACCATGGCATGGAAATGGCTGCGCTCGATGAGGTCGTAGGTCAAGCGCTGCGGCGCAACGAACCAGCCTCGGCGCTCTTCGCGGTAAATCAAGCCTTGGGCCTCCAGCTGCACCAACGCCTCACGCAGGGTAATGCGCGTGGTGTCGAACACCTCGCTGAGCCGCCGCTCGGCCGGCAGCTTGCCGCCCGGCGCCAGCAGGCCATGCTCGATCTGCTCCTGCAGGGCATGGCAGATGGCTGTTACCGCACGCGGGGGCGTCGACTGCATCGAAAGGTTACCTATCTGGACTAGTCCAGCCCCATCACAGGGCAGGTTGAGAATAGTGCAAGCCTATGCAGGGCTGATGAACATCCTGTGACAAAGCGTGGGCCAGGCACTGCCAGAAACGCGCCAAGCCAGCAGAACCGGGGCGATTACCTGGTCTACGCTGTAGCTTCAGGGCCCTTGCCGGCCCCCTCCCTACATCAAACTGTCACGCAAGCGGCCTACCTTGGCTCAAGGTTTGCTGACCTAGACCAAAGGTGCCAGTCAAAGGCTTGCAACGGCTTTACCCAGAACAACGATCGCAAAGGCACCCACCCAAAGGAGCTTCGGATGAAAAAGTTCTTCATGGCGTCACTGCTTGGTTCGGCCATCGCGTTGTGCACCACGGCCATGGCCGCCGGCACTGACCTCAAGGCCCTGGAAGACGCCGCCCGCAAGGAAGGCACTGTCAACAGCGTGGGCATGCCCGACGCCTGGGCCAACTGGAAAGGCACCTGGGAAGACCTGGCCAGCAAGTACGGCCTCAAGCACAGCGACACCGACATGAGCTCGGCCCAGGAACTGGCCAAGTTCGAAGCCGAGAAGGACAACGCCAGCGCCGACATCGGTGACGTGGGGGCGGCCTTCGGCCCGATCGCGGTGACCAAGGGCGTCAGCCAGCCTTACAAGCCAAGCACCTGGGACCAGGTGCCAGAATGGGCCAAGGACAAGGACGGCCACTGGGCGCTGGCCTATACCGGCACCATCGCTTTCATCATCAACAAGGACCTGGTCAAGGAAGGCGACCGCCCGAAAACCTGGCATGACCTGGAAAAAGGCAAGTACAAGGTCGCTATTGGCGACGTCGGCACAGCAGCCCAGGCCGCCAACGGTGTGCTGGCTGCGGCCATCGCCTACAAAGGTGACGAGACCAACGTGGCGCCAGGCCTGCAACTGTTTACCAAGCTGGCGCAGCAGAAGCGCCTGTCGCTGGCCAACCCGACCATCCAGACACTGGAGAAGGGCGAGGTGGAAGTTGGCGTGGTGTGGGATTTCAACGGCCTGAGCTACCGTGAACAGATAGACCCAAAACGTTTTGAAGTGCTGATTCCCTCGGACGGCTCGGTGATTTCCGGCTATACCACGGTCATCAACAAGTACGCCAAGCACCCCAACGCGGCCAAGCTGACCCGTGAATACATCTTCAGCGACGCCGGGCAGATCAACCTGGCCAAGGGTCATGCGCGGCCGATCCGGGCCGAGCACCTGAAGCTGCCGGCAGATGTGCAGGCCAAGCTACTGCCTAACGAGCAGTACGGTGCCGCCCAGCCGATCAAGAATGCCGAAGCCTGGGAAGCCACCTCGAAGAAACTGCCGCAGATGTGGCAGGAGCAGGTGATCATCGAGATGGAGTAAGGGGCTGGGCTTTGTAGCGCCTGATCCGGCCCTTTCGCGGGTAAACCCGCTCCTACACAGGGATACGCGATACATGTAGGAGCGGGTTTACCCGCGAAGGTGCCAACGCGGTTCATGACTGGAGAAAACATGCAACACAACGTCATCCTGGTCCTGCTTGACGGCCTCAACTACCAGGTCGCCCACCATGCGATGGGCCACCTGCACGCCTACGTCGAAGCAGATCGCGCCGCGCTGTACCGCGTGGAATGCGAGCTGCCATCGCTGTCGCGGCCGCTGTACGAATGCATCCTCACCGGCGTGCCACCGATCGACAGCGGCATCGTGCACAACAACATCAACCGCTTGTCCAACCAACGCAGCGTGTTTCACTATGCCCGCGAGGCCAACCTGGGCACCGCAGCGGCGGCTTATCACTGGATGAGCGAGCTGTACAACCGCTCGCCCTTCGACCCGCAGCGTGACCGCCACACCCACGCGCCGAAGCTGCCGATCCAGCACGGGCTGTTCTACTGGGACGACCGCTACCCCGATTCGCACCTTCTGGCCGATGGCGAGTACCTGCGCCGCCGTCACGCCCCCAACTTCCTGCTGGTGCACCCGATGAGCGTTGACGACGTGGGTCACCGCCACGGCCTGGACAGCAGCCAGTATCGCAACGCTGCGCGCAGCGTCGACATTCTGCTGGCCGACTACCTGCCTGGCTGGCTCGAAGAGGGCTATCAGGTATTGGTCACCGCCGACCACGGCATGAACAACGACCGCTCGCACAACGGCCTGCTGGCTGAAGAACGTGAAGTGCCGCTGTTCGTCTTCGGCGACGCCTTCAGCCTGGACCCGGCCGCCAAGCCGCTGCAAACCGAACTGTGCGGCACCATCTGCGAGCTGCTGGGCGCCGCGCACGACAAGACGGTTTGCCGGGAGTTGCTGAAGTGAATGGCGGCATGCGTGGCCGCTACCTGGCCCTGCTCTGCCTGCTGCCGTTCGCCGTGTTCTTCGTCATTTTCCAGGTCGCCCCGCTGGCCTGGGTGGCGATCAACAGCCTGCAATCGGAGGCCGGCTGGGGCATCGACAACTTCAGCAAGGTGTTCGCCTCCAAGTTCTACCTGCAGGCGTTGCAACGCAGCCTTGAAATCAGCTTCTGGTCGAGCGTGTTCGGCATCGTCATCGCTACCCTCGGCGCCTACTCGCTGCGCCAGGTGGACTCGAAGCTGCGCGACTTCGTCAGCGCCTTCGCCAACATGACCAGCAACTTTGCCGGCGTACCGCTGGCCTTTGCCTTCATCATCCTGCTTGGCTTCAACGGCGCGCTGACGCTGCTGCTGAAGCAGGTCGGCCTGCTGGAAGACTTCAGTATCTATTCCAAAAGCGGGTTGATCCTGGTGTACACCTACTTCCAGATCCCGCTGGGCGTATTGCTGCTGTACCCCGCCTTCGACGCCCTGCGCGAAGACTGGCGCGAGTCAGCCGCGCTGCTGGGCGCCAACCACTGGCAGTACTGGCGACACATCGGCCTGCCGGTGCTGGCCCCGGCACTGCTGGGCACCTTCGTCATCCTGCTGGCCAACGCCCTGGGCGCCTACGCCACCGTGTACGCACTGACCACCGGCAACTTCAACGTACTGCCGATCCGCATCGCCGGCCTGGTGGCGGGCGACATCAGCCTCGATCCGAACCTGGCCAGCGCCCTGGCGATGGTGCTGGTGGGGCTGATGACGCTGGTCACGGTGGTGCATCAATGGCTGCTGAAAAGGAGCTACCATGCGCGCTGACATCCGCTCCGGCGGCTGGTACCACCGCCTCGTGGTCTACCTGCTGTTCCTGATCCTGCTGCTACCCCTGGCCGGCACCCTGCTCTACTCGCTGGCCACCAGCTGGTCGGCAAGCCTGCTGCCCAGTGGCCTGACCCTGAAGTGGTATGCGGCGCTGTGGAGCGAGCCGCGTTTCCTTGCCGCGTTCGGCCAGTCGCTGCTGGTGTGCGTAGGCGCACTGCTGCTGTCGGTGGTGCTGATCTTGCCACTGCTGTTCGTGGTGCATTACCACTTCCCGCGGCTCGACGCGCTGATGAACATCCTCATCCTGCTGCCATTCGCGGTGCCGCCGGTGGTGTCGTCGGTGGGGCTGCTGCAGCTGTATGGCAGCGGGCCGATGGCCATGGTCGGCACACCGTGGATCCTGATCGGCTGCTACTTCACCATCGCCCTGCCGTTCATGTACCGGGCCATCACCAACAACCTGCAGGCCATCAACCTGCGCGACCTGATGGACGCTGCGCAGTTGCTCGGCGCCAGCACCTGGCAGGCCGCACTGCTGGTGGTGCTGCCGAACCTGCGCCAGGGCCTGATGGTGGCAGTGCTGCTGTCGTTCTCGTTCCTGTTCGGCGAATTCGTGTTTGCCAATCTGCTGGTCGGCACCCGCTACGAGACCCTGCAGGTGTACCTGAACAACATGCGCAACAGCAGCGGCCACTTCAACAGCGCGCTGGTCATCTCCTACTTCGCCTTCGTGCTGGTACTGACCTGGGTCGCCAACCGCCTGAACAAGGACAAGACCTGACATGAGCTTCGTCAGCGTACAGAAACTGCAGAAAAGCTACGCCGGCAGCCCGGTGTTCGAGCGCATCGACTGCCACATCGAACGCGGCGAATTCGTCACCCTGCTCGGCCCGTCCGGCTGCGGCAAGTCCACCCTGCTGCGCTGCATTGCCGGGCTGACCTCGGTGGACAGCGGGCAGATACTGCTCGACGGCCACGACATCGTGCCGCTAAGCCCGCAAAAGCGTGGCATCGGCATGGTGTTCCAGAGCTACGCGCTGTTCCCTAACATGACCGTGGAGCAGAATGTCGCCTTCGGCCTGCGCATGCAGAAGGTCAAGGCCGATGAAAGCCAGCTGCGGGTACGCGAGGTGCTGGAGTTGGTGGAGCTGGGCACGTTCGCCGGGCGCTACCCGCACCAGCTTTCCGGTGGCCAGTGCCAGCGCGTGGCCCTGGCACGCTCACTGGTCACCCGCCCGCGCCTGCTGCTGCTCGACGAACCGTTGTCGGCGCTGGATGCGCGTATCCGCAAGCACCTGCGCGAGCAGATTCGCGCCATCCAGCGCGAACTGGGGCTGACCACCATATTCGTCACTCACGATCAGGAGGAAGCGCTGACCATGTCCGACCGCATCTTCCTGATGAACCAGGGGCGCATCGTCCAGAGCGGCGATGCCGAAACCCTCTACACCGCCCCCGTGGACCTGTTTGCCGCCGGTTTCATCGGCAATTACAACCTGCTTGACGCCGACAGCGCCAGCCGCCTGCTGCAGCGCCCGGTGGCCAGCCGCCTGGCGATCCGCCCAGAGTCGATCACCCTAGGCGTGCACGGCGAGCTGGACGCCGAGGTGCGCAGCCACAGCCTGCTGGGCAACGTGATCCGCTACCGGGTGCGGGTGCGCGACGTGGAGCTGGTGGTCGATGTGCTCAACCGCTCGCCGGCCGACTTGCATGCGGACGGAAAACGGGTAAGCGTGTCGATCGACCCCACTGCGCTGCGGGAAGTGGCTTAAGGAGACTCAACACAATGGCACTGGCAATTTTCGATCTGGATGAAACCCTGATCCACGGCGACTGCGCATCACTGTGGAGCGAGCAGATGGCCCGGCTGGGCTGGGTCGACGGCAAGGATTTCCTGCGCCGCGACCATGAACTGATGGAAGCCTATGGCAGGGGCCACCTGCAGATGGAGGACTACATGGCCTTCAGCCTGGAGCCGATTGCCGGGCGTACCCTGGAAGAAGTCGAGCACCTGGTGGCACCGTGGGTCGAAGAAGTGATCGAGCCGATCATCTACGGTGACGCCTGCCGCTGCATTGCCGAGCACCGCAAGCGTGGGGATCGCATCCTGATCATTTCCGCTTCGGGGACGCACCTGGTCGGGCCGATTGCCGCGAGACTGGGCGTGGATGAATACCTGGCCATCGAGCTGGAGGCAGTGAACGGGGTGTACACCGGCAAGACCCACGGGGTGCTGACCTATCGTGAGGGCAAGATCACGCGGTTGCTGGAATGGCTGGATCAGGAGCAGGAGAACCTGGAGGGCGCGAGTTTCTATTCCGATTCGAGGAATGACTTGCCGTTGTTGTTGAGAGTGGATCACCCGCATGTGGTGAACCCGGATGCGGTGTTGCGCGAGCATGCCGAGATCAATGGGTGGCCGATTCTGAGCTGGAGCTGAAGGTTTTTATGGGCTGTGCCGGCCCCTTCGCGGGTAAACCCGCTCCTACATCGCATCGCACAGTGTTCACAGTTGTGGCGATCCCAAGGTAGGAGCGGGTTTACCCGCGAAGGGGCCAGGCCTGCTTACACCAGGCTAGGGTCGATCACCATCACCAGCTTGCCCGACACCTGGTTGGTCTCCAGCTCGGCATACGCCGCCTGGGCAAACTCCACCGGGTAGGTATCGACCAGCTGCGGCGACAACCGCCCCTCGGCGAACAGCGGCCATACTTGCTGCTGCAGTTCGCGCAGCAACTCGGCCTTGAAGCCGTCATCACGGTTGCGCAGGGTGGAACCGGTAATTTCCAGACGCTTGCCCAGCACCTGGGCCAGGTCCAGTTCAAACTTGCGCCCGCCCATCAGGCCGATGATCACCCAGCGCCCGTCACGGGCCAGCAGCTTGAGGTTCAGCTCACCGTAGCCAGCGCCGACCGGGTCGAGAATCACATCGAACGGGCCGAAACCTTCCAGCGCGTCCAGGTTCTCGTTACGTACCACACCACCCGCAGCGCCCAGCGCCAGGCAGTAGGCCAGGCGGTCCTGCGAACCGACGCTGACCCATACCGGGCTGCCGAACGCCTTGCACAGCTGGATGGCGGCCGAGCCAACGCCACTGGCGCCGGCGTGCACCAGCACCTTCTCGCCAGCCTTCACTGCACCGAGCTGGAAGATGTTCAGCCAGGCGGTGGCATACACCTCCGGCAACGCTGCCGCCTCATGCAGGCCAAGGCCTTCGGGTACCGGCAATACGTGACGGGCATCGACCACCACTTCCTCGGCCATGGCGCCGCTGGCCAGCAGGGCGCAAACGCGGTCACCCACGCGCCAGGCGGCGCCAGCCCCCACTTCTTCAACCACCCCGGAACACTCCAGCCCCATGTATGGGCTGGCACCTGGTGGTGGCGGGTACAACCCTTTCATCTGCAGCAGGTCGGCGCGGTTCAGCCCCGCAGCGGCCACGCGAATGCGCACTTGGCCCGCGTCACAGGTCGGGCGTTCGGCCTCGACCCACTCCACATGTCCGTCAACGCCTTGCAATGCCTTCACAGTGCCTCCATAGTTGAATCATGACTGGGCCTGAGGTCGCTTACCTCAGGCCTTTTGCAGTATTTGCCCGGCTCCATGGAACCGGCAACGGAAAAGACGGCCTACTATGCGTGATCAATTGCCTCCACGTCGAATCAGCATGAAGCATTTCCTTCCAAGCACCGCACTGGCTGTGATGATCGGCCTGGGCAGCCTCACGCTCGGCGGCAATGCGGCGGCCGCCAACAAGTGGGACAGCCTGCAGCCCGACCGCGACGAGATCGTCGCCAGCCTCAACGTGGTGGAATTGCTCAAGCGCCACCACTACAGCAAGCCCCCCCTGGACGATGCCCGTTCGGCCATTATCTACGACAGCTACATCAAGCTGCTGGACCCAGCGCGCAGCTACTTCACCGCTGCCGACATTGCCGAATTCGATAAATGGAAAACGCAATTCGACGATTTCCTCAAGAGCGGCAACCTGGACCCGGGCTTCACCATCTACAAACGCTACCTCGACCGCGTCAAGCAACGCCTGGACTTCGCCCTTGCCGAGCTGAACAAGGGCGTGGACAAGATTGACTTCACCACCAACGAAACCTTGCTGATCGATCGCAAGGATGCGCCGTGGATGAAGAACCAGGCCGAGCTCGATGACTTGTGGCGCAAACGCGTGAAAGACGAAGTGCTGCGCCAGAAGATCGCCGGCAAGGAACCCAAGCAGATCCAGGAAACCCTGATCAAGCGCTACAAGAACCAGCTCGCGCGCCTGGACCAGACCCGTGCCGAGGACATCTTCCAGGCCTACATCAACACCTTTGCCCAGTCCTACGACCCACACACCAACTACCTGTCGCCGGACAACGCCGAAAACTTCGACATCAACATGAGCCTGTCGCTCGAAGGCATTGGTGCAGTGCTGCAAAGCGACAACGACCAGGTCAAGATCGTGCGCCTGGTGCCAGCAGGCCCGGCAGCCAAGACCAAGCAGGTGGCCCCGGCTGACAAGATCATCGGCGTGGCCCAGGGCAACAAGGAAATGGTCGACGTGGTGGGCTGGCGCCTGGACGAAGTGGTCAAGCTGATCCGCGGCCCGAAAGGCTCGGTGGTGCGCCTGGAAATCATCCCGGCCAGCAATGCGCCTAGCGACCAGACCAGCAAGATTGTGTCGATCACCCGTGAAGCGGTGAAGCTTGAAGAACAGGCGGCGAAGAAGTCGGTGCTCAAGCTCAAGCAGGACGGGCGTGACTACAAGCTGGGCATCATCGAGATCCCGGCCTTCTACCTGGACTTCAAGGCCTACCGCGCTGGCGACCCGGAGTACAAGAGCACCACGCGTGACGTGAAGAAGCTGCTCACCGAGCTGCAGAAAGAGAAAGTCGACGGCGTGGTCATCGACCTGCGCAACAACGGCGGCGGCTCGCTGCAGGAAGCCACCGAGCTGACCAGCCTGTTCATCGAGAAAGGCCCGACCGTGCTGGTACGCAACAGCGATGGCCGCGTCGACGTGCTGGAAGACGAAAACCCGGGGGCCTTCTACAAGGGCCCGCTGGCACTGCTGGTCAACCGCCTGTCGGCCTCGGCATCGGAGATCTTCGCCGGTGCCATGCAGGACTACCACCGCGCGCTGATCATCGGTGGCCAGACCTTCGGCAAAGGCACCGTGCAGACCATCCAGCCGCTCAACCATGGCGAGCTGAAGCTGACCCTGGCCAAGTTCTACCGGGTTTCCGGGCAGAGTACCCAGCATCAGGGGGTGCTGCCGGACATCGACTACCCCTCGATCATCGACACCAAGGAAATCGGCGAGAGCGCCCTGCCAGAGGCCATGCCGTGGGACACCATCCGCCCGGTGGTCAAGCCTGCGGCCGATCCGTTCAGGCCGTTCCTGGCCCAGCTCAAGGCGCAGCATGAGGCGCGCAGCGACAAGGATGCCGAGTTCACCTACATCCGCGACCGCCTGGCCCTCACCCAGAAGCTGATGAACGAAAAAACCGTCAGCCTCAACGAGCAGGAACGCCGTGCACGCCACGACAGCATCGAGGCCAAGCAACTGGCGCTGGAAAACACCCGCCGCAAGGCCAAGGGTGAAGAGCCGCTGAAAGAGCTGAAGAAAGAGGACGAAGACGCCCTGCCGGTCGAGGATGAAAACACCAAGCCGGAAGACGACGCTTACCTCGCGGAAACCGGTCGCATCCTGATCGACTACCTCAGTGCCAGCACCAAGGTGGCCAAGAAGTAAGGCACCTCAGCAATGATGGCAGAATAATGCGACCTGTCATCAAACAGTCATCGCGCTGTCGTGAAATATGAGGGCCGGGCATGCAGATGCCCGGCCCTCATTTTTCAGGAATCCATCATGACCGTTGCCGAACAGCTCAGTGCCTTGAGTGCCATCCTGGCTCAACGCCGTATTCACAGTCTGTTCCAGCCAATCATGTGCCTGAGTGAGCATAGGGTGTTTGGCCATGAGGCGCTGAGCCGTGGCCCCTCCAATAGCCCGCTGCATGCGCCGCTCAACCTGTTCACCATCGCCCGCCAGGCCGGCCGCCTGACCGAGTTGGAAGCCGCTTGCCGAGAAAGCGCCTGCCGACGCTTCAGCGAGCAGCAACTGCAGGGCAAACTGTTTCTCAACATCTCACCCGAATCGCTGCTGGAGCCGCACTACCCCTCTGGCCTGACCCTGAAACTGCTCGAACAGGTTGGCCTGCCGCCCAACCGGGTGGTGATCGAGTTGACCGAGCACACGCCCACCGACGACTTCCAGCTGCTGTCCAATGCCCTGCACCACTATCGCGACATGGGCTTCTCGATTGCCCTCGACGACCTGGGCGCGGGCTATTCCAGCCTGCGCCTGTGGTCGGAGCTGCGCCCCGAATACGTGAAGATCGACCGGCACTTCATCGACGGCATCCACCGTGACCCGCTCAAGCGCGAGTTTGTAGGCTCTATCTTGCAGATTGCCCGGGCATCGAAGGCACAGGTGATTGCCGAGGGCATCGAGCTGGCGGAAGAGCTGGCGGTGCTGGTGGAGATGGGCGTGGACCTGGTGCAGGGTTATTTGCTAGGGCGGCCACAGGAGATGGGGGTACGCGACAGCGGGCTTTTACCAGCACTGACGCAGGTGCCACTGGCTGAACAACCGACAGTGCACTTGAATGCCACGATCGGGCAGCTGCTGGAGCTGTTTGGCCGATACCAGCACCTGGAGGCATTGGAAGTGGTGGATGCCGATGGCAGGGGGTGCGGGTTGATTCACAGGGATGCGCTGCCTGTGCCGGCCTCTTCGCGGGTGAACCCGCTCCTACAACAGCCTGATTCCAACCCCCGATGTGTGGCCACCACCGTGGTAGGAGCGGGTTTACCCGCGAATACGGTAGCGGCGGCAACGGAGAACGACGGGTGGAGATTGGCCAGCAGGCCCGGCCCTTTCGCGGGTGAACCCGCTCCTACGCGACGGCCTGTGTCCAATCACCAATGCGTGTCCATCCCCGATCAGGTGTAGGAGCGGGTTTACCCGCGAATACGGTAGCGGCGGCAACGTTGAACGACGGGTGGAAACTGGCCAGCAGGCCCTGCCCTTTCGCTCAGGGTCACCACCTGTAGCGAACAGGCTGGAATGGGTAACGCTTCAGGCCGTTTCGGGATAGCTGTACTCGAACACCCGAACCACCTCAGAAGCATGCCACGAGGCAGCCTCCATGCCATCGACCGGCCCGGTAAACCGCCCCAGGCGCTCGACACACTCAAAGAAGCCAGTTCGCGGCAAACGGCTGGCGCCTTGGCTGATCACCAGCGAACTGCGCAATGGCTGCTCGGCACGGGCATCCAGCACCGCCAGGTATTCCAGCGCGGCAGTCAGCGTCTGCATGGCCGGGCTGGGTAGCTGCAAGCGCTCGATCAGCGCTCGGTATGTCAGCAAGTGACGTTGACGACGGGCCAGGTCAAGCTCGCCCAGCAGGTTATCCCAGTGCTGACGGCTGATCCTGACCTGGCTCATGATGGCTCGCTCCAGCCAGCCACCCCCAGATGCCAGGCCAGGGCGCGGCGGATGGCAGCATCTGGCTGGCGTTCACCCGATTCGATCATGGCCAGATACGCCGGGCTCACCCCGACATTGCGCGCCAGTTGCTCCGGGGCAATGCCCTTGGCCTGGCGAATCTGCGCGACTTCGCTGAAGGCTGGCAGGGGCGCACTGGCAGCAACGCCCTGCGCCTCACTGGAAACCGCCTCGGCAGGTGCCTGCCCTGCCGCGCGGAGCAACGCCTGGTATTGCTCCCAGGGAACGACGGCGTACTCGGGCTGACCGTCCCGGCTGATGACCTGAATACCCATTACAAACCCCTTTAAAAAGGATTACAGCATGTAATCCGTAGGCATAACCCTTATGCCAATTATATTACCAACTCCGAGGTCTGTGCAGTTGAGGTGAGATTCAGGCCGGTTTCATTACTTGTTGCGCTCCAGCTGCAGCGCTTCCGGGGTAGCCGGCAGGCGCTCGACCACGCGCAGCCGTTCGGGTGCCTGGCTATCGCGCCAGGCCTTGAAGCGCGCCAACTCGTCGGCCACGGTTTTCAGCACCCAGCCCAGCACCGCGATGTCATCGAGGAAACCCACCCCCAGCAACCAGTCCGGGATGGCATCGATAGGGCTGACGAAATACAGCAGGCCAGCCACGACAGTGACCAGTGCCTTGGGGCTGATGGCACGGTACTCCCCCCTCCACCAGGCCAGGCACAGCGACTGCAGCAGCTTCACATCTTCACGCAGTTGGCCGAGGCGCGGGCCTTTGCGCGCCACCGCAAACAACAAGGCCGGCAAACGACCGCGGCTGAGCAGGCGCTCGGCCAATGGCAGGAAACGGGCAAAATTCCAGGGTGCGCTCATGGAGCCTCCGAGAGGAAAAGGTTATCCACATTTATTGTGGATAACCTTGTGAACAGGGCGACGTTTCCGACCCCAGGTGCCTGCCAGGCAAGGGGCCCGGTCAGATCGGGCGTTTTTTACACAGTCGTTTCACGCCATGACTACCTGCGCCGCAAACGATTTGCGTCAGAAACATCCTACTTCTTCACGCTGCATTTCCTCGGACAGTATCAGCTGTTGCAGGTTCGTCCAATCGGCACAAACGAAAACGCCCCAACAATGTGGGGCGTTTTCCGACAACCAGCCAATGTTACTGGGCAGGTGCTTCTTCAGGGGCTTCGGCCTGCGGCTCGGCACCTTGCAACTGGGCCGGATCCTTGATGGCGATCAGTTCCAGGTCGAACACCAGTACCGAGTTGGCCGGGATCAGCGGGCTTGGGCTTTGTGCGCCATAGGCCAGTTCAGCCGGGATGAACAACTTGTACTTCTCGCCGACGTGCATCAACTGCAAACCTTCGACCCAACCTGGGATCACACCGCTGACCGGCAGGTCGATCGGGCTGCCACGTTCGACGGAGCTGTCGAATACCTTGCCATCGATCAGCTTGCCTTCGTAGTGGACAGTGACCACGTCAGTCGGTTTGGGCTGCGGGCCGTCGGCCTTCTTGACCACTTCGTACTGCAGGCCCGAGGCCGTGGTGACCACGCCTGGCTTCTTGGCGTTTTCTTCCAGGAATTTCTTGCCGGCGGAGGCGGCTTCTTCGCTGGCCTTGGCCAGGCGCTCCTCGGCGCGTTTCTGCAATGCGGTGAAGGCCTCTACCAGCTCTTCGTCCTTGATGCGTTGTTCTTTCTTGCTAACGGCGTCTTCGATGCCGAGGGCGACTGCTTTCGAATCAAGGTCTTCCATGCCTTCCTGAGCCAGGCTCTTGCCCATGTTCAGGCCGATACCGTAGGAGGCTTTCTGCGCCGGAGTCTTCAGCTCGGGGCTGCTGGCTTGTTGATCGCAGCCAGCCAGTACCAGGCCTACCAGGGCAACCGCAGCCGCCAAACGATGCTGTTTCATGCTATTTCCTTGTTCATGCGCCATGAGGGCAATCAGGGTAAAGCCGCGAGCTTATCAGGCGGCCATGACCAATGGCTACCGGCATAGGAGCGGGTTTTCGTAAGGAAGTTCAGTCATTAAAAGCTTCTTCATCGAAGCTTTACAGCCATTGGCCAGTATTGACCCTTTGTGCCGGGTTTGCCGGGCTTTTGTGGCTTTTTATTTCTGCAGGTTCTGAGGTCGGAAACATCATGGTGATCGGCGCTTTTCACAGGGGCTAAAACAGGTCAGGGAGCCCCCGAAAACCTCAAGGATACCGACCCTCTCGATACTCCCCCGCCACCTCCCGCAGCACCTCTCCCACCCACTGGCCCGGCAAACTCAACGGCAAGGCGGCATTGCGGCAAATCCCCACCGACCCTCCCGGCTCGCGCACCCCCAGGTCAAGCTCGACCAGTTCGCCACGGCGCAGGTCGAGCAGCACGGCATCACGCGGCGCCACCCACAGGCCATCGCTGCCCAGCAGGTAGCGCCGGCTCAGGGCAAGCGACAGGGTTTCCAGGCGCTGCGCCGGCATCTGGATGCCGCATTGCACGAACAGGCTGTCGGCGTGCTGGCGGATGGTGGTGCCAGCGGGTGGCAGCACCAGCGGGTAACGCCCCACCTGCCCCCGCTCCACGGGCGTGCTGGCCAGCAGCGGGTGACCCGGGCGCACCACCAGGCTCATCGACTCGCTGTACAGGTGCTCGAACGACAACCCCTGGATTTGCGGACTGTCGGTCATGCGCCCCACCACCAGTTCCAGCTCCCCCAGGTGAAGCTGGCCAAGCAACTGCGCGCTGACCCCGGTGACCACGCTGATCACCAGCGCTTCATGGCGCTGATGCAGGCGGCACAGCACCTCAGGCATGAGCAGGCCTTCGACCGTGGACAGCACGCCGATGCGCACCTGCGACGGCGCCCGCGCTTCACCGCGAAGGCTGCTGACGCCATCGCGCAGCGCCTGCACGCTGGGCCCGGCGTAACGCATGAAGCGGGTGCCGGCCGGGGTCAGCTCGACACCCTGGCGGCTGCGCTCGAACAGGCGCGCCTCGAGCAGGTCCTCAAGCTCCTTGAGGGTCTTGGAAATCGCCGGCTGGCTGATCGACAGGATATCGGCCGCCCTGGCCAGGCTGCCCTGCCGGGCAATCTCCAGGAAGCACAGCAGGTGGCGGTATTTGATGCGGGTGTCGAGGTTCATGGCAGCAAGCTTACCGCATCGCTACCTGCGGCGTATCCAGGTCTGCCGCCCCGTGCTCCCCGTTGCAGCCCAAACTCCAGGACCGGATCGTTATCCATCGACCACCAACACCTATCATTTTTGCCAGTACCCGCAGCTATCCGGATCGCATTAAATGAGATCGCAAAAACCACTCCCCCAGTGACAGGTCATATCATGCATCCAAATATGGTTTTTTTTGCCCAGACTCAACACAACCCCCGTGATTACCAAGGCGAGCGTCAGGAACTCAAGGCGCCCATTGACGTAACCTATGCCGACAAAGGGCACCTTCACATCGGCGAGCCTATCGCGGATCCTAGAAACGCGGTTTCGCAAATCCTGGCAAGCAACTACTATCCCGAGCGATTTTACTTGAGAGGCGTCCACAACGGCACGAAACCTTTCATTGCGCGCACCTTGAAAGATGGCGAGCTGGATACGTCTTTCAACAAAACAGGTCTTGTCTATCTGACTGACCTGAGCACAGTTTTTGATTATCATAGTTTCTCTCATATGGCCGAGGATGCGGAGGGTCACATCCTGCTCACTATGATTGATCGAACCCAAGGCTTCACCCACCTGTGGAAGCTTAAGCCAAACGGAAAGCCAGATACTGATTTCGGCAGCAACAACGGCTACATCATCCTAAATAATTTTTTCAATTTTAAAGATATCACGCTCTACCAATTCACCACTTACAAGAACGACTATATCTTCTCAGGTTCCCTTGAAAACGCTCCCATCCTTTTCGTGCTCACCCATGAAGGTGTCCCACGCCAGAGCTTTGGTAAGCTAGGCATCCTCAAGATGCAAGATCTTATTCCGGACCTCCGTTATGTCATTGGGGCGCCTAAGATGCTGGAGGTTGGTGAGAAGGTGCGCATAATCATCTACACGCGCTATTTCAACGATTCGTCGAGCATAAACGGAATCGCAGCACTGACATTGTCCGGAGCGCTCGACCAGCGCTTCGCTGACAACGGGGTCTATTGGTCAAAGCCTGGCATTATCATTTATGATTTCACGCTAAATAACGCCAGTCAGCGCATCACCGTCCACGGCCAGGTGTGGTCCGAAGGGACCAGTACTCCCATGATCTATCGGCTAGACTACACAGGAAAACCTGCTAAAGAATTCAACGAGGGTCGTGTCGTATTATTCCCCATTGAGGGTGCCTGGGACTATATGACAGAGGCCGATGGAAAACTGGTAGGTTATGGTTCATTTCTCGATCGCGGCATGGCGGTGCGTTACCGTCTGGACGGCCAACTTGATACTACATTCGTGCCGCCGAATGGTTACGGTGTTTTTACGGCAATCGGGTCGCAACCAGGATTCTATGGTAACAGCCATTCCGCGACGGTAATGCCAGAAAGCCAACGCCTACTCGTAGCGGGGCGGGAAATACAGACGGGTTCCACCCCTTGTGTCATTGCCGTCTCATTGAAGCAATAAAAATGAGACTAACTGGCACTTCACCAGAGACTGCATAAACGTCTTGAGGCGAAGGTCAGACAAGGCGAAAACAGCCGAGGAAGCGGAGTTTACGGGCTGTAAACCAACACTCCGAGGCTGTTTTCAACGCAGCATCAACGAGTATCAAGACTTAAGTGCTCGAATGACAACCCCTCAATCCGCAGGCTGTCGGTCATGCGCCCCGCCGTTCCAACTCACCCAAGTGCAACTGGCCTAGCAACTGCGCGCTGACGTCGGTCACCACAGCCACGCCTCGAGCAGGTCTTCGAACGCCTTGGGGTCGATGGAAATCGCCGGCTGGCTGATCGACAGGATATCGGCCGCCCTGGCCAGGCTGCTCTGCCGGGCAATCTCCAGGAAGCACAGCAGGTGGCAGTATTTGATGCGGGTGTCGAGGTTCATGGCAGCAAGCTTACCGCATCGCTACCTGCGGCGTATCCGGGTCATGCCGCAACGAATCCTGATTTGGCAATACATGACTAACGACGCAGCTGCACCTCTCATTTCTGCCAGTTGTAGGCGCTCCCAGGGCAACATTAAATGGCCCTTCAGCAGCTTCCCTGCATGGAGTTAGAAGAGATGAACCGACCAGTCAAGAGAGCGCCCTTTACCCGACCACAGCGCCCTTTGAGCAAAGCCCCCAACAACTCCCCATAGCCCCCATCGACCTCGCCTATGGCCAAGAGGGCCATGCCCACTTCAGCGCTGGGGAAGCAACCAGCGTACTCAAAAGCAAATTTCAGCCAAGCCGTTTTTACGTAACGGGTTTCTACAGCGGTCGCAATCCCTACCATCCCTACCTTGCCTGTCTGGATGCGAGCGGCAAGCTGGATAACACGTTCAATAGCAGCGGCATTGTCGATTTCTCCGAACTGTCCGGGGAAGAATACGGGGCTGCCGAAGCGGTAGCAGAGGACATGACGGGGAACTTGCTGGTTGCCGTGCAGGCATATGCGCTACCCACCACCTATCTGTGGAAGCTGACTCCAAACGGAGAACCCGACACGAGTTTTGGTTATGGGAAGGATTATGTCGACACGCGTGCCTTGTTCGGCGAACAGCTTATGCTGGAAGATCTGGTCTGCTTCGCAGACATGGTGCTGGCCACCGGCTGGCGTTCCGAAGGCGGGCAGATAAAATCTGCAATCGTCGCCTTGACCCGTGAAGGTGGAAAGTTCGGGCCTTTCGGCAAAGATGGAATGCTGAGTTTGAGTACTCTGATTCCCGATAACTCGGCGTATATCCTTGATGGCATTGCCATTATCTCGCCCGCCGCCAAGCAACCGCGCATCATAATCTCCACCTATGTAAAACGCGACTCGATTGCGTACTCGGTAACCAGTGCCCTGACCTTGGAGGGGCGTCTAGACGAAGCATTTGGCACAGGGGGCTTCCACTGGTCAGACGCATCGGTAGTCAATAATGGCTTTACAGTAGAGGACCGAAGCGAACGTATCACGCTATATGGCATGCATACGCTCGACGAATGGGACGGCCAACCGACGCTCTACCGGCTGGACTATGCTGGTAAACCTGCCCTCGAATTCAACCAGGGCCAAGTGGTGCACTTCCACACTGATGGCAAATGGCACCATATTGTAGAAGTCAATGGCCACCTGGTCGGATACGGTACGCACCCCACTTCCTATATGGCGGTGCGCTACGACTTGAACGGCCAGCTCGATCAAACCTTCTTACCACCCCATGGCTATGGCCATTTTGGCGGGGCTTTGCCGCCGGAGCATTTCGAAAGCTTTACCCAATCGATGGCGATCGATGCCGGCAACCAGCGCATGCTGGTGAGCGGGTACGACATTACACCGGAACGCCTCTTGTACTCTTGCCTGGTCGCCATTCCCCTGAAACCGATGTAGCGCGTCATCGAGCGGGCCCTGGGGCACCTGATCGGCTTTGCCACCTGCCTCCCGCAGCCACCCAACGGCGCCTTCCCCGCGCAGGGAAGGCGCGCCGCTTCGGCGAACGGCTACTGTACATCGGCCCCGCCCAGCGCAGGATGATCAGGCCACCGCCAGTTCCACTGCCTCTCCATTCATCCGCACCGGCCATACCTGAAGCCGCTGTTCGGTATCCTCCAGGCACTCACCGTTCTGCAGGTTGAAATGCTGCTTGTATAGCGGTGCGGCCACCACCAGCTCACCTTGCAAGCTTCCGACAATGCCACGGCCAATGATGTTGGCCCCGGAGCGCGGATCACGGTTGTCCACCGCATACAGGCTCTGCTCCAGCCCCGGCAGGTAGAACAACGCCACCTGGGCACCGTCGAGCCACACCACGACACCAGAATCGGCCACCAGGTCTGCGGCGTGACACACCGCTTGCCAGTTCACCTCAGTCTTCACAACAGCATTGGACAGGTTCATCAGACAGCCTCCTCGACAGTGGGTATCAGGTGCAATGGCGCAGCAGGCCGGCGTTGCTCGCGTTCGCGCACGAAGTGCACGTCCGGGTCAGCACGGCGGTCGTTGACGAAGGTGCGGAAGCGCTTGAGCTTCTCCGGGTCGTTGAGGGCATTGGCCCACTCGCATTCATACTGGTCGACCACCTGCTGCATCTGCGCTTCCAGCTCATTGGCCAGGCCCAGGCTGTCGTCGATGATCACCTGCTTCAGGTAGTCCAGCCCGCCTTCCAGGTTTTCACGCCACACCGAGGTGCGCTGCAGCTTGTCGGCCGTGCGGATGTAGAACATCAGCACGCGGTCGATCAGGCGTACCAGGGTTTCGTCGTCCAGGTCGGTGGCGAACAGCTCGGCATGCCGCGGGCGCATGCCGCCGTTGCCGCACACGTACAGGTTCCAGCCCTTGTCGGTGGCGATAACGCCGATGTCCTTGCTCTGCGCCTCGGCGCATTCACGGGTGCAACCCGATACCGCGAACTTGAGCTTGTGCGGGCTGCGCAGGCCCTTGTAGCGGTCTTCCAGGCGCAGGGCCATGGCGACACTGTCCTGCACGCCGTAACGGCACCAGGTACTGCCCACGCACGACTTCACCGTGCGGGTCGACTTGCCGTAGGCGTGCCCGGTTTCGAAACCGGCCTCGATCAGTTCGCCCCAGATCAGCGGCAGCTCGTGCAACTGGGCGCCGAACAGGTCGATGCGCTGGCCACCGGTGATCTTGGTGTACAGGTCGTATTTCTTGGCCACCTGGCCGATGACGATGAGCTTGTCGGGGGTTATTTCACCACCGGGAATGCGCGGTACCACCGAATAGGTGCCGTTTTTCTGCATGTTGGCCATGAAGGTGTCGTTGGTGTCCTGCAGCGGTACCAGTGCCGGGTCCATGATCGGCTGGTTCCAGCACGAGGCGAGAATGTTACCCACCGCCGGCTTGCAGATGTCACACCCCAGATGGCCCTTGCCATGGCGCTCGAGCAGTTCGCTGAAGGTGCGGATACCCTCCACCCGCACCAACCCGTACAGCTCCTGCCGGGTGTAGGCAAAGTGCTCGCACAGGCTCTTGTCCACCGCCACGCCGCGGGCCGTCAGTTCGTGCTCGAAGACTTGCTTGAGCAGGGCCGCGCAACCGCCGCAGCCGGTCGCGGCCTTGGTGCAGCCCTTGACCGCAGCCAAGTCGCTACAGCCACTGTCGATCGCGGCGCACACCGCCCCCTTGCTGACGTTGTGGCAGGAGCAGATGGTCGCGCTGTCGGGCAGCGCATCGGCGCCCAAGGCCGGCGCACCACCGCCTTGCGGCAGGATCAGCGCTGCCGGGTCGGCCGGCAGGGCGATGCCGTTCTGGGCGTACTGCAACAGGGTGTCGTAATAGCTGTTGTCACCGACCAGCACCGCGCCGAGCACGTGCTTGCCGCTGGCATCCACCACCAAACGGCGGTAAGCGCTGTTGGCTTCATCGATGAAGCGATAGCTGCGCGCGCCCGGCGTGGCACCGTGGGCATCGCCGATCGAACCGACATCCACCCCCAGCAGCTTGAGCTTGGTCGACATGTCGGCGCCGGTGAACGCCACTGCCGCCTCGCCCATCAGCAGCCCAGCCAGGTTGCGCGCCATGCTGTAGCCTGGGGCGACCAGGCCGAACACACTGCCGTTCCACGAGGCGCACTCGCCGATGGCGAAGATGCGTGGGTCGCTGCTGCGGCAGTGGTTATCGATGACCACGCCACCGCGCGCGGCGATGTCCAGGCCGCAACCCCGGCCCAGTGCATCCTGTGGGCGGATACCGGCGGAGAACACGATCAGGTCGGTTTCCAGGTGCTCACCGCCGTCGAAGTTCATGCGGTAGCGGTAGGTTTCACCGGCACTGACCGACTGGGTGGCGCGCGCCAGGTGCACCCCCACACCCAGCGCTTCGATCTGCGCCTTCAACGCGGCACCGCCCTCGCCGTCCAGCTGCACCGGCATCAGCCGTGGGGCGAATTCCACCACGTGGGCTTCCAGCCCCAGCGACTTGAGGGCATTGGCCGCTTCCAGGCCAAGCAGGCCACCGCCGACCACCACCCCTCGGCGGGCACCGGCTGCGGCAGCACGAATGCCATCGAGGTCGTCCAGGGTGCGGTAGACCAGGCGGGCATTGCCGCTGGAGCCTTCGATCGGCGGTACGAAGGGATAGGAGCCGGTGGCCAGCACCAGTTGGTCGTAGCCATAGCGACCTTCGGCAGTGACGACTTCGCGGCGCTCACGGTCGATCTCCAGCACGGCCTCACCCAGGTGCAGGTGCACGCCATTGGCGTCGTAGAAATCGTGCTCACACAGGGCCAGGGTTTCAGCACAGCTGCCGCCGAAGTATTCGGACAGGTGCACGCGGTCATACGCGCGTTGGCGCTCTTCGCCGAATACCCGCACCTCGAAGCGCTGCAGGGCGCCGCGACTGACCAGTTGTTCGACGCAATGGTGGCCGACCATGCCGTTGCCGACGATGACCAGTCGCTCTCGTTGCCCGCTGCTCGCTGTTGCCTTCATAAGCCGATCCTCGATCAAAAAAAAAGCGCCTGGAGCCGAAGCTCCAGGCGCCTTTGCCTGTATTCATCACGGTAGGGGGCCCGGTTGATCGCCGTTGATCAGTGGGCTTTGTTGTATCCAAGGTTAAGCAGGGAGCGTGCCAATTGGGTTGCGTGGGTTGCCTGGGTTGCCTGTGTCGGCCTCTTCGCGGGTAAACCCGCTCCTACACTTGCGCTGGGCGCGCCCAGCCAATGCACATTCAAGGTGCACAACACCCCATCTTGGAGCACGTCAGTACACATCGCGCCGGTAACGCCTGGCCTTGCTCAAGCCTTCGACATAAGCCGCCGCCGCCGCATCCATCCGGCCATGCTCGGCGACGATTACCCGCAACGCCGCATCCACATCCCTGGCCATACGCTGCGCATCGCCACACACATAGAAATACGCCCCCGCCTCCAGCCACTGCCACAACAGCGCACCCTGCTCAAGCATGCGCTGCTGCACATAGATCTTCTCGGCCTGGTCCCGCGAGAACGCCGTGTTCAGCCGCAGGTGCCCCGCCGCCTCCCAGGCCTGCAACTGCTCCTGGTAATAGAAATCGGTCGCTGCGTACTGCTCGCCGAAGAACAGCCAGTTGTCGCCTTTTGCCCCCCGTGCCTCTCGCTCCTCGAGGAACGCACGGAACGGTGCAATGCCAGTACCAGGGCCCACCATGATCACCGGCACGCTGTCGTCCTCGGGCAAGCGGAAGTGCTTCGACACCTGCGGGAAGATCGCCACTTTCTGCACCTGCGCACGGTCGGCAAGGAAGCTTGAGCACACGCCTTTACGTTCGCCATAACGCACCGTCGACACCGTCAGATGCACCTGGCCTGGGTGCGCCAGCGGGCTGGAACTGATCGAATAGAGCCGCGGCTGCAATGGCTTGAGCAGTTCCAGCCAGCTGGCCAGCGACAACTGCTGGGGGAAAGCGCGCAGCACATCGACCAGCTGCCGGCCCCACAGCCAATCCTGCAGCTCGGCCCTGCATTCAGGCTGCAGCAAACGCTGCAGGTCAGGCGCATTGCTGGCAAATGCCTGCAGTTGTTGCGCAGTGACCTTGGCAATTTCCAGATGTGCTTGCAGGGCTTCGGCCAATGGCATGGCGCCATGACCTTTAAGCTCGACCATCGCCTGGCCGTCGAGCTGCATCAGCGTCAGCAGCTCTTCTACCAGGGCCGGGCAGTTGCGCGGCCATACGCCCAGGGCATCGCCAGCAGCGTAACTGAAGCCGCTGCCGCTCAGGTCGAAGACCAGCTGGCGGGTTTCCTTGCTGGCGCCGGGGCCATTGAGCAGGCGGTTTTCCAGTACGGTGGCCATCCAGGGTTGCTGCTTGCTGAAGGCCGATACGGGTGCAGGTTCACTCGCCGGAGGTGGCGCCGCGGCAGTGCCCAGTGCAGGTAATAACGCTTCGAGCCAACTGGCAAAGGCTTCGTCGAAGTCTGGCTCGCAGTCCACCCGTTGCAGCAGGCGCTGCCCTCCCAGCTCGGCCAGGCGCTGGTCGAGCTTGCGGCCAAAACCGCAGAACTGGTCGTAACTGGAGTCGCCCAAGGCCAGTACGGCATAGGGCAGCCCGGCGCAGTGGGCGCCCTCCTCGCCCTGCAAGGCCTGCCAGAATGCCGCGCCGCTGTCGGGCGCGTCGCCATCGCCAAAGGTGCTGGCGATCAACACCACACTGACAACACCCTGCAGCTGGCTTGGACTGACCGCCTCCAGACAGCTGAGTTGCACGCTCAGACCAGCATCGCGCAGGCGCGCGGCACAGCGTTCGGCCAGTTGCTCACCATTGCCGGTCTGCGAGGCCCACAGCACCTGATGCCATGGCGCGGCCTGTGCCGCGATGGGCGCAGTTGCAGGCTGGGCGAACAGCCCGGCCAGCAAACCGTCGACAAACAAACGACGGCTGGCAGCCAGCGGCGCACTGGCCGGCAGGCGGGGTACGCCCTCGGCGCGGGCCTGGTCCAGGCCCAGCAGGAAACCTTGCAGGTAATGACGCTCTTCTTCGGCCAGCACCGGAACCGGCTGGGTGTGCAGGCCAAGCAGACGGGACAGGGTGGCGGTCGGCATGCGGACAGGCTCTACAGTGGCAGTGTTCAGATCAAGGGCGTCGATGCGCTCGCCTGCGACCCGCTCCAGGGCTACGGCGCAGTGTTTGAAGGCAGGCTGCAGCGACAGCGGGTCGACCGCATCGCAGGTCGCGGCATTGATCGCCAATTGCTCGCCGATCAGGTCATTCCAGTGAAACGGCGCAAAGCAGTTGCCCGGCATGACCCGGTCACTGATGCGCGCCGGCAACACGGCGTGCCCCCGGCGTGAGCGAACGGCCACCTGGTCCTTTTCAGCGACACCCAGCCGGGCGGCATCCTCGGGGTGAATCTCAAGGTAGGGGCCGGGCTCCAGCTTGTTCAGTGCCGGCACCTTGCCGGTCTTGGTCAACGTGTGCCATTGGTGCTGCACACGGCCAGTGTTAAGCACCATGGGGTAGTCATCGTCCGGCACTTCCGCTGCCGGCAACCAGGGCCGCGCAAAGAAGCGCGCCTTGCCGCTGGCGGTGGGAAAGGCCAGTGCCGGCCGCCTGCCCCGGGCATCGAGCAGGAGCGCCTGGCTGCTGCCGTCGTTGAGGTAGCGCAGCGGGCTACGATGCTGCTCGCTGCCCGGTGCACAAGGCCACTGGCGCGGCTGTGTCCGCAATTCGGCATAGCCGATACCGCGCAGGTCATAACCGGTTGAGGGGTTGTGGAAGCGGCGTATTTCCTCATACACCGCTTCGGCATTGGGGTAGTCGAAGGCGTCGGCATAGCCCATGGCACACGCCACGCGGGCAATGATCCGCCAGTCCGGCAAGCTTTGCCCGGGGGGCTCGACAGCGCGTGGCATCAGGGTCAGGTTGCGCTCGCTGTTGATCATCACACCCTCACCTTCGGCCCACAGCGCGGCCGGCAGGAGGATGTCGGCGTAGCGGTTGGTTTCGGTGTCGAGGAAGGCGTCCTGGGTAATGACCAGTTCGGCCTTGCGCAGGCCGTCGATCACTTGCTGGCGGTTGGCGACACTGGCTACCGGGTTGCTGCAGATGACCCAGCAGGCTTTCACTTCACCGGTTTTCATCTGCCCGAACAGCGCCACCGTACCCTCGCCACCCTCGCTGCGCAGGCTGCCGGGTGGCAGTTGCCACTGTCGTTCGACGAACGCGCGGTCGTCGTCCACCAACGCTGAGCGCTGGCCTGGCAAGCCGGGGCCCATGTAGCCCATGTCGCGGCCGCCCATGGCATTGGGCTGGCCGGTCAGCGAGAACGGGCCGCTACCGGGGCGGCAGATGGCACCCGTGGCCAAATGCAGGTTACAGATGGCGTTGCTGTGCCAGGTACCGTGAATGCTCTGGTTCAAGCCCATGGTCCAGCAGCTCATCCAGTTGTTGGCGCTGCCGATCCATTCGGCGGCCTTGATGATATCGGCCTCGGCCAGCCCGGTGATGGCGGCGACGCGCTCGGGGGGGTAGTCGTCGAGGAAGGCCGGCAGTTCGTCCCAGCCTTCGGTGTGGCGGGCGATGAAGTCGGGGTGGGTGCGGCCATTGCGATGCAGCAGGTGCAAAAGACCGTTGAGCAAGGCCATGTCGCTGCCGGGGCGCACCTGCAGAAACAGGTCGGCCTTGTCGGCGGTGGCGCTGCGACGTGGGTCGACGACGATCAGCTTCGCACCGGCCTTGACCCGATCAAGCAGGCGCAGGAACAGGATCGGGTGGCAGTCGGCCATGTTGGCGCCGATCACCAGAAATACGTCGGCGTGCTCGAAGTCCTGGTAACTGCCAGGTGGGCCATCGGCGCCAAGCGACAGCTTGTAGCCACTGCTGGCGCTGGCCATGCACAGGCGCGAGTTGGACTCGATGTGGCGCGTACGGATAAAGCCCTTGGCCAACTTGTTGGCCAGGTACTGGGCCTCCAGCGACATTTGCCCGGACACGTACAGCGCCACGGCATCCGGGCCGTGCTGGTCGATGATGCTGCGCAGACGCTCGGCGGTGGCAGCGATGGCCTGGTCCATGCTGGTGCGCACTGGCGGCTGGCTGCGTTGCTGGCGCACATAGGCGTCGGCCATGCGCCCGCTGGCACTCAGTGGCAGGTGTGCGGTAAGGCCTTTGGTGCATAGGCGGCCAAAGTTGCTCGGGTGCAGCTTGTCGCCGCTGATCTTGCCGACCTTGCCATCGGCAACGCTCATGACGATGCCGCAGCCCACACCGCAGTAGGGGCAGACGCTGCGTACTTCGCTGTTGGCCATGGGCGGGCTCCTGTGGAAAACGCAAAAAGGCGCCGGCTGCCCCGGCATGCAGATGCAAGCGGGGCAACACGGCGCCTTTGTCGTGAGGTTTTGCGGGCTGTCGACGTTGATAGCCCTGGTGAGGAGGCTTCAGCAAATAGTGGGCCAGGTGCACGGAACGGCTTTTTGTGGGGGCGGCCTTGTGTCGCGAAAGGGCCGCAAGGCGGCCCCCGAATTTCAGCTTTTATCCCTGTATCGCCGGGGCTGCTTTGCAGCCCTTTCGCGACACAAGGCCGCTCCCACAGGGTGGACTGCCCCCAAGAAGTTGGACACTAATCCAACCCTTGGGGGATCTATGGGTAAGTACACCGAGCAATTCAAGCTCACAGCGATCACAGCCTACCTGGATGGCAGCAACGGTTTCCGAAAGGTGGCTCAACACTTAGGTATCGATTTCAGCCTGCTTCGACGCTGGGTGGCCAGTTATCAGGCCAATAATGGCATTGGTCCAGGCTCGCATGGGCGGCGCTATACCAGTGATTTCAAACAGCAGGTGCTTAGCTATATGCACGAGCATCGGCTTTCGCTGCGCCAGACCGCTGCACACTTTGGTCTTGGGCAGTCCTCTCAGATAGGCATTTGGCAGCGGCAGTACTACAGTGGCAGTCCTGCACCCTCTACTGCCATCAAGCCAAGAAAGCCAATCGACGTGTCGAAGAAGATCAAGCCTGCCAAACCCACCGATACCAATGATGATCAGAAGTCTCGAGATCAGCTGATGGCTGAACTTGAGTACCTGCGCATGGAGAATGCTGTCCTAAAGGAGCTCAAGGCTCTGCGCGAGGAAAAGGAACGAACACGCGGGAAAAAGTCCTGATCGTTTCCAAACTCAAGCGCAGATTTCCTTTGCCTGACCTCCTTCAACTGGTCGAGCTGGCGCGCAGCACCTTCTACTACCAGCTCAAAGCTCAGCAGAAGCCAGATCGGCATGCTGAGCTCAAGGCATTGGTGCATCGCGTCTACCACGAGCAGAAAGGGCTTTATGGTTATCGCCGTATCGCACTCGTAATCAGGAAGGAAAAGCGGGTGAACAAGAAGGTCATTGAACGGCTGATGGCTGAGCAGGGATTGAAATCAGTAGTGCGCCCCAAGAAATATCGCTCCTATCGAGGTACCGTCGGTAAAGTGGCAGCGAATGTACTGGAGCGAAATTTTATCGCTCAACGCCCAAACCAAAAGTGGGTGACTGACGTAACCGAGTTCAAAGTAGCTCAACAGAAGCTCTATCTGTCGCCCGTGATGGATTTGTACAACGGCGAAATCGTGGCCTACGAAATGGCCAGCCGCCCGTGCTATAGCCTGGTTGGGAACATGCTTGGCAAAGCGCTCGATTGCCTGGGAGAGAAACCGAAGCTCGTGCTGCATTCGGATCAGGGATGGCATTACCAGCAGGCGCAATACCGCCGTAAGCTAAGCGAATGCGGGGTAAAGCAGAGCATGTCTCGAAAAGGCAATTGCCTGGACAACGCGGCCATGGAAAGCTTCTTCGGCACGCTCAAGTCTGAGTTTTTCTACCTGAAGCGTTTCGAGAGCATTGATGAGCTGAGAGCGGGTCTGGATGAGTACATTCACTACTACAACCATGATCGCATCAAGCTGAGGCTCAATGGCCTGAGCCCTGTGGAGTACAGGGCTCAGGCTGCAGCTTAAAACTGTCCAACTTTTGGGGGGCAGTCCAGGGATCGCGCCCGCTTTTAGAAATTGAGCAAGACAGTTGCTCCCACAAAGACAGTGCTGCGGCGTGCCTTGCGCACCATGCGGTGGCAACCTCACGCTCCCAGGCGCTATGCTGGGGCAATTTCCAGCATGAGCAACTGCCCTCCTCCCATGTCCCAGGTGATCCTCAAGACCCCCGCCCAACTCGACCTGATGCGCCGCGCCGGCCAGCTACTGGCCCAGGTGTTCACCGAACTCGACAGCTTCATCCGCCCCGGCGTGACCACGATGCAGATCAACGACCGCGCCGAGGCGTTCATCGTCGATACGCTCAAGGCACGGCCAGCAAGCAAAGGCCAGTACGGTTTCCCTTACTCGCTCAATACGTCGGTGGACCACGTGGTATGCCACGGCATCCCCAAGGTCGATGAGGTGCTCAAGGAAGGCTCGATCATCAACGTCGACATCACGCTGGAACAGGGCGGCTACATTGCCGATTCGTCGAAGATGTATTGCATCGGCAAGATCAGCGAAGAAGCCCGGCGCCTGGTCGACACCACCTATGACGCGTTGTGGAAAGGCATCGAGCAGGTGCGCCCTGGGGCAACGCTGGGCGATATCGGCCATGCCGTGCAGGCCCATGCCGAGGCGGCGGGTTACAGCGTGGTGCGCGAGTATTGCGGCCACGGTATTGGCCAGCAGATGCATGAAGGGCCAGAGGTGCTGCACATTGGCCAGCGCGGCATGGGCATTAAGCTGAAACCGGGGATGGTGTTTACCATCGAGCCGATGATCAACCAGGGTGGCCGCGGCACGCGCGAGTTGAAGGATGGCTGGACGGTGATCACCCGGGACCACAGCTTGTCGGCGCAGTGGGAGCATACCGTGGCGGTGACTGAGGGTGGGTATGAGGTGCTGACATTGCGGGAGGAGGAACGGCGTGGCTGAAGCTGCGGCAAACGCGTGCAGGTAGGGGTACAAAATTCAGGCACAAAAAAAGCGACCCTAGGGTCGCTTTCTTTGTTACTTCCGGGTGTTCAGTGGGCCCTGGAAGTGGAATATGGCGCAGCGGACGGGACTCGAACCCGCGACCCCCGGCGTGACAGGCCGGTATTCTAACCGACTGAACTACCGCTGCGCTATACATCGAGTGGTGGGTGATGACGGGATCGAACCGCCGACCCTCTGCTTGTAAGGCAGATGCTCTCCCGGCTGAGCTAATCACCCATGTCTCTCGGTGTGGCGCGCATTCTACGGGCGACTTGGCGCTCTGGCAAGCACTTATCGAAGTTTTTTCACACTTCGGTCAAACACCAAAAATCAGGCACAAAAAAAGCGACCCTAAGGTCGCTTTCTTTGTTACTTCCGGGTGTTCAGTGGGCCCTGGAAGTGGCATATGGCGCAGCGGACGGGACTCGAACCCGCGACCCCCGGCGTGACAGGCCGGTATTCTAACCGACTGAACTACCGCTGCGCTATACATCGAGTGGTGGGTGATGACGGGATCGAACCGCCGACCCTCTGCTTGTAAGGCAGATGCTCTCCCGGCTGAGCTAATCACCCTTCGTCTCGGTGTGGCGCGCATTCTACGGAGCGCCCCGCACCCTGGCAAGCACTTTTTAAACTTTTTTCAAAAAAAACCTCAGGCCTTTCAAAGACCTAGCGTTGTCGGACGATTCTTTCGTGCATAAGCCACTGCTGGCCCTCTGACAGGGCTGGCCTCAATTCACCGCTCGGAGAATAATGCCCGCCTTATGCATTAAGGAGAGATTGCCCCTCATGTGGTTCAAGAACCTGCTGACCTACCGCCTGACCCAGGAAGTTCCGTTCGAGCCTGAAGCGCTGGAAGCCGCCCTGGCCAGCAAGCCGGCCCGCCCCTGCGCCAGCCAGGAGCTGACCACTTATGGTTTCGTCGCGCCGTTCGGCAAAGGCGAAGACGCTCCCCTGGTGCATGTCAGCGGCGAGTACCTGCTGATTGCCGCGCGCAAGGAAGAACGCATCCTGCCGAGCAGCGTGGTCAACGACGCGGTCAAGGAAAAGGTCGAAGAGATCGAGACCGAGCAAATGCGCAAGGTCTATAAAAAGGAACGCGACCAGATCAAGGACGAAATCATCCAGGCGTTCCTGCCGCGTGCGTTCATCCGCCGCTCGATGATCTTCGCTGCCATTGCCCCGCGCCTGGGCGTGATCCTGGTCAACTCGGCCAGCGCCAAGCGCGCCGAAGACCTGCTGTCGACCCTGCGTGAAGTGATGGGTTCGCTGCCCGTGCGCCCGGCCACGGTGAAGATTGCGCCAGTGGCCACCATGACCGACTGGGTCAAGTCGCAGCAAGCCGCCGAAGGCTTCTATGTACTGGACGAGTGTGAGCTGCGCGACACTGCCGAAGATGGCGGTATCGTGCGCTGCAAGCGCCAGGACCTGACTGGCGAAGAGATCCAGCTGCACCTGAGCACTGGCAAAGTGGTGACCCAGCTGGCCCTGGCCTGGCAAGACAAGCTGTCGTTCATTCTCGACGACAAGATGGTCATCAAGCGCCTGAAGTTCGAAGAGCTGCTGCAGGAGCAGGCCGAGCAGGACGGTGGCGATGAGGCTGCGCAACAGTTCGACGCCAGCTTCCAGCTGATGATGATGACCTTTGCCGAATTCCTGCCGGTGCTGTTCGAGGCGCTGGGTGGTGAAGAGATTCCGCAAGGGGTCTGACGGGTATGAGATGCGGTGCTGGCCTGAATCGTTTTCTGCCAGCACCGGCCTCTTCGCGGGTAAACCCGCTCCTACACGACGGCCTGCGCCCAATCACCAACGTGTGTCCATCACCAATTGTGTAGGAGCGGGTTTACCCGCGAATACGGTAGCGGCCGCAACGTTGAACGACGGGTGGAAATTGGCCAGCAGGCGCGGCCTTGCCCGGAAGGCCGCAGACAGGCACCATGGCACCCACTGTGAGGACGACCTCACGACGCACCGCGTGACCATTCCGGGGACGGCCCCATCATTCAAACGATGGAGACACACTCATGTCCTGGATCATCCTGTTTTTCGCCGGCCTGTTCGAGGTTGGCTGGGCCGTCGGCCTCAAATACACCGACGGTTTCACTCGACCACTACCCACTGTCCTTACCGTCGGCGCCATGGTCATCAGCCTGGGCCTGCTGGGCCTGGCCATGAAGGAGTTGCCGCTGGGCACCGCCTATGCCACCTGGACCGGCGTAGGCGCAGTCGGTACGGTCATCGCCGGGATCATGCTGTTCGGCGAGTCCATGGCCCTGGTGCGGCTGGTCAGTGTGGCGCTGATCGTCTGCGGCCTCGTCGGCCTGAAAGTCAGCGCCAGCTAACCCCCTATCGCAGATGGCCGCGCAGGCGGCTGACCTGTTCGCGCAACACTTCAGGCTGCGCCGCCTCCACCGGGACGGCGGCGCCTGCCACGATGGTCACCCGCGACCACAGGCGCTTGAAGAAGCCCTTGGCCGGGTCGCGGCTGAAGAAGCTACCCCACAACCCCTGCAAGGCCAGCGGAATCACCGGTACCGGCGTTTCTTCGAGGATGCGGCTGACCCCACCCTTGAAAACATCGATTTCGCCATCGCCCGTCAGCTTGCCTTCCGGGAAGATGCACACCAGTTCACCATCCGCCAGGTACTCGGCAATCCGCGCGAAGGCCCGCTCGTACGTCGCCTGGTCTTCGTTACGCCCGGCAATCGGGATGGCACCGGCAGTGCGAAACACGAAGTTGAGCACCGGCAGGTTGTAGATCTTGTAGTACATGACAAAGCGGATCGGCCGGCGTATAGCCCCGCCCAGCAGCAACGCATCGACGAACGACACGTGGTTGCACACCAGCAACGCTGCACCTTCGTCGGGGATGCGCTCGAGGTCTCGGTGCTGCACGCGGTACATCGAATGGCTGAGCAGCCAGATCAGGAAGCGCATGGTGAACTCGGGCACGATCCTGAAGATATAGGTGTTGACTGCGATATTGAGCAGCGACACCACCAGGAAAAGCTGCGGGATGCTCAGCTTGGCCACGCCTAGCAGGATGATGGTGAGCACCGCCGACACCACCATGAACAAGGCATTGAGGATGTTGTTGGCCGCGATCACCCTGGCGCGCTCGTCCTCGGCCGTGCGGGCCTGGATCAACGCATATAACGGCACGATGTAGAAGCCGCCGAACACACCCAGGCCGACGATCGACAGCAAGATCCACCACGCCTGGCTCATGCCCAGCAGTGCCAGCCAGTCGTGCGGCGCTGCTGCAGCCGGTACATCACCGGAGTGCCACCACCACAGCAGGCCGAACAGGGTCAGGCCGAACGAGCCGAACGGCACCAGGCCGATTTCCACCTTGCGTCCACTGAGCCGCTCACACAGCAGCGAGCCCAGGGCAATGCCCACCGAGAACAGGGTCAGCACCAGGGTCACCACGGTGCCGTCACCGTGCAGCCAATCCTTGGCATAGGCCGGGATCTGCGTGAGGTAGATAGCGCCGACAAACCAGAACCACGAGTTGCCGACGATCGAGCGCGACACCGCCGGCGGCTGGCCCAGGCCCATGCGCAAGATCACCCACGACTGCTTGAAGATGTTCCAGTCCAGCGGCATTTGCGGCGAGGCGGCAGCCGCCCGCGGGATCCAGCGGCTGGCGAGGTAGCCGAGTACCGCCGTGCCGACCACGCCACCGGCCACCACTGTTGCGTAGCTGTCGGCCGACATCATCACCCCCGCGCCGATGGTGCCGGCGAGGATGGCGAGGAAGGTGCCGGTTTCCACCAGCCCGTTACCGCCCACCAACTCTTCCTCGCGCAGGGCCTGCGGCAGGATCGAATACTTCACCGGGCCGAACAGCGCCGAGTGGGTCCCCATACCGAACAGCGCCACCAGCATCAGCCACAGATGGTTGGTGACAAAGCCCAGCGCACCAATCGCCATGATCACGATTTCGGCCAGTTTGATTGCACGGATCAGCGCATCCTTGGCGAACTTCTCGCCAAACTGCCCGCCCAGCGCCGAAAACAGGAAAAACGGCAGGATGAACAGCAAGGCACACAAGTTGACCCAGATCGATCGGTCACCATCGCCCAGGCTGAGCTTGAACAAAATCGCCAGGATCAGCGACTGCTTGAACAGGTTGTCGTTGAAGGCACCCAGCGACTGAGTGATGAAAAACGGCAGGAAACGCCGCTTACCGAGCAAGGTGAATTGCGAAGAGTGACTCATCGTCCTTGGTCCTGAGGGCTTTTCAATTGGAGGCTCGCCAAGCGCGCCGGGCCACAAATCTGCATGGGAAATGCGCTGGCTGGCAAGCACCGGCTCAGGCATGGCCAAGCGAGATTGCGTTCAAGGACCTGCCAGCAGTTGCAGCACTGGCGCTACGTCACTCGAAGCCAAACAACGCCCGCGCGGTATCCACCAACAGTGCCTGGCGCAACTGCGCTGAACACCCTAAGGCCTCGAACTGTTCGACAGCGGTACCGAAACTGACCTCCGACTCATGCTGGGTATGCGGCCAGTCACTGCCCCACATCAACCGCTCTGCGCCGTAATGGGCTTCCAGCGCGCACAGCGCCTGACGGGCGAATGCCAGGTTCTCCTCCGGCGAGCCCTGCAGCCTGTAGATGCCGGACACCTTCACCCACACCTTGCCCCGACCGCTCAGGGTCAGCAGTTCGGCAAACCCCGGCTGGCCCAGGCCAAGGCGGGCATCCGGCCGGCCGAAATGGTCAATCACGATGTCCAGCCCGTAAGGCTGCAATGCCCGCACCAGCACTGGAATGTCCGCCACCTGACGGTGCAGTTCCACGTGCCAACCCTGCTCGCCGATGCGCTCCAGCAACGGCCGCCACTGCGCGCCGGTCAGGTCAGGCATGTCTTGCCCCATGAGGTTGAGGCGTACCCCCCTGACTCCCAACCGGGCCATTTCCGCCAAGGTCGCCCGCTCGACCTCCCGCTCCAGCATCACCACCCCGCGCAGTTGCCCTGGCGCGGTCTGCAAGGCGCTGAGCAGGTAGCGGTTGTCAGTACCCAGGAAGCTGGGCTGGACCAGTACGCCATGGCTGCAACCATGGGCCCGCAGTTGGCCCAGGTAGTCGCCCAGCGGCGCATCGTAACTGGGCGCATAACGCCGCTGGCGGGCCAGGTTCAGCCCACGGCTGAACACGTGGGCGTGGCTGTCGATGGCAGTCAGGTGCAAAGCGGGTGCGTCGGGCATGGTTCTCATACAAACAGGTTCAGGTTACTTGGCGACGGCACCGGCCGTTTCCGGCGCAGGTGCAGATTCAAGGTTGCGGCCACGGGTTTCGGGCAGGCACAGGGCTGCGATCACCGCAACGCCATAGGCGATGCCGGCATCGATGCCGATGGCACTGCCCAGCGACATCGACTCGCTCATGTGCCCGACCAGGAACGGGAAAACGGCCGACAGCACGCGACCGAAGTTGTAGCAAAAGCCCACCCCGGCGCCGCGCACATCAGCCGGGTACAGCTCATTGAAAAACGCACCCAGGCTGGCCGGGATGCCGGCGGCAAAAAAACCCAGCGGGAAGCCGAGGAACAGCATCTGGGTATTGGTCAGCGGGAAAAACACGTAGGCCTGCACGGTCAGTACACAGCACAGGGCGAACAGCAGGATGTTCTTGCGCCTGCCAATACGGTCGATCAGCAGGCCGCTGACCACGCAGCCGCACCAGAAGGCCAGGATGATCACCGCCAGGTAACCGCCCGAGTTCAGCACCGAAAGGTTGCGCTCTGTCTTGAGGAAGGTCGGCAACCAGGTCATCACCGCGTGGTAGCCACCGTGGGCACCCAGGCCGAGCAAGCCGCCCAGCAGGGTCACACGCAGCAGTTCCGGGCGGAAGATGCCAGCCATCGAGTGCAAGAAGCTGGAAGGGATGGCCTTTTCCTTTTGCAGGCGCTGGAAGCTGTCCGGCTCAGGCACGTTGCGGCGTACCCAAATGATCAGCAGCGATGGCAGCAGACCGACGAAGAACATCACCCGCCAGGCAAACTCCTGCGGCACCAGTGAGTAAATCAGCGTAAACAGTGCCACCGCCAGCCCCCACCCCACAGCCCAGGCACTCTGCACCGTGCCCATGACCTTGCCGCGATACCTGGGGTTGATGGTTTCGGCCATCAGCACAGCGCCGGCTGCCCATTCGCCACCGATGCCAAAGCCTTGCATGGCCTTGACGAACAGCAACGGGTAGAAACCGGTGACGAACGCCGAAAGGAAGGTGAAGAACGAGAACCAGAGAATCATCCATTGCAGGGTACGCACGCGACCATAGCGGTCGGACAGTGTGCCACCCAGCCAGCCGCCGATTGCCGAGGTCACCAGGGTCAGGCCACTGATCAGGCCGGCATCGCCCTTGGTCAGGGAGAACGCGGCGATCAGCGCGGGGATGGCCAGGCCGAACATCTGCACTTCCAGCGCATCGAGCGACCAGCCGCCGAAACAGGCCCAGAATGTCTTGCGTTCCCGTGAGGTGATCTCGCGATACCAGCTGAACATGATTGTTATCCTTCTAGTCGTGGTGTGACGGGCAGGCGAAGCCACTGCGCCGTGGCAGCACGGCGCAGACAGGTAAAAGGGTGAAGCGACCGGTTTAGCGAATGTCGATGCGGTAGCGGAAGTGCTGCGCATGGCCGCGCGAGCGGCGCCATTCCAGAGGTTTGCCGGCATAGTCGCGGGCCAGGCGCTCGATCACGACCACCGGGCTGTCGGCCGGCAGTTGCAGCAAGCGGCCATGCACCGCGTCGACCGCTTCGGCGGTCAGGGTTTCTTCGGCGTAGGCGACCACCTGACCGCACAGCGCTTCGTAGATCGGGTACAGCAGTGGGCCCTTGCTGTTTAAATCCACGTCCAGCAGCGGCTGGAAGGTTTGGCGCGGCAGCCAGATGTCTTCGGCCAGCACCGGCTGGGCGCCAAGCAGACGTGTGCGAACGATGCGGATCACTTCTGCCTCCCCTGCCAGGCCCAATGCCTCGGCCACTGCCGAAGGCGCCGGAAGCGACTCGATGGAAAGAATGCGGCTTTCCGGCACTATGCGCTCGCCATTGGCGGCCTCGAAACGGAAGAAGCGGAACAGCGACGACTGGAACTGTGGGCGGCGAATGAAGGTGCCACGGCCCTGCTGGCGCTCCAGCACGCCTTCGGCCACCAGGACATCGACGGCCTTGCGCACGGTACCGATCGACATATCGAACTCGGTGGCCAAGGCTGCTTCGGTCGGGATCGCTTCCCCCGGGCGCCAGCGGTTGTTGGCAATTTGCGCGACCATGTGGTCGCGCAGTTGTTGGTAGCGGGGCAGTCGAGCATCACCGGTCAATGGGTGCATGGGTCTCGCTCTCGTCTTGTTATATAAACATATATATGAATTTTTCGAGAGTATTCCCCGAGCCTGACAGACTGTCAATCCTCCGCCTGTCGCCCTTTGTCCGTGAAGCGGCCTTGTGTCGCGACGGGCTGTGAGCCAGCCGGAGCATTGCCATCTTCTCTTGAACGTTGCCGGTGCTGCTGCAAGGACCGCATGTGGCTTATGCTTGTGCTCGGCAAACCCGCACAACAAGGACGTGGCAATGCTCGCCGCCATAAAACGCTACCCGCACACCGTTCGCCTGCTGCTCACCACCACCTTCGCGCTTACCGTCGCCCGCGCCCTCACCCTGCCCTACCTGGTGGTTTACCTGGCCGACAATTTCCAGCTGCCGATCAGCCAGATCGGCCTGCTGATCGGTGGCGCGCTGATCGTCGCCTCGCTATTGAGTCTGTACGGTGGCCATCTGGTCGACACCTTGAGCAACCACACGCTGGTCAGCGCCAGTACCCTGCTGTTCGCCCTGGCCTTCGTCGGCGCGGTCGCCAGCCGTTCGGCACTGCCGTTCTTCTTTTGTCTGGTGTTGATCAACCTGGCCCTGGCAGTGGTCGACATTGCTGCCAAGGCGGGCTTCTGCGCGTTACTGCCGGTGGATGAGCGGGCCGAGGTATTCGCCATCAAGTACACCCTCAGCAACGTCGGCTACGCCACCGGCCCGTTGCTGGGCGTGGCCATGCTTGAACTGAACGACCATGTGCCGTTCCTCGCCTCTGCCCTGCTTGGCCTGGCCATGTGCCTGGCTTACTGGCGCCTGGGTGATCGCAGCCTGCAGGCCAGCGCGCCGGACAAGCCTGCGGCCGGCTTCGGCCAGGTGGCGCTGGGGCTGGCGCGGGATCGCCGGCTGGTGTGCTTTACCGTGGGTGGGGTGCTGAGCGCGGTGGTGTTCGGGCAGTTCACCGCCTACCTGTCCCAGTACCTGGTGGTCACCAGCAACCCGGCCGAAGCGGCACTGCTGATCGGCTATCTGGTCACCACCAACGCCGTGACGGTCATTGCCTTGCAGTACCTGATTGGCCGGCGCATCAGCCGCCAGCGTCTGATGCCGTGGCTGTTGGCCGGCATGGGCCTGTTCATCGCCGGCTTGCTGGGTTTTGCACTGGCGGGCTCGGTACTGGCCTGGTGCCTGGCGATGCTGGTGTTCACGCTGGGCGAAATCATCGTGATCCCGGCCGAGTACATGTTTATCGACCTGATCGCACCGGAGCACTTGCGCGGGGTGTATTACGGCGCGCAGAACCTGTCCAACCTGGGGGCGGCGCTGGGGCCGGTGATGGTGGGGTTTGCACTGGTACACCTGTGGCCGGGGGCAGTCTTCTACCTGCTGGTGTTGTCGGTGATACTGGCAGGGGTGTTCTATGGGTTGGGTACCCGCAGGGGTTGATGTTGCCTGTTCTGGCCTATTCGCGGGTGAACCCGCTCCTACAACCATCGTCTGCGCTGACGAAGCGGCACTTGCGTGCCAGACTGATTGATCGGGACCGCGTTACCTTTTTGCTTCGGAGTCTTCATGTCGTTGTCCAGCGGGCTGATCGCCGTGGTCGCCCTGGCCTATATGGCCATCATGTTCGCCATCGCCTTCTATGGCGACCGCCGCAGCACGCCATTGCCGCCAAAGCTGCGTGCCTGGGTGTACAGCCTGTCGCTGGCCGTGTACTGCACCAGCTGGACCTTTTTCGGCGCGGTCGGCCAGGCCGCCGAACAGCTTTGGGCATTCCTGCCAATCTACCTGGGCCCGGTACTGCTGCTGATCTTCGCGCCGTGGGTGCTGCAGAAGATGGTGTTGATCAGCAAGCAGCAGAACATCACCTCGATCGCCGACTTCATTGCCGCACGCTACGGCAAGTCGCAGACCCTGGCAGTGGTGGTGGCGCTGATCTGCCTGGTCGGCGTGCTGCCGTATATCGCCCTGCAGCTCAAGGGCATCGTACTGGGCGTGAACCTGTTGATCGGGGCCAACGCCGACGCCACCGGCACCCGCGTGCAGGACACCGCGCTGGTGATATCGCTGGTACTGGCGCTGTTCGCGATCGTCTTCGGTACCCGCAGCCTGGATGTGACCGAGCACCACCGCGGCATGGTCCTGGCGATCGCCTTCGAATCGCTGATCAAGCTGCTGGCGTTCCTTGCAGTGGGCATCTTCATCGTTTTCAACCTGTATGACGGCTTCGACGACCTGTTCAGCCAGGCCCGCCAGTCGATCCACTTGCAGGACTATTGGAAAGAAACCATCAATTGGCCGTCCATGGTGGTGCAAACCGCCGTGGCGATGATGGCAATCATCTGCCTGCCCCGGCAGTTCCACGTTACCGTGGTCGAGAACATCGAACCGCAGGACTTGCGCCTGGCGCGCTGGGTATTCCCCATGTACCTGGCACTGGCCGCGCTGTTCGTGGTGCCGATTGCCCTGGCTGGGCAGATGATGCTGCCCGGCACGGTGATCTCCGACTCGTTCGTCATCAGCCTGCCGCTGGCCGAGGCGCACCCGAGCCTTGCCCTGCTGGCGTTCATCGGCGGCGCCTCGGCAGCTACCGGCATGGTGATCGTCGAGGCCGTGGCGCTGTCGACCATGGTGTCCAACGACATGCTGCTGCCCTGGCTGCTGCGCCGCAACAACGCCGAGCGGCCTTTCGAAGCGTTCCGCCACTGGATGCTTTCGGTACGCCGGGTAACCATCGTGGTGATCCTGCTGCTGGCCTATGTCAGCTACCGCCTGCTGGGTTCCACCGCCAGCCTGGCGACCATCGGCCAGATCGCCTTTGCCGCTGTGACCCAGCTCACCCCGGCCATGCTTGGCGCGCTGTACTGGAAGCAGGCCAACCGTCGCGGCGTGTTCGCCGGCCTGGCCGCTGGCATTTTCCTGTGGTTCTACACCTTGGTGCTGCCGATTGCCGCGCACAGCCTGGGCTGGTCGTTGCAGTTGTTCCCTGGCCTGGCGTGGCTGCACGGCAACCCGCTGAACCTGCCGATCAGTCCACTGACCCAAGGTGTGGTGCTGTCACTGGCGGGCAACTTCACCCTGTTCGCCTGGGTTTCGGTGCTGTCGCGCACACGGGTTTCCGAGCACTGGCAGGCCGGCCGGTTCATTGGCCAGCAGACCAGCGCGCGGCCCAGCAGCAAGCCGCTGCTGGCGGTGCAGATCGACGACCTGTTGACCCTGGCCTCGCGCTTTGTCGGGGAAGAGCGCGCACGGCAGAGCTTCATCCGCTTTGCCTACCGCCAGGGCAAGGGCTTCAACCCGAACCAGAACGCCGATGGCGACTGGATCGAGCACACCGAACGCCTGCTGGCCGGGGTACTCGGTACCTCCTCGACCCGCGCCGTGGTCAAAGCGGCCATCGAAGGCCGCGACATGCAGCTGGAAGACGTGGTGCGCATCGCTGACGAAGCCAGTGAGGTGCTGCAGTTCAACCGCGCCCTGCTGCAAGGCGCCATCGAGAACATCAACCAGGGCATCAGCGTGGTCGACCAGAATTTGCACCTGGTGGCCTGGAACCGCCGCTACCTGGAGCTGTTCAACTACCCGGACGGGCTGATCAGCGTAGGGCGACCGATTGCCGACATCATCCGCTACAACGCCGAGCGCGGCCTGTGCGGCCCCGGCGAGGCGCAAGTGCATGTGGCGCGGCGGCTGCACTGGATGCGTCAGGGCCGCGCGCACTCCTCCGAGCGGCTGTTCCCCAATGGCCGAGTGATCGAGCTGATCGGCAACCCGATGCCGGGCGGCGGCTTTGTCATGAGCTTCACCGACATCACCCCGTTCCGCGAGGCCGAGCAGGCCCTGCGCGATGCCAACGAACGCCTTGAACAACGCGTGGCGGAGCGCACCCACGAACTGTCGCAGTTGAACCAGGCGCTGTCCGAAGCCAAGAGCCAGGCCGAAGCGGTGAGCAAGTCCAAGACCCGCTTCCTGGCCGCCGTCAGCCATGACCTGATGCAACCGTTGAACGCCGCACGGCTTTTCTCTGCCGCCTTGTCGCAACAGGCCGAGGGCATGAACGAAGAGGCCCAGCAGTTGGTACAGCACATGGACAGCTCGCTGCGCTCGGCTGAAGAGCTGATCAGCGACCTGCTGGACATCTCGCGCCTGGAAAACGGCAAGATCACCCCGGATGCCAAACCCTTCGCCCTCAACGAGCTGTTCGACACCCTGGGCGCCGAGTTCAAGCTGCTGGCGGCCGAGAAAGGCCTGGAGTTCCGCCTGCGCGGCAGCCGCCTGCGGGTGGACAGCGACATGAAACTGCTACGCCGGGTGCTGCAGAACTTCCTCACCAATGCCCTGCGCTACGGCAAGAGCCCGATCCTGCTAGGCGCGCGCCGACAGGGCGAGCGCCTGTGGCTGGAGGTCTGGGACCGTGGCCCGGGCATTGCTGACGACAAGCTGCAAGTGATCTTTCAGGAGTTCAAGCGCCTGGACAGCCACCAGACCCGTGCCGAGAAGGGGCTAGGGTTGGGCCTGGCCATCGCAGACGGCCTGTGTCGGGTGCTGGGGCATCCGCTGGAAGTGCGCTCATGGCCAGGCAAGGGCACGGTGTTCCGCGTCAGCGTACCGATTGCACGCCAGGCCGCCGCGGCGCCAAGCGCGCCCGTGGAACAACAGGGCGGCCAGCCACTGGCCGGGCTGCAAGTGCTTTGCGTGGACAACGAAGACAGCATCCTGATCGGCATGAACAGCCTGCTGAGCCGCTGGGGTTGCCAGGTATGGACCGCGCGCAACCAGGCCGAATGCGAAGCCCTGCTGGCCAAAGGCATGCGCCCGCACCTGGCATTGGTGGACTACCACCTGGACGACGGCGAGACCGGCACCGGACTGATGGGCTGGCTTCGAGCACGGCTGGGTGAGCCGGTACCCGGTGTAGTGATCAGCGCCGACGGCAGCAAGGAAACCATCGCCCTGGTACATGCATCAGGGCTGGACTACCTGGCCAAACCGGTCAAGCCAGCGGCCTTGCGCGCCCTGCTCAATCGCCATCTGAGCCTGGCTCAGTAACCGCTACGTCGGGCAGCGCCTCGTCGGACAGCGCCCGCTCCAGCAGGTCTGCCGGCAAGCTCTTGCTGGCACGGGCGCCCAGTAGCTTAAGCTGCTCGCTGCGGCTGACCAGGTTGCCACGCCCTTCGCACAGCTTGTTGCGCGCGGCAGCATAAGCCTTGTCTACCTGCTGCAAGCGGCTGCCCAGCTCGTCCAGGTCCTGGATGAACAGCACGAACTTGTCGTAGAGCCAGCCGGCACGCTCGGCAATTTCGCGGGCGTTCTGCCCTTGACGCTCCTGCTTCCACAGGCTGTCGATCACCCGCAAGGTCGCCAGCAACGTGGTAGGGCTGACAATCACGATCTGCCGGTCGAAGGCCTCCTGGAACAGGTTCGGCTCGGCCTGCAGGGCCGCCGAAAAGGCCGCCTCGATGGGCACGAACAACAACACGAAATCCAGGCTGTGCAGGCCTTCAAGGCGGCTGTAGTCCTTGCTCGACAGGCCTTTGACGTGGCTGCGCAGCGACTGCACATGCTGCTTGAGCGCAGCTTCGTCGTTGCCGGCAACGAACTGCTGGTACGCAGTGAGGCTGACCTTGGCGTCCACCACCACCTGCTTGTCGCCGGGCAGCATGATCAGCACATCCGGCTGGAAACGCTCGCCATCGGCGCTTTTCAGGCTGACCTGGGTTTGGTATTCGCGGCCCTTTTCCAGGCCGGCATGCTCCAGCACGCGTTCGAGGATAAGCTCCCCCCAGTTACCTTGGGTTTTCTGGCCCTTCAAGGCCTGGGTAAGGTTGGTGGCTTCGTCGGACAGGCGCAGGTTGAGCTGTTGCAGGCGCTCCAGCTCCTTGCCCAGCGAGAAGCGCTCGCGGGCCTCTTGTTGATAGCTTTCCTCCACACGTTTTTCGAAGGCCTGGATGCGCTCCTTGAGCGGGTCGAGCAACTGGCCAAGGTGCTGCTGGCTGGTCTGGGCGAAGCGCTGCTCGCGCTCGTCGAAGATCTTGGTGGCCATGTCGGCGAACTGGGCGCGCAAGGTGTCACGGGCCTCCTGCAGGTCTTCCAGGCGTTGCTGGTGGCTTTCCTGCTGTTCACGCAGTTCTGCGTCCAGGCGCGCGGTTTGCGCTTCCAGGCGGCGCAGTTCGGCTTCGCGGTTGGCGCGCTCAAGGCTCCAGGCGTGGGCCGCATCACGGGCATTGTCGCGGTCGATCTGCAGCAGCTCCAGCTCACGGCCTTGGGCGGCCAGCTGGGCCTGTTTGACAGCGTTGGCCTCACTGAGGTCGCTGACCTCGTCGCGGCTGGCGTCCAGTTGCGCCTGCAGGCCAGCCTGGGCAAGTTGGGCAGCGTTGAGGCGCTCTTCGAGCAAGGCCTGCTCACCTTGCCGTGCGCCCTGGCGGCGTTGCACCTGCATGACCCACACCAGGCAGGGTATTACGCCTGCCACCAAGCCCAGCAGAATGCTGGCCAGATCCACTGTCATGCTTACCCCGAACGCTCTGATGCAAATTGAGTGCAGCTTATCAGCCTGACTGGCGTGTTGCCTGCATCGGCCTCATCGCGGGCCTGCCCGCTGCGCAAGCCTGAAGTCAAAGGTAATGCCTGCACGGTCGCCCGTAGGAGCGGGTTCACCCGCGAAGAGGCCGGCCCTGCTGGCCAATCTCCAACCCGCCGTTCACCGTTGCCGCAGCCACCGTATTCGCGGGTAAACCCGCTCCTACACACGCATCGGGGGTTGAACACAGGCCGCCGTAGGGGCGGGTTTACCCGCGAAAGGGCCGGGCCTGCTGGCCAATTTCCACCCGCCGTTCACCATTGCCGCCGCTACCGTATTCGCGGGTAAACCCGCTCCTACACACGCATCGGGGGTTGAACACAGGCCGCCGTAGGGACGGGTTTACCCGCGAAAGGGCCGGGCCTGCTGGCCAATTTCCACCCGCCGTTCACCGTTGACGCCGCCACCGTATTCGCGGGTAAACCCGCCCCTACATACGCATTGGGGGTTGAACACAGGCCGCCGTAGGAGCGGGTTTACCCGCGAAAGGGCCGGGCCTGCTGGCCAATTTCCACCCGCCATTCACCGTTGCCGCCGCCACCGTATTCGCGGGTAAACCCGCTCCTACACACGCATCGGGGGTTGAACACAGGCCGCCGTAGGGGCGGGTTTACCCGCGAAAGGGCCGGGCCTGCTGGCCAATCTCCACCCGCCATTCACCGTTGCCGCCGCCACCGTATTCGCGGGTAAACCCGCTCCTACCACGGCGGTGGACACACATCGGTGATTGCTCGCGAAAGGGCCCGCGCAGGCAAAAAAGCTCAGACAGAAAACCACTGTCGCAACAAGCGCCGCGCTTCCTGCGACCCCTGCCCTGCCGCAAGCTCAAGCCAATAGCGCGCCTGCTCCGGCTCGTTGTGCTGACACAGCCGAGCGTACTCCAGCTGCGCCCGCCGATCCCCTGCGCGGGCAGCCTGACGCAGCAGCTCATGGCCTATACGCCGGTCACGGGCGTTGCCACAATCGCGGCACAGCATCTGCCCCAGGCGGCTCTGCGCCACAACCACACCTTGGCGCGCAGGCTGCTTCAGCAAGCGCCCGGCCAGGTGCTTGACCTGAGGGTTGTCGCCCAGGCGCGGGCTGTCGAGCAACCACAAGGCCACTTTCAGGGAAAAGCGTTTGGCAGGAGGTGCAGGTGTCGATGCAGCGGGGCTGGAAAGGTGTCTACCGCGAAACTTCATGAGCAACAGGTTTGGTAACTCGAAAGGCGCGCCACTCTACTCTTTTTTTCTCGCCCTGGCCTGTCGATTTCTGGAGGATTGAAAAAAATTTCAATGATCTTTTCTTGACGTTTCCAGGTGGATGACCAACCGGTCTGTTGGAGCATGGCGATTGTCGGACAGTTCATCCCATTGCTGGCACGCCCGTGCTAGAGCAAGCGCTCGGGACAATCCACAGTTCCTGTGGATAACTCGGTGGACAACCCCCTCTCACACCCCTCAAACCCCCGTGAATTGGGGGCTTTGGTCAAACTGACGATTTTTTCACCAGCTAAAAATAGTGTTTTTTTTCATTGACTTAACCACGCAGTCAAGGCATTGGCGAGGCTGCTGGGTGGTGTTGCCAAGCCGTTACAAGCGCTGCCCCGAATGTGAACAAGTGCACCATAAACCTCCATTTGGGTGCACGAAAAGGGCACATCGGACGGCATTCGGGCCATTTACCCCCTCTTCCCAGCAGCGAAAATTCGCGCCATACTGCGCGGCTCACCTGAACAAACGTAGTGCTTGCCAAACATCTTCGCTTCCGGTAAGGTGCCCCTCGTTAGTACCAAGCTGAAAGTCAATTCTGGCCGCAAGCGTCCTTGCAGACTCGCTCCCCCCAAGAGCGTCCCTGCTGAAACAAGGACCGGCCCATTCAATGATTCCCTCGCCAGCCTTACGCTGCGCAAGCACGAATCACATGACAGATTGATCAGGATCCCACCTCGACGGCCTAGAACCTTGGCCCCGGCGTGCTGCCTGCCTTCCGAAGTACCTACCAGTCAGCCCAAGCGCCCACATTTGATTGCGCCCCCTCTGGCTGCCCTGTTCCAGTCAGGTTCGTTCGTCCCTTAATAAAGGCGTCACTGGAACGTTTCTATCATGCACGGATCATATCCCCCGTGTTTAAAGCAGGAACCTCCAACAATATGCAAACTCATCATCAGATTCAGGCTGCCATTGGCACCCTCTCCCAGGCCTTCTCGCCGTTGAAGTGCCTTATCGTTGCCCCACGCAAGGGCAGCTTCAGCTTTACCTTGGTAGACGAACACGGCGTTGCCTGCCACACCGAACGCCTGTACCACGAGCAGTACAGCCGCCATGAACCGCTGCAGGCGGTGATCGCCCGGACGCGTCAGTCGCTCACCGCGTGACCGGCGAATACCGGGGTATTCAAGCGCTGAATCATCCAATCGCAAGACTGCCTGAACGCTTTTGGCGTAATTGCCTTAGGGCATATAGCCCTGAGCATCAGGCAGTAATCGATTTAAAAACAGCTCTTTACACCACGATTATCACACTACACTTCAACTCGAGCGGTGCTTTCCGCTCCCGGCGGGCCTGATCATTCACCAGCTGCCAAGCTCCAGCGCCCGTCCGGCCCTTACCTGCTCGAGGGCATCATGGGTATTGCGGCGAATGAATTGTGTCAGTATGTGATCCGACCCACCCTGGTCTACCTGAACCGTCACTGCGCCAGCGCCGAAGCCTTGCTACTGGGTATCGCCGCCAGCCAGTCAGCACTCGGCTCAGCCCTGCACGACCGACGCGGGCACGGCCTTTACCGCATCGGCGAACATCGTCACCAGGCGCTCTGGGACGAATACCTGGCCCGTGACCCCGACCTGGCCAGCCTGGTCCGCGGCCTGGCCAGCCAGCACGCCTTTCTGGGTGGCCCGCACCTGGAGCTCACCGTCAACCTGCGCTATTCCACTGCCATTGCCTGGATGCTCATCGAAGAGCAGGCCACCCCATTGCCTGCGGCGGACGATCTACTGGCACTGGCGCGAATCTGGCGGCAGATTTTCAACCCCCAGGGTCGTCTGCGCGACTTCACCCACGCCTGGCATGCCTGCATAGATCAGAAATTGCCACAGGCATCTTGAGACGCGTCCTACAAGTAAACCGGAAAAAAGGGAATTTTGGTCGGATTGTCCTACAAAACCGCACTAACTCCTGCGATTGAGCCTATAGCGCGGCGCGTGATTTGTTGGTAGCTTTTCGCCCCGGAGACCCAAGGAGTTTTCTAATAATGAAAAAAGTAATGCTCAAAACCTCCCTCGGCGTAGCTGTTGCGCTTGCTTCCAGCCAACTGCTCGCCGCCGGGTTCGCGCTGAACGAACAAAGTATCAGCGGCATGGGAACCGGTTTTGCGGGGCGCTCGTCCTCTGCCGAAGATGCCAGCACTGTGTATGGCAACCCGGCCGGCATGTCCCGCCTCAAGCGCGAACAATTCACCGTGGGCGGCGCTGCCGTCATCGCCAAGACCGACATATCGGGCCCAGGCAGCAACTTCGGGGGGGGAAACCGATGGTGACATGGTGCCTCTCGTTGGCGTACCCATGGGCTATTACGTCAAGCCGATTGATGATCACTGGAGCGTTGGCTTCGGCGTTTACGTGCCATATGGCCTGATCACCGACTACGGCAGCGATGACGCTGCACGCTACTGGGGCAAGAAGAGCAAGGTCGAGGTTGTCACCTTCCAGCCAACCGTCAGCTACGCCTTCAACGACAAAGTGTCGATCGGTTTTGGCCCGACTATCAACCGTATCAAGGGTGAACTGGGTTCGAACCTGAGCAGCAAGGCCCTCCTGGGGCCCAATGGCCCTGATGGCGAGACCAAGATCAAGGGCGACGACACTGCGATCGGTTACAACATCGGCGTTATGGTACAAGCTACGGACCGTACCCGTCTGGGCCTGACCTATCACTCGATGGTCGACTACAAGCTTGAAGGCAATACCCGCGTTTCCTACCCGATTCCACAGCTTGGCCTGAACGGCAAGTTCGACGCCAGCCTGAAAATCAAGACACCAGAGTCAGTGGACTTCTCGGTCACTCATGAACTGGATGACCATTGGACACTGTATGCGGGTAGCACCTGGACGCGCTGGAGCCGCCTGGAAAGCATCGTCGTCGAGAACGAAGCGCCGGCAGGCTACCCGTTGAAGACCATCACCGAAGAGCAGAACTGGCACGACACCTGGGCCCACGCCATTGGTGCGTCCTACAAGGTGAACAAGGAGTGGACCCTGCGCGCAGGCTTCTCCGTCGACCAGTCGCCCACCAACAACCATGATCGCTCGCCACGCATTCCGACTGGCGATCGTAAAGCGGTCAGCTTTGGTGCCGGCTGGAGCCCGAACGATGACATGACCATCGACGTTGCCTATTCGTATCTGTGGGAAGAGGATACCAAGGTCAACAACCTGCCAAGCTCGCAGCAACAAGGGCTGTTGAAAGGCAGCTACCAGGCCAAGTACGAGAACAGCGCTCACGGTATCGGTGCATCCCTCACCTACCGCTTCTGATTCCTGTGCGTGACATGAAAACCGCCCTCGTGGCGGTTTTTTTCATGCCTGCACTTGCCAGCTGTCGCCCAGGCATTCGCGCAGATAGTCCATGAATGCGCGCACCTTGGTGGTCATGGCAAAGCGATCGGCCAGGCACAGGTAGATGTCCATGGGCTCGGTCTGGGCGTAAGCCTGGCTGCTGTCGCAGTATTCGAACAGCGGCACCAAGGCCCCCGAGGCCAGGTGCGGCCGCACGATGAACTCGGCCAGACGGGTGATGCCACCATCGTGCAAGGCCATCTGGGTCAGGGCATCGATATCGTCGCTGATCAATACAGTGCCGAATTCCGCTTCGAAGCGCAGGCCGTCCCGCATGAAGCCCCAGCGCAAGAAGCGGCCATCCACCGGATAGCGAAACACCAGGCAACGGTGCCCGCGCAAGGCCTCGGGCGTGGCAGGTACGCCAGCACTTTGCAGGTAACCGGGTGAGGCACAACAAATGAACGGGATGCGGGCGATGCGCCGGGCCAACAGCTGGTCTTCGAGCTGCGGGGCAATGCGCAGGCTCACGTCAACGTCTTCACGGGCATGGTTGACCCGACGATCAGTCGTTACCAACTCTATCGAAAGTAAAGGGTAGCGGGCACTGAAAGCAGGAATCAATGGCGCCAGCACATGACGGCCGAAGGCAGAGGTCGAGGCAATGCACAGCCGCCCCTGAGGCTCGCTGTCGGGTGTTGTAACCGCCTGTTCGGCCAGGGCCAAATCACGCTCGATATGCTTTACACGCTCGTAATACTGGGCGCCAGAGGGCGTCACGGCCATGCTGCGGGTGGTTCGACTGAGCAGGCGAACTTGCAGGTGGCTTTCCAGCCGCGCCAGGTTCTGGCTGACGGCTGCCGGACTAAGGCCGAGGATACGAGCACCAGCGGCGATGCTACCGGCTTCGACCACTTTGATGAAGCAGCGAATGGCGTTGAGCAGGTCCATGGGGAGCGCCTGGATTCGTAAGAATTTCTTTATAAAGAACTCAATGCCGCGGGTCTACAGCTGCAGGCGTGCAGGTTGCTAATCTGCGCTTCCACTCAGTTTTCAGGAGTTCGCATGAGCAACCTGCCCCGATCGCGCAGTCGACGTAAATTGCACCCGGTCGCTACCCCCTACGTTTTCGCGTTCTACATGTCGTCGATCATGGCGCTGTTGATGTGCTTCGTGATCACGGCGGCCAATGCCGGGTTTACCCCGGAGTATCTGGGCAATGTGCTCAAGGCCTATCAGCTGGCGATGCCGGTGGCATTTGTGTGTGTGCTGGTGGTCCGGCCGGTGGTGGTGCGGTTGGTGGCGATTACCGTGCATGCACGGTGAAGTCACCCGCAGCCAGCCACTTCCTGTTTTTGATCTTGATCTTCGCGACTTCAGGAGGCCTGCGCTCGGCCTCCTGAAGTCGCAATCTGCGTCGCCTGAACTACCGCGCGCTTAGACGCAAAAGCCGCAGCAAGCACAGCCTGGTTACTGCTGTGAGGCGATGGCCTTTTCGATAGCGGCGTGGAACGCAGGATCATCCGGTTTGGTCAGGCTGGAGAAGTTACCGATCACCTTGCCCTTGCGATCGACAACATACTTGTAGAAATTCCACTTCGGCGCACTGCTCTGGCTGGCCAGCTCCGCAAACAGCGGTATCGCATCCTTGCCCCGCACCGCCTGCGTCTTGGTCATGGTGAAGGTGACACCGTAGTTGGCATAGCAAACCTTGGCAGTCTTCTCACTGTCGGCGTCTTCCTGCTTGAAGTCATTGGACGGCACGCCGAGCATTTCCAGGCCTTGCTCGTGATATTCCTTGTACGTCGCCTCAAGCCCCTCGAACTGCGGGGCAAAACCGCAATAACTGGCAGTATTCACCACCACGAGCGGCTTGCCGGCAAAGCGCTCGCAGAGGTCGACCTGCCCCTTACCGCGCAATTCCGGCAGGCTGCCCTGCAACAACGCCGGGCAATCTGCAGCCCAGCTTGATGTACTGGCAAGCAGGGCCAGCACCGGCACCGTCAACCAATGTGCACGCATGACTCGTCTCTCCTGCATCGCTACCTTTGAACTTGCAGGGTAGCGCCTAACAAACACCCATGCCCAGTTGCATCAACGCCATCCCTCCCTGATGCCAGCCCCACCACACCAGTGCCAGCACCAGCAGCACGGCAATAGCCAACAGCCCGCGGACCAGGTAACGGTTCATGCAGCCTGTGCCTGCAGGCGTGAAACCGGGCGTTCGCGCACCGGCCAGTTAAGGGCAGCGGCCAACAAGCTGAGCAGGATGGAAATCTGCCAGACCACGTCGTAGCTACCGGTGCGGTCATACACCACCCCACCCAGCCAGCCCCCCAGGAACGCACCCAACTGATGGAACAGGAACACGATACCGCCCAGCATGGACAGGTTGCGCACCCCAAACACCGTGGCCACAGTGCCATTGGTCAACGGAACCGTGGACAACCACAGCAGCCCCATGGCAATGCCGAACAGGTAAGCACTGAACTCGCTCACCGGCGCCCACAGGAACAGCACGATCACCACCGCACGCAGCAGGTACAACCCGGTCAGCAGGCGCGGCTTGGACATGCGCCCGCCCAACCAGCCAGCAGTGAAGGTACCGACGATGTTGAACAGGCCGACCAGCGCCAGCACTGTCGTACCGGTGGCCGCAGCCAGGTGCTGGTCAACCAGGTAGGCCGGCAGGTGAACGCCAATGAATACGACCTGGAAGCCACAGACAAAAAAGCCCAGCGCCAGCAACCAGAAGCCAGAGTGCGTGCACGCCTCGCGCAGCGCCTGGCCCAGGGTCTGCTCGGCACCGTGACTGGGTAACGGGCGATCGCGCAGCAGGCCGACGAAAGGCACGATGAACGCCACCAAAAGGCCCAGTACCAGCAACGCTGCCGACCAGCCCAGCCACTGAATCAGGCCTTGGGTGCCCGGCAACATGGCGAACTGGCCGAATGACCCGGCGGCGCTGGCGATCCCCATGGCCATGCTGCGCTTTTCGGCCGGCACGGCACGCCCGACCACACCGAGAATGACCGAGAACGACGTGCCAGACAGGCCGATGCCGATCAGCAAGCCCGCACTCAGCGACAACGACCAGGGCGAATCAGCCAAGCCCATCAAGATCAAACCGACGGCATAGAGAATACCGCCGATGATGACCACCCGCGCCGCGCCAAGCCGGTCGGCCAAGGCGCCGGCGAACGGCTGCGCCAGGCCCCAGATCAGGTTCTGCAGGGCAATGGCGAAGGCAAAAACCCCACGCCCCCAGCCGAAATCAGCACTCATCGGCCCCAGAAACAGGCCAAAGCCGTGCCGTACGCCCAGAGACAGCGCCAGTATCAAGGCCGCCCCCACCAACACCCATCCGCTGGTTCGCCACACCGAAGTCATTGTCGTTATCTCCAGCACATCGCAAGGTTTTGCGGGTATATACCCGCTTATAGTCGTTTCACTTCAGGCCAGTTGTTCCAGCAGTCGCACCAGTTCATCCCGCTGCCCCACCCCAAGCCGTTCAACCAGTTCTTTCTGGGCCTGCTCCCAGGCTGGGTGGGCAACGTGCAGCAGTTGCTTGCCCGCCTCGGTCAACAGCACCACGCGGTTACGCTGGTCGTCGCCCTCGCCCAGTGCTACCAGCCCATCCGCCTCCAGCACACGCAGGTTGCGGCCCAGGGTACTGCGCTCGAGCCCCATGGCTTCGGCCAGGGCTGTGATGCTGGGTCGGTCGAGCCGCTGCAGGTGCCGCAGCAGGGAAAACTGGGCGACATTGACCCCGAAGCCGGCAAGGGCTTCGTCGTAATGCCGGCTCACCCCGCGGGCGGCGCGACGCAGGTGGGTACAGATGCATTCACTGGTCAGCATGGATACGTGTATATACCCGCGTACTGAGTGTTGCAAGAAGTTTCACGAAAGATTGAGAAGCGTCAGTCCGGGTTCAAGCGCCTGCGGATCGGTTCGAACTCAACCGTGGCCTTGCGCGCCAAGGGGTCTGGCGCGCCCTGCTCGACCGCCTGCCAGTAGCGCCACGGCACCTTCGCCGTGCCCAGCTCGTAGTCCATGCCATCCCAGTTGTCTTCACGAAAGCTATAGAACGCCCAGTGCAACCGGTTGCGATCCAGCACGACGAGTACATCTTCAAGGTACTGCCGGCAACCCGGCAGCCTGCGCATGCAGCCAAACTCACCCACCACCAGGCGAGAAAGCGGCAGCCCCATGGCCTCGGCCCATGCCAGCGGCTGGCGCAAGTAGCCTTCAACTCGCCGCCCATCCCACAGCTGTGTCTGCCCGGCAAAAGATACGGGGCCTGGATAGGCGATGGGCTGTTTGCGCGCCATATTCGGCGCACTGGTTGCGGCATAGGGCTCGTACATGTGCACGCTGTACAGCACTCGCGGGTCTTCCAGCGGCGCCGACCAGTAGCCGAACGCGTCTGCGCCTGCATACCAGCCGGCATCGACCATGATCGGCGTGTCAGTGTCTTCTTCGCGTATGGCCGCTATCAGTTGCCGGTACAGCAAGGGCAGATCGCGCGCACCGCCCTGCACTTGCGCATACCACTGCTGCATCTGCCCGAGTTCGGCATGTTCAGCCAGGCCGCCCTGTTTCTCCGGTGCTGGCTCATTGATCAAGTTGTAGGCCGCGATGGCCGGATGACTTTTCAGTTCGCGCGCCATATCTCGCCAGAACGCCGCAGCCTGGGACCAGTAACGTTTGTCTTGCCACAGGCGATCATCGAACTGGCCCTGGTTGTTTTGCGACCAGCGCATACCCGGTAGCGAGAGTGGCGTGATGACCACCTTGAGCCCCGCCTGATGCGCCCGGTCGAGGGTGGCACGCAGCACAGCCAGGTCGGCGTCGGGCAGGCCTTCATAGGTATCGGCGCTGCCGAGAAGGAAATCACGTTTCACGGGTTGCCATTTGTCGTACGACAGCCGCACCCATGTGGCGCCGTACCCCCTCAGGGCATCGAAGTAGGCTTGATCGGGTGGCAGCCGGTTGAAGCTGTTGCCGCCGTGCCGTGGGGTGCCCCAGAACGCCATGAGGTCTGCGGCAGAGGCTGGGAGGGTGGACAGGACCAATAGACTGGCAAAGATCCAGTGACGCACGGGAAGCCTACCTGGTTGCTTGGGGGAGGCTGAAGATACGCCGACAAGGAAGAGGCAGGCGCTTCCGGACCGTTTCGGGAAGTTACTGCCCCTCCACACCTATGGCGTGCTGCGAAAGCACCGCAAAGCAGCCGCTAAAGGGCCGTCCAGATCAAGCGCTCAAAGCCCCAGCGCCAACCCGAGCACGACGGCCAGCTCCAGCAGCTCCAGCAACGCTCCGGCGGTATCACCGGTGGTCCCGCCCAGGCGCCGGCACATCAGATGCCGCAGCCAGGCAAACACCGCCAGCGCCAGCAGCACGCTCCATCCGCCCAGGAAGAGGCAGAACAGCACACAAACCAGCAAAACCCACCCCGCCGCGCGCCGGGGCATATGTTCGGCCAACGCCTGGCCCAACCCGCCAGGTCGCACATAAGGTGTACAAAGGAACAGGCCCAACATCGCCGCCCGCCCGATCAGCGGCGCCAGCAGTAATTGCGCCCCGATGCCCTGCCCGACCAGCACCCACAGTGCGCAAAACTTCAGCAACAACACCAAGACCAGGGTGACCACGGCAATCGGCCCACTGCGCGGGTCTTTCATGATCCGCAAGGTGCGCTCACGGTCGCCGAAACCACCTAGCCAGGCGTCGGCACTGTCCGCCAGGCCATCCAGGTGCAAGGCACCACTGAGCAGTACCCACAGTGTCAGCAGCAAAGCCGCGTGCAGCGGCGACGGCGTGCCCTGAAGCAGATGACTGGCCAACCACAGCAGCAAGCCGAACAGCAACCCGACCAGCGGGTAGTACAGCAGCGAACGCCCTACGTCACGCGGTGCCGGCATGCCCGGCAGGCTCACCGGCAGGCTGCTGAGAAATTGCAGGGCGATCCAGAACGGCAACATCTCAGGGTGCCTCGACCAGTTGCCCATCGCCACCTGGCACCAGCCGCATCAACGCGCCATGGCCCACCTCGACCTGCAGCAACTGCTCCCTGGGCAAGCCACGGGCACGGGCCAGTAACAGCCGCATGACGCCGCCATGGGTGACCAGCAGCACGCGCTTGCCGGCATGTTGAAGGCGCAAACGCTCGACAGCCGCCAGCACCCGTTCGGCAAACGCCTCGACCGGCTCGCCATTGGGCGGTGTGAAGGCGTAAGGGTCGGCCCAGAAACGGCCCAGTGCATCAGCCTGGTGCTCCATGATCTGCGCGGCACTTTGGCCCTCCCAATCACCGAAGTGCAGTTCCTGCAGGGCGGGCTCACGCTGCACAGGCAGGTTCAACTGCGCACCCAGCTCATCGGCAAAACGCCCACAACGTTGCAGCGGCGAGCTGACCAGCACCTGCCATGGGCCGCCGTCGGCCACCGCGCGGCGCATCTGTGCCCAGCCCTTGTCGGTCAAGGCATCATCAAGGCTGCCACGCAGGCCGCCTTGTTCCGTTTCACCATGGCGCAGCAAGTCGAGGATCATGCCGGGCGGTCCGCCACCGCGGCCTCGGCAAAGGTCGCCATCTGCCCATGCAGCGCACAGGCCAGGCGCAACAGCGGCACCGCCAAGGCAGCGCCACTGCCCTCACCCAGGCGCAAGCCCAAGGCCAGCAGGGGCTCGGCCTGCAGTGCAGCAAGCAAGGCCTTGTGCCCGGGCTCAGCGCCCTGATGAGCGAACAACAGCCAGGCCCGACACTGCGGGTTGAGGCGCACTGCCACGAGCGCAGCGACACTGCAGATAAAGCCATCCACCAGCACCGCGACACCCGCCTGCGCACAACCTATGTAGGCACCGACCAACGCCGCGATCTCGAAACCGCCAACACAGCCCAGTACCTGCAACGGGTCTTCAGCACGCAGGCCATGCAGGCGCAGCGCCCTCTCGATGACTTCAGCCTTGTGCTGTACCCCGGCGTTGTCCAGGCCAGTGCCAGGGCCGCTCAGCTCCGACGCCGGACACCCCAGCAGAACACTGGCCAAGGCTGCGGCGGCTGTGGTGTTACCAATGCCCATCTCGCCACCGATGAACAGCTGTGCGCCCTGTTCGGCGCCGCGCTGGGCACTGTCGCGACCGGCCTGCAAGGCCGCTTGCAGCTGGTTTTCGGTCATCGCGGGTTGACGGGCAAAGTTGGCAGTACCAGTGCCCAGGCGCAGATGGCGCACGCCGGGCAGTTCCAGCTGCGCGTCAATGGTGCCCAGGTCGACCACGTCCAGGCTGGCCTGCAGTTGCCGCGCCAGCACACTGATCGCCGCGCCCCCGCCGACGAAGTTACATAGCATCTGCCCGGTTACCGCCTGCGGATAGGCCGAGATGCCCTCTTCGACCACGCCGTGGTCGCCGGCAAAAATGGTGATGGCGACCTGATCGAGCGTGGGTCGTTCAAGCCCCTGAAGGCCAGCCAGCTGAATCGCCAGCGCTTCAAGTTGGCCGAGCGAGCCTGCAGGTTTGGTCAGTTGCTGCTGACGGGCGCGGGCCTGGTCCATGGCGGCGTTGTCGAGGGGTTGGCAGGCGTCACGCCACCAGGCTTGGGTCATAGTGCAGGTCCTTTGAGGATTAAGGGCAGGCCGGCCACGGTCAGCACGACACGCTGACAGCGTTCGGCCACTGCCTGGTGCAGCCAGCCGGCCAGGTCGACATAGCGCCGGGTCAGGTCGCCCATGGGCACGACGCCCAGGCCGGTTTCGTTACTGACCAGGATAAGGGTGCCAGGTAACTGTTCCAGGCACGCCAGCAGGGCATCACGCTCCTCGGCCAGGCGCTGGTCATCTTCCAGCATCAACAAATTGGTCAGCCACAGGGTCAGGCAATCCACCAGCAGGCAGCGCCCTTCGGCCGCTTCGGCGCGCAGTACCGCGGCCAGGGCCAAGGGCTCTTCGATCAACCCCCAGTCATCCGGCCGGCGCTGACGATGCAGCAACACGCGTTCGTTCATTTCGCCATCCAGCGGCTGGCTGGTGGCGATGTAGGTCACCGGCAAGCCGCTGGCACTGGCCAGTTGTTCGGCCAGGCGGCTTTTGCCAGACCGGGCGCCACCGAGAATCAGGTTACGCATGTCAGGCTACCCCACACAGTTGGCGCAACTGCGCGGTGTCCAGGTGCTTCTCCACCAGATCAGCCAGGCGCTCGATGTCGTGTTCGCGCAACGCTTCGTAGTCGATAGCCTGCACATCCTCCAGCCCGGCCCAGCGCAATAGCGCGGCACACGACTGGCTGCCTTCGAACAGGCCATGCAGGTAGGTGGCGAGGATCTGGCCATCGGCACTGACAGCACCATCATGGCGGCCATCAGCCAGTTGGACCGCGGGTTGCGCCAGCGCAGGCCCCGTCGTAACGCCAGCATGAATTTCATAACCGGTTACCGTTGCCGCTTCAAGGCTCAGCGTGCCGGCCACATTGCGCAGTTGCTTCTCGGCTTCGAGCACCGTGGCATAGTCGAGCAGGCCGAGCCCCTGGCTAGAGCCTGCGGCCCCCTCCAGCCCCAGCGGGTCATGCACTTCCCGCCCCAGCATCTGCAGGCCACCGCAGATACCGATCAGCTTGCCGCCATAGCGCAGGTGCCGCTCGATGGCCTTGTCCCAACCGCGCTCGCGCAGTTGTGCCAAGTCGCCCCGCACGCTCTTGGAGCCCGGCAAGATGATGAGGTCGGCAGCCGGAATCGGCTGGCCAGGGCCGATGAACTGCAAGTCCACCTGCGGGTGCAGGCGCAGCGGGTCGAAATCGGTGTGGTTACTGATACGCGGCAGCACTGGCACGATCACCTTGAGCACACGCGCGTGCTTGACGCCTTGACGCACATCGATACCGTCTTCGGCTTCCAGGTGCAGGTCGGTAACGTAAGGCAGTACGCCCAGTACCGGTTTGCCGGTGCGTTGTTCCAGCCAGTCCAGCCCTGGCTGCAGCAGGGCGATATCGCCACGGAAGCGGTTGATGACAAAACCTTTGACCCGCGCCTGTTCAGTGGTCGACAGCAGTTCCAGCGTGCCCACCAGATGGGCGAACACACCACCGCGGTTGATGTCGGCCACCAGGATCACCGGGCAGTCCACCGCTTCGGCAAAGCCCATGTTGGCGATATCGCCGGCACGCAGGTTGATCTCTGCCGGCGACCCCGCACCCTCGACCATGACCACCGGGTACGCGGCACTCAGGCGTTGATGAGACGCCAGCACCGCTTGCATGGCCGTGGTTTTATAGTCGTGGTAGGCCACTGCATTCATGCTGGTGACCGCCCGACCGTGGATGATGACCTGGGCGCCGGTATCGCTGTTGGGCTTGAGCAGCACCGGGTTCATGTCGGTGTGCGGTTGTAGCCGGCAGGCCTGGGCCTGCACCGCCTGGGCACGGCCGATTTCACCGCCATCAGCCGTCACCGCGCTGTTCAGCGCCATGTTCTGTGGCTTGAAGGGCACCACAGCGACGCCCTGGCGCAACAGCCAGCGGCACAATGCGGTCACCAGTGTGCTCTTGCCTGCGTCGGAGGTGGTGCCTTGCACCATGAGGGTCGTCATGCCGTTTCCTTCTGATAAGCCGCCAGGGCCTGGGCCAGGCGCTGTTCGTCCGCCGTGCAGGCAGGCAACCCCAGGCGCACGGCTGCTGGCTGTTCGAACAGCCGTACCAGGATGCCGCGCCGGGCGAGAAATTCATGCAAGCGTGCAGCGTGCTCGCTACGCACGTACTGGAACAAGTCGCAGCCACCACTAGGCGCCAGGCCGGCACTGCGCAACACGTGCGCAAGCCGCTGGCCGGCAGCAGCACAGCGTTCGGCCTGCGCGCGCTGGGCAGTTTGATCGGTCAGGCTGGCCTGGGCCAGCACCCGGGTCGGGCCGTTGACGGTCCAGGGGCCGAGCAGCTCGGCCAGGCGCAGCAGCAAGCTGTGTTCGGCGGCAACGAAGCCCAGGCGCACGCCGGCCAAGCCGAAGAACTTGCCAAACGAGCGCAGCACGATCAGCCCCGGGCGTTCGGCGCAGTCCACCACGCTGTCCGCCGGGGTGTTGTCCATGAATGCTTCGTCGACCAGCAGCCAGCCACCGCGGGCCGCCAGGCGAGCATGCCAAGCCAGCAGACGTTCGCGCGACACCCGTTGGCCGGTCGGGTTGTTGGGGTTCACCAGCACCAGCACATCGAGGCCGTCGAGCGCAGCCTCAACTTGCGCCTCATCCAGCGCCAGCAGTTGGTGCCCCGCCCGTTGCCAGGCATAAGGGTGTTCGGCATAGCACGGCGTCAGCACGCCAACCCGGGCCGTTGTACGCAGCAGCGGCAAGGCCTGGATAGCGGCCTGGGAGCCGGCTACCGGCAGCAACTGGCGGGCGCCGTAATACGCGCGCGCGGCGTCCTCCAGGCCGTCCTCGGTTTCTGGCAGGCGGGCCCAGGCGTCGACGGGAATCGGCGGGACAGGAAATGGCCAGGGCGCAATGCCGCTGGACAGGTCGAGCCACTGCTCACGGGCAATACCGTATTGCTGCACCGCGCGTAACAGGCGGCCACCATGTTCAAGCATTGATATAGGCCCCCAGGCAAATCATCAGCAGCCACAGCCACACACCGCGCTGCACCAGCTGCCAGCCGCGCTCGATGGCATCGGCATCGGCCACTGGACCCTCGCCCAGACGCGGCCGCTCATGCAGTTCGCCGTGGTACACCGCCGGGCCACCAAGCTCGACGCCCAGCGCGCCGGCGCCGGCAGCCATCACCGGCCCGGCGTTGGGGCTGTCCCACAGCGGGCCCTGTTTGCGCCAGCAGGCCAGGGCCAGACGGGTCTTGCCCAACAGCGCATAAGTCAGGGCCACCAGCCTTGCAGGTATATAGTTGAGCACATCGTCGATGCGCGCCGCGCACCAGCCAAAGCGCTCGAAACGTTCGTTACGGTAGCCCCACATGGCATCCAGCGTGTTGCTCAGGCGGTACAGCACCACGCCTGGCGCGCCGGCCACCACAAACCAGAACAACGCGGCGAACACTGCGTCGCTGCCGTTCTCCAGCACCGACTCGGTCGCCGCTCGGGCCACTGCTGGCTCGTCCAGTTCGCGCGTTTCGCGGCTGACCAGGTAGCCAACGCGGCGCCGCGCCTCCGCCAGGTCGCCCTGGCGCAGGGCGTTGGCCACCGGCAGCACATGCTCGCCCAGGCTGCGCATCCCCACCGCGCAGTAAAGCGCCAGCACATCAACCAGCCAGCCAATATATGGCAGCCACGAAAGGACCAGCGCCACCAGGGTCAGCGGCACCACCGCCAGAAACCACGCGCTCACGCCGTGGCTGCGCCAGCCGCGCCCGCCCGCATTCAGGCGGCGCTCCAGGGTGCCGGCCATGTTGCCGAACGCCACCAAGGGGTGGCGCCGCTGTGGTTCGCCCAGCAAAGCGTCCAGGGCCACCCCGGCCACGGTCAGCAAGGCCACGCTCATTGACGCTCTCCCCATTGGTTTTCGTAAAGCATTTCACTCAGGGGCCGCTCTTCGGCCCAGCTTTCCTGCACCAACATCGGCACCGGATAGAACGCGGCGACCGGCCCAAGGCACAGTACCGCCACCGGCTTGGCCCCGGCGGGCATGCCCAGCAGCGCGGCCAACGCCTGCGGGTCGAACAGCGACACCCAGCCCATGCCCAGCCCTTCGCCACGCGCGGCCAGCCACAGGTTCTGGATGGCACAGGCCAGCGAGGCCAGGTCCATCTCCGGCAGGGTGCGGCGGCCGAAGATGTGAGGCTCGCGGTTGTCCATCAAGGCCGCCACCAGCAGCTCGGCACAATCGTTTATGCCCTCCACCTTCAATTTCATGAAGGCATCGGATCGCTCGCCCAACGCCTCGGCCGTGCGTACCCGCTCCGCCTCCACCAAGGCCTGGATGCGCCCGCGCAGGTCACGCTGGGTGATGCGGATAAAGCGCCACGGCTGCATAAGCCCGACACTGGGCGCCTGATGCGCGGCCGCCAGCAAGCGGCCAAGCAGCTCGGGCGCCACCTGGCCACCCGCAAAATGGCGCATGTCGCGGCGCTCGCCGATGGCCCGGTAAATGGCGGCGCGCTCGGCGTCGCTATAGGCGTGATCATTCATGGTCGCAACAGTGCCGCCGCCGCATCCGGGCAGGAAGGGAAATAGAAGTGCACGTAAGAGGCCGTCAGCCGGCCCAGACGATAAACCGCCTCGTTGCCACGCCCGCCGTTGGGGCTCAGACCTCGGGCAATCGGTTCCAGCGCAGTGCTGGTCAGCGAATGGTGATAGGTGTGACCGCGCAAGGTCCCCTCCGGCAGCTCCACCGCCTGCAGCGCCAGGGCGGCCAGGCGCTTCTGCATGGTCGCCTCACCCGGCAGCAGGCCGAGCAGTTCGGCACGTTCACCGGCCACGTCAGTCAGGGCATCGAGCAGGTAAAGCATGCCGCCGCACTCGGCCAGCAATGGCTTGCCCTGCGCGTGGTGGGCGCGGATCGCCTCGCACATCGGTGCGTTGGCGGCCAGCGCATGGTGATGCAGCTCAGGATAACCACCCGGCAGATACAGGCTGTCTACCGCCGGCAGTTCGTGGTCGTGCAGCGGCGAGAAGAACACCAGCTGGGCACCCTGGTTGCGCAACAGGTCGAGGTTAGCGCCATACGTGAAGGCGAACGCCTCGTCCCGCGCCACGCCAATGCGCACACCGGCCAGCGAGGCCACGCAGGCTTGCGGTTCAGGCTCGGCAAAGCTGACTGGCGGCGGCAACGCCGCATCGCAACTGGCGCCCAACGCTTCGGCGGCAGCGTCCAGGCGGGTGTCCAGGTCATTCAGCTCGCTGGCCTGCACCAGGCCCAGGTGGCGGCTGGGCAGTTCGATGCCGCGTTCGCGGGACAAGCCACCATACCAGCGCAAGCCCTCGGTCAGGCTGCCTTCGAGCAGTTGCGCATGACGCAGGCTGCCTACCCGATTGGCCAGCACGCCGGCGAACGGCAGATCGGCCTGGTACCGCGCCAGGCCCAGGGCCAGGGCACCGAAGGTCTGGGCCATGGCTGTGCCGTCGATCACCGCCAGCACCGGCACGCCAAAATGGCGCGCCAGGTCAGCGCTTGACGGGGTGCCGTCGAACAGCCCCATCACCCCTTCGATGAGGATCAGGTCAGCCTCGCCAGCAGCTTCCCACAGCAGCCGACGGCTTTCCTCGGCACCGATCATCCACAGATCCAGCTGATACACCGGCGCGCCACTGGCCCGTTCGAGAATCATCGGGTCAAGAAAGTCGGGCCCGCATTTGAACACCCGCACCTTGCGCCCGAGGTTGCGGTGCAGGCGGGCCAACGCAGCAGTGACGGTAGTCTTGCCCTGGCCTGAGGCGGGTGCCGCGATCAACACGGCGGGGCAGTGGCGCGATCGACTCACAGTTCGACGCCCTTCTGTGCGCGGATACCGGCCTGGAAGGCGTGCTTGAGCATGCCCATTTCGGTCACGGTGTCGGCCAGTTCGATCATCTCAGGCTTCGCAGCGCGGCCAGTGACAATCACATGCTGCATGGGCGGGCGGGCCTGAATGTCGGACAGTACCTGGTCCAGGTCGAGGTAGCCATGTTTGAGGGCGATGTTGAGCTCGTCCAGCACCACGAACTGTACACCAGGGTCCTGCAGCAACTGGCGCGACACCGCCCAGGCGGCTTGCGCAGCGGCGATGTCACGCTGGCGGTCCTGGGTTTCCCAGGTAAAGCCCTCGCCCATCACGTGGTAGCGCACCTGTTCAGGGAAGCGACGGAAGAACAGCTCCTCGCCGGTGCTGTTGCGGCCCTTGATGAACTGCACCACACCGCATTGCATGCCGTGGCCCAAGGCGCGCGCGAGCATGCCGAAGGCCGAACTGCTCTTGCCCTTGCCATTGCCGGTCAGCACCAGCAGCAGGCCGCATTCGTTAGGGGAATTGGCGATGCGTTCGTCGATGACCGCCTTCTTGCGCTGCATGCGCGCCAGGTGGCGTTCGTCGCGTTCGGTGGAATCGCTCATCAGGGTTCTCCGCTGGCTGGCACCACGGCAATGCGCGGCGACAGGTAATAGGCAGGCAAACGGAGAACGCGCAGAGGCCATGGCTGGGCGCCACGGTGCACCGCGCATCACCCTCCGTGATGCCGTTGGCAGTATCAGGCCGGTCTCCGGGCTTGTGAGTGGGCCTTGGCCCTGGCCTGCGCGCCTTCCCGGATGCTGGCATCCAGTGGCCCTGCGCGGCCTTTTACTCATCCACCGTTGCGGGGGCAGCGCCGGAATCGCGCCATGCTGGCGCCCACCGGCTTCCCAGTTTCACCCTGCCCAGTCGGGGCTGGCAGGGCACCTGAAACACGCCGCGAAGGTTAGAGGGTTGCACCGGGAGCGTCAATCGAAGCGGGTGATGCCGCCAAAGTATGCGCGACTTCAATGAGGCCGGCGCGAGGCCAGCTGAAGCAGGCCAAGGCGGGATACCGGTGGCCGACGATGGCGGCAATGTGATTTTGGCGGGTGGTCGTAGCCCCCTGAATCTCGGCAGCCTGTAGCGGCCCCAAGCTCAACGGGACCGCTTACAGGCATGGATATCAAGGGTTCTGTGCCAGATGCCCTTGCGGAATCACCCGCTTGGCCTGCAGGTAGGCCTTGGCCCAGTAGCTGTTCGACAGGTAGTCCAGGCGCACGGTGCCACCGGTGGAAGGTGCATGCACGAAGCGCCCGTCCCCGACATAGATGCCGGCATGGCTGACCTGCGAGCCGCCACTGGTGGCGAAGAACACCAGGTCACCAGACTGCAGCGAACTGACATCCACCGTCGGTGCGCGCATGACAATCATCTCTCGCGTCGAGCGCGGCAGGCTGATGCCAGCAGCATCACGGTACACATACTTGATCAGGCCGCTGCAGTCGAAGCCGGAGTCCGGCGTATTGCCCCCCCAACGATAGGGCGTGCCAACCAGACCAATGGCGCGGATCAGTACGTCATCGGCAATCGGTGAAGGACTGGGCTGGCTATAGGTCACCTGCGGCTGTACCACAGGGGCCGGCGCAGGCGCACGGCTGGAGCATGCAGCCAGCAAGGCTGCCAAGGAGAAAAATGCGAAGCGCGCCATCTTTACCATGGCCAGAACATCCTGTCTGAGACCGCTGCGCTGCAGCCGAAAAGAGTTGAGAATTTAGATTAGACGCTTTCTGTAAATGCGCACGGCGGCGAGCTTTTTTTAAAGCATCACCGCCGCGGCAGGGTACATCATTTTGATATCAGTTGCGCGCGATGTTGGTCGGCGCCATGGCCAAGGCTCGCTTGGCTTCAATGAAGGTCTTGCTCCAGTAACGATCACCGAGGCTGTCGATGCGCACACCACCACTGCGGCGGCTGCTGGAGTGGATGAACTGGTTGTCACCCAGGTAGATCCCGGCATGGCTTACCCGGCCACGGCCATTGGTGCTGAAGAACAGCAGGTCACCTGGCTTGAGCTTGTTGCGGGCCACTTTCGGGGCATCGACGTTGATCATTTCACGCGTGGAGCGCGGCAGCGTCATGCCCGCCTCTTCGCGGAACAGGTAACCGATGAAGCCACTGCAGTCGAAGCCGGACTTTTCCGAGGTACCACCGAAGCGGTAGCGGGTGCCGATCAACGACATGCCGCGCTCGAGAATGCTGTCAGCCAGAACCGGCAATTGGTAAGGCTTGCTGCCGGAGAAAGACGCCAGGTCATCTTCGGTGGCCAGCTCTTCCGGCTCGCCGAACACCGACGAGGAAGAGGCTTTGGCGTTGATTGCCGATTGTGCAGTGATCGGCGTGTGATCCTGGGGCTGAGATACCGGGCCTTGGGCCGCGCAGCCAAAAAGCAGGGTCACGAGTGCGAGTGGCACGAGGGGTGCGAAGCGCTTCAGCATGGGCACGACCGTGTCTGTAATCCTTTAGAAGGGTGAAACTATGCCCTCTATCATGGCCATTTGCAAATTTTATCGAAAAAGATGTGACTTTTTTGTTTTACCGCTCTGGCCCACGGTTTTCAGGGGGTTACCAGCCGAGGGTTTCCTTGAGAAAAGGAATGGTGAGCTTGCGTTGTGCCTGCAGCGACGCCTGATCGAGGCGCTCGAGCAAGTCGAACAACGCGCTCATGCTCCGCGCGCCGCGGGTGAGGATGAAATGGCCGACTTCGTCGGTCAGGTGCAGGCCACGGCGCGAAGCTCGCAGCTGCAAGGCGCGCAGCTTGTCTTCGTCGGACAGGCCGCGCATCTGGAACACCAGGGCCAGGGTCAACCGCGACTTCAGGTCCGGCAGCTTGATCGGCAGCTCACGCGGTGATGCCGAGGCAGCCAGCAGCAAGCGTCGGCCGCTGTCGCGCAAACGGTTGAACAGGTGGAACATGGCCTCTTCCCAATCAGCCTTGCCGGCGATCACGTGCAGATCGTCGATGCACACCAGTTCGTACTGGGCCAGGTAGTCGAGCAGTTCGACGCCACGATCGAGCAATTGCGCCAGCGGCAGGTACACAGCAGGCTCGCCACGTTGCTGGAAGCGATGGGTGGCGGCCTGCAGCAGGTGGGAACGGCCAACACCCTGCTTGCCCCACAGGTAGATAAGGCTCTCGGTCCAGCCGGCGTCGGCTTCGCATAGCCGCTCGACGTAACCCAATGCCGCAGCATTGGCGCCCGGATAGTAGTTGATGAAGGTGGCGTCATCGCGCAGGCGCACACCCAGGGGCAACTGGATCGGTGGTTTCATGCTCGCGGGCGGTCGACGGGACCGCTGGGGGCCTTTGGTGAACAATCTGCAAAGTCTATACCCGCAACGCGGGGCGCACAATCTCGACTGCAGATAGGGCAAGCAAAATCAACAAGTTGCGCTGCACAAGCGAACGACGGATGCAGGACAAACCGTGCTCAGCGCCCGCGAGATCGGGCGCCGCGAGGCGGCGCTCAATTTCGCGGGCGCGAAACAGCTCAAGACGAAACACAGGGTGTTCAAAGCTCCGGGTCGATGTTCCCGGCGTACATATCCGATTCCTTGTACAGGGCATGCACATGCCGCAGCAGCACCATGATCACCGCCGCCACCGGCAGCGCCAGCAGCACACCGGTGAAGCCGAACAGTTCACCCCCGGCGAGGATGGCAAAGATTACTGCAACCGGGTGCAGGCCGATGCGATCGCCCACCAGCAGAGGGGTCAGCACCATACCCTCCAGCGCCTGCCCGACCATGAACACCGCAACGATGCCCAGCATCGGATACAGGTCGCCACCGAACTGGAACAGGCCAGCCACCAGCGCGGCACCAATGCCAATGATGAAGCCCATGTACGGCACGATGGCCGCAAGGCCTGCAAGCATGCCGATCAGCAGACCGAGTTCGAGCCCCACCAGCATCAGGCCGGCTGAATAGATGACGCCCAGGGCCAGCATCACCATCAGTTGCCCGCGCACGAATGCCCCCAGCACTTCATGGCATTCACCTGCCAGGCCCATCACTTGTGGCTCGCGCTGGCGCGGCAGCAGGCCGCGCAGCTTGCCCATCATCAAGTCCCAATCGCGCAGCAGATAGAAGCCCACTACCGGAATCAGCACCATGTTGGCCAACCAGCCCACCAACGCCAGGCTTGAGGCGGTGGCCTGGGACAGCAGCATGCCGACGATATCGGTGGTCTGCCCCATGTGCGCGCCGATGGCGGCCTTGATCTTGTCGAACTTCCAGAAACCATCGGCCAGGCCAAGGCGGCCCTGTACCCACGGCAGCGCGACATGCTCAAGCCAGTCGAGCATCTGCGGCGCCAACTCGTACAGGCGCACCAACTGCTTGGCCAGCATCGGCACAAGCACCAGCAACAACGCCAACAGCAACAGGGTGAACAGGCCGAACACCACCACCACACCCCAGGTACGCGAAAGCCCCAGGCGCTCGAGACGATCGACCAGCGGGTCGGCCAGGTAGGCCAGCATGATGCCGACCAGGAACGGCGTAAGAATATTGTGCAGGCTATAAAGCAGCACAGCGATCAGCAGTGCAGCGCCCAGCCAGATCCAGCGACGCATGTCAGTCACGGTAAGCGCCCCTTACCAGCGGAAACGCAAGCCGTCGAACGGCTTGGGTGCTGGCTGCGCAGGCGCGGGCTGCCCGGCTGCGGCGTCCACTGCCGGTGCTGGCATGGCCGGCACCGCCGGTGCCTGCTCGACCGGCACTTCCTGCAGCTTGGCCAGGCCAAGCTGGGCACGTAGCTGTTCACGATTGCCCGTAACCCCGTAGGTCAGGGTAGTGCCTTCAGCCGCCTGCAAGCGTGGGCCATAGGGCTCCAGCACGCGGGCCAGCTCAGCATAGCGCTGCAGGTTCATGCCCTGCACTTGCACCTGCAACTGGCTGCTGGCACCCGGCCGGGTAACGTAGCGCGGCGCCAGGCGGCTGCTTACCGCCATCATCACCGCGTCAGCCAAGGCGGCCTGGTCGGCGCCCTCGGCAGTGCCCTGCTCACGCTGGTCGCCCAGCCACAGCTGCCACTTGCCCTGCCACTTGCCGTCGGCTTCCTGGGCATGTACCGCCAGCAAAGCATCGGCGCCGTAGCGCTCGGAAGCTTCGCGCAGCGGCGCCGGATCGTTGCCTTCGATCTGCTTGGCATTGGCGACCAGCTGCTCCTGCAAGTCGGCCAGCGGCAAGCGCAACGGCAGACCACGGTGCTGGGCGGCGCGACGCAGGGGTTGGGCACTGGCCTGGCCATCACCGACCAGGTTGCTGCCCTCAACGGTGTCGTTCAACCACCACCCCAGTATCGAGGGCCGGTTACTGCCCCACAAAGCCAGGCCAGCCTTGCGCAAAGCCCGCTCGGTGCTACCGGGGTCGAACTCGACCACGACCGACTCAGGCGGGCCGGCTTCGCTGCCCACCTGGTTGATGATCTGCTGTGGGTCCTTGCGCAGCTCGGCCAATGCAGGGCTCTGCACGGCCTTTGGGTCACCGGTCAGACGCTGCACCAACGTGTCCAGGGCTTTGACTGTGGCCGCGGTACGGGCTTCGGCGCCCGGCCCGGTGACCGGCTCGCGCACCTGATAAAGGCCGGAGACATTTTCAGCCAGGGCCGTGGCCGAGATCAGGGCCAGGCAACCGGCTGCCATAATATTGAACAAACGCATGGAGGATTCCTGTCCAGTCGAGCTTCAAGCCGTAAGCTTCAAGCTGCAAGAAAAAGCAGGCCGAGCGCCAGGCTGCATTGTCGTGCAGCCGCAAGCTCGTTGCTTGCAGCTTATACACATGCAACCGCATCAACCACCCTCCCGCTTTTTTCAACAATTACCGCCCTGCCCGTCGGCCTGAGGATGGCCGCTGCCCGGCAACCCTGATAAAATCGCGCGCCTTCACAGACCACTGACGTTTCAGACCGCCGCCGCTTATCAGCCGGCCTTGGCCGTCATGGTCGTTTTTAAGAATCCCTCCCTCCTAAAGGCCTGGATCAATGAGCAAGCAACCCTCCCTGAGCTACAAGGACGCCGGTGTAGACATCGACGCCGGCGAAGCACTGGTCGAACGCATCAAGGGCGTGGCAAAACGCACCGCACGCCCTGAAGTCATGGGTGGCCTGGGCGGCTTCGGCGCCCTCTGCGAGATCCCGGCCGGCTACAAACAGCCGGTGCTGGTCTCCGGCACCGACGGCGTCGGCACCAAGCTGCGCCTGGCGCTGAACCTGAACAAGCACGACAGCATCGGCCAGGACCTGGTCGCCATGTGCGTCAACGACCTGGTCGTCTGCGGCGCCGAGCCGCTGTTCTTCCTCGACTACTACGCCACTGGCAAGCTGAACGTTGACGTAGCCGCCACCGTGGTCACCGGCATCGGCGCCGGTTGCGAACTGGCCGGCTGCTCGCTGGTCGGTGGTGAAACCGCCGAAATGCCTGGCATGTACGAAGGCGAAGACTACGACCTGGCCGGTTTCTGCGTAGGCGTGGTGGAAAAGGCCGAAATCATCGACGGCTCCAAGGTTGCCACCGGTGATGCGCTGATCGCCCTGCCGTCCTCGGGCCCGCACTCCAACGGCTACTCGCTGATCCGCAAGATCCTCGAAGTGTCGGCTACCGACATCGAGAACACCCAGCTGGACGGCAAGCCGCTGACCGACCTGCTGATGGCGCCGACCCGCATCTACGTCAAACCGCTGCTGCAGCTGATCAAAAACACCGGCGCCGTCAAGGCCATGGCCCACATCACCGGCGGCGGCCTGCTGGACAACATCCCGCGCGTACTGCCGAAAAACGCCCAGGCCGTGGTTGACGTGGCCAGCTGGCAGCGCCCGGCGGTGTTCGACTTCCTGCAGGAAAAAGGCAACGTCGACGAGCACGAAATGCACCGCGTACTGAACTGCGGCGTGGGCATGGTCATCTGCGTGGCCCAGGACCAGGTCGAAGCCGCCCTGAACGAACTGCGCGCCGCCGGTGAGCAACCGTGGGTAATCGGCCACATCGCCGAAGCCGCCGAAGGCGCTGCCCAGGTCGAGCTGCAGAACCTCAAGGCACACTGATGCCGAGCAAGACCTGCAATGTAGTGGTACTGCTGTCGGGCTCCGGCAGCAACCTGCAAGCCCTGATCGACAGCTGCCAAGGGCAGGACAGCCCGGTGCGTATCCGCGCGGTGGTTTCCAACCGCGCCGATGCCTACGGCCTGCAACGCGCCGCAGCGGCCGGCATCGACAGCGTCGTGCTCGACCACACCCAGTTCGACGGCCGTGAAGCCTTCGATGCCGCGCTGATGGCGCGCATCGACGGCTTTGCCCCGGACCTGGTCGTGCTGGCCGGTTTCATGCGCATCCTCAGTGGCGACTTCGTGCGCCACTATCAGGGCCGCCTGCTCAACATCCACCCGTCGCTGCTGCCCAAGTACAAGGGCCTGCATACGCATCGCCGGGCATTGGAAGCTGGCGACGCCGAGCATGGCTGCAGCGTACACTTCGTGACTGAGGAACTCGATGGCGGCCCACTGGTCGTACAGGCTGTGGTACCGGTGGCGTCTGATGACACCGTCGAAAGCCTGGCACAGCGGGTACACCATCAGGAACACCTGATCTACCCACTGGCGGTGCGCTGGTTCGCTGAAGGGCGCTTGCGTCTCGGCGAACACGGTGCATTACTGGACGGCCAGCCACTGGCAGCCAGCGGTCACTTGATTCGATCCTAGGAGAATTTATGCGTCGCGCCCTGCTCTTGGCTCTCGCCGTGCTCGCCCTGCCCCTCCAGGCAGCTGATCTGAAGCCCTTCTCGGCCAGCTACACCGCCGACTGGAAGCAGCTGCCCATGAGCGGCACCGCCGAGCGCAGCCTGGTCAAAAATGCCAACGGTACCTGGGACCTTAACTTCAAGGCTTCCATGATGATCGCCAGCTTGACCGAGCAAAGCACCCTGCGCCTGGACAACGACACCCTGCTGCCGCAGAAGTACCACTTCGAGCGTGGCGGCCTGGGCAAGGCCAAGAAGGTCGACCTGAACTTCGACTGGAGCAGCAAGAAGATCACCGGCAGCGACCGTGGCGATGCCGTCAGCCTGCCACTGAACCGCGGCGTTCTGGACAAGTCGTCCTACCAGTTGGCCCTGCAGCACGACGTAGCCGCGGGCAAGAAGAGCATGACCTACCAGGTGGTGGACGGCGACGAGATCGACACCTACGACTTCCGCGTGCTGGGCACCGAAAAGGTCACCACCAAGACCGGCCAGGTCGATGCCGTGAAGGTCGAGCGCGTGCGCGATCCCAGCCAGAGCAAGCGCATCACCGAGCTGTGGTTCGCCAAGAACTGGGACTACCTGCTGGTGCAACTGCGCCAGGTAGAGACCGATGGCAAGGAGTACGTGATCGTGCTGCAGGATGGCACGGTCGATGGCAAGCCGGTGAAGGGCAACTGATCGCGCCACTGCCTGCAATACCTGAAGCCCCGCCCAGTGCGGGGCTTTTCTTTGCTGCGAAGAAGCCCCCCAGGCAGCATCCCTTCGAGCTTCATGAAACTTGTTTCATGCCTGTTTTACTTACTTAGTCTGCTAACAAACTCTATAAAGAAGACGTGCGACACACTGTCGCAGCCATCTTGAAGAAGTGGAGTTTACCGATGACTGTCCAAGTAACCGAACGCGACGAATCGAGAATGTCCCACGAAGGCCTGGCCGCTGGCGTGCGGATCTGGGATGTGTACCAGCAAGGCCAACTGGTGGGCATGTTCCATAACGAACACGAAGCACACCAATACCGCGTTGAGCTTGAAGACCTGGAAAACCAGCGCGCCACACAATGACCCTGCGCACTGCGACAACCCCCTGACTCACCTGGGCTCAGAGAGCAACCCCACAATACTGCGACATTGCCGGCGTATTGTGGGGTTGCCATGACAGGGCCTACACCGCCCCGAAACGCACCTCTACCGACAGGCTGCCCAGGTTATCGCTCAGGCCAGCCCCGTAACGCCCGTCCAGGTCGTCATTGATGCACAGCTGCAGCTCACCTTGCTGGCCACGCGGCAATTGCACCTGGTTGCCGACCAGGAACGGCGCACCGCTGTTGCCGATACGCCCGATCAACGCCCCTTCCGGTTGACCAGGCAAGGCATAGCCGGGCTTGGCGATCAACCTTGGGTTGCCCGCCGCGCCAACCATGCCGGTGGCCGGGTTCGCCGTCCACTGCCCGCCCGTGCATACCGCCAACTGCCAGCTCTGCCCATTGACCTGCATGCCCGTGCCCTGCCATGCCTGGTTGGCCTGCACCTGCACGGTGCGCTTGAGCAGGTCGCTGGCCACCACGTCGGCGGCCTGGAACGTCAACGCGGTGATGGTCAAGGTCGGGTTGGCGGTGCCGGTAGTGGGGAACACGCCGTCGCCGACCAGGAACAGGTTGGGGTGGTCCCAGCTGCGCTGGTCCTTGTCCACCACCGACGTGGTGCGGTCCGAGCCCATGCGGTAGGTGCCCATCAGGTGGCCAGCGCCGTAGAACGGGTAGTTCTGGCCGTCGTACTCAAACACCGTTTGCGAGCCGGGCTCAAGCTTAGGGTTCAGGTCGGTCAGCTCGGTAGCGCCCATCAGTTCGGTGATGATGTGCGTGGCGGCCAGGCGCGCCTGCTTGAAACCCTCCTTGGTGTAGTCGGACAGTTCGTAGGTGATCTGCGGCCGAGGCAGGCCCAAGCCGTCGGCGAACTCCGTACTCCTCTCCACCCGGCACAGCGCATTATCGGGGTCTTTCTCCACCTGCTCGATCAAGAAGCCCAGACGGAACTGGCGGGTCAGCACGCTGTTGAGCTGCTGCACCAGCGCCTGGCCGGACAACGCCAGCTTGCTGGGGTTAGCGCCGCCGTGGTTGGTGCCGTCGATGAAATCGCAGACCGAGGTGTAGGGGTCATTCACCGACCAGTTCCAGCCCTCGTTGCCGATTTCGATACGCCAGGCGGCACGCTGGCTGCGGAACGGGCCATCGCGCATGTCCTCAATCCCCGAGGTGGACAACGGCCCACGGAACGGGAACAGCGGCTTGCCTTCGGGCATCAGCCCCCAGGCCAGGTACACCGGGTGGTCAGCCAACGCCTGGCCGACCTGGCCGCTGCTGTTGGCGACCCCTTTAGGGCTGTTCGGGCCGATGGAGTTGAGCAGCAACTTCGGCGTTTCGATCGCGTGGGTGGCGATTACGTAGCGTTTGCCCTGGGCCGTGCCGTTCTGGCGCGTACCATTGTTCTGGTACTGGATGAAATCGATGCCCGTGACCCCATTGGCATCGACCTGCACCTGGCTCGCCACGGTCTGGTAAAGGATGCGCACGTTGCCGGTATCCAGTGCCTTGGCCATGGTCACGGTGGCGTCGTACTTGGCCTGGATCGGGCAGATCGGCGTGCAGCTGGTATTGCCAGCGCACACCCGACGGCCGTTATCATTCTGCGAGTTGCGCCCGGCCGGCGTCTGCCGGACGTTGAGGGTGACACCTGGGTACGGCTTGCCGTCAGGCCCCTTCTCCGGGCTTTGGTACACGGTGCCCGTGACGTGCTTGCCCAGGCCCTGGTCAACCAGCGACGGCGGGATGCCATGCATGCTGTATTTGTAGCCCTGCGGGAAGGTCACGCCCAGGTAAGTCTGCGAGGCGACATCCGCGGACACGCCCATCTCTTCCTCGGCGCGGCAGTAGGCAGTCTGCAGGTCGTCGTAACTGAGCGGCCAGTCGACCCCGACGTTGTACGCAGTGCGCATGCGAAAGTCGTTGGGCAACAGGCGCAGGGCCGTGCCCATCCAGTGCCACATGGTGCCGCCGCCTACCCGCTCGTAGGTGCTGGCGAACAGGTGCGGCCCCTTCTGCACCAGGTAGCTTTTCTGCGCCTTGTTCGGGTCTTGGCTACCCGCGGTGATCAGGTCCTGGATGGTCGCCCGTGGCGCGAACTGCGTGGCCGGGGTCTGCTCGCTCTGCTCAGGTGGGTACGGCGACTCGGGCGCTTTGAGCACCGCGGTGTAGAAGCGCTCCAGGTACTCGCTGCGATTGGGCGGAATGGCCGGGCCCGATTCGAGCACCAGCACTTTCAACCCGGCCAGGCCCAACTGGTAGGCCATGACACTGCCGGCCATGCCGGCGCCCACCACGATCACATCGGCAGTTTCGATGTTCTGGGTTTGTACATTGCTCATGGCTGCTGCCCTTCCTTGGCGTCGACACCGGTGAATTGCTTGAGGGTCGGTGGCTGTTCACCCCAGTACCCGAAGTGGAACTGGCTGTAGCCCATAGGGTGAGATTGGGCGATCTTCCACGCCCAGCTCTCCTTGTAGGCCTGGTCGGAGACCACACGCGTGTCACCCGTGCGGGCGTTGCCCAGGTCGTAGGGTTGGTACCAACTGCCGAGCAGCCACAGCTTCATGATCGAGCGGGCGCCCTGGGCGATTTGCGGGTTCGCGTTAGCGAGCACGGCACTGGCGATTTGCGCGGGCGGCTGGCTCTGAATGCTGGCGTACAGCTCCAGCAGGCTGCTGAACGCCTCAAGGCCCATGCCTTGCTGGGCGGTGGCGAAGAACACCGGCGGCAGGTTGATCGGGTCGACGGAAGGCGCCAGCAGCTTGGCCGACAGGCCAGTGAGCACGGCGGACAAGCCGATGAAGTTTTGCAGGTTCTGGTCGCTCATGGCATCACTCCTTGGCGCCGGTGGATTGGGCACGTTCAAGCAGGAAAGTGAAATCGGCGAAGCTGGTGCGTGGCGACTGGGTCACGCGGGTGGTCGCGTTGTTGTGGCACTCCATGCAGCTGGACGAGGCCTGCGGGGTGGTGCCCTGGTTGTAGGTCTCCAGGGTGGCGTTGGCCAGGAAGTTCGGCGCAGGCGTACCTAGCGGGTTGGTCGGCGACGGCACCTGGCAGTCATCGGCCGGGGCGGTGGGCCACTGGGTGCTGATCAGGTGGTAGTTGGCCCACACCGTGCCCTTGAGCGCGCCTTGCCACTGCGCGTTGAGCTGTTGGGTGGCGGCGGTGACGGGAATTTCACGCACGATCTGCGAGGGGATGGCCTTCTTCGACGGGTCCCATGGTTGCGCGGGCGGCTCGTTCACCGGGCGGTTGCTGGCCTGGGCGTCGTAGAACAGGTAGGGCCCCTTGCGCTCGTTCATTGGCGTGGTCTTTTCCGGCACGTTGCGCACGTGTTCGAACGTCGACCATACCCACTGTGGTGCGCCTTCGGTCTTGTGCACGATGTGCAGGCCTACCAGCCCGACCTTCTGCGCATTGCACGATTCGGGGATCACCGCCCCCTTGTTCGGGTCGGCGTTGCCGGGGGTGTAGACCAGCGCGTCGACGGCGTGGAACTCCTGCGGGTTGTCGCTGCCATCGAGCACTTTCCAGGCCGACTTGACCATGATCGCGCCGACCTGCTGGGCCTTTTGCGAACCGCAGGCGAAAGCGATGCGGTTGTCGGCCTTGCTCAGGAACGCTTGCTGGCCTTCCTTGCTGTACAGGCCATTGTTGACGATGTCATCGAACATTGGCTGGTTGACCATGATCGCGTTGCGCGTGTAGGTGCCGCTTTGGTCGACCAGCGGGCCGGTCTTGAACGGCTGGATGAACTCATCGAGCACCCCGGCGACCTTGCCCATCTGTTGCAGCACCGGCAAGTCACCCTTGCCTTCACAGGCCGCGGGCACGGGCGCCTGCTGGTCCCAGGCGACGGGCTTCTGCCCCTTGGGCAGGAAAATCTCGTAGCTTTCTTTCCACGACTCCCACACGGTCTTGCCGGGCGCGCCGATCTTCGCCGAGGTGTTGGCACTGCCGTCGGCGTTGGCGGGCCAGTTCAGGGCGACGAAGGTTTGCCACGACAGCACGTCGAAATCGTGTTGCAGGTTGTCCAGGGTGAAGGGGGGATTGGCGGTGACATCGAAGGGAATCGCAGGTGACAGCACCGGCGGGCTGGCCGCATCGGCCATGGCGAACGCACTGGTGAAGCTCGCACCCAGGCACGCCAACCGTTTCAGGGTTATTTTCATTGTCGTCTCCTCAGCAGATAAAGCGTCGGGACGACGAGGCGTACTGGCCCTTCCTGGACCGAATGTTCAGCGCTATCCCTGACGCTAAGCTGGAGGCTAGCCGTTGTGCCGGAACCCTAAGAAATGTCCGACGAACGGAGGGAACCAAGACGATAGTACAAGTGACTAACCGCGCCGGTTCGGTGAGCGGCGAACCCTTTCGCGACGCAAGGCCAGCGTCTTCTTGAGAACGCGCGTGTCGCGAAAGGGCCGCAGAGCGGCCCTGCGATCTTGAATGAACCGCATTAACGCCAAGGCGAGGTTTTCGTGTTTACCACATCAGATCATCAGGGATCTTGTAAGCCGCGTACGGGTCGTCTTCGTCCGTTTCCTCGACATGGCTGTTGAGCAGCAGAATACGGCCAGGGTCGCGCTCCTGGATCTTCAAGGCGGCCTCACGGGGGATAACCTCGTAACCACCGGCATGGGCTACCACGGCCAGCGCGCCGTTGCTCAGCTTGGTGCGCATCAGGGCGTTGACGGCAATGCGCTTGACCTTCTTGTCGTCGACGAAGTTGTAGTAATCCTCGGTGCTCAGTTTGGGCAGGCGAGTGGCCTCGATCAGTTGCTTGACCTGCGCGGCACGGGCCTTCTGCTCGGCCTTTTCCTGCTGCTGGCGGTTCAGTTCCTGGTCACGCCGGGCTTTTTCAGCCATGGCTTCCTTGGCCATGCGCTGCTGGCTGTCGTCGACTTCGACCTGGCCTTTGTGCTCCATGCGCTTCTGTTTCTTTTCAGCTTTGTTGGTCTGCGAGACCTGTTTCTGGTTGACCAGACCGGCTTTGAGCAATTGGTCGCGAAGGGAAAGGCTCATGAATATTCACTCACTTATGCAACAGCTCAGCCGCAGCTGGGCAGGTTCTTTTCCTGACGTTTGGCTTCCCCCCAAAGGGCATCCAGCTCGTCAAGGTCACAATCTTCAATGGGGCGGCCACTGTCGCGCAATGCCTGTTCGATAAAACGGAAACGTCGTTCGAACTTGCGATTGGCGCGGCGTAGCGCATGCTCTGGGTCTTGCTTGAGGTGGCGGGCCAGGTTGACCGCAGCAAACAGCAAGTCGCCGACTTCATCTTCCAGCGCATCGGCGTCGCCGTCGGCCATGGCCTGCAGCACTTCATCCAGCTCTTCGCGGACCTTGTCCAGCACCGGCAACGCCGCCGGCCAGTCGAAACCGACCGTGGCCGCACGTTTTTGCAGTTTGGCTGCCCGCGACAGCGCCGGCAAGGTTGCCGGCACGTCATCAAGCAGCGACAGCTGTTCGGGCTGGCTCTTCTCCGCGCGCTCTTCGGCCTTGATTTCTTCCCAGCGCGACTTGACCTGGGCTTCGCTCAGGCTGGGCGTGTCCACCGGCGCGTACAGCTCGCCAGTCGGAAAAACGTGCGGGTGGCGGCGGATGAGCTTGCGGGTGATGCTGTCGACCACACCATCGAACTCGAAACGCCCTTCTTCGCGGGCCAGCTGGCTGTAGTAGACCACCTGGAACAGCAAATCGCCCAGCTCGCCTTGCAAGTGCTCGAAATCGCCGCGCTCAATGGTGTCAGCGACCTCGTAGGCCTCTTCGATAGTGTGTGGGACGATGCTGGCGTAGTTCTGCTTCAGGTCCCACGGGCAGCCGTACTGCGGGTCGCGTAGGCGGGCCATGAGATGCAGCAGGTCGTCAAGGGTGTAGGTCATTCAATCAGGTCCTTTCAGTGGCGCCTTCTTCGCGGGTAAACCCGCTCCCACAGGATGGGTGCAGCTTTCGAAATCTGCACCTTACCTGTAGGGAGCGGGTTTACCCGCGAAGCAGACGCCCCGGTCTCAAGGGGTACGATTACGCCGCGTCTCGATGATGTTCGGCAACTGCGAGATCCGCCCCAGCAGGCGCCCCAGCGCGTCCAGGCCTGGAATCTCGATGGTCAGCGACATCAGCGCGGTGTTGTCTTCCTTGTTCGAACGGGTATTCACCGCCAGCACGTTGATCTTCTCGTTCAGCAGCACCTGCGACACATCGCGCAGCAGGCCCGGGCGATCGTAGGCACGGATGACGATGTCGACCGGGTAGGTCTGCACCGGGATCGGCCCCCAGCTCACCTGGATCATGCGCTCTGGCTCCTTGCCCGCCAGCTGCAGTACCGAGGCGCAGTCCTGGCGATGAATGCTCACGCCACGGCCCTGGGTGATGTAACCGACAATGGCATCGCCCGGTAGCGGCTGGCAGCAGCCGGCCATCTGTGTCAGCAGGTTGCCGACACCCTGGATCTGAATGTCGCCACGCTTGCCGGTACGCGGCCCGGTAGGCTTGCGCGGCACCAGCTCGATCTGCTCGATACGCTCAGGCTCCAGCAACTGCTGGGCAGCGTTGACCAGATGAGCCAGGCGCAGGTCGCCAGCACCGAGCGAGGCAAACATGTCCTCGGCGGTCTTGACGTTGGTCTTCTCGGCCAGGCGCTCGAAATCAACCTGCGGCAGGCCCAGACGACTGAGTTCGCGCTCAAGCAAGGTCTTGCCGGCAGCAACGTTCTGGTCGCGGGCCTGCAATTTGAACCAGTGGACGATCTTGGCCCGCGCCCGTGAGGTGGTCACGTAGCCCAGGTTGGAGTTCAACCAGTCACGGCTAGGGTTGCCGTGCTTGCTGGTGATGATCTCCACCTGCTCGCCAGTCTGCAGGCTGTAGTTCAGCGGCACGATACGGCCGTTGATCTTCGCGCCGCGGCAGTTGTGGCCGATCTCGGTGTGCACGCGGTAGGCAAAGTCCAATGGCGTGGCGCCTTTGGGCAGGTCGATGGCGTGGCCGTCGGGGGTGAACACATAAACCCGGTCAGGCTCGATGTCGACCCGCAACTGCTCGGCCAGGCCACCGATGTCGCCCAGCTCTTCGTGCCATTCCAGCACCTGGCGCAACCAGGAAATCTTTTCTTCGTAGTGGTTGGAGCTGGGCTTGACGTCGGTGCCCTTGTAGCGCCAGTGGGCGCATACCCCAAGTTCGGCCTCTTCGTGCATGCCGTGGGTGCGGATCTGCACCTCCAGCACCTTGCCCTCGGGGCCGATTACCGCAGTGTGCAACGAGCGGTAGCCGTTCTCCTTGGGGTTGGCGATGTAGTCGTCGAACTCCTTGGGAATATGCCGCCACAAGGTGTGCACGATGCCCAGCGCGGTGTAGCAGTCGCGGATTTCCGGCACCAGCACGCGCACCGCACGCACGTCGTAGATCTGGCTGAACTCCAGGCCTTTGCGCTGCATCTTGCGCCAGATCGAATAGATATGTTTCGCCCGACCGCTGATGTCGGCATTTACGCCAGTGGCGAGCAACTCGTTCTGCAACTGGTTCATCACGTCGCTGATGAAGCGCTCGCGGTCCAGTCGCCGCTCATGCAACAGCTTGGCGATCTGCTTGTACTGGTCGGGCTCCAGGTAGCGGAAGGACAGGTCTTCCAGCTCCCACTTGATGTGACCGATACCCAGGCGGTGCGCGAGCGGCGCGTAGATGTCGAACACTTCACGCGCGACACGCAGGCGTTTCTCGTCATCGGCGGACTTGACCGCCCGTATTGCGCACGTGCGTTCGGCCAGCTTGATCAGCGCCACGCGCACGTCGTCAACCATGGCCACCAGCATCTTGCGCAGGTTCTCGACCTGCGCCTGCGAGCCCAGCACCAGCGACTGTCGTGGGCTGAGGCTGGCACTGATGGCGGCCATGCGCAGCACGCCGTCGATCAGCTTGGACACCACCGGGCCAAAACGCTGGCTGACCTCGGCAAGGGTGACCTTGCCCTCGCGCACCGAGCGGTAGATGACCGCAGCCACCAGAGAGTCCTGGTCGAGCTTGAGGTCAGCAAGAATTTCGGCGATTTCCAGGCCTGCCTGGAAGCTGGACGTACCATCCGCCCAGGAATGCTTGGCCGGGTTGCCCTTTTTCTCTACCTCAAGAGCAAACTCGCAGGCTTCTTTCAGCGCTGCGCGATCCAGTGCCGAATCGACGCTTACCACATGGTCCAACCATGCTTCGAGATTGATACTGCCGTCGGTGTTGACCGGCTGGTGCACTCTCACCTGTACCATCTTTGTTTTACCTTTCCATGCAGCACACCATACGGGTGTGCTGGCGATCACCGTGCGGCCGCCATTCCGTGGCAACCGCACCAAGGGGCCAGTCAGCTAGCCCGCTTCGAATAACGCCATGGCCTCGACATGCGCCGTCTGAGGAAACATGTCGAGAATCCCGGCCCTTTTTAACCGGTACCCCTGGCCGACCAGCACTTGGGCGTCTCTCGCCAGCGTGGCCGGGTTGCACGATACGTAGACCAGCCTTCTGGCCTTGAGGCGGGCGATGCCTTGCACCACCTCGAAAGCACCGTCGCGCGGTGGATCCAAGAGTACCGCAGAAAAGCCCTCGGCGGCCCATCCGGTGCCTGCCAAAGGCTGCGATAAATCGGCCTGAAAAAACCGTGCGTTATGCACATTGTTGTTCCGGGCATTGGCCGCGGCACGATCGACCATGGCCTGTACACCTTCCACTGCCACCACCTCACGCGCCTGGCGGGCCAGCGGCAGGGCAAAGTTGCCCAGACCGCAGAACAAGTCCAGCACACGCTCGTCGGCTTGTGGCGCGAGCCAGGCCAGGGCCTGCTCGATCATCGCCGTATTGACCTGGGCATTCACCTGCACGAAATCGCCCGGGCGCCAGGCCAGCTCCAGCTGCCAAGGTGCCAGGGCAAACCCCAACCGTGCCGCTGGGTCCACGGGCGCCGGCTCACCTTCGCCTTGCAGCCATAGCTGAGCGTTGGCCTGCTCGCAGAACGCTTGCAGCCTGGCCTGGTCCTCGGCCGGCAACGGCGCGACGTGGCGCACCAGAACCGCCTCGGCGGTGCCACTGAACAGCTCTACATGGCCCAGCGCCTGCGGCTTGCTCAACGAACGCAGCACCGTCGGCAAGTGGCGCAAAATGGACTGCAAGGGTTGTACCAGCACTGCACAATCGTCGATGGCAATGATGTCCTGGCTGGCTTCGGCGCGGAAACCCACCTCCAGCTGACGCGCCTTGACGTCCCAACGCACGGCCACACGGGCGCGGCGCCGGTAGCCGAATTCCGGCCCGCTCAGGGGGGCAGCCCACGCCTCGGGTTGCACGCCGGCCACCCGCTGCAACTGCTCGGCGAGGGTGCGCTGCTTCAGCGCCAGTTGCGCGTCGTGCGGCAGGTGCTGCAGGTTGCAGCCACCGCAGCGGTCGTAGTAGCGACATGGCGCCTCACGGCGCTCGGGCGCGGCCTGCAGCAACCGCTCCAGGCGTGCCTCGACCACTTTGCCACGGGCGTTGAGCACCCGCGCCTCCACGGCCTCACCGGCCAAGGCGCCGCTGACGAACCAGGTACGCCCGTCGAGGAAGGCAATGCCACGGCCGTCACCGGCCAGGCGCTCGATGTCCAGGCGCTGCTTCTTGCCCACTGGGACCTGGAGGGTGCGATTGCCGCCGGCCGGCTGGAAGCGCAGGCCGCTGTTGCTTTTTTTCTTGGACATTTAGCGTGGATCAAACAGGCCAGTGGACAGATAACGGTCGCCGCGGTCGCAAATGATCGCAACCATGACCGCATTTTCCACTTCGCGGGACAGGCGCAACATGGCCGCGACCGCACCACCAGAAGACACGCCGCAGAAAATGCCCTCTTCACGCGCAAGGCGACGGGTGGTGTCTTCGGCTTCCTGCTGCGACATGTCGACCACGCGGTCGACGCGAGTAGCATCGAAGATTTTCGGCAGGTATTCCTCGGGCCAGCGGCGAATGCCCGGAATAGCCGAGCCCTCCATCGGTTGCAGGCCGATGATCTGCACCGCGGGGTTCTGTTCCTTGAGGTACTGCGAGCAGCCCATGATGGTACCGGTGGTCCCCATGGAGCTGACGAAATGGGTAATGGTGCCCTGGGTCTGCTGCCAGATCTCCGGGCCGGTGCTGTTGTAGTGGGCGATCGGGTTGTCGCCGTTGGCGAACTGGTCGAGCACCAGGCCACGGCCTTCGGCCTGCAGCTTCTCGGCCAGGTCACGGGCGCCTTCCATCCCCTCCTCCTTGGTCACCAGGATCAGCTCGGCGCCATAGGCCGTCATGGCGGCCTTGCGCTCGGCGGTGGAGTTGTCGGGCATGATCAGGATCATCTTGTAGCCCTTGATCGCCGCCGCCATCGCCAGGGCGATGCCGGTGTTGCCGGAGGTGGCTTCGATCAGGGTATCGCCTGGCTTGATCTGGCCGCGCAGTTCGGCGCGAGCGATCATCGACAGTGCCGGGCGGTCTTTCACCGAGCCGGCAGGATTGTTACCTTCGAGCTTGAGCAGGAGGGTATTGCTGGTTTCGCCAGCGATGCGCTGCAGGCGAACCAGTGGCGTATTGCCGACGCAATCGGCGATGGTTGGGTACTGCACGGTCATGGCGTATTTCGCAATCCGGACGGCGGGGGTGCCTATCATACCGGCAAACCCTTCGCGGCCATATCACGCAATCTGTAGTGCATATAGCTACAAGCTATAACGGTGTGACATGTGCTGGCCTCTTCGCGGGTAAACCCGCTCCTACGGGGATTCGCTAGCCTGCAGGAGCGGGTTTACCCGCGAAGCGGCCGGCACATGCAACGGCAACCTCATCCACAAGCGCAACCCGCGTTTGCCATTCTGCGCCCACAAGGTGCCGCCCTGGCGCTGGATGGCACTGCGGGCGATGCTCAGCCCCAGGCCGAAGCCACCATCCCCGGGCCGCGAACCGTCCAACCGCGAGAACGGCGCGAAGATCCGTTCCAGGTCTTCTTCAGCGACCCCGCCACCCTCATCCTCAAGCCACAACCACCAATAGCTGCCCTCACGCTGCCCACCCAACCGCACCACACCCTCGGCCGGCGAGTGGCGAATGGCATTGCGCAAGATGTTCTCCAGCGCCTGAGCCAGGTGGTTGAGGTTGCCCTGCACCCAGCAGTCGGCCGGTACTTCGCAGCGCAGTTGCGCAGGCGACCAGCCGCTCTCGTAGCTGGCATTTTCGGCCAGCAACTCCCACAAGGCGTGGACCTCGATCGGCTCAAGGTTCATCGGCGCACGCTCGGCGTCCTGCCAGGCCAGTTGCAGGGTGTCTTCGACCAGTTGCTGCATGCAGTCCACTTCACGGATCAGGCGATCACGCAGACGCTGCAGGTCGGTTTCACCATCGCAGGCCACCCGCAGCCGGCTCAGCGGCGTGCGCATTTCGTGGGACAGGTCGCGCAGCAACTGCTGCTGCATAGCCACCGTGCCTTGCAGTCGCTCGGCCATCTGGTCAAAGGCACGCGCCAGTTCGCCCAATTCGTCATGCCGGGCGATGGTGCGCGAGTCCAGGCGGGCTGACAGCTGATCGGCCCGCCAGGCATTGGCCTGCTCGCGAAGTTGGTTCAGCGGCACGATCAGCATGCGGTACAGGCCTACACACAACAGCAAGGTGAACAGCCCCGGGATGATGCCGTTGGTGACAATGCGCCACAGCAAGCGGTGCTGGCCCGGATTGAAGCGCTGCGGCAGTTCGATCACCAGCATGCCCTGCTCCGGCGCCCCCGGGAACGGTATGCGCACCCACGGCTGGTCGACACTGCGCCGACTCATCGGCCAATCGACACCGCGCAGGCGTGTCAGACGCTGCATGATCTGTGGGTTGAGTGTGGCGCTGTCGAGCGGGCGCAGATTGATGTCGAGCACGCCGACCCAGCCCCGTTCGCGCTGATGCATGGCCGCCACCCACTGGTCCAGCCCTTCCCGCCCGCCGCTGCGCCAGGCCAGCTCAGCTTCGGCGGCATAACCCCGCAGGGTCTGCCGTGCCGACTCCGAGAGGAAGGCATTCTGGGTTTCCATGTGTCGGCCCCAGGTATAACTGAGGCCGATCATCAGCAGGCAGAAGCCCACCAGCAAGATGGTCAGCTTCCAGAACAGCGAATGGCGGTCGAGCATGGTTCACTCCGCCTCGCTGGCACTGAGCACGTAACCCTTGCCCCACACGGTGCGGATCTGCCGTTCGTGATAACCGATGCCCTTGAGCTTGCGACGGATCTGGCTGACGTGCATGTCCAGGCTGCGGTCATGCCGTGAATAGCCGCGCCGCAACACGTGCTGGTACAGGAACGGCTTGCTGAGGACTTCGTCGAGGTTGCGGTTGAGGATGTCCAGCAGGCGGTATTCGCTGGGGGTCAGACCTGCCAGACGGCTATTCAGGCGCACGTCACACAGCCCCTCATCGAACTGCAGCTCGCCGCAGCCGGCTTGCTCCAGCGGGCCCTGATGCCGCCGCTCCAGGGCCACGCGGCGCAGAATCGCCTCGATGCGCACCTGCAACTCGGCCATGCTGAATGGCTTGGGCAGGTAATCGTCGGCGCCGCGCTGAAAGCCGCTGATACGATCCGCCTCGGCCCCCAGCGCCGACATCATGATTACCGGTGTAGCGCTGTGCCTGCGCAACTGCGCCAAGGCGTCCAGCCCATCAAGCCCGGGCAGCAGGATGTCCATGAGCACAACATCGAAAGCCTGGCGGCCAGCCGTTTCCAGACCCTCCAGGCCATTGCGGCACCAGGTGACCTGGCAGCCGCCACGCTGCAGCTCTTCCTGCAGATAGGCGCCAAGCACCGGGTCGTCCTCGATGGCAAGGATGTGGGTGTTGTAAATAGATACAGGATTCATTGGCAACTGCCATGCATTCTCAATTGCGTGATTATTGAGCATTCGCCACCTGCCAGGCAACCGCACTGCGACCAATGCCCCGGCAACGGCGCATAACACGTACTAAAGAGATGCAATGGTGCGGCAGGCGGAGTAACTTCGCGGCTTGGCCGTTACCACTTGACGGCATCCAGGCACATCAGAGGAGGCGAGTGTGCTCGATCGCTTGGGAATCCGCAGCCGGGTACTGCTGCTGGCACTGCTACCGGCCGGCTTGATGGCCCTGGTGCTGGGTAGCTATTTCACCTGGCTGCAACAGAACGACCTGCGCACCCAGCTGCTGCAGCGCGGCAAGATGATCGCCGAACAACTGGCGCCCCTGGCCGCACCGGCCATGGCCCGGCTCGCGCCTGCGCAACTGGAGCGAATTGCCGCACAAACCCTGGAGCAGGCCGATGTGCGCGCAGTGGCGTTTCTGGCCCCGGACCGCACGCGCCTGGCCCACGCCGGCCCGAGCATGCTCAACCTGCCGCCCAGCGGCGGTACCGGCACCCAACTCCTGCAGCGCAGTGGCAACGACGCCACCCGCTACCTGATGCCCGTGTTCGGCCACCACCGCGACCTGGCCACCGACGCCGTGCCGGCCGAAGCCGAGCGCCTGCTGGGCTGGGTAGAGATCGAGCTGTCGCACGACGGCACGCTGCTGCGCGGCTACCGCAACCTGTTTACCAGCCTGTTGCTGATCCTCGCCTGCCTGGCACTCAGCGGCCTGTTGGCGCTGCGCATGAGCCGCACCATCAACGACCCCATCGAACGCATCAAGCACGCGGTCAATCAGCTCAAGGACGGCCACCTCGAAGAACGCCTGCCGACCATGGGCAGCCATGAGCTGGACGAACTGGCCCACGGCATCAACCGCATGGCCGAAACCCTGCAAAACGCTCACGAAGAACTGCAACACAGCATCGACCAGGCCACCGAAGACGTGCGCCAGAACCTGGAAACCATCGAAATCCAGAACATCGAGCTGGACATGGCGCGCAAAGAGGCACTTGAGGCCAGCCGCATCAAGTCGGAGTTCCTGGCCAACATGAGCCACGAAATCCGCACCCCGCTCAATGGCATCCTCGGCTTTACCCACCTGCTGCAAAAAAGCGAGATGACACCGCGCCAGCTCGACTACCTGAACACCATCGAGAAGTCTGCTGACAACCTGCTGGGAATCATCAACGAGATCCTCGATTTCTCCAAGATCGAAGCCGGCAAGCTGGTGCTCGACAGCATACCGTTCAACCTGCGGGACCTGATCCAGGACACCCTGACCATCCTCGCTCCGGCCGCCCACGCCAAGCAGCTGGAATTGCTGAGCCTGATCTACCGCGACACGCCTGCTTCGCTGGTGGGCGACCCGTTGCGGCTCAAGCAGATCCTCACCAACCTGGTCAGCAACGCCATCAAGTTCACCCGCGAAGGCACCATCGTCGTGCGCGCCATGCTGGAAGACGAGCACGAAGACTGCGCGCAGTTGCGCATCAGCGTACAGGACACCGGCATCGGCCTGTCACCACAGGATGTGCGCACACTGTTCCAGGCCTTCAGCCAGGCTGACAACTCACTGGCTCGCCAGCCCGGTGGCACCGGTCTGGGGCTGGTGATTTCCAAGCGCCTGATCGAACAGATGGGCGGCGAGATCGGTGTCGACAGTACCCCGGGCGAAGGTTCGCAGTTCTGGATCAGCCTCAACCTGCCCAAGGCTCATGACGATGCCGAAGCGCTGCCACCGCAGCCATTGCTGGGCCGCCGTGCCGCCATTGTCGATGGCCACGAACTGGCGCGCCAGGCACTGGAGCACCAGCTGGAAGACTGCGGCCTCAGCGTGAGCCTGTTCGCCTCCTACGACCAGTTGCTGCAGGGGGTGCAGGCCGCCAGCCAGGCCGGCCTGCCCTTCGAGTTCGCGGTGCTCGGGGCCAACCTGGGTAACCTGTCGCCCGAGCAACTGGGCCATTATCATCAGCAGCTCGAGCGTTACCACTGCCAATGCGTGGTGCTGTGCCCGACCACCGAGCAGGCGCTGTACCACCCGTACCTGCCCAACGGCCATGGCCAGTTGCTGTCCAAGCCGACCTGCACCCGCAAGCTGCGTCGCCTCTTGCTGGAGCTGGTACAACCTCGCCGTCCGCTGGCCGAAGGGAGCAACGCCAACGGCCAGCGACGCCCGAAAATACTCTGCGTCGACGACAATGCCGCCAACCTGCTGCTGGTAAAAACCCTGCTCGAAGACTTGGGTGCCGAGGTACTGGCCGTCAACAATGGTTATGCGGCGGTACAGGCCGTGCAGGAGGAGTTGTTCGACCTGGTGCTGATGGATGTGCAGATGCCCGGCATGGACGGCCGCGCCTGTACTGAACAGATCCGCCTGTGGGAAAACACCCAGAGCGGCAACCCGCTGCCAATCGTCGCCCTCACTGCCCATGCCATGGCCAATGAAAAGCGGGCGTTATTGCACAGCGGCATGGACGACTACCTGACCAAACCCATCAGCGAACGGCAACTGGCCCAGGTGGTGATGAAGTGGACCGGCCTGAGCCTGGGCACACCGCAGCAGGCGCAGGCCGAGCTACTGACCAATGGCGACGAACTGAAGGTACTCGACCCCGAAGAGGGCCTGCGCCTGGCCGCTGGCAAGGCAGATCTGGCCGCTGACATGCTGAGCATGCTGCTGGCCTCCCTGGATACGGACCGCGAAGCCATACGCGCCGCCCGCGAAGCCGACGACCGCAATGGCCTGATCGAGCAAGTACACCGTCTGAACGGGGCCTCACGCTATTGTGGCGTACCGCAGTTACGGGCAGCGTGCCAACGCAGCGAGACCTTGCTGAAGCAGGACAATCCGCAGGCGCAGCAGGCCCTGGATGAACTGGACAGCGCGATCAGCCGGCTGTCGGCACAGGCCAGATTGAGCGCTTGAGTGGCTCTGGGCCACGCTGGGTATGCCTTGACAGGCAGCGACCCAACCAAGACATGCATTGCAAAGGAGTTCCACCATGCGCGCCCTGTTGTTCAGCAGCCAGCACTACGATCAGGAAAGCTTCACCAAGGCTGTCAGCGGCACCACCCTGGAGCTGCATTTCCAGCCGGCCCGCCTGACCCTCGACACCGCCGCCCTGGCAGAGGGCTTTGAGGTGGTCTGCGCCTTCATCAATGACGAACTCGACGCGCCGGTGCTGCAGCGCCTGGCCGCTGCGGGCACGCGGTTGATCGCCCTGCGCTCGGCCGGCTACAACCACGTCGACCTGGCCGCCGCCCAGCGCTTGGGCCTGGCCGTGGTGCGGGTGCCGGCCTACTCGCCACACGCCGTTGCCGAGCACGCCGTGGCGCTCATCCTGGCACTCAACCGGCGCCTGCATCGGGCCTACAACCGCACCCGCGAAGGTGACTTCACCCTGCACGGGCTGACCGGCTTCGACCTGCACGGCAAAACCGTCGGGGTGGTCGGTACCGGCCAGATCGGGGCCGCCTTCGCTCGCATCATGGCCGGTTTCGGCTGCCAGCTGCTGGCGTACGACCCCTACCCCAACCCAGAGCTGCTGGCCCTTGGCGCCCGCTACATGCCCCTGCCCGAGCTGTTGCGCGAAGCCCGCATCATCAGCCTGCACTGCCCGCTGACCGAGCACACTCGCCACCTGGTCAACGCGCAAAGCCTGGCCCAGTTGCAGCCCGGCGCCATGCTGATCAACACCGGTCGCGGTGCGCTGGTCGACACCCCGGCGCTGATCGACGCACTGAAAAGCGGCCAGCTTGGCTACCTGGGCCTGGACGTCTACGAGGAAGAAGCCCAACTGTTCTTCGAAGACCGCTCCGACCTGCCCTTGCAAGACGATGTGCTGGCTCGGCTGCTGACCTTCCCCAACGTGATCATCACCGCTCACCAGGCTTTCCTCACCCGCGAGGCGCTGGATGCCATTGCCGCGACCACACTGGACAACATCAACCGCTGGGCGGCAGGCAATCCACAGAACCTGGTGATGGGTTAATGCTAGGATACGCGGCATTTCTGGAGGACCCATGGTCGAACACGATTTTCGCTACACCCTTTTCAACCCGCAACACACCCTGATCGAGTGCCGCGCTTTGGTGCCGGGCCGCTACCAGGTCACGGGCAACGGCGGTTCGATGCAAAAAGGCGACAGCCTGCTGGTCACGCTCAAGGGCAGCAAGGATTTGTCCATGCGCCTGACTGTGGAAAGCGTGCGCCACCTGATCAACCCACGCGGCCAGTGGGTTGCCGTGGCGAGTGGCCCGGTATTCAACGAGCTGGAAATCCTCACCTGGCAGGTCGAGTGCGATCGCTGCGATGCGGTGCTGAGCTTCGAGTTCGCAGTAGACGCCAAGCTCGGCAAGGCAGCTCGTCAACCGGCTGCCAGCGCCCGTATCGCAGCGCTGGGCTGGGCCAGCCGTGGCGAAAAACACCTGTGCCCGCGTTGCCAGGAGAGCGCCGAGTGAAGAATCTGCTGACCGGCGTGCTGATTGCAACCGGCCTGCTCGGCTGCGCCACGGAACCTTCCCGGCTGCAGCAGGAACGCAGCTACGTGCTGGAGTGGATTGGCGAACGACCACTGATCGACTACAGCCACCTGACCTTGACCCTGGCCAGCGACGGCCGTGCCTATGGCAACGGCGGCTGCAACCACTGGTTTGCGCCTTACACGCTCGATGGCGAGCACCTGAGCTTCGGCAAAGTCGGCAAGACCCGCAAGCTGTGTGCACCCGCGCTGATGGAACAGGAAAAACGCTTCCTGCAGGCGCTGGAAACGGTAGAGCGTTGGGATGTGTCACCGGTGGAGCAGATGCGCTTCTGGCCGGCCGAAGGCAAGCCGCTGCGCTTCTGGCCTGAAGAAGGCTGAGGATTGCCTGGGCCGCTTTGCGGCCCTTCGCGGGCGCGCCCGCTCCCACAGTTTGTCGCGTCCCCCCTGTGGGAGCGGGCCTGCCCGCGAAGGGCCGCGAAAGCGGCCCCGAATGCATCAGGCGCCTTTCAGGGCCTTGATCTTGGCCTGCAACCCTTCAAGGGTCTGCTCGCCCATCAACTGCTCACGCACCTTGCCCTTGTCGTCGATGATGTAGGTCACCGGCAAGGCCTCGCTACGCGGCAGGTCATAGCGCTCGGCCGGGTCCTGGGCGAGCACGGTGAAACCGATACCCAGGGTTTCGGCAGCCTGCTTCAGGTCCTGCCCCTGCAAACCGTCGAAGTTCACCCCCACCACCTTGATGCCCTCAGCCGCCCATTGCTTGGCCGCCGCATTCAGTTCCGGGATTTCGGTACGGCACGGTCCGCACCATTCAGCCCAGTAGTTGAGCACCAGCCAGTGCCCTTCGATCTGTTCGGCCTTAACCGTATTACCGTGTTGGTCCACGCCGTAATCGGCACCGCAACCACCGAGCAACAGGCTCGCGGTGATGGCCAGTACTGCTGCCAGACGCCTTGCCATGGGTCAATCCTTCTCGAGTTTTAAAGCAAATTGGTCAGTCGCTGCGGTTAGAATAGCCGCCACACCCAGCTGGATGCGACCCGACATGACTGATCTCACGCTCTATCATAACCCGCGCTGCTCGAAATCCCGCGGCGCCCTGGAACTGCTCGAAGCCCGCGGCTTGGCCCCGACCATCGTGCGCTACCTGGAAACCCCGCCCGACGCGGTCACCCTCAAGGCCCTGCTCGGCAAGCTGGGCATCGCCCCGCGTCAATTGCTGCGCAGCGGCGAGGACGAATACAAAACGCTGAACCTGGCCGACCCGGCACTGACCGACGCGCAACTGATCGAGGCCATGGCCCAGCACCCCAAACTGATCGAGCGGCCGATCCTGGTTGCCGGTGACAAGGCCGTGGTCGGTCGCCCGCCGGAAAAGGTGCTGGAGATCCTGCCGTGAGCGCGCCCTACATCCTGGTGCTGTATTACAGCCGCCATGGCGCGACCAGCGAAATGGCCCGGCACATCGCCCGCGGTATCGAGCTGGCCGGCATGGAGGCACGCCTGCGTACGGTGCCAGCGATTTCCACCGAATGCGAAGCGGTGGCCCCGGATATTCCGGCCAGTGGCGCGCTGTACGCCACCCTTGACGACCTGCGCCACTGCGCTGGCCTGGTACTGGGCAGCCCGACCCGGTTCGGCAACATGGCAGCGCCACTCAAGTACTTCCTCGATGGCACCAGCAGCCTTTGGCTAGGCGGTGAGCTGGTCGGCAAACCGGCTGGCGTGTTCACCTCCACCGCCAGCCTGCACGGCGGCCAGGAAACCACCCTGCTGTCGATGATGCTGCCGCTGATGCACCACGGCATGCTGGTGATGGGCCTGCCCTACAGCGAGTCGGCACTGCTCGAGACCCGTGGCGGCGGCACGCCTTATGGCGCCAGCCACCACGCAGGCGCCGATGGCAAGCGCGAACTCGACCCGCACGAAATCGCCCTGTGCCGTGCCCTGGGCCAACGCCTGGCGACCACGGCCAAGGCCCTGGAGGCGGCGCGTGGCTAGAAAGCCCAAGGCATTGCCGCCGGTCCAATGGCTGGTACCCCGCCTGCGCCTGACGCGGGCATTGAGCCTGGCATGCTTCTTCGGCCTGATCGCCCTGCTGGTGGTGAACAACCTGTGGTTCGCCAACCTGCATGGGGCCCGGGTCGAGGTGATCCTGGCGATCGAACTGGTGCCGTTGCTGTTGCTGTTGCCCAGCATGCTGAAAGGCAGCGCCCGGGCGCATGCCTGGACCTGCTTCGTGGTGAATATCTATTTCATCAAGGGCGTGCTGGCAGCGTTCGACCCGTCGCGGGCGGTATTCGGCTGGCTTGAAGTGCTGGTGAGCCTGGGGCTGTTTATTGCCGGGCTACTGTACGTGCGCTGGAAGTTCCAGCATGAACGGCGCATGGCAGGCGAAGGCAGTTAGATTTTTCGCGGGCACGCCCACTCCCACAGGTACTGCACAGGCCTTAAGTGCGGTGCGATTCCTGTGGGAGCGGGCGTGCCCGCGAATGGGAGCAACACAAGACTCAATGGTTGACGGTATGCGCCAGCATCACCGACAACTGGCACAGCGGCCGCCCGCTCTCTGCATGCCACTGGTTGAACGCCTGCTGCACCAGAGCCAGGTCGCGCTGGCTGGTCGGCTGCTTGTCGATCACCTTCTGCGCAATCAACGCCGCTGCCATGTCATCGGTCGGGATGAACGTGTCCTTGCCGACCATGCGCAAGAACCGTGGTGCCGACAACCCGCCCAACTGGTTGCCGTGCTTGGCCAGGTACTTCCACAAGCCGACAATGTCGGTCACTGGCCAGTCGGCGATGAACGCACCAAAACTGCCATGCGCCTTGGCGATGTCCAGCACCATTTGCGCATTGCGCGGCACGCTCTTGAGCTTGCCCAGGTGGCGGATAATGCGCTCATCCTGCATCAACCGCTCCAGATGCTCGGCGCCCATCAGCACCACTTTCTCCGGGTCGAAGCCGAAGAACACCTGCTCGAACGCCGGCCACTTGGCATCCACCAGGCTGTGCTTGAGCCCCGCGCGGAACACGCGCAGGGCCAGTGTCGACAGGTAGCGGTCGTCACTGATGTTGCGCAGTTGCTCCGGCGTGCGCGGCTGCGGCAGGAAAGCCTCCAGCGCCTGGGCCGAACCAAAGCGGTTCAGGCAATACTCATGCAACCACGGGTAATCACGCATGGGCTCAGATGTTCAGCACGTCGAGGAAGCGCGGGGTAGCGCTTTCGTCAATCTTCAGGCTGGTAAAGTCAAACAGGTTCCGGTCGGCCAGCTGCGACGGTGCCACGTTCTGCAGGGCACGGAAGATGCTCTCGGTACGGCCCGGGTGCTTGCGTTCCCACTCCACCAGCATGTCCTTGACCACCTGGCGCTGCAGGTTTTCCTGCGAGCCGCACAGGTTGCACGGGATGATCGGGAATGCCTTCATGTCCGAGTAGGCCTGGATGTCCTTCTCGCTGCAGTAGGCCAGCGGGCGGATCACCACGTTGCGGCCATCGTCGGCGCGCAGCTTCGGCGGCATGCCCTTGAGCGCGCCGTTGAAGAACATGTTGAGGAAGAAGGTTTCGACGATGTCGTCGCGGTGGTGCCCCAGCGCCATCTTGGTAGCGCCGATTTCGTCGGCGAAGGTGTACAGGGTACCGCGGCGCAGGCGCGAACACAGCGAGCAAGTCGTCTTGCCTTCGGGTACCAGTTCCTTTACCACCGAGTAGGTATCCTTCTCGACGATGTGGTACTCGACCCCCAGTTCCTTGAGGTAAGCCGGCAATACGTGCTCAGGGAAGCCCGGCTGTTTCTGGTCCATGTTCACCGCAACGATCTCGAACGTGATCGGTGCCACCTTCTGCAGGTGCAACAGAACGTCGAGCATGGTGTAGCTGTCCTTGCCGCCGGACAGGCAGACCATGACCTTGTCGCCATCCTCGATCATGTTGTAGTCGGTGATGGCTTCGCCAGCGAGACGACGCAGGCGTTTTTGCAGTTTGTTCTGGTTGACCGAGAGGGTGCCCATAGCGCTTGGATCCGCGAGGTGTGACAAAAGCCGGCTATTTTACGCACAAACGCGACGCCGCTGTAGGCATTCCGATAAAGACTTCAATGTAATCAACAGCACGGCTTACAGCGCAATTTGCTCTAAAAAGCGCGGTTTATGTGGGTAACGGCTTCCTATACTGCGACATAAGGCCACATTACCGCTTGCATCGGTGTTAGGGCCTCGGGCCGCTTGCGCTCCATATTGGGGGGCGTTTGGCAACATTGAGAGGAGTGATCGGCATGATTCATCACGTTGTGGGGCTGTTTACCCATCCCGATCAGGAATGGCGGGAGATTCGTGGCGAAGAAGAAACCATCAGCCACATGTACCTGACACACACCCTGATCCTCGCGGCGATTCCTGCCGTTTCGGCGTTTATTGGCACTACCCAGGTGGGCTGGGTGATCGGTGACCGGCCAGCAGTGATGCTGACCATGGAAAGCGCAATCTGGATGAGCATCATGTCCTACCTGGCCATGCTCGCCGGGGTGGCGGTAATGGGCGCATTCATCCACTGGATGGCCCGGACCTACGATGCCAACCCGTCCATGGCGCAATGCATCGCTTTTGCCACCTACACCGCCACCCCCTTGTTCATCGGCGGCCTGGCGGCGCTTTACCCGCACCTGTGGCTGGGCATGCTGATCGGCACTGCCGCCATCTGCTACACGGTGTACCTGCTGTATGTCGGCTTGCCGACGTTCATGAACATACCGTCGGATGAAGGCTTCCTGTTCTCCAGCTCGGTGCTGGCAGTGGGCTTGGTGGTACTGGTGGCAATCATGGCCGCTACCGTGATTATCTGGGGACTGGGCGTGGGGCCCGTCTACACCAACTAGAACAGACCGAACCAACACTGGGGCATCAACCAGGGGCCGCCGCAAGGCGGCCTCTGGCTGTGCACTGACCGGTGACTCGGCAAGCCATCTGCGCTTGCGGCATAATGCCTGGTCAGGAGAACCGCCCCGCCATGCCCGAGCAGCTCAAACAACGCGTCGAAACCTGTTACCAGCAAGCCGAAGCCTTTTTCAAACGCCGCTTCCCGCGCCCCGAAGTCAGCTTCAAACTGCGCGGGCAAAAAGCCGGCGTCGCCCACCTGCACGAGAATCTGCTGCGCTTCAACCTGCAGCTCTACCGCGAAAACCAGGAAGACTTCCTGCGCCAGACCGTGGCCCATGAAGTGGCACACCTGGTTGCCCACCAACTGTTTGGCGACCGCATCCAGGCCCATGGTGAAGAGTGGCAGTTGATCATGCGCGGGGTGTATGAACTGCCGCCCAATCGTTGCCACAACTATGACGTGCAACGGCGCGCAGTGACCCGCTACATCTACCGCTGCCCGTGCCCGCAAAGCGACTTCCCGTTTACCGCGCAGCGGCACAAGCTGGTGCACCAAGGGCGGCGATACCTGTGCAAGCGGTGCCGGGAAATCTTGGTGTACAGCGGCGAGACGCGGGTCGAATAGATCGGGGGGCGCTTGCACCGGCCCTTTCGCGGGCAAGCCCGCTCCTACGGGTTTCGTGCAATTCCCAGGACGTGCGCTGCACCCGTAGGAGCGGGTTTACCCGCGAAAGGGCCGGAACAGGCAATGCACACATCCCAGGCATAAGAAAGGCGACCCGAGAGTCGCCTCCTGTACCCGCCTGCGCCTTACTTCTCGACGAAGGCACGCTCGATCAGGTAGTCACCCGGCTCGCGCATGCGCGGGGAGATCTTCAGGCCGAAGCTGTCCAGCACTTCGCTGGTCTCGTCGAGCATGCTCGGGCTGCCACAGATCATCGCGCGGTCGTCTTGCGGGTTGATCGGCGGCAGGCCGATGTCACTGAACAGCTTGCCGCTGCGCATCAGGTCGGTCAGACGGCCCTGGTTTTCGAACGGCTCGCGGGTCACGGTCGGGTAGTAGATCAGCTTGTCGCGAACCGACTCACCGAAGAACTCGTTCTGCGGCAGGTGCTCGGTGATGAACTCGCGGTAGGCCACTTCGTTCACGTAGCGCACGCCGTGCACCAGGATCACTTTTTCAAAGCGCTCGTAGGTTTCCGGGTCCTGGATGACGCTCATGAACGGCGCCAGGCCAGTACCGGTGCTCAGCAGGTACAGGTGCTTGCCAGGATTCAGGTCGTCGAGCACCAGGGTGCCGGTAGGCTTCTTGCTGATGATGATCTCATCGCCTTCCTTCAGGTGCTGCAGCTGCGAGGTCAGCGGGCCATCCGGCACCTTGATGCTGAAGAATTCGAGGTGCTCTTCCCAGTTTGGCGAAGCGATGGAGTAGGCACGCATGAGCGGACGGCCGTTGTCCTGCTGCAGGCCGATCATCACGAACTGACCGTTCTCGAAGCGCAGGCCCGGGTCGCGGGTGCACTTGAAGCTGAACAGGGTGTCGTTCCAGTGGTGCACACTGAGGACACGTTCGTGGTTCATGTTGCTCATCGATGGGGCTCCTGAAGAAAAACGCGCGCGCAAAGCGCACAGTTGCGCAATAGTTTAGGGGCAGCGACAATATCTGTTAACTGGATTATCAAGATATGTGTTATCGGTTATATCGATATGCGATTCACACTCCGTCAAATGCAAGTCTTCGTCGCCGTCGCCCAGCACCAAAGCGTCTCTCGGGCCGCCAGCCTGTTGGCGCTGTCGCAGTCGGCCGCCAGTACCTCTATCACGGAACTGGAGCGGCAATCGAGCTGCCAGCTGTTCGACCGTGCCGGCAAACGCCTGGCCCTCAATGGCCTGGGCCATCAATTGCTGCCACAAGCAGTAGCCCTGCTTGACCAGGCCAAGGAAATCGAAGACCTGCTCAACGGCAAATCCGGTTTCGGCTCACTGGCGGTCGGCGCCACCCTCACCATCGGCAACTACCTGGCCACCCTGCTGATCGGCAACTACATGCAGACACACCCGGAAAGCCAGGTAAAACTGCATGTTCAAAATACTGCGCATATCGTGCAACAGGTCGCGCACTACGAAATTGATCTGGGTCTAATCGAAGGTGACTGCAATCACCCCGACCTGGAAGTTCAGCCGTGGGTCGAGGACGAACTGGTGGTGTTCTGTGCGCCACAGCACCCACTGGCGAAACTGGGCCGCGCCGATATCGAAAGCCTTTCGCAGGAGGCGTGGATCCTGCGCGAACAAGGCTCAGGCACGCGCCTGACCTTCGACCAGGCCATGCGCCATCACCGCGCCAACCTTAATATTCGCCTGGAGCTGGAGCACACCGAAGCGATCAAGCGCGCGGTGGAGTCGGGCCTGGGCATCGGTTGCATTTCACGTCTGGCCCTGCGCGACGCCTTCCGCCGTGGCAGCCTGGTACCTGTGGAAACACCAGAGCTGGACCTGCTGCGCCAGTTCTACTTCATCTGGCACAAACAGAAGTACCAGACCTCGGCCATGCGTGAGTTTCTGGAGCTATGCCGCAGCTTCACTGCGGGCTTTACCCGCAGTGACGAGATCGTGCTGCCGCCGATCGCTTAAAGCAGGATCACTCCCCACACCAGCGCCACCATGGTCATTGCCACCAACTGTGCGGCGCTGCCCATGTCCTTGGCATTTTTCGACAGCGGGTGGCGCTCCAGCGAAATGCGATCAATGGCCGCCTCCACCGCCGAGTTGAACAGCTCGACGATCAGCCCCAACAGGCAAACGGCGATCATGATTGCCCGCTCGGCGCGGCTGACCGGCAGCCAGAAGGCGATCGGGATCAGCACCACGTTGAGCAGCACCAGCTGGCGGAATGCGGCTTCGCCCTTGAAGGCGGCACGCAGACCGTCCAGCGAGTAACCAGCGGCGTTGAAGATGCGTTTGAGGCCGGTCTGGCCCTTGAATGGCGATGTCATGTGAGTCACTTCACAGCAGAAAGGCCAGCAGACTAGACCGGCTCGGGTCAAAAAAGCGTGAAGCCATGCGCAGTCAGTTGCTGGCAACCGATTCAAGTTGTTGCAGCAGCAATGCAGCCTGTGTCCGGGTACGCACGCCCAGCTTGCGGAAGATCGCGGTCACGTGGGCCTTGATGGTCGCTTCCGACACGCTCAGCTCATAGGCGATCTGCTTGTTCAGCAAGCCTTCGCAGACCATGGTCAGTACGCGGAACTGCTGTGGCGTGAGGCTGGCCAAGCCTTCGCTGGCGGCCTTGGCCTCGGCCGAAACATCGACCTTTTCGAACGCCTGCGGCGGCCACCAGACCTCGCCATCAAGCACCTTGCGTACCGCATCCTGGATCACTTCCAGGGTGCTGGACTTGGGAATGAAACCACTGGCGCCAAACTCGCGGGACTTGACCACCACGGCGGCCTCTTCCTGTGCCGAAACCATCACCACGGGGATCTGCGGGTACTGCCCGCGGAGCAGCACCAGACCGGAAAAACCGTAGGCACCCGGCATGTTCAAGTCCAGCAGCACCAGGTCCCAGTCGGCTTTTTCGCTCAGGCGGGTTTCCAGTTCGGCAATGCTCGCGACTTCGACCAGACGCACATCGGGGCCAAGCCCGAGGGTAACGGCCTGGCGCAGGGCGCCACGGAACAGTGGGTGGTCATCGGCAATCAGGATTTCGTATGTGGCCATCGATCTAAGGATCCTGTTCTGTGCCAGGCACTCGAGTGGAAGGGAAGCGCCCGGCGGGGAATCGGCGCCAAGGATGCCGAGCACGGTCAAGGGAGATCAAGCCAATCGCCCTGCCGCCTCGCCCACCCTGGCTGCCAGCTCCGTCATTATGAACCAAAGCAGGGGTTGTGCCCCTTGGACTATAGGAAGGTATGCAAACGCTGGTGGGTGTCGTCCTGCTCGTCAAGCGGTAGCCGCCGTTTGCCGCTCAGGTAATGCAGGCTGAACACATCAAGGTAAGCATCCAGCGCCTGCGAAGCCTGGCTATCGCCAGCAAGGTCCAGGCACATGGCCGCAACTTCTGCCGTACAGAAATGATCATCGCGCTTGGAGCGCCGCAGGCGGTAGCGCGACATCTGCTCGGCTTGCAGGCTCAACACCGGGAAGCGGTCCAGGTACGGGCTTTTGCGGAACATCTTGCGCGCTTCGGTCCAGGTGGCATCCAGCAGGATGAACAGTGGACGCTTGCCCGGCTCGCGCACCACCTCGCTGACCACCCGCTCCTGGGCAACGAACTCGCCCGGGAAAACGATATAGGGCTGCCAGCGCGGGTCATCGAGCAAGGCCAGCAGGCGCTCGTCAACCGCAGTGCGCAACCAGCCGAAGGCCCAGGTGTCTTCAATCAGGTCGGCAATCAACCAGCCGGTGTTGGTGGGTTTCAGCGGCTCGGTGTCGTGCATCAGCAGGCACACACCTGCGTCGGCCTGCACCCTAGGCTTCCAGGCACACAGGCAATGGGTGGCGATGACCCGGCAATCCGGGCAACGCTCGGCACGCGAGCCACGGGCGATGAAAGGCTTGTTGCTGCGGGCCAGGCGTTCGGCGCGCAGACGCGCTACCGCATGGCTCATGCCGGCAGGCCTCTGGACAGATTGGAAATGGGCACAAGGATGACTCGGAGAAAACAAGGCGGCCAGTCTACCAGAACAGGTGGCAATTGCTGTGCAGCCGGCAATGCGCTCCTTATAATCGGGTTTCTACCGTGCCGGTCCTCGCCACGCGCAATTTTACGGAACGCCGTTGACCCGCGCATGTCAAAGCGCCAGTCATCGAACCAGGAGAGATTCATGCTGCGCCTTATCGCCCCCGCCCTGAGCCTGCTGCTGGCCCTGCCTCTGGCAGCCCAGGCGGCATCCAAGCAGGATTACGACCTGAACACCCTGCTGCAGAAGGTCGCCAAAGAGAGCAGCGTCGGCACCCCACGCGCAATCAACGAGGACATCCTCGATCAGGGTTACACCGTTGAAGGCAAGGCGCTGGTCAACCACCTGAGCGTACGCCAGAGCCACGCAGCGCGCATGCAGGCCAACCCTGAGCAGGTGCGTAGCCAGCTCGGCGACAGCGTGTGCCGCAACAACGGCTTCCGCAACCTGATGTCCAAGGGCGCCGTCATGGTCTACCGCTTTACGGTCTACAAGACCAACCAGCCAGTCATGGACCAAGCCTTCGACAACGCCAGCTGCGTGGCCGGCAACAAGAAGAAGTAAGCACAGCGTTAACGCTACACCTTCTCGTCCTCATGAGCGCGCCAGCGCCCTTCAACGGCATCGGCGCGCATCTCCGCCAACAGCGCCTGCAAGTATCGCGACCGACACTCCAGCCCCGACAGCCTGCGGCGGCACTCGGCTTCAAGGCTCAGGTGATGCACCTGGGCCGCGTTCTCCAGCTGCTGGTAGAGCTGCCAGTCCACTTCGATGACCAAGCGATGCATACCGCCACCTCCTGCATCGACACGTTTCACTCTACCAGTTAACCAAACCCGTGCTGCCGATGGCCGCAGGCCGACAGGCGGCTGCGCCGAACACCTCGGCACGATCGGGCGCAAGGGTCTAGATTGAGGTCAGAGGTATTGGTGCAGAAGGAGACGTCGCATGCCTTACCATTCGAATGAACTGCTGTTCAGCCATTTCCGCGACAATAATATCGACCTGAGCAATATCGAAGCACAACTGCAACTGGTTGCCCCCAACAGCCCTAACCTGCCGCTCTACCGCGACATGATGCTGACCATCCTGCGCATGGCCCATGACGACAGCGACCGCTGGAGCGCCAAGATCACCCTGCAGGCCCTGCGCGAACTGGACCAGTCGTTCCGCACCCTGCAGCGCTACAAGGGCCGACGCAAAGTGACCGTGTTCGGCTCGGCACGCACCCCGCTCGAGCATCCGATGTACGCGCTGGCCCGCGAGCTAGGTGCCACTCTGGCGCGCTCCGACCTGATGGTTATCACCGGCGCCGGCGGCGGCATCATGGCGGCCGCCCACGAAGGCGCCGGCAGCGAGCACAGCCTGGGTTTCAACATCACCTTACCCTTCGAACAACATGCCAACCCGACGGTGAACGGTACCGACAAACTACTGCCGTTCCACTTTTTCTTCATCCGCAAGCTGTTCTTCGTCAAGGAGGCCGATGGCCTGGTGCTGTGCCCTGGCGGCTTCGGCACCCTGGATGAAGCGCTGGAAGTGCTGACCCTGATCCAGACCGGCAAAAGCCCACTGGTGCCGGTGGTGCTGCTGGACTCACCGGGTGGCAGCTTCTGGCGTGACTGCCTGGACTTCATCAGCCGCCAGTTGGAAGAAAACCGCTACATCCTGCCCAGCGACCTGAAGCTGGTGCGCCTGGTACACAGCGCTGACGAAGCGGTTGAGGAAATCAACCAGTTCTACAGCAACTACCACTCCAGCCGCTGGCTGAAGAGCCAGTTCGTGATCCGCATGCACCATGCGCTCAGCGAAGCGGCGTTGTATGACATTCAGGAAGGGTTTGCCGATTTGCGCCTGAGTGGCAAATATCACCAGCAAGCGGATAGCAGTGCCGAGCACGAAGTTGGCAATTACAGCCATCTGACCCGCCTTTCATTCGCCTTCAACGGCCGAGATCAGGGCCGCTTGCGTGAGCTGGTGGATTTCATCAACCTGTCGGAGAACTGGGCCAAGCCGCAACCCATGCATACCACGCAGAGGGCCAGGCAGGCGCTGAAAGTGAGTTGAGGCTTCGCTGTAACAGCTCGCGTGATACCTGCAGGAGCAACCTCAGGCTGCTCCTGCACCGGATTGGTTGTTGGACGCAGACCGTCGTAGGAGCGGGTTTACCCGCGAAAGGGCCGGACCTGCTGCCCAATCTCCCCGGCCATTCGCCGCCGCAGCCGCCACCGTATTCGCGGGTGAACCCGCGCCTACAATGGAATGGAGACAGCCTGGGGCATTTGGCAAAACAGATTATCCGCGACGTGCACGTGCCACTGTGGTTTCGAGCGTCAATAATCGTCGAGATCACGCCCGCTGAGCAGACGACCGATCATGTCCATGGGGAACCCACGGTAAGCCAGGAACCGGGTCTGCTGGGCGCGGCTACGCGGATCTTGCGGGCGCTGCCCGGCAAACTTGCGCTGCCACACATCTCGCATACGCTCGCCCCAATTCACCTCGCTTTCACGCAGGGCCTGGTCGATATCTGCACGCGCCAAACCACGCTGACACAGCTCTTCGCGAATACGCGCAGGGCCATAGCCAGAGCCGGAACGATAACGAATGAAACTCTCGAGGTAGCGGGCTTCACTAAGCAGCCCTTCTTCGGCGAGCCGATCGAGTTCAGGCTCGATCAACTCGTCCGAAGCGCCGCGCTGACGCAACTTGCGCGTCAGCTCGACTCGACCGTGCTCACGTCGTGCAAGCAGGTCCATGGCTGTCCGCCGGATGGCGACGGGGGTGTCGAGTACGGCAGACATATTTGGCTATCTACTGCGCAATCAATAACCGGCGTCAGCGTCGGCCATGTCATCGGCATCAGCTTCGGCAGCCGCAGCTTTGCCGGCTTCAGCAGCAGCACCCGCTTTCAGCAACTTCTCACGAATCTGCTTCTCGATCTCGGCACCAATAGCCGGGTTCTCAGCCAGGTACTTGGCAGCGTTGGCTTTGCCTTGACCGATCTTGTTGCCTTGGTAGGCGTACCAGGCACCGGACTTCTCGACCAAGCCCTGAGATACCCCCAGATCAATGATCTCGCCGTTACGGTAGATACCTTTCCCGTAAAGAATCTGGAACTCAGCCTGACGGAACGGAGGCGAGACCTTGTTCTTGACGATCTTGACGCGGGTTTCGCTGCCGACCACTTCGTCGCCTTCCTTGACCGCGCCGGTACGGCGGATGTCCAGACGGACCGAAGCATAGAACTTCAGGGCGTTACCACCGGTAGTGGTTTCCGGGCTGCCGAACATCACACCGATCTTCATACGGATCTGGTTGATGAAGATGACCAGGCAGTTCGCGTTCTTGATGTTACCGGTGATCTTGCGCAGCGCCTGGGACATCAGCCGGGCCTGCAGGCCCACATGCATGTCACCCATCTCGCCTTCGATCTCGGCCTTCGGTACCAGCGCGGCAACGGAGTCGACAATGATCACGTCGACCGCGTTGGAACGCACCAGCATGTCGGTGATTTCAAGGGCCTGCTCACCGGTGTCCGGCTGCGAAACCAGCAGGTCATCGACGTTGACGCCCAGCTTGCCGGCGTACTCAGGGTCAAGGGCATGTTCGGCGTCGACGAAGGCGCAGGTAGCACCGTTCTTCTGCGCTTCAGCGATGACAGACAGGGTCAGCGTGGTCTTACCCGACGATTCCGGGCCGTAGATCTCGACGATACGGCCTTTTGGCAGACCGCCGATGCCCAGGGCGATATCCAGGCCCAGCGAGCCGGTGGAGATGGCCGGAATGCCTTGACGCTCATGGTCACCCATGCGCATGACCGCGCCTTTACCGAATTGGCGTTCGATCTGACCCAGGGCCGCAGCCAAGGCGCGCTTCTTGTTGTCGTCCATTGAAATCCTCACGTGTTCGACTTGGCCCTGACGGCCGGAATACCTGTATAAGTAGCCAGTATTATTCCACAGGCAGACGCCCGCGCAAACCCCTGTCGTCGATTTACTCGGCACCAAGCTGTAACAAGCCGTCTAACGCGGCGATCACCGTCTGTCGGCGCACCGCCTCGCGGTCACCGTCGAACTGCCGACGCTCGCTGAACACCCGGCTACCGTCACCCCAGGCCAGCCACACAGTGCCCACTGGTTTGGCTGGCGAGCCGCCGTCCGGCCCGGCCACACCACTCACCGCCACGGCAAACCGTGCGCCACTGGCAGCCTGAGCCCCACGGACCATGGCTTCGACCACTTCCTGGCTGACTGCCCCCACCTGACCGAACAACGCTTCAGGCACCCCCAACTGGCGGGTTTTCTGGGCATTGGAATAGGTGACGTAACCGGCTTCGAACCAGGCCGAGCTGCCAGGTATGCGGGTGATGGCTTCGGCAATGCCACCACCGGTGCATGATTCGGCGGTAGTTACCTGCGCATTGAATCGGCGCAGGTGCTCACCCAGGCGGGTGGCGAGCGTGGTGATCGGGTCCATGCAGGGTGCTCCTTGAGGGCGGCTCTCTACCCTACCACCCTGCTTCGGGCTCTGGCTCAGGAAACTTTCAGGCTGGCCCGGGCGATTTCGCTGAACGCCAGTTCGTCACGCTGCCCCAGCCGCGGCAGCCCGTCAGGCCACTCCCGGCTCCAGTCAAAGCCGCCCAGCGTGCGCATGTCCTCGATTGCCGAACGCCACCAGACCACCTTGCACGCGCGCTGGTAGTCATCACCACTCATCACACTGCCGTAGAGCAACTTGCGGCCGATGCCACGCAGTTCCCGGGGTACATGCTTGAGGCTCCATTTCACCGAGAGCCGAGCCAACCACGAGGGCACCGGGCGATGTGCCGGCACCTTCAGGGCCAGAGCTGGCATCTTCGAATGAAAATGCTCGCCATGCCGGGCAAAGAAGATTTCTAGAATGGCATGCACGTACTGCTTCATCGCAAAGTAATGGCTGATCACGCCGCGCGCCTCGTTGATCGGCGCGCCATGCAATTCGAAGGAAAAGGCGATCTGCTCGATCGTATGCAAGTCACGGGCATACGGCGTCCAGTCGTCAATCCGGACGATGGCGCGCTCGGCGATGCCAACGTTGTCGCGGGTAAAGCCCATGACACCGCTGTTACACAGCCGCAAGTCATCGACCGGTGCTTCGCCCGACTCCGCAAGCCCCTCGACGAAGCTGCGGTAATAGCTGCTGCGCGAGGCCTCGGCCCAGCTCATTTCCACCTCGTCGACCAAGAATTGCCCGGTATCGACCTGGCTGAACAGCTTTTGCGGCGACTGCAGAAATACCGTATCGGTATCGATGAACACGGTCTTGTCCGCCCACTGCCCGGCCTGGGCAATGGCGCAGGCCTTGCGCCGATGGGTGTAGCCGCCGTCGCCGGCCCAGGCCTGCAAGGTCTGCTCGTCCAGTGTGATCACTTCCACCGGCCAGCCGGCAAAGGCCTGTGGCTGGTCGGTAAGCACGCGGATCACCGGCAACTCAGCCGGCTTGCAACGAGCCAGGGCGGTAAGGATGCTGAGTTTTGCCTCCAGCTGATAGATCCGGCACTTGCCATAAAGGAGGTAGATCAGCTGTTGCGTTACATAAGGGACAGGGCTGGACACATTCATCTTGCAGATCAGGGCTAGGGGCATTCGTCGAGGGGCGCGCATTCTAGAGGGTTACGCGGTGCAGCTCCACCATTGCCCGCCAGACTGCGCGCATGCCCCAAAGCACGTGCCTGCATCGCAACGAAAAAGCCTGTACCATTACGGGTTTACCATCGCCAACCAGATCCCCCCTGTAAGGCCCTGAATGTCAGATCTTTCCGCACACACACCGATGATGCAGCAGTACTGGAAGCTGAAAAACCAGCACCCGGACCAGCTGATGTTCTACCGCATGGGCGACTTCTACGAGATCTTCTACGAAGATGCGAAAAAGGCCGCGAAACTGCTGGATATCACCCTGACCGCCCGCGGTCAGTCGGCCGGCCAGTCCATCCCCATGTGCGGGATTCCGTTCCATTCGCTGGAGGGCTACCTGGCCAAGCTGGTCAAGCTCGGCGAGTCGGTGGTGATCTGTGAGCAGATCGGCGACCCCGCCACCAGCAAGGGCCCGGTGGAGCGCCAGGTGGTGCGCATCATCACCCCCGGCACGGTCAGCGACGAGGCACTGCTCGACGAGCGCCGCGACAACCTGATTGCCGCACTGCTCGGTGACGAGCGCCTGTTCGGCCTGGCGGTACTGGACATCACCAGCGGCAATTTCAGCGTGCAAGAAATCAAGGGCTGGGAAAACCTGCTGGCCGAACTCGAGCGCCTGAACCCGGTCGAGCTGTTGATCCCCGACGACTGGCCACGGGACCTGCCTGCGGAAAAACGCCCAGGCGCCCGCCGCCGCGCCCCCTGGGACTTCGACCGCGACTCGGCACGCAAGGCCCTGTGCCAACAGTTCGCGACCAAGGACCTCAAGGGCTTCGGCTGCGACAAGCTGACCCTGGCCATCGGTGCCGCCGGCTGCCTGCTGACCTACGCCAAGGAAACCCAGCGCACCGCGCTGCCGCACCTGCGCAGCCTGCGCCACGAGCGCCTGGACGATACGGTCATCCTCGATGGGGCCAGCCGCCGCAATCTGGAGCTGGACATCAACCTGGCCGGCGGGCGCGACAACACCCTGCAATCGGTGATCGACCGCTGCCAGACCGCCATGGCCAGCCGCCTGCTGAGCCGCTGGCTGAACCGCCCACTGCGCGACCTCAAGGTGCTGCAAGCACGCCAGGACTCGATCCGCTGCCTGCTCGACAGCTACCGCTTCGAGAAGCTGCAGCCGCAGCTGAAGGAGATTGGCGATATCGAGCGGATCCTCGCCCGTATTGGCCTGCGCAATGCCCGCCCGCGCGACCTGGCACGCCTGCGCGATGCACTGGGTGCGTTGCCAGAGCTGCAGAACGCCATGACCGAGCTCGAAGCGCCGCACCTGGCGCGTCTGGCGGCCATTACCGGTACCTATCCGGAACTGGCCAGCCTGTTGGAGCGGGCGATCATCGATAACCCGCCGGCGGTGATCCGCGACGGCGGTGTACTGAAAGCCGGCTATGACAACGAACTGGACGAGCTGCTGGCAATCAGCGAGAACGCCGGTCAGTTCCTGATCGACCTGGAAACCCGGGAAAAGGCCCGCACCGGCCTTGCCAACCTCAAGGTCGGCTACAACCGCGTGCACGGCTACTTCATCGAACTGCCGACCAAGCAGGCCGAGCAGGCCCCGGGCGACTACATCCGCCGCCAGACCCTCAAAGGCGCCGAGCGCTTCATCACCCCGGAGCTCAAGGCGTTCGAGGACAAGGCATTGTCGGCCAAGAGCCGCGCCCTGGCCCGCGAGAAGATGCTCTACGACGCGCTGCTGGAAACCCTGATCAGCCACCTGGCACCGCTGCAGGACAGCGCCGCCGCCCTGGCCGAACTGGATGTGCTCAGCAACTTGGCCGAGCGCGCACTGAACCTCGACCTGAGCTGCCCACGCTTTGTCGACGAGCCTTGCCTGCGCATCGAGCAGGGCCGCCACCCGGTGGTGGAACAGGTACTGACCACGCCGTTCGTGGCCAACGACCTGGGCCTGGACAACAGTACGCGCATGCTGATCATCACCGGCCCTAACATGGGCGGTAAATCGACCTACATGCGCCAGACTGCGCTTATCGTGCTCCTGGCCCACATCGGTAGCTTCGTGCCGGCAGCCAGCTGCGAGCTGTCGCTGGTCGACCGCATCTTCACCCGCATCGGCTCCAGTGACGACCTGGCCGGCGGGCGCTCGACCTTCATGGTGGAGATGAGCGAGACCGCCAACATCCTGCACAACGCCACCGACCGCAGCCTGGTGCTGATGGACGAAGTGGGCCGCGGTACCAGCACCTTCGATGGCCTGTCGCTGGCCTGGGCCGCCGCCGAGCGCCTGGCCCAGCTGCGTGCCTACACACTGTTCGCCACCCACTACTTCGAACTGACCGTGCTGCCGGAGAGCGAGCCGCTGGTGGCCAACGTGCACCTGAACGCCACCGAGCACAATGAACGCATCGTGTTCCTGCACCACGTGCTACCCGGCCCTGCCAGCCAAAGCTACGGCCTGGCCGTTGCACAGCTGGCCGGCGTACCGACGGCAGTGATCCAGCGTGCTCGCGAACACCTTGGCCGGCTGGAAACCACCAGCCTGCCCCATGAGCAGCCTGCGGCCCACAAGGCCAAGGACGCGCCACAAGTGCCACACCAGAGCGACTTGTTTGCCAGCCTCCCTCATCCAGCCATCGAGAAGCTGGGCAAGCTGCAGCTGGACGACATGACCCCGCGTCAAGCTATCGAAATGCTATATCAACTAAAGAACCTGTTATAACGGCGCCCATTACAAGCTGGTAGAATCCGCCGCGGTTTGCTGGTGCTGCAGGTTATTAGCCTGGCCTGCAGCCACATACCCGTAAACCGCGCGGCCCTGAGAGGAAGGGCCGCCGCCGTCGCCTGAGGAGAGAATTAGAAATGACCTTCGTCGTCACCGACAACTGCATCAAATGCAAATACACCGACTGCGTGGAAGTCTGTCCGGTGGACTGCTTCTACGAAGGCCCGAACTTCCTGGTCATCCACCCGGACGAGTGCATCGACTGTGCCTTGTGCGAGCCGGAGTGCCCAGCGCAAGCCATCTTCTCGGAAGACGAAGTGCCTTCTGGCATGGAAAACTTCATCGAGCTGAACGCCGAGCTGGCGGAAATCTGGCCGAATATCACCGAGCGTAAGGACGCCCTGCCGGACGCTGAAGAATGGGATGGCAAGCCTGGCAAGATTGCCGACCTGGAGCGCTGATAGCGCCCAGACGCGAAAAAGGCCCTTCGGGGCCTTTTTTGTTTTCCTACGGGCAAAAAAAAGGGGCGGTTTGACCCGCCCACATTTTTTTCCGTAGTCCCTGCTTGTCCCAAACATCATCCTGATGAAATCGCTTCTTGCGATGTCCCTGGCCTTCATCCTGAAAGCCTGTGCATGTCCCTGTGCACAGTTCGAATACTAGCGGGTTCAGCCAGGCGAGCAAGCGATGGAGCTTGCAAGGTATTTCCGCGGACACATTTACTCACCGGTGAATAAACCATGCTTTTCAATGGGTTGTAAAAATTCAGCCTTTGGAAACGACTTTGATTTACTGAAGGTTGCATGGAAAGCTTACACAACGAGTAAGTAAAGGCTTACACGCGATGTTACTGGGGTAGCGCGGTACACATTTGATAGGTGTCTTGCCAGGTAGCGTCTGGGCGCCATGCGCCCCGGCAATCTGAAAGGGAAACTCGCTTTTCGCCACAAACAAAAACGCCCCGAGATCATCGGGGCGTTTTTGTTACAGGGCTAGCTACTGGAACAATGACTCGCTGGACAGACCATTCTTTTCAAGGATCTCACGCAAACGCTTCAGCCCTTCTACCTGAATCTGCCGCACCCGTTCCCGGGTCAGGCCAATCTCCAGGCCAACATCTTCGAGGGTACTGCTTTCATGCCCTCGCAGGCCGAAGCGACGCACCACCACCTCGCGCTGCTTGTCGGTCAACTCACCCAGCCACTGGTCTATGCTCTGCGACAGGTCGTCATCCTGCAGCAGTTCGCACGGGTCCGTCGGGCGGTCGTCGGTCAGGGTATCGAGCAGCGTCTTGTCCGAATCCGGGCCAAGCGACACGTCTACCGAAGACACCCGTTCGTTCAGGCCGAGCATACGCTTGACCTCGGCGACCGGCTTTTCCAGCAAGGTGGCGATTTCTTCCGGCGAGGGCTCGTGGTCGAGTTTCTGCGTCAGCTCGCGCGCGGCGCGCAGGTAGACGTTCAGTTCCTTGACCACATGGATCGGCAGGCGAATGGTGCGAGTCTGGTTCATGATCGCCCGTTCGATGGTCTGGCGAATCCACCAGGTCGCGTAGGTCGAAAAACGGAAACCACGCTCCGGGTCGAACTTTTCGACCGCACGGATCAGCCCCAGGTTGCCCTCTTCGATCAGGTCGAGCAGCGACAGGCCACGGTTCACGTAACGACGGGCAATTTTGACAACCAGGCGCAGGTTGCTTTCGATCATGCGCTTGCGGCCGGCAGGGTCACCCTTTTGCGACAAGCGCGCAAAATGCACTTCTTCTTCCGGCGAAAGCAGCGGCGAGAAACCAATCTCGTTGAGATACAGCTGGGTGGCATCGAGCGCCCTGCTGTAATCGATGTACTTGTGTTGCTTGAGCGAAGAGCCCGATTTGGCCCTCGTCCGAACCGAAGATACAGCAGGTTCGTCTGACACCACATCCGTTTCCAAAACGATACCCGTCTCCATCAGGAGGACGTCATCGTCGATGTCAAACTCCGGCACTTCTTTACTGAGAGCCATTGTTATAATCCTTTGCTGAGTTCGAACTCAGACTCGAGCGGCACCTTTCTCCCTGGCAGCGCTTGAGCCTGTCCCCTCTACATCACAGGAACAGGCCGGGTACAACGGTCAACGACGTGGCAGGAACTGGAGTGGATCGACGGGTTTGCCCTGGCGGCGAATCTCGAAATGCAGCTTCACCCGATCTGTGCCCGTAGACCCCATTTCAGCAATCGACTGCCCTGCCTTGACCTGCTGCCCCTCCCGAACCAACAGCCTGCGGTTATGACCGTAGGCACTGACGTAGGTGTCGCTGTGCTTGATGATGATCAGCTCGCCGTAGCCCCTCAAACCACTCCCGGCATAAACCACCGCACCATCAGACGCAGCAAAAACAGGCTGTCCCAAATCACCGGCGATATCAATGCCTTTATTCAAACTACCGTTTGAAGCAAATTTTCCAATCAGCACGCCATTGGCAGGCCAGGTCCAACCACCTACCGCGCGCTCTGCGGCTGGTACGGTAGCGACCACAGGGGCAGGGGCGGAAGGCGCCGACGTGGCCGGTTTGCTGGTGCTGGCAGGCGCCGTGGCAGTGCTGCCCACAGGCCGCCGCGTGACCGTGGTGCGGCTTGACGAGGACGGGCTGGACACCACCGTGGTGCGGCTGCTGGAACCGCTGCTGAAACGAATCGCTTGGCCCGGGCGGATGGTATAAGGCGCCTGAATGCCGTTGCGTGCAGCCAGCTCCTTGTAGTCCCAGCCATAACGGAAGGCGATGGAGAACAGGGTGTCGCCTGGCTTGACGATGTATTGCCCAGAAGTCACCGCCGGGCGCTTGGGCACGGTGTTGTTGCGGTCGACCACCCGCGCGCTGTTGCTGCTGGTGCTTGAGCAACCCACCAGAAGCGTGCCCATGGCCAATGCAATCACCAGAAGCTTGAAACCCGACCCGTCCTTGCGCTGCCGAATGACTGTGTGACCCACCCGCGCTCCCCTCATGGTGCCGAAAATCGATATGAAGACAAGAAATGCAATATTGTTGCAATTATAACCAAGCCAGCCAGTAATGGCAGACGGGTTCAAAAGACGGGCACAAAACCCCGGTGCACGCTGTGCGTTAGCGCTTCGCACCGCCTGATAGACAGGGCGAAGCGACAAGAATTCGCCACCGGCACAAAAATACACCGCGCCTCATGCCTGCACAGCTCAGATCAACAGGCCTCAGGCCAGAGGCCCATTGAGCAGCGGCACGAAGCGCACAGCCCCCAGTACGCGACGGGAGAATCCATGCTCCTCGCGCACGATCAGCATCAGTTGCTGCGCTTCGCCGGCCGGCCCTACCGGAATGACCATGCGTCCACCGGGTGCCAGTTGGTCGAGCAGTGCCTGTGGCACTTCCGGCGCCACGGCGGTGACGATGATGCCGTTGTACGGCGCAAGCGCCGGCCACCCCTCACAACCGTCACCCCAGCGGAATACCACGTTGCGCAGGTTAAGCTCCACCAGGCGCTCTTTGGCCCGGTCCTGCAGCACCTTGATGCGCTCTACCGAAAACACCCGTTCGACCAGCTGAGCCAGGATCGCCGTCTGGTAGCCCGAACCGGTGCCAATCTCCAGCACCTTGTCCAGCGGCCCGGCCTCGAGCAACAGCTCGCTCATGTGAGCAACCATGAACGGCTGGGAGATGGTCTGGTTGTGGCCGATCGGCAGCGCGGTGTCTTCGTATGCTCGATGCGCCAGCGCCTCGTCGACGAACAGGTGGCGCGGCGTACGAAGGATCACGTCGAGCACCTTGGTGTTCGAAACCCCCTCTTCGCACAAGCGCTGTATCAGCCGCTCCCGGGTACGCTGAGAGGTCATGCCGATGCCACGCCGCAGCATATCGTCCTCGCGCATCAGAGCAGGCCCTCCAGCCATCCATCGAGCTGCTCGAAGGCATCATTGAAGGTGCGGTCGAGCTGCAACGGGGTAATCGATACGTAGCCTTGCATCACCGCGTGGAAGTCGGTGCCCGGGCCGCCGTCCTCGGCATCACCGGCCACGGCAATCCAGTAGCCTTCCTTGCCACGCGGGTTGACCACCTTGGTGGGCGCCGCCGCCCGCGCGCGGTGACCGAGACGGGTGAGCTGGATGCCACGGATGTGCTCCAGTGGCAAGTTGGGAATATTGACGTTGAGTACAGTGCGTGGCGGCAACACCAGGCGCGACTGTGCCTCGACCAGACGACGGGCGATATAGGCCGCAGTCGGCAGGTTGTCCGGCTGGCGCGACAACAGCGAGAACGCCAGCGAGGTACCGCCGAGGAAGCGGCCTTCCAGCGCCGCAGCGACCGTTCCCGAATACAGCACGTCATCGCCCAGGTTGGCACCGAGGTTGATCCCCGACACGACCATGTCCGGCGTCTGCGGCAACAGCCCATTGAGCCCCAAGTGCACGCAGTCGGTCGGCGTGCCGTTGAGGCTGATGAAGCCATTGGCCAGGGTCTGCGGATGCAGTGGCCGGTCCAGCGTCAGCGAACTGCTGGCGCCGCTCTTGTCTTGATCCGGGGCGATCACCGCGCACTCGGCATAATCCACCAGCGCAGCGTGCAGCGCGGCGATGCCAGGTGCGGTAACACCGTCGTCATTCGAAATCAGAATACGCATGGGCTGTCCGTCTGCCCTGCCGACACCAGATCCACGACTTCACGCACCACCACGGTGGCGAAGCATCCGGCCGGCAGGACGAATTCCAGTTGCAGGATATCAGGCTCGGGATAATGCCACGTCAGGCCGCCAATAGGGAGCCGCAGAATTCGCCGTTCGTGATCCATGCCCGCCTGGGCCAGCCACTGGCAAAGTGCCGGCTGACGTGCGCCGATAGCGTTTTCCAGCTGGGCAGGCGCACCGCCAGCAGGTGAAGCGCCCTCCCCCCACATCGGGCCGGTTGGATGCAAGTCGAGAATCGCCAGGCGCGGGTCGGCACATTCCGCCTCACCCGCCGGGAAGAAACTGCGGCTGTCGGTGAACGCCAGCAGGTCCCCGACCTGGGCTCGGGCCCAGCTACCGTCAGCGACACGCGCAGCCAGCAACTGATTGAACAGGTAGCTGCGCCCGGCCGAAAGCAGCCGCGAACGCACGTTGCGCTGTTCAGGCAAAGCCTTGCGTGCGGCCCAATCGAGGGCGTCATGGACGTTGCCACCCCCGTGCCCGAAGCGCTGGGTGCCGAAATAGTTGGGCACACCTTGCTGCCTGAGCTGCTCCAGGCGCGCATCCACCGCCTGGTGATCGGCAGCCAGGGCGGTCAGGCGCAAGGTGAACCCGTTGGCCGAATGCGCGCCGCGCTGCAGTTTGCGCTGGTGACGCACCTGTTTGAGCACACGCAGGCTGGCATCCTCGGCACGCGACAGATCCGGGTCGGCCTTGCCCGGCAGGTGCAGGCTGAACCACTGGCGGGTCAGCGCCTGGCGGTCCTTCAGGCCGGCGTAGCTGATGCTGCGCACCGGCACGCCAGCGGCGCGGGCAAGGCGCCGGGCGGCTTCTTCAGTGTTCAGGTCACGCTTCTCGACCCACAGCCACAGGTGCTCGCCTTGGCCGGATAGCGGTATATCCAGAACTTCGTCAACCTGAAAGTCTTCGGCAACCGCTTTGAGGACGGCGGTGCCCAGGGGTTCGCCCGATGCGCGCGGGCCCAGCAATTCCAGTTCGGTCATGCTGGCAGCAGCAGGGCGACCGAATGCACGGCAATGCCCTCCTCGCGGCCGGTAAAGCCAAGCTTCTCTGTGGTGGTGGCCTTGACATTGACCTGGTCGAGCTCGACCTGCAGGTCTTCGGCGATCAGCTGGCGCATGGTTTCGATGTGTGGGGCCATTTTCGGTGCCTGGGCGACGATGGTGGCGTCAACGTTGCCGACCTTCCAGCCCTTGGCCTTGACGATGCCGACCACATGGCGCAGCAGCGCGCGGCTGTCAGCACCCTTGAACTGCGGGTCAGTGTCAGGGAAGTGCTTGCCGATGTCGCCCAGCGCCGCAGCGCCAAGCAAGGCATCGCTCAGGGCGTGCAACAGCACATCACCGTCAGAATGGGCCAACAGGCCGTATTTGTGGGGGATACGCACCCCGCCCAGGGTAATGAAATCACCGTCGCAGAAACGGTGCACATCGTAGCCGTGGCCAATACGCATAAAAAAACGCCCTGAATGAGTCAGGGCGTGATTCTACCTGCTTTGCTGCGGGTTTGGCGGCTTTTGGACCAGGGTGTTACACCCGCCCCAGTGCCACCGCATGATGGCGCAGGTGCTCCTCGATGAAGCTGGCAATGAAGTAGTAGCTATGGTCATAACCCGGCTGCATACGCAGGGTCATTGCATGGCCACCTTTGCGTGCCGCCTGTTCCAGCGCTTCAGGCTTGAGTTGCTTCTCGAGGAAGTCGTCACGGTCGCCCTGATCCACCAGCAACGGCGGGCATTGGCCTGCCGGGGTTTCGGCCAGCAGCACGCTGGCATCCCACTCACGCCAGCGCCCACGGTCTTCACCCAGGTAGCGGCTGAAGGCTTTCTCGCCCCACGGACAATCCATCGGATTGCTGATTGGCGAGAATGCCGACACCGAGCGGTAGCGCCCCGGATTGCGCAAGGCGCACACCAGCGCGCCATGCCCACCCATGGAGTGGCCGCTGATGCTGCGCTCGCCCGACGCCGGGAAGTGGGCCTCGATCAGGGCTGGCAACTCCTCCACCACATAGTCGTGCATGCGGTAGTGCTGGGCCCAGGGTTGCTGGGTGGCGTTGAGGTAGAAGCCAGCACCCAGGCCGAAGTCCCAGGCGCCGTCCGGATCGCCCGGCACCTGCTCGCCACGCGGGCTGGTATCGGGGGCAACGATGATCAGGCCCAGCTCGGCGGCCAGACGCTGGGCGCCGGCCTTCTGCATGAAGTTCTCGTCGGTGCAGGTGAGGCCGCTGAGCCAGTAAAGCACCGGCAGCTTTTCGCCCTGCTCGGCCTGCGGTGGCAGGTACACGGCGAACACCATATCGCAACCCAGCACCTTGGAATGATGCCGGTAACGCTTGTGCCAGCCGCCGAAGCTCTTCTGGCAGGAGATGTTATCCAGGCTCATGGCAGACCTCAGAAGTGGATCACGCTACGGATGCTCTTGCCTTCATGCATCAGGTCGAAGGCCTTGTTGATGTCTTCCAGCCCCATCGTGTGGGTGATGAAGGTGTCCAGCGGGATCTCGCCTTTCTCGGACATTTCCACGTAGCTCGGCAGTTCGCTGCGGCCACGCACCCCGCCGAACGCCGAACCACGCCAGACCCGACCGGTAACCAGCTGGAACGGACGCGTGGAAATTTCCTGGCCGGCACCGGCCACACCGATGATCACCGACTCACCCCAGCCCTTGTGGCAGCATTCCAGGGCGGCGCGCATCAGCTGAACGTTGCCGATGCACTCGAAGGAGAAGTCCACGCCACCATCGGTGAGGTCGACGATCACTTCCTGGATCGGGCGATCGTAGTCTTTCGGGTTGATGCAATCAGTGGCACCCAGTTGGCGGGCGATTTCGAACTTGGCCGGGTTGATGTCGATGGCGATGATACGCGAGGCCTTGGCCTTGACCGCACCGATCACGGCCGACAGGCCGATGCCACCGAGGCCGAAGATGGCCACGGTATCACCTGGCTTGACCTTGGCAGTGTTGAGTACCGCGCCGATACCGGTGGTGACGCCGCAGCCCAGCAGGCAGACCTTTTCCAGTGGTGCTTCTTTCTGGATCTTGGCCACGGAAATTTCCGGCAGCACGGTGTATTCGGAGAACGTCGAGGTGCCCATGTAGTGGAACAGTTGCTGGCCCTTGTACGAGAAGCGCGTGGTGCCGTCCGGCATCAGGCCCTTGCCCTGGGTGGCGCGGATGGCCTGGCACAGGTTGGTCTTGCCCGAGAGGCAGAACTTGCACTTGCCGCATTCTGGGGTGTACAGCGGGATGACGTGGTCACCCACGGCGACCGAGGTCACCCCCTCGCCCACCGCTTCGACGATGGCACCGCCTTCGTGGCCGAGGATCGATGGGAAGATCCCTTCCGGGTCAGCACCGGACAGGGTATAGGCATCGGTGTGGCAGACACCGCTGGCGACCACGCGCAGCAGCACTTCACCGGCTTTTGGCATGGCCACGTCGACTTCGACGATTTCCAGGGGTTTCTTGGCTTCGAAGGCAACGGCAGCACGGGACTTGATCATCAAAGGTCTCCAGACAGTGGATCGATTCAGTCTTGCAGTGTAATTCAGCGCCATTTGATTAATAATCAGGCCAAAGACAAAACATTATTGCCATACAGGGATAATCGATGAGCAGCCGATGGGAAGGCATCGACGAATTTGTCGCCGTGGCCGAATCGGGCCAGTTCACTGCCGCTGCCGAACGCCTGGGGGTTTCCTCATCGCACATCAGCCGGCAGATCGCCCGGCTGGAGGACCGCCTGCAAACGCGCCTGCTGTATCGCAGTACCCGCCGGGTAACCCTCAGCGAAGCCGGGCAGACCTTCCTGCAGCATTGCCAACGCTTGCAGGATGGCCGCGAGGAAGCGCTGCGCGCCATGGGCGACCTGGCCAGCGAACCCAAGGGCTTGTTGCGCATGACGTGCGCCGTGGCCTACGGCGAGCGCTTCATCGTGCCGTTGGTGACGCGATTCATGGCGCTGTACCCGCAGCTGCGCGTGGATGTGGAGCTGAGCAACCACACCCTCGACCTGCTGCATGAAGGCATGGACCTGGCCATCCGCCTGGGCCGCCTGGCCGACTCTCGCTTGGTGGCTACCCGCCTGGCGCCAAGGCGCATGTACCTGTGCGCCTCGCCGGCCTATCTTGAGCGCTATGGCCGGCCACACAGCCTGTCGGAGCTGGCGCGGCACAATTGCCTGGTGGGGAGTTCGGACTTGTGGGCGCTACAGCAGGATGGCCGTGAGATCAGCCAGCGGGTACAGGGTAACTGGCGCTGCAACAGTGGCCAGGCAGTGCTGGATGCGGCGCTGCAAGGGATCGGGTTGTGCCAGTTGCCGGATTACTACGTGCTGGAACACCTGAACAGTGGTGCGCTGGTGTCGCTGCTGGAGGCGCACCAACCGCCGAATACGGCGGTGTGGGCGCTGTATCCGCAGCAGAGGCACCTGTCGCCGAAGGTACGGCGGCTGGTGGATTACCTGAAGGAGGGGTTGGCGGGGTTGCCGGAGTATCGTTTCGGCTGACGGGATGTGCTGCATGTACTGGCCTCTTCGCGGGTGAACCCGCTCCTGCGACGGCCTGTGCCCAACCACCGATGCGTATGTAGGAGCGGGTTTACCCGCGAATACGGCGGCGGCGCCAACGGTGAACGGCGAGTGGAAATTGGCCCGCAGGCCCGGCCCTTTCGCGGGTGAACCCGCTCCTACGGCGGCCTGTGCCCAACCACCGATGCGTATGTAGGAGCGGGTTCACCCGCGAATACGGTGGCGGCAGCAACGGTGAACGCTCAGCGTTTACCCGCCCAGCGCTGGCGCAACCATTCGAGATCTTCGGGCCGGGTTACCTTTATGTTGTCACTGCGCCCTTCCACCAGCCGCGGCGCCTGACCGGACCATTCGATGGCCGAGGCTTCATCGGTCACCACCACATCCGACACCAGGCACTCAGCCAGCGCCCGGTGCAACGCTCCAAGGCGGAACATCTGCGGTGTGTACGCCTGCCAGATCGTGCTGCGGTCCACGGTAGCACTCACCCGGCCATGGCTGTCGGCACGCTTGAGGGTATCGCGCGCCGGCACCGCCAGCAGGCCACCCACCGGGTCGTCCGCCAGCTCCGACAACAGCTTGTCCAGGTCGCTGCGTGCCAGGTTCGGCCGCGCAGCATCGTGCACCAGCACCCAGTCGCTGTCCCCCGCCCCCTGGGCATGCAGCACCAGCAAGGCGTTAAGCACCGAGTCAGCGCGTTCACGCCCGCCCGCCGCGCACTGGATGCGTGGGTCGCTGGCGTAGCGCAGGCCAGGCCAGTACGGGTCATCTTCGGCAATGCTGACCACCACGCCCTTAAGCGCCGGGTGGCCAAGAAAACAGTCGAGGCTGTGCTCGAGAAGGGTCTGCCCAGCCAGCTCCAGGTATTGCTTGGGGCGGTCGGCAGCCATGCGGGCACCTACACCCGCCGCAGGAATCACGGCCCAGAAGGCCGGCAAGGTATCGATCATTTCTGTGGCAACTGGAAGAGGGTTTCGCCCTCTTTGACCATCCCCAATTCGTGGCGGGCCCGTTCTTCAACGGTCTCCATGCCTTTTTTCAGCTCTAGCACTTCAGCATCGAGCACACGATTACGCTCGAGCAAGCGCTCGTTTTCGGCATGCTGATCGGCAATCTGCTGCTTCAGTTCGGTCACTTGCGCCAGGCTGCCGTTACCCACCCACAGGCGGTACTGCAGGCCACCCAACAGCAAGAGCAGAACGAGGAACAACCAATAGGGACTGCGCATCACGTTATCCAGGTTAAAAAGGCTGCCGCGTTTTTACTTCGGGGCCTCGAATAGCACGAAGCCTGGCCGAGGCCAGGCTTCGTCGACAGAAACCCGTTAGTACGTAGGAAAGTTCAGTACGAACGTTCCTACAACTTCGGCTGCTGCCTTTTTACCATCTCTTGCTTAGCCGCGAAACTCGGCACGACCGCGGTAAACCGCTTTGGCGCCCAGTTGCTCTTCGATGCGCAGCAGCTGGTTGTACTTGGAAACGCGGTCGGAACGGCACAGCGAGCCGGTCTTGATCTGGCCAGCAGCAGTACCCACAGCCAGGTCGGCAATGGTCGAGTCTTCGGTTTCACCGGAACGGTGCGAGATCACTGCAGTGTAACCAGCAGCCTTGGCCATCTGGATGGCTTCCAGGGTTTCGGTCAGCGAGCCGATCTGGTTGAACTTGATCAGGATCGAGTTACCGATGCCTTTCTCGATGCCTTCCTTGAGGATCTTGGTGTTGGTCACGAACAGGTCGTCACCGACCAGCTGGACTTTTTCACCGATCTTGTCAGTGAGGATTTTCCAGCCAGCCCAGTCGGACTCGTCCAGGCCGTCTTCGATCGAAATGATCGGGAAACGCTCGGTCAGGCCTTTCAGGTAGTCGGCGAAGCGTTCGGCGTCGAACGACTTGCCTTCGCCGGACAGGTTGTACTTGCCGTCTTCGTAGAATTCAGAAGCCGCGCAGTCCAGAGCCAGGGTCACGTCGGTGCCCAGCTTGTAGCCGGCTTTTTCGACAGCTTCAGCGATGGCGCCCAGGGCGTCTTCGTTGGATGCCAGGTTCGGGGCGAAACCACCTTCATCACCTACGGCGGTGTTCAGGCCACGGGCCTTCAGGACGGCCTTGAGGTGGTGGAAGATTTCGGTACCCATGCGCAGGCCGTCAGAGAAGGTCTTGGCGCCAACCGGCTGAACCATGAACTCCTGGATGTCGACGTTGTTGTCGGCGTGCTCGCCACCGTTGATGATGTTCATCATCGGAACCGGCATCGAGTACTGGCCCGGGGTGCCGTTCAGGTTGGCGATGTGCGCGTACAGCGGCAGGTCCTGGTCCTGGGCAGCAGCTTTGGCGGCAGCCAGGGAAACAGCCAGGATGGCGTTGGCGCCCAGCTTGGCCTTGTTCTCGGTACCGTCCAGTTCAATCATGGCGCGGTCCAGCGCCTTCTGGTCGGAAGGATCCTTGCCCAGCAGCAGGTCACGGATCGGGCCGTTGATGTTGGCGACGGCCTTCAGCACGCCCTTGCCCAGGTAACGGCTCTTGTCGCCATCACGCAGCTCCAGCGCTTCGCGCGAGCCGGTAGAAGCACCGGACGGCGCGCAAGCGCTGCCGATGATGCCGTTGTCGAGCAGTACATCGGCTTCCACAGTGGGGTTGCCACGCGAATCGAGAACTTCACGACCTTTGATGTCGACGATTTTTGCCATTGTTGTAAGCACTCCAGAATTTGACGAAAACAACTTAGCTTAGGAAATTCTTGCCGTTCACCAGGCGAACTTGCTTTGGGCAGGCCTGATGAAGGGAGCCCCTGACCGACTGGTCAGGGGTGGATCGGGCGGTACTTTACCCGAGAAATGAGCTTTACGCGGTTTCTACCGTCGGAAAACTTTTCACCAGGTCGTCCAATTGCTTGAGCTGGACCAGGAACGGCTCCAGTTTATCCAGGCGCAAGGCGCATGGGCCATCGCACTTGGCGTTGTCCGGATCGGGGTGGGCTTCGAGGAAAAGCCCGGCCAGGCCCTGGCTCATGCCGGCCTTGGCCAGGTCAGTGACCTGGGCACGACGGCCGCCGGCGGAATCGGCGCGGCCACCCGGCATCTGCAGGGCGTGGGTCACGTCGAAGAACACCGGGTAGTCGAACTGCTTCATGATGCCGAAGCCCAGCATGTCGACCACCAGGTTGTTGTAGCCGAAGCTCGAACCACGCTCGCAGAGTATCAACTGGTCGTTACCGGCTTCTTCGCACTTGGCCAGGATGTGTTTCATTTCCTGAGGTGCGAGGAACTGAGCCTTCTTGATGTTGATCACCACGCCGGTCTTGGCCATGGCCACTACCAGGTCAGTCTGCCGCGACAGGAAAGCCGGCAACTGGATGATGTCGCATACCTTGGCGACGGGCTCTGCCTGGTAAGGCTCGTGCACGTCGGTGATCACTGGCACGTTGAAGGTGCGCTTGATCTCTTCGAAGATCTTCAGCCCCTCTTCCATGCCAGGGCCACGGTAGGACGTTACCGACGAACGGTTGGCCTTGTCGAAGCTGGCCTTGAACACATACGGGATACCGAGCTTCTCGGTAACCCGCACGTACTCTTCGCAGACCTTCATCGCCAGGTCACGGGACTCCAGAACATTCATGCCGCCGAACAGGACGAAAGGCTTGTCGTTGGCGATTTCGATGTTACCGACGCGGATGATCTTCTGGGTCATCGATCAGGCCTTGTTCTTCTGAGCCAGGGCTGCCTTGACGAAGCCGCTGAACAGCGGGTGGCCGTCACGCGGCGTCGAAGTGAACTCCGGGTGGAACTGGCAAGCGACGAACCATGGGTGGTCCTTGGACTCGACCACTTCCACCAGCGCGCCGTCTTCGGAACGGCCGGAAACCACCAGACCAGCTTCCACCAGTTGTGGCAGCAGGTTGTTGTTCACTTCGTAGCGGTGACGGTGACGCTCGGTGATCACGTCCTTGCCGTAGCAGTCGTGCACCTTGGAACCGGCAGCCAGCTGGCAGTCCTGTGCGCCCAGGCGCATGGTGCCGCCCAGGTCGGAAGCCTCGTCGCGGGTCTCGACGGCACCGGTGGCATCGGCCCACTCGGTGATCAGGCCGACCACTGGGTGGCCGCTGTTACGGTCGAACTCGGTGGAGTTGGCGTCTTTCCAGCCCATCACGTTACGGGCGAATTCGATGACGGCCACCTGCATGCCCAGGCAGATACCCAGGTACGGCACCTTGTTCTCACGGGCGTATTGCACCGCGGTGATCTTGCCTTCCACACCGCGCAGGCCGAAACCGCCCGGTACCAGGATGGCATCGGCGCCTTCGAGCAGGCTGGTGCCCTGGTTCTCGATGTCTTCCGAATCGATGTAGCGCAGGTTGACCTTGGTCCGGTTGGTGATGCCGGCGTGGCTCATCGCTTCGATCAGCGACTTGTACGCATCCAGCAGCTCCATGTACTTGCCGACCATGGCGATGGTCACTTCGTGCTCCGGGTTGAGCTTGGCATCAACCACCTTGTCCCACTCGGACAGGTCGGCACCATTGCACTGCAGGCCGAAGCGCTCGACGACGAAGTCGTCCAGGCCCTGAGCATGCAGTACGCCCGGGATCTTGTAGATGGTGTCGACGTCTTCCAGCGAAATCACCGCACGCTCTTCAACGTTGGTGAACAGCGCGATCTTGCGACGCGACGAAGCATCCACCGGGTGGTCGGAGCGGCAGATCAGCACGTCAGGCTGCAGGCCGATGGAGCGCAGCTCCTTGACCGAGTGCTGGGTCGGCTTGGTCTTGGTTTCGCCAGCGGTGGCGATGTACGGGACCAGGGTCAGGTGCATCAGCATGGCACGCTTGGAGCCCACTTCGACACGCAGCTGGCGAATCGCCTCGAGGAACGGCTGCGACTCGATATCACCCACGGTACCGCCGATTTCCACCAGGGCCACGTCGGCATCGCCGGCACCCTTGATGATGCGACGCTTGATTTCGTCGGTGATGTGCGGGATGACCTGGATGGTCGCGCCCAGGTAATCACCACGACGCTCTTTACGCAGCACGTGCTCGTAGATACGGCCAGTGGTGAAGTTGTTGTTCTGGGTCATGGTGGTGCGGATGAACCGCTCGTAGTGACCCAGGTCGAGGTCGGTCTCGGCGCCATCGTGGGTGACAAAAACTTCACCGTGCTGGAACGGGCTCATGGTGCCCGGGTCGACGTTGATGTACGGATCCAGCTTGAGCATGGTGACCTTCAGGCCCCGCGCTTCCAGGATGGCCGCCAGGGAAGCCGAGGCAATGCCTTTCCCCAATGAAGAAACAACACCGCCCGTGACGAATATGTAGCGCGTCATGAAAAACCCTAGAAGTCTGCGTTAAGGCGGCCAGCGCCGCCGGAGAAAGCGAAGGAAGGCCGAAGCCCCCGATCACCTGCGTCAATCACAGTGCATCTCGAAAAACTGCCGCGTCTGTACAGCCAGGGTATACCCGGCATGGCGTTCGCTCGTCATTTCCAGAATCAGCTCGGCAAAAAACTGCTTGGTAATCGGCAACTCCTGTGTTTTCGCGGAACCCACAGAAGTTGTATCAAGAAGGGAGGGTAGTCTACCGGAATGTACCCTTCAGCTCAAACCTTGCGCGTTCGTCGGTAACTGCCAGTGCAGTTGGCAATCCGCCTGCACCAGCCCGGGCAGGTTGGCCACCGCCAGCAGGCATTCGCCGTGATACAGCAACGGCAGGCGCGAGCGCAGGAAATGCGGCACCTGCTGTTCGTTGAGCAGGCGCTTGAGGTCCCGCCGACCACGGCCGGGAACCTCCAGCATTTCCCCCCCCTGACGGTAGGCAATGCGCAACCCGCTCGGCACGGCTGCGCCAACAAGACGCACGCAACCATTGCCCGGCAACCGCAACGGCCCATCAGGGTCGGGCCAGGCCAGCGAGCCAGCCGGTTGCTGTAGCCAATCACCGCTCAACCACCAGATGCGCCCGTGGCTACGCACCAACCGTCCATCGGCAAGCCGCCAGACTGGCCGGGCATCGGCACCGGCATCGCGCAGGTCTGCCCAGCCGGCCCAGTGCCGGGTATCGGGCAAACGGGTGCGCTGGCTAAGCCAGTACTGCAAGGCATTGCGCTGACGGGCCGGCGATAACGCCAGCAGGGCGGCCAGGTCGAGGGAATCCAGCCCCGGCCAGGCGAGAGGCGCCCCTTTGCGCGCAAGCGCCAGATCCTCCTGGGCCAGCTCGTCCAGCAAACCCAGCGCCTCGCCCAGATGCTCTGCTGCACGGGCGAAGTTCTGGCTGGCCTGTGGCCAACGTTGCTGCAACTGCGGCATCACTTCGCCGCGCAGGTAGTTGCGGGCGAATTGTGTGTCGACGTTTGACGGGTCTTCGATCCAGGTCAGCCCTTGGGCTTGGGCATAATCCTGCAAATGTTGCCGGGAACAGGCCAGTAACGGCCTGACCAGGCTGCCCTGCCCCAGCGCCCGCTGCCCCGGCATTGCCGCCAGGCCACGCAGGCCGGCACCGCGTAACAGGCGGAACAGCAGGGTCTCGGCCTGGTCGTCGCGGTGCTGGCCGGTGAACAGGATATCGCCCGGGCCGAGCACTTGCCTGAAGGCGGCATAGCGGGCCTCTCGGGCCGCCTGTTCCAGGCTGGCGCCTGGGGAAACCTGGACGTGGATGACCTGGAGCTCAACGTCGAAATTGTCGCAGATGGCTTGGCAGTGGGTGGGCCAGGCGTCGGCAGCGGCTTGCAGGCCGTGGTGGATATGGATGGCGCGCAGCGGGGGGGAGGCGTGGTTGCGGGCGTATTCGGCCAGCAGGTGCAGGAGGACGGTGGAATCGAGGCCGCCGGAGAAGGCGACGTGCCAGGTGGGGGCGTTGAGCCAAGGAGTGAGGTTGATCATCTAGCCCTCGCTCGATTCAAGAAAGCATTCGCGGGCATGCCCGCGCCCACACGTACGGCGCAAGCCTCAAGGGCAGCGCAACCTGTAGGAGCGGGTTTACCCGCGAACACCGGCGAAGCCGGTGCCATCAATCACAAGGGCCGCAAAACGGCCCCAGGGCTAATCAGAATCAGAGGCCGTAGCTCATCAGGCGCTCGTAACGACGGGCCAACAGCGCATCGTTGTCGAACTTGCCGAGCATGTCCAGCTGCTGCACCAGATCGGCACGGATGCTTTCGGACATCTTGGCCGGGTCACGGTGGGCGCCGCCCAGCGGCTCCTGGATGACCTTGTCGACAATGTTCAGGCTCTTCAGACGCTCGGCGGTGATGCCCATGGCCTCGGCCGCGTCTGCTGCTTTATCGGCCGTTTTCCACAGAATCGAAGCACAGCCTTCCGGCGAGATAACCGAGTAGGTGGAGTACTGCAGCATGTTCAGTTGGTCGCACACGCCAATGGCCAGTGCCCCACCGGAACCACCCTCACCGATCACGGTAGCGATGATCGGGGTTTTCAGGCGTGCCATGACCCGCAGGTTCCAGGCGATGGCTTCACTCTGGTTGCGCTCTTCGGCGTCGATACCCGGGTAGGCGCCCGGTGTGTCGATGAAGGTCAGGATCGGCATCTTGAAGCGTTCGGCCATTTCCATCAGGCGACAGGCCTTGCGGTAACCTTCCGGGCGCGGCATGCCGAAGTTGCGACGCACTTTCTCGCGCACTTCACGGCCCTTCTGGTGGCCAATGACCATGACCGGCTTGCCGTCCAGACGCGCAGTACCACCCACGATGGCGGCGTCGTCAGAGAAGTGACGGTCCCCGTGCAGCTCTTCGAACTCGGTGAAGATGTGCTCCAGGTAGTCCAGGGTGTATGGACGACGCGGGTGACGGGCCAGGCGGGCGATCTGCCAGCTGGTCAGGTTGCCGAAGATGCTTTCGGTCAGGGTGTTGCTCTTGTCTTGCAGACGGGCAATTTCATCGCTGATGTTCAGCGAGTTGTCGTTGCCCACCAGGCGCAGGCCTTCGATCTTGGCTTGCAGGTCGGCAATCGGCTGTTCGAAGTCGAGGAAATTCGGGTTCATAGTCATCCGTCTTGGGTCTACGGCCAGGCGGCCGGCCGGTTGATCCGTTTGGCGCCATACCTTAAGGGATCAGGCGCATTCAGGTCGAGATTAAATTTTTGTCGGTTCAACGATATTGCAGGAAGACGTTCTCACGCCCGAACTGGTCACGCAGCGCCTGAATCAGCCCATCGGCCGGATCGATCGCCCACTGCTCGCCAAACTGCAGCATGGCCTTGGCGTCGCTGCCGGTGTACTCCAGCGTGATCGGGCAGGCACCGCGATGGCGGGTGATCAGCTCGCCCAGCCACTTCAGCCGGTCGCCCTTCAGTGCGTCATGCGCCACCTTCAGGCGCAGGCTCTCGGCCAGCTTGGTGCGTGCATCTTCCATGGTCATCACCTGCTTCACCCGCAGGCGCAAGCCCCCGGAGAAGTCGTCATTGCTGACCTCGCCTTCCACCACCACCATGGCATCGGTCTGCAGCAAGGACTGTGCCGCCATGAAGGCATCGGCAAACAGCGATGCCTCGATCCGCCCGGAACGGTCATCCAGGGTGACGAAGCCCATCTTGTCGCCCTTCTTGTTCTTCATCACCCGCAGCGCAATGATCATGCCCGCGATGGTCTGGGTTTCGCGCGACGGCTTGAGGTCGACGATGCGCTGGCGGGCGAAGCGACGGATCTCGGTCTCGTACTCATCGATCGGGTGGCCGGTGAGGTACAGGCCAAGGGTGTCCTTCTCCCCCTTCAGACGCTCCTTGAGGGTGAGCTCGCGCACCTTGCGGTGGTTGGCATACACATCGACATCTGCCGCGTCGAACATGCTGCCGAACAGGTCGACATGGCCACTGTCAGCGGTGTGTGCGGCCTGCTCGGCCGCCTTGATGGCCTCGCCCAGCGCCGACAGCAAGGTTGCCCGGTTGATGTCGATGTTGGCGTGGTAGGCCTTGATCTCGTCATGGAAGTGCGGGCCAAGGCGGTCCAGCGCGCCACTGCGCACCAGCGCATCAAGGGTACGTTTGTTGACCCGTTTGAGGTCGATGCGTTCACAGAAATCGAACAGGTCCTTGAAGGGACCGCCTTGGGCACGGGCCTCGACAATCGCCTCCACCGGGCCTTCGCCGACACCCTTGATGGCACCAAGGCCGTAGACGATACGGCCGTCGTTGTTGACGGTGAACTTGAAGTCCGAGAAGTTCACGTCCGGCGCGTCGAGGCGCAGCTTCATGCTGCGCACCTCCTCCACCAGCACCACCACCTTGTCGGTGTTGTGCATATCCGCCGACAGGACCGCGGCCATGAATGGCGCCGGGTAGTGGGTTTTCAGCCAGGCGGTCTGGTACGACACCAGGCCATAGGCGGCGGAGTGGGATTTGTTGAAGCCGTAGCCCGCGAACTTCTCTACCAGGTCGAAGATGTTACCGGCGAGGTCCGCATCGATATTGTTGGCTACGCAACCTTCGATGAAACCACCGCGCTGCTTGGCCATTTCCTCGGGCTTTTTCTTACCCATGGCCCGGCGCAGCATGTCGGCGCCACCCAGGGTATAACCTGCCATCACCTGGGCGATCTGCATCACCTGTTCCTGGTACAGGATGATGCCGTAGGTTGGCGCCAGTACCGGCTTGAGGCCTTCGTACTGGTAGTCGGAGTGCGGGTAGGCCAGCTCGGCGCGGCCGTGCTTGCGGTTGATGAAGTCGTCCACCATGCCCGATTGCAGCGGGCCCGGGCGGAACAACGCAACCAGTGCGATCAGGTCTTCCAGGCAGTCGGGCTTGAGCTTCTTGATCAGCTCCTTCATGCCGCGCGATTCAAGCTGGAACACCGCCGTGGTTTCGGCCTTCTGCAGCAGCTCGTAGGTCTTGCGGTCGTCCAGCGGGATGAAGTCGATGTTGAGGTCGGGCAGGTTCTTCTTGGCCTGCTCGCGGTTGATGATCTCCATCGCCCACTTGATGATGGTCAAGGTACGCAGGCCGAGGAAGTCGAACTTCACCAGGCCGGCGGCCTCGACGTCATCCTTGTCGAACTGGGTTACCAGGCCACCACCCTCTTCATCACAGGCGATCGGCGAAAAGTCGGTGAGCTTGGTCGGTGCGATAACCACACCACCGGCGTGCTTGCCGGTACCCCGGGTCACACCCTCCAGCTTCAGGGCCATGTCCCAGATTTCACGGGCGTCTTCGTCGCCCTTGAGGAAGTCACGCAGGATTTCTTCCTGCTCGTAGGCCTTCTCCAGGGTCATGCCCACTTCGAAGGGGATCATCTTCGACAGGCGGTCGGCCAGGCCATAGGATTTGCCTTGCACCCGCGCCACGTCACGCACCACCGCCTTGGCGGCCATGGTACCGAAGGTGATGATCTGGCTCACCGCATTACGGCCGTAGGCCTCGGCCACGTAGTCGATCACCCGGTCACGGCCGTCCATGCAGAAGTCGACGTCGAAGTCGGGCATGGAAATACGTTCAGGGTTGAGGAAGCGCTCGAACAGCAGGTCGTAGGCCAGCGGGTCGAGATCGGTGATCTTCAGTACATAGGCCACCAGCGAGCCAGCACCCGAACCGCGGCCCGGGCCAACCGGTACGTCGTTGTTCTTGGCCCACTTGATGAAGTCCATAACAATCAGGAAGTAACCGGGGAAGCCCATCTGGATGATGATGTCCAGCTCGAACTTCAGGCGGTCCAGGTAAACCTGACGCTTTTCTTCATAATTGGGCGTGGTCTCTTTCGGCCACAGCACGGCCAGGCGCTCTTCCAGGCCTTCGTGGGACACATGCCGCAGGTAGTCGTCGATGCCCATGCCGTTGGGCGTGGGGAAGTCAGGCAGGAAGTACTTGCCCAGCTGTACCTGGATGTTGCAGCGCTTGGCAATTTCGACGGTGTTGGCGATGGCGTCGGGCAGGTCGCTGAAGAGCTCGGCCATTTCCTCGGCCGACTTCAGGTACTGCTGGTCGCTGTAGCAACGCGGACGGCGGGGGTCATCGAGGGTCCAGCCCTCACCGATACAGACGCGGGTTTCGTGGGCGTCAAAGTCCGTCTGCTTGATGAAACGTACGTCGTTGGTAGCCACCAGCGGGGCGCCAAGCTTGTCGGCCAATGCCACCGCCGCGTGCACGTATTCTTCGTCGCGTGCGCGATTGGTGCGCTGCACTTCAACGTAGAAGCGCTCGGGGAACATGCCCATCCAGTCTTGAAGAAGCACTTCGGCTTCGTCTTGCCGACCCGCCAGCAGCGCCATGCCAATGTCGCCTTCCTTGCCCGCCGACAGGGCAATCAGGCCCTCGCTGGCCGGGGCGATCCATTCACGCCGGAGGATGACCAGGCCGTTGCGCTGGCCATCGGTCCAGCCGCGCGAGATCAGTTCGGTGAGGTTGCGATAGCCCTTGGGGTCCATGGCCAGGAAGCAGATGCGCGACAGCGGGGCTTCCGGGTCGGCACCGGCCAGCCACAGGTCGGCACCGCAGATCGGTTTGATGCCGGCGCCCATGGCCGTCTTGTAGAACTTCACCAGCGAGCACATGTTGCTCTGATCGGTGATCGCGACCGCTGGCATGTTCATCCCGGTCAGCGCCTTGGCCAGCGGTTTGATCCGCACCAGGCCGTCGACCAGCGAGAATTCGGAATGGACGCGCAGGTGAACGAAGGGAACCGACATGGAAGATCCTGTAGCAGTGCTTAACGACAAGGGCGGGATTGTAGCCTAACTAGGGGCTTTTTTTGGGGCTGCTTTGCAGCCCTTCGCGGGCACGCCCGCTCCCACAGGTACGGCCCCGCTGCTCAGACCGATGAATCCTGCGGGAGCGGGCGTGCCCGCGAAGGGCCGCAAAGCGGCCCCAATAGGTCAGATCAGGGAATCGGTGACGCCTTCGCGCGCTTCCCAAGCCGCCCGCACCGGGGCGAAGGAACGCCGATGAATGGGCGTAGGCCCAAGGCGCGCCAACGCCTCGAGATGCACCGGGGTCGGGTAGCCCTTGTGCCCGCCAATGCCGTAACCCGGGTAGATCAGTTCGAACGCACTCATCTCCCGATCACGGGTCACCTTGGCCAGGATCGATGCCGCCGCAATGGCCGGCACCTGGCTATCCCCCTTGACCACCGGTGCTGCCGGCACCGCCAGTTTCGGGCAGCGATTGCCATCGATCAGGGCCAGCTTTGGCGTAATGTGCAAGCCCTCCACTGCCCGCTGCATGGCCAGCATAGTGGCCTGCAGGATGTTCAGGCTGTCAATTTCCTCGACTTCGGCACGGGCGATGCAGAAGCTCAAGGCCTTTTCGCAGATCTCGTCGAACAGCGCCTCACGCCTGGCTTCGGTGAGTTTCTTCGAATCGTTCAGACCGAGAATCGGCCGCGCGGGATCAAGAATCACGGCCGCCGTTACCACCGCGCCGCACAGCGGGCCACGGCCCACTTCGTCAACGCCGGCGACCAAGTCTTCTACCAGGTTGAAGTCCAGTCCAATTTGCATGTCAGCGGTCCTTGAGCAGGGCCAGTACCGCCTCGGCCGCCTGATTGGAGGCGTCACGGCGCAGGGTGCGGTGAATTTCGTCGAAACGTTCGGTCTGCTGGCTTCCATCGCGCACCAGCGGCGCCAGGGTATTGGCCAGCGCTTCACTGGTAGCGTCGTCCTGCAGCAACTCGGGCACCAGCTCTCGCTGGGCCAGCAGGTTCGGCAATGACACGTAAGGGCTTTTCACCAGACGCTTGAGAATCCAGAAGGTCAAGGGCGCCAGGCGGTACGCCACCACCATCGGCCGCTTGTACAGCAGCGCCTCGAGGGTGGCGGTACCCGAGGCGATCAGCACCGCGTCACAGGCTGCCAGGGCTTGGTGCGACTGGCCATCGAGCAGGGTCAGCGGCAGTTGGCGCCCTTCAAGCATCTGTTCGATCTGGGTGCGCCGCGTGGCGTTGGCGCAGGGCAACACGAAGCGCACACCCGGCACTTGTTGGCAAAGGCGCTCGGCGGCGTCGAGGAACAACGCGCCCAGGCGCCCTACTTCGCCCCCCCGACTGCCCGGCATCAACGCAACCACCGGCCCCTCGCCCAGGCCCAGCGCGGCGCGCGCGGCCGGGCGGTCGGCTTCAAGCGGGATGGTGTCTGCCAGCGGGTGGCCAACAAAACGCACTGGCACACCCTGCTCTTCGTAGAACCGCGCCTCGAACGGCAGCAGCGTCAGCATCAGGTCGCAGCCTTCGCGGATCTTCAGCACGCGCTTCTGCCGCCAGGCCCACACTGACGGGCTGACATAGTGCACGGTCTTGATCCCGGCCTGGCGCAGCTTCAGCTCGATGTTGAGGGTGAAGTCAGGGGCGTCGATGCCGATGAATACGTCGGGTTTTTCTTCGATCAGGGTCTGGATCAGCAGCTTGCGGCGCTTGAGCAGCTCGCGCAGACGCCCCAGTACCTCGACCAGCCCCATGACGGCCAGGCGCTCCATGGGGAAATAGGATTGCAGGCCCTCGGCCTCCATCAAAGGGCCGCCAACCCCGATGAACCGCACGTCGGGGTGGCGTGCCTTGAGGGCACGCATCAAGCCTGAACCAAGAATATCGCCACTGGCCTCACCCGCGACCAGCGCTACGCAAAGCTGGGCCATATCAGCGCGTGATGCCGCGAGCGGAGCTCAGGATCGACTGACGGAACAGCTCGACCTCAGGGTGTTGCGTGGCCGGTTCGGCCAGCTCCTTGAGCGCGTCTTCGACGGTCAGGCCCTGACGGTAGACAATCTTGTAGCAACGACGCAGCACATGGATCACCTCGTCGCTGAAACCGCGGCGGCGCATGCCCTCGAAGTTCATGCTGCGGGCTTCGGCCGGGCTGCCGAACACGGTAACGAAGGCCGGAACGTCCTTGCCAATGGCCGTGCCCATGCCGGAAAACGCGTGGGCGCCAATATGGCAGTACTGGTGAACCAGGGTGTAACCGGACAGGATCGCCCAGTCACCCACATGTACATGACCTGCCAACGCCGTGTTATTGACCAGGATGCAGTGGTTGCCGATGACACTGTCGTGGCCAATGTGGGCATAGGCCATGATCAGGTTATGGTCACCCACGGTGGTTTCCGAGCGATCCTGAACAGTACCGCGGTGGATGGTCACCCCTTCGCGAATCACATTGTGATCGCCGATCACCAGGCGCGTCGGCTCACCCTTGTACTTAAGGTCCGGGGTGTCTTCACCGATCGAGGAAAACTGAAAGATACGGTTGTGCTTGCCGATGCGGGTCGGGCCTTTGAGCACAACATGCGGGCCGATAACGGTGCCCTCCCCGATTTCGACATCAGGGCCAACGATCGACCAAGGGCCGACCTCGACGCCGTCGGCCAGCTTGGCCGACGGATCGATAATGGCCCGAGGATCAATCGAATTCATAGGGAGCGTTCCGCGCAGGTGATTTCTGCCGAGCAGACCGGCTTGCCATCGACAAGGGCGCGGCACTCGAACTTCCAGATCATGCTTTTACGGCTGAGGAACTTGGCCTCCAGCACAAGCTGGTCGCCCGGAAGAACCGGCTGACGGAAACGCAGTTTGTCGGAACCGACGAAGTAATACAGGGTGCCATCGGCCGGCTTGGCATCAAGCATCTTGAAACCAAGGATGCCGGCCGCCTGGGCCATGGCTTCGATGATCAGGACACCCGGCATGATCGGGTGTGCCGGGAAGTGGCCATTGAAAAACGGCTCGTTGATGCTGACATTCTTGTAGGCACGAATGCTCTGGGCCTCGAAGTCCAGATCCGTCACACGGTCTACCAGCAGGAACGGGTAGCGGTGAGGCAGGTATTCGCGAATCTCGTTGATGTCCATCATTTCGGTGGGGAAGCCTGTAATAAGAATAGGGAGCGCAGGTGCTGACCACACGCTCCTTTTGCAATCCAAAGAGGAGCCAGCTAGCGACTGTTCACTCTTGCTCAGGGAATGGTATCAGCCTTCTGATGTCGGCAGGCCACCTGAGGTCACGGTATCGACGCGTTTTTCCAGCTGCTGGAGACGCTTGGCCATGTCGTCCAGGTGGCGGATACGCGCGGCGCTCTTGCGCCAGTCAGCCAGCGGCTGCATGGCAGTGCCGGAAGAATAGGAACCCGGTTCAGTGATCGAACGGGTAACCATGGTCATTCCGGAAACGAAAACGTTATCGCAAATATCGATGTGCCCAACCAGCCCCACACCACCGGCCAGCATGCAGTGCTTGCCGATGCGCGTACTGCCGGAGATTCCGACGCAAGCGGCCATGGCAGTGTGATCACCGATCTGCACGTTGTGAGCGATCTGGATCTGGTTATCCAGCTTCACCCCGTCGCCGATCCGGGTATCGGACAGCGCGCCACGGTCGACAGCCGTATTGACACCGATCTCAACGTCATCACCAATGGTGACGCCGCCGATCTGCGCAATCTTGCGCCAGATACCCTTCTCGTTGGCAAAGCCGAAGCCCTCACCGCCGATCACGGCACCCGACTGGATGACCACACGCTTACCGATGGTCACGTCGTGATACAGCGTGACCCGCGGTGCCAGCCAACCACCTTCACCGACCACACAGCGGGCACCGATGAAGCAGTGTGCGCCGATGCTGACGTTGGCGCCGATGCGCGCACCACTTTCGATGACCGCGAACGGCCCGATGCTGGCGCTGGCGTCCACCTGGGCATCTTCCGCCACCACGGCGCTGGGATGTATTCCCGCCTCAGCCTTGGGTTTGGGATCGAACAGGTGGGAAATCCGCGCGTAAGCCAGGTACGGGTCCGCCACGACCAGGGTATTGCCGGCAAAGCTTTCGGCATCCGCAGCCTTGAGCAGCACCGCGCCGGCCTGGCTGTTATCCAGGTACTTGCGGTACTGCGGGTTGGCGAGGAAGCTCAACTGCGTCGGGCCAGCCTCTTGCAAGGTGGCCAACCCGGTAATCTGCAGCGCCTCGGGCCCCTTGAGGGTAGCTCCGAGTACCTCGGCCAGCTGGCCTAGCGTCATGGTCACACTCATATCAACGGGCTTGGTTCATGCGCTCGATGACTTGGCGGGTGATGTCGTACTGAGGTTTGACATCGATGACCGCACCACGCTCGAGGACCAGGTCGTAGCCGCCCTTCTTGATCACTTCCTCGACAGCACCATCCAGCTTCGGCTTCAGTTGCTTGAGCATGTCGCGATCAGCAACGGCCTTGGCTTCGTTCAGTTCCTTGGACTGGAACTGGAAATCGCGGGCCTTTTGCTTGAACTCGAGCTCCAGGCGCTCACGCTCCTGCTGCTGCATCTTGTCGCCGCCCTTGATCAGGCGGTCCTGGATGCCCTTGGCACTGCTTTCCAGGCTTTTCAGCTTGGTCAGTTGCGGACCGAATTTCTTCTCGGCATCAACCGCATACTTCTTGGCGGCATCCGACTCGAGCAGGGCCATCTGGTAGTTCAGGACGGCAACCTTCATTTCGGCGAAAGCCGGGGTGGCGACCAGCGCCGCGGCCACTACGGCCAATTGAGCCAATTTACGCACGATGCACTCCTGGATAAACCGTTGTCATTAAGCAAGGGCCGACCTTAGAAGGTCTGGCCCAGAGAGAATTGGAACACCTGGGTATCGGCATCGTCCGGCTTCTTGACCGGCATTGCCAGGCTGAAGCTCAGCGGGCCCAGTGCGGTAATCCAGGTCACGCCCAGGCCGACCGAACTGGCCATGCCCGAGAACCCGACCTTCTCGCAATCAGGTTTGTTGCCGCAATTGGTGTCGAACACGTTACCCACGTCCCAGAACACAGAGGTGCGCAGTGAACGCTGGTCCTTGACGAACGGCAGCGGGAACAGCAACTCGGCACCACCTTGCACCAGGACGTTACCACCAAACGGCAACGGATCCTGATCCGGGTCGGCGATGGTGCCTGGCTTGCCACCTGCGGCCTCGCCGATGCTCGGGGTACTGCGCGGGCCCAGGCTGCTGTCCTTGAAGCCACGGACGGAGTTGAAACCACCCGCGAAATAGTTCTCGTAGAACGGCAGGCCGGAGGTGCTGCCGTAACCATCACCATAGCCCAGCTCGGTATGCAGGCGCAGGGTGTAGTCGCTGGTGATCGGCTTGAACAGCTGGCCACGGTAGTCAAGCTTGAAGAACGACAGGTCGCTGCCCGGAACGGTGGACTCCAGGGTCAGGCTTTGCGAGTGACCACGGGTGGCCAGTACGCCTTTGTTCAGGGTCGACTCGGACCAGCCGATCGAGGCCTTGAAGTTCAGGAAGTTGTCACCTTCCTGCTCGAGGAAGTCGAAGATCTCGTCAACGGTGTACTTGCCGGTCTTGATCTTGTCCTGCTGCACGCTCAGGCCGTAGGTCAGGCGCGAGGTTTCGCTGATCGGGTAGCCCAGGCTGACGCCGGCACCGTAGCTGTCCACCGCGTAGCTGGCAACGTCGACGTCGAGGTCGTCGTAATCGGTGCTGCGGTAGAAGGCGTTGTAGCCCAGGCTGACGCCATCGGCGGTGAAGTAGGGATCAACGAAGCCGAAGTTGTAACGGGTCTGGTATTCCGAACGGGTCAGGCCGATGGACACCTTGTTACCGGTACCGAGGAAGTTGCTCTGGCTGATCGACCCCCCCAGGATCAGGCCGGCGCTCTGGGCGAAACCGACGCTGGCGGTGATCGAGCCGGAGGCCTGCTCTTCGACGCTGTAGTTGACGTCGACCTGGTCGTCGGTGCCAGGCACCTGCGGGGTCTCGACGTTGACTTCCTTGAAGAAGCCCAGGCGCTCAAGACGGGTCTTGGACTGGTCGATCAGGTAGGTCGACGCCCAGCCACCTTCCATCTGGCGCATTTCGCGACGCAGCACTTCGTCTTCGGTCTTGGTGTTGCCGCGGTAGTTGATGCGGTTGACGTAGGCACGCTTGCCCGGGTCGACCACGAACATGATGTCGACGGTGTGGTCCTGGTCGTTCGGCTGTGGCACGCCGTTGACGTTGGCGAAGGTGTAGCCTTCGTTACCCAGGCGGCGGGTGATCAGCTCGGACGTAGTGGTCATCACCTTGCGCGAGAACACCTGGCCCGGCTGCACCAGCAGCAACGACTTGACCTGGTCTTCCGGCACCTTGAGGTCACCGGACAGCTTCACGTCGCGAACGGTGTATTTCTCGCCTTCGTTGATGTTGACGGTGATGTAGACGTGCTTCTTGTCCGGCGTGATGGACACCTGGGTGGAGGCGATGTCCATGTTGATGTAGCCGCGGTCCAGGTAGTAGGAACGCAGGCGCTCCAGGTCACCGGAGAGTTTTTCACGGGCGTACTTGTCGTCGTTCTTGAAGAACGACAGCCAGTTGGTGGTCTTCAGCTCGAACAGCTGCCCCAGGGTCTCATCATCGAATACGTTGTTGCCCACGATGTTGATGTGCTGGATGGCGGCGACGGTGCCTTCGTTGATCTTGATCTTCAGCGCCACACGGTTGCGCGGCTGCGGCACCACCTCGGCGTCGACCTCGGCCGAGTAGCGGCCTTGGGCCACGTACTGGCGCTGCAGCTCGTTACGCACACCTTCGAGGGTGGCACGCTGGAAGATCTCGCCTTCGGCCAGGCCCGATTGTTTCAGGCCCTTCATCAGGTCTTCGGTGCTGATCGCCTTGTTGCCTTCAATCTCGATGCTCGACACCGACGGGCGCTCGACCACGTTGATGATGAGCACATTGCCATCGCGGCTCAACTGGATGTCCTGGAAGAACCCGGTCTTGAACAAGGAACGAGTCGAGTCCACCAGGCGACGGTCGTCGGCCTGGTCGCCAACGTTCAGCGGCAAGGCACCGAACACACTGCCAGCGGAAACCCGCTGCAGGCCGTTGACGCGAATATCGGAGATGGTGAAGGACTCGGCGTGAACTTCAGCGATCATCAGTGCGGACATGACCGCAGTTAGCAGCAGACGTTTCATGAAGTCCTTTTATTCCAACTGGCAATAAACAACCTGCCGTCACAAAACGGCAGGTTCGCAATTGAGCGAAGCTTTATAGTCGACCCAGATCGTTGATCAGGGCGAGCAACATCACCCCTATGACCAAACTGATACCGATCTGAACCCCCCAACCTTGCACCCGATCCGACAGCGGACGACCGCGCGCCCACTCGACCAGGTAAAACAGCAAATGCCCCCCGTCCAGTACTGGAATGGGCAGCAGGTTAAGAACCCCCAGGCTTATGCTCAGGTAGGCCAGGAAATTCAGGAAATCCCCCACGCCGGACTGGGCTGAAGCGCCCGCCACTTTAGCAATGGTTATCGGTCCACTCAAGTTTTTTACCGAGAGCTCCCCGAACAGCATTTTCTTCAGCGATTCAAGGGTCAGGACGCTCATGTTCCAGGTACGCGACAAGCTCTCACCCACCGCATCCAGCGGGCCGTAGCTGATTTCGCGGAGCATGTTGGCAGGCCATTCGCCACCTTTGACGCCAGCGCCAAGATAGCCACCGACGGCCTTGCCCTCCCCCTTGCGGGCCAAGGTCACCGGCAACTCCAGGGCAGCGCCATCGCGCTCCACTCGCACCACGACCTTGGCATCCGGGCGGGCGCGCACGCGGTCGACAACCTGCTGCCATTCAGTCACTGCCACATCGTCCAGAGCCAGCAGCTTGTCACCGGTTTTCAGGCCCGCAGCGGCAGCCGGCCCCTTCGGATCGATCTCGGCCAGCACAGGTGTGATCGCCGGTCGCCAAGGGCGCAGCCCCAGGGATTGAATCGGGTCCGGCTCGTCGGCGCCCTTGAGCCAACTGTCCAGCTTGACCTGCAACTGGCGCTCGGCGCTGGCGCCCTCATCGCGCACACCAATCTGCAAGGTACCGCTCTCGCCCAGACGACGAACCAGCTGCAAATTGACCGCCGACCAACCGTTGGTCGGCTTGCCATCTACAGAAACGATTTCCTGACCTGCGGTCAGCCCTGCCGATGCTGCCAGGCTGCCACTGTCGACCGCGCCGATAACCGGGCGGACTTGCTGGGTACCCAGCATCGCCAGCACCCAGAAAAACAGGATAGCCAGCAGAAAATTGGCGATCGGGCCTGCCGCGACAATCGCAATACGCTGGCGCACCGACTTGCGGTTGAACGACTGCCCGGCCAGCGCTGGCGGCACATCGCCTTCGCGCTCGTCGAGCATCTTGACGTAGCCACCCAGAGGAATGGCCGCAACAACGAACTCGGTGCCGTGGCGGTCATGCCATCGCAGCAGCGGCGTGCCGAAACCCACCGAGAAACGCAGCACCTTGACGCCGCAGCGGCGCGCCACCCAGAAGTGCCCGAATTCGTGGAAAGTGACCAGCACACCCAACGCCACGAGGGTGCCGATAATCATGTAGAGCGCTGTCATGTCCATCTCCGAATGATGTTCAGCGGGCGGGCATTCCTGCCCAGCCCCCTCACGAACCTTGGCGGGGCTGCATCAGCGGCCGTGACGCCTCAACCACTCACGGGAAAGCTCCCGGGCACGCTGATCGGCGGCAAATACCGCATCCAGCGACGGCAGCGGCACGACCGGTTCCTGGTCGAGTACCTGTTCGATCATACCCGCGATCTCCGGGAAGCGGATGCGCCGTTCAAGAAATGCCTCGACCGCAACCTCGTTGGCCGCATTGAGCACGGCAGGCGCGCTGTTACCGGCCTCGGCAGCCTGCCGCGCAAGGCGCAGGCAAGGGAAGCGTTGTTCGTCGGGCGCCTGGAAATCCAGACGGGCGATGGCGAACAGGTCCAGAGGGGCAACCCCGGAATCGATCCGTTCCGGCCAGGCCAACGCGCTGGCGATCGGCGTACGCATGTCCGGGTTGCCCAACTGCGCGAGTACCGAACCGTCCACATAGTCGACCAGCGAGTGGATTACGCTCTGCGGGTGCACCACCACCTCAACCTTGGATGGCACGGCATCGAACAACCAGCAGGCTTCGATCAACTCGAGGCCTTTGTTCATCATGCTGGCCGAATCCACGGAAATCTTGCGCCCCATGGACCAGTTAGGGTGCGCACAGGCTTGCTCCGGGGTCACGTCCAGCAGCGCCTCGACCGGCGTTTCGCGGAACGGCCCGCCGGACGCGGTAAGCAGGATCCGGCGCACACCGACGGCACTCAGACCACGGGCGTAGTCGCCTGGCATGCACTGGAAGATAGCGTTGTGTTCGCTGTCGATCGGCAGCAGCACGGCCCCTTTTTGCCGCACCGCCTCCATGAACAGTGCGCCCGACATCACCAGTGCTTCCTTGTTGGCCAGCAACACCTTCTTGCCGGCCTCGACCGCTGCCAGCGTGGGCCGCAGGCCGGCAGCACCGACAATGGCTGCCATCACTGCATCCACTTCAGCGGCCGACGCCACCTGACAAAGCCCGGCCTCACCTTCCAGCACCTCGGTGGTGCAGCCGGCCGCAGCCAGACCCGCACGCAACCTCACCGCCGCCTCAGTGCTCGGCACCACAGCGAATGCCGGGCGATGACGCACACATAAGGCCAACAGCTCGTCGATGCGCGAATAGCCAGTGAGGGCAAACGCTTGATAACGGTCAGGATGACGCGCAATCACATCCAGCGTGCTCAGGCCAATGGAGCCGGTGGCCCCGAGTACGGTAATACGCTGCGGGCGACTCACATCACACCCCATTCGGCAGCCCACAACAGGACGGCGAAGATCGGGATTGCCGCAGTCAGGCTGTCAATGCGATCGAGCACACCCCCATGCCCGGGCAACAGATTGCTGCTGTCCTTGATACCGGAGCGACGCTTGAACATGCTCTCGGTCAGGTCACCGACCACCGAGGACATCACCAGCAACGCAGCGCCCAACAGGCCCAGCAGGATCTGACCAAAGCCCCAGTCGCGGCTGATGCCGACACCCAGGGTAATCAACAGGCTGACCGCCAGGCCACCGTACACGCCTTCCCAGCTCTTGCCCGGACTGACCTGCGGAGCCAGCTTGCGCTTGCCGAATGCCCGGCCAGAGAAGTACGCACCGATGTCGGCGGCCCACACCAGCACCATGACGGACAGGATCAGCCAGTTGCCCAGGGGCCAGTGCTTGAGCAGCACCAACCCTTGCCAGGCCGGCAGCAACACCAGCAGGCCGATCAGCAACCGACAGGCAGCACTGGCCCACAGGTCGCTGCTGCGCGGGTAGGTAAGCACCAGCCAGGTGGCCAGCCCCCACCAAATCACCGCAGCACCCAGTACCCAGGGCGCCAGTTCCGGAAGGATGTACAGCAGCATCAGCGCCCCCGCGACCACCGCAGCATAGGCAATGCGCAGCGGCTGGGCCATCAGCCCGGCCAGGCGCGCCCACTCCCAGGCACCGAGGGTCACTACGAAGCCGATGAACAGGGCGAAATCCCCGCCATTGAGCAGGAAGAAACCACCCAGCGCGACCGGCAGCAGGATCAGCGCAGTAATGATGCGTTGTTTAAGCATTAAGCACGAGCTCCAGCCTCGACCTGCTCGCTGGTCTTACCGAAGCGGCGCTGGCGCGAAGCGAAATCGGCCAGGGCATTGCGCATGGCCTCGTGTTTGAAGTCCGGCCAGTAGAGGTCGGAGAAGTACAACTCGGCATAGGCCAGCTGCCACAACAGGAAATTGCTGATGCGGTGCTCGCCACCGGTGCGAATACAAAGGTCTGGTAACGGCAGCTCGCCGGTTGCCAGACAGGTCTGCAGCAGGCCCGGCGTGATGTCTTCCGGGCGCAGGTGCCCGGCTTGCACTTCCCGCGCCAGCCGCTGGGCAGCCTGGGCGATGTCCCACTGGCCACCGTAGTTGGCTGCTATCTGCAGAATGAAACGGTTGTTGCCAGCGGTCACCGCCTCGGCCTCGCGCATGGCGGCCTGCAGCTCAGGATGGAAACGCGAACGGTCGCCGATGATGCGCAGGCTGATATTGTTCTCGTCAAGGCGCTTGGCCTCACGGCGCAGCGCCGAGAAGAACAGCTCCATCAGCGCACCGACCTCTTCGGCAGGGCGCTGCCAGTTCTCGCTGGAGAAGGCGAACAGGGTCAGTACCTCGACCCCGGACTTGGCACAGACTTCGATGACCGCGCGAACGGCGTCCACACCCGCCTTGTGCCCGGCCACGCCGGGCAGCAGGCGCTTTTTCGCCCAGCGGTTGTTGCCATCCATGATGATCGCGACATGACGCGGCACCGAGGACGGCGCCGCTGGCTTGGTCTTTTCCATTAAAAAACCCCGGCCTTAGACGGCCATCAGGTCCTTTTCCTTGGCTTTGAAGGCAGCATCGACTTCGGCGACGAACTTGTCAGTCAGCTTCTGGATCTCGTCCGCGGCGCGACGCTCTTCGTCTTCGCTGATTTCCTTGTCCTTGGTCAGCTTTTTCAGGTCAGCCAGGGCGTCGCGGCGCACGTTGCGCACGGCTACCTTGGCATCCTCGGCAACACCGCTGGCCTGCTTGGTGTAGCCCTTGCGGGTTTCCTCGGTCAGGGCCGGCATCGGGACACGGATGGTGGTACCGGCGCTGGACGGGTTAAGGCCCAGATCGGAGGTGAGGATGGCCTTTTCGATGGCAGCGCTGAGGTTCTTGTCGTGAGCGACGATCTTCAGGGTGCGGGCATCTTCGACGGTGATCGCGGCGACCTGGTTCAACGGCATTTCGCTGCCCCAGGCGGTAACCTTGACGCTGTCCAGGATGCTTGGGTGAGCGCGACCGGTGCGGATTGCAGCCAGGTTGCGGGACAGGGCTTCGATGGACTTGCCCATGCGCTCCTGCGCGTCTTTCTTGATGTCGTTGATCATGCTTGGCCTTCCTCGATCAGTGTGCCTTCAGCGCCACCCACCACGATGTTCAGCAGGGCGCCAGGCTTGTTCATGTTGAATACCCGCAATGGCATCTTGTGGTCACGGCACAGGCAGATTGCGGTCAGGTCCATCACACCCAGCTTGCGATCCAGAACCTCATCGTAGGTCAGGTGATCGAATTTCTCGGCATGCGGGTCCTTGAATGGATCGGCAGTGTACACGCCATCGACCTTGGTCGCCTTCAGCACCACGTCAGCATCGATTTCGATGGCGCGCAGGCAGGCCGCGGAGTCGGTGGTGAAGAACGGGTTGCCGGTACCGGCGGAGAAAATTACCACATCCCCGGAGTTGAGGTGACGAATAGCTTTGCGGCGATCGTAATGATCGGTGACACCCACCATGGAAATGGCCGACATGACCAGGGCCGGGATGTTCGAGCGCTCCAGCGCATCGCGCATGGCCAGGCCGTTCATCACGGTAGCCAGCATCCCCATGTGGTCACCCGTGACGCGATCCATGCCGGCTGCGCTGAGCGCGGCGCCGCGGAACAGGTTGCCACCACCGATCACCAGGCCGACCTGGACGCCGATCCCTACCAACTGGCCAACTTCAAGCGCCATGCGATCCAGCACTTTCGGGTCGATCCCGAAGTCTTCCGAGCCCATCAGGGCCTCGCCGCTAAGTTTGAGCAAAATGCGTTTATAGCGAGGTTGGCGACCACTCACCTGCTGAGCCATTGCGAGTCTCTCCTGCGGCGTACTTTTAGAAAATTCGTGCGGGCTGTTTGCAGCCTGCTAACTGTAGCGTGGCACCGCTTCGGTGCCAGCGAAGAGGGAGTCGTATAAACCCCTCTCCGTTTTGACAAAGAGGCTGCGCGCGTGAGCGGGCAGCCTCTTTGGGGCGACAGACGGGGCTGTCTTACTGCTTGGCAGCAGCTACCTGAGCGGCAACTTCAGCAGCGAAGTCGTCGACTGGCTTCTCGATGCCTTCGCCTACTTTGAAGTAGGTGAAGGAAACGATTTCAGCACCGGCTTTCTTGGCCAGCTCGCCAACCTTGACTTCCGGGTTCATGACGAAGGCTTGCTCTTTCAGCGAGGCTTCGGCTTTGAACTTGGTGATACGACCGTTGATCATGTTCTCAACGATGTTTTCCGGCTTGCCGGCGATCTTGTCGGCGTTCAGCTGCAGGAAGACATTCTTCTCGCGCTCGATGGCCTCGGCGGAGATTTCCGACGAATCCAGGAACTCAGGGTTCGAAGCCGCAACGTGCATGGCGATGTTCTTCGCCAGCTCCACGTCACCGCCTTTCAGAACGACGACAGCGCCGATCTTGTTGCCGTGCAGGTAGGCACCGACAACGTCACCCTCAACGCGCACCAGGCGACGGATGTTGACGTTCTCGCCGCACTTGGCAACCAGGGCTTCACGAGCAGCTTCACGCGAGGCGATCAGCGGAGCGGCGTCGGTCAGCTTCTGGGCGAAGGCTTCTTCGAGGCTTTCAGCCACGAAGTTCTTGAAGTCGTCTTGCAGGGCCAGGAAGTCGGTCTGCGAGTTCACTTCCAGCAGGACGGCGGATGTACCGTCGGTCTTGACGGCGATAGCGCCTTCAGCAGCGACGTTGCCAGCCTTTTTGGCGGCCTTGATGGCGCCCGAGGCACGCATGTCGTCAATGGCTTTCTCGATGTCGCCGCCGGCCTTTTCCAGGGCCTTTTTGCAATCCATCATGCCTTCGCCGGTACGCTCGCGCAGTTCTTTTACCAGCGCTGCAGTAATTGCTGCCATTTCAAAATCCTCTTGGAAAGTTTTTCAACCATTCCACCCGTCAATCACGGGCGTTCAATTCTGCAAATCCGCTGTTTTCATTTCAGCAGGCCCATGATGCGGGGCCGATGCTGACAGCAGGATTTCAAGGTGGCAAAAAGGGGGCAAAGCCCCCTTTTTGCGTGCCAAGTAGACGCTAGCGCCTATTACTCAGCAGCAGGTGCAGCCGCTTCTTCAGCGTAAACTTCGGTGCCGCCGGCAACGTTGTTGCGGCCGCGGATGACTGCGTCAGCCATCGAAGTCATGTACAGCTCGATAGCGCGAATGGCGTCATCGTTACCTGGGATGATGTAGTCAACACCTTCCGGGCTGCTGTTGGTATCGACAACGCCGATAACCGGGATACCCAGCTTGTTGGCTTCGGTGATCGCGATGCGCTCGTGATCAACGTCGATAACGAACAGAGCGTCTGGCAGACCGCCCATGTCCTTGATGCCACCCAGGCTGCGATCCAGTTTTTCCAGGTCGCGGGAGCGCATCAGGGCTTCTTTCTTGGTCAGCTTGGCGAAAGTGCCGTCTTCGGCCTGGGTTTCCAGGTCGCGCAGACGCTTGATCGAAGCGCGGATGGTCTTGTAGTTGGTCAGCATGCCGCCCAACCAACGGTGGTCAACGTACGGCGAACCGCAACGAGCTGCTTGCTCGGCGACGATCTTGCCGGCGGAACGCTTGGTGCCGACGAACAGGATCTTGTTCTTGCCCTGGGCCAGGCGTTCTACGAACGACAGAGCGTCGTTGAACATTGGCAGGGTTTTTTCCAGGTTGACGATGTGGATCTTGTTACGCGCGCCGAAAATGTACTTGCCCATTTTCGGGTTCCAGTAACGGGTCTGGTGGCCGAAGTGCACACCGGCCTTCAGCATATCGCGCATGTTGACTTGGGACATGATAGTTCCTTGATAAGTCGGGTTGGGCCTCCACGTATCCCAATGACCAACCCGCGAATTCTGCAACTCGGGGCACCCAGGTCATCGTGTCGACACGTGTGTGGGTTAAGTGCTGACGGGGTCGTCCCCGAAAGCGGCGCATTTTATACCACAGACCGCGAGCGAACGGAACCCGGATACTGTTGCGTCTGTCAGCACTTTTTGCAGCACCCCGGCTTTCGCGCCAGAATGCCAGCTGTAGACAACAGCATGGCCGCCTTTATCCCGACCGATCGGCGCCCTGCTCTGCTAGAATCCGGCCTTTCCCGTTTGTTCGCGCCGTGCACGGCGCCGTAGAGAGCCTGTAATGACCGTCACCATCAAGACCGCAGAAGACATCGAGAAGATGCGCATCGCTGGCCGCCTGGCCGCCGAAGTGCTGGAAATGATCGAAGAACACGTCAAGCCCGGTGTCACCACCGAAGAGCTCGACCGCCTGTGCCACGATTATATCGTCAACGTTCAGCAGGCCATCCCGGCACCGCTCAACTACAAGGGCTACCCGAAGTCGATCTGCACCTCGATCAACCATGTGGTCTGCCACGGCATCCCCAACGACAAGCCGCTCAAGGACGGTGATACGCTCAATATCGACGTCACCGTGATCAAGGACGGCTACCACGGCGACACCAGCCGCATGTTCCACGTCGGTAACGTGCCGGTCTGGGCCGAGCGCCTGTCCAAGGTCACCCAGGAATGCATGTACAAGGCCATCGAGCTGGTCAAGCCGGGCTGCCGCCTGGGCGACATCGGTGAAGTGATCCAGAAGCACGCGGAAAAGAACGGCTTCTCGGTGGTGCGCGAGTTCTGCGGTCATGGCATCGGCAAGGTGTTCCATGAAGAGCCGCAGATCCTCCACTACGGCCGCGCGGGCACGGGCATGGAGCTGAAGGAAGGCATGACCTTCACCATCGAGCCGATGATCAACCAGGGCAAGGCCGACACCAAGGTGCTGGGCGACGGCTGGACCGCCATCACCAAGGACCGCAAGCTCTCGGCCCAGTGGGAACACACTTTGGTGGTGACTGCGACTGGCTACGAGATCTTCACCCTGCGCAAGGACGACACCATCCCGCGCACTTCGGCCTGACCGCACTCCGACAGGCCACCCCACGACAGGAACGTGACGCGATGCCCCAGGTGGATCCCGAGCTGTTCGACCGTGGCCAGTTCCAGGCGGAACTGGCCCTCAAGGCGAGCCCCATCGCCGCCTTCAAGAAAGCCATCCGCCTGGCCGGCGAGGTGCTCGACAAACGTTTTAGCGCCGGCAGCGACATCCGCCCGCTGATCGAGGCCCGCGCCTGGCTCGTCGACAATATCCTGCAACAGGCGTGGAACCAGTTCGACTGGGGCGACCAGAGCGGCATCGCCCTGGTTGCGGTGGGCGGCTACGGGCGCGGTGAACTGCACCCGCACTCGGACATCGACCTGCTGATTCTGCTGGGCGCTGCCGAGCACGAGCAGTACCGCGACGCCATCGAGCGCTTTCTGACCTTGCTGTGGGACATTGGCCTGGAAGTCGGCCAGAGCGTGCGCACCGTCGACGAGTGCGCCGAACAGGCCCGCGCCGACTTGACGGTAATCACCAACCTGATGGAAAGCCGCACCATCGCCGGCCCCGAGGCCTTGCGTCAGCGCATGCTGGAAGTCACCAGCACCGCGCACATGTGGCCGAGCAAGGAGTTCTTCCTGGCCAAGCGCGCCGAACTCAAGGCCCGCCACCACAAGTACAACGACACGGAGTACAACCTCGAACCCAACGTCAAGGGTTCGCCAGGTGGCCTGCGTGACATCCAGACGGTCCTTTGGGTGGCCCGCCGCCAGTACGGGACGCTCAACCTGCATGCACTGGCCGGCGAAGGCTTCTTGCTGGAAAGCGAGAATGAACTGCTGGCTTCGTCCCAGGACTTCCTCTGGAAAGTCCGTTATGCCCTGCACATGCTGGCCGGACGCGCCGAAGACCGCCTGCTGTTCGACCACCAGCGCAGCATCGCCACGCTGCTGGGCTACAGCGATGAAAACCCCAAGCGGGCGATCGAACAATTCATGCAGCAGTACTACCGGGTGGTGATGAGCATCAGCCAGCTGTGCGACCTGATCATCCAGCACTTCGAAGAGGTTATCCTCGCCGATGAGGAAAGTGGCAGCACCCAGCCGCTGAACGCGCGGTTCCGCCTGCATGACGGCTACATTGAGGCCGCCCATCCGAACGTGTTCAAGCGCACGCCATTCGCCATGCTGGAAATCTTCGTGCTGATGGCCCAACACCCCGAGATCAAGGGCGTGCGTGCCGATACCGTGCGCCTGCTGCGCGAACACCGCCACCTGATCGACGACACGTTCCGCACCGACATCCGCAATACCAGCCTGTTCATCGAGCTGTTCAAGTGCGAAATCGGCATCCACCGCAACCTGCGCCGGATGAACCGCTACGGCATTCTCGGCCGTTACCTGCCAGAATTCGGCCTGATCGTCGGGCAGATGCAGCATGACCTGTTCCACATCTATACGGTCGACGCGCATACCCTCAACCTCATCAAGCACCTGCGCAAGCTGCAATACACGCCGGTGTCCGAGAAATTCCCGCTGGCCAGCAAGCTCATGGGGCGCCTGCCCAAACCCGAGCTGATCTACCTGGCCGGCCTGTACCACGACATCGGCAAGGGTCGCCAGGGCGACCACTCGGAAATCGGTGCAGTGGACGCGCAGAAGTTCTGCGAACGGCACCAGTTGCCGGCCTGGGACAGCCGCCTGATCGTCTGGCTGGTGCAGAACCACCTGGTGATGTCGACCACCGCTCAGCGCAAGGACTTGTCCGACCCGCAGGTGATCAACGACTTTGCCCTGCACGTGGGCGACGAGACGCGCCTTGACTACCTGTACGTACTGACCGTGGCCGACATCAACGCCACCAACCCCAGCCTGTGGAACTCGTGGCGGGCCAGCCTGCTGCGCCAGCTGTACACCGAAACCAAGCGCGCCCTGCGCCGCGGCCTGGAAAACCCGCTGGACCGTGAAGAGCAGATTCGCCAGACCCAGTCTTCAGCGCTGGATATCCTGGTGCGCGAGGGCACCGACCCGGATGACGTCGAGCAGCTATGGGCGCAACTGGGCGATGACTATTTCCTCAAGCACACCGCCGCCGACGTGGCTTGGCACACGGATGCGATCCTGCAGCAACCGGCCGATGGCGGGCCGCTGGTGCTGATCAAGGAAACCACCCAGCGCGAGTTCGAAGGCGGCACGCAGATCTTCATCTATGCCCCCGACCAGCACGATTTCTTCGCCGTGACGGTGGCGGCCATGTCGCAGTTGAACCTGAACATCCACGACGCACGAATCATCACGTCGAGCAGCCAGTTCACCCTCGACACCTATATTGTGCTGGACAACGACGGCGGCTCGATCGGCGACAACCCGCAGCGGGTCAAGCAGATTCGCGACGGCCTGACCGAAGCGCTGCGCAACCCCGAGGACTACCCGACCATCATCCAGCGCCGGGTGCCGCGGCAGCTCAAGCACTTCGACTTCCCACCGCAAGTGACCATCCTCAACGATGCCCAGCGGCCGGTGACCATCCTCGAAATCACCGCGCCAGACCGCCCGGGCCTGCTGGCCCGGCTGGGGCGGATCTTCCTGGAGTTCGACCTGTCACTGCAAAACGCCAAGATCGCCACCCTCGGCGAGCGGGTAGAAGACGTGTTCTTCATTACCGATGCCGACAACCAGCCGCTGTCAGACCCGCAGCTGTGCAGCCGCCTGCAGGAAGCCATCGTGCAGCAACTGCAGGCCGGCCAAGGTAGCGACACCAGCCAGACCCGCGTGACCTTTTAACGATTAGACGATTGACGAGACCTTGCGCCGATGAACCATGCCTTGACCCAGCTTCAGCCCTATCCGTTCGAAAAGCTTCGCGCCCTGCTGGGCAGCGTGAAGCCTGCGGCGGACAAACGCGCCATCGCCCTGTCGATCGGTGAGCCGAAGCACGAATCGCCGGCGTTCGTTGCCCAGGCCATGGCCGACAACCTCGACAAGCTGGCGGTTTACCCCAGCACCCTTGGTTTGCCAGCCCTGCGCCAGGCCATCGGCCAGTGGTGCGAACGACGCTTTGGCGTGCCCGCCGGCTGGCTGGACGCCGACCGCCACATCCTCCCGGTCAACGGCACCCGTGAAGCGCTGTTCGCTTTCACCCAGGCCGTGGTCAACCGCGCCGATGACGGCCTGGTGATCAGCCCCAACCCGTTCTACCAGATCTACGAAGGCGCAGCGCTGCTGGCCGGTGCCACCCCGCACTACCTGCCGTGCCTGGAAAACAACGGTTTCAACCCGGACTTCGACGCCGTACCGGCCGAGGTGTGGAAGCGTTGCCAGATCCTGTTCCTGTGCTCGCCGGGCAACCCTACCGGTGCGCTGGTGCCAATGAACACCCTGAAGAAGCTGATTGCCCTGGCTGACGAACACGACTTCGTGATCGCCGCCGACGAGTGCTACAGCGAGCTGTACTTCGACGAGGACGCGCCACCGCCAGGCCTGCTGTCGGCATGCGCCGAGCTTGGCCGCAGCGATTTTGCGCGCTGCGTGGTGTTCCACAGCCTGTCCAAGCGCTCCAACCTGCCTGGGCTGCGCTCGGGCTTCGTCGCGGGCGATGCCCAGATCATCAAGCCGTTTTTGCTGTACCGCACCTACCACGGCTGCGCGATGCCGGTGCAAACCCAGCTGGCCAGCATCGCTGCCTGGCAGGACGAGGCGCATGTGCGCGCGAACCGCGACCAATACCGAGCCAAGTACGATGCCGTGCTGGATATTCTGCAGCCGGTACTGGACGTGCAACGCCCGGACGGCAGTTTCTACCTGTGGGCCAAGGTACCGGGCGACGATGCCGAGTTCACCCGCGACCTGTTCGAAGCCCAGCATGTGACCGTGGTGCCGGGGTCGTACCTGTCGCGTGAAGTGAATGGCGTGAACCCGGGTGCCGGGCGCGTGCGCATGGCCCTGGTTGCACCGCTGGCCGAATGCATCGAGGCGGCCGAGCGGATTCGCACCTTCCTGCAAAACCGCTGATCTGGCAGGGGCCTGTGGGAGCGGGTTACCAGCGCGGCACGGCCGGTGCCATTTACCGCGCTGGATTCTTCGCGGGTAAACCCGCTCCTACAGGGGCTGCAACGCAGCCCTCTTGGGATCTACTTGACTGAACCCAGGTTCGCCTCACTCATATCCAGCTCACCCAGTACTTGCCGCACCACCTCATCCCCCACCAGGTGCTGGCGATGCAGGTTATACAATTCCAGCCGCTGCGCCCTCAGGGCACGCAAGCGTAAACGCCGCTCCAGCAAGTCCATCTGTGCGGCCAGGGCCTTGGCTTCAGCACTGTCGTCGTAGCTTTCCAGCTCATCCCGGTACTCAGCCATCAAGCGCGCCTTCAACTCGGTCGCCAACGTTGCCTGCGCAGCATCCTGCGGTGCGTTGCTGTCGATCACCTCTTCTGCCTCCAAGGCATGAATCGCCGCCTCGGCTGTGCGCCGCCAGGCTTCCTGCACCTCTTGGTGCAAGCGCTCGTCAGGGCTCTTGGTCACCCCGCGCAGTAATATCGGCAGCGCGATGCAGGCGCTGATCAACGACAGCAGGATTACCCCCGCAGCAATGAAGATAAGCAGGTCACGCTCCGGGAACGCTGTACCAGCCCCTATCAGCAACGGGATCGACATGACACCCGCCAGGGTGACAGCGCCGCGCACACCCCCCAAGGTCAGCAACCAGCAGGAACGCGCCGTAGGCATCAGCACCAGTGCCGGCTTGCCGCGCCAGCGACGGACCACACCGATCGAGCGCCAGATACTCTGGACCCAGATGAACCGCAACAGAATCAGTGCGGCAAAGATCGCCACCACGTCCAGGCAGCGGTAGGCCAATGTCGGCCAGAGGGTCGCTTCGTGGCTGACCACGGCCTTGATGATGTCTGGCAACTGCAAGCCCAACAACAGGAAGATCAGGCCATTGAAGGCAAACTCCAGCAACGACCACACACTGCGGTTGAGCAGGCGGGTACTGGTCTGACGCGGCAGCAGGTCGAGCCAGCTCTGCATCATGCCGGCCGCCACTGCCGAGAGAATACCCGAAACGCCCAGGCGCTCGGCCAGCACGTAGGCTGCGAACGGCAGCAGCAACATGAACACCACATGGGTAGCCGGATCGTCCCAGCCCCGGGTGATCATCCACATGCGCAGGCGACCGATCAACCAGCTCAGTACCACGCCCACCGCAAGGCCGCCCAGTGCGACCAACACGAAGCTGAAGCTGGCGTCAGCCAACGAAAACACCCCGGTGATCGCCGCCGCCAAGGCGAACTTGAAGGTTACCAGGCCTGACGCGTCGTTCATCAGCGCCTCGCCCTGCAGCATGTGCATCAGGGGAGTCGGCAGGCGGTCCTGGGCAATGGCCGAAACGGCCACGGCGTCGGTCGGCGAAAGCACTGCGGCCAGGGCGAAGGCCACCGGCAACGGGATGCTCGGCAGCAACCAGTGGATGAAGTAACCGGCCCCGACCACGGTGAACAACACCAGCCCCACGGCCAGCGCCACTACCGGGCCACGAATGCGCCATAACTCACGCTTGGGGATGCGCCAGCCGTCGGCGAACAGCAGCGGAGGCAGGAACAGGAACAGGAACAATTCGGGGTCAAGGGCTACATGCAGGCCCAGCGTCGGCCACGCCAGCAAGGCACCGGCGGCAATCTGTACCAGCGGCAATGGCAGCGGGATCACACGGCCGACCAGCTTCGACAGGCTGACCAGGGTCAGCAGGATGAGGACGGTGTAGGCGGACTGCATCCGGTAAGGCTTCCTTTGTGAACCAGAAACGACAACGGGGCGAAACATCGCCATTGAAACAATATGTTAGCGGCGATCGGCGAGCTGGGGCCGCTGCACGATAGTCGCAGGTGGAGGTTGAATATGTAACATGATGATACTTAGGTTTGATGGTAGGGCCTGCCTTGAGTCTTGTAGCGCCTTTGAGATCGAGCGCCGCCAGGTTCCCGGCTTAAGACATTCAGCGCCTGCGAGAACGAGCGCCGCCCGCGCGGCGCTTCGCGGGTAAACCCGCTCCTACGTTTGTTTCGGGCCAGTATCGCCTGTGCCAGACCCGCGCGACCGCCTTGTTTGTACGACGCGATATCGAGGCGTGCGCCAAGAGATCGAGCGCCGCCAGGTTCCCGGCTTAAGAGATTCAGCGCCTGCGAGATCGAGCGCCGCCCGCGCGGCGCTTCGCGGGTAAACCCGCTCCTACATTTGTTTCGGGCCAGTATCGCCTGTGCCAGACCCGCGCGACCGCCTTGTTTGTACGACGCGATATCGAGGCGTGCGCCAAGAGATCGAGCGCCGCCAGGTTCCCGGCTTAAGAGATTCAGCGCCTGCGAGATCGAGCGCCGCCCGCGCGGCGCTTCGCGGGTAAACCCGCTCCTACATTTGTTTCGGGCCAGTATCGCCTGTGCCAGACCCGCGCGACCGCCTTGTTTGTACGACGCGATATCGAGGCGTGCGCCAAGAGATCGAGCGCCGCCAGGTTCCCGGCTTAAGAGATTCAGCGCCTGCGAGATCGAGCGCCGCCCGCGCGGCGCTTCGCGGGTAAACCCGCTCCTACATTTGTTTCGGGCCAGTATCGCCTGTGCCAGACCCGCGCGACCGCCTTGTTTGTACGACGCGATATCGAGGCGTGCGCCAAGGCGTTCGCGCGCAAATGCCACAGGCATAACTGGCCCGAAACAAACGTAGGAGCGGGTTTACCCGCGAAGCGCCGCGCGGGCGGCGCTCGATCTCAAAGGCGCTGAATCTCTTAAGCCAGGAACCTGGCGGCGCTCGATCTCAAACGCGCTACAAGACTCAAGGCAGACCTAACCACGCCCCACCAACCCCCAAGACTTGCACACCCGTGGCGCTCCCAGTCTCGTTCCCGCATAATCCCGCGACTGACATCGAAAAACGGAGAGATTGGGGCAACCTGTATCCCCAATGTACACAATGACCTACACGCTCTACGGCATCAAAGCCTGTGACACCATGAAAAAGGCGCGTACCTGGCTCGAAGACAAAGCCATCGCCTACGAATTCCATGATTACAAAACCCAAGGCATCGACCGTGACAGCCTGAACCGCTGGTGCGACGAACACGGCTGGGAAGTCATCCTCAACCGTGCCGGCACCACCTTCCGCAAGCTGGACGACGCCAGCAAGGCAGACCTCGACCAGGCCAAGGCCGTCGAGCTGATGCTGGCCCAGCCGTCGATGATCAAACGCCCGGTGCTCGACCTTGGCGCGCGTACCCTGGTTGGCTTCAAGCCCGACCTGTACGCCGCTGCCCTGGCCTGAGCCCCCACCCTATTTCGCACGAGGTAATCACATGTCCAATACCCTGTTCAGCCTGGCCTTCGGTGTCGGCTCCCAGAACCGCCAGGGCGCCTGGCTGGAAGTGTTCTACGCACAACCGCTGCTCAACCCAAGCGCCGAACTGGTTGCTGCAGTAGCCCCTGTTCTCGGTTACGAAGGTGGCAACCAGGCCATCGCCTTCAGCAACGCCCAGGCCGCACAACTGGCCGAAGCCCTGAAGGGCGTGGACGCTGCCCAGGCCGCCCTGCTGACCCGCCTGGCAGAGAGCCACAAGCCGCTGGTCGCCACCCTGCTGGCCGAAGACGCTGCCCTGAGCTCGACCCCAGAGGCCTACCTCAAGCTGCACCTGCTGTCGCACCGCCTGGTCAAGCCGCATGGCGTAAGCCTGGCCGGTATCTTCCCGCTGCTGCCGAACGTGGCCTGGACCAACCAGGGCGCGGTCGACCTGGGCGAACTGGCCGAGCTGCAACTGGAAGCACGCCTGAAGGGCGAGCTGCTGGAAGTGTTCTCGGTGGACAAGTTCCCGAAAATGACCGACTACGTGGTCCCGGCCGGCGTGCGTATCGCCGACACCGCCCGTGTGCGCCTGGGCGCCTACATTGGCGAAGGCACCACCATCATGCACGAAGGCTTCGTCAACTTTAACGCGGGTACCGAAGGCCCGGGCATGATCGAAGGCCGCGTTTCCGCTGGCGTATTCGTCGGCAAGGGCTCGGACCTGGGCGGCGGCTGCTCGACCATGGGCACCCTGTCCGGTGGCGGCAACATCGTCATCAAAGTCGGCGAGGGCTGCCTGATCGGCGCCAACGCCGGTATCGGTATTCCGTTGGGCGACCGCAACACCGTCGAAGCCGGCCTGTACATCACCGCGGGCACCAAGGTGAACCTGCTGGACGAGAACAACGAACTGGTCAAAGTGGTCAAGGCCCGCGACCTGGCCGGCCAGACCGACCTGCTGTTCCGCCGCAACTCGCTGAACGGCGCGGTAGAGTGCAAGACCCACAAGTCGGCCATCGAGCTGAACGAAGCGCTGCACGCTCACAACTGAGAACCCTACCGGGTTTGAGGTGTTAAGATCGGGTCTGGCGCCAATGCACCAGACCCGATTTTCATTCCAGGCCTCGCAAACATGTTCCAGCCCTCTCCCTGGCGTGCCGACTTCCCCGCCATCGCCGCCCTGCAACGGCAGCACCAGACCTATCTGGACAGCGCCGCCACCACCCAGAAGCCGCAAGCCCTGCTCGATGCCCTGGGCCATTACTACGGCCATGGCGCAGCCAACGTGCACCGTGCCCAGCATTTGCCGGGTGCGCTGGCGACCCAGGCCTTCGAAACCAGCCGCGACAAGGTCGCCGCCTGGCTCAATGCCGCAGACTCGCGACAGATCGTGTTCACCCACGGCGCCACCTCGGCACTGAACCTGCTGGCCTATGGCCTGGAGCACCGCCTCGAGGCCGGTGACGAAATTGCCATCAGTGCCCTGGAGCACCATGCCAACCTGCTGCCCTGGCAACAGCTGGCACACCGGCGCAACCTGCGCCTGGTGGTGCTGCCACTGGACGCCCAGGGTCGTATCGACCAGGACCAGGCACTGCAACTGATCGGCCCGCGCACCCGAGTGCTCGCCATCAGCCAGCTGTCCAACGTGCTGGGTACCTGGCAACCGCTGCCAGCGCTGCTGGCCCATGCCCGCGCCCAAGGCGCGCTGACGGTGGTCGATGGTGCCCAGGGCGTGGTGCATGGTCGCCAGGACATGCAGCAACTGGGCTGCGACTTCTATGTGTTTTCCAGCCACAAGCTGTACGGTCCGGACGGCGTCGGCGTGCTCTATGGCCGCGCCCAGGCCCTGGAGCTGTTACGCCACTGGCAGTTCGGTGGCGAGATGGTGCAGCTGGCCGAGTACCACAGCGCCAGCTTCCGTCCCGCGCCCCTGGGCTTCGAAGCGGGTACGCCGCCGATTGCCGGGGTGATCGGCCTGGGTGCAACGCTGGACTACCTGGCCAGCCTCGATGCCCATGCGGTGGCAGCGCATGAAGCCAGCCTGCACCAGCACCTGCTGCGTGGCTTGGGCGACCGCGAGGGCGTGCGGGTGTTGGGCACACCGCAGACGGCCCTGGCCAGTTTCGTCATCGAGGGCGTGCACAACGCCGATATCGCTCACCTGCTGACTGAACAGGGCATTGCCGTGCGTGCCGGTCACCACTGTGCCATGCCACTGCTGAAGGGGCTGGGGCTGGAGGGCGCGATACGGGTGTCGCTGGGTTTGTACAACGACAGCGATGACGTGCAGCGTTTCTTCGACGCGCTGGACCAAGGCCTGGAGCTGTTGCGATGAGCCTGCCGGAACAGGCGCACCAAGCGCTGGAAGCGTTTCAACAGGGCAAAGGCTGGGAACAGCGTGCGCGGCTGTTGATGCAGTGGGGTGACCGCCTGGAGCCGCTGGCAGACGCCGAAAAGACCGAGGCCAACCGGGTGCATGGCTGCGAGAGCCTGGTGTGGCTGGTGGCCGAGCAGATCGAGGGCGTGTGGCGGTTCAAGGCCAGCAGCGATGCCCGCTTGTTGCGTGGGCTGCTGGCGCTGTTGCTGGTGCGGGTGCAGGGACTGGCCAGTGAGGAGCTGGCCGGGATTGATCTGCGCGAGTGGTTTACCCAGCTCGGGCTGGAGCGCCAATTGTCGCCGTCGCGCAGCAATGGGCTGCATGCGGTGTTGCAGCGGATGGCGGAGTTGGCGTCCAACCGCTGAATCGGCGCTGGTTGCTTCGCGGGCCTGCCCGCTCCCACAGGTACGGCATCATGCTTGGAAGAGATGCAATACCTGTAGCGGGCGGGCCCGCGAAGACGCCCACGCGGTCTATTCAGGCTTGACCCGTTCCGACGGCCGGCGCGCTCCAGCCACCAGTTTTTCTATCGCCTTGCTCGCCGCTACCATGCCAAAGGTCGCAGTCACCATCATCACCGCGCCAAAGCCACCCGAGCAGTCCAGCCGCACGCCTTCACCGACAAAGCTTTTCTGCAGGCAAACACTGCCATCACCCTTGGGGTAACGCAGCTGTTCACTGGAGAACACGCACGGCACGCCATAGTTACGGCTGACATTACGCGAGAAGTTGTAGTCGCGGCGCAGGGTGGAACGCACCCGTGAAGCCAACGGGTCGTTGAAGGTCTTGTTCAGGTCGGCGATCTGGATCTGCGTCGGGTCGATCTGCCCACCCGCGCCACCGGTAGTGACAATGGCAATCTTGCGCCGCCGACACCAGGCGATCAGCGCCGCCTTGGCCATGACGCTGTCGATGCAGTCGATCACGCAGTCGAGGTGCTCGGTGATGTACTCGGCCATGGTCTCGCGGGTGACGAAGTCGGCCACCGCATGCACCGTACACCCTGGGTTGATCGCCCGCAGGCGCTCGGCCATGACCTCGACCTTGGGCCGCCCCACCTGCCCTTCCAGCGCATGGGCCTGGCGGTTGGTGTTGCTGACGCAGACATCGTCCAGGTCGAACAGGGTAATCTCGCCCACGCCGCTGCGTGCCAGGGCTTCGGCCACCCACGAGCCCACCCCGCCAATACCGACCACAGCCACATGGGCCTGGCCCAGACGTTGCAGCCCCTGGTCGCCATACAGCCGGGCAACGCCGGCAAAGCGTGGATCTTCTGTGCTCATGTTCATACCCCAAAAAACCGGCGCGCATTATATGCCAGTGAACCCTTGGCCTGCATCGTTAGGAAAGAGACTGCCAACCCTGCTTTAATGTCCTATCACTTCCACATGAATGGACGACGATGTCTTCACGTAAATTCGGCCTGAACCTGGTAGTGGTGCTGGCCATCGCCGCACTGTTCACCGGGTTCTGGGCACTGATCAACCGCCCGGTCTCCGCCCCCGCCTGGCCAGAACAGATCTCTGGCTTTTCGTATTCGCCGTTCCGCCTGGGCGAAAGCCCACAGAAGGGTCAGTACCCCACCGACGACGAAATGCGCCAGGACCTGGAGCAACTGAGCAAACTGACCGACAGCATCCGTATCTATACCGTGGAAGGCACCCAGGCTGACATACCGCGCCTGGCCGAGGAGTTCGGCCTGCGGGTGACGCTGGGGATATGGATCAGCCCGGACCTGGAGCGCAACGAGCGCGAAATTGCCACGGCCATCCAGCTGGCCAACACGTCGCGCAGCGTGGTGCGGGTGGTGGTCGGCAACGAGGCGCTGTTCCGTGAAGAAGTCACACCGGAAAACCTGATCAAATACCTGGACCGGGTACGCGCAGCCGTGAAGGTGCCTGTGACCACCAGTGAACAATGGCACATCTGGAAGGAACATCCTGAGCTGGCCAGGCACGTCGACCTGATTGCCGCGCACATCCTGCCCTACTGGGAGTTCGTGCCGATGAAGGATTCGGTCGAGTTCGTCCTCGACCGCGCCCGTGAACTGAAGCACCAGTTCCCGCGCAAACCCCTGCTGCTGTCGGAAGTCGGCTGGCCGAGCAACGGCCGCATGCGCGGTGGTGCCGATGCCACACAGGCCGACCAGGCCATCTACTTGCGCACCCTGGTCAATACCCTCAACCGCCGTGGCTACAACTACTTTGTCATTGAAGCCTATGACCAACCCTGGAAGGCCAGCGACGAAGGGTCGGTAGGCGCCTACTGGGGCGTCTACAACGCCGAGCGCCAGCAGAAGTTCAACTTCGACGGCCCCGTGGTGGCGATCCCGCAGTGGCGGGCCCTGGCAGTGGCGTCGGTGGTGCTGGCAATGATCGCCCTGATGGTGCTGTTCATCGATGGCTCGGCCCTGCGCCAGCGTGGCCGTACCTTCCTGACGTTCATCACCTTCCTGTGCGGGTCGGTACTGGTGTGGATCGCCTACGACTACAGCCAGCAATACAGCACCTGGTTCAGCCTTACCGTGGGCGTGCTGCTGGCCCTCGGCGCGCTGGGCGTGTTCATCGTGCTGCTCACCGAGGCCCACGAACTGGCCGAGGCGGTCTGGATACACAAGCGCCGCCGCGAGTTCCTGCCCGTGCAGGCCGACAGTGCCTACCGGCCCAAGGTGTCGGTGCATGTGCCGTGCTACAACGAGCCACCTGAGATGGTGAAACAGACCCTGGACGCCCTGGCCGCCCTGGACTACCCCGACTACGAAGTGCTGGTGATCGACAACAACACCAAGGACCCGGCCGTGTGGGAGCCGCTCAAGGCCCACTGCGAAAAGCTTGGCGAGCGCTTCAAGTTCTTCCACGTCGCGCCGCTGGCCGGCTTCAAGGGTGGCGCGCTGAATTACCTGATCCCGCACACGGCAAAGGACGCCGAAGTGATCGCGGTGATCGACTCGGACTACTGCGTCGACCGCAACTGGCTCAAGCACATGGTGCCGCACTTCGCCGACCCGAAAATTGCCGTGGTGCAGTCACCGCAGGATTACCGTGACCAGCACGAAAGCGCCTTCAAGAAGCTGTGCTACAGCGAATATAAAGGCTTCTTCCACATCGGTATGGTTACCCGCAACGACCGTGACGCGATCATCCAGCACGGCACCATGACCATGACCCGGCGCAGTGTGCTGGAAGAACTGGGCTGGGCCGAGTGGTGCATCTGCGAGGACGCCGAACTGGGCCTGCGTGTGTTCGAGAAAGGCCTGTCCGCCGCCTACGCCCACAACAGCTACGGCAAGGGCCTGATGCCCGACACCTTCATCGACTTCAAGAAACAACGCTTCCGCTGGGCCTATGGCGCCATCCAGATCATCAAGCACCACGCCGGCGCGCTGCTGCGCGGCAAAGGCAGCCAGCTGACCCGTGGCCAGCGCTACCACTTCCTGGCCGGCTGGCTACCGTGGATCGCCGATGGCATGAACATCTTCTTCACCATCGGCGCGCTGTTGTGGTCGGCGGCGATGATCATCGTGCCGCATCGGGTCGATCCGCCCCTGATGATCTTCGCCATCCCGCCGCTGGCGCTGTTCTTCTTCAAGGTCGGCAAGATCATCTTCCTGTACCGCCGAGCGGTGGGGGTGAACCTCAAGGATGCCTTCGCAGCTGCGCTGGCCGGGCTGGCACTGTCGCACACCATCGCCAAGGCGGTACTGTATGGTTTCTTCACCAGCAGCATGCCGTTCTTCCGCACGCCGAAGAACGCTGACAGCCATGGGTTGCTGGTGGCGATTTCCGAAGCGCGGGAAGAGCTGTTCATCATGTTGCTGCTGTGGGGCGCGGCGTTGGGCATCTACCTGGTGCAGGGGCTGCCGAGTTCGGACATGCGCTTCTGGGTGGCGATGTTGCTGGTGCAGTCGTTGCCTTATGTAGCAGCGCTGGTGATGGCGTTCCTGTCGTCGCTGCCCAAGCCCGCAGAAAAGGCTGCCGAAGCGCAGCAGGCTTGAAGTTGCCTGGGCTGACCTGTGCAGCCCATTCGCGGGCATGCCCGCGAATGGGCCGTGCTGCCCGAAACCATTTGATATAAGATAACGCCCCTCAGATTTCCCCGCCTTGCCTTGCCCCGGAGTCCCCCATGACGGCCCCTGCCGAGCTCTCGCCTACCCTTCAACTGGCCTGCGACCTGATCCGTCGCCCCTCGGTCACCCCCGTCGACGCCGATTGCCAGGCGCAGATGATGAACCGTCTGGGCGCCGTCGGTTTCCAGCTGGAGCCGATGCGCATTGAAGACGTCGACAACTTCTGGGCCACCCACGGCAGCCAGGACGGCCCGGTACTGTGTTTTGCCGGCCACACCGACGTGGTGCCTACCGGCCCGGTCCAGCAATGGCAGCATGAACCCTTCGAGGCACTGATCGACGCCGACGGCATGCTCTGTGGCCGTGGCGCCGCCGACATGAAGGGCAGCCTGGCGTCCATGGTCATCGCCAGCGAGCGCTTCGTGCAGGACTACCCGAACCACCGCGGCAAGGTCGCGTTTCTGATCACCAGCGACGAGGAAGGCCCGGCTCACCACGGCACCAAGGCGGTGGTCGAGCGCCTGAAAGCGCGCAACGAGCGTTTGGATTGGTGCATCGTCGGCGAACCGTCCAGCACCACCTTGCTGGGTGACGTGGTCAAGAACGGTCGCCGTGGTTCGCTGGGCGCCAAGCTGACCATACGCGGCAAACAGGGCCATGTGGCCTACCCGCACCTGGCGCGCAACCCGATCCACCTGGCCGCCCCGGCCCTGGCGGAACTGGCTGCCGAGCACTGGGACGAAGGCAATGCGTTCTTCCCACCCACCAGCTTCCAGATCTCCAACCTCAATTCCGGCACCGGCGCCACCAACGTGGTCCCGGGCGAGCTGACCGCGCTGTTCAACTTCCGCTTCTCTACCGAGTCCACCGTCGAAGGCCTGCAGGCCCGAGTGTCGGCGATTCTCGACAAGCATGAACTGGACTGGTCGGTCGACTGGGCACTGTCGGGCCTGCCGTTCCTGACCGAACCAGGCGAGCTGCTCGACGCCGTGGCGGCCAGCATCAAGGGCGTCACCGGTCGCGATACCCAGCCATCCACCAGCGGCGGTACCTCCGATGGCCGCTTCATCGCAACCATGGGCACCCAGGTGGTCGAACTCGGCCCGGTCAACGCCACCATCCACCAGGTTGACGAGCGGATCCTGGCCAGCGACCTCGATCTGCTGACCGAAATCTACTACCAGACCCTGGTCCGGTTGCTCGCCTGATGCTTGCCTGCCCGCTTTGCCAGGCGCCGCTGAGCCGGCTCGATAATGGTGTGGTGTGCCCGGCCGGCCACCGCTTCGACCGCGCCCGCCAGGGTTACCTGAACCTGCTGCCGGTGCAGCACAAGAACAGCCGCGACCCCGGTGACAACCAGGCGATGGTCGAGGCACGCCGCGACTTTCTCGACGCCGGCCATTACGCGCCAGTCGCCCGCCGCCTGGCCGAACTGGCCGCCGAGCGCCAGCCTGGCGCCTGGCTGGACATCGGCTGCGGCGAGGGTTACTACACCGCACAGATCGCCCAGGCCTTGCCGGCCGCCGACGGCTATGCGCTGGACATCTCCCGCGAAGCGGTCAAGCGCGCCTGCCGCCGAGCACCGGCGGTCACCTGGATGGTCGCCAGCATGGCCCGCGTGCCGCTGACCGACGCCAGCTGCCAGTTCATCGCCAGCGTTTTCAGCCCGCTGGACTGGGCCGAGGCCAAGCGCTTGCTCAGCCCCGGCGGCGGCCTGATGCGGGTCGGCCCCACCAGCGGCCACCTGATGGAACTGCGTGAAGTGCTCTACGATGAAGTACGCCCTTACGCCGACGACAAGCACCTGGCCCTGGTCCCTGAAGGCATGGCCCACGCCCACAGCGAAACCCTCGAGTTCCGCCTGAGCCTGGCCGCGCCCAAGGCCCGCGCCGACCTGCTGGCCATGACCCCACACGGCTGGCGCGCCAGCGCCGAAAAACGTGCCCGGGTGATCGACCAGCCCGAGCCGTTCGAGGTCACGGTTTCCATGCGTTATGACTATTTCGTGCGCCAAGACTGAGCACACCCGGAGCCCTTATGCGTCAACCTGATATCGAGATCTACCTGAAGGACGCCGACGTCGACCACAAGCAGATTGCCGAGTGGCTCGCCCAGGCAATCGGCCCGTGCACCGAGTGGAAGCAGAAAGGCCATACCTTCAAATGCCAGGCCGGTAACATTCCGGTCACTTGGTTACCCAAGGCTGTAGGGAAATGGAACAGCCTGTACCTGGAAAGCGACCAGACGCCGTGGGCGGATGACGTTGCCTGCGCCCGCGCCGCATTTGCCGCGCTGGGTGTGGAAGTGCGCTGTGCGCCGGGTGGCTGGGTCGAGGAAGACGGGGAAGAAGATGCCGACCGCTGGGTCCGCATCAGCGCCGACGGTGAAGAGGAAATCACCTGGCGTACATCATGAAACGGCAGGCTTGCTCGTTTCTGTAGCAGCGGGCTTACCCGCGAACACGGGCCACGCCCGTGGCAGCCACCGTGGTGGCTGCTTCGCGGGCAAGCCCGCTCCTACGGCTTGAAACCAGAGGCTCAGAGGCCCACTACGTCTTCGGCTTGCAGGCCTTTCTGGCCCTGCACGCAGGCGTACTCCACCCGCTGCCCTTCGACCAGGGTACGATGCCCCTCACCGCGGATCGCCCGATAGTGGACGAACACATCCGCACCACCTTCGCGCTGAATGAAGCCATAACCCTTGGCATCGTTGAACCACTTTACATTCCCAGTCTCACGAGACGACATCTGAACTACTCCGGATTTTTATTGTGAAGATCGCCTTGCAGGCATGAGGTCACCTGCCCCGTGCCAACGCCGCTTGCCGAAATATCCTGCAAGTGGCAGGCCGAGTATATGACACAGAACAAAAAAAATTGATGACGGTCCCGTCGTTGGCCGAATTTTGCTGAACTTACGCCGATACGGCAGACTAAATAGCAGAATACTCACCTGAACATCACACCCAGGGCACACACCCCATGACCCGTTCCCCCCTGCACCGCCTGATATTCGGCGGCCTGCGTCGCCTGTTGTACCTGTGGGTGCGCTCCGAGACCATCAACCAGTCTTCCATGACCCTCAACCTCGACCGCAGCCGGCCGGTGTTCTATGCGCTGCCCTCGCCCGCGCTCACCGACCTGGCCGTGCTCGACCACGAGTGCACCAAGGCGGGGCTACCGCGCCCGGTGCTGCCGGTAGCTGTCGGCCCACTGCAGGAACCCGCCGCGTTCTTCTACCTGACCCCCGACCCGGACTGGCTCGGCCGCCAGGACAAAAGCGGCGCACCGCCCACCCTCGAACGCCTGGTGGCTGCTGTCAGCCAGCATGCTGAAGAAGATGCGCAGATCATTCCTGTCAGCGTGTTCTGGGGCCAGACCCCGGCCAGCGAGTCCAGCCCCTGGAAGCTGCTGTTCGCCGACAGCTGGGCGGTAACCGGGCGCCTGCGCCGGCTGCTGACCGTACTGATCCTGGGGCGCAAGACCCGGGTACAGTTCTCCGCGCCAATCCACCTGCGCGAGCTGGTGCAGCACAACAAAGGCCACGAGCGCACCGTGCGCATGGCCCAGCGCCTGATGCGCGTGCACTTTCGCAACCTCAAGACGGCCGTCATCGGCCCGGACATCTCGCACCGACGCACCCTGGTCAAAGGCCTGGTCCATGCCCCGCAAGTGCGCCAGGCGATTGCCGACGAAGCGCAGCGCGAGAACCTGCCGCTGGCCAAAGCCGAGGCCCAGGCACTGCGCTATGGCAACGAGATAGCCTCGGACTACACCTATACCGCCATCCGCTTCCTCGAAGTGGTGCTCAGCTGGTTCTGGAACAAGATCTACGACGGCATCAAGGTCAACCACATCGAACAGGTGCAGGGTATCGCCCCTGGCCATGAAGTGATCTACGTGCCGTGCCACCGCAGCCACATCGACTACCTGCTGCTGTCGTACCTGCTGTTCCGCAACGGCCTCACTCCGCCGCACGTGGCTGCAGGCATCAACCTCAACATGCCGGTGGTGGGTAACCTGTTACGCCGTGGTGGCGCCTTCTTCATGCGCCGCACGTTCAAGGGCAACCCGCTTTACACGGCGGTGTTCAATGAGTACCTGCATACCCTGTACACCAAGGGCTTCCCGGTCGAGTACTTCGTCGAAGGCGGCCGCTCGCGCACCGGGCGCATGTTGCAGCCGCGCACCGGGATGCTGGCCATTACCCTGCGCAGCTTCCTGCGTTCGTCGCGTACGCCAATCGTGTTCGTGCCGGTGTACATCGGCTACGAGCGCGTGCTTGAAGGCCGTACCTACCTGGGCGAACTGCGCGGCGCCAGCAAGAAGAAGGAGTCGGTGCTGGACATCTTCAAGGTGTTCGGCGCACTCAAGCAGCGCTTTGGCCAGGTCTACGTCAACTTCGGCGAACCCATCCGCCTGGCTGGCTTCCTCGACCAGCAGCAGCCCGGCTGGCGTGAACAGGATCACGGTCCGCAGTACCGGCCGGACTGGCTCAACGCCGCCACCGCCCGCCTGGGAGAAACCGTGGCCCGCCACCTCAACGAGGCGGCGGCCATCAACCCGGTCAACCTGGTGGCCCTGGCACTGCTGTCCACCAGCCGCCTTGCCCTGGACGAGCGCGCCCTGACCCGCGTTCTCGACCTGTACCTGGCGCTGCTGCGCCAAGTGCCCTACTCGCCGCACACCACCCTGCCCGAGGGCGACGGCCAGGCACTGATCGAACATGTGCGCAGCATGAACCTGGTGGCCGAGCAGAAGGATGCCCTGGGCCGCATCCTCTACCTGGATGAAGGCAACGCGGTGCTGATGACCTACTACCGCAACAACGTGCTGCACATCTTCGCCCTGCCGGCGCTGCTGGCCAGCTTCTTCCTCAGCAGTTCCCGCATGAGCCGTGAACTGCTGGGCCAGTATGTGCACGCGCTTTACCCCTACCTACAGGCCGAACTGTTCCTGCGCTGGACGCCAGAACAGCTGGACGAGGTCATCGACCAATGGCTGGTCGCGCTGGTGGAACAGGGCCTGCTGCGCCAGGACAACGACCTGTACGTGCGCCCGGCGCCCAGCTCGCGGCAGTTCGTGTTGCTGACCCTGCTCGCCCGCACCATCACCCAGACCCTGCAGCGCTTCTACATGGCCACCTCGCTGCTGATCAACAGCGGGCAGAACAGCCTCAGCGCCGAAGCGCTGGAAGACCTGTGCGTGATGATGGCCCAACGCCTGTCGATCCTGCATGGCCTGAACGCACCGGAGTTCTTCGACAAGACGCTGTTCCGCCACTTCATCCAGACCCTGCTCCAGCAAGGGGTGCTGCACGCCGATGCGCAAGGCAAGCTGGGTTATCACGACAAGCTCGGCGAGCTGGCCGAGGGCGTGGCCAAGCGAGTGCTGTCGGCCGAGCTGCGCCTGTCGATCCGCCAAGTGGCCCTGCACCGTGACGACGGGTTGGAAACTTCGACCCTCTAACGGTTCATCGGTCGGCAAAATCCGCTAAAGTCCGTGGGGTTGGCCACAAGCCAGCTCCAAGGACACCGGAGATTCCATGAAAAAGCTCTTTATGCTGTGTTGCGCATCCCTGCTTGCAGCCTGCTCCAGCCAAACCCCACCCAACCAGGCCAGCCTGGACGGTGAAGTCTTCTACCTGCAGCGCATTGCCCTGCCGCCTGCCGCCACCCTGAGCGTGGAACTGCAGGATGTGTCGCTGATGGACGCCCCTGCCGTGACCCTGGCGCGCCAGGCCGGCCCGGTCAAAGGCAACGTGCCGCTGCCGTTCCATCTCACCTATGACCCCGCGCAGGTCAAGCCTGGCCACCGCTATGCGGTGAGCGCGCGCATCGAGCTGAATGGCAAGTTGCTGTTCATCAATACCGAACACCACGGTGTCGCGCTTGATGGCAGTGACCCGCAATCGGTACGCATCAAGGTAGATCAGGTTCGCTGATACCCGTACTCATCCGTTTACAAGGAAAGCTTCATGATCCGCACTTCCCTGCGCTTCACCACCCTGTGCGCCGGCCTGCTGCTGTCGGCCAGTGCCCTGGCCCTGTCGCTGGGCGACCTCAGCCAGAAAGACGCCACCGGCGGCCTGAAAGATGCCCTGACCCAAGGTGCGCAGCTGGCCGTCAAGCAACTGAGCACCCCAGGCGGCTTCAGCAACAACCCGGACGTGCGCATCGAGCTGCCAGGCAACCTGGGCAAAGCCGCCAAGGCGATGAAAATGTTCGGCAAGGGTGAACAGGTCGAAGCCCTGGAAACCAGCATGAACAAAGCCGCCGAGGCCGCCGTGCCGCAGGCCCAGGCGATTCTGGTGGATGCCGTGAAGAACATGAGTGTGACCGACGCCAAAGGCATCCTCAGCGGCGGTGACGACTCGGCCACCCAGTACCTGAACAAAAGCAGCCGCGAGCAGATCCGCGCCAAGTTCCTGCCAATCGTCAAGCAGGCCACCGACAAGGTTGGCGTGGCCCAGCAGTACAATGCCTTCGCCGCCCAGGCCAAAGGCCTGGGGCTGGTCAAGGATGACGCCAATATCGAGAACTACGTGACCGAGAAGGCGCTGGATGGCTTGTTCGAGATGATCGGCAAACAGGAGCAGAGCATTCGCCAGAACCCGGCAGCTGCGGCTACCAGCCTGGCCAAGAAGGTCTTCGGCGCGCTGTAGGAGCGGGTTCACCCGCGAAAGGGCCGGGCCTGCTGGCCAATTTTCACCAGCCGCTCACCGTTGCTGCCGCTACCGTATTCGCGGGTAAACCCGCTCCTACACGGCGGCGGGGTTGGACACAGGCCGTCGTAGGAGCGGGTTTACCCGCGAAGGGAGGGCTAAGCCCTCCCCCTGCGGTCTTCAGCCCTTCTTCACCCTGAACCAAGCCGCATACAACGCCGGCAGGAACAGCAGTGTAAGCACCGTGGCCACGATCAACCCGCCCATGATCGCCACCGCCATCGGCCCGTAGAACACGCTACGCGACAACGGGATCATGGCCAGCACCGCCGCCAGCGCGGTCAGCACGATCGGCCGGAAGCGCCGCACCGTAGCCTCGATGATCGCCTGCCAGCGCTCCATCCCCGCTGCGATGTCCTGCTCGATCTGGTCCACCAGGATCACCGAGTTGCGCATGATCATCCCCGCCAGTGCAATGGTGCCGAGCATGGCGACAAAGCCGAACGGCTGGCGGAACACCAGCAGGAACAGGGTCACACCAATCAGCCCCAGCGGCGCGGTGAGGAACACCATCACCGTGCGCGAGAAACTGCGCAGCTGGATCATCAGCAAGCTCAGGACTACCACGATGAACAGTGGCATGCCGGCATTCACCGATTTCTGCCCCCGTTCGGAGTCCTCCACCGTGCCGCCCACCTCCAGCAGGTAGCCATCGGGCAGCTTGGCGCGGATGTCCTGCAGGGTCGGCAGAATCTGCTTCACCAGCGTCGCCGGCTGCTCCTGGTCGTAGATATCGGCACGCACGGTCACCGTCGGCAAGCGGTTGCGGTGCCAGATAATGCCTTCTTCAAAGCCGTATTCCAGGGTTGCCACCTGCGACAACGCCACGCTCTGGCCATTGTCGGTGGGCAACGCCAGGCTACCCAGGTTGCCCAGCTCGCTGCGTTCCTGCCGGGTGCCGCGCAGCAGGATCTCGATCAGTTCGTTGTCCTCGCGGTACTGGCTGACCGTGGTACCGATCAGCGAGCTTTGCAGGAAGCTCGCCAGGTGCGAAGTGCTCACGCCCAGCGCACGGGCGCGGTCCTGGTCGATTTCGAGGAACACCGCCTTGCTGGGTTCCTCCCAGTCCAGGTGCACGTTCACCACATGCGGGTTCTCGCGCACCTTGTCCGCCACTTCACGGGCCAGTGCACGGGCCTTCTCGATATGCTCGCCAGTGACCCGGAACTGCACCGGGTAACCCACGGGTGGGCCATTTTCCAGACGCGTGACCCGGGCGCGCAGGTCGGGGAACTGCTGGTCCACCGTGCTGATCAGCCAACTGCGCAGGCGTTCGCGGTCTTCCATCGACTTGGCCAGCACCACGAACTGGGCAAAGCTGGCTGCCGGCAGTTGCTGGTCCAGCGGCAGGTAGAAGCGCGGCGAGCCGGTGCCCACATAGGCCACGTAGTTGTCGATACCGTCCTGCTGCTTGAGCAGCGCCTCCAGCTGCTTGACCCGCTCGGCGGTATTGGCCAGCGAGGCGCCTTCGGCCAGTTTCAGGTCAACCATCAGCTCCGGGCGCCCGGAGGCCGGGAAGAACTGCTGGGGTACGAAGCGGAACAGCAGGAGGCTGCCGACAAAAGCGGCAACGGTCAGCAGGATTACCGTCTTGCGCCGCCGTACGCACCACTCCACCAGCCGTCGCACGCGCTGGTAGAACGGGGTGGCGTAGGGGTCGGGCGCATGGCCGTCCTTGCCATGGCGCGCGGCATGCAGCTTGGCCAGGTCGGGTAGCAGGCGCTCGCCCAGGTAAGGCACAAACACCACGGCCGCCACCCAAGAGGTCAGCAAAGCGATGGTGACCACCTGGAAGATCGACCGGGTATATTCGCCGGTGCTGGAGGCCGCGGTGGCAATTGGCAGAAAGCCTGCTGCCGTGATCAGCGTCCCGGTGAGCATCGGGAAGGCCGTACTCGTCCAGGCATAGCTGGCTGCCTTGAGGCGGTCATAGCCCTGCTCCATCTTGATCGCCATCATCTCCACGGCAATGATCGCGTCGTCCACCAGCAAGCCCAGGGCCAGCACCAGCGCGCCAAGGGAAATCTTGTGCAGGCCGATGCCGAAGTAATGCATGGCGGCAAAGGTCATGGCCAACACCAGCGGAATGGCCAGCGCCACCACCAGGCCAGTGCGCAGGCCCAGCGAGAAGAAGCTCACCAGCAGCACAATGACCAACGCCTCGACCAGCACCTGCACGAACTCGCCCACGCCGGCCTTCACCGCCGCCGGTTGATCCGAAACCTTGCGCAGCGCCATGCCGGCAGGCAGGTTATGCGCCAGGCGCTCGAACTCGCCTTCCAGGGCCTTGCCCAGTACCAGGATGTCGCCACCGTCTTTCATCGACACCGCCAGGCCAATGGCATCCTCGCCCATGAAGCGCATGCGCGGTGCAGGTGGGTCGTTGAAGCCACGGTGCACCTCGGCGACATCACCAATCCGGAAGGTGCGATCCCCCACGCGAATGGGGAACTGGCGGATCTGCTCGACACTGTCGAAACGCCCGCTCACGCGCAGTTGCAAGCGCTCGCTGGGCGTCTCGAAGAAACCGGCGGTGCTCACCGCGTTCTGTTCTTGCAACGCCTTCTGCACGGCTTCCAGGGGCACGCCGAGGGTGGCCAGCTTGAGGTTGGACAGCTCAATCCAGACTTTCTCGTCCTGCAGGCCGATCAGCTCGACCTTGCCCACATCCTTGACCCGCTGCAGCTGGATCTGGATACGGTCGGCGTAGTCCTTGAGCACCGCATAGTCAAAGCCTTCGCCAGTCAGCGCATAGATATTGCCGAAGGTGGTGCCGAACTCGTCGTTGAAGAACGGGCCCTGGATCTCCGGCGGCAAGGTGTGGCGAATGTCCGCAACCTTCTTGCGGATCTGGTACCACAACGCGGGGATGTCCTTGGAGTGCAGCGAGTCACGGGCCATGAAAGTAACCTGCGATTCGCCGGGGCGAGAGAACGAGACGATTCTCTCGTACTCACCGGTTTCCATCAGCTTCTTTTCGATGCGCTCGGTCACCTGTCGCGACACTTCTTCAGCGCTGGCGCCTGGCCACAGGGTGCGGATGACCATGGCCTTGAAGGTGAATGGCGGATCCTCGCTCTGGCCAAGCTTGGTGTACGACATGGCGCCAATGACGGCCAGCAGGATCATCAGGAACAGGACGATCTGGCGGTTGCGCAGCGCCCAGGCAGAAAGGTTGAAACCCATCGGGACTTACTCCTTGGCCGTCAGGTTCACTACACGGTTGCTGCGGTCCACGGGGCGTACCTCCTGGCCCTCGCGCAGTACATGGCCACCAGCGGCAACCACCCAGTCACCCGGGTCCAGGCCTTCGAGCACCGGCACGCTGTCGCTGCCATAAGCCCCCAGGCGCACGGTCGCCCGCTCCAGGCGGCTTTCCTTGTTCACCCGCCAGACATAGGCCTGACCGTTTTCCGCAGTCACGGCCGACAGCGGTACCGCCAGCGGGATCAGCCCGTCCTTGGCGATGAACACCCGGGCGCTCTGGCCCAGCTCGGCCGGTACGGCGGCCGTGGTAAAGGCGATGCGCGCCGCGAACGTGCGCGAGCGCGGGTCGGCGGCCGGTGACAGCTCGCGAATGCGCCCCTGGAAACGCGCCTGCGGGTGCGACCACAGCTCCACGCTCACCGGTTGGCCCACAGCGAAGCGGGCGAACTGCTGCTCCGGCAGGCCGATGGCCACTTCTCGCTCGCCATCGGCGGCAAGGGTAAACACGGTCTGCCCGGCGGCGACCACCTGGCCCACTTCAACCTGGCGCTTGGCAATCACCCCGGCCTGCGGCGCACGCAATACGGCATATTCGGCCTGGTTGCCCGCCACCTCGAACTCGGCCTTGGCCTGCTTCAGACGGGCAAGGCCGGCGCGGTAGAGGTTTTCGGCGTTGTCGAACTGGGAGTGGCTGACCATCTGCCGCTCCAGCAACTTCTGGTAGCGGTCGCGCTCGGCGCGCACCAATGCCAGATTGGCCTCGGCAGCCGCCAGCTGGGCGCGATTGGCTTCAAGTTGCAGGCGCACGTCCTGCGGGTCCAGCTCGGCCAGCGGCTGGTCGGCCTTGACCCGCTGCCCCTCCTCCACCAGTCGCTTGCTGACCTTGCCGCCAATGCGGAAGGCCAGCTCCGGCTCGAAGCGCGCGCGCACTTCGCCAGGGTAACTGTCGGCAGCGGCTTCGGCAGGCTGTGGCTGCACCACCAGCGCCGGGCGCGGCGCGGCGGGTGGGGCGGCTTCCTGACCACACGCCGCCAGAAGCAGGGCAGCGGCGGCGGGCAGAGCGATGGACAAGGCATGGCGCAACATGATGAATCCTTTCGCGGAGTGCACATTTAATATTTGTACTGGCTGGTATATTAAATCAGCGCAACGATGCCGGGAAGGGTATGCGCGGGTTTTTCGAGGGTGCGGTTTGAGCCCATTACCCCCCCGCGTTTCGCGCCTGGGTGCGCAGTGGGTGGTCAACGGCACCTTCGCAACGACATTCTTGTCAATCAACTGTCCACTGGCAGACAGCAGATAATGCAGCCTGGCTTTAGCCGGATGGCGCGTGACCCGTTAAGATGGTGAACCTTCAACCAGATGCAGACCACAATGTCCAACGACGCACCCATCGGCCCGGGCCGGCCCAAGGACCTGGCCAAGCGCGAGGCGATTCTCGAAGCGGCCAAGGCGCTGTTCCTCAGCCTTGGCTACGCCAACACCAGCATGGATGCGGTCGCTGCGGCGGCAGGTGTTTCAAAGCTCACCGTGTACAGCCACTTCACCGACAAGCAGACCCTGTTCTGCTCGGCGGTCATGGCCACCTGCCAGATCCAGTTGCCTGACCTGCTGTTCGAGTATCCCGAGGGGGTGCCGGTGGAAGACGTGCTGCTGACCATTGCCCGCAACTTCCAGGCGCTTATCAGCAGTGACGAAGCGGTCAAGCTCAGCCGCCTGATCATGGCCCAGGGCAGCCTGGACCCGAGTTTTGGCGAGTACTTCTACGAAGCCGGGCCCAAGCGCGTGCTCGCAGGCATGGAAGCGCTACTGCGCGGGGCACATGAGCGCGGACTGCTGCGCATCGACAACCCCTTGAGGGCGGCGGAGCATTTCTTCTGCCTGGTCAAGGGGGCGCCAGATTACCGCTTGCTGCTGGGTTGTGCGGGGCCGCTAGAGGGCGATGAAGCCGAGGCGCATGTGCGCGAGGTGGTAAAAGTGTTCTTACGGGCGTTTAGGGACTGAGAAAAATCTTCATTAATACTTTTTCAATCACTCACTAGCCAAACTTCTGCCTTCTGCCTTCTACGTGAGTGCACGCAGAAGGCAGCTGATATAGAGCTCATCACACCCAAGCCATTTATGCGGGACGCCTTCTGATCTCTGCTATTAACGCGGCTTGAATCATTAGGTCTCGCGAGGATCCCGCTGCGGACATACGAGCATTAACCGCATCCAAATCACTTAAAAGATCTTTCAAATCACGCGCTTTGATTTCACTTTCGAGCGAGTCCTTGTGTACATTCAACGATTGAGCATAGCGCTTTCCGGCTTCAACATCCGGACCTGAATCATGCGATTGGAAGAATACTTTCTTGCTTTCTGAAGATGTTCTCGTAGGTGCGTTAAACTGCGCAAACAAACGATGCTGCTCAGCGATTTCGTGCGAATTGAATAATGACTCAAATGAAACATCCTCTCCAACCCCTGCTCTACTCTCTGGTATGATACGATCAGCCCCATTACGCTTATAGATTCTTTCCTTCGACACTAGAGAGTTAGACTCCATTACTTTCTGCACGGGTCTATTTGGCCTTGATTGTTTTCTTTGAATTGTCACCCTAACTCCAGCATGCCCCGTCGGGTCAATACGGTTCACAGGATCTCCCACACAATACGCATACGCATTAAAACTACCTGCACCGAATGGGCTCCAACTGTCCGGGCTGCAAAAGCGCATCATGACCGGGCTGAATTGCCTGTAACCATTCCCCAGATGGTAAAGCCCCGAACTCGCATCCAGCCGCTCGCCACTGAAGGCAAGCAACGACAGCAAGCCGCTACCCTGATTGTGATGCCCATAGGGCGAGTAAGCCTGTGATTCCAGGCGTTTCTTTTCATAAATGAATAGGACCGAGCGCTGCTGGTCGGATGCCGCCAGCATGCTGGACAAGCCCGAGGACTGGTGATCTTTCTGAGCCAGCGCCAGGCCATTAGCCTGAAAGAAACGCCAGCGGGCATCGCCATTCAATTCAGCAACTATCTTGCCGTTACAGTAAAAAAACTGGCGGCCAGCTTGCCGGGCATAAGGAGCAGGCGACATCAACATTACCCTCCATCAGGATCAAATGTCCGTTAGGATCGCGCCCTTAGCCAACTAATGACTACTGGCAGAAATAACAGGTCATTGTGGGAGCGAGTTTCCCGCGCAGGAGGCGCCGCAGTGGATGGCACCGGCGTTGCCGGTATTCGCGGCTAAAGCCGCTCCTACAATCGTGCTAGCCGGCCAGATAGGGGCAGGTCAGGCCTTCAAAGCCTTCTTCGGATAGATGTCATACCGGCTCGACTTGCCTTCCAGGCTATGACTGGGCTTCGGCCCATCGATGATCGGTGCCTTGCGTGGGCGCTTCACCACCACACGGTGGCTGGCCAGCGCCAGGGCGGCTTCGAGCAGGGCCGGGGCATCCAGGTCATCGCCCACCAAAGGCCGGAACACGCGCATTTCCTTTTTCACCAGGGCGCTCTTGTCCCGGTGCGGGAACATCGGGTCGAGGTAGATCACCTGCGGCGCCTCCCCTTCCCAGGCGCGCATGCGCTCGATGGCGTTGCCGGTCAGCAGGCGCATGCGCCCGACAATCGGGCCCACCTCTTCATCCGCCCGCGCCCGCGCCAGGCCGTCCTCCAGCAGCGCGGCAATCAGCGGCTGGCGCTCGATCAGGGTCATCTGGCAGCCAAGGCTGGCCAGCACGAACGCGTCCTTGCCCAGCCCCGCCGTGGCATCCAGCACCTGCGGCCGGATACCTTGGGCAATGCCCACAGCCTTGGCGATCATCTGCCCGTTGCCACCGCCAAACTGGCGGCGATGCGCAGCCTGGCCTTCGACGAAGTCTACACGCACCGGCCCGGGCGCTTGCGGGCCAAGCTGCTGAATCTGCAAGCCGTCGGCGCCCACCTGCACCGCGAAGGCGGCGGTATCGTCCTGCAGCGGCAGGCCCAGGCGTTCAGCCCACACCCTGGCCTGTTGCGCATACTCAGCTGTCATCGCCTCGACCCTGATACCCGTGCCTTGCTCTTCCATCGTTCACACCCGAAAAATCAAACCAAGCCCTTAATGAATCGGCAGCCACGGCCGATACAGGCAATATCCCGCTATTCTGCCAGAGCACAGCGCGCACGACTGCCATGTCAGATACTCTTCCCATCGGCTTGACCTATTTGTCGCCTGTCGGCAACTACAGTCAGCACAACACCCAGGCACTTGGGGGCGTCAGCCACCTGTGGCAGGATTTCTTTGCCCGGGCGATGGCCGAGCAGCAGGAAGAGCCCGTAGACGGCGTCAGCCAGTCGTTCGTGCAGTACGACCAGGACAGCGGCGAACCCATCGGCGGCGCCCGTGCACTGGCGTTGATCGACGCCCAGCGCGCCTGCCCGGTGCACGACACCATCGTGGCGCCGCCCGAACCGTTGTTTCTGCCCAAGGCCGAGCTTGAAGCCAAGCTGCTGCCGCCGGCCCCCGAGCCGTTCAGCGCCATGGAACTGATCGAGCAGCAGCGTCAGCTCGACATCAACAACAGCTGGCTGCGCCCGGTGGTGATGAGCCAGGGTCAGCCGATCGCCGAACCCGGCCCTGGCCCCACGCCGCGGTCGCTGTTCCTGCCCATCGCCGAGCTGGAACGCAACCTGCTGGACCCGGCCCCGGAACCGTTCGACGACCCCACCCTGGCCAAGCAGCAGAATGACCTGGCGTTCGACATCCACTGGGCGCGTCCAGTGGTGCTGAACAACGTGCGCGCTCACGCCTGAGGCTAGCGGCACACCTGCCAGCGCCCCATGTCCGGGTGAAAGTGATTGTGGTGAGCCGCGTTGTAGTCCGGCCCCAGCACCGTGCTGAAGCTCTCGCAAGCCGCCCGCTGCACCCGACGCAGGAGTTCGGCCTTCTGCCCACCCGCCTGCCAGTCACGCGCCAGCACGATCCGCTGGCCGTCCTGAAGGCGGAAACCGCTGATGTCCAGGGCATTGGCCGTGGCGTGCTGGCTCAAACGGCCCTGCTTGCGGTGGTAGACATTGCGGCAGGCAAAGCTGCCCAGGTGATCGACCTGCGTCACCGGTTGCCCAAATACCTCCTGCGCCGCCGGCTGCAACCCATGGTTTTCGAACAGTGCATAGGCCACCGCCAACGGGCAACTGGCCAGAAAGCTGCTGCTCAGCCGCGCCAGGCCGCCCTCGATACGCCATACGTTCTGCAGCGGGCAGTTGGCCGACGCCGGGCTGTCGGCTTGTGCCCGGTAACGCAGGTGGCTGGTTTCAAGCGCCTGCCGGCACAGCGCTGGGTCATCGCGCAGGCGCGACAGTTTGTAGGGGGTCAGCAGGTTGGGCGGCTGGCGTACGTCCAGCGGCGCCCAGGGGTTCCATGCGGCAGGCAGGCGCCAGCCGAAGTGCCAGGCCAGGCCGGCCACCGTCAGCAGGCTGGCCAGTAGCGCCAGCAATGCCCTCATCAGCGGCGGAACAGGTCGTTCAGTTGGGCAAACGGCATGGCCTGCTCACCGTAGCCGAACGTGCCCTCACCGCGAATTTCCTGCGCGGCCCGGTACAAGGCCCCGAGCGCAGCACGGGCCAGCGACGAGCCAACGCTGACGCGGCGCACGCCCAGGTCCTGCAACTGGTTGACGCTCAGCGGCACGCCCGCCATGCCCATCAGCACATTCACAGGGCGCGGTGCGACTGCCTGCACCACGGCACGGATTTCCTCCACGGTGCGCAGCCCGGGGGCGTAGAGCACGTCGGCACCGGCTTCGGCATAGGCTTGCAGGCGCAGGATGGTGTCGTCGAGGTCCATGCGCCCGTGCAGCAGGTTTTCTGCACGGGCGCACAAGGTGAACGGGAATGGCAGGCTTCGCGCAGCCTGTACGGCAGCGCGCACGCGCTCCACAGCCAGCCCGAAGTCATAGATGGGCGCATCACTGCGGCCACTGGCATCTTCGATGGAACCGCCCACCAGGCCAATTTCGGCGGCACGCAGAATGGTCTGGGCACAGTCTTCGGGCAAGTCGCCAAAGCCGTTTTCCAGATCGGCGGCCACCGGCAGCGCGGTGGCATCGACGATCTCGCCGGCATTGTCCAGTGTATCGTCCAGGCTCAAGGCGCCTTCGGCGTCTGGCCGGCCCAGGCTGAAGGCCAGGCCTGCACTGGTGGTAGCCAGCGCCTCGAAACCCAGGCTGGCGAGCAACTTGGCGGAGCCGGCATCCCACGGGTTGGGGATGACGAACGCGCCGTCGCGCGCGTGTAACGCCTTGAAGGCCTCAGCTCGCAGGGTTTGCACATCCATGGTTCAACCTCCGGCAGTCAGGGAAAGGTCAGAGTAGCCCCAATTGTTCGACCTCAGGGGCGCGCGGCAATTCCGGCAAAGGTGCCAGACCCGGCAGCCGTGCCATCAGGCGCTGATGGAAACGCTGGGCCAGCGCCGTAGCCAGGCGATTGTCCGAGGTGTGCAGGAAGATATAGGGATTGCGGCCTTCCTCGATCCAGGCGGCGACTTTTTCTACCCAAGGGCTGAGGAAGGTGTGGTTGGCCTCCAGTTCCGGATGGCCAATGAAGCGAACCTGCGGGTGCTGGCTGAAGGCTGCCGGCCGCGGTGGCACCTTGGGCTTCTTCGACTGCGCATGCAGCACGGCAGGGTCGCGCGAGGTACAACTGAACAGCGCACGCGGGTCGAGGCAGATGCGCTCCACACCGCGTTCGTGCAGCAGGCGGTTGAGCAGGCGTTCTTCCTCACCCTTGGCAAAAAAGGCCTGGTTGCGCACTTCCACAGCCACGGGCACGGCAATCTGATCGAGGAAGTGACAAAGCTCACCCAGCCGCGCCGGGCCGAACTGGGCCGGCAACTGCAGCCAGTAGGGTGATACGCGCTGGCCCAGCGGGGCCATCAGCCGGGTGAAATCGAAGGCAGGCTCAAGCTGGTCACGCAGGTCGCCCTCATGGCTGACATCCCGCGGAAACTTGGCAGTGAAGCGAAAGTGCTCTGGCATGACCTGCGCCCAGCGGGCAATGGTGCCGGGAGCGGGACGTGCGTAGAACGTGGTGTTGCCTTCGACGGCGTTGAATACCTGGCTGTAGAAGCCAAGCATTTGATTACTGTTGGCGTCAGCGGGGTACAGGTAGTCGCGCCAGGCGTTTTCGCTCCACGACGGGCAACCGAGAAAGTAAGGCAGTGGTAGGGGATTCATCCATCAAATGTACAGGTCGAGCCCCAGTACTTCCATGTCCCAGTCAGTAAAGCCTGCAGTGCTCAGGTAGCTGGCCAGTGCGGTGGCGGTGCGGCGGTCACGGGCGCGAGGGAAAACCATGTCCTGCTGGCGGGCTGGCAGGCCACCACCAGGGCGGCGGGCGGTGGCTTCCTGCGGGGCGGCTACTGCCTCCTCGATCACCTCGGCGTCGTCGATGGCCTCGTCACGCACCGCTGCTTTGCGCGAGAGGCGCTTGAGCGGGTAGGACTGCGATGAGAAACCGTCGATACGCATGGCATGAGCACTCAGGACCAATGATGGCAATTTAGCAGCATCAGAGTTCCGTCGCTAATGCTTGAGTGATAACTGGACCACAGATCGCGCAAAAGGTTTTAGCGTGTTCGGCGATAATCGACGAACAGCACTCAGTGCTTCTTGGGCGTGGCTACATTATCGCGCAGATAAACCGGTTGCGCCTGCTCGGCGACGATTGCCTCGCCACGGGCCCAGGCAAAGGTGGCCAGGCTGAGGACGTCCAGGGCGTTGGGCAAGGCACCCGGGTTGCTAGCCGCCACCTGTACCGCCAGGCGCTCGGCATAGCCCCATCCGGTACCGGCACCGAACCACTCGCCATTGCTGCCTGCCGGTAGCGCCACCTGCTCGGGCGGCAACACGGCTTCACGGCCGACCAGGCGCATTTCGCCCGCCGTGGCTTGGTAGCAGCCCCAGTACACTTCATCCATGCGCGCATCGATGGCAGCTGCCACCTGCTGCACGCCATGCTCGCGCAATGCACCCTGGGCCAAAGCGGCCAGGTTGGACACCGGCAGCACTGGGCGTTCGAGGGCGAAGGCCAGGCCTTGCACAACCCCGATGGCAATACGCACGCCGGTGAACGCGCCCGGGCCACGGCCAAAGGCAATGGCATCCAGCGCATTCAGTGCCACGCCAGCGTCGGCCAGCAGTTGCTTGATCATCGGCAGCAGCTTCTGGGCATGCATGCGCGGGATCACCTCGTAATGGCTGGTTACCTTGCCGTCATGCAGCAGCGCGACGGAACAGGCTTCGGTGGCGGTATCCAGGGCCAGCAGGGTGGTCATCGAACGGGTATCCAGATGCGAATGAAAAAGAGCGGCAGTATAGAGCAGCAGCGGCGTTGTGTCCCGAGGGGGCCGCTGTGCGGCCCATCACGCTGATTTCAAAGCCTGCACTGGCCCTGGAGGAGCGACCTTGCGTCGCGAAAAGGGCCGCAAAGCGGCCCCAGGGTTTCAGCGGTATCACACCATTGTCTGGGGCTGCTCTGCAGCCCTTTCGCGACACAAGGCCGCTCCCACAGAAGCGGGCCGTTGTCGAGGTGCGTCAGGCGCCGGATCAGCTCAGGGCTGCCAGGACCTTGGCGGTGATGGCTTCAACCGAGCCGACACCTTCGATGTGGCTGTACTTCGGCTTGCCGCCATTGGCAGCCGACAGCTTCTGGTAGAAATCCACCAGCGGCTTGGTCTGGCTGTGGTAGACCGACAGGCGATGGCGAACGGTTTCTTCTTTGTCGTCGTCACGCTGGATCAGGTCTTCACCGGTCTCGTCGTCCTTGCCTTCCACTTTCGGCGGGTTGTACTGAATGTGGTAGGTACGGCCCGAGGCCAGGTGCACGCGGCGGCCAGCCATGCGGCCGACGATTTCTTCGTCGTCCACGGCAATTTCGACCACGGCATCAATGTCGACACCGGCAGCGACCATGGCTTCGGCCTGCGGGATGGTGCGTGGGAAGCCGTCGAACAGGCAGCCGTTGGCGCAATCAGGCTGAGCGATGCGCTCCTTCACCAGGCTGATGATCAACTCGTCGGAGACCAGCTGGCCGGCATCCATGACTTTCTTCAGTTCCAGGCCCAGCGGGGTGCCGGCCTTGACGGCGGCACGCAGCATGTCACCGGTGGAGATCTGTGGAATACCGAACTTTTCGGTGATGAACTTTGCCTGAGTACCTTTACCGGCCCCGGGAGCTCCCAGCAGAATTACGCGCATCTTGTGCTCCTCAAATTTTTGTATGAAATTCAATGGATTCGGCGACCAGGGCCAAGTCCGGATAATCGGGTATGACCATAAATCGGTCAGAAGGCTGCTCAAGATACACAGCGCCCGGCAGCCAGACAAGCGTCCCAAAGTTGCAGGAATGCGCCACTTGCGGCTGACCGGGCAGGCGGTTGCGCCTGGCGCAACCGCCCTCCCCGTCATTGTGCCGGGCCTGTATGGCCGTCACCAGACATGACCCGGGCTTGCCCTTAGCCGGTGTTGCGCAGCCCGGCGGCAATACCCGCCACGGTCACCAGCAAGGCCTGCTCCAACGGGCTGTCCAGAGCGGCTTCGCGGCTGCGCGAGCGGGCCAGCAACTCTGCCTGCAGGCGGTGCAACGGGTCCAGATAGGTATTGCGCAGGCTAATGAATTCCAGTGTCTCGGGGCTGTGCGCCAGTAGCACCGGCTGCCCGGTCAGACCCAGCACGACCTGGCATGACTGCGACAATAGGTCGCGCAGGTGCGCACCTAAAGGACGCAAGTGCGGTTGCACCAGACGTTCGTCGTAGGCCTCGGCAATTTGCGCATCCGCTTTGGCCAGTACCATTTCCAGCATGTCGATGCGGGTGCGGAAGAACGGCCATTGCTCGCGCATTTGCGCCAGCAACTCTCCCTGACCACGGGCCAAGGCATTGGTCAGCGCCGTTTCCCAGCCCAGCCAGGCCGGCAGCATCAGCCGGGTCTGGGTCCAGCCGAAGATCCACGGGATGGCCCGCAGGCTTTCGATGCCCCCGGCACGACGCTTGGCCGGGCGGCTGCCCAACGGCAGGCGCCCCAGCTCCTGTTCTGGCGTCGACTGGCGGAAGTACTCGACGAAATCGGGATTCTCCCGTACCACGCTGCGGTAGGCCTGGACACCATCGGCGGCCAACTGGTCCATCACCTCACGCCAGGCCGGCTGCGGGGGCGGTGGTGGCAACAGCGTGGCTTCAAGCACGGCAGCCAGGTACAGGTTGAGGTTTTGCTCGGCGATGCCCGGCAAACCGAACTTGAAGCGAATCATTTCACCCTGCTCGGTGGTGCGGAAACGCCCCGCCACCGAACCCGGCGGCTGCGACAGGATCGCGGCATGGGCCGGGCCGCCGCCTCGCCCGACCGTACCGCCACGGCCGTGGAACAGCAGCAGCTCGACCTGATGCTCGGCACAGATACGCACCAGGTTTTCCTGAGCCCGGTACTGCGCCCAGGCAGCAGCGGTGGTGCCGGCGTCCTTGGCCGAATCGGAGTAGCCGATCATCACTTCCTGCGGGCCGCGCAGGCCCGCGCGGTAGCCCGGCAGGCCAAGCAGGCGCTGCATGACCGGGCCGGCGTTGTCGAGGTCGGCCAAGGTCTCGAACAGTGGCACCACACGCATGGGGCGGGTCAGGCCGGCTTCCTTGAGCAACAGTTGCACCGCCAATACATCCGAGGCGGCACCGGCCATGGAGATGACGTAAGACCCCAGCGAGGCGGCCGGCGCAGCGGCCACTTCCCGGCAGGTCGCCAGCACTTCGGCGGTGTCCGCTTGCGGCTTGAAATGCGCAGGTAACAGGGGCCGGCGGTTTTTCAGCTCGGCCTGGAGGAACGCGATGCGCTGCTCCTCATCCCAGTCGGCGTAACGCCCCAGGCCCAGGTAATCGGTAATCTCGGTCAGCGCATCACGGTGGCGGGCAGCGTCCTGGCGTACGTCCAGGCGGCCCAGGAACAGGCCGAAGGTCACCGCACGACGCAGGCAGTCAAGCAGCGGCCCCTCGGCGATCACGCCCATGCCGCATTCGTGCAGTGACTGGTAGCACAGCTCCAGCGGCGCGATCAGCTCGCGGTTGTCCACCAGCACGTCTGCACCGGCCGGTTGCTTGCTGGTCAAGGCCGAATGCGCCCATGCGCGTGTCGCACGCAGGCGGTCGCGCAGTTGCTTGAGCACAGCGCGGTAGGGTTCGGCACTGTCGCCAACCTGTTTGCGCAGGGCGTCGTTGGCCTGCTGCATGGACAACTCGGCGGCCAGTGCATCGATGTCGCGCAGGAACAGGTCGGCGGCCATCCAGCGCGCCAGCAGGAGTACTTCGCGGGTGACGGCAGCCGTTACATTGGGGTTGCCATCACGGTCCCCACCCATCCACGAGGCAAAGCGAATCGGCGCGGCCTCCAGCGGCAGGCGCAGGCCAGTGGCCTCCAGCAGGGCCTTGTCGACCTTGCGCAGGTGGCTGGGGATGGCATGCCACAGTGAATGCTCGATCACTGCGAAACCCCACTTGGCTTCGTCTACCGGCGTAGGCCGGGTACGGCGGATTTCCTCGGTGTGCCAGGCCTCGGCGATCAGCCGGCGCAGGCGTTCACGCACTTGCTGGCGTTCTGCCGAGGTCAGGTCACGATGGTCCTGCGCGGCCAGTTGGCCGGCGATCGCGTCGTACTTCTGGATCAGCGTGCGACGGGCCACTTCGGTGGGATGTGCGGTGAGCACCAACTGGATATCGAGCTTGGCCAGTTGCCGGGCCAGGGCATCGTTGCTGTGGCCGGCCTGCTTCAAGCGCCCCAGCAGCTCGGGCAGTACCTGCGCTTCGAACGGCTCGGGCTGGTCAGCGTCGCGGCGGCGGATCAACTGGTACTGCTCGGCCATGTTGGCCAGGTTGAGGAACTGGTTGAAGGCCCTCGCTACGGGCAGCAGGTCTTCTTCGGCCAGGTCCGCCAAGGTTGAGCTCAGCTGCTCACCCGGGCCACGGCGGTCGGCCTTGGCACTGTGGCGGATGTCCTCGATTTTCTGCAGGAACGCATCGCCGTGCTGCTGGCGAATGGTTTCGCCAAGCAGCTCCCCCAACACATGGACATCTTCACGCAAACGCACATCGATATCGGTCACTGGCGCTCTCTCCGTTGCATCCCTCTCAGCCTTGGCGCGCCCTGTGCCAGAGCGGGTTAACCCGTGAAGAGCCCAATGCGGTGCCTGGCACCGGCGTTGCCGGTGTTCGCGGGTAAACCCGCTCCTACAGGGGGGCGGTATCCCCCAAGAGTGCCCACAGCCGGGCGACGATGGCAAGCCGTGATCGGCCAAACCAAACTAAAGTGAAAGCACAGCACTCCCATGCAGTGCAGCCTTTCCAGGCGTCAACAGAGGTCATCATGAAAATCCGTGAACTCGCCCAGCACTGGGAACAGAATGCCGCCGGTACCCTCAGCCGTACCGGCCATGTCCTGCATCTGGACCTGGAGTCCGAAGCGCGCCTGGCCGCGCTGATCGACATGTACCCCAAGCGCACCGCCGAAGAACTGCTCGGCGAACTGGTCGCCGCCGCCCTTGAAGAACTGGAAGCCAGTTTCCCCTATGTGCAGGGCCGCCAGGTCATCGCCACCGACGAAGAAGGCGACCCGCTGTACGAAGACGTTGGTCCTACACCGCGCTTTCTCTCCCTGTCCCGCCAGCACCTGCACAACTTGAGCAACGCGACAGTCGACACCGACAAATAATCCTGCGCCCCAGCATTCCGGGCCTGCTCAAGGCCCGGAATACCGCTCCAGCCTGGGAAAGTTCCAGGTAAATCGCACTGACCGATCAGTCAGAAATAGTTATTCGATTACAGCGCTTTTTTCTGAACTATTCGAAAAACGTTCGAGTCGGAGCCAATAGCCATCACGCTAAAACCCTGCACACTGCCCTCGTGCACCGTTGAGCTGAAGCGCGCGGTTTTGTCAGGGATTGAGCGATGGACTGCTACGGACATCGTCGTTATCAGGAGTGATCCAATGGAGCTGACCACCATGAAGACCCGCACTAGCCAACTGTCATCCACTCATGTGCGCGGGTTCAAGCTGGCCGCGCTGGCGCTGGGCAGTAGCCTGGTCCTGGCCGGCTGTGCGGGCAATCCGCCCACCGAGCAGTATGCCGTTACCCAGTCCGCCGTGAACTCCGCCGTCAGCGCTGGCGGTACCGAGTTCGCCGCCGTGGAAATGAAAGCGGCTCAGGACAAGTTCAAGCAAGCCGAAATCGCCATGCATGACAAGAAGTACGACGAGGCCAAGCGCCTGGCCCAACAGGCCGAATGGGATGCACGCCTCGCCGAACGCAAGGCCCAGGCAGCTAAAGCCCAGAAGGCCGTGCAGGATGCCCGCCAGGGCGTTCAGGACGTACGTGAGGAAGGCCTGCGCAGCGCTCAATAAGCCCTGCCCCGCCAACCTTAGCCTTCGCACACGATCAAAGGATGAACACTATGCGCAAACACGTCATGATTCCCGCCCTGCTGGCCCTGAGCGTCGGTCTTGCTGCCTGCTCGCACGATCCGAATGCCAACCTGGAATCGGCCCGCACCAACTTCTCTTCGCTGCAGAGCGACCCGCAAGCGAGCAAAGTCGCGGCACTGGAGACCAAGGACGCTCAGGACTGGCTGAACAAGGCCGACAAGGCCTACATGGACCGTGAAGACGAGAAGAAAGTCGACCAATTGGCCTACCTGACCAACCAGCGCGTCGAAGTGGCCAAGCAGACCATTGCCCTGCGCACCGCCGAAGCTGAACTGAAGAATGCCTCGGCCCAGCGCGCCCAGGCCAAGCTGGATGCCCGCGACGCGCAGATCGCCAAGCTGCAGGACAGCCTCAACGCCAAGCAGACCGACCGCGGAACGCTGGTGACCTTCGGCGACGTGCTGTTCGACTTCAACAAGGCCGAACTCAAGAGCAGCGCTTACCCGAACATCACCAAGCTGGCCCAGTTCCTTCAGGAAAACCCGGAACGCAAGGTGATCGTCGAGGGCTACACCGACAGCGTCGGCTCGGCCAACTACAACCAGACCCTGTCCGAGCGCCGTGCCAACAGCGTGCGCATGGCACTGGTGCGTGCCGGGGTAGATCCGGCGCGTATCGTTTCCCAGGGCTATGGCAAGGAGTACCCGGTAGCGGACAACTCGAGCAACTCGGGACGTGCGCAGAACCGTCGGGTGGAGGTGACCATCTCCAACGACAACCAGCCGGTGGCACCACGCTCGGTGAGCCAGGTTCAGCGCTAAGGCTGGCTAGCTGAAAGGACAAGCCCCGCGATCGACGCGGGGCTTTCTTTTGCCTGTTCGGGCCTCTTCGCGGGCACGCCCGCTCCCACAGGTACGGCGCCAGTTTCGAGTTTTGCGCGACCCTGTGGGAGCGGGCGTGCCCGCGAAGAGGCGAGTTCAGGCAGCAGGGATAATGGCTCACTGCACCTGCTGCGGTGTTTCCTCGCCCATGCAGCGCACCGCGCGCTTGCGGTTGTCCACCAGCACGCCGGTCAGGCCTTTCTGCTGGGTGTCGAACAGCACCAGCACGCCGTCGACGCACTGGGCCACTTGCGGCGCCGGGTCCAGCGATACCTTGTAGTCCTCGCCGGGGATGGTCTTGAGCATGGTGAAATCCTGCAGCAGCAGGGCATCTTCGGGCTTGGCGAAATGCAGGTAACCGTAATACCACAAGGCCCCCACCGTCACGATGATGCTGCCGACGCCGGTCAGGATCAGCGGGATGGCGTTGCGTTCTTCACTCATTGCTTGTTCTTCTCGTCAGGGAAATTGGGCACTTCGGCAAGCCGCCGCAGGCCGTTGAAATGGCTGGGGTCATCGAGGAACCGCAGCATCACCTGGCGCCAGGTAGGGTCGGCGAAGGTCTGCACGTGCCCCCCCCGGGTCAGTTGCAGCACCCGCGGTGGTGGCGCGTGCTGATACAGGCGGATGCCGTTGTCCATCAGCACCAGGTTGTCGTCGATGCTGTGGAAAAACAACTTGGGCGGGCTGCTCAATCGCTCGATCGAGTGGATCGCGCTGTCGCCGTCCGGCACTAGCCACGACAGCGGAACCTGCAATGGCCAGGTCATCCAGGAGGTGCTGAGCGCAAAGCGCCCCACCGCGCGGTAACTGGCCGGCACGCCATCGAACACCAGGGCGCTGAAGCGCTGACGCTGCTCGGGGTGGGCCGCCAGGTAATGAATGGCCATGGCACCGCCCAGGCTCTGCCCCAGCAGTACCAGCGGCTTGCCCTTGACCTCGGGCGCCTGCTGCAGCCAGGCCATGGCTGCAGCAATGTCCTGGTACACCTCCGGCAGGCTCGGCTGGCCCTGAGACAAGCCATAGCCGCGGTAATCGATCATGAACACCTGGTAGCCCTGCTCCGGCAACCAGTAGCTCCCCCCCAGGTGCCCTGGCAGGTTACCGCCGTTGCCGTGCAGGTGCAGCACCGTGCCCTTGACCTCGACCCCGGCCTTGGCTGGCAGCCACCAACCGTGAAGGCGGATGCCATCAGCAGTGGTCAGCGTGACATCGCGGTATTCCAGCTTGGCACGCTCAGGGGTGAAGGCCTGACCACGCTCGGGGTAGAACAACAGGCTGCTGCAGCCGCCAAGGCTCACCAGGGCCAGGCCGAGGACGAGCAGGCGGCAGTGCTCAGAGAATGTTCGCGTAGTCGGCTTCAATGCGATCCAGGCTCAGGTGGTTGAGGAAGTTGGAGAAGCACATCCAGGCCGACAACGCACTCAGGTCGCGGAACTGTTCAGGCAGGTACTTGGGCGGCTCGACCAACCCTTCCTCGACAAGTTGGCGCAGGGTGCGCATGTCTTCCAGCGTGGTCTTGCCACAGAACAGCAACGGGATCTGTTCCAGTTTGCCCTTCTTCACGGCCAACTGAATGTAGTTGTAAACCATGATGAAGCCCTTGAGATAGGACAAGTCCTTGGTGAATGGCAGGCCGTTGGGTACCGACCCGCGGAACACCCGGCTGGCGTTGCTGTAGCTCTGCGCCATCTCAAAGCCCTGCTCGCGGAAGAAACCGTAGACCTGCATGAAGTCTGCACCCTCCTCGACCATGTGGATGGCACGGGTGCGGTTGGTGAGCTTGCGCAGGCGGCTGGGGTAGGAGGCAAAGGCGATCACCTCCATGAGAATCGCCAGGCCCTCCTGGGTTACCGTCGATGAGGGCGGGCCTTTGGCCAGGAAGGTGCAGATCGGCTGGTTCAGGCCATTGAGCGTGGTGCCGACATGCACCAACCCTTCATGCACCTCCAGGGCGCGCACATCGCGGGCGTTGAACATGGCATCGGCACGCACCTTGATGTAGTCGGCACCGGCTGCGGCATCGGCGACGATACCGTCGGACTCGAACACGCGAATGGTCCCTTCAGCCTCGCCGAACACGTTGTTCAGCCGGTGCTGGAGGATCTCCACCGCCTCCTTGGCGGTGAGATTCTTTGGCTCATCCTTGAGGTCACCACGGCCATCGATGTTGTTCAGGTAGTCCGACAGCATCAGGCCAAGGTCGGCCAGGGTCGGATCACCGGCGTGGAAAGCATCCGAGGCGGCGCCGTACAGCTCCTGGGAGATCAGGCCGAAGTCCTCGGTACCGCGCGCTTCAAGCATGCGCACCACCATGCGGTATTCGCGGCACATGCGCTTCATGATCTGCCCGACCGGGTTGAACTGGCCCAACTGGCGAATGATGTCGCGCTCGATGCCCTGGAACTCGGCCTTGACCGCGCTGGAGTCGAACGACAGCGGACGCGATTGGTAGTAGGCTCGATCAACCGCCGGCGGCTCCTTGCCCTTGGCCTTGAGAAAGCCCTGGCGGATGTTGTCGTCCCACTTCACCGCGTCCAGGACCCGGATAGGCGTCTGTGCCGCGACGATGCGGTCGGACAGGGCGCGGATGGTTTGCTGGTATTCGTCCACCGGGGACTCCTTTCTAGTACACGAAACCTGTACCGGCCTGCCCGCAAAGAGGCCGGTACAGGCAACTACTTGCCGGAACGCTGGAACCGCGCCACTTCGACGAACAGGTCGGAGTTGGCCGGGTCGTCCAGGTAGGCCAGCACCCTCGCCGCCGGGCTGTCGATCAGCACGCCGTCGCCGTTGTCCTCCGGCACCTCGGTACTGCGACCAATCAGTTCCTTCTTGTCCACCGCCTGCTGTACCTGCTCGACATCCAGGTTGTAGACCACCAGTTCCTTGCCATCGACGATATCGAAGCCGCCAATCAGGAAATTGCCACCCAGGCGCTTGGGCACGCCGGCCGACAAGTACCAGCGGTTGCCGTGACGCGACACGGTGAACACGTATTCTTCAGGGGCCTTGCCCTTGGCCGTGGCCACCGCCTTGTAGGCGTCGCCACCGCTACGGCTGATCACCAGTTTCAAAGGCTCTCCCCAGGCGTCCTTGCTACTCCACTTGCCGAGCAAGGCCTTGGGAGCTGCCTGGTTGCTGGGCAAGGGCTCATGGAAAGTCACCAGACAACCGCCCAGCAGCAGGAATGACAAAGTCAACAACACCACACGCCAGGCTTTCATCAGGTTCTCCTTGAAAAGGTCGTTCTCGGCTCAGGCCGATGCCAGCACCAGCTGCAGGTATCGGGTAAGCATAGCGAGCATCTGCCCATCGGCTTGCGCATTCGCTTGCTTGAGCAGGCCTTGATATTCCAACTGCTCGATAATCGCCGTCAACATCTGTGCATCCTGCTCCGGCTGCCGCGAGCCCACGACCTGCAGCAATTGCCGGGTGCCGTGCAGCAGGATCTGCTCATGAGCGCACACCAGCTCAGCCAGTCGCGGGCACAGCAATGCTTCCTGGCGGAAAGCCTGCTCGGCCATCAGGAAGTCACGGCGGTTCAGCAGTTGCCGCTGAACGTAGTCGGCGGTCATGCGCGCCACCTCGTCAGCCAGCCGCGCCCGGGCCTGCGGGCTGCCATCGCCCTGTGCCAGCAACTGGCGCAACACCACCTCGGTGTTGGCCCACAGCTTGGCCATGTAAGCCGCACTGCGCTCGACGTACTGGGCAAAGGTATCGGTGAGCAGGTCCTCGATGTCCTTGAAGTAGTAGGTGGTGGCCGACAATGGCACGCCGGCCTCGGCGGCCACTGCCCGGTGGCGCACACCGCGCACGCCATCGCGCACGACAATGCGCATGGCGGCATCGAGAATCAACTGGCGACGCTGTTCGCTGCCTTGGCGGGCAGTCTTGCGGCCTTGGTATTGCACGCTTTCGGCGACGGCGGTGGCGATGCCGGCGGCGCCTTGGTCAGGCATGGCGGGTGTCACAGGGGATACCTCATGGGCGGTGTTTCGTCAGTGCTGGCCCCTTCGCGGGTAAACCCGCTCCTACAAGGCCTTTGTAGGAGCGGGTTTACCCGCGAAGAGGCCGGTACTGACAACATAAAGCTTCAGGCAAGAAAAAGCCGCCTCGAAAGGCGGCTCGTTCAGCTCACTCAGGCCTGCGGACGCATGTGCGGGAACAGGATGACGTCGCGGATCGACGGCGAGTTGGTCAGCAGCATCACCAGGCGGTCGATGCCGATACCTTCACCGGCGGTCGGCGGCATGCCGTACTCCAGCGCACGAACGAAATCGGCGTCATAGTGCATGGCTTCATCGTCACCCGCGTCCTTCTCGGCCACCTGGGCCAGGAAGCGCTCGGCCTGATCTTCGGCATCGTTGAGCTCGGAGTAGGCGTTGGCGATCTCGCGGCCACCGATGAACAGCTCGAAACGGTCGGTAACGGCCGGGTTGTCGTCGTTGCGACGGGCCAGCGGCGACACTTCGAACGGGTACTCGGTAATGAAGTGCGGCTGTTCCAGCTTGTGCTCGACCAGCTCTTCGAAAATCATCACCTGCAGCTTGCCCAGGCCTTCATGGCCCAGCACCTTGGCGCCAGCCTTCCTGGCAATCTCACGGGCGCGGTCGACGTCCTGCAGGTCGGCGGCGGTCAGCTCCGGGTTGTACTTGAGGATCGAGTCGAACACCGACAGGCGTACGAACGGCTCGCCGAAGTGGAAGACCTTGTCGCCGTACGGTACGTCGGTAGAGCCCAGTACCAGTTGCGCCAGCTCGCGGAACAGTTCCTCGGTGAGGTCCATGTTGTCGCGGTAGTCGGCGTAGGCCTGGTAGAACTCGAGCATGGTGAATTCAGGGTTGTGACGAGTCGAAACGCCTTCGTTGCGGAAGTTACGGTTGATCTCGAACACTTTTTCGAAGCCACCCACGACCAGGCGCTTGAGGTACAGCTCCGGCGCGATACGCAGGAACATGGCCATGTCCAGGGCGTTGTGGTGGGTTTCGAACGGCTTGGCAGCGGCGCCGCCCGGGATGGTCTGCAGCATCGGCGTTTCGACTTCAAGGAAGTCACGCTCGATGAGGAACTTGCGGATGTGCGAGATCACCTGCGAACGCACACGGAAGGTGTGGCGGGTTTCTTCGTTGACCATCAGGTCGACGTAGCGCTGGCGGTAGCGCTGCTCGGTGTCGGTCAGGCCGTGGTGCTTGTCGGGCAGCGGGCGCAGCGACTTGGTCAGCAGGCGCACGTTGGTCATTTCGACGTACAGGTCGCCCTTGCCGGAACGGGCCAGGGTGCCTTCGGCGCTGATGATGTCGCCCAGGTCCCAGGTCTTGACCGCGGCCAGGGTTTCTTCCGGCAGGGTCTTGCGGTTGACGTAGACCTGAATACGGCCAGTCATGTCCTGGATCACCATGAACGAGCCACGGTTGAGCATGATGCGGCCGGCTACCTTGACCGGGATCGCGGCTGCTTCCAGCTCTTCCTTGGTCTTGTCCGCGTATTGCTTCTGCAGGTCGTTGCAGTAGCTGTCGCGACGGAAGTCGTTGGGGAAGGCATTGCCCTTGGCACGCTCGGCGGCAAGTTTTTCCTTGCGCAGGGCGATCAGGGCGTTTTCTTCCTGTTGCAGGTCTTGCGATTCGGTCTTCAGGTCGCTCATGTCGTCATTCTTTCCATCAGGTATTCGTTGCCCGTTCCGGGCAGGGCACGCGCTACCGGCGGCTGGCCAGGTAGCGCGGCATGGGTGTGCGGCTTACAGGCCCTGCTTGAGGCTCGCTTCCAGGTACTGGTCAAGGTCGCCATCGAGGACCTTCTGGCAGTCGCTGCGTTCGACGCCGGTACGCAGGTCCTTGATGCGCGAGTCATCCAGCACGTAGGAGCGAATCTGGTGGCCCCAGCCGATGTCCGACTTGCTGTCTTCCAGCGCCTGCGAAGCGGCGTTGCGCTTCTGCATTTCCAGCTCGTACAACTTGGCCCGCAGCATTTTCATGGCGGTGTCCTTGTTGGCGTGCTGGGAGCGTTCGTTCTGGCAGGCCACCACGGTGTTGGTAGGCACGTGGGTGATACGCACCGCAGAGTCGGTGGTGTTCACGTGCTGACCACCGGCACCCGAGGAGCGGTAGGTGTCGATACGCAGGTCGGACGGGTTGATGTCGATCTCGACCTTGTCGTCGATCTCAGGCGACACGAACACCGCCGAGAACGACGTGTGACGACGGGCGCCGGAGTCGAACGGGCTTTTGCGCACAAGGCGGTGCACGCCGATCTCGGTGCGCAGCCAGCCGAAGGCGTACTCGCCCTTGATGTGCACGGTGGCGCCCTTGATACCGGCGACCTCGCCTTCGGAAAGCTCGATGATGGTGGCGTCGAAACCACGCTTGTCGGCCCAGCGCAGGTACATGCGCAGCAGGATGTTGGCCCAGTCCTGCGCCTCGGTACCACCGGAGCCGGCCTGGATGTCCAGGTAGGCGTTGTTCATGTCCATCTCGCCGCTGAACATGCGACGGAACTCAAGCTGGGCCAGGTTTTCTTCCAGGCCTTCCAGCTCGGTCACGACGTCGCCGACGGCGCTTTCGTCATTTTCCTCGACGGCCATGTCGAGCAGGTCCTGGCAGTCACCCAGGCCGTTGGACAGCTTGTCCAGGGTCTCGACGACCTGGGCCAGCATGGCACGCTCGCGGCCCAGTGCCTGGGCGTACTCAGGCTTGTTCCAGACGTTGGGGTCTTCCAGCTCGCGGTTGACTTCGATCAGGCGGTCATGCTTGTGATCGTAGTCAAAGATACCCCCGAATTGACTGGGAACGTTCGGTGAGGTCCTTGATGGTGTTCAGGATCGGTTGGATTTCCATGGGCTGGCTACTCGCGCGAATTCGGTGAAAAGCCCGCGAGTATAACCGAGTCCGCAGCATGGCGGCAGACCCGCCGGGCGGTCGTATGTAGATAGGGCAACCTGCGCTCCCACACAGGCCGCGCCGTCTCCAGGAGCTCAGGCGATGCCGACTTGGTTACGCCCACCGTTCTTGGCCAGGTAAAGACCTTTATCGGCCGCCGAAATCAGCTGCCGGCAATGGCTGCCGATAGCCGGAGTCTGGGTGGCCAGGCCGATGCTCACGGTCAAGAACGTATCAGCCGTCGGCGCAGTATGGGGGATGCCAAGGCCCAGCACGGTCTGGCGCAGTTTTTCAGCCACCAGCCGCGCCCCGCCTGGCGAGGTATTGGGCAGCACCAGGGCGAACTCTTCGCCGCCATAGCGCGCCGGCAGGTCGGTCGGCCGCGAGCACGAGCTACGGATGGCTTCGGCGACCTGGCGCAAGGCCTCGTCACCGGCCAGATGGCCAAAGCTGTCGTTGTAGACTTTGAAGTAATCCACGTCGATCATCAGCAACGACAACTGCTGCTGTTCACGCATGGCCCGGCGCCATTCCAGCTCCAGGTATTCGTCGAAGTGCCGGCGGTTGGACAGCCCGGTCAGGCCATCGGAGTTCATCAGCCGCTGCAGCATCAGGTTGGAATCAAGCAACTGCTGCTGGCTGACGCGCAGGGCACGGTAGGCCTCGTCGCGCTGCAGCAGGGTCAGGTAGGAACGCGAGTGGTAGCGGATGCGGGCCACCAGTTCGATGGTGTCAGGCAGCTTGACCAGGTAGTCGTTGGCCCCGGCGGCAAATGCCGCACTCTTGACCAGCGGGTCTTCCTTGGTCGACAGGACGATGATCGGGATGTCCTGGGTGACCGGGTTGTTGCGGTACTCGCGCACCAGGGTCAAGCCGTCTAGGCCAGGCATGATCAGGTCTTGAAGAATGACCGTGGGCTTGATGCGCATGGCCTGGGCCACCGCCTGGTGCGGATCGGCACAAAAGTGGAAGTCGATGTTGTCTTCATCGGCCAAGCCACGCCGCACCGCTTCGCCGATCATGGCCTGATCGTCGACCAGCAGCACCATCGCCGAGTTCTCATTGGTGGTCGCGAAACCTTCGATCGGTAAATCATTCATCATTGTTCACCCGATCACTACCGGCCTGGCGGCGTGATTCAATACATTTCGTCATTTTGCGAAAAATTCAGTCAAGCGCCCGGCTATGCGTTCCAGCGGGCGAATTTCCACCGCGGCATCAATAGCCGCAGCAGCCTTGGGCATGCCGTACACCGCGCTGCTGGCCTGGTCCTGGGCAATGGTCAGAAAGCCCTGCTGACGCATCAGCTTCAGGCCTTGGGCACCGTCGCGGCCCATGCCGGTGAGCAGCACGCCCACCGCATCACCATTCCAGTAACGTGCCACGCTCTCAAAGAACACATCGATCGAGGGCCGGTAGATTTCATTCACAGGTTCGGCAGTGTAGGCCAGTTGGCCGCCCTGTAGCAGGCGAATGTGGTGGTTGGTACCGGCCAGGAGTACCTGCCCTGGCTGCGGCGGTTCGCCTTGACGGGCCAGGCGCACCGGCAGGCCTGCCGCGCTGCTGAGCCACTCGGCCATGCCTGCGGCAAACACCTGGTCCACATGCTGGACCAGCACGATGGCCGCCGGAAACGCTGCCGGCAAGCCCTTGAGCAATACTTCGAGTGCTGCAGGGCCACCTGCCGAAGACCCGATTGCCACCAACCCGCGGCGCTGGGAAGCCTCGCGCAGCGGCGCAGCGACCGACCTTGCGGCAGGTGCCCGCTGCTGGCCGACCAGCCAGCCAATATTGAGGATCTTGCGCAGCAATGGCGCCGCTGCTTCGCGGGCATCGCCAGCGCCGAGCGCAGGCGTGTCGACCACATCGAGAGCGCCATGGCCCATGGCCTCGAATACCCGGTGTACGTTCTGTTTACGGTCGACCGTCACGATGACGATGGCGCACGGGGTTTCGGCCATGATCCGCCGGGTCGCCTCGACACCGTCCATCACCGGCATGATCAGGTCCATGAGGATCAGGTCCGGTAACTGCTCGGTGCAGCGCTGCACCGCCTCGGCACCGTTGCTGGCCACCCACACAACCTGGTGTGCGGGCTCCAGGGCGACCGCCCGGCGCAACGCTTCGACGGCCAGGGGCATGTCATTGACGATGGCGATCTTCATCCCTGAGCACCTCCGATCAGCTCCACCACAGCATCCAGCAACGCATCGTCGTGGAAGCTGGCCTTTGCCAAATAGTAGTCGGCGCCAGCGTCCAGCCCGCGCCGTCGGTCTTCCTCACGGTCTTTATAGGACACCACCATCACCGGCAACGACTGCAGGCGCTGGTCGCGACGCACCAGGGTAACCAGCTCGATACCGTCCATGCGCGGCATGTCGATGTCGGTGATCAGCAGGTCGAAGTCCTCACTGCGCAGGGCGTTCCAGCCGTCCATGCCATCCACCGCCACCGCCACGTCGTAGCCACGGTTGCCCAGCAGCTTGCGCTGCAGTTCGCGCACGGTCAGCGAGTCGTCGACCACCAGGATGCGTTTGCGGACTGCGCCACGGGCTCCGCTGCTGCCGCGTTCGATGCGCTCCAGGCTGCCGGTGCTGAGCAGTTTTTCCACCGAGCGTAGCAAGTCTTCGACATCGACAATCAGGACCACCGAGCCATCATCGAGCAAGGCGCCGGAGGAAATGTCCTGCACCTTCCCCAAGCGTGGGTCGAGCGGCATCACGACCAGCACCCGCTCCCCCACCAACCGCTCCACGGCCACCCCGTACAGCTGCTCGCGCTCACGAATCACCACTACCCGCAAGCTGGCTTCGTCGCTTTGCCCCGCCGGGCGATTGAGCAACTGGCTGGCCGCCACCAGGCCAATATGCCGGCCTTCGTGCCAGAAGTGCTGGCGCCCTTCGATCTGCACGATCTGTTCGGCGGTCACTTCCAGCGTGCGTTCGATATGCGCCAGCGGGAAGGCGTAAGCCTCCCCGCCCACCTCGACCACCAGGCTGCGAACGACCGACAGGGTCAGCGGTACCTGAAGATGGAAGCGACAACCCTGCCCTGCCACCTGGGTCAATTCGATCGAGCCGCGCAGCTCGCGGATCAAGTGCTGCACCGCATCCAGCCCCACACCGCGGCCGGACACTTCGGTAACCTTGTCACGCAGGCTGAAACCGGGCAGGAACAGGAACGTCAGCAGCTCCGCCTCACTCATCCGCGTCACCGTGTCAGCGGGCGACAGGGCGCGCTCGACGATGCTGCTGCGCAGGCGCTCCAGGTCGATACCGGCGCCATCGTCGACCAGCTCCAGGCTGAGCATGCCCGCCTGGTGCGAAGCCCGCAGGCGGATCACCCCCTCGTCCGGCTTGCCCGCCAGCAGGCGCCGCTCGGGCAACTCGATGCCGTGGTCGACGGCATTGCGCAACAGGTGGGTCAGCGGTGCTTCGAGCTTTTCCAGCACATCGCGGTCGACCTGGGTCTTCTCCCCTTCCACCACCAGCCGCACCGGCTTGCCCAGCGAACGGCCCAGGTCGCGGACCATCCGGCTTTGCCCGGTCAGTACGTCGGCAAACGGCCGCATCCGACAGGCCAGGGCGGTGTCATACAACAACTGCGCACGCTGACTGGCCTGCCAGCCGAACTCATCCAGGTCGGCTGCCTGCTGCTGCAGAATCTGCTGGGTCTCTGCCAGCAGGCGCTGGGTCTGTGCCAAGGCTTCGAGCACCTCACTGCCCTGCCCCGTGCCTTCCAGTTGCATGCGCAAGCCGTCAAGCGCCTGCATACCTTGGCCGTGCATGCGCTTGAGGCGCTGAAGGGTAGCCAGGTATGGCTTGAGCCGCTGGGTTTCCACCAGCGACTTGCTGGACAGGTCAAGCAGGCTATTAAGGCGGTCAGCTGTGACACGCAGTACCCGCTCAGCACCTTCGCCAGCGCGCTTGCCAGCCTTGCGCCGCAGGGCGGGTTCGGGCTCTGGTTCCCGCGGTCCGGCTGGCATTACCACAGGTGCAGGCGGCAGGGTTGCCAGCGGCGGCTCCGGCGGCACGGATGCAGCCAGCGGCACCACAGGCATGGCAGAGGCGCCCGGGTCGAGCAGGCTGGCCATTTGCGCAAGAAACACCGGCAAGGTCGCCTGCGCACCGGCATCGCCGGGCGTGGCAATACGCATCAACAGGTCGGTACCTTGCAACAGCGCGTCAATATGCTCGGCGGTCAGCCGCAGTCGGCCTTCCTGGGCCGCCACCAGACAGTCTTCCATGACGTGGGCGACACTGACGCCAGCATCCACCCCGACAATGCGCGCTGCCCCCTTGAGCGAGTGGGCAGCGCGCATGCAGGCCTCGAGCTGGTCGGCCTGAGTAGGGTTGCGTTCCAGTGCCATCAGGCCGGCACTGAGCACTTGGGTCTGCGCCTCGGCCTCCAGGCTGAACAGTTCGAGCAACGATGCGTCGCGCATTTGCTCTGGGGTCATGACAGGCTCCGCTGCACGGCAGACAGTAAATGTTGATCGTCCAGAACCCGCACGCTGCGGCCGCGCCACTGCAAGACTGCGGCGGTGAAGCGTGTGGCGTCCCGGCCACTGCCCAGCAACTGCGGGTCGAGCCGGTGAATACCGTCGATTTCCTCGACAGCCATCACCACCGGCCCGCCTTCGGCGGCCAGAATCAGCATACGGGGCATCGCCCGTGCGCTGCGTTGCTCGTTGGAGCCGGCCTGCACCCCCAGCAAATCAGCCAGTGACAGGCACGGCACCAACGCACCGCGCACATTGGCAACCCCATGCAGCAGCCGCGAGCGCTGGTGCGGCAATGAATGCACCGCCTGCAGCGGGGCGATTTCGGCCAGGCAGGCGGTAGCCAGCGCCAGCCACTCTTCGCCCAGACGGAACAGCAGCATGGAGCGACCGGTGTTTTCCGCGTCCGGCTGCACCGCCGCAGCCTGGTGCTCCTGCACCAGCGCATAGCGGTCGAGCAAACGCGTGGCCGCAGCGGCATACACCTCGCAATTGCGGCAATGAACATGCCGCTCCAGCAGTGGGCACTGCTTGTCGCCGCGCACGCCAATGCGGTTCCAGCAGTCGTCGATGTGCGCGTCATCCTCGGCGAGCAACTGCATCGCGGATTCACTGTTCATCGTTCAGACTCCCGGCCAGCCCGCGCCGCGCGCGCCTGAAGGCGCCGAGCGCCGGCAAGGTCACCCTGGGCCGCCAGCAAAGCGGCCAGGTGCACCAGCGCCTCGGGGTGCTGTGGTTCCAGGTACAGGGCCTTGCGATAGTGGCTCAGCGCCTGCTGCGCATCGCCTTCGGTATCACTGAGCAAACCCAGCCAGTAGTACACCTGTGCCGACGGCGGGTACTGGCTCAGGTAGCGTTGGCATTCGCTACGGGCCTGCTCGCTGGCACCGGCATTGGCCAGCCGGGCAATGTCGGCCAGCAATTCGCTGGCCCCCTCGTGCCTGTGCTCGCGGGCTGGCGCTGGCCTGGCCACCACGGGCAGCACACGCAGCGGACGCAGCGGACGCGGCAACGGCACACTGGGCTGCGGATAAACCGGTGCGGGCAACGCCGTGAACGCACGCTTGGCGGGTTGGACGGGTGCCGCTGCCAAGGGGGCGCTGTCGCCTTCATGACGCACATAGGCAAACGACTGGGCGATCCCCAATGGACGCATGCCCATGCGTGCCAACAAGCTGCCTTCGGCCGGGCCGATGAACAGCACACCCTGCGGATGCAGCAAGCGCTTGAGCACTTCGAACACACGCTGTTGGGTCGGTACGTCGAAATAGATCAACAGATTGCGACAGAACACGAAGTCATACAGGCCGTCGCGGCTGGACAGCGCCGGGTCAAGCACATTGCCCACCCGCAGGCTGACTTGCTGGCGTACCCGCTCATGCAGGCGGTGGCCTTCGTCCAGAGCATCGAAGTAGCGCTCGCGAAAACCCAGTTCGCTACCCCGGAACGCATTGCGCCCATACACCGCCTGCACGGCCTTGGCTACTGAACTTGGGCTGATGTCCATTCCATCGACAAGGAATGCACCAGGCGCCATGCCGGCGTCAAACAAGGCCATGGCCAGCGAATAGGGCTCCTCGCCAGTAGAACACGGCAGGCTGAGTAATCGCAGCGGGCGCGCGCCAGCCAGTTTAGCCAGGCGTTTATGGGCCAGGCTGGCCAACGCAGTGAAGGATTCGGGGTAACGGAAAAACCAGGTTTCCGGGACGATCACCGCTTCGATCAGCGCCTGTTGCTCATCTGCCGACTGCTGCAGGCGCAGCCAGTAATCGTCCAGGTCCATCGCGCCCGCAGCCACGCAACGTTGGCGCAGCGCGCGTTCGACCATGGGCGCGCCCACCGACTCCACGTCCAGGCCAATACGCTCGCGCAAGAAGCGGAAGAAACGCTGTTCGTTCATGTTGGCATCCCTGTCGGGTCTTGCGTGTACAGCAATGCGTGCACGGTGTCGGGCAGCAGGTCATTGACTTCGATGCGCTGCAGCAGCCCCTGGGCATCCTGGCGCACCGGGCCCAGATAAGGCGCTTCACCGGTGTCCACCCCATAGGGCTGGAACTCGTCCGGTTGGCAACGCAGGGTTTCGGTGGCCTGCTCCAGGATCAGGCCAAGCTGCAGGCCGCCTCGGTAGTGCACCAGTACCAGGCGGGTGCTGGTGCGTTGCACCGCCGGCTGGCCAAAGCTCAAGGCGGCAAGGTCGATGACCGGAACCAACTGGCCACGATGGGCGAGGATGCCCGCGACCCAGGCAGGTGCCTGGGCGATCGGCTTGAGCGGCTGACGCGGCAACACTTCGATCACCTCGTGCACGCTCAGGGCAAAACGCTGCGCTCTGATGCGAAACTGCAGGTACAACGCCCCCCCGGTGTTCGCCGCCCGCGCGGTGCGCAGTTGCAAGTCGTTCATCGCGGTCAGACTTTGAAGCGCGACACGCCGCCACGCAGGCCCGCGGCCACCTGGCTCAGCTCATCGATGGCATAGCTGGCCTGACGCAGCGACTCGACAGTCTGGGTGCTGGCATCGCTGAGCTGGGCCAGTGCCTGGTTGATCTGCTCGGCACCGGTGGCCTGGGCCTGCATGCCTTCGTTGACCATCAATACGCGCGGCGCCAACGCCTGCACCTGGTGAATGATCTGGCTGAGTTGCTCGCCCACCTGTTGCACCTCGAACATGCCGCGGCGCACTTCTTCGGAGAACTTGTCCATCCCCATGACACCGGCCGACACTGCTGACTGGATCTCGCGCACCATTTGCTCGATGTCGTAGGTGGCCACGGCGGTCTGGTCGGCCAGGCGGCGCACTTCGGTCGCGACCACGGCAAAGCCGCGGCCATATTCACCGGCCTTTTCCGCTTCGATGGCGGCGTTGAGCGACAGCAGATTGGTCTGGTCGGCAACCTTGACGATGGTTACCACCATCTGGGTGATGTTGCTGGCTTTCTCGTTGAGGATACCAAGCTTGGCATTGACCAGGTCGGCAGCGCCCATCACCTGGTGCATGGTCTCTTCCATGCGTGCCAGGCCCTGTTGCCCGGAGCCCGCCAGACTGGATGCCTGATCAGCCGCCGTCGTCACTTCGGTCATGGTGCGCACCAGGTCCCGCGAAGTCGCGGCGATTTCCCGCGAGGTGGCGCCAATTTCGGTGGTGGTGGCGGCCGTCTCGGTGGCGGTGGCCTGCTGTTGCTTGGACGTGGCGGCAATTTCGGTGACCGAAGTGGTCACCTGCACCGACGAGCGTTGGGCCTGGGCCACCAGGTTGGCCAGTGCCTCGGCCATTTCGTTGAAGCCGCTTTCGATGGCACCGAATTCGTCCTTGCGATCCAGGCTCAGGCGCATGCTCAGGTCACCGGAACGCAGCTTGTCGAGGGCATGCACAATACGCTGCATGGGCGCCGAGATAGCGCGCATCAGCAGCAGGCCGCAGATGCCGGCAGCGATGATTGCCAGCAACAGGGAAACCACCATGCTGCCTTTGGCCGTGTTGACCGCGTTGACGATCTCGTTGGTGGCGGCGCCGGCAGAAACCCGATTGTTCTCAATGACTTCATTGAGGTGCTTGCGCCCCTCCACCCAGGCTGGGGTGAGGACATCAGTGATCAACTGCTGGGCTTCGCCGTAGTTGTGTTCGCGGTACGCATCGAGCACCTGACCGACGATCTTGAGGTAGTTCTCTTCCAGTTCCACAAATCTGTCGAAGCGGACCTGGTCATCTTTGTCGTGGATGGTGGCCTGGTAGCTGGTCATGTATTGCTTCAGCCGGTTATCGAAGCTTCTGAACAGTTCCAGGTCGGCCGAAGTGATTTCACGATGGTTGGACAGGCCCACCAGTTGCTGGCTGGTGACGTAGCTGTCGACCCAAGCGCTGCGGATCATCGAGCTGTAGTAGACGCCGGGAATGCTGTCGGTCCCCACCGCCTCTTCGGCGGTTTCGATAGTCACCAACCGCGAGTAGGCGGCCACGATCATCAGCAGCATGATGGCGATGATCACGGCGAAACTTGCCAGGATCCGTTGGCGCAAGGTCCAGTTCTTCACATTCAGCCCTCAGGAATTCACAACGAGCGGGAAAAATCGCCGAAGTATAGCCCAGAGGTCTTACGGTTTATTGGGCGAAATGCGCGGATTGGGTAAAAGCTGGCCAGGGCTTGCCGTGACATTTTCCGCGCTCGGTTCGACAAGCGCAGAAAATGTCATGACAAGCGCTGCTACTGCGCAACCGCATCCCTCACCTGAGCCTCCAGCGCCTGGCGCAAGCCCGGGTCCAGCCGCAGCTGGCGTGCCAGCTCGTCCAGGTAGGCACGCTCCATGAAGTTTTCCTGATCGACCATCATCACGCTGGCCAGGTACATCTCGGCAGCCATCTCCGGTGTTTGCGCAGCACGGGCCACTTCGGCCGGGTCCAGCGGCTTGTTCAGCTCGGCATGCAGCCAGTGCTGCAATTCGCGGTCGCTGTCCAGGCGCGTGAACTCGCCCTCGATCAACGCCCGCTCGCGCTCGTCGATATGCCCATCGGACTTGGCCGCCGCCACCAGGGCGCGCAGTACCGCCTGGCTGTGCTGCTCGGCCTGGGCCGGCGGCAGGCGGTCGAGGGTTTGAGGCTCGGCTGCGGCCCCCCGCTGGTTTGCCTGCCAATTGCCGTAAGCTTTATAGGCCAGCACCCCCAGCGCGGCGAGGCCGCCGTATGTCAGGGCTTTGCCACCGTACTTGCGGGCCTTCTTGCTACCCAGCAACAGGCCCAGAGCGCCCCCACCCAGCAGGCCGCCCCCTGCTCCGGACAACAACCCGCCCAACCCGCCTGAAGGGTTGCCAGGCTTGGTGGCGCCCCCCTGCTTCTCGAGCAGTTGCTGGCCGGATTTGAGGAGTTGATCAAGCAAGCCCCGGGTATTCATTCGCGTGTCTCCACGTAAGAAGATTCAAACGCCAGAGTAAGGCTTGGCCGAGCACACGCCATGCAGGGATTTGCTTCAGGATGTTGCGTTAGCTGGCAAAAAGCCAACTAGACTCGATATCGCCAATACCTCGCACTCACGCACTACGCTTATAACAATTGCTTCACTGCTTGCCTCATGACTGCCCGAACAAGATCGCCAAGAAGAGGGAACACCATGTCAGTGCACAAGACCGCATTGCTCGGCGCCACCACCTGCGCCATGCTGGCCAGCGCCAGCCTGCAGGCCGCCGAAGCGCCCAAGGCCCTGGGGGCCGGCGAGGGGCGCCTGGACATCGTCGCCTGGCCCGGCTACATCGAACGCGGTGAAAGCGACAAGGCCTACGACTGGGTGACCGGTTTCGAAAAGGAAACCGGCTGCAAGGTCAGCGTGAAAACGGCCGCCACCTCGGACGAGATGGTCAGCCTGATGACCAAGGGCGGCTATGACCTGGTCACCGCCTCGGGCGATGCATCGCTGCGGCTGATTGCAGGCAAGCGCGTACAGCCGATCAACACCGCCTTGATCCCCAACTGGAAAACCATCGACCCGCGCCTGCAGAACGGTGGCTGGTATGTGGTCGACAAGCAGGTGTACGGCACGCCGTACCAGTGGGGGCCAAACGTGCTGCTGTACAACACCAACACCTTCAAGCAGGCACCCACCAGCTGGAGCGTGGTGTTCGAGCCGCAGAACCTGCCCGACGGCAAGCCAAACAAGGGCCGCGTGCAAGCCTATGACGGGCCGATCTACATCGCCGATGCAGCGCTGTACCTGAAGTCGGCCAGGCCCGAACTGGGCATCAAGGACCCGTACGAACTGAACGAGGCACAATACAAGGCCGTGCTGGAATTGCTGCGCCAGCAACAACCGCTGATCCACCGCTATTGGCATGACGCCACGGTCCAGATGAGCGATGTGAAAAACGAAGGCGTGGTTGCCTCCAGCTCCTGGGGCTACATGGTCAATGGCCTCAAGGCCGAGAACCAGCCAGTGGCCTCGACCATTCCCAAGGAGGGCGCGACCGGCTGGGCCGACACCACCATGCTGCACGCCGAGGCCAAGCACCCCAATTGCGCCTACAAATGGATGGACTGGTCGTTGCAACCTAAGGTGCAAGGCGATGTGGCGGCCTGGTTCGGCTCGTTGCCGGCTGTGCCGGCGGCGTGCACCGGCAGCGAGCTGCTGGGGGCCGAGGGCTGCAAGACCAACGGCTTTGACAACTTCGACAAGATTGCCTTCTGGAAAACACCGCAGGCCCAAGGCGGCAAGTTCGTGCCTTACAGCCGCTGGACCCAGGACTACATTGCGATCATGGGTGGTCGCTGAGGTTGTCTGAATGCCTGTACCGGCCTTTTCGCGGGCAAGCCCGCGCCCACAGGTTCTTCACCGCCTGCAAGGGTGGCGCTCCACCTGTAGGAGCGGGCTTGCCCGCGAAGAGGCCGGCACAGGAGACATATTCATACCTGGAGTCCACGCATGCCCCTAGCCGTCCAGTTCACCCAGGTTTCCCGCACCTTCGGCGAGGTCAAGGCCGTCGACCAGGTCAGCATCGACATCATCGATGGCGAGTTCTTTTCCATGCTCGGCCCTTCCGGCTCGGGCAAGACCACCTGCCTGCGCCTGATCGCAGGCTTCGAGCAACCCTCCAGCGGTTCGATCCGCATCCAAGGGGTCGAGGCCGCTGGCCTGCCGCCCTACCAACGTGACGTCAACACAGTGTTCCAGGACTATGCGCTGTTCCCGCACATGAACGTGCTGGACAACATCGCCTATGGCCTGAAGGTAAAAGGCGTGGGCAAGGCCGAACGCTACAGCCGCGCCGAAGAAGCCCTGGCCATGGTGGCCTTGGCCGGCTATGGCGCGCGTAAGCCGGCACAGCTGTCTGGCGGCCAGCGTCAGCGCGTGGCCCTGGCCCGGGCGTTGGTCAACCGCCCGCGGGTGCTGCTGCTCGATGAGCCACTGGGCGCGCTGGACCTGAAATTGCGCGAGCAGATGCAAGGTGAGCTGAAAAAGCTGCAACGCCAACTGGGCATCACCTTCATCTTCGTCACCCACGACCAAACCGAAGCACTGTCGATGTCCGACCGGGTCGCGGTGTTCAACCGCGGCCGTATCGAACAGGTCGACACCCCGCGCAACCTGTACATGAAGCCCAGCACAACCTTCGTCGCTGAATTCGTCGGCACGTCCAACGTGGTGCGTGGCGAGCTGGCCATGCAGCTCAACGGCAGCCCTGCGCCCTTCTCCATCCGTCCCGAACACATTCGCCTGGGCGACCCGGTAGTGACCAGCCATGAGGTACAGGTCAGCGGCGTGCTGCGTGATGTCCAGTACCAAGGCAGCGCCACACGCTACGAACTGCAGCTGGAAAACGGTCAACTGCTGGCAGTAAGCCAGGCCAATGACCGCTGGCAAAAGCAGGTGCAGGCCTGGCAGCCCGGGCAACGCCTGCAGGCGCACTGGCCCCGCGAAGCCATGACGGTACTGCAGGAAACCGAGGGCCGCTGAGATGAGCACACTGCGCGCCCTGTCCAACCTGCTGTACCGGCGCCCCAACCTGTACCTGGCACTGCTGTTGATCCCGCCGCTGACCTGGTTCGGCGCGATTTACCTGGGTTCGCTGCTGAACCTGCTGTGGCAGGGCTTCTATACCTTCGACGACTTCACCATGGCGGTGACCCCGGACCTGACCCTGGGCAACTTCGCCGCACTGTTCAACCCGTCGAACTTCGACATCATCCTGCGCACCCTGGGGATGGCGGTGGCGGTGTCGCTGGCCAGCGCGGTACTGGCCTTCCCCATCGCCTATTACATGGCGCGTTACACCAGCGGCAAGACCAAGGCGTTTTTCTACATCGCGGTGATGATGCCGATGTGGGCCAGCTACATCGTCAAGACCTATGCCTGGACCTTGCTATTGGCCAAGGGCGGTGTGGCCCAATGGTTCGTCCAGCAGTTGCACCTGGACGGCCTGCTGCAGGCGGTGCTGGCCGTGCCGGGCGTGGGCGGCAGCACGCTGTCGACTTCGCACCTGGGGCGCTTCCTGGTGTTCGTGTACATCTGGCTGCCATTCATGATCCTGCCGATCCAGGCCTCGCTGGAGCGCTTGCCACCGTCGCTGCTGCAGGCTTCGGCCGACCTGGGCGCACGGCCGGGGCAAACCTTCGTGCAGGTGATCCTGCCGCTGTCGATCCCCGGCATCGCCGCCGGCTCGATCTTCACCTTCTCGCTCACCCTGGGCGACTTCATCGTGCCGCAGCTGGTCGGGCCGCCCGGCTACTTCATCGGCAGCATGGTCTATGCCCAGCAAGGGGCGATCGGCAACATGCCGATGGCCGCCGCGTTCACCTTGGTGCCCATTGTGCTGATCGCGGTATACCTGGCCATCGTCAAGCGTCTGGGGGCCTTCGATGCACTCTGAAAAAGCGTCGGCAGGGCTGCGCCTGGCGGCCTGGGGCGGGTTGTTGTTCCTGCACTTCCCGATCCTGATCATCTTCCTGTACGCCTTCAACACCGAAGACGCGGCATTCAGCTTTCCGCCCAAGGGCTTTACCCTGAAGTGGATCGACGTGGCCTTTGCCCGGCCCGATGTGCTCGAGGCAATCAAGCTGTCGCTGCAGGTGGCTTGCCTGGCCACTTTGATCGCACTGGTGCTCGGTACGCTGGCCTCGGCGGCGCTCTATCGGCGCAGCTTCTTCGGCAAGGAGAGCATTTCGCTGGTGCTGATCCTGCCCATTGCCCTGCCAGGCATCATCACCGGCATCGCCCTGCTCTCGGCGTTCAAGACGCTGGGGATAGAGCCCGGGGTGTTCACCATCGTAGTCGGCCACGCCACGTTCTGCGTGGTGATCGTCTACAACAACGTGATCGCCCGCCTGCGGCGTACCTCGCAAAGCCTGATCGAAGCCTCGATGGACCTTGGTGCCGACGGTTGGCAGACCTTCCGTTACATCGTCCTGCCCAACCTCGGCTCGGCGCTGCTGGCGGGCGGCATGCTGGCCTTTGCCTTGTCGTTCGATGAAATCATCGTCACCACGTTCACCGCCGGCCATGAGCGCACCCTGCCAATCTGGCTGCTCAACCAGCTCAGCCGCCCACGCGACGTGCCCGTGACCAACGTTGTCGCCATGCTGGTGATGCTGGTGACCATGCTGCCGATTCTTGGCGCCTATTACCTGACCCGTGGCGGAGACAGCGTCGCGGGCGGTGGAAAATGACCCTGGAGGAGTCCCCGATGCAAACGCAGATGCTGATCAATGGCCAGCTGATCGCTGGCCAAGGCCCGGCCTGGACCGTGCTCAACCCGGCGCTGGGCACTGCCCTGGCGCAGATCAACGAAGCCACCGAGGCACAGGTGGACAGCGCCGTGCGCGCTGCCGACCAAGCCTTCGACAGCTGGTCGCAAACCAGCCCTAAAGAACGTTCGCAGGCCTTGCTGGCGCTGGCCGACGCCATCGAAGCCCATGGCGATGAACTGGCCCGGCTGGAATCGCAGAACTGCGGCAAGCCCCTGAGCGCTGCACTGAATGACGAGATCCCGGCGATTGCCGACGTGTTCCGTTACTTTGCCGGTGCTGCGCGCTGCCTGGGCGGCTCGGCGGCAGGCGAGTACCTGCCGGGCCACACCTCGATGATCCGCCGCGACCCGTTGGGCGTGGTGGCGTCCATCGCGCCGTGGAACTACCCGCTGATGATGCTGGCCTGGAAGATCGCCCCGGCCCTGGCTGCCGGCAACACCGTGGTGATAAAGCCATCCGAACTGACGCCACTGACGGCCCTGCGCCTGGGCGAGCTGGCCCAGGACTTGCTACCGCCGGGGGTGCTGAACATTCTCTTCGGCCGCGGCCAGACGGTCGGCAACCCGTTGATAACCCATCCCAAGGTGCGCATGGTGTCGCTGACCGGCTCGATCCCCACCGGCGCGCACATCATCAGTGCCACCGCCGACAGCGTGAAACGCATGCACATGGAATTGGGCGGCAAAGCGCCGGTGCTGGTGTTCGATGACGCAGACATCGATGCCGCCATCGACGGCATCCGCACCTTCGGCTTCTACAACGCTGGCCAGGACTGCACCGCAGCCTGCCGCCTGTACGTCCAGGACGGGATTTACGAGCGCTTCGTCGAACGCCTGGGTAAAGCCGTAGCCAGCCTCAAGCCGGGCTTGCAGGAGTCTGAAGAAACCGAACTGGGGCCGCTGATCAGTGCCCAGCACCGCGACAAGGTCGCCGGGTTGGTGCAGCGGGCCATCGCCCAGCCGCACATTCGTCTGGTAACCGGTGGCAAGCCGATAGCGGGCGATGGCTTTTTCTTCGAGCCTACCGTGCTGGCCGACGCCCTGCAGGACGACGAGATCGTGCGCAACGAAGTGTTCGGCCCGGTGGTTTCGGTCACCCGCTTCACCGATGAAGCGCAGGCACTGGAATGGGCCAACGACTCCAACTACGGCCTGGCTTCGTCGGTATGGACCCGCGACACCGGCCGCGCCCACCGCCTGGCGGCGCGCTTGCAGTATGGCTGCACCTGGGTGAACACCCACTTCATGCTGGTCAGCGAAATGCCCCATGGCGGGCAGAAGCATTCGGGGTATGGCAAGGACATGTCGATGTATGGGCTGGAGGACTACACCTGTGTGCGGCATGTGATGATCAAGCACTAAGTGCTCGCGTTGACCGAGGGGCTTGAATGCCCCTCGGTCAACGTCTCAGAATTTTCCTTCACCCGTGATCTACTCCCTCCTACTGCACATTCATTGAGCTCTCATGGTTGGTATCATAATCTGATACCACGAATAATCATCAGCAAGCCACACTTGAAGCATTACTTAAAAGGCCGGTTCCCAGAACACTGGAGTGGGCGCGGGTGGAGTCTCTGCTGGTATCGCTGGGTGCCAGGTCGTAGAAGGAAGAGGATCACGGGTTCGCTTTGAACTCAATGGAGCAGTGGCAACCTTCCACCGCCCTCATCCGGACAGGCACGCCAAGCCCTATCAACTAAGAGACGCCCGCCAGTTCATTGAGCAGGCAGGAGTATTACCATGAATGTAATGACTTACCGCGGATACGCCGCTCGTATCGAATACAGCGATGAAGACCAGTTGCTGATCGGCCATGTCGCCGGTATTCGCGACGTGATAGGTTTTCATGGCGAATCGATCAGTGAATTGCGCCAGGCATTTGAAGAAGCCGTTGACGATTATCTTGAGACTTGCGAACGCCTTGGGCGGGAACCGCAGAAAACGTATTCCGGCAAACTCAGCCTACGCCTTGAGCCTACCCTTCACGCCAGTGTGGCGGCCAAGGCCGAGCTGGCTGAAAAAAGCATCAACCAATGGGTAAGCGATATTCTCAGCAAGGCTGCCTATAGCTGAACCCAGGGCCGCTTTGCGGCCCTTTCGCGAAACACGGCCGCTCCTGCAAGGGCCGCGCAAGGCATGGGTCAGTCGCGCAAATCCGACTCGTGAATCGGGTTGGCGCGGCTGGTCGCACGCTGGTATTGCGCAGGCCAGGTGGCCTTGTTGCCGCCCAGGTCGTCGTCGGCATGCAGAGGCCAGTACGGGTCGCGCAACAGTTCGCGGGCGAGGAAGATGATATCGGCCTGGCCGGTTCGCAGAATGTGCTCGGCCTGGGCCGGTTCGGTGATCATGCCCACGGTGCCGGTGGCGATTTCCGATTCCTTGCGCACGCGCTCGGCAAAGCGGGTCTGGTAGCCGGGGCCGGTGGGGATCTCGGCGTTGACCGAGGTGCCACCAGAAGAAACATCGATCAGATCCACGCCCAAACTCCGCAGGCGGCGTGCCAGTTCGACGGTTTCATCCGGGTTCCAACCATCTTCCACCCAGTCGGTTGCCGAAACCCGCACGAACAGTGGCAACTCCGGGGGCCAAACCTTGCGCACTGCCTCGACCACCTGCAAGGTCAGGCGGATGCGGTTTTCAAAGCTGCTACCGTACTCATCGCGGCGCTGGTTGCTCAGGGGTGATAGGAACTGGTGCAGCAGATAGCCGTGCGCGGCGTGGATCTCAACCACCTTGAAACCGGCCTTCAAGGCGCGCTCGGTCGAGGCGACGAAGGCGCCAATCACATCCTCAATCTCGTCCTGGCTCAACTCGCGCGGCGCGGTGTGTCGCGGGTCGAAGGCGATTTTCGAGGGCCCCACCGGCTGCCAGCCGCCCTCTTCCAGTTTGACGCTACCTGGTTTGCCCAGCCATGGGCGATAGGTGCTGGCCTTGCGCCCGGCGTGGGCCAGCTGGATGCCAGCCACGGCGCCCTGGGCGGTGATGAAGCGGGTGATGCGTTGTAACGGGGCGATCTGCGCGTCGTCCCACAGGCCAAGGTCTTCGGCGGTGATGCGGCCATCGGCGGTCACCGCCACGGCTTCAGTGATTACCAGGCCGGCGCCACCGACGGCGCGGCTGCCTAAATGGACGAGATGCCAGTCGTTGGCCAGGCCATCGACGGCTGAATACTGGCACATTGGTGACACGGCGATGCGGTTGGGCAAGGTCAGCTGACGCAGGGTGTAAGGCTCGAGCAGCAGGCTCATGAGGGCACCTCCCAAGGACTCCAATGGTGATCCGGCCCGGACACTCAAGTGCACATCCCTGGCCCGGTGCCGGTCATTAATGAGACTAGACCAGATTGGTGGGGGGGAAGGTTCTGTGGGATGGCGAGGGGTTCGCCGAAAGGTTTGCAGCGCCTGTGAGATCGAGCGCCGCCCGCGCGGCGCATCGCGGATAAATCCGCTCCTACATCTGTTTCGGGCCAATCACTCCTGTGCCGCCAACAGGGACCGCCTTGATGCATGGCTGAAGACCGATGAAAAGCAGTGGTGCCCACCTCGATATCGAAGGGAACAAACAAGGCGAACAGCGGTGGCCTCACAGGAGTGACTGGCCCGAAACAGATGTAGGAGCGGATTTATCCGCGATGCGCCGCGCGGGCGGCGCTCGACTTCCGCAACCCTGCAAGAATCAAGGCAGGCACTTAATGGCCTTAGTACGGCCCCGGGATTTCTGAATGGTCCGACGCATGTATCAGACGTTTCCTACACATATAAGCTGGCGATGCCTAGCTGAGGAAAATATCCTACAGACCCTGTCGACTCGCGTCTGATTGTTCCTGGAAACACCGCCCTTTAGGCTTTTCGTGTCGCTGAAAGCATCAGCGATGCGGGTGTGGAAACCCGGTCAATCTTCAAGTGCCTGTCGTAATGGCAGCTGTACACGGGAGGCCGTATGGCCTACCGGGGTTCCTTGAAGACCGGTTTTCCACCCCGTGTACAGTTGCCGCCCTTCGTGTGGAAACGGCGGTGGCAACTCCTTAAATCTTCAAGGAATTGCTATGAAAAAGATCCTCCCCGACCCACCCCATCATTTCGACCTTCCCTCCGACAAGACCCTCACCAACGCCGTCAGCGATGGCATCGTGCCCATCGATCATGTGGTGAAGATCACCCATTACCTGATGCTCGCCTATAACCATTGCCACCGAACCCTCGATGCCATCGAAGATGACCGCACCCGGGAATCGCTGGTGAATGGGCTGCGTGCCATGCAGATTGCCTGGGGTCAGGCGGATGCGCTGTCACTCGCCTTGGAGCGGAGTACCAGCCTTCATTGAGGTTAGATTTGCTGGCCTCTTCGCGGGCGAACCCGCTCCCACAGGGTCATCACAGGCTCCAAGGCTTACGCCTGACCTGTGGGAGCGGGTTCATCGAGGCGTCGAACCGCCGCGAAGAGGCCAGAACAGGCAATCAGGAAATTTCAGGAGAGGAATCGATGACCACAGACAACACCCAATTCACTGTCGGCAAAACCACCTTCTTCCAAGGCGAACACCAGACCCATCCCCTGTTCCGCATCGAGCCAGGCATTCCCTGCCGGGATGCCCGCGAGCAGGCATCGGAGTTGATGGGCTATGTAAGAGAGCTGACCATCATCGGTCTGATGGATGAAAAACCGATGATGATCTGGGCATCCCATTACCTGAGTGCCATGGCCAAGGCACTGATGGATGATGCCGAGCTGGGCATGACGCATAAACCGTTGGGTGACTGAAACTTCCTTCATTCCGCGGTCTGACTGTAATCAGCAAAAGTCGACCGCCCTTTAAGCGCTAGGGTAGTACCACCCACGACAACCCTTTCCACCCGGCCTACCGGGCATCTTAGAAAAATCATACAGCCTATTACTTAAAGTTCTACGTTCTCTTGGGAAATTCTTCTCAAGCAACATCTCCCTCCTCCTATCGCTGGTCTGCCTCTCAAATACTATTGTCCATCACGTCACGGCGACCAATGAAGCCAATCACGCAGTTCGCACAAACCCGACCTCCACGCGCGCGAGTTGAGTCAATGACGGATATCCCCTTTACAGAAAAACCGAAAGTATTAGATAAGTTCATTACCGAACACGAGCAAAATTTACTCACAAATTCATTTTCGGGTGCAATATGGAGATATGGCTGGCCCATTAATACAATTCCCCTCGCGCGTCCTTGCTGGCACATCTTCATAGCCGGTAGCAAACGTACCTCACTGGAGTGCTGCGAGCATGAACTGGCCAGCGACAGCCATTGGGGCTTTCTACTTGATATTTGGAGGCGCACGCAGCTTGCTCACATGCGTGACTGTTTGCTGCTGGGTGTTTACGCAAACGGCCAGACTTTCGGCCAAGACAGTCCTATTCATAGAGATAACAAATCAATTGAACCTGGAAAAACCGCAGTCCTCTTCTGCAATGCCCAGTGGGAAACCACATGGGGCGGCGAACTGATTCTATTCGATCAGCAGAAGAATGACACCATCGCTGCCATACAACCAAAGCCGGGACGCATAGCGATTTTCGACGGACACATACCGCACAGAGCCAGAGCGCCCACCGTTGACTGCGACAAATTGCGAATCACTATCGCTTTCAAGACCATGAATAAGGATATTAAACAATGAGCACACGCGCCGAACTGATAGTAGCAGTAATAGATAAAACGGCAAAACCCATCAATCAAACTGGGGGAGCAGCAGCAATCCACGACCAATTCAACACAGATAAAACCGGATTTTCACTAGTCATCCAAACAGCACAGACAACTACGGCGATAGCCTCAGTAGTCTCCGTCACTCACCTCCCGATAGGTGCTGTACCCTTCATTAACATTGTTACCAATACCCTTTCTGGCACCGTGACCTTCCTGAAAGTCGCGGCAGACCTCAAAGAGGGCGCGGAAATTAAGAGCGGAGATGTCATAAGTTTGGCATGCAACGTCGCAGGCATCGTGGCCTCGTTCGCCATTCTGGCCGGAGCACCTTTAATTGCTGGAGGGGCCACAGTCGTGGGCGTAACCGCCACACTCTATAGCATCTTCAATTCTGACCTGGCTAAAGCAGCTTACGACAAGATGGCTCCACTCTTTACCAGCCTGCTGAGTCAAGGTGACCTTACTGGTTTTACCGCGCCACGGATTGCGCCTGACTTCACACTCGCTTCACCTGACCAGATACTTTCCACCCACCAGGGAATGATCACAACCGTTAACTGGAACCCTGACTCTTCAGAAATATCCCTAGGCACCGAACCACTAAGTTTTCCAGATAGCAGCCAGGCTCACACCGCCCCAACAGGGAGCGAGACTTTCAATTCAACGCAACCGCCTCCCCTTAGCGGAAACTCCAGCAGCAACTCAGTAGCGGTGACATCTACCCCTGACACACCTGCCCCTGACGCAACACTGACTATAAGCATAGAAAGTATAGATGGTATAAAGTCACCCGACCAAGCACCATCAATTACCGTACCTATTGACGACAACCAGGACAATCAAGATAACTACATATGCTGTAGCAGTGCGCAGCAGGATCAGTACTTCTAGCCAACCTGTAAAACCCTCCACGCCGTAACGAGCCGATATGAATATCTGGCAGCAATCGCTAAAACTCATACGTGAACTCCCGCCTCACAAACAAGCCAAAGCGCTATTAATAGGCGGACTTATAAATCTCACCCTAGGCACCAGCTTCACATTCATGTGGCGCGAACACAAAAACACCAATGAAGAGTTATGGTCGCGAGTTCCAGCCTTTCTCACCTCCAAGCCTGAAACCTGGGATAGCGACAAATCTCTTTATACGTTCAGCATCAAGTTTAAAACTTCAAATGGAAAGCACCACAACGCTCATCTTTATGCAGAAAAAATATACTATGATGCAGCGAGCCTGGACCTAAATACGCCACTCTTTGTTGACATAGCAACCTCTAAAAGCGCTGCAACGGCTCAGCGCTTAATCGCTCCTAATGGAATGTTTCTTTATGATTCTGCAATGGCGGCACATGTCACCAATGTAAGAAACCGGGAGACCACACTAGCAGTTATCATTTTCTCATTTAGCGGCATCAGCATCTTGATTGCGGCAGCGGCGATCTACTACCGCCCCAGAAAGGAGTGCAACTGAACCTGAGCAGCACCTGGGAGATCGAGCGCCGCGCGGGCGGCGCTCGATTTGTGCCCCAGCGCAAGATCCAAGGCAGGCACCTGACGCTAAACTCAGCGCGGCTCCATATGCGCAATCATCAACTGCACACTCTCATTACCGCGAAACTCGTTCACATCCAGCTTGTACGCCAACTCCACCCAGCGCACCGTCGGGTTTGGCCACACTTCGCGGTCAATGCCGAAGGCAATGCCATCCAGCCGCACCGAGCCACATTCGCTCTTGAGCACCACTTTCAGGTGCCGTTCGCCAACCACACGCTGCTCCACCAACTGGAACACGCCATGGAACAGCGGCTCAGGGAAGTGCTGGCCCCATGGGCCGGCATGGCGCAGGGCCTTGGCCAGGTCGAGGTGGAACTCCTCTACCGCCAGGCTGCCGTCGGACAACAGCCGGCCGGTCAGGTCTTCTTCGCGCAGTTGACGCCGCACTTCTTCGTCGAAGGCCTCGGCGAATGCCGGGAAGTTGCCTTCTGGCAACGACAACCCGGCAGCCATGGCGTGGCCGCCGAACTTGCTGATCAGCTGCGGGTGGCGCGCGGCCACGGCATCCAGCGCATCGCGAATATGGAAGCCCGGCACCGAGCGCGCCGAACCTTTGAGCATGCCGTCGCCAGCATCAGCGAACGCAATGGTCGGCCGGTGGTAACGTTCCTTCAGACGCGAAGCCAGAATACCGATCACCCCTTGGTGCCAATCGGCATCGAACAGGCACAAGCCGTAGGGCATGGACTCGACCGGCAGGTCCTTGAGCTGGGCCAGGGCCTCGCGCTGCATGCCCTGCTCGATGGACTTGCGGTCCTGGTTCAGGTCGTCCAGCTGCTGGGCCATGTCCTGGGCCAGCGCCGCGTCTTCGCACAGCAGGCATTCGATACCCAGGCTCATGTCGTCCAGCCGCCCTGCGGCGTTTAACCGCGGGCCGAGGATGAAACCGAGGTCGGTCGAGGTGATGCGCCGGTGATCACGGCGGGCCACTTCGAGAATGGCCTTCAGCCCCGGTCGGGCTCGGCCGGCACGGATGCGCTCGAGGCCTTGGTGCACCAGGATGCGGTTATTGGCATCCAGCGGTACCACGTCAGCAACACTGCCCAGCGCCACCAGATCGAGCAGTTCGCCAATGTTCGGCTGTGGCTGCGCCTCGTACCGCCCAAGGCTGCGCAAGCGAGCGCGCAGGGCCATCAACACATAGAAGATCACCCCTACCCCGGCCAGGGACTTGCTCGGAAAGCTGCAGCCCGGCTGGTTGGGGTTGATGATGGCATCGGCGTCGGGCAGCTGCTCGCCCGGCAGGTGGTGGTCGGTGACCAGCACCTTGAGCCCGGCGGCCTTGGCGGCTGCCACCCCGTCAACACTGGAAATGCCGTTGTCCACGGTAATCAGTAACTGCGGCTGGCGCTGCAGCGCCACCTCGACGATTTCCGGGGTCAGGCCGTAGCCGTACTCGAAGCGGTTGGGCACCAGGTAATCGACATGGGCCGCACCCAGCAGGCGCAGGCCCAGCACCCCGACGGTGCTGGCGGTGGCACCGTCGGCATCGAAGTCGCCGACGATGAGGATGCGCTGGCGCTGGTCGATGGCTTCGACCAGCAGGTCCACACCGGCCTCGATGCCCTTGAGCTGCTGGTACGGCAGCAGGCGTGCCAGGCTTTTGTCCAGCTCGGCCTCGCTCTGCACGCCGCGCGCGGCGTAAAGGCGGGTCAGCAAGGGTGGCAAGTTACCCAGAAATGGCAGGGTCGGCGGCAGCGGACGAGGTTCGATACGCATGGGTTGCTTCAACCACGCTCACCGAGCAGCCACTGCAGTTGTACTTCATGCTGGCCACGGTCGTCAGTCACGAATACCGTACCTTCACTGATCATCACGTCCCACTTGATGCTACGCGGCATGTCGGTCGCCAGGGTTTCCAGCACCTCTTGCGGCACAGCGGCAATGCTCAGGTTTTTCAGGTTCTTGACCGCGCTCACCACTTTGCCTTCCCACACTCGCAGGCTGCCGTACGCCAGCAAGCTGGTGCGTTCGGTACGACGCGAGCACCAGGTCAGACGATCGGCATCAGGCTGGCCAACTTCAATCCAGTGCAGCACGCGATCGTCCAGGCTCTTTTCCCACAGCGCTGGCTCATCGACATCCGACAGGCCGCGGCCAAACGACAAGTTCTCGTTGTACCAGAGCGCGTACGCCAACAAACGAACTGCCATGCGCTCTTCGGTTTCCGAAGGGTGCCGAGCGATCGTCTGTTTGACGCTTTCGTAGACGTTGCGATCAAGGTCAGTGAGATTCAATTCGAACTTGTAGGTGGTGGACGGCTGGGCCATGGTCGACGGGCTTCGTGCAAAAGAAAGTGGCACAGTCTACCCCATCCGCACCTTCCATGCCCCGCAGCAGTACCCGGCGTAACCGACGTGTGATAAAACCACGGCTCTGCCCAACTGCCACGGACACCCCATGTCGACGCCCAGCAAACCCCTCGCCGGCCTTAAAGTTGTCGAACTCGGTACCTTGATCGCCGGGCCGTTCGCCTCGCGTATCTGTGCCGAATTCGGCGCCGAAGTGGTCAAGGTCGAATCGCCCGATGGCGGCGACCCGCTGCGCAAGTGGCGCAAGCTGTACGAGGGCACCTCGCTGTGGTGGTTCGTGCAGGCCCGCAACAAGCAGTCGCTCACCCTCAACCTCAAGCACCCCGAGGGCCGCGATATCCTCAAGCGCCTGCTGGCCGAGGCCGACATCCTGATCGAAAACTTTCGCCCGGGCGTGCTGGAAAAACTTGGTTTGGGGTGGGATGTGCTGCATGCGCTGAACCCGCGCCTGGTGATGGTGCGCCTGTCGGGCTTTGGCCAGACCGGGCCGATGAAAGACCAGCCAGGCTTCGGTGCCGTAGGCGAGTCAATGGGCGGCCTGCGCTACATCACGGGTTTCGATGACCGCCCGCCGGTGCGAACCGGGATTTCCATCGGGGACTCGATTGCCGCCCTGTGGGGGGTGATCGGCGCGCTGATGGCGCTGCGCCACCGGGAAGTCAATGGCGGCCAGGGCCAGGTGGTGGACGTGGCCCTGTACGAGGCGATCTTTGCCATGATGGAGAGCATGGTCCCGGAATTCGATGTGTTCGGTTTCATCCGCGAACGCACCGGCAACATCATGCCAGGCATCACGCCCTCCTCCATCCACACAAGCGCCGACGGCAAACATGTGCAGATCGGCGCCAACGGTGATGCGATCTTCAAGCGCTTCATGCAGGCCATCGGTCGCGATGACCTCGCCGACGACCCGACCCTGGCCAGCAACGACGGCCGCGACCTGCGTCGTGACGAGCTGTATGGGGTAATCGACCGCTGGGCCAACAGCCTCCCACTGGAGCAACTGATGCAGGTGCTGACCACTGCCGAAGTGCCGGCCAGCCGTATCTATTCGGCCGAAGACATGTTCAACGACCCCCAGTACCTGGCACGCGAGATGTTCCTGCAGGCCAAGCTGCCGGATGGCAAGCCATTCCACATGCCCGGCATCGTGCCCAAGCTGTCGGAGACTCCCGGCTCTAGCGAATGGGTCGGCCCGGCCTTGGGCGAACATACCGAGGCGCTGCTCGGCAGCCTGGGCTACGACGCAGCGGCCATCGCCAGCCTGCGCGCAGCGGGCACGGTCTGATCCTGGCGCTGACCGGTTCCATGTGCGCGCCCCGCTGCCTACGCCACCTGGTCCTGCTCTGCGGGCTGCTACCTGCATTGCTGTTGCAGCCCGCACATGCCAAGGAGCACCTCTTCTGGCTGGTACGCGACCTGCCACCGTTCACCATTTTTGATGGCCCGGAAGAAGGCCGGGGGGTCATCGACCAGTTGTTACCGCTGCTGATAAGGCAGATGCCCGAGTACGAACACAGCATCGTGCGGGTCAACCGCGCCCGCAGCCTGCAGATGCTGCAAGACCGTGGCACCTTCACCTGCGACCCAACCCTGCTGTGGACACCGGAACGGGCCAAATATGTGCATTTTTCTGTTCCATCACTGGGCGTGCTCAGCGGCGGCCTGGTGTTGCGCAAGGAAAACCAGGCGCTGGTGGCACCCTACCTCGACGGCCAGCAGGTGGACCTGCATGGCCTGCTGAGCAAGGCCCCGCTGAAGCTGGGGATTGTCGCGGAACGCAGCTACGGCACGCAGATTGACAGCATCTTGCGCCAGTTACCCGACAGCGCGCTCAGCCGCCACTACGGCAACGAGGCCACCGCCAACCTGCTGCAGATGCAGCAGTTGGGGCGCCTGCGCCTGGTGCTCGGCTACTGGCCTGAAGTTCGCTACCTGATCCAACAACAAGGCGGGTCACTGGCTGACTACCAGTTTCATACTGTGCAGGGCGTGGATCGCTACCAGTTTCTGCATGTGGGCTGTTCAGACAGCGAATTGGGGCGTGCGGCAGTTGCCCACATCGACCAGTTGCTGCCCACCCTGCGCCGGGATGTGTTGCCAGGGTTGTATGCCCGCTGGCTGGACCTGGCATTGCGGGAGGACTATCTGGAGGAAAGCCGGCGTTTCTTTGAGGACAAATAAGCCCAACCGGTCTGCACCGTCGTTGCAGGAGCAGCCGAGGGATACGTGCCTGCCCAGAAAAAGAAACCCCAGGCGCTGGGGAAGACGCCCGGGGCCAAGCGAAAGCCCTTGAGGACTTCCCGTGGCAGCCTTGCCAGCGCCGGAGCAAAGCACTGGCTGGCTGCCCCTACACTGTCTGATGGACGACTCAGGCAAAGGTTCCCTGCGGTTGTTGGCGATGCTGCAATGCCGCGATCACACAAGGCTGCAACCGCCCCTCAGCTATCTGCAAGTCTCGGTGCAAGCCGTCCACGAGGTCGATCAGCAGGCGTTGCTCCTGCAATTGGCGCTCGCTGACCGTGCGCCGCAAGGTAATACCTGAGAGAGGGTCGTGAACGGTCAGTTGGCGATTACCACTGGGATCGGCGATGCCGAGGTGGGTCTGATAGGGCGTCAGGGCTTCGTTGAGCAGGCTGCAGATTCTTTCCATCCGGATCACTCGCTGCGTGGTGGGACCTAAAGTAACTGACCAGCAGGCGCCGCAGAAAGTTCGTCAAACCGCGCCCGCTTCAGTGAGCATGCGGGGCTGGCATGACAGTTTGAATACGCGACCCTGGGCGCACCTGCAGTGTTTGCAAGGCGTGCTGCAGGCGTGGCATCGACAGCGGCCAGGGCAACTCGTCGAGCACCCACATGCCACATTTTCTGGCCTCCTGTGCAAGGTTTTGACGCGTTGGGGCAGGCTGGCCGACGAACAGCAATGCGCGCACTCGTCGCTGCTGGGCGAGCAAAGCAAGGCCGGCCCGGGCTGGCATGGCGTGGTCAAGGATCAGCAAGTCAGGGCGACGCTCAGCGCAGAGGCAGGCGTCGAGGTCAGCGACGCTTTCGCTGATGCGCACGTTGAAGACGCCTTGGCCATTGAGGGCCTGGTGCAAGAGGATCTGGTGGGATGGGCGAGCCTGGTGAATCAACACATAGGGCTGGTGCATGAGCCGCTCCTGATGGGAGGACCGGCTAATTTATGCTTGGCGCCCGGCAGGCTGAATAGGATGTTTCTGATAGATCGGAGGGAAAGGGCTGAGACGTTGGGGCTGCGCTGCAGCCCCAAACGCCATGCAATTACAGCGGCTTGCCGCGGTTGCCGTGCTGGCTGACAAAGCCCTGTACAGCCTTCAGGTCATTGGCCAGGACCGTGCAACGCTCTTCACGGCTGAACAGGTCGCTGAGGTGCGCGGGTAGCTCCAGCGCCTTGCCCACACCGGCCTTCTCCACCGCGTCCGGGAACTTGACCGGGTGCGCGGTACCCAGCACCACCATTGGCGTGTCCAGGCTGCGGCGGCACTCGCGGGCAGCCTTCACGCCGATTGCGGTATGCGGGTCGAGCACTTCACCGGTGGCGGCGAACACTTCTGCGATGGTCTCGCAGGTTTGCTCGTCGCTGACAGCCAGCGAGTCGAACAGTTTGCGGGCTTCGGTCCAGCGGTCTTGCTCGACGCTGAAGCCGCCACCTTGCTTGAAGTTGGCCATCAGCTCGGCAATCGCACCACCGTTGCGGCCATGCAGGTCGAACAGCAGGCGCTCGAAGTTGGACGAGACCATGATGTCCATCGACGGCGACAGGGTCGCGTGCAGGGTTTCCTTGACGTACTGGTTGCCGCTCATGAAGCGGTGCAGGATGTCGTTACGGTTGGTGGCGACGATCAATTGGCTGACCGGCAGGCCCATGTTGCGCGCCAGATAGCCGGCGAAGATGTCGCCGAAGTTGCCGGTCGGTACCGAGAACGCCACCGAGCGCGCCGGGCCACCCAGCTGCAAGGCTGCATGGAAGTAGTAGACGATCTGGGCCATGATCCGCGCCCAGTTGATCGAGTTGACGGCGACCAGGCGGGTGCCCTTGAGGAACGACTGGTCGGCGAAACTGGCCTTGACCATTTCCTGGCAGTCATCGAAGTTGCCTTCGATGGCGATGTTGTGGATGTTGTCGCCAAAGATGGTAGTCATCTGACGGCGCTGCACTTCCGACACACGCTGGTGCGGGTGCAGGATGAAGATGTCGACGTTGTCGCAACGGCGGCAGCCTTCGATCGCGGCAGAACCGGTATCACCGCTGGTGGCACCGATGATGACCACGCGCTCGTTGCGCTTGGCCAGCACATGGTCAAGCAGGCGGCCGAGCAACTGCAGGGCAAAGTCCTTGAACGCCAGGGTCGGGCCGTGGAACAGCTCCAGCACCCACTCGTTGCTGTTCAGCTGACGCAACGGGGCGACCGCAGCGTGGGCGAACTCGCCGTAGGTTTCTTCGAGGATCTTCTTGAAGTCGGCGTCGGCGATACTGCCTTCGACGAACGGGCGCATCACGCGGAAGGCCAGCTCGTGGTAGGGCAAGCCGGCCCACGAGGCGATTTCTTCCTGGGTGAAGCGTGGCAGGTTTTCCGGCACGTAGAGGCCGCCGTCGCTGGCCAGGCCAGCCAGCAGCACGTCTTCGAAATTCAGGGCCGGTGCCTGGCCGCGGGTACTGATATAGCGCATGGGTGCAAACCTTCGATGCTGGGGCCGGGGCCGCGCGGGCGGCCCATCGGCAATATTTGTTAGTTGAGCTGCTCGACGCGAATGCGCACAACCTTGCCGACCACGTCCTGCAGGGCTTCCAGGGCGACGATGGCATCATTGATACGCTGCTCGACCACGCCATGGGTCACCAGGATCATTGGCACCAGGCCGTCCTGCTCCTCGGCTTCCTTCTGCATGATCGACTCGATGTTGATACCGCGCTCCGAGAGGATGCTGGCGACCTGGGCCAGAACGCCCGGGTGATCCTTGGCCTGGATACGCAGGTAGTAGGCGCTTTCGCAGGCTTCGATCGGCAGGATCGGGTGGGCCGACAGCGAGTCTGGCTGGAAGGCCAGGTGCGGCACACGGTTTTCCGGGTCGGAGGTCATGGCACGGACCACGTCGACCAGGTCGCCGACCACTGACGAAGCGGTAGGCTCCATACCCGCGCCGGCACCGTAGTACAGGGTGGAGCCGGCAGCATCACCGTTGACCATGACAGCGTTCATCACGCCGTTGACGTTGGCGATCAGACGGTCGGCCGGGATCAGCGTCGGGTGCACGCGCAGCTCGATACCTTCGGCGGTGCGGCGCGCCACGCCCAGGTGCTTGATGCGGTAGCCCAACGCCTCGGCGTAGTTCACGTCTGCCGTTGTCAGCTGGGTGATACCTTCGGTGTAGGCCTTGTCGAACTGCAGCGGGATACCGAACGCGATGGACGCCAGGATCGTCAGCTTGTGTGCAGCGTCGATGCCTTCTACGTCAAAGGTCGGGTCGGCTTCGGCGTAGCCCAGCGCCTGAGCTTCGGCCAGCACGTCCGGGAAGGCACGGCCCTTCTCACGCATTTCGGTGAGGATGAAGTTACCGGTGCCGTTGATGATGCCAGCCAGCCAGTTGATGCGGTTGGCCGACAGGCCTTCGCGGATGGCCTTGATCACCGGGATGCCACCGGCTACGGCCGCCTCGAAAGCGACAATCACGCCCTTCTCGCGAGCTTTGGCGAAGATTTCGTTGCCGTGCACGGCAATCAGCGCCTTGTTGGCAGTGACCACGTGCTTGCCGTTTTCGATGGCCTTCAGCACCAGGTCGCGGGCGATGGTATAGCCACCGATCAGCTCGATGACAATGTCGATCTCCGGGTTGCTTGCAACTTCGAACACGTCAGCGGTAATGGGGGTACCGGTAATCTGGCAGTTCGGGTTCTGCGAGCGCATGGCGATCTGTGCCACTTCAATACCGCGCCCGGCACGGCGGGCAATCTCCTCGGCGTTGCGCTGAAGTACATTGAAGGTTCCGCCACCGACGGTCCCCAACCCACAGATGCCTACTTTGACCGGTTTCACTGTGAACTCCCCATTGAACGGCCGACACGTTTGCCGACCGTGAAACTTGCCGTCACCCCATGACGACGGCGTACTGAACTGGATTACTTGGCAAGTGCCAGCTTGGCGACCTGCGGTGCCGGCTGGTAGCCCGGAATGACCTGGCCGCTTTCAAGAACAATGGCCGGCGTGCCGTTGACACCGATCGACTGACCCAGCTGGAACTGCTTGCTGACCGGGTTGGTGCACTTGGCGGCCTTGATTTCTTCACCTTCGACCATTTTGTCCATCGCCCCACGGCGGTCGCTGGAGCACCACACCGCCTGCAACTGCTGGTCACCCGCCGAACCGAGGCCCTGACGCGGGAAGGCGACATAGCGCACTTCGATACCGCGACGGTTCAACTCAGGCACTTCGGCGTGCAGTTTGTGGCAGTACGGGCAGGTAGTGTCGGTGAACACGGTGATGTGCGACTTGGTCTCGCCTTTGGCAGGATAAACCACCATCTCGGCGGCTGGAATGCCGTTGATGAGCTTGGCGATACCTTGGCGTTCGGTTTTTTCGGTGAGGTTGACCGGCTTGCCGTCCTGGATCTGGAACAGGTAGCCCTGCATCACGAACTGGCCGTCAGCGCTGGCGTACAGCACGCGGCCGCCCTGCAGCTTGACTTCATACAGGCCGTTGAGCGGGCTGCTGGCCACGCTTTCCACAGGCACTTCCAACTCGAGGTTCTGCAACGATTTACGGATGGCCTGCTCGGCACCGGCGTTGCTATCGGTTGCCGCGGCAACGGCAAAGGTACTGGCCAGCGCCAACGCGGCGGCGGCGAAAAACTGGGTCACGCGCATGGGAACTCCTGAAGGCGGACAGGGGCCGGAGGGCGCCACCTGCGGAAAATACGCGGTGACCGTGCGGCCCTTGGTGCAAACCGCTCAAGCCTACCACATCACGCTGCCCGTGAAGGGGGTCGCAAGGACCGGTCGGCGGAACATGAAAAACATTCATCCACGCGGGTGGTGCTGGGCGTGCAACTGCTGCAGGCGGGCCTTGGCGACGTGGGTATAGATCTGCGTGGTCGACAGGTCACTGTGGCCCAGCAGCATCTGCACCACCCGCAAGTCGGCACCGTGGTTGAGCAGGTGGGTGGCAAAGGCATGCCGCAGGGTGTGCGGCGACAGCGGCTTGTCGATGCCGGCAACCCGTGCGTGGTGTTTGATACGGTGCCAGAAGGTCTGGCGCGTCATCTGCTCGCCGCGCTGACTGGGGAACAGCACGTCGCTGGGACGGCCATTGAGCAGTTCGGCGCGACCATCGCGCTGGTAGCGCTCCAACCACACCACCGCCTCTTCACCCATGGGCACCAGGCGTTCCTTGCTGCCCTTGCCCATCACCCGCAGCACACCCTGGCGCAGGTTGACCTGGTCGAGGGTCAGGCTGACCAGTTCGGTAACCCGAAGGCCGCACGCGTAGAGCACTTCGAGCATGGCACGGTCGCGTTGGCCAATGGCTTCGCCCAGGTCCGGAGCCTGCAACAGGGCTTCGACGTCGGCTTCGGACAGCGACTTGGGTAGCGGCTTGCCCAATTGCGGCATGTCGACCTGCAGGGTCGGGTCGATGGCCACCAGCTTTTCCCGCAGCAGGTAACGGAAAAAGCCGCGCAGACCGGAGAGGAAACGCGCCGTGGAACGTGGCTTGTAGCCCTGATCCAGGCGCCAGGCCAGGTGATCGAGGATCAGGTCGCGGCCGGCGTCTGGCAGCGATACCGAATGCTCCTGCAGCCAGCCATTGAACAGGGCCAGGTCGCTGCGGTAGGACACGCGGGTGTTGTCGGACAGGCCTTTTTCCAGCCATAGGGCGTCAAGGAACTGGTCGATCAGGGGGTGGTCGAGGGCGGGCATGAAATCTCGGTGGCAAACGACGAAATGGCGCTTAGTCTTTCATAACAACGTCGGCATAGGGAGCCCGCATGAGCGAACAGCAGATCCTTCTGAGTGTGGGCGGCATCGGCGCTGCAGCGCTCGCCTGCCAGTGGCTGGCCTGGCGCCTGAAGCTGCCGGCGATTCTGTTTCTGTTGTTGGCCGGGATCCTTGCCGGCCCAGCGCTGGGATGGCTCGACCCCGAGGCGCTGTTCGGCCCATTGCTGATGCCGCTGGTGTCGCTGGCGGTGGCGCTGATCCTGTTCGAAGGCAGCCTGACCCTGCACCTGTCGCAGTGGCGCGAGATCGGCAGCGTGGTGCATCGCCTGGTCACGGTGGGTGCGCTGGTCACCTGGCTGGTGATTGCACTGGCAACCCACTGGCTGCTCGGGTTCGACTGGCCGCTGGCGATTCTTTTCGGCACCCTGACGCTGGTGACCGGCCCCACGGTGATCGTGCCGATGCTGCGCGTGGTGCGGCCAAAGTCTGCGATCGCGAACATCCTGCGCTGGGAAGGGATCATGATCGACCCCATCGGCGCGCTGCTCGCCGTGGTGGTATACAGCTTCATCATCGCCAGCGCCGAGGGTAACGGCCTGAGCCAGAGCCTTATCACTTTTGCCGGTGTGATCTTCTGCGGTACCGCCCTGGGCGCGGCAGGGGGCTGGGTACTGGGGCAAATCATGCGCGAACAGTGGCTACCAGAATATCTGCACAACCTCGCGTCACTGGCGGCGGTACTGGGCATTTTCATCGCCGCCAACCAGATCGTGCACGAGTCCGGGCTGCTGGCGGTGACCGTGATGGGCATGTGGCTGGCCAACATGCGCGGGGTTGATGTGCGGCAAATCCTGCACTTCAAGGAAAACCTCAGTGTGCTGCTGATTTCCGGCCTGTTCATTCTGCTGGCTGCACGCCTTGACCTGCATGCCCTGCTGGGCCTTGGCCCTGCTGTGCTGGCATTGTTGCTGGTGATCCAGCTGCTGGCACGTCCGCTCAACGTTTGGCTGGCCACACTGGGCTCGACACTCAACTGGCGGGAGCGCGCGCTGCTGGCCTGGATTGCGCCGCGCGGCATCGTTGCCGCGGCCGTTTCCGCTATTTTTGCCATCCGCCTGCACCAGGCCGGCCACCAGGATGCCTTGCTGCTGGTACCGTTGACCTTCGCGGTAATCATTGGCACGGTGGTACTGCAAAGCGCCACGGCCAGGCCGCTGGCACGCTTGCTCAAGGTCGCCGAACCGGCACCCAGCGGGTTTCTCATCGTCGGTGCCAACGAACCGGCCCGGGCCATCGCCAAAGCCCTTCAACAATTGGGCTGCCGGGTTTTGCTGACGGACTCCAGCTGGGAAAACATCCGCGCCGCACGCATGGACGGGCTCACGACCTACTTTGGTAACCCGGCCTCGCAGCATGCCGACGCCCATCTGGACCTGGTCGGCCTCGGGCACTTGCTGGGCCTCTCTCCCGCCGGCGAAATCAATGCCCTGGCCTGCGCCAGGTTCCGTCATGATTTCGGCCACAGCCGGCTGTTCGTGCTAGCCAGTGGCCTGGAGAAACAACGTAGCGACAAGCACCGGGCGGCCGAAGAGCACCGCGGGCATCTATTGGGGGCCAAGCCGATGACCTATCTGCAACTGGCCAACCGTCTGCATCAAGGCGCCGAGCTGTATAGCACCAACCTGACCGAAGGCTTTGGCTGGGATGCCTACCAGGCACTGCATGGCGAACGGGCAAACTTGCTGTTCGCGCGCGATGGCCATGGCTGGGTCCATGTAACCAGCCCTGATAACCCGCTGCAGCCACAACCGGGCTGGACCTTGGTGGCATTGATCGAGCCAGCAGCGCAACCGTAATGCTCAGGTGCCTGGCAGCACGGGCACCGGGCGCTTGTCCTCGTCGATGGCGACGAAGCTGAACACCCCATGGATCGCCCGTTCACGGCCATCCAGGTACATGTTCTCGACAAACACATCCACCTGCACCTGCAAGCTGGTATTGCCGACCTTGATCACCGTCCCCACCAGCTCGACGATCGAGCCCGCAGGAATCGGGTGCTTGAAATCGATGCGGTCTGTAGACACGGTAACCAATGGCAGGCGGCAGAAACGCGTGGCAGCGATGAACGACACTTCGTCCATCCAGGCCAGGGCGGTGCCGCCGAACAGGGTGTTGTGGTGGTTGGTGGTATTGGGGAACACCGCCTTGGTCACGCGGGTCACCGACAGTTCGGTGCGGCGCTGGATTTCCTGGTCTCGGGTCGTCATGGCAATCACATTTTCGGGGTTTCAAAACGCAAAAAAGCAGCCCGAAGGCTGCTTTTTTCTCGCTAGGCGGCCTCGGCCACCGGGCAAACTGCACTCAGGACAGTTTTTCCTTGATGCGAGCGGCTTTGCCGGACAGGTCGCGCAGGTAGTACAGCTTGGCTTTACGCACGTCACCACGACGTTTCACGGCCAGGCTGTCGATTTGCGGGCTGTAGGTCTGGAAGGTACGCTCTACGCCAACGCCGCTGGAGATCTTGCGCACGGTGAAGGCGCTGTTCAGACCGCGGTTACGCTTGGCGATAACGACGCCTTCGAACGCCTGCAGACGGGAACGCTCACCTTCCTTCACTTTAACCTGAACGACAACGGTGTCGCCTGGTGCGAAGGTTGGGATTTCCTTGCTCATCTGCTCGGCTTCGAGCTGCTGGATGATCTTGTTGGTCATGCTGTGCTCCTAAGATGGATACGCGATCCACCATCGATACGTTTAACTATCGTCCCGCTCGCGGAGATATTCCTCGAGCAGCTTCTTCTCTTCTCCAGAAAGCGAGCGACTTTCCAGAAGATCGGCGCGTCGTTCGAAGGTCCTACCAAGGGACTGCTTCATCCTCCAACGCCGGATATGTGCATGGTTGCCACTTAGCAACACGTCGGGAACACGCTGATCCGCATACACCTCAGGCCGGGTGTAGTGCGGGCAATCGAGCAGACCGTCGGTGAAGGAATCTTCTTCCGCCGAGTCCACATGCCCTAAAGCTCCGGGCAGCAGTCGCGTAACCGCATCGATCAGTACCATGGCCGGCAGCTCGCCACCGGAAAGCACATAGTCGCCAATCGACCACTCCTCATCGACATGAGCCTCGATAAAGCGCTCGTCGATGCCTTCATAACGACCGGCGATCAGGATCAACGATTCCTGTTCGGCCAGGCCTTTGACCGCCTGCTGAGTCAGCTTGCGGCCTTGTGGCGAAAGGTAGATCACCTTCGCCGCTGCTCCGGTCGCCTGCCTGGCGCTAACCAAGGCGTCTTCCAGAGGCTTGATTTTCATCACCATGCCCGGACCACCGCCAAACGGCCGATCATCTACCGTGTGGTGACGATCTGTGGTGTAGTCCCGCGGGTTCCAGCAAGTCACCTGAAGCAACCCTTGTTTCACCGCGCGGCTGGTAATGCCGTACTCCGTGATGGCCGAGAACATCTCGGGGAACAACGTGATGACGTCTACGCGAAGGTTACCCATCGTTTAGAAGTCCGCGTCCCATTCGACCCGCATCACGCCTGCTTCGAGGTCGATTGCCAGCACACATTGCTCCGTATAGGGCAACAGACGCTCGCGATCATCCAGGCTGCCTGCGCAGGGCTTGACCACCATTACATCGTTCGCACCGGTCTCCAACAGGTGATCGACCTTGCCGAACAGTTGTTCGTCCTGGTTGATGACCTTCAGACCTACCAACTGGTACCAGTAGTACTCGTCGGCAGCCAGGTTGGGCAAAAGGCTCCGCGGGATGCAGATTTCGTAACCGCTCAGAAGACGGGCTTCATCGCGATCGTCGAGACCTTTCAGCTTCACGACCAGGCCCTTTTGGGAGCCACGACCGCTGACCAGCTCGACCTGCTTTACCTTGCCTTCGTGCCGAAGCGTCCAGCGTGGATAATCCAACAGGTTTTCAATCGGATCGGTAAAGGAATACACCTTCACCTCGCCGCGAACGCCGTGAACCGAAAAAATCTTGCCAACGACGATGAGGTCGTCAGCCTTTTCTGGCGTCGCGTTCATACTATTCAGGCAGCGGCCTTGGCAGCTTCCTTCAGCAGCTGAGCAACACGCTCAGACGGCTGTGCACCCTGGCTCAGCCAGTAGGTGACGCGCTCTTGGTTGACCGACAGCTTAACTTCGGCGCCAGCAGCGATTGGGTTGAAGAAACCTACGCGCTCAACGAAACGGCCGTCACGGGCGTTACGCGAGTTGGTCACGGTCAGGTGGTAGAATGGGCGCTTTTTCGAGCCGCCACGGGCCAGACGAATGGTTACCATGTGAACATCGTTCCTATAGTCGGTGCTGCAGTTGATACAGCAGCTGGTACTGCAAATCTGAATGCCAAATAGGCACACGGGTGCCCAAAAGGCCGCATATTCTCGGGGAATACACGGACATTTGCAAATGACTTTTTCGGCAAGGCCTCGCCCTGCCGTCCAGATTTGCCGGTTGCGCCGCGAAATTCGCGGCTGTTGCCCCGCTACAGCGGGGGTTCTGGGCGCCTGCCCGACAAAAGGCAGGCACCCGAATCAGGGGTTACAGCTTTGGCATGCCGCCACCTGGCAGCATCCCACCGAGGCCGCGCATCATCTTGGCCATGCCGCCTTTGGCAGAAAACTTCTTCATCATCTTCTGCATCTGCTTGTGCTGCTTGATCAGCCGGCCGATGTCCTGCACCTGGGTACCGGACCCCAACGCAATACGGCGCTTGCGCGAACCGCTGATCAGGTCAGGGTCGCGGCGCTCGGCCGGGGTCATGGAGTTGATGATCGCTTCCATTTGCTTGAACTGCTTTTCGGCCGCGCCCTGGGCGTTGCCCATCTGTGACAGGTTGACCCCGCCGATGCTTGGCAGCTTGTCCATCAGGCCGCCGAGGCCGCCCATGTTCTTCATTTGCTGCAGCTGGTCACGGAAGTCTTCGAGGTCGAAGCCCTTGCCCTTCTTCAGCTTCTTGGCCAGCTTGTCGGCCTTGGCCTTGTCGATGGTCTGCTCAGCCTGCTCGATCAGGCTGAGCACGTCGCCCATGCCGAGGATGCGCGAAGCGACGCGGTCGGGGTGGAACGGCTCGAGCGCCTCGGTCTTCTCACCCATACCGATGAACTTGATCGGTTTGCCGGTGATTGCGCGTACCGACAGCGCAGCACCGCCACGGGCGTCACCGTCAACCTTGGTCAGCACCACACCGGTCAGCGGCAGCGCCTCGCCAAAGGCCTTGGCGGTGTTGGCAGCGTCCTGGCCGGTCATGGCGTCGACCACGAACAGCGTCTCGATCGGTTTGACGGCAGCGTGCAGCGCCTTGATCTCGTCCATCATGTCGGCGTCGATGTGCAGACGGCCGGCGGTGTCGACGATGACCACGTCGATGAACTTCAGCTTGGCTTCACGGATGGCGGCTTCGGCGATGGCCACCGGCTTCTGGCTGATATCGGACGGGAAGAAGGTGACGCCGATATCGTTGGCCAGTGTTTCCAACTGCTTGATCGCCGCCGGACGATAGACGTCGGCAGACACCACCATCACGCTCTTTTTCTTGCGCTCTTTAAGAAAGCGCGCCAGCTTGCCGGCGGTGGTGGTCTTACCCGCGCCCTGCAGGCCCGCCATCAGCACGACAGCAGGCGGGGCGGCGTTCAGTGCGAGGTCTTCGTTGGCCGCGCCCATCAGGCTTTCCAGCTCGGCCTGGACGATCTTCACGAAGGCCTGGCCCGGGGTCAGGCTGCGCGACACCTCGGTACCGACCGCACGATCCTTGACGCTGTTGACGAAATCCTTGACGACCGGCAGGGCAACGTCGGCCTCGAGCAGCGCCATGCGCACTTCGCGCAGCGTGTCCTTGATGTTGTCTTCGGTCAGCTTGGCCTTGCCGGTGACATGGCGCAGCGTCTGTGACAGGCGGTCGGTCAGGTTTTCGAACATGGTGATCCTTTCAGGCCCAGTAAAGCCGAGGTTTGTCAGGTGCCAGGGGGGAAATACACACCCGCCGGGCACAGCAAGGCGGCGATTATAGCGAAGTGCAGCGGCGACGCACACCTTGGTAGATATTCGGTGGCTGTGCTGGCCTCTTCGCGGGCGCGCTCGCTCCCGCAGGATCTTCACGGCTTGCAGGCCTGGGCCGTACCTGTGGGAGCGGGCGTGCCCGCGAATGCCCTGACACAACCCTTCAGTCTTCCTAGAGCGGCAGAATCTATGCCAAACTCCGTCTCTTTAAAGGCTCGCCAACCAGGACTTATGGTCTCCTCTCCCAGCCTCATTCCCAACCTGATCGCCGCCGGCCTATATATAGCAGCGGCCATCTACCAGGGCTCTCACCTGGCCCAGGGCCGCAAGGCCGACAAGCGCCTGCTTGGCCTGCTGGGTGCCTTCGCGGTGCTGGCCCAGGCCGGCGCACTGTTCTTCCAGCTGATCACCCCGCTGGGGCTGAGCCTGGACTTCTTCAGCGCCGCCAGCCTAATCGCCGTGGCAGTCATTACCCTGACATTGCTGGCCTGCCTGCGCATACCGGTAGAAAACCTGCTGGTGCTGCTGTTCCCGCTGGGCGCGGTAACGGCACTGCTGGCGCAGTTCGCGCCCCCCGGTACGGTGCCGCTGATCAATGAAGAACCGGGCATCCTTGCGCATATCCTGTTGTCGATCCTGGCCTACGGGCTGTTCACCATCGCGGTGTTCCAGTCGCTGCTGTTGCTGCTGCAGGACCGCCAGCTGAAGAACAAGCACCCGTCCGGGCTGATTCGCAACTTCCCGCCACTGCAAACCATGGAAAGCCTACTGTTCGGCTTCCTCTGGGCCGGTTGGTGCCTGTTGTCGCTGTCGCTGATCTCCGGCTGGCTGTTCCTCGACAACCTGTTTGCCCAGCACCTGGCGCACAAGACCTTGCTGGCCTGTGTCGCCTGGGTGGTGTTCAGCGTGCTGCTGTGGGGCCGCACCCGCCTGGGTTGGCGGGGCCACATGGCCATCCGCTGGACGCTGGCCGGTTTCTGCCTGCTGATGCTGGCCTATTTCGGCAGCAAGCTGGTTCGCGAATTCATCTTGCATATCTGACGGCCGCCCATGGACACCCTGCCGTACGCACCGCTATTCGGCACTCTGGCACTGGCCCTTTTGTGGTCAGCACTGTTCACCGCCGTGGATGCAGCCCGCCTGCAGCTCAATGGCGCACTGCGCGCCGGCGAAGACGGCCATCCCGTGCTGCCGGCCCAGGCCTTGGTGCTGTGCGCCAGCCTGGGCAAGCTACTGGTGCTGGGGCTGGCCTGCCTGATGGGCCAGCGCCAGAGCGGCGAGCACGGCTTCTGGCTGGCGGGCCTGGCCGCGACCCTCGCCTTGCTGGTGTTTGCCGAATACCTGCCGCGGCGCCTGGCCCGACGTAACCCGCAGGCGTTCGTGAGCCTTGGCGCCAGCCTGCTGAAAGTGCCTCTCGCACTGCTGCAGCCACTGGCCTGCCTGCTGGACGGCGCCGCCAAGCTCATGCTGCGCCCGTTCCGTGCACAGCCCACCGCTGTGGCCCTGCATACGCAGGATGCCGACGACTTTGATGAGGATGAACAGCACGAAGCACCTCGCCATGGCCTGCTCGACGGCCTGCAGTCGTTGGACAAGATCACCGTCAACGACATCCTGGTGCCGCGCAACGAAGTGGATGGCATCAACCTCGACGAGCCGATCGAACGCATCATCGAGCAGTTGATCGTCAGCCGCCACACCCGCCTGCCGGTCTACCACAACGACATCAACCAGGTTGAAGCGATCCTCAACACCAAGCTGATCAGCCACCTGCTGCCCAAGGCCGAGCTGACCCTGGAAGCGCTGCACAGCGCCTGCTACGAACCCTATTTCGTACCGGAAAGCACGCCCCTGCAAATGCAGTTGTTGAACTTCCACAAGCAGCAACGCCGCTTGGGCGTGGTGGTGGACGAGTACGGCGAAGTACTGGGTATCGTCACCCTGGAAGACATTCTCGAAGAGATCGTCGGCGAGTTCGAGGACGAGCAAAGCCTGGAAAACCCGCATGTGCACCCGCAACCCGATGGCACCTTCGTCATCGATGGCACCGCTTCGTTACGCGAAATCAACCGCACCCTGAGCTGGCACCTGCCCTGCGACGGCGGGCCGAAAACCCTCAACGGGCTGGTCACCGAAGCGCTGGAAAGCATCCCGGAAAGCGCTGTTTGCCTGAAGATAGGCCGCTATCGCCTGGAAATCCTTGAAACAGAGGACAATTGCGCCAGCAAGGTACTGGTGTGGACCGTGACCCGATAGCTATACTCGGGTCACGCTTACCCAGCCCCGCCGTCACGCCTGCTACCCGCACCCGGCGCTCCACGGCCAGTCCGCTCCACTGATACGCCCTGCGGTCCTGCGTCAACACCCCGAACAGTACCCGCCCCCGCCCCTACCCCCCTTGGGCCATCGTCAGTCGGGCGCACACAACAAAACGCTCCGGCGTCCGCGTCACCGTGCCTTTTACAGGGCACGCCACTGCGGGCCAAGCCCATGGAGCCGGACCAGACTGTCAGGGACCTATTCAATGACAAGCAGCACTTACGCCCAAGCGCCTGCCACACCCGTCAACTCGCCTGCGCGGGTCGCCACTGCCAGCTTCATCGGCACCGCCATCGAGTTCTATGATTTCTACGTCTACGCCACCGCCGCAGCCTTGGTGATCGGCCCGGTGTTCTTCCCGTCCGGGTCGGGCACCGCGCAAATGCTGGCCGCCTTCCTCACCTTCGGTATCGCCTTCCTCGCCCGGCCACTGGGCTCGGCGTTGTTCGGCCACTTCGGCGACCGCATTGGCCGCAAGTCGACGCTGGTCGCCTCGCTGCTGCTGATGGGCGTATCCACCACCGCCATTGGCGTGCTGCCGGGCTATGACAGCATTGGCGTGTGGGCGCCGATCATTCTCTGCCTGCTGCGTTTTGGCCAAGGCCTGGGCCTGGGCGGCGAATGGGGTGGCGCGGCCCTGCTGGCTACCGAAAACGCGCCGGAAGGCAAACGGGCCTGGTTCGGCATGTTCCCGCAGTTGGGGCCGTCAATCGGCTTCCTGGCGGCCAACGGCCTGTTCCTGACCCTGGCCCTGGTGCTCAGCGACGAGCAGTTCCGTGAGTGGGGCTGGCGCATTCCGTTCCTGCTCAGCGCCGCACTGGTACTGGTAGGCCTGTACGTGCGCCTGAAGCTCGAGGAGAGCCCGGTGTTCGCCAAGGCCGTTGCCCGCCACGAGCGGGTGAAAATGCCGGTGGTCGACCTGTTCTCGAAATACTGGCTGCCAACCCTGCTGGGCGCTGCGGCCATGGTGGTGTGCTATGCACTGTTCTACATTTCCACGGTGTTCTCGCTGAGCTACGGCGTGACCACACTGGGCTACAGCCGCGAAACGTTCCTTGGCCTGCTGTGCTTCGCGGTGGTGTTCATGGCACTGGCCACACCGTTGTCGGCCTGGCTCAGTGACCGTTACGGGCGCAAGCCGGTACTGATCGTCGGCGGTCTGCTGGCGATAGCTTCGGGCTTTACCATGGAACCGCTGCTGACCTCGGGATCGACTGCGGGGGTGGCGCTGTTCCTGGCCATCGAGCTGTTCCTGATGGGCGTCACCTTTGCGCCGATGGGGGCACTGTTGCCAGAGCTGTTCCCGACCCACGTGCGTTATACCGGTGCCTCGGCGGCGTATAACCTGGGCGGCATCGTTGGCGCCTCGGCGGCACCGTTCTTTGCCCAGAAGCTGGTGAGCATGGGGGGGTTGAGCTGGGTGGGCGGTTATGTGTCGGCGGCAGCGGTGATCAGCCTGATTGCCGTGCTGTGCCTGAAAGAGACGCGGGATACCGCGCTGTAAGCCAGTGGGGCCGCTTTGCGGCCCTATCGCGACACAAGGCCGCTCCCACAGGGATCGCGTAAGCCTGGAAGCTGCGCGATCCCTGTGGGAGCGGCCTTGTGTCGCGACAGGGCTGCAAAGCAGCCCCAGCACTCTCGGATCAGAACTCGACCTTGACCGCCTGCGAAGCACGGGTCGCCTTGGCCCGCGCCAGTTCGACCGACTCGTCACGCGCCAGGCACACGCCCATGCGGCGGGTACCGTTGATTTCCGGCTTGCCGAACAGGCGAATGGCGGTATCCGGCTCGCTCAGCGCTGCGCCCAGGTTGGCGAAGCTGGTCTGTTGGGACTGGCCTTCGGGCAAGATCACTGCCGAGGCCGACGGGCCGAACTGACGCACCACCGGAATCGGCAGGCCGAGAATGGCGCGGGCATGCAGGGCGAATTGCGACAGGTCCTGGGAAATCAGGGTGACCAGACCGGTGTCATGCGGGCGCGGCGACACTTCGCTGAACCACACCTGGTCGCCCTTCACGAACAGCTCCACACCAAACAGGCCGCGACCGCCGAGGGCATCGGTGACCGCCTTGGCCACGCGCTGCGATTCGGCCAGCGCCTTCGGGCTCATGGCCTGTGGCTGCCAGGACTCTTGGTAATCGCCCTTCTCCTGACGGTGCCCGACAGGTTCAAGGAAGGTGGTACCGCCCACGTGGCGCACGGTCAGCAGGGTGATTTCATATTCGAAGTCGATGAAACCTTCGACAATCACCCGGCCCTTGCCAGCGCGGCCGCCTTCCTGGGCATAGTCCCACGACGCCTGCAGGTCAGCATCGCTGCGCAGCAAGCTCTGGCCCTTGCCCGACGAGCTCATCACCGGTTTGACCACGCACGGGTAACCCAGGTCGGCTACGGCCTTGGCGTAGTCTTCATAGGTGTCGGCGAAGTGGTACGGCGAGGTTGGCAGGTCCAGCTCTTCGGCAGCCAGGCGGCGGATGCCTTCGCGGTTCATGGTCAACTGGGTGGCGCGGGCGGTGGGCACCACGGTGAAGCCTTCGTTTTCCAGCTCGACCAGGGTGGCGGTGGCGATGGCTTCGATTTCCGGAACGATGTAGTGCGGCTTCTCGGCTTCGATCACCGCGCGCAGGGCAACGCCATCGAGCATGTTGACCACATGGCTGCGGTGCGCCACCTGCATAGCCGGAGCATTGGCGTAACGGTCGACGGCGATTACTTCGACGCCCAGGCGCTGCAGCTCGATTACCACTTCCTTGCCCAGCTCGCCACAGCCGCAGAGCAGTACACGGGTCGCGGTGGGCGACAATGGGGTTCCGATACGGGTCATTTCAGGTCCTCGAAGGCATCCGGGGCCGCGCCAGGCTAGGCGCCACCCGCTGAAAAAGGACCGCTATTCTACACCATCAACCGGCCACGGCGGCCCGCCGGGCGCGAAATGCCATGGCCAGCCACACCGCCGTTACACCGGCGAACTTCGAGGCCATCGCGGTGCCGATGACTGCCGGGGTCAAAGCGCCGATCATGCCGAAGAAAATGAAGGTATCCACCGGGATGCTCAGCGCCGAACTGAGCCACAGGCGGTCGCGCAGCGGCCGACGGGTGATGCTGAACACCAGCCAGTCGATCAGCTCGGAAATGAAGAACGCAGTGGCGCTGGCCAAGGCGATGGCCGGCTCCGAGGTGACATAGGACAACACCAGCGCCGCCAGCATGGCCACCAGCGCGCCGTGACCGAAGCGGGTTTGCACCATGTCGCGCAGGATGAACACCAGGCCGCCCCAGGCGGACCAGATGATGTCCAGATGCGGGGCACTGGAGAAGGCGTAGTTGATCAGCACTACGCTGCTGATATAGGCAATCAGATAGAACATGGCGGGCTGTCTGTGGGCAAGCCGTACAGATTACCGCTGGGCCGTTCGCGGGTAAACCCGCTCCGACAGGGTTCGCGTCAGGCCTGCAAGATGAGGCCGGCTTCTACTGCCCGTTCATGGCAACGCTTGAGCACCGCCCGGCGCTCGTGGTTGTCCATCCGCCCCCAGCGGCCAATCTCGGCCACGGTACGCTGGCAGCCGGTGCAGATATCCTGCTCGTCCAGCGCGCAAATGCTCACGCACGGCGATGCCACCGGCCGCTCTGCTACATCACTCATCATCAACCACCAACGCTTGCGCATAACGCTGGGCATTATGCACGTAATGTGCGGCACTCGCTTCCAGCATGCGTTTCTGCTGCTCGGTCAGCTCGCGTACCACCTTGCCCGGCGAGCCCATCACCAGCGAACCGTCCGGGATTTCCTTGCCCTCGGCAATCAGTGCGTTGGCGCCGATGATGCAGTGCTTGCCGATGCGTGCGCCATTGAGGATCACTGCGTTGATACCGACCAGGCTGAAGTCGCCCACCGTGCAGCCATGCAACATGGCATTGTGGCCCACGGTCACGCCCTTGCCCAACGTCAGTGGCGAGCCCATGTCCGTGTGCATCACCGTGCCATCCTGCACGTTGCTGCCTTCGCCGATGTCGATCAGCTCGTTATCACCGCGCAACACCGCGCCAAACCACACACTGGCATTGGCTTGCAGGCGCACGTTGCCAATGAGCGTGGCGTTGGGGGCGGCCCAACTGGTGGGGTGGCTCTCGACCCGCAGGTCGCCCAGGCGATATTTCATGCTTGTTCCTCAGGCTGCGACGCAGACGGCGGGGTAGGCCCCGCTCAATTTTCGATGTAACGCTCCGGGGGTTGATGCAGGCTGATACCGGCATCGAACAGCAGGTTGACCAGCTCGACGATCATGATCGCCGACAACCCCCAGATCTTGTATTCACCATAGCGGTAACTTGGCACATACCAGCTACGCCCCTGGTAATCGATACGGTGGGTATGGTCACGCGGGTCCTGGCGGAAGAATTCCAGCGGCACGGTGAATACTGCCGCGATCTCGGCATCATTGGCGCGATACTCGACGAAGTCCGGGATAAGCCCGACGAATGGCGTCACTTTCAGGCCATGTAGCGAAATCAGCGGGCTGAGCGGGCCAATCACCTCCACCAGGCCAGGGGGCAGGCCGATTTCTTCTTCAGCCTCGCGCAGGGCAGTAAAGACCAGGTCCGGGTCTTCCGGGTCGCGGCGGCCACCGGGAAAGGCGACTTCACCACCGTGGGTAGACAGGCCCTTGGCGCGCAGGGTCAAAACCAGTTCGGGCGCTTCGCTGCGGGTAATGGGCAAGAGGACCGCCGCTTCGGGGAACCGCCTGTCGGTTTCCAATGACGCGGGTTGGTGGTTGCTCATTCGGCGAAGTAGCTCGTCCAGCATTGCGCACGCTCGTATCCAGGTCCTGTGTTGCATCATGCACCAAAGCCGCGAAGCACCCAAGCCCCAGCGCTTGCGGCGGCACGGTGGCCGCGCCAAGATAGCCTTGAACATAAGGAACCACACATGAAATTCTGCAGCGCGTGCGGCCAACCGGTCACTCAGCAGATCCCCGAGGGCGACAGCCGCCTGCGGTACGTCTGCGGCTCTTGCCAGACCATCCACTACCAGAACCCCAACATCGTGGCCGGCGTGCTACCGACCTGGGGCAGCCAGGTGTTGCTGTGTCGCCGCGCCATCGAACCGCGCCGGGGTTTCTGGACCCTGCCCGCCGGCTTCATGGAAAACGGCGAAACCCTCGACCAGGCCGCGCGTCGCGAAACCGTAGAGGAAGCCTGCGCCCGGGTCGGGCCAACGTCCCTGTACCAGCTGTTCGATCTGCCGCACATCAACCAGGTGCATGTGTTCTTCCGCGCCGAGTTGGCGGACCTGGACTTTGCCGTGGGTGCCGAAAGCCTGGAGGTGCGCCTGTTCGAAGAACATGAGATACCGTGGAACGCGCTGGCTTTCCGCACCGTCACTCGCACACTAGAATGCTACTATCGCGACCGCATCGGCCAGCACTACCCCATAGGCCATGAATACCTGCCGCCGATGAACGTTTCGCCACACACCTAAACGCCTTCAGGGATACTGTTACATGCGCTGGTTGCTTGCCCTCTTCTGCCTTTGCGTTACCTCGGTGTCCCAGGCGGCCTTCACCGAAACCATCATCCGCAAGCCTGCACCGGCAGCGCAAACCCCATCGCCTTCGCAGCAAGCCATGCAACCGTTGATCGACAAGGTACTGGTGATCAAGTCCGAGCGCCGCCTGCAGTTGATCAGCCGTGGCGAGCCGCTGAAAACCTACCGCATCTCGCTGGGCAAGCAGCCCAAGGGCGCCAAGGAACGCGAAGGCGACAAGAAAACCCCTGAGGGCTTGTACTGGCTGGACTGGCGCAAGCAGAGCGACCGCTTCAACCTGGCCATGCACATCAACTACCCGAACATCAGCGATGCCGCCCGCGCGACCCGGGCAGGGGTGAGTGCCGGCAGCATGATCATGATTCACGGCACGCCGATCAACGATGAATACCCGGAATGGTACTTCCATACCCTGGACTGGACGGATGGTTGCATTGCCATGCGCAACCGCGACATGCAGGAAGTGTGGGACTTGGTACGGGATGGAACGCTGATCGAGATCAGGCCTTGATATAGGGCCTTTCAGTACAGGTTGTAGGAACCTTCTCACCACTTTGCGAGAACTTGCCTGACAGTTGCTTAGGCAGGGTACTGCATCCAGGCGAGTGACTTAATTTTTAGCATCCACGCAGACGAGTACGAAAACCGTACATCATTTGCGGGGTGCTTCAATGCCGTGCCTGATTCACCGCATCGCCCATTGGCTGTCGGCCAGTTGCCTGTCAGGCGTGCTGTCCATTCCCCACGTGCTGGCCGACGACCCTGCCAGCCAGCAGTTGCGCGATCAACAGCATGGGCTGCGGCAACTGGAGCAACAGCAGCGGCTGGAGCGCTGGCGGCGCATCCCCGCCCCGACTGAACCGACCAACAGCACTTCCCAGCGACCGCACGATGATCGCTGCTGGGCAGTCGATGGCGTGCGCGTGGCGGGCATGCACCGGCTTTCGAGCTCGGCACTGGCGCCCACCCTCCGTGCGCTCACGCCTGCCTGCATGGGCATCGCCGACATCAATCGGCTGCTCAAAGCCATCACCCAACGTTATGTACAAGCCGGCTACCCAACCAGCCGCCCCTACCTGCGACAGCCCCCAGAACAGGGCATGCCGTTGGACATCGTCATTGTCGAAGGCTTTGTCGAAACCATCGAGCTGGCAGGGCCCGACCTGCCCCTGTCCCTCTCCAGTGCCTTCCCAGGCCTGCTCGGGCAGCCACTGTACCTGCCCGACCTTGAGCAAGGCCTGGACCAGCTCAACCGCCTACGCGCCTATGAACTGGGCGCCACCTTGCTGCCCGGCGAACTGCAAGGCGGCACCCGCGTGGTCGTGCAGCCGGGCAAGGTTGCTTCACGCTGGCACCTGGACAGCCGCTTCGACAACCGGGGCAGCGAGCTGACCGGCCGCCACCGCGTCAACCTCGGCATTGGCCTGGACAGCCCGCTTGGCCTCAATGATGAGCTGCGCCTGTCGTGGACCCGCACGGTGCTCGATACGCCCGGCCAAAGCCGAGGGATATCGTTGTACTACAGCATCCCCTACGGCGCCTGGACCTTTGCCCTCAGCGCCAGCCAGCTAAGCTATCAAGCCCCACTCCCCTACAGCGACAAGGCTGCCGACGGCAGCAGCAGCTATCAGGGCCTGAGTGTCGAGCGGGTGTTGTGGCGCAACCAGCAAGGCATGCTCAGCGCCAGCGCCCGGCTGGACCGCAAGCAGCTGATCAACCGCAGCGCTGGCGCAGTTATCGTCCAGCAGAGCCCGACGCTGGCCACGGTAGAGGCCGGCCTCAACCTGCTGTGGCTCGAAAATGGCTTGTGGAACGGCTACTTCGGCGTTGCCCAAGGCATTGACGCATTGGGTGCCGACCGCGCGCCCCTGGGTGCTCAACGCCTGCGCCCGGACTTTCGCAAATACCGCGCCAACCTGCTGCACCTGCGTCAGGGCCCGGCACCCAACCCTTGGCGCTGGCAGAGCGAGCTGGCCCTGCAGTACAGCCGCGACCTGTTGCCTGCCGTCGAACAACTGCTGGTCAGCGACGATTCGGCTGTCCGCGGCTTTCGTCTGCACACTTACTCCGGTGCCAGCAGCGCCGTCTGGCGCAATACGTTCAGCCAAGCGCTGCCACTGACCTGGGCCCACCCCTTCGAGATACGCCCCTACATCGGCCTGGACCAGGGCTGGGTTCGCACCGCCGAAGGCAAACCGTCACAGCGCCTGGCCGGGGCCGCCGCAGGGTTGGAGCTGAGCCTGCCCGGCAGCCGCCTGCGCCTGGACTACCAACGCGCCTTGTACACCAGTGACCTGCCCCGCCCGCTGCTGGAGCCCGGCTTCTGGGTGCTGGACTGGACCCTGAACATCTGATTCACCCACAACAAAGAGAACGAGAAAATGCAAACACTCTCGCAGTTACCGCCTGTTCGCCCGGATACCTTGCGCTGGGCAATCTTCCTCGCCGTGCTCGGGCCCAGCGCCGCACTGGCTCAGACAGGACTGGAAGCAGCCAGCGGCCCCGGGGGGACCCCGGTCATCCACAATGGCCACGGGGTGCCGGTGATCGACATCGTGCCGCCCAACGCCAAGGGGCTGTCACACAACCAGTTCATCGACTACAACGTTGCCACCCCTGGCCTGGTGCTGAACAACGCCACCGCAGCCGGGCAGTCGCAACTGGCCGGTGCCCTGGCGGCCAACCCGCAATTTCAAGGCCAGGCCGCCTCGACCATTCTTAACGAAGTGGTCAGCCGCAACGCCTCGCTGATCGAGGGGCCGCAGGAAATCTTCGGGCGCCCGGCCGACTACATACTGGCCAACCCCAATGGCATCACCCTCAATGGCGGCAGTTTCATCAACACCACCCGCGCAGGCTTCGTGGTGGGCACCCCGCAATTCGAGGAGCAACAGCTCAGGTATCTCGATACGCTCACGGCCAGTGGCACCCTGCAGGTACTGGAGCATGGCCAGGGCAATGCCGGTGGCGCACTCGAACTGATCGCACCACGCGTGGACAGCAAAGGCCTGCTCATGGCCAGCGAAACGCTCGACATCACCGTCGGTCGCAACCGTATCGACAGCCGCAGCGGCGAGGTGGTCGAACACCTGCCCAGCCCCTCGTCGAGCATTGATGCCAGCCTGTTCGGCGCCATGCGCGCCGGGCGTATCCGTGTGGTAAGTACCGCCGAAGGCGCGGGTGTGCGTGTGGGGGCCTCGCAGATTCTGGGCGCCGAGGGGGTCGACATCAGCTCGGCCGGGGGCCTGCATGTCAGTGGCAGTGGCGACCGCCCGACCGAGCTGCGCAGCGAGCGCGGCGTGCTGAAACTCACCGCTGCCGATGACCTGATGCTTGAAACGGTCGACGGCCAGGCCCCGCGAATCGAAGCAAGGGCGGGCAAGAAACTCACACTGGACGCCAAGACAATCGAGCACATCAAGCACGACAGTGACAGCTGGAACAAGAAGTTCTGGTTCGTCACCCGCGAAACCTACAACAGCAAAACCACCACCACCCACCAGCAGCAACAGGGCAGTCAATTGCTGGGCACTGACAGCGTGCTGTTGCAGTCCGGCGACGACATGCGCATGACCGCAGCGAAGGTGGACGCCGGTAGCGAGCTGATGGTCGACAGCGGTGCCGGCCTGGACATCCTCGCCGGCATCGACAGCAAACGCACCGAACAGCAGGTGCGTCATCGCAAGGATTTATGGCGCGGTGACAGCGATAGCGACCAGCTCAAGGAAACCGCAAAGGGCAGTACCCTGAGCGCCGGGCACATGTCGATAAAGGCAAGCGACAACCTCAACGTGCAGGGCAGCAGCCTGCACAGCCGCGGCGATCTGGCTATCCAGGCAAAACAGGCCGACATCGGTACCACCACCTTGCAGGAACACGGTACCCAACGCGATTACCGAGGCGACCTGGTATCCGGTACATTCTTTGGCGATCGAAAAGGTAACGACACCGAGGGCCAGGTCGTCGCGGGCAGCACCATAACCAGCGATGGCGAGCTCACAGTCAGAGCCGACCAGGTCGCCATCAAAGGCAGTACCGTGTTCGGTAAAAAGGACGCGGTGCTCTACAGCGAGAACGGTTCGCTGGCCATCGCGGCGGACCATGGCAGCACGACCTCCACCCAGCGCACCAGTGACAGTAAGCTGTTCGGCCTGATCGGCAGCACGCACGAAAGCACGGACCGCAAACAGCAGGTACTGGTCAGCGACGTCAGCTCGACCAGCAACCTGCGCCTGGCCAGCGCCGAAGAGATGCGCATCCAGGGCGCCAAGGTCGAAGCGGGCAAGCACCTGCAAGTCGAAGCCAAAGGCGACCTGCTGATTGGCAGTGCGCAATCGGTCGATGAACGCGAAACCCGCGACCAACAACGCAGTTTCACGGCCAGCGCCAGACAGACCCAGGAAGCCGAGGATGGCAAGCCCGAGTCTCGCCAATACGCGGCTGGCGTGGCGTATGAGGTCGTGACCACCACCAGCAAGCAGCGCGCGACCAGCCAGGTTGCCAGTGAGCTCAAGGGTGCCTCGGTGGGCATGAGCAGCAGCGCGCACCTGCAGGTCAACGGCAGCAAGGTCCAGGCCACTGCCGGCGACCTCGATGTGCAGGCGCGGGAAGTGACACTGGGGGCGACCCGCAACGACCGTGACGTAGTCACCAGCACCACCGAAAGTGGTGGCGGGCTGACGGTAACCGGTGGCATCGACCGCCTGGGCAGTTTGTTCGAAGGCCATCACAACCGCGAGGTGCAAGCCGAACGCGAAAGCAAGGTGCAGCGCAGCGAGTTGCAGGCCAGCGGCGATCTGAAATTGCGCAGTGATGCACTGCTCACCGAGGCCGTGCACGTTGAGGCCGGCAACACCCTGCAGGTGACCGCCGAACGCATCGACAACCGTGCAGTGCAGGATACCCATGAACATGAACAAAGCCGTGACGACTGGTCGGGTAGCCTGGGCGCCAGTATCGAATACCGCGACCTGACCCGCCCTATCGAACGCCTGGTGCTGGGTGAGGAAGCCGCGCGCTTCCAGCAAGCCTCGCCCGAAGACGCCATGGCACCGCCCAGCGTGGGTGCCGACATGACGGTTGAACACCTCAAGCGCCTGGAAAACCAGCGCCGTGGCATTGCTCAGGTCAGCGAGTTGTCCGCAGCAAAGGTCGAGGTCAAGGCTGACACACTGGCCGACCAGGGCACAGCCTGGCGGGCCAATGCCGGCTCGCTGAAAATCGAGGCGCAGCAGCACCAGGTGAGCGCCGCCGAAAATACCCAGGAAACCACCGTTCAACGCCTGGCCTATGGTGGCGACGCGCGCCTGGACACCAGCACCGGCGAGGACTTGAATGTACGCGCCGCCGGCAAAGGAGGGTCGCTGGATAAAAAGGATATCGCCAGCACCGCCGTGCCCGGCAGCCTTTACGGGCAACAGGGTATCCAGGTACAGCTGGGCAGCGATGGCCGCTACGAAGGGGCCCGCATCGATGGCGGTGAAGGCAGCGTGGTCATGCACAGTGCAGGGTCGTTGGCCCTACCCCAGGCGACCGACCAGGCCGAACAGCAGTCACGCCAGCTCGATGGCAATGCCTGGGCCAAAGTCGGCAACCGCCCGGGCAGCACCGGCGTCGATGGTCGGGGCTATCTGGACCATGGCCAGAAGCTGAGCACGCAGAGCAAGGCACAAGTGGCACAAATCGACGCCAAGGGCGAAGTTCAACTGACCAGCGCCGGCGACCTGTTGCTCGAAGGCACCCGCATTGGCAACCGCGAGGCCAAGGCCGGCGACATACGGGTACAAAGCGGCGGCCAGTTGCAGGTCAAGGCGGCCAGCAACACCCAGCAGGCCACAGGCGCCAACCTGGGTGGCGGCATGGAGCTGGCGGCCAAGGCTGGCCAGACCCAGGGGGGAGCCATAGGCGGCCACTTCAGCCACGGCAAGCAGGACGAACATGCACGTCAGGCGGTCGATGCCCAGTTTGCCAGCAACGGCACACTGACCCTGACCAGCAGCGCCCGCGATGACATCGCCCTGCACCTGCAAGGCCTGCAGGCCTCGGCCGAACAGATCACCCTCGACGCCTCGAATGGCGGCATGCTGGTTGAAGCCTCTTCCAGCCAGGAGCGACGCGACAACCTCGACATCTCGGCCGGCGCCGGTTTCAACATGGCCAAGGGCGCGTTGGACACCCGCGGCCTGCATGGCCGGCTCAAGGTAGAGCTCGACAAGCGCGACAGCCTCACCTGGAATACCAGTGACCTGCGCGCCGAGCGCATCGACCTGCAAAGCCGCGGCGATACCCGCATCGAGAGTGCCACCCTGGATGCAAAGCATATTGGCGGCACAATCGACGGTGACCTGCGCATCGCCAGCCTCAAGGACAACGTCAACACCCTGAGCGTGAAGGGCGATGTCAGGCTGAGCCAAGAGAAAAACCCGCAGGGCTATGTCAACGCGGCCAAATCGGTGGCAGGGCCGCTGGGAGGCAAGGTCGAGAAAACGGCCGGTTCTGCCCTGAGCAAGGCAGACCCAGGGTTCTCGCCGACCGTCAGCCTCGACGTGTCGCATGCACAGCGCGACAACGTGACGCGTCAGACCACGCTTAAAAGCAGCGACGGCATCGACCTGCAGGTCGGTGGCAACGCTCATCTGGTAGGGGCACGCTTGCAGTCGGCCAAAGGCGACGTGAGGCTCGACGCCAACTCGGTCACCCAGGAAACGCTAAGCGGCAATGACTATCGCCGAGACCTGTCGCTCGATGCGTCCAACTCACCGGTGGATCTGGGCACGGCAATCGCCGAGATAGCCAAAAGCAAAATGGCGGCGGATGGGGAAAATGCGCTGGACCTGGGTGTGTTGAGAACCAGTGGGCATAGTCGCAGCGAGCAATGGGCTTCGAGCATGCAAGGGAAGAAGCACTAAGACGCAATCGCGGCCCTGGCAATTTGGGGGCATCAGAAATCTTGTGCCCTGCTGCTGATACCCAGGCACCGCGTGTCCCCCGCTTCCACAGCGAATACCACAGCCCCCTGGGCGTGTGATTGCTCTGTGGGAGCGGGCTTGCCCGCGAAGTGGCCGGTACAGGTCAAGCCAACCTGTGCAGCCCCCGCCACCGATCCAGCCCAAGCAACACCAGCCCTATCCCCCAGAAACCCGCCAGCACCCCAAGGGCGTTGAGCATCACCTGCCCATACCCCAGACTGGCCACATCAATGAACGGATAGGCATACACGCCAATCTCGCTCCCCCGCCACAACGCATAACCAAAGTAGACCGCCGGGTACACCGCCCACACCAGCAAATGCCATAGCCGCAACCTGCCCTTGGGCACCTCGCACCACCAGTACAGGGCATACAGCACCGGCATCACGTCGTGCAGCAACTCGTCCGCCAGCCATTGCCAACCCTGTGGTTGCCACAAATGACGCAGCAGCACGCTGTAGGCCAGCGCCACCAGCACGATACTGGCGGCCACTGCAGAGCTTACCGAGGGCGACAGGAAAAAGCGTTTGCCACGGCCTTCCCGGCCGAATGCGGCATAGCTCAGCACCGTCGCCACCAGGGTATTGGTCAGCACGGTGAAATAGCCAAACACATTGATCAGGCCGCCAATCAGGCTGGCCTGTTCCTGCCAACGCGCCAGCAGTACCAGGTTCACCTGCACGGCCAGGCCGAACCAGCCAAGCACAGCCATGCCGGTCAGCCAAGGGCGACACGACATGTCAGGCCTGACGCTGCAGCTTCACGTACAGCTGCTCGACCTTTTCCCGCGCCCATGGCGTTTTGCGCAGAAAAGTCAGGCTCGACTTGATGGTCGGGTTGCTCTTGAAACAGCGCACGTCTATGCGCTCGGCCAGGCCCTGCCATTGGTAGTGCGCCACCAGCTCGGTGAGGATCTGTTCAAGGGTCTTGCCGTGCAGCGCGTTGTGTTGGGCCGTGCTCATGCTGTGCTCCGTAGGAAAGATGCGCACCTTACACGAGTGTAGTGGCGGGTGGGATCAGTCATGGCGACAGAAAAATCGCTGGCCATGGGCAAAACCTATGTGCTGAAATAGTTATGTTATGTTGTAACACTATAAAAGCCTCTGCCAAGGAACGCCCCATCCCCATGCTGTACTCACCGCTTCGCCTCTCTCCTCTCGCCGTTGCGCTCTGGCTGGCCTCATCGCCCAGCCAGGCCGTAGAGCTCGAACCCCAGGTCATCACCGCCAACCCGCTGGGCAACCGCCAACTGGCGGCTCCCAGCACCGTGCTCGAAGGCGACAACCTGCTGCAACAGCAGCACGGCAGCCTCGGTGAAACCCTGAACAAGCAGCCCGGTGTCGCCTCTACCTGGTTCGGCCCTGGCGCCAGCCGACCGGTCATTCGCGGCCTGGACGGCGACCGCATCCGCATTCTGCGCAACGGCGTCGGCGCCCTGGATGCCTCGTCGCTGTCCTACGACCACGCCGTGCCCCTGGACCCGGTGACGGTCGACCGTGTCGAAATCGTCCGTGGCCCGGCCGCCTTGATGTATGGCGGTAACGCCATCGGCGGCGTGGTCAACACCTTCGACAACCGCATCCCGGACTCGCCGATCGAGGGCATCCACGGTGCCGGTGAACTGCGTTACGGCGGCGCGGACACCACCCGCAGCAGCGCCGGCAAGCTGGAGGCCGGCGACGGCGCCTTCGCCCTGCACCTGGACGCCAACAGCCGCCAGTTCAACGACCTGCGCATCCCGGGCTACGCACGCAGCGCCAAGGTGCGCGATGCCGACGAGCCCGGCAGCAAACACCGCCTGGAAAACAGCGACGGTCGCCAGGACGGCGGCGCAATCGGTGGTGCCTACCACTGGGACCACGGCTACGCCGGCCTGTCGTACAGCCGCTACGACAGCAACTACGGCTCGGTGGCCGAGTCCGGCGTGCGCCTGGACATGAAACAGGATCACTACGCCTTCGCCTCCGAACTGCGCGACCTCGACGGCCCTTTCAGCTCGGTCAAGGTAGATGCCGGCTACACCGACTACGAACACAGCGAAATCGAGGAAGGCGAGGTCCATACCACCTTCAAGAACAAGGGCTACGAAGCCCGCATCGAAGCCCGTCACCAGCCGCTCGGGCCGATTGAAGGGGTGATCGGTGCCCAGGTCAGCCGCAACGAATTCTCCGCCCTGGGCGAGGAAGCCTTCGTCCCGCACACCGATACCGACAGCCTGGCGCTGTTCATGCTGGAGCAGTGGCAAGCCACCGAACGCCTGAACCTGAGCCTGGGCGCGCGCATGGAACACACCCGCGTAGACCCGGACGCCAAAGGCAACGAGAACTTCGTCGACGCCGACAGCGCCAGCAGCTTCAACGCCTTCAGCCTGTCGTCGGGGGCCGTGTACCAACTCGACCCGGTCTGGTCGCTGGCCGCCAACCTCGGCTACACCGAGCGCGCCCCTACCTTTTACGAGCTGTACGCCAATGGCGCGCACGTAGCCACCGGCGCGTTTGAAGTCGGTGACGCCAGCCTGAACAAGGAAAAGGCGATTTCCGCCGACCTGGCGCTGCGCTTCGACAACGGCACCCACAAGGGCAGTGTTGGGGTGTTCTACAGCCACTTTCGCAACTACATCGGCCTGATCGGCACCGGCAACCTGCGTGAAGGCGGGCATGATCACGACCATGACGAGGATGACCACGACCACGATCATGACGACGGCTACCCGGAATATCAGTACCAAGGTGTGCGGGCGCGCTTCTACGGCATCGAGGCCCAGGACCGCTGGCAGTTGGCCGAGAACCGTTACGGCAGCTTTGCGCTGGAGTTGTCCGGTGACTACACCCGGGCCAAGAACCTGGACAGCGGCGAGCCACTGCCCCGCATCGCCCCGCTGCGCCTGAACAGCGGTCTGGTCTGGGAACTGGACCGCTGGCAGGCGCGAGTAGACGTGCAGCACGCTGCGTCGCAGCACCGCAAACCCGCCAACGAAACCGGCACCGATGGCTACACCACCTTGGGGGCGAGCGTTGGCTACCGCTTCGACATTGGCCAGAGCCAGTGGCTGGCGTTTGTACGCGGCGAAAACCTCACCGACCAGACCGTGCGCTACGCCAGTTCGATCCTGCGCGATATCGCACCGGCGCCGGGGCGCAGTGTGGAAGTCGGGTTGCGTACCACCTTCTGAACCATAAGCGACGAAGATCGGTGTAGGAACGGGTTCACCCGCGAAGACGATGGTAGGTCAACCGGCGCATTCGCGGGTGAACCCGCTCCTACACCGGCCTCGATTAATGACGACTGTTGCCCGTTCAACAACAATCCTCTGCGACAATTTGTCTTTTTTTCTTACAACTTCCCCTATATCCTCCCCGCCGCAAGCTGAAACGCTTCATCGAACAACCTTGTCGCCATATCCATTGAGGGGCTCGCCCTTCGATGCGCTTGCCGTTTTTTCAATAATCAAAAGATAGCGCTATCTCATGTTCCAACTGCCTAAAACCTGTTACATCGGCCTCGCCCTCAGTGCCTTGGCAACCCCCGCCAGCGCCAGCGAAATGTTCGCCAGCGACTCCCCGTGGATGCTCGGCGACTGGGGTGGAACCCGCAGCGAACTGCTGGAAAAGGGCTACGATTTTACCCTTGGCTACACCGGCGAGATGGGCAGCAACCTGCACGGCGGCTACGACCACGACCGCACCGCGCGCTACAGCGACCAGTTCACCTTTGGCAGCCACCTGGACCTGGACAAGATCCTCGGCTGGCACGACACCGAACTCCAACTGACCGTCACCGAGCGTCACGGCGACAACATCAGCAACGACCGCATCAACGACCCGCGTGTCGGCGGCTTCACCTCCGCCCAGGAAGTCTGGGGCCGCGGCGAAACCTGGCGGCTGACGCAAATGTGGATCAAGCAGAAGTACTTCGACGGTGCGCTGGACGTGAAATTCGGCCGCTTCGGTGAAGGCGAGGACTTCAACAGCTTCCCTTGCGACTTCCAGAACCTGGCCTTCTGCGGCTCGCAGGTGGGCAACTGGGTGGGTGGCATCTGGTACAACTGGCCAGTCAGCCAGTGGGCCCTGCGCGTGCGCTACAACCTTACCTCTGAGCTGTACGTACAGGTCGGCGTCTTCGAGCAGAACCCTTCCAACCTTGAATCTGGCAATGGTTTCAAGCTCAGCGGCAGCGGCACCCAAGGTGCGGTAATGCCGTTCGAACTGGTATGGACCCCACGTATCCAAGGCCTGAAAGGGGAATATCGTGCCGGCTACTACTACAGTAATGCCAAGGCACAAGATGTTCTCAAGGACAGCAACGGTCAGCCGGCCGCCATCAGCGGCGCCGCCTACCGCAGCAGCTCGAGCAAGCACGGCTTGTGGATTGGCGCCCAGCAGCAGGTCACCTCGCTGGCGTCCGACCAGTCACGCGGCTTGAGCGTGTTCACCAACGCCACCGTGCATGACAAGAAGACCAATGCCATCGACAACTATGTGCAGGCAGGACTGGTATTCAAAGGGCCCTTCGATGCCCGCGCCAAGGACGACATCGGTTTCGCCCTGGCCCGCGTGCACGTCAACCCTGCCTATCGCAAGAACGCCCGCCTGGCCAACCAGGCCGCCGGCCTCTACGACTACGACAACCCAGGCTTCCTGCCCGTGCAGGACACCGAGTACAGCGCCGAGCTGTACTACGGCATCCATTTGGCCGACTGGCTCACGGTACGCCCCAACCTGCAGTACATCCGCCACCCGGGCGGAGTGTCGCAGGTGGATGGCGCCCTGATCGGCGGCCTGAAGATCCAGAGCAGTTTCTAACCCCTTTTTTGACCTGACGGAGAACCTACGATGAGCACTGAAGGTGCGAACCAAGGAAGCCGCTGGCTACCGCGCCTGATTGGCGCGCTGCTGTTGCTGATGGGCCTGGCCCTGCTGGCCGGCGGTATCAAGCTGAGCCAGCTGGGCGGATCGCTGTACTACCTGATCGCCGGTATCGGCTTTGCCCTTTCGGGCATCCTGCTGCTGGCCCAACGCCAGATCGCCCTGGGCCTGTATGGCCTGGTGCTGCTGGGCAGCACCGTTTGGGCTCTGCTCGAAGTGGGCCTGGACTGGTGGCAACTGGTGCCCCGTCTGGCCATCTGGTTCGCCATCGGCGTGGTGCTGCTGCTTCCGTGGGCACGTCGCCCGCTGATCGGCCCGGCCAGCAAAGCCAATACTGCACTGCTCGGCCTGGCAGTGGTCGCTTCGGGCGCTTGCGCGCTGGGCAGCCAGTTCACCCATCCCGGTGAAGTGTTCGGCGAACTGGGCCGCGACAGCAGCGAAATGGCCAGTGCCGCACCGGCCATGCCCGACGGCGAATGGCAGGCTTACGGCCGTACCGAGCATGGCGACCGCTACTCGCCGCTGCACCAGATCACCCCGCAGAACGCCTACCGCCTGGAAGAGGCCTGGCGCATTCGCACCGGTGATCTGCCGACCGAAAACGACCCGGTGGAGCTGACCAACCAGAACACCCCGCTGAAGGTCAACGGCATGCTCTACGCCTGCACCGCGCACAGCCGCCTGCTGGCGCTGGACCCGGACACTGGCGCGGAAATCTGGCGCTACGACCCGCAGGTCAAGAGCCCGACCGGCACCTTCAAGGGCTTTGCCCACATGACGTGCCGTGGCGTCTCGTACTATGACGAAAACCGCTACGTCAGCCGCGACGGCAGCCCGGCGCCGAAAATTACCGACGCAGGCCAGGCCGTGGCCCAAGCCTGCCCACGTCGCCTCTACCTGCCGACTGCAGATGCCCGCCTGATCGCCATCAACGCCGACAACGGCAAGGTCTGCGAAGGCTTCGCCAACCAGGGCGTGATCGACCTCACCACCGGCATTGGCCCGTTCACCGCCGGCGGCTATTACTCCACCTCGCCTGCTGCCATTACCCGTGACCTGGTGATCATCGGTGGCCACGTCACCGACAACGAGTCGACCAATGAGCCGTCCGGGGTGATCCGCGCCTACGACGTGCACGACGGCCACCTGGTGTGGAACTGGGACAGCAACAACCCGGACGACACCAAGCCATTGGCTGCCGGCAAAATGTATAGCCGCAACTCGGCCAACATGTGGTCAATCGCCAGCGTCGACGAAGACCTTGGCATGATCTACCTGCCGCTGGGCAACCAGACCCCGGACCAGTGGGGCGCCGACCGCACCCCAGGCGCCGAGAAGTACAGTGCCGGCGTGGTCGCCCTTGACCTGGCCACCGGCAAGGCACGCTGGAACTATCAGTTCACCCATCACGACCTGTGGGACATGGACGTCGGCAGCCAGCCGACCCTGGTACACCTGAAAACCGACGATGGCGTGAAACCGGCAATCATCGTACCGACCAAGCAAGGCAGCCTGTACGTGCTCGACCGCCGCGACGGTACGCCAATCGTGCCGATCCGCGAGATCCCCACCCCACAAGGCGCAGTGGAAGGCGACCACACCTCGCCAACCCAGGCTCGTTCCGACCTCAACCTGCTCGGCCCAGAGCTGACCGAACAGGCCATGTGGGGCGCCACGCCTTTCGACCAGATGCTGTGCCGCATCCAGTTCCGCGAACTGCGCTACGAAGGCCAGTACACCCCGCCATCCGAACAAGGTTCGTTGGTCTACCCCGGCAACGTAGGTGTATTCAACTGGGGCAGCGTGTCGGTCGACCCGGTGCGCCAGTTGCTGTTCACTTCGCCCAACTACATGGCGTTCGTGTCGAAGATGGTCCCGCGTGAGCAGGTTGCCGAAGGCAGCAAGCGAGAAAGCGAGACCAGCGGCGTGCAGCCGAACACCGGTGCACCGTATGCAGTGACCATGCACCCGTTCATGTCGCCGCTCGGCGTACCGTGCCAGGCACCCGCCTGGGGCTACGTCGCCGCCATCGACCTGTTCACCAACAAGGTGGTGTGGAAACACAAGAACGGCACCACCCGGGACAGCACTCCGGTGCCGATCGGCCTGCCGGTTGGCGTGCCAAGCATGGGTGGCTCGATCGTCACCGCCGGTGGCGTCGGTTTCCTCAGCGGCACGCTCGACCAGTACCTGCGCGCCTATGACGTGAACAACGGCAAGGAGTTGTGGAAAGCACGCCTGCCAGCGGGTGGCCAGGCTACGCCGATGAGCTACACCGGCAAGGACGGCAAGCAATATGTGCTGGTGACTGCCGGCGGCCATGGCTCGCTGGGCACCAAGATGGGCGATTACATCATCGCTTACAAATTAGCTGAGTAAGCGACACCGCTCCCGCAGGCTCAACCCTGTGGGAGCAACTGTCTTGCTCAATTTCTAAAAGCTGGCGCCTTCCCTGTGGGAGCGGGCTTGCCCGCGAACACGGGCGAAGCCCGTGCCATCCACCACGGTGTTGGCTTCGCGGGCAAGCCCGCTTCCACGCGGCTCACGCTGCGTTCTGGATTTACGTTGTACTTTCAGGCTGCGGTAGCACTAGATCGAGCCATGATGTACCCGTTCTGAGCATGGCATTTAACCGCACGATGAACGTTCTCATGCAGGCCACGATAGCGACTTTGGGAAGTTTTCCGCGCTCCCGCAGTGACTGATAACGAGCCTTGAGTGCTGGGTTGTATCTCATCGCCACAAGGCATGCCATGTACAGCGATCGCCTGACCGCAAATCGTCCGCCAGAGATAGAGCGCTTGCCCATGAATTTCCCACTGTCGTGGTTGAAGGGCGCCACTCCGACCAGGGAGGCAATTTCTCTGGATTCAACCCGACCCAGCTCCGGCAGCAGCGCTACTAGCTTGCCCGCTGTCACCATCCCAATGCCTTTCACTTTAATCAGTTGGGTAACCCGTTCGTCGTTCAGCATCGCGGTTTGCTGTTCGATCTCACGCTCAACCAGTTTGATCTGCGCTTTGAAGTGTTTCAGGTTGGCATTCAGGTAGTTAGCAACTGCAGTCGATTGCACCTGCTTCAGGCGCCGCAGGTCGTCATCTCGCTGTTGAACCAACCGATCACGTTGCTGAAGCAACTCTCGCAGAAGCGCTCGTTCGGGGCTGATTCGCAGGGAGGGTTGATCTGGAATGACTTCGGCATAGTGCGCCAGAACCTCGGCGTCGATGGCGTCAGTCTTGGCCTTGATGCCTAAAGAGTCAGCGAATGACCTGGCTCGCCTGGGATTAACGCGTATGACCTTGTAGCCAGCGTCCTGTAGAAAACGCATGACATCTCGCTCGTAGCCACCCGTTGCCTCTAACAGGACGCGCTTGATACTGAGCTTGCGAAGGCTCTCCAGTAGCGCCTCAAAGCCTGTGGGATCATTGCTTAAATGCATTTTGATGCCCTGTGGCCGCACCGCAGCATCAAGGGAGAGACTGGAAACATCGATACCCAAGAAGGAAGCCATCACCAAAACCTCCTAAACTCAACACAGTGAGAGGACTTTGGCTTGGCCCACGCTTGTGATTCGAGATCAGAGCCGCATCCAACTGTTCGGGCTCTCGCCAAAGTGGAACGGTGAATGGCAGCTTATGCTCCCACACGTGCTCAAGGCACCTACGGCATTCAGCTTGCCATTCACCGCTCTCACTCCAGATTCTAATCCCCCATCAAGACACAAGCGGCCTTGTGTCGCGATTGGCTCGCGCAGCGGCCCCAACACTCTAGAATGCTGGATGGATGCTGGGGCTGCTGCGCAGCCCAATCGCGACACAAGGCCACTCCCATACCATTGAAACCCATCCCCTCCCGCCCCATCTAAGCACCATAGTCATTCACGCAGGTGCCCCATGAGCGACCAGCAGGATTTCCCGGAACACCCGGACGAACACAGCGAAGTCGAACACACCCTCCAGGCCGAAACCGGCCACGCCCTCGCCCTGCCCGGCCAGCAGCTGCCGGACAAGGTCTACGTCATCCCGATCCACAACCGCCCGTTCTTCCCGGCACAGGTACTGCCGGTCATCGTCAATGAAGAACCCTGGGCCGAAACGCTCGACCTGGTGGCCAAGTCACCGGACCACTGCCTGGCGCTGTTCTTCATGGACACCCCGCCAGAAGACCACCGCCACTTCGACACCTCGGCACTGCCGCAGTACGGCACGCTGGTCAAGGTGCACCATGCCAGCCGCGAAAACGGCAAATTGCAGTTTGTCGCCCAGGGCCTGTCCCGGGTGCGTATCCGCAACTGGCTCAAGCACCACCGCCCGCCCTACCTGGTCGAAGTCGAATACCCGCGCCAGCCCGCCGAGCCGACCGACGAGGTCAAAGCCTACGGTATGGCACTGATCAACGCGATCAAGGAGCTGCTGCCGCTCAACCCGCTGTACAGCGAAGAGCTGAAGAACTACCTCAACCGCTTCAGCCCCAACGACCCCTCGCCGCTCACCGACTTCGCCGCCGCGCTCACCTCGGCCACCGGCAACCAGTTGCAGGAAGTGCTCGACTGCGTGCCCATGCTCAAACGCATGGAAAAGGTACTGCCAATGCTGCGCAAAGAGGTGGAAGTCGCACGCTTGCAGAACGAGATTTCGGCCGAGGTCAACCGGCAGATCGGCGAGCACCAGCGCGAGTTTTTCCTCAAGGAACAACTCAAGGTCATCCAGCAGGAGCTGGGGCTGACCAAGGACGACCGCAGCGCCGACCTCGAACAGTTCGAACAGCGCCTGGAAGGCAAGACCCTGCCGCCCCAGGCACGCAAGCGCATCGATGAAGAGATGGGCAAACTGGCCATCCTGGAAACCGGCTCGCCCGAATACGCCGTCACCCGCAACTATCTGGAATGGGCCACCGCCCTGCCGTGGGGCGTGTACGGCAAAGACAAGCTCGACCTCAAACATGCGCGCAAAGTCCTCGACCAGTACCACGCTGGCCTCGACGACATCAAGGAGCGCATCCTCGAGTTCCTCGCCGTGGGCGCCTGGAAAGGCGAGATCAGCGGCTCGATCGTGCTGTTGGTGGGCCCGCCCGGTGTGGGCAAGACCAGCATCGGCAAGTCCATCGCCGAATCGCTCGGCCGGCCATTCTATCGCTTCAGCGTCGGCGGCATGCGTGACGAAGCCGAGATCAAGGGCCATCGCCGCACCTACATCGGTGCCCAGCCCGGCAAGCTGGTGCAGGCCCTGAAAGACGTCGAAGTGATGAACCCGGTGATCATGCTCGACGAAATCGACAAGATGGGCCAGAGCTACCAAGGTGACCCGGCATCAGCGTTGCTGGAAACCCTCGACCCCGAGCAGAACGTCGACTTCCTCGACCACTACCTCGACTTGCGCCTGGACTTGTCCAAGGTGCTGTTCGTGTGCACTGCCAACACCCTCGATTCGATACCCGGGCCGTTGCTCGACCGCATGGAAGTGATCCGCCTGTCCGGCTATATCACCGAAGAAAAAATGACCATCGCCAAGCGCCACCTGTGGCCCAAGCAGCTGGAAAAGGCCGGCGTTTCCAAGACCAGCCTCAGCATCAGCGACAGCGCACTGCGCCTGGTGATCGACGGTTATGCCCGCGAGGCCGGTGTGCGCCAGCTGGAGAAGCAACTGGGCAAACTGGTGCGCAAGGCCGTGGTCAAGCTGCTGGAAAACCCCGACGCCAAACTTAAGATCGGCACCAAAGACCTGGAGACCGCACTCGGCATACCGGTGTTCCGCAGCGAGCAGGTACTGGCTGGCAAAGGCGTTATCACCGGCCTGGCCTGGACCAGCATGGGCGGCGCCACGCTGCCGATCGAGGCGACCCGCATCCACACCCACAACCGCGGCTTCAAGCTGACGGGCAAACTGGGTGACGTGATGAAGGAGTCTGCCGAAATTGCCTACAGCTACATCAGCTCCAACCTCAAGCAATTTGGCGGGGATCCTGGTTTCTTCAACGAAGCGTTCATCCACCTGCACGTACCCGAAGGCGCCACGCCCAAAGACGGCCCCAGTGCCGGCATCACAATGGCCAGCGCGTTGCTTTCACTGGCCCGCGACCAGCCTGCCAAAAAGGGTGTCGCCATGACGGGCGAGCTGACCCTCACCGGTCAGGTACTGCCGATTGGCGGCGTGCGCGAGAAGGTGATTGCGGCGCGGCGGCAGAAGATTTTCGAACTGATCCTGCCGGAGCCCAACCGCGGCGACTTCGAAGAACTGCCGGACTACCTGCGCGAAGGCCTGACAGTGCATTTCGCCAAGCGCTTTGCCGACGTGGCGAAAGTGCTGTTCTAGCCTGTACCGGCCTCTTCGCGGGCAAGCCCGCGCCTGCACGGGTACGCTATCCCTGCAGGCGCGGGCTTACTCGCGAAAGGGCCGGCACAGGCAACACAAATGTCCTCGATCATCGGTTATCCTCAGGCCATCGCCAGCCTTCGGAGCCACCATGACCTCTCCTCGTCTGCTCGTTCCCCTGAGCTTCGCCCTGCTTTCTGCCTGCGCTCAACAACCCTCGCAGCCTGTTGACCTGGACGCCGAAAGCGAATGCCCAAAGCGCCTGCAGGTCGGTCAGGTCCTCACGCTTACCCTGCCCAGCAACCCCACCACCGGCTACCGCTGGCTGTTACAGAACCCGGCGCCCAACGTATTGCAAAGCCTTGGCCCCGAGGTTTACAGCGCGCCTGAAGACACCGGTATCGTCGGCAGCTCGGGCATGTCGACCTGGCGCTTCCAGGCCCGCGCTGCCGGCGAAGGGAACCTGGTATTGGTCTACCAGCAACCCTGGGCCCCGGAAGTGCGCCCGGTGCAGACCTTCGATTGCGCCATTCGGGTCAATTGAACGCACAGCGCTGGTCAGCCAACCATGCATCCCGGCTGCGGTTTGGCTAGAATGCGCCCCCTGCCTATCACCAGCCGCCTGGATTCGCCGTGAGCAAACAACCCGACCGCCTTTTCTCCCAACCCCTGGAGCAGGTGCCCGACTTCGTCTTCAACGAAGACGTCGTACGTGTGTTCCCGGACATGATCAAGCGCTCGGTGCCCGGTTACCCAACCATTGTCGAGAACCTCGGGGTTCTGGCCGCCCGGTTCGCCCAGCCAGGCACCGCACTGTACGATCTGGGCGCATCGCTGGGCGCCGTTACCCAGTCGCTGCGTCGCCATGTGCGCAGCGACGGCTGCAGGGTAATCGCGGTGGATAACTCCGCTGCCATGGTCGAGCGCTGCCGGCAGTACCTCACTGCACAAGATTCGATGTTCCAGGAGTTGCTGCCGGTGCACGTGCTGGAGGCCGATATCCTTGCCCTGCCCTTCGAGCCGGCCTCGGTAGTGGCGATGAACTTCACCCTGCAGTTCATTGCCCCTGACCAGCGCCTTGAACTGCTCGGGCGAATCCGCCAGGCGCTGCTGCCCGGCGGCGCGCTGATTCTGTCGGAGAAGCTGCGCTTCGCCGATGAGCAAGCGCAGGACCTGCTCAATGAACTGCACCTGGATTTCAAACGGGCCAATGGCTACAGCGAACTGGAGATCGCCCAGAAGCGCAGTGCCATCGAAAACGTGATGAAGCCCGATACACTCGAAACCCACCAGGAACGCCTGCGCGCAGCCGGCTTCTCGAAAGTGGTGCCTTGGTTCCAATGCCTTAACTTCGCCTCGTTGATAGCCCTGCCATGATCGATCTGTCTCCCCTCGTCCGCCGCCTGGCGGGCACGCCCCTGGCTTCCTGGTCGCAAGGCCTGCAAGCGCAACTCGACGCCAAGCTGGAAAAGGGTCACGGTGACCTCGACCGCTGGCGCGGGGCGCTGGAAGCCCTGCCCGCCCTGCAACCCAGTGAAGTCGACCTGGTCAACGGGTTGCGTCTGGATTGCGACTGCGACGACGCCACCCGCGCGCAGATGCGCCAGGCACTGATGGGCCTGTCGCCCTGGCGCAAGGGGCCATTCGACCTGTTTGGCGTGCACGTTGACACCGAATGGCGTTCGGACTGGAAGTGGTCGCGGGTCGGCCCGCACCTGGACCTCAAAGGCAAACGCGTACTCGACGTGGGCTGTGGCAATGGCTACTACCAATGGCGCATGCTCGGCGCCGGCGCAGACATGGTGGTTGGGGTCGACCCCAACTGGCTGTTCTTCTGCCAGTTCCAGGCCGTGCAGCAATACCTGCCGGAGTTACCGGCCTGGCACCTGCCGTTCGCCCTGGAAGACCTGCCCGCCAACCTTGAAGGTTTCGATACCGTGTTTTCCATGGGCGTGTTCTATCACCGCCGCTCGCCCATCGAGCACCTGTTGGCGCTCAAGGAATGCCTGGTCAAAGGTGGCGAGCTGGTGCTGGAAACGCTGGTTATCGAGGGCGACGAAAACCAGGTGCTGGTGCCTGAGGACCGCTACGCGCAGATGCGCAACGTCTGGTACCTGCCGTCGGTACCGGCGTTGGCCCGCTGGTTGCGCCGTGCCGGCTTCAGCGATGTGCGCTGCGTCGACGTGAGCGTGACCAGCGTCGAGGAGCAGCGCAGCACCGATTGGATGCGCTACCAGTCGCTGAGCGACTTCCTCGACCCGAACGACCACAGCAAGACCGTCGAAGGCCTGCCGGCCCCACGCCGCGCCACCCTGCTGGCGCGCAAATAAAAAAGGCGCCCGCAGGGGCGCCTGAATACACCTGCGGCGAGGAGCCGTCGCGGCGCAGGTGTCGTTACCTCAATCCTTGGCCACCTCACGCGCCTTCTCTTGCGCCTTGCGCTCGCGCTCGGCAACAGCCTGTTGCTTGTCGCCATGCAGACGCTGCTGGTCTTCGCGGAAGGCTTGCCAGAACTGCTTCGAGCGCTCCGCACCGCCCTCGGCATAAACACTGGCGCTGCCCAGGGCAAGGGTGGCCAACAGCAGGTATTTGGTCAGGTTCATCGTGTTTGCCTCGTAATAACCGATCAGACACGGCCATCCTAGCGAGGGCTGGCTAACGGCAAGGTGAGGCGGGGATTACAGTCCTGCAATGTGGCCTTGTGTGGACTGTTCGAACCTCTTCGCGGTTAAACCCGTTCCTACAGGCGCGGGTTTACCCGCGAAGAGGCCCGAATAGACAGCCAGATAACAGCAGAATTACAAATCCGTTATCTGCACCGCAGGCCTTTTTTCATGCCGTAACATTGGAGCGCTTGACCCTGATGTCACTACAGGGTCAAGAATCGCCCCCTTTCAATACACCGAGCCCCCCATGCGCCTACTGATCATCGAGGACGAGCTGCGTACCGCCGACTACCTGCAACAGGGCCTTCGCGAGAACGGTTACGTGGTCGACTGCGCCCACACAGGCACCGACGGCCTGCACCTGGCACGCCAACAGGCCTATGACCTGGTCATACTCGACGTCAACCTGCCCGAAATCGATGGCTGGACCGTGCTACAGCGGCTACGTGCCGAATCGGCCACGCGCATCATGATGCTGACCGCCCACGGTCGCTTGGCCGACCGGGTAAAAGGCCTGGACCTGGGCGCGGATGACTACCTGCTCAAGCCCTTTGAGTTCCCTGAGCTACTGGCGCGCATCCGCAGCCTGCTACGCCGCAACGACCAGCAACTGCAGCCCAGCACCCTGCGCGTCGCTGACCTGGAACTGGACCCCGGCCGCCACCGCGCCTACCGCGCCGGGCAGCGCATCGACCTGACCGCCAAGGAGTTCGCCCTGCTGCACCTGCTAATGCGCCAGACTGGCGAAGTGTTGTCGCGCACGCAAATCATCTCGCTGGTGTGGGACATGAACTTCGACTGCGACACCAACGTGGTCGAGGTCTCGATCCGGCGCCTGCGGGCGAAGATCGACGACCCGTTCGACAACAAGCTGATCCATACCCTGCGTGGTGTGGGCTACGTACTTGAGGCTCGCCTTTGAAAAACGCCAGCCTGTCGTTACGCCTGGGCCTGAGCGTGACATTGATGGGCGCCGCACTGGTGCTGCTGCTGGCCTGCCTGGCCGTGTTTGCCCTGGATCACGAACTGGACAGCCGCGCGCGCAAGGATTTGGCGCGCAAGATGCTTCAGGTCGAGCACAACCTGCGTGTCGACCTGCGCAGCGAGGACCTGGGCAGCCGCGCCCATCCACTGCTGGACCTGGTGATGGGGCATGACAACCTAAGCCTCAGTGTGCTGGCTCTCGACGGCCGCCACCCCCACCTGCTCAGCCTCGGCCCGGCCCTGGAATCGCGGGTCGGTGAACTGCACACCGATGCGCGCCTGACCTTTCACGCCTGGCGTGACAGCGGCGGTAACCAGATCCTCACCGTTACCCGGCTGATGCGCCTGCGCGACAACACCCCTGTCAAGGTGATGATGTCGCTCAACCGCGCCGACGACAACGCCCTGCTGCAAGCCTACCTGCACTCGACGTTGCTCGCCTTGCCACTGCTACTGGTTTTGATTGGTGCGGGGGCATGGTGGCTGATGCAGCGCGGCCTGAAACCATTGCGGCACTTCCGGCGCATTGCCGGGCAGGTGTCGGCCCAGGACCTGCAGCATCGCCTGCCCGCTACCGCCCTGCCGCAGGAACTGGCAGACCTGGCCGGCAGTATCAACGTGATGCTCGATCGACTCGACCAAGGTGTCAGGCAGCTGTCGCAGTTCTCTGACGACCTGGCCCATGAACTGCGCACACCGTTGAGCAACCTCATGGGCAAGGCGCAGGTGACACTGGCCCGTGAGCGGGACAACGCCAACTATCGGGAAGTGCTTGAAGACAGCATCGAAGAGCTGACCCGGCTCAACCGCATCATCAACGACATGCTGTTTCTTGCCCAGGTCAGCCAGCCGCATACGCAGGTTGCGTTGAAACCCTTGGCGCTGTCCGACGAGGCAGCGCGGGTTGTCGAGCTGTTTGCCTACAGTGCCGAGCTGAAAGAAATTGAGCTACGTGTTCAGGGCTGGGGGACAGCGCTGGGAGACCGGCTGATGTTTCAGCGGGCACTGTCGAACCTGTTGAGCAACGCCATACGGCACAGTCCCGAGAGTAAACCCGTGGCTCTGCGCATCGAACGCTCGGGCAGCGAAGTCAGGCTATCCGTAGAGAACCAGGGGCCGGGTGTGCCTGCAGAGCACCAGTCGCGCTTGTTCGAGCGGTTTTACCGGGTAGGTTCGGGGCGTTCGCGGCTGGAGGGCGGGACCGGGTTGGGGTTGGCGATCGTGAAGTCGATCATGCAGTTGCATGGCGGGCGGGTCGAGGTCAGCAGCAGCCCCCTGGGGCCTACCCGGTTTACCCTGGTGTTTCCTGCCGAGTGATCGGCCGCCTGTACCGGCCTCTTCGCGGGCTTGCCCGCGAAGAGGCCGGTACAGGCGGCCAACAATCAGCGCGAAGCCGCCACGATCAGCGCCTTCATCTCGGCCACAGCAGCCTTGAAGCCGACAAACAAGGCATGCGCCACCAGCGCATGGCCAATGTTCAGCTCATTGATACCCTTGATCGCCGCCACCGCCTCGACGTTGTGGTAGTGCAGCCCGTGACCCGCATTGACGATCAGCCCATGCCCCACGCCAAACGCCACACCCTCGACGATCCGCTGGAGCTCTTCAGCCACTTCGGTGGGGGTTTCGGCATCGGCATAACGGCCGGTGTGAAGCTCGATGGCCGGTGCGCCAACCCGACGCGAGGCCTCGATCTGCCGTTCGTCGGCGTCGATGAACAGCGACACCTCGGCACCGGTACGCGCCAGCCGTTCGACTGCAGCCTTGATCCGCGCTTCCTGCCCTGCCACATCCAGGCCACCTTCAGTGGTCAGCTCCTGACGGGTTTCGGGTACCAGGCAGATGTGCGCCGGGCGAATTTTCTCGGCAAAGGCCATCATCTCTTCGGTGACGCCCATCTCGAAGTTCATGCGGGTCTGCAGCACATCCTTGAGCAGCACAACGTCACGCTCCTGGATGTGCCGGCGGTCTTCACGCAGGTGCACGGTGATGCCATCGGCGCCTGCTTCCTCGGCGTCCAGGGCAGCCTTGACCGGGTCAGGGTAGCGCGTGCCACGGGCCTGGCGCAGGGTAGCCACGTGGTCGATGTTGACGCCAAGAAGCATGCGGTTGCTGTGAGTCACGAAAGGCTCTCCTGAAGATTGAGCCCAACAGCATACGTCCTGATCAGCGCTTGCGAAACAGTTCCCGGCTGACCAGCGGTTTTACCCCCAGGTGAACTGCCAGTGCCTGGCGCATCAGCCGCTTTGCAGCGAGCAAGGCGCCGGGTGCGTCCCAGTCGGCTTCAGCCAGGGCCAGCAACTCGATCCCACGAAACAGGCCGGGCTGCAACAGCTCGACCCGTTCCAGGCCGGCATCCACGCGCAGGCGATACAGGCCGTCGGCGGCGATCGGCTGGTCGTTGACGTCTTGGCGCAATGAAAACGCATACCCGAGTTCATCAAGCAGCCGCCATTCGAACGAACGCAGCAGAGGTTCCAGCGGGCGGCCTTCAGCCAGGGCCTGCAAGGTCAGGGTGTAGTGCTCGAAAATGGCCGGAAACGGTGCTTCGGCGGGCAGCAGCCGCATCAGCAACTCATTCAGGTACAACCCGCTGAACAGCGCATCGCCATGCAGCCAGGCGGCGATGCCGTTGCTGTCCATGCGGCCGACATTCTTCAGCTCGCCGCGCCCCCGCAGCTCTAGCTCCAGGAGGACGAACGGCCGCACCAGGCTACCGCCCTTACCCCGCGCGCGACGCAGCACGGCGCGCATGCGGCCCTGCGGGGTGAAAAAGTCCACCAGCGCGCTGGTTTCCTTATAGGCACGGCTGTGCAGCACGTAGGCTGGCTGGCCGACAGGTTGTTCCATTAAAAATCACTCGCGCCGAGGGTTGCACTGGCCCTTGTGGGAGCGGCCTTGTGTCGCGAAAAGGGCCGCAAAGCGGCCCCAGATTTTTAGCTTCGCAGCATAAATCGCCGGGGCTGCTGCGCAGCCCTATCGCGACAAAAGGCCGCTCCTACAGGGACCAGCGCGCGGCTTACAGGTCGCCGTAGCCCAGCGAACGCAGGGCGCGCTCGTCGTCGGACCAGCCGCCCTTTACCTTGACCCACAGGTTGAGCATGACCTTGGAATCGAACAGCACTTCCATGTCCTTGCGCGCCTCGGAACCGATGCGCTTGATGCGCTCACCCTTGTCACCAATGATGATTTTTTTCTGGCCATCGCGTTCAACCAGGATCAACGCGTGAATGTGCAGCACATGGCCCTGCTGCTTGAATTCTTCGATCTCCACGGTGATCTGGTACGGCAACTCCGCACCCAACTGGCGCATGATCTTCTCGCGCACCAGTTCGGCGGCCAGGAAGCGGCTGCTACGGTCGGTGATCTGGTCTTCGGGGAAGAAATGATCGTTCTCGGGCAGGTGCTTGGCGATCTGTGCTTCCAGCGCCTCGAGATTGTGCCCCTGCTGTGCGGAAATCGGCATCACCTCGGCGTTCGGCAGCTGCTCTTGCAGCCACTGCAGGTGCGGGATCAGCTCGGCTTTCTCTTCCATACGGTCGGTCTTGTTGACCGCGATGATCAGCGGGCCGGTGACATATTGCACGCGCTCCAGCACCAGTTGGTCCTCGTCGGTCCACTTGGTACGGTCGACCACGAAGATCACCACGTCGACGTCCTTGAGGGCCGCCGAGGCATTGCGGTTCATGTAACGGTTCAGGGCCTTGTCGTTGGCCTTGTGCATACCGGGGGTATCGACGTAGATGGCCTGCACATCACCTTCGGTCTTGATGCCGAGCATGTTGTGGCGGGTGGTCTGCGGCTTTCGCGAAGTAATCGCCAGCTTCTGGCCCAGGATGTGGTTGAGCAGGGTCGACTTGCCGACGTTGGGACGGCCAACAATGGCTACGTAGCCGCAGCGGGTCGGGTTGCTATCAGTCATTGCCATTCTCCACGCCCAGGGCGATCAGTGCAGACGCGGCGGCGACTTGCTCGGCAATACGCCGGCTAACGCCTTGACCACGGCTCTTGTTGTTCAGCAGTACCACTTCGCATTCGACGAAGAAGGTCCGGCAGTGTGGTTCACCCTGGATATCCACGACTTCGTAACGCGGCAGCTCACAGCTGCGCGACTGCAGGAACTCTTGCAGGCGGGTTTTCGGATCTTTATTGGTGTCGACCAGTGTCAGGCCTTCAAACTCATCGGCCAGCCAGGCCAGAATGCGCTCCCGGGCGGTGTCCATGTCAGCGTCCAGGTAGATGGCACCAATCAGTGCCTCCAGGGCGTCGGCCAGGATCGACTCGCGGCGAAAGCCGCCGCTCTTGAGTTCTCCGGAACCCAGGCGCAGGTAATCGCCCAGATCAAAACCACGGGCCAGACGGGCCAGGGTCTCCCCCTTGACCAACCGCGCACGCAGCCGCGACAACTGGCCTTCGCGAGCCTGCGGAAAACGCTCGAACAGCGCTTCGCCGGCAACGAAGTTGAGAATGGCGTCACCGAGGAACTCCAGGCGCTCATTGTTGCGCCCGGCGTAACTGCGATGGGTCAGTGCCAGGAGCATCTGGTCCTGGTTCTTGAAGGTGTAACCGAGCTTTCGCTCCAGACCGGCAAGGGAAGCACTCATGCGGCCACCCGATCGTTGTTCAACGCGTTGTTCAAATCAACATCCTGAAAGACTGTTTGGCTGTGGTCCGCCGATTGATGTGTGGCGAATCTCCCGATCCCTGAGAACACAGCCTATGTCAGAAATGCATTCGGCGCTGTCTGCTGGACAGCGCCGATGGGTATCAATGGATCAGGCCAACCCGCGACAGGTTGGGCAAGTGGCTGAGTTTGGGCTCTGGCCAGCTCATCCACACCGCGAAGGCCTTGCCGACAATGTTCCGGTCCGGAACCATGCCGTGCAGTTCCTTGGGAATGTTCGGGTCATCCCAGAAACGGCTATCGTTGGAGTTGTCGCGGTTGTCGCCCATCATGAAGTAATGGCCCGCAGGCACGGTCCACTGCTGGTCCGGCGGCATGCGATAACGGCTCATTTCCTTGCGGATCAGGTGTTCGGCCGCGCCGAGCTTTTCCTTGTACAGCTGAGCACTGCCCAGGGTACCCGGCTCGCTGCCCACCAGTTGTTCGGCAACGGGCTGGCCGTTGACGAACAGCCGCTTGTCGTTGGTGTAGCGGACCACGTCGCCCGGCAGGCCAACCACACGCTTGATGTAGTTGACATTCGGGTCGCTCGGGTAGCGGAACACCATCACATCCCCGCGTTGCGGGTCACCGACCTCGATGACCTTCTTGTCGATCACCGGCAGGCGAATGCCGTACGAGAACTTGTTCACCAGGATGAAGTCGCCCACTTCCAGGGTCGGTTTCATCGATCCCGAAGGGATCTGGAACGGCTCGACCAGGAACGAACGCAGCACCAGCACGATGAACAGCACCGGGAAGAACGACTTGCCGTACTCGACCAGCAACGGCTCCTTGTTCAGCCGTTCGACCACCGCCATCTCAGGCTGGCTGACGCTGCCCTGATAGTTGGCGATTGCCGCACGCCGGCGCGGGGCCAGGAACAGCAGGTCGATCAAGCCCAGCAGACCGCAGATGAAGACGGCGATGACTAGCAACAGCGGGAAATTTAGCGACATAGGACCTAGCTATCCAACCTGAGCACGGCGAGGAAGGCTTCTTGTGGAATTTCCACATTGCCCACCTGTTTCATGCGTTTCTTACCGGCCTTCTGCTTCTCCAGCAGCTTCTTCTTACGGCTGACGTCACCGCCGTAGCACTTGGCCAGTACGTTCTTTCTGAGCGCCTTGACGGTTGTCCGCGCAATGATCTGGCCGCCAATGGCTGCCTGGATCGCTACGTCGAACATCTGCCGAGGGATCAGTTCCTTCATCTTCTCGGTCAACGCACGGCCTTTGTAGGCCGCGTTGTCGCGGTGCACGATCAATGCCAGGGCATCGACCTTGTCGCCATTGATCAGTACGTCCAGCTTGACCAGGTTGGCCGACTGGTAGCGATCGAAATGATAATCCAGCGAAGCATAGCCGCGGCTGGTGGATTTGAGGCGGTCGAAGAAATCGAGCACCACTTCGTTCATCGGCATGTCGTAACGCACCTGCACCTGGCTGCCGAGGAACTGCATGTCGCGCTGTACGCCACGCTTCTCGATGCACAGGGTGATGACGTTGCCCAGGTGCTCCTGCGGAACCAGGATGGTCGCGGTGACGATCGGCTCGCGGAAGTCGGCTACAGCCGAGACGTCCGGCAGCTTGGACGGGTTGTCGACGACGATGGTTTCGCCGGTTTTCAACTCCAGCTCATAGATCACGCTGGGTGCGGTGGTGATCAGGTCCAGGTCGTATTCGCGCTCCAGGCGCTCCTGGATGATCTCCATGTGCAACATGCCCAGGAAACCGCAACGGAAGCCAAAGCCCAGCGCGTCGGAGCTTTCCGGCATGTACTGCAGCGAGGAGTCGTTCAGGGTCAGCTTCTGCAGAGCGTCGCGGAAATCCTCGAAGTCGTCGGAGCTGACCGGGAACAGGCCAGCGTAGACCTGCGGCTGAATCTTCTTGAAGCCTGGCAACACCTCGACCTCAGGGGTCGAGGACAGGGTCAGGGTGTCGCCAACCGGGGCACCGTGGATGTCCTTGATGCTGGCGATGATGAAGCCTACTTCGCCGGCTTTCAGATCAGCGGTCTGGGTGTGCTTCGGGGTGAAGACACCGACGCTGTCGACCAGGTGCACCTTGCCGGTGGACTTGACCAGGATCTTGTCGCCTTTCTTGACGCGGCCCTGGCGCACACGCACCAGCGAGACCACACCCAGGTAATTGTCGAACCAGGAGTCAATGATCAGCGCTTGCAGCGGTGCATCGATCTCACCTTCTGGCGCGGGGATGGTGTGCACCAGGCGCTCGAGCACCTCGTCAACGCCCATACCGCTCTTGGCGCTGCAGGCCACGGCGTCGGTGGCATCAATACCGATGATCTTCTCGATCTCGTCCTTGACGCGGTCCGGGTCGGCCTGGGGCAGGTCCATCTTGTTCAGGACCGGCATGACCTCCAGGCCCTGCTCGATGGCGGTGTAGCAGTTGGCTACGGACTGGGCTTCCACGCCCTGACCGGCGTCAACCACCAGCAGTGCCCCTTCACAGGCCGCCAGCGAACGCGAAACTTCGTAGGTGAAGTCGACGTGGCCGGGGGTATCGATGAAGTTCAGCTGGTAGGTCTTGCCGTCCTGCGCCTTGTAGTGAAGGGTGACGCTGTGGGCCTTGATGGTGATACCGCGCTCACGCTCCAGGTCCATGGAATCGAGCACCTGGGCTTCCATCTCGCGCGCCGACAGGCCACCGCACATCTGGATGAAACGGTCAGCCAGCGTCGACTTGCCATGGTCGATGTGGGCGATGATGGAGAAATTGCGGATATGACTCAAATCACTCACGGGTCAACACTCGAAAAGGCTGCGAGCCGGACGCCCGCCGAAAAATAGCCGGGAATTGTACCTTAAGCTGCTGGGTTATGGGAGATTCCTCTGTCCGACTGTACACAGCAATCATTCCGGCAATTGTGAAGATTCATGAAAAAGGGCAGCCGAAGCTGCCCTTTCGCCTAGCGAAACCGCTTATTCAGCAAGCTTGAAGGTGATGAAGCTGGCGCGGCCCTGACGCAGCACGCGCATCGACACAGAACGGTTCTTCGGCAGTTCCTTGGCGATTTCGGTGAATTCCTTCGCCGAACCGATAGCCTGGTTGTTCAGATGGCTGATGACATCACCCGGGCGCAAGCCGATCATGGCTGCCGGGCCATCCTGCACTTCCTTGATGACCACGCCACCTTTGAGCTCCAGGGACTTTTTCTGCTCGGCGGTCAGGTCGGCGACCGATACACCCAGGCGGTTGCTGCTGCGCTCGGCGCCGCCTTCGGTGCCAGCGCCAATCTCAACGTCGTCATCCGGCAGTGCGCCGACGCTGATGTCCAGGTTCTGGCGCTTGCCGTTGCGGATGATTTCCAGCCTGGCCTTCTCGCCATCCTTGAGGCTGCCAACCAGGTGCGGCAGATCGGCGGACATGACAATTGGCTGGCCGTTCATGCTGAGGATCACGTCGCCCACCTGCAGGCCGCCTTTGGCTGCCGGGCCGTTTTCCAGCACCTGGGCCACCAGGGCGCCCGCCGGCTTGTCCAGGCCAAACGATTCAGCCAGGTCCTTGTTGACCTCCTGAATCACTACGCCCAGCCAGCCGCGGCTGACCTTGCCGTCTTTCTTCAGCTGGTTGGAGACATCAATCGCCACGTCAATCGGGATGGCGAACGACAGCCCCATGAAACCGCCAGAACGAGTGAAGATCTGCGAGTTGATCCCCACCACTTCGCCTTTCATGTTGAACAGGGGGCCGCCGGAGTTACCCGGGTTGATGGCCACGTCGGTCTGGATGAACGGTACGTAGGTGTCATTGGGCAGGGTCCGGCCCTTGGCGCTGACGATACCTTTGGTCACCGAATGGTCGAAGCCGAACGGCGAACCGATGGCCAGTACCCACTCGCCCACCTTGAGCTTCTCGGAGTCACCCAGTTTCACCGTTGGCAAATTCTTGCCATCGACCTTCAGCAGCGCCACGTCAGTACGCGGGTCGGTACCCACCAGCTTGGCCTGGAGCTCGCTACGGTCCGACAGGCGGACGATGATCTCGTCGGCATCGGCCACCACATGGTTATTGGTGAGCACGTAGCCATCACTGGAGATGATGAAACCCGAGCCCAGCGACTGCGCCTCGCGCTGGCGGTCGCCGCGCGGCGAGCGCGGCTGCTGGGGCATGTTGCGCTCGAAGAACTCGCGGAACATCGGCGGCAGGCCTTCCAGGTCCGGCATCTGGCCTGCGGCGATTCGGCGGTCAGGCAGCTTCTGCTTGGTACTGATGTTGACCACCGCCGGCGAAGCCTGCTCCACCAGGGTGGTGAAGTCCGGCAGGGCTTCCTCGGCCTGGGCGGTGAGGACTTGGCCGAGCATCAGCACAGCAGCGAACATCATTAGGTAGGATTTCAAGCGTGGTATTGACATACGACTCCCGTCACAACGAGCGGTAGTTTGGAAAGACCCCTGCACAACGCAGAAAGGCCAGGCTCTTCAAAGCCTGACCTATAGAAAATTTGCCGATGGATTGCAAATGACAATGCTTTAATTTCATTTCAGCCGTATACCCGCCCACCTTGGCTCGGCACGCAAAAGCGCGCCATTACTGGCGCGCCTGGGCATCCTGGGGGCGCATCGACAGGGCAACGCGCTCTGCCGTACCCAGCGGAATTTCGCCAACCACGGTCACCATCACCTTGCCCTTGGGTGTGTTCAGGCGACGCGAGACTGCCGAGGTCGGGCCTAACTGGGTGCGCATGTCGGTGCCGCCATCATCGCTCACTTGCTCGATGAACACCGAAAAACGCGCCAGGCCGTCGTCATACATCAAGCTGCTGACCGAACTGTTGCGCTTGGGATCACGGCGTACCGAGCTGTTGACCAGCTCGAAACCGGGTGGCAGCCAGTCCGAACGCCAACCCGCGACGGTATCATTGCTGCCGGCGGCCACATGTTGCACCGGCTTGCAGCCAGCACCTGGGCGCAGGTCTGCGTCGCTGGGGACATCATCGGTATCGAGACGGGTCATCTGGAAGCGTTCCAGCAACTGCCCCTTGTCGTTGAGCATCAACGAACGCAGCGGCAAACCCGAGTGACGGTCCAGATGCAATTCGAATGCATAGCGATGCTGGTCGCGTGGCGAGAGCGCAATGATCACGGCATCGCGCCCGGCGACCCGTGACTTGCCTGCAACACTCAAATCGTACCAGCCCATCAGTTTCAGCGGATCAAGCACACGCGGTGCGGTATCCGGCGGCGCCGTGACACCGCTGGCCAAAGCCCCGCTGACGCACTCCACCTTGCCATCCACGCGCACGATTTCCTGGGCGGCGCCATCAAGCTGCAACAGCCGCTCGCTGACCTTGCCGTCGTCGACCCTGTGCCAGATGTCGTGGGAGGAGAAACTGCCGTTGCGTTCGTAGACGAACGACCCTTGATAGCTCTGTTTTTGCTCGGCCTGTGCCAGCTTGTTCAGCCACTCACTCGCCTCAGGCGAAGAATTGGCCGCCAATGCTGGCACCGTCATGCAGCTGCCAATCAGCAGCGACAGGAGAGGTAGCGCGCGCATGATCCTCCTTACTTAACGGTTTTCCAGGCTGGCGGCGCGGGCGTACGGCAATGCGGTTTCAGTGCCCTTGAGCGCAGATTCCTGGGCATGCTGGCGCAGGTAGCCTGGCAGACGCTGATCCCAGCCGGCCTGGTTCTGCAGCACGCCATTGGCCATCGGCCCGGTCGGTTGCTCACTGCTCTCACTATAGCCTGCCAAAACGGCCGGGCCTTGCGCTTGTGGCACACTCAGGCCCTGCTGGACAGGCTGCTGGGCAGCAAGCTCTGCACCCGTGATCTCGTCCTGGTTGTACATACGCACACCGGCCAGTACCGCGACGGTAACCGAGGCGGCTACCGCCAGGCGGCCAATGCTGCGCCAAGGGCCTTTCTTGACCTTGGCTGGCACGGCTTCGTCGGCCAGCGCCGCGGACACCGCCGAGGCGATATCCAGGTTAGGCAGCAGCAGCTCCTTGTGCATGGCTGCACGGGCAACCTGGTAACGCGACCAGGTGGCACGGGTTTCGGCGTCGTCGACGGCGTTCAACACCCGACGCAGTTCCAGTTCATCCGCTTCGTTATCCATCACCGCGGACAGCGATTCCTGCAAAGCTTCACGACTCATGGCGGTTCCTCTCTTGGCGCTGTCGCCGCTGTCTCAGGTTTCCTGCAACAACGGCTGCAGGGCTTTATCTATGGCCTCCCGAGCGCGGAAGATTCGAGAGCGCACGGTACCCACCGGACATTGCATGACACTGGCAATGTCTTCGTAACTCAGCCCGTCGAACTCGCGTAGCGTCAATGCCGTACGCAGGTCTTCGGGCAGTTGCTGGATGGTGCGATGGACAGTGCCTTCGATTTCATCCCGCAACAACGAGCGCTCTGGGGACTCGAGATCCTTGAGACCATGATCGCCGTCGTAAAACTCCGCATCCTCGGAGCTCACATCACTGTCTGGCGGCCGTCTTCCACGGGACACCAGGTAATTCTTCGCCGTGTTGATGGCGATGCGGTACAGCCACGTATAAAACGCACTGTCGCCGCGGAAGTTGCCAAGCGCACGGTAGGCCTTGATGAAGGCTTCCTGTGCTACATCCTGGGCCTCGTGGGTATCGTGGACAAACCGCACGATCAACCCGAGAATCTTGTGCTGATACTTCAACACCAACAGATCGAAAGCTCGCCTGTCGCCGCGCTGAACGCGCTCGACAAGCTGCTGATCCTCTTCCTGGGTTAGCATGAACACTCCTCAGTGAACTCGAAGGAGCGTTGCATCAGCCATCGCTCAGGCTTGCAAACATAGACTCGGGCTTTGCGCAAAAGTTCTCCCCTCCAAGCAAGTTTCCTGCAGCCCTTGGTCGGCTTGCACGGAAGACGCGGCGCGGTCACGGCCGGCTACGTCGATAATCAGGTTTCAAATACGCAGGGGTAAAGCCCGGAAAGGCCTGCCGCCCTGCGTCGCCGCGGCAAATTGTGGCGTACGGGCAGCCTTCATAGGATTTCCGGCCATGTCGGAAAGTTCCCACAAAGGTCGTCGCAACCTGGCAGGTGGCATGGAAATTGGCCACCCGGGGCTGCTATAAAGGCATCCCGGCCACGTTTAACGATAGTTTCACAATGCCATCCGCGCGTGACCATTGTGCCGTGCCCCTCCCAAAGATTACTAGTGTCCCGACATGAGCCAACAATTCCAACATGATGTCCTGGTGATCGGCAGCGGTGCCGCCGGTCTCAGCCTGGCACTTAACCTCCCCAGCCACCTTCGCGTTGCCGTATTGAGCAAGGGCGACCTGTCCAACGGCTCGACCTTCTGGGCCCAGGGCGGCGTCGCTGCAGTGCTGGACAATACCGATACTGTGCAGTCGCATGTCGAGGACACCCTCAATGCCGGCGGCGGGCTGTGCCATGAAGACGCCGTGCGCTTTACCGTCGAGCACAGCCGCGAAGCGATCCAGTGGCTGATCGAGCAAGGCGTGCCCTTCACCCGCGATGAGCACTACAGCGTCGACGATGGCGGTTTCGAGTTCCACCTCACCCGTGAAGGGGGCCATAGCCACCGGCGCATCATCCATGCCGCCGACGCTACCGGCGCGGCAATTTTCACCACGCTGCTGGAACAGGCTCGCCAGCGCCCGAACATCCAGCTGCTAGAACAGCGGGTGGCAGTCGACCTGATCACTGAACGCCGCCTGGGCCTGCCCGGCGAACGCTGCCTGGGCGCCTACGTGCTCGACCGCAACACCGGCGAGGTGGACACTTTCGGCGCGCGCTTCACCGTGCTGGCCACGGGCGGTGCGGCCAAGGTCTACCTCTATACCAGCAACCCCGATGGTGCCTGCGGCGACGGTATCGCCATGGCTTGGCGGGCCGGCTGCCGAGTGGCGAACCTGGAATTCAACCAGTTCCACCCGACCTGCCTGTATCACCCGCAGGCCAAGAGTTTCCTGATCACCGAAGCCCTGCGCGGCGAGGGCGCCCTGCTGCGCCTGCCCAACGGCGAACGTTTCATGCCACGCTTCGACCCACGCGAAGAGCTGGCCCCACGGGACATCGTGGCCCGCGCCATCGACCACGAGATGAAGCGCCTGGGCGTGGACTGCGTATACCTGGACATCACTCACAAGCCCGCAGATTTCATCAAGAGCCACTTCCCCACCGTGTACGAGCGCTGCCTGGCCTTTGGCATCGATATCACCCGTCAACCTATCCCGGTGGTGCCTGCGGCGCATTACACCTGCGGCGGGGTGATGGTCGACGACTGCGGCCACACCGATGTGCCTGGCTTGTATGCCATCGGCGAAACCAGTTTCACCGGCCTGCACGGCGCCAACCGTATGGCCAGCAACTCGCTGCTGGAATGTTTCGTATACGGTCGCGCCGCCGCTGCCGACATCCAGGCGCACCTGGGGCAAGTGGCCATGCCCAAGGCCCTGCCCGGCTGGGACGCCAGCCAGGTGACCGACTCGGACGAGGACGTGATCATTGCGCACAACTGGGACGAACTGCGGCGCTTCATGTGGGACTACGTCGGCATCGTGCGCACCAGCAAGCGCCTGCAGCGGGCCCAGCACCGCATTCGCCTGCTGCTGGATGAAATCGACGAGTTCTACAGCAACTACAAGGTCAGCCGAGACCTGATCGAGCTGCGCAACCTGGCGCAAGTGGCCGAGCTGATGATCCTGTCCGCCATGCAGCGCAAGGAAAGCCGTGGGTTGCATTACACACTGGATTACCCAGGGATGCTGGACGAGGCCAAGGACACCATCCTTAGCCCGCTCTGATAGCGGCGTCGCGGCCTTCGCGGGCTCGACCGCTCCCACAGGGGTTTAACTGCCTTGCAGTTTTGCGCAGTACCTGTGAGAGCGGGCGAGCCTGCGAAGAAACTGACCCGGTGCTGATCTATGCCCGGCTCACCGCGGCCCAGCGCCGCCGGCTGAACTTCAATCGCACGCGCAATCGCCGATGCTCATCCGGCCCCAGCGCATCCCCCGGTACGCACTGGCTCTGCCCCAACCACCGCCCCGCCCGCTCAAAGCGCAACACCACCAGCCCAGGCAAAGCCACACTATCCCGACACAAGCGCACTGACTGCCACCCACAAGCACGGCTGAACACCTGCCAGCCCCGCACATCACGGCGCAGGCCGACAACCGCATGCTCATGGGTCAACAGAATACGTCGGGGAATAGCCCAGCCAGCGTGGGCCGTACAGGCGGCGACAACAGAAAAGGCCAGCCACCCGGGCAGCGGGCTCGCCCACACGGCAAGCCACGCCAGTACCTGACAAGCCAGGTAGGCCGTCAGCAGCAGGCGCGAGCCTTGCCAACGGCACTCGAAACACTCACTTGGGCTGGACACGGTCCAGAATGATGCGGACCATACGCTGCAGTTCCGGGTCTTCGGACTCGGTGCGCTCCATGAACCAGCCGAACATGTCCTGATCCTCGCAGCTCAAGAGACGCACGTACAGTTCACGGTCGGTCTCATTGAGGGTGGGGTAGACTTCCTGGGTGAAAGGCACCAGCAGTACGTCCAGTTCCAGCATGCCGCGGCGGCTGTGCCAGAAAAGCCGGTTGAGTTCAGTTTGTTCGACCATGGGGCCCTCCTCGAATGGGCCGCCAGTATACAGCCCGGCGCGCGAAGCGACACCGGGCGTTGGTCTAGTCACCTACCTATTTTGTTACCGGCGTTCTATGATGGCCGCCAGTCTTTAGCCACCGCGATGACCCATGGCCGATTCCGCTTTCTTCTGCCCCCTGTCCCACGAGGGCATCCTCGCCGTCCGCGGCTCCGATGCAGGCAAGTTCCTGCAAGGCCAGCTGACCTGCAACATCAACTACCTCAGCCAGGAACACGCCAGCCTCGGCGCCCGCTGCATGGTCAAGGGGCGCATGCAGTCGAGCTTCCGCATAGTGCCCGAGGGCAACGGCTACTTGCTGGCCATGGCCAGCGAACTGCTCGACGCGCAACTGGCCGACCTGAAAAAGTACGCCGTATTCTCCAAGGCCACGCTGACCGACGAAAGCACCGCATGGGCACGCTTCGGCCTGCAAGATGGCGACACCGCGCTGCAGGCGCTGGGGCTTGTCGTGCCCGCAGCCGCCGGTAGTACCGTGCGCCATGACGGGCTGATCGCGATCACCGTGTCCGCCGGCCGGGTTGAGCTGTGGGTGCCGGCGGCTGACGCCGAGCCTGTACGCCAGGCCCTCGCCGCAGTGCTGCCCGAAGGCACGCTCAACGACTGGCTGCTGGGCCAGATTCGCGCAGGTATCGGCCAGGTCATGGGCCCGACCCGTGAACTGTTCATCCCGCAGATGATCAACCTGCAGGCCGTCGACGGCGTCAGTTTCAAGAAAGGCTGCTACACCGGCCAGGAAATCGTCGCCCGCATGCAGTACCTGGGCAAACTCAAGCGCCGCCAGTACCGCCTGGCTCTGGACCAGCAGGCCATTCCGGCCCCGGGCGCCGAGATCTTCTCGCCCACCCATGGGTCGTCGGTCGGTGAAGTGGTCATTGCTGCCGGCAACGGCGCCGGCTGCGAACTGCTCGCAGTGCTGAGCGCCGAGGCGGTGGAAGACGGCAACCTGCACCTGGGCAGCCTCGAAGGCCCGCGCCTGCAGGTGCTGACCCTGCCTTACGAACTGGACCGCGACCGGGAAATCCAGCGCTGACCAGCCTGCCCCACCCCTGTGGCGGGGCCGCACCACCACTGCGGTAGACATGCCCATGAACAAGCTGGCCGAGTTGGTTCAAGCACAATTGCTCGACGCCATCGAAAAGGATGACCTGGTCCTGCCAACCCTGCCCGAGGTTGCCTTGAGCATCCGCGAAGCAGCGGAAGACAACGAGATCAGCGTAGCGGCCCTGAGCAAGGTGATCGGCCGCGACGCGGCCCTTTCAGCGCGCCTGATCAAGGTCGTCAACAGCCCACTGCTGCGTGCTGCGGTCGAGGTGACCGACCTGCATACCGCCATCACGCGGCTAGGCATCAACTACAGCTGCAACCTGGCCATCGGCCTGGTGATCGAGCAGATTTTCCATGCCCGCTCGCCGGCAGTCGAGCAGAAACTGCGCGATATCTGGGCCAGTAGCCTGGAAGTGGCGGGCATCAGCTACGAAATCTGCCGTCGCTTTACACCTCTGAAGCCTGACCAGGCCACCTTGGGTGGGCTGGTCAACCAGATTGGCGCGCTGCCGGTACTCATCTATGCCGAAGAGCACAACGAACTGTTGTCCGACCCGGTTTGCCTGCATTACGTGATCGAGCAACTCCAGCCGGTGCTGGGGGACAAGATCCTCAAGGCCTGGGAGTTTCCGGAGCAGTTGGTCAACCTGCCGAGCCAGGTTCATGACCTGGACCGCCAGACTGACAAGATTGATTACATCGACATTGTGCAGATCGCCCGCTGCATCAGTCAGCGCGGGCGCCACCGGCCATTGGCTGCGCTGCCGGCTTACCGCCATCTGGGGCTGCCGTTTGGCACCGAGCTGGAGGTCGATGAACTGCTAGAGGCGCGGAGCATGTTGCGCTGAGCTGTAACAGCCTGCCAGGGCCCTTTCGCAGATGAGCCCGCGAAAGGGTCGACACAGGCAAACCCTCAATCCGCAATAAAACTCACCCGCACCCGCAACCCGCCCTTCTCGCCATCATGCAGGCTCACCTGCGCCAGGTGCGCCCGACAGATCTCGCCAACGATCGCCAGCCCTAATCCACTGCCCTGCGCACTTCGCCGGTAGAACCGCTCGAACACCCGTTCGCGCTCGGCCTCGGGAATACCAGGCCCATCGTCTTCCACTTCCAGCACCGCCGGCGCCATTACCCGCAAAATCACATTGCCACCCGCTGGTGTATGCGCCAAGGCATTGTCCACCAGGTTGCTCAACAACTCATTGAGCAACGTCGGCTCCCCCTTCAGCCATACCGGCGCCTCGGCCTCCAGCGCCAGCGACACCCCGCGCTTGTGCGCCAATGGCGCCATGGCCATGCCCAGTTCACGGGCCAGCTGGCTCAAATCCAGACGCTGCGCACCGCCCTCGGCAATTGCCCGTGCGCCATTCTCGACCCGCGCCAACGACAGTAGCTGGTTGGCCAGGTGGGTCAGCCTGTCGGTGCCCTGGGCTGCAGACTCCAAGGTCTGCCGCCACTCCTGTGGCTCGGCCGAGCGCAAGCCCAGCTCGACACGTGCCTTCAACGCCGCCAGCGGCGTTCGCAGTTCGTGGGCCGCGTCGGCAATGAACTGCGCCTGGCGCTCGAACTGGCCACGCAAGCGCTCGGTAAAGTGGTTCAAGGCGCGCACCAGCGGGCCCAGCTCGCGCTGTACCTGTACCACCGGCAACGCTCGCAAGTCGTCCGGCTGACGTTCCTCCACCGCTGTGCGCAGGCGCTCCAACGGCCGCAACGCGGCACTCACGGCAAACCACACCATCACCAACGCCCCCAGTGCCAGCATGCCCAGGCGCAGCAGGGTATCGGCCATCAACCCTCGGGCCATACGCACCCGCGCTTCCTCGGTTTCGGCTACGCGGATTTCTGCCATGCCGTTCATGTTCGGCTCGCTGACCGGCTTCAGCAGGCTGACCACACGAACGTCCTGGCCCAGGTAAGTGGCGTTGTAGAACCGTGCCAATGCCGGATAGTCATCGGTGCGCGGCGTGCCAGGCGGCGGTGGCGGCAGGTTCTCGTAGCCAGAAATCAGCCTTTGCTGGATATCCAGCACCTGATAGTAAATGCGCCCCGCACTGTCATAGGCGAACGTGTCCAGCGCCACGTAAGGCACATCCGCGCTCAACGAACCATCGCGCTGCGACAGGCCCGCGGCGATGGTTCTCGCCGAAGCCAGCAGGGTGCGGTCGTAGGCGGTGTCGGCGGCCTCGCGGCCATTCCAGTAGGCGCTAAGGCCGCTGGCCAGCATCAGCACCACCAGCAACAGCGCCAAATTACCCAGCAAGCGCCCGCGCAGGCTGCCGTTGTCACGCATCGCGGTGCTCAAGCAAATAACCCAGACCACGGAAAGTGACGATGGCTACGGGGTGCCCGTCGAGCTTCTTGCGCAGCCGGTGAATGTAGATTTCGATGGCGTCAGGGCTGGCTTCTTCCTCCAGGCCAAACACCTGGGCGGCCAGTTGCTCCTTGCTCATCACCCGACCCGGGCGGGCGATCAGCGCTTGCAGCACACTCTGCTCGCGTGAGGTCAGCGTCAGGTTGTCATCACCGAGGGTGAAGCGCCGGGTGTCCAGGTCATACACCAACGGCCCACAGCGTTGCTGTCGCTCGCCACCGAGCACACTGCGGCGCAGCAAGGCCTTGACCCGCGCTTCCAGCTCGGTCAGCTCAAACGGCTTGGCCAGATAATCGTCGGCGCCCAGGTTCAGGCCATGGACCCGGTCCTTGACGTCGCTGCGCGCAGTCAGCATAAGCACTGGCAAGGTTTTGCCACGGCCTCGCAAGCGCGCCAGTACCTCAAAGCCGTCCATGCGCGGCAGGCCGACATCCAACACGGCCACGGCGTATTCCTCACTGGCCAGCGCCAAGTCGGCAGCCACGCCGTCATGCAGCACATCTACGGTCAGGCCATGGCTTTTCAAGGCCAGGGCCACGCTTTCGGCCAGTTGCAGGTGGTCTTCGACCAGTAGCACACGCATCGGATTCTCCCGGCTCGGGTGGGGCGGTGGCGCGGAGTGTACCGCTGTCACCACGCCTGTGAAGCCCCTCGTGACAAACCTTTCACGCTGAAAGGTTAGCGAAAGGTTCGTTGCCTAGCATCGCACCACGGTCGCCCTTCGCGCCGAAAAAAGCACCAGCAAGGTGCAACGAATAAGAACAATAAACGGAGTCATCGACGATGCTGTCATTGCAGCCGCAGGCGTTCGCGCCTACCCGTTCCTTTGCCGCACGCCCCTCAGCCATCGCCAGCGCCCTCGCGCTTGCCGGTGTCGCCCCGATGAGCCAGGCCGCCTTCTTCGAAGACAGCACGGCCACCTTCGAAACCCGCAACATGTACTTCAACCGCGACTTCCGCGACGGCACCAGCGCGCAGCAATCCAAGCGCGATGAATGGGCCCAGGGCTTCATCCTCAATTTCGAGTCTGGCTACACCGATGGCACCGTGGGCTTTGGCCTGGACGCATTGGGCATGCTCGGCATCAAGCTCGACTCCAGCCCCGACCGTACCGACAGCGGCCTGCTGCCGACCCACGATGACGGCAAGGCTGCCGACGAATACTCCAAGCTGGGCCTGACCGGCAAGGTGAAGATCTCCCAGACTGAACTCAAGATCGGCACCCTGATCCCCGAACTGCCGACCCTGCAGCCCAACGACGGGCGTATCCTGCCGCAAACCTTCGAGGGCGGCCTGCTTACCTCCAAAGAGATCAAGGGCCTGACCTTCACCGGTGGCCGCCTGGACAAGGCCAAGGACCGCAACGACACCAACTGGGAAGACCTGGCGCTGAACAACAAGAACGGCCGCTTCGGTGGCAGCTTCAGCGCTGACAACCTGGCCCTGGGCGGGCTCGACTACCAGTTCACCGACCGCATCACCGGCAGCTACCACTTCGCCCAGCTCGACGATATTTACCGCCAGCACTTCATCGGCATGGTCGCCACCCAGCCATGGGGCCCGGGCACCTTGGGTGCCGACCTGCGCCTTGCCATCAGCGACGACGCCGGTGCAGCCAAGGCCGGCAACATCGACAACACCACCGTCAACGGCATGCTCAGCTATGCCCTGGGCGGGCACAAGGTCAGCGCCGCCTGGCAGCAGTTGTCCGGCGAAAGTGCCTTCCCGTATGTGGATGGCGCCGACCCGTACCTGGTCAACTTCGTCCAGATCAACGACTTCGCCGGTGCCGACGAACGCTCCTGGCAGGCGCGCTACGACTACAACTTCGCCGCGCTCGGCGTACCGGGCCTGACCTTCATGACCCGTTACATCAGCGGTGACAACGTCAGCCGTGCTGCCGGTGGCGAAGGCAAAGAGTGGGAACGCAACACCGAACTGAAGTACGTGGTACAAAGCGGCCCGTTGAAGAACGTCGCCGTGCGCCTGCGCAACGCCACCTTCCGCTCCAACTTCGCCCGTGACGCGGATGAAGTGAGGCTGTTGGTCAGCTACAGCGTGGCGCTGTGGTAACCCCATAGCGGTAATCCAATAACAACAACGCTCACGGAGATCGACGATGACCTTTTCACTGCGCCGCCTCGTCCTCGCTACCGGCTGCCTGCTGTTGGCCGGCAACGCCCTCGCTGCAGAACCGAAACGCCCCGAATGCATCGCACCCGCCTCCCCTGGCGGTGGGTTCGACCTGACCTGCAAGCTGGTGCAAAGCGCACTGGTACAAGAGAAAATCCTCAGCAAGCCGATGCGCGTCACCTACATGCCCGGCGGTGTCGGCGCGGTCGCGTACAACGCCGTGGTCGCCCAGCGCCCGGCAGACGCCGGCACGCTGGTGGCCTGGTCCAGCGGCTCGCTGCTTAACCTGGCCCAGGGCAAGTTCGGCCGTTTCGACGAAAACGCGGTGAAATGGCTGGCTGCCGTCGGCACCAGCTACGGTGCCATCGCAGTGAAGAGCGACTCGCCCTACAAGACCCTTGATGACTTGGTCGCAGCGCTGAAGAAAGACCCAAGCAAGGTCGTGATCGGTTCCGGCGGTACCGTCGGCAGCCAGGACTGGATGCAGACCGCGTTGATCGCCAAGGCCGCAGGCATAAACCCGCGCGACCTGCGCTACGTGGCCCTGGAGGGCGGCGGCGAAATCGCCACGGCATTGCTGGGCGGCCATATCCAGGTCGGTTCTACCGACATTTCCGACTCCATGCCGCACATCCAGAGCGGCAACATGCGCATCCTCGCGGTGTTCTCTGAAAACCGCCTGGACGAGCCGGAAATGAAAGACATCCCTACTGCCAAGGAGCAGGGCTACGACATCGTCTGGCCGGTGGTGCGCGGTTTCTACCTGGGGCCAAAAGTGAGCGACGAGGACTACGCCTGGTGGAAGGCCTCGTTCGACAAGATGCTGGCCTCCGAGGACTTCGCCAAGCTGCGAGACCAGCGCGAGCTGTTCCCGTTCGCCATGACCGGCGAAGAGCTGGACGGCTATGTGAAGAAGCAAGTGGCTGACTACAAGACACTGGCCAAGGAATTCGGCCTGATCCAGTAAGCCTGTCGAACTCACCACCACCCCTGTGGGAGCGGCCTTGTGTCGCGATCGGGCGCGAAGCGGCCCCTGGCACAGCCGATACGATGCTTCGGACAGATCGCATCGGCAGGTTTAGCGGCCTGCTTCGCGCCCGATCGCGACACAAGGCCGCTCCCACAGGATGTGCATCTCACTTGAGCAATCCCAACGAGGATTCCCCAATGATCCTTCAACGCATTTTCGCCCTGGCTCTGCTAGTGGTGTGTGCCGCCCTGGCCGTGACGGCCTGGCCCTATCAGGCTGCATTTTCCTATGAACCGGTGGGCCCGCGCGCTTACCCGTTGTTAGTGCTAGGCCTGATGGGGCTGGGCCTGCTGTACCTGTTGTTCCGCCCAACGCCCATCGTGCGCAAGGATGAGGAACCGGAACTGGATCGCGAGACCCTGATCAAGATCACCGCCTGTGTCGGCCTGCTGATCGTCTTCGCCGCCACTTTCGAAGCACTCGGCTTCATCCTCAGCGCCATCCTGGTCGGCCTGCCCATGGCTCGGCTGTACGGTGGCCGCTGGCTGCAAAGCGCCATTGTGGTGGCCGGCATGAGCATTTTCCTCTACTGGCTGTTCGACCGTGTGATGGACGTGCCAATGCCCCTTGGCCTGCTGAGCGTACTGGAGAACTGACATGGATACCTTGAGCTACCTGGGCCAGGGCTTCGGCATTGCCCTGTCCCCTTACAACCTGGTCACCGCCCTCTCCGGCACCTTGATCGGCACCGTGGTCGGCCTGCTGCCGGGCCTGGGCCCGATCAATGGCGTGGCCCTGCTGATCCCCATCGCCTTTGCCCTCGGCCTGCCACCGGAATCGGCGCTGATCCTGCTGGCGGCGGTGTACCTGGGCTGCGAATATGGCGGGCGTATCAGCTCGATCCTGCTGAACATCCCGGGCGAAGCCTCGACCGTGATGACAACCCTGGACGGCTACCCGATGGCTCGCCAAGGACTGGCAGGCGTCGCGCTGTCGCTGTCGGCCTGGAGTTCGTTCATCGGCGCCTTCATTGCCACCTGCGGCATGGTGCTGTTCGCCCCGCTGCTGGCGAAATGGGCCATCGCCTTCGGCCCGGCGGAGTACTTTGTGCTGATGGTGTTCGCCATCGTCGCGCTGGGTGGCATGGCCGGTGACAAACTACTGAAAACCTTCATTGCCGCTCTCATCGGCCTGTTCCTGTCGGCGGTCGGCATCGACGCCAACAGCGGCGTGTACCGCTTCACCGGTGACAGCGTGCACCTGGCCGACGGTATTCAGTTCGTGGTGCTCGTGCTGGGCCTGTTCTCCATCAGCGAAATCCTCCTGCTACTGGAAAAGACCCACCATGGCCACCAGGCGGTCAAGGCTACCGGCCGCATGCTGTTCAACTTCAAGGAAGCGGCCTCGGTGTTCCTGGTCAACATCCGTTGCGGCCTGCTCGGTTTCATCATGGGTGTTCTACCCGGCGCCGGCGCAACGCTGGCCAGCGCCGTGGCCTACATGACCGAGAAACGCATGGCCGGGGAAAGCGGCAAGTTCGGCAAAGGCGATGCCCGTGGCCTGGCAGCGCCGGAAACGGCCATTGGTGCGTCCTGCTGTGGCGCCCTGGTCCCGATGCTGACCCTGGGCGTACCGGGCTCTGGCACCACGGCTGTGATGATCGGCGCCCTGACCCTGTACAACATCACCCCTGGCCCACTGCTGTTCGAACAGCAGCCAGATATCGTCTGGGGCCTGATCGCCTCGCTGTTCGTCGCCAACATCATGCTGGTGATCCTCAACATCCCGATGATCCGCATCTTCACCCGCATCCTCGCCGTGCCAAACTGGGCGCTGGTGCCGGTGATCGCCATCATCACCGCGATCGGTGTGTACGCCGTGCATGCCACCACCTTCGACCTGTTCCTCATGGTCGGTATCGGCATCATGGGCTACATCCTGCGCAAGCTGGACTTCCCTCTGTCGCCGATTCTGCTGGGCTTCATCCTCGGCGGGCTGATGGAGCAAAACCTGCGTCGGGCGCTGTCGATCTCCAACGGTGAACTGGGCATCCTCTGGTCCAGCCCGATCAGCATGGGCGTCTGGGCGCTGGTAGTGCTGATGCTCGCCCTGCCGCTGCTGCGCATCTGGCGCAAACGCAGCCTGCAGCGCCGGGCCCTGGCCGATGCCTGATCGGTCGTTGCCATTGTTCGTCGCGACCGGGCTGGTCGGCCTTGCTGGCGGTTTTGCCGCCAGCAAGGTCGGCTGGCCTTTGCCATGGATGGTCGGCTCATTGCTGGCGATCATCCTGGTGCGCTGCCTGACGCGTTGGCAGCTGTCGGAAATCCCCAACGGCCGCAAGTGTGGGCAGTGGATCATCGGCATCGGTATTGGCCTGCACTTCACCCCCGCGGTGATCGAGCAAGTGGCCAGCCATTTCGCGCTGATCTGCTTCGGTGCGTTGTTCACCACCCTGTCCAGCGTGATCAGCGTATGGCTGCTGCGGCGAACCGGCGAAGACCGCGCCACCGCGTTCTTCGCCAGCATGCCTGGCGGTTCGGGCGAGATGGTCAACCTTGGGGCGCGCAATGGCGCGGTGCTCAGCCAGGTGGCGGCAGCGCAAAGCTTGCGTGTGCTGGCAGTGGTGCTGTGCGTGCCGGCGCTGTTCAAGTTTCTGCTGGGTGACGGGGTACCACTGAACCACACCGGTAGCGTGAGCTGGGGCTGGCTGGCGTTGATTGCGCCCTTGGGCGTTGCCGTTGCCTTGCTCTGGCAGCGCTTGCGCCAGCCCAACCCCTGGCTGTTCGGGCCATTGCTGGTCGCGGCTACGGTCAGCCTGGCCGGCAACCTGCAGATCGCCCTGCCCAACGGCGCCAGCCAGATCGGCCAGTGGCTCATCGGCAGTGGCCTGGCCTGCCACTTCAACCGCGCGTTCTTCCGCCGCGCACCGTCGTTCCTGGGACGCACCTTGATGGCCACGGCGTTGTGCATGGCGATTGCCGCCAGTGCCGCGTGGGTGCTGAGCATGATGACTGCACTGGACTTGCGTTCGCTGACACTGGGGATGATGCCTGGCGGGATCGCCGAAATGAGCCTCACGGCCGAAACGTTGCAATTGTCAGTGCCGCTGGTGACCGCGCTGCAGGTGATGCGCCTGATCCTGGTGTTGTTTCTTGCAGAACCGCTTTTCCGGTTGTGGGACAACAGGTATTCAAGCTGCAAGCCCCCTGAAGATAGATAGTTACCACTTGCCCAATGCCCGGATGAATAGAGTCGGATTGCTGCCCTGATCGCCAGCAAACCCACACTTCCCGGCATTCAAGAGGTAATGATGAAAGTCCGTCTTTCTTGCAACTATCGCTCGGCTATTGCCTGGGCATGCCTTGCCATCAGCGCAGGCAGCCTTGCCGCAGAGCCACCTGCCCCCGTCCAGATCAACGTCGTGGCTATCAATGATCTTCACGGCTACCTGGAACCCAACCCCCAGGACTACGCCGGCGCGCAAGGCGCTACCCGCCTGACCTACGGCGGCATCGCCACACTCGGCGCCATGCTCGATGAGCTGCGAACGCAGGACCCCGATCTGCTGTTCATCGGGGCTGGCGACTTGATAGGGGGCAGCCCCGCCATTTCTGCGCTGTGGGCTGACGAGCCTGTGCTTGAGGCCTTGAACGCGATGGGCATGATTGTCAGCGCATCCGGGAACCACGAACTGGATGCAGGCAAGGCCGAGTTTCTTCGTCAGATCCACGGAGGATGCGAGTCAACGCGCCCTGAAAAGGCCTGCACGTTTCGCGGCGATTATCCAGGAAGTGGCTTCCCTTACATAGCGTCCAACCTGATCGATACCACCACGGGCGAGCGCTTGCTACCGGCCTATCACATTCAGCAGGTGAAAGGGGTCAAGATAGCGTTCGTCGGTGCCGTGCCACGCAACATGGAAAAAGTGGTCTCGGCCAGCGCATTCGCAGGGCTCAAAGCCACAGATGAAGCGCAAGCCATCAATGACGTGATTCCGGAGCTCAAGGCCAAAGGCGTCAATGCAATCATTGCGGTCATGCACCAAGGAGGGGATACCGTCGAGCCGTTCGACACGCAGGATTGCAGCCAGCTGAGTGGCGCGGTCGTCGACGTGGCGAAGCGGCTGGATCCTGCGGTAGATGCTGTCATCAGCGGTCACTCGCATGCCAGCTATCAATGCAAGGTGGGTGACCTGAGCATCACTCAGGCTGGCAAATACGGCCACTTCCTGACTCAGTTGAAGTTGCAGGTAACGCCAGGCACCCATCACGTCACGAACATCACCGCCCGCAATATTCCTGCTGACCCACAGAACTACCTGCCGAATGCCAAGTTGACGAGTTTGCTGGAGGAAGTGCGTCAGCGGTCCGGGGAAAAATTGCTCGAACCCATAGGACGCATCTCGACGGCAGAACTTGACCGCAAAGAAAATGCCGCCGGTGAAACAACCTTGGGGAACCTGGTCACGGATGCCCAATTGGCCATGACCCAAGCGTTTAATACCCAGATTGCCTTTCTCAATCTGGGTGGGCTGCGAAGTGACCTGATACAGCCTGCCGATAGCGACCTGACCTACGAACAATTATTTGCCGTACAACCGTTCAATAACCCACTGGTGGTTCAGGAACTGACAGGCAAGCAGATTACCGAACTGCTCAACCTTCAATGGAACAGGGGCAGTTTCAATCCGCTGCAAGTATCGAAGGGTTTTCATTATGAGTGGGATGGTTCACGGCCTGTCGGCAGCCGTGTCGTCGAGGGCAGTGTGCGTCTTCACGGCAAACCCGTTGAGCCGTTGACCCATTATCGCGTCGTCAGCAACCTGTTCCTGGCCGATGGTGGCGGTGGCTTGGCCACTTTCAAAGAAGGAAGGCGACGCCAGGACACCGGCATCTCCGACCTGGAAGCCTTGGTGGCGTATGTACGCCAGAACCATGAGCGGGGTATTGCAATTGGCCAGCGCAGCGAGCCGCGCATCAGCATGACGCCCTGAGCGATTGCGTACCCCACCCCGGTTTCTCACAGCGGGGGCAGTGCCCAGTCGATGGGCCCGAGCCCCCGCTGCTCGAGGAAGCTGTTGGTACGGCTGAAATGCCCGCAACCGATGAACCCGCGATACGCCGACAGCGGCGAAGGATGGACCGACTTCAGTACCAGGTGCTTGGTACCGTCGATCAGCTTCTGCTTGCTCTGTGCATGCGCCCCCCATAGCAGGAATACCACGTTCGGGCATTGCTCACTGACCACTTGAATGATCCGGTCGGTAAACAATTCCCAGCCTTTCTTGGCATGCGACGCGGCATTGGCGCGCTCGACGGTCATGGTCGTGTTGAGCAACAGAACGCCTTGTTCTGCCCAGCTCTGGAGGTAGCCGTGGCTGGGGATCGGGATGTTCAGGTCGCGCTGCAGCTCCTTGTAGATATTGACCAGCGACGGCGGCGTGGCCACGCCCGGTTGCACCGAGAAGCACAAGCCATGGGCCTGCCCCGGCCCGTGATACGGGTCCTGACCGAGGATGACCACCTTCACCTGGTCCAGCGGTGTCGAATTGAGCGCATTGAAGATCAGCGGCCCTGGCGGGTAGATTTCCTTGCCGGCAGCGTACTCACCACGCAGAAATTCGCGCAGCTGGTGCATGTAAGGCTGGTCGAATTCACCGCGCAATGCGGCCTTCCAGCTGGGTTCGAGTTTGATGCGATCGTCGTCAGTCATGGGGCCTTCCATAAACAATGGCGCGACACTAGGTAAGCCCTTCGCGCTTGTCAAACGATCCGACCGACGACCGGCATGATTGGCCAGGCAAGCCATACTTGAGCGATGACTTGCGAGAGGTAGTCCATGACCATTCACTGCGAGGTACTCACCGGCGTCGATGGCGCCCGCATCGGCATCGCCACCCTGGATGCGCCCAAGGCGCTCAATGCCCTGACCCTGCCGATGATCGAAGTGCTGGGCGAACAACTGCATGCCTGGGCCCGCGACCCGGGTATCGTCTGCGTGCTGCTGCGCGGCAACGGGGCAAAAGCCTTTTGCGCAGGCGGCGATGTCCGTGCGCTGGTGCAAGCCTGCCGCGACCACCCCGGCAGTGTCCCACCGCTGGCGGCCTCTTTCTTCGCCGCCGAATACCGCCTGGACTTTGCCCTGCACACCTACCCCAAACCGTTACTCTGCTGGGGCCATGGGCATGTGCTGGGTGGCGGCATGGGGCTGCTGCAAGGCGCCAATGTACGTATCGTCACACCCAGCAGCCGGCTGGCCATGCCGGAAATCAGCATCGGCCTGTACCCTGACGTAGGCGCCAGTTGGTTCCTGGCCCGGCTGCCGGGCAAGCTGGGTTTGTTCTTCGGCCTGACCGGCGCGCCGATCAACGCCCGCGATGCCCTTGACCTGGGCCTGGCTGACCGTTTTCTGGGCGAGCACCAGCAAGAGGCCTTGATCGAGGAGTTGCTGCAACTCAACTGGCAGGAGCAGACCGCCGTACAACTGAACAGCTTGCTCAAGGCCGAGCAGCATCGTGCCTGCGCCGAGCTGCCTGATGCCCAGTGGCTGCCACGACGGCATGTGATCGATCAGTTACTCGACGTGGCCGATGCGGCTTCAGCCTGGCGCGCGCTGGAAAGGCTCAAGCAGCATGACGACCCATTGCTGGCAGATGCCGGCCAACGCCTGCATGAGGGTTGCCCGCTGACCGCGCATCTGGTCTGGGAGCAGATCCGCCGGGCGCGGTACCTGTCGTTGGCGCAAGTGTTCCAGATGGAATACAGCATGAGCCTGAACTGTTGCCGCCACCCTGAGTTCAGTGAAGGCGTGCGTGCTCGCCTGCTGGACAAAGACAACCAGCCGCGCTGGCACTGGCCTGATGTGGCGCAAGTGCCGGCGGCGGTAGTCGAGGCGCATTTTGCCAAGGCGTGGGAGGGACGCCACCCATTGGCGGATGTGGGTTAGCTTCGTGAACCTGGGGCTGCTTTTCAGCCCCACCTCCACTCACCTAGCGCTGCCAGTTTCCTCCTTGCCCCTGCCCGCGCCGACCCTCCCAGCGCCCGCGGTCATTACCCTGCCCATTAGAGTGCCAGTCGCCATGCCGGTAACGCTGGCTGTCATTGCGATAGTCATGGCGATCCCGGTCCTGCCTGTAGTCTTGTCGCTGGCGATTGCCATAGTCATAGCGCGGGTTGCCATGCCACTGGTTCATCCCTGGCTGCGAATATGGCCGGTAATAGGGCGCAGGGGCCGCCCCATGGTAGTAACGGGGGGCAGGCTGATAGTAATAGCGCGGGGCTGGCGCCACATAGTACCGGTCATAGCGGTAATACCCCGGCGCCACATAGCGGTCGGTGGAGTAGTAGTCCGAACGGTAATAGCCCCCGCGCTCGTAGTACGGGGCGCAGGCCGAAGTCATCAGCCCCAGCAGGGTGATCAACAGGATTCGATAGGACATGGCGGCCTCCTGGACCGCGGGAGTGCCCGAACAGCGGCGCTGGCGAGCGTCGAGACGAGATGCGTCAATCGACACTGAATAAGACAGTGGCGCGCAGGTTCAGTGCCATTTCTGCAATAACTTGATACAGGTGAAATAACCCTGAAAAACTTGCAGTCATTTGCTGGCCATCTCACTAGAATAAGCGGCTCGGCACACATCACGGGAAGATCATGCCCTTACGTTCCGCTCTGTTCTCGCAACGCTCGCTGATCGTTACCCTGCTCGTGTTATTGGCCTGCGGCTTCCTGGCCACTTCGCTGCTCAGCTACTTCTCCTCGCGAAGCGCCATCCGCGACGGCATCATCAATACCGAATTGCCGCTGACCTCCGACACTGTCTACTCGGAAATCCAGAAAGACCTGATCCGCCCGGTGCTGATCGCCTCGATGATGGCCCAGGACACCTTCCTGCGCGACTGGGTGCTGTCCGGCGAGCAGGATACCGAACGCATGACCCGTTACCTGAGCGAGGTCATGGGCAAGCAGGACATCTTCACGTCCTTTTTCGTGTCCGATCGCACGCGGACCTACTACCAGGCCAAAGGCGTGCTCAAACACGTCGAACCGGGCACCTGGCGTGATGCCTGGTATTTCCGTCTGCGTGAACTCAAGGCCCCTTATGAGATCAATGTCGATCTGGACATGGCCAACCAGGACAGCCTGACCGTGTTCATCAACTACCAGGTGCACGACTACCAGCAGCGCTTCATCGGCGCGGCAGGCGTAGGGCTGAGCGTATCGTCGGTGGTCAAGCTGATCGATCAGTACCAACGCCGCTACCAGCGTGCGGTGCTCTTCACCGATGCCAAAGGCAAGGTGCTGTTGACCGGCTCCGAGGGTAGCCCGCATGGTTTGCAAGTTGGCCAGTCACTCAGCGACAACCCTGAGCTGAAGGCCATGTTGGCCGAGCAGTGGGTGCCGGGCGAAGGCAGCCACGAGTACCATGACAGCGAAAACCACAGCCACTTTCTTAACGTTCGCCACCTCCCCGAACTGGACTGGTACCTGTTGGTGGACAAACGCGAAACCGGCGTCCTCGACCGCATTCGCCACGCGCTGTACCTGAACCTGGCGATCTGTACGATGATCACACTGGTGGTGCTGGCACTGGTGCATGCCATGGTCCGCCGCCACCAGGCCAGCACCGAAGCCTTGGCCACGCTCGACAGCCTCACCGGCTTGCACAACCGGCGCAGCTTCGACCTGCTCGCCGCCCAGGCGCTGCGAGAAGCCCGGCGCGACAATAGCCCTCTGGTGGCCTTGCTGATTGATCTGGACCACTTCAAGGCACTGAACGACAACCACGGCCACCTGGCAGGTGACGAAGTGCTACGCCAATTCGCCAATGTGCTGCAAAGCAGCCTGCGTCAGTCAGATATACTGTGCCGCTGGGGCGGTGAGGAATTCATCGTGCTGCTGCGCGAAGCTGAAGGCGGCCAGGCCATCGAGGTGGCGGAAAAGATCCGGCGACGCACCGAACAGCTGACCTTCAGTTACGACAACCAGCCGCTGCGACTGACCACCAGCATCGGCCTGAGCAGCCTGCAACCGGGGGATACCCTGCACGCCCTGCTGACCCGCGCCGACCGCGCGCTTTATCGTGCCAAGCAGGCTGGCCGCAACCGCGTCTGCAGTGATACCCGCCATGAATGACAAGCAACACTGCCCCGCTTGCGGTGCCCTCAACCAATGCAGCCTGGCCGACCCACGCCGTGCCACCCAGGCGTGTTGGTGCTACAGCGTGACCATCGACCCGGCCGTGCTTCAGGCCCTGCCCGATGAACTGCGTAACAAGGCCTGTCTGTGCCCGCGCTGCGCCGCCGTTGAAGAACAGCTCCGTCCATCCGCTGCCCACTGATCGTTGCCATGCGCCTTGACCGTTTCCTCGCCAACCTGCCCAGCTACAACCGCCAGCAAGTTCGCCTGATGCTGGCGCAACGCCGCGTGCGGGTGGACGGCAAGGTCGCCAGTGACCCGCTGACCGACGTGCGTGAATTCAGCCGCGTAGAGCTGGACGAGCAACTGCTGCAGACCGGCCGGCCGGCCCGCTACCTGATGCTGTACAAGCCCACTGGCTGCGTAAGCGCCACCCACGACCCGCAACACCGTACCGTTCTCGACCTGCTGCCCACGGCGTTGCGAGATGACCTGCACATAGCCGGGCGCCTGGATTTCAACACCACCGGCCTGATGATCCTGACCAACGATGGCCAGTGGTCACGGCGCCTGACCCAGCCTGCCACAAAGCTGCCCAAGCATTATCTGGTGGACACCGAGGACGAGATTGGCGAGCACTATGTGGCCAAGTTTCGCGAGGGTTTCTATTTTGCCTTCGAAGACCTCACCACCCAACCAGCCCAGCTGGAGATCCTCGGCACCCACCGAGCCCGGCTGGCGATCGTCGAGGGGCGGTACCACCAGGTCAAGCGCATGTTCGGGCACTTCAACAACAAGGTGGTGGGGCTGCATCGGGAGAGCATGGGAGCGATCCGGCTGGATCCGGGGTTGGCGCCGGGGGAGTATCGTGAACTGACGGCCAATGAGATAGCCACTGTCCAGGCGTGACAGACAGCCGGTGTCGTCACACGACCGCTCAGCGACAAAAGTCACATTACTTACCGAACGGCACTTGCGCGATCCTCAACCCACTGCTTGAATCCAAATCGTCAGTCTGCATGTGACTACCAAGTCACACCTGCAGCCAGTGACACTTTTTGCCGGCCACCCAAAGCCTAGATGCCTTGGGGCACGGCAAATTGCCCGCCAAAAACAATACCGTCGACGCAAGTGCCAAGGATCGACACAGGGCCCCCGGATTATCTTCAGGCAAATGCCTACCTGTCATAAAGAACGTGCACCCTAGGTGACGCGAATACCCTTTTTGCGCCAGGAGTCGATGACATGAGGCCAGAAATCGCTGTACTTGATATCCAAGGTCAGTATCGGGTTTACACGGAGTTCTATCGCGCGGATGCGGCCGAAAACACGATCATCCTGATCAACGGCTCGCTGGCCACCACGGCCTCGTTCGCCCAGACGGTACGTAACCTGCACCCACAGTTCAACGTGGTTCTGTTCGACCAGCCGTATTCAGGCAAGTCCAAGCCGCACAACCGTCAGGAACGGCTGATCAGCAAGGAGACCGAGGCGCATATCCTCCTTGAGCTGATCGAGCACTTCCAGGCAGACCACGTGATGTCTTTTTCGTGGGGTGGCGCAAGCACGCTGCTGGCGCTGGCGCACCAGCCGCGGTACGTGAAGAAGGCAGTGGTGAGTTCGTTCTCGCCAGTGATCAACGAGCCGATGCGCGACTATCTGGACCGTGGCTGCCAGTACCTGGCCGCCTGCGACCGTTATCAGGTCGGCAACCTGGTCAATGACACCATCGGCAAGCACTTGCCGTCGCTGTTCAAACGCTTCAACTACCGCCATGTGAGCAGCCTGGACAGCCACGAGTACGCACAGATGCACTTCCACATCAACCAGGTGCTGGAGCACGACCTGGAACGTGCGCTGCAAGGCGCGCGCAATATCAACATCCCGGTGCTGTTCATCAACGGCGAACGCGACGAGTACACCACAGTCGAAGATGCGCGGCAGTTCAGCAAGCATGTGGGCAGAAGCCAGTTCAGCGTGATCCGCGATGCGGGCCACTTCCTGGACATGGAGAACAAGACCGCCTGCGAGAACACCCGCAGTGTCATGCTAGGGTTCCTCAAGCCAACCGTGCGTGAACCCCGCCAACGTTACCAACCCGTGCAACAGGGGCAGCATGCATTTGCCATCTGAGCGGCTCGGCGCCTTGTAGCAAATACCCGCAGGCCACGGGGCGCCGACAAGCTTTTTTATAACTTGGGCTTCTAATTCGCTGAAGGTTCTGGTAAAAAGTCGAGCTCAGATGCGGGTATAGTTTAGTGGCAAAACGAAAGCTTCCCAAGCTTTAGTTGAGGGTTCGATTCCCTCTACCCGCTCCACATCGCATTCCCGCATGGCGTTCCAGCAACGTCATCGCAGTCAAAAGGAGCCTTGGCTCCTTTTTTCGTTTTTCACCCTGCCTTGACCTGGCCCATGGCCATTTACCCACCGATCCGCTTCAATGCGCATCGGGCCTTTGCGTGCGCAAGCGAAACGGCTTGTGGCGGATAGGCTCAATGGATTCGTGAAACCATTCGAAAGGACAACGCATGTTTCTCTCCCGCTGGCTACCGGGCCTTGCCAACCTGCTGCACTACCGCCGTGAATGGTTCCACGCCGATCTGCAAGCTGGCCTGTCAGTAGCCGCGATCCAGATTCCCATTGCCATTGCCTATGCGCAGATCGTCGGCCTGCCGCCGCAATATGGCCTGTACGCCTGTGTGCTACCGATGATGGTCTACGCGCTGATCGGTAGCTCGCGCCAGCTGATGGTCGGCCCCGACGCCGCCACCTGCGCGATGATCGCCGGTGCCGTGGCACCGCTGGCCCTGGGCGACCCGCAGCGCATCGTCGAACTGTCGGTGATCGTCACCGTGCTGGTCGGCGTGATGCTGATTGCCGCGGGCCTGGCGCGCGCCGGGTTCATCGCCAGCTTCTTCTCGCGGCCGATCCTGATCGGCTACCTCAACGGTATCGGGCTGAGCCTGATCGCCGGGCAGCTGTCCAAGGTGGTGGGCTTCCAGATCGAGGGCGACGGTTTCATCCTCAGCCTGATCAACTTCTTCCAGCGCCTGGGGGAAATTCACTGGGTCACATTGATCATCGGCCTGGCCGCCCTGGGCCTGCTCATCTGGCTGCCACGGCGCTACCCGCGCCTGCCCGCAGCCCTCACGGTAGTGGCGCTGTTCATGCTGCTGGTTGGCCTGTTCGGCCTTGACCGCTTTGGCGTCGCCGTCCTTGGGCCGGTACCTGCAGGCATCCCGCAACTGGCCTGGCCACACAGCAACCTGGCGGAAATGAAGAGCCTGCTGCGCGACGCCCTGGGTATCGCCACCGTCAGCTTCTGTAGCGCCATGCTTACCGCACGCAGCTTTGCCGCCCGGCATGGCTATGCGATCAACGCCAACCACGAATTCGTCGCCCTGGGCGTGAGCAACCTGGCGGCCGGGGTTTCCCAGGGCTTTGCCATCAGCGGTGCCGACTCGCGCACTGCAGTCAACGACATGGTCGGTGGCAAAAGCCAGCTGGTGGGCATCATCGCGGCACTGGTGATCGCCCTGATCCTGCTGTTCTTCACCGCGCCCATGGCCTGGATCCCGCAGGCTGCGCTGGGCGCCGTGCTGCTGATGGCGGGCTGGGGGTTGATCGACATCAAATCGCTGGGGCATATCCGGCGTCTAAGCCGCTTCGAGTTCTGGCTGTGCCTGCTGACCACGGCGGGCGTACTGGGCCTGGGTGTGCTGCCCGGCATCGTGTTTGCCGTGACCCTGGCGATCCTGCGCCTGCTTTACAGCATCTACCAGCCCACCGATGCCGTACTGGGCTGGCTGCCGGGCACCGAAGGCCAAGTGGACATCCGCAAGTTCAAGGACGCCCGCACCGTGCCTGGCCTGGTGGTGTACCGCTTCGACGACGCCATCCTGTTCTTCAATGCCGACTACTTCAAGATGCGCCTGCTAGAAGCCGTGCAAAGCCAGGACCAGCCTAAAGCCGTGCTGTTCGATGCCGAAGCGGTAACCAGCATTGATGTCAGCGGCATCGCCGCCCTGCGCGAAGTGCGTGACACCCTGGCGGCTCAAGGCATCCTCTTCGCCATCGCCCGCGCCCGTGGCACTTTCCTGCGCATGCTGGTGCGCTCGGGGATGGCGCGGGACATGGAAGAAAAACTGCTATTCGGCTCGGTACGCGCGGGGATTCGTGCGTACCGCGTGTGGCGCAACCGAAACCGCAGTGTGCAAGTGACCGAACAGGGTTAGCGGCTTTCATCCTGTTCAACGTGCTGCGCCTGTGCTGGCCCTTTCGCGGGTAAACCCGCTCCTACATGGACTTGTAGGCGCGGGTTCACCCGCGAAAGGGCCAGCACAGGCAACACAAAACCTCGCCTTGACACCAACCCTCGCATACCTCGCATGACATGCTAAAGTCGCCCCGTTCCCCGCACCACCCAACGGATCCAGCATGCCCGCACTTGATGCCACCCTTACCCCCTGGCCAGAACTCGCCGCCCGCCACCCCTGCGACGCCCTGCTGCTGGGCAATGGCGCAAGCCGCGCAGTATGGAAGCCGTTCGGCTACTTCTCGCTGTTCGAGCAAGCGCAACGCGCAGGCCGCAAGAAAGGCCTGGCGGTCAGTGACCAGGCACTGTTCAAGTCCTTGGGCACGGAACTGTTCGAGCCGGTGCTCAGCGCCCTCAACACCACCGTGCGTACCAATGCCGCACTGGCCATCAACTCCACCGCGCCGCTGAACCGCTACTACTCGATCAAGGAAGCGTTGATTCACGCCGTGCGCACGGTGCATCTGCCCTGGCCGCTGATGCCGCCGGCCACCCTGGCAACCCTCAATCAGGCCCTGCGCGCCTATCGAAGCGTCTACACCAGCAACTACGACCTGGTGCTGCCATGGGCCGTGCAGCACGCCCCGAATGGCTTCGCCGAACTGTTCGACGAACAAGGCTATTTCGACGTGCGACGCACCGGCAGCGAAGGTACCCGGGTGCTGCACCTGCATGGCGGCCTGCACCTGCTCAAGCTGCCCGACGGCACCACCCGCCAGCGCAGCGCTGAAAGCGCCGAACTGCTCGATGGGTTTGCCGTGAATATCCCGGGTGAAGTACCGCTGTTCGTCAACGAAGACCGCAGCGACGAGAAACTGCGCGCTATCCGCAACTCGGACTATCTGAGCTGGTGCCTGGGGCAGCTGGCGCAGGAAAACCAAGGGATATGCCTGTTCGGGCAGCATCTGGACAGCAGTGACCGGCACCTGCTCGACGCTGTGCGCCAAGCCCGTCCGCAACAGCTATCCATTGCCATTCGGCCGCTGGGCGAGGCGTCGGTGATCAATCAGAAGCAGCATTTTGCAGATCGTTTCGGGGATTTGCCGGGGACGGCGCTGCATTTCTTCGATGCCAGCACCCATCCGTTGGGGCAGGCAGCATTGGCTATCGAAGTGCCCTCTGCTCAGCGCTGACAAGGTGCCCGGCAGGCGTAACGGTGGGTGGCGTCAGAGCAACCCATCCGCGCGCAACAACGTTTCCAGGCAATGCTCCTGCACCCCATAGAACGCCTTGAGCTGGGCAATCTTCTCCAGCAACGCCCCGTTATCCCCCGCCTGCCGACGCTTCACCGCAAGAATCATCTTGTTCTTGTTGGTGTGTTCCAGCGAGATGAACTCGAACACCTTGGTTTCATAGCCACAGGCTTCCAGGTACAGCGCACGCAGGCTGTCGGTCAGCATTTCGGCCTGCTGGCCCAGGTGCAGGCCATACTGCAGCATGGGTTGCAGCAACCCTGGGCTGTGCAATTGCGGGCGGATCTGCTTGTGGCAGCACGGCGAGCACATGATGATCGCGGCGTTGCAGCGGATACCGGTGTGGATGGCGTAGTCAGTGGCGATGTCACAGGCATGCAAGGCGATCATCACCTCGATGGCCTCAGGCACCACGCTGCGTACGTCACCACACTGGAACTCCAGGCCCGGATGGTCGAGGCGTACGGCCGCGGCGTTGCACAGGTCGACCATGTCCTGGCGCAGCTCCACGCCGGTCACCTGTGCGTCACGGCCCAAACTGTTGCGCAGGTAGTCATGCATGGCAAAGGTCAGGTAGCCCTTGCCCGAACCGAAGTCGGCCACCCGCAGCGCCTGTTCCGTCGACACCGGTGCATTGGCCAGGGCGTGATCGAAGACCTCGATGAATTTGTTGATCTGCTTCCACTTGCGTGACATGGACGGGATCAGTGCGCCTTGTGCGTCGGTCACACCGAGGTCACGCAGAAACGGCCGCGACAGCTCCAGATAACGCTTCTTCTCGCGGTCATGCCCGCTGCCCGCATCGGCCACGCGCGGTGCCTGGGCACCGTGGCGCTGGAGCATCGGTTTGCCCTTCTTGCTGAAGGTCAACTGCACTTCGCCGTCAGCATCGAACAGGTGAGCATTGCGGAAGCTGTCTGGCAGCAGTTCGGCAACCAGCACCTGGGCCTGGTCCAGCGGCAGGTTGCGGGTGATGTCGCGGGTCTGGTGGCGGTAGACCAGCGACAGGCACGGCTGGCCCTTGACCTGCAGCGGCTTGGCAATGATCCGTTGCAAGGTCTGGTCGGCACCGACATGGCGCGCCAGCACCAGCTTGACCAGGGTTTCGCCGTACAGGGCGGCGTTCAGCAGGTCGAGAAACTGAGCGCGCGCATCCGGCGCGCAAGAGGCAGAAGTACTGGCGGACATGAAAAGGGGGCCTTGGGTAGCGGAACGCCTATTCTAACGTGCCGCAGGCACCCTGTGGGAGCAGGCTTGCCCGCGAACACCGGCAAAGCCGGTGGCAGACGCCGTGTCGCCTGATTCGCGGGCAAGCCCGCTTCTACAGGGAATCCGGCAAGGCTGGGCGCGCCTTCAGTCGAGAATCACCAAGCGGTTGGGCAACTCGTTGCGGGCATGGGTTGGCGGCACGTGCTGGCTAAGCAGCTCGCCACACGCTTCGATGCACTCGACAAAGCCCTGCAAGGTGCGGCCCTGGCGCACCTGCTCGGCCAAGCGGGCACCGATGGCCGCGCGGGCTTCGGCATCCAGGCAGTGTTCGATACCCCGGTCGACCAGGATCTCCACATGCCGCTCCGCCTCGCTGACGAAAATCAGCACGCCCGTGGCGCCTGCTGTGCGCTGCAGGTTCTGCTCGCGAAACTGCTGGCGGGCCAGGCGCGCGGCACGCCAGCGGCGCAAGGCACGGGGGATCAGCCAGTCGGCCAGGCGCGGGTTGCGCAGCAGCAGGCACAAAACGACGAACAGCAGCACGTTGCCCATCAGCACGCCACGCACGCTGGGCCAAGCCAGCAGCCAGTGCAACAGACCGGGCACGGTCAGTGCCAGCACGGCGGCCCACAACAACGGCCAATACGCATAATCGTCGGCACGACGGGCAAGCACCGTCACCAGTTCGGCATCGGTACGCCGTTCGGCACGGGCAATGGCTTCGGCAATCTGCCGTTGATGGTATTCGTCGAAGGGGGTCATGCCGTCGGTCTCTTGAGCATTCTTATAGTTGTTATCCCGGCATTCGGGGCTTCATCCGCAGGCGACATATTCAGGCATAATCCGCCGCTGGAAGAATTGCCTGCAAATCGTACAACAATAGCCGCCTGAAAACTTCGGTCGCGCACGTATCACCGTGGATACGGCAGAGGCCCCAAAACGGAATTGATGATGAAACTGTCTTTGCTGGGCCTGGCCATGGGCCTTGCCAGTCAGGCGGCCCTCGCCGCCCCCACCGCCCCGCCCCTGCAGGACAAGCAGGCATTCATCGAGCATCTGATCAGCCAGATGACCGAAGCCGAGAAAATCGGCCAGTTGCGCCTGATCAGCATCGGCCCGGAAATGCCCCGCGACAAGATCCGCGAGGAAATCGCCGCCGGCCGTATCGGTGGCACCTTCAACTCCCGCACTGCCCCCGAAAACCGGCCGATGCAGGACGCGGCCATGCGCAGCCGCCTGAAGATCCCGATGTTCTTCGCCTACGACACCGTCCACGGCGAGCGCACCATCTTCCCGATCGGCTTGGGCATGGCCGCTACCTGGGACATGGAGGCCGTCGCCAAGGTCGGCCGCACCGCCGCGATCGAAGCTTCGGCCGACGCCCTGGACATGACGTTCGCGCCAATGGTGGATATCGCCCGTGACCCGCGCTGGGGCCGCACCAGTGAAGGTTTCGGCGAAGACACCTACCTGACCTCGAGAATCGGCCAGGTAATGGTGCGCTCGTTCCAGGGCAGCAGCCCGGCCAACCCCGACAGCATCATGGCCATCGTCAAGCATTTCGCCTTGTATGGCGCCGTGGAAGGCGGGCGCGACTACAACACGGTCGATATGAGCCTGCCGAAAATGTACAACGACTACCTGCCACCCTATCGCGCCGCGCTCGATGCGGGTGCCGGTGGCGTGATGGTGGCGCTGAACTCGATCAACGGCGTACCGGCCACCTCCAACACCTGGCTGATGAACGACCTGCTGCGCAAGGAGTGGGGCTTCAAGGGCGTGACCATCAGCGACCACGGTGCCATCCAGGAGCTGATTCGCCACGGCGTCGCCCGTGATGGCCGTGAAGCCGCCAAGCTGGCGATCAAGGCCGGCATCGACATGAGCATGAACGATACCCTGTACGGCGAAGAGCTGCCGGGCCTGCTGAAGTCCGGTGAGGTGACCCAGCGCGAGCTGGACCAGGCGGTGCGTGAAGTGCTGGGTGCCAAGTACGACATGGGCCTGTTCAAAGACCCGTACGTGCGCATCGGCAAGGCCGAAACCGACCTGAAGGACTACTACGGCAACGACCGCCTGCATCGCGAAGCTGCGCGTGACGTGGCACGCCGCAGCCTGGTGCTGCTGGAAAACCGCAACCAGACCCTGCCGCTGAAAAAGGCCGGCACCATTGCCTTGGTCGGCCCGCTGGCCGATGCCCCGATCGACATGATGGGCAGCTGGGCCGCCGACGGTAAACCCGTCCACTCGGTGACCGTGCAGGAAGGCTTGCGCCGCGCCGTGGAAGGCAAGGCCAAGCTGGTCTACGCCAAAGGCTCCAACGTCACGGGTGACAAGGCGATACTCGACTACCTGAACTTCCTCAACTTCGATGCCCCGGAAATCGTCGACGACCCACGCCCACCTGCCGTGCTGATCGATGAAGCAGTCAAGGCGGCGAAGCAATCCGACGTCGTGGTCGCCGTGGTCGGCGAGTCCCGTGGCATGTCCCACGAGTCGTCGAGCCGTACCACCCTGGAGATCCCGGCCAGCCAGCGCGAGCTGATCAAGGCGCTCAAGGCCACCGGCAAACCGCTGGTGCTGGTGCTGATGAACGGCCGGCCGCTGTCGATCAGTTGGGAGCGCGAGCAGGCCGACGCCATCCTCGAAACCTGGTTCGCCGGCACCGAAGGCGGCAATGCCATCGCCGACGTGCTGTTTGGCGACTACAACCCCTCCGGCAAGCTGGCCATTACCTTCCCACGGTCGGTGGGGCAGATCCCGATGTACTACAACCACACCCGCATCGGCCGGCCGTTCACGCCGGGCAAGCCGGGCAACTACACCTCGCAATACTTCGAAGAACCCAACGGGCCGCTTTACCCGTTCGGCTATGGCTTGAGCTACAGCAGCTTCGAGCTGTCGGGCCTGAACCTGTCGAGCAAGGATCTCAAGCGCGGCGATACGCTGGAAGCCAAAGTAACGGTCAAGAACACCGGCAAGGTTGCAGGCGAGACGGTGGTGCAGCTGTACCTGCAGGATGTGTCGGCATCGATGAGCCGCCCAATGAAAGAGCTGAAAAACTTCCAGAAGCTTATGCTTGAACCGGGTGAAACCCGCACGTTGACCTTCCGCATCAGCGAAGACGACCTGAAGTTCTACAATGGCCAGTTGCAGCGGGTTGCCGAACCAGGGGAGTTCAATGTCCAGGTAGGGCTGGACTCCCAGGCGGTGCAGCAGCAGAGCTTTGAATTGCTTTGACTGAAAAAGGCCGCCTGTTCCGGCCTCTTCTCGGGTAAACCCGCGAAGAGGCCGGCCCCGATATCCCGCCACCGGATCCGCCCCCGATGCCCTTTTCCTTTCGCGCCCTGCGTCTGGGGCTGATCACCCTGCTGATCGTGCTGGGTACCGCACTCAGCGCCGGCTGGGCCATGCACCAGGCCAAGCGCCAGGCCATGGAAGACGACGCCAAGCGTGCCAGCCAGCAACTGGGCCTGTACGCCAACGCACTGCACACCCTGATCGATCGCTACCGTGCCCTCCCCGCCGTGCTGGCGCTGGACCCGGAGCTGATCGCAGCCTTGCGCGGCCCGGTCGACGAAAAGGTTCAGAACGCCCTGAACCTCAAGCTCGAACGCATCAATGGCGCCGCCAATTCCTCCACCCTCGAGCTGCTCGACCGCACCGGGCTGGCCATTGCCGCCAGCAACTGGCGGCTGCCCAGCAGCTACGTCGGCTCCAACTACGGTTTCCGCCCCTACTTCAAGCAAACCCGCAGCCAGGGCAGTGGCCGCTTCTATGCCGTGGGCGTGACCAGTGGCGTGCCGGGCTACTTCCTCGCCAGCGCGGTGAACGACGAGCATGGCCGATTCCTTGGCGCCATGGTGGTCAAGCTGGAGTTCCCCGAGCTGGAGCGCGAATGGCGACAGGGCAACGATATCCTGTTGGTCAGCGACGCCCGCGGCATCACTTTCATCGCAAACCAGGATGGCTGGCGCTACCGCGAGCTTCAGCCGCTCAGTGGCGCCGACCGTGCCGAGCTGGCCGAAACCCGCCAGTACGACAAGCAACCGCTGGTGCCGCTACACCATCAGGTGCTGACGCGGTTTGCCCCCTACAGCACCCTTAGCCGCGTGCAAGGCCCCGAGGGTAGTACCGAGTACCTGTGGGAAAGCCTGCCGCTGGAAGGCGAAAACTGGACCTTGCACCTGCTGCGCAAACCGCAGGTCGCTGCCGACGGTCGTAATGCCGCGCTTGGCGCCGCCGCCGTCTGGCTGAGCCTCGTGTTCGCCGCCCTTTTCGTCAGCCAACGCCTGCGCCTGGCACGCCTGCGCCAGCGCAGCCGGCAAGAACTCGAACGCCAGGTCGAAGAACGCACCCGTGAGCTGCGCACTGCCCAGGAAGGCCTGGTGCAATCAGCCAAGCTCGCCGCTCTCGGGCAGATGTCGGCGGCCATGGCCCACGAAATCAACCAGCCGCTGACCACCCAGCGTATGCAGCTGGAAACCCTGCGCCTGCTGCTTGACCATGGTCGCCATGACGAAGCGCGGCAAGCGCTGGAGCCACTGGAACAGATGCTCACGCGCATGGCAGCACTTACCAGCCACCTGAAAACCTTTGCCCGCAACAGCCCGATGGGCCTGCGCGAACGCCTTGACCTGGCAACCGTGGTCGACCAGGCCTTGCACCTGCTGGAAGCGCGCCTTCGCAACGAAGAAGTGGAAGTGGCGCTGTACCTGGCACGCCCGGCCTGGGTACGCGGCGATGCCATCCGCCTGGAGCAGGTGCTGATAAACCTCCTGCACAATGCACTCGACGCCATGCTCGACAAGCGTTACAAACGCCTGGAGATCCGCATCGAACCCGACGGGGCACTATGGCGCCTGAGTGTGCTCGACTCGGGTGGCGGCATTGCCGAAGCCGACCTGGCCAAGGTCTTCGACCCGTTCTTCACCACCAAACCGGTGGGGGAAGGGCTAGGGCTGGGCCTGGCCATTTCTTACGGCATCGTCCACGAGGCCGGCGGCCAGCTGCGGGCCGAAAACCTGCCTGGCGGCGCGCGCCTGAGCCTTACCCTGCCCCGTGACCTGGAGCCTGTATGTTGAATTCGGTGATCGTCGTCGATGATGAAGCCAGTATCCGCACTGCTGTCGAGCAATGGCTGAGTCTGTCTGGCTTCAGCGTACAGTTGTTCGCTCACGCCGAAGCGTGCCTGGCACACCTGCCGCAGCACTTCCCTGGGGTGATCATCAGCGATGTGCGCATGCCGGGCATGGATGGCCTGCAATTGCTCGAACGCCTGCAGGCGAACGACCCCGACCTGCCCGTGATTCTGCTGACCGGTCACGGTGATGTACCGATGGCGGTAGAAGCCATGCGCATGGGGGCCTATGACTTCCTGGAAAAACCCTTCACGCCGCAAGACTTGCTGGGCAGCCTGCGCCGCGCCCTGGAAAAGCGCCAGCTGGTACTTGAGAACCGCCGGCTCCACGAGCAGGCCGACCTCAAGTCACGCCTGGAAGTCACGCTACTGGGCATGTCCCAGGGCCTGCAACAGCTGCGCCGGCAAGTGCTGGACCTGGCCGGCCTGCCGGTGAACGTGCTGATTCGCGGTGAAACCGGCAGTGGCAAGGAGCGGGTGGCCCGCTGCCTGCACGACTTTGGCCCCCGTGCCGCCAAGCCCTTTGTAGCCCTTAACTGCGCAGCCATCCCCGAGTCGTTGTTCGAGGCCGAACTGTTCGGCCATGAGAGCGGCGCCTTCACGGGCGCCCAGGGTAAACGGATCGGCAAGCTGGAATATGCCAACGGTGGCACCGTGTTCCTCGACGAAATCGAGAGCATGCCACTGGCCCAACAGGCCAAGCTGTTGCGGGTGATACAGGAGCAGAAGCTGGAGCGCCTGGGGGCCAACCAGAGCATCAGCGTGGACCTGCGCATCATTGCTGCGACCAAGCCCGACCTGCTGGAGGAGGCGCGTGCCGGGCGCTTCCGCGAAGACCTGGCCTACCGCCTGAACGTGGCCGAATTGCGCCTGGCACCGCTGCGCGAGCGGCGGGAGGACATTCCGCTGCTGTTCGAACACTTTGCCCGTGCTGCAGGTGAAAAGCTGGGTCGCACCGCCCCGCCGCTATCGGCTGCACAGCTGGCGCAGCTACTGTCACATGATTGGCCTGGCAACGTGCGTGAGCTGGCCAATGCGGCGGAGCGGCATGCGCTGGGGCTAGGTTCGCCAAACATCGAGGTGGCACCTGCCGGGCAGTCGCTGGGCGAGCAGATGGAAGCATTCGAGGCGCAATGCCTGCGCGCGGCCTTGCGTCAGCATGGGGGCGAGATCAAGTCGGTGATGGAGGCGTTGCAACTGCCGCGGCGCACCCTTAACGAGAAGATGCAACGGCATGGGCTGGTGCGCGAGGATTTTGTTGGGCAGGAATGAGCGGAAATCCGCTTATGACCTACACTTGGTAGGCAAAAAACCGCTTATCACCTCGAGATTCCGGGCTGCTTTGCAGCCCTTCGCAGGCAAGCCCGCTCCCGCAAAGGGCAGCGCAAGCCCCACTACTGTGCCGGTTTTGGGGTATTGGATGCCCTGAAATGAATCAGCCCGCCCCCATTTGGCACACCTTCTGCAATTGCCTTGGCAAGCTGCGCCACGGCGCGCTCCACAAAAACAACGAGAAGGTATCCCTGATGGATAACGCCACCTCCCTGCCCGCCGGGGCGGCCACCGCGCCTGCCGCAGAAAAAACCACCGCCAGCCGCCTGAAGTCGATTTTCAGCGGGTCCATCGGCAACATGGTCGAATGGTACGACTGGTACGTCTACGCCGCATTCTCGCTGTACTTCGCCAAGGCCTTCTTCCCCGCCGGCGACTCCACCGCACAACTGCTCAATACCGCTGCGATCTTCGCCGTGGGCTTCCTCATGCGCCCGATCGGTGGCTGGCTGATGGGCCTGTACGCCGACCGCAAGGGCCGCAAGGCCGCGCTGATGGCGTCGGTATTGCTCATGTGCGCAGGCTCGCTGGTCATCGCCCTGACCCCAGGTTATGAAACCATCGGCGTCGCCGCACCTGTCCTGCTGGTCATCGCGCGCCTGCTGCAGGGCCTGTCGGTGGGTGGTGAATACGGCACCTCGGCCACCTACCTCAGCGAGATGGCCAGCAAGGAGCGCCGTGGTTTCTTCTCCAGCTTCCAGTACGTGACCCTGATCTCTGGCCAGCTCATCGCCCTGGCGGTCCTGATCGTCCTGCAACAGACCCTGACCACCGAGCAGTTGTACGCCTGGGGCTGGCGCGTGCCGTTCGTGATCGGTGCGCTGTGCGCCGTGGTGGCCCTGTACCTGCGTCGCGGCATGGAAGAAACCGCCTCGTTCACCAAGAAGGAAAAGGCCAAAGAAAGCCTGATGCGCACCCTGCTGCGTCACCCCAAGGAGCTGATGACCGTCGTTGGCCTGACCATGGGCGGCACCCTGGCCTTCTACACCTACACCACCTACATGCAGAAATACCTGGTCAACACCGTGGGCATGAGCATCAGTGACTCAACCACCATCTCGGCCGCCACGCTGTTCCTGTTCATGTGCCTGCAGCCGGTGATCGGTGGTCTGTCCGACAAGATCGGTCGCCGTCCGATCCTGATCGCCTTCGGTGTGCTCGGCACCCTGTTCACCGTCCCCATCCTCAGCACCCTGCACACCATCCAGACCTGGTGGGGTGCGTTCTTCCTGATCATGGCCGCACTGATCATCGTAAGCGGCTATACCTCGATCAACGCCGTGGTCAAGGCCGAGCTGTTCCCTACCGAGATTCGCGCCCTGGGCGTGGGCCTGCCGTATGCCCTGACCGTGTCGATCTTCGGTGGCACCGCCGAATACGTGGCCCTGTGGTTCAAAAGCGCTGGGATGGAGAGCGGCTTTTACTGGTACGTCACCGCCTGTATCGCCTGCTCGCTGCTGGTTTACGCGACCATGAAAGACACCAAGCAGCACTCGCGGATTACCACTGAGTGAATGCGAAGCCGAAATGAAAAGGGCGCACCGTTTCAGGTGCGCCCTTTTCATTTGTTCGATCAGCACTTATGTCGCTGTGAGCCGACTAAACATTCTATTCGGCTCACTCGTACCTGAAAGCCGGTTCAGGACATCTCAAGCGCCTGTCGCGGGTCACGACGCTGGTACCAGTTGGCCATCAGCACCAGCACCAGCAACACCCCGCCCAGCACAGCCGAAGAGCCGACCGTGCCGAAGTCCAGGCCGCCCTTTTCATGGGGTTTGGTGAGGAAGTCGCCCAAGGTGGCGCCAAACGGCCGGGTGAGCACGAACGCGACCCAGAACAACACCACGCCGGGAATACGCGTCCAGTAGCGGGCGACCACCACCAGTGCAATGGTACTGCCAATCAACAGCGCACCGCCGGCAAAGCCCAGCCCCGAGTCATCGGCCAGGTAGTCGCCCAGCGCTGTGCCAAGGGTGTTGGAAAACAGGATTGCCACCCAGTAGAACAGCTCGCCCGTTCGGTTCTTGATGCGGTTGACATCCAGCGGGTTGCCGCTAAGGCGCCAGGCCAGGAAGGTAAGCAGCAGGATGCCGATGAGGAGGGCCGACCCCGTGGCATAACCCAGGCCCAGGGTGCGGTCCATGAAGTCGGAGATGGTGGTGCCAGCGGTACTGGTGGAGAGAATCACCAGCCAATACAACATCGGGTGGTAGCGGCGTGAGTAAAGCTGGCCGACCAAGGTCAGCAGGAACACGCTGATCAGCATCAACGAGCTGAGTGCATAGCCGATGTTCAACGTCATCGACAGCAAGTCGCCTGCCGTTTCGCCAAGGGTAGTTGCGCAGATCTTCATGACCCAGAAGGCCAAGGTGATTTGCGGGAGTTTGTTCATTGTTGTGCCGCTCCAGTCTAAGGTGCGGCGATGGTGCTGAGGTGCATCTGAAAAAACGGTTGGTGACGCATGAAAAAAGCGTTGATAGAACTTTGAAACAAGATATTTCGTTCTTAACGCCCCATTAATTCCCGCTCTTCAAGCTGCAATGGCTGAGAAAACGACGACGCGAGTGCTTGCAGCGAGTGGATGACCCCGCTGCCTGACTCACGCGCAGCGCACACAGACACATCTATTTATTCGATTTTTATGCGCTATTTTTTGCGCTTTTTAATCAAATTTATAGGCGTAGGATTAAACCCATAGAAACAAACAACCTCTCGCACCCTCGGAGCAGCAACCATGAAAAACAAACTGATCCTTACCCTGGCCCTCTCGGTATTCGCAGCTGGCGCCTTCGCCGAAGATGGCTTCGACCGGACCGACGCTCACACCTTTGCCGCGGTTCAAACCCAGCAAGCCAGCTACGCTGAAGACGGCTTCGACCGCACCGGTGGCCAACGCTTCGCTGAAGACGGCTTCGACCGCACCGGCGGCCAGCGCTTCGCTGAAGACGGCTTCGACCGCACCGGCGGCCAGCGCTTCGCTGAAGACGGCTTCGACCGCACCGGCGGCCAGCGCTTCGCTGAAGACGGCTTCGACCGCACCGGCGGCCAGCGCTTCGCTGAAGACGGCTTCGACCGCACCAACGCGCACCGCATCAGCTGATACCTGATTGCGAGCACCCAGCCCGGCTTCGGCCGGGCTTGATCATTTGCACACGAGCTCAGGCTTGGCACACTAGGCACCTTGTCCACCAGGAGGTAGGGCCAACAAGCCCAGCACAGATGTATTACTACGAACCCGCCAAAGGCCACGGCCTGCCGCACGACCCGTTCAATGCCATCGTCGGTCCCCGCCCTATCGGCTGGATCTCCTCTCAGGACCGCGAAGGCCGCCTGAATCTGGCGCCTTACAGCTTCTTCAATGCGTTCAACTACATCCCGCCGATCATCGGTTTCTGCAGCGTCGGGCGCAAAGACAGCCTGAACAACATCGAGCAGACCGGTGAGTTCGTCTGGAACCTGGCCACCCGCCCACTGGCCGAGCAAATGAACCTGAGCTGCGCACCGGTTGCTGCCGAAGTGAACGAATTCGACTTGAGCGGCCTCACTGCCGCACCGTCTAGCATCGTCAAGGTGCCGCGCGTGGGTGAAACGCCGGTAGCCTTCGAGTGCAAGGTCAGCCAGATCGTCCAGCTCAAGCGCGCCGACCAGCAAGAGGTGCCCAGCTGGCTGATCCTTGGGGAAGTGGTGGCGGTGCACATTGCCGAGCACCTGTTGAACAACGGCATCTACGATACCGCTGCCGCTGAGCCGATCCTGCGTGGGGGTGGCCCGGCGGATTATTTCGAGCTGGGCAACCTGTTCAAGATGGCCCGGCCGCCGGCCTGATCACCAGACCAGCTCACCCTCTTCGCTGACGCCCTGCAGGCGTTGCAGCTCGGCGGTGGCCGCTTCGTCGGCGGCCACAGCGCCCTTGAACACCTGCCCGTCGAGAACCTTGTGAAAACGCGGCGCACCGCCCATGCCCAAGGCTTTGACTGCGATGGCCGCGTTGTAGCCGCCACCTTCCACCGGCACCATCGCCGATACCGCTTCGAAATGAGTGAATTCCCTACGTGCCATGTTGCTGTCCGCGTGATTGAACAAGGGCGTCACTTTACCTCATCCACGCTCAATCGAAGGTATGCAAGTCCAGGCTGCTGACCACCTGAGCCTGCACCAGCTCACCGAACACCTCCAGTGTCGGTGAAGCAAAGTAGCCACTCATCGCCTGCTGGTCCTGCCAGCTTCCGCTGAGCAACCACAGGTCAGCATCAGCCTGAGAACGCTGCACGGTGAAACTCAGGCATCCCGGTGCACGCAGCGAGGGCTCGAGCAGGTCACGCAGGCGCGCGCCCAGCTCTGCCGAGCGCCCGCTGCTGGCACGGATGAAAGCAAGGTGGGTGACCGGTTGTTTAAGGGTCATTGCACAATCTCCTTGAAGCAGGCGGACGGAAAAGCCAGGCTGCCAAGGTTAGGCGCTCACCCGCGCGGCGCGTTAGGCCATTACTGCATGTCGATTGCCTGATCCTGCAGCGCGGCAGGATCAGGCAATCGACATGCAGCTTTCGACTAGCGCCCGTCTTTGCCCAAACCTATGCTGCGTCGGTCAGCAGAGGAAAGCCATCATGACCACCGCCACGTCCACCGAACCGACCCTGGAACTGCAGCGCCTGGAGCTGGCCGAGCTGATCAACCGCCACGCGGGCGAGCCCTATGGCCCAGCATCGGCCATCGATGACCTGTACCTGGTGCGTTACACCGAAAATGTGCGTTCTGTACCCACCCTGGCGCAGCCTGCCCTGTGCATCCTTGCCCAGGGCAGCAAAAGCCTGTTCCTGGGTGACGAGCAATACGCCTACGACCCACTGCATTACATGGTCGTTTCGGTAACCTTGCCACTCAGTGCCGTGAGGCTGGATGCCAGCCCCGAGAACCCAAGCCTGGGCCTGCGCATGGACCTGGACCCGGCCGAGATCAGCCAGCTGATCGCCGAGAGCGGACCGATGCTGGTACCCAATCGACCTTCCGGCCGTGGTTTGTATGTGGAAAGGACTGATGCCGCGCTACTCGATGCCCTGCTGCGGTTGCTGCGGCTGCTGGACACCCCGCGCGACATCGCAATGCTGGCGCCGCTGTTCCGCCGCGAGATTCTCTACCGCCTGCTGCGTGGGCCGCAGGGTTACCGGCTGTATGAAATTGCCTTGGCCAACAGCCAGACCCACCGGGTTTGCCAGGCCATCACTTGGCTCAACAACAACTTCCAACAGCCGCTGCGTATCGAGGACCTGGCGCGTGAGGTCAACCTCAGCACCTCGACCTTGCACCACCGCTTCAAGGCCGTGACCTCGATGAGCCCGCTTCAGTACCAGAAGCAACTGCGCCTGCAAGAGGCGCGGCGGCTGATGTTGAACGACGGGCTGGAGGCGGCGGTGGCGGCTTATCGGGTGGGTTATGAAAGCCCGTCGCAATTCAGCCGTGAATACAGCCGGCTTTACGGCGCGCCGCCAATTCGAGATGTGGCTCGGTTGCGGGCTACTGCGGTCTGAAGCTCAACATTCGCCTGCCCCGGCGCTTTCGCGGGTAAACCCGCACCTGCAGGTTTTTGCACAGATGCGAAAATTGCGCGCTGCCTGCAGGCACGAGAGGCCGATACAGGCAATCGCAATGCTTCAACCCAACACCGCGGCCTGCCACTGATTCTGGTCCACCTGAATCAAGGTCGGCCCCTTGCGCTCCACCGCTTGCCCGAGCGCCGCCTGCAATTGGGCAATATCGGCCACGTTCTCTGCTGCCGCGCCCAACGCTCGCGCCACGCCGATGAAATCCGGGGTATGGATATCCACCCCGACCGGCTCGATCGCCCGATTGACCATGTATTTCTTGATTTCCTCGTACCCCTGGTTATTCCACAGCAGCACGATCAGCGGTACCTGTGCCTCCACTGCACTGGCCAGTTCCGGCAGGGTGAACTGCAAACCACCATCACCAATCAGGCACACCGCCGGAGCGCGTTCGACGGCCTGCTCGGCACTGCCCAACCAGGCGCCCATGGCTGCTGGCAACGCGTAACCCAAGGTGCCGTAACCGGTCGAGGCGTTGAACCAGCGGCGTGGCTGCTCCATGTCGAGTGTCAGGTTGCCGGTGTACACAGGTTGGGTCGAGTCGCCCACCAGAATCGCATCAGGCAGGCGCTCCAGTATGGCGCTCAGCAAACGCGTCTGGCTCAGGGTGGGCTGGTCCCAGTCTGCCGTCAGGACCTTGCGCAGGTCGGCCACGCGGGCCACGCCCCAAGTGCTTTCGTGCACTGGCTGCGGCTGGGCTTGCAGGGCACCGAGCAGCGCTTCGGCTGCCAGCTCGGCATCGGCTACCAGCGCCAGCTCCGGCAGATAATTGCGCACGGTCTGGTCCGGGTCGATGTCAATGCGCAGCAGCCTGCCCGGGATCTCGAAGCCTCCCTTGAAGGTCACGTCATAATCGGTTTCAGCCAGTTCGGTACCGATCGCCAGCACCACGTCGGCCTCGGCCACCAGCGCCCGTGTGGCGGGTAACGACTGGGTCGAGCCGATCTGCAATGGGTGGCTGGCTGGCAGCAAGCCTTTGGCATTGATGGTCAACGCCACCGGGGCCTGAAGGTGTTCGGCCAGGCGTGCCAACGCAGCGCCCGCAGCCAACGCCCCGCCACCGGCCAGAATCAGCGGCCGACGTGCACTGGCCAGTCGCTCAGCCATCTGCGCCACGGCCTGCGGTGCAGCCCCTGCCCGACTGCCCCGTACAGGGCGGCCCGGCAGCAGGAAGTCGGCCGGTTCAACCAGCACATCGAGCGGGATTTCGATATGCACCGGGCGTGGCCGGGCACTGTCGAACACGGCAAATGCCCTGGCCAGCACCTGCGGCAAGTCGGCTGCACTCATCAAGGTGTGGGAAAACGCCGCCACACCCGATACCAGCGCGGCTTGGTTGGGCAGTTCGTGCAGCTTGCCACGTCCACCGCCCAGCTGGTCACGGGACTGCACGCTGGAAATCACCAGCATCGGGATCGAGTCGGCATAGGCCTGGCCCATGGCAGTGGTGATATTGGTCATGCCCGGGCCGGTGATAATGAAGCACACCCCGGGTTTGCCGCGGGTGCGCGCATAGCCGTCAGCCATGAACCCGGCACCTTGCTCATGACGTGGGGTGATGTGGCGAATGGAAGAGCCCGCCAGGCCACGATAGAGCTCCACGGTATGTACACCGGGGATGCCGAAGACATGATCGACGCCATAGCCTTCAAGGAGTTTGACCAGTACTTCGCCGCAGGTTGCCATCAGGGGTCACCATGAATCGTGTTGGGGTATGCCCTTATTGGACCCAAGCCACGGCTATCGCCACAATGTAAAAAAACACATACTAGCCATGTCCTGTGATCATGGCTTACTGCAATGAAACGCCTCCCGCCCCTGCCTGCCCTGCACACGTTTCTGGTCACCGCCCAGCACTGCAACTTCACCCGCGCCGGGCAGCAGTTGCACATCACCCAGGGCGCTGTCAGCCGCCAGATTGCAGCCCTCGAAGAACACCTCGGTTATGCCCTGTTCAAGCGCGAGGCGCGTGGGTTGAGCCTGACCCGTGAAGGCCTGGACTGGCTGCCACGGGTGCAGCAGGTGTTCGCCCTGATCGAACAAGGGGTGCGCGAGGTGGGTGAGCACAGCACTACCTTGCAGCTGAAGGCACCAACCTGCGTAATGCGCTGGCTGCTGCCGCGTCTGATGGAGTGGCAGGCACTGCGCCCGGATGTGCCGGTTGAGCTGACCACGACCGTGCAGCACGGGGTGGATTTCCGTCGCGAGGGCTTCGATGCGGCAGTGGTCTACGGCGATGCGCCGAACCACGGGCTGCAGGTGCGCAAGCTGTTCGATGAGCAGCTGACCCCGGTGTGCGCACCGTCACTGCGTGAGGGGCCAGTGCCGTTGCAGCAGGTGGAAGACCTGGCCCGACATATGTTGCTGCATCCCTCGCGGGATGAACACGACTGGCGGTTGTGGTTGCAGGCGGCTGGAGTGACGCTCGCCACGCATGGGCCTAAACAACATTTCGAGACACTGGACATGGCGATGGCCATGGCCTCGCAGGGGACCGGGGTGGCAATCGGTGACTGGTCGCTGATTGGCGATGACCTGCGCGGTGGGCGGTTGTGCATGCCGTTTGCGCTGAAGGTGCTGACAGGCAAGGGGTATTACCTGGTGAGCCAGGCCAGGAGCTTACCGCCGGGGCTGCTGGAATTGCTGGACTGGCTGGAGGGCCAGGCCAGCCTGTGACGGCCCTTTCGCAGGCTCGCCCGCTCCCACAGGTTTGCACAGGCCTTGGTAGCTGTACGGTACCCATGGGAGCGGGCATGCCCGCAACGCAGGCGACTCAATAGCCGACTGTGAACCGTTGCCGCGAGTGCTGCGGCTTCTCCAGCTCATCCAGCATGGCAATCGCATAGTCGGCAAACGTGATCCAGCTCTTGCCGTCCGCACCGATCAACAGATGATCCTTGCCCAGCGTATAGTGACCTCTGCGCTCACCCTCAACGAACTCAGCCGAAGGCGAAAGGAAGGTCCAGTCCAGGTTCGGCTCGCGCCGCAGCGCCTCCAGAAAACGCACGCCGGCACTGGCCTCGGCTTTATACGCCTCCGGGAAATCCGGGCTGTCGATCACCCGGTGCCCTGACGGCAGCAACAAGCTACCGGCGCCACCCACCACCAGCAGGCGCTTGACCCCGGCGCGCTTCACCGGCTCGATGATGGCGTGCGGCTCCATTGTCGAGAAATGCGCGGCACTCAACACAGCGTCCATACCTGCGACCGCTGCCTGCAGGGCCGCGCTGTCCGTGGCATCCAGCGACTTGACGGTCACACCCTCACGCCCTTCAAGCGTGGAAGGGTCGCGGGCTATGGCCAGTACACGGTGACCACGGCGCAGGGCCTCTTCCAGTAACTGGCTGCCAGCACGACCGGTGGCACCGATGATTGCGATCTTGCTCATGAAATACTCTCCATCAGTTGAACGGAATGACCGCCCTTGGTGACCTTCGCCGCCAGCGCCAAGGCTCTCGTCTGCCGGCTTCGGGTAACGCCTTCTACCAAACAATGCGCATAGCTTAGTTACCCGATTCGTCACAAAAAATGCGATGCTCAGACATAGTTTGTTTCTGAAATCGGGCAAATCATGGACCGTCTCAACGCCATGCGTGTATTCGTCACGGTCATCGACCTGGGCAGCCAGTCGGCGGCGGCGGATTATCTGCAATTATCGCGGCCGGTCGTGTCGCGCTACCTGGCAGAGTTGGAAGACTGGGTTGGCACGCGGCTGATGCAGCGAACCACGCGCAAGCTCAGCCTCACGGCAGCCGGCCAGGAAACCCTGCCTCGCTGCCGGCAACTGCTGGAACTGGCCGGCGACCTGCAGGCCGCCGTGCAGCAGCCGGAAGACGCACCAAGGGGGGCACTGCGTATCAGCGTCAGTACCTCATTCGGCCAGGCACAGCTGGTGGATGCAGTGGCCGCCTATGTGCGGCGCTTTCCTGACGTGAAGGTAGAACTGCAGATGCTCGACCGCACCGTCAACCTGGTGGACGAGCGCATCGACCTGGCCATTCGCACCAGCAATGACGTGGACCCCAGCCTCATCGCCCGGCGCCTGAGTGTGTGCCGCTCGGTCGTGTGCGCGGCACCCGCCTACCTGAATGAGCGAGGCACGCCGCAACGGGTTGAGGAACTGAGCCTGCACAACTGCCTGACCCATGCCTACTTCGGACACAGCTTGTGGCATTTCACGGTAGCCGGCCAGCAGGTCGCCGTGCCCGTATCCGGAAACATCAGTGCCAACGAGGTGATGACCCTGCAAAGGGCTGCGCTGGCTGGCGCAGGTATCACCATGCTGCCAACCTACCAGGCCGCAGACGCCATACGCCGGGGTGAACTGGTGCGTCTGCTGCCCGAGGCCAAACCGCGTGAACTGAACCTGAATGCGGTGTATACGTCGCGCAAACACATGCCGGCGACCTTGCGCAGCATGCTGGATTTCCTGGTGCAGCGTTTCAAGGACGAACCGGCGTGGGATCGGGATCTATACTAGTGGCGTACACCCCTATCGCTGTCACGGGAGGTGAGCACCATGGGCATCAAATCCAGAAGAGTCGCCCTTGTCATGGCCCTTACCGCTGCCGCAGGGCTGTATGGCTCAGCCTGCTGGCGCGCCGAACTGCTACGCAGCCAGCCCAGCGTCGCCAATAGTTGCGAGCAGGCACATTGCGTGCCTCACAGTGCAACCTTGAGCGCCGTCCGTTGAATGGACGGCGCCCTGCTGATCACTCTTCGACGCTCATGTATTCCTTGGCCCAGCGAATGTAGTCTTCAGGCTGGGTGTAGGTGTGCGAGAGTTCGGTGGCACTGAGGTTTTCCGACTTGTTCTGCCGACCACGCTGCAGCCGCAGGCAGTCGTAAGTGGCCTTGATCGCGGCAAAGTAAGCCGCATGGCCATCGACCACGATGCGCACGCCCAGACGCGCCAGGCGCTCGTCATCGCGCAGGTTCGGGTTGCCATAGGTAACTAGCATCAGCGGCACAGTCAGGTGCTCGGCAATCTGTTCGAGCTGCTCGAAGTCTTTGACCCCGACCATGCAGATGCCATCAGCGCCCGCCTTCTGGTAGCTCTGGGTACGCACGATGATTTCTTCGGTGCTGAGTACGCCCGCGTTGGTACGGGCAATGATCGACAGGGACGAATCGACTCGTGCCTCCAGCGCCGCGCGGATCTTGCCAACGCCCTCCTCGACCGGGATCAGGTCAGTGGACTTGCGCCCGAACTGGGCAGGCAGCAGGGTGTCCTCGATGGTCAGTGCGGCCACACCGGCGCGCTCCAGTTCGATCACCGTGCGCATCACGTTCAGTGCGTTGCCATAGCCATGGTCGGCGTCGGCCAGTACCGGCAGTTGCGCGACCCGACCAATGCGGGTGGCCTGCTCGACGAACTCGCTGAGGGTGATCAGAGCGAAGTCTGGAGCAGCCAGTACCTGCAACGAAGCGACCGAACCGCCGAGGATACCGACTTCGAAGCCCAGGTCTGCGGCAATGCGTGCCGACATCGGGTCGAACACCGAGGCAGTGTGGAAACACGAACCCGAAGCGAGCAGCTCGCGGAAGGCAAAACGCAGATCTTGGTGGGAAGCCTTGGGCATGATCACTCCGCAAAAAAGTTGAAATTTGAACGGTAACTACCGACCCCTGTAATCGGGTCTACCTGACCTGTTCCAACCGTCGCCATCTGGGCGGTCATGCTCGACATGCAGGCAGAGGAATAAAAGGTGTGGGAGACAGCGGACTGAAAAACCTGAGTCAATATGCTGCACCAACCTGGTGCAAGCCCCGGATTTCAGCCTCTGTGGCATACCAACGATATCACGCAGCCATGCAGCACTGGATGAATGCGCCAATGCCGATCTTGCATAGGGGATGCAGATAGTACATAGGAAGCTACCTAACTCAGGTTACAATCCGAGGGGCTTCTGTGAGAGCAGGCTTGCCCGCGAAGGGGCCGCCATAGACAAACAAGGTATTCCCGTGACCGCCGCCCTGCCCCCCACCGCCCTGCGCAACGTGCTCACCGCCCTGATGCTGGCCATCTTCCTCGGCGCACTGGACCAGACCATCGTCGCCGTCTCGCTGCCCGCCATCTCGGCGCAGTTCAGCGATGTCGGCCTGCTGGCCTGGGTCATCTCCGGTTATATGGTGGCCATGACCGTGGCCGTGCCGATCTACGGCAAACTGGGCGACCTTTACGGCCGGCGCCGGATGATCCTCACCGGCATCAGCCTGTTCACCCTGGCCTCCATTGCCTGCGCCATGGCCCAGGACATGCCGCAACTGGTGCTGGCCCGGGTACTGCAGGGTATCGGCGCAGGCGGGATGGTCTCGGTGAGCCAGGCAATCATTGGCGACTTCGTGCCCCCACGCGAACGCGGCCGCTACCAGGGCTACTTCAGCAGCATGTACGCTGCGGCCAGCGTGGCCGGGCCAGTGCTGGGCGGCTGGTTGACCGAGTACCTGTCGTGGCGCTGGGTGTTCTGGATCAACCTGCCGCTGGGGCTGGTCGCCTTGTGGGCCATTCGCCGTGCGCTCGCTGATATGCCGGTGCAGCGTCGCGAGGCACAGGTGGACTACCTTGGCGCCATGCTGTTGATTCTCGGCCTTGGCAGCCTGCTGCTGGGCATCACCTTGGTGGGCCAGGGCCACGCCTGGGCCGACCCGGCCGTGCTGGCGCTGTTCGGCTGCGCCCTACTGGGCCTGGCGCTTTTCATCGCACACGAACGCCGCTGCCCAGAGCCGCTGCTGCCGCTCAGCCTGTTTGGCAACCGTGTGGCAGTGCTGTGCTGGGCGGTGATCTTCTTCGCCAGCTTCCAGTCCATTTCCCTGACCATGCTCATGCCCTTGCGTTACCAGAGCATTACCGGCGCCGGTGCCGACAGCGCCGCCCTGCATCTGCTGCCGCTGGCCATGGGGCTGCCCATGGGCGCCTTCACAGGTGGTCGCATGACCAGCCGGACCGGGCGCTACAAGCCACAGATCCTGGCCGGTGCACTGCTGATGCCAGTGGCCATTTTCGCGATGGCACTGACTCCGCCGCAATCAGCGTTGCTCAGTGCGCTGTGCATGCTGCTGACCGGTATAGCCTGCGGGCTGCAATTCCCGACCTCACTGGTGGGCACACAAAGCGCGGTGGCCAGCAAGGACATCGGCGTGGCCACCAGCACCACCAACCTGTTCCGCTCGCTGGGCGGAGCCATGGGCGTAGCGTGCATGTCCAGCCTGTTGCTGGCACTGCTGCATCAAGGTGGTTACGAATTGACGGGTAACCCGTTGCTGGGGAGTTTGAAGGCCGCAGAGGTGGATCTGGTGACTCAAGGGCGGTTGCTGGAGACGTTCAGGCAACTGCTGATGGGGAGTGCGCTTGTCGCGGTGCTGGGACTGTTCGCGGCATTTGCTTTGCCTGACCGGCAATTGCGCGGCCGCTGAAGGTTGCACACGCGCTGCCGCCTTGTGGTGTGAACAGCTGCAAGGCGGCGGCGACCTTAATCTCCCCTTAACACAAAGGGGAAACACTCCCTCACAATCCTTAACAAAGTGTCATTTGCGCAGAGCCGGGCTCAAGCGCAGCATATCCAGCCCGGTGTCGACCCATTTTTCGACATCACCCAACAGATCGACACTGTCAGGCAGCAATAGCCAGCGCCCGATCAGGCCATCGACATAGGCAAACATGGCCACCGCCGCGCGCTCGGCATCCAGCTCGCCAGGCAACTGGCCCCGGCGTACGGCATTGGCCAGCGCCAGGGTGATGCCCTTGTGGCAATCCAGCACCGCACTCTGGCGCTGCTGGCGAATTTCACACATGTCATCGGTGAACTCGCACTTGTGATGCAGGATTTCATTGATACGACGGGTTCGGGCATCGAGCACCAGCTCGTTGAACACTTGCAACAGCAGCTTGCGCATGCAGCCAAGCGGGTCGACTTCATCCTCGCTTTCGCTCGCCCGCGCCAAATGGTCATGGGTCTCGTGCAGGCTGTCGAGCAACGCCTGCACCAGCTCGGCCTTGTTGTTGAAGTGCCAGTAGATCGCCCCCCGCGTCACACCCGCCAGTTCGGCGATGTCGGCCAGGGTGGTTCGCGCAACCCCGCGCTTGTAGAAGGCCCTTTCCGCCGCCTCGATGATCTGGGCACGGGTTTCCTGGGCTTCTTCTTTGGTTCGACGGACCATGGCAGTACAACCTCATCTGGCCCGAACGCGCAGCGCGTGCGGGGAACGCTCCGGGGGCACCTCTGCCGGGGCCTCTCGGATAAGCTAATCAAGCGCTGAGGCTGTACCTGAGTACCACCCAGCAGTATTTACAAACAACCATGAATGTAAGTATATTCCTTAGCAAGCTATTTATCCACCGGATAGCATTTTTTCCAGATCAAGATCTCTTCCATTACTCTTGAGCGTCTCCCTGCTCCAGCGACCCGAGGATCCTCATGCAATTCAAGCCAGCCGTTACCGCTCTGGTTTCCGCCGTCGCCCTGGCAACCCTGCTCAGTGGCTGTAAGAAAGAAGAAGCAGCGCCAGCGGCGCAGGCTCCTCAGGTCGGCGTCGTGACCATCCAGCCGCAAGCCTTCACCCTCACCTCGGAATTGCCGGGGCGAACCAGTGCCTACCGCGTCGCCGAAGTGCGCCCGCAGGTCAACGGCATCATCCTCAAGCGCCTATTCAAGGAAGGCAGTGAGGTCAAGGAAGGCCAACCTGCTGGCTACACGCTCACTGGCCGAACGTTACAAGCAACTGATTGACGAACAGGCCGTCTCCAAACAGGAATACGACGACGCCAATGCCAAACGATTGCAGGCTGAGGCTTCGCTCAAGAGCGCACAGATCGACCTGCGCTACACCAAGGTTCTGGCGCCAATCAGCGGCCGTATCGGTCGCTCTTCGTTCACCGAGGGTGCGCTGGTGAGCAATGGCCAGACCGACGCCATGGCCACCATCCAGCAGCTCGATCCTATTTATGTCGACGTTACCCAGTCCACCGCCGAGCTGCTCAAGCTGCGCCGTGACCTGGAAAGCGGCCAGCTGAAGAAGGCCGGCGACAACGCCGCCTCGGTTCAGCTGGTACTGGAAGACGGCAGCCTGTTCAAGCAGGAAGGCCGCCTGGAGTTCTCCGAAGTCGCGGTGGACGAGACCACCGGCTCGGTGACCCTGCGCGCGCTGTTCCCCAACCCCGATCACACCCTGCTGCCAGGCATGTTCGTGCATGCGCGGCTCAAGGCCGGGGTCAACGCCAACGCCATCCTGGCACCGCAACAAGGCGTGACCCGCGACCTCAAAGGCGCACCCACCGCCCTGGTGGTCAACCAGGAGAACAAAGTCGAACTGCGCCAGCTCAAGGCCAGCCGTACCTTGGGTAGCGACTGGCTGATCGAGGAAGGCCTCAACCCGGGTGACCGCCTGATCACCGAAGGGCTGCAGTACGTGCGCCCAGGCGTCGAGGTGAAGGTCAGCGATGCCACCAACGTCAAGAAGCCGGCCGGCCCTGATCAGGCCAACGCGGCGAAAGCAGACGCCAAAGCGGAGTAAACCATGTCGAAGTTCTTTATCGATCGCCCGATCTTCGCCTGGGTGATCGCCTTGGTGATCATGCTGGTCGGGGCCTTGTCTATCCTGAAGCTGCCGATCAACCAGTACCCCAGTATCGCGCCGCCGGCCATCGCCATCGCCGTGACCTACCCGGGCGCCTCGGCGCAAACCGTGCAGGACACCGTGGTGCAGGTGATCGAGCAGCAGCTCAACGGTATCGACAACCTGCGTTATGTGTCGTCGGAAAGTAACTCCGACGGCAGCATGACCATTACCGCCACCTTCGAACAGGGTACCAACCCCGACACCGCGCAGGTCCAGGTACAGAACAAGCTGAACCTGGCCACCCCGCTGCTGCCGCAGGAAGTGCAGCAGCAAGGTATCCGCGTCACCAAAGCAGTGAAGAACTTCCTGCTGGTGATTGGTCTGGTCTCCGAAGACGGCAGCATGACCAAGGACGACCTGGCCAACTACATCGTCTCGAACATGCAGGACCCGATCTCGCGTACCGCGGGTGTAGGTGACTTCCAGGTGTTCGGTGCGCAGTACGCCATGCGTATCTGGCTCGATCCGGCCAAACTGAACAAGTTCCAGCTGACCCCGGTCGACGTCAAGACCGCTGTGGCCGCACAGAACGTGCAGGTGTCTTCCGGCCAGCTCGGCGGCCTGCCAGCCCTGCCGGGCACCCAGCTGAACGCCACCATCATCGGCAAGACCCGCCTGCAAACCGCCGAGCAGTTCGAGAGCATTCTGCTCAAGGTCAACAAAGACGGTTCACAGGTGCGCCTGGGTGACGTCGCCCAAGTAGGCCTGGGGGGTGAAAACTACGCCGTCAGCGCCCAGTTCAACGGCAAGCCGGCGTCCGGCCTGGCGGTAAAACTGGCAACCGGCGCCAACGCCCTGGACACCGCCAAGGCACTGCGCGAGACCATCAAAGGCCTGGAACCGTTCTTCCCGCCGGGGGTCAAGGCGGTATTCCCGTATGACACCACCCCCGTGGTCACCGAATCGATCAGCGGCGTGATCCACACCCTGATCGAAGCCGTGGTGCTGGTGTTCCTGGTGATGTACCTGTTCCTGCAGAACTTCCGCGCCACCATCATCACCACCATGACCGTACCGGTCGTATTGCTGGGTACCTTCGGTATCCTTGCCGCCGCGGGCTTCAGCATCAACACCCTGACCATGTTCGCCATGGTCCTGGCCATCGGCTTGCTGGTGGACGACGCCATCGTCGTGGTGGAGAACGTCGAGCGGGTCATGTCCGAAGAAGGCTTGCCACCCAAGGAAGCGACCAAGCGCTCGATGGAACAGATCCAGGGCGCCCTGGTGGGTATCGCCCTGGTGCTCTCGGCCGTACTGCTGCCCATGGCGTTCTTTGGCGGCTCCACGGGTGTGATCTACCGGCAGTTCTCCATCACCATCGTCTCGGCCATGGGCCTGTCGGTGCTGGTTGCGCTTATCTTCACCCCGGCGCTCTGCGCAACCATGCTCAAACCGCTGAAGAAGGGCGAGCACCACACCGCCAAAGGCGGCTTCTTCGGCTGGTTCAACCGCAACTTCGACCGCAGCGTCAATGGCTACGAGCGTAGCGTAGGCACCATCCTGCGCAACAAGGTGCCATTCCTGCTGGCCTATGCGCTGATCGTGGTCGGCATGATCTGGCTGTTCGCCCGCATCCCTACCGCGTTCCTGCCAGAAGAAGACCAGGGCGTACTGTTCGCTCAGGTGCAGACCCCGGCCGGTTCCAGTGCCGAGCGCACGCAGGTCGTGGTCGACCAGATGCGTGAATACCTGCTCAAGGACGAAGCCGATACCGTATCGTCGGTGTTCACGGTCAACGGTTTCAACTTCGCAGGCCGCGGCCAGAGCTCAGGCATGGCCTTCATCATGCTCAAACCCTGGGATGAACGCTCGAAGGAGAACAGCGTGTTCGCCCTGGCCCAGCGCGCCCAGCAGCACTTCTTCACCTTCCGTGATGCGATGGTGTTCGCCTTCGCCCCGCCAGCGGTGCTTGAACTGGGTAACGCCACCGGCTTCGACGTGTTCCTTCAGGACCGCGGCGGTGTCGGCCACGCGAAGTTGATGGAGGCGCGCAACCAGTTCCTGGCCAAAGCTGCGCAGAGCAAGATCCTCAGCGCCGTGCGCCCGAACGGCCTGAACGATGAACCGCAGTACCAACTGACCATTGATGACGAACGTGCCAGCGCCTTGGGCGTGACCATTGCCGACATCAACAACACCCTGTCGATTGCCTTGGGTGCCAGCTACGTCAACGACTTCATCGACCGTGGCCGGGTCAAGAAGGTGTACATCCAAGGCGAACCAAGCGCGCGGATGAGCCCGGAAGACCTGCAAAAATGGTACGTGCGCAACGGCGCAGGCGAGATGGTGCCGTTCTCCTCCTTCGCCAAAGGCGAATGGACCTACGGTTCGCCGAAGCTGTCGCGTTACAACGGTGTCGAAGCGATGGAAATCCTCGGTGCACCGGCGCCTGGTTACAGTACCGGTGAAGCCATGGCCGAAGTCGAGCGCATTGCAGGCGAGCTGCCGAGCGGTATCGGCTTCTCCTGGACCGGCATGTCCTACGAGGAAAAACTCTCCGGCTCGCAGATGCCGGCACTGTTCGCCCTCTCGGTGCTGTTCGTGTTCCTGTGCCTGGCGGCCCTGTACGAAAGCTGGTCGATCCCGATCGCTGTGGTGCTGGTAGTACCGCTGGGTATCATCGGTGCGCTGATCGCCACCAGCCTGCGCGGCCTGTCCAACGACGTGTACTTCCTGGTTGGCCTGTTGACCACCATCGGTCTTGCGGCGAAAAACGCCATTCTGATCGTGGAATTCGCCAAGGAGCTGCACGAACAAGGCCGTAGCCTGTACGACGCAGCGATCGAAGCGTGCCGCATGCGTCTGCGCCCGATCATCATGACCTCGCTGGCGTTCATCCTGGGCGTGGTGCCGTTGACCATCGCCAGCGGCGCCGGCGCCGGCAGCCAGCACGCCATCGGTACTGGCGTGATCGGCGGTATGATCAGTGCGACCGTGCTGGCTATCTTCTGGGTACCACTGTTCTTCGTCGCAGTGTCGTCGCTGTTCGGCAGCAAAGAGCCGGAAAAAGACGTCACCCCTGAAAATCCACGTTATGAGGCTGGGCAATGACCAAGTCTTTGTTGTCCCTGGCGGTAACCGCTTTCATTCTTGGCGGTTGCTCGCTGATCCCTGACTACCAGACCCCAGAGGCGCCGGTGGCTGCGCAGTGGCCGCAAGGCCCTGCTTACTCGCCGACGCAATCGGCGGATGTTGCCGCTGCTGAACAGGGCTGGCGCCAGTTCTTCCACGACCCGGCGCTGCAACAGCTGATCCAGACCTCGCTGGTCAATAACCGCGACCTGCGCGTCGCGGCGTTGAACCTCGACGCCTACCGTGCGCAATACCGCATTCAGCGCGCCGACCTGTTCCCGGCGGTTTCGGCCACCGGCAGCGGCAGCCGCCAGCGTGTCCCGGCGAACATGTCGCAAACAGGCGAATCTGGCATCACCAGCCAGTACTCGGCCACCTTGGGCGTCAGCGCCTACGAGCTGGACCTGTTCGGCCGCGTGCGCAGCCTGACCGAGCAGGCCCTGGAAACCTACCTCTCCAGCGAGCAGGCGCGTCGTTCCACGCAAATTGCCCTGGTCGCCAGCGTGGCCAACGCCTACTACACCTGGCAGGCCGACCAGGCCCTGTTCAAGCTGACCGAAGAAACGCTGAAGACCTACGAGGAAAGCTACAACCTCACCCGTCGCAGCAACGAAGTCGGCGTGGCCTCGGCCCTGGACGTCAGCCAGGCGCGTACCGCCGTGGAAGGCGCCAGGGTCAAGTACTCGCAGTACCAGCGCCTGGTCGCCCAGGACGTCAACAGCCTGACCGTGCTGCTGGGCACCGGCATTCCTGCCGACCTGGCCAAGCCGCTGGAGCTTGATGCCGACCAACTGGCCGAAGTACCGGCCGGCCTGCCATCGGATATCCTTCAGCGTCGCCCGGACATTCAGGAAGCCGAGCACCTGCTCAAGGCTGCCAACGCCAACATTGGTGCAGCCCGCGCAGCGTTCTTCCCGAGCATCAGCCTGACCGCGAACGCCGGCAGCCTGAGCCCCGACATGGGCCACCTGTTCGCGGGCGGCCAGGGCACCTGGCTGTTCCAGCCGCAGATCAACCTGCCGATCTTCAACGCCGGTAGCCTGAAAGCCAGCCTGGACTACTCGAAAATCCAGAAGGACATCAACGTCGCCAAGTACGAAAAAACCATCCAGACGGCCTTCCAGGAAGTCTCCGATGGCCTGGCGGCACGCAAGACCTTCGAAGAGCAGTTGCAGGCCCAGCGCGACCTGGTGCAGGCGAACCAGGACTACTACCGCTTGGCCGAACGCCGTTACCGCATCGGGATTGACAGCAACCTGACCTTCCTCGATGCCCAACGCAACCTGTTCAGTGCCCAGCAAGCGCTGATCGGAGACCGCCTGTCGCAGCTGACCAGCGAGGTCAACCTGTACAAGGCGCTTGGCGGTGGCTGGTACGAGCAGACCGGGCAGGCCAACCAGCAGGCATCGGTGGAAACACCGAAAGGCTGATCGGCCTTGTTACAGCAAAGCCCACCCTTAGCGGTGGGCTTTGCTTTTTTACTGCCTGTGCCGACCTGTATCCCCTGGCGATTCAGCGTCGCAGCCACCACCGTATTCGCGGGTGAACCCGCTCCTACACGGATCGTGTGGCGGACACATACGGTGGTTGGGCGCAAGCCGTTGTAGGAGCGGGTTTACCCGCGAAGAGGCCGCCCCAGGAGAGTTATTAACCAACCGGAACATTCCGTTCGATTATCGCCCCGTTCCGTTTGCGGCGAATTGCCTCACCCCCGCACTACCCCGCACCATCCCCCCACGCAACGTTACTCAAGTTCATCAAAAACACCCGCACCTGCAGGCCCGATCCCGCAGTGCACTGGCTCGACCATAAAAACAAGAGATCCACGACAGATGAGCATTTCGCTACCCGCACGTCAGCTGCTGCCTGGCCTGTTGGCCATGTCCTGCGCCCTCCCCGCATTCGCCGCCAGCGAAGGTGGTTTCATCGAGGACGCCAAGGCCACCCTCAACCTGCGCAACTTCTACATCAACCGCAACTTCGTCGACCCGGCCCACCCACAGGGCAAGGCCGAGGAATGGACACAAAGCTTCATCCTCGATGCCCGTTCCGGTTTCACCCAGGGCACGGTCGGTTTCGGCGTGGACGTACTGGGCCTGTACTCGGTCAAACTCGACGGCGGCAAAGGCACCACCAACACTCACCTGCTGCCCGTGCATGGCGACGGCCGCCCGGCCGATGATTTTGGTCGGCTGGGTGTGGCGCTGAAGGCCAAGCTGTCCGAAACCGAGCTGAAAGTCGGTGAATGGATGCCGGTACTGCCAATCCTGCGTTCGGACGATGGCCGCTCACTGCCGCAAACCTTCCGCGGTGGCCAGCTGACCTCCAGGGAAATCGCCGGCCTGACCCTGTACGCTGGCCAGTTCCGCGGCAACAGCCCGCGCAACGATGCCAGCATGGAAGACATGTCGCTCAACGGCAAAGCCGCCTTCACCTCCGACCGTTTCAACTTCGGCGGCGGTGAGTACACCTTCAACGACAAGCGCACCATGATCGGGCTGTGGGATGCCCAGCTCAAGGACATCTACCGCCAGCAATACCTCAACCTGACGCACAGCCAGCCGCTGGGCGACTGGACGCTGGGCGCCAACCTGGGCTATTTCATCGGCAAGGAAGATGGCGCCGAACGGGCCGGCAAGCTGGACAACCGCACCGCCTCCGCCTTGCTTTCGGCGCGCTACCAAGGCCACACCTTTTACGTTGGCCTGCAGAAGGTCAGCGGCGACGATGCCTGGATGCGGGTCAATGGCACCAGTGGCGGTACCCTGGCCAACGACAGCTACAATTCAAGCTTCGACAATGCCAAGGAGCGTTCCTGGCAGGTTCGCCATGACTTCAACTTCGCCACCGTCGGCGTACCCGGCCTGACCCTGATGAACCGCTATATCAAGGGTGACAACGTCACCGTGGGCAGCGTGGACGATGGCAAGGAATGGGCACGGGAAACAGAGCTGGCCTATGTCGTGCAGTCGGGCAGCTTCAAGGACCTGTCGGTGAAATGGCGCAACTCGACTATGCGTCGCGACTTCAGCACCAACGCGTTCGATGAGAACCGCTTGATCGTGAGTTATCCGCTGAATCTTCTGTGAATCAAATGGCCTCTTCGCGGATAAACCCGCGAGGAGGCCAGACGCCTCCTCAAATGACCTGAAGCCATAAAAATCCATGCCCCTTTTTTGAAGGCATGATTTGCAACAGCTTGATGAAATCCCTGCCATGAATTTGCCAGTGCACGCTGCCGCCATTCGCTGAGCTGATAATGGTGGTGACTGCAGGCTATCCTGATCACTATCAGGTACAGGTGAAACAAAGCAGAACAGGGAGGCACAACAATGAAAACCCTCGTCGACCACCTGAGCCAATACGCCAACTACCACCGCGATCCGCGCAATATCGCCACCCACTTCGTCGGCATCCCCATGATCGTGCTGGCAGTCACCATCCTGCTTTCACGCCCAGGCTGGGAGATAGCTGGCATGTGGCTGTCCCCTGCCCTGGTGGCAGCGGCGGCGTCTGTGTGGTTCTACTTGCGCCTGGACCTGCGCTTCGGGCTGGTGATGGGGCTGTTGCTGGGCCTGTGCCTGTGGGTCGGTGAGGCGCTGGCAGTACAGTCGACAACGCTATGGCTCGGCGCCGGGCTGGGAGCGTTCGTGGTGGGCTGGATCATCCAGTTCATCGGCCATTACTACGAAGGCCGCAAACCGGCATTTGTTGACGACGTGAGTGGCCTGATCATCGGGCCGCTGTTCGTGGTGGCGGAAGCTGCGTTCATGCTGGGCCTGTGCCCGACCCTGAAGCGCGCCGTGGAAACCAATGCCGGCCCGATTGCCATGCGGCAAAAAAAGGCATCGGTGTAAAGGCCATTCGCGGGCAAGCGCCCTGTTACAGGGGGCTTGCCCGCGAACACGGTTTACTGGCGCGACTCTACGCCAAGTTCATCCCACACCGACTCAGCCATGTGGAACGTGGCATTGGCCGCCGGAATGCCGCAGTAGATCGCGCTCTGCATCAGCACTTCCTTGATCTCGTCACGGGTCACACCATTGTTGGCCGCCGCACGCAGGTGCAGCTTCAGCTCGTCGTTGCGGTTCATGCCAATCAGCATGGCGATGGTGATCAGGCTGCGGGTATGGCGCGGCAGCCCCGGGCGGGTCCAGATGTCACCCCAGGCGTGGCGGGTGATCATTTCCTGGAACTCGCCATTGAAGTCGTTGAGTTTCTCCAGGCTGCGGTCCACGTGGGCATCACCCAGCACTGCGCGGCGCACTTGCATGCCAGCGTCGTAACGTTGTTTCTCGTCCATGGTGTTGTCCTCAGTGAGCCAGCAGAAAATCGAGCACGCGGCGGCTGAAGGCCTCGCCAATCTCGACATTGGACAGGTGCGCCGCCGGGAAGTCGACGTACTCGGCACCTTGGATACCGGCCTGCATGAAGCGGCCATGCTCAGGGGTGGTAACCACGTCTTCCGTACCGGCAACGATCAGCGCGGGCACCTGGATGCGGCCCAGTTGCTCACGATAATCAGCGTCACGTACTGCTGCACAGTTGCCTGCGTAGCCTTGCGGGCTGGTTTGCGCCAGCATCTGGCAGATACGCTGGGCCTGCTCCGCCTGTGCCTGGGCAAAGCCCGGGGTGAACCAGCGGGCGATAGAGGCATCGCGCAGGTCGACCATGGCCTGCTGGCCGCCTTTGAGTACCGTGTCGATACGGGTGTTCCACACCTCGTCATTGGCGATCTTGGCGGCCGTGTTGCACAGGGTCAGGCTGTGCAGGCGCTCACCTGCATGGATACCCAGCCACTGGCCGATCAGGCCTCCCATCGACAGGCCGACGAAGTGAGCCTTTTGAATGTCCAGGCCATCGAGCAGGGCCAGCACGTCGCGGCCCAGCTGTTCGATGCTGTAAGGGCCCTCAGTGACCAGCGATGCGCCGTGACCACGGGTGTCATAGCGCAGCACCCGGAAGTGCTGGCTCCAGAGCGGAATCTGGGTGTCCCACATGCCCAGGTCGGTACCCAGCGAGTTGGACAGGACCAGCACCGGGGCGTCATCCGGGCCATCGATCTGGTAATTCAAAACGCCATCGGCCAGTTGCAAGTGCGCCACAGCGGTCTCCTTCAGGCAGTAAAACGTTGATGTTCGGACACGGCGCGCGCCACCCAGACGCGGGCCTGGCCCAGGTAATGGGCAGGGTCGAGCAGGCGATCGAGTTCTTCGCCAGACAGCTCGGCGCTGACCTGCGGCTCGTCACCCAGCACGGCACGCAGGTGCCGCTGTTCGGCCACCGCGCGCTGGCAGCATTGTTCCAGCAGGTGGTGGGCACGATCGCGACCCAGACGCTGGGCGAGGACGATGCTCACCGCTTCTGCCAGCACCAGGCCTTGTGTCAGGTCGAGGTTACGGCGCATGCGCGCGGCATCCACCTCCATGCCCTCGGCAATCACTTGAGCCTGGCGCAGGGCACCAGAGACCAGGCAGCAGATATCCGGCAGGGTTTCCCACTCGGCATGCCATAGGCCCAGGCTGCGTTCGTGCTCCTGAGGCATGGCTGCAAACAGCGTCGACAGCAAGCCCGGCACGCGGGTTGCGGCACCGATCAACACGGCGGCACCCACCGGGTTGCGCTTGTGTGGCATGGTCGAAGAACCACCCTTGCCCGGCGCAGACGGCTCAAATACCTCCCCCGCCTCGGTTTGCATCAGCAAGCTGATATCACGGCCGAACTTGCCCAGGCTGCCGGCAACCAGGCCCAGTACCGAGGCAAACTCCACCAAGCGGTCGCGCTGGGTGTGCCAGGGCTGCTCGGGCAGGGACAGCTTGAGCTGTTCGGCCAGTGCTTCGGCCACCGGCATCGCCTTGCTGCCCAGGGCCGCCAGGCTACCCGAGGCACCGCCGAACTGCAGGACCAGCAGACGCGGGCGCAGTTCCTGCAGGCGCTGACGGTGGCGGGTCAAAGCACCCAGTACACCGGCCAGTTTCATGCCCAGGGTCACCGGGGTGGCGTGTTGCAACCAGGTACGACCCACCAAGGGCGTATCGGCGTGCTTCAACGCCTGCTGCGACAGGGTATCGGCCAGCTTGCCGAGGTCGGCCTCGATCAAATCGAGGGCATCGCGCAGCTGCAGAACCAGACCCGTGTCCATCGCATCCTGGCTGGTGGCGCCAAGGTGCACATAGCGCTCAGCCTCAGGTACGCCAGTGGCGATCACCTTGCCCAACGCTTTCACCAGCGGAATGGCCGAGTTGCCGGCGGTGGCGATGGCATTGGCCAACGCACCAACGTCATAGCGCTCGGCCTGGCATGCCGCCTCGATGGCTGCTACCGCGCTGTGCGGGACCAAACCGGCAGAGGCTTCGGCACGGGCAAGCGCTGCTTCGAAATCCAGCATGCCCTGCAGGCGGCCACGGTCGGAGAAAATCTCGCGCATGGCCGGCGCGGTGAAATAGGCGTCGAACAGTTGGTTGCTCATGCAGCGTCCTTAGTCATCATGGTGCAGGTACGCCGCCTGCTTCGGCAGGCGCAGGCTGAACAGGAAGGCAATCGCCATCATCGCCGTGACGTACCAATAGAAAGTGTTTTCCATCCCCAGGGTCTTCAGGCCCAGGGCCACATACTCGGCCGAACCGCCGAATGCTGCGTTCGCCACCGCATAGGCCAGGCCAACACCCAGTGCACGCACCTGCGGCGGGAACATCTCAGCCTTCACCAGACCGCTGATCGAGGTGTAGAAACTGACGATACACAGGGCCAGGCTGATCAGCACGAAGGCCATGAACGGGCTGGTCACAGTTTTCAGTGCCATCAGCAGCGGCACGGTGCACAGGGTACCGAGGCCGCCGAACAGCAGCATCGAATTGCGCCGACCGATACGGTCGGACAGCATGCCGAAGAACGGCTGCAACACCATGAACAGGAACAACGCCCCGGTCATCACGTAGCTGGCGTTCTTGGCTGTCATGCCCGCGGTGTTGACCAGGTACTTCTGCATGTAGGTGGTGAAGGTATAGAAAATCAGCGAGCCACCCGCGGTGTAGCCCAGTACCGTGATGAACGCCGCTGCGTGATTGCGGAACAGGCCTGCGATAGAACCTGCATCCTTGTCATTGCGGGCTTCGGCGCTACTGGTCTCGTGCAGCGAACGGCGCAACATCAGCGAGATCAGGGCGGCGATGGCCCCCACCACGAAGGGAATGCGCCAGCCCCAGGCCCGCAGTTCATCTTCAGTCAGCAGCTGTTGCAGGATCACCACGACCAATACCGCCAGCAACTGGCCGCCGATCAGGGTGACGTACTGGAACGAAGCAAAGAAGCCGCGCTGCCCACGCAGTGCCACTTCACTCATGTAGGTGGCCGTGGTGCCGTATTCGCCCCCTACCGACAGCCCCTGGATCAGGCGGGCCAGCAACAGCAGCGCCGGGGCCCAGGTGCCGATGCTGGCATAGGTGGGCAGGCAGGCGATCATCAGGGAGCCGAAGCACATCATCAGCACCGAGATCATCAGGGAGTTCTTGCGACCGTGGCGGTCGGCGAGGCGGCCGAAGATCCAGCCACCAATGGGGCGCATCAGGAAGCCTGCGGCGAATACACCTGCCGTGTTCAGCAACTGCACGGTGGGGTCGTCGGAGGGGAAGAAGGCCGGGGCAAAGTAGATCGCGCAGAAGGCGTAGACGTAGAAGTCGAACCATTCCACCAGGTTGCCTGACGAGGCACCGACAATAGCGAAGATGCGCTTGCTGCGTTCTTCGCCGGTGTAATAGGTTGAGGTCATGAGGGTTTCACTCCTGGAGGGTCCTAGGTAAGTCTAGACATACCTAGTAACACACTCGTTCCGCTATCTGGCTGGCAATTGGCCTTGTGTCTCACAGGACAGACCTCTTCGCGGGCAAGCCCGCCCCCACAGGTGATTGCGTGGATCCCTGTAAGAGCGGGCTTGCCCGCGAAGCGGCCGGTACAGGTCAAACCCGCTCGATGGCCAGTGCCAGACCTTGGCCAACGCCCACACACATGGTCGCCAGGCCTTTACGCCCACCACTCTTCTCCAGTTGGTGCAGCGCAGTCAGCACCAGGCGTGCACCGCTCATGCCCAGCGGATGGCCCAGGGCAATGGCGCCACCATTAGGGTTTACCTGTGGTGCATCGTCAGCGACACCCAGCTCACGCAGCACCGCCAGGCCTTGACTGGCAAACGCTTCGTTAAGCTCGATCACGTCGAAATCGCTTACCGCAACCCCCAGACGCTCGGTCAGCTTGCGCACCGCCGGCACCGGGCCAATGCCCATGACACGTGGAGCAACGCCGCCGCTGGCCATGCCCAGAACGCGGGCACGCGGGGTCAGGCCGTGTTTCTTCACCGCTGCAGCCGAGGCCAGGATCATCGCTGCAGCACCGTCGTTCACGCCCGAGGCGTTGCCGGCGGTGACCGTCTTGTCCGGGCCGTTGACCGGTTTGAGCTTGGTCAGCGCCTCCAGCGTGGTTTCCGGGCGCAGGTGTTCGTCACGTTCGACGATGATTTCGCCCTTCTTGTGAGCGATACGCACCGGCACAATTTCTTCGGCAAAGAAGCCGGCAGCCTGTGCAGCGGCAGCCTTCTGCTGGCTGCGCAGGGCGAAAGCGTCCTGGTCGGCACGCGAAACCTGATAGTCGTCAGCCACGTTGTCGGCGGTTTCCGGCATGGAATCCACACCGTACTGGCTCTTCATCAGCGGGTTGATGAAACGCCAGCCAATGGTGGTGTCTTCCAGCTTCATGTTGCGCGAATAGGCGCTTTCAGCCTTGCCCATGACGAACGGGGCGCGCGACATCGACTCGACGCCACCGGCAATCACCAGTTCCATCTCGCCGCTGGCGATGGCGCGGAACGCGGTGCCGATGGCATCCATACCCGACGCGCACAGGCGGTTCAAGGTGACGCCCGGGATGCTTTCCGGCAGGCCGGCCAGCAGCAGTGCCATACGGGCCACGTTGCGGTTGTCTTCACCGGCCTGGTTGGCGCAGCCGAAGAACACTTCGTCTACCTGGTCCCACTGCACGCCAGGGTTGCGCTCGATCAGCGCCTTCAGCGGCACGGCTGCCAGGTCGTCGGCCCGCACGCTGGCCAGGGCGCCGCCAAAGCGGCCGATCGGGGTACGGATGGCGTCACAGATGAATACGTCGTGCATCAGGCTTCTCCTGCCAGCTGGCCATGGTCAGCGGCGGTACGGGCGTCGAGGTCACGCATGGCGGACGGCTCGATTGGGGTGGGTGTGGAAATGGTCTGCGCGTGGCATTTGGAGGCTCCTGGTCAGGGTGCTTCGATGAACCCAGATTAAGGAGACTGGTGGGCACCTTACAATCCGATAATCGACTATTTGTGCGATTAACGAACCATTTGTTGCGCAACTGCCCACGCCCACCACAGGGCAGCTGTGCGCCCTGATCGCAGCACAATGCCGCACCAGTCGGCGCGGCGTTGTGCTGCGAATGGGCCGTAACGCGGCCCTCGCCCTCAGGTTGCGTCGGCGTGGCTGACCAGCCCCTTGACGACCACACCCACAGTCGCCAGCGCTGCCGGCACCAGCAACGCCGTCAGCACCTGCTCGAAAGTCCAGCCCAGGCCCAGCAGCGTTGCACCACTCCAGGCCCCAAGAATCGCACCAAAGCGGCCAATACCCAGCATCCACGATACACCTGTGGCACGGCCCTGAGTGGGATAGAAGCGCGCCGCCAGCGATGGCATTGCCGACTGCGCACCGTTCACACACATACCGGCAACGAGCACCAGCGTAGCTAGCACGGTGATGTTGCCCAGGCTCTGCCCCACCGCGTAGGCGAACACCCCGGCCAGCAGATAGAAAATGCCAATCACCTTGTGCGGGTTGAAACGGTCCATGGCCCAACCCACGCCGACTGCACTTAGCACTCCGCCAAACTGGAACAGCGCGCCGATGAACGCCGCCTGCTCCATGCTCGCGCCGCTGTCACGCATCAGGGTTGGCAGCCAACTGGTCAGAAGGTAGACGATCACCAGGCCCATGAAATAGGTCAGCCACAGCAACACGGTGCCCAAGCCATAGGTGCCAGAGAAGATCACCGCGAACACGTTGCGCGCAGCCACCGCCTTTTGCTCAGGCACACTGAAACTGCCTGCCTCGGCCACCACTTGCGGGGCGATTGGCGACAAGGTCTTGCGCACCTTGTCGGTGCCGCGGTTGCGCACCACCAGGAACCGCGCCGACTCCGGCAGCCAGACCATCAGCACCAGCGCCAGCAGCAACGGCAGCACGCCACCGATGACCAGCAGGCTGTGCCAGCCGTAGGCCGGGATCATCTTGGCGGAAATGAAGCCACCACCCGCCATGCCCAGGTTGAAGCCACAGAACATGCTGGTCACCAGCAGCGACTTGAGGCGCTCCGGGGTGTATTCGGACAACAGCGTGGTAGCGTTGGGCATGCCTGCACCCAGGCCCAGGCCAGTCAGGAAGCGCAGTACCAGCAACTGGTCAACGTTGGTGGCATAGGCCGAGGCCAGGCTGAAACCACCAAATACCAGCACCGCCCCCACCAGCACGCCTTTGCGGCCGAAACGGTCAGCCAGCGGCCCGGAGCCCAGGGCGCCGAACACCATGCCGATCAACGCGGCACTCATGACCGGCCCAAGGCTGGCGCGGTCGATTCCCCACTCTTGCGACAGTGCCGGGGCGATGAAACCCATGGCAGCAGTGTCCAGGCCATCGAGGAAGACGATCAGAAAGCACAGCAGCACGACTCGCCACTGATAGCGGGACAGCGGCTGCTGATTGATGAACGACTGAACGTCGAGGCTTTTGCCGACGTTGGTTTGCGCTTGATTCATTATTGTTATCCAGAATGTGGGGCACAGTCAGGCCATTGCACGCGGGTAACCGGTACAAAGGCGATGATTGGGGTATATGGCCTGGGTCAGCCTGGATACAACGGTACTGCATGCGGGTGCGGCCGCAGCAGCGAGGTGACAGTATTCATGCGTAAGTGCCTCTTATGTTTTTCTTGTTCGGTCGGCTAGCCGACCGTTGCGAGAGACATTAATCAGCGGGCCGGGGTGAAGCAATTCACCCGGCACGACACTGTGCGTTTATCGCACAAGAAACGGTTTTGCCTGTTCTGATCCGGGGCCGCAACGTGCTCCCTGCGGTCTCAACCAAACAACTGATGGCAAAGGTCTCGACTGGCTGCCAGTAAAATCGGCAAGAACCGCTGCTCCAATTCACTGCGGGTCACCCGCCCAACATGGGTACTTACGTTCAAGGCAGCCAACACCTGCCCCGAAGCGTCATACACCGGCACTGCAATCGATCGCAGCCCCTGTTCCAGTTCCTGGTCCACCACGCACCAGCCCTGGGCGCGCACCTGCTGGATGCAGGCGAACAACGATTCGGGATCATTCAGGGTGCGGCTGGTGCGCGCTTTGAGATCAGCACGTTCCAGATACTCACGCAGGCTGGTGTCGTCCATGGCCGCCAGCAGAATACGCCCCATCGACGTGCAGTAGGCCGGCAGGCGTCCGCCCACCGAGAGATCGACCGAAATCAGCCGCTCGACCGTGGCCGAACGGGCTATATAAAGGATGTCGTCGCCTTCGAGGGTGGCCATGTTGGCCGCCTCATGCAACTGGTCGCTGATGCGATCCAGGTACGGCTGGGCAGAAATTGCCAGTGGCGTCGACGACAGGTAAGCATGCCCCAGGGTCAGCACTTTGGGCAGCAGCGAATAGGTACGCCCGTCGGTGGTGGCGTAACCCAGCTTGATCAACGTGTGCAGGCAACGGCGCACCGCTGCGCGAGGGATTTCAGTACGGTGGCTGATCTGGGCGATGGTCAGGTGGCGCTTGCGCTCCTGGAATGCCTGGATCACGGCCAGGCCACGTGCCAGCGAGGTCATGAAGTCCGGGTCACCGGTAAAGGCCTGGATGCGCTTGGCCGGGGAAGCCACGATCGGCGGCGCCATGGCAGCCGAAGCAGGTCGCGCCACCTCTGCATTGCCGGAATCGTTGCCCAGGGTTTCGTCACTCATCGCACACCTCAAAAAAAACACCGGTTCGTGCGATTATCGAACAAACGGCCGATAATCGCAATTGACCGCCGACACTTTTGCTTATACCTTTCTCATGCCACTTGTGGCTTCTTTGGAGAGACTGGTCAGGTACCCACCGTAGAAGTCCCCAGGCAACGGCCTCGCCTTTCGGCGAGGCCGTTTTTCATTACGGCCCGCCCTGACATTGCAACGAACTTCTATCCGTCATTCCTTTCTAACTTGTACGAAAGGTCCAAACTGTTCGCGGGCACATCCTGCTATTTACGCCAGATGATGTCAGGGCTGAGTAAATTAACGATGATCGGCGAATTATCGGTTGCTATAATCGATTGCGCAGGCCCTCCGCTTACCGTGGTCATGGAACCTTCCGCTTTATCAAGCCGTTGCGGCCAGCAAGGCAAAATGCATGTTGCACAATGCATAACAACAGTCATTACACTTATTTCAGGTACTGCACGTGACGAAAGATGAACTGCGCGCGGAACTCGAGCGCCAGGCTGAACGTTACAAGGATGTTTATGGTGGCGAAGTCACCACTTACGCCGCACAACCGGATCCGGAACGCAAACCCTGGCGCAAGCGTGCCAGCGTTCGTGACCAGGCCTTCAGCCAGGAACTGGAACGCATCGAAAAAGAATTGCGCAGCGACAACCCCTGAGCCTCGAGGGCGCCCTCTGCGTGTCGTCGCCCGGTGTACCCGGGCGAGGTCGATCTTTACGGTCTGGCCGATGATGAAATGGAATCACACAAATTTCATACGGCCGTTTGAATTCTAGAGAAATGGCCATTTCTCCACATTTCGGCCTTATTTCGCCATATTTTGTGATTTTTTACCGCCATTTACCGCCTTGATCGCCCCCCTCCGCACGACACGGCTGCACCATGAAGGCGGTCATCTGTCTGTTGCAGGTGCATCGATTGCCAAGGTTTTCTGGCATAATCCCGCCCCCCTATGACCCGCCAGACAACCTTCATGATCGATTTATTCAGCGGACTGGATGCCTGGGTGTTGGTGAGCCTGCTGCTCGCCTTGACCTTCGTACTCGCCTTCGAGTTCATCAATGGCTTTCATGACACCGCCAACGCGGTAGCTACCGTCATCTATACCAAAGCCATGCCGCCACACCTCGCCGTGTTCTTCTCCGGCGTGTTCAACTTCCTTGGCGTTCTGCTCGGCGGTGTAGGGGTGGCCTATGCCATCGTGCACCTGTTGCCGGTAGAGCTGCTGATCAATGTGAACACCGGACACGGCCTGGCCATGGTCTTCTCGTTGCTGGCCGCGGCCATCACCTGGAACCTGGGCACTTGGTACTTTGGCATCCCTGCCTCCAGTTCGCACACGCTGATCGGCTCCATTCTCGGTGTCGGCCTGGCCAACGCCCTGATCAACGACATTCCGCTAGGCGACGGCGTCAACTGGCAGAAAGCGATCGATATCGCCATGTCGCTGGTGGTCTCGCCAATGGCCGGTTTCGCCGTTGCTGCCCTGGTGCTGATCGGCCTGAAATGGTGGCGCCCGCTGTCGAAGATGCACAAAACCCCGGAACAGCGCCGCAAGCTCGATGACAAGAAGCACCCACCCTTCTGGAACCGTCTGGTCCTGGTTGTTTCCGCCATGGGCGTGAGCTTCGTGCACGGCTCCAACGACGGCCAGAAAGGCATCGGCCTGATCATGCTGGTGCTGATCGGTATTGTGCCGGCCAAGTTCGTACTCGACCTGAACAGCACCACCTACCAGATCGAACGTACTCGCGACGCTACCCTGCACATGAGCCAGTTCTACCAGCGTAACGCCGCCACCCTGGGCGAGTTCCTGGCACTGGGCAAGGCCAAGGCCAGCGATCTGCCGGAGCAGTTCAGTTGCAACCCGCAGCAGACCGAGCCGACCATTGCTGCGCTGCAGACCTCGCTGAAAGGCGTGACGGACTACCACAGCCTCGATGCCGAGAAGCGCGTTGAAGTGCGCCGTTATTTGTTGTGCCTGGATGACACGGCAAAGAAGGTTGGCAAGCTGCCAGGCCTGGACGCCCGTGAAAAGTCCGACCTTGAAAAACTGCGCAAAGACCTCACCGCCACCACCGAGTACGCCCCGTTCTGGGTGATCGTGGCCGTCGCCCTGGCCCTTGGCCTGGGCACCATGGTTGGCTGGAAGCGCGTGGTGTTGACGGTGGGCGAGAAGATCGGCAAACAAGGCATGACCTACGCCCAAGGCATGTCGGCACAGATCACCGCAGCCTGCGCCATCGGTATGGCCAACGTATTCGCCCTGCCGGTGTCGACCACCCACGTGCTGTCGTCCGGCGTGGCCGGCACCATGGTCGCCAACAAAAGTGGCCTGCAAGGCGGCACTGTGAAAACCATCCTGCTGGCATGGGTCCTGACCCTGCCTGCCTCGATGGGCCTGGCGGCCGGCCTGTTCTGGCTGGCGTCCAAAGCCATTGGCTGAGTGACACCGCAATGAATAAAGGCGCCCTCGGGCGCCTTTTTCATAGCCGTTATGTCTGCCGAAGCAGCCTTGTGCTACCAAGGGTATGGGCGCGGCGCCGGAAGACTACCTTTTCTTGCCCCCTAACAACGACCCCATCAACCCGCGCACCAACTGCCGCCCCAACTGGTTAGCGGCCTGGCGCACTGCCGACTTGATCGCCTGCCCCGCTGCACTCTGCAAGAACTCACCCGCCTTGTCGGCAAAACTCTCTTCATCCGCCTTCGCTTGCGGCGCCGGTTCCACCGGCTCGCCCTTACGCTGGCTCAGCATTTCATAGGCTGACTCACGGTCCACCGGTTTGTCATAGCGCCCCGCCAATGGCGACGCCGCAATCAGCGCACTGCGCTCAGCCGCACTCAGTGGCCCGATACGCGACTGCGGCGGTGCAACCAGCACCCTCTGCACGATGGCCGGTGTGCCCTTTTCTTCCAACGTACCCACAAGCGCTTCGCCAATACCCAGTTCGGTCAGCACCGCCAGGGTGTCGAACGTCGGGTTGGGACGGAAACCATCGGCTACCGCCCGCAGCGACTTCTGCTCCTTGGCCGTGAACGCCCGCAAGCCGTGCTGAATGCGCAAGCCCAACTGGGCCAGTACCGCGTCAGGCAAGTCACCCGGCGACTGGGTAACGAAATAGACGCCCACCCCCTTGGAGCGGATCAGCCGGACCACTTGCTCAAGACGGTCCTGCAGCGCCTTGGGCGTGCCGTTGAACAGCAAGTGTGCTTCATCGAAGAACAGCGCCAGCACCGGCTTGTCGGCATCACCGCGCTCGGGCAACTGCTCGAACAGTTCGGCCAGCAACCACAACAGGAACGTCGCGTACACCTTGGGTGCCTCGTGCACCAATCGGCTGGCATCGAGCAGGTGGATACGTCCACGGCCATCCGGATCAGGGCGCAGCAGGTCCTCCAGTTGCAATCCCGGCTCGCCGAACAGTGCCTCGGCGCCCTGCTGCTCCAAGGTAGCGAGCCGGCGCAACAAAGCCTGGGTGGAGGCCGTGGTCATCAGCGCGCTGTCTTCGCCAAGCAGATGCGGGTTGTCCTTCAGATGCGCCAGCAGGGCCTTGAGGTCTTTGAGGTCCAGCAGCAGCAGGCCTTCGCGGTCGGCCACCTTGAATGCTGCATACAGCGCCGCCTGCTGGCTGTCGGTCAGTTCCAGCAAGTTGCCCAGCAGCAGCGGCCCCATTTCACTGAGGGTGGTGCGCAGCGGGTGGCCCGACAGCCCGGCGATATCCCACAAGCTCACCGGGTAGGCCTTGGGCGTATGCCCCAGCCACGGCATGCCGGCGATGCGCTCAGCCACCTTGCCTTGTGGCGCACCAGCAGCCCCCAAGCCACAGAGGTCGCCTTTGACATCGGCGGCGAACACCGCTACCCCCGCGTCGCTGAACACCTCCGCCAGGTGCTGCAGGGTGACGGTCTTGCCAGTACCGGTTGCGCCAGCCACCAGACCGTGGCGGTTGGCCAGGCGCATTGCTTGCCCGACTGGCTGGCCATCCGGGCCCGCGCCTACAACGATGGTCGAAAATTCCGACATCTCTTTAATCCTCTGCTCAAGCTTTAGCTTAATTCGGCCGATACCTGTGGGTGTTATTCGCCTTAATTAGAGAGGAACAGCCGAAAAGGCACTTTTCGGGATGTTGCACAACCTACGGCTCCACTCGTGCGAACGCCTGATATAAAACCTTAGCGGAACCGATTACGCCATGAACAAAAGCCTTCGTTTCAGCCACAAGATTCTTTTGGCGGCATCACTGATCGTGATACTCGCCTTCAGCCTTTTCACCCTCTACAACGATTACCTCCAGCGTAATGCGATCCGCGAGGACCTGGAAAACTATCTGGCTGAAATGGGCACCTCCACGTCGACCAACATTCGCAACCTGTTCGAGGGCCGGATAAAGCTGGTGGAGAACCTGGCGCAGAACATTGCCCAAGACCCAGCCAACGCCGAAACCCTGATGGGTCAGAATGCGCTGATATCCAGCTTCCTCACGGTCTACCTGGGCAAAGTCGACGGCGGTTTCAGCGTACGCCCGGACGCGAAGATGCCCGACGGCTACGACCCGCGCACCCGCCCTTGGTACAAGGACGGCATGAACGCCAGCGGCGCGACGCTGACCGAACCCTACATCGATATGACCACCAACAAGATGGTCATTGGTATCCTCAGCAAGGTCTCCAGCAGCGTGGGCGTGGTCGGCGGCGACCTGGCCCTGGACGGCCTGGTGCAGATCATTAACTCGCTGAACTTCGGCGGCATGGGATACGCCTTCCTGGTCAACGACCAGGGCAAGATCCTGGTACACCCGGATAAGGATCTGGTCATGAAATCGCTGTCGGACCTGTTCCCGCAGCGCACGCCGAAGCTGACCGGTGAGCTGACCGAAGTGCAAAGCGAGGGCCAGACCCGCCTGCTGACCTTCAGCCCGATTACCGGCCTGCCGTCCGCAAACTGGTACATCGGCCTGTCGGTGGACAAGGACAAGGCCTTCTCGATGCTCAGCACCTTCCGCACCTCGGCGGTGATCGCCACGGTGGTGGCAGTGGTGATCATCATCGGCCTGCTCGGCTTGCTGATCCGCGTGTTGATGCAGCCGCTGCACACCATGACCCGTGCCATGGAAGACATTGCCGAAGGTGAAGGCGACCTGACCAAGCGCCTGCACATCCACAACCACGACGAATTCGGTGTCCTCGGCAACGCCTTCAACCGCTTCGTCGAGCGCATTCACAGCAGCATTCGCGAAGTGTCCTCGGCCACCGAGCAGGTCAACGAAGTAGCCCTGCGGGTGATCAGCGCTTCGAATTCGTCGATGACCAACTCCGACGAGCAGTCCAACCGCACCAACAGTGTCGCCGCCGCCATCAATGAATTGGGCGCTGCGGCTCAGGAAATCGCCGGCAACGCCGCCCAGGCTTCGCAGCACGCAAGCTCCGCGCGCCTGTTGGCCGAAGAAGGCCAGCAAGTGGTCGAGCGCAACATTGCCGCGATGAACCGCCTGTCCGACCTGATCGTCACCTCCAGCGCGCACATCGAGACACTGAACAGCAAGACCGTGAATATCGGCCAGATCCTGGAAGTGATCACCAGCATTTCCCAGCAGACCAACCTGCTGGCGCTGAACGCCGCCATCGAAGCGGCCCGCGCCGGTGAGGCCGGGCGTGGCTTTGCCGTGGTCGCCGATGAGGTGCGCAATCTGGCGCACCGCACCCAGGAGTCGGCGCAGCAAGTGCAGACCATGATCGAAGAACTGCAGGTCGGTGCCCGCGAGTCGGTCGACACCATGGACCAGAGCCAGCGCCACAGCCAGGACAGCATGCAGATCGCCAACCAGGCGGGTGAGCGACTGGACAGCGTTACCGTGCGCATTGGCGAGATCGACGGCATGAACCAGTCGGTGGCCACTGCCACCGAAGAGCAGACCGCCGTGGTCGAGGCGATCAACATGGACATCAACGAGATCAACATGCTCAACCAGGAAGGCGTGGAGAACCTGCAAGCGACCCTGCGCGCCTGCTCCGACCTCGAGCAGCAGGCTGGCCGCCTGAAGCACCTGGTGGGCAGCTTCCGTATCTGATAAAGGCTACACCTTCACCTGGAGCAGCCTTGTGCTGCTCCAGGCATTGCGCACTCCCCCTCTCAAACTGATCGAACAAACTATCCTTCTGATAGGTCCACCTTTAGGCGTTTCATCGCCGGCCATTCAACGCCGGATGACAGACCCGAAGACGATCCCGGAGGGATGCTGATCGTGCATATCGCCGACATCACCATGTTCTACGCCCCGGCCAGCGGTGGCGTACGTACCTATCTTGATGCCAAACATCACCGTCTCGACGCCATTCACGGCGTACGCCACAGCCTGTTGATTCCCGGTGCCAGCGCCCAACACGGCGATGGCATCTATCAGGTACCTGCGCCGCCCTTGCCGTTTGGCAAGGGCTACCGCTTTCCGGTACGCCTGGCCCCCTGGTGCAATACACTGCGCACGCTCAAACCCGACTTGATTGAAGTTGGCGACCCCTACCTGACCGCCTGGGCGGCGCTGGAAGCGCGGCGCCAGCTCGACGTGCCCGTGATCGGTTTCTACCATTCCGACCTGCCGTTACTGGTCAGCAACCGCATGGGCAACTGGTTCGCACCCAATGTCGAGGCCTACGTCAGCAAGCTATACGGCAATTTTGATCGGGTACTGGCCCCCAGCCAGGTGATGGCCGACAAATTACGCCGCTTGGGCGTGCGTGATGTCCATGTGCAGCCGCTGGGCGTTGACCTTGCCACATTCCACCCCTCCCGGCGCGACCCACATGTGCGTGCCGAACTGGGCATTCCCGACACCAGCCGCCTGTTGATCTTTGCCGGCCGCGGCTCGCGGGAAAAGAACCTGCCGGTGCTGCTTGACTGCATGCAGCAACTCGGCGCCCCCTACCACCTGTTACTGGTAGGCTCGAACATGCCGGCCAGCGTGCCGTCCAACGTCAGCGTCATCGATCACTTCTGCCCGTCTGCGGAGGTGGCCCGGCTGATCGCCAGCGCCGACTTGCTGGTGCATGCTGGCGACCAGGAAACATTCGGCCTGGTCATTCTCGAAGCGATGGCCAGCGCCACCCCCGTGGTAGCCGTGCGCGCCGGTGCGTTCCCTGAAATCATCAACGAACAGAGTGGCCGCCTGTGCACGCCCAACGACGGTCGGGCCATGGCGTGCGCCGTGCGCGAGGCGTTCGAGGCGGGTACCCGCGAGCTCGGCCTGCAGGCCCGCCACCATGTAGAGCAACATTATTCATGGGATAACGTGGTAGCTGGCCTGCTCCAGCACTACCAGGCCGTGCTCGGCCACCAGCCGCAGGTGCGCGCCCATGCTTGAGCCCTCCGCCAGCCAGCGCAGCCTCATGCTGGTGTTGCACGATATTGCCCCGGAAACCTGGCCGGACTATGAACCGTTCGTAAGGGCTGTGGACGCGCTGGGCCACGTGCCAATGACATGGCTGGTGGTCCCGGACTTCCATCGACGCAATCCGCTGCACCAGGCACCTTCGTTCTGCCGCCTCCTGGACGAACGCCTTGCCAAAGGCGACGAACTGGCGCTTCACGGCTATGCCCATGCTGATGAAGGCCCCGCACCGCGCAGCCCCATCGACTACTTCATGCGGCGCATTTATACCCATGAAGGCGAGTTCTACGGCCTTGATGAGAACGAAGCGCTTACCCGGCTACAGGAGGGCCTGGCGCTGTTCGAGAGCCAAGGTTGGCCTGTGGCAGGCTTTGTCGCACCGGCCTGGCTCATGAGCCAGGGCACGCGGCAAGCCCTGTGTCGCCTGCCACTCAAATACACCAGTACACCGCAGCATCTGTACCGGCTGCCAGACTTTACAGCCATTGATGCGCCAGGCCTGGTCTGGAGCGCACGGAGCGCATGGCGTCGCACATTGTCCCGCACGCTGTGCGACTGGCAATGCCGGCGCTGGCGAGGCGCGAGCACATTGCGCTTGGGGCTGCACCCTGTAGACATGCGTCATCGCTCATCCCGAGACTATTGGTTGCGAACGCTGGAAACACTGGTGAAGGATGGCCGCGAACCGCTGACCAAATCTGCCTGGCTGGAGCGCCAGGGGGTAGCATGAAGCGTTGGGCCTGGCTGGCGCTGGCATTGCTGGGGGCAGCGCTGGTGCCAGCGTTACTGGGTGGTAGCGAGCTGCTGCCGAGGCTGAGCCGGTTCGACCCGCACCTGCTGCTCATGCTGCTAGGCATGATTCTGTTGTGCTGGGTCATCAATGCGCTGCGCCTGCGCCTGTTGCTGGGTGAGCAGGCAAAACAGTTGAGCCATGCTCGCAGCCTCGGCGTGGTCATGGCCACCGAGTTTGCCATCTGCACCACCCCTGGCGGCAGTGGTGGGCCGCTGACCCTGATGGCCCTGCTGGCGCGAGACCGCATCCGCCCGGCGCGCAGCGGCGCCGTTTTTGCCATGGACCAGCTGAACGACCTGGTGTTCTTCTTCTGCGCAATGCTGGCGATTGCCGGCTACGCGCTGTTCCACAGCCTGGGCCGCAGCCAGGAAAGCATGTTGCTTGGCAGTGCGTTACTGCTGTGCATAGCGTTGGCCGGGGTGATCGGGCTGTTGCGCTACCGGCGCCCGATAATGCGCATGAACGGCAGGCTGTTGCAGCGCATGGGGATGGGCCAGCCGCGCAAACGTCGCTGGGCGCGCAAACTGCTGCACTTCGTTGCAGCACTGGCGCAGACCTGGCGCCTGCCCAAGCGCAGGCTGAGCCTGGTGTTCACCCTGACCTGCATCCACTGGGGGCTGCGCTACAGCGTGCTGTACCTGGTGTTGCGGGGCTTGGGGGTAGACCTGCAGTGGATTCCCAGCTTCCTGGTGCAGATGCTGTCGCTCAGCGCCGGCCAATTCAGTCTGCTGCCTGGCGGGGCCGGGGCCGCCGAGCTGACGTCTGCCAGCCTGTTGACACCCTTGGTGGGCAGCTCGACCGCAGCTGCGGCAATCCTGATATGGCGGGCAGTTACTTACTACTTTTATCTGCTGGCTGGGGGGCCGGTGTTTGTGTGCCTGCTGGGACGTCCGTTGCTGGAGCGCTGGCGGCGTCAGGCGGGTTGAGCTGTTGCCAGAGTTCGGCGGCGCCGGGGAAGTCGGTGCCATCCGTGTCATCCAGGGCTTCAGGGTCGTAGCGGGCCAGGCAGCCTTCGCCAAGGATCGGTGGAGGTGAGGCGACGGGGTTGTTGCGTTGCTTGGTCATTGCCGTTTCACCCAAGATTGCCGGGGCGCTCTGCGCCCCTGTCGCGACAGGGCTGCGCAGCAGCCCAGCACCTCACAGCAAGCCGGACGGTGTCAGTCGAACACCACAGTCTTGTTACCATGCACCAGCACACGGTCTTCCAGGTGATAACGCAGGCCACGGGCCAGCACCATCTTCTCCACATCACGGCCAAAGCGGACCATGTCCTCGATGCTGTCGGCATGGCTGACACGCACCACATCCTGCTCGATGATCGGGCCGGCATCCAACTCTTCAGTGACGTAGTGGCACGTCGCGCCAATCAGCTTCACCCCACGCAGGGCAGCCTGGTGGTAAGGCTTGGCGCCGACGAACGACGGCAGGAAGCTGTGATGGATGTTGATCACCTTCTCGGCATAGTCCCGGCACAGTTGTGGTGGCAGGATTTGCATGTAGCGGGCCAGCACCACGACGTCGGCGGCATGCTCCTGCACCAGACGCGACACTTCGGCAAAGGCCGGGGCCTTGTCTTTGGGGTCGACCGGAACATGGAAGAACGGAATACCGTGCCACTCGACCATGCTGCGCAGGTCGTTGTGGTTGGAAATGACGCAAGGGATCTCGCAGTCCAGCTCATCGGTGTGCCAGCGGTGCAGCAAGTCTGCCAGGCAGTGCGACTCACGGCTGGCCATCAATACCACGCGTTTTTTCTGAGCCGAGTCGGTAATGCGCCAGGTCATGGAGAACTCTTCGGCGATCGGCGCAAACGCCTCACGGAAGGCTTCGATACCGAACGGCAGCGATTCAGCGCGGATTTCATGACGCATGAAGAACCAACCGCTCTGCTCATCGGAGTGGTGGCTGGCTTCGTTGATCCAGCCATTGTACAAGGCCAGGAAATTACTGACTTTCGCCACGATGCCTACACGGTCGGGGCAGGCGATCACCAGACGATAGGTGCGCATGAATGAGACTCCAGAACTTCGCAAAGGCGCCTATTCTAGCGGCCCGCCAGAAAAAACGCAGTATTGATCGCTGCCGCGATTGCATATGCAGGCCCGAAAACGCCACACGGGCGCTGCCTGACAGACAAGAGGAAACGCACGGGGCATATGTAAAAATTTGTTCACGTAGAGAAATGCTGTCACAGCTTAATTAACAGTTAATTGCCCAATCTTATGTTTACTTGCGAGTAGGGGCTGTCTATTATTGCCCCACACATTTCTGAACACGCATTAAGGAACACTCCATGTCCCTGATCAACGAGTACCGCGCTACCGAAGAAGCCATCAAGGAACTTCAGGCCCGCCTGGCCAATCTGTCGCAGGATGACAAGCTGAAGAAAGAACTGGAGTTCGAAGGCAAACTGCGCACACTGATGGGCGAGTACTCCAAGTCGCTGCGCGACGTGATTGCCCTGCTCGATCCAGAATCGAAACTGAGCAAGGCACCTCGTGGTTCGGTCAAGACTACCGCCACCAAGCGCGCACGCAAGGTCAAGCAATACAAGAACCCGCACAACGGTGAAGTGATCGAAACCAAAGGCGGCAACCACAAGACCCTGAAAGAGTGGAAAGCCACTTGGGGCGGCGATGTGGTTGAAAGCTGGGCAACCCTGCTGGACTGATTATCCGCATACGCCTCTTGCTTCGCACAACAAAAACGCCGGCACACTGCCGGCGTTTTTGTTTACCGGCCATCAGCCGATTGAATAGTGCTCCTGCAATTGTCGAGCATGCAATTGCCAGGCCTCCAACACTCGCCTGCCCGCCTCGTCGGCGCCCTCCCAGGCTTGCTGGCGTGCCTGTTCGAAGTCGCCCAAGGTATTCGGCGCGCCCCACTGCGGGTCGCTCAGGCGTTGCTGGCAGAAGCCATACCAACGTTGCCGCTCTTCGGGGGTCAAGGTTTCAGGGAAGTTACGTGCCCGGTAGCGGAACAACAGCTCCGGCAAACGCGGATCATCGAACATCCAGTGGCCATGGCTCAACTGCGCCGGTTCCAGCGCACGAACTTGCTCGCATAAGCGCCGGTCGCGGTCACCTATAAAACCCTCATACAACTGCTGTTCCGGGTCCTCGCTCGGGGCGAACTCGTCCTTGCCATAGATGTGCTCCAGCTTTTCTTGCCATTGCGCCTGTTGATTGGCCAATTGTTCGCCGCGCGATTGTAACAACGTCAAGTCCAGGCCCAATCGTTGTTGATCGACCGGGCGCAATACCGACAGCGGCGCCACTACCGGGCAACGATTGATCTGCACCAATTTGAGCGGTACCGGTAATTCACCTTCGGCCAATTCATCATGCCGGGTGTACAAGCGCTGACGCAAAACTTCAGCACTTTCCCGCAGTAACGGTAGGGTTTCCTGATGCAGGTCGCAGACAATCAGTGCATTGCGATTACGCGGGTGCCAGGCCAGTGGCAATACGACCCCCAGGTAATTGCGCGCCGCCGAAAAACGCCCGGATATATGCACCAGTGGCTGCAACAGACGGATCTGCTCCATCACTTTATGCTTGCTGCGCAGTTGAAACAGCCAGTCATACAACTTGGGTTGTTTCTGCCGAATCAGGCGAGCCAAGGCAATGGTTGCCCGCACGTCGGAAAGCGCTTCGTGGGCATGACCGTGGTCAATGCCATTGGCCTTGCTCAGCAGCTCCAGACGCAGGCTGGTGCGCCCGTCCTGCTGCGGCCATTCAATGCCTTCCGGGCGCAGGGCATAGGCGGTGCGCACAATGTCGATCAGGTCCCAGCGGCTATTGCCTCCCTGCCATTCACGGGCATAGGGGTCGAAAAAGTTGCGGTAAAGGCTGTAGCGGGTCACTTCATCGTCAAAGCGCAGGGTGTTGTAGCCGGCACCACAGGTACCCGGTTGCGCCAGCTGGGCGTGCACGCGAGTCATGAACTCGGCTTCGCACAGGCCCTGCTCCGCCAACAGTTGTGGCGTGATGCCTGTCACCAGGCAGGCCGCCGGGTGCGGCAGGATGTCGTCCGACGGTCGGCAATAAAGGCTGATTGGCTCGTCGATTTCGTTGAGGTCGAAGTCAGTGCGCACGCCGGCCACCTGCAGCGGCCGATCGCAGCGCGGGTTGATGCCGGTGGTTTCATAGTCGTGCCAGAAAATGCTGGAGGTCACGGGGTCGTCCTGTATCGAGGTCGACCCGATTCTAGCGCGATTCTGAAAAATGAACGTTCAGACGGGCGCGTTCGCGGGGCGGAAGCTGAAATAGTCGCGCAACGAACGTACGAAATCATCGTACTCGCGTGGAGACTGCAGCAGCATGAAGCCCGAATCGTAGTGCCCAGGCGTCTCGTCCTCGCGGCACCACAGGCAACTGGCCGTGAGGTTGACGAACTGGTGCCCGCCGCCAGGCAGCGGCATACGCAGTTGCAGCTCGTAATCAGGCCCGACCAACACGGGCAGCTGGCTGATGACCATCAACCCATTTTCAGAGGCATTGCCTAGCTGACCGATCTCTTGATCGGTAAAGCGGTTGAACACCTTGAGGACACAAGGTAGCTGATGACGTTCGATGTGGCGCTTGTTAAACATGATCGCGAGTGTATTCCGTACCTGATGCCAGGAATACTAGGTACTGGCGGTTGTTGTAACAGCTGAGTTACAGATTAGCGCAGCACGCGCAGCAAATCCCGTGAAATAAACCACACCTTTGTGTTAGCGCCAAGGTACGGTCGTCACCGGGTTGGCCACGGCCGTTTCTGCGCCGCGCAAATGGCCAAGTTTTTCCAAGGTCTGCAGGCGCGCTCGGGCGCGATAGGCATATTCGTTGCCCGGGTACTGCTGGATCAGGTACTGATAGGTCTGCGCCGCGTCCACGTACAACGCCTGGCGCTCCAGGCACTGGCCGCGCAGCAGTGATACTTCGGGGTGGATGAACGGCCGGGCACGGCTGGTGCGATCAACCTGCGACAGTTCGAGCATGACCCGTGCGCAATCGCCGCGGTCGTAGGCGCGGTAGGCATTGTTCAGGTGGTGGTCCATGGACCAGCGGGTACAGCCGACGGCGCTGGCGGCCAAGGCTAAAACGATCAGGGCTCGCATGGGGATCTCCTTTGATGCCAGTGTATCGGCGTTTGCCTGCAAATCTTCACACCCTTTTGCAAGGATACCCTGCCCCGTTCAAATGCCACCCTGCCTTGGTCGCAGGTAGTGCAACGGAACAATGACTACAGCGAGATTCAGGAGTAGCCTTTCGCTGCGCTTCACTATAGGAGTCTGTGCATGAGCATCCGCCGCACCAAAATCGTCGCCACCCTTGGCCCCGCCAGCAACTCGCCGGAAGTGATCGAACAACTGATCCTCGCCGGCCTGGACGTGGCACGTCTGAACTTCTCCCACGGCACGCCGGACGAGCACAAGGCCCGCGCGCGCCTGATCCGTGACATCGCCGCCAAGAACGGCCGCCATGTTGCACTGCTGGGCGACCTGCAGGGTCCGAAGATCCGCATCGCCAAGTTCGCCAACAAGCGCATCGAACTGAAGATCGGTGACAAGTTCACCTTCTCCACCGCCCACCCGCTGACCGAAGGCAACCAGGACATCGTCGGTATCGACTACCCCGACCTGGTCAAGGACTGCGGCGTTGGTGACGAACTGCTGCTCGACGATGGCCGCGTGGTCATGCGTGTCGAAACCGCCACTGCAGACGCCCTGCACTGCGTGGTGATCATCGGTGGCCCGCTGTCGGACCACAAAGGCATCAACCGTAAAGGTGGTGGCCTGACCGCACCGGCCCTGACCGAAAAAGACAAGGCCGACATCAAACTGGCTGCGGAAATGGACCTGGACTACCTGGCCGTTTCCTTCCCGCGTGACGCCAGCGACATGGAATACGCGCGCAAGCTGCGTGACGAAGCCGGCGGCAGCGCCTGGCTGGTGGCCAAGATCGAACGCGCCGAAGCAGTTGCCGATGACGAGACCCTCGACAAGCTGATCGCCGCCTCCGACGCTGTGATGGTTGCCCGTGGTGACCTGGGCGTGGAAATCGGCGACGCCGAGCTGATCGCTATCCAGAAGAAGATCATCCAGCACGCCCGCCGCAACAACAAGGCCGTGATCGTGGCGACTCAGATGATGGAGTCGATGATCCAGAACCCGATGCCGACCCGCGCGGAAGTGTCCGACGTGGCCAACGCCGTGCTGGACAACACCGATGCGGTGATGCTGTCGGCCGAAAGCGCCGCCGGTTCCTACCCGATCGAAGCTGTCCAGGCCATGGCACGCATCTGCCTGGGTGCCGAAAAGCACCCGACCAGCCAGAAGTCCAGCCATCGCCTGCACACCACCTTCCAGCGCTGCGACGAAAGCATCGCCTTGGCGGCCATGTACACAGCCAACCACTTCCCGGGCGTAAAGGCGATCATCGCCCTGACCGAAAGCGGCTACACCCCGCTGATCATGTCGCGCCTGCGTTCGCATGTACCGATCTTCGCCCTGTCGCCGCACCGCGCCACCCAGGCACGCGCCTCGATGTTCCGTGGCGTGTACCCGATTGCCTTCGACCCGGCCGCGCTGCCGGCCGACAAGGTGAGCCAGGCAGCGGTCGACGAACTGCTCAAACGTGGCCTGGTGGAGCAAGGTGACTGGGTGATCCTGACCAAGGGTGACAGCTACCACACTATCGGTGGCACCAACGGCATGAAGATCCTGCACGTGGGTGATCCGCTGGTCGGTTGATCCACGCTTTTCACAGCACAAGGCTCAAGCGCAGCCTTGTGCTGTGAAGATGGCCCGACAGGAATAACAAAAAGCCCCGGTTCTCGCGAACCGGGGCTTTTTGTTGGTGCAGGAGGTAAGGCTGGCTTACATCATGCCGCCCATGCCACCCATGCCGCCCATATCAGGCATGCCAGCAGCTGGCTTGTCTTCCGGCAGGTCGGCAACCATGGCTTCGGTGGTGATCATCAGACCGCCGATCGAAGCAGCAGCTTGCAGCGCCGAGCGAGTAACCTTGGCTGGGTCCAGGATACCCATCTCGATCATGTCGCCGTATTCACCGGTAGCGGCGTTGTAGCCGAAGTTGCCCGAACCTTGCTTGACCTTGTCAGCAACCACGCTTGGCTCATCACCGGCGTTGGCAGTGATCTGGCGCAGCGGGGATTCAACAGCGCGACGCAGCAGCGCGATACCGACGTTCTGGTCTTCGTTGTCGCCTTTCAGGTCGACGATGGCCGCCAGGGCGCGAACCAGGGCAACACCACCGCCAGGCACCACGCCTTCTTCAACGGCTGCACGGGTAGCGTGCAGGGCGTCTTCAACGCGGGCTTTCTTCTCTTTCATTTCAACTTCAGTGCCGGCACCCACCTTGATCACGGCAACACCGCCAGCCAGCTTGGCCAGACGCTCTTGCAGCTTCTCACGGTCGTAGTCTGAGGAAGTTTCTTCGATCTGGGCACGGATCTGCTTGACGCGTGCTTCGATCTCGGTGTCAGCGCCAGCACCGTCGATGATGGTGGTGTTTTCCTTGGACAGGATGACGCGCTTGGCGTTACCCAGGTGCTCCAGGGTAGCGGTTTCCAGGGACAGGCCGATTTCTTCGGAGATGACCTGGCCGCCAGTCAGGACGGCGATGTCCTGCAGCATGGCCTTGCGGCGATCGCCGAAGCCTGGAGCCTTGACTGCAGCAACCTTGACGATGCCGCGCATGTTGTTGACTACCAGAGTAGCCAGCGCTTCACCTTCAACGTCTTCGGCAACGATCAGCAGTGGGCGGCCGGCCTTGGCAACGGCTTCCAGAACTGGCAGCAGCTCACGGATGTTGGAGATTTTCTTGTCGACCAGCAGCAGCAGCGGGCCTTCCAGCTCGGCAACCATGGTGTCTGGCTTGTTGACGAAGTACGGCGACAGGTAGCCGCGGTCGAACTGCATGCCTTCTACGACGGACAGTTCGTTTTCCAGGCCCGAGCCTTCTTCAACGGTGATCACGCCTTCTTTACCGACTTTTTCCATGGCTTCGGCGATGATTTCACCGATGGAGTTGTCGGAGTTGGCAGAGATGGTACCTACCTGGGCGATGGCCTTGGAGTCGGCGCATGGCTTGGACAGGTTCTTCAGCTCGGCAACAACGGCAGCAGTGGCCTTGTCGATACCGCGCTTCAGGTCCATCGGGTTCATGCCGGCAGCGACGGCTTTCAGGCCTTCGTTGACGATGGCCTGAGCCAGAACGGTAGCGGTGGTGGTGCCGTCACCGGCAGCGTCGTTGGCCTTGGAAGCAACTTCCTTGACCAGCTGGGCGCCCATGTTTTCGAAAGCGTCTTTCAGCTCGATTTCTTTGGCGACGGAAACGCCGTCCTTGGTGATGGTCGGCGCGCCGAAGCTCTTGGCCAGTACCACGTTACGGCCTTTCGGGCCCAGGGTCGCTTTTACCGCGTCAGCCAGAACGTTGACACCAACCAGCATTTTCTTACGGGCGGAATCACCAAATTTTACGTCTTTAGCAGCCATGATCGTTTAATCCTTGAAAAACTTTGGAGTAACGGGAAGTCGGGGGGAAATCAGCCTTCGACAACGGCGAGGATTTCGTTCTCGGCCATGACCAGCAGGTCTTCGCCATCGACTTTCACGGTGTTGCTGCCCGAGTACGGGCCGAAAACCACTTTGTCACCCACTTTCACGGCCAGCGCGCGAACTTCGCCGTTGTCCAGGACGCGACCGGTGCCGACGGCTACAACTTCGCCGCGGTTTGGTTTTTCAGCGGCCGAACCCGGCAGGACGATACCGCCAGCGGTTTTCGATTCTTCTTCGCTGCGACGGATGACTACGCGGTCATGCAGAGGACGAAGTTTCATTGTCGATCTCTCCCAAATTGTGGTTTTCATCGGCCGGTTCGACACCGGCGGTTTTGATGCTGTCCGGCGTTGCCGGGGGCGGCCCGCTGTGAGCGAACCACCTGTGTAATGTCTGGTGTTGCCACCAGAAACCTTGCGGTGACCACATACATGAGGCCGCCACATCCAATTACAAGGCTCGAGATAGAAAAATTTTCATCAGGCCAAAAAAAACCGGGGCCGCTTGTGCGGCCCCGGTCCTTTTTACTTGTCGCGGCGCTCGTACTCGCCTTCGATCACGTTCGGGCGGTGGCCGCCATCACGCGGCTGCGCCTGGAAGGGGTCATCCTGGAATGCACGCTGGCGCATGGCCTGGGCCTCGGCACGCTCGCGCATCTTGCGCGCCGCCAGGCGGCGGGTGAATGGCAGCAGGCACAGCACACCCAGCACGTCGCTGATGAAGCCGGGCAGCAACAACAGGCCACCACCCACGGCCAGCATCATGCCCTGGAACATGTCCTCGGCGGGCAATTCACCGCGCTGCAGGCTTTCACGGGCGCGCAATGCAGTCGCCAGGCCGGCCACCCGCATGACCAGTACGCCCAAGGCGGAGCCGGCGATGATCAGCAGCAACGCCGGAAAGAAACCGATTGCCGCGCTGACCTTCACGAAGACGAACAGCTCCAGCACAGGAAAAATCAGAAACAGCAGTAGAAAAGCACGCATCAAGGGTTCCTCGACGGAAGATAACCTTCCAATAAGACCTCACATGGATGCCTGCGCTCCGGATTTCAACCCTCGGCTTGCATCACAAGCGGCCAATGGTCGGCGCGAGCCAGCAAAACCAAGGCCTCGCGGACTTGTGTCGGCGTGTTGCAAGTAGTGGGGAAAGGCAACCAGTGCACGGCCTGGCCGATGCGCAGGTGCATGCCTTCACTGTCTACCCCAACCATCTGCGCCGGTACGTGCCGTGGCAACCCGGTCAACTCGACGTAGTGGGCAATGGCACTGGCGTGATCGCTGTTCATGTGTTCGATCATGCTCCCCTCGGCCTTGCCCGCGAACGGGTTGGCCAAGGTGACATGGTCAAGCCAGTGGATCGCACCGAAGCCGCCGATGTAACGGTGACGCACCGGTTGCAGCACCCAGAAATCGAAGTCGTGGGCCTTGTGGTAGTTGGCCGCATCCGGGAAATAGCGGTAATAGCGCTCGGCGGCGGCCTCGATGACGGCCTCGTCGACCAGCTTGTGCGCTTCGGCCATCACCGTCAGGCGCCCTACCGCCTGCACATCCTCGGCCTCGCGCTCACCCACCAACAGCGAACACTTGGGGTCCTTCTGCAGGTTATGGGTGTGCTGGGCAATGCGGCTGATCAGGATCAGCGGGTTGCCCTGGTCGTCCAGACAGTACGGCACGACCGAACCGAAGGGGTAGCCAGGCATCGACCTGGAATGTGTCGAAAGCACGCCGCGGTATTCCTTGAGCAGCAGTTCCCGGGCGGGGCGGATGGCGTTGGTACTCACTTGAGGGCGGCTCCTGGCGGACGGGTTGGGGACAAGATAAGCATTATCAGCTGCCTGTGCCACTGACCTGCATCCAGACGCCTTACCAGGTAACGCCGAAGCCCGCGGTATAGCGTGTCTTGTCCAGGTCACTTTCACGCGTGCCGGTGATGATGTCCTTCTCCGCCTTGAGGTTCAGCGAGGCCCACTCGGTGACCTTGTAGCGCAGGCCAACCTCGGCATCCAGCGAGTAGTCGGCCACGCCACCCAGCGGCTTGGCGAACTCGCCGTTGGTGAACAGCTGTACGTTCTTGCCGATCAGGTAGCGGGTGTAATCCCACTTCACGGCCGCAGAATAGAAATTATCCTTGCCACCATCCTGATACTCGAAGTCAGTACGGTTGATCAGTGAGCCCAGCGAGAACGCGCCCAGCTCATCGTCCCAGAACTGGTAACCCGGGCCGGTACCCACGGTGCGCTGGCGGGCCAGGTCTTCGATGCGATCACGTTTGTATTCCGCACGCCCCTGCCAGAACCACTTCTCGGTAATGAAGCGGTCCAGCGCGTACTCGGCGCTCCAGTTGTCGGTGGTGGTGACGTCGTCCTTGGTCTCGCGGTTGTACTCACCCTCGGCGTTGTGCCGCCAACGGCCATGACGGGCGGTGGTCTTGAAGCCCACGTCGTAATCGTCGGTGTCGTTCTCGGCGCGCTTGTAGTCCAGTGCCACGTCGACATTGCCTTTCCACACGAAATCCTCGACCAGCGGCTTGGGCTTCATGATCTGCTCGATACTGGCCAGCTCCACCGTCTTCGGTGCCTCGCCATTGGCCAAGGTCACCTTGCCTGGCTCTGCCGCCTTGAGCGACTTGGCTTTCTCTCCGCTGTAGGCGTCCTGCTTGACCAGCATCTCCTGGTCGCTTTCCAGCGTCTGGACCTGTTTCCAGTCCAGGGCGATGGACCCACCATAAGGGGTTTCCAGCAGCAGCTTGCCGCCATCGAATACCTTGATCTTGCCACTTAGCCGGTCACCGTTCTTCATCCACACAGTGTCGGCGAACACCGGAGAGGCACACAGGGAAACAGCAAGAAGGCACAACAAGGATCTAGAATTCATAAACGGGCTTTGTTTGCGGACTATGGGTTCGATTTGACGAAAAAGCCGGGCATTATCCAGATACCCAAGACCAGAGCAAGGACAGACCGGGAGTATGCCGTTGAGTTCAACTCTCATTTACCAGACCACCGGTCCGGTTTCATCTGCAGCCCAAGGCGGGCGAGATGTCTGATGGATATGAGCACGCCCTCGATTCGGCCGAGGGCCGACGAACGGCGCTGTATTCAGTACTGGGCCAAGTGCCACCCGGCAAGGTCGTGAGCTATGGCCAGCTGGCCGAACTGGCTGGGCTTGGCCGTGCGGCGCGCTGGGTTGGGCGCACCCTGGGGCAGTTGCCTGCAGACACACGCCTGCCTTGGCACCGGGTGCTCGCTGCGGGTGGCCGGCTGAGCCTGGCGCTGGGCACCCCGTCGGGCGATGAACAACGGGCGCGGTTACGCGCAGAAGGTGTGAATGTAAGCAACAATCGTGTGGATATGACGCGCCATGGCTGGCGCCCAATGGAGCACAGCGGTTAGAGTGCGCGCTTTGTTTTCGAAAACTTGAGGCAGATGTTGGCCCATGCCCCGTAAAACCTGGCGCGCTGCGCTTGCTGCCTATGCCAGCCCGTCAACATTGGTACTTTTGCTACTCGGTTTCGCCGCCGGCCTACCCTACATGCTGGTGTTCTCGACCCTGTCGGTATGGTTGCGCGAAGCCGGCGTTGCCCGTGAAACCATCGGTTATGCAAGCCTGATTGGCTTGGCCTACGCCTTCAAGTGGGTCTGGTCACCGCTGCTCGACCAATGGCGCTTGCCGCTGCTTGGCGGCCTCGGGCGCCGGCGCTCGTGGCTGCTGTTGTCGCAAGCGCTGGTGGTGATCGGGCTGGTCGGCATGAGCCTGTGCGACCCGCAACAGCATCTCTCCTGGCTGATTGCCATGGCCGTACTGGTGGCTTTCGCCTCGGCTACCCAGGACATTGCAGTCGACGCCTACCGCCTGGAAATCGCTGACGACCAGCGCCAGGCCGCGCTCGCTGCCAGCTACATGGCCGGCTACCGGGTGGCTGCCTTGCTCGCCACGGCCGGTGCCCTGTTCTTCGCCGAGTGGTTCGGCTCTACCGGCTTCAGCTACCTGCACAAGGCCTGGGCCGGCACTTACGTGATGTTCGGGGTGATGATGCTGCCCGCCCTGTTCACCACGTTGGTCATGCGCGAACCGCCAGTGCCCATGCGCACCCAACTGTCGGCAGCGCGCTACGGGCTGGTGCACCAGATGGCTTCGGTGTTCGTGCTGATCATCCTGCTGGTCTCGGTACCGGCCAGCTTCACCCAGATGTTCAATACCGGCTGGTCCAGCGTGGTCTCCGGTGATGCCACGCCGCTGGACCTGCTGCTGGAAGACCGCGCCTTCCTGCGCCTGATCCTCTACGTGCTGCTGACCTGGGCCTGCCTGTCGAGCCTCGGCCGCCGCGGCCTGGCTCCCGTGCTGACCCCGATCAACGACTTCATCACCCGCTACCGCTGGCAGGCTCTGCTGCTGCTCGGCCTGATCGCCACCTATCGCATGTCGGACACGGTGATGGGGGTGATGGCCAACGTGTTCTATATCGACATGGGCTTCACCAAGGACCAGATTGCCAGCGTCAGCAAGATCTTCGGCCTGATCATGACCCTGGTCGGCGCCGGGGTTGGCGGCCTGCTGATCGTACGCTTCGGCATCATGCCCATCCTGTTCATTGGCGGCGCGGCCTCTGCCGGCACCAACATCCTGTTCCTGATGTTGGCTGACATGGGGCCGAACCTGGAAATGCTGGTGGTGACCATCTCGCTGGACAACTTCAGCTCCGGCATGGCTACCTCGGCCTTTGTCGCCTACCTGTCCAGCCTGACCAACCTGAAGTTCTCGGCGACCCAGTACGCGCTGCTCAGTTCGATCATGTTGCTGTTGCCGCGGCTGATCGGCGGGTATTCGGGCGTTATTGTGGAGAAGTTCGGCTACCACGACTTCTTCCTGATCACGGCGCTGCTGGGGGTGCCTACGCTGATCCTGATCGCCCTGCAGTGGCATCAGGAAGCCGGGCGGGGAACGCCGGTGGCGGACGACCACTCGGTGGCTGAGCGGCCCTGAAACTTTGTATTGCCTGTGCTGGCCTCTTCGCGGGTAAACCCGCTCCTACAAGGCGGCGCGGCCCTGTGTAGGAGCGGGTTTACCCGCGAAGAGGCCGGCACAGGCAATACCACTTATCAAGCTACAGCCCCTTCCCCAGGCCGCCCCCCCACCACAAACCACAGCGGCCACAGCGCCAACGCCCCCGCCACCCCCGCCGCCAGGGCAAAATGCAGCAAGCTGGCACCGGCGCCAATCATCGCCAGCAGCGCACCGCCGAGCCCCAGCAAGGCAATGGTGATCATCCCCAGCATGGCCGAAACCAGCCCCTTGCTCTGCTCACTGGAGAACAGCGTCATGCGGTACAGCACCGCATTGGCCACGCCCAACCCCAGCGCATACAGCGACATGCCAGCCGCCACACTGGTCACACTCGGCCAGTACCAGGTCGCCAGCACCATCAGGCACAGGCCCGCCAGGTATGGCCAGAGCGCACCACGCACCAGGGCTGGCAGCGGGTAGCGATCGGCAATGCGGTTGATGATCAGGTTACCGAGGATCAGCCCGCCAAAGACCGGCAACTGCCACAAGGCATACTCCAGGGTACTCAATCCCTCATCGTGAATCAGCAGCACCGGCGACAGGCCAATCCAGCCAATCAGCGGCAAGCCGACCAACCCAAGGGCGGCGCTGCCTGCAACGAAGCGGCGGTTGCCCAGCAGTTGGCCATAGCCCGCCAACAGTGGCAGCAGGTGAATCGGCGTGAACGCCAGCCGCGAGCCGTCACGGCGCTCCACGCCCAGGGTTTCCGGCATCAGCCGGTACAACAGCAGCCAGGCCAGCACCGCGCCGATGGCGAACGCCACGAACAGCCAGCGCCAATCCAGCCATTGCAGCAGCAAGGTGCCCACCAGCGGCCCGAGCAGGGGCGACAGCAAGGCGATGTTGGCCAGCAGGGCCATCATGCGTACAGCATCAGCTTCGCTGAAAGCCTCGTTCAGGGCCGGGTAGCTGACCGTGACCACAAAGCCCAGGCCAATGCCCTGCAACAGGCGCAACAGGTTGAACAGGCCGATGTCCTGGACCCAGAAGGTGGCCAGGCAGGCCAGGCCAAAGAATGCGCAACCGACCAGCAGCAGCGGGCGCCGTCCATAACGGTCGGCCAACGGGCCGATCAGCCATTGCAGTACTACGCCGCCCAGCAGGTACAGGTTGAGGGCATGGGGTATGTATTCGGGGCTGGCATCGAGGTCACTGACCACGACCGGCATGGCCGGCATGACCGCGTCGCTGGCCAGGTAGGTCAGCAGTTCGAACAGGGCCAAGGTCAGGCCGAACAGCAAGGCACGCAGAGGGGTGACATACAGCAGTGGTTTCATGATGGCGTATCGGGTGTGGCAGGCGGGATCACGCTATATGCCAGAAATTGTTGGAAATTGCTGTGAGCAAGTGTAATCAGGGTAGGAAAAAGCTGGGGCCGCTTTGCGCCCCTTCGCGGGCAAGCCCGCCCCTACGAGGACATGCGTGTCCTGTGTAGGAGCGGGCTTGCCCGCGAAGGGGCGCAAAGCGGCCCCGGCTTCAACGCGGAATTACTGCGTTGCAGTCTCCTGCACCACGCGAATAACCCGCTGCGGAAACGGAATATCGATCCCTTCGGCCTTCAACCGGTCACGCGCATACTCGTTGAGCATGAACATCACGTCCCAGTAATCGGAGGTCTTGGTCCACAAGCGCAGCGATACGGTGATCGAGCTGTCGCCCAGCGTCGACACGACCGCCTGCGGTGCCGGGTCTTGCAGAACACGCGGGTCCTTTGCCAGCTCCAGCAACACATTGCGGGCCTTCTGCAGGTCGGCCTCGTAGTCAACGCCCACATCGAACACCACCTTGCGCGTCGGCTGGCGGTTGGTGTTGGTAATGATGCCGTTGGACAGGCTGCCATTGGGCATGATGACCGTCTTGTTGTCACCGGTGCGCAGCACGGTGTGGAAGATCTGGATACTGTCGACGGTGCCGGCAACGCCCTGCGCCTCGATCCAGTCACCGATACGGAACGGGCGGAACATCAGAATCAGCACACCACCGGCGAAGTTCGCCAGGCTGCCCTGCAAGGCAAGGCCGATGGCCAGGCCTGCGGCACCGATGGCGGCGACGAACGAGGTGGTCTCGATGCCGATCATCGAGGCTACGCTGACCAACAGCAGCACCTTCAGCACGATGTTCGCCAGGGTGCTGATGAAGCCCTGCAGCGCCAGGTCGGCGTTGCGCAGGCCAACCAGCTTGCCGAGGCGGGCGCTGACCTTGTTGATGATCCACCAGCCAACCGCCAAGGTCAGCAGTGCCAGCAGCACACGGCTGCCGTATTCCATGATCAAAGGGATCCACGTCTGGGATTGGCGGACGAGCTGGTCGACCTCAGCGTTCAAATCCATATTCATCTCCTGATGCCGAGCGGCAAGTACACGGTAGAACAGGCCGCGCGTGTTATTACGCAACCCCGGCCCCCATGGACATCATTTGGCCATCGGGGTTCCGGGCCACCCCCACATCAGTCGCGGAAGTTGTTGAACTGCAGCGGCATGTCGAATTCCTTGGTGCGCAGCAGGGCAATGGCTTCCTGCAGATCGTCACGTTTCTTGCCGGTTACCCGTACCTGCTCACCCTGGATGGCGGCCTGTACTTTCAGCTTGCCATCCTTGATGGTGGCAACGATCTTTTTTGCCAGGTCCTTGTCGATGCCTTCGCGGAACTTGGCTTCCTGTTTCTTTTCCTTGCCGGAGGCGTAGGGGTCCTTGGTTTCCAGGCACTTCACGTCGATCTTGCGCTTGACCAGTGCAAGGCGCAGGATCTCCAGCATCGCCTCGAGCTGGAACTCTTCCTCAGCAGTGAGCATCACGGTCTGCTCTTTGTCCTTGAACTCGAAGGTGCCTTTGCCCTTGAGGTCGTAGCGGCGGTCCAGTTCCTTGATGGCGTTGTCGACCGCGTTCTGCACTTCGTGCTTGTCCAGTTCCGATACCACGTCGAACGAAGGCATGGTTGTTCTCCCAAAATAAAAGCGCGCTCAGGCTGAAGATGGAGCGCGCTGGGTTTGAAGGTTAAAATGCGGGCTCATTATAACGGGTTGCGAAACGCATATGAGCAGCACCTGGCATATTCTCGGCGCCGGTAGCCTTGGCAGTCTGTGGGCCTGCCGGCTGGCACGCGCAGGCAAGGCTGTGCGCCTGATCCTGCGTGACGGGCAACGGCTGCAAGCCTATCAGCAGGCCGGTGGCCTGACCCTGGTCGAGCAGGACCAAACCCGGCGCTACGCCATACCGGCCGAAACGGCGCAAGCGCAAGGCCCGATCCACCGGCTGCTGGTGGCCTGCAAGGCCTATGACGCTGCCCCGGCGATTGTCGGTGTAGCGCCACGGCTGGCCGAGAGCGCCGAAGTGCTGCTGTTGCAGAATGGCCTGGGCAGCCAGGATGAAGTCGCCGACCTGGTGCCGCACGCTCGCTGCATCTTCGCCTCCAGCACCGAAGGCGCCTTCCGCGAGGGGGACTGGCAAGTGCGTTTTGCCGGCCATGGCTTCAACTGGCTAGGCGACCCACGAAGCCCCCTGCTCCCCGCCTGGTTCGATGACCTGCACGAGGCCGGTATCCCCGCTGAGTGGACAGTAGACATACTGACCCGCCTGTGGCGCAAGCTGGCGCTCAATTGCGCCATCAACCCGCTGACCGTGCTTCACGATTGCCAGAATGGCGGGCTGCTGGGGCACCTGGGTGAAGTGCAGGCCCTGTGCGTCGAGCTGGCCCGACTGCTGCGCCGTTGCGGCCAGCCGCAAGCAGCCGAGGGGCTGGACGAAGAAGTCCAGCGGGTAATCCTCGCCACCGCAGCCAACTACTCTTCCATGTACCAGGACGTGCATGCAGGACGGCGCACCGAGTTGCACTACCTGCTCGGCCATGCTTGCCGCGCTGCGGGCCGTCATGGCCTGCAACTGCCGCAGCTGGAACACCTGCTGCAGCGCTTGGTCGAAAACCTGCGCGCGCGTGGTTTGCCCTGCGACTGACGCGGCCCTTCAACCGGATACGGACATTGCCTTGCCCATGACCTTGCGCCAACGCCTGGAAAACCTCCCGGTCGGGCAGAAGCTGCTGGCGGCCCTGCTGGTTTTGCTGGTGACCATCTTGCTGATGGCCAACCTCACCTTCATCAGCGCCGCCTACTGGATCACCCAAGAAAGCATGGCGCCGCAGGCTATGCAGACCATCGGCCGGCTGGTGGCCAATCCACAGCTTGCAGCCCGCGCCGGCGACACACCGGACACGGCCCGTGCCCTGCTCAAGGAACTGGACAGTTACACTCCGCTTCGCGCCGCCGCCATCTACGGTGGCGATGGCCGAATGCTGGCGCAGTTGCAACATGGCGAGCCGCTGGCCCTGCCCAAGCGTTTTCGCAACATCGACGGCTGGCGCCTGATGGAGTTTCGCAGCACTCAGTTGATCCGCATCCCCCGCGATGCCAACCCACCGGCACATTTGCTGCTGGTAGCCAGCAGCGAACTGCCCACGGCCTTCTACACCGGCACACTCAGCGCCAGCCTGGGCATCCTGGTGTTCAGTGTCCTGCTATGGATCGTCATCGCCCGGCAGATCAAACGCCTGATCACCCAGCCGATCAACCAGCTTGAGGAGCTCAGCCGCCAGGTTACCCGCGAAGAGAGCTACGCCTTGCGTGCCCAGCGCGGCAATGACGATGAAATCGGCAGCCTGGCCGAGGCCTTCAACACCATGCTGTCGCGCATCGAGGCCCGCGAGCAGCAGCTCAAGAGCGCCCGCGACGAGTTCCAGAGTGCCTACGACCAGGCTCAGGGCCTTGCCGAAGAAACCCGCCACACCAACCGCAAGCTGGAACTGGAAGTACAGGTACGCAGCAAGATCGAGAAAAAGCTCACCGGTTTTCAGAACTACCTCAACAGCATCATCGACTCGATGCCCTCGGCACTGATCGCCCTCGACGAACAGCTCTACGTGACCCAATGGAACCACGAAGCCACGGTGCTTTCCGGCACGCCACTGGACGAGGCACTCAACCAGCCGGTGTTCATTGCGTTCGAGCCGCTGAAGCCGTTCCTCCCGCAACTGAAGGAAACCGTGGAAAAACATCGAGTGGCGAAGATCGAGCGGGTAACCTGGCCCAAGGGCGACGACCTGCGCCACTACGCCCTGACCTTCTACCCACTGACGGGCGGCGGCGGGCGCGGCGTGGTCATTCGTATCGACGACATCACCCAGCGTCTGTCATTGGAAGAGATGATGGTGCAGTCAGAAAAGATGCTCTCGGTCGGGGGGCTGGCTGCCGGCATGGCGCACGAAATCAACAACCCGCTGGGCGCTATCCTGCACAACGTGCAGAACATTCGCCGGCGCCTGTCGTCCGACCTGCCGCGCAACCAGGAACAGGCCGAAGAGCTGGGCATCGACCTGGCCACGATCAACCGCTACCTGGACAGCCGCGAGGTGCCGCAACTGCTCGACGGCATTCAGCAGGCCGGTGCCCGGGCGGCGAAGATCGTCACCCACATGCTCAGCTTCAGCCGCCGCAGCAACCGCCAGCTGGTGCCATGCGAGCTGCCGGCACTGATCGATCAGGCGCTTGAAATTGCCGGCAATGACTTCGATCTGGCCATTGGCTTCGACTTCAAGGGGCAAGCCATCGTGCGCCAGTTCGACCCCGACCTGGGGCCGGTGCCATGCACCGCCAACGAGCTGGAACAAGTACTGCTCAACTTGCTGAAGAACGCAGCCCAGGCCATCCACCAACGCCCGCAACCCAGCGAGCCCGGACGCATCACACTGCGCACCCGGCTAAACCCGCCATGGGCGGAAATCCAGGTCGAAGACAACGGCGTCGGCATGCCCGAGGCAGTGCGCAAGCGCACCTTCGAGCCGTTTTTCACCACCAAGGAAATCGGCCAGGGTACCGGGCTGGGCCTGTCGGTCTCGTACTTCATTATCACCAACAACCACAAGGGGCAGATGGAAGTGCAATCCACGCCAGGCCAAGGCACCTGCTTTACCCTACGCCTGCCCCTCACCCAGCCGGCAGCGGCGGTGCCGGCCAGAACGGAGCAATGACATGGGCTACCGCCTTTCGAAGATCTATACCCGCACCGGCGACAAAGGCGAAACCGGCCTGGGCGACGGCCGTCGGGTGCCCAAGGACCACCCGCGGATCGAAGCGATTGGCGAGGTGGACAGCCTGAACAGCCAGTTGGGGTTGCTGCTGGCGGGGCTCGCCGAGCACGGGCTGAATGAAGTGACCACGGTGCTGGCGCCGTGTCAGCACCGCTTGTTCGACCTGGGTGGCGAGCTGGCGATGCCCAGTTACCAGGCATTGACCCTGGCGGAAGTGGAACGCCTGGAGGCGGCCATCGATGTGTGGAACGAAGAGCTGGGGCCGCTGAAAAACTTCATTCTGCCCAGTGGTTCGGCGCTGGTGGCGCAGGCGCACGTGTGCCGCAGCCTGGCGCGCAGTGCAGAGCGCCGGTGCCAGCAGTTGAATGCCATGGAGCCGCTGGAAGGCGTTGGTTTGGCGTATATCAACCGGCTTTCCGATCTATTGTTCGTGGCGGCGCGGATCATCGGGCGGCGCCAGGGGGTGGCTGAGGTTTTGTGGCAGCCCGCCGAGAAACCCAAAGGCTGATACTTCGGCTGCTTTGCAGCCCATTCGCGGGCTTGCCCGCGAATGGGCCCCGCAGCGGCCCCTGTTACAAGGGACTCAAACCTCGGGCCAGAACGCCCGGATCCCGGCTACACCCTGTGCCCCGGCTTCCCAGGCCTGCTCGCGCTCACCCGGCCCTACCCCACCCAGCAGGTAAACCGGCTTGTTGAACCCGGCAATCAACCGCTGCGCCTCATCCCATCCCAACGGCACCGCCTCTGGGTGAGTCTGGGTCGCCTGCACTGGCGACAGGGTGACAAAGTCCACGCCCATCTGCTCAGCCAGCGCCAGCTCTTCGGCACTGTGGCAGGATGCCGCCAACCAGCGCTCCTTGGGGAACGGCCGGCCCCTGGCGGCATACTTGCGCAGCTGCGCGGCCGTCAGGTGCCAACCGGCCGCCGGGAAATCACCCAGCCACTCCAGTGGCCCTTTAAGCATCAGCTGCGCCTTGCCCGCACACAGCCCGACCGCATCCACCGCCACGTCGCGGTACTTGGGGTCGTACATGTCCGGGGCACGCAACTGGATCAGGCGAATACCATTGGCCACCGCCTTCTGGATGCCCTTGAGCATTTGCGGCACTTCCAGGCCGTCCGGGGTGATCAGGTACTGGTCCGGCAGGCGCGCAGCGGCGACGATCGGCTTGTTGGCCTCGGGGAATTCGTACTGCGGCAAATCGCGCGGGGCAACCCACTCCAGCGGCTGGCCTTCGGCACCATGGGGTTCGCCAGTGAACGCTTCGACCTCGCGCACGTCCAGCAGCACCTGCTTGTCCGGGTAGTCATGGCTGACCTTGATCAGCGCACGCGAATGGCTTACCTCGATGCCCAGCTCCTCGCGCAACTCGCGGGCAAGCGCCGCTTCGACGGTTTCGCCTTCTTCCACCTTGCCACCGGGGAACTCCCACAAGCCGCCCTGGTGCTGGGTATCGGCACGACGTGCGATCAGAATACGGCCATCAGCGCCGCGAATCACGGCAGCTACTACATGAATCCGTTTCACGCTTCACGCTCCTCCAGGCCTGCCTGTTGCCATGCCTGGAAGGCTGGCCATTGATAAATGGTCTCGATGTAGGCTGCCGCCTCGGCGGGGACTTCTACGCGGTAGGTGCGCAGGCGCACGGCCACCGGGGCAAAGAAGGCATCGGCCAGGCTTGCCTTGCCGAACAGGAACGGGCCGCTGTCCTTGGCCACCAGACGGCATTCGGACCACAGCGCAACGATACGGTCGATGTCGATTTGCACGTCCAGCGGCACGCTGTCCAGCGCCTGGTCGCGCGACAAGTCGAACGGCATGGCGCCGCGCAGGGCAAAGAAGCCGCTATGCATCTGCGCACAGGCCGAACGGGCCTGGGCACGCGCCGCCACATCGGCAGGCCACAGCTGGGCTTCGGGGTGGCGTTCGTTGAGGTATTCGGCAATGGCCAGCGAGTCAGCGATCACACCGTGCTCGCTCATGAGCAGCGGCACCTTGCCGGTGGAGGAGAAAGCGAGGATGCGCTGGCGGGTATCAGGCTGGTTCAGCTTGATCAGGGTTTCTTCGTAGGGCACGCCAGCCAGCTCGAGCGCCAGGGCGCCACGCAGCGACCAGGAGGAGTACAGCTTGTCGCCGATGATCAGGTGATAGCTCATGGTTCGGCTCCATGGGTGTGGATTTTTTGGGGTCGCCTTGCAGCCCTTTCGCGACACAAGGCCGCGCTCACAGGGATGCTGTACACAGGACCTTGTGGGCGCGGCCTTGTGTCGCGAAAGGGCCGCAACGCGGCCCCAATTACATCAGGTACGGTACTCGGCGTTGATCTTCACGTACTCGTGGGACAGGTCAGTCGTCCAGATGGTTTCGCTGCACTGGCCACGGCCCAGTTCGATTCGGATGGTGATCTCTTCCTGGGCCATCACTGCCGAACCCTGCGCTTCGGTATAACTCGGGCTGCGGCCGCCTTTGCTCGCAATGCAAACGCTGTCCAGGTAAACATCGATCAGGCTCACATCCAGCTCCGGTACACCGGCACGGCCTACGGCAGCGAGGATACGGCCCCAGTTCGGGTCGGAAGCGAACAGCGCGGTCTTGATCAGCGGCGAGTGGGCCACGGCGTAGCCGACGTCCAGACACTCCTGGTGGTTACCACCACCGTTGACTTGCACGGTCACGAACTTGGTCGCGCCTTCGCCGTCACGGACGATGGCCTGGGCCACTTCCATGCACACTTCGAACACGGCCTTTTTCAGCGCTTCGAAGAGCGCGCCGCTGGCTTCAGTCACTTCCGGCAGGTCGGCCTTGCCGGTAGCGATCAACATGCAGCAATCGTTGGTCGAAGTATCACCATCGATCGTGATGCGGTTGAACGACTTGTTGGCGCCGTCCAGCATCAGGTCCTTGAGGACGCTTGGCGCCACCTTGGCGTCGGTGGCGATGTAGCCCAGCATGGTCGCCATGTTCGGGCGGATCATGCCTGCACCCTTGCTGATACCGGTGACGGTAACGGTCACGCCATCGTGCTGGAACTGGCGGCTGGCCCCTTTGGGCAGGGTGTCGGTGGTCATGATGCCGGTAGCGGCCTCAGCCCAGTTGTTCTCCGACAGGTTGTCGAGGGCGGCCTGCAGCGCGCCTTCGATCTTTTCGACCGGCAGCGGCTCGCCAATCACGCCGGTGGAGAACGGCAGTACCGACTCGGCCGGTACGCCAGCCAGTTCGGCCAGCTTGGCGCAGGTGCGCTCGGCGGCGGCCAGGCCTGGCGCGCCGGTGCCAGCATTGGCGTTACCCGTGTTGGTCAGCAGGTAGCGTACGGTGCCCTGTACACGCTGCTTGGACAGGATCACCGGCGCTGCGCAGAAGGCGTTGAGGGTGAACACGCCAGCCACGCTGGAGCCTTCGGCACAGCGCATGACCACCACATCCTTGCGCCCCGGGCGCTTGATACCGGCAGAAGCGATACCGAGTTCAAAACCCGGAACCGGGTGCAGGGTGGGCAAAGGACCAAGACCAACAGCCATTAGAGCGCTCCTAGAAAAAACGATGATGTCGAAAAAGGGGCCGCTTCGCGCCCCATCGCGACACAAGGCCGCCCCCACAAGGATCGCGCCCGTTCATGGACGAGCGCGGTACCTGTGGGAGCGGCCTTGTGTCGCGAAAGGGCCGCAAAGCGGCCCCAGGCTTGTACAACGTAAGGTTCAGATCACTCGATCTGACCATGGCAATGCTTGAACTTCTTGCCCGAACCACACCAGCACGGCTCGTTGCGGCCCAGCTTCTGGTCATTGCGTACTGGCGCCGAGGCTACCGCTACTTCGGCACCCTCCTCGCTCAATTGCTCACTTTCCAGGCCCGGTGCAGCGGCGTGCTGGAATTGCATGCGACTCGCCAGCTCTTCGGCCTCGCGGCGCAGGCGGGCTTCTTCTTCGGCCGGGTCTTCGCGGCGAACCTGTACGTGCGACAGCACGCGGATGGTGTCGCGCTTGATCGACTCCAACAGCTCCTGGAACAGGCTGAACGACTCGCGCTTGTACTCTTGCTTCGGGTTCTTCTGCGCATAACCACGCAGGTGAATACCGTGACGCAGGTGGTCCATGGTCGACAGGTGGTCTTTCCACAGGTCGTCCAGTACGCGCAGCAGAATCTGCTTCTCGAAGGTTCGCAGGGCGTCGAGACCGGCCTGGTCCTCCTTCTCGGTGTAGGCAGTGGTGATCTCGTTCAGCAGCTTCTCGCGCAAGGTCTCTTCGTAGAGGTGATCGTCCTCGTCGAGCCATTGCTGAATCGGCAACTTGATGGCGAAATCGCTGGCCAGCGAAGCCTCCAGGCCGGCTACGTCCCACTGCTCTGGCAGCGACTGCGGCGGAATGTGCTGGCTGATGGTAGCGTCCAGTACTTCCTTGCGGAATTCGACGATGGTGTCGCCAATGTTCTCGGCGGCCAGCAGGCTGTTGCGCATGTGGTAGATCACCTTGCGCTGCTCGTTGGCGACGTCGTCATATTCGAGCAATTGCTTACGAATGTCGAAGTTGCGGCCTTCGACCTTGCGCTGGGCTTTCTCGATAGCGTTGGTGACCATGCGGTGCTCGATGGCCTCGCCCGACTGCATGCCCAGTGCCTTCATGAAGTTCTTCACCCGGTCAGAGGCGAAGATGCGCATCAGGCTGTCTTCCAGCGACAGGTAGAAGCGGCTGGAACCTGGGTCGCCCTGACGACCGGAGCGGCCACGCAGCTGGTTGTCGATACGGCGCGATTCGTGGCGCTCGGAAGCGATTACATGCAGGCCACCCGTCTCGATCACTTGCTGGTGACGCTTCTGCCAGTCGGCCTTGATCTGGGCGATCTGCTCGGCTGTCGGGTTTTCCAGGGCAGCCACTTCGGCTTCCCAGTTACCGCCCAGCAGGATGTCGGTACCACGGCCAGCCATGTTGGTGGCGATGGTCAGTGCACCTGGCGCGCCTGCTTGCGCGATGATCTCGGCTTCCTTCTCGTGATACTTGGCGTTGAGCACCTTGTGGTCGATCCCTTCCTTTTTCAGGAGGTTGGACATGTGCTCGGAAGTTTCAATGGTCGCGGTACCTACCAGCACCGGACGGCCCAGCTTCATGCTTTCCTTGATGTCGGCGATGATCGCGGCGTATTTCTCGTCAGCGGTCAGGTACACCAGGTCGTTGTAGTCCTTACGCGCCAGTGGCTTGTTCGGCGGAATGACCATCACGTTCAGGCCGTAGATCGACTGGAACTCGAATGCTTCGGTGTCGGCGGTACCGGTCATGCCGGACAGCTTGGTGTACAGGCGGAAGTAGTTCTGGAAGGTGGTCGAAGCCAGGGTCTGGCTCTCGGCCTGGATGTTCAGGTTCTCTTTGGCCTCGATGGCCTGGTGCAGGCCCTCGGACAGGCGACGGCCCGGCATGGTACGGCCGGTGTGTTCGTCGATCAGCAGAACCTGACCGTCCTGGACGATGTACTCGACGTTGCGGTGGAACAGCTTGTGTGCACGAAGACCGGCGTAGACGTGTGTCAGCAAGCCCAGGTTGTGCGCGGAGTACAGGCTCTCGCCCTCAGCCAGCAGGCCCGCCTGGGCCAACATCTCTTCGATGAACTGGTGACCGGCTTCGTTCAGCTCCACCTGGCGACTCTTCTCGTCGATGGTGAAGTGGCCTTCCTGGGTGACCTGGCCTTCGACCTCTTCGATGTGCTGGGTGAGGCGCGGGATCAGGCGGTTGATCTCGATGTACAGCTTGGAGCTGTCCTCGGCCTGACCGGAAATGATCAGCGGGGTACGCGCTTCGTCGATGAGGATGGAGTCGACTTCGTCGATCACGGCGAAGTTCAGTTCACGCTGGAACTTCTCGTCCTGGCTGAACGCCATGTTGTCGCGCAGGTAGTCGAACCCGAATTCGTTGTTGGTGCCGTAGGTGATGTCGGCTGCATAGGCGCCGCGCTTTTCTTCCGGCGGCTGGAAGGCCGAGACGATACCGACCGACAGACCGAGGAACTCGTACAGCGGGCGCATCCAGTTGGCGTCACGGCGCGCCAGGTAGTCGTTGACGGTGACCACATGCACGCCCTTGCCGGACAATGCGTTGAGGTAGACGGCCAGGGTACCGACCAAGGTCTTGCCTTCACCGGTGCGCATTTCTGCGATCATACCCTCGTGCAGGGTCATGCCGCCGATCAACTGCACATCGAAATGGCGCATGCCCATGACACGCTTGCCGGCCTCACGGGCCACGGCGAAGGCTTCGGGCAGCAATTGGTCCAGTGTCTCGCCTTTGGCCAGGCGTTCCTTGAACTCTGCAGTCTTGCCCCGCAGTTGCTCGTCGGAGAGGGCCACCATCTTCTCTTCGAAGGCATTGACGATACTCACCGTCTTGAGCATGCGTTTGACTTCACGCTCGTTCTTGCTTCCAAAAAGTTTTTTTAACAAAGGCGCAAACATATCGGCAGGATCTTCCACACGTAGGGATGGAGGGCGGCCCCATGAGTCGCCCGTGCAGCCCATAGGCCGCATGCGAACGAGCATTCTACCCGGAAACGATGGTGAGGAAAGTGGTGGATTTCCACGATGCTGATACAGCGTTTTGGCAGGGGCCTGTTTTAGATAGGGGCATTTTCACTGAGTTCAAGGCTTGGCAACATGAAAGCTATCGAGAACCAGTCTTGTCTTTGGCTGCCTGTGCCGGCCTCTTCGCGGGTGAACCCGCTCCTACGAGATACCGATAACCCTGGCAGGAGCGGGTTCACCCGCGAAGAGGCCGGCACAGGCAACGGAGATGTTAGACTGTGCCCACGTCACCTCACGCGTACCCCCATGGCCTACAAACCCTCCCCCGCCCAGCCACCTTCCGCCCTGCTGCGCCAGGTGCGCCCGCTGCGCCTGCTGCTGAACCAGGCCGAGCGCCTGGAGCACTTGCAGCGTCTGCTGGAAAGCCAGTTGCAACCGGCTGCCCGCGAGCACTGCCATGTGGCGTCCTGGCGCGATGGTACTTTGTTGCTGGTGGTTACCGACGGCCATTGGGCAACCCGCCTGCGCTACCAGCAGAAGCGCTTGTTGGCGGCCCTGCAGGCCATGGAAGCATTCGGCAACCTCAGGCGCATCCTGTACAAGGTACAGCCGCCGCTGGTACCGGCCAAGCGTGGCGGGCATGCGGCCGAGCTTTCGAACAGCGCGGCCGAGAGCCTGCGCGACACCGCCGAGGGCATTACCGACCCCAAACTGCGCGCCGCACTGGAACGGTTGGCTGCCCACGCTCAGGGCAAGCCATAAAAAAGGCCACCCGAAGGTGGCCTTAATGAACTAGAGAGTGTTCGAACTTACACGGCCGCAACAGGGCGCATGTACGAGATCGGTGCCGTGCTGGCATCTTCGAAAGTGACCACTTCCCAGGCATCGGTTTCAGCAATCAGCTTGCGCAACAGCTGGTTGTTCAGCGCGTGGCCGGACTTGAAGCCCTTGAACTCGCCGATCAGGCTGTTGCCCAGCAGGTACAGATCGCCGATGGCGTCGAGGATCTTGTGCTTGACGAATTCGTCTTCGTAACGAAGGCCGTCTTCGTTGAGCACGCCGTCCTCATCGACCACGATGGCGTTCTCGACACTGCCACCCAACGCAAGGTTGTGCTTGCGCAGGTACTCGATGTCACGCATGAAGCCAAAAGTACGCGCGCGGCTGACTTCCTTCACGAACGACGTGCTGGAAAAGTCGACGCTGGCGCTCTGGGTCCGGTTGCGAAGCACCGGGTGATCGAAATCGATCTCGAAGCTCACCTTGAAACCTTCGAAAGGCAGGAACGTGGCGCGCTTGTCGCCCTCTTCCACGGTTACCTCACGCAGGATGCGGATGAACTTCTTGGCTGCGTCCTGTTCTTCCAGGCCGGCAGACTGAATCAGGAATACAAAAGGACCGGCGCTGCCATCCATGATCGGCACTTCCGAGGCGGAGAGCTCGACGTAGGCGTTATCGATGCCCAGGCCCGCCATGGCGGAGAGCAGGTGCTCGACCGTATCGACCTTGACGTCACCGTTGACCAACGTCGTCGACATGGTTGTCTCGCCGACGTTGGCCGCACGCGCAGGGATCTCGACCACAGGGTCGAGGTCGGCGCGGCGGAAGACGATGCCGGTGTCAACAGGTGCAGGCTTGAGGGTCAGGTAAACCTTCTCCCCGGAGTGCAGACCGACACCTGTGGCACGGATGGTATTCTTCAGGGTGCGTTGTTTAATCATGGCATTGGCCGCTTCAGCGCAAATTGCGAACAGGTATCAACAAAGGCTGGGGATGATAACAGACCCAACCTTTGATGAATACCAATCACCTTTATACCCCTGATAAATTCCATTAATCAGCCTGACGACGCAGGAATGCCGGGATATCGAGGTAGTCCAGGTCATCCTGAGGGTTCAGTTTAGCGGCTGCGGCAGCACCTGCATGCGCCTGGTTGCGCATGACGGTCGGGCGCTCCAGGTCACGGTAGTTGACCGCTGGCTGCTCCTGGCGCACCGGCGCAGGATTGGACGCTTCGTACGCCTGCTGGGCAGTCTGCAGGGTATTGTCGACCACCTTCACAGGCTTCTCGATGCGTGCGCCCAGACCAGTGGCCACCACGGTCACGTGCAGTTCGTCACGCATGTCCGGGTCAATCACGGTGCCGACCTTGACCATCGCGTGGTCGGAGGCGAAGGCTTCGATGATGCTACCCACGTCGGAGTACTCACCCAGCGACAGGTCCGGGCCTGCGGTGATGTTCACCAGGATACCGCGGGCGCCCTGCAGGTTGACGTCTTCCAGCAGCGGGTTACGGATAGCTGCCTCGGTGGCTTCACGTGCACGGTTCGGGCCGCTGGCGCAGCCAGTACCCATCATGGCCATGCCCATTTCACCCATCACGGTGCGCACGTCGGCGAAGTCGACGTTGATCATGCCTGGGCGCTTGATGATGTCGGAGATACCGCGTACGGCACCGGCCAGTACATCGTCAGCCTTGGCGAAGGCAGACAGCAGGCTGGCATCCTTGCCCAGGATGGTCAGCAGCTTCTCGTTGGGGATGGTGATCAACGAGTCGACGCTTTCAGCCAGCATGCGGATGCCTTCATCGGCGATCTGCATGCGCTTGCGGCCTTCGAACGGGAACGGACGGGTCACCACTGCAACGGTGAGGATACCCATTTCCTTGGCCACTTCGGCAATGATTGGCGCTGCACCGGTACCGGTACCGCCACCCATGCCGGTGGTGATGAACACCATGTTGGTGCCCTGCAGCACTTCAGCGATGCGCTCACGGTCTTCCAGCGCGGCCTGACGGCCGACTTCCGGATTGGCACCGGCACCCAGGCCCTTGGTCACACCCGTGCCCAATTGCAGGATGGTGCGCGCGCCAATGTTTTTCAGCGCCTGGGCATCGGTGTTGGCGCAGATGAATTCCACGCCTTCGATGCTGCTCTTGACCATGTGATTGACGGCGTTGCCGCCACCACCACCAACGCCGATCACTTTGATGACCGGACTTTGCGGGACGTTGTCTACGAGCTCGAACATTTTCCCTCTCCTTACAGTTCTCTAGTTGTTGCGCCTACCACTACTGCTTTGAAACTTAGAAGTTGCCCTGGACCCACTTCTTGAAGCGTTCAAGCACTGGGGCCTTCGGTTCATCGCCATAGCTGTTGCTGCTGCTGTTGCTGTTACCGGTCAGGGCCAAATCCTCGGACTGCTTCAGCAGGCCGTAGGTGAGCAAGCCCACACCGGTGGAATAGATCGGGTTGCGCACCACGTCGCTCAGCCCCCGAACGCTGTGCGGCACGCCCAGGCGTACCGGCATGTGGAAGATTTCCTCGGCCAGTTCCACGGCGCCTTCCATCTTCGCGGTGCCGCCAGTGAGGACGATGCCGGCGGGCACCAGGTCTTCGTAGCCGCTGCGGCGCAGTTCGGCCTGGATCAGGGTAAAGAGCTCGTCGTAACGTGGCTCCACCACCTCGGCCAGGGCCTGGCGCGACAGCTCGCGCGGTGGGCGATCGCCCACGCTTGGCACCTTGATGGTCTCGCCAGCGCCAGCCAGTTTGGCCAAGGCACAGGCGTAGCGGATCTTGATTTCTTCGGCGTACTGGGTCGGGGTCCGCAGGGCCATGGCGATGTCGTTGGTCACCTGGTCGCCGGCAATCGGGATGACCGCCGTGTGGCGGATGGCGCCCTCGGTGAAGATGGCGATGTCGGTGGTGCCGCCACCGATGTCCACCAGGCACACACCCAGTTCTTTTTCATCATCGGTCAGCACCGAGTAGGCCGAAGCCAGCTGTTCGAGGATGATGTCGTCGATTTCCAGGCCGCAGCGGCGCACACACTTCTCGATGTTCTGGGCGGCGTTGACGGCGCAAGTGACCACGTGAACCTTGGCTTCCAGACGCACGCCAGACATGCCCAGCGGCTCGCGCACGCCTTCCTGGTTGTCGATCACATAGTCCTGCGGCAAGGTGTGCAGCACGCGCTGGTCGGCCGGAATCGCCACGGCCTGGGCGGCGTCGAGTACGCGCTCCAGGTCGGCCAGGCTGACCTCGCGGTCACGGATGGCAACGATGCCGTGGGAGTTCAGGCTGCGGATGTGATTACCGGCCACACCGACGAACGCCGAGTGGATACGGCAGCCGGCCATCAGCTGCGCCTCTTCCACGGCGCGCTGGATCGACTGCACGGTGGACTCGATGTTCACCACCACGCCTTTTTTCAGGCCACGGGACGGATGGGTGCCGATCCCGACGATTTCCAGGGTGCCGTCTTCGCCCACTTCGCCCACCAGCGCCACCACCTTGGAGGTGCCAATGTCCAGCCCGACGATCATTTTGCCGCTATGCGCGTTTGCCATGGTCCTGCCTCTCTCTAATTCTTCGCAACGGCGGGTTGGGCCGTCGTCGGTGCAATCGGTTCCCGCCAACCAACGGCAAGTCCGTTGGAATAACGCAGATCAATGCGGGCGATAGTGGTGATCTGGTCTTTGAGTGTCTTGTCGTAAATGGCAATGAAACGGCGCATCTTCTCCACCAGATGATCGCGCCCCAGCAGCAACTCGATGCCTGGCCCGGCACTGCTCGCACCAGTGGTCAGGAACCAGCTGCCTCGCTCGCGCAGCTCCAGGCGAGCGATGGAAAAGCCCAAGGGGCGCAGCATCTGGCTCAATACCTGATACTGCTGCATGACTTGTTGCTGAGCACGCTGCGGCCCGGCCAGCTGCGGCAGGTGCTCATAGTTGGCCAGCTCGCGCGGGGTGAAAGCCTGACCCTGGTTGTTGAGCAGGGCTGCGTCCCCCCAGCGTGCCACCGGCAGCTGCTCTTCAAGGCGGATCACCACCTCGTCGGGCCACACCCGGCGCACTTCGGCGTGGGCGATCCACGGCATCTGCTCGAGCTCGGCCCGCATCGCTGGCAGGTCGACGCTGAAGAAGCTCGCCGCCACGTAGGGCGCGATACGCTGCTGCACCGACTGCTGACTGATGTAGCTGAGGTCGCCCTGCACATCGATCTTGGTGATCGGGCGGTCTGCGTACGGCATCAGGCGAATGGCGCCCTCGTAGGCACCAAAGCCGGCCGCCACCAGCAACACCGGCCACAGCAAGCGCTTGAGGCCGCCCAGGCTTGGCCGGGGCAGGCGCGCCGATACGGGCTCGTCGGCCACCAGCCGGCTGGCACCACGCGGCACCGGCTTGCTACGGCCGGTAACGGGTTGCTGCTGACGTATCATCGCGCCTTGCATGGTTATTAACCTCGCGTCGCCACGCTTTCGGCCAGGATTGCCAGCACCAGTTGCTGGAAGTCCAGGCCAGCCGCGCGGGCCGCCATGGGCACCAGGCTATGATCTGTCATGCCTGGTGCGGTGTTGACTTCGAGCAGCCAGAACTGGCCCTGCTCGTCCTGCATCACGTCCAACCGCCCCCAGCCTTCGATGCCAATGGCATCGCAGGCGCGCGCGGTCAGGTCGATCAGTTCCTGTTCCTTGACGCTATCCAGCCCGCACGGGATGCGGTACTGGGTATCGTTGGCGATGTACTTGGCGTCGTAGTCGTAGAACACGTGCGGCGTACCCAGGGCGATCGGCGGCAGCACCTGGCCGCGCAGTACCGCGATGGTGAACTCCGGACCGTGGATCCACTGCTCCACCAGTACCTGGGAATCGTATTTGGCGGCGTCCTGCCAGGCGGCGACCAGTTCCTGGGCGCTGTTCACCTTGGCCATGCCGATGCTAGAGCCTTCATGGGCGGGTTTGACGATAAGCGGGAAGCCCAGTTCCGTACTGGCCTGCAAACAATCGCTTTCGCTCGCCAGCACCGCGTGGCGTGGCGTGGGAATGCCCAGGCTCTGCCACACCTGCTTGGTGCGCAGCTTGTCCATCGCCAGCGCAGAAGCCAGGATGCCGCTGCCGGTGTAGGGGATGCCCAGGCACTCCAGCAAACCTTGCATGCTCCCGTCTTCACCGCCACGGCCGTGGAGGATGATGAAGGCGCGGTCAATCTTCTCGCTCTGCAGGCGTGCGAGCAGGTCGTCACCGACGTCGATGCCAACCACGTCGACGCCGGCAGTGCTCAGCGCATCGATCACTGCGGCGCCAGATTTCAGCGACACCTCACGCTCGGCGCTCTTGCCACCGTACAGCACGGCGACGCGGCCGAACGCCTTGACGTCCAGGGTCGACTGCAGCTTGTCGTAGGCGCTGGTCATTTCGACTTCTCCTGCTTGGCGCCTGCGAACAGCGGGCTTTTCATCAACTGCGGGGCCAGGCCGCCGACATCACCGGCACCCTGACAGATCAAAATGTCGCCAGCGCGCAGCAGTGGCTTGACCAGCGGTGCCAGCTCGACGCCGCGCTCGATGTAGATCGGGTCCAGCTTGCCGCGCTGGCGGATGCTGTGGCACAGCTGACGGCTGTCGGCACCGGGGATCGGCTCTTCGCCGGCCGGGTAGACCTCCATCAGCAGCAGCACGTTGGCATCGCCCAGCACCTGGACGAAATCGTCGTACAGGTCGCGGGTGCGGCTGTAGCGGTGCGGCTGGTAGACGATCACCAGGCGGCGGCTTGGCCAGCCACCGCGCACAGCCTTGATCACCGCCGCCACTTCGGTGGGGTGATGACCGTAGTCGTCGACCAGCATCACACTGCCGCCTTCGACCGGCAGCTCGCCGTATACCTGGAAGCGACGACCGACACCCTGGAAGCCGGACAGGCCCTGGACGATGGCCTCGTCAGTAATGCCTTCGTCAGTGGCGATGGCGATGGTCGCCAGGGCGTTGAGCACGTTGTGGTTGCCGGGCATGTTCACCGAAACCTCCAACGGCTCGCGATCACGGCGCAGCACGGTGAAGTGGGTCTGCATGCCCTGCTGACGCACATTGATGGCGCGGATGTCGGCCTCTTCGCTGAAGCCGTAAGTCACGGTAGGACGCTTGACCTGCGGCAGGATCTCGCGAACCACCGGGTCGTCCAGGCACATCACCGCCAGCCCATAGAACGGCAGGTTGTGCAGGAACTCGACGAAGGTTTTCTTCAGCTTGTTGAAGTCACCTTCGTAGGTCGCCATGTGGTCGGCGTCGATGTTGGTGACAACCGCGACCATCGGCTGCAGGTGCAGGAAGCTGGCATCGCTTTCGTCTGCTTCAGCGATCAGGTAGCGGCTGGTGCCCAGCTGCGCATTGGTACCGGCAGCGGTAAGACGGCCACCGATAACGAAGGTTGGGTCCAGGCCACCGGCGGCGAACACTGAAGCCAGCAGGCTGGTCGTGGTGGTCTTGCCGTGAGTACCGGCAACGGCCACGCCATGGCGGTAACGCATCAGCTCGGCGAGCATCTCGGCACGCGGCACCACCGGAATGCGCCGCTCCAGTGCGGTGGCAACTTCCGGGTTGGCCGGGTTGATGGCGCTGGACACCACCAACACATCGGCGGTGGCAGCGTTCTCGGCGCGGTGGCCGACGAAGATCTCAGCGCCAAAGGACTCCAGGCGCTCGGTCACCGGCGAGGCTTTAAGGTCCGAACCGGACACTTCATAGCCCAGGTTCAGCAACACTTCGGCAATACCGCACATGCCCACGCCGCCGATGCCGACGAAGTGAATGCGGCGAATACGGCCCATCTTCGGCTGGGGCATGGCTTTCTGGCTCTCAACCATGGGCCACCTCCAGGCAGATATCGACCACGGTGCTGGTTGCAGCAGGTTTGGCCAGGCGCCGTGCGGTGCCAGCCATGACGTTGAGTTTCTCGGGTTGCATCAGCACCTCGTTCAGGCGTTCAGCGAGTTGCGCTGCGCCAGTTGTCGCTTGTGGCATCAGGAAGGCAGCGCCTTCGCGGGCCAGATATTGGGCGTTGTGGGTCTGGTGATCGTCGATCGCGTGGGGCAAAGGCACCAGCATCGAAGGCAGGCCTGCTGCCGCCAGTTCGCTGACAGTCAGGGCACCGGCCCGGCACACCACCAGGTCGGCCCAGCCATAAGCCTGGGCCATGTCGTTGATGAAGGGCTCTACCTGAGCCTCGACGCCCACCTCGTGATAACGCTCGGCGGTGATCGGTGCGTGCTGCTTGCCTGCCTGGTGGAACACCTCTGGCCGCAGCGCCGCGGGCACTTCAGACAGGGCCTTAGGCAACAATTTGTTCAATGGTTCCGCACCCAGGCTGCCACCGAGCACCAACAGGCGTGCGCGGCGCTCGCCCAAGGGCACGCGTTGCGCGTCCATGAAGAGTTCCGGGCGCACCGGGTTGCCGGTGGTGCGACGCTTGTCGCTGGCCTCGAAGGTGTTCGGGAAAGCTTCGCAGACCCGCGCCGAGAGTGGCACCAGCAACCGATTGGCGGTACCGGCCCTGGCGTTCTGCTCATGGATCACCAGTGGCACGCCGCACAGCCGCGCGGCCACGCCGCCCGGGCCGGTCACATAGCCGCCAAAGCCCAAGACACATACGGGCTTGAGCTGGCGAATGATGCGCCGTGCCTGCAGCACGGCCTTGACCAACGTGAAAGGCGCCTTGAGCAACGACAGCTTGCCCTTGCCGCGCAAGCCGCTGACCTGAATCAGGTGCAATGGCAAACCCGCCTGTGGCACCAACTCGTTCTCGATGCCACGCGGGGTGCCCAACCAGTGCACGCTGTAACCGCGCTTCTGGAACTCACGGGCGCAGGCCAGCGCCGGGAATACGTGCCCCCCGGTGCCGCCGGCCATGATCAATACATTTTTGCCTTCAGCGGCCATGACTGGTCTCCTCGGCAAAATCGCTTTCGCTGAATTCGTGCTCCTCACTGCCCAGATGCGTGCGGCTCTCCCACTCGATGCGCAGCAACAGGCCTACGCAGGCGCAGCAGATCACCAGCGAGCTCCCCCCGTAACTGAGAAACGGCAGGGTCAGGCCCTTGGTCGGCAGCAGGCCGACGTTCACACCGATGTTGATCAGGAACTGGCCAATCCACAGGAAAGCCAGGCCGAACGCCATGTAGGCGGCAAAGAACTGTTTGGCCTTCTCGGCCCACAGGCCGATGTACAGGGCGCGCACGGTGACGAACACGAACAGCGCGACGGTCAGCAGCGAGCCGACCACGCCCAGTTCTTCCGCCAGGACCGAGAACACGAAGTCGGTGTGCGCTTCAGGCAGGTAGAACTGCTTCTGCACGCTGTTGCCCAGGCCAACGCCCAGCCACTCGCCACGGCCGAAGGCGATCAGTGCCTGGGTCAGCTGGTAGCCGGAGCCGAACTGATCGGCCCAGGGGTCGGTGAACGTAATAAGGCGCGCCATCCGGTAGGGCTGCGCCTGGACCAGGACAAATACCGCCAGCACCGCCAGCACCACCATCAGGCTGAAGCGGAACAGCCCCACCCCTCCCAAAAACAACATGGCCGCCGCCGCGCCCATCATCACCACCGTGGCGCCGAAGTCCGGTTCCATCAGCAGCAAGGCGGCCATGGGCAGCAGTACGATGAACGGCTTGAAGAAGCCCATCCAGGTTTCGCGCACCTCGGTCTGTCGGCGTACCAGGTAGCCAGCCAGGTAGATGACCACGAACACCTTGGCGATTTCCGAAGGCTGCACGTTGAAGAAGCTGAAACCGATCCAGCGCATGGAGCCGTTAACCTCACGGCCGATACCCGGCACCAGGACCAGGACCAGCAGGCCGAAGGCGCCAAGCAGCATCATGAAGCCCATGCGCTGCCAGGTGGCGATCGGCACCAGCATGGTTGCACCGCAGGCCACCAGGCCGAGGAACACGTACACCAGGTGGCGGAACATGTGATACAGCGGGTTGCCGGACTGTACAGCAGCCACTTCCGAGGAGGCCGAAGTGATCATCACCAGGCCCAGGCCCAGCAAGGCCAGGCAACCGGCGAGCATCGGGAAGTCCAGGTCGACGCCACGGCCGCTGATCAGCGGCGACGGGTAGGGTTTGAAGATGCCGAAGATCATGCGAGACCTCCCGCTGCCTGGGCGAACAGACGCCCCCGTTCCTCGAAGTTCTTGAACATGTCGAGGCTGGCGCATGCTGGCGACAGCAGCACGGCATCGCCGGCCTGGGCCAGTTCGGCACACTGCTGTACGGCATCGTCAAGCGTCTTGACCCGAACCAGTGGCACGGCATCGCCCAAGGCCTCGGCCAGGCGCTCGGCATCACGGCCGAGCAATACCACGGCGCGGCAGAAACGCTTGACCGGCTCGCGCAGCGCAGTGAATTCAGCACCTTTGCCGTCACCACCGGCGATCAGCACCAACTTGCCTTCAATATCGGCGCCCAGGCCTTCGATGGCGGCCAGGGCAGCACCGACGTTGGTGGCCTTGGAATCGTCGTACCAGTTCACGCCATTACGCTCGCGTACCCACTGGCACCGGTGGGCCAGGCCACCGAACTCGCGCAGGGCCGCGAGCATGGGCTCGAACGGCAGGCCGGCAGCATGCCCCAGGGCCAGCGCCGCCAGGGCGTTGCTCTGGTTGTGAGCACCGCGAACCTTCAGTTCACGCGCCGGCATCAGCGTCTGGAACTCGAACGCCAGGTATTTTTCACCGTCCACTTCACGCAGGCCAAACGCTTTGAAGTCGGGCGAGTTGAGGCCGAAGGTCCAGCATGGTCGGCCTTCCACCGGCAGCGGCCGGCTCAGGGCGTCCTGGCGGTTGACCACCACCTGGCGGGCACCGCGGAAAATCCGGTGCTTGGCCAGGTGGTAGGCCGGAAGGCCGCTATAGCGGTCCATGTGGTCTTCGCTGATGTTCAGAACAGTCGCCACTTCGGCGTTGAGCTGGTCAGTGGTTTCCAGCTGGAAGCTGGAAAGCTCCAGCACGTACAGCTCGATGTCATCGGCCAGCAGGTCGAGCGCCGGGGTACCGAGGTTACCGCCCACGGCCACGCGTTTGCCGGCCTTGGCGGCCATTTCACCGACCAGCGTCGTGACGGTGCTCTTGGCGTTGGAACCGCTGATGGCAATGATCGGCGCCTTGGCATGGCGAGCAAACAGCTCTATGTCGCCAGACAGCTTCACGCCACGCGCGGCCGCCTGCTGCAAGGCCGGCGTGGCCAAGGCCAGACCGGGGCTCACGTACAACTCGTTGGCGCGGCACAGGAAGTCCACGTCCAGTTCACCACAGCGCACTTCCACCTGCGGGTAATCACGGCGCAGGGTTTCCAGTTCCGGCGGTTGCTCGCGGGTATCGGCGACCGCAAAGGCAATGCCCCGGCTCGCCAGGAAGCGAACCAGGGACATGCCGCTCTTGCCGAGGCCGACAACGATGCGGAATTGGTCGGAAGCGATCAAAGACACGCTCATCTACCTCAGTTTCAGGGTTGCAAGGCCAATCAGTACCAGGATCACGGTGATGATCCAGAATCGGACGATCACCCGGGGCTCTGGCCAGCCCTTGAGTTCAAAGTGGTGGTGGATCGGCGCCATGCGGAACACGCGCTTGCCGGTCAGCTTGAAGGAAGCGACCTGGATGACCACCGACAGGGTTTCCACCACGAAGATGCCGCCCATGATGAACAGCACGATTTCCTGGCGCACGATGACGGCGATGGTGCCCAGCGCGGCGCCCAGCGCCAGCGCGCCGACGTCACCCATGAACACTTGCGCCGGGTATGTGTTGAACCACAGGAAGCCCAGGCCGGCACCGATCAGCGCGCCGCAGAACACGATCAGCTCGCCCGAGCCCGGCACGTAGGGGATCAGCAGGTACTCGGCAAACTTCACGTTACCCGACAGGTAGCAGAAGATGCCCAGCGCGCCGCCGACCATCACCGTCGGCATGATTGCCAGGCCGTCAAGGCCATCGGTGAGGTTGACCGCGTTGCTCGAGCCGACAATGACGAAGTAGGTCAGTACGACGAAGCCGACGCCCAGTGGAATGGTGACATCCTTGATGAACGGCAGGATCAGCGTGGTCTCGACGCTGGTTGGCGCCGTCTTGTACAGGAACACTGCCGCCGCCAGGCCGAACACCGACTGCCAGAAGTACTTCCAGCGGCTTGGAAGGCCACGGGAGTTCTTTTCGATCACCTTGCGGTAGTCATCGACCCAGCCAATGGCACCGAACGCCAGGGTGACGATCAGCACAACCCAAACATAGCGGTTGCTCAGGTCGGCCCACAGCAAGGTGCTGACGGCGATGGCCGACAGGATCAGCGCACCACCCATGGTCGGGGTGCCAGACTTGGACAGGTGCGATTGCGGGCCGTCGTTACGCACGGCCTGGCCGATCTGGCGAATTTGCAGGGTACGGATCATCCAGGGGCCCAGCCACAGCGCCAGGGACAATGCGGTCAGTACGCCAAGAATCCCGCGCAGGGACAGGTACTGAAAGACCGCAAAGCCTTTGTGGAACTGTTGCAGATACTCGGCCAACAGCAGCAGCATTAATGTTTCTCCCCGCTGGCACCGCACAATGCCGCTACGACGTTTTCCATCGCAGCGCTGCGCGAGCCCTTGATCAAGATAGTGGTGTCACTGGCATTCTCGGCGCTAACCGCATCGATCAGCTCAGCTTGAGTAGCGAAATGGCGGCCATTGGCGCCGAACGCCTTGACCGCATGTGTCATGTTGGAACCCACTGCGTACAGGGCGTCGACCTTGCCACGCGCGTAGTCACCCACCTGACGGTGGCCTTCTTCCGCCCATTGCCCCAATTCGCCGATATCCCCAAGCACCAGAACGGTGCGTCCGGAAAAGCCGGCGAGTATATCAATGGCTGCGCACATAGAGGTGGGATTTGCGTTGTAACTGTCGTCGATTACCCGTACCCCGTTCGGCGCGATCTGCGCCACGGTACGCCCCTTGACCGGTTGCACCGCAGCCAGGCCGGCGGCGATGCCGCTCAGGCTCAGACCAACGGCATGTGCAGCGGCGGCGGCGGCCAAGGCATTGCTGACGTTGTGTTCACCCAGCACATTGAGTTGCACGGCTACCGTTTCACCGGCGCCATGCAGGGTGAAGGACGGGCAGCCACGGGCATCGCGACCAATGTCTGAAGCGTGGAAATCGGCCTTCGGGTTGCTGCGTGCGAAACTGACAACCTTGTGCGCACCGGCACGCACCTTCCAGATATCAAAGGCTTTGTCGTCCAGGTTGAGAATGGCAATACCGCCTTCGCCCAAGCCTTCGAGAATCTCGCCCTTGGCTTCGACGATCTTGTCCGGGCCGCCGAATTCGCCAACGTGGGCAGTACCGGCATTGTTGATGATGACCACCTGCGGTTGCGTCAGGCCCACGGTGTAGCGGATTTCGCCAATGCGCGAGGCGCCCAGTTCGATCACTGCTGCGCTGTGCTCCGATGCGATCTCCAGCAGTGTCAGCGGTGCACCGAGGTCATTGTTCAAGTTGCCGCGGGTAGCGTGCACCAGGCCACGGGTACGCAGGATGCTGGCGAGCATTTCCTTGACCGTGGTCTTGCCGCTGGAACCGGTAATGGCCACTACAGGCTTGTCGAAAGCCGCGCGGTTCAGGGCGCCGAGCTGACCCAGTGCTACCCGGCAATCCTTGACCAGCAACTGTGGCAGGTCGACACCGACCACTTCACGCTCGACCAGGGCAGCCACTGCGCCTTTGGCTTTCACATCCGCCAGGTAGTCATGGCCATCGAAACGCGGGCCGGCCAGGGCGACGAACAGTTGCCCGGCGCTTACACTGCGGCTATCGATGCTGACGCCGGTGAACGTGGCGTCGCCACCGATGTGTTGACCCTTCAGTGCTGTGGTCAGCTGGCTGAGTGACAACGGCTTAAGCATGTGGAGCCTCCCAGGCTGCAAGTGCCTTTTCGGCTTCGGTCAAATCGGAGAAATCATGGCGCTCGCCATTGATCTCCTGGTAATCCTCGTGCCCCTTGCCGGCCAGCACGATCACGTCGTTGGCAGCGGCGGTGGCAATCAGGTGCGCAATGGCTTCGCCACGCCCGGCGACGAACTCGACGTCGTCAGGCCTGGTGAAACCGGGGCGAATGTCATCGAAGATGCGCGACGGATCTTCAGTGCGCGGGTTGTCGTCGGTGACCAGTACGCGGTCGGCCAGGCGCTCGGCCACTTCGGCCATCAGCGGGCGCTTGCCGCGATCACGGTCACCGCCGCAGCCGAACAGGCACAACAGTTTGCCATGAGCGTGCGGGCGCAGGGCCTCGAGTACTTTTTCAAGTGCATCCGGCGTGTGCGCATAGTCGACCACCACCAGCGGCTTGTCGCCGCCACCCAGGCGCTGCATGCGGCCTACCGGCCCCTGCAGTTGCGGCGTGACCTTGAGGATCTCGTCCAGCGCATAGTCCAGCGCCAGCAGGGTCGCGACAGCGGCCAGCATGTTGCTCAGGTTGAAGCGACCCAGCAGTTGGCTGCGCAAGATACGCTCACCTTGGGCGGTGACGAGGGTAGCGCGCACGCCATCGTCACTGAATACGGCTTCGCGGCAGAACAGCGAGGCTTCAGGGTTTTCCAGGCTGTAGCTCAGCAGCCGGGTTTCGATATGGTCGACACTCGGGCGACGCGCGAAGTCGGCCGCCAGACGACGACCAAAGTCGTCATCCAGGTTGACCACCTGGCAACGCAAGCTCGGCCAGGCGAACAGCTTGGCCTTGGCGGCCTCATAGGCTTCCATGCTGCCGTGATAGTCGAGGTGGTCGCGGGACAGGTTGGTCATCACCGCGATGTCGAATTCCAGTGCGGCAACCCGGCCTTGCTCCAGGGCATGGGAAGACACTTCCATGGCCACGGCCTTGGCGCCGCCTTTCTTGAGGTCGTTGAGGGTCGATTGCACGGCAATCGGGTCGGGCGTGGTCAGGCGGCCGCTCTGCAACTCGCCGTAGAAACCGGTCCCCAGGGTGCCAATCAGACCGCAGCGCTGGCCAAGCAGGTCGAGCGCCTGGGCTACCAGTTGGGTAACGCTTGTCTTGCCGTTGGTGCCGGTCACGCCGACCAGATTCAACTGGCGACTCGGTTCACCGTAGAAGCGCCCGGCGATATCTGACAGCTGAGCGATCAGGCCTTTGACCGGAATCAGCGGCGCATCGGTCAGCGGCAGCACGTTGGCACCCTGCTCTTCGTAGGCCACGGCGGCAGCGCCACGGGCCAGGGCATCGGCGATATGCTCGCGGCCATCGACCTTGGCACCCGGCACCGCCAGGAACAAGTCACCCGGGCGCACATTACGGCTGTCCAGGGTCAGCTCACGAATCAATGGATCACGGCTGGCGTGGGCGAAAAGTTTGCTTAGTGGCATTGTCATCATCCACGCCCTCCCTTGGCGGCTGCTGCATTGACTTGCGATTGCACGGCGGGTGCAGGTGCAGGTGGCGGCAGGTTGTCTGGCGGCACGTTCATCAGGCGCAGGGTGCCGGACATGACCTTGCTGAATACAGGCGCCGATACCAGACCACCGAAGTAGCCGCCCTTGCCCGGCTCGTCGATGACCACAACGATGGCGTAGCGCGGGTCGCTCATTGGCCCGAAGCCGGCGAACAGCGAGCGGTAGGCGTTTTCGGTGTATCCCTTGGCACCCACGGTGGCCTTACGCGCGGTGCCGGACTTGCCGGCCACGTGATAGAACGGCACCTGGGCACGGAAGACGCCGCGCGGCGCTTCGATCACCTGCTGCAGCATGCCTTGAACGGTTTCGGCGACATCCTTCGGAATGGCCTGCACGGCTTCCGGCGCCTTGTCGACCTTGATGATCGACAGCGGCACCATCTTGCCGTCGTTGGCCAGCGCCGCGTAGGCATGCACCAGCTGCAGGGCAGTCACCGATACGCCGTAGCCATAGGACAGGGTTGCGGTCTCGGCCTTGCGCCACTCACGGTGGTTGGGCAGGTTGCCGACACGCTCACCCGGGAAGCCAAGGCCGGTGTACTGGCCCAGGCCGACCTGGGACATGACCCGGTAGATGGCCTCGCCGCCGATGTCGAAGGCGATCTTGCTCATGCCAACGTTACTGGAGTTGATCAGGATGCCGGTCAAATCAAGAATCGGGCCCTCGCTGCGCGACACGTCCTTGATGGTGTAGCGACCGATCTGCAGGCTGCCAGGGTACACCTCGACCTTGTCGGTAGTCTTCCAGCGGCCGCTCTGCAACGCCGCACTCATGGAGATCGGCTTGACCGTGGAGCCCGGCTCGAACACGTCGATGATCGCCCGGTTGCGCATGGCCGCCGGGAACATGCTACGGCGGTTGTTGGGGTTGTAGGTCGGCTGGTTGACCATGGCCAGGACCTCACCGGTCTTGACGTCCATGATCACCAGGCTGCCGGCCTTGGCGTCCTGTTCGGCAATGGCATTGCGCAGCTCGCGGGTAGCCAGGTACTGCAGGCGCAGGTCTATCGACAACGCCAAGGTCTTCCCGGCCTTGGCGTTCTTGGTTACCTGAATGTCCTTGATCAGCCGGCCGCGCCGGTCCTTGATCACCTGGCGCTTGCCGGGCACACCGGCCAGCCACTCGTCATAGGCCAGCTCCACCCCTTCACGACCGTGGTCGTCGAGGTCGGTAAAGCCGACCATGTGTGCAGTCACATCACCGGCCGGATAGAAGCGGCGGAATTCTTCCAGGCCGTACACACCAGGCACTTTGAGGTCGAGCACGTGCTGGCCCTGCTCGGGGGTCAGCCCCCGGACCAGGTAGATGAACTCTTTGTTGGCCTGCTGGGTCAGGCGCTCGATCAACTGCTGCGGGTTTTGCCCCAGCGCAGCGGCCAATTGCGGCCAGCGCTCCCTGGAGGCCTGCATCTCTTTGGGGTTGGCCCACAACGTGGTGACCGGGGTACTCACGGCCAACGGCTCACCGTTGCGGTCGGTAATCAAGCCGCGGTGCGCCGGGATGGGGATGTGACGCAGGCTGCGTGCATCGCCCTGGCCCTTGAGGAAGTCACGGTCAACCACCTGGAGGTCGATGATGCGCCAGCAAATGGCGCCGACCATGATCGCCAGCAAGCCGATCACTACGCGGAAGCGCCACGGGTAGAGTGCGCCTTCGAGCTTCATCATGGCGCCACCATCCGGACTTCGTCAGCTGATGGCACGCGCATCTTCAACTGCTCGGAGGCCAGGCTCTCGATGCGGCTGGCAGCAGTCCAGGTACTCTGCTCAAGAATCAGCCGGCCCCACTCGGCCTGAGCCTTGTCGCGCTCGTTCAATTCACCGTACAGGGTGTTGAGCAGTTGACGGTTCCAGTGCGCACTGTAGGACACGGCAATGGCCGAAACCAGCACGCCGACAAACAGCAGAAGCATCAGGAAGCTTCCGCCTGGCAAGGGTTTGGCAAGTAGCCTGCTCACCGCAGCTTCTCCGCCACGCGCATCACGGCGCTACGCGACCGCGGGTTGGCCTTGAGCTCGGCCTCGGAGGCGAACTGAGCCTTGCCGATGAGCTTGATTTTCGGCTCGAAGACCTTGTGCTGAACCGGCAGGTTGCGCGGCAGGTTGTCGGCCTCACCCTTCACCAGCTTGCGCATGAACAGTTTGACGATACGGTCTTCCAGCGAGTGGAAACTGATGACCGCCAGGCGACCACCGACTTCGAGCGCATCGAGCGCAGCCTCAAGGCCAGCCTCCAGGTCGCCCAGCTCGTTGTTGACGTGAATGCGAAGACCCTGGAAGGCACGGGTAGCCGGGTTCTTGCCCTTTTCCCATGCCGGGTTGGCCACTTTGAGCACCTCCGCCAGGTCGGCGGTACGGGTGAAGGGCTGTTTTTCACGGCGCTCGACCACGGCACGCGCCATGCGCCCGGCAAAACGTTCTTCGCCGTACTCCTTGAAGACGCGGGCGATTTCTTCCACGGGCGCAGTGGCGATGAACTCGGCGGCACTGATGCCCTGGTCCGGGTTCATGCGCATGTCCAGCGGGCCATCATTGAGGAAGCTGAAGCCACGCTCTGGGTCATCCAGCTGCGGCGAGGACACGCCCAGGTCCAGCAACACACCACTGACCTTGCCGTGCAGGCCGCGCGCTGCGACTTCCGCACCCAGCTCGGCAAAACTGCGCTGCACAATGACAAAGCGGCCGTCTTCGGCCGCCAGCGCTTGCCCCGTGGCAATCGCCTGTGGATCTTTGTCGAAGCCCAAGAGCCGCCCTTGCGGCCCGAGCTTGCTGAGAATCAGACGGCTGTGTCCGCCACGGCCGAAAGTGCCGTCCAGATAGCAACCGTCGGCGCGCAGGGCCAATGCCTCGACAGCTTCGTCGAGCAGGACGGTAATGTGGTTGAAGCCGCTATCTATGGTCACAGGATCAGGTCACGCAATTCGTCGGGCATGGCGCCCGGTTGTTGAATAGCTGCAAGGTCAGCTGCCGAAACCGCGTTCCAGGCATCTTCATCCCACAGCTGGAATTTGTTCAGTTGCCCCACCAGCATCGCCTTCTTGTCGAGCTTGGCGTACTCACGCAGGCGGGGCGGCACCAGGAAACGCCCGCTGCCATCGAGCTCCAGGTCAACCGCATTACCGATCAGCAAACGCTGCAGGCGGCGGTGTTCCTCACGCAACGATGGCAAGGCACGCAACTTGGCTTCTATCTGTTCCCACTCATCGAGGGGATAAACACACAAGCAGGGGTCTACGGCGTCAATGGTCACGATCAGTTGGCCATTGCAACGTGAGTCGAGCTCGTCACGGTACCGGCTCGGCATGGCGAGACGGCCCTTTGCATCGAGGCTGACGGCGTTGGCTCCGCGGAACACGGCTGTGATTCCCCACAATGTTAGCTTTTTTGTGTCAGAAAACCCACTTCATCCCACTTTCTGCCACTTGCGCACACTATAGGAATCCGCCCGCAGCACCGTCAAGGCACGTTCATAAGGAAAAGCCTTACAGGACCGAGATTTAGCGCAACAACGGAATGTGGAAGGACTGCCAGAGAGAGAAAAACACGAGAAAAATCAAACCCACGCAAACGAATGGAGTTCGAAGTTAAAGTAATTTATTAAGAGTAAGATTTTTTCGGTATTACCAGAGAGGATCTGCTATCGATTCAAGCAGGGAAAGAAGGTGGAGAGTCGATCTGTAAGCCGGGTTTTGTCGAGGACAGTCATTCCTCTACGACGGCCATCACTGGACGCCTCTAGCAACCTACCCGGTTCCGACGCGGGCCACGCCTGATGGAACCCTATTTGGTCTTGCTCCGAGTGGGGTTTACCTAGCCACGAACTGTTGCCAGCCGTGCGGTGCGCTCTTACCGCACCTTTTCACCCTTACCGGCACCGAAGTGCTTAGGCGGTTATTTTCTGTGGCACTTTCCGTAGGCTCACGCCTCCCAGGCGTTACCTGGCACTCTGCCCTATGGAGCCCGGACTTTCCTCCCCCTGCTGCTCACACAACAAAAAGTTGCGGAACAAAAACAGGCAGCGACTGTCCGATCGACTCTCCGCCGCCAAGGTTACCGGCACGCGCGCGCAAGAACAAGCGCCACCGACATTTATATCAAAATGCCACTACTCGGCTTTCTGCTTTTCCAGGGCAAGTTGATACAAGAGGTTCTTGCGCACCCCGGTAATTTCCGCTGCAAGCGCCGCCGCCCGCTTCAGTGGCAACTCAGCCAACAGCAGGTCGAGCACGCGCTGTGCTTCGGCACTGATGGCCTGCTCGCCCTCCGGCGCACTCCATCCGCCGACCAGCACCACGCACTCACCGCGCTGCTGATTGCTGTCGCCGGCTACGAACGCACGCAACTCAGCCAGCGGCAAACCCTTGAGGGTCTCGAAGGTCTTGGTCAGTTCGCGCGCCAGCAACGCCGGACGATCGCCACCAAATACCGCCTCCATGTCTTCAAGACACTCCAGGATGCGATGCGGGGCTTCATAGAAGATCAACGTGCGCGGCTCTTCCCTCACCTGCTCCAGGCGCGCCCGGCGCCCTGCCTGCTTGGCCGGCAGGAAGCCTTCGAAGATGAAGCGGTCCGATGGCAGGCCTGCCGCCGATAGCGCGGCGATCAAGGCACAGGCGCCCGGCACCGGCACCACGCTCACCCCCGCGGCCCGCGCCTGACGCACCAAGTGGTAGCCCGGGTCGGAAATCAGAGGCGTGCCGGCATCAGAGACGAGCGCCACATTTTCACCCGCCAGCAGCTTGGAGAGAAAACGCCCGCCCTCGTCACGCTCGTTGTGCTCATGACAAGCGGCCAACGGCGTATCAATGCCAAAGTGTTGCAGCAGGCGGATCGAATGACGGGTGTCTTCGGCGGCGATCAGCGCCACATCCGCCAGCACCTTCAGCGCCCGGGCGCTCATGTCGTCGAGGTTGCCGATGGGGGTTGCCACCACATACAGCGTCCCCACCGCGGATTTCGAAGCCCCTGCCACATCAGTCACTGCGCACACCTGTCATTCGGATCAAAGGCGCCATTGTAGCCCGAGCGCCTGCAACAGGGCGCAAAGAAACTCGCCGGCGATCAGGAACACGCCGCCTATAGTGAAGGATCGACACAGCAACATCGCGCCCCGGCCAGTGCTTGGGTACAATTGCCGGCCAACTTGATCGAGTAACAGGACCTTTACATGATCGCTTGCCTGCGGCTGCTCACAGCCCTCTGCCTCGCCGCCCTGCTGGCAGCCTGCGCCAGCTCGCCCTCATCCAGCCTGGGCGAACTGCCACGCACCCCGGATGCCAGCATCGAGCAACTGCTCGAAAAGGCCGCTTCCAGCAAGTCTGCAGAAGACGCCGCCCTGCTGCGCCTGAGCGCGGCCGACCTGGCCTACAAGCAGAAGGACTTCCCACGCGCCGCACGCATTCTCGAGCAGGTCCCGCTGGACACGCTCAAGCCGGCCCAGCAAGTGTTCGCCAGCACCCTCGCGGCGGAACTGGCCATGAGCCGCAACCAGCCCAAAGCAGCGCTGACCGCCCTGGCCCACCCGAGCCTGCAGCGCCTTGCCGAGCTGCCGACAGAACAGCAAGTGCGCACCTACAGCGTGCACGCCGCTGCGCTCGAAGCCGATGGCCAGGCCCTGGCTGCCGCACAGCAGCGCACTCTCCTGGCCCCGCTGCTTGGTGGCCAGGCCGCCAGCACCAACAATGACGCTATCTGGGCCTTGGTCGCCTCGCTGCCTGCAGAGCAACTGCAGCAGCCAACCAACGATCAGACCCTGGCTGGCTGGACCAGCCTGGCCTTCGCCGTGAAAAGCGCCGGCACCCTGGAGCAGCAGCAAGCGGCCATCGAAGCCTGGGTCAAACAGCACCCGGACCACCCTGCCGCCCAGCAACTGCCGCTGGCCCTGACCAAACTCAAGGAACTGGCCAGCCAGCCGCTGACCAAGATCGCCCTGCTGCTGCCTCAGGAAGGCCCACTGGCCGGTGTAGCCCGCGCCCTGCGCGATGGCTTCATGGCCGCCCACTTCCAGGCCCAGCAAAGCGGCCAGCCAGCGCCTGCGGTGCAGGTGTTCGACAGCTCGCGTATCGGCTCGCTGGACGACTTCTATCGCCAGGCGCAAGCCGCCGGCGTGCAACTGGTCATCGGCCCGCTTGAAAAACCATTGGTCAAACAACTGGCCGCCAAACCACAGCTGCCGATCACCACGCTGGCCCTGAACTACGCCGACGCTGGCCAGAAGGCGCCGCCACAACTGTTCCAGTTCGGCCTGGCGGCCGAAGACGAAGCCCGTGAAGTGGCACGCCGCGCCCGCGCCGATGGCATGGTCCGCGCCGTAGCCCTGGTGCCGAGCGGCGAATGGGGTGACCGTGTCCTGGCTGCCTTCCGCCAGGACTGGGAAGGCAATGGCGGAACCCTACTCGCCGCCCAGCGCATCGCCCAACCGGTCGCCCTGGCCCAGCAGATTGCCGACCTGTTCCAGCTGCGCCAGAGCGAAGGCCGCGCCAAGAGCCTGCAAAGCACGGTGGGCGGCAGCATCGCTGCACAACCGTCGCGCCGCCAGGACATTGACTTCATCTTCCTCGCCTCGACCCCACAACAGGCGCAGCAGATCAAGCCGACCCTGAACTTCCAGTACGCCGGTGATGTGCCGGTCTATGCCACCTCGAACCTGTACAGCGCCAGCGGTGACATCAACCAGTACAATGACATGAACGGCATCCGCTTCTGCGAAACACCGTGGCTGCTCGACACCAGCAACAGCCTGCGTCAACAGGTTGTACAGCAGTGGCCGCAAGCCGCTGGCAGCCTCGGTCGCCTGTATGCCATGGGCGTCGACGCCTACAGCCTGGCGCCGCGCCTGGGCCAACTGAAAGCGCTACCAGACAACCGCATCCTGGGCCTTTCGGGCAGCCTGAGCATCAATGCCAACCAGCGCGTCGAGCGCCAGCTGCCATGGGCCGAGTTCACCGGCGGCCAGGTCAAGCGCCTGCCTGACACCGCGCGCTGATGGCCGCAGCATCGCCTACCCGTGCCGGGCAAGCGGCAGAAACCCAAGCCCTTGAGTACCTTCAGGGGCAAGGGCTGCAGTTGCTGGCGCGCAACTGGCGATGCAAAGGCGGCGAGCTTGATCTGGTCATGCTCGACGCCGATACAGTAGTATTCGTCGAAGTCCGCTACCGGTTGCACGCGGGCTTCGGAGGCGCCCTCGACAGTATCGACGGGCGCAAGCAGAAACGGTTGGTGCTTGCCGCCAGCCTGTTCCTGCAGAAGGAGGCCCACTGGGGCAACTACCCCTGCCGCTTCGACGTAGTCGCCCTGCAGGGTAGCCACCATGCAGGCAGACCGCTTCAATGGCTGAAAAACGCCTTCGAATGCTGAACCCACTTCGTTTTTTTTGCTCTATGTATCGCGGGCTGGTCGTTGTTGCGCCTAGCAAAGGCCACCGCCCCATTTAAGGTCACCAGATGGACATGCAATCCCGAATTCGCCGGCTGTTCGAGGCCAGCATCGAAACCAAGCAACAGGCAATGGACATCCTGGCACCGCACATCGAGCAGGCCAGCCTGGTCATGGTCAATGCGTTGCTCAACGAGGGCAAGATGCTCGCCTGCGGCAACGGCGGCTCGGCCGGCGATGCCCAGCACTTTTCATCGGAGCTGCTCAACCGCTTCGAGCGCGAGCGTCCCAGCCTGCCAGCCATCGCGCTGACCACCGACAGCTCGACCCTGACCTCGATCGCCAACGACTACAGCTACAACGAAGTCTTTTCCAAGCAGATCCGCGCCCTGGGCCAGCCCGGTGACGTTCTGCTGGCGATCTCCACCAGCGGCAATTCGGCCAACGTAATCCAGGCAATCCAGGCCGCACATGACCGTGAAATGATTGTCGTAGCATTGACGGGTCGCGATGGCGGCGGCATGGCTTCGCTGCTGCTGCCCGAAGACGTGGAAATCCGCGTGCCTTCGACAGTTACCGCGCGTATCCAGGAAGTCCACCTGCTGGCGATCCACTGCCTGTGCGATCTGATCGACAGCCAACTGTTCGGGAGTGAAGAATGACCCCTATGCGCCTGGGCCTGATGGCCCTGACCCTGTGCCTGAGCGTCACTGGTTGCAGCTCGGTACTCACCTCTACCCGCAATTCGCCGATCGAGGACGATCGCGGCACGCGCACCATCGGTAGCAAGATCGACGACTCGCTGATCGAGACCAAGGCTGCCGTGAACATTTCCAAAGCCAACCCAGACCTGGACAAGGGCTCGCACATCGTTGTCAGCAGCTACAACGGCATCGTCCTGCTGGCCGGGCAGACCCCACGCGCCGACCTCAAGAGCCTCGCGGAGCAAACCGCCAGCCAGGTCCAACGGGTCAAGAAAGTACACAACGAGCTGCAAGTGATGCAGCCCTCCTCCATTCTGGCGCGCAACAACGACGCCTGGCTGACCACCAAGATCAAGACCCAGATGCTGACCGACAACGCCGTGCCCAGCTCGCGCATCAAGGTGATTACCGAAAACGGCATCGTCTACCTGCTGGGTCTGGTCACCCGTCAAGAAGCCAACTCGGCCACTGCCGTGGTGCAGGGCGTGTCGGGCGTGCAGAAGATCGTCAAGCTGTTCGAGTACATCGATTGACTCAGTGATTGCCTGGACAGGCCAAACAAAAAAAGGCGATCCATCTGGATCGCCTTTTTTGTTACTTGACCACTTTCAGGCTTGGCCGGCCAGTCGGACGCGGCGGCTGCCCTCCATCGTCTGGCGGGCCATCGTCATCCGGCTGCACATCATCGTCTTCCAGCTCGTCGCCATCCATCGAAGACGGCTCCAGCTCGAAGACCATACCCTGGCCATTTTCGCGGGCGTAGATACCCAGGATTGCACCAACCGGCACGAACAGCGAGTGAGCCACACCACTGAAGCGGCCCTCGAAGCTGACTGCGTCATTGTCCATGTGCAGGCTACGCACGGCACTTGGCGAGATATTCAAGACGATCTGGCCATCACTGGCGAAACCATCCGGCACCTGAACTTTCGGGAATTCGGCATTGACCAGCATATGGGGCGTGCAATCGTTGTCGACGATCCACTCGTACAGTGCTCGAACCAGATAGGGGCGACTGGAGTTCATCAACGGCTCCTTAAAGCTTGCGCATTTCACGTTCTACGGAGGACAGGCTCGCCTGAAAAGGCTCGCGGGCGAACTGGCGCTCCATGTAATCCAGCAGCGGCTTGGCTTGCCGCGGCAATTCGATACCCAACACCGGCAAACGCCAGAGTATGGGCAATAGACAGCAATCGACCAGGCTTTGCTCATCACTCATGAAGCAGGCGAACTCGCCAAACAACGGCGAGACCCCGGTCAGGCTTTCGCGCAAGGCCTTGCGCGCTTCGGTTCGGGCAGCTTCACTGCTACGCGGGTCAAGCACGGTATCGGCCAAGGCACACCAGTCGCGCTGGATGCGGTGCATCAGCAGACGGCTGTTGCCACGCGCAACCGGGTATACCGGCATCAGCGGCGGGTGCGGGTAACGCTCCTCGAGGTATTCCATCACCACGGTCGATTCATACAACGCCAGGTCACGGTCGACCAAGGTCGGCACGCTGCCATAAGGGTTGACCTCGGCCAGCTTCGGCGGCAGGCGGGCGGGATCGACATCGATCAACTGCACGCTGACGCCCTTCTCGGCCAGAACCAGGCGCACCCGATGAGAATAGTGATCAGCGGGATCGGAATAGCAGGCTAACCTGTTGGTTGCGCCCATGTAGCGGCTCCTCGCACGGATGCTTGTGCAACTTTAAATGAAAACGCGCCCGGGGTGGCCTGGCAATACTGCTAGGCCACCCCGGGCGCGTTCAACAACCAGAAACTACTGCGTGATCAGTGCACGTCCTTCCAGTATTCACGCTTGAGCAAGTAGGCGAATACGAAGAAGAAAGCCAGGTACAGCAACACATAGGTGCCGATGCGCTGGCTTTCCAGTTTGACTGGGTTGGCCGAATAGGCCAGGAAGGTCACAAGGTTCTTGACCTTCTCGTCGAACTGCTCGGTCGTCAGGGTACCGGAATTCGGCGTAATGGTCAGCTGATCGCAAGCTTCATGGGTCAACGGGCTGCCGGTCAACGGGTCGAATTGCTTCTTGCCCTCGACCACCGTCTGCACCTGCTTGCAACCCACCACCTGGTTACCTTGCAGACCCACCAGCACGTTAGGCATGCCGACGTTCGGGAACACCTTGTTGTTCACCCCGTAAGGGCGCGATGGGTCCTCATAGAAGCTGCGCAGGTAGGTGTAAAGCCAATCGGTACCGCGCACGCGGGCGACCAAGGTCAGGTCGGGCGGCGCGGCACCAAACCAGGTCTTGGCGTCGCTGGGCTTCATGCCGATCTGCATGTGGTCACCAATCTTGGCGCCCGTGAACACCAGCTTCTCGAGCATCAATTCATGCGGGATACCCAGGTCATCAGCCACCCGCTCGTAACGCTGGAACTTGGCACTGTGACACCCCATGCAATAGTTGGCGAAGGTACGCGCACCGTCCTGCATGGCGGCCTTGTCAGTCAGATCGATATCGACCTTGTCCAGCTCCAGGCCAGTTTCGGCAGCGAAGGAAAAGGCAGGCATCACTGCCAGCAAAAATACTGCAATCAACTTTTTCATCAGCCAGTCACCCTTTCCGGAACCGGTTTGGTCTTCTCAAGCCTTGTGTAGAACGGCATCAGCAGGAAGTAGGCGAAGTACAGCACCGTGCATACCTGCGACAACAAGGTACGCCCAGGTGTCGGTGCCAGTACGCCCAGCACGCCGAGGATGACGAAGGCCACGCAGAACACCAGCAGGAAGACCTTGCTGATCCAGCCCTTGTAACGCATGGAACGCACTGGGCTGCGGTCGAGCCAGGGCAGTACGAACAGCACGGCGATGGCCGCCCCCATGGCAATGACGCCCATCAGTTTGTCAGGCACCGCACGCAGGATTGCGTAGAACGGTGTGAAGTACCACACCGGCGCGATGTGCTCTGGGGTCTTGAAGGCGTTGGCCTGCTCGAAGTTAGGTTTCTCCAGGAAGTAACCGCCCATTTCAGGGAAGAAGAACACCACAGCGCAGAACACGAACAGGAACACCACCACGCCGACAATGTCTTTGACGGTGTAGTACGGGTGGAACGGAATACCATCCAGCGGAATACCGTTTTCGTCCTTTTTCTTCTTGATGTCGACGCCATCAGGGTTGTTCGAACCCACTTCGTGCAGGGCGAGGATGTGCAATACCACCAGGCCAAGAATCACGATTGGCAGGGCAACCACATGCAGGGCGAAGAAGCGGTTCAGGGTGATGCCCGAGATCAGGTAGTCACCACGGATCCACTGGGTAAGGTCATCACCGATCACCGGGATGGCACCGAACAGCGAGATGATCACCTGGGCGCCCCAGTACGACATCTGCCCCCATGGCAGCAGGTAGCCCATGAACGCTTCAGCCATCAGCGCCAGATAGATCAGCATGCCGAACAGCCAGACCAGCTCGCGTGGCTTCTGATAGGAGCCATAGAGCAGGCCGCGGAACATGTGCAGGTAGACCACGATGAAGAACGCTGACGCCCCCGTGGAGTGCAGGTAGCGAAGAATCCAGCCGTATTCCACGTCGCGCATGATGTACTCGACCGAGGCGAACGCCTCTTCCGCCGAGGGCGTGAAGCTCATGGTCAGCCACACGCCGGTCACGATCTGGTTGACCAGCACCAGCAATGCCAGGGAGCCGAAGAAGTACAGGAAGTTGAAGTTCTTGGGTGCGTAATACTTGCTGAGGTGGTCTTCCCACATCTTGGTGGCGGGGAAGCGAGCATCAATCCAGTCCATGAACTTGCTCATCATGCGTTCTCCTGGTCGACGCCAATGACGATGATCTCGTCCGACTCATAAGAGTGCGGTGGCACGGGCAGGTTGAGAGGCGCTGGCTGGGACTTGTAGACACGGCCAGCCAGGTCATAGTGAGAACCGTGGCATGGGCAGAAGTAACCACCTACCCACTTCGGCCCAAGGTCGGCGGGCGCCACCTCTGGTCGGAAGGTGGGCGAGCAGCCCAGGTGCGTGCACAGGCCGACGAGAATAAGAATTTCCGGCTTGATCGAGCGAACCTCAGGGTCGACGTACGCTGGCTGTACCGAGGCCTTGGACTCGGGGTCGGACAGGTCACCCGTGATTTTTTTCAGATTGCCAAGGATTTCCTCCGTTCGCCGCACGATGAATACGGGCTGGCCACGCCACTCGGCCACCATCTGCTGCCCCGCCTCGACCTTGGCGATGTTGACCTTCACCGGTGCACCCGCGGCTTTCGCCTTGGCACTGGGAAACCATGACCCCACGAACGGTACCGCAGCCCCCACTGCCCCCGCCGCCCCGACCACGGATGTCGCGGCTACGAGGAAGCGGCGCCGGCCTGCGTTGACGCCGTCATTGCTCATTCAGTCCTCTCCCATCAGCTTGCTTGGCCAGTTGGACCTGGCCTGTACTTAGGTTGTGTCAATGGCACTAAAAATTGGCCGTCATGGTAAGAAACAAATCCACACACTGACAAGGTGATTACCCCGGCAAGGGCGACAACCCACGCTTTGCTTGATCTACGTCTATGCGACAAGCGGCCACTGACTGCTGACAGGTTAGTTCAAGGCTAAAAAAAAAGCCCGGTTCCAAGGAACCGGGCTTTTTTCGACTGCCGAAGCGGTATTAACGCTTGGAGTACTGAGGACGCTTACGCGCTTTACGCAGACCCACTTTCTTACGCTCAACTTCACGAGCGTCGCGGGTGACGTAGCCAGCACGACGCAGAGCGCCACGCAGGGTTTCGTCGTATTCCATCAGAGCGCGGGTGATACCGTGACGGATCGCACCGGCCTGACCGCTGACACCACCACCGGAAACGGTGACGTAGATGTCGAATTTCTCAACGGATTCAGTCAGCTCGAGCGGCTGGCGAACAACCATGCGAGCGGTTTCGCGACCGAAGAACACGTCCAGAGAACGGTTGTTGATGGAAATGTTACCAGTACCCGGACGCAGGAATACGCGAGCGGTTGCGGTCTTGCGACGGCCAGTGCCGTAATTTTGAGTCGCCGACATAATGAACTATCCCGTTAGATCTTCAGTTCTTGAGGCTGCTGAGCAGTGTGTGGGTGAGCAGCACCCGCGTACACTTTCAGCTTGCGGTACATGTCGCGACCCAGCGGGTTCTTAGGCAGCATGCCTTTGACCGCAGTTTCGATAACACGCTCAGGGGCCTTGGCGATCAACTTCTCGAAGTTGATTTCCTTGATACCGCCTGGGAAACCGGAGTGGGAGTAGTACATTTTGTCGGAAGACTTGGCACCAGTCACACGAACCTGCTCGGCGTTGATAACGACGATGTAGTCGCCGGTGTCAACGTGAGGGGTGTATTCTGGTTTGTGTTTGCCACGCAGACGGGTAGCGATTTCGGTAGCCAGACGACCCAGGGTCTGGCCAGCGGCGTCGACTACGAACCACTCGCGCTTTACTGTTTCCGGTTTAGCAGTAAAAGTTTTCATTCTCTAAAGCCTCAGAGGCCGCCCAGCGAAAAATAGACGGCGAATCTTACTGGATAGTGCACAGCTTGCCAAGGGCAAGCGCGCAGCCGAACACAGACGCTTTTGGGGGCTCGGGTCGGGCACGCCAATGTTCGACGGGGTTCTTCCTGCGTGATGGTGCATCACTTCCGCCACGCGGAGAGGGGCTGAATTATCCAGATTGCGCGAAAAATTTCAACCTGCTTTGATTGGCTTCTATCGCCAAGGAGTGAATAACCGATGGAATACCGCCAGCTCGGCCGTACCGACCTCAACGTCAGCGCCCTGTGCCTGGGCACCATGACCTGGGGCGAGCAGAACATCCAGGCCGAGGCCTACGAACAGATTGCCCGGGCCAAGGCCGCCGGGGTCAACTTCATCGACACCGCCGAGATGTACCCGGTCCCTCCCCGCCCGGAGACCTACGCGGCCACCGAGCGCATCATCGGCAACTGGTTCCGTGACCATGGCGACCGCGACGCGTGGATCCTGGCCAGCAAGGTTGCAGGCCCGGGCAACGGCATCAGCCATATCCGCGACGGGCAGCTCAAGCACAACCGTCAGCACATCGTCGCGGCACTGGACGAAAGCCTCAAGCGCCTGCAGACCGACCGCATCGACCTGTACCAGTTGCACTGGCCAGAGCGCAGCACCAACTTCTTCGGCAAGCTGGGCTACCAGCACCTGCCGCAGGATCACTTCACCCCACTGGAAGAAACCCTCGAAGTGCTCGACGAGCAGGTGCGTGCGGGCAAGATCCGCCACATCGGCCTGTCCAACGAAACGCCGTGGGGCACCATGAAGTTCCTGCAGCTGGCCGAGAGCCGGGGCTGGCCACGGGCGGTATCGATTCAGAACCCGTACAACCTGCTCAACCGCAGCTTCGAGGTGGGCCTGGCAGAAGTGGCCATACGCGAGCAGTGTGGCCTGCTGGCCTATTCGCCGCTTGCCTTCGGCATGCTCTCGGGCAAGTACGAGAACGGCGCACGGCCGGACAATGCACGCCTGACCCTGTTCAGCCGCTTTGCCCGTTACTCCAACCCACAGACCGTGGCGGCCTGCAGCCGCTACGTGCAGCTGGCCCGCGAGCACGGCCTGGACCCGGCGCAAATGGCCCTGGCGTTCGTCACCCGACAGCCGTTCGTGACCAGCAACATCATAGGTGCCACCAGCCTGCAGCAGCTGGACAGCAACCTGGCCAGCCTTGAACTGAACCTGAGCGCCGATCTGCTGACAGCGATCGAAGCCATTCATCAGGAGCAGCCCAACCCGGCGCCTTGAGCCAAACACTGCGCCCCGCTTCGCGCCGCTGTTACATGGGGTAGACACAATCGCCAAAAAATAAGACGATCCAGCCGGTGATTGACCACTCTACCCTATAAGAACAATGACAATGATGTTTACCCAACCCTCAGCGTCGCTGCGGCGCGTCAGCATCCTGGCCATTGACAAGGTGTTCGCTTCGACCTTGATGCAGGCCAAGGACTTCTTCCACCTCGCCAGCCTGCGCTATAGCAAGCAGCTGGGCCTGGGCTTGCAGCCCATGTTCGACATCCGCCTGGTGAGCCCCGACAGCCAGCCCGTGGACAGCTTCAGCAATGTGCAGTTACCGGTTGACGGCGGCCTGGACGATGCCGATGTGATCATCCTCCCGGCCTACTGGGATGATTTCGACAACTTGCTGCAGCGTTACCCACAGGTGCTGCCGTGGCTGCGTGAACAGCACGCGCGTGGCGCGGTGCTGTGCGCCGAGGCCAGTGGTGTGTTCTGGCTGGCCGAATCCGGCCTGCTCGATGGCAAGGAAGCGACCACCTACTGGCGCTTCTTCAACAGCTTTGCCGAACGCTTCCCGAAGATTCGCCTGAACCAGGACAAGCACCTGACCGATGCCGACAATATCTATTGCGCCGGCGGTGCAACCTCGGCCTGCGACCTGTACATCTACCTGATCGAACGCTTCTGCGGTGCCAACGTGGCCCGTGCAGTGTCCCGCGATATCCTCTACGAAGTGCAACGCAACTACACCCCGGGGCGCATGGGCTTTGGCGGGCAGAAACTGCACCAGGACCTGATCATCCTGCAGATCCAGCACTGGCTGGAGGAACACTTCGCCGACAAGTTCCGCTTCGAGGATGTGGCCCGCAACCACGGCATGAGCATCCGCAACTTCATGCGTCGCTTCCAGGGCGCAACGGGTGACAAGCCGCTGCATTACCTGCAACGGTTACGCATCGAGACAGCCAAGGGGTTGTTGTCGAGTACGCGCAAGAGCATCAAGACCATCAGTTACGAGGTGGGGTATGACGATGCCAGTTTCTTTGCGCGGCTGTTCCGCCAACACACCGAGTTGTCGCCGAACCAGTATCGGCAGCAGTTCATGCAGGAAGCCTGAAAGGCTTCCAGAGCGGCAGGTTTCGAGCTTGAAGCGACAAGGAAAAACCAGAGCGGATCGCGCATTGCCCTGAACTTTCCTTGTCGCCTGACGCTTGCCGCTGCCGTCAGGGCTTGTGTGCGCGCGCCAGGAATTCGTGCGATTGCATCTCCAGCAACCGGCTCAGGGTACGCTGGAACTCGAAGCTCAGACGCCCACCGGTATACAGGTCCTTCAACTCCACCTCGGCCGAGATGATCAGCTTGACGTTGCGATCGTAGAACTCGTCCACCATGTTGATGAAACGACGGGCGATGTCGTCGGTGGTGACGCCCATCTGCTCCACGTTGCTCAGCAATACGGCGTGGAAGATCTTGCCCAGCTCAATGTAGTCGTTCTGGCTACGCGGCCCGTCGCACAGGGCGCGGAAGTCAAACCAGGCGACGTCGTCGCAAGTACGCAGGGCATTGATCGGGCGGTTCTCGATCATCAGCACGTCGTTTTCGATCGCCTGGGTGCACTCAGGGGTGAGCGCCTTGAAGCTGGCGCGCATGCTCTGGTGCGCCGCGTCATCGAGTGGGAAGTGGAACAGTTCAGCCTGCTCCAGGTGACGCAGACGGTAGTCGACCCCGCTATCGACGTTCACCACGTCGGTGTACTGCTTGATCATGGCGATAGCCGGCAGGAAGCGTGCACGCTGCAGGCCGTCCTTGTAGAGGCCGTCCGGCACGATGTTGGAGGTGGCCACCAGCGACACGCCATTCTTGAACAGCTCTTCCATCAAGGTGCCGAGGATCATGGCGTCGGTAATGTCCGACACGAAGAATTCGTCGAAGCAGATCACCTTGGCTTCTTCGCTGAAGCGCTTGGCAATGAGGGTCAGCGGGTTCTTCTCGCCCTTGAGGGTTTTCATCTCCTCGTGCACACGCTTCATGAAGCGGTGGAAGTGCGTACGCATCTTCTGCTTGAACGGCAGCGCTTCGTAGAAGGTATCAACCAGGTAGGTCTTGCCTCGCCCCACCCCACCCCAGAAGTACAGGCCCTTGACCGGGGTCTGCTCCTTCTTGCCGAACAGCTTGCCGAACACGCCCGGCTTGTTGTTCTGCGCGTGCACCAGGTCGTCGTACAGGCGCTGGAGGTGACGCACCGCAGTTTCCTGCGCCGCGTCATGGAAGAAGTCGGGACGTTTCAGATCTGCTTGATAGCGTTCTAAGGGAGTCATGATTCGTTAGCGAGGCAACAAAAAACGGGCCGTCACTGTAGCGACAGGCCCGCTTAATGGCAATCAGACTTGCGTCAATATGCCTCATCCAGCATAGCTTATGCGCTGGATGGCACCGGCCTTGCCGGTGTTCGCGAGTAAACTCGCTCCTACAATGGCTGAAGCGCTACACGCAGACCATCGATGGCGGCATCACGGGCTTCAGCGTTGTCGAACTGCGGCCCGTCGGCAACCTGCTCGCCATTGAGCCATAGGCCGAAGCTCAGGCCTTCGACGCGGACATCGGCCTCGCCACCCTGCTGCAACTGCTTGCTCACGGCACCCGCACTCTTGCCGTCGGCGAAGCTGCGCGACAGCAGCAGTTGCTCACCGTCGGCGGCCAGCAGGCGGAAACGGAAGCTGCCGTCTTCGTCACGGAAGCTGACGAAGCGTGCGCTCTTGGCAGCCTTCTTCTTCACCTCGGTGCTGGCCTGCACGCTGCTGCGGAACGAACGCAGGCCAACGGCCTCGCGCAGCTGCTCGAGGAACGGCGTGGCGATCTTGCGGGCCTTGGCAGCGCCGGCCAGTAGGATGTCTTCCAGGTCCGCCGGCCGGGCGATCAGCTGGTGATAGTACTCGCGCTTCTCGGCCAGTTGGCCGTCCAGCAGCTGGAACAGGCGCTGTTTGGCATCGCCCCAGCCCAGGCCCTGCAGCAGCTCTTCGCGGAAACCGGCGCACTGCTCAGGCGTCGAGAAGGCCTGATACAGGGTGAACAGGTGCGCGTTGTCCGGGTCTTTCGCCTCACCGGGCGCGCGCGAATCGGTGACGATGCGCGAGATGGCGTCTTTCATGTCCTTGGCGCTGGTGAACAACGGGATGGTGTTGTCATAGCTCTTGGACATCTTGCGCCCGTCCAGGCCCGGCAGGGTCGCCACGCTTTCTTCGATCACAGCCTCCGGCAAGGCGAAGAAGTCCTTGCCTTGACCGAACAGATGGTTGAAGCGCTGACCGATATCGCGGGCCATTTCCACGTGCTGGATCTGGTCACGACCGACCGGCACCTTGTTGGCGTTGAACATCAGGATATCGGCGGCCATCAGCACCGGGTAGCTGAACAGGCCCATGGTCACGCCGGCGTCCGGGTCTTCGCCGTTCTCGACGTTCTTGTCCACCGAGGCCTTGTAGGCATGCGCACGGTTCAGCAGGCCTTTGGCAGCAACGCAGGTCAGCAGCCAGGTCAGTTCGGGGATTTCCGGGATGTCGGACTGGCGATAGAAGGTCACCTTGTCCGGGTCCAGGCCACCGGCCAGCCAGGTGGCGGCGATTTCAAGGCGCGAGCGCTGGATGCGCAGCGGGTCGTCGCACTTGATCAGGGCGTGGTAGTCGGCCAGGAAGTAGAACGAGTCGACACCGGGCTGCTGGCTGGCACGGATCGCCGGGCGGATGGCGCCGGCGTAGTTGCCCAGGTGCGGAGTGCCGGTGGTGGTGATACCGGTAAGAATGCGCGTGGTCATGGGTGTTCGCTTATTCAGGCTTGGCTCAGTTCGAAAGGCGCGGCAGCAGCAGATCCTTCAGATCGGTCAGCTTGCCATGGAAGAAGTGTCCGCATTCTGCCACTTTCAGCAGCTCATGGGGACGCGACAGGCTGTCGGACCATTCGTAAACCAGCTGCGGCGCGACGACTTCATCGGCGTCCGGCTGCACCACGGTGAGCGGGCAGCGCTGCGGCAGCGGGAATTCGGCGGTCAGGCGCATGACCGCCGGGGCGATCATGAACAGGTGATGCAACTCGACGCCTGCCGTTTCAAGGCGCCCGGCCAGGCTGGTGGCAACGAAACCACCGAACGAAAAGCCCATCAGCACCAGCGGTAGCCCGGGGTGCCTGGCACGCAGCCATGCTGCAGCGGCCTCGGCATCGGCCACTTCGCCAGCGCCCATGTCGTGGCTGCCGGCGCTCTGGCCGACGCCACGGTAGTTGAAACGCAGGGTCACATAACCGGCATCACGTGCAGTGCGCTGCAGGGTCGAGACCACCTTGTTGAGCATGGTGCCGCCCTGGACCGGGTTAGGGTGGCAGATCAGCACCGCGCCACGGGCTTGCGCCACGTCCAGGTACAACGCTTCCAGCTGGCCGCTGGGGCCATCGATGAACAAGGGGGTTTCGCGGACAAGCAAGGCACTACTCCGTGACCTCGAGAAGGGTCGATTCGTCTAGGTGTGAAATTCTGTTCTGATTTGCGATCGCTCGCGGTATACAGCGCAGGTCTGAGCCGTTAACGTAAAGCAAAGCCGTTTATAGAGGAAGGACTCGTGGAACTCTCGCTCCTTGTTTGGTTGTTGCCAACCCTGGCCCTGGTCATCGGTGTGGCAGTCGGTTTCATTGTTGCCCGCCTGCTGCCCAATGCGGCCCCGAGCAACACCCAGCGTCAACTGGATGACATCCAGAAGCGCTTCGACAGCTACCAGAACGAAGTGGTCACCCACTTCAACAGCACCGCCATGCTGGTCAAGAAACTGACCCAGAGCTATCAGGACGTACAGGATCACCTGGCTGAAGGCGCCAACAGCCTGGCCCTCGATGACGTCACCCGCCAACGCCTGCTGGCTGCGCTGCACTCCGATGCACCGCAAGGCCCGCGTGACCGCCTGACCCCACCTAAAGACACCGCCGAAGTGCCGCGCGACTATGCGCCGAAAGTGCCTAACTCGCCGGGCATGCTGGATGAGAGCTACGGGCTCAAGCGTTGATCTGCTGAACATGCAAAAGGCCTCGCAAGAGGCCTTTTTTGTGGATGCTGCCTATGCCGGCCTCTTCGCGGGTGAACCCGCGCCTACAGGGGCCGCGCGGGCTTCAGAGCGTGCGCTGAACCTGTGCGGGCGTGCCCGCGAAGGGGCCAGTGCAGGCAACCTAACAGCAGGCCTGCAATGCCTGTTCGACATCTGCCAGCAGGTCCTCCACATCCTCCAGCCCCACCGACAGACGCACCAACCCCTCCGATATCCCGTGATGCGCCCGCTCCTGCGGCGTATAGCTGGAATGCGTCATGCTCGCCGGATGCTGCGCCAGCGACTCGGCATCCCCCAGGCTCACCGCCCGGGCAAAGAGCTGCAGCGCATTCATGAAGCGCCGCCCCGCCTCAATGCCACCCTTGAGCTCAAACGCAATCATCCCGCCAGGCAAACGCATCTGTCGCTTGGCCAACGCGTACTGGGCAAAAGACGGTAGCCCCGGGTAATGAATCAATTCCACCTGCGGCTGCCGAGCGAGAAACTCGGCCACCTGCTGGGCATTGGCGCAATGCCGGTCCATGCGCAGGGCCAGGGTCTTGATACCGCGCATCAGCAACGCCGCGTCATGCGGTGACAGCACCGCGCCGGTCATATCCTTCAGCCCTTCCAGGCGGATACGGTCTACCAACGCCTTGCACCCCACCACCAACCCGGCAGTGATATCGCCATGCCCACTGAGGTACTTGGTTGCCGAGTGCACCACCAGGTCCGCCCCCAGCTCCAGTGGCTGCTGCAGGTACGGCGTACAGTAGGTGTTATCGACCACCACATGCACATCATGCCCCCGCACTGCCTCCACAACCGCCGCAATATCCACAAGCTGCATGTTGGGGTTGGCCGGTGTTTCGAAGTAGATCATCCGTGTTTTGCTGCTGATCGCCGCTTTCAGGGCCTTGGCATCGTTGAGATCGACATGGCGAACTTTCACCCCGAACTCACCAATACCGTGGTGCAGAAAAGCGAAGGTACAGCCATACAAGGTGCGTCCGACAATCAGCTCATCCCCAGGCCTTAGCAGGGTCCAGAGGGTTGAGGTAATGGCGCCCATCCCCGAGGCCAACGCCAACCCCGCTTCACCGCCCTCCAGCGAAGCCATGCGCTGCTCCAGCAAGGCCAGCGTGGGGTTGGAAATGCGGCTGTAGAAATGCCCAGGCTCCTCCCCGGCGAAGCAGGCAGCACCGTACTCGACAGTGGGAAAGGCATAGGTAGCCGTCTGGTACACCGGTGGCACCAGGGCGCCACCATGGGAAAGCGGGTCATAGCCATGATGAATGGCCCGCGTGGAAAAACCGGTGTTGTGGTGGGAGTCGCGCATGGCAACAGCCTCTTGTGGTTTGCTATAAGCTTATGCCACCGAGCTGCCTGATTTTTTCCAAAATAGCCTACGTATACACGTGCTTGCTGGAACAAAAACAATAATCAACGGACCAGGAGGGCAAAAAATGCCTTCAAGCCTCGACCGCACCGACCGCGCCCTGCTCGCCGCCTTGCAGGACAATGCCCGTCTCACCGTTGCCGAACTCGCCGACCAGGTGGCACTGACCACCTCGCCCTGCTGGCGACGGGTCAAGTTACTGGAGGAAAACGGCTACATCACCGGCTACCAGGCCATCCTCTCGCCCAAGTCGCTGGGGTTTGGCGTGACCGCGTTCGTCAGCATCATGATGGACTCGCACACCAAGGACATGGCGCTGGCGTTCGAACAGCGCCTGATGGAAATCCCCGAGATCGTCGCCTGCCACAACATCTCCGGCCGCTATGACTTTCTGCTGGAGATCCTGGCACGGGACCTGGAGTCGTTTGGCGAATTTACCCGGGAAGTGCTGCAGCGGTTGCCGGGGGTGAAGGAGATCTATTCGAGCTTTTCGTACAAAGCGGTGAAGGAAAGACGGGTGATACCGGTGTCGGAGAAACATATCTGAGACAGATCTTTCCGAGTATTGAGAAGGATCCTGAACGCGAGACAAAAAACCCCGCCGAAGCGGGGTTTTCCTTGCAGGCTAGCGCTTAGATCGCGCCACGCTGACGCAGCACGTCCAGCACCTGTTTCACGCCCTCGTCCACGCTGGTGGCCTGGGTGTCGATCACAAGATCAGCATCCAATGGCACATCGAACGGGAAGCTCTCACCCGGGATGTTGTCGCCACCGGCAGCGTACAGGCCTTGCGGGTCACGCTCGCGGCAAACCAGCGGCGAGGCCTGGACGTAAACGGTCACCAGGCGTTCCTTGCCGATCAGCGCCTTGGCCTGTTCGCGGCCTTCGGCATCCGGGGCCACGAACGCAGCCAGGGTGAGCATGCCGGCTTCGTTGAACTGGCGCGCCACATGGGCGGCGCGGCGCCAGTTCTCGGTGCGGCCAGCGCGGTCCTGTGGCAGGCCCTTGTTCAGGTCGTGACGCAGGTTCTGGCCATCGAGCACGTACACCGCACGGCCCATGTCGAACAGCTTGCGCTCCACGGCATAAGCCAAGGTGCTCTTGCCAGCACCCGACAGGCCGCTGAACAGCACGGTGGCTGGCTGCTGGCCGAAGCGCAGGGCGCGCTCTTCGGTGGACACGTGGGCCTGCTTGCCATGATGGCCGGTGCTGCCGTGTGGCAACACGGGCGGGGCGATGATCATGCCGGCGCCAACGGTGCCGTTGGTCAGGCGGTCGATGACGATGAACGCACCGGTGGTGCGGTTGCTGTCGTAACCGTCGAGGGCGATCGAGGTGTCCAGGGCTACCTTGACGCGGCCGATCTCGTTCAGTTGCAGCGCGCTGGCAGCGCCCTGCTCCAGGGTGTTCACATCGACCTTGTGGGTGATGCTGGCAATCGAACCTGGCACGTAGCTGGTGGCACGCTTGATGTCGTATTTCTTGCCCGGGAGCATCGGCTCCTCGGCCATCCACACCAGCATGGCGTCGAACTGGTCGGTGACCGGCGGGACGTTGTCGGCATGTACCAGCAGGTCGCCACGGGAGATGTCGATCTCGTCTTCCATGGTCAGGGTCACGGCCTGGCCTGGGCCAGCGTTTTCCAGTTCACCTTCGTAGGTGACGATGGACTTGACCCGGCTGCTCTTGCCCGACGGCAGCACGACAATCTCGTCACCTTTGTGCACCACGCCACTGGCGATGGTGCCCGCGAAGCCGCGGAAGTTCAGGTTGGGACGGTTGACGTACTGCACCGGGAAACGCAGGTCGGTGAAGTTGCGGTCGGCCGAAACCTCGACGGTTTCGAGGATTTCCATCAGCGTCGGGCCGGCGTACCACGGCGATTGCTCGCTGTGGTTGACCACGTTGTCACCCTTGAGCGCCGACATCGGCACGAAGTGCAGGCTGCTCGGGGTCAGGTTGATGGCTTCGGCGAACTTCAGGTAGTCGGCCTTGATCGACTCGAAGACGCCTTCATCGAAGCCCTTCAGGTCCATCTTGTTGACCGCGACCACGATGTGCTTGATACCCAGCAACGACGCGATGTAGCTGTGGCGGCGGGTCTGGGTCTGCACGCCGTAGCGGGCATCGACCAGGATGATCGCCAGGTCGCAGGTGGACGCACCGGTGGCCATGTTGCGGGTGTACTGCTCATGGCCCGGGGTGTCGGCGATGATGAACTTGCGCTTGGCGGTGGAGAAGTAGCGGTAGGCGACATCGATGGTGATGCCCTGCTCGCGCTCGGCCTGCAGGCCATCTACCAGCAGCGCCAGGTCGACTTCTTCGCCGGTGGTGCCGACTTTCTTCGAATCACGGGTGATGGCCTCGAGGTGGTCCTCGTAGATCATCTTGGAGTCGTGCAGCAGGCGCCCGATCAGGGTGCTCTTGCCGTCATCCACGTTGCCGCAGGTGAGGAAACGCAGCAGTTCTTTACGCTCGTGCTGAGCCAGATAAGCGAGGATATCTTCGCTGATCAAATCGGATTGGTGCGACATGGAGTAACCCTGAAAATTAGAAGTAGCCCTGACGTTTTTTGTCTTCCATGGAACCGGCGCCATCGTGGTCGATGACCCGGCCCTGGCGCTCGGAAGTGCGCGTCAGGAGCATTTCCTGAATGATGTCGGTGAGCGTCTCGGCTTCCGACTCGACAGCGCCCGTCAGCGGGTAGCAGCCGAGGGTACGGAAACGCACCTTCTTCTTGACGATGCGGGCTTTCTCTTCCTCGGAGAGGTGCTCGAGGATGCGCTCGTCGTCGATCATGATCAGGGTGCCGTTCTTCTCGATGACTTCACGCTCGGCGGCGAAGTACAGCGGCACGATCGGGATGCCTTCAAGGTAGATGTACTGCCAGATGTCCAGTTCGGTCCAGTTCGACAGCGGGAAGACGCGGATCGACTCGCCCTTGTTGACCTTGCCGTTGTACACGTTCCACAGCTCGGGGCGCTGGTTCTTCGGGTCCCAGCGGTGCTTGCTGTCACGGAACGAGTACACACGTTCCTTGGCCCGCGACTTCTCTTCGTCGCGGCGCGCACCACCGAAGGCAGCGTCGAAACCATGCTTGTCCAGCGCCTGCTTCAGGCCCTGGGTCTTCATGATGTCGGTGTGCTTGGAACTGCCATGGGTGAACGGGTTGATGCCTTGCGCCACACCCTCAGGGTTGACGTGGGTGATCAGCTCCAGGCCCATTTCCTCGACCATCTTGTCGCGGAAGCTGTACATCTCCTGGAATTTCCACTGGGTGTCGACGTGCATCACCGGGAACGGCAGCTTGCCCGGGAAGAAGGCCTTGCGCGCCAGGTGCAGCATCACGGCGGAGTCCTTGCCGATCGAGTACAGCATCACCGGGTTGTCGAACTCGGCGGCCACCTCGCGGATGATGTGGATGCTCTCCGCCTCCAGCTGTTTCAAGTGCGTCAGTTTGTCGACCATGGCTACTCACGAAAAACGATCTTATGGACGGCCTGCGGGCCGTGTTCGAGCGAGCCACTTTATCACAGCGGCTGCTTCTATTTAGGAGGCTGGCTAGATCGAAAAAGTCTAACGATATGACTGGGGGTTTGGGCTGGCAGGACCGGCCTCTTCGCAGGTGATTCCGCTCCTACGAGGCCCGCGCGTAGGAGCGGGTTCACCCGCGAAGAGGCCGACACCGCCTTCAGATGGGATTCGGGCAATCGATGAACAAGTGCTCCACGGCAAACCGTCGTGCCAGGTAATCGCCCAGCGCCTGCACCCCGTAGCGTTCAGTGGCATGGTGCCCGGCCGCAATGAAGCTGACGCCATTCTCGCGCGCACTGTGGTAGGTCTGCTCGGACGCCTCGCCAGTCAGGTACAGGTCGACCCCCGCAGCAATCGCCGTGTCGATATAGCCCTGCCCGCCGCCGGTGCACCAGCCCACCCGGCGGATCATTTCATTGCCTTCGACCAGCAACGGCTCACGCCCCAGCACCTCTTGCACCCGCCGGGCAAAATCGCGCGCGGTCATGGGTTCGGCGAGCGAACCAATCAGCCCGACCACTTTGGGGTTTTCCGGGTCAAGTGGCCCTTCGACAGTGATCTCCAGTTGCCGCGCCAGCTGCACATTGTTGCCCACGTCCGGGTGCACGTCCAAGGGCAGGTGGAACGCCAACAGGCTTATATCGTTATTCAGCAAGGTCTTCAGGCGACGCTGGCGAATGCCGGTGATGCACGGGTTCTCGCCCTTCCAGAAATAACCATGGTGCACCAGCACCAGATCGGCCTCGGCCTCGACGGCGGCATCCAGCAATGCCTGGCTGGCGGTAACACCACTGACAATACGGCTGACCTGCGGCCGGCCTTCGACCTGCAGGCCATTTGGGCAATAATCCTGGATCTTCGCGCTGCCCAGGTAACGCTCGGCTTCCTCGACCAGGGTGTTTAGAGCGACGGCCATGAAAATCTCCTCGAAAACTGCGCTTTTCTCGGGCACAACGCCTGACGAACGCCCGTATAATGCCGGCCATTATGGGCCGTCGCTGTCACTGGGGGAACCGGTGTATGATCGCGCGCGCTCATGCCCCACTGCCAGGCCGCTGGCCCCTGCTCTTTTCAGGATTCGTTCATGTTCAAGGCTTTGCGTTACTTCGGCTGGCCCCTGCTTACCGGCATACTGATCGCCATGCTGATCATCCAGCGTTTTCCGCAATGGGTCGGGCTGCCCAGCCAGGACGTCAACCTGCAGCAAGCGCCACAGACCACGCGGATCATGCAAGGCCCGGTGTCGTACGCCGACGCCGTGACCCTGGCCGCCCCGGCGGTGGCCAACCTGTACACCACCAAGGTGGTGAACAAAAGCGCCCACCCGCTGTTCGAAGACCCGCAGTTCCGCCGCTTCTTCGGCGATAACCTGCCCAAACAGCGCCGCTGGGAATCAAGCCTGGGCTCGGCGGTAATCATGAGCCCAGAGGGCTACCTGCTGACCAACAACCACGTTACCAGCGGCGCCGACCAGATCGTCGTAGCGCTGAAGGATGGCCGCGAAACCCTGGCCCGCGTGATCGGCAGCGACCCGGAAACCGACCTGGCGGTGCTGAAGATCGACTTGAAGAACCTGCCGGCGATCACCATCGGCCGTTCCGACACCATTCACATCGGCGACGTGTCGCTGGCCATCGGCAACCCGTTCGGCGTCGGCCAGACGGTGACCATGGGCATCATCAGCGCCACTGGCCGCAACCAGCTGGGGCTGAACAACTACGAAGACTTCATCCAGACCGACGCGGCGATCAACCCGGGCAACTCCGGTGGCGCGCTGGTGGATGCCAATGGCAACCTGATCGGCATCAATACCGCGATCTTTTCCAAGTCCGGTGGCTCGCAGGGCATCGGCTTCGCCATCCCGGTAAAACTGGCACTGGAGGTGATGAAGTCGATCGTCGAACACGGCCAGGTGATCCGTGGATGGCTGGGTATCGAAGTACAGCCACTGAGCCAGGAGCTGGCAGAGTCGTTCGGCATGAAGGACCGCCCAGGCATCGTGGTGGCGGGTATCTTCCGCGAAGGGCCAGCGGCCAAGGCCGGGCTGCAACTGGGTGACGTGATCCTGAGCATCAATGGCGAGCCGGCCGGCGACGGGCGCAAGTCGATGAACCAGGTTGCGCGGATCAAACCCAACGAGAAGATCACCATCGAGGTGATGCGTAACGGTCAGCAATTGAAGCTGATCGCCGAGGTGGGGCTGCGGCCGCCGCCGGCGCCGGCTGTAACGCAAGAAGAAAAGTAAGGTGAGGCCTTAAGCCGTTCCGCAACCCTGTGGGAGCGGCCTTGCGTCGCGATGGGCCGCCTAGCGGCCCCAAAATTTCAGCTTCGCAGGGCATATGCCCGGGGCCGCTTTGCGGCCCGTCGCGACACAAGGCCGCTCCCACAGTTGGCCGAGTCTGCTGCCGCTACTGCATCAATGCAGGATCTGGCTGAGGAACAACTTGGTCCGGTCACTGCGCGGCCGGTCGAAGAAGTCATCCGGCGCGGCCTGCTCCACAATCTCGCCCTTGTCCATGAAGATAACCCGGTTCGCCACGGTACGGGCAAAGCCCATTTCGTGGGTCACGCAGAGCATGGTCATGCCATCCTCGGCCAGGCCCACCATGGTATCGAGCACTTCCTTGACCATTTCCGGGTCCAGTGCCGAGGTCGGTTCGTCGAACAGCATGATCTTGGGCTTCATGCACAACGCGCGGGCAATGGCCACACGCTGCTGCTGGCCGCCAGACAACTGGCCAGGGTACTTGTGTGCCTGCTCCGGAATCCGCACACGCTCCAGGTAGTGCATGGCAATTTCCTCGGCCTTGCGCCGTGGCATCTTGCGCACCCACATCGGCGCCAGGGTGCAGTTCTCCAGGATGCTCAGGTGCGGGAACAGGTTGAAGTGCTGGAACACCATGCCCACCTCGCGGCGGATGGCCTCGATCTGCTTGAGGTCGTTGGTCAGCTCCACGCCATCGACCACGATGCGCCCTTGCTGATGCTCTTCCAGGCGGTTAAGGCAGCGGATGGTGGTGGACTTGCCCGAGCCGGACGGCCCGCACAGCACGATACGCTCGCCCTGGCGCACGTTCAGGTTGATGTCCTTGAGCACATGGAACTGGCCGTACCACTTGTTCACACCCTGCATCTGGATGATGCCTTCGGGGCCAGCAGGCTGCTTGATCGCTTCACTCATTTCGAAACTCCTAACGCTTGTGGCCAGTGTCCAGCTTGCGCTCCAGATGCATGGAGTAGCGGGACATACCGAAACAGAAAATCCAGAACACCAGGGCGGCGAACACGTAGCCCTCGGTGGCCATGCCCAACCAGGCGGGGTCTGCGGCTGCTTGCTTGACGCTGTTGAGCAGGTCGAACAGGCCGATGATGATCACCAGGCTGGTGTCCTTGAACAGGGCAATGAAGGTGTTGACGATGCCGGGGATCACAAGCTTCAGCGCCTGCGGCAAGATCACCAGCCCCATCGAGCGCCAGTAGCCAAGGCCCATGGCCGCGGCGGCTTCGTACTGGCCCTTGGGGATGGCCTGCAGGCCGCCGCGCACCACCTCGGCGATGTACGCCGACTGGAACAGGATCACACCAATCATCGCCCGCAGCAGCTTGTCGAAGCTCATGCCTTCTGGCAGGAACAATGGCAGCATCACCGACGACATGAACAGCACGGTGATCAGCGGTACGCCCCGCCAGAACTCGATGAAGGTCACGCATACCACTTTCACGGCCGGCATCCTCGAACGCCGGCCCAGTGCCAGCAGGATGCCCAGCGGCAAGGCGCCGACGATGCCCACGGTGGCGATCACCAGGGTCAGCATCAACCCGCCCCACTGGCTGGTCGGTACGCTTTCCAGGCCCAGGTACCCACCGTGCAGCAGGGTATAGGCCAGTACCGGGTACAGCACCAGGAAGCCCAGGCCATAGAAGGCTTTGCGCGGGAAACGCTTGATGAACAACGGCGCGGCGCCGAGCACGGCAAGCCACACGGTCAGGTCCACACGCCAGCGCAGCTCAGTCGGGTAATAGCCGTACATGAACTGGCCAAAGCGCTGCTGCACGAACACCCAGCAGGCGCCGTCCTTGGTGCAATCGGCGCGCGTGGTGCCGACCCAGTTGGCATCGATCAACGCCCACTGCAGCAACGGCGGCACGATCAGCCACACCAGGTAGAGGGCGAACAGGGTCAACAGCGTGTTGAGCCAGCTGGAGAACAGATTGGCACGCATCCATGCGAGCACGCCGACGGTTTTCACCGGTGGCGGCATATCGGGTTTGAAAACATGGGCATTCACGGGCGTATCCTCACCGCTCGATCAGCGCAATGCGCTTGTTGTACCAGTTCATCAGCAGCGAAATGCTGATGCTGATGGCGAGATAGACACTCATGGTGATGGCGATCACCTCGATGGCCTGGCCGGTCTGATTGAGCACGGTGCCCGCGAACAGCGAGACCATCTCCGGGTAGCCGATACCGGCCGCCAGCGAAGAGTTCTTCGCCAGGTTCAGGTATTGGCTGGTCAGCGGCGGAATGATCACCCGCAGTGCCTGGGGAATGATCACCTTGCGCAGGGTCGGGCCCTCGCGCAGGCCCAGCGAGCGCGCGGCTTCGGTCTGGCCATGGCTGACCGAACGGATGCCGGAACGCACGATCTCGGCGATGAAGGCTGCCGTATAGATAGTCAGCGCCAGGGTCAGCGCCAGCAACTCGGGGATCAGCACCCAGCCACCGACAAAGTTGAAGCCTTTGAGCTGCGGCACCTCCCAGCTGACCGGGCTGCCGAACAGCAACACGCTCAGCCCTGGGATGGCGATGAACAGCGCAAGGCCCACCCAGAACTTGTGGAATGGCACGCCGGTCTCGTCGAAGCGCTTGTTGGCAAAGCGCACCATCAGCACGATCGCGACAATCGCTACTGCCAGGGCCACCACGAATGGCCAGAAACCGTCGGCCATCGACGCACCCGGCATGTTCAGGCCGCGGTTGCTGATGAAGAACATGTCGTCGATGTTGATGCTGCCCCGCGGTCCCGGCAGGGTCAGGAACACGGCGAAGTACCAGAACAGAATCTGCAGCAACGGCGGAATGTTGCGGAAGGTTTCCACATACACGGTTGCCAGTTTGCTGATCATCCAGTTCGGTGACAGGCGCGCTACACCGATGATGAAGCCCAGTATCGTCGCCAGAATGACGCCGATGAAGGTCACCAACAGCGTATTGAGCAGGCCGATGACGAACACCCGCGCATAACTGTCGGATTCCACATAGGGGATCAGGTGCTGGGCGATGCCGAAGCCGGCACTGCGGTCGAGGAAGTCGAAGCCCGAGGTAATGCCCCGGTGTTGCAGGTTGGTTTGCGTGTTGTGAAACAGGTACCAGCCCAGGCCGACCACGAAGACGATCGTGAGGATCTGGAACAACCACGCGCGCACACGCGGATCGTTAAGGGACAAGCCCTTGGGTGCGCCGATTTGATTTTGCATGAAGTGCCCCGGACAGTAGGGATTCGAACAGCCTGCGGCGGCGGAATGCCGCCGCAGGATGCAGCCATCAGCGCACTGGAGGCGCGTACTGGATGCCGCCGTTGTTCCACAGGGCGTTCATGCCACGGTCGATCTTCAAGTCAGTGCTCTGGCCCAGGTTCTTCTCGAACACTTCGCCATAGTTACCCACTTGCTTGACGATCTGCACTACCCAGTCTTTGGGCAGCTTGAGGTCCTTGCCATACTCGCCATCCGCACCCAGCAGTCGGGCGACATCCGGGTTCTTGGTGGCCTTGGCCTCGGCCTCGACGTTCTTGGAAGTGATGCCCGCTTCTTCGGCATTGAGCATGGCGAACAGGGTCCACTTGACGATGCTGAACCACTCCTCGTCGCCTTTACGCACTACCGGGCCCAGTGGCTCCTTGGAGATGGTTTCCGGCAACACCACGTAGTCGGTCGGCGCAGCCAGCTTGGAGCGCTGGGCGAACAGCTGCGATTTGTCCGAAGTCAGCACGTCGCAACGGCCAGACTCCAGCGATTTGGCGCTCTCGTCAGAGGTGTCGAAGGTAATCGGGGTGTACTTCAGGCCATTGGCACGGAAGAAGTCCGACACGTTCAGCTCGGTGGTGGTGCCGGCCTGGATGCAGATGGTCGCGCCATCGAGCTCTTTGGCGCTGGAAACGCCAAGCTTCTTGTTGACCAGGAAGCCGACGCCGTCATAGTAGGTGACACCCGCGAACACCAGGCCCATGCCGGCATCGCGCGAGCTGGTCCAGGTGGTGTTACGCGACAGCACGTCGACCTCGCCCGACTGCAGGGCAGTGAAGCGTTCCTTGGCGTTGAGCTGGCTGAACTTGACCTTGGTGGCATCACCGAACACGGCGGCGGCCACGGCACGGCAGACATCGGCATCGATGCCGACGATCTTGCCCTGCGCATCAGGTACCGAGAAGCCTGGAAGACCGTCGCTCACGCCACACTGGACGAAGCCCTTCTTCTTTACCGCATCGAGGGTGGCGCCGGCCTGGGCAGTGCTCACGGCGCCCAGCGCGGCGGCAGCGGTCAGGACTGCCAGGGTGGTTTTCAACATCTTCATTCACAACCTCCAAATCGCTCTTGTTGTATCGAGCCGGAATTGCACCGCACCCTTTTGAGGCGTATCCGACCCGTATTGGCTTGTTATTGGGTCAATTGGCGCAATGGACTGTTCTGTGACAGCCTTCGCGTGCAGAGGGTGTTACCGTCACGGCCTGCCCTTTGCATCACAGGTTGAGTTGCAAACCGCGTACCAAATTTTCTGGCTGTAGCGTTTAAGCGCTCGTCAAGTAGGAAAAGTTGTATCGTTGCGACATTCTTTTTCCGACAATCATTTCCGGTGCTTTCTTTTCACGCACGCCATAACAAGACCCGCACACTTTCGGAGCAGTCATGACCAACCCGCTGATTCTCGAACCACAGAAAACCGCTGACGCCTGTGTGATCTGGTTGCACGGTCTGGGGGCCGACCGTTACGACTTCCTACCTGTGGCCGAATTCATGCAGGAGCGCTTGCTCAGCACTCGCTTCATCATGCCCCAGGCACCGACCCGCCCCGTGACCATCAACGGCGGCTATGCCATGCCCAGCTGGTATGACATCAAGGCCATGACCCCGGCCCGTGCCATCGACGAAGCGCAGCTGGAAGCGTCTGCCGAGCAGGTGGTTGCGCTGATCAAGGCCGAGCAGGCCAAAGGCATCAACCTGTCGCGGATCTTCCTGGCCGGCTTCTCCCAGGGCGGCGCGGTGGTGCTGCACACTGCCTATATAAAGTGGCAGGAAGCACTGGGTGGGGTGATCGCCCTGTCCACCTATGCCCCCACCTTCAATGACCAGCATCAGTTGAGTGCCTGCCAGCAGCGCACACCGGCCCTGTGCCTGCATGGCGTGCATGACCCGGTGGTCATCCCGTCCATGGGCCGTACCGCCTTCGAGTACCTGAACACCTGGGGCGTCGCTGCCCGCTGGTACGAATACCCGATGGAACACGAAGTGGTGGTCGAAGAACTGAACGATATCCACGACTGGCTGAGCAAGCAGCTGCAATAGGCAACCTCGCTTGTAGTTGTGGGCGTATTCCGCTACGCCGCGCCCGGATCTTGCATTACACTGCCCGGCGTACATTCCTTAATCAGTTGATGAGACGACCGTGCTCAAAGCACTCAGAAAAATATTCGGCAAGGGAGAGGCCGCGCCACAAGCCGCCGCTCCTGCTGCCAGCGTGACGCCGGAAGCCCGGCCCGCGGCAAAACCGGCCGCACCCCATGCCAACCCCGCCCCCAAGGCTGAGCAACCTGCCGCCGCGACGCCACCTGCCGAACAACCGGCCAAGGACAAACCGCGCCGCGAACGCAAGCCCAAGCCACAGGCCAGCCTGTGGAAGCCCGAGGACTTCGTGGTCGAGCCACAGGAAGGCAAAACCCGCTTCCACGACTTCAAGCTGTCCAACGAGCTGATGCACGCCATCCACGACCTGGGCTTCCCGTACTGCACGCCAATCCAGGCGCAGGTCCTGGGTTACACCCTGCGTGGCCAGGACGCTATCGGCCGGGCCCAGACGGGCACCGGCAAGACGGCCGCCTTCCTGATCTCGATCATTTCCCAGTTACAGCAGACGCCACCGCCTAAAGAGCGCTACATGGGCGAGCCGCGCGCGCTGATCATCGCCCCCACCCGCGAGCTGGTGGTGCAGATCGCCAAGGACGCCGCTGCCCTGACCAAGTACACCGGCCTGAACGTGATGAGCTTCGTCGGTGGCATGGACTTCGACAAGCAGCTCAAAGCCCTGGAAGCGCGCCACTGCGATATCCTGGTGGCCACCCCGGGCCGCCTGCTGGACTTCAACCAGCGTGGCGAAGTGCACCTGGACATGGTCGAGGTGATGGTGCTTGACGAAGCCGACCGCATGCTCGACATGGGCTTCATCCCCCAGGTCCGCCAAATCATTCGTCAGACACCGCCGAAAAGCGAGCGCCAGACCCTGCTGTTCTCCGCCACCTTCACCGACGATGTGATGAACCTGGCCAAGCAGTGGACCACCAACCCGGCCATTGTCGAGATCGAGCCGGAGAACGTGGCCAGCGAAACGGTGGAGCAGCACGTGTATGCGGTGGCCGGCAGCGACAAGTACAAGCTGCTGTACAACCTGGTAACCCAGAACAAGTGGGAACGGGTGATGGTGTTCGCCAACCGCAAGGACGAAGTGCGGCGCATCGAGGAAAAGCTGGTACGCGACGGTATCAATGCCGCCCAGCTGTCGGGCGACGTGCCGCAGCACAAGCGCATCCGAACCCTGGAGAGCTTCCGCGAAGGGCGCATCACCGTGCTGGTGGCCACCGACGTGGCCGGGCGCGGGATCCATATCGATGGCATCAGCCACGTGATCAACTTCACCCTGCCGGAAGACCCTGACGACTACGTGCACCGCATTGGCCGTACCGGCCGTGCCGGCACCAGTGGTGTGTCGATCAGCTTTGCCGGTGAGGATGACTCGTATCAGCTGCCGGCGATCGAAGCGCTGCTGGGGCGCAAGATCAAGTGCGAGATGCCGCCGGATGAACTGCTAAAGCCGGTGCCGCGCAAGCATCACTGACTTCAGCAGGCTACATGCGCCCTGTGGCAGCGGCCTTGTGTCGCGATTGGGCCGCGCAGCGGCCCCGGGATTTCGGCTTTGATGCGCAGATTATCGGGGGCCGCTCCGCGGCCCTTTCGCGACACAAGGCCGCTCCCACACGGCGCCAGCTTTCAGGAATTGAGCAAGACAGTTGCTCCCACAAAGGATCAGCGGCGCCTTGATTACCAGCGGCCCGCCGCATCCTGGTCACTCTGCTTCCCCTCCACCCATCCAGTGGTGTGTCAATCAGCTTTGCTGGTGAAGATGACTCGTATCATCACTGACCTTCAGCGGGCTACACGCGATCAATCTGTGGGAGCGGCCTTGTGTCGCGATTGGGCCGCGCAGCGGCCCCGGGATGTCGGCTTTGATGCGCAGATTGTCGGGGGGAGATTGGCCAGCAGGGCCGGCCCTTTCGCGGGTAAACCCGCTCCTACAGGCGACCGGCGGCGCCTTGATTACCAGCGCCCCGCCGCATCCTGGTCACTTTCCTTCCCCTCCACCCACCTTGGCCCTTCCTGGGTATTCTCCTTCTTCCAGAACGGCGCCCGGGTCTTCAGGTAGTCCATGATGAAGTTGCAGGCATCGAACGCCGCCTGCCGATGGGCACTGGCCACCCCCACGAACACAATCGGTTCGCCCGGTTCCAGCGCACCGATGCGGTGCAGCACCTCCACTTTCAAGAGCGGCCAACGCTGCTCGGCCTCGACCACGATCTTGGCCAGGGCCTTTTCGGTCATGCCCGGATAGTGTTCGAGGAACATCCCCGCCACTTCGCGGCCATCGTTGAAATCCCGCACATAGCCGACAAAACCGACCACCGCGCCCACGCCCACATTGGCTGCATGCATGGCATTGGTCTCAGCCCCCGGGTCGAACGCGCCTTCCTGCACTCGTACAGCCATGTTCAGCCTCCGGTCACCGGTGGGAAGAACGCCACTTCATCGCCCTCTTCCAGCGGTTCATCGAGCTTGCACAGCTCTTCGTTGCGCGCGCACATCAGGTTCTGCTCGGCCAGCACTTCATACTGCCCGCCCTTGGCAACCAAGGCCTGGCGCACATCATCGAGCACCTTGAACGCACCCTCCACCCGCTCGGCATCCACGCCCAACAGTTCGCGGTAACGGGCGAAGTACATCACCTTGACCTTCATCACGCCTCCACCTTGTAATGGCCACTCTTGCCACCGAGTTTTTCCAGCAGGCGCACCTGCTCGATGACCATACCTTTATCCACAGCCTTGCACATGTCATAGATCGTCAGCGCGGCCACGCTGGCGGCGGTCAGCGCCTCCATCTCCACACCGGTCTGCCCGGCCAGCTTGCAGCGGGCGACGATGCGCACGGCGTCCTGCCCCTCGGCGCTGAGCTCGACCTTGACGCTGGTGAGCATCAGCGGGTGGCACAGCGGAATCAGGTCGCTGGTTTTTTTCGCCGCCTGTATCCCGGCAATGCGCGCCACGGCGAACACATCACCCTTGGGGTGTTCACCGTCGACGATCATCTGCAAGGTCTGCGGCAACATGCGCACCCGCGCCTCGGCGGTAGCCTCGCGCTCGGTCACGGCCTTTTCAGTGACGTCGACCATGTTGGCCCGCCCCTGGGAATCAAGATGTGTCAGCACTGCTCTGCTCCTGTGAAGGGATTTCGCAGTGTAAACCTGTGGGTCAGGTTTGAGCAGAGGTATGTGTCGGCAGGTTTGGCCTCTTCGCGGGCACGCCCGCTCCCACAGGAGCTCCATGGCCTCGAATCAAGTGGAGATCCTGTGAACGGGCGTGTCCACGAAGAGGCCGGGCAGTAATCTGCCCGGCTACAGGGTTTACAAATGAGACTCGGCGTACTCGGCCAGCACCGAGCGAGGCACGCCCTGCAGGGTGATGTGCACGCCGTGGGGGAAGTCCTTGAAGCGCTCGGTCAGGTAGGTCAGGCCCGAGCTGGTCGCGGACAGGTAGGGGGTGTCGATCTGCGCCAGGTTGCCCAGGCAGACCACCTTGGACCCGGAGCCGGCACGGGTGATGATGGTTTTCATCTGGTGCGGCGTCAGGTTCTGGCACTCGTCAATCAGGATCAGGCTCTGCTGGAAGCTGCGGCCACGGATGTAGTTCAGCGACTTGAACTGCAGCGGCACGCGCTCAAGGATGTATTCGACGCTGCCATGGGTGCTTTCGTCATCCATGTGCAAAGCTTCGAGGTTGTCAGTGATGGCGCCCAGCCACGGCTCCATCTTCTCTGCTTCGGTACCCGGCAGGAAGCCAATCTCCTGGTCCAGCCCCTGCACGCTGCGGGTGGCGATGATGCGCCGGTAGCGCTTGCTGACCATGGTTTGCTCGATGGCCGCAGCCAGCGCCAGGATGGTTTTACCGGAGCCGGCGGCGCCGGTCAGGTTCACCAGGTGGATATCCGGGTCCAGCAGGGCAAACAGCGCCAGGCTTTGGTGAATGTCGCGTGGTTTCAGGCCCCAGGCTTCTTGGTGCAGCAACGGCTCCTGGTGCAGGTCGAGCAGCAGCAGTTCGTCGTCACGAATGCCCTTGATCCACCCGACGAAGCCCTGCTCATCGATGATGAACTCATTGACGTGCACAGCTGGCAGGTTGTCGATCATCTGCACCCGATGCCAGGTGCGGCCGCGCTCCTGGCGGGTATCGACCTTGCTCACGCGGTCCCAGAACGAGCCGGTGACCGAATGGTAGCCCTTGGACAGCAAAGACACGTCATCGACCAGTTGGTCGGTGCTGTAGTCCTCAGCCGCTATACCGCAAGCGCGCGCCTTCAGGCGCATGTTGATGTCTTTAGTGACCAGCACGACGTCCAGGTCGGTGCGCCGGGCCCGGACTTCGAGCAACTGGTTGATGATGATGTTGTCGTTGAGGTTTTCCGGCAGCAGCTTGTTCGGCTCGTTGCGCGGGGTCATCAGGATGGACAGGAACCCCTTGGGGCCGCTCTTGTTGCGCTGGATCGGTACGCCCTGCTCGACATCGCTGGGCGAAGCGTCACCGAGGGTCTGGTCTATCAGGCGGATGGCTTGGCGGCATTCGGCGGCGATGCTTTGTTTGCCGGTCTTGAGCTTGTCGAGTTCCTCCAGCACCGTCATCGGGATGGCGACATGGTGCTCCTCGAAGTTCAGTAACGCGTTAGGGTCGTGAATCAGGACGTTGGTATCGAGCACATACAGGATTGGCTTGCTGGAGGAAGGGTTGCGTCCTTGGTCATCCATACTCGGTCACCTTATGTCGAAGCCACACGGCGTGGTCTGTTACGCCGCAGAGTGACTGCCGCTGTTCCCGTATCCGCGTTGTTACGGGCGGGAAGCGAACCTGGCTAGGTGGGCCTGGATGACGCCACCTGTGCTGCAGGAATCGGCTGTCTGGTTTCTTCATACCGCAAAAACCATGACCGAAAAAAGCATTTTTACGCATTTTTGAAGTTTATTTTTCCGATTGACGAAGAGGCCTTGGCGCCAGCGTCAGAGGGGACTACGCTCAAAAGTCATACCCTCTATTCGCGGTATCCATATTCCCGGCAATCCTCCCAGCCGATGCCGCTTTGCGCGGTATTGCGCAGCAACCATTCCACCGCCGGCTGCGCCTTGGGAAGGCTGTCATGAAACTGGATCACGCCCTTGCGCCACAACAGCATCAGGGTCAATACGCGCTGTGCGGACGCCTCTGCGCTCAATGCACCGTCATCCTGGGCATCGATGTCCCACAACGATACCCGCAACTGCTGGCGGGCCATGAACGCTTCGCCGTCAGCCCGGCGCTGGCCATAAGGAGGGCGGAACAGCGGCACATACTGCTCGGGCAGATCAGCCTGCACGCGCGCCTGGCTGCGCCGCAGCGAATCCTGCCAGTCGGTCCACTGCGCATGGGAGCGGTATTCCCACCCCTGGATACCCACGCACTGCCCGCTATAGAGCTGGCGCAAGGCATTTGCCGCCGCGCCATCACGGCGTTGCTGCAAGCGGTTACCGAGCGTGAAGAACGTGCCTTCGAGCTTTTGCCGGCGCAGGTAATCGGTGAGTAGATCCGTACTGCCCCCCTCGGGCCCAGGCCCGCCGACAAAGGTCAGCAGGAACATGCGGTCGTTCAGTTCGTCACCCTTGCGCTCACGCGAAGACAACCGCTCGATTTCGCTGCTGGTCTGCGGCAGCAACGCCGCCTTGCGCAGTTGCTCGTCCAGGTAGCGGACATGGAACTGGTGGCTCGGTTCGATCCAGCCGGTATAGAACGCACCGACATCGGCAGCGAACGTCGCCGCTTGTGTACGCAACTCCGCCATGGACGTAACCGGGTAGCAGAATGATGCATCCTGCTCACAACTGCGCTGCGCCTGTTGATAACCCTCCCACAACCGCTGCCACATGCGCGCCCGAACCTGGCGCACCTTCTGCAGGTTGATCTGCCGCAGCCCCAGCCGGGCCGCCAGGCTTGCATCATCCAGCAACTCGCTTTCGTGCAGCACTTGGGCGAACGACAGGATTTCTGCCCGAGAGGCCACATCGAACAGCGCCGGGCTGTCCAGCTGTTCGGGCCACAGGCTGCGGTCCAGGCTGACCTGAGGTGAAGGGGCGGCTTGCACGGCCAGGCTCAGCAGGCCGGCCAGCAAGGCAGAAGCAATGCGCACAGTGGAAGGCTCCGCAACGGCAAAACGCGAACTATAGCGCCTGCACCGACCATGGGCTGTGACTATCGTCGCCATAGTTTGGACTTGTACCGCCCACCCCGTAGAATCCTCGGCCAACGATGCCAGGAGCCGACCCGATGCTGACGGTGATTTCCCCCGCCAAGACCCTCGACTACGACACCCCGCCAGTGACCGAGCGTTTCACCCTGCCCCAGTACCTGGATGAATCCCAGGCCCTGATCCAGCAACTGCGCGAACTGTCGCCGGCGCAGATCAGCGAGCTGATGCACCTGTCCGACAAGCTCGCCGGCCTGAATGCGGCGCGCTTTGGCAGCTGGACCCCAGACTTCACCCCGGCCAATGCCAAGCAGGCGTTGCTGGCGTTCAAGGGTGACGTGTACACCGGCCTCGATGCCGAGAGCCTGAGTGACGACGACTTCAGCTACGCTCAGGACCACCTGCGCATGCTCTCGGGCCTATATGGCCTGCTGCGCCCGCTCGACCTGATGCAGCCCTACCGCCTGGAGATGGGCACCAAGCTGGCCAACGCCCGCGGCAAGGACCTGTACGCCTTCTGGGGCACGCGCATCAGCGAATGGCTGAACCAGGCCCTGGCCGACCAAGGCGATGACGTGCTGTTGAACCTGGCCAGTAACGAGTATTTCAGTGCAGTGAAACGCAGTGCGCTGAAGGCCCGGGTGATCAACGTCGACTTCAAGGACCAGAAAAACGGCCAGTACAAGATCATCAGCTTCTACGCCAAGAAGGCCCGCGGCATGATGAGCCGCTTCGTCATCCAGCAGCGCATCAGCACCCCGGAACAGCTCAAGCAGTTCGATGCTCAGGGGTACTACTACAGTGCCGAGCAGTCCAAGCCGGACCATTTGGTGTTCCTGCGCGATCACCCCTCGGAGTGACCCTGTAACGCCCCTTCACGGCCAAACCCGCTCTTACAGGTAATGCGCTACCCGTAGGAGCGGGTTCACCCGCGAAGAGGCCAGCAGCTCTGCCCCCCCCTCTCAGCCCTGCAACAGGGCACGCTGCAAACCGCCATAACGCCATTAATCCGACGCCAAAAATCCAGCACGCCCACCTTTATCGCCAAACGACATAAGACCGTTCATACCTTTTTTGACGAATTCTGAAAAAATTTTTCAGATGCTGGCATAAAAATATCTCGCAACAGTTACGTCCTTGATACACGGGGGTGAAACACCCGCGTGCTATCAATTTGAAACTGTCCGCAACTGAATAAATATTTAGAAATCTTTCATTCGAGCGAAACTGGCTCAGGAACTTCTGCCAAAGCCAATCGCTCATAGTGCCGTAACGATTTTCCTGCCTACGGGCTGTGAGAGATGACTTACAGATGACAGCAGCGGGTATCCACTGCCCGCCATGAGAAAATCGACAGGTATCACGGAAACCCCCGAAGACCTTGTCCATGCAGGAGAGACGCGTCCCTTACAAATCGTCCTAGTGGTTGATTTCAAAGGATTTATTCACTTGAAAAAACAAGCACAGCAACGCGCCAAGTAGCGCATTGCAATAAAGACGGCTGCATTTCAGGGCACGTTTTTTAATGAATGGCTATTGAGTGCCAACTTTGAGCGCATAACTTTTTGCGTTCCGGATTTATTTTGCCTGCGCTCGGCGAAGTGTGCATTCGCCATGGATCCGTGCGCCCGAAAACTGTTGTTAATCAACCCAGCCCGGCTCTCTGCGGAGGCGTCGGCGTGATAAACACATGAGGTGATAGCGATGCGTATCAGCATCTTTGGTTTGGGTTATGTGGGTGCAGTCTGTGCAGGCTGCCTGACGGCGCGTGGCCATGAAGTGATCGGTGTGGACGTGTCCAGCACCAAGATCGACCTGATCAACCAGGGCAAGTCGCCCATCGTCGAACCTGGCCTGGAAGCACTGCTGCAACAGGGCATCGCCAATGGCCGCCTGCGCGGCACTACCGACTTCGCCGAAGCCATCCGTGCCAGCGATGTGTCGATGATCTGCGTGGGCACCCCCAGCAAGAAAAACGGCGACCTGGGCCTGGAGTACATCGAGTCCGTGTGCCGCGAAATCGGCTACGTGCTGCGTGACACCACCCGCCGTCACACCATCGTGGTGCGCAGCACCGTGCTGCCTGGCACCGTCAAGAACGTGGTCATCCCGATCCTGGAAGATTGCTCGGGCAAGAAGGCCGGCGTCGACTTCGGCGTGGCGGTCAACCCGGAATTCCTGCGTGAAAGCACCGCCATCAAGGACTACGACCAGCCACCGATGACGGTCATCGGCGAACTGGACAGCGCCAGCGGTGACATCCTCCAGGCCCTGTACGAAGAACTCGACGCCCCGGTCATCCGCAAGCCGATCGAAGTGGCCGAGATGATCAAGTACACCTGCAACGTATGGCACGCCACCAAGGTCACCTTCGCCAACGAAATCGGCAACATCGCCAAGGCGGTGGGCGTCGATGGCCGCGAGGTGATGGACGTGGTCTGCCAGGACAAGGTCCTCAACCTGTCCCAGTACTACATGCGCCCTGGCTTCGCCTTCGGCGGCTCTTGCCTGCCCAAGGACGTACGCGCCCTCACCTACCGCGCCGCCAGCCTCGATGTCCGTGCACCGCTGCTCGACTCGCTGATGCGCAGCAACGAATCGCAGGTGCAGAACGCCTTCGAGCTGATTGAAGCCCACGACAAGCGCAAGGTCGCCCTGCTGGGCTTGAGCTTCAAGGCCGGCACCGACGACCTGCGCGAAAGCCCGCTGGTGGAACTGGCCGAGCGCCTGATCGGCAAGGGCTACCAGCTGGACATCTACGACGAGAACGTCCAGTACGCCCGTGTTCACGGTGCCAACAAGGACTACATCGAGTCGAAGATCCCGCACGTGTCGTCGCTGCTCAACGCCAACTTGCAGCAGGTGATCGACAACGCCGACATCATCGTCCTCGGCAACCGTGACGAGCAGTTCCGTGCGCTGGCCCTGCAAGCGCCAGCCGGCAAGCAGGTGATCGACCTGGTCGGCTTCATGAACAAACCGACCAGCACCACCCACCGTACCGAAGGCATCTGCTGGTAAGTGCCCGGCCGGGCAGCGATGAGGCACTCGACAAGAGCCGCCTCCTCGCTGCCCACCCTTTCCCGAATTCTCGACGGATGCTGAACATGCAAAGGCTCCAGACAGTGCTGTTGCAGTGCGCCGGGTGGCTGCTCTACATGAGCCTGCTCATGCTGATCGCCCTGGCCCTGCCAGCTGATATCTTCGACTCGCAGTCGAAGCACTTCATCTTCCTGGTCGGCGCAGTCGGCATCTGGCGCTACTCCATGGGCGCCACCCATTTCATCCGCGGCATGATCTTCCTCTACGGCGTGTACCCGTACCTGCGCCGCAAGGTGCAGAAAATGGGTAACGCCACCGACCCGTCGCATGTCTACCTGATGGTCACCAGCTTCCGTATCGAAGCGCTGACCACCGCCCAGGTGTACAGCTCGGTGATCCGCGAGGCGATCAACTGCGGCTTCCCCACCACCGTGGTCTGCTCGCTGGTGGAAATGTCCGATGAACTGCTGGTCAAGAGCCTGTGGGCCAAGTACAACCCACCGGCCCACGTGAAGCTGGACATCGTGCGTATCGCCGGTACCGGCAAGCGTGATGGCCTGGCCTACGGCTTCCGCGCCATCTCGCGCATGCTGCCGGACGAGAACGCCGTGGTGGCGGTGATCGACGGTGACACCGTGCTGGCCGACGGCGTGGTGCGCAAGACCGTGCCGTGGTTCAAGCTGTTCCCCAATGTGGGCGGCCTGACCACCAATGAATTCTGCGAAGTGCGTGGCGGCTACATCATGAGCGAGTGGCATAAGCTGCGCTTCGCCCAGCGCCACATCAACATGTGCTCGATGGCCCTGTCCAAGCGCGTACTGACCATGACCGGGCGCATGTCGATGTTCCGCGCCAGCGTGGTGACCAACCCCGAGTTCATTGCCGACGTCGAAAGCGACTCGCTGATGCACTGGCGCCTGGGCCGCTTCAAGTTCCTTACCGGGGACGACAAGTCCAGCTGGTTCAGCCTGATGCGGCTGGGCTACGACACCTTCTACGTGCCGGACGCCGCCATCAACACGGTCGAGCATCCGCCGGAAAAAAGCTTCCTCAAGGCCAGCCGCAAGCTGATGTACCGCTGGTACGGCAACAACCTGCGGCAAAACTCACGGGCACTGGGCCTTGGCCTGCGCCGCCTGGGGCTGTTCACCAGCATCGTGTTGTTCGACCAGCGCGTGTCGATGTGGACCAGCCTGCTGGGCCTGACCGTGGCGGTGATCGCCAGCCTCAAGTTCGGCATGGCCTTCTTGCTGGTGTACCTGCTGTGGATCGGCATCACGCGCCTGATCCTCACCATCATGCTGCTGTGCTCAGGCCACAACGTAGGCCCAGCCTACCCGCTGATTCTCTATTACAACCAGATCATCGGCGCGCTGATGAAGATCTACGTGTTCTTCCGCCTCGACAAGCAGTCGTGGACGCGTCAGCCCACTGCCCTCAAGCGTGACCTCGCCAGCTTTCAACAATGGTTCAACACCTGGTCCTCGCGGACCATGACCTTCTCGGCTGCCAGCATCTTCGTTGCTGTGCTGTTCATGGTCGTGTGAGCCCAACCCGGATCGGATCTAACAGGAACAAACCACCATGAATACCGCCGTGAACGTCAATGTCGTGCATGAGTCCGAAGCCCAGCGCCAACACGCCCGGGTACGCATTCCCGCCAAGCTGCGGTTCCTGGACGCCCAGCGCCAGGTCCACGAAGTCAAGGTCGAAGACCTTTCTGCCGGCGGCCTGAGCTTCCACGCCAAGCAACCGCAGTCGGTGGGCGATGTGCTGCGCGGGCGCCTGCAGTTCGTGGTCGACAACCTGGGCCTGTCGATCGACATCGAGTTCCAGGTGCGCTCGTACAACCCGGACAATGGCCGTATCGGTGCGCAGTTCCAGAACCTTGAACCTCGCGACATCGCCACGTTGCGGCACATCATCACCAGCCACCTGTCGGGTGAGCTGATCAGCATCGGCGACGTCCTCAGCACCCTGCAGCGTGACAACTTCACCAAGGCGCGCAAGCAGAAGGACGGTGGGTCGGGCCTGAGCGCCTTCGGCCGCTTCAAGGCAGTCACCGTCACACTGGGCGTGTTCGTGGTCGGCGTTGCGGCCTTCGGCTTCGTCGCCAAATCGTTGTATGGCATGTATTTCGTCAGCCACGCCGAAGCCGGTGTGGTCGCAGTGCCAACCACCAACGTCACCATGCCGCGCGACGGTACCGTGAGCAGCCTGGTCGAAAGCGGTGGGCAGATCGCCAAGGGCGCGCCACTGGCCAGCTTCACCACCAGCATGCTGGACATGCTCAAGGGCAACCTTGAAGACGCACAGCTGGAGCCGGCGAAAATCGAGGAGCTGTTCGGCAAGCAACTGTCCGGCACCCTCACCAGCCCCTGCGATTGCGTGGTCGCGCGCCAGTTGGTGGACGACGGCCAGTACGCCGCCAAGGGCCAGCCGATCTTCCAGCTGATCCCACGCACCACCAACCCGATGGTCGAGGCGCGCTTCAGCTACCGCCAGTTCGACGAGGTCAAGCCAGGTACCCGGGTCAATTTCCAGGTGGCCGGCGAAGACGAAGTGCGCACCGGCCAGATCGTCAGCAGCGCCAGCCTCAACAGCGAAGACCTGTCCTCCGACATCCGCGTGCAGATCAAGCCAGACAGCGGCCTGCCCGCCGAACTGGCCGGCCGCCCGGCCTCGGTCAACAGCGACCGTGGCCCCTCGCTGAACTGGCTGATCGACAAAGCCGTGGCCCGTGGCCTGTGAGGGACGGACAATGATCTCTGATACCTACAAGGTCCGCGTGAACCTGGGATTGTGTGCACTGGCTGCCGCCATCACCCTGGCCGGCTGTGCCGGCCTGCCCGACCAGCGCCTGGCCAACGAGGCCATGAAGCGCGGTGACACGGCATTGGCCGAGCGCAACTACAAGGCGCTGGCCGACCTGGGCTACAGCGAAGCGCAAGTCGGCCTTGCGGACATCAAGGTGGCCACCCGCGACCCCTCGCAAATCAAGGAAGCCGAAGCCACCTATCGCGCTGCAGCCGCCACGTCGCCACGCGCCCAGGCGCGCCTTGGCCGCCTGCTGGTGGCCAAGCCGGACAGCACCCAGGCCGAGCGCGAAGAAGCAGAGACCCTGCTCAAGCAAGCGGCCAGTCAAGGCGAAAGCAACACCCTGATCCCACTGGCGATGCTCTACCTCAGCTACCCGCAGAGCTTCCCCAAGGTCAACGCGCAGCAGCAGATCGACCAGTGGCGCGCCGCCGGCAACCCGGAAGCGGGCCTGGCCCAGGTGCTGCTGTACCGCACCCAGGGCACCTATGACCAGCACCTGGGCGAAGTGGAAAAGATCTGCAAGGCGGCGCTCAACAGCACCGACATCTGCTACGTCGAACTGGCCACCGTGTATCAGAAACGCGGCCAGGCCGACCAGCAAGCCGCCCTGCTCGGCCAGCTGAAGGCCGCCTACGCCCGTGGCGCAGTGCCGGCCACCCGTGTTGACAGCGTGGCCCGCGTGCTGGCCGACCGTAGCCTTGGCCAGACCGACGAAAAAACCGCCAAGGACCTGCTCGAGCAAGTAGCCCCGGCCAACCCGGCGTCCTGGGTCAGCCTGGCACAGCTGGTATACGACTTCCCCGAACTGGGCGACACCGACCAGTTGATGGCCTACATCGACAAAGGCCGCGAAGCTGAACAGCCACGCGCCGAACTGCTGCTGGGCCGCCTGTACTACGAAGGCAAAACCCTGCCAGCCGACGCTCAAAAAGCCGAGCAGCACCTGCAAGCCGCTGCCGAAGCCGGTGAGATCAGCGCCCATTACTACCTGGGCCAGCTTTACCGCCGCGGCTACCTGGGCAATGTCGAGCCGCAGAAGGCCGTCGACCACCTGCTGGCCGCCGCCCGTGGCGGGCAGAACAGCGCCGACTATGCCTTGGCCCAGCTGTTCAGCGAGGGCCACGGCATCCGCCCGCAACCGGGCAACGCCTGGGTGTTCGCCCAGCTGTCGCAGGCCAACCCGACGCCGCAATCAGCCGAACTGCTGCAGCAGCTCGACCAGCAACTGACACCTGACCAGCGCAACCAGGCCCAGCAACTGCTGGACCAGGAAAAGCGTGCACGCGGCAGCCTGGCGCAGGGCGCGAATAGCACCCTGGCCCTCGAAGCCCTGCAAGACGACGAAAAAGAAGTAGACGGTGAGGACTCGCTATGACGCTCAATCCCTTCGTGAAAGCCGGCATCGGCCTGAGCTTCGCCCTGCTGTGGTCCTGCCCGACCCTGGCGGAAATGACCGCTGAAAAAAACTTCGGCCTGGACGTGAAAATCACCGGCCAGTCGGAAGACGACCGTGACCTGGGCACCCGCTCTGGCGGCGATGTCAACGGCCTGGGCCTGGATCTGCGCCCGTGGGTGTACGGCGAGCGCGGCAACTGGAGTGCCTACGCCATGGGCCAGGCGGTCGCTGCGACCGACACCATCGAAACCGACACCTTGCGCCAGAACGACGACGGCACCAGCACCGACACCGGCGACGACAGCCGTCAACCAGACAAAAGCTACCTGGCCATGCGCGAGTTCTGGGTCGGCTACAGCGGCCTTACCGCCTACCCAGGCGAGCAACTGCGCTTCGGTCGCCAGCGCCTGCGCAGCGACGATGGCATGTGGCGCGATACCAACATCGAAGCGCTGAACTGGACCTTCGATACCACCTTGCTCAAGGCCGACCTGGGCGTCGCCCAGCGCTTCAGCGAATACCGCACCGACCTCACCGAACTGGCGCCGGAAGACAAGGACCGCACCCACATCTACGGCAACGTCGCCACGCAGTGGACCCCTGGCCACTGGGTTGGCCTGCGCGCTCACCACACACATGACAGCGGCAGCCTGAAGAACCCCGGCGAAACGGTCGACGCGCTGGACAAGACCCGCACTGGCGACCTTACCTGGCTGGGCCTGGAGGCCAACAGCGACGCCTACAACTGGCGCAACGACCACACCGTGAATTACTGGGGCAGCGTCACCTGGCTGACCGGTGACCGCGACAAGCTGAGCACCCAGCAGGTGGGTGACGACCAGGTCGCCACCGGCAAGCAGAGCGGTGACGTCAACGCCTGGGCAACCGACCTCGGTATCCGCCTGCGTCTGGACCCGCAATGGCAGGTCGGCGCTGCGTACGCCCGCGGTAGCGGCGGCGGCGGCGATGACGGTTCGAACAACTTCGAGCAGACCGGCCTGGAGAGCAACCGCTCCAACTTCACCGGCACCCGCTCGCGTGTGCACCGCTTCGGCGAAGCGTTCCGCGGCGAACTGGGCAACCTGCAGGCCGCCACCCTGTTCGCTTCGTGGCAGCTGCGTGACGACTATGACGCGAGCCTGATCTACCACAAATTCTGGCGGGTCGATGGCAACCAGAACATCGGTTCCAGTGGCATCAACGCGGTGGTCAACGACAACGGCGTGAATCGCCCGCTGGTCGATGGCGAAAAAGACCTAGGCCAGGAAATGGACGTGGTCGTGACCAAGTACTTCAAGCAAGGCCTGCTGCCGGCTTCGATGAGCCAAGCCATCGACGAGCCGTCAGCCCTGGTGCGCCTGCGTGCCGGTGTATTCAAGCCGGGCGACGCCTACGGCAAGGAAGCGGACTCGTACATGCACCGCGCCTTCGTCGACGTCATCTGGCGCTTCTGAGGCCGGTAGGGGACTGACCGTGATGAACCTTCACCCGCACTTACGTCACAGCCTGTTGGCCAGTGCCTTGCTGCTGGCAAGCGGCCTGGCCACTGCCGCAGAGCCCCAGGTGATCGCCAAGGAGCTGCAGCAGGCCAAGACCTATACGGTGGCCAGCGCACCGATCGAGCCGCTGCAGATGGACCCGCCAAAGCTGCCCGACCTCACCGGTTTCACGGCCGAGGCGGTGCAGAAGAAAATCGACCGCCGCCACAAGGGCAAGGTCAGCCTGCGCCGTATGTTCCAGGAGGACACCCTCAAGGAGTTCGTCGGCGGCGACAACAAGGCCGCCGAGTGGGTGCAGCGCCAGCACGGCATCCCGCAGGCGATTTTCGTCGATGACGGCCATGTCGACCTGACCGAGTTGAGCAAGAAGGTACCCAAACAGTACTTCAGCGAAGTCGAGCCTGGGGTTTACCTGGCACGCCTGCCGATCGTGGTCGGGCAAAAGGGCATCCTCGAGATCGACGGCAAGGTCAAACAGCTGCGCCTGTCCCAGGAGGGCGGCGCTTTTCTGGTCAATGACGGCAAGCTGTTCGTAACCGACACCCAGGTGACCGGCTGGCGGGAAAAGGACAACGGCCCGGCGACCTTCCGCTCGCCCAAGGAATTCCGCCCGTTTCTGCTGTCTTGGGGCGGTACCGAGACCTATATCGTCAATACGAAGATGGCCAGCTTCGGCTACGCCAAGTCCAAGTCGTATGGCGTGAGCATCTCGCAGTACACGCCGAACATGGCCAAGCGCATGGGCCGCCCGGAGCCCACCGGCTGGATCATCGGTTCGGAGTTCAGCGACATGTGGTACGGCTTCTACTGCTACGAAACCCAGGACTTCGTGATCAAGGACAGCACCTACCGCGACAACATCGTCTACGGCATCGACCCGCACGACCGTTCGCATCGCCTGATCATCGCCGGCAACACGGTGTACGGCACCAAGAAGAAGCACGGCATCATCGTTTCGCGTGAGGTCAACGACAGCTGGATCATCAACAACAAGAGCTACGACAACAAGCTCTCGGGGGTGGTGATCGACCGTAACAGCGTCAACAACCTGGTGGCCTACAACGAGATCTACCGCAACCACACCGACGGCATCACCCTGTACGAAAGCGGCGACAACCTGATCTGGGGCAACAAGCTGGTCAACAACCGCCGCCACGGCATCCGCGTGCGTAACAGCGTGAACATCCGCCTGTACGAAAACGTCGCCATGGCCAACGGCCTGGTCGGCGTATACGGCCACATCAAGGACCTGTCCGACACCGACCGCGACATCGCCCTCGACCCGTTCGACACCAAGGTGTCGCTGATCGTGGTGGGTGGCGAGCTGTCGGCCAACGGCTCCGGCCCGCTGTCGATCGACTCGCCGCTGTCGGTCGAGCTGTACAAGGTGTCCATGCTCGCCCCGCGCAAGGCCAGCGGCATCAGCCTCAATGGTGTGCTGGGTGAGCGCCAGGACGAAATCCTCGACCTGCTGGTACGCCAGCAGAAGGCTGTGCTAATCGACCCGGTCGAACGCCAGACCGAAATGATCGATTAAGGAAGCCCAGACCATGACTCCACACCTGATGAAACTGCTGGGCCTGTCCGCCGCCCTTCTGGCAATCAGCCAGGGCGTGCGCGCCGAAGACGTCAAGGCCCCGACCTTCAACGCCGAGCCCTGCTGCCAGTTGTGCCCTGAAGCGCACGATGCCAGCCGCTACACCACCCGCTATCAGCAAAACTTCACCACGCTGGTGCAGGCCCAGGGCGACTGGCTGTTCCGCACCCGCGAAGACCTGCGCACCGAGTTCAACACCACCCCAGCCGGCTACAAACGCCTGCAGCAAGTGCACGACGCGTTCAAGAAACGTGGCGTGGAACTGGTGGTGGTGTACCAGCCGACCCGCGGCCTGGTGAACCGCAACATGCTCAACCCGGCCGAAAAAGCCGCGTTCGACTACCAGAAGGCCCTGGGCAACTACCAGGCCATGCTCAAGCGCTTCGCCAGCATGGGTTACAACGTGCCCGACCTGTCACCGCTGACCAACGAGCAACTGGCCGCCGCTGACCAGGGCAAGGACTTCTACTTCCGTGGCGACCAGCACTGGACGCCGTACGGTGCCGAGCGCGCGGCGAAGATCGTGGCCGACACCGTGCACAAGATGCCGGCCTTCGAAGGCATCCCGCGCAAGGCATTCGAGACGAAGAAATCCGGGCGCATGGGCAAGACCGGCACCCTGCACAACGTTGCCGGCCAACTGTGCGGCACCAGCTACGCCGTCCAGTACATGGACCAGTTCGCCACCGAGCCGAAAGGCTCGAGCGGTGGCGACGACCTGTTCGGTGACAGCGGCAATGCGCAGATCACCCTGGTCGGTACCAGCCACAGCGGCAAAAACTACAACTTCTCGGGCTTCCTCGAGCAATACATCGGCGCCGACGTGCTCAACGTCGCCTTCCCAGGCGGCGGCCTGGAAGGGTCGATGATCCAGTACCTGGGCAGCGAGGAATTCCAGAAGAACCCGCCGAAGATCCTGATCTGGGAATTCTCCCCGCTGTACCGCCTGGACCAGGAAACCATCTGGCGGCAAATCCTTGGCCTGCTCGACGACGGCTGCGACGACCGCCCGGCCCTGATGAGCGCCAGCACCACCCTCAAGCCTGGCAAGAACGAGCTGATGGTCAACGGCAAGGGCGGCGTGATCAAAGACCTGATCAACCGCAACCTGCAGATGGACGTCAAGTTCGAAGACCCCTCGGTGAAGGTGTTGCAGGCCACCCTCTGGTACCTCAACGGCCGCCATGAGGACATCAAGCTGGAAAAACCGGAAACCTCCGACACCGACGGCCGCTTCGTCTTCCAGATGCGCGAAGACGAGGACTGGGCCAGCCAGAGCCTGCTGGCGTTCGAGGTACAAGGGCCGGAAAGCGGCACCCAGAAGGTCGAAGCCAAGCTCTGCAAACGCAACAACTTCGCCGTGCCTGCGCAGACCGCGCAGGCTGGCCAGTGAGGCGACCCATGACCATTTTCAAGCGAATTTCCAGCCCCGCCCTGCTCGCGTTGGCCTTGTTTGGCGGTGCCGCGCACGCCGCGCTGGTACCGCCGCAGGGTTACTACCAGGGGATCGAAAAGCTCAAGACCGGTGAGGGTAACTTCCGCTGCGAAGCGGCGCCCAAGCCATACACCGGCCCGCTGCAGTTTCGCAGCAAGTACGAAGGCTCGGACAAGGCACGGGCAACGCTCAACGCTGCCTCGGAAAAGGCCTTCCGTAAGTCGACCGAAGACATCACCACGCTTGAAAAAGGCGTGAGCAAGATGGTCGGCCAGTACATGCGCGACGGCCGCCCGGCGCAACTCGACTGCACCCTGACGTGGCTGGGCACCTGGGCACGCGCCGGTGCATTACTGTCCACCGACTACAACCATACCGGCAAGTCGATGCGCAAATGGGCGCTGGGCAGCATGAGCGGTTCATGGTTGCGGCTGAAATTCTCCAACTCGCAGCCGCTGGCCGCACACCAGGCCGAGGCCGACCTGATCGAAAAATGGCTCAACCGCCTGGCCGAGCAGACTGTGCGTGACTGGAGCGACCTGCCGCTGGAAAAGATCAACAACCACAGCTACTGGGCGGCCTGGTCGGTCATGGCTACCGCCGTCGCCACCGACCGTCGCGACCTGTTCGACTGGGCCGTGAAGGAATACAAGGTGGGCGCCAACCAGGTGGATGACCAAGGCTTCCTGCCCAACGAAATCAAGCGCAAGCAGCGCGCGCTGGCCTATCACAACTACGCCTTGCCGCCGCTGGCGATGATTGCCAGCTTCGCCCAGGCCAATGGCGTCGACCTGCGCGCCGAGAACAACTTCGCCTTGCAGCGCCTGGGTGAAGGCGTGCTGGCCGGCGCCCGCGATCCCAGCCACTTCAAGGCGCGCGCGGGCAAGAAACAGGACATGACCGACCTCAAGGTCGACAGCAAGTACTCCTGGCTCGAGCCCTGGTGTGCGCTGTACCACTGCGTCGGCGACACGCTTGAGCGCATGCACGACATGCAGCCGTTCAACAGCTTCCGGCTGGGGGGCGATGTGACCCGGGTCTATGACCCGAGTGCAGAGCGTAAAAAGTAACACCATCCCTGTAGGCGCGGGTTTACCCGCGAAGAGGCCGGGCCTGCCATCTGCGGTGCCTTGTGCCGGCCTCATTCGCGGGTAAACCCGCTCCTACGGGGGACTAGGTATCTCCCACCATTTCGTGGGGGGTTTGGGGGGCGCTTTGCCCTGGATGCTGTGAACAAATTAGGAGAACCGGGATGGTCTTCTCGTCCAACGTGTTCCTGTTCCTGTTCTTGCCGATCTTCCTCGGCCTGTACTACTTGAGCGGGCAACGTTATCGCAACCTGCTGCTGCTGGTCGCCAGCTACATCTTCTACGCCTGGTGGCGGGTGGACTTCCTGGCACTGTTCGCCGGCGTCACCCTTTGGAACTACTGGATCGGCCTGAAAGTCGGTGCCGCCGGTGTGCGCACCAAGCCGGCGCAGCGCTGGCTGCTGCTCGGCGTGGGTGTCGACCTGGCGATCCTCGGCTACTTCAAGTACGCCAACTTCGGCGTCGACAGCCTGAACGCGATCATGACGTCGTTTGGCCTGGAGCCATTCATTCTGACCCACGTGCTGCTGCCGATCGGTATCTCGTTCTACATCTTCGAGTCGATCAGCTACATCATTGACGTGTACCGCGGTGACACCCCGGCTACCCGCAACCTGATCGACTTCGCAGCGTTCGTGGCGATTTTCCCGCACCTGATCGCAGGCCCCGTGCTGCGCTTCAAGGACCTGGTCGACCAGTTCAACAACCGCACCCACACCCTGGACAAGTTCTCCGAAGGCTGCACCCGCTTCATGCAGGGCTTCATCAAGAAAGTGTTCATCGCCGACACCCTGGCCGTGGTCGCCGACCACTGCTTCGCCCTGCAAAACCCCACCACGGGCGATGCCTGGCTCGGCGCCCTGGCCTACACCGCACAGCTGTACTTCGACTTCAGCGGCTACAGCGACATGGCTATCGGCCTGGGCCTGATGATGGGCTTCCGCTTCATGGAAAACTTCAAGCAGCCCTATATCAGCCAATCGATCACCGAGTTCTGGCGGCGCTGGCATATCAGCCTGTCGACCTGGCTGCGCGACTATCTGTACATCACCTTGGGCGGTAACCGCAAAGGCACCTTCAATACCTACCGCAACCTGTTCCTGACCATGCTGCTGGGCGGCCTGTGGCACGGTGCAAACTTCACCTACATCATCTGGGGCGCCTGGCACGGCATGTGGCTGGCCATCGAGCGCGCGCTGGGCCTCGACACCAACCCGCAGCGCTTCAACCCGGTGAAGTGGGCCTTCACCTTCCTGCTGGTGGTGGTCGGCTGGGTGATCTTCCGCGCCGAAAACCTGCAGGTGGCCGCCCGTATGTACGGCGCCATGTTCAGCTTCGGCGACTGGCAGTTGTCGGAGCTCAACCGCGCCCAGCTCACCGGTCTGCAGGTGGCCACCCTGGTCATCGCCTACCTCACCCTGGCGTTCTTCGGCTTGCGCGACTTCTACCGCAATGCCAGGCCGACGCCCAAGGCGACCCCGGTGCAGGTCAACGCTGACGGCTCGATCGGCCTGGACTGGACCCGGGTGATGACCCGCGCACTGATCCTGCTGCTGTTCGTCGCCTCGATCCTCAAGCTTTCGGCGCAAAGCTACTCGCCGTTCCTTTACTTCCAGTTCTGAGGTTGATGACCATGACCCGGACATTACGCATCACCTATTCCCTGTCGTTCCTCGGCCTGCTGGTCGGCATGGGCGCCTGGTCCACCGGTGGCCTGCAGAGTTTCCAGCGCACCGAGCAGATGACCCTGCTCAACGGCAAGCTGGCCAAGGCCGCCGAGACCCACTACGACGCCGAGTTCCCGATCAAGCGCCTGGGCACCAACTTGTGGGCGGCCATGGACTTCAAGCTGTTCAACGAAGGCCGCCCGGGTGTGGTACTGGGCCGCGACCAGTGGTTGTTCAGCGACGAAGAGTTCAAGCCCACCGCCGGTGCCGAGCAATTGATGCAGGAAAACCTGGCACTGATCCGTGGCGTACGCGACACCCTGCAGCAACACGGTAGCCAGCTGGTGCTGGCGATCGTGCCGGCCAAGGCACGGGTCTACGCCGAGTACCTGGGCAAAGAGCGGCCTGCCAGCCTGCATGACGACCTGTACAACCAGTTCCATGCCCAGGCACGCCAGGCCAACGTGTTCGCACCGGACCTGATGGCACCGATGGAGCAGGCCAAGGCCCGCGGCCAGGTGTTTCTGCGTACTGACACCCACTGGACGCCTATGGGTGCCGAAGTGGCGGCGCAGGCGCTGGCCGAAGCGGTCAGCCGCCAGAGCCTGCTCAATGGCGACCCACAAGCCTTCATCACCGAAGCGGGCAACACCGCCCCCTACAAGGGCGACCTGACCAACTTCCTGCCACTGGACCCCTTGTTCAGCAACCTGCTGCCGGCCCCGGACAACCTGCAGAAACGCACCACCCGGCCGGTCGATGCCGAGGGTGACGCCGGTGACGCGTTGTTCGCCGACAAGCAGATCCCGGTTGCACTGGTAGGCACCAGCTACAGCGCCAACCCGCACTGGAACTTCCTCGGCGCGCTGCAGCAGGCCCTGCGCAGTGACGTCGCCAACTACGCCGAAGACGGCCATGGCCCGCTGCTGCCGATGCTCAAGTACCTGCAAAGCGATGCCTTTAAAAACGCCGCACCACAAGTGGTGGTGTGGGAATTCCCCGAACGTTATCTGCCAATGAAAAACGACCTCAGCAGCTTCGATCCGCAGTGGATCGCGCAGCTGAAAAACTCCCGTAAATCCGAAGAAAACCTGGCCTTGTCGTCCACCCGGACAGACCACTGACTGATAGAGAGGAAACGCACATGACTACCAAGACTTCCATTGCCAAAGCCCTCACCCTCGCGGCCGGCCTTTCCCTTGCTTCGATGCAGGCCTTCGCCGGTGCCGACGCCGCACTGTATGGCCCAAGTGCGCCGAAAGGCTCGACCTTCGTACGCCTGTACAACGCGACCAGCGCACCCGCCGCCGCGTCGGTCGGCAACACCCAGATCAAACAGGTTGGCGCACAGGCCAGCAGCGATTTCAGCTTCCTGCCAGGCGGCGACTACACCGCCCAGGTCGGCGGCAAGAGCGTGCCGGTCAAGCTGGCCTCGGACAAGTACTACACCCTGGTCAACAGCAACAGCGGCAGCCCGAAGCTGATCGAAGAACCACCGTTCAAGAACAAGCAGAAAGCCCTGGTGCGCGTGCAGAACCTGAGCGACCAGCAACTGACCCTGAAAACCGCCGACGGCAAGACCGAAGTGGTCAAGCCGGTGGCCGCCAACGGCCGTGGCGAACGCGAAATCAACCCGGTCAAGGTCAACCTGGCGCTGTACCAAGGAGACAAGAAAGTGGGTGACGTGAAACCCGTCGCCCTGGAGCGCGGCGAAGCCGCAGTGCTGTACGTAACGGGTTCCGGCAACGCCTTGTCGCCGGTGTGGGTAACTCGCCCCGTGGCTAGCAACTGATTCCCCTGCCTCTCAACGACTATTGGAGAAACATGATGATCCCGGTAATTCTTTCTGGTGGTAGCGGTTCCCGTCTGTGGCCTCTGTCGCGCAAGCAGTTCCCCAAACAGTTCCTGGCCCTGACCGGTGAGCACACGCTGTTCCAGCAAACCATCGAGCGCCTTGTATTCGAGGGCATGGACACCCCGATCGTGGTCTGTAACAAGGACCACAAGTTCATCGTCCAGGAGCAACTGGCCGCACTGAAGCTGGAAACCCAAGGCATCCTCATGGAACCGTTCGGCCGCAACACCGCGCCGGCCGTGGCCATGGCTGCCATGAAGCTGGTCAACGAAGGCCGCGACGAGCTGATGCTGGTGCTGCCTGCCGATCATGTGATCGATGACCAGAAAGCCCTGCAACGTGCCTTGGCCTTGGCCACCGTGGCCGCCGAGCGTGGCGAGATGGTGCTGTTCGGCGTGCCGGCGACCAAGCCGGAAACCGGCTACGGCTACATCCGTTCCAGCCAGGATGCGCTGCTGCCCGAAGGCGTGGCGCGGGTTGCGCAGTTCGTCGAGAAGCCCGACGAAAAACGCGCGGCCGAGTTCGTCCAGGCCGGTGGTTACTTCTGGAACAGCGGTATGTTCCTGTTCCGCGCCAGCCGCTTCCTCGAAGAGCTGAAAAAGCACGACGGCGACATCTACGATACCTGCGTACTGGCGCTGGAGCGCAGCCAGGAAGACGGCGATGTGCTGAGCATCGACGAAGCCACCTTCGCCTGCTGCCCGGACAACTCCATTGACTATGCGGTGATGGAGAAAACCCAGCGTGCCTGCGTGGTGCCGATGTCGGCGGGCTGGAGCGATGTAGGCTGCTGGTCGTCGCTGTGGGAAGTGCACGAGAAAGACGACAACGGCAACGTCACCAAGGGCGACGTGGTGGTTCAAGACAGCCGCAACTGCATGATCCACGGCAACGGCAAACTGGTGTCGGTGATCGGCCTGGAGAACATCGTGGTGGTCGAGACCAAGGATGCCATGATGATTGCCCACAAGGACAAGGTCCAGGGCGTCAAGCAGATGGTCAAGACCCTCGACGAACAGGGCCGCACGGAAACCCAGAACCACCTGGAAGTGTATCGCCCGTGGGGCTCGTACGACTCGGTGGACATGGGCGGCCGCTTCCAGGTCAAGCACATCACCGTCAAGCCGGGCGCCAGCCTCTCGCTGCAGATGCACCATCACCGCGCCGAGCACTGGATCGTGGTATCCGGTACCGCCGAGGTGACCTGCGACGAGAACGTGTTCTTGCTGACCGAAAACCAGTCGACCTATATCCCCATCGCTTCGGTGCACCGTTTGCGCAACCCGGGCAAGATCCCGCTGGAGATCATCGAAGTGCAGTCCGGCAGCTACCTGGGCGAGGATGACATCGAGCGCTTCGAGGATGTGTATGGGCGCACGTCCACACCCATCGAGCGCGGCGTTTCGGTGAAGACCATCGCGCAGTAAATGCTGGCTCGTCCCTGGGCTGACCAGGGGCGAGCTGCTCATTCAAGGGTCGGGGCTATGACGGAGATGTCGAATGGGCCACCCACCACCCTGAAAGGTCGCTGCAAATCATCCTCCCCTTCAAATTCGAAGGATTCAGCCCTGATGCTTGTGGCGGTCATCTCGAGTTTCCGGATACGTCCGGATTTCGCATAGCCGCCATAGGTTGTGCCGCGCTTGTGAAAAAGCGCCCGGTTCGCCTCACCCCCGATAACGACATCCCGCACGCCCGCCTGTAACTGCAGGTCGAAGTCAATGTAGACGTCCGCATCATCGGCCTGCCCCTTGTACGCATACAACCACGCGTTTTGTTCAGTGGTCCCGAAATCCACGCCCTGCGAAACGAAATCCTCTCTTTGACCCGCAAGGCTGAAGACAGCCGTAACAGTGCCCTTGGCAGGCGCTTTTTTCATTTCTTGCACAGGTTTTTGCTCAACCGATGTGTCACTCATGGCCATGCTCCTTTTGATTAGGCATGGCGGAATCTAGAATGGATGTACCCTTTCCACTACTCGCAGTATTGCCAGGTCTGGCTTCTGGCATAGTTGCTCACCGGTTACCTGACCGCTGGGTTTTAGATAGGCTGTAGCCATCCCTGCGCGCGAATGAGGCGATTACGCGATGCTGATCGGTGCCCTGCTGATCCTCACCTGGCTGGTGTTGTTGTTGCGTTACCCAGCCAAGGCTCTTCCCATCTCCCTGGCGGCCGTGTTTGGCCTGGGTCTGGTGGCCTTGTTCGTGGTCTGGCAAGACAGCCGCGAAAGCAGTCGACTGGCACGCCTGGACCTGCGCCTGACCTACGCCCCCGAACACTGTCCCGCCGACCGTGCCCTGCAGGTACGCATGAAGAACGGTAACGACGTGCCGCTGACCGAACTGCGCTGGCGCGTGGCAGCGTACGCACCGGGCGATACCGTGAACCTGGCCGAGAACACCTACAATGCACCGCGATACCGAGGGCCAGGTGAATTGCAGCCGGGGGCCGAGTGGCAAGACTGCCTGCCATTGCCGCCGCTGCGTTCCGGCTATCGGCCGCAGACCCTGGAATTCCGGGTAGAGCACCTGCAAGGTACATTTGCCAATTGATGTGTTGCCTATGCCGGCCTCTTTGCGGGTCAACCCGCTCCTGCAGGGTGTAGGGGCAGGTTGACCCGCGAAGAGGCCGGCACAGGCAACAACCAATCCTCCATGACAACAGGCCCCTACCATGCCCACCGTCCTGATCACCGGTTGTTCCAGCGGCATCGGCCGCGCCTTGGCCGACGCCTTCCGCGATGCGGGCCACCATGTCTGGGCCACCGCCCGCAAGCCTGAGGATGTCGAGCAACTGAGTGCCGCCGGCTACACGGCCCGGCAGCTGGATGTAAACGACGGCGAGGCACTGGCCCGCCTGGCAGAGGAACTGCAAACCCTCGATATCCTGATCAACAACGCGGGTTACGGTGCCATGGGCCCACTGCTCGATGGTGGCGTCGACGCCCTGCGCCAGCAGTTCGAAACCAACGTCTTCGCCGTGGTCGGCGTTACCCGGGCGCTGTTCCCGCTGCTACGCCGCTCACGCGGTCTGGTGGTGAATATCGGCAGTGTATCGGGCGTGCTGGTCACGCCATTCGCCGGCGCGTACTGCGCCTCGAAGGCGGCTGTGCATGCCCTGAGCGATGCCTTGCGCCTGGAGTTGGCGCCGTTCGGTGTGCAGGTGATGGAAGTACAGCCGGGTGCAATTGCCTCGCAGTTCGCCAGCAATGCCCAGCGCCAGGCTGAGCAGGTGCTGGCGGTCGACTCGGCGTGGTGGCCTTTGCGTGAGCATGTGCAGGCGCGGGCGCGGGCATCGCAGGACAAGCCAACGTCGGCGGCGGTATTTGCCCAAGGCGTGCTGGCAGCAGTCGGCAAGTCGCCGGCGCCCGCAGTGGTACGTTTGGGGAATGGCAGTACAGCCTTGCCGCTGATGGCACGGTTGCTGCCGCGGCGGTTGCTGGACTGGGCGCTGCGCAAGCGCTTTGGCCTGCTGCGCCCGCTCTGAGTGATCGCCTGCCTGTACCCGCGAAAGGGCCGGGCCTGCAGGCCAATTTTCACCCGCCGTTCACCGTTGACGCTGCTACCGTATTCGCGGGTAAACCCGCTCCTACACAGATTGGTGGTGGACACACATCGGGGGTTGGACACAGACCGCCGTGTAGGAGCGGGTTCACCCGCGAAGAGGCCGGCCCTGCTGGCCAATCTCCACCCGCCGTTCACCGTTGCTGCCGCCACCGTATTCGCGGGTAAACCCGCTCCTACACAGATCGGTGGTGGACACACATCGGTGGTTGGACACAGACCGCCGTGTAGGAGCGGGTTCACCCGCGAAGAGGCCGGTGCAGCCTGCAAAGAATAAAGCCATGGACCGCAATCCACCCCTTCAAACTCTGTGCTTCCTCCCTAGCTGTGAGCATTCGGCAGCTGCTCGTCAAACGCCTGCCAGCCACCGCCCAGTGCCTTGTAAAGCCCCACCAGCGCCTGCGACACCGCCGCCGAGCTGTCGATCCATTGCTCCTCGCTGGCCAGCAGCGCGCCTTGTACCGTCAGCACATTGAGAAAGTCCACCGCCCCTTCCACATACTGGCGCTGGGCGGTTTCCAGGGCGATACGGTTTTGCCGCACGGCCTCGGCAAGGTGATCACGGCGCAACTGACTGGCGTTGTACAGGCGTAGCACATCGTCAATTTCATGCCAGGCCCCCAGCACCACCTTGCGATAGTTCAGCGCGGCTTCCTGCTGTTGCGCCTCGCGCAGTTCCAAGGTGCCCTTGAGCCGGCCGCCCTCGAAAATTGGCAGCGACATCTGTGGACCGAAGGCGAACCGGCGCGAATCCCAGCCACCAAAATCCGACAGCTGCATCGCCTGGAAGCCGACACTGCCCGACAGGCGGATACTCGGGTAGAAATCCGCCTTGGCCACGCCAATGCTGGCAGTGGCGGCATGCAGGCGGGCCTCGGCCTGGCGGATGTCCGGGCGGCGCTCGGCCAGTTCGGACGGCAAGCCGATGGCAAACTTCTGCTGCGGCGCAGGCAGCTCGCCGCCTGGCAGCAATTCGGCCTGGAGGCTGCGCGGCGGCTCGGCAGCGAGCAGGCTGAGGGCATTGATCAGGTCATCACGCCGCGCTTCCAGGCTTGGCAGGCGCGCTTCGATAGAAGCGACCTGGGCGCTGGCCTGGGCCACATCCAGGCGTGTGGCAACGCCTTCGGCCTGGCGGTCCTGGGACAGCTTCAGGCTGTGCCGGGCGACCCTGAGGTTATCCTGCGTCACATCGAGGGTGTGCTGCACGGCACGCAGCTGGATGTAATTGCCGGCGGTTTCCGAAAGCAGTGCCAACAGCACACCGCGGCGGTCATTCTCGGCCACTTCGACCGTGGCATCGGCAGCCTCGACCTGACGCCGCACACGGCCCCACAGGTCCAGTTCCCAACCAGCCACCAGGTCGCCCTGCCAAAGGTTGAAGGCTTCCTTCCCGGCTTTGCCGGACGGATCGCTCAAGCCATCGGCGCTGTTACGAGCGCGGCTGTAACCGGCGTTCACGTCCACCGACGGTACTTCGTCGGCAGCCAAGGTACTGCGCAGGGCACGGCTTTGCAGCAGCCGCGCGCTGGCCATCTGCAGGTCGAGGTTGCGTTCGGCAACGCGCTGGATCAAAGCGCTCAGGCGGGCATCGTGGAACGTTTCCCACCAGCGCAGTTCAAGCGGTTCGGCCTGCGGCTGGCTGGCCGCCGCCTCGCCTTGCAGCGACGCCCACTGCTGCGGGGCCTGGCTATCTGGGCGCAGGAAATCCGGGCCCAGGGTGCAACCGGTCAGCAGCACAGCCAGCAGCAAAGGGCTCAAGCGTAATCCCGGTTTCATCGCGCGCTTACCTCTTTGCCGTCCAGCTTGTCGCCACGCGTGTCGATGGTGGCTTCGACCGACATGCCCACACGCAGGCGGGTGAGCAGTGGCTGGCCATCATCGAGAACGATCTTGACCGGAATGCGCTGCACCACCTTGGTGAAGTTGCCGGTGGCGTTGTCTGGCTTGACCGCGGCAAAGGTTACGCCGGTAGCCGGGGCAATGCTTTGCACATGGCCTTGCAGGGTTTCGCCGGAGAAGGTGTCGACGCTGATGCGCACCGGCTGGCCCGGCTGCACGTGGGTCAGCTGGGTTTCCTGGAAGTTGCCGACCACATAGGCCTGCTGCAACGGCACCACCGACAGCAGGCGAGCGCCCGGGTTGACGTAGGCCCCCACGCGCAGGGCGCGTTCGCCGACCATACCGTCCACCGGCGCTGTGATGCGGGTGTAGGACAGATCGAGCTGGGCCTTTTCCAGGCCTGCTTCGGCACGCTTGAGCTGGCCATCGGCGCTGGCCACTTGAGCCGTGAGGATGTCCACCTGCTTGCGCGCCGCCACCCGCGCAGCTTGAGCGTTGGCTAGGCGAGCACGGGCTTGATCGACAGCGCTGCGCGCCTGCTGGGCGTTCTGCACGGTACCCGCGCCCTGCTCGGCAAGGCGGCTGTAGCGGTTGACTTCATGGTCGGCGAACGCCGCTTCAGCCTGGGCCGCCTTCACTGCCGCTTCGGCCTGGGCAATCAGCGCGTCCTGGCGTTCAAGCGTGGCGCGGGCATCGGCGCTTTGTGCCTGGGCTACCAGCAACTGCGCCTGCGCAGCATCCAGCGCGGCCTGGTAGTCACGCGCGTCGATGGTCGCCAGCAACTGGCCAGCCGTGACCTGCTGATTGTCTTCCACCAGCACTTGCTTGATGAAACCGGCGACTTTGGGCGCGACCACGGTGTAGTCGGCGGTCACATAGGCGTCATTGGTGCTCTGGCGGTGATCGCTGCCAAACATCCAGGGGCCGACGATGCCGGCCAGGACGGCCACGGCCAGCACCGAGCCGATGAAAAGGGTTTTGCGGTTGTTGGTCATTTCAATGGTTCTCGAAATCATCCAGGGCTCAAGCCACCGCACGCGGTGGATAGACCCGGGTAGGCACGAAAGGAATCAGGCAGATCAGGGCCACGGCGATACAGGCCAGCACCAGATAGAGGTCAGCCGAGGTCAATACCTGCGCCTGGTCGTGAATGCGCTTGGCCAGGCCAGCGGCGTTGCCGTCGACCAGCGGGGCGTTGCCCAGGCTGTCCACCAGGTGATTGGAATGGAAATGCCGGCGCAGGGTGCCAAGAACATCCAGCAGGCCACCGGCGATGACGGCGGCCAGGCCCTTGACGGTGTTGAACCAGCTGGAGGCGAACGGGCCCTCCTGCGGGGTCATGCCATTGGTGGACAGCATCAGCAATGGCAGCACTGCCATCGGCTGGCCGAACACCTGCAGCAGGTAGAACGGGTAGAAGTCGCCTCGGATCCACTCGCTGGTCAGCAGGCTGCTGCCAACACAGGACACCGCCAGCATCGCCAGGCCAATGCCCAGCACCCAGCGGCAGTCCACTGCGCGGATGTTGCACAGTGCCGCCGTCAGCGGCAGGGCGATCAGTTGCGGCATGGCCACCAGCATCATCAACGGGCTGGTCTGCGCCGGGCGGTAGCCCTGGATCTGCGCAAGGTAGGCCGACGGGATGCTGCCCACACCCGAAAGCACGACCAGCACACCGGCCAGGGTCACCAAGGCGAAACTCAAGTTGCGCCGCTGCAACAAGCGCAACTGGAAAAACGGCAACGGCTCGGACCACTCGTTGTACATGAACAACACCAGCAACAGCAGGCCACCGCCCAGCAGCCAGCAGATCAGCGGCGAGTCGAACCAACCCCAGCGGTCGCCCAGCGACAGGCCCAGCACAGTGCAACTGATGGCGGGCAGGCCCAGCAGTACGCCCCGCCAGTCGAACTGTTTGAAACGCTCCAGGCGCAGCGGGTCCTGCGGCAGCCCCCAGCCTACGCAGACCATGGCCAGCAGCGAGGGCAGGATGATCTGCCAGAATGCCCATTGCCAACCGACGTATTCGGTCCACAGCCCCGCCAGTGGCGTGCCGAGGTTGGGGCCAAAGGTGGCGGTCAGGGCGTAGCAGGCCAAGCCATAGACCTTGATACCTGGCGGCAAAAAGCGCAGGGCCACGCTCATCAACATCGGCGGCAACGCGCCAGCGGCAAAGCCCTGCAGTACACGCAGCAACATCAGGCTGTGCAGGTTGGGGGCGAACGGTTGCAGCAGGCCAAGCACGGCGAACAGACCAATAGCGCTCATGGTGAAGCGGCGCAGCGAGAAGGTCGTCGCCAGCCACGGCGCAAAGGCCATGGCCGAGACCGAAGCGGCGCTGTACACCGCCAGCAACCAGGCACCTTCGTCGGCACCGATGCCCAGGGCGCCGCGGATATCGGCCAGGGAAATCTTGGTTACCGACTCGTTGAGGCCGGCGCACAACACAGCCAGCAATACACCGAACAACCCGACCACTACCTGCAGGCCGAACGTCGCCTGCACGGGCGCAGCCGGCGCGGGGGCGGCGGCCATGGCGGCAGACGGGGCGGACAGGGAACTCATGGGCAGACATCTCCGGCAACAAATTTGCGACTGGAGCAAGTCTAAAAAGGTCGAATGCTTACGAAAACTGACTTGTTGGCAGTTTTATATTGCGTCAAACGCAATCGGGCAACGGATGCGCACGTGCCGCCCGCCTCAAGGGTCCATCCTGCCGCACGCCTTCAACGTCTGCCGCAGCCAGCGATGGGCCGGGTCGTTATCGAACCGAGGGTGCCATGCCTGCATGACATTGACCTTTTCCAGTGGCACGGGGATCTCGAAGGACCTCAATGGCAGTTTCAGCCTGTTCACACTGTTCAGGATATTGGCGGGTATCGGCAAGATCAGGTCCGAGTCCGGCAGCGAAAACATCGCGGAGTGAAAACTCGTCGTGATCAGCGCTACCCGGCGCTCCACCTTGTAATTGGCCAGTGCCACGTCGATAGGCCCATTGGCACGGCCACGGCGTGACACGCTGATGTGCGGGTAGGCGGCGAAGCGCTCAGGGGTGATCTCGTCATCGAAAACCGGGTGCCCTTCACGCGCCAAGCCCACGAAGTAGGTGTTGAACAGGCTCTGAACCTTGATTTCGGGGCCCAGTTCAATGGCTGAACTGATGATCAAGTCGATTTGCCCATTGCGCAACACCGCATCATCGTCGCCGCTGCCCTCCGGCACAAAACGCAGCACCGTATGCGGTGCCTGGGCCAGCATCATGCGCAACAGCTGAGCGCCATACAGGGCGATGAACAGGTCATTGGTGCGGATGTTGAAGGCACGGTCCAGGTTCACCAGGTCGACATCGTCGCGACTGCGAAATACCTGCCCGGCCTGCTCCACCAGGCCATGCACCTGCTCGCGCAAGGCCAGCGCACGCGGCGTCGGCACCAGGCCACGGCCGGCCCGCACCAGGATCGGGTCACCCAGCGCTTCGCGGATACGCCCCAGGGTCCGGCTCATGGCGGCCGGGCTCAGGTTCATGCGTTGCGCCGCGCCAACCACGCTGCCCTCGTCGAGCAAGGCATCGAGGGCGACAAGCAGGTTCATGTCCGGAAGTTGCATGGCCGTTTTCCGTTACAGCTGTGGGAAATGTGATGGTATCAGGTTGATGGATTGCACCGGACGCAATGCGCTTGTGCGTGGTGGGCCATTTATTCAGGGAAAGGATTGGGTCAAGAATGATGCATGGCAGGTTCGGCCCTTTCGCGGGTAAACCCGCGCCTGCGTTGGTCTACGCGAAGAGGCCGCCCCAGCCCCCCAAATACATCAAGGATCCCGCATGCCCAGCCCCGTCCTGATCGCCATCGACGCCTCCCCCGCATCTGCCGCCCTGCTTGCCCTCGCCCGCCGCTACTGCCGCCCGGGCGAGCACGAACTGCACGTGCTGCTGGCCATCGATTCGACCTTCGCGGTGCACGAGCAACCCGCGCCCTACACCGCCGAGGAACGGGAAGAATACCCCGCCGCCTGCGAGGAACAGCAGCATGCCGACCACGCCGTAGCCGAGGCCGTGCGCGAACTGCAGCAAGCCGGCTTCGCCAGCCAGGGCTGCATGGTGGCCGGGCTGCCAGTTGAAGCGATTGTCGCCAAGGCGCAAGAGCTGCGTTGCGAGCTGATCATCATGGGCCACCGTCACCTGACGCGGCTGGGGCGGTTGCTCGACCCGTCGATCAGCGCGAAGGTGATTGATCGGGTCGAAGTGCCAGTGTTGGTGGGGGCGGCGAGTGCCTGAGTTGCGCGAGGTGTCGCCAAGCGGATCGGGTAGCGCGCGGGGTGCGCTCGATCGGCCTGGCAACGTATATCTCAAGGCGAACTCGGCTTCACCACCACCGTACAGGTCGTCCCCGCCGCCAGCAAAAACCCTTCCGGCACTTCATCGATGTGAATGCGCACCGGCACCCGCTGTGCCAGCCGCACCCAGTTGAAGGTCGGATTCACGTCGGCGATCAGCTCGCGGCTCTGTGGGTTGTCACGGTCGTAGATGCCGCGGGCGATGCTCTCCACATGCCCCTTGAGGCGCTCGCCGCTCATCATCTGTAATTCGGCCTGGTCACCCACCTTCACATGCGGCAGCTTGGTCTCCTCGAAGAATCCGTAAACCCAGAACGAATTCTCGTCGACCACCGCCATCACTGCTTCGCCGGTACGCGCATAGTCGCCCTTGTGGATATTCAGGTTGGTCACGTAGCCGTCCACCGTGGCCACGATGTGGGTGCGCTTGAGGTTCAGTTCGGCAGCAGCCAGTTCGGCCAGGGCCTGCTGGTAGTCAGCCTGGGCGGAATTGGCGATGTTGCTGGCGTCGTCGCGGTTTTCCTTGGAGATCACCAGGTTGTCCATGTCGGCACGGCGCTTGGCATTGACCTTGCGCATTTCCCAGGTGGCCTTGCGCGAGGCGACCAGTGCCTTGGCCTGGTCGACGGCCAACTGGTAGTGCTCAGGGTCGATCTGGATCAGCAGGTCGCCCTTCTTCACCCGCTGGTTGTCCTTGACCGGTACATCCACCACGTAGCCGGGTACGTCGGCAGCGACGTTGATGATGTCGGCACGCACACGGCCATCACGGGTCCATGGCGTGGTCATGTAGTGCAGCCACAACTGGCGACCGATGGCCACGGCAGCGACCAGCACCAGCAGGGTGGCGATCAGGCTGAAGAACTTTTTCATCGAAGGATTCTCACCAGTAGACAGACAGCGCCATGGCGCCGAACAAGCAGACGAACAGGCTCAGGCGCAGCAGCGCCGGGTGCCAGAAGAAGCGGTAGCCATCATGGCTGGCAATGAACCGGTCCAGCCCCCAGGCCAGGCCCAGGGCAAACAGGAACATCAAGGTCATGGTGGGCATGTACACGCCATGGAAGGCGATCTCACGGGGCATGGTGCAGTCCTTTCGCCGGTGCCAGTGGCGACTGTGGGTCCAGCAGGGAAGTACGGATGAAGTGCAGGTAGCTTTGCACGCGGCGCAGCACCGAGGTGTCGAAGTGCCGGGCGAATGGCTCGTCGGTGGCCTGCACGCGGGCGATGGCGTGGTCCACTGCCACCAGTGCGCGCTCGTGGTTGCTGGCGCTGGGCTGCAGGAACAGCCGGGTCAGCGCACGGCCCATGACACGGATTGCCTGGCGCCAGGGCTGCGACTCGGCATAGGCCGGGTGCACCGGGGCGCGGGCTTGCTCCTTGCGCAGCTCGATGACGGCGTGGCCGATCTCCAGCACGGTGAACATCCAGCCCATCAGCTGGCTTTGCACCTGCGGCTTACCGGCCGCCAGGCCATAGGCCTGGTGCAGCAGGTCGCGGGTGCGGCTTTCGAAGGCCGAGCCCAGGCCGCGCAGGCGGCCGCTGATGGCGAACAGCACCTGCTCGCGCAACGCCTGCTCCAGGCGGCTCCACAACCAGCGGCTGTTGGGCGGCAGGATGATCGCCCCGGCGGCGGCACAGACGAACATGCCGATCACCATGCCGATGTAGTCGTTGATGAAGGTGTACGGGTCATAAACGGTGAGGTTGTTCGGCACCGAACCAATCGCGAAGAACACCAGCAGGCCGATGCCATAACCGGCGTAGGCAGGGCGCGACGAAAGAAACGCGCCCAGCACGAACACAGGCGCCAGCACCATGCACAGCAGCGGAAAACCGTCGATCCAGGGGAACACGAAGAAGGTTTCGAAGAAGCCGACAAAAGCGCCGATGGCCGTGCCGCAAGCCATCTGGAACGACATGCGCTTGGGGTTGGGTGACGCTGCCGAAAGGCATACGGTGACCGTGGCGATCAGGGTCATCATGGCGCCACTGGGCCAATCGCTGAGCAGCCAGTAACTGCCCAGCAGCAACAGCACTGCCGAGGCGCGCACACCGGCCGCCAGCGATACCAACCAGCTGGTCTGCGCCACGTAGGGCTCGTCCCACTGCTCGCGCTCGTGCTTGTGCGCGGCCAGCGAGGCATGGGTTTCGGCGTAGCTCAACATCTCGTCGACGAAGCGGTACAGCAGCTCGAACGCGGTGTGGAAATCGAGCAGGTCGGATTCGCTGGGGTCCGTTGCCAGGTACTCAGCCCGCAGCCCCCGCACCTGGGCCTGCAGGCCTTCCTTGTAGGCGGCCAGCTCCAGGGTCAGGCGCAGCGCATCGGCGTCAGTCAACGCCCGGCCCACATAGGGCTGCAGCAACGCCACCAGGGTGTTCAGGCCCGGTTCGATGGCACTTACGATCTGCAGCGGGCCACGGGCACGCAGGCGCTCCAGCAAGCGGTGCAAGGCATTGAAGCGGGTGGTGATGGCCATGAACTCGCTGTTCATGCGCACCAGCCGGCCACTGCGACGGCGCATGTGCGGGTCTTCGAAAGCGGTGACGTTGCGCAGACTCTCAAGGCCCACGGCCTCTGCCACGAAGCGCACGTTGCTGCTCTCGAAGCGGTCCTTTTGACTGTCGCCACGCAGGGCCTCGACCACCACCCCGGCAAACACGCCAAAGCGCTGGTACAGGGCGTTGCGCATTGCGGCACTGGCCGACTGCGGCAGGATCGCGGCACTGACGAAGGTCGACACCAGAATACCCAGGGCGATTTCCAGCGCCCGCCATACCGCTGCCATGAACGCCTGGTCGGGGTGTTGCAGCACCGGCAGGCCGATCATCGCTGCGGTGTAGCCGGCCAGCACGAAACCATAGGCGCGGAAGGTGCGGTAGCGCATGGCACCGGCTGAGCACAGGCCCACCCACAGGGCCAGGCTGGGCAGAAACAGCTCGGTGTTCTGCGGGAAGATGGCGATCAGCGCCACCATCATCGCCGAGCCGGCCAGGGTGCCCAGCACCCGGTAGAAGCTCTTGGCGAACACATGCCCGCTTTGCGGCTGCATGACGATGAACACGGTGATCATGGCCGTGCGCGGTTGCGGCAGCTCCAGGCGCATGGCCAACCACAAGGTAATGAACGCGGCGGCCAGCACCTTGAAGATGTACACCCAGGTCACGCCGTCGGTGCGCGCCCAGGCAAAGAAGCCCCGGCGCCATTCCAGGCTTTGCAGCCAGCGCACGGGCAAACTGGAAGTGCTCATTCGGCGTTATCCGGCTTCTTGTCGAAAATGGCCAGGGTGGCCGGGGTCTTCGGCGCTGCCTGGCGTTCCTCTTTCGGCGCATCCTGACCGGCCTGCAGGCCACCACCCAGGGCGGTGACCAGCTCGGCATGGGCAATCAGGCGGGCGGCCTGCACCTGCTGCTGCACCTGCTGCTGGCGGAACAGCAAGGTCTGCGCGTTGAGTACGTTCAGGTAGTCGGTAAGGCCGCGCTGGAACGCGACCATGGCGATGTCGTATGTTTTCTGCGCGGCAGCAACCGACTCGGCGGCGAAGTGCGACTGTTCTTTCATCGACTCGCGGCGGATCAACTGGTCGGAGATGTTCTTCAGTGCACCAACCACGGTCTGGTTGTAGCGGGCCACCGCCACGTCATACCCCGCCGAGGCCACGCCCAGTTCTGAGCGCAGGCGCCCACCGTCAAAGATCGGCAAGCTGATGGCCGGGCCGACGTTGTAGTTGAACTTGCGCCCGGTCAGGAATTCCAGCGGGCCACCGCCGGTGGCCATGAAGCCCAGGCTGCCGACCAGGTCGACGTTGGGGAAGAAGCCGGCGTGAGCGACGTCGATGCCACGCGCCTGGGCAGCCACCTGCCAGCGGCTGGCAACCACATCAGGCCGCTGGCCAACCAGTTCGGCGGGCAGGTTCGAAGGCAGTTTCAGCGGCGCGGCCAAGGCCAGGGCCGGGCGCTGCAACTGCGCGCCTTCCCCCGGGCCCTTGCCGGCCAGTGCGGCCAGCTGGTTGCGGGTCAGGGCAATTTCTTCGTCGAGGCTGTCGAGCTGACGGTGGGTTTCCGGCAGCGGCGCTTCGGCCTGGCTGACTTCGAAATGGGTGCCGATACCGGCATCCAGGCGACGCTTGGCCAGGGCCAGGATCTGCTCCTGCTGTTCCAGTTCGGCCTTGACGATATCGCGCTGGGCAAAATGCAGGCTCAGCTGGATGTAGGCACGCACCACATTGTTCTGCAGTTCCAGCTGCGCCTGACGGGCTTCGGCCACGCTCATGTGCGCCTGGTCCACGGCCTGCTCGCTGGCATTGCGCTCGCGCCCCCAGAGGTCAAGGGCGTAGCTGAAACCGATGGCGGCGTTGTTGTCCCAGGTGTTGGCACCCGACAACGCGCCGGGGCCATAAAACTGGTCTTCAGGCCAGTTGTGGCGCTTGAGCGTTGCCTGGCCGTTGGCCTGGAGCTTTTCCGCCGACTCGACCACACCGGCCATGGCCTTGGCTTCGCGAACCCGCGCCGCAGCCATGGCCAGGCTCGGGCTACCGGCCACGGCCAGGGCAATCCAGCGGTCCAGCTGCGGGTCGCCATAGGCGTGCCACCACTGCTGGTCGGGCCAGTGAGCGTCGGTCGCGGCTTCGCGAATGGCCGCATCGGTGGTCAAGGTATTGGCTTGCAGCGTCTTGCTTTGCGGGGCAATGCCCCAGGTTCCGATACAGCCGCTCAAGGTGAGGGCAAGGGCACAGGCACTGAACGCCTTGAGCGTTCTGATGATGCGACGCGGCACAGCTGCGATTTCCCGAGGAAGAGGTGAAGGGGCCGGGCAATTCTAGGGGGCAGCAGCACTGGCGATAAGCACAGATTCCTGCGAATCTTTGTTACCAAAACAGCGATAATCCGCCTTTGGTCGAAGGCAACTTTTTCTCTTTTCTAAGTTACTTCGTGACACAATTTTGTCCTCTACCTCGAGAGTGACCCATGGACACCCTGCAAAACATGCGTGCTTTCAGTTGCGTAGCCCAACTCGGCAGCTTCACTGCCGCTGCGGCGCAACTGGATACGACCACCGCGAACGTGTCGCGGGCGGTCTCCAATCTGGAAGCCCATCTGCAAACAAGGCTGCTCAACCGTACCACCCGCCGCATTGCGCTGACCGAAGCCGGCAAGCGCTACCTGATGCGTTGCGAACAGATTCTTACCTACGTCGAAGAAGCCGAGGCCGAAGCCAGCGACGCCCATGCGCGCCCGGCCGGGCAGTTGAAGGTGCATTCGATGACTGGGGTCGGCCAGCACTTCGTGGTCGATGCCATCGCCCGCTACCGCGAAACGCACCCGGACGTGACCTTCGATTTGACCATGGCCAACCGCGTGCCCGACCTGCTCGACGAGGGTTATGACGTCTCCATCGTGCTGGCCACCGAACTGCCCGACTCGGGGTTCGTTTCGCAGCGCCTGGGCATCACCTACAGCATTGTCTGTGCCTCGCCCGCTTACATCGCCCAGCATGGCGTGGCGCACAAGCCTGCCGACCTGCTCAAGCACGCCTGCCTGCGCATGGTCAGCCCGGTCATACCGCTGGAGAAATGGCTGTTCGATGGCCCGGAAGGCCAAGAGATGGTCAACATCACCAGTTCGCCGTTCATGGTGAACACCGCCGATGCCATGAAGACTGCGATCCGCAGTGGCATGGGCGTAGGCGTGCTGCCGATCTATTCGGCTATCGAGGGCCTGCGGGACGGTAGCCTGGTTCGCGTGCTGCCCGAGTATCGCCTGCAGGAGCTGAACCTGTATGCCATCTATCCATCGCGGCAGTATCTGGATGCCAAGATCAAGACCTGGGTCGAGTACCTGCGCAACTCGCTGCCAGAGATTCTTGCCGCGCATGAGGCAGACCTGAAAACCCATCAGGTGCTGATCGCCAACTAAAAAGCTGCTGCATTGCGGGGGCGGACAATGGTAGGTTGCTAACCATTGATTTCGCCTGTTCCGGCCCCTTCGCGGGCAAGCCCGCTCCTACAAGGCACCGCGCCCCCCGTAGGAGCGGGCTTGCCCGCGAAAAAGCCAGCACAGCCCCCACCCCGCCTAGCAGAGAAGTTGCCCGATGAAAAAGACCGTCCTGGCCTTCAGCCGTATCACCCCGGCCATGGCCGAGCGCCTGCAGCAAGACTTCAACGTGATTCTGCCCAACCCCAAGCTCGGCGACATCAACGCCCAGTTCAACGAAGCCCTGCCTGAAGCCCATGGTCTGATCGGCGTTGGCCGCAAGCTCGGCCGGGCGCAGCTTGAAGGCGCGGCCAGGCTGGAGGTGGTGTCCAGCGTGTCGGTCGGCTATGACAACTACGACCTCGACTACTTCAACGAGCGCGGCATCGCCCTGACCAACACCCCCGACGTGCTGACCGAAAGCACCGCCGACCTGGGCTTTTCACTGATCATGGGCTGCGCCCGGCGCACCGCCGAGCTGGATGCCTGGACCAAGGCCGGCAACTGGCAGGCTACCGTGGGCCCGGCCCACTTCGGCAGCGATGTACATGGCAAGACCCTGGGTATTGTCGGCATGGGCAACATTGGTGCAGCAGTGGCACGCCGTGGCCGCTTCGGCTTCAACATGCCGATCCTGTACAGCGGCAACAGCCGCAAGACTGCGCTGGAGCAGGAGCTGGGCGCACAGTTCCGCAGCCTGGATCAGTTGCTTGCCGAAGCCGACTTCGTGGTGATCGTGGTGCCGCTGTCTGATGCCACCCGCAAACTGATCAGCAGCCGCGAGCTGAAGCTGATGAAGCCGAGTGCGTTCCTGATCAACATTGCCCGTGGGCCGGTGGTGGATGAGGCGGCGCTGATCGAGGCGCTGCAGAACGGCACCCTTCGCGGCGCGGGCCTGGATGTGTACGAGAAAGAGCCGCTGAGCGACTCGCCGCTGTTCAAGCTACCCAATGCGCTGACCCTGCCGCACATTGGTTCGGCTACTGCCGAAACCCGTGAGGCCATGGCCAACCGGGCGATCGACAACCTGCGTGCGGCGCTGCTGGGCGAGCGGCCGCGGGACCTGGTGAACCCGCAGGTGTGGAAGGGCTGACCGTTTTGGAGTGCCTGTGCTGGCCCCTTCGCGGGTAAACCCGCTCCTACGATTTGGAGTGCCTGTGCTGGCCTCTTCGCGGGTAAACCCGCTCCTACAAATTGGAATGCCTGTGCTGGCCTCTTCGCGGGTAAACCCGCGCCTACAATTTGGAATGCCTGTGCTGGCCTCTTCGCGGGTAAACCCGCTCCTACAATTTGGAATGCCTGGGCCGGCCTCTTCGCGGGTAAACCCGCTCCTACGATTTGGAGTGCCTGTGCTGGCCTCTTCGCGGGTAAACCCGCGCCTACAAAGGGTGTGCACTGCCCTGTAGGAGCGGGTTTACCCGCGAAAGGGCCGGCCCAGGCAACCCATCACCTATTTGGCTACCACAACACCCCCAGCCACCCTGGGCCGGGGCTTGCGAAACACCAGCACATTCCCCGCCATCACCGCCACCAAGCCGAGCAAGGCCGGCGCCGTCCATTGGTAACCCTCAGCCACCGCCGACACATTCAACGCCACCAACGGGAACAGCACCGTGCAGTAAGCAGCCCGCTCCGGGCCCAGGCGCCCGACCAACGTCAGGTAGGCAGTGAAGGCAATCACCGACCCCGGCACCACCAGGTACAGCAGCGAACCGATATAGCGCGCATTCCACTCCATGCTGAACGGCACGCCGCTGACCACACAGAACACCGCCAGCATCACCGCCCCATAGACCATGCCCCAGGCATTGGTGGTCATCGGCTTGAGGCCGGCCTTCTGCTGCATGCTCGACAGCAGGTTGCCGGCCGAGAAGCACAGCGTGCCGAACAGGGCTAAACCAAGGCCGTACAGGGTTTCGCGGCTGGCTGCGTGATGCGACAGCTCCGGCCAGAACAGCAGGCCCAGGCCAAGCAAGCCCAAGGCACCACCGCCAAGCACATTGCTGGCGATTTTCTGGCCGAAGAAAATACGAGCGTTAAGCGCGTTCCACAGTGTCGCGGTGGAGAACACCACCGCGATCAGGCCGCTGGCGATCCACTGGCTGGCGCTGAGGAAGCAGATGAAGTTGACGCAGAACAGGCACAGGCCCTGGGCCAGGCAGATCTGGTGGCCACGGCGGTTCATGGGTTGCAGCCGGCGGGTAAGCAACAGGAAAGCAAACAGGATCAGCCCGGCCAGGGCGAAGCGGTAGACGATCGACACCGGGATCGCGACCACGCCTAACTGGAGTTTCAGGGCGATCCAGGTGGTGCCCCAGATCAGGACGGTGAGCAGGTAGAGTGACAGGTTCATGGTGGCGGTTCCTTGGGCCTTTGGAAATCGGTGCCCGGCGCTTCGCGGGTAAACCCGCTCCTACAGGGATCACCAGTGTTCTTTCGATCAGCCTCTGTCTGCTTGCACGAACTTGCGCTTTTCTTGCGCCGGTAGCTGTCACTCGATCCAGGGCGCAGTAGGATGGCAGGCAAGAGGAACCGCCAATGACGCCACTCACCCAGTTGCAAGTGTTCAACGCCATGCATGCCTCGCCCAACGCCAGGCTGGAGCTGAGCGCGCACCTGGGCGACGGACTGGCGGCGGCGTTGTGGAGCAACCGTGACGATGCGCGCGACTACCAGGCGCCTAGCCATCACACCCTGTCGTGCTACATCGCCGACGGCACCGGCACCTTCCGCCGCCAGCGCCCGGCCGACAAAGGTGCGCCCGACAAGCTGTGCGTGATGCCGGCCGGGCAGGAATCGAACTGGGTCGTCAATGGCGCGATCCGCCTGGCACACCTGTATATCAGCGAGGCGCAGTTCGCCCTGGGCTGTGTACGCCTGCTCGACCGGGAACCGCGCGAGCTGCAACTGCAGGAAGCGACCTTTCTGGACGACCCGCAGCAGTCTGCCCGCTTCCGTCAATTGATCCAGCTGGACTGGGACGAGCCCGGCGAGCGCCTGCTGGCCAGCAGCCTGGCGCACGAGATCGTGGACCATGCGCTGCTCAGCCAGGTCGGGTTGCGCCAAGGCCTGCGCCTGAAAGGCGGGCTGGCGCCAAACCTGCGCCGGCAGCTGGTCGACTACCTCGAGGCACACCTGGACCAGCCCATCACCCTGGAAGAGCTGGCGCTGCGCTGCAATTTGTCCGAATACCACTTTGCGCGCATGTTCCGCGCCAGTTTCGGGCTCCCGCCGCACCAATATCTGCTGGCCCGGCGGCTGCACCGGGCGTGCCAGTTGTTGCGGCTGGGAGTAATGCCGCTGGGGGAGATTGCCTTGTTGTGCGGGTTTGCCAGTGCCAGCCATTTCAGCAACCGGTTTCGCCAAGCCCTGGGGGCCACACCTGGCGAATACCGCAAGGCCTTTTTCATCTGAAACCGGGGCCGCTCTGCGGCCCCATTTGCCTAGAACTCGAAGGTGCTCGACAAACTGACCTGCCGCGCATCGCCAATCGCCACAAAGTACTGGTTCACCGCCGAGCTGTAATACACCTTGTCGAACAGGTTCTTCACGTTCAGTTGCAGGCGCACGTTGTGTTCGTCGAGTTTGGTTTCATAAGTGGCAAACGCATCGGCAACGGTATAGCTCGGCAGGTCGAAGGTATTGGTCGCGTTACCCGAACGCTCGCCCACATAACGGGCGCCGGCACCGAAGCGCAGCCGGTCACCCCCGAACAGGCTGCCAAAGTCATACACCGCCGACAGCGAGCCGCTGTGCCGGGCCACGTTCTGCAGGCGATTGCCCTCAAGATCAGGGTCCTTGGTGACCTTGGCATCGGTCAGTGCATAGCTGCCGATCAGGCTCCAGCGCTCGCTGAGCTGGCCGGTCACGTCGAGTTCCACACCGCGTGAACTGACCTCACCCGCATTGCTGTAGACCGTCTCGCTTGTGACGGCGTCAAAGTTCGAGACCAGTACATTGCGCTTGGTGATATCGAACAATGCCAGGGTGCCTGTGATGCGGCCTGGCATGTCGAGCTTGGCGCCCAGCTCCCACGCCTTGCCCTCCTCAGGTGCTACCGAGGAATCGAGCACGACATTGCCGGTCAGCGGCGCGATGGTCGAGTTGGGCTTGAACGACTCGCTGTAGCTGCCATAGAACGAGAGCTGGTCGTCGACTTTGTAAACGATACCGGCGTGGGGTACCCAAGCCTGGCCACTGATGTCGGTATTGGCCTTGAACGGGCGACCGCGGCCAGCGTACTGGTCGTACTGCTGGAAACGCGCACCTGCTACAAGGATCCAGTGCTCATCGAGGTGCAGCGCGTCCTGCACGAACAGCGCATCGGTGCGCAGCTTGTCGGTCTGGTCGCTGTCGCTGGCTCGCACGTTGGTGCCCTCCACTTCCTGTCCGTAGACCGGGTCCAGATAACTGAACGTGGACTGTGGCGTCTGGCGAATCAGGTCACCGCGAAAGATCTTGCGGTCTTCATGGTCGATGCCGAACAGCAGGTCATGCTGCATCCCCGCCAGCTCGACATTGCCATTGAGGCTCAGGGTCACGAACTGGTCACGGCTCATGGCGTTGTGGGTGCCGTCGATGCTGCGTGTCAGCGTGCCTTGGGTTTCGTTGACGCCGGTCACGCGAACCTGGCTGGCATCGTAGGTCTCACGATTGAAGCTGTAGCCAAAGTGCAGCTTCCAGTCATCGGCCAGCTGATGGTCGACTTCCAGGCGATACAGGTCGGAGCGCCCTTCCATGTCGTTGAACGGCTCGTCCAGGCGGCGCGTGGCAGGGATGTTCAGCGGGTGGCCGTTGTTGCCGAACGCGGTGCCACGGTCAAAGGGATAGAGAAACTCACGGTGCTCGTAGGCCAGCACCACCTGGGTGTCTTCGCCCAGCCAGGCCAGCGACGGCGCCACCAGCGATTCGCGGTGCACGCCGTAGTTGCGCCAGTAGTCCTCGTCTTCGTGGTCGACGACCAGGCGGTAGGCGAAGTTGCTGTCACCCAGTGCGCCCGTGCTGTCGAGCCCGCCACCGCTGCCGTTCTTGCCGCCATAGGTCGAGCCGCGCACGGTCAGGGCGTTGTACTGCTGCAACTGCGGACGCTTGCTGACCACGTTGATGACCCCACCCGGGTCCTGGATACCGTACAGCAGCGAGGCAGGGCCCTTGAGCACTTCGACCCGCTCGGTGCTGGCGTTGAGGTTGCGACCCTGCACCACGGGCATGCCATCGCGCATGATCGAGCCGTCGCGGTTGTCGCCAAAGCCACGTTTCATCACCGTGTCGGATGTGCCGCCGAAGTTGTTGCCCTGGGTAATGCCGCTGACGTTGGCCAGGGCGTCATCGAGGTTGCGCGGGGCCTGGTCGCGGATGACCTGGGCCGGTACCACGTTGATTGCCTGGGGGATGTCCTGGTTTGGGCCCTGCCCGCGCATGATCGAAGCGCTGGCCGGGGGCTGGTAGCTGTAGTCGTCCAGTTGCGAGGTCACGGTGGTGGCCTGCAGGCTGAGGGCACCGGAGGTGTCTGCAGGTTCGAGGGTCAGGGTACGTGCGTCGACGCGGCGCCAGGCCAGCCCAGCGTTGCCCAGCAGTTGTTGCAGCGCCTGCTCGGCGCTGAACCGACCCTTCAGCGCTGGCGCTTGCACGCCCGGCAGCTCGAGGGTGTAGACCACGCTCTGGCCAGTGGTGCGGCTGAAGGCGTTCAGGGCCTGGGCCAAGGGTTGGGCCGGCTGGGCGAAGGCATAGGCCTGCAGCTGCTCGGCCGCGGTTGCCAGGGGGGCGACAGCGAAGGCCGGGAGCGCAGCAAGGCCGAACCAGAGAGGGACGCAACGCGGGGAGAACTTCATGGACGCTGACCTGTGAGGGGGTGATTATTGCGAATCAATCGCACTTTCACTCATTACACGGATGCCACGTGCTGTTACCTCACCTGTGCCTGGAAATATTTTTGTTGTGGCGACCTCTTCGCGGGTAAACCCGCTCCTACGGGGGGGTTACCCGTGAAGAGGCTGGCACAGGCAACTACCGAATCAGGGTCAAACGCCCCAACACGGTCTGCCGTGAAAAACCCATCACCTTGCCCAGCGAATCCAGCGCCAGCAGCGGCTCGGCCACCGGGAAGCTGCCGCTGACCTTGCGCTGCCCCAGGTCACCATCGAGCAACAGGATACGCCCCGGGTAATATCGCCCAAGGTCTTCGATCACCTGCGCCAGCGGCACCTGGTAATAGTTCAGCCACCCCTGGCGCCAGGCCAGGCGGTTGTCACTGTCCACCGCCAGGGTGTCGCCTACCCTGCCTGCGCGGTAGGTTAGCTGCTGGTTGGCAGTCAGTTCTCGCGCCACAGTGCCCTGCGCGGGGCTGACGCCCACACGCCCGCTGCGCACCGTCACCTGGGCGCCCTCGCTTTGCTCACGCACCTCGAACTGGGTGCCAAGCACCCGCACTTCGCCGCCGGCAGCTTCCACCAGGAACGGCTCACCGGTATGGGTAACCTCGAAGAACGCCGCGCCATGCAGCAACCGCACACGGCGCTCACCCTGGGCGAAGTCGACCGCAATGGCGCTACCGGCATCAAGCGTCACCTGTGACTGGTCGGCCAAGGTCACCTGGCGAACCTGCCCGGCACTGCTGTAGTCCGCCTGCAGGTCCCGCAACCAGTACCCCGGGTGCCAGCCCCCGGCGACGCCCACGGCCAGCACCAGGCAGGCTGCCAACGCCAGCCCTGCCACCCGCCGCCACCCGCCACCCGCCGGCGGTCTGGCCATGGCATCGAGGTAGCGCTGCAGGGCGTCCTGTTCTTCGTCCGCCAGCCGCGCCGCCGGGGCGGCGCTTTTCTGCCAAAGCACCTGGGCCTGGTCGTAGGCTGCGCGGTGTGCGGGGTCGGCCAGCAACCAGCGCTTGAATGCCGCCCCTTCGGCTTGCCCGGGTTGCTCGTTGATCCGGTTGAACCATTGCAGGGCAGCCTGAAACTGCGCTTCGGTGATCGGCGGTAAACGGCTCATCGACGGGCGCTCCCTGGCCGGCGTGGGGTGGACGCGGGCTCGGCAACACTCGCCTTGCACGCTTCGAGGGCGCGCATCATATGCTTTTCCACGGCGCTCTGTGACAGCTGCATGGCTTTGGCGATCTCGCTGTACTTGCAGCCGTGAATGCGGTTGAGCAGGAAGATCTGCCGGGTGCGCTCGGGCAAGGCACGCAAGGTGGCCTCGATACGCTGCAAGTCGTGGTCGACCTCCACGGCCTGCTCAGGGGCCTGGGCCAGGCTCGCCTCGCTTACCGGCACAGCCGCTTCGGCCACGCGTTCGCGGCTACTCTCGCTGCGCAGGTGGTCTATGGCCAGGTTGCCCGCGCAACGCAGCAGGTAAGTGTCCAGCGCCTCGACCTTGACCTCGGGGCGACGCCAGAAACGCAGGAACAGCTCTTGGACCAAGTCCGAAGCGGTGGCGCGGCAGCCGACCCGACGGCTTACCAACGCCTCCATACGCGCACGCTGGGCCTGGAACACCTGGACGAAACGTGCACGCGCGCCTGCGCTGTCAGCGTCAGGTTCGATGATATCCCTCGGCTCGCTCACAGGGATCACGCAGCAGATACGGCCAGCATGGGGCCCAGCACCACGCTGACGGCAGCCAGGCCCAGCAGCAGACGAGGCTGGTACGGCAGGCCGAACACCCACAGTGTTACCCCGGCCATCATCACTGCGGTCCACTCCACCAGGCCGAGGGCCCAGCCACGCAGGTACACGCTGAGCACCAGCGACAGCATCAGCAGCAGCCAACCTGCAACACGTAACAGGAGCAAGTGCCTGGGGCTCGGCTTACGCCCGAGCAAGTCGCTGAAGTGCTTTTCCATCGCCAGGCACAGGGCAACGAAGCCCGCAAAGGCAATCAGTGCGTTACCCAGCATCAGCTCACCTCCACCGTTTCAATGCTCGACTTTTTTGTCGCACGCGCCGCGCGCTTGGCTACGGGGGTTGGGCTGGCCAGCATCTTGTGGGCCAGCCAGGCCAGAAACAGGCCAGTCCCCAAGGCTGTCAGATCGAAGCCGGCCATGGCCCAGTCACCCTCCAGTACCGAATGGTTCAAGCCCCGGTCAGTCGTCAGGCCATTGAGCAACGGCAGCAGCGCGAAGGCCAGCGCGCCCAGCGCCAGTTGCTCGCCCCAGGCCTTGCGCCCGCTACGCAGCACGGCGTGCACCAGCGACAGGCCCCAGGCGATGAAGAAAGCATTGACCTCCCAGTCGGCCCGGCCTTCGACAGCCATGGGCACCAGGCGGTTGGCCCAGAAGAAGCTCGCCACCGCCAGCAACAAGCCACTCATGCTGGTCATATTGAGCACTTCGACCAGGCGCAGCTCCCCTGGCACAGCTCCGCTCTTGGCGTGCTTGAGCTGGCGCTTGCCCAACCACATCACCAACCCGGTACCAATCACCGCCGTACCGGCCACACCAAAGAAGAAATACAGCCAGCGCAGCCAAGGCCCGGCAAAGTTACCCATGTGCAGGCCGGCGAAACTGAAGGCGGTCATCATTAAACCGCTCTCCGGCTTGCCCTGGCTCAACAGCGCACCACTGGCCCCATCGAATGTCCAGTTGGCGCTACGCCGATAAGCCACGTGGTCGGCTGCCGATTGGGTGAAGGTGACGCGGGCATTGCTGTCGCCCGGGTTTTGCACCTGGATGCTGCCAACACGCGCCCCCGGCTGCAGCGCCTGCACCTTGGCGTACAGGCTCGGCAACGCTACCAGCGGCGTGGCCACTTGGGCCGCCTTGGGCGCATCGTTGCGGCCAAACAGGTCGTTGAAGTACTTGTCGGTGTCATTGCCGTAGCTGGCCATGATGCCCGCCGGCATCACCATGTACATGAACAGCACCAGGCTGCTGTAGCTGATCATCAAGTGGAACGGCAGCACCAGCACGCCGATGGCATTGTGCCCGTCCAGCCAGGAACGCTGCCCCTTGCCAGGGCGGAAGGTGAAAAACTCCTTGAAGATCTTCTTGTGGGTAATGATGCCGGTGACCAACCCCAGCAGCATGATGAAAGCGCAGAACGTCGAGAGCCAACGGCCAACCGGGTAAGGCATCTGAAGCTGGAAGTGGAAGCGGTAGAAGAACTCACCACCGCGGCTGTCACGTGCGTCCACCGGCTGGCCGGTCTGGGTATCGAGGGTTTTCCTGACAAAGCCACGCGGGCCGCCACTGGGGTCGCGGTAGCCCACACTCAAGGCGGCCTCCCGTTCGTTCGGCATGCGAATGAACCAGGTACTCGAATGCCCTGCATTGTCCTGCAGGTAACGTTGAGCGACTGCCAGGCTATTGATCGGGTCCAGGGCATGGCTGCGCACTTCAGGCTGCGACCAATGAGTGATTTCTTCCTTGAAGTACGACAGCGTGCCGGTAAGGAAGATGGCGAACAACAGCCAGCCGAAGATCAGGCCGGTCCAGGTGTGCAGCCAGGCCATGGCCTGGCGGAAGCCTTCTTTCATGCGTTTTTCATCCAGTAGGCAACGCCGCTGATCACGCCCAGCAGCAGGCTTGGCGCCAATACGCCCAACCAGGCACGCCAGGCGCTGCGGCAGGCGAAACACCAGATGAACGCCAGCAGGTAGAAGACGAACGACAGCAGCAGGCCGGTGAGCGTGGCATCGACCTTGGGCAGTGGCGCCAGCAAGGCAATACAGACGCTCGCGAGGGACGCCAGCAGATAGCCGCCCAGCAGCGCGGCCAGGCTACGGGATGTCACGGCCAGGCGATAGCTGAGCGGGAGGCCGGCGGTTTTGCGCGTCATGGCGAGGTCCGGGCGTTCTTGGGGCTGCAATAATAATGATTTCAATTCTCATAAGCAAAGCCCAGCCCCCGCTACCCATTTGGCCGTACGAGCCACGCGTCACGGTAAGCCCATTTGCAACAAGAAATTTATTTTCAAAAAGGGCTTGAATTCATTCCGCAGTTGCCTGACCTTAGAGTCAAGAGGCGCAGAAATTCCAAGGGTCTCAAGGGCCTAGGCGCGTCTCCATGCGAGCAAGCTGAATAAGGATTGAATCATGCAAATCCAGGTCAACAGCAGCAACGATTTCGACGGTAACGCCCGGCTCGACCAGTGGGTCCGCAGCACACTGCAGAACTCGCTGGAACGTTACGAAGAAGACCTCACCCGCATCGAGGTTCACCTGCGCGACGAGAACGGCGTCAAGCCCGGACCGCATGACAAACGCTGCCAGATGGAGGCTCGCCCGAAAGGCCACCAACCGATTTCCGTGACCCACACCGCCAGTTCGCTGGACCAGGCAGTCGACGGTGCCGCCACCAAGCTCAATCACGCGCTGGAGCACTTCTACGGCAAGCTGCGCAGCAAGCGCGGCGCCTTGGAACTGAGTGACCCGGACGCCTGATCGGCAATGCAAAACGCCCGGCCTTGAGCCGGGCGTTTTCGTTTGTGCCGATCAATGGCGCTGAACCAACGTGCGAACGTCCCGGTCAACCTCTGCATCACTCACCGCAGAAGCAAGACCATGAACAACCCATTCGAACGAATCAGTGCTGCATTCGCCCCCGAATACCGGGTGAACCTGAGCATTGCAAACCTCGACGGCAGCATCATGCTGACCCTGTCCGACGACGCCGGCGTGGTCGCCAAGCGCCTCATCACCCCGGCCCAACGCAACGACCCGGTGCGCCTGCAACGGGTGATCGACAGCATCCGCCTGGGCCTTGCGATCGAACTCAGCCAGAACCCCCTGCAAGTGCTGGCCGCGCTGACCCGTGACGCCCGCCACGAGCCGCGCCATTTCATTGCCAACTGAGGGCTACTTGCCCTCCTCCACTGCCTTGCCGTTGGCGTCCAGCACCTTGGTCGAGGGGTAGCGGTACGAAGCGTAGCGCACCACCAGGATCGAGAACGCCAGCAGCAGGATGCCGCCGCACAGGTACAGCAGCCCTTCATCCGGTGCCTTGTGATGCGAAACATCGCCGATCAGCAGGCGAGTGAGCGCGGTGATTGCCACGTACAGCAGGAAGCGGATCGGCATGTGGTTGGTCTTGAAGTAGATCCCCACCATCGCCCCCAGCTCCAGGTAGATGAACAACAGCAGGATGTCATCGACACTGATCCCGCCCTTGCCCAGCATGTCCAGGAACGTCACCACCGCCGCGTAGGCGGTGATCGCGCCAATGCCGAACAGCGCCAGGTAATGGAACGCCTCGACGCACAGGTTGCCCAGCGAGTCGGCCGAGCCGTGCAGGCCCTTGCGCAGTTTTTCTGCCCATTTGATGTTCACGATGTTCCATTCCCCGATACGTCTTTAAGGATGATGCGTCGCTGATGTGACGCTTGTGCCATGCAGTTAAAGGGCCAAGCCCCTGTCTTGGAAGGCGACCGATTGCCGCAAGGCACCTTGAGGCGTGGCGCATTGCAAAAAAGCACGCCGTGCTTGGGGAAAAATCAGATTTAACCCCTTCCTTGTAGGGCATTTCCCAAAGATACTCCCTGCCATTGTGGCGTTCGGGCATGCGCACTAGTCTGGGGTCGTCGCTGCCAATCAGCGACCGGCTTTGACAGGCCGCCCTGAACTAACCACATGGCTTTGCCTTTATGGCAGCTGTCATGGGGCACCTCGTGTGCGCCGGCTTTTGGTTCTGTTCACCGGTCTGTCAACCCATGTACAGCTGCCGCCTCATTGTTTGACAGCAGGAGGTGGTGGCCCCAACTTTGAACAGGCCTTCACCATGCTGAAAGTATTTCCGATCCACCCCATAACCCCCATTCCCTCGAAGACACCCTGATCCAGGCCACCGACTACGCGTTGTGCGCAGCCACCGTGGTGCATCAGGCGTTGCTGCTTCAGCCCAAGTCACCGGTTTCGATCCTGATGATGACCTCGATGCATGAGCTGGAGGCGCTGCGGGCTCTGCTTGAGTCGGCACTGGTTCAGGTGCAGATGCACGCTGAGCCCAGGACTTCGCACTAAGGCTGGTTAATGTGCCGGGAGGGCCGGCCTCTTCGCGGGCTCGCCCGTGAAACGGGCGGCCAGGCACTCGAGAAACTTCAGGGGATTGAACAATGACAACAGAAGACACCCAATTCACCGTCGGCAAGACCACTTTCTATCAAGGCGAAAACAGCACCCATCCACTGTTCCGCATCGAGCCCGGCATCCCCTGCAGGGACGCCCGCGAGCAGTCGTCGGAATTGATGGGCTATGTGCGTGAATTGACCATCACTGGCCTGATGGAGGAGAAGCCCATGATGATATGGGCCGCCCATTATCTGAGTGCCATGGCCAAGGCGCTGATGGATGATGCCGAGTTGGGCATGAAGCAATGAGGATTTCGCTTCAGGTTGGATGAAGGCCTCTATGTGTTTGCCGCAGCAGTTTCAGCGCCTGTGAGATCGAGCCCCGCCCGCGCGGCGCACCATTGTAGGAGCGGGTTTACCCGCGAATAGGCCGGACCTGCCGGCCAATATCTCCCGGTCATTCACCGTCGCAGCCGCCACCGCATTCGCGGGCAAGCCCGCTCCTACATCTGTTTCGAACCAATTGTTCCTGGCAAAGGTGCGCGCGTAGCGCTCGGTCTGTGCCACGCTACAATTTCTGCTTGCGAACCAACCAGCATTGCCATTACTGTATATAGATACAGTAAACCGCAACACAACCAGCAAAAAGGCATAGAGGTGATGAATGGCCGTCGAAGTGGTGTACCGCAGCAGCCGCGACCCGGAGCGCTTGTTCATGGATAAGGCCGAAGCAGACCGTCACGACAAAATGCTCGAACTGGCCGAGCGCCTGGCCGAAGTGCTGCACAAGGCGGTGCCGTCGCTGACCGAGCAGCAGGTCGAGGAAGCCGGTATCTACATGGCGAAGAACCGCGATGTGTTCGCCCGGGCGTTCAAAAGCCAGCCGGATGCGTTGGCCGAATTGCTTGAGGGTACTGCTGCCGAGTGATATCGCCCGAGGTGTGCGGGTTTACCGGCGAAGTGGGCAACAACGCCATCAGCAACCTTCAGCCATACAACAACCGCTCCGCCAACATCTGCGCCACCCTTGCCGGCGAACGCTTCTCCGCCTGCGCATGGCCAAACACTTCGGTCAGCCGTGAAGGAATCCGCGCCAGGTGCGCAGTAATGGTGCCTTGGTCTTCGCCACGGTGGGTGAGTGCCACATAGATCAGCCCACCGGCATTGATCACGTAGTCAGGTGCATACAATATGCCGCGCGACTCCAGCTGGTCTGCCACCTGCAAGGTCGTCAGCTGGTTGTTGGCCGCCCCCGCCACTGCCGCACAACGCAGTTGCATCACGCTCTGCCCGTTCAGTACCGGGCCCACGCCGCAGGGTGCAAAGATATCGCAAGGGGTACTGATCAACGCATCGTTGGTCACCGGTTTGGCATCGAACTGCTCCATCGCCAGCCGCACCCGCCCCGGGTCCAGGTCGCTGACCAGCAGCTCCGCGCCCACCGCATGCAATTGCTCCGCCAGTGCATAACCGACATTGCCCAACCCCTGCACCGCTACCCGCAAGCCTCTCAGGTCATCGCTGCCCAGCCGGAACGAGGTTGTGGCACGTATGCCCGCGAACACCCCCATCGCCGCATGTGGCGATGGGTCGCCCGATGCAGTGGTGCTGGTCACGTAGGGCGTGCTGTGGGCAATGCAGTCCATGTCCAAGGTCGAGGTGCCACTGTCCACGGCGATGATGAAGCGCCCATGCAAGGTATCGATGAAGCGGCCAAAGGCCTCGAACAGCGCGGCGCGGTTTTCCACATGCGGGTTGCGCATGATCACCGCTTTGCCACCCCCCATCGGTAAGCCGGCCAGTGCTGCCTTGTAGCTCATGCCCTGGGCCAGGCGAATCGCGTCGGTCATGGCGCTTTCGTCATCGGCGTAAGGCAGGTAGCGGCACCCCCCCATGGCCGGGCCCAAATGCTCACTGTGGATTGCCACAACGGCTTTCAGGCCCGTAGGCGGGTCATTGAACAGGTGCAGTGACTGGGTACGGGTGCTTTGCATCAGCGCGAACATCGACTGGCTCCCCTACGAGGTGCTCCTTCCAGTATAGGCACGGCCTCAGCCTTGACGCCGCCGCCGGACCACTGGACGAAACCACGCGCCACGGCTAATACTCAAACGTGTGTGGAGATGCCCCATGAAGCCACGTCAAGCCTGCCTGGCCTGCCTGGAACGCGAGCCTGTCGACCTGCTGGAAGCCGCATTGTGGATTGCTGCCGAGCACGACCCGGGTGTCGAGCCCGCGGCCAGCCTTGCTGCGCTGCACGACCTGCAGCGCGAGATAAGCGCCAACCTGCCGATGCTTCCACTATGCGAACTGGCCCAGCCACTGCTGCGCCAGCTCAATGCGCTGGGCTTTCAGCAGGATGAATATTACCCCTTGCGCCCCCATGCGGCGATGATGGACAAGGTACTGCAGCGCCGCCGCGGCCAACCACTGACCCTGGCCATCCTCGCGTTGGAACTGGCCAGGCGCCTGTCCATACCGCTGGAGGGTGTGGGCTTCCCTGGCCATTTCCTGCTGCGCGTGCCGGGTGCCGACCACCTGCTCGATCCCTGCGGCGGCCGGCGCCTGTACCCCAGCGACTGCCGCGAATTGCTGGCGCGCCAGTTCGGCCCGCACCTGGCGCTGACCGCCGAGCACCTGCGCAGCGCCAGCCCGCTGCAGATGCTGCAACGCCTGTCACGCAATCTGCGCCAACTGCACATCAGTAACGACAACCACCTGGCGGCGTTGATCGACGCAGAGCGCATCATGCAGTTGGGCCCGGTGCAGGTGAGCGACTACATGACCCGCGCCTCGCTCTACCATCATCTGGATTGCCCACAGGCCGAGCGCTTCGACCTGGAGCATGCGTTACTGCTGACGGAAGACCCGGTCCAGCGCCTGAAGCTGTCCGAGCGAATCGGCAAGCTTCCGGCGACGAACCGTTCACTTCACTGAGCCGGGCTGTCCGGCTGCTGGGCGGGGTGGGCCTTGGCGAACGCCGGGTGCGCGGCCGCCAGTGCGGCAACCCGCAGGATGCGCGGGAAGCTGTCGAGGTCGATGTTGAAGCGTTCGGCCGCGTACAACTGCGGGATCAGGTACACATCCGCCAGCCCTGGCGTGTCGCCAAAGCAGAAACCGTGATCGCCAATGAGTTGCTCCACTGCCGCGAGCCCTTGGCTGATCCAGTGGCCGATCCACTGGTTGACCTGCCCCTCATCCTGACCGGCCTGGCGCAGCCGGTTGAGCACACTGACGTTGTGCAGCGGATGAATGTCGCAACCAATGATGGCCGCCACCCCACGTACCTTGGCCCGTGCCTCGGCGGTGGCCGGCAGCAACGCAGGCTGTGGATAAACCTCTTCCAGGTACTCGATGATCGCCGGCGACTGCACCAGCACCTCACCACCGTCGGTGCGCAAGGCCGGTACGCGGCCCTGCGGGTTGACGGCTACATAGCCCTCGCCGCGCTGCTCACCCTGCAGCAGGTTGACCGGCAGGGACTGGTAAGCCAGCCCCTTCAGTGCCAGGGCAATGCGCACCCGGTAGGACGAGGTGGAACGGTAATAGGTGTACAGCTCCATACCCCTGCCTCCTCAGTTGGCTGCGATGACCGTGCCGCGGCATTCACCGAAACCGATGCTGGCTACGCCGTCACGTGTGCAGCGGGCACGCAGGATGATTTCGTCGCCGTCTTCGAGGAATTTGCGCACCTCGCCGCTGGCCAGCTCGACCGGCAGTTTGCCGCCTTCGGTGATCTCCAGCAGGCTACCGAACGATCCCGGCGTGGCGCCCGACAGCGTGCCCGAACCGAACAGGTCACCCGGCTGCAGCTGGCAGCCGTTGACGCTGTGATGCGCCACCAGCTGCGCCACGGTCCAGTACATGCTGCGGGTGTTGCTCAGGGTCAGGCGGTGCGGGGCAATGCCCTGCTCACGCATGCGCTCGGTCAGCAGCAGCACTTCGAGTTCGATATCAAATGCACCACTGGCCTGGTCGCGCTTGTCCAGCAGGTACGACAGCGGCTGCGGGTCACCTTCGGGGCGTGCCGGCTGAGCACAGCGGAACGGCTCCAACGCTTCGGCGGTGACCACCCAAGGCGAAATGGTGGTGATGAAGCTCTTGGACAGGAACGGCCCCAGTGGCTGGTATTCCCAAGCCTGGATATCGCGCGCCGACCAATCGTTGAGCAGGCACAGGCCGGCTACGTGCTCGGCGGCATCGCCTACTGGAATTGCCTGGCCCATGTCATTGCCCTGGCCAATCCAGATACCCAGTTCCAGTTCGTAGTCCAGACGAGCGCAAGGGCCGAAGCTCGGCTCGGTATGCCCGGCCGGCAGGGTTTGGCCCTTGGGCCGGCGCACGTCGGTGCCGGACGGCCGGATGGTGGAGGCGCGGCCGTGATAACCGATCGGCACGTACTTGTAGTTGGGCAGCAGTGGGTTGTCGGGGCGGAACAGTTTGCCCACATTCTTCGCATGCTCGATGCCTACGTAGAAATCGGTGTAGTCACCGATCTGCGCCGGCACGTGCAGCTGGCAGTCACTGGCCGGGAACAACGCCGGCTTCAAGGCCGCCTGGTGTTCGCTGTGCTCATCGAGCAGCACCTGCAAACGCTCGCGCAGGGCTACGCGGGCATTGCGGCCCAAAGCGAAGAAGGCGTTCAAAGCCCCGCCGCGGGTGGCTTCAACGGCGGCCTTGGCCGCCCCGTCGAACAGGCCGGCGGCCAGCACCGCCTCCAGGTCGAGGATCGCGTCGCCGATCGCCACGCCACAGCGCCTGGCTTCACCCGGCCGGCTGAAGATGCCCAAGGGCAGGTTCTGCAGCGGGAAGTCGCTGTGCCCGTTGGCGTGCTCGACCCAACTACGGGCATTGGCAGTGTGGTTCATGGGTTATCTCCGGTTCGGGTTGAAGGTGCTCGGCAAGGTCGCCCAGCAACTATCGTAGTCGGCCTGCAATTGCGGGCATTCAAGGGCTTGCAGGCTCGGGCGCAACACCTGGCTGGTCTCGAACATGAAGGCCATGGTGTTGTCGATCTTGTGCGGTGCGAGGTCAGCGGCAATGGCCTTTTCACAGGTTTCAGCGTCGGGGCCATGGGCACTCATCACCCCGTGCAACGAGGCCCCCCCCGGCAGGAAGCCCTCGGCCTTGGCGTCGTAGGCGCCATTGATCAGGCCCATGAACTCGTTCATCAGGTTGCGGTGGAACCATGGCGGACGGAAGGTGTTCTCGGCCACCATCCAGCGTGGCGGGAAAATCACGAAGTCCATGTTGGCCATGCCATGCACGCTGGTTGGCGAGGTGAGCACGGTGAAAATCGAGGGGTCCGGGTGGTCGAAGCTGACCGTGCCGATGGTGTTGAAGCGGCGCAGGTCATACTTGTACGGCACGTTGCTGCCATGCCAGGCCACAACGTCCAATGGTGAGTGCTGCAGCTCGCAGGCCCAGTGTTCACCCAGGAACTTCTGTACCAGTTGCACCGGGCCTTCGGCTTCTTCGTAGTGGGCCACGGGCGTGAGGAAGTCACGGGGGTTGGCCAGGCCGTTGCTGCCGATCGGGCCCAGGTCCGGCAGGCGCAGCGGCGCACCGTGGTTTTCCGCGATATAGCCACGGGCCTGGCCGTCGAGCAGTTCGACGCGGAACTTCATGCCACGTGGGATCACCGCAATTTCCAGCGGTTCGACCTCCATCACGCCCAGTTCGGTGGCGATGCGCAGGCGGCCCTGTTCCGGCACCAGCAGTAGCTCACCGTCCGCGTTGAAGAACACCCGTTCCATGGAACGGTTGGCGCAGTAGATGTAGATGCTCACGCCAGCCGGTTTTTCCGCTGCGGCGTTGGCAGCCATGGGCAGCCAACCTTCGATGAAATCGGTCGGTTCAGCAGGAATCGGCTGCGGGCTCCAGCGCAGGCGGTTGGGGTTGATGCCACCCAGTGGCCCGCCGAGCGGCTGGCGCGCCAGGCGCTCGAAGCGTGGGTGCAAGGCAGAGGGACGAATGCGGTACAGCCAGGTACGGCGCAACTCGCTACGGGCCATGGTGAACGCCGTGCCCGACAGCAGCTCGGCATACAGGCCATACGGGGCCTTCTGCGGGGAGTTCTGCCCGACAGGCAGCGCCCCGGGCAATGCTTCGCTGGCGAATTCGTTGCCGAAGCCGCTCAGGTAGTGAAGGTCGGGCGACGTGTCGCGGTTCATCGATGCCTCCGGATTTTGTTTTTATCGTAATCAGATTACGAATAACGTAATTTGCTCCGCTCAAGGCGTCAAGCTATAAAGGCGACACGATAAACCCGGAACCTCCCCTCCCATGGCCAAAGCCAGCTCCCCCACCGACACCGGCAAGCAGAAGGTCCGCTCGGCGGAAGTCGGCACCGACATCCTCAAGGCCCTCGCCGAACTCTCACCCTCGACTTCACTATCACGCCTGGCCGAGCACGTGCAGATGCCTGCAAGCAAAGTGCATCGCTACCTGCAGGCACTGATTGCGAGTGGTTTTGCCGAACAGGATGCGGCCACCAACCATTACGGGCTGGGGCGCGAGGCATTGCGGGTGGGGCTGGCGGCGCTGGGCAGCATCGATGTGCTGAAGGTGGCGGCAATGCCGTTGTCGCAGTTGCGAGATGAGCTCAACGAAAGCTGCTTCATCGCTGTGTGGGGCAACCAGGGGGCCACGGTGGTAAGCATCGAACCTGCCGTGCGCGCAGTCACCGTGGTGACCCAGATCGGTTCGGTGCTGCCGTTGCTCAGCTCGTCCACCGGGCTGGTATTCGCCGCCTACCTGCCCGAGCGAGAAACCCAGGAGCTGCGCGACAGGGAACTGGCCGCTTTGCAACAAACCGCCAGTGACTACGACACACTGCTGGCCGGCATCCGCGAACAGGGCCTGCACCATGTGCATGGCCTGCTGATGCCGGGGGTGGATGCGCTGTCGGCGCCAGTATTCAACGCCCTGGGGCAGATTGCGGCGGTGATGACTGTGGTCGGGCCGACGTCGATCTTCCATGCCGATGAACATGGGCCGGCGGCGCAGCGCCTGCTCACGGCCGCACGAACCGTGAGCTGGCGCATGGGTTACGCGGGCAACCCACACTGCGCTTCGACGTCTTGTGTTTCCTCCTCGACGAGCCAGAGCAGTTCCTGAGAGAAGCCGTCATAAAGGGCGGGTGCCACCTCGCTCACCAAATCGCCGTAGTCATCGCATAGCCGCCCGATCACACGCGAGAAGGCCGTGGGCTGCGACACCTCTGCACGAGAAAGTACGGTGATGTATTTCTGCGCGGCACCGAACAGCCGCGCCAAAACCCCCGTGGAGGCCACCGTTCCTGCAACCCCCGCCGCGAACGACAGCAAGGCGGCGGAACGGTCGCCATCGCTCCACGCGATGGCCCCGGTGACAAAGGACCTGGCCGCACAGAACAGCCCGACGGCCATAGCCGCCGGCGGAAACGGCACGGTGAGGATGCCGGCCAGTACGATCCCCCACTCCACCACCACGGCCGAAATACGCTCGGCAGCGTCGGCGCTGTCTTCAGCGGCTTCGTTGATCATCCGCCTGATACGTTTCTCCAGGTCCTGGACAGGATCCCCGATACGCCCGGTCTCCCCTATCGGCGGCCGCACGCCCCTGCCTCGGGCAACGGCGTCCAGCACCAGCTCAATGCCATCCCCGGCGCGCAGTTGCTCTTCGATCCATGCGTTCAAGCGCGACTGGTTCGATAACGGCACGCGGTCTTGGCAATAACCTGCCAAGTCGTGCTCACGCCAAGTCCTTGCCAGCTCGCTGAGGGTCCGCAGCGTGGGGCCTTGCTCGATTTCTGGCAGATAGACCAAGGGCTCAAGCTCGCGGTCACGAGCATGCTTCAGCAGGTAGGCACCTTGAACAGGGCAATCGTCCATCCACAACGGATAAAGGTTGCACGTCGCGTCGATCGAGGTCCCCGAAAAAGTGTCGATCACCGATTCCAGCCACTGCGCATGGCGGCCCGACAAGCTTCCCTGAAGTTTCTCGCTGAGCACGGCACGCCTGATCTTCAAAGCAAAGAGCGTGCGATAACACTGCCTGAGCCTTTCATATTCCGGCCTGGAGCGGTCGAGTAACTGCGCTTTCACTTCTTCGATGTACTTGGTGCCCAGGTCGGCAGCACGAATGTAGCTCCCCAGCAGCGCCGGGCTCAGGTGCGAGATATCCTGACCGGTAGCCGAGGTGATGCGGGCAAAGTCGGAGAAATTGTAATACGTGGGATAACCTTTGATGACAGTCTGTGTCAGTGTGCGAATGGCATCCTCTTCCAGCGTTATCAATACCTGATCCGGGTTGATTGGGCCGCCGCGATTGCCCGGGTATGAGTTGATCTTTTCCGTCACCTGTCGATGGGCGAAGGTGCGAAAGCTCGGCATCTTCATCAGCGACTGATACCTGGCCTGCGCCAGCTTGAGCAGTTGATCGATATCAACCAGTGCCTGCTGCTCGGCACGACTGGCGTTGATGAACCAGCTTGGCGTGGTGGCCTGTTGATCCTCGATCAGGGCAATGATCTTGCGCCTGGCCAGAGCTTTGAGCACAGCCGGCCACTGCTGCGACTTGATCGGCGCGAGCGTCACGCTGTGCATGGTCCAGTCGGTGGGTAGCATCTCGACCTTGCGCAAATGGCGCTTGAGCGAATCATGCTGGGCCCGCGAGCATTGCCCCAGCAGGTACTCACTGCCTACCGGCCACAAGGTCCAGCTACCGATTTCGAGCGCCATTTCCTGGAGTGAATCGAAAAGATGAAAATCGCCTCCGGGTGCTCCAGGGGCGTAGAGCAAGTACTGATCGCCCTGCACCAGACACAGCAGATCCTTCAAGGGCGTTTGCGCACCATTGAGGCAAACCAGGCCGGCGCTGATGGCATTGGCCTGCATGTTCCCCTGGCGTGCGTGGTGCAGCAGATCGAACCCAGCCGGGTGAAACCCTTGATGACGAGCGGCCTGATTGGCCAGCGCCAGCCGCGCATCAAGCACCTCGCACAGTGCGGCCATGGTCAAAGCGTCGTCATAGAGCGTACGGATCTGTTTGACGTAGTTCACGCGCAAATCCAGTTTTTCGATCACGCTCTGGATAGAGGTACTCCCCAACAATGAACGGTGCCGCTCCCCCAGGACTTCGACCTTGAGCTGGCCCCCGCTGTAGCCACCACTCAACGCCCAATCGAGCAGGGTGTGTTTCATCACCTGCTCAGGGTCATCGACGTGACTGACACACACGCGTACCTGCTCGGGGTCGATATCCAGGCCAAGGGCTTGCTTGACCTGTTTCTTGGCGAAGCTGCGCAGGTCGCGCCATTGCGCCAGACGCTCGGTGCAACGCTGCTCCTTCACCTGCAGGTCATCTTCCAGTTGTCGATAGGCTTGCAGTTCCTCGCCCTGCATGAATCGCCGCCATTCGGGCAGCAGGCTGGTGCGGTACGCTCGCACATGCCGCGTCGCACGTTTCTGCAGCGCAGCCACCAGAGGCTCAAGCCGAGCCGCACTGTCGAGCTGGGCCAGACGCCGCGCGTCATCGACCTTGATCCGCAGGCTGCGCTGGGTGGCCTTAAGCTGGATAGCCCGCAGATCACGGATGAAATACCTGTGAAGTGGTACTTGCAGCGGCACGAAATCGAGTGTCAAACCCTCTGTAGACAACGCCGCCCGCTCTTGCGAAGACAACAGCCAACGCAACGGGCTGCCTTCAGCAAAGGCTGGGGCGAGTGCGCTGGCTGCGCGCGCGCGTTCAGTGTCGAACCAGCAACCGCTGGCCAAGCTGTAAATCAGAAAATCCGCAGGTGCGTCCGGGTTCTGTTCGAGGTCATGACGGCTGGCGACGACGCCCGGCAAACGAAAACGCAAATCTCCGGCAACCAGGTACACCTCATGCTTGTTTACGTCCCCGTCCTGCTCAAGGGCCTCGATACCGGCTTCCCAGGCCTTGAACCTAAGGGCCTTGAGACGCGTTTCAGCAAACATCAGCTGGATCAAATGGGACGCCAGGGTAAGTGGTTTCAAACTTAATATGGACTGTTGCTCCCACCACTGGTCAAGAACCGCCTGCCTTTGCGGCACAAGCGACTCGACAACCGCCAACGGCAAACGCTTCTGCTCGGTGAACTGTTGTCGATGCGCCTCCGGTATCAGGCTGCCCAATTGCGCAACCGCAGCCATCAGCTGTTGCAGCTCCTGGGCGTGGGCCATCATGGCCTTCACCTGTTCTTTCACAGAGCGTGCACCTGGGCACCCTTCACCGAAATCGGGGCTGCCGAGATTGAAATCGAAAGACATGAACTGCGCTCCAAAATACAAGGAGGCAGCAGAGTGAACGGATGATAAAGGCAGTAGCGCAGGGAAGCTTACCCCGCACTTGGCACTGTTGCCTGAAACGTAAAGGTGAATGTCGACAGACGCTATTTTTCCTAACGGATCAAGCGCTTATTCTTGACTCACTGGCCGGCTTGAAGGGCTCTCCCCCCCGCCTTTCAAGCCTGCGAGGTTCACCGACGTAGATTTTGAAGCTCCTTGATCTGACGTCTCGATTGGCCGCTGCGGCTTGCAGCGGCCTTTTTTTTGAAATCTGAAAATGCATCCTGGCGGTCAGGTGACCGTCAAGACTTTCAGCGCCGTTGAGATCGGGCGCCGCCCGGATGGCGCCCGACCTCATCGGCGCTGAAACCTCGTCATGACCACGCCACTTTCGGCGGGTAGAAGCTCAGCGGCTGCTCACGAAAGGCCAGGTAGTGGCGCAGCACCTGCACTGGCGCTTCGGTATGCGGGTAATGGCCAATGCCCAGTAACTGCACAGTGTCCGGCTCCGGCACCAGTTGCCGGTAGCGCTCAAGCATGTGCGCGCCGGAAAGCGGGTCGACCACGCCATTGATCAAGCGCAGCGGCACGCCTTTACGTTGCATCGCCCCGACCCAGCGTTCGCGGTGCAACCTGCGCTCCGGCATGTAGCCCACCAGCTTGTGCAGGATGCGCGTGCCCCGGTTGGCAGCGATCAGGCTCCAGAAATCATCCAGCGCGCTTTCACTGGGATGGGTGCAGGGGCCGTAGACCTGAATCACGTTACGCACCAGGTCGTCACGCCCGAACGAGCGCCCGACCAGCCAGCCAAACCGGCTGAGCAGCAGCTTCTGGATCAGTAGCATGCGGCAGCTTTCGGGGAACAGCCCGCTGTTGAGGAACACGCAACTGGCAATGTCGGCACGCTGCTCATGGTGTCGCGCCAGCAGTTCCTGAGCCACGCTGCCGCCGTAGTCGTGGGCCAACAGGTGCACGGGCTGCGCGACCTGCAGATGGGCAAGCAATGCCTGCTGCAGGTCTGCTTGCTCCATCAGGCTGTAAGTGTGATCGACGGGCTTGTCCGAATCACCAAAGCCAAGCATGTCGCAAGCGATCACCCGGAAACGTTGGCTCAGAGGGCCCCACAGGTAGTGCCAGTCCCAACTGGCGGTGGGGAAACCGTGTAACAGAAGCAGAGGCTCTCCTTGCCCTGCGGTCCAGTAGCGGATGCTCTGGCCCCGGAACATGAAACGCTGTGACCGGGTACGCCAGACGCACAATGGAATCTCGGCCATAGGCATCAGATGGGTCCCGGTGTAGTGGTGTTGGCGGAATAGGGCAAGGCTGCGTTCATTGCATGTCACCTCGGCACTTACATGTGCTCTCTATGTCGAGGCAAAGTCTAGCCAGCAGCCCATTGGCTGGAACTTGCGTTGCCAGCCAGCTTGATGACTGAGCGAGTCAGTGGCACGAACGGTCAGAGCAGCAAGGCCAACAACGGCGCCGCGAACAGGTTGAGCAGCCCGGTCAGGACCATCACCAGGCCGGCCACCGAGCCTTCCTCACGGCCCACTTCCTGCGCCCGGCTGACCCCGGCACCATGCGCGCCAACACCGAACAGGGCCCCCCGTGCCAACGGCGTGCGCAGCGGCAACCAACGCAACAGCACACCGCCGAACATGGCACCGAGCACGCCGGTGAACATCACGAACACCGCTGTCAGTTCTGGCACCCCACCCAAGTCATGGGCCAGCGGCATGGCAAAGGGCGTGGTGATCGAGCGCGGCACCAGCGACAGGCTGGTTGCGCTGTCCAGCGCCAACAGGTGCGCCAGCCCCCAGGAGCTGGCGATCGAGGCACTGCTGCCGGCTACCATGCCCACCATCAGGGCCGGCCAATGGCGCGCCAGCATGGCCCGCTGCTGCCAGATCGGCACTGCGAAGGCTACGGTCACCGGGCCGAGCACGCCCATCAACCAGTGGGTGTTGCGCGCATACTCGGCATAGGCCGTATGCAGCGGCACGGCCACAGCCAGCAGCAACACCGGTACCAGGATCAACGGCGACAGCAGGTAGCGCTTGCTACGCCGGTACAACCAACGGCTACCCAGGTAAGCCAGCAAGGTCAAGGCCAACCAGAACAGCGGCATGGGTTCAAGGCTCACGGCGCAGCCTCCAGCGGCACACCAGCTCCACGGTCATGGCGGTCACTACCATCACCATCAGCGTGCTCACGGCAATCACCAGCAAGATGCGCCAGCCCTCTTCACGGATCAATGCGCCATAGTCGAGCAGGCTCATCAGCGCCGGGATGAAGAACAACAGCATCTCAGCCATCAGCCAGCCGGCCCCCAATTGCAGCGTGGCCGGTTTGAGCACACTCGAAGCGAACAGTATCAACAGCAGTGCCAGGCCCATCACACCGCCGGGGATCGGCCAGCCCAGCCAACTGGCAATCTGGCCACCGAGCAGGAACAGGGTACAGAGAACCGCCAGCTCGACGAGCAGGCGCAGGGCTTTTTTCAATGATGCAGGTTTCATGGCGGGGTTCCTCGACAGGCCCTCATTTTAAGATTTGGCTGCCTAGGCCAGAAGCGAATTGTTAGACTGCCTGCCATTCCAGAATGGAATCGAAGCAATGGAATTCAAACAACTGCGCAGCTTTATCGAAGTGGTCCACCGCGGCGGTTTTACCCAGGCGGCACAGACCCTGCACATCAGCCAGTCGGCCGTGAGCAAGCAGGTGGCCCAGCTTGAGCAAGATGTGGGCCAGCCGCTGCTGGAGCGCCAGGCGTCGCACCTGCACCTGACCGCTGCCGGGCGCATCGTGCTGGAGCGTGGCGAAGCCCTGCTGCGCCAGCGCCAGGCGCTGCTCAACGAGCTGGACGATCTCAGCCAGATGGAGCGTGGCGAACTACGCCTGGGCTTGCCGATGCTTGGCAGCGACACGTTGTTCGCCGGCTTGTTCGCCGAGTACCGGCGGCGCCATCCGAACATCGCCATCCAGCTGCTTGAAGGCGGCAGCCGCAACGTCGAACAGGCCGTCAGAAGTGGCGAACTGGAATTGGGCGGCTGCTTGACGCCCACCGACGAGGCATTCGACTACCAGCCCTTCTGCAACGAACCGCTGGATGCCTTGCTGCCGGCGGGCCATGCCCTGGCGGGCCTGGACGCCGTGGGCCTGAGGCAACTGGCCGATACACCGTTCCTGCTCTACCAGCGCAGTTTCGTGCTCAACGACCGGCTGCTGAAGGCGTGCCAGCAGCAGGGCTTCACCCCCAAGGAAGGCGGGCGCAGCGGCCAAGCGGATTTTTTGGCGGCGCTGGTGGCAGCGGGCCAGGGCGTGGTGATGCTGCCCCGGGTGGTGGCAAAAGCGCTGGAGCGCCCCGGGGTGGTGCGTGTGCCGTTGAATGCGCAGGAGGATTTGCGTTGGGATATCGCGTTTATCTGGCGACGCGGCGCCTACCTGTCACGGGCGGCGCAGGCGTGGTTGGCCTTGTTGCGCGAGCCCCATGGCTAACACGCCTGCGCAGATGCCGGGTCAGGCGTTCAGTGCGCTCGCCAACTCAGCCAGCCAAGGCTCGGCATCCGCCTCCGGGGTCACGGTCTCGCTCGCATCCAGGCGCAGCATTGGCTGCACCTCGCGCACGCCCAGCTCGGCGAACAGCTCACGCATCTGCTCGCCACCCCCGCAATAGGTATCGCCATAACTGGAGTCGCCCAGCGCGATCACCGCACCAGGCAGACCGCGCCAGGCCGCGGGCAGTGTGTCACGAAGTGTGCTGTACAGCGGCATGAGGTTGTCCGGCAACTCACCCATACCGGTGGTCGAGGTCACGGCCAACAAGGCGTCGGGGGCAAAACCCTGAAGATCCTGAAGGGTGGCACGCGCAGCATGCCAGGCCTCGAAACCCGCCGCCTTGAGTAGCGATTCAGCGTGACGGGCGACTTCTTCGGCGGTGCCATAGACCGAGCCGGAAATAATGGCGACTTTCATCGGGTAGAGGATTCCGAAACTGAGTGAAAACGTAGGATACTAGCATTCAACGCTGGCAAAAGGCCGCCGTTACCAAAGTCGCCATCTTCCGTTTTCCTTCACCTATGGCCCGGACATGATCAACGCGCAATTGCTGCAATCGATGGTCGATGCGTCCAATGACGGCATCGTGGTTGCCGAAAAGGAAGGCGACGACACTATCCTGATCTACGTGAACGCCGCTTTCGAATGCCTCACTGGCTACAGCCGTGACGAGATTCTCTATCAGGATTGCCGGTTCCTGCAGGCTGACGACCGTGACCAGCTCGGCCGCGCACGCATCCGCAAGGCCATGGCCGAAGGCCGCCCCTGCCGCGAAGTGCTGCGCAACTATCGCAAGGATGGCAGCGCCTTCTGGAACGAGCTGTCGATCACGCCGGTGAAGAGCGACTTCGACCAGCGCACCTACTTCATCGGCATCCAGAAGGACGTCAGCCGCCAGGTCGAACTGGAACGGGAGCTGGCGGAACTGCGCGCTCGTCCGAAACCCGACGAACGCGCCTGAACCAAGTCCGCCACGCACGGTCAATTCCGTTGAAGAAATCGCCACCACCGAGTTCGATCATGCAAGCAGACGCGCTCCTGACCCAGGACGAGCTGGATTTCATACAGAACATGCAGCATTCGCCACAACTGAACCTGGCTGACACCATGTCGAGCCTGCTGGTCAATGGCGACCGCCGCATTCAAAGCTTGCTTACGCGGTTGGTGGCTAACGAGCAGGTGACCTTGCAGGCCCAGTTCAACAACCAGCAGATCAGTTTCCCGCTGCAGCTGGTAGAAGACGAGTTCCACGCCCTGCACCTGCAGCTGGGTTCACCGGAAATCTACGAAGACGGCCCCATGCTGCGCCCATGGCGCTTGTCGCTGGACCAGCCGAGCGTTCTGCTCGACGCCCATGACAAGGCAAGCGGCCTGTGGGTACGCGAGATTTCCTTCAAAGGCGTGCTGCTGGAAGTCCGTGATTTGCCAACAGCACCCGCCCGCTTCGAGCTGCGCTTCGCCCCGGGCGGCATCACCCCGATCGAACTGCATGGTGTGTTGGGCCGGCGCATCGGCACGGACCTGGCTGCCTACGACCTCGGCCAAAGCCCAGCCGAAGAAATCGAACGCCTGCGCGACTACATCCTCCAGGCCCACCGCCACGCCCACCCCGAGCTGCACACTCAAGTATCGAGCTGACGGGCCAGAAACTGCCGCAAGCGCTGGCGCATCACACTGCCCTGCGCGCCCAGGCAGGCTACAGGGCTGCCAGCCAGGCTGTCCTGTACCGCTTCCGCCGCCTCACCGGCCAGTAACAACGGGCATTCCAGCATCGACGCCAGGCGCTTGAGGTGCCGGGTGAGTTCTACTGTGGGCGACGGATGGGAAAACAGCACCAAGGCGTCCGGCTTCAGCCGTTCGCAGACCAGCGCAAGCTCTTGCAGCGGCTGCCCGTTCGCCAGCGGGATCACGCGTATTTCATCGCTACCCAGGATCAGACTGGTTACCAGTAACTCAAGCTCATGGCACTGCCCCGGCAATGGCGCCACCAGCACGGTGCGGCTACTCGGCACACGGGCCAGCTGCAAGCGGGCGAAAACCCGACCGCGCAGGAACTGATCATAGAACAGCCATTCGCTGGCCTGCCCATAACCGCCTTGCCGGACTACCATGTCATGCCACACCGGCATGAACACATTGGCGAAAACCTGGTCCAGGGTGCTGGCCGCGAACACCTCGTCATAAAGGCGATCCAGGCCCGCCACGTCGAAGTGCTGTACCGCCAGGCGAATCTGGTTTTGCCAGCGCAAGCAGGGGTCCACCGCGCCGCCAGCCTGCCCGGAGAGGGCATGGCCGCGAGCGAGAATGCTGCCCACCTTGCTGACCGCCACGCCACGCTCCAGCCACCCGAGGATACGGCGGATTTCATCGATATCAGCCTGGGAATACAGGCGGTGACCACTGTCGGTACGGATGGGCTGGATCAGCCCATAACGGCGTTCCCAGGCACGAAGGGTCACGGCGTTGACACCGGTCAAGCGTGACACTTCACGAATCGGAAACAGCTCCTGCTGCTCGAAACTCGCATCGATCACCGGTTTACGTCCCTGTTCGTTCATGTGCACGAAGTACCCTGAGTGCGAAGAAACTGAGCACATAGCTTACTACGACTGTGTCGGTCTGTTGGTGCCACCGTTTGCCAGCTGAAAGTTGCCGAAGATCGCAACTGCGCGATAATGCGTGCCCGATTCTTGCATGCACGACTGCGTCGCCCACCACCCCGGGCCACACAGCCAAAGGGGCCAGCTACCCGCCAGCCCCGTTGCCAGGAGATACACAATGTCTACCCCACCCGTCACCCTCATGGTGTCGCGCCGCGCCGCCCATGGCCGCTACCAGGACCTGCTGGCCTGGCTGCACGAAGGCGAACAACTGGCCACCGACTTCCCTGGCTACCTCGGCTCGGGCATCCTCGCCCCGCCCCGGGATGGCGACGAATTTCAGATCATCTTCCGCTTCAGCGACGAGCCGACCCTGCATGCCTGGGAGCACTCCGCCTCGCGTCGCGCATGGTTACAACGCGGCAACGGTCTGTTCGAGCGCCCCAAAGAGGCGCGCGTTAGCGGTATCGACGACTGGTTCGGCACCAACAGGGTGCAAAAACCGCCACGCTGGAAGCAGGCCGTGGCCATCTGGCTGGCGTTTTTCCCTGTCTCGCTGGCCTTCAACCTGGTGTTCGGCCACTGGTTGACGGCACTCGACCTTGTGCCCCGGGTACTGCTCAGCACCCTGGCCCTGACGCCGGTGATGGTGTACCTGTTCATCCCGCTGTCCACCCGCCTGCTGGCCAGTTGGCTACAGGCCTCCCCGCCCGCTGCTGGCGCCTTGCGCAGCCGCTGAGGCCAGGCCATACAACAGGTAAACAGTTCGGGTATGCTGGGTGGCAATCAAAGGACAGACAAGTTGACCACCCCGAACATGAACAGCCCCATTCTCGTTACCGGAGCCAGCCAGCGTGTCGGGCTGGCCCTGGCCCTCGAACTGGCACAGGCCGGCCATACGGTGGTCAGTGCCAGCCGCAGCATTCAGCCGCAGGCAGCCCACCCCAACATCGTGCAGTTTCAGGCCGACCTGTGCCAGGCGGGCGACCGCCAGGCGCTGATCGATCACCTGCACGATCGTTACGACGGACTGCGCGCCATCATCCACAATGCTTCGCTATGGCTCGACGACGGCCTCGACAACCTCGAGACCATGTTCCGCCTGCACGTCGAAGCGCCCTACCACCTCAACCTGGCCCTGGGCGACCTGCTGGCCAAGGTGGAAAAGGCCGACATCATTCACATCTGCGACGAAACCTCCTCGCGCGGCAGTAAAAGCCACATCGGCTACGCCGCCACCAAGGCCGCACTGCAGAACATGGTGCTGTCATTCGCCGAAAAATATGCGCCCAAGGTGCGTGTGAACGGTATCCTGCCCGGGCTGCTGATCCTCAAGGAAGGGGGTGACGAAGCCTACCGCCAGCAAACCCTGAAAAAGGCCCTGCTGGAATTCGAACCCGGCGCCGGCCCGCTGATCGAGACCGTCAAGTACCTGCTCGCCAGCCAGTACAGCACCGGCAGCCAGGTGGTCATCAACGGTGGCCGCCACCTGAAGAACCGCATGACTTGAGAGAAGACCATGACCCCACAACAACAGCTCGAGCTCGAGGCCGCCGCGTTCCGGCGCCTGGTCGAACACCTGCAAAAGCGCACCGACGTACAGAACATCGACCTGATGAACCTGTCCGGTTTCTGCCGCAACTGCCTGTCCAAGTGGTACAAGGCCGCCGCTGACGAGCGTCAGCTGGACCTGAGCCTGGATGATGCCCGCGAAGCGGTGTACGGCATGCCCTACGCCGAGTGGAAAGCCCAATACCAGAAAGAAGCCAGCGCCGAACAACAAGCGGCGTTCGAAAAAGGAAAAACCTCGTGACTGACCTGAATACCCTGCGCGCAAGCCTGGCCAGCGGCCAACATGTATTTGCCGATACCTTGGCGTTCATTGCCGACAACTACAGCTACCAGCCGCAGGCCTTCGACAACGGCGGCGTGGAGAATGCGGCAGGGCAGAACGAAGGTTCGTGCAAAACCCTGGGCCTGGCCTTGCTTGAAGGGCTGAGCGACCAGGAAGCGCTGCTGGCCTTCGGCGAGCACTACCGTGATGTGGTGGCCACGCCTGAGGGTAGCGACCATGGCAACATCCGTGCGCTGATCAAACACGGTCTGGCGGGTGTGAAGTTTGCTGCGCAGCCGCTTGCGCGCAAGGCTTGATATTGCCGGGGCCGCTTTGCGGCCCCACGATCCTGCGCCCACCATCAATCGATAATGGTGCCAGGCCCCCCACCTTCCAGCCTCCCCTGCCGCAACCACTGCAAGGCCACCGGCCACAGGTTTTCGCGAAACCGGTCATGGAAGAACGCGAAATGGCCAATTTCCTCGACCGAGATATCCACAGGCGCAATGCGCAGGTGCTGGCGCTCGGCACTTTGCAGATAACCCAACAAACGCTCGGTTGCCGCTACGGTCCCGAAGGGGTCGTCCGTCAGACTGATGGCCAGCGTCTTCGCACGCACCTGGGCGAACGGTAGCGCCGCCAACGCCCGCCCGCTGGGGCGGTGCTCATAACGTGGGGTACGCGTGGTCCAGTCGTGCACCACGCCGGATGGCGTGTCTTCCAGCCAACCCAGGCGCTTGCCGGGAAAGTAGCCGAATACCCGGGTCAACAGCGGCATGACCACATGCCACTTGCCGAACAGCTGCCAGCGCTGGTTGGCCGCGTAGTCGCGCCAGTAGGCGAACTGCGCGCCAACCATGACGACCCGACGGATCTGGCCAGCCGACGGTGCCAGGCCTACTGCACAACCGCCGAAACTGTGCCCCACCACGTCCACCGGCTGATCTGGGAAATGCGCTGCCGCATGCGCCAGCATGGCTTCAAAATCCAGCCGGCCCCAGTCGCTCCAGGAGGCCTGGAAACCACGCAGCGACGCCGGCCGGGATTCGCCGATGCCACGGTAGTCGTAGGTCAGCACATCGCAGCCGTGGGCGAACAGGTAGTCGGCAAAGCGGGCGTAATAGCGGCAGCGTACCGACGTGGCAGCGTTGATGATCACCAGCGGGCGCTGGGGGTCAGGTTGGGCGTGGCGCCAGCAGAAGCCGCCGAGGCTGTATCCGTCGGCCGCGGGGTGGCGAAATGGGGTAGCGGGTTGGATGAGGCTACTCATGGCGCATTTCCTGTTGTTGTGCGCCAAAACTAGCAAAGATTTTGTAGCCTGTACTGGCCTCTTCGCGGGTGAACCCGCTCCTACAGGGTGAGAACCTGTGGGAGCGGGCTTGCCCGCGAAGAGGCCGGTACAGGCTTACCCGATTACAGCTCGACGCAGTCGAACTTCACATCGGTGGCCACGTCTTCGTCGTAGTTGACGTCAGCGCGCTCGAAGCCGAACAGGTTGAGGAACTGCTTCTTGTAACCGGCGTAGTCAGTCAGCTCGAACAGGTTCTTGGTGGTCACCTGTGGCCACAGGGCCTTGCAGGCGTTTTGCACGTCGTCACGCAGTTCCCAGTCGTCCAGGCGCAGGCGCCCCTTCTCGTCGACCTCTGCCGGCGCACCGTCGGTACGGTACATACGGTCGCGGTACATGCGGTCGAGCTGGTCCTGGGTGCCTTCGTGAACACCTTTCTCCTGCATGATCTTGAAGACCATCGACAGGTACAGTGGCATCACCGGGATGGCCGAGCTGGCCTGGGTAACCACCGACTTGAGCACCGCCACATTGGCGCCGCCTTTCACTTCACCGGCCAGCTTCTGGTTCAGACGCAGGGCAGTTTCGTCCAGGTCCTGCTTGGCCTGGCCCAGTGCACCGTGCCAGTAGATCGGCCAGGTGATATCGCTGCCGATATAGCTGAAGGCCACGGTGCGAGCGCCTTCGGCAAGTACATTGGCGCCAGCCAGCGCATCGATCCACAGCTGCCAGTCCTGGCCACCCATGACGGTGACGGTATCGGCAATTTCCTGCTCGGTGGCCGGCTCGATGCTGGCCTCGATGATGGTGTCCTTGTTGGTGTCGATGGCGGTCGACTTGTATGGCTGGCCGATCGGCTTGAGTGCCGAGCGAATGACTTCACCGGTCTGCGGCAGCTTGCGCACGGGCGAAGCCAGCGAGTAGATGACCAGGTCGACCTTGCCACCCATTTCGTTCTTGATCAGCTCGATGACCTTGGCGCGGGCTTCGTCAGAGAAGGCGTCACCGTTGATCGACTTGCTGTACAGGCCCTCGGCCTTGGCGAACTTGTCGAAGGCGGCAGCGTTGTACCAGCCAGCAGTGCCGGCCTTGGTCTCGGTGCCTGGTTTTTCGAAGAATACGCCCAGGGTGTCGGCCTTGAAGCCGAAGGCCGCCGTGATGCGGGCAGCCAGGCCGTAGCCGCTGGAAGCACCGATGACCAGGACCTTCTTCGGGCCATCCTCGCGTACGCCCAGCTTGCGGGTGGCTTCGATCTGGTCACGGACGTTGAGCTCGCAGCCCTTCGGGTGAGTCGTGGTGCAGATGAAACCGCGAACCTTAGGATGAATGATGGCCAATGTCTGTACCTCGTCAGGTTTATGCCAGGAAAGCGCCGCTTGGGGCGATTCCGATTGATCAGAGGGTGAGACTACCCCCGCAGGTTATCCGACACATATTACGGGGTGATCAGAGGGATGCAAAACCAGAGTTCTTCTGTGCAGGAGGGTCATGGCTGCTTGAAATCCAGATTGGCGGGTTAGAACGCCTGGCACCCATTGATTTGCTTTTCACATCAATCCGAAAGAAAAACAAACTTAACAAATAAGCCAAACCCACCGATGCTGGCGGCACTACGCCCATTGCACGGAGAACAACAACATGAACGACGTGGTGATCGTCGCCGCAACCCGCACCGCCATCGGCAGCTTCCAGGGCGCCTTGGCCACTGTGCCTGCGGTCGACCTCGGCGCCGCCGTGATCAAGCAACTGCTGAAACAAACCGAGCTGGACCCGGCGCAGGTCGACGAAGTCATCCTCGGCCAAGTGCTCACTGCCGGTGCCGGTCAGAACCCGGCACGCCAGGCAGCGATCAAGGCTGGCCTGCCCTTCAGCGTACCGGCCCTGACCCTGAACAAGGTCTGCGGCTCGGGCCTCAAGGCCCTGCACCTGGCCGCCCAGGCGATCCGCTGTGGCGATGCCGAGGTGGTGATTGCCGGTGGCCAGGAGAACATGAGCCTTGCCCCCTACGTGATGCCCTCGGCCCGCACCGGCCAACGCATGGGCCATGGCCAACTGATCGACAGCATGATCACGGACGGCCTGTGGGATGCCTTCAATGACTACCACATGGGCATCACTGCCGAAAACCTGGTGGACAAGTACGGCCTCAGCCGTGAGCAGCAGGATGCCTTTGCTGCCGAATCGCAGCGCAAGGCAGTGGCAGCGATCGAGGCCGGCCGTTTCGACGCTGAAATCACCCCCATCGTGCTGCCGCAGAAAAAGGGCGAGCCCAAGGTTTTTGCCCGTGACGAGCAACCACGCCCGGACACCACCGCCGAGTCCCTGGCCAAACTGCGCCCGGCCTTCAAGAAGGACGGCAGCGTCACCGCAGGCAATGCCTCCAGCCTGAACGACGGCGCCGCCGCCGTGCTTTTGATGAGCGCAGCGAAGGCCAAGGCGTTGGGCCTGCCGGTGCTGGCGAAGATCGCCGCCTACGCCAGTGCCGGGGTAGACCCCGCGATCATGGGTATTGGTCCGGTTTCGGCGACCCAGCGTTGCCTGGACAAGGCCGGTTGGCAACTGGCCGAACTGGACCTGATCGAAGCCAACGAAGCCTTTGCCGCCCAGGCGCTGGCCGTGGGCAATGCGCTGGCATGGGATGCCGCGCGGGTTAACGTCAATGGAGGGGCGATTGCCCTGGGCCACCCGATTGGTGCTTCCGGGTGCAGGGTGCTGGTGACCCTGCTGCACGAGATGATCAAACGGGATGCCAAAAAAGGCCTGGCGACCTTGTGCATTGGTGGTGGGCAAGGGGTGGCGCTGGCCATCGAACGCTGATTGATTCAAGCAGGCCCGGCCTCTTCGCGGGTAAACCCGCGCCTACACTGATCGGTGACGGACACACATCGGTGATCGGGCGCAGGCCGTTGTAGGAGCGGGTTTACCCGCGAAAGGGCCGGACCTGCTGGCCAATTTCCACCCGCTGTTCAATGTCGCAGCCGCGATCGTATTCGCGGGTAAACCCGCTCCTACACTGATCGATGACGAACACACATCGGTGATCGGGCGCAGGCCGTCGTAGGAGCGGGTTTACCCGCGAAAGGGCCGGGCCTGCTGGCCAATTTCCACCAGCCGTTCACCGTTGCAGCTGCCACCGTGTTCGCGGGTAAACCCGCTCCTACCACTGATCGGTGGTGGACACTCATCGGTGATCGGGCGCAGGCCGTCGTAGGAGCGGGTTTACCCGCGAAGAGGCCCGTACAGGCAGCAAATGATCAAGCCGCGACTCGGTCCTGCTCCAGCGAAGCGGCCAGCACCGCCACTTCCTGGCACTTCTGCACGGCCAGGTCCACTGGACTCTCCAGCAACGAACAGGCAGGCGCCAACCACAGCCGCTCACCCAGGCGTTCATGGGCCTCGTGCAGCAACCCCAGGGTCTTGCCCAGATCGCAAGGCGAGGCGTTGCGACCGTCGACCAGGCCCAGCGACAGTACCTTGTAGGCCGGCAGGCGGTCGAGAATGGTCTGGTACTGCTCGGGCGCCTGAACCAGATCGACGTGCAGGCCATCAACCGGCAGGTTGGCGGCCAGGCCGAGGTTGCCTTCCAGGCCACCGAAGTACGTGGCGATCAGCTTCTTCAACGGTGCGCGCTGAAGGATGTTGTAGACACGTTCATAGGCATTTTTCCAATCCTGGGGCAGGTCCTGGGCGAGGATGGGTTCATCGATCTGCACCCATTCAACGCCGTGGTCGGCCAGGCGGTTGAGGAGTTGGTCATACACGGGCAGCAGGCGGTCAAGCAGCTCCAGCTTGTCGAAGTCACCGCCCAGGGTCTGGCCCTGCCACAGATAGGTCAAGGGGCCGATCACCACCGGCTTGACTGCAAGGCCCAGGGCCTTGGCGTGCTCCACTTCTTCGAACAGTGGTTCCCAGTTCAGAACCAACGGCTGATCGCCTGCGCTAAGCACGTGGCTGTCCCAGGCGAAGTCGCCGACCGGCACCAGCTCGATGCCGGCGTCTTTCTGCACCTGCCAGTGGCGGGCACGCAGCTCGCGGTCACGGCCGATGTGTGGAAAGCCCAGGTTATGTGCCAGTGCCATGTCTTGTCCCTTCAGCATGCTTGAATGAATAAGGGGGATTCTCCGGCTGACGGGGTATTGAGACAAACTCATTAAATTTGAGATGAACCCAAGAAATCTTCATGATCATGCTGTCATGATCTTCGCGCCCCCATGTCTCATTCAGATCACCATCCTGCGCATCCGGACATGACCCGGCTCGCCTTCTGCCGCACAATGCCACCCTGACCACACCAGGTGCCCGGCCAACATGAGCCTGCTGAAAACCGCCCTGCGCGAACAGAACTTCGTCTGTGTCATGGAGTTCGTCCCCAAGCCTTCCGCAGAACGCTTTGCCGCCATGGAAGCGATCATGGCCCGTGCGCACCTGTGCGGCTGGCCGATGACCGTGGCCATCGGTGATCGTGTCGGCAGCCCGCTGGACATGTCACCGCTGGACGCCCTCGCCTCGTTCAGCAACCCGGTGCCTGCCCTGCCGCATTTTTCAGGCAAGGATCGCGAACGCCACCACCTGCTCGCCCAACTGCAGCGCATGGACGCCGCCGGCCTCGACCAGCTGTTACTGCTGACTGGCGACCGCCTGCCCGGCCATGAACCTGGCCAGCGCCCGGTGCGTTATCTGGAATCGGTCGCCGCCCTGCAGATTGCTCGCCAGGCCTGCCCGCACTGGCTGCTGGGCGCGGCGCTGAACCCGTTCAAGTACCACGAGGAAGAAGGCGGCGCCCAGTATTTCAAGGCCGAGAAAAAGCTGGCAGCGGGGGCTGACTTTCTCACCTTGCAACTGGGCTTCGATGCCGCCAAGCATCAGGAAGCCATACACTGGATGCGCCGCCAGGCCTCACCCAAGCCCATGCTGGCCTGCCTCATGAGCCTCACCCACGGGCGCGCGGCGATGCTCGACCACGTGGCCGGCGTGACTGTCACGCCCTCCATGCGCGACATGCTGGAAGCGGAAACGGCGCAGTCCAAGGCCTTTGCCCAGGCGCGCAGTGTTGACCGCCTGGCCTTGCAGATCATCGGTACAAAGCTGATGGGGTACGCCGGTGTGCACCTGTCAGGGGTTCACACACTCGAACAGTTGCTGGCCCTTGAGACCCGTATCGAGCACTGGCAATCCCAGGTTCAGTCCCTGGAGCAATGGGCACCGGCCTGGCACGCCAGCTGGCAGATGCCTGGCCTGCCGGCGGTGACCTTCCATCCGCCACAGGCTGGCTGGCGCCTGGACGAGTCACGGGTCGATGCCTCATTCAAGGAAAAAGCCCGCTATCACCTGATGCATGGCATGCATTCACTGCTGTTCAGCCGGCGCAACGGCCTGAGCAAGGCCTTCGGCTGGGCAGTGCGCCAGCCTCTGTGGGCAACACGCGCTGGCGCACACGTGCTGCACACGCTGGAGCGCAATGTGAAGCGCCCCCTGGTGGGTTGCGACACCTGCGGCCGTTGCCGCCTGGAAGACACCTTGTATATCTGCCCGGAAACTTGCCCTAAAGGCCTGGCCAATGGCCCTTGCGGCGGAACCGCCCTGAACCGCTGCGAGTTCGGCGACCGCGAGTGCATCCACAGCGTCAAGTACCGCACCGCCAAAGCCGTGCGGCAAACTGCTGTGCTGACCGAACGCCTGATCCCGTGCATCGAGGTCGAAACCCGCCACCGCAGCTCATGGCCGCAGTGGTTCGCGGGGCAGGCGCCGCAGCGGCTCAGCCCTCAGCCATTGCCTCGAAGCCAGCCCGAATCGTAGCCTCGGGCAGTTCGTCGGCAATGAACACCATCACACTCTCGCGCGCTTCGCCTGCGGCCCACTCGGCGTCCCAGTCGAAGCCATACAGCTTGAGCACGCCCTGAAACACCAGCTTGCGTGCCTCGCCGGCAATGTTCAGCACGCCCTTGTAGCGCAGCAGCTGTTTACCGTGGGTTTCCAGCAGCTCGTTCATGAAGCTGCTGAGGCGGTCGATATCCAGCGGGGTTTCGGTACGCAGCACCATCGTGGAGATACGGTCCGGGGTGGCAGGCTTGAGCACGGGTTGCAACATCGGTTTCAAGTTCACCCCAAGGTCGGGGTTGAGGTTGAAACCGCGCACATCCAGTAGTTCAGCCAGGTCGATGCAGCCGTGTTCGACCACACGGATCGCCGCCCTGCTATTGATGCGGGCCAGGCGTTCGCGCAGGGCTTCAACCGCAGTTGGCTCGACCAGGTCGGTCTTGCTCAGCAGTAGACGATCGGCAAAGCCGACCTGGGCCTGAGCGATGGTCTGGGTCAGGTGCAGTTCGGCATGCGCGGCATCGACAAGGGTGATGATGCCGTCGAGGATGTAGCGCTCACGCAGCTCCTCGTCGATGAAGAACGTTTGCGCTACCGGCGCCGGGTCGGCCAGGCCGGTGCATTCGATCACCAGGCGATCGAAGGCGATTTCCCCTGCATCCAGGCGTTCAAGCAGCAAGTAAAGCGCGCGAGTCAGGTCGCCATGGATGCTGCAGCATACACAACCGTTGGCCAAGGTCATGACCTGCACCGGCTGGTCACCCAGCAGTTGGCTGTCGATGCCGGCCTCGCTGAATTCATTTTCGATCACGGCGAGCTTCAGGCCATGCTCGGCCTTGAGCATGTGCCTGAGCAAGGTGGTCTTGCCGGCACCGAGGAAGCCCGTGAGGACGGTTACGGGAATGGGCGTCTGCACGCAAAATACTCCTGAATCTGAAAATGACTGTGGGAGCCGGTTACCCAGGCTCCCACAGGTTTACACGTACCGCAGGCTCAACAGCACTTGGGCCCGGACTTGCCACCGTAGCGTGCTTCCTGGCGTTCGCGGAAGAACGCCTCGTAGCTCATCACCGGCTTGTCCGGATGCGTTTTCTGCATGTGTTCGACATAGTTGTCGTAGTCGGGCATGCCGACCATCAGGCGGGCTGCCTGCCCCAGGTATTTGCCCAGTCGACCCAAGTCGTTGAACATGATTGCAGTCCTCTCGATTACGCGTCAGGCAACGCCTGGAACGGGGTTTCCTTGTCGCTGCGTTCTTTGCGGCCCAAGGCGGCGTAGCCGACCTTGATGGCGAAGAACAGAATGCTGAAGACCACCAGCAGGAACAAGATCGTCAGGCCCGCGTTGGTGTAGGCGTTGAAGATCACGTGCTGCATTTGCCCGATGTCCTTGGCCGGGGCCAGTACCTGGCCGGCGTCCAGCGCAGTGCTGTACTTCTTGGCCAGGGCCAGGAAGCCGACAGCCGGGTTGGGGTCGAACAGCTTGATCAGGCCTGCAGCCGTGGTGCAGATCAGCAGCCATACGGCCGGCAGCAGGGTGACCCAGATGTAGCGCTGACGCTTCATCTTGATCAGCACCACAGTACCGAGCATCAAGGCGATACCGGCCAGCATCTGGTTGGAGATACCAAACAGCGGCCACAGGGTGTTGATGCCACCCAGCGGGTCGATGACGCCCTGGTACAGCAGATAGCCCCAGAGTGCCACGCAGCCAGCAGTGGCAAGCAGGTTGGCCCCCCACGATTCAGTGCGTTTGAGTGCAGGCACGAAGCTGCCCAGCAGGTCCTGCAACATGAAGCGCCCGGCACGGGTACCAGCGTCTACCGCCGTGAGGATGAACAGCGCCTCGAACAAGATTGCGAAGTGGTACCAGAAGGCCATGGTGTTTTCACCTGGCAACACCTGGTGCAGGATCTGCGCAATACCGACCGCCAGGGTGGGCGCACCGCCGGCACGGGCCAGAATGGTGTGCTCGCCGATGTCACGGGCAACGGCTTCGAGCTGCTCGGGTGTAATCAGGAAGCCCCAACTGCTGACGGTCTGCGCCACCGACGCGACATCGGTACCGACCACTGCAGCCGGGCTGTTCATGGCGAAGTACACGCCCGGTTCGATCACCGAGGCCGCAACCATGGCCATGATGGCGACGAACGATTCCATCAGCATGCCGCCGTAGCCGATATAGCGGGCGTTGGTTTCGTTATCCAGCAGCTTGGGGGTGGTCCCCGAGGAAATCAGCGCGTGGAAGCCGGACACCGCACCACAGGCAATGGTGATGAACAGGAACGGGAACAGGGTACCCTTCCACACCGGGCCCGTACCGTCGGTGAACTGGGTCAGCGCCGGCATTTTCAGCTCGGGAGCGATGATCAGGATACCGATGGCCAGGCCAAGGATCGTGCCGATCTTGAGGAAGGTCGACAGGTAGTCACGCGGCGCCAGCACCAGCCACACCGGCAGCACGGCGGCGACAAAACCGTAGCCCACCAGCATCCAGGTGATCTGCACGCCGGTGAACGTGAACGCCGGGCCCCACACCGGGTCCGCAGCGATCACGCCCCCCAGCCAGATCGAGGCCAGCAGCAGTACCACGCCAACCACCGAGATTTCGCCAATACGGCCCGGACGGATGTAGCGCATGTAGATGCCCATGAACATCGCGATCGGGATGGTCGCCATCACCGTGAACATGCCCCAAGGGCTTTCGGCCAGGGCCTTGACCACGATCAGTGCCAGCACCGCGAGGATGATGATCATGATCAGGAAGCAGCCAAACAGGGCGATGGTGCCCGGGATTCTGCCCATTTCCTCGCGCACCATGTCGCCCAGCGAGCGCCCATTGCGGCGGGTAGACAGGAACAGGACCATGAAGTCCTGCACCGCACCGGCCAGCACCACGCCGGCAATCAGCCACAGCGTGCCGGGCAGGTAGCCCATTTGCGCGGCGAGCACCGGACCCACCAGTGGGCCAGCGCCGGCGATGGCGGCGAAGTGGTGACCGAAAAGAATGTGTTTGTTGGTCGGGACGTAGTCCAGGCCATCATTGTTGAGCACCGCCGGGGTGGCACGGCGCGGGTCGAGTTGCATCACCTTGGTGGCGATGAACAGGCTGTAGTAACGATAGGCGACCAGGTAGATGGCCACTGCCGCGACCACGATCCACAAGGCGTTGATCGCCTCGCCGCGACGCAGGGCAACCACACCCAGTGCGCAGGCACCTATGACTGCCAGCGCCAGCCACGGAATATGGCGTAGCAGGCTATTATTGTTGTTCATGGTTAGCTTCCAGCTGGTGGATTGGAAAGACCGCCCACCGAGTCTAGGGCCAGTCAAGCGGCATTGCCACACTTGCTTTGTTCTAGAGCCTCTGCGGCCTGATTGCAGTACCTGATGCACATGCAACTCTAACTATAGTCAGGATGACACCTGATGACCTATTCGAGGATCCAAGCCATGAGCGATCATGACGAACGCCGCCGCTTTCAACGCATCGACTTCGATGCCCCCATCGAGCTGCGCCAGGGGCTGAAACGCTGGCCTGCAAAACTGCTGGACCTTTCACTCAAAGGCTTGCTGATCGAACGCCCCGCAGGCTGGGATGCCGACCTGACCCAGGACTTCGACGCCATCATCGAGCTGAACGAGGATGCCCGTGTGCAGATGCAGGTCGAACTGCGCCACGAAGAACCGGACCGCCTGGGCTTCATCTGCCTGTACATCGACCTCGACTCGATGAGCCATTTGCACCGTCTTGTGGAATTGAACGTGGCTGACAGCACCGAAATGATGCGTGAGCTGCGTGAACTCATCGAATAATAAAATCTCTTAGCTAGCTAATAGCCTTCCCGCCTGGTGTTTCTTGTCTACCCAGACAGCTTTAAGCCTGGGTAGCGTTGCTTTGTACACACCCTTCTAATACAGCTTCTGCCAAGTTGGTACGCCTTCTGCATTGGGTTTTAACACACCCTGCGGCCGGATCTGTTCGCGCTCCGATCAAAATATTGTATACAATTCTTGTGGCAATCATTTGTAGGAAGTGTCTACAGTAGCGGCACAACAATAAACAGAGAGCCTGCTCCATGACTACGTCCCCTAGCACGTCTCCCGCCAAGCGACCCGAGGATGAAAACCTCGGCCTTGGTGCCAACCTGGCCTATGGTCTGCAGCATGTGCTGACCATGTATGGTGGGATCGTCGCAGTACCCCTGATCCTGGGGCAGGCCGCGGGCCTGAATGGTGCCGAAATCGGCATGCTGATCGCCGCCTCGCTGTTCGCCGGTGGCCTTGCCACCCTGCTGCAGACCCTTGGCCTGCCGTTCTTCGGTTGCCAGTTGCCACTCGTGCAAGGCGTGTCGTTCGCCGGTGTGGCGACCATGGGTGCGATCCTGAGCAGCGAGGGGGGCGGTGGCCTGCCTGGGGTGCTCGGCGCGGTCATGGCTGCGTCGCTGATCGGCTTTCTGATCACACCGGTGTTCTCGCGCATCACCAAGTTCTTCCCGCCGCTGGTGACCGGTATCGTGATCACCACCATCGGCCTGACCCTGATGCCGGTTGCCGCACGCTGGGTAATGGGTGGCAACAGCGCCTCGCCGGAGTTCGGCAGCGTGGCCAACATCGGCCTGGCCGGGCTGACCTTCGCCATCGTGCTGCTGCTGAGCAAGCTTGGCAGCGCCACCATCTCACGCCTGTCGATCCTGCTGGCCATGGTGGTCGGCACGCTGATCGCCTGGGCATTGGGCATGACCGATTTCAGCAAGGTCAGCGAAGGCCCGATGTTCGCCTTCCCCACGCCTTTCCACTTTGGCATGCCGGAGTTCCACATCGCCGCGATCCTGTCGATGTGTATCGTGATCATGGTCACCCTGGTGGAAACGTCGGCCGATATCCTCGCCGTGGGTGAGATCATCGACACCAAGGTGGACTCCAAGCGCCTGGGCAACGGCCTGCGCGCCGACATGGCATCGAGCATCCTGGCGCCGATTTTCGGTTCGTTCACCCAGAGCGCGTTCGCCCAGAACGTTGGCCTGGTGGCCGTGACCGGGGTCAAGAGCCGCTACGTGGTGGCTACCGGCGGCGTGATTCTGGTGGTACTCGGCCTGCTGCCAGTCATGGGCCGGGTGATTGCCGCCGTGCCTACCCCGGTACTGGGCGGCGCCGGTATCGTGCTGTTCGGCACCGTGGCGGCCAGCGGTATCCGCACCCTGTCCAAGGTCAGCTACAAGAACAACGTCAACCTGATCATCGTCGCGGCCTCGCTGGGCTTCGGCATGATCCCGATTGCCGCGCCGACCTTCTACCACCACTTCCCGAACTGGTTCGAGACCATCTTCCACTCCGGCATCAGCTCGGCGGCGATCATGGCCATCCTGCTGAACCTGATCTTCAACCACTTCACCACCGGCAACTCGGAAAACCAGTCAGTGTTCGCTGCAGCCTACGAGCGGACCATCCAGTATTCGGACATTTCCGCGCTGCGTGATGGGGACTACTTCAAAGATGGCAAGCTGTTCGATGCCGAGGGTAACGAAGTGCCGATGCTGGAACTGGACGAGCACGGCAATGAAACGGTCAGGCGCACGGCCGTTGCCGAGCACTGACTGATTGCAGGAGCGAGCTTGCTCGCTCCTGCACACTATTCGAACAATGCATCCAGCGCCTGTTCCAGGCGGGTAACGGCAATCACCTGCAAACCCGCAGGCGCTTCTTTCGGCGCATTGCCCTTGGGTACGATGGCACGCTTGAAGCCGTGCTTGGCCGCTTCCTTCAAGCGCTCCTGACCACTGGGCACCGGCCGTACCTCGCCCGACAAGCCAATCTCGCCAAACACCAGCAAACCGTGGGCCAGTGGCCGGTTACGCAAGCTGGACATCACCGCCGCCAGCAGCGCCAGGTCCGAAGCCGTTTCCAGCACCTTCACCCCGCCGACCACGTTGAGAAACACATCCTGGTCATGGGTCGGGATACCGCCATGGCGGTGGAGCACCGCCAACAACATGGCCAGGCGGTTCTGGTCCAGGCCCAAGGTTACCCGCCGCGGGTTGGCCAGATGGCTATCGTCGACCAGCGCCTGCACCTCGACCAGCATTGGCCGGGTACCCTCCCAGGTTGCCATCACCACGCTACCCGGCACCTCTTCCTGAGTACGGTTGAGGAAGATCGCCGACGGGTTGGATACCTCCTTGAGGCCACGATCGGTCATGCCGAACACGCCCAGCTCGTTGACCGCGCCAAAGCGGTTCTTGACCGCCCGCAGCAAGCGCAGCCGGCCATCGGACTCACCTTCGAAATACAGCACCGTGTCGACCATGTGCTCCAGCACCCTTGGGCCAGCCAGCGAGCCTTCCTTGGTCACGTGGCCGACCAGAAAGATTGCTGTACCGCTTTGCTTGGCATAGCGCACCAGCAACGCTGTGCTTTCGCGCACCTGGGCCACGCCGCCCGGGGCCGATTGCAACTGCTCAGTGAAAATGGTCTGGATCGAGTCGATCACCATTACCCGCGGCTTCTCGACCCGCGCTGTGGCAATGATCGTCTCGATGCAGGTTTCGGTCATCACCTTGAGCTGGTCCTGGGGTAGGCCCAGCCGCCGCGAGCGCATGGCCACCTGCTGCTGCGACTCCTCCCCCGTGACATACAGTGCCGGCATGCCCACGGCGATGTTGCACAAGGTCTGTAGCAAAATGGTCGACTTGCCGATGCCGGGGTCACCGCCAATCAGCACCACCGAGCCATCCACCAAGCCGCCACCCAGCACGCGGTCCAGTTCGGTGCTGCTGGTCGTGAAACGCGGGATTTCCTCGACACTGACTTCGGCCAGGGTCTTGATTTGCGCCTGCTGTCCTGTCCAGCCTGCGCGGCCGCTACTGGGTGCAGCAGCGCCGCCGCTTTCGATCATGGTTTCGACCAGGGTGTTCCAGGCCCCGCATTCGCCGCACTGGCCGGCCCATTTGGGGAAGGTCGCGCCGCATTCGGTGCAGCCATACAAGCGCTTGGCCTTGGCCATGGGTGGGGTCTCCTGGAAAAATTCGCCATGATAACTGAGCAGGACGTGTCTCGAACGCCTCGAGATGCGACAAAACTATTCGTTCTAACTGCAGTCAGTAGCCCTGAACACAACGCATGAAGCGTTTAAGTGGCTTACACTGCGTTAACCTCACCTTTTGTTACAAGGAACCAAACATGGGCGTGCTCAACGAGTTCAAGGCTTTCGCAGTCAAAGGCAACGTCGTCGACATGGCGGTCGGTATCATCATCGGCGCGGCCTTCGGCAAGATCGTCTCGTCCTTCGTCGGCGACGTGATCATGCCGCCACTGGGCCTGCTGATCGGCGGCGTCGACTTCAGCGACCTGGCCATTACCCTGAAGGCTGCCGAAGGTGACGTGCCAGCGGTGGTGCTGGCGTATGGCAAGTTCATCCAGACCGTGATCGACTTCGTGATCGTGGCCTTTGCCATTTTCATGGGCGTGAAGGCGATCAACAAGCTCAAACGTGAAGAAGCCGTGGCGCCGACTACGCCGCCTGTGCCTTCGGCTGAAGAGACGCTGCTGACCGAAATCCGCGATTTGCTCAAGACGCAGAACCAGAACCGCTTGCCCTGAAATTGCCGGGGGCGCTGTAGGAGCGGGCATGCTGGCGAAGAATCCAGTGCGGTGGATGGCACCGGCTTCGCCGGTGTTCGCGGGTAAACCCGCGCCTACACGGCGGCCTGTGTTAAACCTCCGATGTGTGTCCACCACCAATCTGCGTAGGAGCGGGTTTACCCGCGAATACGGTGGCGGCGGCAACGGTGAACGGCGGGTGGAAATTGGCCAGCAGGGCCGGCCTCTTCGCGGGTAAACCCGCGCCTACACGGCGGCCTGTGTCCAACCTCCGATGTGTGTCCACCACCAATCTGCGTAGGAGCGGGTTTACCCGCGAATACGGTGGCGGCGGCAACGGTGAACGGCGGGTGGAAATTGGCCAGCAGGGCCGGCCTCTTCGCGGGTAAACCCGCTCCTACACGGCGGCCTGTGTCCAACCTCCGATGTGTGTCCACCACCAATCCGGTGTAGGAGCGGGTTTACCCGCGAATACGGTAGCGGCGGCAACGGTGAACGGCGGGTGGAGATTGGCCACCAGGCCCGGCCCTTTCGCGGGTAAACCCGCGCCTATAGGCCCGCAACGGCCGCAATGGACTTACCAGTAGTTCTCGACTGCCACCTGCCCCGGCCGCTTGCTCAGGCTCAATTGCAGGTCGCGCGCCTTGAGGACCTTGCGGGTTTCGTCGATCATTTCCGGGTTGCCGCACAGCATCACACGAGAATGCTCCGGCGACAGTTCAAGCCCTGCCGCCCTCTCCAGCTCGCCATTCTCGATCAACGTCGTAATCCGCTGATTCAACGCCCCAGGGTGTTGTTCACGGGTCACCACGGGAATGAACTGCAACTTGCCCGCGTACTCGGCCAGATAATCGCGCTGTTCCAGCCCGGCAATTTCATCCACATAGGCCAGCTCCTTCGCTTCGCGCACTGAATACACCAGCTTGATGCTGTCGAAGCGCTCCCAGGCCTCGAAGTCCTGGAGGATCGACATGAATGGCGCAATGCCGGTACCGGTAGCCAGCAGCCACAGGTCACGACCACCGACGAAGCGGTCGAGGGTGAGGAAACCGAACGCCTGTCGGTCGATCAGCAACGTATCGCCTGCACCCAAACGGCTCAGCTCACTGGTGAACTCACCACCTGGCACCACGATGGAAAAGAAATCCAGGTGCTCGTCATGGGGGGCGCTGACCATGGAATAGGCGCGCCACACCACACTACCATCGGCCTTGGTCACACCTAGCCGGGCGAATTGGCCGGAACGGAAGCGGAACCCCGCATCGCGCGTAACCCGCAGGCTGAAGAGGTTCGGCGTCAGTGGCTGAACATCAAGCAGTGTCTGGCGAGTGAACTTTTCGGCGCTAGCGGTCATATCGGGCTCCAAGGTTGGCGTGTGCACAGTGTCGCCTAAAGTGGCCAGGATAAAAACCACCGCTTTGTAGGGCCTCATCAAGGGTGATCGTGCCGAACTCGCAGAAAATCCTGTTCGCTATAACAAAAAAATCCCAACAAGATGGTAGGTCTTTTCCTACAATCATCCGGGTACTCAAACGGATTGGATCCTGCGCGCCCCAAGGAGTGTTTCAAATGCTTCACTGGAAACCCGAGTATCTTCATGCGTTCGTCAGCGAACGCAGCCCGCAGAAGCTATTCGACATCGCAGTCCATCTGGCTCAGGACCTGGACATGGATTACCTTGGGCTGAACATCCGCATTCAGATCGCTACGCAAACGCCAAGGCTGTACCTCTACAGCAACTACCCAATTGAGTGGATCGAGCGTTACCAGCGCGACGACTTCTACAAGCTGGACCCGGCAGCGAACCTGAGCCACAGCTCGACGACGCCGGTGCTGTGGACCGATGACCTGTACAAGGAAGCACCGCAATTTCGCGAAACGGCCTGCCAGCATGGCTTGCGCCACGGCTGGACACAGTCGCTTCACGATCAGCAGCACAACGAGAGCCAGATCAGTGTCGCTCGGCCAAACGGCCACATCGATATGCTCGAACTGTACGACAAAGCCGGCAGTGTGCAGTGGCTGTGCCACACCCTTCACGCGGTACTGGGCGAGCACCACCTGAACGCGCTATGCCCACCCCAGCCGAAAATGAGCGAGCGTGAACTGGAAGTGCTGAAATGGTCTGCCGCCGGCAAGACCGCTGCCGATGTTGCCTCCATCCTCTCGCTGTCGCAAAGCACGGTCAATTTCCATATCCGCAGCGTGATCACCAAGACCAACGCAGCCAACAAGGCCGGAGCCATTGCCATTGCCGCCTTGCGTGGCTGGATCTGATCTTCGAACCTGCGACCTCGGGCAAAGCCCTGTAGAATCGCCCGGCAAAGCCCGGAGCGAACCGCAACGGGCAGTTTCATACCCGAGCCAGACGCCATGCCCCTGTTGACCACCCCCTACGCCGAACTCGACCTGATCCGCCAGCCGGAGCAGGCCAACGACCCGTTGCAGGCCTTCGATGCCGCCGACGAGTACCTGCTTGCGCAGCTACACGATCAGGCACCCGACGCCAATTGCCGGGTCCTGGTGCTCAATGACAGCTTCGGTGCCTTGGCCGCAAGCCTTGCGGGCCAGCTGCAGGTGGTCAGCAGCGGTGACTCGCACCTGGGGCACCTGGCCCTGGATAAGAACCTGGCGCGCAATGGCCTGCCGTTCGACAGTGTGCCGTTCGTACCGGCCAGCGAACACTGGCAAGGCCCGTTCGACCGGGTGCTGGTGCGTGTGCCCAAGACCTTGGCCCTGCTCGAAGAACAACTGATCCGCCTGCAAGGCCAGCTGGCACCCGGTGCGCAGGTGATTGCTGGGGCAATGATCAAGCACCTGCCACGGGCGGCCGGCGACCTGATGGAGAAGTACATCGGCCCCGTACAGGCTTCGCTGGCACTGAAAAAGGCCCGTTTGCTGACAGCAACGGTTGCCGAGCGGCCGCTCGCCAAGTCCCCCTATCCCAGCTGCTACCGGCTCGACGCGCCGGCACTTGACTTGGTCAACCACGCCAACGTGTTCTGCCGTGAAGGCCTGGATATCGGGACGCGGGCGTTCCTCCCGCATCTACCACGCGACCTTGGCCGTGCGCGGGTGGCAGACCTGGGCTGCGGCAACGGCGTACTCGCGATCGCCAGCGCCCTGGCCAACCCGGATGCCGAGTACACCCTGGTCGACGAGTCGTACATGGCAGTGCAATCGGCGCAGGAGAACTGGCTGGCAGCGTTGGGCGAGCGCCCGGCGACCTTCTTCGCGGCCGATGGCCTGGCCGGGCTGGAGAAGCAGTCGCTGGACGTGGTGCTGTGCAACCCGCCGTTCCATCAACAGCAGGTAGTGGGCGATTTCCTCGCCTGGCGCATGTTCCAGCAGGCGCGTGAAGCGCTGGTGGTAGGTGGGGCGCTGTACATCGTGGGTAACCGGCACCTGGGCTATCACAGCAAGCTGGCGCGGTTGTTCCGGGGGGTGGAGCAGGTGGCGGCAACGCCCAAGTTCGTCATTCTGAAAGCCCGCAAGTAGGCGCGCCACCGCCCCCGTAGGAGCGGGCTTGCCCGCGAACACTGGCAACGCCGGTGCCATCTAGCGCGTTGCCTGCTTCGCGGGCAAGCCCGCTGCCGCTCTTTATCAATGTGTGGTCAGGCCCGCCGCCCCCATGAACAGCCGCATCACCCAGGCCGCCACACCCAGCGCTGCGACGCTCATTGCCCAGATCAGCAACAGCCAGCCCAGTCGCTGCCACAGCGGTTTCTTGTCTTCCAAACCATGTTTGCCAGCCATCATGCGGCCCTCCTAGTGGTAGCCGTCTTCGTGGGTGACCTTGCCGCGGAACACATAGTAGCTCCAGAAGGTATACATCAGGATAAACGGCAGGATGAACAGGGTACCCACCAGCATGAAGCCCTGGCTTTGCGGTGGCGCTGCGGCATCCCAGATCGAAATCGACGGCGGGATGATGTTAGGCCACAGGCTGATTCCCAAGCCGCTGTAGCCAAGGAAGATCAGTACCAGCGTGAGCAGGAACGGCGTGTAGTGCGCGTTGCGTGCCACCGCTTTGAGCAACCCGTAGAAGGTCACCAGCACCAGTAGCGGTACCGGCATGAACCAGATCAGGTTGGGCATGCTGAACCAGCGGTCGGCAATCTGCGGGTAGGCGATGGGCGTCCACAGGCTGACGATACCGATCACCACCAGCAGCACCAGCGCCAGCGGCCGGGCCATATCGTGCATCTTCTGCTGCAGCGGCCCTTCGGTCTTCATGATCAGCCAGGTGCAACCCAGCAAGGTGTAGGCCACGATCAACCCCAGCCCGCAGAACAGGCTGAATGGGGTCAGCCAGTCCAGGGTGCCACCGGCAAAATGCCGGTCGACCACCTTGAACCCCTCCAGGAACGCGCCCAGCGCCACACCCTGGAAGAAGGTGGCGATCAGCGAACCCCAGATAAAAGCCTTGTCCCAGATGTGCCGTTTGTCGGCCTTGGCCTTGAAGCGGAACTCGAAGGCCACGCCTCGGAAAATCAGGCCGATCAGCATCAGGATCAGGGGCAGGTACAGGGCCTCGAGAACCACGGCATACGCCATCGGGAAGGCACCGAACAGTCCGGCACCGCCCAGGATCAACCAGGTTTCGTTGCCGTCCCATACCGGCGCGACAGTGTTCATCATGACATCACGGTCCTGCTCGCCCTTGACGAAGGGGAAGAGCATGCCGATCCCCAGGTCGAATCCGTCCATCACCACGTACATCATGACGCCGAAGATGATGATCACGGCCCAGATCAGTGGAAGGTCGATACCCATGGTTCAGTTCCCCTCGTTCAGGCTGGCAGAGGTGGCCTCGCGGCCATCATCGGCGGCGGACAAAGGCCGTGCCGGCGTGCGTTTCTGGCCTGGGCCTCCCGGTGTGTGCTCGTCACCCTCGCCGGTCTGCGGCCCTTTGCGTACCAGGCGCATCATGTAGCCAAGGCCGGTGCCAAACAGGGCGAAGTACACCACCACGAACGCCACAAGGGTGAAGCCGAGCTGGGCGTAGCTGTGGTTGGAAACACCGTCCGCCGTGCGCATCAGGCCGTACACCACCCAGGGCTGGCGGCCAATTTCGGTGGTGAACCAGCCGGCCAGCAGCGCGACCAGCCCGGATGGACCCATCCACAGGGCCACATGCAGGAACGGGCGTGAACTGTACAGCGTGCCGCGTTTGCGCAACCACAGGCTCCACAGGCCAACGAAGATCATCAGGAAACCAAGCCCGACCATGATCCGGAACGACCAGAACACAATGGTCGAATTAGGCCGGTCCTCAGGCGGGAACTCCTTCATCGCCGGCACCTGCTGGTCCAGGCTGTGAGTCAGGATCAGGCTGCCGAGCGCCGGGATCTCGATCTTGAACCGGGTAGTCTCGGCCTCCATGTCGGGAATGCCGAACAGGATCAGCGGCGTCGGCTCACCGGGCACGTTCTCCCAATGGCCTTCGATCGCGGCAATTTTCACCGGCTGGTGCTTGAGGGTATTGAGGCCGTGGAAATCGCCGATCACTGCCTGAATCGGGGCGACGATCAGTGCCATCCACATGGCCATCGACAGCATCTTGCGCACGGCCGGGTTGTCACGCCCGCGCAGCAGGTGCCAGGCCGCCGAGGCACCGACGAAGAACGCGGTGGACACGAACGCGGCAGTGGCCATGTGCATCAGGCGGTAGGGGAAGGAGGGGTTGAACACCACCGCAAACCAGTCCACCGGCACCACCCGACCATCGATGATCTCGTGACCTTGCGGGGTTTGCATCCAGCTGTTCGAGGCGAGAATCCAGAAGGTCGAGACCAGCGTACCGAGCGCTACCATCACCGTGGAGAAGAAGTGCAGACCACGGCCGACGCGGTTCCAGCCAAACAGCATGACGCCCAGGAAGCCGGCTTCGAGGAAGAACGCAGTCAGTACTTCGTAGGTGAGCAGCGGGCCGGTGACGGCGCCGGCAAAGTCGGAGAAGCGGCTCCAGTTGGTGCCGAACTGGTAGGCCATGACCAGGCCGGAGACGACGCCCATGCCGAAGTTGACGGCGAAGATCTTCGACCAGAAGTGATAGAGGTCACGGTAGACCTGGTTGTGGGTCCGCAGCCATAGGCCTTCGAGGACTGCCAGGTAGCTGGCCAGGCCAATGGTGATGGCCGGGAACAGGATGTGGAACGACACGGTAAAGGCAAACTGCATTCGGGCGAGCTCTAAGGCTTCTATTCCGAACATGGTGCTTCCTCTTCAGATAATCCGGCGGCCGGGCTTGTGGCCCCGTCGCCCACTGCCCCCACTGGGTCGAGTACGGCGTGTTTGAATTGTTCTGTTCGATCGCAGGGATTCCGGCCAGGCGGCCATTTCATTGATCTGGAACGATTGACCCAGATCAATTAATGCTAGGAAGCATAGTCCCGAATGGCCCGGTGGGCCGTGTGGTGGATTGCCGCGTGACCTGTTGCCTCACCCTCTTTAATTAACAGTGGAAAAGTGCCGACCCGAGCAAACAGTAACCGTTTGTTACAAACAGGTGATACGCTGCGCACCCCCTCTACTGCGCCGAGGCCCCTGGTTTCCGATGTCCGATTCCGCACCGCAGTTGTTGCGTCACCATCGTCCTTTTTTGGCCTTCTGGCTGGCCCGCGTGTTCACCGCCAGCGGCTTCCAGATGCTCACCGTGGCCATCGGCTGGCACCTCTACCAATTGACCGGCAACGTCCTGGACCTGGGCCTGGTCGGCCTGGTCGAGTTCGCCCCACGGGTGCTGTTCATGCTGCACACCGGCCATGTCGCCGACCGCTATGACAGGCGCAAGGTCGCCGCCCTGTGCCAAAGCCTTCAGGGGCTGATTGCCCTGGCGCTGGCGGTGGGCAGTGCCACCGACAACGTCACCCGCGAACTGATCTTTGCCCTGGCCTTCCTGCTCGGCGCCAGCCGCTCATTCGAAATGCCGGCAACCCAGGCGTTGTTGCCCAATGTGGTACCGGCCGGGCTGTTCCCGCGGGCAGTGGCGGCGTCGGCCTCGGCCACCCAGTCGGCAACCATCGTGGCGCCGGCGGTGGGCGGTTTCCTGTATGCCTTTGGCAGCATGTGGGTGTACGGCCCGACGGTGGCCTTGTACGCCATTGCCTGCGTGCTGACCCTGAGCCTGCAGGCGCGCGGCCAGGTCGCACAGCGCGGGCGCGCCAGCATCGAATCGCTGCTGGCTGGCATCCGCTTCATTCGCAGCCGGCCCGACATCCTCGGCGCCATCTCGCTGGACCTGTTCGCCGTATTGTTGGGCGGGGCCACCGCGTTGCTGCCGGTATTTGCCAAAGACATCCTGCTGACCGGTCCGATGGGGCTTGGCCTGTTGCGCTCGGCGCCAGCGGTGGGGGCGTTGCTGATGTCGCTCTGGCTGGCGCGCTTCCCGTTCCAGCGCAACGTCGGGCGGACGATGTTCACTGCGGTCGGCGTGTTCGGCGTGGCAACCATCGCCTTCGGCCTGTCGACCTCGTTCTGGTTCTCGCTGGCGGTACTGGTGGTACTGGGTGCGGCAGACATGATCAGCATGGTCATTCGCAGTTCGTTCGTGCAGCTGGAGACACCGGATGAAATGCGTGGGCGGGTGAGCGCAGTGAACGGCTTGTTCATCGGTGCCTCGAACCAGCTCGGTGAGTTCGAATCGGGGGTGACCGCGCACTGGTTTGGTACAGTGCCGGCGGTAGTGCTGGGCGGGGTGGGCACCTTGGTGGTGACCGGGGTGTGGATAAAACTGTTCCCTACCCTGGCCAAGCGGGATCGGTTGCATAACGGGTGATGCGTCACCCGTGCCGGCCTGTTCGCGGGCAAGCCCGCGCCTGCAGGGGACGTTACCCGCGCAGGGCCAGAAAAACCCATTCCCCAACGGCCATAGGCCCCCGCCATGCATGCTGGTATCATGCGCGGCTTTTTTCCTCCCCACACAAAACCACAGCATCCGGTACGGTCTGTGCTTTGCTGATGGGGTCGATACATTCATGGCGCCGGGGGCGCCTTGGGGAGCGGGCATGCTGGAAAGGCTGTTTCAACTAAGAGCACACAACACCAACGTGCGCACCGAGATTCTCGCGGGCGTCACCACCTTCCTGGCCATGGCCTACATCCTGTTCGTCAACCCGAGCATCCTCGGCGAGACCGGCATGGACAAAGGCGCGATCTTCGTTGCCACCTGCCTGGCAGCGGCCATCGGCTCCGCCACCATGGGCCTGATTGCCAACTACCCGATCGCCCTGGCACCGGGCATGGGCCTGAACGCGTTCTTCACCTACACCGTGGTGCTGCACATGGGCCACACCTGGCAGGTGGCACTGGGTGCCGTGTTCCTGTCGGCGGTGATGTTCTTCCTGCTGTCGATCTTCCGCATCCGCGAGTGGATCGTGAACAGCATCCCGCTGCCGCTGCGTTCGGCGATTGCCGCCGGTATCGGCCTGTTCCTGGCACTGATCGCCCTGCATAACGCCGGTATCGTCGTCGATAACCCAGCCACTTTGGTGGGCATGGGCGACCTCAAGCAGCCGTCGGTGATTCTCGCCACACTGGGCTTCTTCCTGATCGTCGGCCTTGAGTCGCTGAAAGTGCGCGGCGCGGTGCTGATCGGCATCCTGGCCGTCACCGTCGCGTCGATCGCCATGGGCGTCACGCCGTTCGGCGGGATCGTGTCGATGCCACCTTCGCTGGCACCCACCTTCCTGCAGCTGGACATCGCCGGTGCCCTCGATGTGGGCCTGATCAGCGTGATCTTCGCGTTCCTGTTCGTCGACCTGTTCGACAACTCCGGCACCCTGATCGCCGTGGCCAAGCGCGCAGGCCTGATGGGCAAGGACGGCCACATGCCGAAGATGGGCCGCGCCCTGATCGCCGACAGCACCGCCGCCATGGCCGGCTCCCTGCTGGGCACCTCGACCACCACCAGCTATATCGAGTCCGCTGCGGGTGTGAGCGCCGGTGGCCGCACCGGCCTGACGGCCATCGTGGTTGCCGTGCTGTTCCTGCTGGCGCTGTTCTTCGCCCCCCTGGCCGGCAGCGTGCCGGCGTTCGCCACCGCTCCGGCGCTGCTGTTCGTCGCGGTGCTGATGGCCTCGGGCCTGGCGGAAATAAACTGGGACGACGTCACCGAAGCCGCACCGGTGGTGGTAACTGCCTTGGCCATGCCGCTGACGTACTCGATCGCCAATGGTATCGCCTTCGGCTTTATCGCCTGGACCGCCGTCAAACTGATTTCCGGCCGCCGTCGCGACCTGAACCCGGCCCTGGTGATCCTTTCCATCCTGTTCGTCATCAAGCTAGGCTGGTTCAACGCATGAGTGCTGCTTTCGACCCCTCCTCCTACGCCACCCAACTGGACGCCAAGGTGGCCCGGCTGCGCGAGCTGCTGGCGCCATTCGGCGCGCCGGAACCGGCTGTTTTCGACTCACCGCGCGAGCATTACCGCCTGCGCGCCGAGTTCCGTCTGTGGCGCGAGGATGGCCAGCGCCACTACGCCATGTTCGCCCCAGGCGAGAAGCACAAAGCAATCCTGATCGACGATTTCCCCATTGCCAGCGAACGCATCAACGCGTTGATGCCACGCCTGAAGGCAGCCTGGCAGGCCAGCGAAGAACTGGGCAACCGCCTGTTCCAGGTGGAGTTCCTCACCACCCTGGCTGGCGATGCGATGATCACGATGTGCTATCACCGCCCGCTGGACGAGGCCTGGGAAGTGGAAGCACGGCAACTGGCTGAAGCGCTGGGGGTGAGCGTCATCGGCCGTTCCAAGGGCAAGCGCCTGGTTATCGGCCGCGACTACGCGGTGGAAAAACTCGATGTGGCTGGCCGCGTGTTCAGTTACCGCCAGCCGGAGGGTGCGTTCACTCAGCCCAACGGCGCAGTGAACCAGAAGATGCTCAGCTGGGCCTTCGAGGCCATGGGCGATCGTGAGGATGACTTGCTGGAACTGTATTGCGGCAACGGCAACTTCACCCTGCCGCTGGCCACGCGTGTACGCCAGGTGCTGGCCACCGAAATCAGCAAGACGTCGGTCAATGCCGCACTGAGCAACCTTGACGAAAACGCTGTGGATAACGTGCGGCTGGTACGCTTGTCGGCAGAGGAGCTGACCCAGGCACTGAATGAGGTGCGGCCGTTCCGTCGCCTGGAAGGCATCGACCTGAAGCGCTATGAGTTCGGCACAGTGTTCGTCGACCCACCGCGGGCAGGGATGGACCCGGATACCTGCGAGCTGACCCGGCGTTTCGAACGCATCCTGTACATCTCGTGCAACCCGGAAACGCTGGCAGCGAACATCGCCCAGTTGCAGGACACCCACCGCATCGAGCGCTGTGCATTGTTTGACCAGTTCCCGTATACCCACCATATGGAGAGTGGGGTTCTGCTGGTTCGGCGCTGATCGTTGTATTGCCGGGGCTGCTTTGCAGCCCATTCGCGGGCAAGCCCGCTCCTACATTGATCGGCGTACAGCCCATTGCTCAGCGTACAGCCGATTGCTCGGTGCACAGCCATTGCTCGGCGTACGCAGATCGTTGTAGGAGCGGGCTTGCCCGCGAATGGGCCGCAGAGCGGCCCCAAGCGTCACCTCAGAAGTCGAAGAAAACGGTCTCCCCTTCCCCCTGAATACGGATATCAAAGCGGTACGCCGTCTTCCCATCCACTTCGCAACGCTTGGCAATCAAGGTTTCACGCCGCTGCGGCTGCTCGATCAGGTTGAGCACCGGGCACTTGGCATTGGCCTGGGCCTCATCATCGAAATACAGGCGCGTGTGCAGGTGGATGTTGATGCCACGGGCAAACAGGCTGATGTTGATGTGCGGCGCCATCGGCACGCCCGCAGCGTTGTTCACCACACCCGGCTTGACCGTGTGCAGCGTCCACTCACCGGCATCGAAGGTCGTGGCGGTGCGGCCGAAGCTGTTGAAGGCGTTTTCCAGGTTGTAGGCATCCTGGTACTCGCCGTTAGCGTCGGCCTGCCACACTTCCAGGAACGAGTCGCGCACCAGGTGGCCATTACCGTCATACACCTGGCCGAGCAGCAGAATGTGCTCGCCTGGCGCGTCTGGCTTGGCCAGGCGGTTCCAGATTTCCTGATCGCGGGTCGGGTTGCCGGCCGCTTCCAGGGCCAGGCCGATGTGCACGTAGGGGCCGGCAGTCTGCGAAGGGGTTTCCGGCAGCAGTTCGATTGGCATGGCGGGGTCCTCAGCAGTTTTCGAAGTGGGTCTTGCGCTGGCCGCGCAGCACGATGTCGAAGCGGTAGGCCAGGCAGTCCATCGGGTTGGCGTTGCTCATGTCGAGCTTGGCGATCAACTGCTGCACGGCTTGCGGGTTGGCGATCGACTTGACGATCGGGCACATCGGGATCAGCGGGTCACCTTCGAAGTACAGCTGGGTGATCAGCTTGGTGGCGATCGATGGGCCGCTGATGGCGAAGTGGATATGCGCCGGGCGCCAGTCGTTCGGGCCGTTGCGCCATGGGTACGGGCCCGGCTTGATGGTGCGGAAGCTGTAGTAGCCGTCACGGTCGGTCAGGCACCGGCCAACACCACCGAAGTTCGGGTCCAGCGGCGCCAGGTAGCGATCGTTCTTGTGGCGATAGCGGCCGCCGGCGTTGGCTTGCCACATCTCCACCAGAGTGTTCGGCACAGGCTTGCCGTACTGGTCGACGACACGGCCGGCGACGATGATGCGCTCGCCAATGGGCAGCCCACCATTATTGAAGTTCAGCAGCAGGTCATGGTCGTGGGCGCCGAAGCCCAGGTGGGAAAAGTCCGGACCAGTGGTTTCGCTGATCGACTGCGGAATGCTGACCAGTGCCTGGCGCGGCGAGCGGGCAATGGACGTCTTGTAGTCAGGCGTAAGGGCTTTGGGGTGCCAATTGCGATCACGGATCACGAAGCGGCTGTTGTCCTGGGCGGGCATGCCGGTTTCCTCTCTTGGAATTATGAGAACGCCTGAGTGTGGCAGGCGGACTTACAGTTTCCGGCAGGTCGCGGGCGATGAACATTGAAATCGACCCCTTGATACATAACCAAATGGTTATGGATAAACACCTCGGCCTGACAGGTTCCACCTTCGTGAACTAATCTTTGTCTTCTTGTTTCACGCTCGGAGAGCATTCATGGAATGGCGAAAAGGCCGACGCAGCGACAACGTGGTCGATGCCCGAGGCGAAGGTGGCGGCGGCGGCATGCGTTTCGGCGGCGGCAAGGGGCTGGGGCTTGGGGCAATCCTGCTGATCGTCGGCATCGGCTGGCTCACCGGGCAGGACCCGTTGCAGATTCTTGGCCAGCTTGCCGGGCAGATGGAGCAGCAACAACAGCAGACGGCGCCCAGTGGTGCGGGCGGCAAGGCGCCACCGGCCAACGACCAGCAAGCCGAGTTCGTCGCCTCGGTTCTGGGTGACACCGAAGACACCTGGAAAGCCCTGTTCGCCGAGGCCGGCAAACAATACCGTGACCCCAAACTGGTCCTGTTCAGCGGCCAGGTCAATTCGGCCTGCGGATTTGCCTCGGCAGCGGTTGGGCCGTTCTATTGCCCGGCGGACCAGCGGGTGTACCTGGACATGTCGTTCTTCCGTGAAATGGAAACCCGCTTCGCTGCAGCTGGCGACTTCGCCCAGGCCTACGTGATCGCCCATGAAATCGGTCACCATGTGCAGACACTGCTGGGCGTTTCGGCCAAGGTCGACGCCGCACGACGCGCCGGCCAGCGCATGGAGGGCGACAACGGCCTGTTGGTGCGCCAGGAGTTGCAGGCCGACTGTCTGGCCGGGGTATGGGCATACCAGGCGCAGAAACGCCTGAACTGGCTGGAGCCAGGCGATGTCGAGGAAGCGCTGAATGCGGCCAATGCCATTGGCGACGACCGCCTGCAGCAGCAAAGCCGCGGGCGCGTAGTGCCAGACTCGTTCACCCACGGTACCTCGGCGCAGCGGGTGCGCTGGTTCAAGGCCGGGTTTGCCGAAGGTGAAGTGAACCGCTGCGACACCTTCAGTGCACGCACCCTCTGATACCCGGTGCAACAGGGACCGAGTGAGACCGCTTGCTGACATTTTGCTGAAAAAGCGTTTCAGCTTCCCCAATCATGGCCGATAACCCCTGCACGAATCAGCGGGCATCCAGAACAAAAACGCCTGGCGATCGAAGATCAAGAGAGCGAAATCAACTTCTGGAGAGCGTGCATGAACAGCTGGTTCGCCAACATCAGCGTCAACCTTAAACTCGGCCTGGGCTTCGGCCTGGTGCTGGTCCTCACTGGCCTGCTGGCCCTCACCGGCTGGACCAGCCTGGGCAGCCTGATCGACCGTAGCAACTGGATGGGCGATATTGGCCAGTTGAACAAGGACCTCACCGATCTGCGCATTGCGCGCCTGCAGTACATGATCGCCAACGGCGACGATACCGCCGCCGCCAACACCCTGGCCAAGCTGGACGCATTCAGCAAGCAGCAGGCCTACCTGGCCACCACCTTCAAAAGCCCGGAGAACGTCAAGCTGCTGGGTGAGCTGGGCGATACCATCAGCGCCTACAAGCTGTCGCTGAACAAGATGCGCCAGGGCTACGACGCCACCCGCGCAGCGCGCGTTTCCATGAACAGCTCGGCCATCCGCGCCGACCAGGCCATGGATGCGCTCAGCCAGGAGGTGATGGCTCGCCCCGAGGCTGACAGTACGCGCCTGGCCCAGTACCAGCTGATCAGCAAGGCCCGCCAGCAATTGCTGCAGGTACGCATCGATGTGCGTGGCTACATCGCCGAGAACAGCAGCGCCAACGAGCAGGCCGCCCTGCGCCAGCTGGATGCGGCACTGGCCGATATCGACAACCTCAAGCGCCAGCTGCCCAGCGAAGACGCGCGCCTGCAACAGTTCGAAAACGCAGTACTGGCCTATCGTGACGCCGTACGCCAGTTCCGCGACGCGGTTGCCAACATCACCACCTCGCGCGCCGAAATGACCGTGCAGGGTGCCGACATCGTCAAGCGCAGCGACGCGTTGTACCAGATCCAGCTAGAGCGCCGTGACATCGAGAGTACCCAGGCCCGCAGCCTGCAGGCCATCGCCACACTGCTGGCGCTGCTGGTCGGCGTGCTGGCGGCGGTGCTGATCACCCGCCAGATCACGCGCCCGTTGCAAGACACCCTGGTGGCCGTGGAAAAAATCGCCAGTGGCGACCTTACCCAGCACATGCGCGTCACCCGCCGTGACGAACTGGGCGTGCTGCAGCAAGGCATCGCGCGCATGGGCACCACCCTGCGCGAGCTGATCAGCGGCATCCGCGATGGCGTCACCCAGATTGCCAGCGCCGCCGAAGAGCTGTCGGCAGTCACCGAACAGACCAGCGCGGGCGCCAACAGCCAGAAAGTCGAGACCGACCAGGTGGCCACCGCCATGCACGAAATGGCCGCTACCGTTCAGGAAGTGGCGCGCAATGCCGAGCAGGCCTCACATGCAGCTACAGGTGCCGATGACGAAGCCCGTGCCGGCGACCGCGTGGTGGGCGAAGCGATTGGCCAGATCGAACGCCTGGCCGAAGACATGCACCGTTCCACCGAGGCCATGAACCTGCTGCAGCAGGAAAGCCAGAAAATTGGTAGCGTGATGGACGTGATCAAGTCGGTGGCCGAACAGACCAACCTGCTGGCGCTCAACGCAGCGATCGAGGCAGCGCGTGCCGGCGAGGCAGGCCGTGGCTTTGCCGTGGTTGCCGACGAAGTGCGCGGCCTGGCCCAGCGCACGCAGAAGTCTACCGAAGAGATCGAAGAACTGATTGCCAGCCTGCAGCACGGTACCCAGCAAGTGGCGAATGCCATGCAGGGCAGCCGTACCCTGACCGACAGCAGCGTCGAACTGGCGCGAAAGGCCGGGTCATCGCTGGAGAGCATTACCAGTACGGTATCGAGCATCCAGTCGATGAACCAGCAGATTGCTGCGGCGGCAGAGCAGCAGAGTGCGGTGGCTGAAGAGATCAGCCGAAGCATCCTGAATGTGCGTGATGTGTCAGAGCAAACCGCAGCAGCCAGTGACGAGACGGCAGCGTCGAGTGTGGAGCTGGCGCGGTTGGGTGGGCAGTTGCAGACACTGGTCAGCCAGTTCCGCGTCTGACCTTTGGAACCTGGGGCCGCTTTGCGGCCCTTTCGCGACACAAGGCCCCAACGCAGGTCCTCGTGGGAGCGGCCTTGTGTCGCGATAGGAGGGCAAAGCCCTCCCGGCGTTCTGACAGGTACTACTTGACGATCATCCCTACCCCACGCCCACGTGGGTCGGAAGCGGTCTCAAGCTTCGCCCCATCGACGCGGATCGCCTGGATGTCGCCCATCTCCCAGCCCTGGTCCTCCAGCACATAGCCCATCTTCTTCAGCTCATCAGCTACCGGCCCGGTCAGTGGCGCATAGCTGTCGAAGTAGATGGTGTCCTTGGGCAGCAACTGATGGTGCACGCGCTGCGCCGCCACCGCCTTGTCCAGCGGCATGCCGTAGTCGTACAGGTTGTTCATCACCTGGAAGATCGAGGTAAAGATCCGTGAACCACCCGGGGTACCGATTACCAGCTCGACCTTGCCATCGCGGGTCATCAGGCTGGGGCTCATCGACGACAGCATGCGCTTGCCTGGTTCGATCGCGTTGGCATCACCGCCGACCACGCCAAAGGCGTTCGCCGCCCCCGGTTTGGCGCTGAAATCATCCATCTCGTCGTTGAGCAGGAAACCAGCGCCCTTCACCACCACACCACTGCCATAGTCGAGGTTGAGGGTGTAGGTATTGCTGACCGCGTTGCCCTGCTTGTCGACGATCGAGAAATGCGTGGTCTGGTGCGGCTCAAGGCCCGGCTTGACCTTGTCGGTGTCGGAAATGGCCTTCGGGTTGACTTGGGCTGCGCGCTTGGCCAGGTAATCCTTGGCCACCAACTGGTCCACCGGCACCTTGGTGAAGGCCGGGTCGCCCAGGTAATCGGCGCGGTCGGCGAACACCCGCTTCTCGATCTCGGCCAGCAGGTGGATGTACTGCGCCGAGTTATGCGCCACACCTTTAAAGTCGGCCGCGCGGTCTTCCTTGATGCCCAGCAACTGGGCAAGCGCCACACCGCCTGAGCTCGGCGGTGGCGCGGTATACACCACATTGCCACGCCAGCTCACGGCCATCGGTTCACGCCATACCGCTTTGTAATCCTTGAGGTCATCTTTGGTAATCAGGCCTTTGTCAGCCTGCATCTGCGCCACCAGCAAATCGGCGGTCTTGCCTTGATAGAACTCGCTCACGCCCTTGGCGGCTATACGCTCCAGGGTCTGGGCCATTTCCGGCTGCTTGAACAGCTCGCCGACCTTCATGTTGCCGAAGTAATCGTTGAAGTTGGTCGCCGTCTTGAACATGCCTTGGGCATCGTTGCGGTACTGGTACTGCTTTTCCGCCACCTTGAAGCCATTTTTCGCATAGCCGATGGCCGGGGTCAGCAACTCGCTCCAGGGCAGCTTGCCGAACTTCTGGTGCGCCTCCCACAGGCCCATTACCGTACCGGGTACGCCTGCGGCGCGTGCCCCGACCAGGCTGAGGTTCTCGATGACCTCGCCCTTGTCGTCCAGATACATGTTGCGCGTGGCGGCCTTGGGCGCGACTTCGCGGTAGTCGAGGAAGTAAGGCTTGCCATCGACAAACAGGGTCATGAAGCCGCCACCGCCGATATTACCGGCCTCTGGGTAAGTCACCGCCAGGGTGAAGGCGGTCGCTACTGCCGCGTCCACCGCGTTGCCGCCCTTTTTCAGAATATCGGCGGCCACCTGTGCACCATATTGATCGGGGGCGGCCACCGCGCCGCCCTCCAGGGTGGCGCCGTAAACTGAGGAACAGCTCAGGATCGCGGCTGCGAGAGCCAGATACTGGAAAGGGACAATACGCATGACACTTCCTTGGTGTTGTTTTTGTTGAGCAGTCAGTAAGGCCGAAGCGCTTCGACTGTGCAATCAACCGTCGGAAGTTTCGCCGCCTGTGGACAGGATTTGTCGCGATCAGGCAACTCAGCAGGCGTACATCGCCAGCTGGCGCTGGATGAAATCCAGGAAGCACTGGATGCGCAGTGCCAACTGGGTGTTGCGGTAATACACCGCGTGGATCGGCTGACGGTAGCCATTGTTGGCCTCGCTCAGCAGCACCTGCAGGCGCCCTGTGCGGATATCTTCGTGGGTCATGAAGTGCGACAGGCTGACGATGCCCTCCCCGGCCAACGCCAGCTGGCGCAGGGTTTCGCCGCTGGAAGCAACCAACGCCGGGCGGATGCTCCAGCGATCGCCCTGAGCGTGACGTAGCGGCCAATGATTGAGCGACTCCGGTTGGCTGAAGCCGAGCAGACAGTGGTTGGCCAGCTCCTCGACCTGCCGTGGCGTGCCGTGCTGCTCCAGGTAGGCCGGACTGGCCAGCACCTGCACCGGACTACAACCCAGGCTGCGCGCGTGCAGGCTGGAGTCGGCCAGCTCTCCGATGCGGATCGCCACATCAGTGCTCTGCTCCAGCAGGTCGATGATCAGGTCGTCGGTGTTGAGCTCCAGTTCGATGCCCGGGTACTGGCGGCGGAACTCGCCGATCCACGGCAGGATGGCATGCAGCATGAACGGCGCAGCGGCATTGATGCGCAATCGCCCGGTCGGGGTCTGGCGGTTCATCGACAGACGCTCTTCCATCTCGTCCATCTGCTGCAGGATCAGCCGCGAGCGCTCAAGAAAGTAGCGCCCCTCTTCGGTAAGGTCCATGCGCCGGGTGGTGCGGTTGACCAGCGTGGTGCCCAGCTTGCCCTCCAGGCGCGACAGGGTGCGGCTGACGGCAGACGGGGTCTGGCCCATCTGCTCGGCAGCAGCGGAAATCGAGCCGCAGTCGATGACGGCGACGAATACCTGGAGTTCTTCGGATCGGGTTTTCACATTCAGGCCTGCGGCTGATATCAATCCGGATTAGATCGCCTTGCCGAACACCTTGTCCAGATGCGCCTCGTAGGCCGCCAGTGCCGCCGGCACATCCGGGCGCTTCATCACATCCACAGCCAGGAAGGTCGGCAGGCCGGTCATACCCAGGAACTGGTTGGCCTTGTGGAACGGGAAGTACACGGCATCCACCCCTTTGCCTTCAAAGAAATCGCTGGGGTCATCGAACGCCTGCTGCGGCGCGTTCCAGGTCAGCGACAACATGTATTGCTTGCCGTGCACCAAACCACCGCTGCCGTATTTCTGCGAGTGGTCCGAACGGGTACGGCCATCATTGGCATACAGGCTGCCGTGGCCGGCAGTGAACACGTCGTCGATGTACTTCTTGACGGTCCACGGCGCGCCCATCCACCAGCCGGGCATCTGATAGATCACCACATCGGCCCAGAGGAATTTCTCCACCTCTTCCTGGGCATCGTAGCCGCCATCGATGAACGTCTGGCGCACATCGAAGCCGGCGCGGTCCAGGTGAGCGATGGCCGCTTCGTGCAAGGTCGCGTTGAGACGGCCTTCGGAGTGAGCGAACTGTTTACCACCATTGAGCAGAAGGATCTTTTTCATGCTGGCCTCCACGGCCGAGTCAAAAATTGATGCCGGCAGGTTAGAGGCTCGCGGGGGCGGGATACAGCGGTGACGGGGCAAAATACAATTGACCAGAAGTCACGAATGAGCAATACATTATTGCCGTAGAATAGCGTCACCCCCCATCACCGAGTAGCGCCCCATGAGTGAGCCGTTCGCCTTTATCCTCAAAGCCAAGACCCGCCCGGAAATGGCTGATGCGTTCGAAAACCTGTTCCGTCCCTACGTCGAGCCAAGCCGCCAGGAACCCGGCTGCATCGAATACCACATGCTGCGCGACCAGCAGGACCCGAGCCTGTTTGTGTTCTTCGAAGTGTGGGCCGACAAAGCTGCGCTGGACGTGCACTCGGCCCTCCCGCACATGGCTGCCTTCTTCGAAAAACGCATGGATTACCTGGAGCGCGATTTCGATATCCAGAGGGTCGACATGCTCAGCGCTTCGTCCGCTAGCCGTTGATCAGCAGATGGACGCCGAGTGCGGCCAGCCCGATGAAAAAGCAACGCTTGAACAGCAGCGCGCTGATCCGCTGACGCAGCCACTGGCCCGCCAGCATGCCGAGCAAAGCCGGCGCCAGCATCAGCAGCGACGCCCCCAACGCCTGGCCCCCCAAGGCGTCCTGCCCGGCCAGGCCTAGGGCCAAGGCCAGGGTCGACACCGTAAACGACAGGCCCAGGGCCTGGATCAACTGCTCGCGGCTCAAGCCCAGGCTCTGCAGGTAAGGTACCGCTGGCATCACGAACACTCCGGTCGACGCCGTGACCACACCCGTGACCAGCCCGCAAAGCGGTCCCAGCCAGCGCTCGTGTCCCGGGCCCACCTGCAGGCCCGGGCCGACCACCCCATACAACGCGTAGACCAGCAAGGCGGCCCCCAACGCGTGCCCCGCCCAGGGGCCACTGCTGATTCCCAGCCAGGCGCTACCCAGCAAGGTGCCGACAACGATCAATGCCAGCATTGGCCCCAGGCGGACCAACAACCCTCGCAGGTGCCCGCCGCTGGCCAGCTGCCACAGGTTGGTGAGTGTCGAGGGCACGATCAACAACGCGGCAGCCTGCGCAGGTGGCATAGCCAGGCCCAACAGGCCCATGGCAATGGTGGGCAGGCCCAGGCCGATGACCCCCTTCACTGCGCCCGCCATCAGAAAGGTCAGTACAACCAGCAACGACAGTGCCGGGCCAATGTTCTGGTAAAACGCGAGCAAGGTAGTCATGGGCCGATGATGCCGTGCCCCGGGCGACGTGAGAATCTGCCATATACTCAGCCAGCCTCTTGCCAGGACAGAGCCACATGCATTTCGACCTGATCGACCTCAAGCTGTTCCAGCACACCCTGGAGTGCGGCAACATCACCGCCGGCGCCAGCCGCAGCCATCTGTCACTGCCAGCAGCCAGTGCGCGCATCCGCGCCATGGAAGCATCGCTGGGCATTCCCTTGCTGGAACGTAACCGCCGTGGCGTCCAACCAACGCCGGCTGGCCAGGCACTCTTGCAGCATGCACGGCTGATAACACAGCAAGTCGAACGCCTGCAGTTCGACCTGGGCCTGTACGCGCAAGGGCAGCAAGGCCAAGTGCGCCTGCTGTGCAACACCGCAGCGCTGACCGAATACTTGCCCGAACTGCTGGCCAGCTATCTGGCTGAAAACCCTGGAGTCAGCGTGGATGTGCAAGAGCTGCCAAGTTTGCGCATCGTGCAGGCAATTACCCAAGGCATGGCCGACCTGGGCATCGTGTCCACAGCCGCCCCCAACGAGCACCTGCAGACCCGGCCGTTTCGAGACGACCCGCTGGTGCTAGTGACGCCACAGGGCCACCCCCTGGCCAGTGCGCTGGCGCCAAGTTTCGTCGACAGCCTGGCCCATGGCTATGTCGGCCTGGGGGCCGGCAGTGCACTGGGGTTGTACCTGGAAGAGCAAGCGCTGCACGAGGGGCAGCGCATGCAGGTTCGGGTACGAGCAGAGGGGTTTGATGGGGTGATCCGCATGGTCGCGGGCGGGGCCGGAATCGGGGTGGTGCCGCTGGCAGCAGTGCAGCGCTGGCAAGGGATGCTGCCGTTGCACTGGGTGGCGCTGCAGGAGCCATGGGCCAACCGCCGGCTGCTGGTGTGCGCGCGGGATTTCGCGGCATTACCAGGCTATGCCGCCGGACTGGTATCCACCCTTACCCACTGACAGCCTTCGCTGGCACGCCTGCTTCCACAAACGCGTTCGCGTACCGCTCGGACCGTGAAGGTATTGATACCCCCCTGGGGTATTCGTGAAAGGGTACGGCGACCTCCTACTTCAGATAAGAACGTAGCAACGCCGCCACCTTGTCTGCCTCGTCCTGCCGTTCCTCGGCACTCAGGCCGTCCGCCACGAGGTGATCGCGGATGTGCCCTTCCATCACCTCGGCCATCAGCCCGTTCACCGCGCCGCGCACGGCAGCGATCTGCTGCAGGATCGCCAGGCAGTCCTTGTCCTGCTCCAGCGCCGTCTCCAGGGCGGCGGCTTGGCCTTTGATCTTGCGCACCCGGGTCAACAGCTGCTTCTTGCTCTTCAGGGTATGTGCCATTGGGTTTCACGCCATGCTAGGTATACTGGGGTATAGTATTTTTCTCGATCTTCCGGGAGCATGATAAACCATGGCGACACAAACCTCAGACCGCTGGCAGCACAGCCACCAGTTCCACACCAGCAACCTGGGCGCTGAGCGCAAAACCCGCCTGGCGGTTTGGCTGACCGCAGTGATGATGGTGGCGGAGGTTGCCGGAGGCTGGTACTTCAACTCCATGGCGCTGCTGGCCGACGGCTGGCACATGAGCTCCCACGCCCTGGCACTTGGCCTGTCCTTGCTGGCCTACGCTGCCGCTCGGCGCTATGCAGGTGACCGGCGCTTTGCCTTCGGCACCTGGAAGATCGAAATTCTCGGCGGCTACTCCAGCGCATTGCTATTGCTGGGCGTGGCCGGACTGATGGCGTTCCAGTCGGTGGAACGGCTGTTGGTGCCGGGACAGATCCACTATGACGAGGCGATCTTGATTGCCGTGGCGGGCCTCGCCGTCAACCTCATCTGCGCCTGGCTGCTACGCGATGACCATCATCATGACCATCACCCTCAAAGCCACGATCATCACCATCACCATCACCACCACCACCACCACGACCTGAACCTGCGCTCGGCCTACCTGCATGTGATGGCCGATGCCGCCACTTCGGTGCTGGCCATTGCTGCCTTGCTGGCCGGCAAGTTCTGGGGCGCCAGTTGGCTCGACCCAGCGATGGGCCTCGTCGGTGCGCTGCTGGTCGCGCTGTGGGCCCGTGGCCTGCTGCGCGATACCGGGCGAGTGTTACTGGACGCCGAGATGGACGCCCCGGTTGTGGCGGAAATCCGCGAAGTGGTCGCGCAATTGCCGGCGCCGGCCAGTATCACCGACCTGCATGTCTGGCGGGTGGGCAGGGACCAGTACGCCTGCATTCTTGGCCTGGCCACCCAGGCCACACTGAATGCCGACGGCGTGCGCCAGGCCCTGGCCGTGCACGAAGAGTTGGCGCACATCACTGTCGAGGTAAACCGCCTGCCATAGCGCGACCAGACACCTGGACGTCGAGCCCAGGCAACTGCTGCGCGGCCGTTGGGCCTATGGTGACCCGTCATTCAGCCAGTCACCAGGAGTTGTGCCATGTCCGATTTCATCACCGTCCTGCGCGAAACCTGCCCGACGCCGGTCGTGGACGCCACCAAGTGGAAGCGCATCGGCGGCGATCCGCACACCGTCAACCTCAATGCCTACCTGTCGGCCGACGGCAGCAAGATCATGGGCACCTGGATCTGCACCCCGGGCAAGTTCGAGGTCAACTACGATAAATGGGAGTTCTGCCACTTCCTCGATGGCTATTGCATCATTACCCCGGAAGGCGAAGAGCCCAAGCACCTGAAGGCGGGTGATGTGTTCGTGATCGAACCGGGCATGAAAGGTACGTGGGAAGTGGTCGAGACTGTACGTAAGTATTTCGTCTTCGCCTGACCTGCAGGCGCGGGTTTAGCTGCGAATGCGGCGGTGAGGCTTCTGCAGCATTCGCGGGTGAACCCGCGCCTACAACGGCAGCGCAATACCTGTAAGCGTGGACAAAAAAATCGCGGAGCAGACGCCCTTCCCTCTGGTGCGCAGTTACAGAGGGAAGGCCACCTGGCCCGCGATGAAGTCCACCTCTTGCATCAATCCTTCTTGCGATAACCCTCGACGATGGCCGAGAAGTCCTTGCCACCCTCGCCTCGCAGGCTCATGGCCTGGTACAACTGCTGGGCCACGGCACCGAGAATCACCGGTTGGTGTGCCTGGCGTGCCGCTTCGGTAGCCAGACCGAGGTCCTTGAGCATGAGTTCGGCGCCAAAGCCACCGGTGTAGCCACGCGATGCCGGTGCGGTTTCGATGACGCCCGGCCACGGGTTGTAGGTGTCCGAACTCCAGCAACGCCCGGTCGAACTGTTGATGATGCCGGCCAGCACCTTGGTATCGATACCCAACGCGTTACCCAGGGCCATGGCCTCGGACACGCCGATCATCGAAATGCCGAGCAGCAGGTTATTGCAGATCTTGGCGATCTGGCCGGTACCGACTTCCCCGCAGTGCACGATGTTGCGGCCCATCTGCTCCAGTACCGGCTTGAGGCTGGCGAACAACTCGGTACTGGCGCCGACCATGAACGTCAGGGTGCCGGCCGCCGCACCGCCAGTACCACCGGAAACCGGTGCATCCCCCATGTCCACACCCTTTGCCGCTGCGGCCTTGGACACATCACGTGCGGTCTGCGGGTCGATGGTGCTGCAGTCAACGGTCGGCGTGCCAGGGCGAATGCCGGCCAGTACGCCGTCCTCGCTCAAGTACACGCTGCGCACATGGGCTGCGGCCGGCAGCATGGTGATCACCAGCTCGCTGTTGGCCGCCGCGTCCTTGGGCGAGGGGCTGATCTGCCCGCCCAGTTCTGCCAGCTCGGCCAGCACGGCCTTGTTCAGGTCGAACAGGTTCAGCTGATGTCCGGCCTTGATCAGGTTGCGGGCCATGGGCGCGCCCATGTTGCCCAGGCCGATGAATGCGATACGCATGACGTACTCCTTAGCGCAGGCTAATGGTGGTGTTCACACCGTCGTTGACGCTGTCGTCATCGAACCAGCGAGCCGTGACGGTCTTGGTCTGAGTGTAGAACTGCACCACTTGCTTGCCGTAAGGCCCGAGGTCACCGAGTTTGGAACCCCGCGAGCCGGTGAAGCTGAAGAACGGTACGGGTACCGGGATCGGGATGTTGATGCCGACCTGGCCAATATCGATTTCGCTCTGGAACTTGCGGGCCGCAGCGCCGCTCTGGGTGAACAGGCCGGTGCCGTTGCCGAACGGGTTGGCGTTGACCAGGGCGATGGCCTCGTCGAGCGTATCGACTTCCAGGGTCACCAGCACCGGGCCGAAGATTTCCTGGGTATACACCTGCATGTCGGTCTTCACGCCCGAGAACAGGGTTGGGCCGACGAAGTTGCCTTGCTCGTAGCCCGGCACCTTGACGTCACGGCCGTCAAGTTCCAGCTTGGCGCCTTCCTTGATACCGCTTTCGATCAAGCCCAGCACACGTTCCTTGGCACGCTTGGATACCACCGGGCCAACGTCGGTGCCCGGCTCACAGCCAGCATTGACCTTGAGCTTGCTGGCAGCCTCCTTGATATCCGGCAACCATTCGCGGGCCTTGCCCACCAACACCGCCACCGAGGTCGCCATGCAGCGCTGGCCCGCCGCGCCGAAGGCAGCACCCACCAGCGCATTGATGGTTTGTGTGCGGTTGGCATCAGGCAACACCACCGCGTGGTTCTTGGCGCCCATCATTGACTGCACACGCTTGCCATGCTGGCTGCCAAGGTTGTAAACGTGCGTGCCGACTTCAGTCGAGCCCACGAAGGAAATCGCCTTGATGTCCTGGTGGGTGCAAATGGCATCCACCACCTGCTTACCGCCGTGCACCACGTTCAGCACACCGGCCGGTACGCCGGCTTCCAGCGCCAGCTCGACCAGTAGCATGGTCGACAGCGGGTCCTGCTCGGACGGTTTGAGCACGAACGTGTTGCCGCAGACAATGGCCATAGGGAACATCCACAGCGGGATCATTGCCGGGAAGTTGAACGGGGTGATGCCAGCGCATACGCCGATCGGCTGGCGCAGGGTGTAGGTATCGACACCGCCGGCGACGTTCTCGGCAAATTCGCCCATTTGCAGGGTGCCAATGGACGCCGCGTGCTCGACCACTTCCAGGCCGCGGAAGATATCGCCTTCAGCGTCGGCCAGGGTTTTGCCCTGCTCGGCGCTGAGCACCTGGGCAATGCGTTTGGTGTGTTCGCGGATCAGCGCCTGCAGCTTGAGCATGATGCGCATGCGCGCGCCGATCGGGGTGTTACGCCACGTCTGGAAAGCGCGATGAGCAGCGGCCACGGCTGCATCGACTTCCTCGACGGTGGCGAACGGTACGCGCGCCAGCACCTCTTGGGTGGCCGGGTTGACGATGTCACGCCATTCGGTGGTTTTGGACTCGACCCACTGGCCGTCGATCAGCAGCTTGACCTGCTCGACCTTGGTGCTGTTAGGGGATTGCGGTGCGTTCATCTGCGTTCTCCTTGGAATTGTTGTCGGGACGAGATCGCCAGCGCCGGGCAAACGCGGGGTGGCGTCCTGAGGCTTGTTTCGAGTATAGATGTGCAAACATCCAACAAGAACGCACAAAAAAACCGGATCATCATGCAAAAAGACCTCACATCCCTGAGCGCGCTCAACTGGGACGATTTGAAGTTCTTCCTCGAAGTGGCTCGCACCCGCAAGGCCAGCAGTGCCGCCAAACGGCTGAGCGTGGACTACACCACCGTGTCGCGACGCATCAGCTCGCTGGAGGGTGCGCTGGGCACCTTGCTGTTCGAAAAGTCGCGCACCAACGGCTTTGTGCTGACCGCCGAGGGCCAGCGCCTGCTGGGCTATGCCGAATCGATCGAGAGCACGCTGCACATGGCGTGCGAGCAGGTGTCCGGGTCGGGGGTGGCGTTGTCAGGCCATGTGCGCATGGGCTGCACGGAGGGCTTTGGCAGCTTTTTCATCACGCCGCAGCTAAGCCACTTCGTCGACGCCTACCCGGCAATTTCGGTGGACATCCTGCCGCTGCCGCACTTCATCAGCCTGTCCAAGCGTGAAGCGGACATCGTCATCGCGCTGGAGCGGCCCGAGCACGGGCCTTATGTGTGCTGCAAGCTGTGCGACTACCGCCTGCGGCTGTATGCCACCCAGGGCTACCTGGACAGCCACGCGCCGATCCGCCAGGTGACGGACCTGGCCAAACACCCCTTCATCAGTTACGTGGATGACCTGGCGTTCAGCTCCGAGCTGCTGTACCTGGCCAACCTGATCCCAAACGCCAGCGCACATTTGCGCAGTACCAGCGTGATCGCGCAGTACACGGCAGCGCTGCAGGGGCGTGGGCTGGCGATATTGCCGTGCTTCCTCGCCGCGCAGGACCCGCGATTGGTCACGGTGTTGCCGGAGGAGATCGAGGTGACGCGGCAGTTCTGGATGTATTGCCGGGAGGATTTGCGCAAGTTGAAGCGCATTACCCTGCTGTGGGATTACATCCGTGGGGTGACCGAGGCGAATGCACCGTTGTTGATGGGCGAAACCCGCGAGATGCGCTTTGCCCAGGACTGATGGGCCTGCGCATTTCCGAAGGCAACACAGCCCCTGTAGGAGCGGGCTTGCCCGCGAACACCGGCAAAGCCGGTGCCAGACAGCGCGTTGCCTGCTTCGCGGGCACGCCCGCGCCTACAGGGGATATGTGATAGCCCGAGCGGCGACGATCAGTAGGACGCGACCACGATGGACACTCGACGGTTCTCGGTACGCCCGGCGCTGGTGCGGTTGTCCGCCACCGGCTGGCTGCTGCCCAGGCCACGGCTCTGAATGTTCTGCGCCTGCATGCCAATCCCCACCAGCGCCTTGGTCACGCTTTGCGCGCGGCGCTCGGACAGCTGCTGGTTATACGCCGCCTTGCCCGACGAGTCGGCATGCCCGTCCACCCGCACGCCCTGGATACCAACGCCGAGCAGCGCCTTGCCGATGCGCTCGACAATCGCCTGGCTCTGGCCGTTGAGGCTGTCCAGATCGCTGCCGAACAGCACTTTGCCAGACAAGTCGTAGGCCCAACCTTCATCGGTCGGGGTGAAACCTTCGCGCTTGAGCACGGCAATCTGTTCTGGGGTAAGGCCTTTCGGGGGCGCGCTCTGGCAACCCGTCAGCGCCAGCATGGCGAGCAACAAGGCCCAAAGCGGAAAACGTAAAGCTTGCATCACGGGTTCAACTCCTGTTCCTGATTTCGTTGGCGGACCGTTCCGTCTGCGCCAGTTGCCAATGGCCACGGCGTTCGCGCTTGGCCTGGTACATTGCCGCATCGGCGGCATTGAGAAGACTGGCGGGGTCAGCGCCGTCATCCGGGTAATAGGCAATACCGACACTCAGCGAGGTGGAGATACTGCGGCCACTGTCCAGTTGCACCGGCAGCTTCATACTGGCAACGATCTTCTCGGCAATGTGTTCGGCGTCCTTGCGCGTATGCAACGGCGTCAACAGCACGGCAAACTCGTCGCCCCCCAGGCGCGCCACCAGATCGTGCTCGCGCAGTTGGGCGCGCACACGTTCGGCCACGCTGATCAACACCTCGTCACCCACGGCGTGGCCGAGGGTGTCGTTGATCTGCTTGAAGTGGTCGCTGTCGAGGAACAGCAGTGCCAGGTGGTCCTGCTGACGCGCCGCATTCCGCACGCTGCGGCTCAGGCGTCCTTCAAAGAAGGCGCGGTTGGGCAAGCCGGTCAGGCTGTCGTGGCTGGCCTGATGGGCAAGGGTCTGGTTTTCGCTCTGCAGGTGGCTATGCCACACCTCCAGTTCATCCAGCAGGGCATTGAAGTCGTTACCCAGCTCGTTCAGCTCGGCAATCGGCGCTTCTGGTACGCGCCGGTCGAAGCTGCGCTCGCGGCGGGCGGCATGGGCGACACTGGCCAGGCCACGCAGCGGGCGGGTGATATCGCTGAGCAGGCGCCGCGACAGATACTGGGCAGCCAGGGCGCTGAGGACCGTGCAGAACAGGATACCGGCCAAGCCACTGAGCAGGAACAGCAACAGGCTCCTGCCCTGGCCTGCCAGCTCGATGTGCCCGACCTGCTGTTGCTGGTGCACGATCGGCAGAATGACCGGCTCATCCAGCAAGGCGCTGGCAACCTGCACCTCCAGCTGCGCGAGCATGCCGGTATTGTCGCGTTGCCAGTGCGCCAGTTGCTCGCCCTCGTTGTTGAAGACCTTGGCCTCGGCCACTTCTTCGGTACTGGCAATCAACGCCAGCGACTCATTGGCAGCGGCGCTGTCATCGAACACCACCGCCGCCTCTACCGTGTAATTGATCGAGCGGGCGATCAACTGCAGGTTATGGTTGGCATAGACACGCAGGGCGAGCACGCCCAGCAGGGTGAGGGAGATACCCGCCAGGCCAACGGCAAGCAGGGCGACACTGAGGTGGCCACGGCCCAGCACCGAGCGCAGGGTCGGGCGCACGGTACGCTTGCGGGTCGGCTTCATGGCTGCTCCGCCCGGCGCCGCGACAATTGCAGCACGCTAGGGTGAATACGCACGCCAGAGCGTGCCACCGAGTCGAGATTGACTTCAAAGGCCACCTGCTGGTCGCTGACCCGCAGGCAGAACAGGCTGCCGACCGTGCAGGGGTCATCCGCCTCGCTGATGCTCAGCACCGGGTGGCCGCCGATACGCTGGAACAGCCGATCCCGCTGGCCCTGGTCAAGCTTGCCAATGTAGAGGGCATCGCAGGCCTGGGCGACCTGGGTGTCTTCTGCCAGCAAGCGCCGCACCTGCAGCGGCCGGCCGGACTCCTGGACATGGCCCTTGATGAGATCGTCGGCGTACTCGGTCGGGCCGACCAGGCACAGGCGCAAAGGAGAGGGTTCGACGGGCCAGCGGGCGTAACTGAAGATACCCAGTACTACCTGGGTGACTGCCTTGGCGCGTTGCTGTGCCTGGGCGGCGGTTGTGCCGGGGTCTGCCCGGGCAGCGCCTGCAGAAAGGAACAGGACGGCCAGCAATAGCGAAAGCGCACAGCTTGTCACTCGCCTTGCGGCCACGTTCATGTGGGAAATCCCTTTAAGCCCCTTCCGATATCGGCGCAACGATAGCACATGGCCGCTTTATTGTATGAGCCTGCAGCCACGTGTAATGGGTGTCATGGCCCTAGACCTGCTCGAGCATCAACCCGGAAATACGCCGTACTTTGCGCGCCACCGCTTCTTCGAAAATGCCTTGGCGTGGCTCGACCAGGCTGAAGCAGTGCTTGGCCCGAGTGATGCCGGTGTACACCAGTTCTTTGGTCAGCACCGGGTTGAGCGCATCCGGCAGCACCAGGGCAGTGTGGCTGAACTCCGAGCCCTGGGACTTGTGCACGGTCATGGCGAATACCGTTTCCACTTCGTTGAGCCGGCTCGGCAGAACGAACCGCACACCACCACTGCCGTCGTTGCGCGGGAAGGCCACACGCAGCAGCGGCTGGCCCTGCTCATCCGGCAGGCGCAGGGCTATACCGATGTCACCGTTCATCAGGCCCAGGCCGTAGTCGTTGCGGGTCACCAGCACCGGGCGTCCTTCGTACCAAGGCTGCTGGCTGTCGATCAGACCGGCATTGTGCAGCACCCGCGCCACCCGTTCATTCAGGCCTTCGACCCCCCAGGCGCCCCGGCGCACCGCGCACAGCAACTGGAAATCCTCGAAACTGCGCAACACCTTGCCCGCCCATTGCTCCCAGGCGGGGTCGTCAAAGGCGGTATCAAGTGCTGGCCGGTAACGCCCAAGGGTGCGCAGGTAGCTGCGGTAGCCTTGCGGTCCATCGGTACCGCGGTTCAGACCGTCCAGTAACAGGCGGTCGAAAGCACGATCCTGCTCGTGCTTGAGCGACAGGCTGTGCACGTCAGCAGGCGGCGCGGCCAGCAGGTTGCGCGCCGCGTGAGCATCCTGACGATTGACCAGTCTGGCCAACTGGCCAATACCGCTGCCTTCACCGAAACGCCGTGAAAACCGCAGCATCACCACTTGCTGAGCCAACGGGTGGCGCTGCTCATCGCCGGCCTTGAGGCCACTGCCGGCCAGCGACTCGCCACTGACCTGCTGAAGCCACGCTGCAGTCGCCGGCGAGTAAAAGCCCTCCTCAGCATCCCGGCACAGGTCACCCAGTACCGCGCCGGCCTCGACCGAGGCCAACTGGTCCTTGTCGCCCAGCAGCACCAGACGCGCCCGCGGCGGCAAGGCATCGAGCAGGTTGGCCATCATTTCCAGGTCGATCATCGACGCCTCGTCGACCACCAGCACATCCAACGGCAACGGGTTGCCAGCATGATGGCGGAAGTGCCGCGAGCCCGGGCGACTGCCGAGCAGGCGATGCACGGTGCTGACTTCAGTGGGGATTTGCCCGCGTACTTCGGCGCTGACTTGCAGGCGCTCGACTTGCTGGCCAATGGATTCGGTCAGGCGCGCAGCGGCCTTGCCGGTCGGTGCAGCCAGGCGGATGCGCAGTGGCCTGCCCTGCTCCACTGCCGGCGCCTGCAGCAACGCCAGCAGGCGCACCACGGTGGTCGTCTTGCCAGTACCGGGGCCGCCAGTGATGATGCTGAAACCAGCACGGGTGGCCAAGGCACAGGCGAGCTTCTGCCAGTCCAACTGGCCAGCTGGCGCGCCGCCCTCGAACAGTTGCGCCAGGCGCTCTGGCAGATCCGCAGGCGGTGCTTCGGCCTGACTCAGGCGCTGGCGCAGGGCATGGTCGATGCGCCGTTCGTAACGCCAGTAACGGCGCAGGTAAAGGCGCTCGCCACTGCGTACCAGCGGCCGCGCTTGCTGGCCAGGCGTATCACCTGCGGCCACCAGCGGACTGGCGACGATGCGCTGAAGCCAGGCATTCAAGTCAAGGTTGGCCAGCAGTTGCGATGGCAGTAGCAAAGGGCCGATAAGGGCGTCACCTTCCGGCGGCAACGACAGGGCGAAATCCGGCTCGGCCAAGGTTTGTTGCAGGTCGAGGCAGACATGTCCGTGCCCCAGTTGGTGGCTGGCCAGCGCTGCCGCCAGCAATAGCAAGGGATCACTGCCGGGGGCGCGCTCTTCCAGGAACGACACGAATGCGCGGTCCAGGGCACGTAGCCAGCCCCGCTCAACCCAACGGTCGAGTAATTGCAGCAGGTCAGCGCTGTTGTGCTGCGGTGCCAGCGCCAGCAGGTGCTCTGCGTGCAACGGGGTGGGCAACAGGTCGACAAGGCTTCGGCTCATGGCGCAACTCCGGCAAACAGGTCCTGCTGTACCGGCGCGTGCTCGCCACGGAACAGTGCATCGAGGCTTTCGATCAGCTCACGCGGTGGCTTGGCGTGGTACACGCCGTGGCCGCTGCTGCTGGCACCGCGCAGGAAGATGAACAGGGCGCCGCCAACATGGCGGTCATAATCGTAGTCCGCCAGCCGCGCGCGCAACTGGCGGTGCAGGGCCAGCAGGTACAGCACATACTGCAGGTCGTAGCGGTGCTCAAGAATCGCCTTTTCCATGGCCATGGCATCGTAGGCCTGGATGTCCGCACCCAGCCAGTTGGACTTGTAGTCGGTCACGTAGTAACGCCCGTCCAGCTCGAACGCCAGGTCGATGAACCCTTTGAACATGCCGTTTAGCACGGTCGGCTGCGCAGCTGGGCGCGCCAGACCGGGGTGGGTGTGGCGTGCCACCAGGCGATCGAGTTGTTCTGCGTCGACCCGGTGGCTGGCGAACCAGAATTCCATTTCGATCTGGTAATGACGCAGTTGGCCCAGCGTTACGCTCTGGTCGCTGCCCGGCAGCGGCAACGCCTCGCTCAGCAAACGTTGCATCCAGTGGCTCAGGGTGGGGATCCAGCCGGCCCAGTCACGGCGGTTGCAGCGCTGGCCAACGGTACGCTCTATCAGTTGAGGGTTACCGCTGACCTCGCTGAAGCCCTCACGGCCTGCCCACTCCAGCAAACCATGGAGGAAGGTGCCGGGGTTAGGCCCCCGTGGGAAGCGATGGATATCGCCGCTGTCGGCCGGGACCTCGCGCAACACCTGGGCATCGGGCACCTCGTCATCCAGCAGTTGCTGGGCCTGCGAGCTGTCGGCGCCGAGGGTCTGATCGCCGACACGAAGGGCACTGTACGAAGCGATCCACCAGTGCTCGGCAGCCGCATGGCGTGGCCTGCGTGCTGGCAGCAGCTCACGTTCGGCGTGTGGCATGCGATACATCTGCTCATCCGCCTGCGGCAGGCCCGGGCAAGTGATGTGCGGGCAACTTGCCGCCAAAGCCTGCAACCAGTCCGTCAGCTGCGCCGAGCCAGCCAGGGCCAGGCCGCCCCCCAGCAGGTAGCCAAACGCCGAGCGGTGCAGCTGCGAGCTCTTCTGATTACCGCGCTTGAGGTCGGCGACACCCAGCCAGCAAGCATGCTGGGCGCGGGTCAGGGCCACGTAGAGCAGGCGCAGGTCTTCGGCCAGGCGCTCGTCGTCAGCGCGCTCGATCTGCTCCTGGTCAGGTGTGAGGGTGAGGTGGGCGTTACCTTCGCTGTCATGCCAGGCCAGCGGCAGACGGCTACCATCCACCGGTTTGCTGGTGCAGATGAATGGCAGGTAGACCAAGGGATATTCCAGGCCCTTGGACTTGTGGATGGTCACCACCTTGACCAACTGTTCGTCGCTCTCCAGGCGCAGGATCTGCTCTTCACCGGCCTGACCGGAACTGGCCAGGTGCTCGGCCAGGTGGCGGATAAGCGCCTGTTCGCCGTCCAGCTCGCCAGCGGCCTGCTGCAGCAGCTCGGCCAGGTGCAGCAGGTTGGTCAGCACCCGCTCGCCATCACTGCGGCGGATCAGCGTACGCGGTAGCTGGAAGTCATGCAGCAGGTGGCGCAACATCGGCAACACCCCTTGGCGCTGCCAGGTGTCGCGGTAAAGGCGAAAGCGCATCACCCAGCTCTCCCAGACCCGCTCGTCCTGGTTAAGCCGGTCCAGCGCAGCCAGCGACAGGCCCAGTGTAAGGCTGGCCAAAGCAGCCTTGAGCAGGCGCTCTGAGTCAGGCTCGGCGCAGGCCTTCAGCCAGGCCAGCAGGTCGTGGGCTTCCTGGGCGGCAAACACCGAGTCCTTGTCGGACAGGTAGACACTGCGCACCTCGCGTGCGGCCAGTTCGGCGCGGACCATCTGCGCCTCATGGCCATCGCGCACCAGGATGGCAATGTCCGAGGGCAAGCAGGCGCGCAATTCGCCTTCGGCATTCTGGAAACCCGCCGTGCCCTGCTGGCCACCATTGAGCAAGGCCACAATATGGCTGGCGCAACTGGCGGCCAGTTGCTGGCGGTAAACGCTGCTGGAGACTGGCTCTTCACTTTCCAGCTGCCAGCATTGCAGGGCTGCACTGACTTCACCGTCAATCAGCAGCTGTTCGCCACGCCCCTTGGCGCGCACCTCGATGAATGGCAGCGGGTTGTCATCGGCCTCGCGGAACAGGAATGCACCCCGCCCCGCTTCACGCGCCTCGGCCTGCAGGAACACCTGGTTGACGGCCGCCACCATGGCTTTGCTGGAGCGGTAGTTGGTGTCCAGGCTGTGCAGACGGCCGCTGGTGGCGCGCCGCGCCGCAAGGTAGGTGTAGATGTCGGCACCGCGGAAGGCGTAGATCGCCTGTTTGGGGTCCCCGATCATGAACAGACCGGTTTCGGCGCGGTTTTCACTGATCTGGTAGATGCGCTCGAAAATGCCGTACTGAACCGGGTCGGTGTCCTGGAATTCGTCGATCAGCGCAACCGGGAACTGTTCACGGATCAGGCTGGCCAGGCGCTCGCCGGCCTCGCTGGCGAGTGCGTGCTGCAAGCGCACGAGCATGTCGTCGAAGCCCATTTCTGCACGCCGGCGCTTCTCCACTTCGAAACGTGCCGATACCCAACTGGCCGCGTGCTCGAGCAGAGGGGCATCCGGGCTGTCCAGGGCCTGCAGTTGTTGCTGCAAGTGCTGCATGGCGTTGAGGGCTGGGTGCTCGGGAGGCTCTCCCTTCCAGGCCTCGGCCATGCCCGCCGGGGTCAGCCGGGTAAAACCGGTGCCCAAGTCGAGCTCTACCAGTTGCTCATCGCTGGCCCAAGCGCAGAGCTTGTCGAACCAGGGCTCGAAGTAACGGGCTTGCATCTTGCGGCCGTCGACCTGCTTGGCGGCCAGCGCCTCGCGGCAGATTTGCCGCAGTTCCTCGGCCCACTGTGCCCATGGTGCCTTGATCCGGGCCAACTGTGCGCCACGTTGCTGTAGCGATGCCTGGATCAATGCAGCGGGCTCTGGCCCATTCTGCTGGGCGCGCACACGGCCGAACAGTGGGCGAATGCGTGGCAGCAAAGCGTCGGGGCTCCCCCAGTTGCCGCGCACCCAGGCCAGTGCGTCACCTTGCATCCCATAGCAGAAGCGCCGCCAGTAATCGCGCATGACCTGGCCCAACAACTCGCTGTGGTCGGTTTCCAGGGTCTGGGTGAACAGGCTGCCGCTGTCGAAGGCATGCTCGCGCAGCATGCGCTGGCACCAGCCATGGATGGTCGATACCGCAGCCTCGTCCATCCACTGCACGGCGATTTCCAACCGGCCGGCGCAACGCGGCCAGTTCTCTTGTGGGTAATCGTCACGCAGTTGGTGCAACAGCGGATCGGCCCCTTCCAGTTCGCCACGGAAGAACCGTGCGGCTTCAGCCAGGCGGGCGCGGATACGCTCGCGCAGCTCTTTGGTGGCGGCGTCGGTGAAGGTCACCACGAGGATCTGCGGTGGCAGCAGCTCGCGCTCGAAGCCCTGTTCGCCACCGTGACCGAGGATCAGGCGCAGGTACAGCGCCGAAATGGTAAAGGTCTTGCCCGTGCCGGCGCTGGCTTCGATCAGCTGGCTACCGTGCAGGGGGAAACTCAGTGCCAGAGGACGGTCCTGGGTCATGCGCCTTTCTCCGGGTTGCCCAAGGTCTGCCAAGGGGCGGTGAACAACGGGCGGTACAAGGTCTCACACCAGCCTTCAAACGTTTCGTCAGCGGTGAGTGCTGCAAAATCTCGGAACTGGCGAGCCAGCGCAATGCTTTCACTTCGCTCGCCAAAACTGGTGCGTTCGTCGCCTTCGTAGGCGCGAGCTGCTGCGGCCATGGCTTTATCGGCATCGTCCTGGGCCAACCAGGCGAACGCGGTCTTGGCCGCGACTGGCAACGGCGCATTCATTGCCGCCTGACGGGCCACCAACAGGTCGCCCAGCAGTTGCGCGGCCAGCGCTTGCGGCAGCGGTGCAAGCAACAGGGTCAGGTCACTGGCTACCAATGCACTGTTATAGGGGTAGCCCGCTGCACAGGCCGCCAGGTGCGTAACCCAGGGCGCGATAAGGCGGTGCCACTTCAGGTTGTTGCGCCCGGCACTGATGGTGTTGGGTACTGTGGTGATGCTGAGAAGGCTCTGATCTTCCGCCTGGAACACCCGGCCCAGCCAGCCCTCCAGACGGTGCTGACCGTGCTCGAAATGCACCGGTAAAGCGCCCTCGACCAGCTGTGGCCAGCGTTGCAGCAATTGTTGGTGACGTTGCAGCAGGTCCGGCAGCGGTTCGACCAATTCGTTTTGCAGCAGTTCGCCGAAACCGGCTAGCGGCAGCAAACCGCAGGCCTGCAGGCGTCGGGCCTGGGCGCGCAAGGCCTGTTCAGCGTTGTCCGGTTCGGCCAAGGCGGCGCCAAGCAGGCTTTCACTGGCGCCGTAACGTTGCAGGGTATCGAGGACGAAGGGCTCTTCGTCCGGGGTCGGCGCTTCCAGCGCCTCAAAGTACACCCTCAAGCGCTGGCTGAAGAAGTGCCGTACCGGGTGGCGCAAGAAGTCATTCAACTGGTGCAGACTCAGGGCTTCAGCGTCCAGATAAGGCGGCAGGCCCGGCTCGCTCTGATCGTCTGCCTCACCTTGCTGGTGCAGCACCTGCCATTCATGGGCATAGCTGAACAATGGGCTGCCCTTCTGGAAGTACCGAGGGCTGAACGGCTGCAGCGGGTGCTCCTGGGTCAGTGCGTGCAACAGTTGCTCGCCCGGTTTCGCGAGCTGGCCCTGCTGCGCGTCGGCCAAATGCCAGCCCGCAGCGATGTGATCGCGCAACTGGCCGATCAGCACCGAGGCCGGGCGTTCGCTATTGTCGCGGATACTGCGCCCGACCCAGCTGACATACAGTTGGTCACGTGCTGACAGTAGCGCTTCAAGCAACAGGTAACGGTCGTCTTCGCGGCGTGAGCGGTCGCCCGGGCGATAGTCGCTGGCCATCAGGTCGAAGTCCAGCGGTGGCTGCGCACGCGGGTAATCGCCATCATTCATGCCCAGCAGGCAAACCACCCTGAACGGGATCGCGCGCATGGGCATGAGTGTGCAGAAGTTGACCGAGCCGGCGAGGAAACGTTGTGACAGCTTGCCCTGATCGAGGCCCGACAGCCAGGCTTCACGCACCACGGTAAGCGGTAGCGGGTCGTGCAGGCCGACGGTCTCGCACACCTCAAGCCAGCTATCACGCAGATCCTGCAACTGCATCAACAGGAATTCATCACCCTCGTCCTCGGCGAGGAAGAACACGTGCAGCAAGGCATGCAGTCGCTCGCCCCACTGGCTGACGGTGGCAGGCTCGGAAAAGGCCTGGCAGGCGACTTCGAGCGCATCGAGCAACGCGACCAGCGGGCCGATCAGTGCCGCGTCCAGGCCACCGATTTCATCGTAGGGCTCAATACCATCACAGGCCTCACCCACCCCCACGGCATAACCCAACAGCATGCGGCGCAAGCCGAAACGCCAACTGTTCTGTTCGAGCCCGGCGGGCAAGCCCAGGCTCGCCCGCTGCGCGGCGTCAAGGCCCCAACGAATGCCAGCGCCCTCGATCCAGCGGTGCAGCGTGGGCAGATCGTTTTCGCGGATGCCGAAGCGGGCGCGGACTGCCGGCACGTCCAGCAGGTCGAGCACTTCGCTGACCGCGAAGCGGCTGTCAGGCAGTTTGAGCAGGTGCTCAAGCGCGATCAGCAAAGGCTCGCGACCACGCTGGCCCTGGTCTGTCAGGGTGAACGGGATGTAGCGCGGGTCGTTGCGCTGCAACTGGCCGAAGACGGCGCGGATATGCGGCGCATACGTGTCGATGTCCGGCAGCATGACGATTACGTCGCGCGGGCGCAAAGTCGGGTCGGCGCTGAAGCGGGCCAACAGCTGGTCGTGGAGGATTTCCACTTCACGTTGCGGGCTGTGCGCAACATGGAAGCGGATCGAGCGGTCTTTTGTGGTGTCGACTGGTGGCCACCGTTCGCGGCTCTCGGCGAGCGGGCGCAATTCCAGGATGTCGTCCTGCAGTTCGTTGAGCAGCGTGGTGGGCGAACCGTCGCTGAACAGGTCGATGCGGCCGTCGCTGAACACGCCCTGGTAGCTGCCCGGGTCATCATAGCTGTCGAGCAGGTTGATGTAGTCGCGGCCTTGTTTACCCCAGGCAGCCAGCAACGGGTGGGCATGCTGGTGCAGCGTCTGGTCGTCCAGTTGCAGGGGCATGCCTTGCTTGCGTTGCTGGCGTTTGTACTGGTGGCGCAACAGGTCCTTGTCGGCGACGATATCGGCCCAGTGGTGGCGGCATGGGTTGTGTACGCACAGCAATACCTGACTGAAACGCGACAGGCCTGCCAGCGCTTCCAGGGCCTGGGCCGGCAGCGAAGAGATACCGAACACGATCACCCTCGGTGGCAGCCCTGCAGGCGCCTGCTCCAGGCTGTTGATGCGCTCGATGAAACGTTGGTGTACTCCGGCGCGGCTCTGCGCCATGCCTTGCTCGCCAACATCCTCGAGCAATGCTCGCCACAACTCGGCTTGCCAGCGGTTGCCTGGCGGCAGTACTTTGCGCTCGCCGCGGGCCGTGTTGATGACGTGCTCGCCACTGGCCCAGTCCTTGAGCCAATCGGCACGGTAGACCTGGTACTGGTCGAACAGGTCGGCCAGGCGCTCGGCTAGCTGGTAGCGCTTGCGCAAGTCACTGTCGTCGGTGAGGAAGCGCCGCAGTGGCTCGAAATGCGGACGCTCGATGAGCGCTGGCAACAGACGCATCAGCCGCCAGGTCAGTGGTGCCTTGTCGAGCAGAGACACTTCGGGAATTTCGCTACGGCCAAGCACGCTGCGGTAGAGCTGCCACATAAAGCTACCGGGCAGTTGCACATCGATGGCAGCGGCGATGCCGCAGCCGCCTTGGTCATCTTCCAGCGGATCTTCAGCCAGGGCCAGCTTGAGCCATTGGGCGATGCCATTGCTTTGCACCAGGGCAATTTCGTTTTCCAGAGGCGCCAGCGGGTAGCGACGCATCCAGCTCACTACCAGGCTACGCAGGTCGTCGAGGCGGTTGCCGTGGACGATCATGAAGCCTGGGTGGAGATGGGCGGTGTTGGGCATCGGAAGGTCTCTGGAGGCGCTGATGGCTGAGAGGGGAACGATATCACGCGCACATGAAACGGCCGAATGCCATCAGGCTGTGGGAGCGGGCACTTCAACGCGGTGCCATCCGCAGCGTGGCACTCCCGATCCATAGGGGAGGTGACGTTGGTGGCCTGGAGAGTGTGCGCCCCTGCCTGGCGTTGGCCCCCTTCCCCGTAGGAGCGGGTTTACCCGCGAACCCTGTAGGAGCGGGTTTACCCGCGAACCCTGTAGGAGCGGGTTTACCCGCGAACACCGGCGAAGCCGGTGCCATCTCCTTTTTTGCCCACAAAGACAAAACCCCTACCTGCATGCGCAGATAGGGGTTTTGCGAAATGAATCTTGACGATGACCTACTCTCACATGGGGAAACCCCACACTACCATCGGCGATGCATCGTTTCACTACTGAGTTCGGGATGGGATCAGGTGGTTCCAATGCTCTATGGTCGTCAAGAAATTCTGTTGCCAGAATGTCCAGATGGACAGCCCAGCGAATTCGGATATGCGATATTTGTGGTCTTACGAATTTTCGGGTCTTTCGTCTTCACCACCACAATCTGCGTAGCAGATTGCTTGGGTGTTATATGGTCAAGCCTCACGGGCAATTAGTATTGGTTAGCTCAACGCCTCACAGCGCTTACACACCCAACCTATCAACGTCGTAGTCTTCGACGGCCCTTTAGGGGATTCAAGATCCCAGTGAGATCTCATCTTGAGGCAAGTTTCCCGCTTAGATGCTTTCAGCGGTTATCTCTTCCGAACATAGCTACCCGGCAATGCCACTGGCGTGACAACCGGAACACCAGAGGTTCGTCCACTCCGGTCCTCTCGTACTAGGAGCAGCCCCTCTCAAATCTCAAACGTCCACGGCAGATAGGGACCGAACTGTCTCACGACGTTCTAAACCCAGCTCGCGTACCACTTTAAATGGCGAACAGCCATACCCTTGGGACCGGCTTCAGCCCCAGGATGTGATGAGCCGACATCGAGGTGCCAAACACCGCCGTCGATATGAACTCTTGGGCGGTATCAGCCTGTTATCCCCGGAGTACCTTTTATCCGTTGAGCGATGGCCCTTCCATACAGAACCACCGGATCACTAAGACCTACTTTCGTACCTGCTCGACGTGTTTGTCTCGCAGTCAAGCGCGCTTTTGCCTTTATACTCTACGACCGATTTCCGACCGGTCTGAGCGCACCTTCGTACTCCTCCGTTACTCTTTGGGAGGAGACCGCCCCAGTCAAACTACCCACCATACACTGTCCTCGATCCGGATAACGGACCTGAGTTAGAACCTCAAAGTTGCCAGGGTGGTATTTCAAGGATGGCTCCATGAGAACTGGCGTCCCCACTTCAAAGCCTCCCACCTATCCTACACAAGCAAATTCAAAGTCCAGTGCAAAGCTATAGTAAAGGTTCACGGGGTCTTTCCGTCTAGCCGCGGATACACTGCATCTTCACAGCGATTTCAATTTCACTGAGTCTCGGGTGGAGACAGCGCCGCCATCGTTACGCCATTCGTGCAGGTCGGAACTTACCCGACAAGGAATTTCGCTACCTTAGGACCGTTATAGTTACGGCCGCCGTTTACCGGGGCTTCGATCAAGAGCTTCGCTTGCGCTAACCCCATCAATTAACCTTCCGGCACCGGGCAGGCGTCACACCCTATACGTCCACTTTCGTGTTTGCAGAGTGCTGTGTTTTTAATAAACAGTCGCAGCGGCCTGGTATCTTCGACCGGCATGGGCTTACGGAGCAAGTCCTTCACCCTCGCCGGCGCACCTTCTCCCGAAGTTACGGTGCCATTTTGCCTAGTTCCTTCACCCGAGTTCTCTCAAGCGCCTTGGTATTCTCTACCTAACCACCTGTGTCGGTTTGGGGTACGGTTCCCAGTTATCTGAAGCTTAGGAGCTTTTCTTGGAAGCATGGTATCAACCACTTCGTCGCCTAAAGGCAACTCGTCATCAGCTCTCGGCCTTGAAATCCCGGATTTGCCTAAGATTTCAGCCTACCACCTTAAACCTGGACAACCAACGCCAGGCTGGCCTAACCTTCTCCGTCCCTCCATCGCAATAACTGGAAGTACAGGAATATTAACCTGTTTTCCATCGACTACGCTTTTCAGCCTCGCCTTAGGGACCGACTAACCCTGCGTCGATTAACGTTGCGCAGGAAACCTTGGTCTTTCGGCGTGCGAGTTTTTCACTCGCATTGTCGTTACTCATGTCAGCATTCGCACTTCTGATACCTCCAGCAAGCTTCTCAACTCACCTTCACAGGCTTACAGAACGCTCCTCTACCGCATCATCATACGATGATACCCGTAGCTTCGGTGCATGGTTTGAGCCCCGTTACATCTTCCGCGCAGGCCGACTCGACTAGTGAGCTATTACGCTTTCTTTAAAGGGTGGCTGCTTCTAAGCCAACCTCCTAGCTGTCTAAGCCTTCCCACATCGTTTCCCACTTAACCATGACTTTGGGACCTTAGCTGACGGTCTGGGTTGTTTCCCTTTTCACGACGGACGTTAGCACCCGCCGTGTGTCTCCCATGCTCGGCACTTGTAGGTATTCGGAGTTTGCATCGGTTTGGTAAGTCGGGATGACCCCCTAGCCGAAACAGTGCTCTACCCCCTACAGTGATACATGAGGCGCTACCTAAATAGCTTTCGAGGAGAACCAGCTATCTCCGAGCTTGATTAGCCTTTCACTCCGATCCACAGGTCATCCGCTAACTTTTCAACGGTAGTCGGTTCGGTCCTCCAGTCAGTGTTACCTAACCTTCAACCTGCCCATGGATAGATCGCCCGGTTTCGGGTCTATACCCAGCGACTAAACGCCCTATTAAGACTCGCTTTCGCTACGCCTCCCCTATTCGGTTAAGCTCGCCACTGAATATAAGTCGCTGACCCATTATACAAAAGGTACGCAGTCACCTAACAAAGTAGGCTCCCACTGCTTGTACGCATACGGTTTCAGGTTCTATTTCACTCCCCTCTCCGGGGTTCTTTTCGCCTTTCCCTCACGGTACTGGTTCACTATCGGTCAGTCAGTAGTATTTAGCCTTGGAGGATGGTCCCCCCATGTTCAGACAAAGTTTCTCGTGCTCCGTCCTACTCGATTTCATTGATAAGAGATTTTCGTGTACGGGGCTATCACCCACTATGGCCGCACTTTCCAGAGCGTTCCACTAATCTCAAATCAACTTAAGGGCTGGTCCCCGTTCGCTCGCCACTACTAAGGGAATCTCGGTTGATTTCTTTTCCTCAGGGTACTTAGATGTTTCAGTTCCCCTGGTTCGCCTCTTGCACCTATGTATTCAGTACAAGATAACCAGCTTATGCTGGCTGGGTTCCCCCATTCAGAGATCTCTGGATCACAGTCTGTTTGCCGACTCCCCAAAGCTTATCGCAGGCTACCACGTCTTTCATCGCCTCTGACTGCCAAGGCATCCACCGTATGCGCTTCTTCACTTGACCATATAACCCCAAGCAATCTGGTTATACTGTGAAGACGAAATTCGCCGAAAATTCGTACGTTGCTCTTTCGAGCAGAACTCACAAATTTTACCTTAGCCTGATCCACCAGCAGTGAAACTGGTGTTCAGTCTATATCTATCACATATCCGAATTTTTAAAGAACGATCTGACAAAAGCCAGAAATCAACATTCGACGCGAATGCTCATTTCTGAGTTTGATCAAGGTACAGCAAGTGGTGGAGCCAAGCGGGATCGAACCGCTGACCTCCTGCGTGCAAGGCAGGCGCTCTCCCAGCTGAGCTATGGCCCCGCATATTGGTAGGTCTGGGCAGATTTGAACTGCCGACCTCACCCTTATCAGGGGTGCGCTCTAACCAACTGAGCTACAGACCTATATAGGGTCTTGATCGTCTTCGACAATGAATCAAGCAATTCGTGTGGGAGCTCATCAGCAGGCTGATGTCGTCGATTAAGGAGGTGATCCAGCCGCAGGTTCCCCTACGGCTACCTTGTTACGAC
>NZ_CP011525.1:0-1017500 GCF_001655295.1 Pseudomonas sp. JY-Q | reverse complement strand
GCAACAGCAGGTATCCGCAAGACCATCAACACAGCCCCAATAAACGCATAGATCGCCCATTCCCGAAGGTCGGAACGCACGATCCACAGGAAATGCAGCAAGCCCAACCCAAGCACCGCATACACCAACCTGTGCAGCTTCTTCCACCGCGCCCCCAGCCGCCGTTGGCTGTACCGGTTCGAGGTGACCGCCAGCACCAGCAAACCCAGGAACCCCAGCGCCCCCACGATAATGTAGGGCCGCTTGCGCAGCTCCACAGCCAACTGCCCCCAATCCAGCCCAAGAATAAAGAACAGGTAATAGAGGATGTGCAGCACTATATAAGCGAACGCCCACAACCCCAGCTGCCGGCGAACCACGATCCAACCAGACCAGCCCGTCAGCTTCTGCAGTGGCGTCATGCTCAAGGTCACCAACAGGAAGGTAAGCGCCCCAAGCCCAAGGCGGTCCATCATGATCTTCCCGGGATCAGGCCCCAGCAGGTTCATCGCCGCTTCATATAGCCACCACACCGGGAACAGGCAGCCTACGACAAAGATGGCCAAGCGAAACCAGGGGTAACGCATCAGTAGTTCTTCCGCAGATCGAGCCCGGTATACAGCGACGCCACTTCATCAGCATAGCCATTGAACATCTGCGTCTCCCGCACATTGGGGCTGAACAACCCGCTGGGCAAGCGACGTTCGCGCGCCTGGCTCCAGCGCGGGTGGTCGACTGTCGGGTTCACATTGGCGTAGAAACCATATTCATCCGGCGCCAGCCCTTCCCAGGTAGTGCCGGGCTGCTCCGCTACCAGGCTGATGCGCACAATCGACTTGATGCTCTTGAAGCCATACTTCCAAGGCACCACCAAACGCAACGGCGCACCGTTCTGGTTGGGCAGTTCCCGGCCGTACATACCCACTGCGAGAATTGCCAGCGGGTGCATCGCCTCATCCAGGCGCAACCCTTCTCTATAAGGCCAGTCGATCAAGGCGAAGCCAGAACGCTGCCCCGGCATATGCTGCGGATCCTTCAGCGTTTCGAAACGCACATAACGCGCACTGGAAGTCGGCTCGACCTGCTTGAGCACCTGAGCCAAAGGGAACCCCAGCCACGGAATGACCATCGACCACGCCTCTACGCAGCGCAGCCGATAGATCCGCTCCTCAAGCTGATAGGGTTTGACGAAGTCCTCCAGTGCATAGCGTCCGGGCTTGCCCACCTCACCATCCACCACAATGGACCACGGTTCGGTTTTCAGGCTGTCGCCATTGGCCGCCGGGTCGCCCTTGTCGGGCCCGAACTCGTAGAAGTTGTTGTAGTGAGTGGCATCCTTGAACGGCGTGATCGCCTCGTCTTTCACCGTCACCGCCTGCCAGCGCGTGGCCGCGAGCTTGTCAGTGAACCAGGCCGGCGCGGCCCCCGCCTGTACATCGGCATAACGCGACATTTGCGCCGCGCCCACCCCGCCCGGCAATGCGCCTAGCGCCAGGCCAGCCAATGAGCCACCCAGCAGGGTACGACGGGAAAGGTAAATGCCTTCGGGGGTGATCTCCGACGCCTTGCACTCGGAAGACCTGGGAAGCTTGATAAGCATGAACGGCTCCATAGCACTGAGTAACGGATGTACCAGTAAGACTATGGAGCCGTGAGGTTATTCCAGCGTTAAGTGATTTTCACGCTTTGCGACGGCGCGCCTTCAGCAGGAACTGGATCGGCCCCGATGCTGCATAGGCGAGGAAGATCAACAGCAGGATACGCGGCGGGTCGCTGAACACGACGGCAAACACCAGCACCACCGCCAGGATCGCCACGAACGGGACGCGCCCCTTGAGGTCCAGCTCCTTGAAACTGTTGTACTTGATGTTGCTGACCATCAGCATGCCAGCAGCAGCCACCAGCAGCGCGACCAGGAACGACAGCTTGGAGCCCTGGATGCCGTAATCGCTGAACGCCCATACGGTGCCCGCCACCACACCTGCGGCAGCCGGGCTGGCCAGGCCGATGAAGTAGCGCTTGTCGGCGGTACCGACCTGGGTATTGAAGCGCGCCAGGCGCAACGCGGCACCGGCCACATAGATGAAGGCAACCATCCAGCCGACCTTGCCCATGTCACCCAGCGCCCAGCCGAAGGCCAGCAAAGCCGGGGCCACGCCAAAGGCGACCATATCCGACAGCGAGTCATACTCGGCACCGAAGGCACTCTGGGTATTGGTCATGCGCGCAACGCGGCCGTCCAGGCCGTCGAGCACCATGGCCACGAAGATGGCGATAGCGGCAAAAGCGAAGTACTTGCTCGCCTCGCGCGGGTCGCCGGCACTCAGGGCGCTCTGTGCGCTCATCGAGCTGATGATGGAATAGAAACCGGCAAACAGGTTGGCGGTGGTAAACAGGTTGGGCAGCAGGTAGATGCCGCGGTGGCGCACCTTGCGGCCTTCGGCGTCATGCCCTTCTTCAACGTGCTCATCGACAGGTAGCAGGCTTTCGGCGTCGGAGGGCTTGTTCGGCTCTTCGGGACGTTCGCTCATGGAGGGTACCTTGCAACAGGATGGAAAATGTTCGACACGGGCCCGCGAAACAGGTTCTGACAGCGAGCCACTGGTCTGCTTTATACCAGAAGCTGGATGCCAGAACGAAAAAACGCGGCCGAAGCCGCGTTTTTCATCTTTCGATAAGACTTAGTTCTTGGTCTTGTCGACGATTTTGTTAGCCGAGATCCACGGCATCATCGAGCGCAGCTGCTCGCCGATGATTTCGATGCCGTGAGCGGCGTTGTTGCGGCGCTTGGCGGTCATCGATGGGTAGTTGGTAGCACCTTCGGAGATGAACATCTTCGCGTACTCGCCGTCCTGGATGCGCTTCAGAGCATTGCGCATGGCCTTGCGGGATTCTTCGTTGATGACTTCCGGGCCAGTGACGTACTCACCGTATTCGGCGTTGTTGGAGATCGAGTAGTTCATGTTGGCGATGCCGCCTTCGTACATGAGGTCTACGATCAGTTTCAGCTCGTGCAGGCACTCGAAGTAGGCCATTTCCGGCGCGTAGCCAGCTTCGACCAGGGTTTCGAAACCGGCTTTGACCAGCTCGACGGTACCGCCACACAGAACAGCCTGCTCACCGAACAGGTCGGTTTCGGTTTCGTCCTTGAAGGTGGTTTCGATGATACCGGTACGGCCACCACCCACGCCCGAAGCGTAGGACAGTGCGACGTTCTTGGCGTTGCCGGAAGCGTCCTGGTAGATAGCGATCAGGTCAGGGATGCCGCCGCCTTTGACGAACTCGGAGCGAACGGTGTGGCCCGGGGCTTTCGGCGCGATCATGATCACGTCGAGGTCGGCACGCGGAACAACCTGGTTGTAGTGGATCGAGAAACCGTGAGAAAAGGCCAGGGTAGCGCCCTTCTTGATGTTCGGCTCGATTTCGTTCTTGTACAGAGCGCCCTGGAACTCGTCCGGGGTCAGGATCATGACCAGGTCAGCCGCAGCGACAGCGGTAGCAACGTCGGCAACTTTCAGGCCGTGGGCTTCAGCCTTGGCAACGGTAGCCGAACCTTTACGCAGACCGACGGTAACGTCTACACCGGAGTCTTTCAGGTTGCACGCCTGAGCGTGGCCCTGGGAGCCGTAACCGATGATGGCGACTTTCTTACCCTGGATGATGGAAAGGTCGCAGTCTTTATCGTAGAAAACTTTCATGAAAATACCCCTGGTTATATCTCGGCCCCTGCGGAGCCATCGCTAATTTTTTGGATTTAGATGCTGAGCACTTTGTCGCCACGGGCAATGCCGGTAACGCCGCTGCGCACGGTTTCCAGAATCGATGCAGTGCCGATCGCCTGGATGAAGCTGTCCAGTTTGTCGCTGGTACCGCTCAGCTGCACGGTGTACACGCTGGCGGTCACGTCGACGATCTGGCCACGGAAGATATCCGTGGTGCGCTTGATCTCGGCACGCTGGGCACCGGTGGCCTTGACCTTGACCAGCATCAGTTCACGCTCGATGTGAGCGCTTTCCGACAGGTCGACAAGCTTGACCACTTCGACCAGCTTGTTCAGGTTCTTGGTGATCTGTTCGATCACTTCGTCATGGCCAACGGTGGTCAGCGTCAGACGCGACAGGGTCGGGTCTTCGGTTGGCGCTACAGTCAGGCTTTCAATGTTGTAGTTGCGCTGGGAGAACAGGCCGACCACGCGGGACAACGCACCTGGTTCGTTTTCCAGCAGCAGGGAAATGATGTGCCGCATATCAGGTACGCTCCGTCTTGCTCAGCCACATGTCACGCATCGAGCCATCCTTGATCTGCATCGGATAGACGTGCTCACTGCGGTCAACCGCGATGTCGATGAACACCAGACGGTCCTTCATCGCAAACGCTTCTTCCAGCTTCGGCTTGAGGTCCTTCAGGCTGGTGATGCGGATACCCACATGGCCATAGGCCTCGGCCAGCTTGATGAAGTCAGGCAGCGACTCGACGTACGAGTGCGAGTGACGACCGTTGTAGGCCATGTCCTGCCATTGGCGGACCATGCCCAACACACCGTTGTTCAGGTTGACGATCTTCACCGGCAGGCCGTATTGCATGCAGGTAGACAGCTCCTGGATGTTCATCTGGATGCTGCCTTCGCCGGTCACACAGGCCACGTCCTGATCCGGGAAGTTGAGCTTGACGCCCATCGCCGCCGGGAAGCCGAAGCCCATGGTGCCCAGGCCACCGGAGTTGATCCAGCGGTTTGGCTTGTTGAAGCGGTAGTACTGCGCGGCAAACATCTGATGCTGGCCCACGTCGGAAGTGACGAAGGCATCGCCATTGGTCACTTCACACAGTGTCTCGATGACTTTTTGCGGTTTGATGACGTTGCCATCGCCCTTGTCGTAAGGGAACAACTCGCCATTGCCACGCCATTCGTCAATCTGCTTCCACCAGGCATCCAGCGAAGCCTTGTCAGGCTGCTCGCCGATTTCCTTGAGGATGCCGAGCATTTCGCTGAGCACGCTGTCGACCGGGCCGACGATTGGCACGTCGGCCTTGATCATCTTCGAGATCGACGCCGGGTCGATGTCGATGTGGATGATCTTGGCGTTCGGGCAGAACTTGGCCGGACCGTTTACAACGCGATCGTCGAAACGCGCACCGACGGCAAAGATGACGTCGGCATTGTGCATGGCCATGTTGGCGGTGTAGCTGCCATGCATGCCGAGCATGCCGAGGAACTGGCGGTCGGTACCCGGGAAGCCACCCAACCCCATCAGGGTATTGGTGACCGGCAGGTTCAGCGACTTGGCGATTTCAGTCAGGGCTTCGGAGCCACCGCCGAGGATCACACCGCCACCGGAGTAGACGACCGGGCGCTTGGCCGCCAGAAGCATCTCGGCAGCCTTGCGGATCTGGCCGGAGTGACCACGGACCGCCGGGCTGTAGGAGCGCAGCTTGACCTTTTTCGGGTAGACGTATTCGAACTTCTCAGCCGGGTTGGTCATATCTTTTGGAATGTCGACCACGACTGGACCTGGACGACCGGATTGCGCCAGGTAGAAAGCTTTTTTCAGAACTTCAGGGATCTCGGTCGGATTCTTGATCATGAAGCTGTGCTTCACGATCGGCCGCGAGATACCGATCATGTCAGTTTCCTGGAAGGCATCGGTGCCCACCATGGTGCTAGGCACCTGGCCGGACAGAATGACCATCGGAATCGAGTCCATGTAGGCGGTGGCAATACCGGTAATGGCATTGGTTGCGCCAGGACCGGAGGTTACCAGCACCACACCGGCCTTGCCGGTGGCGCGAGCGTAACCGTCCGCCATATGGGTGGCCGCCTGCTCGTGACGAACCAGGATGTGTTCCACTTCCGGTTCTTTGAACAGTGCGTCGTAAACATGCAGGAGAGCACCACCAGGGTACCCGTAGATGTGCTTAACGCCTTCGTCACGCAAAAAGCGGACGACCATCTCAGCGCCAGATAAAAGCTCCACGTTGTTCACCTCTAAAACGCCAGAATACCGCCCTCACTGGACGGGTCTTAATAGGTTTACTGCCAAGCAGAGCATGAGCGAACGTCAGCACTGACTGAGCAAGTATTGGGAAATCCCCAGAGTGTTGCGGGGGTTTCCCACCCAGCGCGAGGTAACGCGTTGCGGGGTGTAACAGGTCGGCGCGGGTGTGCACCTCATGATCTGCTTAGCGGGTCTGCTTCTGGCAGTCCCTCTACAGCGGAAGTTGGATTCTTGTGATTCGGCGCCAACAAGTCAAGAAAAATTATTGCCAATTTTTCCTCAAGATGAATTCCTGCCACCACTAAAAATCGCTTCAGCAGCAGAATTAAGAAGATTTCCAAAAAAAAGGGCCACAATCTGCGGCCCTTGACGGAAAAACTGAAGAAATCAGGCGGAAGGAGCGATCAATTGGTCAAAAGCTGCCAACAGGCGGCGTAGCTCACGACTTTGCTCCGGCCGGTCGGTAAACACGGTTTCGGCCATGACAAGGATGCTCGATGCGTTGGGCAGCGGGTGGCCCAGCTCGATGATGATCTTCATGCGTGGCAGGAAGATCCATTGCAGCCACTGCTCAAAACTGAGGGTATCCACGGCGAACGGCACCGTACTGGCCAGTGCCTCGTCGCTTGGCGGCTCGTCATCCCACCAGCCTTGCACCTGCAGCTCGCGCTCGATCAAGAGCAGGTGGTCGGCAATATCCAGCACGCGTTGCTCGATCATCACGAATTGACCCGCGCCTTTTGCCGGGCCAGCGCAGCGCCGGCGCTGTCACCCTGCTTTTCACGGGCCTGGGCGATCGTGTTCCAAAGCTCTGCCTGCAGGCTTGGGCGGCCGTTGGCGTAGGTCAGGGCGCGGCGCGCCAACTGCTCGGCCTGCGCCGCATCACCTTGCGAGAGGCGCACCTGGGCCAGGCGATACAGCACCTGCGGCTCACGCGGAGCAATGCGCTGGGCACGCTCCAGGCTAGAGGCGGCACCGTTGAAGTCGCCACTGCCCTGCTGCGTCTTCGCAGTGGTCAGCAGTGCCAGCACAGGACCGTCCAGCTGCTCGTCGGCCGACAGGCCACCGGCGGCGGCGCTGCGCGGAATACCGGTTGGCGCACTGGCGCTTTGCGGGGTGCTGTTCATCGCAGCGATGTCGAAGGGTTCATCGGCAATCGGGTTGGGATTGGTGGTCATCGGCGCCGAACTGACAGGCCCTGCACTGATCGGCCCCGGGGTGATCGGCGAGGTACTGATCGGCGCAGCGCCATTGCCCGCCGGGAATGTCTGGATGCCCGATGCGCCTGCGCCCTGCGGGATCATCACAGTGACACCGGAATCCTCCGGCAGCGTCTGCGCCTGGGCGGTGCCGGTGTTATAGCCACCCGCCGAGCGGTTGGCCGTCACGCGTTCGCTGTTGGACACGCGGGTGCTCGAGTCGACCACCGGAATATTGCCACGCGGGACGCTGGAGCACCCCTGGAGCACAGCCAACGCCGTCACGGCAGGAAACAGCCACTTGTTCACGTCACACCTCATCAATGCAGCCTGTGCTTAATTCATCCAGCCCTTGACCCAGTCCATTACCGATTCGACTGGGTCCTGCTCGCCGCCACAGGTTGCGCCGGCCGGCGGCTCACTCCCGCGAATATACGGCATCTGCACCGCTCCCGGACAGCTGGCATCAGACCCGTGGCCTGTGTAAGGGTCGATCCAGGCCTGCACCACGTTATCCGGTTGCGGCATATCCAGCGGCAGCGGGTCGGCTTTCTTCATGAAGCTGGTCCACACCTGCAAGGCGCCGGTGGCGCCGGTAAACGGTGTCTTGCCGTTATCGTCACGGCCCATCCACACCACGGCCAGCAGATCCTGACTGAAGCCGGAGAACCAGCTGTCACGCGAGTCGTTACTGGTACCGGTCTTGCCCGCCAGAGTCAGCGAGCGTGGCAAGGTGTTGTACACCGAACGCCCTGTACCTTCGCGCATTACACGCTGCATGGCGTTCTGCACCAGGTAAATGGCACCCGGGTCGAAGGTTTGCTGGATCTGGAACGGGTAGCGCTTGAGCGGCTCGCCCTCGGCGGTGAGCACGCTGCGGATACCGCGCATCGGCGTGTTGAAGCCGCCGTTGGCGATGGTCTGGTACATGGTTGCGACCTGCATCGGCGACATGCCACCCGCCCCCAGCAACATGGCCGGAAACGCTGGCCAGTCGACATTCACGCCCAAACGACCAATGGTCTTGATCACGTTCGGCACACCCACTTCCAGGCCGAGCTTGGCGGTCGACAGGTTGTAAGAGTTGGCCAGCCCCTGGTACAGGTAGATAGTGCCATGCGGGCGGCGGTCATAGTTTTGCGGGCGCCAGACCTGGCCGTCAGCCCCTTTGACCGAAAATGGCTCGTCCTGCACCCAACTGGTCAGGGTGTACTTGCTCGGCTGCTCCAGCGCAGTCAGGTATACCGACGGTTTGACCAGGGAGCCGATCGGCCGTACAGCATCGATGGCCCGGTTGAAGCCGGCAAAACCTGCCTGGCGGCTACCGATCAGCGCCTGTACTTCACCGGTTTCAGGGTTGGTCACGACCATTGCCGCCTCGACATCGTCTGCCCCCTTGCGGCCCGCCAGGCGCTTGAAGGTCTCGCTCATCGATGTTTCGGCCTTCATCTGCAGGATAGGGTCGAAGCTGGTAAAGATGCGCAGGCCTTCTTCGGTCAAGTCTTCGTCGCGGTAGTCCTGGCGCAACTGTCGCTTGACCAGGTCGAGGAAGGCAGGGAACGAGCTGTCGGCCAGGCTGCCACGCTTGGTCACGCCCAGCGGCATTTTCTTCGCCGCATCGACTTCTGCCTGGCTGGCCACGCCCTGCTCGGCCACCAGGTCGAGCACCAGGTTGCGGCGAGCCAGGGCACGCTCGGGGTGACGCCGCGGGTTGTAGTAGGACGGGCCTTTGACCATGCCCACCAGCAGGGCGATCTGATGCAGTTTCAGCTCAGACAGCGGCTGGCTGAAGAAGAACTGGCTCGCCAGACCAAAGCCGTGCACCGCGCGTTGACCGTCCTGGCCGACGAACACCTCGTTGAGGTAAGCCTCAAGGATTTCGCGCTTGTCGTAGTGCAGTTCGAGCAGGACCGCCATCATCGCCTCGGTCAGCTTGCGGCTGAGGCTGCGCTCGCTGCTGAGGTAGAAGTTCTTCACCAACTGCTGGGTCAGGGTACTGCCACCCTGGCGCATCGAGCCGGACGACGTGTTGACCCACATGGCCCGGGCGATGGACTTTGGCGACACGCCGTAGTGGCTGTAAAACTCGCGGTCTTCCGTGGCCACCAAGGTTTCGAGCAGATATTTGGGTACCTGATCGATCTTGATCAGGATGCGGTCTTCGAGATTTTTCGGATAGATGCCGCCGATCATCAGCGGCTCCAGCCGCACCACGTCAAGCGCCTTGCCATTGGCACCGGAAAGGCCTGCAACGTAATCGCCAGAGAAGCGTACACGGACGAACTGCGCCGGCTCCATGCCCTCGTAGAACTGAAAGCCACGGGTATTGAGGTCGACGGTATTGCCGCTGACGGACGCAGCGCCCGGGCCGTTGGCCGCGTTTTCGCGACGGTAGCCGAGCGCATCGAGCTCGGTGAGGAAGTCGTTCTTGCTCAACTTCTGGCCGGTGAACAGCTCCAGCGGTCGGGCATACACTTTGGCCGGGATGGTCCAGCGCTTGCCGGAGAACTTTTCCTGGACGACGGCATCGAGGTAAACCGCGAAGCCGGCGACGATCACCAGGCCAACCAGGCTGAGCTTCAAAGCCCAGCCCAGCCAGGCGCGGGAGCGGCCGGTCGGGCGTTTCTGAGGGGTGCGGGGATTTCGGGTTCGGGTCATGGCGGCGGATTATACGCACTTTATAAAGGCTGGGCAGACGGCCCGGCGGTAGGCAGGGACGGCACCATTGACCATAATGGCGCATTCGAATTCCCTTGCCCCGGAAGGATTTGCCGTGAGCCAAGCTCTTATTACTGCGTTGCAGAACCCTGCCCTGTACCCTCACCCCGTGGAGGGGTTTCAGCTCATCGAGACGCATATCTCCTGGGTCCTGCTCACTGGCGAATACGCCTACAAGATCAAGAAACCGATGAATTTCGGCTTCCTGGACTTCACCGGACTGGACCAGCGCCAGCATTTCTGTAACGAAGAATTGCGCCTGAACCAACGCCTGACCGAAGGCCTGTACCTGGAAGTGTTGCCCATCACCGGTAGCGTCGACGCACCGCAGATCGGTGGCGAAGGCGTAGCCATCGAGTACGCGCTGAAGATGCGCCAGTTCCCCCAGGGACAGATGCTCAACACCCTGCAGGCCAATGGCGAACTGAACGCCACGCACATCGACCAGATGGCCCGGCAGATTGCCGATTTTCACCTTCAGGCTCCGCGTGTGCCGATGGAGCACCCGCTGGGCACGCCAGACAGCGTGATGGCCCCGGTGGAGCAGAACTTCGAGCAGATTCGCCCATTCCTCAGCGACAAAGCCGATCTGCAGCAACTTGACGCCCTGCAGGCCTGGGCCCGCAGCAGCTTCGAGCGCCTGCAAGGGCTGCTGGAAAAGCGCAAGGCCAATGGCTTCATCCGTGAGTGCCACGGTGACATTCACCTGGGCAACGCCACCTTGATTGATGGCAAGGTAGTGATTTTCGATTGCATCGAATTCAACGAGCCTTTCCGACTGACCGACGTCTACGCCGACACCGCCTTCCTGGCCATGGACCTGGAAGACCGCGGCCTGAAATGCCTGGCCCGGCGCTTCATCAGCCAGTACCTGGAACTGACGGGGGATTACGAAGGCCTGGAACTGCTCAACTTCTACAAAGCCTACCGTGCGCTGGTGCGGGCCAAGGTCGCACTGTTCAGCATGCCGGCCGACGCCGATGGCGTGCAACGTGCCACCACCCTGCGCACCTACCGCAACTACGCCAACCTGGCCGAAAGTTACAGCGCCATCCCGTCGCGCCTGCTGGCCATCACCCATGGTGTTTCGGCGGTGGGCAAAAGTCACGTGGCCATGCGCCTGGTCGAGGCCTTGGGTGCAGTGCGCGTGCGTTCGGACGTGGAGCGCAAGCGCCTGTTCGGCGAACAACAGCAGGCCGACGCCGGCCAACTGAGCACAGGCATCTATGACCAGGACGCCAGCGCTGCGACCTATCTGCGCCTGCACGAGATAGCTGCGACCGTGCTGCGCGCCGGCTTCCCGGTGGTGCTGGACGCCACCTACCTCAAGCGTGAACAACGCCAGGCTGCGGCAGAGGTTGCCAGCCAGACCGGCGTGCCGTTCCTCATCCTCGACTGCCACGCGCCAGAGGCGGTCATCGCCAGTTGGCTGGAGCAGCGCCAGGCTGAAAACAGCGACCCCTCGGATGCCACGCTGGAGGTGATCAAGGCCCAGCAGGCCAGCCGTGAGGCGCTGGATGCGCAGGAGCTGGTGCACAGCACCCGCGTCGATACCCAGGCTGCCGGCAGCATGGATCAAGTGATCGAGCAGATTCGCCAGCGGTTGCCTGGCCTGTAAGTTCGTCATCTTCCTGTGCCTGCCCGCGAAGGGGCAGGCACAGGCCGCTCATCACCCGATGGCAAAAAGCCGCATATTTCCCAACGCCCGCTACACTCCTCTCAGACCTGCTCGCGATTTATCCCCCATTCCCGTTCAGCCATCGCAAGGAGGCTCGATGAACGATGAATTGCAGCATCTGAAGAACCTTGGCAAGACGTCTGCGCAGTGGCTGCATGCAGCCGGCATCCACAGTGCATCGGATTTGCGCCGCCTGGGCGCGGTGGGTGCGTACCAGGCCGTGAAGACACGAGGGTTCCGTGCATCGAAGGTGCTGTTGTATGCCATTGAAGGCGCCCTGCTGGACATGCACTGGAACGATTTGCCGCTCGAACGCAAGGAAGCACTCAACCAACAATTGGACGCGAAAAACCCTGCGCAAAAAAAACCAAAATAATCGGGGTAAAGGGATTGACGGCTAAATGAGAATTGTTATGATTATCACAACTGGTCGCGAGACTGGTTGGATAAGCTAAGAGCCCCTGGTTCGGACTCTCAGATTATCTCCTCATCAGGCTAATCACGGTTATTGACCCGGCAATTTGCCGGGTCTTTTTTTTGCCTGTGCTTTTTCAGGATCAACGCCGCAGCTGCGCACAATAATCCTGCTCCGGCATCGCCGCCGTGTACCACACATAATCAGCCTCGCCAGGCTCGACTCGCTCGCCCACCTCAGCCAGCAGCAAAACCTTGCTCTCCCCCGACACCCCCAGGTCAGCCAGATGCAAGGGTATGCCCAGGTCCTTGCGCACATGGTAAGCCCCGGCAAACAGCAGCGCCGGCTGCGGTGCCGCCTGCAAGCGCTCGGCCATGCGCCGGTCGCGCTGCTGCTGAACGGCCAGCATCGCCGGTAACTGGTTTTCCGGCAGCATCCCGCAATGCCCGGCGCGCACCTGTTCCAGCAAGGCAGCCTTTACCGCGGGTGCATTGGACTTTTCGCCCTGCACCGGCGCCGGCTGTCGATAGGCCTGACGCATCTCGTCGGGCGAAAGGTTGGCGGCCAGCAACGTCACCCGATGCTGCAAGGCTTCGGTGACAATCGGCCCGTACAACTGCCAATCCCAGCCCTCCTGCCAGGCCAGTGCCTTGGGCAAGTCTTCCGGCAAAGGCTGCCCCACCAGCTTGTCCACCCGCGATTGCTGGCTGGGCTGCAGCATCTCCAGCAACAGGCTGCCCTGAGTGCGCTGGCCTTGAAGAGCGCGCAGCAGCCACAGTTGCAGCGCGTGATGGTCAGGGTTGTCATGCTTCTCGCCGACAAGCACTCGGGGCGCATCAGCCAGGCGCTGCACCAGCGTTTCAGGGCTTATGGCCTGCTCATTGGACAGGTCGACAATCTTTCCCAGCTCGGCGTGCGTGCGACCTTCACTGCTCTGCCAGGCGGGCAACGGCGGCAGGCTGGCCTGACAGCCGCCTATCGCCAGTACCAGGCACAGCGAGAAACCGGATAGCATCGGGTGTCGCATCGGCAGTTACTCCATGTCATCCACACTTTAAATGGCCTGCACCGGGGGCGGGCCGGTCGCAAGACAAGGCCACTTTCACAAAGGCCATGCACGCGTTGAGAACATCAACGGGTGATGATCAGCGGGTGCCCGCGCTCGGGGTGCGCCTGCACCAACACGTCAATACCGTACACCGCCTTCAGTGCCGCTGGGGTCAGTGCCTCTTCGGGCGTGGCAAACGCGTGGCAGCGCCCCTGTTCCAGCAACAGGATACGGTCACAGTAACGTGCCGCCAGGTTCAGGTCATGCAGGATCACCAACACTGCAGCACCGCAGTCGGCGAAGCGGCGTACGGCTTCCAGGGTGGTGTGCTGATGCAGCGGGTCGAGCATCGAGGTCGGTTCGTCGAGCAACAACGTGCTGCCCTCCTCCCCCGGCCATAGCTGCGCCAGCACGCGGGCCAGGTGTACCCGTTGCCGCTCGCCACCGGAAAGCGCCAGGTAGCTGCGCTCCACCAGGTGCCAGGCATCTGCCGCCCGCAACGCCGCTTCGACAATTTCCGCATCGCGCCGCTGACCGGTGCCATGAGGCATGCGCCCCATGCCTACCACTTCCTCCACCCGAAACGAGAAACCCAGGCTGGACACCTGCGGCAACACTGCCAGGCGCCTTGCCCGTTCCTGTCCGGCCCAATCGGCCAGCGGGCGGCCCTGCAGCGTTACCCGCCCGCGGTCGGGCGCCAGTTCACCGCACAGCACACTCAGGAGGCTGCTCTTGCCGGCACCGTTGGGACCGAGCACACCCACGACCTGCCCCGGAGGCAACTGCAGGTGAATGTCGTGCAGCACCTCATTGCTGCCCCTGCGCAGGTACAGGCCCTCTACATGCAACATCAGCCGCGCCCTCGCATCAGCAGGAACAGGAAGAACGGCGCACCAATGAAGGCCGTGACGATACCAATCGGCAGCTCGGCAGGCGCCAGCAGCAGCCGCGCCGCCAGGTCGGCGAACAACATCAGTACACCGCCGGCCAGCAGCGAGGCAGGCAGCACCACACGGTGATCAGGCCCGGCCAGCAGACGTACCAGGTGCGGCACTACCAGACCGATGAAGCCGATCAACCCGGCTGCCGCCACTGCCGCCCCCACGCCCAGCGCCGTGCAGAACACCAGCTCACGCTTGAGCCGCTCCACGTCAACGCCCAGGTGACGGGCCTCCGACTCACCCAGCAACAGGGCATTCAGCGCCTTGGCCCGGCGCGGCAGCCACACCGCTACCCCTGTCGCCACCAGCAACAATGGCCACAGCCGCTCATAGCTGGCGCCATTGAGGCTGCCAAGGTTCCAGAACGTCAGCGTGCGCAAGGTGGCGTCATCGGCCAGGTAAGAGAACAGCCCCACGGCCGCGCCCCCCAGCGCGGTCATGGCCACGCCAGCCAATAGCATCGTGGCGACGTTGGTCTGGCCATCGCGGCGCCCCAGGCGGTAGACCAGCGCAGTTACCCCAAGCCCGCCGACAAACGCGCAGAACGACAGCAGATAAGGCGCGAAAGCATCCGGCATGCCGCCAAACCAGGCGCCGCCAACAATGGCAACCGCTGCCCCCATCGCGGCGCCGGCGGCAACCCCTACCAGCCCGGGGTCGGCCAGCGGGTTGCGGAACAGCCCCTGCATGGCCACCCCGGACAGCGCCAGCACCGCGCCCACCGCCAACCCCAACAAGGTACGGGGCAGACGGATCTGGCCAAGGATCATCTCGGCCTGCTGCAGGCCATCTTCGGACACAGGCAATCCCAAAAGGCGCAGGCCAGCGCGCAGCGTATCGAACATCGGCAGGCTGACTGGCCCCAGCGCCAGTGACAGCCAGATCGCCAACAGGCACAGCAGGCTCAGGCCAATGAACAACGTACGTGGCGAGACCCGCTGTTTCATTGCGCGAAGCTGGCCTGAGCAGCCGGGTAGAAGGTGGCTGCCAGCGACTGCAAGGTCGCCGGTAGCCGAGGCCCGAGCCCGCCGACCAGCAGCGTCGGGTCCAAGGAGACCAGGCGTTTCTCACGCACGGCCCGCGAGGCAGCCAGCGCGGGGTTTTCTTTCAACAGCGCCTGCAAGGCCTGTTCATCGGCCAGCGCCCGATCGGAAAACACGATCACATCCGGGTCAAGCGCCGCCAACGCTTCGTTGGAGAAGTTCTTGTAGCCTGGGTGCGCGGCCAGGTTACGCCCACCCGCCTGGCTCAGCAGCCAGTCACCGGCAGTGCCTTGCCCGGCGATCAGCGGCTTGGCCCCGGCATGGCCGACCAGCAGCAACACCCCGGGAGCCTGCTGCCCAGCCTGGGCCAGCTTGACGTTGGCATGCAACGCATCGAGCCGCTGGCGGTAGTCCGCAGCAAGCGCGGACGCTTGCTGCTCTGCACCGAGCAACTGCCCCAGGTGCCTGAGGTTTTCATCTACTGCCGGCAGCTCGGCCTTGCTGGAGAACAACTCGACCCGCACGCCGGCCTTGCGGATTTGCGCCAGTACCGGTGGCGGCCCCATTTCCTCGGTGCCCACCAGCACATCCGGGCGCAGGCTGAGAATGCCCTCGGCCGACAGTTGCCGCTGATAACCCACACTGGGCAAGGCTTTCAACGAGGCCGGGTGCTGACTGGTAGTGTCCACACCGACCAGGCGCGCTTCACCCCCCAATGCGGTTATCCACTCGCTCAAGGCGCCACCCGCGCTGACCCAGCGTTGCGGCAGCTCGGCTGCCAAGGCTTGGGTAGAAAGCACAAGGCTTGCACACAGAGCGAGAAAAGCAGCTGGACGGCGCATCATCGGGTTCCTTCTGAAGACGGGCTACACGCCTTGTGGCGAGCAGCGGAACTGCGCACCATAGGCAGCCAGGCGCAGCGAATGCGATCAATTTGATAATTATTCGCATTGGAGCGTCAAGCCATCACGTGTTTCACAGGTCATCCTTGCCATGCACTTCCTTTGTCCATCCCTCGGCCTGGCCGAGGGCCAAAGCCGCGCCTTCAGCGTAGACGGCCTCGAACTGTTCGGCGTGCGTCGCCATGGCCAGGTGTACCTGTACCGCAACCGCTGCCCACACCGGGACATCCCGCTGAACTGGGCAGAGGACGCGTTTCTGGATGACAGCGCCAGCCTCATCCACTGCGCCCATCACGGTGCGCTGTTCCTGATAGAAAGCGGCGAATGCGTGGCAGGCCCCTGTGAGGGTGAGCAGCTGCAGCCCCTGGGCTGCCACGAAGACAGCCAGGGCATCTGGTTCAAGGGGTCAGCAGCACCGGCAAGCGGCGATCGATGACGATACCCTCGGCGTCCAGCCGAGTGCCATAGGCCAGCACCTCCACCCCGTCCGCTACGGCAGCGCGCAGCGCTTGGGCGTAGGCCGTATCGATTTCTTCAGCCGGGCGCACAGCGTCGATACCGGTCAGGTTCACGCAATACAGCTGCACGGCCCGCACGCCCTGCCGGGCCAGCTTTGCCAGCTCGCGCAGGTGTTTCGCACCGCGTTGAGTCACCGCATCAGGGAAGGCCGCAACTGCAGTGTCGGGGTAGCCCAGCGTCACACTCTTGACCTCGACATAGGCCGGGGCACCCTCGAACTCCAGGCGAAAGTCGATACGGCTGCCTTCTTCGCCATAGGCCACTTCGCGCTTGAGTGCAGTGAAACCGGCCAGTTCAGTGATTGTGCCGGCGCGCAGGGCCTCTTCGACCAACGCATTGGCCCGCCCGGTATTCACGCAGGCCAACCGCCCCTGGGGGGTTTCGCTGATTTCCCAGGTCCCTGGCAGCTTGCGCTTGGGGTCGTTGGAGCGGCTGAACCACACCTGCCCACCTTCACGCATGCAGTTGAGCATGGAGCCGGTATTCGGGCAGTGGATAGTCATTTGCTCGCCGCTGGCCAGTTCGATATCGGCCAGAAAGCGCTTGTAGCGACGCAACAGGCGGCCCTGCTCGAGTGAAGGAGAGAAACGCATCAGCCTTGCCAGCTCTGCAGGCCACGGGCAATACGCTGCACCGCTTCTTCCAGGCGCGGCAGGCTCTGGGTGTAAGCGAAGCGCACATGGTGCCCGGCCAGGTGGCGACCGAAGTCCAGGCCCGGCGTGAACGCCACGTGCTCGGTTTCCAGGAAGTGTCGGCAGAATGCGAACGCATCCCCGCCGAAAGCACTGATATCGGCATACAGGTAGAACGCGCCTTGCGGCTCGACGGCAATGCGGAAGCCCAGTTCACGCAGGGCGGGCAGCAGGTAGTCGCGACGGCGGGCGAATTCGGCGCGGCGCTCTTCGAAAATGGCCAGCGCCTCGGGCTGGAAACAGGCCAGCGCGGCATGCTGGGCCATGCTCGGCGCACTGATGTACAGGTTCTGCGCCAGTTTCTCCAGGTCGGCGACCGCACCGGGCGGGGCCACCAACCAGCCAAGGCGCCAACCGGTCATGCCGAAATACTTGGAAAAACTATTCAGGACGAATGCCGAGTCGTCGACTTCCAGCACGCTCGGCGCGTCCATGCCATAGGTGAGGCCGTGGTAGATCTCGTCCACGACCAGATGGCCATGCCGCTCATGGGTGGATTTGGCCAGGCAGGCCAACGCATCGCGCCCCAGCACGGTACCGGTCGGGTTGGCCGGCGAAGCGACCAGGGCACCGACGGTGTCCTTGTCCCAGTAACGCTCAACCAGGTCGGCAGTCAGCTGATAGTTCACATCCGGGCCCACCGGTACCAATTGGGCCCCGCCCTCGACCAGGCGCAGGAAGTGGCGATTGCACGGGTAACCCGGATCGGCCAGCAGCCAGTGCTTGCCCGGGTCCACCAGCAGGCTGCTGGCCAGCAGCAGCGCGCCGGAGCCACCTGGGGTAATAAGGATGCGTTCCGGGTCGATGTTCAGGCCATAGCGCTGCCCATAAAAGCCGGCAATTGCCTCACGCAGTGCCGGCAGACCGCGTGCAGCGGTGTAGCGCGTGTGCCCGGCGGCCAGCGCGGCCTGGCCGGCCGCAACGATGGGTGCGGCCGTGGTGAAATCCGGTTCGCCGATTTCCAGGTGGATCACGTCGTGCCCGGCCGCCTGCAGCTCATTGGCCCGGGCCAGCAGCGCCATGACGTGGAAAGGTTCGATGGCGCGGCTGCGCGCACTGTAGGGTTGGGCCATGACCTTCTCTCAATTGGGTCTAAACTGGAGATTCTACCTCTGCACACCACCGAACGTACCGCTCAGGCCGGTGTCAATTAGCAGGATCGGGCGGGGTAGCGCACCCCCGATCTATCTGGTAAGTTCGGCGGCTCGCAGTCGCAGGGCCGGCGGTCGCCGGAGATGGAGCATCCTGCGCATTGGATCAGATGAGTGAGAGGCGGTCTATTCATGTCCACCCTAGAAAAGCAAAAAGCCAACCAGAATCTTTATGGGGTTGCACCCTATCAGGAGACCAAGGGTGAGGAGTACATGGGTGAGCCCATGCGCAAGCACTTCACCAAGATCCTCACTGGCTGGAAGCAAGAGCTGATGGTCGGCGTCGACAAGACCGTTGACCATATGAAAGAAGAAGCAGCCAACTTCGCAGATCCCGCAGACCGCGCATCCCAGGAAGAGGAGTTTGCCCTCGAACTGCGCAACCGCGACCGCGAGCGCAAGCTGATCAAGAAAATCGATAAAACCCTGCAGAAGATTCAGGACGAAGAGTACGGCTGGTGCGAGTCGTGCGGCATCGAGATCGGCTTGCGCCGCCTGGAAGCCCGCCCAACCGCCGACCTGTGCTTCGACTGCAAGGAAATTGCCGAGAAAAAGGAAAAAACGGTCGGCAAAGGCTGATCTTTCTTCCACCTGAACGGGGCGCATCATGCGCCCCGTTTCATTTATATGCCCAGCCTGACCATGACCGACTCCAGCTACATCGGGCGCTTCGCCCCCACCCCTAGCGGCTTCCTGCACTTCGGCTCGCTGGTCGCCGCCCTCGCCTCCTGGCTCGATGCCCGCGCCGTCAACGGCCGCTGGCTGCTGCGCATGGAAGACACCGACCCGCCCCGGGAAATGCCCGGCGCCCGCGATGCCATCCTCCAGACACTGGAACGTTATGGCCTGCACTGGGATGGCGAGGTGGTATTCCAGAGCCAGCGCCACGATGCCTATGCTGCCGTGGTAGACCGCCTGTTCAACATGGGCCTGGCGTATGCATGCACCTGCTCGCGCAAGCAACTGGAACGCTACAACGGCATCTACCCGGGCTTTTGCCGTAACGCCGGGCATGCCCGTGAAGGGGCGGCCATCCGCTTGCGGGTGCCAGAGCTGATCTACCGCTTTACCGACCGGGTGCAGGGTGAGTACCAGCAACACCTGGGGCGTGAGGTGGGCGACTTCGTCATCCAGCGTCGTGACGGGTTGTACGCCTACCAGCTGGCCGTGGTGCTGGACGATGCCTGGCAGGGTGTTACCGACATCGTGCGGGGTGCCGACCTGCTCGACAACACCCCGCGCCAGCTGTACCTGCAGGAGTTGCTGGGCTTCTCACAGCCGCGTTACCTGCATATTCCGCTGATCGTGCAGCCGGATGGGCACAAGCTGGGCAAGTCGTACCGTTCGCCGCCACTGCAGGCGGAGCATGCTACCCCCCTGCTGCTGCGGGCATTGCGGGCGCTGGGGCAGGAGACAGACCCGGAACTGCTGTTGGCGACACCGGCAGAGGTGCTGGCAGTCGCGCGCACGCAATGGCGGCCGGAGGCGATCGCGCAGCGGACCACCGTGCCAGAGGCTGATTTGCGCTAAACCTTTACCGGCCTCTTCGTGGGTGCGCCCGCGCCCACAGGGTCCTCAATAAACCTAGAGGCGATGCTTTACCTGTAGGAGCGGGCTCACCCGCGAAGAGGCCGGCACATTCATTCCACCTCTCAAAAACAAAAGCCCAATAAATTCAAACCCTTGGCGAACGCTGTGGATTCCCGCTAGCATCCCCCCTGCCATTTGCGCCAATAATAAGTTCAAGCCCGCAGCGCCCAACCATCGAGGCCAGCATGTACATCTATCGTTTGGTCCTGCTTCTGGTCGTGGGGATCTACCTGTTCTCCCCGGCCATCATGGACTGGTGGATCGAACCGACCGGAGCCTGGTACCGCCCCTACCTGCTCTGGCTGATCCTGATCGTCGTCACCTTCATCCTGCAGAGCCAAAGAGATGCCGATGAGCTTTAGCCTGACCCAGATGATCCTGATCAGCGCCGGGTACCTCATGGTGCTGTTCGGCGTGGCCTGGATCAGCGAGCGCGGGCTGATCCCGCGTTCGATCATTCGCCACCCACTCACCTACACCCTGTCACTGGGCGTCTACGCCAGTGCCTGGGCCTTCTATGGCTCGGTTGGTCTGGCCTACCAGTACGGCTACGGCTTCCTTGCCTGTTACCTGGGGGTGTCTGGCGCATTCCTGCTGGCGCCGGTGCTGCTCTATCCGATCCTCAAGATCACCCGCACCTACCAGCTGTCATCCCTGGCCGACCTGCTGGCCTTCCGCTTCCGCAGTACCTGGGCCGGGGCCTTGACCACCATCATCATGCTGATTGGCGTGCTCCCGTTGCTGGCCCTGCAGATCCAGGCGGTGGCCGACTCGATCAGCATCCTTACCGGTGAACCGGTCAAGGCCCGGGTGGCCTTTGCCTTTTGCACGCTGATCATTCTGTTCACCATCTTCTTCGGCTCGCGGCACATCGCCACGCGCGAGAAGCATGAGGGGTTGGTTTTCGCCATCGCCTTCGAGTCGGTGATCAAGCTGCTGGCCCTGGGCGGCATCGGCCTGTATGCCTTGTATGGCGTATTCGGCGGCCCGCACGAGCTGGAAGTCTGGCTGTTGCAGAACCAGACCGCCCTCGCCGCCCTGCACACCCCCCTGCAGGAAGGCCCATGGCGCACCCTGCTGCTGGTGTTCTTCGCCTCGGCCATCGTCATGCCGCACATGTACCACATGGCCTTTACCGAGAACCTCAACCCGCGCTCGCTGGTCAGCGCCAGCTGGGGCCTGCCGCTGTTCCTGCTGCTGATGAGTCTTGCCGTGCCGCTGGTGCTGTGGGCCGGCCTGCGCCTGGGCGCCAGCACCAACCCCGAGTACTTCACCCTGGGCCTGGGCATCGCCGCCAACAACCAGGCATTGGCACTGCTGGCCTACATTGGCGGCCTGTCGGCAGCCAGCGGCCTGATCATCGTCACCACCCTGGCGCTGTCAGGCATGGCCCTGAACCACTTGGTGCTGCCGCTTTACCAGCCCCCGGCCGAAGGCAACATCTACCGTTGGCTGAAGTGGACCCGCCGTGCATTGATCGTCGCCATCATCACCGCCGGCTTCATGTTCTACCTGAGCCAGAACTACCACCAGAGCTTGGCCAACCTGGGTATCGTCGCGTTCGTCGCCACCTTGCAGTTCCTGCCTGGGGTGCTGTCGGTGCTCTATTGGCCAACCGCCAACCGCCGCGGTTTCATCGCCGGGCTGCTGGCCGGTACGCTGGTGTGGATGGTGACCATGCTGCTGCCGCTTCTCGGCAATTTGCAGGGCTTCTACATCCCGCTGCTGGACATGATCTATGTGCTGGACGACACCAGCTGGCACATGGCAGCCATCGCCTCGTTGGCGGCCAACGTGCTGCTGTTCACCCTGATCTCACTGTTCACCAACGCCAGCACCGAAGAAGTCAGCGCGGCCGAAGCCTGTGCCGTGGATAACGTGCGCCGCCCGCAGCGCCGCGAGCTGCACGCCGCCTCGCCGCAGGAATTCGCCACCCAGCTGGCCAAGCCGCTGGGCGCCAAGGCCGCGCAAAAGGAAGTCGAGCAAGCGCTGCGCGACCTCTACCTGCCGTTCGACGAGCGCCGCCCCTATGCCCTGCGCCGCCTGCGCGACCGCATCGAAGCCAACTTGTCCGGCCTGATGGGGCCGAGCGTCGCCCAGGACATGGTCGAGACTTTCCTGCCGTACAAGTCCGGTAACGAAAACTACGTGACCGAAGACATCCACTTCATCGAAAGCCGCCTGGAAGACTACCACTCGCGCCTGACAGGGCTGGCCGCCGAACTCGATGCCTTGCGCCGCTACCATCGCCAGACCCTGCAGGAATTGCCCATGGGCGTCTGCTCACTGGCCAAGGACCAGGAAATCCTGATGTGGAACAAGGCCATGGAAGAGCTCACCGGCATCGCCGCCAAGCATGTGGTCGGCTCGCGCCTGGTCACCATCGACGAGCCTTGGCGCGGCCTGCTGCAAGGCTTCATCAACGTGCCCGACGAGCACCTGCACAAGCAGCGCCTGGCGCTGGACGGCCAGCCACGCTGGCTGAACCTGCACAAGGCAGCCATTGACGAGCCACTGGCACCCGGTAACAGCGGGCTGGTATTGCTGGTGGAGGACCTTACCGAAACCCAGGCACTGGAAGACAAGCTGGTGCACTCCGAACGCCTGGCCAGTATCGGCCGCCTGGCCGCCGGCGTGGCCCACGAGATCGGCAACCCGATCACCGGCATCGCCTGCCTGGCGCAAAACCTGCGCGAGGAACGCGAAGGCGATGGCGAAATCATCGAGTTGTCCAGCCAGATCCTGGACCAGACCAAGCGCGTATCGCGCATCGTCCAGTCGCTGATGAGCTTCGCCCATGCTGGCGGCAGCCACCAGAACAGCGAGGAACCGGTGTGCCTGGCCGAAGTGGCACAAGACGCCATCGGTCTGCTGGCGTTGAACCGGCGCAATTTCGAAGTACAGTTCTTCAACCTTTGCGACCCGGACCATTGGGCCGAAGGTGACCCGCAGCGCCTGGCCCAGGTGCTGATCAACCTGCTCTCCAACGCCCGCGATGCCTCGCCGCCCGGTAGCGCCGTGCGCGTGCGCAGCGAGGTTAACGAGCACACCGTCGACCTGATCGTCGAAGACGAAGGCAGCGGGATTCCGAAGAGCATCATGGACCGCCTGTTCGAACCCTTCTTCACCACCAAGGACCCGGGCGAAGGAACCGGACTGGGGCTCGCTCTGGTCTATTCCATCGTGGAAGAGCATTATGGGCAAATCACCATCGACAGCCCGGCCGATATCGAACGGCAACGTGGCACACGGATCCGCGTGACCCTGCCCCGGCATGTCGTAGCGACGTCCCCTGAAATTCGAGACCGTCGAGAGAATTGAATCAATGCCGCACATTCTGATCGTCGAAGACGAAACCATCATCCGCTCGGCCCTGCGTCGCCTGCTTGAGCGGAACCAGTACCAGGTCAGCGAGGCCGGCTCGGTGCAGGAAGCCCAGGAACGCTTCAGCATTGCCACTTTCGACCTCATCGTCAGCGACCTGCGCCTGCCAGGCGCGCCCGGCACCGAGCTGATCAAGCTCGGCCAGGGCACCCCGGTGCTGATCATGACCAGTTACGCCAGCCTGCGCTCAGCGGTGGACTCGATGAAAATGGGCGCGGTGGACTACATTGCCAAGCCCTTCGACCATGACGAGATGCTACAGGCCGTAGCGCGTATTCTGCGTGACCGGCAGAACGCCCCCGCTGCAGCACCGCCTGCCGAGCCACGCGCCAGCAATGGCAAGGCTACAGCGTCCGACAAAGGCAGCGCGGCAACGGCCAATGGCGAGATCGGCATCATCGGCTCGTGCCAGCCCATGCAGGACATGTACAGCAAGATCCGCAAAGTCGCGCCTACCGACTCCAATGTGCTGATCCAGGGCGAGTCCGGCACCGGTAAAGAGCTGGTGGCCCGCGCCCTGCACAACCTGTCTCGCCGGGCCAAGGCACCGATGATCTCGGTGAACTGCGCGGCCATCCCCGAAACGCTGATCGAATCCGAACTGTTCGGCCACGAAAAAGGCGCGTTCACCGGCGCCAGCGCCGGGCGCGCCGGCTTGGTGGAGGCCGCCGATGGCGGTACGCTGTTCCTCGATGAAATTGGCGAACTGCCGCTGGAAGCCCAGGCTCGCCTGCTGCGTGTGCTGCAGGAAGGCGAGATACGCCGGGTAGGTTCGGTGCAGTCGCAAAAGGTCGATGTGCGCCTGATCGCCGCGACCCACCGCGACCTGAAAAACCTGGCCAAGGCCGGCCAGTTCCGTGAAGACTTGTATTACCGACTGCACGTCATCGCCCTGAAGCTGCCGGCCCTGCGCGAGCGTGGCAGCGACGTCAACGAGATCGCCAGCGTCTTCCTCGCCCGCCAAAGCGCTCGCATCGGCCGCGACGACCTGCACTTCTCGGCCGAGGCCGAGCAAGCCATTCGTCACTACAGCTGGCCCGGTAACGTGCGTGAACTGGAAAATGCCGTGGAGCGCGCGGTGATTCTCAGCGAGAGCGCAGAAATTTCCGCCGAGCTGCTGGGCATCGACATCGAGCTGAGCGACCTGGAAGAGGACGACATCCTCGACAATGCCCTGGTGGTGGCCAACGCGGGCAATGCCAGCCACGAGCCGACCGAAGACCTGTCGCTGGAAGACTACTTCCAGCACTTCGTGCTTGAGCACCAGGACCACATGACCGAGACCGAACTGGCACGCAAGCTCGGCGTCAGCCGCAAGTGCCTGTGGGAACGCCGCCAGCGCCTGGGCATACCACGGCGCAAGAGCAACGCTACCAGCGAATAACCGACCTGCGCACCGTACGCCGTAGCCTATGCGGCGTCGGTGAGACCGAGCGCCGCCCGCGCGGCGCTTCGCGGCTAAAGCCGCGCCTACATTTGTTTCGGGCCAGTCCCTCCTGTGCCACACGCGCGCGACCGCCTTGTTGTACGACGCAATCTCGAGCCATGCGCCAAGGCGTTCGCGCTCAAATCCCACAGAAAAAATTAGCCCGAACACATGTAGGCGCGGCTTTAGCCGCGAAGCGCCGCGCGGGCGGCGCTCGGCCTCACAGGCGCTGAACGTGTCACGGCGAACACCCCAGGTAACACCTCACCTCCCGTAAAAATCTGTTACCCAAGCTTTCCGCCGTAACAGTCCCCGAGGCGTACGGTAACGAAATTGCGACATTTTCGACCTGCCAAAAATTGCAGAACCCGCCCAACCCCTTGATTTTATTGAGTTTTGAAAAGTTGGCACGGCACCTGCTATATGTTTGGTACAAGAACAATAACAAGCACTGCAACTCAGAATAAGAACAAGACGAAACGGCTCACGCACAATAAAAACAAGATGGCGGAGGCGCAGCTAACTGATTCTTTTGGAGAGGATGCGTGTTTGGGGCTTGCCCCACAACCAGGTAGAGAACAACAAAAACTGCACTAAAAGCAGCGCCTGAACTGGTTGGATCGACAGATCAACGTGTCATCAGCGGCCAAAGCAATCCGTTTGCTCTTTACCCCCGGTTTGGGGGTCGTCCACAAGCTTCGAGATTTGTGGACAGGGCACTCAACAAAAACAAGAAGCCCAGCAAAAAAACAATAAGAGCACGCAACGACTTCTTGGGGAGCTTAGGCTCCCCTTGTCGTTTCTACCCTTCTGGCAGGCATCCTGCTACCCGCCTACACCATTCCCCGAGTAAATGCTAGAATCCCCGCCCATCATGCGGCCATTCTCCTATTCTTGGCCGAACATTCCTTCACACAGTGCATCCCATGCTGAAGAAGCTGTTCCAGTCTTTCCGCCCGCCCGTACCGGGCCCGCACCACAGGCGCACCACGCCCGAGGTGATCAACAAGAGCCAGCACTCGCTGCAGCGCCACCAGTTCAGCCGTCATGCGGTGAACATCGTGGAGCGCCTGCAAAGCGCCGGCTACCAGGCTTACCTGGTCGGTGGCTGTGTCCGCGACCTGATGCTGGGCATCACGCCGAAGGACTTCGACGTCGCCACCAGCGCCACCCCCGAACAGGTCCGTGCAGAGTTCCGCAACGCCCGCATCATTGGTCGTCGCTTCAAATTGGTCCATGTGCATTTCGGCCGTGAGATCATTGAAGTCGCCACCTTCCGCGCCCACCACTCCGAGGACGACCAGGGCGATGCCCACCGTTCGTCGCATAACGCCAGTGGCCGCATTCTGCGAGACAACGTGTACGGCACCCTGGAAGAGGACGCGCAACGCCGCGACTTCACCATCAACGCCCTGTACTACGATCCGGTCAGCGAGCGCATTCTCGATTACGCCAACGGTGTGCACGACGTGCGCAATCGCCTGCTGCGGCTGATCGGGGACCCGACCCACCGCTACCAGGAAGACCCGGTGCGCATGCTGCGCGCGGTGCGCTTTGCTGCCAAGCTCGACTTTGGCATCGAAAAGCACACCTACCTGCCAATTCGCGGCCTGGCCCCGATGCTGCGCGAAATTCCACCCGCGCGCCTGTTCGAGGAATGCCTCAAGCTGTTCCTCAGCGGCCAAGGTGCCATCGCCTTCGAAATGCTGGTTGACCTGGAGTTGTTCGAACCGCTGTTCCCGGCCAGTGCCCACGCGCTGGATGAGCGGCCGACCTACACCCACACGCTGATCAGCCAGGCACTGAACAACACCGACCTGCGCGTGAAGCAGGGCAAGCCGGTGACGCCAGCCTTCCTGTTTGCTGCTCTGCTCTGGCCAGCTCTGCCGGCCCGTGTGCTGCACCTGCAGAACCAGGGCGTGCCGCCGATCCCGGCCATGAACGGTGCAGCCCACGACCTGATCGCCGAGCAGTGCGCGCGCATTGCCATCCCCAAGCGTTTCACCCTGCCGATCCGCGAGATCTGGGACATGCAGGAGCGCCTGCCGCGCCGCAGCGGCAAGCGCGCCGACATGCTGCTGGACAACCCGCGTTTCCGCGCCGGTTACGACTTCCTGCTGCTGCGTGAAAGCGCCGGGGAAGAAACCGACGACCTGGGCCAGTGGTGGACCGATTACCAGGAGGCAAACGACAGCGAGCGCCGCGAGATGATCCGCGAGCTTGGTAGCCGTGACGACAGTGCCGGCCCGCGCAAGCGCAAGCGCAGCGGCAGCAAACGCAAGCGCAGTGGCGACGAGGCGTTCGAGTGACCATTCGCGCCTACGTAGGTCTGGGCAGCAACCTGGACGCACCTGCCGAGCAGTTGCGTAGCGCCTTGCAGGCGCTGGACCAGGTCGAAGCCACGCGCCTGGTAGCCGCCTCGGCCCTGTACACCAGTGATTCGCTGCTGCCCGGCCAACCGCGCTACACCAACGCTGTCGCCGCCCTGGACACCACCCTGGCGCCACTGGCATTGCTCGATGCGTTGCAGGCCATCGAAAACGACCAGGGCCGCGTGCGCAAGGAACGCTGGGGCCCACGTACGCTGGACCTGGACATCTTACTGTTCGGTGACCAGGTGCTCGACCAGCCACGCCTGAAAGTGCCGCATTACCACATGCATGCCCGCCCCTTCGTGCTGTATCCGTTGGCCGAGCTGGTACCGGGCGATTTCCGCCTGGCCGATGGTCGTGCCCTCGCGCAACTGCTCGACGAATGCCCATTCGTCGGCCTGGAACGCCTGTAGACCGGGCGTTCCAGCCTGCATTACCACCTCGGTAACGCCAGTAACACCCTGATCGTAACAATGCGGTAACAGGGTGATTGACTTCCCCCACCTCGCTCACGACTATAGGCGTCCCGTGTGGCACCAAAGTGCCGCATACCCGTATTTAGGCCCGGACGGACCTGTGCCCGAACATCACGCGCGATGATGTGCCGCTCCGGAAGATGACTACACGCGTTGAATGCAGTCGTTTTTTACAGCGCCTGAACGAGGAATTTCCTACATGCCTGAAGTAACCCTTACCACCCTTAACGGCCTCAAGGCCAAGGGTGAAAAAATCACCATGCTGACCTGCTACGACGCGACCTTCGCCAAGGCCGCCAGCCAGGCCGGCGTTGAAGTGTTGCTGGTGGGCGACTCGCTGGGGATGGTCCTGCAGGGCCACGACAGCACCTTGCCGGTCACCACGGCGGAGATGGCCTACCACACCGCCAGCGTCAAACGCGGCAACGACGGCGCGCTGATCCTCACCGACCTGCCGTTCATGGCCCACGCCACGCCGGAGCAGGCCTTTGCCAACAGCGCCACACTGATGCAGGCCGGCGCCCACATGGTAAAAATCGAAGGCGCAGCCTGGCTGGCCGAAACCATCAGCTTGCTGGCCGAGCGTGGTGTGCCGGTGTGCGCGCACATGGGCCTGACCCCGCAAACCGTCAACGTGCTGGGCGGCTACAAAGTGCAGGGCCGCCAGGAGGCCCAGGCCCGGCAGATGCGCGCCGACGCCATTGCCCTGGAACAGGCCGGTGCGGCCATGCTGCTGCTCGAGTGCGTACCCAGCGAGCTGGCAGCGGAAATCACCAATGCCGTTGGCATCCCGGTAATCGGCATTGGCGCCGGCAGCGCCACCGATGGCCAGGTACTGGTACTGCACGACATGCTCGGCCTGTCGCTGAGCGGCCGGGTACCGAAGTTCGTGAAGAACTTCATGCAGGGCCAACCGGATATCCATAGCGCCCTCGTCGCTTACGTTGAGGCGGTCAAGCAAGTCAGTTTCCCAGGCAGCGAACACGGGTTCAGTGCATGAATACAGTCAAGACCGTCCGCGAACTGCGCGCGGCAGTGGCCCGCGCGCGCGGTGAGGGCAAACGCATCGGTTTCGTGCCGACCATGGGCAACCTGCACAGCGGCCATGCAGCCTTGGTGACCAAGGCTGCCCAGCGCGCCGACTTCGTGGTCGCCAGTATCTTCGTCAACCCGCTGCAGTTCGGCGCCAACGAAGACCTCGACAAATACCCACGCACCCTGGCAGCCGACCAGGAGCGCCTGGTGCAGGCCGGCTGCAACCTGCTGTTCGCGCCCACCGTGGAAGAGATGTACCCCGACGGCATGAGCGTGCAGACACGCGTCAGCGTGCCGCAGCTTTCCGAAGGCCTGTGCGGCGCCAGCCGGCCTGGGCATTTCGAGGGCGTGGCCACCGTGGTCAACAAGCTGTTCAACATGGTCCAGCCAGACCTTGCCGTGTTCGGCGAGAAGGACTATCAGCAGTTGGCGGTGATCCGCGCCATGGTGCGCGACCTGAACATGCCGATCCAGATCATCGGCGAACCCACCGTGCGTGCCGAAGACGGCTTGGCGCTGTCGTCGCGCAATGGCTACCTCACGCCAGAGCAGCTTACTGTTGCACCAGCGCTGTACCGCACACTGCAGCACATTGCAGCGGGCATCGGTCATGGCCAGCGAGATTTTGCCGCGCTGGTCGCTGAAGGCCAGGCGCAACTGAGCGCAGCGGGTTTCCGCCCGGATTACCTGGAAGTACGCCATGCCGTAAGCTTGCGCCCGGCAGTGATCGATGATCGAGACCTGGTGGTGATTGCGGCGGCTTACCTGGGTAACACACGCTTGATCGACAACCTCTACCTGCATGTGGAAGAGAAGACCGCATAACGGTCTTGGGCTGCCTTGCAGCCCATTCGCGGGCAAGCCCGCTCCTGCACGTTTACCTGTAGGGGCGGGCTTGCTTGCAATGCCCCACCAAAATCCCCCTGCCATACCCATTCCCAGCACGTGGCCTTTGCCTATAATGGTGCCAGCCTGAACCCGGCAACGACTGCCGTGTCCAAGCCCTCACCACGCACCAAGGGAACCCCGCGCAATGGCGTATTACCGTACACCCCACGATGTGACGGCCCTGCCCGCCTGGCAGGCGCTTCAGAAACACCGCGACGCCATGCAAAGCTTCAGCATGCGCGAAGCCTTCGCCGCCGATGCCAAGCGCTTCGACCAGTTTTCCCTTAGCGCTTGCGGCCTGTTCCTCGACTACTCAAAAAACCTGATCACCGAGCAAAGCCGCGAGCTGCTGGTCAGCCTGGCCAATGAAGTGGGCCTGCAAGACGCCATCAAGTCGATGTTCAGCGGTGAGATCATCAACGCCTCCGAAGGCCGCCCGGTGCTTCACACCGCCTTGCGCCGGCCCGTAGGTGACAAACTCAGCGTCAACGGCGTGAACGTCATGCCGGAAGTGCACAAGGTGCTCAACCAGATTACCGAACTGGTTGGCCGCATTCACGATGGCCTGTGGCGCGGCTACAGCGAAAAACCGATCACCGACGTGGTCAACATTGGCATTGGCGGTTCGTTCCTCGGCCCCGAGCTGGTGTCCGAAGCGCTGCTACCCTACGCCCAGCGCGGCGTGCGCTGTCACTACCTAGCGAATATCGATGGCAGCGAGTTCCACGAACTGTCGGCCAACCTGCGCGCCGAAACCACCCTGTTCATCGTCTCGTCGAAGTCGTTCAACACCCTCGAGACGCTGAAAAACGCCATGGCCGCGCGTACCTGGTACCTGGCCCAAGGCGGCTCGGAAGCCGAGCTGTACCGCCACTTCATTGCAGTGTCCAGCAACAAGGCCGCTGCTGTAGCGTTCGGTATCCGCGAAGAAAACATCTTCCCGATGTGGGACTGGGTGGGCGGGCGCTACTCGCTGTGGTCGGCCATCGGCCTGCCGATCGCCCTGGCCATCGGCACTGCCAACTTCAAGGAACTGCTGTCCGGCGCCTACACCATGGACCAGCACTTCCAGACCGCACCGTTCGACAAGAACATGCCGGTGCTACTGGCCCTGCTGGGCGTGTGGTATGGCAACTTCTGGGACGCAAACAGCCACGCGATCCTGCCGTACGACCACTACCTGCGCAACATCACCAAGCACTTGCAGCAGCTGGACATGGAATCCAACGGCAAGAGCGTGCTGCAAGACGGTACCCCGGTGAAGACCGACACCGGGCCGGTGATCTGGGGCGGCGTGGGCTGCAACGGCCAGCATGCCTACCACCAGTTGCTGCACCAGGGCACCCAGTTGATTCCGGCCGATTTCATCGTGCCGGTGGTGAGCTTCAACCCGGTGGCCGACCACCACCAGTGGCTGTACGCCAACTGCCTGTCGCAGAGCCAGGCGCTGATGCTGGGCAAAACCCGCGAGGAAGCCGAAGCCGAATTGCGCGCTAAAGGCCTCAACGAAGCGGACATCGAAAAGCTGGCCCCGCACAAGGTAATCCCGGGTAACCGCCCGAGCAACACGTTGGTGGTCGAGCGCATCAGCCCGCGCCGCCTGGGCGCGTTGGTGGCGATGTACGAGCACAAGGTGTTTGTACAGAGCGTTATCTGGGGTATCAACGCCTTCGACCAGTGGGGCGTCGAGTTGGGCAAGGAACTGGGCAAGGGCGTTTACCAGCGCTTGGTCGGCAGCCTGGAAGACAGCGCCGAAGACGGTTCCACCCAAGGCCTGATCAACTACTTCCGCGGCCGTCACCGCGGTTGATCCGAAGCCTGTACCGGCCTCTTCGCGGGTAAACCCGCTCCTACCAGGCAACGCGTTACCTCGTAGGAGCGGGTTTACCCGCGAAGAGGCCGGCCCAGGTTGAACACCGCTCCCAGCTACACTGTCCTATCGAATAGCCGTTGCAGTCCATCGCCCCTTACAAGAGCAGGACCACCCGCCATGTTCGATATCCGCAAATACCCCCAGGCCCTGGCCGTCAGCCAGTCCGCCGCCCTCACCCCCGAAGACTACCGCCGCCTCTACCGCCAGTCGGTCGAAGACCCAGACACCTTCTGGGCCGAACAGGCCAAACGCCTGGACTGGATCAAGCCTTGGTCAAGCGTGCAGCAATGCGACCTGCATACCGGCAAGGCCCGCTGGTTCGACGGTGCGCAACTCAACGTCAGCTACAACTGTATCGACCGTCATCTGGCCCAGCGCGGCGAGCAAACGGCCTTGCTGTGGGAAGGCGACGACCCCAAGGACTCCAAGGCCATCACCTACCGCGAACTGCACCGTCAGGTCTGCCGCCTGGCCAATGCAATGAAAGCGCGCGGTGTGAAGAAAGGCGACCGGGTGTGCATCTACATGCCAATGATTCCCGAGGCCGCGTTCGCCATGCTCGCCTGCACCCGCATCGGCGCCATCCACTCGGTGGTGTTTGGCGGTTTCTCCCCCGATGCCTTGCGAGACCGTATTCTCGATGCCGACTGCCGCACCGTGATCACCGCCGATGAAGGCGTGCGTGGCGGTAAACGCATCCCACTGAAACAGAACGTCGACAAAGCCTTGGCCAGTTGCCCAGCGGTCAGTAGCGTATTGGTGGTGCGCCGCACTGGCGGCGATGTTGCCTGGGCCGAGGGCCGCGACCTCTGGTATCACGAAGCGACGAAAGAGGCCGGCGACGACTGCCCCCCTGAACCGATGGAGGCCGAAGACCCGCTGTTCATCCTCTACACCTCCGGCAGCACCGGCAAACCCAAAGGGGTGCTGCATACCACCGGCGGCTACCTGCTGCAGGCAACAATGACCTTCAAGGTGGTGTTCGATTATCGTGACGGCGAGGTGTTCTGGTGCACCGCCGATGTCGGCTGGGTGACCGGCCACAGCTACATCGTCTACGGCCCGCTGGCCAATGGCGCAATCTCGCTGATGTTCGAAGGCGTGCCCAACTACCCAGACACCTCGCGCTTCTGGCAAGTGGTGGACAAACACCAGGTGAACATCTTCTACACCGCTCCGACCGCCCTGCGCGCACTGATGCGCGAGGGCTCTGCGCCACTGCAGAGCACCTCACGCAAAAGCCTGCGTCTGCTGGGCAGCGTCGGCGAGCCGATCAACCCGGAAGCCTGGGAATGGTATTTCGAGGAGGTCGGGCAAAAGCGCTGCCCGATTGTGGATACCTGGTGGCAGACCGAAACCGGCGGCATCATGCTCACCCCACTGCCCGGCACACAGTCACTCAAACCCGGCTGCGCTACCCAGCCAATGTTCGGCGTGCAACCGGTGCTACTGGACGAAAAAGGCAAACTGATCGAAGGCCCCGGCGCCGGCGTGCTGGCGATCAAAGCCAGCTGGCCGGGGCAGATCCGCAGTGTCTACGGCGACCACCAGCGGATGGTCGACACCTACTTCAAGCCCTTGCCCGGCTACTACTTCACTGGCGACGGTGCCCGCCGCGATGCCGATGGCGACTACTGGATCACCGGGCGCATCGACGATGTGATCAACGTGTCCGGGCACCGCATCGGCACCGCTGAAGTGGAAAGCGCACTGGTGCTGCATGACAGCGTGGCCGAAGCCGCGGTGGTCGGCTACCCCCACGACCTCAAGGGCCAAGGCGTCTACGCCTTCGTCACGACCATGAATGGCGTGACACCAGATGACACGCTGAAGGCCGAGCTGCTGGCCCTGGTCAGCAAGGAAATCGGCAGCTTCGCCAAGCCTGAGCTGATTCAGTGGGCGCCAGCGCTACCCAAGACGCGCTCAGGCAAGATCATGCGGCGTATACTGCGCAAAATCGCCTGCAATGAGCTGGAAAACCTGGGCGATACCTCGACCCTGGCCGACCCAAGCGTGGTACAGGGCCTGATCGACAAACGCCTCAACCAGTAACCGGCGGCCGCAAATCTGGCCGCCCTGTACAGCAGGTCGCCATGGAAGCCCTTCGTCGCCGTATCGAAACCCAGGTCATGAGCCTCACTGGGCTGGCCCTCGGCCAGCTCGACCTGGAATCGCCCAAGGGCGACCCCGGCCTGTTCGGCCCGCACAGTATTAGCTGGCGGGTACATGGCGACTTCCCGAGCATGCTGGTCGGTGGCATCAGCGCGCTGATGCTGCAGTTGTTGCATCCCCTGGCCCTGGCCGGTGTGTGGGACCACTCCAATTTTCGTGAAGACCTGCTCGGCCGCTTGCGCCGCACCAGCCAGTTCATTTCCGGCACCACCTTCGGCGCCACTGGCGATGCCGAGTGGCTGATCGACAAAGTGCGCACCATTCACCTGCAGGTCACCGGCACTGCACCCGATGGCCGCCCTTATGCGGCCAGCGACCCGGATCTGTTGACCTGGGTGCATGTAGCGGAGGTCAGCCGTTTCCTCGCCGCCCACCTGCGTTACCGCAACCCACACCTGCCACGCGCCGAGCAGGATGCCTATTACAACGAAATCGCCCTGATCGCCGAGCGCCTCGGTGCCCGTGACGTGCCGCGCTCGTGCCAGCAAGTTGAAGACTATCTGCAACACATACGCCCACAGCTGCACTGTGATACGCGCAGCCATGAGGTCGTGCGAATCCTGCTCGACGCCCCTGCACCCAGCCGCCTGGCACAGCCTGTTGGCAAACTGATGCTGCACGCGGGTATCGACTTGCTGCCCGGCTGGGCCCAGGCACTGCTCGGCCTGCAGCACGGGCCCCTGCAGCAGCGCCTGATCCGCCTGGGCCTGCGCCGCACCGCGCCGGTATTGCGCTGGGCAATGCGCGACGGCTCGGCACACCGGGCCAAACGGCGCATGGGCATTGATTGAGCGAAAAGGTTGGCCCCTGCGGAACTGATTTAACGTGCCATACTCCAAGCACTCCTGCTTAGACAGACGAAGCGACACATGTACAAAGGATTGACTCGCGCCGCTGGCGCAATCGTGGCCTTGGTAGCCCTGTATAGCCTGCTCGGCTTTCTCATTCTTCCCGGTGTCGCACTGCGCATCGCCAACCAGCAGTTGGCCCAATACGCCACCGTGCCGACCCACCTCGAACGGATCGAACTCAACCCCTTCAGCCTCGAGCTGACGCTGTGGGGCCTGCAGATCGGCGAGCCGGGCAAGGAACAGGTCGGTTTCGAGCGTCTTTATGCTAACGCCTCGCTCGACAGCCTGTGGACAAAAGCCCTGCATCTGGAAGCGGTGGAGCTCGACAAACCGCGCAACGAAGTGCTGTTCGCCAAGGACGGTACCCTCAACCTGACCGGGTTGTTCAAACTACCGGCCAGCGAAGCCAAACCCGAAGAGCCGCCCAGCGACCCGTTCCCGCTGCGTATTGGCAGCATCAAGCTCATCGACGGTTACCTGCACTTCGAGGACCTGCGGCCCAGCGAGCCGATCGAGTTCCTCTACGACAACATGAATCTGGAGCTGAAAAACCTCAGCACCCTGCCCAACGACAACGCCGACATGACCTTGGTGGCCAGCGGCCCCAATGGCGGACGCATCGACTGGAAGGGCACGCTGAGCCTGTCGCCGATCGCCTCCGAAGGCACACTGAAGGTCACTGACGGCAAGATGAAGCTGTTCTGGCCCTACGTGCGCGATGCCGTGCCACTGGTGCTGGAAGACGGCGTGGTAAGCCTCGATACGCACTACAAGCTCAACCTCGCCAAACAGACCGAGCTGCTGCTGGATAACGTCTCCGTGCGCATCGCGCCATTCGCCATCAAGGCGCCGGATGGCCGACCGTTGGCACGCCTGGCCAGCCTAGAGGTTAGCGAAACCACCATTGATCTGGTCAAACAGCAGGTCACCGTGGGCAAGGTTCGCAGCGAAAAGCTCGAAACCTGGGCGGCGCTGGAAAAAGATGGCCAGCTCGACTGGCAGAAGCTGTTCGCCAGCCAACCCGCCAAGGCCACGCCGAAGGAAAAGGCCGAGCCGGCGGCCGCAGCACCTACGCCTGAAGAGAAAGCGGTCAACGAGCCAAGCAAACCCTGGCAAGTGCTGCTCAAGGACGTGCAGTTGCGCAACTACCTGGTACACCTGGCAGATCGCAGCCAGAAGGCACCGGTAGCCTTGGACATTGGCCCTCTCAATGCCGACCTGCAAGGTTTCGACAGCCTCAACCAGTCGCCCTTCACCCTCAAACTCGATACAGGTGTGGGTAAGCAAGGCAAGCTGCAGGCTGCAGGCCAGGTCAACCTGGCACCGATATGGGCAAAGCTGGATGTGAGCACCCGCGACATCGACCTGCGTGTAGCCCAGGCCTACATCAGCCCGTTCATCCTGCTGGAGCTGCGCAGCGGCATGCTCTCGAGCGACCTCAAGGTCGACCTGAAGAACACCGCGCCGCTGGCGTTCAGTGTGACCGGCAAGGCGCAGGTCAGCCAGTTGCATACCCTCGACACCATCAAGAGCCGCGACTTCGTCAAATGGCAGCAGGTGAACGTCGACGGCTTGTCCTACGTGCACGGCGATGCTCTGTCGATCGACAAGGTGACCCTGCTGCAGCCCTATGCACGCTTCATCATCAACGAAGACCGCACCACTAACGTGAATGATCTGCTGATCCCGCAACCGGCCGACGCCCCGGCGAGCAGCCAGCCCAAGCCGACCACGGCCAGCAGCAACAAGCCGCTTGGCATCCATATCGGGCAGATAGACATCAACGACGGCTCGGCCAACTTTGCCGACCTGTCGCTAACCCCCAACTTCGCCACAGCCATCCAGCAACTCAACGGGCAGATCGGCACCATCGACAACCGCAAGCCACAGCCGGCCAAGGTCGACGTCAAGGGCAAGGTAGACCGCTACGCACCGGTTACCATCAAGGGCGCACTCAACCCGTTCAATCCACTGGCCAGCCTGGACATTGCCACCAGCTTCAAGCGCGTCGAACTGACCACGCTGACGCCCTACTCCGGCAAGTTCGCCGGCTTCCGCATCCGCAAGGGGCGGCTGAACCTGGACCTGCACTACTTGATCACCAACGGCCAGCTCAAGGCCGAGAACAAGGTAGTAGTGGAGCAACTGCAGTTGGGCGAGAAAGTCGACAGCCCGGATGCGGTCGACCTTCCGATCCGCCTGGCGGTGGCATTGCTGAAGGATACCGAGGGCAAGATCTCGATCGAGCTGCCGGTGTCTGGCGACCTCAACAACCCGCAATTCAGCGTGATGCCGATTGTTTGGCAAACCCTGCGCAACCTGGTGCTGCGCGCGGCGCAGGCGCCATTCAAATTCATTGGCGGGCTGATCAGCGGCGGTAGCTCGGAAGACCTTGGCAACGTGGCGTTCGCCCCCGGCTCCAGCGAACTCAGCGGCGAGGCCCAGTCGTCCTTGGACAAGCTGGCATCCGCGCTGAAAGAGCGCCCGGAACTGCGCCTGGAAATCGAAGGCACCAGCGCCCAGGCCAGCGACGGCCCGCTGATTGCCCAACAGCGCCTTGAGCGTGAGTACCAGGCCACCTGGTACAAGATCCTGCAGCGACGGGGTGACAAGGTGCCGGCCAATGCCTCGATGCTGGTGGTTGACGACAGTGACAAACCGGCGATGCTCGAAGGCATCTACCGCACCCGCCTGAAGCAGCAGCCGCCTGCCGAATGGGAGCAGTTGGGCCGTGACGAGCGCGCCGCCAAGCTGCGCGAGGCCGTGATCAAGTCGTGGGCCGAGAGTACCGCCTTGCTGCGTACCTTGGGGCAGGAGCGGGCCAGCAGCATCAAGGACTACCTGGTCGACAAGGGCAAGCTGGAAGACGACCGGGTGTACTTCATCGATACCAGCCTGGGGCAGCCTCAAAGCGATGGCCGGGTGGTGACACCGATGCACCTGGATGCCGAGTAATCCCCTCTGGCAGGCCTGGCCTGTTCGCAGGCACGCCTGCCCCCACAGGCCTGCGCACTACCTGTGGGAGCGGGCGTGCCCGCGAAGAGGCCAGCACGGGCTTTAAACCAAGCGCTGCCCCGACACCGCCGGGTGATACAACGGTTGAACCTTGTTCCCGGCCGGGTCCAGCAGGTGGAAGCTGCGTGCGCCGTCACCATGGTTGAACGGCCGGTCGAGCAAGGTCACGCCACGGGCCTTGAAGTAGGCATACCAGGCCTCCAGCTCCTCCACACTGTCGACAACGAACCCGTAGTGATCCAGGGTCTGCAACCCGTTGGCCGCCCCTGCCCCACGCCCCAATGACAGGTTGTCGTTACCGCAAGTGAGGTACACCAGGTCCTCATTGGCGCGATTCAGCACCTCCATGCCCAGCACATCGACGTAGAAGCGTTCACACTCTTCCAGGTTAGGCACCAGCAGGGCGATGTGGCGTAAGCCATTCAGGCGGCCAGGGCGTGCAGGCAATTCGGACATTGGCGAAGCTCCATTTTTGTATACAATTCATTATTGAATTTAAAACAAAAGGAGAGATTTGTGTATAGCCTGTTCATCAAGACCCGAGTGAAGCCTGGATGCGCCGACGCTTTCCTGAGTGCAATCAAGGTCAATGCTGCAGCTTCCGTGGCGAGTGAGCCTGGCTGTCTGGTGTTCGATGTGTCGCAGGACCGGGTTGATCCGGAGGTGATCTACCTGTACGAAATCTACCGCGATGATGCTGCGTATGAAGCGCATACCCAGACCGCGCATTTTCGCGACAGCCGCCCATTGGTGGAGCCTCTGATCCTTGAGCAGGAATGCTTCGAAAGCGATGTGATCGCGCGCAACCCAGTGTATTGAACTCAAGAAAAAGCCCTGGCACGGGCCAGGGCTTTGCTGAAAGTGGCCAAATCCATTTGGCCGACGGGACATTCCTTTACTCGGCTTTCAGGCCGTCAGACATTACGCTCTTGACGCCTTTGATGTTCTTGGTGATGCGCACCGCTTCTGCTTTCTGCGATTCGGTAACCTTCACATCAGAAGACAGCGAAACAACACCTTGGCTGGTCTCGACTTTGATGTCGCTGCCTGGGATGCCTTTTTCAGTCAGCAGATCAGCTTTGACCTTGGTAGTGATCCAAGTGTCGGAGCCTTCTTGCTTGGCGTTGTCGACGGTGTTGGCCGCCAACATGACTGGAGCCTGGGTTGGCTCAGCGGCGAATGCACCGTTAGCCATGGTCAGGGTCAGAGCGGTAGCAGTAGCGGCAGCAATGGCGAACTTCTTCATGTGGGTCACTCCTGTTTTTCGAAGGGTCTGCGCCGTATGTCCTGGCGTCAGGTATGAAGGTAGTTGCATGGGCTGTGCCAGCTTGGCCTCTTCGTTTATTTCCTTTTAAATCAATCAGTTAGCAAAACACCATCGCTGCTGCGGTCGTGCATTTTGCAATCTGCGCGGTAAACCTGCATGCAAGATGCAAGTCCGCAAAAGGTTCCCGCCCCCATGAAAAAAGGGCCCCGAAGGGCCCTTTCTCTATTGCGTGACGGTCGCTTAGACGCCCGAGGCCTTGGCCGCAGCGACGTCTTTGATCGACAGCTTGATACGGCCGCGGTTGTCCACGTCCAGTACCAGCACTTCGACTTCCTGGCCTTCTTTCAGGATGTCGGTGACTTTCTCGACGCGAGCATCGCTCAGCATGGAGATGTGCACCAGGCCGTCCTTGCCAGGCAGGATGTTGACGAAGGCGCCGAAATCGACAATGCGCTCGACCTTGCCGACGTAGATCTTGCCGATCTCGGCCTCGGCGGTGATGCCCAGGATGCGCTGCTTGGCAGCATCTGCCGCTTCCTTGGTTTCGCCGAAGATCTTGATCGAGCCGTCGTCTTCGATGTCGATCGAAGCCTTGGTCTCTTCGCAGATGGCGCGAATGGTGGCGCCGCCTTTACCGATGACGTCACGGATCTTGTCGGTGTCGATCTTCATCGCGATCATGGTCGGGGCGTTGGCCGACAGTTCGGTACGCGACTGGCCAATGATCTGGTTCATCTGGCCGAGGATGTTCAGGCGCGCTTCCAGGGCTTGGCCCAGGGCGATTTCCATGATCTCTTCGGTGATGCCGTTGATCTTGATGTCCATCTGCAGCGCGGTGACGCCTTTGGCGGTACCGGCTACCTTGAAGTCCATGTCGCCCAGGTGGTCTTCGTCACCCAGGATGTCAGTCAGGACTGCGAACTTGTCGCCTTCCTTGACCAGGCCCATGGCGATACCGGCAACTGGCGCCTTCATCGGCACACCGGCGTCCATCAGGGCCAGGGAAGCACCACAGACCGAAGCCATGGAGCTGGAACCGTTGGATTCGGTGATTTCCGAAACCACACGGATGGTGTACGGGAACACGTCAGCAGCAGGCAGCATGGCCTGAACCGAACGGCGGGCCAGACGGCCGTGGCCGATTTCGCGACGGCCAGCGCCGCCCATGCGGCCACACTCACCTACCGAGAACGGTGGGAAGTTGTAGTGCAGCATGAAGGGGTCTTTCTTCTCGCCTTCGAGGGTGTCCAGCAGCTGGGCATCACGGGCAGTACCCAGGGTCGCAACGACCAGGGCCTGGGTTTCGCCACGGGTGAACAGTGCCGAACCGTGAGTTTTCGGCAGCACACCCACTTCGATGTTCAGCGGGCGTACAGTCTTGGTGTCGCGGCCGTCGATACGTGGCTTGCCGTTGACGATGTTTTCGCGAACGGTGCGGTATTCGATTTCGCCGAAGATGTCTTTTACTTCGGAAGCCGAAGGCTGGCCTTCTTCACCGGAGAACTTGGCAACCGCCTGGTCACGCAGCTCACCCAGACGCGCATAGCGGTCGGCTTTGACGGTGATGGTGTAACCCTGCGAAACCGCTTCGCCGAACTCGGCGCGGATAGCATTGAACAGCTCGGTGTTGGCAACGGCAGGTTTCCAGTCCCAAGTCGGCTTGCCAGCTTCGGCAGCCAGCTCTTTGACAGCCTGGATAACAGCCTGGAATTCGTCGTGGGCGAACAGTACGGCACCCAGCATCTGGTCTTCGGTCAGCTCTTGAGCTTCCGATTCAACCATCAGTACGGCGTCGGAGGTACCGGCAACGACCATGTCCAGGCTCGAGGCAGCCAGTTGCTCGTAGGTCGGGTTCAGCAGGTAGCCAGTGCTTTCGTGGAAGGCAACGCGGGCAGCGCCGATCGGGCCTTCGAACGGAATGCCGGAAATGGCCAGGGCAGCCGAGGTACCGATCATCGCGGCGATGTCCGGGTCGGTCTTCTTGCTGGTGGAAACCACGGTGCAGACGACCTGCACTTCGTTCATGAAGCCTTCCGGGAACAGCGGACGGATCGGACGGTCGATCAGGCGCGAGGTCAGCGTCTCTTTCTCGGAAGGACGGCCTTCACGCTTGAAGAAGCCACCTGGGATCTTGCCAGCGGCGTAGGTCTTTTCCTGGTAGTGAACCGACAGCGGGAAGAAACCCTTGCCTGGATCAGCCTGTTTGGCGCCTACCACAGTCACCAGCACGGTGACGTCGTTGTCGACGGTAACCAGCACGGCGCCGGTTGCCTGACGGGCAATACGGCCCGTTTCGAGAGTGACGGTCGATTGACCGAACTGGAAAGTCTTGATTACCGGGTTCACGGTTTCCTACCTTTTTCAGTGGCTCTTGGGGGAACTGGTTTCTTGCGAATTCTTGGGCAGAACGGGGAATCGGCCCCATTGACCGTCCAGATACAACACGAGGCTGGGAGCCTGGCACCAAGCGGAAAAACCGCTCAGCATTGCCAGGCTGCCAACCTCGGAGATACGCGTGAAGTGCCCAACGGCAGCGCTGCAAAACAGCCCTGCCGAAGCCTGCGACACCCCACGCACACCACTGACCAGGCCGCTATTAGCGACGCAGGCCCAGGCGACCGATCAGGGCGCTGTAACGAGTGGTGTCTTTGCCCTTCAGGTAATCCAGCAGCTTACGACGCTGGTTGACCATACGGATCAGACCACGACGGGAGTGGTGGTCTTTATCGTTGGCCTTGAAGTGGCCTTGCAGCTTGTTGATGTTGGCGGTCAGCAGAGCAACCTGCACTTCCGGGCTACCGGTATCGCCGGCGGCTTGCTGGTATTCGGCAACGATCTGAGCTTTTTCTTCAACGCTGAGGGCCATTTGGCTTCTCCTGATAACGGATCCCGCAAGCGGGGTCCAATAGGCCAGGGACAAATCCCTGTATTAATAAAAAAGGTGTGACCGTGCCTACTGACAGCCACCCTTGATGCCGTGGGGCTCGGCAACTGCCTGACCCCGCGGTTTCGGTCATTCCGACCGAATCAGCCGACGCGGCGCAATGCGCCCGTCTTCGCTCACTTCACCGATACCGATGAAGCGTGCGTTGTGATCCTGTACCCGCACCATGCCAAATTGTGGCGCGTCCGGCGCGCGTACCGCCTGGCCATGCAGCCAGTAGAACGCACTGTGTTCCGACAGGCTGACCAACGGCCAGTCCTGCAGCCCGCTGTCCGATGGCATCAGGAAGCGGTCGAGCGCTTCGTTACCACCTTCGGCATGGGCCTGTTCGAGTTCCTCGAGGGTGACCGTCTGTGCCAGCGCAAAGGGCCCTGCCTGGGTCCTGCGCAGCTCGGCGACATAGGCGCCGCAACCAAGGGCTTCACCGATATCCTCCACCAGCGTGCGGATATAGGTGCCTTTGCTGCATCCTACGCTCAGCCGTGCACGGGTGCCTTCGCACTCGAGCAACTCCAAGCGGTTAATAGTAACAGAACGCGCCTCGCGCTCCACTACCTCTCCTGCACGTGCCAGTTTGTACAGCGGCTGGCCGTCACGCTTGAGCGCCGAGTACATAGGCGGTATCTGGCTGATCGGGCCGCGAAAACGGGGCAGCAGCGCTTCGATGTCGGCGCGACCAACGGTCACGTCGCGGGTCTGCAGCACCTCACCCTCGGCATCGCCGGTGTTGGTAGTCTGCCCCATCTGCATGACGGTTTCGTAGCCCTTGTCGGAATCCAGCAAGTACTGCGAAAACTTGGTCGCTTCACCGAAGCACAGCGGCAACACGCCGGTCGCCAGCGGGTCGAGGCTACCGGTATGGCCGGCCTTTTCCGCGTTCAGCAGCCAACGCACTTTCTGCAAGGCGGCATTGGACGTGAAGCCCAGCGGCTTGTCGAGCAGGATGATGCCGCTGACATTGCGGCGGATACGTTTGACCTGGGCCACCGCTTACTCCTTGGTGTCCGACTCGTCGGCATCCTTGTGCAGGCGGTCTTCGGCCACTGCACGCTCGATCAGCGCCGACAAGTGCACACCACGGCTGACACTTTCATCGAAATGGAAGTGCAGCTGCGGCACGCTGCGCAGTTGCATCGAACGCCCCAGGTGCAGACGCAGGAAGCTGGCGGCGCTATTCAATGCCTTGAGCGATTGCTGCACGGCATCCGGGGTTTCCTCGCCCATGACGGTGATGAACACCTTGGCATGGCCCAGGTCACGGCTCACGTCCACGGCGGTGATAGTCACCAGACCGACACGCGGGTCCTTGACTTCGCGACGGATCAGCTCGGCCAGCTCGCGCTGCATCTGATCGCCAATACGTTGGGTACGGCTATATTCTTTGGCCATTCTTGCTACCTGTAACTTAAAGCGGCAAACGCCCGGACAGACGAATGCCTGACCGGGCGCTACCTGAAGAGGTACCGCAAGCCGCCCTGTAGCAGGCGCTTGCGGCTCGCTCGCCCTTAAAGGGTACGAGCCACCTGGACTTTCTCGAAGACTTCGATCTTGTCGCCGACCTTGACGTCGTTGTAGCTCTTGACGCCAATACCGCACTCCATGCCCGAACGGACTTCGGAAGCATCGTCCTTGAAGCGACGCAGCGATTCCAGCTCGCCTTCGAAGATCACAACGTCATCACGCAGTACGCGAATCGGACGGTTGCGGTACACGGTACCCTCGATGACCATACAGCCAGCGATGGCGCCGAACTTCGGCGAACGGAACACGTCACGTACTTCGGCGACACCCAGGATGTTCTCGCGAACATCGCTGCCGAGCATGCCGGTCAGGGCCTTCTTGACGTCTTCGATGATGTCGTAGATCACGTTGTAATAACGCATATCCAGACCTTCCTGCTCGACGATCTTGCGCGCACCGGCATCGGCACGCACGTTGAAGCCGAACAGTACTGCATTCGAAGCCAGCGCCAGGTTGGCATCGCTCTCGGTGATACCACCGACGCCACCACCAATCACGCGCACTTGCACTTCGTCGTTGCCCAGGCCGCCGAGCGAACCCTGCAGCGCTTCCAGAGAACCACGCACATCGGTCTTGAGAACGATGTTGAGGGTTTTCTTCTCTTCCTGCCCCATGGTCTCGAAGATGTTTTCCAGCTTGCCTGCGTGAGCACGGGCCAGCTTGACCTCGCGATACTTGCCTTGACGGAACAGGGCAACTTCACGGGCTTTCTTCTCGTCGGCAACCACGGACAGCTCGTCACCGGCTTCCGGAGTACCGTCCAGGCCGAGGATTTCGACCGGGATCGACGGGCCAGCTTCCTTCACAGGCTTGCCGTTCTCGTCGAGCATGGCACGTACGCGGCCATAGTTGGAGCCGCACAGGACCATGTCGCCCTGACGCAGGGTACCGTCCTGAACCAGGATGGTCGCCACCGGGCCACGACCCTTGTCCAGGCGCGATTCGACAACCACACCACGACCTGGCGCGGTTGGGGTAGCGGTCAGTTCGAGGATCTCGGCCTGCAGCAGAACGGCTTCGAGCAGCTCGTCGACACCGGTACCCATCTTCGCCGAAACCTTGACGAACGGCGTGTCACCACCCCAGTCCTCGGAGGTAACGCCTTCGACGGACAGCTCGTTACGGATGCGATCGAGGTCAGCACCTGGCTTGTCGATCTTGTTCACTGCAACGACCAGCGGAACACCGGCTGCCTTGGCATGCTGAACGGCTTCGCGGGTTTGCGGCATCACGCCGTCGTCCGCCGCCACCACCAGGATGACAATGTCGGTCGCCTTGGCACCACGGGCACGCATCTGGGTAAACGCAGCGTGACCTGGGGTATCGAGGAAGGTGACCATGCCGCGGTCGGTTTCCACGTGGTAGGCACCGATGTGCTGGGTGATACCACCGGCTTCGCCAGCGGCAACCTTGGCACGACGGATGTAGTCGAGCAGCGAGGTCTTACCATGGTCAACGTGACCCATGACGGTAACCACCGGCGCACGCGACTCGGTCTGGCCTTCGAACTTCAGCGATTCGGCCAGGGAGTCTTCCAGGGCGGTGTCGCTGACCAGCGTGACCTTGTGGCCCAGCTCTTCTGCGATCAGCTGAGCGGTTTCCTGGTCGAGCACCTGGTTGATGGTGACCGGGGTCCCCATCTTGAACATGAACTTGACCACTTCAGCGCCCTTGACGGACATCTGGTTGGCCAGCTCGGAGACGGTGATGGTCTCGCCGATGGTCACGTCACGGATGACGGGGCCGGTCGGGTTCTGGAAGCCGTGCTGATTACGCTTTTTCAGCTTGCTCTTGCCACCACGGCCACGACGAGCGCCATCGCTCTCTTCGTCGGTAGTGCGCGGAGCAGCACGCGGAGTCGGCGCCTTTTCCTTCTCCTTGACCTTGACCTTGATCGACACACGAGGTGCCTCGCCACGACGACGGTCGTCATCACGGGTACGGCTTTCGTTGCGACGGGTCTCGTCTTTCTTGCGCTCGGCAGCACGGGCTGCGGCGTCTTCAGAGGCCGGGGCGTCTGCGACTACCGGGGCCGGAGCAGCGACCGGAGCAGCGGCAGGAGCCGGCTCTGGCTTGGCAGCAGGCGCAGGGGCGGCGGCTGCGGAGCCGGCGGCCTGACGGCGAGCCTGCTCTTCGTTGCGCTGGCGAACTTCGGCCTCGACCTTGTCGCGAGCGGCATTTTCAGCCGCGCGGCGCTCATCCAGCTCACGCTTCTGCTCAGCCTGGATTTCTTCAGGGCTGCGCTGAACGAAAACTTTCTTCTTGCGTACTTCTACGCTGATGCTCTTGCTACCGGCGACACGCAGGGTGCTGGTGGTTTTGCGCTGCAAGGTAATCTTGCGCGGCTCTTCCGCCTTGCTCTTGTGGCTGCTTTTCAAATGAGTCAGCAAGGTCTGCTTCTCATTGTCGGTCACTACCTGACCGGCGTCGGTGTGCGGCAGACCTGCCTCACGCATCTGCTGCAGCAGGCGCTCTACCGGTGCCTCGACCTCTTGGGCCAGTTCTTTCACCGTGACTTGCGTCATGCACTTCTCTCCTCAGGCCGCGCCTAATTACTCGAACCAGTGGGCTCGGGCGGCCATGATCAACTTGCCGGCACGCTCTTCGTCGATGCCGTCGATGTCGAGCAGATCGTCGATCGACTGCTCGGCCAGGTCTTCGCGGTTAACCACGCCGCGCACCGCCAGTTCAGCCGCCAGGTCTTTGTCCATGCCCTCAAGGGAGAGCAGGTCTTCGGCCGGGTGGGCGTCTGCCAGTTTTTCTTCGGTAGCGATGGCCTTGGTCAACAAACGGTCCTTGGCTCGAGCGCGGAGCTCATTGACGATATCTTCGTCAAAGCCATCGATGTTGAGCATTTCTTCCAACGGTACGTAGGCAATTTCTTCAAGGCTGGTGAAGCCTTCGTCGACCAGCACTTGGGCCAGCTCCTCGTCGACTTCCAGTTCCTCGATGAAATTGCGCAGGATGTCACCGGTTTCGGCCTGTTGCTTGGCCTGGATGTCCTTCTCGGTCATCACGTTCAGGGTCCAGCCGGTCAACTGACTGGCCAGGCGAACGTTCTGACCGCCACGGCCAATGGCCTGGGCCAGGTTGTCCTCGGCGACGGCGATGTCCATGGCATGGGCATCTTCATCAACGATGATCGCCGCGACTTCAGCCGGCGACATGGCGTTGATGACGAACTGCGCCGGGTTATCGTCCCACAGGACGATATCCACACGCTCACCACCCAGCTCCCCGGATACGGCCTGGACGCGCGAACCACGCATGCCGATGCAGGCACCTTGCGGGTCGATACGCTTGTCCTTGGAGCGGACGGCGATCTTGGCTCGCGAACCCGGATCACGGGAAGCAGCCATGACTTCGATGAGGCCCTCGGCAATTTCCGGCACTTCAATGCGGAAAAGCTCGATCAGCATCTGCGGCGCGGTGCGCGACAGGATCAGCTGTGGGCCACGGTTTTCGGTGCGAATTTCCTTGAGCAGCGCACGCAGGCGCACACCAACACGGAAGGTTTCGCGCGGAATGATGTCTTCGCGAGCCAGCAAGGCCTCGGCGTTGTTGCCCAGGTCAACGATGACGTTGTCGCGGGTAACCTTTTTTACGGTACCGGAGATGATCTCGCCAACGCGCTCACGGTAGGCATCGACCACCTGGGCACGCTCGGCCTCACGGACCTTCTGCACGATGACCTGCTTGGCGGTCTGGGCGGCAATACGACCGAACTCGATGGACTCGATCTTCTCTTCGATCACGTCACCGACCTTGGCTTCAGGGTGGGTGTCCTTGATCTTGTCCAGCCAGGTCTCGATCGCCGGATCATCAAGATCGGCTTCGTCGACCACGGTCCAGCGACGGAAAGTCTCGTAGCTACCGGTGTGGCGGTTGATTTCCACACGTAGGTCGACTTCGTCTTCAAAACGTTTTTTGGTTGCAGTGGCCAGGGCCACTTCCAGCGCTTCGAAAATGACGCCGGGCGGTACACCTTTTTCGTTGGATACCGATTCAACAACCAGCAGTACTTCTTTGCTCATCGTACGCCTCGCCTTGCGCAAGCCATTGGGCCCGGATAGTCCGCCGGGCCCGGCACGTCTCAGTCAAAACTGGGAATAATATTGGCCTTGTCGATCGAGTCGATCGGTAACAGGAACTCCTGGTTGTCCACCTGGACCACCACATCCTGCTCCTCCACACCGCGGAGAAGGCCCTGGAAGTTACGACGACCCTCGAAGGGTGAGCGCAGCTTGATCTTCACTTGTTCGCCGGCATGCGAGGCAAACTGTTCCAGCGTGAACAGTGGGCGATCCATGCCTGGAGAAGACACCTCGAGGGTGTACTCACTGCTGATTGGATCTTCCACATCGAGGATTGCGCTGGCCTGACGGCTGACTGCTTCGCAGTCGTCCACCAGAATACCGCCTTCCTTGTCGATGTAGATGCGCAGTACCGAATGCTTACCCTGGGAAACGTATTCGATCCCCCAGCACTGATAGCCCAGACCCTCGACAACCGGGGCCAACAAGGCCTGCAACTGTTCTAGCTTGCTCGACACCTGAACCCCCTCGTGCATGCTGTGCAAATAAAAAATGGGCGAAGCGCCCATCCCTGAAAGCGCCGTAGGACAACGACGCCGAAACTGTTCGGTTAGCAAAAAGCCCCTGAAAAGGGGCTCCGCTGAAGCTGGTTGCGGGGGCTGGATTTGAACCAACGACCTTCGGGTTATGAGCCCGACGAGCTACCAAGCTGCTCCACCCCGCGACAAAGCTGGGGCAAAAGTATAAGACCGAACCCTGTTGAGGGTCAAATCCAAACATTCACCTACAAGAAAGCCCGCTAAAGCGGGCTCTCAAGCTTTAATTGGTACCGAGAAGGGGACTCGAACCCCTACACCCTATGGGCACAACCACCTCAAGGTTGCGTGTCTACCAATTCCACCACCTCGGCAATACTACTACTTGAAACCCGTTACTTCTGCTCTTGAGCCGGAGGAGGTACATCACCCGTATTACTGGTGGTTTCGCTCTTCTGCTGCTGGAGCACCGGAACATCATCATTAACTGCCGGTTTTTGCGGCTCTTTCACTTCTAGCACTGCTGGATCTGGAAGACCTGCTTGGCTAAGCTGGTGAGCTTGTTGCTTCGCGAAGTATCCTAACCCAAGTGCTGTCAAAAAGAAAGTGGCAGCGAGTATAGCAGTTAATTTACTTAGGAACGTTGCAGAGCCTTGGCTCCCGAACACGGTATTTGAAGCCCCCGCGCCGAAAGATGCACCTGCTTCAGCACCTTTACCCTGTTGCAACAGAACCAGCACTACAAGCGACAGCGCTGCCAACAGATGAAAAACAACGATGACTGTTTCCAGCATTTGTTCAGTTTCCTGCGGCGCGACAAATTGCACCGAATTCGTCTGCGTTCAGGGAAGCCCCACCAATGAGCCCCCCATCGATATCCGGCATGCCGAACAGTTCGGCCGCATTGGCCGCCTTCACGCTGCCGCCGTATAGCAACTGCACCTTCGCAGCCACTTCAGCATCTTCTGCCGCCAACTGGCCGCGGATGGCGGCGTGCACATCCTGGGCCTGCTGTGGCGTGGCCGTAAGGCCCGTACCGATGGCCCATACAGGCTCATAGGCAATTACTGCATCGGCAAAAGCCTTAACACCGAATGCTTCGATGATACTGCTTAGTTGACGCCCGACAACTTCGAGCGTTTTGCCAGCCTCGCGCTCCTCAAGGGTTTCCCCTATGCAAAGCACTGGCTTCAAGCCTTTGGCCTGGGCCGCTGCAAACTTGCGATTGAGCACTTCGTCGGTTTCACCAATAATCTGGCGACGCTCCGAGTGACCAATCAACACCAACTTGCAACCTGCTTCAACCAGCTGCTCCGGAGCAACTTCCCCGGTCAGCGCACCCTGTTCGGGTTGTACAGCAGAATTCTGTGCGCCGACAGTAATTTCTTTACCTGCCAGGCCATCAATCACCTGATTGATGAACAAGGCCGGTGGAAATACGGCGACTTCCACTCCGCTCGGCAAGGCGAGATTGCTCAAGCCTTTGGTCAGCTCAGCGACGCTAGCGCGGGTACCGTGCATTTTCCAGTTACCAGCTACCATAGGGCGACGCATGCTTTACCTCGTCGGTCAAAGTGGGCGCAGATCTTACCCAACCAGATCTGCGCTGGCAAGCGCCTTCAGACACAAACTTCGCTGACCAGTTTGGCCAGTGCTTCAGCATGGGCCCGCACCTGGCTTTCGTCTTCGCCCTCAACCATGACCCGCACCAGCGGCTCGGTACCGGACTTGCGCAACAGCACGCGACCACGCCCCGCCAGCGCATCGGTAACCTTTGCACTGGCTTCCTTGACGGCGGGGTGCTCCAGCGGGTCGACCTTGCTGGCGCCAAAGCGCACATTGATCAGCACCTGCGGACACTTGCGCAGGGCCTGACGGGCCTGGGCCAGGGTTTCACCCCGGCGCTTGAGCGCCATCAGCACCTGCAGCGCGGCAATGATCGCATCGCCGGTTGTGGTGTGGTTGCAGCACACGACGTGACCGGAGTTTTCACCGCCGACCAGCCATTCACGCTCCAACAGCTCGGCCATGACGTAACGGTCGCCGACCTTGGCTCGCACAAACGGGATGTCCAGGTCCTTGAGCGCCAGCTCCAGGCCCAGGTTACTCATCAGCGTGCCGACCACCCCACCTTGCAGCTTGCCATGCTCCTGCAGGTCGCGAGCAATGATGAACAGCAGCTCGTCACCGTCGACGATGGCGCCCGTGTGGTCGACCATCAGCACGCGATCGCCGTCACCGTCAAAGGCAATGCCGAGATCGGCATGCCCGACCAGTACAGCGGCCTGCAGCGATTCGATGTGTGTCGAGCCGCAACCTTCGTTGATGTTCAGGCCGTCCGGTTGCGCATGCAGCACGGTCACGTCGGCACCCAGCTCACGGAATACGCTGGGCGCAACCTTGTAGGTCGCACCATGGGCGCAGTCGACCACCAGCTTGAGGCCTTCGAAGCTGGTGCTGCTCGGCACGCTGCTCTTGCAGAATTCGATGTAGCGGCCGGCGGCATCGTTGATACGCGAAACCTTGCCCAGCTTGCCCGACTCGACAACGGTCATCGGTTGATCGAGCAGCTCTTCGATCATCAGCTCGACCTCGTCCGGCAGCTTGGTGCCCTGGCCCGAGAAGAACTTGATGCCGTTGTCATCGTGCGGATTGTGCGAGGCACTGATGACGATGCCGGCTTCGGCGTGGAAGGTACGCGTGAGGTAAGCGATGGCCGGTGTCGGCATCGGCCCGAGCAGCATCACATCGGCACCTGCCGCGGACAGGCCGGCTTCGAGTGCGGACTCGAACATGTAGCCGGAAATACGCGTGTCCTTGCCCACCAGCACGCGGCAGTGCCCTTGCTTGCGGAAGGCCATGCCGGCCGCCCAGCCAAGCTTCAGCATGAAGTCAGGCGTGATCGGGTATTCGCCGACGCGGCCACGAATGCCGTCGGTACCAAAGTATTTTCTGCTCATAGGGACTCCAATGTTCTTATTCGGCGTTTTGCACCGCAGCGATCATGCGTACCACATCAACGGTTTCGGCCACGTCATGTACCCGAAGGATGCTCGCCCCTTTGGTCATGGCCAACGCCGCCAGCGCAAGGCTGCCGTACAAGCGCTCGCCGACCGGACGTTCCAGCGTCAGGCCGATCATGCTCTTTCGTGAAACGCCCACCAGCAGTGGACGCCCAAGGCGATAGAGCGCTTCCATGTGCTTGAACAGGCTCAGATTGTGCGCCAGTGTCTTGGCGAAACCGAAGCCCGGGTCAAGGATGATTCTGTCAGCGTCGATGCCCGCTGCGGCGCAGGCGGCCATCCGCTGTTCTAGATAACGGGTGACGTCGGCGGTCACGTCCTGGTAATGCGGATCGTCCTGCATGTTACCTGGCTCGCCACGCATGTGCATGAGGCACACCGGCAGACCGGTGTCCGCCGCAGCGTCCAGGGCACCATCGCGCTCCAGGGCCCGCACGTCGTTGATCAGCCCAGCACCCAGGCGGGCTGCTTCACGCATGACAGCAGGCGTGGAGGTATCGACCGAAATGACCACGTCGAGGCGACTGTTGATGGCCTCGACCATTGGCGCCACACGCTCCAGCTCCTCGGTCACCGACACTGCACGCGCACCCGGGCGCGTAGACTCGCCACCGATGTCGATCAGCGTTGCGCCAGCGGCCACCATCGCTTCGGCATGGCGCAGGGCCTCGTCGCGCTGACTGAAGCGACCGCCATCGGAGAAGGAATCGGGGGTGATATTGAGAATACCCATGACATGGGTATGTGACAAATCAAGAACCCGGCTGCCGCAAGGCAACCGGGTGGGGTACTGCACTGAGCTCATAGATGCCCTTAGTGTTCAGCCGCTGGGCCGCCGATTGGCGATTCCGGACGCTCATCCTGGGCCGCAGGCGTGCCCGAGTGCTTGTCATCGTCCCAATCACGCGGCTCACGTGGTGTGCGCCCAGCCATGATGTCGTCAATCTGATCGGCATCGATGGTCTCGTACTTCATCAGCGCTTCGGTCATCGCCTCGAGCTTGTCGCGGTTGTCGATCAGCAACTGTTTGGCAGTGGCGTAGCACTGATCGATGATGCTGCGCACCTCGGAGTCGATCAATTTGGCCGTCTCACCGGACACGCTGGCATGCTGGCTACCGGCACTACGGCCGAGGAACACCTCGCCCTCTTCCTCTGCATACATCAGCGGGCCAAGCTTCTCGGACAGGCCCCATTTGGTCACCATGTTACGGGCGATCTGGCTGGCGCGCATGATGTCGTTGGACGCGCCAGTGGTCACGCCATCGAAGCCCAAGGTCATCTCCTCGGCGATACGGCCGCCATACAGCGAGCAGATCTGGCTGATCAGCGCACGCTTGGAGAGGCTGTAGCGGTCTTCTTCCGGCAGGAACATGGTCACACCCAAGGCACGACCACGCGGGATGATCGAAACCTTGTAGACCGGGTCGTGCTCAGGCACCAGGCGACCGACAATGGCGTGGCCAGCCTCGTGATAGGCCGTGTTTCTCTTTTCCTTCTCGGACATGACCATGGTCTTGCGCTCAGCGCCCATCATGATCTTGTCCTTGGCCAGCTCGAACTCTTTCATTTCGACCAGGCGCTTGTTGGAACGCGCGGCAAACAGCGAAGCCTCGTTGACCAGGTTGGCCAGGTCGGCGCCGGAGAAGCCTGGGGTACCCCGCGCGATGACCGCCGGGTTGACGTTCTCGCCAATCGGCACCTTGCGCATGTGCACCTTGAGGATCTGCTCGCGACCACGAATGTCCGGCAGGCCAACCACCACCTGGCGGTCGAAGCGGCCGGGGCGCAGCAGCGCAGGGTCGAGCACATCCGGACGGTTGGTGGCAGCGATGACGATGATGCCATCGTTCATCTCGAAGCCGTCCATCTCCACCAGCAACTGGTTGAGGGTTTGTTCACGCTCATCGTGACCGCCGCCCATGCCGGCGCCACGATGGCGACCAACGGCGTCGATTTCGTCGATGAAGATGATGCACGGGGCGTGCTTCTTGGCCTGCTCGAACATGTCGCGCACACGGCTGGCACCGACACCCACGAACATTTCCACGAAGTCCGAACCGGAAATGGTGAAGAACGGTACTTTCGCCTCGCCCGCAATGGCCTTGGCCAGCAGGGTCTTACCGGTACCGGGTGGGCCAACCATCAGCACACCGCGCGGGATACGGCCGCCCAGGCGCTGGAACTTGCCCGGATCGCGCAGGAACTCGACCAGCTCGCCAACCTCTTCCTTGGCCTCGTCGCAGCCCGCAACGTCAGCCAGCGTGGTCTTGACCTGGTCTTCGGACAGCAGGCGTGCCTTGCTCTTGCCGAAGCTCATCGGCCCGCCCTTGCCGCCCGCGCCCCCTTGCATCTGGCGCATGAAGAACATGAACACGGCAATGATCACCAGGATCGGGAAGCTCGCCACCAGCAACTGCGTCCAGATGCTCTGTTGCTCAGGCTGCTTGCCTTCGACGACCACGTGGTTGTCGACCAGATCGCCGATCAGGCCATTGTCGGTGATGGCCGGGCGCACAGTCTTGAAGTTGTCGCCATCGGTGCGCTTGCCAGTAATGATGTAGCCATCGACGGTCACACGCTCGACCTTGCCATCCTTGACCTGCTGGATGAAGTCGGAGTAGTTGAGGGTCTGCGGCTCGTTAGGGCTGGAGAAGTTGTTCATCACTGTCACCAGGACAGCTGCGATGATCAACCACAGGATCAGATTCTTTGCCATGTCGTTCAATTAGCTACCCTCTGAGGCCGGCGCACGACGCAGCCGTGCCTCGCATGATATTCATCGCCCTAACTTACTACATTACCTACGCAGCCGCAGGCACCGTCTGTAACCCTTTGTGAAAGCTAGACTACACGAAGTTCGGACGATCCTGACGCAGTGGCCGATTGGAATTAACTATCGACCACCCCGCTTCACACCTTTCATTACCCTTTGAAGCCCCTGCCCAACAGGTACTGCTCGCGGGAACGGTCCCGTGACGACGATGGCTTGCGCATTTGCACCTTGTCGAACTTGCTGCGCACATCCTTCAGGTACACGTCAAAACCTTCGCCCTGGAAAATCTTGATCAGGAAGTCGCCCCCGGGCTTGAGCACGCGGGTCGCCAGATCGAGGGCCAGCTCGCAGAGGAACATGGCACGCGGAATGTCCACCGCGGGCGTACCACTCATATTGGGGGCCATGTCGGAAATCACAAGGTCCACATGCGAATCGCCCACCGCTTCGAGAATGCGCTGCAGCACTTCGTCGTGGGTGAAGTCACCTTGAATGAAGGTCACGTCGGCGATCGAGTCCATTTCCAGAATGTCGGAAGCGATCAGGCGACCCTGGCCACCAATCAGACGACTGGTCACCTGGGACCAGCCACCAGGGGCCGCGCCGAGGTCGATCACGCTCATGCCTGGGCGGATAAGGCGGTCCTTCTCCTGGATCTCCAGCAGTTTGTAGCTCGCACGCGAGCGATACCCATCCTTCTGCGCCTGCTTCACAAAAGGGTCGTTGAAATGCTCTCGCAGCCAGTTTGCGCTGCTTTTGGAACGTTGTACCACGGGGCACCTCGATGATATGCGTCGTGATTGACTGGGCGGAGCCGGTGGCCCTCGGGTAAAATGCCGGTCAATTTTACAGAATCAGACGGAAAGGGTCAGATTATGCCGCTCAATAACGAGCAGAAGAAGCAATACAAGTCCATTGGTCATGACCTGAAGCCGGTCCTGATCGTTGCTGGCAACGGTTTGAATGAAGGCGTGATCGCCGAACTGGAGCGCGCACTGGTCGACCATGAGCTGATCAAGGTCGAAATTCGCTCGGAAGACCGCGAGGAACGCGCCGAAACCATCGCCGAGCTGTGCAAGGCCGGCCGTGCCGAGCTGGTGCAGACCATCGGCAAGAAAGCCCTGATCTACCGCAAGAACCCACAGCCGAACAAACAGCTGTCCAACATCCACCGTTACAAGTAACGGTGGCTCCGATCAGTGGCGCGGTGAACGCGCCCTGACCGGTACCGGCTGGGCCACCAGCACGATGCCGGAAAAGCCCAGCACCAGGAAGCAGAACATCTGCCAGCGCTCGCCCACGGAAATACCGTAGCGCAAGGTGTAATACCCCACGCAGGCACCAAAGCCGAGCAACAGCATCTGGCCGCGGAACTGCCGCCACCAGGCCGCCAGGCCGTCCACCCTCGCCAGCACTGCCAGCTGAGTCAACAAGCCAAGCAACGCCACGCCGATCAACCAGCGGTCGATCTGCCCGGCGATATCCTGCACCAGCAGCGGGGCCAGGCCACTGACCTTGAGCGCAGGCACCAGCCCTACATGGAACACCCACAGGCCACCGACCCAGAAAACCTGGGCCAGTTGCCAGAGGATCCCCTCAAGGGACGGCGCCCGCAGGCGTCGGTCAGATGTGCTTGACTTCGACAATCTCGTACTCGACCGTGCCACTAGGCGTCTTGACGACGACAGTATCACCTTCTTCCTTGCCGATGATGGCACGGGCAATGGGTGCACCGCTCGACAGCTTGCCCTGCTTCACGTCAGCTTCATCCTCACCAACGATCTGGTAGGTCACCTCTTCATCGGTTTCGGTGTTGGCCAGTACCACGGTGGTACCGAAAATCACCTTGCCGGTGTGAGGGATGGTGGTCACATCGATGACCACCGAATTCTGCAGACGGCCTTCGATATCACGGATACGCGCTTCGACCATGCCCTGCTCCTCACGGGCGGCATGGTATTCGGCGTTTTCCTTGAGGTCACCCAGCTCACGCGCTTCACCAATGGCCTGACTCAGGCGCGGACGCTCGGTCTTGCTCAGGAACAGGTGCTCTTCTTCCAGGGCGCGAGCGCCCTGGACGGTCATCGGGTATTTGGTAATGCTCATGCTTTCAGTCCTGCATGCAGATCCTGCAAGCGACGAACGGTCTTTTCCGGACCGAATTTCAGCGCTTCGCAGATGGCTTCACCAGCCGCAATGGTAGTGGTGCAGTAAATCTTGTGCTGCAGCGCATTGCGACGAATCGAGTAGGAGTCGGCGATCGACTGGCGACCTTCGGTGGTATTGATGATCAGCGACACTTCGTCGTTCTTGATCATGTCGACCACATGAGGGCGACCTTCGGTCACTTTGTTCACACGGCGCACTTTCAGGCCTGCCGCCTCGATAACCTTGGCGGTGCCGGCAGTGGCAACCACTTCGAAGCCCAGGGCGATCAGGTCGCGGGCAACGCCGGCCACTTGTGGCTTGTCGTCGTCGCGTACGCTGATGAACGCGGTACCGCCCGTCGGCAGCACTTCGCTGGCACCCATCTGGGCTTTGGCGAAGGCTTCACCGAAGCTGTCACCGACACCCATGACTTCACCGGTCGATTTCATCTCAGGGCCGAGGATCGGGTCAACCCCTGGGAACTTGGCGAACGGGAAGACGGCTTCCTTCACGCTGTAGAAGTTCGGGATGATTTCCTGGGTGAAGCCCAGCTCTTTCAGGGTTTTACCCGCCATGACGCGGGCCGCGATCATCGCCAGGGACGTGCCGATGCACTTGGACACGAACGGTACGGTACGCGAGGCACGCGGGTTGACTTCGATCACGTAGATCTTGTCGCCCTGCAGGGCCAGCTGCACGTTCATCAGGCCGACCACGCCCAGCTCCAGCGCCATTTTCTTGACCTGAACGCGGACTTCGTCCTGCACTTCCTTGCTCAGCGAGTAAGGTGGCAGCGAGCACGCCGAGTCGCCGGAGTGTACGCCGGCCTGCTCGATGTGCTGCATGATCGCGCCGATGACCACGTCGGTGCCGTCGCACACCGCATCCACGTCCATCTCGATGGCGCAGTTGAGGAAGTGGTCGAGCAGTACCGGGCTGTCGTTCGACACTTGTACCGCTTCACGCAGGTAGCGCTTGAGCTCGTCCAGCTCGTAGACGATCTCCATGGCACGGCCGCCCAGTACGTAGGACGGACGCACGACCAGCGGGTAGCCGATGCTGCCCGCAGCACGGATAGCCTCTTCTTCGCTGCGCACGGTGGCGTTTGGCGGCTGCAGCAGGTTCAGGCGCTGAACCATCTGCTGGAAGCGCTCACGGTCTTCGGCGCGGTCGATGGCGTCAGGGCTGGTACCGATGATCGGAACGCCAGCTTCTTCCAGAGCGCGGGCCAGCTTCAGCGGGGTCTGGCCGCCGTAGTGAACGATCACGCCCTTCGGCTTCTCGACGCGGCAGACTTCCAGCACGTCTTCCAGGGTCAGCGGCTCGAAGTACAGGCGGTCGGAAGTGTCGTAGTCGGTGGAGACGGTTTCCGGGTTGCAGTTGACCATGATGGTCTCGTAACCGTCGTCACGCAGCGCCAGGGCGGCGTGTACGCAGCAGTAGTCGAACTCGATACCTTGGCCGATACGGTTCGGGCCGCCACCCAGGATCATGATCTTGTCGCGGGTCGACGGGTTGGCCTCGCACTCTTCCTCGTAGGTGGAGTACAGGTAGGCGGTGTCGGTGGCGAACTCGGCGGCGCAGGTGTCGACGCGCTTGTACACCGGGAACACTTCCAGCTTGTGGCGGTGGCGACGCAGGTTCTTGTCGGTGATGCCCAGCAGTACTGCCAGACGCTGGTCCGAGAAGCCCTTGCGCTTGAGGCGCAGCATGTAGTCCTTGTCGATTGCCGACAGGGCCAGGGTCTTGACCTTCTCTTCTTCCTTAATCAGGTCTTCCATCTGCACCAGGAACCACATGTCGATGCCGGTCAGATTGAAGATTTCTTCGCAGGTCATGCCCGAACGCATGGCGTCAGCCACGTACCAGATACGCTCGGCACCCGGCACGGTCAGTTCGCGCTTGAGGATGCTGGCGGCTTCTGGGCTGGCCAGGTCGACTTTCGGGTCGAGGCCGCAGGCGCCGACTTCCAGGCCGCGCAGGGCTTTCTGCAGGGATTCCTGGAAAGTACGGCCGATGGCCATGACTTCACCCACGGATTTCATCTGGGTGGTCAGGCGGGCGTCGGCTTTCGGGAATTTCTCGAAGGCGAAGCGTGGCAGCTTGGTGACGACGTAGTCGATCGACGGCTCGAAGGACGCAGGGGTGCGACCGCCAGTGATGTCGTTCTGCAGCTCGTCGAGGGTGTAACCAATGGCCAGCTTGGCGGCGATCTTGGCGATCGGGAAGCCGGTGGCCTTGGAGGCCAGGGCGGACGAACGCGATACGCGCGGGTTCATCTCGATGACGACCATGCGGCCGGTGTTCGGGCAAATGCCGAACTGGACGTTGGAGCCGCCGGTTTCCACACCGATTTCACGCAGCACCGCCAGCGAGGCGTTGCGCATGATCTGGTATTCCTTGTCGGTCAGGGTCTGTGCCGGGGCAACAGTGATCGAGTCACCGGTGTGCACACCCATCGGGTCGAAGTTCTCGATCGAGCAGACGATGATGCAGTTGTCCTTCTTGTCGCGGACCACCTCCATCTCGTATTCCTTCCAGCCGATCAGCGATTCGTCGATCAGCAGCTCTTTGGTCGGCGACAGGTCCAGACCACGGGTGCAGATTTCCTCGAACTCTTCACGGTTGTAAGCGATACCGCCGCCGGTGCCGCCCATGGTGAACGACGGGCGAATGATGCATGGGAAGCCGAGCTTCTCGAGGACCGCATTGGCCTCTTCCATGCTGTGGGCGATACCGGAGCGCGGGCACTCCAGGCCGATGTCCTTCATGGCCTTGTCGAAGCGCGAGCGGTCTTCGGCCTTGTCGATGGTGTCAGCGTTGGCACCGATCATCTCTACGCCGAACTTTTCCAGAACGCCGTGGCGCTCCAGGTCCAGGGCGCAGTTCAGGGCGGTCTGGCCACCCATGGTCGGCAGGACGGCGTCCGGGCGCTCTTTCTCGATGATCTTGGCCACCGATTGCCACTTGATCGGCTCGATGTAGGTGGCGTCGGCCATGGCCGGGTCGGTCATGATGGTGGCTGGGTTGGAGTTCACCAGGATGACGCGGAAACCTTCCTCGCGCAGGGCTTTACAGGCCTGCGCGCCGGAGTAGTCGAATTCGCAGGCCTGGCCGATCACGATCGGGCCAGCGCCGAGAATCAGGATGCTTTTGATGTCTGTACGTTTTGGCATGGTGGTCACTCAAATCCGGGGTCAGTCGGCAAGCCGCTTTGAACAATCTGGGTCAGGCGCTGCCGGGCGCGGCAGGTGCCGGCCCGGGGCCTTGAAGCAGGATGCTCAGCGGCGCTTGGCCATGGCATCGGTGAAACGATCGAACAGAGGCGCGACGTCGGTCGGGCCCGGGCTCGCTTCAGGGTGGCCCTGGAAGCTGAACGCGCTCTTGTCGGTACGCTCGATACCCTGCAGGGTGCCGTCGAACAGCGACTTGTGAATGGCGCGAACGTTACCCGGCAGGGTCGCCTCGTCAACGGCGAAGCCGTGGTTCTGGCTGGTGATCATGACCACACCGGTATCCAGGTCCTGGACCGGGTGGTTGGCACCGTGGTGGCCGTGGCCCATTTTCACGGTCTTGGCGCCGGAAGCCAGGGCCAGCAGCTGGTGGCCGAGGCAGATGCCGAATACCGGGATCTCGGTTTCGAGGATTTCCTTGATCGCCTGGATCGCGTAGTCGCACGGCTCAGGGTCACCCGGGCCGTTGGACAGGAACACGCCGTCCGGGTTGAGTGCCAGCACTTCGCTGGCCGGGGTCTGGGCTGGCACCACGGTCACGCGGCAGCCGCGGGCCACCAGCATGCGCAGGATGTTCAGCTTGACGCCATAGTCGAAGGCAACCACATGGTACGGCAGGTCGGCAGCGTCGATGGTCGGGTGGCTGTCGGTTTTCAGCTCCCACACACTGGAGCGCCACTCGTAACGTTCCTTGGTGGAGACGACCTTGGCCAGGTCCATGCCCTTCAGGCCCGGGAAGCCACGGGCAGCGGCGATGGCCGCTTCTTCGCTGATGTTGTCACCCGCCAGAATGCAGCCGTTCTGGGCGCCCTTTTCACGCAGGATACGGGTCAGGCGACGGGTGTCGATGCCGGCAATGGCAACGACGTTGTTAGCCTTGAGGTACTCAGGCAGCGACTGGGTGTTACGCCAGTTGCTGGCCAGCAGCGGCAGGTCACGGATGACCAGGCCAGCGGACCAGACGCGGTTCGACTCGGCGTCTTCCGGGGTAGTACCGGTGTTGCCGATGTGCGGGTAGGTCAGGGTAACGATTTGCTGCGCGTAGGAAGGGTCTGTAAGGATTTCCTGGTAGCCGGTCATAGCGGTGTTGAATACCACCTCACCAACGGTCTGACCGTCGGCACCGATGGCTTCACCGCGGAAAATACTGCCGTCGGCAAGGGCGAGTATGGCTGGCTTTGTCAAGAAGACCTCCCGTAAATCAAGCATGAAAGGGCGATCGCAGGTTGCAAAAAAGCGGAGTGACGTATGGACACGTCACCCCGCTTTCATGTGCTGAATTCAATTCGCTGCGCGCTTTTAGTGGACACACTAAAGCTGTAGCTTACAGAAAAGTGTGTTTTCGGTCTACCGTGGATGTGTCTCTAAAACACATGATTGCGACAGACTGACATCGGCAGTGGCTTCTTCGCGAGCTTGCCCGCGAAGAAGCCACTGCCGATAGAACGGCTTAACGCAGTTCAAGCACATCCTGCATGTCGTACAGCCCCGGCTCGCGCCCATCCAGCCACAGCGCCGCACGTACAGCACCCTTGGCGAAGGTCATGCGGCTGGAGGCCTTGTGGGTGATTTCCAGGCGCTCGCCTTCAGCAGCGAACAACACGGTGTGATCGCCCACCACATCGCCGGCACGCACGGTAGCGAAACCGATGGTCTTGCGATCGCGCGCACCGGTCTGCCCTTCACGACCATACACGGCCACTTCCTGCAGATCACGGCCCAGCGCATTGGCAACCACTTCACCCATGCGCAGTGCAGTACCCGACGGCGCATCGACCTTGTGCCGATGGTGCGCCTCGATGATTTCGATATCGACATCATCACCCAGCACCCGCGCAGCCATATCCAGCAGCTTGAGGCTAAGGTTGACCCCCACGCTGAAGTTGGCGGCGAACACGATTGGAATGTCCTTGCCAGCCTCAGCCAACAACTGCTTCTCTTCGACTGTAAAACCGGTCGTGCCGATGATCATCGCCTTGCCGTGCTTGCGGCAGAACGCCAGGTTTTTCAGGGTCACCGAGGGGTGAGTGAAATCGATCAGCACATCGAACTCGTCGGCAACCTTGGCCAGGTCGTCGGACAACAGCACGCCAATTCGGCCAAGTGCCGCCAGCTCTCCGGCATCAGCCCCGACCAACGAGCTGTCTGGGCGATCGATCGCCGCAGTCAGCCCCGCGCCCGGGGTTTGTTGCACGGCTTCGATGAGGGTTTTGCCCATCCGCCCCGCCGCGCCCATCACTGCAATACGTCGCATAACCTGTTCCTTGTCAGAGATCGCCGAAGAAGCGCTTCACACCATCGAACCAGCCGCTGGCCTTGGGCGAGTGGGAACTGTCACCTTCCAGCGAATCACGCAGCTCTTCGAGCAGCTCACGCTGACGGCGACTGAGATTGACCGGGGTTTCTACGGCCACACGGCACAGCAGGTCACCCGCACCACCACCACGCACCGGGGCAACACCCTTGCCACGCAGACGGAACTGCTTACCAGTCTGGGTGCCTTCCGGAATCTTCAGCTTCACGCGACCATCCAGGGTCGGCACTTCCAGCTCGCCGCCCAGGGCAGCATCGGTGTAGCTGATCGGCACTTCACAGTACAAATGCTTGCCATCACGCTGGAAAATCTCGTGCTCACGCACGCTGATCACCACGTACAGGTCGCCAGTCGGGCCACCATGAGTACCGGCCTCGCCCTCACCCGACAGACGGATGCGGTCGCCGGTATCGACACCTGCCGGCACCTTGACCGACAGCGTCTTGTATTCCTCGACACGACCTTCACCGTGGCACGAAGTGCACGGGTCGGTAATGATCTTGCCTTGGCCATGGCAGCGCGGGCAGGTTTGCTGCACCGAGAAGAAGCCTTGCTGCATGCGCACCTGGCCGATACCACCGCAGGTCGGGCAGGTCGACGGGGTCGAGCCCTTCTTGGCACCGGAACCGTCGCAAGGCTGGCAGTTGACCAGGGTAGGCACGCGGATGCTGACCGTGGTGCCACGCACCGCTTCTTCCAGGTTCAGCTCCAGGGTGTAGCGCAGGTCGCTACCGCGCTGAGCACCGCCTCGACCACCACCGCGGCCGCCGCCGAAGAAATCGCTGAACACATCGCCGAAGATATCGGAGAAATTGGCACCACCAAAGCCGGCACCACCGCCACCCATGCTTGGGTCGACACCCGCATGGCCATACTGGTCGAAGGCCGCACGCTTGCTCGCGTCTGACAGCACTTCGTAGGCCTCGTTGGCCTCCTTGAACTTGTCTTCCGATTCTTTATCGCCCGGGTTGCGGTCCGGGTGATATTTCATCGCCAAACGGCGGTAAGCCTTCTTGAGGTCCGCTTCAGTGGCGCCGCGCTCGACACCCAGGACCTCATAATAATCACGCTTGGACATAGGTCATTTGCACCTTGTTGGGCGTGTGGCATCTGCGCCACGCCATCAGCACCCGCCTGCTACCCATTAAGAGCCGCTGACAGATGCTGTAAAAATTCTCGAATTCCAGATACGCCAACGCGGGAGCAAGCCCCCGCGCGGCGACATCCTACCAGCTCACCGGCAAACGACGGTGAACCGGCCGACAACATGCAGGGATTACTGCTTGTTGTTGTCTTTCACTTCTTCGAACTCGGCGTCAACCACGTCATCGTGCTTGGCTTCCGGCTCGGCCTGCTGCGCGCCACCCTGAGGCTGTTCAGCCGACTGCTCGGCGTACATCTTCTGGGCAACCGGGGCAGAGACCTTGGACAGCTCTTCAACCTTGGCGTCGATGGCAGCCTTGTCGTCGCCTTTGACAGCGGCTTCCAGGGCAACAACGGCGGCCTCGATGGCGGTTTTCTCTTCAGCGGTAACCTTGTCACCTGCGTCAGCGACCATCTTGCGGGTCGAGTGCACCAGCGCGTCACCCTGGTTACGGGCAGCAGCCAGCTCTTCGAACTTGCGGTCTTCCTCGGCGTTGGCCTCGGCGTCACGCACCATGCGCTCGATCTCTTCGTCCGACAGGCCGGAGTTGGCCTTGATCACGATCGACTGAGTCTTGCCGGTGGCCTTGTCTTTCGCACCTACGTGCAGGATGCCGTTGGCGTCGATGTCGAAGGTTACTTCGATTTGCGGAACGCCACGCGGTGCTGGCGGAATGTCAGCCAGGTCGAACTTGCCCAGCGACTTGTTCTGCGCAGCCTGCTTACGCTCACCTTGCAGCACGTGAATGGTCACGGCGCCCTGGTTGTCGTCGGCAGTCGAGAACACCTGCGACTTCTTGGTCGGGATGGTGGTGTTCTTCTCGATCAGCGCGGTCATCACGCCGCCCATGGTTTCGATACCCAGGGTCAGCGGGCTGACGTCCAGCAGCAGTACGTCTTTTACGTCACCGGCCAGTACCGCACCCTGGATGGCAGCACCCATGGCGACGGCTTCGTCCGGGTTGACGTCCTTGCGCGCTTCTTTACCGAAGAAGTCGGCCACTTCTTTCTGCACCAGCGGCATGCGGGTCTGACCGCCGACCAGGATCACGTCGTCGATCTTGCTGGCGTCGATGCCGGCGTCTTTCAGGGCGATGCGGCAAGGCTCGATGGTACGCTTGACCAGGTCTTCGACCAGCGACTCCAGCTTGGCGCGGGAGATCTTCACGTTCAGGTGCTTAGGACCGGTGGCATCTGCAGTGATGTACGGCAGGTTGACGTCGGTCGACTGAGCGGACGACAGCTCGATCTTGGCTTTTTCTGCGGCTTCTTTCAGGCGCTGCAGGGCCAGAGGATCGTTCTTCAGGTCCATGCCCGACTCTTTCTTGAACTCGTCGACAAGGTAGTCGATCAGGCGCATGTCGAAGTCTTCGCCACCCAGGAAGGTGTCGCCGTTGGTAGCCAGTACTTCGAACTGGTGCTCACCGTCGACTTCGGCGATTTCGATGACCGAAACGTCGAAGGTACCACCACCCAGGTCATAAACGATGACGGTGTGGTCGCCCTTGGCCTTGTCCATGCCATACGCCAGTGCAGCGGCAGTCGGCTCGTTGATGATGCGTTTTACGTCCAGGCCAGCGATGCGGCCGGCGTCTTTGGTCGCCTGACGCTGGCTGTCGTTGAAGTAGGCCGGAACGGTGATGACCGCTTCGGTGACTGGCTCGCCGAGGTAGTCTTCGGCGGTCTTCTTCATTTTCTTCAGGACTTCGGCGCTGATCTGCGGCGGAGCCATTTCCTTGCCAGCAGCCTCGACCCAGGCGTCACCGTTGTTCGCCTTGACGATCTTGTATGGCACCAGCTTGATGTCTTTCTGCACGACATCTTCTTCGAAGCGGCGGCCAATCAGGCGCTTCACTGCGAACAGAGTGTTGTGCGGGTTGGTGACTGCCTGGCGCTTGGCCGACTGGCCAACCAGGATTTCGCCATCGTTGGCGTATGCCACGATCGAAGGGGTAGTACGCGCACCTTCGGCGTTTTCGATGACTTTGACGTTACCGTTTTCCAGAATGGAGACGCACGAGTTGGTGGTCCCCAGGTCGATACCGATGATTTTGCCCATGTTAACTCTCCCGAAACTTGAATTTGGTAGCAGCGACTACTTTGGCCAACTGCGGTAATACTTGAAGGCTTGACACCTAGATGGGGATGCCCCGAAGGATTTCAAGCCTTTTCATTGATCGAGGGTTGCGCCGCGCTCGGCGCCTTGCTGACCACCACCATGGCGGGGCGCAGCAGGCGGCCGTTCAGCAGGTAACCCTTCTGGAACACGTTCAGCACGCTGTTTGGCTCGACCTCGGCGTTTTCCTGCATGGCCATGGCCTGGTGGTGCTCAGGGTTGAACGGCTGGCCGTGCGGGTCGACAGCTTCAAGGTTGTAGCGCTTGAGGGTGTCCTGGAACATCTTCAGGGTCAGCTCGACCCCTTCGCGGATTTGCTTGACGTGCTCATCGTCGGCACTGGAGTGAGCCAGGGCCAGTTCCAGGCTGTCGATCACCGGCAGCAGGTCGCTGGAGAACTTCTCCAGGGCGAACTTGTGGGCTTTCTCCACATCCTGCTCGGCACGACGGCGTACGTTCTGCAGGTCGGCAACGGCGCGCAGCGCCTGGTCCTTGGCTGCGGCCAGCTGTTCCTCGAGCTCCAGAACACGGGTATCAGCTGCATTGCCTGCACCGGTTTCTTCCACGTTAAGGTCTTTCTCGTTCAGCTGCTCATCAGCCATGGGGTCTCTCCTGCGCAATTTTGTGGACTGCGAGCCAGGCTCGCCTTGGATGTCGGCTATATGGGGCCGGAAAAACCAGGTTCAAGGGGCAAGGTGGTTTTCAAGGCTGCAACAGAATCTGCGAAGGGGCATTGGCAGGCCTGAAAAAAGTACTGTATAAATAACCAGACCTGATTTCCGGGAGCCGCCCCCATGCTGGTGCACCTGTCCATTCACAACTACGCCATCGTCGAGCACCTCGACCTCGAAATCGCCCGTGGCATGTCCGTCATCACCGGCGAGACCGGTGCCGGCAAATCGATCATGCTCGACGCCCTCGGCCTTGCCCTGGGCGACCGTGCCGACAGCGGCGTGGTGCGCCCCGGCACCGACAAGGCAGACATCCTGGCCACCTTCGACCTGGTGGACATTCCCGAAGCGCACACCTGGCTGGCCGAGCGCGACCTGGACAACGAAGGCCTGTGCATCTTGCGCCGGGTGATCACCGCCGAAGGCCGCAGCCGCGGTTACATCAACGGCACGCCCTGCCCGCTCGGCGACCTCAAGGCGCTGGGCGAACTGCTGATCGATATCCACAGCCAGCACGAGCACCAGTCCCTGCTCAAGACCGACACCCACCGCCGCCTGCTTGACGAGTATGCCGGCGCCGTCGACCTGGCCCGCCAGGTACAGCTTGCAGCCAAGCGCTGGAACCAGACCCGCCTGGAGCTGGAGCGCCTGTCCAACTCGGGCGACGAGCAGCGCGCCCGCCACCAGTTGCTCAGTTACCAACTGGAAGAACTGGACAACCTCGGCCTGGGCGAGCACGAACTGGAGCAGTTGGAGCAGGAACACAAGAACCTGACCAGCGCCGAAGCCCTGTTCGGCATCTGCCGCCAGGTCATCGACCAGTGCAGCGAGAGCGATTCGGGCAATGTGCTGAGCGCCCTCACCTCCAGCCTCAACCGCCTGGGTGCCGCCACCAACTCGCCCAAGGCACTGAACGAAGCGGCCAACCTGATCGCCAGCGCGCAGATTCAGGTCGAGGAAGCCGTGGGCGAACTCAACCGCTTCCTCGACAACTTCGACGCCGACCCGATGCGCCTGCAAGCCCTGGAAGAGCGCCTGGACACCATCTACACCCTGGCGCGCAAACACCGGGTGCATCCCACCGAGCTGCCCCACCTGCAACAGCAACTGATGGAGGAGCTGGAAGGCCTTAACGCCAGTGACGAGTCGATCGAGCGGCTGGGCGAAGAGCTTGCCGCCTACGCCCAGCACTATAAAGAGAAGGCGCGCGAACTCAGCGGCCTGCGCCAGCAAGCGGCGCAGCAGCTGGCGGGCGCGGTGGAGCAGGAAATCCAGCGCCTGGGCATGCCTGGCGGGCGCTTCTGCATCGAACTGACAGCGAACGAAGGCGCCGAACTGTCACCCCATGGCCTGGAGCAGATCGAACTGCTGGTCAGTGCCAACCCTGGCCAGCCGCTCAAGGCACTGGCGAAGGTGGCGTCGGGCGGTGAACTGTCACGTATCAGCCTGGCGATCCAGGTCATTACCGCGCAGACCTCGCGCATTCCTACCCTGGTGTTCGACGAAGTCGACGTGGGTATTGGCGGGCCAACGGCAGAAATCGTCGGCCAACTGCTGCGGCGCCTGGGCGAGCGCGGCCAGGTACTGACCGTGACCCACCTGCCGCAGGTGGCGGCGCAGGGGCATCACCATTTGTTCGTGCACAAGGTGCGCAACAGCGACACCACCCACACCGCCGTGGCTAGCCTGGGCAAGCGTGAGCGCGTGGAAGAAGTGGCGCGGATGCTCGGCGGGATCGACCTGACCAAGGAATCCCTGGCCCATGCACGCAAGATGGTGGTGAGCGGCAAGGCCTGAGGCCCTACCCGGCAGACGCGGTCAATGTGGGAGCAACTGTCTTGCTCAATTTCTAAAAGCTGGCGCGATCCTTGGACTGCCCCCAAGAAGTTGGACACTAATCCAACCCTTGGGGGATCTATGGGTAAGTACACCGAGCAATTCAAGCTCACAGCGATCACAGCCTACCTGGATGGCAGCAACGGTTTCCGAAAGGTGGCTCAACACTTAGGTATCGATTTCAGCCTGCTTCGACGCTGGGTGGCCAGTTATCAGGCCAATAATGGCATTGGTCCAGGCTCGCATGGGCGGCGCTATACCAGTGATTTCAAACAGCAGGTGCTTAGCTATATGCACGAGCATCGGCTTTCGCTGCGCCAGACCGCTGCCCACTTTGGTCTTGGGCAGTCCTCTCAGATAGGCATTTGGCAGCGGCAGTACTACAGTGGCAGTCCTGCACCCTCTACTGCCATCAAGCCAAGAAAGCCAATCGACGTGTCGAAGAAGATCAAGCCTGCCAAACCCACCGATACCAATGATGATCAGAAGTCTCGAGATCAGCTGATGGCTGAACTTGAGTACCTGCGCATGGAGAATGCTGTCCTAAAGGAGCTCAAGGCTCTGCGCGAGGAAAAGGAACGAACACGCGGGAAAAAGTCCTGATCGTTTCCAAACTCAAGCGCAGGTTTCCTTTGCCTGACCTCCTTCAGTTGGTCGAGCTGGCGCGCAGCACCTTCTACTACCAGCTCAAAGCTCAGCAGAAGCCAGACCGGCATGCTGAGCTCAAGGCATTGGTGCATCGCGTCTACCACGAGCAGAAAGGGCTTTATGGTTATCGCCGTATCGCACTCGTAATCAGGAAGGAAAAGCGGGTGAACAAGAAGGTCATTGAACGGCTGATGGCTGAGCAGGGATTGAAATCAGTAGTGCGCCCCAAGAAATATCGCTCCTATCGAGGTACCGTCGGTAAAGTGGCAGCGAATGTACTGGAGCGAAATTTTATCGCTCAACGCCCAAACCAAAAGTGGGTGACTGACGTAACCGAGTTCAAAGTAGCTCAACAGAAGCTCTATCTGTCGCCCGTGATGGATTTGTACAACGGCGAAATCGTGGCCTACGAAATGGCCAGCCGCCCGTGCTATAGCCTGGTTGGGAACATGCTTGGCAAAGCGCTCGATTGCCTGGGAGAGAAACCGAAGCTCGTGCTGCATTCGGATCAGGGATGGCATTACCAGCAGGCGCAATACCGCCGTAAGCTAAGCGAATGTGGGGTAAAGCAGAGCATGTCTCGAAAAGGCAATTGCCTGGACAACGCGGCCATGGAAAGCTTCTTCGGCACGCTCAAGTCTGAGTTTTTCTACCTGAAGCGTTTCGAGAGCATTGATGAGCTGAGAGCGGGTCTGGATGAGTACATTCACTACTACAACCATGATCGCATCAAGCTGAGGCTCAATGGCCTGAGCCCTGTGGAGTACAGGGCTCAGGCTGCAGCTTAAAACTGTCCAACTTTTGGGGGGCAGTCCACCCTGTGGGAGCGGCCTTGCGTCGCGAAAGGGTCGCAAAGCGGCCCCAGGATTTCAGCTTCAACCCACCTATCGCTGGGGCTGCCCGGCAGCCCTTTCGCGACGCAAGGCCGCTCCCACAGGAATCTCACACTCTTTCTAGCCCGGCTATAAAGCACAAAGGCGACCCGAAGGTCGCCTTTGCTATCCATAACGAAAAATCGTTACTTCTTCTTACGCACGTACAGGACCAGATTGTGGTCCACCAGCTCGAAGCCATGCTCGGCCACGATTTCGCGCTGGCGCTTCTCGATTTCGGCGTCCATGAATTCGATGACTTCACTGGTATCCACGTTCACCATGTGGTCGTGGTGACCGCCATCAGCCAGCTCGAACACTGCATGACCGCCGTCGAAGTTGTGGCGAACCACCAGACCCGCCGCCTCGAACTGGGTCAGCACGCGATAGACGGTGGCCAGGCCTACATCCTCGCCAGCCTCCATCAGCGCCTTGTAGACATCCTCTGCACTCATGTGACGCTGCTCGGTAGAGTCGAGCATCTGAAGGATCTTGACTCGAGGCAGGGTCACCTTGAGGCCGGCTTTGCGCAATTCGCTATTTTCAACCATGGTCAGCTTTCTCGCCGATGCTGCTTCGCAGCTTCTCTTAATACGGGTATGATCGGGGTTTACGTTGTCCAGCCAAGATAGTGGAAGTCGCCCACCGATGCAAAACACCAAGCTCTTGCTAACCAGCCTCACCCTAGTGGGACTGCTCGCACTCGCCGGTTGCTCGTTTCCCGGGGTTTACAAAATCGACATCCAGCAGGGCAATGTCGTCACGCAAGACATGATAGACCAATTACGCCCGGGAATGACCCGCCGGCAAGTAAGGTTTATCATGGGCAACCCGCTGATTCAGGACACTTTCAACACCAATCGTTGGGATTACCTGTACAGCCTGCAGCCTGGTGGCGGTAAGCGCCAGCAAGAACGCATGAGTGTATTTTTCAACGAAAGCGATCAACTGGTCAGCCTGTCTGGCGACTTCATGCCAGGCGTCAGCCGCGATCAGGAAATCCTCGGTGGCAGCAGCGACACCACCGTCAGCCCGGCCACCGAGCCAGGCCAGGCCGAACAGCCGGCAGCGCAACCTGTAGAAAAACCGGCCAAGCCTGGTTCGACCGAAGAGTCCATCCAGCGCGAGATCGACACCATCGAGACCACCCCGGTCCCGACCCCGGCACCGCTGGAAACCCGCTAAGCGGGAACAGCAGATGCAAAAAAGCCCGGACCTGGTCCGGGCTTTTTGTTTGCGCCTTATACGTCAGGCATTCAATTGCTTGGCACGCTGGCAGAACGCATCGACCAGCGTATTCGCCGCCTGATTGAATAGCGGGCCCAACGTGGCGCGCACAATCGGCCCGGCGTAATCGAAGGACAGGTCCAGGCTGATCTTGCAGGCTTTTTCACCCAGCGGCTTGAACACCCAAACACCATGCAGCTGGGTGAATGGCCCTTCTTCGAGGTTCATCTCGATGGACTGCCCCGGCACCAGCACGTTACGCGTCACGAAGTGCTGGCTCATGCCCCCCTTGGCCACTTCGAGCTTGGCACGCATGTGTGTATCGCTGGTTTCGATCACCGTCGAGGCCGAGCACCACGGCAAAAACTCAGGGTAGCTGGCCACATCGTTGACCAGATCGTAAAGCGCCTGGGCGGGGTATGGCAGCAGGGCGGAGCGTTGAATATGGGTAGTCATCCAGGCGTCACTTCCAAGGCTGGGTGGCGGCGCTTCGCAGCGTGCCGAAAACAGGTTCTGTGCGTATGACAGGGTTTGTATTGTCCGGTATTCATTCCAGTGGCTCAAGCACACCGAAATCCCATAGCGGACGACGCGCGGACTTGCCTATAATGCCGCCCCTATGGCTAAGCAAAAAAAACATCCGACCGGGACCATCGCGCAAAACAAGAAAGCGCGACACGATTACTTCATCGAACACAAGTTCGAGGCCGGGCTGGTCCTGTCCGGCTGGGAAGTAAAAAGCCTGCGAGCCGGCAAGGCGCACCTGACTGACAGCTACGTGCTGCTCAAGGACGGTGAGGCCTGGCTGTTCGGCAGCCACATCACCCCGCTGACCACGGCCAGCACCCACGTCATCGCCGACCCTACACGCACCCGCAAGCTGCTGCTGAACAAGCGCGAGCTCGAGCGCGTGGAAGCGGCTGTGGCGCAAAAAGGCTACACCTGTGTGGCTTTGGCGCTGTACTGGAGCAAGCACCTGATCAAGTGCGAAATCGCACTGGGCAAGGGCAAGAAGGAATTCGACAAGCGCGACACCATGCGCGAACGCGATTCCAACCGCGAGCTGCAGCGGGCTGTGCGGAACAAGGGCAAGGAAGAGTAACCAGCCTGCCTGGCCGCTATGGGAGCGGCCTTGTGTCGCGAAAGGACTGCGAAGCAGCCCCAGCAATCTGCGCATCGACGCCGATCCTGGGGCCGCTCTGCGACCCTTTCGCGACGCAAGGCCGCTCTCACAGGCCCCGCGTTACAGCACAAAAACGCGCTCTCAGCGCCCGCTGCGCCGCTCCGCCCGTGCCACCCGCTGCGCTTCTTCGTGCGCCTCATGCAGCACCTCCTGCACATACAAAATGTGCCGGCTGGACACCTCTCGCGCATCTTCCGCCCTGCCCTCGACAATCGCCAGGTACAGTTCCCGGTGCTGACTGATCAGCATGTCCCGGGTTTCGGTGCGCTGCTGGTACATGCCCCCGATGTTGGTCACCACGTTGCGTTTGAGCAGGTCGAACAAACCCCGGATGGTGTGCAGCAACACCGCGTTATGGCTGGCCTCGGCGATCGCCAGGTGGAAGCGCGCATCAGCCGCGCCCTCCTCCGCACGGGTCACCTCATCGACCCTGGCATAGCAGTCCTGCAGCGTATCGAAGGCCGCCTTCAACCGTGCCCGGTCCGGCTCGGTGGCACGCTGGGCAGCGTAATAGGCGCAGGACGCCTCCAGGGTATGGCGGAACTCGAGCAGGTCACGCTGCGCTTCGGCACTGTGCTCGAGCAACTGCAGCAACGGGTCGCTGAAGGTGGACCCCAACGACTCCGCCACAAAATTGCCCCCGCCCTGACGGCTGACCAGCAGCCCCTTGGCCACCAGCTTCTGGATCGCCTCACGCAGTGACGGGCGGGACACACCAAACTGCTCGGCCAGGACGCGCTCGGCCGGCAGCCGCTGCCCCGAGGTCAGCGTGCCTTCCAGAATCATCCCTTCCAGCCGATCGACAATGTCGTCGGACAGGCGCCGTTGGCGTACCTGATCAAAAACCATCACATGCTCTCCACAAACCCCCGGCAAATTTCAGGGGGTGCCTATTCTCGCCGATCCAGGCCACGCAAACACCCATCAAGCCGCGATTTTCCGAGCACATCAGACGCCCGCTCATCGGCACGCGACCAAAGTTTTGCACGGGACAAATTGACACACCCACGGCAGCGCTTTTAACCTAGCGTCCAGCCATTGTAAATTGGTCTTACCAATTATCCAATGCCAGTGCCTGACCAACAACAATTAGGGGCCACCCCATATGCAAACCTGGCAACAACTCTATAGCCCGCTTGGTAGTCTTGGCCTGTCCGCACTGGCGGCGGTCATCCCTATCGTGTTCTTCTTCCTGGCCCTCGCCGTGTTCCGCCTCAAGGGCCACGTAGCGGGCAGCATCACCCTCGCGCTGTCGATCCTGGTGGCGATCTTCGCCTTCCAGATGCCTGTCGACATGGCCCTCGCCGCCGCAGGTTACGGCTTCCTCTATGGCCTCTGGCCAATTGCCTGGATCATCGTTGCCGCGGTGTTCCTGTACAAACTCACGGTCAAGAGCGGCCAGTTCGAAGTGATCCGCAGCTCGGTGCTGTCGATTACCGACGACCAGCGCCTGCAAGTGCTGCTGATCGGCTTCTGCTTCGGCGCCTTCCTCGAAGGTGCGGCAGGCTTTGGCGCACCGGTGGCCATCACGGCCGCACTGCTGGTGGGCCTGGGCTTCAACCCGCTGTACGCTGCCGGCCTGTGCCTGATCGCCAACACCGCGCCAGTGGCCTTCGGCGCCTTGGGCATCCCGATCATCGTGGCCGGCCAGGTCACCGGTATCGACGCCTTCCACATCGGCGCCATGACCGGCCGCCAGCTGCCGCTGCTGTCGCTGTTCGTGCCGTTCTGGCTGGTGTTCATGATGGACGGCCTGCGTGGCGTGAAGGAAACCTGGCCTGCCGCCCTGGTCGCCGGCCTGAGCTTTGCCGTCACCCAGTACTTCACCTCGAACTTCATCGGCCCGGAACTGCCAGACATCACCTCGGCACTGGCCAGCCTGATCTGCCTCACCCTGTTCCTGAAAGTCTGGCAGCCCAAGCGTGCGTTCAGCGAGGCCAAAGGCAGTGTCGGCGCAGCCGTTGTGCAGCCAAGCGGCAGCCAGCCTAGCCCGTACAGCTTTGGCGAGATCTTCAAGGCCTGGTCGCCGTTCCTGATCCTCACCGTGCTGGTCACCATCTGGACCCTGAAGCCGTTCAAGGCGGCTTTCGCTCCGGGCGGCGCGATGTACAACTTCGTGTTCAACTTCGCCATCCCGCACCTCGACCAGCTGGTGATCAAGACCGCACCGATCGTTGCCGCGCCGACCGCCATGCCGGCGGTGTTCAAGCTCGACCCGATCTCCGCCACCGGCACCGCGATCTTCCTTTCGGCGCTGATCTCGATGGCGGTGCTGAAGATCAACTTCAAAACTGGTCTTACCACTTTCAAAGAAACCTTCTGGGAACTGCGCTGGCCAATTCTGTCGATCGGCATGGTGTTGGCTTTTGCCTTCGTCACCAACTACTCGGGCATGTCCTCGACCATGGCCCTGGTGCTGGCCGGTACCGGCGCCGCGTTCCCGTTCTTCTCGCCGTTCCTCGGCTGGCTGGGCGTGTTCCTGACCGGCTCGGACACCTCGTCCAACGCCCTGTTCAGCTCGCTGCAGGCCACCACTGCGCACCAGATCGGGGTCAACGACACCCTGCTGGTGGCGGCCAACACCAGCGGCGGCGTAACCGGCAAGATGATCTCGCCGCAATCGATCGCCGTGGCCTGCGCCGCTACCGGCCTGGTCGGCAAGGAATCCGACCTGTTCCGCTTCACCGTCAAGCACAGCCTGTTCTTCGCCACCATCGTCGGCCTGATCACCCTGATCCAGGCTTACTGGCTGACCGGCATGCTGGTTCATCACTAAAGTGAAAGGGGCCGGGCGCCGTCGCGCGCCCGGCACTCCCACAAGCAACGCTGCGAGAATCCATGATCATTTCTGCCTCTACCGACTATCGCGCCGCGGCCCAACGCAAGCTGCCCCCCTTCCTGTTCCACTACGCTGACGGCGGCGCCTACGCCGAGCACACCCTGCGCCACAACGTCTCGGACCTGGCCGGCATCGCCCTGCGCCAGCGCGTGCTGAACAACATGTCCGAGCTCAGCCTGGAAACCAAGCTGTTCGACGAAACCCTGAGCATGCCGGTGGCCCTGGCCCCGGTCGGCCTCACCGGCATGTACGCCCGCCGTGGCGAAGTGCAGGCCGCACGCGCGGCCGCCGCCCATGGCATCCCGTTCACCATGTCGACCGTGTCGGTGTGCCCGATCGAAGAAGTGGCGCCCGCCATCAACCGGCCAATGTGGTTCCAGCTGTATGTGCTCAAGGACCGCGGCTTCATGCGTAATGCCCTGGAGCGGGCCAAGGCTGCCGGCGTCAAGACCCTGGTGTTCACCGTGGACATGCCCGTACCCGGTGCCCGCTACCGCGACGCCCACTCTGGCATGAGCGGCAAGAACGGCCCGCTGCGCCGCGTGCTGCAAGCCATGACCCACCCCGAGTGGGCATGGGATGTGGGCGTGATGGGCCGCCCGCATGACCTGGGCAACATCTCCAAATACCGTGGCAACCCCACCGGCCTTGCCGACTACATCGGCTGGCTGGGCAACAACTTCGACCCGTCCATTTCCTGGAAGGACCTGGAGTGGATCCGCGAGTTCTGGGACGGCCCGATGATCATCAAGGGCATTCTCGATGCCGATGACGCCCGCGATGCGGTCAAGTTCGGTGCCGACGGTATCGTGGTGTCCAACCACGGCGGCCGCCAGCTCGACGGCGTGCTGTCCAGCGCCCGTGCCCTGCCGGCCATTGCCGACGCGGTCAAAGGCGACCTGAAGATCCTGGCCGACTCGGGCATTCGCAGTGGCCTGGACGTGGTGCGCATGATCGCCCTGGGTGCCGACACCGTCCTGATCGGCCGCGCCTTCCTCTATGCCCTTGCCGTGCATGGCCAGGCCGGCGTGAAAAACCTGCTTGAGCTGTTCGAAAAGGAAATGCGCGTGGCCATGGTGCTGACCGGTGCCAAGTCGATCAGCGAGATCACCCGCGACTCGCTGGTACGCGAACTGGGCGCCTGAACGCCTGCAAGAACCACCGCCTGAATGACCCGGGGCATGTAGCGCACAGACGCCACAGCCCCGCGAGGAGACTGCATGAGCCTGCCCGCCGCGTTCCTGCGTGATGCCGAGCGCCTGATCCCCGCCGAACGCCGCTTCGACGACCCCACTTCCACCCTGGCCTTCGGCACCGACGCCAGCTTCTACCGCTTGATCCCCAAGCTGGTGGTGCGCGTCGAGTCCGAGGACGAAGTGGTCGGCCTGATCAAACTGGCCCAGCGCGAGCGGGTGCCGGTCACCTTCCGCGCTGCCGGCACCAGCCTGTCTGGCCAGGCCATCAGCGACTCGGTGCTGATCGTGCTTGGCGATAACTGGAACGGCCGCGAAATCCGTCGCCAGGGTGAGCAGATTCGCCTGCAACCCGGCGTGATCGGCGCCCAGGCCAACGCCTGGCTGGCCCCCTTCGGGCGCAAGATCGGCCCCGACCCGGCCTCGATCAACGCCTGCAAGATCGGCGGCATCGTCGCCAACAACGCCAGTGGCATGTGCTGCGGTACCGCGCAGAACACCTACCACACCCTGGCGGGCCTGCGCCTGGTGCTGGCCGATGGCACCCGCCTGGACAGCGAAGACCCGGCCAGCGTCGCCGCCTTCGAAAGCAGCCACGCCGAGCTGCTGGAAGCACTGGCCCGCCTGGGCCGCGAAACCCGCGCCAACACCGCGCTGGCCGAGCGCATCCGGCACAAATACCGGCTGAAGAACACCACCGGCCTGTCACTGAACGCACTGGTGGACTACGACCAGCCGCTGGACATTCTGCAGCACCTGCTGGTCGGCTCCGAAGGCACCCTGGGCTTCATCAGCGCCGTCACGTACGACACCGTGCCCGACCACCCGCACAAGGCCAGCGCCCTGCTGGTGTTCCCCAGCGTCGAAAGCTGCTGCCGCGCGGTACCCGTGCTCAAGCAGCAGCCGGTTTCTGCCGTGGAACTGCTCGACCGCCGCAGCCTGCGCTCGGTGCAGAACATGCCCGGCATGCCGCTGTGGGTAAAAGGCCTGTCGGACAATGCCTGCGCCCTGCTGATCGAATCCCGCGCCGCCAGCCAGAGCCTGCTGCACGAGCAACTGCAGCAGATCATGGCCTCGATCGCCGACTTCCCGCTGGAACAGCAAGTGGACTTCAGCGAAGACCCGGCCGTGTACAACCAGCTGTGGAAAATCCGCAAGGACACCTTCCCCGCCGTCGGTGCCGTGCGCCAGACCGGCACCACGGTCATCATCGAAGACGTGACCTTCCCCGTCGAGCAACTGGCCGAAGGCGTCAACCGCCTGATCCAGCTGTTCGACAAGCATCACTATGACGAAGCGATCATTTTCGGCCACGCGCTGGAAGGCAACCTGCACTTCGTCTTTACCCAGGGGTTCAACAGCGCCGAAGAAGTCGCCCGTTACCAGGCGTTCATGGACGACGTGGCGCAACTGGTGGCGGTGGAGTTTGGCGGCTCGCTCAAGGCCGAGCACGGCACCGGGCGCAACATGGCGCCCTTCGTGGAGCTGGAGTGGGGCCACGATGCCTACCAGCTGATGTGGAAGCTCAAGCGCCTGCTCGACCCCAACGGCATCCTCAACCCCGACGTGGTATTGAGTGAAGACCCGGACATCCACCTGAAGAACCTCAAGCCGCTGCCGGCCGCCGACGAAATCGTCGACAAGTGCATCGAGTGCGGCTTCTGTGAACCTGTGTGCCCGTCCAAGGGCCTGACCCTCAGCCCGCGCCAGCGCATCGTCATGTGGCGTGACATCCAGGCCAAGCAACGCGCCGGCATCGATACCCGCGCACTGATGCAAAGCTACCAGTACCAGGGTATCGACACCTGCGCCGCTACCGGCCTGTGCGCCCAGCGCTGCCCGGTCGGCATCAACACCGGCGAGCTGGTGAAGAAACTGCGCAGCCAGGCCGTCGACCACGCTAAAACTGCCGACTGGCTGGCCGAGCATTTCCACACTGCCCTAAGCGGTGCGCGCCTGACCCTGACCGCCGCCAACACCGCACGCAAGCTGCTAGGCGCCCCGCGCCTGGGCCGCCTGAGCGCCTCGCTGAGCAAAGCCAGCAAAGGCCGCCTGCCCCAATGGACCCCGGCCATGCCGCAACCGCTGCGCCCGCTGGCCTTCGGCGCCACCAGCAACGACGCCCGCCCCCGCGTGGTGTACCTGGCCGCCTGCGTCTCCCGGGTAATGGGCCCGGCCTATGCCGACCGCGAGCAAAGCTCGCTGCTGGACAAAACCCGCGCCCTGCTGGAAAAGGCCGGTTACCAGGTGGTGTTCCCCGACAACGCCGACAGCCTGTGCTGCGGCCAACCGTTCGCCTCCAAGGGCTACCCCGAGCAGGCCGAACACAAGCGCCAGGAACTGATCACCGCCCTGCTGCACGCCAGCCGCGGCGGCCTCGACCCGATCTATTGCGACACAAGCCCCTGCACCCTGCGCCTGGTGCAGGACCTGAGCGACACCCGGCTGGACCTTTACGACCCGGTGCGCTTCATCCGCACTCACCTGCTTGACCGACTGGAGTTCACCCCCCAGGACGAACCGGTAGCCGTGCACGTGACCTGCAGCACCCAGCACCTGGGCGAAAGCCAGGCCTTGATCGACCTGGCGCGGCGTTGCAGCAAACAGGTGGTGATCCCGGAAGGCATTCACTGCTGCGGGTTTGCCGGTGACAAAGGCTTTACCACCCCCGAGTTGAACGCCCACTCGCTGCGCAGCCTGAAGGACGCCGTGCAGTATTGCAGCGAAGGTATTTCCACCAGCCGCACCTGCGAGATTGGCCTGTCGAGCCACAGCGGCATCGACTACCACGGCCTGGTGTACCTGGTGGATCGCGTCACCCGGCCACGCAGCCTCTAACGCGTTGATATAGGTGGGGAGCGCTGTGTAGGAGCGGGTTTACCCTCGAAAAGGCCGGCCCTGCTGGCCAATCTCTACCCGTCGTCCACCACCGCATTCGCGGGTAAACCCGCACCTACACAGATTAGTGGTGCCCACACATCGGTGGTTGTACACAGCCCCCCCCGTAGGAGCGGGTTTACCCGCGAAGAGGCCGGCCCTGCTGGCCAACTTCTACCCGTCGTTCACCATTGCCGCCGCCACCGTATTCGCGGGTAAACCCGCTCCTACATATAGATTGATGGTGGACACACGTCGGTGGTTGTACGAAGCCCGCCGTATCCGCGGTAAACCCGCGAACACCGGCACCGCCGGTGCCATCCCCACCTCAATATCGCCCCGCCACCATCCCGATTGAACCCCCGCCAATCCCCTGCAGTCCACCTTACAGGCCCACCTTCCAGAGGCCCCAGAGGAGACACCCATGAAAGGTACTGCACTTTCGGCCCTGTTCGCGGCCGCCACCCTGCTGGCTTCGCCGGTGTTCGCCGCCGATGACCTCTGCGCCGCCAACCTGCAAAAGATCGACGACAGCATGGCCACCGCCGGCGCCACTTCCGAAGGCCTGGACAAAGCCATCACCGAGCACGTCGACAAAGCCAAGGCCGCCCAGGCCTCGGGCGACACCAAGGAATGCATCGCCATTACCAGCAAAGTGCTGGAGCGCCTGGAAAAAACCGAGAAAGGCAGTAGTGGCAACGGCGGCGCGTGAGCCCAAAAGCGGGCGACTGGACCGGCTGTCGACGTCGCCCGCGCAATGGCGTATACTCCGTCCTACGCGCCGTAAGGTGCGTTAGCCAAGAGCTAGTGCGGGGCCGATTAGGATTCGACGCCGGTAGCGAAACTCTAGGTGCATGCCGAGTTGGTAACAGAACTCGTAAATCCACTGTTGCAACTTCTATAGTTGCCAATGACGAAACCTACGGCGAGGAATCCTACGCTCTCGCAGCGTAAGTGACCTTTGCTTCTGGTAGCTTCGGCTCCAGCAATCACTAGGGGATGCCTGTAAACCCGAAATGATTGTCATACAGAACAGGATCGTCGCGTAGCACGTTGTGGGCGAAGTGACTAAAACTTACACAACTCATCCAAAGCACCCTGCCCGTCGGGCGGCTGCGGATTAAATCAGTAGACACGGCTAAGCATGTAGTACCGACAGCGGAGTACTGGCGGACGGGGGTTCAAATCCCCCCGGCTCCACCAATTTGTCTTCCCAGGAAGACCCAGAAAAGCCGTAAAGCCTAGAGAAATCAACGCTTTACGGCTTTTTTCTTGCCCGCGTTTTCCCAGCTGATCCCAGGGCATCCCACGGTTGACGGGGGCATATATGGGGGCATAAAACGCTCATCAGCTCGCTCGGAGAGGATGTGCCCCCAATGCCCCTGAAAGACACCAACTGCCGCAACGCCAAGCCCCAGGACAAGCCGTACCGCCTGTATGACGAACAAGGTTTGTACCTGGAAGTGCAGCCCAACGGAGGCCGTTACTGGCGCTTGAAGTATCGCTTTCTGGGCAAGGAAAAACGCTTGGCTCTTGGCGTTTACCCAGAGGTCGGCCTGCAGGAGGCGCGGCGAAAACGTGATGATGCTCGTGTCCAGCTCGCCAGCGGCCAAGACCCCTCACTGCAAAGACGCATGGCCAAGGTGGTCAGCCAGCTCGATCACCAGCACACGTTTGAGTCAGTTGCCACGCAGTGGCTGAGTATTCGCGAGTCCTCCTGGGACCCGGAGTACACCCGCACGGTGCGGCAGCGCCTTGAGCTCAATGCCTACCCCTGGCTGGGGAAACTCCCGATCAGCAGCATCAGCACGCCCATGCTGGTAGAAAACCTCCAGCGCATCATCAAGCGCGGCGCGCGCGAGACAGCACGTCGTGTTGCTCAGATCTACAAGCAAATTTTCGAGTTCGCCGAAGCTGCCGGCATCACCCCACCCAACCAGATTGGGAATCTCTCACGTACGCTCCCAGCCAAGCGGGTGAAACACTTTGCTGCCGTGACCGACCCTGAAAAGCTCGGCGCTCTGCTTAAAGCACTGGATAGCTATAGCGGAACGATGCCTGTTTGTTGTGCCTTAAAACTGGCTCCGTTGCTGTTCTGCCGACCCGGAGACCTGCGTCACATGGAGTGGTCGGAGGTCAATCTGGATACGGGCGAATGGTTGATTCCTGGTCACAAGATGAAAGGGCTTACTGCCACCAAACAGGATCGGCCGGATCATTTGGTTCCTCTCAGCCAACAAGCAGTCGCGGTTCTGCGCGAGCTGAAACCACTCACCGGCAGACATCGGTACGCCTTCCCCTCGGCACGAGGAGGCGACCGGCCGATGTCCAACAATGCCGTACTCAGCGCATTACGCCGCATGGACATCAGCGGCGACGAAATGACTGGGCACGGCTTTCGTGCGACAGCGAGAACCATAGGTGCGGAGGTGCTAGGATTTCGCCCCGATCTCCTGGAGCATCAGCTTGCTCACACGGTAAAAAATCCGCTGGGACGTGCGTACGATCGAACCACCTTCTTGCCGGAGCGCCGCGAAATGATGCAGACATGGGCCGATTATTTGGACTCGATAAAAAACTGAATGCGCGCTCGCGCCATCAGCCGGCCCCCTTGAAACCAGCACAAGCACCATCGCTTCGCATGAGTACGGGCTGAATTGCTAAACTGCGCGGATTTGGCGTCTGCAATGCGCCACGCATAGTTCAAAAGGAATTCCTGCCGATGTCAGCCTTATCAGCCTTGCTCACTACCTACCGCAGCGCTTCTGTCACCGAACGCGAAAAAGGTACTTACTTCGAAGAGCTGGTTTGCACTTATCTGCGCAACGAAGCCACCTACCGCGACCTGTACGAAAAGGTATGGACATATGCGCAATGGGCCAAGGAGCAAGGACTCAGCGGCAAAGATGCTGGCATTGATTTAGTGGCTCGCACCCAGGGCACCGGCCAATACCACGCTATCCAGTGCAAGCTGTATGCCGAGGACTACAAAGTCCAGAAGAAAGACATCGACAGTTTCTTTACCGCCTCGGGCAAAACGCCGTTCTCGCACCGCGTCATCGTTACCACCACTAACAACTGGAGCGAGCACGCCGAGGATGCGCTTCAAGGCCAGCAGCCCCCAGTCAGTAAGATCGACTTACAAGCCTTGGAAGACAGCCAAATTGACTGGGCCAAGTATCAACCCAATCAGGCAGTCGCCCTCAAGGCCAAGAAGCAGCTTCGCGATCACCAACAGACCGCACTAAACGCCGTAGCCGCCGGCCTCAAGGATGCCGAGCGCGGCAAGCTGATCATGGCTTGCGGCACCGGCAAGACCTTCACCAGCCTGAAGATTGCCGAGCAGCAGACCGGTAAGGGTAAGCGCGTACTGTTCTTGGTGCCCAGCCTGTCGCTGCTATCGCAGACCCTTACCGAATGGACGCAGGAAAGTACCACCCCGCTCCACAGCTTTGCCGTCTGCTCCGACAGTGACGTAGGCAAGAAGCGCAAAGCAGAGGATGACGCGGTTCAGGTGTTCACCCACGAGCTGCGCTACCCGGCTACCACCCAGGCGGATCGCCTCGCAGCGGAAATGCTCAAGCGCCACGATGCCGAGCACATGAGCGTGGTGTTCTCCACCTATCACTCCATCGACGTGATCAGCCGCGCCCAGCATGAGCATGACATGGCCACGTTCGATCTGGTGATCTGCGACGAAGCGCACCGCACTACCGGCGCAACCTTTGATGATGACGACGAAAGCACCTTCGTGCGCATCCATGATGCCGACTACATCCGCGCCAGCAAACGCCTGTACATGACCGCCACGCCGCGCATCTATGGCGACAACGCCAAGCTCAAGGCTGAGTCCGGCGAAGTCACACTGTGCTCGATGGATGACGAGGCGCTGTACGGCAAAGAGCTGTTCGTCATCAACTTCTCCGAGGCCGTTCAGCGCGGCCTGCTCACTGATTACAAAGTGCTGGTACTCACCGTCGAGGAGAGCACCATCAGCCGCCGCCTTCAGGACATGCTGAAGGACGAGAACAACCAGCTCAAGGTAGACGACGCCGCCAAGATAGTCGGTTGCTGGAAGGCGCTGGCCAAGCAGGGACTGGCGGAAAACCTGGTGGGTGATGATCAACCCATGAAGCGCGCTGTAGCTTTCTGCCAGGTCATCTCGCCCAACTACAAGGGCACCAAGCACAAGGTCAGCTCGATCAACATCGCCAGCATGTTCCAGTCGGTGGTAGAAGCTTATCAGGAGTCAGAAAACATCGATGAGGCCTCACGCATCATCTGCGAAGCCGCACACGTCGATGGCGGCATGAACGCCAGTGCCAAGGAAGCCAAGCTCAACTGGCTCAAGGAAGAACCGCCAGCCAACACCTGCCGCATCCTCAGCAATGTGCGCTGCCTGTCTGAAGGTGTCGACGTGCCAGCGCTGGACGCCGTGCTTTTCCTCACCCCGCGTAATTCCCAGGTCGACGTGGTGCAATCCGTTGGCAGGGTAATGCGCAACGCACCGGGCAAGAAGCGTGGCTATGTGGTGCTGCCGGTGGTTATTCCTGCCGGTATGGAGCCCCATGAAGCGCTCAACGACAACCAGACCTATAAGGTGGTCTGGCAGGTGCTTCAGGCACTGCGCTCGCACGACGACAGCTTCGACGCCATGGTCAATAAGCTCGACCTGATTGGCTCTGACCCGCGCAAGATGGAAGTCATCGCCATCACCGACAAGGCCGAGAAAAAGGCCAGGAAAGCTAGTGGCACCAGCAACGGCCAGGCAGGCAAAGGCCAGTACGGCATTGGTGAGAAACGTGCTAAGTACGATGTCGAAGGCCAGATGACCCAGCAGGCCGAGCTGGCCTATGAGGTGGGGGAAATCGAGAAGGCCATCTACGCCAAGATCGTTGACAAGTGCGGCAACCGCCACCACTGGGAAGACTGGGCCAACGACATCGCCAAGATCGCCCGCACCCATATCGACCGCATTCAGGGCATCCTGGAGAACCCTGCCAACATCCAGGAAAAGACCGCATTCAATGCCTTCGCCACCGAGCTGCGCGACGACCTCAACGACAGCATCAGCGATGGCGAGATTGTCGAAATGCTCGCCCAGCACCTGGTAACCAAGCCAGTGTTCGACGCGCTGTTCGATGAATACAGCTTCGCCAGCCACAACCCCATGTCCAAGGCCATGCAAGGCGTACTGGACGCGCTTCATGAACATCACCTGGCCAAGGAAGCCGATACCCTGGATAAGTTCTACGCCAGCGTGCGGCAACGCGCTGCCGGCATCAACAATGCCCAAGGCAAGCAGAAGATCATCGTCGAGCTGTACGACAAGTTTTTCCGCAATGCCTTCCCCAAGATGACTGAGCGCCTAGGGATCGTTTACACCCCGGTTGAGGTCGTGGACTTTATTCTGCACAGCGTCAATCACCTGCTGCAGCAGGAGTTCAGCCAGACCTTGGGCAGCAAGGGCGTCCACATCATTGACCCGTTCACCGGCACCGGTACCTTTATCACCCGCCTGATCCAGTCAGGCCTGATCAAGCCGGACGAGCTGCCGCACAAATACAGACACGAGATTCACGCCAACGAGCTGGTACTGCTGGCCTACTACATCGCGGCCATCAATATCGAAGCGGCATACCACGGCGAAGTGATTGACGAATACACCCCGTTTGAAGGTATCTGCCTGACCGACACCTTCCAGATGTACGAAAAGGACGATTTGGTAAGCGCGCTGCTGGAGGACAACAGCGCCCGGCGTCAGCGCCAGAAGGATTTGGATATACGGGTGATTGTGGGTAATCCGCCGTATTCGGTTGGTCAAGGAGATGCCAATGCCAACAATGCCAATGTGCCCTATCCATCATTGGACGCACGCATTCGTGATACATACGGAGCGCGTTCTGAAGCAACCAACAAGAACTCGCTGTATGACAGCTACATTCGCGCCATCCGATGGGCCAGCGATCGTATCGGTGATGCCGGGATCATCGGCTTTGTTACCAACGCCGGCTTTGTAGATGCCAGCACTACTGACGGACTGCGGAAGTGCCTAAATGATGAGTTTTCCAGCCTGTATGTGTTCCATCTGCGCGGGAACGCCCGCACATCAGGTGAAACACGCCGGAAGGAAAAGGACAACGTGTTTGGCATGGGTAGTCGAGCGCCTATTGCCATCTCCCTATTGGTCAAGAATCCTAACGCAGAGGCTTGTGGCCAGATTAATTTCAACGACATAGGCGACTACCTCAGCCGTGAGGAAAAGCTGGAGAAGATCGCCGGCTTTAGCAGCGTGGCCGGCATCGAGCAGTGGCAGCCGATCACCCCGGATGAGCACGGGGACTGGGTTAAGCAGCGTGACGACAGCTTTAACCAGTTCATTGTGTTGGGCGAAAAGGACGACAAAAGCGCACTTACACTGTTCGACAACTACTCCAATGGCGTGAAAACTCAGCGTGATGCTTGGGCCTTCAATTCCTGCAAAGCCAAATTAGCGACCAATATGGAAGGCATGATTGGTTTCTACAACGCTGAAGTAAAGCGCTTCAATGCGGCGCATCCGGGGCTGGATACCAAGGGCCGTCAGGCTCAGGTGGATGGATTTATTGACACCGATCCGACACGCATCAGTTGGACTCGCGCACTGAAGCAGGATCTTGGCAAAGATCGCAGCTATGCCTTCGAGGTCGACTGCTTGGTGCCTGCACTTTATCGCCCTTTCACCAAGCAATGGTTGTACTTCAACCGTCGATTCAACGAGATGGTTTACCAGATGCCGCGCATTTTTCCCGATGCCGTGGCTGAGAATTTGGTGATCGGCGTTTCTGCCACAGGTGAAAAGGTTGCATTTAGCGCCTTGATTTCTCGCCATGTACCAAGCCTTCACTTCGTGGATATTGAGGGTTCGCAGTGCTTCCCCCTGTACCTCTACGACGAAACCGCACAGGCCTCGAAAAAAGATCTCTTTTCCGAGCCCACTGAAGCCGGGCTGCGCCGGCGCGATGCCATCACCGATGCCGGCCTTGCACACTTCAATACCACCTACCCCGGCGAGCAGATCAGCAAAGAAGACCTGTTCTACTACGTCTACGGCATCCTGCACTCCCCAGACTACCGCGAGCGCTTTGCTGACAACCTGAGCAAAGAGCTGCCGCGCATCCCGGCTGTCAAGAAGGCCGCCGACTTCTGGGCTTTCAGCAAAGCAGGCCGCGCCCTGGCTGACCTTCACCTGAACTACGAAACTGTCGAGCCGTACCCGTTGACCATCGAGGCCAAGGGCACGCTGACCGATGCCGACTACCGAGTGGAGAAGATGAAGTTCGCCAAGAAGGGCGACAAAACCACAGTCATCTATAACCCCCGTATCACCCTCAAGGGCATCCCCGAGGTGGCTTGGGATTACGTGGTCAACGGCAAAGCTGCGCTGGATTGGGTAATGGAACGCCAAGCCGTGCGCACCGACAAAGCCAGCGGCATCGTCAACGACGCCAACGACTGGGCAACCGAAACCATGGGCAACCCCAAATACCCTCTGGAGCTGTTCCAGCGCGTGGTCACCGTGAGCTTGGAAACCCAGAAAATCGTCAAGGGATTGCCCAAACTCGATATCGGTACAGATGACTAGTTAAGTCCGATAAAACGCTGAGCACTCAGTCAACTATTGCCTTGGTTGGGCCACCCTTTCCCAACCAAGGCAGAGCACCTGCTGATTGCCAGCCCGGCACTCTCATGTTAAATAGTGTTCGTCCCAAGCGATCCATATCGATCCGCAACGGTCCGCCACGTCGCCCTGGTAACGATGTTAAAAACTTCGCCTCGTTCGCATCCGCTGAACGGCCCGCATCAGCTGCCCTTGGTTGATTTGCGTATCTGGCCAGGACACTCTCAGTCTGTTCTGCCACTAGAAGCCTTAGGGCCCTAGAACTTCTGTAGCCCACAACGACCTCCGACGCTACCGAACATCAATCTCGGAAACGCGCATATACCTATGCGTGTGGCAAATGCCCCTGCTCGCTATATAGCCAGCCGATATCCGTCTTTTACCCTTTTTAGCAGTAGTGCCGGAGGACGCTGCCCCACGCTTCAGAACCTAGGACTCAAACCTATGGCAATGCACGTTAGCAACTCTGACGATGTCAGCGACGATGACAAAATTCTTCGTTTGCGCGATGTCGAGGCAATCGTCGGCCTAAAACGTTCAACGATCTATCGGAAAATTTCGGAAGGCCTTTTCCCGCGACAGCGCCTTTTGTGCGGCTCCAGCGTCGGTTGGCGTAATAGCGAAGTCCAGGCTTGGATTCGGCAAAGGGAGGCGCTGTAATGCAGCGCCGAACACCTCAACAACCGGGCTGGATGATAGAACTCACAGCAGCGGTCGATATCCCAGCGGAAAAAATCCAGTGGATTTGGCCAGGCTGGCTGCCAAAGGCAAAGTTATCCATTCTTGCCGGCGCAGGTGGATGCGGCAAAACCACGCTGGCAATCTCGCTGGCCGCCACGCTCAGCAGAGGTGGTGACTGGCCAGACGGCAGCAAATGTGAGGCAGCAGGCAACATCGTAATCTGGAGCGGCGAGGATGGTATCGCTGACACGATCATTCCCCGCCTTACGGCTGCAGATGCAGACCTAACCCGCGTGCACATAATCGAAGGGCTAAGTGATCAGCGCGGGAACAGGCGACAGTTTGATCCTGCAGCCAACTTTGCCCTTTTGAATGAGGCAGCAGCACGTATTGACGGCGTTTCATTGCTGATTTTCGATCCACTGATCAATCTTATTCGTGGGGATATGCACCGAGCAAACGAGGTTCGGCAAGGGCTACAAATGGTAGTGGATTTTGCAGAGCGGCATTGTTGCGCTGTCCTCGGCATATCTCACCTGAGCAAAGGTACGGCCCAGTCCTCCGCCGCTAATCGTGTAATCGGCAGCCAGGCATTCTCCGCGCTCGCTCGCACTGTACTGGTGGCAGAGAAGGATCAAAATTCAGAAGCCAGGGTGCTTGTCCGAGCCAAGTCCAACGTTTCGATTGATAACGGAGGAATCGAGTATTTCGTTGAGCCCATCGTTATAGACGAGCAGTTGGAGACAACCTGCATCCGATGGGGAGAGGCCATCGATGGTAGCGCTGAAGCCATTCTCGCTGCTATCGAGCAAACGGGTGACGCCAGACCCGCATCAGCTACTCAAGAAGCGCGCAGCTTTCTTGAGGAGACGTTGCAAGCTGGGCCTGTTGCAATCAATGCGTTGATGGCTTTAGCTGAAGAACGTTGCATTTCTTCGGCGTCACTTCGCAGAGCCCAGAAACAGCTAGGTATACGTTCACACAAAACAGGTATGCAGGGCGGATGGGCATGGGAGCTTCCCACCGCTCCCTGAAGGCGCTCAACGCACGTCGAAGGTGCTCAATACTCGTGTTGAGCATCTTCGTTTTTATTGAACGCCTTCGACTCGCGAGAGAGTCTGTATGACTGATTCCGCAGATAAAACCCCGGCACGCCAGGCGCACAGGTCGACCACGAACTACTTCCCAATGAAATAGAGATTGCCGTTCTTGTTGTAAATAGCGGCAGGTCGGAAGTCCTTAGGCCAATTCCGTCCAGGGTAGTATGCATATATCCATTCGGGCAGGTGACGAGCAATACCCGCCAGCGCATCCATGCCGTCCTTATCAGCTCTGCTAGCGTCAGCAAATAGTTCGCCTGAGGGATCGGTCAGGAAAATCGGGCCGTAGGCTTTCTCGGCCGAAATGAATGCTGGCGCAGCGCTCGCCGGAGCGTCGAACGGTGCAGGGTTCCCAGCAGCCAAATCTGCAAGCCTGTCGTATTTCTTGCCTGATCCGTCAGCGTACTTAGCCGGCTCATGACGCAACTTTGAGATTTTCCCACCGAAGTATTTTTCTCTCGCATCAAGCCAGGCCAACCTGACCAACGCAGATGCCTCCTTTGGGTTAGACGCGAGTTCCTCAGGCACCCACGCAGCAACCTGGTAATGATAGACAGGGCCAGCGCTGCCACCACCCAGCAAGAACAACCCGACGCCAAGAGAGGCTGCTCCTGCGCTGCTAAAACCAGTTGGAGGTGACACGTATCCCAAACCTGCCGTCGCCAGACCTCCAGAGCCTCCCGAAGACCCCAGCGCGCTCAAGTTATTTACCTCGTTCCCGACCATTTCCCTTGGAATATCGCGCTGACCATCGATGCGCATGGCTTCCAGAACCAGCATGGCATCGGACCATTTCTCGCGAGGAACATTTTTAGGTTCTGGCAACGTGACCCTCGGGGTACTGGAGCACCCAACTAGCGCAACCAACAGCAAGGTACCAACGCATCCCTTCACAGAAAAATGCACCGACATGAAAACTCGGCGGCGGCAAAAACTGAGTGCAACACCTGACCTTTCCGGTACGGTGCTGCCCCTATGTCTTATACCGAACTCAGCGTTGAAGAGCGCGCCACCATTCAAATCGGTCGTACCCAAGGCTTCAGCCTGCGCAGGATTGCCTGCTTGATCAACCGATCCCCTTCGACCATCAGCCGTGAGCTGCGCCGTAACCGAGGTGCTTGCGGTGGCTACTCGGCCCGTCTGGCTCAGCAGCAAATGCAGGCCCGCCGCCAGGTTTGTCGACCGATGCGAAAACTGTTGCCGGGTAGCGAGCGCTTCGAACTGGTGACCCATATGCTGCGTGAGCGTTTGTCTCCCGAGCAGATTGCCGGCAAGCTGCGCAGCATGAACATACCCAACCTGCGAGATGCCTACGTCTGTCGCGAGACGATCTACAACGCGATCTATGCCCTGCCAGTGGGTGAGCTGCGTAAGGAGCTGATCATCTGTCTGCGCCAAGGCAAGACGACGCGCCGGCCGCGCTCTGGTGGCGTGGATCGGCGCGGCCAGATCCCCGAGATGGTCAGTATTCATGTGCGCCCGCCGGAGATTGAAGACAGGCTGATGCCGGGGCATTGGGAAGGCGACCTCATCAAGGGTAAGGCCAACGCCTCGTCCGTCGGTACGCTGGTGGAACGCACCAGTGGCTACCTGATGTTGGTGAAGATGAACGACGCAACGGCGACTTCGGCGCTGGAAGGCTTCAGCGCCGCGCTCAATAGCATGCCGCTGGAGATGCGCAAGAGCATGACTTACGACCAGGGCCGGGAGATGGCGCGACACGCCGAGATCACCCAAAGAACCGGCGTGGCGATCTACTTCTGCGACCCGCACAGCCCCTGGCAGCGCGGCAGCAACGAAAACATCAACGGCCTGATTCGCCAGTACTTGCCCAAGGGCACAGACCTGTCGGTACATAGCCAGGAGGAGCTGGACGCCATTGCGCTGCAACTGAACATGCGACCGCGCAAGCGCTTCGACTTCAAATGCCCCATCGAGGTGATGGGAGAGGTCATGCAAAATGCCATGGCAATGCGGCATGATGCTCCGGTTTCAATTCAATAACCGTGTTGCACTCAGCTCCTGCAACCGCCCATCAATAGTGATCGAGCGTCTCTAACCTCAAAGCGCTTACCTAGCGAGGCCTGTATGCATGTGCTGACCGGGAACACGGATAACCTATCGGACAGTCTGAGCGGGTCGATACCTGCATGCATTTCAGTCTCGCTTGGCTGTCTCGTAAACTGACGGTTGGATCGAGCGTGCGCTTGCTGTAGATCGCTTACGCACGCTGATGCGGCGTCACATATTTGAAAGGCTGATGGCGAGGGCGATTAAATGAGCACGAAAGATTCAACACAAATATCTGAGACAGTCCTTAGCCCGTTTCGTGAGGTTGTAGAGCCTTATTTGGAGCGCCTTGGTATTGACCGGCTGGTACTAGACGACCCGGACGCCGAAATAACGGATCGTAAATTCGTTGAGCTTCTTGAGCTTATCTCTATTGAGGAAGATCAGTATATCGGACTGCACATGGCAATGAGGCTCAAGTGCAGTAATTGGGGGGTTTTCGGCCATGCAGTGCGCAATGCGCCAAATGTACTGTCCGCACTCAACGTCATGGCAGGCTTCGTCAATGTTTTTTCCCAAGCAGTAGAAGAGCAACTTGTTCAAACTGAAGATGCTATTGGCCTCTCGTATCGTCTGAATGATTCTGGGATCACACATCGTCGTCAGGATTCAGAGTTTTCACTCGCTGCGATTACCTCCATGATTCGCGAGGCGACTGGGACGGATATCAAACCGCGATTGGTTCACTTCGAACACGCTGCGCCAAGATTCACTCGCGAGCATGAAGATTTTTTCGGTACTGCCCCAAAATTCAAGCAACCAATCAATGCAGTAATGTTTTGCCGCTCTGTCTTGGCCAAGCCAGTCGTGAATGCCGATCAGAGGCTGTACATGCTTTCTCTCCGTTACCTCAGTGAGCGCCTGGTGGAGCGGCGAGTCGAACATAGCGTTGCGGTAAAAATCAGCCAGATTGTGGGGCGTCAACTTCAGGCTGGTGTGCCGTCCCTGGCCCAAGTTGCCAGCGCTATGCATATGAGTGAGCGTACCCTGCAACGACGTTGCAATAACGAAGGTGTCGATTTCCTTCATCTAGTGGATCAGGTCCGTCACCAAGCAGCAGTCGATCTCCTTAGGAAAAATAACAGCTCGCTTACCGATATAGCGTCGGAGCTAGGTTATTCGCAGCTCAGTGCTTTTAGTCGCGCGTTCCGTCGCTGGACAGGATTGACGCCAAAGCAGTACCGGGATGTGTACTCTGAAGAGCTGCGCTAGCGGTTGCGGTGTCAAAATCCGGTAATAATGGCGTGTGCGGTTAAGTGAAATGGCGCGCTAGGTCAAACGTCGATGCCCATCGATGAGATAGGCTTTGAAACACAACACAACAAAACAAAAGGGTATGTGTAATGACCGTCACCAATCAACGCCTGCGGCAGTCATCTTTCTTTCAAAAATTCGGCACAGGTAGCAAGGTTTGCCTGATCGCCCTTATGTCTTTAGCTTCAACACAACTGCTTGCGGCAGAGCCCAAGCAAGCCTTTCACCTCAATCCTGAATTCGAGCAGCAATACGGTTTTTCAATTGCAGTCAAGGCGGGCGGGTTTCTTTATATCGGTGGCGTAACAGCCGTTGATAAAGAGGGAAATGAAGTATACGCCAATGATGCTAACAAGCAAATGCAGCTTATTTATGAGCGTCTGGGTGCGATCCTGGCCGCTCATGATGCAGACTTCAGTAACGTTGTTAGTGAAACTATCTACTACAAGACCGATAACGAAACCTATATCAAAGCTCTAGACGTTAGAACTGCCGCGTATAAAGGGGTAGTGGCGCCTAGCGCAGCCGGTGTGAAAGTGGCCGACTTCGTGAGCGATAAGACCCTTATAGAAATAACAGCTGTGGCGTATCTCGGTGAATAAGCGGCTTGCTAGTTTGATCGGTACAGTAGAATTACAACGATACTAAAGGTGTCGGTTAATGGATGACAAACTAAACAAAGGCCTTAGTCGTAGATCTTTTATTGGAGGCGCGGCGGCAGCAACGGCCGGTGCTGCGGGGCTTGGGCTCATTGCATCTGCAACCGCTTCCGAGAACAGCACTTCCAAGCGGGCGACCAAGTTTGATTATGACGTGATCGTGGTTGGTGGCGGCTTCGCTGGCGCGACGGCTGCGCGTGAATGTGGCCATCAAGGCTACCGAACTCTTCTGCTTGAGGCGCGATCGCGCCTGGGTGGGCGCACGTTCACTTCCCATTTTGCCGGCCAGGAAATCGAGTTTGGCGGAGCGTGGGTCCATTGGTTGCAGCCTCACATTTGGGCGGAAATGCAACGCTACGGTCGAGGGGTAGTGGAAGACCCCCTAGCAAGCCTAGACAAGACTCTAGTTATGTATAACGACGGAAACGTTGAAGAGCTTTCGCCTGAAGTATTTGGAACGAACATCAAAGTCGCTTTCGAAAAGATGTGCCATGACGCCTGGGAAGCATTTCCGCGGCCACATGAGCCCATGTTTACCGAGCGAGCCCGTAAGCTAGATAAGCTGTCCGTCTTGGATCGTATAAATGAGCTGGAGCTGAGTCGCGCCCAGCGAGCAGAGCTTAATAGCTTCATGGCGCTTTATGCTGGTGAGACCACAGATAAATATGGTCTCCCTGGAGTTCTCAAGTTATTTGCCTGTGGCGGGTGGAACTACAGCGCTTTTATGGACACGCAGACTCACTATCGGATAGTGGGAGGCACTATTGGTTTAATCGAGGCCATGTTGGACGATAGCGGTGCCGAGGTCCGATTAAACGTGCCGGTTATCTCAGCGGAGCAAATAGCCGGCGGGGTTCGCATCGAAACTGACGATGGTGAAACGATTACCGCCGCAACAGTTATCATGACGGTTCCGCTCAATACCTATCGCCACATTCAATTCACTCCGGCCCTATCGCAGGGTAAACAGCGCTTTATTCAAGAAGGGCAGCTCAGTAAAGGCGCTAAGCTTTATGTTCATGTTAAAGAAAATCTCGGCCGAGTTTTTGCTTTCGCTGATGAACAACAGCCGCTTAACTGGGTCCAGACTCACGACTACGGCGATGAGTTGGGGACAATACTGTCGATTACCATCGCGCGCGCAGAAACAATCGACGTGAATGATCGTGATGCTGTTACTAGGGAAATCCGGAAACTGTTTCCCGGCGTGGAAGTTCTAGGAATAGCTGCCTACGATTGGACTGCGGATCCGTTTTCATTGGGCGCATGGGCCGCCTATGGTGTCGGCCAACTGAGTCGATTGACAGACTTGCAGCAACCTGAAGGGCGCATTTTATTCGCGGGCGCGGAAACAAGTAACGGCTGGCACGCCAACATCGATGGCGCGGTGGAGAGTGGTCTCCGCGCCGGACGCGAAGCGAAAGAAATATTAGGTTAACCAACGTTATAACTGGATTAAGTGATCATGATAAAACAAAAGTTTCAAGCCGTGTTGTTGTGCCTGGGGGCGCTGTTTTTTGGGGCTACTTCTTCTGTTGCTACAGCCAGTGAAAATTGCAATCCAGATAATGGTAAAAAGATCTTTCAGACATGCGCGGTTTGTCACAGCAATGACAATACAGGGAAACACGGACCTGCGGCGCCGAATCTTCACGGTGTGGTTGGCCGGGAGGTTGGCAAAGTGCCGGGTTATAAGTTTTCTTCCGCACTGCGTAAGTCGGGCGACACCTGGACCGTAGAACATCTTGATGCGTTTCTTAACAGTCCAATGCGGGTCTATCCGCTTACCGGAATGGCGTTTTCCGGCCTGAAGAATGAACAAGATCGGCGCGACGTAATATGCATGCTGAATCAGACGTCCAACTAGCCGGTCGTCCAAGCGACGGCTTGTAAAATAAGAAAGGGGTAAAGATAACATGGCTAACGATAAGGGTGATATAAGCAAGGACGGTGTATCGCGACGCAAATTTCTTGGCGGTGCCGTTATTGGTGCTGCTGCTGCTGCAGGCGTTGGCTCTCAGATCCTATCACTGTCCGCTACGGCACAGGGGGCGGATAAAGAAAGAGTTGGTCCGCTGCAAAGCAACGTAGATTACGATGCCGTCGTGATCGGAGGTGGGTTTGCGGGGGTAACGGCTGCAAGGGAGTTGAGCCGATCCGGCTTGAAAACATTAGTGCTTGAGGGTCGGAGTCGCCTAGGTGGCCGCACGTTTACGTCTAAGCTCGATGGTGAGAAGGTGGAGCTTGGAGGTACTTGGGTACACTGGACCCAGCCTAATGTGTGGACTGAGGTCATGCATTATGGATTAGAAATCGAGGAAACCGTCGGTCTCGCTAGTCCTGAAACTGTTATTTGGGTTACTGATAATCAGGTGAAGCGAGCGCCGGCGGCAGAGGCGTTCGAAATATTTGGCGCCGCTTGTACTGAATATTACAAAGAAGCGCACAACATCTACCCACGTCCCTTCGATCCTTTCTTTGCAAAAAAAGCGCTCCAGGAGATGGATGGGTTGTCAGCTTCTGAGTACTTAAATAAACTGTCCCTAACCCGCGAGCAAAAAGACATGATGGATTCATGGCTTAGCGGTAATGGACATAACTACCCAGAGACGATCGCTTATAGCGAGATTATGCGCTGGTTTGCACTCAGCAACTTCAACATGCCCACTATGTTCGACTCAATTGCCAGATATAAAATTAAATCAGGTACCGTGAGTCTTCTGGAGGCCATGGTTGCTGAAAGTGATATGGAAATTCAGCTTTCAACGCCTGTGCTAAAAGTTAAGCAAGACAGTCATAGGGTACTTATCACCACTGAAGAGGGCACAATTGCGGCATCGGCAGTTGTCATGGCAGTGCCTTTAAACACGATGGGTGACGTTGAGTACAGTCCGCGTCTCTCTGATGCAAAGTCAGAAATTGCCTCCCAAGGCCATGCGGGTAAGGGTGTTAAGGGTTACATTCGTATAAAGCAAGATGTAGGTAACGTAATGACCTATGCGCCCGCTAGAAACGATGTAACGCCTTTCACTTCGGTGTTTACGGACCACGTCGGTGAGAACGGTACATTGCTTATCGCATTTTCCGCCGATCCTAAACTGGTAGACATTAACGATAGCAAAGCGGTCGAAAAGGCCCTGCATCCCCTCCTTCCAGGCGTGGAGGTAACGTCCAGCTATGGCTACGACTGGAATCTCGATCCCTTTTCTAAGGGCACTTGGTGCACTTATCGTCCGGGTCAGACAACTCGCTATTTAACCGAGCTGCAGAAGCGCGAAGGCCGGCTCTTCTTCGCCGGTTCCGACATGGCTAATGGCTGGCGTGGTTTTATAGACGGCGCGATAGAGAGCGGTCGCGAGGTCGGGTATCAGGTTGCTAGCTATCTCAAGGGGAAAAATAGCAATGCGTGATTACCGAGAGTTTTATATAGACGGGCAATGGGTGATGCCGAAAGGCGCTCGTGAAGCCGAAGTCATAAATCCTGCGAATGAAGAGATTGTCGGGGTCATCTCGCTGGGCACCGAGGAGCACGTTGATCTGGCAGTGCAGGCTGCGCGGCAAGCTTTCGACGGCTGGTCCCGTACAACCAGAGATCAGCGTCTTGATCTGCTAGACCAGGTATGCCGAGCATTTGAGTCCAAACTTGATGAGATCGCCAAGGCTATCACTGAGGAAATGGGTGCTCCGCTGGCCCAGCTATCCCGTCCGCTACAGGCGCCGGCCGGTCTGGGGCACTTCCTCACGGCAACTTCCATATTGCGCGATTATGATTTTGAGGAGTCCCTCGGAACGACTCGTGTGATACGGGAACCAGCTGGCGTTTGTGGTTTGATAACACCTTGGAATTGGCCATTGAACCAAATCGCTGCGAAAGTGGCGCCCGCGTTGGCGGCCGGATGCACGATGGTATTGAAGCCAAGTGAGATCGCTCCGTTTTCTGCTTATTTGCTTGCTAAAATCTTCGATGAAGTTGGAGTTCCGCCTGGGGTGTTCAACCTAATCAATGGCGACGGCCCTGGCGTGGGCGCTCCCCTAGCTGCCCATCCAGACGTGGACCTGGTTTCCTTCACCGGCTCCACCCGAGCAGGTACCCTCGTTTCGATAGCTGCGGCACCGACTGTTAAGCGTGTCGCCCTCGAATTGGGTGGTAAATCCGCCAACATTATCTTAGATGACGCTGATTTGGAGACTGCAGTTAAGCACGGTGTGAGCACAATGATGCTTAACACCGGGCAGAGCTGTAACGCTCCATCTCGTATGTTGGTTCCGCTTTCGAGGATAGATGAGGTCGAACGGTTAGCCGAACAGTTCTGCAAGGAAATCATGGTCGGTGATCCGATGAATGCGGATACCAACTTGGGGCCTCTGGCTAGCGCAATGCAGTATGAAAAAGTGCAGGAATGTATTCGGCAGGGCGTGGCCGAAGGAGCCAAGTTGATTTGTGGGGGCTTGGGACGTCCAGAGGGGATCGAGTCTGGCTTTTTTGCGCAGCCCACTATTTTCAGTGCGGTTAACAATCAGATGCAGATCGCTAAAGAAGAGATCTTTGGGCCCGTCTTATGCATCATGCCTTACCGCGATGATGATGAGGCGATCAAGATAGCTAATGACAGCTGCTACGGGCTTTCTGGCTATGTTAGTTCCGGAAGCCTGGAGCGCGCTCGGAAGGTCGCTAAACAACTACGCACCGGCGCCGTACATCTCAATGGGGCGGCACTCGACTTCACCGCACCGTTTGGCGGTTATAAGCAGTCTGGTAATGGCCGAGAGTGGGGGAAGTACGGTTTTGAGGAGTTCCTTGAGATAAAGGCAGTGATGGGTTATGAGGGGTCGTAGAAATCATCTTTACAGGCTTTCCTTATCGAGCGTCACCCAGGGTTATTCGCCCCTCTGTTCCGTCTCGGCTAGCGCTTGGCTACATGGTTGATAATAGATTGTCGCCTAACAACAGATAGATTATAGCGCTGAAGTTTGCGCACTTTATTAACTAGGGTTAAATCAGCTCCGTTGCTTTTGGGTTGATTTCGGCACGATGAATCCACACACCAAGAGGAAAACGTAATGTCATCTGAAAAGCGAAACTTAGAGCAAGCGACTTCTAGGTTTGTTGATGCGAACAACAAAGCTGATTTGGACGCAGCCATGAATTTTTTTACCGATGATGCGGTTTTCGAAGATATCTATGGTGGGCGCCACTCTGGGGTTACGGCTATCCGCAATGCGCTCCAACCATTTTTTGATGGAACATTTGGCAGGGTGCAATACGTTGGCGAAGACCTATTCATTGACGAACAAGCAGGTAAAGTAATGGTTAGTTGGCGCTGCAACCTTGAATTAGGCGGCAAGCCAGCGTATCTCCGGGGTTTGGATCTGCTTCATTTTAACAACGGTAAACTTGTTGCGAAGCTGGCTTACGGGAAGGCCAGCGAAGCTCTGTTCGAGCATTAATTCGGGTAGGCTTGCCCTGAGCCTATCGTGGCCCTCGCTAACTATCGATACTCTTGGCTACGGTATATGCTCAAGTGTTTGCGCCGTCTTAGCATTGGCGTCTGTTAATCTTGGACACTCGTCGGCTCCGCTGATGATACCCATAATGAGTCATGCTACTCCGTAGCAACAGGAGGATGTGTTTCGCCCCCAGTAGCCTGATACTCGACAACATAACAACCAAAGCCGCTTCGAGCTTAAGCGCATCCCCGCTCGCGCGCTACTGATGAGTCTGCTAGCGATTGAACAGACTAGGCATGGCTACCGCGACGGAAATGTGCTGCCTAGTTGCATCGTCTGTAACAGAAGCCTCGATGGCTTGTACTGTAGCGGTTCGGTTTGCCTGCCCCATAGTAGTAGATGATTTAGAGGCGCTGGTGGGCCAGGGAAGAGCAAGCAGCCCAGCTGAGTCGCTCAGCGCTTTCTAAATCTTATCTCTGATAATGTGCGTGGCTCGTGGTTGCTTGTGTAACCAGGCACGTAATCGACCTTCCGCTGCTGGCCGACTCTGTTGAAAAAGTCGGTGTCGTCTAGGTCCGCTGGCGTGAAGTCGAAAACTCGCGCTTGATGTGTCGCTATGCGAAATATGAGGCTATTTCAATGCCGGAATTGGCTCAGATTTCAATTAAAACTGCCTATTTTCGCGGACAAGAATTGAAGTGGATTTGTTTAACAGGGCCGACCGATAGCCGCCATATCTCAGTTACATATACACGTCAGGTTTCATCTTCAATCAACGAACCTATGTCCGCCTTGGCGTGGGAGGTCGGTTTGACGCTTGTTTTTTCTGTCGTATACAAAAATAATTGATCGGCGTATTGCAATAGCTTTTGCTCATTGAGCATGCTGGTTATGTGCGAGCTCGTTCGTACGTATAAAAAGAAGAATCAGCATGAACACAGATACCCAAAGTGCTTACCGCTCACTAGCTACACACTTCTACACGACACGCTTTCCAGAAATCCCTGTATCAGCGCAGGATGAATTGGATGAGTTCAGCATTATCGGTGCGCTGCTGCGTGCTGCTCCCGAGTATCGGCCCGACTATTTCAGGCGGTTGCGCAATGCAAGCAGTCAATTCTTGAGCATCTGCATGATCTTGTTTTCTATCGCTACACGGGCGCAGCGCTGACGCGTTTGCAGTATGAGAAAGAGGTGCGCAAAGCTTTCTACTTCGAGCCTGAGCATGTCTGGTTCAAACAACGAAAGATCAGATGAACTGAGCGCTGGGGGCGTTATTACCGTATCCGCTCCATAAACCCCACCTACCCATAGCCTGCTGATCATTGGATGCTGAGCTCCCGTTTTCACCGGAGTTCATCCCATGATGCGTCCCGACGCCAAGGTGCAGAAGGTCTATCTCTACCCAAAACCCGTCGACTTCCGCAAATCCATCAACGGCCTGGCCGCGCTGGTCGAGCTGGACATCAAGGTGGAAGTGTTCAATCCGGTGCTGTTCGTGTTCCTCAATCGCACCCGCAGCCAGGTCAAGATTCTCTACTGGGAGCGCAATGGCTTCTGCCTGTGGCTCAAGCGACTGGAAGCCGAGCGTTTCAAGACCAAACCCGATGCGGGTGACGAAGCCATCGAACTGACGGTCGACGAGCTGAACTGGCTGCTCGACGGCATCGACCTGTGGCGTAACCGGCCGCATCAGGTTCTGACGCCGCGCTTCGTGGCCTGAGCCGGTATAATCCGGCGCCATGAAATTTGGCGCCGACCACCTTCCAGACGATCCCGTCCTGCTCAAGCAGATGCTGCTGTTGGCTCAGGGAAAGGTGGCGCAACTCCAGGAACAAGTCGCCTTGCTGCGCCACAAGCTGTTCTCGCCCAAGTCCGAGCGCAGCCCTGAAGATGCCGACTCACCGCAGCTGGCCATGTTCAACGAGGCCGAAGAGCTGATCGAAGCGCCGGCCGCCGTGGCAAGCGCAAGCCGTTGCCGGCCAACCTGCCGCGTGTGGAGGTCATCCATGAGCTGCCCGAGCATGAGCTGACCTGCGCCTGCGGTGCCTGCAAGCAGGTGATCGGCGAGGAGACCAGCGAGCAGCTGGAGATCATCCCGATGCAGGTGCGGGTCATCCGCCACATCCGCAAGACCTACGCCTGTAAGGCCTGTGAAACCGCGCCGGTCATCGCCGACAAGCCGGCACAACTGATCGAGAAGAGCCTGGCCAGCCCCAGCGTATTGGCGATGCTGCTGACCACCAAGTACGCCGACGGCATCCCGCTGTACCGCTTCGAGAGGATGCTCAGCCGCCACGGCGTCGACATCCCACGGCAGACCCTGGCGCGTTGGGTGATCCAAAGTGGCGAGCAACTGCAACCGCTGCTCAACCTGATGCGCGACAAACTGTTCGAATACCCCGTGTTGCACTGCGACGAAACGCGTCTGCAGGTGCTGCATGAACTGGGACGCGTCCCCTCGGCACAATCCTGGATGTGGGTGCAAAGCGGTGGGCCGCCGGACAAGCCGGTGATCCTTTTCGACTACACAGCCAGCCGTGCGCAGGAGGTGCCGCTACGCCTGCTCGATGGCTACCGCGGCTACCTGATGACCGACGACTACGCCGGCTACAACGCCGTGGCTGCACGCGACGGCATCGAGCGGTTGGCCTGCTGGGCGCATGCGCGGCGCAAGTTCGTCGAGGCGCAGAAAGTGCAGCCCAAGGGCAAGACCGGCCGTGCCGACATGGCGCTGAACCTGATCAACAAGCTTTACGGCATCGAGCGCGATCTTAAAGAGGTCGACGACAGCGAACGCCTGGCCGCCCGCCAGCAACGCAGCCAGCCGCTGCTCGACCAACTCAAGGCCTGGCTGGACAAAACCCAGCCGCAGGTCGCTGGGCAGACGGCCCTGGGCAAGGCGGTGAACTACCTGGCCAGCAACTGGAGCAGGCTGGTGCGCTACATCGAAGGTGGGCATCTACCGATCGACAACAACCGCGCCGAGAACGCCATCCGACCGTTCGTCATCGGCCGCAAGAACTGGCTGTTCAGCGACACGCCCAAGGGTGCCACGGCCAGCGCGCAGATCTACAGCCTGATCGAAACTGCCAAAGCCAACGGGCAAGAGCCTTACGCCTGGCTGCGCCACATCCTTGAACGCCTGCCAGCGGCGAGCTGCGTCGAGGATTACGAAGCGCTGCTGCCGTGGAACTGCTCACCAGCTTCTGCCTCTGCTTCCTGAAAACAAACCCGTCCGCCAGGTGGGGTTTATGGAGCGCTTACTTATTACCTGTGGGTAGCAGTCGGGTCATCTGCTTGGGTTTCTTTCGAGATAGCGCACCATGGGCTCATCTAGGGCGATCTCAGCTGAGGTGTGGTATGAGGCACTCGATGGTTCCATGTCACAACTGTGGCAAAGCGATGGTTCCGAGAACGACATATAGCCGTGGTTTCTGGGGCTATTCGCCTTCGTCGAATCATTGCCCCTTTTGCCTGAGTGAGAACTGGCACGGAGCAAATCCAGGATTAGGGGCTCGGTTGTTTGCGTTGGTTGGCCTGGCTCTAGGTATTCTGGCCTGTGTGTTGATGGGAGCGTTTCTATTCAAAGTGCAGTGGTGGCTGGGCGTTGAAGGGCAATGGCCTTTATTGAGCCTAACTACATGCGCGGTGTCAGTTCTTGCGGGGTATCGCTTCTACAACTGGTTTGTAGATTTCTGAATAATCACTCCCGCTCAGAACGCTAGGTAGGAACCGGCCAAAAGAAGTCCTCGACTACTTGCGTAGGTTTGCTGGACTGCAATTTATGGTCTAGCGGGCCGGTATCCCTCTTCTATAGCGATATCTGGCGACTACTCAACTGATGTTGCGAGGAAAGGACGCTCGTAGATGACGTAGAAGATCGCTCGGTAGCACTGCAGGTAGCTTCGCGGTGCCTTTGTTGGACAGCTGGATGGCAACGGTTTTGTTAAAGTCCGAAAATTTTACTTGGACTTTTTCTAGCACATGTTTGCGGCCGGCCAGAAGAACATCGGTGGCATCGCGTACATCTTTTACCCCTTTGAGCAAAATTTTCCCTGTCACCCCTTCATCTATTTCGACACCGGAGACTTGGAGCGAGTCGACGGTGACTGTCTGATCTACCGCGTCCTGCAGAGCCGAGACCCACTCGATCAGGTTTACCGAAGGAGGCGTCACTACCAGATTGAAATTGCAGGCTTCAAGTAAGCGGCTGATCAGTTCCTTGAGACTGCGCTGGTAATTTCTGAGCTCAATGTGGGGTGGGGAGTCGAAAAGCGTGAACTCCGTCGTCCGATACCCTATTCGATCAAGCACCTCCTCACTCCCAAAAGGGGTCGATATCACCTCTTGGTAACTGTACTTTTCGATGTAACGCCCCTCTATGAAGTCATCCCTGATTCGCTCGATAGCGAAGCCATCCATTCTCTCCTCCGTGAATGGCATGTCGATGAGCCTCTTCCCTACCGATCGAATCGATGAAGGCCATTGGGCATTCAGCCACCTCACCCTGTTCATGCTGGCTCTCCTTGCGTTTCAGCGCCTGCTTGAGCCTGTGCTCTGAGTTCCTTGATGACCTTCGCAGCGGTTTCTTTGAATCGCCCCGGGTTTCGTGTAGGCCTCAACTCTTGAGAAGATGAGACCATGAGAAAGACTACGACCTACTCCCCTGAAGTCCGTGAACGTGCCGTGCGCATGGTTCTGGAGCATTTGAACGACTACTCCTCCGAGTGGGCCGCCATTGAAGCCATCGCGCCGAAGATTGGCTGTGCAGCGCAAACGTTGCATGGCTGGATTCGCCGTCATCAGACCGACGCAGGTCAGCGTCCAGGCCCGACCACCGAAGAGCGTGAACGCATCAAGGCGTTGGAGCGGGAGAACCGGGAATTGCGTAAGGCCAATGAAATTCTGCGTCTGGCCAGTGCGTATTTTGCCCAGGCGGAGCTCGACCGCCGCACCAAGTCCTGAGGGCTTTTGTCGATCAGTACCGTGACCGTCTCGGGGTCGAGTCGATCTGCCGTGTCTTGCAGATCGCCCCGTCCGGTTACCGCAGACATGCGGCCCAACTGCGTAATCCGGCACTGCGTTGTTGCCGTGCTCAGCGCGATGAGGCGTTGAGCTTGGAGATCCAGCGCGTGTGGGACACCAACATGCAGTGCTATGGCGCGGTGAAGGTTTGGAAGCAGCTCCGGCGAGAAGGTATCGAGGCAGCCAGATGCACGGTGGAACGGTTGATGCGTCGAGCTGGATTGCAGGGCATAAGGCGCGGTCAGGTCGTGCGGACAACGGTGGCCGGAGACAAGTCGCTCTGTCCGCTGGATCGTGTCCAGCGCCAATTCCAGGCCGACCGCCCCAACCAGCTGTGGGTGTCGGATTTCACTTACGTGTCGACCTGGCAGGGATGGCTGTATGTGGCCTTCGTGATCGACGTCTTTGCGCGGCGCATCGTGGGGTGGCGAGTCAGTAGCAGCATGAAGACCGACTTCGTACTGGATGCCCTGGAGCAGGCCCTGTACGGCCGCCAGCCACACCGTGCCGGTGGACTGATTCATCACAGCGACCGTGGCAGCCAGTACGTCTCTATTCGCTACACCGAGCGGCTGGCAGAGGCCGGCATTGAGCCTTCGGTTGGCAGCAAGGGCGATAGCTACGACAACGCCTTGGCCGAAACCATCAACGGACTGAATCGCCCCGGGTTTCGTGGAGGCCTCAACTCTTGAGAAGATGAGGCCATGAGAAAGACTACGACCTACTCCCCTGAAGTCCGTGAACGTGCCGTGCGCATGGTTCTGGAACACCTGAACGACTATCCGTCCGAGTGGGCGGCCATTGAGGCCATCGCGCCGAAAATCGGCTGCGCAGCGCAAACCCTGCATGGCTGGATTCGCCGCCAGCAGACCGATGCCGGTCAGCGCCCTGGTCAGACCAGCGAAGAGCGCGAGCGCATAAAGGCCCTGGAGCGCGAGAACCGCGAGCTGCGCAAAGCCAACGAGATTCTGCGCCTGGCCAGTGCGTATTTTGCCCAGGCGGAGCTCGACCGCCGCACCAAGTCCTGAGGGCATTTGTCGATCAGCATCGTGACCGTCTCGGGGTCGAGTCGATCTGCCGTGTCTTGCAGATCGCCCCGTCCGGTTACCGCAGGCACGCGGCTCAGCAGCGCAACCCGGCATTACGTTGCTGCCGTGCTCGACGCGATGACGCATTGATCCTGGAAATCCAGCGTGTATGGGACACCAACATGCAGTGTTATGGCGCGATGAAGGTCTGGAAGCAGCTCCGGCGAGAAGGCACCGAGGTGGCCAGATGCACGGTGGAGCGGTTGATGCGTCGGGCTGGATTACAGGGCATCAGGCGCGGCCAGGTCATGCGAACAACGGTGGCCGGCGACAAGTCGCTCTGTCCGCTGGATCGTGTGCAGCGCCAGTTCCATGCCGACCGTCCAAATCAGCTGTGGGTGTCGGACTTCACGTACGTGTCGACCTGGCAGGGCTGGCTGTATGTGGCCTTCGTGATTGACGTGTTTGCGCGGCGGATCGTTGGCTGGCGAGTCAGTACCAGCATGAAGACCGACTTCGTGCTGGATGCTCTGGAGCAAGCCCTGTATGCCCGCCAGCCGCATTGCGCGGGTGGTCTGATCCATCACAGCGACCGTGGCAGCCAGTATGTCTCGATTCGCTACACCGAGCGGCTGGCAGAGGCCGGTATTGAACCCTCGGTTGGCAGCAAGGGCGACAGCTACGACAACGCCTTGGCTGAGACTATCAACGGGCTGTACAAGGCTGAGCTGATACACCGTCAATCATGGAAGAACCGCGAAGCTGTTGAGATGGCGACCTTGAGATGGGTGCACTGGTGCAACCACCAGCGCCTGCTGAGCTCAATCGGCTATATCCCGCCTGCGGAGGCTGAGGCAAACTTCCACCAGCAACAAGCAAATCAGGCCATGGCGGCCTGACTTAAACGAAACGGCCTCCACAAAAGCCGGGGCGATTCACCATCGATCACGGGAATTCTCCACCATATCGGTACATCAGGCGCGCTTTACTTGAGCGCGTTGATTCCACCGGCTATAAACAACGTCATTTTTTCAATCATGTCATCTTCTGATTCTGCGTGGACGCTTCCGTCCGTAAGCTCACCGATACGATCGACACCTCTTAGCATATAAAGAATCATTGAGATCATGAACACAGCCCCCCAGCTAATAGCGACGCGATGCTCCTTACCTTCGCAAGCCATCATCTCTTTTATATAAGCCTTAATGGCTTCATCATATAACTCCTTCCTTAACGGCACAGTAACCTCGTCAGGCTCACTTACTAAACGGGACTGCAACCGCGCAAAGTACTTCCATGCCTCCCCCCCATCTCTGTGTTCGAATTGCGGCTTAAGGTAAGTTCTAATTATATCCGAAATCTCATAATCGGATCCCCCCGCTTTCAAATCATCGAGGTATTGCTGACGATTTCTAGCGATATCCGCCAGGCCCCTCCTATAAATTTCTAAAAAAAGATTCTGCTTCGTTCCATAATAATATGTGATAAGCGCTTGAGTTACGTTAGCTTGCTGAGCTATTTGTTTGAGGCTAGTCCCCAAGTACCCTTGCATAGCAAAAAGCTTTTCGGCCTCGTTTAGAATAAGCTCTTTATTTTCGACTTCACCGAGCTCTGAGAACCTTCTCCTACCGAGCCGGCTAACCTGTTTTTTTTCTGCACCCGCCTTCAATCCGGACATACTGCACCCTAGCTGAACACTTAACCTTTAATCGTTCATTATACCTCCGACAAATGAAAAACTGAATATTTTTTTTCCAGCAACCACTACGACCCGAGCAGAGGCCGGGTTAATAAACCAACAGAGATTGCAATTAAAAATTCAAACTTCAACAAGTTACTCCATACGCACTAGTTAAATTGCGCATAGCCACAATTTGCTCATTTAATTTTTTGGTTTAGCAAGTTTAGTAACTCGATATACAGAACCACGTTCGTGCTGGCGTTTAATACTGGGCGGTTGCAGGAGCTGAGTGCAACACGGTTATTGAATTGAAACCGGAGCATCATGCCGCATTGCCATGGCATTTTGCATGACCTCTCCCATCACCTCGATGGGGCATTTGAAGTCGAAGCGCTTGCGCGGTCGCATGTTCAGTTGCAGCGCAATGGCGTCCAGCTCCTCCTGGCTATGTACCGACAGGTCTGTGCCCTTGGGCAAGTACTGGCGAATCAGGCCGTTGATGTTTTCGTTGCTGCCGCGCTGCCAGGGGCTGTGCGGGTCGCAGAAGTAGATCGCCACGCCGGTTCTTTGGGTGATCTCGGCGTGTCGCGCCATCTCCCGGCCCTGGTCGTAAGTCATGCTCTTGCGCATCTCCAGCGGCATGCTATTGAGCGCGGCGCTGAAGCCTTCCAGCGCCGAAGTCGCCGTTGCGTCGTTCATCTTCACCAACATCAGGTAGCCACTGGTGCGTTCCACCAGCGTACCGACGGACGAGGCGTTGGCCTTACCCTTGATGAGGTCGCCTTCCCAATGCCCCGGCATCAGCCTGTCTTCAATCTCCGGCGGGCGCACATGAATACTGACCATCTCGGGGATCTGGCCGCGCCGATCCACGCCACCAGAGCGCGGCCGGCGCGTCGTCTTGCCTTGGCGCAGACAGATGATCAGCTCCTTACGCAGCTCACCCACTGGCAGGGCATAGATCGCGTTGTAGATCGTCTCGCGACAGACGTAGGCATCTCGCAGGTTGGGTATGTTCATGCTGCGCAGCTTGCCGGCAATCTGCTCGGGAGACAAACGCTCACGCAGCATATGGGTCACCAGTTCGAAGCGCTCGCTACCCGGCAACAGTTTTCGCATCGGTCGACAAACCTGGCGGCGGGCCTGCATTTGCTGCTGAGCCAGACGGGCCGAGTAGCCACCGCAAGCACCTCGGTTACGGCGCAGCTCACGGCTGATGGTCGAAGGGGATCGGTTGATCAAGCAGGCAATCCTGCGCAGGCTGAAGCCTTGGGTACGACCGATTTGAATGGTGGCGCGCTCTTCAACGCTGAGTTCGGTATAAGACATAGGGGCAGCACCGTACCGGAAAGGTCAGGTGTTGCACTCAGTTTTTGCCGCCGCCCTGCATAGACATAACAAAAAAGTTGCGTTTAGAAACACCGGACCACTGAACAACCCCGCCTGTATTGATCAGTGTGACGGCCCGTTAAGCCCGCGGCAACGAGACTTCGCCATCCGGCCGAAATAAGTGAAAAAAAAGGCTGCTGCGGATGGCATTCACTGTAGCGAGCCTGTACCGTAAGGGTTCGACTACCGCTAGCAGTGCGTAACACCTCATAGTCGAAAACAGCGAAGCTTAGGGTCAGCGTCCGAGTCGCCTGCCCAAGTTTATGACATCGCATTTCGGAGAAACACAGCATGGGTCTTGGTGGAATTAGCGTCTGGCAGCTTCTCATCGTATTGCTCATCGTGGTTATGCTTTTTGGCAGTAAACGTTTGAAAGGGCTAGGCTCAGACATGGGGGAGGCGATAAAAGGATTTCGCAATTCAATGGGAGCGAGTGAGGATAAGCCAAGCGTGGAAAAGCAGAGCTTTACCTATAACGTGGAAGGCCAGAAGGCCGAAGAACCGGCAAAGAAGAGTTGAGGTGTCGACCTCAGTTACGCCTGAGCTAAATCTGGCTGAACAGCCAAGCGTAAATTAGTATCGGCACAGCTTTACATATGCTTGTGGTAGGCCGCGCGCCTTTGGCGGGACATGAAGGTCCCGCTCGCGCTGCTGTCTCGGCTGAGTCTTTATCGGTGTTTCTTACGCCACAGCTATCAACTGCTTTTTTGTTGGCATTTAGCCTGCCGCGCCGGGTGCAATCGCCACAGCTTTGCTCGCCGTATCAATGTGGGCTTGTCTTCTGCTGAGCCGCCTGAGCGGGTACAAAAATTAACGGCCTAAACATAGTTACGCGCATGTGGAAAGTGGCGAAGCAGGACGCGGTAACTATGCTAAGTATGTGAAAGTGGGCGAAGCAATGATCTTAAAGCACGTAGCGTGCGGCCCAGATTCAAACAAAGTTATCGCCCGCCGCACCCGTCGATGCTGATATACAAATGTCATTAATTTTTACTCAGTTGCGGCGGCCTCTTGGGCAAGCTTGGCCTGATGAATTGACATTTCTACGGGCAGCGCAACGCCATTTTTGACTGCTATTATTTCAGCCATGACGCTGACCGCAATTTCTGCAGGGGTTTTGCTACCAATGTAGATACCCACGGGACCTCGAAGCCGCTTCAGCGAATCCTCCGTCTCGCCAAAATGGGTTATGAGCCGGTCACGACGGCTTCGGTTGTTGCGCCTAGAGCCGATTGCGCCAATGTAAAATGCTGGGCTCTGAAGTGCTTGTAGCAGTGCCAAGTCATCTAGCTTCGGATCATGGCTCAGCGCCACAATGCAAGTCCTAATATCTGGTCGAAACGCATAAACAGCATCGTCAGGCATAGCGGTGCTAATCTCCACGCCCGCGACTGACCAAGTATCGATGTACTCGCTTCGTGGATCGCAAATAGTTATTTTGAATCCATTGAACAGAGCCATTGTGGAGAGGTACTCCGCCAAGGCACCAGCTCCGATAATAAGCATTCGATAACCTGGGCCTAATGTATTTATTAGCTGGGCATCATTGAATTTCAGAGACTCAGGCTCCGCCGTATTCACAAGCCTAACGGAGCCATCAGTGAGCTGGACAATTCGCTTCACCAACTGACCAGTTTCCAGTCTGCTGACCAACTCGTCTAACGAGTCGCCTAACGAGCTGAGCGGTGGTATGAACTCCAAAACTAGTTCGAGAGTTCCTCCGCACGGCAATCCAAATCTGTGCGCCTCGTCAGCACTGACACCGTATCGAACTACCTGAGGGATCGAATTCGGAATGCCTCGTCCGCCGAATGCCTTCGTGTAGCAGTGAATTAGGTCATCCTCAATGCAACCGCCGGATACGCTTCCGACTGCACGACCATCATCGCGTAGGATCATCATGGAGCCAACGGGACGAGGAGATGATCCCCATGTTCTAACTACCGTGGCTAGCAGCACTCTGTGCCCTTCTGCCAGCCAGTCCCGCGCGGTGCGAAGCACCATGACGTCAATACTTTCCATAGCGCCTCATTGTGTTTGTTCGGCATGCTCGCGGAGACGAAGAATCTTCTCAACGCGAACAAGGTCTGTGATTGTGTCTACGTCTTCAGCAATGCCTATGTCCTCGACCGCCAAGTCGAGGACATGACCAAGCGACTGATTGGCACGCACGATAGAACTGGCGCCATAATCAGCTGAGAGCGCTGCAAGATCGTGGTAAAGCTCACGCCTAAACGCCACAGGATGACCACGTCGCCCATCGCAGTGAGGGGCAACAATTAAGTTCTGGCTCAGACTATTCGCGACGAGGTGTAACGTGCCGGCCTGAATTAGCGGCAGATCTGCTGGGAGTATCAACCAGCCAGCCGCATCAGGTGTCGACCGGACACCTAGCGCTATGCTTTCGCCCATACCGCCAGTCCCACCATGAGGACGTACCAGTAGTGCTCGTAACCCGGACTCATCCACAGCCTTCATTACATGCCACAGCATTGGCTTAGCAGCTATAAGCGCTTCGAGTTTGTGGCAAGTGCCCCCAGAGGCCCTGAATCTCTCTCCTTTACCAGCCGCAAGTACAAGCACCGTGACCGTACTGAAATCGAACCGAGATGAAGCAGTCAATGCGTTCATGCATCATCCTTGAGCAATGGCTTCGATACGCCGGTTATGATTCGAAGCCGTACTAGGCATAAGTTTGATGGCTATGAACTTCGATGTAGGGGTGTGACTGCCGATACCAATGCTCTCAAGAGGTACCAATGGGTTGGTTTCGGGGTAGTAAGCGGCTGCCTGCCCTGCCGGGATGTCGAAGGCGAGCAGAGCGAAGTCGTTCACACGCCGTTCAACACCGTCGCTCCAGAGGGACAGCAAGTCGACTTTTTGCCCCGATGTGTAGCCCAGGCGAAGTATGTCGGCCTCGTTGGCGAAGATGACGCGGCGCTGGCCTTTGACGCCGCGGTAACGATCATCGAGACCATAAATGGTGGTGTTGTACTGGTCATGCGAACGCAGCGTCTGCAGGATCAGATCGGGCTGCTGACCGCTCAGGCGAACCTGCTCCGGTAGCAGATCCGTCGGGATCGGATTGGCTTTGAAACGCGCCTTGCCGGTCGGAGTATTCCAGCGTCGTGCGCCGGCCATGTTGCCCAGATAGAAGCCGCCCGGATGTTGGAGGCGCTGGCTGAAGTCGGCAAAGCCGGGAATGGTATCGGCGATCAGGTCGCGGATGCGGTCGTAATCGGTGATCAGCGCCTCCCAGTCCACCGGATGATTACCGATTGTCGCCTTGGCGATGCCGGCGACGATCGCTGGCTCCGAGCGCATCAACGCCGACAGCGGCTGCAGCTGGCCGAAGGAGGCGTGGATCATGCTGAAGGAATCTTCCACGGTGACGCTCTGTGGGCCGTTGGCCTGCCAATCAATATCGGTACGGCCAAGGCACGGCAGGATCAGCGCATCGCGCCCGATGGTCAGGTGGCTGCGGTTGAGCTTGGTGCTGATCTGGACGGTCAGATCGCAATTCTGCAACGCCAGGTGGGTGCGTCGGCTGTCGGGCGTGGCCTGGGCGAAATTGCCGCCCAGGCCAATGAAGACCTTGGCGCGACTTTCGAGCATGGCCTGGATCGCCTCGACGGTGTTGTGGCCGTTCTCGCGGGGCACCTTGAAAGCAAAGCGTTTCTCCAGTGCGTCCAGCAGCGCGGCCGGCGGCCGTTCGTTGATGCCCATGGTGCGGTCGCCTTGCACGTTGCTGTGCCCGCGCACCGGACAGAGCCCAGCGCCTCGGCGACCGAGGTTGCCACGTAGCAGCTGCAGGTTGGCGATCTCCTGGATGGTCGCCACGGAGTGATGATGCTGGGTGATGCCCATGGCCCAGCAGATGATCACCCGCTCGGCCTGCCGATACAGTTGTGCAGCCTGTTGGATGTCAGCCAGGCTCAGTCCCGACTGTGCTTCGAGCTGCGCCCAAGGTGTTGCGTCCAGCACCGCCAGATAGGCGTCGAGGCCATCGGTATGTTCGTTGATGAACGCATGATCGAAGACCGCTGGCTCTCCCTGGTCCTGCGCCTCACGCTCCCATTGCAGGAGAAATTTCGCGATCCCGCGCAAGGCGGCCATGTCGCCGCCCAGGGCCGGACGGAAAAATGCGGTATTGAGCGGTGCGGAGCCGTTGCTGAGCATTTCCAGCGCGTGCTGTGGATGCTGGAAGCGCTCCAGACCACGTTCCTTGAGCGGGTTGAAGCAGGCCACCTGCGCGCCGCGTTTAACCGCTTCGCGTAGCGGTTCGAGCATTCGCGGATGGTTGGTGCCGGGGTTCTGACCGAGCACGAAAATGGCGTCGGCGTGTTCGAAATCGGCAAAGGTTACGGTGCCTTTACCGACGCCCACGCTCTGGCCAAGGGCGACGCCGCTGGCTTCGTGGCACATATTCGAGCAATCGGGAAAATTATTGCTGCCGTAGGCGCGAACGAACAGCTGGTAGAGAAACGCCGCCTCGTTGCTGGCCCGGCCTGACGTATAAAACTCCGCCTGTTGCGGACTGTCGAGACGCTTCAGCTGTTCGCCGATCAGGTTGAACGCGGCGTCCCAGCTCACCGGCACGTAGTGGTCGCTGGCCCGGTCGTAGCGCATCGGTTCGGTCAGGCGGCCCTGGTATTCGAGCCAGTAATCGCTCTGCGCGCGTAACTGGCTGACGCTATAGCGGGCAAAGAAACCCGCATCGACACGACGCTTGGTGGCTTCCCAGTTCACCGCTTTGGCGCCGTTCTCGCAGAACTTTATGCGGCCGTCTTCAGGCGAATCACCCCAGGCGCAGCCAGGACAGTCGAAACCGCCATGCTGGTTTGTCTTGAGCAACGCACGGAGATTCTTGAACGGTTGTTTGCTTTCGAGCCAGGCGCGACCGACGCTGCGCAACGCCCCCCAACCAGCGGCTGCGCCAGCATACGGTCGATAACGAGGGCCTTCAGGTTGTAGGCTCATGGCGCACTCCGTCGTAACCAGGGTTTGTCTGTCGGATTATCAAATTACGCCCTGCCGCGCCGGGGATTCCAATGAGGCCAACAAAAGCGACGCAAAGTCCAACGGCCCATCGAACGTGATCGATAGGAAACACGATCGCGGGGCCCAGGCTGCCTTTCGAAGTATTCGCTCCAAATCGATAAACCATACCGATTAGCTGCTGGCGACCGAACCCCTAGCCTATGCGGCTGCTTGAACGGCGTCTAATCGTTACGCTTGATCCCTTGATCGAGCATATCTATTAAGATCAGCAGCCAAACCATGGGTTACGGGTCATGGGATCTGACTCCTGCCTAGCAGCGCCTGGGCTTCAGCGAAACAAGCGTCGCCAAGCGCCGAGCGAGGTGCGGTTCGCCGGAGAATAAGGCCTAGCGGGGCCAAAGTCTGAGCATCTTCAATGGTAACCAGGCGAAGATGCTGATGATGACCTTCCAAGCCGCTGTTCAGCGGTATCACTGCGCAGAATAAGCCAGCCTGAACAGACTGTAGGAGGATGTGCACAGCGTCGGTTTCCAGTAGTGGACTGACCGCAAGACCGCGGCTACGAAAGCCGTGATCAATCGATTGGCGAAAATGCATGCCGCCCGATAGCAGCCCCAACGGTAACCGGACGAGCGCTTCCCAGCCGAGCTCAGTCGTTTCGAAAGTGAAATAACGGTCGTCATAGAGCAATCCCATACGCGTTTCAGCCAGCTCTAGACTGGTGAAATGGGTCCGGTCAAGTGAGGTGAGGTACGACAGACCCAGCTCTAGCTGGTTGCTGCTGAGACGTTCAAGAATCTGTTCGCTACTCAACGCGAAAAGCTGGAAACGGAGATGCGGGTATTTTGCAGTAAAGATTGAGATTAACCGCATCGGATCGAACCCGCACAACGGTACGACCCCTAGACGCAAGGTGCCTACCAATTGCCCACGGCAGGCGGAGGCCTCCGCCTGTAATCCATCGTGCGCTGCGAGAAGCGTGCGGGCCCACGCAAGGATACGTTTGCCCTCGGGAGTAAAACCCTCGAAGCGCTGTCCTCGGTCCACTAGGGACAACCCCAGCTCCTGTTCTAGGCTGCGCAGCCTCATGGAAAGCGTAGGCTGAGTGATATGACAGAGCGAAGCCGCCTGTCCGAAATGGCGGGCCTCGTCGAGGGCCACAAGAAATTTAAGCTGCTTAATATCCATTAAAAGAACAATACCGTCTTACCAAAGCTCATTGTATTCAACGCCAGGAACGAGTTAGGGATGGTCTGAAGTAGTCAGGTATTTCTGGCTGACTCCAACCCTTGCCGATTTCAAAACGGTGATTCGGCTAAAAAACGATCAAATCATCCCCTCTTTCCGGATTTATAGCCGGCGCGAGCACCTCGCGCCGGCCATTTCCCGCATTACAGACGCACCTCTCCTGCATTCGTCAGCAAATGTCGGCGCGCCATCCACAGGTTCGACAGCGCGAACAGTGTCACCAACTGCGCGGTGTTCTTCGCCAGGCCACGGAAGTGTGTCGTCACGTAGCCGAATTGGCGCTTGATCACCCGGAACGGGTGCTCGACTTTGGCGCGCACCTGGGCCTTGGATTTCTCGATCTTGCGCTTGGCTTTGTACAGCGCACTGCGCTTACTCAGCTTCTTGTACATACTGCGGCGGGCCGCAATCTGCCAGATCACCTCCCGGCCTTCATGTTCCGGGCGTTTCTCTACGCCGGTGTAACCCGCGTCGGCGCCGACCATGTTTTCCTTTCCATGCAGCAGTTTGTCGACCTGGGTAACGTCAGCAACGTTGGCTGCCGTCCCCACCACGCTGTGCACCAGACCTGACTCGGCATCCGCGCCGATGTGAGCCTTCAGTCGGGTAAAGCAGGAGTGTTACCACTCCTGCCTCCCCTAAGAACCGTACTTGAGAGTCACCCCTCATACGGCTCAAGCCTTCCAGCAGCCTGAGTGAGACCGGGCTACCTGACAATGCGCTCTTCGGCGCTCAAGGTAAGACGTCCATGCCGGATCGAACGGGTTCGCTGCACTGCATATTTTGATATGCCGAACAATCGAAACACTGGCTGCGGCAAAAAGCCAAGCGGGTTGACTCATGCCACGTACTTTTTCCTTGCTGGCGAAAATCCAGTGCCGTTGACCCACTACACGAAAGTATCGTTGTTTTACCCAATGGGCACTTTTCATGGCATGCCGGCGGACAGCCCAGCGCCATAACACTCGCCAAATCTGATGGTCGATCCACGCGAAACGCTTGGCAGCGACAACATGACGATGATACATGGCCCACCCCCGGATTACCGGGTTCAGGACCTGAATCAGGTTTGCTTGCATCGCCGCCTTGTTTCCGTTTGTGATTTCCCGGACCTTATCCAGAAGCGCTTTCACACTCTTGCGAGCCGGAGTGATGAGTAGCTTGCCAGCGTACTTACGTACGTTCTGGCCCAGAAAATCGAAGCCTTGCGAGATATGCGTGATGTGAGTCTTTTCATCAGAGAGTTCCAAGCCTCGCTCTTTCAGGAATGCCTCAATTGCAGGTCGAACCTGACTTTGCAGGATAGCCTTCGAAGTTCCCGTGATGATGAAGTCATCGGCATATCTTACGACGTGTATCTTGAATGGCTGTCGCTTTCGGTTCGTCGAAGCCACGCTTGTGTGGACAACATGTTCCAGCCCATCCAACGTCCAATTCGCAAGTATCGGGGAGATGATTCCCCCTTGCGGGGTTCCTGCCTCCGTTGCGAACAAGGCTCCCTGATCGACATACCCGGCTCGAAGCCACTTACGCAGAACCGCTTTATCCATGGGTACGTTGGCGAGCAGCCAATCGTGGCTGATATTGTCAAAACAGCCTCGAATGTCGCCCTCAAGTACCCATTGCGCCGAACTGCGTTTCGCCAGTGCATTGAAGCAATGTGCGATTGCATCGGCCGTGGATCGCTGCGGCCGAAATCCATACGAATTTGGATCCGCACGCGTTTCTGCAACCGGCTCAAGTGCCAGTTTCCACAGTGCCTGCATTGCGCGATCCCGCATCGTTGGAATTCCCAGCGGGCGCTTCTTGCCATTGCTTTTGGGTATGTAGATACGTCTCAGCGGTTGAGGGCAATAGCCCCGATGCTGTAACGCTTTCACTCCCTTCGATTTGGCCACAGGGGTTGACCAGATCTTGCCATCAACTCCCGGTGTTCTCTTGCCTCTATTCTCCGTCACTCGCTTAACGGCCAACATCTTGCCGCGGTACGAGCGAGTCAGCAGCCGCTGCAAGGCTTGCACCTTGCCCCATCTGCCTTCTCGTGTTGCCTTGGCGATACGTACCTGGAGTCGTTTCACTTGCGATTCGATTTGGCACCAGGATAGGGGCCAGACCGACTCGAAGTTCGAAGATGCACCAGTGCCCGCCGGTGCTTGTGCATGGGATGTGAGCACTACCATCTGCTTTCCTCCGTACAACGATTGATCAGGTTGTTTCGCCATGGAAGACCTTGTGGAAGTCTGCTCGCTTTCGCGCCAGATGATCTTTCAACCTGTATTCGCCCCATTACAGGGCGACCTTCGCTTTTTCCACATTCCTTTACCCGCAGCACCAACAGCTTGCTTTACAGCTCACCTGCCGAAACCGGCAGCGCTACGGGCTTACCCTGTTCCACATGGATTTCCGAACGGGTCGGGCTCCTCGATTTCGCCGGCGGCACCACATCCACGAGGGGGTATCGGTAAGACCCCCTGCCTGTCCGCTTACCTTTTGGTTCAAGCCTGTCAGCATCTTTGGCTTGGCTATTTTGACGACGTTTATATGAGGTTCACGTGTGTTAGCCGTACCCGTTCATCCCTAGCACCTCTCCGCCTTGATGCTGGCAGATTCAGTCTGGCCTCACGGTTCGACCTACCGAAAATCGGCGGTTACATTGTCCCCAGGGCTTCAGACCCAGCTGTTACCGGCCGCGCCTGTCTGGGTAGGGAACGAGTGGTGGAACAATCGGTTCCGTCGGGCGTTAACCTGCGGAACAGAAACCCATGCGACTTTCAGGTCGCACTGCCAAAGTAATACTGGTTCCCTTTCTTGCTCTGGTGCATTTCCGGGTCGCGCTTGCCGTCCTGGTTCTTGGTCGAGCTGGGTGCGTGGATCAGTGTGGCATCGACGATAGTGCCCTGGCGCAGCGACAGGCCGCGATCCCCCAGGTAGCCATTGATTACGCCGAGGATGCCGGCTGCCAGCTCATGTTTCTCCAGCAAACGACGGAAGTTGAGGATGGTGGTTTCGTCGGGAATGCGCTCCAGGCTCAGCCCGGCGAACTGACGCAGGATGGTCGTCTCGTAGAGCGCTTCTTCCATGGCCGGGTCGCTGTAGCCGAACCAGTTCTGCATCAGATGGATACGTAACATGGCCATCAGCGGATAGGCTGGACGACCACCTTCACCCTTTGGGTAGTGTGGCTCGATCAGGGCAATCAATCCCTTCCACGGCACCACCTGATCCATCTCGATCAGGAACAATTCCTTACGGGTCTGCTTGCGCTTGCCGGCGTACTCGGCGTCGGCGAAGGTCATCTGCTTCATGGAAAAACTCGGCTGGCGGGATCGGCGTATTTCACCAGATTCGGGAAGTCTTTTTCAGACCTTCCCTAGACAAGACTCTAGTTATGTATAACGACGGAAACGTTGAAGAGCTTTCGCCTGAAGTATTTGGAACGAACATCAAAGTCGCTTTCGAAAAGATGTGCCATGACGCCTGGGAAGCATTTCCGCGGCCACATGAGCCCATGTTTACCGAGCGAGCCCGTAAGCTAGATAAGCTGTCCGTCTTGGATCGTATAAATGAGCTGGAGCTGAGTCGCGCCCAGCGAGCAGAGCTTAATAGCTTCATGGCGCTTTATGCTGGTGAGACCACAGATAAATATGGTCTCCCTGGAGTTCTCAAGTTATTTGCCTGTGGCGGGTGGAACTACAGCGCTTTTATGGACACGCAGACTCACTATCGGATAGAGGGAGGCACTATTGGTTTAATCGAGGCCATGTTGGACGATAGCGGTGCCGAGGTCCGATTAAACGTGCCGGTTATCTCAGCGGAGCAAATAGCCGGCGGGGTTCGCATCGAAACTGACGATGGTGAAACGATTACCGCCGCAACAGTTATCATGACGGTTCCGCTCAATACCTATCGCCACATTCAATTCACTCCGGCCCTATCGCAGGGTAAACAGCGCTTTATTCAAGAAGGGCAGCTCAGTAAAGGCGCTAAGCTTTATGTTCATGTTAAAGAAAATCTCGGCCGAGTTTTTGCTTTCGCTGATGAACAACAGCCGCTTAACTGGGTCCAGACTCACGACTACGGCGATGAGTTGGGGACAATACTGTCGATTACCATCGCGCGCGCAGAAACAATCGACGTGAATGATCGTGATGCTGTTACTAGGGAAATCCGGAAACTGTTTCCCGGCGTGGAAGTTCTAGGAATAGCTGCCTACGATTGGACTGCGGATCCGTTTTCATTGGGCGCATGGGCCGCCTATGGTGTCGGCCAACTGAGTCGATTGACAGACTTGCAGCAACCTGAAGGGCGCATTTTATTCGCGGGCGCGGAAACAAGTAACGGCTGGCACGCCAACATCGATGGCGCGGTGGAGAGTGGTCTCCGCGCCGGACGCGAAGCGAAAGAAATATTAGGTTAGCCAACGTTATAACTGGATTAAGTGATCATGATAAAACAAAAGTTTCAAGCCGTGTTGTTGTGCCTGGGGGCGCTGTTTTTTGGGGCTACTTCTTCTGTCGCTACAGCCAGTGAAAATTGCAATCCAGATAATGGTAAAAAGATCTTTCAGACATGCGCGGTTTGTCACAGCAATGACAATACAGGGAAACACGGACCTGCGGCGCCGAATCTTCACGGTGTGGTTGGCCGGGAGGTTGGCAAAGTGCCGGGTTATAAGTTTTCTTCCGCACTGCGTAAGTCGGGCGACACCTGGACCGTAGAACATCTTGATGCGTTTCTTAACAGTCCAATGGGGGTCTATCCGCTTACCCGAATGGCGTTTTCCGGCCTGAAGAATGAACAAGATCGGCGCGACGTAATATGCATGCTGAATCAGACGTCCAACTAGCCGGTCGTCCAAGCGACGGCTTGTAAAATAAGAAAGGGGTAAAGATAACATGGCTAACGATAAGGGTGATATAAGCAAGGACGGTGTATCGCGACGCAAATTTCTTGGCGGTGCCGTTATTGGTGCTGCTGCTGCAGGCGTTGGCTCTCAGATCCTATCACTGTCCGCTACGGCACAGGGGGCGGATAAAGAAAGAGTTGGTCCGCTGCAAAGCAACGTAGATTACGATGCCGTCGTGATCGGAGGTGGGTTTGCGGGGGTAACGGCTGCAAGGGAGTTGAGCCGATCCGGCTTGAAAACATTAGTGCTTGAGGGCCGGAGTCGCCTAGGTGGCCGCACGTTTACGTCTAAGCTCGATGGTGAGAAGGTGGAGCTTGGAGGTACTTGGGTACACTGGACCCAGCCTAATGTGTGGACTGAGGTCATGCATTATGGATTAGAAATCGAGGAAACCGTCGGTCTCGCTAGTCCTGAAACTGTTATTTGGGTTACTGATAATCAGGTGAAGCGAGCGCCGGCGGCAGAGGCGTTCGAAATATTTGGCGCCGCTTGTACTGAATATTACAAAGAAGCGCACAACATCTACCCACGTCCCTTCGATCCTTTCTTTGCAAAAAAAGCGCTCCAGGAGATGGATGGGTTGTCAGCTTCTGAGTACTTAAATAAACTGTCCCTAACCCGCGAGCAAAAAGACATGATGGATTCATGGCTTAGCGGTAATGGACATAACTACCCAGAGACGATCGCTTATAGCGAGATTATGCGCTGGTTTGCACTCAGCAACTTCAACATGCCCACTATGTTCGACTCAATTGCCAGATATAAAATTAAATCAGGTACCGTGAGTCTTCTGGAGGCCATGGTTGCTGAAAGTGATATGGAAATTCAGCTTTCAACGCCTGTGCTAAAAGTTAAGCAAGACAGTCATAGGGTACTTATCACCACTGAAGAGGGCACAATTGCGGCATCGGCAGTTGTCATGGCAGTGCCTTTAAACACGATGGGTGACGTTGAGTACAGTCCGCGTCTCTCTGATGCAAAGTCAGAAATTGCCTCCCAAGGCCATGCGGGTAAGGGTGTTAAGGGTTACATTCGTATAAAGCAAGATGTAGGTAACGTAATGACCTATGCGCCCGCTAGAAACGATGTAACGCCGTTCACTTCGGTGTTTACGGACCACGTCGGTGAGAACGGTACATTGCTTATCGCATTTTCCGCCGATCCTAAACTGGTAGACATTAACGATAGCAAAGCGGTCGAAAAGGCCCTGCATCCCCTTCTTCCAGGCGTGGAGGTAACGTCCAGCTATGGCTACGACTGGAATCTCGATCCCTTTTCTAAGGGCACTTGGTGCACTTATCGTCCGGGTCAGACAACCCGCTATTTAACCGAGCTGCAGAAGCGCGAAGGCCGGCTCTTCTTCGCCGGTTCCGACATGGCTAATGGCTGGCGTGGTTTTATAGACGGCGCGATAGAGAGCGGTCGCGAGGTCGGGTATCAGGTTGCTAGCTATCTCAAGGGGAAAAATAGCAATGCGTGATTACCGAGAGTTCTATATAGACGGACAATGGGTGAGGCCGAAAGGCGCACGTGAAGCGGAAGTCATCAATCCCGCAACTGAAAAAATTGTTGGGTTAATCTCCTTGGGCACCGAGGAGCATGTCGATCAGGCAGTGCGATCTGCTCGACGAGCTTTTGACGGCTGGTCCCGTACATCAAAAGATCAACGTCTTGAGCTACTAGGCTTTGTACGAAAAGTATTGCCGCATGCAACGTAGGCTGCAGGCCAAGGTGACCATGGCTGCAAAGCTCTTGGCCAGCTTGTCATAGCGAGTGCCGATCCTGCGATTTTCTTTCAGCCAGCCAAACATCCGCTCAATGATGTTCCGTTGCCGGTATTTGGGCCGGTCAAACAGTCGGGGCAAGCCAGGTCGAGGTTTGCGCGGCATAGCGCGCAATGGGATTACCGGCTGCATTCGGTAACGGTCGCAGTACTGGCGCAGGTGCTCGGCATCGTATCCCTTGTCAGCCAGCAACCACCGGCTACGTTTACGCGGTCGTCCTGGCTTGCCAGCAATTCTTACAGCATCCAGCAGCGGCTGAGCGTGGGAGACATCACTGGCTTGTCCTGGTGAAAGCCTGAAATGCAATGGCACGCCATTGGCATCGCACACCATGTGAATCTTGGTGGTCAGACCGCCTCGACTGCGCCCGAAGGCATGGTCTAACGGTTCTTCAGGCCCCCCTTTTTCCCGGCGCCTGAAGAGGCTCGGGTTGCTCGTACTGCGGTGGAGTCGATCATCCAGGTGTCCAAGTCGATCAGTCCTTCCCGGTTCAGCCGAATATACAGACGCTCCAGTACTCGCTCGAATGTGCCGTCGTCGCGCCAGTCACGAAAACGCTGATACACCGTTGACCAAGGCCCAAAGCGTTCAGGCAGGTCGCGCCAGGGAGCGCCCGAGCACAGGATCCACAGAATTCCGTGGAGAACCTGACGATCATCGTTGCGAGGACGGCCCATTTTCTGTTCTGGAGAAACCAAATCCTTGATCAGCTCCCATGACGCATCAGAAAGTTCGTAACGCCTTGCCATACGGGCCTCCAACCGGTCATGGCGGCAATTTTAGCCACAACGACTTTTCGTACAAAACCTAATTCGCACTGGCAGGGGGACTTCAACCGAAGTCACCAGTGTCAGATAATGGTTGCAGCTGAGAACCATGGCTTAGCGTACAAACATCTCAGTGCTCTGTGATTTCCCTTTATTTCGCATGACCCGTTAGTCACGCCTTATGGCATAATGCCATTATTGCTCATGGAGACTCATCTTGCGCTCGAACCTGCCTGTCACAACCGTTGAACAAATATTTCCAGTCCAGCAGCGATTGATCTCTGCTACGGATGCGAATGGGAATATTTCCTATGTGAATGACGAGTTTATGAGAATAAGTGGCTATTCTCGTGAAGAGTTGTTGGGCAGTCCGCACAATTTGGTTCGTCATCCCGACATGCCTCCAGCTGTTTTCGGGCTGATGTGGGGCTATCTGAAGGCTGGCAAAAGCTGGATGGGTATCATCAAGAATCGCTGCAAGAATGGTGACTTCTATTGGGTCAGTGCGTATGTGACACCTATTCTCGAAGATGGCCGCTTAACAGGCTACGAGTCCGTTAGAGTCAAGCCGACTCGGGAGCAAATTGATCGCGCACAAAAGCTGTATGACCGGTTGCGTGCAGGTAAAAATTCCATTCCCCAAAATCGTCATTATGCGGCATTCATGAGGAGGATGGTCTTACCTGCAACTGCGGCTGCGTTGGCAATAGGTGCGGCTAGCGTGCTGCCAAGCCTGGCAGCACAAGCGGTAACTGCCGTGCTCTTTCTCGTTACAGGATGGTGGTCCTATACGCGGCTGGAACATCAGTTGAGTCATATCATGAAATGCGCCCCTGACGCTTTTTCAGATCCGATTAGCGCCATCACTTACAGCGATACGTATGGCCCTTCAGCGCAGTTGGAAATGATATTGATTAGTGAGGATGCACGCCTTAAAACCGCACTGACTCGGCTAAGCGATCTGGCCAGCCAAGTGGCTGAAGCCGCTGCGCATTCCTCCTTACTCTCGAACCAAACTGAAAATGCCTTGCTGGAGCAGCGAGCGGAAACGGACATGACGGCAGCCGCCATGACGGAGATGGCGGCCTCAATCAACGAAGTGGCAGGGCATGTTCAAAAAACCGCCATGGAAGCGCAAGCAGCAAATGAACTGGCTGAACAAGGTGATAAAGTCGCCGGTACTTCCCGTGAGGCCATTCAGTTGCTGGCCAGTACCGTCACGAATATCAGCACTGCTGTGGATTACCTTGCCAATGAAACCCAGCAAATTATGGCTGCTGCGGGGGTGATTCAAGCCATTGCTGATCAAACCAACCTACTCGCTCTCAACGCTGCAATTGAAGCGGCTAGGGCTGGTGAGCAGGGTCGTGGTTTTGCGGTAGTAGCTGATGAAGTCCGGGCCTTGGCCGCTAAAACCCGCGTATCGACTCAACAAATTCAAAACGTCATTGAAACCCTTAAAAAAGGCGCAGATGAGGCTGTGAGCATTGCCAAACTCGGTATTCGCGAGGCCGACCACGGTGTACAGCAAGTTATAGAGGCGCAGTGTGCTCTCCAAGGCATTCGCGATGCTGTTGAACGGATCAGTGGTATGAGCCAGCAAATGGCAGCCGCTTCAGAAGAGCAGGCTAGTGTCGCTGAAGATATTGCTCGGCAGATTAATAACGTAGCGGGAACGGTTGAGAGAACAGCGAAGAATGCTAACTCCGCCGTGATTCGTGGCCGCGAACTTGAAAGTACATCCCGTGGTTTAAACTCGTTGGTTGAACGGTTCAACAGGTAGTGACCTTATGACTATTTTGGTGAATTAGGTTTATATATGAGTGCAGGATACCGTGCAGCGGTGGATGCGGCAGCTATTTTCTCGGAAACCGATAAATCCGGAATAATCACCTATGTCAATGAACAGTTCTGTGATATTTCTGGCTATAGCGCACAGGAGTTGATTGGGCAAAACCACCGCATACTAAACTCAGGGCAGCATCCCCCTGAGTTCTTTATTGATATGTGGAAAAAAGTTTCACGTGGGCAGGTATGGAAAGGTGAAATTTGCAACCGTAAAAAGGATGGCAGCCTGTATTGGGTAGAGAGCACCATTGTACCCATGTACGATGATGCCAGCCAGCGGGTGCAGAAATACGTTTCCATTCGTTTCGATGTGACCGAAAAGCGGAAGTTTCTGGAAACCTTGCAATGGCAGGCTGAGCACGACGAGCTGACGGGTCTTCCAAATCGTTTTTTGCTGTCCAAAGCGCTTGATCAGGCTATTGTCAAAGCAAAGAGCCAGTCCAGCACGGTTGCCGTGGGCGTGCTTGATCTCGATGGGTTTAAGCAGATTAACGACCGCTATGGCCACGAGATAGGTGATCGTCTGTTAGTGGCGGTGGCTGATCGCCTGAAACATAGTATGCGTATCGAAGATACCGTAGCCCGTTTGGGAGGCGATGAGTTCGTGCTGATTTTGGGTGTGCGGGATCCCAAGGTGTTGGAAAGCGCCCTGCAGAGGCTTTTAGCTGCCCTTTCCGCCGTCTACATCATCGATGGCATAGGCATTAATATTTCCGCCAGTATCGGTGTGACGCTCTATCCAAACGATAATGAGAATGCCGATACACTGCTACGTCATGCCGATCAGGCTATGTATAAGGCCAAACAAAGTGGCCGTAACTGTTTCTATTTGTTTGATGTATCAAAAGATAAGATGGATAAATCAGCTTTTGATACCGTAATACGGGTTCGCCAAGCGTTACATGATGGTGAGTTATGCTTGCATTATCAACCAAAAATAAGTTTGAGCAGTGGGGCAGTGATTGGTTTTGAAGCACTATTGCGTTGGCAGCATCCGCGAGATGGACTTATATTACCGCAGTATTTTATACCGTTGATTGAGCAGAGCGATCTGATCGTGGAGATCGGCGAGTGGGTCATAGATCAGGCGCTCAGTCAAATAGAACAATGGGCGGACTTGGGTCATTCGTGGTCTGTGAGTGTAAACATTGCAGCATTACATTTGAAAAAAGAAAACTTTGTAAAGTCCCTAAAGTTTTTGCTGGACAGCCACCCTAATGTTTTGCCGCAGATGTTGGATATTGAGATTACCGAATCAGTGGTGATAGAACACTTATCACATGTCACTCAGTGCCTCATTGCTTGCCAGGATCTGGGTGTGACATTTTCGTTGGACGACTTTGGAACCGGGTATTCATCGCTGAGCTACCTTAAACAACTGCCCACGCAGTCAATCAAGATAGACAAATCTTTTATACGCGACATACTCATCGATAAAGACAGCTTGGGGCTGACTAAGGCGATCATCGGCCTAGCGAAATCGTTTAACCGCGAGGTTATTGCTGAAGGGGTGGAAACGGTTGAGCACGGAGTGTTGCTGATGAACCTAGGTTGTGATGTAGCGCAAGGCTATGGTATTGCGAAACCCATGCCGGTAGAAAAAGTGCCATCTTGGGTGGCGAAGTTTGTCCCTGCTCATTTATCTAGAGGGGTAATAGATAAACCGCACCGTCCATGAACTGATTGCGTCGTCGCAACCTAGTGGATTGAGCGGTTAATTCATTTATCCACCGGTAACGATATACTGTGCGTCCAATGCCATGGATTGGTTATGCGCATGGCTCGACCGACTTTCCCCATTCGCTCGAAATATATTTTTTATGATACACTATCCAAGCTGTTTTTTTCTGGAACAATGAAATAATTAATATTATCATAAACAACAAATCGATAATAATAAAGAGGATCATATATGTCGGATCAAGAGTTAATACTAGAGCAACTCCGTAACGTGAATTATGATAAGTTAAGCAAACAAGATATCGTAACAATGCTAAATGCAGGGGAACAGACTCTAGAAAATATGGCAGCATCAAGAAAAACTGCCATTGATATAATAGCAGAGGCAATGAACCAAACAAAGAATACGCTTGAGGCACTTGATTATTCTGGAAAGGTAGAAGCTGAAATCAGGAAAAATCTCAGCATACTGAGAGAGCTACTGATGACTGGCGATCTATAGCCCCCTAGACTGGGCGAATTAGGTTTTGTACGAAAAGTCGTTGTGGCTAAAATTGCCGCCATGACCGGTTGGAGGCCCGTATGGCAAGGCGTTACGAACTTTCTGATGCGTCATGGGAGCTGATCAAGGATTTGGTTTCTCCAGAACAGAAAATGGGCCGTCCTCGCAACGATGATCGTCAGGTTCTCCACGGAATTCTGTGGATCCTGTGCTCGGGCGCTCCCTGGCGCGACCTGCCTGAACGCTTTGGGCCTTGGTCAACGGTGTATCAGCGTTTTCGTGACTGGCGCGACGACGGCACATTCGAGCGAGTACTGGAGCGTCTGCATATTCGGCTGAACCGGGAAGGACTGATCGACTTGGACACCTGGATGATCGACTCCACCGCAGTACGAGCAACCCGAGCCTCTTCAGGCGCCGGGAAAAAGGGGGGCCTGAAGAACCGTTAGACCATGCCTTCGGGCGCAGTCGAGGCGGTCTGACCACCAAGATTCACATGGTGTGCGATGCCAATGGCGTGCCATTGCATTTCAGGCTTTCACCAGGACAAGCCAGTGATGTCTCCCACGCTCAGCCGCTGCTGGATGCTGTAAGAATTGCTGGCAAGCCAGGACGACCGCGTAAACGTAGCCGGTGGTTGCTGGCTGACAAGGGATACGATGCCGAGCACCTGCGCCAGTACTGCGACCGTTACCGAATGCAGCCGGTAATCCCATTGCGCGCTATGCCGCGCAAACCTCGACCTGGCTTGCCCCGACTGTTTGACCGGCCCAAATACCGGCAACGGAACATCATTGAGCGGATGTTTGGCTGGCTGAAAGAAAATCGCAGGATCGGCACTCGCTATGACAAGCTGGCCAAGAGCTTTGCAGCCATGGTCACCTTGGCCTGCAGCCTACGTTGCATGCGGCAATACTTTTCGTACAAAGCCTAGATTATGGGCTTTGTTGCATGAGGGTCCTGCAGTTGACAGCGCACCTCCTCCTGGAGCAGAAGTGTCAGGCTCTGTGGCATCCCCGGCAGCAAACAGTTCCCAGAAAGCAATTCCGAGCCAGGCAGAGCCAGCTATTACGCCAGCAGTGATAGGTGTTGAGATGCCCGTCATTTCCGGCTGGTACACGTTCTGCCCTACCGCGGCTGACCAAGGTAGCCCAAAACTTCTGGATCTCCTTTATGACGTGCGAGCGAATGCCGGCAAAGTGGCCTTCTTCGACATACAGGTGGACATCGACTGCGTGTTGGGCAGGCAGCCGGACTATGATGCTGCGTTCAGTAGGCTCGAGGACGCGGACGAGGTAATTTACCTCTTGCGCGTGCCCCTAGTAATGGACGGCGATCCTGTCACGCCCCGGCAATGGATTAGCGGCAAGCGCGATCCCTCCGTTCTGCGTACCATGTATAGCGACAATGGTTCCGCGATAGCGATACACAATGGGAACGACAGTCGTAATCCCCTGTCACGTTTCCAGCCCCATGTTGAGGGAAGCAACGACATCCTCTTCGGGCCCTATGCGATAAAGGAAAGCTCCGACGACGATGCCATCACGTTCGATCTGAACGCTTCGTTTCTTGACAGTGCCGCTCTGCAGCAGGCGACCATTATCGCGGAAGAACTCCGTGCTACCCGTGCGCTGCCTACGACTTTGCATTCGCCAGTCGGGAAAGGCGGGTCATAACCGTTTTTGTTTTGCGCAACTGCCATTCTGCTTGTGGTTGGGAATGTTTGCGAACCAACACCGCAATGTTCGAAGCGCGAGCGGTAAAGATCCGGCTTGGGGCGGAAGCCGTCGATCAGAAGGATCAGCTCTTGGCCATTGCCTGCTTATCGTCACTTTGGCATTCGTTGATTCTGTTCAATCTCGAGCCAGGGCATCCGTCGTCGTCTGTTGTGCATCCTTTGCACGTAATGTTGCTGTACGTCTGCAATGTCGTCATCTGCCGCCCATCTAACGCGCGGCAGAGCGGCAGCGGTGCATTGCCAACTCCGCTTCCGTAAATTTCTGACGGTAAAATCGCCTGAAAGCGAATTTTTGATACCGGATGAGATGCCACCATTTGGGCTCTAGAAGCAGTTGGAGCCTTGGCCATGAGCAAAGAACCGCAAGCGATAGTCGCCTTGCTGGATCAGCAATATGAGCAGTTGTTGGTGGACGCGAGACGCCTGGTAACAAGCTATGTGGATGCGTCCATGAAGCTGTACAAAAAGACTGGGGCCAGATCTGTTGTAGCTGCCGTGTCAATCAAGCAAACGAGCCCGAATGCGTACTCGATCTACTGGTGCAAACTGGTGCCACTGCATGGGCAAAAAAACAAATTCGCGCCCCTTACTATTGCCAAGGGCAATGGCAAACACAAATACCCGGCTTCCTCGTTCGAGTTTGTTAAATACCCTTACCGCCGCCTGGTTTTGCAGGTTGAGGAGCGTCTTGCTGAGATTCGTAGCATTGCCAGCGAGAATCGTCAGCTGCGTCGGACGTTGGTCGCTTATGAAAAGAAACTGTCTAGATACCAAGCGCTTGATCATGGCGGTCTCTATTCGGGAGAGTAGAGGCTGAGTGCCTATAAGCAGTGCCGAACGGATCTGAACCGATTTTAGCGTCCGAAAGCCCCGTGCAGCATGGTCTGACGGGGCTTTCTTGTATCAGCAGTGAATTCCTGTGCGACATGTTGCAGCGCTTGAGTAGGTTACGGGCTATAAGCAGTGTAGTGCGCTAAATCTACTCGCTGCCAGCCAGCAGGCCAGTGCATGCGGGGTTCACAGGCTATATTTGCTATTAGCAGTGATGCGTACGTCCAAGGCTGCTGGCCAACTGCGATCTGTATTAGCAGTGAGAGGCTTCACTTTCATAAAATAAACATTGGTAGGTGCCGGTCTAGCTGGTACCTGTGTCGCGCAGCGGATGGCGGCGGTGATGCGCTACCCTTCACTGCATCGCTGCTGTTCGAATGCAATGCGGTTCATTACGCAGATGGGGATGGGGTAGCCCTGGATGTGGGTCGTGAGAGCCTCGCTGCCGGCGATCACCATGATGCAGGAGAGGCCTCTGCGGAAGCGCATTCCTCGTCCCGAGTAATTGCGCGGGATGATCTCCCATGATTCGTCGTCGTAGTAAAAACCAACGATTTCTGACCAGTGCGATTGGACGCCCGCGCCCATGATGCCTACTGGTGTCAGGCAGAAAATTTCTACCTGGGTTTCCTGCCCAAGAGGTACGGCGTAAACCCGACCGTTTGGTGCAATGGGTGGGAAGTACTGCCCGTTACCGAGGTGGCGAAATTCCATGGTGGTGCTCCGGATAGATGAGGTCGCTAGACACTCTCCGGTAGTTTTAGGAAAACCCAAGATCAGATGTTGCCTGCGAGTCGGCGCACGGGTTATGGCGTACCGGGCAAGCTAATTCGCCACATCGAGAAGCGAGCATGCCGTTGATCTAAGCGCTTCGGCGCTCCGGTCATTTTCGCATTGACGCGGCAACTGACTACCCAGCCAAGGTCATCGCTGATCTCATGGACTTGGGTGGCAAATATTGCGTATCGCAGTAGTGATGCCTTGCAGGTGGATTCGGGTAGGCGCCCGCTGCCGATGAAAAGGCAGCGGACAGTTTGTTACAGGTATCTGGTCATACCGCTGAAGACTCAATCGTCGCCACGCTTCTTGTCCAGATACGCTGCGACCATGTAGCCAACAGCACCTGTGATGGTGAGCGCACTGATGACCGCAAGTACCGCATATACCAACAATTCAAAACGATCCACGCCCTGACTCCTTTGACTCGAGGTAAGCCAAGTTTAAGGGCGTCTGATCTAATCCCAAATCTGCTGCGTAGTGCCTTAGCGGCTGGTACCGGCTGCTTCCTTCAGTAGGGTGGCTCGGGCACCGACGTATGCATCAGTTTCCCAGATACGTAAATTTCCGAGCTCGTAGGCGACGTGATCCCGCGCCTCTAGATCCTCGTCGTGGGGAGCGTTTCCCCCAAGAATCGGAGCTTTATGATCGGCCCATTGTTCGTAGAGCTCGCAGGCATACGCTGAGCGGCAATCATCAAAATTTAACCCATGAGCAAGCAAAAGCTCCTTAGCTGCAGGTAGGCTGTTTTGCCGCCATATCCGCCATGCTTCTTGTCTTGGATGGTGACAGTGCCGCACACCTTGAACTGCCGAGGCCGTTTCCAAAACGGCGATCTGCTTGCCCCCTGAGATATTAATTTTGCGGTGATCGTATGGATCTTCGCTGCCGTTACTTACCGAATGATATCCGTCTGCTTTGGCGTCATTCAGAGCTATTCGGGCATCGAAGAAAAACGCTTCACGCAGCGAAATGCCCAGATACCGCACTAACATAATCACCACCGCCAGGTGCTCAGAGAGGCGAGTTTGAACGTCTTCTACAGCTGCCTCGAACGTCGCTTGATCAAGGCTGCGCGGGACGGTAATCCGTGCATGGTTAGGAAAGCCAATACGGTCGCCAACGTCAGCTGTCGCGACTTTCCAGCCACCATCGGTTGCAAGGGCCATTACTGAATACACGGTCTCAAGCAAGTTCGCCGCGCCTTGCTGCGAGAGATTCCCGTGGTACACCTGGATACAGAGTTCTTCGCCGTATTGCCGCACCAGTTTTTTATTGACGAGCTCCAGGATGTCCACCTCATGAGACTCCTTGGCGTAAATACTAAACTGGGCCCACTGCTGGTCGTGGATCATTGCCTCGTGTTGGCTGAGGAGGCCGCGCCGGACTGCCTCCCTGAGGATCGCCGAACCGGCCTTGCTCAAGTCCCGATCAAAATGTAGGTGGAAACTCTGCTTCATGGTCATTCCTCCAATCAGCTCAGGTGCTGAGCTGCTGTAGGGAATGTTGAGGAAGAAAAAATATCCTGTGGTTCGTTTTCGGTCGCTTTCAGCACCTGAAATTGACGAGCGCATCCGTCCCGTAAACGGTCGTTTATGGCACACCTATTCCAAATGATCTTTTGGACTTGGGATTTACCGCTTTCCTGTCACTTTTCCTGTACCGAAATCAGTGTGAGAAAAACGTATGGGAAAGCGGATTGGGTATGCCCGAGTGTCGACTGATGATCAGAACCTCGACCTGCAGCGAGATGCACTTGCTCTGGCTGGGTGCTCAACAGTCTACGAGGAGACCATGAGCGGCAAGTCGGCGGACAGGCCGGAGCTTGGGCATTGCCTAAAAGCTCTGCGTAGTGGTGACACTCTGGTTGTCTGGCGACTGGACCGCCTCGGTCGTTCTCTGCCTGACTTGGTTGGGATTGTCAGTAGCTTGGAGCGGGAAGGGGTGGCCTTCGAATCCATGACCGAACGAATCGAAACCACCAGCGCTGCCGGTAAGCTGATCTTTCACGTGTTCGCTGCCCTGGCGGAGTTCGAGCGCAACCTCATTCGAGAGCGAACTCGTGCAGGGCTGGCTGCGGCTCGTGCCCGTGGGAGAAACGGTGGACGCAAGCCTGCGCTGGATGATCGTCAGGTACGTGCGATACGAGCTCTTCTCAGAGATCCTGAGATACAGGTAACCGATGTTGCCCGACGGTATGGCGTTTCTCGAACAACGCTTTACCGCTACGTCGGTTCGCAGAAATCATCTGCGGTCGTTTAAGTGGTGGTGGTATTTTCCGCTGAAGTTGTCCAGATAATTTTGGGCGCTATGACCTGGCAGGCAAGTGACGGATGTCTCCGGCGCACTACGTGTGCCGTACTACCACTGAATAAAAATAGGGAGGGCGGTTGCAGGAGCTGAGTGCAACACGGTTATTGAATTGAAACCGGAGCATCATGCCGCATTGCCATGGCATTTTGCATGACCTCTCCCATCACCTCGATGGGGCATTTGAAGTCGAAGCGCTTGCGCGGTCGCATGTTCAGTTGCAGCGCAATGGCGTCCAGCTCCTCCTGGCTATGTACCGACAGGTCTGTGCCCTTGGGCAAGTACTGGCGAATCAGGCCGTTGATGTTTTCGTTGCTGCCGCGCTGCCAGGGGCTGTGCGGGTCGCAGAAGTAGATCGCCACGCCGGTTCTTTGGGTGATCTCGGCGTGTCGCGCCATCTCCCGGCCCTGGTCGTAAGTCATGCTCTTGCGCATCTCCAGCGGCATGCTATTGAGCGCGGCGCTGAAGCCTTCCAGCGCCGAAGTCGCCGTTGCGTCGTTCATCTTCACCAACATCAGGTAGCCACTGGTGCGTTCCACCAGCGTACCGACGGACGAGGCGTTGGCCTTACCCTTGATGAGGTCGCCTTCCCAATGCCCCGGCATCAGCCTGTCTTCAATCTCCGGCGGGCGCACATGAATACTGACCATCTCGGGGATCTGGCCGCGCCGATCCACGCCACCAGAGCGCGGCCGGCGCGTCGTCTTGCCTTGGCGCAGACAGATGATCAGCTCCTTACGCAGCTCACCCACTGGCAGGGCATAGATCGCGTTGTAGATCGTCTCGCGACAGACGTAGGCATCTCGCAGGTTGGGTATGTTCATGCTGCGCAGCTTGCCGGCAATCTGCTCGGGAGACAAACGCTCACGCAGCATATGGGTCACCAGTTCGAAGCGCTCGCTACCCGGCAACAGTTTTCGCATCGGTCGACAAACCTGGCGGCGGGCCTGCATTTGCTGCTGAGCCAGACGGGCCGAGTAGCCACCGCAAGCACCTCGGTTACGGCGCAGCTCACGGCTGATGGTCGAAGGGGATCGGTTGATCAAGCAGGCAATCCTGCGCAGGCTGAAGCCTTGGGTACGACCGATTTGAATGGTGGCGCGCTCTTCAACGCTGAGTTCGGTATAAGACATAGGGGCAGCACCGTACCGGAAAGGTCAGGTGTTGCACTCAGTTTTTGCCGCCGCCATGTTATTTAGCGTTAACAAGGCATCAACATCCCCCGCACAACCGAGGCCGCAACTGCTTGGGCACCTAGAGACGATCCAGCATGGCCGTTCGACCAAGGATGATGAGATTAGATGGGAACGGTCCGCTCGCACGTCGCCCCTGCAAGGACCTGTCTCTTCTGACAGCGGGGTTGCGGCGTCTTGATTGGTAAGGATTATGTTTATCGACCGCATGAGTGAGCCATGTCTCTTTCGCTGCGGCGGAATCGCGAATACGCGCCTGGAGCGGCTTTAGCCGCAGTTTTAAGCAGGCGGCCTTACTTGCGTTGGCACCCCAGCGTTCAAGCGGCAGCATCGGTGCGTTGTCGCGCACGCTTCAATAACCTGGCCAAGGTTACATCGAGCCAGAGGCGAGCCATATCGGGCCTAGTTCATCGTATTGCGGCAAGGCTAAATCCGGAAGCCACCCACGAGCTCTTTGAGCCGAGTGGATTGCTGCCTTAAATCAGCGCAGGCGCCCAGGGTCGACTGCAGATTTTGGACGCCTACTTGGTTGAGCGTGTTTATCTCCGTAATGTCTTGATTTAGCGATTCGATTACTGAGGTCTGCTCCTCGGTGGCCGCCGCCACCGACTGGTTCATCGCGTCGATCTCGGCAATGCTCTGGGTCACGCTGGCTAGTCGCTCGCCGGCCTGATCGGCGATGTACGCGCTTTCGTCGCTCTGACGCCGGCTCTCAGTCATTAGGTATACCGAATCCCGTGCCCCGACCTGAAGTTTCTCGATCATTACATGGATTTCGTGAGCGGAGGCCTGGGTACGATGCGCCAAGCTGCGCACCTCATCGGCCACGACTGCAAAGCCACGCCCAGCTTCACCGGCACGGGCCGCTTCGATGGCAGCATTGAGCGCGAGCAAATTAGTCTGAGCTGAGATTCCCTGGATTACATCAAGAATATGACCTATCTCGGCAGTTTGACTATTGAGGGCCTCAAGCTGGGCGCAAGATGCGCTGATATTGGTAGAGAGCAGCTTCATCGCGTCGATATTTTGCTGCACAACTTTGCGGCTCTCCTTGGCTTGATGGCTGGCAGCACCGGCCCGCTGCGAAGCGTCAGCTGCGTTACGGGCGATTTCCTGGGCAGTTGCGCCGAGCTGGTTGACTGCTGCCGCGACGCTGTTTACCCGGCTCGCCTGCTCGTCAGAGTTGGCCATCGATGAGTTAGAGGCATCTAGTACTCGCTGTGCCACTTCGTTTACCTGCAACGTTGTGGAGGAGACTTCGTGAATCGATTCGTGTATACGTCCGACGAAACGGTTAAAGTCCAACGCCAGCTTTCCGAACTCGTCCTGTGAATGTACGGCGAGGCGGCGAGTGAGGTCGCCCTCCCCTTCGGCAATGCTAGCCATCGCCTGGCTCATGTCCGTGAGGGGACGCATCAACATTTTTATCAGCATGCCTAGCAACGTTATGACGAGCACCACTGCAATCAGGGCAGCTAGGAATGCGGATATACGGAAATCTGAAAGCGCCGCGTAAGCTTTTTCCTTACTCACAGATATGCCTACGTACCAAGTCACAGAAGGCAAGCCCTGGACGGGGCTGAAGCTGAGGATGCGCTGCTGTCCATCGAGCTCCGCCTCGATAAATCCACTTGTCACCGAAGGCGTATTGTTAGGATACAGCTCGGCCAAGGTTTTCATAACTTTGGTCTGATCCGGGTGCACAAGTACCTTGCCTTCGCTGCTAACTAGGAATGCATAGCCCATTCCGTCGAAGTTCAGTGTGTTGATGATATCCACCAGCACCTTAAGATTAATGTCGCCGCCCACCACGCCGAGGCTCTCGGCTCCGCTTTGCGCAGGCGTTGACGCAGCAATGACCAGCTCTCCAGTCGAGCCATCACGATATGGTCCGGTCAGAGTAGTCGTTCCAGACTCGAGCGCATGCTTGTACCAAGGCTCTAATCGATAATCAGAGCCAGCCTCCATGCTGAAGGAAGGAAAAATAATCAGCTCTCCATCACTCCTACCAAGGTACGTGAAAGCGAAAGCCGAGTTGAGCGCTGGCTGTTTAACGAGCGCTTGAACTTCTATACTCGAACTTTCGCGGGCAACGGTCTGGGCTGTGCTTTCTAGCAAAACCAGACGCCCAGCAAGCCAGTTGGCAATGTTGCTAGCGGCTACGCCCCCCATCTCATCTAGGTAGCTCTCGAGCTTCGCCTGAATAACCATGCGTTGCGAAAAATCGTTGTAGAGAGTAAACAAAGTGAAAGCGGCGATGACCACCGATGACGCGGCCACCAATATTTTACGGCTAAACTTTAGTCGACTAAGTATGGCGCGTGTCCGAGGGATTTTCTGGGTCATATGCAAGCTACGTCCTTATTATTTCTTATCTGAGACACTTTCTTCAAATAGCCACTTAGGCGCAGGATCAAGCTAACTCATCCAAGCCTACATATGCCCAAGCGTTGATAATTATACCGGTTTGGTTGGGATAGCTCGCGCTTTGCTACCGGCTTCCTTATTCTCAAGAAGCCACTTAATCGTTAAAGAGCCTCGTCGCCTGCAAGCCAAATAAAATGACCCGAAGGCAACGTTTAAATAAGCGCTCCACAGCAGCTGGTATTTAACTTATCAACCGCTGAATAACAAAACATCTTTACATCCGAAAAACGGAACGTTTTCTAAGGGAAACGCCCGCATTCATGTGCTCAGAAAAGCTCAAGCGGGTAGGAGATAATAAGGCGGGTTTGGGTAAGATCACCGCCAGTGCTACCGTCACCCGAATGCCAAGATTGGACCAGCCTAGCGGTAAGATCTTTGACCGGCCCGCTTTCGGCAACATACTGAGCGCTTAAATTAGTCTCACGCTCCTTCTCAGACTCCCCATAAAGACCGAAGTAGGCCGAATCGGAGCTGACACTGCTACCATCGATGCCATGGCCACGTATATGCCTAGCCATTAACGTCAAACCTGAAACTCCAAAGCTTTGCATGTTTAGCTCGTAGCGAACCTGAACTGAGCGCTCATTCGGAGCATTGAAGTCCGACAGTTCAGCAGCGTTCGCCAAGTATAGCCCGTCGCTATATACTCCTGCTCCAACACCAGATTGTCTGCTGCCTATCGCAGCATAGTCATGAGGTTGGTCACCATCATTACGCTGTAACGCGACGACAAACGTGTGCGCCCCTGTCGTAAATGCGGAGGAGAGCGATGCAGCTGTCACGTTGATTTCGCCTGCTTTCTCCCGACCTGAGTCGAGGCTACGATATATATTAAAATCGAAAGTCAACGCCTGAGTATCAGAAAACACATGTACATAGTTAACGCCTGCATAGTACTGCGCCATCACGTCCTCATACCGAGAACCATACAGAGACAGTGATAGATTATCTTTAAGACCGTACGTACCTCCAACATAGTCAACTTGGGTGGTACTAACTCCAGCGAAAGCCAATCCAAGCTCACCATTTCGATTTGTGGAAAGGTAACCAGTTCCAGACGTAAAGTGGCCCGCAGAAATAATCGAACCTTCGACGTCAGCGCTTTCTATCATCCAGCCCACTGCGGTTTGGTTAAGCTGATAATAGCTTCCAGTAGCAAAGACCGGGACCTGCGGCTGCAGGTCTCCATACCTTAGTGTAGTATTTGAAAGGCGAACCTTTACACTTCCGCCTGCTTTACCGTAATTGTCAGCAGGCTGGCCGTTACCTCGATAAGGCAGAGTCATTGAGCCCGTACGACTGCCGCTTCCATCAAGCTTCACTGCACCATAAGCAAAAGCATCGATGCCCAAGCCAACAGCACCCTTGGTGAAACCAGACGTGAAATCTAACATTTCACCTTGCGTCCAATCGCGTTGCGCCCCTAAGTCTCCCGTCTGGTGCCAATAATAGTTGCGAGAGAGCAAGGTGAGGCGACTATCTTCAACGAACCCAGCAGATTCGGACTGACTATTTGCATAGCTAAAGCCTACCGGAATTATCAGGAGTGCGGCTCCGGCGAGCTGACTATACAGGGAGGTATTCTTATTCATTTGTTGCTCCCAAGATTCTACAGATTAGAGGTTATAGATTTTGGTGGCGAATTCGGGGAATCCTAATAGAGACCAGGCGGGATTATTAGGCCCCCGAACTGACCAGCAGCCTGTCACAGACGCCAACCGCTCGATCACTTTCGCTGCGTAGTGACAATTCTTAAATGGCGCACGGTGCTACGCTCAACTCAGCTAATCAATAAGTCAATTTTTAATCGCACCTCCTAGCCTCTAACATCAAACCATAATCACCGTGTTTCGTTGGCATCTATTTGCTTTTAGACAAATAACAGAACAACGTGGAGGATGATTTGATATCATCACTGGGCAGCGTTTTCAGCCTAAAAGAGAAGTTGACGCTTGCAACGAGCTCAGCCATCTCAAGATATCGCCGGAATCAGTCACATCGCCATACTTCTGGTGTATGTCATATAAAGCTGCATCGTGCGGAGGTGAGGCGCGGTCAGCACAGCAATCAGCTGGCACAAGAACATTAAAGCCAGATTGAACGGCATCCACGGCAGTCGCGCGTACGCAGCCTGAAGTTGTGGCCCCGGTTATCACAACAGTATCCGTGCCGGATCCGGCTAGGAGAGTGGATAAGGTGGTTCCAAAGAAAGACGAGGCGCCCTTTTTAACAACGACCATATCCGATGGCTGAATCCCTGTAGCTTCATCAATTTCCACCAAGCGCGTTCCCAAAACCAAATTGGCCATGCCCGACGCTTTTTTCAGCCAAGGAAGTACCGCCACTTCTGCCGGATGGTAAGCGATGGTAGTGAAAATAACTGGAAAGCCCAGCTGTCGGGCGTAATCACATATTTCTTTCGTGCGCGCAATTTGGCCGGCGGCGTTAGACGCCGTGGGATATTGCTCGTCAGTGAACCCATACGAGAAATCTACTACAATTATTGCTGGTCGTGACCCTCTAGGTACGGGCCGCCCGAATCCTGCAGTATCATATATATTAGCCTGAGACATTTTCTCTCCTTAATACAAGGGCCGCTCTGTAGCGTTCATCTTGCGTCGAGTTGGATTTCCTTAACTACGATATCGCCAGCGATGACAACAGGCGCGTCATCAAGGAACAGCGAGCAATTTCGCATTGGAATATCGAGATGACAGGCTGTGTCATTTGACCCGCCAAGTTCATTATTTGGGCCAGTAGAGAACATGACATTGCCGTAGAAACTTCTCGCCTCCATCCCCATGCCGCCAGGGAACTGGCCGGGCACAAAGTTATGCCACCTTGCATAAGGATTCATGCCCCAACCAACATGACTCATTCCCCTTCCCTGTGGATCATTGAATGAATCCATGTACATGCTGACTATATCCGCCTCGAGACCGCCGCGAATATCGGTAATCCACCCCTTCTCGATCGTATATGTAATCGGCTCCCTAACCATAAGCAGCTGCGGCAAAAGGATATCGCCTGGCGCGACGACAATTGTTCCGTCTACTCCATCGTCGTCGCCGCCCGTAAACACGAAACCTGAGGGCCAGTGATCCCAGCGTCCAGGTGTATCCGTACATGCGTATTCCGCAACGGTGGGATATGTGTTTAATTTATAAGTTACATCCGTACCATAAGGCGATGTGATTCGCATCACCTTAGCTCGGTCTAGCAACTCCGCAGCAATAGTCACCTTCTCGCGGAGTTCTGGAAATGGTTGCAATCGCGCTAGTAGTTCAGGTGGCTCCACGGCAGTGAGAATGCGAGTTCCCGCTGCTTGAATTGCCATTTGCTCAGGCGAGAAAAGAAGAAATATGCAATCAATGAGCATGTCGCAGTTTTTCAAAGCTTCGACAGCGCCAGGCATATCCGCCAAACCAGTGACACCTACGGCCCACCCTTCTGAAGGTAAAGGCGCCGGCAGTCGCATATGAAACATCTCGGCACCAAGCTGCCGCCCCGCAGACATAAACGCATCCGCATAAGCTAGACGGTCATTTCCTTGGGTTAGAACGATAAGACGCTCGCCGTTCCTAACTCCCGACATCCTGAGTTGGTGTAGGCATATTTCTGTGAAGCTTAGGTGATCCATCCTAGGCCCCCTTTGCGTCATCGGTGACAGCGCCGAGGAATCCTTCCAAATCGTCCCAAGGAATCATGTGTCCTGCATTTTGAACAGTATAGGTCTTGGTCTGTGGTGCGAGACTCTCGAACTCAGCGATATCTTCCGCGCGGATAACATCCGCTCCGCCAGCTACAATCAGTCGGATAGGAAGCGTCAACTCTAACAAGTCAGCGTGTATATCATCTGTATGAAAACCATCGAAGGCTGTTTTGATGGCCGTATATTGGCAAGTGTGTAGCCACTCCGCGCGGAGTTGGATCTGTTGATCTGTCCAAGTTGGGCAGAAGACTCGCATCTCGTCAACAGAGCAGCCTTTTTGGGCTAAGCGTATGGAGTCGGCATACCATGACCACTTTGCTGGATATTGCCGTCTCCCTGGCCCAGAGACAGGCGGATCTACAAGAATTAGCTTCGAGAATAACTGCGAATTCTTGCGTGCTGCACGGATCGCGATACGTGCTCCCATAGAGTGCCCTAACACAACAACAGTACCCCCCATCCGTTGGACCAGGGCTACCACATCATCCGACATCGCGTCCAAGGAGTAATCGAGGTCGCCTGCTTCACTCAATCCTCGGCCTCGAATGTCGAGAACATGCACGTCGTAGAACTTTGACAGCCGTTCTGCCACGAATCCCCAAGTGATCGCGGGCGAAGTGATTCCAGGAACCAAAAGAAGCGGCTCACCATTTCCCGGAAAATGAAGGATGTGTTGCCGAATCCCATTGGCATGTACGTTGTAACCTTCCATTAGTACGCCCCCGACAAAAGGGCGCCACCGCCTGGAACTCGTGTGGGCAAGTTCAATGCTTTCAACATTGCCCACGTCGTAGCGACTGCAGCTGAAACAACCGGCTTTCTGGTCTGGGCCTCAACCATAGTTATTGCTGACAGTGACGGCATTTGAACGCATGCGGAAAGAACGATCGCGTCAACGTCATCCGTTCTCATCTTGGCCACGATGTCTGGAAGATTCATTGGATCGTGTGCGGCTACTGCAAGATTGTCGGAGATTTCTAGCGCCCGATAATCTCCAACTTCGATGCCCTCGTTCCGAATATAGTCAACGACTAGCTCAGTTAGCGGCTTCATATATGGCGTTACAACTGCTACGCGCTTGGCACCAAGCGCACGAATACCATCCACAAGCGCTCCCGCCGAGGTAATAACCGGCGTTTGAGCATCGTTCTGCGCAGTGACTGTTTGGAGACGTTCGGCCGAAGCGCGATGATAACCGTGCCCCATGGACATGATGGCGACTAAACAGGCATAACCCATCACATCGACACGCGCGTCAGATAGCTCGAGCGCGCAACGGTCGCTGTCCCCATCCATCCGCGCCAATTCTTCTTTCGTTACATGTTTCATTCGCATGCGAGAGGAGTGAAACGTGAACCGCTCAGGAGCTATTAATTCCCTTGCCTTCAGCAAAGCAGGTATCTCCGTCTCCATAGTGATGTTGGAGCTAGGTACGATCTGCCCGATACGAATGATAGTCATTATCGAAACCCTCTTTTATATAAAACATTTAATTTAGTCGCCAATAACCCAGCACGTGTTATAGGCATGACCGGCGAGTTAGAATGAGCCCGTTCGTTTTGTAGCTGCTAGCTAATCCGGTATACCGACCGGCAGCGCTAAACAGCTAAAGTATCGCTCTCGTACTTGGCAGCGACTGTCTATTGAGCTGTCATTACCGACCCTTCAAACCATGAAACAAGTAAGCGCGCGATGTCACTGCTGTTTTTTTCTGACATAAGCATGTGATTGTTCCCTATAATCCCATGCTCCTCTAAAAGGAAATGAGTGACATCGTAATTTAGATCTTTTAGATAACTAACAGCTTTACTATTAGCTTCCCTCATCCAAGTCGCCTGCCCTGTCACAAAGCAGATCGGCCTATCAAAAGGATCATGGGAACCGGACAGCTCCGCCGCGCAAAGTCCGTTATCAAATACTCCAAACGAATGCTCTAATCCCGGATATCCAAGCGGCTCTACCGCAGCAACGGCTTTGACTCGATGCCCACCGATAGCCGCCAGCGCCCAACCACACGGCCCGCCTGCTGAATGCGAAACCAAAATCGTATCACCGGTGACTTCAAACAATTTCGGGGCAATCGCTTCTACATGTTGTTGAGCTGCGGTTAAGGTTGTGGCCATTACACCTTGGCTCGCCATGAACCTATCACCGGCAAGCGGCTCGTGATCAGGCCATTGATCGTGACTTTCTGCTTGTGCCCATAGACCCAAAGTTTTGGGATCGACGAATCTTTGATAAAGAGTTTCGTAATCTGGATGAGGTGTATGGGGCCCTAAAACATCAGTATTCCAGCCACTACGGCCGTGACCCGGCCTGTCTAGAACAAAAACCGAAAAGCCAGCTTTCAAAAAGTCATGTACCCACCCAGGGCGCCCGTCAGGGGTGGTCAGAAATTCCGATCCTTGCCCACCACCACCATGTACAAGCGTAATAGACAATGGATGAGGGTTGACAGGTTTGAACCATTGCACGTAAGCATTTATACCTGGAAAACTCCGACCATTGCACGACAGCGGGGCACTGGTAAGAAACATTCCACCAAAGTCGGCCAGTTCAAGATTGGTCGACGGCGCGGTTCTGAATGCCTGCTCGTCTAGCATTATATCTAGCACTCCTACTCACTATTACTTGATTTAGTTTAGCTAAGCTAAGCGGAGCCTAGGTTCATTTCCGTCTGTCACCCTCAGCCAACGAACTGTGCGACGCTAAACCCAAAACGAACGATAGCGCCGGACCGGGTTCCGCAAAGCACTAATCCGGCACGATCAACTTTCGCGTATTACAGGAACGTCTCCATGTGTTCTGGGAATCGGAGTGCGTCGCGCATTCTGTCTACATCTTTCGAGATAGCCCTAGTGTTGTCCACCCACTCGTCTTTGCCTACACCTTGCTTCTGGTGATACAAATTACGAAGGTTATCGCTGGCTCTCGGGGAAACTAACTCAATAAATTTTCTACGACGGTCGGCTTCAAAAACATCCAGGACTTCTTCGCTACGACCTTCATGGATAATTTGATTTAGCGCAGCTGTTAACGCAAACGCATCAAACATACCACCCGTTAGGCCAAGCCCTCCCGTCGGATTAGTCAAATGGGCTGCATCGCCAATTAACAGAACACGACCCAAGCGCATGGTATCTGCAACCCGCTGGTGCATACGGTACGGCGAATAGGCAACCACCTCATATGGATCGTCAGTCGGCAAAAGCTTGTTGAACATCTGACCGATACGGTCTGAAATACCATCCATGGGTAAGTTCGGATCCTCCATGAAAGTGACCCGCCATAGCGAATCACTATCAATACAGCATATAACTGACCCGTAGACGTCATCCACCTGCATGGTGGTTTTACCAAAACCTAGACTGTCGAAATCAAACTTTGTATTTGTTGCAACGTATCGCTGCGGCCATGTTATGCCAAAGAAGTTTTGCTTCATGACCTGTTGCCGAACAAAACTGTTAGCGCCATCGGCACCAACCAGCCATCCACCCTCAATAACTTGTCCAGCGAACTGACCACCAAGTACAACCTGAACCGAATGAGAACTAATCTTATAATCAACAACGGGCGATGAATACCGAACTTCCACATTTGGGAGGGCTTTAAGATGGTTAATCAATATCTTAGAAAGCTTGTCCTGTCCTAAATGAAGCGCATATGGCAACTCGACCTCAGATTCCAGGCATTTAAGATCCCAGAAAATCATTTCGCCAGTTGAGTGCACACGCCATGCAAAGTTCTGCCTCATTAACCCTGCTGCTATGCAGTCGTCGAGCACTCCTAGACGTTTAAGATGAGGCAAAACCGGGAAGTGGTAAACAAGCGCGCGTGGGCTATCACTGGGCTGACTCTCAGCTTCTAGTACCGTTACATTCGCACCCGCCTTGCCTAATCCCAAGGCAGTTAGCAGCCCTACCGGGCCGCCGCCGACAATAATGACGCGCTTATCAATACTCATCACTTACCCTCTTATTAATTTGATTTCCGATCCCTACCGGGATGAACGAAACGCATTGCACGAATCCGGCCTCCCCCATATGACGTAAACCGGCCGTTGGCGTAATTATATGGCCGTATATATATGTGTGTCAAACCAAGGTTGGCTGGCTTATTTTTCATTCAGTTCAGAAAATGCGTGGTTGAAAAGTTATCTGGTTTGATTATTTAACCGACATAACGGAGATCAATGCCCTTGGTCTCTTTCCAGCATGCCACCACAGCAGCCCCTACTAAGACCATGGCCACTACGTATATATGATATACCCACCCGTAGCTTAATTCCGTTAACCATGAGTTGAGGTAGGGAGCCGTGCCTCCGAAGACTGCAACGCCAATTGACAATGAAACGCCCATTACCCGTGCTCGGTATTTCGTGGGGATTTGCTCAGTGATAGTCGCTGGCATTGTCCCGCCTATACATGCGACCAAAGCGAGCATACCGCCCTGTGCCACAAATAACGTCCAAGCCTGATCCGTTATCATAGCCATAGCCGGATAGTTCAAGAGGGCAACGGAAAGGAAGTAAAATATCGTTACAGGTTTGCGGCCAATTTTGTCGGACACGTATCCCCAACACGGTACTGCAATCAAATATACAAGCTGAGCTAGGACAGTTGCCGTAAATGCATCACTTGGATTCATTCCCCTCTGGGTTATTGCAATCACGAGCGCATACCCAGTCCAGATATAGAATGGTATCCCTACCCCGGCTTGGTAGAAGAAAATACCCACCGACCGCAGAAAAATTTTCTTGCTAGTCCATTCCCTAGGTGTTTCTGCTGCTAACCGTGAGCTGTTAGCTTTGGTTGCAAAATCCTCAAGCACTTCGCTCTCCATCATGTTTCTCCTTAAAAAAAGGACAACAATGGTAAGGAACGCGCCCAATGCGAAAGGAATCCGCCAGCCCCACGCATTCATATCTTCAGCGGATATAACATTTGTAAGGAATGCGCCTACGAGGGACGCTAGAAGACTTCCCAACCCAGCGCTGAAGTACATGCTGCTTGACCACAAGCCGCGTCGCTCTTTAGGTGCAATTTCCGCTAAATATGTGTACGAAGCCGTGGCCTCTCCCCCGTGAGCGAAACCTTGGAGCAATCGGGCCGCCAGGATAATCAAAGATGCCACGCCTCCAATTGATTCATATGACGGCGCGAGGGTAATAATAAGACTCCCGATACCCATCAGCACCATAGATATCAGCAGTACGCTTTTGCGACCGTATGAATCCGCGAGAGTACCGAAAACGATCCCGCCGAGGGGGCGAGAAATAAATCCAACTGCAAATATAGCCAATGTTAAAAGGAGCGCGGAGCTTGGGTCGCTCGGATCGAACATAGCCTTCGCAATATATGATGCAAAAATTGCGTAAATGGTCCAGTCGAACCACTCAAGTATGTTGCCAAGACCAGTAGCGATCATCGAGCGCGTACGCAGCACACCACCCAGTGCTTGAGTGCGTGCAGGTTCGCTAGGAGTTGTTGTTGTTGTAATATTTAACATTTAACTAGTCTTCCTATGGACTCAGCCATGACAGTCGTGGCTACAGCGCGGCCCACCCCGTCACTTTTAAATTGAGAGTTCGGCCACACGTTAAGGACCAGCATTGCATCATTCTGATGGCTTTCGTCTGAAAAGTCCGGCTACCCAAGATTTTATGACCGGCCAGATAAGCGACCGAAGTCCGACAGGCGCGTTTTTTCGCTCAGTTAACGCTCCTTCGCGCAACAGTTGCTCTAGATTTTCTCCAAACATAGAAGCAAGACGTCGAACCGTTTCGATGACAATTCCGCCGCGCCCAAATTGAGCCAACGCTCCGGTGAGCTTCCATGCTAAACCTACATCTATGACTGAGCCCGACTCACCGTTTTGTCTTACCGTCCAAATGATCCGACCCGTAGCGGTGGAACCAGTCAACGCATCCCGACCCCCTACCGTCATCCAGCCTTCCCGGCGTTCATCATTCATTTCGTAAGTTCCATCGCCATTGAAATGGGCCCTAATTGGGCCTAGAGCCATGTGCATTTTTCCAGTTACTTCGTGTTCAGTTAAGCTCACAACCTCTGCCCCAGGAATACAGCTAGCGGCAGTCTTAAGGTCCCGCATAACTGCCCATGCTTCATCTGGCGGGAGGTCGATTTCCACACTCTGTGAAATTGAGTTTGGAAAGTCGTCGGGCTTAGCATCTCGCTTCAAGCTAGGTTCAGGCTTCGAAGATTCGTCAGTTTCATTGGCAACGGACTGAATAGCCTCGCGTTCCTGATGAACCACGACCGGACTTGCACTACCGGTCGGCACCTTTCCACAACTTACTGAACGAATCGCATCAACTATTCCTACATAGCCGGTGCACCGACATAGATTCCCCGCTAATTCGCGCCGAATGCGATTTTCATCAACGTCTCCCAGTCGTAACACAATATCGCGTGCCGTTATAAGCATGCCGGGGGTGCAGAACCCACATTGCAAAGCGTGCTTTTCACGGAAAGCTTTCCTCACATAGGACATCGTAGGGTCATCTTGAAACCCTTCAATGGTGGTGATATTTGAGTCATCGCAATCAACAGCAAAAGCAATACATGAGCGCTGAGGTTTGCCATCGATAAGAATCGTGCATGCGCCACAGACTCCTTGATCGCACCCGAGGTGTGTGCCGGTAAGGCGAAACTGCTCTCTTAGAACGTCCGCAAGCACATCTCTCGACGTGACTGTTGCGGCAATCTTTTCACCATTTACCGTGAGCGTGATAGAGCACGCGGACTGGTCTGGAATAACCTGGTTAATCATCATTTGTAACCCTCAATCCGCCTTATAGCTCTTTCGACCATTGTCAGGTGGATAGCTAGACGATCAGCCTCAACCTCCCGCAGCTTGCTTCGAATTTCCTTTTTCGCAACTTTCAACATCGTTTCTGGGTCGGCTGAGCCTAACTGATTTGATGTTTCCTTGAGGAATAAGGGCGGTCCATCCATTCCTCCGAGAAATGCGCGCGATACCCCTGTTGATGGATCAAAAACTACCGCACATATGGACTTGGCGAATTCGCCGGTTTTTTGGCAAAACTTCACATAAGCCCATCGAGCCGTCGCTGATAGCTTCGGAACCTCAATGCTCGCAAGGATTTCATTACGCTCAAGAGCATTTACGAAAGGAGCGATCATGAGCTCTTCCACTGGGACTTGGCGCTTCCCTTTAGCACCCTGAATGTTGCAAACCGCACCGATTGCGCTCAATGATGTTAACCAGTCCGCTGCAGGATCGGCATGGCACAAAGAGCCTCCTATGGTTCCACGGTTTCGAACGGCGCGGTACGCAATCCCTTTCGCGACATAAGAGAGGTACCGGCCAGTAACGTCTGCAGAATTCTGATCTTCTAGTACGGCATGTGTCACCGCTGCGCCGATGCGGATAGTTTTTTTCGCCTCTTGAATGTCCTGCAGCTCTGGTAAACGGCGAATCGAAACTAAATTATTTGGCCTCGCCAATCGAAGATTCATCATGGGCACTAAGGACTGTCCTCCTGCCATTGGCTTCGCCATGCCCTCTGAAACGGATAACATTTCAACAGCGCTTGAGAGTGAGTCGGCTCGCTCATAGTCAAATTTAGACGGCCTCATAATTTTCTCCCGCAGCTGCAATTGCATTTAGTATCCGTGGAGGCGTCATTGGGAGAGTGCGGACTTTGGCCCCCAACGGTAAAAGTGCATCGTTTATTGCGTTAGCAATCGCAGCTGCGGCAGGGATCGTGCCGGACTCACCGGCACCCTTCACGCCAAAGCTTGTATGCGGAGATGGACTCACGAGGTGATCGAGCCGGAAGCGGGGCACCTCCGCTGCGCCAGGAAGCAGGTAATCTAGTAGCGTCGATGCAAGTGGTTGGCCGTTCTCGTCGTACGGACTTTCTTCGAAAAGCGCTGTACCAATCCCTTGAGCGGCGCCACCGATGGTCTGGCCTTCCACGATCATAGGGTTAATACGCTCTCCGCAGTCCTCGACAATTACGTAGTCGACAATATTAACTTGACCTGTTTCTGTATCGACTTGAACCTTAACTGCGTGTGTACCATAAGCGAAGATTCCGCTATCAACCGGTACTTTGTAGCCTTCGGTAACCTCAAGGCTTTTGATATTCTGCGCACACGTTGGAAGCAAATGCGGTTTCAAATAGAACATGTGGGCGATTTCTTCAAAACTGACGCTTTGATCGCCGATGTAAGCAGCCCCTTCGTCAATCTTCACGTCATCGGGATTGACTTCACCTAGCAGTCCCGCAGCGACAGTCCGAATCCTATGATTCAGAACTTTGGATGCCGCCTCTATCGCGCCTGCGCCAATTACTGCAGATCGGGATGTGAAAGATCCGACAGAATGAGGTGTTAGCTCGGTATCCCCTAAACGAACCTGAATCTTGCTTAGTTCAAACCCGGTCGCAGTGGCCGCAACTTGAGCAAGGGAGGTCTCAAGCCCTTGACCGAAACCTTGGAGGCCCAGCTTCACTTGCAGGGTTCCATCAGCGTTAACTTTAAGAGTTGCTTGATCTAACCCGGGGACAACTGGCATACCCCAAGATGAAAAGAAGCTCGCGCCGTTAGCCGTCTGCTCGTAAAACGTTGCAAAGCCAATTCCTGTTAAGGTTCGTGGCGAAGCCAAACAAGAGGATTGCTCTGATCGGAACTTGTCGAAATCTATCAATTCTCGGGCGCGTTGAAGGCTTTTTCCGTAATCACCAACGTCGAACATTTTTCCCGTAACATCGTGAAACGGCATAGACTCAGGCGGAACCAAGTTAAGCGCACGAACATCGCACGGCTCACGGCCAACGGCGTGAGCTACCGCGTCAATCAATGACTCAATCGCAAAGCATGTACCTACCCGCGCGATACCTCTGTACGGGCAAAAGCTGGGCTTATTGGTAGCCACGACATTCACCCGTGATTGGTAATGGGTGATTTGATACGGGCCAGGTAAGTTGCTTCGCGCGGAGTAGCCTTCCAGAACGGCCGTGAATGGCCAGGTGGAATAAGCGCCATTATCGATGCATATGTCGGCATCCAAACCAACAAGCCGCCCTTCGGGGGTCGCGTAGCCTGTCAGCTTGTACTTGGCTTGTCGAGTACATGCCCCAGCCACCAAATGCTCACGCCTATCCTCTACCCAACGGAAAGGCGTCCTATGCTTAAGCGCGAGCCAAGCAACAACAATTTCTTCGGGAAGGAGCTGAAGCTTATATCCGAACCCACCACCAATGTCTGGTGGAGTGACCCTTATCTTTGATTCAGGAATTCCGAGGAACTGGGCCATTCCGCTACGTACCGGATGGGGGATCTGTGTCGACATTGCAAGCACCAGCTGGTCCGCTTCGAAATCCCAATGCGCCACGATCCCCCTTCCCTCGAGTGGATGGATCGTTTGACGTGAAAGCTCGACCTCGACGTCAACAACAACTGGCGCTTCTTGTGCGAGTGAAGCTAGATCCACCTCAGTTATCATTTCTACAAAGCTGTTATTTGTCCAGCCTTCATGAAGTAGCGGCGCATTGGGTGCAAGTGCCTGGCTAACCGTGGAGAGCGCCGACATCTCTTCGATATCAAGCTGCACTTCATCCGCTAAATCTTCCGCTTGAGCGCGGTCGAGAGCCACGCAAGCGGCGATCGGCTCGCCGACAAACCTTACGCGGCCGGAGGCGAGAACCGGGCACTCGCTGTGTTGGTAACCGGGCGTGGTAACTGGCGTGGTGATTGGCTGAACCCCGACAAGATCAGCATTCGTAAAAACCCGGTTTTCCAAATATCTGGGCTTAATGATTTGGCGAATAACGCCATGCGCGACGGGACTTCTAACAAAAACGACTTCCAGCATACCCGGGAGCCTGATGTCTCCTACGAAGCGCCCGCGCCCTTGAAGATGCCGCTCATCCTCGCGCCTTTCGACTCTCAACCCGATTGAATTTGTCATAGGGGCTGTATCTCCCATTTGCGCAAGACTCAAAGCCAATCCCCGAACTGGGATAGCCAATTTATTATATGTATGACGGTATAATTACTGCCTAATGGTGTCAAGCACAGCCGATAGGATTTTCAGCTTCGCAATGCGATACCCGGCCTGTCACGTTTGCTGGCCGACAGCGCAGGTAGTTAGCACACGCGAATAGGGCGAGATCTCGGCACAGATCGCACGGACCTGAAGCTCGTTAGGTAAATGCGCATCGTCACCCCCTCGAAGTCGGCGGAACGTCAAATAACGGTACATCTGCACAGCCTCTGGGTGCCTGCACCGCGAGTCCCTTGCTAAGGATGGTCTGAAAAAGACTTCCCGAATCTGGTGAAATACGCCGATCCCGTTGCCCGAGTTTCCCGATGAAGCAAATGACCTTCGCCGACGCCGAGTACGCCGGCAAGCGCAAGCAGACCCGCAAAGAGTTGTTCCTGATCGAGATGGATCAGGTGGTGCCGTGGAAGGGTTTGATTGCCCTGATCGAGCCGCACTACCCCAAGGGTGAAGGTGGTCGTCCGGCGTATCAGCTGATGGCGATGCTGCGCGTACATTTGATGCAGAACTGGTTCGGCTACAGCGATCCGGCGATGGAGGAGGCGCTGTACGAGAGCACAATCTTGCGCCAGTTTGCCGGGCTGAACCTAGAGCGTATTCCCGACGAAACCACCATCCTCAATTTCCGTCGCCTGCTGGAGAAGCACGAGTTGGCGGCCGGGATTCTGGCGGTGATCAATGGTTACCTGGGCGATCGGGGCCTGTCGCTGCGCCAGGGCACCATCGTCGATGCCACGCTGATCCATGCGCCGAGTTCGACCAAGAACAAGGACGGTAAGCGTGACCCGGAAATGCACCAGACCAAGAAGGGCAACCAGTATTACTTCGGCAGTGCGACCTGAAAGTCGCATGGGTTTCTGTTCCGCAGGTTAACGCCCGACGGAACCGATTGTTCCACCACTCGTTCCCTACCCAGACAGGCGCGGCCGGTAACAGCTGGGTCTGAAGCCCTGGGGACAATGTAACCGCCGATTTTCGGTAGGTCGAACCGTGAGGCCAGACTGAATCTGCCAGCATCAAGGCGGAGAGGTGCTAGGGATGAACGGGTACGGCTAACACACGTGAACCTCATATAAACGTCGTCAAAATAGCCAAGCCAAAGATGCTGACAGGCTTGAACCAAAAGGTAAGCGGACAGGCAGGGGGTCTTACCGATACCCCCTCGTGGATGTGGTGCCGCCGGCGAAATCGAGGAGCCCGACCCGTTCGGAAATCCATGTGGAACAGGGTAAGCCCGTAGCGCTGCCGGTTTCGGCAGGTGAGCTGTAAAGCAAGCTGTTGGTGCTGCGGGTAAAGGAATGTGGAAAAAGCGAAGGTCGCCCTGTAATGGGGCGAATACAGGTTGAAAGATCATCTGGCGCGAAAGCGAGCAGACTTCCACAAGGTCTTCCATGGCGAAACAACCTGATCAATCGTTGTACGGAGGAAAGCAGATGGTAGTGCTCACATCCCATGCACAAGCACCGGCGGGCACTGGTGCATCTTCGAACTTCGAGTCGGTCTGGCCCCTATCCTGGTGCCAAATCGAATCGCAAGTGAAACGACTCCAGGTACGTATCGCCAAGGCAACACGAGAAGGCAGATGGGGCAAGGTGCAAGCCTTGCAGCGGCTGCTGACTCGCTCGTACCGCGGCAAGATGTTGGCCGTTAAGCGAGTGACGGAGAATAGAGGCAAGAGAACACCGGGAGTTGATGGCAAGATCTGGTCAACCCCTGTGGCCAAATCGAAGGGAGTGAAAGCGTTACAGCATCGGGGCTATTGCCCTCAACCGCTGAGACGTATCTACATACCCAAAAGCAATGGCAAGAAGCGCCCGCTGGGAATTCCAACGATGCGGGATCGCGCAATGCAGGCACTGTGGAAACTGGCACTTGAGCCGGTTGCAGAAACGCGTGCGGATCCAAATTCGTATGGATTTCGGCCGCAGCGATCCACGGCCGATGCAATCGCACATTGCTTCAATGCACTGGCGAAACGCAGTTCGGCGCAATGGGTACTTGAGGGCGACATTCGAGGCTGTTTTGACAATATCAGCCACGATTGGCTGCTCGCCAACGTACCCATGGATAAAGCGGTTCTGCGTAAGTGGCTTCGAGCCGGGTATGTCGATCAGGGAGCCTTGTTCGCAACGGAGGCAGGAACCCCGCAAGGGGGAATCATCTCCCCGATACTTGCGAATTGGACGTTGGATGGGCTGGAACATGTTGTCCACACAAGCGTGGCTTCGACGAACCGAAAGCGACAGCCATTCAAGATACACGTCGTAAGATATGCCGATGACTTCATCATCACGGGAACTTCGAAGGCTATCCTGCAAAGTCAGGTTCGACCTGCAATTGAGGCATTCCTGAAAGAGCGAGGCTTGGAACTCTCTGATGAAAAGACTCACATCACGCATATCTCGCAAGGCTTCGATTTTCTGGGCCAGAACGTACGTAAGTACGCTGGCAAGCTACTCATCACTCCGGCTCGCAAGAGTGTGAAAGCGCTTCTGGATAAGGTCCGGGAAATCACAAACGGAAACAAGGCGGCGATGCAAGCAAACCTGATTCAGGTCCTGAACCCGGTAATCCGGGGGTGGGCCATGTATCATCGTCATGTTGTCGCTGCCAAGCGTTTCGCGTGGATCGACCATCAGATTTGGCGAGTGTTATGGCGCTGGGCTGTCCGCCGGCATGCCATGAAAAGTGCCCATTGGGTAAAACAACGATACTTTCGTGTAGTGGGTCAACGGCACTGGATTTTCGCCAGCAAGGAAAAAGTACGTGGCATGAGTCAACCCGCTTGGCTTTTTGCCGCAGCCAGTGTTTCGATTGTTCGGCATATCAAAATATGCAGTGCAGCGAACCCGTTCGATCCGGCATGGACGTCTTACCTTGAGCGCCGAAGAGCGCATTGTCAGGTAGCCCGGTCTCACTCAGGCTGCTGGAAGGCTTGAGCCGTATGAGGGGTGACTCTCAAGTACGGTTCTTAGGGGAGGCAGGAGTGGTAACACTCCTGCTTTACCCGACTGAAGGCTCACATCGGCGCGGATGCCGAGTCAGGTCTGGTGCACAGCGTGGTGGGGACGGCAGCCAACGTTGCTGACGTTACCCAGGTCGACAAACTGCTGCATGGAAAGGAAAACATGGTCGGCGCCGACGCGGGTTACACCGGCGTAGAGAAACGCCCGGAACATGAAGGCCGGGAGGTGATCTGGCAGATTGCGGCCCGCCGCAGTACGTACAAGAAGCTGAGTAAGCGCAGTGCGCTGTACAAAGCCAAGCGCAAGATCGAGAAATCCAAGGCCCAGGTGCGCGCCAAAGTCGAGCACCCGTTCCGGGTGATCAAGCGCCAATTCGGCTACGTGACGACACACTTCCGTGGCCTGGCGAAGAACACCGCGCAGTTGGTGACACTGTTCGCGCTGTCGAACCTGTGGATGGCGCGCCGACATTTGCTGACGAATGCAGGAGAGGTGCGTCTGTAATGCGGGAAATGGCCGGCGCGAGGTGCTCGCGCCGGCTATAAATCCGGAAAGAGGGGATGATTTGATCGTTTTTTAGCCGAATCACCGTTTTGATATCGGCAAGGGCTCGGCGATTTTCAAGGTAGTTGTCGCGTGAGCGTGTCACGCTGCCTTTGATGTTTGCTGCAGTACCGCTTCCCGCTCCGGGTTCAGGCACACGATTGGTGCCAGCACCCAGTTCCTGATGATGCCGCTCCAGCGCTCCGGGTGCCGTGCACGCGCCGCCTCGTACAGCTCGATACGCTTGCACAGCAACTCTTCCGCCTGGCCAGTATGTCGCTGCGCCGGGGTCACGAACTTCAGGGCGCTGTGGCGATGTTCATGGTTGTACCAGGCCACGAAGCTGTTCACCCAGTTCCTGGCCTGCTCCAGCGTGTCGAAGGGCCGCTCCGGCCACAGCGGGCAGTACTTCGCCGTGCGGAACAAGGCCTCGGCATAGGCGTTGTCATTGCTCACCCGCGGGCGGCTGAACGAGGGCATCACACCCAGGTTCTGCATGGCCGTCCTTGATCATGTACCAGTAGAAGTAACGTAACTGCTCCATTAACCCAACATTCAAATCGTTTAGCTAATCCCGGATGCTGTGCTCCCGATTTCTTGCTGGCGCCCATCCGCCATGATGCGACCTCGATGCAAAAGTCAAAAATCTCTAGCCCAAACCGTCGACTTCTGAAAATCCATCGACGGCCTACCTGCTCTGGTCAAGTCGGACATCAATCTCGCGGTATTTGACCCGTGCTTTTCGTCGATAACCTTCCCCAACTGAGGATGAAACCTGCGCAGCATTACTGTCAGTCGATCCTCCATGCCAAGGTTTTCTACCCGTAACTCACCAGGGGCCAGAGGCTGCTAGGCGCGGAACCCAAATTTTGCACCATTGAATAGCCATTACCTGGCGATTCTGTGCCACTGAAATGGCCTGGCCTTGGCATTCTTATACCGACTGAATGGAATCGGACTATTTAGCACCATTTCTGTGCCACAGAATTGCCATTTAATGCCACGGAAATGCAGGATTCTGTTCTTTCTGTCCTCATTTGAGCCCCTTTGGTCCTGTACCGGGGGTAGGACTTTTTTTGTATCGGGCTCAGGACTTTCTAGTTTTCCAGGGGAGGCAGCCCCAAAAAATGTCCCGAGTCTATTACGTGTTTGGCGTATTTGGCGGTACAACAAAGGACATCCCAAGAGAGCCTCGGCATGACCCACCCTGGGATAGGTTCAGGCTTGACGTGGTAACTCTCGCGAGCAGTTCCACGGCAGCAGCGCTTCATAGTCCGCCACCGACTGCGCATGCGGCAGTCGCTCCAGCACGTGGCGCAGCCACGCATAGGGCTCCTGACTGTTGGCTTTGGCGGTCTCGACTAGGCTATAGATTTGAGCGCTGGCAACGGCGCCCTTGGGCGTGTCGCTAAACAGCCAGGCCTTGCGCCCAATGACAAAAGGCCTTATCGCTCTTTCTGCCGGATTGTTGTCGATCGGCAGGTGACCCGCCTCGACATAACGTTTGAGTTTGTTCCAGTTGCTGGCCAGATAACCGACGGCTTTGCCCAGTGCGTTTTGCGCGGTCACTTGCGGCTGGGTTTTCTCCAGCCAGCCGTGCAGTTGCGCAAGGATCGGCAGGCTGTCTTGCTGACGACCTTGGTGGCGCTGCTCGTCGCTGGCGTCTTTCAGGTCACGCTCGATTCCGTACAACTTGTTGATCAAGTTCAGCGCGATATCGGCCCGCCCAGTCTTGCCTTTCGGTTGCACTTTCTGCGCTTCAACAAACTTGCGTCGAGCATGCGCCCAGCAGCCCATACGCTCGATACCTGGTTGTACGGCCACGGCGTTGTAACCGGCGTAATCGTCGGTCATCAAATAGCCGCAATAACTTTCCAGCAGACGCGAAGGCACTTCCTGCGCACGGCTGGTCGAGTAGTCGAACAGGATCACTGGTTTGCCGGGTGGGCCGCCGGTTTGCACCCACATCCAGGATTGGCTGGTCGCCTCTCGATCCGGTTCTTTCAGCACCTGCACGCGGGTTTCGTCGCAGTGGATCACGCGACTTTCCAGTAGCCGATCACGCATCAGATTGAGCAGCGGTTGCAGATGTTCGCCGCACTGGATCACCCAGCGGGCCAGGGTTTGACGCGAGATGTCGATACCATGACGGCTCAGCACTTTTTCGAAGCGGTGCAGTGGCAGGCCATCAACGTATTTGGTGGTCAGCAGCATCGCTAAAACACTGGGGCTGGCCATACTCTTTTCGATCAGCTGCGCCGGCTTGTCGGCGGTGACCGGGGCGGTTTCACAACCGCGGCAACCGTAAACCTTGCGAATGTGTTTGATCACGCGGATCTGCATCGGCACGATTTCGAGCTGCTCGCTGACTTCTTCACCGATGGTGTGTTTGCGGCAGCCACAGGTGCAGGTCAGTTCGTGCTCGGGGAGTTCGTGGATAACTTCGATGCGTGGCAAATCCGCAGGCAGCGGCTTGCGTTTACCACGGCGCTTAGTCGGCGCGACGGCTTCTTCATCAACGTCTTCGGCAACAGGTTCAGCGACGCTTTCGGCTTCGTTGAACAATACTAATTGCGGTGTTGCCGGATCAGTCGTTTGTTCTGACTTGCGACCAAACAAGCGCTGGCGCAGCAGCGCATTCTGCTCTTCAAGATGAACGACCTTGGACTGCATCTGAGCAATTAATTGCTTGAGCACAGCCGGGTCATCGGGAAGGGTGTCGGGCATGGAAATCATGCCGCGGATTATACCCAATCAAGCCACGAATCGCGGGGTCAAAACCTGATGTGGACGGTTGCGCCACAGATCAAAGCCGTCGAGTAGCCAGTTCAGCTCCTGAACCGTCAGCACGATGGCGTCGTCGGTGATATCGGGAGATGTTTTAAAACGTTCGGATTCGAGGCGCTTGAGCCAAAGGCAGAAGCCGTTGCGCTCCCAATAAAGGATTTTCACTCGATTACGGGGCCGATTAAGAAAAACGAACAGCACAGGGTCGAACACGGCCACCTTGATATCTAGTTCGACCAGGGCGGCCAGACCGTCGATGGATTTTCGGAAGTCCACCGGTTTGGGGTAAAGGTATACCTTTTCGACTTTGGTGTCGGGTCGCATCATGACGTGCTGGCTCCAGAGAGAAATCGGGAGCACAGCTTCAGGGATCAACTGTCGGCTTTGAATGTGGTGTTCATGGATCCCTTACGAAGTAACGGCCCTTGACCGTGGTCGGCAGCCAGGTGATGTCCCAGCACCACAGCTGGTTCGGGCCGTCGGCCACATGGGTCGTCAGAGCTCGTTTCACCGGTGGGCGGCTACGGCCGCGCGGATGCTGCTGTTCGGCGTCCTTCAGCAACCGGTAAAAGGTCGACTCCGAGGCCAGCCAGGTGCCCTGATCGGCCAGCCGCGCCACGATCTGCTGCGGCGGCAGGCTGGCAAACTCGGGCTGGTTGGCGACCTCCAGCACGCGGCGGCGCTCTTGCGGGGTCAGCTTGTTGGCCGGCTCAGCTCGCTGTGCCGAAGGACGCCGATCCTCCGGGCAGTGCTGCCAGCGCTGCAGGCAGCGCAGCGACAGGCCCAGTTCGGCGCAGGCCTGCGCCCGCCGCGCTCCCGCCGCCACGGCGTCCTCGATCAACTGCAGCGTTTCACGGCGATCCGGGGCGCTGATCATTCGTCCTCGTCCTTCCCCCAGAGCGCCTCGGCTTTTTTTCGCAACACCAGCAGAGCCGCGGTTTCTGCCAGCGCCGCATCCTTGCGCCGCAGTTCACGCTCCAGCTGCTTGATGCGCTTCTTCGCGGCCTTTTCCTCTTCGCGTTCGCGCCGGGTCTTGCTCGGCTGAGCCAGGCTGTTGGCCTGCTCGCAGGCTTCGCGCCAGGCGTTGATCTGCTCGACATACAGGCCTTTGCGCCGGCAGTACTCCGCCAGCTCAGCCCCATTGAGGCTGGCGCTTTCCAGCACCACCCGAAACTTGTCCTGGCTCGACCACTGGTCGGCCTGCTGTCCATCTCCCGGCACCACTGCTCCCGCTGCTCTGGCCTGTTTGCGCCAAGCATACAGGGTGGCATCAGTAATGCCTGTCGCTTCCACCAGCTCCGGCACCGTCCGGTTCAAGGGCGGCATCATCTGCCGCACCACCCACTCCCGATGCTCTATCGAATAACGCGCCACACGGCTCTCACTTCCGCCCACCGACCAAGACTCATCGAATCAACTCACACGACAACTATCCTGACGCGGCGGGTCAACAACAGCGTAATGCTTCGCCGGGCTTTGCTATCGGGATGTCAAGCTTCGTAGTGATGGATCTACTGGACGCACGTCATCTGCTAGAGATACTCGAAGCGTTTCGGCCGACGCCGCACCAAGTCTACGGACTGCTCCCGAACCGGAAACATCTGTCTTTCAAAGTCGAGCTGATCTTTGAGTTTGTGCGCCGCTGCCTTACACACCCGCAACAATCAGTCAACGGCTGATCCAGGCCTAACAAAACCGCAAGCCCAAAAGCCGCTGCAACTAGTCAATCGCTCCGCCATGCGCCGTTTAGATGCTTTTTTGCAGCGCACCTACAAATTTAATATGGCTTAACACTAACGCGGCGCTTTTACAGGTCCAACGGCGGCCGAGCGACACCGAAAACCGGCTGACAGCGTTCATCGCCGACCCGGTCGGCGAGCCAAAAAAGTGCATTGCATGTAGTCGCCGCTACAGATTATAAAAGTAGCTTCTTCAGAGAATTGCCTGACACCATCGATCACGGGAATTCTCCACCATATCGGTACCTCAGGCGCGCTTTACTTGAGCGCGTTGATTCCACCGGCTATAAACAACGTCATTTTTTCAATCATGTCATCTTCTGATTCTGCGTGGACGCTTCCGTCCGTAAGCTCACCGATACGATCGACGCCTCTTAGCATATAAAGAATCATTGAGATCATGAACACAGCCCCCCAGCTAATAGCGACGCGATGCTCCTTACCTTCGCAAGCCATCATCTCTTTTATATAAGCCTTAATGGCTTCATCATATAACTCCTTCCTTAACGGCACAGTAACCTCGTCAGGCTCACTTACTAAACGGGACTGCAACCGCGCAAAGTACTTCCATGCCTCCCCCCCATCTCTGTGTTCGAATTGCGGCTTAAGGTAAGTTCTAATTATATCCGAAATCTCATAATCGGACCCCCCCGCTTTCAAATCATCTAGGTATTGCTGACGATTTCTAGCGATATCCGCCAGGCCCCTCCTATAAATTTCTAAAAAAAGATTCTGCTTCGTTCCATAATAATATGTGATAAGCGCTTGAGTTACGTTAGCTTGCTGAGCTATTTGTTTGAGGCTCGTCCCCAAGTACCCTTGCATAGCAAAAAGCTTTTCGGCCTCGTTTAGAATAAGCTCTTTATTTTCGACTTCACCGAGCTCTGAGAACCTTCTCCTACCGAGCCGGCTAACCTGTTTTTTTTCTGCACCCGCCTTCAATCCGGACATACTGCACCCTGGCTGAACACTTAACCTTTAATCGCTCATTATACCTCCGACAAATGAAAAACTGAATATTTTTCTTCCGGCAACCACTACGACCCGAGCAGAGGCCGGGTTAATAAACCAACAGAGATTGCAATTAAAAATTCAAATTTCAACAGGTTACTCCATACGCACTAATTAAATTGCGCATAGCCACAATTTGCTCATTTGATTTTTTGGTTTAGCAAGTTTAGTAACTCGATATACAGAACCACGTTCGTGCTGGCGTTTAATACTGCATAGACATAACAAAAAAGTTGCGTTTAGAAACACCGGACCACTGAACAACCCCGCCTGTATTGATCAGTGTGACGGCCCGTTAAGCCCGCGGCAACGAGACTTCGCCATCCGGCCGAAATAAGTGAAAAAAAGGCTGCTGCGGATGGCATTCACTGTAGCGAGCCTGTACCCTAAGGGTTCGACTACCGCTAGCAGTGCGTAACACCTCATAGTCGAAAACAGCGAAGCTTAGGGTCAGCGTCCGAGTCGCCTGCCCAAGGTTATGACATCGCATTTCGGAGAAACACAGCATGGGTCTTGGTGGAATTAGCGTCTGGCAGCTTCTCATCGTATTGCTCATCGTGGTTATGCTTTTTGGCAGTAAACGTTTGAAAGGGCTAGGCTCAGACATGGGGGAGGCGATAAAAGGATTTCGCAATTCAATGGGAGCGAGTGAGGATAAGCCAAGCGTGGAAAAGCAGAGCTTTACCTATAACGTGGAAGGCCAGAAGGCCGAAGAACCGGCAAAGAAGAGTTGAGGTGTCGACCTCAGTTACGCCTGAGCTAAATCTGGCTGAACAGCCAAGCGTAAATTAGTATCGGCACAGCTTTACATATGCTTGTGGTAGGCCGCGCGCCTTTGGCGGGACATGAAGGTCCCGCTCGCGCTGCTGTCTCGGCTGAGTCTTTTTCGGTGTTTCTTACGCCACAGCTATCAACTGCTTTTTTGCTGGCATTTAGCCTACCGCGCCGGGTGCAATCGCCACAGCTTTGCTCGCCGTATCAATGTGGGCTTGTCTTATGCTGAGCCGCCTGAGCGGGTACAAAAATTAACGGCCTAAACATAGTTACGCGCATGTGGAAAGTGGCGAAGCAGGACGCGGTAACTATGCTAAGTATGTGAAAGTGGGCGAAGCAATGATCTTAAAGCACGTAGCGTGCGGCCCAGATTCAAACAAAGTTATCGCCCGCCGCACCCGTCGATGCCGATATACAAATGTCATTAATTTTTACTCAGTTGCGGCGGCCTCTTGGGCAAGCTTGGCCTGATGAATTGACATTTCTACGGGCAGCGCAACGCCATTTTTGACTGCTATTATTTCAGCCATGACGCTGACCGCAATTTCTGCAGGGGTTTTGCTACCAATGTAGATACCCACGGGACCTCGAAGCCGCTTCAGCGAATGCTCCGTCTCGCCAAAATGGGTTATGAGCCGGTCACGACGGCTTCGGTTGTTGCGCCTAGAGCCGATTGCGCCAATGTAAAATGCTGGGCTCTGAAGTGCTTGTAGCAGTGCCAAGTCATCTAGCTTCGGATCATGGCTCAGCGCCACAATGCAAGTCCTAATATCTGGTCGAAACGCATAAACAGCATCGTCAGGCATAGCGGTGCTAATCTCCACGCCCGCGACTGACCAAGTATCGATGTACTCGCTTCGTGGATCGCAAATAGTTATTTTGAATCCATTGAACAGAGCCATTGTGGAGAGGTACTCCGCCAAGGCACCAGCTCCGATAATAAGCATTCGATAACCTGGGCCTAATGTATTTATTAGCTGGGCATCATTGAATTTCAGAGACTCAGGCTCCGCCGTATTCACAAGCCTAACGGAGCCATCAGTGAGCTGGACAATTCGCTTCACCAACTGACCAGTTTCCAGTCTGCTGACCAACTCGTCTAACGAGTCGCCTAACGAGCTGAACGGTGGTATGAACTCCAAAACTAGTTCGAGAGTTCCTCCGCACGGCAATCCAAATCTGTGCGCCTCGTCAGCACTGACACCGTATCGAACTACCTGAGGGATCGAATTCGGAATGCCTCGTCCGCCGAATGCCTTCGTGTAGCAGTGAATTAGGTCATCCTCAATGCAACCGCCGGATACGCTTCCGACTGCACGACCATCATCGCGTAGGATCATCATGGAGCCAACGGGACGAGGAGATGATCCCCATGTTCTAACTACCGTGGCTAGCAGCACTCTGTGCCCTTCTGCCAGCCAGTCCCGCGCGGTGCGAAGCACCATGACGTCAATACTTTCCATAGCGCCTCATTGTGTTTGTTCGGCATGCTCGCGGAGACGAAGAATCTTCTCAACGCGAACAAGGTCTGTGATTGTGTCTACGTCTTCGGCGATTTTCAAGGTAGTTGTCGCGTGAGCGTGTCACGCTGCCTTTGATGTTTGCTGCAGTACCGCTTCCCGCTCCGGGTTCAGGCACACGATTGGTGCCAGCACCCAGTTCCTGATGTTGCCGCTCCAGCGCTCCGGGTGCCGTGCACGCGCCGCCTCGTACAGCTCGATACGCTTGCACAGCAACTCTTCCGCCTGGCCAGTATGTCGCTGCGCCGGGGTCACGAACTTCAGGGCGCTGTGGCGATGTTCATGGTTGTACCAGGCCACGAAGCTGTTCACCCAGTTCCTGGCCTGCTCCAGCGTGTCGAAGGGCCGCTCCGGCCACAGCGGGCAGTACTTCGCCGTGCGGAACAAGGCCTCGGCATAGGCGTTGTCATTGCTCACCCGCGGGCGGCTGAACGAGGGCATCACACCCAGGTTCTGCATGGCCGTCCTTGATCATGTACCAGTAGAAGTAACGGCCCTTGACCGTGGTCGGCAGCCAGGTGATGTCCCAGCACCACAGCTGGTTCGGGCCGTCGGCCACATGGGTCGTCAGCGCTCGTTTCACCGGTGGGCGGCTACGGCCGCGCGGATGCTGCTGTTCGGCGTCCTTCAGCAACCGGTAAAAGGTCGACTCCGAGGCCAGCCAGGTGCCCTGATCGGCCAGCCGCGCCACGATCTGCTGCGGCGGCAGGCTGGCAAACTCGGGCTGGTTGGCGACCTCCAGCACGCGGCGGCGCTCTTGCGGGGTCAGCTTGTTGGCCGGCTCAGCTCGCTGTGCCGAAGGACGCCGATCCTCCGGGCAGTGCTGCCAGCGCTGCAGGCAGCGCAGCGACAGGCCCAGTTCGGCGCAGGCCTGCGCCCGCCGCGCTCCCGCCGCCACGGCGTCCTCGATCAACTGCAGCGTTTCACGGCGATCCGGGGCGCTGATCATTCGTCCTCGTCCTTCCCCCAGAGCGCCTCGGCTTTTTTTCGCAACACCAGCAGAGCCGCGGTTTCTGCCAGCGCCGCATCCTTGCGCCGCAGTTCACGCTCCAGCTGCTTGATGCGCTTCTTCGCGGCCTTTTCCTCTTCGCGTTCGCGCCGGGTCTTGCTCGGCTGAGCCAGGCTGTTGGCCTGCTCGCAGGCTTCGCGCCAGGCGTTGATCTGCTCGACATACAGGCCTTTGCGCCGGCAGTACTCCGCCAGCTCAGCCCCATTGAGGCTGGCGCTTTCCAGCACCACCCGAAACTTGTCCTGGCTCGACCACTGGTCGGCCTGCTGTCCATCTCCCGGCACCACTGCTCCCGCTGCTCTGGCCTGTTTGCGCCAAGCATACAGGGTGGCATCAGTAATGCCTGTCGCTTCCACCAGCTCCGGCACCGTCCGGTTCAAGGGCGGCATCATCTGCCGCACCACCCACTCCCGATGCTCTATCGAATAACGCGCCACACGGCTCTCACTTCCGCCCACCGACCAAGACTAATCGAATCAACTCACACGACAACTATCCTGACGCGGCGGGAATTTCAGGACACTAGTTCAACTCCTTAAATGGCCGCTCATCGGAAATACATCTATGGGGGCACATATGGGGGCACCCAAGAACGAATCCTTAAATAAAGATATTTAGAACAATACGTTATGCATTGATTTAAGATCCCCCCGGCTCCACCAAATCCAAAGAAGAAGACGCCCTCGGGCGTCTTTTTTTGTGCCTGGCATTTGGGCGCTGCGGGTGGAAAAATCGGATTTAACCCCTTTCTTGCAGGGCTTTTCCCAAACCGCATCGAAGCCGGCATTCCTTGCCAAAACGCCCGCGAACAGGCCTCGGAACTGATGGGCTATGAATAGGGTAGGCAACGCGTTGAGATCAGCAATTTGACTCACCAAAGCGCAGTCGCCCTCACCCCACCAGCGACAATCCCCTACCCACCCCACCACGCGGCAGATCCTCGAGCCCGTCGATACCATTGGCCAGGTACCGACTACGCCACTTGAACACCACCGGCGCGGTAACGTTCAGCCGCAAGCTGACCTCCTTCGGTGTCAATCCACTGTCCAGCAACAGCAGAATCGAGGCCCGGGTAACGCTACGATAGGGCATTCGCCCGGAGCGGGCAGTCTTCCTCAGATGTGCGCGGTCGTCATCCGACAGCAGGAATTCCAGTGCCTTCCTGGCCATGCAGCCTCCTGGTTACATTCAAAACGGTTCATTTGCTGGCCGACGCCATCAGCATGCCAAAACAGAAGAAAGTGACGCCCGAAAGCTTGCCGACAATCCGCGCGCCGCGGTTGGTCGACAACCAGCCCCTGGCGCCGTTGGCCACCAGCGCATAGCCGGTGTGCACCAGCACCACCAGCAGGGCGTAGGACGATACCAGTATGAAGAACTGGCTGTAGTAGCTGTCCTGCGCACGGATGAACTGCGGGAAAACCGCCAGGAAGAAAAATCCTGCTTTGGGGTTGAGCAACTGGATCGACAGCGCCTCGACAAAACGGCGCCAGGGTTGCGTGGCGGTCACTGTGAGCTCGGAGATAAAGCGCTGCGTGCGCCACATCTTGACCCCCAGGTACAGCAGGTACAGGGCACCAACATACTTGAGCACGGTGAACGCCATCGCAGAGGTCGCCAGGATCAACCCGACACTGCTGGCCGAGAGTCCGGCGACGATGAAGGCGCCCAGGGCGATACCGAGGATCCCGGGCAGCGCGCCGCTCCATCCATGGCGCAGGGCGTTGGAAAGTGTCAGCACCACTCCGGGGCCAGGGCTGAGTACGGTAAGCGTCCCGAGAATGAGGAACAGTCCATAACTAGCCATGCAGCATGCCTCCTGGCAACAGGTTCAACAACGTCCGCGCCGCCCAGAGCAGGTATTGCCCCAGCAGCCCGGTGAACAGCAGGTCGGCACCGACCACATAGAGGTACGGTTGCAAGCCTTGATAACGCCTCCACCCCCGCTCGCCACACAGCGCCTGGATACAGGTGGCGCCATCCAGCGGTTGCACCGGCAGCAGCAGATACAGCAGGACATCGCCGGGCAGGCACAAGCCAACTATCACGGCAGCGCGCAGCGAATCCCGATCGGCAGCTTGGGTGGTGTTCACAGCCATGGGGCGGTGGCCAGGGCAGAAAGAGCGGCCTTCAGGGTGGCGCGAAGCGCGACTGCTGACAAACGCTTTTATTGCGCCTTTGATGTGACTAAATTAGACAGATGATCGCCGACCTCCCGCCCTTGAACGCCGTCCGTGCCTTTGCCTCGGCTGCGCGTCACCAGAGCTTCAGCCGTGCCGCCGAAGAGCTGCACGTTACCCACAGCGCCGTCAGCCGCCATATCCGGCTGCTAGAGGAACACCTGGGGGTGGTGCTGTTCGAACGCCGCAACCGGCAATCGCTGCTGACCCCGATCGGCCAGGCCTATTTCGAACAGATCAGCCAGGGCCTGGCGCAGATCGCCAACGCTACCCACGCCCTGACCCGCGGCAGTGCGCCGCGCAAGGTAGTGATCAATGTCCGACCGTCTTTCGCGGTGCGCTGGCTGATCCCGCGTCTGCCCGATTTCATGGCGCAGCATCCGGACATCCAGCCTGAGGTGGTCACCAGCACCCTGGCCCCGGACCAGTCACGGGAAGCCTTCGATGTGGTGGTACGCCGTGGCAGCTCGGGCTGGGCGGCCAACATAGAACCGCACGTCCTGCTCGAGGACGACATGCTGCTGGTCGCCGCACCCGCCCTGCTGCAGGCGATACCAGTAATTGCACCGAGCGATGTGCTGCGCCATACCCTGCTCTCGGGCCGCACCCGCAGTGGCGACTGGGCGGCCTGGTGCAAACTGGCCGGCATCCGCCAGCCGCAGCGCCAGCCAAGACTGCAGTTCGACCACATGCACCTAGTGCTGCAGGCCGCCGTCGATGGACTTGGCGTGGCGCTGTGTCCGGCCTCTCTGCTGGGCAAGGACCTGGCCACCGGTCGCCTGCACAGCCCACTGCCACACCTGCGCCTGCCACTGACCCGTTACTACTACGGGGTATCCCAGGATGCGGTCGCCGAGACCCAGGTGTTCATCGACTGGATGTTCTCGCAGTTCAGTCCAGGCAGCGACCGTTGCCGTTATGAGTGCCACTGACCCGCAGCGCGCCGTCCTGCACCGGTAACGGCGTATCGAGAAGACACCTGCAGTGTTATCGAAGGGGGCCTCGGGCGTCTTTTTTTGTGCCTGGCATTTGGGCGCTGCGGGTCGAAAAAATCGGATTTAACCCCTTTCTTGTAGGGCGTTTCCCAAAGATACTGCCTGCGCCTGTTTTCCGTTGCACACGTTAAATGCGGTCTCTAGTCTCGACGTGTCGTTGGCATTCAACGACCGGGTTTAGCCGCCCGCTATCGTCAGACAACACAGCCGTGCAATTCCGAGCAATCGGCATTGGCGCTTTATGGCGGCTGTGCGTGGGGCACCTTCGGGTGCGCCGGGTGCCTGACGTCCCGGTCGGCTAACCCGCGTACAGTTGCCACCTTACTGTTTAGCCGCGGTGGGTGGTTGCTTCACTACGACAGGAGCCACGCCATGCTAAAGATAGTCCCTGACCCACCCCATCACCTCCACTCCCTGGAAGACACGATCATGATGGCCTCGGACTACGCGCTCTGTGCAGAAGCCGTAGCCCAGCAGGCAATTCTGATGCAGCCCAAGTCACCCGCATCGGTGTTGATCATGGCCTCGATGCACGAGCTTGAAACCCTGCGGCGGCTACTCGAATCCGCACTGACGCAAATACAGCAAACGGCCAACCCGCAACCGATGCATTGATTCGCAGACCGAGCGAAAAGCCTGCAAGGCCGGCTTACCGGCGCATCAGCAGCACCAGGGAGATTGAACAATGACAACCGAAGACACCCAATGCACAGTGGGTAAAACCATCTTCTTTCAAGGCGAAAACCAGACCCACCCACTGTTCCGCATCGAAGCCGGCATCCCTTGCCAGAACGCCCGCGAACAGGCCTCGGAACTGATGGGCTACGCACGGGACCTGACCATCGACGGGCTGATGGAAGACAAGCCCAAACTGATCTGGGCAGCGCACTACCTCTGTGCTTTGGGCAAAGCGCTACTGGATGATGCCGAACTCGGCATGATGCGTTGAATCACGCACCGCGATGCTTCAAGGGGTCAGCCTCAGCCGCTCGGCCCCTGTTACTCCGATCGATCAACGCCGAGGGATGCGGTCTTCCTCAGCAATCGTCGCATTGATGCGCCGCAACATTGCCATCAACCCACCATGCAATCCGGTGCGCGTCGGCTTACGTCCCGCCAGTTGCTGCTGGTTGAGCGCTCCCGGTCCGTTGTAGATCTCTTCGAATGTACCGTCACGGTTCATGCGAATGCCCAGGTAATAGTCAGGCACATGGTGTACCGGGAAAGTCAGGCTCGTGCCAAACGTGGTCTTGATCTGGACATCACGCCCCTCGTCGCAGACCGCATCGCGGTGCTTTGTCAGCCCTTCGTTCAGCGTCAAGAACAAATCCCCGTAAAAAATCACCAGCACCTACCACACCTTCCCCAGCAACCCGCCCAGTCAAGCCTTCCATGAATCAAGGTCACAACATAAAGTTTCGAATAGGAACCCTACAACTTTAGCTCGCCCGTCACCCAGCGCTGAAGCAATAGTAATTACGGATACCAACATAGCGTTGACGACTTGCAAATCAGTTACATCACCAAGGCAACTCAATACTTCTTCAAATTTCTCGAGCATAGTCGCTTGAGTAAAATTCAAACCTTGGACCACATGCGTGGAAGGCGTTAAGTAGAGAATGTTCGCACGCGTCCGCAAGCCATACGCTTCAGTCAACATACCATAACCTTCGGAAGGGAAAGCCGCATCTTGCCCTGCCAGCCTTCTCAATGCCTCCTGAAAAGCCATGGACAAATGAAGAATTAGCTCTGAGAATTCCTTTACACTGACTTCACTGGCCAGTGCTGCAGATTTACTTGAGGGCTTTAACACAGTCATAATACCTCCGAAAATTGGCAGCATCTACTCTTCAACTAGCTATTAGTTCCGAACTCCGAAGCACCCTAGTCAAATGATCAGTCAGCAGATGAATGTCACCATGTAGATTTTGGATTCCATTCCACGGCCGGTTGCCAGTTTTGAAAAACCAATCTCCCGAACCAGACGTCCAGGCAGTATAGCCTTGCAGTTTTTTCAGACCCAACTTAAACACTGGAGCCAATGGTGCTCCTGTGGCACACAACTGTTCCATGACGAACCCCATAGAGATAATCCCTGCACTATGGACGAGGCGCGAACTCTTTGGCGTATGCCCATGCCAAGCATCTCCAAATACTTCTTGGACCGCCTGGAAAAATTCGCTAATAGCTAAAAAACAAAGATCTTCACCTCCCGACAACTCGATAACCTCTCGGCAGTAACCGTCGGAAAGGGAGTTCATCACCAACTTTTGAAGCGAAGTATCGCCTAATACGCCCAGAGGGTTTGTATGCTGCTTTATTTGCCCTTGCAACGAAGACCTATCGTCATAATTCAGCATCTCCACGATACGAGCAGCTCGGGAGCGAGAAGTCATTCTAAGTGGAAGACCACTCACCCCTGGAAGTAGTTCGTAAACCAAAGATTTTGGCAGTGGACTTGTATTATTGACTAGAATAAATTGCCGACGAAGTTCTTCCTGGCTCTTACAGACAAGGGCGGAAACGAGTAACTGAAACGAACTTCCTTCGATACCAGACAACGCAGAAAGACGCTGCTGACCATCTACAACGAACCCAGGCGGACCGGATGAAATGTCCACCTCAATTTCTGCATAAGCCCCAGTCCCCTCAACCACCCTTACTCCAGCGGTGAACGCTAGCACCACTGAATTGGGCATTACCGCATCTGGACGAGTCAGGTAATCGCGGATCTCTCGTATGTGTTTGGACACCTGAGGCCGCTGGAATCCATTAAGAATTCCACGATCATCACGCTTGACTCGGTCGATGCTAGCGATCGCCAAAATCTGCTCAACCGTCGCCGCAAACGATACCACCTGGTGGCTTTGGCTCTGTAAGGCCTTGATTGCGCTGAACTTAAGCAATGAAACTATTCCTTCTTTGAGCGCCCTCCAACAGAGAGGCAGTAGCACTTTCCAGGCCCTTATACCAACCTCAACGCACAAAAACCAGCCAATTTTCATGGCCTAAGCAGTTTCTCAATGCTAAATTAGCAACCCCTAGATAAATGCAAAACCACCACCACAAAGGCTTGCAGTTTTTCGCATGAGAACCGTCATCATTACCAACTGCACCAATCGAAAGCGCCTTGACGGCCTGCCCTCGGTGGTGCTGAGCGACGCATGCTACCCATCGCTTGAAGCTATGGCGCACGCGTGGAAGGAGCAAGTCGACAAACGTCCTGCCACTCAGACGGCATCTTCACTTTACCTGGGTAGGAGCGTTTCCGACGCGAAGTGCGTCGCTACGAGGCTGGGAGCGAGGCTAATGTTCGCCTCGACCGGCTTAGGGTTAGTTGAGAGCGATCATAAGTGTCCGCCCTACGACCTGACTGTGTCTCAAGATCCGAATTCTATCATCCCATACCTCGAAAAATGGGGGCTCCGCGCGTCAGACTGGTGGGAAGCCGTGAATGGTACCCGTGAAAGAGCAAGCGCCCTAGCTGATCTCGTCAGCCAGCCCGACATCGATTTAACGCTGATCGCACTCACTTCAAGCTACGTTCAGTTGATAGCTGCAGACCTCGAAAAAATAGAGGATGCACACATCGACAAGGTCAGGATATTCACTTCGCGCCCAGGCATTGAGATGCTTCCCCGTCGCTTGCGAAGCATGGCGATGCCCTATGACGAACGTCTTGAAGGCTCAACACTACCAGGCACTCGCAATGATTTCCCTCAGAGAGCTATGCGTCACTTCGTTGAGGTTCTTGAACTGTCGAGTGCTCCTGCAGAAATCGCTCGAAAGGCCGTCTCCGAAGCGATGAATGATTTGTCGCCAGCCAAAATGACTGTCCGACGGCGCGCATCGGACAGTGAAATTGCCTACATGCTCGAGTGTGTGTGGGCCGATTACAAAGGCAGTTCCACCCGCTTGTTACGCTACCTAAGGGATGTGGCCCAGGTCTCGTGCGAGCAATCGCGTTTCCGGAAAATCTGGCGCGACATCAAATGCCAGGACAGCATAGAGAGCAAAGCATGACGAGCGAAAATGCGATTGTGGTGCGTGCACTACGCACCACTCAAGGCGACAACCTTGATGTGTACGCATTATTCATCAAAGGATCTGACCTGGTCCGGATTGCTGACATCACCCGCCTTTCTCGCGAAGATAGTAGCCCCCTCAAGGGCTTCCAGCGCCCCGAGATTAAAAACCATGTCAAAGGGATTACCGAGTACCTCAATCAGGGAAACGTGCTTTTCCCCAACGCAATCATCCTGGCGCTGTCACCGGACCTACGCTTCGTTGCCGCACGCGGAAGCAAGCCGACCGGCGACGCGGGGCTTTCGCAAGCGGGTACCCTGACGATCCCTATTAGGGAGGAAGGCTTGAGATCTGCCTGGATCGTGGACGGGCAACAGCGCTCGATAGCGCTAGCGAAAGCAGCCAATTCAGATCTACCAGTCCCAGTGATCGGTTTCGTATCTGACAGCCTGACCACCCAGCGCGAGCAGTTCATTCTGGTCAACAAAGCGAAGCCGTTGCCTACTCGACTGATCAATGAACTCCTGCCAGAGACGGGCGGGATTCTTTTGCCCCGCGAACTGAGTGCTCGCAAAGCTCCAGCTGAGTTATGCGGGCTTCTTAGCCGTGATCCTAACTCTCCTTTCTATAAACTCATAAAGCGCTCGTCCGAGCACAATTGTAAAGCAGTTATCACTGACACTGCTGTCATCACGATGATCCGGAACAGCATTAGTAATCCGCTGGGGGCATTGGCTCCGTACACCTCTAGCAGAGACGGTGCAGCTAACGTTGAGTCCATGTACCACCTGCTTACGACTTTCTGGCGAGCAGTACGCGATACGTTCCCAGAGGCGTGGGCACTTGAATCTAAGAACAGTCGCCTCATGCATTCAGCAGGGGTAATTGCCATGGGCGTCCTTATGGATCGGATCTACGCCAAAATCGGAGGGCAGCGCGAGACCTACGATGCCATACTAAATGAACTGAGCAGAGTAGCCCCCTACTGCGCATGGACATCAGGTCAGTGGCCGATTATTAATGCGCAGTGGAATGAAATCCAAAGCACCCCCCAAGATATCAAGGTACTGCAAGAAACCTTGATCCGCCTCTATATGACCAGCGCTCACCAATGAAATTCTTATACGCCGACACCCAAGACTATGTAGACCCGGACTACGACTTCATCAACGATCGAAATGCGCCAGGCCGTAAGAGATACTGGGATGACCGTTATGCGCACGAAATGATGTCTCCTATCCCTTATGACGGACTCTTGGTTTCGATGAGCGCTGTGCGGCCCGCAAATGGGGTCGCTAATTCAAAGGTTCGGTATTCAACTTCCGAACAGCAGCGTTTCTTGAGAGAGGGTGTGCGCAAATTTCTACGACTCGATGGCGTCCAGTTCAAAGACACTATGGTTTTGGGCGACTGTGGGGCTTTCGCCTATGTAGAGCATCCGACCCCTGCGTATAGCCCAAGTGAGGTAGTAGAGTTCTACTCAGATGCAGGATTCACCCACGGTTGCTCGCCGGACCACATCATATTCGACTGCGACTCCAGCAATCCTCCAGCGGAGAGTCAGTCGGAAGATGTGCTGTTTCGGTACGAAATCACACTAAAAAATGCGCAAGAGTTTCTGCGCCTGGTGAAAGAGGCAGGATGGCCCTTTGAGCCTCTAGGGGCAGTGCAGGGTTGGTCTCCACAGAGCATGGCGAGTGCTGCCAAACAACTTGAAGACATGGGATATCGCTACTTGGCAATCGGGGGATTAGTCCCTCTAAAGGTCGATCAAATTCATGAAGTTCTGAAAGCGCTTCGTGCGACTCTTAAGCCAGAAACAAATATTCACCTCCTAGGCTTTGCCAAAGCCGAAAACATACATGAATTCACTGGATATGGCATTACCAGTTTTGACTCAACGTCCCCCCTCATACGCGCATTCAAAGATGCAAGATGCAACTATTACATGGGTACCACAACAAGCAAACTGGATTATTACACCGCCATCCGCATCCCTCAGGCGATTGAAAACCCACGCCTTATGCAGGGAATAAAAAAAGGCACGCTGAGCGCAGAAGAACTACAAGAAAAAGAAAAATTGGCATTATCAGCAATCCGTGAGTACGACAAGGGCCTGCTCGACTTTGACTCGACCCTAGGAGTGCTAGTCGACTATCTCCGGCTAACACTGTCGGGATCGATATCATCACCAGCAGCAATGGAAAAAGAAATAGCAAAACATATCCGACTGATCTCACCCACACTGAGAGATAAGCCGTGGCAAAAATGCCAGTGCTCGATTTGCCAGTCAACTGGCATCGAAACCATTATATTTAGAGCAAGTAACAGAAACAAAAGACGCGGGTTTCACAACCTGGGCGTTTATCACCGCCACCTTCAGAAAACTCTGGAATCTTCGAAACAATGATCTATCGGTTCAAGGGTGTGCGCGCCCAACAGGCATCCGGGCATGACGTATTTTCTTTCGCGGCCACTCCAAATGAAATTTTAGAATTTTCTGAAATTGAGAGAGTCGGACGCAATGAAGACGGTCATCTTAAGGGTTTTCAGCGCCATCAGGTTGCCTCGCACATTAGAGATATTCGGGACTACCTTCAACGCGATGATGCATTGCTCCCTAACGCGATCATCTTAGCCTTTCTAGATGGAGTCACGATTAAAGACCTCGGCGAAGGCATCGTAGAAATCGTCATTGAGACTACTGATTCCAAGCCAGGCTTTGTGGTTGATGGCCAACAACGACTCAGTGCCCTTGCGACGATGGAAAAGCCTGGGTTCCAGGTGTTCGTATCTGCATTGATTTGTAAAAACTACAACGAATTACGACAACAGTTTGTGCTCGTTAACAATACCCGACCGCTTCCAAAGTCACTGATTTATGAACTTCTACCAACTGTTGACGGCTTGCCTGAGCGTTTTACCAGTCGCAAATTCGCGGCCCACATTATTGACCTATTGAACTTCTTACCGAACTCTTCTCTATTCGGCGAGATCAAGCAACATACTAACCCCAAGGGAGTTTTAAGCGACATGGCGATGCAGAAGTTTGTAATGAATTCTGCTAACGACGGCGCCATTCGTAGTTTTATGAAATTCGATGACTTTGAGGGGCGCAGCATCGAACTCATCAACAATTTCTTTCACGCAGTGCGCGTGGTTTTCAGATCGGAGTGGGAAGGACTAGCGCCTAGAAACTCACGTTTGAAGCACGGGGCGGGCCTAGTATCATTGAGTTTCGTTATGGAAATGCTTTACTCCGAGCAAGGTTCGGCCAGCAAAGAAGAGTTCATCAAAGGCCTCAAACTTTTGAAACCTCATACGGCATGGACAAGTGGTGAATGGCATATTTCAGAAACTGACCAACGCCCCTGGAACGGCATCCAAAACACTCCTACTGATATCGGACTACTTACGAAGTACCTGACCGAAAAGCTTAAGCAAGAACTGAAACGTCGCTAAGTACACGCCCAGTTCCGAGGATGGGAATATGCATAAGAAAGCCTTAGTTTTATTTTCAGGCGGGCAAGACTCCACAACCTGCCTTGCCTGGGCGCTAGAGCGCTACGAGTACGTTGAGACTATTGGCTTTGACTATGGCCAGAGGCACGAAATAGAACTCCAGTGCCGGATCAACATCTTGCTGGAAATACGTAACAGGTTCCCGAACTGGGCTAAGCGACTTGGTGATGATCACGTACTTGATCTCAAATTACTCGGCCAGATCAGCGATACAGCGATGACAGCCGAGAAGAAAATAGAATTTGAGAAGAACGGGCTTCCCAACACTTTTGTCCCTGGGCGCAATCTGCTGTTCTTCACCTTTGCTGCCGCCATCGCGTATCGACGAGGACTTAGCGTACTAGTGGGCGGAATGTGTGAAACGGACTACTCAGGCTATCCAGATTGTCGAGACAACACGCTGAAGTCGCTGCAGGTTTCTCTCGGCCTTGGCATGGATTTACCGTTGGTTATCGAGACACCCTTGATGTGGCTGGATAAGAAACAAACATGGGGCTTGGCCAAAGACCTTGGCGGGCTTGGCTTTGTCGAGTTTGTTCAGGAGGAAACCCACACCTGTTACCTAGGCGATCGTCAGCATCGACATGAGTGGGGATATGGGTGCAATGACTGCCCAGCTTGCGAATTGCGCCGAAACGGCTTCGAGGCATTCCAGCGGGATAACGACGTATGACCTACAGCGTTAAGGAAATTTTCTACACCCTGCAAGGAGAAGGACTTCGAGCGGGCCGGCCAGCAGTATTCTGTCGCTTTGCTGGGTGCAATCTCTGGAGCGGCCGGGAGGCCGACCGCTCCCAAGCGGTATGCCAGTTCTGTGACACCGATTTTGTGGGTACAAACGGAACCTTGGGAGGTAAGTACCTGAGCGCGGAGGCCTTGGTCGAGAGGATAAGCACGCAGTGGCCAGTTGGCCAAGCGCACCGTTATGTCGTGCTCACAGGAGGTGAGCCGTTGCTACAGGTCGATGAGGACCTGATCAATGCACTTCATAACCAAGATTTCGAGGTAGCGGTTGAGACAAATGGGACCATCGCAGCGCCTGCCGGTATCGACTGGATCTGTGTCAGCCCCAAGGCTGGCACTGAATGGGTACAGCAAAGCGGTGACGAATTGAAACTCGTCTACCCACAACCGGGACTGCTGCCCGACACCATTACCGCCAAAGACTTCAAGTACTACCTATTACAACCAATGGATGGTCCATTGCAACGGCAAAACACTCGATCCGCAATTGCCTATTGTCAAGCCAATACCAAGTGGCGACTGTCGGTGCAAACACACAAAATATTGGAGATCCGCTGATGTCCACGCCTCCAGTTGCTCCTCCCTCCCCTTCGTGCGCCGCTGAGTCCATGCTCAACTCGAATAGCAACACGGTCTGCGAATTGTCGCAGCGGTTCTACTTTGAGGCTGCCCACACATTGAATCGCGGCATAGAGACCGAAAGTAGCCGCCGCATCCATGGGCATACCTATGAAGCGGAGGTAACCGTCGCAGGCCAACCAGATGCTACCTCCGGCATGCTAATTGACCTAGGCTACCTACGAAGCGAGATTGCACGTGTTCGCGAGATGCTCGATCACCGGCTACTTGACGAGGTGCAGAATCTGGGGCCGGCCACAATCGAAAACCTGTGTGCGTTTATCCGTAAGCAACTCGAAGATTCAGTACCTAGTCTTTGCGCCGTGATGGTCGAGCGTCGCCTCAGCGGTGACCGCTGCGTGTTACGCTGGACACGGTAGACTTTGATCACGTAGGCAACGCTGACGGATTGTTCACTCGACAACCCGTCAGGCAACACGCATGTCGAGTCGAAGCAACTCTGCATGCTCGCCGAACGATGACGCAGAACGCTTGACTTTTATAAATTCACCTAATCACTCCGAAGCAGAATTTACGCAGCTTTTGCAGAATGCTTCGATGATGCTCGATGCGCCTTTTCCTAAGGGATAGATCAAATCCTGTCTTATCCGACTCACGGGATAGAAGGCTTGATGCTTCGCGCTACCGGCAACAAACAAAAAGTAATTAGCTTTTTTGGCTAAATTCTGCAGAGCTGGGGTCGCAGTGTGATCATGATTGAGTTCCACTCGTAGCCCTTCAAACATGCCTTCCAGTACCGTTTTAGCCCGCCGTGCGGCCCCTTCAGTAAGGCTGTAGATAGCCAGCAGCCTACCCGATAGCTTTCTTGTTTGGACGTCAAAATCAGCATCGCCTTCTTCAGCAGCTAGTGGCGGATAACTCGCTTCATTGCTCTCACCAAATATCTCTCTGGCGAGACTTTTGGTGAGAAAACGCTGCGCTAACTCGAGACGAGTCCAGCGACTCAAGGCAAATCCTTGAAGTACCAACCAGAGCTTTTGCAACTCTTGCTGCCCCGGTTGAGTCTCGTCCAGGAGCAACTCGACAATCTCGAGCATTTCCGAATAAGCACTGACCGAACCGCCCTTCTCCCATAACAACTCCAAGGCTTCCCCTAGACGCGTACGGTCGCCGATATGGCTAGGGCGGGACATGAAGCGTTGCACAATCTGCCCTGCCAATTGTACGTCCGACGGATTAACCAAATCATCGAGCGCCAGCAACTCCAGCCATTCCAGCCAGAAGTGCCCGGAGCAGAGGATTTGACGACGATCCAGCCAGTCAAGCAGTAACGGCAAGCTGTCTCGCAACAATAGGGCAGTACTGGCATCGCCATGCAGACACTGACCCAACTGAGCCTCCGAGAAAGACTCTATTGACCAACTCTGGCTCTCCTCCTGTAACTCATGAATCAGGGCATCAGGGTCAGTAGAAGCCTCCTTCAGGCGTTCTAGCCATCCCTTCCAACCAAGTTCCCTACTACCATCAAAGAGATGGCATATGCCTTGCCACACCGACTGCAGGCGTGGATAAACGTAGAGTTCATTTTTTAACTCTTCGGGTGCTTCCTGCACTGCGACCCAGATCTCGCGTAACTCTTCCATGGAGGCAGATAGCGAGCCTTCGAGCACCAGTCGCAGATCGTTGAAGGTCTGGGGAGATCCGACTTTTAGCAGCGAAGGGATTGGCGCTATGGTTGGCGCTACCGGGGTCTTGGTCGGCAAATTGGCCCAGTCGTGCAATCCGCGAATCCACGCCGGATCGACGAAGTCAGGAAGACCATCAAGGCCATCGGAGAAGCCCAATGCCCCGGCGCCTATCGCCCAGAGTTTCCAGTCGGATGCAAAGCATTCGCGAGTCTCCAGGGGAGGCCGATTAGCAAAAAGAGGGCTGATCGGCTGACATAGAAGACGTATACGCTCTAGGGGGAGTTCGCCAAACGCTGCTGGCTCCAGCAAGCGATCACCGCCTAAATTACCTATGGCACGCAATAGAACCCGAACCAGTTGGGCAGGCATTCTTCCGCCCAGCATATCCACTAGTCGGGGATGTCCTAGAATGTCCGACCAACGACGCTCAGCCTCCCAGGCCTGCAACTCCAGAGAGATCAGGTTCCGCTGACTGAAATTGCCTGTCGTTTTGAGTTCGTCAAAAAAGTGCGATGCTTTCGAACCATCCCTGGACTGACAAGCAGCGAAGAAATCCCGCAGGATCCGCCCAACTGGCCGCTTCACCACAGCGGTTACTGGCGGCCGTTGCTGATAGAGATCCAGCACCGATGCCAACGCTTGAAACACACGTTTACGTAAAGCGAAGTCGCTCTGCGACTGGCGCAACAAATCAACTTTGAGAAGCCCTGCAGGTGCCTGCTGTAAAATAATCTGTTCGATTTTTTCCCGGGCTACCTTAATCAATGGAAACTCTGGATACGTATCCGCTGCTCCCAGCACCGCTTGCAGTATCTGTCGCAACTCCTCCAAAGATCGCCTGTCGCGTTCAGCACCATAGAAATAAAGTTCGCCGCCACGACTAACCGGGAGCAGCAACGGCCATTTTCCCTCGATTGTTGAAGACACGAGTGGCTTGAGTAGATCCTGAAACTTAGGATCGTACGGGTTAGTCAGCGAAAGCACTCGATCAAGATCGATTTGATTGTCTTCAGCGAAAAAATTCCGAAGCCAATCTGGAGGGATACTCATATATCGGCCTCGAAACGATAATGATTTTTAAATTCAAGAAACGCATCGGATATCACCTGTGCGTCTTGTGTCAGAGTCACATGCTCATCGTTTCGTTGCGTACCGCTGAATGTGTAGTTCAAGGAACCCTTAAGAAACCCCGATCGGGTCAAAAAGCCCTTCGAATGCAGGGTGTCACTGATCAAGTAGTTAAAGTCCGGATTGTCGCCGAGACGATTTTCAAGACCACGGACAAAATAGCGACTGGAGTCTACATCGCGGGTTGCGATTCGCAAGGTACACCCCCCCGTGACCGCTCGTGCCAATAACTCGCTGAACGAAACGGTTCGACTACCCCACTTGGGTTCCAATGAATTCCATTGCCCTGAGCGATTATCCAATAGAGGAAAATCGCTCAACCAAGGTGATACAAGCCAGATCTCGTCTGGATTGATCAGCAAAGACGCCAGCATAGTGCTTAGCACTTCACGAAACTGCCTACGACCCAGAGGTCCATGCAGAAAAATCTGCCGCTGCTCATTCATAGCGCGCCCTCACTGCAAAGCCTCCGCCAACTCTATGACCAGCACCAGGGAACCGTCTTCTCTCTGTAGTTCGCCCACTCTGGGGTAAAGTAACAAACCCAGATAGTCAACCGGATACAACTGTACCTCGGTAATGACTTTGGACACTCCCCTCTGCTGGTCGCGGGAAATCACCAATTCAACGCTACCCTCTGCTCGCAAGAATTTGTGCAATTCACTCAAATAGGAATTTGAATACACTAACCGAGGTCTACGCCCGGCAAACAAACCAGCACCCAGCATTCGCTCCGTGGTCGCATTCCCATTACTAAAAGGATTGTAACGATTCAATTCCGATTGGCGAATTGTATTACCTCGCGGCCACAATAACCCCTGATTGACACAATGAGCACGAAATAAATCAGAGACAGTCGCATTCGCTCTCATCTTCTGCGCCGCCAACGTGTGGGAAACGATATTAAGGGGCCACTCAATGCCACTCCTGACCTCGAGTTCTCGCCATTGCTTGAGCAATGTGAGTAGTTCGGCATCCGTTTGCCGACTGCTGCTCGGCTTGAGTATGCGGGAGTGCAATACACTGAGAAAACTGTGGCTAAGTGCAAACCCAGCCCGCAAGAGACTGGAATGCATGGCTGCACCGGCCTTGCGACGCTGCTTATGATCGGCAGCTGCACGAACACCCGTTAGAACCCTCTCGACCTCCTCATCAACAGAAGCTTTCTCCAGCAATTCGTAGAGATCGAAGTCAATTTTCTCGTAGTCGCCAGGACGCAAACTGCACGCCAATACATTCAGAAATCGCAAAGGATCATCGAAGTAGTCTTCGGCCAAGCGACTAATGACCCCACAACCACCCGCTTCGACCTCGCTGAGCCATACTTCCAGGTCACCGCCTTGCCAAAGCGCATCAGCATTCACCGAACGTTCGTTAACGTCCCCAAGCAAGGTGCATAGTGTTTGCTGGGTTGCTGCTGCCAACGTATTGGCCAGAAGTTCTTTTGTCCATTCCACGATATCTGGCAAGGTATGAATATCCCGCCACAGAGGCTCGGCACAATCTGCTAGTTGGGCTAGCACTTCAGAGCATCCCAGGAGTCCGCGCAAGTCGGCCTGTAATTCCTGCTCTCTGGAACCTTCTTCTTGCTCATCAAGTTGGAAAAGGCTTTGCGGAATAGCGAGCAAGCGTTCCTTACCCTCGTCGGAAAGTAGACGGCGCAAGGCTCCATGCATCACCGATGGCTCGGCCGGGTCTACGTCTTTCAACTCAGCAGCCAAAGCGGCAAGGAAGCATTCGCATACCCAGTTGGCTGTAAAGGGGTCACCGTCGAAACGACCTAGTTGCTCGACCCGCCGCCGGAACAACAACGGACGCAATGCGGCAGATATGGCAAGGGTCCCCAGGAGATCGGCAATAGTTTCATCGCTGACTCGAAAACGAAGACGCATACCGTCCACCCACTGACGCGCACCTACGGCTATCGGTTCACCTTGGCTTTTCCATGCAAAATTCACCCGCGCGGTTTGGCCGTTGCGAAAACGCAGCGTGGCGTCAGCCCCTTTGCTATAGCGCACCACCTCAAGCGGCGTCATCTGCTGGTGGAGGCAAAACGCCACATCAATCAGGTGCGTCCCCCAACTTCCCATCGGTGGCTTCTGAACAGATGTATGTTCGGCCAAGATGAATTCCGAGTCCCAACGCAGGCGGGAATTACTCTTTTCCGTCAACCCACTCGCCTTGCGCAGAGCGCGGGTATATATTTCCCGTGGGCGCACTACAGACAATTCTGCCTCGGATCCCGCGGCCACCGCCCCTTCGTTCTGTAGGTACTCTCCGAATGCTTCCGCAATCTCAAAGTCAACCTGTTGTACGGTGTCGGCAATCGGCTGAAATCCCTCCGGGATCAACCAGTCAGCCAGGTCATACTTGATAGCAAAACGCTTGGAAATCCTGCCGGGGGAGAACTCGCGCAAAGCCTGATAAAATGGCAGTCCTTCCCATTTTGCATCACTACCCTCCCCACGCTGCAAAGACACGAATAGGCTAGGAATATTTAATTCGGCGAACATTGCCTCTGGAATGAAAGCCGGCATCGGAGAGCGACCTCGGGGTAATTCTTTCCACTTTTCTCCATACTCGCACCACAGCGTTTTCAATTGCCGACGAAGCGTCGGCAAAAAAGACAACATCAATGATCGCGGTGAAGCCCACAGCACTTGCTGCAAGGCTGCCTCATCTATGCGCAACGCGTCCTTCAAATAACCAACATATCGGTCCTGCATTCCACCAGGTTGCAATACCTGCTCAACAGCCGAGAGTAAGGTCGTCAGTTGTGCAGACGATCCTTTGGGATACTTCAGGATTCTCCAAACCGACCCCTCCTTCAGCAGCATCGCTAGCCAATCCAGCGTCGCCATTGCCCCCTGCATCTTCTGGATATGCCCATTCTGAAGGGGCAACCTCTGTCGCGTGATTTCAGGGGTAAGCAAATCCTCGTAACGCTGAAAAGCAACTCGATCTCGACCGAACTCAGAAAGCACAACGAGGGTCCATGGGCGCATCCCGCGGGGGCGCCCAGCACGTCCCTTGCGCTGCAGATAGGACGCAACGCTTCGCGGCGCCTTATGCTGCAAAACCGCTCCAACCAATGGATCGTTAAAGCCGACCTCCAGCGAAGCAGTAGCTACCACTACCTCGGAGTTAGGGTCGACGCCAGAGTCCTGACTAGAGGTCCGGCCTACCCGAGCGCGATCATCATTGTCGAGCGAATGCCCGATATCCATGCCTATTTGCCAGTCTTGGCCTAACTGAATACGTTTAAGGCGGCTTGGATAATCCAGATAGCGACCACCTCCCCTCAAGCTTGCCAGCGGTTCATGATCCGGCACCAACTGCGCGCCCCTGGTTTTCCAACCTTCAGCGTCTGCCAGTTGGTGATAGAGTCGATTGTTGACATCCAGATCATCGGTAAAGACGAAAGCTTTACTTCCCCATGTTCCACGCGATCTCTTGTCACGATTATCTAGGATACGTCGAGTCAACATGGCGGCCTGAATGGTGGTGGAAAGCAATGCGGTTTGAGAAACCGGATCCCCGCGCAACAACATGAGATACTCGGCGCCCTCATCCACCATCTCATCCGCAAGAGGCTCGATCAACTCCACATGACCTTCTTTCGCCCCGATTAACTCGGAAAAAAAAGCAGGTGCGTCGCTCAAAGTAGCGGAAAGTCCAACGAAGTGTGGCCGGCATTCACTTCGCTTCATCCAACGCCGTAGCAGATAGGCCGTCTGCGCTCCGCTACTACCTTCGTAAGTATGCACCTCATCCAGCAGCACCAGTGTGGGCCCCTCGCAGTTACCTACCCCGAATAAGTGGTGGAATGCATAGTTCCCAAGATGCTGATTCAGCATTTCAGTCGTAGTGAAAAGGATATCCGGTGGCGCAGCAGCCAGAGACCGCCGAGTCAAACGAACCTCATCATGAGGTACATAATGATCACAGCGACTGCAGTGCAGTTCTTCGCGTTGCGCGACAGAACCCTCCAGACGCCATTCCATTTTTCCGGAGCAATCCTTCGTTGGGCAACGCAACAAGTCGAACGGCAAATTGCCGCTGAACTTTTTTGCGGCTTCATGGGCAGTGCTGGTGTTCTCCAGCGTGTCGCCAAAAAATGCCCCAATGGAAATTTTTCGGTCTGACTGCGACTTGACCAATTCGTCCAATTTTCGGCATTGGCTCCAAGTCTCCATGAACTGATCTTTAAGCAGTTCACGCCGCGGGTAGATCGCCAGAATGCGTACTCGCGAGGAAGCATCCTTAGCCAATTGACTGCATAAAGCAGCTAAGGCTGGCAAATAGAAAGCTAAGGTCTTGCCGCTACCAGTGCCGGCACAGACTATGCTGCCGGCAGCATGGATAGACCGATCCTTAGACGCCTGCAGGACTCGAGTAGTAGCACGCACCTGAAAGCCGGCCAGAAGCAGGTTCTCCTGGTGTCCCAGTAGAGCGCGGATTGGCAGTTGGAATCGCGCAGAAGCGACCTCGCCCAAGCCATCTAGCAGTTTCTGCAAACTCTGATCGCGGCAGGGGTAACTACGCGACCGCCGAACGAAACGAAAATCGGAAACTAGCGTACGGGCCTGGTCGACCGGTTTGTTTAGGAACCACTGGCGAAGATGGCGGTACAGATGCACAGCCTCTCCCATTCGCGTCCTGTAGCGCTTGGACAATCCCTCGGGGTGGGGAGCCTCGATCACCATTGCGTGATCGCAGAGTCTGAGCAGAACGTCATAGGGATCGTCCTCGGGAAGCACCTCTTCGAGTGTCGCAAGTATCTCGTCTTCAGTGAAGAAGCCACTGGTGTCCCCCCAAGCCAGCAAACTCGTCTCCAACTCCTCCAAGCGATCGAGGGCAGTACACAAACGATCCAGGGATATTGCCATCAAAATAGCTTCCTACTGCGTTCGACGGAGAACTGATCTAGTAAGTCGTGCTCAAGTAGCCAGCAGAAGGTGTCCTTATCCATCTCCGACAATAAAACCCCTTTAATTCGGCCACGCTGATTCAATACCTTAAAGAAGCGCTTAACATTCTCAGGAAGATCGAGTTGCATTTCATCTCGAATTTGCTCCATGCGCTTCTTAATCTTCACCAGGTCATCAAGAGGCCATACAGTCTCAGGGACCTTTTTTGCTAGAACTTTAAACTCACCATCAAGTTTTACATACCCCGCATAAACATGCTCGAAACCCGGTATCTCGCGCTGACTCTCTAGTATCACTTTCTCAACCATGCACTGGCTATATAATTGCCCTACCCATGATTTCCAAGAAGACTCTATTTTCCCTTCCAACCGTAAAACTAAATCTTCAAGTGCAACCCTCGCATTTTCAAGAGAGTCATCCTGACGAGAAGACTGCTTACACTTCCGCCAAACCTCCAAAAAAGCTCCCAAACTCGCCTGCACCTTATGAATCTGATCTTTAAAGTCATCTTTCAAACTCAATAATTCTGGTGCATCATCCGGCAAGGCCGCGATGCTCGATGATTGTCGCCGCAGCAAAGCAAGCCTCTCTGAAAGGCTTGAAAATCTCTCGTAAATTTCTTTGCAATCCTCGATGGCTATACGCGAGTTACCAGCAGACCGATTCAGCGAGATCCGCTCACGTATAACACTAACCCTCTGTTCAAGACTGCTCACGGCATTCCTCCAGCAACCCAGTCAAAGTATCCGTCATCGCCGACAGCAACTCAGTAACTTTCGCTTGTGATTGCTCCAATATATCCAGTCCATATTGGCGGTTCTCGCGTTCCAACAGCGGAGATACGTATTCGTCAAATTTATCCCACGCTACTAATGCCTGAACAGCTTTTTGCAGGTGCGAACCATCAACCTGATTTATCAACTGCAATCTCTTAGAAGGTTCAGACTCCTTCCAAAACGAAAGAAAAACCTTAACCCCCCCCCAAACCTCGCTTGTTTTCGCATTACTCAACATCTCAAGTATCTTCCTTGAACTCGGCACATCTGGAAGGTGAGAAGGATAATGCTCCCCACCCTCACTTACGCTACGAACGACTTCAGCCATTTCCTCCAACAACAGACAAAATTGTTCATACCGAGAATACCCATCGAGAGTAGACAACACAGAAAATGATGATTGTAACTCTTGGGTAATCGCCCTATTTTGGGTGATCGACTTCTGTCCGAAGCCATTTTTGATAGCATCTCTGAATGATTTGAGAGCCAACTCACCATCCATACCATGATCGTTAGCAGCGACAAGCCTCAACCAGGCATCACGGTTGCCATCCCATTCTTTCAAGGCTGCCCCACGTTCCTCCGACAATTTCAAACAAGCAGCAACCGGCAATGCTTCTCTGATATTTTTCGCTGGCTTAAGAAACTCATTGAGTCTCTGGCGATCGTTGGAAGCATTCCGCCATAACCCCAGAATAGGAGCCGAGGACAATTGTGCTTGCATCGCTTCATGTAGGTTAGATCGCTCCATTAGCGCAAGGGTTTCAAGAACCTGCGGAACCCAATAGGCGGCAAAGTTCTGATAGCGCAAATAGTCCTCGAAACCACCATCATATCCCCAACCAACCACTGTGGATTTCGGGTTAGCACTCTCGTAACGTAAAAGCGCCAGCGCAACCCCTTTCAAAAAAGCTGCTTTCCGGGGATCATCAAAGTCTGACTCGTTAAAAAAACTCACCAAATTGGTTTCTTTATTCCCAGTCATGGAAAATGGGATATTGATATTAACGAAGCTGCCACTATTTAGAGCAGGCCGCGAAGCCAAGCCTAACCACTCTGGATTAGCATATTGCTTATACAAATTGTTCAGGGCATTTCTTAGGTCCCTGGACTCATTCTGCCCCAACTTACTCTTTCGCTGAAACCACCTAGAAACAACCTCTTCAATTTCATCCTGATCAAGATCTGGCTTTGGCCGTTTAGAGTCTATCACCGGCTTGATATTTTTTTTTCCAACGCTTGGCTGCACTGGAGGGTTTACAAAACCGGCAGGTTGGACCTCCCTCAACAAAGATGCTAATTCGTACAGCCCAAATACATTTGCCACACGCCAATCCAACCCCTTCTGCAACTCTGGGATAGAACGACAGCCATAGCCCCAGATTGCAGCTACAGTTTCACAGCGCGTAGGTTCGTTGAGTCCATACAAATCGGACAATCCAGCACTACCCTTGATAGCAGCAAATTCCGCCGGTGGAAATCTGTGTTCCTCACACGCTTGGCGATGGTCTCGTAATACCCTCAACACGATCTGATTCAAGACCTGACGTGGATTGAATATCAACTCGTCGTCGTTTCTGCGATAGTTGTCCACCAAAGCAGTGATGGCACCACGATTAAATGGAAATAGCGGCACACCCGAAGAAGAAAACCCAAATGCCTGAAGATCTTCCGGAGGACCTTCTGAATCCTCCCAAACTTTCGGCCAATCAGATTCACTTACACGATCTACCCAAGACCTTTTCAAACTTTCACTGCCGTGACGGGCAGCGTTCAGATAGCGCGCACAGAAATCAACGATACGTTGCAGAGTTTGTTCTCGACTCTGACCATGATCCCTTATTAACCACTCATACTGTGCACGTGTTTGAATCGTGTCGCGCCGCCGAAGATACCCTTGGTAGCCATCAGTTACCGCAATGGCCGAGCGGAGCGTACACAACTCCTTCTTTTCGTCCCTAATAGACTCCTCCATCAGGCTATCGATCAGCACATCCTCGATAGCAGAAATCGCCGCCATATCCTCAACTAGTACGAACAATGTGCGATCTTGGCGCTTCAAGGTACGGCGAATGTCTTTGAAAAGATCCAAAAAGCTACCGCCATTGAAACTAAATAGGTGGCGAAACGCGGTTCTGGTTGACTCTCCAAGGACCTCATTCAAAACACTTGCAGCAACTTCCTGGGCCTTCCGACTTGTATTCAATTGAACCCGACTTATATACTGACGGGCACTTTGCGACAGGTCATACAGATTGAAACTGAAATCCAAGTCATCAGCCCAGATCTGGTAGTCGTTCCTACTTAACTCCTGATCGGTAGCCCCCTGCGTCAAGCGACTCGCAAACTGATAAATACAGTGACTCGACTCAAGCAAACTTCTTTTGAAATTAGGATCAGTAATCAACTCAGAAAGACCGGACCCTAGCGTGGTATGCGAACGAATATCTGCCAAACGTTGCTTTTCTTCAGCAGGCAGAATTTCGGCAGCCTGCGGATTCTCCTTGTAATAGGCAATTTGCTCTACAACGCGAGCGTTGAGTCTCTGCAACTGCTGTGACATGAAAGTCAATAGCAAGTCGGCGACCTCTTCGACCTTCAGCATTTCACCGACCGATCGGATTCGTAGACGCGCACTGTCGAACTCTTCACCTTCCAAACCTTCCAGCAGCACTTCCAAAACCTGGCGTAAACTGGAGTTCTTCGGAATGCGAACAATATGCCAACTATTGGATTGTGCCTGCAGTTTTAGTTGAGCTTCCAACCATCGAATAAGATGGGACTTTCCAACCCCTGAACGCCCGATCAGTGGAATCGGGCGTTCCACCTCGAGAAAGTGCTTCAGCAAATCGACTTCAGTGCATTGCTGCTCTACACCGTTACCTACTCGAACCAACTGCATAGGTTCATGCACCGCTAAGAGTACGTGCTCAGCTAACTCCTCTGCCTCCGTACGGATACAGTGGGAAATATTCGCCGAATTCGGCCAATAATTTATCAGACTCATACGGCAGCCTCGGAACGGTAGTGAATCTCACCCACGGAGCGTTGAACACCATTCGGCAACAGCAAACTCATACTCGAACTATCGTCCGAGGACTTCTCGAGTCGCAATAGAAACAGACTTTCCATACGCACTAGAGCATGACTAAGTGCTGCGCTGATTTCATGTGAAGCATCTGGCTGCCAATCCTCCATGTAAGGCTCGAGCAATCTGCGGTAGCGTCCACCATCCAACAGTGGAAGGTAGTTCCCCAAACGCTCGATAAACACCCTTACCGACAGCACTCTCTTCCCCTCAAAGATTCGCTCAAGATAGGGTTTGATAGCCAGTGTGGGATCGACAACGTAGCCTTTACCGAAGGGCTCCAGAAAGCCAAGAAAATCCCCGTAGGACACGAAGGTCGAGAGTTCGTTGGACTCATTCAGCCCTCTTCCCGGCAGGTGGCTATTGATTGCCTCAGCTGCATTAGCAGTACTTAGTACGTCGCCCCCCATGAATGTGTAACTACGCTGCGCCAATAAGCAGGTCATTGCTCGAATGAACGGTTCACAGCGAACGCCATCCAGAATAGCACTATCCGGCTCGTTAACTGTATTTTTAATAATCAACTCTAGAACCCTGGATGGTAGTCTCTGATCGCCAGACTGCAGAGGGAGAAGGATCATATCTTCACTATTCTGCACCCACAGGCCCTCTTCCAACCAGAAATCCAGGTTGGACTCAAACCGCTTGGCTCCAGTCTCACTTTCCGGGAGAAAGTCCGGACGCAAAGTCTCTACCAACTCCGCCCGCGCAACTGGTTTTTCTTTGCGAACCAGCACACGATCAATAAGATTTAGCAGTATCAGACTGCTACCAGGGTTAGCGTTATTCACCATGGACATATTCAAATTTCCCTTTCAAAGTCGACCAAATCCCTGCTATTGGAATCACACTCCCACCAATTCCGGTACGGGTGATATGGATCGCCAAGAGTTTCGGGGGCAACTATCAGTCTTGCTGTATCCTCAAAGCCTCTCGTAGGGAGGTGAACTTCATCCGGCATCAGCAATACCAACTCAGTCCACCCCCCAGCAGTATCGAATGGCTCTAGAGCACACCAGAAAGGTAGTGCTTTAAAACCAGCATCCTTCTTTATTTCATCCAACAAGGCCCGACTGGCGCGGACAGCCTGCACCTCCTGACTGCGCAGAAGTGTCACCATCCATCGCCGCCAGTTATGAATCAAAGCACGAGGAGTGACACTGCGATAACTCTCCGTACGGTATCGGATCCTCTGTAACTGGGATTCCGGCATCCACTTGGGCATTACAGGAGGCACCACGCCCACTACATGGAAAGACGCGCCCAATGTTGGCGTAAAGGGCCCCCGCCCCTGAGAACGGCAACCAGGGCATCCACCGCAACTGCGTTCAGGACTGACGCCATCCAGTCGGTAGAACTCTTCCAACAGTTGGCACATCGACTGATCCGGATCATCCAAGCACTGGCGCAAACTGGCGAAACCCTCTGCCATTGCCTGTTGCTCACGAGCACGTTGTGGATCGACATATCGTTGCCAAATATCTTTGGACTGATGGGCATCTATTAGGATTTCCACATCGATACGGTCAAAGTAGTTGTCACTCTGCAGCGCGTCAGTATCGTCAACTGCGGTGTTTTCGTAATCAGCCTCGGGCGGCGAATAGCGCAAACGAATCAGGCCTGCTCGTTGCATCAGAAGCAACGTACGTACGTTCCATTCGGCGTTACCTTCGCTACGACGCCTCAAATCGCGGCGTAACATCGACAGAGATACACTGAAGCAACCATCACTGCTGCGTCGACGACTTTGCAGCAAGGTGTTCCAGCGATCCAATCCCACTTCACTAGAAATCAGCCGTGCCCGAGATATCTGCTCCGCCACTTTTATCTGGCCCGGGTAGAAAACCAACCAGGACCAACAGGCATTACCGTCTCGCCCGGCACGCCCCGCCTCCTGATAGAAACGATCCAGATTTTCTGGCACTGCCGCATGCAATACCGAACGGACATCTCTCTTATCCATGCCAACACCGAAGGCGGACGTTGCAACCATGATGTCCAGATGGTCATCCTGCCACAGGCCAATTAGACGCTCGCGCTCCTGGGTGTTGGTTTCTCCGTGGAATAGGCCAAGCCGACGGAAGCCCTGCTCGACCAACTGATCCCGCCAGTTCTGCGCATCCGCCCGGGTCGTTGTGTAAAGAATCAGAGGTCGAGGCAAGCGCCATAGCAAGTCCACGACAACCTGCCGATGCTCTTCTTCTGCAGGAGTTCTGAGGACATTGAAGTCCAACTCTGGGCGCAAAAAACTGCCATTGATCTCGATAGCCTGAGTTCCTTCGGGAACGAAGGCTTCCTTCAACACCTCCAGAGCGGCGAAATTAAACGTAGCTGACATCAACAAGGTGCGGATGCCGCTTGATGAGTGCTCTCTGAGGGAGTGGAAAAGAGGGGCTAGCAGTTGGAAATCAGGACGGAACTCCGCACCCCATTGGCCGACCAGATGCGCCTCATCGATTACTAGCGCACCCAGCAGTCCTTTTCCGGCGAGTTCGAACAACGATGGTCTAAGGCCCGATATAGCGGACTCGGGCGCACAGAACAAGATCCGTTGAGTGCCGCAACGTAGACGCTCGCGAATCTCTCGACGCTCAGTTTCCTCCTGCCCCCCGATCCACACGTAACTGCCGCCGTGATCGCATCCTGCAGCCTCTAGCACTTCCCCAGCACGCACGGCCTGCTCGATGGCAAGTCCGGTCGTTGGCACAATGACAAGAACCACTTTCTGCCTATAGGCAAACAGACTCAAAGCATGGACAGCCAGTGTCTTGCCGCAACCCGTAGGTAGGTTGATGAAGACCGTACTGTCATCCGGAGAGGTCAGCAATGTCCGCACTGCAACTTGCTGACCGAGGCCGTTGTAGTTGCTAAAACCAACACGGCCCAAAGCACTGCTCAAGGCCACGTCTACCTGAGGCTCGTGGAGGAATCGGCGACGTTGACGTCTGTAAACTGCCAAGTCCGTTTCTTCGAAAGCAATCTTCAACCTTATCCGGTCGGTCAACGGATCTTGAGCCAGCCCCACTCGGGATAGGTGTTGCTTTTCAACGGAACCAGCAGGCAGTTGAAGCAGCAAATCAGTGCAGCCATGAGCATGAGCACAGCCGAAAGCATCACGGCAAGCGACGGCGCGATCGGCCGAACCCGCCTTGGCGTCGCCAAACACCATCAGCATGCGGAGAAAGTACGGCTCGACGACTGTCTGCTCGGATGGATACTCTGGTACTAGTAGCGCCGCCTGCAAGGCGTTCCATTGGGCCTGAATCATTCATTCCTCCACAGATCTTTTGAGCACAGGATCTGGGCGCGTACCGCCATAAGGTGCACGTGCGGTTCAAGGACGGAATCTCGCAGAGCGCCTATCTCCTCCAGGATCCTCTTTCGACTCAACTCAGTGATACCCAGCACCATGCGTTTCCATTCGCCTACAGGTAATAGAAACTCCAACTCGGACCAGACATCATGGCGCAGATTGATATCCTGGAAGATGGCGCCCGCGGGCTTCTTGTAAGGCCATTCCAGGGATTTCAATTTGTTTTCGTCCTTTACCAGGCTGCCGTCTTCAGCGAGCCAGTGGCCATACACCGCAGGTGCCAGTAACTCATCGGCGATAACCTGTTCCTGATACGTGCAATCCGGCCGGGCAGCAGTTACCAGCCACTTCAAATGAAAGAAAATCTTTGGCGCCTGTAGTGCACTGCCGTTAAGAACTCGCAAGAATGCGCAGGCTGCCCCCCGCGAATCACCAGCGGCCAGTTCATATATGGAATCCACGAACGGTTGGCCGTAACGGAAGGGGTACACGCCCGATTGAGTTGAGGCCTGCTGCCGCAAGAAGCTCATGGGGGCGGTGTATGGCGGGTTACCACTTTCCGGATCAATACCCGTGATGCAACCTTCGATAAAGGTCTTCACGTCCACCAGAGTACGACCGCCACGCTCAGCGGAGTCAAGGCCGAAGCCCAGCCTGAATTGATGCTGCAGATCCCCCTCTAATCTGAAGTTTATACCGCGCGTCATCCAGGCACACATGCGGCCAATCTGCTCCTCGGCTATTTCGTCCGCCTCAGAAATTCTTTCGGCGAAGTCCCGTGCCTTGGCGACATCCTCGTCCAATGCAAGCAATTCTTCCTGTACTTTCACGCGACGGCGCTCACGGTCCAACAGGCCGCCCTCGCCCCTCAGTTGCTTGGCGCAGACAAGTAACTCTTCATCGCCAGATCGCGCGACTGCCTGCCAAGTTTTTTCGAGGTGCTCTTCCAGTACGTACTGCAAACTGGCCACCGTCTGATTGAATACACCTACCGATGTGTCAAGTAGATCTAGCCACCGTCTGAATAAACCATCATTGTCAGACATCAAAACTAAACTTTCTACAGGCCTGATGCCACGCAGGTTTGCGCTGTAACGGTTCAATCGTCCCAAGCGTTGTTCAACGCGACTGAACGATCTCGGCAGACTGTAATGCACAGCGAGTTTCTGCCCTCCATGCAGGTTAAGACCATCTTCACCACCTTGATCGCAAACCAATACCCGCACAGAACCGCCCGACTGCAAGAAATGCAAGTCGCGGTCGGAAGAATTGCGCTCTATACCTACAGACAGAGCGTCACCGAGCGTAGCGGCAACATGATCCGCGACTACTTCGTCACCGCAGAAAACAACCACCTTGCCCTTAGGATTGCAGGCCAACCAATCTTCCAGACTCGTGATCAAACTTCGATCTTTACACTCCTGCTCGATTGAGGCTTGCTTGGATATTTCGGCAAGAAACTCTCGCTCGGTTGCTTCAAGGGTCGCTGCTAATTCGCTGTCGAACTTATTAGCCCGCTGCTTAACCAGTAATGGATTGTCCAACAAGTCGTCAACCCAGTTCAGGTACTCTCCAGAACTCATTGCCTGGAACTCATCAGGATCCCGACAGGCCTGACTGCGGTACTCTTCCAACAACAGATCCAATGGCATGCTGCGTGGTTCTATCGGCCAGTATTGACGGCGCAAACCAGCCAATCCTGGAAATAACTGCGCGAGATGCCCCATTTCCCGGCGGTTACGAAGCATGCGCTGATGTAGGCGGTAGTGTTCTCCGAGGTAATGCCGCAAGCCTATGATTTTGTGCTCGCGCTGCTCGCCGCTCTCCTCGGCGAAGAGATCCACAAACGGCATCAAACTGCCGATTCTCTCATGCAACTCCTGATCCTCAGGGAATTTCCCCCGCAGATCATGCAGTGCTTGTTCCAATGCGGCGTTCGAGTTACCCGGGGTCAGTGCGCTATACAACCCACCTAGCCATTCACGCTCCTTGACTCGAGCGATGAAACGCTGAACCCCCGCTTCCGAGATCTCATAAGCTTCGGGACTCAAGCAGTGCAGCATCGCCAAGAAGTTCCTTTCGTTCCCATTCAACGGGGTTCCCGACAACAACAGAGTCACCTCAGCTGCCTGGCAGGCCTCCGCCAGTACCTGAAACCGGTCATTCGAGTGTTGCTCGGAGGACCAGGCCAGCGGCGCTAATTGATGCATCTCGTCAACGACAAACAAGCTAGGCTGGCCACTCTCCCGCAAAGCCGTCTCCAACTGTTCATGACTGCATACTCGAATCAGCTGTTCCGATCGATGCTTTGTAGACATCAACTCGCCAAGATGAAATCGGCCCTTTAATTCCTCATGCCACTGAGTGACAAGAGAAGCCGGCGCCGCAATTAAAACATTGGCGTAAAACTTCTTCTGAAGCACGTGCTCACGGATGACCAGGCCAGCCTCGATTGTCTTGCCCAAGCCCACTTCATCCGCTAGCAAGTACTTAGGGCATGGGTCCTTAAGGATGCGCCTAACTACGGCAATTTGATGCGGCTCCAACTCTACGCTGCTGCTGGTAATCGCACCGATGGAGCGGCAAGCCGCCCGCTGCTCAATATAGGCTTCGAGGAAATCCTGGCGCAGCGGGAAGAAAAAAGGCGCGTCGTTGGCCCTAGCCGCCAGGAACGCCGAAGGATCGAGCAAATCCTGCGCTCCGAGGTTCAGGCAGTAGATCTCATCAATATCGACCACCGCTTGATCGTTATCGTCAGTGCGAAAGATCACCAAGTGCCGATTGAGTGGCCGCGAACCACCGTACCGACCACGTCGCCAGATGCCTGTCAATTGATCTCGACAATAAACGATTGCTTCCTCATAGAGTTGAGTCTTCCTAACGTCGGCTAGATCAACCTTGAGCCTCCTCGCCTCAGGGTTCAAAGGGGATTCGAAGAAGGTGACCTCGCACTCGCCTCTCTCACGATCCAATCCCGACAATTTACCAATGCCGGGAAAAGCACTAGACAAAACCAACTCACCGACGTATAAGACTTGGTTCACTTCGTCCCTCTACCAGTATTATTCCCACTTTTATCCGCCTCTCACCGACGACGTGAATGAGGCCTTGGCGTCTGACGCCTCACACGTTAATAGGCGCTACTTCTGAGGCCAACTCTTCCGATGGCTCTCACCCTATCCGCTCGCCACACCTGGGTAAAGCCACGTACGGTGTTTTTTTGCCATCATAGCTAGCACACGCCTGCAACCATCACCTGAGCCCCGCAAAAAGGGACGAACAGCCAAACTTCTAATCGCCTGACAGGTACACCCTGCCTTGCCTGATCCTTGAATAACGCCAATGTATTAGCAGAATATCCATGGCGCGATTCGCTGCAGGAATCAACAAAATTTAATCCTTTAGGACCTATCCGTATGCGCCTGGCCGTGCGGGTAAACTTTTCGAACAGGTCGAACCACGCTAAAGATGCGCTACTGAAAAGCGGCAGCACGACATGAAGTATCTACCACGCTATGAAAGACGGCGCTCTAATGGAAGTTAGTACCGTGACCGATACTGTGCGTGACGTCAGCGATGCATTGGCATATGGTCAACCAAGCTTTCCATGCTCACGCAAAGCTCTGGTACTAAAATTCAAAGAATCTGCCAAGCCAATCTCAGGTTTAAAATTCGGGGATAGGTATTCCAAATGGTATTCCATTTTTTCACAGAAGAAATTTCCACTTAATCTTCAGATGGATAGATCCATTTCAACTCTCCCCGGCCCACAAAATACAGCACAAGCCGACACCCCAGCCTTCAGCCTGCCCCCCCCACAAGCACGCCGCTAACCGTTTACCCAAACCCCAACCCTCACTCCATAACGCCCTCTTCTTTAAGGCTCAGCCGAAACGTATCCCGAGCAGTCTTCCCCACATACTTCGTCAGCGCATAATTCGCCGTGCCGCCCACTACAACCCCAATCCCAAATGGAATCACTTTAGCGGCAGCCTTCTGGGTGAACGTAATCCCGATCTTCTTGAACAAATCCTTGATCACTTGCAAAACCGGACCCGTGAGGTACTTCTTGACCATCCGCACCCCAGCTTTGCTGGCGATTCGGGTCGTTCCCGTAGTCCCCATCTGCTCCAGGGAACCGTAGAGGGCGATGATGTACGACATGTGCTTGGCGTCCTCATTGGACATCTTCCCGTTGATCGCGACCGCCAGGCACATCGTCATATCAATCTGAAGCTTCATGCACACCGAAATGTCCGCCAGCCCGCCGCCCACAGCACTCACCGCAGTTCCGATACCCGGGATAACACCCGGCAGCGCAGTGGCAGCACCAGAGGTGGCGGCCAATTTTGAGTAGCGGCTGATAATCTTGTCGACCACCGTGTCCTCGATTTTCTGCTCCGAGGCAGACGGCGAGGCCTTGCGCGCCTGCGCCTGGTACTGGGCGACCAGCTCCCGCGCATCTTGGGGACTAATGGCGATGGCTTCCACCATCTTCATCAACGACGAGCTGCTTTCTACTACTTCAGTGGTCATGCCGGATTCCGTTCGTAAAATGGTTTGCCAACTGCCCGCAAAAGCGAAGCATGGGTATCAAGGCGGTCAACATGGCGTCTGGCGCAGGGTCTCACACGATCCGATACTGGCTTCGCCTCTAAAGGTCCGTGCCCCGCGCAGGGCTGCAGCAGCCCTTAGCGCTCAAGAAGCCGCATGGCTGATGAGGCATAATGCCATCATTTGATTGTAAGTCTCCACCGGGCCATGTGAAATCGGTTTTGAACCGTTCCGTAGGCGTTCAGCACTGCACCTGCCCAAGCAGCGGCCTATTCAAAAGCCTCCCTTAACGGACTTGTGTCACAGCCATGTCCTGCAAAATGACCACCTTGCGCTGCAACTGCGCAACATGCTCTCGCTCCGCCCGCAACGCTGACCGTAGCTCGCGGTTCTCCATCTCCCAAATTTGCAACCAACGCAAATCCCGCTGGCAGTGCTCCACCTTCTTGCCAAGCTCCCCCAGCTTCAACCCTTGCTGGATCAGCACCAGCAGGATGATCCCAATTGCCACCAAGGCCCCCGTCGCAACCACTTCCGGCATCGTCATGTTCATGTCCTTTGATGCCTCCGATGCATTCCGAAGGCGAGCCAAAGGTATGTAATGAAAAACTACACGTCTAGAATGTAGACTTATACAGGTAAAGTAATCGCGCACATGGAGAGGGTATGAAACGCAAGCAATCTATCGAGCAGGTACGCTGGGACCTGGCACTTCGCTATCGTTTGATCGAGACCGTTGCCTGGTGGGAAGGCCGGCTGACCACGGGGCACCTGATGCAGAGCTTTGGCATCAGCCGCCAGCAGGCGTCTAAGGACATCAATACCTACATCACCGAACATGCGCCCGAAAACTTGACGTATGACAAGCAGATCAAGGGCTATGTACCGAGCGAGCAGTTCGAGCCACGGTTCATCGACAACAGCGCCAGCGCCTATCTGCACCTGCTGTACCAGAACAATGAGCGCGCCCCGCACATCGACGGGCTGGCACTGGCCTATGCGCACACCCGGGTGCTGGAAGTACCCGATCGCCCAATTCGGCCAGAGGTGCTGCGCCCTTTGCTCAAAGCCTGCCGTGAAGGCCTGCGCCTGGAAACCGAATACGTGTCCTTCAACACCCCCAACGTCGAGGTACGCCTGATCGCCCCGCACACGCTGGTGTACACCGGCATGCGCTGGCACGTACGGGCTTACTGCGAAAAGAACGGCCAGTACCGCGACTTCGTGCTGAGCCGCTTGCGCGGGCAGCCGGACTTGCTCGACGCATCGCCGAACACGCGCGAGCAGGATGAAGACTGGAATGTGGAAGTGCCCGTCATCTTCGAACCTGATGGGCGGTTGAACGCGGCGCAGAAGGCAATCATCGAAACCGACTTCGGCATGACGGATGGGCAATTGGTGGTACCCAGCCGCAGGGCGTTGGTGAAGTATGTGTTGCAGCGGTATCAGATCGACCACCGCAACATGGCGATACTGCCCGAGGCCCAGCAACTGGTGGTGAGCAACCTCAAGGAATTGAAACAGTGGTTGATGAATGACTAATAGCTGAATGCCGGGGCCGAGAATTGCTGCCGCAAGTCTCAGCCCGGCACCCGCGCTCAGCTACGACGACCTGTTCCAGCGCTTGCTGGGGTTATCAGGGCTCATTTGCGCAGCAGTTCGTGCCTGAAACGTGCTTCCAGCGAGGGGATTTCAAGCAACACATCTTCGTCTTCCCACACATCGTAGGAGCGTTCCATCTCAATGTTTCCGGCCATGAAATCTTCATCGAATGGGGCATCATCATCGATTTCCTCGTAGAGCGACGAGGTGTAGCCCTTGATCCAAAGCTTGCGCTTTTCTGCACTGACCACATAGCCGGAAGAATACTCACTACCCAGCAGGCGCTGGGGCTCCGCAGAGCCTTTACGGCCAAGGGCGGTAATGGCAATGACCAGATGCGCCAGTTCATCCATGTCTGGGCAGACAAACTCATGAAACGCTGGCCAAAACTCCATATCGGCGTCAGAAGCGCGCCAACCTTTCGCATCGTTGACCTCGCTCAGGTCTTCGTAGGGGTGCGAATGGAACGTGCCGATGAGCTCCAATTGCGGCCAGTACTCTGCGAAGAAGTCGCGCTTCATCGCGATGGATTCGAAATCGGGCTTTACCCATTCCGAGTGCCTGAGTGCCGAGGTTTCGACCGTGGCGACCACCGCAACCAGGCGGGCAGGAAGGTTGTTGCGCACGGGTAAGGCATACCCCCACAGCAAGCCGAATGTTTCGAGCTTCTTGTTGCTTCGTCCCCGCGCGTGCGCCCTGTGCGACACCTCGTACGCCTCGATCGCCGAAGTAAGCAACTGCGGCAGGACATGATCCTCAATAATTACCTGTGTGCGCATTTATTCCTTCCTGGGAGTTGTTGATGGCTTGCGCCGCGTTATCAATGCCCAGGACACGCCAGGCAGATAATGGCAAATAGCCTTTATCCTACCTTATTTAGCTGATCAGAATACGGTGGAGGCTGGCCGAATGCCCAGCGTCCACCCGGTACACATTTCCCCTACCAGCTATAACTCACCTTCGCCGTCACCTCCCGCCCCGGGTTGTAGTAATTCGCCGTCCCCGACCCCACCACATGCTGCTCGTCAAACAGGTTGCTCACGTTCAGCGCCAGGTCGGTCCCTTTGGCGATCTTGTAGTTCAGCGCCGCATCAAACAACGTGGTCCCATCGCTCTTCTTGGTATTGGCAGCATCCATGTAGTACGCCCCCACATACCGCGCGCCCAGGCCGACACTCACGTCAGTGCCAGGTATGTCGTAGTAGCTCCACAGCGATGCGGTGTGTTTGGGCGCCGTGGTGAACTCATTGCCCTTCAAGGAAGAGCCGTCATACAGCGACCCGCGCAGCACCTCGGACTCCATGTAGGAGTAAGCACCAATCACGCTGATGTCTTGCGTGACTTGTGCCTTGGCTTCCAGGTCAAGGCCACGCACGCGTGACTCGCCCACCGTCTGCTGCTCGATGATGCCGCTTGGCAACACCACGGCAATGGTGACGTTCTCCTGGGTCAGGTCATAAACAGCGGCGGAGAAGAGTGCGTCCATGCCCATGGGCGAGTACTTGATGCCCACTTCGTATTGCTTGCCGGTTTGCGGGGTAACGCCCACTTGCGGGGGCGAGACGGACTCCACCATGCTCACGTAGGTCGACACTTCATCGTTGACGATATAGGTCAGTGCCGTGCGGTAGGAGGTTTCGGAGAAGTTGTCCTTTTCCGTCTGCTCGCCACCGATGTATTCCTTGCTCGACAGGTCCATCGAGTCGTTACGCACGCCTGCGGTCGCGATGACGCGATCAAAGAACGACAGATTCTGCTGCAGGAAAACCGCCTTGGTGGTGGCGTCATTCTTTTTGCGGCTATAGGGCGTGATGCCGCCGGGCACGCCAGTGAACACCGGGTTGGCGATGTCGATGGAGGGCGCCAGGCCGTAGACCGAGCTCTGTTTGGTCGTCGAGTCGAGGTACTCGACGCCCACCAGCGTGCTGCTGTCGATGTGCTCGAACTGGGCATCGTACTGCAGCATCAGGTTGCCATTGAGCTGGTCGGCATCGCTGTCGGTGCCGAAGACGTAGCGTGGAATGGTGGTGCCAACACGCGAGGCGTTGTCGCTCAGGTAGACATAGCCGAAGTCATCGGTCAGCTCGCTGTAGCGCAGGTTGCTGCGCAGGGTGAAGCCGTTGTCGAAGTCGTGGGTAATGTTGCCGCTCAGGCTGGTGCGCTCGACATCGTGGAAGTTGTAGCCGGGCTCGCCGTAGAAGTCGCTGCGGTCGTACTCCTTGTCCAGCGGGTAGCCACCGCTGTTCGGCGAGCTGTTGGTCTTCAGGTAATCCAGCACCACCGTGGCCGAGGTAAAGTCGGTCGGCGCCCAGGTCAGGCCGCCCATGACGAAGCGGTTATCGTCCTGCGAATGGTCGTACTCGCGGTCGCTGTTCTGCATCTTGGCCGTGAAGCGGCCGGCCAGGGTTTGTTCGTCGTTCAGCGCATCGCCTACATCGATCCCGGTTTCGGCATGGTCATAGGAGCCGTAGGTCACGTAGCCTTGGCCAAACTTCTCGAAGCGCGGTTGCTTGGTCACGAAGTTGACCGAGCCACCCGGGTCTGCCGGGCCGAACAGGGTGGAGTTGGCACCCCGCAGAATTTCGATACGCTCGTAGGCGTAAGGGTCTTCGCGCACACCGCGCATCGAGCTGAGGGTCAGGCCGTCTCGGTAGGTGGTGGCCTGGAAGCCGCGGATCAGGAAGTAGTCGTTGCGGTCGTCCGAACCGTAGTAGTCGCTGACCACGCCGGGGGTGTACTGCAGCGCCTCTTCGGTGGTGCTGACGCTGCGCTGCTGCATTTCCTTGTTGGTCACCACCGACACGGACGCGGGCGTGTTGAGGATGCTGGTCGCCACCTTGCCGCCAACCCACAGCTCCTTGGCAACCACCGAGTTGGCGTCATCGTCGGCGCTGGCCTTGACCTTGGCATTGATGATGACAGGTGCCAGGCGGTAGTCCTCGGTCGCGCCCAGTTCCAGCGGGCCGGCAGGCTTTGGTTGCGGTATTACCAGGTACGCATTGGGGCCCTGCGGCTCAATCTGCAACTCGGTTCCGCGCAGCAGCGACGACAGTGCCGACCGTGTATCCAGCGCGCCCTGCACCCCGTTGGTATTGCGGTTGGCCACGTTCTGCGCATCGAACGAAAGGCTGATGCCCGCCTCGCGCGCAAAGCGGTCCAGTGCCGGCGCCAGCGGGCCCGCAGGAATGCTCCACTGCTTGAGCGGGTTGTTGTGATCAGCGCTCAAAGGCTGTGCAAGCGACGGCAGTGCGTAGGTGCTGACTGCCAGGCCCAACAGTGCAGCATGCAGGGCACGACTCAAGGGGTGGCGCTGTGGAACCGGGGTAAAACTCATTCTCTCGCTCCGTGTCGGGGGTCGGCGGGCTGGCCTGTAATCCGGCCTTCTCTACATGCCGAACGAGAATGAGAAAACACCTCATTTATTTTTACACTGGGCATCTTGCGCTAACCACCCGCCTACCCCGATACGAAACCGCGTGGTGGATGGCCTTGCGTTGACCCAATCGTTGCAGGGAATGGACGGCACACGGGCTGCGAAGCGAGCGTACCCCGATCGACCCGCTTGACCTCAGGGCGCATGGCGTTCTTGGCCATTTCGTCAAGTCGTCCCGCAACGCCCAGCGCTACGAGAGGCAGCAATACCCCGCCCAGGTGTGCGCGGCCTGGGTCTGTATGCCTGTCGAGGCCCTGGCTGCTGGCGCCACGAGTCCCCCAACCGCCTCCGACAGCCCCGCCAGCGGAACAGCCAGCACCCTGGCCCCTGAGGCTGATCAATTACATCTGGCGCAATCCCTGTAGCGGCCTTGTGTCGCGCATGTCATTCATGGCGCCGGGGCAGATTCGTCGACATCCTGTTCGGGTGCAGCCGACTGCAGCATGTCCATGATGAACCGCTGCGTTTCCGGCAGCAGCTTGCCGAACACCTCATCCAGTTCAGGGGCGACCTGGATTTCGCCTGCACGCAAATCCCTTGCAACCTGGTCCTGGTAACGCTTCACAAAGCGTTGCCGGATGTCCCGCGCTTCGGGGTTATCGCCGTGAACCAGTTCTTCCAGTAGCCCTTGCACCGCCCGCATGAACACCAGGCTGCGCTTGTATTGCAGCTGCCTCAGCCTGGACTGCTCGAGCGCAGCTGCATAATGCATGTCCATCACCTCGAGCCTTGCCTTGAGCAACTCATTACTGCTCTGCAGGGCTGCAAATGCTTCGGACTCGCAAGCCGTCGGTTTAGCCTCAGCGCGCTTGGCCGCGCCGGCGACCAGGGACAATTGCTGGTACATCAGGTCGATGATGGTTTTCTGGCGCTGCACAACAGCCCGAAGCTGCACCGCCTCCTCGAAGTACTGCCTCACGTACCCCCTGAGTGGCTCCAGTTTCTGGTTAGCACATACCACCCCTGCGTCCCAGCCTTGCGCATAGCCTTGAGAGCGCCCCTCGTCGAAGCCCTCTTTACGACCTTGCTGGCGCCCCTGACTGCGCCCGACATGCAGGTTGGAGATTGCATGATCGAGCGACCCGGTATATCCACCATCCAGTCCGCCGCCCGCTCTACCCGTACCCCAGTTATTGTCCATTTCGCCATCTCCCTGGTTCGACGCGTCCCTAAAAAATGCGCCGCTAGATTCTGGTCAATGCCAAACCCGATACTGTCGACCGGGTTCAACGCATGATCTTTACCTCGCTCCCAGCTGCTTGCTGGGCCTCGGCCTGAGGCAAGGCAAAATTGCCCAGCCGAGTGCCACGCAGTAACGCCACGCAAACCTGTATGCGCTGAAAGGCGTCACGCCATGAGCTTCAGGACACTGGCTGCAAGTTTCTGAAAACGTTCAAGGACGCCCTGGGTATCCCTGCCCGTTTAAGCCAGGTCATCGCCGCCGCCCCCAAGCTACGCATGCAGGTGCATAACACCGCCCGTCATCGCCTCATCACGCATGGTGCGCTGGCAGGTGTGGTCGCAGCGTCTCGGTTTCGACCAGGGCAGCGAGCGCAACGGTGAGGTCAGGGGCGGGCGTGGTAGTGACGGCCACTACGAGGGTGAACATCGGCAGATCATCAGCCCTGATTCAACTTCAGAATATGCATCTTTATGGCCTGCCCGGCGGCATCGACAAGGCTCATATAGAACGCCTTGCCCAGGCCGAGCAACGGTGATCCCTTCAATGATTCAGCCGTTGCCTTCAGCGTGATGACGCCGAATTGCTCTGCGATGGTCTCAATACTGCGCTGGCGCTTCCCAGGCTGGTCGTACGGCTTTTGATACCACGTGGCAATCTGGTACTGGGCGTCCTCTCTTTCGAATGCCGCGTACAAGTGCTGGGCCAGCGCAGTAACCGTTTCACGAATCAGCCCAGGGTCGGTATCGTGATTATTCAGCAATGCCTCGAAAGGGGCATTGGCTACCGCCAGAAGATCTCCGATGGTGTAACCCGCCATCGGTGGAAACACACCAGGCGGCAACTCGACGGCTGCGCCATTCGCTAAAGTTGAACTGCCTTCGTCGTGCATAAAAAGCTCCTTTCTCTTAGCGCGAAGCGCTCTTGTATCCGTGCAAAGCATCCCTGCACGAGAGTGACGAAACGGTGAAGCTCACCACATACTGCATAAAGTCACCAGGCGCAATATTGGCCGGGTACGCGCCTCTGTCGACAGCCGAACGGTGGGTAAGTACGGCATCACAACTCTCCACAGCGGCCAGCACGGGCAGGATGAGTTTACACATGGTCATGCCAGTTTCCTTACTTGAAAAGTCTGCTGGAGCACACCAGAAGAACCGCCCCATGTCTTGCTGCTGAACCTTCGTCTGGCCAAAAAAACAAAGGGCACCCATCCTCGGGTGCCCTTTGCCTTACAGCCAGGTGAACTGAATCACCCCATCGATCGCGCTGCCACCGGTTGCGCATGGCCCCTCGACGTCACGATCCCCAGGAAGGAAATCACGATCGCCAGGCCCAATGTCGAGCTCACTTCCGCCCGATGCTCAGGCGTGTACATCATCACCGCCAGCGCCCCGGCAATGAAAATGATCACCGCCCAGGTCAGGTACGGGAACAGCCACATGCGGAACTTCAGTTCGGTGTTCTCGCGCTCCAGACGGCGGCGCATGCGCAGCTGGGAGATGGCGATAACCATGTACACCAACAGGGCGATGGCGCCAGAGCTGGCCAGCAGGAACTCGAACACGCCCTTCGGCGCGAAGTAGTTGAGGACTGCGATGGCCGCACCGATCAGGGTGCTGCCGAACACTGCAGCACGCGGTACACCGACCTTGGAGGTCTTGTTGAGGAAGGCCGGGGCGTCACCGCGCTTGGCCAGCGAAAACATCATCCGCGAAGCGATGTAGATGGACGAGTTCATGCAGCTGGTAACGGCTACCAGCACCACCAGGTCGACCATGAACGCGGCGTTGGGGATGTTCATGATTTCCAGCGCACGCTGGTACGAACCCACCACCGCCAACTGCGGGTCGTTCCACGGCACCACCGAAATGATCACGAAGATCGACAGGATGTAGAAGGTGCTGATACGCCAGATCACCGAGCGGGTGGCCTTGGCGATGTTGCGCGACGGGTCGCTGGACTCGGACGCGGCGATGGTCACTGCCTCGGTGCCGATGAAGCTGAACATCACAGTGATGAACGCGCCGACCACCGCCGACCAGCCCTTCGGTGCAAAACCGCCGTATTCGGCCATCAGCCCGCTCAGCCCACTGACCTCGCGGTTGGGCAGCCAGCCCATCAGCGCGGCAAAGCCCAGGCCGATGAAGCCCAGGATGGCGGTGACCTTGAGGATGGCGAACCAGAACTCGAACTCGCCGTACTTGGCCACGCTGAACAGGTTGGTACCGGCCAGCAGCAACACCGAAGCCAGGGCGAAGATCCAGCTGTCCACCTGCGGGAACCAGGCGTTCAGCACATGCCCGGCGGCCAATGCTTCGATAGGAATCACCAGCACCCAGAACCACCAGTACAACCAGCCGATGGTATAGCCGGCCCAGCGGCCAATGGCCTGGTCGGCATAGGTGGAAAACGATCCGGTGTCGGGGTGTGCCACGGCCATTTCGCCGAGCATGCGCATGACCAGTACCACCAAGGTCCCGGCCACGAAATAGGAAATTATGGTTGCTGGGCCAGCTGCCGCGATGGCATGGCCAGAGCCGACGAAAAGTCCGGCGCCGATGATGCCGGCGATGGACAGCATCGTTACGTGACGTGGCTTGAAACCTTGTGCAAGGTTGCCATCAGATCCCACGGTGTTCATTGATGTTGTTCTCTTTTTGCTGACACAAGGAAGGACGGGCAGGCGTAGGCGAAAAATATCTCCTTTGAAATCAATAAGTCGACACGTTGTTCGCGCGCTGTTGTTGATATTTGGCACGCGTCACAGAGCAAGGTGTCAGTGCGGTTCGGGGTTCATTTAATCCCCGCATGGCTGTGGGGAATTACACGAGAACGCCACGGAACTGTTCGATCACGACAGGGCATTTCCATCAACGCCAGATGTCGCGAATGGCATATCCGATCGCGCCACAGGCCCAAATGGAGCTTTTGTTTTTCATTTGAATGTGTGTTGCCTGTGCCGGCCCTTTCGCGGGTGAACCCGCTCCTACAAGGGTGCGGGGCGACGGTACCGATTGATGAATGCGGTGGCGGCTGCGACGGTGCCGATTGGTGGATGCGGTGGCGGGTGCGGCGGTGAATGACTGGGGGTATTGGGCGGCAGGGTCGGCCTATTCGCGGGTGAACCCGCTCCTACGACGGTGCGGGGCGACACCACCGGTTGATGTAGGAGCGGGCTTGCCCGCGAAGAGGCCCGCAGCCTCAACGCACCAGGCAAGGCCGTTTGTTATCGAAGCTCCAACCCGGAATCAGGAACTGCATCGCCACGCTGTCATCCCGCGCACCCAGCCCCATGTTGCGGTAGCACTCATGGGCCTTCGCCAGCTGGTCTTCATCCAGTTCCACGCCCAGGCCCGGTCGCGCCGGCACTCGCACATGCCCGTCGACAATGCGCAGCGGCTCACGGGTCAGGCGCTGGCCATCCTGCCAGATCCAGTGGGTGTCGATCGCCGTGATTTCACCCGGCGCCGCAGCCGCCACCTGGGTGAACATCGCCAGCGAAATATCGAAGTGGTTATTGGAATGAGAACCCCAGGTCAGCCCCCAGTCGTTGCACATCTGCGCCACCCGTACCGAACCCTGCAAGGTCCAGAAGTGCGGGTCGGCCAGCGGAATGTCCACCGACTGTAACTGAATGGCATGGCCCATCTGTCGCCAGTCGGTAGCGATCATGTTGGTCGCAGTGGGCAGTCCGGTGGCACGGCGGAACTCGGCCATCACCTCGCGGCCCGAGTAACCGTTCTCGGCGCCACAGGGGTCTTCGGCGTAGGCCAGCACATTGTGCTTGTCGCGGCACAGGGCGATGGCCTCCTTCAGCGACCACGCGCCATTGGGGTCGAGCGTGATGCGCGCTTCGGGGAAGCGTTCGGCCAGCGCTGTCACGGCCTCCATCTCTTCTTCACCACGCAGCACGCCGCCCTTGAGCTTGAAGTCGCTGAAGCCATAGCGCGCCTTGGCGGCCTCGGCCAGCCGCACCACTGCTTCCGGGGTCAGGGCCTTTTCGTGGCGCAGGCGAAACCAGTCGTCATCGCTGTCGGCTTCGTTGCGGTAGGCCAGGTCGGTCTGCTGGCGGTCGCCGATGTAGAACAGGTAACCGAGCATCTTCACCGCATCACGTTGCTGCCCCTCGCCCAGCAATGCTGCCATCGGCACATTCAGGTGCTGGCCGAGCAGGTCGAGCAACGCCGACTCGATGGCCGTCACCGCATGCACGGTGATGCGCAGGTCGAAGGTCTGCAGGCCGCGGCCCGCCGAGTCGCGGTTGGCGAAGGTCTGGCGCATGGCGTTGAGCACACGCTGGTAATGGCCGATCGGCTGGCCGACCACCAGGCTGCGGGCGTCCTCCAGGGTCTGGCGAATCTTCTCGCCGCCGGGCACTTCGCCCAGGCCGGTATTGCCGGCGCTGTCGCGCAGCACCACCACGTTGCGGGTGAAGTACGGGCCATGGGCGCCACTGAGGTTGAGCAGCATGCTGTCATGGCCGGCCACGGGGACCACGCGCAGGTCGGTGACCACCGGGGTACTGGTGTGAAGGGTCTGCATATTCATGGTTGTTGTCTCGCAGTCATCAGTGGGTCTGGCCCAAGGCCGAAGGGGCCTTGAGGTCATCGGAAGGGACGCCCTTGGGGCGAATGCGTACGAAGAAGATGGCAATCGCCGCCAGCACCGAGGTCACCGCCAGGCCGTACAGCCCGCCCTGGATCGAGCCAGTCTGCTGCTCCAGCAAGCCGAAGGTGGTGGGGGCAACGAAGCCGCCGAGGTTGCCGACCGAGTTGATCAGGGCAATCACCGCCGCAGCGATGCGGGCGTCCAGATAGCCCTGGGGGATTGGCCAGAACAGTGACGACGCTGACTTGAAGCCGATCGCGGCGAAGCACACGGCGACGAAGGCAAACACCGGCCCACCCGTGGTGGACATGAACATGCCCGTGGCAGCGACCAGCAGGGCGCCTGCCACCCAGGCCTGCTGGAACTTCCAGCGAGCGGAACCGGCAGCGAAGGCGTACATGGCCAGGATCGAGATCAGCCAAGGGATCGAGTTGAAGAAACCGACCTGCATGTCACTGAGGTCGCCCATGCGCTTGATGATGCTGGGCAGCCAGAAGGTGGCGGCATAGATGGTCAGCTGGATGCAGAAGTAGATCAGGCAGAACAGCACGATCTGGCGGTCCTTGAGCAGGCTCCAGGCCGACGGCCTGACCGCGCCGATGGCCTCACGCGCTTGCTGCTCGCGGTCGATGGTGGCGACCAGCGCGTCCTGCTCGGCCTTGCTCAGCCACTTGGCATCCTGCGGCTTCGAGTCGAGCCAGAAGAACACAAAGAAGCACAGCGCCACCGAGGCCATGCCTTCAATGAACAGCATCCACTGCCAGCCATGCAGGCCCAGGCCCTGGATCTGCATCAACGCCCCGGCCAGCGGCCCGGAAATCAACGAAGCCAGCGCCGAGCCACTGAGGAAGATGGCAATCGCCTTGCCGCGCTCTGCCGCCGGCAGCCAGCGGGTGAAGTAGTAGATCACTCCCGGAAAGAAGCCTGCTTCGGCCACCCCGAGCAGAAAACGCAACACGTAGAACTGGGTTTCGTTCTGCACGAAGGCCATGGCCGTGGCCACCAGCCCCCAGGTGAACATGATACGGGTCAGCCACAGCCGGGCACCGACCTTTTGCAGCAGCATGTTCGAAGGGACTTCGAACAGCGCGTAACCGATGAAGAACAGCCCGGCACCAAAGCCAAAGGCCGCAGCGCTGATGCCCAGGTCGCTTTCAAGGTGCGGGCGGACGAAGCCAATGTTGACGCGGTCAAGGTAGTTGACGATGAACATGATGACGAACAGTGGCAGGACGTGGCGCTTGACCTTGGCCACGGCACTGGCCAACGCGTCGCCTTCATGCCGGGCAGACGGAGCGAGGGTGTCGTTCACTTGCGGATCTCCCACTAATTGTTTTTGTGCGGGTCGGGTTGTCTGACATGGCAGTGGGGAGGAGCTTATGCGCAGCGAGGTTGTACGACAAGATCACAAACGTCGGCAAAACAGCAAAATACAAGCTGTCACAATGCCAATTTGATCAGAACATGCAAAAACACATCAACTACATGCTGAGTTGGATGCGCGAAAAATCGGCAAAAAATATTTCTATCGATTAACTTGTCGTACAAGCCAATCAAGAACCGGATCACACATGGAACCCGAACACGCGCGCAAACGCGGCCACAGCCGTGCCCACGACCTGGTTTCCAGCCTGACCCAGCAGATTTTGCTGGGTACCTTCAAACCAGGCGACAAACTGCCTTCGGAAAACACCTTGGTGCGCGAGCACGGGGTCAGCCGCACGGTGGTTCGCGAAGCCTTGTCGAAGCTGCAGGCCTCTGGGCTGGTGGAGCCGCGCCACGGGATCGGTACGTTCGTGATGGAACGCCAGGCCCAGGCCGGCCTGCGCGTTGCGGCGGAGAGCGCGGCGAATGTGCGCGATCTGCTGGAGCTGCGTATTGGCCTTGAGGGCCAGGCTGCCGCGCTGGCCGCACTGCGTCGTGATGAGGGGCAACTGGCGCGCATGCGCCAGGCGCTGGATGACTATCAGGACCTGGCCGCTGCCGGCGACAGCTGCATCGAAGCCGACCGGCGCTTTCACCTGCTGATTGCCGAGGCCACCGGCAATCTGTATTTCACCGAGATGCTGCTGCAACTGGGTAACGGCCTGATACCGCGCAACCGCATGGCCCTGGCCGAGCGCGCGGGGGCCAAGCTGGCGCGGCAAGCGTACCTGGCCAACCTGGAGCATGAGGCAATCCTCAACGCCATCCGCCGACAAGACCCGGATGCGGCACGGGCGGCGGTATGCCTGCACCTGTCCAACAGCCGCGACCGGCTATTGCCGGACTGACTGTCAGGCAGTGCAAGACGAGTATATTGGCGTGCAGGGTGGCCGTTACATCCAGCTACCCTGCCCTCACTTCACCAGGTCAGGCAGATCTTGCCGAAATGCCGGTTGCTCTCCTGGTAACGGAACGCCTCAACGATCTGTTCCAGCTCGAAATGCTTGTCCACCACCGGCCGCAGGCCGTTGGCATCGATCGCCCGCACCATCGCCTGCTGCTGCGCTCGGCTGCCAACCAGCACCCCTTGCAGCCTAATCTGCCGCACCAGCGCCTGCACCAGCGGCAACTGCCCGGCCACCCCGGTAAGGATGCCGATCAGCGAAACATGCCCGCCAATGCGCGCAGCTATCATCGACTGCTCCAGCGTGGCCGGGCCGCCCACTTCAATCACATGATCGACACCACGGTTGCCAGTCAGCTCGCGCACCTTCTCACCCCAGGCCGGGGTGCTCTTGTAGTTGATCAGGTGGTCGGCACCCAGGGCCTTCAGGCGCTCCAGCTTGGCATCGCTGGACGAGGTGGCGATCACGGTCGCGCCCGCCAGCTTGGCGAACTGCAGGGCGAAAATCGACACACCGCCGGTACCCTGCACCAGCACCGTGTCGCCGGGCTTGAGGTGATCATCGCTCATCAGCGCGCGCCAGGCGGTAAGGCCGGCGGTGGTCAGGGTGGCAGCCTCGGCATGGCTGAAACCCTGGGGTGCCAGGGTGAAGGCGGTGGCGCGGGCAGTCACCTGCTCACGGGCGTAGCCATCGATGCCGTCGCCGGGCACCCGGGCAAAGCCCTCGACATTGGCCTGGCCATCGAGCCAGTCGGGGAAGAAGGTGCTGACCACATTGTCGCCGACCTGGAACTCAGTGACGCCAGCCCCCACCGCAACCACCTCGCCGGCGCCATCGGCCATGGGGATGCGTCGCTCGCTTGGGCCCCACATGCCGCTGACCACGGCGAAATCGTGGTAGTTGAGGGAACTGGCGTGCAGGCGCACGGTAATCTCGCCGGCCTGGGGGGCCTGGGCCTCGCAGGTGCCTACCTCGACCTTGTCGTAGCCGCCGCCGGGTTGTACGTAGATGGCCTTGCTGCTCATGGGTGGGTCTCCGTATCAGAGCAAAGAATGGGGTTCAGCATAGACAGATCCGGCCCTTTCGCGGGCACGCCCACCCCCACAGAGGCACCACAGGCCCCGAGACGTGCGCAATACCTGTGGGAGCGGGCATGCCCGCGAAGAGGCCCGCATGGCCAACACACGCATCAGCCCAGCATCACCTTCAACGCTCGGCAATCCGCCGCATGCCAATCCACCAGTTCCGGCCAGGGATTGTCCGGCAGGTTCACCAGCACCGTGCGCGCCCCCGCCGCCCGCCCACAGTCCAGGTCAAAGCGGTAATCCCCCACCATCACCAGTTCGCTCGGCGTCACGCCCCAGGCGCTGGCAATCTTCAGCAGCCCATCCGGGCTCGGCTTCGGCGCAGCCTCGTCACGCCCGAGAATGTGTTCCACCGGGAAGCAGTCCGCCAGGCCGATGGCCTCCAGCGTTACATGCGCCAGCTCACGCGCATTGCGGGTCAGAATACCCAGCCGGCACCCGCGCCCGGCCAACTCGCGCACCAGCTCCACCGCCCCGGTGGCCGCCGTGGAGGCCGTTGCCAGGTCCCTTTCGTGCTCCAGCAACCAGGCATGCTTGGCCGCCGCTTCCTCTGCCGGCAAGGCCGCCAGGTGGGTGAGGATGTCGTGTTCGGCCGGGATGTCCAGCGCCACCCGAATGGCGGCGAAGTCGTGCACGGCCACGGTCAGGGTGCCGTCCATGTCGAACACCCAGTTGCGCACCTCGCCCAGGCTCATGCCCAGTCCTTGCGATGGCGAATCAGGCCTTCCTGGCTCGACGATGCCACCAGTTGCCCGGCCTGGTTGAAAATGCTGCCGCGGCAGAAGCCACGGGAATTGCCGGCCCAGGGGCTATCGGTGGCGTACAGGAGCCACTCGTCGGCGCGCAGGTTGCCGTGAAACCACAGCGAATGGTCCAAGCTGGCGATCTGCATGTCGCGCTGCCACACCGATTTGCCATGGGGCAGCAACGCCGTGGTCAGCAGGCCGAAGTCCGAGGCGTAGGCCAGCATGTACTTGTGCAGGGCAGGCACGTCAGGCAGGTTGCCGTCGGCGCGGAACCAGGCGTACTTCACCGGGTCGCCCGGCTTGGGGTTGAACGGGTCGCGCTCGGTGACCGGGCGGATCTCGATCGGCTTGGCACACAGCACCTTGTCGCGAATGCGCTCGGGCAACTGGTCGGCCATGGCACGGGCCAGTTCGACTTCGGTAGGCAGGTTTTCCGGGCCGACCACGTCAGGCATCTGCGCCTGGTGCTCGAAGCCTTCCTCGTCGTACTGGAACGATGCACTGCAGGTGAAGATGGTCTGGCCCTTCTGGATCGCCGTCACCCGCCGTGTACTGAAGCTGCCGCCATCGCGCACGCGGTCTACCGAGTACACCACTGGAAGGCTGGCATCGCCCGGGCGCAGGAAGTAGCCGTGCAACGAATGCACATGGCGCGCGTCCTCGACTGTCTGGCTGGCAGCCGACAACGACTGGCCCAGCACTTGGCCACCGTAAAGCTGGCGGAAGCCCAGGTCCTGGCTACGTCCACGGAACAGGTTCTCCTCGATGGATTCGAGGCTCAACAGGTCGACCAGGTCGTCCAACACATGACTCATCGGCGGTTCTCCGTAGGAGCGAGCCTAGCTCGCGATGCGCCGCCCGAGCGGCGCTCGATTTCACAGGCGCTGAACGTGTTACGGGCAAGCGCCTTCCAAGTAGGCAAATGATACAGCGTTTGTCATTCGCGCCGGGCATGGCAGTGCATTCAGGCGCGCAGGGTGCGCTCCCAATGCGCGCGATCGATCCGGTACAGCACATGCGGGCGCAGCGGGTGGCCGATGGGCAGGCGGGGGTGTTCGAAGCTGCCGTGCAGGTCCTGCTGCATGCCGATGGCTTGCATCACCTTTTGCGACGGCAGGTTGCATTCGCTGGTGAACGACACGACCTCCTCCAGGCGCAACTGGGCAAAAGCACAACGCAGGCAGGTCCACGCCGCTTCGCTGGCAAAGCCCAGGCCCCAGTGACGGCGTGCCAGGCGCCAGCCGATCTCCACCGCCGGGGCAAAAGGCGCATCGAAGTTGACATTGAGCAACCCGGTCATGCCGATGAACGCACCACTGTCCTTGCGCTCCAGGGCCCACAAACCAAAACCGTACTCATTGAAATGCCCACGCACGCGGCCGATCAACGCAGCCGCCTCAACGCGCGTCAGCGGCGCCGGAAAGTAGCGCATCACCTGTGGGTCGGCGCACAGTGCGGCGAACTCGCGCAAGTCATCGTCATGCCATTGGCGCAGCACCAGCCGTGCGCTTTCCAGTTCGAGGATGGGGGTCATCGGGCCTGCTCCGGTTTACCGCTTTGCAGTTTACAGCGTAGGCGCGGGCGCGGGTTTCACCCAGCCGGCAGCCGCCAAATGCAATTTTCACACGCCCTTCACCGGCCCCCGACAGGCCGCTTGGCAGGATGGCGCCACCCACCACCGCGCCAGCCGCGGCACTGCCAACGGAGCAACGCATGCTATCGAGCAACACCCTGGGGCACCCCGCCATTCATGCCCGGCGCAAGCGACGCCTGACTCGCAAAGCCGTCGGAGCCGCCCTGGGCCTGTGCATGGTCGTGGCGGCGTTGACCACCTGGCTGGCGACGAGGACGCATATCGTGGACCTTGGCAACGAGCAACAACTGACTGACAGTGGCCTGCTGCAGGACTGGGCCGACGGTGCGGTGATCGTGATGATCCGCCACGCCGAACGCTGCGACAGCGCCCCCGGCCCCTGCCTGGACGACCCCACGGGGATCACCCTGAGCGGCAGCCAGGCCGCTGCCCGCGTTGGCCAAGGGCTGCACCAGCTGGGCCTGAACAACGCCGACCTGCTCAGCAGCCCGAAACTGCGCACCCGGCAAACCGCACACTTCATACTGGGTCAGGCGGTGGCCAGCGAGGACTGGCTCGAAAGCTGCGACAGCCAGTTCGCCAACGAAGCGCTTGCACACAAACGCGCGGGCCACAACCTGGTGCTGGTGACTCACAACGGCTGCATCGACCACTTTGCCCGCCAGCAGCACGTTGCTGGCGGCGAACGTCAAAGCAACTATGCCAGCGCCCTGTTCGTATCGGTGGATGGCAATGGCAAGGCACGCATCCTGGGGCGCTTGAACGAACCGGACTGGCAACGGGTATTGGCCAGCGCCGCAAAGTAATTCAGGCCACCGCAATCCTGTGCAGGCGATTGAGCAGCAAAGCTGGCCCGGCCATGGCAAGATCAGTACCGGGCCCTGATTACGACCTCAACCATGCCGTCTGAACCGCTCCAACCGGACACCTGGACAAGACAGTAAAGTGACGTGGCGTCAGGCCCTTCTTGGGTCACACGTATCGGCAAGGCGGTCACCTTGACGTGCAGTGTTCCCGGATGGTCGACAGGCCCAGGGAAAGACACAAGGGTCGATCGAAGTGTGGGTCAGGCCACCCGGGACACTCCACGACCAGATCATCCATCATCGGTCTATCGCTGTGTGAGTCAGACCCTATGGAAACACTGGCCAGTACATTCTTACTGTCTGAATAAATCATCACTTGCTGCTGTGGCTTGCGTCGCCAAACGGCCATCAACATCGCGTCGATAGCCAGGTCGCTGCACACCCTTGGCTTCATTGACCAACCAATTACTTGGTGTGAGAACAGATCCAGTACTACCGCTAGGTAGAGCCACCCTTCATAGGTGCGGATGTAAGTGATTTCTGTCACCCAGACCGTGTTCGGCTCACTGACCTTGCACTGCCGCGCGAGGCGGTAGCCGTACACACCTCCGCTTTCCAGCCAAGCATGTTTGATCAAGCCAAGCAGACGTTGATCTTCTTTTGCTCGGGCAGATTGAGGCTCGGTCAGCCAGTGTAGTAGCCGCTGGGGTGTACCTTGAGGGTTTGGCAAATGCGCCGCACCGGGTAGCCATTTACGCGCCTAGCGCGGTAGATCTGCTAGCAAGAGTTTTTGGGTCGGTTGGAACACGTTCACTGGGGCCATTCAACGATTAAGAATTGTCTGATGTCCGATTGCCGGCTATCCGCACAAAGTTGGCTAATGCGATTAAAACGTTACCTTCTGCACATCAACCCCTTACTGTCCAACCCCGAAGCGGCCCGGCGGTTGCTGCGATTGTTCGCCATCGTTTTATCGATCGGTATCTTGAGTGGTGTCTACAACTTTTTGCTGTTCACCTTTAACAACGACATCTCCCAACGTCGTGGCTACATGAGCAGCGCGATTGCCGAAGCCCATGCATTCTTCACCAACCGCGAAGCCTTGCTGGAAAGCCTGAGCCTGTCGGCTGTACGCAAGGAGCAACAAGCCAAGCCATTGGTCTACCTGCCTTCGAGCGAAGAAATCCACCTGCAGCTGGGTAGCAGCCCCAACAACCTGTGGAGTATCTGGCTGACCAAACGCATGCGCAGCTATATGCAAGACAAGCAAGTCAGCCTGCTATACGTAGGCACCGGTGCACAAGCCCAGGTCAGGCGGCTCTTTAATGCAACAGCTGAGGTGCCCGAACTCTCTGCCGCCATGCTTGAACAACTGCATGTACTCAAGAATCGTGCAGCCGCGCCACTGAGCGAGTTGTGGTTGACTGACCACAATGAGCAACGCTCGCACCTGTACATCTTCATTCGCCTGGACGAACGCGCCCCCGAGTCCGGCTGGCTGGGCCTGGAAATGGATACGCGTGAGGTATCCAGAGCCTTGAGTGATCATAGCGCCGGTGCGTTCATGATGCTCAATGCCGATGGCATGCACGTGTTCAGCAACAATCCGCAGGAGAGCCTGAACCAGAGACTGCTCAGCCCCCAAGGCGAAAACTTCTTTGGCTTTATCGGCAACGGCCTGATGCCCGATCACCTGGTGATCCGCAAACACCTGAAGTCTTCGGACTGGCAACTAGTCTACTCGATCGACCTGCTGGCAGTGCTGGGGGGCTTGTGGAAACAATTGCTCGGATCACTGCTGTTCTGCCTGTTCAGCATCACCCTGATCGTGCTGTTGATGCGCCGTTTCGAACAGCGCTTGATCGCCCCGGCAGTCCATCGCATTGAAGCCTTGATAGAAAGCGAAGCGTTCAGCCGTGACGTCATCGAGACCGCCCCGGTCGCGTTGTGCGTTCTGCGTCGCAGTGACGGCAAGGTGGTGCTGGAAAATCATCTGGCCCAACAATGGTTAGGTGAAGGCCTTGAGCGTGATGTGCTGTGTGCCGGCTGGATCCGCGACGCCTTCGACTCGGTCGATGCCAACTGCAGCGATTACTTTGAAACGGCCGATGGCCGCCACTTGCACCTAAGCAGTGCGCCCACCCGCTACAAGGGCGAAGACGTGTTGTTCTGCGCCTTCAGCGACATCAGCACACGCAAGCAGGTGGAAGCTGCGCTGGAGGAAGCGCGGCAATCGGCCGACGCGGCCAACGAAGCCAAGACCCTGTTCCTGGCCACCATGAGCCACGAAATCCGCACGCCCCTGTACGGCGTCCTGGGCACCCTCGAGCTTCTGTCCCGCACCCGTCTCGACGGCCAGCAGAAAGACTACCTGCATGCCATCGAAGGCTCTTCGGCAACACTCTTGCAACTGATCTGCGACGTCCTGGACGTATCGAAGATCGAGGCTGGCCAGTTGATTCTGGAAGTGAGCGAATTTTCACCACTGGAACTGGTGCACGAAGTCGTCCAGAACTATAGCGCCGCAGCAACCAGCAAAGGCCTGCAACTTTATGCCTGTCTCGACCCACACCTGCCTGAACGACTGATTGGTGATGTCTCGCGAATCCGCCAGATCCTCAACAACCTGCTAAGCAACGCGGTGAAGTTTACCGATTGCGGGCGTGTGGTGCTCAGGGTCCGCTTGCTGAATTGCGAAGGCGAACGATCAGGCCTGTTGTGGCAAGTTTCGGATACTGGCAAAGGTATTGCCGAGAAGGATCAAGCCTACATTTTCGAGCCCTTCTACCAGATCGAAGGCAATACTCATGTAGTCGCAGGAACCGGGTTGGGACTGCCCATCTGCCAACGCCTGACGCAATTGATGAACGGTCATATGCGCATGGTCAGTGAACCCGGCCTGGGCAGCAGCTTCACCTTGACCTTACCGCTGGAAGTCGCCTTCGGCACGAGTGACACAACCGTGCCGCACAGCTTGTTGGCCGAAATCATCTACATCGTTTCACCGATTCGCGAACTGGCAGAGTCTATCGCTGGCTGGCTGCGCCGCTGGGGGGCCCGAGCGCAGATCGGCTGCCCTGCCGAGACCTGCGCAACCCGTACTCAGGTATTACTTGAGCTGCACCCAGGCCGCGTCGAGCAACACCTGCAGCCGGACTGGCCAGGTCCACGGATCCTGATCAGCAGCAATGGCTGCAGCGAACCCCGGCATGAAGACGGTATCTGGTGCGTGAATCTCAACCACCTGAATGCTATTTACCAGGCTGTCAGCCAGGCCCAGGGACTGAGGGCTACCACAGGCGATGAACACACAAAGCCGCAGGAGATGCGACAGCTTGACCTGCGCGTGCTGGTCGCCGAAGACAACATCATCAATCAGCTGATTCTCAAGGGTCAGCTCGAAGAACTCGGATGTACCGTCGTGCTGGCCAGCGATGGCGATGAAGCGCTGCAGCACTGGAGGCCTGGCCGGTTCGACGTCGTACTGAGTGATGTGAACATGCCCCGTATGAATGGCTATGCCTTGGCCAGAGAACTGCGTCGACAAGGCTGCCTGGCGCCGATCATCGGTGCGACGGCCAATGCAATGCGCGGCGAAGAAGAATTATGTCTGGCCGCCGGCATGAACCGTTGTCTGGTCAAACCTTTTGCATTGCAAGCCCTGTTCAACTGCCTGGCGCCCTATCAAGGAATCACCCGTGAAGCCCTATAACATTCTGATTGTCGAAGATCACCCGTTTCAGCGTATGTACCTGCAGCACCTGTTAAGCGAACTGGGTGAATTCAATCTGGAGTGCGCACGGGACGGCAACGAGGCGCTGCAGCGCCTGCAACAACGTGACTTCGACTTTGTGCTGACCGACCTGTTGATGCCCGGCATGGATGGTGTGCAGTTCATCCAGCGTCTGGCCGGGCTGCGTTGTAAACCTGACCTGGCAATCATGAGCGCCGCCTCTCGACGTATGCTGATGGCGGCCAGCCTGGTCGCCAAAAATCTCGGCGTCGATGTGATCGGACTGATCTCCAAGCCCGTGTCGCCTGGCGCCCTGCGTAGCGTGACCGAGCAACTGCGGCGCAAGCATCAAGTCGCTGCGCAAGCCGCTGCTGCCCCGATCGCCGAGTTTGACCGCCAGACCCTGCTCCAGGCCCTTAACAGCCGTGCTTTTCAGGCCTGGTTCCAACCCAAGAAATCTTTGCACAGCGGTCGTATCGTCGCTGCCGAAGCCTTGGTGCGCTGGATGCATCCTGAACAGGGGGTGTTATTGCCCGGCTCGTTCCTGCCTGCACTGAAAGCGTTTGGCATGGAGGAGCGCTTGCTATGGCTGATGCTCAAACAGGCCATGGATGCCCAGGCCCGCTGGCGCGAACAGGGCTATGACATTCCGGTGTCGATCAACCTGCCCACCCACCTGCTCAATAGCCACGACCTGGCGGACCGTCTGCTGGAGTTTGTCCTCCATCATCAGGGTATACCCGGCAAGCTCTGCTTCGAACTAATGGAGAGCTCTACGCCAGAAGACCTCAGCAACTTCTACGCCGGAGCCTGTCGCTTGCGCATTAAAGGTTTCGGCCTGTCTCAGGATGATTTCGGCCAGGGTTACAGCTCCTACCTGAGCCTGGTGTCGGCGCCGTTCACCGAGCTGAAGATCGACCGCGCACTGGTCCAGGGATGTCATCAAAACGAGAACATGGCCTCAGCCCTGGCCAGCATTGTCGCCCTGGGGCGCAAGCTCGGCCTGACCGTGGTGGCCGAAGGGGTGGAAACCTCCCAGGAGCTTGCCCTGTTGCGCAAAATCGACTGCCATCAGGCCCAGGGCTTTCTGATTTCCCACGCTGTGTCACCAGATCAGTTTCAGCAACTCTTGAACCTTGATGGGGCGGCGACTCTTTATTGATCTGCCCCCAACCCTCGACCACTATTCAGAGGTAACATTCATCGGATCTCAGTATTTTAAGGCCCTGCGGACACTGTTCATGAAGCAAAACAACGCCTCACTGGAAAACCTCACCCGCAGTTCATTACGCCTGAACAAAGGGGTGATGATTCTGCTGGTATTGGCGTTGCTGCTGGTCGGCACCAGCTTCTGGTCGATCCAGCGCCTGGTCGAAGAACACCATGACACGGTGCGCTTTCATTTTGCCCGCCTGCTGGAAAACATTCAGGAGCAGGAAGCCTTTTTGAAAACGCTGGCTGCGCAGGGGACACAGCTGTCTGACGAAAGCCCACAGGTGCATTTGCTTTCACCCTTGCCGAACGAGGGACCAAACATTTACCAAGGACAGGCGTTCTCGTTCTCATTACCCTTCAGCGTCAAACTCGACAAGGACAAAGTTGTTGCTCATGAACACCCCAAGATCTTTGGCCTGGGGGCAAACCTGGCAGACCTCTACAGTACGTTCTGGTCAGCTTCGCACTTCCCTTCACCGCAAGTGTTTCTGTTCGGGCCACACGACAGCTACGACATTACCGTGCCTGCGACCGGACGTTCACGCGGCAAGATGATGAACATCAACGAAAGTTTCGTCGATGTGTTCAACACCGTCCGGGCTCGCACACCGCAAGACAGCCAATACTTGATGAACAACGGGATCGATTGGCGAAGCTATGTCGAAGTGCCCGACCGCACAACACCTGCGCGCTTGTTGGCGTATGTCAATCTCCAGTCCAAATCCGAACAGGCGCAGGTCAAGGGGAGCGACGCCCGCCGTATTGTGGCCTCGCTGCTCGACCTGTCACAGATCAACGACTTTGAACGCATCATGGACTGGATGGTGTATGACCGCTTCACCCTGATTGCTCCGGCCGGTGAAGTACTGATTGGCATTCAGCGCCCGGAATCACATCTGCACGAGGGCGTGAACCTCAAGCCAGAAGGTCTGGTGTTCAAGCTGGTCAACCACGACGGTCCCGGCTGGGCGGCCATCTACACCATTAGCTTCAAAAGTTTTTTCCGCTACGCATTCTGGTCACTGACCACCTTGCTGCTCTCGCTCCTGGCCATCATCGGCCTGGGCTGGCTGGCCAGCCGCTGGTACAAGAAACAGGTTATCCTCCCAGCGCGCCAGGCCCACGCAAGCATCGCCGAGAGCGAGGCTTTCAGCCGCGTGGTGATCGACACCGCGCCGACCGGACTGTGCGTGGTGCGCTGCGCGGACCAGCAGATACTGCTGGAAAACCAGCGGGCCCGGCAATGGCAAGGCACCGCCGCACTGGTCAAAGCCCTGAATCTTCAACAGGACAACGCTAATACCGCAGAGCACGATCTGGAAATCGACGGCCGTCACCTGCAAGTCGGCTTCGTCGCTACCCGTTATCAGGGCCAGGACGTGCGGCTGTATGCCTTCAACGACGTCACACGGCATGTCGAAGATGCCCATGCCCTGGAACACGCCCGGCGCGCCGCCGATGCCGCCAACGAAGCCAAGACCCTGTTCCTGGCCACCATGAGCCATGAAATCCGCACACCGCTGTACGGCGTGTTGGGCACGTTGGAACTGCTTGGCCTGACCCCGTTGGAGCCACGCCAGCTGGCTTACCTCAATACCATCCAGCGTTCTTCGGCCACCCTGTTCCAACTCATCAGCGATGTGCTGGATGTCTCCAAGATTGAATCCGGCCAGATGGCCATCGAGCCGGTTGAATTCTGCCCGCTGGACATGCTCGAAGACACCTTGCATACCTACGCCGCCTTCGCCGAGCGCAAGGGATTGCAGCTCTACGCCTGCACCGACGCGCGGCTGCCTGGCAGGGTGCTCGGAGATCCGATGCGGATTCGCCAGATCCTCAACAATCTGCTGAGCAATGCCATCAAATTCACCGACACCGGCCGGGTGGTGTTACGTACCCGTGTGCTGGAGCTCACGGAGGGAAAGGTCAGCCTTGAATGGCAAGTCACCGATACCGGTATCGGCATCGGCGAACCACAGCAGGCGAAACTGTTCGAGCTGTTCTATCAGGTCAAGGATGCATCCAGCGAAGGCGGTGCGGGGTTGGGCCTGCCAATCTGCGGCTGGCTCAGCGAGTTAATGGGCGGGCAGATGAGAGTGGTCAGTGAGCCGGGGCTGGGCAGTAGCTTTTCCCTGAAAATGAATTTGTCGGTGTTGCCTGGCGAGCTGCCCGACTGCCCCGCCATCGAACGCGACCCGACACCTGTGTATGTGCGCGCGCCACTCCCGGAACTGGGGCAAAGTTACTGCGACTGGCTTGAGCGCCTGGGCGTGGATGCGACCCTGACAATTCCCCCACAAGCGCCAGACAACCCACAGGCGCTGCTGGTTGAAGTCCTTGCAACCACACCTGAACTGCCCTGGAACGGGCAACGGATCTGCTGTATCAGCGGTGGACGCAACCCCGCCCAATACAGTGATGGCCACTGGGACGTCGACATGCATGATCTGCGAGCAGTAGCTCAGGCCATCGTGCTGGCCCGTCAAGGGACTTGCCGACCAGCCGGTGAAGCACCCGAACAACGTAGCGTGAACCTGCAGTTGCATATCCTCGTAGCCGAAGACAACCCGATCAACCAGGCCATCCTCAAGGAGCAGCTCGAGGCCTTAGGGTGCAGCGCCGTGGTCGTAGCCAATGGCGAACAGGCCTTGCACCTGTGGCAACCCGAGGTCTTCGACCTGGTGCTCACCGACGTCAATATGCCGGTCATGAACGGTTATGAACTGGCCAAGGCCCTCCGCGCGCACGACAGCCGCTTGCCGATCATCGGCGTGACTGCCAACGCTATGCGCGAGGAAGGCTTACGCTGCATGGAAGTGGGGATGAACGCCTGGCTTGTCAAACCGCTGAGCCTGAAAACCTTGCGGGCACAGCTGATCAAACTGTGCAAACCCATGCTGCACAGTGCTCCTTCACGGCTCGACGCCGAAACCCTGAGCACTTCGCACACCGCAACGCCCACTGATAGCGTAAAACTGTCACCGACAATGCGGCCGCTGTTTATCAATACCATGCGACAGGACATCGAGCTCATCAGCAGCGCGCTCGCACAGCAAGATGCCAGAGCCATCGCCGAGCGCCTGCATAGCATGGCCGGCGCACTCGGTGCGGTCCAGGCCAGCCGCCTGGCCAGACAGTGCGTCGACCTGGAGGATCAGTTGCACAACGCGAAGCTCGATGCCCCCATTACGCAGAAAGTACAGCAGGTACTAGAACGTCTTGCGACAATCCTGGACACCCTCGCGTAAACTCACCACACCACTACGTGCAACCGTATGGACCCCCTTCGCACCGGTATAACGGGCCGTATTTATGGAAAAACTCAAGGTCATCATCGCTGACGATCATCCCATCGTCCTTCTCGGTGTTCGCGAGCTGGTCGAGCGCGACCCACGCTTTTGTGTGGTTGGCGAGGCCGTGTGCTCCAGGGGCCTGATCGAACTGCTTGAACAACAAACGGTCGACATCGTTATCAGCGACTACAATATGCCCGCTGATTCACCCTATGGCGACGGGCTCAAACTGGTCGACTACCTGAAACGTCGTTACCCTCACGTCCAGGTTCTGATATTGACGATGATCTCCAACCACCTGATTCTTACCCGCCTACAGGAGCTGGGAGTCGTTGGTGTCATTCAGAAAAATCAACTCCATACGGAAATCGAACTGGCACTCAATGCCATCGCCCGTCAAAGCACGTATCAAAGCCTGGAACCTGCGAAAACTTCAGTAATTGATTCCAATACCGCTATCGATGAGCGTGTGGCCAGCCTATCGCCGAAAGAGTTTGAAATACTGCGATTATTCGTTGCCGGGAAAAGCGTAAGCGATATAGCGCGCAGCCAGAGCAGAAGTGCAAAGACCATCAGCGCACAAAAAATATCTGCCATGCGCAAACTCGAAGTCAGCAGTGATCAGGATTTGTTGACCTATTGCCTGGCGCGTAGCATTTTCAACTAAACCCTCCATTAGAAAATTGCATTGACTGGTGCCATCGACAACGATGCCTAGTCCTATGATGTCACCATTGCCGAGCGCATGATCGTCATGGACATAGGCATCACCGAAAGCCTGCCTAAGGACGCGTTAAGGGCAAGTTCTGTAACCTCGACATCCACTGCAACCTGGCGCACCAGAAGTTGGTGGGTATCCCTTGCTCTTTGCTTAGCGTGCAATGCTTTCGGCTGACGTTCACGGTACCGCCTTATCGAAAGCATCCGAATTAAGAATCGTCTGATGTCCGCAAATAGCTATAGCCGTTATTGTTCACGGGCATTTCCACAAATGCCCTTACCCGACCAATAGCAATGGACATGACATGAAGAACATTTTTCTATAATTGTAACCACTTCCTCGTTCATCCGAGCGCTCCACAGCCAGCAGAAGTGCCAACTTCACCGGCCTACCCAATACGCCGTCTGATCAGAAAATAGTGCAACCCTGGCTGCGTGATCGCTGCAGTTGTGGGCATTAATTACAGGTGTACTTTCGAAAGCCCTAACGCCGACCACATGGCCTGCAAGACTTTCAATCTCAGCACCCATCACTTAAGCAGCCCGCGCTCGCAAACAACCTAATCTGAAGAATATAGCATTTCAAATTTGCATTAAGGAGTTAAAACTGTGTGTAAACCCATTAAAGCACTCCTGGCCATCACTGCCACAGGTTTTATTGCCAGCAACGCCATCGCAGCCGACGGCACCGTGAACTTCTCCGGTGAAATTGTCGCGGCGTCCTGCAGCATCAGTGGCGGTGCAGGCACAAGCGTCAGTGGCGCGGCCGGAGATCAGGTTATTGACGTCAAGCTCGGCAAAATCAGCTCCAATTCGCTCAAGGGGGTAGCCGGTGGCGGAATCACGGCAGGCCAGGCTATCAACCTCAACCTCGATTGTGGCACGACCGCTGCCGACTTGACCGCAGTGACCATGCAATTTGATCCAAGTAGTGGTTCGGGCATCGACGGCAAGAATCCTAGCTTGCTGAGAACCGCCGGCACCGCTGCCGGTGTTGGCATCGGCATCTACAACACCGCCAACAAGCTACTGAACCTGTCGTCGAACGAAAGCATCAGAGGCGCTCTCTCAGGCGATGCGACAGCTGGCTACAAAGCCAGACTAAGTCTGCGTGCGGCCTATGTGGCCAATGGTTGGACAGTCAAGCCAGGTACTGCCACCGGTACTCTGCCGTTCACCCTGAGCTACGAATAATCCCGTCGAGTAACAAAGGGGTGTAGTTACACCCCTTAGCTATCTACAGAGTTGTCGATGAAAACGATGATGTTTGCAAAAGTGGCACTGCTCGGGGCGCTGACCTGCTTCAACTCGCTGGCCAATGCGGGAATCATGCTGGGCGGAACGCGGGTGCTGTACACCGAGCCTAGCAAGGAAGCCTCCATCTTGGTGATGAACCAGGGCGCGCAAGACATCATGATCCAGTCCTGGATCGAACCCGAGGTCAAAGATGGTGCGCAAAATGTGCCATTCGTGATAACACCAGCGCTCAGTCGTCTGGGAGGTAACAAACAGCAGTTGTTGCGAATTTTCTACTCCGGCGAGCATTTGCCAGGCGATAAAGAATCGCTGTTCAGGCTGAATGTTCAGGAAATCCCGCAGAAATCCAAAGACGACAACAGCCTGCAGATTGCGGTGCGCCAGCGACTGAAGCTGTTCTATCGGCCAGCCAGCCTGGTGGGCAAGCCCGATGAAGCCCCACAACAACTGCACTGGCGCCTAGTCGAACAGTCAGGCAAAGCGGCCGTTGAAATACGCAACCCTTCGGCGTTCCACGTCTCTTTCGCGAGCGTCACGCTGAACAACGGCTCAGCTAGCTACCCCGTCTCCGTCGGCATGATTGCCCCGGGCAAGACGCAAGTCTTCAACGTGCAAGGACTCCCCGCCGGTAAAACGGTCAAGCCCACGACCGTAGAATTCAGCAGCATTAATGATTACGGCGGTCATGACACTCACTCAATCAAACTGAGCCACTAGCACGCGTCGAACGCCACCTCTGGCTGAAACTAAGCACGGGCAAAGTCTAGACAGTTTATTAATGAAAATCTTGATTTCTGGCACTTTCAGAAGTCAGGCTGACGGGTGGGCACATGCCAACTTTAACGAAATTTAGGAAAGCCAGGAAATTTAACGCCGCCTTCCTTCCCGGAGTTTCGTGCGTCATAACCTTGGGGGTTACAGCACAAGCAGCGGCAACAGAGGTACAATTCAACGAACTGTTTTTGAACAAAGCAGGCACTTCCATTGACCTTAAATATTTTGAACAGGGCAATACGGTGCAACCCGGCACCTACAATGTTGATATCTATTTTAACCAGTCACTGTCGAAGCGTCAGGATATCAGCTTCATCCTCGACAGCAGCTCTGGTAAGGTAAAGCCGATCATCCGACTGGCACTGCTCGAAGAGTTAGGGGTCGATATCCAGCGCCTGAAGAAAGATGGCGTTATTCCGACTAACGCCAACCCTTCACAGATCGTCGATCTGATGGCGTTGATCAAGGGCGCGACACTAGAGTTCGAGGTGACTCGCCTGGCCTTGGAAATCAGCGTGCCGCAGATTTACGTAAAACGTCAGGTGCACGGCTATGTTGACCCTTCCCTGTGGGATCAGGGCCTTACCGCCCTCTATACCGATTACCAGGCCAATTTCAGTCGTAACGACTCGAACGGCAATCGTAGCGACTATCGCTACCTTGGTCTGCGCAGCGGTTTCAACATCTCGGGCTGGCGCCTGCGCAACGAGTCTGCATGGACCGGCGGCACCGGCAGCAAAAGTACCTTTCGCAGCAACCGCAACTATGCCGAGCACGACCTGTCGAGTCTCAAGAGCAAGTTTGCCATTGGCGAACTCTACAGTCAGGGCGAGATATTCGATAGCGTGCGTTTTCGCGGCGCTCAGATCAATTCCGATATCGGCATGTTACCGGATAACGAGATCGGCTATGCGCCTGTAGTGCGTGGTATCGCGGAGACCAACGCGACCGTTGAGGTGCGGCAAAACGGCTATGTGATCTACTCCACGAGCGTGCCACCAGGAGCGTTTGAAATTGCCGACATCTACCCCAGTGGTTCCAGTGGTGATCTGACGATCAAGATCATCGAGGCTGATGGGCTGGTGAGAGAGTATTCGCAGGCCTACTCTTACCTGCCGGTAATGACCCGTCAAGGTAACTTCCGTTACAGCCTGGCTGCTGGTGAGTACGCCTATGACGGCCAGCCTTCGCCCAGATTCATCCAAGGCACAGTGGTATATGGATTATCGAACAACCTAACGACTTATGGCGGTGGATTAACGGCACAGGATTACAAAGCCGCAAACGTTGGCTTCGGGGTCAACTCGGGGATAGGCGGCTTTTCTTTTGATGTAACCAACAGTCAGTCAAAAGGCTTACAGGGCAACACTGATGAAGGTCAGAGCGCGCGGTTTCTCTACTCCAAGACTTTCAACGCGACCGATACGAGCTTCACGATGGCCGGTTACCGCTACTCAACCGCTGGCTATCGGACCTTCAGCCAGCACATCGATGACCTGACGTACTTCAACGAACAATCGTCCGGACGGCAAAAAAGCCGGTTAGACATGAACATCAACCAATCACTGGGACAACGTGGCTCGATGTACGCCAGCCTGGGCGAGAGCAGCTATTGGAACCGTCAGGGCCGAACGCGCAACTGGCAGTTCGGCTACAGCGGCACCCTGGCCTATGCCAGCTACAGCCTCGCCATCGCCCATACCGAAGGCTCTGGCGGACCGAACTCGGATACTCAGTTCACCGCGTCGCTGAGTATTCCATTGGGACGTAGCGACAGATCGCATCGTTTGTATGCCAATGCCCTGGCCTCACAGCACGGCGACTCCAGTGTGCAAAGTGGTGTTTCGGGATTTCTCAATGAGGGCAGTACGCTCAGCTATTCCGTCCAGACCGGGCACAGCAAGCAGAGCGGTAACTCCAGTGGCATCGGCCTGGGATGGGACACCCCTACTTCGCGGATCAATGGCAACTACAATCAGAGTCGCGACAACAAACACATGGACCTGAGTGCCGGTGGATCTGTGGTGGTGCACCAAGACGGCATCACCTTCGGCCAACCGCTGGGGGAAACCTTTGCGTTGATCGAGGTTCCTGACGTCTCTGGGGCCGGCGTGGACAGTTCAGCTTCCATTCGCACCGACCGTAAGGGATACGCCGTAGTGCCCTACGTTCAGCCCTATCGCTACAACTGGATCAACCTGGATACCACCACGCTGGGCAACAACACTGAAGTGAGCGAGAGCAGTGCCATGCTTGTGCCGACCCGTGGCGCCATCGTCAAAGCGCGCTACGCCTCCGTACAAGGTCGGCGCGTACAATTTGACCTGAAGCAGGACAGTGGCCAGCCAATTCCCTTCGGTGCCCAAGCTCGTGACTCACAGGGCAAAGTGCTAGGCATCGTCGACAATCTGTCGAGACTTTTGGTGTTCGGCATTCATGATCAAGGCGTACTGGAGCTCAACTGGAGCTCAGGCAGTTGCAAGGCCGAATATCATCTAACTCCTGTGAAAAGAGATAGGGCCTATGAGCGCTTTGAGCTGCGCTGCCGCACGTCGTCAGCACAGTAATTAACTTTCACTGCTAGGAGATTAGAATGCGGCTATTGGTTGGGTTGATCGGAATTTTTGTGCTAGTTGAAAGTAGCTCATTATGGGCCGCTTGCAAATGGGATCAGGTGATGTCGGGATTTCGACCTGATCCGTACAATAGTGTTGTTGTTCCCCCGAGCATCACAATGAGCCTCACTCCAATCGGCGGTGTACTGGCCAGCTTTTCTGGGGGAGGGGCTAGGCTTGGTGTTGTTAATTGTGACCGGCTTGATAAGCTAGAAGCCATCTTGGACATCAAGGGGTTGGAGCCTGCAGGTATCATGGATGTCTATAAAACAAACGTTCAGGGTGTGGGTATCCGCATCACTGGATACGCCAACTCAAGGCTGGTGTGGACCCCGCCGCAGAAGACAATTGTCTATGACGAACCCAGATATGAAGCGAGCCCGACGAGCATAAAAGTCGAGTACATACGTACAGGCTTCGTGGTCGGGTCAGGAAAAGTAACCTCTGATTTCCGTGTCTTATTTAAAGCTCCCGGTATAAGTCCAAGCACAATAGAATTTGCCTCTTCGGCACAATCTAGCGAACTAATCAATGAGACGTATTTTACTAGTTGCGCGTCAACTACTAGCAACCTTAATGTATCAATGGGAAAGCAGCAAATTAAAATGATTGGCGCTAACACCTCGCCCAAGAAAGATTTTTCTTTTGAGGTGCGATGCCTTGGCTTAAAGCCAAATAAACCAGTTCCTATTAAGATATATTTTGAGGGCGATTCTCCAGGCGCCGGCAAACTAAATCTTTCTGGGGCTGGGCAGGAGGGTGTAGCCAGTGGCGTTCATATAGCGCTCACCACAAACAAGGGGAAAGTGCTACCCTTTAATAAAAACAACTCAATTGAGCTCGAGTGGTTACGCAGCGAAGCCATGGCAGAGGTCTACCGGTTTTCCGGCGTAGCACAGTATGCTCCGAGCCAGACGGGGAAGTTGAAACCAGGTCGGGGAGACGCGACCATGACCTACGTACTGGAATACAACTGATATTCCAAGAACTTATTACTTTAGAGCAAGGTGGCGGATTCCTTTCGGGCGCCTTGCAAACGACCGCCGGTGTGGCGGGTGGCATGGTGCTTGGTAACATGCTGATGGGGATGTTCCAGGACGATGGTGCTGATCAACTCGCGAACCAGGCACCTGCAAAAGAACCACCTGTGGCACAGGAAGAGCCGGTATCAGATGCCCACTATGCTCACGAGGGCTTCTTCGGTGGAGGAGACGACGAAGCGTTCGTTTAACTTTCTCAAGTGAGCACAACATGCAGGTCGTCAAAACCGGCATGTTGTGCCTGCTGACGACTGCTTCCCGTCAAAACAGGCAGGACGTTCAGCATTATTTAATGATTTGGATAATAAGTCTGGCCAATGCAGAGGCGTACAATACCTAGTCACACTCCGTTTGAATCGAAAGAGCGCTAGCGCAGCACCGACTGCAATCAGCGCAGGTGACCAATCGAAAGCGTCTTCAAATCCATTGGGCCAACGCATGTGGTAGCCGAAGGACAGCGCCAAGTTGAGGATCACGCCAACCGTACCCGCTGTGATTCTGGTCAGAGGGGCGGTGTACTTCCCACTGAGCACGGGCATACCGTCTCGCCTTGTACAAAGGACAGGAAACCGTTCGCCACTTTCGAATCGCACGAGCTTGATTTTATAAGGGTTCATTGTTTACAGAACCAATAGGTAAATAATAATTACCCCTGGATCACAATTCATCATTTCGCAAAAAGAACGCAATAACCCTATGATTTTATTGGCCTTTTACTAAATAAGTTTACATGTAAGAAATGGTCATGCTGACTGCATTTTCAACGACCTGGCGGTCATCAGCCGCTACCTGCTGGAAGCAGGCCGGGTACACAGGGTGCTGATCTTCAACTGCGACGTGCACCAGGGTGACGGCACCGCGCGCATCCTGCACGACACGCCCGAGGCCATCACCGTGTCGCTGCACTTCGAGCAGAACTTCCCCGCCCGCAAGGCACAAAGCGATTGGGACATCCCCCTGCCCCGAGGCATGGGCGACACTGCCTACCTGAAGGTGGTGGACGACGCCCTCAACTACCTATTGCCGCTTTATCAACCCGACCTGGTGCTGTATGACGCCGGTGTCGACGTGCACAAGGACGACGCCCTGGGCTACCTGCAACTGACCGACGCAGGCGTTGCCGCCCGTGACGAAGCCGTGCTGCGCCACTGCCTGAGCCGCGATATCCCGGTGATGGGCGTGATCGGCGGAGGCTACAGCAAGGACCGCACAGCCTTGGCCAGACGCCACGGCATCCTTCACCACAGCGCGGCACGTGTCATAGGTTGTTCACAATGACTGTGGAACCGCTTGTGGATAACCTGCGCGAAAGGCGCTGTAGCCCTTTACTGGCAAGGCCTGCATAACACTGGCTATTTTTTGATCAGTGCTTCCATGGGCAGCGCTGCGGTAGAATGCGCCTCTTTTCCACAGCCTGCTGCCCACCATGCCCGATCTGACCCCCGCATCCCCTCCCCCCGCTGTCGTCATCGGTGGCGGCCCCGCCGGCCTGATGGCTGCCGAAGCACTGGCCAAGGCAGGCCTGGCGGTCGAGGTGTTCGATGCCATGCCTTCAGTGGGCCGCAAGTTCCTGCTGGCGGGCGTCGGCGGCATGAACATCACCCATTCCGAGCCCTACCCGGCGTTCGTAGCACGCTATGCCGAACGCCAAGGCGAAATCGAGGCCCTGCTACGCGACTTCGATGCTGACGCGTTGCGCCAGTGGATTCATGGTTTGGGCATCGAAACCTTCGTCGGCACCTCGGGCCGGGTGTTCCCCACCGACATGAAAGCCGCACCGTTGCTGCGTGCCTGGCTCAAGCGCCTGCGCGATTGGGCTGCGCAGCAGCCCCAAAATTTCAGCGCAGATGCACACATTGCTGGGGCTGCTGCGCAGCCCAATCGCGACACAAGGCCGCTCCCACAAAGGGCCGGTACCGGCGCAAGAAACAGGTACTCCCATTGCAGTCACCCGTCATGGCAAGATCAGCACTGGCCCTGATTGCGACCCCATCCATGCCGTTGCCGCTGATCTACCACGAAGATTACAGCCCGGAGTTCCCCGCTGAACACCGCTTCCCGATGGACAAGTTCCGCCTGCTGCACGACCACCTGGTCGGCAGCGGGCTGACCACCGACCAGGCCCTGCTGCGCCCGGACATCTGCCCCAACGACATCCTCGCCCTGGCCCATGACCGCAGCTACATTGAGCGCTACATGAACGGCGAACTGTCGCGCGAGGACCAGCGCCGCCTCGGCCTGCCCTGGAGCGAGGCCCTGGCCCGGCGGACCGTGCGCGCTGTCGGGGGCTCACTGCTGACTGCCGAGATGGCACTTCAGCACGGCATCGCCTGCCACCTCGCCGGTGGCACCCACCACGCCCATTACGACCACCCCGCCGGCTTCTGCATTTTCAACGACCTGGCGGTCATCAGCCGCTACCTGCTGGAAGCAGGCCGGGTACACCGGGTGCTGATCTTCGACTGCGACGTGCACCAGGGTGACGGCACCGCGCGCATCCTGCACGACACGCCCGAGGCCATCACCGTGTCGCTGCACTGCGAGCAGAACTTCCCCGCCCGCAAGGCACAAAGCGACTGGGACATCCCCCTGCCCCGAGGCATGGGCGACACTGCCTACCTGAAGGTGGTGGACGACGCCCTCAACTACCTGTTGCCGCTTTATCAACCCGACCTGGTGCTGTATGACGCCGGTGTCGACGTGCACAAGGACGACGCCCTGGGCTACCTGCAGCTGACCGACGCAGGCGTTGCCGCCCGTGACGAAGCCGTGCTGCGCCACTGCCTGGGCCGCGACATCCCGGTGATGGGCGTGATCGGCGGAGGCTACAGCAAGGACCGCACAGCCTTGGCCAGACGCCACGGCATCCTTCACCACAGCGCGGCACGTGTCATAGGTTGTTCACAATGACTGTGGAACCGCTTGTGGATAACCTGCGCGAAAGGCGCTGTAGCCCTTTACTGGCAAGGCCTGTATAACACTGGCTATTTTTTGATCAGTGCTTCCATGGGCAGCGCTGCGGTAGAATGCGCCTCTTTTCCACAGCCTGCTGCCCACCATGCCCGATCTGACCCCCGCATCCCCTCCCCCCGCTGTCGTCATCGGTGGCGGCCCCGCCGGCCTGATGGCTGCCGAAGCACTGGCCAAGGCAGGCCTGGCGGTCGAGGTGTTCGATGCCATGCCTTCAGTGGGCCGCAAGTTCCTGCTGGCGGGCGTCGGCGGCATGAACATCACCCATTCCGAGCCCTACCCGGCGTTCGTAGCACGCTATGCCGAACGCCAAGGCGAAATCGAGGCCCTGCTACGCGACTTCGATGCTGACGCGTTGCGCCAGTGGATTCATGGTTTGGGCATCGAAACCTTCGTCGGCACCTCGGGCCGGGTGTTCCCCACCGACATGAAAGCCGCACCGTTGCTGCGTGCCTGGCTCAAGCGCCTGCGCGACAACGGGGTAGTTATCCACACCCGCCATCGCTGGTTGGGCTGGAACACCGATGGCAGCTTGCGAATTGCTTATCCACAGGGCGAACGTCAGGTGAAAGCCTCGGTCGTGGTGCTGGCGCTGGGTGGCGCCAGCTGGGCGCGCCTGGGTTCTGACGGCAGCTGGCAACCGCTGCTGGCAGAACGGGCTGTGGATATCTCGCCTTTGCAGCCGAGCAACTGCGGTTTTGAAGTAGAGGGCTGGAGCGCGCTGCTCAAGGACAAGTTCGCGGGCGCACCGCTGAAGAACATCGCCCTCAGCGTCCCGGGCAGCGCACCGCGCAAGGGCGAGTTCATCCTCACCGCCCACGGTGTGGAAGGCAGCCTGGTGTACGCCTGGTCGGCACCGGTACGCGAGGCCATCCACCGTGAAGGCCGCGGGGTGTTGTTGCTCGACCTGCTGCCGGACAAGCCTGTGGACAAGATTGCCCAGGCATTGGCCAAACCACGCGGTTCACGCTCCATGGCCAAGCACCTGCACAGCCAGCTGGGGATTGATGGGGTCAAGGCCGCACTGCTGCGCGAACTGACCGATCAGGCGACCTTTGCCGACGTTGATGCTTTGGCCCGGGCCATCAAGGCATTGCCTATCACCCTGGTACGCACGCGGCCGCTGGATGAAGCGATCAGCAGTGCCGGCGGGGTCCGCTTCGAGGGGCTGGATGAGGGGTTGATGGTCAAGGCCGTGCCGGGGGTGTTCTGTGCCGGCGAGATGCTGGACTGGGAGGCGCCGACCGGGGGTTATCTGCTCACGGCGTGCTTTGCCAGCGGCTTGCGCGCCGGGCGGGCAGCGGCGGACTGGGTGCGGGCTTCCTGACAGCTTGCCAGGGCTGCTTCCACAAGTACTGCGTCAATCCAGATTGTGCAGCCCATGTGGGAGCAACTGTCTTGCTCAATTTCTGGAAGCTGGCGCGATCCGTGTGAGAGCGGCCTTGCGTCGCGAAAGGGCTGCACAGCAGCCCCGGGGTTTCAGCGTCGATGCAAATAATGCCGGGGCCGCTTCGCGGCCCTTTCGCGACACAAGGCCGCTCCCACAGGCCGGTGTTCAGCCTCAGCCCAGCGCAGTGTCGAGAAACATCATCACCGCAAACCCGCCCATCAACCCTGGGTAATGGAGCTGGGTGCAGCGCTGGGCATCAAGGTCGAGCCGGCGCTGGAAGCCCTGAAAGTCGCCGTACACATCTAAAGCCTGGCGCAGTCCTTGTGGGAGCGGCCTTGCGTCGCGAATGGGCCGCAAAGCGGCCCCAAAGCCTCAAGGCTTGCGCTTGCGCGGCCCACCATTGAAGCTTGGCACCTTGCGTACAGCCTTCACCGCCGGTTCCGCACTGCCGGCTTCAGTGCTGTCCATCCAGCGCCCCAGCCCGCGCTTGGCGCTGTTTTCTTTCGGCTTCTTGGGCTTCTTCGGTTTCTTGATAACCTGCCCACTGGCATCGGTCATCGGCACCCGGTGCTCGGGGATGAAATCCGGCTCTTCATGACGCGGCAGGGTTTGCCGGGTCAGCACCTCGATAGCCGCCAGCAGTTGCACTTCATCCGCACACACCAGCGAAATCGCCTCGCCCTTGTTGCCCGCCCGCCCGGTACGCCCGATGCGGTGCACGTAGTCTTCGGCAACGATCGGCAGGTCAAGGTTGACGACCAGCGGCAAGTCATCGATATCCAGGCCACGGGCCGCCACATCGGTCGCCACCAGCACTTGCACCTCACGGGCCTTGAAGCTGTCCAGCGCACGCTGGCGGGTCGCCTGTGGGCGATCACCGTGGATGCCGTCGGCATTCACACCTTCGGCCAGCAAGCGCTCCACCAGCTGATCGACGCCATTGCGGGTCTTGGCGAACACCAGCACCTGCTTCCAGCGCTGCTTGCGCAGCAGGTGGCAGAACAGGTCGGCCTTGCGCTTCTTGTCCACAGGCACCAGCCACTGCTTGACGCTGGTGGCCGTGGCGTTGCGCGGGCTCACTTCGATACTGAGCGGGTCATTCAGCGCCAGCCCCGCCAGCATGCGAATCTGATCGGAAAAGGTGGCGGAAAACAGCAGCGTCTGGCGCTTGCGCGGCAGTGCCGCATACACCGACTGCAGCTCTTCGGCAAAGCCCAGGTCAAGCATGCGGTCGGCTTCATCCAGCACCAGGGTCTGCACCTGGTTGAACTTCACGGCGTTCTGCCGGAACAGGTCGAGCAAGCGGCCAGGGGTAGCCACCAGCAGGTCGACACCCCGGCGCAGGCGCATCATCTGTGGATTGATACTGACCCCGCCATACACCGCGTAAGTACTCAGCGGCAGGTTCTCGGCGTATTCGCGCACGTTGTTGTGCACCTGCTCGGCCAGCTCGCGAGTGGGTACCAGCACCAAGGCGCGGATCGAGTTGCTGGCCACCTTCTCGCCCTCCAGCGCCAGGCGCTGCAGCACAGGCAGGGCAAAGCCTGCGGTCTTGCCGGTACCGGTCTGGGCTGCGGCCATCAGGTCGCGGCCGGCCAGCACGGCGGGGATGGCTTTGGCCTGCACCGGGGTCGGGGTGGTGTAGTCCAGTTGCTGCAGCGTGCGCAGCAGCGGTTCGATCAGGCCGAGTTTGGCGAAATTCATGGCAATACCGTCAGGGGGTTCAGCGAAGGCGGCAAGTTTACCGCATCGCCCCTGCCTACTTGCAGATTTCACCTTTCAACGGTTGCACAGGTTCAGGCGCCTTGCGCCACTGCGGCAGGCCGATCAGCACCACCGCACCGATGATCACTGCCATCGCCACACACTCTTCAGCGCCAATCTGCTCACCGGCAAAGACGATACCCAGCAGCACCGCCACCGCCGGGTTGACGTAGGCGTAGCTGGTGGCCGCTGCCGGGCGCACGTGCTTGAGCAGGTACATGTAGGCACTGAACGCCAGGATCGAACCGAAGAACACCAGGTAGGCCAGCGCCCCCCAGCCAGCGGCGGTCGGCAGCTGTGTCATGCGTTCGCCCGATAGCACACTGCCCAGCAACAGCACCGCACCCCCGACCAGCATTTCCACTGCGCTGGCCATCGGCCCCTGGGGCAGCGGCAAGGTCTTGCTCCACACCGAGCCGAACGCCCAGGACGCTGCCGCGAAGATGATCAGCGCCGCACCTATCGGGCTTGCCTGCAGGTTGGAGCCCAGGTTCAGCAGGCCGATGCCCACCAGCCCAAGGGCTATCCCCGCCCATTCCAGCTTCGAATTGCGGTGCCCGAACAACAGGCCGAACAGCAAGGTGAACAGCGGCACCGTCGCCACCGCCAAAGCCGCCACGCCCGAAGCCACGCCGGCATGCTCGGCCACGGTCACCCCGCCGTTGCCACAGCTGAGCAACAAGAAACCGATCGCCCCTGCCGCCCGCCATTGTGGCCAGGTAGGTGCCGGCACGCCGCGCCAACGCAGGAAGCCGTACAGCAGGCCACCGGCGATCAGGAAGCGCACACCGGCCATGAGCATCGGAGGCCAGCTCTCGACGCCGATGCGAATGAACAGGTAAGTGGAACCCCAGACCAGATAAAGGGCCAGGAAGGCGCCAATCAGCAGCAGCGGGAAACGACGGGAGGCAGGCATGGGGAAAACTCGAAATCCGTTTACGGGTGCCTCAGTTTAACGGCCTGCCTGGGTGAAGGGACGTTACAGAACGGGTGCAAATGAGCGGCACAATTCTGGTGCATCCGGTGTGGTTGGCTTATCGCCTGGGACGATCACCTGCCAGCCCCTGACCGTACTTGGCCAGCGCTTCGCGCACTTTCGCAGCCGGGGTCTTCTGCAGCCGGCAAAGCAGCTCGTGCGACAGTTGCTGAACCCCGTGGTCCTGGTGCAACACACCCGCCAGATGCTGCAGCAGGTTGGCGGCCATTTCGGCATCGGCCATGGCCCGGTGCGCGGTCCCCGTGTCTGGCAACCCAGCCCAGCGTGTCAAAGTGCCCAGCTTGTGGTTCGGCGCGGCGGGCAGCAGGCGCCGTGAAAGCAACAGGGAACACGCGAAGGGCTGGCTGCGGCTGCGGCCAATACGGCTCAGCTCGTAATCCCAGAACTTCTGGTCGAAAGCAGCGTTGTGCGCCAACAATGGGGTGCCACCGACGAACTCGGCCACCTCGTTCATCACTTTCTCCACCGGCGGCGCACTGCGCAGCATGGCGGTGGTGATGCCGGTCAGCCCTGCGACGAAGGCCGGCACCGGCACGCCAGCGTTCATCAGGCTCTGGTAGCGCTCGACAATGCGCCCACCCTCAAGCATTACCACCGCCACCTCGGTTGCACGGCAGCCGGTACCGGGGGAAATGCCGGTGGTTTCAAAGTCGATGACAGCGATACGTTCCATGAAAAGACCTTAGTGTTTGAGCAACAGCGCGCCTTCGATGGGCACGTAGCGGGTGGCAGCACGGATCAGTGACAACGCCGTCAGCCCCGGCACGCCATACACCACCGCTTCGGTGCCATGGCGCTGGATTACCCGCTCCAGCAGCAGGTCGAAGTCACCGTCACCGGAGGCCAGCACCACCTGGTCGACCCGGCTGGCCGCGTCGATCACATCCAGGGTAATGCCCACATCCCAGTCACCTTTGGCCGAGCCATCGCTGCGCTGGATGAACGGTTTGAGGCGCACATCGAAACCGAGGTTGCGCAAGATCTGCTGGAACTGCTGCTGTTTGCTGTCGCCACGGTCGATGGCATAGGCCACGGCCTCGACGATCTGGCCTTCGCGGCTGACATCGGCCCACAGGGCCGTGTAGTTGAAATGGCAGCCGTGGGCCTGGCGCACGGTGTAATAGAGGTTCTGCACATCGGCGAACAGCGCGATCTTTTTCACCTGGGAACCTCATTTTTGGCCTGGAGTGCTGGGGGGCTGCTGCGCAGCCCTTCGCGGGCACGCCCGCTCCCACAGGTATCGCGCGTACACCTGTGGGAGCGGGCGTGCCCGCGAAGGGGCGCAAAGCGCCCCCGGAAATGCCAGCAGTATGCCAGACCTGTCAGACGTAAGAATCGTCGTCCGAGAAGAACCCACCGTCATCGCTGCCAAAACCACCGTCGGCGTATCCGCCCTGGTCACTGCCCCAGCCACCGTTGTCAGCCACTTGCTGCTGCCCGCCCTGGTCGTTCCAGCCGCCACTGTCGCTGGCTGGCGCCGGCTCTTCCTTGATGACCTCGACCACTTCTTCCGGTTGCGAGTTGTGGTTGAACAGGCTGCTGATACCCTGCGCCAGCAGCACACCACCGGCCACACCGGCGGCGGTCTGCATAGCCCCGCCAAGGAAGCTGCTGGCCCCGCTGCGCGCAGGCGCGGCGCCATAGCCAGGCTGCGGCGCCTGAGGTTGGCCAAAACCAGGGGCCGATGGCTCGCGCCAGCCACCACCGGACACTACAGGGGGCGCCGAAGGGCGCTGTGGCTGCACCGCCGGCGCTGCGTTGCGCCCACCCGAACCAAAGATGCTGGACAAGAAACCACCCCCGCCATTGCTCGGCGCACTGCTGGCGGCTTGTGCCGCCTGAGCCTGGGCACGGGCCTGCTGCAGCTCGGCTTCCAGCTGCTTGTTCTGTTCGTCGAGGCGCTTGATTGCGGCCTCCTGCACCAAAATCGCCTGGGCCATGTAGTAAGGCGCCGCCGGTTGCTGACGCACGTGCTGCTCGATGCACGCCTGGGCTTGCGCGTCACGCGGCTGGCTCGGGTCTTCGGCTTGCTTGAGGCGGCCGAACAGGCCGTCAATCAGGGTTTGTTCTTCAGTGTTCATGGGGCGACCTCGTGGGGTAGCGGGACATCGGACAGCGTCAAAGATGGGGCGTACAGGCGCGGGATTCAATCACTGCTGCGGTGAAACTTTTTTCAGCAAGTGACAGCCCCAGGCCTGCTTTGGGCTAAAGTTAGGCCCCTGTTTTTACTGCCATGCGATGTTGACTGATGAATCCGCTGAGCGTTTTGCGCGACTCCTTGTACTTCTTCCGCCGTCACCTGCCAAACATCCTGCAGCTGTGCCTGCCGCTGGTGGTGGTGGAAGCCCTGGTTACCCAATTGCTGTACCGGCAGCTGGGCGACCAGGCATCACCGGCCTACGGCATGCTGGTCAGCCTGTTGTTCTACCCGCTGTACAGCGCAGCCCTGATCCTGTACCTGGACACGCGCAGCAACGGCCAGGAAATCGCCAAGCGCGACCTGTTCGCCCGCGCCCTGCAGCTGTGGCCGCAACTGGCCCTGCTGATCCTGATCAGCTCGCTACTGATCATGGCCGGCCTTGCGCTGTTCATCTTCCCGGGGGTGTGGATCATGATCAACCTGGTGTTCGCCGAGTACCTGCTGGTGCTGCGCGGCCGGCCGGTGGTACAGGCGATGCGCGACAGCGCAAGCATGACCACCGGGCATTTCATGCGCATCATGATCTGCGTGGTAGGCGTGCTAGCACCGATCTGGCTGATCGACGGGCTGCTGCTGATGGCCTTCCCCGAGCCATCACCTGGGATGGAACTGGCCATGGACAGCCTCAGCGGCTTCCTGCAACTGTTCAGCACCGTGGTGCTGTATCGCCTGTTCATGTTGCTGGAAGGCGAAGCCAGCACCTGAGGCCACCGGGGAATGTTTTCGGCCTGCCGGGCTGCCCAGCCTTGGCGCCAGAGTGCACATCCTCAATGCTGTCCTAGGAGTGCACCATGAACGAAACCATTCAGGCCAGGTACGCCAGGTCTTTTCGCGGCAAGCTGTACATGCGCGCCGTCGACCGGGACATCCCACTACGCCTCAGCCGCAGTTCAGACAAGTTCAGCTGGGGCATTACCCCAGAGGATGACTGGTTGCAGGCGGGGGGAAGGCAGGACTCGCCGGTGATGGACTTTCATTACCACTCGCGGACCAACGATCGCCTGCACTACCGCATCAGCATGCCTGGGCGCCCGGAGACAAAGAAACTAGGGGTCAGCCGCAATGGTTATCTGGGCTTTTACTGGCATGCAGACGTTAGCGAATACTGGAAAATCGAGCCGCTGGCGCTGACAGATGAAGGCCTTGTCTGCCATCTGCGCGACCAGCGGGGCTACAGGGTCGGCGCCCTCACGGATACGCCGCACAGGAGTGGGGAGTGGGTAGCCTTGCTCAACGTCGAGGAAGGCGAAGTGATCACTTTCCTATTGAGGCAAGCAGATCAAGCTTCACTGGCGGGTGCAATACGATGAATGGCACGACCACTGACACGTCGTGCCCAGCACATGATTTTTTCGGCCTGCCGCACTCGGTGTTGTGCATCAGCGCCCTCTCGGCTTGGCCCGCGCCGTAGCCTCGGCCACCAGAGGGTCGTCCGGCCAGTAATGCTTCGGATAGCGCCCTTTCAGGTCTTTCTTCACCTCGGCATAGGTCGTGCCCCAGAAGCTGGCCAGGTCCTGGGTCACCTGCACCGGCCGACGTGCCGGTGACAGCAGGTGCAGCTTGACCTGCTGCCGGCCGTTGGCGATGCGCGGGGTATCGGCAAGGCCGAACAGTTCTTGCAGACGCACGGCGAGAATCGGCGGGGTTTCGCTGTAATCCAGGCGGATGTTCGAGCCGGACGGCACGGCCAGATGCGCCGGGGCCTGTTCTTCCAGGCGTTGCGGCAGCGGCCAGGGCAGCAGGTTGCGCAGCATCGACGGCAAGTCCAGCGCGGCAAAGTGGCTGAGGCGCGATACTTTGCTCAGGTAAGGCTGCAACCAGTCTTCCAGGCTGGCCAGCAGGGCCTCGTCCCCCAGGTCAGGCCATTCGCTGTGGCCATCCTTCTGCAGGTCGAGCTGACGCAGCAGCGCCACACGTGCCTGCCATTGCCGCAGTTCCGGCGTCCAGGTCAGCAGGTTCAAACCTTTGCGCCGGACCAGGCCAAGCAGCGCCCGGGCCCTGGCTTCGTCATCCAGCCCGGGCAGCGGCTCGCGGCTGAGGACCAGTTCGCCAACCTTCACCTGGCGCTCGGCGCGCAACACCTGCTCGCGCTCGTCCCAATCAAGGATATCGACCCGCTCGACCTGTTCGGCCAGCACACCCTCGAGCAACGCCGGATCGAATTCGGCGGCCAGATAGATCCGCTCCTCACGCTGCCCCTGGCGGCTACCCAGGTCGGCGATCACCAGCCATGGGCACTTCATCAATGCATCGACTTCGCCAAACAGGGCCGCACGGCCGTTGGCGAGCCGATACTCCGCCCCGCCCGCCCGGCGCTGCTGGGCGACCCGGTCAGGGTAGGCCAGCGCCAACAGGGCGCCCAGCCAGCGTGGGTGGTCCGGGTCGGCAACCGGTGCACCGACCTTGCCACGCAACAGGCCACGGTATTGCCGGGCCAGCTGACGAGCACGCTGCACACCCCCCTGGCCGCCACGCGCAGCCTTGCTCTCACCGCTGACCAGCGCAAGCCGGCTGTGCAAGTCGGCACCACCGCCACGCTGGATGTCCCGCTCCCCCAGCAGTGCAGCCACATCGCAGGCCATCTGTGCCAGGCCCAGGTCCTGACCCCGCAGCAACAAGTGCGCGATGCGTGGGTGAGCCGGCAGTTCGGCCATGGCCTGGCCATGTTCGCTGAGGGTGTCGCGGCTGCCCGGCCGGAAGGCGCTGAGTCGCGCCAACAGGTCCTGGGCCTGGGCGAACGCTGCAGCTGGCGGCTGGTCGAGCCAGCGCAACTGCTCGGGGGTTACACCCCAGCGCGCCAACTGCAGGGCCAGCCCGGCCAGGTCGGCCTGGAGAATCTCGGCACTGCCATGGGCGGCCAGCTGGTCATGCTGGGCCTCGGACCAAAGGCGGTAGCACACGCCGGGCTCCAGGCGGCCGGCACGCCCAGCGCGCTGGGTGGCACTGGCGCGGGAAATGCGCTGGGTGTCCAGGCGGGTCATGCCGCTGCCGGGGTCGAAGCGCGGCACCCGGGCCAGGCCTGCGTCGATCACCACGCGCACGCCATCGATGGTCAGGCTGGTCTCAGCGATGTTGGTGGCCAGCACCACCTTGCGCAGGCCCTTGGCCGGCGGGTCGATAGCGGCGCGCTGGGCATTGAGGTCGAGTTCGCCATGCAGCGGGCACAGCAGAATCTCGGGTCGCGCCCCCAGGGCGTCCTGAAGGCTTTGGTGAACCCGGCGGATCTCGGCTTGCCCAGGCAGGAACACCAGCACGCTGCCGGCCTGGTCAGCCAGCGCATGCAACACGCTGTCCACCACCCGTGGCTCGATGAACTCGCCTGGCTGGAACGGCCGCCCCCAGCGGATATCCACCGGATGCATGCGCCCTTCGCTGCTGACCACCGGGGCGTCGTCCAACAGCCGCGACAGGCGCTCACCTTCCAGCGTCGCCGACATCAGCAGAATCTTCAGGGGCGGGTCGTCACGCAGCAACTCGCGGCCGTTAAGGCTCAGCGCAAGCGCGAGATCGGCATCCAGGCTGCGTTCGACGATTTTGTCATTTACACAGCCTTGTCAAATTTGACAGAATACAGATAACACGGGCTTTACAGACGATCAAGAGCTTTATGGAAAACCTGACAATTATCAAAGGATCGCTGGCTTTGGCGAACTATCCGTTCACCACCCTGCCTCCTGACGTCCTTGAGCTCATGCACCGCTCCTACGAGCCGATCGCGCGAGATGGCATGGGCCAGCTGACCAAGATTTTCGACGCCTACTGCAACATCACTGGCAGCACCGTCACCTACCTCGGCCTCTCTTCTCCAGCCTTCGAACGCACCGTCAGAGGCTTCCTAGGAGCGCTGTACGACCCCACCTTCATCGACGTCACGCGACCGCTGCGCAACAGCTACGCACGCGAGTTCGTGCGCATGCTGCAAGAGATGGCCAAAGAGATCCCGTTGCTTCCGACCTTTGAGGAGAACGGCGGACGCGATGGCTGGCCAAAGTTCAACGAGAAATACTGGATAGCAATCAAAGACGATATTGACCCGAATGCCGTGAGGTTTTGGAACGGCTGGCCCTTGGTGGATATCACGGGTAAAACGGCATATTTGTCGGTGCCCAACATATGGATTTCTCATGGCCCTGAATTTGCCGAAGAAGTATATAAGTGCGTCCGCCAACATTGCCTTAAGATGCGACGACCACGGAGCTCTGAGCTCAGTGGATTTCTGAACTACATCGCAGAAAACGCGCCTAGCTGGCCTACTGAAACATTCCAGAATCCAATTCAAATTAAGAAAGCCTTTTTGGCCTATATGCTCCACTGGTTCACAGATCAGCACGACCGAGGAATGGACATTCCGACTGCGACAAAGTCGTATGCAGCATTCATTAACCTAGTAAACTCCACGATGCTCGCATCCGGTTCATGGGTTAAGCCTTACAGCGGCTCAATTCCAAAACCGGCAATCCAGCACGTCCGAGGAGCGGATACAAATAACAAAAAGAACGCAAAGGGCGAAGTGATTAAAGCAAAACTAATCACGGAAATCCCGTATCATCTCACTGACACTCAGGCAATCGAACTAATTTTCAAAAAAATCAAAGCCGATAACAACGCACTGTACAAGTGGGCGAATAAAAAAGCTTGGCAAACATCAAATGCGCAGAAGTCTCGCGACAAGCTAGCGAAGCTGGGTAATCCCCAAAAAATCATTTACGCTACTAGGGCCCAACCCGAGGACGCCAAGCCTGAAGATGTGTGCGCCGCCTTTAAAGAACACGGCTTTGGATACGTCTACAATGACTTCTCTAAAAGATTTGGAAAAATCATAAACCGAGAGTACCTTAACAGCTTTTTAAGAGTGCCATCAGCTAACGACCTGTATCCATTCAAAATTCTGTTGGTACACAACTACCCGTGCATAACTCAATCCTTCTTAGACAACTTTGAGCTCTACGACAAAAAAGGAGACCTGACTGGCTTTATTAAACTAGATGGATACTACCAACTCACAGGATATAAAGACCGCAAAGGCGGAGCTAATAGTGAGATCAAGGTTAAGCTAAAGCCTCGAGACGCCGTTCGAGTGCGGCAAATTATTCGCTGTACACAACCGCTGCGTGACTACCTGCGCGCAACAGGTGACGACGCATGGAGGCAACTGTTCATTCAGTGCTCAAGGGGGCTTGCATCGCCAAAAAAAATGTCCCCTACGAACTGGAACTCTGGAACGCTCGAAACCCGATATCAGCACCTAGCCGACGAGTTCGCCGAATTCGTCGATATGCCGAAAAAGGAGATCGAAGAGTTCATCTGCAGAATCTCGATCACGTCCCTGAGAGCAACGCGAGCGGTGCTGCTTTACATTGAGAACAACAGCCTGACCGAAACCGCTGCCGCACTGGGGCACACTAACGTCTCGCCGGATCTCCTGAGCAGCTACCTGCCCGAGCCAATTCTAGCGTTTTTCCAAACTAGGTGGATCCGAGCATTCCAGCGCGGGATCATCTGCTACGCCATGAAAGACAGCAAATACCTACTGAAAGTGTCGAACTTTCAAACGATGGAGGAGCTGCATAAGTTTCTGGAGAACAATGCGCTCAAGGACATTCCGGAGGCGATGCGCGACCCAGAAGGCTATCGCGCGGCCCGCGAGCGCACAGCTCATGAAGCACCGACAAAGAAGGGCAAGATAGGCACCAAAGCGGCAGCAAATGACGACAGAGCTGACCGGGTAGAGATTTCTGTCGACGTCGGCATCCTCACCGCCCTCCTATCACTCGAAGAGGCAGTCAGGAAATCCAAGCGTCAAGACCAAATTTGCGCCAAGGCTATGTACTGGGCTCAATTGGCCAAGCTGCTCGTCAAAGAAATTACCGATGGTTATGAATTCGATCTGCAAGAATACCTAGCTACTGCCAAAACCCAGATTGACGCTAGCCAAATGGAGAGCCTGATTTATGCTGCTGCCGCCTGAGCTGCAATTCCTGTCCCCACTGCTGAACTCTCCGCGAGAGGAGTACAAAACAGCGCCGTGGCTGCTTAGCGACTTCGATGCACCCAAGTGGCAGTACTCGTTTGGCTACAAGAAGAAACCAAAGGAGCTCGACTGGGAAATCACGCTTTCGGATGGCAGTTCGCTGCTCGACTCGAAGAACGAAGAGCTCTACCTGGGATTCAAGTACTTCCTTACCACCAGTACCCGTCGTGATTTTGACCTGGGCACCACCAATGAGCTTGAAGGCCAGCAAGCAAAGCAGTTCGGCAGAGCATGTCAGATCATCGATTTCTTACTGATCAATGACAAGCGCTACCAGCTTTCCACGTATGGTCTGGCAGGTCTCACAGGGGGCAATCTCATCGAGATGCTTGAGACCTTCTCCAAAACGCCTTCGAGCGCAGAATCGGTATACAACTGGACGCCAACGCTGCGAGAGTTCTGCCATAGCATCCTCGCAGACACAAGCGAGATGGAAATTATCAGCGTGCTCAAAGAGCGTCCACAGCTGCTCATCATCACCAACGAGCAAAAGGACGACGACGAGTTAGGTATCCGCCACGAATTGATTCCACCGATTCGTGCTGCGCTGTACATACGAGGACTGTATGGCACAACACAGGTAGAGTATGGCCGTCAGCCCAACACCATCAGGCTTTCGGGCATTCTTTACCCACACGTGCTGTGGGGTAAAAACCAGTTTAAGCCCGTTCACTCGATTCTAGGGTTTAATGAGGACACGTCACTCTTCTCCCGAGAGTATCCAGGTGTTCGGACAAACACGGGTGCGCTTGAGCTGATGCGTGACCAGACGTTCTTTACCTACCGAAGCGCTGTGTATAGCCTCGGCACGCTGCACGAAATTGGCCTGCCGGCACCTACGTCCAAAGCGCTGATAGAAGCAGATTGCTTCACGCCAGAGCTTGGCACCAAAGGTCGTTTCCGTACCGTGCCCTCGGATCTGGTGTTCACGTCCCTGCGCAATGCCATTGAACTGCACATTGAGCATGGCTCGGAGATCATCAAAGGCTTCTGCCGCATTGCGATCGAGTGCCAGAAGCGCGGCGTGAACCCCTCTACCCTTTCCGAGGCAGAGGTCAGACACATCGTTGGCCCTTACCTGGCTAACCTTGGCGTATCACGGCTCTCATTGAGCGCCAGGATCATCGCCACCAAGACCCTACGCGAGTCTATTAAGGGCGATAAGGAAGAGTACTTTGCGAACCTGAGGTCAAATACAGGCCTGTATGACCTGCTTGCCGTATACGTCGGTGGCATTCAGCTTACTGTCGGCATACTTATGGCACGGCGCGTCAGCGAACTGTATTCGTTGAAGGCTGACCGGTGCCTTGATGAGAGCGGGGAATGGCTGTTGTTTGGCAACGGCAAGAGTACCAAGCATCTGTTCGGCCTGCGCCGGAGAGAAGCTCGACCTATCGAGCCAATAGCCGCAGACATGATCAAGAGCCTGATCAGGATGCAAAAAGTATTGCTGAAAGTCGGGTATATCAAGTCGTATAAGACCCTGTTTGCACTGCCACAGATGAGCGGAACGCGGGAGTTCATTGACTCGAGCAACACCGCGTACAATCGTAATCTTGATAGGTTCTGCGATTATTTCGAAACTCCCGTCAACGATGAAGGACAGCGCTGGTATCTACGCCAGCATCAAATGCGGCGCTTCTTTGCAATGCTGTTCTTCTACTGCGGGAGCTTCTCAAATCTCGACACTCTGCGCTGGATGCTTGGTCACGCGAGCCTCCAGCACGTCTACAATTACATTACTGAAAGCACAGATGGCGCCCTACTCAACTCTGTTGGTGCTCAGTTTGCTGCAGAAAACATTCACGTCGGCAATGTCGAAAACTTCACAGTATTGGCTGAAATGCTCAAAGACCGATATGGCACTGACAATTTTGGGTTGATTCCGAGCTCTGAATTGGAAGACTATATCAATGACAAAATTAAGGAAGGCATGGTCGAGATCGCGCCTGAATTTTTCACTGATGCTAATGGTGAACACATGAAGGTCGTCGCTCGCCTCAAGCATGGAGTCGCAGCATGACAGATCGCCCCTCACGTGGCGACGTAGCCAAGGCGGGAGTCTTGGCTCTTGAGCGCCTGCTTGCCCAAGTAATCACAAAGCCGAGCGATTTTGTTGAGGACAAAGAGCTGCGGAGCGCCCTTAATAGTCAGGCTGGCCTGGCTTCGCTGGATCGCGTTGTGAGTGCCGGTGTGGAGCCAGCCACCAACACCTTTCCAACCAGTCTCAACACGCTGAAGAAATATAGCGATGAGTGCCTGGTCGGTGGCTTCAACAGTCTCAATGCCTTACGAATCAAGGCTATCGAGGCGTTTGAGCGTGAGGAGCGCAGGAAGGCAAAAAGCAACAAACGCACCAAGTCGGGGCTTAGTCTCAAGGTTCAAGACGTCGAGTCAGAGCTGGAAATGCTGCGCCAGACGAATTACCTACTGCTCCGAGGGCTCCAGGATGCGCTCGGGCAGTTCCGAGACATTCGTGATGCTAAGGATCTGAAGATCTTAGAAAAATGGTCTTCTGACGCGATTGCCAACCTGCTATCCATCACCAGTCTGTGCATTCCCCCGTTCAACCTCACCGAGACGCCGCTGCCAAAGGCCTCATCCAATACAGTGACTGACATCAATGACTACCGCAAAAAAGACTAAGGAGCGGTCAACGCACAAGCTCTATAGCTTGCTGGGCGAGTTTCAGACGTTCAGTCACTATTCAGTTGGTCGTACCAGTTTGCGGGATGCGACGAACATTCCTTTCATGAACTGGCCCAACGGGTCACCGTGCATCATCGGCAACCTTTACATGCTTAGCCTCTTCAACAGGAAAGGGCGAGGATCCCGGCGCGGCCTTTCTCGTTCCGGTCAAGATGGCGGGAGCATGGGGGATTATGCAGCAAAACTAAGTCAACTATTGCGTCGATGCTATCACGATAAGATAGAGCCTATAATGCTAACCGATGGCGACTTCACTGACTACATAACGGAGTTGCGCGAAGAAAAATCCCTTATAAATCCGGGCACACGAAAGCGAACAGAAGATACAATTTCTGATATAGGCCGTGTTTGGCTTGATTTTTTAAGTTTTGTAGGTCGCTTGCATGGATATCAAGACTTTGTTGCGCCTGAAGGCAGAATACGCGTAATGGAGAAAACCTACAACACCGTCGACAGATCGGGTCGCAAATTATCCCGCTCATACTTAGTACATCATTCTTTCGGCCCGCCTTCGCGAAAGAAGAAAAGAAACCCAATCACAGTTGAACAAATAGCACTACTTAAAGACACTGCGCGAAAAGAAAAAACCTCCAACTTCGTTAAAGCTAGACGCTCCCTGCTTATTGATCTCCTCACTGATACTGGAGCACGGCGCTCAGAAATAGAACAAATCACAATTGATGATATTAAAGCTGCCAAAAGACTTGAAAAGAACCCTACCCTAAGACTAACCACTCTAAAGCAGCACGGCGAGCTTAGCTTTAGGGAAGTACCCGTTTTGCCCACATTGCTGCACCTCCTCAATAACCACATTGAGAGACAGCGCAACAACATCATGAAAAAGAAATACAAAGAAGGAAATGACCATCGAAGATTCTTTGTCTCCGAGAGAACCGGCCGCCCACTAACAAGCAAAACCTTATATAACGAAATCAAAATACTGAAAGCAGCTTCAGGAATAGAACCCCCTATCTTTCCACATATGTTTAGACACCGCTTTATCACTAAGCTTTTCATTGACCTAATCAGGACACACCAAGTTACGAATGAAGACGAATTCCGGCGCAACCTCCTAAACACGGAGATCTTCAAAGCCGAGGTAACGGAGTGGACTGGGCACTTAGACCCAGATTCGATCAACGACTATCTACATTTAGCCCTCGCTGCCTCCGCAGACTATGCGGATACCGTCAATACAGTTCACATGCAGCGTGCTATGGATGCATACTTTGAACGAGAAGCTGAGCTTACCCGCCGTTTGGATGAAGGCTTGTCCGTGGAGGACTACAAGAAAGAGATGAAGCTCCTGAAAGAGCTGGTGCAGAAGGACTTTGAGGTTGCACGCACTAGAGAGGCTTCGGTCAAAAGCAAGCGCTTATAGGCCAATGCCTTAGCCACAACCAAGATGCATTGCGAACTGCGATCGAAGAGCTTGCCAAATGGGTGGGTGACCGAGGAGCTGCAACGGCTGTGGACATTTTCAATTAAGCTGATGTGACCTTGCACGACTACATCGACGCCGTGCTGCAGGGCATCGCGGAACTGGTTGCAGCGACTGTAAAGCCTTAGGCGGGCTTCCGCCCGAACAATCGATGCACCACTGAGACAGAACTTTGACCATAAGAGTACCCTCGAGAAATCGGCTGGACGTTGGCTTTCGCGGAACAGAAGCCGTCAGTACGGAGTAGGAGCATGGACGGCAAGTCTGCTAAAACGAGGTAGGAAGGTTTCGGCAAACTCGTTTTGATGAGCTCTTACGAGCGCCACCTTCGCTACAGACCTCATCCAGTCAAATGATCACCCACGCTGAACAGTGGCAACCTTAAGGCATTGCTCGTGAGGGACAGCAGGCCTGAGACGCGCCTTTCTTTCAACCTAGTCTCGCTAATGCGCTGTAAGCGATCCATGAACCCCACCTACCGCAAGGTGAGGCCATCGTTTACCGTGGCATTTCCGGTGAACAGTTCCACGGCAACAGCGCTTCATAATCTGCCACCGACTGCGCATGGGGCAGCCGCTCCAGTACGTGGCGCAGCCACGTATAGGGCTCTTGGCCGTTGATCTTGGCGGTCTCGACTAAACTGTAGAGCTGAGCACTGGCGGCGGCACCCTTGGGCGTGTCGCTGAACAGCCAGGCTTTGCGGCCAATCACAAATGGCTTTATTGCGCGCTCTGCCGGGTTATTGTCGATCGGCAAATACCCAGCCTCCACATAACGCTCCAGCCGACTCCAATTGCTCGCTAGGTAATTCACCGCCTTGCCGAGCACACTTTGCGACGTCACATGTGGCTGCGTTTTGTCCAGCCAACTTTTCAACTGCCCCATGATCGGCAGGCTCTTCTCCTGCCGGCCAGTCAATCGCTGCTCATCACTGGCGTCCTTCAGTTCACGCTCGATGCCATATAGCTTATTGATCAATGACAGCGCCATATCCGCGCGTCCGGCTTTGCCCTTGGGCTGCACTTTCTGAGCTTCAACAAACTTGCGACGCGCATGCGCCATGCACGCCAATCGTTCGACACCCGGCTGCAACGCCAGGGCGTTGTAGCCGGCGTAATCGTCCGTCATCACATAGCCGCGATAACTTTCCAGCAAGCGCAACGGCACCTCCTGCGCACGGCTGGAGGTGTAGTCGAACAGCACGACTTTCCGATCCGGTGGCCCACTGGCTTGCACCCACATCCAGGATTGGCTGGTCGGGTCTCGATCCGGTTCTTTAAGAACTTGGACGCGGGTTTCATCGCAATGGATGACCGGGCTTTCCAGCAACCGGTCGCGCATCAGATTCAGCAGTGGTTGCAGGTGCTCACCGCACTGAATCACCCAGCGTGCCAAAGTCTGACGCGGAATCTCGATACCGTGTCGGCTCAGCACCGTTTCAAAACGGTGCAGCGGCAAACCATCGACATACTTGGTGGCCAACAGCATGGCCAGCACGCTCGGGCTGGCCATGCTCTTCTCGATCAACTGTGCGGGTTTGTCAGCGGTGACCGGAGCGGCTTCACAACCACGGCAGCCGTAAATTTTACGGATGTGTTTGAGCACCCGGATCTGCATCGGCACGATATCCAGCTGCTCGCTGGTTTCCTCACCGATCACGTGTTTGCGGCAACCACAGGCACAGGCCTGCTCGTGTTCGGGCAGTTCGTGGATGACTTCAATGCGCGGCAGGTCAGCGGACAGCGGTTTGCGCTTGCCACGACGCAGTGTTGGCGCGATCACTTCTTCGTCGTCATCGACCGGAGGTATCGACAGGCTTTCCGGCTCGTTGAACAACGCGAGTTGCGGCGTGTTGGTTTCAACGGTCTGCTCGGACTTGCGACTGAACAGACGGTCGCGCAGTAGCTTGACCTGCTCTTTGGATGCTCCGATCAACTTGTCGTGCAGCCGCGGCAAGTTGCAATTTTCCAGGCACCTACAGCGTCATTGGACGAAAAGTGACCGAAAAATCATGTACGGAGAGCTTTTTCGACCGGTTCTCCGTGTTAAACGCGAACCTCACCCATACCCATGAGCTGTTTTCGAACCCTCCACAGGTTTGCCAGGGCGAACAGCGTGGTCAACTGAGCCGTGTTTTTCATCAGCCCACGAAAACGTATTTTCACGTAACCAAACTGCCGCTTGATCACGCGAAACGGATGCTCGACCTTGGCCCGTGTCTGAGCCTTGCAGAACTCGATCTTGCGCTTGGCTTTGTACAGTACGCTGCGCTGGTTCAGCTTGGAATAGGTGCTGCGACGCGCTGCAATCTGCCAGATCACCCCCCGATTTTCATGCTCTTCGCGCCTTTCGACACCGGTGTAACCGGCATCTGCATACACGGCGTTTTCTTCGCCATGCAGCAGTTCAGCCACCTGCGTGACATCGGCCACATTGGCAGCGGTGCCATGGACGTGATGCACCAGGCCGGACTCGACATCGGCACCGATGTGCGCCTTCATCCCGAAGAAATACTGACCGCCTTTCTTGGTCTGGTGCATCTCGGGATCACGCTTGCCTTCTTTATTTTTGGTCGAGCTGGGGGCATGAATAATGGTGGCATCGACGATGGTGCCTTGGCGCAGCGACAGGCCTTTTTCCTGCAGATAACCATTGATGACCGCAAGGATTGCCGGTGCGAGCTGATGCTTCTCCAGCAAGTGCCGGAAGTTCATGATCGTGGTGTCTTCGGGGATTGGCGCGCTCAGCGTCAGGCGTGCGAACTGGCGCATGGGCGTGATTTCGTAGAGCGCTTCCTCCATGGCCGGGTCGCTCAGGGAGAACCAGTTCTGCAACAGATGGATGCGCAGCATGGTTTCCAGAGGATAGGGTTTTCTACCGCCGCCGGCCTTGGGGTAGAACGGTTCGATCAGCTCCAGCAGGCCTGCCCAGGGCACCACCTGATCCATTTCGGCGAGGAAGCGCTCTCGGCGGGTTTGCTTGCGCTTGCCGGCGTACTCAAAGTCGGAAAAGCTCATCTGGCTCATGGGCGGCTCGGATCAGGTGTTGCGGGGATTCTCGCATAACTGAAGGCTTGTTCGGAGATTCCCTTTGAGATCGACGATCTGGCCCTTATCGACCGTGCGCTCCATCAATAACTGCGCAAGCATCTGCTTGAGCAGTACGGGGTCATCGGGAAGGTCTTCGGGCATGGAAATCATGCCCCGGATTATACCGAATCAGGCGACGAATCGCGGCGTCAAAACCTGATGCGGGCGATTGCGCCAGAGGTCAAAACCGTCGAGTAACCAGTTCAGTTCCTGAACGGTGAGGACAATCGCTTCGTCGGTGGCGTCAGGTGATGTTTTGAATCGCTCGGATTCCAGGCGCTTGAGCCAAAGACAGAAGCCGTTGCGCTCCCAGTACAAGATCTTCACACGGTTGCGGGATTTGTTGAGAAATACGAAGAGCACGGGGTCGAACACCGCCACCTTGATGTCCAACTCGACCAGCGCCGCCAAGCCATCAATGGATTTTCGGAAGTCGACGGGCTTGGGGTAGAGATAGACTTTTTCGACTTTGGCGTCGGGACGCATCATGGCGTGCGGGCTCCAGAATGAAATCGGGAGCACAGCATCGGCAATCAGCTGAGCGCTTTGAATGTGGGGTTCATGGAGCGCTTACAATGCGCTTATCTCGCCGCCTTATCTTGCTGCCAATGAGTAATGCCTGAGATCTCCAGAGTCGGCTCGGCTGCGATCATCAAGGTCTGACGAGGATAGAGGTCGAACAAGCCAGGCATACGCCCGAAATTGTCTACGGTCTCAGCAAATTCGTAGTCATCCTCAAACGGGTAATAGTTCACGCCGTGAAGCAGAACTCCCAGCACCGATGATCCCGAAGCATCATAGGCCGAAATGTTCTCGATATTTTTGTCCCGTCTCAGCTCTTCGATTTCGATCCCGTCACGGGTTTCATACCAGATGTGCACCACCCCAGCCTTGCCAGGTGGAATCTGAGACACCCCGTCATGCACCAGGCCCTTGAAATGCCTAGAACGCAGCCGTAGTGACTCTTCGTTATCGCAGCGCCATTGGGCTCCCACGCAAGTTGTTACGTCCTTCACGAAGAGGTTGAGGATGTCGTTATTTGTGCCCGGCCGGACAACCTGTTTAGCCAGTGTAGCGATACTGCGCTTTTGATTGCTGTCCATGTTCCCGAAAACCAGCATTTCCTGCTGCGGGCTATTGGATCTAACCGAGAATTTCCGGTAATGGTGTTTGAGTCTCTTCTTGTCTATGCCCCGCATCTGAACTGTAAGCTTGTCCGCAACGGCCCTACCCTGCCTATCCATGTATGCCCTATCAACTGCCTTCATCACCTCTTCAGCGCTGACTCCTATGACCGGCTGATGAAAAGTGATGTCTACCGTGCACCAAGGCATCACTCTCAACATGTGGTGGCTAAGCTGACCCCAGATACCGGCCCAAGCTTGCTCTTCACACCGTGAATACTTGGTCTGCTTGTCAGCCCGCTTGCACTCCACATAGAAATCTACATCTCCTGCTCTGACGTGCATGTCCGGCGATTTTTTTGTCTTTCCGTCAGACCACGTCATTGAGTTCTCGGGGATGAAGGAAACCTCGTAACCGTTTTTGATGTAGAACGAGGCCGTTAACAATTCAAAGATCTGCTTTTCGGGTTGGTTGTTGTTGGCCAACATCTTATCGAGCACACCACTAACGTTGGGAACGCTGCGAAGCTCAGTGGCGACGGCACCAATCGCCATTGCATAGGGATAGATCCGCCTACTGCTGTAGGCGGAGTCGCTATAAGGGCAGGTGTGCGACAGGTATGACGCTAGGATGTACCAGTCGATGTCATCGTCAGCAGGCGAGAAGAGCTGAGCCTCAACGGGGAGCCTTATATCGAACTGCGACTCCCGCTCGCGTATGCGCCTCAAATAGGCAGCTTTACGTGTTGCCCAAACGTCCTTACCGAGTTTCTCCACCAGTAAATCATAGAAGGCCTTCGTCCTGGCGATATCAACCTGGGTACGGGCATCCATTGCAGTTACTCCATATGATGGAATTGAAGATTACTCCGGCCTCACATTAGTCTACCAACACAGCATTACAAGCCTCCCTTCGAGGCCGGTGCTGACGACCGGCGGACTCTCGTGTTGAATCGCTAACGCTGGACGATTGGCGAGGCCTAGAAATCCCGCTGAGGAGCTACTCGCAGGTTCATGCAGATTCCCAATCGCACCTCCGTTGTCAGTGGGCTGAGGTACGTATACCCTGATCAATAGTCAGAGAGTGCCACCTACCGAACTTAGGATATGAATAAACATGGATAACAATCAGGTCGATGAGCCCGGATCAGGCATGCCTCAGGTGGGGGTGGCAGATACCGGTGAGCGTCGCTCGTCCATTGCCCTTCAGGATGGAGCAATTCATGAGCTGCCTCTGTGCCCGAATCGCTTGATCATCGCCGTTGAAGCTGTGCGTGGCACAGGCTTCGCCCTCGAACTGTTGAGGGAACAACTTCGTCTTCGCGCTTCAGCTAAGCTCGTTTTCTCGACTTACAGCGGCTGCTATTTCCTACAGGTAGACGACTTTGACCGCTACCAGAACCGCTGCGTTGGCATGCTTGAGGCTGTTTCCACACTGCCATTCCGCTCGGCGGCGATCTTCAAAAACGAGATGGCCGGTTGGAAATCCTCGGATATCACTCAGGTGGTAGACGCGAACGGACTCAAGGCGCTGGCAGAGCTTGGGCTTGTTTCTCCATCTGGTGGAAAGCCAGCCCTACCGGCGTAAAAACATGAACCCATCCGTGCTCATCAGCCCGGATTCGGCCTGTACTGTTCATCTTGAATGACCAGTGAGCGGTACCATACATTACGTGGCGGCGATCAAAGCCTGGACTGCCATCACCCCACCACACATGGCCCCTCTCTCCTAAGGTCACCTTTGCGTCATGCATCGCCGCGCGGGTAGTCCGCAACTGATCAGCATTGTTGGCTGCCTACGCCTCTACCACGGCTCGCCCAGCGGAACTAATAGCTGCGAGCGTAAAGCCATAGGCGGGCTTCCGCCCGAACAGTCGATGCAGTGCTGAGAGGGGAGCATGCAGGTGCAACAGGCCCCTCGAGAATTCGGCTGGACGCCGGCTACGCCGCCCCCACGCTGGATTGCTTAACCCCTTTCTGATCGGATCACCCCAGCCGAAAATAGGAGGGCCGATTCGGAGCCTGGGAAATTATTTGAAATTATGGCTCAGCAATAATTATCTCCTAGCGATAATTTCTGTGAACAGCAGGCTCCGGTTCGCTACGGGAGAGACCGTCACTAAGAATTGCGTCCACGGCTAGGGAAAGCGCAATCGTCCGCGCTGACGAGCACCTTCAACTCGGTGCAGAAAGTAAGATGGCGCTTCGGTAGGCGCCACCGGGCCATAACGCCTTAAATCAGCTCTGCGCATATGGTAGGTCTGATCCGGTTTCTGGCTTGCTCCAGGTACTCCAGCACGCAGAACTGCAGGCTTTGCATGAAGCCACTCAGTGCTGATTCGTAATGGAAAAAGTCCACAGCGGTGTCGTCGATTTCAGATCGGGCGCTGCCTAAGACGTGGCTCGAGTCATAGTCATCGCTCTCCGGATGGGCTTCGTAGTTGTCTACCAGCAGGCGAATCTGCCAGTGAGTACGAGCCACTGCAGCGCTCGCTCGGCGCCCATTGAGGCCGCGAGCAGTGAGCACTTCTTGTCCGTCCTTCGTTAAAAACATAAGGGCGATCTCAATTCAGCTCTCTCGTGAGCTGCATTACCGGGAGTCGAGCCAATAACCCATCAGCCAGATTACTGGCGTGGCGTGAGTACAGCGTCACCGTGCCTAGTGCTACCTCACGAAGGGGAACGAACGCACCTACTCTGGTCTGGGTAATCTTCAAAATATTCAGTACCTGAGTGCTCAACGTAGCCGTGGACAAATGATCCACCGCCGTTCGCTGCGGAAACTCGAGAGCGTCCCACAGCTCAACGACAATCTGAAGCAGTTGCCCAGGGCCGAAGTGGTTGAGGGCAATTTCCCAAAGCAGGCCTTCCCGTGCGAGGGTTAGGCGATTTCTAGGCATGACGGAGATTCAATTATGAGGCTCTTTCTGGACTGCGAATTCACTCAGCTCACCGCACAGGCGAAGCTGATCTCTCTGGCTCTGGTTGGCCAGGATGGCACGGAATTCTACGTGGAAGTGATGGATGCATGGCGAGAAGAGGACTGCAGCGAGTTCGTGAAGGAGATCGTGCTGCCACAGCTCTGGGGCGGTAAGTACGCCATGCCGATCATCGAGGCCCGGTCGGCACTCCTACGGTTCTTGGCAACCTACGACGAAGAACTCGAGGTTGTCACTGATGCACCTAACTACGACTGGGAGCTGTTCTGCGAACTCGCTTACGACGATGGGAAGTGGCCTAGGAATGTCAGAAACTTCCCCATTGACGCTACGACCTTGGCCGCGATGAATGATGGGGAAGAACTGCCTCACCACGCCCTACTGGACGCCAGGATCATCGCGAGCATGTTCACAGCTAAAGCGTGACCATCTCTCGCTCGATGGATCGCTTGAGGTGCTCAGGCATGTTGGTGTGCACGTGGAAGTCGACCGGCACATGCACAAGGGCTTGAATTTCATCTTCGAGCGTGTAGATAGAGATCACTGCCTTCGTGATCATCGCCTCGTGCGGCAGAGCCGGAGAGATTGGGTTCAATGAAGCCATTTGTCTCAAGGAGGCGCTGAACCTCTCCTTCCTTTACTCGTATCGCGTCAATGGCCCTCATGCCTTTCTCTTTGAACCACGACCTTGCTGATTGGATAAATACCTTGACAGGCGCTCGTCGATGGCCCTGACATATTAGCATTTGGTGAGCGCCTTTCCGGAACTCAAGCGGCTCGTTAAACTCGGTATAACGCCTTCGGCGACCACTTTCTAGATCAGGGATGTCAGCACCATGCCTTCTATGCGGCCCTCGCAGTACGCCATGCAGCAGCGCACCGATGGCGGCCCATTTCTTCGTTTTGACAATGGCGAAGCCAGAGGGTTAAGCGAGAGAGAGCTTGAAGCAATTGACTCGGGCGATTACGACGAAAATGACTTCCGTGGCCCGACCTTCGTTTACTATAGCGATGTCCCCCTACCGAACAATGCGTCAGGATGGCATCTCATTTTGATGGTCACACCCGACTATGTGGCCATTTACCCAATCATCGCTCGCTCGGAAAACCCCGAGTACGGCAAGCCCAAGTACGACAACATCAAGTCGATAGTAGTAACCGCACCCCTGTACGATGACTATACATACCCTACCGATCAAGATGAGCTTGATGCCTTGCTTGAGCTTCTTCCAGCCGGGCTTACCAAAGACTGGCGCTATGGTCTTGGCTTCCACTATGAGTACCGATACATCCTTCAGGCTTTGAATGACTTGGAGGAGGTGGACACGCTTATCCTGCATGGTGGCTCTGGAAGCTCTGATGCGAAGATCAAAGGCAACGAGTTCTACTTAGGCGTCGAACGGCTTGAACGACTGAGGAAAAGCTTGGACAGGCTAACCCAGCGACATCAACGAGAAACTGCTGCGGATAAGAAGCTCGTTTGCTACACAGGACTACTGCACAAAGCAGATCCCAAGATCCATCCTCCCCGTGAACGGAAGCTGCCGCCAGATCTTCTTGCCAACCTGGTAGCGCTGGGAGTTGGTGAACCTCGCCTATCATCCAAAGACCAAACGCAGGTCGTAAAGCTTGCCCAACAGAGCGTTCCTGCTTTGGCGAAATCGGCCCCGAAGACCCTGTATCAGCTCAAGTCCGAAATTGAACTCATCACGCTCGGAGAACTAATTGAGGTCTACCGGCGGCTGCTGGAGGGCAAGGTCTCTGAGGGCAAGTGGCAGAGCTTCTTGAGTGAGCATCCTTTCGTGCTCGATATGGCGTTCGGCTACCCTGTGAAAATGATTTCAGAACAGCCCTACGTCGGAGGGAAGAATCTCAGAGGCCAGGGAGGTCAATATTCGGATTTTCTTATGGCGGCGAAGGCCACTGGAAACCTCGCTCTGATCGAGATTAAGCACCCCGGACAAGACTTACTCGGAAAAGCCTACCGCAAGACTTACGTGCCCTCCTACGAGCTAAGTGGATGCGTGGCCCAGGTCATCAGTCAGAGAAGCGTTCTACAGAAGAGCATTTCCAACCTTACCGATACTGATGACGATGATGAACGTGTCTACGCACATGCCGTGGCGGCCATTGTCATCATTGGCCGTACCCCAACAAAGGTTGTTGAACAGCGTGCTTTCGAGCAGTATCGGAACAGCTTGAAGGATGTGCTCGTGATCACGTTCGACGAAATGCTGGGACGGCTCGAGGGCATTCACCAAGCCCTGTCGCCGAAGCTGCCAGCAGCACACCTGCCCCTTGATGGTGAAGATCTACCCTTCTGAAATGCCCCCATTGAATGTTTGTAGCGACTTGAGTCGCTGATGGGAGACAGGCCGTGAACCGCGAGAAAAGTGCAGATTCCGAACCTTGCTGTTGGGGATCGGCATCAGGTTGCCCATCGTAAGCGTCCGGCGAACTCACCTTGCGTAAGTCAGGCCGGCACCCACTGATGCGGCAGCAACTGTCCGATCTCACTGGCCCGTTGGGTCGGCAGCCGCGTCAGCACATCTTTTAGATAGGCATACGGATCATGCCCATTCATGCGCGCCGACTGGATCAAACTCATGATTGCCGCAGCCCGCTTACCGCTGCGCAGGGATCCCGCAAATAACCAGTTCGAGCGCCCGAGTGCCCATGGCCGTATCTGGTTTTCGACCTGGTTGTTGTCGATGGGCACAGCCCCATCATCCAGGTAGCGCGTCAGCGCTACCCAGCGTTTCAGGCTGTAATCGAGGGCTTTGGCCGTGGCTGATCCATTGGGCACCAGGTCGCGCTGAGCCAACATCCAGTCATGCAGTTTTTTGAGGATCGGCACCGCCAATTCTTGTCGTATTCGCCAGCGCTCTTCATCACTCATGTCCCGCGCCTGACGTTCGACCTCGTACAAGCCGCTGATCGAGTGCAGGGCCTGTTCAGCCAGCTGACTTTTGTTCGCCACGTGCAAATCAAAGAACTTGCGCCGGGCGTGGGCCATGCAGCCGATTTCAGTGATGCCTTGTTCGAAACCGGCTTTGTAGCCAGCGAAGTCGTCGCAGACCAGCTTGCCGTTCCAGTCACCTAGGAAGTTGCGCGCATGTTCGCCAGCACGGCTTGGGCTGAAGTCGTAAACCACCGCTTTGAGCGCTGAAAACGGCGTCGTGCTGTAGGCCCAGACATAGGCCCGGTGGGTTTTCTTCTCGCCTGGCGCAAGCATTTGCACCGGTGTTTCATCAGCGTGGATCACGCCCTGGTTCAGCACGGCTTCACGCAGTGCATCGACCAGTGGCTGAAGCCGCACGCCGGTTTGTCCGACCCACTGGGCCAGGGTCGAGCGAGCAATTGCCAGCCCGGCGCGGCCAAAGATTTTCTCCTGCCGGTACAGCGGCAAGTGATCGGCAAACTTGGCCACCATCACGTGGGCCAACAAACCTGCGGTCGGGATACCTTTGTCGATAACCTGGGCTGGCACCGGTGCCTGGATCAGGGTTTCGCACTGGCGACAGGCCCATTTGCCCCGCACATGTTGCTCGACGGTAAACACGCCCGGCGTGTAATCCAGCTTCTCGCTGACGTCTTCGCCGATGCGTTGAAGTTGGCAGCCACAGACGCACTGGGTGTTTTCGGGTTCGTGACGAATCACCGTGCGTGGAAACTGCGGCGGCAAAGGCGCACGTTTCGGGGATTGCCGTGGTTCGGCCTGTGGCGCATCTGGGAGAAGCTGTTTTAGCTCGGCCTCGATAGCTTCAAGGTCTGTGTCGAGCAGGTCATCCAGCAAGCTGCTTTGCGCCGGGCTGATTTGCTCGCTGCGCTTGGCAAACTTGTGCCGTTTGAGCAGGGCGATTTCGAACTTGAACTGTTCGATGAGGATTTCATCGTTCTGAATCTTCCTGCTCATCGCCTCGACCTGGGATTGCAATTGCAACGCCTGTGCCGCCAAAGCACGAAGCTGTTCCGGGGTCATCTGGTCGAGGTTGGGCGAGAAAGTCATGCCGCCGATTGTGCCAGAGCAGGCGCGGGGCGACGACAAGTAGACCGGCCAAATGGCCGGCGGTTACAGCATGCTGATCACGCCGCCTGAGCCGACGCGCTGCCACGGCAGGCCCAGCACCAACGCCTGGAGTTGTTCGCTGTCGAGTTCGACCTTGCAGCCGTGGCGAATGCCGGGCCAGTGGAACTTGCCTTGGTTCAGGCGCCGCGCGGCAAGCCAGACACCGACGCCATCGTGCACCAGCACTTTCATCCGGGTAGCCCGGCGATTGGCGAACAGATAAGCGCAGTGCGGCTTCGCCGCACCGAACACCGCAATCACCCGGGCTAATGCCGTCTCGGTGCCGGCGCGCATATCCATCGGCTCGGTGGCCAGCCAGATGGCATCGATGCGGATCATTGAGCCACAGCCCGAATAAATTGCGCACAACCCTCGGGATCCGAGGCTGGCCATTTCACCGTGATCACTTGCCCGGCCACGGGCAACTCGATGATCACTGACGCTTCGACTGGCCGTTTAGGTGCGGCTTTTAGCGGGACGAAAGCTGGTAGTGAAGCCGCTGCGGGCTGATCTCGATAGAGCGGCAGCCATTTGCGGATGACGTTGGCATCGATGCCGTGGTTGATGGCGACACTGGACACGGTTGCGCCAGGTTGCAGGCATTCCTGAACGACCTGGGCTTTGAACGGTTTCGGATAAGAGCTTCGTTGGCGCATGGAAATCCTGGCGATGAGGGTGATCGCGTCCGCTTAAAAATACGCGGACACCATCGCCCTTAATGCTGGAGTTCGGAAGGTGAGTTCGCCGGACGCTTACTGCCCATCTGTTAATGACCTTTCTCAGCGGGCCCGCCGAGGGCGTGCATCTGATAGTCGGTGACCGCCTGGAAGCGATGCTCAGCCATCAACCGGAGGCGCTCCAGCTCCGCTCCCTCGACCCCGTCAGCTTCAGCCTTATGGTAGACCTTCAACGCATCCACAGCCCCGATGTACAGGGGATGGTCGGGCATGAGCACATTGCTCAGATCTCTTTTCACGATCTCTCCCTTTCGTCATGGATATGCCACACGACGCCATGCCACCAAGGCATGTATTTATCCTACCACTGCTGATCAGCTTGGACGGAGTGGGCGTACATCAATGCTTCGTCCGCGAGCTCCAACATGTCGGCCAAGGTTCCTGAGTCCACGGCATGCGTATCACGTAGTGCATAAGCGTGGTGCAGAAGCTCCCGGTGATGTTTCTTCGGCGCGTGAAGCAGTGCCTCGGTGTCGTTAAGCAGCTGTCGCCACTCTTGGATCGACATTACGGGCAGACTGGTGCCTGTCATGGCGGCATCCTCTAATGCTGTATGGGCATACAGTATTCGGAAAATGCCCGGCTGCATAGGTAATGCGGACGAAATGCGCCTGCGAGGTGGGTGTCGGGGGGAGTGGCTATGCATCGCCCAGATGGAAGAGGTGACGACACCACCATAGAAAAAGCCCCCATTAGGAGGCTTAGCAAACTAGCAATGAAGAATATTACTGGGCGAGCCAGCCTTCGATCACATCGCCGCCATACTGGGATTTCCACTCTTTGAGAAGCTTGTGATTGCCGCCCTTTGTCTCAATGATCTCGCCACTGTGCGGATTCTTATACTGCTTTACCTGGCGGGCGCGGCGCGGGGCCTTTTCAATTGCTGCTGGAGCGGAGGCACGACCGCTGGCTTGAGGATCCATGATATTAATGATATCACGAAGGCTGTAGCCGTACTTAGCCAACAGATCATGCAGCTTGGTCTCAAACTCGATTTCTTTCTGCAACTCGGAGCTGCCCTTCAAGGCCTCAAGCTCTGCGAGCTGTGCGGCAAGCTGCTGCTCAAGCTGACGGAATTCTGCTAATCGAGACACAATAATTACTCCAAGGACGAGATCAGATTAAATACTAAACTAAAAAAGCGTCCCCGTCTTCACTCATTACATCAAGTATTTCACATACGTGGCCATAGCCCCATAGGCTCCTGTTTCACCATGCATCATTACAGCCGCACTATACAAGCTCGGAGGAATTTCAATGGAACGTTAATTTTAGGAAAGTACGGGCCTTGCTCAGGTTCTAGATCTTCCAGAAATAGAACGACATTACGCCTCCCAGGCTTTGGCGAAGCCACACTACCGTACATGACCCCGTCGATGCGACCGGATTCAAAATTAAAATCGCGCAAGAACTCTGTAACGACCTGCGATGGTACATATTCTGTATGCACGCGATCATCTCGTGCGACAGGCTGCATTATCTCCTTCGTGAAATAATGAAGAAAAGAGAGCAAAAGACGCCGTCTAGGGGACTCAGTTGAAAAGGCACCAGGAAGCATCGGCAAACTAGATAAGTCAAGCAAGCGCAATGGCTTGACCACCTCAAAGCATCCTATGCGGCTAATCCTTTCTTTTACTTCATAAACAGCAGTGCGGCGATCAAGCGCCCCATAAAACATTGGCACACCTGCGGGGTTCATTCTATTACTCTGGCAAACCTCCCTTGGGGGTGGGCCGAAATCTTTTGCAGTTGGATTTCGCCCTTTAAATCCTGGTCGTGCACGAAAAAGCTTCAAACCAGGCTTCACAGTGATAATTAGCTCTTCCGCGTCAACCAACTGAGCTATTGCGGCCAGCAATTCTACTGGAGAATAAGAGTCATAACTTACACATTCAGAGTCGAGATTTTGAAAAAAATACCGCCGCTCGTGTTTAATGTGATTACAGAATCTGCCCCACGCAAATCGCATTGCTTCATCTTCATCCAATGCCACCCAATCTCGCCTACACCAATTATCATCAACGAGCAATCCGATAATTCCCATTCTCAACGAACCGTCGACATCATTGGGCAAATCGAGGCAACACTCTTCAAACAACAGCTCATAAGTCGACCAAGAGTCCCCTAAATAACCTCCCTCAGCACTGCAAAAAGGTAGCTCATTTGCTGACTTCCCGTAATTCATCTCCAAGATTCGTTCAATATGCTGACAGAGTTCGCCAAGGGGAGCTGCAAGAAGCGTATGCTGGCTACAAAAGCTGCATCCTCTATGGCTATTTAATTCTCTAATCCACTGTTTTAGATCTTCATCTCCAATACAGTCGATGCACACCTTTTGCATTGGCAGAACCTCTCACGCACATGACAGAGCCAACTGAAGCGGCCCCGCCTCTAAATCAACCACCCGTTTAAACCCAGTCAGCGTACAGACCACAAGTATCCTGGGCCCTGGTAGAACCTAAATTTCAATATTACGCCCTAAAAGTCACTTATTGGAATCTATCGATATGGCATTGAGCTTACGTAAACGTCAATATCTACCCCTAAATTTGCTGCCAGCCCCATTACTTCTATCGCGTGCTTAGGATCCGCCTTTGGGCCATAATAGAGAATCGAGCCATTGCAGATCACTCCCGGATTTCCTTCAATATAGGCCCGCCGTGGGCTTCTATCATCAAACAATACGCCTTCTCTCGTTGAGTAATTCGAGGCATGACCGATTGAACGCACCTCTTCCTCAGACGAATATTCTGAAGACTTGAAGAGAAACAGTAACGGGTGCGTTGCTTGGATTACGGCCTCCAAGTCTTCCATTGCCAAGTGCAAAGTCCCTCTAAGCGAGTTCAATCGAGCGATCAGGGCATCTTTAAGCTTTCTAATTGGCCGCTCACCTGCACCACGCCCCCCGCCTCTCGACTCTGTGCCGTAGATAACCTTGAAAAGCTGATCAGGAAAAATGTGAATCAAATTTTTCAAAGGAACGACAATACAGGATCCTTTGCCATCGTCCCCGTAGAAGCGCCAATGATTCAGAGAATCACTTGAGTCCTCTGCGCCATTACGAATCGGCGTGATAGTCCAGCATGACAGAAATGTTGCCTTTCTGTATGCTGAATATAGTAGGCGAGAATCTCGAAGCTTTGCAAACCGCTCAACAAAGTTACTCTTATGTTGATGAGTGCACTCTTGAGCAGCTGCAATCATCACATCGACTAGATATCGCCCCTCCTCGGGATCATTCATGTAGTCTCCGTCGAACTGACGCATCTTATTTTCTGTAGCAGCTGCTAGAAGGAATTTTGGTGTCTGCGCATTGGTATAATGGGCAGCAAACTTACCATCTGCCTCCTTTACGCGCAGGTCGTCCATGATGGCCGTAACCTGTGCAATATAAGACTGAATGTTCATTATCATCCTTGACTAAAAATAAACTGACACAAACTATTTTAGACTAGCGGGGCACTGTCATATCCTACGATATCTCAAAGCACAATGCCATTTTGCCGCAACTCCTCGCCGACTTGGCGCAATCGCTCGTACCGCTAGCCATACTACTTGCGGTAAACCGTCCATAGCTCATCAACGTGAAGCTCTGGCTCATCATCTCCCGCCGCATATCCCATGAGGGATCGACCGGCACACTCGCCAACCGCATCGTCCCCTACCCCACCTACCATTCCATTCACCGCATCGAGCACTCCCATCAACTTCTCGCTCGCCACAGGCTGAGCAGTCGCGGATAGGTCACCGGTAATCTCGATGGGCTGGCTGAGGTCGAGGAGCAACACCTCCGCCGTGCTATAGCGGAACCCTTCCCGGAACACCCGCTCCACGCCCTCCTGCGCTGCTTTTGTCAGCAAACGTGAGTCGTCCGTTGGATATGGCAGCTCGACCAGGACGCCGTTGGCGTACTTCGCCTCGTCCGGATTGAACATACCCGTACGGATGCTCAAGCTTTGTAGAGCGATGGGGGCGTGCCCTGCCAGGCCCGGCTGTCGTGAATCGAGCCATCGTCGTGCGCCGACGTCTCGACCCGTCGGGCGTCCATCCGACACGCCGGCGCGCTCCGCTTGTCGGATCTGCGCCCCCCGGCCTCCGTATCATGCTTCGTTGATGTTTATCCAACGAACTGCGCTCACAATTCCCCAATTTCCCTCAGCATTCGGCCTTCGCCAGTGAGCGGATGGTTGTGAACGTAGATAAGCCAAAGCATCTGGGTAATGTTCGATTTTCTGCTCGCTACCTTTGCGCCCGACAGTGAATCCTCCAGCCTTTTTCAGGGCGGGGGAGAACGTTGAACCGTCCCGGGCTTGAGGCACCAAGTCTAGCGAGCCAGTTACTTTTTTGAGTCGCACTCCTCTCCGGTCAACTCGACATCGACTTCTTCTTCGCCACTATCAATTGAATACGACTGCTCACTGAAGCCGAGAAGCTCGGCGTAGCGCTTCCTCAGTAGCAAGTCTCTAGCTTTGAGGAATTCAAGGAATCGGCTTGTCTGATACAGGCTGCTGTCGCCTGGTATTGAATGCTCCTCAACAAAAGCCGCGCTGCGCCCGGCGAGCCACTCCTCAAAGGCACTGTCCGACTTCTCAAGATTGTCTCGGTATGGCAGCAGCTGCAGATTGCCTAGGCGGTCTTTGCCTTCCTGGAAACCCTCAAGTGCCCACTCCGAAACACCACAGGAAAGTAGCTTGGCTCTGGTAAGGCTAGCCTGTGGGAAGATGTGATCCACGTGGTATTGAGCGGCACCCCACCGTTTATCAGGGTGAAGCAGGGAAAGAGCGAAGAAGGTAGTCCAGTCGTGATAAGTCAGCGCGAGAAGGTCGTCGAGGCTTCTCGGGTCAGTGAAATCAATCTGGCTCTGACGACGCAGCCCAACAAGAAGCGCCCGCTCAGGGAATTCTTTGGAGGTTGTCAGGCTTTCTTGAATGATCTTCCTGGACTGGCTAATGGTGCCGTCAGAAGAACCACCGAATGTGCTAGCCAGCAGGGTCTTAACTAACCAGCGGTGCATCGCACTGATTGCATCAACGTGATGAGCATCAGTCGAATTGAAGCGAACCGAAGTTTTGAAGAAATAGTAGGCAATCGGGAGCAAGGCATTCGCGCTAGTCAGGGTCTCACGATCAATGCCAAAATCATTCGCGAGACGCACTGTCATCTCGAGCGCAGATTTGATCCCATCCCAATTCTGACGGATCAGATCTAGGTTTTTTTTAGTGAAGTTAGAAACTTTGTAAGCATTGGGCAGGTCAGATAAAACAAGACACGCCTTCATCACCCAGTCTTTGTCAAAGCTATTATTGCGAGCTAGCCCGGTATTAAGATAGTCCACAAAACTATAGATTTCCTCCCTGGCGTTCAAGTCTCCCCACATAGTCGTAATGGTCGACAAGAGCAGATCAGACTTGCTTAGCTTTGTGCCGCCCTCGTTAGCCCGCACGAAGATATCCAGTACACGCTCCATTGATTTACTCGTTTCAGTAAAGTAGGCAATGGATTCGTCAACCCAGACAGCATGGTACAGCTTTTTCAGATTCCGTTCGACGATACGGCAATCCGCTCGCGCAACATCCTTCGATTCCAAAAGGTCGAGCAATTTTTCCAAATAATCATCAAACCGGTCTTTATCATCGAATTGCATTATATGGCTGACTGGGAACCAGTGACTGCCGTCCTGCTCGACCGGGGGATTAGCAAAAAATGCGAGCCCGAATGTGATGTCCGACTCTAGCTCTTCATCACTAGCATCCTTCAGCAGGTCAAGATAGAGGCTCTGACGCACCCAAGAGTCTGGATTCTGCCAGCGCTTACCTTTCAGTTTGACCTTATAAGTTCCTCGCAGACCGATCAAGAGAGAGGTTAAGCGCTGCTGACCATCGAGTACTAGGGTGAGGTGCTCACCGCCGGATGCCGCTAGTTCATTATGAAAATCGCCATACTTAAAGTCTTCTACGAACTTGTAGATATCGAGCTGACTGGCTTGCGGCCCATCGATATCCCAGAACAGGAAGGAACTGATCGGATAACCTTTGAGAAGACTATCGAAGAGGCGAACGATTTGCTCAGGTGTCCACACATAGGGGCGTTGAATCGCGGGGAGATAGTAATCACGATTCAGATGTCGGATAACACTCGCGATTGAACTAGATTTGTAGGCCATTTTCCTTCCCTAGAGCCCTTTGGGCCGCATAATGATTTTGCTGAAGCTATCTGATGAATGATGTGGTTGCAATGGGCAGGCATGGGCAGGCATGGGCAAACGAAAGCAATATGTGCCGAGCAATGGTTGATTTCGTGAGGTTAGAGGGCTCAGCTAACCTCCCAACGCTGTTGGCTGGCCTCAGATGGGAACCAAGTGCGCGCAGCGACCAGTCGGTCGCTGCTAAAAACCGATGCTCAACCATCTGACGAAGGTGCTCCAGTCCGACCCTGTCACACCATTTTCTTGTGCCGGGTGGTAACGCTTCATAGCCTCCAGTGCATCGGTATACTTGCGGTGGTCAGGAGGCAGAATTCGACATTCACATGCTACGCCCTCATAACACCGATAGCGTCTTCAAACGCATAGGCCTTGAGCATGCGTATTGTCCGGGAGTGTACCGTCGAGTGCACACGTATACGACTCCGGCCTAGTCCATCATTTTTTCTTGTAATTCACCTTGAGACTTTTGTTCACGTAGTCCTTTAAGATTTCGTAGTCTGGATTATACGTCGCCAAGGTATGCCCTACTGTCGCCACCGCGCCAACCGAAAGGGTAGCTACTGTTACAGGAGTTGACAGCACTCCGAGTGCTGCTCCAAGAACCCCCCCTTGGAGAACTGCGCTTTTAACATCACTTTTAACGCGACACTTAAGGCCGAGAGACTCAATTGTCGTTTCAACGAGCTTGACACCGTCCGAAAAGTTACCCCGCAGGCCATGCACCTCAAATGAATTTCTGCCCTTTACAAGCCCTTCAATCTGGGCTTGGTTCAAACCTGAAACGATGACCATGGTGTTACTCCTATCAATTTAACGCGATGCGGCTGCACCACAATAAGGGTGTGGGGATACATGCTGAGGCCGGTTATACTGCGGCGGGCGTACCGCACTCAGAACAGAACCGCGACGAGCGCACGATGCTGGCTTTGCAATTGCCACAGGTCTTAGCAGCTAGGGCCATAATTGCCTTTTGGCGCATGTACGCCAACTGAACGACACAAGGAACCGTGACGCGATAGGCGGGGCTGGCCAAGTCAGCAGCCGTCCAAAGCGCTGTAATAGCCCAGCCGATCGGGCCGATGGCAACGCTGATGGTGCGCATCATTTGACCGCTGGCTGCAAATGTAAGCCCCTTTCCCAAAATCGCTTTAGCGATAGCGTTGGCAACGATTGCCGCGAGTTTGTACGTGGCGAACCCACCCGCCTTCGCCGCGCAAATAGCGGCGATGGCGGCAGCAGGCCCTGCGGTGGAGTAGCTGGCGACGCCCAGCTCCTCCAGGATGACCTGACGTTCTTCTTCGGACATCTGGTCGAACGCACGGGATAGGATCTTTCCGAGAATCTCCTGCTCGATAACATTGATGGGATCTTTGCCGAAATTTACCTTTAAATGCTTCGCTACATCTTCGACGATTTCCTGATACGGCACACCGTCCTTTCGGAACAGATTCAAAATGGAATTTCCGCCAAACAAGCGGATCTCTTTGGCGATCAATTCGTAGTCCCCAACTGAAAAACGACGCGCATTGCGAGCGGCGACAAGCCGTTTGCAATTATCGCCATCAAGGGCTAGGCGACCCGCACCGTTGTCGGTAAGGTAGTTCACCAACGCGATGATGTCGTCCACCTCGGAGACGGCCAGAAGCTTTTCGAGGTCGCTTGTCGAAGTAATGTCGGCCAGATTCATATTTGATTTCCTTGGTCAATGATTCGAGCGCCCAGTACGATGCACAGCGGCAGTAGTTGGGCATAAATTCCATCTTGGAATCTGGGGTGCACGGGCAAGGCAGCTGTGGTCAAGATTCCCTGTTTGAGCTTGCGCTGGCTGGGTGTTTCCGCTTCGAAGGTATGTCGCGGTTTGACGCCAATATGCTCTGCCATTTTCAGAACTGCATCGGCCCGATCCAGAGGATTGCCTGACGATGCTTCGCCGAGCTGCGCCGCAATGTCGTCGAATTGGTTGTTATTAAGCGTTTGTGCAACGGTCACCAAGCCGTGGGCAAGGTGCAGCCAATCCTCTTCTGTCATGAGCAGCAGTGCCGGCGAAACGTTTAGAGTGGCCGCGAGGCGGCAGAGCGTCTCCAAGTCAGGATTGGCTTCAGATTGCTGAGTCAAATATTTACTGATGGTTGAGCGTGCCACGCCTGAACAGTCGGATAACAGCTGCTGGCTTAGCTTCCCAGGCGATCCGTCTGCTCGGGTGCCAGCAACCTGCATTGCTCGGAGTAGGTTGGAGCTCAAACCTTGTTGGGTCTTCTTGCGAATTTCAATCCCGTGGATCAATGCGTCCTGCGATATCATAAGGCCACCCACCTGAAGATGGCACAATGATATAGCCAAGGCAGATGAAGTCCAGCCCGAACAGCCCTCTCACGAAGTCAATTTTGATGGCAATGGGGTATTGCCCTGGCAGGAGGACATTTCAGTAAGCAGCGAAGATAGATGGAAAGTTGCTCGCCAGGTCTACCCTACCGAAAAGGACTATTCGGTGCTGCTGCGATCCAGCCACCTACTGCTTGAAAAGGACAGATCTCACGTCGAGGGTGCAAAGGATATGCGCAAGAAAGGTCAATGATGGTTTCTGCCGCTGCTGGTTCTGCTCGTGATGGGCTGGGCTGTCGGAAGGAAGGACTCGCCTAAAACTGAGCCACCAGTCAGCCAGGCGCCGGTGAGCACTTTGGCATCACCGCTCCATGTATCTTCCATGATAGATCTGAACACGCCGGCCAGCCCGGAGTGCTTACCTGAGGCTTGGAGCTCTTGTACGAGCTTCCTGAGGTCATCAGCTTCTTGGGGCTGTGAGTATTAAGTCGAGGTAGTGCAGGCCTTCTGTGGCCTTAGTGAGCTGTGCTTTTTGGTCTTCCTGCAAGGGGGATGCTTTGGCTGCAACCTAATGCTGAAAAAGTCACATCTCCCCGCCTGCATCCCCTACCCGTTACCGCGTAGCTAACTGCTTTCTAAAGAACAGCTCCGCTGATCAGCTTAATGCTGGGCCTTCGTGCCTCCTCTCGCACCATCCGCCGCCCAATCACAGACAACGTATGTGCTGTTGAGGGTGCGCGCGACTACATAGCCTTGGAAGTCTTCATAGGTCACGATGTTGGAAGTTCGGATGGAATCACCATCATCAAACCGCCGCTCCCGGTCACCGAAGACCACCCCTCTGAGGAAGAGCTCATGCGGCCCATACTCAACCGAGGACAGGTAGGCTGTGACTTCCCGTTCGAACTCGACCCGCATCGCCTTAGCTACCGTGCGGGGCATGGCTGATGGCGAGACATTGACGGTCTTGGATGTGGAAAGGGGCGCGCGCCGTTTAATCAAGTTTAACCTCCTGTGCAGTGATGCCTTCGGTACCTCATACACGTGATGCCAGCCCATGGGCCGACCAGCAACAGGTGATTAGGCATGCGCGTGTTAGCCTTGGTGAAAGCTCAACGCAAGGAGCGCTGTACTTGAGCATTCCCCCAATTTTTGGCTACTACGAAACGCTTCTCACTGCGCCCGACTCCTCCGACGATCCGGTTGGTGCTCGTCAGAGTCAGCGTTGGCAACTCATCGTCGATGACATTCACCACAGCACATGTGTGAGTGATCTACGGGAGGCTAGGGGAAAAGCCGAAGGCTACATTCGAGGTCTGGTTGATGCCGGCCACCTCTCCCACGACCGAATCCGGGATTATAAAATTTTGAGTAGTATCCACCGACGCAGAACAACGCTTTCGGACGCTTGATCGCAGCATCGTTCATCCAGCGCACGGAAGCGCCTGGCTATGCTGTTGGAATCATCCCCGCAGTAAGCGCTCGTAAGCCCGCCCTCCCCAATCCCCGCTTGAAAGACGTCAGCACAAACCGCCCCTCTGCTGTAGTGATCACCCAGTATCGCCCTACCTTCTTCAGATGCTCGATGCTAGACGTCTGAAAGATGTGCCCATCCGCCCTTTGCCCGTATTGCCCTGGATCGGTGTGGCCAAATACGATGCCGACTGCGCACTCCGACGCGATGAAGACGTCGCTCAAGTAGGCGGTGACAGGTGGCGAGTACCTGAAAACCATCGCACGAGCGATCCGCTTGAGCTGGAAATCTGAAAGCTCTTTGATGTGATATTCGATGACGAATTCGTCTGACATTCGTTGTTCCTGCTCCTACTCCTGTTGCTCGATGCTTAAGCAACGCACCACGGCAGATTAAATCTCGATGGTGAAGTCCGACGAGAAGCCTGTGCGCTCGCCCGGATAGCCTCGAGGGTTCGATACGAGTCGGCAGCCTGAAATGACCGTGTCGACTGCGTGGTGGGTGTGGCCAAAGATCCAGACATCGGCCTGGGCCACCAGGTCATGCCACTGGTTGAAGTACGCCGCGCCGAGGTGGCCTTCGTGACCATCGCCAGCGACATCCTGGATGGGGCAATGGTGGGTAATGACCACTGTCTTGCCGTCGAAGTCCTTCGCCAACTCTGTGGCCAGGAACTCGCGTGTAGCAATGTTTCGAGCGATGAGATCAACTGGGCGAAGCTTGCTGAAGCCCTCCCCTATCCGGATCCTCTTAAAGTCAGTCATCCAGTCGGCACAGACCCTCATCGCCGCTTTGTAGTCGCCCGTGGCGGAATAGTCCGTCCAGGCTGTCGCGACCAGAAAGCGCGTGTTACCAATGATCAGGGACTCGTTATCTAGGATGTGCACATGATCTGCAGCGGCATCGCGCATCTTGGTCAGTGTGCGGTGGAGGTGGCCTTTGTAGTACTCATGGTTGCCACAGACGTATATCACTGGGCATTCGAAGACTTCGTTCGCCCACGTCACTCCCCGGCCACGCACCGAGATGTCGCCGGCCAGCACGACCAGATCAGCATCTGTCGCAGGTGGCTGGAAATCAACGAACTCCAGATGGAGATCTGAATAAACCGTGATTCTCATCGTATCGCCTGGTCTCCGTATCAGCTGACTGGTCGCCCCTCCAGTGCCTCCAACGGAGTGGAGGCCTGGCTACAGGCACTTACTTGAAAGCTTTGCTGAAGCGCTGAGAAAGCTCTGCAATTCCGATCGGTGCCCAACCCTCTGGATCGTTGCTCTTTCGGATGAAGTTGATTGCGCACCCGAGCATGAACACGCCTGCAGCGATACCCTCCCAAAAAGCCCAGATGAAGGTATTCGGCACTAGATAGTCCGGATCCTCGCTTCCCGTCACCAGGTAGATCAAATAGGGGGACGCGAAGCAACCAATGACGAAGGTGAGGATCATTAAAGGAATCGCGGAAACCATGATCAAGATCGGTACCTTGAACTGAAGCTCCTTTGCCGCGATGAGCAGGCCGTTCTCGCCTTTCATGGCGTAGATGGTGGCTTGGTTCTGCATCTTGTCCTTCTTCTTGGTGAAGAAGCCGTACAGCGTAACCCGCTGACCCTTGCCGAGCTCTTCATAGATCTTCCCTGGCAGCAGCACCTTTGGCAGCACCTGCCCATCGATGACGATGTAGGCCGTTACCGTGCCCTGCTCCGTGCTCGAGACATGGAGGGTTTCGATCACCCCAGTGACCTGTCTGCAATCAAATTTGAACAAAATCTGCTCCTGCAATTTTTACAGCGCGCAAGCATCCCCACCCCCGCGGAAACAGGGTGCGTCGATGTGCTGGATCAGCTGCGCGATAAACGAAAAAACAGTGCTGAGGTCAGCCTGCTTCCCTACCTCATCCCAGACGGAAAAACTTTCCTAGCTCAGGCGCAAACAGACGACCTCGTCGGCCTAGCAGTGGAGTAAACCTGCCCACCCTGGGTGATGAATTCGTACACCGGCCTGGATTCCGTGCCGGCTTGTACCCGGATCTCAGACAACAGTTCCATCGCGTACGACCCGCCACCATTTTTTTCAGAAGGAGTAATGAGGTGGATCTTGCTGACACTGAGGAAATTTCCCAGCTCTGCCGTTTGCATCATCTGAACAGTCGGGACATCTTTTACGAGATGCGCGATAGGCCCTATGCATCCATCCTCTATGCCCATTCCTTCGATGAGGAATGAATACTCACATCGACTGATGTCTACGGATCGCCAAAGCATCCGCGTTGCCTCCGGGACTCTGAACTGCCCTTGAAGGTCGTTGCTATAGGTAACAAACACGGTTTCAAACCCTAGTCCAAGCCTGACCTGGCCCTGTGCAAGCCCATCCAGGACGGTCTCATGCGTAGCCTCATGGCAGAGACTACTTGGCGTCCATCGCAAGATGGCCGGCGCGCCACGCACCGAATGGCCATCATAAGGATTTGTCCCGCCAACCGCAACGAACGATGTTTGGTGGGATAAACGGTCTATGGCTCTATCCTTCCTTTTGAGATGCATAACGTGAAGGAAGAGCTAGCCGCGACGCTACGGGTGATCCGTCAACTGAAAGGTGCTCGTTACGAGGCTATCTCGGGTGCGATAAGTCCTAAGCATCTGAGCATGATTGAGCGAGGCGATGCCCAACCGACCTTACCGACCCTCCTTAAATTATCGGAATCACTGGGCATCAGCGTATTGACTCTCCTCGCATTGTGCCTGGCAGTCAGAGACCAAAAATTACCCGACATGGAGATTGAGCAGGCCCATCATGAACTGGGAGAGCTAGCGGCACTGGGAGCGCTTGAAATCATTAAAGCTAACCTACCGGATGGCGCTCTCACAAAGAGAGCTCGCGGCACAAAAGCCGATGCTGAGCGCGTGAGCGCAGTCCAAGCATTAAAACAGCAGGGCAAAACGCAGGCCGAAGCTGCCCGCGAACTGGGGCTTCCCACATCAACTGTGCATCGGTATTGGACGAAATCCTGACGCTTTTAAGCAGTCTGCCTCAAAGCTTGCTAGTGCCGCGTCACTACCCATCGCATCGGCCAACGAAAGCCATTAATTGATCGACTATGCCAAAAACACTTACTTCAAGGATCAATTTTCCTCTGCGGTATCCGACATCGTCCTTGCCTAGACGGATCAAGTTCCCCTAGGTTTAGCTCGCGATGTTGCTTCAGCTACCAATGGATCATCGGGCCAAAAATGCTTTGGGTATCTACCCTTCAAATCCTTTTTCACCTCGGCGTAGGTTGAAGCCCAAAAGTTCGCCAAATCCTGAGTTACCTGCACTGGACGACGCGCCGGGGACAGAAGATGCAGCTTGAGTACCTGTCGCCCATTTGCGATGCGTGGCGTGTCAGCTTGCCCGAACAGCTCCTGCAGTCTCACTGCGAGAACCGGCGGACGCTCACTGTAGTCGATTCGAATATTCGACCCGGACGGTACCGAAACCGTCTGGGGCGCCTGCGCATCCAACTGCTGCGGAAGTGGCCACGGCAGCAGGTTGCGGATAATAGAGGACAGATCGAGCTGACCAAAATGACTAAGCCGCGTGACCTTACCGACATAGGGGCCGAGCCAATCCTCAAGCGACACTAGCAAGGCTTCATCACGAAGATCGGGCCACTCGCTCTGCTTACCCGACTCTTCATCCAACAGGCGCAGCAGCTCCACCCTCGCCTGCCACTGACGCAATTCAGGTGTCCAGGACAAAAGCTGCAGACCCTTCCGGCGAACGCAGTTGAGCAAAGCCTGAACGCGCGCTTCATCGCTTAGGTCGGACAATGGCGCGCGAGACAGAATCAACTCCCCTACTTTCACTTGTCGCTCAGCGCGGAGTGCCCCCTCCCGCTCATCCCAATCAAGTTCATCCACCTGGGTGACCTGGTCTTTCAAGACAGTATCAAACAAGGCTTCGTCCAAGTCGGAGGCGAGGTAGATCCGCTCTTCGCGTTGGCCTTGCCTGCTACCCAAGTCGGCGATCACCAGCCATGAATGCTTCATCAGTGCATCAGCTTCGGTGAACATCGCTGCTCGACCGTTCGCCAAGCGATACTCAGCCCCACCCGCTCGACGTTGCTGTGCGACGCGATCTGGGTACGCCAAGGCAAGTAGGCAGCCGACCCACTTCGGGTCGTCTGAATCAGCGACTGGTTGCGATGCTGGGCCACGCAAATATGAGCGGTACTGCTTAGCCAATTGCTTCGCCCGCTGCGCGACCCCCTGCTCATTGCGCTGAGCACGTTGCTCACCAGACAAGATGGCCAAACGGCTGTGAAGGTCTGCCCCACCACCACGCTGAATATCCCTCTCACCGAGCAGGGCTGCGATGTTGCAGGCAGTCTCAGCCAGGCCCAGCTCATGACCTCTCAGCAGGAGGTGAGCGATTCGAGGGTGGCTTGGCAGCTCGGCCATCGCTTGGCCGTGCTTTGTCAGTTGCCCATCAGGCTGTAATGCGCCAAGGCGCCGAAGCAAGTAGTTGGCTTGGGAGTAAGCAGCTGCGGGCGGAGCATCAAGCCACTTTAGGTCGCCCGGCTGAACGCCCCATTTGGCCAGTTGAAGCGCCAAGCCAGTGAGGTCAGCCTGCTGAATTTCAGGCGAGCTGAAAGAAGCCATTTGGTCATGCTGCGTCTCAGACCAGAGTCGATAGCACATACCGGGCTCGACTCGACCTGCCCGACCTGCTCGTTGAGTTGCACTAGCCTTTGAAATTCGCTGAGTATCGAGTCGCGTCATCCCACTACGAGGATCGAAGCGTGGAACCCGCTCAAGGCCGGCATCGATCACGACCCGCACACCGTCGATGGTGACACTGGTCTCAGCGATGTTTGTGGCCAGCACAACCTTCCGCTTTCCTGCCGGCGCCGGATCAATCGCAGCCCGCTGCTGATTTAGATCGAGTTCACCATGAAGGGGGCAAAGAAGAACGTCACGCTGAAGTGATGGTGACTGGGTCAAAGCATCTTCCAGGCCTGTCATGACTCGACGGATCTCGGCTTGACCAGGGAGGAAAACAAGCAAGCTACCAGTCTGATCAGCAAGTGCTTCAAGGCACGCACTGATGACTCGCGGCTCGATGTATTCTCCAGGTTGCTGAGGTTTTCCCCAGACTGTCGAGACAGGGAACATGCGTCCTTCGCTCGTCACGATCGGTGCGTCATCCAGCAGGCGGGACAGCCTTTCACCTTCCAGCGTTGCCGACATCAGCAGCACCTTCAGCGGTGCATCGTCCCTGAAAAGCTCGCGACCATTGAGCGTCAGGGCCAAGGCGAGATCGGCATCTAGATTTCTCAGATGGAATTCGTCGAAGATCACCAAGCCAACACCTTCGAGCGAAGGATCGCTCTGCAGACGACGCGTCAGTATTCCTTCGGTCACCACCTCGATCCGCGTCTTCGGCCCAACTTTGCTGTCGAGGCGGATGCGATAGCCAACGGTCTCACCGACCTTCTCACCTAGCTCGTTCGCCATGCGCTCGGCAGCAGCTCGGGCTGCGAGCCGGCGAGGTTCCAACATGATGATCGTCTGCCCTTGGAGCCATGGTTCACTGAGCAAGGCAAGCGGGACGCGAGTCGTTTTACCGGCGCCAGGCGGTGCCTGGAGCACTACCTCATCTCGCTCTTGGAGGGCTTTCAGAAGGGCCGGCAACGCGGCGTTGATTGGCAACGAACTCATGTGTACTCCTGCGGCAGACGCGCAGTATACAAAGGTTCGTCAGGTGACGGATCTGTGTAGCGGATAGCTGGCCAAACCGGGCCGCTACCCGCCATTCTTCAGTTGCTGAAGAGACCTTTAGCCAGATCCAAAATCCCGCCCGAAACGAACAGACTAATAATGATCTGCTTGTGCTCGGCGAAGAAGCTCCACTCAGTCAGCCCACAGCCAACCCCGAGGAGAATGCTCGTCATGAGCACAAATCGCCACGTGGGAGCGAAAATTTTGATGAGGTTTGCGAGCTGAGTGTGCTCGATAAACTCATCAACATGCTTATTGTAGGCACGCCCTAGGATGACCGCAGTCACAAGCAGCACCCCGGCCAACCCCAAAGCTAGCCACTGAGTTAGCGGAACAAAAAACAGCGCGCCGCTTCCTACAAAAAGCCATTTTCCAAGCGTGGCCAGCTTCTGGCTGTAATCCTTCGCGACCTGGTCAAACCACCAAGGCATACGCGGATCGAAAAACGGTGCATCCAACATGCGCTTCCCCATAGATCTCATGACTATCGTGAAAGGTACTGGCTAGCAGACCTACCAGCGCAGATCAGCCTTGACCGCCTTATAGAGATCCGCTCGAGAAGTCATGGTGCTGAGTTGAGGTGCCTTGAGAGCTTCCTCTGCCGCACGGATATTTGCCGCTCCGGACTTGCCATGGTCATTCATCAATTTCTCGATGAAGTCAGCGACCTCATAGCCCTCGTCCTTGTCGACCTTAGCTCGGTCAAGTGGGCCGGCGTACGTCCCATCCCCTTTATCGCGCTTCCAGGTGTATTTGTACTTCTCCTGCTGCAAATCCAAATGCTTCACCGTTACTGCCATGTCCTGTCTCCTAGGCTTCGAGATTTTTACGCGCAGCAAACCGCTGCATAAACACCAAGGGACGACACTCCCAAACAAGGAGCGTCGACCCTGGCCAATGGTTAGCTGGTATGGCAGAGCGAAGAGCAGAACCGGCAGCCATTGGACTGTGGGTACGTCACCCGAGCCTGACGAACAGCAGTCAAGCACGAGGTGTGCTCGCCCAAATCTTGGCGGTTGTAAATCGAAGGGAGGAAGGTGCAGCTACCCGTGTGCACTTCATGGTCGCCGTTGGCTTGCGCGTTTTTGTTCACGTAATAACGAGCCATGATTAGTTACCCCGCTCTTTGTTGGACTGAGCGAGCACCGAGGCTGCCAACGTTTTGGTAGTAGAGCTGTACTTGTCGCTTTCCAACACGCGACCAGCTACCGCTTCCATCTCAGCACTGGTCTGCTTACCAGAGGACGACTGGGACATGGCAGATGCTGCGAGCTTCTTCTGAATCGCAGAAGAGTTCGAGTCGCGCAGGGTTTCAGATGCCAGGGTGGCAACCATCGGGGACGTTTCTTTCGTATTTTTAGACATAGCAGGGAGTACTCCACAGTCTTGAATCGAGATTCAGGCGGGAGCACGTTGAGCAGAAACCTCTGGTAGAGCGTTGACACCCTCCCCTGGTTATCTCTAAATGCGCATCCCACCGCTTTCATGAGCGGTATCGGGTGGCAGGTTCATGCGTTGTGTCTGCAAACGTTGCGCATGTGCCTGCTAGTTTTTTCGATTCCACCTTAGCCGCCGAAACCCAAGATATAGTGGCCTCGTTACGACTTGGCTACAAGATAAGGGGCTATTTCGAGACGCGCAAGTTGATGGAGTGTGGATAACTTGTGCGCAAACTGTGTCTTGGATCCCATTTTTGTACTGTACGCATGCACAGCCCGCATGGGACAAGGGTTTCAGGGTTGCACTCCCGTTTTATCTTGTTACAAATATCCTTTTTCTTTATCCAACTGCCCCATTTCCCGGCACTAAGCGACGCAATCTGGTAGGATTTTGCGCCGATGCAGCGTGCGCATTTCTAGAGGGCGCCCCTCTCGGGCAAGTCGACACCCAATCCCCCGAGGCGTCGACTGGCACTGCATTTTACTGGGGTAGCGATGAAGCATTCAGCTGAGCTTGTACGCTTGGTGTAAACGGCCAAGCTCGTCCAATCCTCTGGCAAGCATCGCACTGTAACCAGCTCGATCCTGGATAAAGGGCGAGAACAGACTATGCCCCAGCCAGTGCTCGAATCCCTCGTGGGCAACATTGGCTAAAGCCATGCCGACAGACCGGACGTCCTCAAACTTCCCATGCTGCAAATCATCCAAGCTCAGGTTGTCGTAGACGTACCGCGTGTCGTCGCGTATCGCAGCCCACTGTTTGAAAGAGGCGCGCCGCACCTGACACGGCACACACCGCCCGCAGTGCTTGTACCCGAATCGCTGGAATCGTCCGCAGCTGGTTGAAGCCACAGCATGCTCTTTGAGCAACTCCTGGTTTCGGCATGCAGCGAGCATTTCACCCTTAGTCATCAAGGCATAGGGATTTCGAATCTGCACATTGATGCCAGCAGCATCGAGGATCTTTTGAAGCCGCCCAAGGTATTCAGGGTGAGCTGTACGAGTGCTCAGGCTACCGAGCCTGGACATCGTCAATGGAGGGTTGATTGCAATGAAGCCGTTCTCACAGATGTAGAGCGGCACAGTCTGGCCCCGGTGATAACGGTCAAGCGACGTCCCCACCGCCAAGCCAAACGCCAAGAAAATTATCGAACGAGCACGCTGCGATGGCTCCTGCTGGCCGGGTGATTTCGTGACATGGTTAAGGCCAAGTCGCTCCAAGCCCAAACTCTTGGCGAAGCGATCCTGCTTTTCTCCATCCCCCCTGACGATCTGGCTCACCGCATAGGGCTTCACACCTTGCTCCACCAAATCGATAGCACCGATCAAGCTGTCCAAGCCACCCGACAGAAGTACGACAGAGTCTTCGCTAGGATGCAGAGCCTGCAGCTGCGCAGGTGGCCCGAATCCACCCGCATGGAATGTGAGCGTCCAACGATCCGTGGTGAGAAAGCGCAAAGCTCCTTCAAGCGCTCGAGCTTGAGTGTTCCAGAACACCGGATCTTGAACGGCAATCTCTAGATCAATCACACGCGTCCAAGCATCAGCGCTTTTTGCACGGAGAGCAGTGAAGTCTGCTGCGACTACCGCAAGCGCAATGCTCAGGAAATCCCAAGCTCGGGGATCAATCTCCAAGTGGGCTTTCTCAAGAAGCTCGCGAGCATACCCTCCGACACTCACCTGCCCTTTTTCTGCCTTGCCGTAGATGACCACCTGCATCGCATCATCGACACCCGGCACCCTGAAGTCGGCTGGGCCGCATACGAACTTCATTCTACGTACCCCTCAAACACTTCAAAGGTGTCCTGCAATGCCTGGCTGACCACCTGCGAAATCCGGCCCGTTGTAAGCCGCGCCCCAGTTGCCGCAATCTTACGGAACGACGCAGAGACACACTCTTTGATGTAGTCCTTGATTTCCTTCAAGCGGCGTACAGCCACGGTTGCCGACTTAGCCTTCTCTTGAATGGTTTTACCGAGGTCGAGCTCATATCGATGGAACACATCCATCGCTGTATAACGCTCGATCACAAATGCTCGCTGCTCCGTCGAAAGGTTGAGCAGGTCAGCATCCGGATAACGCACGAGAACATCAGAAAGGGAGCCGCGAATGGATGCTCGCTCAGCTTCTGCATCTTGAGTACCGTCTACCGGACGCACCGCCTCAACTAGCGCATCCATCACCTCCGAAGGTGAACGCCCTTGCCACATAGCGGGATCGAGCACACCTGGTGCGGCCTGGTTGGCAGCATCAGCAACGGATTCAAGTGCAGCAGCCAGAGCGCCGGCGACCGAAGCAGTACCGCCGAATCGCGCAGTGGTTGTTTTAGATCCACCGTAGCCCTGACGCACATAGTCGCGAAGGCTTTTGCGCAGGCTACGTCGATCACCATTACTCGCATAGTCACCTAGACCACGGCGTGCACCACCAAATCGCCCGGGTGGCGCTATTGGCTGCGGTGCTTGCGGCACCTGCCGTGGTTCATCAGTACCCTCTTTTCCATCGTCAGCTGCCTCCTGATCTGGATCAGGAGGGCCTTCATCTGGAGGGCCGCACTCCGGATCGGTCGGATCTAACGGCTCGGGAGGAGCAGGCGGCTGAGGCGGCACCGGAGGCAATGGAGGCAATGGAGGCAATGGAGGCGTCCAAGGTGGTACGTATGGCGTGCCCTTCCCAGGCCCGTCGTTATTTTGTGACGTTCCCATTCAACTTCCTTATCGCAGTTTTTACCGGCATGCCGACGTCGGCACTCAGCCAGAAATCGCAGACCGATTTCGCCCATGCTTCATCGCTCAATTTAGGCACGATACCGGCCTGAATCTGCGCAGGTGGACGCTCCTTCAAAAATGCAGCCAGCCGAAGCCCTTGTTGCGCATCAAGCCTTCCAACAACCAGCATCGCTTCAAGAATGTCTGGCACACCCCATTCCTGTTCTCCACCTGCTTTGTCCAGCAAGCGATCCATAACAACGTTGATCTCAACAGGTGCAAGGGCTCCCAGACGCTCTTTCAACTGAGGCGCCATCTCAGGCATCTCAAGCAGAGCGGTCAAAAGCTCCGCTGCTTCGGAGGACAGTCGATCCTCATCAGTAATGATCGGCGCATGTTCACGGCTCACGTAGATCGCGCCACGAAGATCTTTGTCTGCCAAAGCGGGAGGCAGAGCTAACCACTCCTTCACAAAGGGCTGATCCCAAGGCTGAGACAGAGCTAGGTTTTTGCCTTTGTCTATATGGTCTTCCCAGTCTCGAAGCATGGCCGGCTTCCCGTGTTTGTCGGTAGCCACTGCCTTCATCAGCTCTTCGTAGGCCTTCGGATTACCGCTGCGCTCGAACAGCATCAGCTTCACCAGCACCGCTTCATCCACTCCTACGCCTTGGGCACGAGAGATGCTCATGCGGATGGCCAGCGCGTTGAGGAAGCGCTTGATGAGTCGCGGGTTGCCTTGAATACCTGAGGCAGAAGTCATGACTGCTGCCAAGCGCTCGGCAGTGTCGAATTTGCCAACTAGTTCGGAGGGGTAGTCTTTGTACAAGCCCTGCATGAAGGCTCGATCCACGCGATTGCCCTGCCAGGTCGTACGGAGCTGGCTGCGTACTTTCAGCCGGATATCCTCGAGCACCTCTTTCGGCAACGCACTGTTCTCAAGGAACAGCATCATCATGTACGCCCTCACCTCCTGGGTACCCAGTGGAGGAACACGAATGGGCACCTGGATCAGCTTGTCGAAGTAGCTGGTGACCAGGAAATCATCCGGTACGCCACTGAAGTGCTTACGCACCGCGTGCTTGATCATCTCGTTATCGGCAGCGATCACAAACGCCGTGTTGCGCAGGAACAGGAAGAGGCGGATAGCTTCAAGTGTGGAAATCGTGGTCTCGGGAAGGCAACGATCCAGATCATCTATGAGCACCACGAGCGTGACGCCCAACTCGTCGAGGATGTCTTCAAAGTTATCCCTGAGGGCTTGGATCTCTTTCGGAGGGGACTTCCTCGGAGGTGCGCTACGGAACAACTTTTCCGCCTCACCTTTCGCCTGTTCGACGGAGTCGTGCGCCGCCTCAATCGCGTCTTGATCGACCCCGCCAGAACGGACTCGGTCGTATACTCCTACTACATCGCGTATCAAGCCAGGCGCTGGAATGCCTGTGGCGAGGGATACAATGCCATTACCGGCAAGCTTGGCGACACGCAGCCAATTCACCCGCGCGGCGAGATCAGCAACTTTTTCCAAACCTTTTCTACGGGCCTTTGCTTCAGCTTCCAGTTGCGATGCGATCACGTCCATCAGCGCTGCGCGTGCATCGTCATAGCCTTGGTACAGCCAGGCATTGAACTCAACGAACACGAAGTCTTTGGCCGGTTTTTCACCTGGCTCGGGAGGGTTTTTTAAGGAGGCCTGGATCAGCTTGATCATCGACGACTTGCCGGCGCCCCAGGCACCAGAGACGCCGATGGAAATCGGACGGCCGTTCGCTGAGTAGATGATCTCAGCGACCGTGTCTGCTACCCCTGAGAAATTGAGGAAGTCAGTATCCGTCTCGTTATCAACCCACATGGCAACCCTCCCTGGAAGTCTTGGCGTGAAGCAGCGTCGGCCAATAGTAGCCGTGGCGCTTGGCAACTTGCCACTACAACCCGCACTACCTTCGTCGGAGGTGATCGCTAGCGTAGGATCGCCTAGCACGCTTGAAGCCGAACCAGACTATTGGGATCTCGAGCTGAGGTCAGTCAGTTGTCGCCGCAGGCTCTGATGCCTCCCAGCTTTCCAGGACAACCCAGGAGTCATCCGGATGCAGTTGGATCAATATGTCCGTATCGGCGGTGGTTTGGATTTCCACCTTGGGGCTATCCCTTTCTTCGATATCACTAAAATATACGGTCTCTATGCTCGTATAAGAGCTTTCTATCCTGGGTGCCTTTATCACGGAACCAAGTAACCCAAAAACCAATGAATTTTGTTGCAAAAGCTTGATACTTGACGGAAAAGACTTCTTCTCCAAATCTCTAAATGAGTATCCCTCGTAGTAATCAAAGGCGCCTGTGCACAGCATCCCCGGCGATCTCTTTGTATAGATTGGCCCAGCCAAAAGCTTTACGTACTTCTTCAACTCAACATAGAGTTTGTAATCAAAATCAATTTCATTGAGCAGTATGGGCTGCCCACATTTTTCAGCGACTCTTCGCGCTACGTCTAAATAGAAAATTATCCACTGCAATTGCTCATGAAACTCATCAGACCCAGCACTCACTTTGGAATCGAACGCAGCAGCATTGCTACCCACCTCTAATTCAAAGACAAGCCTTCCACTGGCCATGTGTTTTGCAGCCTTCAGGAGGCGAGAGAATCGCGGCAACTCAAGGATATTTTTTCCAAGCCACGCCTCAACGTTGAATGTCAGATCGAATTTATGGTCTTGTCCTTCGTGAGAGCAATGAGCTTTAACTGCTATGAACCCTTCTAGAGCTGTACCCTCAAAAACGGTACGCGCCGTGCCTGTGGTGTAGTAACAGGTGAAGGACTCGATGAAGACTTCTTCTTCCTTGTCGGTACGCAAATAGAGATTTGCAACAATTGGCTTCCTCACTCTTCCGATGCTCAGGGCACCCTGATCATAGCGTTGGGATTTTTGCTGAATAGCCTCAAAAAGCTTCGATCCCTTGAGCGCAAAATGTTTGCCTGGAATTAGAAGCTCCCTACCCTCTTCGATGAAGGCTTTCTTAGCCTCCCAAAAACCTTCTATCTCATCTAGCCCTTGCAGCACCAATTGGATATCGACTTTATCTTGAGCCGCTTGAATTACATGTGTGTAGTCGTTACCTATTTTGTTAACCTCAATGGTAAAGCGCGGATCGAGGTCGCTCAGGCTCGATTCATACCCTCTGATCAATTCTGGGATCGGAGTTTCAAGTGGATCGGCAGACTGATTGACCCACCTTTGAAGCATCGACACCGACCCAGCGTCTACGGCTTTTTTGACCTCGTTCTCAGTGAAGCTCTTCTGGTTCAACTGTGAATTAGAGCGGGTTTCAGCGTTGCGCTTCCATTCGAGAAGGGTTTCGACGCTATGGGCCGAATTGTCAGCATCGATCAATTTTGAATGGGTCTGGCACATCCAAATCCCGTTACTGAAATGCCTGCGTTCATCTCTAGTTTGTTCAGCGTCAAAGCGGGGGCCGCCAGGGGCAGCAGCTTTGATGTGACATGCAACACCAACAGTTAAAGCGCCCTCCCCTGATGCTTTGGCGCCGTGTGTGTGCCTGTGGCATCCAGGATATGAACAGACGTTTCCCGCACTATCACGGAGCAGCCGCACTGTTCCATCAAGGAAGTCGTGACGCTTTGGAGTGGCCGCACCTTTCTTCTTCCCTTTGGCTTTGGGCTTGCTCATGCACTGTCCTGATGAGGGATTTTGATGTGCAGATGATGCTAGGCTTTGTACGAAAAGTATTGCCGCATGCAACGTAGGCTGCAGGCCAAGGTGACCATGGCTGCAAAGCTCTTGGCCAGCTTGTCATAGCGAGTGCCGATCCTGCGATTTTCTTTCAGCCAGCCAAACATCCGCTCAATGATGTTCCGTTGCCGGTATTTGGGCCGGTCAAACAGTCGGGGCAAGCCAGGTCGAGGTTTGCGCGGCATAGCGCGCAATGGGATTACCGGCTGTATTCGGTAACGGTCGCAGTACTGGCGCAGGTGCTCGGCATCGTATCCCTTGTCAGCCAGCAACCACCGGCTACGTTTACGCGGTCGTCCTGGCTTGCCAGCAATTCTTACAGCATCCAGCAGCGGCTGAGCGTGGGAGATATCACTGGCTTGTCCTGGTGAAAGCCTGAAATGCAATGGCACGCCATTGGCATCGCACACCATGTGAATCTTGGTGGTCAGACCGCCTCGACTGCGCCCGAAGGCATGGTCTAACGGTTCTTCAGGCCCCCCTTTTCCCCGGCGCCTGAAGAGGCTCGGGTTGCTCGTACTGCGGTGGAGTCGATCATCCAGGTGTCCAAGTCGATCAGTCCTTCCCGGTTCAGCCGAATATGCAGACGCTCCAGTACTCGCTCGAATGTGCCGTCGTCGCGCCAGTCACGAAAACGCTGATACACCGTTGACCAAGGCCCAAAGCGTTCAGGCAGGTCGCGCCAGGGAGCGCCCGAGCACAGGATCCACAGAATTCCGTGGAGAACCTGACGATCATCGTTGCGAGGACGGCCCATTTTCTGTTCTGGAGAAACCAAATCCTTGATCAGCTCCCATGACGCATCAGAAAGTTCGTAACGCCTTGCCATACGGGCCTCCAACCGGTCATGGCGGCAATTTTAGCCACAACGACTTTTCGTACAAAACCTAATTCGCACTGGCAGGGGGACTTCAACCGAAGTCACCAGTGTCAGATAATGGTTGCAGCTGAGAACCATGGCTTAGCGTACAAACATCTCAGTGCTCTGTGATTTCCCTTTATTTCGCATGACCCGTTAGTCACGCTTTAGGAATCTCCGAACAAGCCTTCAGTTATGCGAGAATCCCCGCAACACCTGATCCGAGCCGCCCATGAGCCAGATGAGCTTTTCCGACTTTGAGTACGCCGGCAAGCGCAAGCAAACCCGCCGAGAGCGCTTCCTCGCCGAAATGGATCAGGTGGTGCCCTGGGCAGGCCTGCTGGAGCTGATCGAACCGTTCTACCCCAAGGCCGGCGGCGGTAGAAAACCCTATCCTCTGGAAACCATGCTGCGCATCCATCTGTTGCAGAACTGGTTCTCCCTGAGCGACCCGGCCATGGAAGAAGCGCTCTACGAAATCACGCCCATGCGCCAGTTCGCACGCCTGATGCTGAGCGCGCCAATCCCCGAAGACACCACGATCATGAACTTCCGGCACTTGCTGGAGAAGCATCAGCTCGCACCGGCAATCCTTGCGGTCATCAATGGTTATCTGCAGGAAAAAGGCCTGTCGCTGCGCCAAGGCACCATCGTCGATGCCACCATTATTCATGCCCCCAGCTCGACCATAAATAAAGAAGGCAAGCGTGATCCCGAGATGCACCAGACCAAGAAAGGCGGTCAGTATTTCTTCGGGATGAAGGCGCACATCGGTGCCGATGTCGAGTCCGGCCTGGTGCATCACGTCCATGGCACCGCTGCCAATGTGGCCGATGTCACGCAGGTGGCTGAACTGCTGCATGGCGAAGAAAACGCCGTGTATGCAGATGCCGGTTACACCGGTGTCGAAAGGCTCGAAGAGCATGAAAATCGGGGGGTGATCTGGCAGATTGCAGCGCGTCGCAGCACCTATTCCAAGCTGAACCAGCGCAGCGTACTGTACAAAGCCAAGCGCAAGATCGAGTTCTGCAAGGCTCAGACACGGGCCAAGGTCGAGCATCCGTTTCGCGTGATCAAGCGGCAGTTTGGTTACGTGAAAGTACGTTTTCGTGGGCTGATGAAAAACACGGCTCAGTTGACCACGCTGTTCGCCCTGGCAAACCTGTGGAGGGTTCGAAAACAGCTCATGGGTATGGGTGAGGTTCGCGTTTAACACGGAGAACCGGTCGAAAAAGCTCTCCGTACATGATTTTTCGGTCACTTTTCGTCCAATGACGCTGTAGGTGCCTGGAAAATTGCAACTTGCCGCGGCTGCACGACAAGTTGATCGGAGCATCCCTTATGGCATAATGACATTATTGCTCATGGAGACTCATCTTGCGCTCGAACCTGCCTGTCACAACCGTTGAACAAATATTTCCAGTCCAGCAGCGATTGATCTCTGCTACGGATACGAATGGGAATATTTCCTATGTGAATGACGAGTTTATGAGAATAAGTGGCTATTCTCGTGAAGAGTTGTTGGGCAGTCCGCACAATTTGGTTCGTCATCCCGACATGCCTCCAGCTGTTTTCGGGCTGATGTGGGGCTATCTGAAGGCTGGCAAAAGCTGGATGGGTATCATCAAGAATCGCTGCAAGAATGGTGACTTCTATTGGGTCAGTGCGTATGTGACACCTATTCTCGAAGATGGCCGCTTAACAGGCTACGAGTCCGTTAGAGTCAAGCCGACTCGGGAGCAAATTGATCGCGCACAAAAGCTGGGCGGCGGCAAAAACTGAGTGCAACACCTGACCTTTCCGGTACGGTGCTGCCCCTATGTCTTATACCGAACTCAGCGTTGAAGAGCGCGCCACCATTCAAATCGGTCGTACCCAAGGCTTCAGCCTGCGCAGGATTGCCTGCTTGATCAACCGATCCCCTTCGACCATCAGCCGTGAGCTGCGCCGTAACCGAGGTGCTTGCGGTGGCTACTCGGCCCGTCTGGCTCAGCAGCAAATGCAGGCCCGCCGCCAGGTTTGTCGACCGATGCGAAAACTGTTGCCGGGTAGCGAGCGCTTCGAACTGGTGACCCATATGCTGCGTGAGCGTTTGTCTCCCGAGCAGATTGCCGGCAAGCTGCGCAGCATGAACATACCCAACCTGCGAGATGCCTACGTCTGTCGCGAGACGATCTACAACGCGATCTATGCCCTGCCAGTGGGTGAGCTGCGTAAGGAGCTGATCATCTGTCTGCGCCAAGGCAAGACGACGCGCCGGCCGCGCTCTGGTGGCGTGGATCGGCGCGGCCAGATCCCCGAGATGGTCAGTATTCATGTGCGCCCGCCGGAGATTGAAGACAGGCTGATGCCGGGGCATTGGGAAGGCGACCTCATCAAGGGTAAGGCCAACGCCTCGTCCGTCGGTACGCTGGTGGAACGCACCAGTGGCTACCTGATGTTGGTGAAGATGAACGACGCAACGGCGACTTCGGCGCTGGAAGGCTTCAGCGCCGCGCTCAATAGCATGCCGCTGGAGATGCGCAAGAGCATGACTTACGACCAGGGCCGGGAGATGGCGCGACACGCCGAGATCACCCAAAGAACCGGCGTGGCGATCTACTTCTGCGACCCGCACAGCCCCTGGCAGCGCGGCAGCAACGAAAACATCAACGGCCTGATTCGCCAGTACTTGCCCAAGGGCACAGACCTGTCGGTACATAGCCAGGAGGAGCTGGACGCCATTGCGCTGCAACTGAACATGCGACCGCGCAAGCGCTTCGACTTCAAATGCCCCATCGAGGTGATGGGAGAGGTCATGCAAAATGCCATGGCAATGCGGCATGATGCTCCGGTTTCAATTCAATAACCGTGTTGCACTCAGCTCCTGCAACCGCCCTGTATGACCGGTTGCGTGCAGGTAAAAATTCCATTCCCCAAAATCGTCATTATGCGGCATTCATGAGGAGGATGGTCTTACCTGCAACTGCGGCTGCGTTGGCAATAGGTGCGGCTAGCGTGCTGCCAAGCCTGGCAGCACAAGCGGTAACTGCCGTGCTCTTTCTCGTTACAGGATGGTGGTCCTATACGCGGCTGGAACATCAGTTGAGTCATATCATGAAATGCGCCCCTGACGCTTTTTCAGATCCGATTAGCGCCATCACTTACAGCGATACGTATGGCCCTTCAGCGCAGTTGGAAATGATATTGATTAGTGAGGATGCACGCCTTAAAACCGCACTGACTCGGCTAAGCGATCTGGCCAGCCAAGTGGCTGAAGCCGCTGCGCATTCCTCCTTACTCTCGAACCAAACTGAAAATGCCTTGCTGGTGCAGCGAGCGGAAACGGACATGACGGCAGCCGCCATGACGGAGATGGCGGCCTCAATCAACGAAGTGGCAGGGCATGTTCAAAGAACCGCCATGGAAGCGCAAGCAGCAAATGAACTGGCTGAACAAGGTGATAAAGTCGCCGGTACTTCCCGTGAGGCCATTCAGTTGCTGGCCAGTACCGTCACGAATATCAGCACTGCTGTGGATTACCTTGCCAATGAAACCCAGCAAATTATGGCTGCTGCGGGGGTGATTCAAGCCATTGCTGATCAAACCAACCTACTCGCTCTCAACGCTGCAATTGAAGCGGCTAGGGCTGGTGAGCAGGGTCGTGGTTTTGCGGTAGTAGCTGATGAAGTCCGGGCCTTGGCCGCTAAAACCCGCGTATCGACTCAACAAATTCAAAACGTCATTGAAACCCTTAAAAAAGGCGCAGATGAGGCTGTGAGCATTGCCAAACTCGGTATTCGCGAGGCCGACCACGGTGTACAGCAAGTTATAGAGGCGCAGTGTGCTCTCCAAGGCATTCGCGATGCTGTTGAACGGATCAGTGGTATGAGCCAGCAAATGGCAGCCGCTTCAGAAGAGCAGGCTAGTGTCGCTGAAGATATTGCTCGGCAGATTAATAACGTAGCGGGAACGGTTGAGAGAACAGCGAAGAATGCTAACTCCGCCGTGATTCGTGGCCGCGAACTTGAAAGTACATCCCGTGGTTTAAACTCGTTGGTTGAACGGTTCAACAGGTAGTGACCTTATGACTATTTTGGTGAATTAGGTTTATATATGAGTGCAAGATACCGTGCAGCGGTGGATGCGGCAGCTATTTTCTCGGAAACCGATAAATCCGGAATAATCACCTATGTCAATGAACAGTTCTGTGATATTTCTGGCTATAGCGCACAGGAGTTGATTGGGCAAAACCACCGCATACTAAACTCAGGGCAGCATCCCCCTGAGTTCTTTATTGATATGTGGAAAAAAGTTTCACGTGGGCAGGTATGGAAAGGTGAAATTTGCAACCGTAAAAAGGATGGCAGCCTGTATTGGGTAGAGAGCACCATTGTACCCATGTACGATGATGCCAGCCAGCGGGTGCAGAAATACGTTTCCATTCGTTTCGATGTGACCGAAAAGCGGAAGTTGCTGGAAACCTTGCAATGGCAGGCTGAGCACGACGAGCTGACGGGTCTTCCAAATCGTTTTTTGCTGTCCAAAGCGCTTGATCAGGCTATTGTCAAAGCAAAGAGCCAGTCCAGCACGGTTGCCGTGGGCGTGCTTGATCTCGATGGGTTTAAGCAGATTAACGACCGCTATGGCCACGAGATAGGTGATCGTCTGTTAGTGGCGGTGGCTGATCGCCTGAAACATAGTATGCGTATCGAAGATACCGTAGCCCGTTTGGGAGGCGATGAGTTCGTGCTGATTTCGGGTGTGCGGGATCCCAAGGTGTTGGAAAGCGCCCTGCAGAGGCTTTTAGCTGCCCTTTCCGCCGTCTACGTCATCGATGGCATAGGCATTAATATTTCCGCCAGTATCGGTGTGACGCTCTATCCAAACGATAATGAGAATGCCGATACACTGCTGCGTCATGCCGATCAGGCTATGTATAAGGCCAAACAAAGTGGCCGTAACTGTTTCTATTTGTTTGATGTATCAAAAGATAAGCTGATTAAATCAGCTTTTGATTCCGTAATACGGGTTCGCCAAGCGTTACATGATGGTGAGTTATGCTTGCATTATCAACCAAAAATAAGTTTGAGCAGTGGGGCAGTGATTGGTTTTGAAGCACTATTGCGTTGGCAGCATCCGCGAGATGGACTTATATTACCGCAGTATTTTATACCGTTGATTGAGCAGAGCGATCTGATCGTGGAGATCGGCGAGTGGGTCATAGATCAGGCGCTCAGTCAAATAGAACAATGGGCGGACTTGGGTCATTCGTGGTCTGTGAGTGTAAACATTGCAGCATTACATTTGAAAAAAGAAAACTTTGTAAAGTCCCTAAAGTTTTTGCTGGACAGCCACCCTAATGTTTTGCCGCAGATGTTGGATATTGAGATTACCGAATCAGTGGTGATAGAACACTTATCACATGTCACTCAGTGCCTCATTGCTTGCCAGGATCTGGGTGTGACATTTTCGTTGGACGACTTTGGAACCGGGTATTCATCGCTGAGCTACCTTAAACAACTGCCCACGCAGTCAATCAAGATAGACAAATCTTTTATACGCGACATACTCATCGATAAAGACAGCTTGGGGCTGACTAAGGCGATCATCGGCCTAGCGAAATCGTTTAACCGCGAGGTTATTGCTGAAGGGGTGGAAACGGTTGAGCACGGAGTGTTGCTGATGAACCTAGGTTGTGATGTAGCGCAAGGCTATGGTATTGCGAAACCCATGCCGGTAGAACAAGTGCCATCTTGGGTGGCGAAGTTTGTCCCTGCTCATTTATCTAGAGGGGTAATAGATAAACCGCACCGTCCATGAACTGATTGCGTCGTCGCAACCTAGTGGATTGAGCGGTTAATTCATTTATCCACCGGTAACGATATACTGTGCGTCCAATGCCATGGATTGGTTATGCGCATGGCTCGACCGACTTTCCCCATTCGCTCGAAATATATTTTTTATGATACACTATCCCAGCTGTTTTTTTCTGGAACAATGAAATAATTAATATTATCATAAGCAACAAATCGATAATAATAAAGAGGATCATATATGTCGGATCAAGAGTTAATACTAGAGCAACTCCGTAACGTGAATTATGATAAGTTAAGCAAACAAGATATCGTAACAATGCTAAATGCAGGGGAACAGACTCTAGAAAATATGGCAGCATCAAGAAAAACTGCCATTGATATAATAGCAGAGGCAATGAACCAAACAAAGAATACGCTTGAGGCACTTGATTATTCTGGAAAGGTAGAAGCTGAAATCAGGAAAAATCTCAGCATACTGAGAGAGCTACTGATGACTGGCGATCTATAGCCCCCTAGACTGGGCGAATTAGGTTTTGTACGAAAAGTCGTTGTGGCTAAAATTGCCGCCATGACCGGTTGGAGGCCCGTATGGCAAGGCGTTACGAACTTTCTGATGCGTCATGGGAGCTGATCAAGGATTTGGTTTCTCCAGAACAGAAAATGGGCCGTCCTCGCAACGATGATCGTCAGGTTCTCCACGGAATTCTGTGGATCCTGTGCTCGGGCGCTCCCTGGCGCGACCTGCCTGAACGCTTTGGGCCTTGGTCAACGGTGTATCAGCGTTTTCGTGACTGGCGCGACGACGGCACATTCGAGCGAGTACTGGAGCGTCTGCATATTCGGCTGAACCGGGAAGGACTGATCGACTTGGACACCTGGATGATCGACTCCACCGCAGTACGAGCAACCCGAGCCTCTTCAGGCGCCGGGGAAAAGGGGGGCCTGAAGAACCGTTAGACCATGCCTTCGGGCGCAGTCGAGGCGGTCTGACCACCAAGATTCACATGGTGTGCGATGCCAATGGCGTGCCATTGCATTTCAGGCTTTCACCAGGACAAGCCAGTGATGTCTCCCACGCTCAGCCGCTGCTGGATGCTGTAAGAATTGCTGGCAAGCCAGGACGACCGCGTAAACGTAGCCGGTGGTTGCTGGCTGACAAGGGATACGATGCCGAGCACCTGCGCCAGTACTGCGACCGTTACCGAATACAGCCGGTAATCCCATTGCGCGCTATGCCGCGCAAACCTCGACCTGGCTTGCCCCGACTGTTTGACCGGCCCAAATACCGGCAACGGAACATCATTGAGCGGATGTTTGGCTGGCTGAAAGAAAATCGCAGGATCGGCACTCGCTATGACAAGCTGGCCAAGAGCTTTGCAGCCATGGTCACCTTGGCCTGCAGCCTACGTTGCATGCGGCAATACTTTTCGTACAAAGCCTAGGAAATAGAAAGGAATGCGATGGCTGGAGGAGGTGCAGATGAGGCTGGGCGGTGTGGATGCTCGCTGGGGGGTAGGTCTGGTCGACGTAGGCAGGTGGGTTGGGGTTGAGATCGTGGCACATACCGGCGGTGGGATCTGGGATCGCACCGGGCTTGCTGAAGGAAGGGAAAAGAGGATGGGGGCCCTAGGGATATGTCCTGGATGGAGCTCCAATGGAGGGAGAGAAATGCCCTGCATTTTGACAAGAAAGCAGGTTTTTTCGGTGAAAGTGACAAAACGTGATATTCGTCGAAAATCAGCAGGCCCACCCCTTCCAGCGCCGGGTCGGCTTGCAGGCGGCGTGTGAGGATGCCTTCGGTCACCACTTCAATACGGGTTTTCGGGCCGACCTTGCTGTCCAGACGGATGCGGTAACCCACCGTTTCCCCAACCTGCTCGCCCAGCTCACTGGCCAGCCGTTCGGCCGCTGCCCGCGCAGCCAGGCGCCGTGGCTCGAGCATGAGGATGCTCTGCCCGGCCAGCCACGGTTCGTGCAGCAGCGCCAGTGGCACGCGGGTGGTCTTGCCAGCGCCAGGCGGCGCTTCAAGCACCACTTCGTCACGCTTTTCCAGAGCCTGGCGCAGGGCGGGCAAGGCAGCATCAATGGGTAATGAAATCATGGTGGTCCTCGAACAGTCTCGCGAGTATAACGGCGAACCCAGCCTGCTCTATCATGGTCTTAGCATCAGGCGCAGGCGCTTCGCTTGCCCTGCTGAATACTTTTCGGAGATTTACATGCGTATCTCGACCCGCGTCATCGGTGGCGCCCTCATCGCCACCCTGCTGACCCAACTGACGGCCTGCGGCACCATTTTCTACCCGGACCGGCGCGGCCAAATCGGCGGCAAGATCGACCCTGTGGTTGCCGCCATGGATGCCATTGGCATCCTGTTCTATGTAATCCCGGGGCTGATTGCCTTCGGTATCGACTTTGCCACCGGCGCCATCTACTACCCAGGTGGCCGCACTGCCCAGGTTGACCCGGCCAAACTGCAAGAAGCCGTCAGCCCGGATGGCAAGGTCGACAACCTGAAGCTGCAAGCCATTCTGGAAAGCGAACTGGGCCAGCGCCTGCCGCTGAACGACCCACGGCTGATCCAGCACCGCGGCAGCATCGAACAACTGGCCAGTATGGGCCTGGTACCGGCAGCCTGAGCCACACGGACACTGACCACGGATGATCACTACTCCGGCTGAACACCAGCGCCTGCTCCGCCTGGCCACGCGTGCGTCATTGGCGGTGGCCAGCATCTTGGTGCTGAGCAAGGCGCTCGCCTGGTGGCTGAGCGGTTCGGTGAGCCTGCTGGCCGGGCTGACTGACTCGGCACTGGACGCCGTGGCCTCGTTCCTCAACCTGCTGGCGGTGCACTACGCCCTGCGCCCGGCAGACGACGATCACCGGTTCGGCCATGGCAAGGCCGAGGCCTTGGCCGGTATGGCGCAGGCGCTGTTCATCGGTGGCAGTGCGGTGCTGATCGGGGTGCAGGCGGTCGAGCGCCTGTCCACCCCGCAACCGCTGGGTGATACCTCAATTGGAATCGCGGTGATGCTGCTGTCGCTGGTGCTGACGGTCGCCCTGCTGGCGCTGCAGTACAAGGTCATCCGGCTCACCGGCTCTACTGCGGTACGGGCAGATTCCCTGCACTACCGTTCTGACTTGTTGCTCAACGGCAGCATTCTGCTGGCCCTGTTGCTGGCGCGTTTTGGCTGGCCGCAGCTGGATGCGCTGTTCGGCCTTGGCATCGCCTTTTACATCCTTTGGAGCGCGCTGCAAATTGCCCGCGAAAGTACGGCGATCCTGATGGACAAAGCGTTACCCGGCGACGTTGGCGAGGACATGGCCGCGCTGGTGCTGGCCGTTGCAGGCGTGAAAGGCGTGCATGACCTGCGCACGCGCGTGTCGGGCAACCAGTGGTTTGTGCAACTGCACCTGGAGCTGCCGGGGCAACTGCCGCTGCATGAGGCGCACAGCTTGTGCGTGGAGGCCTCGCGGGTGATCCGCCAGCGTTACCCACAGGCGGACGTGATGGTGCACGCCGACCCGGTATGAGGTAACCCCCCATGCCCCACCGATTACGCAATCCCTTGTAGGCGCGGGTTCATCGCGAAAGGGCCGGGGCTGCTGGCCAATTTCCACCTGCCGATCACCGTTGCCGCCGCTACCGTATTCGCGGGTTTACCCGCGCCTACACGCGCACAGGCCGTTGTAGGAGCGGGTTCACCCGCGAATGGGCCGGGCCTGCTGGCCAATTTCCACCCGCCGATCAACGTTGCCGCCGCTACCGTATTCGCGGGTAAACCCGCGCCTACACAGTTCCGTGCAGGGTTCAGTTGATGCTGTAACCCCGACCACTGAAGCAAGCCCCCAGCGCCCGCTGGTAGTGGCTGAGCACAGTTGCCGCCGGTGCGTACGTCGCCGTCGCCGGGTCGAAGCCTGACTGGCTCACCGCCCAGCGATGGCACTGGTAGCGGTCCTGCTCCTGCTGTTCCTGACCCTGGCCATACATCGGATAGGCCACCACGTCATACCCACCATTTGCCGGGGCCACCGGCACGGGCGACGGCACGCCGACCGGCGGATTGACCACCACATATTCCTGGCTGTCTGCCAGGTACTGGTAATAGGTATCGGCCACCAGAAAGAACAGCGCGCCCCCCAACCACACTTCCCGCGCATAAGGCGGCAGGTAATTGACCCGCACGCCGTACGGCGGGGTCACCACGATGTAACTGCCCCCGTGCGGGCGGTACCAGTAACCCCCGGAGTAGAAATAGTCAGCGCCCCGGTAGGGTACTTTCCAGTAGCGGTCAGAAAAATGGTCCACCGTGTGCCCCGGGCGATACTGCGGCCCAGGCCCCCAGCCATTGCCGTGGCCATCCGGGCGCCCGTGCCAGTCGCCACCGGGCCGTTGCCCCGGGCCACCGGCTTGCCAGTGGTGATCATCACCGTGGCGGCGGGGAATGTCCTGGTAATACCCCTGGCGCGGCGGTTGGGTCTGGCGCACTTCGTCGCGCGAGTTGAGCGAGCGCCCCGGCCCACCCTCACCTTGCACCTGCTGGCCACGTTCACCGGGCCCTTCGCCGGGCCCTTCAGCCAAGGCCCCAAGGCTGATGCTCAAACCCAGCAAACCAACACCTGCCAACTGCCAGATGCGCGACGTCATGGTGTTCCTCTCGGTAGAAAAAACTGCAACCAACGCCAGTCTACCGCGCCCACCACACAGGCCAATTAAAATTCCCGACATGAAAAAAGGGAGGCCACAGGGCCTCCCTTCAGGAATTGTCGTCCGTGCTCGGCACTTGTGGCGCCGGCTCACCTCACACCGTCTTCTGGAAGGTGTGTAGCCCGGGGGCCTGCAGATCCTGTTGGATGGCTGGCCGCAACCGCCCGCCTAGGGCGCGTCGCCGTGGACTGATGTCCGGGCAGTGATTCTGGTGATAAAGATACCGGACGGGTTGCGACAGAGGATTGCGAAGATTGCTCAGATAAATAGCACTTGCGCAATTTTTCACCCTGGATTGATAATTCGCAGCAATCCGAACAGAAAAGGCAAATGCCATGAGCAAACTTGACCGCTACGACCTGAGCATCCTCGCCGAATTGCAGCGCGATGCGCGCATTTCCAACCAGGAATTGGCCGAACGCATCGGCCTGTCGCCATCGCCATGCTCGCGTCGGGTCAAGCAACTGGAGGATGACGGCTACATTTCGCGCCAGGTGGCCCTGCTCGACCGCAAGAAGCTGGGCCTGAGCCTGACCGCCTATGTGTTGATAGGCATGGACCGCCACACCCCGGAGCGCTTTGAAACATTCGAGGCCGCCATCCGCAACCTGCCACAGGTGCTCGAGTGCAGCCTGGTCACCGGTATGGATGCCGACTATCAGTTGAAAGTGGTGGTGCCGGACATGGACCACTACCAGAAACTGCTTCTAGGCAGCCTGACGCGTATTGAAGGCGTCACCAGCGTGCGCTCGAGCTTCGTGCTCAACCAGGTGTTGGCCAGCACCGAGCTGCCATTGACCCACCTGCGTTAAATGCTCACGCCAGCCGGCGTATAATCGGACGTTCAACCCGCCTGGAGAACATCGATGGATCCCGCCGTATTCGAAGAATGGATGATGATCATCCTGGTCACCGTGTTGATCGGGTTCATGGGCTTCATCGTCTGGGACCTGGCGAAAAAGTCCAAGGCAGGCAAGTTCGGCACGCTGATCCTGTTCTTCGTGCTGGGCCTGGGAGTGCTGGCCTTCATCATCAAAAGCGTGGTGGTGGGGTTTCTGGAAGGCGTATAAAACATTTCAGGGCCATTCGCGGGCGTGCCCGCTCCCCCAAGATTTGGCGCTGCCCTCAAGTACTGCGCCGTCCCTGTGGGAGCGGGCGTGCCCGCGAACAGGCCCCTGACCTGACCTGAACTAAAGCTTGGCAGGGACCTCCCGCCAGCAACCCTGCTCCAGCCCATCCAGCGCCCAGTCACCAATGCGCACGCGCACCAGGCGCAAGGTCGGCAGCCCCACCGCCGCCGTCATACGCCGCACCTGGCGGTTACGCCCTTCGCGAATCACCAGCTCCAGCCAGCTGGTCGGCACACTTTTGCGAAACCGTACCGGCGGGTTGCGCGGCCACAGTTCGGGTTCTTCCAGGCGCCGCGCCTCAGCCGGCAAGGTCGGCCCATCATTCAGCGCCACACCATCGCGCAAACGCTGCAACTGCTCGTCACTCGGTTCGCCTTCTACCTGGACCCAGTAGGTCTTGGCCAGCTTGTGCTTCGGGTCGGCAATCCGCGCCTGCAACCCGCCATCGTTGGTCAGCAACAGCAAGCCTTCACTGTCACGGTCCAGCCGCCCGGCCGGGTATACGCCCGGGATGTCGATGAAGTCCTTGAGCGTCGCGCGCCCTTCACCGTCGCTGAACTGGGTCAGCACGTCGAACGGTTTGTTGAACAGGATCAGGCGAGGCTCGGCAGGTGGCGCCTTGGCCTGGCGACGCGGGCCGGCGGCAGGCCGCGCCTGGGGGCGGCGCGGCTTGTTACGGGGTGGCAGTGACATGAATCCTCAGCGGAACGGCGGCTCATCGAAGCTGCGCAGTTTACGCGAGTGCAGCGAGTTCAGCTCGGTGCGCAGCAGGTCGAGGGCAGCAATGCCGATCTTCAGGTGCTGGCTGACCGCTCGGTTGTAGAAGGCGTTGGCCGAACCTGGCAGTTTGATCTCGCTGTGCAGCGGCTTGTCGGACACACACAGCAAGGTGCCGTAAGGCACGCGCAAACGGTAGCCCTGGGCAGCAATGGTGCCGCTTTCCATGTCCACCGCCACGGCACGCGACAGGTTGATCAGCGGGCGTTCCTGGGCCCAGCGCAACTCCCAGTTGCGGTCGTCGTAGGTCAGCACGGTGCCGGTGCGCAGGCGCTTTTTCAACTGCTCGCCACGCTCGCCAGTGACCTGTGCGGCAGCCTCCTGCAAGGCCATCTGCACTTCGGCCAGGGCCGGGATCGGGATATTCGGCGGCACGACCCGGTCGAGAATGCCGTCACGGCGCATGTAGGCGTGTGCCAGCACGTAGTCGCCGATGGTCTGCGACTGCCGCAGGCCGCCGCAGTGGCCGATCATCAGCCAGCAATGCGGGCGCAGCACGGCCAGGTGATCGGTGATGTTCTTGGCGTTGGACGGGCCGACACCAATGTTGACCAAGGTAACGCCATTGCCGTCGGCGGCGATCAGGTGGTAGGCCGGCATCTGGAAGCGGTGCCAGACCACGCTGGCCACCAGAGCCTGGGTTTCGCCATGGTCCATGCCCTTTTCGATCACGACGTTGCCCGGCAGCACCATACGCACGAAGCGCGAGTCGTCACGCAGCTGTTCCAGGCCATGGCTGATGAACTGGTCGACATAGCGGTGGTAGTTGGTCAGCAGGATCCAAGGCTGTACATGGCGCCAGTCGCTGCCGGTGTAGTGCACCAGGCGGCGCAGCGAGAAGTCGACCCGTGCGGCATCGAACAATGCCAGTGGCATGATTTCAGCGTGGTCCCAGTCGTACAGGCCATCAGCGATGTTGTCGGTGGCCGCCGACAGGTCGGTGCTGGGGAACACCCGCGCCAACTGCGCAGCGGTAATGCCGCTGCCAGCCAATTCGTCGCCCTGGTCGACCACATAGGGATAAGGGATGTTCTGCTCGCTGACGCCGACTTCTACCGTAACGGTGTAGTCATGCATCAGCGGGCGCAGTTGCTCCAGCAGGTAGCCACGGAATGCAGCGGGCTGGGTGACGGTGACGCTGTAGGTGCCGGCAACCTGGACCTTGGCATAAGCGCGGGTGGTGGCGGCGACTTCGCCATGGCTGTAGTAGGTCAGGCGCAGTGCCGGGTAGCGGAACAGGTCGCGCTCATCGGTATCGGGCTCGGTACGGTCCTTCAGGTAACGCTTCAGGGCCTGACTCAGGGCACCTGTGGCCTGTTCATGCAAGGCCGCCAGACGGTCGACGGCCTGTTCTGGGGTATCAACGACTACAAAAGCGTGGCTCACACTGTGCTTCCTGTCTGGACATGCATGTGATCCATCTTGCCTGCCTTCTTGGTTAAATACACCCCCATTGATCGGTGTTGGGTGCATTCGCGGGCAAGCCCGCTGCTACAGCGGCCAGACAGGCGTAGCCCTGGTTACCAATGCCATCACATCCACACCTCGCGGCAGCGCCCCGTACACCCGGCCACCACCGGCCAAGCGGCTACCGATAAACGCATCACTGACCTCCGTATTCCCCGCCTCCAGCAGCAGCTTGGCCTGCAACGCCAGGGCAATATCCTCGGTCAGTTGCCGCGCGCGGTACTGCATGTCACCGGTGTCGGCAAACGCCCCCTTGAGGTTGCCGATATGCGCTGCCAGGCGCGGGTCGCCATGCCCGTCACCCAGCTCGACAAACAGTGCATCGAGTACGCCCGGCTCCTTGGACAAGGCCCGCAGCACATCCAGGCACTGCACGTTGCCCGAGCCCTCCCAGGTCGAGTTGACCGGTGCCTCGCGGTACAGCCGTGGCAGAATGCTGTCTTCCACATAACCCGCGCCACCCAGGCATTCGGCGGCCTCGTTGATCATGGCCGGCGCACGTTTGCAGATCCAGTACTTGCCCACCGCCGTGACCAGCCGGGCGAAATGCGCCTGCTGCGGGTCGTCCAGTTGCTCCAGCGCCTGGCCCATGCGCAAGCTCAGGGCAAGCGCAGCCTCGCTTTCCAGGGCCAGGTCGGCCAGCACGTTCTGCATCAGAGGTTGCTCATTGAGCACCCGCCCGCCGACCTTGCGATGCGCGCAATGGTGGGCCGCCTGCGTCAACGCCTGGCGCATCAGTGCGCTGGAGCCGACCATGCAGTCGAACCGGGTCATGGCGACCATCTCGATGATGGTCGGCACGCCGCGTCCCTCTTCGCCAATCATCCATGCCAGCGCACCGCGGAACTCCACCTCGCTGGAGGCGTTGGAGCTGTTGCCCAGCTTGTTCTTCAGGCGCTGGATATAGAACTGGTTGCGGTTGTCATCGGGGCGGTGGCGCGGCAGGAGGAAGCAGCTCAGGCCTTTTTCGGTTTGCGCCAAGGTCAGAAAAGCGTCGCACATCGGCGCCGAGCAGAACCACTTGTGGCCAACCAGCTCATAAGCCTGCCCCGGGCCTGGCGCACCGACCGGATAGGCCCGGGTAGTGTTGGCGCGCACATCGGTGCCGCCCTGCTTTTCGGTCATGGCCATGCCCAGGGTGACCCCGGCCTTGTGCCGGTCGCCAATGTTGCGCGGGTCATATTCGCAGGCAAGGACCTTCGGCAGCCAGTATTCAGCCAGCTCAGGCTGCAAGCGCAATGCCGGCACGGCGGCAAAGGTCATGGTCAGCGGGCAACCGGTGCCGGCCTCGGCCTGGCTGTGCAGGTAGGTCATCGACGCCCGTGCAACATGGGCGCCAGCACGGGGTTCGGCCCATGGTAAAGAAGGCAGGCCATGTTCGACGGCGGTACGCATCAGCTCATGGTAGGCCGGGTGGAACTCGACCAGGTCGATGCGATGGCCATAGCGGTCGTGGCTGCTGAACTCGGGTTTGTGCGCGTTGGCCAGGAAGCCTGCTTGCATCAGCGGGCCGCCGGCCAGGGCACCATAGGCGTCGATCCGCGACTCGGCCCAGCCCGCGCCAAAACGCCTTGACCATTCTTGCAATGGCAGGTCGAGGCGGTACAGGTTGGCACCGTCGAGCGGCGGCGGCTGGTTGGTGACTTCGTGGGTTTCAGCGTACTGGTGCAGGCTCATCGGGGGGCTCCTGGATCCGGGTAGGCTTGAGAGACCCAGTGAAGCACTGCTTGCGGGGTAGTCAAAGGGGTATTAATGACTAAACGTGTGGTTGCAGGCGTGCGCGCGCGCGTAGAAGCGGGTTTACCCGCGACTACGGTGGTGGCGGCAACGGTGAACGGCGGGTGGATATCGGCCAGCAGACCCGGCCCTTTCGCGGGTGAACCCGCTCCTACAGCGAGCGCCGCACCTGCAGCAGGTTCGGGCTCATCTGCACCTGCGAAATCGCCATGTTCAAACTCAACTCGAAGCGGCTACCCAGCCCGCGCGTCGATTCATGCGCCAATCTGGCCCCCAGCAACTCCCCCATCTGCCGGCAAATCGACAACCCAATCCCCAAACCGCCATACCGCCGGGTCATCGAACCATCGACCTGGAAGAACCGCTGGTACAGGGTCGACTGCTCCAGATCATCGAAACCGATACCGCTGTCGCTGACGGTAAAGGTCAACGCCAGATCATCCGGCCCCACCCGGCGGCCGCGCACCTGGATCATCACACCGCCCTGATGGGTGAACTTCAAACCGTTGTCCACCAGGCAACCCAGGCAGTGCGCCAGCTTCTGCCCGTCACCGAGCAACCCGTCCGGCAGGTCGGCCGGAATGTCCAGGCTCAGGTACAGGCCTTTGCCCAGCGCCTGCCCCGCATAACCGGCGCGCAAGCCCTGCAACAGGGTGCGTAGGCTGAACGGTGCCGGCTGCGCCCGCAGGCGGCCGGCCTGCAGTTCGGACAGGGTAAGAATGGCATTGACCATATCCATCATGCCTTGGGCAGACCCCACTGCCGTGTGATGGTACTGAGCCATTTCGGTATCCATCGGCAGGGTGTGCATCAGCTCGAGCGAGCCAATCACCCCATTCATCGGGGTGCGCAGTTCATGCGTCACGCTGGCCAGGAACTCGTCCTTCAGGCGATTGCTCCTGGCCAGTTGCAGGTTCAGTTGCTCCAGCGTACGCCCAGTGTCACGCAAGGTCTGCGCCTGCTGCTCGCGCAGGCTGTTGATGCGGTCGGCCAGCGCCAGCGACAGCAAAGCCACTTCCAAGGCCGAACCGAGCTGGCTGGCATACATGGTGATGAACACGTTCGGCAGGTAGCCCAGCACCATCAAGGTGTTGACCAGGCCACCCAGCAGGAACGCCGTCCAGGCGATGATGAACCAGCGCGCCACTCGCAAGCCGCGCCACCAGGCATACAGGCCGGCGCTGAAGACGCTTATGGTGAACAGCAGCGCCAGCAGCGTGGCCATGCGCAGCGCAATGCCGTAAGGCATGCTCACCGCCAGTACCATGACCAGCGCGCCACCCAGCATCAGCAGTTGCAACAGGCGGTCGAAGCCACGGTTGATGCTGCCCAATTGCAGGAAGTGCCGGGCGAACTGGCAACCGAACAGGCCGGCTGCACCGATGAACAAAGGCGTGGAGGCATTCGCCCACCAAGGGCTGTCTGGCCAGAAATAGGCTACACCGGCGCCGTTCACCGAGACCTGGTAAAGGCCGAACGAAGCGATGTAAAGGATGTAATAGAGGTAGCTGACGTCACGCACGCTGAGGTAGATGAACAGGTTGTACACCAGCATCACCAGCAACACGCCGTAGATCATCCCCAGCACATACAGGCGCGTGGGCTGCTCTTCCAGATAGGCTTCAGGGGACCATAGTGCCAGCGGCGCTTGCACCGAACCCTGGCTTTGCAGCCGCAGGTACGCGGTGGTCACCTTGCCAGGTGGCAGTTGCAGTTCGAACAAGTAGTTGTTCTGCCGGATCTGCCGGCTGTCGTAGGGCAAGGCATCGCCCGTGCGCTGCGCCAGGCGGTAGAAGCCGCTGCTGTCAGGCAAATACAGTTCGAGGTGATCCAGCGGCGGGTAGGCCAGCTCCAGCAGCCATTGCCGCGGGGCAGCGCTGGGCGCGGCAACGGGGCGCAGCTCGACCTTGAGCCAGAACACCGAGGTGGAGTAACCGGCGTTCAGCACATCCTCACGGTGGGGCTGAAAGTATTTGGCAAACCCGGGGGCACTGACCTGAGCGATGCTGGCATTGCCATCGGGGTCTTCATAAACCTGCATGGCCTTGCCCAGTGGGAGATGCCGGGTAGCGACGTCGAAATCGACCGCTCCGGCCAGCACGGGCAGCAAACCCATAAGCACAATCAGCAAATAGCGCATACAGCCCCAGCATGGCCTGCCCGGTCGCGTCGCGGTAGCCTCCCATCCGTTTGAGACGACGTGATCCTGCAGCACCCGTTTGTCGAGTTATCCGAGCACTCTAGCATAGCCTCACAACCTGGCAATCGGCCACATAAAAACACAAAGAAAAGGCTCTAAATCAATGCTTTCAATAGAAAAACAAACAACAACCTGACCGAACGATCAGTAAAACTCGTTTGTCGGACGATCCGCCCAAACAGGTTTGGTGGTAAGCTCGCCGACCATGAATACCTACAGCTCCCGCCCCGTTGTCCTCTGTCTCTCCGGCCACGACCCCAGTGGCGGCGCCGGCTTGCAGGCAGATATCGAAGCCCTGATCGCCCAAGGCTGCCACGCTGCACCTGCAGTGACCGCCCTGACCGTGCAGGATACCGTCAACGTTTCCGACTTCCGCGTGCTCGACCGCGAGTGGGTGCTGGCCCAGGCCAACGCCGTGCTGGCCGACTCCACGGTGGCCGCCGTCAAGTTGGGCATGCTCGGCTCGATCGAGATGGTCGACACCGTCGCCGAACTGCTGGCCGCCCACCCCCACCTGCCGCTGGTCTGCGACCCGGTGCTGCGTGCCGGTGGCGGTGGCCGCCTGGGCAAGGACGAAGTGGGCTATGCCCTGCGCGAACGCCTGCTGCCGCTGGCGACCATCGCCACGCCGAACCTGCCCGAAGCACGCATCCTCGCCGAACTGCCCGAAGGCAGCGCTGACGAATGTGCCGAGAAACTGTTGCCGTTCTGTAGACACCTGCTGATTACCGGCGGTCACGGCGACGAAGACGAAATCCACAACCGCCTGTACACCCAGGACGGCCAGCACTTCACCTGGACTTGCCAGCGCCTGCCAGGCAGCTACCACGGCTCGGGCTGCACCCTGGCCAGCGCCCTGGCCGGCCGCCTGGCGCTCGGCGAGCAGCTGGAAAGCGCCGTGCGCACCGCCCTGGACTACACCTGGCGCACCCTGCGTGACGCCGAGCAACTGGGCAAGGGCCAATACGTGCCGCGCCGCCTGCCCCTGGACTTCTGCTCCTGATACGAGGCCTTCAATGAAGCTACGCGGTCTGTACGCCATCACCGACAGCCAGCTGCTCGCCGGCCGTTTCCTGTCCCATGTCGAGGCGGCCCTGGAAGGCGGCGTGTGCCTGCTGCAGTACCGCGACAAGAGCGACGATGCAGCGCGCCGCCTGCGTGAAGCCGAAGGGCTGATGAAGCTCTGCGAGCGTTACGGCACCCAGTTGCTGATCAACGATGATGCCGAACTGGCCGCCCGCCTGGGTGTCGGCGTGCACCTGGGCCAGACCGACGGCCCACTGACCCCGGCCCGCGCATTGCTCGGCCGTCAGGCAATCATCGGTTCCACCTGCCACGCCAGCCTCGAACTGGCCGCCCAGGCTGCCAGCGAAGGCGCCAGCTACGTGGCCTTTGGCCGCTTCTTCAATTCTGTCACCAAGCCGGGCGCGCCCGCTGCCAATGTCGGCCTGCTTGAGCAGGCCCGCGCCCAGGTGAAACTGCCGATCGCCGTGATCGGTGGCATCACCCTCGACAACGCCGCCCCGCTGGTCGCCCACGGTGCCGACCTGCTGGCGGTGATCCACGGCTTGTTCGGTGCCGACAGCGCGCAGGAAGTCACCCGCCGCGCCCGCGCCTTCAACGCCTTGTTCGCATCCTGATTCGAGAGATACTTCCATGTCCCGTTCCGAAGCCCTGTTCGCCCAAGCCCAGAAGCACATCCCTGGCGGTGTCAACTCGCCAGTCCGCGCTTTCAAGAGCGTTGGCGGCACGCCGCTGTTCTTCAAGCATGCCGAAGGCGCCTATGTCGTTGACGAGGACGACAAACGCTACGTCGACTACGTCGGCTCCTGGGGCCCGATGATTCTCGGCCACGGCCACCCGGACGTGCTGGACTCGGTACGCAAGCAGCTGGAGCACGGCCTGTCCTACGGCGCGCCGACCGCCATGGAAACCGAGATGGCCGACCTGGTCTGCTCGATCGTACCGTCGATGGAAATGGTGCGCATGGTCAGCTCGGGCACTGAAGCCACCATGAGTGCCATCCGACTGGCACGTGGCTACACTGGCCGTGATGCCATCATCAAGTTCGAAGGCTGCTACCACGGCCACTCCGACAGCCTGCTGGTAAAAGCCGGCTCCGGCTTGCTGACCCAAGGCGTGCCAAGTTCGGCAGGCGTGCCAGCGGACTTCGCCAAGCACACCCTGACCCTGCCGTTCAACGACATCGCCGCCGTCGAGAAGACCCTGGCCGAAGTTGGCCAGACCGTGGCCTGCATCATCGTGGAGCCAGTGGCCGGCAACATGAACTGCGTACCACCGGCACCGGGTTTCCTCGAGGGCCTGCGCGAGCAATGCGACAAGCATGGCGTGGTGCTGATCTTCGACGAAGTGATGACCGGTTTCCGCGTCTCGCTCGGCGGCGCCCAGGGCCATTACGGCATCAAGCCGGACCTGTCGACCTTCGGCAAGATCGTCGGTGGCGGCATGCCGGTCGGCTGTTTCGGCGGCAAGCGTGAAATCATGGGCTGCATCGCCCCGCTCGGCCCGGTCTACCAGGCCGGCACCCTGTCGGGCAATCCGCTGGCCATGGCCGCCGGCCTGACCACCCTCAAGCTGATCAGCCGCCCAGGCTTCCACGCCGAGCTGACCGACTACACCAGCCGCATGCTTGACGGCCTGCAGCAACGCGCCGATGCCGCTGGCGTGCCATTCGTCACCACCCAGGCCGGTGCCATGTTCGGCCTGTACTTCAGCGGCGCCGACGATATCGTCACCTTCGAAGACGTGATGGCCAGCGATGCCGAGCGCTTCAAGCGCTTCTTCCACCTGATGCTCGACGGTGGCGTGTACCTGGCACCGAGCGCATTCGAGGCGGGCTTCACCTCCATCGCCCATGGCGACAAGGAGCTGCAGATCACCCTGGATGCGGCTGAGAAAGCCTTTGCTGCCCTGAAGTGATGGCCAGCCTGTACCGGCCTCTTCGCGAGCAAACCCACGCCTACACTCATGAAAGCGACGCCCCCTTGTAGGCGCGGGCTCACCCGCGAAGAGGCCGGTACAGGCAATAATTACGCACGCACAATCAGCTGACTTCCCCAACCAAGCAGAAATTCGAGTAAAACTTTGTAAGGTTGGCGCTGCTTATCCCATAATGTGCCACCAGAGACATTGGCCGCAGCTTTGCAGAGGTAAGTCGATCCCCATGAACCGCACCGGCCGCGCCCTGACCCTGGGCTGCCTGTTGCTTCTTCAGCCCCTGCTGGCCCTGGCGGAGGGCGGTAACTCGTTGCTGATTCCGGCGACGGGCCGCTGCACCTTGAACGTTCAGCCTGAAGACCTGGCAAACGCCCTCAAGGCCTGCGAGCAGACGGCGACTGCGGGGGATGCCCAGGCGCAATTCGAACTGGGCGAGTATTACTACACGCAAACGCCAAAAAACCTGGGCAAAGCCCTGGACTGGTTCCAGAAGGCATCGCTGCAAGGCCAAGCCGACGCCCAATACCGTCTGGGTGCCATGTTCTTCCATGGCGAAGGGGTCAAGGCCAACAACGTACAGGCCTACATCCTGCTGAAAATGGCTGCGGTCAACGGCGCCGAAGATGCGCTGGACATGGCCGACGAAGTAACCGAGCAAATGCCCCGTGACGAACTGGAGCATGCCACCCAGGTGCTCGGCCAGATTTTCCGCAAGTACCTGCTCGAACTGCAGAACGCCGAAGGGCGCACGCCGTTCTCGCCGCTTCCCTGAAGGTCACTTTTCCGGCATTGGCATCGGGAACGGCATCACATTGCCGCCGCCCTTGGCCTCGCTGATCTTCGCCGTGCCCAGGCGCTCCACCTCATCGATGCGCACAATCGAGTGCATCGGCACGAAACTGCGGACCACTCCGTCGAACTGGCTCTTGAGCTTCTCCTCACTCGGGTCCACTACCAGTTGCGAGCGCTCTCCGAACACGAACTCCTCGATTTCCAGAAAGCCCCACAGGTCACTCTGGTAGATCTGCTTGGCGTACATCTCGAAGACCTGGCCCTGGTTCAGGAAGATCACTTTATAGATGGCGGGTTCGCGTTTGCTCATGTTCGACCAGATAACACATGCGTAAGAAAAGGTGGGCATGATACCTGTTCTGGCCTGTTCACGGGTGAACCCGCGCCCATAGGATCCCCACCGGCCTTGCCGGAGTGGGTTGACCCGCGGGAAGGCCAGAACAGCCCGTACATACCGTTGAACGTTTCAGTGCTTTCGCCACTGCCATTCAAGGGTTATTCTTGAGTTCAACTCCATCGCCGTCGAGCGGCTAAAAACGACCTTGAACGCACCCATAGAACCCCATCGTTTCATCCTCGAACCCTTCGAGGCCCACCGTTTCGCCAACTTGTGCGGCCAGTTCGACGAGCACCTGCGCCTGATCGAACAGCGCCTGGCCATCGAGATCCGCAACCGCGGCAATCAGTTCGAACTGATCGGCGAACCCAGGACCACCTCCGCTGCCGAACAGCTGCTGCGCCGTCTCTATCGCGAGACCAAGGCCACCGACCTGTCACCGGAAACCGTGCACCTGTACCTGCAGGAATCGGCTGTCGAAAACATCGACAACCCGGCCGTCAACGAGGTCAGCGTGTCGCTGCGCACGCGCAAGGGCAATATCCGCCCGCGCGGGCTCAACCAGCAGCGCTACGTCAAGGAAATCCTGGCCAACGACATCAATTTCGGCATCGGCCCGGCCGGTACCGGCAAGACCTACCTGGCCGTAGCCTGCGCCGTGGACGCGCTGGAGCGCGAACAGGTGCGCCGCATCCTGCTGGTGCGCCCGGCGGTCGAGGCGGGTGAAAAGCTCGGTTTCCTGCCTGGCGACCTGGCACAGAAAATCGACCCGTACCTGCGCCCGCTGTACGACGCCCTGTACGAAATGCTCGGCTTCGAACACGTGGCCAAGCTGATCGAACGCCAGGTGATCGAAATCGCCCCTCTGGCCTACATGCGTGGCCGCACCCTGAACAACAGCTTCATCATCCTCGACGAAAGCCAGAACACCACGCTCGAGCAGATGAAGATGTTCCTGACCCGCATCGGCTTCGGCTCCACCGCGGTGATCACCGGTGACATCACCCAGGTCGACCTGCCCCGTGGTACCAAGTCGGGCCTGGCGCACGTCATCGAGGTGCTGAAGGACGTTCCGGGGATCAGCTTTACCCATTTCCAACCCAAGGATGTGGTTCGTCACCCACTGGTGCAGCGTATCGTCGAAGCCTACGACCGCTTCGAAGCCCGCCAGTCCAAGCCCGAGGCGCCCGGCAAAGATGCTTGAACTTGATATCCAACGGGCCACGGATGCTGCCACTCCAGAAGACGCTGCCTTGCGCCGCTGGTGTGAATTGGCGTTGCGCCAGCGCAGCGCCGACTCGGAAATGACCATTCGCCTGGTCGACGAAGCCGAAGGCCGGGAGCTGAACCACACCTACCGGCACAAGGACTACGCGACCAATGTGTTGTCGTTCCCGGCCGATGTGCCCGATGAGCTGCTCGATATCCCGCTGCTGGGCGACCTGGTGATCTGTGTAGCGGTGGTCGAGCGCGAAGCGGCCGAACAAGGCAAATCGCTGGAAGCGCACTGGGCGCACCTGGTCATCCACGGTTGCCTGCACTTGCTCGGCTATGACCACATCGAAGATGAGGAGGCCGAGGAAATGGAAAGCCTGGAACGGGAATTGCTGGCAGAACTGGGTCACCCTGACCCGTATGCCGATGATGAAACCGACTCAATCACACACTGATACACGAAGGATCACGAGAACCGCCATGAGCGAAGATCGATCGAGCAACGGGCAGAAGTCCTGGCTGGGTAAACTGACCCAGGCTTTTGCCCATGAGCCGAAAAACCGCCAGGAGCTGCTTGAGCTGCTGCGCGAAGCCCATCAGAACAAATTGCTGGACAGCGAAGCGCTGACCATCGTCGAAGGCGCCATTCAGGTCGCCGACCTGCAGGTTCGCGACATCATGGTGCCGCGCTCGCAGATGAACAGCATCAAGGCCGGCCAGTCGCCTCGCGAGTTCCTGCCGGCGGTGATCGATGCCGCGCACTCGCGCTACCCGGTAATCGGCGAAAGCCATGACGATGTGCTCGGGATCCTGCTCGCCAAAGACTTGCTGCCGTTGATCCTCAAGGAGAACGGCGACAGCTTCAACATCAAGGACCTGCTGCGCCCCGCCACCTTCGTACCCGAGTCCAAGCGCCTGAACGTGTTGCTGCGTGAATTCCGCGCCAACCACAACCACATGGCCATCGTCATCGACGAATATGGCGGCGTGGCGGGCCTGGTCACCATCGAGGACGTGCTGGAACAGATCGTCGGCGATATCGAAGACGAGCACGACGTCGAGGAAGACAGCTACATCAAACCACTGCCCAGCGGTGATTTTTTGGTCAAAGCGCTTACCCCGATCGAGAACTTCAACGAGTTCTTCGACAGCGAGTTCTCCGATGACGAGTTCGACACGGTCGGCGGCCTGGTAATGAGCGCCTTTGGCCACCTGCCCAAGCGCAACGAAACCACTGAGATCGGGTCTTACAAGTTCCGTATTCTCAACGCCGACAGCCGGCGGATACACTTGCTGCGCCTGACCCCGATCACCCGTTAAGGACAAACATGCGTTGGATCACCCGCCCCGGCTGGCCCGGTAACCTGCTGGCCCTGGCGGCCAGTGCTTCCACCCTCCTGGCCCTGGCGCCGTTCGACATCTGGCCGTTGGCGGTGCTGTCCATCGCGGTGCTCTACCTTGGCCTGCGCGAGCTCAGCCCGCGCCAGGCCATGTGGCGTGGCTGGTGGTTTGGGTTCGGCCTGTATGGCGCCGGCACCTGGTGGATCTACGTCAGCATGAACACCTACGGCGGCGCCTCGCCGCTGCTGGCAATCGTGTTGTTGCTGGCGTTCTTCGCCGCACTGGCCTGGTTCTTCGCCCTGCCCACCTGGCTGTGGGCGCGCTGGCTACGGCGCAACGAAGCACCACTGGCCGACGCCCTGTGCTTCGCCGCCCTCTGGCTACTGCAAGAGGCCTTCCGCGGCTGGTTCCTGACCGGCTTCCCCTGGCTCTACGCCGGCTATAGCCAACTGGACGGCCCGTTGGCCGGCCTTGCGCCGCTGGGCGGGGTATGGCTGATTTCCTTCACCCTCGCCCTCACCGCCGCCCTGCTGTGCAACCTGCACCGCCTGCGCACCCGCCCCTCGTTCCTGGCCGTGGCCAGCGTGCTGTTGCTGGCCCCTTGGGTGCTGGGCCTGGCGCTCAAGGGCCATGCCTGGACCATTCCGGCAGGCGATCCGCTGAAAGTGGCGGCGATCCAGGGCAACGTCGAGCAGGACCTGAAGTGGGACCCCGCGCACATCGACGCGCAACTGGCGCTATACCGCGACCTGAGCTTCAGTTCCAGGCCGGTGGACCTGCTGGTGTGGCCGGAAACCGCCGTTCCGGTGCTCAAGGACCAGGCGCAGGGCTACATCGACGTGATGGGCCGCTTCGCCGCCGAGCGCCATTCGGCACTGATCACGGGCGTACCGGTGCGTGAAGAAGTGCACCACCAGCGCCGCTACTACAACGGCATCACCGTCACTGGCGAAGGCGATGGCACCTACCTCAAGCAGAAGCTGGTGCCATTTGGCGAGTATGTGCCGCTGCAAGACGTGCTGCGTGGGGCCATCGAGTTCTTCAACCTGCCCATGTCGGACTTCGCCCGCGGCCCGGAAGATCAGCCGCTGCTGCAGGCCAAGGGCTACCAGATTGCGCCTTACATCTGCTACGAGGTGGTCTACCCCGAGTTCGCCGCCGGCCTGGCTGCGCGTAGCGACCTGCTGCTGACCATCAGCAACGACACCTGGTTCGGCAAATCGATCGGCCCCTTGCAGCACCTGCAGATGGCGCAGATGCGCGCGCTGGAAGCCGGCCGCTGGATGATCCGAGCCACCAACAACGGCGTGACCGCGCTGATCGACCCGTTTGGCCGCATTACCACGCAGGTTCCGCAGTTCCAGCAGGCCGTGCTGTATGGCGAGGTGGTGCCGATGCAGCAGCTGACGCCTTACCTGCAATGGCGCTCATGGCCGTTGGCAATTGTCTGTGCGTTGCTGCTGGGCTGGGCGTTGCTGGCAGGGCGTATTGCAAAAACCGTCTGATTGGCGATACGCGGCCACTGTAGGAGCGGGTTTACCCGCGAATACGGTAGTCGCGGCAACGGTGAACGGCGGGTGGAGATTGGCCGGCAGGGCAGGCCCTTTCGCGGGCAAGCCCGCTCCTACAGGGGATTATGTAAGCCGGTGAATCAGTAGAACACCCGATACCCCACCAACCCCACCACTTCATTGAACAACTGCCCGCTCTGCCACATCGCCCGGCTCTCTGGCAGCAGACCGCCAAACGGCCGCGCATGATCGCGCCCAAGGAACCCCACCGGCGCCGGCACCACCTCAAAACCCGCCTTTTCAAAACTCCAGCGGGAACGCTGCATATGCCAGGCCTGGGTCACCAGCACCACCCGGCGAAATCCCAGAGGCTGCAGCACTTTGGCCGTGAGCTGAGCATTTTCCCAGGTCGTGCGGCTGGCCTCTTCGCGCCATTTCACCTCGACCGCGAAATCTTCATGCAAGCGTTCCGCCATCAGCCTCGCCTCGCTGGGCGGCGTGCCGTAATGCAACCCACCACTGGTCAACACTGGCAGGCCCGAGGCCTTGGCCAGCCGCGCGGCAAAGCGCATACGTTCCAGTGCCGTGGCCGTGGGCTGGTCACTGCCACCCCAGGCCGGGTCCCCGCGCTCGCGCCCGGCGCCCAGCACCACAATGGCATCCGCCCGGCTCGCCAGGCCGGCCCAGTCGCTCACGGCCAGCGGCGGCTCACTTTCCAGCACACGGGCGGTTTCCTGCACCACCAGCGGCAGGCTCATCAACCACAGGCCACCCAGCCCTACGCTAAAGCAAAGCGCCGCCAACCGTGGCCGTCGCGTACGCAGCCACCATGCCGCAAGCAGCAGCAAGAACAGCACGCCCGGCGGCATCAGCCATTGTTTGATGAAGAATCGGATCGGCATCGGCCACACCTCCTTGGCAGGCGTGCAGCCTAGAAGGATCGACGCCGGTCAACAAGTGTGTACCGGCGTCGATCTTGAGTTGTGTGATAGTGAAGAACCGGCGCGCGATAGCCTGCGCCTGGCGTCCTGAACGGCTAGCGATGTGGCAGCGTCCTGGATCTCGCCGTACTGGCGGGGCGTTTCTTGTCCTTGAGCCAGATGATCTTGGCCGATGTCGGCTCCGCTTGTGGGTAACTGCCGACAGCGGCATTGTGGCGCTCCGGGAGGGAATCCAGGTAGGCCTTGATCACTTCGAACTCTGCGTGGCTCAAGCCACGCAACTCAAGCTCAGCTGGCATCTCGTCGCGCAATCGCACCGAGGTCCTGGCCGTTTCCAGTGCCAGGCCAAGCCGGTCGATCAGGCGCTCGTAAAGCTCCGGTCTGATTGCGGGTAGCTGCGTCTCTCCCATCCGTTCACCTCATTGAAGGTAAGAATATCTCCCCCCACACCTGAGCTTAGCGTCGCTGCAAAAAGCAGCCGTGCGCCGCGACCAGCGGCCATTCGCAACGAAGGTTTCCCACGATGCGCGGCGCTGCTGTATGCTACGGCGTTAACTCTAAACGACACCGGAGTGCCGGACGCAGCGAGGTTCCGCTGCCTGGAACAAGGTCTCTTCTCTCTCAGCCAAAAGTAGCCATGCACGAACAATACACGCCCCGTGATATCGAAGCCGCCGCCCAGAAGTTCTGGGACGAGCAACAATCGTTCGCTGTTACCGAACAGCCAGGCAAAGACACCTACTATTGCCTATCGATGTTCCCGTACCCGAGCGGCAAGCTACACATGGGCCACGTGCGCAACTACACCATCGGTGACGTGATTGCCCGCTACCAGCGCATGCTGGGCAAGAACGTCCTGCAACCGATGGGCTGGGACGCTTTCGGCATGCCCGCGGAAAACGCGGCGATGAAAAACAACGTCGCCCCGGCCAAGTGGACGTACGAAAACATCGACTACATGAAGACCCAGCTCAAGAGCCTGGGCCTGGCCATCGACTGGGCACGTGAAGTCACCACCTGCAAACCCGACTACTACCGTTGGGAGCAGTGGCTGTTCACCCGCCTGTTCGAAAAAGGCATCATCTACCGCAAGAACGGTACCGTGAACTGGGACCCGGCGGACCAGACCGTACTGGCCAACGAACAAGTCATCGACGGCCGTGGCTGGCGTTCGGGCGCGCTGATCGAAAAGCGCGAAATCCCGATGTACTACTTCCGCATCACCGATTACGCCGACGAACTGCTGGAGAGCCTCGACGAGCTGCCGGGCTGGCCTGAGCAGGTCAAGACCATGCAGCGCAACTGGATTGGCAAATCGCGCGGTATGGAAGTCCAGTTCCCGTACGACCAGGCCAGCATCGGCCACGAAGGCACCCTCAAGGTCTTCACCACCCGTCCGGACACGCTGATGGGCGCCACCTACGTCGCCGTCGCCGCCGAGCACCCGCTGGCCACCCAGGCTGCGCAGGGCAACCCGGCGCTGCAGGCGTTCATCGATGAGTGCAAGAGCGGCAGCGTTGCCGAAGCCGACATGGCCACTCAGGAGAAGAAAGGCATGGCCACTTCCCTGCTGGTCGAGCACCCGCTCACTGGCGAGAAGCTGCCAGTATGGGTCGCCAACTACGTGCTGATGCACTACGGTGATGGCGCGGTCATGGCCGTGCCGGCCCACGACGAGCGCGACTTCGAGTTCGCCCACAAGTACAACCTGCCGGTCAAGGCCGTGGTGCGCACCAGCGCTGGCGATGAAGTCGGCAGCGAGTGGCAGGCCGCCTATGGCGAGCACGGCCAGCTGATCAACTCCGCCGAGTTCGACGGCCTGGACTTTGCTGGCGCCTTCGACGCCATCGAAGCGGCCCTGATCCGCAAGGAACTGGGCAAATCGCGTACCCAGTTCCGCCTGCGCGACTGGGGTATCAGCCGCCAGCGCTACTGGGGCTGCCCGATCCCGATCATCCACTGCCCGTCCTGCGGCGACGTCCCGGTGCCGGAAGACCAGCTGCCGGTCACCCTGCCGGAGAACGTGGTGCCGGACGGCGCCGGTTCGCCACTGGCGCGCATGCCTGAATTCTACGAATGCAGCTGCCCGAAATGCGGTGCTGCGGCCAAGCGCGAAACCGACACCATGGACACCTTCGTCGAGTCGTCCTGGTACTTCGCCCGCTACGCCTCGCCAAACTACGACAAAGGCCTGGTCGACCCCAAAGCCGCCAACCACTGGCTGCCGGTAGATCAGTACATCGGTGGTATCGAACACGCGATCCTGCACCTGCTGTACGCGCGCTTCTTCCACAAGCTGATGCGTGACGAAGGCCTGGTCACCTCGAACGAGCCATTCAAGAACCTGCTGACCCAGGGCATGGTGGTCGCCGAGACCTACTACCGCGTTGCCAGCAACGGCGGCAAGGACTGGTTCAACCCGGCCGATGTCGAAATCGAGCGTGATGCCAAAGCCAAGATCATTGGCGCCCGCCTGAAGACCGACGGCCTGCCGGTGGAAATCGGTGGCACCGAGAAGATGTCGAAGTCGAAAAACAACGGCGTAGACCCGCAGTCCATGATCGAAGCCTACGGTGCCGACACCTGCCGCCTGTTCATGATGTTCGCCTCGCCGCCCGACATGAGCCTGGAATGGTCCGACTCCGGCGTCGAAGGTGCCAGCCGCTTCCTGCGCCGTGTCTGGCGCCTGGCTCAGGCTCACGTCAGCCAGGGCCTGCCAGGCAAGCTGGATGTTGCCGCCCTGGACGACGCGCAAAAGGTCATCCGCCGCGCCATTCATGCGGCCATCAAGCAGGCCAGCACCGATGTGGGCCAGTTCCACAAGTTCAATACCGCCATCGCCCAGGTGATGACCGTGATGAACGTGCTGGAAAAGGCCCCGCAAGCCACCGAACAGGACCGCGCCCTGCTGCAGGAAGGCCTGGAAGCCGTCACCCTGCTGCTGGCGCCGATCACTCCGCACATCTCTCACGCGCTGTGGCAGCACCTGGGCCACGCAGGCTCGGTGATCGATGCCGCCTGGCCAAGCGTCGACGAACAGGCGCTGGTGCAGGACTCCATTACCTTGGTGGTTCAGGTCAACGGTAAGCTGCGCGGCCAGGTCGAGATGCCTGCCGCTGCCAGCCGCGAAGAAGTCGAAGCCGCTGCCCGCAGCAACGAGAATGTCCTGCGCTTCATCGATGGCCTGACCATCCGCAAGGTCATCGTGGTACCGGGCAAGCTGGTCAACATCGTCGCCAACTGATGAAAACGCCCACCCGCATTGGCTGCGGGTGGGCGGAACAGGCCCAAAAGGGAGCAACAACATGATCAAACGCAATTTGCTGGTAATCGGCCTGGCGGTCATGCTCAGCGCCTGCGGTTTCCAGCTGCGCGGCACCGGCTCCACCGAGCTGAGCGTAAAGGAAATGGACGTCAGCGCGCGCAATGCCTATGGCCCGACCGTGGTCCAGCTGCGTGAAGTGCTGGAACGTAGCGGCGTCAACGTGCACGCCGGCGCACCGTATCGCCTGGTGCTGACCAACGAACAGGAGCGCGAGCGCTCGGCTACCTACAACAGCGGCAACCGTACCGCCGAGTACGAGCTGACCACCAAGCTGGATTACAGCATCCTGGGCCTGAACAACCTGGAGCTGATGAGCGACAAGCTGGAGGTGCGCAAGGTCTACGTGCGTGACGGCTCGAACATCACCGGCTCCGAGCAGGAAGCCAAACGCGCCCGCGAAGAAATGCGCCGCGACCTGATCAACGCCATGGTCGTACGTTTGCAAATGCTGTCCCCATCCCAGCTGGATGAGTTGCAGCGTAAAGCCGACGAGCGCGCCAAAGCCGAAGCTGCCGCGCTGGAGGCTGCCCGCCGCCAGCAAGCCGAGACGCCTCAGCAATCGCCACTGGAAGTACCGGGCAACTAAGCCCGCGAGGGGCGCCCTCGGGCGCCCCACCTGTTCCCCATGAAACTTGCCCCCGCCCAACTCAACAAGCACCTGCAAGGCGCCTTGGCACCGGTCTACGTGGTCAGCGGCGACGACCCGCTGCTGTGCCAGGAAGCCGCCGACGCCATCCGCAATGCCGCGCGTCAGCAAGGTTTCGATGAACGCCAGGTATTCAGTGCCGACGCCAACTTCGACTGGGGCACCCTGCTCCAGGCCGGTGCAAGCCTGTCACTGTTCGCCCAGCGTCGCCTACTGGAACTGCGCCTGCCCTCGGGCAAGCCCGGTGACAAGGGTGCCGCCGCCCTGATGGAATACTGCGCCAACCCCGCCGAAGACACGCTGCTGCTGATCAGCCTGCCCAAGCTCGACAGCAGTGCGCAGAAGACCAAGTGGGGCAAGGCATTGATAGAAGGCGCCCATTGCCAGTTCATCCAGATCTGGCCGGTGGATGTGCACCAGCTCCCGCAGTGGATCAACCAGCGCCTGCAACAGGCCGGCCTGTCGGCCCAGCGTGATGCCGTCGACCTGATTGCCGCGCGCGTGGAAGGCAACCTGCTGGCAGCCGCGCAGGAAATCGAAAAACTCAAGCTACTGGCCGAAGGCAGCCAGATCACCGTGGAAACCGTGCAGGCTGCCGTCGCCGACAGCGCTCGCTTCGATGTCTTCGGCCTGGTCGATGCCATTCTCAACGGCGAGGCTGCGCATGCCCTGCGCATGCTCGAAGGCTTGCGCGGTGAAGGTGTGGAGCCGCCAGTCATCCTCTGGGCCTTGGCCCGTGAGCTGCGCCAACTGGCGGGGCTAGCCCAGCAGTTCAGCCAAGGCGTGCCATTGGACAAGGCGTTCAGCCAGGCCCGCCCGCCCATCTGGGACAAACGCCGACCGCTGGTCAGCAAAGCCCTGCAGCGCCTCTCGGCGCAACGCTGGGCGCAATTGCTGCAGGATGCCCAGCGAATCGATGCGCAGATCAAAGGGCAGGCTGAAGGTTCGCCGTGGATTGGCCTGGCGCGGCTGTCGCTGTTGATGGCTGGCCAGCGCCTGGCCCTCCCTCCCGAGTAACTGCGGCCACTGGTAGGAGCGGGTTTACCCGCGAAGAGGCCGGACCTGCTAACCAATCTCCACCCGCCGTTCACCGTCGCCGCCACCACCGTATTCGCGGGTAAACCCGCTCCTACACACGCATCGGTGGTTGCGCACAGGCCGTCGTAGGAGCGGGTTTACCCGCGAAAGGGCCGGGCCTGCTAACCAATCTCCACCCGCCGTTCACCGTCGCCGCCACCACCGTATTCGCGGGTAAACCCGCTCCTACACACGCATCGAAGGTTGGGCGCAGGTCGTCGTAGGAGCGGGTTTACCCGCGAAAGGGCCGGGCCTGCTAACCAATCTCCACCCGCCGTTCACCGTTGCCGCCGCCACCGTATTCGCGGGTAAACCCGGTCCTACACATAGGCACCAGCGCCTCGACCATATACACAATCAATTGGCCCCCACCCTTCGGGGAGCCTACAGTGCGCCCGAAACTCACCCAACCCGGGAAGCCCACCATGAGCAAAAAGCCGAAAAAGCACGGCCCTAACAAGGCCAAGTCCATCGTTGCCCAGCCACTGTTCCGCTGCCGCCAGGAACAACCGAACAAGGGCAAAGGCAGCTACCGCCGCGAAGCCTTCCAATCGAGAGATTGGGAGGCTTCCTACTTTTTGGCTGCATGAAAGCATCGCAAGCGCAGGCATGATATGGTCGTCACCTGACCTGCAACTCTGGATCTGTGCATGCTCTTCCGTCTTATCCCCCGCTGGGAAACCCGCCAGCTGATCGCGGCCTCCAGCTTCATTCTGCTCGTGGCCTGTGCGGAAAAGCCCACCGCCGCCGACGCGCTGCCGCTGGCCCCTGCCCAACCCAATCCCGTGGTGACCGTGCCCGGCGCAACGCCCGACGTCAGCACTGACATCCAGCCCCTGCAAACCTTCGCCCAATGGCAAGCAGGCTTCCGCGAGCAGGCACTGCAAGCCGGCATTTCGCCGAGCACCTTCGACCGCGCCTTCCTCGGTGTCACCCCCGACCTGGACGTGATCAAGGCAGACCGCAGCCAGCCGGAGTTCACCCGCCCGGTGTGGGAATACCTCGAAGGCGCCCTGTCGCCCCTGCGTGTGCGCAACGGCAAGAAGCTGCTGGAGCAGAACGCCGAGCTGCTGACTCGCCTTGAGCAACGCTATGGCGTGGACCGCCAGGTGCTGGTCGCGGTGTGGGGCATGGAAAGCAACTTCGGCCAGTTCCAGGGCAACAAGTCGGTGATCCGCTCGCTGGCCACTTTGGCCTATGAGGGCCGCCGCCCACAGTTCGCCCAGGACCAGCTGATTGCCGCGCTGCAGATCATCCAGCACGGAGACATCCAGCCTGAAGCCATGCGTGGCTCGTGGGCCGGCGCCATGGGCCAGACCCAGTTCATCCCGACCACCTACAACACCCATGCCGTGGACTTCGACGGCGATGGCCGCCGCGACATCTGGAACAGCACACCAGACGCCCTGGCCTCAACAGCGCACTACCTGCAAAGTTCGGGCTGGAAACGCGGCCAACCGTGGGGCTTCGAGGTACAGGTGCCGGCCGGCTTCGACTTCTGGCAGGCCGATGGCGCACTGCGCAAACCGGTGAGTGAATGGCTGGCGATGGGCGTGAAACTGCCAGCGGGTACCCAGCTGCCGCCAGGTAGCAACCAGCTGTCTGCCGCCCTGCTGCTGCCGGCCGGTGCACGCGGCCCGGCGTTCCTGGTGCTGGACAACTTCCGCGCCATCCTCAAGTACAACAACTCGTCGTCCTATGCCCTGGCGGTGAGCCTGCTCGGGGATCGCTTCAGCGGCTGGGGCTTCATTGCCGGCAGCTGGCCGAAAGAGGACCTGCCGCTCAGCCGCAGCGAGCGCATGGAGTTGCAGAACTTGCTGAACAGCCGCGGGCATGATGCGGGTAATGCCGATGGCATTATCGGGGCCAATACCCGCAAGGCGATCCGCAATGCCCAGCAAGGGCTGGGATGGCCGGCGGATGGCTACCCGACCCATAAGCTGCTTGAGAGCCTGCGCCAGCAGTAAGCATTCCGGGGCCGCTGCGCGGCCCCGGTAATCTCACGCCCTGAACAGATCCTGCTCCAGCACCAGTGTTTGCTGAACACTGTCCAGCCTCACCCGAGCCCCCAGGGGCAAGCAGACATTCGGGTCACAGTGCCCGCTGCGCCAACCCGCCAGCACCGGCACACCCAGCGGTGCAAACGTATCCTCCAGCAACGGCGTCAGCGCCGCAGTGGTAATCCCGGCAAAGTCGCCCACCAGCACGCCCTTGACCCCCTCCAGCTTGCCTGCCAGGCGTAACTGGGTCAGCAGCCGATCCACCCGGTACAACGGCTCATTGACGTCCTCGATGAACAGGATGCAGCCCTGGGTATCCAGCTCGGCAAGGGTCCCCATGGTCGCCCCCAGCATCGACAGGTTGCCACCCAGCAGCGGTCCGCTGGCCACCCCCGGCAGCACGCAGTCCAATGCGAAGCCCGCCGGGTGCGCGACCTGCTCGCCTGCCCTCACATGCCCACCCAGTTGCGCCAGCAACGACGACTCGGTCGGTGGCAACTTGGCCCCCAACAGGTCGGCATTGAGCATCCCCCCATGGAAGGTCAGCAGCCCGGCATGCCGGTAGATCGCCGTATGCAGCGCGGTGATGTCGCTGTAGCCGATCAGCGGCTTGGGGTTGCGCCGGATCAGTTCAAAGTCGAGCTGGTCAAGCAGGCGCATGCTGCCGTAGCCCCCACGCATGCACAGGATGGCGTCCATGGCCGGATCGGCAAACGCTGCATGCAAGTCCTGCAGGCGCTGCTGGTCCGGCCCCGCCAGGTAGCCCTGCGCCTGCAGGGCACCCGGGTAGATACGGCACCGGTAGCCGCGGTCAACGAACCACTGGCTAACCTTCTGCGCATCAAGCCGCGCCGCGCCCGCCGGGGCGACAATGGCAAAACATGCGTTGGCCGGCAGCGCGGCTGGCAGGGTGGGTTGGAAGGTTTTGGCGCAATACATCGCGACTCCTTGCAGCGCATGGGACACAAACAAAAATGCCGATGCCGCCCTTGGGCGCGCATCGGCATCTGTGGCTCTGCTCTAGGCTAGCGCATAGTTCAGAGCTTGATCTTGGCTTCGTGGGCCTGCTGGTCGGCGTGGTACGAAGAACGCACCAGCGGGCCAGAAGCAACGTTCTTGAAGCCCATCTTGTAGCCTTCTTCGGCGAACCAGGCAAAGGTGTCCGGGTGAACGAAACGCTGCACCGGCAAGTGGCTACGCGACGGCTGCAGGTACTGGCCAAGGGTGAGCATGTCGATGTCATGCTCGCGCATGCGATGCATCACTTCGATCACTTCCTCGTCGGTTTCGCCCAGGCCGAGCATCAGGCCGGACTTGGTCGGTACGTGTGGCACCAACTGCTTGAATTTCTGCAGCAAGTCCAGCGACCAGTCATAGTCCGAGCCCGGGCGCGCGGCCTTGTACAGGCGCGGTACGGTCTCGAGGTTGTGGTTGAACACATCTGGTGGCTCTTGCGCGGTGATTTCCAGGGCAACGTCCATACGGCCACGGTAGTCCGGCACCAAGGTCTCCAACTGCACGCCCGGCGACAGCGCGCGGATTTCCCGGATGCAGTCAGCAAAGTGCTGGGCACCGCCGTCACGCAGGTCGTCGCGGTCCACCGAGGTGATCACCACATACTTCAGGCGCAGGTCGGCAATGGCAACCGCCAGGTTTTTCGGCTCGTCCAGATCCAGCGGCTTCGGTCGGCCATGGCCAACGTCGCAGAACGGGCAACGACGGGTGCAGATGTCACCCATGATCATGAAGGTGGCGGTACCACCCGAGAAGCACTCGCCCAGGTTCGGGCAGGAGGCCTCTTCGCATACGCTGTGCAGTTTGTGCTTGCGCAGCAGTTGTTTGATGCGGTCTACCTCGGGCGACACCGGGATACGCACGCGAATCCAGTCGGGCTTCTTTGGCAGCTCATCGGTAGGGATGATCTTCACCGGGATGCGCGCGACTTTGTCGGCACCACGCAGCTTGACCCCAGCTTCCACCTTCTTCGGCGCTGGGCGCGGGGTGGCATCCTGGGTAGGTATCAGGTTCGGCACGGCTTCTTGCACAGTTGTCATATTCAGTCGATTCCGCCCGTGAGGGTCGTCTGCTCAGCGTAGTCGAGGTGCTTGACCAGCTGTCCGCGCAGCCTTGTCCTGACCTCGTCGAGTTCGATCGGACCTGCCAGATCGCGCAGCTGGGTCATCGCCAGCCCCGCATAGCCGCAGGGGTTGATTCGGCGGAATGGCGCAAGGTCCATGTCCACGTTCAGGGCAAGGCCGTGAAACGAACGGCCGTTGCGAATTCGCAGGCCGAGGGAGGCGATTTTCGCTCCGTCGACATAGACACCCGGGGCATCGGGCTTGGCAGACGCCTGAACAGCATAGCTGGCGAGCAGGTCGATGAGGGCCAGCTCGATACGGCTGACCAGCTCACGCACGCCAAAGCCCAGCCGGCGCACATCCAGCAGCAGGTAGGCCACCAGCTGCCCGGGGCCATGGTAAGTGACCTGGCCGCCGCGGTCGGTCTGCACCACCGGGATGTCGCCCGGCACCAGCAGGTGCTCGGCCTTGCCGGCCTGCCCCTGGGTGAAGACCGCAGGGTGCTCGACCAGCCAGATTTCATCCTGGCTGTCCGGGCTGCGCTGCTCGGTAAAACGACGCATGGCCTCCAGCACCGGTTCATAGGGCTGCAGGCCAAGCTCGCGAAAACCGAGGCAGGCGGACATCAAAGCACCATTTTCACGATGCCGGTAGCGCGCAGGGCGCTGTTGATATCGTGCAACTGGTTCTCGCTTTCGGCAACGATGTGCAATTGCACGGTGGTGTACTTGCCTTCCTTGCTCTGGCGTTCGGCCAGGGTGGAAAGGTCGACTTTGGCGTGCTTGCTGAGAATCTCGATGACCGTGTCCTTGAAACCGACAACGGTGTCACCGATGACCTTGATCGGGTAATCGTCGCAAGGGAATTCGATCTTGTGCGACTTGACGTCTGGTTCGCTCATGGCGGAAACGGCCTCGTAAGCCGTGGCAACAACAACACCCCCGCGGTAGGCGCGGGGGCATGCAGGTCACGTATCAGTTGAACAACCCGTAGAAGAATAGACGGATGCTATCCCACATACGGCGGAAGAAACCACCTTCCTCGACGCCATCAAGGGCAATCAGGTCGGCGCTGTGAACCACTTTCTCGTCCAGTTTGACTTCCACTTTGCCGATCACGTCACCTTTGGCGATCGGTGCGGTGAGCTGCGGGTTCATGGTCATCGAAGCCTGCAGGCGCTTCAATTGGCCTTTAGGCATAGTCATGGTCAGGTCGTCAGCCAGGCCAGCCTTGATCTGGCTGGTAGCGCCCTTCCAGACCGGGGCCTGGGTCAGCTCGGTGCCTTTCTGGTAGAAGGTCTGGGTTTCGAAGAAGCGGAAACCGTAGGTCAGCAGCTTCTGGGTTTCGGCAGCACGCGATTGCTCGCTGTTGGTACCGAACACCACGGCGATCAGGCGCTGGCCGTCACGAACGGCCGACGCCACCATGCAGTAGCCGGCTTCGTCGGTGTGACCGGTTTTCAGGCCATCGACGGTCTTGTCGCGCCACAGCAGCAGGTTGCGGTTAGGCTGCTTGATGTTGTTCCAGAAAAACTCTTTCTGCGAGTAGATGGCGTAGTGGGCCGGGTCGACATTGATGATCGCACGGGCCAGGGTTGCCATGTCGTGCGCCGACGAGTAGTGCTCGGGGTTCGGCAGGCCGGTCGGGTTCATGAAGTGGCTGTTGGTCATGCCCAGGTCGGCAGCCGTCTTGTTCATCATGTCGGCAAAGGCGTCTTCGCTGCCGGCGATGTGCTCGGCCAACGCGACCGAGGCGTCGTTACCGGACTGGATGATGATGCCGTGCAGCAAGTCGCTGACCGTGACCTGGCTGCCAACCTTGATGAACATGCGCGAACCGCCGGTACGCCAGGCGTTTTCGCTGACGGTAACCGGGTCGCTTTCACCGATCTGGCCGCGGCGGATGTCCAGGGTGGCGATGTAGGCGGTCATCAGCTTGGTCAGGCTGGCTGGCGGCAGGCGCTCGTCACCGTTGTTCTCGACCAGCACGTTGCCGCTGGACGCGTCCATGAGTACGTAGGACTTGGCTGCCAGTTGGGGTGGCGCAGGCGTCATCTGCTCCGCCGCGAAGGCGGCAGGCGTGATCAGCAGCAGTACAGGCAGGCAAAGTCGTTTGGCAAGGTTGGTGATGTTCATCCGTCTCTCGAAAATCGCTAATGGTCTGAGATGTTCCCTGGGCAAGATCATGTGCCCAGCGCCAGTCAGTCTAGTTTTATGGCCGTTGGCCTGGCCCGCGAACGTGCGGCTTTATGTCGCTGCGGGCAAAAGCGGTCATTGTACATGGCCGCGACCGGCAATTCATGACAAAACCGACAGTTTGGTGTTGCCGTCTTCACAGACGCGCCCGCCCCCACAGTCAGTCTGCTGTGACCAGCTTTGCCTGCCCCAAGTTCGCCAGGCGAATGCTGTCTTGTGCTTGCTGGATCTCACCCTGGCTGCCGATCGGCCCCAGGCGCACGCGGTGCAGGGTCTGCTGGTTACGCACGATCGAGCTGATGAACACGGGTGCATTGACCATGGTGCTGAGCTTGGCGCGCAGCAACTCGGCAGCGTCCGGGTTGGCGAACGCGCCTACCTGCAAGAAACTGCCACCGCTACCGCCGGGCACGTTATTGCCACCCACCTGCACCGGTACCACGGGCGCGGCGTGCTGCTGTGGCGGCGGGGTCCATTGCTCGACACGCCCGGTACTGGCCGGTATTGCCTGGGTCTGCGCCACTTGCGGCTCTTTCAGCACCATAGGTGGGGTCTGGCCACGCTGGGCCCACCACTGCTGCGGGTCGATGCCCTCGACGCGCACGTGCGCGGTACCGATCTCGGCATAACCGAGCTTTTTTGCCGCAGCGTAGGACAAATCGATGATGCGGTCGGAATAGAACGGGCCACGGTCGTTGACCCGCAGGATCACGCTGCGGTTATTGGCGAGGTTGGTCACCTTGACGTAGGCCGGCAGAGGCAGGGTCTTGTGAGCCGCGCTCATGCCATACAGGTCGTACAGTTCGCCATTGGCGGTGTTCTGCCCATGGAACTTGGTGCCGTACCACGACGCCGTACCCTCGGCGCGGTAGTTGCGCGAGTCCTGCATCGGGTAGTAGGTCTTGCCAAGCACCGTGTAGGGGTTGGCCTTGTAGTTACCGGTGTGCACGGTCGGGGTGGCATCGGGGATCTTGTTCACATCCACGTCCCACCACGGTGCGCCGTCCTTGTGCGCCCGGTTGATGTCCAGGCCCGGCTGGCTGCGCACGACGTTACCACTGCTTTTCGGGGCCGGCCGGTTGGAAGAGCAGCTGGCCAGCGCCACACCGACGGCGAGGCAGGTGAGCAGCTTGAAAGCGTTGCCAGAGATGATTGCGCGCATTACTTGACGCCCCGTACTTGAACCAGCTGTTCCGCAAGCTGATGTACCGCCATGGCATACATCACGCTGCGGTTGTAGCGAGTGATCGCGTAGAAGTTCTTCAGGCCCATCCAGTACTCGGGGCCGCTCTCGCCCTCGAGACGGAAGGCGGTAACCGGCAGATCATCGCGCAGCGAATCATGAACCGACCAGCCAAGCGTACGCAACTCCCCTACCGTTTTCACCGGCTCGATGCCGGTGGTCAGGCCCTCGTCGGCGCGCATGCCTTCCACCCAGGCGCGGCTGACCACACCCTCGCCGGCCACCCAGCCGTGGCGCTTGAAGTAGCTGGCCACACTGCCGATGGCATCGTCAGGGTTGTTCCAGATATTGATGTGGCCGTCCCCGTCGAAGTCCACCGCGTAGTTGCGGAAGCTGCTTGGCATGAACTGCGGCAGCCCCATGGCGCCAGCGTACGAGCCCTTGAGCGTCAAGGGGTCGAGCTGCTCATCCCGGGCCAGCAGCAGGAACTCACGCAGCTCCTTGCGGAAGAACTCGGCCCGTGGCGGGTAGTCGAAGCCCAGCGTCGACAGGGCGTCGATCACCCGGTAGTTGCCGGTATTGCGGCCAAAAAAGGTTTCCACGCCGATGATTGCGACAATGTACTGCGCAGGTACGCCGTACTCCTGCTCGGCACGTGCCAACACAGCCTCGTGCTGACGCCAGAAATCCACACCGCGAGCGATACGTGCATCGGTGATGAACATCGGCCGATAGTCCTTCCACGGTTTGACCCGCTCGGCCGGGCGCGATATGGCGTCGAGGATCGACTGCTTGCGCTGTACCTCACGGAACACACCCATCAGTTGCTCAGGCGCAAAACCATAGTCGCGGCTCATTTCGCCAACGAACGCGGCTACCTGGGGCGAGCCGTCGTATTCGCCGGCATGGGCCAGCTGTACAGCGCCGAACAGGCCCACCGCACCGATCCAAGGCGCACAACGGGCAGCCCAGTTACGCACTGCTTGCATGAAATTGTTCACCTTATTCAAACCTGCGCGATCCATTTGCGGTGCGTATGGATCGACATCAAAACGCCAAACGCTGACAGCAGCGTCACCAACGATGTTCCGCCATAGCTGATGAAAGGTAGCGGCACGCCCACCACGGGCAGAAGGCCACTTACCATTCCGATATTGACGAACACGTATACAAAAAAAGTCATGGTCAGGCTGCCCGCAAGCAGCTTGCCGAACAGGGTCTGCGCCTGGGCGGTGATCACCAGACCACGGCCGATCAGCAGCAGGTAGACAATCAGCAGCAGGCAGATGCCAACCAGGCCGAACTCCTCGCCGAGCACGGCGATGATGAAGTCGGTGTGGCTTTCCGGCAAAAAGTCCAGGTGCGACTGCGTGCCAAGCAGCCAGCCTTTGCCAAACACCCCGCCCGAGCCGATCGCCGCCTTGGACTGGATGATGTTCCAACCGGTGCCCAACGGGTCGCTTTCAGGGTCGAGGAAGGTCAATACCCGCTGCTTCTGGTAGTCGTGCATGACGAAGAACCACATGGCCACCGCGACGGGCACGGCTGCCGCCAGCACGCTGAGGATCCAGCGCCAGCGCAAGCCGCCCATGAACAGCACGAAGGCACCGGAGGCCAGGATCAGCAGCGCAGTCCCCAGGTCGGGCTGACGTACGATCAGCATGAACGGCACGCCGATCAGCACCAGGCTGATCGCCACGTGCTTCAAATGGGGCGGCAAGGTGCGCTTGGACAGGTACCAGGCGATGGTCGCCGGCATGATGATCTTCATGAATTCCGAGGGCTGGAAGCGGATCACCCCCGGAATGTTGATCCAGCGCGTGGCACCCATGGCGTTGTGGCCCATCACGTCCACCACTACCAGCAACAGCACCCCGGCCAGGTAGGCCAGCGGCACCCAACGCGCCATGAAGCGCGGCTCCAGCTGGGCGATGACGAACATCGACACCAGACCGATGCCAAACGAGGTGGCTTGCTTGAGCAGCAGGTCCCAGTTCTTGCCACTGGCCGAATACAGTACGAACAGGCTGCCGGCCGCAAGGGTCAGCAGAATGATCAGCAAGGGGCCGTCGATATGAATGCGTTGCAGAAAGCTCGCACGCCGACGCATCACATCCTCGCTGGAGAGCATGCGATCGAAATTGTTCATCACAGGGCCGATTCCTGGGTAACGGTGGCGGGCGCGAACTCGGGTTTGAGCCGGCCGTTTTCGTCGAGCAGCCAGGCGTCCATGATCTGGCGAACCACCGGAGCGGCGACACCCGAGCCGGACTCACCGTTCTCGACCATCACCGAAACCACGATTTTCGGGGCTTCGGCTGGCGCAAACGCGACGAACAAGGCATGGTCGCGGTGGCGCTCCTGGAGTTTGTTGCGGTCATACTTCTCGCCCTGCTTGATCGCCACCACCTGGGCGGTGCCGCTCTTGCCGGCAATGCGGTACTGGGCACCGGCAGCTGCCTTGCGCGCGGTACCGCGGGCGTTGTGCATCACCTGTTCCATGCCATGGGTGACCTTGGCCCAGTCGGACTTGTCACGCAGCACGATGTCTTCCATGGGGTTGTCGTCCACCGGCGGCAGGCCTTCGATGGTCTTGGCCAGGTGTGGGCGGTTCCAGACACCTTTGTTGGCGATCAATGCAGTGGCCTGGGCCAGCTGCAGCGGCGTGGCCTGCATGTAACCCTGGCCGATGCCGAGAATCAGGGTTTCGCCGGGGAACCAGGCCTGGCGTCGGGTGGCACGCTTCCATTCGCGCGACGGCATCAACCCGGCAGACTCCTCGAACATATCGAGGGATACCCGCTGGCCGATACCGAACTTGTTCATGTAGCTGGACAACCGATCGATGCCCATCTTGTGCGCAAGGTCATAGAAGTAGGTGTCGTTCGAGCGCATGATGGCGGTGTCCAGGTCGACCCAGCCATCACCGGAGCGGTTCCAGTTACGGTATTTATGGTCGTAGTTGGGCAACTGGTAGTAGCCAGGGTCGAACACCCTGCTGCTGGCATTCACGACGCCACTGTCCAGACCGGCAATAGCCACCGCCGGCTTGATGGTCGACCCCGGCGGGTACAGGCCACGCAGCACGCGGTTGAACAGCGGCCGATCGATCGAATCGCGCAATTCGGCATACGCCTTGAAGCTGATGCCGGTGACGAACAGGTTGGGGTCGAAGCTAGGCTGACTCACCATCGCCAGTACCTCGCCGGTGCGCGGGTCGAGCGCAACCACTGCACCACGCCGGCCTCCCAGGGCGGCTTCAGCGGCCTCCTGCAGCTTGATGTCCAGGCTCAGCACAATGTCCTTGCCGGGCTTCGGGTCGGTGCGCTTGAGCACCCGCAGCACACGGCCACGGGCGTTGGTCTCGACTTCCTCGTAACCCACCTGACCGTGCAGGGCGGCCTCGTAGAAGCGCTCGATGCCGGTCTTGCCGATATGGTGGGTACCGCTGTAGTTCACCGGGTCGAGCGTTTTCAGCTCTTTCTCGTTGATCCGCCCTACATAACCCACCGAATGGGCAAAATGCGCACCCTGCGGGTAATGCCGCACCAGCTGGGCCACCACCTCGACACCCGGCAGGCGGAACTGGTTTACCGCCACGCGGGCAATCTGCTCTTCGTTGAGCTCGAACAGAATCGGCACCGGCTCGAATGGCCGGCGGCCTTGGCGCATGCGCTTCTCGAACAGGGCACGGTCGTCAGCGGTGAGCTCAAGCACTTCGACGATGGTATCCAGCACTTCCTGCCAGTTACCCGCACGTTCGCGGGTCATCGACAGGCTGAAGCTGGGCCGGTTGTCGGCAACGATCACCCCGTTGCGGTCGAAGATCAACCCGCGGGTCGGCGGGATCGGCTGCACATGCACCCGGTTGTTCTCCGACAGCGTGGAGTGGTAGTCGTACTGGATGATCTGCAGGTAGTACAGCCGTGCGATCAACACGCACACAAGCAGCATGATCGCCACTGCGCCGACCACGACGCGGTTGCGCACCAGGCGGGCGTCTTTCTCGTGGTCCTTGAGACGGATCGGCTGCGACATCGGACTGCTTACAGGCTCATTTGTGGTAAGGGTGCCCGGACAACACGGTCCAGGCGCGGTAGATCTGCTCGCCGATGAGTATCCTTACCAACGGGTGCGGCAACGTCAGCGGCGACAGCGACCAACGTTGCTCGGCGCGTGCGCAAACCTCAGGCGCCAGGCCCTCCGGGCCACCCACCATCAAATTCACCGTGCGCGCATCCAGGCGCCAGCGGTCCAGCTCGGTGGCCAGCTGTTCGGTACTCCAGGGCTTGCCATGGACCTCGAGGGTGACAATGCGTTCCCCAGGCTGCACCTTGCTCAGCATGGCTTCGCCCTCCTGACGGATCAGGCGGGCGACGTCGGCATTCTTGCCACGGGTATTCAGCGGGATTTCCACCAGCTCCAGCGACAGCTCGGCGGGCAGGCGCTTGGCATATTCATGCCAGCCTTCCTCGACCCACTTCGGCATGCGCGAGCCGACCGCAATCAGGCGCAGACGCACAGCGCTTTCCTTATTCGCGGTCTTTGAGCTTGTCGGAGTACTCGTGGGCATGGTCCGGGCTGTGGTGCTTGCCATCGGCGGCACGGCTTTGCTCGGCACCCTGCCACAGGCGCTCAAGGTCGTAGAACTGGCGGGCAGCGGCGGTCATCATGTGCACGATGACGTCGTTCAGGTCCAGCAGCACCCAGTCGCTGTCGCCCTTGCCTTCTTCACCCAGTGGCTGGGCGCCTTTGGCCTTGACGGCTTCACGGACCTTTTCGGCCATCGCATTGATCTGGCGGTTGGAGGTACCGGTGGCAATGATCATGTAGTCGGTCAGGCTGTGCTTGTCGCGCACGTCGATGACCTGGATGTCCTGGGCCTTGACGTCTTCCAGCGCTGCCTTGGTCACTGCGACCAGTTCTTCGCCGTAAATTTTCTGCTTGGTCATATAAAACTCGTTCAACTCGTTGGATGAGGCGCCAGAGGCACCGTCAGTTGGGCGCACGATACAGTTCGTGCGCCTCGATATAGGCCAGTACGGCGTCCGGCACCAGGAACCTCACCGATTTGCCGCTGGCCAGCAGCTGTCGGATCTGTGTAGCCGACACCGCAAGCGGCGTCTGCCAGACGAACGAAATATTTCCCGCCGGGCCGGACATGGCGGTGGGATCGCTCTCCGAGCGCGCAGCCAACAGGTTGCGCAACTCGTCAGGGGGTTCTACGTCGGCATCCGGACGTTGCAGTACCAGGATGTGACAGTGTTGCAGCAATTCTTCCCAGCGATGCCAGGCGGGCAGACCACAGAAGGCATCCCAACCCAGCACCAGGAACAGCTGGTCGTGGCCGGACAGCTCGGCGCGGATCGATTCCAGCGTATCGATGGTGTACGACGGCTTGTCACGTTCCAGCTCGCGGGCATCGACGCTCAGGCAAGCGACGCCCTGCACCGCTTCACGGACCATGGCCAGGCGATCCTGCGCGGCCACCTGTGGCGTGTCGCGGTGCGGCGGCCGGGCATTGGGCAACAGGCGTAGCTCATCCAGCCCCATGAACTCGGCCACTTCCAGCGCGCTGCGCAAGTGGCCGATATGCACGGGGTCGAAGGTACCACCTAGAATGCCGATACGCCGGACTGCCTGGGCCTTGCTCAACTCAGCAGGACCCCTGGCCGCGCAACTGGCCATCGCCGATCACCACGTACTTCTCGCAGGTCAGGCCTTCCAGGCCGACAGGGCCGCGGGCATGCAGCTTGTCGGTGGAAATACCGATTTCCGCACCCAGGCCGTACTCGAAGCCATCGGCAAAGCAGGTCGGGGTGTTGAGCATGACCGACGCCGAATCGACCTCAGCCATGAACTGACGGGCTTCACCCTGGTGTTCGCTGATGATCGAGTCGGTGTGGTGCGAGCCATAGTGGTTGATGTGCTCGATGGCCTGGTTCAGGCCGTCGACCACGCGAATCGACAGGATCGCATCGAGGTATTCCGTGTGCCAGTCGGCTTCGGTGGCCGGTTTGGCGCTGATGATAGCCTGGGTACGCTCGCAACCGCGCAGCTCCACGCCCTTCTCCACGAAGCGGCGGGCCATTTCTGGCAGGAAGCGCTCAGCCACTTGTTGGTCGACCAGCAGCGTTTCCATGGCACCGCAGATGCCGTAGCGGTAGGTCTTGGCGTTGAAAGCCACATTCCAGGCCTTGTCCAGGTCGGCATGCTGGCTGACATAGATGTGGCAGATGCCGTCCAGGTGCTTGATCACCGGCACGCGGGCATCGCGGCTGATGCGCTCGATCAGGCCACGGCCTCCGCGCGGTACGATGACATCGACGAATTCCGGCATGCTGATCAGCGCGCCCACCGCTTCGCGGTCGGTGGTTTCGACCACCTGCACCACCGCCGCCGGCAGGCCGGCTTCGGCCAGGCCACGCTGAATGCAGGTGGCAATGGCGCGATTGGAGTGGATGGCTTCGGAACCGCCACGCAGGATGGTTGCATTGCCCGACTTGAGGCACAGGCTGGCGGCATCAATGGTCACGTTCGGGCGCGATTCATAGATGATCCCGATCACCCCCAGCGGGGTACGCATCTTGCCTACCTGAATGCCCGATGGGCGGTAGCTCATGTCGCGAATGGCACCGACCGGGTCCGGCAGGCTGGCCACCTGGCGCAAGCCGGTGATCATGCCGTCGATACGCGCCGGGGTCAGCGCCAGACGGTCGAGCAGTGCGGGCTCCAGGCCACTGGCGCGGCCGGCGGCCAGGTCCAGCTCGTTGGCAGCGGTGAGCTCGGCACGGGCAGCGTCCAGCGCGTCGGCGGCGGCTTGCAGGGCGCGGTTCTTCTGCGCGGTGCTGGCACGGCCAATCACCCGGGAAGCCTCACGGGCAGCGCGACCCAGGCGGGTCATATAGTCAAGAACGGACTCAGTCATGGGTTCGGTGTCTTGGCGAAGGGGAAATCGGCTGATTATAACTGCCGCGCAGGTGTACGCCCAGCGGCGGGTGGCGGATGGTCGAAAATGGATGGGGCAATGTGTAGGAAAGATGTAACCGGGGTTATCGAGATTTCCATCGCCTGTTGCGGCCCTTTCGCGGGCACGCCCGCTCCCACAGGGATTTCACAAGGCCTGGACCTATGCACCACCAGTGGGAGCGGGCATGCCCGCGAAAGGGCCGGCACTGCCAACATCACCCTCCAATTCAGCCTCGATTAAGCCATTCATTGCTATCATCCCCGCCTCTCCAGCCACGAACTGCCCCGCATGCCAGCCCTGCCCGACAGCTTTTTCGACCGCGACGCCCAGACCCTGGCCAAGGCCCTGCTGGGCAAGGTCATCCGTCACCGCCACGGCGACCTGTGGCTGGCCGCGCGGATCATCGAGACCGAGGCCTACTACCTTTCCGACAAAGGTAGCCACGCTTCGCTCGGCTACACCGAAAAACGCAAGGCGCTGTTCCTGGATGGGGGGCATATCTACATGTACTACGCCCGCGGCGGCGACTCGCTGAACTTCAGCGCCCACGGGCCGGGCAACGCGGTGCTGATCAAGTCTGCCTATCCTTGGCAGGACGCCCTCTCGGGACCCGACAGCCTGGCGCAGATGCAACTGAACAACCCCGATGCAAGCGGCAATATCCGCCCGCAAGAGCGCCTGTGCGCCGGCCAGACCCTGCTATGCCGGGCCCTGGGCCTGAAAGTGCCGCATTGGGACGCCCAGCGTTTCGACGCCGAACGCCTGTACGTCGAGGACTGCGGCAACGCCGTGCCCCGAGTGATCCAGGCCGCTCGCCTGGGCATCCCGCACGGGCGCGACGAGCACCTGCCGTACCGCTTCGTCGATGCCGGGTACGCCCGTTTCTGCACACGGAACCCGTTACGTCGCGGCCAAGTCGAAGGCCGTGATTTCTTCATTCTCGAACAAGGAAGCTGAACATGGGCCAATGGCTCGACAGCCTGACCGGCTGGCTCAGCGCCAACCCACAGTGGCTTGGCCTGGCGATTTTCCTGGTGGCCTGCATCGAATGCCTGGCCATCGCCGGCATTATCGTGCCGGGCACCGTACTGCTGTTCGCCGTGGCGGTACTGGCCGGCAGCGGCACGTTCAGCCTGGGCGAAACGCTGCTCCTCGGCTTTCTCGGCGGCCTGCTGGGCGACGCCTTGTCTTACACAGTGGGCAAGTACTTCCACCAGAACATCCGCCGCCTGCCGCTGCTACGCCACCATCCGGAATGGATCGGCAGCGCCGAAAGCTACTTCCAGCGTTATGGCATCGCCAGCCTGCTGGTAGGCCGCTTCATCGGCCCGCTGCGGCCGATGCTGCCAATGGTCGCCGGCATGTTCGACATGCCCCTGCCGCGCTTCATCGCCGTCAGCCTGCTGGCGGGTGCCGGCTGGTCGGTCGCCTACCTGCTACCCGGCTGGGCCACCGGCGCCGCCATGCGCCTGCCCCTGCCGGAAGGCTTCTGGCTGGACGCCGGGATCATCGCCGGCGCCCTCGCGGTGCTGATCGGCCTGAGCCTGAATACCAGCCTGCGAGACCAACGCCACGGCACCCGGCTGGTTGCCGCGCTCAGCTTCATCACCCTGGCCGGTGTATTCCTCGGCTGGCCCTACCTCCATGAGTTCGACCAAGGCGTGATGACACTGGTCCAGGAGCATCGCAGCCAGGCCATCGACAGCACCGTGGTGCTGGTGACACGGCTAGGCGATTTCCGCACCCAGTTGTTCCTCGGCGGCCTGCTGACCGGCCTGCTGCTGCTTGCCCGTCAGTGGCGACACGCATTTTTCGCCGCTGGCGCGTTGATGGGTACGGCGATCGCCAACGGCACACTGAAATGGCTATTTGCCCGGGCCAGGCCGGAAGTACTGACCGACCCACTGACCAGCTACAGCATGCCCAGCGGGCACAGCTCGGCATCGTTCGCGTTCTTCCTGGTCATGGCCGTACTGGCGGGGCGTGGGCAGCCACCACGCATGCGCCTGACCTGGGTGATGCTGGGGTGCATTCCGGCGCTGGCGATTGCCCTGTCGCGGGTGTACCTGGGGGCGCACTGGCCAACCGATATCCTGGCTGGGGCCCTGCTGGCCTGTTGCGTATGCGCACTCAGCCTGACATTGGTGCAACGCCAGCAGACCCTGCCAGCCCTGCCGCTGCGGGTGTGGTGGCTGGTGTTGCCGGCATGTGTGGCGCTGCTGACGTTCTTCGCCATGCATGCGCTGCCGCAAGCGTTGGTCAGGTATCAATATTGATGTTGCCTGTGCCGGCCTATTCGCGGGTAAACCCGCTCCTACACTGGGTATCGCGCTTGTCGTAGGAGCGGGTTTACCCGCGAATAGGCCGACACAGGCAATGCAGATCCATCAGGCGAACAACTCACCCTGAATCCGCTCCAGCAGCTTCTGGATTTCCCCCAGCCGCTGCTGCGGCGAATCGAGGGTCAGCAGGTCCAGCTTGTCTTCTTCCATGAACGGCAACAAGTACGCCAGCTGATTGGCCAGCGCCTGACGCCCGTCCACCGGGCGCGGCATGCCCAGCGCTTCGACCATGGGGTGCTCACCCAGGGCCACCAACAGCGCCAGCAGGTCGTCATCGGCCTCCAGCAACGGGCTGTCTGCCTGCTCCGGCAGCCATTGCACCTGGCCCACCAGCAACTGGTCCTTCTGCACCTCGGAGCTTTCCAGATTGAAGCGCCGCACGCCCTCGACGCGAATACCCAGCAAGCCATTATCCTGCTGCACGAAGTCGCGGATCACCGCTTCACAGCCGATCGAGGCGACCACCGGCGGCGCCTTGCCAACTTGTTCGCCCTCAAGGATGCACACCACACCAAACCCTTCGCCCTGCTTCATGCAGCGCCCGATCATGTCCAGGTAGCGTGCCTCGAAAATCTGCAAATCGAGGAAGCAGCCAGGAAACAGCACGGTATTGAGCGGAAACAGCGGTAGCGTCATCACAATTCCTCAAGCCACCAGGCTGACTGCCAGCGGCAGGAACACCGCTGTAGCCACCCCCATCAGGCTCATCGCCAGCGCGGCAAAGGCGCCGCATTCGTCACTTTCCTGCAGGGCCACCGAAGTGCCCACTGCGTGTGCGGTCACGCCCAGCGACATGCCGCGCGCCTCAGGGCTGTGCACGCCGAAGCGGCTCAGCAACGCCGGGCCGAAGATCGCCCCGATCACCCCGGTAATCAACACGAACACTGCCGCCAGGGCCGCCACGCCGCCAATCTGCTCAGCCACCAGCATGGCGATCGGCGAGGTGACGGACTTCGGCGCCATGGTCATCAGGATCATGTGCTCGGCACCGAACCACCAACCCAGCACCAGGCAGCAGAGCGTGGCAAACAGGCCTCCGACTACCAGCGTAGTAAATGTCGGCCAGAACAGCTGGCGGATACGCCGCAGGTTGAGGTAGAGCGGCACAGCCAGGGCCACCGTAGCGGGCCCCAGCAGGATGTTCATGATTTCGGTGCTTTTGCGGTATTCGCTGTAATCGATACCGCACAGCAGCAACACACCGATCACCAGCAGCATCGACACCAGTACAGGTTGCAGGAAGATCCAGCGGGTTTTCTCGTAGGCTGCCAGCACGACCTGATAGGCCCCCAGCGTGATGCCAATACCGAACAATGGGTGGTGAATGACCGCATCGAGTGCGCCCTGCCAGTCGAGCATCATGGCTGCTCCTCACGCTTGCCCTGGCGCTGGATGAGCTTTTGCATCAGCACACCGACGAACACAAGGGTCATCAGACAGGAGATCAGCAAGGCCCCGACAATCGCCCAGAAGTCGGCGGCAATGTCCTTGGCATATACCATCACCCCGACTGCCGGCGGTACCAGCAGCAGCGGGAGATAGCGCAGCAAGCTGCTGGCGGCCTCGTTCAGCGGCTTGCCGACCTCACCGCGAGCCATGAGAAAGAGCAGCAGCAACAACAGGCCGATGATCGGCCCGGGCAAAAACGGCACAAACAGGTGATTGATCGCCGTCCCCAGCAGCTGGAACAGTACCAGCCAGGTCAAACCACGCAACAGCATAAGCATCTCCCTCGGGCATGGCCGCCATTATAAGCACGCTCAGCTATAGACCGATATTCGCCGAAAAGCGGGCAACTTGACTGAAACGGTTCGCCGTGCTGATCTTGTACTTTCGTACCAACTGACAACCCGGAGAGTCCGCGATGCCCCATGTACCGGTTACAGAGCTTTCGCAGTACGTTGGCAAGGAGCTGGGCCACTCGGAGTGGGTGAAGATCGACCAGCAGCGCATCAACCTGTTCGCCGAGGCGACCGGCGACTTCCAGTTCATCCATGTCGACCCTGAGAAGGCAGCAAAAACCCCGTTTGGCGGCACGATCGCCCATGGTTTCCTGACCTTGTCGCTGATCCCCAAGCTGATCGAGGACATCCTCGTCCTGCCGCAAGGGCTGAAGATGGTGGTGAACTACGGGCTGGACAGCGTGCGCTTCATTCAGCCGGTCAAGGTCGACAGCCGGGTTCGGCTGAAGGTAAAGCTGGGCGAGGTGACCGAGAAAAAACCGGGGCAGTGGCTACTCAAGGCGATTGCCACGCTGGAGATCGAGGGTGAAGAGAAGCCTGCTTATATAGCCGAGTCGCTGTCGCTCTGTTTTGTCTGATACATGCCCGGGGGGCTGCAGTGCAGCCCCCGATCCACAAATCCCCCGCACTCGCGTAAACTGCCAGCCTTCGCGCAGCCTAGGGCTGCCCCTGTCGATTTATCAAAGGTGCCCGCCATGCCCTGGCTGCAAGTACGCCTGGCCATCAGCCCGGAACAAGCCGAAACCTATGAAGATGCGCTGCTTGAAGTAGGCGCCGTCTCGGTCACGTTCATGGATGCCGAAGATCAACCGATCTTCGAACCAGACCTCAACACCACCCCGCTGTGGTCGCACACTCACCTGCTGGCGCTGTTCGAGGCCGATGCCGACCCTGAACAGGTGTTCGCCCACTTGCGCCTGCTGACCGGCGCCGAGCTGCCCGAGCACCAGGCCGAGGTGATCGAGGATCAGGACTGGGAGCGCAGCTGGATGGACAACTTCCAGCCGATGCGCTTCGGCGGCCGCCTGTGGATCGTGCCCAGCTGGCACGATGCCCCGGAAAAGGACGCCGTGAACCTGCTGCTCGACCCGGGCCTGGCCTTTGGCACCGGCACCCACCCCACCACGGCCCTGTGCCTGGAATGGCTCGACGGCCAGCAGCTTGAAGGCACCCAGGTGCTGGACTTTGGCTGCGGTTCGGGCATCCTGGCCATCGCTGCGCTGCTGCTGGGCGCCCGCGAAGCGGTAGGTACCGACATCGACGTGCAGGCCATCGAGGCTTCGCGCGACAACGCCCAACGCAACGGCATTGCCGACGAGAAACTGGCGCTGTACCTGCCCGAACACATGCCGGCGATGCAGGCCGACGTGCTGGTTGCCAACATCCTCGCCGGCCCGCTGGTGTCGCTGGCGCCACAGTTGTCCGGCCTGGTTCGCCCAGGTGGCCTGCTGGCGCTGTCGGGCATCCTCGCCGAGCAAGGTGAAGACGTGGCCGCCGCTTATGCCGCCGACTTTGAACTGGACCCGATCGTCGTGCGCGACGGCTGGGTGCGCATCAGTGGTCGGCGTCGCTAAGCGGGCCTAGAATACTTTTCTGCACAGCTCCCGGATCGCCGCATGACCGACAGTTTCGTCACCCAGTGCCCGCATTGCCAGACCAGCTTTCGCGTCACCCACCACCAGTTGGGCGTGGCGCGTGGCGTGGTGCGCTGCGGTCACTGCCTGCAGGTATTCAATGCCGCCAAGCAGCTGCTGGAGCAAAACCGCGCCGCTACCACCAGCGCCCCCGTGGTGCCGGCACCGGTACCTGCAGTGCCTGCCGAGCCGCTGGCCGAGCTGGCGCCAGAGCCTGCCATCAGTGTACGCGGCACCCCTCCTGACCAGGACTGGGCGCTGACTGCCCAGGCGCTGGACGAGCTCGACCTCGACAAGGAACTGGAGCGCCTGGAGCGTCGCGGCCAACCGGCCCCGACCCACCCGGCCAGCCAGGATGACAAGCTGCAGGCACGGCGCGATGAACTTCACCCGGACGAGCACGCAGAAGACCTTTTCGGTACGGCTACCGATGAGCCCTACGCGCCGCAGGAACCGGCAGAGCCTACCCCGGTGCTACTGGAACCGGAACCTTTGGAGCTGGACCTGGAGCCTGCCCCCGGCGAGCGTACCGAGCCTACCCTGGGCAGCAACCTTGACCTGGACATCGATGGCGAGCCGCCTGTGCACCGTGCGGCCGAACGCGATGACCAGCCCGCATTCAGCGAACCGCTGCGTATCAGCGATGACGAAACCCCGGAAACGGGCCTGAGCGCCCGCGACGACGAGCCACTGGCGCTGCGCCTGTCGGCGCATGACGACGAGCCCGTCGAGCCGCTGCCCGGAGAGCGCTTGGAACCAGGCTTTGCTGGCAAGCCCGAGCGCCCCTCGCGCAAGGAGCCGCTGGTCGATGTGGTCGATGACCCGCTGCAGCTAGGCTGGGAAAAACCCGCACCCAACTGGGGCAAGCGCCTGCTGTGGGGCTTTCTGACCCTGCTGGCTGCCGGCCTGCTGGCGTTCCAGTACGTGTGGTTCCATTTCGACGAAATGGCCCGCCAGGACCAGTATCGGCCGATTTTCCAGCAGATCTGCCCGATGATCGGTTGCCAGGTGCCTACCCGCGTCGATATTGCACGCATCAAGAGCAGCAATCTGGTGGTGCGCAGCCACCCGGACTTCAAGGGCGCACTCATTGTCGACGCGATCATCTACAACCGCGCACCGTTCGCCCAGCCATTCCCATTGCTGGAGCTGCGCTTCGCCGATCTCAATGGCCAACTGATCGCCAGCCGTCGCTTCAAGCCCAGCGAGTACCTGTCGGGGGAACTGGCAGGGCGTGGCGAAATGCCCAGCCAGACGCCAATCCACATTGCCCTGGACATCCTCGACCCTGGGCCGAAGGCCGTGAATTACAGCCTGAGCTTCCGTTCGCCGGAGTAGGCGACAAGCGGCCAGCAGCAAGCGACAAGACAAGAAGCCCCAACCGCGACCGCTTTTTGTCCTGTCGCTTGCTGCTTGAAGCACAAAGGCATAAGCCGACAACTGTTCAGATTTTATCCAAATCCATCTTTATCCAGTCATCGAGAGCGGGTATCATGCCAACCCTTTTTCGAACTCCAAGATTCGGCCCCACAACAGGGATCACCTATGTCGGCGGTACGCATCGGCCAATACACACTACGTAACAACCTGATCCTCGCGCCCATGGCCGGGGTCACGGACCAGCCTTTCCGTACACTTTGCCAGCGCCTGGGCGCCGGCATGGTGGTGTCGGAAATGGTAAGCAGCGACATGAGCCTGTGGAACAGCCGCAAGTCGAGCCTGCGCCGCATCCATGAAGGTGATCCCGAGCCACGCTCGGTGCAGATCGCCGGCGGTGATGCGCAGATGATGGCAGCGGCGGCAAAGGCCAATGTCGAAGCGGGTGCCCAGATCATCGACATCAACATGGGCTGTCCGGCAAAAAAAGTCTGCAACAAAGCCGCAGGCTCTGCTTTATTGAGAGATGAAGCCTTGGTCAGCGAGATCCTCCACGCCGTGGTCAGCGCTGTGGACGTACCGGTGACCCTGAAAATCCGCACCGGCTGGGACCGGGCGAACAAGAACGGCCTGAACGTGGCGAAGATCGCCGAACAGGCTGGCATCCAGGCGCTGGCGGTGCATGGCCGCACACGTGCCGACCTGTACACCGGCGAAGCCGAATACGACACCATCGCGGCCATCAAGCAGGCGGTGTCAATCCCGGTTTTTGCCAACGGCGATATCACCTCGCCAGAAAAGGCCCGGGCGGTGCTGGAAACCACCGGGGTCGATGGCCTGTTGATTGGCCGGGCTGCCCAAGGGCGGCCATGGATCTTTCGCGAGATCGAGCATTACCTGCGCACTGGCGAACATCTGCCAGCGCCGCAACTGGACGAAGTGGAACGCATCCTGCTGGAGCATCTGGCCGCGCTGCATGCCTTCTATGGCGATGTGATGGGCGTACGTATCGCCCGCAAGCACGTTGGCTGGTACCTGGCAACACGACCCGGCGGCAAGGAGTTTCGCTCCCGGTTCAACGCTTTGGAAGACACACAAGCGCAGTGCGCCAACGTTCGCGCGTTTTTCAGCGAACGTCGACAGAGCCTTGAGACAGAGGACGGACAAGGGGTGGCCGCATGATGATGATGACCGAGAATTTTGTGAGTGGAACAACGCCCGTGAGCGACAACGCCAACCTGAAACAGCACCTCAACACGCCGAGCGAAGAGGGCCAGACCCTTCGCGACAGCGTCGAGAAGGCGCTGCACAACTACTTCGCCCACCTGGAAGGCGCGACCGTGACGGACGTGTACAACCTGGTGCTCTCCGAAGTCGAGGCGCCCCTGCTCGAAAGCGTGATGAACTACGTGAAGGGCAACCAGACCAAGGCCAGCGAGATGCTCGGGCTGAACCGAGGCACCCTGCGCAAGAAGCTCAAGCAGTACGACTTGTTGTAAGCCAGAATCCCATCCAGAAAAGGCGACTCCCTGAACAGAGGCGCCTTTTTTGCTGACTCCACCGCGTTATTGGAACCCGAAATGACCGACCAGACTACCCGCCTGCCAGTCCGCCGCGCCCTGATCAGCGTCTCCGACAAGACCGGTATCCTCGAATTCGCCCGTGAGCTGCAGCAGCTCGGTGTCGAGATCCTGTCCACCGGCGGCACCTACAAGCTGCTCAAGGACAACGGCGTAAACGCGGTGGAAGTGGCCGACTACACCGGCTTCGCCGAAATGATGGATGGCCGGGTCAAAACCCTGCACCCGAAGATCCACGGCGGTATCCTCGGCCGTCGTGGCACCGACGACGCCATCATGAACGAGCACGGCATCAAGCCGATCGACCTGGTTGCGGTCAACCTGTACCCGTTCGAAGCCACCATTTCCAAGCCTGGCTGTGACCTGCCGACCGCCATCGAGAACATCGACATCGGCGGCCCGACCATGGTCCGTTCGGCAGCCAAGAACCACAAGGACGTGGCCATCGTGGTCAACGCCAGCGACTACGCCGGCATCGTCGAAGGCCTCAAGGCCGGTGGCCTGACCTATGCCCAGCGCTTCGATCTGATGCTCAAGGCGTTCGAGCACACTGCCGCCTACGACGGCATGATCGCCAACTACATGGGCACCATCGACCAGGCCAAGGACACCCTGAGCACCGAGGCGCGCAGCGAATTCCCGCGCACCTTCAACAGCCAGTTCGTCAAGGCACAGGAAATGCGTTATGGCGAGAACCCGCACCAGAGCGCGGCGTTCTATGTCGAAGCCAAGAAAGGCGAAGCCAGCATTTCCACCGCTGTCCAGCTGCAAGGCAAGGAACTGTCATTCAACAACGTGGCCGACACTGACGCCGCGCTGGAATGCGTAAAGAGCTTCGTCAAGCCGGCCTGCGTCATCGTCAAGCACGCCAACCCGTGCGGCGTGGCGGTAGTACCGGAAGACGAAGGCGGCATCCGCAAAGCCTACGACCTGGCTTACGCGACCGACACCGAATCGGCGTTCGGCGGCATCATCGCATTCAACCGTGAACTGGACGGCGAAACCGCCAAGGCCATTGTCGACCGCCAGTTCGTCGAAGTGATCATCGCCCCGAAAATCTCCCAGGCCGCCCGCGACGTGGTGGCTGCCAAACAGAACGTACGTCTGCTGGAGTGCGGCGAGTGGCCAGCCGAGCGCGCTGCCGGTTGGGACTTCAAGCGCGTCAACGGTGGCCTGCTGGTGCAAAGCCGCGATATCGGCATGATCACCGCCGATGACCTGAAGATCGTCACCAAGCGTGCCCCGACCGAGCAAGAGATCCACGACCTGGTATTCGCCTGGAAAGTGGCCAAGTTCGTCAAGTCCAACGCCATTGTCTACGCCAAGCAGCGCCAGACCATCGGCGTCGGCGCCGGCCAGATGAGCCGCGTCAACTCCGCCCGCATCGCTGCAATCAAGGCCGAGCACGCTGGCCTGCAGGTGCAGGGCGCGGTCATGGCGTCGGATGCATTCTTCCCGTTCCGTGACGGTATCGACAATGCAGCTAAAGTGGGTATCAGCGCCGTGATCCAGCCGGGTGGTTCGATGCGTGATGCTGAAGTCATCGCTGCTGCCGACGAGGCCGGCATCGCGATGGTCTTCACTGGCATGCGCCACTTCCGCCACTAATTACGCGGATCCCGAGGCGAGTCGAGATCCTGTGGGAGCGGGCTTGCCCGCGAATACGATGGTGGATTCACCGCCGCATTCGCGGGCAAGCCCGCTCCCACAGTGTTCGGCGCAAGCCACGGGATCACTTGAATCGAGGTTTTGACATGAAAGTTTTGATCATCGGCAGCGGCGGCCGTGAGCACGCCCTGGCCTGGAAAGTCGCCCAGGACCCACGCGTCGAGAAAGTCTTCGTTGCCCCGGGCAACGCCGGTACCGCCATTGAAGCCAAGTGCGAGAACGTCGCCATCGACGTGTGTGCCCTGGAGCAACTGGCCGACTTCGCCGAGAAAAACGTCGACCTGACCATCGTCGGCCCGGAAGCACCGCTGGTTATCGGCGTGGTCGACCTGTTCCGCAGCCGCGGCCTGGACTGCTTCGGCCCAACCAAGGGCGCGGCCCAGCTGGAAGGCTCCAAGGCCTTCACCAAGGATTTCCTGGCACGTCACAAGATCCCGACCGCCGACTACCAGAATTTCACCGAGATCGAGCCAGCGCTGGCCTATCTGCAGGAAAAAGGCGCGCCAATCGTGATCAAGGCCGATGGCCTGGCGGCCGGCAAGGGCGTGATCGTCGCCATGACGCTGGAAGAAGCCGAAGCCGCCGTGCGTGACATGCTGGCTGGCAACGCCTTCGGTGAAGCAGGTTCGCGTGTCGTGATCGAAGAGTTTCTCGACGGCGAAGAAGCCAGCTTCATCGTCATGGTCGACGGCCACAATGTGCTGCCCATGGCCACCAGCCAGGACCACAAGCGCGTCGGCGACCAGGATACCGGCCCGAACACCGGCGGCATGGGCGCCTACTCCCCTGCCCCGGTGGTTACCGCCGACGTGCACCAGCGCGTGATGGACCAGGTGATCTGGCCAACCGTGCGCGGCATGGCCGAGGAAGGCAACGTCTACACCGGCTTCCTCTACGCCGGCCTGATGATCGACAAGGCGGGCAACCCCAAGGTCATCGAGTTCAACTGCCGCTTCGGCGACCCGGAAACCCAGCCGGTCATGCTGCGCCTGGAGTCGAGCCTGGTACTGCTGGTGGAAGCTGCGTTCGCCAAGGCACTGGACAAGGTCGAAGCACAGTGGGACCCGCGCCCGAGCCTGGGCGTGGTCCTGGCAGCGGGCGGTTACCCGGGCGACTACGCCAAGGGCGACGTGATCAACGGCCTGGACGCTGCCGCCAAGATCGAAGGCAAGGTATTCCATGCCGGTACTGCGCTCAAGGATGGCAAGGTAACCACCAACGGCGGGCGCGTGCTGTGTGCCACCGCCATGGGCAGCACCGTTGCCGACGCGCAGCAGCAGGCTTATCGCCTGGCCAAGGAAGTCAGCTGGAACGGCAGCTTCTACCGTTCCGACATCGGCTATCGGGCCATCGCCCGCGAGCGCGGTGAGCACCAGCAGTAAGTACTACCGGTATGCCGTAGCGGTTTCAGCCTGCGGCATCCGGCTCGTCGACAGGGCCCGGAATGGGCCTTGCCTTCGACTTCGCGCGCCGCGCATAGTGAGTACCCGGCACATCGGCCAAGAAGGGATTTCGTAGTGCGTCGGCTTCGGATTGCCTCAGCTCTGATCGTCAGCTTGCTGACCCTGCTCTGCATGTTTCCGGCTGCGGCCGAACATGACGGAGGCTGGACCGTTCTGCTCGACGAACAGGCCAACCTGCAACTGAGCGATGTGCGCTCCGAGCGCTATCGCAACCAGTTCAGCCCACTGCCTCTCGCCGACCTTGATGCTGCCCCGGCTGGACAGGCCTTGTGGCTGCACTATCGTCTGGCACCAGGTGACCAGGAGCAGCTGCTGCGGGTATTTGCCCCGGACCTTTCTGGCCTGGACCTCTACGCCCTCGAAGGCGAACAACTTCTACGTCAGCTGCACCACGGGCGCCAGGCCGGCAATGCCAGCCCGACCCTGCGTGGCAGCGACCATGTATTGCCCCTGCCCAACAGCAGGCAACCGCTGGACATCTACTTGCGCCTGGCCTCAGAGCACCAGCTGCGTCCGGCCATCAGCCTTGAACCTGCGGCCGAGGCAGCCTCGGATCAACGCCAGCCGCTGTGGTTCGGCATGCTGTTCGGCGGCCTGATCATGCTGATCATGCACAACCTGATCCGCTTCCTCTACACCCGCTCCAGCACCACCCTGATCCTGGCGCTGTACCACGGCCTGATGCTGCTCAGCGGCCTGATCCTGCTGAACCTCAGCGGCCCTTGGTGGCATGTGTGGCACAGTGCGCAAACGCCTGCCGCCTATCTGACGCTGGTCCTGGCCGGCCTGTCCGGGTTGTACTTCACCCAACATTTCTTTTCGCCGTGCAATTCGCCACGGCTTAACCGCCTGCTGCAGGGTGAGATGCTGATTGTCGGGCTCAGTGGCCTGGTGCTGCTGTTCGTCGATACCCTGCCACTGAACCTGATGACCTACGCCCTGATGGCGCTGGGCAGCGTGAGCATGCTGCTGGTCAGCAGCTACCACTGGTACAAGGGCTATGCACCCGGACGCCTGTTCAGCCTGGCCATGGTGGTGTTCAACCTCGGAGGCCTGGTCCTGCTGCCAGCCCTGCTGGGCCTGACACGCACCTCGACACCCTGGCTGCTGTGCATCCTGCTGGGCCTGACCGTGGTCAGTGGCCTGCTGCTCAACCTGGCAGTCAGTGAACGGCTGCGGCGCATAAGCGAGGAGCGTTTCAGCGCCAGCCGTGCACTGGCCGCCAGCGATGCAGAAATCAACGCCAAAGCCGAGTTCCTGGCCAAGATCAGCCACGAAATCCGCACCCCGATGAACGGCGTGCTCGGCATGACTGAACTGCTGCTGGGCACACCGCTGTCGGTGAAGCAACGTGACTATGTGCAGACCATCCACAGCGCGGGCAACGAGCTGCTGACGCTGATCAACGAAATTCTGGACATTTCCAAGCTGGAATCCCGGCAAATCGAGCTGGATGATGTGCAGTTCGACCTTAACGCGCTGATCGAGGATTGCCTGAACATCTTCCGCGCCAAGGCCGAGCAACAGAACATCGAGCTGATCAGCTTCACCCAGCCACAAGTACCGCGGGTTATCAGCGGAGACCCGACGCGCCTGCGCCAGGCCTTGTCGAGCCTGCTGGAAAACGCCCTGAAAAACACCGACCAGGGCGAGATCCTGCTGGTGGTGGCGCTGGATCAACGCGGCGAGGTGCCACGCCTGCGTATCGCCGTGCAGGACAGCGGCGAGCCGTTGCCCGCTGCCGACCGTGAAGCCTTGCTGCAGGCCGAGTTGCACAGCCACCACTTCCTTTCCAGCAACAAGCTGGGCGGCCACCTGGGGCTGGTCATCGCCAAACAGTTGATCGGTCTGATGCAGGGCGAGTTCGGCATCAAGAGCAACACCGGCATGGGCAACACCCTGTGGCTGACCTTGCCGCTGGACCCTTCACGCCTGGAACAGCCACCGGCGGACCTCGACAGCCCGCTGCGCGATGCCCGCGTGCTGGTAGTGGACGACAACGACACGTGCCGCAAGGTGCTTGTACAGCAGTGCAGCGCCTGGGGCATGAACGTCAGCGCAGTGCCGTCGGGCAAGGAGGCTCTGGCCCTTTTGCGCACCAAGGCGCACCTGCGCGACTACTTCGATGCGGTGCTGCTGGACCAGAACATGCCCGGCATGACCGGCATGCAGCTGGCCGCCAAGATCAAGGAAGACCCGAGCCTGAACCACGACATTCTGGTGGTGATGCTCACCGGCATCAGCAATGCGCCGAGCAAAGTCATCGCGCGCAACGCCGGGGTCAAGCGAATACTGGCCAAGCCGGTGGCCGGTTATACGTTGAAGACCACCCTGGCCGAGGAGCTGGCCCAGCGCGGCCGCGAACAGGCGATGCCTGCCAGCCTGCCTGGCATCCCGCAGGCGCTGGACCTGCCAGGCGACTTCCGCGTGCTGGTCGCCGAAGACAACAGCATCTCGACCAAGGTGATCCGCAGCATGCTCGGCAAGCTCAACCTCAAGCCCGATACCGCCTGCAATGGCGAAGAGGCCTTGCAGGCGATGAAAGCGCAGCATTATGACCTGGTGTTGATGGACTGCGAGATGCCGATACTGGACGGTTTCTCGGCCACCCAGCAGTTGCGGGCCTGGGAAGCTGACAACCAGCGCCAGCGCACGCCGGTGGTGGCACTGACAGCGCACATACTGGCCGAACACAAGGAGCGCGCGCGGCTGGCAGGCATGGACGGACACATGGCCAAGCCGGTGGAGTTGTCGCAGTTGCGCGAGCTGATTCAATACTGGGCCAATCACCGGGAAGCCAAGGTGGACCCGGCACATACGTCCTGACCGATATCCAATGCTCTTGCAGGAGCGGCCTCGCAACACAAGGCCGCGCCGGCATAAACCCAAGGAACACTGCTCATGCTCCATGAGTTGTTCAGCGTCTACCTGAAAATGCTCGTGCTCTACAGCCCGTTCTTCGTGCTGTCGTGTTTCATCAGCCTGACCCGCGGCCACTCCAGCAAGGAGCGCAAGCAACTGGCCTGGAAGGTCGCGTTCGCAGCCTTGGTCGCCAGCGTGATGCTGTACCTGTTCGGGCGGGCGATCTTCGGAATTTTCGGCATCACCGCCGATGCCTTTCGCATCGGTGCCGGCAGCGTGCTGTTCATTTCAGCCCTGGGCATGGCCCAGGGCAAGCCGGCGGTACAGGCCGACAACGTGCAGCAGGATGTGACCATCGTACCGCTGACCATTCCGCTGACCGTTGGCCCCGGTACCATCGGTGCCCTGTTGGTGATGGGGGTAAGCCAGCCGCACTGGGATGAAAAACTGCTGGCCATCGTCAGCATTGCCCTGGCCAGCTTTACCGTAGGCCTGGTGCTGTATCTATCGCACCGTATCGAGCGCCTGCTCGGTGACCAGGGTTTGCAAATCGTCAGCCGCCTGATGGGGCTATTCGTCTGTGCCCTGGCAGCACAGATCATCTTTACCGGGATTCGCGGTTACCTGCTGCCCTGAGCTTTCCAAGCCGGGCGCCTACAATTGCAGCTCAAGGATCGCCTTGCCATTTTGCTTGTCGACACTGGCCTGGGCCCGCTTGCGGTAGTCTTCGCGGAACCCCTGCAAGTTGAAGTGGATCACTTCGACACGCATGTCCAGGATTTTTACTTCACTGCTCAACTGCATGAACAGGAAGTCCTTGGCGGTCTTTTTCACCGACATTTCCATGTGGACCAATACCATGTCGATGAAGCCGCTCGACTGCTGAGAGCAAGGCAGCAACTGAAAACGTCCAACAGCTTTCGAGACTGCCCGGGATTCAAACGCGGTCAAGGTCTGGCTGTGATTACGCAGTGCCTGAAGCGACGACTGGGCAGATTGATAATGACCGGCGGAGCCTTTCTGACGAACCTGGGCAAGCGCCTGCTCGGCAAGGCTGGACCTGTCCGGCCCCGGTCGAGTCGCAGTAGGCGCGAGCTTGCCATCAAAGCCCAGAAACGCGAGGTTACGCCAGTAGTTCCTGAACCAGTCCGGCTCCAGGCCTTCGTTATAGTCCCCCCAGGCAACTTGCTGGGCAAACGCATTGGCCAACAGGATATCGTCACGGGCTTCGCGGCTAACACCTGGCAAGAATGACAGCAGGCTGCTGTGGACGAGTTTGCCACTGGCGGCATTTAGATTGAATTCACTCATTGTCGACTCCTGATGATGTCGCAAGTTTTACCTGGCTGCGGTACTGCAATTGCTTGACCTTGATAGCGTCATGCAAGCCTGCACTTATCGAACTGATCACCTTTTCATGGGTGAAATAACTGGCATCGAACTGCTGAGTGGCATGGGCACTTGCAAGTTTCAGCGGCTGCCACAGCCAATCCGTCGCCAGGTTCTCTGCTGTGCTAAAGCCCAACTCGGTACTGAGGACGTCTGAATTGGCCAGTATCAGGCGCAACTCCATACGTACATGGCTCATGCCTTTATCGTCCGGGGGCCGAACACATTCGGCCCATAACAACTGTTCTATGGCACCGTCGGGTTGGGCGGAATAGGCGTCGAGGCATGTGGCTACCGACCCCTGCAGGGCGCTGGGCACACCTGCCAAGAGCTTGGCCCGCAACATGCTCCACGGTTCACAGGCCACTGCGGGTGCAGCAGGCACAGCGCCGGAATGCAAGGTCGCGACAGTGCAGCCGAAGTTACCCTGAATTCGCAGATATTCCTTGTGCCACCCAGCGTCCTGAAGGGCGTGCCCCTTGCTAGCGGTCAGGTAGGCTGCCAGCTGAACATCCAACAGTGCTTCTGCGCGTGAAGCACTGACATTGTTGTCGATCAATACCAGGCTATTGCCGTTCAACCACAACGTGTAATTGGCGTGCATCAGTATGCCCTCCAGGCCCGTCGACGCCGTGTCGACAGGCCAACTTCATCGTCAGAGTTCCAGTGCCAGCAGGACCTGCAGGGCATTGTCGTCAAGTTTGGTTTCTACAATGGCGCGAACTTTGTCGTATTGGCGCTTATCGAAATTCAACACCGCACCACAAGCAAAGTTGGAAGTACCGTTGCTTTCCCACTTGACCAGCAGATAGTTGGCAGCCTTGTCAGGCTTGGCGTCGGTCTGGATCGCACTGACCAGCATCGCCACTTGGCCGCCGTCCGTTTGCTCGCACTTGGCAAGGCTCAGCCCGGTTCGGTCATCTTCGACCGACTTGCGGTCGAGCAACTCGACGTTTTTGGTGCTGGCGGCCAAGGCTGAAACAACCGTTTTGCCGAGATTGTCCAGGGCGGTTGCCACATCGCCAGTGAAAACGCCATATGCCGCCTGCAGGCCCTTGCCCAGCAAGTTGCTGATCTCAAGGCGCATATTGCGTTCAGTGACCTGCTGTACATCGACATTGGTCGGCGCCCAGCCCATCTTCGACATCAGGTAGATGTAGTGTTTGAACCAGAGTTGCGTTTCACGGATAGGGTCATGCTGCTTGTTGGCACCTTGCGTGGCCAGGGCATGACAAGCCTTTGCAGCATCGCGGTTTTGCTCACCCATCAGGTCGGGGAACACGAACAGATTCTTGTCCGGCAGAACCTGAAGCTGCAGCTTCTCTTTATCGGTCGTCATGGGAAAGCTCTCCAGGAAGGGTACGGTTGGAGCCAAATAGCTCCAGCCGCAAACCTACCTGTGACCTTTACCTCAATCTGCCACGAAGCAGTTCCTCATCTGCCCGCGCTGCCGCCGCTTACGGCTTTGCGCCATACCAGCGCGGGGTATAGACCCAAACCCCACCCGCTGCGCGGTCGAAAGTGCAGGTAGTGGAAGACCCAACCAACACCATGGTGCGCATGTCGACCATTTCTGGCAGCAGTTCGGCCAGGGTGACTACCTTCAGTGTCTGCCCCGGCCTACCGATGTCACGGCCAAGGACTACAGGCGTGTTCCCGTCACGGTGGCGGCGCACAACCTCCAGGGCGACACCGAGCTGGTGCGGCCTGGCCTTGGAGATCGGGTTGTAGAAGGCCAGCACCAGGTCGGCCTGGGCAGCCAGGTCCAGGCGCTTTTCAATGATCGACCAGGGCTTGAGGTTGTCCGACAGCGACATCACGCAGAAGTCATGCCCCAGCGGTGCACCTGCCTGGGCGGCGGTTGCCAGCGAGGCTGAAACCCCCGGCAAGATCTGCAGGTCGACGCGATGCCAGGCAGGGTCACTGGATTCGTGCAATGCTTCGAGCACCGCAGCGGCCATGGCGAAAACGCCCGGGTCACCTGACGACACCACCACCACCGAACGGCCTTGGGCCGCCAGTTCGAAGGCATGTCGGGCGCGCTGCATCTCTTCGCGGTTGTCGGTGCAGTGCAGCACCTGGTCGTCGCGGAACGGGCCAGCCATGCGCACGTAGGTTTCGTAACCGAGCACATCTTCGGCCTGCGCCAGTTCGGCCTTGACCGCCGGCACCATCAGTTCCGCCGCACCTGGGCCAAGGCCGATGACCGCCAGGCGACCGCGACGGCGGCCGACCTGCACTACGTCGACCGGGGCAGGCGCCACCGCGACCACGACTTCTTCAAGCGCTATCAACTCGGCATCGGGCACCGCCGCAGCGACCATGCTGGCCACATCGCCAGGGCCGGTGGCAAAGCGCAAGGGGACCCCCAGGGCCTGCGCAGCTTCGTGCAGGGCGCTGTCGGCCATGGTTGCCTCGTCGGCCAGCACGCAGGCTACCGAGGGCTCGGCGATGCCGGCCTGCTGCAGTGCTGCGCGAATACTGTGCAGATTGCCACCTGCAACGCCCACGACCACCTGGCGCGGGTGGATCAGCAGCTCGTCGCGGTTGGCTGGACGCGCCTGATGCCCCACATGGATGGTGCGCTGCGCCGTCTCGCTGGCGGGCAACTGCGCCAGCTGCAGCCACGGTGCGCTACCTTCGATACGCACGGACTCACCTGCCAGCAGGTCGGATACAAAGCGCTTGCCTTGCTCGATATCGGCCAATGCATAGCCCTGCGGCGGGTTCAGCAGGCAAGTACCGAAGCGCAGCTCGCCACTGGTGGTGATGGCCGCGGAAACGCCCAGCGCATCAGCGATTTCCCGCGCCATCACGTTCACCCCACCGAGGCCTCCGAGCAACGGCACTACCGCGCTACCATCCTCGGCCACGGCCAGTACCGGCGGCTCGCTGCCCTTCTCGCAGAGCAGAGCGGCCAGGCTACGGATAACGATACCCGCGGCGCACAACGCAATGATCGGCGTATCTTGCTGGTACAACCCGCGCAGGGTATAGCCGAACGACACGTACGACTGGTCTGCACCCTCGACACGCCCCTCGAGGCCATGGATCGTGGCCTGCGGATAACAGGCCTGGATACGCTGCGCCGTCGCCAGGCTGCCCGGGCCGAGAATGACGATGGCCGGTGCCCTGTGCATGTTCAGCCCTGCCATTTTTCCCCCGGCACGATGATCAGCGAGAAGTACGGCGACGACTGCGGGTCGACCTGGTCCAGCGGCACGATCTTCTGGTTGGCCATGGTCGCCCGTTCCACATACAGCGCACGCCCATCCAGGCCCAGGTCGGCCAGCACTTCGCGCACCTTGGGGAAGTTGCGCCCAAGTTTCATGATCACCGCTGCATCGGCGTCGGCCAGACGGCGCTTGAGCTCTTCAGCGGGCAACACCCCGGACAACACCGACAGGCTCTGGTTGCGGTACACCAGCGGCGCCCCCAGCACCGAAGCGCCACCGAGCATGGAGCAGACACCGGGAATCACTTCTGCCTCGTAGCGCTGCGCCAGGCGGTCATGCAAGTACATGTAGGAGCCATAGAAGAACGGGTCGCCTTCGCAAATCACCGCCACGTCGCGGCCGGCATCCAGGTGCTCGGCCACCTGTACGCTGGCTGCGTCGTAGAAGTCGCTGATCACTTGCTCATAGGACAGCGGCGCCGGCAGCACTTCGGTGGTGACCGGGTAGACCAGCGGCAGCAGGGTCTGCTCGGGCTGCAGGTGCGCCTCGATAATGCCGAAGGCATTGCCACGCTTGCCCTTGGCCACGAAGTAGCCGACCACCGGCGCCTCACGCAACAGGCGCAGGGCTTTGAGGGTAATCAGTTCAGGATCGCCAGGGCCCACGCCCAGGCCAAGCAGTCGTCCGCGCGGGGCCATCATTCCACCTCCGTGGCCAGGGCGTTGACCGCCGCGGCGGCCATCGCGCTGCCGCCCAGGCGGCCTTGCATGATCACGAACGGCACGCCACGGCTGTCGGCGGCGAGCATGGCCTTGGACTCGGCAGCGCCGACGAAACCGACCGGGAACCCGAGGATCAGCGCCGGCTTGGGCGCACCGGCATCGAGCATCTCCAACAGGTAGAACAACGCGGTAGGGGCATTGCCGATGACCACCACGCTGCCCTCCAGGTAAGGGCGCCACAGCTCCAGGGCTACGGCGGAGCGTGTGTTGCCGGCGTCTTTGGCCAGGCCCGGCACGCTGGGGTCACGCAGGGTGCAGATGACTTTGTTGTCAGCTGGCAAGCGCGCCCGGGTGATCCCTTCGGCCACCATGTGCGCATCGCAGAGGATCGGCGCGCCGTTGAGCAGCGCCTCGCGCCCGGCCCGGCCGGCACCGTCTGAGAACTGCAGGCCATCGATGGCGTCGACCATGCCACACGCGTGGATCACACGCACGGCGAGCTTTTCAAGGTCTGCGGGGATCCGCTCGAGTCGGGCTTCCTCACGGATGATCCGGAAGGAGTTGCGATAGATCTCCTGACCATCGCGGATGTAGTCAATCATCAAGGTGCTCCGTCGGCAGGTCGAGCATGGCGCCTGCTTCATTCAAGGTAAGGTCGGTGGCGCGCAGGGCACCGAAACCCGGCTGGCGCGCATCACGCAGGTACAAGTCGTAACGGCCCGGCGAACGGGCCAGCAAGGTGGCCGGGGCAACATGGGCCACAGCACAGGAACGGGGGCAGCCGGACAGGTGCACGCTGGCCGGCACGCCAGGGCCCAGCAGCGCGGCCAGGACAACGGCGTCAGCCTTGGTCTCGGCAAGGGCCTTGGCGCAGCCGCTGGCACCGGTGCAGGCGCTGATACGCGCCAGGGGTTCGCGGTCGTGGCACAGCAACCCCAGCGCAGACAGTTCGGCCAGGGCCTGATCGATGTGCTGCGTTTGCAGGTTGGTCAGCACCAGGCTTTGCCAGGGGCTAAGGCGCATGCTGGCATCGCCCAGTTCACGGGCAATACGTGCGGCGCCACGCAGCATCGCGGGGGTCAGGCGGCCTTGCGGCGGGGTAACGCCAAGGGCAACGCCCTGCGCCTGGGGCAACCTGCCCAACCACGAGGCGCGGTGCTGTTCACGCCGCCACGTGAGCACGGCGGCATCGCGGCGGATGTCCAGGCCGAGCCCAGCGACAAAATCAGCTGGCGGGTACACCTCAAGCAGCTGGCGCATGCGCGTATGCGTCGGGGATGCCAGATCGAGGAAGCGCTCCAGCACGGCGCGCACCAGCATCAGGCCCTGCGCCAGCGGCACCGCACCGAGCGCCTGGCCCTCTGCCGGGCAACCTGCCAGGCCAAATGCCAGCCAGGTCTGCTGATCCAGGTGCAGGGGCGACAGCCACAGGTCATGGGGGTGTTCGAGCATCGCCAGGCGCTCGCCGGCATCCAGCTGCACAGCGAACTTGGCCGACAGCTGGTGAAAGCGCGGGGTGCCTTCCAACAGGTCGAGGATCTGCCCGGCCAGCGGCCGGGCGTCCAGCAGCATGAGCGGGTCATGCCCGGCCAGCGGGCTGAGCATCACGTTGCGCACATCGTCACCCGCGGCATCGCGTGGTCCCAGGCCGGCTGCGAGCAGTGCCTCGACCAAAGCGCGATGCTCGCTGCCAATGCCGCGAATCTGCAGGTTGCCACGGTTGGTGGCCTCGATCACGCCGCCAGCAAAACGCTCCGCCGCCGCCGCCACGGCTTCAGCCTGCTCGGCCAGCAGCAGGCCACCCGGCAGCTTGATGCGGCAGATACCGCCATCACGGGCACTGACAATGCGCCACAACCCCGGGCAGGCCGAGGGGCGGGGCGATACGTGGGGGGCATGGGCCTGCGTCAAAGGGGCATCCGGCAGTCTGTGAAAATGCGCTTGAGTGTAGAAGGCGCGGTATTATGCCTGCTTTGTCCGGCGGCATGAAAAGCCGGTGGTCGAGCATCCTCGGCGATTAAGTAGAAATTCAGGACCGCGTCGCCTTCTTCGCGGGCTCGCCCGCTTCCACAGGATCACTGCAGGCTGCACAGGCTGCCCTGTATCTGTAGGAGCGGGCTTGCCCGCGAAGGGGCGCGAAGCGGCCCCAAAAATGGCGGATCGAAATACATGACACCCTGGCTGACAGTAGTAGGCATCGGCGAAGACGGCTTCAGCGGCCTGGGCAAACAGGCCCGGCGCGCCCTGCTGGGCGCTGGGCGGGTCTTCGGCAGCCCACGCCAGCTGGCCTTGCTGCCACGTTGCGTGACCGCGGAACAGCTGGCCTGGCCCAGCCCGTTCTCGTTGGCCCCGGTGTTGAACCTGCGCGGCGAGCCGGTGTGCGTGCTGGCCAGCGGTGACCCTATGTTCTACGGCGTCGGTGCCAGCCTGGCGCGCCAGGTGCCTGCTGCAGAAATGCGCGTGCTGTCGATGCCCTCTTCCTGCGCCCTGGCCGCTGCCCGCCTGGGCTGGCCGCTGCAGGACCTGCAGGTGGTGTCGCTGGTGGCCCGCCCCCTGGCAGCGCTCAATGCCCACTTGCACAGCGGCATGCGCCTGCTGGTGCTGAGCAACGATGGCGACAGCCCGGCGGCAATTGCCGCGCAGCTGCGCGGGCAAGGCTTCGGCCCAAGCCGCCTGCAGGTGTTCGAGCACTTGGGGGGCGTGGACGAACGTGCACTGGCCGGCACCGCCCAGGACTGGCCGCACACCGGTATCGCGGCGCTCAACCTGGTCGCCATCGAATGCCTGGCTACGCCCGATGCGCCCCGCCTGCACCGGCTGGCCGGGCTGCCAGACGCCGCATACCGGCACGATGGCCAGTTGACCAAGCGCGATGTCCGCGCCATCACCCTGGCGCGCCTGGCACCGCAACCCGGCGAACTTTTGTGGGATGTCGGTGCGGGCTGCGGCTCGATCGGCATCGAATGGATGCGCGCCCACCCGGCATGCCGCGCCCTGGCCATCGAGGCCGACGAAGGTCGCCAGGGTTTGATCGAGCACAACCGCGATGCACTGGGTGTACCCGGCCTGCAACTGATTCGCGGCAAGGCGCCAGCGGCGCTGCAAGGCCTGGAACAACCGGATGCAATCTTCATCGGAGGCGGCGTTACCCGCGCAGGTGTACTGGACCTGTGCTGGGCAAGCCTGCGTCCCGGCGGCCGCCTGGTGGCCAACGCCGTCACCCTGCAAAGCGAACTGGCCCTGGCGCACTTTCGCGAACAGCACGGTGGTGAGCTGACCCGTATCCATGTCGCTCATGCCCAGCCCTTGGGTGCGTTCGACACCTGGCGCCAGGCGCTGCCGATCACCCTTCTGGAAGTACTGAAACCCGCCGATGCGTGAAGAAACCCGCGAACAGCCCGCGCCTCTGCGCAGCGGCCTTACCACCGGCAGCTGCGCCACCGCCACCAGCCTGGCAGCGGCCAAGCTGCTGCTCACCGGGCAGCGTGATGATGCGGTGGACATCACCTTGCCCAAAGGCAAGGTCGTGCAGATGCGCCTGGAATTCTGCCGCCTGATCGGCGAGTGCGCCGAAGCCGGCACCCTCAAGGATGCGGGTGACGACCCGGACGTGACCCACGGTGCCCTGCTCTATAGCCAGGTGCGCCTGCTGGCGGAACCTGGCATTGGTTTTGTCGCTGGCAGCGGCGTGGGCACGGTGACACGCCCGGGGCTGGTGCTGGCGGTGGGTGAACCGGCCATCAACCCGGTGCCTCGGCGCATGATCAGTGAACACCTGCAACGCCTGGCCGACGCGTGCGGCTACCTTGGCGGCTTCGAGGTCACGGTCAATGTGCAAGGTGGTGAGCAACTGGCCCTGAAAACCATGAACCCGCGTCTGGGCATCCTCGGCGGGCTGTCGATCCTCGGCACCAGCGGCATCGTCCGGCCGTTCTCTTGCGCGGCCTACATTGCCTCGATCCACCAAGGCATCGACGTGGCCCACACCAACGGCTACACGCACATAGCCGCGTGCACCGGCAACGCCAGCGAAGACACCATGCGCCGCGTCTACGGTCTGCCGGAAATCGCCCTGATCGAAATGGGCGATTTCGTCGGCGCGGTGCTCAAGCACCTGCGCAAGGTACCGGTGCCGCGCCTGACCCTGTGCGGCGGCTTCGGCAAGATCAGCAAACTGGCCGCCGGGCACATGGACCTGCACAGTCGTCACTCCAGCATCGACTTGCCGCAACTGGCAGGTTGGGCCGCAGACATTGGCGCTGACGAGGCGTTGCAGGCTGCCATCAGCGGCGCCAACACCAGCCAGCAAGCGCTCGCCCTGGCTCATGCGGCCGGCATTGCCCTGGGTGACGCGGTGTGTGCCCACGCCCTGGCCTTCGCCCGTAGCGTCGTGCCGGCGCAGGTGCACGTGGAGGTGTTCGCCATCGACCGCCAAGGCGGCATCGTCGGCCAGGCGGGTGTGCAATGACTGCGCGCATCCTGTTGCTGGGGGGGGTCACTGAAGCCCTGGCGATGGCCCGCCAACTCGGGCCTCGACATGTCTACAGCCTGGCCGGTATCGGCCGCGTGCCGCAGGGCTTGCAATGCCAGGTGCGGGTCGGGGGCTATGGCGGTGTCGAGGGCCTGACCCGCTACCTGCGCGAGGCGGGTATCACCCTGCTGATCGACGCCACCCATCCCTATGCCGCGCAAATCAGCCGCAATGCCGCCAGCGCCGCACGCAACGCCGGCATCCCGTGCTGGGCCTTGCGTCGCCCCGCCTGGCAGGCGCAAGCAGGGGACGACTGGCGAGAAGTCGAGGATTGGGCAGGGTTGATCGAAGCACTGAAGCCGTTCCGCAGACCACTGTTCACGCTAGGACGCGAGCCGCTGCAGCACCTGGACGAGATTCCGCCAGAGCAGTTCTGGACCTTGCGTGCGCTGGAGGCGTGCCCTGGCAACGAGCGCTGTGAAGTGATTGGCGCACGTGGGCCGTTCCATATCGAAGATGAGCGGGCGTTGTTCCAGCGCCGCCACATCGATGTGCTGATCAGCAAGAACAGCGGCAGTGTGGCGACCGAGCCGAAGCTGGAGGTAGCGCGGGAGCTTGGCGTGCCGGTGCTTGTCCTGAAACGTCCGGCACTGCCGGAGGTGGACCGGGCATTCGACTCACTGGCGGACCTGGCAACAGCACTCGCCCTCTAGGCGCTGCCCTTTCGCCACACACAGGCACTCCTACAACGGTTTCAGACTTTTCTTCCAACTAACCCAGTGGCCCGTTGCCGCTCTGCTGCCTTAAACTCGACGCCCCTCCCCCGGAAGGTTTCCCCCATATGGAAATGCAATGGTGGATCTGGCTGGTCTTCGGCATCGCGCTGATCCTGCTTGAACTGGTCCTCCCAACGTTCTTCATACTCTGGTTCGGCATCGGCGCCGTGCTGGTCTCGCTTATCTCGCTCGCCGCACCCAGCCTGCAACTGGACATGCAGGTCCTGCTGTGGGTACTGCTGTCGTCGGCCACCACTGTGCTGTGGTTCAAAGTGTTCCGGCGCAAGCAGCCGGATGTGCGCTGGACCGCCGACAGCGTGATCGGCGAAGTGGGCCTGCTGACCGCTCCCGTGTCGGAGTTCCAGAAAGGCCGCGTACGCTTCCAGAAGCCGATCCTCGGCAACGAAGAATGGACCTGCATCGCCGATAGCCAGATCGCCGCCGGCGAGCGGGTACGCCTGACCGCCATCGAGGGGAACACCGCCCGCGTTATCCGGGCCTGAATCCGCATTAAAAGGAATTTTGCAGCATGACCAGCCTCATCGTCGTCGGCGCCATTGCCCTGTTCGTCCTGATCACCGTGTTCAAGGGGGTGCGCATCGTGCCCCAGGGCGAGGAGTGGATCGTCGAACGCCTGGGTCGCTACCACAGCACCCTCAAGCCGGGCCTGAACATTGTCATCCCCTACATGGACGTGGTCGCCTACCGCCTGCCGACCAAGGACATCATCCTCGATGTGCAGCAGCAGGAAATCATCACCAAGGACAACGCGGTAATCGTCGCCAACGCCCTGTGTTTCGCCAAGGTAGTCGACCCGCAGAAAGCCTCGTATGGCGTGCAGGACTTCTCGTTCGCCGTCACCAGCCTGACCATGACCTCGCTGCGCGCCATCGTCGGTGCAATGGACCTCGACGAGGCGCTGTCCAGCCGCGAGCAGATCAAGGCCCGTCTGCGCGATGCAATGTCCGAGCAGACCGAAGACTGGGGCGTGACCGTGCGCTCGGTGGAAATTCAAGACATCAAACCTTCGGAAAACATGCAGTTGGCCATGGAACGCCAGGCCGCAGCCGAGCGTGAGCGCAAGGCCGACGTCACCCGCGCCGAAGGGGCCAAACAGGCGGCGATCCTCGAAGCAGAGGCGCGCCTGCAGGCGGCCAGGCTGGATGCCGAGGCGCAGATCAGCCTGGCCGAGGCCTCGGCGCGCTCGATTTCGCTGGTGAAGGAAGCGGTGGGCAACGAGACCGTACCGGCGATGTACCTATTGGGCGAACGCTATGTGGGCGCGATGGAGCACCTGGCGGGCAGCAGCAATGCCAAGGTGGTGGTGTTGCCGGCTGACCTGCAAGAGACCGTGCGCGGGTTGATGGGCCGCAACAAGGTTTGAGAGTGTCGGGGGCGCTTTGCGCCCCTATCGCGACACAAGGCCGCTCCCACAGGACAGCGCAGTATTCGAGGCTGCCGCAATTCTGTGGGAGCGGCCTTGTGTCGCGATGGGCTGCACAGCAGCCCCCATTACCAGGCCACCTGCGTCACTTCACCGCACCCCGGCATTTTTACCTATACTCCGCCTTACAATAGCCACCACGATTCCTGACCGGATCTCTCCATGCCCCCACGTCGGCACATTGCCTGGGTAGCCTGCCTTGCAGTGCTATTCAACTTGCTGGCCATGCCGCTGTCTTCTGCTGCGCCCAAGGGCCCGGCCGAGCAGCTGCTGTGGGGGGCTTTCTGTTCCAGCATGGCCAACAAGGCCAACGTCGACGTTCAGGCCCTGGCCAAGATCGACCTCGGCCCGCAAAGTGACGACAGCGCCGGCATGATGAACTGCTGGTGCTGCTCCGGTGCCGTGCCGTTGCTGGCCCTGCCCGGCTACCCGCCACAGTTGCACCACCCGCCGACACTGCTCAGCGGGCTGCTGCCGCCACCTGCCAAGTACACACCCACGCCCCGCCAGCTCTGGCCTGGGCTGAATCCTCGTGCCTCTCCGCTAGCCTGAGTTCATCACGCTGTCTGCCTGAACCAGAACGGAAACGGAGATTCACCATGCTCAAGCACGCCCTCGTCATGGCCGCCCTGCTGCTGCCTGGCGCCTTTGCCAATGCCCACGAATACAGCGTGGGTGACCTGCACATTGCCCACCCGTGGTCGCTGCAATTGCCACCCAACGCGCCTAACGTCGCCGCGTATTTCGTGGTGCACAACAATGGCCAGGCTGATGACCGCCTGCTCAGCGTCGACAGCCCCATCAGCGATGACGCGCAACTGCACGAGCATGCCATGAGCGCCACTGGCGCCATGAAGATGCAACAGGTGCCCAGTGTGGTAGTGCCTGCCGGCAAGGACCTGACCTTTGCCCCTGGCGCCTACCACGTGATGCTGATGCAGCCCAAGGACCGTAGCCTGCTCAGCGACGGCAAACGCTTCCCGTTGACCCTGCACTTCGAAAAGGCCGGCGACATCACTGTCGAAGTGGCCGTGCAGAAGCAGGCGCCAGCGGACCAGCCGCAAGCCCACGAACACGCGCACTGATACCTGCTGACAGGCACGCGCCATGAGCCTGCCGCGCCACAGCATCGGCCGTACCACCCGCCCTGACCTCAGGCGCGCCGGTGGCGGATGGCTGAGCCTGTTCGCCATGTGGATGATCTTCATCGGCCCGCTGATTTCCCAGTCGATGCCGATGGACCACCACGCGGGCATGAACATGCCGATGGACATGCCGATGGCGGCTGCCCATCAGCACGGCGGCGACGCCCATCACGGCCACGGCGGCGATGGCCAGCTGCATGTGATGTGGGAAAAGTGCGGTTACTGCAGCCTGTTGTTCAACTGCCCGGCCCTGCCCCAGGCCCTCAGCCCGCTCAGCGCCGGCAGCATCGTCCCCACCAGCCACCTGCTTGCGCCAACGCACCAGGGCCATGCCCGGCAGGCTGTATTCCCTGGTGCGCGCAGCCGCGCCCCGCCTTCTTCGATCAACGTCTGAAACCACATTTTGCGCACGAAGCCAGGAGGCTTCGCGCTAACTCATGACTGATCGACTGGAATCATTATGTCCGGCTGCACCCCTGTTTTTGCCTTGTCCCTGCGTGGGACCATCGCCGCCCTGTGCGGTTCGCTGCTCGCACCCATGGCCCTGGCCGCCGACCCTGGCCATGAAGGCCATGTGCACGACGCACCCGAGCTGAGCCCGACGGTGATCACCGCCGTGGCCCCGAGTTCACCGCTGACCGTGGTCACCAACCCGAAAGACCCGCGCCAGCCAGTGCCGGCCAGCGACGGCGCCGACTACCTGAAGACCATCCCCGGCTTCTCGGCAATCCGTGCTGGCGGTACCAACGGCGACCCGGTACTGCGCGGCATGTTCGGCTCGCGCCTGAACATCCTCACCAACGGTGGCTTGATGCTTGGCGCCTGCCCCAATCGCATGGACGCGCCCACGTCCTATATTTCGCCAGAAACCTACGACCGCCTGACCGTGATCAAAGGCCCGCAGAGCGTCATCTGGGGGCCCGGCGGCTCGGCCGGCACCATCCTCTTCGAGCGCGAACCGGAGAAATTCGGCACCCTCGGCAGCCGCGTCAACGCAAGCCTGCTGGCCGGCTCCAACGGCCGCTTCGACAAGGTGCTGGATGCCGCGGCTGGCAACAGTCAGGGCTATGCCCGCTTCGTCGGCAACCAGTCACGTTCGGACGACTACCACGACGGCAACAACGACACCGTGCCGTCGCGCTGGGACAAGTGGAACGGCGATGTCGCCCTCGGCTGGACACCCGACCAGGACACCTTGCTGGAACTGACGGCCGGCAAGGGTGATGGCGAAGCCCGCTACGCCGGGCGCGGCATGGACGGCTCGCAGTTCAAGCGCGAAAGCCTGGGCCTGCGCTTTGAAAAGTCCAACCTCGGCGAGGTGCTCGACAAAGTCGAGGCGCAGGTCTACTACAACTACGCCGACCATGTGATGGACAACTACAGCCTGCGCACGCCGTCAGGCACCGGCATGATGGCCGGCCCAATGGCCGCCGCCGTCGACCGCCGCACCATGGGCGCGCGTATCAAAGCCACATGGCGATGGGCTGATGTGCAGCTGATCAGCGGCATCGATGCGCAGACCAACGAACACCGCGAACGCCATGCCATGGGTATCGACACCTACAAGAACAAGCCTTGGGACAAGGACGCCGACTTCCACAACTACGGTGCGTTCGGCGAGTTGACCTGGTACGCCACGGGCACAGATCGGCTGATCACCGGCGCCCGCCTGGACCGCGCCTCGGCCAAGGACTTCCGCGATGACAGCGCCACCAACGGCAACACCCGTGCCGACACCCTGCCCAGCGGCTTCCTGCGCTACGAGCACGACCTGGCGGTGCTGCCCGCCACCACCTACATCGGTCTCGGCCATGCTCAACGGTTCCCTGACTACTGGGAACTGTTCTCCCCGGACCAAGGCCCTGCCGGCTCGGCCAACGCCTTCGACAGCATCAAGCCAGAGAAAACCACCCAGCTCGACTTCGGCATCCAGTACCGCACCGAGCGCCTGGAGGCCTGGGCTTCGGGCTATGTCGGGCAGATTCGCGACTACATCCTGTTCGACTACCGCACCGGCATGATGGGCATGAGCACCTCGCAGGCGCAGAACATCGACGCCCGCATCATGGGTGGCGAACTGGGCGCCGCCTACCAGCTGACTGACAACTGGAAGGCCGACGCCACGCTTGCCTACGCTTGGGGCAAGAACAGCAGTGACGGCAAGGCGCTACCTCAAATGCCTCCCCTGGAAAGCCGCCTGGGCCTGACGTACAGCCGCGATGTGTGGAGCGTCGGCGCACTGTGGCGGCTGGTGGCGGCGCAGAACCGCATTGCCGAAAACCAAGGGAACGTCGTCGGCAAGGACTATGACAAGAGCGCCGGCTTCGGCGTGTTCTCCCTGAACGGCGCCTACAAGGTGAACAACAACCTCAAGCTCAGCGCAGGGGTCGACAACCTGTTCGACAAAACCTACGCCGAGCACTTGAACCTGGCCGGGAACGCCGGGTTCGGCTACCCGGCTACAGATCCACAGCCGGTCAACGAGCCAGGCAGGACCTTCTGGACCAAGGTCGATTTCAGCTTCTGACAACAACGGGCGCAGCTTCGGTTGCGCCTTTCAGCTGGTCAAAAAAGGAGGTTCCCATGAGAGGAACACGCGTCTCTTTCTATAACCTGGCCTGGCGTTGGCATTTCTATGCGGGGCTGTTCGTGGCCCCGTTCATGATCCTGTTGGCAATCACCGGGATCATCTACTTGTTCAAGCCCCAGCTCGACCCGCTGCTGTACCGCGACCTGATGGTGGTCGAGGCCGGCCAGCACCGGCAGGGCGCAGACACGATGCTGGCTGAAGTGCGCCAGGCCTACCCAAAGGGCCACATCGCCCAGTACTTGCCGCCACTGAACGCCGCGCGCAGTGCGCAGTTCGTGGTGCATGACGGCGGGCGTGAACTGAACGTGTTCGTCAACCCATACAGCGGCAAGGTCCTCGGCGAACAGGACGGCAAGCAGAACCTGCAGGCCATCGCCCGCGCCCTGCATGGCGAGCTGATGGTCGGCACGGTCGGTGACCGGCTGGTGGAACTGGCGGCGGGCTGGGGCATCGTGCTGGTGGTATCGGGCCTGTACCTGTGGTGGCCGCGCGGGCGCAGTGGCGCTGGCGTGCTTTGGCCGCGGCTGACGGCACGCGGCCGGCTGTTCTGGCGTGACCTGCACGCGGTAACCGGTTTCTGGGGTTCGGCCTTGCTGTTGTTGATGCTGGTCAGCGGCATGACCTGGACCGGCTTGTGGGGCAAGCAGTACGCTGATTTGTGGAACCGCTTCCCGGCAGCCATGTGGAACGACGTGCCCACGTCGGACCAGCAGGCGCGTGAGCTGAACAGCGCACACCGCCAGACCGTACCCTGGGCCATGGAAAATACGCCGATGCCACAGTCCGGTGCACACGCCGAGCACGGCGGGCACCACATGATGTCGGACCTGCCCGCAGCGCCCCAGGTGAGCGTGCAAAAGGTCGAAGACATTGCCACTTCGCGCCAGGTCGAGCCGGGCTACAGCATTACCCTGCCCACCACTGCCGACGGGGTGTTCACCATTGCCGTGTTCGCCGACGACCCGCGCAACGACGCCACCCTGCATGTCGACCAATACACCGGCAAGGTTCTGGCCGATGTGCGCTGGCAGGACTACAGCCCGGTTGCCCGCGCCACCGAGCTGGGCGTGATGCTGCACGAAGGCAAGATGTTCGGGGCGCTGAACCAGATCATCATCCTGCTGGTGTGCCTGATGATCCTGCTGGGTTCGGTGAGCGGGCTGGTGATGTGGTGGAAGCGCCGGCCTGAAGGCGGCCTGGGCGTACCGCCTTTGCGTCATGACCTGCCACGCTGGAAGGCGGCAGTGGCAGTGATGCTGGTGCTGGGGGTGATGTTCCCGCTGGTGGGGGTGTCGATGGTGGTGATGTGGGGAGTGGATAGTTTGGTGGTGAGGCGCCGCCGGGTCTTGGCCAGCGCTTGAGCCTTGTGTTGCCTGTGCTGGCCTCTTCTCGGGTAAACCCGCTCCTACAGGGGACCGCGTTGCCTTTGTAGGGCCGGGTTTACCCGCGAAGAGGCCGGTCCAGGCCAAATGCTGAGCTGCAAATGGAGAGTCGATCTGTCGCGCCCCGAACTGGAACGCGCGTGTTAGCCTAGCCGGCTACCTCTGACAAGAAGACTGGCCTTTACAAGGGAATGCAGCCTATGACGCAAACCTCACCCATAGCGACAGATGAACCGCACCTGCAACGCAACCTGACCAACCGCCACATCCAGCTGATCGCCATCGGCGGCGCGATCGGTACCGGTCTGTTCATGGGCTCAGGCAAGACCATCAGCCTGGCCGGGCCATCGATCATCTTCGTCTACATGATTATCGGCTTCATGCTGTTCTTCGTCATGCGCGCCATGGGCGAACTGCTGCTGTCGAACCTGAACTACAAATCGTTCATCGACTTTTCCGCCGACCTGCTCGGCCCCTGGGCCGGCTACTTTACTGGCTGGACCTACTGGTTCTGCTGGGTGGTCACCGGCATTGCCGATGTGGTCGCCATCGCCGCCTATACGCAGTTCTGGTTCCCTGACTTGCCGCAGTGGATACCGGCGCTGACCTGCGTAGGGCTGCTGCTGTCGCTGAACCTGGTCACCGTGAAAATGTTCGGCGAAATGGAGTTCTGGTTCGCCCTGGTCAAGATCGTTGCCATCCTCGGTCTGGTCGCGACCGGCCTGTACATGGTCATCACCGGCTTCACCTCGCCCAGCGGGCGCACCGCCCAGCTGGCCAACCTGTGGAATGACGGCGGCATGTTCCCCCATGGCCTGATGGGCTTCTTCGCCGGTTTCCAGATCGCCGTGTTCGCCTTCGTCGGCATCGAGCTGGTGGGTACCACCGCCGCCGAAGCGAAGAACCCGGAACGCACCCTGCCGCGGGCGATCAATTCGATCCCGATCCGCATCATCGTGTTCTATGTGCTGGCGCTGATCGCGATCATGGCCGTGACCCCGTGGCGCGACGTGGTGCCAGGCAAGAGCCCATTCGTTGAGTTGTTCGTGCTGGCAGGCCTGCCGGCGGCAGCGAGCATCATCAACTTCGTGGTGCTGACCTCGGCAGCCTCCTCGGCCAACAGCGGCGTATTCTCCACCAGCCGCATGCTCTACGGCCTGTCGCAGGAAGGTGACGCGCCCAAGGCCTTTGAAAAACTGTCGAGCCGTTCGGTGCCGGCCAACGGCCTGTACTTCTCGTGCACCTGCCTGTTGCTCGGTGCGGTGCTGATCTACCTGGTGCCGAACGTGGTCGAGGCATTCACCCTGGTCACCACCGTGTCGGCGGTACTGTTCATGTTCGTGTGGACGCTGATTCTGCTGTCATACCTGAAGTACCGCAAAGACCGCGCGGCGCTGCACCAGGCATCGAACTACAAGATGCCGGGCGGGCGCTTCATGTGCTACGTGTGCCTGTCGTTCTTCGCTTTCATCCTGGTGTTGCTGAGCCTGGAAGCGGATACCCGTTCAGCGCTGGTGGTGACGCCGATCTGGTTTGTGGTGCTGGCGGTGACCTACCAGCTCGTACGCAGCAGGCGCCATCCCCGCACGGCCGTGCGTAACGGCTGATGGCCTCGGGGGCTGCGTCGCAGCCCTTTCGCGACACGAGGCCGCTCCCACGAAGGCACGGTGTACGCCGTCCGATGTGGGAGCAACTGTCTTGCTCAATTTCTAAAAGCTGGCGCCTGGACTGCCCCCAAGAAGTTGGACACCAATCCAACCCTTGGGGGATCTATGGGTAAGTACACCGAGCAATTCAAGCTCACAGCGATCACAGCCTACCTGGATGGCAGCAACGGTTTCCGAAAGGTGGCTCAACACTTAGGTATCGATTTCAGCCTGCTTCGACGCTGGGTGGCCAGTTATCAGGCCAATAATGGCATTGGTCCAGGCTCGCATGGGCGGCGCTATACCAGTGATTTCAAACAGCAGGTGCTTAGCTATATGCACGAGCATCGGCTTTCGCTGCGCCAGACCGCTGCCCACTTTGGTCTTGGGCAGTCCTCTCAGATAGGCATTTGGCAGCGGCAGTACTACAGTGGCAGTCCTGCACCCTCTACTGCCATCAAGCCAAGAAAGCCAATCGACGTGTCGAAGAAGATCAAGCCTGCCAAACCCACCGATACCAATGATGATCAGAAGTCTCGAGATCAGCTGATGGCTGAACTTGAGTACCTGCGCATGGAGAATGCTGTCCTAAAGGAGCTCAAGGCTCTGCGCGAGGAAAAGGAACGAACACGCGGGAAAAAGTCCTGATCGTTTCCAAACTCAAGCGCAGATTTCCTTTGCCTGACCTCCTTCAACTGGTCGAGCTGGCGCGCAGCACCTTCTACTACCAGCTCAAAGCTCAGCAGAAGCCAGATCGGCATGCTGAGCTCAAGGCATTGGTGCATCGCGTCTACCACGAGCAGAAAGGGCTTTATGGTTATCGCCGTATCGCACTCGTAATCAGGAAGGAAAAGCGGGTGAACAAGAAGGTCATTGAACGGCTGATGGCTGAGCAGGGATTGAAATCAGTAGTGCGCCCCAAGAAATATCGCTCCTATCGAGGTACCGTCGGTAAAGTGGCAGCGAATGTACTGGAGCGAAATTTTATCGCTCAACGCCCAAACCAAAAGTGGGTGACTGACGTAACCGAGTTCAAAGTAGCTCAACAGAAGCTCTATCTGTCGCCCGTGATGGATTTGTACAACGGCGAAATCGTGGCCTACGAAATGGCCAGCCGCCCGTGCTATAGCCTGGTTGGGAACATGCTTGGCAAAGCGCTCGATTGCCTGGGAGAGAAACCGAAGCTCGTGCTGCATTCGGATCAGGGATGGCATTACCAGCAGGCGCAATACCGCCGTAAGCTAAGCGAATGTGGGGTAAAGCAGAGCATGTCTCGAAAAGGCAATTGCCTGGACAACGCGGCCATGGAAAGCTTCTTCGGCACGCTCAAATCCGAGTTTTTCTACCTGAAGCGTTTCGAGAGCATTGATGAGCTGAGAGCGGGTCTGGATGAGTACATTCACTACTACAACCATGATCGCATCAAGCTGAGGCTCAATGGCCTGAGCCCTGTGGAGTACAGGGCTCAGGCTGCAGCTTAAAACTGTCCAACTTTTGGGGGGCAGTCCAGCCTGTGGGAGCGGCCTTGTGTCGCGATGGGCCGCACCGCGGCCCCAATCCTGTGCACACAATTCCATCAGGCACCAACCTGGATCCAACCAACGCCCCAACACCTCGCACAGCCCCTCTAAACCGCACCTTTTGCCACTAGGCACACCCCTTGCAACGCCCTCCCCGCTTGCCCAACACCATAAAAAACTCAGCGGAGAGAGCACATGAAGCGTCGCAGTCTGATCAAGGCCCTTACCCTCAGCGCATCGATTGCGGCGATGGGCCTGAGCTGGAGTATCCAGGCCGCCGAGACCATCAAGGTCGGTATCCTGCATTCGCTTTCCGGGACCATGGCCATTTCCGAGACATCGCTCAAGGACATGGCGCTGATGACCATCGAGCAGATCAACGCTAAGGGTGGCGTGAACGGCAAGATGCTGGAACCGGTGGTGGTCGACCCGGCGTCCAACTGGCCGCTGTTCGCTGAAAAGAGCCGCCAACTGCTGACCCAGGACAAAGTGGCCGTGGTGTTCGGCTGCTGGACCTCCGTGTCGCGCAAGTCCGTTCTACCGGTGTTCGAAGAACTCAACGGCCTGCTGTTCTACCCGGTGCAGTATGAGGGCGAAGAGATGTCGCCGAACGTGTTCTACACGGGCGCCGCCCCGAACCAGCAGGCCATCCCGGCCGTGGAATACCTGATGAGCGAGGACGGCGGCAGCGCCAAGCGCTTCTTCCTGTTGGGCACCGATTACGTCTACCCGCGCACCACCAACAAGATCCTGCGCGCATTCCTGCACAGCAAAGGCGTGGCCGACAAGGACATCGAAGAGGTTTACACGCCCTTTGGCCACGCTGATTACCAGACCATTGTCGCCAGCATCAAAAAGTTCTCCGCCGGCGGCAAGACCGCTGTCATATCCACAGTCAACGGTGACTCCAACGTGCCGTTCTACAAGGAACTGGCCAACCAGGGCCTGAAGGCCACCGACGTGCCGGTGGTGGCCTTCTCGGTGGGCGAGGAGGAACTGCGCGGCATCGATACCAAACCGCTGGTGGGCCACCTGGCGGCATGGAACTACTTCGAATCGGTGGACAACCCGGTCAACCAGAAATTCGTCGCCGACTGGAAGGCCTACGCCAAGGCCAAGGGCCTGCCGGGTGCCGACAAGGCCGTGACCAACGACCCCATGGAAGCCACCTACGTGGGCATCCACATGTGGGCCCAGGCTGTCGAGAAAGCCAAGTCCACTGACGTTGACAAGGTCCGCGAAGCACTGGCCGGGCAGAGCTTCGAGGCGCCGTCGGGCTTCACCCTGACCATGGACAAGACCAACCACCACCTGCACAAGCCGGTGATGATCGGCGAGATTCAGGATGACGGCCAGTTCAGCGTGGTGTGGGAAACCGAGCAGCCGCTAAGGGCGCAGCCTTGGAGCCCGTTCATTCCGGGCAATGACAAGCGGCCAGATTACGCCGTGAAAGGTAACTGAGTGCATGGGGCTGCTTTGCAGCCCATTCGCGGGTGAACCCGCTCCTACAAGGACCGCGTAGGTTTCAAACCTTGCACCGTCTCTGTGTAGGCGCGGGTTCACCCGCGAAGAATCCAACACCGATTTTCAGGATTGCCCGCATGCTCAGACTCCTGCTCACCCTTCTCCTGCTAATGCCCTTGGCAACCCACGCCAGCGAGGGCGAATTCTTTCTCACCGCCAAGCCCGCCGAGCAAGGCCGCCTGCTCGAAGGTTGGGCAGCACAACCCGATGCTGCGCGCCTGCCGCTGCTGGAAAATCTGCGCCAAGGCCGCATCGCTGCCGACGACACCCGCAAGGTGCGCCTGAACAACCGCCTGCGCGGCCTGATCGACAACGCCCTGGCCAGCCATCAGTTGCTCAGCGACAACAGCGACACCCGCCTGGCCGCGGCCCAGCAATTACAGAAAAGCGCACAACCCGCGCAAATGGCCTTCCTCGACCGGCGCTTCGCCGCCGAGCCGGACGCCGCTGTACAGGCCGCCCTCGGCCTGGCCCTGGCCAACCTGCAACTGGGCGCCAGCGAGCCCGCAGTGCGCCTGGCCGCCGTGCGCCTGCTGGGTGAAACCGGCGACCCGCTGGCCCGCACCCGCCTCGAAGCCCTGCTGCAGCCCGATGCGGAACGCGACCCGGGCGTGCGCACAGCCGCCGAAACGAGCCTGGCCCAGGTCAAGCGCAAACTGCTGGTAGGCGAACTGCTCGGCCAGGCCTTCAGCGGCCTGTCGCTGGGTTCTGTCCTGCTGCTGGCAGCGCTGGGCCTTGCGATCACCTTCGGCCTGCTTGGGGTGATCAACATGGCCCATGGCGAGATGTTGATGCTCGGCGCCTACAGCACCTACATGGTCCAGGTACTGCTGCAGCGCTTCGCCCCAGGCGCCATCGAGTTCTACCCGCTGATTGCCCTGCCGGTGGCGTTCGCCGTCAGTGCCGGGGTAGGCATGGCGCTGGAGCGCACGGTGATCCGCCACCTGTACGGCCGGCCACTGGAAACCCTGCTGGCCACCTGGGGCATCAGCCTGATCCTGATCCAGGCCATCCGCCTGCTGTTCGGCGCGCAGAACGTCGAGGTGAGCAACCCAGCCTGGCTGTCTGGCGGCATCCAGCTGCTGCCCAACCTGGTGCTGCCATACAACCGCCTGGTCATCATCGGCTTCGCCCTGGCCGTGGTGCTGCTCACCTGGCTGCTGCTCAACCGTACCCGGTTGGGCCTGAACGTGCGCGCAGTCACCCAGAACCGCAACATGGCCGCCTGCTGCGGCGTGTCCACCGGGCGCGTCGACATGCTCGCCTTTGGCCTCGGCTCGGGCATCGCAGGGCTCGGTGGCGTGGCCTTGAGCCAGGTGGGCAATGTCGGCCCGGACCTGGGCCAAAGCTACATCATCGATTCATTCCTGGTGGTGGTGCTCGGCGGCGTCGGGCAACTGGCCGGTAGCCTCTGGGCCGCGTTCGGCCTGGGCATCGCCAACAAGCTGCTGGAGCCGCAGATCGGTGCCGTACTCGGCAAGATCCTCATCCTTGCGTTGATCATTCTGTTCATCCAGAAACGCCCGCAAGGCCTGTTCGCCCTCAAGGGACGGGTAATCGACTGATGAACCAGCCACTGCTTGTCACTGCTACGCAAAAGGCCGGCCCACGCCTGACCCTTACCCTCGGTGCCGTCGTCGTCCTGCTGCTGGTGGCTTTGCCACTGTGCTCACTGCTGCCGGCAGACCATACCCTGCACGTGTCGGCCTACACCCTGACCCTGGTCGGCAAGATTCTTTGTTACGCCATCGTCGCCTTGGCCCTGGACCTGGTTTGGGGCTATGCCGGGCTGCTGTCACTGGGCCATGGCCTGTTCTTCGCCCTGGGCGGCTATGCCATGGGCATGTACCTGATGCGGCAGGCCGCCGGCGACGGCCTGCCCGGGTTCATGACCTTCCTGTCGTGGACCGAGCTGCCCTGGTACTGGGCCGGTACCCAGCATTTCGCCTGGGCCCTGTGCCTGGTGGTGCTGGCGCCCGGGCTGCTGGCGCTGGTGTTCGGCTGGTTCGCTTTCCGCTCGCGGATCAAAGGCGTGTACTTCTCGATCATGACCCAGGCCCTGACCTTTGCCGGCATGCTGCTGTTCTTCCGCAACGAAACCGGCTTCGGTGGCAACAACGGCTTCACCAGCTTCCGCACCATCCTCGGCTTCGACATTGCAGCCCAGGGCACCCGCGCGGTGTTGTTCCTGCTGACCGTGGCCCTGCTGCTGGCCAGCCTGTACCTGTGCTGGCGCCTGACCCGCAGCAAGTTCGGCCGCCTGCTTACCGCGGTGCGTGACGCTGAAAACCGCATGATGTTCTGTGGCTACGACCCGCGCGGCTTCAAGTTGCTGGTGTGGGTACTGAGCGCCGTGCTGTGCGGCCTGGCCGGTGCGCTGTACGTGCCGCAGGTGGGCATCATCAACCCCAGCGAGATGTCGCCGACCAACTCGATCGAAGCCGCCGTCTGGGTAGCCTTGGGCGGGCGCGGCACGCTGATCGGCCCGCTGCTCGGTGCCGGCCTGGTCAACGGTATGAAAAGCTGGTTCACCGTGGCCTTCCCCGAGTTCTGGCTGTTCTTCCTCGGCGCGTTGTTCATCCTCGTTACCCTGTACCTGCCCAAGGGCGTGGTCGGCCTGTTGAAGAAAAGGAGCCAGCCATGAGAGGCGTGCCCCCAGTCCACCCGGAGTTCATGCTGGAACCGGTATTCGACAACCTCGGCGCCGGGCGCGATGCCATCGGCCTGGGCCACAGCCGCAAGGCCGGCCTGGATACCCGCCACGGTACGGTGCTGAGCCTGGAAGACATCAGCGTCAGCTTCGATGGTTTCAAGGCGCTCAACGCGCTGAACCTGTACATCGGGGTGGGCGAGCTGCGCTGCATCATCGGCCCCAACGGTGCCGGCAAGACCACGATGATGGACGTAATCACCGGCAAGACCCGCCCCGACAGCGGTACGGCTTACTTCGGCGATACCCTCGACCTGACCCGCATGAGCGAATACCAGATCGCCCAGGCCGGCATTGGCCGCAAGTTCCAGAAGCCCACAGTGTTCGAAGCGCTGACCGTGTTCGAGAACCTGGAACTGGCGCTGAAGACCGACAAGTCGGTGTGGGCCAGCCTGGCCGCGCGCCTGAGCGGTGACCAGCGCCAGCGTATCGAGGACGTGCTGACCACCTTGCGCCTGCTGCCGCTGGCCCAGCGCCAGGCCGGCTTGCTGTCGCATGGGCAGAAGCAGTTTCTGGAGATCGGCATGCTGTTGGTGCAGGAGCCGCAACTGCTGCTGCTCGATGAACCGGTGGCCGGCATGACCGATGCCGAGACCGAATTTACCGCCGAGCTGTTCAAGGGCCTGGCTGGCAAGCATTCGCTGATGGTCGTGGAGCATGACATGGGCTTCGTCGGCAGCATTGCCGACCATGTGACCGTGCTGCACCAGGGGAGCGTGCTGGCGGAAGGCTCGCTGGAGCAGGTGCAGGCAGATGAGCGGGTGGTCGAGGTGTATCTGGGCCGGTGACCGGATTTGAATTTTTGGCGCCTGTGCCGGCCTCTTCGCGGGTAAACCCGCTCCTACAGGGGGCGTAATGCCATGGGGCGGTTCCCGTCGTAGGAGCGGGCTTGCCCGCGAAGAGGCCGGCACAGGCACAGTATCCCTTTCAGGAACTCTCACATGCTCAAGATCGACACCCTGCACCAGTACTACGGCGGCAGCCACATCCTGCGCGGCCTGTCCTTCGAAGCCAAGGTCGGCGAAGTGACCTGCCTGCTGGGCCGCAACGGCGTGGGCAAGACCACCTTGCTGCGCTGCCTGATGGGCCTGGTGCCCGCCCGCGACGGCAGCATCGAATGGGAAGGCAAGCCGATCACCGCGTTCAAACCACAGCAACGGGTGCAGGCCGGCATCGCCTACGTACCCCAGGGCCGCGAGATCTTCCCGCGCCTGACCGTCGAGGAAAACCTGCTGATGGGCCTGTCGCGCTTCCCCGCCCGCGAAGCCCGCGAGGTACCAGCCTTCATCTACGAGCTGTTCCCTGTGCTGGAGCAGATGAAACAACGCCGCGGTGGCGACCTGTCTGGCGGCCAGCAGCAACAGCTGGCCATCGGCCGCGCCCTGGCCAGCCGCCCGCGCCTGCTGATTCTCGACGAGCCGACCGAGGGCATCCAGCCGTCGGTGATCAAGGAGATCGGCGCGGTCATCCGCCGCTTGGCCGAGCGTGGCGACATGGCAATTTTGCTGGTGGAGCAGTTCTACGACTTTGCCGAAGCGCTGGCTGACCAGTACCTGGTCATGGCCCGCGGCGAAATCATCCAGCGCGGCCGCGGCGAAAACATGCAAGCCGAAGGTGTACGCGGGCTGGTAACCATTTAATCTGCGAGCAACGACCTTGCGAGACGCTGTCATGAGCTACGAAATCCGCGATGCCCGGCCCACCGATGTGCCGGGCATACTGGACATCTACAACGACGCGGTGCTCAACACCACGGCGATCTGGAACGAAACCCCGGTGGACCTCGGCAACCGCCAGGCCTGGTTTGAAGCGCGGGCGCAGCAGGGCTACCCGATTTTGGTAGCTACAGATGAGACGGGCGTGCTGGGGTATGCCTCGTTTGGCGACTGGCGGCCGTTCGAGGGCTTTCGCCTGACTGTGGAGCACTCGGTGTATGTCCGTGGCGACCAACGGGGCAAGGGATTGGGGCCGGTGTTGATGGCCGCGCTGATCGAGCGTGCGAAGGGGTGCGGCAAGCATGTGATGGTGGCGGCCATCGAGAGTGGCAATGCGGCGTCGGTTCGCCTGCATGAGCGGCTGGGCTTCGTGGTGACCGGCCAGATGCCGCAGGTGGGGGTAAAGTTTGGCCGCTGGCTTGATCTGACCTTCATGCAACTGGTGCTGAACCCGGGCGCCGAACCGACCTGAAATACGGTCCATTGTGGGAGCGGCCTTGGGTCGCGAACGGGCTGCAAAGCAGCCCTGGCAATGTTGCGGTGGAGCAAAGATCTGGGGCTGCTGCGCAGCCCATCGCGACACAAGGCCGCTCCCACAGATGCCGGCAAGGGAACCTACATCTGAATAAACCGGCCCAGCCGCTGCTTCAGCATGTTGTTCTCACTGCGCAACTGCTGCACTTCCTGCAGTAACTCCAGCGCCAGCGCCACCCCTTCCCACTCCAGTTCCAGCTCCTGATGCAGCTTCACCGCTCGTTTGGTCACCAGCGGCGCCTGATCGTCAAACAGCCAGTCCTCCGGCGTTCGCCCGGAAGGTTCGACAATGCCATGTTCGACGATTTCGATCACGCATTCAGCCGTGACATCGGCTTCCTGACACAGGGTACGCATGTCCAGTTGAACGATCAGGGTGCTGCTCATGATCACTTACTCCATTGTGTCCTCGGGTTGAACGCAGCTTTCTCGGAAAGCTTGGTCCAGAGTTCGCGGGCAGATTCGTCCGACGCAGGCGGCATCACCACCTTGAGCTGCGCATAAAGGTTGCCGCGCTCTCCCTGCTTGTTGACCAGGCCCTTGCCCGGTACACGCAGGCGCTGGCCGCTCTGGCTGTCAGGACGGATGGTCAGGTTGATCTTGCCATCCAGGGTCGGAACCGCCACCTTGGCGCCCAGGGCCGCCTCCCACGGTGCCAACGGCACAGTGATGATCAGGTCATGACCTTCGACATCGAACAGCGGGTGCGGTGCCATGCGAATGGTCAGGAACAGGTCACCATTGGCCCCGCCACCGCTGCCCGGCGCACCCTGGCCCTTGAGGCGGATGCGCTCGCCGTCGGTCACCCCAGCCGGAATCCTCACGTTCAAGGTCTTGGTGGTGAAGCCGGTGCGCTGGCCCATGGCATTGGTTTGCGGCACCTGGAAGCTGATCTGCTTGGACTCCTTGCTCAGGGTCTCTTCAAGGAACACTGCCAGTTCAAGCTCCACGTCCTGCCCCCGCCTGCCGGCACTGCGTTGCTGCTGCCGGGCGCCACCGAAGGGGTTGCCACCCGCACTGCGCCCACCGAAGATCGAGCTGAAGAAGTCGGAGAAGTCGCCGCCTTCGAAGCCGCCGCCACCGCCACGGTTTTCCCAACCCGGTGGGGCCTGGAACGGCCGGCCATGCTGGCCGCCGTACTTGCGGATTTCGTCGAACTCGGCACGTTTCTGCGCGTCGCCCAGCACCTCATAGGCCTCGTTGGCCTCCTTGAATTTCTCCTCGGCGTCGCGCTCCTTACTGACATCGGGGTGATACTTGCGCGCCAGTTTGCGGTACGCGGCCTTGATCGCCTTTTCGTCCGCAGTGGGCTCTACGCCGAGTATCTTGTAATAGTCTTTGAAGTCCATTTGTGGATCACCAATGTGAATGTGCGTGTTGCAACTGAAGATAGGGGTCAAGCATAGCCTTTCAAGACCGACTTGGGTTTGCCTCAAGGCAGACGACTGGTCTTGATTCTGTAGCCAACTGGCATACACTGCGCGGCCGTTTTGCCTCCGGAAGCCCATTTCCCATGTCTGACGTATCCCCGGCCCGCGCCCTGGGCATCGACTTTGGCACCTCCAACTCCACGGTCGGTTGGCACCGGCCTGGCGTCGAGTCGCTGATTGCCCTGGAAGACGGCAAGATCACCTTGCCCTCGGTGGTGTTCTTCAATATCGAAGAGCGGCGCCCGGTGTATGGCCGCCTGGCGCTGCACGAGTACCTGGAAGGCTACGAAGGCCGCCTGATGCGCTCGCTGAAAAGCCTGCTGGGCTCGAAGCTGATCAAGCACGACACCAGCGTGCTGGGCAGCGCCCTGCCGTTCAAGGACTTGCTGGGCATGTTCATCGGCGAGCTCAAGAAGCGCGCTGAAGCGGCCGCTGGCCGTGAATTCGACCAGGTGGTGCTGGGCCGCCCGGTGTTCTTCGTCGACGAAGACCCGGCTGCCGACCAGGAGGCCGAGGACACCTTGGCCGAAGTGGCGCGCAAAATCGGCTTCAAGGACGTGTCGTTCCAGTACGAGCCGATTGCCGCGGCTTTCGACTATGAGTCGAGCATCAGCCGCGAAGAGCTGGTGCTGATCGTCGACATCGGCGGTGGTACCTCGGACTTCACCCTGATCCGCCTGTCGCCCGAGCGCCACCTGGTCGCCGAGCGCCAAAGCGACATCCTCGCCACGGGCGGTGTGCACATTGGCGGTACCGACTTCGACAAGCAACTGAGCCTTCAGGGCGTGATGCCGTTGTTTGGCTACGGCAGCCGCATGAAGAGCGGTGCGCTGATGCCGACCAGCTACCACCTCAACCTGGCCACCTGGCACACCATCAACGCCTTGTATTCGCAGAAATCACAGTTGGCGCTGGGTAGCATGCGCTATGACATCGAGGACAGCTTCGGCATCGATCGCCTGTTCAAACTGATCGAGCAGCGCGCTGGGCACTGGCTGGCGATGGAAGTAGAAGCCAGCAAGATCGAGCTGACCGAGCATGACAGCCGCCACATCGACCTGCGGCGCGTCGAGCCCGAGCTGACTGCGGAACTGACCCGCGCGCTGTTCGAAGAGGCGATCGAAGGCCTGCTGGAGCGCGTGCGCGGTAGCGTGACCGAGCTGCTGGCCAAGGCTGGGGTAAGCGAAGACCAGGTCGATACGGTGTTCTTCACCGGTGGTTCAAGCGGCATTCCGGCGCTGCGCAACAGTGTTTCGGCGATGCTGCCGAATGCGCGGCATGTGGAAGGCAACATCTTTGGCAGCATTGGTAGCGGGCTGGCCATCGAGGCGCGCAAGCGTTACGGCGCGGCCTGATTTGTCGTTTAGCCTGTAGCCGCGAACGGGCGGGCCCTGCTGGCCAATCTCCACCCGCCGTTCACCGTTGCCGCCGCTACCGTATTCGCGGGTAAACCCGCTCCTACGCACCGATCGGGGGTGGACACACATCTGTGATTGGCCGCAGGCCCCTGTAGGAGCGGGTTTACCCGCGAAGAGGCCGGCCCTGCTGGCCAATCTCCACCCGCCTTTCACCGTTGCCGCCGCTACCGCATTCGCGGGTAAACCCGCTCCTACGCACCGATCGGGGGTGGACACACGTCGGTGATTGGCCACAGGCCCCTGTAGGAGCGGGTTTACCCGCGAAAGGGCCGGCCCTGCTGGCCAATCTCCACCCGCCTTTCACCGTTGCCGCCGCTACTGCATTCGCGGGTAAACCCGCTCCTACGCACCGATCGGGGGTGGACACACATCTGTGATTGGCCGCAGGCCGCTGTAGGAGCGGGTTTACCCGCGAAAGGGCCAGTACAGGCCACTACATGATCAGACCAGCTCCGCCCGCTTCAGCTCACTCTTCAGATAGGCATAGTAGATGGGCCCCGCCACGACACCGGGCAGCCCGAACGCCGCCTCGAATACCAGCATCGCCAGCAGCAATTCCCACGCCTTGGCACTGATCTGCCCACCCACGATCCGCGCGTTGAGGAAGTACTCGACCTTGTGGATGACGATCAGGTAACCCAGCGCCGCCGCCGCCACCCAGATCGACAGCGACAGGCCGACGATGGTGATCAAGGTGTTGGACATCAAGTTGCCGATCACCGGCAGCAAGCCCAGCAGGAAGGTCAGCACGATCAGCGTCTTGGTCAGCGGCAGGTGCACGTCGAACAGTGGCATCACCACGGCCAGGAAAATGCCGGTGAAGATCGTGTTGAGCAGCGAGATCTTGATTTGCGCGAACACGATGTTGCGAAACGCCTTCACCAGCAGGCTAAGACGTTCGAACAGCGCCGCCGCAAGGGGCTTGCGCCGGGAGATATCGGGAATACGCTGCAAAGCGATGATGGCGCCGAGGATCATGCCGATCAGCATCGTCACGAACATGTGGGCCATACCCTTGCCCACCAGCTGCAAATCGCTCAGGTGGCTCTTGATCCAGTCACCGATGGCCACCTTGAACTCTGCGGCACTGGCAGGCAGGTAGCCCTCGATGAAGGGTGGCAGCTGACCGCGAGCACGCTCGACCAAGGCCATGAACTTGTCCAGCGAGGCGCCGAGGTTTTCCGCCTCGTGCAGCAGGAAGCTGAAGGCACCGGCAATCAGCAGTGTCAGGGTGCTGACCACCAGCGTGCCGAGCAGCGCCACGGCCAGCCAGCGCGCGCGTTGGCCAGCAAGCAGCGGTTGCAGGCGCGGGGTCAGCATGTTGACCAGTTCGAACACCAGCAGACCGGCCAGCAGGCTGGGCAGCAACTTCAGGGGCAAAGCCAGCAGCAGCCCAGCCATGACGATGATCAGGCTGGCCAGGGTGATCTGACGGGGAGTAAAGGTCATACAGCCTCGACGGCAGACAGCGGGAATGCCGCAGTCTGCCAGCCTTGGCGGCGCAGGCATAGGCGCAGGTCATTTCTTCTTCAGGCAATCGCTCATAAAGGCCTTGCGCTCATCCCCCTTCAGGGCTTTGGCGGTGGCGTCAGCATTGCAGGTCTTCATTTTGTCTTGCTGGGTTTGTGGCACATCCTTTTTCAGGCAGGTGCTCATGAACGCTTTGCGTTCATCGCCCTTGAGGGCCTTGGCGGTGGCGTCAGCGTTGCAGGTTTTCATCTTTTCCTGCTGCGCGGTATTGGCAGCGAAACCTTGGGCACTGAACAACACCGCCAGGGCCAGTAACGGGATTTGCAGCACTTTCATGGAGTGGTCTCCTTGGCTCCGCGCCCGATGCACGGGGATCGAGCTGAGTGTAGCCAAGAATGTTCAGTGCCCCGCCCGCGCCTGCCGGCGGTACTGCTCGGGCGTACACCGGGCCTGACGCTGGAACATGGCGATGAACGCCGAAGCGCTGCTGTAGCCAAGGTCGAAGGCGATGGCCTGAATCGGCAGGCCGGCTTCCAGCGCTTCGATGGCACGCAGAAAACGCAGGCGCAGGCGCCATTCGCCAAAGCTGATGCCCAGCTCGCGCAGAAACTGGCGGGCCAGGGTGCGTTCGCTGACGTGCACGCGGGCGGCCCAGTCGGCCAGCGGGCGGTTGTCCCCCGGCTCGGCGCTGAGCGCGTCGAGCACCTGGCGCAAGCCATCGCTGTGGGCAAACGGCAAGTAGCAGGCCAGAGTGGGCGCCAGCAGCAACTGGTCAAGCAGTACCTGTACCAGGCGCTGGTCACGCTCGTCCTCGGCCACCTTGAGATTGCGCCGGGCGAAGTCACCGAGGATAGCCTTGAGGATGTCACTGATCATCAGGCTGCACGGGTGCGATGGCAGCGCTGCGCACAGGCTGCGGTCGAGGTAGATGGAACGGTAGACGATGGCCTGGGGGTTGTAGCAGCCATGCTCGGTGTCGGGCGGCACCCAAACGGCGTAGTGCGGCGGCGACAGGAAGCGCTGGCCGGCCACATCCAGATGCATTACGCCGTGGGCGGTGTAGTTCAGTTGGCCCCAGCCGTGTTGGTGCACGGCGCTGTGGGTGTCGGCAACGAACTCGTCGTGGCGGAAGTACACCGAGGCCGGCAGTTGGGTGAACTGGGGGATATCAAGGTATTTGCGCGGCATGCTGTCTGCTTTGCAGGGTCGATTGTCTGGATAGAAGTATAGGCTTGTTAACAGACATTCGATAATACAGGCCTATCGAGGGCCTGCCTTGCAGGCCTTCGCGGGCTCGCCCGCTCCCACAGGATCTGCGCCAGCCTCCAGGCCTGTGTATCCCCATGGGAACGGGCAAGCCCGCGAGGGCGGCAAGGCAGCCCCAATCCAGGCCCCAATGAGTGACCCGCTACATGAATTACCTGTTCCCCCTCACCGCCATCCTCATCTGGGCCGGCAACACCGTGGTCACCAAGATGTCCGCCGGCGCCATCCACCCTGCGGAGATCGGTTTCTACCGCTGGTTGCTGGCCGCCTTGCTGTTCACGCCGTTCATGCTGCCCGCCGTGTGGCGCAACCGCGCAGCCATCCGCCCGCACCTGACCCAGGTGTTCGTGCTCGGCGTGCTGGGCATGGCGATGTACCAGAGCCTGGCCTACTTCGCCGCCGGCATCACCAGTGCCACCAATATGGGCATCATCCTCTCGCTGATGCCGCTGATGTCACTGGCGCTGTCCATCGCCTGGCTGGGCCAGCGCCTGAGCTACGGTGCCCTGCTGGGCGCAGTGGTGTCATTCTTTGGCGTGCTTGAAGTGGTCAGTGCCGGCCACCCCGCCAGCCTGCTGCAGCATGGGCTGAACAGCGGCGACCTGTTGATGCTGGTGGCTACATTGGCCTATGCGCTGTACAGCTTCCTGCTGAAGAAATGGCAGCTGCGCCTGCCGCCGATGCAGCTGCTGTACCTGCAGGTTCTGGTGGCCATCGTCGTGTTGCTACCGCTGTTCTTGCTGTCGGACAAGACCGGCCTGAACAGCCACAACATCGGCCTGGTCCTGTATGCCTGCGTACTGGCCTCGATGATCGCGCCACTGGTGTGGATGCAGGCCGTGCACCGCCTGGGGCCCAGCCGCACCACACTATTCTTCAACTTGCTGCCGCTGGTCACCGCGCTGATCGCCGCCGTGGTGCTCGATGAGCAACTGGCCAGTTACCACCTGGTCGGCGGCCTGCTGACCCTGGCCGGGGTAGTGCTGGCCGAACGCTGGACCACGCCGATCCGCCGCCAACGCACTTGAGCTAAAGCCCCGCCGCCTTGAGCCGGGCGGCATGTTCGGTGAACAGCCGCACCGGCTCCGCGCCTTTGCCCACGGCACCGAGCGACTGGTTGACGATGTCCAGGTGATCGAGCGGGTAATCGTCGCCGATCACCTGCCCCAGGTGCGAACTGAAACGCCCGACCATGCCGTCGCAATGGCCCTTTTCCTTGATGAAACTGCGTGCGAACAGGCGGCAGAAGCGGCTGCTGCCGTCAAAGCGGTTGCGCCCCTGGTCTGTCAGGCCGGGTTGCAACGTGCCGGACCAGGAGTAATAGCGGACGCCATTGACCTCATAGGCCCCTTCCCCACCCCAGGTTTGCGGCAGGCCCTGTGGATAAGCCTGGTTGAACAGCGCCACCCCGGCGCTGGTCAGCGACTGGTGCGAGGCGTGCACATCTACCGGCAGCGGGTCACGACGCCAGCCGGTTTCCAGCCACACCAGCAGCACGGCAAACCCATGCAGCACGGCCTTGAGGACGCGCCCCTGGGGTGAATGGCCCGGTGCCGTGCGTTCCAGGTGGTCGGCCAGCTCGGAGCCATGGTTGGGCCCCGCCACCGAGGTGACCGACGCCACCCGCTCCGGCCGTTTGGCCGCTGCGTAACGCGCGCTCAGGGCGCCCTGGCTGTGGCCGATGAGGTTGACCTTGTCGACGCCGGTACGTTGGCAGATATCGTCGATGATCGCCAGCAACTGCTCGCCGCGCACCTCGCTGGAATGCAGCGGCGAAACCTGCACCGGAAACACCTGCGCCCCGCCCTTGCGCAAGGCCGGCACAATGCCGAACCAGTAGGGGTAGAGCACCATCCGGACAAACCCGAGCATGCCTGGCACCAGCACCAGCGGGTATCGCGTTGCCAAATCCTGCTGCATTGCCGCAGCTCCTTTGCGTGTACGACGGGCCAACACTACAGCGGCCATCATGACCATCGCAATCGAACTCCTGGCGCGCGCTGTGGTTCAAAACCACACAGACCCTTTGCAAGGAGCGGGACCATGTACAAGCAGACCCTGGCAATCCTTCTGGCAAGCGCCACCCTGGCCGCCTGCGGCAGCCGCCCGGAAAACCCGGTGGATTACGTCACCTACCGCGATGAGCCGCTGGTCAAGCAGGTGGAGAACGGTATGACCATGCAGAAGGTCATCGCCATTGGCGGCAGCCCGTCGAGCGTGATCGACCTGCCACACGGGGGCACCTGCAACGACTACATCCTCAACCACGACGGCAAGCAGCAGCCCTATTACGTGCGCTTCGATGCCACCGGCCATGTGGATGCCAAAGGCTTCAAGACCTGCAAGCAACGCCAGGAGGACAGCGACGCCCTGCATGGCGCGTAAGCCTGTGTTCCGACCCGACCCTGACCCCTGCTGGAGATAACCATGAGCAATGTTGAACTGACCGATGTGAAAACCCTGCGCGAGCGTGCACGCCAGCATGTGGAGCAGGGCGCGGTGACCGAGGGTTACCACGCTGACCGTGAGCAGATCCTGCGCCTGCTTAATGAATCGCTGGCCACCGAGCTGGTCTGTGTTCTTCGCTACAAGCGCCATTACTTCATGGCCAGCGGCATCAAAGCCAGTGTGGCTGCCGAGGAGTTTCTGGAACATGCCAACCAGGAAGCCGAACATGCCGACAAGCTGGCCGAACGCATCGTGCAACTGGGCGGGGAGCCGGACTTCAACCCCGACAACCTGACCAAGCACTCGCATGCCCAGTACGTGGCTGGCAATTCGTTGAAAGAGATGGTGCTGGAAGACCTGGTGGCAGAGCGGATTGCCATCGACAGCTACCGCGAGATCATTCAGTACATCGGGGATAAAGACCCGACTACCCGTCGTATCTTCGAAGACATCCTGGCGCAGGAAGAAGAGCACGCGGACGATATGTCCGACCTGTTGCAAGGCCTTTGATTTCTGACACCCTCATGGGGCCGCTTTGCGGCCCCTTGCTATTTCCGCGCTTTCACCGCTGCCGGTGCCTTGCCTGCCTTCATCTGCTGCAACAACGGTGTGCACTGGTTCGGGTCATCCCCGCTGCTGGGCGCAATCAGCGCCAGCAACCCCGCCGCCGGCCCAGCCACCACACCCAGCGCCACCATCCCTGCGCCACGCAACGCCAGTGGCAATGCCTGCACACCGGCGTTCGGTTTGGCAAACGGTCCGCGCACATACAGGGGTGAACGCAGCGAGAACAACCGCAGCCCTTTCGATTCCGGGGTGATGTTCAAATCCAGTTGCTCGGAAGCGAAATTCGCCGTGCCGTCGATGTAGATGATCGCGTTCTCGGTATCGAAGATGAACAGCCGCGTAGTCGCCAGGCCATCCTTGATGCCCACATCGGCCGCCGCACAGTTGATCTTCACGTCCTCATCACCAAACAGCTTGCCGACCACATAGTTGCCCACGTTCAAGCCGGCAATTTCCATCAGGCTGCGGCTGATGGCGCCATCGTTGATCAGCATGCGCAAGTCGCCATTGGCTGTACCCAGCAAGGCGGCTACCGAGTTGCCACGGCCGCTGATGTCGGCGTCGCCATTGAGCTCACCAAAGCTGGTCTGCATTGGCGCGAAGGTAGGGAACAGTTGCTTGAGCTTGAAGCCACGCGCAGTCAACTTCGCGCGCCCCTGCAAGGGCACGCTGCGCCCGTCCAGGCGGATGTTGGAGGCCAGGCTGCCGCCGGCCACGCCAAAGCGCAGGGGCTCCAGGCGTAACAGGCCGTCTTCGAGCACCACATGGGCCGACAGGTCAGTGAACGGCAGTTGCGCGCTGTGCACGATGCGCTTGCCAGCAAAGGTGACATCAGCGTCCATTGCCCGCCAACGCTCGGTGCGAAACGCCTCCACTGGCAGCACCTTGCCTGCAGGCTGCTTGCTGGCACCGCCGCGGGCCTTCTGTTCGGCATTGGAGTCGGCACCGATCAGCGGCGCCAGGTCCTTGAACAGCAACTGGTTCGATACCAGGTTGCCGGACAGTCTGGGCCGTGGCTGGCTGGCAACGAAGGCCAGGTCCCCATGGATATCGCTGTCGCCGATCTTGCCGTTGAAGCCCTGGTAATTGAACGACGCCCCTTGCGCCGCCTGCAGGTTGGCGCTTAGGCGGCCGTCGGTGGAATAGGCCGGGGTGTCAGGCAAGGTGACGCCGGTCAATGGGTAGAGGTTGCCCAGGCTGGCACCCGACAAACGCAGGCGCAGGTCGAGGGCACCAAGGTTGCGCGGGTCGGTGAGGGTGCCGGCGAGCACCACATGGGTGTCGGCGATGCGCACGTCGGCCTGCAGCGGGAACGGCTGGCTGGCGTCCTGCAGGGCCAGCAGGCCGCCGATCTTGCCGGTGCCGGACACTGGCTGGCCTTTGTAGCGGCCCTGGGCCTTGAGGCCGAAGGCATAGTCCTGCGCACCACCGGCCTTCTCGGCGCTGGCCTTGCCGACAATCTCACTGAACGGGATTGGCTTGCCAAGCGGGTCAATCTGCACCTTCATGCTGGTTTTGAGGGTCTGGTCGTCGAAGCTGACGTTGCCTTGGTCAAAGCCGATGGCGCCGATGTCCAGCTGCCATTTGGAAGGTTCAGCGTTTTCATCCTTGGGGCCGAAGTCGAAGACCCAGTTGGCGCGGCCATCGGCCAGGCGAGTGAGGCTGGCAGTGGGCTTGGTGAGGTTGATGCGGGGTATGCTGATCTGCTGGAAAACCAGCGGCAGCGGCGCCAGGCGAAACTCCACGCGCTCAAGACCGACCATCTTCGGCTCCTTGAGCCACTCGGGGTTGCCCAGCGTCAGGTCTTCGGCAATAAAGTGCGGCCAAGGCACCCAGGCACGCCAACCGCCCTCTTCGGGCTCGGTACGCCAGTGCACGGCGAGGTTGCCGTTGATCGCGAAGGGCCGATGCAAGGCTTCGGAGACCTTCTCGTTGAGCAGTGGCTTGACGCGGTTCCAGTCGAAGGTGGCAATCACTACCACCAGGATCGCCAGCACGGTAAGCAGGCTGGCGAGGGTCCAGACGAGGATTCTGGCGGGACGCGTCATTGCGTATTTCTCCTTGCGGCATGACAGAAAACAGGCGCAGCGATGGCCTCAATAACTCCGACTGATGAAAACCCGTGAGGTTTTATCGGTGGCGCCATGATAGCGAAGTTTTTCCTGGCCTCTTGCTCAGAAATTTGTCTTACCAGACTGCACATGTTACCCACCGCCAACCGGGCAAGGGGATTGCCTGCATGGCTGCAATGGCCGGAATAGACGCCCTGAAAACCTCTATCAATATGGTCGATTGTTACCATTACCCGTATGAACTTCTCTCTGGCGTTACGCGGCGTAGCATTGGCTTCGTACCCACTTTCCAGCCCCCGAGAGGAGCACCGAAATCATGAAACGCCATCTGCTGACCCTGACCCTGTCCCTTCTGGCCGCCAACGCTTTCGCCCTGCCAGCGTCCGAGCAACACCTGACGTCCGAAGCGCGCTCCAGCGCTGCCGAAATCGCCCAGCCGCTGAAAACCGTCGCTGAAGGCGGCTCCGATCGCCTGATCGAACGTTCTGGCCGTGTTGCCGAAGGTGGCGCTGATCGCCTGATCGAACGTTCTGGCCGTGTTGCCGAAGGTGGCTCCGATCGCCTGATCGAACGTACTGGCCGCGTTGCCGAAGGTGGCTCCGATCGCCTGATCGAACGTTCTGGCCGCGTTGCCGAAGGTGGCTCCGATCGCCTGATCGAACGTTCCGGCCGTGTTGCCGAAGGTGGCTCTGATCGCCTGATCGAACGTTCTGGCCGCGTTGCCGAAGGTGGCTCGGATCGCCTGGTTGAACTCAGCCGTGTGAGCTGATCGCCATGGCCGAAAAGAACAACTTCTGTCACAACGCTTGCTCCCCTCCAGGCCCGGTCCATTGACCGGGCTTTGTTTTTTTATCTAGAGTGCCCAGCCTGACCGTTACAGAAGCCCGCATCATGCTGCCGCGCGCCGAACAGAAGCTACAGACCCGCCAGGCCCTGCTCGATGCCGCCTGCCTGCTCATGGAGAGTGGCCGTGGTTTCGGCAGTATCAGCCTGCGCGAAGTGGCGAAGACAGCTGGCATCGTGCCGACCGGCTTCTATCGGCATTTCTCCGACATGGACGCTCTGGGCCTGGCCCTTGTCGCCGAAATCGACACCACCTTCCGCCAGACCATCCGCCTGGTGCGCCAGAACGAATTCGAACTGGGCGGCATCACCGACGCTTCGGTGCGCATCTTCCTCGACGTGGTCGCCGCCCATCGCGCGCAGTTCCTCTTCCTGGCCCGCGAGCAATACGGCGGTGCACAGGCCGTGCGCCAGGCCATTGCCCGCCTGCGCCAGGATATCAGCGACGACCTTGCCACCGACCTTGCACGGATGAAGCGCTGGCAACACCTGGACAGCGCCGCACTTGCGGTGATGGCCGACCTGGTGGTGAAGACCGTGTTCGCCACCCTGCCCGAGCTTATCGACAACCCGGAAGCGGGTTATCCACAGGCCCTGACGCCCCAGGAAAAGATCACCCAGCAGTTGCGCTTCATCTTTGTCGGGGCGCGGCATTGGCAGGGGCTCGGCAACCCAGGCTACTGAAAACCCCACTTCTGCTACCATGGCGCCCTGCCCGACAGCGACGAGCGCCGAAATGTCCGACCCCCGCCCCACCCTGCCCGAACTGGCCCGCTTCAACCAGCACTTCGCCGAACGCATCGTGCCGCTGTGGCAAGGCCCGGGCTGGAACGCCGACATGGCTCTGCCCTACGAAGCGCTGGACGCCCAGCACCATCCGTTGCCGGTGCAGCGCTACCGCGCCATGGCCTGTGCACGCCAGCTGTATGTGTTCAGCAGCCGTATCGGGCAACCGGGCGCTGCGGAGCGTGCCGCAGCCCTGTTTCGCTCGCTGCAAAAGCACTTCCACGATGCCGAGCACGGTGGCTGGTTCTACAGCATCGACGCCCAAGGCAAGCCGCTGGACCGGCGCAAGGACCTGTATACCCACGCCTTCATCGTGTTCGCCTGCGCGCACTACTGGGGCAAAGTGCGCGAAAGCCTGGTGGAGTCCACGTTGAATGCCGCGCTGGACATCATCGACCAACAGTTCGCCCGTGACGATGGCCTGTACGAAGCCTGCCTGGGCGAAGACTGGGCCGACCTCGGCAGTGGCCCGCTGCAGAACCCGCAGATGCACCTGGCCGAAGCGTTCCTGCAAGTACTGGCAGTGCGTGGCGACGAACATGTCCGCCAGTCGCTGCTGCAATTGTGTCAGGCGCTCGAGGCGCATTTCATTGAACCGGCCCATGGCCTGATGCTGGAAAAGCCACACGGGGCTGTGGATAACTGGTTCGAGCCTGGGCACCAGTTCGAGTGGTTCTATCTGCTGCATACCTCCCCGCTGCTGCGTGACACGCCGCTGCATGCGTCGATAGACCGGGCCTTCGGCTTTGCCGAGCAATTCGGGGTGAAGGATGCGGCCGTACTGGCCATGCTGAATGTGGATGGCCGGGTGCTTGATGCCTCCCAGCGTATCTGGGCGCAGGCCGAGTACCTGCGGGCGCTTACATTGCGTGAAGGCAGTGAAGCAAAGCTCGCGGGGCAGTTGGGCGCCCTTTCAGCGCGGTTCCTGCGTGACGCCGGCTGGTATGAGTGCCGAGGGGGTGACGGCGCGGTGAGCAGGGATGACATGCCATCGACCACGCCTTATCACTTGGCTACCTGCCTGGAAGGGCTGAATCAGTTGAACACCTAAAGAATCTGTCAGGGGGGAACGTTTCCTGCTGCCGGCAGCATCTCCCCCACACCTATGTTGGTGCTCCTTTCTCGAACGTTCAGGAGTTATCAACATGGAAGCAGAAGCCTTCAAGGCATTTGTTGAAGAGCAGATCAACCGAGCGGCACAAAAGATCATCGATAGCGGCCACCGCTATGATGAGCACTCCCATGGCAAACTCAGCTACCTGCTAAGCCTGCGCCGCGTCATCAATAGCAAAGCATCGGCCGAGGACCTAGGCCGGCATGACGGCATCAATGATGTCCTTCAAGCGTTAGGCATCATCCCTGAAGACAGAACGTACTTGTCCTATATCAACTAAGCCATCCAGCTGCACCGCGAACCGGGCCTTCCCGGTTCGCGCCTCGTGCTTAGCCTTTTGATCGGTCGATCGAGAACCCTGCCCAGTCCTGGCTCACCGGCATCAGTTCCAGGCTGTTGATATTGATGTGCGCCGGCTGGTTGAGGATCCAGAAGATGGTCTCGGCAATATCCTGTGGCTGGATCGGCTCCGCACCCGCGTAGGTAGCATCGTACTTGGCCTGGTCACCCCCGAAGCGCACCAGCGAGAACTCGCTCTCGCACAGACCCGGCTCGATGTTGCTCACACGCACACCGGTACCGCGCAGGTCGCAACGCAGGCTCAGCGAGAACTGGCCGACGAAGGCCTTGGTGCCGCCATACACGTTGCTGCCCGGGTACGGGTAGTTGCCCGCCACCGACCCGACGTTCAGGATCGACGCGCCGCGGCCATGGGCGATGAGCCGTGGCAGCAGCAGGCGAGTGGTGTACATCAGGCCCTTGATGTTGGTGTCGACCATGGTTTCCCAGTCGTCCAGGCTGCAGTTCTGCGCAGCATCCACACCCAGCGCCAAGCCGGCGTTGTTGACCAGACCGCGAATTTTTTCAAAGCCGGCCGGCAGATTGGCAATAGCCTGCTCCATGGCTTTGCGGTCACGCACGTCCAGCACCAGGCCATGCACTTCGGTCTTGGCCGACAGTTCAGCGCACAGGGCGTCCAGGCGCTCTTTGCGGCGCCCAGTGAGTACCAGCTTCCAGCCGGCTTCTGCGAAGCGGCGGGCAGTGGCCTCGCCGAAACCGGAAGTCGCGCCAGTGATGAATACGGTGGACGTCATGCTGTGTTCCTCACGGTAGGTTGTCATGGCAGCTTTGCAGCATGCCCGCGCCTGGCCTTGGCAGCAAGCCGTTCAGGGGCTGTTCATTTTTTGTTCATATTCTGCAAACCCTTGCGGCAGAGGGCTCGCCGCCAGGTATACGCATGTTATCCACAAGGCTTTCCCCACGGATTGGGGGCAACTTGTCCACCGCACGGAACCCTTTCAGCGGGTCGTGGTCGGTGGATATCTTGGCGGTGATGGCGCAAGGCTTTCAAACATGCCGCCTGCAGCGGTCTGTCCAAGGTTTTTACACAGAGTTATCCACAGGATTATCGCGACACTTCAAGTGCACGCAGAGATTTTGAACGCTTGGGGAAATCATCCACAACGGGGATATGAACAAAAAATGATCAAATCGCTACAGGGCTTGATACTCAAGGGCTTGAGCGATATGCCACCATGTTTTCCACAGGCGGCTCCACACTATCCGTGGAAAAGAGTTGGCCTGTGGAAACAATGGCTTGCGAAGGAATATGGGTGTGTTTCGGGAGAAGGGAACGACAAGTTTTCCACATTGAGAAGGGGGCTGCATTGCAGCCCCTGCATACAACTCAGTGCCCGCCCAGATAAGCGTTACGCACTTCCTCATTGACCAACAGTTCCTGCCCGGTCCCGGTCATGCGAATCTGCCCGTTGACCATCACATAGGCCCGGTCCGACAGTTTCAGCGCATGGTTGGCGTTCTGTTCCACGAGGAAGATGGTCATCCCGGTCTTGGCCAGTTCTCGCAGGGTCGAGAAAATCTGCTTGACCACAATCGGCGCCAGCCCCAACGAGGGCTCGTCCAGCAGCAGCAACTTCGGCCGGCTCATCAGCGCCCGGGCAATCGCCAGCATTTGCTGCTCGCCACCCGACATGGTCATGGCCCGCTGGTTACGCCGCTCCTTCAACCGCGGGAACAGCTCATACATGCGCTGCATGTCTTCGTCGGCATGCTTGTCGCCGATGGGGATGGTACCCATCATCAGGTTTTCCTCGACGGTCATGTCGGGAAACACCCGGCGCCCCTCCGGCGACTGGGCAATGCCGTTGGAGGCGATGTAGTGCGAGGATTTGCGGGTAATGTCGGTGCCGCGGTACACGATATGCCCGGATGCCGCCCGCGGCTGGCCGAAAATCGACATCAGCAGGGTCGACTTGCCGGCACCGTTGGCGCCGATCAGGCTTACCGTCTCGCCCTCGTTGATGTGCATCGAGACTTTCTTCAGTGCCTGGATCGGCCCATAGAACACGTCCAGGTCTTTCAGCTCGAGAATGGGTGCACTCATACCAGTTCCTCTTCGTCTGCACCCAGGTAGGCGGCAATCACCGTCGGGTTGTGGCGGATGTCCTGCGGCGCACCTTCGGCAATCACATTGCCGTGGTCCAGCACCACGATATGGTCGGAGATGCTCATGACCATGCCCATGTCGTGCTCGATCAGCACCACAGTGATGTCGTGCTCGTCACGCAGCACACGGATCATGCGGCTGAGTGCTTCGGTTTCCTGCGGGTTCAGGCCCGCCGCCGGTTCGTCCAGGCAGATGATCTTCGGCCGCGTGCACATGGCCCGGGCAATTTCCAGGCGGCGCTGCTGGCCGTACGACAGTTCGCCGGCCAAGCGGTTGGCACAATCGACCAGGTCGACCACTTCCAGCCAGTAGAAGGCGTGGTCCAGCGCATCGCTCTCCGCCTTGCGATAGGCCTTGGTGTTGAACACACCTGCCAGCAGGTTTCGGTTGACCCACATGTGCTGCGCCACCAGCAGGTTCTCCACCACCGACATTTCCTTGAACAGCCGGATGTTCTGGAAGGTGCGTGCCAGGCCGGCGCGGTTGACCAAATGGGTACCGCCGAACATCTTGTAGTACATGCGGTTGGCAAAGCGCGCAGGCGAAACGAAGTCGGCCGGCTGGAAGCGCTCACCGAGCAGCTGGATCACGTTGGTATGGCTGCCGCGCACGTTCAGCTCGATGCGCCCGCCACTGGCCTTGTAAAAGCCGGTCAGGCAGTTGAACACCGTAGTCTTGCCGGCGCCATTGGGGCCGATCAGGGCGAAGATCTGGTTGCGCCGGACCTTCAGGCTGACATCGCTGAGCGCCTTGATGCCACCGAACTGCATCATCAGGTTGTCGACCGAGAGAATGATATCGTCGCTCATGGCGCCACTCCTTTACGCGGGGTCACACCGGTACGGCTGATGCGGATCAGCCCACGCGGTCGCCAGATCATCATCAGCACCATCAGCACGCCGAACAGCAGCACCCGGTATTCGGAGAAGCTGCGCAGCAGCTCTGGCGCCACGGTCAGCACGAACGCCGCAATGACCACGCCCACGGTCGAGCCCATACCCCCCAGTACGACAATGGCGAGGATCAACGCCGACTCGAAGAAGGTGAATGAAGACGGGTTGACGAAACCCTGGTAGGTGGCAAAGAACACCCCGGCCAGGCCGGCGGTAGAGGCGCCAAGGGTAAACGCCGAGAGCTTGACCAATACGTGGTTCAGGCCCATCGAACGGCAAGCGATCTCGTCTTCGCGCAGCGCTTCCCAGGCCCGGCCGACCGGCATGCGGGTCAGGCGGTGCTTGATGTACAGCACCGCCAGCACGACCATGAACAGCACCGCATAGATGAACACGAACTTGAGGTTGGCGTTGTATTCGAAGCCGAAGAACTCATGGATCGGCACCCCACCGTCCTTGGCGCGGCGGCCGAACTCCAGGCCGAAGAAGGTTGGCGATGGCGCCGGCATGCCGTTGGGGCCACCGGTGAACGACAGCCAGTTGTTCAGCACCAGGCGAATGATTTCGCCAAAGCCCAGGGTCACGATCGCCAGGTAGTCACCGTGCATCCGGAGCACCGGGAAGCCCAGGATGCACCCCGCCAACGCCGCCGCGATGGCCGCCAGCGGCAGCACGCTCCAGAAGCCCAGGCCAAGGTATTGGTACCCCAGCGCCAGGCCGTAGGCACCGATGGCGTAGAACGCTACATAACCCAGGTCGAGCAGGCCGGCCAGGCCCACCACGATGTTCAGGCCCAGGCCCAGCAGTACGTAGATCAGGCCAAGAATGACCACAGTCAGCAGGTACTTGTTGGCGAAAATCGGGAAGACGATGGCAATCACCACCAGCGCCGGGATGATGTAGCGTAGCCGCGACACATAGTTCGGCGCGCGCACATGCACGCCCGAGCCGCCACTGTCGAAGCCCTCGAGCATGCGCCGCCCGGCAGCGGTCTGCACGTACAGGCTGAGCAGGAAACGCCCGAGCATCACCCCGCCGACCAGCCAGGCAACCCGACGAGGTTCGGCGTTGAAGGTATAACCGTCGAGCACCACGCCGACGATCGGGCCGAAGACAATCAGCGCCAGCAAGCCGGCAACGATGGTCTCGAGCAGGCTGCGCTTGATATCGAAACCTTTGGTTTCAGAGGCAGAGGCAATTTTGGCAATCGACATGTTCACACCTTAGCCACGAGCGGGCGACCCAGCAGGCCTTGTGGGCGGAAGATAAGGATCATCACCAGCAGCGAGAAGCTGAACACGTCCTTGTAGTCGGAGTTGATCAGGCCGGAGAACAGCGACTCGGAAATACCCAGGATGATCCCGCCGAGCATCGCGCCAGGCAGCGAGCCGATGCCACCGAGCACAGCAGCAGTGAACGCCTTGATACCGATGATGAAGCCGGCGTAGAAGTCGAAGGTGCCGTAGTTCATGGTGATGAGCACGCCGGCCAGGGCGGCCATCACTGCACCGATGACGAACACGTAGGAGATTACCCGGTCGGTGTTGATACCCAGGATCGAGGCCATCTTGCGGTCTTGCTGGGTAGCACGGCACATGCGGCCGAGCTTGGTGTACTTGATCACGTAGGTCAGCAGGCCCATGCCGACAAAGGCCGCCACCAGGATGAAGATCTTGGTATAAGTCAGTTGCACGAAGCCGGACCCGACTTCGACACGCATAGCACCTTCCAGCAGGGTTGGCACGCCTTGCTGGCGGGCGCCCTGGCTGATCTGTGCGTAGTTCTGCAGGATCAGCGAAATGCCGATGGCACTGATCAGCGGTGCCAGGCGGGTGGAGTTACGCAGCGGTTTGTAGGCGATGCGCTCGATGGTGAAACCATAAACGCCGGTGACGACGATGGTGAACAACAAGGTGCCCAGCATCAGCAGGGGGAACGATTCGACACCGAAGTAAGCCAGCAATGCCAGGCTGATCGCCGCGAGGTAAGCGGAGATCATGTACACCTCGCCGTGCGCGAAGTTGATCATGCCGATAATGCCATAGACCATTGTGTAGCCGATGGCGATCAGGCCATAGACCGACCCGAGGGTCAGGCCGTTGACCAGTTGCTGCAGGAAAATACCATCCATAACGCAATCTCACCTGATTGAGATTGCACGAGCGCCGACCACGGCGCGGGCCACCTGTGCGGGGCCCTCGCAGCGCAGAACTGTGCAGATCTACGAATAAAGACAGGTACCGCGGGGCTTGGGCCCGAGCAACCGCCCGGGCCGCGGGCCGTTGTTATTTTTGTTTTTCCAGCTGGTGGTATTTACCGGTCTTGTCCCACTGGTAGACCACGTAGTCGGACACGGTCAGGTCGCCCTTGCTGTCCCACTTCTTCTCACCCATGACGGTCTGCACCGGGTTGGCCTTGAGCCACTTGGCAGCGTCTTCGCCCTTGTTCGACTTCGCGCCATTGAACGCGGCAGCCAGAGCCTGCAGCGAAGCGTAGGCGTACAGGGTGTAGCCCTCAGGTTCGGTGCCCGCCTTGCGGAACTCCTCCACCACCGCCTTGCTGTCTGGCAGCAGGCGCGGGTCGGCACCGAAGGTCATGTACACGCCGTCAACGTATTGCGCGCCGCCGGCGGTAGACACCAGTTCGTCGGTGACGATGCCATCATCGGACATGAACTTGACGTCCTTCAGGCCCTGCTCGCGCAACTGGCGTACCAGCGGGCCGGCTTCCGGGTGCAGGCCGCCGAAATAGACCACGTCGGCACCGGTAGAGCGGATCTTGGTGACCACAGCGCTGAAGTCTTTCTCGCCACGGGTCAGGCCTTCGTACAGCACAGGCTTCACGCCGCGTTTTTCCAGCTGCGCCTTGGTCGCGTCGGCCAGGCCCTGACCGTAGGTGTCCTTGTCGTGCAACACCGCGACCTTCTTGCCCTTGAGCACGTCGACGATGTAGTCGCCAGCGACGATACCCTGCTGGTCGTCACGGCCGCACATGCGGAACATGGCGCTCAGGCCGCGCTCCGTGACCTGTGGGTTGGTGGAGCCTGGGGTGATGGCGATCACGCCCGCCTCGTCATATACCTCGGACGCCGGGATCGTGTTGGAGGAACAGAAGTGGCCCACTACGCCGATCACCTTGTCCTGGTCGACCAGTCGGTTGGCCACGGCCACGGCTTGCTTCGGCTCACAGGCGTCATCGCCTTTGACCAGGACGATTTTCTCGCCATTCACGCCACCGGCGGCGTTGATCTTGTCGGCCGCTGCCTGCGCACCTTTCATGTACTGCTCGCCAAACGCTGCGTTGGCACCGGTCATTGGGCCCGCTACACCGATCTTGACGTCGGCCTGAACATACGAAGAAACACCCAGTGCCGTAGCTACGGCCAGAGCCAGGAAACCTTTCTTGTAAAACGTCTGCGACATGAGGTGGTGCTCCTAGAGTTTTTTTGGTTGGCACTACAACTACTCAGCCCTGTGCTCAGAGCAAGGGCCGTGCCATCGGTTTTGTCTTCCGGGAAAACACACTGTGCAGGGTGCCTGTAGGCGACGGGCGGCCTCTTCTTTATTGAGCGTGCAACCGTCTGCCACGCGGCAGGCGCCACCACACGTACAGACAAGGAGCAACCGTCGAGTGCCATCATTGCAACCCTGGCAAGTGTTTACGTGCAACCGCCCTGTAACAGCGGACGTCACCGAACTGCACACCGCTGGTGCGCGACTGCTACAGGCGGCACCGTTTCAAGGCTAGCTGGTGCACGGAAAAACACCTCTGTTTTGGCTGTTTCGGCCTCTTCGCGGGCACGCCCGCGCCTAAAATAGGAACAAGGCCGCGCACCGTGTAGGGGCGGGCTTGCCCGTGAAGAGGCCGGAACAGCCACACAAGGGGTAAAAGGCTGGCACAATGGCCGCCAATCGCCGCTTCCGGAGCCCCCTTGATGAGCGAAAGCGCATTCGCCGAGCGCATCGTGCACAACTTGCTCGACACCGACTTCTACAAACTCACCATGATGCAGGGAGTGCTGCACAACTACCCGGACGCCGACGTCGAATGGGAATTCCGCTGCCGCAACGGTGAGGATCTGCGCCCCTACCTCGGCGAAATTCGCAATGAGCTCGAGCGGCTTGGCGACCTCACCCTGGACGATGGCCAGCTGGCCTTCCTCGAACGCATCAGCTTCCTCAAGCCCGACTTTTTACGCTTTCTGCGACTGTTCCGCTTCAACCTGCGCTACGTGCACGTCGGCATCGAAAACGACCAGCTGTTCCTGCGCCTGAAAGGTCCGTGGCTGCATGTGATCCTGTTCGAAGTGCCGCTGCTGGCCATCATCAGCGAAGTACGCAACCGCAATCTGCACCCGCACATGCGCCTGGCCGAGGCGCGGGATCAGTTGTACCGCAAGTTTGACTGGCTGCGTGCACATGCCAGCGACGACGAGCTGGCCGAACTGCAGGTGGCCGACTTCGGCACCCGCCGGCGCTTTTCCAGCCGCGTGCAGGAGGAAGTGGTAAGGGTGCTGCGCGACGACTTCCCCGGCCGTTTTGTCGGCACCAGCAACGTCGACCTGGCATGGAAACTGGATATCAAACCGCTGGGCACCATGGCCCACGAATGGATCATGGCCCACCAGCAGCTCGGCCCCCGGCTGATCGACAGCCAGATCGCCGCGCTGGACTGCTGGGTACGCGAGTACCGCGGCTTGCTCGGCATCGCCCTGACCGACTGCATCACCATGGATGCCTTCCTCGGCGATTTCGACCTGTACTTCGCCAAGCTGTTCGACGGCCTGCGCCATGATTCGGGCGAGCCGGTAGCCTGGGCGGAAAAGGCCATTGCCCATTACCAGAAACTGGGTATCGACCCGATGACCAAGACCCTGGTGTTTTCCGACGGCCTCAACCTGACCCGCTCGCTGGAAATTTTCCGCGCCCTGCGCGGCCGCATCAACGTCAGCTTTGGCATCGGCACCAACCTGACCTGCGACATCCCTGGTGTGGCACCCATGAGCATCGTGCTTAAAATGACCGACTGCAACGGCGCGCCGGTGGCCAAGATCTCTGACGAAGCCGCCAAGACCCAGTGCCGCGACGAGAACTTCGTCGCCTACATGCGTCACGTATTCAAAGTCCCCAGCAAGGAGTAACCCATGCAAGCGGTTCAGCAAGAGATTGCCCAGGCGCTGAAGGTACAGCCGCCGTTCGCCGACGCGGCAGCGCTTGAGGCCGAAGTCGCCCGACGGGTGGCGTTCATCAAGGACTGTCTGGCCAATGCTCGACTCAAGACCTTGGTGCTGGGCATCAGCGGTGGCGTCGACTCACTGACTGCCGCCCTGCTCGCCCAGCGCGCCATCAACGAGCTGCGCGCCGAGACCGGCGACAAGGCCTACACCTTCATTGCCGTGCGCCTGCCGTACCAGGTACAGCATGACGAGCATGACGCCCAGGCATGCCTGGATGTGATCAAGGCAGATGAAGTTCACACGGTGGATATCGCCCCGGCAGTGCGTGCATTGGCAGCTGAAGTGGCGGCGTTGAAGAATGGCTCGCCGACGTTGGTGGACTTCGTGGTTGGCAACGTCAAGGCACGTACCCGAATGGTCGCCCAGTACACCATCGCTGGCGCCCGCGCAGGTCTGGTGATCGGAACCGACCACGCCGCCGAGGCGGTGATTTCTCCCCCCCTTCACTAAAGTGCACAAACACCCCTAATCCACCCGTCCCAGGCGCTTTCCAAGAATTTCCATTTAGCGGAGAATGCACATCAGTAGCTGTTCAGCCGATGTGTAGGACACGACTAGAAATGAAGGTGATAGCAGTTCGAGGTGCGGAGTTAGATCTCAGCGAGTCAGTACTTGCACATGGCCCACTTCGGGAGCGGTTTCTCGCTCAGCCAGAGAGTGCCCAGCCAGTAGTTGAGGTAACCGGCAGCGCGCTGCTCGATGATGACGGACGCCTTTTCCCGTTAGTCTCCTCCTACCTAAGCCGTAACTACAGAAACACCCTTCTTGCCGATCCAACCGTCGTTTCCTATGGACGTCGAATTTCCTATCTACTGGCTGATCTGAAGGTCAGACCCGAATACGAAACCTGTGATCGAGACGATGCATTGCTTACTGTCGGCCTCGGCCATCTGGAGAGCTATCTCGCCAAGCTCGACGCTGAAGGCCTAGCACCTAAGACGGTGCAAGGGAGAGACGCTGCCTATAGCCATCTCTTCTCTACCCACCTATGCAAGCGTTTCGGTGATTCACCACCTATTCGGGCAGACAACCCTTATGAAGGTGGGGTGCTTCGCCCAGGCAGCGCAAATACGCGAGGCATTGTTCAACCAACCAGCATGGCAGAGCTAGAAGCAGTAATCCTTAGCTCCCATTCCGAGCGGGAGCGGTGCTTGCTGCAAGCTATGTACGACTCTGGCATTCGCGTTTCAGAAGTCCCACGCATTACGCTCCAAGACATCCGCGATGCCCTTGCTCATCAGACCCTGCACCTCGTCTCCCCAGAAACGAACATGCCTATCAACGCTGATTACTCACCTTTGAATATCAAAGGTAGTAAGGGTAGAAAGAACCACATCAAGCCCCGGTTAACCTTGATGAGCAGGACGTCCTTAGAGCGCATCGAGAAATACCACCAGACGCCACTCTATCGTCGCTGCGCTCGCCGCTACAAAAGCCCGTCAGAGACCCCAGCATTCTTCAATGCAGAAGGCATGCCGTACAAGACGAAAAGCGTGGAAAAGCTACTTGAGCGTGTGAGCAAGCGCGCCCAAAGTTCGGGAAAGATAAAGCGGACGATATCACCGCATAAATTCCGTCATGGCGGAGCCTATCTAATGCTTGGCAGCCCGGATCTCGGAGGAAACTACGAGGAGAGGCTCGAACTGCTCTCCAAGGCTTTTGGTCACAACAGCAAAACGACGTCCGAGGGTTACACTCAGATACCCCACGACATCTACCAGAAGCTACGTAAGCCAGGCACTGAGTTGAAGACAAAGGCTGGCGAGATGAAGCTGCTCCGCGAGAGAACCACAAAGCGTATAAATACGAGTGATAAGAAGTGAAGATGCTGCCCGAACCCGGCCTAAACTCATTGGATATAACTCCACAAGTGGACGTATCCAAGCAAGCTAAGCGTGATATCGACGTCATCACTCTGTCGATTGAGTCTTGGGCGGAGAAAGTCAGAAAAAGTCGGCAGTCACTACTTACTGTTCAGCTTGGTCAGAAAGGGCCTCCGTGCTTAGCGTATACCTATCTCACACGAGAGTTAGGCTGTGAGGCGAATGTGTATCGGTCACGGGCCGATATCATCAACACTGTTCTCCAAAAAATGATAGATGAGAACATCGTGGTTCTCGGTCATCCTTCTATAGCTAACGAGTGGCGTCGCAAACTGCTGCTTTGGTATGAGGGGCTTTCTGAAACAGAGAAAAAAGAGATCCCAATCTTTGGCCAGGTTATTGCTTCCAAAGCCAGCCTTTATAAGATAGAAGGGATGAAAAACCTGAAATGGGCACGTGCGAATTTCCCATTGGTCGCTGAGACCTACGATTGGATAATTGCTGACCTAAAAAGCCTAGGTGTAATAAAAACCGATTATAAAACTGTTGCTGACAGAGAAACAGAAGCCAAACAAAAAAAGCTAGTCTCACCGAAAAAGCTACCCCATAGAAAGCTACTTCTTGAGCTAAGAGATATCCCTGTATCTTCCTACGAAGACCTGATTGCAGACGCCCCTGATTTTCCGTTCAAGAAACTACTTCATATATTTTCAGCTGCTTCCATGAAAAGCGGTTCGGACTCCACAAAATTTAACTATAGTGAGGGCTTTAGATACACTATAGAACACCTTAAAGAAAATGGACTTACAGGGAGCGAGGACACACGTGAGTATTTTCGCGCCAACTACCTTATTAGTTTTCGAAAATTCCTTGTTGGCAAAATAGAACATAGCGGTCTCTCTACAGGCACTGCCGACTCATTGCTCTCTGCTGTGCGCTCAATGTACAAGCGTGCGATCAAAATCAAAGGGCTCGGGCTGACGACCTTCATTGATATTGAAGGGTTCAAGACGCATCGTAAGACAGAAGAATACAGCCCCTACCCTTCCTCATTACGCAATCAAATTAAGCAGGCGTGCAATAACGAGCGAGCAAAGCTCAACAATCTAGCAAAGGATTATGTTCCCTCCGGCGGTGGGTGTGACCCGGTCGGTGACGATGGGGAGCTAAAGAGGGGGTTTATATCTCTGGAAAACGCTCGCTGGATTTTCGAAAATAAACTCAGCTGTCAGATAATCGGCCCTGGAGCTGCAAACCGCAACAACAAATACGAAAAATGCTTTATAAGAATTATGCAGTATTTAGGCTTAGGCGTGGTCGGAACGTATGAGAGCTGGGGTGTAATCTATCAAATCACGTCTCGACACATGGCTCCCTACATAACTCGGCTTGCTCAAATTACAGGCCTCAATGCCGACTCCCTCAAATCATTGAACGTTGAAGACTTTGTAGAACGTCATGAGCTGACCCAAAGACCGTATCTTCGCTACTGGAAAGAGCGCTCTGACGGAGAAAAACTTTTGCACTTAGACTTGATTGAAGCAGACATGACTTGGCTGACAATCAATCAATGCAAAGAGGTAAAAGAACTCTTCGCGGAAGTTATTTATCTGACACGCAACATCCGGAACCGCGCAGACGACAACATCAAAAGCAAACTATTCATTTATGAATCCAGAAAACAGAATGAGCAAGGCACAATAAAGTCTTTCGAGAATTCCACTGTTATTAATGTGGTAATGAATCAGTTTGCACGCGACCATAAACTAAAAAATGAAGATGGCAGCGACCTGAACATATCAGCGTCTCGACTTAGGCCGAGCTTGGTCGCTGAGCTTATTGAACAAGGTGTTTCTCTGCGAGAGATTCAAGTTATTCTCGGCCACAAGTCCCTGTCTACTACCATACAGTATCTCGACAAGCTCGAATTTAGCAAGACTGCGCGAGACATTCTTGGGACTGCGCTTGCAAAAATACACAAAGAGGCTGTTTCCCAAGAGCCACCGAAAAAGCAGCCTTCGGACGAAACCACTTCGACAGACAACCTAAATCCTTCAATCGCCATTAGCAATGGGCTGATTAAATGTCGAAACGTGTATGATCCCCCTGACGAAATCAAAAAATTACCCACTTACAAAAAAGGGAGCGCCTGTTCGCTACTGAATAAGTGCCTTTCGTGCAGCAACTCAATTATTACATCGTCACACCTGCCCGAGCTTTTCGCAATGCGTCTGGAGTATCAGTCCATGATAGCAACAAGCACAATTGCACAGACTCCTTACGGCGCAATCATCAAAGAAAACCTTGAGATATTGGATAGTATCCTTACACCTTCAGAGCAGGGGTTTAGTGCAGAACAACTTGATGAGGCAGAGCGGCTGTCGGAGCACATCACTACCAGCCCTTTAGTTGAAGGGGTAATACTCTGATGAATTTTGAGACCTTAGTTCGTAAAATAAAGTCCGTGCGACATCATTTCCTTCGGCATTTGGGCAGTGAAATTATCACAACTGTCGCTCATTCCGAAAGTGGCTTAAATGCCCTGAGCTTGATGAATGCGCTGATGGACCTTCCAGTAAGTAAAAAGAGTCGTGTAAAGGATTCTGTTTGGGATTTTGACGACGGGACCACAGCCCTAGCCAGAGATATCCAAGGCGCAAAATCCAGAATTGACTTTGCGGCATACACCAGCCTTAACGCTACAATTCTTTTCGAAATAAAAATGGCCATGCTATGCGCCTTAGAAATACCTGGCGCTCTGCGAATCAGGGCCTCCCCTAAATCTTACAAGCCGCACACTATTCTTGATATATTTAAATCCACCATTCCATTCTTTGAACAAATGTCAGAGCGCAAGCGCTTGGAGCAAGGGGAGGATTTTTTCGAAAACTCATTCTTTAGCCTTTCAGATTTCACAGAAAATGATTATGAAATAGAGGCCAGGCTATTCAAACGCTCTTTTCGCAGCACCACAATGCAGGGGTTTAATATTCTCCGCTCTGACTTCATGCTCGAAAACGTACTTGCGGGCCCGTTAGCTCATGTCGAACTTGAAAGTTTAAGCTGGCAAAGCAATCGACTGAACAACAAGGAAACCAGAAAAAAGCTAAAATGGCTTCCAAATAAAGTATTTGAAAAATGTACTCGTGCAGCATCCTTTGCGGTAGTGGATTTCTTGAAGGCATTACAAGAGAATATTGCCGACACTGAAACTCTGAACCGCGTTAACCTTACCAGTTACGAAGAAGCAAAAAAAGTTAAACTCACGAGAAGATCCTATGACATTTACGTCTCAGTACGGATGGGGTCACGCGGATACAGTGGCAGGCAGATAATTCCATTCCTTTATAAAATGGACCAAAATTACTGGTCCCCGCTCATGCCAGGTCAATTTAAAGACAAGGAAGCCATCACTAAACTTACAAACACTCAGCTTAACAACGACTTTTACGAGTACATAACACACATCAACAATAGCGCCATTTATACAATCACCCAGTACACTGGCATGCGCCCGTCAGAGCTTGCGGGTTGTCTTGCGGAGGATTGCCTGACAAGGGACGTATTTGGTCATTGGCTTATTGTTAGTACTGTCTTTAAGGGTCGAGAGGCGTACGGTAATCTGTTCGAGGACAAGTGGGTGGCAATTCCCGCTGTTCTTGACGCTGTGAAGGCCTTACGTATTCTAAACAGATTCAAGCAGAATCCGTTTCTAATCACGAACATGAACACAATCAAACCTTCTAAGCAAGAAGAAGCTAATTCGGTTAGTGGTTGTGGCCTGGGGCACCAACTCCAAGCATTTCTAATGAAGGTTCTGACACTCGAAGAATTTGAAAGCCTCGATTTCTCGCCCTATACGTTGCGGCACTCACTAGCAAATCAGATGTTCAGAGCGGCGGTGGGACTACCCTTCATTTCCTACCAGCTAAAGCATTTTGGTCACTTGGTTAGTAAGGTGGAACAGCGTCACCGTAAGACGGTTACAGTCGACTACGGCGGTATCGGTGATGCATTGGTCTCGGGGGGAGGCAGAGACGCACCTGCACGCGTTGATGCAGAGAGAGAGTTCATCGTCAATGCATGCGATCCAGATGGCGGATATGCTGGCGATAACGCAGATGCGCACCGCAGTCGCTTGGCAGCCTATTTCAAAGGTTATTTAGAGGCTGGCTACTCAAAAGATGAAATCTTTGATCGAATGGCTGAAATGAATTTTGCGGTTATCAATGTTGGCCAAGGTTACTGTTACGGCGGTGCGTCGGAAGAGCATGATGCTTCACTTCCTTGCATTGGCTCGCTACGGTGCAATCCGAATCGATGTAAGAACGCGGTTGTCACCGAGGCGAATGCTCCCAAGTGGCTTGAAGTTTACATTCAGAACTCACTTGCACTAAAAAAAATCGAAGGTGATTCAACTGAACCTTACCCTGATTTGAGAGCTTCTGGTGAAGTAGCAGACTCAATTGCACAATTAAAACTTGCAATCTCTGAAGCTGAAGGCGTACTGAGAAAGCTTGGCAGGGAGGTATCTATATGAGTTCAGCACCTTACGATAACAAAAACTCTGAAAATTTCGACGCTGTGACCTTCCGCTTAAACGAGGCGCTGGTGCGAATAGAAAAGGACTTTTCACTACCCGCCAAGGTTGCAACACTGGCAAAACTGGCAAATGTTCACCGAAATACAATTTATCAGCGAGAATGGCCAAGGAACGAGCTAGATCGCATAAAAGCAGCAAGAGAACAGGCCGAAAAGAGTCAAGTAACTTACAGAGCCAGTATAAAGTCGCCCGATGAGCTTTTAGAGCTTAGCAAAATGGAGATCCTCTACTGGTTCACTCAGCTAGAAGATGCTAGAGCAAGTAATAAGTCCCTTATGGCCACCAACAAACAGACAGCATCCTCCCGCGACTATTACATGCGCGAGGCTATCAACAACAGGGAAGTTATCAACAGCCTAAAAGGCTACATCTCAAGACTCCAAAGCACAATAGCAGTACTTGAGGATGAAATCATGAAGCTCCAAAGTCGAGATTAAATCCTCAACTGACTATCCCGATAACCTACCGCTGTGATCGAATCTAACCTCACCTGTTTGACAAGCTCGCGAAAAGAGATGCCGCCTTGCTCTCGCTGGTTTGTACCATGCGGTGTTTGCGACATCTCTTTTCGTACCAGGCCTAGCTTTTTGCTTAACTACAATAGAGCAAGCGAAAACGTCTTCACCTTGTGATCTTCCGACTGATAAAATTTTCGGCGGTTAGAGTCAAAAATGTACCGCGCAACTGACACTACTACGTTATCACTACCTTTTTTTCGTCGAATGCTCAATCTATTGTATTGAATTGCCTGTGATCCACGCTCATTAATATTAACTCCAGTGCTACCGCAGCCTACAATCAGTAGTTGCCCACCCCCATCTCCTTGTTGGTTAATCAACTCCTCGTGACCATGATGCCTGTGTCCGTGCAGAACTATATTGAATCCATTGCGGAGAAGTTCTGATTTTATATACCCCGCATCTTGCAATATGTATTCCGGCTTTTTTGTATTTGCCTCTAGAGAATCAACTGGAATAAGATGATGGTGCAGCATCGCTATTTTTAGAGGCTTAGTGCCCTTGCACAATGCATTTACTTCCTCTAAAGCGTTTTGGAACTGACTCTCCCCGATATATCCTCGATGATCCTCTGGCCCCTCCAAAACGCATGAGTTGAAGCCAACAATGACGCAGTTCCATTTCTCGACAAGATCATGAACCTCATAAAGTCGTTCTGGCTCAACTTGATTGTCAATACTAAACCCCAAACCATTCCTGAATCTAATATATGGAGTGAATCCAGCGTAACGAGCCTCGGGGTCGGCCCGCTTCATATCCCAGTTAACGTCATGGTTGCCTGGAATTATCGCGATATTTTTTGACCAGTTACTGACACCGCCGCTAAGGCTCTGCGCCACGCTGGTGATAAACAATGAAGCTTTTCTGAATTCCGACGTGAGGGCCGTCTGAGTGAGATCCCCAGTGACCGCCATGAAGTCCGCAGGCCCATAACTTTGTGCCAAAGAATCTATCAGATACTTTTGAAGCGAAGGTTTGTCCGCTTCTGGAACATGATCACCGGCAATTGGTAGGCTATCAAAGTAGTGATTTGCGCCAAAATGCAAATCAGACACATGGACGAGTGACAACCTCATATCTGAAATTTCTTCAGGCTCCTCCTCTGCCACCGCCTCAAGCCTTGCAGGTGTCGCAGATATGTATGCTTTAAAAAGAGGGTCGGTAATTTTATAGTATTGATCGGAGACCTTTTCCAACTCAGATCCGTAAGCTTCTTTTTGAAGTTCGCCAAGCCAGTATGGAGGGTTATCAATACCTTGGGCTTCAGCTTCAGGATAGATGGTTCCCGTACTAACTACATCATCTTTCTGAAGGGCAATAATTCGAAGAAACCTCTCCCGAACCTTCGCGCTACCAATTGCTTTTAGATACCTCGACTCCAATGAGCTATCAATACTTTCTGTGACAATTTGTTGGAGCGCCTCATCAATCAAATCCTGCGAGATTGATGATTTCTTTTTTTGAAAAGCAACTCTTAACGCTTGCTTCCCAATAAGATGGAGCAGGTATGGATGACCACTAACTAGCTTTACAAGGTTTTGGACTGCTTCTATTTCAAAAGTTATCTCGTTTGACAAGTAGTCCTGAGCTTTCGATATAATTATAGACAGCTCTTCCTCAGTCATATTTGGCACTCGCAGAGTGCCAGTACTGAGCTGCCTCTTTATTGACTCATGATCTCTAACCAATTCCTGTTCAGTTTTACCAATCCCTGTAACAACAAATACACATTTTGCAGGATTTGCTTTGATAAGCGATGCGAACCCGGAATGGTCATCAATCAACTCAAATTCATCGATAAATATTGCCAGTCCATTTTCGGTGAGGGCTGAAATTAGCGAGACGCGCTGCCAGAAATCAGAAACCAACTTGGGATTCAATTCACCTTCTAGTTCATACCCGCCAACTTCGTCGAGACCAAGCAAGCCCGACCACTGGGCCAGCGCCGACTCATCAATTAACAGCCTGTATAGTAGTTGGTTGATGTTTCGAACAGATGAGTCCCGTACAAAAAAACATGTGACGAAGTCAAATTTTTCATTAACCAAATCAGATTCGATAGATTTTAGTAAGTCATTTTTTCCTGAAGCAATTATTGCCAATTGTCTTGCCAGAGAGGACTTACCAATACCCCGATTCCCATGGATGAAAATATGGTCGCAGGAAAGCAATAGCTCTGCACCCTGCTCTAGTTGTTTTTTTCTACCTGAGAACCTTTCTGGGTCAGAAATCTCTTTAGCAGGTTGAAATGCCTCCAAGATGTTTTTGATCGCAACTGCCATTTTTGAAGCGTCCTTGTCTTTGATTCTGATGATCTGGCGGCATTTTGCCATCTAGCATCACGCTCTTCCAGCTAGTCTCGAATCCCCGAATCTTTTTTAAACCTCTAGGAGCCAAATTGGATGGCATCAGGCCTTGTCGTGGACGACCATACTCTGAGAGCGGTCTGTCGTCCGAGGCTGCCTTCAACCCAGCCTGTGTGAGAACACCGGCGATTGTCTAACCTTCTGATCGTCGAGATCGTGGCGGGTCGATCATGAAGCTGTTCATTGAGGGTGAGGGTCGAACACGCATAGCAGCTACAGCAAATAGACCCTCGGTGATTCGGCGAAGCCGGTTTTATACATACCGATAGCGATGTGGACAGTGTGATGGCAATTCAGTAGCCTCCATGAAGCCTTCCACGCCTCAGGCTGCATGGGGCACAAAGGGACTGGTCCAGCGTTTTTTCGGAGGTCAGGATGCCGTTTGCCGCAATTCGTGGTGGTACTGCTCTATCGGATGAAACCGAGCTTGAGGCATATCTCGCCTCGCTACTAAGACTAGAAAACGTCGGCCTACTTCTAGGAGCAGGCGCCTCAGTAGCTGCTGGCGGTCACACGATGATCGCTCTTTGGACTGACTTCATCAGAACGTCGCCCGACGAAGCTGCCTGGATGGTTGAGTATGGATTCATCGCCGAGAATGCAACCTCGCTTCCTAGGCCCACCACACCCAACTTCGAACACCTAATCGATAGCATCGAAATCGCCCTCTCTGACTGGACTAGGCAGATGGGCATGTTCGGAGATAATCCAATTGAGTACGAGCCAGGCGAGCAAGAGCTGGAGAACAAACTCAGCCGCCTCAAAAGCGTCAAAGCAGCGCTTTTCAGATCGGTCGTCAACGCGGCCTTGCTCCGTCGAGAGTGGTGGCTCTCCCCTAGTGGGGTTGAGTCACACGACGAAGGCCTCGCAAGCCAGCGGACGATTCTCCAGAAGCTAGTTTCAGCTCGCCAACCGGGTCAATCGTCCCCCTGGGTGTTCACCACAAATTACGACCTCGCTATCGAGTGGGCTGCTGAGTCCATTGATCTTCAGGTCTCAAATGGCTTCCTAGGTACGCATACCCGTCGCTTCTCTCCGCAGAGCTTCGACCTTGGCTTCCGGAATACACAAGCCAGGGGCGAAGCTAGATTCGGTGTTTACAACATTTATCTCGCCAAACTGCACGGATCACTCACCTGGAAGGAAGAGAGTGGCCAGGTATTCGAGGTGTCTGCGCCTCTCGCCCATCAACGTATTGAGACATTCATGGGCGAGCGAGACGGCTCTGACCTCGGCCTGATGGTGATGCCACGAGCAGCAAAGTACATGGACACCATCGGCTATGTTTTGGGTGAGCTTTTCCGCAGATTTGCAGAGTTTATGTCTAAACCGCAAAGCTGCTTGATCTTGTGCGGCTATGGGTTCGGAGATGAGCACATAAATCGATTGATTCGGTCCGCTCTCCTAAACCCCACGCTTCAATTGGTCATCTACTCATCGGGTTTCAATGGTGATCCAACAGACGTGAATCTGCCACCGGCCCTCAGGAAACTGCTTTCACTGAAGAACCCCCGCATAACTGTGGTGGGTGGTGGTGGTGCTTTCGCATATATCGACTCCTTGGCGCGCCACCTACCTGATCCTCTGATCTACGACGAGGACATGCGTAACTTTGAGAAAGCCCTGAGGGACGAACGAGAGGCCCAAGAACGGGAAATTGCGCAGGGGGGGCAGCTATGAGAGGACGCTTACCTGTTGGCTATGTGGTCCGGATTGAGGGCTCAGATGTCACACTCAACTTGCTCGACATGCACCGTGGACAGTTAGCGTCTCATGCTCAAGGCGTATCGTCTGTGACCGAGGTTGGAAGCCTTCTAGTGCTGGATGCGGGTAGTCGTGCGTTGGTGATGAAGGTTGTGTCCCTTAGCTTTGATGAGCCTCGTGAGGCGCATCGGTTGGGAATAGGGTCCAGCACTCATCAGACCGAACCGCTGCGCAATATTTCAGGGGCCGTCGTTGGGCGGCTCTCCAGGGAGCAAGGCAAAGCGCGCTTCACAAGCGACTCACTCGCAACCCCTCCGCTCGGAGCTGAAGCCTTCCCTCTAAGTACCGAGGAATTGGCAGCAATCCTGTGCTGTGATGATCAGGACGACATTCCACTCAAGCTGGGTGATGACTTACGTGGCGGCGGCAGCTTGAATGTTGGTCTCAAAAATCTGATCTCCAGGCATGTCGCAGTACTGGGTAGCTCTGGCCAGGGTAAGAGCTGTTTTACAGCAGCCGTACTCCAGCAAATAGTGAACCTGCCCAGCGCACGGATCGTTGTTTTTGACATCAACGGAGAGTACGAAGCAGCGCTAAACCTTCCTGAGCTTCCAGAAGGTGCCGTGAAATGTACAACCATAGGTGGGCCAGGAGAGGACACCTTCAAGATTCCGTACTACGCACTCGGACGGCACGGACTCAACCGACTGCTGATTCCCAGCGAAAAAACACAGCGGCCAGCGCTAACCTTTGCCTTGGAACACCTCCACCAAGTGAGATGGTTCGCCCAACCTAGAGGGGCTGGGCTAGCGAACGACGCACAGCCCTTCCTTTTCGACGACTGCCGCCAAGGAGGAGCCGCTGAAGCCGATAGTCGGATTCAGCAGATCCGCAGTGGTCGAGCTGAAGCCGCTCGGGTGTGGCCTCATATGGCCGCTCTCGCCTCACTCGTAGCTGAAAGCCATGGGATACAACCTTCAAGGAATGGGGCAGAGAGAAACGCCTTCAGTTACTCGAACGTTTCCCCGCTGATTACTAGGATCAACCGATTCGCTGAAGACCCTATGTTCCGTGCTGTTGTGGACGTAGAGGGTGGCGAGGGGTCCGGGGCAGCGCTTGATTGGGCGCAGGAAGCCACCAATTTGGTCGAACAGATCTTTGGTGGTCAGGATGTTCCTTGGCGGGCGCACATCATCAACCTTCGGCATTTATCACATGACCTGACTCCCTTTGTTCTGGGGTCACTGTTGGAGCTTTACGCATACGAGCTTTTCCGCAGAGGCCAGGAAAACAAAATTCCCACCCTGCTCGTTCTGGAGGAAGCCCACCATTACTTGCGTCCCATCGGTTCTGGTGACGATGCCGGTGAAAACTCCCTTGCTTATGAACGACTGGCCAAAGAAGGCAGGAAGTTCGGCCTAGCGCTTTGGCTGAGTACGCAAAGACCCTCAGAGATATCTCCCACTGTTCTTTCGCAATGCAACAACTGGATCTCCTTCAGACTGACCTCTGAAAAGGACCTTGCGGCTATCCAGTCAGCCAGTGAATGGGCTGATCGACGAGAAATCCGTCGTATCGCAGGTCTACCGCGTCAAACGGCAATTGCTTTTGGGGGAAGCATCGCAATGCCGACGCTGATCCGTGCTGCCGATGCGTCCCCAACTCCACACTCTAGTGATGCTGATTTCAGTGGCTGGGCAACCAGAAGGCCTGATGCGCAGCCTCCACAGCCAGCAGCGCCTCCGCCACCTCCACCGGCTCCGGCTCCGCCACCACTGCCATGGAATCCACCACCAGCACCTGCATTTGACGATGATGTGCCCTTCTAGGGTGAACACCATTCTCAACCACAAGATGATCAGAATGTTTCTTGGAGGAAGGCTTGTTCGGATCACAATTTCCGCCCCCCCATACATCCCCAGCAGATTTTGAGCGCCAAGTCCGTGCAATGCTCGATGCGATGGGGCACCAGGTACTTGAATATAGGTCAGAGCATCAGGAGGTCGTTCAAGGTTTGGATGGGGAGTACGAGATTGATGTCACGGTCCGATTTTTGGCATTCGGGATGAATTTCTTGGTTCTAATCGAATGTAAGCATCACAAAAATCGAATTAAACGCGAGGTGTTACAGGTATTGCAGAGCCGGGTGGCCTCTGTAGGCGCACAAAAAGGTATCGTGTTTTCCACCGCTGGATTTCAATCTGGTGCAATTGAATATGCGAAAGCACACGGCCTCGGGACCGTTCAGGTGGTGGATGGTCGTAGCATCTACCTAACGCGATCCTTTCAGGCTGAGCCAGTGGAGCCCCAACCATTTGTGGATGATCCGGTGCTGGCTGGGTGGTTGACGGATGGGAAGCACTTTTCACTTGTGTCTGCGGACTATGGGAATGGACTCGCTGATTTCATTTTTGGCCACAAAGAGCCACAGCGTCCATTGGGTTAGAGCCAAAAGGCAGCATGATATCGAGGCCTCTACGAACTGCACCTAACCCATAGCTGCCCATGATGCCAGCTTTGCACTGTCATCATCCCTCCGCTAGCGTCCTATGATGATTCAACTCAGGGGGATGGACAGATCATGACACGATCATTGAAAGCCATGACTAAAGCTAGGGAACCGCTGCCACGCCAAGCTCTTGAAGGAGTAAGGACGTATCACTACGCTGAAGATGGCGGGTTACCTGCGGAGGTTCCAGGTGCTGGAAACCGGCAGCTTCCCCGTGCTGATTCAGTAAAACCGGAGCACTGATGTCCAAACTGCCCGAGATCTTGCTGCCCGGTCACCCGGCCTACATCGAGGCAGTTGAGGCAATGCGCCGCTACCACGAGGCTCAGGATGCAGGCGCCCCTGCAAACGAAGTGGAAAGATTGCGGCTGATTGCCGAATCTCTGTTCCAGGCTGTAACCGACTACCAGATGAAGGCTTTCGGCAAGGGCGGCAGAGCTACCCATTAAGCGACACTCGCTCGTGTGATGCTTGCTCCTGTAATGGCCGCTTTCGACCCATAGCTGCCCATTAGCATCAATACTCTGACCCCGATAGTTCTCCCTTCCATGAATGGTGAGGAGGCTTGAACCCGTATATTCGCGCAGAAAATCCGAAACGGTGCCTGTAGCGTGGCTTAAGGGGAGACAGACGTGATAGACACGCGCTAGATTAGCTCGCATGACGCACCTAAGTAAGACAGTTAAGACTAAAAATCGCACGAAGAGAGGGATTGCACGTGGATAAGAGGTACCAGGTTTTCGTAAGTTCGACCTTTCTCGACTTGCAAGAAGAACGGCAAGAAGTCATGCAGGCACTGCTTGAGCTAGATTGCATACCCTCGGGAATGGAGCTATTTCCAGCGGCCAATGAGGACCAGTGGAGCCTCATCAAAAAAGTCATTGACGACTGTGATTACTATATCGTCGTACTGGCAGGACGATACGGCTCTGTGGGGCCAAACGGCTTGAGCTACACAGAGATGGAATATCGCTATGCAACGGAAATTGGTAAGCCTGTAATTGGCTTCGTTCATCGTGAGCCCGGCTCGCTTGTCGCAGACAAATGCGAGCAGACGGAAGCTGGCAGAGAAAAGCTAATGGCCTTCCGTGAATTGGCGCAGAGGAAAATGTGCCGATTCTGGGTCAGTCCAGCAGACCTGGGCAGCCAGGTCAGTCGCAGTCTTATCAAACTCATCAAGAGTCACCCGGCAATCGGCTGGGTTCGCGGCGATCAGGTTCCGAACGAGGGCGCCCTAGAGGAAATGCTTACTCTGCGCCGGCGAATCGAAGAATTGGAGCATGAAATCCAGTCCGCACGAGTTACTCCGCCAGAGGGTGCGGCGGAGTTAGCACATGGCGCAGACAAGTTCGATATCGCTTACACCTTTGTTGCATCGCCGACGAAGTGGGATCATGACGGCGTTGGGTATGAGGCTGCTCTTTCTGTCGAATGGGACGAAATATTCTTCGCTCTTTCGCCACACATGATCGATGAGGCCAAGGACTCAACGCTAGTTCAAGCCCTCACCGCGATGATCAGGGAACTCGCGACTGAACAATATAAGGACGATAAAGATATAGGGGGCTTAAACCTAATAAGCTTCAAAGTCTCTCCTGATGACTACCAAACCATCAAGGTGCAGTTGCGGGCCGTCGGACTTATCACTCAGAGCAGCAAGAACAGAAGCGTGAAAGACACCGCGACCTATTGGACCCTGACACCTTATGGTGACACCGTTATGACCAGGTTGCGTGCGATTCGCAGGCCGCGGTTGACGAAGGAAAACCTCTTATAACTCGAAACCATATTTTGCTGAGTGGATCAATGTAAAAGCTCAAGTCTACTACCGTCAACTCGCAGCTTCGGGGAGACCATCGCGGATGCGACGGGCTGCAATGGGTCGTTAGCGCCCCCTCAATCATCCGCTATCGCCGCCACAGCTCCGATATCAGTTTAGGCACTGGAGTGCTTCAGCCTTCTATAATGTTGAAGCTAAGGAAATCCTGAAAAAGACTTCCTGATTTTGGCAAAATACCCGGACTCCACCCGCCGAGTTTTCCGATGAAGCAAATGACCTTCGCCGACGCCGAGTACGCCGGCAAGCGCAAGCAGACCCGCAAAGAGCTGTTCCTGATCGAGATGGATCAGGTGGTGCCGTGGAAGGGGTTGATTGCCCTGATCGAGCCGCACTACCCGAAGGGTGAAGGCGGTCGTCCGGCGTATCCGTTGATGGCGATGCTGCGCATACATCTGATGCAGAATTGGTTTGGCTACAGCGATCCGGCGATGGAGGAAGCGCTGTACGAGACCACCATCCTGCGCCAGTTCGCCGGGTTGAGCCTGGAACGCATTCCTGATGAAACCACCATCCTCAACTTCCGTCGCCTGCTGGAAAAACATGAACTGGCGGCCGGCATCCTCGGTGTGATCAACGGTTACCTGGGTGATCGTGGTCTGTCGCTGCGCCAGGGCACCATCGTCGATGCCACACTGATCCATGCGCCGAGTTCGACCAAGAACAAGGACGGCAAGCGCGACCCGGAAATGCACCAGACCAAGAAAGGCCAGCAGTTCTACTTCGGCATGAAGGCGCACATCGGCGTGGATGACGAGTCGGGCCTGGTGCACAGCGTGGTGGGTACGGCGGCCAACGTTGCGGACGTTACTCAGGTCGACAAGTTGCTGCATGGCGACGAGAACGTGGTTTGTACGGACGCGGGCTACACCGGCGTTGAGAAACGTCCAGAGCATGTCGATCGTAAGGTTATCTGGCAGGTGGCGGCACGCCGCAGCACCTACAAGAAACTCGATAAGCGCAGCGCGTTGTACAAGGCCAAGCGCAAGATCGAGAAGGCCAAGGCCCAGGTGCGCGCCAAGGTCGAGCATCCATTTCGCGTGATCAAGCGGCAGTTTGGCTACACCAAGGTGCGTTTCCGGGGGCTGGTGAAGAACACCGCGCAACTGGTGACGCTGTTCGCCCTGTCGAACCTATGGATGGCACGCCGACATTTACTGACGAATGCAGGAGAGGTGCGCTTGTAATGCAGAAAATGGCGCGGCGAGGTGCTCGCTGGGGCCAGAAACACCGAAATAAGCGGGCGATTTGATCGTTTTTTGATCGGTTTACCGCTTTCAAAATCAGCGTAGGCTGAAGTCAGTCAGAAATACAGGGCTATTTCAGACCATCCCTAAGTCCGAAGCGAACCGGGGCCACAAACCCCGGATTCGTGAGCCACGGCGCCGAAGGGCTCTCCCTACGACGCCTTCTTTTTTAAAGGCACGGTCTTAAGAACATCGATTTTTAGTCTCAGGCTAGCTCGACAATGACGGGATATGGTCACACAAGCTCTGATCGGCGAGACCTATAATTAAACTCACAGTCAATCTTGAACTTCTCAAGAAGATCATCCACAGCAAGGGATAACCTGGGCTCCTCAAAAAGTTCTAGATCCGTGAAGCTGACTGCCACAGCCAGCCGCATTTGATCTTCGCCTAGTTCGTTTGGATCGAAAGGCCAGATTTGCAATCTGCTAATATTCTCATAGTGGCTTCGCACATCTTTGGCTTCTAGTATCGGCCAGTCCATTTGCCGCCAGCGACTCATCTCGATACCGAAGGTTGGATGATCTAGGTCCCCCAACATTGTATGGTCGCATAAGAAGCTATCCGCAACCCGACGTAACCCATCAGTAGAAAAATCTCTGACATATACATCAGCCAGCCTGGGGGATGATATGATGCTACGAAGCATAAACAGGGGAGAGCGGCCTCTTACTTTCCACAGCTTATTGAGCCGATCTGTCGCTATCAGAAGGGCGTCTGCATCATTTGCGAGAATTAGCTTAGGGACTTGCATGGGCACTCCAGATGACGATTCATGCTTAAGCCTTTTTATTCAAAAGCCCTTTTATATACGAACTCAGCTTCTCAAATTGCTGATCAGCAGTCATATCAATTGGCCGCTGCCCTTCTAAATCTTCGATGTTTCCAAAAGCCCAACTAAAGCCAAGTTCCGAATCGCCACCATTAATCCTCGTTGCTCCACGAAGAATTTCCAGTCGACGAATCTTGCACATAGACTCCTGCTCCTCGGCCCGTCGCATAACGTCCTCAGGCGCCTTGTAAATGGTCGTAACCGCCCTGCTATTGGGCTTATTCAGCGGAGCGCTCGACCATAATTTCATATCGAAATCTACAGTGAATATGTGATACACATTAATGTGGTCATCCGTATGCTCAACAACCCGGTCTATCTGCTTTAACAGGCTCTGTTTGCTTCCCCACGACTGATTGACGTGCGCTGGGGTAACAAGATACGCCTCTTCGTAGCGAACATCCGCGTTGACGTTCAGATGCATATTATGCAGCTCGGATGTTTCACTCACTATTAGGGTTTTACTTTCTACTGGCTGGCCGTTTTTCAATATCGTCTGTGTCAAATGAATCCAAGAGCAGTTGTTTCCTAGGATCACAAAGCGCCACTCGTGAAATCTTTGATCACTCAGCAATGATTTTTTTTGCGCAGAAGGATGAGTGAGAAGCATCGGTCATATCCCGTCGTTCAGTTTCTTCTCGCAGCTCTCGCAAGCCGTCTTGATCCAGCCAAGGAGCAGTCTCTTTTTAGATCCTGGGCACCCACAAATTTCACAAATACAATTTGAGAACTCCTGTGCCATGTCAATGAGACCGCGAACGTAATCATCGCCATTGAGGTGGCTGATGCTCAGGCTTCCGTCTTTCTCTTTGATTTGCACAATTGTCACTTGCGAGGATTCCAGATTATTAATCCTGCCTTGGATTTTTGAGCACAACCTGTCGATAAGGGGTAGCCAACCTACCTCACACTGGACGCCCCAATAGGGCACCCCTACGGGATTCCGCTTGCTTTGCCTAAACAACTCGGAATATCGACCTATCAGATCATCTTCATCGCGTTTTTCCACAAGCGCCTCCTTGGTGAGGTCCTGAATGGATCATCAAACCGCCTCTCTGCGTGCGCCCTGGCCAACCTCATCAGGGCGGCTGCGAGCGGGCACGATGCAGAGAAATCGGCGCCACTGACGAACCGGAAGCATTGTTCCGGTAACAGTGATCGGAAGCATACTTCCTGTTCGGGGAGGCGCGCAAGGTGTTGAATGCTCCGTTTTGAGCACGCGAAAATGGAGAACAACCTGGCTTTCGGCCTAGCGTTCAAGCGCCTGCGGTTGCTGAAGGGGATGACCCAAGAGGACTTCTCCTCGGTCGTCAGCGAGCGTTACATCCGCATGCTCGAACGAGGCCAGTATTCGCCGTCTCTTTCCACAATCGTGGGGCTGGCGGACGTCCTAGGCATAGGTGCCGTATCGCTCGTCGCTTTGGTTGAGGCGGAATCAGCAGGAGAAGAGGCTACTGTGGTTGCGAGGGAGGCCTTAGTCGAGCTGATGGAGCTTGTTCAGACCCTCGGCCCCCTGTGAAACCACCTTCGCGGGTGGTGGCAGGGCAACAAAGCCTTGCTCGGATGGTTGCAAAAATTCTTGCTCATCCCATCGAGTCAAGCTCAGTCCTTACGCTACAAGGAGCAGAACGGAAAGGTCTCGGCTGAAGATTAGAAATCAGCACATGGCTTTTGACTGCGGTGGCCATCTGACGCTCCCGGAGGAGTCAGCAGCCCAATCGCAGGAATTGGTCGTCAGCCTACATAGGTGCTACCGACACGACTTCAGCGTATCGATATTTCTTTCTTGCTACCTTCAAAGCGTTTTGCTGAGCCAGAAGGGAACTCAACGTGTCTGTTTGGTATATAAACTCAAATCTCTGCCCTTCAAAATCATTACCGACGTGTAAGACCACCGTAAGCCCTGGCGTATAAGACTTTGACATCTTACTCTTGGCCTTGGCTGGGGCTTGATGATTCGGCGTAGCGCTGGCTGTCTTCTCGGCAGATCCAAAAAGCGCTTGGCGCATCTCCTCTTCCGTTAAATTTTGATGCATGGTGCCTCTCACTGAACTTGATTAATCGCGTAGCTGCCTGCAATCGCCAAAGGCTAGAGAATTTACGGTTATTATGGAGTCAGGCCAAAGTCTGGCATGTCCAGCAGTCGTGTTGTAGCCGGGAATAGAACTCGCTTTTGAAGCCTAGGATCAAGCATCACCTCAGCAGCATTGTCCTTTATCCTTACAAAATAAACAGGTCGCTTTACGACTTCTGACAATCGCCTCGCCTCACTTGCCAATTTCACACTAAACCTAGGTCTATCCGGCAACACGTCGATCAAAACGTAGAATGTGTCATATTCATCTCCAACAAGCTTTTCAGCCTTTATATCGAAATAATTCTCACCAGCACGTACATCTCTATAAACCTCGAAGTCCTTATAGGCAAGTGCAAGCGAAACAGCAAGTTTGGCGCGTTCCACGCGCACAGGGCTAGTCATTTATCGACCCCAAATTTAGATACAAAGTTATCAAGTTTGCTTGCATGGTGTGCTCGAACCTCGTCACGTAGCGATTCCAGCGTCACATCACAATTGAGATCGTGCAGTCTTGGCACGAGAGAAACACCAGCATGTCTGTTCTTATCAATTGCAATAAAGAATATTTCTCTATTACGGCCCGGCGCATCATCAACTGCCACGAGGTAAACAGGAACCTTCCGACTATGTGCAGCACTTACTTCAGCAGCTTTGAATCTAGCCGGGATACTTCCTGTTGATTTTGCTGCCTTTGTTGATTTGACTTGGATCATAAAAAACTCTCCAGTCTCTTGTTCATCCCCGTCAAGCAAGTTTACCATAAAATCAAGCAAATTCGCTTTCTCACCCAAGTGCCTCACAAAAAACAAAGGTTTCCCATTAACGTCCCGCATCATGCTGAAGCCCACACTGAACTCACCACGAGCACCTGTTACGTCACTCACAAAACCCCCAAAGAAAGCATAGTTTCAATATTTAGATGAGACCAGAGAGACTTCCTCTACCCAGCGTGAATACGATAGAAGTCTCCGCACCCATGCGTTCCTGCTGAAGGATAATCTCATGTGAAGCTGCTGCCAAACCACAAATCTTAGCACCAAAGGCTTTGGTGGCCAGGGGACGTTCTCAGTGACAGCGATACGGCTTTCGGTCCCTGAGAAGCCAAGTGTGAGATAGGTAGCCAAGTGGTCGTCAAAAAGCAGCATCGGGGACGACGGCAGAGTGAGCCAGAGGATGGTTTGACAAAAACGACCACTAATCAGCTACTACCACGTAAATGAAGTCGCAAATAATCAATCGCGTGAAAACAAGTCATCAATTGGGTCAACGGCTATAAAAGAAGACACCGGCGAACTAATTCGCTGACCCCGATAAGAATCGTAGTCAGGCTCATGTTCTTCCTCATAAAAATATTTGTCGTAATATTTATCAACATTCACAGAGCCAACAACGTTATCGGCAACGCTTGATGGATCAATCGCCCCCAGCTCAAGCGCCCGCTCATCCATTATCCCCATCATCTTTCTTCTGGCTTCATGCCGCGTACTGCAATCAGAAAAAATTTCAGACTCCGGAAACTCGTCTTCAACTGTTGCAATCAAATGCTCTGTAACAACCTCGTCATACCTTTCGTAGAGCGATTCATTCCCAGATATATCAAAGCACCTAACGATTTGCGACAATGTCAATAGTTCTTGATGATGAGGATCATTATCAAAAGCACCATCCAAGAATAATTCGATCAAATCCTTAGTTACAAGTCCCCTACGCATCCCCCACAAAAGGAGTCGCGCTGACGATTCAAATGATCGTCCACACTTCTCACCAGCAACGAAATCAATCGCCTTTAGAAGATTATCATCTGAAGTACAAAAAGGCCTTATAAGCTCAGACCTGACAATGCACAAGCGAGCAATAAACTCCGAATCACATCCCAGGAAATTCATTTCCGAGACACATGCGAAGACATGGCGAACTACGTCCACAGCCATTTCATTTTTTATTATTTTGTTATCCGACATGTCTTTCAAGGTCCTCAGAGAGGAAACTGTCTTAAGACTACCGAAGCATTGCCGCAAAGCAGGCCCATTGCTTGCGTATCTGTTGATCACAAAATCCCCCAAAGAAGGATTGAACAATCGAATAAAGGTATGACTTTCACCAGCTACAAATCTAGTGAGCATTGAGCCAGAAAGATGGCGAAGATTTAATATGAAATCCTTCTTACCTGTGAGACTAGCTGCGCTTGGGTCAGATAAGAAACGCGAGAATGCTTCTGAAAGCTCAGATTCAGTTATTAGGCGGCCATTCATTGCAACCAGTAAAACCAGAGTACGACCGCAGTCGTCAAGCTGCGCTTGGAACGGATGATCCCAGACCTGGGAAGGGTTGTTCAACAATCCAGTTGCATGTGACCAGTATAAGCTTGACGGGACACTTTCCAATCGCTGAGCGTCGGCAATGAACCTAATCAATCTAGGATTAAAATTTGGATGATCAATGATGGTTCGATAACGTTTATGCGAGTATAGCTCCTCAACATAATCGCCACCCAAATCTGAATGCCAAATGTGATTATAGAGAATTCGAGCCTTATCCATTTTCGATATAGACGCTAGCGTGACCTCAAATTCATTACGACTCACATTTGAGTTATGAAATACATCATTTAGAATCTTTCCTTGATTAAGGATAGTAGTTCGAGACGTCAACACAAATCGTTTTTTTGAGTCTTTGACTATACGACTAATGAATTTGACGATTTTCGCCCCCTCATGCCCCGAGAGCGCTTCCAAGTAGTTACGACCTAAAAAATCATCAAAATAAAAAATCTGCTTTGAATCAGGGTTAAAAGCCCCTTCAGCCTCTTTAATGTCGTCAGAAATAACTGAAAGCTCAAAGCCCTGCGTAACATACTGCAAAATCAGCTGCCCCGCCAAAGTCGTCTTACCGATACCAGCAGGGCCAGTAATTATCACGACCTTGGTAGACTCTAACTTCTCAAGCGCTTCACTATGATTGATTGTAGGAACATATAGTTTAGAAGCGTCCATGATCTCTTCGATCTCAAACTGACTTCTATCATGCATGGGTTTATTGAAGAAATAGCTCAAGACATTTGAGCTAGCAATCCAAAGCTTATAGTGCCGCTTTTCAACATCTGGATGCTTTGCCAGGATATCATTCAAATCCTCTCGCCCAAGTATATCTTCTGGAGATAAAACAAAAGGCGAAAGCTTCTGCATCAAGATTTTCTTATCATTTAGCGAGAGCGAGTGAGAGACCGCTAGGGATGGTCTGAAATAGCCCTGTATTTCTGACTGACTTCAGCCTACGCTGATTTTGAAAGCGGTAAACCGATCAAAAAACGATCAAATCGCCCGCTTATTTCGGTGTTTCTGGCCCCAGCGAGCACCTCGCCGCGCCATTTTCTGCATTACAAGCGCACCTCTCCTGCATTCGTCAGTAAATGTCGGCGTGCCATCCATAGGTTCGACAGGGCGAACAGCGTCACCAGTTGCGCGGTGTTCTTCACCAGCCCCCGGAAACGCACCTTGGTGTAGCCAAACTGCCGCTTGATCACGCGAAATGGATGCTCGACCTTGGCGCGCACCTGGGCCTTGGCCTTCTCGATCTTGCGCTTGGCCTTGTACAACGCGCTGCGCTTATCGAGTTTCTTGTAGGTGCTGCGGCGTGCCGCCACCTGCCAGATAACCTTACGATCGACATGCTCTGGACGTTTCTCAACGCCGGTGTAGCCCGCGTCCGTACAAACCACGTTCTCGTCGCCATGCAGCAACTTGTCGACCTGAGTAACGTCCGCAACGTTGGCCGCCGTACCCACCACGCTGTGCACCAGGCCCGACTCGTCATCCACGCCGATGTGCGCCTTCATGCCGAAGTAGAACTGCTGGCCTTTCTTGGTCTGGTGCATTTCCGGGTCGCGCTTGCCGTCCTTGTTCTTGGTCGAACTCGGCGCATGGATCAGTGTGGCATCGACGATGGTGCCCTGGCGCAGCGACAGACCACGATCACCCAGGTAACCGTTGATCACACCGAGGATGCCGGCCGCCAGTTCATGTTTTTCCAGCAGGCGACGGAAGTTGAGGATGGTGGTTTCATCAGGAATGCGTTCCAGGCTCAACCCGGCGAACTGGCGCAGGATGGTGGTCTCGTACAGCGCTTCCTCCATCGCCGGATCGCTGTAGCCAAACCAATTCTGCATCAGATGTATGCGCAGCATCGCCATCAACGGATACGCCGGACGACCGCCTTCACCCTTCGGGTAGTGCGGCTCGATCAGGGCAATCAACCCCTTCCACGGCACCACCTGATCCATCTCGATCAGGAACAGCTCTTTGCGGGTCTGCTTGCGCTTGCCGGCGTACTCGGCGTCGGCGAAGGTCATTTGCTTCATCGGAAAACTCGGCGGGTGGAGTCCGGGTATTTTGCCAAAATCAGGAAGTCTTTTTCAGGATTTCCCTAGAATATAACGACTTGGTGCCAACCGTGTAACTTTCCGACTTTCAGACTCATCAATATGCTTAACAAGCTTTTCTAAAGGCGTCGAAACCCAATGCTTACATTGAAGAACCCATTCATCGCCCTCGGACTTAAAGTAGCGCCCATCAACTCCACCGTCACGTCCCGGCTTGAACCTTTCAAACTTCACGCCTTCCCTTGCACTGAGCAGATCAGTACAAAAAACCTCGAACTCTTTGTCGTTCAGCCTTGAAAAATCATACTCGTTCACAGATCGCCTCACTCAATTGTGAGCTACATGTCAGTAATTATAAACCCGACGGGTGAGAAGTTAGGCAGGTAGATAGGCTTACCAATATCCAGCTTAGAGCCTATCTACCGTCTTAAGAACAGAGTATCAGTCCCCAATACGCCAACCGGAGGTAATGGGATATCTGCGATCTCGCCCAAACCCACGCTCAGTGATTCTCGGCCCTACTGCTGCTTGCCGACGCTTATATTCGTTCAGATCTACCAGACGTATCACCTTACGCACTATCTCAGCGTCAAAGCCATGCTCGATGATAGCGTCAGCAGACAGGTCCTGCTCAATGTACAGACGCAAGATCTCATCCAGTACTGGATAAGGCGGCAGCGAGTCTTCGTCTTTCTGATCAGGGGCAAGTTCTGCTGATGGCGGACGGTCGATTACTCGTTGCGGGATCACATACCCCAAAGTATTGCGGTACTCGCAAAGCTTAAATACCAGAGTCTTGGGCACATCCTTCAGAACATCGAATCCGCCCGCCATGTCTCCATAGAGTGTCGCGTAGCCGACGGCCATCTCACTCTTGTTACCGGTAGTAAGTACGAGATAGCGCTTTTTATTAGAGATGGCCATGAGCATCGTGCCGCGACACCGTGCCTGAAGGTTCTCCTCCGTCGTGTCTTTAGCCAGCCCTTCGAACTCGGGTGCAAGCGTCTCAAGGAAAGCCTCTACCATCGGAGCAATTGGCAAAACGCTATATTTGACGCCAAGGATCTCTGCCTCTTCCTTGGCATCGTCTTGGCTCATCTGAGCGGTGTAGCGGTAAGGCATCATTACTGCCTCGACGTTCTGGGCTCCCAACGCATCAGCCGCAACCGCTAGGCAGAGTGCCGAGTCGATCCCACCAGAGAGCCCAAGAACTACACCCTTAAAACCATTGCGCTGAACGTAGTCACGTACCCCCGCAACCAATGCCTGGTACACACTGGCTTCCAGACTCAGTAGATCAGTCACAACACCAGGAACTGGCTCCAAGGCGCTCTCTGAGCATTGGAAGTCAGCTACGAACAATCCCTCTTCGAACGCTGGAGCGCGCTGGGTGACCTTGCCACTACCGTCAACAACAAAGCTGTTGCCGTCAAACACCAGTTCGTCCTGACCACCGACCTGGTTCACATAAATCATCGGGATTGCACATTCGCGGGCTCGCTGAGCAAGAAGCTCTTCACGCTCGGCTTGCTTACCCCGGTGGAATGGGGACGCATTAAGCGTCAGCATGATCTGCGCTCCAGCATCACAGGCCTGCTTGAGGGGCTCCGAGAACCAAATATCTTCGCAGATAGTGATCCCTACCTGGATGCCAAACAGGTTGACGACGCATGGGCCGCTGCCTGACTCGAAATAGCGCTTCTCATCAAACACACGGTAGTTGGGCAACCGCTGTTTGTAATAGCGCGCGATCTCTTTTCCATCCGAAATGACCGCGCAGCTATTGTATCGAGAACCGGCTTCAACCCATGGGAAGCCAATGATGATGACGATGCCACGCGCCGCTTCTCGAACGCGCTCAAGCGCTTTCTCAATGCGGCTCTGCATGCTAGAGCGAAGGAGTAAATCCTCAGGCGGGTAACCGCAAAGGGTCAGCTCTGGGAAGACGATGACCTGAGCGCCGTCCTTATCCCGAGCCTTATGAGCCGCCTCGATGATTTTCTCGACGTTACCGTGAACATCTCCGACGCGGATGTTCAACTGGGCCATTACCACTCTCAAACGCTGCTCCATGGGTCCTCCAGAAAGGCCTTACGTGGGATCTACGAGATTCTGCGCCTTGGGCCAAAGCTTCTCAGCGGAGGTTGGGCTAGATCCATGAATGAAATACATATTGGTGGCTCAACTGATGTTCCACCGAACGGCTCCTGAGGAGAGCTTCTCCAGTCACCCAACGCTCACAGGGGAACCACGCCCTACCTATCGCAGCACCTCGTGATAACCGATTCATTATGCCCCATCAGGCAATCTCACCGTGGCTGTATTTCAAGCAAGGCCGACGCGATTGGACTGTTTGAATTTTTTTTTCTTTGTTGTGCAGGCTATGGATTATGCACACCTCACCCATACCAGCAGGACCCTTTACTATCACTGTATTGGGCACTATTTTGGGGGGAGTAAGGTGATGGGCTTCTTTACCAAGTTTGGTGATGGTGCCTGCGACCTGGCGCCGTTGAGTGGGCTGGTGAAGAATCAGGTGCGGGCGATTGCGCGCAGCTTCGGTGCGCCGGAGTCACTGGTGGAAAAGGTGCCAACGGCCGACCTGGAAGACCTGGAGCCGGGCAAGCCGGACGAGGCGTCACATGGCGTGACCTACGCGCAGATCGATGCCTTCCTGCATGGGCAGCCGGTTGACCAGGCAGCGTTCGACATCATCGTCGCCACCTACCGCAAGACCCAGCACAAGCGCGAACTGCCGTTCGCTCCTTGATAAGTGGCCTGCAGGAGCGGGTTCACCCGCGAATACGAGGGTGAACCCACCGACGCATTCGCGGGTGAACCCGCTCCTACAGGGTTCGCCGTCAGCCTTTGATTACTTGACGATGACCTTGCCTTTCATCATCGAGATGTGGCCCGGGAAGGTGCAGAAGAAGCTGTAGTCACCACCGGCTTCCAGCTTGGAAGTGTCGAACTTCACTTCGGTTTCTTTCTCAGGCGCGCCGATCATCTTGGTGTGGGCGATGATCGCGGCGTTGTCAGCCTTCAGGTAGTCCTTATCCAGACCCTGGCTCATGCCTTCGGTGGCAATGGCCTGCATGTCGGCAGTCTTGCTGATCACCAGGTTGTGGCCCATGACGTTCTTCGGCAGGTTGCCAGAGTGGGTCAGTTTGACGGTGAATTCCTTGCAGCTCTTGTCGACAGTGAATTCCTTGCTGGTGTAGGACATCTGGTCAGTCGAGTCGACAGTGACCGAGCACTCGGCGGCGAAGACAGAAGCGCTGGCGAGGGTCAGCAGGGATACCGCTACAGCTTTCGCAAACATCATGAATCTCCTTGGCAGGGTTTTATCAATTGCGAGACTGCCTGAAACCGTTCAGCCCCTTGCTGATATGGGTCAAGGGGGGTGTCAAGCGGTCAGCCAGTAGAATTGTTCAATGGATTGTATACAACCAATCTAAGGGCACATCATGCCCTTTTATTAGACGATGGGACAACCTCTCATTTAGGAGCAATACCAAATGCCCATCTCCAACTTCCTCAATAGCCTGCTCGCTGCCTACGCCCACGGCGCCACAGGAGCCATCTGCGAATTCTCCCGACCAGAATGAACCCGGCCTTGGAAGCGACGGGCATGCGCCGTACCCTGTGCGCCTGAGTGACAGGAGATGAGCAATGCCCGTACGTTCCGTTTGTGTGTTCTGCGGCGCCAGCATGGGCGCCAACCCTGCCTACCGTGAAGCAGCCGTCGCGCTAGGCCAGGCCATTGCCCGCCGTGGCTTGACCCTGGTGTATGGCGGTGGCGCGGTCGGCTTGATGGGCGTGGTGGCCGACGCGGCCATGGCGGCCGGCGGCGAAGTGGTCGGGATCATTCCGCAGAGCCTGCTGGACGCTGAAGTCGGCCATAAAGGCCTGACCCGCCTGGAAGTGGTGGATGGTATGCATGCGCGCAAGGCCCGCATGGCCGAGCTGAGCGATGCCTTCATTGCCTTGCCGGGAGGGCTGGGTACGCTGGAGGAACTGTTCGAAGTGTGGACCTGGGGGCAACTGGGCTATCACGCCAAGCCACTCGGGCTACTGGATGTGAACGGTTTTTACGACAAGCTGGGCGGGTTCCTCGACCATATCGTCGAAGAAGGCTTCGTGCGCCCGCAACACCGGGCGATGTTACTGCTGGGGCAGCAGCCGGACGAGCTGCTGGACGGGATGGACAGCTTTGTGGCGCCGGTCGCGCCTAAGTGGGTCGACAAGCAGCCTGATTGAAGCTGAGACTTTTGGGACCGCTTCGCGGTCCTTTCGCGACACAAGGCCGCTCCCACAAAAGCAATGCGTACAGCCGATCAATATGGGAGCGGCCTTGTATCGCGATGGGCTGCAAAGCAGCCCCAATAGTCGATCAGTTAACGCGGAATGACAGGCTGACGCGGCTTCTTGTTGCCCTTGCCGCCCTTGCTCGCCTCTTTGCGCTCCTTGGCCGCCTGCTGGTTGCGCGCAAACGCTTCGGCCTTGGCCTTCTCGCGCTTGTCCCACGGCTTGCTGCCATCGCTGCCACGCGGCGGCAGGCCGGTGTGCTGGGTCAGGATCTTCTGGTCCTTGCCCACCTTGTGGCTCCCCGCCGGGGTCGAGTTCTTGCGGCGCGCGCTCTGGTAGCTGTCGGTCTGCGGCTGGTGCGCCGGAATCAGCTGGTGCTTGCCCGGCCCGATCAGGTCGGCGCGACCCATACGCTGCAGCGCTTCACGCAGCATCGGCCAGCCCTTCGGGTCGTGATAGCGCAAGAACGCCTTGTGCAGACGGCGTTGCTCGTCGCTCTTGACGATCTCCACCCCTTCGCTCTTGTAGGTCACCTTGCGCAGCGGGTTCTTGCCTGAGTGGTACATGGCCGTAGCCGAGGCCATTGGCGACGGGTAGAACGCCTGTACCTGGTCGGCACGGAAGCCATTGCCCTTCAGCCACAGGGCCAGGTTCATCATGTCTTCGTCGGTGGTACCGGGGTGCGCGGCAATGAAGTACGGGATCAGGTACTGCTCCTTGCCCGCTTCTTTCGAGAATTTCTCGAACATGCGCTTGAAGCGGTCATAGGTGCCGATACCCGGCTTCATCATCTTGTCCAGCGGGCCACGCTCGGTGTGCTCCGGGGCAATCTTCAGGTAGCCGCCAACGTGGTGGGTGACCAGTTCCTTGACGTACTCCGGCGATTCCACCGCCAGGTCGTAGCGCAGGCCGGAAGCAATCAGGATCTTTTTCACACCCGGCAAGGCACGGGCCTTGCGGTACAGCTCGATCAACGAGCTGTGGTCGGTATTGAGGTTTTCGCAGATACCCGGGAATACGCACGACGGCTTGCGGCAGTGCTTCTCGATTTCGGGGCTTTTGCAGGCGATGCGGTACATGTTGGCAGTCGGCCCGCCAAGGTCCGAGACCACGCCAGTGAAGCCCGGCACCTTGTCACGCATCTCTTCGATTTCGTGCAGGATCGACTCATGCGAGCGGTTCTGGATGATGCGGCCTTCGTGTTCGGTGATCGAGCAGAAGGTACAGCCACCGAAGCAACCACGCATGATGTTCACCGAGAAACGGATCATCTCGTAGGCCGGGATGCGCTCCTTGCCATAGGCCGGGTGCGGCACACGGGCGTAAGGCATGCCGAACACGTAGTCCATTTCCTCGGTGCTCATGGGGATGGGTGGCGGGTTGAACCACACATCCACTTCGCCGTGCTTCTGCACCAGCGCGCGAGCGTTGCCTGGGTTGGTCTCCAGGTGCAGCACGCGGTTGGCATGGGCATAGAGCACCGGGTCGTTACGCACCTTTTCGAACGATGGCAGGCGGATCACCGACTTTTCCCGGGTCACGGCCGGGCTGTCGAGAATCTGCACCACCTTGGCTTCGTTCGGGTCTTCCTGGTCGCCCTTGGCCTGTTCGATGGCGCAGGCCTGGGTGTCCTGGGTGTTCACGTACGGGTTGATGATCTTGTCGACGCGCCCCGGGCGGTCGATACGGGTGGAGTCGATCTCGTACCAGCCCTGCGGGGTATCGCGGCGCACGAAGGCGGTGCCGCGTACGTCGGTGATGGTCTCGATCTTCTCACCGTTGGACAGGCGCTGGGCCACCTCGACCACCGCACGCTCGGCGTTGCCGAACAGCAGGATGTCCGCGCTGGCGTCGATCAGGATCGAGTGACGAACCTTGTCCTGCCAGTAGTCGTAGTGGGCGATGCGGCGCAGCGAAGCCTCGATGCCGCCGAGCACGATCGGCACATGCTTGTAGGCCTCCTTGCAGCGCTGGCTGTACACCAGGCTGGCACGGTCCGGACGGCTGCCGGCCAGACCACCCGGGGTGTAGGCATCGTCGGAACGGATCTTCTTGTCCGCGGTGTAGCGGTTGATCATCGAGTCCATGTTACCGGCGGCCACGCCGAAGAACAGGTTCGGTTCGCCGAGCTTCATGAAGTCGTCTTTTGACTGCCAGTTCGGCTGGGCGATGATGCCCACGCGGAAGCCCTGGGCCTCCAGCAGACGGCCAATGATGGCCATGCCGAACGACGGATGGTCGACGTAGGCATCACCGGTCACGATGATGATGTCGCAGGAATCCCAGCCGAGCAGATCCATCTCCTCCCTGCTCATTGGCAGGAAAGGTGCTGGCCCGAAGCATTCGGCCCAGTACTTGGGATAGTCGTAGAGTGGTTTGGCTGCTTGCATGTCAGTGACCGGTTCTGGTGTGCAGGGAAATCGCGGGCGCGGAATATAGCACAAATTTTGACCAAATCCGACTGGATTCGTGGGGATTGGTGGGTAGAGCGACAGTTGGGGGGGGCGTCAGGTGGTTGGTTTGGTGGGTGTGGTAAGGGCGCCAGGTGTACGACACAGCAGTTTCAGCGCCTGTGAAATCGAGCGCCGCCCGCGCGGCGCATCGCGACGCAAGGCCGCTCCCACATTTGTTGCAACGCGCCAAACCTGCAAGGCCATGGTCGCCCGTTGCGCGTTGCCCTTTGCCCGCCTTGGCCGAGTTGCAACGAATGCGGGAGCGGCCTTGCGTCGCGATGGGCCGCAAAGCAGCCCCTACAAGGGCCCCTGCTAACGCAATGAGTTATTCGTCGTCATCGAAGTTGTACATCCCCGGCGCCAAGTTCTCGAACCGGGTGTACTTGCCGATAAACGCCAAACGCACGAAGCCGATGGGGCCGTTACGCTGTTTGCCGATGATGATTTCCGCCACGCCCTTGTGCTCGGTCTCGGGGTGGTACACCTCGTCGCGGTACACGAACATGATCACGTCGGCGTCCTGCTCGATTGCACCGGATTCACGCAAGTCGGAGTTCACCGGGCGTTTGTTCGGGCGCTGTTCCAGCGAGCGGTTCAGCTGCGAAAGGGCAATGACCGGGCAGTTGAATTCCTTGGCCAGGGCCTTGAGCGAGCGGGAAATCTCGGAAATTTCGTTGGTACGGTTGTCACCGGCCGACCCCGGAATCTGCATCAGCTGCAGGTAGTCGACCATGATCATGGCGATTTCACCATGCTCACGGGCCAGGCGGCGGGTACGTGCGCGCATTTCCGAGGGGCTGATACCCGCCGTATCGTCGATGAACAACTTTCGGTCGTTGAGCAGGTTCACTGCCGAGGTCAGGCGCGGCCAGTCGTCGTCATCCAGCTGGCCGGAACGGACCTTGGTCTGGTCGATACGCCCCAGGGACGAAAGCATACGCATGATCAGCGACTCACCTGGCATCTCGAGGGAGAACACCAGCACCGCCTTGTCGGTCCGCAGTACGGCGTTTTCCACCAGGTTCATGGCGAAGGTGGTCTTACCCATCGACGGACGGCCGGCGACGATGATCAAGTCTGCCGCCTGCAGGCCGCTGGTCTTCTCGTCCAGGTCGGTGTACCCGGTGGAGATACCGGTGATGTCACTGTCGGAGTTGAACAGCGTATCGATGCGGTCGATGGCCATGGTCAACAGCTCGTTGACGCCCACCGGGCCGCCGGTTTTAGGCCGCGCCTCGGCGATCTGGAAGATCTGCCGTTCGGCATCGTCAAGAATCTCGGCAGCGTTGCGCCCCTGCGGGTTGAACGCGTTGTCGGCGATGTCGGTACTGATGCTGATCAGCTGGCGCAACGTGGCCCGCTCGCGAATGATCGCGGCGTAGGCCTTGATGTTGGCCACCGAAGGGGTGTTCTTGGCCAGCTCGGCCAGGTAAGCCAAACCGCCGATCTGCGAGGACAGGCCTTCCTTGTCCAACTGCTCGTGCAGGGTCACCACGTCGAATGGCTGGTTGGCGTCGGCCAACTTGTGCACAGCGCGGAAGATCAGCCGGTGGTCATGCCGGTAGAAATCGCCGTCCGACACCTGGTCCAGCACCCGCTCCCAGGCATTGTTGTCCAGCATCAGGCCACCGAGCACGGCCTGTTCGGCCTCGATGGAATGCGGCGGTACCTTCAGGGCTGCGGTTTGCAGGTCAAGCTGTTCGGAGGTGGTGATCTCGTTCATGGCCACGAAAGAATTCTGGAGGATGAAAAAGACAAAGGGCACGGCCTGTCGAAAACAGGACCGTGCCCGATGTTAACCGCCTGACTCGCAAGGAGCCAGCCAGTTAGCGCAGCTTAGGCAGCTACGACGACCACGCGTACGGTGGCTTCAACGTCGCTGTGCAGGTGCACGGCTACGTCGTATTCGCCAACCTGACGGATGGTGCCGTTCGGCAGACGAACTTCAGCCTTGGCCACTTCAACGCCGGAGGCGGTCAGGGCGTCAGCGATGTCGTGGGTGCCGATCGAACCGAACAGCTTGCCTTCGTCGCCAGCGGTGGCAGTGATGGTCACTTCCAGCTCGGCCAGTTGGGCAGCGCGGCTTTCAGCCGAAGCTTTCTTGTCAGCGGCTGCTTTTTCCAGCTCGGCACGACGCTCTTCGAACGCAGCCAGGTTGGCGGCGTTGGCAACGGTGGCCTTGCCGAATGGCAGCAGGAAGTTACGGCCGTAACCAGCCTTAACTTTTACTTTGTCGCCCAGGTTGCCCAGGTTAGCGACTTTTTCCAGCAGGATCAGTTCCATTTGGTAAAACCTCTTAACTTTTAACCTTCACCGTTCGCGGAGTCTTTCCCCGGAGGGGACTTGCGACCGCGAAAATCAATCAGGCTGTCGACAATGGCCAAAACCATCAGCAACGGATAAATCAGCTGCATGATCAGCGGTAGCGTCACGTACATCCCCACCAGCCAGAAACCGGCCAGTCGGCCCTGTGCCACCAGCCCGTGCATCAAGGCGATGCCGGCCAGCACCAGTACCAGGCTGGAAGCCGATGCCAGGATGATGAACTGCGGGCCGATAAACGGCGCCACCACCATCACTGCCACCAAGACCGCCATGGTCTGTTTCGGCAACTTCAGTTCGCGAAACTCGCGACCGAAGCCTCCAGGGTTGTACAACGCTGCCTGCCAATAGCGCGCCAGCATCAACGCCAGCACACTGAACAATTGCACCGTCACTGCTGTGGAAGCGACCAGCACAGGGCGGATCAGCTCACCGGAGAGCACCGGTTGCCCTTCGATTTGCGGCATGGCTTCGGCAAACGCCTTGGCCAGCACATCGAAGGTTTGCGCCAGCGCCAGATCAAGCACGAGGCTGAAAGCCACGGCGAACACGGCACTGGCGAGCAACACCCGGCTCCAGGGATGCTCGGCACGCAACATGGCGGCCAGGGCCAAGGCACCCGCAATCACCAGAAAGGTGATGGGATCGCCCATGACCCACACGGCCAGCCCGGCCAGCAAGCCGCCGGCGATGACCGATGTAGCATCCTTGAACCCACGCCGCAGCAGCACAAGGCTGCCGGCAGCGGCACTCAACCAGAACAGCAGCGGCAGTACCGCGCTGATGACCACCACCAGGGTGGCCTGCACACGACCGCGCATGATGAAACTTGCTAACGCTCGCATGCTAATCCCTTACTGCTTGTCGACGACCCGGTCTCAGCGGCCGTGGCTGTCGGTGTAGGGCAGCAGGGCCAGGAAGCGGGCGCGCTTGATAGCGGTAGCCAGCTGACGCTGATAACGAGCTTTGGTACCGGTGATACGGCTTGGAACGATCTTGCCGGTTTCGGATACGTAAGCTTTCAGGGTGTTGAGATCTTTGAAGTCGATCTCTTTCACGTCTTCAGCAGTGAAGCGGCAGAATTTACGACGACGGAAGAAACGTGCCATTTAATAGGCTCCTCTAAAGGTCCGTGGATTACTCGTCAGCGTTATCGCTGGAGTCGCTGTCATTGCTGTCGTCGCCTTCGGCGGAGTCAGCATGCTCAGGACGCTCGCGACGCTCACGGCGCTCGCTGCGGTTCTCTTCAGCCTTCAGCATCTCGGACTGGCCGGTAACGGCTTCGTCGCGACGGATGACCAGGTTACGGATAACGGCATCGTTGTAGCGGAAGTTGTCTTCCAGCTCGGCCAGGGCCTTGCCGGTGCATTCAACGTTCAGCATCACGTAGTGAGCCTTGTGAACATTGTTGATTGCGTAGGCCAGTTGACGACGGCCCCAGTCTTCCAGGCGGTGGATTTTGCCACCATCTTCTTCGATCAGCTTGGTGTAACGCTCAACCATGCCGCCGACTTGTTCGCTCTGGTCCGGGTGAACCAGGAAGATGATTTCGTAATGACGCATGAATGCTCCTTACGGGTTAGTAGTCTGCCAGTGAATCTGGTCAGACAAGGAGTGAATGACACTGTATGTCTTGCACGGAGGGGAGGCACATGAGCGCCTGCCAGCTCGGCAAGGGGCGCAATTGTAGAGAAGCCGGGGCGCACAAGCAAGGTGATTGGTGAATATTTGAACAGCCTGAAACATATTTACAGGCTGCGGGCCTCTTCGCGGGTGAACCCGCTCCTACAGGGGAACGCAATCACCCTGTAGGAGCGGGTTCACCCGCGAAGAGGCCGGAACAGGCCTGAGAATCAGCGCTTGGCCTGACGCTGACGCACGGCTTCGAACAGGCAAACCCCGGTCGCCACCGACACGTTAAGGCTGCTGACGCTACCCGCCATCGGCAACTTCACCAGGAAGTCGCAATGCTCACGGGTAAGCCGGCGCATGCCCTTGCCTTCCGCCCCCATGATCATCACCAGTGGCCCGGTCAGGTCTTGCTGGTAGATCTCCTGCTCGGCCTCGCCAGCAGTACCCACTACCCACAGGCCACGCTGCTGCAACTTCTCAAGCGTACGCGCCAGGTTGGTCACAGCCACCAGCGGAATGACTTCGGCCGCCCCACAAGCCACCTTTCGCACAACCGGCGTCAGCGTTGCGGACTTGTCCTTGGGCACGATCACTGCCGTGGCACCGGCCGCATCCGCGGTACGCAGACAAGCGCCGAGGTTGTGCGGGTCGGTCACGCCGTCCAGCACCAGGATCAGCGGCGGCGTTTCTGTGCGCTCAAGCAGCTCTTCGAGCATCAGCTCGCCCCACACCTGGCTCGGACTGACCTCGGCTACAACGCCTTGGTGCACGCCTTCGACCCAGGCATCCATCTCACGGCGCTCGGCCTGGCCGACCGGCACGCGGTTTTCCGCGGCCAGCGCCAGCAAGGTCTCGAGGCGTGGCTCGCTGCGCCCTTCCGACAGCCAGATCTGCTTGACCCGCTTTGGATGATGCTGCAGCAATGCCTGCACGGCGTGTACGCCGTAGATTTTTTCCAGCTGACTCATGAATTGCTCTTGTTTTTGCGTGGTGCGCCGGACTTCGGCGGGCCTTTACGGTGCTTGGTCGGTTTGCCGGACGGCTTGCCACCTTTCTCCGATTTGCTGCCAGCACTGCTGCGCGCGTCGGTCATCAGCGCTTTTTTCATCTCGCGGCTTTTACGCACTTCAGCGTTTCGCTGCACAGCATCCTTGGGGAAGTACGCTTCGGACGCTTCGCTCTTGCGGCTGCGCGGCTTGGGCGTGGCTTTCGCTTCGGTTGCCGGCTGCTGCTCGGCTTTTTCGGCAACTGGCGCGGCGCCACGCTGCTTGCGGCCGATCGGTGCGGCGAGGGTCTTTTCCGACACTTCGAAGTCGATCTTGCGCTCATCCAGATCAACACGCATGACCTTGACTTCGATGGTGTCGCCCAAGCGGAAGCTGCGACCGGTGCGCTCGCCGGCCAGGCGATGGTGTACCGGGTCGAAGTGGTAGTAGTCACCCGGCAACGCACTGACGTGCACCAGGCCCTCTACATAGATATCGGTCAGCTCGACGAACAGGCCGAAACCGGTCACCGCCGTGATCACACCCGGGAAGGTCTCGCCCACGCGATCTTTCATGAACTCGCACTTGAGCCAGTTGACCACGTCACGGGTGGCTTCGTCGGCCCGGCGCTCGGTCATCGAGCACTGCTCGCCGAGTTGCTCCAGGGTGTTTTCGTCGTACGGGTAGATACGCGCCTTGGGGATGCTCATGGCGCCGGCACGCTTGACGTGCGGGGTATCGACCTTGGAGCGGATGATGCTGCGGATGGCGCGATGCACCAGCAGGTCCGGGTAACGACGGATCGGCGAGGTGAAGTGGGTGTACGCCTCGTAGTTCAGGCCGAAGTGGCCGTTGTTCTCGGTGCTGTACACGGCCTGGCTCAGCGAGCGCAGCATCACCGTCTGGATCAGGTGGAAGTCCGGGCGACCGGCAATGCTCGCCAGCAGGGCCTGGTAATCCTTCGGCGACGGGTCCTTGCCCTTGTGCAGGCTCAGGCCCAGCTCGCCGAGGAAGGCGCGCAGCTTTTCCAGGCGCTCCGGCGGCGGGCCATCGTGCACGCGGTACAGGGCCGGTACGCCGTGCTTCTGCAGGAACTCGGCCGTGGCCACGTTGGCCGCCAGCATGCATTCCTCGATCAGCTTGTGAGCATCGTTGCGCACGGTCGGGCGGATTTCGGCGATCTTGCGCTCGTCGCCGAAGATGATGCGGGTTTCCTGGGTCTCGAAGTCGATTGCACCCCGGGTGTGACGCGCCTCCACCAGCACCTTGTACAGGTTGTACAGGTTCTTCAGATCCGGCACGACCTCCTTGTACTCTTCGCGCAGCGCCTTGCCCTCACGGGTACGCGAGTGCTCGAGCATGCTGCTGACCTTGTTGTAGGTCAGGCGGGCATGGGAGTGGATCACGCCTTCGTAGAACTGATAGTCGACCATCTGGCCGGCTTTGTTCATGGTCATTTCACAGACCATGGCCAACCGGTCGACATGGGGGTTCAGCGAGCACAGGCCGTTGGACAGCTCTTCGGGGAGCATCGGCACCACGCGCTCGGGGAAGTACACCGAGTTACCGCGCTGCTGGGCTTCGACATCCAGGGCAGAGCCCAGACGCACGTAGCTGGAGACGTCAGCGATGGCCACGTACAGGCGCCAGCCACCGGAGAACAGACGCAGCTTGCCCAGCGGTTCGCAATAAACGGCATCGTCGAAGTCGCGGGCGTCTTCACCGTCGATGGTGACGAACGGCAGATGACGCAGGTCGACACGCTTCTCTTTGTCCTTCTCCTCGACTTCGGAGCGGAACTTGCGTGCCTCCTTGACCACATCATTAGGCCAGACGTGCGGAATGTCGTAGCTGCGCAGGGCAACGTCGATTTCCATGCCCGGTGCCATGTAGTTGCCGATGACTTCGACCACATCGCCTTGCGGCTGGAAGCGCGGCGTTGGCCAGTGGGTGATCTTGATCTCGACGAACTGGCCGATCTTGGCACCGCCGTTACGCCCGGCGGTCACCAGCACTTCCTGCTGGATCTTCGGGTTGTCCGGGGTTACGTAACCGATGCCGCCTTCTTCGAAATAGCGGCCGACCACGCTTTCGTGGGCACGGGAGATGACTTCGACCAGCACGCCTTCACGGCGGCCACGGCGGTCGACACCGGAGACGCGGGCCAGGCCACGGTCGCCGTCGAACACCAGTCGCATCTGCGACGGGCTGAGGAACAGGTCTTCGCTGCCGTCATCGGGAATAAGGAAGCCGAAGCCGTCGCGGTGGCCGGAGACGCGACCGCAGATCAGGTCCAGCTTGTCTACCGGGGCATAAGTGCCGCGCCGGGTATAGATAAGCTGGCCATCGCGCTCCATGGCACGCAGGCGGCGGCGCAGGGCTTCGATCTGGTCTTCTTCATACAGACCGAACTCTTTTGCCAGCTCCTCGCGGGCAGCAGGTTCGCCTCGGTCGGCGAGACGCTGCAGGATCAGCTCACGGCTGGGAATGGGGTTGTCGTATTTTTCCGCTTCGCGAGCGGCCTCGGGATCGAGGGATTGCCAATCGGCCATCAGAAGGGGTTCACCTTGGGGTATATAGATATGAATTCTGGCATAGGCGTATTGAAACCGGAAATGTCTGCCTTGGACAGCCCCCGCTGCAGTGCATAAACAGCAGAAATAGGCTTGTGGAATCAACAAGTTGAATTTTTTGAATTTTTTTTCGATTGGGGGCTTTACAGCCTTGGGGAGCGTCCGTATAGTGCGCACCACAACGACGGACAACCCCGAAGTTGTAGTAGAGATGAACGACGCTGTAAAGCATCAAGTAACCTCGAATGTGTGCCCAGGTGGCGGAATTGGTAGACGCGCTGGTTTCAGGTATCAGTGACCGCAAGGTCGTGGAAGTTCGAGTCTTCTCCTGGGCACCAAGTATTTTCAAGTAGCAGATGACCAAGGATCTGTTACTACTGTGTGAAAGCGAACGATAGTCGCCTTCTGCAGATGATGTAAAGCTTTGCCCAGGTGGCGGAATTGGTAGACGCGCTGGTTTCAGGTATCAGTGACCGCAAGGTCGTGGAAGTTCGAGTCTTCTCCTGGGCACCAAGTATTTTCAAGTAGCAGATGACCAAGGATCTGTTACTACTGTGTGAAAGCGAACGATAGTCGCCTTCTGCAGATGATGTAAAGCTTTGCCCAGGTGGCGGAATTGGTAGACGCGCTGGTTTCAGGTATCAGTGACCGCAAGGTCGTGGAAGTTCGAGTCTTCTCCTGGGCACCATACAAAAACCCACTAGCTTGCTAGTGGGTTTTTTCTTGCCTGCGATTTTTGTGCCCCCTCCCCCGATACCCGCACGTCGTAGGAGCGGGTTCACCCGCGAAGAGGCCCGTACAGGCAACACACGCCCAGCGCCCCCCCCCCCCCTTGCACCATGGTCTGACCATGAATTTCTCGTCACCCGGCCACTTGAGAAACAATTTCGTTTACCATTGTTTCCAAATATGTAGCCGTAAGCGAGGAAGTACCCGCATGACGATCCGCCCGCAACCGCTGATGCGTACCCTGGCCGCCGCAGTGCTGAGCCTGGTCATCGGCGCTCCGGCCGCCATGGCAGACGCACCGGTCACGCTGACCATGTACAACGGTCAGCACAAGGAAATCGGCGAAGCCATTGCCAAGGCCTATGAGGCCAAGACCGGCATTCACATCGACATCCGCAAAGGCAGCAGCAACCAGCTGGCCAGCCAGATCATCGAGGAAGGCGACCGTTCGCCAGCCGACATCATCTATACCGAAGAGTCCCCGCCCCTGAACAACCTGGGCGAGCTGGGCCTGCTGGCCAAGATTGACGACGCCACGTTGAACATGATGCCCAAGGAGTACGTTGGCGCCAACGGCACCTGGATGGGTATCACCGCCCGTACGCGCATCGTCGTGTACAACCCGAAGAAAGTCGACGAGAAAGACCTGCCGACCACGGTGATGGACTTCGCCAACCCTGAGTGGGAAGGCCGCGTCGGCTACGTCCCTACCAGCGGTGCGTTCCAGGAGCAGGCCGTGGCCATTCTGAAGATGCACGGGCGTGAAGCCACCGAAGAATGGTTGACCGGCCTGAAAGCCTTCGGCAAGACCTACACCAACAACATGGTCGCCCTGAAAGCCGTGGAAAAAGGTGAAGTGGCTGCGGTACTGGTGAACAACTACTACTGGTACGCGCTTGAACGCGAACGCGGCAAGCTGGACACCAAGCTCTATTACCTGGCCGACGGCGATGCTGGCAACCTGGTCACTATCTCCGGCGCAGGCGTGGTCAAGGCCAGCAAACACCCGAAAGAAGCCCAGGCCCTGCTCAACTGGATGGCCAGCGAGGAAGGCCAGCGCGTGATCACCCAGACCACCGCCGAGTACCCGCTGCACAAGGGCATGGTTTCTGATCGCGGCCTGAAGCCGTTCGACGAACTGCGCCCGCCGAAGATCTCGCCAGCTGACCTGGGCAATGCCGAGGAAGCCATCGAACTTGAGCGTGAGGTCGGCCTGCTCTGATGACTGCCGCCCTGTCCGAACCGGTGCCGGTACGCTTCGTACCGCGCCGCAAGCGCCCTTCCATCTGGGTAGTGCTGCCTGTGCTGTTCCTTGTGGCAATGAGCTTGCTGCCACTGGCTTATGTCGCCATCAAAGCCTGGGAGGCCGGCTGGCGCGAAGCTTTGCACCTGCTGTGGCGGCCCTTTGTCTGGGGGCTGATGCGCAACACCCTGATGCTGATGGTCGGGGTGACGCTGACCTGCATGGTGGTCGGCCTGGCACTGGCCTGGCTGCTGGAGCGCAGCAACCTGGCCGGCCGCCGGTTGTGGGGCGTGGTGCTGTGCCTGCCATTCGCCGTGCCGTCGTTCGTCAGCAGCTTCACCTGGGTGTCGCTAAGTTCGGACTTTGAAGGCCTGGGCGGCGCGATCATGGTCATGGCCCTGTCCAAATACCCACTGGTGTTCCTGCCCGTTGCCGCGACCCTGCGCAACCTCGACACGTCGCTGGAGGAGTCGGCACGCACCCTGGGTTGCAGCCGCTGGGGGGTGTTCAGCAAAGTCACCCTGCCGCTGCTGTGGCCGTCGATGCTCGGCGGTGCGCTACTGATTGCCCTGCATATGCTGGTGGAGTTTGGCGCGCTGTCGATACTCGGCCTGCAAACCTTTACCACGGCGATCTACCAGCAGTTCGAACTGGAGTTCAGCAACGCCAACGCGGCCATGCTGTCTGCCGTGCTGCTGGCGATGTGCCTGGCAATGCTGTGGCTGGAACTGCGGGTGCGCGGCAAAGCCCGCCATGTACGCATCGGCCAGGGCGTAGCGCGCCGTGCGCAACCGGTGCGGCTGCGCGGCTGGGCGGTGCTGGCGCAACTGTTCTGCGTGGGCCTGGCGGTGCTGGGCAGCGGCATTCCGCTGGCGATGCTCGGTTACTGGCTGAGCGTGGGTTCGTCGGCGGCATTCCCGGTGGCGGCCATCTCGAAGGCGTTGTTCACCTCGCTGTCGGTATCGCTGGGCGGTGCCGGCTTCTGTGTGCTGCTGGCTCTGCCTATCAGCTTCCTGGTGGTACGCTACAAAGGCCGCCTGGCGATTTGGGCCGAGCGTCTACCCTATCTGCTGCACGCCCTACCCGGCCTGGTGATTGCCCTGACATTGGTGTTCTTCGCCCTGCACTACGTGCCGGCGCTGTACCAGACCACGGCCTTGCTGCTGTTGGCCTATGCGCTGCTGTTCCTGCCGTTGGCGCAATCACCGGTGCGCACCGCGCTGAACAAGGCTTCGCCGACGCTGGAAGAAGCCGCGCGCACGCTTGGCGCGAGCAGCTTTGCCGCGTTCTGCCGGGTGACCTTACCGATCATCTTCCCGGCCATGGCGGCAGCCTTTGCGCTGGTGTTCCTGGATGCCATGAAAGAGCTGACGGCTACCCTGCTGCTCAGCCCGACCGGCATGACCACCTTGGCCACCGAGGTGTGGGCACACACAGCCAACGTCGAGTTCGCGGCAGCGGCGCCTTATGCTGCGTTGCTGATCGTGGTGTCGGGGTTGCCGGTTTACTTGCTGACTACGCGGATGTATCTGAACAAGGCATAAACTTCTTCGCGGGTTTGCCCGCCTCCACAAGCACAGCGCCGTTCTCAGGACCTGCGCTGTACCTGTGGGGGCTTGCCGGCCATCAGATGTTACGCAGCATGCGCCGCACAATTGGCCCATGGGCCTTGCCGACCGGCAACATGTAAAGCCGGCCGAAGGTGTTGAAGCACTGCACCGAGGTGGTCACGCCCAAGCGCTGACACCCCTCCCCCTGATCATCTAGATCCACACTCACCATTACAGCCAGGTGCGTATCACGCGAGGTCAGGACCAGTTGCTGGTCGCTGATGGCCTCGACAGTGAAGAAGTCCAGGCGCTCACCGACGGCTGGCACATGCGTTGGATCGCCGCGAGTGAAGCCGTGGATATCGGCGACATTGAAACGGCGTGAGATAAAGTCGCGAATGCGGAAAGCCCGGGCCAGCCAGCCGGGGACGTCCGAGGTCATGGCGCAGTAGGCTTGCAGGGCGGTCATCGGGTCAGTGAGCTGTACGCTGTCACTGTGCAGGAAATTCAGGTCGGCCTGGGCAGCGATTAGTTGGGCGGACATGAGCAACTCCTTTTGTCATGTGTCGCCGACAGCATAGCAACACCGCTCAGGTGTGGGAGCGGCCTTGTGTCGCGAAAGGGCCGCATAGCGGCCCCGGCAATTTCCGCGTTTATGCAACAAACTTGGGGCTGCTATGCAGCCCTTTCGCGACACAAGGCCGCTCCCACAAAGAACCGCCCAGGATTCAGGCCCGGAACTGGCCCAGGCTGGCGCGCAGCTGAGCCGCCAGATCATCCAGCACCTTGCTGCTGGCCGTGGTCTGCATCACCACCTCAGCCGAGCGTTCGGCCTGGGCATGGATGTTCTCCACCCGCCCCCGCACCGCCTGAGCGCCATGGGCCTGTTGTTCGGCAGCGCGAGTCGCCAAACCAATGGCCGCGTGCACCTGCTCCACCGCAGCCTGCACCGACTGCTGGCGACGCTCGTTGTCACGCAGCACCAACAACCCTTCACTCGCCTTGAGCCCGGCCTGACTGATGGTGGCCACTGCTTCCTTGGCACCTTTTTGCAGCGCGGTAATGTGCGCCTGAATGTCGCCGGTAGAGCTTTGCGTCTTGCTCGCCAGCGCCCGCACCTCATCGGCCACTACAGCGAATCCGCGGCCAGTTTCACCAGCGCGCGCGGCTTCGATTGCAGCGTTGAGGGCCAGCAGATTGGTCTGCTCGGCAATGCCATGGATGACAGTCAGCACCACTTCAATCTGTTCGCTCTGCTTGGCCAGGCGCTCGATCACCTGAGAGCCCGTTTCGACCTGCCCGGCAAGGTTCTCGATCAGGCTCGCCAGTTGCGTAGAGGAACGGCTGTTCTCATCGGTCGCCTGGCGAATGTCCACCACCTGCTGCAACGCCGCCTGCATGGCATGGCTTTCAGCCTGAGCCTCGTCAGCCATGCTCGACAGGTCGCGCAGGCTAGCGGCCACTTCGTCACGCTGCAACGCCGCCGCGGCATCGGCACCGGCATTGCGCTGGGCCATGGCGCCGATCTCGACGCCGGTACGTTGGGCCACCTCGCCGGCCTCGCGGACGATGGGCTGCAGCTTGTCGACAAAGCGATTGACCGCCGACGCCATGTCGCCGATCTCGTCGCGGCTGTCGAGGGTCACGCGCTTGGTCAGGTCGCCTTCGCCAGCGGCAAGGTCGTTGAGCGCTGCGATCAGCAGGCGCAGTTTGCTGAGCACCCGGCGGCCTAACACTAAAGCGACCACCAGCAGCACACCCAGGCCCACCACCACCAGGCCCAGGCCAATCCGCCAGCGCAGCTCGGCAGCCGCATCGCGCACGGTCTGTGCAGTGTTGGCCTGCATCGCGGTGGCGCTGGCCTGCGCAACTTCCAGGCGCTCGCGCAGGGCCTTGCCACTGTCGGCAGCCGCCGCGCCCAGGCTATCGCCAACCAGTTGCTCGCCACTGGCGATCAGGGCACTGAAGCGCTGGTCGAGCGCCTTGAGCTCCTGGTCAATGCCGGCTGTAGAAACCCCCATCAGGACTTTGCCGATCTCGGCGCCATTGGGGTTGATAGAGGCTTCGACGAAGTACACCGACGGATCACGACGCGCGGCATCGAGCACCTTGTCCAGCGCTCGTTCGCCCTGGCCCTTCTCGATGAGCGTCTGGTTGATCGGGTTCTGCCGGTTCAGGTAACGGGTCAGGTGCTGGCCCTGTGCATCGTCATAGATCACGAACAGCACGTTGGGGTTGCGCTGGGCACGCCGGGCAAAGTCGGAGAGCACTGGCACATCGTTGTCCCAGATCGCTCGCGGCGCAACCGAAGCCAGCAGCTCGGCCATGTCGTTGGCGGAGTCCTTGAGGTTCTTCTCCAGGGTGCTGCGCAGTTGCTGCTGTTCGCTTTGCAGGCGCTCCGACAACCCTGCGCTCAGGCGCTGGCGGGTACTGCTGGACAGGCCGTCGAGCCCAGAGCGCACATCTTGCCCGGCTTGCTCCAGATCGCTTGCGAGTTGGCGACTGTCATTACCCAGTCGCTCGCCAAGGTCAGCCTCCAGGGCGGTGACCGTGCTTCGGGTGAGCGCAACGGCAACCAGCACCTGCACCAAAAGAGCGATACCAAGGGCAACAAACACAGGCCGCAAGAGGCGGCTTCGTAACAGTGAGAGGATGGCAGACACGGTGTAACCCTCGTGTTTTCTGGCGCCACTATTTTGATGGCATCTACAGAAACTTCTTACAGCAAGGGTTGTGCCGTAGGCAGCGGGGAAATGCGCCAAGGTCTAGCAATGGGGTTTCGTGTGCCGGCCCTTTCGCGGGTGAACCCGCGCCTACAACGGCCTGCGCCCAACCGCCGTTGTGTGCCCACACCCAACCAGTGTAGGAGCGGGTTTACCCGCGAATACGGTAGCGGCGGCAACGGTGGATTGCCGGAGGATATTGGCCAGCACAGACATGCCCACAAATGAAAACGCCGCGGCCCTTCTCAGGGCCGCGGCGTCAGATCAGCCTGGAGGGCAGATCAGGCGAACGGATGACGCAGCACGATGGTCTCGTTGCGGTCCGGGCCGGTCGAAATGATGTCGATCGGCGCGCCAACCAGCTCTTCGATGCGCTTGATGTAGTCACGCGCAGCTTGCGGCAGCTCTTCCAGGGTTTTCACACCCAGAGTCGACTCGCTCCAGCCTGGCATCTCTTCGTACACAGGCTCCAGGCCAATGTAGCTGTCGGCATCGGAAGGCGCGTCGATGACGGCACCGTTCTCGTTCTTGTAGCCAACGCAGATGTTGATGGTTTCCAGGCCGTCCAGTACGTCCAGCTTGGTCAGGCAGATGCCCGAGATGCTGTTGACGTCGATGGCGCGACGCAGGATCACGGCATCGAACCAGCCGCAACGACGGGCACGGCCGGTGGTGGAACCGAACTCGTGGCCACGCTTGGCCAGGGTAGCACCAGTCTCATCGAACAGTTCGGTCGGGAACGGACCGGAACCTACGCGAGTGGTGTAGGCCTTGGTGATGCCGAGGATGTAGTCGAGGTACATCGGGCCGACGCCGGAACCGGTGGAAATACCGCCAGCCGTGGTGTTGGAGCTGGTGACGTACGGGTAGGTACCGTGGTCGATGTCCAGCAGCGAGCCCTGGGCACCCTCGAACATGATGTCCTTGCCGGCGCGACGCAGGTTGTGCAGCTCGGCGGTGACGTCGAGCATCATCGGCTTGAGCTGTTCGGCGTAAGCCATGCACTCGTCCAGCGTCTGCTGGAAGTCGATGGCTGGCTCTTTGTAGTAGTTCACCAGCTGGAAGTTGTGGTAATCCAGCAGCTCACCCAGCTTGGCGGCGAAACGCTCGCGGTGGAACAGATCACCCACGCGCAGGCCGCGACGTGCCACCTTGTCCTCGTAAGCTGGGCCGATACCACGGCCGGTGGTGCCGATCTTGGCTTCGCCACGGGCTTTTTCGCGGGCCTGATCCAGGGCCACATGGTACGACAGGATCAGCGGCGCAGCCGGGGAAATGCGCAGGCGCTCGCGCACCGGTACGCCTTTCTCTTCCAGCTTGGTGATTTCACGCATCAGTGCATCCGGGGCAACGACCACGCCGTTACCGATCAGGCACTGTACGCCTTCACGCAGGATGCCGGATGGAATCAGGTGCAGAACGGTCTTTTCACCGTTGATCACCAGGGTGTGACCCGCATTGTGGCCACCCTGGTAGCGCACTACGGCGGCAGCATGTTCGGTCAGCAGATCGACGATCTTGCCTTTGCCCTCATCACCCCATTGGGTGCCCAGGACGACGACATTCTTACCCATTACATTGGTCCTCATTCACGCAAACTTGGTTGCCGGCCTGTTGCCGACGCAGAAACTCACTGGGCCAGCGGCAGAACCTGCCAGCGCCCGTCTTGCTGAATCAATTGCCGATCACAATCCGCCTCGAGAGCAGCACTCAACGGCTGGCCAGGCAGAGCCTGAACCACACGCTGGCCCTCGTTGCGCAACTGGCAGACTTGCTGCCAGAGGGCCGCATCGCCACTGTCCGGCATCCAGATGCCGCCAGTTGGCAATACGACCTCCGCTCGCCCCAGTGTGACCAGGGTCTTCAAATCCGTGGAGAAACCAGTGGCCGGGCGCGCCCGGCCAAAGTCGGCGCCGATATCGTCGTAGCGCCCGCCCTGGGCGATCGATTGGCCTTCGCCTGGCACGAACACGGCGAACACCACGCCCGTGTGATAGTGGTAACCACGCAGCTCGCCGAGGTCGAAGTACAGCGGCAGGTCCGGGTAGCGCGACGCCAGGCGATCAGCGATCGCCAGCAGGTCGTCCAGCGCCGCCAGCACGCTGGCCGGGGCGCGACCGAGGCGCACGCGGGCTTCAGCCAATACTTCACGACCACCGCACAGCTCGACCAGGGCGCGCAGCATGCTGCCCAGGTCTTTCGGCAGGTCGGCGGTCAGCGCCTGCACTTCATCGACAGCCTTGCGTTGCATGGCGTCGAACAGCTGCTGTTCGACCGCGCCAGACAGGCCGGCGGCACGGGCCAGGCCGCGGTAAATACCGACGTGGCCCAGGTCCATGTGCACATCCGGTACATCGGCCAGTTGCAGCGTGGCGAGCATCAGGCTGATGACTTCGACGTCGCTGGTAGGGCTGGCATCGCCGTACAGCTCGGCACCCAGCTGGATCGGGCTGCGCGAGGTGGACAGGGCACGCGGCTGGGCGTGCAGCACGCTGCCGGCATAGCACAGGCGGCTCGGGCCCTCACGGCGCAGTGTGTGCGCATCGATACGCGCTACCTGCGGGGTGAAGTCGGCGCGGAAGCCCATCAGGCGGCCGGACTGCGGGTCCACTACCTTGAAGGTGCGCTGATCCAGGTCCTGGCCGGCGCCGGTAAGCAGCGACTCCAGGTACTCGATATGCGGGGTGACGACCAGTTCGTAGCCCCAACTCTGGAACAGGTCCAACACCTGGCGGCGCGCGATTTCGATGCGCGCAGCCTCAGGTGGCAGTACTTCCTCGATGCCATCTGGCAGCAGCCAGCGGTCTACCGTTGCCATTACGCCATTTCCCCTCTGGTCCGGGCGGCTTGCCAGCAGGCAAACCGTCAGAAAAGCCGGTATCGCGCACAGCAGCGGGCAGCACTGATCCCAGCGCAGCCACCGTACCCGACACCCTCAAATTGCCTTGCGAGCTGACCAAACTGTCAACCGGCGCTGTGCCAATCAACCTTGCAGACGCAAAAAAGCCGGGAAATTTCCCGGCTGCCTCATCATACACCCCTTTTCATTCAGGATGCACCCCGCCTGGTGCATTAGCTGCCAGGCGGGGTGCCGCTGCATGAAAATCAGGGCCTGAGCATCACGGTCTGCTCTTGTCCAGGTAACGGAAGAATTCGTTCTTCGGGTCCAGGACCATCACGTCGCTCTTGCTCGAGAAGCTCTCGCGGTATGCCTGCAGGCTACGGTGGAACGCATAGAAATCAGCGTCCTGGCTGTAAGCCTTGGCATAGATAGCGGCCGCTTGGGCATCGCCATCACCACGGGTTTCTTCTGCTTCGCGATAAGCCTCGGCCAGCAGCACACGGCGCTGACGGTCGGCATCGGCACGGATACCCTCAGCCAGCTCGTTACCCTTGGCACGGTGCTCGCGGGCTTCACGCTCACGCTCGGTGCTCATGCGGTCGAACACGCTGCGGTTGACTTCCTTCGGCAGGTCGATGGCCTTGACGCGCACGTCGACCACCTCGATGCCCAGTTCCTTGCTCGCCATGCGGTTCAGCGATGCAGTGATGTCAGCCATCAGTGCATCACGTTCACCGGAAACCACTTCGTGCAGGGTACGTTTACCGAACTGGTCGCGCAGGCCACTTTCCAGACGACGCGACAGACGCTCGTCGGCGATCTGCTTCATGCCGGACGTGGCGGTGTAGAAGCGTTCAGCGTCCTTGACGCGCCACTTGGCGTAGGCATCGACCATCACCGCTTTCTTTTCCAGGGTCAGGAACCGCTGGGTAGGCGCGTCGAGTGTCATCAGCCGGGCGTCGAACCTGCGCACCTGGTTCACGTACGGAATCTTCACGTGCAGGCCTGGCTGAACATCCGCCTGGACCACCTTACCGAAACGCAGCAGTACCGCCCGCTCGGTCTGGGACACGATGTAGAAGCTGTTCCAGGCCACAATGGCCAGGACCACGGCGGCGATCAGGGCGATCAGCGATCTATTGCTCATCAGCGGCTCTCCCTAGTACGCAGCGGCTGCTGTTGCTGTTGCATGTCCTGCGCGGCACGAGCGGCCGCATCGTTAGCCGATGGCGACGCGCTGGTGGTTGGCACGGACGGCTTGCGGCTGCCTTCGACCATCTTGTCCAGCGGCAGGTAGAGCAGGTTGCTCTGCCCGTCCTTGGTTGCCACCATGACCTTGCTCGAGTTGCTGTAGACCTCTTGCATGGTCTCCAGATACAGACGCTCACGGGTTACGTCAGGTGCCTTGCGGTACTCGGCAAGCAGCTTGGTGAAGCGGTCTGCCTCACCCTTGGCGCGGGCAATGACTTCGTCGCGGTAACCATTGGCATCCTCGATGATGCGCTGGGCCTGACCACGGGCTTCCGGCACCACGCCATTGGCATAGGACTCGGCCTGGTTGCGGGCACGCTGCTCGTCTTCGCGGGCGCGGATCACGTCGTCGAAGGCTTCCTGCACTTCACGCGGGGCTGCCGCGCTCTGTACGTTGACCTGGGTAACGGTGATACCGGTGCGGTAGTTGTCGAGGAAGCGCTGCAGGCGTTCGCGGATATCCACGGCCATCTGCTCACGACCTTCGGTCAACACCTGGTCCATCGAAGTGGAACCCACCACGTGGCGCAGGGCGCTGTCGGTCGCGTGCTGCAAGCTCACCTCAGGCTGGTCGACGTTGAGCACGAAGTCCTGCAGGTTGCTGATCTTGTACTGGACGGTCAGCGGCACCTCGACGATGTTCTCGTCTTCGGTCAGCATCTGGCCCTGCTTGGTGTAGGCACGCTCACGCGTGACGTTTTCCATGTACTTGCGATCAATCGGCGGGAAGTAGATGTTCAGGCCGGGACCGACCGTCTCATAGTACTTGCCGAAGCGCAGCACAACCGCCTGCTCCTGCTCGTCGACCACATACACGGCGCTGTACAGCCAGATTGCAGCCAGCACCGCCAGGCCGATGCCCAGCAGGCCCAGGCCACCGCCCTTGCCGACATTGCGATCACCGCCGCCACGTTTCTTGCTGCCGCCGAACATGCCATTCAGGCTGTCCTGCAGTTTGCGGAAGGCCTCGTCCAGATCCGGTGGACCTTTCTTGTCACCACCGCCGCCACCGCGGCGGCCGCCCCAGGGATCCTGATTGTTCGAGTTGCCACCCGGCTCGTTCCAAGCCATAGCGCTCTCCATCTGATAAAGCAAAGACGCGCCCACGGCGCGCCGTCCAATGCTACAGAATGCCTGTCACTGCTGCCCGGCGACCTCGACGAGCATTTATTGCAAAGTGTGTTGCTGGACAAACACTTGCGGCTCCATGCCTTCGCGGCTGACCAGGCGATTCAGTTCGACCATGGGCAGTCGCACGCTCAGCAGGCTGCGCCCTTCTTCATCATGCTCTTCACTCTGCACGGCACCCAAGGCAAAGAATTGCGCGCGCAAGCGGGCAAAACGCTGCTCCAGGCACAGGGTACCGACAAACAGATCATCCCCCAGCAACTCGGCAACCGCCTGGCCAACCAGCTCCAGGCCACGCCCATCGCGTGCCGATACCCAGACCCGTTCCGGCTTGCCATCGGCATTGCGCTGGATCTGTGGCTCGACATCTTCGAGCAAGTCGAGTTTGTTGTACACCTCCAGGATCGGCAACCCCTCGGCACCAATCTCACCCAACACCGCCAGCACCTGCTCGATCTGCTCCATGCGCTCTGGCTCATGGGCGTCGATCACATGCAGCAGCAGGTCGGAGTTGCTCGACTCTTCGAGCGTAGCCCGAAATGCCTCGACCAGCTTGTGCGGCAGGTGGCGAATGAAGCCTACGGTGTCGGCCAGCACGATCGGCCCCAGGTCGTTGAGCTCGAGCCGGCGCAGGGTCGGGTCGAGGGTGGCGAACAACTGGTCCGCGGCATACACCTCGGATTCGGTCAGGGCGTTGAACAGCGTGGACTTGCCGGCGTTGGTATAACCCACCAGCGACACCGAGGGGATATCCGCGCGCTTGCGCCCGCGACGCGCCTGCTCACGCTGGCTGCGCACTTTCTCCAGGCGTGACTTGATCTGGCGTATACGCACCCGCAACAGGCGGCGGTCGGTTTCCAGCTGGGTTTCACCCGGGCCGCGCAGGCCGATACCACCTTTTTGTCGCTCAAGGTGAGTCCAGCCGCGCACCAGCCGCGTGCTCATGTGCTCCAGCTGGGCCAGTTCGACCTGCAGCTTGCCTTCATGGGTACGCGCCCGTTGGGCGAAGATATCGAGGATCAACCCGGTACGGTCGAGCACACGACACTCGAACACACGTTCAAGGTTGCGCTCCTGACTGGGCGTGAGGGTGTGATTGAAAATCACCAGGTCTACCTGTTCGGCATGGACCAGGTCGTGCAACTCTTCGACCTTGCCACTGCCAATCAGGTATTTGGCGGAAGGCTGATGCCTTGTCACCGTGACCAGCGAGACGATGTCGGCACCGGCCGACAATGCCAACTCCTGAAACTCCTGCGGGTCTTCGCGCGCCTCAGGGTTCTGACCTTCCAAGTGAACGAGCAACGCCCGCTCACCACCACCGTGGCGCTCAAAGAACAATGCAGGCTCCTATCAGGCGTTGCCTGGCTCGCTGTCGCCGTGCTCGCTGTCGGTCGGGCTTGGCAGGCGGACCGGACGGGCCGGAACTACGGTCGAGATGGCGTGCTTGTAGACCATCTGGCTGACGGTGTTCTTCAGCAATACCACGAACTGGTCGAACGATTCGATCGAGCCCTGCAGTTTGATACCGTTGACCAGGTAAATGGATACCGGGACCTTTTCTTTTCTCAAGGTATTCAAGTAAGGGTCTTGTAGCGAATGCCCTTTTGACATATGCCGCACTCCTGTAAGGATAAATAATAGAAAATCAATAAAAACGATAAATTAGGCCGCCCCTTCGCAAGAATAGACGGCAATCAGCAGGGACTCAGCTCAATATGGAGATGGCCCCAAGGTATTTCAAGGTGCGGGACAGATTGTCGCAGGCCAGGCTGTCAAGCCAGTGCACGTCAGGCCAGCCACGCAACCAGGTGAACTGCCGCTTGGCCAGCTGCCGGGTAGCAATGATACCGCGTTCACGCATCTCATTCTCAGTCAGCTTGCCATCCAGGTAATCCCACACTTGCCGATAACCCACTGCCCGTATAGACGGCAGCCCGGCGTGCAAGTCACTTCTGGCTCGCAGCGATCGGACCTCGTCAACGAAGCCCTGTTCCAGCATCTGCGAAAATCGTAACGCAATTCGCTGATGCAAAATGTGACGATCTGTAGGAGCAATCGCCAAACTGGCGACAGTATAGGGCAAATGTCCGCCGGCGCCTGCGTCTGCGCCGCGACTTTCCGCGAATTGACGCCGACGATGAGCTGTCATGCTCTCGCCGCTCACCCGGTACACCTCCAAGGCCCGGATCAACCGCTGCGGGTCATTGGGGTGGATACGTGCCGCGGACTCCGGGTCGACTTCGGCCAACTGGCGGTGCAGCTCGGCCAGGCCCAGGGCTTCAGCCTGCGCTTCCAGCTCGGCGCGCACCGCCGCATCGGCGGCCGGCATATCGGCCAGGCCATCGATCAACGCCTTGTAATAGAGCATGGTGCCGCCGACCAGCAGCGGGATCTTGCCGCGCGCGGTGATCTCGGCCATGGCCTCCAGCGCGTCGGTACGGAACTGCGCGGCGGAATAGCTCTGCGCCGGGTCGCGAATGTCTATCAGCCGGTGCGGGTGGGCAGCGAGGACTTCTTTCGACGGCTTGGCCGAACCGATATCCATGCCACGGTACACAAGTGCCGAATCGACGCTGATCAGTTCACACGGCAGCACCGTGGTCAGTTCGATGGCAAGGTCGGTCTTGCCGGCCGCCGTCGGACCCATCAGGAATATTGCAGGGGGCTTGCCGCTCATTTCATCGACCGCGCAGGAAAAGTTTGTCCAGATCGTCCAGGCCCATCTGAGTCCAGGTAGGACGGCCATGGTTGCACTGGCCGCTGCGCTCGGTGTTTTCCATGTCGCGCAGCAGGGCGTTCATTTCGGGAATTGCCAGGCGCCGGTTGGCGCGCACGGCACCGTGGCAGGCCATGGTACCGAGCAGTTCGTTGAGGTGCGCCTGAATGCGATCACTGGTGCCGTACTCCATAAGGTCGGCAAGCACGTCCTGCACCAGGCGGTTGGCTTCAGCCTGCTTGAGCAAGGCCGGGATCTGGCGAATCGCCAGGGTCTCAGGGCCCAGGCGCTGCAATTCGAAGCCCAGGCGCTGAAACCACTGTGCATGCTCTTCGGCACAGTCGGCTTCACGCTGGCTAAGGGCCAGGGTCTCCGGCACCAGCAGCGGCTGGCCACTCAGGCCCTCGCTGGCCATGGCCACCTTGAGGCGCTCGTACATTATCCGCTCGTGGGCAGCGTGCATGTCCACCAGCACCAGGCCAACAGCGTTCTCGGCCAGGATGTAGATACCCTTGAGCTGCGCCAGGGCATAGCCTAGCGGGGGAATGTCGCCCTGGCTTTCGGGCAGTGCCGTCGCAGGCGCTGCACCGGTTTCCAGCGGCTTATAGAACTCGCGGTACACCGCCTGTGCCTCTGCGGCCGGCAGCGGCTGTGAGGGACGTGGGGTGTATTGATACTGGTAACCGGCGCCACTGCCACCATTGGAAAACGACTGTTGTGGGGCTCGAGGCTGTTCAAGCACCGGCGAGGCCAGGCGCATTTCACCCTGGGGCCCGAACTCACCGGCCTGCTGGCCCGTGGGCCGAACCAGCTCAGGTACGGCAGCAGGTGCGGCCAGCTGGTCTTCCGGACGTACATCGGCCAAGGCACGGTGCAAGGTGCCATACAGGAAGTCATGCACCGAGCGCCCTTCACGGAACCGTACTTCATGCTTGGTAGGGTGCACGTTCACATCGACGCCGTTGGGCTCCAGCTCCAGGAACAGCACGAACGTGGGGTGGCGGCCGTTGAACAGCACGTCCCGGTAGGCCTGACGCACGGCATGGGCGACCAGTTTGTCGCGCACTGCCCGGCCATTGACGAAGAAGTACTGCAGGTCTGCCTGGCTGCGCGAGAACGTCGGCAAGCCGACCCAGCCCCAAAGGCGCAGGCCGTTGCGCTCGACGTCGATCGGCAGTGCCTGCTCCATGAAGCCCGGGCCGCAGATGGCACCCACCCGCCGTGCACGGGCGGTTTCGTCGTGGGCCTCGTGCAGGCTGAGGATGCTCTTGCCATTGTGGCGCAGGTGGAAGCCGACATCGAAACGGGCCAGCGCCAGCCGCCGGATCACTTCCTGCAAGTGATCGAATTCGGTTTTCTCGGCTTTGAGGAACTTGCGCCTGGCCGGGGTATTGAAGAACAAATCGCGCACTTCCACCGAGGTACCGACCGGGTGCGCCGCCGGCTGCACGCGCGGCGTCATGTCACGGCCTTCGGTTTCTACTTGCCAGGCCTCACTGGCACTGGCGGTACGCGAGGTCAGGGTCAGGCGCGCCACCGAACTGATCGAGGCCAAGGCCTCGCCACGGAAGCCCAGGCTCAATACCCCTTCAAGGTCTTCCAGCTCGCGGATCTTGCTGGTGGCGTGTCGGGCCAGGGCCAGCGGCAGGTCGTCGGCAGAAATACCGCTGCCATCGTCCCGCACCTTCAGCAGTTTGACGCCGCCCTGCTCGACTTCGATATCGATGCGCCGGGCACCGGAGTCCAGGCTGTTTTCCAGCAGTTCCTTGGCTACAGACGCCGGCCGCTCGACAACCTCGCCGGCGGCAATCTGGTTGGCCAGCCGCGGGCTGAGCAGCTGAATTCGCGAACCGCCACTCATCATTGCGCGGCCAAGGTTGTGGCGGGTACATCGAGGCGCTGGCCAACCTTCAGCTCATCGGTCTTCAGGCTGTTGATGCTGCGCAGGCTGGCCACGCTGACCTGGTAACGCACGGCGAGCATTGCCAGGGTTTCGCCAGGGCGCACGGTGTGTTCACGCGGGCCGGCGGCGATCTTGCCGGTGTCACGCAGCCAGGCGATGTAGGTGCCAGGTGGCGGGTTCTGCTGGAAGTACTGGTGCACCCCAGTGCGGATCGACCGGGCCAGCGCCTGCTGGTGGCTGGAGGAGGCCAGTTTGGCTGCTTCGTTGTTGTTCGAGATGAACCCGGTTTCAACGAGGATCGACGGAATATCCGGCGACTTCAGCACCATGAACCCGGCCTGTTCCACACGCTGCTTGTGCAACGAAGTGACACGCCCCATGTTGCCCAATACCTTTTGCCCTACGTTGAGGCTGGAGCTGAGCGTAGCGGTCATCGACAGATCAAGCAGCACGCCCGCGAGCATGCGGTCCTTGTCGTCGAGGCTGACATTACCCGCACCACCGATCAGGTCAGAACGGTTTTCCGTGTCGGCCAGCCAGCGCGCCGTCTCGGAGGTGGCGCCACGATCGGACAGGGCGAACACCGAGGCGCCAAAGGCTGCGCGCGACGGGGCCGCGTCGGCGTGAATCGAAATGAACAGGTCGGCGCCTTTCTTGCGGGCGATTTCCGTACGCTTGCGCAGCGGAATGAAGTAATCACCGGTGCGGGTCAGCTCTGCACGGAAACCTTTTTCGCTGTTGATCTGACGCTGCAGCTCCTTGGCGATCTGCAACACGATGTCTTTTTCGTGCTGGCCACGCGAGCCGGAAGCGCCAGGGTCTTCGCCGCCGTGCCCGGCATCGATGGCAACCACGATGTCACGCTTGCCACTGGGTACCGGTGGCAGCTTGATCGCCGGCTGGGTCGGCGTCACTGGCACCGCGGGCGTTGTCGCAGGCGTTTGTACCGGGGCCGGCGCAGGTGGCGGCGTGCTGGCCGCGATAGCGTCAGCCTCCTGGTCATACAGGTCGACCACCAAGCGGTTGCCGTACTGTGCGTTGGGCGCCAGGGTGAAGCTTTTCGGGGTAACCGACTTTTTCAGGTCGACCACAACCCGAAGGTCGGTTGGCGTACGCTGAGCCGAACGCACACTGCTTATCGGCGTGTTGGAGGTGGCCACATTCAGTGGCGCGGCCAGTGTTGCGCCATTGATGTCGATGACCAGGCGATCGGGTGCGCTCAGGGTGAAGACACTATGCTGCACGGGGCCAGACAGGTCGAAGACCAGCCGCGTGTTGTCCGGTGCGCGCCACAGGCGCATGCTCTTGACTTGAGTGACGGCCAGAGCCTCAACGGTCACCGTTGTCAGCAGCAGCCCAACGATGGCGACCAGTGCGCGTATGCGCATACCTACCCCACTTACTGTTTATAGTGTTCGGCCAGTGCCACGCACCAGGCCTCGCCGCGAGCCCCCTGCGGCGAAAGGTTCAGCGAGCGTCCACTCGCTTGGGCGCTTATGGTAATGGTCAGGTCAGGCTTTGGCAAAACGCCCGCACCCTTTTGTGGCCATTCGAACAGGCACAGCGGGTCGCCCTCGAAATAGTCACGAATGCCCATGAACTCAAGCTCCTCCGGGTCGACCAGGCGATACAGGTCGAAGTGAAAGGCTCGGACCTCGCCGATTTCATAGGGTTCGACCACGGTGAACGTCGGGCTTTTCACAGCCCCAGTATGGCCCAGACCGCGGATCAGGCCACGCGACAGGGTTGTTTTACCCGCGCCCAGGTCGCCCTCAAGGAAAATCACGCCGCGACCGCCGGTCACCTCGGCCAGTGCTGCACCGAATTTGACCGTGGCCTCTTCATCGGCCAGAAACAGATTTAAGCCAGACACGCAGAATGCTCCTCCAACAACTCACGAATGACCGGCGCCAGATCACTGGCCGCCAGGCCTCTACCTTTTTTGCCAAGGCGCTCGCCGGCACAGGCGTGCAGCCACACCCCCAGGCAGGCTGCGCCCCAGGCATCCAGGCCTTGGGCCAACAGGGCTGCCAGCACGCCAGTCAGCACATCGCCCAGGCCGGCGCCGGCCATCGCCGGGTGCCCGCGCTCGCACAACGCCAGCTGCCCGCTCGGGGCTGCCACCAGTGTGCCAGCCCCTTTGAGTACACAGACGCTGTTATAACGCCGCGCCAGCTTGCGCGCAGCGCCAGGGCGGTCGGCCTGCACGGCCTCAGTGGCAATGCCCAGCAGCCGCGCCGCCTCCCCCGGGTGCGGAGTAAGGATGCTGCCACTGGGCAGGGCCAGCGGGGTTCGCGCCAGCAAATTCAAGGCATCGGCATCCCACACTTGCGGCCGCTCGGCGTTGGCCACCGCCGACAACAGGCTGCAGCCCCACGCCGCCTGCCCCAGGCCGGGCCCGACCACCAGGACCGAGGCGCGCTCCAGCACACCCATCAGTTGGTTGGCCGAACGGACACCCAGGCACATGACCTCGGGCAGGCGCGCCAGGCTGGCCGACACGTGCTCGGGCCGGGTTGCCACGCTGACCAGCCCGGCGCCGCAACGCAGGGCGGCTTCGGCACTGAGCAACACAGCGCCTCCGGTACCCAGGTCGCCACCGACCACCAGTACATGGCCGAAGTCGCCTTTGTGGGCATGCGCCTGCCGCGCCGACAGGCGGGCAACCGTCACGCTGCTGAGCAATTGTGGGGCATTACTGGGGTGTTTGGTCTGCGGCATGGGGTCAAAGGCTCCAATGTCTGGCAGAATTATACGCACCTGAGCCCGTATTGCCTTGCCCATCCATGTCCGCCTCTATACCTGACCTCGCCCAACTGACCCAATCGATCAAGATTTGGGGCCAGGAACTCGGTTTTGCCCATGTTGGCATCGCCGGGGTCGACCTTGGCGAACACGAACACCACCTGCAGCGTTGGCTCGACGCCGGTTATCAGGGTGAAATGGAATACCTGGGCGCCCACGGCAGCAAAAGGTCACATCCCGACCAGCTGATCCCCGGCACGGTACGCGTGGTCTCGCTACGTATGGACTACCTGCCCGGCGACACGCAGATGGCGCAGCGCCTTGCCCAGCCCGAGAAGGCCTACGTGTCACGCTACGCGCTTGGCCGGGACTACCACAAGCTGGTGCGCAAGCGCGTGCAGTTCCTCGCCGACCGCATCCAGGAAGCCATCGGCCCGTTCGGCTACCGCGCCTTTGTGGACAGCGCCCCGGTGCTGGAAAAAGCCCTGGCCGAACAGGCTGGGCTGGGCTGGATCGGCAAGAACACGCTATTGCTCAACCGCAAGGCGGGTAGCTACTTCTTCCTTGCCGAACTGTTCGTCGACCTGCCGTTGCCGGTGGACGAAGCCACCACCAGCGAGCACTGCGGGCGTTGCCAGGCCTGCCTGGACATCTGCCCGACACAAGCGTTTGTCGGGCCCTATGTGCTGGATGCGCGACGCTGCATCTCATACCTGACCATCGAGCTGAGGGGCGCGATCCCTGTCGAGTTACGCGCAAAGATGGGCAACCGAGTGTTCGGTTGCGACGACTGCCAGATCGTCTGCCCCTGGAACCGCTTTGCCAAGCACAGCCAGGAGCAGGATTTCCAGCCACGGCATGGGCTGGAAAATACCGACCTGGCGGCGATGTTCCTGTGGGATGAACGCACCTTCCTGCGCAAGACCGAGGGCGGGCCTTTGCGGCGGGCGGGGTACGAGCGGTTCTTGCGCAACCTGGCGGTGGGGTTGGGCAATGCGCCCTCCACGATTCCGGTGATCGAGGCGCTGAAGGCCAGGCGTGACGATGAATCGGAATTGGTGCGCGAGCATGTGGAGTGGGCGCTGGCCCGACACGATATTTCCTAGCCACACAATCTTTGCAGGAGCGGGTTCACCCGCGAATGCTGTGGCGGCGGCACAATTGAACGCCTGGTAGAAACTGGCCGACAGGCCCGGGCCTTTCGCGGGTAAACCCGCTCCTACAGGGCTGCATCAGGCTACTGCTGGTCGTTGTAGTGGAACTTGGGCATTTCCCAGTGGAAGCGTATCGCCAACAGGCGCACCAGGAAGCCGCCAAACAGAGTCAGCAACATCGCCTGCTCCGCCGGCACCTTGAAATACACGCATCCCAGATAGAACCAGGCCGCCGCAAATGACACACTGGCATACAGCTCACGGCGGAACACCAGCGGGATGTCGTTGCAGAAGATATCCCGCAGGATCCCGCCAAACACCCCGGTGATCACCCCGCTGATCGACGCCACCAGCATGCCCTGCCCCATCTCCAGCGCCGTCATGCAACCTATCAGGGTAAACGCCACCAGCCCCAGGGCATCAAGCACCAGGAACAGCGAGCGAAGGCGGCGCATCATTGGCGCAATGAAAATGGTCAGCAGCGCCGCAAAACTGGTCAGCACCAGGTACTCAGGGTGCTTCACCCAGGTCAGCGGGTAGTGCCCGAGCAGCACATCACGCACCGAGCCACCCCCAAGCGCAGTGACGCAGGCGATCAGCACCACGCCAAACCAGTCCATGCCGCGACGCCCGGCAGACAGCGCGCCAGTCATGGCTTCGGCGGTAATGGCGATAAGGTAGAGCATCAACAACATGGTGCGGGTCCGTGCGGGAAAGGCGCGCAGTCTAACCAGTTGCCCAAGGCACCAAAAGGGGGCGCAGAAACAATATCTGCGCCGTTTCGACTCACAGCTTGATGAAGTGCTCGCGATAGTGACGCAGTTCGGCGATCGATTCGCGGATATCGTCCAGCGCCAGGTGGGTATTGCCCTTCTTGAAGCTGTCACGCACGTCCGGCGCCCAGCGCGCGGCCAGCTCCTTGAGGGTGGAGACATCCAGGTTGCGGTAGTGGAAGTAGTTTTCCAGGTTGCGCATGTGGCGATAGAGGAAACGACGATCCTGGCAGATGCTGTTGCCGCAGATCGGCGACTTGCCTTTAGGCACCCACTGCTCGAGGAAGGCGATGGTCTGTGCCTCGGCTTCGGCCATGCTGACCTTGCTCTCGCGCACGCGCTGGGTCAGCCCCGAAGCGCCATGGGTGCGGGTGTTCCACTCGTCCATGCGCGCCAGCACTTCGTCACTGTGGTGGATGGCGATCACCGGGCCTTCGGCCAAGGTATTGAGCTCGCTGTCGGTGACGATGGTGGCCATTTCGATGATGACGTCGCTGTCCGGATCCAGGCCGGTCATTTCCAGGTCGATCCAGATCAGGTTCTGTGGGTTTTGCATGCAGGGGCTCCTCATATAGGCGGTCATATTAGCCTAGTGGCCAAGGCACGCCCATTCACGGCACAAAGGTGAGCAGAATAGTCCAGCGGCTGGCGTGCTAAACTGCCTGCCGTTTTCAATGCCCCACGCCGGGCCTCTCTTACGGTACCTTCATGGCCAAACGCCAGCTCAATCGCCGCCAAAACTGGCGGATCGAAAAAATCCAGGGCGAGCGCGCCGCTCGCGCGGCCAAACGCGAGCAGCATGCACTGCAGGAACTGGAAGGTGGCGACCTGGGGCCGGAGCAACTGGGCCTGGTGATCGCGCACTTCGGCGTGCAGGTAGAAGTTGAAGCTCAGGATGGCGAAACCGCAGGCCAGGTGTTCCGCTGCCATTTGCGCGCAAACCTGCCAGCACTGGTCACCGGCGACCGTGTCGTGTGGCGTGCGGGTAACCAGGGCATCGGCGTAATCGTGGCGCAGATGCCGCGCAGCACCGAGCTGTGCCGGCCGAACAACCATGGTCAACTCAAGCCGGTGGCAGCCAACGTCGACCTGATCGTGATCGTGTTCGCCCCGGCGCCGGAGCCGCACCCGAACCTGATCGACCGCTATCTGGTAGCGGCCGAGCACGCCGGCCTGCGCCCGCTGCTGCTGCTGAACAAAGCCGACCTGATCAACGACGAGAACGGCCCCGGCCTGCATGCGCTGCTGGAGGTCTACCGCGAACTGGGCTACCCGCTGCTGGAAGTTTCGGCACACCACGGCGACGGCATGCAGCGCCTGCAGCAACAACTCGACGGCCATATCAGCGTGTTCGTCGGCCAGTCGGGGGTGGGCAAGTCGTCGCTGGTCAACAGCCTGCTGCCAGACGCTGGCACCCGCGTCGGCGACTTGTCGGAATGGTCAGGCCAGGGTACCCACACCACCACCACGGCGCGGCTTTACCACTTCCCCAATGGCGGGGACCTGATCGACTCGCCGGGTATTCGCGAGTTCGGCCTTGGCCATGTCAGCCGCGACGACGTGGAGGATGGCTTCATCGAGTTCCGCGACCTGTTCGGCACCTGCCGCTTCCGCGACTGCAAGCATGACCGCGAACCGGGCTGCGCGCTGCTCAAGGCACTGGAAGAGGGGCGCATCAAGCCGCAGCGCATGAACAGCTACCGCTCGATCATCGCCAGCCTGGCAGAAGACAGCTACTGAAACGCTCGAAATGAAAGTTGCCGCGCCCCCTTGTAGGAGCGGGTTTACCCGCGAATACGGTGGCGACTGCAACGGTGAACGGCGGGTGGAAATTGGCCAGCAGGTCCGGCCCTTTCGCGGGTGAACCCGCTCCTACGACGGCCTGCGCCCAATCACCGATGCGTATGTAGGAGCGGCTTTAGCCGCGAACACCGGCAACGCCGGTGCCATTCACCGCACTGGCGGCTTCGCGGGTAAACCCGCTCCTACAGTGATCGCGCCAGCGTTCAGGTGGTGGGTAGCACAGTTGCCCACCCCCAAAAGCCGCTTACTGATCCTTGGCTTCATCCATCTTCAGCGTGCCATCTTCAAAGATGTTCAGCTTCTGGCGCAGCTCGCGCGGTTGCATCGGTGCCTGTTCAGTTGCCCCTGGGTCAGCCGGTGCCGAAGCCCCTGGCGCAGCACCACTGGCTGGCGCTGCAGGTGCCGTTGGCGCAGCTGGCGGTGTTTCCGGCGCACCCTGCTCACCTTCGATATTGCGCTGGGCTTTCTTGGTCAGCACGATGATGTCGATACGGCGGTTGACCGGGTTGAACGGGTCCTTGCGGTCGAACAGTGACGACGAGGCGTACCCCACCACCCGTGCCACCTGGCCGTCCGGGTAACCACCCGCCACCAAGGCACGCCGCGCGGCGTTGGCGCGGTTGGCCGACAGCTCCCAGTTACCGTATTCGCCAGTGCCAGCATACGGCTTGGCATCGGTATGGCCGCTGATGCTGATCTTGTTCGGCACCGCCTTGATGGTGTCGGCCATGGCCAGCAGGATATCTTCGAAGTAAGGCTGCAGGCGCGCGCTACCGATGTCGAACATCGGTCGGTTCTCAGCATCCATGATCTGGATGCGCAGGCCGTCCTGGGTGATCTCGAACAGGATCTGGTCCTTGAACTTCTGCAGCTGCGGGTTCTCTTCCACCTTGTTCTGCAGTTCCTGCAGCAACAGCTCCAGACGCTCGCGCTCGACCTGCTCGGCCATGGTCTCGACCTGGTCCTTGTTCAGCTGAGTGGGGGACTGCTGCGTCGGCTCGGTCTTCACTTCCGGATTGATCGTTTTGTCCGGCGCCATCTCCGGGGAACCCCCCAGGTCGATGACATAAGGCGTGCCACTCTCGGAGAAACCAATAGGGTCCTGGAAGTAGCCGGCAATGGCGATCTTCTGCTCAGGCGTGGCCGTGGACAACAGCCACAGCACCAGGAAGAACGCCATCATCGCCGTGGCGAAGTCGGCAAAGGCGATTTTCCAGGCGCCACCATGGTGGCCGCCGCCAAAGCGCTTGACGCGCTTGACGATGATGGGCTGATTGTTCTCCATGACTCAGCGACCGCGAACCGCTTGTTCCAGTTCGGCGAAGCTTGGGCGGTGCTTGGGGTACAGCACCTTGCGCCCGAACTCGACCGCCAGCGAAGGTGGCATGCCCGACGCCGAGGCCACCAGCGAAGCCTTGATCGATTCGTAGAGGTTCAGCTCTTCCTTGGCATCGTGCTCAAGGCACTTGGCCAAAGGGCCGAAGAACCCGTAAGCCGCCAGAATACCGAAGAAGGTACCCACCAGCGCCGCACCTACGTGCATACCGATGGCCGCCTGATCGCCATCGCCCAGCGAGGCCATGGTCACCACGATACCCAGTACCGCCGCAACGATACCGAACCCGGGCATACCGTCGGCGATGCCGGTCACCGCGTGGGACGGGTGCTCCAGCTCTTCCTTCATGCTCAGCAGTTCCATGTCGAACAGGCCCTCGAGCTCGTGCGGGGCCATGTTGCCGGTGGACATGATGCGCAGGTAATCGCAGACGAACGCGGTCATGCGCTCATCGGCCAGTACCGTCGGGTACTTGGCGAAGATCGGGCTGGCTGCGGCGTCCTCGATGTCGGCCTCGATGGCCATCATGCCTTCGCGACGGCTCTTGTTGAGGATTTCGTAAACGAGGCCCAGCACCTCCAGGTAGAAGGCATGGCTGAAGCGCGAGCCGAACATCTTCATCGACTTCTTGATGACGTGCATGGTCATGTGGCCAGGGTTGGCCTGCAGGAATGCACCAAAGGCCGCACCGCCGATGATCAGTACTTCGAACGGCTGGATCAGCGCTGCGATCTTGCCGTGGGAGAGCACGTAGCCGCCGAGCACGCTCGCGAATACGACGATGATGCCGATAATTTTAGCCATAGGTTCAAAGCACTTGCTGTCGTGGTCAGGGGAAGAGACGGGAGCTTTAAAACTCTTCTTCTACTTATCGGCAGAACTGCGCCAGACTATAGCCACTCAATGCGAAAAGCCAGTTCGGACTGATGTCAAAATGCCAATTGAAACCAAGGTGCCCACTCAGGCCCCGCGTACGCTAGAGGCCTGGGTAAAGCTGCTCGAGAGTGTTCGCATCCCCGTGCCGAAGCACAGCTACGACCGGGTCATGGCTGCCATCCACGATAGCCGTCGCTCGCTGCGCGATATCGCCGAACTGATGCAGGATAGCCCGGCACTGGTGCTGTCAGTGATGCGCGAAGCCAATCACCCCACCAATGCCAGCCTTGCCGAACCCGCCGAAAGCCTGGAGGTCGCTCTCAACCGCCTGGGCCTGGAGCGCAGCGAGCAGCTTCTCAAACGCCTGCCGGCGCTGCCCGTGGAGGAAATTCCGCCGGTACTGTGCCAGTTCCAGATGATCAGCCAGCATGCGGCACAGCAGGCCAGCGGCCTGTTCGCCAGCCGCCTGGCACGGCTGTGGCAAGAGATTCACTGGGGCAGCCTGCTGTTCCTGTCGCCACTCTGGCCACTGGCACTGGCCTACCCCAAGCTGCTCGACACTTGGGAGCTGCGGGTTATCCACAAAGGTGAAGACGCCGCCCACGTCGAGGAAGAACTGTTTGGCGTGCGCATCATGGCGCTGTGCCAGACCATGGCCGAGTATTGGCGCCTGCCCCAATGGGTCACCCAGGGTTATCGCCTGCTACTGGAAGAGCGCGAACAACTGGCCCAGGTGCTGAATATCGCCCGCGACGAAGACCTGCTCAGCCAGCAACACCGCCTGGACGCCGAGCCCGGCCTGCGGCGCTGGTTCAACCAGCCGGCCAATACCGTACTGCTGGCCAACAACCTGGCCCTGGCGGCACAGGTCGGCTGGGACAACCCGCACCTGCTGCGCTGGCAACTGCTGACCGCGCTGTACCTGCAAACCTCGCTGGAAGATGTGCAGCAGCAGGTGCACCAGCAGGCTGCAGCCAGCGCCCGCCGCCACGCTCGGCATGCCCTGTTCCACCCGGCCGAGGCCTTGATCTGGCCGTGGCACCAACGCCGCCCTCACCCGGACATGCTGGCCCCGCCACCGCCCAGCAGCGACGACCTGGCACGCTGGCGCACGCTGTGCCAGCACCTGCTGGCCCAACCCAGCCCGTTCACCAACACCGTGCACCTGGCCACGCAGGCCCGTGAGGCCCTGCTGGCCTGCGGCATGCAACGCATCATGCTGCTTAGCCTGGACAAGGCCAGTGACTACCTGCGCGTGCAGCAAATTGCCGGCCTGCCCAAGGAGGCCGGGGCTCTGGCCCTGCAGGTATCGCAGAACAAGCTGCTGCAAAAGCTGCTGAGTCAGGCCGGGCAGTTGCGCATCACACCGGAAAACCACAGCCAGTTCTCGGCGCTGTTGCCCGCCCCGCTACGCACCTTGTTCCGCAGCGAACATGTACTGCTTCGCTCGCTGGCTGCGAACGACCAGGTGCTGATGCTGTTGGTGGCCGACCAGGGCTGCCGGCCTTTGGCCGATATCAGCGTGCAAGCCTTCGGCAAGACCGCGCAATGCATCGAGCGGGCCTTGTCGGTGTTTACCAACCGCAAGGGTTGAGCCTTGCGCTACAATCGCCCCTCTTTCCACACTGGAGACCGTGGATGACCGACTTTTCCGGCCTGCCCCTGGTGATCGAAGCTGCAGACCTGCTGCCACGCCTGGATTCGCCGCAGCTGATCCTGGTCGACCTGAGCAGCGCCAACCGCTATGTCAGCGGGCATATCCCCGGCGCGCGCTTTGTCGAAGGCAAGCGCACCCAGCTCGGCCAGCCCCCGGCGCCCGGCCTGCTGCCAGCCCTGGGCGAGCTCGAAAAACTGTTCAGCGAACTCGGCCACCGCGCCGATGCCGTGTATGTGGTGTACGACGATGAAGGCGGCGGCTGGGCCGGGCGCTTCATCTGGCTGCTCGATGTCATCGGCCACGAGCGCTACCACTACCTCAATGGCGGTATCCAGGCCTGGCCGGCAGACAAGCTGTCCACCGCAGTGCCTGCCATTGGCAGCGCCCCGGTGCACCTGCACATAGACAGCGCACCCACTGCCACCCGCGAGTACCTGCAAAGCCGCCTGGGCGCCGATGACCTGGTCATCTGGGACGCACGCGGCCCGCAGGAATTCAGCGGCGAAAAAGTGCTGGCAGCCAAAGGCGGCCACATCCCCGGCGCGATCAACTTCGAGTGGACCGCCGGCATGGATTTCAACGACCACCTGCGCATCCGCCAGGACATCGCTGAAGTCCTCAAGCAACTGGGCATCACCCCTGACAAGGAGGTGATCACCCACTGCCAGACCCACCGCCGCTCCGGTTTCACTTACCTGGTGGCCAAGTCCCTCGGTTACCCACGCGTCAAGGCCTACGCCGGCTCGTGGGGCGAATGGGGCAACCACCCGGACACGCCTGTAGAAGTCTAAGGAACCTGCATGAAATCCCGTCTGTTCATCATCAGCCAGTACCTGCTGCCGCACCACCTGCTGTCGCGGCTGGCCGGCTGCATCGCCGAGTGCCGCGTGCGCTGGTTCAAGAACGCCTTCACCGCATGGTTCGCCAAGCGCTACCAGGTGAACATGAGCGAGGCGCTGGTCGAAGACCTGAGCGCTTACGAGCACTTCAATGCGTTCTTCACCCGCGCCTTGAAACCTGGTGCCCGTCCGCTGGACGAAACCCCGGGCGCCATCCTGTGCCCGGCCGACGGTGCGGTCAGCCAGCTTGGCCCGATCGAGCACGGTCGTATCTTCCAGGCCAAAGGCCACGGTTTCAGCGCGCAAGAGCTGCTGGGCGGTGATCCGGCCATGGCCGCGCCGTTCATGGGCGGCGAGTTTGCCACCATCTACCTGTCGCCCAAGGACTACCACCGCGTGCACATGCCGCTGGCCGGCACCCTGCGCGAAATGGTCTATGTGCCGGGCCGCCTGTTCTCGGTCAACCAGACCACCGCAGAGAATGTCCCCGAGCTGTTCGCTCGCAACGAGCGCGTGGTCTGCCTGTTCGATACAGAGCGTGGGCCAATGGCTGTGGTACTGGTCGGCGCGATGATCGTCGCCTCGATCGAAACGGTATGGGCCGGGCTGGTCACGCCGCCCAAACGTGAGCTGAAGACCTTCCGCTACGACGAAGCCAGCCGCACGCCGATCCACCTGGAGAAAGGTGCCGAACTAGGCCGCTTCAAGCTGGGTTCGACCGCCATCGTGCTGTTCGGGCCGGAGCAGGTGAAGTGGGCTGAGAGCCTGGGTGCGGGTTCTGCAGTGCGCATGGGGCAGCAGCTGGCGGCGCCTGTGCAGGCTTGATTCGAGCCATATGAAAAAGGCCCTGCATATGCAGGGCCTTTTTCGTTGGGCCGCCATGCGGCCCCAGATTCACGGATCAGCCGCGGGCGTCGCGATCACGCAGGCCCAGCAGATACAGCACCCCGTCCAGCCCCAAGGTGGAAATCGCCTGCTTGGCCGACTGGCGCACCAGCGGCTTGGCACGAAACGCCACGCCCAAACCGGCCAGCGACAGCATCGGCAGGTCATTGGCACCATCGCCCACGGCGATGGTCTGCTCCAGTTGCAAGCCTTCGTCACTGGCCAGCTTCTTCAACAAATCGGCCTTGCGCTGGGCATCGACAATCGGCTCAACAGCCACGCCCGTCACCTTGCCATCGACCACTTCAAGTTCGTTGGCGAACACATAGTCGATACCCAGGCGCGCCTGCACCTGACGAGCGAAATAGGTAAAGCCACCGGACAGAATCGCGGTCTTGTATCCCAGGCGCTTGAGCTCGGCAAACAGGTTCTCGGCACCCTCGGTCAGGCGCAGCGATGCCCCGATCTCGTCCAGTACCCCCACATCCAGGCCCTTGAGCAGCGCCATGCGCTCTTTGAAGCTGGCGCGGAAGTCCAGTTCACCGCGCATGGCGCGCTCGGTGATCGCCGCCACCTGCTCACCCACACCCGCCGCCTTGGCCAGTTCGTCGATGACTTCGGCCTCGATCAGCGTGGAGTCCATGTCGAACACCGCCAGGCGGCGGTTACGGCGGAACAGATCGTCCTTCTGGAAGGCGATGTCGACGCTCAGCTCTTCAGCCAGGGCAAAGAAGTCGGCACGCAGGGCCTGGGCATCGCTCGGTACACCGCGCACGGAGATCTCGACGGCTGCCTTACCCTTGTCGGTTTCGGCATCCAGTGCCACCCGGGCCGACAGGCGCTCGATACGCTCGATGGTCAGGCCGTACTGGCTGATCACCGCACTCACCCGCTGCAGTTGCTCGGGAGTAATCTTACGGCTGAGCAGGGTAACGATGTGGCGCGCTTCGCCATGCCCATCAGCCCAATGCTGGTAGTCCGCCTCGGAAATCGGCGTGTAACGGGCCTGCAGGTTCAGTTCGTGGGCTTTAGCCTGCACGCTTTGCAACAGCGCGGTAGCCACTTCGTTGTCCGGGATGTCGACCAGGATGCCAAACGACAAGGTGCCGTGCATGACCGCCAGGCCGATGTCGAGGATACTCACACCGCCCTGTAGCAGGACGCCGGTGATAGCCGCAGTGAGACCGGGACGGTCCTCACCGGTGATGTTGATCAGGACGATTTCGCGCACAACCTGGCTCCGACTTCGATGAAAAATGCGCATTCTACCGATTTTCCATGACCATCGGGCGCCAACGATACTTTGCCGACAAAACCCGGCTCGCTATACTCCCCCCACTTTCATGCCATTAAGAGCCGAGCTCTGTGAACCGGCCCACGCCAGTCAAACCAGACAATTTCTTCCTGATGATCTATCGCGCCCTGAGTCAACGTCGCGTGCCGCTGGCACTGCGCATCGCCTGCACCAACATTTTCCTGGTGGCGCTGGCGCTGGTGATCTACGCCTGCGTGATGGGCCTGCAGTTCAAGCAGGCCATGCATGAGCAGGCCGATGCCTTGGGCCAGAGCCTGACCACCCAGACGGCCACATCGGCCACCGAGCTGCTGGTGTCCAATGACATCCTCAGCCTCAACGTGCTATTGGGCAACCTGGTTAAAAACCCGCTGGTGGCCCATGCCGCAATCTACAGCGTGGATAACCGCATCCTCGCCGAAGCGGGCCAGCGCCCGCGCAACAGCCTGCTGGGCGAGGCCGAAGGCCTGTACCAGACCAAAATCACGTTCCAGGACGTGACGGCCGGGCAGTTGCGCATCAGCCTGGACATGAGCCAGTTCCAGCAACCGATGCTGATCAGCCTGCAGAGCATGGGCATTCTGGCCGCTATCCTGCTGGCCCTGGCCTTGGCCCTCAGCTTGCGTCAGGGCCGCTTCATCACCCTGCCACTGCTGCAACTGCGGGTATGGCTGCGCGACCCGCAGCCCTATACCCCGGCCACCGACCGCCAGGACGAAATTGGCGACATCGCCCGCCAGTTGCATGCACGCCTGGCCCCGCCTCCGCCCCCGGAGCCGGAGCCTGAGGAAGAAGACGACGAGCAGTTCGACGACCTGCCCGCCGCTGCCCCGGCACCCAAGGCCGTACCGCGCGCCAAACCTGCCCTGGAAGACGAGGATGACGACGAGGCCTTCGCCGGCCTGCTGGACGACGACACTGCACCCAAGGCCGCCGCAGAGGTCGAGTCCGACGAGCCGCAGTACAGCGCCGTACTTGCCGTGCAGCTGGGCTCGCAGGAGCAACTGCGTCGCCTGCCACGCACACGCCTGGCCGAGCTGACCGAGCGCTACCGCGATTGCCTGGAGCACGCAGCCTCGCTCTACGACGGTGAAACCCACACGCTGAACGACGGCAGCACCTTGGTGCTGTTCCACAGCCGCGAGTGTGGCGAGGACTACCTGACCAACGCCATTTGCTGTGGCGAACTGTTGCGCGCCCTGGGCCACGCCCTGCAGATCGAGGTAGCCGACAGCGGCATTACCCTGCAACTGCAGCTAGGCCTGGTCTTGGGCAACGACCTGCATGGGCTGGAACTGGTTGACCTGTTGATGGCCGAGAAGGTCCAGGATGCCCTGGCACTGTCGCAGCACAGCCGTAACCTGTTGCTGGTAGAGCGGCAGATCAACGATGACGCCCTCATTCGCCAGCGTGCGCGTATTCGCCCGATCGCCAGCCCCGAAGGCGCCTGCTGTGTGGAGCGACTGATGGAGCCCTACCCGTCAATGCTGGAACGGCAACTGGCACGCATGCATGAGCACCGCGCCTGACAGGCATACGCTGCATCTGCAGCGCATGTCTTGAGCCAGGCTCGTTTCCTTGCGATCACGTGCCTGGCGCAAGATCCAGCCAATAGCGCCCCCGGTAGGAGCGGGTTTACCCGCGAATACGGTGGCGGCGGCAACGGTGAACGGCGGGGGAAAATTGGCCAGCAGGGCCGGCCCTTTCGCGGGTAAACCCGCTCCTACAGCGGCCAGTATCAACCCCCGATGTGTATCCACCCCAATCAGATGTAGGAGCGGGTTTACCCGCGAATACGGTAGCGGCGGCAACGGTGAACGGCGGGTGAAAATTGGCCAGCAGGGCCGGCCTCTTCGCGGGTAAACCCGCTCCTACAGCGGCCAATATCAACCCCCGATGTGTGTCCACCCCAATCAGATGTAGGAGCGGGTTTACCCGCGAATACGGTAGCGGCGGCAACGGTGAACGGCGGATGAAAATTGGCCAGCAGGGCCGGCCTCTTCGCGGGTAAACCCGCTCCTACGAAGACCGGCAGATACAAAAAAGCCCGCAGCGAATGCGGGCTTTGTCGTATCTGGCCGTTTGATCAGAACCGATAAACTTCCATATCGGTGCGAATCGGCGAGGCCATCGGGATTTTGGGTTTCTCCGGCCCCTTCTTCACCTGCGTCGGTGCAGCGGGCTTTTTCGGTGCTTCTTCGGCAATCGCCGGCTGGTTGGCCAGCGGCTTCACCGCCGTGCTCAGCTGTTCCGCCAGCTTCTGCAGCAGTTGGCCCTGAGCCTGCACCTGCGACGACTCACTGCCCTCGTGCTGCTGCTCGAGGTGAATGATACGGTTGTCACGCACACGGCCACGGCGGTCAAGCAGACGCCACTGGGCATCCAGGATGGCCGGCTGGTTCTTGCCCGAGTCCAGGCGTGTAATCGACAACAGCACTTGCACGTCCGGGCTGAAGCCTGCGGTCGCCGGGGCCAGTACTACGCGTTGGCTGTCCAGGCGCCAGGCCAGTTGACGCACCAGCAGCTGGTCGATATCCGATGAAAGGCTGCCAGCCCAACGACCGTCGGTCGCCGCGCTCAGGCTGCCATCAGGTTGACGCTGCAGAAACGTCTCACGCTGAAGGTAATCGGCCACCGATACCGGGCCGAGTACCACGGCCATGCCCGCACTCTGCGACGGCTGGCCAGGATCACCACTGTCGAGCTGATACAGGGCAACCGGCTGATGCATGGTGCACCCGCCAAGGCCCAGCAGGCCAGTCATCAACAGCGCAAATGGAAGGCGCAGAAATTTCATCATCCCATCCAGGCGGCTGCCACAAGGCACACCGCAGTGATACATGTAGATTCAAACGGGCACACGGCCACGCCGGCACCGCAAGGGGCATATCATCCGCGAAATAACCGTCCGACTCCAGCATTTCTGCCCGAAACGGCGTTGAAATTGCCGTTCCAGACATTACAACCGGTTATGTCGGCACTTCCACCTGCAACCCATCGACGCGCTGGAACCCGCGTGGCAGCTTGCTGCCGCGCCGACCGCGCTCGCCCTTGTAGTGCTCCAGGTCGTCCGCCTTCAAAGACAGGGTACGCTTGCCGGCTTGCAATACAAGGGTCGCGCCTTCGGGAATCACCGCCAGATCGGTAACAAATTCTTCACGGCTGGCCACCCGGTCACCCGGCACGCCAATGATCTTGTTGCCCTTGCCTTTACCCAGCTGCGGCAAGTCGCTGACCTTGAACACCAGCAGGCGGCCTTCGGTGGTCACGGCCGCCAACCAGTCCTGCTCGCGATCAGCCACTGGACGCGGGGTCATGACCTTGGCCCCGTTGGGCAAGCTGAGCAAGCCCTTGCCGGCCTTGTTCTTGGCCTGCAGGTCTTCACCCTTGACCACGAAGCCGTAACCGGCATCCGAAGCCACCACGTACAGCGCATCGTCGTCAGGCAACAACACACATTCGAAAGTCGCCCCCGGTGGCGGCGTCAGACGGCCAGTCAGCGGCTCGCCCTGGCCACGCGCCGATGGCAGGCTGTGGGCCGCCAGCGAGTAGCTGCGGCCGGTGGAATCGATGAGCACGGCAAACTGGTTGGAGCGCCCGGCCGCGGCGGCCTTGAATCCGTCGCCGGCCTTGTAGGAAAGGCCAGTGGCGTCAATATCGTGGCCCTTGGCGCAGCGCACCCAGCCCTTCTCCGACAGCACCACAGTGACGGGCTCGGTCGGCATCAGCTCGTTTTCCGACAGGGCCTTGGCTTCGGCACGCGCTACGATCGGCGAGCGACGATCATCGCCATAGGTTTCGGCATCCTTGATCAGCTCGCTGCGCACCAGCTTGCGCAGTTTGGCCTCGCTCCCCAGCAAGGCCTGCAGCTTGGCTTGCTCCTTCAGCAACTCATCCTGCTCACCGCGGATCTTCATCTCTTCCAGGCGCGCCAACTGCCGCAGGCGGGTCTCGAGGATGTAGTCAGCCTGGATCTCGGTCAGCTCGAAACGTTCGATCAGGGCCTGCTTGGGGTATTCCTCGGTACGGATGATGTGGATCACTTCATCCAGGTTGAGGAATGCGGTGAGCAAACCGTCCAACAGGTGCAGGCGCCTCTCGACCTTATCCAGACGGTGCTGCAGGCGGCGACGAACGGTATTGGTGCGGAACTCCAGCCACTCCACCAAGATGGTTCGCAGGTTTTTCAACTGCGGCCGGCCGTCCAGGCCGATGATATTCACGTTGACCCGATAGGTGCTTTCCAGGTCGGTGGTAGCGAACAGGTGCTGCATCAGCTCGTCGACATCGACGCGGTTGGATCGCGGGATGATGACAATACGGCACGGGTTCTCGTGGTCCGACTCGTCGCGCAGGTCGGCGACCATCGGCAGCTTCTTGGCCTGCATCTGCGCGGCAATCTGCTCCAGCACTTTGGCCCCGGAGACCTGGTGCGGCAGCGCAGTGACGACGATATCGCCATCCTCGACGCGGTACACGGCACGCATGCGGATCGAGCCGCGGCCGCTTTCGTACATCTTGAGAATTTCAGCCCGCGGCGTGACGATCTCCGCCTCGGTCGGGTAATCCGGCCCCTGGATGTGCTCGCACAACTGCTCGATGGTTGCCTTGGGCTCATCGAGCAGTCGCACACAGGCACTGGCCACCTCTCGCAGGTTGTGCGGCGGCACGTCGGTGGCCATGCCCACGGCGATACCGGTGGTACCGTTGAGCAGGATGTTGGGCAGGCGCGCAGGCAGCACGGCCGGCTCCTGCAATGTGCCGTCGAAGTTCGGCACCCAGTCGACGGTGCCCTGGCCGACTTCGCTGAGCAGCACTTCAGCGTAGCGTGACAGCCGCGCCTCGGTGTAGCGCATGGCGGCGAACGACTTCGGATCATCCGGCGCACCCCAGTTGCCCTGGCCATCGACCAGGGTGTAGCGGTAGCTGAACGGCTGCGCCATCAGCACCATGGCCTCGTAGCAGGCCGAATCGCCATGGGGATGGAACTTGCCGAGCACGTCACCGACGGTACGTGCCGACTTCTTGTGCTTGGCATCGGCATCGAGCCCCAACTCGCTCATGGCGTAGACGATGCGGCGCTGCACCGGCTTCAGGCCGTCGCCGATATGCGGCAAGGCACGGTCCATGATCACGTACATGGAGTAGTTGAGGTAGGCCTGTTCGGTGAAGTCAGCCAGCGAGCGGCGTTCTACGCCGTCCAGGCTGAGTTCCAGTGAGTCGCTCATGCGGGCCTCGTCATTTCAGGTTCTGGCGCAGCAGCATGGTGCCACCGCGCTGGGTAAATTCAAGTTGTTGCAGGGCACTCATGCCCAGCAGTACGGTGGCCCCATCCAGGCCCGGCACCACGATGGCGCGTACGTTCTGCAGGCGGATATCGCCCAGTTGCAGGCTGGTCAGGCGCGTGCGGTAACCTTCAGTACGGCCATTGGCGGTGCTCAGTAGCACCGGGCTACCGCGCTCCAGGCTCAGTTCATGAGCCAACGCCTCCGGGATCGCCACATCGGTGGCGCCGGTGTCGAGCATGAAATGCACCACCTGGCCGTTGATGGCACCATCCACCACGAAGTGGCCCTGGCCATTACTCAGCAGGCGCACTTCGATAAAGCCTTGACCATGTTCGGATTGCACCTGGCTGTTGGGATTACGCTGGCTGTCTTCCCACTGGCCGAAAAAACGCGTGGCAAGAAACAGCGCCGCCGCCCAAGCGACGATCATCAGCAACTTGCCCGCGCGCTTGCCCGGCGCCTGGCTCATGGTTTGGCGCTCCAGCCACCTTCCGGTGCGTCGAAGCGCCAGACGACTGGGCGGGTTTCACCGTCGGCACGGGCGCCGTTGTTGTTGTCCAGGCCAATCCAGGCGCCCTTGGCATCGATCACCAGTGCTTCGGCCAGGCCAAACGGCTGCGCGTAGCGCCGTGACTCGACCAGCGCATCAGCAGCGAACGACCAGCACCGCTCGACCTTGTCACTGTCGACATCACGTCGGCACACCCGGTAGGCGTTGCGTTCGAGGGTAAACAGCTTGCCCTCGAACCAGGCCAGGTCAGCGAAGTCGCGCGACAGGGCCCTGGCATTGGGCATCTGCGCGGGTTGCATTTCGACCCCCGCCTCGCTCAGCAGCACGCAACCACGCCCGCAGGTCCAGACCGACTGCTGGCGCTCGATAGCCAGCAGGCCACGGCGCTCACGCTCGGCAGCCAGCCACAGGCGGTCACCCGCGGGGTTGATCGCCAGGCCTTCGAACAGGGCATTGAAGTTCAGCAGCATGCCGCTTGCCCGGGCCTGGCGCACCATGGCCGAGTCGATCCTCAACCAGTCCGGCTCGCCTTCCAGCGGCAATTGCAGCACCGCGGCATGCGCCTCGCTGACCAGATAGAGGTTACCCGCCTGATCACAGGTGATACCTTCGAAATCCAGCTCGCCACCGCGAATGTACGATGCCGCCCAATTGCGCGACTTCAACCCCCATGGCAGGCCGCTTTCCGGGACAGCCGGCGGGGTGAAGGTAAGCGGCTGCGCGCGCCAGGTGGGGTTCTGCTGATCGAAGCGGTAGATACGGTCGTCGTCACGGTCGGACACGCCCCACAACCCGCCCCGGCATTCCACCAGCCCCGACAGGTTGCCACCGCGCATACCGTCAATCGGGTGCTCGGCTGTCATCTTCAGCTCTGGCCAGTTGCCCGCCAGGGTAGGCAGGGCAACCAGCGCCAGGCAAACGGCAAGTACTTGCCGAATCAAACCATGACCTCGGCCAGGTTGCCCTTGGTTTCCAGCCAACTCTTGCGGTCACCGGCGCGCTTCTTGGCCAGCAGCTTGTCCATCAGCTCGCAGGTGGCTTCTACGTCGTCCAGGGTCAGCTGCACCAGGCGCCGGGTATTCGGGTCCATGGTGGTTTCGCGCAACTGCGGCGGGTTCATCTCGCCCAGGCCCTTGAAGCGTGTTACCTGCGGCTTGCCGCGCTTCTTCTCGGCCACCAGGCGGTCGAGGATGCCGTCACGCTCGGCTTCGTCGAGGGCGTAGTAGATTTCCTTGCCCAGGTCGATGCGGTACAGGGGCGGCATGGCCACGTAAACGTGCCCAGCTTCGACCAGTGCCCGGAAGTGCTGAACAAACAGCGCACACAGCAATGTGGCGATGTGCAGACCATCGGAGTCAGCGTCGGCGAGGATGCAAATCTTGCCATAGCGCAGCTGCGCAAGGTCGGTTGCCCCCGGATCGACGCCAATGGCCACGGCAATGTTATGCACTTCCTGGCTGGCCAGGACTTCGCCACCGTCCACTTCCCAAGTGTTGAGGATCTTGCCGCGCAGCGGCAGGATGGCCTGGAACTCCTTGTCCCGCGCCTGCTTGGCCGAACCACCGGCCGAGTCACCCTCGACCAGGAACAACTCGGCACGCATCGGGTCCTGGCCCGCACAATCGGCCAGCTTGCCGGGCAATGCCGGGCCCTGTGTGATGCGCTTGCGCTCGACCTTCTTGCTGGCCTTGAGGCGGCGACCGGCGTTGCTGATGGCCAGTTCTGCCAGTTGCATGCCCAGCTCGGGGTGGGCGTTGAGCCACAGGCTGAAAGCATCCTTGACCACACCGGAGACGAACGCGGCGGCCTCGCGCGATGACAGGCGCTCTTTGGTCTGCCCGGAGAACTGCGGGTCCTGCATCTTCATCGACAGTACGAAGGTGATGCGCTCCCAAACGTCTTCCGGCGCCAGCTTCACCCCGCGCGGCAGCAAGTTGCGGAACTCGCAGAACTCACGCATGGCATCCAGCAGGCCCTGGCGCAGGCCGTTGACGTGGGTGCCGCCCTGGGCGGTGGGGATCAGGTTGACGTAGCTTTCCTGAATGCTGTCGCCGCCTTCGGGCAGCCACAGCAAAGCCCAGTCAACCGCTTCCTTGTTACCCGCCAGGCTGCCACAGAACGGCTCGTCGGGCAGGCGCTGGAATTCGTTGACCGAGTCGACCAGGTAGGAGCGCAGGCCATCCTCGTAGTGCCATTCCACCTTTTCGCCGCTGGCCTTGTCCTCGAAGCTGACCAGCAGCCCCGGGCACAATACCGCCTTGGCCTTGAGCACGTGCTTGAGACGGCTGATGGAAAACTTGGGCGAGTCGAAGTACTTCGGGTCTGGGCTGAAGTACACGCTGGTGCCGGTGTTGCGCTTGCCGACCGAGCCGACCACTTCCAGCTCGCTGGCCTTGAAGCCATCGGCAAAGGTCATCTGGTATTCATTGCCGTCACGCTTGACGCGCACACGCACCTGCGTCGACAAGGCGTTGACCACCGAGATACCCACCCCGTGCAGGCCACCGGAAAACTGATAGTTCTTGTTGGAGAACTTGCCGCCGGCGTGCAGCTTGGTGAGGATCAGCTCGACCCCGGACACGCCCTCTTCCGGATGGATGTCCACCGGCATGCCGCGGCCGTCGTCGCTGACTTCCAGCGAGTGGTCGGCATGCAGGATGACCTGCACCGAACGCGCGTGGCCGGCCAGTGCTTCGTCGACACTGTTGTCGATGACTTCCTGGGCCAGGTGGTTGGGGCGGCTGGTATCGGTGTACATGCCCGGCCGCTTGCGGACCGGATCAAGGCCCGAGAGGACTTCGATGGCGTCTGCGTTATAGGCGCTAGCGCTGGGATTGGCCATAGGGTCTCGTCGTCAGTCTGGTGAATGCAAAAAAGTCAAAATACAGAAAAATCGAGCGCCGCATACTGCCCACGGGCAATGCCGGCGAAGGCCAGCAGTGCCGGCAGGCGCTCGGCGAAGCCCTGGAAGCTGTGGTCGCCACCGGCCTGGATACGCAGGGCACAAGCACGGTAATAGCGCTCGGCGTGGCGATAGTCCAGGGTTTCATCGGCGGTCTGCAGCCACACTTGATAGCGGTCGGCATCGGCCGGGGCCGCGACTTCCAGTTCGGCCAGGGCCTGAACGTGATCGTGGGTCAGTTCCCAGGTTTCACCGCTGTAATGGTTGCGCTGGGTGCCCAGGTAACCGTCGAAATGCTTGTGCGGGGTTACCGCCGGGTTGACCAGCAGGGCCTTGAGGCCATGGCGCTCGGCCAGATGGGTGGCATAGTAGCCGCCGAGCGAACTGCCCACCAGCAGTGGCGCACCCAGTTCGGCGATGGCCGCTTCGAGCTGGACCATGGCTTGCCGTGGGTGGTGGTGCAGGGCCGGCACTCGCAGCTGGTCGGCCAGGCCGAGCTGCTGCATGACTGCCTCCAGCTGACGCGCCTTGGTCGAAAGCGGCGAGCTGTTGAAGCCATGGATATAGAGGATGGAACCCGACATGCTGCCCCCGGAATCTGTGGCTTCGCGCCTGATAATGCGGGCGCAGGGACGCGCAGTGTAGCGCGTTCGCCGGGTTTTGGCGCCGCACAGGGGTTTTAGCAACACATTCTTCAACAGCTTTGAGAGTGCCGGCGGCGCTTTGCGCCCTATCGCGACACAAGGCCGCTCCCACAGGGGTACGCGATCTCCTGTGGGAGCGGCCTTGCGTCGCGATAGGGCTGCGCAGCAGCCCCAAAATCATCAATAGCCAGGGCTATCGAAGTCGAGCTGCACCTCGAAATCCAGCGCCCGCTCCACCCCGGTTTCCAGCCGCCCGTCGGCATGCAGGCGCAACCAACGGTACCCCGGATGCTCTTCGCTCACCTGAAAGTCTTCGCTGCGCGCCGCGAACTGAATGCAGGTCGACGGCGTGGCCAACAGGCGCCGCCCCCCTCGGACCTCATCCCATTCCTGATGCACATGCCCCCATAGCAAAGCCCGTACCTGTGGATATCCTTCAACGATATCGAACAGCGCCTGGGCATTGCGCAAGCCGATCGGCGCGATCCAGGCGCAGCCGATGTCCACTGGCTGATGGTGAAAGCACACCAGGCAATGCCGCTCGCCGGCCTCTTTCAAGGCAGCTTCCAGTACGGCCAGCTGGTCATCTTGCAGAAACCCGTGGGTAGCACCGTGCACGGCGGTGTTGAGCATGACCACCCGCCACGCGCCGATATCAGTCACTGCCTGCACCAGCTCCGGCGCCACCTGCGCCATCACCTGAGCCTCGTCATGGTTGCCCGGCAGCCAGCGCGTGGGCACGGCAAACGGTGCGGTCAGCTCACGAAACGCTTCATAGGATGCCACGCTGGCATCCTGGGACAGGTCGCCCGTGCACAGCAGCAAGTCGACAAGCGGCTGCTCGCGCCGCACCTGGGCCACCACGTGGCGCAGGCTGTCTCGGGTCTTGAGGCCCAGCATGCTGCCAGCCGGGTCGGCGAACAGGTGGGCATCGGTCAGTTGCACCACATGCACGGGGCGGGATTGGTCTGGCGGCGACAACGGCCATCTCCTCGAATGGATTCAGCGGGAATTATGGCTGTGCGACGGTGACGAGCAAACACCCGCAACCGACTCACGTCACAATTCAGCGAACACTTGCCAGTTCGTGGCCGCAGGCCAGGCAGTGGCTGAGCCATTCACCCAGGAACAGGTTGAGCTGGGCCTTTTCGTCCGGCTGGTGCATGGCATCGTTCGGATACGGGTAGATGCTGCGCAGGCGCCGGGTGTGTTCGGCGCTGACCACTTCGGCCATGCGCGCATCGTGATACACCTGCACTTCCAGGTGTGGCACTGGCAACCAAGGCAGGCTGTGTTCCTGGCGCACATGCAGGGTGGTGGTGTACGGGCAGGCCAGCACCACGTCGAGCACCAGCACGCCAAGCATCTGGTCACCCTGGGTCATGCCGATGCGGCGCGAGCTCTGGGTGGTGCGCATGTCGGGCAACAAGCGCATCAGCCGGGCGTAGTTGGCCTCGCAGGCTGCCTGCAGCCCGACCAGGTCGACTCGATAGCGCTCGCGCAGCAGGTTCACTTCCACATACCTCTTACTTCGTCACGGTTCAGCGCCAGCCATTGCAGGCCAATGATGGTGGCCGCATTGCAGATGTGCCCGTCGCGCACCGCCTGCAGGGCATCCTCGAACGCCCACACGCGTACGCGAATGTCTTCGCCCTCTTCCTCCAGGCCATGCAGCCCTCCCGCGCCCTCGCTGCTGCAACGGCCGAGGAACAGGTGAACGTATTCGTCACTGCCGCCAGGCGACGGGAAGTAGCGGGTCATCGGCCACAGGGCGCTGAACGTCAGGCCTGCTTCTTCTTCCGCCTCGCGATGGGCAACTTCCTCGGGCTGCTCGTCTTTGTCGATCAGCCCGGCAACCATCTCGATCAGCCAGGGGTTGGCGACCTTGTCCAGTGCGCCCACGCGGAACTGTTCGATCAGCACCACTTCATCGCGCGCAGGGTCGTACGGCAGCACGCATACCGCATCGTGGCGCACAAACAGCTCGCGACTGATCTCGCGCCCCATGCCCCCGGCAAATAGCTCGTGGCGCAGGCGTAACTTGTCGAGCTTGTAAAAGCCCTGGAAGCAATTGGCCCGCTCGATGATTTCGAAGCCCTTGGGCACAGCGTTCAACGCGTCTGACATGGAAATCCTCATTACCTCAAATACTGCTTCGCGCCATCCTACTCCGCACGCCTGTTGGTTTCACCCCTTTCCAGCAACCGCCGGCGCACTCGGGACAGCAGCCCTTCACTCTGTTAGCTTAGTGGCGAACTGAAGGCCGCGCAGACGGTCAAAGGCCGACTTTTCCCTGTTCTGCAAGGATCATCATGACACTTGTCAAACTGACTTCCGTGGCCGTGCTGGCACTCGCTCTGGGCGCCTGCCAGAGCCTGTTCACGCCCAACTACCGGGCCCCGCTCGAGGTCAAGCGCGACGCCTGGGAGCATGTCAAACCCGGCTGCAGCGAGAGCGACTGCCCGCTGGTGAACATCGACATGATCCACTTCCCGGCCCTGCCCAAGCTCGACGGCATCGTCGAAAAACGCCTGCTGCAACTGACCGAAGACAATCAGCATGGCACCGCACCAGCCACCCTGCAGGCCTACGAACAGCAATATCTGGCCAGTGCCGACAAACGTAACAGCAGCTACTTGCAAGCCAAGGTACGCGAGCAGCATGACGGGCTGGTGATCATCGAGTTGTCCAGCTACCTGGACAGCGGTGGCGCCCACGGCATGCCCGGGCGCGGCTTCATCAACTATTCACGCAAGCTGGACAAGGTGCTGACCCTGCAGGACATGCTGGTGCCCGGCCAGGAAGACACCTTCTGGAAAACCGTCGAAGAATCGCACCGTGCCTGGCTGATGAGCGTGGGAATGGACAAGGATGCCGAGTTCGTCAAGACCTGGCCGTTCAAGAAATCGCCGCACGTCGCCCTGACGTACGGCGCGGTAGTGGTCAAGTACGAGGTCTATGCCATCGCGCCCTATTCCATGGGCCACGTGGAACTGAAGATCCCCTACCCGCGCCTGAATGGCGTACTCAAGCCTGAACTGTTTCCCGGCCGCGGCTGAGGCTTAGCAGCCCATGCAGCACACCTGCCAGCAGCAATGCGGGCAGGGTAGCGCCCAGTTCCGGCGCCTTGGCGGCAATCAGGTGATAGGCCACCGCCCCGGCAAACCAGGCCACCAACGCCTGCCAGTGCAAGCCATTGACCTGCGCTGGCAGACGGCGTCGACGGACCACGTAGTGGTCCATCAGCACCACGCCGAACAGCGGTGCGAACACCGAGCCGATCAGCAACAGGAAGTTTTCGTACTGTGCCAGTGGCGCCAACAGGGCAATCAGGGTGCACAACACGCCGATGGCCAACGCCAGGTGCTCGACCTTCAGCGGTAGCAGCACACCGGTGGAAACCGCCGCCGAGTGGATGTCGGCGAAGGCCTTTTCCGACTCGTCCAGCAGAATAAGCAGCAGCGGAATCCCCATGCCGGCGCCCGCCAGGGCCAGCAGCAAGGCATTGACTTCGCCATTGGCGGCGAACGCCAGCGTGTAGGCCACGCCCAGGCTCATCAGCCAGGTGTTGCCGATGAAGTAGCCAACGACCGTGCCGCCGAACACATGCTTGCCATTGCGGGCAAAGCGCGAGTAGTCCGCGATCAGCGGCAACCAGGACAGCGGCATGGCGATGACGATATCGAAGCCAACCGCCAGCGACATCGAACCATCCCCGGCTCGGTTCCACAGCTCCGCCAGGTCGGCCTTGGCGAACAGGTTCCAGGTCAGCCACAGACAGGCGCCCAGCAACAACCAGATGCCCCAGGCGCGCAGCACCTTGCGCACGAAGGCCAGTGGCCCGCTGACGGCCAGCAGGGTGGCCAGGGCACCGAAGCACAGCGTCCAGAGCATGGGGCTGTTCCAGGCACTGTCCTCACCGAACGCTCGCGCCCCCAGCAAGCTGGCAGCATCGCGCATGACGATAATCTCGAAAGCGCCCCAACCCACCAGTTGCAGCAAGTTGAGCAGCGCCGGCAAGCGCGCGCCATGGCTGCCCAGGCTGAGTTTCAGGGTGCCCATGGCGGACAGGCCGGTGTCGCTGCCGATAACCCCCGCCGCACCCAGCAACAGCACACCGACACCGGTGCCCAGGGCGATGGCCAGCACGGCGCCAGCAAGGCCCAGGCCTGGCGCCAGCATGGCGCCGACCTGCAGCACCATCAGGCCGATGCCGAGGGAAAACCACAGTGAAAACAGGTCGCGAGCACCGAAGATGCGCTGCTGGATGGGGATTGGATGGTCGGGAGAGAACTGGCTGGGTGATGTCATGGTTGGCGCTCGCCGGCAATATTGTTGGTGTTCCTGGCGAGGACTTCGTCCTCGTATCGCGACGCAAGGCCGCTCCCACAAAAACCACGCAGGCTTCGAGGCTTGCGCGGTCCTTGTGGGAGCGGCCTTGCGTCGCGAAAGGGCCGCAAAGCGGCCCCAGCGTGCTTACACTTTGTGGTACAGCTGGCTGCCTTCCTGGCGGAACCGCTCGGCCTGCTCACGCATGCCTTGCTCGACCGTCACATCCACGGCCTCGATCTTGGCAGCGTACTCACGCACTTCCTGGGTGATCTTCATCGAGCAGAACTTCGGCCCGCACATCGAGCAGAAGTGCGCGACCTTGGCCGATTCCTTCGGCAGGGTCTCGTCGTGGAAAGCGCGGGCGGTGTCCGGGTCGAGGCCCAGGTTGAACTGGTCTTCCCAACGGAACTCGAAACGCGCCTTGGACAAGGCGTTGTCGCGAATCTGTGCACCCGGGTGGCCCTTGGCAAGGTCGGCGGCATGCGCGGCGATCTTATAGGTGATGATGCCGGTCTTGACGTCGTCCTTGTTCGGCAGGCCCAGGTGCTCCTTCGGCGTGACGTAGCAGAGCATGGCGCAACCGAACCAGCCGATCATCGCCGCACCAATGCCCGAGGTGATGTGGTCGTAACCCGGCGCGATGTCGGTGGTCAGTGGGCCGAGGGTGTAGAACGGCGCCTCGTCGCAGCACTCCAGCTGCTTGTCCATGTTCTCTTTGATCAATTGCATCGGCACGTGGCCGGGGCCTTCGATCATGCATTGCACGTCGTGCTTCCAGGCAATCTTGGTCAGCTCGCCGAGGGTTTCCAGCTCACCGAATTGCGCAGCGTCGTTGGCGTCGGCAATCGAGCCAGGGCGCAGGCCGTCGCCCAGCGAGAAGCTGACGTCGTAGGCCTTCATGATTTCGCAGATTTCGTCGAAGTGGGTGTACAGGAAGTTTTCCTTGTGGTGCGCCAGGCACCACTTGGCCATGATCGAGCCACCGCGGCTGACGATGCCGGTGACGCGCTTGGCGGTCAGGGGCACATAGCGCAGCAACACACCGGCGTGAATGGTGAAGTAGTCCACGCCCTGTTCGGCCTGCTCGATCAGGGTGTCGCGGAACAGTTCCCAGGTCAGGTCCTCTGCCACGCCGTTGACCTTTTCCAGGGCCTGGTAGATCGGCACGGTACCGATCGGCACCGGCGAGTTGCGAATGATCCACTCGCGGGTTTCGTGGATGTGCTTGCCGGTGGACAGGTCCATGACCGTGTCCGATCCCCAGCGGATGCCCCAGGTCAGCTTGGCCACCTCTTCCTCGATCGAGGAACCCAGGGCGCTGTTGCCGATGTTGCCGTTGATCTTCACCAGGAAGTTGCGGCCGATGATCATCGGCTCTACTTCCGGGTGGTTGATGTTGGCCGGAATGATCGCGCGGCCACGGGCGATTTCCTGGCGGACGAATTCAGGGGTAATTTCTTTCGGGATGTTGGCACCGAAGCTGTGGCCGGCATGTTGCTCATTCAGCAGGCCGGCGGCGCGGGCCTCCTGCAGCTTCATGTTTTCGCGGATGGCCACGTATTCCATTTCGGCGGTGATGATGCCCTGACGGGCATAGTGCATCTGCGAGACGTTGGCGCCGGCCTTGGCACGACGCGGGTTGCGCACATGGGCGAAACGCAGCTTGGCCAGCTCTGCATCGTTCAGGCGCTGCTGACCGAAGTCGGAGCTCAGGCCTTCCAGGCGCTCGGTGTCACCGCGGGCTTCGATCCACGCCGAACGCACATCGGCCAGGCCTTTGCGCACGTCGATGATCACGTCGGGGTCGGTGTACGGGCCAGACGTGTCATACACCAGCACCGGGGCGTTGGACTCGCCGCCGAAATCGGTCGGGGTGTCATCCAGGCTGATTTCACGCATGGGGACGCGGATGTCCGGGCGCGAGCCTTCGACATACACCTTGCGCGAACGGGGGAAGGGTTGCACGGACTGCTGATCGACTTGTGCCGATTCGCTGAGGTTGATCGCTTTTTCTTGTTTGGTCATCACAGGCTCTCCTGACGGCTTCCTAGCAGTGGAATGTCGGGGTGAACCTGAAACGCGCGGACGCACCCCCTTTGGGTGCAGTGCCGGACATGGGGGTGCCTGAAGCTGTAGCAGCTGTGACAATCCCGGACCTGGCACAAGAGGCTCCCCGGGAAGGCGAGCAATCTTGTTCCCTACGCAGGCGCTAACCTGATCAGGTTCAACGGGATCCGCACCTCTGCGATCTCAGCCTTTGCTTCAAGGCACCCCGACAAGAACATGCGCAGTCTAGACTGGAGTGGTCAGCAAAGCCAAGCAGGTAAATGCGCGGATGATGAAAGGCACACCGAGCGATTGTTGCCGGGTGCGCATGGCACTACACTGGCCCATCGCTCGATACTCAACAGTTCAGTAATTAAATTTCGTACAAGGATTGCCTCTATGCTGCGCAAACTCTCACTGGCGATAGCCGTGTCTTGTGCGTCCAACGGAGTGGTCTGGGCAGCGGACGTGCCTTCGACAGTCAAAACCGATCTGGTCAGCGTCTACCAGGAAGCAGTGGACAACAACGCTGACCTGGCTGCAGCACGCGCCGATTACGGGGCACGCCGCGAAGTGGTGCCGCAGGCCCGCGCCGGGTTGCTGCCAAACCTGTCGGCCGGTGCCGAGATGATGAACACCCGCACCAAGCTGGACGAGCCGTCCATGACGTCCAATCGCAGCGGCAACGCCTGGAGCGCGACCCTGGCTCAGCCGATCTTCCGCGCTGATCGCTGGTTCCAGTTGCAAGCCGCCGAAGCAGTCAACGAACAGGCAGCACTGGAGCTGTCGGCGACCGAGCAAAACCTGATCCTGCAAACCGCGCAAAACTACTTCGCCGTCCTCCGCGCCCAGGACAACCTGGCCGCCACCAAGGCAGAAGAAGCCGCCTTCAAGCGCCAGCTGGATCAGTCCAACGAGCGTTTCGACGTGGGCCTTTCGGACAAGACCGACGTGCTGCAATCGCAAGCCAGTTATGACACTGCACGGGCCAACCGGATCATCGCCGAACGCCAGGTGCAGGATGCATTCGAGGCCTTGGTGACCCTGACCAACCGTGAGTACACCTCTATCCAGGGCGTGGTGCATAGCCTGCCGGTACAAGTGCCAACGCCCAACGATGCCAAAGCCTGGGTCGAAACCGCCGGGCGCCAGAACCTCAACCTGCTGGCCACCAACTACGCGGTTTCTGCCGCAGAAGAGACCCTGCGTCAGCGCAAGGCCGGGCATGCACCGACCCTGGACGCCGTGGCCAAGTACCAGAAGGGTGACAACGACAGCCTTGGCTTCACCAACCCGGCGCCGCAGCAAAACGTGCGCTACGGCGGCGACGTCGAGCAGACCAGCGTTGGCCTGCAACTGAACATACCGATCTACAGTGGCGGCCTGACCAGCTCGCAGGTACGCGAGGCTTACCAGCGCCTGAGCCAGAGCGAGCAACAGCGTGAAAGCCTGCGCCGCCAGGTCGTGGAAAACACCCGCAACCTGCACCGCGCAGTGAACACCGATGTGGAACAGGTACAGGCGCGCAAGCAGTCGATCATTTCCAACCAGAGCGCGCTGGAAGCCACTGAAATCGGCTACCAGGTCGGTACCCGCAACATCGTCGACGTGCTTGATGCCCAGCGCCAGCTGTACACCTCGGTGCGCGACTACAACAATAGCCGTTACGACTACATCCTCGACAACCTGAGCCTGAAGCAGGCAGCCGGCACCCTGAGCCCGCAAGACCTGCAGGACCTGAAGCGCTACCTGAAACCTGACTACAACCCGGACAAGGACTTCCTGCCGCCGGACCTGGCGGCAGCAGCGGCCAAGAACTTCGAGCGCAGGCCTTGAGGTAGGGGCTGGACCATTCGCGGGCTCGCCCGCTCCCACAGGGATAGCGCAGCCCTCGAGCCATGCATCCATCCTGTGGGAGCGGGCGAGCCCGCGAAGGAGCCAATGCAAAAATCAGCGGATAAGCGCACCCAGCCCCTCGAGCAATCGCTGCAGCGCCCCCTGATTGGCCCGCATCACCGCCCTGCCCGCCTCGCCCATGCGCTGGGCGTCCTGCGGCAGTTCCACCAGACGGCGCACCGCACCGGCCAGCCCGTCAGCATCATCCACCTGCTGCAACGCACCCGCCTCGCGCAGCATCGCGCTGATTTCGAGGAAGTTGAACACATGTGGCCCCATGAGCACCGGCAAGGCCAGCGCCGCAGGCTCCAACGGATTGTGCCCACCGGTCGGCACCAGGCTGCCACCGACGAAGGCAATGTCGGCCAGGGCATACAGGAACAGCAGTTCGCCCATGGTGTCGCCCAGCAATACCCGCGTTTGCGCATCGACCAGCGTGCCGGCAGAGCGGCGCACGGTGGTGAACTGCTCGCTGCACAGCGCATGCACTGCATTGAAGCGCTCGGGGTGGCGCGGCACCAGGATCAGCAAGGCATCGCCATGCACCTGCAACAACTGCCGATGCGCCTGCAGGATCAAGGCATCTTCCCCTTCATGGGTGCTGGCGGCGATCCACACAGGGCGCTGGCCGCCCCCCCACTGTTCACGCAATGTCCTGGCGCGCGGCAGCAGCTGTTCGTCGATCGTCAGGTCGAACTTGATCGAACCGGTGACTTGCACGCGCTCAGGGCGTGCACCCAGGTCACGGAAGCGCTGGGCCTCGGTTTCGGTCTGCACGGCAATCAGGCTCATCTCGGCCAGCATCGGCCGGGTCAGCCTGGCAAAGCGCCCATAGCCACGGGCCGAGCGCTCAGACAAGCGCGCATTGGCCAGCGCCACCGGAATGCCGCGCCTGGCACACTGGTGAATGTGGTTGGGCCAAAGCTCGGTTTCCATGATGATGCCCAGCTTAGGCTGCACATGATCGAGAAAACGCCCCGCCGCCCAAGGCAGGTCGTAGGGCAGGTAGCAATGCTGCACGCGTGGTTCGTTGGCGAACAGGGCGCGAATGCGTTCGGAGCCGGTAGGGGTCATGCAGGTCAGTGTGATCGGCAGCTCCGGGTAAGCCTTTAGCAAGGCACGCACCATGGGTGCGGCAGCAATGCTCTCGCCCACCGATACCGCATGTACCCAGATACCCCCCTGGCGCATGGCCGGCAGCTTGAAAGCAAAGCGCTCGCCGATGCGTTGGCCATAGGCCGGCGCCTTGCGCGCGCGCAGGTACAGGCGCAGCGCAACCAGCGGCAGGCCCAGGTGAAACAGCAAGGTATAGAGAGTTCTGTTCATGGCGGCTAAGTCTACCCGATCGCGCGAAGGTGCACTGCAAAGCGCTCGGCCAGCCACTGCGCGGCCGGGCCCAGAGGTTCATCGCGGCGCCAGGCCAGCTCTGCCACCAAGGCCGGCGGCCGCCAGTCGCTGTCCAGTTCGACCATGTGCGCCTGGTAGGTCGGGTACTGCACCACATGCCGGGGTAACCAGGCCCAGCCCAGGCCGCGCATCAGCAGTTCGGCCATGGCGTAGAAACTGTCGGCACGCCATACCTGCGGGCTGATCGCCTCGCCGCCGGGGTAACCGCTTTGTTGTGGCGTGATCAGCAACTGCCGGTGGCGGGCCAATTGTTGGCGGGTGACCCGGCCTTCGCCCGCCAGCGGGTGGCCGACCGCGCACACCGTGACCATCTCCACGCTACCCAAGGCACGGCGCTCCAAGGAAGCCGGGATGCTTTCGTGGAGGAAGAACAGGCCCAGATCGGCGCGCCGCTCCACCAGCTTGCGCGCCACATCGCCCTGGGCTCCGCTGGCCAGTTGCACCTCCAGGAACGGGTAGCGGCTCGCCAGTTCGTCGAGGCTGTCGATCACCGGCTGATACGGCATGGCTTCGTCCTGCGCGACCCGCAGCAAGGCCTCCTGCCCGCGCATCAGGGCCAGGGCGCGGCCATCCAGGCGTTCGCACTGGCGTAACAATTCGCGGGCGTCTTCCAGCAAGGCGCTGCCGTTTTCAGTCAATTTCGGTTGCCGGCCGCTGCTGCGCTCGAACAGGGTGACCCCTAGGTCGGTTTCGAGCAGCGCGATGGCACTGCTGATCGCCGACTGGGCTTTGTGCTGCTCACGTGCCACCGCGGAGAACGAGCGCAGTTCTGCAACGCGCAGAAAGGTACGCAATTGTTCAAGGTTCCACTGCTCGGCCATCAACCTATCTCCCACATTGATAGGTAATGACTTTACCCCATCCAGGCAACGTCTAGAATGCCCGCTCAGTAACGGAGGATCCCGCCATGAATGCCTACACCTACCTCGCCATTGCCATCTGCGCCGAAGTCATCGCCACCGCCTCGATGAAAGCGGTGAAAGGCCTGAGCACGCCGTTGCCACTGCTGCTGATGGTGGTTGGCTATGGCATTGCGTTCTGGATGCTGACGCTGGTAGTCCGCAGCATTCCGGTGGGGATTGCCTACGCCATCTGGTCGGGCCTGGGGATTGTGCTGATCAGTGTGGCGGCGCTGGTGATCTATGGGCAGAAGCTGGATATACCGGCAATGCTTGGCATGGCCATGATCGTGGGTGGCGTGGTGGTGATTCAGCTGTTCTCGAAGACCGCTGGGCATTGAGAGCCCGTGTGCGGGGTTCGCCGACGATAGGGCCATCTCAGGTATAGCCTGTATACTTGCCAGCTGTCCCAGTCTTCGAGGTACCGCCATGCCATCTGCCATTTCCACTGACGTGCTGATCGTCGGCGCCGGGGTCGCAGGCCTTTGGCTCAATGCCCGCCTGCGCCGCCTGGGCTACTCGACAGTGCTGGTGGAGCGCGCCAGCCTTGGCGGCGAGCAGACCATCAAGTCGCAGGGCATCATCCACGGCGGCACCAAATACGCCCTGCACGGCGCCCTGACCGGCGCCTCGGAAGCCATCGCCGACATGCCGCGCCGCTGGCGCGATGCCTTGGCCGGCAACGGCGAACTCGACCTCGGGCGTACCCGCCTGCTCTCCGATGCCCACTACCTGTGGTCGCCGGGCACCTTGGCCGGCAACCTCACAAGCTTCTTCGCCAGCAAGGCCGTGCGCGGCCGGGTCGACCAGGTCAAGGGTGACCAGCTGCCACCGGCACTGCAGGACCGCGCGTTCAAGGGCAAGGTGTACCGCCTGGCGGAACTGGTGATCGATGTCCCGAGCTTGCTGGCCAACCTGGCCGAGCTGGCCGGCGAGTCCTTGCTGGCAGGTGAACGCATCGAACCCTTGCGTGAAGGTAATGCGTTGGTTGGCCTGCGCGTGGACGACCGGGAAATCCGTGCCCAGCGCATCGTATTGAGTGCCGGAGCCGGCACCGAAGGCTTGCTGCAGGCGCTGGGCCTGGATCAGCCGGCCATGCAAACCCGCCCGCTACACATGGTCATGGCCAAGGGCCCGAACCTGAAACCTTTGTACGCCCACTGCCTCGGCGGCGGGCCCAAGCCGCGGGTAACGGTGACCACCCATCCGGCAGCCGATGGCCAGTGGGTCTGGTACCTCGGTGGGGACCTGGCCGAAGCCGATGGCGTGGCGCGCGAGCCTGCAGCGCAGATTGCTGCAGCGCAGAAGGAAATCGCCAACCTGCTGCCCTGGGTCGATCAGAGCCTGGTGCGCTGGGCCACACTGCGCGTCGACCGCGCTGAGCCTGCACAATCCGGCCTGGCACGCCCGGACAACGCCTTCCTTGCCGACCAGCAGCGCCTGTTGGTGGGCTGGCCAACCAAACTGGCACTGGCACCGGACTTCAGCGACCGGGTAATCAGCCACCTGGAGCGCGACGGCATTCGTCCACAAGCACAGGCCGACCTGGCCGACCTCCCACGCCCTCCACTGAGCGTACCGGCCTGGGAGCAGTTGCTGCCATGAGCCTGCCAACCCTGCACGCATTCCATCGCCCGCTGGGCAGCACTGGCCTCACGGTCTCTCCACTGGGCCTCGGCACGGTCAAGCTGGGCCGCGATCAGGGCGTGAAGTACCCCACTGGCTTCACGATCCCCGGCGATGAGGAAGCCCGCCTGTTACTGGCCCAGGCCCGCGAGCTTGGCATCAACCTGATCGACACCGCCCCGGCCTACGGCCGTAGCGAAGAACGCCTGGGCCCGCTGCTGCGCGGCCAACGCGATGAATGGGTAATCGTCAGCAAGGTCGGTGAAGAGTTCGAGGAAGGCCTGTCGCATTTCGACTTCAGCGCTGCCCACACCCGCCGCTCGGTGGAGCGCAGCCTGCGCCGGCTCGAAACCGACCGCATCGAACTGGTGCTGGTGCATTCCGACGGCAACGACCTGGCCATCCTCGAACAGCAGGAGGTCTACCAGACCCTGGCCGAACTCAAGCAGGAGGGCAAGATCCTCGGTTTCGGGCTGTCCGGCAAGACCGTCGCCGGCGGCCTGAAGGCACTGGAGCAAGGCGACTGCGCCATGGTCACCTACAACCTCAACGAACAGGCAGAACGCCCGGTGCTGGACTACGCTGCCGAACACGGCAAGGCCATCCTGGTAAAGAAGGCCTTGGCGAGCGGGCATATCTGCCTGGCCCCGGGCGTCGACCCGGTGCAGGCCAGCTTCGAGCTGCTGTTCGCCCACCCGGGCGTCAGCAGTGCTATTGTCGGCACCATCAACCCGTTGCACCTGGCCCACAACGTGGCCACCGTCGCCCGTATCCTGGGCCAGCATTGAGTTACCTCAGGCTCCCGATTCAGGGACTGGAGACTGACCCGACGCAAGGAGGAGCCTCGTGGCGCGAACGCTGATCCGCAAGAACCCGAGCAACTTCAAGACACTGCCACTGCATGTCGAGGCCACGCCCGAAGGCTTGATTTACCAAAGCATCGGCATGCCGCTGAACTTTGCCCAGATCCAGCAACGGCGCAAGGCCATCCAGTTACCCGATACACAACACTTCGTGGTCGAACTGGCCAACCTAGGCGTGTCAGTGCGCCTCACGCTGCATTGGCAGAACCGCGATTACTGGGTACTGGTGCGTCAGCGCCGACAAGACCGTGGCGATGTGGTACTGAAACTGATTTCCGGTTATGTACCGGCGCAGGAGCTGAACCTGCCGCTGCACACGGCCGTACAGGAAGTGGCCGAGGAGTGCCTGCTGGAAACACCGGAAGGTTGGCTGGGCGGGCGCTTCAACGACACCTGGCTGCCCATCCCCTACGCCGCCGCCCTGCACTACCGCGAAACACCCCACTTCGTGCTGGCTCCGGAGTCCGGTGCCGCACGCCCGGTGCATTGCGGCAAGCTGATGCTCCTGGAGCGCCCACGGGCCTATGTGCACCTGCCCACCGCTTCGCTACAGCTGATCTATGACATGCGCCTGCAAGTGCCCCGGGACGCCAAGAAACTCAGCTTGTTCCACGTTGACGAGCGGCTGGAGGGCGACCAGCTGGTGGCGCGGCTCAACCGCAAACGCCCCGACCTGTACCTGATGCCATTGAAGGACGGCCAGCCACTGGCAGAGCTGTACACGCTGAAAAAGGATGAGCTGGTGCCGGCGAGTACGCGTGGGCTGTACCTGGCAGAGAGTTTTGCCCGGCAGGAAGGCTGGGTGGTGGCAGATGAACGGGTACGCTGGAAGGATTGGGTGAAGCAGCAGGGGTTGGTGGAAAGCAAGCCCGCAAGGGCGTCGCACTTGCAAAGGTTTGGCGACAAGGCGCGAGCGCTGCTGGAGCGGGCGCGGACCTCGCTGAACAAGTGACATCCCGAGAGCTTTCGCCTGCTTGCTGGGGCGGGTAAACCCGCCCCAGCCGAGGGCCGCCACAACGGCCCCAAGGTCAGATCAGTTCTTGCGAATTTTCTCGACAATCGCCGTGGTCGAGCTGTTCTCGACCAGCCCCAGCACCTTCACGGTGCCGCCATAGCCCTTGACGATATCAGCGCCAACCACCTGGTCGATGCCATAGTCTCCACCCTTGACCAACACATCCGGCTTGACCTGGCTCAGCAGGTTTTCCGGGGTGCCTTCCGGGAAACTGATCACCCAGTCCACCGCGCCCAAACCGGCCAGCACGGCCATACGCCGGTCAACGCTGTTGATCGGCCGGCCCGGCCCCTTCAGGCGGCTTACCGAGGCATCGTCGTTTACCGCAACGATCAGGCGATCACCCTGGGCCCGCGCCTGTTCCAGGTAGGTGACATGCCCGGCATGCAGGATGTCGAAGCAGCCATTGGTAAAGACAATCTTCTCGTTGTGCGCCCGCGCGTCATCAATGGCCAGCAGCAGTTGCTCAAGGCCCAGCACGCCGCGTTCGGAGCCTTCCTCACGCTGGATGGCCCGACGCAGCTCAGGGGCGCTGATGGCAGCCGTACCCAGCTTGCCGACCACAATGCCCGCCGCCAGATTGGCCAGGGCCACCGCATGGGGCAGGTCCTCACCCGCGGCAATGGCTGCGGCAAGGGTGGAGATGACAGTATCGCCGGCACCGGTCACATCGAACACCTCGCGTGCCCGTGCAGGCAGGTGCAACGCAGGCTGACCAACGCGCAGCAGGGTCATGCCATGCTCGCCGCGGGTGACCAGCAGGGCGCCCAGGTCCAGGTCCTGCAGCAACTGCAAGCCCTTGGCAACCAGTTCGGCCTCATCGACGCAACGGCCAACGATGGTCTCGAACTCGCTGAGGTTCGGGGTAATCAGGCTGGCGCCACGGTAGATGGAAAAGTCCTTGCCCTTGGGGTCGGCCAGCACCGGAATGCCCTTGGCCCGCGCCGCCTGGATCAGGTTTTGGTGGTTCTTCAATGCACCTTTGCCGTAGTCGGACAGGACCAGCACCTTGACGCCTTCGAGCAGGCTGTCGACCTCCGCGCCCAGCGACAGTGGGTCGGTGGCGAACGGCTCTTCGAAATCGATACGCAGCAGTTGCTGGTGACGGCTCATGACCCGCAGCTTGACGATAGTCGGCTGGTGTGCGATGCGCTGGAATACCGAACGGACACCGGCAGCCTGCAGGCTGTTGGCCAGGCTGTCGGCAGCCTCATCCTGGCCGGTGACGCCGATCAGCGAAGCCGGCGCGCCCAGCGCAGCAATGTTCAAGGCAACGTTGGCCGCGCCGCCGGGGCGATCCTCGATTTGATCGACCTTGACCACCGGGACTGGCGCTTCAGGCGAAATACGCGAAGTACCGCCATGCCAGTAGCGGTCGAGCATGACATCGCCGACCACCAGTACCGGGGCTTGATCGAAACGCGGCATGGACAACTTCATGGGCAACCCATATGGAAATAATGAACAGGGGCAGGATATTAGCACAGGGTAGTCAATGGCTTTATGGCCAGATCAACCCTGGAAAATTCCCGTGACAATCGGGGCCATAACGGCCCCGATCAAGGAGGGTTCAGGTGATATCGGCCTTGGCCGGCTCATCCAGCCCCATGGCATGCAGACGGGCATAATGGCCATTAGCCGCAAGTAGCTCGGTGTGAGTACCGCGCTCGACCAGGCGGCCCTGGTCCATGACCAGGATCTGGTCGGCCTTCTCGATGGTCGACAGGCGATGGGCAATCACCAGCGTGGTACGGCCTTGCATCACGTGGTCCAGGGCGGCCTGGATATGCCGCTCGGACTCTGTATCCAACGCCGACGTCGCTTCGTCGAGGATCAGCAACGGCGCGTTTTTAAGCAGCGCACGGGCAATTGCCAGGCGCTGGCGCTGGCCCCCGGAAAGCAGTACACCGTTCTCACCCACTTCGGTATCGAAGCCCTTTGGCAGCCGGTCGACGAATTCCTTGGCATAGGCATCGGCCGCGGCGGCTTCGATGTCTGCGCGCGGCGCGCCGGCCAGATCGCCATACGCGATGTTGTTGGCCACGGTGTCGTTGAACAAGGTGACATGCTGGGTGACTTGCGAAACATGGCGACGCAGGTTGCGCAGGCGATAGTGCTCGATCTCCACGCCATCGAGCAGGATCTGCCCCTTGTCGTGGTGATAGAAGCGTGGAATAAGGGCCGCCAGGGTAGACTTGCCACTGCCGGAGCGGCCGACCAGGGCGATCATCTGCCCGGGCTCGGCGACAAAACTGATGTCGCTCAACACTTCACGCTCGGTACCCGGGTAGGTGAAGCTCAGGTTGCGCACTTCCAGGCGCCCTTCCACGCGCTCCTTCTCGACCGTACCAGTGTCCACTTCAGGCGCTTCGTCCAGCTGTTCGAAGATGCTCTCGGCACCTGCCAGGCCCTTCTGGATGGTCGAGCTGACTTCCGACAACTGGCGAATCGGCTTGGGCAGCAGGCCGGCAGCAGTGATATAAGCCACCAGGTCACCGGCAGTGGACTCACCGCGCAGGAACAGTACCAGGAACATCAGCGCAGCCATGGCGCTGTAGATCACCAGCTGAAGCATCGGCGTGTACAGCGAGCCGGTCTTGGTCATCCGCAGTTGCTTGTCGGTGTTGCTCTGGCTGGCCTGGCCGAATCGCTGCTGCTCGTAGGCCTCGCCACCGAAGCTACGGACCACGCGGTAACCCTGGATGGTTTCCGAGGCAACGTGGGTGACGTCGCCCATGGCTACCTGGATCTTCTTGCTCTGCTTGCGGAATTTCTTGCTGGCGATGCTGACCATAACCGCGATCACCGGCAAGATGGCAACCATCACCAGGGTCAGGTGCCAGTTCATCCAAAGCAGGTAGGCAAACAGGAACACCACGGTCAGGCCTTCGCGGATTACCACCTTGATGGCGTCGGTAGCGGCGCCGGTGACCATGGTCACATTGAAGGTAATGCGCGAAATCAGGTGCCCGGAGTTGTGGTTGTCGAAGTAGCGGTTGGGCAACACCAACAGCTTGTTGAACAACGCCACCCGCAGGTCATGCACCAGGCTCAGAGAGACCTTGGCCAGGAAGTAGTTGCCGAGGAACGAGCCCAGGCCCTGCCACGCAGCGATCAGGATGATCAGCAGCGGCACCGCCTGCAGCAATTGCAGGTCACGCAGGTAGGGGACGTTGGGGAACAATACCGCTTCGGGGTTGCTCAGCCCATCGACGAAGTACTTGAGAATGCCGGCCAGCATTGGCTGGGTCGAGGCAAAGATCACGAAACCGACAATGCTCAGCAGGAAAATGCCGACATAGGGTTTCACATAGCTCAACAGCCGGAAGTAGATCTTCAGGCTGGAGGTGTGCTCCGCTGGTCGCGGTGTTTCGGCCATTATCGAGCTCGCTGTTCAGGTTGAACCGGCAATTTTACCACAGGCGTCATTTTCGGCACGCCCCCATGGCAGCAACATGGCAAGGCCCACCGGCAGCCAGCTGATGAACCATTCGGCACGTGGCGTACCGGTGAGGCTGGCGGCATCGAACTGCATGGCCAGGGTCGAATAGACCCAGAAGCCCAGCAGGACCTTGCCGAGCAGGGTGCCACGGGCGCGCACGATTTCGCCCAGCGTGAACAGCCACACCATTACCCACAGCAACATGCCGGGCAAGCCCATCTCAACGGCAACATGGGTGAACATGTTGTGGGTGTGATCGAAGTGCATGCCGACGGCGCTCACTTCGTAAGCAGCCCCCAGACCAAGACCAGTCCAAGGGTGCGCGGCTATCATCTGGACCACGGCATGGAAAATTTCCGGCCGGTAGGACGAGCCCCGTTGGGCGATAACGTCGTACACGGCCAAAAAGGCCAGGCCGGTGGCAAGCAGTGCCAGAACAGAGAACACCCGGCTGTGGCGGTCACGGAACCACAACGGCGCCATCACCACGGTAATCACCAGTGCCAGAACCGCACCACGGCTCTGGCTGAGCATGGCGAAGGCCCCCAGGCAAGCCAGTGCCGCCAGCCACAACACCTGCAAGCCACGCCGCCGAGGTGGCTCGTAGAGCATCAAGAGCACAGCCGAACCAATGACATAGGCCCCCAGGATGGGGTGGGATATTTCGCCGATACCCGCCAGCCTGAACAGCAGAGGCGCACGCTGCACCCCATAGAACTTGATGATGGAGACTAACGCAGCGATGGCCAGCAGCGCGCTGCCGAGCAGCAATAACTGACGAATGCGGGCTTGGCCAAGCTGGGCCAACAGCGGAAACGCCAGCAGGAACACCAGGATGTAGAGCAAGCGCTTGAGCTCGCGCATGGGCTCCTCGGCGGGCGACCATGCCAGGCTCAGGCCGCTCCAGGCCAACAGCAGCAGCACACTCCCCCACAGCGCCGGTTGCCGCCTCCAGGCTTGCACCAGCACACCTCGGGCCGACCAGGCCAATACCAGCGTTGGCAGCCATAAGAACAACACCAGACCTTGCTGATAAACCTTGTTGCTGGGTGCCAGGGCAATCGCCGCCAGGAACCAGACCAGGCCCAAACCTAACCACGCTTGTGCCCAGTTTTTTTGATACAACATCCTTTCCCCCGATGAATCAGAAACACCATCCATGGTGCTACAGCATTATTTTCGGCATTATTGCCGGTCATTTTGATCGCCAGACGACAAGGCTCTATTCATGCAATGCTCCCGGCTCACCCAGGTCGACTTCGATCAGCTGACACTCGGCGCACAGGTGCTTGAGGCAGACAGCCATGGCGCCAAAGTCTACCTGCTCACAGATGGAAATTTCCTCAAGGTTTTTCGTAGGAAGCGGCTGATTTCATCTGCACTGCTACGTCCTTACTCGCAGCGTTTCGTCGATAACGCCGCGCGCCTGGCGCAACTGGGCATCCCTACCCTCGAAGTGATCAGCCAGCACAAGCTCGACCTGCCGGGCCGCACTGCGGTGCTGTATCGCCCGCTACCTGGGCGGACGCTGCTGCAGATGTCGCGCGATGACGGCTTCAGCTGGGACACTTACCTGCCACGCCTGATCGAACTGATCCGCCAGTTGCACCGCAGCGGCGTTTATTTCCGCTCGCTGCACTTGGGCAACGTGGTGGTCACCCCCGACCAGCGTCTGGGCTTGATCGACGTGGCCGACATGCGCTTTCTGCGCCCGCCACTGTCAGCCCGCATGATTCGACGCAATGTGCAGCACATGGTGCGCTATATCGAGCGGGAGAACCTGGGCGACCGGTTCCCCCTTGCCGCCTTCGAGGCAGCCTTGCTGACACGCTGAGCTCAACTGCGCAACAGGCTCTGCGAGCCGCTGCAGAACGCCTGCCAGGCCTGCTCCGGTGCCAGTGCCTGGCGCTGCTTCGCGGCGATCGTCGATGCACTGAGCACCGCACAGCGCTCGATCGCCTCAGCCCAGGCGCTTTCGTCGGCAACCGGCAGGTAGCCACCCGTGTCGCGCAACTGCTCGCGGAACACCTCCAGGTCGCTGCACACCACCGGTACGTCGGCCATCACCGCCTCTTGCACCACAAGCCCCAGGCCTTCGGAACGCGAAGGTACCAATAGCCAGTCGAATGCCCGATACAGCTGCTGCAGGTCTTCGCGGTGACCGCGCAGATGAACGCGCTCGGCCAGGCCCAACGCGTCGATACGCTGCTGCAGCACGGCATGCTGCGGCCCCTCGCCAATGATCGCCAGCTGCAAGCCCGGTTGCCGTGCACTGGCCTTGGCGAATGCCTCGATCAGCATTTCGAAGCCTTTGCTCTCTACCAATCGCCCTACCGCACCCAGCATCACCTCGGCGCCCTGAGGCAACTTCAGCGCCTGCCTGGCCTGGTCCCGGTTCAGCAAAGGCTCGACGAATGCAAGCGGGTCGAGCGCCATGCGCAGCGTCTGCACCGGCCTGCCCAGGTCACGCTCCAGCGACTCGGCCAACGTCTGTGATACCGCCGCGATACTCAGACGCTCGGACGGAAAACTCTGCAACAAGCGGATATCGCTGGCATGCAGGCGCGTCTTGCCATGGAACAGTACCTTGGCACGCACGTGCGTGATGCGCTGTAACAACGGCAGCACCAACCGGGCGACACCAATACCGTCGAGCAGCACCACTTCTGCCCCGGCCTCGGCCAATGCCTTGCGCAAGCGCATGCGCAGCCACGGACGCAGCAAGCGCCACAAGTGCCGCCCTTTGAGCGCACGTGAGGGCATATGCCATTCCCGGGTCGAACCGAGCCCACAGCAGAGCCCGCTCCCCAGCAACAGCCAGTTACTGATCCGGGCATCGGCACCCGCATTCGACAAGACCTGCCGATGCACCTTGTGGATGGACATGTAAGGCGTTCCACCCGCCCACATCATATTGACGATGTTCATGGGCCCTCTCCCGCTCAAGTCAGGTGGGACAGCGACTTCATTGAACAAAAATGGTGATTCCCATGCCGATCAAGGCACCCGCAACCAGCGTCAATGCCAGCTTCATCCGATCACGTTGACGGCGCTTGGCCTTACGCTCCACCTCGATAGGCAAGGTCACGTGATTGCCAAAACCAGTGTGCAATACTGCATCACCCTCCAAGGTGACCGCTGTCAGATTTAACTCAGCGTAGCGGCGGGAAAGCGCCTTTTCTCCAGCATAGGCGGCAAATGGCGCACAGCGCTGGTAATCGCTCAATCGGCGCAGCCCAGGGTTGAGCGAGAACGCCTGCCACTCGGCCTTGTCGGACAGCAGCGGATAGCACGGCACCCCGGCGATCACCTGGCGATCGCCCAAGTGGATGTACGGGCTGTGGATGGCCAGGTCGTGGGCATGGCTGCGCAACCACACCTGCAAGATGTTGGGACTGACATCCAGGATGGCCTGCGAGTCTTCGACAAAGCCTTGGCGATAGAATTGCCAGTCGTCTTCGCAGTGAAAAATGTACGGCGTCTTGACCTGGCTGTAAGCCAGGTCGATAGACGGCAACTGGCCAAGTTTGGGCCGGTTGACGAACACCTTGCAGTACGGCTTCCAGTGCGCCGGCACAGCGGCATGCACAGCATCGTCGCCAGAGTCTTCGGTGATGAATACCTCGCGAATGGGCGCGGTGTTGTAGCGATCGAAACTCTCAAGGGTGTCTTTGAGCAGATCGAACCGCCCACAACTGGTCACGACAAGCGTGACGTCACTCTCATTTGAAAAGCGCACCGGATTCCCTCCGCATTACGACTATCGGCCTTCAACAACCCGCTCCTGGGCGTGAAAGCTCTTATTTAGATGCCCAGCTTCAGACGCAGCCGCTGCCATGCAGACAGTGGCGGATGGGGCCTGAGCGCAGGGCGCATGTGGTCGACGATGCTACGTCCAACTGCGCCGAAACTAAAACGGGAAACCGCCAGATGGCGGCCATTTTCTGCAATCTGCCGTGCTAGCTCGGGGTTGGCGCGCAAGCGACGGAGTTTTTCCTGAAGGGTCGGGATGTTGTCATAGAACACCACGTTGTGCATGTCTTGCAGGCCCAGCGCACGGTTCTCTTCCTCGCCCTGGTCGTATGCCAGCAACACACAGCCACAGGCCATGGCTTCGAAGTTCTTGATCATGTATTCGCCCATGCCGACATCGGCACTGACGAAGAAACGAATACGGTTGAGCGTGTTGCAGTAGTCCTCACCCGACTTGGTACGGGTTACCAGCAGGTTCTCGACCTGCCCCAACTCGTCCAGCAGTGCCTTGCGGCCACTGTAGGCCACGCTGTTGACGCTGCCGACAAAGGCCAGTTCGATATCACGCTCTCGCCCTTGGTCGGCCAGCAACTGCTCGTCATAGCCCTTGGGCACGAACACCGCGTCAAAACCTTCCTGGCGCAAGCGCTCGCTGACCATGTAGCCGGAGCTGATCACCCGTGCCCATGGCAACTGACGGTAATGAGCGCTGAACTTGCCGGTGTACTTGCACGGGATGTAGTTCTGGTAGGCGTCGTGCTCGAGAATCACCAGGTTCGGCACAGTGCGGATGAAGGCCACCTGACGGATCTCTTGCTTGAAACGCAGGAAGAACACGATGCGGTCATAACGCTCGACCTGCACTTCACGCTTGAAGTAACGGCGCAGGTTGCGCTGATCCTGGCTGGTCAGCCAGCGCAGGTCGCACTCGCAGTTGGCCGCGACGCCATCGTACAGGCGGTCAAGTATCGCCCGCTGTTCCTTCTGCACCAGAAATAGGACTTTCATTGCTTTCCTTGGGCGCTCTGCGCCTTCGCGGTCAACCATGGGGCGTGCTTACAGCTCACGCCGCCAGAACAGTTCGTGCCGGCGCACGGCCTTGCGGAAGAATTCGTTCTCCCCAAAAGGCGATGGCTGTCGCCCGGCAAGCCAGCGTTGCAGCAGACGGCGCAGGCGGCGCTTGAACGGTGCCGGCGGCTGCAGGTCGTGCATCATGCCCAGGGCCATGGCCTTGTCGCGCTGGGTCGCGCAGTCCAGCACCAGGCTGCAGGGTGCCCAGGCCTGGGCAGCGCTCAATTGCGGCGGCAAAGCCACGCCATCGCCACTGTCGCCCATCGGCCAGCGGTCGTTATCGTGCAGGTGGTTGGCGTAGCACAGCAAGGTTTGTGGCTGCCAGGTCATGCCTTGCAAGGCTTCCAATACCGCCGCCTGAGCGCAGATATGGTCCGGATGGGGGTCTAGCTGCGGGTGCGGCATCACCAGGACCTCTGGCTTGGCCCGCTCCAGCAAGGCTCGCAGGTCGGCCAGCAGGTTATGCCAGGTGGGTGCGCCATCACGGTCGCCCGGTAACGGGAACGGGTTGAACTGGCGGAACACGCGGATATCGGCCAGTTCGGCTTCACGTGAGGCGGCCGGCTGGTCGGGGGCGGCCTGCATGGCAGGCAGCTGCAGGCAAAAGTAGCCCAGCTGTATGCAATGCGACTCCGGCACCCCGGCCCAACGCGGCACGGCGATGCTGTCCCAGGCACGCAGGCGCCCCTTCAGGCGCGCGGCCTCGGCCTTTGCAAGGCCCATCTGCTGATAGTGCTCGGCCTCTATCTCACCGGCGGTCAGGGTCACCACCCAGCTTTCGTCGGCCTGGCTGTACAAACCATACGCGGCCAACTCGGCGTCGTCGGCATGTGGCGCGATCACCATCACTCGGCGCCGCTGCAGCTCGACCGAGGGGGTTATCCACAGACGCAGCTGACCCTGCAGCCGGCAATGCCGGCCGCGCAGTCGCAACGTACCGGCCTGCAGTGGCGCAGCAAGGCCGGTCAGGTTAAGGAAGCGCACCCCATCGACGCCACGCTCGAACGTTTGCCGATCGGCCTGTTCGCCAGCCAGCAGCTCGACCCGAGGGTCGAGAAAGCGCCCCAACCAGCTGCTCTTTAGCCGCAGCTCAAGCACCAGGGTTTCGTCGCCCTGCAACGTGCAATCAGCCTTGAGCCAGCCATCGTGCAGGCTGGCAGGAACCTGCCGCACCTGATCGCCGAAGTCGTAGGCATAGTCCTCACCCGGTGCATAGAACAGGTGGTCGGCAAACCAGGCCTCATGGGCAGCCCAGAGCAGCGGCAACAACAGCAGTGGCAACCACCACCAACTGAATACACCGAGGGCGACCAGCGCAACCAGGCCCGCCAGCAGCCCCAGGCGTTTGTTGCGCCGGTGGCGCTTGAGCAACTGCTGCTTGCGGCTCACGCTTGATACACCGGCACAGGGTTGCACCAGCGGTCCTTGTACTCACGATCAGCACGGCCGAACGAGAACCGCAGCGGCTTGTTGCGCGCCCGGGCATCTTCCCAGGCGGCCTGGGTATTAAGGAAGCTCAGCACGCTGCCTGGGCTGAAGGCCTTGGTTTCAGGGTCGACACCGCCATTGATGTACTCGACGCTAATCCATTCCGGCGCTTCGACGCGGTACACCAGCTGGATGGCAATCGGTTTACCGTCCAGCAGCAGCACCGAGCCGATCAGCAGCTCGCGCAAGCGGCCCAGCACATCGGCCATACGCTCGGCACCGGTGGCAGGGAACCCCCAGCGGCGCAGGAACAGGTCGCAGTACATGCTGGCGATTTCCTGAGCACTGAAGTCGCTGATCGGGCGTACCACACCACCCGCTTCTTCCAGCAGGCGAAGTTCACGGCGCTGGTTGTAGCGGAACTTCTTCGACAGGTCTTCAGGCGCCCGGGCCATGGCCAACTGCTCCTTCTGCGCCTTTAGGCCGCTGAAGCGGCCCTGGTTCAGTTCGGACAGGTAACGCATTGTATGGCGCAACGGCGCAGCGGCATCAGACGCCGCCGGTAGAATGATCTCGGCATTACCGAGGTCGAACAGGGCCTTCTTGCCAGCACGCTTCAGCACGTCCTTGGACAGCGCCAAGTGACGCCCCCAGGCCGGGATGGCGGCTTTCAGCTCGCCAGCCTGGTGCCAGCCCAGGTAACGCACCGGGATCTGTGCCAGATCCGCCAGTTGCTCGACCACCAGCGGATGGGTGGCGACACTGCCGCCAAAGCGCGCCCATGCCTGGGCATAAGCATTGGCATCGATAGCTTGCCAACCGCGTTCGCGGAAGGCCTGGATACGATTGAGCATCAGGCCTGCCCCACCAACGCGCGCACCTGCGGGAGTTGCCAGAAGGCCTCGCGCACCGCCTGGTCAGAGAAACGCTCACGCAGGCGCTGCAGCATGTGCCTGGCACAGGCCTGGCGCTGCTCAGCGTCCAGTACGGCCATGTGCTTCAGGCCCTGAGCCAGCTGCGCGGCGTCGCCCAGCGGGAACAGCACGCCAACGCCCTCGACCACTTCGCGGGCACCGCCACAGGCCGTGGCCAACACCGGTACACCGGCAACCATCGCTTCGAGCAGGACCATGCCGAACGGCTCGTGATCAGAACTCAACGCGAACACGTCGAACGCCTGGAAATAACGGCGCGCATCCGGTACCTGGCCAAGAAAGTCGACTTGCCCGGCAATACCAAGTTCGGCGGCCAACGCCTTGAGCTTGGCCTCCAGGCGCCCCTTGCCGAGGATTGCCAGGCGGGCGCCAGCCGGCAGCCCCGGCAATGCCTGGGCAAAACCGCGCAACAGGGTGGCCTGGTCCTTGTCCGGGTGCAGGCGCCCAACATTGCCGACGATCCACGCCTGAGCATCCAGGCCCAAGGCCTGGCGTGCGTCAGCGCGCGGCACCAGGGCTGCTTGCAGGGCGTCGATGTCGATGCGGTTGTACAGGGTCTGGATGCGTTCGGCCGGCCACTGCGGCAAGCAACGGCGCATATCGTCACGTACCGCGTCCGAAACACCCAACAGGCTCAGACGCTTGCCGAACAGGTTCGCGAACAGGCGGCGGCCTTTGCGCTGGTAGTCGCCAAAGGCATGGTGCACACCAATCACTGGCAGGCCGGTCCCCAGCAGGGCAACGTAGATCGGCTTGAAGCGATGGGCGATGCAGAAAGCGAAATTGCGCTCAGCCGCAATGCGCCGCAATGCGCGGATGGCGCCGAGTTTCAGGCCACGCACGGCCTTGGAGCTGAACTCAAGGAACAGCACCTCGTCCGACGCACAGCCAGCCGCCACCTGCGCGTCGGCGGCGCCGGTGAGGAACACCGTAGTCACCCGGTACCCACGCCCCTGAAACAGGCTGGCGTACTGACGGGCGCAGTCCAGGAACGGCCCGTCATAGCCATGGCAGAACTGCAGGATGCGCGGTTCAGAGCGGCTGGTCATACGGGGCCGCGCCGTCCTTCACAACCAGGATGTCTTCCATGATCAGGTACTGCAGGTCCGAGCCGAAGAACATGTTCAGGGCATCGGTCGGCGAGCAGATCATCGGTTCACCACGACGGTTCAGCGAGGTGTTCAGCGACACGCCGTTGCCCGTCAGGTCTTCCAGTGCCTTCATCATGTCGTAGTAGCGCGGGTTGTACTCGCGCTTGAGCACCTGGGCACGCGAAGTGCCGTCCTCGTGCACCACTTCCGGCACGCGGGTTTTCCACTCTTCAGCAACTTCGAAGGTGAAGGTCATGAACGGCGCGGGATGGTCGACCTTGATCATCTGCGGGGCGACAGTGTCGAGCATCGACGGGCAGAAAGGTCTCCAGCGTTCGCGGAACTTGATCTGGTGGTTGATGCGGTCAGCCACGCCTTCCACGCTTGGGCAGCCGATGATCGATCGGCCACCCAGGGCACGCGGCCCGAACTCCATGCGGCCCTGGAACCAGGCAACCGGGTTGCCATCGACCATGATCTGGGCGATCTGCTGCGGCATGTTCTCGAGTTTGCGCCATTTTGGCTGGTTCGGGTGACGGGCGCAGGCGGCGATCACGTCTTCGTTGGAGTACGACGGGCCGAGGTAGACGTGCTCCATCTTCTCGACCGGAACGCCACGGGCGTGGGACACATAGGCAGCGGCGCCAACGGCAGTCCCGGCGTCGCCGGAGGCCGGCTGAACGAACAGCTCTTTCACGTCCGGACGGGCGATGATCTTCTGGTTGAGCTTGACGTTCAGCGCACAGCCGCCGGCGAAGGCCAGCTTGCCGGTTTCACGCAGGGTGTCGCCCAGGTAATGGTCGATCATCTGCAGCGCCAGTTTCTCGAACAGCGCCTGCATGCTGGCGGCGTAATGGATGTACGGCTCGTCGGCGATGTCGCCTTCGCGCTTGGGGCCCAGCCATTCGATCAGCTTTGGCGAGAAGTAGAAGCCCTTGCCCTTCTCTTTGTAACGGCGCAGGCCGATAACGTTGGCGTACTCGGTGTTGATGACCAACTCGCCGTTTTCGAAGCTGGCCAGACGCGAGAAATCATACTTGCTGGCGTCGCCATACGGCGCCATGCCCATGACCTTGAACTCGCCATCGAGCATTTCGAAGCCCAGGAACTCGGTGATGGCACCGTAAAGGCCACCCAGCGAGTCCGGGTCGAAGAATTCCTTGATCTTGTGGATCTTGCCGTTTTCGCCGTAGCCAAAGAAGGTGGTGGCGTACTCGCCCTTGCCGTCAATGCCGAGGATTGCGGTTTTTTCCTTGAAGCCCGAGCAATGATAAGCACTGGAAGCGTGGGCCAGGTGGTGCTCGACCGGCTCGATCTTGACCTTTTTCGGGTCGAAGCCCAGTTGCTCCAGGCACCAGACGATCTTCTTGCGATAGCGCTTGTAGCGACGGTTGCCCATCAGGATGGCATCGAGCGCACGATCCGGGGCGTACCAATAGCGCTTGGCATAGTGCCACCGCGCCTTGCCGAACAGGCTGATCGGGGCGAACGGGATGGCTACCACGTCGACGTCGGACGGCTTGATGCCTGCCTGTTCCAGGCAGAACTTCGCCGACTCGTAGGGCATGCGGTTCTTCGCATGCTTGTCACGCACGAAGCGCTCTTCTTCGGCGGCGGCAATCAGCTTGCCGTCAATGTACAGGGCCGCGGAAGGGTCATGGCTAAGGGCGCCGGACAGGCCAAGAATCGTCAATGCCAAGGGATTAGCCTCTTCATTCGGTAAAAATGCGCCAGCGGCCTCTTGGGCGGATGGCGGCTAAAGGGCGGGATTATAACGCAAACATTGGAGGCACACCGCCCCCTTGTAGGAGCGGGTTCACCCGCGAAGCAGGCAACGCGGTGGATGGCACCGGCGTCGCCGGTGTTCGCGGGTAAACCCGCGCCTACAGGTTTACTCGGCGATCAGCCAGTCCATGCGGTAACTGCCGGCGGTCTGTGCCAGCTCTTTGGCCAGCCATGGCAGCAGCTCCTTAAGTTCATCCTCCAGCCCCCACGGCGGGTTGGCGATGGCCAGGCCAGAGCCGTTCAGCCCCTGAGGGCTGTCCTGGTGATGCACATACAGCTCAACCCGCAACAGTTTCGGCGCGCCAGTGCTGGTCAGGTCCTGGTAATAGCGGGTCAGCGAACGCTGGTCTTTGATCGGGTACCAGATGGCCACAACCGTCTGGCGCATGCGGCCGATCGCCTCTTTCATGGCAGTGGTGCAGCGCTTGAGCTCATCGGCCTGCTCGAACGGCGGGTCGATCAGCATGATCGCGCGCTTTTCCTGCACCGGCAGCAAGGCCCGCGGCACATGCCAGCCTTCACCCAGGTGCACGGTCACGCGCGGGTCTTTTTTCATGTTTTCCTTGAGGAGCGGCCCGTCTTCGGGGTGCTTCTCGTTGAGCAGGGCGCGGTCCTGCTGGCGCATCAGGCGACGGGCCAATTCGGGCGACCCCGGGTAGTAGCGCAGTTCGCCATCGGCATTCAGGCGCTTGATGATGCGCAGGTAGTCGTCGGCCATGGCCGGCAGGTCATCGCGATTCCACAGGCGGGCTACGCCTTCCAGGTACTCGCCGGTACGGCTTGCCTGATCGCCCTGCAGGTCGTACAGGCCGAGCCCTGCGTGGGTATCGATATAGGCGAACGGCTGCTCCTTGCGCGACATCAGGGCGATGAGGCGGGTCAGCACGATGTGTTTGAGGACGTCGGCGTGGTTGCCGGCGTGGAAGGCGTGACGATAGTTCATGGCAACTCCTGCGAAGGCGGCAAGTTTACCTTGCCTTGCAGGCGGAGTCAGGCCTGGCTGCTGATTGGCGGCACCCGCAAAGCAGGCACCGCCAATTCAACGGGTGTTACTTGTCGGCGTGATACGCCGCATCAGCTGCTTCGAAGCGTTTGACCATCGCCTGCGAAGGGCTGCCCAGCTTGCTCACCAGAACAATGGCGATGCTGGCGAACAGGAAGCCCGGGATGATTTCGTACAACCCGAGGGTGTCGAAGTTCTTCCACAGGATCACCGTCAGCGCACCCACCACGATACCGGCCAGCGCACCGTTACGGGTCATGCCTTTCCACAGCACCGAAATCAGCACCACCGGACCGAAGGCGGCACCGAAGCCGGCCCAGGCATAGGCCACCAGGCCCAGCACGCGGTTTTCCGGGTTGGAGGCCATGGCGATGGCGATCAGGGCCACGGCCAGCACCATCAGACGGCCGACCCACACCAGTTCGACCTGCGAAGCATTCTTGCGCAGGAAGGCTTTGTAGAAGTCTTCGGTCAGGGCACTGGAGCACACCAGCAGCTGGCAGCTCAGGGTACTCATGACTGCGGCCAGGATGGCCGACAGCAGGACACCCGCAATCCATGGGTTGAACAGGATCTTGGCCAGCTCGATGAACACACGTTCGTGGTTCTCGCTAACCGGGCCTGCCAGTTCAGGATGAGCCGAGAAGTAGGCGATGCCGAAGAAGCCAACGGCGCAGGTACCCGCCAGGCACAGGATCATCCAGGTCATGGAAATGCGGCGCGCCTTGGCGATGGACTTCACCGAATCAGCGGCCATGAAGCGCGCCAGGATATGCGGCTGGCCGAAGTAACCCAGGCCCCAGCCCATCAGCGAGATGATGCCGATGAAGGTGGCACCCTTGAGCATGTCGAAGTTCGCCGGGTTCACCGCCTCGATAGCGGCGAAGGTCTGGTCGAAGCCACCGGTGGAGATCAGCACGATTACCGGGGTCAGGATCAGCGCGAAGATCATCAGCGAAGCCTGTACGGTATCGGTCCAGCTCACCGCCAGGAAGCCACCCACGAAGGTGTAGGCGATGGTCGCCGCTGCACCAGCCCACAAAGCGGTTTCGTACGACATGCCGAAGGTGCTCTCGAACAGACGGGCACCGGCCACGATGCCGGAGGCACAGTAGATGGTGAAGAACACCAGGATGACGATGGCGGAAATGATACGCAGCAGCCCGGTATTGTCTTCGAAACGGCTGGAGAAGTAGTCCGGCAGGGTCAGCGCGTCACCGTTGTGCTCGGTCTGCACGCGCAGCCGGCCGGCCACGAACAGCCAGTTCAGGTAGGCACCCACCGTCAGACCGATGGCGATCCAGGCCTCGGACAGGCCCGCGAAGTAGATGGCACCGGGCAGGCCCATCAGCAGCCAGCCACTCATGTCGGAGGCACCGGCAGACAGCGCGGTAACCACGCTACCGAGGCTGCGACCGCCCAGAATGTAATCGGAAAGGTTGTTGGTAGCGCGATAGGCGGCGAAGCCGATCAGCACCATTGCTGCGATGTAGATCACGAAGGTGATCGTTAGTGGATTGCCCATGCGTGTGCCCTGGCGTTTGTTTTTATCATGCGCAACCACAGCGATGGCGGTTGCACCCAGGCGGCGAATGCTATGCAACAACGCAAAGAAGGTGCAACCATTTTTCTTTTGCAAGTTGCACCTGCCCGTGCATTTTCCGACAAAGCCTGCTTCTTGCTCCTTTCGGGAGCAAAAAACCGACTTTTCAGAATAAATCGCACCGAAAACGCCCCTTTTCAGGGTATGGGAATAGCTGTCGGACGAGTTGCACCTTTCACACGAAAAAATCGGGTTGCACCTGGTTGCACCCGAATTGTCCTACAGATACTCTTGACGCCAGCTTAGGCCACAACCGTGGCAATAACGAGGATAAGAAATGGCGACTACCACCCTTGGGGTCAAACTCGACGACCCGACCCGTGAGCGACTCAAAGCAGCTGCGCAGTCCATTGACCGCACGCCGCACTGGTTGATCAAGCAAGCGATCTTCAACTATCTGGAGAAGCTCGAGGGTGGCGCCACCCTGACCGAACTCAACGGTCATGTCAGCAACCTGGCCGACGATGCCGGTGAAGTCCAGGCCGACCACAGCCACCAGTGCTTCCTCGAATTTGCCGAAAGCATCTTGCCGCAGTCGGTACTGCGCTCGGCGATCACCGCTGCCTACCGCCGACCGGAGCAGGAAGTGGTGCCGATGCTGCTGGAGCAGGCGCGCCTGAGCGCGCCACTGGCCGAAGCCACCAACAAGCTGGCCGCGGGCATTGCCGAAAAGCTGCGCAATCAGAAAAGCGCCGGCGGCCGTGCCGGTATTGTCCAGGGCCTGCTGCAGGAATTCTCGCTGTCGTCTCAGGAAGGCGTGGCGCTGATGTGCCTGGCCGAAGCCCTGCTGCGTATCCCCGACAAAGGTACCCGTGATGCGCTGATCCGCGACAAGATCAGTACCGGCAACTGGCAGCCGCACCTGGGCAACAGCCCGTCACTGTTCGTCAACGCCGCCACCTGGGGGCTGCTGCTGACCGGCAAGCTGGTCAGCACCCATAACGAAACCGGCCTCACCTCCTCGCTCACCCGCATCATCGGCAAGAGCGGCGAACCGATGATCCGCAAGGGCGTCGACATGGCCATGCGCCTGATGGGTGAGCAGTTCGTCACCGGCGAGACCATTGCCGAAGCCCTGGCCAACGCCAGCCGTTTCGAGGCCAAAGGCTTCCGTTACTCCTACGACATGCTCGGCGAAGCCGCACTGACCGAGCACGACGCGCAGAAGTACCTGGCGTCCTACGAGCAAGCCATCCACTCGATCGGCAAGGCCTCGCATGGCCGTGGCATCTATGAAGGCCCAGGTATCTCGATCAAGCTGTCGGCACTGCACCCGCGCTACAGCCGCGCCCAGTACGAGCGCGTGATGGAAGAGCTGTACCCGCGCCTGCTGTCGCTGACCCTGCTGGCCAAGCAGTACGACATCGGCCTTAACATCGACGCCGAAGAAGCCGACCGCCTGGAGCTTTCGCTGGACCTGCTCGAACGCCTGTGCTTCGAGCCATCCCTGGCTGGCTGGAACGGCATTGGCTTCGTTATCCAGGCCTACCAGAAGCGCTGCCCGTACGTGATCGACTACGTCATCGATCTGGCCAAGCGCAGCCGCCACCGCCTGATGATCCGCCTGGTAAAAGGCGCCTACTGGGACAGCGAGATCAAGCGTGCCCAGGTCGAAGGCCTGGAAGGCTACCCGGTCTATACCCGCAAGGTGTACACCGACGTGTCCTACGTCGCCTGCGCCCGCAAGCTGCTGGCCGTGCCAGAAGCCATCTACCCGCAGTTCGCCACCCACAACGCCCACACCCTGTCGGCCATCTACCACATTGCCGGGCAGAACTATTACCCGGGCCAGTACGAGTTCCAGTGCCTGCACGGCATGGGCGAGCCGCTGTACGAGCAAGTGGTCGGCAAGATTGCCGATGGCAAGCTGAACCGCCCGTGCCGCGTGTATGCACCGGTCGGCACCCATGAAACGCTGCTGGCCTACCTGGTGCGCCGCCTGCTGGAAAACGGCGCGAACACCTCGTTCGTCAACCGCATCGCCGACCACTCGATTTCCATCCAGGAACTGGTCGCCGACCCGGTGGCCAGCATCGAGCGCATGGGTACCCAGGAAGGCAGTATCGGCCTGCCGCACCCACGCATTCCCCTGCCGCGCGACCTGTATGGCACCGAACGGGCCAACTCGGCCGGTATCGACATGGCCAACGAACACCGCCTGGCATCGCTGTCCTGCGCCATGCTGGCCACCGCTCACAATGACTGGAAGGCTGTCCCGCTACTGGCCTGCGCCGCCAGCGAGAGCGCTGCCGCACCGGTGCTGAACCCGGCCGACCACCGCGACGTCGTCGGCCATGTGCAGGAGGCCACCGTTGCCGACGTGGACAACGCCATCCAGTGCGCACTGAACGCCGCACCGATCTGGCAGGCCACCCCACCAGCCGAGCGTGCTGCCATTCTGGAGCGCACCGCCGACCTGATGGAGGCCGAGATCCAGCCGCTGATGGGCCTGCTCATCCGCGAGGCCGGCAAGACCTTCGCCAACGCCATTGCCGAAGTGCGTGAAGCCGTGGACTTCCTGCGCTACTACGCGGTGCAGGCACGTAACGACTTCAGCAACGACGCCCACCGCCCACTGGGCCCTGTGGTGTGCATCAGCCCATGGAACTTCCCGCTGGCGATCTTCACCGGCCAGGTGGCCGCAGCCCTGGCTGCCGGCAACCCGGTACTGGCCAAGCCTGCCGAGCAAACCCCACTGATCGCCGCCCAGGCCGTGCGCCTGCTGCTGGAAGCTGGCATCCCAGAAGGCGTGCTGCAGCTGCTGCCTGGCCGCGGTGAAACCGTCGGAGCCGGCCTGGTCGGGGACGAACGCGTCAAAGGTGTGATGTTCACCGGCTCCACTGAAGTGGCCCGCCTGCTGCAGCGCAACGTCGCTGGCCGTCTGGACAACCAGGGCCGCCCGATCCCGCTGATCGCCGAAACCGGCGGCCAGAACGCGATGATCGTCGACTCCTCGGCACTGACCGAACAGGTCGTGATCGACGTGGTGTCCTCGGCCTTCGACAGTGCCGGCCAGCGTTGCTCGGCCCTGCGCGTACTGTGCTTGCAGGAAGACTCCGCCGACCGCGTAATCGAGATGCTCAAGGGCGCCATGGCTGAAAGCCGCCTGGGCTGCCCGGACCGCCTGGCCGTGGACATCGGCCCGGTGATCGATGCCGAAGCCAAGGCTGGCATCGAGAAGCACATCCAGGGCATGCGCGAGAAAGGCCGCCCGGTCTACCAAGTCGCTATTGCCGATGCTGCCGAGATCAAGCGTGGCACCTTCGTCATGCCAACCCTGATCGAGCTGGACAGCTTCGACGAGCTGAAGCGCGAAATCTTCGGCCCCGTACTGCACGTGGTGCGCTACAACCGCCGCAATCTGGATCAGCTGATCGAGCAGATCAACAACTCCGGCTACGGCCTGACCCTCGGCGTGCACACCCGTATCGACGAGACCATCGCCAAGGTGGTGGAAACCGCCAACGCCGGCAACATGTACGTCAACCGCAACATTGTGGGTGCAGTGGTGGGCGTGCAGCCGTTCGGTGGTGAAGGCCTGTCGGGTACCGGCCCGAAAGCCGGCGGCCCGCTGTACCTCTACCGCCTGCTGTCGACCCGCCCGGCCGACGCCATCGGCCGCCACTTCCAGCAGCAGGACGGCGAAGGCAAGCCGGATCGCACCCTGCACGAACAGCTGGTCAAGCCACTGCACGGCCTGAAGGCCTGGGCCGAGAACAACCAGCTGGCCGACCTGGCCGCGCTGTGCAGCCAGTTCGCCAGCCAGTCGCAGAGCGGCATCGCCCGCCTGCTGCCTGGCCCGACCGGCGAGCGCAACAGCTACACTATTCTGCCGCGTGAGCACGTGCTGTGCCTGGCCGACAACGAAGCCGACCTGCTGGCGCAGTTCGCCGCAGTACTGGCCGTTGGCAGCTCGGCGGTGTGGGTTGACAGTGAACCGGGCAAGGCCCTGCGCGCCCGCCTGCCGCGTGAGCTGCAGGCCAAGGTGAAGCTGGTCGCGGACTGGAACAAGGATGAAGTGGCGTTCGACGCCGTGATCCACCATGGCGACTCGGACCAGCTGCGCGGCGTATGCCAGCAGGTGGCCAAGCGTGCCGGGGCGATCGTTGGGGTGCACGGGCTGTCCAGCGGTGATCACCAGATTGCGCTGGAGCGCCTGGTCATCGAGCGCGCGGTGAGCGTGAACACTGCAGCGGCAGGCGGTAACGCCAGCCTGATGACCATTGGCTAATGGCTGAGGGTTGTTGAAGAAGAAGGAGAGCCTCGGCTCTCCTTTTTTATGCGTGCATGTCCTGAAGCAGGGGCTGGACTAACAGGTGCTCACCAGAACGTGGTCATGCCAACGGTGACTTGGGTGTCTTCTGTTGTTACCGTTTATCCCCTGGAATTTCTCGGCTGCCTGGGCCGGTCCTTTCGCGGGTAAACCCGCTCCTATACACATGCACAGGCCGTCGTGTAGGAGCGGGTTCACCCGGCCGGACCTGCTGGCCAATTTCTACCCGTCGTTCACCGTTGCCACCACCACCGTATTCGCGGGTAAACCCGCTCCTACACCGGATCGGTGGCGAACACAGGTCGGTGGCTGGACACAGGCCGTCGTGTAGGAGCGGGTTCACCCGCGAAGAGGCCGGACCTGCCGGCCAATTTCTACCCGCCGTTCACCGTTGCCGCCACCACCGTATTCGCGGGTAAACCCGCGAATACACCGGATCAGTGCCGGACACAGGTCGGGGGTTGGACACAGGCCGCTGTAGGGTTTACCCGCGAAAGGACCCGTCCAGACAGACCTATCAAAAAAGCCTTGCAGCAGGCTTCTACCCCAGCATCGTATTGTCTTCAAGGAAAGCGGAAGCGCGGTGTGGATCGGGGACTATCCGGAGCTTCCCTCCGACAGAGCTTCGGCCAAAAATTGCTCAAACCATTGGTGAAAGCGCAATCAAAGCAAACAGCTGTGCTGCCATAAGCGCAATACCCAGCAGCATCCAAAGCCAATTGGCCAGCGTGAACCGGCTGTTGGTCTTCCCTTCTTTGTCACCCGCACAGAAATTGATGCCCTTCTGCATGAACACCAGAATGATCAGCCAAGCTGCCTGAATGGCTAAACCCGCAAAATAGGCCGGCCACAGCTGGTCTTCCAACACGACGCTGGCAACCACCCAGACAACGCAAAAACCGTAATAGCCCAGCGTGAGCCCTAGGATGGACCATGGATAGGTTTTACCTGAGTCGCGAATATGGTCATTTACCCTTCTCAATAATGGATAGATGAAGAACACTGCAAAAGCGCTTCGCCAGAACGGACTTACGCGCTCTCCCGTTTTCTCTCTATGCAGACTCCAACTTTGATAGAAGCAATAAACCCAGTAGAAGCCCAAGGTAAAGAAATTCATTACACCAAATTTAATGGGTGAGACTACGAAGAAGGGAACCTGGTTGCCGTTGGCCTCAGCCAAGTCAGCGTGGTGGGCATCACTCATCTGAAACGTTTCCTTGTGAACACCAAAACGCACATTCAAGGCCAACTGATATTCGATCCGCAGCAGTCCATTTCTGATCGGGATTGTGGGAAACGTCTCTATATTCTCCCGAGCAGGCATTACACGACCTGACCTTGCGTTGGTTTCACCAATAACCGGCAGGCTTCCCGGCGTTCTCAACCCATATCACGCAAACCTATTAACCTGTCCCCAGTCTCACCACGCTCCTACACTCGCAGCATCCCGCCTCAGGACCGCCACCATGCCCGAGACCTTGCTCAGCCCCCGCAACCTTGCCTTCGAGCTCTACGAAGTCCTCGACGCCGAAGCCCTGACCCAGCGCCCGCGCTTCGCCGAGCACAGCCGTGAAACCTTCGATGCGGCACTGACGACCGCCCGCACCATCGCCGAAAAGTATTTCGCCCCGCACAACCGCAAGGCCGACGAAAACGAACCACGCTACGTGGACGGCCGCGCCGAGCTGATTCCCGAGGTGAAGCCCGCCGTCGATGCCTTCCTCGAAGCCGGCTTCCTCAACGCCAACCGGGACTTCGAGGTCGGCGGCATGCAGCTGCCCAGCCTGGTCTCGCAAGCCTGCTTCGCCCACTTCCAGGCCGCCAACGCCGGCACCACGGCCTACCCGTTCCTGACCATGGGCGCGGCCAACCTGATCGAGAGCTTCGGCTCCGATGAACAGAAGCGCCTGTTCCTGCAACCGATGATCGAGGGCCGCTACTTCGGCACCATGGCGCTGACCGAACCCCACGCCGGCTCGTCGCTGGCCGACATACGCACCCGCGCCGAACCAGCAGGCGACGGCAGCTACCGGCTCAAAGGCAACAAGATCTTCATTTCCGGCGGCGACCACGAACTGTCGGAAAACATCGTGCACATGGTGCTGGCCAAGCTTCCGGACGCCCCGCCCGGGGTCAAAGGCATCTCGCTGTTCATCGTGCCCAAGTACCACGTAAACCCGGACGGCAGCCGTGGCCCGCGCAACGATGTGCTGCTGGCCGGGCTGTTCCACAAGATGGGCTGGCGCGGCACCACCTCGACCGCGCTGAACTTCGGCGACAATGGCCAGTGCGTCGGCTATCTGGTCGGCCAGCCGCACCAAGGCCTGGCCTGTATGTTCCAGATGATGAACGAGGCGCGGATAGGCGTAGGCATGGGCGCGGTGATGCTGGGTTACGCCGGCTACCTTTACTCCCTGGAATACGCTCGCCAGCGGCCGCAGGGCCGGCTGCCAGACAACAAGGACCCACACAGCCCGGCGGTGCCGATCATCGAGCACACGGATGTGAAGCGCATGCTTCTGGCGCAGAAGGCCTACGTAGAAGGCGCCTTTGACCTGGGCCTGTACGCCGCGCGCCTGTTCGACGACACCCATACGGCCGCTGACGAAAACACCCGCAAACTGGCGCAGGACCTGCTCGACCTGCTGACCCCGATCGTCAAATCCTGGCCCTCGGCGTTCTGCCTCAAGGCCAACGAATTGGCGATCCAGATTCTTGGCGGCCACGGCTACACCCGCGAATACCCGGTGGAGCAGTACTACCGTGACAACCGTTTGAACCCGATCCACGAAGGTACCGAGGGTATCCAGTCGCTCGATCTGCTCGGTCGCAAGCTGGCACAGCACAATGGTGCCGGCCTCAAGCAGCTGATACGCCTGATCGCCACCACCTGCGAACGTGCCAGCCATCACCCGAACCTTGACCCACTGCGTCAGCCGCTGGAACAACTGGCCAACCGCCTGCAGGGGGTGACCCTGGTCCTGCTCGGTGACCTCGCCCAAGGCAAAGTCGCTGGTGCCTTGGCCAACTCTGCCTTGTACCTCAAGGCCTTCGGCCACTGCGTGATCGGCTGGCGCTGGTTGGAGCAGGCGGTTCACGCCGAACTTGGTCTGCTCAAGGGAACCGCTGCTGATCGCGACTTCTACCTCGGCAAGCTGCAAGCTGCGCGTTTTTTCCTGACCTGGGAAGTACCGGGCTGCCATAATGAGCTGGCATTGCTCGAGGCACACGACGATACCTGCCTCGGCATGCAAGACGGGTGGTTCTAGGGGGAGCCACCGTGTACACGGAGGCATCCGCATGTTCGATTCCAGCGCCCTGCTGCGCCAGCGCTTTGCTGCGCTGCGCAGTACGGCCGAGTTGTTTTCCCTGCGCCATGTGAAACAGTCGCACCAGGCGCTTTCGGTTCGCCGCAACGTCGCCGAACCACCCTTCTTCAGCCAGGATGAGGGCGCCATGCTCACCGTGCGGGTCAATGGCGTGGAGGCCTACGCTGCCACCGCCGACCTGTCCCAGGCTGGCCTGCAGCGCGCCCTTGAGCAAGCCGAGGCGCTGGCGCGGCAGATCGCCCGGCACAGCCTGCTGGACCTGCGCGAACACGCCGTGACCAGCGCACGCCACGACCATGTTTCGCCCAACTTCGACCAACCCGTGCCCAGCCTCGCCGACTGCCTTGGCCTGCTCGCCGCCGAATCGGCCAGCGTGCCCAAGGACAGCCGTTTGGTGGACTGGCAGGCCAGCCTGGGGCTGAGCCTGGTCGAGCAAACCTACCTGAACTCGGCCGGCGCCGAACTGCGCCATGCCCAGCGCTTCCTGTTCCCGGGCCTGGGGGTGACCGCCAGCGACGGCCAGGACAGCCAAAGCCGCAGCCTGGGCCGCGACAACTTCGGCCAACAGGGTGGTTTCGAGATCATCGAGCGCTGCGGCCTGGTCGGCGCGGCCAGTCGGGTCGCTGGCGAAGCACTGCAGCTGCTGCAGGCACCGAACACCCCCAGTGGCCCGCGTGACCTGCTGTTGATGCCGGACCAGATGATGCTGCAGATTCACGAATCCATCGGCCACCCGCTGGAGATGGACCGCATTCTGGGCGACGAGCGCAACTACGCCGGCACCAGCTTCGTCAAAGCCAGCGACTTCGGCCACCTGCAGTACGGCTCCAGCCTGCTGAACGTGACCTTCGACCCGACCATTGGCGAAGAGCTGGCCAGCTACAGTCATGACGACGACGGCACCCCGGCCAGCAAAGCATTCCTGATACGCGACGGCCTGCTGCTGCGCCCGCTGGGTGGCGCGCTGTCTCAGTTCCGCTCCGGCCTGGACGGCGTGGCCAACAGCCGTGCCTGCGGCTGGAACCGCGCGCCGATCGACCGCATGGCCAACCTCAACATCGAGCCTGGTGAGCAAAGCCTGCCGCAACTGATCCAGGGCATCGAGCACGGCATCCTGATGCGTACCAACCGTTCCTGGTCCATCGACGATGCGCGCAACAAGTTCCAGTTCGGCTGCGAATGGGGCCAGTTGATTGAAAATGGCGAGCTCAAGGGCATCGTCAAGAACCCCAACTACCGCGGCATCTCCGCGCAGTTCTGGCGCAACCTGTCGGCGGTTGGCGACCACAGTACCTTCCAGGTGCTGGGCACGCCCAACTGTGGCAAGGGCGAACCCAATCAGGTGGTGCGGGTCGGCCACGCCTCGCCGGCCTGTGTGTTCCGCCAGATCGATGTATTCGGAGGAGACGCCTGATGAAGCACGCGTTCGAAACCCTGGTCGGGGAGGTGCACGCCGCCCTTCAGGCGGGCGAGCAGTTCACCCTCGGTTACAGTGCCGAGCAATCGCAGTTCGTGCGTTTCAACCATGCCAAGGTGCGCCAGGCCGGCGAAGTCAGCCAGGCCAGCGCGCAACTGCGACTGGTGCGCGATGGGCGCCAGGCGGAACAGCAGGTGACCTTGAGTGGCGACGTGCAACTGGATCGCCAGCGCCTGAACGTTGCGCTCGAGCAGCTGCGCCAGACCTTGCCGCTGCTGGCACTCGACCCTTACCTGCGCCTGGACGAAAACGCCTGGCACAGCCATAGCCTGCAGGAACACCCCCTGCCCGCACTGAACGAAGTACTGGCCCTGCTCGAGCGTGAAGCAGGTGACCTGGACCTGGTCGGCATCTACGCCGCCGGCCCGGTATGCCGCGGCTTCGCCAGCTCGTTCGGCGCCTTCGGCTGGCACCAGGCCAACAGCTTCAACGTCGACTGGAGCCTGTTCCACGATAATGGCCAGGCAGTGAAGGCCAACTATGCCGGCCAGGCCTGGAGCGCCGACGACTTCACCGTACGCCTGCGCCAAGCACGAGAGCAGTTGGGTTTCCTCGGCCTCCCGGCAGTTACCCTCAAGCCCGGCACCTACCGCGCCTACCTTGCACCTGCGGCCATGGACGAAGTCGCCGGCATGTTGTGCTGGGGCGGCTTTTCCGCGCAGGCGCTGGCCACTGGCAACAGCGCTCTGCAGCGCCTGTACAACGGCGATGCACGGCTTAGCCCGCTGGTCAGTTTTACCGAGCAGGTCAGCGGCTCGCTTAGCCCGGCATTTTCCGATGAAGGTGCGCCGCGCCTGGATGTGCCGCTGATCCAGCAAGGCGAGGCCCGGCAGCGGTTGATCAGTGCGCGCAGTGCGGCCGAGTTCGAGCTGCAGGCCAATGGCGCCGACGGCTACGAGTCGCCCTGTGCGCTCAGCCTGGCGCCGGGCAATCTGGCCAGTGCGCAGATCCTTGAGCGTCTAGGCACCGGGCTGTACATCAGCAACCTGTGGTACCTGAACTACTCGGACCTGCCAGCGGCGCGCATGACCGGGCTGACCCGCTTCGCCACTTTCTGGGTAGAAGACGGGCAGATCCAGGGGCCGGTGAGTACCATGCGCTTCGATGACAGCCTGTACAGCTTACTGGGCAGCCAGCTGGAGGACCTGACCCAGGAGCGCGAGATGATTCTGTCGACCAGTACTTATGGACAGCGCAGTACCGGGTCGAGTCATTTGCCCGGAGCACTGGTCAAAGGCCTGACCCTGACATTGTGACTGGACTTGCCGGCCCTTTCGCGGCTAAAGCCGCACCTACAAGGAACGCGTAACCCTTGTAGGAGCGGCTTTAGCCGCGAAAGGGCCGGCACTGACAAACGAGGACGTCATGCCCGAACGCACCCCGCTGGACCCCGTCACCGCCCGCTGGATCCCTTGGGTGGTGGCCATCGCCTTCTTCATGCAGTCCCTGGACGGCACCATCCTCAACACGGCGCTGCCGGCCATGGCCCGCTCGTTGGCCGAAGACCCCTTGCGCATGCAAGGTGTGATCATTGCCTACATGCTCACCGTGGCCCTGCTGATCCCTGCCTCAGGCTGGATCGCCGACCGTTTCGGCACCAAGCGCATCTTCTTCAGCGCTATCTTGCTGTTCAGCTTTGGCTCGCTGCTGTGCGCCGCAGCCAACAGCCTTGGCTTCCTGATCTTCGCCCGCGTGGTGCAAGGCCTGGGCGGTGCGCTGATGCTGCCGGTCGGGCGGCTGGTGGTGCTGCGCGCCTACCCACGCAGCGAGCTGGTGCGGATCATGAGTTTCATCACCATCCCCGGCCTGCTCGGGCCATTGCTGGGGCCAACGGTCGGTGGCTGGCTGGTGGAAATCCTCAGCTGGCACTGGATCTTCCTGCTCAACCTGCCTGTCGGCCTGCTTGGCTGCATTGCCGTGTGGAAGTTCATCCCGGACTTGCGCGGCGCCGAGCGCACCACCTTCGACGGCCCTGGTTTCCTGCTGTTCGGTGCAGCGATGGTACTGATCACCATTGCCATGGAAGGCCTGGGCGAGCTGCACCTGCCGCACTTGCGGGTAATGTTGCTGCTGTTCGCCGGCATGGCCTGCCTGGCCGCGTACTGGCTGCGCGCCGGGCGCGACCCGGAGCCGCTGTTCTCGCCAAGCCTGTTCCGCGTGCGCACCTTCGCCATCGGCATCCTCGGCAACCTGTTCGCCCGCCTGGGCAGCGGCGCGCTGCCGTTCCTGGTGCCGTTGCTGCTGCAGGTTGCGCTGGGCTACTCACCCGCCCAGGCAGGCATGAGCATGATCCCGCTGGCGGCGGCGGCCATGCTGGCCAAATCCATTGCCCGACCGCTGATCGAACGGTTCGGCTATCGCATCATCCTCACCGGTAATACCTTGCTGCTGGGCATCCTGCTGGCAAGCCTGGGCCTGGTGGACGAGCAGACCCCTTATTGGCTGCTGTTGGTGCAACTTGGCCTTCTGGGGGCAGTGAACTCCATGCAGTTCACTGCGATGAACACAGTGACGCTCATCGATCTCGACGACGCCAGCGCCAGTAGCGGTAACAGCCTGCTGTCGGTGGTCGCGCAACTGTCGCTGAGCCTGGGTGTGGCCTGCGCCGGCGCACTGTTGGGCGGCTTTACTGCGGCAGGCAGCGCCGAGGGCGTGGAAACCACCCTGGGCGCGTTCCAGCTGACCTTCGTCACCATCGGCGTAATGGCCATGCTGGCAGCGGCGATCTTCCTGCAGCTGGCGCCGACGGACGGAAGGCGTGCCCGTCGTCCGGAACAACACATGGAGTCGTAGGGCGAATGGCCACGAGGCTGGTAGACTATGCGGCATTTTTCGCTTCGCACCGCAGGCCCGCCTCGTGACCACCGAATCCACCGCCTTTGCCACCTTGCCGCTGTCCACTGCCATGCTGGCCAACCTGGAGGCCCTTGGCTATGCCTCGATGACGCCGATCCAGGCCCAGAGCCTGCCTGTCATCCTCAAAGGCCAGGACCTGATCGCCCAGGCCAAGACCGGTAGCGGCAAGACTGCCGCCTTCGGCATCGGCCTGCTCAACCCGATCAACCCGCGCTACTTCGGCTGCCAGGCGTTGGTGCTCTGCCCTACCCGCGAACTCGCCGACCAGGTGGCCAAGGAGCTGCGCCGCCTGGCCCGTGCCGAGGACAACATCAAGATCCTGACCCTGTGCGGCGGCGTTTCGCTGGGCCCACAGATCGCTTCGCTGGAGCACGGTGCGCACATCATCGTCGGCACCCCAGGGCGCATCCAGCAGCATCTGGACAAAGGCACCCTGGTCCTGGACGGGTTGAACACCCTGGTGCTGGACGAAGCCGACCGCATGCTCGACATGGGCTTCTTCGACGCCATCGCCAGTATCATCGGCAAGACCCCGTCGCGCCGCCAGACCCTGCTGTTCTCGGCCACCTACCCGGCCGGCATCAAGCAACTGGCCGCCGACTTCATGCGCAACCCGCAGCAGGTCAAGGTCGAAAGCCTGCACACCGACAACCAGATCGAGCAGCGTTTCATCGAGATTGACCCGCAGCAACGCCTGGAAGCCGTCACCCGCGTGCTCGGCCACTACCGCCCGCAGTCGTGCGTAGCGTTCTGCTTCACCAAGCAGCAATGCGAAGACGTGGTTGCCCACCTGACCGCCAAGGGCATCGTCGCCCAGGCCCTGCACGGCGACCTGGAGCAGCGCGACCGTGACCAGGTGCTGACCATGTTCGCCAACCGCAGCAGCTCGGTGCTGGTGGCTACCGACGTGGCCGCGCGCGGCCTGGACATCGATGGCCTGGACATGGTCATCAACGTGGAGCTGGCGCGTGATGCGGAAATCCACGTGCACCGCGTGGGCCGTACCGGCCGCGCCGGCGAGAAAGGCGTTGCGGTCAGCCTGGTGGCACCGGCCGAAGGCCACCGCGCCCAGGCCATCGAAGCGCTGCAGAAGAGCCCGCTGCGCTGGGACCAGTTGGACAGCCTGAAAAACAAGGGCGGCGAGCCCCTGCTGCCGGTGATGACCACACTGTGCATTGCCGCTGGCCGCAAGGACAAGCTGCGCCCTGGCGACATTCTGGGGGCCCTGACCGGTGATGCCGGCATCCCGGGCAAGCAAGTGGGCAAGATCGCCATCTTCGACTTCCAGGCGTTTGTGGCCGTGGAGCGGGCGTTGGCCAAGCAAGCCATGCAGCGACTGAACAGCGGCAAGATCAAGGGTCGCGCCCTGAAAGTCCGCATTATCTAAAGCCAGGCAAAGCCCCCTGTAGGAGCGGGTTTACCCGCGAACGCGGCAGTGAATGCATCGTCGCATTCGCGGGTGAACCCGCCCCCACAGGGTTCAGCATTTCAATCTGAAGGTTCATACCGTGCACTCCACCGACGTGATCATCCTTGGCGCCGGCGCCGCCGGCCTGATGTGCGCCCAGCTCAGTGCCCGTCGCGGCCGCCGGGTGCTGCTGCTCGACCACGCCAACAAGCCAGGCAAGAAAATCCTCATGTCCGGCGGCGGGCGCTGCAACTTCACCAACCTGTACACCGAGCCGGCCAACTTCCTTTCGCACAACGCGCACTTCTGCAAGTCGGCCCTGGCCCGCTACACCCAGTGGGACTTCATCGAGCTGGTGTGCAAGCACGGCGTGGCGTACCACGAGAAGAAGCTCGGCCAGCTGTTCTGTGACAACAAGGCCAGCGACATCCTCGACATGCTGCTGGCCGAGTGCGACGAGGCCGGTGCCGAGATCCGCATGCACACCAGCATCGAACAGATCGAGAAGACCGAAAGCGGCTACCTGCTGCAGACCAGCGGCGGCCAGTTCGCCTGCCAGTCGCTGGTCATCGCCACCGGCGGCCTGTCGATCCCGACCCTGGGCGCCACCGGTTTCGGCTACCAGGTGGCCCGCCAGTTCGGCCACACCCTGCTGCCAACCCGCGCTGGGCTGGTGCCATTCACCATCACCGAGCCCCAACTCAAGGCGATGTGCACTGAGTTGTCCGGCACCTCGCTGGACTGCACCGCCAGCTGCAATGGCACCAGCTTCCGCGAAAACCTGCTGTTCACGCACCGCGGCCTGAGCGGCCCGGCAATCTTGCAGATCTCGTCGTTCTGGGAAACCGGTGACACGGTCGAGATCAACCTGTTGCCCGACCGCGATGCGCTTTCCTGGCTGCAACAGATGCAGGCCGAACGCGCCAACGCCGAACTGAAGACCGTGCTGGGCGAGGTGTTCACTCGCAAGCTGGCTAACTTGCTGGCCGAGCAGTGGTTCGAATCGAAGCCGATGAAGCAGTACACACCGGCGGAACTGGCGCACATCGCCGAAAAGCTGGCGAACTGGCAAGTGGTGCCAGCCGGCACCGAAGGCTACCGCACCGCCGAAGTGACCCTGGGCGGCGTGGATACCCGCGAGGTGTCGTCCAAGACCATGGAATCGCTGAAAAGCCCCGGCTTGTACTTCATCGGCGAAGTGCTGGATGTCACCGGCCACCTGGGTGGTTTCAACTTCCAGTGGGCTTGGGCATCGGCGAACGCCGCCGCGCAGTTCGTGTAGAGTAGAATCCTTTCAGCAGCACGGAACGCTTCTTGCTGGCCCGTGCTGCAGTGCATTCTTCGCTCACCGCCTGGCAGGCCATCATGTCATCGAGCTCGTTCCGTCAGTCACTGCGTCGCCTGTGGGGCCAAGACAAGTTCAGCTACAGCATCCGGGTCACCATTGCCCTCACCGGCAGCCTGGCCCTGTGCTGGTACCAGAACGAGATGGCCCTGCTGATTCCGCTGTTCCTCGGCATCATCGCCAGCGCCCTGGCCGAAACCGACGACAGCTGGCAGGGCCGCCTCAGCGCCCTGGCCGTTACCCTGGTGTGCTTCGCCATCGCTGCACTGGCAGTCGAGTTGCTGTTCCCCTACCCCTGGATCTTCGTCATTGCCCTGGCCCTGGCTGCCTTTGGCCTGACCATGCTCGGGGCGCTGGGCGAGCGCTACGGCGCCATCGCTTCGGCCACCTTGATCACTTCGGTCTACACCATGATCGGGGTGGACCAGCGCGGTGGCCAGGTCACCGATTTCTGGCACGAACCGCTGCTGCTGGTGGCAGGTGCGGCCTGGTACGGGCTGTTGTCGGTGCTGTGGCAGGCGCTGTTTTCCAACCAGCCGGTACAACAGAGCCTGGCCAAACTGTTTTTCGAGCTGGGTAGCTACCTGAAGCTCAAGGCCAGCCTGTTTGAACCGGTCCGCACGCTCGACGTCGAGGCACGGCGGCTGGAACTGGCCCAGCAGAACGGCAAGGTGGTGGCCGCGCTGAACGCAGCCAAGGAGATCATCCTGCACCGGGTGGGCAACAGCCAACCAAACTCGAAGGTAAGCCGCTACCTCAAGCTGTACTTCCTGGCCCAGGACATCCACGAGCGTGTCAGTGCCTCGCACTACCCCTACAACGCACTGACCGAGGCGTTTTTCCACAGCGACGTCATGTTCCGCTGCCAGCGCCTGTTGCGTAAGCAGGGCTCATCCTGCCAGGAACTGGCCCGCTCGATCCGCCTGCGCCAACCATTCGTGCTGGCCAGCGGTTATCCAGAAGCCCTCGAAGACCTCAACGCCTCGCTGGAGCACCTGCGCATCCAGAGCAACCCGGCCTGGCGCGGCCTGTTGCGCTCACTGCGGGCACTCGCTGCCAACCTGGCAACACTGGACCGCCTGCTCAGTGCCGCCAGCAACCCGGACAGCCTGGCCGACGCCAGCGACAGCAGCCTGCTCGACCGCTCGCCGCGCTCGCTGAAGGACGTGTGGACGCGCCTGCGCACTCAGCTCACACCGACTTCGCTGTTGTTCCGCCATGCCTTGCGCCTGCCGCTGGCGTTGTCGATCGGCTATGGCATGGTGCACCTGATTCACCCGACCCAGGGCTACTGGATCATCCTCACCACGCTGTTCGTGTGCCAGCCCAACTACGGGGCCACGCGGCGCAAGCTGGTGCAGCGAATCTTCGGCACTGCCGTTGGCCTGACAGTGGGCTGGGCCTTGTTCGACCTGTTCCCCAACCCGGTCATCCAGTCGTTGTTCGCCGTGGTTGCCGGGGTGGTGTTCTTCGTCAACCGCACCACCCGCTACACCCTGGCCACTGCCGCGATCACCCTGATGGTGCTGTTCTGCTTCAACCAGATCGGCGATGGCTACGGCCTGTTCCTGCCACGCCTGTTCGATACGCTGGTGGGCAGCCTGATTGCCATTCTTGCAGTGTTCCTGTTCCTGCCTGACTGGCAGGGCCGACGGCTGAACAAGGCGCTGGCCAATACCCTGGCCTGCGCCAGCGTGTACCTGCGCCAGATCATGCAGCAGTATGCCCACGGCAAGCGCGACGACCTGGCCTACCGCCTGGCCCGGCGCAATGCCCACAACGCTGACGCGGCGCTGTCCACCACCTTGGCCAACATGCTGATGGAGCCGGGGCATTTCCGTAAGGAGGCCGACGTTGGCTTTCGCTTCCTGGTGCTGTCGCACACGTTGCTCAGCTACCTCTCGGGGTTAGGCGCGCACCGCGACACGGCGTTGCCAGCGGAGGTGCAGGAGCAGTTGATCGAAGGCGCCGGGCAAAGCCTGGCCAGCAGCCTGGACGAGATTGCCAACGGCCTGGCCGCACGGCTGCCGGTGGCGATTCACAGTGATGCCGAAGAGGCGCTGGCCAATGCCCTGGAGCAGATGCCGGAAGATCTGGATGAGCATCAGCGGCTGGTGCAGACGCAGCTGGCGTTGATATGCCGCCAGCTGGGGCCATTGCGGACCCTGGCGGCACACCTGATCAAGGAAAATGCCCCGGCCTGATCGTTTTAGTGCCTGTGCTCAAAAGCCGTACTGACGCAGCAGCCGGGCATAGCTGCCATCGGCCTTCATCGCCGCTATCGCCTGCTCGAAGCGCTCGACGATCCGATCATGCTCCGGGTGCTTCAGGCTGACCAGGACATGCAGGGTGTTCTCCCCCAGCGGCGGATCCACCAGCATCACCCTGTCACGCACTTCCTGCGGCTCGCGCTGCAGGTTGTAGCGGGCCACGTACTCGTCTTCCACCGCCAGGCTTACCCGCCCTGCCGCCAACATGCGTACCGCAGAAGAAAAGTTGCGCACCGGCACTTTGTTCAGACGCGGATCCCCGTCGAATTCCGGTGAATAGGTGTAATCACGCACTACCGCAATGCTGTAGGCATAAAGGTCAGACAGACGCGTGTAGCTGAATGCCTCGCCCTTACGTTGCAGCAGGCGAATACGATTACTCAGGTAGGCGCTGGAGAATTGCCCGATATTGGCGCGCGAGTCGTTGTACCAGGCATTGATCAGCACGTCGTAGCGCCCTTCACCTACCCCCAGCAATGCACGCGCCCACGGTACCTCTTCATAGCCGCTGGCGTAGCCGGCACGGGCCAGTGCGGTGGTAACGATGCTGGTCGCAAGGCCGCCGCCCGGCATCTTGGCATCGGTGAACGGTGGCCAGTTGTCGGCCACCAGGCGCAGCTTGTCGTGACCCGGGGCAGGTGTTGCCAGCATCGTTGCCAGTAAACCCAGAACATAAAGCAGTGGCCGCATGCTCACGTCCTTTCGCAATGGAGGGCAACACTGCCAGTGAGATTACACAAAGCGGTTGCCGAGGGCAGCGGCCAATAGTGTCATTTAGCCTCTATTTTGGCCGAAGCACATGCAGCATGCGATGATCGAGCCCCATCCAAGGAGTTCGTGCCCATGTCAATCGACTGGCTCTGCAAGCACCACACCGACCTCGGCAAGGAGCAGCTCTATGCCATTTTGCAGCTACGCACTGAAGTACTCGTGGTGGAGCAGCGCCACGCCTACCAGGAAGTCGATGGTCAGGACCTGACTGGCGATACCCTGCACCTCATGGCCTGGCAGGAAGACAAGCTGGTGGCCTACCTGCGCCTGCTGGATCCGCAGTCACAAGGTGGGGATGTGGTGATCGGACGAGTGGTGACATCACCGCAGGCGCGAGGTTTGCAGCTCGACGAAAGCTTGCTGCTCAAGGGGCTGGAAGCGGCGGAGCATTGTTGGCCGGGGGTGCCGGTTTATCTGTCGGCTCCGGCGCATTTACAGGCGTTTTATGCCCGCCATGGGTTTGCGGTGGTGGGCGAGGAGTCTTTGGAGGACGGCATCGCGTCCATTGGAATGCGCAAGGGATGAGCCCACCCTGTGCGGGCTTTGCACATCAGGGGTAACCCAGCACTTCGCGGATCTGCCGCAAGTGACGGATGATCCACTGCTTGTCGATCGCCCCCCAATCATGAATGCGATAATGCCCGGCGTGGTTGCGTGCGCCTTCCTGCTGTTCGAACTCGCAGACGATGTCCAGGTCGGCCAGCGCGGCGATAGTGTCCTGGGCTGTGCGACGGGGCATGCCGGTGGCTTCCATCAGGGCGGGCACGCTGGTCGCGGTCTGGCTATCGATCAGCCAGGCCACGTACAGGCGGCGGTAGAAGCTGCTCTTGGTCTTGCTCACTTCCATGCTGCATGTTCCTTAGAGGTTGCCCGGCAGCTCCCGGTAGGTCAGGTAGACGCGCAGGTCGAATTCCAGTTGGTGATAGTCCGGCTCCATGTGCTGGCAGAGCTGGTAGAACGCTTTGTTGTGATCTCGCTCGCGCAGGTGCGCCAACTCGTGCACAACAATCATGCGCAAGAACTGTGGCGCGGCCTCCTTGAACAGCGAGGCAATGCGGATTTCCTTCTTCGCCTTGAGCTTGCCACCCTGCACCCGCGAGACCGCCGTGTTCAAGCCCAGGGCCCGATGCGTCAGATCGAGGCGGCTGTCGAACAATACCTTGTCCAGGTTTGGCGCACTTCGCAGGTACTGTTGGCGCAAATCCTGGGCATAGCCATACAGCGCCTTGTCGTTTTGCACGTCATGGCGGTCAGGGTAACGGCGCTGCAGGTATTCACCCAGGCGGTCGCTGTCGATCATCTGCCGCACCTGCGCCTGCAGGTGCGGGGGGTAGGCTTGCAAGTAACGTAGTACGGTCATGGCGCTGTATTCGGCGTAACGAATGCCGATTCTAGCCAATCACGGCCCTGGCCAGGAGAAAATTGCCGGGAAGCCGCTAGCGTCAGCAGCGGTCATCGGATAAGCCACCAGGAAACCCTGAACGTATTCGCAACCATTGGCCTTGAGCCAGGCTGCCTGCGCCGGGGTCTCCACCCCCTCGGCGATCACCGTGATACGGTAGTCGGCGCACAAGCCGATCACGCTGCGAACCAACGCAGCATCTACCGCCGAATCGGGCAGACGTGCCACCAGATGACGGTCGAGCTTGAGGGTGTCGATAGGCAGGTCGCGCAGCATGCGCAACGAACAGTCACCCGCACCAAAGTCATCCAGGGCCACCCTCACACCCAGCTCACGCAAGCGGTGTATCTGTTTGACGGCCGCGTCGATGTTATACATCAGCGACGTTTCCGCCACTTCCACCTCCAACTGCGTCGGGACAAGCTGGTAAAGCTGGATGACCCGTTGCAGTTCTTCGACCAGGCCAGGCATGACAAACTGCGCGCGGCTCAGGCTGATGCCGAGCACAAGGTCCGGCGGAAACCTGTCGTACCAGGCCTGCCGCTGGGCGGCCCCCTGGCGGTAGATCCAGCTGGCCAGGCGGTTGATCAGACGCGCTTCTTCCAGCAACGGGATGAACAGCCCCGGCGGCACATCGCCAACGCTGGGGTGCTGCCAGCGCAGCAAGGCCTCGAAACCACGCAGGCGGCCATCGTGGAAGGCGACCTGTGGCTGGTACACCAAGGTAAAGTCCTGCTGCTCGATGGCCATGCGCACGCTATCCTCGAGCATCAATCGCGAGCGCGCCCGTCCGTTGAGTTCCTGGTCGTAGAAGCGGTATTGCTGACGCCCCGCTTGCTTGGCTGCGTACATCGCTGCATCGGCCGAACGCAGCAGGCCTTCAACATTGGCGCCGCAGTCCGGGTAGGTGGCAATGCCGATGCTGACCCCAAGGCATACATCGAGCCCGTCGACCTCATGGCTGATGGAAACACGCTCAAGCAACCGTTCTGCGTAACGCCCGGCCTGCTCCGGGTAGGGCAAGCTGTCGAACAGTGCAGTGAACTCATCCCCGCCCATACGCGCCAGCAAGGCCTCACTGCCCAGGCAGTCCTTGAGCTGCTCGGCCACCCAGCGCAACACCCGGTCGCCCGCGTCGTGGCCGAGCGAGTCGTTGATGCGTTTGAAGCCATCCAGGTCCATGTACATCAACGCCTGCGCCTTGTCCGAGCGCTCGTTGCGCAACAGAACACCTTCAGCAGCCTGGTAAAAACCACGACGGTTGAGCAGGCCGGTGAGCGGGTCGGTAATAGCCTGGTATTCCAGCTGCTGGTGCAAGTTACGCACCACCGACATGTCCAGCACGGTCACCACCATGGCCTGTTGGTCGGCCGGCAACGGCGCACAGGACAGCGCCACCGGCACAAGCTCCCCCCCTTGGGTCCGCAGTTGGGCATCATGTACGCGGAAGATCTGCCGCCCCTGGTAGGCCTTGTAGAAGTCCGACTCGCGCCACAGGCTGGTACTGGTCAGTTGCACAACGTCGAGCAATGGAGTGCCCTGCAGTTGTTGCACCGGTGCCGCCAGCAAACGGGAAATGGCCGGATTGGCAAAACTGATGATGCCATGGGCATCAACCACCAGAATGCCTTCGGCAGCATTCTCCAGGATGGACGCATTGAATGCCCTGGCCGCCTCCAGTTCGCGACTGAGCTGCTGCAACATGCGCCGGTTGCGCTGCTGGTCGAGCAGCGCCTGGACCTTGGGCTTGAGTATTTGCGGGTCGAACGGTTTGAACATGTAGTCCACGGCGCCGCTGGCGTAGCCTTTGAGCACGGCCGCGTCGGACTGTTCGTTGGCGGTGAGGAAAATGATCGGGGTCAGTCGGGTACGCTGATTGCCGCGCATCAGCCGGGCGACTTCAAAGCCGTCCATTTCCGGCATCTGTACATCCATCAGCACCAGATCGACTTCGTACTCAAGCAACGCGCTCAACGCTTCTATCCCAGAGCTCGCCGTCAATACTTGCCAATCCTGCCGGGCCAGCAAGGCCCGCATGCTGATGAGGTTCTCGGGGTAGTCGTCTACCACCAGAAGAACTGAGCTGCCATCCAGTGGCTGCTGTTGAGGGTAAGCGCCATCCATGCTGCTTCTCTGTTATGTGACCGACTTCAAAATACGGTTGGATCCATTAGTACTCTAGTCCTGAGGCTGCAACACGCAATGCAATCAGAACGCTATCAGTGGTTAAACTGTACGGTAGCCGACTAACGGTAGGTCTGCGGAAATTATGTACAGGTTTCCATCGCCCATAAAAAAACCCGCATCACTGCGGGTTTTTCAGGGTTACCTGTCGATCAGTTGACCTTGGCGGCCAGCTCACCTTTCAGGTAGCGCTGGTACATACCGTCCAAAGAGATCGGCTTGATCTTCGAAGCATTGCCCGCGGTGCCGAAGGCTTCATAACGTGCGATGCACACGTCGCGCATGGCCTTGATGGTTTCACCGAAGAACTTGCGTGGGTCGAACTCGCTCGGGTTCTGCGCCATCAGACGGCGCATGGCACCGGTAGAGGCCAGACGCAGGTCGGTATCGATGTTGACCTTGCGCACGCCGTGCTTGATGCCCTCAACGATTTCTTCGACCGGTACACCGTAGGTTTCTTTGATGTCGCCGCCGTACTGGTTGATGATCGCCAGCCACTCTTGCGGTACCGAGGACGAACCGTGCATCACCAGGTGGGTGTTGGGGATGCGCTTGTGGATTTCCTTGATGCGATCGATGGCCAGCACGTCACCGGTTGGTGGCTTGGTGAACTTGTAGGCACCGTGGCTGGTACCGATGGCGATCGCCAGGGCGTCGACCTGGGTCTTCTTGACGAAGTCGGCAGCTTCTTCCGGGTCGGTCAGCATCTGGCTGTGATCCAGCACGCCTTCGGCGCCGATCCCGTCTTCTTCACCGGCCATGCCGGTTTCCAGCGAACCCAGGCAGCCCAGCTCGCCTTCAACCGAAACGCCGCAGGCGTGAGCCATGGCAACGGTCTGCTGGGTAACGCGGACGTTGTACTCGTAGTCGGTCGGGGTCTTGCCGTCTTCACCCAGCGAGCCGTCCATCATCACCGAGCTGAAGCCCAGCTGGATCGAGCGCTGGCAGACATCAGGGCTGGTACCGTGGTCCTGGTGCATGCACACCGGGATGTGCGGGAACTCTTCGATGGCAGCCAGGATCAGGTGGCGCAGGAATGGCGCACCCGCGTATTTGCGGGCACCGGCCGAAGCCTGAACGATCACCGGGGAGTCAGTCTTGTCGGCCGCTTCCATGATGGCGCGCATCTGCTCGAGGTTGTTGACGTTGAAAGCTGGTACGCCGTAGCCGAACTCGGCGGCGTGGTCCAGCATCTGGCGCATGCTAATGAGTGCCATTGTGTATCTCTCTCCCGACAAGCGTCGTTTGTTTCGTGCAAGCCTGCCGCAGGGGCGGTTGCTGTTCAAGTAGTGTGGGCCACCCTCGCGGCCCGGCCAGTCACGGTGCCTTGCAGCCCCGCCCAATCAGATCGTTGGTTGCCACCCAGTACACCAGGCCTTCTTCGCCCTTGGTGTGGAAGGCCAGCATGCCATCGCTGTACAGCGCACCCGAGGCACCCGGTTCAGCCTTGAGCCGGTACACCTGGTCGCCGCCGCCAAGGCGCACGTCAACCTGGTCACGTTGCGCATCGGCGAAGCGCCAAAGCACCTCAGCCTGGGTGTCGCAGACCCAACGGGTCCAGTTGTCTGCCGGGGCCGGTTGCGCCGGCTGCAGCAGTGAGCATCCTGCCAGTGTCGCCAGGGCCGTCACGGCCAAAAGCGCTTTCATTCAGTCTCCTCGATTTGGGGCTGCTGTGCAGCCCTTCCTCAAGACCACAAATCAGCGTTCAGGTTGCCTATTACCCGATCAAGGGCAACCCGGCGCCTTGCGCTGGTGGTCTTCGTCGTACTTTTCCAGGCCTTCCGGGCCCACGCGCTTGCCGATGACCGGCACAGTCTCGGCCTGCCAGTCGGACTGATAGCAACCGCCCTTGTGCGACTGCGCCGGGTCGGCATCCGAGGCCGGGCTGCCCGCGCAAGCGCTCAGCAGACCGGCAAGCATCATCACAGGCAATTGTTTGACCACCAGGCCACTCCCTTTGCCAAGCGCCGACGTCATCAGGCCTTGGCCCGCTCTTCCAGGATTGCCACAGCTGGCAGGACCTTGCCCTCGACGAACTCGAGGAAGGCGCCACCACCGGTAGAAATGTAGGAGATTTCCTTGCTGACGCCATATTTGTCGATGGCTGCCAGGGTGTCACCGCCACCGGCGATGGAGAATGCGGCGCTGTCGGCGATGGCCTTGGCCAGTACCTTGGTGCCGTTGCCGAACTGATCGAATTCGAACACGCCCACCGGGCCGTTCCACAGAATGGTTTTCGACGATTTCAGCAGCTCGGCGAAATTGGCCGCGGTTTGCGGGCCGATGTCCAGGATCATGTCGTCGGCAGCAACGTCGGCGATGGCCTTGACGGTGGCTTCGGCGGTCTCGGCAAACTCCTTGGCAACCACCACATCAACTGGCAGCGGCACGCTGACCTTGGCGGCAATGGCCTTGGCGGTGTCGACCAGGTCAGGCTCGTACAGCGACTTGCCCACCGGGTGGCCAGCAGCGGCCAGGAAGGTGTTGGCAATACCGCCACCGACGATCAGCTGGTCGCAAACACTGCTCAGGCTGTTCAGCACGTCCAGTTTGGTGGAAACCTTGGAGCCGGCAACGATGGCCGCCATTGGTTTGGCGGGGGCCTTCAGGGCCTTGCCCAGGGCGTCCAGTTCGGCAGCCAGCAGCGGGCCTGCAGCAGCGACTTTGGCAAACTTGGCTACACCGTGAGTGGAACCCTCGGCGCGGTGGGCGGTGCCGAAGGCGTCCATGACGAACACGTCACACAGGGCAGCGTACTTCTGCGCCAGCTCGTCGGCGTTCTTTTTCTCGCCCTTGTTGAAGCGCACGTTCTCGAACAGCACCAGTTCACCGGCCTGTACCGCGACACCGTCCAGATAGTCGGCAACCAGCGGCACGTCACGGCCCAGGGCCTTGCTCAGGTAATCGGCGACCGGCTTGAGGCTGTTCTCGGCAGAGAATTCGCCTTCGGTCGGGCGGCCCAGGTGCGAGCAGACCATTACCGCTGCGCCCTTCTCCAGGGCCAGCTTGATGGTCGGCAGCGCTGCCAGGATACGCGCATCGCTGGCTACCACACCGTCCTTCACAGGCACGTTGAGGTCTTCGCGGATCAGTACGCGTTTACCTTGCAGGTCGAGGTCGGTCATCTTCAACACGGTCATGAATGCAGTCCTTCAGGGCTGTTTGTTGCGGGTTGGGTGAACGACGTGCAGAAAGTGTTCGGCAACGTCGAGCATACGGTTGGCAAAACCCCATTCGTTGTCGAACCAGGCCAGCAGGTTTACCAGGCGGGGCCCGGAAACACGCGTCTGGCTGGCATCGACGATCGCCGAATGTGGGTCATGGTTGAAATCACAGCTGGCGTGCGGCAGCTCGGTGTAAGCCAGCAAGCCTTTAAGCGGACCTTCCAGCGCAGCCTCGCGCAGCACTCGGTTGACTTCGGCCGCACTGGTGTCGCGGGCAGTCTGCAGGGTGATGTCCAGGCACGAGACGTTGACGGTCGGTACACGTACCGCTTTGGCCTGGATTCGCCCGGCAAGTTCCGGAAGCAGGCGCTCGATGCCACGCGCCAGGCCAGTGGACACAGGAATCACCGACTGGAAGGCCGAACGCGTGCGGCGCAGGTCTTCGTGGTGATAGGCATCGATCACCGGCTGGTCGTTCATCGCCGAGTGGATGGTGGTGATCTGCACATATTCGATGCCGAACGCCTGGTCCAGCACACGCAGCAGCGGCACGCCGCAGTTGGTGGTGCACGAGGCGTTGGACACCAGGCGCTCGCTGCCGGTAAGGCAGGCCTGGTTGATGCCGTAGACCACCGTGGCGTCAACGTCGGCCTCGCTGGCCATGGGCTGCGAGAACAGCACCCTTGGCGCACCGGCGTCGAGGAAACGCTGGCCATCGGCACGGGTGTTATAGGCACCGGAGCACTCCAGCACCAGGTCGATGCCCAGCGCAGCCCAGTCGATGCCTTCGGGGGTGGCACTACGCATTACCTTCACGCAATCGCCATTGATGTGCAGACAGTCGCCGTCGACCTTGACCTCGCCGGGAAAACGCCCGTGGGTGGAGTCGAAGCGTGTCAGGTATTCCAGGCTGGCCTGATCGGCCAGATCGTTCAGCGCGACGATCTCGAAACCGGCCTTTGCCCCCCGCTCGAACAGCGCGCGCAGGACACAGCGGCCGATACGGCCATAACCGTTGAGTGCAACTTTGTAGGGACGCGGGTGGGGCATTGGTTGGCTCGCTAACGCATGATGGCTTTGGGGCCGCGTTGCGGCCCATCGCGACGCAAGGCCGCTCCCACAGGGACCGCGCCATCCGGAGGACAGCACCGTTTCTGTGGGAGCGGCCTTGCGTCGCGATGGAGGGCAAAGCCCTCCCCTTGCACGACCTGGAGGGCGTCACTGCCCTCCATTTGTTACATCAGTCTTCCAGCAGCTCTTCGGCAGTACCGAGGATGTTCTCCAGGGTGAAGCCGAACGCTTCGAACAATGCCGAAGCCGGCGCCGACTCACCGTAGGTGGTCATGCCGATGATACGACCTTCCAGGCCGACGTACTTGTACCAGAAGTCAGCGTGGGCAGCTTCGATGGCGATGCGCGCACCGACTTCCAGCGGCAGCACGGACTGCTTGTAGGCAGCGTCCTGGGCATCGAACACGCTGGTGCACGGCATGGAAACCACGCGCACCTTGCGGCCTTGCTCGGTCAGCTTGTCGAAGGCCTGAACAGCCAGGCCCACTTCGGAACCGGTGGCGATCAGAATCAGTTCAGGCTCGCCGGCGCAGTCCTTGAGCACATAGCCACCGCGGCTGATGTCGGCGATCTGCTGGGCATTGCGGTCCTGGTGCTGCAGGTTCTGGCGCGAGAAGATCAGCGCCGATGGGCCGTCCTTGCGCTCCAGGGCGTTTTTCCAGGACACGGCGGATTCCACCGCGTCGGCCGGGCGCCAGGTGTCCAGGTTCGGGGTGCTGCGCAGGCTGGTCAGCTGCTCGATCGGCTGGTGCGTCGGGCCGTCTTCGCCCAGACCGATGGAGTCGTGGGTGTACACGTGGATCACGCGCTGCTTCATCAGGGCCGACATGCGCACGGCGTTGCGGGCGTATTCCATGAACATCAGGAAGGTCGCGCCGTAAGGCACCAGGCCACCGTGCAGGGCAACGCCGTTCATGATGGCGGTCATGCCGAACTCGCGCACGCCGTAGAACACGTAGTTGCCGCTGGCGTCATTGGCTTCGACGCCCTTGCAACCTTTCCACAGGGTCAGGTTGGAGCCGGCCAGGTCAGCCGAACCGCCGAGGAACTCGGGCAGCAGCGGGCCGAAGGCGTTCAGGGCGTTCTGGCTGGCCTTGCGGCTGGCGATGGTTTCGCCTTTGGCAGCCACTTCGTTGATGTAGGCCTGGGCCTTTTCGCTGAAGTCGGCCGGCAGCTCGCCGCTGGCACGGCGCTTGAACTCGGCAGCCAGCTCCGGGTAGGCCTTGGCGTAGGCGTCGAAGCGCTGGTTCCACTCGGCTTCAACCTTGGCACCGGCGGCCTTGGCATCCCACTCGGCGTAGATGTCGGCCGGGATTTCGAACGGGCCGTGGTTCCAGTTCAGGGCCTGGCGGGTCAGGGCGATTTCGTCGTTGCCCAGCGGGGCGCCGTGGCAGTCTTCCTTGCCCTGCTTGTTCGGCGAACCGAAACCGATGGTGGTCTTGCAGCAGATCAGGGTCGGGCGATCGCTCTTGCGGGCGGTCTCGATGGCCATCTTGATTTCTTCGGCATCGTGGCCGTCGACGTTGCGGATCACCTGCCAGTTGTAGGCTTCGAAGCGCGCCGGGGTGTTGTCGGTGAACCAGCCGTGCACTTCGCCGTCGATGGAGATGCCGTTGTCGTCATAGAAGGCGATCAGCTTGTTCAGGCCCAGGGTGCCGGCCAGCGAGGCGACTTCATGGGAGATGCCTTCCATCATGCAGCCGTCGCCGAGGAACACATAGGTGTTGTGGTCGACGATGGTGTGGCCGTCACGGTTGAACTGGGCAGCCAGTACTTTTTCGGCCAGGGCGAAGCCCACGGCGTTGGCGATACCCTGGCCGAGCGGGCCGGTGGTGGTTTCAACGCCTGGGGTGTAGCCGTACTCCGGGTGGCCCGGGGTGCGGCTGTGCAGTTGGCGGAAGCCTTTGATGTCATCGATGGTGACGTCGTAGCCGGTCAGGTGCAGCAGCGAGTAGATCAGCATCGAACCGTGGCCGTTGGACAGCACGAAGCGGTCACGGTCGGCGAAGCTCGGGTTGCTCGGGTTGTGCTTCAGGTAGTCGCGCCAAAGCACTTCGGCGATATCCGCCATGCCCATGGGGGCACCTGGGTGGCCGCTGTTGGCCTTTTGCACGGCATCCATGCTGAGGGCACGAATGGCGTTGGCACGTTCACGACGGCTGGGCATCGCTGATCTCCTAGGGGGCTTGAATAGGTGGTGTCACGAAAAAGGCGGCCATTTTCGCCCACTGGGGGCGCTTGGGGCAAACATTTAAGCGCCAAGCGCCAGCTTTAAGCCGCAACTGAAGAAGCAGAGCGCGACTCGGGGCGCCCCAAAGCGTGTCACTGAGGCTTTCGGCTTACAGCTCATCGCCAATATCAAAACTTTTTGATATTGGCCTTGCTAGGGCATCGATGCCTGTCTAGACTGCCGCCCCATGAACCTCCGTGCGCAATCGATCCCCGAGCAACGCGAAACATTGGCCGCCCTGTGCAAAGCCAGTGGCGATGCGTTGCGCCTGAACGTATTGCGCGCACTGGCCAACGACTCGTTCGGCGTGCTGGAGCTGGCGCAGATCTTCGACATCGGCCAGTCGGGCATGAGCCATCATCTCAAGGTGCTGGCTCAGGCCGACCTCGTGGCAACCCGCCGCGAAGGCAACGCCATCTTCTACCGCCGTGCCCTGCCCGATGGCCTGCGCCTGGGGGGGCGGCTGCACGCGGCGCTACTCGAAGAAGTCGACGACCTGGCCCTGCCGCCCGATGTGCAGGCGCGCATAGCCCATGTACAGCAGCGCCGGGCGGCCACCAGTCAGGACTTCTTCCTGCGCGTGGAAGAGAAGTTCCGTGCCCAGCAGGACCTGATCGCCGGCCTTCCGCAGTACCGCGACAGCCTGCTGGCGCTACTCGACAAACTGCATTTCGACCCGGCCGCCAGCGCGCTGGAAGTCGGGCCCGGCGACGGTGGCTTCCTGCCCGACCTGGCCCGGCGCTTCGCCCAGGTCACCGCCCTGGACAACAGCCCTACCATGCTCGAGCTTGCGCGCCAGGTGTGCCAGCGCGAAGGGCTCGACAACGTGAACCTGCAGTTGGCCGATGCACTGGGTGCAACGGATCTGGCCGCCGACTGCGTTGTGCTGAACATGGTGCTGCACCATTTCAGCGACCCGGCCTTGGCCTTGCGCCAGCTGGCCAAACGGGTGAAGGCAGGCGGCAGCCTGCTGGTCACCGAACTGTGCAGCCATGACCAGGGGTGGGCGCGCGAAGCCTGCGGCGACCTCTGGCTGGGCTTCGAACAGGACGACCTGGCGCGCTGGGCCAACGCTGCCGGGCTGGCCCATGCGGACAGCCTGTACGTGGGCTTGCGTAACGGTTTCCAGATCCAGGTCCGCCATTTTCAGCGGACGGCTGGCGACATACACCATCGGTAAATTTCAGGAACCTTCGAGATGAGCGAATACTCCCTTTTCACCTCCGAGTCCGTGTCCGAAGGGCATCCGGACAAGATCGCCGACCAGATTTCGGACGCTGTCCTTGATGCCATCATCGCCCAGGACAAATACGCCCGCGTAGCCTGCGAAACCCTGGTCAAGACCGGTGTCGCCATCATCGCCGGCGAAGTCACCACGTCGGCCTGGGTCGACCTGGAAGACCTGGTGCGCAAAGTCATCATCGACATCGGCTACAACAGCTCCGACGTCGGCTTCGACGGCGCCACCTGCGCCGTGATGAACATCATCGGCAAACAGTCGGTAGACATCGCCCAGGGCGTGGACCGCTCCAAGCCGGAAGACCAGGGCGCCGGTGACCAGGGCCTGATGTTCGGCTACGCCAGCAACGAAACCGAAGTCCTGATGCCTGCACCGATCTGCTTCTCGCACCGTCTGGTAGAACGCCAGGCCGAGGCGCGCAAGTCCGGCCTGCTGCCATGGCTGCGCCCGGACGCCAAGTCGCAGGTCACCTGCCGCTACGAGAACGGCAAAGTGGTCGGTATCGACGCCGTGGTGCTGTCGACCCAGCACAACCCGGAGGTTTCGCAGAAAGACCTGCAAGAAGCCGTGATGGAGCTGATCGTCAAGCACACCCTGCCGGCCGAACTGCTGCACAAGGGCACCCAGTACCACATCAACCCGACCGGCAACTTCATCATCGGTGGCCCGGTGGGTGACTGTGGCCTGACCGGCCGCAAGATCATCGTCGACTCCTACGGCGGCATGGCCCGCCACGGTGGTGGTGCGTTCTCCGGCAAGGACCCGTCCAAGGTCGACCGCTCCGCCGCCTACGCCGGCCGCTACGTGGCCAAGAACATCGTCGCCGCCGGCCTGGCCGAGCGTTGCGAGATCCAGGTGTCGTACGCCATCGGCGTGGCCCAGCCGACCTCCATCTCGATCAACACCTTCGGCACCGGCAAGGTCTCCGACGACAAGATCATCCAGCTGGTGCGTGAGTGCTTCGACCTGCGTCCATACGCCATCACCACCATGCTCGACCTGCTGCACCCGATGTATCAGGAAACCGCTGCCTACGGCCACTTCGGCCGCACACCGCAGCAGAAGACTGTCGGCGACGACACCTTCACCACCTTCACCTGGGAGCGCACCGACCGCGCCCAGTCGCTGCGTGACGCTGCCGGCCTGTAAGCCTCCTACAGCGCCAGACGAAAGCCCCTGCCGAGCGATCGGCAGGGGCTTTTTTATATTGCGTGTCCCGTCCTGAATAAGGTTTACACCTCCCATCCCGAATTTCCGGAGAGTCTGATGGAGCAAGGTGTAAAGCGCACACAGCGTGATTACTCACTGTCTTTTAAATTGGCGGTGGTTGATCAGATAGAAAAAGGCGAACTGACCTACAAGCAGGCCCAGATGCGGTATGGCATCCAGGGTCGCTCGACGGTTCTGGTATGGTTGCGTAAGCACGGTCGGCAGGATTGGAGCCAGGGGGCCTCGATCCGCGACGAGAGGAGCTGCGCGATGTCTGACCCCAAAACGCTCACTCCAGAGCAGCGGATCAAAGAGCTTGAGCAGCAGCTTGAGCTGATGAGCCAGAAGGCCCAATTCTTTGAGACGGTCGTTGATGTTCTGAAAAATGACTATGGTGTCTCGGTCGTAAAAAAGCGATCCGGCAAGTCCTCACGCAAGGTCAAGTCGCAGGACTGAGCATTGCCAGGGCTTGTCAGTTTCTAGGCATCAGTCGACAGGCTTACTACAAACGCAATCGAGTTGCTGATGGCAAAGAACGCCAGGCAGACCGGGTGGTTGAGTTTGTACAGCAGATCCGGATACGCCAGCCTCGTCTGGGCACACGCAAGCTGCACTATCTGCTGCATTGCCAACCTGACAGACGATTCCAGGTCGGCCGAGATAGGCTGTTCCAGGTCTTGGGAGAGCGCCGTTTGCTAGTGCTGCCTAAGCGGGCCTATCACAAGACAACACAAAGCTTTCATCGCTTCTACCGCCATCCCAATTTACTCAAACCCGGCCCAAGTCAGATCGTTCCGACAAGGCCGGAGCACGTCTGGGTTGCCGACATTACTTACCTGCCCGCACGCAAGGGCCCGCTGTACCTGAGCCTGGTAACGGATGCGTACTCCAGGAAGATTGTTGGCCACCACGTCCATGAAAGCCTGCATGCCGAGTCAGTGGCGCAAGCCTTCAAGCAGGCATTACGAAAGCGCCGTCGTCGCCAGCCATTAGTCCACCATTCGGATCGAGGAATCCAATATTGCTCGGCGCTATACCAGTCACTACATCAACGGCACGGCGTTCAGTGCTCCATGACTGATGGGTATGACTGCTACCAGAACGCGCTGGCCGAGCGAATCAACGGAATCCTCAAGATGGAGCTGCTGTTGAGTAGCCCTGAAGATCTGGAACAAGCGAGGCAGATGGTTGACGAGGCAGTGCAGATTTACAATACAGAACGGCCTCATATGGCCCTGAAAAACAAAACGCCCGATGCGGTGCATCGGGCGTTTTGAGGCCTGTGGCCTACCTGAACAGGTGTAAACCTATTTCAGGACTAGACAGCGCGCAGCAATCTGACCCCAAATGCTGGATTAAATCCTGAATGGGGTCGAGCGCTGCTTTTCAACGCTGAGCGAGAAATACGACAAGCGACAGGCACATGCAAGTATCAAAGATCAGGGAGACGTGTTGGCGAGACGAGCCTTATAAGTGTGCGTAGCGGCACCTGATAAAAATGCTAGTTGTGGTGAATTTTTTCGGTGCGTAGAGTAAAAAAGCTTCTGCAGTTCTTCTACTTCTGGAGGTTGCCATGAACAAACACGAGCTGATTTTGCCTAATGAATGGCTGGTACATGCTGTCGAAATTAACCTTTTAGCTTACGACTCCTCCCGGGAGGGCCATCAAGATCTTCTGTTCCTTTTCGCAACCGACAAAGATGGCACAGCACATGAATTCACCGTGACGGCGCCAGCGATGCGGTACGTGGCAATGGAGGCATACAATGCTCTTAAAACCGGCTCGGTAGATGAAGTCGTGTTACGCATTACGGATATCGATAACCATCTGTACGCGCTATATATTTGATAGTTAAAGTTTTGCAGATCGCGCCCTAGAATGTGGCGTAACAGAACCAGCCAAATGTACCCTGCGGACGAAAGACGATGGTCATCGTGGTCCTTGGCTAATATTGAGTTTGCGGCCTTAAACTTAACGGAGAAAACCACGATGACCAAGCCCACTATCGCATTGAATGAGTGGGTTTTATAAAGCGGCAGACGCTGGCCTTTCTCACGCATTGACGTGGTCGTCGAAAACAACTTCCACCACTTCACCTGTATCACTCAGTCACGCCCAAATAAAAAATGGGCGTATGTTTTGAAAATTGGGTGGCTGCCAGGAGTTCGCCACAGCAGTCCCAGCGCCTGTGAGATCGAGCGCCACCTCAATCCTCAAGACAGCCCCTCGGACATATCACCTGACAACCTCGCACTTCACCCACCGCACTACCTGACTACGCTGAGGACTCACCCCGCCAAGCAAGGATGCTGGCCATGCCGCTGATGCTGTTACTAACTCTGATGCTGTTGCTAAACGCCCCCCAGGCCTGGGCCACCTCATGCCCCGACTGGACCCCGCAACAGGCCAAGGCCGAAGTTGCGCAACTGCGCGCCACGCTTGCCCGATGGGACGAGCACTACCATCGCCAGGGTGTTGCCCTGGTCGCCGATGAACTGTACGACCAAAGCCGCGAGCGCCTGAACCACCTGCAGCAGTGCTTCGCGGTTGGCACCAGCCCCTCCCCCCTGGCCAGCGCTCGCGGCCCGGTCCCCCACCCCGTGCCGCATACCGGCGTTGACAAGCTGGCAGACCGCCAGGCCGTGGCGCGATGGATGGCCGGCAAGAGCGGCGTGTGGGTACAGCCCAAGGTCGACGGCGTAGCCGTTTCCCTCACCTACCAACAGGGCCGATTGGTGCAGCTGACCAGCCGGGGGGACGGTGTACACGGCCATGACTGGAGCCGACACATCCCACAGCTCGGCGCTGTCACCCGGCAGTTGCCCGAGGCGGTGGACCTGCACTTGCAAGGTGAGCTGTATCTGCGCCTGGACGAACATGTGCAAGCCAAGGCAGGCAGCGCCAACGCCCGGGGTACCGTGGCAGGGCTGCTCGCACGCAAGCAACTGACCGGCGCACAAGGCAACGCTATCGGCCTGTTCGTGTGGGGCTGGCCGCACGGCCCCGAGCAACAGGCCGAACGCCTCGCCCAGCTGGCACGGCTGGGGTTTCCGGACAGCCAGCTTTACAGCATCGCCATCGACACGCTGGAGGATGCAGCACACTGGCGCGAGCACTGGTATCGCTCTGCTCTGCCCTTCGCCACCGACGGTGTAATCCTGCGCCAGGGCAGCCGACCACCTGCCGAGCGCTGGCAGGCCAAGGCGCCCTACTGGATCGCGGCCTGGAAGTATCCCTATGCACAAGCCTTGGCCGAAGTACGCGACGTGCGCTTTCGGGTTGGCCGCACCGGCAGGGTCACGCCCGTGTTGCACTTGCTGCCGGTAACCCTGGACGACCGACGGATTACCCAGGTAAGCCTGGGTTCGCTGGCGCGCTGGCACACCCTCGACATCCGCCCCGGCGACCAGGTGGCCATCAGCCTGGCCGGGCTGACCATTCCACGCCTGGAGCAAGTGGTGCATCGCACGGTCGAACGCCAGGCGGTCGCCGCGCCTGCGCCCGACCGCTATCATGCCCACAGCTGCTGGCAAGCCAGCGAGGGCTGTGATGAGCAGTTCATTGCCCGCCTCACCTGGCTTGGCGGTAAACAGGGCCTGGCCTTGCCCCGCACCGGGCCCGGCACATGGCGTCGGCTGGTCGAAGCTGGCTTGGTAACGTCCATGACCGATTGGCTGCAGCTCGATGCCGAGCGCCTGCAGCAGGCCCCCGGCATCAGCAGACTCACCGCGGCACACCTGCTGGGCAGTTTCGACGAAGCCCGCTCACGCCCCTTCGATCAATGGCTGCGCGCCCTTGGCGTGCCCATTGGCAAGCATTTGCCACTGGCTGGCGACTGGCAGGCGCTGGCTTCACGCAGCGCCGGGCAATGGCAAACCGTGCCCGGCATCGGCGCAAAACGCTCGCGCCAACTTGTGGAATTTTTCGCAGCCTCCGAGGTGCAAGCCATTGCCGCACAGTTGGCCGAAGCCGGCATAGAAGGTTTCCGGACCCCACCCCAGCGCATTGAGCAATGATTTTTTACCAAATAGTGCGTAGGAAAAACCCGAGACTCCGGCAGAAAACCTCATCAAGGGTTTCTAAATGGGCAAAACCAAGGCAGGATTTCCCCCAACTTTTGCTGCCCCGCCCCGTTAGGGAGGCTTTTCATGAAACGTATTTCGACTCTTTTCCTGCTCGCAACACTGGGCCTGGCCGCGGGTACTACTCAGGCTGCCCAGCCGGATGCCGGCCTGACCGGTTGTGCCGCCAAGCGCAGCGCCATCGAAAACCAGCTGAAAATTGCCCGTGACCACGGTAACAGCGACCAGGTTGCAGGGCTGGAGGAAGCCCTGCGCGGTGTGGACAACTGCACCGACGCCAGCCTGCGCAAGGAACGTGAGCAGAAGGTGCTCGATGCGCGTCACGAAGTGGCGCAGCGGGAAAAGGACTTGAAGAAGGCAGAGAAGAAAGGCGACGCCGAGAAGATCAACAAGCGCAAGGACAAGCTGGCCGAGTCGCGTAAAGAGCTGCAGGAAGCGGTCGACGATCTCGACCGCTAAGGCATCTGGCCGGCAAGCCTGGTCTTTGTGGGAGCGGCCTTGTGTCGCGATAGGGCCGCGCGACGGCTCCAGCTATGCATGCATTTTTGCTGAAATCCCGGGGCCGCTGAGCGGCCCTATCGCGACACAAGGCCGCTCCCACAGGAATTTGTACAAGCCCCGAAGGTTTGCGCAAGCACAGCCATTCAATGATTACGAAATTCGCTATGACAGGCCTTGCACGCAGCCTCGACCTTGTCCATCGGTGCCTTCAGTTGCGCAGCATCCAGTGGCTGATTGCGGGTGGCATCAACCAGTTCGCCGGTGACGCCTTCAAGCTGCCGAGCCAGGTCATGAAACCGCGCCTGGCGCTCCCACACGTCGGCGCGGGCGGCGCTGTCACCACCATCGCGCGCCTGTGGGAAATGCTGCCACGGCTGATGCGACAGGCTGTCCAGCTTCAGCGCACCGTCGGCAAACTTTACCCCGTCGAACGGCAACCGGCCACGCAGCATGCCCCCCAGGTCTTCGCTGGTCTTGAGCATGTCCTTGAAGATCACCTTGCGTTTACCCAGCGGCGAGTTCGGGTCAACCCGGTCACACCCCGTCAAAGCCCCTACCAGGGCAAGTGCAGCCAGCAGAACAACGGTCAATCGCTTCAACATCACGCTCACTTCGGCCTACGCAAATGGGCGGCCAGTATCGCTGCCACTGGGCCAAACACCAATAGCCACATAAAAGACAGGGGCGAACCTTCATGTTCGCTCATGACAGGAATGCACACATGAAATCTGCCCTGCGCCACCTGGCCTGGACACTGCCGGTGCTGGCTTTGCTGGCCGGCTGCAACGGCGGCGAGAGCGCCAAGCCCGAGCCCCACGCTGTCGCCACCTATGCCCCGACCACTTGGAAAGACTTGCCGGCGGTCAGCGATGAAGACCTGCTGGCCGGCTTTTATGCATGGCGCAACGGCTGCGAAAAACTCAAGCGCGACCCGGTGTGGGCCGCCACCTGCGAAGCGGCCGGCAGCGCCACAGCCAGCGCCGCCCAAGTGCGTACCTTCCTTGAACAGAACCTGCAGGTGTACGGCCTGCGCTCTGCAGAGAACAATGCCAACGGCCTGATTACCGGCTACTACGAGCCGGTCTACCCTGGCAGCCTGAGCCAATCGGCAACCAACCATGTGGCGGTCTACGGCATCCCTGATGACATGATCGTGGTCGACCTGGCCAGCGTGTACCCCGAACTGAAGGGCAAACGCCTGCGCGGCCGTCTGGAGGGTCGGGTGCTCAAGCCCTATGACACGGCCGAGGTCATCAACCGTAACGGCGTCCAGGCACCGGTGCTGGCCTGGCTGACCGACCCGATGGACCTGCAGTTCCTGCAGATCCAGGGTTCTGGCCGGGTGCAACTGGAAGACGGCCGTCAACTGCGCCTGGGCTACGCCGACCAGAACGGCCACCCCTATCGGCCGATCGGCCGCTGGCTGGTGGAGCAGGGTCAGCTGAAAAAAGAAGACGTGAGCATGGGCGCCATTCATGCCTGGGCCCAGGCCAACCCGCAGCGCGTACCAGAGCTGCTGGCCAGCAACCCCAGCTACGTATTCTTCAGCACCCGCCCGGACAGCAACGAAGGCCCGCGCGGCTCGCTGAACGTACCGCTTACCGCCGGCTACAGCGTGGCCATCGACCGCAAGGTGATTCCCCTGGGCAGCTTGTTGTGGCTGTCTACCACACGCCCGGACGGCTCGCCGGTGGTACGACCGGTTGGCGCGCAAGACACCGGCGGAGCGATTACCGGCGAAGTGCGTGCCGACCTGTTCTGGGGCACTGGGCCGGAAGCCGGCGAACTGGCCGGGAACATGAAGCAGCAAGGGCAGATCTGGATGCTGTGGCCCAAGGGCCAGCCACTGCCTGAGGTGCCCAAGGTACCTTGACCGTTGCTGCCTTCTTCGCGGGAGCTGCCCGCGAAGAAGGCCACTCGGTTTCAGATGGAAACCACGAAGAACGACACGATCAGTGCCAAACCGGCAAGCCACACCAGCGACCGCAAGGCAGCCCAGTCGGCCAGGTAGCAGATGATGTAAAGCAAGCGGCTGGTGATATACATCACCCCCAGTACATCCTGGGTCACCTGCTCGGCATTGCCGACGATATCCGCCACAAGCACCGCCGCAGCAAATGCCGGAAACGCTTCGTAGCCATTCTGCTGCGCAGCATGGGCACGCCGTGGCAGGCCCGACAAGGTATCGAGGAAGGCTCGCGGATCGTGATTGTCCTTGAGGCCGAAGCGGCCGCTGCTCGCCTTGGCGATCAAGGCACAAAGCGGGTTCAACAGCAGGGCAATCAGGATGCACCACAGGGCAACAGTCATGGACAGGACTCCTTGTTCAGTCTTCAGGTCAAAGCTTCATTACCAGCATGCCGGCCAATACCAGCCCGCAAGCTAGGAGTCTCGGCCCGCCAAAAGGTTCTTTGAGGTAGCGCATACCCAGCAGCACCACCAGGATCACGCTCAATTCCCGCAGTGCCGCCGCTTCGGCCACAGACCCCAGGTGCATGGCCCACAGCACCAGGGCATAGCTGAACAATACGCAGAACCCTACCGCCAACCCAAGGCGCCATTGGGTTCGCCAGAACAGTACGAATGGCGCCCGCCGCGCTACGCTCGCCAACAACGGGAATTGCCAGGCGCTGAGCAGGGTCAGCCAGACCAGGTAATCCCACGGTTTGCCCCACAGGCGCACGGCCTGGCCGTCGAACCAGGTGTAGCAACCAATGCACAGGCCAATCAAGGCAACCACCGGCAGCATCGACCATGGTAGCCGGTCACCGCCGCCGCCCTGCCACAACAGGCAGGCCATGCCACAGGGGATCAACAGGATACCGATGATCTGCTGCTGGCTCAGCGATTCCCCGGCAAAGGCCAGGGTCAGCCCCAGCACCACCAACGGCGACAGCCCGCGCATCAGAGGATAGACCAGCCCCAGGTCGCCCACGCGGTAGGCCTGGATCAGCAAATAACGGTACAACTGCTCAGCCAGTGCCGAAGCAACCAACCAAGGCCAGATTTCAGCAGGCGGAACATCCACGAAGGGCACCGCCAGCACCGCGAAGGCCAGCGCTACCGTGTCCATGCTGGCGATGACCAGCAAGCGCTCGCCGCTGAATTTGATCAATGTATTCCAGGTTGCATGCAGCAGGGCGGCAACCAGCACCAGAGATGTTGCCAACACGCCTTCTTGTCCTTATGGCTTTTCATGGCTGTGAATATATAGCGTTCAGGGGGGCTTTGTGGGAGCGGGCATGCCCGCGAAGAATGCAACTCGGTGTATGGCACCGGCTTTGCCGGTGTTCGCGGGCACGCCCGCTCCCACAGGGTAACCAGTGCAGACTGTCACGGGAACGATTTGGACTAATTCGGTCAAACCCTGTGCCCCGAACCCCGTGCCAGGTCATCAAAGAACTGCCCGAGTCACTCGGGTAACGACTTGGAAGCCACTGTTACGGGATTCGGGATGCTTGAATTAGTTGCCGCGTTTATCTGCCTCACCACACTTCTGACCTATGTGAACTACCGTTTCATCGGCCTGCCCCCCGCCATCGGCGTGATGGTTACGGCGCTGCTGTTTTCCCTGATGTTGCAGGGCCTGAGCCTTATCGGCTTCCCTGGCCTGGAAGAACGCGTCGAAGGGCTGATGAACCAGATCGACTTCAACGACCTGCTCATGCACTGGATGCTGGCGTTCCTGCTGTTTGCCGGCGCCCTGCACGTCAACCTCAGCGACCTGCGCAGCTACCGCTGGCCGATCGGCCTACTGGCCACCTTGGGCGTGCTGATCGCCACCGTGGTCATCGGCTACCTCGCGCATTGGGTGTTTGCCCTGTTCGGCTGGCAGGTCCCCCTGATCTACTGCCTGCTGTTCGGTGCACTGATCTCACCAACCGACCCGATTGCCGTGCTTGGCGCGCTGCGTACTGCCAATGCGCCCAAACCGCTTAAAACCACCATCGTCGGCGAGTCACTGTTCAACGACGGCACGGCAGTCGTGGTATTCACCGTGTTGCTGGGCATCATCCAGCTGGGTGAAACACCGAGCATGACCGACACGGCGATCCTGTTCGCCCGCGAGGCCATTGGCGGCGTGGTGTTCGGTGGCCTGATCGGCTACGCCACCTACCGGATGATCAAGAGTGTCGAGCAGTACCAGGTGGAAGTCATGCTGACCCTGGCGTTGGTCATCGGTGGTTCGGCGATGTGCTACGAACTGCATGTGTCGGCACCGATCGCCATGGTGGTGGCTGGCCTGATCATCGGCAACCTGGGGCGCAACCTGGCGATGAATGACATGACCCGCCGTTACATGGACGGTTTCTGGGAACTGATCGACGACATGCTCAATGCGCTGCTGTTCGCATTGATCGGCCTGGAGCTGTTGCTGCTGCCGTTCAACTGGATGCACCTGGCGGCCGGCGGCGTGCTGGCGCTGGCAGTGCTGCTGTCGCGCCTGCTGACGGTGGCCCCGGCGATCGTGCTGCTGCGGCGCTGGCGCCCGGTGCCCAAAGGCACGGTGCGGGTGCTGACCTGGGGTGGCCTGCGCGGTGGCGTGTCGGTGGCACTTGCACTGTCGCTACCGCTGGGCGAGGAACGGGACCTGCTGCTGTCGATCACCTACATCGTGGTGTTGTCGTCGATTCTGGTGCAGGGGTTGAGCATTGGGCGCGTGGTGCGCAAGGTCAGCGCCCAGCCTTGAGAATGCCGGGGCCGCTTTGCGGCCCATTCGCGGGTAAACCCGCTCCTACAGGTTTGCGTACCCCTGGAGGAGCGGGTTCACCCGCGAAGAGGCCGGCACAGGCAACCAGAGTCTATTCGACTGCCGAATCCGGGAACTGGTCCTGCACATACTTGATCTCGGTGCGCCCATGGGCTGCCGGCAAGCCATCCTCACCCAGGTTGACGAACACCATCTTGTCGACAGTCAGAATGCTCTTGCGGGTGATCTTGTTACGCACTTCGCACTTGAGGGTGATCGAGGTGCGGCCGAACGCGGTAGCGGTGATGCCCAGCTCGATGATGTCACCCTGACGCGAAGCACTGACGAAGTTGATTTCCGACATGTACTTGGTCACCACACGCTGGTTGCCCAGCTGGACGATGGCGTAGATCGCCGCCTCTTCATCGATCCAGCGCAACAGGCTGCCACCGAACAGGGTGCCATTGGGGTTGAGGTCTTCGGGTTTAACCCACTTGCGGGTGTGAAAGTTCATCTGTACTCCTGACCTGCTTGGCTAACGTGTAGCAATGATGGCAGAGCGGCTGCCTTCGCTCCATTGAACATCGACTATCGTCGCGATTAATCGACGGAAAACCTTGGGCAAGCCGGCGGGGGCAGCTATAATCTGCGCCGTTTTACATGGTTGCCCACAGCGGTGCCATGCCCGCCACCTGTCCGAGGGGCGCTGCAGCAGGCTAGGCCTGTCAGGCTCGGATGGGGCGTTGCTCGCTCCCGCGAGCGCTTAACGCACAACGGCGCCCATTCGCACATTACGAATGGAGGCTCTCATGAGCGCTGCAAACATGCCTGCTGGTTTTACCGATTACAAAGTCGCCGACATCTCCCTGGCCGCCTGGGGCCGTCGCGAAACCATCATTGCCGAATCGGAAATGCCTGCGCTGATGGGCCTGCGTCGCAAGTACCTGGCCGAGCAACCGCTCAAGGGTGCGAAGATCCTGGGCTGCATCCACATGACCATCCAGACCGCCGTGCTGATCGAAACCCTGGTTGCCCTGGGTGCCGAAGTGCGCTGGTCGTCCTGCAACATCTTCTCGACTCAAGACCAGGCCGCCGCTTCGATCGCCGCCGCCGGTATCCCGGTGTTCGCCTGGAAAGGTGAAACCGAAGAAGAGTACGAGTGGTGCCTGGAGCAGACCATCCTGAAAGATGGCCAGCCATGGGACGCCAACATGATCCTCGACGACGGTGGTGACCTGACCGAACTGCTGCACAAGAAGTACCCGCAGGTACTGGACCGTGTGCACGGCGTGACCGAAGAGACCACCACCGGCGTACACCGCCTGCTGGACATGCTGGCCAAGGGCGAGCTGAAAGTCCCGGCGATCAACGTCAACGACTCGGTCACCAAGAGCAAGAACGACAACAAGTACGGCTGCCGTCACAGCCTGAACGATGCCATCAAGCGTGGTACCGACCACCTGCTGTCGGGCAAGCAGGCCCTGGTGATCGGCTACGGTGACGTGGGCAAGGGCTCGGCCCAGTCCCTGCGTCAGGAAGGCATGATCGTCAAGGTCTCCGAAGTTGACCCAATCTGCGCCATGCAGGCCTGCATGGACGGCTTCGAGCTGGTCTCGCCGTTCATCGACGGTATCAACGACGGCACCGAAGCCAGCATCGACAAGGCTCTGCTGGGCAAGATCGACCTGATCGTGACCACCACCGGTAACGTCAACGTCTGCGACGCCAACATGCTCAAGGCCCTGAAAAAGCGTGCCGTAGTCTGCAACATCGGCCACTTCGACAACGAGATCGACACCGCCTTCATGCGCAAGAACTGGGCCTGGGAAGAGGTCAAGCCGCAGGTTCACAAGATCCACCGTACCGGCGCTGGCAGCTTCGACCCGCAGAACGACGACTACCTGATCCTGCTGGCCGAAGGCCGCCTGGTCAACCTGGGCAACGCCACTGGCCACCCAAGCCGCATCATGGACGGCTCGTTCGCCAACCAGGTTCTGGCACAGATCTTCCTGTTCGAGCAGAAGTTCGCTGACCTGTCGGCCGAAAAGAAAGCCGAGCGCCTGACCGTTGAAGTACTGCCGAAGAAACTCGACGAAGAAGTGGCCCTGGAAATGGTCCGCGGCTTCGGCGGCGTGGTCACCCAGCTGACCAAGCAGCAAGCCGACTACATCGGCGTGACCGTCGAAGGCCCGTTCAAGCCGCACGCCTACCGCTACTAAGCGGCAAGCTTGAAGCTGCAAGTGGCAGGTAAAGGCATACCGTGCCGTTGCCACTTGCAGCTCCAGAAACACAGATCTTGAACGACGCCCAAGCCAGACCGGCCATCACCGATCTGGCTTTTACTTGCAGCTTGCCGCTAGACGCTTGTTGCCAGAGGAACGCCTGATGTCACAAGAACGCCGCTACAGTTTCGAGTTCTTCCCGACCAAGACCGACGCCGGTCACGAAAAGCTGATGGGCGTCGCCCGCCAGCTGGCCACCTATAACCCGGACTTCTTCTCCTGCACCTACGGTGCCGGTGGCTCGACCCGCGACCGCACGCTCAATACCGTGCTGCAGCTGGAAAGCGAAGTGAAGATACCTGCCGCGCCGCACCTGTCGTGCGTGGGCGACACCAAGGCCGAATTGCGCGCCCTGTTGGCCGAGTACAAGGCCGCCGGCATCAAACGCATCGTCGCCCTGCGCGGCGACCTGCCGTCGGGCATGGGCATGGCCAGTGGTGAACTGCGCTATGCCAGTGACCTGGTCGAGTTCATCCGCCAGGAAACCGCTGATCACTTCCACCTGGAAGTGGCTGCCTACCCGGAAATGCACCCGCAGGCGCGCAACTTCGAGGCGGACCTGGCCAACTTTGTGCACAAGGTCAAGGCCGGTGCCGACAGCGCCATCACCCAGTACTTCTTCAACGCCGACAGCTACTTCTACTTCGTCGAGCGTGCACAGAAGCTGGGCGTGGACATTCCGGTGGTGCCGGGCATCATGCCGATCACCAACTACAGCAAGCTGGCCCGCTTCTCCGATGCCTGTGGTGCCGAGATCCCGCGCTGGATCCGCAAGCAGCTGGAAGCCTATGCCGACGACACCGCCAGCATCCAGGCGTTCGGCGAAGAAGTGATTACCCGCATGTGCGAACAGCTGTTGCAAGGCGGCGCGCCGGGCCTGCACTTCTATACCTTGAACCAGGCTGAACCGAGCCTGGCGATCTGGAACAACCTGAAACTGCCGCGCTGAAATCTTTTGGCAAAGTCTGCTTAAGAAATGATTAAGGCTTTGGTCATAGACTAAAGCCTTATTCAATTTCGGGTTAAACAGGTCTCGCCTGCCATGCAGCACCCCCAACCTTCGCGCCCACAGCTTGTTTACCTGGCTTTTGGCTCGGCAACCTACCATCAGGAAGCCTGCTTCAGCATCGTCAGCGCCCTCGCCCAGTTGGGCAGCGCAGCCGGCGAGGCCATGGACATCCAGGTTTACACCGACAATGCGCAGCCCTACGCCAAGCTGCCCGTCACCGTCCACTTGCTGGACGAGGCCACGCGCCAGGCATGGAATGCCCCGCACGGTTATCACTTTCGCAGCAAGCATGTGCTGTTGCGCCAGGTACTGCAGCAACACCCGCTGGCAGTACTGATCGATACAGACACCTTCTTCCGCACTTCACCGTTGCACCTGTTCGCCCGTGTGGCGCCCAACCGCCTGCTGTGCAACGCCATCGGCACACGCTACGGCGCTGACCAGAAGTGCCTGTTGTACAAAAACCTGCTGACCCTTCTCGAGTCCCGGGGACTGGCCGACTGCCAGATGCCGCTCGTCAATTCCGGCGTTATCGGCCTCACTGCCGAGGACTGCGGCACCCTGGACCGCTCCATCGCCATGATGGACGAATTCTACCCCTTGGCTCGCGAGGCCTATACCCTTGAGGAGTTCTGCCTGGCAGTGGCGGCCTACCGCAACCTGGAGCTGGCCGAGTGTACCGATGTCATCCATCACTACTGGAGCCGGAAGGCGCAGTTCCGCGCCAAGATCCAGGCCTGGCTGCGCAAGCACGACCACGACCCACTCAGCCCTGCGGCCCTGGCCGACGTTGCGCGGGTCAACGACCAACTGCCGCGACCACCCACCCTGCACCGTCTGGGTTACAAAGCGCTGAGCCTGACCCTGCCCAGCCACGAGCGCCAGTTCGCCCGCGAATTGCTCTATGGCTGCTACCCCTACCCCAATGAGTTCGACCGCGCCTGCGCGTCCGCCTGGTGGGACAAGGCCCTGGAAAACCTCAATGACCGCTACGGCTACATGGAGCCCGAGCGGCTGCGTCAGTGCCTGCGCCATCCGGGGCTACGGCTATCGCTGGGCGAGCGGCGCAAGGATATCGAGGCGCATCTGCTGCGAACCACTCAAGCCTGATGTGCCCGCAAAATGGACTGCCCCCAAGAAGTTGGACACCAATCCAACCCTTGGGGGATCTATGGGTAAGTACACCGAGCAATTCAAGCTCACAGCGATCACAGCCTACCTGGATGGCAGCAACGGTTTCCGAAAGGTGGCTCAACACTTAGGTATCGATTTCAGCCTGCTTCGACGCTGGGTGGCCAGTTATCAGGCCAATAATGGCATTGGTCCAGGCTCGCATGGGCGGCGCTATACCAGTGATTTCAAACAGCAGGTGCTTAGCTATATGCACGAGCATCGGCTTTCGCTGCGCCAGACCGCTGCCCACTTTGGTCTTGGGCAGTCCTCTCAGATAGGCATTTGGCAGCGGCAGTACTACAGTGGCAGTCCTGCACCCTCTACTGCCATCAAGCCAAGAAAGCCAATCGACGTGTCGAAGAAGATCAAGCCTGCCAAACCCACCGATACCAATGATGATCAGAAGTCTCGAGATCAGCTGATGGCTGAACTTGAGTACCTGCGCATGGAGAATGCTGTCCTAAAGGAGCTCAAGGCTCTGCGCGAGGAAAAGGAACGAACACGCGGGGAAAAGTCCTGATCGTTTCCAAACTCAAGCGCAGATTTCCTTTGCCTGACCTCCTTCAACTGGTCGAGCTGGCGCGCAGCACCTTCTACTACCAGCTCAAAGCTCAGCAGAAGCCAGATCGGCATGCTGAGCTCAAGGCATTGGTGCATCGCGTCTACCACGAGCAGAAAGGGCTTTATGGTTATCGCCGTATCGCACTCGTAATCAGGAAGGAAAAGCGGGTGAACAAGAAGGTCATTGAACGGCTGATGGCTGAGCAGGGATTGAAATCAGTAGTGCGCCCCAAGAAATATCGCTCCTATCGAGGTACCGTCGGTAAAGTGGCAGCGAATGTACTGGAGCGAAATTTTATCGCTCAACGCCCAAACCAAAAGTGGGTGACTGACGTAACCGAGTTCAAAGTAGCTCAACAGAAGCTCTATCTGTCGCCCGTGATGGATTTGTACAACGGCGAAATCGTGGCCTACGAAATGGCCAGCCGCCCGTGCTATAGCCTGGTTGGGAACATGCTTGGCAAAGCGCTCGATTGCCTGGGAGAGAAACCGAAGCTCGTGCAGCATTCGGATCAGGGATGGCATTACCAGCAGGCGCAATACCGCCGTAAGCTAAGCGAATGTGGGGTAAAGCAGAGCATGTCTCGAAAAGGCAATTGCCTGGACAACGCGGCCATGGAAAGCTTCTTCGGCACGCTCAAGTCTGAGTTTTTCTACCTGAAGCGTTTCGAGAGCATTGATGAGCTGAGAGCGGGTCTGGATGAGTACATTCACTACTACAACCATGATCGCATCAAGCTGAGGCTCAATGGCCTGAGCCCTGTGGAGTACAGGGCTCAGGCTGCAGCTTAAAACTGTCCAACTTTTGGGGGGCAGTCCAAAATTCATTGTCTTGCGCGGCTTTGTGGGAGCGGGCGTGCCCGCGAAGAGAGTAACCCGATCGTTGGCACCGGCTTCGCCGGTGTTCGCGGGCACGCCCGCTCCCACATCGATCGTGCATGCCTTTACCGTACACCGGCCGAGCGCGTAATCTCCGGCCATGCCACATATCGCCCGTCTGTTCTGGATCCTCCTGCTCGTTTGCCTGAGCCCGTTGGCTCTGGGCGAACGCTTGCGCCTGGTAACCGACGACTGGGCACCTTATGTGTTTCAGCACAACGGCCAACCGCGCGGCATCGACTACGAAGTCGCCAGCCAGGTCTTCGCACGCCTCGGCGTCGAGGTGGAGTGGCAATTCCTGCCTTGGAAGCGCTGCTTGGCGATGGCTGAGCAGGGCCTTGCCGATGGCATTCTCGACATTTTCCAGACGGACGCGCGCCAACCCTACATGGTGTATGGCTCCGAACCCATGTCGGAAGTCGAATTCGTCCTGTTCCAAAGCCGCTCGCGCCGCCATGCCGTCACCCACCTGGACGACCTCGCCGGCCTCACCGTCGGCACATCGCCCGGCTACACCTACGGTAAAGCGTTCACCGAGGCCCCGCACTTCAAGCGCGAAGCCGCACCCACCCACGAAGCCAACTTCGGCAAGCTGGTGCTGGGCCGTATCGACCTGGCGATCACCGACCGCAGGGTCGGGCATTACCTGCTCCGCCAGCTCGGCCTGCAACAGCAAGTCGAAGAACTGCCGCTGGTAGTCAGCCGCCAGGCGCAGTATTTGGGCCTGGTGCGCAAGCCTGGGCGCGAGGCACTGGCCGTGGCCTTTGCCGAAGAGCTGCAGCGGTTCAAGCAGGAACCGGCCTACGCAGCGATCAGCAACCGCTATACAAGCGACACTGGAAACATTCTCAACGCCGTTGAGCAGCAGGAAAGCAGCACAGCGCGATAGCTCTGTTATACTCGGGCCTTCCCGCCCGGCTCACGCCCGGACGCTCGGCCTCGCAACAGGCATCCCGATCGGCACCGACGCCCCTTCGCGTCCAGCCTCCGTTTCCCGGATGTGCAGTGAAAGCCCAGCTGGACCGGACGCGATCGCATTTCACCGATGCCCGTCGCGCCAGGCAGAACATCCCAACGGGCCCAGCCCACACGAGAACAGGATCGCCCATGTCCTTTGCTTCCCTCGGTCTCTCCGAGGCTCTTGTCCGCGCTATCGAGGCTGCGGGCTACACCCAGCCGACCCCCGTGCAACAGCGGGCCATTCCCGCCGTGTTGCAAGGCCGCGACCTGATGGTTGCCGCACAGACAGGTACGGGTAAAACCGGCGGCTTCGCCCTGCCGATTCTCGAGCGCCTGTTCCCGGCCGGCCATCCCGACAAATCGCAGCGCCATGGCCCGCGCCAGCCTCGCGTACTGGTCCTGACACCGACCCGCGAACTGGCAGCCCAGGTGCATGACAGTTTCAAAGTCTATGCCCGTGACCTGCCACTGGTCAGCGCCTGCATCTTCGGCGGCGTTGGCATGAACCCGCAGATCCAGGCCATTGCCAAAGGCGTTGATGTGCTGGTCGCCTGCCCAGGCCGCCTGCTCGACCTGGCCGGGCAAGGCAAGGTCGACCTGGCCCACGTGGAAATCCTGGTACTTGATGAAGCCGATCGCATGCTCGACATGGGCTTCATCCACGACGTCAAGAAGGTGCTCGCCCGCCTGCCGGCCAAGCGGCAGAACCTGCTGTTCTCGGCCACCTTCTCCAAGGACATCACCGACCTCGCCGACAAGCTCCTGCACAACCCGGAGCGTATCGAGGTCACCCCGCCGAACACCACCGTCGAGCGTATCGAGCAGCGGGTGTACCGGCTGCCTGCCAGCCACAAGCGTGCCCTGCTGGCGCACCTGATCACCTTGGGCGCCTGGGAACAGGTGTTGGTGTTCACCCGAACCAAGCACGGTGCCAACCGCCTGGCCGAGTACCTGGAGAAGCAAGGCCTGACCGCCGCCGCGATCCACGGCAACAAGAGCCAGAACGCCCGCACCAAGGCTTTGGCCGATTTCAAGGCCAACAGCGTGCGCGTACTGGTCGCCACCGACATCGCTGCCCGCGGCCTGGACATCGACCAGTTGCCCCACGTTGTCAACTTCGAGCTGCCGAATGTCGAGGAAGACTACGTCCACCGCATTGGCCGTACCGGCCGTGCCGGTCGTTCGGGCGAAGCTATTTCCCTGGTCGCACCAGATGAAGAAAAGCTGCTCAAGAGCATCGAGCGGGTGACCAAGCAGCGCATCGCGGATGGCGACCTGATGGGCTTCGACGCCAGCCAGGTCGAAGCCGAGAAGCCTGAAACACGCGAGCGCCCGCAAAACAACGGCCGCGGTGGCCGCAACCAGCAAGCCCGCGGCGAAGGTGCCAAAGACAGCAACGGCGGCCGCAAGGACAAAGGCAAGGACAAAGGCAAAGCCAGGCAGCCAGCTGCGGCCAAGCCGGACGACAAGGAAAAGAGCGGCGACAAGCAGCAGCAGCCGCGCAAGCCGCGTGACAAGAAGCCACGCCCACAGCAGGCCAGCAATAACGGCGTGCCGAAACCGCCAGCAGACCGCGACCCGGAAGAGTTCCTGGACGACGAAGTCGATAACTTCGGTAACCGCGCCGACTATGTCAGTCCGTACCAGGGCAAGAACCAGGGCCGCAACCGCCGCCCAGGCGCTGCCGGCCAAGGTCAGGGGCAAGGCAATCGTCAACGCAGCAACGCTGGCGGCCAAGGCCAAGCCCGCAATGGCGGCCAGCCACGCAGTGGTGGCAGTGCCGGCGGAGAGAAACGCCCGCCCCGTGCCAACAACGGTGGCGGTGCCCGTCGTGATGGCGGCGGTGGCCGTGGTCGCCCCGCGCGTGACGATGCTGCCCGGCAAGAGCCGGCCGTGCGCAACCCGCGTCAGCCGGAAAAACAGCCAGTGATCATTCGCAAGGAGTCCAAACTGGACCGTTTCCCGACGCCTGAGCAACTGGATGACCTGCCAAGCCGCCCACGCGGTGAGCGCCCGGCGCTGCTGACCCGCAAGGGCTGATAGAAGTACCGAGGGGGCTGCTTCGCAGCCCTATCACGACACAAGGCCGCTCCTGCAGAGAATTTCTTGATCTCTGCAGGAGCGGCCTTGTGTCGTGATAGGGCCGCAAAGCGGCCCCCTCGGTTTTCAGCTGGCAGAAATTACTTCTGCTTCACACCTTCGACACTGATATCCAGGTCCAGGGTCTGCGAAGTAGCACCTGGGCCTTTGATGCCGAAGTCGTTCAGGTTCAGCGTGGTGGTGGCGTTGAAGCCAGCGCGCTCGCCACCCCATGGGTCCTTGCCTTCACCGTTGAAGGTAGCCTTGAACGTCACCGGTTTGGTGACACCGTGCATGGTCAGGTCGCCGGTCACGTCAGCCGTCTTGTCGCCAGTCGACTTGACGCTGGTGGAGACGAATTTGGCGTCCGGGTACTTCTTCACGTCGAGGAAGTCGGCGCTGGCGATGTGCTTGTCACGCTCGGCGTGGTTCGACCACAGGCTGGCAGTTTTCAAGTCGACGCTAATCTTGCTGGCTTCAGGCTTGGCACTGTCCCAGCTGAAGTTGCCGTCGAAATCCTTGAAAGTACCGTGGATAAAGCTGTAGCCCAGGTGGCTGATTTTCCAGTCAACGAACGCGTGCTGGCCTTCCTTGTCGATCTTGTACTCGGCAGCCATGGCCTGGCCAGCAGAGAGCAGAGCGGTACCGAGCGCCAGAGCGGCAAAAGTCTTTTTCAACATCCTGTTCCTTCCTGTGTAATTGAGGTTGAGAGTCAAGCTTTGCGGCCCAGCATGCGAGTCAGGGTCGCGTCACGGTCGATGAAATGATGCTTGAGCGCGGCAAGGGCATGCAGCACGGCAAAAATCACCAGCCCCCAAGCCAGCCACAAATGAACCACACCCGCCACATCTGCCTGGTCAGGCAGGTCGCTGATCAGTGCCGGCACTTCGAACAGGCCGAACACCGGAATGCCGACGCCGTCGGCGGTGGAAATCAGGTAACCGGCAGCCATCACCGCAAACAGACCAAGGTACAGGGCCAGGTGGCCCAGCTTGGCCGCCAGGCGTGTGATTGCGCCGTGGTTGGTGGGTGCCGGTGGTGGCGGGCTGATGAAACGCCAGACTACCCGCAGCAGCATCACCGCCAGCAGCACCAGGCCGATGCTCTTGTGCAGGTCCGGGCCAGCTTTGCGCCAAGGGCTGTAGTAGTCGAGGCCGACCATCCACAAGCCCAGGCCGAACAGGCCGAAAACTGCCAGCGCCACGCCCCAGTGCAGGATGATGCTGACCACGCCGTAGCGAGAAGGTGAATTGCGCAGTTGCATGTTGCGTGTTTCCCCGTGAAAGCTATGCACAGACTAACGCGTAACGTATCGAAGAAAAGCGGAAAAAATTGCTTTGGATTATCGAGGAATCCGATATTTATTCTGTTAGCTGACCATTAAGAAAACATTAACGATAGTCGGAGAGTTCGGGTTGCAGTGTCGGCCCTTAGGCTGCGAACAGGCCGACACTGTCGATCGATCAGCCCGCCTTGGCCTGGGTATTGGTTACAGCCTTCTTCGCAGGCTCCGACTTGGCTGTCGCCTTCTTCGTCTCGGCAGGCTTGTGGGCTGGCTTGTGCGCGGGCGCATGCTTGGCGGGAGCGGCTTTGGTTGCCGCAGGCTTGGCGGCCGCTTCCTTGGCTACAGGCGCAGGCGCGGCAGGAGCCGGAGCCGCCTGTGGAGCGGGCGCAGGTGCAGGCGCCACTTCCTCAGCCTTGGCTATTGGCTCAGCCTTCATCTCTGGCGTTTGCGCCCCACCAAACAGGCGCTTGAAGAAGCCTGGCTTGTCCTGCTTGGCCTCTTCGGCCTGCTTAAGTTCAGCTTTGGCCGGCGCCTTGTCAGCTTTGTCGCCCTTGTCGGACGAACCGCCGAACATATTGGAGAAGAATCCGCCCTTGCTCTCCTTGGCGGCCACCGCACCTGCCGCCGCCGCAACCGGCAGCGCCTTGGCCGGGTCGAACGACTTGCCGGCCAACAGGTCCTGTGCCTGGCTGGCCGCACGCTGGCCACTGCGCAGGGCGCCTTCCAGAGTGCCCGGATACAGGGCATCCGTGTGCTCACCGGCAAAGGTAATGCGCTGCACCGGACGTTCCCACAGGCGCCAGTATTTGCTGATCTGCCCCGGACCGTAGGCCAGGTAGGCACCACCCGTGCCAGCGTCCGCGCTGTATCGCTTGACCTCGTAACCGGTGAAAGCACCACGGGCCTGTGGGTAGAACGCATGCAGACGGATCAACACCTGGTCGACCATCTGCTTTTCACCAAACGCCTGCAGCAGGCGAGCGTTATCGCCAGACAGGTTGATCACCACATTGGCACCACCCTTGAGCGCCGGTTCGACCCACAGCATGCCGAGGCCGGCGTTACTGAAGATTTCGCCCGACATGCGTGCGCGGCTTTCCCATACGGGTTTCTTGAACTTGAGCATGATCTGGTCGCGCCAACCATAGTTGGTGCCCTTGAGCGCCGCCAGGTGTTGGCTGTCCAGGCCAGGGGTCATCTGAATCTTGGCCAGCGCGCGCAGGGGCACAGCCATGACCAGATAATCCGCCTTGTAGCCGACGCTGCCGACTTTTACCGTGACACCATCCTTGTCCTGGACAATGGCGGTAACCGGCGAGCTGGTCTTGATGGTTTTCAACTGCTTGACGAAAGCCTGGGCCAGCACCGGGCTGCCACCGGGCAGGCGCGCGGCGCGCAGGTCGCGGTCGCTGACGCCGCGGTACACGCGGTTCTGCTGGGCGAAGTACAGCAGCGACAGGCGCGACGGTTCATCGTAGCGGGTGCGGATCTGCTGATTGATCAACTGACGGGCGGTGGCCGGCAGTTGCAGTTTGTCCAGCCAGGTGGAGACGTTGATCTGGTCAAGGGCGAACAGCGTGCTGGTTGCCTGCGGGTTCAGCGGGTCATCGATCGAACGGGCCAGGTCATCAAGGGTTTTCTCGTAACGCTTGAGCGCCTCAGCAGTGGCCGGTTGCTTGGTGGCCAGGTCGCTGGCGCTGAAGTATTCGCCGTCAATCAAGTAACCCGGGGTACGCACGAACTCGGGCGCCGGCAGTGTTTCAAGCTTGAAACGGTCGAGGTACTGGTTGAGCACCGGCTGTGCCTTGGCGTTGCCGATCCACTCGCTGGTGGCCAGGCCCGAACGCCCGCCCATGCCCGCCTTGGCCTCCAGCAGGGTCACCTGCCAGCCTTTGTTCTGCAGCTCGTAGGCTGCCGTCAGGCCTGCCAGGCCACCCCCCACGACAATCGCCGTGGGCGTCTTGTCTTTTGCCAGCGCAGCGCCGCTGGACACACCAATCAATACCAACGCGCACAGGCGCACCCAAGCAGCAGCCATGTCGGCGAACTCCGAGTCAGAGGTTACAGAAACGGGGAGAGGCAGGAATGCCCCGGGAAGATGCGTTAAGAATACGTCAGGTCCGGTCACCCTGCCAGCGCAGTGACATCAAGTCCTTTTGGCAACTGACATTTTTGCCAGTAGCCACGTCACAGGGTGGTAGGCGAAGCTGGCGAAGATGGCCAAAAGCCCGCCAGGGGGGGCTGCGCATGATCTTCGAGGAGCGTTTCAACCAAGTGGAGCGGCAGCTTCTGTTACACAGGCAGACACTTCGCACAGCCTCAGGCCTGAGCTTCCACGCCAGCAGCACGTCCTGGATCGGCTTTCACGAAGCCTTCAAGGGCGAGGACGGTACCGAGCTGGTCATTGGTGAACACAGCGAAATTTCGATTGCGTTCGCTCAAGAGGTCGAGTCCCTGCGGCTGGAATACTACGTAGTCAGCGACTTTCTGAGCGAAGACCTGCACATGTTGTTCGATGCCGAGAACATCGACTATGACCTGGTTGCGCCATCCCCTCGCATTTTTTACTGGCTCACCCTCGAAGGTAGCGGCTTCCGGGACGCTCGCCCGGGCCCGATCGCTACACACCCCTACTACCAGGTGATTGACGGCCCCTTTCGGCGCCTGACCATCTCCACCTCGCACGCCGGCACCGTGCATATCCGCAAGCTGGAATGGACCGGCACCCACCGCCATTGAACGGCAGCGGTTGTCCTGCCCTGCGGCATTGCTTAGGCTTACGCGGTCGAACCACGCCGCAAAGCCAGGAGAAGTGCCCATGGGCCTCAATGATCAGTGGATGCAACGCGACCTCAAGGTCCTGTGGCACCCCTGTACCCAGATGAAAGACCACGAGCAGCTGCCGCTGATCCCGATCAAGCGCGGCGAAGGCGTGTGGCTGGAAGACTTCGAGGGCAAACGCTATCTGGATGCGGTGAGCAGTTGGTGGGTCAACGTCTTCGGCCATGCCAACCCGCGCATCAACCAGCGCATCAAGGACCAGGTCGACCAGCTCGAGCACGTGATCCTGGCCGGTTTCAGTCATCAGCCAGTGATCGAGCTGTCCGAGCGCCTGGTCGCCATGACCCCGGCCGGTCTCGACCGGGTGTTCTATGCCGACAATGGCTCGTCGTGCATCGAGGTGGCGCTGAAGATGAGCTTCCACTACTGGCAGAACATCGGCAAACCGGACAAGAAGCGCTTCGTCACCCTGACCAACAGCTATCACGGCGAAACCATTGCCGCCATGTCGGTGGGTGATGTGCCGCTGTTCACCGAAACCTACAAGGCGCTGCTGCTCGACACCCTCAAGGTGCCAAGCCCTGACTGCTACCTGCGCCCCGAGGGCATGAGCTGGGAAGAGCACTCGCGCAACATGTTCCAGGCCATGGAGCAGACCCTGGCCGAACACCACGCCTCGATCAGCGCCGTGATCGTCGAGCCGCTGATACAGGGTGCCGGTGGCATGCGCATGTACCACCCGGTGTACCTCAAGTTGTTGCGCGAGGCCTGCGACCGCTACGACGTGCATCTGATCCATGACGAGATCGCCGTGGGCTTCGGCCGCACCGGCACGATGTTCGCCTGCGAGCAAGCCGGCATCCGCCCGGATTTCCTGTGCCTGTCCAAGGCCCTGACCGGCGGCTACCTGCCGCTGGCCGCCTGCCTGACCACCGACAAGGTGTACCAGGCGTTCTACGACGACTACCCGACACTGCGCGCGTTCCTGCACTCGCACAGCTACACCGGCAACCCGCTGGCGTGCGCTGCAGCGCTGGCGACCCTGGATATCTTCGAGCAGGACAACGTGATCGAGGCCAACAAGGCCCTGGCCACGCGCATGGCCACAGCCACTGCACATTTGGCCGATCATGCTCATGTTGCCGAAATACGCCAGACTGGCATGGCCCTGGCCATCGAAATGGTTCAAGACAAGGCAGGCAAGGTGGCCTACCCCTGGCAGGAGCGCCGTGGCCTGAAGGTGTTCGAGCACGCCCTGACCCGCGGCGCCCTGCTGCGACCGCTGGGCAGCGTGGTGTATTTCCTGCCGCCGTACGTGATCACCCCCGAGCAGATCGACTTCCTTGCCGAAGTGGCCAGCGAAGGCATCGATATCGCCACCCGCGACAGCGTCAGTGTCGCAGTGCCGGCCAACTTCCACCCCGACTTCCGCGACCCGGGCTAGGCCCGGCAATTCGCCACACCACTTTTCCTGTGGGAGCGGGCGAGCCCGCGAACAAGGGCGAAGCCCTTGCCAGGCACCGCGGCGCCTGATTCGCGGGCACGCCCGCTCCCACAGGGGATCTGCGTCTCTCTATTTACCGAGCAAACCCATGAGACTGTCCCGCTTCTTCATCGACGCCCCCCTGAGCCTTGGCGAGCACGACCTGCCCGAGGCCCAGGCCCATTACATTGGCCGCGTGCTGCGCATGGCACCCGGCGACGCCGTGCAGCTGTTCGATGGCAGCGGCCAGGAATTCCGTGGTCAGTTGCTCGAGGTGGGCAAGAAAACTGTCCGCGTCAGCCTTGACCAGGCCTTTGCCGGCCAGGCCGATTCACCGCTGCATGTGCACCTGGGCCAGGGCCTCTCCCGTGGCGAGCGCATGGACTGGGCGATCCAGAAGGCCACCGAACTTGGCGCCAACGAAATCACCCCGATCGTCAGCGAACGCTGCGAAGTGCGCCTGAAAGACGAACGCGCCGACAAGCGCCTGGCCCACTGGCGCCAAGTGGCGATCAGCGCCTGTGAACAATGCGGGCGTTCTACCTTGCCAGTCATTCACCCACCCGTGCCCCTGGCGGAATGGTTGAGCAGCACCAAGGCTGACCTGAAACTGGTCCTGCACCCGGTGGCCGAGCCGCTCACCAGCCATGAAAAGCCCGCAACACTGGCCTTCGTGATCGGCCCCGAAGGCGGCCTTAGCGAGGCCGAAGTCGAGCAGGCCAAAGCCGCCGGCTTCCACGCAGCACGCCTTGGCCCGCGCGTGCTGCGCACCGAGACCGCGCCGGTGGTGGCGCTGTCGGTGGCACAGCAGTTGTGGGGCGATTTTTAACTAGCGCACGTAGAACGACACCGCCACGAAGTGCATCAGGCTGCCAGCGATCACGAACAGGTGCCAGATGCCATGCCAATGGCGGAAACGGCTGTCGAAGGCGAAGAAAATGATGCCGACGGTGTAGAACACGCCGCCGGCAGCCAGCCAGGCGAAGCCTGCAGTGCCCAGCGAGTTCAGCAGTGGTTTGACTGCCACCAGCACGATCCAGCCCATCACTGCGTAGATGATGATCGACAGGATACGCGCCTCGGAGCGCGGCTTGATCTCTTGCAACATGCCGATGATCGCCAGCCCCCAGACCACACCGAACAGGCTCCATCCCCAAGGGCCGCGCAGGCTGACCAGGCAAAACGGCGTGTAGCTGCCGGCAATCAGCAGATAGATCGACAGGTGGTCGAGCTTGCGCATGATCACTTTCGCCCGCCCACGGGTGCTGTGGTACAGGGTGGAGATGCTGTACAGCAACAGCAGCGTGCCGCCGTAGATGGAGAAGCTGACGATCTTCCACGGGTCGCCTTGCAGGCCCGCGACCACGATCAGCCAGATGGCACCAATAGCAGCGAGGACGGCACCGACCAGGTGGGTCCAGGCGTTGAAGCGTTCACCGTAATACATGCAAACACAGACCTCCTGAGGTGGGCTGGGTTCCTGTTGTGATGTTGATGACCCCTTCGCGGGTAAACCCGCTCCTACAACTGAGCGCGCAGCCATTGTAGGAGCGGGTTTACCCGCGAAGAGGCCCTGCGCCTCACATCCTAACCAAGGTCAGGTTGCAGATCCGCGTCACGCACCAGCCTTTCCAAGGCGACCAGGTCCGGTACCCGCGCCACCTGCTCACCCACCTGCACCGCCGCCAGCTCCAACCTGCCCAGCGCCACATCCACGTAGTTCAGCTGGCTGTCGAGCTTGCACGAGCGCGGAATGTCCTGCAGCAACAGCGCCAGGTACCGCAAGCCGGTATCGCCCAAAGCATTGAGCACCACCACGCGAGCCCGCTCCCCGCACGGCGTCTCACCACCGCACGCGGCCTCGAAACCGATCAACGGCAGGCGTTGCTGACGCCAGTCAATCCACCCCAGGTGCCAGGCGGGGTCGCCATGCTGGCACACCAGGTTACGCTGCCCGCTCAACTCGGCCACCGCCACGTTGGGCAACACCAGCGTGCGGTCCCCCAACGGTAGCAACAGCCCGGTCAGGCTGCTGCGCTGGCCGGAAATCAGTTCAAGCATGGGCCTGGCTCCAATGGGCGATGCTCTGCAACAGCAGCGACTCCTGGTACGGCTTGCCCAGGTATTCGTTGACGCCGATGGCCATGGCGCGGTCCCGGTGCTTCTGCCCGGTACGCGAGGTGATCATGATGATCGGCAAGTCTTTCAACCGTGCGTCACGGCGGATGCGTGTGGCCACCTCGAAGCCGTCCATGCGCGGCATTTCGATGTCCAGCAACAACACGTCGGGCCGGTGCTCTTCCAGCAGGGCCATGGCATCGACGCCATCCTTGGCCGTGAGCACGCTCATGCCGTGGCGCTCCAGCAGGCGGCTGGTCACCTTGCGTACGGTTACCGAATCGTCCACCACCATCACCAGCAAGGCACGGCGCGGTGCCGGGCCAAGCAACTGGCGTTGGCTACCGCCTCCGGGCAGGCGGGCCAGCCGTCGCTGCTGGCCGCGCAGCTGGCCCAGCAGGTCAAGAATCAGTACCACCCGGCCATCGCCCAGCAGTGTCGCCCCCGATAACCCGGCAACCGCGGCAAACTGCGGCCCCAGGCTTTTCACCACGATCTCACGGCTGGGCGACAGGTTGTCGGCCTGGATGGCGAACGACTGCTCCTTGGAATGCACCAGCAGCACCGGCAACGGCACACTTTGCCCCAGCAGCGCCGGGCGCGGCAGGCCTTGCAGCAACTCGCCCAGGTAGCGCAGCTCGTATTCGTGGCCGGCATAGACATAGCGCGGCGAGTCCAGCTGGTAGCACGCCGCAAGCTCGGCAGGTGGCACGCGGACGATGCCCTCGATGGTATTGAGCGGAATGGCGTATTGCTCTTCGCCCAGGTGCACCATCAGCGCACGGTTGATCGACACGGTGAACGGCAGGCGGATCAGGAAACGCGCCCCCTTGCCCGGCGCCGACTCGATACTCATCGAGCCACCCAGTTGCTTGACCTCCTCGTGCACCACATCCATGCCCAGCCCACGCCCGGAAATCTGGGTAATCTTTTCGGCGGTGGAAAAGCCTGGCCGCAGGATGAACTGCAGGATTTCGTGGTCACTCAACTGCGCCTGCGGGTCCAATAGGCCGCGCTTGATGGCCTTGCGCCGCACCGCTTCCAGTGGCACGCCAGCACCATCATCCGTCATTTCGATGACGATATCGGCGCCCTCATGCAGCAAATTCAGGTGAATGGTGCCCTGCTCCGGCTTGCCGGCGGCCAGGCGCATTGCGCGGCTTTCCAGGCCGTGGTCAACGGCGTTGCGCAGCATATGCTCCAGCGGCGCCACCATACGCTCCAGCACACTGCGGTCCAGTTCGCCCTCGGCATTGCCAACCACCAGTTCCACCTGCTTGCCCAGCTCGCTGGCCACCTGCCGCACCACGCGCTGCAAGCGCGGCACCAGGCGCTCGAACGGCACCATCAGGGTGGCAGTCAGGCCCTCCTGCAACTGGCTGTTCACCCGCGCCTGCTGCTGCAGCAGGCTGTAGGCCTCCTGAGCGCGCTGAGCCAGGGTCTCCTTCAGGTCCAGCAGGTCCGAGGCAGACTCGAAGAGGGCCCGTGACAGCTGCTGCAGCTGGGAGTGGCGGTCCATTTCCAGCGGGTCGAAGTCGTCATAGGCATCGCCTTCGAACTGCTGCCGGCTGGAGATTCGCCCCTGGGTCTCGACATCCAGACGCAGCAACTGATCACGCATGCGCTCGAGTGTGGTTTCCATTTCGTTGAGGGCGAACTGCGCGTCGTTGACCTGCTGCTCGATGCGCCCCCGGATGATCGAGTGCTCGCCGGCCAGGTTACCCAGGTCGTCGAGCAGCTCGGCGTCGACCTTGACCATGTCACCCGGTGCCCGCTCTGGTGCTGCTGCCGGAACTTCGGCGGTTGCAGCTTCTGGCGGCCCCTGGCCTGCGGCAGTGTCTGTCAGTGCGGCGCTGCTGAAGTTGCGAATGTAGTCGATCAGCGCCGTGGCGGCATGCAGCGGCTGCCCCAGGCGCACAGCGTCAAGCATATGCGCCAGCCGGTCGTGGCAGTTCTGCAGCAGTGCGAACAGTGGCGCGCTTGGCGGCAATCTACCCGCAGCCAACAGCTCGTAGAGGAACTCCAGTTCGTGGGCCAGGTCGCCGATCGGGGTGATTTCGACCATGCGCGCCACGCCTTTGAGGGTGTGCAGGTCGCGCATCAGGTTGTCCACCTCGACGCTGCTGCGCGGGTCGGCCTGCCAGCGCGCCAGAGCCGCCGCGGCGCTCTCGACGATGTCCGAGCTTTCTTCCAGGAACACTTCCAGCAGCTCTTCGCCGGGGCTTTCCGGCTCCTCGGCAAGCGGCTCTGCCACCTGCGGCTGCAACGGCGGGTGCGGCAGCCCCAAGGTATCGGCCAGGTCCATGTCCGGGTGCAGCGGTGTGACCGTATCGATGCCCACCAGGCCGGTGGCATCCGGCGCCAGGGCCTGGTCCAGCAGGTTGCGCAGGCTGTCGACCAGCTCCGGGCGCGGTGGAATATCCTGCCCGGCCGCCACTTCGTCCAGCATGTCCAGCAAGGCCTCATGGGCCCGCTGGGCCTGGCTGAAGAAGCGGGAATCGGCAGGCAGGCTGCCCTCCTCCACCGCGCCATACAGGTCCAGCAACGCCTCGCACACCTCATCCATCTGCCACAGGTCGGCCAGGTGCGCGGCGTGCCCCAAGGTGGTCATCTGGTCGAGCAGGTTATCCAGTGCGTCACGCTGGGCGGGCTGTTGCTGCCAGCGCGACAACAACGTCTCTGCATCGAGCAGAATGTCCATGGCCTGCGCCAGGAAGCTGGCGACCAACTGCGGATCACGCTTGCTGCGGCCGGCAGGGTGCGAGTCTTCATGCAGACTGGCCAGGCGGCCGTCCACGGCCTGGCCCACCTGCTCGATCAGTTCCGCGGCGCCGGGAATGGCGGCCAGCGGTGTGCTATCGAGTTGCGCCAAGCCCAGATGGAACAACGACCGCGCAGCTTCCAGCCACTCCATCTCGGCCATTTGCAGTGGCAGTTGATGACCCTTGTATTCACGGGCCAGGCGGTCGAAGGCGGTGGCCAGTTCGGCGACCGGCATCACCCCGGCCATGGCGGCACTGCCTTTGAGCGTGTGCAAGGCACGCTGCAAGTCATCGCTGACCGGCGTGTCGTGGCCACCGGCGCTTTGCAGATAAACCTCAAGGCTGGCCAGATGGCCCTGCGCCTCGGTACGAAAAATGCCCAGCAACTGCGGATCGAGGCCATCGACACCGGCAGCCGCCGGGGCATCGTTTTCGGCCAGGCTGTGCAGGTGCCCGGCCAATTGCTCGATTTCAGTCAGTTGCGGCAACTGGCCGGCGGCAAAGTCGGCCAGCAAGTCAGGCAGGTGAACGAACACCTGCTGCAGCGCTACAACCCCTTCCGGGGTGAGCACGCTGCGGCCCTCGAGCACCCGGTTCAGCAGGTGCTCGGCGCCCCAGGCCAGTTCAGCCACCGCCTCGGCATGCACCATGCGGCCACTGCCTTTGAGTGTATGCAGCGCGCGACGCACTTCGCCCAGCGCCTCGCGCTGCTGGTTGTCGGCACGCCAGCGAAGCCAGTGGCGCTCGATTTCCGGCAGCAGCTCGCCCGCTTCATCAAGGAACACCTCGCGAAGCTCGTCATCGATGCCGTCGCCACTGCCGTCCAGGTCTGCGCTGGCCCCAACTACCGCGCACTGCACACCCAGCGCCGCCAAGCTGGCCCGCGCCATCTCGATAAAGGGTTGGCCATCGGCCAGCGGGTCGGCCGCCCGCCATTGCAGGTAGCATTCGGCAGCGCTCAGCGCCTCAGCCAAGTGCGTCAGCTCATCAACCGGCGGCTCTTCCTCCAGGTGCTGCAACCAACGCTGCACATAGCTTGCGCAGCCGACAAACAGCTCGGCCACGGCGGGCAGCATCAACATGGCCAGTGCCCCGCGGATCTGCTGCAACAGCCCCGGCAAGGGTTGCAGGCGTTGCCGGGGCCAGTCGGACTCCAGGTAATCGCCGATCAGATCCTTGGCCTGCTGCAACACGTTCAGCGCTTCATGCAGCACCAGCTGGCGTATCTCCGCCAGGTCCGAGCCTGGCAGGCTGCCTTGGCCGCTTTCCTCCAAAGGGCCGACCATGCCGTTCAGGGAGGCCTCCACGTACAGCAGGGCCCCCGCCACGTCCATCAACACCGCGTCGTCCACCGCCCGCTCGCCCTGAGCCAATGCCTGCAACGCCAACACCTGGTCGATGATCACCCGCCGCGGTTGCTGAAAGCCCAGTACCGCCAGGGTGTCAGCCACGTGGCGCAACGGTGCCAGCAGCGCATCGAGCTGCTCGCTGTGCTGACGGTCGCCGCGGCCGTACTGGTCCAGGCGCTCCTTGATGCGCATCAAGTCGTCGCACAGTGCAGTCACCACCGAACGCAGCGCATCGCGCCCTGACCCGGCCTGCAGCTGGTCACGCCAGTTGCCCAGCGACAGGTCGAGGTTGGCAAGGTCATCGTCACCCGCAAAGCGTTGGGCGGCACCGGTCATCAGGCTGGCCTGGGCCAGCGGTTCCTCCCCACGGCAGGCACGCAGCTGGTTGAGCAACGGCAGCATGACCAGTGGCAGGTCGTGGCGGGCACCGCGCAACCGCTCCAGGTACGAGGGCAACTGCTCCAGGCCGCGGAACAATGCGCCCAGGCAATCACCCCGGGGGCTGACCTGGCCGTCGGCCAATGCCTTGGCGAACAGCTCCAGCTCCTCGGCCAGGCGCGTGGCGCCGCGCAGTTCGAGCATGCGCAGGCAGCCGTGCACCTGGTGCAGGTTATCGACCACAAAAGCCATCATCGACAGGTCACCCGTCTCGCCGGCAAAGCGCTCCAGCGCCTGCCGTGCCTGGCCCAGGCAATCGAGGATGGCGGCCTTGGTCCAGGCCAGCGCCACTGTTTCGTGACGCTCGGGGCTTACTGCAGAAGCCATGGTCACTATTCCTTAACGCGGCTCGGTCGGTGGTGGCAGGGTGAAACCGGACACCGAACGGCGCATCTCGCTGGCCATGCGGGCCAAGTGGCGGATGCTGTCGGCGGTGGCACCGGAGCCGGCAGAGGTTTGCGCGGTAATCTGCTGGATCACCGCCATGGTGTGGGAGATCTGCCCGGCCGACGAGGTCTGCAACTGGGCAGCGTCGGAGATGCTGTGGATAAGGTCGGCGAGGTTCTGCGATACCCCTTCGATCTCGGCCAGCGCCACCCCGGCATCCTGGGCCAGGCGTGCACCACGCACCACTTCGGCAGTGGTCTGCTCCATGGAGATCACCGCTTCGTTGGTATCGGCCTGGATGGTACGCACCAGCGCCTCGATCTGGCGGGTGGCAGACGATGAGCGCTCAGCCAGGCGCTGCACCTCGTCGGCAACCACGGCAAATCCGCGGCCGGCCTCACCGGCCAGCGAGGCCTGGATAGCGGCGTTCAGGGCAAGAATGTTGGTCTGGTCGGCAATGTCGTCGATCAGGCTGACGATATCGCCGATTTCCTGTGAGGACTCGCCCAGGCGCTTGATCCGCTTGGCGGTGTCCTGGATCTGCTCGCGAATGTTGTCCATGCCGTTGATGGTGTTGTGCACCACCTCGTTGCCCTTGTTGGCGATGGCCACCGAACGCTCGGCCACCTTGGCCGATTCGTAAGCATGCGCCGAAACCCGATCGATCGACTCGACCATGTCACCCACCGCCTCGGACGCCTCGCTGATCTGTGCAGCCTGGTGCTCGGAGGCCTTGGCCAGCTGCCGCGCAGTGTTCTGCGTGTCCTGCACGGCGGCAGCGACCTGCATTGCACTGTGGTTGATGGTGGCGACCAGGTCGCGCAACTGGTCCACGGAATAGTTGATCGAGTCGGCAATGGCGCCGGTAAAGTCTTCAGTCACCGATACGGTCACCGTCAGGTCGCCATCTGCCAGCTCTTCGATTTCGTCGAGCAGGCGCATGATGGCCTGCTGGTTGCGTTCGTTCTTTTCTGCGGTCTCGCGCAGTTGGCGGTTGGTGGTGCGCACCATGACCAGGCCGATGAGGATGATCGAGGCCAGCGCCAGCAGCCCCAGGGCATAGCCGCCAACGGTGTCGAGGGTGCGCCCGCCAGCCAGGTTCTCGAAACCGTTCGCCAGGTGCGACGCTTCGTCGAGCAGGGTTTGCGAAAGGCTGAAGATGTTGCCCGCAGCCTCCCGCACACGGAACAGTTCGGGCGAGGTTTCGAGGATTTCATCCACCGAACCGGCAACAAACTGGAACAACTCGGCGATTTCGGCCAGCCGCGCACGCGCGTCGGCGTCCTCGACGCGGGTTATCTGGATTGTCGCATTGCCATTGAGCATGCCCTCCAGCACCTGGCCAAAGCGCCCGGCGTCACGGCCGAAGGCATCGGCCGCCTGGGCGGCGCTGTCGTCACCGGCCAGCACGGTGTTGACCGAGCCAAGGATACGTTCGGCCAGCAACAGCTGGCGCTGGGCCACCGCAACCTGATTGGCCGGGGCACCGCTCTGCAGCAGGATCTCGACCACTTTTTCGTATTCCACCTGCAACTGCGGCACGGTCTCGGCCAGGGTCGCTGCCACCTGGTGCAGCGACAGCACGGTCTGCTCGCTGGCCAGGATGATGTCGGTGTTCTTGCGCAGGTTTTCCCAGTCGCGGCGTACCGATTCCATCTCGTCACGCACCGAAGGTGGCGCAGGCGGCAGGCCAGTGGACTTGTCACCCTGGCGCAGGTAGCCCCAGCGTCGTTCGAAATCATTGCGTGCATCCGACAGCAGCTTGAAAGCCAGGGCCTTGCCGGTGGCCGCCTCGGTGGCGTTCTTGGCGATACGCTGCGACAGCACGCGCAGCTCGCCGGCATGGCCGATGTACTGCTTGTCGTAGTTGGATTGGGTATTCAGGTAAGCAAAGTTGGCGAACAGCAAGATGATCGAAAGGATCAGGATCAGGAACAGCACGGTGATCTGCGCGATGCTGCGGGTACGTGGGCTCACGGTGGTGGCAGTGACGGGGGTGGCAGGCTTGTTCACGTTCGCAGGTCCTATAACGCCACATCGAGAAAGCCTGGCGCCTGGGCCAAGGCAAAGGGGCTGAAGATCGCCCAGTTACGTTCACGCGGAAAATACCCCTGCACAAAGCGCGCAGCGGCAAGGATCAGAGGCTGCGGCGGCGACAGCTGCAGGCTGTCGAGGGCAAAGTGCTGAAGGCCCAGCACCTCGTCGACCAGCAAGCCGACGAACAGGTCGTCGTGATCCAGCACCAGCACTCGCCGCTGCTTGCCCGGTGCGGCGTGGCCCAGGCCGAAGAAGCAGCTCAGGTCCATCACCGGCAACAGCCGGCCACGCAGGTTGGCCACCCCGCACACCCACGGCTGCACGCCGGGGACGCGGCTACTGCGCGGTTCGCGCAGCACCTCGGCCACTTCGCCCATGGGCGCGACGAACCACTGCCCGGCAATGCGAAAGCCAATGCCGCTCCACTGCTGCACGCGGTTGTCCTGCGGCGGCTGGTCGGCAACCAGCAGGCGACAGCGCCGGTCGATGTCCAGCAACAACTCAAAGGCGGTCAGCGACGCGCCTTGCGGGCGGGTGGTCAAGCCCCCAGCACTTCTTTGAGCTTGGCGATCAGCGCCTCCTCTTCCACCGGTTTGGTCAGGAAGTCACGGGCACCCTGGCGCGTGGCCCAGATACGGTCGGTTTCCTGGTCCTTGGTGGTTACCACGATCACTGGAATAGCGCTGGTGTCCGGGTCCTTGCTGAGCTGGCGGGTGGCCTGGAAACCGTTCATGCCAGGCATGACGATGTCCATCAGCACCGCGTCAGGCTTGTCCTGCCGGGCCAGGGCCACGCCGTCGGCACCGTTGCTGGCCTTGAGCACCTGGTAGCCGTGCTTTTCCAGCCATTCGGTCAATCTGTACATCTCTGTCGGCGAGTCGTCGACAATCAGAACTCGGGCCATGCTGTTTCCCCATCAGGAAAGTAGGACCGCGCCATGGCGGGGCTCGGTCAGGGTGCGTGTTGTTGAGGTGTGGCAAACCCGGGCACATGGGCGCGGATCGCATCGAGCAGTTCTTCCTTGCTGAACGGTTTGGTCAGGAACTGATCGGAACCGACCACCCGGCCGCGGGCCTTGTCGAACAGCCCATCGCGGGACGACAGCAGGATAACCGGGGTGTCCTTGAAGGCACTGTTGTGCTTGATTACCGCGCAGGTCTGGTAGCCGTCCAGGCGTGGCATCAGCACATCGACAAAAATGATGCTGGGCTGATGGTCGACGATCTTGGCCAGGGCATCGAAGCCATCGCTGGCGGTGATTACCTCGCAGCCCGCTTCACCGAGCAACATCTGCGCGGTGCGGCGGATCGTGCGGGAATCGTCGATCACCATCACCTTCAGGGGTTGTTCCATAGACGCCTACCAGTAGGATTGAAGCCGCAAGTTGCAAGCGGCAAGCTGCAAGAAAGCAGCTCGGCGCATGGATGCTCTTTTCTTGAGGCTTGTAGCTCAAGGCTTGCAGCTGCATTTTTAGCACACTCCGGGTGCCCATTCCATCTGCCGCGCCCCTTGACCGGCGGCGCTCCCGGCGCCACCCTGAGCCACTTTTCTTTCGATCCACCGCGGCCACCTGCCGCCAAGAGGACCCCCCATGAGCGTTCGCCTCGGCATTGTAATGGACCCCATCGCGTCCATCTCCTACAAGAAGGACAGCTCGCTGGCCATGCTGCTGGCCGCCCAGGCACGCGGCTGGAGCTTGTTCTACATGGAACAGCAAGACCTGTACCAGGGCGAAGGCAAGGCCCGCGCCCGCATGCGCCCGCTGACGGTGTTTGCCGACCCTGCACGCTGGTTCGAACTGGGCGAAGAGCAGGACAGCCCGCTGGCCGAGCTGGACGTGATCCTGATGCGCAAGGACCCGCCCTTCGACATGGAGTTCGTCTATAGCACTTACCTGCTGGAACAAGCCGAGAACGACGGCGTACTGGTGGTAAACCGCCCGCAAAGCCTGCGCGACTGCAACGAGAAGATGTTCGCCACGCTGTTCCCGCAATGCACCACCCCGACCCTGGTCAGCCGCCGCCCGGACATCCTTCGCGAATTCACCGCCAAGCATGCCGACGTGATCCTCAAGCCACTGGATGGCATGGGCGGTACGTCGATCTTCCGTCACCGGGCGGGCGACCCCAACCTGTCGGTGATCCTGGAAACCCTGACCGCACTGGGCACCCAGCAGATCATGGCCCAAGCCTACCTGCCGGCAATCAAGGACGGCGACAAGCGCATCCTGATGATCGATGGCGAGCCAGTGGACTATTGCCTGGCACGCATTCCGGCCAGCGGCGAAACCCGTGGCAACCTGGCCGCGGGCGGGCGTGGCGAAGCCCGCCCACTGACCGAGCGCGACCGCTGGATCGCCGCCCAGGTCGGCCCGACGCTGCGCGAGAAGGGCCTGCTGTTCGTTGGCCTGGACGTGATCGGCGACTACCTCACCGAAATCAACGTCACCAGCCCCACCTGTATCCGCGAGATCGATGCCGCCTACAACACCGATATCGGTGGCAAGCTGATGGATGCCATTGATCGCAAGCTCAAAGCACGCTGACAGCCAACGCGAAGTAAAGCCGTAGAGTGGGGTATGATGCCGGTCCTATTCGACTGAGCTGCTGCCCCGCCCTGCGGTTGCTGGATACCTGATGACGCTGCCCGCTGACGTCCCTGCCGACCTGCTGCCTCCCCGTGTTCGCCCTGCGGACCGGCTTGGCTTCACCCTGTTCCTGGCTGCGCTGGTGCACCTGGCGCTGATCCTTGGCGTCGGCTTCACCGTGGTCAAGCCTGCCGAAATCCGCCACACCATGGACATCACCCTGGCCACCTTCAAGAGCGAGAAACCGCCCGAGAAGGCTGACTTCCAGGCCCAGGACAACCAGCAAGGCAGCGGCACCCTGGACAAGAAAGCGGTGCCCAAGACCACCGAGCTGGCGCCGTTCCAGGACAGCAAGATCAACAAAATCACCCCACCGCCTGCGGCCAGGCCCGAGGTGGTACCCCCCCCTACCCCGAAAAAGTCGGCGGTGGTGACTACTGCGCCCAAGCCGCACAAGGTCGAACCCAAACCCAAGGAAAGCAAAGCACAGCCCAAGCCAGCCACACCGACGCCGGACTTCGACAGCTCGCAGTTGTCCAGCCAGATCGCCAGCCTGGAAGCGGAGCTGTCCAACGAACAGCAGATGTACGCCAAGCGCCCGCGCATCCATCGCCTGAACGCCGCGTCGACCATGCGCGACAAGGGCGCCTGGTACAAGGAAGAGTGGCGCAAGAAGGTCGAGCGCGTGGGTAACCTGAACTACCCCGATGAAGCACGCCGACAGCAGATCTACGGCAATTTGCGCATGATGGTGTCGATCAACCGCGATGGCTCGCTGTACGAGGTGCTGGTGCTGGAATCGTCCGGGCAGCCCGTGCTGGATCAGGCGGCGCAGCGCATCGTGCGGCTGGCCGCGCCGTTTGCACCGTTTACCGGTGATCTGGCCGAGTTCGACCGGCTGGAGATCATCCGCACCTGGCGCTTTGCCCGTGGGGACCGTTTGTCCAGTAATTGAGTTCAGCCTTGGTGTAGGGCTTTCGGTGCGTGCTAGCGCGGATATCGAGCGCCGCGCGGGCGGCGCTCGATCTCAAAAGCGCCAAAAACCTCAAGCCAAGCGCCAACCTGACGACACAAATCCGCACCTTGTCAGTCTCGCCACCTGGCGCCACACTATCCCCCATGAAAACCCTCGCACCCAGCTACCTCAAGCACCAGTTCCTGATCGCCATGCCGCACATGGCCGATCCGAACTTCGCCCAGACCCTCACGTATATCGTCGAGCACAATGAGCATGGCGCCATGGGCCTGGTGGTCAACCGACCACAGGAACTGAGCCTGGCCGACATCCTCGAGCAGCTGCGCCCGGACGAAACGCCGCCGGCCAGCACCTTGCAGGTGCCGATCTACCAGGGTGGCCCGGTACAAACCGACCGCGGCTTCGTGCTGCACAGCAGCGAGTGCAGTTTCCAGGCCAGCGTGGCGCTGGAAGGGCTGTCGCTGACCACGTCACAGGACATATTGCTGGCTATCGCCGCCGGTGTGGGGCCGAAACAGAGCCTGATCACCTTGGGCTATGCCGGTTGGGAAGCGGGCCAACTGGAAGCGGAACTGGCCGACAACGCCTGGCTGAACTGCCCGTTCGACCCGGAAATCGTCTTCGGCATGGCCAGCGACCTGCGCCTTGAGGCTGCGGCCGCCAGCCTGGGGATCAACCTGCACCTGCTGACCAGCCAGGCGGGCCACGCCTGATGGCTGAACTACGCCTGCTGCTGGGCTTCGACTATGGCAGCAAACAGATCGGCGTGGCCGTCGGCCAGGTGATTACCGGCCAGGCCCGCGAACTGTGCACCCTGAAGGCGCAGAACGGCGTACCGGACTGGGCCCAGGTGGAAAAGCTGATTGCCGAATGGAAGCCAGATGCCATTGTCGTCGGCCTGCCGCTGAACATGGACGGTACGCCCAGCGAGATGAGCGCCCGCGCCGAAAAGTTCGCCCGCCGCCTAAACGGCCGCTTCAACCTGCCCGTGCACACGCACGACGAGCGCCTGACCACCTTCGAGGCCAAAGGCGAGCGCATGGCCCGTGGCGGCCAGCGTGGCAGCTACCGCGACAATCCGGTCGATGCCATTGCCGCTGCCTTGCTGCTGCAAGGCTGGCTGGAGGCCAATACCTGATCATCTTTGCCGCCGGGTCCACCCGGCGCACCCTTCCAAGGAGCCCGCAATGAGCCTACCCAATCCCGCCGAGCTGATCCGGCAGATGGCTGTCGACCTTCGTGCCCACCTGGCGCGCCGGGCAATCACCGAGCCCCGTTATATCGGTATCCGCACCGGCGGCGTCTGGGTTGCCCAGGCCCTGCAGGATGCCATGGGCGACACCAGCCCAATGGGCACCCTGGACGTGTCGTTCTACCGCGACGACTTCAGCCAGAACGGCCTGCACCCACAGGTGCGCCCGTCCGAGTTGCCGTTCGAAGTCGAAGGCCAGCACCTGGTGCTGGTGGATGACGTGCTGATGAGCGGTCGTACCATCCGCGCGGCGCTCAACGAACTGTTCGATTACGGCCGCCCGGCCAGCGTCACCCTGGTCTGCCTGCTGGACCTGGATGCCGGCGAACTGCCGATTCGCCCGAACGTGCTCGGCGCCACCCTGTCGCTGGCCGCCCATGAACGGGTAAAATTGACCGGACCCGCACCGCTCGCCCTCGAGCGCCAGGACCTCGCCTCCGCTTCCGCCCTTTAAGAGTCCCCCGCGATGACGCCAATCGACGCCAAGCGCCCGCTGCAGCTCAATGATCAGGGCCAGCTGCGCCACTTCCTCTCGCTTGACGGTTTGCCTCGCGAACTGCTCACCGAGATCCTCGACACCGCCGACTCCTTCCTGGAAGTCGGTGCCCGGGCTGTGAAAAAAGTCCCGTTGCTGCGCGGCAAGACTGTGTGCAACGTGTTCTTCGAGAACTCGACCCGTACCCGTACCACCTTCGAACTGGCAGCCCAGCGCCTGTCGGCCGACGTGATCAGCCTGAACGTGTCGACCTCCTCGACCAGCAAGGGCGAAACCCTGTTCGACACCCTGCGCAACCTCGAAGCCATGGCCGCCGACATGTTCGTCGTACGCCACTCCGACTCCGGCGCCGCGCACTTCATCGCCGAGCACGTGTGCCCGGAAGTGGCCGTGATCAACGGCGGTGACGGCCGCCACGCGCACCCGACCCAGGGCATGCTCGACATGCTCACCATCCGCCGTCACAAAGGCAGCTTCGAAAACCTGTCCGTGGCTATTGTCGGCGACATCCTGCACTCGCGTGTGGCCCGTTCCGACATGCTCGCGCTCAAAGCGCTGGGTTGCCCGGACATCCGTGTGATCGGGCCGAAAACCCTGATCCCGATCGGTATCGAGCAGTACGGCGTAAAGGTCTACACCGACCTCGCCGAAGGCCTGAAAGACGTCGACGTGGTGATCATGCTGCGCCTGCAGCGTGAGCGCATGGCCGGTGGCCTGCTGCCCAGTGAAGGCGAGTTCTACCGCCTGTTCGGCCTGACGACCGCGCGCCTGGCCGGGGCCAAGCCTGACGCCATCGTCATGCACCCGGGCCCGATCAACCGTGGCGTAGAAATCGAGTCGGCGGTAGCCGATGGCAAGCACTCGGTGATCCTCAACCAGGTCACCTACGGTATCGCCGTGCGCATGGCCGTGCTGTCCATGGCCATGAGCGGGCAGAACGCGCAACGTCAATTGGACCAGGAGAACGCCCAGTGACCATCAGTATTCTTGGCGCCCGGGTGATCGACCCCAACAGCGGCCTGGATCAGGTCACCGACCTGCACCTGGACGGCGGCCGCATTGTCGCCATCGGCGCCGCACCGGCCGGCTTCAGCGCCAGCCGCACGATCCAGGCTGATGGCCTGGTCGCTGCGCCCGGCCTGGTCGACCTGGGCGTGTCCCTGCGCGAGCCGGGTTACAGCCGCAAAGGCAACATCGCCAGTGAAACCCGCGCTGCCGTTGCCGGCGGTGTCACCAGCCTGTGCTGCCCGCCACAGACCAAGCCGGTGCTGGACACCTCGGCGGTAGCCGAACTTATTCTTGACCGCGCCCGTGAAGCCGCCAACAGCAAGGTCTACCCGGTCGGCGCCCTGACCAAGGGCCTGGAGGGCGAGCAACTGGCCGAACTGGTGGCCCTGCGTGACACCGGTTGCGTAGCGTTTGGCAACGGCCTGAAGGAAATCCCCAACAACCGTACCCTGGCCCGCGCCCTGGAGTATGCCGCCACCTTCGACCTGACGGTGGTGTTCCACTCCCAGGACCGCGACCTGGCCCAGGGCGGCCTGGCCCACGAAGGTGCCATGGCCAGCTTCCTCGGCCTGCCGGGCATCCCGGAAAGCGCCGAAACCGTGGCCCTGGCGCGCAACCTGCTGCTGGTGGAACAGAGCGGTGTGCGTGCGCACTTCAGCCAGATCACCAGCGCCCGTGGCGCGCGGCTGATCGCCCAGGCCCAGGCTTTGGGCCTGCCTGTGACCGCCGATGTAGCGCTGTACCAGCTGATCCTCACGGACGAGTCGCTGCGCGAGTTCTCCAGCCTGTATCACGTGCAGCCGCCGCTGCGCACCGCTGCCGACCGTGACGGATTGCGTGAGGCGGTGAAGTCGGGGGTGATCCAGGCCATCTCCAGCCACCACCAGCCGCACGAGCGCGACGCCAAGCTGGCCCCGTTCGGCGCCACCGAGCCGGGTATCAGCAGCGTCGAGTTGCTGCTGCCACTGGCCATGACCCTGGTGCAAGACGGCCTGCTCGACCTGCCGACCTTGCTGGCCCGCCTGAGCAGCGGCCCGGCTGCCGCCCTGCGCCTGCCGGCTGGGGAGCTGAAAGTGGGTGGCGCGGCCGACCTGGTGCTGTTCGACCCGCAAGCGTCCACCGTTGCTGGCGAACAATGGTTCTCCCGTGGCGAGAACTGCCCGTTCATCGGCCACTGCCTGCCGGGTGCGGTGCGTTATACCTTGGTCGATGGCCACGTCTGCCACGAGGCCTGAGTAACATGCTTCGCGGGCACGCCCGCTCCCACAGGATCACCACAATTCCAAGGCATGTGGTAACCCTGTGGGAGCGGGCATGCCCGCGAATGCCTTCACATAGTCCCCCCGCCAAGCGCGACCATTCATCCCCCCCGGTTGAAATCCTTCCCCCCACCCCCATATGAGTCTGCATCAGGCACTTTCGCCCCGCTGCGTGGAGACTCTCCCCTTGACCACAATCGTTTCTGTCCGCCGTAACGGCAAAGTCGTCATGGGCGGCGACGGCCAGGTATCCCTTGGCAACACCGTGATGAAAGGCAACGCCAAGAAGGTGCGCCGCCTGTACCACGGCCAGGTCATCGCGGGCTTCGCCGGCGCCACTGCCGACGCCTTCACCCTGTTCGAGCGCTTTGAAGGTCAGCTGGAAAAACACCAGGGTCACCTGGTACGCGCCGCCGTCGAGCTGGCCAAGGAATGGCGTACCGACCGCTCCCTGAGCCGCCTGGAAGCCATGCTGGCCGTGGCCAACAAGGATGCATCCCTGATCATCACCGGCAACGGTGACGTGGTCGAACCCGAAGATGGCCTGATCGCCATGGGTTCCGGCGGCGCCTATGCCCAGGCCGCAGCCCGTGCCCTGCTGAACAAGACCGACCTCTCGGCCCGCGAAATCGCCGAGACCGCCCTGAACATCGCCGGCGACATCTGCGTGTTCACCAACCACAACCTGACCATCGAGGAGCAGGACCTGGCCGACTGATTCAGCTGTTCTGGCGCCCCTTCCCGGTGAAGGGGCTTTTCCACGCTGACTCACCTGCCCAAGGACCGTATTGATCATGTCCATGACCCCCCGCGAGATCGTCCACGAACTCAACCGCCACATCATCGGCCAGGACGACGCCAAGCGCGCCGTGGCCATTGCCCTGCGCAACCGCTGGCGGCGCATGCAGCTCCCAGCCGAGCTGCGTGCCGAAGTTACCCCCAAGAACATCCTGATGATCGGCCCTACCGGCGTCGGCAAGACCGAAATCGCCCGCCGGCTGGCCAAACTGGCCAACGCGCCGTTCCTCAAGGTCGAAGCCACCAAGTTCACCGAAGTGGGCTACGTGGGCCGCGACGTCGAGTCGATCATCCGTGACCTGGCCGATGCCGCGTTGAAGATGCTGCGCGAGCAGGAAATCATCCGCGTGCGCCACCGCGCTGAAGACGCCGCCGAAGACCGCATCCTCGACGCCCTGCTGCCCCAGGCACGCGTCACCAGCTTCAGCGAAGAAGCCGCGCAGACCAGCAGCGACTCCAACACCCGCCAGCTGTTCCGCAAGCGCCTGCGCGAAGGCCAGCTGGACGACAAGGAAATCGAGATTGAAGTGGCCGATGCCGTCGGTGTCGAAATTGCTGCGCCGCCCGGCATGGAAGAAATGACCAACCAGCTGCAGAGCCTGTTTGCCAACATGGGCAAGGGCAAGCGCAAAGCGCGCAAGCTGAAGGTGAAAGAAGCGCTGAAGATGGTTCGCGATGAAGAAGCGAGCCGCCTGGTCAACGAGGAAGAACTCAAGGCCAAGGCCCTGGAAGCGGTCGAACAGCACGGCATCGTGTTCATCGACGAAATCGACAAGGTTGCCAAGCGCGGCAACGTTGGCGGCGCCGATGTGTCCCGTGAAGGCGTGCAGCGCGACCTGCTGCCGCTGATCGAAGGCTGCACCGTCAACACCAAGCTGGGCATGGTCAAGACCGATCACATTCTGTTCATTGCCTCGGGTGCATTCCACCTGAGCAAGCCGAGCGACCTGGTGCCCGAGCTGCAAGGCCGCCTGCCGATTCGTGTCGAGCTGAAGGCGCTGACCCCGGAAGACTTCGAGCGTATCCTGCAGGAGCCGCACGCGTCGCTGACCGAGCAGTACCAGGCATTGCTGAAGACCGAAGGCCTGAACATCGAGTTCCTCGCCGACGGCATCAAGCGCCTGGCCGAGATTGCCTACCAGGTCAACGAGAAGACCGAAAACATCGGTGCCCGCCGCCTGCACACCCTGCTCGAGCGCTTGCTCGAAGAAGTGTCGTTCAGTGCGGGCGACCTGGCCAGCACCCATGACGAAGCGCCGATCCAGATCGACGCGGCGTATGTGAACAGCCACCTGGGTGAGCTGGCACAGAACGAAGACCTGTCGCGTTACATCCTGTAAGACCGGTTTCGACAGTTTCGCGGGCAAGCCCGCTCCTGCACATGTCACCCCATCCCTTGGGCCTGTGGTGATCCGTGCAGGGGCGGGCTTGCCCGCGAAGAGGCCCTTGAATCCCTCCCCCATAAGCTGGAAGCTGTGCTTCATCAGCTCCCGAGAGATTCTGCCCATGGCCCGCCTGCCTACCGCCATCAACCTGCACAAAGCCTCCAAAACCCTCAGCCTCACCTACGCGCCCGGCGAGGTCTACCACCTGCCCGCCGAGTTCCTGCGCGTGCACTCTCCCTCCGCCGAGGTCCAGGGCCACGGCAACCCCATCCTGCAGTTCGGCAAGATCAACGTCGGCCTCAGTGGCCTGGAACCTGCCGGCCAATATGCACTGAAACTGACCTTCGACGACGGCCATGACAGCGGCTTGTTCACCTGGGAATACCTTGAGCAACTGTGCCTGCGCCAGGAACAACTGTGGGCGGAATACCTCGACGAGTTGCACAAGGCCGGCAAATCCCGCGACCCAGCCGAATCTGTGGTCAAGCTCATGCTCTAGCGCAAGGCCTGAGGGGTTTAGAGCGCATTTTCTAAATTCATCTGTTTGAATGACTTGCAGACAGCCCAGTGAAGGGCTGTCTTGCGCATTACACGAAAGTCGGGTAACCAATGGGTGTGGCAAGTTCCCTGCATCACTTTGCAGGTCGTCAGCACCCACGCAGCACCGCTGTTCCTTATCACTGGTCACCCGAGTAGCAGTACCGGGCTCAGGGCTGTGCACCCACCACAGCAACCGGTACTCGTCTCAGGACAACGGAGCGTCGTAGATGAGTAACAAGAACAACGATGAGCTGCAGCGGCAGGCCTCGGAAAACACCCTGGGGCTGAACCCGGTCATCGGCATCCGCCGCAAGGACCTGTTGAGCTCGGCACGCACCGTGCTGCGCCAGGCCGTGCGCCAACCGCTGCACAGCGCCAAGCATGTGGCTCACTTTGGCCTGGAGCTGAAGAACGTGTTGCTGGGCAAATCCAGCCTGGCCCCGGACAGCGACGACCGTCGCTTCAATGACCCGGCCTGGAGCAACAACCCGCTGTACCGCCGCTACCTGCAAACCTACCTGGCCTGGCGCAAGGAGCTGCAGGACTGGGTGAGCAGCAGCGACCTGTCCCCCCAGGACATCAGCCGCGGCCAGTTCGTCATCAACCTGATGACCGAGGCCATGGCGCCGACCAATACCCTGTCCAACCCGGCTGCGGTCAAACGCTTCTTCGAAACCGGCGGCAAGAGCCTGCTCGATGGCCTGTCCAACCTGGCCAAGGACATGGTCAATAACGGCGGCATGCCCAGCCAGGTGAACATGGATGCCTTCGAAGTGGGCAAGAACCTGGGCACCAGTGAAGGCGCGGTGGTGTACCGCAACGATGTGCTGGAACTGATCCAGTACAGCCCCATCACCGAACAGGTGCATGCCCGCCCGCTGCTGGTGGTGCCACCGCAGATCAACAAGTTCTACGTGTTCGACCTCAGCCCGGAAAAGAGCCTGGCGCGCTTCTGCCTGCGCTCGCAGCAGCAGACCTTCATCATCAGCTGGCGCAACCCGACCAAGGCCCAGCGCGAGTGGGGCCTGTCCACCTACATCGATGCGCTGAAAGAAGCCGTCGACGCGGTGCTGGCGATTACCGGCAGCAAGGACTTGAACATGCTCGGCGCCTGCTCCGGCGGCATCACCTGTACCGCACTGGTGGGCCACTATGCCGCCATTGGCGAGAACAAGGTCAACGCCCTGACCCTGCTGGTCAGCGTGCTGGACACCACCATGGACAACCAGGTTGCATTGTTTGTCGACGAGCAGACCTTGGAGGCCGCCAAGCGCCACTCTTATCAGGCGGGCGTGCTGGAAGGCAGCGAAATGGCCAAGGTGTTCGCCTGGATGCGCCCCAACGACCTGATCTGGAATTACTGGGTTAACAACTACCTGCTGGGCAATGAGCCCCCCGTGTTCGACATCCTGTTCTGGAACAACGACACCACGCGCCTGCCGGCCGCCTTCCACGGCGACCTGATCGAAATGTTCAAAAGCAACCCGCTGACCCGCCCCGATGCCCTGGAAGTGTGCGGCACCGCGATCGACCTGAAACAGGTCAAATGCGACATCTACAGCCTCGCCGGCACCAACGACCACATCACCCCATGGCCGTCATGCTACCGCTCGGCACATCTGTTCGGTGGCAAGATCGAATTCGTACTGTCCAACAGCGGGCATATCCAGAGCATCCTCAACCCGCCGGGCAACCCGAAGGCACGTTTCATGACCGGTGCCGACCGCCCGGGGGACCCGGTGGCCTGGCAGGAAAACGCCACCAAGCATGCAGACTCCTGGTGGTTGCACTGGCAAAGTTGGCTGGGCGAGCGTGCCGGTGCGCTGAAAAAGGCACCGACCCGCCTGGGCAACCGTGCCTACGCGGCCGGCGAAGCCTCCCCAGGCACCTACGTTCACGAGCGTTGAGTTACAGCGCCGTGGCGGCCTGCGGGGCGCCACGGTGTTTACTTCACCCAAGAGTCACGTGCATGCCGCAACCCTACATTTTCAGGACCGTCGAGCTGGACCACCAGTCCATCCGCACCGCTGTTCGCCCCGGCAAACCGCACCTGACGCCGTTGCTGATCTTCAACGGCATCGGCGCCAACCTCGAGCTGGTGTTCCCGTTCATCGATGCACTTGACCCGGACCTGGAAGTCATCGCCTTCGATGTGCCTGGGGTCGGCGGCTCGTCCACACCACGCCACCCGTATCGCTTCCCTGGGCTGGCCAAGCTGACCGCACGCATGCTCGACTACCTCGACTACGGCCAGGTCAACGTCATCGGCGTGTCCTGGGGCGGCGCCCTGGCCCAGCAGTTTGCTCACGATTACCCCGAGCGCTGCAAGAAACTGGTGCTGGCCGCCACCGCTGCCGGTGCGGTAATGGTGCCAGGCAAGCCCAAGGTGCTGTGGATGATGGCCAGCCCACGGCGTTACGTGCAGCCGTCGCATGTCATCCGCATTGCACCGATGATCTATGGCGGCGGCTTCCGACGTGACCCCGACCTGGCCATGCACCATGCTGCCAAAGTGCGCTCCGGCGGCAAGCTGGGCTACTACTGGCAGCTGTTCGCCGGGCTGGGCTGGACCAGCATCCACTGGCTGCACAAGATCCAGCAGCCCACCCTGGTACTGGCCGGTGACGACGACCCGCTGATCCCGCTGATCAACATGCGCCTGCTGGCCTGGCGGATTCCCAATGCCCAGCTACACATTATCGACGACGGCCATCTGTTCCTGATCACCCGTGCCGAAGCCGTCGCCCCGATCATCATGAAGTTCCTGCAGCAAGAACGTCAGCGTGCGGTCATGCATCCCCGTCCGGCCTCGGGGGGGTGAAACAGCTGCGGCTGACAGGGGAAATGGATCAGACGAGGGAGTGTTGCCATGAAAGACAAACCGGCCAAAGGATCGACAACGCTCCCCGCCACCCGCATGAACGTGCAGAACGCCATCCTCGGCCTGCGCGGCCGCGACCTGCTTTCCACGCTGCGCAACGTCGGCCGCCACGGTCTGCGCCACCCGCTGCATACCGCGCATCATCTGCTGGCGCTTGGCGGGCAGTTGGGGCGGGTGATGCTGGGGGACACGCCCTACCAGCCAAACCCGCGTGACGCACGCTTCAGTGACCCGACCTGGAGCCAGAACCCGTTCTACCGCCGCGGCCTGCAGGCCTACCTAGCCTGGCAGAAGCAGACACGCCAGTGGATCGATGAAAGCCACTTGAACGACGATGATCGAGCCCGCGCCCACTTCCTGTTCAACCTGATCAACGATGCGCTGGCACCCAGCAACTCACTGCTCAATCCGCTGGCGGTCAAGGAGCTGTTCAACACCGGCGGCCAGAGCCTGGTGCGCGGCGTGGCCCACCTGCTCGACGACCTGCGTCACAACGATGGGCTGCCGCGTCAGGTGGACGAGCGCGCCTTCGAAGTAGGTGCCAACCTGGCGGCGACCCCTGGCGCAGTGGTATTTCGCAACGAGCTGCTGGAGCTGATCCAGTACTCGCCGATGAGCGAAAAGCAGCACGCACGCCCACTGCTGGTCGTGCCGCCTCAGATCAACAAGTTCTACATCTTCGACCTCAGCGCTACCAACAGCTTTGTCCAGTACATGCTCAAAAGCGGCTTGCAGGTGTTCATGGTCAGCTGGCGCAACCCCGACCCACGCCACCGTGAATGGGGCCTTTCCAGCTACGTGCAAGCCCTGGAGGAAGCGCTCAATGCCTGCCGCAGTATCAGCGGCAACCGCGACCCCAACCTGATGGGCGCCTGTGCCGGCGGCCTGACCATGGCCGCACTGCAAGGCCACCTGCAAGCCAAGCAGCAATTGCGCCGGGTACGCAGTGCCACCTATCTGGTCAGCTTGCTGGACAGCAAGTTCGAAAGCCCGGCCAGCCTCTTCGCCGATGAGCAGACCATCGAAGCGGCCAAGCGCCGCTCTTATCAGCGCGGCGTGCTGGACGGTGGCGAAGTGGCGCGGATCTTCGCCTGGATGCGGCCCAACGACCTGATCTGGAACTACTGGGTCAACAACTACCTGCTCGGCAAGACGCCGCCGGCGTTCGACATCCTGTACTGGAATGCCGACAGCACGCGCCTGCCCGCCGCGCTGCATGGCGACCTGCTGGAGTTTTTCAAGCTCAACCCCTTGACCTACGCGTCCGGGCTGGAGGTGTGCGGTACACCGATTGACCTGCAGCAGGTCAATATCGACAGCTTTACCGTGGCCGGCAGCAACGACCACATCACGCCATGGGACGCGGTGTACCGCTCGGCCTTGCTGCTGGGTGGCGAGCGGCGCTTCGTGCTGGCCAACAGCGGGCATATCCAGAGCATCATCAACCCGCCAGGCAACCCCAAGGCCTACTACCTGGCCAACCCCAAGCTGAGCAGCGACCCACGCGCCTGGTTCCACGACGCCAAGCGCAGCGAAGGCAGCTGGTGGCCGTTGTGGCTGGAGTGGATCACCGCGCGCTCCGGCCTGCTCAAGGCACCGCGCACTGAACTGGGCAACGCCACTTACCCACCGCTAGGCCCCGCGCCAGGCACCTACGTCCTGACCCGATGAGCTGCTGACTGGATGAAAACCCGCGACCGTATCCTTGAATGCGCCCTGCAGTTGTTCAACCAGCAGGGCGAACCCAACGTATCCACCCTGGAAATTGCCAACGAACTCGGCATCAGCCCAGGCAACCTGTACTACCACTTCCATGGCAAGGAGCCCTTGGTACTGGGCTTGTTCGAGCGTTTTGAAGAAGCGTTGATGCCGTTGCTGGACCCGCCGCTGGAGGTGCGCCTGGACGCAGAGGACTACTGGCTGTTTCTGCACTTGATCGTCGAGCGCATGGCTCAGTACCGCTTCCTGTTCCAGGACCTGTCCAACCTGACCGGGCGCCTGCCCAAGCTCGCCCGAGGCATGCGCAGCCTGATCACTGCAGTCAAACGCACGCTGGCGGCGCTGTTGGCCAGCCTGAAGAGCCAAGGGCTGGTAGAGAGCGATACCCAGGCGCTGGGGCAACTGGTTGAGCAGATCACACTGACGCTGATGTTCTCGCTGGATTACCAGCGTGTGCTGGGGCGCGAGGGGGATGTGGGGATCGTGGTGTACCAGGTGATGATGCTGGTGGCGCCGCATCTGCAGGCCCAGGCCCGGGCGGCGGCGGAGCAGCTGGCAGTGAAGTACCTGGAGGGGTAGGCCTGCTGGAGATGTTGTGTTGCAGCCGACGCATTCGCGGGTAAACCCGCTCCTACAAGGTTTGGCGCATCTTGTGGGAGCGGGTTTACCCGCGAAGAAGGCGACGCGGTATCAGATCAGGGTACCGGTGCCGGTAGGTGCCGATGGCGTGCTGCTGGCCGGAGTAGCGGCAGGTGCCGGTGCAGTGGTCGCAGCAGGCGCAGCGCTGGCCGCTGGGGCCGCCGGCTTGGCGGCTGCCGGTTTGGCCGGCGCCTTCTTCACCACAGGTTTCTTGGCCGCTGCCGGCTTCGCCGCAGGCTTGGCTGCTGCAGGCTTGGCTGCAGGTTTTTCCGCTGCGGTTTTGGCTGCGGGTTTTGCCGCTGCGGTTTTAGCAGCAGGTTTGGCCGCCGCCGTTTTCGCCGCAGGCTTGGCTGTCGCTGCCTTGGCCAGTGGCTTGGCCGCAGCCTTGCTCGCAGCCGGCTTGGTTGCTGCAGTGCGCGACGAAATCGGCGTAACCGAAGCACCGGTCAGCTTCTCGATCTGCTTGGTCAGGCTGTCCACCTGCTGGTGCAGTGCCTTGATCTCGTTGCGGCTCGGTACACCAAGGCGCGAGATGGCACTGTTAAGGCGCTTGTCGAAGGCTTCTTCAAGTTCGCTCCACTTGCCCAGCGCACGGTCCTTCACGCCCGACACCCGCGAAGTGGTCGAGGACTTGGCAGTCTCGGCAACATCTTCAGCCGTCTTTTTCGCCTGCTTCTCGGCCTTCTCGCCATCCTTCACCAGCGAGTCGAACAGCTTCGGGCCGTCCTGGTCGATCTTCGAATAGATACCCAGCCCCGCCAGCCAGATCTTGCGGGAGTATTTCTCGATCCCGCCGACCCAGGAGCTGCTTTCTTTTTCGGTGTTCTTCTTGCCAGCCATCCTGCTCTCCTTATGGTTTGTGCGCGACGCGCTCAAGCAGCTCATGCAACTGTTCAAGCTTGATCGACAACGCCTCAACGTCATGTTTAGACGGAATACCCAGGCGATTCAAGGCGCGACCGACCCGTGCGTCGAAAGCTTTTTCGATCTTGTCGAGTTGAATTTCTACCTTGCCGCGTACGCGGTTCACTTCTTCACCGACTTCGTCAAGCTGGTGGTTGGCGGCATCGAGCTCTTTGTCGATGCGCTTCTTGCCGCGCGTCTCGACACCTTCACCCGCCCTGACCAGCTCTTTGAAGTAGTCAGAGCCTTCCTGACCGACGCGGGCGTAGGCGCCGATACCGGCCAGCCAGATCTTGCGCGCATAGCCGCGCACCTCGCCAAGCGTGCCCAGGGCTTCGTCTTTTTTCTTCACAATCACTTTGGCCATGCTGTGTACCTCATGCTCATGAGTGGTGGAAAACCGCCCATGGAGGCTGGGCTTGAGCATAAGGTAGGGAAGAAAATTAGAAACCTCACCCTAAGGTCTTCGTTGTCACATCTATATACCGCAAGCCCCTTTGACCATAGCGCTAGCGTCGCAGGCTTCACCTCACGGACATCGACGCTATGACTGCTGCAGCAATCCCACCCAGGCTGACGTTCAAGCAACGCGTGGCAGCCTGTTTCTCCAAACGACCCAGCCTGCGGGACGTTTTATCAAAAGAAGCATTCCAGATTTTCAGCGACCGGTATCCATGGGTGCACCGTAACCACCCTCACATCACATCGCTCGATCCTTTCGTCATCCTGCATGCACCGGCCAGCACCGATGACCTCTCACGTCAGAGCGGGCTGGTGGACGAGCTTCTGAGGCATTTTCTGGCCAAGGAACGTGTGCAACTGGGCGCCGCAGACAGGCTGAGCATCAGCCCTCCCCATGTGTTTCAAATTCAGGAGCAAGACCAGGACAACCTTCGCCAGCCCGAAATCATGCCGGACCTGACAAAGCTCAACGATGACTTCGATACAGTGCTTGGCGCGTTGATACCCGCCTTCCAGCAAGCCCAGATCGGCTTCTGGAACGGGCTCGACGAAGACAGCCAAGTCTCGCGCATGCTCTGGCTGGAGCACACCATCAAGGCTGCCTTGCTCGAGAACCTCCCTCGTCAAGGCCTTGAAGATGATGCAAAAGCTGCAATGTACGCCCTGCTCGACGGGGTACACGACAGCCTGACTGTCGAGGCGATACAAGTCACGCTCGGAACGGATGGCGGGGCACACACCGTTACCCTACCGGATCTGTTGCTCATCACCACAAGCGGCACCCGCAGCCTGGTTCTGCAATGCAAGCCCTGCGGTTCGGTGCGCCGCCATGTCGACCTGCCCAGCTTTGCCACGGCGCTGCAACGGCAGCTAGCGCAACGCTATCGCTTCGAAACGTTGTCCTGGGCACACACGCCAGTAATCGGACGCCCTTTCGCCTTCCAGGTCAGGCAACTGCTGAACGATATCCTGGACGACATCGGCCGCCTGCGTATTGGCGGCCTGGCAACCGTCGACGAAATGGAGCGACAACTGCGCCAGGTGAGCGACCCGTCAGCTTACTTCTTCGACCTGCCTTCGCAGGAACGAACTGCACCCGCCGTCAGTCCGCCGCGATGGCTGCTCAATGCCAGCGCTGAGGACCGCTATGCCTATCACACTGCACTGCTCGATCTGGCGGCGAACCAAGGCCGGTCGAAGGGCCGCACATCGCTGGGCGATGTCGAGGATATCCGTGATTACGCCGCTCGCCGCTTGCGTGAGACCCTGCAGACCAGCTACCCAGACAAGGCGGTACACGACCCGAACAAGGTGCACATCCGCATTTCCCAGGCCATCATCGGCGCCGCTACACAAGGGCAGTCACTGTTCTTGTACTCGGTTTCCCTGACCGACCTGGCGATTTCACGCCTGCGGCTGGAGGCTGGCGAGGTGATGAGCGGGATGAACTTCGAGGACGGCTCGCCTGTGACCGACTGGCTGAGCATCGACCAGATCAGGGGCCTGATTCATCAGGTCGACATCGGCGGTCACTACCCCTTCTACCTGAAGGACCAAGTCAACACCCAGCCGCGCAGGGCCGAGCGAATCCGCCAGCATGCCAGGGAATGGCGTTACGCCCTTCGGTTCAGCACGCTGAAGGCCAAGATCGAGCGACAGCTTGGCGAAGCGGCAAGCCAGGCAATGCTCAGGTTCTGCCAGGGCATGGACAATGGCGTGGACCTTCTGCGCATCGCCCCCCTGGCGTTCCTTTGCGCGCCTGGCGCTTCGGCAAGCGATGTGGCGCACGGGATGTTCATCATCGAAATACCGGCAAGCGGCAGCTGGGTCTTGTACCGCCCATTCTATGCTGACAGGGCGCTGCAGGAATTTCCGAACCTCGAATTGCTGATGGACGCAATCCGCAGCAGGGGCGAACTGCAAGAGAGCGTACTGGCCTGGCTCGAGGATGACGCGCGTCCGACTTACCAGAACGACGGGTTCAAGCACCCGCACCTGCACCCGAACATGACCAAGCTGACGCACCTGCTCAATGTGCCGGTCGAGCTGCTGGACCGCCTTTTGCAACGCCTCAGACGCCCGGTCCAGGCCTCGTTCCAGGCCTGGACGGATGATCTGGACACCCACCTGTTCAACGCGCGTATCGAGACCATGTTATTGGCCTCAGCCAGCAACAGCGTCTCCAATGCCCAGGAAGTGCGGGCTTTGGTGAAGGAGGCTGCGTGGGCGATCTTCAATACCGTCACCCAACTTTGGCATGGCCCGATGACCACCCTGGTGTGGCTGGTGGTGGCGCTGTCGGCAGCCAAGGAAGACGTCGAGGCGCTGATCAAGCGCAGCGGTGACGACAAGATCGTCGCAGCCATAGACCTGGTCACCAACCTGGCCTTGCTCCTTGCCCACCGCCCCGCAACGCCACCTGCCAACAGCGAAGAGCCCGCCAGGCTACGTTTTTCAGGCCCTGCGCCGAAGGAAGAGACCCCGCCCCCAGCGCTCGAGCAGCCACAGGAGAAACCCTGGCAGCCCCCCGTCGAGGCGCCGCAGCCCACGCTCGTGCGTGTAGATGGCTGGCATGACGGGCAGCGCCTGAGCAACCTGTCGGTACAGGAGCGCCAGTCACTGGCCCAACTGCAAGCCTCGCAGCCACTCGAAGGGCACACGCCACTGACAAGGGGCCGTTTGCGTGGGTTGTACAATATTGCCGGTCGTTACTACGCCAAGCTGGGCGATGGCACCTATGAGGTCATCGAGACGTGGAACGGCATGCAGATCATCGGCCCCGAGCCGAGCAGCAGCGAGTGGGTGTCCCAATGGAATGGCGCCCCGGACGGTTACCACATCGTTGGTCGTGAACGGCAAAAAGGACCATGGCTTACGCGCTGGCATGGCCAATGGTCTTTGAACCTGAACCTCTATGGCGGCATGCCAAGGAACAGGCAATCCATCAACGCCGAAAACCGCCAGCGGTTCGATACGTTGAGCGCAACCGCCACGGCGAATCAACACGCGCTGAATCAGGTGGGGCTACTCATGGAGCGCAGCAGAGTGCAACTGGAGGCTTATGACGAACTCGCGCTGCAGTACAGCCGGGCTATCGATGTATTGCCTGACCAGGAGCGCACGTCACTGCCGCCAGCATTGCAGCTTCAAAAGCAGGCACTGAAAGCCCAACGCTTACGCCAATTGCCTGAAATCAGGGCGTCCGCGCTCTACCTGGAGCGACAGAGCACGCTGTTGCATGGGAACATCGAAGTGTTCAAGGAAATGGCCGAACCACGGTTCAGCAAATGCGACAATCGCCCCCAGAGCCGACGTCAATATGGTAATTGGTACGGTGCTGCCATCGAAAACGACATGCTGCTGTGCCGCCGCTTGCTAGAGCAGGTCGACCACCAGGCATTGAGCGCACAGGCCGCAATGCTGCGCCGCTTTCCCGAAACTGCCGAAGATATTCAGCAGTACCTCGATTATCGCGAACGGGTACACGATTCCTGCCAGGCCAGCCGCCGCCTGCTTGCCGCCAGCCAGCGACTGGACCGGACGCTGGCAGAGGCCCTCGATGACCCCAAGATCGACTTTGCCAATAAAGCCACGAAGCTCGCCCAGACCAATCGGAGCAGGACCTATTCGACACTGGTGATTCGGGCACAACTGCTCAGTGACCTGGCTTACCTCGTCGTCGACAAGACGCGGCTTTCTGCGGACATGGCCGAGCACCTGCTTGCAATGCGTGCGCCGCTCAGCAACCTCGAGTTGAGCCGCACGGTATGGAGCCACGACGGGCTGGCAGCTACCGAAGAGTCACCCCAGGTCAAGGCCGAACTGCTTGACGATATCCTTCAGAAATACCGTACCGTGCTGGACCGCGCCCAGTACATGAAGACACTGGACTCGCCTGCACTGGTCACTGACGTGCTGGACGAATACATACGCGAAGTGTCAACGATGACCCAGGTCACGGAGCAGCAACTGAGCGCGATCTTGGCCAACGTCGACAGCGGCATCAGCCCACCTCCGCCTTCCCCCGGTCATCGCCCCGCGACCATCAGGCGGCGCGTCATCCGTATTGACCGAGGTCGACCGCTGCTGGTGGAAATCGACCAGGTGGGCAACCGGGCAATTCAGCGTAATGCGTTCAACCATGAGCCGGCAGGCAGTTTCGCGCAACGCGACGGGGTGTGGCATGCCGTGGCTGAGCAAGCACGGCCCGCCCAACGTGACCGGGCCCAGGTGCGCCAACGAGCAAACCGCCTGCTGGCAGAGGTGGATGGGAAAATCGCGTTCGCCGCTCACTATGCCGATGAGCCCAACAGCCTGAGCGATTTTCTGGAATGGCCGGCCGGTGACATGCGCGAAGTGCAACAGCAGCTGAGCGAGCTGAACAACCCACTGGATAACGGCCTGATCGACCTCCTGCGTGCAGCGGTAGACCGCGTCCACCACGAAAGGCTTCGGCTACTCACCGACGCCTATCTGAACACCCGCCATCCCGACGGCAAGGCGCTGCGCTTCCTGGCCGAGCAGGATCGGATACGGATCAGGCAGACCGTGATTCGCCGCCAGCTACGTCACGCCCATGATTACCTCGATGTCTACGAGGTGCGCGATGTGCAAGCGCCTCGCAGGGTACTGTGGGAGGCGCACTTTCATTATCCCAACCTGGACGCGAGCGCCCACGACTTCGTCAAGGGCCACCTCAAGTTCTGGGATGCAGGTGTAAGAGGCCGCAAGGCCATGCTCGAGCAGGCCGCAGACGCACGCGAGCGCATCGCGATCTACCGCGGCGATCTGCGCCTGGAGCAGGTGATTGGCATCATTCCTTTCCCGGCGGACGCGCCGCAGTAGCCAGACAGCGGCGCCGGCTCAGGCCAGGGCCTTGTCCAGCGCCCGCTCGATCTCGCCTTTGATGGTGCCGCTCATCATCGACAGCATCATGCCCAGCTTCAATTCGACGCGGATGCTGTCGTCGCCAATGTGCACACTGCCATTGGCGCCACTGCGCGCAACGTCCACGCGGTCACCGTTCCAGGTGGCCTTGAGGTCGTACTCGCGGCTGAGCTTGTCGACCAGCGCTTCGGCCTTGGCGCGGGCGGCATCACGGCCGAGGGAGTGTTTGCGTTCGACGCTGATCTGGGTCATGCGGGCGTTCCTGAAGATGTAGACATAATGAGCATTATGCCCGCCCCTGCCCACTGGCACACCCCGCCAAGACAAATCCGCCCGTTCGCCCTAGAATGGCGGTAATTTTTTCCGGTGAAGCGATATGAACGACCAGCGCAAAGGCGACCACGCCGAACCCACCACCCATTTCGGCTACCAGGACGTGCCTGAAAGCCAGAAGGCGAAGAAAGTCGCCGAAGTGTTCCACTCGGTAGCAGCCAAGTACGACCTGATGAACGACGTGCTTTCCGGCGGCATGCACCGCCTGTGGAAGCGCTTTACCATCGAGCTGTCGGGCGTGCGCAGCGGTAACCGCGTGCTGGACATCGCCGGCGGTACCGGTGATCTGGCGGCCAAGTTCTCGCGTCTTGTCGGGCCGACCGGGCAAGTGGTGCTGGCCGACATCAACGATTCGATGCTCAAGGTTGGCCGTGACCGCCTGCTTGACCGTGGCGTGGCCGGCAACATCGAGTTCGTCCAGGCCGATGCTGAAAAGCTGCCGTTCCCGGACAACCACTTCGACTGCGTGACCATTGCTTTCGGCCTGCGCAACGTCACCCACAAGGACGCCGCCATCCGTTCGATGCTGCGCGTGCTCAAGCCCGGTGGCCGCCTGCTGATCCTGGAGTTCTCCAAGCCGACCAACAAGCTGATGTCCAGGGCCTACGACGCCTACTCGTTCGCCTTCATGCCGCTGGCTGGCAAGCTGATCACCAATGACGCCGAGAGCTACCGTTACCTCGCCGAGTCGATCCGCATGCACCCTGACCAGGAAACCCTGAAGAGCATGATGGTCGAGGCTGGTTTCGACCGCGTCACCTACCACAACATGACCAGCGGCATCGTTGCCGTGCACCGGGGAATCAAGCCCTGATGTTGCTGGCCGGGCTGCTCGCCAGCGTCGAACATGGCCTGAACCGCGTCCTGCGCCTGGACAGCACGGCCCTGCCGCGGCTGGCCGCGCTGGAAGGCAAAGTCATCGAGATCGACTGCCGCCAACCGGCCCTGCAGGTGTTCATCCTGCCCGATGAAGAAGGCCTGATGCTCGCCGCCCATTGGGAGGGCGAGGTCGATTGCCGCCTGCGCGCCCCCGCCGGTAGCCTGGCGCAACTGGCCTTGGTCAAGGACAAGACCGCTGTGCTGCACAGCCCGCAGGTCGAGCTGCACGGCGACAGCGCCGTACTGCTCGACCTGTTCGGTGTGCTGCAGGACCTGGAGCTGGACTGGGAGCACGAGCTGCAACGCTGGCTTGGCCCGGTCGCCACGGCAATGCTGGCCGGCCATATCCGCCTGCGCGCTCGCTGGACTCGCCAAGGCCTGGCACGGTTCAGCCAGAACCTGTCCGAATACCTGGCCGAAGAATCCCGTACCCTGGTCGGCAAGCGCGAAGCCGAAGCCGCCTTCAGCGAGCTCGATGCCTTGAAGCTTGATACAGAACGCCTCGAAGCGCGCCTCAAGCGCCTCTCCCGATCCCTTGATACCAGCGATAACGCATGAAGCTGCTCGCCGTCCGACGTCTTTTTCGCATCCAGCGTGTGGTGATCCGCTACCGCCTCGATGACCTGCTGTTCGACCAGCCCTTGCTGCCCTGGTGGCTGGCCAGCCTGCGCCTGTTGATGCCGTGGCGCTGGCTGCCACGCAAGCCCACCGAACTCAGCCGTGGCGCGCGCCTGCGCCTGGCACTGCAGGACCTGGGGCCGATCTTCATCAAGTTTGGCCAGCTGCTGTCCACCCGCCGCGACCTGCTGCCCCCCGACATCGCCGACGAGCTGATGCTGTTGCAGGACCGTGTGCCACCGTTCGACCCGAAAAAAGCCGTGGCCTTGATCGAGGAACAGCTCGGTGCAAAGGTCGGCGAGGTGTTCAGCCGTTTCGACGTCGAGCCTCTGGCTTCGGCCTCGGTGGCCCAGGTGCACGCCGCACGCCTGAAAACCGGCGAAGAGGTGGTGGTCAAGGTGGTGCGCCCGGGCCTGAAGCCGGTCATCGCCCAGGACCTGGCCTGGCTGTTCCTGATCGCCAAGGCCGCCGAACGCGCCTCGGCGGATGCCCGTCGCCTGCACCCGGTGGAAATCGTCGGCGACTACGAAAAAACCATCTACGACGAGCTCGACCTGCTGCGCGAGGCTGCCAACGCCAGCCAGCTGCGGCGCAACTTCGAAGACTCCGAGCTGATGTACGTACCCCAGGTGTACTGGGACCTGTGCCGCCCCAAGGTGCTGGTAATGGAGCGCATCTACGGCGTACCGGTGACCGACATGGCCACCTTGGCCGACCAGCGCACCGACATGAAGCTGCTGGCCGAGCGCGGCGTGGAAGTGTTCTTCACCCAGGTGTTCCGCGACAGCTTCTTCCATGCCGACATGCACCCTGGCAACATCTTCGTCAGCACGGTCAAACCGTGGAGCCCACAGTACATTGCCATCGACTGCGGCATCGTCGGCAGCCTCACCGCCGAGGACCAGGACTATCTGGCGCGCAACCTGTTTGCCTTCTTCAAGCGTGACTACCGCCGCGTCGCCCAGTTGCACATCGATTCGGGCTGGGTGCCGGCAAACACCAAGGTCAACGAGTTCGAAGCAGCGATTCGCACCGTGTGCGAGCCGATCTTTGAAAAACCGTTAAAAGATATTTCCTTCGGCCAGGTGCTGATGCGCCTGTTCCAGACCGCACGGCGCTTCAACATGGAAGTGCAGCCACAGTTGGTATTGCTGCAGAAAACCCTGCTCAACATCGAAGGCCTGGGCCGACAGCTGTACCCCGATTTGGACCTGTGGAGCACCGCCAAGCCGTACCTCGAACGCTGGATGCGCGACCGCTATAGCCCCAAGGCCGTGTTCGGCAACCTGCACAGCCAGGTAGAGCAACTGCCGCACCTGGCCGGCATGACCCGCGACCTGCTCGAGCGCCTGTCGCAGCCTCACCTGCACGATCCACACCTGCCGGAACGGCGCCGCCAGGGCGACCGCTGGGCGCTGCGCCTGCTGGGCGCCGGCCTGCTTGGCGGTGGCGCAGTTTTGGCTGCAGGCGCTGCCGAAACCGCCAGCCTGGCCGCCCCGGCCGCCTGGCCAGCCTGGTTGATGCTGGCTGCGGGCCTTTACCTGATCGTGCGCCAATAGCCAGCCGCGCCTGTGGCTGGCACACTAGCGCAAAGGGCCCGGCACAGGAGCGGGCCCGTTTTGGAGTCGACGATGAAAGACTGGCTGGACGAGATCAAGTGGAACAGCGATGGCCTGGTACCGGCGATCGCCCAGGACCACAAGACCGGACGCGTGCTGATGATGGCCTGGATGAACCGTGAATCGCTGGCCCTGACCGCCGCCGAGCAGCGTGCCATCTACTGGTCGCGTTCGCGTGGCAAGCTGTGGCGTAAAGGCGAGGAGTCCGGGCATGTGCAAAAACTGCATGAGTTGCGCCTGGACTGTGACGCCGACGTGATCATCCTGATGGTCGAGCAACTGGGCCATATCGCCTGCCATACCGGTCGTGAAAGCTGCTTCTACCGCGTCTATGAAGACGGCCAGTGGAAAATCGTCGACCCGGTCCTGAAGGACCCGGATGCCATCTACAGCGCAGGACATTGACATGAGCGACACCCTCAACCGCCTGGCCGAAGTGCTTGAAGAACGCAAGCAAGCGGCGCCTGACAGCTCCTACGTGGCCAGCCTGTACCACAAGGGCCTGAACAAGATCCTTGAAAAGCTCGGCGAAGAGTCGGTCGAAACGATCATTGCTGCCAAGGATGCCCAGATCAGCAAGGATTACAGCGATGTCATCTACGAAACCGCCGACCTGTGGTTTCATAGCCTGGTGATGCTCAGTGCGCTGGGCCAGCATCCGCAAGCCGTGCTGGATGAGCTGGAACGCCGCTTCGGGCTTTCCGGGCATGATGAAAAGGCCGCACGCCAGCCTTCGGCTTGAGCACAACGCATTCTAGGAGAGCACCATGGGTATTTTTGACTGGAAACACTGGATTGTCCTGCTGGTCGTCGTGGTCCTGGTGTTCGGCACCAAGAAACTGAAGAACTTCGGCAGCGACCTGGGCGAGTCGATCAAGGGCTTCCGCAAGGCCATGAACGAAGAAGAGAGCAAGCCGGCCGAGCAGACTCCGCCACCTGCCCAACCTGTGCCACCGGTGCAAAACACCGCGCAGCCGCAGCAAGGCCACACCATCGAAGGCCAGGCCCACCCGGTCCAAGAGCCGCAGCGGAAAGACTGACCCATGTTCGGCATCAGTTTCAGCGAGCTCCTGCTCGTCGGCCTGGTCGCCCTGCTGGTGCTCGGTCCTGAGCGCCTGCCGGGTGCCGCGCGCACGGCAGGCCTGTGGATCGGCCGGCTCAAGCGCAGCTTCAACAGCATCAAGATGGAAGTGGAGCGCGAAATTGGCGCCGACGACATCCGCCGCCAGCTGCATAACGAGCACATCCTGCAGATGGAAGAGGAAGCCAAGCGCATCCTCAACCCAATGACGCCACCCGCGAAGCCGCCGGTCACCACGGCCAGCGTGCAGCCACCTGCCGGGCTCGAAGCCAGGCCGGTCGAAGCACCTGCTGCCCCGGCCGCACCGTCTGAACCGCCTCAACCGCCGCGAGCCCCATGAGCGAGAATCCGGAACACGACCAGCCGATGCCGCTGGTTTCGCACCTGACCGAACTGCGCACCCGCCTGCTGCGCTGTGTTGCCGTCATTTTCCTGATCTTTGCCGGGCTGTTCTCCTTCGCCCAGCAGATCTACACACTGGTTTCCGCGCCGCTGCGCGAGCACTTGCCGGCCAACGCAACGATGATCGCCACCGATGTGGCCTCGCCGTTCCTCACGCCGTTCAAGCTGACCATGATCGTGGCGCTGTTCCTGGCCATCCCGTTCATCCTTCAGCAGATCTGGGGTTTTATCGCGCCAGGGCTGTACCGCCATGAAAAGCGCATCGCCATTCCACTGTTGGTGTCGAGCATCTTCCTGTTCTATGCCGGCATGGCATTCGCCTACTTCCTTGTATTCCCGCTGATCTTCGGTTTCTTCGCCAGCGCCACGCCAGAAGGCGTTTCGATGATGACCGACATCGCAAGCTACCTCGACTTCGTGATGACGCTGTTCTTCGCCTTTGGCGTGGCCTTCGAAATCCCGGTGGCGGTCGTACTGCTGGTGTGGATCGGCGTGGTCGACGTGAAGTACCTGAAGAAAGTCCGCCCGTATGTGATCATCGGCTGCTTCGTGGTCGGCATGGTCCTCACCCCACCGGACATCTTCTCCCAGACCCTGCTGGCCGTGCCCATGTGGCTGCTGTTCGAGATCGGCGTGCTGTGCGGCAGCCTGATCCGCAAGCGCAGCGCCCACGACGAAACCGCCGACGACCATAACGACCAGCCACCAGCGACCCAACCGTGAACCTGCTGCTTCTTGAAGAGGCCGACTTCGTCTCGGCCAACCGCGTCGTTCTTGCTGATCGGCGCTTCACCCATATGCAGGAAATCCACCGCGTGGCAGTGGGCGACAACCTGCGCGTGGGCCGTATCAATGGCCTGATGGGCAAGGCCACGGTGCTGCGCCTGGAAAAGCACCAAGCCGAACTTGAAGTGGCCTTCGACCAGCAGCCACCGGCCAAGCTGCCGCTGACCCTGGTGCTGGCGGTGCCTCGGCCAAAAATGCTGCGACGGCTGTTCCAGACCGTGGCCACATTAGGCGTGCCGCGGCTGATCCTGCTGAACAGCTACAAAGTCGAGAAAAGCTTCTGGCAAACACCTTTTCTGCAGCCCGAGAGCATTCGCGAAAACCTGATCCTGGGCCTGGAACAGGCGCGCGACACCGTGTTGCCCGAGGTGATCATTGAAAAACGCTTCAAGCCTTTTGTCGAAGACCGCCTGCCCACCATCGCCGCCGGCACCCTGGGCCTGGTCGGCCATCCCGGCCCCTACCCAGCCTGTCCGCGCGCCGTAGAACAAACCGTTACCCTGGCCATTGGCCCCGAGGGTGGCTGGATCCCCCACGAGATCGACCTGCTGGGCAAGGCAGGCCTGGCGCCGGTACAGCTGGGTGATCGCATCTTGCGGGTGGAGACCGCCGTTACCGCGCTGCTTTCGCGTATTTTCTGACACAAACACCACTTTTTCGCCCATCAAGTTTCCCTCTCCCGGGCCGATGGCCTTGGCAACAATACAATTATTTGTGCTGCCAAGCCGCCGGGGAGTCGAACATGTATCAATGGTTAGCCCAATCGTTGGGCAATGTGAGCGTCAATCGCAAACTGGGGCTGGGTTTCGGCCTGGTGCTGCTGTTGACCTTGGCGATTACCCTGACCGGCTGGTACGGCATGGACAGCATCATCGACCGTGGCGACAAACTGGGAAACATCTCTGTTATCCAGCAATACACCCAGGAATTGCGTATAGCCCGCCAGCATTACGATCGCCGCCGCGACGACGCTTCGCTGGCAGAACTGGAAAAAGCCCTGAGCAACCTCGACCGCCAGGTGCAGCGGATGCTTGGCCAGATCGAACAACCCGCCGACCGCCAACGCCTCGAACAGCAACGCGAGGCAGTGCGCACCTACCAGCAGGCATTCAACGAGCTTAAGCAAGCCGACCAACGCCGCGAAGCCAGCCGTGATGTACTGGGTAGCAGCGCCGATAAAGCCGTGGAGTTGATAGGCCGTGTACAGCGCAGCCTGCTGCAAGACGCAGACATCAACCAGTACCAGCACGCGGTGGACGTCAGCGCCCTGCTGCAACAAGCGCGCTTCCAGGTGCGTGGCTACACCTACAGCGGCAATGCCGAATACCAGCAAACGGCACTGAACGCCATCGACCAGGCTTTGGCCGAACTGCGTGCACTGCCGGCCAAGGTGTCTGCCGAACATGCTGCCAGCCTGGATGATGCCGCCACAGCCATGGGCGGCTACCGCGATGCGGTGACCCAGTTCGGCGATGCCCAGCTCGCCAGCGAGCAAGCGTTGCAACGCATGGCTGAACAAGGCACGGTACTGCTGCAGGCCAGCCAGATGATGACTACCTCGCAAACCGAGGTGCGCGATGCCGCTGCCGCGCAGGCCAAAACACTGCTCGCAGTTGCCACCGTGCTGGCACTGGCCTTTGGCCTGCTGGCCGCCTGGGCCATTACCCGGCAGATCATCATCCCTCTGCGCCAAACACTGCGCGCCGCAGAGCGTGTGGCCAGCGGAGACCTGACCCAAAGCCTGCAGGTGCAACGTCGCGACGAACTGGGCCAATTGCAAGCCAGCATGCATCGTATGACCCAAGGCTTGCGTGAACTGATCGGCGGTATTGGCGACGGCGTGACGCAGATCGCCAGCGCTGCCGAGCAGCTGTCGGCGGTGACAGAACAGACCAGTGCCGGGGTCAACAACCAGAAGGTCGAAACCGACCAGGTGGCGACCGCGATGAACCAGATGACTGCCACCGTGCACGAGGTGGCACGTAATGCCGAACAGGCTTCGGAAGCCGCCTTGATGGCCGACCAGCAGGCCCGCGAGGGCGATCGCGTGGTGGGCCAGGCGGTGGCACAGATCGAGCGCCTGGCAAGCGAAGTGGTCAACTCCAGCGAAGCGATGAACCTGCTCAAGACCGAAAGCGACAAGATCGGCAGCGTACTCGACGTAATTAAATCGGTGGCCCAGCAAACCAACCTGCTGGCCCTCAACGCGGCAATCGAAGCCGCCCGCGCCGGTGAGGCCGGGCGTGGCTTTGCCGTGGTTGCCGACGAAGTGCGCAGCTTGGCCCAACGCACACAGCAGTCGACCGAAGAGATCGAAGAGTTGATTGCCGGCCTGCAAAGCGGCACCCAACGGGTGGCCAGCGTGATGGACAACAGCCGCCAACTGACCGACAGCAGCGTCGAGCTGACCCGCCGCGCCGGCAGCTCGCTGGAAACCATCACCCGCACGGTGTCGTCGATCCAGGCAATGAACCAGCAGATTGCCACGGCGGCCGAGGAGCAGACGGCGGTGGCCGAAGAAATCAACCGCAGCGTGATGAATGTGCGTGATATTTCCGACCAGACCTCGGCGGCGAGTGAGGAGACGGCCAGCTCCAGCGTGGAACTGGCGCGGTTGGGTACCCATTTGCAAGGGCTGGTTGGGCGGTTCCGGCTGTGATCTGAACCAGCGGTCGCCCGGTCGGGCCTCTTCGCGGGTAAACCCGCGCCTACACACATGCACAGGCCGTCGTAGGAGCGGGTTCACCCGCGAATGGGCCGGCCCTGCTGGCCAATTTCCACCCGCCGTTCACCGTTGCCGCCGCCACCGTATTCGCGGGTAAACCCGCTCCTACACGCATGCACAGGCCGTCGTAGGAGCGGGTTTACCCGCGAATGGGCCGGCCCTGCTGGCCAATTTCCACCCGCCGTTCACCGTTGCCGGCACCACCGTATTCGCGGGTAAACCCGCTCCTACACGCATGCACAGGCCGTCGTAGGAGCGGGTTCACCCGCGAATGGGCCGGCCCTGCTGGCCAATTTCCACCCGCCGTTCACCGTTGCCGGCACCACCGTATTCGCGGGTAAACCCGCGCCTACACACACGCACAGGCCGTCGTAGGAGCGGGTTTACCCGCGAATGGGCCAGGCCGGCTGGCCAATTTCCACCCGCCGTTCACCGTTGCCGCCGCCACCGTATTCGCGGGTAAACCCGCGCCTACACACACGCACAGGCCGTCGTAGGAGCGGGTTCACCCGCGAAGAGGACGGCACAGGACGAAATATATCCTACTGTTCGCGGCGAACTTTCCTACCTGATTATCAGGTCAAGTCCTACAGCTCCGCTGCCGATGGGCAGAGATGTGATGCCAGCCATGCGCCTGCATCCTTTCTCTCACTCGCTCGGAGATTCCCCATGCTTGGCTCCCTCAACCGCAAGCTCGGCAACATCAGTGTCGCCGCCAAGCTGGCCCTCGGCTTCGCCGTGGTCCTGCTGCTCACCCTGGCCACCACCATCAGCGGCTGGCGTGCCCTGGATGGTGCCATCGTGCGCTCACAGCAACTCAGCGAAATAGGCCTGATCAACGACCTGACAAAAGACCTGCGCGCGGAACGCATCACCTACCGCGTGCTCAACGACGATGCCAGCAGAGCACGCATCAGCAACATCCTCGACCAGCTCAACAGCATGCTGACCACCCTGCAACAACGCAGCAACGTCGATGAGTCACGGCAGTTGCTGACAGAAAAAATGGCATTGTTGCAGAACCTGCGCGACACCTTCAGCGAACTGCAGCGCAGCGTCGCCAGCCGTGTAGCCCTGCGCGAAGCCCTTCAGTCACAGGAGCATGCACTCAGCGAGGCGATTGACCAACTGCAGACCCAGGCCTTGCTGAAAATGCCTGACGACAGTCAGCAAAGTGGTGTGCTGGGCCTGATGGATACCCTCAGCCGGCATGTCGAAGGTGCCAACCAGCAAAGCCTGGTTCCCGCCTACACCTTCGCCCCGGTCGAGGATTTTGCCAAAGTCGGTGATAACGCCCTGGATGCCGCCGACAATAGCCTTGCGCAACTGCTTGAAGGCCTTGCGCCGCTGGGCTTGCCACGCGCCATCAGTGAGCAACCCGGTGTCGAGCTGAGCAAGTACCGCACCAGCCTGGATCAGTATCGCCGCGCCGCCGTACGTGTGGAGCAGTTGCAGAACAACATGGAAAACATGGGCAACGAGCTGCGAACGGTGAGCCTCGAACTGGGCAAACGCAAGGTCGAACAACGCGACAGAGAGGCCTTGGCCGCCCGGTCGCTGCTGACCAGTGTGGCGCTGCTGGCCATGGTGGTAGGGGCGCTGGCCGCTTGGCTGATCACCTTGCAGATCACCCAGCCGTTGCGCCAGACACTGGCCGTGGCTGCCCGCATCGCCAAGGGTGACCTGAGCCAGGTCGACACCGTGCAACGTCGCGACGAAATGGGCCAGCTGCAAACCAGCATGCGCGAGATGACCTTGAGCCTGCGCGAGCTGATCGGTGGCATTGATCAGGGTGTCGGCCAGCTGTCACAGGCCGCCACACAGTTGGCGGCCAGTAGCGAAGACACCAAGCTGCGCATCAATCAGCAGCGCGAGGAAACTGACCAGGTGGCGACTGCCATGAACCAGATGAGCGCCACCGTGCAGGAAGTGGCACAGAACGCCGAGCAAGCCTCGCTGGCCGCGACCAGCGCTGACCAGCAGGCCCAGGTGGGTGACCAGGTCGTCGCCGAAGCCATCGGCCGTATCGAACAGCTGGCCGGGCAGATGGACCATTGCCTGGCGGCCATGCAGCACCTGGCAGGCGAGAGCCAGCGGATTGGCAGCATTCTCGATGTGATCAAGTCGGTGTCCGAACAGACCAACCTGCTGGCGCTGAACGCAGCGATCGAAGCGGCACGGGCCGGTGAAGCCGGGCGCGGTTTTGCCGTGGTGGCCGATGAGGTGCGTGGCCTGGCACAGCGTACGTCGACGGCGACCGAAGAGATCGGCCAACTGATCGACAGTCTGCACAACGGTACCGACGAAGTGACCCGCTTGCTGGACAGCAGCAAGAGCCTGACCGAACAGAGTGTGGAGCTGAGCCGCAGGGCCGGGCACGCACTGAGCCAGATCACCGACACGGTGTCGAGCATTCAGGGCATGAACCAGCAGATCGCCACCGCCAGTGAAGAGCAGAGCGTGGTGGCCGAGCAGATCAACCGAAGTGTGATCAATGTGCGGGATGTTTCGGATCAGACCAGCGCGGCCAGTGAGCAGACGGCAGCCTCGAGTGGAGAACTGGAGCATCTGGGGCAGCAATTGCGGGGGATGGTGGGGCGGTTCAGCCTCTGATTTCGCCTCGCCCTCTTCGCGGGCAAGCCCGCTCACACAGGTACATCACCCCTATCAAGGCAGTGGTGGACATGCAGGAGCGAGCTTGCCCGCGAAGAAGCCAGCGCGGTTACAGCACCTGGCGCAGGAATGCCTGCGCACGCGGGTCTTTCGGCGCAGCGAAGAACGCGGCCGGGGCCGAATCTTCCAGCAGTTTGCCGTGGTCGAAGAACAGCACGCGGTCAGCCACTTCGCGGGCGAAGCCCATTTCGTGGGTGACGCAAACCATGGTCATGCCTTCCTGGGCCAGGGTCTTCATCACGTCCAGCACCTCACCGACCATTTCCGGGTCGAGCGCCGAGGTGGGCTCGTCGAACAGCATCACTTTCGGATCCATCGCCAGGGCCCGGGCAATCGCTACCCGCTGCTGCTGGCCGCCAGAAAGCCGTGACGGGAATTCGTTGGCCTTTTGCGCGATACCGACCTTTTCCAGCAGCGCCCGGGCCTTGGCTTCGCGGTCAGCCTTGTTGCGCTTGCGCACCACCTTCTGCGCCAGGCACAGGTTTTCCAGCACAGTCATGTGCGGGAACAGGTTGAAGTGCTGGAACACCATGCCAACTTCGCGGCGGTAGGCATTGATGTCGGTCTTGGGGTCGGCCAGTTGCAGGCCATCGATGGCCACATGGCCTTGGTCGAAATGCTCCAGGCCGTTGAGGCAGCGCAGGAACGTCGATTTGCCCGACCCCGACGGGCCGAGCACGACCACCACTTCGCCCTTGGCGACCTGAGTGGTGACGTTATCCACAGCCCTTACCACCTGGCCACGGGTGTCGAAGACTTTCAGCAAATCACGGACTTCAATCACTTTGCGCAAGCCTCCGCTCGAGCCGGCTGGCAATGTGCGACAGCGGCAGGTTGATCAGCAGGTACAGGCCTGCCACGCAGAACCAGATCTCGAAGGTAGAGAACGAGGTGGTGATGGCCTCACGGCCACTCTTGGTCAGCTCGGTGATGGCGATCACCGACACCAGCGAGGTGTCCTTGACCAGGCTGATGAACTGGCCGGCCAGGGGCGGAAGCACGCGCTTGAAGGCCTGCGGCAAGATCACATGGCGCATCGACTGGCCAGCGTTCAGGCCCAGCGACCGCGCAGCCTCGTTCTGGCCCTTGGCGATCGACTGCACGCCAGCACGGACGATTTCGGCCACGTAAGCACCAGTAAACAATGCCAGCGCCGCTACCCCGGCAAACTCGCGGGACAGGTTGAGCACGGTGCCGATGAAGAAGTAGAAGATGAAGATCTGCACCAGCAGCGGCGTGCCGCGCACCAGTTCGACATAGACGGTCGACAGGTCGCGCAGGGTCGGGTTGTTCGACAACCGGCACAATCCGGCGAACAGGCCGATCACCAGGCCCAGCGCCCCGGACACCACCGAGATCCACAAGGTGGTCCACAGGCCCCATGCCAGCGGGCCAGCGGCCCAATGGCGGGTTACCCCAATCTGGTCGCCTTCGGCAACATCGTCGCCGCGGCTCAGTTGCAGGCTGTCCTTGGCCACATCGAGCACTTGCTCGGCACCACTTTCGTCCTTCAGCGTGACGCGAGCGTTGTCACCGGAGATGACGATTTCCTGCACAGTGCCGTAGCCGGCAGCGCGTTGTGTTTCCTCGGCCTTGTAGGCGAAGTACTGCGGTACGCGGTTCCAGCGCCACTCGTAGGAAATCATCGAGGTGGCCATGTAAAGGCTGAGCGCCAGGCCTACCAGGACCAGGGCAGTCAACCCATGCCAAGGCCACTGGGCTTTCTTGTGTTTGATCACGTGGGGTACTTCCGTAAATGCGAACGCGCAGGGTTTGCCTGCGCGTCGGGGTCATAAAGCCGGGCTTGTGGCCTGAGCCTTATTCCATTTCCTTCAGCCAGTCCTTGTTCTTGAACCACTTATCGTGAATACGATCGTAGGTCCCGTCGTGCTTGATCTGGTGCAGGAAGTTGTTGATGAAGTTGATGCTGTCGTAGTCGCCTTTCTTCAGGCCGAAGGCCAGCGGCTCGTAGGTGAAGGGTTCTTCGAGGAACAGCAGCTTGCCGGCGCCGGCTTTCTCTACCGCCACCACGTTGTAAGGCGCGTCATAGACAAAGGCGTCGGCCTTGCCATTGACCACGTCCATCACCGCTTCCTGCTCGTTGTCGTAACCGTGGTACTTGGCTTTGCTGATCAGCTTCTTGGACACCATTTCGCCGGTGGTGCCAAGCTTGGAGGTCAGGCGATACTTCTCGTTGTTCAGGTCCTTGTACGACTTGATCTCGCCAGCCAGCTCCTTGCGGATCAGCAGGGTCTGGCCAACCACGATGAAGGGTTCGCTGAAGTTCAGGCGCAGGTTGCGCTCCTGGGTCAGGGTCATGCCGCTGCCGATCATGTCGAACTTGTCGGTCAGCAAGGCCGGGATGATGCCGTCATAGGCGGTGGACACTGCCTCGAACTTCACGCCCATGGACTTGGCCATGGCTTTGAGGATATCGACTTCGAAGCCGATGATCTCGCCACGTTTGTTGGTCATCTGGAACGGCATGTAGGTTGGGTCCATGCCCACCCGCAAGGTGCCGCGCTTGACCGCGTCATCGATGGCGCCCGCCTGGGCCGCGGTCACGGCGACCAGGGCGGTCACACCGACCAGCAGTCGCGAAAGGTATTTCTTGATCATCACCAAGTCCCCTAGCAAGAAAAGTAGCGAATCTTATTGTGTTGGCACGGCCGTACTGGCCGAAGCGTCGTATCGGAGAAGGATGCTAACGCATGGCGGCCCGAGGACCTAGAGCCGCGGGGGGACTTTGTTGGCCAAAATGAGGGGGCTAGGCCAAAAAGCTTCGCGGGTGAACCCGCGCCTACAAGGGAATGTGTATCCCTGGTAGGAGCGCGTTCACCCGCGAAGAGCCCCGATCAGGCGTCCTGTAGGAGCGGGTTCACCCGCGAAGAGGCCCTGTCAGGCGCCCCGTAGGAGCGGGTTCACCCGCGAAGAGGCCCTATCAGGCGCCCCGTAGGAGCGGGTCCATCGGGGCGCCGAACCGCCGCGAACAGGCCCGATCAGGCGCCGACGAGTGCCGGTTGGCCTGCGTTTTCCGGGTGCAACGGCAACAGCGGCGAATGCGGGTCATTGTTGATCGACGCACGCCACACATCGATCCAGGCCGCATTGTGCTCGGCCCACACCTGCTCGTGCAGGCGGCTCAGTGCCACCGGGTCGCTGAGCAGGGCCAGGCGAGTATTGAGGTCCAGGCCTTTTGGCCCGACTTCAATTGCCTTGGCAACGCGCTCGGCACGCAACGCTTCGATCGGTGCCGCCTGGCCATGGCGGGCAGTGGCCATGGCGCAGGCCAGGGCGTTCTGCCGCGGGTCGACCACGGCCCGCACGAAACCATCATGCAAGGCATGCCAGCGGTTTTCGTGGGTGTACTGGTCGGTAGCCAACAGCTCTTGTGGGGTGGCGTATTCCTCTGGGATGAGGAACAGCTTCTCGTCCTTGGCCGCCAGGCCCAGGCGGGTGCGGCTGGAAATCACCGATACCGGGATCGACAGCACCAGCGAACCGACGATAGGCGCCAGCCACCACAGGAAGCTCGGGTTCAACCACGCCACCAGTGCGGCCCAGGCAACGCCCAGCAGCGTCTGCGGGCCATGCCGGCGCACGGCTTCGCCCCACGGCGTGGAGTCGTCGTCACGCTGCGGCGAGTTCCAGGTCGCAGCCCAGCCGAGGAACGCGGCCAGCACGAAGCGGGTGTGGAAGATCATGCGTACCGGTGCCAGCAACATGGAGAACAGCATCTCCATCAGCATCGACAAGGTGACCTTGACGCGTCCACCGTACTCGACGGCGCCCTTGGCCCAGATCAGGATGACGCTAAGCAGCTTGGGCAGGAACAGCAGCACAATGGTGGTGGAGAACAGCGCCACAGCCTTCTCCGGGTGCCACTGCGGCCACAGCGGGTAAAGCTGGTACGGCTCGATGAAATACTGCGGCTCCATCAGCGTGTTGGTCGCCAGCAGCGCGGTCGACAGCACCAGGAACAGGAACCACAGCGGCGCCGACAGGTAAGACATCACCCCGGTGAGAAACACCGCACGGTGAACCGGGTGCATGCCCTTGACCAGGAACAGGCGGAAGTTCATCAGGTTGCCGTGGCACCAGCGGCGGTCGCGCTTGAGCTCGTCGAGCAGGTTTGGCGGCAGTTCTTCGTAGCTGCCCGGCAAGTCGTAGGCAATCCACACACCCCAGCCGGCACGGCGCATCAGCGCGGCTTCGACGAAGTCGTGGGAAAGGATGGCACCGGCGAACGCGCCCTTGCCCGGCAACGGCGCCAGGGCGCAGTGCTCGATGAACGGCTTCATGCGGATGATCGCGTTGTGGCCCCAGTAGTGCGACTCACCCAACTGCCAGAAGTGCAGACCGGCAGTGAACAGTGGGCCGTACACGCGGGTAGCGAACTGTTGCATGCGTGCATACAGGGTATCCATGCCCGAGGCTTTCGGCCCGGTCTGGATGATGCCGGCATCCGGGTTGGCCTCCATCAGGCGCACCAGGCTGCTCAGGCACTCGCCACTCATGACGCTGTCGGCGTCGAGCACAACCATGTACTTGTACTCGCCACCCCAGCGACGGCAGAAGTCGTCGAGGTTGCCGCTCTTGCGCTTCACACGGCGCCGACGGCGGCGGTAGAAGATGCGGCCAAAGCCTTTGGTTTCGCGGCACACATCCAGCCAGGCCTGTTGCTCGGCCACGGCAATGTCGGTGTCGTTGGTGTCGCTGAGCACAAAGAAGTCGAACCGGTCGAGGTTGCCGCTGGCAGCCACCGACTCGAACGTTGCGCGCAGGCCGGCGAACACCCGCGGCACGTCTTCGTTGCAAATCGGCATCACCAGCGCGGTACGCGCCTCGGGCGCGATCGGCTCGTTGCCTGCGCTGCTACCGGAAATCTTGTATTTGTCACGCCCGGTGAGCAGCTCGAGGAAGCCCATCAGCGCGGTCCAGAAGCCCGCCGACACCCAGCAGAACAGGATGCCGAAGAGGATCAGGATGGAAGTTTGCAGGGCATACGGCCACACCTGCACCACCGTGTCCCACAGCGGCTGGTTGACGATTTCGTCAAAGTCCACGAACGACCAGCCCTGGTACGGCAGGATGCCTTTCATGTACCAGCCAGCGACGATGGTCTGGCCGATCATGAGCGTCAGCAGGATGTACCGGCGGATCGAGCCAACCGTGCGCCAGCGGGCCGGCGGCAGCTCGCGCTTGGGCGGCTGCGGGGCGTTGGGGCGGCCGGTCATGCGTCGCCACATGCGGATCAGCACATTGGTGCGCCATGGCTCGGGCACGACCTTGGTGCGCTTGATCGGTGGGGCGATCTTCAGGCACAGGCGACCGCTGCCGTCGACGCCGAGCATTTCAGCATCTTCCAGCTCGGCGGCGCTGCCCACGGTCAGGCGCGGGCCCACCGAGGCCTGCACGGCCTCGGCAGAGCTGGCGGCCGGGTTGGCCGCCAAGCGTTGGTGTAGCTCACTGAACGAGGTGCAGCTGGCAAGTTCAGCCCGCTGCTCGTCGCTCAGGGGTAGGTGGGCCAGGTACTCGCCAAGCGATTCCGGCCTTGCGCTTGAGTTACTCATCGGCAGGCAACTGATAGCTCCAGGTCTCGGTCAGCACCTTCTCGGTGGTGGCCGGGGCCGCGTTGGTGGGCGCCGCATCGGCGGCAGGTTGTTCGGCCTTGGCAGATTGCTCAGCCTTGACGGCTTTCTCGGCCTTGGCATGCTTGGCTGCGGCCTTGTCCTGCTTGGCGTCCTGGGCAGGCTTGGCGGGCTCGACCGGTACATCACGCACCAGTGCGGCGCGCATTTCGGTCGACTTGTTGGCTTCCTTGACCTTCAGGCGCAGGGTCAGGCGCCAGCCCTTGGTCTCAGGGTTATAGCGCAGATTGTTCTCGACCACCTCGGCGTTGTCGCCCACGCTGATCTGGCTGCGCACGGCGGTGTCTTCCGGCAGGGCGGCAAGCGCCGGGCCGGCGAAGTCGACCAGGAATGCCACGCTGCCATCTGGCTGGCGGATCAGGTTGGACTGCTTGACGTCACCCGTGGAACGCAGGGTCTGCTTGACCGAGCCCAGGTCAGGGGCCTGGAACTTCGGCTCGTCGATGGTCCAGTGCAGGCGGTAGGCGTACTCGAACGGCTTACCTGGCTCAGGCAGTTTCTCCGGGCTCCAGAAGGCCACGATATTGTCGTTGGTCTCGTCGGCGGTCGGGATTTCGACCAGGTCGACGCTACCCTTGCCCCAGTCACCCTTCGGCTCGATCCAGGCGCTTGGGCGCTTCTGGTAGTTGTCGTCGAGGTCTTCGTAGTCGCTGAAAGCACGCTGACGCTGCATCAGGCCGAAACCACGCGGGTTCTCGACGCTGAAGTTACTTACAGCCAGGTGTTTCGGGTTGTTCAGCGGGCGCCACAGCCACTCGCCGTTGCCGGCATGGATCGACAGGCCTTCGGAGTCGTGCAGGGCCGGGCGGTAGTTGAGCACCTTGGACGGCTGGTTGGGGCCGAACAGGTACATGCTGGTCAGCGGCGCAATGCCCAGGCGGCTGACATGGTCACGCAGGAACACGCGGGACTGCACGTCGACCACGGTGTCGTTGCCTGGACGCAAGGTCAGCTTGTAGGCGCCGGTAGAGCGCGGCGAATCCAGCAGCGCGTAGATCACCAGGTGCTTGTCGGCTGGCTTGGGCTTTTCAACCCAGAACTCGGTGAAGCGCGGGAATTCTTCGCCCGACGGCAGGGCGGTGTCGATGGCCAGGCCACGGGCAGACAGGCCGTACACGTGGCCCTTGCCGACTACGCGGAAATAGCTGGCGCCAAGCAGGGTCATGATCTCGTCCTGCTTGTCGGCCTTGTTGATCGGGTACAGCACGCGGAAGCCTGCATAACCGAGGTTTTTCGTGGTTTCCGGGTCGTGCGGCACGTCACCGAACTCGAAGCGGTCCGGGTCGTACTTGATTTCCTCGACCTTGGTGGCGGTGACCTCGTTGATTTTCACCGGGGTGTCGAAGTGCATGCCCTGATGATAGAACGACAGTTTGAACGGGGTCTTGTCCTTCGCCCACTCGGCCTTTTCCTGCAGGAAACGGATTTTCTGGTAGTCCGCGAACTTCATGTCGCGGAACACGGCCGGCAGGTTGCTTTTGGGCGCGTCGTACTTCTGGCCGGCCAGATCCTTTGCCTTGGCAGCAACATCGTCAAGATTGAATGCCCACAGCTGGCCCGCGCTCATCAGGCCGACCAGAGCCACACTGGCCATCAGCGCCTTGCGTAGCCCGACGCTGGGGATTCTTGATGCTTTTTGGGGACTAACAATCACGAGCAACCCTCGCCGAAAACAGATCATGAAACCAACGGCCAGCGACAAATGCCGGGTTGGCGAGCACTGTTCGGACCCCGCGAGGGCGTAATGATTCCCCAAACGGATCCAGACAATGCTCGAGTCAGAGTGAAACGGACCTACGAACGCAGGTCCATGCAGCGCGCGATTATCCAGCAGGTTGCGTGACAACGCATCAGGCTGGAGCAACTATTTATCGTACAAAACCCCTTGTTTTCCTGTGAACAAAGGGTTTTTTGACCTCATATTTGTAACATAAATGTTACCGGGCCATCATTGACCAGGTGCACCTGCATATCTGCACCAAAACGGCCGCTGGCTACGTCGGCGTACTGTGCTTTTGCCTGTTGCAAAAGATAGTCGAACAACTCGGCGCCGAGGGCCGGTGGCGCTGCGGTCGAGAAGCTTGGGCGCATGCCGTTGCGGGTGTCGGCCGCCAAGGTGAACTGTGACACCAGTAGCAGGCCACCCCCGACATCCTTGAGCGACAGGTTCATCTTGCCCTGCTCGTCACTGAACACACGGTAGTTCAGCAGCTTGTGCAACAGCTTATCGGCCTGTTCACGGGAATCTTCAGGCTCGACCGCGACCAGCACCAGCAACCCTTGGTCGATGGCGCCGACCACCTCCCCCGCCACTTCAACCCGCGCACCGCGCACGCGCTGCAGCAGGCCCCTCATGCTTCTTCCAGGGGCAGGTCGAGCAGGCGCCGGGCCATCTGGTCGGCGGCACGCACCAAGGCATCGGTGATGCCAGGCTCGGAAGCCGCGTGACCGGCGTCACGGATCACTTTCAACTCACTGTTCGGCCAGGCCTGGTGCAACGCCCAGGCGTTGTCCAAGGGGCAGATCACATCGTAGCGCCCATGCACGATCACCGCCGGCAGGTGGGCGATTTTGGGCAGATCACGGATCAGCTGGTCCGGTTCGAGGAAGGCGTTGTTCATGAAGTAGTGGCATTCGATGCGGGCGATCGACAACGCCCGCTGCGGTTCGGAAAAGCGGTCGACCACCAGCGGGTTGGGGCGCAGGGTGGCGGTACGGCCTTCCCAGGTGGACCACGCCTTGGCGGCGTGCATCTGGGCGATCTGGTCGTTACCGGTCAGGCGCTTGTGGAAGGCCCTGACCAGGTCGCCGCGTTCCTCCGGTGGAATCGGTGCGATGTAGTCCTGCCAGTAGTCGGGGAACAGGCGGCTGGCGCCTTCCTGGTAGAACCACTCGATTTCCTGCGGCCGGCACAGGAAGATGCCGCGCAGGATAAGGCCGTGCACGCGTTCTGGGTGAGCCTGAGCGTAGGCCAGGGCCAGGGTCGAGCCCCAAGAGCCACCAAACAGCACCCACTTGTCTATGCCAAGGTGTTCGCGAATGCGCTCCAGGTCTTCGACCAGGTGCCAGGTGGTGTTGTTCTCCAGGCTCGCATGGGGCGTGGAGCGGCCACAGCCGCGCTGGTCGAAGGTGATGATGCGGTACAGGTTGGGATCAAAGTAGCAGCGGCTCTGGGCGTCGCAGCCAGCGCCAGGGCCTCCGTGGATGAACACCACGGGCAGACCTTCCGGCGAGCCGCTTTCGTCGACATAAAGCACATGCGGCGCTTCCACGGCCAGATCGTGCCTGGCGTAGGGTTTGATCTGCGGGTAGAGGGTCTGCATTGCGCACTCCGTGTGAGGATTATTCGGCCGTGGGCCATCATAAACCTGAATTGCGCTTTCAGCACCGTCCTTGCTGACGCGTTCGAACGGCGCGAATTGACCCTTGCGCAGATTTCCGGCAACTGCCTCCCACGGTGCCTGGCGACGCCGATAGCGTCGCCGCCTCCACTCAACGCTTGTAACGCGCGTCGCCCCAGGCCAGCAGCGCTTGCAGAAGCTGCCTCAATACCGCTTGCGTCGGTTGCGCCAAGTCCTCCCGGTAGGCAAACGGCTCGACTTCCTCCATATAGGTGCTTTGCGCCAGCTCCAGTTGCACAGCATGGATATGGTTGGCCGGGTCGCCATAATGCCGGGTGATGTGACCGCCTTTGAACCGACCATTAAGCACATGGCTGTAACCTTGCACCTCGGCGCACACACCCTGCAGCCGCTCAGCCAGTGCCGGATCGCAACTGGCGCCGTTGAAAGTACCCAGGTTGAAGTCCGGTAGCTTGCCGTCGAACAGGTGCGGGATCAGCGAACGGATCGAATGGGCATCCCACAGCAGCGCATAGCCAAACTGCTCACGCAAGCGGTCCAGTTCACGACGAATGGTCGCGTGATAAGGGCGCCAGATTTGCTCGAGATAGCGTTTGCGCTCTTCGCCAGACGGCGCCAGCCCGTCTTTGAAGAGGGGTTCGCCGCCGAACAAGGTCGCCGGGTACAAGCCCGTGGTAGCGCCGGCGTACAGCGGCTTGTCGTCGTCCGGACGGTTCAGGTCGATGACGAAGCGTGAGTACTCTGCGGCTACCACGCTGGCACCCAAGTCACGGGCAAAGTCGTACAACTGCGGGATGTGCCAGTCGGTGTCCGGCAAGCTTTGCGCCTGGTCGACCAGGCCGTCGCGCACGGCGTCGGTCAGACGCAAGCCAGCGTGCGGCATGCTGATCAGCAGCGGCAGGCGACCTTGGTGAAAACTCAATACCTTGTCCATCGTGCCTCGCTCAGTTGGAGATTTCGTGGCCAATGCGCACTACGCGCTTGGGCAGGTCGCCACCCAGCCAGTAGGCCAGGTCGGCGGGGCGTTCGATTTGCCAGGCAACGAAGTCGGCCACCTTGCCCACTTGCAGCGAGCCGTGACTGTCACCCAGGCCCAGCGCCGTGGCGGCGTGCACCGTAACGCCTGCCAGGGCCTCTTCCGGTGTCATGCGGAAGCAGGTGCAGCCCATGTTCAGCATCAACCGCAGCGACAAGCCTGGCGAGGTGCCGGGGTTGAGGTCGCTGGCCAGGGCAATCTTTACCCCGTGGCGGCGCAATGCATCCATTGGCGGCAGCTGGGTTTCACGCAGGAAGTAGAAAGCACCCGGTAACAGTACGGCGACCGTGCCGGCGTTTGCCATGGCCACGGCGTCTTCCTCTGTCATGAACTCCAGGTGGTCAGCCGACAGTGCCTGGTAACGCGCGGCCAGGCTTGAGCCGTGCAACGATGACAGCTGTTCGGCATGCAACTTGACCGGCAGGCCCAGTTCGCGCGCCTTGATGAACAGCCGCTCGACCTGGGCCGGCGAGAACGCGAGGTGTTCGCAGAAGGCATCCACCGCATCCACCAGGCCTTCGCCGGCCAGGGCAGGCAACATCTGGTCACAGATGTGCGCGATGTAGTCGTCGGCCCGACCCGCGTACTCCGGGGGCAAAGCGTGCGCCGCCAGGCAGGTGGCACGCACCGTCAGCGGCAGCTCGTCAGCCAGGCGCCGGGCCACTCGCAGCATCTTGCGCTCATTGGCCAAGTCCAGGCCGTAGCCGGACTTGACCTCGAGGGTGGTCACGCCATCGCGCATCAGTGCCTGAACGCGCTGGCGAGCACTGGCGAACAACTCGTCTTCGCTGGCCGCACGGGTAGCCCGCACAGTGCTGGCGATACCGCCGCCCTGTGCGGCGATTTCGGCATAGCTCACGCCCTGCAGGCGTTGCTCGAACTCGCCGCTGCGGTTGCCACCGAACACCGCATGGGTGTGGCAGTCGATCAGGCCGGGGGTGACCCAGGCACCCCCCAGGTCAACCGTGCGGTCAGCTTCGACCGGTGCCAGCTCGGCGCGTGGGCCTATCCACTCGATCAGCCCGGCGCTGGTGACGATCGCCGCGTCCTCGATGGCCGAGTAACGGCCATCGGCCATGGTTGCAACATGGCAATGCTGCCAGAGGGTTCTCATGCACAATCTCCTTTGCTAGCGGTGCAACTCGGCCGGCTCCGCTACCGGCTGGCCCTGCCCTGCGCGCGGCTTGCACCACAGCAGGTAGGACGCCACCAGGAACACCACCCAGATCACGCCGACGATCAATGCCGCCTGGGTGTCCGGGAAGTAACCGAGCACGCCAAAGATGAACACCATGAACGCAATGGCCATGGCCGGGCCGTATGGCCAGAACGGTACCGGGAACTTGAGCTGGGCCACTTCCTCGCGGCTCATGCTGCGGCGCATGGCTACCTGGGTGAGCAGGATCATCAGCCACACCCACACCGTGGCGAAGGTGGCGATCGAGGCAATCAGCAGGAACACATTTTCCGGGATCAGGTAGTTGAGCAATACGCCGATCAGCAGCGCAGCCCCCATCACCACGACGGTCATCCACGGTACGCCATGTTTCGACAACTTGCTGAAGCCGCGCGGGGCGTGGCCTTGCTGGGCCAGGCCATACATCATGCGGCCAGCGCCAAAGATGTCGCTGTTGATGGCAGAGATGGCAGCGGAAATCACCACGACGTTCAGCACGGCAGCGGCAGAACCAATGCCCAGGTTGCTGAAGATCTGCACGAACGGGCTGCCCTGGCTACCGATCTGCGGCCAGGGGTACAGGCACATCAGCACGAACAGGGTGAGCACGTAGAACAGCAGGATACGCAGTGGCACCGCGTTGATCGCTTTGGGAATGACGCGCTGCGGGTCTTTTGCCTCACCGGCGGTGACGCCGATGATCTCGATACCGCCGAAGGCGAACATCACCACGGCAAACGACGCAATCAAGCCCCCCACGCCGTTAGGCATGAAGCCGCCGTGGTCGAACAGGTTGCTCATGCCTACGGCATGCCCGGTACCCACCTGGCTGAAACCGAAGGCCATGATGCCGAGGCCGGCCAGGATCATCGCCACGATGGCGCCGACCTTGAGCAGCGACAGCCAGAATTCCATTTCGCCGAATACCTTGACGTTGCACAGGTTGAGGCCGCCGATCAGGAAAACGATGCCCAGCACCCAGATCCAGCGGGCTACCTCCGGGAACCAGAAGCCCATGTAGATACCGAACGCGGTGACGTCCGCGATGGCGACGATGACCATCTCGAATGCGTAGGTCCAGCCGAGGATGAAACCGGCCATTGGGCCGAGGTAGGTCGTGGCGTAGTGGCCGAAGGAGCCGGCCACCGGGTTGTGCACGGCCATTTCGCCAAGGGCGCGCATGACCATGAACACGGCGGCGCCGCCGATCAGGTAGGCCAGCAGCACGGCCGGGCCTGCCATCTGGATGGCCGAGGCAGAGCCGTAGAACAGGCCGGTGCCGATGGCGGAGCCGAGGGCCATGAAACGGATGTGGCGGGCACTTAGCCCGCGCTTGAGACCTTGAGCTTGTTGCATGTCACGTCCTTGAATTGTTTTTGTGGTCGTGAGATTGAGCGGCTGCTGCGCAGCCCCTTCGCGGGCAAGCCCGCTCCTACATGGATAGCGTTTGCAGATCGCAAGCTGTGTAGGAGCGGGCTTGACCGCGAAGGGCCGCCAAGCGGCCCCAAGGGGCATTACAGGCTTGGCAGCACACCCGCCGGCAGCAAGCCGGTCAGACTACCCTTGGCCAACAGGTCCACGGCCTTTTCGATATCCGGCGCGAAGAAACGGTCACGGTCGTAATGCGGCACCTCGCTGCGCAGCGCCTGGCGCGCCTGCTCCAGCTTGGCCGAAGTCTTCAGGCCTTTGCGCAGGTCCAGGCCCTGGCACGCGCCCAGCCATTCGATGGCCAGCACGCCACGGGTGTTTTCGGCCATTTCCCACAGGCGCTTGCCGGCAGCCGGGGCCATCGACACGTGGTCTTCCTGGTTGGCCGAAGTTGGCAGGCTGTCGACACTGTGCGGGTGCGACAAAGCCTTGTTCTCGCTGGCCAGTGCGGCAGCGGTGACCTGGGCGATCATGAAGCCAGAGTTGACCCCACCGTTTTCCACCAGGAACGGCGGCAATTGGGACATGTGCTTGTCCATCATCAGCGAGATGCGACGCTCGCTGAGCGAACCGATTTCGGCGATGGCCAGGGCCAGGTTGTCGGCGGCCATGGCCACCGGTTCGGCGTGGAAGTTGCCGCCGGAGATCACATCACCTTCGGCAGCGAACACCAGCGGGTTGTCCGACACGGCGTTGGCTTCGATGCCCAGTACCTCGGCGGCCTGGCGCAGCTGGGTCAGGCAGGCACCCATGACCTGAGGCTGGCAGCGCAGCGAGTACGGGTCCTGGACCTTGTCGCAGTTCTTGTGCGACAGCGACACTTCGCTGGAGTCGCCCAGCAGGTCGCGGAAGCAGGCGGCGGTGTCGATCTGGCCGCGCTGGCCACGCACTTCGTGGATACGCGCATCGAACGGCGAACGCGAGCCCAGCGCAGCTTCGACGCTCAGGCCACCGCAGGCGATGGCAGCGGCATACAGGTCTTCGCCCTGGAACAGGCCACGCAAGGCATAGGCGGTGGAGGCCTGGGTACCGTTGAGCAGGGCCAGGCCCTCTTTGGCGGCCAGGGTCAGCGGCTCGAGGCCGGCAATCGCCAAGGCCTCGGTGGCCGGCAGCCACTGGCCCTTGTAGCGGGCCTTGCCTTCACCCAGCAGCACCAGCGACATATGCGCAAGCGGCGCAAGGTCACCGGATGCGCCGACCGAGCCTTTCAGCGGGATGTGCGGGTAGACTTCGGCGTTGACCAGGGCAATCAGCGCGTCGATGACTTTGCGGCGGATGCCGGAGAAGCCACGGCTGAGGCTGTTGATCTTCAGCACCATGATCAACCGCACCAAGTCGTCATCCAGCGGCGCGCCGATACCGGCGGCGTGGGACAGCACCAGCGAACGCTGCAGGTTCTCCAGGTCATGGCTGGCGATGCGGGTCGAGGCCAGCAGGCCGAAACCGGTGTTGATGCCGTAGGCAGTACGGTCTTCGGCAATGATCTGTTCGACACAGGCGACGCTGGCGTCGATGGCCGGTGCGGCGCTGGCATCCAGTTGCAGGCGCACGGGCGCGGCATGGATCGCGCGCAGCTGGGCCAGGGTCAGGGTGCCAGGCTTGAGGGTGAGTTCGGTCACGTTACTACTCCAAATCGCGTGGAGCCGCAGGCCCGCTTGTGGGTGCCTGCGCGCTCCTTCTTGTTGTTCAGTATCACCCCTTGCAGGGTGCGATCCAAAGCGTGGTGATCAGCCAGTGATCATCGGCAGGTCCAGGCCCTGCTCCTTGGCGCAGTCGATGGCGATGTCATAACCGGCATCGGCGTGACGCATGACGCCAGTCCCTGGGTCGTTGGTCAGTACCCGGGCGATGCGCTCGGCGGCCTCATCGGTACCGTCGCAGACGATGACCATGCCCGAGTGCTGCGAGAAGCCCATGCCCACGCCACCGCCATGGTGCAGCGATACCCAGGTGGCGCCGCCTGCGGTGTTCAGCAGGGCGTTGAGCAGCGGCCAGTCGGAAACAGCGTCCGAACCATCACGCATGGCCTCGGTTTCGCGGTTCGGGCTGGATACCGAGCCGGAGTCGAGGTGGTCACGGCCGATCACCACCGGTGCCGACAGCTCGCCGCTGCGGACCATTTCGTTGAAAGCCAGGCCCAGCTTGGCGCGAAGGCCCAGCCCCACCCAGCAGATACGTGCCGGCAGGCCCTGGAAGCTGATGCGCTCGCGGGCCATGTCCAGCCAGCGGTGCAGGTGGGCGTCGTCGGGGATCAGTTCCTTGACCTTGGCGTCGGTCTTGTAGATGTCCTCGGCTTCACCGGACAGCGCCGCCCAGCGGAACGGGCCGACCCCGCGGCAGAACAGTGGGCGGATGTAGGCCGGGACGAAGCCTGGGAAGTCGAAGGCATTGGCCACGCCCTCTTCCTTGGCCATCTGGCGGATGTTGTTGCCGTAGTCGAAGGTCGGGATGCCCTGCTTCTGGAAGTCCAGCATGGCCTGCACGTGCACGGCCATCGACTGCTTGGCAGCCTTGACCACTGCAGCCGGTTCGGTCTGCGCACGGTCGCGGTACTGTTCCCAGGTCCAGCCGGCAGGCAGGTAGCCGTTCAGTGGGTCGTGGGCGCTGGTCTGGTCGGTGACCATGTCCGGGCGCACGCCACGTTTGACCAGCTCTGGGAGGATTTCGGCGGCGTTGCCATGCAGGGCGATGGAGATGGCCTTGCCTTCGGCGGTGTACTTGGCGATGCGTGCCAGGGCGTCGTCGAGGTCAGTGGCCTGCTCGTCGACGTAGCGGGTTTCCAGGCGGAAGTCGATACGGCTCTGCTGGCATTCGATGTTGAGCGAGCAAGCCCCGGCCAGGGTCGCGGCCAGTGGCTGGGCGCCGCCCATGCCGCCCAGGCCAGCGGTGAGTACCCACTTGCCTTTCAGGCTGCCGCCGTAGTGCTGGCGACCGGCTTCGACGAAGGTTTCATAGGTGCCCTGGACGATGCCCTGGCTGCCGATGTAGATCCAGCTGCCGGCGGTCATCTGGCCGTACATGGCCAGGCCTTTGGCGTCCAGTTCGTTGAAGTGTTCCCAATTGGCCCAGTGTGGCACCAGGTTGGAGTTGGCGATCAGCACGCGCGGTGCGTTGCTGTGGGTCTTGAACACACCGACCGGCTTGCCCGACTGCACCAGCAGGGTTTCGTCGTCTTCCAGGCGGGTCAGGGTTTCGACGATCTTGTCGTAGCAGGCCCAGTTGCGCGCGGCGCGGCCGATACCGCCGTATACCACCAGCTCTTTCGGGTTTTCCGCGACCTGTGGATCGAGGTTGTTCATCAGCATGCGCAGTGGCGCTTCGGTCAGCCAGCTTTTGGCGGTCAGCTTGTTGCCACGTGGGGCACGGATTTCAACGTCACGGTATTTGTTGTTGTCGGTCACGGGAAAGGTCCTCTGCGGTCGTCCGCGGGCGGGTATGTCGTGGTCAATATACAAACACACCTTTACTTGTATGTACAAGCATGGACAACCAAAATAATTGGACCTTGCCGTTCCTGGCTTGACTTCTTGGGGGGGGTGAAGCGAGCGCCGGTCCGGCTTGAGTTCTGCGGCGGTGCGTAGATCGAGCGCCCACCCGGCTTGAGTTCTGCGGCGGTGCGTAGATCGAGCGCCCACCCGGCTTGAGTTCTGCGGCGGTGCGTAGATCGAGCGCCGCCCGCGCGGCGCTTCGCGGGTAAACCCGCTCCTACGTTTGTTTCGGGCCAATTATGCCTGTGGGATTCGCGCGCGAACGCCTTGGTGCCTATCTCGATATCGCGTCGTACCAACAAGGCGGTCGCGCGCGCCAGGCACAGGATGGACTGGCCTGAAACAAACGTAGGAGCGGGTTTACCCGCGAAGCGCCGCGCGGGCGGCGCTCGATCTCACAGGCGACAAAAACCTACAGCCAGGCCCTCAGCACTCAACCAGTTCGATCAGGCAGAACCGCCCCTGAACCTCCAACCCCAGCAATTCATCATTGCCTTCCAGACGCAAGCAGTCGAACAACCCCAACCGCTGCGTCTCGCGCCCGGCAATAGTGACTTCGACCAGGCTGCTGGCAGCAAACAACAACACCGTCGACGCCGAGCTGTACACCCGGCTGGTGCCATCCAGCCACTGCAGCCGCGCCCGATATCGCTCAGGTGCATAGATCAGGTTGAAATCGCGGATCGCCCCGCCCAGCAACTTGCAGCTGACCTGGCTCTCGCCGCTGAACGCAAACGCATCGAACGCCAGCAATGGCCGACTGGCCTGGCCGTCGACCAGCAGGCGCATGCCGTCGCCCTGCAGCACGGTGATGATCCGCTGGTAGCCGGCGAAGGTGGAAAAGCCGCCCGACTCTTCGATGTCGGCAATCGACAGACGCCAGCCAAAACCGTCCAGGCCCTCGCCACTGTCGCGGGTGATCTCTTCGGTGAAACCACCACCGTTCTTCCACGGCATGCGCGGGTAATCGTGCGCACGCAACAACTGCAGCTGACTCATTTGCTGAAACGTCCTTCCAGGCGATGACGGGAACCGGGGTGGATCAGCCGTGCAGCGGTCACCGGCTGGCGGCCGGACCAGGTGCGACGACGAATCAGCAGGCAAGGCTCGCCCCGCTCGATCTGCAACAGGCGGCATTCTTCCGGCTCGGCCAGGATCGCCTCGACCACATGCTCACCTTCGGTCAACGGCGCCACCTGGGACAGGTAGGCGTAAGGCGTCTGCCGAGTAAAGTCCTGCTTGAGGTAGTCGGGGGCGATGGCCGCGTTAACGTAGCGGTCCTCGATCTGCACCGGCACGCCGTTCTCGAAATGCACGATCAGCGAATGGAACACCCGCTGACCTTCACGCATGTCCAGAGCCAGCGCCCGCTCGGAGCCGGCCGCTTCTTCGGCAAGCGTGATCACCTGGCAGCTATGCTGGTGCCCGCGCGCGGCAATTTCATCGGCAATGTTATTGACCTCGAACAGCGCCGAACGGCCCTTGGGCTCGGCCACGAAGGTGCCGACCCCTTGCATGCGCACCAGCAGGCCCTCGGCGGTGAGTTCACGCAGGGCGCGGTTGATGGTCATGCGGCTGAAACCCAGCTCGTTGACCAACTCGCTCTCGGAAGGTACCCGGTGATGCGGTGGCCAGCTGCCGTTGTCGATCTGCTGGATGATCATCTGTTTGACCCGGGCGTAGAGCGGCGCCGGGCCCTCGCCCATCTGGGCAACCAGCACGGAGACAGGAGGTGTCGGCACGGCGATGGATCCTTGTGCAAATGAAATGAGCGGTAGCTTGCCGCAGTTTACCCGGCAGGCAAACGCCTGTATATGTATATACAAGTTAACAATAACAGGATTCCACCGATGTCAGCCTACTTCGCCGAACGCGCCCTGCTACCTACGGGCTGGGCCAGCCATGTGCGTATTGAGGTCGCCAGCGATGGCCGTGTGGCCAGCATCGAGCCTGGCGCTTCGGCCGAAGACGCCGAGCGCCTGGCCGGCCCGCTACTGCCCGGCATGCCCAACCTGCACTCGCACGCTTTCCAGCGCGCCATGGCAGGCCTGGCGGAAGTTGCCGGCAACCCCAACGACAGTTTCTGGACCTGGCGAGACCTGATGTACCGCCTGGTCGGGCAGATCAACCCAGAGCAGCTTCAGGTCATCGCCCGCCAGCTGTACATCGAGATGCTCAAGGCCGGTTATACCTCGGTGGCGGAGTTCCACTACGTGCACCACGACCAGGCCGGCAAGCCCTACGCCGACCCCGCCGAGCTGTCGCGACGCATCAGCGCGGCCGCAGCCGACAGCGGCATCGGCCTGACCTTGCTGCCGGTGCTGTACAGCCATGCAGGCTTTGGCGGCCAGGCGCCGAACGACGGGCAGCGGCGCTTCATCAACTCCACCGGGCAGTACCTGCAGCTGCAAGCCCAGCTCGCCCCGCTGCTGGCCGCGCAACCGGCGCAGCAACTGGGCCTGTGCTTCCACTCACTGCGGGCGGTAACGCCTGGGCAGATCGCCGAAGTGTTGGCGGCCAGCGACAGGCAGTGCCCAGTGCATATCCACATCGCCGAACAGCAGAAGGAAGTCGACGACTGCCTGGCCTGGAGCGGCCTGCGCCCGCTGCAGTGGCTGTACGAGCACGTGGACGTGGACCGCCGCTGGTGCCTGGTACACGCTACCCACGCCGAACCGGACGAAGTCACTGCCATGGCCCGCAGCGGCGCGGTGGCCGGGTTGTGCCTGACCACCGAAGCCAACCTGGGCGATGGGATCTTCCCGGCAGTGGATTTCCTGGCACAGGGCGGGCGTATGGGCATTGGCTCGGACAGCCATGTGTCGTTGAGCGTGGTGGAGGAGCTGCGCTGGCTGGAATATGGCCAGCGCCTGCGGGACCAGCGGCGCAACCGCCTGTATCGCGGCGACCAACCGATGGTCGGGCGCACGCTGTATGACGCGGCGTTGGCCGGTGGTGCACAGGCGCTGGGGCAGGCGGTCGGCGAGTTGGCGGTGGGCAAGCGTGCCGACTGGCTGGTGCTCGATGGGCAGGACCCCTACATCGCCATGGCGGAGGGTGATGCCATTCTCAACCGTTGGCTGTTTGCCGGCGGCGATCGCCAGGTGCGCGATGTGATGGTGAATGGGCAGTGGGTGGTGCGCCAGGGGCGGCATGCGCAAGAAGAAGAAAGCGGGCGGGCGTTTGCCGAGGTGTTGCGCCAGCTTCTGGGCTGAGTGTATCGGGGCTGCATTGCAGCCCTTCGCGGGCTTGCCCGCGAAGGGTTGCAAAGCAACCCCAAAAAAACTCAGTGCATTTTTACTATTTGCTGATCGGACGCCCGCCAGATCAAGCGGCTGGTGTCATACCCCTGCTGCCGCGCCCTGGACAGCAGGTTCTCACGCTCCCAGGCCGGCAGTGTCGGCGTACGCGACAGAATCCAAAGGTATTTGCGGTCCGGGCTGCCGACGATGGCCGTACGGTAGTGGTCGTCCACATAAAGAATCCAGTACTCACCCCGCGCCACGCCTGGCACCAGCCTGGTGAACCAGTTATCGAACTCGACCCACAGCTTGTCGGTGTGCCCCGGCTCCTGGATATTCGCATGCCCTTCGGCGCGAAGCCATTCATCACCCATGGTGCGGCAGCGGTTGAGCACGCCATAACTGCCATCAGGCCTGAGGTTGTAATGGGCCTCGGACTGCTCGCAGCCTTCCTGGAAGCGCATGGGCAGGCGCGCCAGCTCGTACCATTTGCCCTGGTAGCGCTTGAGGTCGACATGGCCGGCGGTTTTCGGCGCCAGCGGGTCGTGCACGGAACCTGCACAACCGCCCAGCAGCAACGCCAGGCATACCCCCATCAGCAGGTACGCACGCCTCATTTGAGGCCCTGCCCGGAATACATCAGCACCTTGTCAGCTGCGTACTGCACGCTGATGAAGCTCTTCTCGTCCCCCCAGGTGCAGCTGCTCATGCCCAACGCGCCAGAACACTCGGTCGGCGTGCCGAGCAACTGCTCGACCTCGGCCTTGTTCATACCGGCCTTGATCTTGGAATAGTTTTCCTGATTGATCTTGCTGCAGGCAGTCAGCACGACGCACAGCGACAACAGGGCGAGGGAACGCAACGACATGAAGGGACACTCCTGAAAGATGATACAGGCGAGTGGCCTGCAGTGACCTTCGACGTGAAAATCCCTCCCAGGTTCCCTGCCCCACCCCCTATGTCCCTACACCATTGGTCGGATGGCCACTACTGTGCGATTAATTACAAAGCATTAATCATGCACCCAATAAAAAAGGCCGCCCCCAATGGGAGCGGCCTTGCGTCGCGATGCCTGCACAGCAGGCCCCTTGGGCCTCAGAATCGGGACCCAGGCTCCAGCAAAAAGTCCATCTCTTCGCTGGTGCTCGGCCGCTCCAGCACCAGGTTGCGGTGCGGGAAGCGCCCGAAGCGGGCAATTACCCGCTGGTGCTGCTCGGCATAGTCGAGGAAGCCTTCAAACAGCCGGCGGTTGGCCTCGGGCTGTTCATCCAGCAACATTCGATAACGCTCCACGCACAGGTTCTGCCAGTCCAGCACTTCGGCATGCTCCAGTACCAGCAGCACGAACACGCGTTGGATCGGCAGCAACTGGTAATCCCAGCCCTTCTGCAGGCCCTGCATGGCCACCACCTGGGCACGCCGGTCGCCCTCGAAGGCACGCTGCGTGTCGCGGTAGATCATGCGTGGCAGCTGGTCGAGCAAAATCAGCAGGCCCAGCCAGCCCTGCGGGCTTTGCTGCCACTCTTCGAGCCCACCCGCCAGGGCATGCTCGACCAGGTCGCCAAACAGCGCATGGGCCTCGGCATCGTAATGTTTGCCGAACCACAGCGTGCTCTTCTCGTCAGCCACGGCCTGGGCACTGGTGCCCCAACCGAACCACCACTCCAGCAACGGCTGCCAAGGTGCGAGCATGACTTACTCCTTGTGGTAAGCGGTGACGCGCTCGACCTCTTCCTTCGAGCCGAGAATCACCGACACGCGCTGGTGCAGGCTTTCTGGCTTGATGTCGAGGATGCGATCGTAACCGTTGGTGGAAGCGCCACCGGCCTGTTCGATGATGAACGACATCGGGTTGGCTTCGTACATCAGGCGCAGCTTGCCCGGCTTGCTTGGTTCGCGGGCGTCACGTGGGTACATGAACAGGCCGCCACGGGTCAGGATGCGGTGCACGTCGGCCACCATCGAGGCGATCCAGCGCATGTTGTAGTTCTTCTTCAGCGGGCCGGTCTCGCCTGCCAGCAGTTCGCCCACATAGCGCTGTACCGGGGCTTCCCAGTGGCGCTGGTTGGACATGTTGATGGCGAACTCGGCGGTGGTCTCCGGTACGCGGATGTTTTCGTGAGTCAGCACGAAGCTGCCCAGTTCGCGATCCAGGGTGAAGCCCTTGACGCCGTTGCCCAGGGTCAGGATCAGCATGGTCTGCGGGCCGTAGATGGCATAACCGGCAGCAACCTGCTCGGTACCTGGCTGCAGGAACGCTTCTTCGTTGAGGCTTTCGTTCTGGCTCAGGTACTGGTTAGGGCAACGCAGAACCGAGAAGATGGTACCGACCGACACGTTGACGTCGATGTTCGACGAACCGTCCAGCGGGTCGAAGACCAGCAGGTAGGCGCCTTTCGGGTACTTGCCCGGGATCTGGTACGCGTTGTCCATTTCTTCGGAAGCCATGCCAGCCAGGTGACCGCCCCACTCGTTGGCTTCCAGCAGGATATCGTTGGAAATCACGTCCAGTTTCTTCTGGACCTCGCCCTGCACGTTTTCAGTGCCCATGCTGCCCAGCACACCGCCGAGGGCGCCTTTGGACACGTGATGGCTGATTTCCTTGCACGCACGCGCTACCACTTCGATCAGGAAGCGCAGATCGGCAGGGGTATTGTTGCTGCGGGTCTGCTCAATCAGATAGCGACTCAGGGTAACGCGGGACATGTATGGCTCCGAACGGATTGGGGGGGATGAAAAACCCCCGCAGTTTACAGGGAGAGTGACGGGCTAGCGAGTGATGAGACTCGCCACGGCTCTCAGACGGCACAATAGGTCGGTAGTTCAGCCTTCGCCAGGCCGGTGGTCTGGTTGTGGGGCCATTCGCGGACGCGCCCGCGCCTACAGGTGGATAAGGGCCCTGTAGGCGCGGGTTTACCCGCGAACAAGCCAGCACAGGCCCGCCTCAGTCCAGCGCCTTCCAGATCTCGGTCGCATACTCGCGAATGGTCCGATCCGAGGAGAACCAGCCCATCCGCGCGGTATTGAGCACCGCCTTGCGCCACCACTCCTGCGGTGTGTGCCACAGATCCTCGACCCGCCGCTGGGCATCCCAGTAGGCATCGAAATCGGCACACACCAGGAAGCGATCGTAGGCCACCAGGCCGTCGATCAACCCGGTGTACCGAGAAGGGTCGTCTGGCGAGAACACACCACTGCGAATGGCCTGCAACACATCGGTCAAGCGGTTGGAAGCAGCGATGGCGGCACTGGCGCCAAAATCACCGGCACGCTTGCGCGCTTCAACCTGCTGCGCGGTCAGGCCAAAGATGAACATGTTGTCGGCCCCCACCTGTTCGCACATCTCCACATTGGCGCCATCCAGGGTGCCGATGGTCAGCGCACCATTGAGGCCGAACTTCATGTTGCTGGTACCGGAAGCTTCGTAACCTGCGGTGGATATCTGCTCGGAAAGGTCCGCCGCCGGGATGATGCTCTCGGCCAGGCTGACGTTGTAGTTGGGCAGGAACACCACCTTCAGCAGGCCGCGCACCGTCGGGTCGTTGTTCACCACCCGGGCGATGTCGTTGGCCAGCTTGATGATCAGTTTGGCCTGGTGGTAACTGGCCGCAGCCTTGCCAGCGAAGATCTTCACCCGCGGCACCCAGTTGGTGCCAGGGTCGTTGCGTATGGCCTGGTACAGTGCAACGGTGTGCAGCAGGTTGAGCAACTGGCGCTTGTATTCGTGAATACGTTTGACCTGAACGTCGAATAGCGCCTCGGGATTGACCGTGACGCCGAGGCGATCCTGAATGATGCTGGCCAGGGCGCGCTTGCTGTGCAGCCGCTGGGCAGCGAACTGCTTGCGGAAACCGGGTCTGTCAGCGAACGGCACCAGGCCCGCCAAAAGCGTCTGCGGGTCGTCCTTGAGTTCCGACCCAAGCGCCTCGACCAGCATCTCGGTCAGCTGAGGGTTGGACTGGTACAACCAGCGGCGGAAGGTAATGCCGTTGGTCTTGTTGTTGATCCGTTGCGGGTAGAGCTTGTGCAGTTCGGAGAACACCGTGCTTTTCATCAACTTGCTGTGCAGCGCCGACACGCCGTTGACACTGTGCGAACCAAGAAACGCCAGGTTGCCCATGCGCACCCGTCGGCCGTTGTCTTCCTCAATCAGCGAAACCGCGCGCAGCACGTCGAAGTCGTGCAGGCCTTTGGCCCGCAACGCATCGATATGGTAGGCATTGATCAGGTAGATAATCTGCATGTGCCGCGGCAGCATGCGCTCCATCAGCGCTACCGGCCAGGTTTCCAGGGCTTCTGGCAACAGGGTATGGTTGGTGTAGGCGAGCGTGCCGACGGTCAGCTCCCAGGCCTTTTCCCAAGGCACTTCGTGCTGATCCACCAGCAACCGCATCAGCTCCGCCACCGCAATCGAGGGATGGGTGTCGTTTAGCTGGATGGCCGCTGCATCAGGCAGGTTGAGCAGGTCCTTGTGCATGTTCAGGTGGCGCCGCAGCAAGTCCTGCAGCGAAGCCGAGACGAAAAAGTACTCCTGGCGAAGGCGCAGTTCCTGACCGGCCTCGGTACTGTCGGCGGGGTAAAGCACACGCGAAATGCTCTCGGCACGCGCCACTTCAGCCACAGCCCCCAAATGGTCACCGGCGTTGAAGCGCTCCAGGTGCAGCTCTTCCAGCGCGCGCGCGCGCCACAGGCGCAGGGTGTTGACGCTGGATCCGCGCCAGCCGACTACCGGCGTGTCGTAGGCCACCGCCCGCACCGTCTCGCCAGGCCACCATACCTGGCGCTGGCTACCGCTTGCATCGTGCACCGTTTCGACACTGCCGCCAAAGCTGATCGGGTAGATCACCTCGGCGCGCTCGAACTCCCAGGGGTTGCCGAAATCCAGCCAGTTCTCGGTCTGTTCCTGCTGCCAGCCATCGACCACGGCCTGACGGAACAGCCCGTGCTCGTAGCGGATGCCGTAACCATGGGCAGCGATACCCAGGGTAGACATGCTCTCCATGAAGCACGCAGCCAGACGGCCAAGGCCACCATTGCCCAGCGCGGCGTCCGGCTCGAGCAGGCGAATGCGTTCGAGGTCCACATTCAGCCCTTCCAGCGCATCGCGGGCGACGTCCAGCAGGCCCAGGTTGCTCAGGCTGTCGTACAGCAAGCGGCCGATGAGAAACTCCAGGGAAAGGTAGTAGACACGCTTCTGGCTGCGCCGATAGGCCTGCCGGGTGTGATCCATCCAGTGGTCGACCATGTGATCGCGCGCAGCCAGGGCAATGGCTTCGAACCAGTCATGGTCGAAGGCGTGCTCGGGGTCCTTGCCGACCGCGTAGGTCAGCTTGTTCAGTACAGCAGCGCGAAAATCCGCGACTTCGGCGTCACGTGCTTTGGGTTCCTGGGACATGCGGCATCCTCGGGCAAGTTGACGAAAGCGGAGGGAGAGTGTTGAGACTAGACCCTTCGACAGAGAGCGACAGTTACGGTTCGCAGTTTTCATGCCCACTCTGCGATTCCGGCAAAAGGTTGTTCATAAATTGAACAATTCCGGTATCATCGCGCGCCCCAAGACCGTGATCCACCCTATAAAGATGAAAACGACCCTGATCGCCGCGGCCGAAGTCGACCGCCTGGAGACCTGGCAGCGCTATACCAGCAACATGTGCCATGGCTGCCATTCGACCTGCTGCACCCTGCCGGTGGAGGTGAAGATCAAGGATCTGATCCGTATCGGCGTGGTCGACGAGTTCGAAAAAGACGAACCCCCCAAGAACGTGGCCAAGCGCCTGCAAAAAGAAGGCATCATCGAGCGCTTCAACCAGAAGTCCGGGATCTTCACCCTGACCCGGATGAGCAACGACGATTGCATGTACCTGGATCGTAAAAGCCGGCTGTGCACCATTTATGACAAGCGCCCGGATACCTGCCGCAACCACCCCAAGGTCGGGCCGCGGCCGGGGTATTGCGCCTACAAGCCCAAGGTGGTTGGGCGCTGATCTATTGCCTGCAGCGGCCTCTTCGCGGGTAAACCCGCTCCTACAGGTCTTGACCTTTGTGGATATCCTGTAGAAGCGGGTTTACCCGCGAAGAGGCCGGTACTACCAGCACAAAAAACCCAGACAAACAAAAACGCCCCCGGCCTTTCGACCGGGGGCGTTTTCATTCAGCCTGAGCTAACTCAGTTCTTGGCTTTCTTGGCTGCGCGGGTACGCTCGCCTTCGTCCAGGATCTTCTTGCGCAGACGGATCGACTTAGGCGTCACTTCGCACAGCTCGTCGTCCTGGATGAATTCCAGGGCCTGCTCGAGGGTGTGGCGAACTGGTGGCACCAGGGCGATGACTTCGTCTTTGCCCGAAGCACGCATGTTGTCGAGCTTCTTGCCTTTGGTCGGGTTCACGCCCAGGTCGTTGTCACGGCTGTTCAGGCCGATGATCTGACCGTTGTAGATCTCCTGGCCGTGTTCAACGAACAGCTTGCCGCGAGCCTGCAGGGTTTCCAGCGAGTAGGTCAGTGCCTTGCCGGTCTCGACCGAAACCAGTACGCCGTTGAGGCGGCCGGACATCTGGCCCGACTTCATGGTGTCGTAGCGATCGAAGATCGAGGTCAGGATGCCTGCACCGTTGGTCAGGGTCAGGAACTGGTTACGGAAACCGATCAGACCACGGGCTGGAATGTTGTACTCCAGACGAACACGGCCCTTGCCATCCGGAACCATGTTGGTCAGGTCGCCTTTACGCAGACCCATCTCTTCCATGACCTTGCCCTGGGATTCTTCAGGGATGTCGATGGTGACGTTCTCGAACGGCTCCTGCTTCACGCCGTCGACTTCGCGGATGATCACTTCAGGACGGCCCACGGCCATTTCGAAGCCTTCACGACGCATGGTTTCGATCAGCACCGACAGGTGCAGCTCACCACGGCCCGAAACCTTGAACTTGTCTGGGGAGTCGGTCTCCTGAACGCGCAGGGCAACGTTGTACAGCAGCTCCTTGTCCAGACGGTCCTTGATGTTACGGCTGGTGACGAACTTGCCTTCTTTACCGCAGAACGGCGAGTCGTTGACCTGGAAGGTCATCGAAACGGTCGGCTCGTCAACGGTCAGCGGCTTCATCGCTTCTACCGCATCCGGGGCGCACAGGGTGTCGGAGATGAACAGCTCATCGAAACCGCTGATGCAGACGATATCGCCAGCCTGGGCTTCTTCGACGTCAACGCGGTGCAGACCGTGGTGACCCATCAGCTTCAGGATACGGCCGTTACGCTTCTTGCCGTTGGTGTCGATGGCGACAACCGGGGTGTTCGGCTTGACGCGGCCACGGGCGATGCGGCCAACACCGATAACGCCGAGGAAGCTGTTGTAGTCCAGTGCGGAGATCTGCATCTGGAACGGGCCGTCGCGGTCAACAGACGGTGCTGGTACGTTGTCGATGATCGACTGGTACAGCGGGGTCATGTCTTCGGCCATGGCAGTGTGGTCCAGGCCGGCAATGCCGTTCAGGGCCGAGGCGTAGACCACTTTGAAGTCCAGCTGTTCGTCGGTGGCACCGAGGTTGTCGAACAGGTCGAAGATCTGGTCCAGAACCCAGTCAGGACGTGCGCCCGGACGGTCAACCTTGTTGATCACGACGATTGGCTTCAGGCCGGCTTCGAAAGCCTTCTTGGTCACGAAGCGAGTTTGCGGCATCGGGCCGTCCTGGGCGTCGACCAGCAGCAGCACGGAGTCGACCATCGACATTACACGCTCAACCTCGCCACCGAAGTCGGCGTGGCCGGGGGTGTCGACGATGTTGATGTGGTAGCCGTTCCAGTTGATGGCGGTGTTTTTCGCCAGAATGGTAATACCGCGCTCTTTTTCCTGGTCGTTGGAGTCCATGACGCGCTCGTCATTGAGCTCGTTACGCTCCAGAGTGCCGGACTGACGCAGGAGTTTGTCGACCAGAGTGGTTTTACCATGGTCAACGTGGGCGATGATGGCGATGTTACGCAGATTTTCGATCACAAGTGTATCTCGATCAGAGGATTCGGTTGCCGCCCAGTGTAGGCGGCCAATATGTACTGTTTAAGGCTCAGCGGGCCCGGCGGTCGGGAGGGCGATGGCGGATACTGCCGCCATACAGCCCCGGCGTCTTATGTCGGACGATAAACACGCACATTGGCATGTCCCTCACTGAGCAGGTGGTGTGCGTGCAAACGGCTCATCACACCCTTGTCGCAATACAGCAAGTACTGGCGCGTGGGGTCCAGGTGCTTGAACTTGCTGTTGATGGCGTAGAACGGCATGGCCTGGACTTCGATACCTTCCAGCACCAGAGGTTCGTCTTCCTGGGCATCGGGGTGGCGAATGTCGATGACGATCTGGCCTGGCAGCGCCTCGGCCACTTCCTCGATTTCGATGTCCTTGCCCAGCTCATCGATCACATGGTCGATGGAAATGAACTTGGCGCGCTCAAGAGCGCGCTCCAGCACGGCCATGTCGAACTGCTTTTCTTCGTGCTCCATGCGGTGACGCTTGGCATGGGTGGTCGGGTTTACCGAGATCACGCCGCAGTATTCCGGCATGTGCTTGGCAAAGTCCGCGGTGCCGATTTCGGTGGCCTGGTCGATGATGTCCTGCTTGTGGCTGGCCAGCAGCGGGCGCAGCACCAGCTTGTCGGTGGCCGAGTCGATGATCGACAGGTTCGGCAGGGTCTGGCTGGACACCTGGGAAATCGCTTCGCCAGTCACCAGCGCGTCGATCTGCAGGCGGTCGGCCATATGGGCGGCGCCGCGCAGCATCATGCGCTTGAGGGTCACGCCCATGTAGCTGTTGTCGACCTTGTTGAGGATCTCGCCAACCACTTCTTCGAACGGCACGCTGATGAACAGTACGCGCTGGCTGCTGCCGTATTTTTTCCACAGGTAATGGGCCACTTCCATTACGCCCAGCTCGTGGGCACGGCCGCCGAGGTTGAAGAAGCAGAAGTGGGTCATCAGGCCGCGGCGCATCATCTGGTAGGCCGCAACGGTGGAGTCGAAACCACCGGACATCAGCACCAGGGTCTGCTCCAGGGCACCCAGCGGATAACCGCCGATGCCGTTGTGCTGGTTGTGGATCACGTACAGGCGCTGGTCGCGGATTTCGATGCGCACCAGCACTTCAGGCTTTTTCAGCTCGATCCCGGCGGCGCCACACTGCTGGCGCAGCTGGCTGCCGACGTAACGGTCGACGTCCATCGAGGTGAAGTCATGGTGGCCACCGCGCTTGCAGCGCACGGCGAAGTGCTTGCCGGCCAGCAGGTGGCCGAAGTGGTGCTTGCACTTGGCGACGATGTCGTCGAAGTCACCCAGCGGGTATTCCTCTACCTGCAGGAAGTGGGTGATACCCGGGGTGCAGGTGAGGCGTTCGATCATCTCGCGCTGGACTTTTTCGTCTTCGACGCGGGTGACCACCTCGAGATTGTCCCAGACACCATCGACCGCGAGCTCAGGGTCGAGATCCTTGAGCACGTTGCGGATGTTCTTACCAAGCTGGCGGATGAAGCGCTTGCGCACCGGCCGGCTTTTGATGGTGATTTCTGGGAAGACTTTGACGATAAGTTTCATTGGTTAACAGCGCGCGCAGGGCCTGCCGAAAATGAGGGGCGCGAATTATATCGGAAATTGCTCAGGATTTGACCAACTTTTGATCAGAAGCTTTGAGATAAATGCAGAGGCCAGGTTTTGCAGTGCCTGTTCCGGCCCTTTCGCGGGTAAACCCGCCCGTAGGAGCGGGTTTACCCGCGAAGAGGCCCTAGAAGCTAGCACACTACTCACGCCACGCACCCAATTGGTGCGAGACGATCAAAAAACGCATCGTAAGGGTGCACTTTTACCCGCCAACCCAACGCCAAATGCCCGCAAACGCCCCCTTTTATCCCACCCTCGCCATTTTCGGGCACTGGCATGCAATTTGCTCCCTTGTGAGGCAGGTAAGCTTGGCCGACTATCCGCGCCCGGCAACACCCTTTTTCCAGGGCAGCGGCCCACCGCGCTCTAGACCATCCGGAGGACAACATGTCGAAGTCGGTTCAACTCATCAAAGATCATGACGTCAAGTGGATTGATCTGCGTTTCACGGACACCAAAGGCATTCAGCACCACGTGACCATGCCGTCGCGTGATGCGCTGGACGAAGACTTCTTCGAAGTCGGCAAGATGTTCGACGGTTCCTCCATCGCTGGCTGGAAAGGCATCGAAGCTTCCGACATGATCCTGATGCCGGTCGACGAAACCGCCGTTCTGGACCCGTTCACCGAAGAACCAACCCTGATCATCACCTGCGACATCGTCGACCCGTCGAGCATGCAGGGCTACGATCGCGACCCACGCGCCATCGCCAAGCGCGCTGAAGAGTACCTGAAGAGCACCGGCATCGGTGACACCGTATTCGCCGGCCCAGAGCCTGAGTTCTTCATCTTCGACGAAGTGAAGTTCCACTCGGACATCTCCGGTTCGATGTTCAAGATCTTCTCCGAGCAGGGCTCGTGGATGACCGGCGCTGACGTGGAAGGCGGCAACAAAGGCCACCGTCCAGGCGTGAAAGGCGGCTACTTCCCGGTTCCGCCGTTCGACCACGACCACGAAATCCGTACTGCCATGTGCAACGCCCTGGAAGAAATGGGCCAGACCGTTGAAGTTCACCACCACGAAGTGGCGACTGCCGGCCAGAACGAAATCGGCGTCAAGTTCAACACCCTGGTGAAGAAGGCTGACGAAGTACAGGCGCTGAAATACGTCGTGCACAACGTTGCCGACGCTTACGGCCGTACCGCCACCTTCATGCCGAAGCCACTGTACGGCGACAACGGCTCGGGCATGCACGTGCACATGTCGATCTGGAAAGACGGCAAGAACACCTTCTCGGGTGAAGGCTATGCCGGCCTGTCCGACACCGCCCTGTACTTCATCGGCGGTATCATCAAGCACGGTAAGGCCCTGAACGGCTTCACCAACCCGTCGACCAACTCGTACAAGCGTCTGGTCCCAGGCTTCGAAGCCCCGGTAATGCTGGCCTACTCGGCTCGCAACCGTTCCGCCTCGATCCGTATTCCTTACGTTGGCAGCCCGAAAGCCCGCCGTATCGAAGCACGCTTCCCGGACCCATCGGCCAACCCGTACCTGGCGTTCGCGGCCCTGCTGATGGCTGGCCTGGACGGCATCCAGAACAAGATCCACCCAGGCGACGCGGCCGACAAGAACCTGTACGACCTGCCGCCAGAAGAAGCCAAGAACATCCCGCAAGTGTGCGGCAGCCTGAAAGAAGCTCTGGAAGAGCTGGATAAAGGCCGTGCGTTCCTGACCAAGGGCGGCGTGTTCTCCGATGACTTCATCGACGCCTTCATCGAACTGAAGAGCGAAGAAGAAATCAAGGTCCGTACCTTCGTACACCCGCTGGAATACGAGCTGTACTACAGCTGCTGATCTGATTGGCGCCTCGCGCCGATGACATGATCACAACGGCCTCCCTCGGGAGGCCGTTTTTGTTTCTGCGCACCTTGCAGAAGCACCACTGATTCGCCTGCCACGCTATGCTCTATCTTGGTGCACTAATTCACGCCATGCCCTCAATTGCTCCCCAATCTGGTTCAGATTAAACGTTTCACCAAGACTTTCTGATCCGAATTTGCGCAGATTCAGGCCTTTATCGGTAAATCCCGCTTCTTTTCGGAGCTTTGGTTTGTTTCTTGCATTTTCTTATCCAGAGTCTCGCATCAGTGGATCCACCCCGCGTCCGGCCCTGACCAAAGCAGTGCCAGGCAAGCGCCAAACGAGGTCAACGACGCCTTATGACCATCAGCGATGCACAGCACCGTCTGCTTCTGGACAACCTGACCACCGCCACGTTGCTGCTCAACGCCGAGCTGCGCCTGGAGTACATGAACCCGGCCGCAGAAATGCTACTGGCCGTCAGCGGCCAGCGCAGCCATGGGCAGTTCATCAGCGAGCTGTTCACCGAATCGACCGAGGCGCTCAGTTCGCTGCGCCAGGCGGTCGAGCAGGCGCACCCGTTCACCAAGCGTGAAGCGCAGCTTACATCGCTGACCGGGCAGACCATCACCGTCGACTACGCGGTAACGCCGATACTGCATCAAGGCCAGACCCTGCTGTTGCTCGAGGTGCATCCGCGGGACCGTCTGCTGCGCATCACCAAGGAAGAGGCCCAACTGAGCAAGCAGGAAACCACCAAGATGCTGGTGCGCGGCCTGGCCCACGAAATCAAGAACCCCCTTGGCGGCATCCGCGGAGCGGCCCAGCTACTGGCCCGCGAACTGCCCGAGGAAGGGCTGCGCGACTACACCAATGTGATCATCGAAGAGGCCGACCGCTTGCGTAACCTGGTCGACCGCATGCTCGGCTCGAACAAGCTGCCGTCGCTGGCCATGACCAATATTCACGAAGTGCTGGAGCGGGTGTGCAGCCTGGTCGATGCCGAAAGCCAGGGGTGCATCACTTTGGTGCGCGATTACGACCCAAGCCTGCCGGACGTGCTGATCGACCGAGAACAGATGATTCAGGCCGTACTCAACATCGTGCGCAACGCCATGCAGGCGATCAGCTCGCAGAATGAGCTGCGCCTGGGTCGCATCACCTTGCGCAGCCGTGCCCTTCGCCAGTTCACCATCGGCCACGTGCGTCACCGCCTGGTAGCGCGGGTAGAAATCATCGACAACGGCCCGGGCATCCCGCCGGAACTGCAGGACACCCTCTTCTATCCCATGGTCAGTGGCCGCCCGGACGGTACCGGGCTGGGCCTGGCCATTACCCAGAACATCATCAGCCAGCACCAGGGCCTGATCGAGTGTGAAAGCCACGCTGGCCATACCGCCTTCTCGATTTACCTGCCTCTGGAACAAGGAGCCACCGCCTCATGAGCCGAAGTGAAACCGTATGGATCGTCGACGATGATCGTTCCATCCGCTGGGTCCTGGAAAAAGCCCTGCAACAGGAAGGCATGACCACCCAGAGCTTCGACAGCGCAGACGGTGTCATGGGACGCCTGGCACGCCAGCAACCCGACGTGATCATTTCCGACATTCGCATGCCTGGCACCAGCGGCCTCGACCTGCTGGCGCAGATCCGCGAGCAGCACCCGCGCCTGCCGGTCATCATCATGACCGCCCACTCCGACCTGGACAGCGCCGTGGCCTCGTACCAAGGCGGTGCCTTCGAGTACCTGCCCAAGCCATTCGACGTCGACGAAGCGGTATCACTGGTCAAGCGCGCCAACCAGCACGCCCAGGAGCAGCAAGGCCTGGATGTGCCACAGAACCTGGCGCGCACCCCGGAAATCATTGGTGAAGCCCCGGCGATGCAGGAGGTGTTCCGCGCCATCGGCCGCCTCAGCCACTCCAACATCACCGTGCTGATCAATGGCGAGTCCGGCACCGGCAAAGAACTGGTGGCCCACGCCCTGCACCGGCACAGCCCACGCGCAGCATCGCCGTTCATTGCCCTGAACATGGCCGCCATCCCCAAGGACTTGATGGAGTCGGAGCTGTTCGGCCATGAGAAAGGCGCCTTCACAGGTGCTGCCAACTTGCGTCGCGGCCGTTTCGAGCAGGCCGATGGTGGCACGCTGTTCCTCGACGAAATCGGGGACATGCCTGCCGACACCCAGACCCGCCTGCTGCGTGTGCTGGCCGATGGCGAGTTCTACCGCGTGGGCGGCCATGTGCCGGTCAAGGTCGACGTGCGCATCATCGCCGCCACCCACCAGAACCTGGAGTCACTGGTGCAGGCCGGCAAGTTTCGTGAGGACTTGTTCCACCGCCTGAACGTGATCCGCATCCATATTCCGCGCCTGGCCGACCGCCGCGAGGATATCCCCGCCCTCGCCCGCCACTTCCTTGCCCGGGCGGCCCAAGAGCTGGCAGTCGAGCCGAAGATCCTCAAGCCGGAGACTGAAGAGTTCATCCGCAACCTGCCATGGCCGGGCAATGTGCGGCAGATGGAGAACACCTGCCGCTGGATCACCGTGATGGCCTCCAGCCGCGAAGTGCTGATCGGCGACCTGCCACCCGAACTGCTGAACCTGCCACAAGACGCCGCGCCGGTAACCAACTGGGAGCAGGCCCTGCGCCAGTGGGCCGACCAGGCATTGGCGCGCGGGCAGACCAGCCTGCTGGACAGTGCAGTGCCGAGCTTTGAACGGATCATGATCGAAACGGCACTCAAGCACACCGCCGGCCGCCGTCGCGATGCCGCGCTGTTGCTGGGTTGGGGGCGCAATACCCTGACGCGCAAGATCAAGGAGCTGGGGATGAATGTGGCCGGGGGGGATGATGAGGAAGGTGATGACCACTGAGCTCTGAATTAGCTTTTTAGATTGCTGGGGCTGCTTTGCAGCCCATCGCGACACAAGGCCGCTCCCACAGGATCACCTCTGCCCCCAAGGCTGATGCGATGGACACACATCGCGGTCGTCGTAGGAGCGGGTTCACCCGCGAAGAGGCCGGGCCTGCTGGCCAATCTCCACCTGCCGTTCAGCGTTGCCACCACCACCGTATTCGCGGGTAAACCCGCTCCTACCACGATCCTGTGGGAGCGGCCTTGTGTCGCGATGGGGCGCAAAGCGGCCCCAGTCATTTCAGCCTTCTGAATGCACCGTTCCTGTGCCGGCTGCACCTCTCGAAGGCACAAATCCCCTCAAAATCCGGCCAAATCACCCGCAAAGCCCAGTATTCACGGCTTTTGCAAAACTGGCACGCCCCCTGCAATAAGCAATACATCTCCAGTTTCGGGGGCCCTGGTACAGGCAGGCCGGGTGAACCCCTCTTTTATTTGCAGCACCGCCGCTTTTGGGGACCTCGGTACAGGCAGGCCGGGACATCCCCCCTTTATACGCAGCACCCCTTTTGGGGACCCTGGTACAGGCAGGCCGGGATATCCCCTCTTTTATTCGTGCAGTTTCACTTGCACCCGCCAGCGTCCAGCGTCCTCTGCACCGGCCCATTCGCCGCGCAGGGGGCGCGCGGCCACCACCGTCAACAACAAACCTTCCTTGCTGTGCTGTACCCGCCAGCTCACCGGCTTGCCCTGCAGGCTGAGCTGCCCTTGCTGAGTCTTGCCCTGGGCCTGAAACAGCAACGCCACCGTCCCTTCCACGTTCTCGCCATGCAGCTTGGGCTCTTCGTTGAACCACAGCTCCAGGCCATCCTGCGTCGCTTGCACCTGCTGCAGCTCACGCTCGTCCGGCGTAGTCAGGCGACCGATCATCAGCCCTACCATCAAGCCAACGATCGCCAATGACAGCATCACCCGTGGGAAGGCCTTCGAACGCACGTCCGGTTCAGGGGTAGAATGCCCGTCATCTTCACGTTTGGAGCCGTGCATGTTTCACGTCATCCTTTTTCAACCAGAAATTCCGCCGAATACCGGCAACATCATTCGTCTATGCGCCAACAGCGGCTGTGCCCTGCACCTGATCGAACCCATCAGCTTCGAACTGGATGACAAGCGCCTGCGCCGCGCAGGGCTGGACTACCACGAGTATGCCACGCTCAAGCGCCACGAGAGCCTGGCCGGATGCCTGGAAAGCCTTGGCAACCCACGGTTGTTCGCCTTTACCACCAAGGGCTCGCACCCGTTCCACGAAGTGGCCTTCCAGCCGGGCGACGCCTTCCTGTTCGGGCCAGAGAGCCGCGGGTTGCCGGCCGAGGTGCTGGACAGCCTGCCGGCCGAGCATCGCCTGCGCCTGCCGATGCGGCCAGGGTGCCGTAGCCTGAACCTGTCCAATACCGTGGCGGTGACGGTGTATGAGGCGTGGCGACAGAACGGGTTTGCCGGCAGCTGATGTGTTGCCTGTACGGGCCTCTTCGCGGGTAAACCCGCTCCTACGCAGGCCGAGAGAACGGCGCAATCCCCTGTAGGCGCGGGTTTACCCGCGAAGAGGCCCGCGCCGGCAACAAAAAAGCGCCCCGAGAGGCGCTTTCTTGATACCGGCAGTAATTACTGCACAGTAGGCGCTTCACCCGCTTCCTGCATACGCTGCATTTCTTGCGCGTACAGGGCGTCGAAGTTGACCGGCGACAGCATCAGCGCCGGGAACGAACCGCGGGTCACCAGGCTGTCCAGGGCCTCACGGGCATAAGGGAACAGGATGTTCGGGCAGAACGCACCCAGGGTGTGGCTCATCGAAGGCGCATCGAGGTTGGCGATCAGGAAGATACCGGCCTGCTGCACTTCAGCAATGAAGGCCACTTCATCACCGTTCTTGACGGTAACCGACAGGGTCAGCACGACCTCGTGGAAGTCACCTTCCAGGGATTTCTGCTTGGTGTTCAGGTCCAGGGCAACGCTCGGTTCCCAGGTCTGACGGAAGATCTGTGGGCTTTTCGGGGCCTCGAACGACAGGTCGCGCACATAGATGCGCTGCAGGGAGAACTGAGGGCTGTTGTCTTCTGCAGCAGCGCCGTTGGTCTGTTGGTCAGTCATGTCAGATCCTTATCCTAATGTTTTTGAATGCAGTGCAAATCAGGCCGCCAGCAACGCGTCGAGCTTGCCCGCGCGCTCCAGGGCATAGAGGTCATCGCATCCACCGACATGGGTACTGCCGATCCAGATCTGCGGCACCGACGTACGGCCGGCTTTCTGACTCATCTCGGCGCGAACCTGCGGTTTGCCGTCGACCTTGATTTCCTCGAAGGCCACGCCCTTGCTCTCGAGCAGGTACTTGGCACGCATGCAGTAGGGGCAGTAGTCGCTGGAATAGACGATGACAGGCTTCATATCACTTCACCAGGGGCAGGTTATCGGCTTTCCAGCTGGAAACGCCACCGCTCAGTTTGGCGGCGTTGTAACCAGCTTTGAGCAGCTCGCGGCAAATGGTGCCGGACTGCTGGCCCATCGCGTCGACGACGATCAAGGTCTTTTCTTTATGCTTGTCCAGCTCGGTCATGCGGTTGGCCAGCTTGTCCTGCGGGATGTTCACCGCGCCGACGATGTGACCGGCGGAGTATTCCTTGGCCGGGCGAATATCGATCACCAGGGCCTTCTCGGCATTGACCAGGGCTGTCAGTTGGCCATTAGTCAGGCTCTGGCCACCACGACGGATTTCATTGACGAGCAGCAGGACCAGCAGAATGAGGAAGATCGCAACCAGGATGTAGTGATCTGTCGCGAATTGAATCAGGTGAGCAACCATCAGCGGTGTTCCAGGCGATTGAAAATGCCGGCCAGTATACACAGCCCCTTGGTGCCACCAAAGCCCGACGGGCCGGCCACAAAACCACCTTCATGTTGCTACCACAGGTGCGCCGGTCGGTGGAATGGGACGAATATTCGCCGCAGGTGGCGTATTTGCCCTAAAATGCGTGTCTTTATCATCTTTGAACAACCGTGAGTTTGATTGATGACGAGCACGCCCAAACCCCTGGTCCTGATTATCCTGGATGGCTTCGGCCATAGTGATATCCCCGAACACAACGCCATCTTTGCCGCCGATAAACCGGTCTATGACCGCCTGTGCGCCACCCAGCCGCATGGCCTCATTTCCGGCTCGGGCATGGATGTCGGCCTGCCGGACGGGCAGATGGGCAACTCCGAAGTCGGTCATATGAACCTCGGCGCAGGTCGTGTCGTCTATCAGGACTTCACCCGGGTGACCAAGGCCATCCGCGACGGCGAGTTCTTCGAAAACCCGGTACTGACAGGTGCTGTGGACAAGGCAGTCGGTGCTGGCAAGGCCGTGCACATCCTCGGCCTGCTGTCCGATGGTGGCGTACACAGCCACCAGGAGCACTTGGTGGCCATGGCCGAACTGGCCGCCCAGCGTGGCGCTGAAAAGATCTACCTGCACGCCTTCCTCGATGGCCGGGACACCCCGCCACGCAGCGCGCAGTCGCCCATCGAACTGCTCGACGCCACCTTCGCCAAACTGGGCAAGGGCCGCATTGCCAGCCTGATCGGCCGCTACTACGCCATGGACCGCGACAATCGCTGGGACCGCGTCAGCGCCGCCTACAACCTCATCGTCGACAGCACTGCCGAGTACACCGCTGACACGGCCCTGGCAGGCCTTGAAGCGGCTTACGCCCGCGACGAAAGCGACGAGTTCGTCAAGGCCACGCGCATTGGCGAAGCCGTCAAGGTCGAAGATGGCGATGCCGTGATTTTCATGAACTTCCGCGCCGACCGCGCTCGCGAACTGTCGCGTGCATTCGTAGAGCCAGACTTTACGGAATTCGCCCGTGCGCGCCTGCCGAAGATGGCGGCGTACATCGGCCTGACCCAGTATTCGGCGAAGATCCCGGCACCGGCAGCCTTTGCCCCGTCCAGCCTGAACAACGTGCTGGGCGAATACCTGGCGAAAAACGGCAAGACCCAGCTGCGCATCGCCGAAACCGAGAAATACGCCCACGTCACCTTCTTCTTCTCGGGTGGCCGTGAAGAGCCGTTCGAAGGCGAAGAACGCATCCTGATCCCGTCGCCGAAGGTCGCCACCTATGACCTGCAACCGGAAATGAGCGCACCAGAGGTGACCGATCGCATCGTCGAAGCCATCGAACAGCAGCGCTTCGACGTCATCGTGGTCAACTACGCCAACGGCGACATGGTCGGCCACACCGGCGTGTTCGAGGCGGCGGTCAAGGCCGTCGAAGCACTGGATACCTGTGTAGGGCGCATTGTCGATGCACTGGACAAGGTCGGCGGCGAGGCCCTGATCACCGCTGACCACGGCAACGTCGAGCAAATGGAAGACGAGTGCACCGGCCAGGCGCACACCGCGCACACGACCGAGCCGGTACCGTTCATCTATGTGGGCAAGCGCAACGTGAAAGTGCGTGAAGGCGGCGTGCTGGCAGACGTGGCGCCGACCATGCTGAAGCTGCTTGGGCTGGAAAAGCCGGTGGAAATGACCGGTACCTCGATTCTGGTCGACGCCTGAATGTCGAAAGGGGCTGCGTTGCAGCCCCAATTGCACATGAATTCCAGACAAACGCCCCCCTGCATCCGCAGCGAGGCGTTTTTTTTGCCTGCCCAGGCGGGCATACTAGGCCAGTCTCCATCCTTGGTACGCCAAACCCCATGCTTCGCGCCCTGATCCTCCTAGCCCTGTCTTGCCTGCTCAGCCCGGCCTTCGCCGATGAGCGTGCGCAGACCCAGCAGCAACTGGACGCCACCCGCCAGGACATTGCCGAGCTCAAGAAAACGCTGAGCAAGCTCCAGGAAGAAAAGGCCGGTGTGCAAAAAGACCTCAAAGCCACCGAAACCGACATCGGCAACCTCGAAAAGCAGGTGGAGGCCCTGCAGCAAGAACTAAAAAAGACTGAAGGCGAGCTGGAGCGCCTTGATACCGAGAAAAAAAAACTCCAGAGCGCCCGCGTTGAACAACAACGACTGATCGCCATTCAGGCCCGTTCGGCCTACCAGAACAACGGTCGCGAGGAATACCTCAAGCTGCTGCTCAACCAGCAGAACCCCGAGAAATTCGCCCGCACCCTCACCTATTACGACTACCTGAGCAAGGCGCGCCTGGAGCAATTGCGCACCTTCAACGAGACCTTGCGCCAACTGGCCAACGTCGAACAGGCAATTTCCAGCCAGCAACAACAACTGCTGGCCCAGCGCACCGACCTCGATAGCCGCCGCCAGGCCCTGGAAACCGAGCGCGCCAAGCGCCAGCAGGTACTGGCAAAGCTCAACAGCGATGTAAAAGACCGCGATCAGAAGCTGCAAGCGCGCGAACAGGACCAGGCCGACCTGGCCAAAGTCCTGAAGACCATCGAGGAAACCCTCGCCCGCCAGGCGCGTGAAGCTGAAGAGGCACGCAAGAAGGCCCTGCTGGCACAGCAGGAAGCAGAAAAACGCCGCCAGCAGGAAGCGCTGGCCGCCGCCGCTGCCCGCGACCGGGCCCGTGAGCCCGCAGAGCCCGCAGAGCCAGTGGAACCGCCGAAAAAGGCCCGCACCACCCTCGGGCCGATGGTTTCCAGCGATGGCGCGAACTACGGCGGCGCATTTTCTGCTGCGCGGGGCAAACTTCCATGGCCAGTCAATGGTCGATTGCTGGCACGCTTCGGTGATGCCCGCGGTAGCGACGCTCGTGCCAAGTGGGACGGGGTTATGATCAGCGCCAACCCAGGCACCCAGGTACGTGCCGTACACGGCGGGCGTGTGGTATTCGCGGACTGGTTGCGCGGCGCCGGGCTTCTGGTCATTCTCGACCATGGCAACGGTTACCTGAGCCTGTACGGCCACAACCAGAGCCTGCTCAAGAATGCCGGTGATATCGTCAAGGCCGGTGAAGCCATTTCCACCGTTGGCGACAGCGGTGGCCAGGACGCGGCAGGCTTGTATTTCGCTATCCGCCAGCAAGGCCGGCCTGCCGACCCTTCGCAGTGGTGCCGTGGCTAGTCAAATTTCTACGGCGCAGCCTGAGTGCTGCGCCGATGCTCCCCAGGGAGCGCTTACAGGATCAGGAGTTCGTTCGACATGCTGCACTCGCCTCGTCTCACCCAGCTGGCCCTGTCCATCGCCCTGGCGGTCGGCGCGCCCCTGGCCACCGCCGCAGAGCCGGCCAAGGCCGCCGCAGTGCCAGCCACCGAGGTGACCGCCAAGGCGCCACTGCCGCTGGAAGAACTGCGCACCTTCGCCGAGGTCCTGGACCGCATCAAGGCCGCCTACGTCGAACCGGTTGACGACAAGACTCTGCTGGAAAACGCCATCAAGGGCATGCTCAGCAACCTTGACCCGCATTCGGCCTACCTTGGCCCCGAGGACTTCCAGGAGCTGCAGGAAAGCACCAGCGGCGAGTTCGGCGGGCTGGGTATTGAAGTAGGCCAGGAAGACGGCTTCATCAAGGTGGTTTCGCCAATCGACGACACCCCAGCCTCGCGGGCCGGCGTGCAGGCCGGTGACTTGATCGTCAAGATCAACGGCGCCCCGACCCGCGGCCAGACCATGACCGAAGCGGTCGACAAGATGCGCGGCAAGGTCGGCGAGAAAATCACCCTGACCTTGGTGCGCGACGGCGGCAACCCGTTCGACGTGAACCTGACCCGTGCAGTCATTCAGGTCAAGAGCGTGAAGAGCCAGCTGCTGGAGAACGATTACGGCTACATCCGTATCACCCAGTTCCAGGTCAAGACCGGAGACGAAGTGGGCAAGGCCCTGGCCAAGCTGCGCAAGGACAACGGCAAGAAGCTGCGCGGGGTGGTGCTGGACCTGCGCAACAACCCAGGCGGCGTGTTGCAGTCGGCAGTGGAAGTGGCCGACCACTTCCTGACCAAAGGTCTGATCGTCTACACCAAGGGCCGCATCGCCAACTCCGAGCTGCGTTTCTCGGCCGACCCGGCCGATGCCAGCGCAGGCGTGCCGCTGGTGGTACTGATCAACGGTGGCAGTGCATCGGCATCGGAAATTGTCGCCGGCGCCCTGCAGGACCAGAAGCGCGCCGTGCTGATGGGCACCGACAGCTTCGGCAAAGGCTCGGTGCAGACCGTGCTGCCACTGGCCAACGACCGCGCCCTGAAGCTCACCACTGCGCTGTACTACACCCCCAACGGCCGCTCGATCCAGGCGCAGGGCATCGTCCCGGACATCGAGGTGCGTCCGGCCAAGCTCACCGCCGAAGCCGACACCGACAACTTCAAGGAAGCCGACCTGCAGGGCCACCTGGGCAACGGCAACGGCGGCGCCGACCGCCCGACCGGCAGCAGCAAGCGCAAGGAGCGACCGCAGGATGACGACTTCCAGCTGAGCCAGGCACTGAGCCTGCTCAAGGGCCTGAACATCACCAAGGGCGACTGATCCACCCTATGCGTTATCTGCTGTGTCTGTTGTTTTGCCTGATGGCCGGAATCGCGCAAGCGGCGCCGGCCAACAAGGCCTACATGAGCATCATCATCGACGACCTGGGCCAGAGCCCCGAGCGTGACAGCCGTACCCTGGCCCTGCCCGGGCCGGTGACCATGGCGATCATGCCCGACACTCCACATGCCACCGACTTTGCCCGCCAGGCGCACAAGGCCGGCAAGACGGTGATCCTGCACATGCCCATGGACCCGGCCACCGGGCCCTATGCCTGGCACCCGGGCATCGCCATCGAAGAGCTGGCGCGGCGCCTGGACGCGGCATTGGTCAAGGTGCCCTACGCTGCCGGCATCAACAACCACATGGGCAGCCGCATGACCGCACAGCGTGAACCCATGGCGTGGTTGATGGGCGAGCTGCAGCGGCGCCATCTGTTCTTTGTCGACAGCCGCACCAGTGCCGCCACGGTCGCCGCAGCCGAGGCTCAAGCACATGATGTCGCGCATGTGTCACGGGATGTATTTCTGGATGACGTGCGCACGCCGGAAGCCATCGACGCTCAGCTGCAACAGGGTATTGCACTGGCCCGCAAGCAAGGCTCGGCCGTACTGATCGGCCACCCCTACCCGCAGACGCTAGCGGTACTGGAAAGTCAAATTCCACGGCTCAAGCAATTGGGGATCGAACTGGTCACGTTGCAACAGATGATCGCCACACGTGGCAACCAGGCCATGCCTGCACACGGCAAGCATGGCCGTTACAGCAACCGCTAACATTCGCTGATCGCGGCGCTGGGCCACCCGGGCGAAGGTTCAGAGGTTGAACGGAATGACATCCTTGGCCTGTGCGTAGGTCAGGTTACCCCGATAAATGCTCAGTACCTGCCCCTCGCTCGCCGCCTTCATTTGCTCGCGATACCCCATCTTTCGCTGGCTCCACAGCTTGAGATGGCCTTTGCCAAACGCCGTCGGCGCCGCCTGCGAGTCGGCAAAATGGAAATGTGCGGCCCACAAGGGTTTACCTCGACCCTCACCGGGAGCACGCAACAGGCTGATCCGGTACTCGTCCAGATAGCCATCGGAGACCACCTGCCGAGGCCCGACATATTCCACGGCGAGCAACCCCTGTTGATGGAGAAAATTGAGCCCTCTGGAACCTGGATAGCGCGTCTTGCTGTAAAGCGCTACCAAACAGTCGCGGCGGGCCTGACGCAACTGAATCAACGCATCGTCCATGCCCGCCAGCAGCGCGTGCTCGGCGTCGGCATCGCTGAGCTGTTCACGCAGCTCGGCCACTTCGTTGATCTGGCCATCCAGCATCGACATCAGGCCCATGTCGTCAGCATCCTTGGCAACCAGGGCTCTGGCTTGAGCGATGACATTTTCGTTCTGTGCCAGCATGGCCTCGGCCAGCTCCCGGTTGTTCCTTTCGGACTCCGGCGTAGAAGTCCGCGATGGCTGTTCCGGTTCGCCCGAGGCTACCTCTTCAACCCAGGTGTTTCCCTGTTTCTGGAAGCGATGCAGCGCGCTCTTGTTGAAAGCCGCTACAACTTGCAGCACAGCCTGCCCCTCGACCACCGATTCGCTGCCAATGACTATCTGACCAGCCCGCGTATGGGCCACCTGCAGGCTCTTTCGTGAATAAACCGCACGACGTGTGCCACGGACCTGCCCGTCCGCCTGCTCGCGCATGGCCTCGACCAACGCCTCACCGGCCATGGTTTTCAGTTCCACCATCTGTTGCTTGTAGGCCTCAAGGCGCTGGACATCGATGAGCTTGCTGCCGAGTGTCTTGATCCGTTCGGCGTTGAGAATCGCCGCGAGGTATTCGTCCCACGCACTTTGCAGCACCTCGATTCGTTCGGCGACAGGCAAGTCACAGAACATCAGCAGATGATGCGTTTGTGCGGCCACCCGCAGACGCTGACTGGCGAGCGCATGGCGGAAGATCATGTAGTGCTGGGTAGGCGTGCCTTTGTGCCACTGCAGGGCCAGCTCGACCAGGCCCATGGCCTGGAAAAACCGGATGTTGATCGTGGTCGTCTTACGGCTCGCGATAATGCTCGAGACGGTCAGCGTGGAATTGATGTAAGGCACTTGCATGTCGATATCGGTGATGGCCAACAGGCGATCCAGCTGGCTGGAGACATTGATGATCCTGGGCTGCTCTTCAAGCAACTTCTCCAACATCGTCCGGAACCTGACATACAACTCGGCCTGTTTCTCTGGCGGTGCGTCATTGAGCGCATTGGTGAGTTGGTCGTATTCCCTGAACCCACCCAAGGCCAGGAGCTCATCAATGAAGAACATGCCAAAGCTGATCAGGTTCTTGCGGACCTGGCCCAAGAGTATCCGTTGATCTCTCACGCTGCCGACGTGCGTCGAGGCGCTCGACTTGTCAAGCACGTAGGTAATGTTGCGTTCGGCCTCGAGATAACCAAGGAACAATCTCTCGTTCAAGGGCAGGCGCTGGTTGCGCAGCGTATTCGTCTGCTCTTGCAACTGCTGGAACTTGAGCTTGAACAACGCGGTAGCCTGCTCGAATTGCGCACGTTCGTCTGGGTCGGTGGGTGGCGCCTTTTGCAACCGATCCTCGACTTTTCTTACCGGATCACGCAAACCGACAATCTGCTCGCTCAACGCGTTGAAATCCTTCGTGGCAGCCTCCGCGGTCAAGATAAGCCGCTCTATCTCGGCCTGAGCCTTGGCAATCGGCCCGCCAAGCTTCTTGCGCAGTCGCTCGCGGGCCAACTCGCCGGAGCGATCATTGCCACCGTACAAGCGCGAATTATTGAGGTGCCAGACATCGCCGTCGCGCATCAGGTATGGCCCAACCGTGCCGTCCGGACCGATGATGCGAAACGCTGCGTTATCAAGGCTGACTCGGTAGACATTACCGCCCAGAGACACATAGAAATCATCCCCAATCCGCACCAGCCCCGCAGCCACGCCCTGCGTCTGCGGTTCACGCCCCTCCAGCGAAACGCTGGCCGCCAACGCCCGCATTTGGCCGCGCTGGGCACTCGACAGGCCGTTGAGCCCCCCAGCCCCACGCCAGGAAAAGTCGAGGTGGGTGTTGGCCATCGCCTGCAGGCTGTCGACCGAGACGCTGGGCTCCCGCGTCGCGGTGGAAAGGTTCGCCAACTCGATCCCATTGCCTGCAGCAGGCCCCTGGAGCAGCGATGGCGGCAGGTCGCCAGAGACGGGCGGCGCTGCCAGTTTCGGCGTCTGCAGGTGTATCAGTGCCAGCAAGGTGTTGTTCAGCACATCGACCATCGCCTGGATGCGCTCGTCGAAATGCGAACTGGCCAGGCCATGCACATCGTTGATCAAGCTGCGCATGCCGATGTAGAGCCAGGCAACCGAGGTGAGCGGCCCCGGTAACACTGGAAACACGACATTCAGCAGTTCCCAGGAAAATGCCGTGACCAGCCGCCAGCGCACCTCGCTGTTGCTCATGGCGCTGCGATCCGCCAGCTCCAGCAACATCCGGCCCTTGGCTTCGAACATCTGCCGATCCACGTCCCGCGCCCAGAATTGCAGCGCCAACTGAACAGGCTGCGGTTTCTCCGGGAGGGTGTAAGGGTCGAGCAGCCATTGGGGCAGGTGCGGCTCCCGGAAGCCGCCATTATCGTAGACTGCGCGCTGAGCTTGCTCGATCCACAGCAGCACGCTGTCCTGCAGCGCCCCCGGGCGGCTGATCGCATCCAACAGTGCCTGAGCGCTGCCGAACTGAATCAGCGCCTTTTCGGTGTACAGCGGGCAGTACAACAGATAAACACCCAACTCGATGATTTCGATCACGTAGAAACCATGCGCCACGTCGACCCTCTCTGATGTCGGCGAGCGTTTGAACGCCAGCGGTGCAATCCGCACAGCGGCTGCACCTTCTTGGCCGCTACGGCAGAATTCTGCCAGGGCGCCGTAGGCGAACTTGTCGAGCCGTTTGACGGCACGCGCCCGCGCAGCATCGAACATCAGGGTGATACGCCAGCGTATGGCAAATGCCGAGATGTGTTCGGCCCGGCTCGCTGAGCGATCGATCATCGACTGTACATGACGTGGATAACTGCCGCCGATGTCGACTCGCTGTACCAGCTCACGGACGTAATCAATGGTCATCCACTTCATGATCAGCTGGTTTTCACGGTGCGCGATGTGTGTCACCACCCCTCCTGCGGTGGCATCCAGGCGGCCGATCGCCAACTGCGTCAAAGTCAGCTTCTTGTCGCCGGTCTTCTGGCCGAAGCCCAGCCCGTGACCGTCACTGACAAAGGTCTCGACAGTGAGGATAAGGTCATCAGGAAAGTAATTGGCGTCTACCGGGTGGTCATGCAGCATCTCCTCGCGCAGGCGCGTCGCCGCATAGGTGTGCAAGTCCGGCAGACCGTCCTGAATGCCCTGGGCTGGGGTGCGCTGTTGCAGTAGCGACAAGTCGAGCATGGCTTGCAGGTAGGCGGTCTGGCTATCCGTATCGGCTCGCGACAGGCCCTTGGGGAGCGCCAAGCCCAGCCCACCGGAGCCATAGTCACTGAACTCGGCAAAAAAGGACGCGGGGTCGCAGGCCAAATGGCAGTAATGCTCCAGTTGGTCGACGCTGTCGATCGCACTCCAGCGCAGGCGGGCCACGCGCTCGAGCAAGATTTCCAGCAACAAGGCGCTGTACAGGGCGAAAGCGTCGCCCTCCACCGTCAGGCCTTGCCAGCTCAACTCATCAAACCGGTAACGTCCCGCCATCTGCATTTGCAACGCCGCGCCGAACGCAGCCTGGGCGTCGAAACTGCGGACCAGGCCTTCGGGAGAACACCAGAGTGTCAGTTCGCGAACTTCACTGGAGGCGGTAATCAGCAAACCGGGCAACAGTTCATGGAACGTGTCTTCGCCCTCACGTAACGCTACCCGCACCAGCTGCACATCGAGCCCGGTACGGTTGCCCATCATCAGGTCACGCAGCAGCTTGCGTTGTTCGTCGTCCAGCGCTTCGTCCTTCAGGCCATCGAGCAGGTTGGCGCGCAACAACTGCTGCAACCACAGGTCCCGGTCGATCGTGGCGTCGCCGTTCCAATAGCCGATCTGCGCTTGCTGGAAGTGCCAAAGCAGTATCGGCAGCAACGCGTTGAGGCCATCGGTCAGGCGCGCGGGCTCGATCAAATCGCCCTCAGCAGTTTCGAAGCTCGACTCGATGGCGAAAAAGCGCCGAGGCGGGTTCAGGCTAAGGCGGTAGTCACTTGCTGGGGTGAGGTCCAGTGGTTTAGCCGCAAGCAGGGCCTGCAGCACAACATCCACCAGCGGCTGAGGGTGCCAGACACCATCCGGCTGCAGGGACATCAGGTATAGCGGTGCAGCCGAGGTCATTTCAGGGCGATGCACGCCAACCAGAGGATAGTGCTCCAGAATCACCTTCATGATCTGTTCACCTGCGACCTGCCGGAATGTAGGACGGCTGGCGAACTGGGCAGCGACTGCGTGATTGAGGTTGTGCGCGTGAGTGGCGGGCATGACCAGGACTCGTTGTGGAATGAACCACAAAGCGTCCTGGAGATGTTATCGAATGAGGTGCTACATATTGCTGCTGGCAAGCCGCCACACCTGGCAGTGCGGCGGCCTGCCGGGAAGTCAGCTATAGACGCGGCCAAGCACCTGGCGATGGCTCTCGAACTGATCGAGCACATCACGCACGATCTGGTCTGGGGCAAAGCCCATCAGGTCGTACTCCTGACTGCCGTCATGCAGGTAGACCTCGGCGCGGTAAAAGCGCTGGCGCAGTTCAGGCTCACCCTCGACCGGCGGCTCGCTCGACGCGGCCATATAGCCGTCAAGGCTCACTTCGTAGACGAAAGGGTTGCCTTCTTCCATCATCACCCGCAAGCCCATCAGGTTGCGCGACTGGCCAACGCGGGTTTCCACCTCGAAGCCCTGCGTCTGCAGCTGTGCAGCGGCTTCTTTCAACGCCGGGCTGACCTGCTTGTCCATGAAGCGCTGTACCACGGCCTGGGTCGGCTGCAGTTCCAGCTGGGTCAGGCGCTCGCTAAAGCCGCGACGGCCACGGGCGGCCAGTTCGGCGCGCTCCTGCTCGATCACCACGTCCTGCTTCATGGCCTTGTACAGGCCGAACATGAACAGCACCAGCACCAGCACCACCGAGAATGGCAGGCCCGCCAGCACGACCATGGTCTGCATGGCTTCGAAGTTACCGGCAAACAGCAGGCCGATCGTGACCAGGGTGATCACCACGGACCAGAACACCACCATCCAGTGCGGGGCATCCTCGTCGACCTTGCCGCCTGTGCACGACAGGTTGGCCATCATCACCGCGCCGGAGTCGGCCGGTGTGAGGAACAGCACGAAACCGACGAACACTGCCACACCAATGACGATCTTGGCTGCCGGGAAGTATTCCAGCAGCTGGTAGATCGACATCGATGGCTGTTCCAGCGCAGTCTTGCCCAGCTCCACGGCGCCCTGGTTGATCACCAGGTCCAGTGCGGTGTTGCCGAAGATCGACAGCCAGGCCAGGGTGAAGCCCAGCGGGATCAGCAGCACACCCATCACCAGTTGGCGCACGGTGCGGCCCTTGGAAATACGCGCAATGAACATGCCGACGAACGGGCCCCAGGAGATCCACCAGGCCCAGTAGAACACGGTCCACAGGCCCAGCCAGCGCTCCGACTTGCCGGCTTCGCCTTCATACACATAGAGGTCGAAGGTTTTCAGCACGATGCCGTTGAGGTAGTCGCCGACGTTCTGCACGAAGCCGTTGAGCAGGTGCAGGGTTTCGCCGCCCAGCAGCACGAAGATCAACAGGCCACTGAACAGCATGATGTTCAGGTTGGACAGGCGGCGAATGCCGTTTTCCACACCCGATACCGCTGCCACGGTAGCCACGCCAGCCATGACCAGGATCACCACCAGCAGGTTGGTCTTGCTGTGGTCCATGCCGAACAGGTATTCCAGGCCGGACGACACCTGCATCGAGCCGATGCCCAAGTTGGTCACCAGGCCCAGCAGGGTGACGAACATGCCGAAGATGTCGACGGCGTTGCCGGCAGCGCCCTTGACCCAACGCTCGCCCACCAGCGGGTACAGCGCCGAACGCAGTGCCAGCGGCTGGTTGTGGCGGTAAGCGAAGTAACCCACGGCCAGGCCGACCAGGGCATAGATCGCCCAGCCGTGCAGGCCCCAGTGCAGGAAGGTCAGCTGCAGGCCCTGGCGCGCGGCCTCGAGGCTGGCCGGGGTGCCCTCCGGTGGGTTGAAGTAGTGGTCCAGGGGCTCGGAGGCGCCGAAGTACAGCAGCGAAATACCGATACCGGACGAGAACAGCATGCCGGCCCAGGCGCCGTAGCTGAAGTCAGGCTGGTCGTCCTTGCCACCCAGCTTGAGGCTGCCGTAGTCGGAGAAAGCCAGGTAGACGACGAACAGCAGGTATCCGCAGATGACCAGCATGTAGTACCAGCCAAAGGTGCGCGTCAGCCACTTCTGGGCCACGCCCAGCACCTGGCCGGCAGTTTCGGGTACAGCGATCAGCAAGGCAGTCAGAACAAGGATCATCAGCGCGGAGGTGAAGAACACCACGCGGTTGACCCGTACCCTCTCGGCGGGGGGCTTGGTAAGTGAGGCAGAACTCATTGCACGAATGCTCCGGGCAGTGCGGCTGTGGAGGCTAATCAGTCTTTCCCGAGCAATTGGTGGAATATCCCCACTGCATCAGGTGTTATAAAAGAACCCTGGAAACCGTGATCCCGAATCGATACGTTGCCAAAAACAGACAGGTGGCCTGCTGAAAATGCCACGCCTCAACGGAGGTGTGCGCATTCGTCACAGGTCACCCCGCCCGCTCCAAGGGCCTGTCGCAGGGCCAATGGCCGTACGGCAGAATCTGCATTTCGCATCGCTCATGCCCGTCAACACCTTGTATTCCGGGGGTTACGCGATTTCCTGGGGTGTCAATCCGTGCCGTCTCGACCGCCTGAAAAACTGTCAATGGCACAAATTGTCGCAGAGCTTATTCTTTATTGATTGAACGTTCAATCAAAACAAAATAGACTGGCCTTCGCCGAGTCAGCCGCCTGTCGTCTGCTCGCAGGCCTGAGGAGATAGCAAGATGCCCAAGGTCGGTATGCAACCCATCCGGCGCCAGCAGTTGATCGAAGCCACATTGCAGGCGGTCGATCAGGTCGGACTGGGGGACGCCAGCATTGCGCTGATTGCCCGTTTGGCCGGTGTGTCGAACGGCATCATCAGTCACTACTTTCGGGACAAGAACGGCCTGATCGCAGCGACGATGGGTTACATCATGAGCATGCTCAACGAAGGCGTCAGAGCACGTCGCCAGGCCCTGAAAGACGACAGCCCGCGCGCTCACCTGAAAGTGATCATCGAGGGCAACTTCGATGCCAGCCAGGTAAACGGCCCGGCAATGAAAACCTGGTTGGCCTTCTGGGCTTCCAGCATGCACCAGCCCGATTTGCACAGGTTGCAGCGGATCAACGACCACCGCTTGTATTCCAACCTGTGCTGCCAGTTCCGCCGCGCCCTGCCGCTTTACCATGCGCGCAAGGCAGCCCGCGGCCTGGCAGCCCTGATCGACGGTTTGTGGCTGCGTGGTGCCCTGTCGGGTGATGCATTCGACACCGACCAGGCGATACGGATTGCTTACGAATACATGGATCTACAACTGGCTAAGCAGCACACCCTGGGCACCAACGACCAGGCCGCTGAACAAGCGCGCACGGCACTTGCCAACCCGGCAGGAGCGTGACGCGCAAGCCAAACCACACACTGCACTTGCGAGGACACTATGGCCCGTTTCGGAACGCAAAAACTCTACATTGATGGCGCTTACGTCGACGCTGGCAGCGATGCCACTTTCGAGGCCATCAACCCGGCCACCGGCGAAGTCCTCGCCCACGTGCAACGTGCTACCGAGGCTGACGTCGAGAAGGCCGTGGAAAGCGCCGAGCGTGGCCAGAAAGTCTGGGCTGCGATGACTGCCATGCAGCGTTCGCGCATCCTGCGCCGCGCCGTCGACATCCTGCGCGAGCGCAACGACGAGCTGGCCATGCTGGAAACCCTGGACACCGGCAAGTCGTACTCCGAAACCCGCTACGTCGACATCGTCACCGGCGCCGACGTCCTGGAATACTACGCAGGCCTGGTACCGGCCATCGAAGGCGAGCAGATCCCGCTGCGCGAATCGTCCTTCGTTTACACCCGCCGCGAGCCGCTGGGCGTAACCGTGGGTATCGGTGCCTGGAACTACCCGATCCAGATCGCCCTGTGGAAATCTGCCCCGGCCCTGGCCGCTGGCAACGCGATGATCTTCAAACCGTCGGAAGTCACTTCGCTGACCACCCTGAAACTGGCCGAGATCTACACCGAAGCCGGCCTGCCAAACGGCGTGTTCAACGTTCTGACCGGCAGCGGCCGCGAAGTCGGCACCTGGCTGACCGAGCACCCGCGCATCGAAAAAGTGTCTTTCACCGGCGGCACCACCACCGGCAAGAAAGTCATGGCCAGCGCCTCCAGCTCTTCGCTGAAGGAAGTGACCATGGAACTGGGCGGCAAGTCGCCTCTGATCATCTGTGCCGACGCCGATCTGGACAAGGCCGCTGATATCGCCATGATGGCCAACTTCTACAGCTCGGGCCAGGTGTGCACCAACGGCACCCGCGTGTTCATCCCGGCTGAAATGAAGGCGGCCTTCGAAGCCAAGATCGCCGAGCGCGTTGCCCGCATCCGCGTTGGCAACCCGGAAGACGAAAACACCAACTTCGGCCCGCTGGTCAGCTTCCAGCACATGGAAAGCGTGCTGGGCTACATCGCCAAGGGCAAGGAAGAAGGTGCCCGCGTGCTGTGCGGTGGCGAGCGCCTGACTGCCGGTGACTTCGCCAAAGGTGCCTTCGTTGCGCCGACCGTGTTCACCGACTGCACCGACGACATGACCATCGTCAAGGAAGAGATCTTCGGCCCGGTGATGAGCATCCTCACCTACGAAACCGAAGAAGAAGTGATCCGCCGTGCCAACGACACCGACTACGGCCTGGCCGCCGGCGTCTGCACCAACGACATCACCCGCGCCCACCGCATCATCCACAAGCTCGAAGCCGGTATCTGCTGGATCAACGCCTGGGGTGAATCGCCAGCCGAAATGCCGGTAGGTGGCTACAAGCAGTCGGGCGTCGGCCGTGAAAACGGCGTCAGCTCGCTGGCTCAATACACTCGCATCAAGTCGGTCCAGGTCGAGCTGGGCGGCTACAACTCGGTTTTCTAAACCCTGTCTAGCCCCGCCCGTGCCACCGCGCACGGGCGTACCCGCTCCCCGATCACCGCCAACACGAGGGTACTTTCATGTCCCAAGAATTCGATTACATCATCGTCGGTGCCGGCTCGGCCGGTAACACCCTGGCGACCCGCCTGACCGAAGATGCCGGCGTCACCGTATTGCTGCTGGAAGCCGGTGGTCCCGACTACCGCTTCGACTTCCGCACCCAGATGCCAGCCGCCCTGGCCTTCCCGCTGCAAGGCCGCCGCTACAACTGGGCCTACGAGACCGACCCGGAGCCGTACATGGACGGCCGCCGCATGGAATGTGGCCGTGGCAAGGGCCTGGGTGGCTCGTCGCTGATCAACGGCATGTGCTACATCCGCGGCAACGCCATGGACTTCGACGGCTGGGCAGAACTGCCAGGCCTGGACGACTGGACCTACCTCGACTGCCTGCCGTACTTCCGCAAAGCCGAAACCCGTGATATCGGCCCTAACGACTACCACGGTGGTGACGGCCCGGTCAGTGTGGCCACGCCAAAGGCTGGCAACAACCCGCTGTTCCACGCCATGGTTGAAGCAGGTGTGCAAGCCGGTTACCCGCGTACCGAAGACCTCAACGGCTACCAACAGGAAGGCTTCGGCCCGATGGACCGTTCGGTGACCAAGAACGGCCGCCGCTCCAGCACCGCCCGTGGCTACCTGGACCAGGCCAAGAAACGCCCGAACCTGACCATCGTCACCCACGCCCTGACCGACCGCGTGCTGTTCGACGGCAAGCGCGCCGTAGGCGTAACCTACCTGGTCGGCGACAGCGAAGAACGCGTTGAAGCCCGCGCCCGCAAGGAAGTGATCGTCAGCTCTGGCGCCATCGCTTCGCCGCAGCTGCTGCAGCGCTCCGGCGTCGGCCCGCGCGCCCTGCTGGAAAGCCTCGACATCCCGGTTGTGCACGACCTTCCGGGCGTTGGTGAAAACCTTCAGGACCACCTGGAGCTGTACCTGCAGTACGCCTGCACCCAGCCGGTATCGCTGTACCCATCGCTGCTGTGGTGGAACCAGCCGGCCATCGGTGCCGAGTGGTTGTTCAATGGCACCGGCATCGGCGCCAGCAACCAGTTCGAGGCCGGTGGTTTCATTCGTACCCGCCCGGAGTTCAAGTGGCCGAACATCCAGTACCACTTCCTGCCGGTTGCGATTAACTACAACGGCTCCAATGGCGTGAAGGAACATGGCTTCCAGGCGCACATGGGCTCCATGCGCTCGCCTGCCCGTGGCCGCATCCAGGCCAAGTCGAAAGACCCGCGCCAGCACCCGAGCATCCTGTTCAACTACATGTCCACCGAGCAGGACTGGCAGGAATTCCGTGACGGCATTCGCCTGACCCGTGAAATCATGGCCCAGCCGGCGCTGGACCCGTACCGTGGCCGCGAAATCAGCCCGGGCGCCGACGTGCAAACCGACGAGCAGTTGGACAAGTTCATCCGCGAGCACGCCGAAACTGCCTTCCACCCGTCCTGCTCGTGCAAGATGGGTACCGACGACATGGCAGTGGTCGATGGCGAAGGCCGCGTGCACGGCATGAAGGGCCTGCGTGTGGTCGATGCGTCGATCATGCCACTGATCATCACCGGCAACCTCAATGCCACCACGATCATGATTGCCGAAAAGATTTCGGACAAAATCCGTGGTCGCAAGCCACTGCCGCGCAGCACTGCCAAGTACTACGTGGCGGGCGATGCGCCAGTGAAAGGCAAGCCGATGCGTGAAGTGAAGCAGGGCTGAGGCCTTGATCAGGGGCCGCTCAGCGGCCCCTTTCACGTGCGCTCAGGAGGGCAGCGCAAAGAATGTGCGCATCAACGAATCATCCTCCGTGCCCAGCCGCATCGCCAGTGCCTGGCGATCGAACAGCTTGCCTGTGCGCATATCACGCACTGCCTTCCCGCTTGGCGCCTGCGCCAGCGCCTTCAGGCACACCTCGGTAAAGCGATAATTGTGCCCTTGAACGGCCGTCACCTTTTCCACTTGCAGGTAGCGCCCGGGCATCATCAAAGACTCCGCCTCATCCGGTCGCCTTGAGAAGGGCCCGATAGGCGTCGCCTGCATATCCTCGCCCGGCTCCAACACATAAACCAACGCGTTTTCATCAAAAACATCCCTGCCACTGATTTGAGCCTGCGGGTCGTTGAAAACCTCCCAGAGGGCATAGGGGTTTTCAGTGAATGACGTGAAGTCGGTGGTCACCAGCACGTCACCCACTTCAACGGCGCCCTCACCAACTGCCTGAAAACCCGTGCCCCGCAGGCTGGAGGCAGCCCGATACAGCCTCACTTGATTAGTCACGCCGATTTGCCCAAGTGCGTGAGAAAGCGCATGGCTGCGCTGGATATGCGCGGCGCGCGTGCCCTCTAGCGGCATACCCCGCCACAGGTTGTTGTAACGCTCCGGCGAGCTGGTGTACTCGGCAATGGCGGGCGAGCCAAAGCCGTGCTCATCGCGAAACACGGGGTAGGGTTCACTGAAGGCATCCAGATACTCGCCATTGGGCCCCAAGGCATCGAGATCAGCCCACGGTACCGCGCCCAACAGAGCTTGCTGGCGGGCCAGCGCCTGATCCGACAACGCCAGCAATTCATCCGCCGCCGGGGCCATGTAAAGCCCCCAGTCGACCTTGGCGGCAGAGGCTTGCGCCTGACCAGCCACCCGCGGGGGGACGTGACCATCGGTAAACAGCTCGCTGGCTCGCAGCATGGCTATATCAAGCAGGATGAACAGGATATCCGTCAGTACTGACCACCATGCTGCTGTGCGCCAGCCCTGCTTGCCATTGATTGCCCGGTCCAGATGCAGCGCCAGGCTGGCGGTGCCTAGACCGAGCGATGCCAATATCACTGGCCAGCCAAACGGCGCCATCGGTGCTATCACGAAGCTCGCCGCTTGCACGCCCGCCAGCCACTCGGCCTTTCGCAGCTGGGCATTGGTGGTCAGCCGTTCGTGAGCGTCGCGGGTCAGATCATCCATCACCGCATCACGTAGACGAACGAACAGGTCCCCTTCAATGGACTGCCCCAAGATGGCGGTGTCACCTCGCGACTGTGCGAGCAACTTGAAGTAATTGCGTAGTCGCGGGCGTAGCGACTGCGCCAGTACCCCGTCCCCGACGAACAGCCTGACCAGCCGCTCTCGCCCCACCGTCGTGGCGGCCTGGTCAGCCATCCACTCCTGAAACGCATGACGATCGTCGAACACCTGCACCACAGCCTGAACATCGGCAAGGTAGAGGCACAACCTGCCAGTCTTCAGCTTGCGCAAGAACATCAGCTTGGCGCTGATACCGCCGATGACAAGCGCGTTCCACCCAGATTGAGCACTCGCTTGCCGGGCGAGTCGCAAGGCTTTTACGGTAGTCGGCAGTGCGGGTGCAGCGAGCGTCACCCCCATTAGCTCCTGGCGCTCATGTTCGCTCAACCCAGATTGGCCCACAGCAGCCATGAAGCGGGCACGGGCCAGCACACAGTAGTCTTCGCCATGCCGTGCTCGAAACGTGCCCAGCGCCTCGGTGTAGCGCCCTGCAAAGTCCAACCGCCAGAACGCCGTCAGTACTTGCTGAGGGTCGAGCCGCACTTCGTTGCGTTCGTCGTAAACTGCGTGGCTGGCATCCACCCGGTAGAAGCCACCATAAATACTCAACTCGTCAGCACTGGCCTGCTGCTGCGGGCTAAATCGCTGGATGACCAGTTCGGTAAGGCTCAAAGAGCGTCGTGGCGGCCCACTGTGGCGCCAGCCGGTGAAGCTCAACGAACTGCTGGCCGCCGACTGGAACTCGTGCCAATAGAGCCCGTCCGGATCCAGCCAGTACCCCAGTTGGCGGCGAAGCACATGGCCCGCCGCCTGGCGCGCCAAACTGTGCAAATCAGGAAATTGCCCGAGCAGGCGCTGGGCCACCTGGGCGAGAGAAATGGTTTCTTTGACATTCATGTCACTTGGCTGCCTGACAGTGGGCAAACCATTACAGCCGCAAGCCGCAGCGACGATGCGGTATCGCTTTACAGCCTGCGTCGGCCTCAGGTTAGAATCGATTGGCACGCGACCTGCTAGCTTTTGCTGGAAAATGCGCTACCACGTCCCTTCCCCGCTGTCTCGGAGTACCTGCCTTTGGATGCAAGCACCATCAACAGCCTGTTCCTGATCGGCGCATTGCTGGTGGGTGCAAGTATCCTGGTCAGCTCGCTATCGTCGCGCCTGGGCATCCCTATTCTGGTCATCATCCTCGCCGTCGGCATGGTCGCCGGTGTCGATGGTGGCGGCATCATCTTCAACAATTACCCAACCGCCTACCTGGTGGGCAACCTGGCACTGGCCGTCATCCTGCTTGACGGTGGCCTGCGTACGCGGGTGGCAAGCTTCCGCGTGGCGCTGTGGCCGGCGCTGTCGCTGGCCACGGTCGGGGTGATGATCACCACCGCCCTCACCGGCCTGGTTGCCGCCTGGCTGTTCAACCTGAGCCTGATTCAGGGCTTGCTGATCGGTGCGATCGTCGGCTCCACCGACGCCGCTGCAGTGTTCTCGCTGCTCGGCGGCAAAGGCCTGAACGAGCGGGTTACGGCTACCCTCGAGATCGAGTCGGGCAGCAACGACCCGATGGCGGTGTTCCTCACTGTCACCTTGATCGACATGATTGCCAGCGGCCAGACCGGGCTGCACTGGGGCCTGCTGGGCCACTTGTTGCGTGAGTTCGGTATCGGCGGGCTGCTGGGCTTGGGCGGTGGCTGGCTGATGCTGCAACTGGTCAACCGCATCAACCTGGCCGGCGGCCTTTACCCCATTCTGGTAGTGGCCGGCGGCCTGGTGGTGTTCTCGCTGACCAACGCCCTGCATGGTAGCGGCTTCCTCGCCGTTTACCTGTGCGGCCTGGTGCTGGGCAACAAGCCTATCCGCAGCCGCCACGGCATCCTGCACATGCTCGACGGCATGGCCTGGCTGGCGCAGATCGGCATGTTCCTGGTGCTGGGGTTGCTGGTCACGCCGCACGACCTGCTGCCCATCGCCCTGCCGGCACTGGGCCTGGCGCTGTGGATGATCCTGGTGGCGCGGCCACTGTCGGTGGTCGCGGCCCTGCTGCCGTTCAAGGCTTTTCACGGCCGCGAAAAGGGCTTCATTTCGTGGGTCGGCCTGCGCGGCGCGGTACCGATCATTCTGGCGGTGTTCCCGCTGATGGCGGGCCTGCCAGACGCCCAGCTGTTCTTCAACCTGGCGTTCTTCATCGTGCTGGTGTCACTGCTGGTGCAGGGCACCAGCCTGCCGTGGATGGCCAAGCTGCTGAAAGTGACCGTACCGCCAGACCCGGCGCCGATTTCCCGCTCCGCCCTGGAAGTGCACATCACCAGCGAGTGGGAAATGTTCGTCTACCGCCTGGGCGCCGAAAAGTGGTGCATCGGTGCCGCCCTGCGCGAGCTGAAAATGCCCGAAGGCACACGGATTGCCGCGCTGTTCCGTGGCGAGCAACTGCTGCACCCGTCGGGCAGCACCGTGCTGGAAGTGGGCGACATGCTCTGCGTGATCGGCCACGAGCACAACCTGCCGGCCCTCGGCAAATTGTTCAGCCAAGCGCCACAGCGTGGCCTGGACCTGCGTTTCTTCGGCGACTTCGTGCTCGAAGGCGATGCCGAACTGGGGGCGGTGGCAGCGTTGTATGGCCTGAAGCTCGATGGCCTCGACGCGAAAATGCCGCTGGCGCAGTTCATCCGACAGAAGGTCGGAGGCGCTCCAGTAGTGGGGGACCAGGTCGAATGGCATGGCACGATCTGGACCGTGGCGACCATGGACGGGAACAAGATCCAGAAAGTAGGCGTCAGATTCCCCGAAGGAACGCGACCCGGACCAGGATTGTTCCTCTAAACTTCGTTTCAGCCGGATCCACAAGTAGTCTGCCTATGTCCCTGCGCGTGTACCTTCGCACAGCCCTGCTCGGGTTGTGCTTGTCCCTTTCTTTTGCCGCTAGCGCGGCAGAAGCCCCGACCACCGCCAGTATCCAGAACAGCCTCGACAAGATCGCCGAGCGCAAGCTGCCCGAGGCAGACCAGAAGGCGCTGCAGCAGGTGCTCGAACAAACGTTGAGCCTGCTTGCTGCCAAGGAAGACAACGAAAAGAAACTGGCTGCACTCAAGCAGCAGCTGAGCAGTGCCCCCAAGGAGACCAGCGACAGCCAGAAGGAGTTGGCCAGGCTCAAGGAAACCAGGGCACAACCGGTGGCACAGCGCTACGCCAACCTCACCGTGCCACAGCTTGAACAGATGCTCAGCGAACGCAACACGCTGCAGGGCGAGCTGCAAAAGGCGTTGTCTGAAGCCAACAGCCTGATCATCAACTCGCAAACCCGCCCCGAGCGTGCCCAGGCGGAGATCAGCAGCAGCCAGACCCGCACCCAGCAGATCAACAACATACTCAAAACCGGCAAGGACGGTGGCAAAGCCATCAATGCCGACCAGCGCAATCAGCTCAACGCCGAGTTGGCCTCGCTCAACGCGCTGACCCTGCTGCGCCGCCAGGAACTGGCCGGCAACAGCCTGCTGCAAGACCTCGGCAATGCGCGTCACGACCTGCTGGTCGAGCGCGCTGCGCGCCTGGAGCAGGAAATCCAGGACCTGCAGACGCTGATCAACGCCAAACGCCTGGCCCAGTCCCAGGAAGCCGTCACCCAGCAGTCGATTGAGGCTCAGAAGGCCGGCGGCAGCAGCCTGCTGGCCACTGAAAGCGCGATCAACCTCAAGCTTTCCGACTACCTGCTCAAGAGCACCGACCGCCTTAACGAACTGACCCAGCAGAACCTGCGCACCAAGCAGCAACTCGACAGCCTGACCCAGGCCGACCAGGCGCTTGACGAGCAGATCAACGTGCTCAAGGGAAGCCTGCTGCTGTCGAAGATTCTCTACAAGCAGAAGCAGACCCTGCCGCACCTGAAGGTCGACCGCGACCTGGCCGACCAGATCGCCGACACCCGCCTGTACCAGTTCGAAGTCAACCAGCAGCGCGAGCAGATGAGCAGCCCGGTCACCTACGTCGACAAGCTGCTGGCGGCGCAACCGCAGGAAGATGTGACCCCGCAGCTGCGCAAGGCCCTGCTGGAAGTGGCCATCACCCGCAGCGACCTGTTGGAGCGGCTGAACCGCGAGCTGTCGGCGCTGCTCAACGAATCGATCACCCTGCAGCTCAACCAGAAGCAGCTACTGGGCACCGCGCAGAGCCTGCGCACCACCCTCGACGAGCAAATGTTCTGGATCCCCAGCAACAAGCCGCTGGACTGGGACTGGCTGCAATACGTGCCGGAGCGCCTGGCCGACCAGGTCGCCAACCTGCCGTGGGGCTCCAGCCTGAAAGAGCTGGCCGATGGCCTGAGCCAGCGCCCGTTGCTGTTCCTGCCGCTGCTGTTGGTGATCGGCGCGCTGTTGTGGCGGCGCAAATACCTTTACCAACGATTAGGCAAAGTGCACCAGGATATCGGCCACTTCCGCCGTGACAGCCAATGGCACACGCCCCAGGCAATCCTAATCAACATTCTGCTGGCGATGCCGGTCAGCCTTGGTCTGGCGCTGTGCAGCTACGCCCTGCAGATCGACGCCCGCGGGCAGAATGCCAACCTGGGCGCCGCACTCTGGCAGCTGGCCCAGGCCTGGCTGGTGTTCTATACCGCCTACCGTATCCTCGCACCCGGTGGCGTGGCGGAAGTCCACTTCCGCTGGCACAAACCGCAGGTCGAGTTCCTGCGCGGCTGGGTTCGCCGCCTGGGCACCGTGGTGCTGGCACTGGTCGGCGTGGTGGCGGTGGCCGAGCACCAGCCTTCGGCATTGGCAGACGACGTGTTGGGCATCGGCGTGGTGCTGACCTGCTATGCGCTGATGGCCTGGCTGCTCAGCCGCCTGCTGCTCAGCAGCCCGGCACACCGTGACACCTCGCTGTTCCGCAGGGCGGTGGGGGTAGCGTTCACCGCCCTGCCCATCGCCCTGTTCGTCGCCGTGTGCTTCGGCTACTACTACACGGCACTGAAGCTTACCGACCGACTCATCTACACCCTGTACCTGCTGCTGTTCTGGCTGGTGATCGAGGCCGCCTTCGTGCGCGGCCTGTCGGTGGCTGCACGACGCCTGGCCTACCAGCGTGCGTTGACCAAGCGTGCGGCAGCCAAGGAAGGGCTGGATGGCGAAGTCATCACCGAAGAGCCAACGCTGGATATCGAACAGGTCAACCAGCAGTCGCTGCGCCTGATCCGCCTGGCCCTGCTCGGCGGCTTCATCGCCGGCCTGTACTGGGTATGGGCCGACCTGATCTCGGTGTTCGCCTACCTCAACAATTTCGTCCTCTACGAATACACCAGCGGCACCGGCGCCGCCGCCAGCATGGTACCGATCAGCCTCGGCGACCTGCTCGGCGCGCTGGTGATCGTCGGCATCACTTTCGCCCTGGCCGGCAACTTGCCAGGCTTGCTGGAAGTACTGGTGCTGTCTCGCCTGAACCTGGCCCAGGGCAGTGCCTACGCCACCACCACGCTGTTGTCGTACACCATCGTCGGCATCGGCATCGTCAGCACCCTGTCGACCCTGGGGGTGAGCTGGGACAAGCTGCAATGGCTGGTGGCTGCGCTGTCAGTAGGGCTGGGCTTCGGCATGCAGGAAATCTTCGCCAACTTCATCTCCGGCATCATGATCCTGTTCGAGCGCCCGGTACGGATTGGCGACACCATCACCATCGGCAACCTGTCGGGCACGGTAAGCAAGATCCGCATCCGTGCCACCACCATCACCGACTTCGACCGCAAGGACATCATCGTCCCCAACAAGACCTTCATCACTGGCCAACTGATCAACTGGTCGCTGACCGATACGGTCACCCGGGTGACGCTGAAGCTGGGCATCGACTATGGCTCAGACCTCGACCTGGTGCGCGACCTGCTGCTCAAGGGCGCGCATGAGAACCCACGCGTGCTCAAGGATCCGGAACCGATCGTGTACTTCCTCAACTTCGGCGAGAGCTCGCTGGACCACGAACTGCGCATGCACGTGCGTGACCTGGGCGACCGCAACCCGACGCTGGACGAGATCAACCGCTACATCAACCGCGAGTTCAAGGCCCACAACATCAAGATCTCGGTACGCCAGGTAGAGGTATTCCTGATGGACGCCAAGGGCAGCAAACAGCAATTGATTCCGATGGAACAGCCGAAATCGGATGGCACTGCTTCGGCCTGAATAGGCTCGAATACTTTATTGTGTGCAAAATGGCTACGAGGGCTTCGCCCTCGTTCGCGGGTAAACCCGCTCCTACATCGGGCGCTGGCCGCTGTGGGGGCGGGTTCACCCGCGAAAGGCCGCCAAGCGGCCCCATTGGCACCGATTCCAAGGAGCAGTCCCGTGAAAGCCCTCGACCAACTCACCTTCGACAACCGCTTCGCCCGCCTGGGCGATGCGTTCTCCACCCAGGTGCTGCCCGAGCCCATTGCAGACCCGCGCCTGGTGGTAGCGAGCGAGTCGGCCATGGCCTTGCTCGACCTCGACCCCGCCCAGGCCGAGCTGCCGGTGTTCGCCGAACTGTTCAGCGGCCACAAACTGTGGGAAGAGGCCGACCCTCGGGCGATGGTTTATTCCGGCCACCAGTTCGGCTCGTACAACCCACGTCTGGGCGACGGCCGTGGCCTGCTACTGGCCGAAGTGCTCAACGACGCAGGCGAACACTGGGACCTGCACCTCAAGGGCGCCGGCCAGACACCCTACTCCCGCATGGGTGACGGCCGCGCCGTGCTGCGCTCGTCGATTCGCGAGTTCCTCGCCTCCGAAGCCCTGCACGCCCTGGGTATCGCTACCAGCCGGGCACTGTGCGTGATCGGTTCCAGCACCCCGGTGTGGCGCGAAACCCGTGAAAGCGCGGCCATGCTGACGCGCCTGGCGCAGAGCCATGTGCGTTTCGGTCATTTCGAGTACTTCTACTACACCAAGCAGCCCGAGCAGCAGCGCGTGTTGATCGACCATGTGCTGGAACAGCACTATCCCGAATGCCGTGACGCCGAGCAGCCTTACCTGGCCATGTTCCGCACCATCGTCGAGCGCAATGCCGAACTGATCGCCCGCTGGCAGGCGTATGGCTTCTGCCACGGCGTGATGAACACCGATAACATGTCGATCCTCGGCATCACCTTCGATTTTGGCCCCTATGCGTTCCTGGATGACTTCGACGCCAACTTCATCTGCAACCACTCCGACGATCGAGGCCGCTACAGCTACGCCAACCAAGTGCCCATCGCCCACTGGAACCTCAGCGCGCTGGCCCAGGCACTGACCACCGTGATCGAAGTTGAGCCACTGAAGGAAGCGTTGGGCCTGTTCCTGCCGCTGTACCAGGCCCATTACCTGGACCTGATGCGCCGGCGCCTGGGGCTGACCACCGCCGAAGATGATGACATGGCGCTGGTCGAGCGCCTGCTGCAGTGCATGCAACGCGGTGGCGTGGACTACAGCCTGTTCTTCCGCAAACTGGGTGAGCAGCCGGTGGCCGAGGCGCTGAAGGTGGCGCGCGATGACTTTATCGACCTGGCCGGCTTCGATGCCTGGGGCGCAGACTACCTGGCCCGCTGTGGGCGTGAACCCGGCAATGCCGAAGGCCGCCGTGAGCGGATGCATGCGGTAAACCCGCTGTACGTGCTGCGCAACTACCTGGCGCAGAAAGCCATCGAAGCGGCCGAGGCGGGGGATTACAGTGAAGTTCGACGGCTGCACCAAGTCCTGACCAGGCCGTTCGAGGAACAGCCCGGGATGCAGGCCTACGCCGAGCGACCGCCGGAGTGGGGCAAGCACCTGGAAATCAGCTGCTCTTCCTGATTAGCGCCGAATCCTGAGCGGTTTTACCGGCGAAGCCGGTGCCATGCACCGCGTCGCATTCTTCGCGGGTGAACCCGCTCCTACAGGGAACCGCGATAGACCTACTGGAGATGAAATGACCGACCCACTGGTAATCCCCTGCCCCCACTGCAACGGCCTCAACCGCCTGCCCGCCGAGCGCCTGGGCGATGCGCCGAAATGCGGTCGCTGCAAACAGGACGTGCTGTTGAGCACCCCTTTCGAGCTCACCGAAGCCAGCTATGCCAGCCAGATCAAAGGCGACCTGCCGCTGCTGGTCGACATCTGGGCCGACTGGTGCGGCCCGTGCAAGTCATTTGCCCCCACCTTCGAAGAGGCCGCCCGGAAGCTTGCAGGCCGCTGCCGCCTGGCCAAGCTCGACAGCGAAGCCAACCGTAACCTCGCTGGGCAACTGGGCATACGCTCGATCCCCAGCCTGCTGCTGTTCAAGAACGGCCGCGAAGTCAGCCGGCAGACCGGGGCGTTTCCACTCCAGTCCCTGCTGGAGTGGCTGCGTAACCACGGGGTTTAAGCATTCTCCTCAAGCAGCGAATGCAGCTCGACAAACTGCAGAGTCAGCTTGTGCCGCGGCTCCAGGTGAATCAGCGGCAGGCTGGCGTGGTGCGATTCGCGCATTTTCACCGAGCTGCCCAAGTACACCGGCAGCACCGGTAACCCTTCGGCCAACAGCTCGTCGAGCATCTGCTGTGGCAGGCTGGCACGTGACTGGAACTGGTTGACCACGATGCCTTCGACCACCAGGTCTTCGTTGTGGTCTTCCTTGAGGTCTTCGATCTCGGCCAGCAGGCCATACAGGGCCTGGCGCGAAAAGCTGTCGCAGTCGAAGGGAATCAGCACGCGATCGGCAGCGATCAGCGCAGAAACCGCATAGAAATTAAGCGCCGGCGGGGTATCGATGTAAATACGCTCGTAATCCTCGTCCAGCTCGTCGAGCAACTTGCGCAGCTTGTTGATCTTGTGTTTTGCCTCCAGCTTTGGCTGCAGGTCGGCCAGCTCGGCAGTGGCGGTGACCACATGCAGGTTGTCGAATGGGGTTTCGTAGATATCGACCTTGTTCTTCTTGCTGAACGGCCCGCTGGAAAGGCTTTGCTTGAAGAAGTCGGCGATGCCCATGGGGATGTCCTCGCCGGTCAGGCCGGTGAGGTATTGGGTCGAGTTCGCCTGGGCATCCAGGTCGATCAACAAGGTCCGGTAGCCTTCATTGGCACTGACCGCCGCCAGGTTGCAGGCAATGCTCGACTTGCCCACGCCACCTTTCTGATTGAACACCACGCGCCGCATGATTGACCTCCGTGTATCAACGAATGCCCGAGTATGTGGCGGCAGTGGGGCAATGACCAGTGCCAATTGCCCCGGCATCACGCCTGACCGACCACCTGCCCTGTCAACAACTCGGCAAATGCCTTGGCCATGACCGAATGGCCGCGCTCACGCTGCACCAGCCACACCGCCGACATCGCCTCTTCATCGAGCAAGGTGCGGTACACCACCCCTTCTATACGCATGCGCTGGAACGACGCCGGCAGCACCGACACCCCCAGCCCCGCCGAGACCAGGCCGATGATGGTCATCGCTTCCCCTGCCTCTTGCGCAAAATGGGGGCTGAAACCCGCATGCCGCGCCAGGCTCAGCAATTGTGCATGCAAGCCGCTGCCATAACTGCGCGGAAAGAACACGAAGGGCTCAGGGGCCAACGCCGCCATGTAGACGCCTTGCTCAGTGCCCTCAGCCAGCGGATGCGAAGCATTGATCACCGCCACCAACGGTTCTCGGAACAACTCGGTGGCCACCAACCCCTCCGGCAGCGGCATCGGCCGCATCAACCCCACCTCGATGGACTCGTCGAATACCCCTTCGGCAACATCACGGCTGCTCATTTCCTTGAGGTTCAGGTGCACCGCCGGAAAGCGCTGACGGAAAGCATGAATCGCCTTGGGGATTTTCGAGGTGAACGGGGCCGAGGAAGTGAAACCGATTTTCATCTCGCCCAGCTCGCCCAACTGCGCACGCCGGGCTACATCCGCGGCCTTCTCCACCTGCGCCAATACCTGGCGCGCTTCCTCGAGGAACAATCGCCCGGCCTCGCTCAGTTCGACACGACGATTGGTACGGTCGAACAACCGGGCCCCCAACTCCTGCTCCAGAGCCTGGATCTGCTGACTCAAGGGCGGCTGGGAAATACCCAGCTGCTGGGCGGCGCGGCCAAAGTGCAGCTCTTCGGCCACAGCAATGAAGTAACGCAGATGACGCAATTCCATGATCCGCTCCAAACAAGTCGCCAAACATCTCAAATAGGTCGAACAATATATTGGATCTAATCGTTAGCCAGCTATATGCTTTTTTTCATTGCGCCAGAGGTACCCGCCCGTGAAAACTGCAGTAGCCCCCCTCCTCCTTGAGCCACAACCTGCCATCCTGACCGAAATGTGGATCGAAAAAGGCACACCCGCTTTCATGAAAACCGTGCTGGCCTTGTTCAGCGGCGGTTTCGCCACCTTCGCCTTGCTGTACTGCGTACAGCCAATGATGCCTCTGCTATCCAACGAGTTTTCCATCAACGCGGCGCAGAGCAGCCTGGTGCTGTCGGTGTCCACCGCCATGCTGGCGTTCGGCCTGCTGATCACCGGCCCCATTTCTGACCGCATCGGGCGCAAACCCGTGATGGTGTTCGCGCTGGTCTGCGCCGCCCTGTCCACCTTGGCCAGCGCAGTGATGCCCAGCTGGGAGCTGGTACTGGCCACCCGCGCCTTGGTCGGCCTGTCGCTGAGCGGCCTGGCGGCAGTGGCGATGACCTACCTGAGCGAAGAGATTCACCCGCAACACATTGGCCTGGCCATGGGCCTGTACATCGGCGGCAACGCGATTGGCGGCATGAGCGGGCGGCTCATCACTGGCGTACTGATCGACTTCGTCAGCTGGCACACGGCGATGCTGACCATTGGCGGCCTGGCCCTGGTGGCCGCGCTGGTGTTCTGGAAGGTGCTGCCGGAATCACGCAATTTCCGCGCACAGACGATGAACCCACGCAGCCTGCTGGACGGTTTTGTCATGCACTTCAAAGATGCAGGCCTGCCCTGGCTGTTTCTTGAAGCCTTCTTGCTGATGGGCGCCTTCGTCACCCTGTTCAACTACATCGGCTACCGCCTGCTGGCCGAGCCCTACCACATGAACCAGGCGCTGGTCGGCTTGCTGTCGGTGGTTTACCTGTCGGGTATCTACAGTTCGGCACAGGTCGGCGCGCTGGCGGACAAACTGGGCCGGCGCAAGGTGTTCTGGGCCAGTATCGTGGTAATGGCGGGTGGCTTGCTGATGACACTGGCCAGTCCGCTGGTGATGGTGATCGTGGGCATGCTGGTGTTCACCTTCGGCTTCTTTGGTGCGCACTCGGTGGCCAGCAGCTGGATCGGCCGCCGGGCGCTGAAGGCCAAGGGGCAGGCGTCGTCGCTGTACCTGTTCTGCTACTACGCTGGCTCCAGCGTGGCCGGTACGGCGGGCGGGGTGTTCTGGCACCAGTGGGGCTGGAACGGGATCGGGCTGTTCATTGGCAGCTTGCTGGCGGTGGCATTGCTGGTGGCATTGCACCTGAGCAAGTTACCACCCAAAACGGTGTGAGGCATTCGTGGGCACGCCTGCACCCACAACCTGTGGGAGCGGGCGTGACCACGAAGAGTCCATCAGATCAGTTGATGATCTCGACAATATCCACATCCACTTCCCGGCTCATCAGGTGCTTTTCCACCTCACCGGTCAGCTTCACCTTGGTCTTGTCGTTGAACGGCGTCGGCGGCAGGTCCTCATCGTCGATCTCGACAGTGATGGTGCCGGTGTTGTCCTTGAACTCGTACTTGTCGTCGTTGTTGATCTTCTTGGTCACGAAGCCCTGCAGCATGACGGGGGTGTCATCGGCGGCGTCGTTCGCGGCGGCAACCGTGGTTACCGACTGGGCGCCAGGGCCGGTGTAGCCAGCGGCAAATGCGCCAGCGCTGAACAAGGGGGCGAGGATGAGGGCAAGATAACGGATTTTCATGAGGATCGGGTCCTGTTTCGGTTTCGATGGGACCAGATTAACGACGATCGCTGAATTAAAACTTAATGCAAAATAAAAGCCCGGCACATGACCGGGCTTATGGTTTCCGCGTGTCACCTCACTGGTGATACTGCGCCGACAGCTCGTGAACGGCATTGATGAATACGCCGGCATGCTCCGGGTCGACTTCCGGGGTAATGCCGTGGCCCAGGTTGAACACATGGCCAGTGCCGTGGCCATAGCTGGCCAGGATGCGCGCCACTTCCTTGCGAATGGCCTCGGGCTTGGCGTACAGCACGGTCGGATCCATGTTGCCTTGCAAGGCTACTTTGTCACCCACGCGGCGGCGGGCGTCGCCGATCTCGCAGGTCCAGTCCAGGCCCAGTGCGTCGGCACCTGCGTCGGCGATGCTTTCCAGCCACAAACCACCATTCTTGGTGAACAGGATCACCGGCACCTTGCGCCCCTCGTGCTCGCGGATCAGGCCGCTGACGATCTTGCGCATGTAGGCCAGTGAGAACTCCTGGTAGGCCGCCGCCGACAGGTTGCCGCCCCAGGTGTCGAAGATCTGCACAGCCTGGGCGCCGGCCAGGATCTGGCCGTTAAGGTAGCTGGTGACCGACTGGGCCAGCTTGTCCAGCAGCAGGTGCAGGGCTTGCGGATTGTCGTAGGCCATGGCCTTGGTCTTGCGGAAGTCCTTCGACGAGCCGCCTTCGACCATGTAGGTGGCCAGGGTCCACGGGCTGCCGGAGAAGCCGATCAACGGCACACGGCCATTGAGCTCACGGCGAATGGTGCTGACCGCGTCCATCACGTAGCCGAGGTCTTTCTGTGGGTCCGGGACTGGCAGCGCTTCGATGTCAGCGGGGGTGCTGATGACCTTCTTGAAACGCGGGCCTTCGCCGGTTTCGAAGTACAGGCCCAGGCCCATGGCATCGGGAATGGTAAGGATGTCCGAGAACAGGATCGCTGCGTCCAGCGGGTAGCGGTCCAGCGGCTGCAGGGTGACCTCGCAGGCGAACTGCGGGTTCATGCACAGGCTCATGAAGTCACCGGCCTTGGCGCGGCTGGCGCGGTACTCCGGCAGGTAGCGGCCGGCCTGGCGCATCATCCACACCGGGGTGACGTCTACGGGTTGCTTGAGCAGTGCACGCAGGAAACGATCGTTCTTCAGGGCAGTCATGTCGGCATCCGGAAAAATAGTGCGGGCATTTTCTCAGACACCAGCGCAAAAGGCACGGCCATGACCATGTGTTTTGTCTATTGGATGCCACAGATCAAGCGTTTTTGTATACAAAAGCTTCGCGGGCATGCCCGCTACCACGGGTTCTAAGCTTAACCCTGTGGGAGCGGGCATGCCCGCGAGCAGGCCGAAAATCAGACTTCGAGGTAGTCCAGGATACCCTCGGCGGCCGTACGCCCTTCGAAGATCGCAGTCACCACCAGGTCCGAACCGCGCACCATGTCGCCACCGGCAAACACTTTCGGGTTGCTGGTCTGGTGCTTGAACTTGCCCTTCTCCGGGGCAACCACACGGCCCTGGCTGTCCAGCTGAATGCCATGCTGCTCAAACCACGGCGCCGGGCTCGGGCGGAAGCCGAAGGCGATTACCACGGCGTCTGCCGGCAGGATCTCTTCGGAGCCCGGGATTGGCTCAGGACTGCGGCGCCCACGGGCATCAGGCTCGCCCAGGCGAGTCTCGACCACTTTGACGCCTTCGACCTTGTCCTCACCCACAATGGCGATGGGCTGGCGGTTGTAGAGGAACTTCACACCCTCTTCCTTGGCGTTCTTCACCTCTTTGCGCGAACCCGGCATGTTGGCTTCGTCACGACGATAAGCACAGGTCACCGCCTTGGCACCCTGACGGATCGAGGTACGGTTGCAGTCCATCGCGGTGTCACCACCACCCAGCACCACCACTTTCTTGCCCTGCATGTCGACGAAGTCTTCCGGCGACTTCTCGAAGCCCAGGTTGCGGTTGACGTTGGCGATCAGGAAGTCCAGTGCGTCATGCACGCCCGGCAGGTCTTCACCCGGGAAGCCGCCCTTCATGTAGGTGTAGGTACCCATGCCCATGAACACCGCGTCGTACTCGGCGAGCAGCTGTTCCATGGTCACGTCCTTGCCCACCTCGGTGTTCAGGCGGAACTCGATGCCCATGCCGGTGAACACTTCACGGCGGTTGCTGAGCACGGTCTTTTCCAGCTTGAACTCGGGGATACCGAAAGTCAGCAGGCCACCGATCTCAGGGTTTTTGTCGAACACCACCGGGGTTACCCCGGCGCGCACCAGCACATCGGCGCAGCCCAGGCCAGCCGGGCCTGCGCCGATGATGGCGACGCGCTTGCCGGTGGGCTTGACCTTGGACATGTCCGGGCGCCAGCCCATGGCGAAGGCGGTGTCGGTGATGTACTTCTCCACCGAGCCGATGGTCACCGCGCCGAAACCGTCGTTCAGGGTGCAGGCACCCTCGCACAGGCGGTCTTGCGGGCAAACACGGCCGCATACTTCCGGCAGGGTGTTGGTCTGGTGCGACAGTTCCGCCGCGGCCAGGATGTTGCCTTCGGAGACCAGCTTCAACCAGTTGGGGATGAAGTTGTGTACCGGGCACTTCCACTCGCAATACGGGTTACCGCAGCCCAGGCAGCGGTGCGCCTGCTCCACGGACTGCTGCGGCTTGAACGGTTCGTAGATTTCCACGAACTCCTTCTTGCGCTGGCGCAACAGCTTTTTTTTCGGGTCCTTTCGGCCCACTTCGATGAACTGGAAGTCGTTGTTCAGACGTTCAGCCATTTTTCAAAACCTCTTTACAGCAGCTGCAAGCTACACGCTGCAAGCCGCAAGACGATCACTTAAGCCGGGCAAACCTCTCACTGCCATTACGTGCAGCTTGAGGCTTGCCACTTGCAGCTGTTTTTACTGCGGGTTGGCACGGGTGCTGGACAGCAGCTGCTTCAGGTTGGCTGCCTTCGGCTTGACCAGCCAGAAGCGCCGCACGTAGTCGTCCAGGTTCTCCGAGAGCTCACGCCCCCACTCGCTGCCGGTCTCATCCACATACTCGGCAAGGACACGCGCCAGGTGGCTACGGTAGGCCTCCATCGCTTCACCACTGATACGCTGGATTTCCACCAGCTCGTGGTTGAGCTTGTCGACGAAGCTATTGTCCATGTCGAGCACGTAGGCAAAGCCGCCAGTCATGCCAGAACCGAAGTTGTAACCGGTCTTGCCCAGAACGCAGACAAAGCCGCCGGTCATGTATTCACAGCAGTGATCGCCAGTGCCCTCGACAACAGCATGGGCGCCGGAGTTACGCACAGCGAAGCGCTCGCCCGCAGTACCTGCGGCAAACAGCTTGCCGCCAGTGGCACCGTACAGGCAGGTGTTGCCGACGATGGCGCTGTGCTGGGTTTCGAACGGGCTGCCGGCTGGCGGCACGATGGTGACCTTACCACCGGTCATGCCTTTGCCGACGTAATCGTTGGCGTCGCCTTCCAGGTGCAGGTTAAGGCCACCAGCGTTCCACACGCCAAAGCTCTGGCCCGCAGTCCCCTTGAAGCGGAAGGTGATCGGCGCCGCGGCCATGCCCTGGTTGCCGTGCAGGCGGGCGATTTCGCCCGACACACGCGCACCAATGGAGCGGTCGCAGTTGCAGATGTCGAGGCTGAACTCGCCACCCGCCTGGTCGCGGATGGCCGGCATGGCCATATCAACCATCTTCTCGGCCAACTCGCCCAGGTCGAACGGCGGGTTCTTGTCGACTTCGCAGAACTGCGGTTTGTCCGCCGGAATGTGCGAGCTGCCCAGCAGCGGCGACAGGTCCAGGTACTGCTGGCGTTCGGTGTCACCTGGCAGCACTTCGAGCAGGTCGGTACGGCCGATCAACTCGCCAAGGCTGCGCACACCCAGCTTGGCCAACCACTCGCGGGTTTCTTCGGCGACAAAGGTGAAGAAGTTGATCACCATGTCGACGGTGCCGATGTAGTGGTCCTTGCGCAGCTTGTCGTTCTGGGTGGCCACGCCGGTGGCGCAGTTGTTCAGGTGGCAGATGCGCAGGTACTTGCAGCCCAGGGCAATCATTGGCGCGGTACCAAAGCCGAAGCTTTCGGCGCCGAGAATGGCCGCCTTGATCACATCCAGGCCAGTTTTCAGACCACCATCAGTCTGCACCCGCACCTTGCCACGCAGGTCGTTGCCGCGCAGGGTCTGGTGGGTTTCCGCAAGGCCCAGCTCCCAAGGGGCGCCGGCGTATTTGATCGAGGTCAGCGGCGAAGCACCGGTACCACCGTCGTAACCGGAGATGGTGATCAGGTCGGCATAGGCCTTGGCCACACCTGCGGCGATGGTGCCCACGCCCGCTTCGGCTACCAGCTTGACCGATACCAGCGCCTGCGGGTTGACCTGCTTGAGGTCGTAGATCAGCTGCGCCAGATCTTCGATCGAGTAGATGTCATGGTGGGGCGGTGGCGAGATCAGGGTCACGCCCGGTACCGCATAACGCAGCTTGGCGATCAGGCCGTTGACCTTTCCGCCCGGCAACTGGCCGCCCTCACCCGGCTTGGCGCCTTGGGCAACCTTGATCTGCAGCACTTCGGCGTTGACCAGATACTCCGGGGTCACACCAAAACGGCCGGTGGCCACCTGCTTGATCTTCGAACTCTTGATGGTGCCATAGCGCGACGGGTCTTCGCCGCCTTCACCCGAGTTGGAGCGTGCGCCCAGGCGGTTCATGGCCTCGGCCAGCGCTTCGTGGGCTTCCGGCGACAGTGCACCCAGCGAGATACCCGCCGAGTCGAAACGCTTGAGAATCGCCTCCAGCGGCTCGATCTGCTCCAGCGCCAGCGGCTGGTCGGCCACTTTCACCTTGAGCAAGTCACGAATCATCGACACCGGGCGCTGGTCCACCAGCGTGGTGTATTCCTTGAACTTGGCGTAGTCGCCCTGCTGTACAGCCGCTTGCAGGGTGTTGACCACATCCGGGTTGTAGGCGTGGTATTCGCCACCGTGGACGAACTTCAGCAGGCCACCTTGCTGGATCGGCTTACGCGCGCTCCAGGCTTCGGCCGCCAGCAGCTTCTGGTCGTTCTCCAGGTCTTCGAAGCGCGCACCCTTGATGCGGCTGGACACGCCCTTGAAGCTCAGGCCGACCACTTCCTCGGCCAGGCCAATGGCTTCGAACAGCTGTGCACCGCGGTACGAGGCGATGGTGGAGATACCCATCTTCGACAGGATCTTCAGCAGGCCCTTGGAGATACCTTTGCGGTAGTACTTGAACACTTCGTCCAGGTCGCCCAGCACTTCACCGGTACGGATCAGGTCAGCCAGTACTTCATACGCCAGGTACGGGTAAACGGCCGAGGCACCGAAGCCCAGCAGCACGGCGAAGTGATGCGGATCACGGGCGGTAGCGGTTTCCACCAGGATGTTGCTGTCGCAGCGCAGGCCCTGTTCGGTCAGCCGGTGGTGCACTGCACCAACGGCCAGCGAAGCATGCACCGGCAGCTTGCCCGGGGCGATATAACGGTCGCTCAGCACCAGCTGGGTCTTGCCCCCACGCACAGCTTCTTCGGCCTGGTCGGCAATGTTGCGGATGGCCGCTTCCAGGCCGACGCCCTGCTCATAGTTGAGGTCGATCAGCTGGCGGTCGAAGCCTTCGCGCTCCAGGTTCATCAGCGAACGCCACTTGGCGGGCGAGATGACCGGCGAGCTGAGGATGACCCGCGAAGCGTGCTCCGGGGACTCCTGGAAGATGTTGCGCTCGGCACCCAGGCAGATTTCCAGCGACATCACGATCGCTTCGCGCAGCGGGTCGATCGGCGGGTTGGTTACCTGAGCGAACTGCTGGCGGAAGAAGTCGTACGGCGAACGCACGCGCTGCGACAGCACGGCCATCGGCGTGTCGTCACCCATCGAGCCAACGGCTTCCTGGCCCTGCTCACCCAACGGGCGCAGTACCTGGTCACGCTCTTCGAAGGTGACCTGGAACATCTTCATGTATTGCTTGAGCTGGTCAGCGTCGTAGCTGGCCACACCCTGGTCGTCGGTCAGCGTCGCCTGGATACGCGTAGCGTGCTGGCGCAACCAGCGCTTGTACGGGTGCCGCGACTTCAGGCGGTTGTCGATGGCGTCGGTGTCGAGGATCTGGCCGGTTTCGGTGTCCACGGCAAGGATCTGGCCCGGGCCGACACGGCCCTTGGCCAGCACTTCCTCAGGCTGATAGCCCCATACGCCGATTTCCGAGGCAATGGTGATGTAACCATTGGTGGTGGTCACCCAGCGCGCCGGGCGCAGACCGTTTCGGTCGAGCAGGCACACCGCGTGGCGGCCTTCGGTCATGACGATACCGGCCGGGCCATCCCACGGCTCCATGTGCATGGAGTTGTATTCGTAGAAGGCGCGCAGGTCGGCGTCCATGGTCTCGACGTTCTGCCACGCTGGCGGTACCAGCATGCGCACGCCGCGGAACAGATCGATGCCACCGGTGACCATCAGTTCCAGCATGTTGTCCATGCTCGACGAGTCGGAGCCGACGCGATTGACCAGCGGGCCGAGCTCTTCGAGGTCGGGGATCTGGTCATTGGCGAACTTGGTGCGACGAGCAACGGCCCAGTTACGGTTGCCGGTGATGGTGTTGATCTCGCCGTTATGGGCGAGGAAGCGGAACGGCTGCGCCAGCGGCCATTTCGGCAGGGTGTTGGTGGAGAAGCGCTGGTGGAACACGCAGATCGCGGTTTGCAGGCGCTCGTCACCCAGGTCTGGATAAAACGCCGCGAGATCGCGCGGCATCATCAGGCCTTTGTAGATGATGGTCTTGTGCGAGAAGCTGCAGATGTAGTGGTCGGCGTCGTGGGCGTTGGCCACCGACGAACGACGACGGGCACTGAACAGCTTGATGGCAAATTCCTGGTCGCTCAGGCCTTCACCGCCAATGAACACCTGCTCGATCTGCGGCAGGCGCTCGAGGGCCAGGCGGCCGAGTACGCTGGTGTCGATCGGCACCTTGCGCCAGCCAACCAGTTTCAGGCCAGCGGCGACGATCTCGCGGTCCATGTTGGCGCGGGCAGCTTCGGCTTTGACCGGGTCCTGGTTGAAGAACACCATGCCGACGGCGTACTGCTTGGGCAGCTCGACAGCGAAGTGCTCCTGGGCCATGGCACGCAGGAATTGATCGGGCTTCTGCATGAGCAGACCGCAACCGTCACCAGTCTTGCCGTCGGCATTGATGCCACCGCGGTGGGTCATGCACGTCAGCGCCTGCATGGCGGTTTGCAGAAGGTGGTGGCTCGGCACACCCGTCATATGGGCGATCAGGCCAAAACCACAGTTGTCCTTGAATTCTTCGGGATGGTACAGACCTGTTTTCATAGACACATTCTCACCAGGTTCACCTCTCAACGGAGGTAAATCTCTTTTTTAACAACCACTTACCATCCACGCCGATCAAACGCCAGCTTTTTTGCGGTGGTCATGGAAAACCATTGTTGCACAGCGACAGCGACGCCCACAAATTTTCATGTCTCATCATTGAAAATTTATGTCGCAATTTTGAATGTTTTTGCGCCATGCGCCGTGATAGCGGCTTGGCTCGAGTCTGAAGCGTTTCAGCCATGACTGCAACTAGGGGCTTGTGGCCGGCAGTCCGGGACAGAAAAGCCTGCCGCGCTCGGGCGCAGCAGGCTAGTCGAAAGCTAGAATTCGCTTAGCTACTGGGCGGCAGGGTGATGCCGCCCGGAAGGTATCAGCGGGCCGTGGCCAGCTCTTGTTGGACGCTGCCGACGGTACGTGGCCAAGGTTTACCAGCCTGGACCTTCGCTGGCAAGTTCTTGATTGCCGCTACCGCTGCGTCGCGGTTGGCGAAACTGCCGTAAGTCACGACGTACAAGGGCTTGCCCTGCAGGTTTTTCTTGAAGTAGCGATAGTCGCCACCCTGGGCCTTGACGTAAGCCTGGGCCGACGCCTCGGAGCTGGTACCGAGGATCTGCACCACGTAATTGCCCGGCTTCTGTCCGGCATACCAGCCGCTGTTGCCAGCGCTAGCGGGGGCTGGTTTTTCAGCTGGTTTTTCGGCAGCTTTGGCGGCCGGCTTGGCCACGGCGACCTGGGTCGGCGCTGGTGCTGGCTTGGCCGGCGCAACCGGTTTCGCGGGCTGGGTTGCAACAGGCTTGGGCGCAGGCGCAACCGACTGAACTGGCTGGGCCGGCGCAGGCGCCGGGCCAGCTGGCACACCTTGTGGCGGAGCGATGGTGGTCACGGTGGGTGGCGGGTTGCCAGGCTGCAGCGCGGTGTCGACAGCCGGGCCTCCCTCTTCACCCTCGCCCATGCCTGCGGCTTGGGCCAGCGGCTCGCGCATCACCGGCTGCGACTGGCCAACCAGTGGCAGCGGCATTGGCTGGGACGAGCCAGAGAACTCGATGGCAGCACCCTGCTTGCCGTCACCCAGCGGCAACTGGGCCTGGGCGGCCGGCGCTTCGGCAGGGGCCTTGTCGCCTTTCTTGGGCATCAATACCGCGGCCGCAACGGCAACCACGACCACAGCGGACAGTGCGAGCACATGTTTTTTAGGCATCTTGAACCCCATGGTTGGTCGCTTGGCCGTCGAGCGGCTGGCGATCATGGCTTCGATCAAAGTGTCACGGGCGACCTGATTGATGTTGCCAGGCCAGCCGTCGGAGTTTTCATGGATATCGGCGATCTGTTCACGGCTGAACACCTCGATGCCCCGACCAGCCCCTTCCAGGCGCTGTTCCAGGTACTCGCGGGTTTCTTCTTCACTGTAGGGCGCAAGCTCGATGATGTGGAAACGTTCTTCCTCGACATTGAGCTCATCCAGCCCGGCAATCAGCGATGGCTCACCGAACAGAAACACGTGCGGACGCCCTTCAGGAACCCCCGCCGCCAACTCCAGCAACGCTTGGAGTGCCGACTCGTCGAGTTGTTCCGCATCGTCCACCAGCAAATACACTTCCTGCCCGGTCAGTGCCAGCTGCACCACCTTCGACAGGATCGCCTGCACCTCGGGCTGGGCCACACCCAGCTCCTGCGCGACCTGCGCGAGCATACTGGAGGCGTCGCTGGCGCTGCGGGCCGACACCACCACACTTTGCACAGTCTGCTTGTTGGTGCTGGCCACCAGGGCCTGGCGAAGTAGCGACTTGCCGCTGCCCAACGGGCCGCTGACCACCAGCATCAACTGGCTATAGCGCGCCAGGTGGTGCAGTTGGCCAAGCACCGGTTTGCGCTGGGCCGGGAAGAACTTGAAGCCAGGTACGCGGGGCGCGAACGGATCATGGCTCAACTGGTAATGGTCGAGAAAGGCCTCATCGGCATGCAAACTTGTCATTGCGCTGTCACAACCTCAAAGCTGGGCCACGATCGCGCGGTAATCCGCCGACAGCGTGGCCTGAAGAATCTCTTTCGAATAGTCGTCGGTCACCACGGCCTCGCCCATCTGGCGCAGCAGCACCAAACGCAAACGACCGTCGAGCACCTTCTTGTCGACCGCCATGTGCTCCATGAAGTGCGCCGGGGTCATTTCCTGTGGTGGCACCACCGGCAAACCTGCGTCCTGCAACAGGCGGATTCCACGATCGCGCTCAGCCTGGTCGATCCAGCCAAGGCGCATGGACATTTCCAGGGCCATCACTGTGCCCGCCGCGACAGCCTCGCCGTGCAGCCACACGCCATAGCCCATGTGGGTTTCGATAGCATGCCCGAAGGTATGCCCCAGGTTCAGCGTGGCCCGTACGCCCGACTCGCGCTCGTCAGCACCCACCACTGCGGCCTTGGCCGCGCAAGAGCGGCGGATGGCCTCGGTCAGGGCTGCCGAATCGAGGGCACGCAGTGCCTGCATATTGTCTTCGAGCCAGGCGAGGAACGGCTTGTCGCAAATCAGGCCGTACTTGATCACTTCGGCCAGACCTGCGGACAGCTCGCGCGCTGGCAGGGTCTTGAGGCTGGTGGTATCGATCAGCACCGCATTGGGCTGATAGAACGCACCGACCATGTTCTTGCCCAGCGGATGATTGATGCCGGTCTTGCCACCCACGGAAGAGTCGACCTGGGACAACAGGGTAGTCGGCACCTGGATGAAGTCGACGCCGCGCTGGTAGCAGGCGGCTGCGAAACCAGCCATGTCACCAATCACGCCACCACCAAGCGCGACCACAGTAGTACGACGATCATGCCGAGCTGTCAGCAGGCCATCGAAGATCAACTGCAATGTTTCCCAGTTCTTGTGGGCTTCCCCATCGGGCAACACCACGGGCAGTACCGAGTAGGCACCAAGGGCCTTGCTCAGGCGTTCGAGATACAGCGGCGCGACGGTCTCGTTGGAAACGATGGCTACCTGCCGACCCGCAATGTGCGGCGCCAGCAGCTCAGGCTGGTCCAGCAGGCCTTCGCCAATGTAGATCGGGTAGCTACGCTCGCCCAGGTCGACCTTTAGTGTCTGCATGTATCCCCACAATGTACTTGGGCGCGGCGCCATCCGGCGACCTGCGCGGTAACGTTGAGCCTCGCCTCGGCGCTGGAGGCCGAGAATAGTCCCGGGTTAACGGGGCGGCAACTGCTGCAAGCGCTCGAGAATATCGATCACCACCATGCGTGGTGGCCGCTCGTCGGTTTCAACCACCACGTCGGCGATCTCGCGGTAGAGCGGGTCGCGGGTTTCCAGCAAGGTGCGCAAGGTCGCCTCCGGATTGGCTGTGCGCAGCAGCGGGCGATTGCGGTCGCGCGCGGTGCGACCGACTTGCTGCTCGACCGAAGCATGCAGGTAGATCACCCGGCCACCCTGATGCAGCGCCTGCCGGTTGGCTTCGCGCATCACCGCGCCACCACCGGTGGCCAGCACCACACCGTCGAGCGCGCACAACTCGGCAATCATCGCTTGCTCGCGATCACGGAAACCCGGCTCGCCTTCCTTGTCGAATATCCACGGGATGTTTGCGCCGCATCGCAGTTCGATTTCCTTGTCGGAATCCTTGAACAGCAGGCGCAGCTCTTTGGCCAACAGGCGTCCGATGGTGCTTTTACCAGCGCCCATGGGCCCCACAAGTATCAAATTTCGCACAGAATCAACGACTCACAGCAATCGCCTGGTCACTCATGATACGCGGAGTCAGGAAGACCAGCAGCTCGGATTTTTTCTCTTGTAATGCATCGCGTCGAAACAGCCGCCCAACATACGGCAGATCGCCGAAAAATGGCACCTTGTCGACCACATTGTTTTGCGAAGTCGAGTAGACGCCACCGATCACGATCGTTTCGCCGTCAGCCACACGAACCTTGGCATTGACCTCGTTCTTGCGGATCGGCGGTACGTTGTTCAAGGCATTGACGTAATCCGGCTCGTCCTTGGTCACCCGGACGGTCATGATCACCTTGTTGTCCGGAGTGATCTGTGGCGTTACTTCCAGCGACAGCGAGGCTTCGCGAAACGATACCGAGGTAGCGCCGCTTTGGCTGGTTTCCTGGTAAGGCACCTCGGTACCCTTGAGGATCCTCGCCGTTTCCTTGTCAGCCGTGACCACCTTGGGCTGCGAAATGATCTCGCCGTTGCCGCTTTTTTCCATGGCACTGAGTTCCAGATCCAGCAACACGTCACCGCGCAACAAACCCAGGCCGATACTGCTGCCGGCTCGCTCCAGACCGAGGTCGACGAACAGCTCCTTGCCGGGCCGCAGTTTCTCGCCGTACAGCGGCCCACCCCAGCGTACCCCCAGGCTTTTCTCATAATCGACGTTGGCCTCGACGATACGCGCCTCGATTGCTACCTGACGCACCGGCACGTCCAACTGCGCCACCAACTGGCGCATCTCGGCCAGGCGGTCAGCGGGCAGGTACACCACCAGCGTATTGGTGCGCTCATCGACACTCAGGCTACCCGTGGAGATGCCGCCACCCTCCAGACTTGCCAGCAGCAACTGCGCCAAATCGGCGGCCTTGGCGTGGTGAATGGTCAGCAGTTCCCGACGCAATGGCTGCAGCTGCGCGCCCAGCACTTGGCTCACCCGGGCGTCTGCCGATTGCGCGGCAAACTCGGCCGCAGGCGCCACCAACAGCACATTGCCCTCCTGGCGCCGGGACAGGCCCTTGCTGCGCAGCACCAGGTCAAGTGCCTGATCCCACGGCACGTCCTGCAAACGCAAAGTGACGCTGCCTTGTACCGCATCACTGGCGACCAGGTTGACGCCGGCGTAGTCAGCCAGCACCTGCAGCACCGCACGCACCTCTACATCCTGGAAGTTCAGCGACAGGGGTTCACCCTGGTAAGGCGTCGCCGAAGCCAGCGGGATCGACAGCAGGGTTGCCAGCAGGTATTTCATCCACGTTTTCATTCGGGTCCGAGGCCTCCTTGCCCAGGCGCTTGGCGAGGGTGATGAACGCCGTGCGCTCGTGCCATACCCCCGCCATGAACAGCCGCTCACGCACTTCGACCTGACGTTGGTCTATATGCATCACTACCCCCTGATCACGCCCTACCCGGTCGCCCGGGCGTACGCGATAGAGCTTGCCAGCCGCCATCAGCAGTGCCTCGCGTGCCGCCCCGCGCGCCAGGCTGCCGACCATTTCCAGCTGCGCCAACGGCACGCCGACCAGCCCGGCACTGGCCACTCGCGCAGCAGCCGGCGCAAACGGGTCCACTTCAGGTGCAACCATTGCGGCCCTTGCCGGCAGGTCCGCCAGCATTGCAGGTGCCTTCAGGGGCGTAGCCGCGTGATAGGCATCAACCCGCAACTGCAGGCGCAACAGTCCAGGCTGGCGATCAACGGTTGCCAGGCTCATGTCACCGCTGCGCAGAATCCGCGCCTGCCCCAACCAGTCGCCCAGCCACAGCCGCAAGGCCGAGTAACGCCCTACCACTTGCACCACCAGCGGTACCTTACTGAATCCGGCCTGTTGCTCGCCCTCACCTACATCGAGGCGCTCGACAAGCAAGCCGTGCGCATGCCCCGACACTGCCAGACGCTCAAGCAGGTCGCTCATGCTCTCCCCGGCGGCCAGGTACCAGTGCGCCGCTTGCAACCGCTGTTCGGCAATCACCGTTAGAGCCTTCAGCCGCTCCAGTTCGGCCAACTGCGATGCACTGGCTGCCTGCAGCTGGCTCAACTCGACATGCCTGGCATCCTCCCGCGCCTGCTGCTGCAACAGGGCGGGCAGGCGCATCGCGCAGCCCAGGCTGAACAACACAACAGCCACCAGCACTGGCGCCAGCCGTCGGAAGCGCCCTGAGCCCTCGACCACCGCCAGCCAAGCGAGCATCTGCGCAGTACTCACGACCAGAACGCCGCAACGCGAGCGGTCAGCAGAAACTCATCGCCGTCCGGCAGGCTCTTGATGCGTTTGAGTTCCAGATCGAGCAAAACGCTCGAGCGGTTCAAGTCGCGCATGAACTGAGCAACCACAGCACCGGACGCAGCCACCCCTGTCATCTGCAAGCGGCCACTATCAAGGCTCAGGTCAAGTAACTGCACACCTTCAGGCAACGCCCCTTCAAGGTCGGCGAAGACACCGGCCAATACACCCTGATGGGCGCGCAGGCCTTCCAGGGCCACCGCACGGGCAAGTAGCGCTTCATGCTGCGCACGCACGTCGGCCAGCGACTGCAACTGCTCATCCTGTGCATCAAGGGTCGCTTGGCGCTGGGTATTGGCCAGCACCTGCTGATGCCCGCGTTGGCGGGCCAGCTGATCGACCAGCATCACGGCGCACAAAGCCAAGAGTGCACCACCCACCAGCTGGCCTCGAAAGCGCCGCAGCGCCGCCTGACGCTGCCGTTCGCGCCAGGGTAGAAGGTTCAGTCGCATCATGGGCGCAAACCTCCCAAGGCCAAGGCGCAGGCCAGGAGCATCGCCCCATCAACATGCTCAAGCCCTGCCAGCCCAGGCAGGTACGTGCACCGCACATTCAGCCGGCTGCCAAGGCCTTGCAGCCAGCCCGGATTGATCGATGAGCTGCTGGCAACCCACAACCCCGCAGGCAGGCTCTGCCTGGCAAGTAAAGCCTGCAGGCGCTCTGACCATTGCCCGTTCATATCCGGGCCAGTCGTTTGTAGTTCACAGCGCTGGCACACCCTGCCTGGCTGCCAGTCATGAAGCGTTACACTGCGGGTTTCGACACGCAGCAGCGCTGCTCCCTCAAGGCCACCCTGTGGCAACATGCGGCACAAGGCAATGGTGTCGACCTCGACGGCTTCCAACTGCAAGCCCGCCTCCTCGACGACGGCTTCGAGTGACGCCAGCGCACTCTGTCGACAGGCAGCAACCATTACCTCTGAGCAACCTGGCTGGTCATGGGAAGCCCCCATGACCTGAAAATCCAAGGCCAGGTCTTCCAGCGGAAACGGAAACAGCCGCTCTGCATCGGCAAGCAGTTGTGCCTCCAACTGCGCCCCGCTCTGCTCCACCGGCAGATAGCACAACTTGCAGATAACCTGACTGGCCGGCAGTGCCAGCGCTACCCGGCGTTGCCTGAGGCCGCTGTGCCGGTAAGCGCGCTGCAGCGCAGCCACCACCCCGCCAGGCGCCTCAGCCCAGTCATCGGCCAGCGGCGCCTTAAACAGCTCTTGTGCCGACCCCATCACACGCCAGCGTCGATTGCGCTGCTGCAGTTGCATTATCCGAACGGCGTCGGGCGTGATTTCCACCCCCACCAGTGAACCGGCATCCTTGCCGAAGCGTCCAAACATCGCGACTCCTTTGCTGTCTGTTGCAGCTGCCAAGCGCAGCCACCTGTCGCAACCCCGCGGCAACACTGAGCCGGGGCTACTCATCGAGTCGACGGGTAGCCTGGCCGGTCACCCGGAGAGGCGAAAAATGCTTATAATGCCCAGCGTTTTTTGGTCCACCGGACCTGCGTGCAATCCACTCCCAACCTGGACACCGAAAAGCCTTGATACGTCTGCTGAAGTTCTTCTGGTGGTCTTCCGTCGCAGTCATCTGCGCGCTCGTACTCGGTGTGAGCGGTGCGTTTCTGTATCTTAGCCCCAGCCTGCCCTCGGTCGAGTCCCTCAGAAGCATCCAGTTGCAGATCCCCCTCCGGGTGTACAGCAGCGATGGCAAGCTGATTGCCGAATTCGGCGAAATGCGCCGCTCGCCGATCCGCTTCGCGGAAATTCCCCCACAATTCATTCAGGCGCTGCTGTCAGCCGAGGACGACAATTTCCTCAACCACTACGGTGTCGACCCCAGCAGCCTGATGCGCGCCGCGACCCAGCTGGTGAAAACCGGTCATATCCAGACCGGCGGCAGCACCATCACCATGCAGGTGGCGAAGAACTTCTTCCTCACCAGCGAACGCAGCTTCTCACGCAAGACCAACGAAATCCTGCTGGCCCTGCAGATCGAGCGTGAGCTGACCAAGGACGAAATCCTTGAGCTGTACGTGAACAAGATCTACCTGGGCAACCGCGCCTACGGTATCGATGCAGCAGCACAGGTGTATTACGGCAAGTCCATCCGTGACGTGAGCCTGGCGCAGATGGCGATGATCGCCGGCCTGCCCAAGGCACCGTCGCGCTTCAACCCGCTGGCCAACCCGGTGCGCGCCAAAGAGCGCCGCGACTGGATCCTTGGGCGCATGTACAAGCTGGGCAAGATCGACCAGGCCAGCTACGAGGCCGCCCTGGCCGAGCCGCTCAACGCCAGCTATCACGTGCCGACGCCTGAGGTGAATGCCCCGTACATCGCCGAAATGGCCCGCGCGGAAATGGTCGGCCGCTACGGCAGCGACGCCTACACCGAAGGCTTCCGCGTCACGACCACCGTGCCTAGCGACATGCAGGAAATGGCCAACAAGGCCGTCCTCAAGGGCCTCTCCGATTACGATGAGCGCCACGGCTACCGTGGCCCTGAAGCACGCTTCCCGGGCCGCACCCACGCAGCCTGGCTGCAGGAGCTGGGCAAGCAACGCACCCTTGGCGGCCTGGAGCCAGCCATTGTCACCCAGGTGGAACACACCGGCCTCAAGGTGCTGACCCGTGACGGCCAAGAGGCGCAGGTTGCCTGGGACACCATGAAATGGGCGCGCCCGTTCATCAACAACAACGCCCAGGGCCGTTCACCGCAATTGCCGGCCGACGTGGCCCAGGTCGGTGACCTGGTGCGCCTGCAACGCCTTGACGATGGCACATTGAAGTTCAGCCAGGTGCCCGTTGCGCAGAGTGCCCTGGTCACCCTCGACCCGAACAACGGCGCCATCCGCGCCCTGGTCGGCGGTTTCTCGTTCGAACAGAGCAATTACAACCGCGCCGTGCAGGCCAAGCGCCAACCGGGCTCGAGTTTCAAACCATTCATCTACAGCGCCGCGCTGGACAGCGGCTACACCGCTTCCAGCCTGGTCAACGATGCGCCGATCGTGTTCGTTGACGAGTCGGTGGATAAAGTGTGGCGACCGAAGAACGATACCAACACCTTCCTCGGCCCTATCCGCATGCGTGAGGCGCTGTACAAGTCACGTAACCTGGTGTCGATCCGCCTGCTGCAAGCCATGGGCGTGGACCGCACCATCGACTACATCGCCAAGTTTGGCTTCAACAAGCAGGACCTGCCGCGCAACCTGTCGCTGGCCCTGGGCACCGCCACCCTGACCCCGATGGAAATCGCCACCGGCTGGAGCACCTTTGCCAACGGTGGGTACAAGATCACCCCGTACCTGATCGAGCGCATCGAGAGCCGCAGCGGCGAGACACTGTTCACCGCCAACCCGGCCCGCGTACCGCAAGGTGCCCAAGACCAGGCGGGCCTGGCCGCACCCGAGCAGCCAATCAGCACTGCGGCCATGCCGGGCGAAGCACCTTCTGCTTTGAGCCAGGTGGCCGCGGCACCGCAAGCGCCGGCAGTGGCCGAACAGATCATCGACGGGCGTACCACCTACATCCTCACCAGCATGCTGCAGGACGTGATCAAGCGCGGCACCGGCCGCCGGGCGCTGGCCTTGGGCCGCACCGACCTGGCGGGCAAGACGGGTACGACCAACGAATCCAAGGACGCCTGGTTCTCCGGTTACAACGCCGATTACGTGACTACCGTTTGGGTCGGCTTCGACCAACCGGAAACCCTCGGCCGCCGCGAATATGGCGGGACTGCGGCACTGCCGATCTGGATGAACTTCATGGGCGCGGCGCTCAAGGACAAGCCTGCGCATGCCCCGGCAGAGCCGGAGGGCATTCTCAGCTTGCGCGTCGACCCGGTCAGCGGGCGCGCGGCATCGCCGGGCACACCGAATGCCTACTTCGAGCTGTTCAAAGCCGAAGATTCGCCGCCGTCGGTGGACGAGCTGGGCAATGGCGCGGCACCGGGCAGCCCGCTGCCAGCCGATGAAGCGACGCCGATGGATCTGTTCTAAGGCAGGGCGCCTGACTCAGGTTTTGCGTGGGCGCGTGAATCGAGCGCCGCCCGCGCGGCGCATCGCGACGCAAGGCCGCTCCCATATCTGCTGCAACGTGCCGAACCTGCCAAGCCATGGTTGCCCGCCTGGGTGCATGCCTTGAGACAGGCGGGGCGGCATCAATGCCCACCTCCAAATCCAGTCATGCCAGCAAGGCTGACAACCATGGCCGCACAGGCATGGCCACGTTGCAACAAATGTGGGAGCGGCCTTTGCGTCGCGATGCGCCGCGCGGGCGGCGCTCGATCTGATAGGCGCCACAAGTGCCCTGACGAACACCTTGCAGCCCTGACACATTCCCAAGCCCCAACAAAAAGCCCCGGCTCATGCGAGCCGGGGCTTTTTTATGTCGCTTGCGGCAATCAGCCGTTGAACACTTCATCCACGCTGGTCAGCGGGTAGTGCTTCGGATATGGCAGGGTAGCCACGCCGGATTCGATGGCAGCCTTGGCCACAGCATCGGAAACGACGGTGATCAAGCGTGCATCCAGCGGCTTCGGAATGATGTACTCACGGCCGAACTCCAGGCCTTCAACGCCATAGGCTTCGCAAACTTCCTTCGGCACTGGCAGCTTGGCCAGGTCTTTCAGGGCGATAGCGGCAGCGATCTTCATCTCTTCGTTGATACGCTTGGCGCGAACGTCCAGAGCACCACGGAAGATGAACGGGAAGCCCAGTACGTTGTTGACCTGGTTCGGGTAGTCGGAACGACCGGTCGCCATGATCACGTCGTTGCGAGTGGCGTGCGCCAGCTCTGGCGAGATTTCCGGGTCCGGGTTCGAGCAGGCGAACACGATCGGGTTGGCAGCCATCGACTTCAGGCCTTCTGGGCTCAGCAGGTTCGGGCCAGACAGACCTACGAACACGTCGGCACCGTCAAGGGCGTCGGCCAGAGTACGCTTGTCGGTCGCGTGGGCGAACTGCGCCTTGTACTGGTTCAGGTCGTCACGGCCAGCGTGGATCACGCCACTACGGTCGATCATGAAGATGTTCTCGACCTTCGCACCCATGCTTACCAGCAGCTTCATGCAGGAAATGGCAGCAGCGCCGGCGCCCAGGCAGACGATCTTGGCTTCTTCCAGTTTCTTGCCAGCGATTTCCAGGGCGTTGATCATGCCGGCGGCAGTCACGATGGCAGTACCGTGCTGGTCATCGTGGAACACCGGGATGTCGCACTGTTCGATCAGGGTACGTTCGATTTCAAAGCACTCAGGCGCCTTGATGTCTTCAAGGTTGATGCCACCGAAGGTGATCGAAATGCGGCGAACGGTGTCGATGAACGCTTGCGGGCTTTCCGATTCGACTTCGATGTCGAACACATCGATACCGGCGAAACGCTTGAACAGAACACCCTTGCCTTCCATGACCGGCTTGGAAGCCAGTGGGCCGAGGTCACCCAGACCGAGGATGGCAGTGCCATCGGAAATCACCGCAACCAGGTTGCCTTTGCCGGTGTATTTGTAAGCCAGCTCTGGATCACGGCCAATTTCGCGCACCGGCTCTGCAACACCTGGGCTGTAGGCCAGGGCGAGGTCACGGGCGGTGGCAGTGGGCTTGGAGAGTTCAACGCTCAGTTTCCCCGGACGAGGTTGAGCGTGATATTCGAGAGCGGCGGTTTTCAGGTCTGACATGGTGGGCATTCCGCTATTTACTGTTCTGACGGACCGCCGAGGATACGCAAAGAGCCGGGGAGCCACAAGACTGGCCGGTCACTTGTGTCAAGGCCTTTAGCCTACGACTTTACGCTACAACCCACGGGGGCATACGACCAACAGTGTGTACAATCTCGTAGCGAAATGTCTACATCTTTTAACCTGAAATGCGCTCCAACATGCTTGGATCGGTCAATGGCAACACCCAACGTCGCTGCCCGGGCTTGAGGCCACCCCTGCGGGAACGATCCAGCACCCAGCCGCGCGCTTCGACCTGGCGTCCCTTGAGATTATCGAAGAAGCTGGCGGGGAAGTTGCGCTGCAGACGAGCGGGAACCTGCAGTACCAGGGTACCGCCCAGGGTAAGCCAGACCCCACCACGATTTTGCTCGATGCCTTCGATACGACCACGCACAACAGCGAAACCTGACTGCCTGACATCGCTTGCAGCCACTACGGGCGAACGCCGCCACAGGCCAACGCCAGCCTGGCGCGCTACTTGTTCGGCAAGCTGCTGGCAACCACTGAAACGCACATTAGGGGCAATGGCCACGCGGTAGCCCAAGCCCTCGCTAAGCAATTGTGCTTCCAGATTGTCGCCATTGCGGCTGTAGATGTGCGCCAGTGTGCGACCGTACTTGTCCTTACCTTCAACACCAGGCACCAGCCCGACACGATCGTCATTGGCCTTTACCAAGGCCTGCAATCGCCGCCTGGCAGCTTCGGCATAGGGCTCACTGGTACGCCCCTTGCGGCCTATTTCCGGGGCATTGATACCGATCAGCCGCACACTGCGGCCATCGACCAGACGCAAGGTGTCGCCATCAACCACCTGTCGTACCGCTACCCATTGGGGCTTATCCGGCTGTGGGCAGAACGCCAGGACCGGGAAATGCCAGATAACGCCCACAAAAAAGGCGCCCACAAGGGACGCCTTCTTCAGCAACAATGCGAAGCCCGAAGGATTCGCCCTGCGCATGATTACTTCTTGGCACCGAACATGCCGAAGCGATCGGCGAACTTCTGTACGCGACCACCGGTGTCCAGAACTTTCTGCTTACCGGTGTAGAACGGGTGGCACAGGTTGCAAACGTCGATCGACAGGACGTTGCCCAGGGTCGAACGAGTTTCGAACTTGTTACCGCAGCTGCAGGTGACTGCAACTACTTCGTAGTTCGGGTGGATACCTTCTTTCATGGTCACTTCCTCGAGCTGCGTGCCGCCACCCAACACCAATTGTTGAATACCGCACGTAATTAGGCGGCGAATAATACCAGAGCACACCGTCAGCGCAAGATGTCGCTTGCACCGACCGTCGTCTGCTAGGCTCGCCAGTCCTTGTAACGCCCTCCGAGACTTTCCGCGTGTCCGACGTCATCCTGCGCCTTGCCCTGCCCTCTCCGCTGCGGCGCCTGTTCGACTACAAGGCGCCGGCGAGCATGGCGCGCCAGACCTTGACCCCTGGCATGCGCATCCGCGTGCCCTTTGGCCGCCGCGAAATGATCGGTGTGCTGATAGAGGTGTGCACGCAGAGCGAAGTGCCCGCCGACAAACTGAAGCCGGCCACTGCCCTGCTCGACCCGGTGTCCCCCATCCCCGCGTCGCTGTTCAAGCTGTGCCTGTGGACCGCCCAGTACTACCAGCACAGCCTGGGCGATACCCTGAGCTGGGCGCTGCCCACGCTACTGCGCCAGGGCGAAGCTGCCGAAATGCGCCAGGAACGCTTCTGGCACATAGCCCCTGGCGCCCGCCTGGAGGACCCGCGCATCGCCCGCGCGCCGCGCCAGCGCGACGCCCTCAAGACCCTGGCCCAGCACCCGCACGGCGTGGCCCACAGCCTGCTGGCCAAACTCAACCTGAACAAGGACAGCCTCGACCTGCTGCTGGCCAAGGATCTGGTGCAGATCGAGACGCGCCGCCACTTGCCGGCCCTGCGCCATGAGCACTGGCTGGCACAGCCAGAACTCCCCCTCAACGAAGAGCAACGCGATGCCTTCGACGCCGTGTGCGAGGGCTTTGGCGGTTTCGGCGCGTTCTTGCTGGCCGGCGTCACCGGCAGTGGCAAGACCGAGGTCTACCTGCAACTGATCCGCGAAACCCTGGAAGCCGGCAAGCAGGCGCTGGTGCTGATCCCGGAGATCAACCTCGGCCCGCAAACCCTGGCGCGCTTCGAGCAACGCTTCAACGCGCGCATTGCCCTGCTGCACTCTGCGGTGAACGACCGCGAACGCCTGGATGCCTGGCTGGCGGCACGGGACGGCGAGGCCGATATCATCATCGGCACCCGCTCGGCATTGTTCACGCCGATGAAAAACCCCGGCCTGATCATCATCGACGAAGAGCACGACGGCTCCTATAAACAGCAGGAAGGCCTGCGGTACCACGCCCGCGACCTGGCACTGGTACGCGCTCACCAGGAGAACATCCCGATCCTGCTCGGCTCCGCCACACCGTCGCTGGAAACCCTGCACAACGCCCTGACCGGCCGCTACCGCCTGCTGCGTATGAACCAACGCGCCGGGGGGGCACGCCCGCCGCGCATGCTGCGCCTTGATGTGAAGAGCCTGCCACTGGACAGCGGCATCAGTGGCCCGCTGCAGCAGGCTATCCGACAGACCCTGGAAGCTGGCCAACAAGTGCTGGTGTTCCTCAACCGCCGCGGCTTTGCCCCAACCTTGCTGTGCCACGATTGCGGCTGGCTGTCCGAATGCCCACGCTGCGATGCGCGCATGACCGTGCACCAGCGCTCCGGCGTGCTGCGCTGCCACCACTGTGGCTATGACGAACGCCTGCCGCACCAGTGCCCGCAATGCAACCACGTCGACCTGCGCCCGGTCGGTGCCGGTACCGAGCGCGCCGAAGAGCGCCTGAAGGTGCTGTTCCCGGATTACCCGATCCTTCGCGTGGACCGCGACAGCACGGCGCGCAAGGACGCCATGCACAACCTGTTCAGCACCATCCAGCGCGGCCAGCCAAGCATCCTCGTCGGCACCCAGATGCTCGCCAAGGGCCACCACTTCCCGCGGGTGACCCTGGTGGCCATCCTTGATGCCGATGGCGGGCTGTTTTCCGGTGACTTCCGCGCCAGCGAGCGCATGGCACAACTTATCGTACAGGTGGCCGGGCGGGCCGGGCGGGCCGAAGAACCCGGCAAGGTCATCATCCAGACCCACCTGGCCGACCACCCACTGCTGGTCCAGCTAACCGAGCAAGGCTACTTCGCCTTCGCCGAACAGGCCCTGGACGAACGCCGAGCCGCCGGGCTGCCGCCCTACTCGCACCTGGCCTTGCTGCGTGCCGAAGCACACAAGCCGGGGCAGGCCGAAGGTTTCCTCGACGAAGCCTGTGCCGCCGCCGAGCGCCTGGTGGCCGAACAGCACCTGCCGGGCATCGAACTGCTGGGCCCGGTACCGGCGCCCATGGAGCGCCGCGCCGGACGATTCCGCGCACAATTGTTGATACAGGCCAATACCCGGGCGCCGTTGCATCGACTGATCAGCGCCTGGTTGCTAGTGTTGGAACAGTTGCCGAGCGGGCGCCAGGTGCGCTGGTCGCTGGATGTCGACCCGGTAGACCTGTATTGAGCTGCAAGCTGCGAGTGACCAGCGGCAAGCAAGCGCCGGGCGGGTGCGATGCCGCTTTTTCTTGCCGCTTGTGGCCCCCAGCTTGCCGCCCAAAGGTTGGCAACCTGCTCCCGGCAACGGATAATGCCCAGTTTTTCCACCTGCGCATCCAGGCGCTCACCGCGCTTGCGGTCGAAAAGAGATCCCCATGAAAGACACCATTCGCCAGCTGATCCAGCAAGCCCTCACCCAACTCGTCACCGACGGTGTGCTGCCTGAAGGGCTGTCGCCGGCGATCCAGGTGGAAAACGCCCGGGACAAGACCCACGGCGACTTCGCCAGCAACATCGCCATGATGCTGGCCAAGCCGGCCGGCATGAAGCCGCGCGACCTCGCCGAAAAACTGATCAACGCCCTGCCGGCCAGCGCCGACATCAGCAAGGTCGAGATTGCAGGCCCCGGCTTCCTCAACTTCTTCCAGAACACCGACGCCCTGGCCAACCGCCTGGATGCCGCTCTGGCCGACGCCCACCTGGGTGCACGCAAAGCCGGCCCGGCGCAAAAGGTGGTGATCGACATGTCGGCGCCCAACCTGGCCAAGGAAATGCACGTCGGCCACCTGCGCTCGACCATCATCGGCGACAGCGTTGCGCGCGTGCTGGAGTTCCTGGGCGACAACGTCATCCGCCAGAACCACGTCGGCGACTGGGGTACCCAGTTCGGCATGCTGATGGCCTACCTGCAGGAAAACCCGATCACCAGCGACGAGCTGTCGGACCTGGAAAACTTCTACCGCGCGGCGAAGAAACGCTTCGATGAATCGGAAGAGTTCGCCACTCGCGCCCGCGGCCTGGTGGTCAAGCTGCAAGCCGGTGACCCCGAGTGCCTGGCCCTTTGGACACGCTTCAAGGACATCTCGCTGTCGCACTGCCAGAAGACCTACGAGCTGCTCAACGTCAAACTGACCATGGCCGACGTGATGGGCGAAAGCGCCTACAACGACGACTTGGCCAATGTGGTGGCCGACCTCAAGGCCAAGGGCCTGCTGGTCGAAGACCAGGGCGCCCAATGCGTGTTCCTCGACGAGTTCAAGAACAGCGAAGGCGACCCCCTGCCGGTGATCGTGCAGAAGGCTGACGGCGGCTATCTGTACGCCACCACCGACCTGGCTGCCGTGCGTTACCGCAGCAACGTGTTGAAGGCTGACCGCGCACTGTACTTCGTCGACCAGCGCCAGGCCCTGCACTTCAATCAGGTGTTCGAAGTGGCCCGCCGCGCTGGCTTCGTCGGCCACCCGATGCAAATGGAGCACATGGGCTTCGGCACCATGAACGGCGCCGACGGCCGCCCGTTCAAGACCCGTGACGGCGGCACCGTGAAGCTGATCGACCTGCTCACCGAGGCCAAGGAGCGCGCCTACGCGCTGGTCAAGGAAAAGAACCCGAGCCTGGCCGACGACGAACTGCGCCACATCGGCGAGGTGGTGGGCATTGGCGCGGTGAAATACGCCGACCTGTCCAAGCACCGCACCAGTGACTACAGCTTCAACTTCGAGCTGATGCTCAACTTCGAAGGCAACACCGCCCCTTACCTGCTGTACGCTTACACCCGCGTAGCCGGCGTGTTCCGCAAGCTGGGCAAAGGCTTTGACGAAGTCGACGGCAAAATCGTGCTGCACGCAGCCCACGAGCAGGACTTGGCCGCGCGCCTGGCGCAGTTTGGCGAAATCCTCAACAACGTCGCCGAAAAAGGCACGCCGCACGTATTGTGCAGCTACCTGTACGACTTGGCCGGCCTGTTCTCGAGCTTCTACGAGAACTGCCCGATCCTCGCTGCCGAAACCCCTTCGCAGCAGCAGAGCCGGCTGCGCCTGGCCGCCCTGACCGGCCGCACCCTCAAACAAGGTCTGGAACTGCTCGGCCTGGAAACCCTGGAGCGCATGTAAGTTGGCTGCCAAGAAAAAACCTGCCCCGAAACGCGGCGCCAGCCGCCAGACGGCACCGGCCAAACAGCCGATCCCCGGCTGGGTATGGCTGGCGGTCGGCCTGACCGTAGGCGCGTTCATCGTGTTCCTGATGAAGCTCGAACCCGGTGGCGATGACATCAAGCGCACCAAGCCCGAGCAGGAGAAACCGGCGAAAACGGCCGAAGCCGGCAAGCCCGCGCAAGCTACCCCGCAACAGCCGGTGAAGCCGAAGTACGACTTCTACACCCTGCTGCCGGAGTCTGAGGTGATCGTGCCGCCGGAAGCCGTACCGGAGAAAACGCCACCGGTGCCGGCCCAGCCGGTAACCCCGGTGACACCAGCAGAAGCGGCAAAAATCGACACGGCGAGGGCCCAGGCAGCGCTGCTCGGCCAGACCCCGCCGCCGCCACCGCCTGTGATCAAGCCGGCGGCGACCACGCAGTACTTCCTTCAGGCCGGCTCGTTCCGCAAGCAGGCCGATGCTGACAAGGTACGGGCACAGATCATCCTGCTGGGCCAGTCCGTGAAAGTGGAGTCGGGCACGGTCAAGGATGAAACCTGGTACCGCGTGCTGGTCGGGCCGTTCAGCAACCGCGAGCAGTTGACCGGGGCACAGAAGCAGCTGGCTGGGGCCGGATTCAGCAACCTGTTGCTGCAACAGCGGCAGACCCGCCAGTAACAAAGAAGGCCTTGCCGCGGCGGCGCGACAAGGCCTTTTTCATGGGGGACGGGCTTGCCCCTGAATGGGCTCTAAAACAGCCCCGGTACCGTCAGCCCCGCCCCGCATTCCTCTCGGACACCTGGCTGTTCAACGTCCAGAAGTCATATAGCACCCCCACCAGGAACAACCCGCCGGTAAAGAAGTAGATGATCGCGGTGATCCATTTGCCCTGATACAGCCGGTGCAGGCCAAACACCCCCAGGAAGGTCAGCAGAATCCAGGCGATGTTGTAGTCGATACGCCCGGACTGAAACCTCAGGTCGGCTTCACGGTCCATGGACGGGATCAGGAACAGGTCGATCAACCAACCAATGCCCAGCAAGCCGAAGGTGAAGAACCAGATGGTCCCGGTAATCGGCCTGCCGTAATAGAAACGATGGGACCCGGTGAAGCCGAAAATCCACAGCAGGTAGCCAATGGTTTTGCTGTGGGTGTCGTGAAAGGGCACCCCCTGTTGATAACTGTTCATTCATAGCCCCCGTGGGTTATCCGAAAATTTTCTAAGAAAAAATGTGACTTTCTCGTCGCTACCCGACATACGGCGCCTAGGCAATCGACCAACGGATCAATAACTGATCAAAAAGCTGTTATAAAGTTGCGCGCCCAACACATAACTATTCATAAGAGCTTCATCTATGCCGCCTTTGATCAAGACATGGCTGACCCTCTGCCTATTATTGCCCCTGGCCGCCCACGCCACCAATCGTGAGCAACGTCTTCCCAATGGTTTCACCGGCTACACGACCAACGCGTCGGTGAAACACGCACCCGCCAAGCAGACCGCGCTGCGCGCCCGCCCAAGCAATGCCGTCAGCAACCGCGGTGCGAATGTCGCCGCCATGTCGCCGAAGCAAAGCAGCGATGTGCTGAGCCGTGCGGTAAATGTGCTAGGTACCCCTTATGTTTGGGGCGGCAGCAGCCCGAAAAAAGGCTTTGACTGCAGCGGGCTGGTCAAATACGCCTTCAACGACGTCGCCGACGTCGATCTGCCGCGCACCTCCAATGCCATGGCCCAGGGCCATGGGGTGAAGGTGGCCAAGGGTGATCTGAAGCCTGGCGACCTGATCTTCTTCAACATCAAGAGCCGTCGGGTCAATCACGTCGCCATCTACCTGGGTAACGACCGCTTCATCCACGCGCCACGCCGTGGCAAGCGGGTGAGTATCGACACCTTGAGCAAGCCTTACTGGCAGAAGCACTACGTGGTGGCCAAACGGGTGCTGCCGAAAGAGCAGCAGCAGCTGAGTCTGGCCAAGCGTTAATCTGATCGGCGCTATCCGGTACCGGCCCCTTCGCGGGCACGCCCGCTCCCACAGCTACCGCGTCGCTCTCGCGGGCAGCGCCACACCTGTGGGAGCGGGCGCGCCCGCCAAAGGGCCTTTGCAGGTACTACAAGCCTTTGATCAACCCTCGCTCCCTCAGCCTCCGCAACGCCCCCTCCATCGTCAGCATCCCCTCCGCCGCCCCGCCCTGCATCACCGAAGACAACTGCGCCAACCGCCCCTCCCGAATCAGGTTACGCACCGCCGGCGTCGCCACCAGCACTTCCCGCGCAGCCACCCGCCCACCCCCCACGCGCCTGACCAGCACCTGCGCGACCACCAGGCGCAGCGACTCGGCCAGCATCGCCCGCACCAACGGCTTTTCCTCGGCAGCAAATACCTCCACCAACCTGTCGATGCTGCTGGTCGCCGAACGCGCATGCACGGTTGCCAGCACCAGGTGCCCGGTTTCGGCCGCGCGCAGGGCCAGACGAATGGTTTCCAGGTCGCGCAACTCGCCGATCATGATCACGTCCGGGTCCTGGCGCAGCGCACTGCGCAGCCCCTGAGCAAAGCCGCGACTATGGCGCCCCATCTCACGTTGGTTGACCAGGCTGCGCTGGCTGGCATGGATGACCTCGACAGGGTCTTCCAGGGTGATGATGTGCAGCGCTTGCTCGCGGTTCAGCTGGTCGAGTAGCGTTGCCAGGGTACTGGACTTGCCACTGCCGGTCGGCCCGCCCACGAGGATCAAGCCATCCCGACATTGCGCAACAGCTTGAAACACATCCGCAAGGTCCAGCTCACTCACCGTCGCAATGCGCCCCGGAATCAACCGAAAGGTAACCGCCGGGCCATTCAACTGGCGAAACAGGTTCAGCCGAAAGCGCCCAAGCGCCGGCAACTCCAGCGCAAGGTCCATTTCATCGCCTTGGGCCCACTGCCGGCGCTGGTCGTCATCCAGCACGCTCGCCATGCCCTCGTTCAAAGCACCCTGGCTCAAGGGCGGCAAGCCCATACGCTGCAACTCGCCATCCAGGCGCAGCATCGGAATCTGGCCCGTCGCCAGGTGCAGGTCTGAAGCCCCCGCATCCACAGCTCGGGCCAACAGGTCGGTCACATCCATGAGACTCCCCAAAGGCCTTCAAGCAGGTAGAATGCCGCAGACCCTACAGCTGCCGGCATCGATCCATGTCCACCCTAGCAGACAACCTTTCCGCGATTTCCGCCCGTATCGCCAGTGCTGCCCAGGCAGTCGGGCGTGATCCGGCCAGCGTCCAGTTGCTGGCCGTGAGCAAGACCAAGCCCGCCAGCGCTATCCGCGAGATCCATGCCGCCGGTGTGCGCGACTTCGGGGAGAATTACCTACAGGAAGCACTGACAAAGCAGCAGGCCCTCAGCGACTTGCCCTTGATCTGGCACTTCATCGGCCCCATTCAGTCGAACAAGACCAAAGCCATCGCCGAGCATTTCGACTGGGTGCATTCCGTGGACCGCCTGAAAATTGCCCAACGCCTGTCGGAACAGCGCCCTGCCGGGTTGGCGCCGCTGAACATCTGCCTGCAGGTAAACGTCAGCGGCGAAGACAGTAAATCCGGCTGCACCCCGGCCGACCTACCCGCGTTGGCCAAAGCCGTAGCCGCACTGCCCAACCTGCGCCTGCGCGGGCTGATGGCAATCCCGGAACCCACCGAAGACCGCGCCACCCAGGAGGCCGCCTTCGCCAGCCTGCGCAAGTTGCAGGAAGGCCTGGGGTTTGGCCTGGACACCCTGTCCATGGGCATGAGCCACGACCTGGAAGCGGCTATCGCCCAGGGCGCGACGTGGGTACGAATTGGCACGGCCCTGTTCGGCGCCCGCGACTACGGCAACACCTGATTCCATGCTTCACTCACTCTTTTCCACAAGGACCTGACATGAGCAAGACACGTATTGCCTTTATCGGCGCCGGCAACATGGCCGCCAGCCTGATCGGTGGTCTGCGTGCCCAGGGCCTGGACGCCTCGCAGATCCGCGCCAGCGACCCGGGCGCCGAGACCCGCAGTCGCATCCAGGCCGAGCACGGCATTGAAGCCTTCGAGGACAACGCCCAGGCCATCGATGGCGCTGACGTCATCGTGCTGGCGGTCAAGCCACAAGTCATGAAAACCGTATGTCAGGCACTGCAACCCAACCTGCAGGATGGCCAGCTGATCGTTTCAATCGCCGCCGGCATCACGTGCGCCAGCCTGCAAAGCTGGGTGGGCGCTCGCCCGGTGGTGCGCTGCATGCCCAACACCCCGGCATTGCTGCGCCAAGGCGTGAGCGGCCTGTACGCCACCGCTGAAGTGTCCGGCGAACAGCGTCAGCAGGCCGAACAACTGCTGTCGGCCGTGGGCACCGCCCTGTGGCTGGAGCAGGAACAGCAACTGGACGCCGTGACAGCTGTGTCCGGCAGTGGCCCGGCGTACTTCTTCCTGCTGATCGAGGCCATGACCGCGGCAGGCGAAAAACTCGGCCTGCCACGCGAAACGGCCTCCCAACTGACCTTGCAGACGGCCCTGGGCGCCGCGCGCATGGCAGTTGCAAGCGATGTCGATGCCGCTGAACTGCGCCGCCGCGTCACTTCGCCCGCCGGCACCACGGAAGCGGCGATCAAGTCGTTCCAGGCCAGCGGCTTCGAAGCCATCGTCGAGCAGGCGCTGCAGGCTGCAGCCACGCGCTCCGCCGAGCTGGCCGAACAACTGGGCAAATAAGGAGCTTTAGATGAATGCACTGTCAGGCGCCGCGATTTTCGTGGTGCAAACCCTGGTCAGCCTTTACCTGGTCATCGTCCTGCTGCGCTTCGTGCTGCAACTGGTCAAGGCCAACTTCTACAACCCGCTGTGCCAGTTCGCCGTTCGTGCCACCCAACCGCTGCTCAAGCCGATCCGCCGGATCATCCCTAGCGTTGGCGGGCTGGATACCTCGTCGCTACTGCTGGCGGTGGTCATCCAGGCCTTGCTGATGGGCTTTGTGCTGATGGTCACCTACGGTACCTTCGGCGACGTCCTGCACCTGCTGATGTGGGCGATCATCGGCATCACCTCGCTGTTCCTGAAGATTTTCTGGGTGGCGATGATCGTCATGGTGATCGTTTCCTGGGTTGCCCCCAACAGCCACAACCCGGCGGCCGAACTGGCCTACCAGATCAGCGAGCCCGTGCTGGCGCCGTTCCGCCGCCTGGTGCCAAACCTGGGCGGCATGGACATCTCGCCGATCTTCGCCTTCCTGGCGATCCAGGTGATCCAGTCGTTTGTCATGCCTCCGCTGGCCGCCTACGCGGGCATGCCTCAAGAGCTGTGGCGAATGATCTGAGGCTCGCCAGAGCCAGCGTGCCCCCAGTCGCAAGCCTTTGCTTGCCGCTGGGGGTAGCGCTCTTTAGACTTACGCCTCCGTCAAGCGTGAGCAGGGTCGATGTCAACTGTCTTTCCCGAAGATTCCGTCGGTCTGGTAGTACCGCAAACCGCCCGGTTCGATGAACCGCTGGCACTGGCCTGTGGCCGTTCACTGGCCAGTTACGAACTGGTCTACGAGACCTATGGCACCCTGAACGCCAGCGCGAGCAACGCCGTGCTGATCTGCCATGCCCTGTCCGGCCACCACCATGCCGCTGGCTACCATGCCGCCACCGACCGCAAGCCGGGCTGGTGGGACAGCTGCATCGGCCCCGGAAAACCGATCGATACCAACCGCTTCTTCGTGGTCAGCCTGAACAACCTCGGCGGCTGCAACGGCAGCACCGGCCCCAGCAGTGTCAACCCGGCCACCGGCAAGCCATATGGCGCCGAGTTCCCGGTATTGACCGTGGAAGACTGGGTGCACAGCCAGGCACGGCTGGCCGACCGCCTGGGCATCCAGCAGTGGGCAGCTATCGTCGGCGGTAGCCTGGGGGGCATGCAGGCGCTGCAATGGACGATGACCTACCCCGAGCGCGTACGCCACTGCGTCGACATTGCCTCGGCACCCAAGCTGTCGGCGCAGAACATCGCCTTCAACGAGGTGGCGCGTCAGGCCATTCTTACCGACCCCGAGTTCCATGGAGGCTCGTTCCAGGACCAGGGCGTGATCCCCAAGCGCGGCCTGATGCTGGCACGCATGGTCGGCCACATTACCTATCTGTCCGATGATTCGATGGGTGAAAAATTCGGCCGAGAGCTGAAAAGCGACAAGCTCAACTACGACTTCCACAGCGTCGAGTTCCAGGTCGAAAGCTATCTGCGCTATCAGGGCGAGGAGTTTTCCGGCCGTTTCGACGCCAACACCTACCTGCTGATGACCAAGGCACTGGACTATTTCGACCCGGCCGCCACGCACGGTGGTGATCTGGCCGCCACCCTGGCCCACGTCAAGGCAGACTACTGCATCATGTCGTTCACCACCGACTGGCGCTTTTCTCCGGCCCGTTCGCGCGAGATCGTCGACGCGCTGATGGCCGCGCGCAAGAACGTCTGCTACCTGGAGATCGATTCGCCCTACGGGCACGATGCCTTCCTGATCCCCACACCTCGCTACATGCAGGGTTTCTCGAACTACATGAACCGCATTGCCATCTGAGGACAGCATGAGAGCCGATCTGGAAATCATCCACGACTGGATCCCCGCCGGCAGCCGGGTACTCGACCTGGGCTGCGGTAGCGGCGAACTGCTGGCCTCGCTGCGTGACCGCAAACAGGTCACCGGCTACGGCCTGGAAATCGACGCCGACAATATCGCCGCCTGCGTGGCCAAAGGCGTCAACGTCATCGAACAAGACCTGGACAAAGGCCTGGGCAACTTCGCCAGCAACAGCTTCGACGTGGTGATCATGACCCAAGCCCTGCAGGCCGTGGAATACCCCGACCGCATCCTCGACGAAATGCTGCGAGTGGGCCGTCAGTGCATCATCACCTTCCCGAACTTCGGCCACTGGCGCTGCCGCTGGTACCTGGCGACCAAAGGCCGCATGCCGGTATCGGACTTCATGCCGTATACCTGGTACAACACGCCGAACATCCACTTCTGCACCTTCGCCGACTTCGAAGAACTTGTGCACGAACGCCGAGCCAAGGTACTCGACCGCCTGGCGGTCGACCACTTGCACCGCAACGGGTGGGGTGGCCGGCTATGGCCTAATCTTCTAGGTGAGATCGGCATCTACCGCGTCAGCAGTCCGGGCCTGCAAGAGCATCAGCTCGCGGTCTGACGCCCACCGGAGGAATCGCACCATGCGTCGCCTAGCCCTGTTCCTGATCAGCCTGTGCCTGGCCCTGCCAGTATTGGCTGCCGATGCCGCACGCCCCGAGCGCAAGGAGGTATTTGGCGACGTGACGGTGCACTACAGCGCATTCACCTCGAGCATGCTCACACCCGAGGTGGCCGCGGCCACCGGCCTGGTGCGCAGCAAGAACCAGGGCGTGCTCAACATTACCGTCCTCAAGGCCAGCAAACCTGCAACAGCGGTGATCAGCGGCACGGTCAAGGACCTGACCGGGCGCAGCAGCCCGCTGTCGTTCAAGCAGATTACCGAACAGGGCGCGGTGTATTACATCGCCCAGTTCAAGATCGACCAGCCAGAAACCGTCACCTTCGACTTGAACATCGAAACCGGCGGCATCAGCAACTCTCTCAGCTTCAACCAGGAAGTGTTCCCAGGCGAATGATGAATTTCCAGCAACTCGTATTGGCCAGCCACAATGCCGGCAAACTGAAGGAACTCCAGGCCATGCTCGGCCATTCCGTGCAGCTGCACTCGATTGGTGAGTTCAGCCAAGTGGAGCCGGAAGAAACCGGCCTGTCGTTCGTCGAGAACGCCATCCTCAAGGCGCGCAACGCCGCCCGCATTTCCGGCCTGCCGGCCCTGGCCGATGACTCTGGCCTGGCAGTGGACTTCCTCGGCGGCGCGCCGGGCATCTACTCGGCGCGCTATGCCGATGGCAAAGGTGACGCGGCAAACAATGCCAAGCTGCTCGAAGCCTTGAAAGACGTGCCTGAAGCTGAGCGCAGTGCACAGTTCGTCTGCGTTCTGGCGCTGGTGCGCCACGCCGACGACCCATTGCCGATCCTGTGCGAAGGCCTGTGGCACGGGCGCATCCTGTTCGAGGCCAGCGGCGAGCAGGGCTTTGGCTACGACCCGCTGTTCTGGGTACCGGAGCGCAACTGCTCCAGCGCCGATCTAGCCCCAGCAGACAAGAACCAGCTCAGCCACCGCGCCCGTGCCATGGCCCTGCTGCGCAAACGTCTGGGCCTGGCATGATCGAAATGCTGTCGCCCCCCGGCGCGGCAGGCTTTAGCAGCCTGCCGCCGCTGGCGCTGTACATCCACATTCCGTGGTGCGTACGCAAATGCCCTTATTGCGACTTCAACTCCCACGCAGCCGGGCCTGAACTACCGGAAGATGCCTACGTCACAGCCCTGCTCGACGACCTCGACCAGGAACTGGCTGCCGTACAAGGTCGCCCGATCAGCTCGATCTTCTTCGGTGGCGGTACGCCAAGCCTGTTCAGTGCCAACGCCCTTGGCCGGCTACTGCGTGGCATAGAGCAACGTATTCCGTTCGCGCCAGACATCGAGATCACCCTCGAAGCCAACCCGGGCACCTTCGAGCAGGACAAGTTCAAGGCCTACCGGCAGACCGGTATCAACCGTCTTTCGATCGGCGTGCAGAGCTTCCAGCCAGCCAAGCTGGAGGCACTGGGGCGCATCCACAATGGCGACGAAGCGGTGCGGGCCGCCGACATGGCGCGCGCGGCCGGTTTCGACAATTTCAACATGGACCTGATGCACGGCCTGCCCGACCAGTCGCTGGACGACGCGCTGGGTGACCTGCGCCAGGCCATCGATCTGGGGCCGACACACCTGTCGTGGTATCAGCTGACCGTGGAGCCGAACACGGTGTTCTGGAACCAGCCGCCAGAGCTGCCCGAAGACGATATCCTCTGGGATATTCAGGAAGCCGGCCAAGCGCTGATGGCCGAGCACGGCTACCGCCAGTACGAGGTATCGGCCTACGCCCAGGCAGGCCGCGCCGCCCGCCACAACCTCAACTACTGGCGCTTCGGTGACTTCATCGGCATTGGCGCTGGCGCTCACGGCAAGCTCACCTTTGCCGACGGGCGCATCCTGCGTACCTGGAAGACCCGCCTGCCCAAGGATTACCTGAACCTGGCCAAGCCGTTCAAGGCCGGCGAGAAGCTGCTGCCAGTCGATGAACTGCCGTTCGAGTTCCTGATGAACGCCCTGCGCCTGACCGATGGCGTGGAAGCCGAACTGTTCACCCAACGCACCGGCTTGCCACTGTCACAGCTGCAGGAAGCACGCCGCGCCGCCGAACAAAAGGGCCTTTTGCAGGTCGAACCGGATCGACTGGTAGCCACGCCGAGGGGCCAGTTGTTCCTCAATGACCTGCTGCAGTATTTCTTGACCTAAGGATGACCCATGGATCTGGTACTTGATCTGCTCGCGACGGTTTCCCGCTGGAGCCGCAGCAACCTGTCGGAGATTTCACTGGCCTTGGTAGGCTGCCTGCTGGTGCTGTTCGGCACCGATGTCAAAGCCTGGGCCGAGCAGCGCCTGGGCGGCCTCGCGGGCGCCCTGCGCGTGCCGTTCATGGCGCTGATGGTCATGATCGGCAGCGGTGCTGCGCTGATCTATGCCACACCGTGGGTGGTGAAGGGGCTCAGCCAGTTCAACAACTATGCGTTGGCGCCTGTGTTGCTGGTGGTGCTGGTATTGATTGGCGTGGTGGCGGATCGCCGAGGCTGAGCCAATGGCCCCGGGCCCTTGTAGGAGCGGGTTCACCCGCGAAAGGGCCAGCCGTGCTGGCCAATCTCCACCCGCCGTTCACCGTTGCCGCCACTACCGTATTCGCGGGTGAACCCGCTCCTACAAAGAAAAAACCGCCCTTCTCAAGGCGGTTTTTTCGCCTGCATTCCTGCAGGCATCGGCACATCGAGAAGCCCGTATCAGCCGCTCAATCGACCTTCTCGAACTTCAAGTCCCACACCCCGTGCCCCAGCCGCTCACCGCGGCGTTCGAACTTGGTGATCGGGCGCTCTTCGGGGCGCGGCACATAGGTGCCGTCTGCCGCACGGTTGCGATAGCCAGGAGCTGCGCTCATCACTTCCAGCATGTACTCGGCATACGGCTCCCAATCGGTGGCCATGTGGAACACACCACCAGGCTTGAGCTTGCGACGTACCAGCTCGGCGAACTCCAGCTGGACGATGCGGCGCTTGTGGTGACGCGCCTTGTGCCATGGGTCTGGGAAGAACAGCATCAGGCGATCAAGGCTGTTATCCGCCACGCAGCGGTTCAGCACTTCGATAGCATCGCAGTCATACACCCGCAGGTTTTTCAGCCCCTGGGTCAGCACGCCATTGAGCAGCGCGCCAACACCCGGGCGGTGCACTTCCACACCGATGAAATCCTGCTCAGGTGCGGCAGCGGCCATTTCCAGCAGGGAATGGCCCATGCCGAAGCCGATCTCCAAGGTGCGCGGGGCCGAACGGCCGAACACCTGGTCGTAGTCCACCGGGCTGTCAGCCAGTGGCAGGATGTACAGCGGGCCGCCTTGGTCCAGGCCGCGTTGCTGGCCTTCGGTCATGCGCCCGGCACGCATCACGAAGCTCTTGATGCGGCGGTGTGGGCGGGCTTCGCCGTCGGGGGTGATCGGCGTATCGTGCGATTCAGTCATCAGTTGCTCTTACTTGATCAGACCATCCAGCGGCGAAGAGGCGCTGGCATAGAGTTTCTTCGGCATACGGCCGGCCAGGTAGGCCATGCGACCCGCGACAATGGCGTGTTTCATGGCCTCAGCCATCAACACCGGCTGCTGGGCGTGGGCGATGGCCGAGTTCATCAGCACTGCCTCACAGCCCATTTCCATGGCGATGGTGGCGTCGGATGCGGTACCCACGCCAGCATCGACCAGCACCGGCACCTTGGATTCTTCCAGGATGATCTGCAGGTTGTAGGGGTTGCAGATACCCAGGCCGGTGCCAATCAGGCCAGCCAACGGCATGACCGCAATACAGCCGACTTCGGCCAGCTGACGGGCGATGATCGGGTCGTCGCTGGTGTAGACCATGACATCGAAACCTTCCTTGACCAGCACTTCGGCGGCCTTGAGGGTTTCGATCACGTTGGGGAACAGGGTTTTCTGGTCGGCCAGCACTTCCAGCTTCACCAGCGTCCGGGACTCGTGCGATTTGCGCCCATCGAGCAGTTCGCGGGCCAGACGGCAAGTGCGTACCGCTTCCACCGCGTCAAAGCAGCCTGCAGTGTTCGGCAGGATGGTGTACTTGTCGGGCGACAGTACATCGAGCAGGTTCGGCTCGCCCGCGTTCTGGCCAAGGTTGGTGCGGCGCACAGCGACAGTGACGATTTCGGCACCCGAGGCCTCGGTGGCCAGGCGGGTTTCTTCCATGTCACGGTACTTGCCGGTACCGACCAGCAGGCGCGACTGGAAAGTACGCCCGGCCAGGGTGAAGGGCTTGTCGCTACGAACGTTGCTCATCGTTGTTCCTCGGGAAAAGGTTGCAGGGCTTGCTTGTGAACCGCCGGGCTGCTGTCAGCCGCCACCGATGGCGTGGACCACTTCGACCTGGTCGCCGTCATTCAGCAGCGTGCTGTCGTGCTGGCTACGCGGCACGATATCCAGGTTCAGTTCCACTGCAACACGGCGCCCGGTCAGTTCCAGGCGCGCCAGCAGGGCTGCAACGCTTTCGCCGGCAGGCAGTTCGTAAGGTTCACCGTTCAATTTAATGCGCATGCGCACGGCCACCATTGTTCTTTGGGGCCAGCATTCTAGCGCCGAACCGCCCTGCAACCCAAGGGCGGTGCGCGCCATTAGTCGTGATTGTGGACCACTCGGTCAGCCCAGCCGCCAGGCTGCCAGGCCCAGGCACAGCCAGCCGACAAGGAAGCACAAGCCACCAATCGGGGTGATGATGCCAAGCTTGCCAAGGCCACTGAGGGTCAGCAGGTACAGGCTGCCGGAGAACAGCACGATGCCCAACGCAAACAGGCCGCCAGCCCACCCGACCAGGCGCCCGGGCAGGTGCGCCGAGAGCACCGCAACGCCGAAGATCGCCAAGGCATGGACCAGTTGGTAAGTCACGCCGGTATGGAAGATTGCCAGGTAGTCAGCCGTCAGCCGGTTTTTCAGGCCATGAGCGGCGAAGGCGCCCAGGGCGACACCGGTAAAGCCAAAAAAGGCGGCAAGCATCAGGAAGCTGCGAAGCATGGGACGACTCCTTGTATCGGGTCTGTATAATGGCCCCTTCCACCCTTAGGGCCAAGCCATCGACATGCTGTCAACGCTTATCCGTCGCCTCTCCCGCGCCCTGCTCTGGTTCGTTGCCGGCAGCATCGTGCTGGTGCTGGTGTTCCGCTGGGTACCACCGCCCGGCACGGCGCTGATGGTCGAGCGCAAGGTACAGTCTTGGGTGAATGGTGAACCGATCGACCTGCAGCGCGACTGGGAGCCATGGGAGAACATCTCCGATGAGCTCAAGGTTGCAGTCATTGCTGGCGAGGACCAGAAGTTCGCCAACCACTGGGGCTTCGACCTCCCGGCCATTCAGGCGGCGTTGGCCCACAACGAGCGCGGTGGCAACATTCGCGGCGCCAGCACCCTGACCCAACAAGTGGCCAAAAACCTGTTTCTGTGGTCAGGCCGCAGCTGGTTTCGCAAGGGGCTGGAGGCCTGGTTCACCGCACTGATTGAGCTGTTCTGGTCGAAGGAGCGGATTCTCGAGGTCTATTTGAACAGCGCCGAGTGGGGCAAGGGCGTGTTTGGTGCCCAGGCGGCGGCGCGTTATCACTTTGGTGTCGACGCCAGCCGGCTCAGCCGCCAGCAGGCGGCGCAGCTGGCTGCGGTGCTGCCTAGCCCCATCAAATGGAGTGCCAGCCGGCCGAGTGCCTACGTGGCCAGCCGGGCCGGCTGGATTCGCCGGCAGATGAGCCAGCTGGGCGGGCCCAGCTACCTGATGCAGCTGGACTCATCCAGAAAGCTTTGAATGCAGGCCCGGCCCTTTCGCGGGTAAACCCGCTCCTACGGGCAACCGCGTGCCCGGCCTCCTCGCGGGCAAACCCGCGCCTACGGGCAACCGCATCCCCGGCCTCCTCGCGGGCAAACCCGCGCCTACGGGCAACCGCATCCCCGGCCTCCTCGCGGGCAGACCCGCGCCTACAGGCAACCGCATCCCCTGTAGGAGCGGGTTTACCCGCGAAGAGGCCGGCAAAGCCAGCACAAACAAAAAAGCCGCTCACCCGATAGGGCCAGCGGCTTTTCTTTACAACCCAGACTCGATCAGGCAGCGATCAGTGCCTTGACCTTGTTCATCGCATTCTTCTCCAGCTGGCGAATACGCTCAGCCGATACGCTGTACTTGTCTGCCAGTTCATGCAGCGTGGCCTTCTCTTCCGCCAGCCAACGCTGATAGAGAATGTCGCGGCTACGCTCGTCCAGACCTTGCAGCGCTTCGTGCAGGTTGCTGGTGGAATTGTCACTCCAGTCGGCATCCTCCAACTGCACCGCCGGATCGTAACGGTGGTCTTCCAGGTAATGCGCAGGCGACTGGAAGGCGCTGTCGTCGTCAGCTTCCGCTGCCGGATCGAAGGCCATGTCCTGGCCGCTGAGGCGGCTTTCCATCTCGCGCACTTCGCGCGGCTCGACGCCAAGGCTTTCCGCCACGCGATGCACTTCGTCGTTGTTCAGCCACGCCAGGCGCTTCTTCTGGCTACGCAGGTTGAAGAACAGCTTGCGCTGAGCCTTGGTGGTAGCCACTTTGACGATGCGCCAGTTGCGCAGAATGAACTCGTGGATCTCTGCCTTGATCCAGTGCACAGCGAACGACACCAGGCGCACGCCCATTTCAGGGTTGAAGCGCTTGACGGCTTTCATCAGGCCGACATTGCCTTCCTGGATCAGGTCAGCCTGGGCCAACCCGTAGCCGGCGTAACTACGGGCGATATGTACGACGAAACGCAGGTGGGCCATCACCATCTGACGAGCGGCCTCGACATCCTGCTCATAATAGAGACGCTCGCCCAGATCACGCTCCTGCTCGACCGTCAGCAGCGGGATGCTGTTGACCGTGTGCACATAGGCTTCCAGGTTTGCACCGGGTACCAGGGCATAGGCAGGTTGCAACGATGTGGTCATTCAAGAACCTCCGACTTACAAAACTCGCACCTTGTGGGCGCTGCCAACATTGACCTGGAACGACGGTACAAGTTCCGCAGTGAAGAAAATGTCAATGCTGGCACGTAAACACTATCGCGGCGCCAGCTCGTTCAAGTGGCGGGCGACTGCAATCCATGCACCGATATACCCCAACAACACTGCTCCGATCAAGAGCGACAGACCATCGGAAGCCGGAACGCCGCCCAGGGCGAAGTCACTGCCATACAGCCCGGAAAGCCCTACCACCGCCTCGTTCAGCCAGTTCAGGCCAAACGCCAGGATACCCCACGCCAGCAGGCCTGCGCCCAGGCCATACAGGGCGCCCATGTACAGGAACGGCCGGCGCACGTAGGCGTCAGTGCCGCCGACCAGCTTGATCACTTCGATCTCGATACGACGGTTTTCAATGTGTAGACGAATTGTGTTACCGATTACTAACAGCAGGGCAGAAATCAGCATCACGGCCAGGCCGAAGACGAAGCGATCACCCAGCTTGAGGATGGCTGCCAGGCGCTCGACCCAGACCAGGTCCAGTTGCGCCACGTCCACCCGCGGCAGCTCCGCCAGGCGCTGACGCAAGGCGTCCAGGGCCGGCTTGTCGACCTCGGTCGGGGTTACCACCACCACACCCGGCAGTGGGTTGTCTGGCAGTTCGCGCAAGGCCTCGCCCAGGCCGGACTGCTGCTGGAACTCCTCCAGGGCCTGCTCGCGGCTGACATACTGGGCGTCCGCCACGCCAGGCATGCCCTTGATCTCGTCGCGCAGCGCTTCGCCATCGCGGCTGCCGGCATCAAGCTTGAGGTACAGCGAAATCTGCGCAGCGCGCTGCCACGAACCGCCCAGCTGCTCGACGTTCTTCAGCAACAAGGACAGGCCCATCGGCATGCTCAGCGCCACTGCCATGACCAGGCAAGTGAAGAAGCTGCCGATCGGCTGCTTGCCCAGGCGGCGCAGGCTGTCGGCCAAGCTGGCACGGTGGCTTTCCAGCCAGGCATGCAGCAGGGTGCGGAAGTCCGGGCCATCATCGTCTTCACCGCGCTTTTTCTTCGCAGGTTGCGGATCGGCCGGTTTCGGTGCGACCCGCTCGGAAACCTTCGGCGTGCGTGTAGTGTTCATTGCCCGGCCTCCCCATCGCCGATCAAGCGGCCGCGTTGCAAGGTCAGCATGCGGTGGCGCATGCGCGCGATCAGTGCCAGGTCGTGGCTGGCGATCAATACCGTCGTGCCCAGGCGGTTGATGTCCTCGAACACGCCCATGATCTCTGCAGCCAGGCGCGGGTCGAGGTTACCGGTGGGTTCGTCGGCCAGCAGCAGAGCCGGCTGGTGAACGATGGCGCGGGCGATACCCACCCGCTGTTGCTGCCCGGTGGAAAGGTCGGCCGGGAACAGCTCGCCCTTGTCGGACAGCGACACGCGCTCCAGCGCCGAGTCCACGCGCTTGGCGATCTCGACCTTGGACAGGCCGAGAATCTGCAACGGCAAGGCAATGTTGTTGAACACGGTGCGGTCGAACAACAACTGGTGGTTCTGGAACACCACGCCGATTTGCCGGCGCAGGAACGGGATTTGCGCATTGCTGATCTGGCCCAGGTCCTGCCCTGCCAGCATCAGCTTGCCGCTGGTCGGGCGCTCCATGGCCAGCAACAGGCGCAGCAGGGTGCTCTTGCCTGCGCCCGAGTGGCCGGTGACGAACAGGAATTCGCCCCGGCGCGCCCGGAAACTCAGCTCATGCAACCCCACATGACCGTTGGGATAGCGCTTGGCAACCTGCTCGAATCGGATCATGGTCAATCTCGCTCGGCGAACAGAGCCTTGACGAACGGCTCGGCTTCGAAGGTACGCAGGTCGTCGATGCCTTCACCGACGCCGATGAAACGGATCGGGATGTTGAACTGCTTGGCCAGGGCGAAGATCACCCCGCCCTTGGCCGTGCCGTCCAGCTTGGTCAGGGCCAGGCCGGTCAGCTCGACGCTCTGGTTGAAGTACTTGGCCTGACTGATGGCGTTCTGGCCGGTGCCGGCGTCAAGCACCAGCAGCACCTCGTGCGGCGCCTCAACGTCGAGCTTGCCGATGACCCGGCGGACCTTCTTCAGCTCTTCCATCAGGTTGTCTTTGGTGTGCAGGCGGCCGGCAGTGTCGGCGATCAGCACGTCGACGCCACGGGCCTTGGCGGCCTGCACGGCATCGAAGATGACCGAAGCAGAGTCGGCACCCGTGTGCTGGGCGATCACCGGAATCTGGTTACGCTCACCCCACACCTGCAACTGCTCGACCGCGGCGGCGCGGAAGGTATCACCGGCAGCCAGCATGACCTTCTTGCCTTCCAGTTGCAGCTTTTTCGCCAGCTTGCCAATGGTGGTGGTCTTGCCGGCGCCGTTCACGCCAACCACAAGAATCACATAGGGTTTGTTCTGGGCCTGTACGTTCAACGGCTGCTCGACCGGGCGCAGCAGCGCAGCCAGTTCTTCCTGCAACGATTTGTACAGGGCATCGGCATCGGCCAACTGCTTGCGCGCGACCTTCTGGGTCAGGTTCTGGACAATGGCCGAGGTAGCCTCCACACCCACGTCGGCAGTCAGCAGGCGCGTCTCGATTTCGTCGAGCAGGTCGTCGTCGATGACCTTCTTGCCGAGGAACAGGCTGGCCATGCCCTCGCCGATGCTGGCACTGGTCTTGGACAGGCCTTGCTTGAGGCGCGCGAAGAAGCCGGGCTTGGCCTGTTCGACGGGTGCAGCAACAGGGGCGGGTGCCGCGCGTTCCGGGATTGCGGGCGGTGCCTTCGGCTCCAGGTCCGGCACCAGGGCCACGGGCTCTTCGGCAACCGGTAGCACCAGGTTGCTGACCGGCGCTGCGGCCTCGACAGGGGCAGACTCGACAGGGGCCGCCTGCAAGGGCATGGACGCAACCGGCTGCGGTGCAGGTGCCACCAGCGGCTGGGATGCGACCGGCTCTGGCTCAGGCGCCTGCAACGGCTGCGACGCAACCGGTTCAGGGACGGGGGCCTCGACTACCGGGGGCCGGGCCGGTGCGGCGACCGGCTGCGGCTCAGCCAGCTGTGGGGCAGCAGGGGCCTGAACGGGTTCGGGGGCCTGTGGCGCTTCGGCGGCAGATCCCTCGACCGGAGCGGCTGCAGACTGCTCGACAACGGGGGGCTCATGCGCGGGCACGCCCGCTCCCGCAGGTGGCTGCGGCTTCTTGCGAAACCAGCTGAACAGGCCTTTCTTCTCACCAGCCTCGGCCGGCGCTTTTTTGTCGTCGTTGGAACCAAACATGGAAGACGGCTATCTCAGGGTAGCGATAGGCCAGCTATGGCCAATCGGGAATTCTCTCTACGCAGAACAGACTATCTTGAAGCCGGCTGGTTCATGCGCAACGTTTTGACTTAGTGTCCTGTGGGCCAGAACGGCGACAGGCATGGTCGCCAGGCAACCGGATCAGTATCCTAGCACCTCCTGGCCCGCCGACGCTAAACCCAGCGGGCCGCCGAACAGGTTAAACACCGTATGAACGCTCTAGCCCGCCGCGCCGCTGGCCTGTTGCTCGGCACGCTCTGCCTGCCGCTCGCGGCCTTTGCCGCCGATGTGCAACCCACCCACGAATTCATCCTCGACAATGGCCTGAAGGTCGTGGTCCGCGAAGACCATCGCGCCCCGGTGGTGGTCTCGCAGATTTGGTACAAGGTCGGCTCCAGCTACGAGACCCCGGGCCAGACCGGCTTGTCCCATGCGCTGGAACACATGATGTTCAAGGGCAGCGCCAAGGTCGGCCCCGGCGAGGCCTCGCGCATTCTGCGTGACCTCGGCGCCGATGAAAACGCCTTCACCAGCGACGACTACACCGCCTATTACCAAGTGCTGGCCCGCGACCGCCTGCCAGTAGCCCTGGAACTGGAGGCGGACCGCCTTGCCAGCCTGCGCCTGCCTGCCGACGAGTTCAGCCGCGAAATCGAGGTCATCAAGGAAGAACGCCGCCTGCGCACCGACGACCAGCCCAATGCCAAGGCATTCGAGCTGTTCCGCGCCATGGCCTACCCGGCCAGCGGCTACCACACGCCGACCATTGGCTGGATGGCCGACCTGGAGCGCATGAAAGTTGAGGAACTGCGCCACTGGTACGAGTCCTGGTACGCCCCCAACAACGCCACCCTGGTGGTGGTCGGTGATGTCACCGCCGCCGAGGTCAAAGGCCTGGCGCAGAAGTATTTCGGCAATATTCCCAAACGCGCCGTACCGCCAGCCAAGCTGCCTCTGGAGCTGGCCGAACCTGGTTGGCGCCAGTTGACCCTGCACGTGCGAACCCAGCTGCCAAGCCTGATCTACGGCTTCAACGTGCCCGGTCTGCCCACCGCCAAGGACCCTCGGACGGTACATGCCCTGCGTCTGATCTCGGCACTGCTCGACGGCGGCTACAGCGCCCGCATGCCGGCCCGCCTGGAGCGTGGCCAGGAACTGGTGGCCGGCGCGTCGTCCAGCTACAACGCCTTCACCCGCGGCGACAGCCTGTTCCTGATCTCGGCGACGCCGAATGTGCAGAAGCAGAAAACCCTCGCCGACGTCGAGAAAGGCATCTGGCAGCTGCTTGAAGAACTCAAGAGCACGCCGCCCAGCGCCGAAGAGCTGGAACGCGTACGCGCCCAGGTCATCGCCGGCCTGGTCTACGACCGCGACTCCATCAGCAGCCAGGCCACCACCATCGGCCAGCTGGAAACCGTCGGCCTGTCCTGGAAGCTGATCGACAGCGAACTGGACGAGCTCAAGCGCGTCACCCCGCAGGACATCCAGAACGCCGCGCGCACCTACTTCACCCGCGAACGCCTGAGCGTTGCCCATGTACTGCCCGAGGAGTCCGCCCATGAGTGATCGCCGCGCACCACGCCCAACCCTGCTGGCCACGGGCATTCGTGCCATGGCGCTGGCGGCAGTGCTGGCCGCTCCGGCCATGGCCGATAACGCTGCCAAGGCCGACAGCAGCGCAGCCCGCCCGGCCAACACCTTGCAGTCGCTGGCCGAACTGAATGGCAAGGCACCCAGTCGGCGTCAGCTGAACATCCAGCACTGGAACACCGCCGAAGGTGCCCGGGTGCTGTTCGTCGAGGCCCGCGAACTGCCCATGTTCGACCTGCGCGTCACCTTCGCTGCCGGCAGCAGCCAGGACGGCGGCACGCCAGGCCTGGCCGCTCTGACCAACGCCATGCTCAACGAGGGCGTGGCCGGCAAGGACGTCACCGCCATCGCCGAGGGCTTCGAAGGCCTGGGCGCAGACTTTGGCAACGGTTCCTACCGCGACATGGCCGTCGCATCGCTGCGCAGCCTCAGTACCAAGGACAAGCGCGAACCGGCCCTCAAACTGTTTACAGAGGTGGCGGGCAAGCCAACATTCCCCGAGGATGCCCTCAAGCGCATCAAGAACCAGATGCTGGCTGGCTTCGAATATGAGAAGCAAAACCCCGGCAAGATCGCCGGCAAGGCCCTTTTCGGCAAGCTCTATGGCGACCACCCCTACGCCCACCCAAGCGACGGCACCGCAGAGAGCATCACGGGCATAAGCCTTGCCCAGCTGCGCGCGTTCCACGCCAAGGCCTATACCGGCGGCAATGCGGTAATCGCCCTGGTCGGCGACCTCAGCCGTGCAGAGGCCGAAGCCATCGCCGCCCAGGTGTCGGCTGGCCTGCCCAAGGGCCCTGCGCTGGCCGCACCGGCCCAACCCACAGACGCCAAGGCCGGAATGACCCACATCGACTTCCCGTCCAAGCAGACCCACCTGATGCTGGCCGAACTGGGGATCGACCGCCAGGACTCGGACTGGCCTGCCCTGTCGCTGGGCAACCAGATCCTTGGGGGTGGCGCCTTCGGTACCCGGCTGATGAGCGAGGTGCGAGAGAAGCGTGGCCTGACCTACGGCGTTTACTCGGTATTCAGCCCGATGCAGGTACGCGGCCCGTTCATGATCAACCTGCAAACCCGAGCCGAGCTCAGCGAAGGTACGCTCAAGCTGGTGCAAGGCATTCTCGCCGACTACCTGAAGACGGGCCCTACCCAACAGGAACTGGACGATGCCAAGCGCGAGCTGGCCGGCAGCTTCCCGCTGTCCAATGCCAGCAATGCCAGCATCGTCGGCCAATTGGGCGCGATCGGCTTCTACAACTTGCCACTGACCTGGCTAGAGGACTTCATGCAACAGTCCCAGGCCCTTACCGTCGAACAGGTCAAGGCAGCCATGAACAAACACCTGTCAGCCGATAAACTGGTGATCGTCACCGTTGGCCCGAAAGTGCCACAAAAACCGCTGCCAGCACCCACTGACAAGCCCTCCGAGCAACCGCTCGGGGTACCGGAGCACTAATGCCAAGATCCACCCCTCCCGCCCGCCCGCAAGCGGGCCAAAGCAAGGGCCAGGGCCACCTGCGCATCATCGCCGGCGAGTGGCGCAGCCGCCGCCTGGCGGTGCCGGAAGGCGAAGGCCTGCGGCCAACGCCTGACCGCGTACGGGAAACCGTATTCAACTGGCTGGCACCCTACATCGAGGGCGCCCGCGTGTTGGACGCCTTCACCGGCAGCGGTGCCTTGGTGCTCGAAGCCCTGTCCCGTGGGGCCGAGGATGCCGTGGCGCTGGACAGCAACCCTGCGGCCATCGCCAACCTGAAGAACAACCTCGAAATCCTGCGCTGTCCCCGCGGGCAAATTCTGCAAACCGACGCCCTGCGCTACCTGCAAGGCCCGGCCAAGCAGCAGTTCGATGTCGTGTTCCTCGACCCGCCGTTCCACCAGGACCTGCTGGCCAACACCTGCAACATGCTGGAGCAGCATCAGTGGCTGAGCGAGCAGGCTTGGGTCTACACCGAAAGCGAAGCGGCACCCTCGACCTTGCAACTGCCAGGCAACTGGCGCCTGCACCGCGAGAAGAAGACCGGCCAGGTGCACTACGCACTCTGGCAGCGGGGCTGATTACCCGCCGGGTGGGGTGTAATGGGTTGCCACACCCCACCTGTGCCATGCTTGGAGCTGCACCTTCACTCCCACCAATGGCGCAGGTACTGTGGCGCTGTTTCGTGGCAAGCTAGCAAGGCACATCATGAGCCACCCAGCATGCCCAGCCCCAACGCCACATTCCGTCCGGCCATCGGCCTGTCCAATCCCCACCTGCAGACCTTGTGGGGGCCACTCTGGCGCAAGCTGCCTGAGCTGCAGCGTGACCGCGAACGACTGTGGCTGGCTGACGGCGACTTCATCGACCTGGACTGGCATGGCCCGCACCAACCCCATGCGCCACTGGTACTGGTGCTGCATGGGCTGACCGGCTCGTCTCACTCGCCCTACGTGAAAGGCTTGCAGCAAGCGCTGCAAGGTCGCGGCTGGGCCAGCGTGGCAGTGAACTGGCGGGGTTGTTCAGGCGAGCCCAACCTGTTGCCGCGCAGCTACCATTCCGGCGCCAGCGAAGACCTGGCGGAAATTGTCAGCCATCTTCGCGCCCAGCGCCCGCTGGCGCCGCTGTATGCAGTGGGTTATTCGCTGGGTGGCAATGTATTGTTGAAGTACTTGGGTGAGAGCGGCGTCGCCAGCCAACTGGAGGCAGCGGCTGCAGTTTCGGTGCCCTTTCGCCTGGACCACTGTGCCGACCGTATCGGCCAAGGGTTCTCCAAGGTGTATCAGGCGCATTTCATGCGCGAGATGCTGGCGTATGTTCAGCTCAAGCAGCGGCACTTCCACGACCAGGGCCAGCATGAACAGCTGGCGACACTGGAGCGCCTGGGCCAACTCACCAACTTGCGCACATTCTGGGACTTCGACGGTAAAGTCACTGCACCGCTCAATGGCTTTCGCGATGCGCACGACTACTATCGTCGCTCATCCAGCCACTTCTTCCTTGGCCAGAACCGCACGCCAACGCTGATCATCCATTCCAGCGATGACCCCTTCGTGTCCAGCCACAGCCTGCCGACGGCCCGTGAACTGTCACCACAAACCCGCTTCGAACTGCATGACCGCGGTGGGCATGTGGGCTTTGTCGATGGCAGCCTGCGAAATCCGGGGTACTACCTGGAACGACGGATTCCGCAGTGGCTGGTGGACGGCAGCTAGCGCTCGAATGCGTAAAGGCTGCACGATCCCACAGAGATTTAACCCGATCTGCTTACTCGCCGGTGGCCACAGCATGCTGCGGGTTGTTGATCCACTCGCTCCACGACCCCGCATACAGCTTGCCCAGCGGATACCCCGCCAGGGCCATTGCAAACAGGTTATGGCAAGCGGTTACCCCAGACCCGCAATAAGACACCAACTGCTCCGGCGTCCGTCCACCCAGCTTTTCGGCAAAACGCTGCTTTAGCTGATCCGCCGGCAAAAAACGCCCGTCAGCCCCCAGGTTGTCGGTAAACGCCGCGCACTGGGCCCCGGGAATATGCCCTGCCACCGGGTCGATCGGCTCCACTTCACCGCGAAAACGCGGCAAGGCACGCGCATCGATCAAGGTCAGGTCTGCACTACCAAGGCGCTTGCCCAGATGGTCGGCATCGATCAGCAGCTTCGCGTCAGGTTCACCACTGAAAGTGCCCTCACGTTTGGGCGGCGGGTCCAGGCTCAACGGCAGGTGCGCCGCGTGCCAGGCCTTCAGGCCACCGTCCAGAATCGCCACACCGCTGCGCTTGCCCAGCCAGACCAGCAGCCACCAGGCGCGAGCGGCAAAGGCGCCGGGGCCGTCGTCGTACAGCACCACCTCGCTGTCGTTGTTCAGCCCCCACTCTCGCAGGCGCTCGACCAGCCGCTGGGCATCGGGCAACGGGTGGCGCCCGGTGCGCCCCTTGCTCACCGGCCCGCTGAGATCCCGGTCCAGGTCGGCAAAATGCGCCCCCTCAATATGCCCCTGGGCATAGCTGCGCTGGCCATAGTCCACATCCTCGAGGGCAAAGCGGCAGTCGAGGATCACCAACTTGGGCGAGCCCAGACGCTCGGCCAACTGCTGCGGGGTGATCAATTGCGCAAGGGGCATGACAATCTCCTGATCGATGGCACTAGGGCCCTGGGCTAATGCTCCAGGGCCTGGTTGAACGGTACATGGAATTCCTGACACAGCGCGTCCACGGCAGGACGGGCATTGTCGGTGACGAAACCGAGCTCCAGCACCAACACCTGATAGACGCCGCGCTTGAAGGCTTCTTCACCCAAGTGCGCGGAATGTTCACGCGTGGTGCTGAGAAAACGTACCCATGATGTCAGCACGATCCAGGCATTGATGGTCAGCGATTCGATCTGCGCCGGCACCATGGCCAGGATCCCTGCCTCGACAAAGCCGCGGTAGATCGCCTGGCCCTGGCGCAGGCAGCGTTCGGAAAAACGCCGGTAACGGGCGGCCAGTTCGGCGTCGCTGTCCAGCAGATGCTCCAGGTCACGGTGCAGGAAGCGGTAGTTCCACATCGCCGCCAGCAAGGCCTTGAGGTAGAAGCGCTTGTCTTCCACGGTTGCCGCGCGGCCCTGCGGCGGGCGCAGAAAGCTGTCCACCAGCGCTTCGTACTGGCTGAACAACAGGGCAATGATCGCCTGCTTGTTGGGGAAGTGGTAATACAGGTTGCCGGGCGAGATTTCCATGTGCGCGGCAATGTGGTTGGTACTGACGCTGCGTTCGCCCTGCTGGTTGAACAGCTCCAGGCTGTTCTGCACGATGCGCTCTCGGGTCTTCATGCGCGGGGCCATGCTCAGCTCCCAGTCTGCGGGCTTTCATCAAAGGTTTATCTTACGGCGTATTACAGATGGAATGCACCGTTGAGCGGCATGGAAAAATTCGCACCATGGTACAAATTAGAGTATAGGCTCTAGGCAACCCCGGCCCGGACTCGACACCACCATGAACTCGCCCAGTGCCTTGCCCCCTCTGCAATTCGACCTCGACCTCGCAACGACGTTCGCGGCCCAGCGCCAGGCCTTTGCCGGTAACCCGCTGCCACCAGCGGCGCAGCGACGCCAGTGGCTGAAAAGCCTGCGTGAAGCCTTGCTGAGCAGCCAGGCAGAACTGATCGAAGCCATCAGCCAGGATTTTGCCGGGCGCAGCGCCGATGAGACCTTGCTGGCCGAACTGCTACCGTCGGTACAGGGCCTGCGCCACGCCGAAAAGCACTTGCAAAGCTGGATGCGCACCCGCCGACGCCGCGTCGGCCTGGCGTTCCAGCCGGCCAGCGCACAGGTGCGCTATCAACCCTTGGGCGTGGTCGGCATCATGGTGCCGTGGAACTACCCGCTGTTCCTCGCCATCGGCCCGTTGACCTGCGCCCTGGCCGCCGGCAACCGGGTCATGCTCAAGCTTAGCGAGGCCACGCCCGCGACTGGCCTGGCCCTACAGCAACTGCTCGAGCGTGTGTTCCCCACAGACCTGGTCAGCGTTGTGCTCGGTGAGGTCGAGGTGGGCCAGGCCTTCGCCCGCCTGCCGTTCGATCACCTGCTGTTCACCGGTGCCACCAGTGTGGGCCGCCAGGTGATGCAGGCTGCCGCACACAACCTGACCCCGGTCACCCTGGAGCTGGGTGGCAAATCCCCCGCTATTGTTTCTGAGGATGTGCCGCTGGACAGCGCCGCCGAGCGCATCGCCTTCGGCAAGACCCTCAACGCCGGCCAAACCTGTGTCGCCCCCGACTACGTACTGGTGCCGCGCGAACGGCTGCCCGCCTTCAGCGACGCCTACCAGCGCGCCGTGCACCGCCTGTACCCGCGTATTGCCGACAACCCCGACTACACCGCCATCATCAACCCGCGCCAGTTGCAGCGTTTGCAGCACCTGCTGGACGATGCCCGCGCCAAAGGCGCGCAAGTACTCGACTTGTACCCAGGCGAAGCCCCTCAGGGCCGGCGCCTGCCACCACACTTGCTGCTGGACGTGAACGACAGCATGCAGGTGATGCAAGACGAAATCTTCGGCCCGCTATTGCCGTTAGTGCCTTATGACGGCCTCGACCAGGCCTTGGCCTACATCAACCAGCGCCCACGCCCACTGGCGCTGTACTTCTTTGGCTATGACCGCCGCACCCAGGAGCATGTGCTGCGTCACACCCACTCCGGCGGTGTGTGCCTGAACGACACCTTGCTGCATGTTGCCCAGGACGATCTGCCCTTCGGCGGCATCGGCCCTTCAGGCATGGGCCACTACCATGGTCATGACGGCTTCCTCACCTTCAGCAAGGCCAAGGCGGTACTTGCCAAACAACGCTTCAACGCCGCACGGCTGATCTACCCGCCTTATGGCAAAGCCTTGCAGCGCCTGGTCTACAAACTGTTCATCCGCTGAGGATCGCACCATGCACCGCCGCGACCTGCTGCGTTTCAGCCTCGGCGCCAGTGCTTTTCTGGCGGGTGCCAGCCTGGTGGGGTGCAGCGTGCAAACCGCCGCGACCGGCTATCAGGTACTCCGTGACGACGACCTGCCACTGCTGCGTGCGCTGATCCCGGTGGTCCTGGCCGGTACACAGGCCACCGAGGCGCCGGTGTTGCGCAGCCTCGACAACAAGCTGGCGGCGTTGTCGCCGGAAATGCTCAAGCTCACCCGGCAATTATTCGACGTGCTCAGCCTGCCGCTGACTCGCGGCCCGCTGACCGGCGTCTGGGGCAGCTGGGGCCAAGCTGGCGCCACACAGGTCACGGCGTTCCTGCAGCGTTGGCAGGACAGCTCGCTGAACCTGCTACGCATGGGGCACGCCTCGTTGCTGCAACTGCTGCAAATGGCCTGGTACGAACGCCCTGAATCCTGGGCAGACTGCGGTTACCCAGGCCCACCGAAAATCTGAAAACAACAAGAGCATCGCCAATGCCTGTCCCCGACCCGTTTCGCCAAGGCCTCGAACGCGGCTGGATCACCCACGACGCCTCGCGCCTGGAGCACGACCTGTTTCTGGAGGCCGACATTGCCGTGATCGGCAGCGGTGCCGGCGGCGCCACCAGCGCGCAGATGCTCAGCGCTGCCGGTTTCAAGGTACTGCTGATCGAAGAAGGCCCCCTGAAAACCAGTGGCGATTTCCACCTGCTGGAGAGTGAAGCCTACGCAAGCCTGTACCAGGAAGGCCTGGGACGCATGAGCAAGGATGGCGCCATTACCATCCTGCAGGGCCGCGCCGTGGGCGGCACTACGCTGGTGAACTGGACCTCGAGCTTTCGTACCCCGCCGCAAACCCTGGCGCACTGGGCCTCGGTCCATGGCGTGAACGGTTTGGGCGAGGATGCACTGCGCCCCTGGTTCGAGCGCATGGAGCAGGAACTGGGCATCAGCCCTTGGGCCTTGCCGCCGAATGCCAACAACGAGGTGCTGCGCCGGGGTTGCGAACAGCTGGGTTACCGCTGGGGGGTGATCCCGCGCAATGTGCGCGGCTGCTGGAACCTGGGCTACTGCGGCATGGGCTGCCCGGTGAATGCCAAACAATCGATGCTGGTGACCCGTATACCTGCCACCCTCGAGCAAGGCGGCGAACTGCTGTACCTGGCGCGGGCCGAGCGCTTCACCCACAACGGCGAACGCATTCAGAGCCTGACATGCCAGGCCCTGGACGCCCAGGGCATACACCCTACTGGCCGGCAGGTCGGCGTGCGGGCACGTCATTACCTCCTGGCCGGTGGCGGTATCAACAGCCCGGCCCTGCTGCTGCGCTCTGCCGCGCCCGACCCGCATGGTCGCCTGGGCAAGCGAACCTTCCTGCACCTGGTCAACTTCAGTGCGGCACGCTTCAGCGAGCGTATCGACCCCTACCATGGCGCCCCGCAATCGATCTACAGCGATCACTTTCAGTGGCAAGGCGGCGTAGACGGCCCGGTTGGCTACAAGCTGGAAGTACCGCCGCTGCATCCTGCCCTGGCCAGCACCCTGCTGGGCGGGTACGGCCACGAGAGTGCCCAGCGCATGGCCGAGCTGCCACATACCCATGTGATGCTGGCGCTGCTACGCGATGGTTTTCACCCCGAAAGCCAGGGCGGGACCGTGGAACTGCGCGGCGATGGTTCACCCGTGCTCGATTACCCGGTCACCGACTACCTGCGGGATGGCCTGCGGCGCGCCTACCGCAGCATGGCGCACATACAGTTCGCCGCTGGCGCCACCCAGGTAACCCCAGTGCACAGCGACGCCAGCGCCGCCTCTCGCCTGGAACAGGCCCTGACCATGATCGACAAACTGCGCCTGGAGCCCTTCCGCACGCGCTTGGGCAGTGCCCATGTGATGGGCGGCTGCGCCCTCGGCGAAGATCCGCGTCAGGCGGTGTGCGACAGCCTGGGACGCCATCACCAGCTGGAAAACCTGTCGATTCACGACGGCTCGCTGTTCCCCACCAGCATCGGCGCCAACCCGCAATTATCGGTGTATGCCATCAGCGCCAGGCTCAGCGAAGCACTGGTCAGCCGCCTGGCACACAGCGCATGACAACGAACATGGCCCCTGTCTATAGTGCCATCAGTCGGCCGCATGACTTGGCCGGGGCGCCGTCGCTGCGCTACCATCCGACTCCCCAACGCACTCCAGCCAGGATGACGCGATGAACCGAGTGTTGTACCCGGGTACTTTCGACCCCATTACCAAAGGCCATGGCGATCTGGTCGAGCGCGCTTCGCGGCTATTCGACCACGTGATCATCGCGGTGGCGGCCAGCCCCAAGAAAAACCCCTTGTTCCCCCTGGAGCAACGGGTTGAGCTCGCCCGTGAGGTCACCAAGCACCTGCCCAATGTCGAAGTCATCGGCTTCTCTTCCCTGTTGGCGCATTTCGCCAAGGAACAGGGCGCCAACGTCTTCCTGCGTGGCCTGCGTGCGGTGTCCGACTTCGAGTACGAGTTCCAGCTGGCGAACATGAACCGGCAACTGGCACCCGATGTCGAGAGCCTGTTCCTGACGCCGTCGGAGCGCTATTCGTTCATTTCCTCGACCCTGGTCCGGGAGATTGCTGCGCTGGGCGGTGATATCAGCAAGTTCGTCCACCCGGTGGTGGCCGACGCACTGACTGAACGCTTCAAGAAGTAAGCCTGACGCCTGATTGTCGCGCCCGCGTGCACTGCGGGCGCGAATGCGGCACAATTGTGCCCATTGCGTTGAACATGCCCGGGCTGTGAGCCCCGGCCGGAGTCCCCATGTCCCTGATCATCACCGACGATTGCATCAATTGCGACGTCTGCGAACCCGAGTGCCCGAACGAGGCTATCTCCCAAGGCGAAGAGATCTACGTGATCGACCCTAACCTGTGCACCCAGTGCGTAGGCCATTACGACGAGCCGCAGTGCCAGCAGGTCTGCCCGGTCGACTGCATCCCGCTGGATGAAGCGCACCCGGAAACCGAAGAACAGCTGATGGCCAAGTATCGCCGGATCACTGGCAAGGGCTGATCACTGCCCTTCGCTGCACGGTCCCTGTGGGAGCGGGCATGCCGCGAACACCGGCGTAGCCGGTGCCATTCATCGCGTCGCCTGCTTCGCAGGCTTGCCCGCTCCCACAGTTATGGACTGCCCCCCAAAAGTTGGACAGTTTTAAGCTGCAGCCTGAGCCCTGTACTCCACAGGGCTCAGGCCATTGAGCCTCAGCTTGATGCGATCATGGTTGTAGTAGTGAATGTACTCATCCAGACCCGCTCTCAGCTCATCAATGCTCTCGAAACGCTTCAGGTAGAAAAACTCAGACTTGAGCGTGCCGAAGAAGCTTTCCATGGCCGCGTTGTCCAGGCAATTGCCTTTTCGAGACATGCTCTGCTTTACCCCGCATTCGCTTAGCTTACGGCGGTATTGCGCCTGCTGGTAATGCCATCCCTGATCCGAATGCAGCACGAGCTTCGGTTTCTCTCCCAGGCAATCGAGCGCTTTGCCAAGCATGTTCCCAACCAGGCTATAGCACGGGCGACTGGCCATTTCGTAGGCCACGATTTCGCCGTTGTACAAATCCATCACGGGCGACAGATAGAGCTTCTGTTGAGCTACTTTGAACTCGGTTACGTCAGTCACCCACTTCTGGTTTGGGCGTTGAGCGATAAAATTTCGCTCCAGTACATTCGCTGCCACTTTACCGACGGTACCTCGATAGGAGCGATATTTCTTGGGGCGCACTACTGATTTCAATCCCTGCTCAGCCATCAGCCGTTCAATGACCTTCTTGTTCACCCGCTTTTCCTTCCTGATTACGAGTGCGATACGGCGATAACCATAAAGCCCTTTCTGCTCGTGGTAGACGCGATGCACCAATGCCTTGAGCTCAGCATGCCGATCTGGCTTCTGCTGAGCTTTGAGCTGGTAGTAGAAGGTGCTGCGCGCCAGCTCGACCAGTTGAAGGAGGTCAGGCAAAGGAAATCTGCGCTTGAGTTTGGAAACGATCAGGACTTTTTCCCGCGTGTTCGTTCCTTTTCCTCGCGCAGAGCCTTGAGCTCCTTTAGGACAGCATTCTCCATGCGCAGGTACTCAAGTTCAGCCATCAGCTGATCTCGAGACTTCTGATCATCATTGGTATCGGTGGGTTTGGCAGGCTTGATCTTCTTCGACACGTCGATTGGCTTTCTTGGCTTGATGGCAGTAGAGGGTGCAGGACTGCCACTGTAGTACTGCCGCTGCCAAATGCCTATCTGAGAGGACTGCCCAAGACCAAAGTGTGCAGCGGTCTGGCGCAGCGAAAGCCGATGCTCGTGCATATAGCTAAGCACCTGCTGTTTGAAATCACTGGTATAGCGCCGCCCATGCGAGCCTGGACCAATGCCATTATTGGCCTGATAACTGGCCACCCAGCGTCGAAGCAGGCTGAAATCGATACCTAAGTGTTGAGCCACCTTTCGGAAACCGTTGCTGCCATCCAGGTAGGCTGTGATCGCTGTGAGCTTGAATTGCTCGGTGTACTTACCCATAGATCCCCCAAGGGTTGGATTAGTGTCCAACTTCTTGGGGGCAGTCCAGTTACCGCGCCAACGTTCAGGTTTTGCTTCAACAGGTTTGCAGCGAACGTTTTATCGTTGGCAGCGCGGGCAGTACACGCTCGCCCTCTGCCCCAGCTTCACTTCGCGCAACTCAGTGCCGCATACCTTGCACGGCTGCCCGCCACGCCCGTACACAAACAGTTCCTGCTGGAAGTACCCCGGCTGCCCGTCGCCACCGATAAAGTCGCGCAGGGTGGTACCGCCCTGCTCGATGGCCGCCGCCAGCACCCGTTTGATCTCGGTCGCCAGCTTCAGGTAGCGCGCCCGGGAAATCCCGCCCGCCTCCCGGCGTGGGTCGATACCGGCGGCAAACAACGCCTCGGTGGCGTAGATGTTGCCCACCCCTACCACCACCGCGTTGTCCATGATGAACGGCTTGACCGCCATCGACCGCCCGCGGGACAGCTGGAACAGCCGTTCACCATCGAACAGGTCGGTCAGCGGCTCAGGCCCCAGGCGCAGCAGTAGCTCATGGTTCAGAGGGTCCAGGCTCCACAGCATGGCACCAAAGCGGCGTGGGTCGGTGTAGCGCAGCATCAGCCCGGACTCCAGCTCGATGTCGACATGCTCATGCTTGGCCGCCGGCAAGCCCAGCTCGACCAGCCGCAGGTTGCCCGACATGCCCAAGTGGCTGATCAGCGTACCCACTTCGGCATTGATCAACAGGTACTTGGCACGTCGCTCCACGCTGACGATGCGCTGCCCTGACAGGCGCACATCGAGGTCTTCCGGAATCGGCCAGCGCAGACGCCGGTCGCGTACCACCACACGGCTGACGCGCTGGCCTTCCAGGTGTGGCGCAATACCGCGCCGGGTGGTTTCTACTTCTGGCAATTCCGGCATGTGTCAGTGTCCGCCCAACTCGCGAATGTTCTGCTTGAGGTTTTCGAAATCGTATTCCGACAAACCAATGTAATCGAGCACCAAAGGGCCGACCACATTCCATTCGTGGTCCACCGCCTGGTTGCCCAGCACCCGGTAGGACGCGCAGATATGCTCAGCCATCTTCAGCACCGCCAGCAGGTTTTTCAGCTGGCTCTGGGTATTGCGCGAGGTATCGTCGCGGAACACGGCCAAGGCATTGTGGTGGTTGGCGATGGCCGCACTGAGGTGCTCGGGCAAGCGCCAGGATTTGGCTGTGAAGTAGCCAACCACTGAATGGTTGGTGTTGAACGTGCGGTTTTCGGTATCGACCACGCGTGTTTCTTCGTCGGCCTTGGCGTATGCCTCTTCCAGCACGTCCATGTAATTGGGGAAGCGCTTGAGCATCAACGGCACGCCACAGTCATGGAAGAGGCCAAGGGTATAGGCCTCGTCCGCCGCCTGTATGCCGGTACGCTTGGCCAGCGTCAGGCAGGTCATCGCGACGTCCTGGGCGGTATCCCAGAAGCGGTTGAGGGTAACGATGGTCTCGTCACTCATCTCGCCCTTGATCGACTGGGCGTTGATCAGGTTGATGATCGAACGGCTCCCCAGCAGGTTTACCGCACGCTGGATCGAACCGATCTTGTTGGACAACCCGAAGTGCGGAGAGTTGACCAGCTTGAGCAAGGCGCCAGAGAGGCCCGGGTCCTGGGAAATCAGCTTGGCGATGGTTTCCAGGTCCGGGTCAGGCATGTACTGCTCGAACTGCAGATCGACCATGATCTGCGGTTGAGGCGGGATGGTGATGCCTTGCAAGGCTTGCTGGATCTGTTCGGCGCTGAGTTCTTGGGACATACGTACACACTCGTTTAGGACGGGGGATTTTAACCCTCTAAGCGCCCCCGGGCACCACACCTGTAAAAGCTAAAGCACTGCAGACACGCTATAATCCCGCTCTTTTTCCCGGAGCGACGTCATGTCCCTGCCCAGCCTTCGCCTCAAAGCCAATGCCGACCGCCGCCTGCGCGCCGGCCACCTGTGGGTCTACAGCAACGAAGTCGATGTCAGCGCGACCCCTTTGCAAGGCTTCCAGGCGGGTCAGCAGGCCATTCTCGAGGCAGCCAACGGCAAGCCGCTGGGCATCGTCGCACTGAGCCCGAACAACCTGATCTGCGCCCGCCTGCTGTCACGCGACATCAAGCTGCCGCTGGACAAGTCGCTGCTGGTACACCGCCTGAACGTCGCCCTGTCGCTGCGCGAGCGCCTGTTCGACCAGCCGTGCTACCGTCTGGTCTACGGTGACTCCGACCTGCTCCCAGGCCTGGTGGTCGACCGTTTCTTCGATATCCTCGTGGTGCAGTTGGCCTCGGCCACCATGGAAGCGCACAAGGATGACGTGATCGCCGCACTGGTGCAGGTGCTCAAGCCCAGCGGCATCCTGTTCAAGAACGATTCGGCCGCGCGCGACGCCGAAGGCCTGCAGCGCTATGTCGAGACCGTCTACGGCGAAGTACCGGACTGGGTGCCGCTGGAAGAGAACGGCGTCAAGTTCGAAGCCCCGGTGCGCGAAGGCCAGAAGACGGGCTGGTTCTACGACCACCGCATGAACCGCGCCCGCCTGGCACCGTACGTGAAGGGCAAGCGTGTACTCGACCTGTTCAGCTATATCGGTGGCTGGGGCGTACAGGCCGGTGCCTTCGGCGCCAGCGAAGTGTTCTGTGTCGATGCCTCGGGCTTTGCCCTGGACGGCGTGGAGCGTAACGCTGCACTGAACGGCATCAGCGAGAAGCTGACCTGCATCGAAGGCGACGTGTTCGAAGCCCTGCGCGAACTCAAGGCGGCCGAAGAACGCTTCGACGTGATCATTGCCGACCCACCTGCCTTCATCAAGCGCAAAAAAGACCTGAAAAACGGCGAAGCGGCCTACCGCCGCCTGAACGAACAGGCCATGCGCATGTTGAACAAAGACGGCATCCTCGTCAGCGCCTCGTGCTCGATGCACCTGCCCGAGGACGACCTGAACAACATCCTGCTGACCAGCGCCCGCCACCTGGACCGCAACATGCAGCTGCTCGAGCGAGGCGGTCAGGGCCCGGATCACCCGGTACACCCGGCCATCGCCGAAACCCGCTACATCAAAAGCATCACCTGCCGGTTACTGCCAAACAGCTGATATCTGCCAAAAAGGGCCGCCCAGCGGCCCTTTCCTGCCGCAATCCCCCCGCCAACCATCCACATCTGCATTCCCTCACCGCGCCAGCGGTGTAGAATCGGCCTATTCATCGCCAGTCATCCCCGGCGGGTTTATGAGCTCTGGTCAAGCACGCGGCGATCCCGCGCGGTCTTGGCCCCATCCGTGCCAGTGGCAACCGGCCTGCGGCGCAAAGGACAAGAGAAGCTCACTCCCCTATTTGTGACCTGATTAAGCCGCCAGGAGTGTTTCATGCCTGATTATCGTTCCAAGACTTCCACCCAAGGCCGCAACATGGCCGGCGCCCGTGCCCTTTGGCGCGCCACCGGGATGAAGGACGAAGACTTCAAGAAACCGATCATCGCCATCGCCAACTCGTTCACCCAGTTCGTACCGGGCCATGTGCACCTGAAGGACCTGGGCCAGCTGGTGGCTCGCGAAATCGAACGCGCCGGTGGCGTGGCCAAGGAATTCAACACCATCGCGGTCGATGACGGCATCGCCATGGGCCACGACGGCATGCTGTACTCGCTGCCAAGCCGCGAAATCATTGCCGACGCGGTGGAGTACATGGTCAATGCGCACTGCGCTGACGCCATCGTCTGCATCTCCAACTGCGACAAGATCACCCCCGGCATGCTGATGGCCGCCCTGCGCCTGAACATCCCGGTGATCTTCGTTTCCGGCGGCCCGATGGAAGCCGGCAAGACCAAGCTGGCCAGCCACGGCCTGGACCTGGTCGATGCCATGGTCATCGCGGCCGACTCCACGGCCTCCGACGAAAAAGTCGCCGAATACGAGCGCAGCGCCTGCCCGACCTGCGGTTCGTGCTCCGGCATGTTCACCGCCAACTCGATGAACTGCCTGACCGAAGCCCTGGGCCTGGCCCTGCCGGGCAACGGTTCGACCCTGGCCACCCACTCCGACCGCGAGCAGCTGTTCCTCACGGCCGGCCGCACCATCGTCGAGCTGTGCAAGCGCTACTACGGCGAGAATGACGAGTCGGTCCTGCCACGCAGCATCGCCAACTTCAAAGCGTTCGAAAACGCCATGATGCTGGACATCGCCATGGGCGGCTCGACCAACACCATCCTGCACCTGCTGGCCGCAGCACAGGAAGGTGAAGTGGCGTTCGACCTGCGCGACATCGACCGCCTGTCACGCAAAGTGCCGCAGCTGTGCAAAGTGGCGCCAAACATCCAGAAGTACCACATGGAAGACGTCCACCGCGCCGGCGGCATCTTCAGCATCCTCGGTTCGCTGGCCCGTGGTGGCCTGCTGCACACCGACCTGCCGACCGTGCACAGCCGCAGCATGGAAGAAGCCATCGCCAAATGGGACATCACCCAGACCGATGACGAAGCGGTGCACACCTTCTTCAAGGCCGGCCCGGCCGGTATCCCGACCCAGACCGCATTCAGCCAGTCGACCCGTTGGGAAACCCTCGACGACGACCGTGAAAACGGCTGCATCCGCAGCTTCGAACACGCCTACTCGCAAGAGGGCGGCCTGGCCGTGCTGTACGGCAACATCGCACTGGATGGCTGCGTGGTCAAAACGGCCGGTGTGGACGAATCGATCCACGTGTTCGAGGGCACCGCGAAGATCTTCGAAAGCCAGGACAGCGCCGTGCGCGGCATCCTCGCCGACGAGGTGAAAGCCGGCGACATCGTCATCATCCGCTACGAAGGCCCGAAAGGCGGCCCGGGCATGCAAGAAATGCTCTACCCGACCTCGTACCTCAAGTCCAAAGGCCTGGGCAAGGCCTGCGCCCTGCTCACCGACGGTCGCTTCTCGGGCGGTACCTCGGGCCTGTCGATCGGCCACGCCTCGCCAGAGGCCGCGGCGGGCGGCGCCATCGGCCTGGTGCGCGACGGCGACAAGGTACTGATCGACATCCCTAACCGTTCGATCAACCTGCTGGTCAGCGATGAAGAGCTGGCGGAACGCCGTGTCGAACAGGACAAGAAGGGCTGGAAGCCAGCCGAGGTCCGTCCACGCAAGGTGACCACCGCGCTCAAGGCCTATGCCCTGCTGGCCACCAGTGCCGACAAAGGCGCAGTGCGTAACAAGGCAATGCTCGAAGGGCTGTAAGGGCTTTTCTGGCATTTGCACAACCGGCGTCTCGTACGCCGGTTTTTTTTGCCTGTGGATAAAGGCCGGATCAAAGCTCTCCCTTCGCGACACATTGGCGTAATTGCGCCAGCAGCAGGGCAGCCGAGCGCTTCGGTGTCGCCGCCGACGTCAGCACGAACTGCGCTTGAGGCAAGGTTGGCAACGTCGACACTTCCACCAGGCCGGCAGCCAGAGCAGACGATCGTGTGACAGGCGTTACCCCAAGCCCGCCACTTACGGCGGTCATCAGCCCGCCGACACTCGGGCTCTGGCAAACGATGCGCCATTGCCGCCCGGCGCGTACCAAGGCCTCGATAGCTGCGGCCCGATAAGGGCATTGATCAGAAAATACCGCCAAGGGCACAGGCGTGGTGACCTCATCGCTGCCCAGCGCAATCGGCCCTCTCGCCCACACCAATGGCTCGGACCAAAGCACCTCGCCCCGTTCTTCATCGCTGCAGCGGCTGCCCAATACGATATCCAGCCCACCCGAGTGGACGAGCGAGAGCAACTCCCCAGTCAGGCCGACGGTCAGGGACACCTCTGCATCGGGATGTGCCACCGAAAAACGACGCATGCAGTCGATGATCGGGGCTTTCACCATTTCCTCGCTCAACCCCACGTACACCGTGCCTGACACCCGCCGCCCTGCTCCAAGGCTTGCGCGGGCATCATCGTGCAACGCCAGGATGGTGCGGGCATAGCCTGCCAACCGAGCGCCTGCAGGTGTCAGGCTGACCGAGCGGGTCGTACGCTCCAGCAATTTTTGTCCAGCTTCGCGTTCAAGCCGCCGAATATGAGCGCTGATCGCCGACTGCGTAAGGTGCAGCCTGTGCGCAGCGCGGGTGAAACCACCGGTGTCGGCAACGGCAATCAAGCTCCGCAAAAGCACAGTATCGAACACAGATTCATCACCTATCTCACTCAATCTCGCGAGCATACGTCATTTCTATAATGAATCGCCCTGAATCAGACTGTGCGCCGAACGCCTGGGCGGTGAAGCGTCAGGCAAGGCTCATCAACACTACCTGGGAGAAGCCCCGTGGTTGAACGTATCTTGTATGTCTGCGCCTCACCCAGAGGAGAGCGGTCCGTTTCCGCTCAGATTACCGACGCATTCCTGGCGGCATTGGCCGAGCGCAAAGCGGTGGAAATCGACCACCTGAATCCTTGGGAATGCGACCTGCCTGAAGTAGATGGCGCCTTGCTCGCGGCGAAATACGCAGGGCTTGGCGATGCCCCGCTGTCAACCGCACAGGCCGCTGCATGGGATCGGATCAAGACCCTCGCTCAACGGTTCCACCGGGCGGATACCTTGGTGTTCAGCGTACCGTTGTGGAATTTCGGCATTCCGTACAAGCTCAAGCACCTGATCGACGCAATTTCACACAAAGACGTGCTGTTCACCTTCGATGAACACGGGTTGAACGGCATGCTTGGCGGGCGTCGAGCGGTTGCCATCTACACCCGTGGTTTGGGGTACGGGCCCACCTCACAGACACCCGACCAGTTTTTTGGCCTGGAAAAAACCTTCATCGACACATGGTTTCGCTTCGTTGGGATTAACCAGGCGCACAGTGTAGTGGTCGAACAGACCCTCGGCCCTGAGGGCGCCAGGATTCGTGAAAATGCCATTGAACAAGCGACCCTGTTGGCACAGAACATTGACCAGAAAGCGGCCCAGACCCTCATTGTGGGCCGCGATGGTTGATATTCCCGTTACTGGATCTGCTCCGGCGTGACGATCACCCAGTTCTTGTCTGCCGTCACCGGCAACCCTTCCTTGGCCTGCGCCGCTGCATTTTTGGCAATCATCCCGTTGAGCTGGTCCATGTACTTGGCCTTGCGGTTTATCCACAGGTGGATACCACCTTTGCCTACATCCACCCCGTGGAACTGCATGTAGCCATCGCTGGTCGGCGTGTCGCCGCCCACCAGCACCGGTTTCTTCCACTCATCGATGTAGGTAAGGATCGCCGCCTGCTTGCCCGCCATCCAGGTGGCCGGGGTCCACAGGTAAGGGGTCAGCTCCAGGCCCTCGTTAGCCTTGGCATCGTAGTGCCCGGCGCTGATCTGCTTACGCGCAGTGGTCAGCTGGCCGCTGGCGCGGTCCTTGAGCAGCAGGCTCACGCCAATCACGTTCTGGGGCTTCACGTTGTAACCATACTTGGGGTCCGAGGCGACCATGCGCACCAGCTCCTCGGAGGCCGCCGAAATCACATAGACCTCGATGCCGTTCTCCATCAGCTTGTTGTACAGCTCGGCCTGGCCCTTGAAGACCTTGGGCGGCTGAACCTCGATGGCCTTGACCTGGTCGCCTTCGTAATAGGTGCTGGGGATCGGCTTGGTCGAAGCCATCAGCTCATCCACCTGCACCTTCAGCTCCTGCAAGGTAAAGCCGGAGAACACCTGGGCTACCCACGGGTAGCAGACCATGTCATCGATTTCACACAGCCGGTAGTAGTAACTGAACAGGCTTTCCTTGTGCTCGGCAGTGTCCTTGAACGGCATCAGCTTCAACGAAGGGTCGAGCTTGTCGCGGCTTAGCAGGCCCTTGTTTTCCATGAACGGAAGCAAGGCTTCTTCCAGGTCATAGCGGTAACTGGTGTTGTCCATGTCGAATACCGCGTAGTTACCCTTGTTGGCATTGGCGGCGATCATACTGTCGAGCTGTTTGGCCGCGTCGGCGGGCCAGTGTTTGAGCTCCGTGGCGAAGGTTTCGATACTGAACAGCAGGGACAGGCCAATGGCGGCGGCTTTCACAGCGACTTTCATGTACGAATCTCCTGAAATGACCCAGAAACGCTAGTGCAACATTCCCCACTGCAAGCCCCCGATAACGACCTCCAGGCAGCCGCAAACGCCTTGTTCATTGCAATCTGCGACATCCCGTTATTCCATAAACGACTATGCAAATTCCATTTGGGTATAAATTCGTTTGTTTTCAGGCTGTTAGCATTTCCGTTCGCAATCGCTCACAGAGGCGATGCCACTTCTGCTTTTTTCTGCTGGAGCTTCAATGAACCTGCCGCTGTCACTCAACCTGCTGGCGTTCCTGGCCCTTTTGCTGGGCCTGGCACAAACCCGCCGCACCGACTGGAGCCTGGCCAAGAAGGTACTGCTTGGCCTGGTGCTGGGCGTGGTCTTCGGCCTTGTGCTGCACACGATCTATGGCGCTGGCCACCCCGTGCTCAAGGCAACCATCGCCTGGCTCGATCTGGTCGGCAACGGCTATGTCGGCCTGCTGCAGATGATCGTCATGCCGCTGATCTTCGCCTCGATCCTCAGTGCCGTGGCACGTTTGCACACTGCCTCTTCGCTGGGCCGCATCAGCGTGCTGAGCATCGGCACCCTGCTGCTGACCACGGCCATTGCCGCCCTGATCGGCATTGTGTTGACCAACCTGTTCGGCCTCAGCGCCGAGGGCCTGGTGGCCGGCGCCCAGGAAAGCGCACGCATGCAGGTTATCCACAGTGACTACGCGGGCAAGGTTGCCGACCTCAACATCCCGCAACTGCTGCTGTCGTTCATCCCCAGCAACCCGGTAGGCGACCTGGCGCGGGCCAAGCCGACCTCGATCATCAGCGTGGTGATCTTTGCCGTGTTCCTCGGCCTGGCCGCGCTCCAGTTGATCAAGGACGACGCCGAGAAGGGCGAGCGCGCCCTGTCGGCCATCGACACCCTGCAGGCCTGGGTAATGCGCCTGGTGCGGGTCGTGATGAAGCTGACCCCCTATGGCGTGCTGGCGTTGATGACCAAAGTAGTGGCCAGTTCCAACACAGAGGACATCCTCAAGCTGGGCAGCTTCGTGGTGGTGTCGTACCTGGGCCTGGGGTTGATGTTCGTGGTGCACGGCATCATCCTCGCCGCCACCGGCGTGAGCCCGCTGCGCTTCTTCCGCAAGGTGTGGCCGGTGCTGACCTTCGCCTTCACCAGCCGCTCCAGCGCCGCCAGCATTCCGCTGAACATCGAAGCACAAACCCGCCGTCTGGGCGTGCCGCAATCGATCGCCAGCTTCAGCGCATCGTTCGGCACCACCATTGGCCAGAACGGCTGTGCCGGGCTCTATCCTGCCATGCTGGCGGTGATGGTCGCGCCAGCGGTGGGCATCGACACCTTCGACCCACTGTGGATCGCCACCCTGGTGGCCATCGTCACGCTGAGTTCGGCAGGGGTTGCCGGCGTGGGCGGCGGTGCCACCTTTGCCGCGCTGATCGTGCTGCCAGCCATGGGCTTGCCGGTGGAACTGGTGGCGTTGCTGATTTCGGTGGAGCCGCTGATCGACATGGGTCGAACGGCGTTGAACGTGAACGGTTCGATGACGGCGGGCGTTGTCACCAGCCAGCTGTTGAAAGAGACTGACAAGGAAGTGCTGGCCGGTGATGAACATGCCGAGCTGAGCCACACCTGATAGATTGCCGGGGGCGCGTTGCGCCCCTTTCGCAACAAGGCCGCTTGTATCTTGCTCAAAATCTGAACACCCTGCGGTCCCCCGTAGGAGCGGGTTTACCCGCGAAAGGGCCAGGCCTGCTGGCCAATTTTTACCCGCCGTTCACCGTTGCCGCCGCTACCGTATTCGCGGGTAAACCCGCTCCTACAGGGTGGTGGATGCACATCGGGGGTCGGACACAGGCCGCTGTAGGAGCGGGTTCACCCGCGAAAGGGCCAGGCCTGCTGGCCAATTTTCACCCGCCGTTCACCGTTGCCGCCGCGATCGTATTCGCGGGTAAACCCGCTCCTACAGGGTGGTGGATACACATCGGGGTCGGACACAGGCCGTTGTAGGAGCGGGTTCACCCGCGAAAGGGCCAGGCCTGCTGGCCAATTTTCACCCGCCGTCCACCGTTGCTGCCGCTATCGTATTCGCGGGTAAACCCGCTCCTACAGGGTGGTGGATACACATCGGGGGTCGGACACAGGCCGCTGTAGGAGCGGGTTCACCCGCGAAGGGCTGCAGAGCAGCCCCCAACAATCTCACCCCTTATCCCAAACCTCGAAGTGATACACCGGCTTACCTTCCTCAGCCTGTGCCTCGCTAGAAGTCAGCCTCCACTGCCCTTCATCAAACGCCGGGAACCACGCATCCCCCTCTGGCGCCAACTCAACCCGCGTCAGGTACATGCGGCTGACCAGCCCCTTCTCCAGCGCCTGCCCATACAGCTGCGCCCCACCAATCAGCATCAGCTCACCGACGCCCTGCTCGCGCGCCCACTGCTCGGCCCGCACCAACGCCTCTTCAAGCGAGGCGAACACTTCGGCACCTGCAAGCTCAAGCCCCGGCTGGCGGCTGACCACGATGTTCAACCGCCCAGGCAGCGGCCGCCCCAGCGAGTCCCAGGTCTTGCGCCCCATGATGATCGGCTTGCCCAGGGTGGTGGCCTTGAAGTACTTGAAGTCCCCCGGCAAATGCCAGGGCATGGAGTTGTCGATGCCGATCACGCGGTTCTCGGCATAAGCCGCGATCAGGCTGAGGGGGAGTGATGTATTCATGCCAGCGAGGATAGCACCGGGCGTGTGGGTTATGCTTCTGCCTTGACCTGTGCAATGGAAGACCTTGTGACTGCACCCACGCCACTGGACAAGCGCTGGCTCACCGAAGCGGTACGCCTGCGCGAAGAACATGCCGGCCCGCTGGAAGACCAGGAAGCCAACCGCTACGCCCGCCAGCTAGGTGGCGACCTGGCCACGCGCATCGAAACACGTGCGCTGTTCCTGGCCGAGCGCGATGACATGACCGGCGCCCTGCGCCATTGGAAGCAGGGCGCGCGCCTGGCGCTGCTGGCCTTGTTGCTGATGGCCGTGCTCAGCGGCGCGGGCCTGGGGCTGGCCGCCCTCGGTGACGGGCAGCGCCCGGTGAATGTGTTCTGGGCGCTGGGCAGCCTGCTCGGGCTGAACCTGCTGATGCTACTTGGCTGGGGCATGGGTTTTGCCCTGAGCGGCGAGCATGGCGCAGGGCTGGGCCGCTTGTGGCTGTGGCTAAGCGAACGCTTCGCCCGCGATGCCAAGGCCGCGCACCTGGCGCCAGCGCTGCTGGTGCTGCTGCAACGTCAACGCCTCAACCGGTGGCTGCTCGGCCTGTTGGTACACGGCCTGTGGCTGCTGGCGATGCTCACCGCGCTGGGCATGCTGCTGGTCTTGCTGGCGACCCGGCGCTATGGCTTTGTCTGGGAAACCACCTTGCTCGCCGCCGACCCATTCATTCACCTGACCCAAGCGCTGGGCGCCCTCCCCTCGTTGCTGGGCTTCGCCGTGCCCGACGAAGCCATGATCCGCGCCAGCGGCGACAGCCTGCCAGCCCTGGACGTGGCCCGCCAGGCCTGGGCCAGCTGGCTGCTCGGCGTGGTGCTGGTATACGGCCTGCTGCCCCGCCTGCTGCTGGCCGGGTTATGCCTGTGGCGCTGGCGCCAGGGCCGTGAACGCCTGACGCTGGACCTGGGGTTGCCCGGCTACGCGCAACTGCGCGAGGCACTGATGCCGCGCAGCGAACGCATGGGCGTGCAGGATGCTGCCCCGCAAGCCTTGCCGCAGTTTGCCGCCGGGCAGCTGGAAAGCGGCAGCAGCGGTGCCCTGCTGGTGGGCCTGGAGCTGGACGACCAGCGCCCCTGGCCACCCGCCCTGCCGAAAAGCGTGACCGATGCCGGCGTGCTCGACAGCCGCGAATCACGCAACCGGCTGTTGGAACAGCTCAGCCGCTTCCCACCGGCACGCCTGGCCATCGCCTGCGACCCACGTCGCTCGCCGGACCGCGGCAGTTTGGCGCTGCTCGCCGAACTGGCGCGCAATGCCGGCGCAACCCGTATCTGGCTGCTGCAGGCTGCACCAGGCCAGCCCCTCGATGCCGAGCGCCTGGGCGATTGGCACGAAGCCCTTGACCGCCTTGGCCTGCAACATGCCGACACCTCACCGCTGACCTGGCTGGAGCATGGCCATGACTGAGCCACTGAAACTGGCCGTGGTCGGCCATACCAATGTTGGCAAAACCTCGCTACTGCGCACCCTGACCCGCGACGTCGGTTTTGGCGAAGTGTCCCACCGCCCCAGCACTACCCGCCATGTGGAAGGTGCGCGGCTGTCTGTGGACGGTGAACCCTTGCTGGAGCTGTACGACACGCCGGGCCTGGAAGATGCCATCGCCCTGCTCGACTACCTTGAACGTCTGGAACGCCCGGGCGAGCGCCTGGACGGCCCGGCCCGGCTGGAGCGTTTTCTGCAGGGCAGCGAAGCGCGCCAACGTTTCGAGCAGGAGGCCAAGGTATTGCGCCAATTGCTGGCCAGTAATGCCGGGCTGTATGTGATTGATGCGCGCGAGCCGGTGCTGGCCAAGTACCGCGACGAACTGGAAGTACTGGCCAACTGCGGCAAGCCGTTGCTGCCGGTGCTCAACTTCGTCGCCAGCAGCCAGCACCGCGAGCCGGAATGGCGTGAAGCCCTTGCCCGGCTTGGGCTTCACGCATTGGTCCGGTTCGACAGCGTGGCCCCGCCAGAGGATGGCGAGCGCCGTTTGTATGAAAGCCTGGCGCTGCTGCTGGAAAACGCCCGCCCGGCGCTGCAACGGCTGATCGACGACCAGCAGGCGCAGCGCTTGGCACGCCGGCACAGCGGCAAGCGCCTGATCGCCGAACTGCTGCTCGATTGCGCTGCATGCCGGCGCAGTGTCGAGGCCGAACCAGCGGCAGAAGCTCGGGCCATCGAAGCGCTGCGCCAGGACATACGCCAACGAGAACAACGCTGCGTCGAAGCCTTGCTCAAGCTGTATGCCTTCCGCCGCGAGGACGCCCATGCCAGCGACCTGCCGTTGCTGGACGGCCGCTGGGGCGATGACTTGTTCAATCCGGAGACGTTGAAACTGCTGGGCGTGCGCCTGGGCAGCGGCGTGGCGGCGGGGGCGGCAGCGGGGGCCGGGGTCGATTTGCTGGTTGGTGGCCTTACCCTCGGCGCGGCGGCGCTGGCCGGGGCGATTGCCGGTGGCGCGCTGCAGACGGCGCGCAACTATGGGGCACGGTTGATGGGCAAGCTCAAGGGCAAGCGCGAGCTGACCGTGGACGACACTGTATTGCGTTTGCTGGCCTTGCGTCAGCAGCAGTTGATGGTGGCGCTGGATAACCGCGGGCATGCGGCGCAGGACAGCATCAGGCTGGGTGAGCTGGATGAAAAGGCCTGGCGTGAGGGCAAGTTGCCGGAGGCGCTGGTCAAGGCGCGGGCGCACCCGCAATGGTCCACCCTGAATCCCGGGGCGAAGCTGAATCAGGCTGAGCGGCAGGAACAGCTGGAGGCGCTGGTTTCACAGATTTGAGCCAGCAGGGTCGGCCCTTTCGCGGGTAAACCCGCTCCTACGGGCGGCCTGTGTAGTGTGCCCACCCCCAATCTGCGTAGGAGCGGGTTAACCCGCGAATACGGTGGCGGCGGCAACGGTGAACGGCGGGTGGAGATTGGCCAGCAGGGCCGGCCTCTTCGCGGGTGAACCCGCTCCTACACGGCGGCCTGTGTCCAACCCCCGATGTGTGCCCACCACCAATCTGTGTAGGAGCGGGTTTACCCGCGAAGAGGCCGGCCCTGCAATAGTGAAGCGTTACTGCTGGGCCACCTTCTCCGACTTGCCGTCATAGCGCTTGCGCCATTCGGCCAGAATCTGGTCACGGTTTTTAGAAGCCCAGACAAAGTCGTTCTTGATCAACCGCTGCTCATAATCCGCCGGCAGCTCGGTTTGCGGCTTGGCGATGCCCGGCGCGGCCAGTACGGCGAAGTTTTCCTTGTACAGCTCCATGGCCGCCGGGCTGGCCGAGAAATCGGCCAGGCGCTTGGCCGCATCGGCCTTGGGCGAGCCTTTGATCACTGCGGTTGCCTCGATCTCCCAGCCCAAACCCTCCTTTGGCAACACGATGTCCAACGGCGCGCCTTGGCGCTTGAGCTGAACGGCCGGGTATTCGAACGAAATACCGATCGGGAACTCGCCCGCCGCCGCCAACTTGCACGGTTTGGAGCCGGAATGGACGTACTGCCCGATGTTCTGGTGCAGCGCATCCATGTAGGCCCAACCCTGCGGCTCGCCAAAGGTCTGCAACCAGGCACTGACATCCAGGAAGCCGGTGCCGGACGAGGCCGGGTTGGGCATGACAATCTTGCCTTTGAACTCAGGCTTGGTCAGGTCCTGCCAGCTCACCGGTTTGCTCAGGCCCTGTTTCTCGGCCTCGATGGTGTTGAAGCAAATGGTGGCGGCCCACACGTCCATGCCGACCCAGGCTGGCGGGTTGGCGGCGTCACGATAATTGCCGGAAATCTTGCCCAGGTCCTTGGGCGCATAAGCTTCGAGCATGCCGTTCTGATCGAGGATGGCCAGGCTCGATGCCGCCAGCCCCCACACAGCGTCGGCTTGCGGGCGCTCTTTCTCCGCCAGCAGCTTGGCAGTGATGATGCCGGTGGAATCACGCACCCACTTGATCTCGATATCCGGGTTGGCTTTCTCGAAGGCCTGTTTGTAGGTTTTCAGCTGCTCGGCTTCCAGAGCGGTGTAGACCGTCAGCTGGGTAGCAGCGGCCGAAGCCTGCAGGCTGAACACGGCGGAAACGGCAGCGGCAAGGGCAAGGAGCTTGTGCATGGGTAGGTTCCTTTCAGGTCAGACGGTCGCGGCGCGTTGGCGCCAGGCTTGGGAGCGGCGCAGCAGGCCGCGCGAGGCTGCAGCCAGCAACAGTGAAGCGCCGGCACTGGTCAGCAGAATCAAGGTGGACATGGCGGCAGCACCGCCAACGTTGCCGGCGTCGTCCATGTTCAGCACGGCAACGGCAGCCAGGAGGGTGTCGGGGCTGTACAGAAAGATCGCTGCCGACACGGTGGTCATTGCCGATACGAACAGGTAGCGGATGATATCCAGCAGTGCCGGCAGGCAGATCGGCACGGTCACGCGCAGGAAGTGCCTGTACAGCGGCGCTTTCAGCGACATCGCGGCAGCCTCGAACTCGCCGTCGAGCTGGCGCAGGGCGGTGGTCGCGGTCATCTGCGCGGTGGTCAGGTAATGGGCAATGGTGCACACCACCAGCAACCCCATGCCGCCGTACAGCACATGCAGCGGGTTACCGTTCAGGTTGAAGAAGAATACGTAGCCCAGGCCCAGCACCAGGCCCGGCACGGCCATGGGGATGAAGCTGAGCAGGCGCAGCGCATGGTTGAGCAGGCGTTGGCCCTGGGTCTTCTCCATCAGGTAGGCACCGGTGAAGATCACGATGCTGCCGATCAGTGCGGTGCCAATGGCCATGGTCACGCTATTGCGGTAGGCCAGCCAGCCGCCACCGGCAGTGTCTTCGAACAGGTAGTGGCGCAGCGACAACGACAGGTTGTAGGGCCAGAAAGTGACCAGCGAGGAGTACACCGCCATACCGATCACCACCAGCAACGCCGCGCACACCAGCAGCACAATGGTCAGGAAGCAGGCATCACGACCGCGTGATGGCTTGGGTTCGAACACCTGCGCACGGCCACCCATGGCCTCGCCCTGGCGTCTACGCAGCCAGGCGTCGACGGTAAAGCTGAACAGGGCCGGCAACAGCAGCACCATGCCGATCAGCGCACCACGGCCGAACTGTTGCTGGCCCACCACCGCCTTGTAAGCTTCCAGCGCCAGCACTTGATAATCGCCCCCCACCACGACCGGTACACCGAAGTCTGTGATAGTCAGCGTGAATACCAGGCAGAACGCCGCGAATACTGCCTGGCGCGAGGCTGGCCAGGTGATGCTGGTGAACGCCCGCCACGAGCCTGCCCCCATGCTGGAGGCCGCATCGAACAGGCGAGCATCGGCCAGTGACAGTGCCGACAGCAGAATCATCAGCGCATGCGGGAAGGTGTAGATGGCCTCGCCCAGCACGATGCCCCAGAAGCCGTAGATATTGTCGCTGAGCAACCCACGCAGCAGGCCCTGATTGCCAAACAGGTAGACCAGGGCGATCGCCGGCAGCATCGACGGTGCCAGCAATGGCAGCAGCGAAATCCCCCGCCACAGGCCCTTGGCCGGGATCAACGTGCGTTGCAGGGCAAAGGCGAACAAATAGGCCAGCGGTACCACAATGGCCGCGACAGTGAAGGCCACCGACAGGCTGTTGCCAAGCAACCAATGGAAGCTGGCGCTGGTGAACAATTCACGGGCCGCCAGCAAGCCACCGCCCTGGCCCGCTTCACCGCTGAAACCACGCCAGAAGATCGCCAGCAACGGCATCAGCACGGCCAGCACCAACAGAATCAGCAGCAGGCTCTTGCCGCCGATGACGAACAGCCGGTCACCCAGGGCGATGCCAGCACGCGGCGCGACGTTGGCCTGGCTCAACGGCAGGGGCATTGGCGCGGCCATCTCAGGCAAACACCTGCAGGCTCTGCGGCGGCAATGCCACCCAGATGTCCTGCGAACCCAGGCGCGGCATGGCCTCGGGTGCCAGTTCGGCCAGCAGGGCATGGCCTGGCAGGGCCTTGAGTTCAAAGCTCATGCGGCAGCGGTTACCGAGAAAGGTGATTTCGCGGACCATGGCCGGGAACAGGTTTTCTTCGTGCACCACCGGGTTGACCGTGATCGCCTCCGGGCGGCAGAACAGCCGGCCACTGCTGGCCTGGGCTGAACCCGGCGCCAGGCGCATGTTCATGTCGCCGACCAGGGCATGGCTGTCGCTGCGGCGCTGGAACGGCAGCCAGTTGCCCTGGCCAACGAACTCGGCCACGAACGGCGTGGCCGGGTGGTCGTAGATTTCCTGCGGGGTGGCGTACTGCTCGACCTGACCGTTGTTCATCACCGCAATGCGGTCGGCCATCAACATCGCCTCGTCCTGGTTGTGGGTAACCATCAACGTGGTGATGCCCAGTTGGCGCTGCAGCTGACGCAGTTCGGTGCACAAGTGCTCGCGCACCCGGGCGTCCAGCGCCGACATCGGCTCATCGAGCAGCAGCAGCGATGGCGACGGTGCCAGCGCGCGGGCCAGGGCCACACGTTGCTGCTGGCCACCGGAGAGCTGGCCTGGGTACTTCTTCTCGCTGCCAGACAGGCCAACCAGTTCGAGCATTTCGGCCACCCGCTGACGGGCCTGCTCGCGACCACTGCCCGTCAGGCCATAGGCGATATTGGCTTCGACGGTAAGGTTGGGAAACAGCGCATAGGACTGGAACAGGATGCCGTAGTCCCGCGCCTGGGGTGACAGCTTGGAGATATCGCGTTCGCCGATGTACAGCGTACCGCGGTCCTGGCGCTCCAGGCCGGCAATGCAGCGCAGCAGCGTGGTCTTGCCACAACCGGACGGGCCGAGCAGGCACACCAGTTCGCCCGCGGCGATGTCCAGCGAGACATCGTTGAGCGCCGTAAAGGCACCGAAGCGCTTGTGGATGTTGCACACTTTTATCTGTGCGCCGGGGGTGGTGTGGTTCATGGCATGGCCTCATCGAAGAGATGGGGCCATGCTAGGCAGGCTGTGCGAAGGTTCTGTGGCTTTAAGGCAAAAGCCGGTGATAGTGGTATAGGCAGATTTAGTAGTGGCCTGTGCCGGCCTCTTCGCGGGTAAACCCGCTCCTACAACGGCATGCATGTTCGCGGAAAATGCAGGCACGCGGGTACGCTGAAATGTAGGAGCGGGTTTACCCGCGAAGAAGCCAGCAAAAATCTAGAACTGCGAACCGGCCACTTCCTGCGCCACCCCCAGGAATGCCGCCGGCAACCGGGCCTGGCGCCGCTCCTTCAGGCAATACAGGTACTCGTGCATCACCGGCGCATTCTCCAGCGCCAGCACCCGGAGTTCGGGGTTGTGCGGCACCTCATGACGGGCAATCACGCTGATGCCGATATTGCGCAGCACCGCTTCGCGGATCGACTCGCGACTGCCGATCTCCATCAGGGCGCCGGCCTTGACCCCGGCCTCCTGCATCATCTGCTCGGTCAGCTTGCGTGTGGTCGAGCCCTTCTCGCGCATCAGCAGGCAATGCCCCGACACCACCTCGATCGACACCGTCTGGCGTTGGGCCAGAGGGTGGTTGCGGTGCACCGCCACCACCAAGGGGTCAGTGCCCAGTATCCGCCGCACCAACCGCGCGTCCTCCACCCATTGCGACGACGCGGCAATATCCACCCGGTAATCCTCGAGCATTTCCAGCACCTGCTGCGAGTTGCCGATCTCCACCGCCACTTCAACCTGCGGCAAGCGTTCGCGATAGATCTTGACCAGGTCGAGGATGTAGTAAGGCGCAGTGGCCGCAATGCGCAGGCTGCCCTGGGCCTGACCACTGTTGCGCAGCTCGAACTCGATGTCGGCTTCCTGCTGCAGCAGCGCCTTGACCATCGGCAGCAGGCGTAAGCCCTCCTCGCTCAACACCAGGCGCCGCCCGCCGCGGTAGAACAACTCCACGGCGTACTGGCCTTCCAGGCTGCGGATCTGCGTGGTCACCGTGGGCTGGCTGAGGCCTAGCTTCTTCGCCGCCTGGGTAATGCTGCCCAGACGGGCCACCATGTAGAAGGCCTTCAGCTCGGAACTCAGCATGCACGTCCTCTATTTGCGCAAAAGGCGCAAGCCGTTGAACACCACCAGCAAGCTCACGCCCATATCAGCGAACACCGCCATCCACATCGTGGCCATGCCGGCAAAGGTGATCGCCAGAAATATCGCCTTGATGCCCAACGCCAGAACGATGTTCTGCATGAGGATCGCCGCACTTTGGCGCGACAGCCTGACGAAGGCCGGGATTTTGCGCAAGTCATCGTCCATCAGTGCCACATCAGCCGTCTCGATGGCGGTGTCGGTGCCGGCAGCAGCCATGGCAAAACCGATTTCGGCGCGGGCCAGCGCCGGGGCGTCGTTGATGCCGTCACCGACCATGCCTACCCGATGGCCTTGGGCGTACAACGCCTCAATGGTTTTCAGCTTGTCGGCCGGCAACAGGTTGCCCTCGGCGCGGTCGATCCCCACCACGGCGGCAATGGCCTGCGCAGTATGCGGATTGTCACCGGTCAGCATGACAGTCTTGATACCCAGTTGATGCAATTCGGCGATCGCCTGACGGCTGCTGTCCTTGACCGTGTCGGCCACGGCGAACAGTGCCAGAGGGCCGGATCGGTCGAGCAGCAGGACCACGGTCTTGCCCTGGCGCTCCAGCGCGTCAAGCTGGGCCTCCAGCGCTGGCGAACACAGCCCCAGTTCCTCGACCAGGCGATGGTTGCCCAAGTGGTAGACCTCACCGGCGATGACACCACGCACGCCACGCCCGGCCAGGGCGGCGAAGTCACTGACCTCGCTCAAGGCCAGGCCTTGCTGCTTGCCGAACTCGGCAATGGCGCGGGACACCGGGTGGTCCGAACGCTCGCCCAGGCTGGCCGCCAAGGCTTGCGCACGGTCTTCGAACAGCGGCGCCAGCACCTTGGCGTCGGTTTGCACCGGCTTGCCATGGGTGATGGTGCCGGTCTTGTCCAGGGCCAGGAAATCCAGGTGGCGGCCACCCTCCAGGTACACGCCACCCTTGATCAGGATGCCTTTGCGCGCAGCGGCGGCCAGGCCACTGACGATGGTCACCGGGGTCGAGATCACCAGCGCGCAGGGGCAGGCCACCACCAGCAGCACCAAGGCGCGGTAAACCCAGTCGAACCAGGCGCCAGCCATGAACAGCGGGGGTAACAGCGCCACGGCCAGGGCAATGGCGAATACCACCGGGGTGTAGATACGCGAGAAACGGTCGACGAAGCGTTGGGTAGGCGCCCGCGCGCCCTGCGCTTCCTCCACAGCCTTGATGATCCGCGCCAGGGTCGACTGCCCGGCAGCGGCGGTGACGCGAAACTCCAGCGCCCCCGCCTGGTTGATGGTGCCAGCGAACAGCTTGTCGCCCACCCCCTTCTCCACAGGCAGGCTTTCGCCGGTAATCGGCGCCTGATCGACGCTGGATTGCCCGCTGGTCACTTCACCGTCCAGGCCGATGCGCTCACCGGGGCGCACCCGCACCAGTGCGCCGATGGCCACCTCACGCACGTCCAGCTCGCGCCACTGGCCATCGGCCTGCTGCACCGTAGCCATGTCCGGGGTCAGCTGCATCAACCCGCCGATGGCATTGCGCGCACGGTCCAGCGAGCGCGCTTCGATCAGTTCGGCAACGGTGAACAGCACCATCACCATAGCCGCTTCCGGCCACTGGCCGATCAATACGGCCCCCGTCACGGCGATACTCATCAGCGCATTGATGTTGAGGTTACGGTTTTTCAGGGCAATCCAGCCCTTCTTGTAGGTACCCAGGCCGCAACCGAGGATCGCGGCAAGCGCCAGTCCCGCTACCACCCACTCAGGGGCCAGTGCAGCAAAGTGCACGATTTCGGCGGCGATCGCGGCGACGCCCGACAATGCCAGTGGCCACCAGCGGGCCTTGGCCGGTTGTGGCACGCTGGCGCTGCCGTCGTCCTGGGCGGCAATCGGCTCGGCCTTCATGCCCAGGCTGTCGATAGCCCGCTCGATATCGGCGGTGCCGTCCAAGGTATGGCGCACGCCAAGCACGCGGTTGATCAGGTTGAATTCCAGCTGTTCGATACCGGCCAGCTTGCTCAGTTTGTCCTGAATCAGGGTCTGCTCGGTGGGGCAGTCCATGGCATCGATGCGGAAACGGCTGAGTTGTGCCTGGGCACTGGCCGTTTCGCTCAGTTGCACCAGCGGCGGCGCGGTTTTGGCGCCGCAGCAGCTGTGGCCGTGGGCAGCATGGCCATGGTCGTCATCACCATGAGCGTGATCGTGCGGGTGCTTGTGTTCGTGGCTGACAGGCTGGTTCATGGGGTCATCCTTAAATTGAGCCTGTTGCCAAGTGAACACCCTGTAGCCACTATAGGGTCAAGCCACTTGCTGGAGATTTCGTGATGAAGATCGGAGAACTGGCCAAAGCCACCGACTGCGCGGTGGAAACCATCCGCTACTACGAGCGTGAAAACCTGCTGCCAGAGCCGGCGCGCAGCGAGGGCAACTACCGGTTGTACACCCAGGCCCATGTGGAGCGGCTGACCTTCATCCGCAACTGCCGCACGCTGGACATGACCCTGGACGAAATTCGCAGCCTGCTACGCCTGCGCGACAGCCCCGACGACGCGTGCGGCAGCGTCAATGCGCTGATCGACGAGCATATCGAGCATGTTCAGGCGCGGATCGATGGCTTGGTGGCATTGCAAGAGCAGCTGGTGGAGCTGCGGCGGCGCTGCAACACGCAGGGGAGTGAATGCGCGATCTTGCAGCAACTGGAGACAAACGGGGCAGTATCGGTGCCGGATACCGAACATTCGCATGTGGGGCGGAGTCACGGGCATTGAGCCAAAAGCTTCGCGGGTGAACCCGCGAAGAGGCCAGTTCACACAATGGAGATCTATCAGACCGCCATCGGCGCTGTCATCGGCGCATGGTGCTCATAGCCTTCCAGCCAGAAATCACTCGGTTCGATCTTCTCTAGCCACTCCGGCTCGTATTTACCAGTCTCGGCAAACGACGGCACACGGTCGCTGATGACCAGCTTCGGCGCTTCCAGCGGCTCGCGCTTGAGCTGCTCGTTGAGCATGTCCAGGTGGTTTTCATACACATGGGCATCGCCGATGAAGTAGGTGAACCAGCGCGGTGTATAGCCGGTCAGGCGGCCAAACAGCGACAGCAGCGCCGCGCCTTCGGTGAGGTTGAACGGCGTGCCCAGCCCCAGGTCGTTCGAGCGGATGTAGAGGGTCAGGGAAATTTCCCTGGTCTCGACATTCGGGTGGAACTGGTACAGCAAGTGACACGGTGGCAGTGCCATTTCGTCCAGTTGCGCGCAGTTCCAGCCGTGGAACAGGATGCGGCGGCTACCCGGGTCGTTGGCGATGGTGTCCAGGCACTGGCGCACCTGGTCGATTGCCTTGTACAGGATGACGAACGCGACGCCGTCCTCTTCGTCCTGGGCAATACGGCGGAAACCGGCTTGCTCGGCCATTTCGATGGCCGCCGGGTTGCTCAGCGGGATGCGCTTGTAGCCCGGCCACTGGCGCCATTGCACGCCATAGATCTCGCCCAGGTCGTCATGGCCCTGACGGAACGGGTTGGCCAGCCACTGGGCGTTTTCGTTGGCGTTCTGGTCCCAGACCTTGCAACCCAGCTCGCGGAACTCACCGGCGTTCTTCACGCCACGCAGGAAACCGACCATTTCACCGATCGCCGACTTGAACGCCAGCTTGCGCGTGGTAATGGCCGGAAAGCCCTTCTGCAGGTCGAAACGCAGCATCGCGCCCGGCAGGCTGATGGTGCGGATGCCGGTGCGGTTTCCCTGCAACGTGCCGTTATCAATGACGTCGCGGACCAGGTCCAGATACTGTTTCATGGCTTACCTGTAGCAAAAACGGCAGGGGGATCGCCCCTGCCGTGGGATTAATCAGGCGGGTTTCGCCGTGGGCTTGCGATTATAAGCCCACCAGATCAGACCGAGGCCAGCCAGGATCATCGGCACACAGAGAATCTGACCCATGGTCAGCCAGCCCCAGGCGATGTAACCCAGCTGAGCATCCGGCACCCGCACGAATTCGACGATGAAGCGGAAGATACCGTAGAACAGCGCGAACATGCCTGACACCGCCATGGTCGGCCGTGGCTTGCGCGAGAACAGCCACAGGATGACGAACAGCGCCACGCCCTCAAGGGCGAACTGGTACAGCTGCGACGGGTGGCGCGGCAACTGGGCCGGGTCGCTGAACGGCGGGAAGATCATCGCCCATGGTACGTCGGTGGGTTTGCCCCACAGTTCGGCGTTGATGAAGTTGCCGATACGCCCGGCACCCAGGCCAATCGGTACCAGCGGGGCGACGAAGTCCATCAGCTCGAAGAACGACTTGTTGTTGCGCTTGCCGAACCACAAGGCCGCCAGCATCACGCCGATGAAGCCGCCGTGGAACGACATACCGCCTTTCCATACCTCGAAGATCAGCGTCGGGTTGGCCAGGTAGGCGTGCAAGTCGTAGAACAGCACATAGCCCAGGCGCCCGCCGACAATCACCCCCATCGACAGCCAGAACACCAGGTCGGACAGCTTCTCGCGGCTCCAGGTGGGGTCGAAGCGGTTCAGCCGGCGTGAGGCCAGCAGCCAGGCACCGCCGATGCCGATCAGGTACATCAGGCCGTACCAATGGATTTTCAGCGGCCCGATGGCCAAGGCCACGGGGTCTATCTGCGGGTAAGGCAGCATGGAACTTCCTCTCGATTCAAATCAAAAAGCTGAGGCCAACACAGAACAACAGGGCTGCGAACAGGCGTTTCAACAAACGGGGCGACAGCTTGTGCGCCAGGCGCGCGCCGAAGCGGGCGAAGAACATGCTGGTCACGGCAATGCCGACCAGCGCCGGCAGGTACACGTAACCCAGGCTGTGGGGCGGCAGGTGCTCCTCGTGCCAACCCAGCAGCATGAAGCTCAGGGCACTGGCCACAGCAATCGGCAGGCCACAGGCCGATGACGTGGCCACTGCCTGCTGCATGGGCAGGCTACGCCAGGTGAGGAACGGCACCGTCAGCGAACCACCGCCAATGCCGAAAATGGCCGAAGCCCAGCCAATCACCCCACCTGCACCGATCAGCCCAGGTTTGCCGGGAACGCCACGGCTGGCCTTGGGTTTGAGGTCAAGGGCCATCTGCGCGGCGATGACCAAGGCGAACACACCGATGATCTTTTGCAGCAGTGGGCCCTGGATCAGCGAAGCGGTCTTGGCACCGACACCGGCCCCCAGGAGGATGCCGAAGGTCATCCAGACGAAGATCGGCCATTGCACCGCGCGCTTGCGGTGGTGCTCCCGCACGGCGTTGATCGAGGTGAAGACGATGGTGGCCAGTGACGTGCCAACGGCCAGGTGAGTCAGCACCGAAGCGTCGAAACCCTGCAGGGTAAAGCTGAACACCAGCACCGGCACGATGATGATGCCGCCGCCCACGCCGAACAGCCCGGCCAGCACACCGGCACAGGCGCCCAACAACAGATAGAGCACGAATTCCATTCGGCGTCCCCTAGAAATCAATCCGGCATGGTAACGGAAGCCGGGCTCGGGGCTCTAGTGAACTCTGTGTCAGGATGGATCCGCATCGTTCCTGTGGGTACAGTGACAAAAAAACACAGAGGCCCAACCTATGTGCCTGATCGTATTTGCCTGGCGGCCGGGGCACGCCCTGCCGCTGATCGTGGCGGCCAACCGCGACGAATTCTATGCCCGCCCCACTCAGCCCCTGGCGGCCTGGGAGGATGCACCTGGGGTGCATGCCGGGCGCGACCTGGAGGCAGGCGGTACCTGGCTGGGCGTAGGCCCACAGGGGCGCTTTGCCGCGCTGACCAACATCCGCGACCCGGGCCAGGCGCAGGGGCCCCGCTCGCGGGGTGAGCTGGTGGCGGCGTTTCTGCAGGGCGAGCTAGGGGTCGAGGCTTACCTGGACCAGGTGGCCAGCCGTAGCGGGCAGTACTCGGGGTTCAACCTGCTGGTGGGTGATGGGCAGCAACTGGGCTATCTGCATGCCCGTGAGGCCACGCCGCGCCTGCTGAAGGCTGGGGTTTACGGGCTTTCGAACGCCGGGCTGGATACACCGTGGCCGAAGCTGGTGAAGGCACGTGACGGGCTGGAAAACCTGCTGGACACGCCGGAGCCGGACAGGCTGCTGGCTTTGCTCGCGGATAACGAGCCCGCAGCTGATGGTGACCTACCCGAAACAGGCGTGGGGTTGGCAACCGAGAAGTTGCTATCGAGCGTCTTCATCGCCAGCCAGAATTACGGGACCCGGGCGAGCACAGTGCTCATTGTGGATGATCAGGGGCAAAGACGGCTGGTTGAGCGCAGTTTCGGGCCTTTTGGCGGGCATTTGGGGGAAATTGAGTTGTTGGCCTGAACATTTGATGTTGTCTGTTCGGGCCTCTTCGCGGGTAAACCCGCTCCTACCACGTACACACATCTGGGGTTGGACCCAGGCCGTTGTAGGAGCGGGTTCACCCGCGAAGAGGCCGGGACAGACCACATCACCCTCACAAGGTTTTATTAGCCCCAGGCCCAATCATCCGCGCCAACCCAAGGTTCTTCAGGGCCAGCTGCAGCGAGCTGTGGATAACCTGCGGGTTGTCATGGCTCAAGGCCTCGGCCAGCAGTTCCTTGGCCTTGCCCATATTGATCTGGCGCAGCATCCACTTGACCTTCGGCAGGTTGGTGGCGTTCATCGACAGGCTGTCGAAACCCATGGCCATCAACAGGACCGCTGCCGCCGGGTCACCGGCCATCTCGCCGCAGATGCTCACCGGCTTGCCTTCGCCATGGGCGTCGCGCACCACCGTGTTCAGCGCCTGCAGTACCGCCGGGTGCAGGTAATCGTACAGGTCGGCGACCCGCGGGTTGTTGCGGTCCACCGCCAACAGGTACTGGGTCAGGTCGTTGGAGCCTACCGACAGGAAGTCCACCTGCCGCGCCAGCTCCTTGGTCTGGTACACCGCCGCCGGAATTTCCACCATCACACCCACGGGCGGCATCGGTACATCGGTACCTTCGTCACGCACTTCACCCCAGGCACGGTGGATCAGGTGCAGCGCCTCTTCCAGCTCGTGAATGCCGGAAATCATCGGCAGCAGGATGCGCAGGTTGTTCAGGCCCTCGCTGGCCTTGAGCATGGCGCGGGTCTGTACCAGGAAGATTTCCGGGTGGTCGAGGGTGACGCGAATGCCGCGCCAGCCGAGGAACGGGTTTTCTTCCTTGATGGGGAAGTACGACAGAGCCTTGTCGCCACCGATGTCGAGGGTACGCATGGTCACCGGCAGCGGGTGGAAGGCCGCCAGCTGCTCACGGTAGATGGCCAGCTGCTCTTTCTCACTGGGGAAGCGCTGGTTGATCATGAACGGCACTTCGGTGCGGTACAGGCCTACCCCTTCGGCGCCGCGCTGCTGGGCACGGGCCACGTCAGCGAGCAGGCCAGTGTTGACCCACAGGGGCATGCGGTGGCCGTCGGGGGTGACGCACGGAAGTTCGCGCAGTGCATCCAGCCCTTGGGCCAGCTGGCGTTCCTCCTCGACCACTTCGCTGTACTGCTTGCGCAGCACTTCGCTGGGGTTGGTGAACACCTCGCCCTTGTAGCCGTCGACGATCAGTTCAATACCGTCGACTTTGGAGTATGGCAGGTCGACCAGGCCCATCACCGTGGGGATGCCCATGGCCCGCGCGAGGATGGCGACGTGGGAGTTGCCCGAGCCGAGTACCGAGACCAGGCCGACCAGCTTGCCTTCCGGCACTTCACCGAGCATGGCCGGTGTCAGTTCCTCACTGACCAGGATGGTGTTGTCGGCATACACCAACGACTGCGAGCGCGCTTCCTGCAGGTAGGCCAAAAGGCGGCGCCCCAGGTCCTTGACGTCGGAGGCACGCTCACGCAGGTAGTCGTCGTCCATCAGCTCGAAGCGGTTGACGTGCTCACCAACCACCTGGCGCAGGGCGCCCTGGGCCCACTGGCCGGTCTTGATGACCTCGGTCACCTCACCGCCCAGGGCTGCGTCTTCTAGCATCATCAGATAGACGTCGAACAGCGCACGCTCTTCCGGGCGCAGCTGGGTGGCCAGTTTGGCCGACAGCTTGCGCATGTCGTCGCGCACACCTTCCAGGGCGTTCTGGAACAGCTTGAGTTCGGCGTCGATGTCATCGACGGTCTTGTCCGGGACCACTTCCAGGTCGGCCGGCGGCAACATCACCACCGCACGCCCCACCGCGGCACCAGGCGAACCCGGCACACCCACGAAGCGCGCTTCCTGAATACCTTTGCCCTGACGGCCCAGGCCACGGATCGAGCCGGTAGCCTCGGCGTGGGCGATAACCCCGGCAAGCTGGGCGCTCATGGTGACCAGGAAGGCTTCCTCGCCCTCGTCGAACTGGCGGCGCTCCTTTTGCTGGATGACCAGTACCCCGACCACACGGCGGTGGTGGATGATCGGCGCACCCAGGAAGGAGGCGAATTTCTCTTCGCCGGTTTCGGCAAAGTAGCGGTAACGCGGGTGGTCGGCGGCGTTTTCCAGGTTCAGCGGCTCTTCCCGGGTACCGACCAGGCCAACCAGGCCTTCGTTGGGGGCCATGCTGACCTTGCCGATGGAGCGCTTGTTCAGGCCTTCGGTCGCCATCAGCACGAAGCGGTTGGTTTCCGGGTCGAGCAGGTAGACCGAGCAGACCTGGCTGCCCATGGCTTCCTTGACGCGCAAGACAATGATCCCCAACGCCGACTTGAGATCTTTGGCGGAGTTTACTTCCTGGACGATCTTGCGCAGCGTATTGAGCATGGCTCGGGGTCGAACTCCGTCGTCAGTCGCGCGTCAACAGACGCGGTGCTAGCTCTTTCAGGGCGCGCCGGTACACCTCGCGCTTGAATGTCACAACCTGGCCCAGCGGATACCAATAGCTCACCCAGCGCCAGCCGTCGAATTCCGGCTTGCCGGTCAGGTCCATCCGCACCCGTTGTTCGTTGCTCACCAGGCGCAGCAGGAACCACTTCTGCTTCTGGCCGATGCACAGCGGCTGGCTGTGGGTACGTACCAATCGCTGGGGTAAACGATAACGCAACCAGCCACGGGTGCAGGCAAGAATTTCTACATCGTCGCGTTCAAGGCCAACTTCTTCGTTCAGCTCGCGGTACAGGGCGTCTTCCGGCGTCTCGTCAGGGTTGATACCACCCTGGGGGAATTGCCAGGCATCCTGGTTGATCCGTCGAGCCCATAGCACCTGCCCGGCATCATTCGTGAGAATGATCCCGACATTGGGGCGAAAACCATCCGGGTCGATCACGGCAGCAACCTCGCAAACGCATGTCAATGCATTGTTCCACAAAGCTTGCGAGCGCAGCAACGCGCCCGCCAAGCTTATGTGCAGCTGCGTGAAAACTCCGTATTCTGCGGGCCTACCCTGTGGCTGATACGAGTGACCGCGATGCGCCTGGCTTTATTCGACCTGGACAATACCCTCCTCGGTGGCGACAGCGACCATGCCTGGGGTGACTATCTTTGCGAGCGCGGCATTCTCGACCCGGTCGCCTACAAGCAACGCAACGACAGCTTCTACCAGGATTACCTCAATGGCACCCTGGACCTGCAGGCCTACCTGGCCTTTTCAATGGAAATCCTGGCGGCAACACCCATGCCCCGGCTCGACGAATGGCACCGCGACTTCATGCGCGACTGCATCGAGCCCATCGTCCTGCCCAAGGCCCTGGCCTTGCTGCAGCAGCACCGCGAGGCGGGTGACCAGCTGGTGATCATCACCGCTACCAACCGCTTCGTCACCGCACCGATCGCCCGGCGCCTGGGGGTGCGGGTGTTGCTGGCAACCGAATGCGAGGTGCGCGACGGCCGCTACACCGGGCGTAGTACCGATATACCGTGTTTCCGTGAAGGCAAAGTGACGCGGCTGGAACGCTGGATGCTGGAGAACGGCTTTGATCTTGAGGACAGCTACTTCTATAGCGACTCGATGAATGACCTGCCGTTGTTGCAGCGGGTGACGCATGCAGTGGCAGTGGACCCGGCCCCGGACCTGCGGGCCGAGGCGGATAAGCGTGGGTGGCCGGTGATCTCGCTGCGGGATTGAGGTTTTCCGTGCCGGTCTTTTCGCGGGCACGCCCGCTCCCACAGGAATCACCACAGGCCTTGAGGGCTGCGCTGTACCTGTAGGAGCGGGTTCACCCGCGAATAGGCCGGCACAATCAGCACAAGGCTGTCAGACCGGCTTGGCCCCCATCAGCCCGGCAATGGACAGGAAGCAAACCCCACTGAATACCGCCAGCGCCAGGGTAAACCGCAGCCCTACCACCTCGGCCTTGCGCAGCCGGTTCAGCCGCACCAGCAGCCACCACACGGCAAACGCGCCAAATGTATAGATGACACTGGATGCCAACACCCAGGTCTGCCCCAGTGGCCAGCCCACCAGGTGTACCAGCCACCAGCCGGTGAACGGCATGCTCACCAGGCTCAGGCCCATCACCAACCAGACGAACACCAATGGCCGGCGCAACAGCTTGGCGTAGGCCTCGGCATCGCCCTGGCGGCGGGCGCGCCAGGTCCAGATCGCCAGGCCCAGGGCGCCCAGAAGCAGCAGCGCGGTGGCGATGATGTGCAGGGTCTTGAGCGTGGTCAGGTGTTCCATGTCTCGGTCGTCCTTAAACGGGCATTTTGCGGTCGCTTCTTCGCGGGCCATCAGCCCTAGCTTAGCCGCTCAGCCCAGGAACAGTTTGTAGGCCGGGTTTTCGGTCTCGTCCCAGTACGGGTAACCGATCTTGGCCAGCGCTGCCGGCACCAGGTGACGTTCGTCCTCCGGCACCTGCAGCCCCGCCACCACGCGCCCATCAGCCGCGCCATGGTTGCGGTAGTGGAACATCGAGATGTTCCAGCGCCCGCCCAGCTTGTTGAGGAAGTTGAACAGCGCCCCCGGCCGCTCGGGGAATTCGAAGCGCAGCACCATTTCGTCGCTGGCACCGGCCGAGTGGCCGCCGACCATATGACGAATATGCAGCTTGGCCAGTTCATTGTCGGTCAGATCGGTAACCGGGAAGCCCTGCTCGGTCAGTTGCTGCACCAGCGCTGCGCGGGGGTCGTTTTCCGGGTGGGTCTGCACCCCAACGAAGATATGCGCTTCGTCAGAGGTGTGCTTGCGGTAGTTGAACTCGGTGATCTGACGCTTGCCGATAGCCTCGCAGAAGGCCTTGAAGCTACCCGGGCGCTCAGGGATGGTCACGGCGATGATCGCCTCGCGCTTTTCACCCAGCTCGGCACGTTCGGCCACATGGCGCAGGCGATCGAAATTGACGTTGGCACCGGAGTCGATGGCCACCAGGGTCTGGCCGCTGACGCCGTATAGCTCGACGTACTTCTTGATGCCCGCCACACCCAGCGCGCCAGCAGGCTCGGTGATCGAGCGGGTATCGTCGTAGATATCCTTGATTGCTGCACAGATCTCATCGGTACTGACAGTGACGACTTCGTCCACATGGTGGCGGCAGATATCGAACGTGTGCTGGCCAATCTGCGCCACCGCCACGCCATCGGCGAACAGCCCGACCTGCGGCAGCACCACGCGCTCACCGGCAGCCATGGCCGCCTGCAGGCAATTGGAATCGTCCGGCTCGACACCGATTACCTTGATTTCCGGGCGCAGGTACTTCACGTAGGCAGCAATGCCAGCGATCAGGCCGCCACCGCCCACCGGCACGAAGATCGCATCCAGCTGGCCAGGGTGTTGGCGCAGGATTTCCATGGCGACGGTGCCCTGCCCGGCGATGGTGTGCGGATCGTCGTAAGGGTGAACGTAGACGAAGCCCTTTTCATCGACCAGTTTCAGCGAGTAGGCCAGCGCTTCAGGGAACGAATCGCCATGCAGCACCACCTTGCCACCGCGCGAGCGCACGCCTTCGACCTTGATCTCCGGAGTAGTCTTGGGCATCACGATGGTGGCCTTGATGCCCATTTCGCGCGCGGCCAGGGCCAGGCCTTGGGCGTGGTTGCCGGCCGAGGCGGTGACCACGCCACGGGCCAGTTCTTCCGGGCTCAGCTGGGCCAGCTTGTTATACGCGCCGCGGATCTTGAACGAGAACACTGGCTGCAGGTCTTCGCGCTTGAGCAAAATCTGGTTGCCCAGGCGCTTGCTCAGCTGCCCGGCGCTCTGCAACGGGGTTTCGACGGCAACGTCATAGACGCGCGAGGTGAGGATCTTCTTGACGTACTGTTCGAGCATCGGGAAAGCATCACTGGGCCGCGGGACGAGGGCTGGGAGTCTACCCTAGCGCTACGTCGGGCGACCACAGCAAAGCCGTGCGAGCCGTTATACTAGGTGACTTTGAAACCGCCCTGCCCCTTCCGGAGCCCGCATGACCCAGGACCAACTCAAACAGGCCGTCGCCCAGGCCGCTGTCGACTTCATTCTGCCCAAGCTGGATGAAAAGAGCGTCGTAGGCGTCGGTACCGGTTCGACCGCCAACTTCTTCATCGATGCCCTGGCTCAGCACAAGACCGCGTTCGACGGTGCAGTCGCCAGCTCCGAAGCCACTGCCCAGCGCCTGAAGGGCCATGGCATCCCGGTCTACGAACTGAACAGCGTCAGCGAGCTTGAGTTTTACGTGGACGGAGCTGACGAGAGCGACGCACACCTGCACCTGATCAAGGGCGGCGGCGCAGCCCTGACCCGCGAAAAGATCGTCGCGGCCGTGGCCAAGACCTTCATCTGCATCGCCGACGGCAGCAAGCTGGTGCCGGTACTGGGGGCCTTCCCGCTGCCGGTCGAAGTGATCCCCATGGCCCGCAGCCACGTGGCACGTCAGCTGGTGAAGCTGGGTGGCGACCCGGTGTACCGTGAAGGCGTGGTCACCGACAACGGCAACGTGATCCTGGATGTGTACAACCTGCAGATCACCAACCCGGTGGAACTGGAAGCGCAGATCAACGCCATCGTCGGCGTGGTCACCAACGGCCTGTTCGCGGCGCGGCCGGCGGATCTACTGTTATTGGGCACTGCTGAGGGCGTTAAGAGCCTCAAAGCCGAGTAACAATCTTCGCGGGTAAACCCGCTCCTACAAGGTACCCCACCGGCCTGGAACCGTGGCGATCCCTGTAGGAGCGGGTTTACCCGCGAACAGGCCCTGACAGGCGATCAGTCAGTCGGCTGCTTGAACACATAGAACAGGTTCGGCTCACTGACCAGGTAAATGGTCCCCGCGTCATCCATCGCAATGCCCTCCGCCTGCGGCACCGTCGCCTGCAACCCCTGGAAGCCCTTGCGCAACGACAAGGTACTCAGCGGCTGGCCCTGTACATCCAGCTCCAGCACCAACCGCGACTCGTCCGACAATGCCAGCAAATGCCCGCTGCGTTCATCGAACTGCAAACTCGACAAATCCCGCACAAACAACCGTGAATCGCGCTTGCGGTCCTGCACCACATGCACGGCATAGGGCTTTTCCGGATTGTCATGCGGGAAGCCATGCACCTCATAGATCAGCATCGGGTCACGCTCTTTCGCCACGAACAGGCGCTTACCCGCCGAATCGTAGGCCAGGCCCTCGAAGCCTTTGTTGCCATTGAGGCCAATACCCAATGTCAGCTGTTCGGCATCACCGGCATCGAGAAACATCGTGTCGTCTTCCAACCGTACGCGAATCAGCCGTTGCTGACGCTCGTCGGTGATCACATAGCTGTTAGGCCCAACGTACTCCACAGCCTCCGGGTCGCCGAAGCCAGTCAGCGGCACACGCCGCAGGATACGGCCATCCAGCGACAGCTCGATCAGCTCCGAACGGGCGTTGGTGACCGTGAAGAGGGTTTTGCGGTCGGGGTCGTAGGTCAGCGCCGAAATGTCATCATCCAGCCCTTCGATCGGCTGCGCCTCCAGCACCACCCGGTAGCGATCCAGACCAATGCTGCGCTCCACAGGCTGCCACCAGGTCTTCAGATTGAACCAGCCACGCTCGAACAGGCGAAACTCCTGCCCTGCCCAGCCAAGCAGGAGCAGACCAAGGGCAGCCAGAACAAGAAACAGGCGAACAAAACGACGCATAGGGACAGACTCGACACAGGGGTGGCGAATCTAATCATGAATGGCTGAAGCAAAGCTTAATGCAAGCGTCAGGCAATTCTGATGATGTTGTCAGTTCTTTTTGAATCGATAGAAAAGCGCCGGCTCGCTGACCATGTACAAGGTGCCCTTGTCGTCCATGGCCACCCCTTCAGCCCGCGGAATGGTGCCTTCAAGCCCGTTGAAGCCGCCCAGCAGCGTCATGAAGCTGACTTGCTGGCCCTGCTCGTCCAGCTCCAGCAGCATGTTGGAGTCGGCCGAAAGCACCAGCAGGTGGCCAGTACGCGGGTCGACACCCAGCGCAGACAGGTTGCGCAAGTCGAGCTCATCGCTAGGCAACGGCTGCTTCTCACCCTTGAGCGGGCTGCGGCCATCGGTGTTCCAGGTGTACAGCTTGGGCGGGCGCTCCTCACCAATGATCAGGCGCTGGCGCAGCGGGTCCCAGGCGATGGCCTCGAAACCCTTGTTGCTCTTGGCCGAAGGGCCCAGGTCATGGCTCGGGAAGTCATCGTGGTTCAGCGCGGTGGTCTGCGCGTTCACCTTGACCACGGTCAGGTCATGCAGGCGCTCGTCGGTGATGGCCAGGTTGCCGTCTTCCAGCACCGCGATGCCTTCGGGGTTGTTCCAGCCGTTGAGCGGGATCTTGCGCAGTACATCGCCCTCCAGGCTCAGTTCGACCAGGATCGGGTTCTTGCCCATGACCGCGAACAGGGTGCGGGTTTGCGGGTTGAAGGCCACATCCGAGGCTTCGTCATCCTCCATGCCTGGCAACGGCTTGGCGTCGATGTCCACCTGGTAATCCGGCAGCCACACGCTTTCGCTGCGCTCGGCGGTGCTTTCGAAGCTTTCTTTTACCCACAGTGCACCGCGGTCATCCCAGTGCATGGCCACGGCCACGCCATAGCCGATCACCGCCGCCACGGCCAGGCCGAAGGGCCAGCGCAGGTAGAAACGACGCTTGGGGGTTACCGGGGCGCTGGAGGAAGACGGCATGCGGTGATCCTGGGGAAATGGGCGTAGGTACGCGCATTATCCGGATTGGGTGTGAAAAATCGGTAAACAGTGCCTGCCTCTTCGCGGGCATGCCCGCTCTCAAGGGGCTGCGCAGTATTCAAGGCCTGTGCAATCCCTGTAGGAGCGGGTTTACCCGCGAAGAAGGCGACGCGGTTTCGAGTTAAAGCACCCGGCTTTCGAAGCGGCTCACACCCGGCAGTTCCAGCACCAGCTCGTCACCGACATTGAACGGCCCAACACCCGCCGGGGTACCGGTGAGGATTACATCCCCCGCTTGTAGCGAGAAATGCGCTGCCATGTACTGGATCATCGGCACGATCGGGTTCAGCATCATCGCGCTGTTACCCTCCTGGCACACTTCGCCGTTCACGGTCAGGCGCACCGGGATGTCTGCCACGTCCTCAAAGCTGGCGGCCGAGACGAACGGTGGCAGCACGCAAGCGCCGTCAAAGCACTTGGCCAGCTCCCAAGGCAGGCCCTTTTCCTTCAGTTTGGCCTGCACGTCGCGCAGGGTCAGGTCCAGCGCCGGTGCGTAACCGGAAATGGCGTCCAGCACCTCTTCCTCGCTCGGGTGGGTCGACAGCGGCTTGCCCAGCAGCACGGCAATTTCAACTTCATAGTGCACCGACCCACGCTCGGCCGGGATCTTGAAGCCACCTTCGGCCGGCACCACGCAGCTGCCTGGCTTGATGAACAGCAGCGGCTCGGTGGGGATCGGGTTGTCCAGTTCCTTGGCGTGCTCGGCATAGTTACGGCCGATGCACACCACCTTGCCCAGCGGGAAGTGAATGCGCGTGCCGTCTACGTACTGGTGCTGGTAACTCATGGCCGACTCCTTCTGGATACTGCTTTTTATTCAGGTGCGAAGATCTTACCCGGATTCATGATGCCGTTAGGGTCGAACACGGCCTTTATTGCCTTCATGCAGGCGATTTCTTCGGGGGAGCGGCTGTAGCCCAGGTAGTCACGCTTGGTCATGCCCACGCCATGCTCGGCAGAAATCGACCCGTTGTAACGCTCGACGATCTCGAACACCCACTTGTTGACCTTGGCACACGAAGCGAAGAAGTCGTCCTTGTTCATATGCTCAGGCTTGAGGATGTTCAAGTGCAGGTTGCCATCACCAATATGGCCGTACCACACCACTTCATAGTCCGGGTAATGCGCTGAGACGATGGCGTCGATATCGCGCAGGAACGCAGGCACTTTCGAGACGGTGACGGAAATGTCGTTCTTGTACGGTGTCCAGTGCGAGATGGTTTCCGACAGGTACTCGCGCAGCTTCCACAGGTTTCTCAGCTGGCTTTCGCTCTGGCTCATCACCCCATCCAGCACCCAACCCTGCTCGACGCAGTGCTCGAAGGTAGCCAATGCTTCATTGGCAACCTCTTCAGTGCTGGCCTCGAACTCCAGCAGCGCATAGAACGGGCAATCCGTCGCGAATGGCGCAGGCACATCGCCGCGGGCGAGGATCTTGGCCAACCCCTTGTCGGAGAAGAACTCGAAAGCGGTCAGGTCCAGCTTGCCCTGGAAGGCGTGCAGCACCGGCATGATAGCGTCGAAGTCCGGTGTGCCCAGCACCATGGCGGTGAGGTTGCGCGGTGCGCGGTCCAGGCGCATGGTGGCCTCGACCACGAAGCCCAGCGTACCCTCGGCACCAATGAACAGCTGGCGCAGGTCGTAGCCGGTGGCGTTCTTGATCAGGTCTTTGTTCAGCTCCAGCAACTCGCCCTTGCCGGTGACCACTTTCAGCCCGGCCACCCAGTTGCGAGTCATACCGTAACGAATCACCTTGATCCCGCCGGCATTGGTGCCGATATTGCCGCCAATCTGGCTGGAACCGCTGGAAGCGAAGTCCACCGGGTAATAGAGACCTTGCTCTTCGGCGTAGGTTTGCAACTGGCGGGTGACGACCCCTGGCTGGCAAACCACAGTACGGTCGAAAGCATTGAAGCCAAGGATCTGGTTCATGTAGTCGAAGGCGACGACAACCTCGCCATTGGCCGCCACGGCGCCGGCAGAAAGCCCGGTGCGCCCGCCAGAGGGCACCAGCGCCACCTTGTGCGCATTGGCCCAGTGCACAATGGCTTGCACCTGTTCTATCGTTTTGGGAAAGACGATGGCGCTGGGCGCTGGCGGGTAATGTTTGGTCCAGTCCTTGCCATACGCTTCGAGGGAAACCGGGTCAGTCAGGACCTTGCCAGGGTCGACAAGGGTCATCAGTTCTTCAATAACAGCGGGGTGGGTCATCGCTGGAACTCTCGACTTATTCATGGTCACCCTGAGCACTCTTCACCTGTCGGGATAAGCTCAGATTGTGTCGCGTATGCTAGCATAGCCCTCCCGCTGTTCATGCTAAGGCTGCCCTCGCGCCTGGCATCACCCCTCGCCAATTTATCTCCGGGATACAGGTTTACGCAGATGAGCAAGACTTCTCTCGACAAGAGCAAGATCCGGTTCCTTCTTCTTGAAGGTGTGCACCAGAACGCGGTCGATACTCTCAAGGCCGCCGGCTACACCAACATCGAATACCTCACTGGTTCGTTGCCGGAAGCCGAGCTGAAGGAAAAGATCGCTGATGCCCACTTCATCGGCATCCGTTCGCGTACCCAGCTCACTGAAGAGATCTTCGACTGCGCCAAGAAACTGGTCGCTGTTGGCTGCTTCTGCATCGGTACCAACCAGGTTGACCTGGAAGCTGCCCGCGCGCGCGGTATCGCCGTGTTCAACGCACCGTACTCCAACACCCGTTCGGTGGCCGAGCTGGTGCTGGCCGAAGCCATCCTGCTGCTGCGCGGCATCCCTGAGAAGAACGCCTCCTGCCACCGTGGTGGCTGGATCAAGAGCGCGGCCAACTCGTTCGAAATCCGCGGCAAGAAACTGGGCATCGTCGGCTACGGCTCGATTGGTACCCAGCTTTCGGTACTGGCTGAGAACATGGGCATGCAGGTGTACTTCTTCGACCCGCTGACCAAGCTGCCACTGGGCAACGCCGTGCAGGTCACCAGCCTGAACGAGCTGCTGGGCCTGGCTGACATCGTCTCGCTGCACGTGCCTGAGCTGCCCTCCACCCAGTGGATGATCGGCGAGAAGGAAATCCGCTCGATGAAGAAGGGCGCGATCCTGATCAACGCCGCCCGTGGCACCGTGGTCGAGCTGGACCACCTGGCCGCTGCCATCAAGGACAAGCACCTGATCGGCGCCGCCATCGACGTGTTCCCGGTCGAGCCACGCTCCAACGACGAAGAGTTCGAGAGCCCGCTGCGCGGCCTCGACAACGTGATCCTGACCCCGCACATCGGTGGTTCCACCGCCGAAGCCCAGGCCAACATCGGCCTGGAAGTGGCCGAGAAACTGGTCAAGTACAGCGACAACGGTACTTCGGTGTCCTCGGTCAACTTCCCAGAAGTGGCCCTGCCGGCTCACCCAGGCAAGCACCGTCTGCTGCACATCCACGAAAACATCCCGGGCGTGCTCAGCGAGATCAACAAGGTCTTCGCCGAGAACGGTATCAACATCTCCGGTCAGTTCCTGCAGACCAACGAGAAAGTCGGTTACGTGGTAATCGACGTTGACGCCGAGTACTCGGACCTTGCGCAAGAGAAACTGCAACAGGTCAAGGGCACCATCCGTTCCCGCGTCCTGTTCTAAATCTCGGTGCAGTATGAAAAAGGGAGGCCCTGAAGGCCTCCCTTTTTTTTATTTCACTTCAACCGTGATCTTCATCGACTCGACGCTAGGCTTGAATGGCACATGATACTGGTCACCCAGAATCAGTTGCAGGGTGTGCTTGCCCGGGGTCAGGGTAATGCTGGTTTCGGTCTGTGCCTTGCCAAAGTGCAGCACTTGCGGGCCCTTCGGCAGTGCGACGCCGGCCTCTGGCATCAGGCTGGTTGGCAGCGGCATGTCAGCCACCGGCTCTTTGTCGACATCCACCAGCAGATGGTGGTGCCCGGTGTGCGGGGTTTGGTCACCCGCAGGCTTGAGGCCCATACCCTCGATACCGAACTTGACGGTGAAGGTCTTGTCGACCGTTGCACCATCGGCGGGGGAAACGATGAAGACCTTCGCCTCCTTGGGCGGCTCCTGGCTCTTCAGGGCGTCAGTGGCACTGGCGAACACCGACGCTCCCATCAGCAGACCGGCAACGGCAGCACGCGAAAATAGGCTGTTCATTCACTTCTCCTGTGATTCACTTATTGACCGCAGCCTGTAATCCAAAGGCGGCGGTAGTTCACCTTAGTTGAAATATCCGCCAAGGTGTTCACATTGCCTGGCAGAAATATTTCAGTCAGGGTTAAACAATGCCGAGGCTTGAAGGTCATAGGCTGCGCTCGATCACGGCGAGGAAGAAAGCCGTGACGATCGATTTCAAACTGCTAAATGAAAAGGGGCATACATGCGTTCGACCATAGGGGTACTGCTGGCAGTACTGATCAGTCCATTGGCTCAGGCAGAGCTGATCGACGAAATCGCCGACCGGGGCGAACTGCGCATTGCCGTACAGGCCGAGAACTCGCCATACGCCTTCAAACAAGACGACCACCTGACAGGTTTCGACATCGAATTTGGCCAGGCCCTGGCCAAGGAACTGGACTTGCGCGCCGAGTTCGTCGAAGCCCCGTCTGCCGAAGTGCTGGCGGGTGTCGAGAGTGGCAAGTACGACATCGCATTCGCCCCGTCGAGTGAATCGCTCACAGACGACGGCCCGCTCGATGTAAGCCTGCCGATTGGTGAGAAGAAGCTGGTAATCCCGTTCCAGAAGGACAACCCGGCGTTTGAAAGTGCCGTAAACAATGCGTTGCAGCGTTTGAAAGAGAGTGGCCGGACTGCCGAGCTTGAGCAGAAGTGGTTCAAGGGTGTGCAGGAGACTGCAGCCGGGCAGTGAGGTCTTCTTTGCAACCTGTAGCCGCGAATACGTTCGCGGCGGCAATGGTGAACGGCGGGTGGAGATTGGCCAGCAGGGCCGGCCTCTTCGCGGGTGAACCCGCTCCTACACGACGGCCTGTGTCCAACCCCCGATGGGTGTCCACCACCGTGGTAGGACCGGGTTCACCCGCGAAAGGGCCGGCACAGGTTCAAACAGATCTATCAGCCAAAGCCCGCCGCGCCTGGTCCAGCTCAAGCTCGCTGAACACCTGCACGCCCGCCCGCCGCAGCAGCGCCGTGGTTACCCCTTCCCCCGCCACTTTCACACCCCTGAAGGTGCCATCATAGGTCAACCGGTTGCCACACGAAGGGCTGCCAGACTTCAGCACCGCTACACGAATGCCATGCCGCCGTACCAGCTCCAGCGCCAACCGCGCACCCGCCAGAAACGCGGCACTGACATCTTCACCCGTCACCGTCAGCACCTGCGTGTCGCCATCGAGCACTGCGCTGCCCTGCCCTCCCGGGATCTCCGCTGGCGGCCGCGGTGTCGGCAAGCCGCCGGCTACCTCCGGGCACAACGGCACCACGCGCCCTTCGGCCTGCCACTGCTGCAACAAATCAGGATGACCGCTTGCCCGGCCGTCATAGCGTACTGGCTGCCCCAACAGGCAGGCGCTCACCAGCACCTTGGGCCTCTCAGAACGGGTCATTGCCACGCCGCCTGAACCAGCCGGTCAACGACAACCGCTCACGCCCGGCCGGCAGGACTTCGTGAGGCACTTCGCCCGACAGGAATACCACCAGGCAACCGGCCACTGGCTCGACATCGTGCTCGACACCGTCGGCCAGGAACATACGCAACTGGCCACCGTCATGCGATTGCCAACCTTCATTGAGGTAAAGCACCGCCGAGACCATGCGACGGTCATCGTCGCGGAAGCGGTCCAGGTGCCGGCGATAGAACGCCCCCGGTGGGTACAGGGCAAAGTGGCACTCAAAGTCTTCCAGGCCCAGGAAAAGGCCTTGGTTGATTGCCAGGCGCAGCTGATCCATCGCCGCCAGGTACTGGTCGCAGGCCTCGGCCTGCCCCGGGTCGATCCACTGGATCTGGTCACCGCGAATGGCTTCGCGCACCTCCTGGGTAGCACCCCGCCCAACCCCTGCGGGGTTCAGTTCGCCTTCGGCATCACGCCGCCGGCACTCGGCTGCCAGCGCGCGCACCAGGTCGGCAGGCAGAAAGTGCGCCTGCTGGGACCAGCCATGGGTGGCCAGATCGTCGACGACGGCCGCAAGCATCGGGTGTTCAGGGGATATGTGCATGGCGCGCATCATATCCATTCGCCCTGTCGCCGCACAGCGCCACTTGGCCGAGAAACACGCGGGTATCTCGACAAACCGGCGCCGGGCCAAGGACAATAGCCACCTGCCGACAGGAGTCCTGAATGCGCCGTCTGTTTTCCCTGATTCTGCTGATGATCTGCACCATGCCTGTCTGGGCAGACAACCTGGATCAACTGTACAAGGCCGCCGGCTGGCCCGACCAGCGCGCCCACTTCAACGATGCCCTGACCGCTGCCCAGGAGCGCTACCGCAACAGTTTGCCACCCGCCGTCTACCAGGCGCTGGTCAACAACAGCAACCAGCGCTTCCAGGCCCAGGCGGTGGACCGTCGCGCCCAGGCAAAGCTGCGCGCCACCCTGGCCAACCCGGCACCGGCCCTGGCCTTCTTCCAGTCACCGCTAGGGCGCAAAGTGGTGGCGGCCGAGCTCAAGGCCACCCGCAAGGACGAACTGGCCAAGAACGCCAAAGGCCTGCCCAAGATCCAGGCCAGCGACGATCGCCTGCTGGTCATCGGCCACCTGGCCCAAGCCCTGCCTGCGCGTGAAGCCGGCGCCGAAGTCAGCCTTGCCATCGCCGGTGTAGCCGCCGACAGCCTCAGCTCGATGATCCCCGGCCTGTTCGGCGGCGGCCAGGCCCAGAACCTGCTGGATGGCCAGCGCCAGCGGTTGATGGGGCAGATTGGCGAAGACCTGAACAACACCCTGCTGTACGTCTACCGCGACCTGTCCGATGCCGAGCTGGAAGCGTTCGCCACCTTTGCCGAGTCGCCCGAGGGCAAGGCTTACTACCAGGCGGCCCTGGCCGCTGTACGCGCCGGCCTGGCGGTTGGCCAAAGCACCAACGACCTGAAGTGATCAGCCCAGGCGCTGGTCGATGAAGTCGAAGTAGCGCTGGCGGATACCCGGCAACTCGTTGGCCAGGTGGTGACGGGCCTCGGGCAGCATCAGGATCTGCGGCTCGGCAAACTTGGCCTTGAGCACTTCGAGGTTGTAGGGCCAGTCCACCGTGCCATCCGCCTCCCCCTGCACGATCAATGGCCGACGCGCACTGCGCGGCGCGGCCTCGATGCGTTTGACCCAGGCGATCAGTGCGCCCACCCAAGCCGTTGGCAGGCGACGCGGTTGCAGCGGGTCGGCCTCCAGGAACGGCAGGAAGGCCGGGTCGTTGGTGTTCTCACTGAAGCGCCGTTCGATGCCATTGACGAAGTGGCGCAGCACGCAATAACTGAACTTCGACCAGCGCCAGGAACTTGGCCGCACCAGCGGGGCCAGCAGGATGACCTGGCCATCGACGGGGCTGCGTGCGCCGTGGTACAGCAGATGATCCACGGCAATCGCCCCCCCCGTGCTCTGCCCACAAAGGTGCCACGGGTGCGGCAGTTGCAGCGTGTGCGCCTGTTCGAACAAGGCCTCCAGCACCTGCTGGTACACCGCAAAATCATTGATGCTGGCCCGCTCACCGCTGGACAGGCCGTGGCCGGGCAGGTCACAGCTGATCACGGCGAAACCCTGCTTGAGTGCCCACTCGATCACATGTCGGTAGAGGCCCATGTGGTCGTAATAGCCGTGCAGCAGGAACAGCGTCGCGCTTGGCTGCTCGGGCAGCCATGCCTGCCCGACCAGGTCGAACCCCGCTGCCTGAAAGCTGCCCAGCCAGCTGTGTGCCGGCAGGTTCAGGCCATAGAAGCGCTGGTAGTCCTGCGCTTGTGCCGACAGTGGCTGGCGAGTGGTGAACGGCGCCAGGCTGGTGCGCAGGCGGTCGGGGTGAAAGGCAGGGGGCATCGGGTACATCCACATTGATGCAAGTATTGATCTGGAATCTTCAGCTCTGGCCGGCGCCATGGCAAGCTTGCTCACCTCGAACAACCAGCACCGAACTAATTGTGGGAGCGGCCTTGTGTCGCGAGCGGGCCGCAAAGCGGCCCCAGCGATCTGTGCATGATGCCGAGATCCTGGGGCCGCTGCGCGGCCCTTTCGCGACGCAAGGCCGCTCCCACAGGGATCGCGCCAGCTTTTAGAAATTGAGCAAGACAGTTGCTCCCACAAGGGCCACCGACTCTTCATGAATAGCCGAATCATCAAACCGCTGTGCACGGTCATCGCCTTGTTGGTCGGCGCCGTAATTCTCTGGCAGGCCTACAGCGCCTTTCAGGCTCGCTACCTGCGTCCGTTCGACAACCAGGCCACGCTGTTCGACGGCAGCCAATTACAGTTACCTGCCGAGCTGGCCGGTGCTGGCCCGATCCGCGTCGTGCATTTCTGGGACCCGGCCTGCCCATGCAACGTTGGCAACCAACAGCACCTGGGCGACCTTATCAGCCAGTTCGCTGGCCACGACGTTACCTTCCATGTGCTGCAAAAGCCCGGCAGCCACGGCCAGCTACCGGCCAATATCGGTAGCTTGCAACCCATCACCCACCTGCCCGGCAGCGAGCACCTGCCTGCGTCCCCGGCCGTGGCCATCTGGGACCGGCAAGGCCGACTGGCTTATTTTGGCCCCTACAGCGAAGGCGCCGTGTGCAACGCCAACAACAGCTTCATCGAGCCAATCCTCAAGGCTTTGCTCGACGGCCGCCAGGTCAACGCCTCCAATACCCTGGCGGTAGGCTGCTACTGCCCTTGGTCGGGCTGACGGACCCTCGCCGGGTTACCCACCACCGTCGCGCCCGCGGGCACATCCCGGGTCACCACACTGCCGGCGCCGACGATGGCGTTATCACCGATGGTCACCCCCGGCAGGATGATCGCCGCACCGCCGATCCACACGTTGTCGCCGATGGTCACCGGCCGCCCACTCTCCAGCCCGCTGCGCCGCACTTCAGGATCGAGCGGATGGTCGGCGGTATAGATCTGCACGTTGGGGCCGATCTGGCAGTCCTCGCCGATACGCACCGGTACCACGTCGAGGATCACGCAGTTGAAGTTCATGAACGTATTACGGCCAACGCTGATGTTGTAGCCGTAGTCGCAATAGAACGGCGGGCGAATCACCGCGCCTTCGCCAACCTGGCCAAAGTGCTCCACAAGCAGCCCGTGGCGTGCGTCGTTGAGCAGTTCGACACTGTTGTTGTAGCGGTGCATCCAGTGCTTGTTGGCGATCTGCTCGGCCTGCAGTTCAGGGCAGCCAGCATGGTAGAGCTGGCCGGTGAGCATTTTGTGTTTTTCGCTGAGGGACATGGAAACTCCTTCCTGGGGCTATGCTCTGTTCGCGAATCCGCCGATGATCGGACCACATTTTTCGTTTGAATGCACAAGGAGTCTGAATGAAGCGCAGCCTGACCCTGCTGGCGGTGGTAGTCACCGTTTCCGCTGGCGCCGCCGGTTACTGGTACGTGCAGGGGAAGCTGCCGCAGCGCGAGGGCGAGGTCGCCATTACCGGCCTGCAAGCGCCGGTCAGCGTGCGCTACGACGCCCGCGGCGTGCCACACCTGCAGGCACAGAGCGAGCCGGACCTTTACCGTGCACTGGGCTACGTGCATGCCCAGGACCGGCTGTTCCAGATGGAGATTTTGCGCCGCTGGCCCGTGGCGAACTGGCTGAGGTGCTCGGCGACAAGCTGCTGCCCACCGACACCCTGTTCCGCAGCCTGCGCATACGCGAGCAGGCCGCGCTGATGGCCAAGCGGCAGGATCCGCAGGCGCCGGCATGGCAGGCCCTGCAAGCCTACCTCGAGGGGGTCAACAGTTGGCAGGCCAGCCACCCCAAGCCCACGGAATTCGACCTGCTCGGCATCACCCCGCGCCCGTTCACCGCCGAGGACACGCTGAGCATCGCCGGCTACCTGGCCTACAGTTTTGCCGCCGCGTTCCGCACCGAGCCAGCGCTGACCTACATCCGCGACCAGCTGGGGCCTGACTACCTGAAAATATTCGACCTTGGCTGGCAACCCGAGGGCGCACTGGGCACGCCACTGGCCGCTGCCGACTGGCAAAGCCTGGAAGCACTTGCGCGCTTAAGCAATGAGGCACTGGGCGACGCCGGCATCCCGCAGTTCGAAGGCAGCAACGCCTGGGCGGTCGCGGGTAGCCGCACCCGCAGTGGCAAGCCGTTGCTGGCTGGCGACCCGCACATCAGCTTCGCCGTACCTGCGGTGTGGTACGAGGCCGAACTGTCAGCGCCCGGTTTCAATCTCTACGGCTATTTCCAGGCACTCAACCCGTTCGCTCTGCTCGGCCACAACCGTGATTTTGGCTGGAGCCTGACCATGTTCCAGAACGATGACGTCGACCTGATCGCCGAAAAGACCAACCCTGCCAACGCCGATCAGGTGATGGTCGATGGCCAGTGGCGCACACTGGAAAAGACCGAGCAGACGATTGCCGTCAAAGGCGAGCAGCCGGTCACCATCAGCCTGCGCCGCTCGCCCCATGGCCCGATCGTCAACGACGTACTGGGCAGCACCACTGGCCCCACGCCAATCGCCATGTGGTGGGCATTCCTGGAAACCGAAAACCCGATCCTCGACGGCTTCTACCAGCTCAACCGCGCCGACACCCTGGGCAAGATGCGCGAGGCCGCCGCCAAGGTTCACGCGCCGGGGCTCAACCTTGTCTGGGCCAATGCCCGTGGCGACATCGGCTGGTGGGCGGCGGCAAAGCTGCCAATCCGCCCCGACGGGGTCGACCCGGCGTTCATCCTCGACGGCACCAGCGCCCAGGCCGACAAGCTCGGTTTCTACCCCTTCAGCGTCAACCCACAGCAGGAAAACCCGGCCCGCGGCTATATCGTCTCGGCCAACTACCAGCCACCGGCGGCGGTGCCGATACCGGGTTACTACAACCTGCCCGACCGTGGCCGCCAGCTCGATCGCCACCTGGCCAACCCAGAGGTGAAATGGGACACCCAAAACAGCCAGGCACTGCAGTTGGACACCGCCAGTGACTATGGCCCGCGCACGCTTGCCCCGCTTCTGGCAACCCTGCGGGCGGTGGCAGAAGGTGATGAAGAGCAAGAGCTGGTCGAGCAACTGGCGGCTTGGGCTGGGGACTACCCGCTCGACTCGACCAGCGCCACGCTGTTCAACCAATTCCTTTATGAACTGGCATTCGCGGCCCTGCATGACGAGCTGGGCGATACCTGGTTCCCGGTGCTGATCAGCACCCGCGCCATCGACGCCGCCCTGCCACGCCTGGCAGCGCAAGCCGATTCACCCTGGTGGAACACCCGTGGTGGCAGCCAGCGAACGGACCGTACCACCGTCGTGCGCACAGCGTGGCAAAGCAGCTTGAAGCACCTGCGCGACACCCTGGGCAGTGATCCGGCCAGCTGGCAATGGGGCAAGGCCCATACCCTGACCCACAACCATCCGCTTGGGGTGAAAAAGCCGCTGAACCTGCTGTTCAACGTTGGGCCGTTCGCCGCACCTGGTACCCACGAAGTACCGAACAACCTTTCGGCGAAGATCAGCGCTGCGCCATGGCCGGTAACCTATGGGCCGTCGACGCGGCGGCTGATCGATTTTGCTGATGCCGGACAGGCCCTGACCATCAACCCGGTCGGGCAGAGTGGCGTGCCGTTTGACCGGCATTACGCGGACCAGGCTGAGGGGTATGTGCAGGGGCAGTATCAGAAGGCACAGATGGGGGTAATACCGGCGCAGAGTACCTTGCGATTGGTGCCAGGGCCGTAAGGGGCTGCCTTGCTCAAAACCCAAAAGTTTGCGCGAGCACTGTGGGGATTTAGCCGCGAACACCGGCGCAGCCGGTGCCATGCTCCGCGTTGGATTCTTCGCGGGTAAACCCGCTCCCACAGGGATCGCACCAGCTTTCAGAAATCCCAGCAATGAAAACGCCGACACAAAGGTGTCGGCGTTGGGTCATGCAAGGTGAAGCAAGCGCATCAGAACGCCGGCAGCACCGCACCTTGGTACTTCTTGGCAATGAATGCCTTCACTTCAGGGCTGGTCAGGGCCTTGGCCAGTTTCTGGATGGCTTCGCTGTCCTTGTTGTCCGGGCGGGCAACCAGGAAGTTCACGTACGGCGAGTCGGCACCTTCGATCACCAGCGCGTCCTTGGCCGGGTTCAGGCCGGCTTCCAGGGCGTAGTTGGTGTTAATCATGTCCAGGTCGACCTGGTCCAGCACACGCGGCAGCATGGCCGATTCAAGCTCGCGGAACTTCAGCTTCTTCGGGTTCTCGGCAATGTCCTTTGGCGTGGCCAGGGCGTTTTTCGGGTCTTTCAGGGTGATCAGGCCAGCCTTCTGCAGCAGAATCAGGGCGCGGCCGCTGTTGCTGCCTTCGTTAGGGATGGCAACGGTGGCGCCCTCCTTCAGCTCGGACAGGTTCTTGATCTTCTTCGAGTAACCACCGAACGGCTCGACGTGCACACCGATCACGGTTTCCAGGTGGGTGCCCTTGCCTTCGTTGAAGCTCTTCAAGTACGGCAGGGTCTGGAAGTAGTTGGCGTCCAGACGCTTCTGGTCCACCTGCACGTTCGGCTGTACGTAATCGGTGAAGACCTTGATCTGAAGGTCCACGCCTTCTTTTGCCAGGGTCGGCTTGATCAGTTCGAGAATTTCGGCGTGCGGTACCGGGGTAGCGGCAACCACCAGTTTCTCGGCAGCAGCGGCCAGGCCGGAGAACGACAGGGCAGCAGCCAGGGCAGTGGTCAGCAGGGTCTTCTTCATGGTGGTCCTTGTTCTGAATCTGGGCCATCGACGATGGCAAATCGGGTGCCCAACCGGTTCACCAGTGGGCTTGAGGCGGACGATACCCAAATTTTTTATTCCGCAACAATATCTTTTACTTAGCTGCTTATTCCAAAAACACAATACCATCAGCCTCTTTACCCATGAGCGATGTCTAACGCGCGGGGTCAGGCAGTTCGAGGTCTTCTGGCAGGATCTCTTCGCCGTCATTGACCAGCAAGGCAAAGTGGATGACGTTCTCCAGTTCGCGGGTATTGCCCGGCCAGAAATGCGCCTCCAGCACCCGCTGCGCCGCCTCGCTCACCAAGGGCACAGGCCGTTGCAGGCGCACGCTGTAGATGCCCACGAAGTACTCGGCCAGCGGCAGGATATCGCCCGGCCGCTCGCGCAGCGGCGGCAGTTCCAGCGCGCCCTCGCGCAGATACTGGTACAGGCGCTCGTTGAAGCGCCCTGCACGTACTACACGGGCCAGGTCGATGCTGGTGGCGGCTACCAGACGCACATCCACCGGCTGTGGCTGCTGCGCGCCCACCCGAGTGACCTCGCGGTTTTCCAGGGCCGCCAGCAGCTTGCCCTGGATGGCCAACGGCAAGTCGGCAATCTCGTCCAGGTACAAGGTGCCGCCGCTGGCCGAACCGAACCAGCCGGCGCGGCTGCTGGCCGTACCGCCATGGGTGCCCGCGCTATAGCCAAACAGCTCGGCATCGGCGTAGGTGGGGCTGATGGCCGCGCAGTTGACCGACACGAACAACCCTCCACGGTCGCTGGTACGGTGGATCTGCCGAGCCAGCAGCTCCTTGCCGGTGCCGGTCTCGCCTCGGATCAGCACCGGCAAAGGTTGTGGCGCCAGGCGCTCAAGGTCCTCGCGCAGCTGCTGCGAGCGCGGGTCGATGAACACCAGCGCCTTGGCACGAATGCTCAGCGGGCTCTTGTCCAGCTCGGGGAAGGTCAGCAGCGGCTGGCCGAACGGGTTTTGAAACGTCATGACGAACTCCCGCCCCAGGCCCGTAATGGCCAGGCGTCAGGCAAAGGGTGAACAGTAAGGGCGATCAGGCGCGGCGCAGTGCGCGCTGCTCGATCCGGCTCTGCAAGCGATACAGGTAGGCGAAGCCTTGTTCCCAGCGCTCATGACCGGACTTGACGTTGATGTGCCCGGCATTGCTCAGCAAACCCGCTTCGGCGCCCCATGCCTGGGCCAGGTACAGCGCCCGTGGCACGTTCACGGCCGGGTCGTTGTCCGAGCTGACGACCTGGCTAGGGAACGGCAGCACCTCGGTAGGGATCGGCGCAAAGTTGCGCAGCACGGGTGCACAAGTGGGCCGTTCGACATCTGCCGGCGCCACCAGCAGTGCACCACGCACCTGCCGCAGCAAGGCTGGGCTTGCCTGCGCTGCCCAATGGGCGACAGTGATGCAACCAAGGCTGTGGGCAATCAGGATCACCGGCGAGCGCTCGGCGGCAATCGCCTGCTCCAGCGCGTGCACCCAGTCCTGCCGCTGCGGGGTGAGCCAGTCTTGCTGTTCAACCCGTGCACTGTTGGGCAGGGTGCGCTGCCAGTGACTCTGCCAATGGTTGTCTGGCGATCCTTGCCAACCCGGCACAATCAGGTAGCGAATCGACTCATTGCGCATGGGGACGCCTCCAGTAAGTTTGCGTGCTTGGAGACAAGTATAGGGAGGACGAAATATTCGTAAAGGAATAAGAAGATATTTATTAATACCCATAGGGCATAACAAGTGCGCTACCGCCACTCGCTTGTAAAAGGCTGTAAAGCTGCCCTGTCAAACGTTCAGGCAAGAAAAACCCGGGACCATGCCCGGGCTCTCTTTTCCTTGTGCGACTCAGATATCCGCCACCTTCTGCCAAACCTTCGGCCGGAAGAACAACGTCTCTCCCCGCGCCAGCCCGGTCAGGCTGTCATGGTCTTTCACCACCTCGGCCTCGATCAGCTCGCTCTGCCCTTCCACCTTCAAGGTCACCCGCGTGGTCGCGCCCAACGGGCGAATGTCGCGCACCTCGGCCGCATGGTGCCCTTCGGTCTCATGCCGCGACAGCGACACCTCGTGCGGGCGAAACAGCACGTGATGCCCTTCGCTCAAGGTCAGGCGGTTGGAGTCACCGAGGAAGTGGTAGACGAAATCGTTGGCCGGCTGATCGTACACCTCACCCGGCGAGCCGATCTGCTCGATCACGCCCTTGTTCATGACCACGATGCGGTCGGCTACTTCCATGGCTTCTTCCTGGTCGTGGGTAACGAACACCGACGTCAGGTTGATATCCTCGTGCAGCCGCGCCAGCCAGCGCCGCAGCTCTTTTCGCACCTTGGCATCCAGCGCACCGAATGGCTCGTCCAGCAGCAGCACCTTCGGCTCCACCGCCAGGGCACGGGCCAGGGCGATACGCTGACGCTGGCCACCGGAAAGCTGCTCGGGGTAGCGGTCGGACAGCCAGTCCAGTTGCACCATGTTCAGCAGCTCATGCACCTTCTCGGCAATCTTGCTCTCGCTTGGGCGCTCGCCCTTGGGCTTCATGCGCAGGCCGAAAGCAACGTTGTCGAACACGCTCATGTGGCGGAACAGCGCGTAGTGCTGGAACACGAACCCGACGTTACGGTCACGCACGTCATGGCCGGAAACGTCCTCGCCATGGAACACGATGTTGCCCTGGTCCGGGGTTTCCAGGCCGGCAATGATGCGCAGCAGGGTGGTCTTGCCACAGCCGGACGGGCCGAGCAGAGCCACCAGCTCGCCGCTGTTGATGTCCAGGTTGATTGCGTTCAGGGCCTGGAAGCTGTTGAAGCGCTTGCTGACGTTACGAACTTCGATCGACATGAATCATTCCTCCGCGGCGCTATGGCGCAGGCGGTTAATACGGTTCTCGCTCCACTGCTTGAGCAGCAGGATGAAGAGCGCCAGGATCAGCAACAGGCTGGCCACGCTGAAGGCTGCGACGTGGTTGTACTCGTTGTAGAGAATCTCCACATGCAGCGGCAAGGTGTTGGTCACGCCACGGATGTGGCCCGACACCACCGACACCGCACCGAACTCGCCCATGGCCCGCGCGGTACACAGCACCACGCCGTAGATCAGCCCCCATTTGATGTTCGGCAGGGTCACGTGCCAGAACATCTGCCAGCCGTTGGCACCGAGCAGCCGTGCAGCCTCCTCCTCCTGCGTGCCTTGCTCCTGCATCAGCGGGATCAGCTCACGGGCCACGAACGGTACGGTAACGAAAATGGTCGCCAGGACAATGCCCGGCAGGGCGAACACGATCTGGATATCGTGGTCCTGCAGCCACGGACCGAACAGGCCCTGCGCGCCGAACATCAGCACGTAGACCAGGCCGGCGATCACGGGTGACACCGAGAACGGCAGGTCGATCAGGGTGACCAGGATGCTCTTGCCACGGAAGGTGTACTTGCTCACGCACCAGGCAGCGCTTACGCCAAATACCAGGTTCAGCGGCACCGAGATAACCACGGCGAGCAGGGTCAGCTTCAGCGCCGACAACGCATCGGGTTCGAAGATCGCCTCGAAGAAGGTGCCAAAACCGTTCTTCAGCGCCTGCGATACCACGATCACCAGCGGCAGCAGCAGGAACAGGGCGAACACCAGCCAGCCAAGGCCGATCAGGATACGCCGTGACGTGGCGCTGCCACGGCGGGCGGCGTTGGCTGCGGCACTTGCACTCAGGGATGAACTGGACATGCCGGCCTCCTTCAAGGGGTTTCGATGCGGCGCTGCAGCAGGTTGATCAGCAGCAGCAGGATGAAGGAAACCACCAGCATCAACACGCCGATGGCGGTCGCGCCGGTGTAGTCGTACTGGTCGAGCTTGACCATGATCAGCAGCGGCAGGATCTCGGTCTTCATCGGCATGTTGCCAGCAATGAAGATCACCGAACCATACTCGCCCACGCCACGGGCGAAGGCCAGGGCAAAGCCGGTGAGCCATGCCGGCAGCAGGGCCGGCGCCAGGATGTGGCGGAACACCTGCAATGGCTTGGCCCCCAGGCAGGCTGCGGCCTCTTCCACTTCACGCGGGATGTCGGCCAGTACCGGCTGCACCGTGCGCACCACGAACGGCAGGGTCACGAAGGTCAGTGCCAGGGTGATGCCCAGCGGGGTATAGGCGATCTTGAAGCCCAGGTCGGTGGCGAACTGGCCGACCCAGCCCTGCGGCGCGTACAGGGCAGTCAGGGCGATACCGGCAACCGCGGTCGGCAAGGCGAACGGCAGGTCGATCATCGCATCGATGATCTTGCGCCCAGGGAAGGTGTAACGCACCAGCACCCAAGCCAGCAGGGTACCGATCACACCGTTGATGATGGCGGCGAACAGGGCGGTGCCGAAGCTCAGCTTGAGCGCAGCGATCACCCGCGGCGCACTGATGATGGTCCAGAACTGCTCGAAGGTCAGCTGCGAGGCATGGATGAACATGGCCGCCAGCGGTATCAGCACGATCAGGCTGAGGTACACCAAGGTGTAGCCCAGCGTCAGCCCGAAGCCGGGTATGACGGGGGAGATGCGACGCGACATAAATATCCCTGGTTGAACGCACTAAGCCCGGAAACAATCCCGGGCCGGTGCAAGCTTTTGTATCCTGGGGCTGCTTGGCAGCCCATTCGCGACACAAGGCCGCTCCCACAGGGGACTATGGTTCCTTGTGGGAGCGGCCTTGTGCCGCGAATGGGCCGCAACGCGGCCCCGCGTTCCTTTGGCCCTTACTGTGCCTGATAGATCTGGTCGAACACACCGCCATCATTGAAGAATTTCGGTTGTGCAGTCTTCCACCCACCAAAGTCCTTGTCGATGGTCACCAGGTCCAGTTTCGGGAACTGCTTGCCGAACTCCGCAGCGACTTTCTCGTCACGCGGGCGGTAGAAGTTCTCGGCGGCAATCTTCTGCCCGGCCGGGCTGTACAGGTGCTTGAGGTATTCGGTGGCAATCTCGGTATTGCCCTTCTTCTCGGCGTTCTTGTCGACCACGGCCACTGGCGGCTCGGCCAGGATCGACAGCGACGGCACGACGATGTCGAACTTGTCGGCACCCCCGTCTTCCTTCAGGGCCAGGAAGGCCTCGTTTTCCCAGGCCAGCAACACGTCGCCCTGGCCATTGTTGACGAAGGTGATGGTCGAACCACGGGCGCCGGTATCCAGCACCGGTACATGCTTGAACAGCTCCTGCACATAGGCCTTGGCCTTCTCTTCGCTACCGCCGGCCTTCAGGCCGTACGCCCATGCTGCGAGGAAGTTCCAGCGCGCACCGCCGGAGGTTTTCGGGTTCGGGGTGATGACCGACACGTCCTTCTTGATCAGGTCGCCCCAGTCCTTGATGCCTTTCGGGTTGCCCTTGCGCACCAGGAACACGATGGTCGAGGTGTACGGGGTGCTGGCGTCAGGCAGGCGGGTCTGCCAGTTCTCGGGCAGTGTCTTGCCAAGCTTGGCCACTTCGTCGATGTCACCGGCCAGGGCCAGGGTCACCACGTCAGCGCGCAGGCCGTCGATCACCGCACGGGCCTGCTTGCCCGACCCCCCATGGGATTGCTGGATTTTCACCTTGTCACCCGGATGGGCCTGTTGCCAGTGTTTGATGAACTCAGCGTTGTACTGCTGGTACAGCTCACGGGTCGGGTCGTAGGACACGTTGAGCAGTTCGTAGTCCTTGGCGATGGCGGAACCGGCAAAAACAGCACTGGCCAGAGCGGCGAGCGCATAACGGCGGATGGACATGGTGAAGCTCCCGATTGGCATTTTTCTAGTTTTGGATGTTGTGGCGCCGATCAGCCGGGCTTGTTGCCGGGCTGTTGCAGGCGGAACTTCTCCTTGCGCTCGATCTGTACGACCTGAGCGTTGTGCACGGTGATCTCCACCGCACCGAAACGCAGGTCGCGCAAGGCGCTCTGGATTTCACGCAAGATGGTGGCTTCGTCCTGACCGTCGATGCTACGCAGAGATGCACTCATGCTCGTTCTCCTTGGAGTGAGGGCGCCGGGCAGAGGTTTGAAGGGGATTTGCGCCTGGCTTGAGGGCAATAGTAGTGAGGCGGGATTATTCTTAAAAATACTGTTTAAGAATTTTTATATAACCATTTAAAAGCACACGCCCCTTGTAGGAGCGGGTTTACCCGCGAATACGGTGGTCGATGCACCATCGCATTCGCGGGTAAACCCGCTCCTACAAGGGGCCATATGGGCCTTCAGGCGTGTTTCTGCGGCTCGCGGATCTTGTACCAGGCCACGTACAGCGCCGGCAGGAACAGCAGCGTCAGCAAGGTCGCCACGATGATCCCGCCAATCATGGCGTAGGCCATGGGGCCCCAGAACACCTCGCGTGCAATCGGGATCATGCCCAGGCTCGCCGCCGCCGCGGTCAGCAGGATCGGCCGGCGCCGATGGTTGGTGGCCTCCACCACCGCATCCCACGGCGACAGGCCCTGGGCTTCGAACTCGTCGATCTGGGTCACCAGGATCACCGAGTTACGAATGATGATGCCCGCCAGCGCAAGGATGCCGAGGATCGCCACAAAGCCCATCGGCGTACCCGTAGGCACCAGCGCCAACACCACGCCAATCAACCCCAGCGGCGCCACGCTGACCACCAGGAACAGCTTCTGCACGCTGTGCAACTGGATCATCAGGAAGGTCGCCATGAGGAACAGCATCAGTGGGATGACCTTGGCGATCGGCCCCTGGGCCTTGCTGCTTTCTTCAACCGTACCCCCCGTGGCCACTTCGTAACCGACCGGCAGCTTGCTGGCGAACTCGTCAATTTTTGGCTTCAGCTGGGCCACCAGGTCAGTGGGCTGGATCTCGCCATTGACTGAGGCCTTGATGGTGATGGTCGGCTTGCGGTCGCGGCGCCACACCAGCGGCTGTTCCAGTTCGTAGCGCACGGTGGCGAACGACAGCAGCGGGATCGACGTGCCGTTAGGGGTAAGAATTTGCAGGTTCTGCAGGGTATCAGGCGAGCCACGTTCGCTGTCTTCGGCGCGCGCGACCACATCGACCAGGTAGATGTTGTCGTTGACCTGGGTGATCTGCACGCCACTGACGATGCTGTTCATCACATTGGCAACATCTTCGGACGACAGCCCCAGCTGGCGTGCCTTGTCCTGGGCAATTTCCACGCGCAGCACCTTACCCGGCTCGTTCCAGTCGTAGATCATCTCGCCGATGTGCTCGTTCTGGTCGAGCAAGGTGGCCAGCTCGATGGCGTGTTTGCGCACCTGGTCGATGTCGGCACCGCTGACCCGGTACTGGATCGGCCGGCCTACCGGCGGGCCCATCTCCAGCGATTGCACGTTGGTGCCGACGCCGACGAACTCTTCGTGCAGGATCTTCCGCAGGCGGTCCATCATGGCCTCACGCTCTTCGAAGCCCTTGCTGACAATCACCAGCTGCGCGTAGTAAGGGTTCTGCAACTGCTGATCGAGGGGCAGGTAGAAGCGGATCGCGCCCTGGCCGATGTAGGTACTCCAGTGCACCAGGTCCGGGTCGTCCTTGATCCGTGCCTCGAAGCGGTCGACCACCTTGCGCGTCTCCTCGATCGAGGCGTTCTGCGGCAGGTTGAGGTCGACGAGAATTTCCGGGCGGTCCGAGGACGGGAAAAACTGGTTCTGCACAAAACGCATGCAGAAGATCGCCAGGGCAAACAGCACCACGGTGCCGATGATGGTCAACCAGCGGTTGCGCATGCACCACAGCAACCCGCCTTCAAATGCCCGCCCGACCCGGCCAGGCTCAGCCTCGTGCGCCTTGAGCTTGTCGCCTTTGAGAATATGCACGCCAAGCACCGGCGCGAAGAACACAGCCACCACCCACGACACGATCAGGGCCACGGCAATCACCGCGAACAGGGTGAAGGTGTATTCACCCGCAGAGCTGGCGTTGAGGCCGATAGGCACGAACCCGGCCACGGTCACCAAGGTGCCGGTAAGCATGGGGAAGGCTGTGGAGGTGTAGGCGAACGTCGCCGCCTGCTCCTTGCTTTCACCCATTTCCAGCCGCGTGACCATCACCTCCACGGTAATCATCGCATCGTCCACCAGCAGGCCAAGCGCAATGATCAGCGCCCCCAGCGAAATCCGCTGCATGGTGATGCCGCTGTACTCCATGAACACGAACACCATGGCCAGCACCAGCGGGATCGAGCAGGCCACCACCAGCCCGGCGCGCACGCCAAGACTGACAAAGCTCACGGCCAGCACGATCACCACCGCCTCGAACAGCGCGCTGGTGAAACCGCCGACCGCCTGCTTGACCACCACGGCCTGGTCAGAAACGGTGTGTACACCGACACCCACCGGCAGGTCCTGGACCACCTGGTCCATGCGCTTTTTCAACGCCGCACCGAACACCTGGATGTTGCCGCCGGCCTTCATGCCGATGGCCAGGCCAAGGGCTGTCTGGCCGTTGTAACGGAACATTGGCGAGGGTGGGTCGACATAGCCGCGCTCGATGTCGGCGATATCAGCCAGGCGGAAGAAGCGGTCGTTGATCCTCAAGTTGACGGATTGCAGGTCTTTTTCCGAGGCAAACTGCCCGGACGTGCGCACCGAGATGCGCTCCGGGCCGGCCTCGATCATGCCGGCCGGCGTCACCGCATTCTGCGCTTGAAGTGCCTGCATTACCTGGCGCTGGTCAATGCCCAGGGCAGCCAGCTTGCGGGTGGAGAAGTTCAGGTACAGCACTTCGTCCTGGGTGCCGACCAGCTCGATCTTGCCGATGTTGGGTACATCGCGGACCTCGGCCCTTGCCTGTTCCACGTAGTCCCGCAGTTGGCGCAGGGTCAGGCCGTCAGCGGTAAAGGCATAGATCGAACCGAATACATCACCGAATTCGTCGTTGAAGCCCGGCCCCTGGATACCGGCGGGAAATTCGCCACGAATGTCCTGGATCTTCTTGCGCACCTGGTACCAGATTTCCGGGATGTCCTTGGCCTTGGTGGTGTCGCGAAGGTACACGTAGACCGTGGACTCGCCGGGGCGGGTGTAGCTTTTGGTGTAGTCGAGTGAATCGAGTTCCTCGAGCTTCTTCTCGATACGGTCGGTGACCTGGTAGAGGGTTTCGTCCTGGGTCGCACCGGGCCAGCGGGTCTGGATGACCATGGTTTTGATGGTGAACGACGGGTCTTCCTCACGGCCCAGGTTGAAGTAGGAGAAAGTCCCCATCAAAAGGCCAACGAACATCAGGTACCAGACGAACGATTGATGCTTGAGCGCCCAGTCGGACAGGTTGAAGCTTCCTTTCATTGCGCATCCTCGTCGAAGGTGACCTTCTGGCCAGGCTTGAGGCTGTTGACGCCGGCAGTGACCACGCGCTCACCGGGCTGCACGCCGGCGCTCAGTACGATGCTGTCATCGGTGCGGTCGATCAGCGCCACGTCACGGGTGGCCACGGTCTTGTGCTGCGTATCGATCACCCACACCTGGGTCTTGCCGTCGCGCTCGAGCAAGGCACTCAAGGGCAGTTCGCTGCGCGGGGACACTTCCGAGCTAAGGGTCACACTGATGGCGGTGCCAAGGTGAAAGGCCGCCGGTGTGCTGGCCAGGGTCAGGCGAGCACGGCGGGTCCGGGTGGTGGCATCGGCCTGGGGCTCCAGTTCGCGCAGGCTGGCCGTGGTGTTGATGGTCGGGTCCAGTTGCGAAGCAACGGTGAAGGTCAGGCCTTTGCTCAACTGCTCGGCCAGATCGATCGGCAGGTCGATTACCGCTTCCTTCACGTCCGGCCGGGCCAGGGTCACCACGGCTTGCCCGGCGGTAACGGTTTGCCCGGCTTCGGCCTGCCACGCGGTAATCACGGCAGCGTGGTCGGTACGCAGGGTGCTGTAGTCGAGCTGGTCGCGGGCCTGGCTGACGGCGGAGCGCGCCTGCTCCAACGCCGCGCTGGTGGTTTTCAGGTTGGTCTGGGCAATATCCAGCTGTGCCTGGGCGCCTACCCCACGGTCATACAACTGCTGCTGGCGACGGGCATCGGCCTGGGCGTTGATCCACTGTGCCTGCACCTTGGCCAGATCGCCTTCGGCGGCGCGCAGCTGGTTCTGCTGGTCGGTGGGGTCCAGGGTGGCCAAGGTGTCACCCGGTTTCACCTGGGCGCCCACGTCCAGCCAGCGCCGGGCAATGCGCCCGGAAACCCGGAAGCCCAAGGTGCTTTCGAAGCGCGCCTGAATACTGCCGGCGAAGCGGCCCAGCTGCGACTGCACCTGGGGTTCGACCTTGACCGACAGCACTGGCCGGATCGCCTCTGGTGCCTCTTCTTCGCTACTGCAACCGACCAGCAGCACCCCGGCCGACAGCATCAGCAGCAGACGCTTCATAGCTCACCCCCTGGGCCCTTGGCGTCGACCTTCTGTACCTGCATGCCGGGGTGCAGCAACTGGCCGCCATTGACCACTACGGTCTCGCCGCCTTTCAGGCCGCTGGCGACCACGATCTTGCCGGTGAGGTAACGGCGGATTTTGACTTTGCGCAGTTCCACCTTGTCGCCCTCGCCCACCACCCACACGGCAGGCTCATGCAAGGCCTTGGTCAGCGCCGACCACGGCAGCTCGATGCTGGGCCGGCCCTGGGCATTGGTGGTGGCAGTAACCGGTGCCCCCAATTGCATCCCGGGCGGCACGTCCTTGAGCCCCACCTTGACCTGCACGGTGCCGCTTTGCGCCGACACGGTGGGGGTTATTTCGCGCACGAAGCCACGGGCCTGGACCTTGGGATCGTCCAGCAGGCTCACGACTACCCCGGCATCGCTGGGCGGCGCCACCAGCAGCGACTCGTAGACGTTGAACACCGCATCGCGGTCGCCATCGACGGCCAGGCTGAAGATCGGCATGGTCGCCTGCACCACTTGGCCAACCTCGGCCTGGCGCTCGGTGATGACCCCGGCGGCCTCGGAGACCAGTGCGGTGTAGCTGAGCTGCTCGTTGGCATTGGCCAGTTGCGCCTGGGCGGCCTTGAGTGCGCTCTGATTGCTGCGCAGCGCGGCCTCGGCAGCATCGTACTCGCTCTGGCTGGTGTAGCCCTTGGGCAGCAGTTTTTGCTGGCGCACGAAGGCCGCACTGGTCTGGGTGACCCGCGCCTGCGCGGCGAATACTTCGGCCTTGGCCGAGTCGACATTGTTCTGCAGGTCTTTCGGGTCAAGCCGGGCCAGCACCTGGTTGGCCTTGACGTGATCGCCCACGTCGACGCTACGCGAAATGATCTTGCCGCCGACGCGGAATGACAAATCGGTCTGCACCCGCGCCTGCACGTCACCGGTCAAAGTGACCCTGGCAGCGAAATCGGTGGGTTGTACCTGCTGCACCCCCACCCGAGGCAGCGTCTTGGGGACCTCTTCCTTGCTACAGCCGGTGAGCATGTACAACAACCCCAGACAGATGACCGACAGCGGACGCATCAACGCCATGCTGGCTCCTTGCTTGCGCACAAATGATTTGTGGGATGCGACTGTGAGCGTAGTTCAGGGTTCGATAAACATCACTGGCGGGGGCCATGCTGGCATTTTTGTTGCCGGCCCCGGCGGTTTCATGGCGAAAGGGCCGAGCCTAGCCGAAGCAGCCGACTCGGAAAGGAAAAATCCGAGGCCTGCATGAGGGCTCGGATTCAGCAAAATGGCTTACTGATGACCTGACATTTCTACCAGTAGCCGGGCACTCCCCGCCACTGCACACTGTGTTCAAACTGATGTTTTCACCTGTGCGAGCAATAACCAGACAGCGCTCTGCTCAATGTCGAATCCCAGGAGGCCCCGTGGCCGCTGCAAAAAAAACACTGCGCTTTTATCAGAACAGTCGTATTGCTACCGAAGTCAAAGACGCTCTGACACATTCGGTCTTCCGGCATGCGGGTGGTCTTTTAGCGCAACGCGCATCATCTGCTGACGAAGGTTACGTGCTCATGGGCGTCAGCAATACAGACACCCTCATGACCCAGTTAGAGGCTGCTGCAAAAAAAGAGTATTCGTACAGCCCTTATGGCCACCGCCCCGCCCGCAACGAGTCGAATATTCCTTTGGCATTCAACGGCGAGCCGCTGGATTTGGCAACCGGCTGTTATGCCCTCGGCAATGGGTATCGTCTGTACAGTCCCACACTCAAAAGGTTTTGCAGCCCTGATAATCTTAGTCCGTTCGGGAAAGGTGGGTTGAGCGCTTATATGTATTGTGCGGGTGACCCGGTAAATCGCGTTGATCCCACAGGACACTTAAGTTCCGGTGTCATTTGGTCGGGGCTTGTATTAACCGGCCTCGCCGCTTCGACTATCGGAGCCGGGTTGTCGGTCGCTGGGGGAGTGAAAAGAGACGTAACACTCACATTGGTTGGAGGAGCACTTATGGGACTAGGCCTAACGATGATGGGTACTGGGCGATATATGTACCCAAGAATGCGCACCCTTTACTATACCAGGCCAACGCAGCCCCCTCGCCGCAACCTTAATTCTAGGCCTATCGCGACAAACAATCAGCGAGTTCCGGCTTTCGCCCCCCCACCAGCTTTCGCTGACAGTATGCCCGCACGTCAACCGGCTAATGCGCCAGCGTCTCGTCAACCTACTACAATTTCACCTCTACCGACTTACGAACAGGTAAGGCAGGCACATCCATCAACTTACCCAGTAATTGAGGAACCTCCACCGACGTACCAAGAAGTGGTGCAAGCCACTCATTCAACCTCATCTATGCGCGACACCGTAAGGACCTCCGGCCAAGTTGAATAATCAAAGAATCCACTGAGGGTACCCGCGAAAGTGGGCGGCGCAGGTCGAAGCAGCCGCCTGGCAGATAAAACAATGCCAAGGCATGCGATACGCGGCAGGCTCAGCTCGCTTGATGACCTGACATTTCTACCAGTAGCCGGGCACTCCCCGCCACTGCACACTGTGTTCAAGCTGATGTTTTCACCTGTACGAGCAATAACCAGATAGCGCTCTGCTCAATGTCGAATCCCAGGAGGCCCCGTGGCCGCTGCAAAAAAAACACTGCGCTTTTATCAGAACGGCCGTATTGCTACCGAAGTCAAAGACGCTCTGACACATTCGGTCTTCCGGCATGCGGGTGGTCTTTTAGCGCAACGCGCCTCAGTTGCTGACGAAGGTCACTTACTCATGGGCGTTAGCAATACTGACACCGTCATGACCGAGTTAGGGCATGCCGCGCTGAAGGCGTATCCCTACAGCCCTTATGGCCACTGCAACGCCCGTAGCGAATCGAATACCCTCTTGGCATTCAACGGCGAGCCGCTGGACTCAGCAACAGGCTGCTATGCGCTCGGTAATGGGTATCGTATGTATAATCCCACGCTCGAGAGGTTCTGCAGCCCAGATAATATTAGCCCATTCGGGAAAGGTGGATTGAACGCTTATATGTATTGTGCGGGTGACCCGGTAAATCGCGCTGATCCCACAGGGCACTTAAGTTTCGGTATCATTGGGGCGGGGCTTCATTATACTGCACTCGCCACCGGGCTTGTGGGAAGCGGGCTGGCGATCGCTGGAATGATTACAAAGTCCAAAAAACTAGAAATGGCTGGAGGATTTCTTTCCTTAGTAACCCTACTGATTATAGGTGCCGGGCAACTTGCCATGCTAAAAATGCGCACCATTAACGCTGCTCGGTCGGCCCCTCTCCCTGAAGATTTACCACCTTCTTACAGTCAAGCTATAAATCGCGCAAGGCCTAGTGTCCCTACAGAGCCCCCACCACCTTCTTACAGTGAAGCTACAGCAGCCTTGGAAGCGGCTCATGCAGCGGCTGCTCGAGCCCTTAACCCTAATGCAGGTACGTCCAGCGGGCCTGTTAACAACAACGGCAGGACAAGCGCATTTGCCACCCAGATCAGCATGGGCAATCTACGCCAATAATCATGATATGCCGACTGAGCTAAGAAAATCTGGTGAATATCAGCCAGGCAATTTCGGAGCTTGTACGAGCCTGTTCGCGGCACTGGCTCGCCGCGAACAGGCTCTATATCAGGCTGAAGCCGTGAGCTGGCTCGGGCGCTTGACCTGCGGCTGCGAAGCGTTGGCTGCAGCACCCTCTTCGATCGCCTGCTGAATCGCCTTGCGACGACGCTCTTCGGCCTGGCGGCTGAAGTACCAGACGAAGAAGGTCACCAGCGATACCGACAGCAAGATCAGGCTGGCCACGGCGTTGATCTCCGGTTTCACACCCAGACGCACCGCCGAGAACACTTCCATCGGCAAGGTGGTCGAGCCAGGCCCGGAGACGAAGCTGGCCAGTACCAGGTCGTCCAGCGACAGGGCGAACGACATCATGCCGCCCGCCGCCAGCGATGGCGCGATCATCGGGATGGTAATCAGGAAGAACACCTTCCACGGCTTGGCACCCAGGTCCATCGCCGCTTCCTCGATCGACAGGTCCAGCTCACGCAGGCGAGCCGACACCACCACCGCCACATACGCCGCACAGAACGTTGTGTGGGCGATCCAGATGGTGACGATACCCCGCTCCTGCGGCCAGCCGATCATCTGCGCCATGGCCACGAACAGCAGCAACAGCGACAGACCGGTGATCACTTCGGGCATTACCAGCGGCGCAGTAACCAGGCCACCGAACAGCGTGCGGCCCTTGAAGCGGGTGACGCGGGTCAGCACGAAGGCCGCCAGGGTACCCAGCGCCACTGCCGCCACCGCCGTGTAGCAGGCGATTTCCAGCGAGCGCATCACCGAACCCATCAGCTGGGTGTTGTCGAGCAGGCCGACGTACCATTTGATCGACCAGCCGCCCCACACCGTCACCAGCTTGGAGGCGTTGAACGAGTAGATCACCAGGATCAACATCGGCAGGTAGATGAACAGCAAGCCGAGCACCAGCATCAGCTTGGAGAAACTGAAGCGTTTCATGCGCGGCCCTCCATCTCTTTGGCCTGGCTACGGTTGAACAGCAGGATCGGCACGATCAGGATCGCCAGCATCACCACTGCCAGGGCGGATGCCACCGGCCAGTCACGGTTGTTGAAGAACTCCTGCCACAGCACTTTACCGATCATCAGGGTTTCCGGGCCGCCGAGCAGTTCCGGGATCACGAACTCGCCCACCACCGGGATGAACACCAGCATGCAGCCGGCGATGATGCCGTTTTTCGACAGCGGTACCGTAATCTTCCAGAAGCTGTTGAAGGTGCTCGAACCCAGGTCGGAGGCAGCTTCGAGCAGGCTCGGATCATGCTTCACCAGGTTGGCGAACAGCGGCAGGATCATGAACGGCAGGTACGAATAGACCACGCCGATGTAGACCGCCAGGTTGGTGTTGAGGATCTGCAACGGCTGGTCGATCAACCCGGTCCACAGGAGGAAACCGTTGAGCAGGCCGTTGTTGCTGAGGATACCCATCCAGGCATAGACGCGGATCAGGATCGCGGTCCAGGTTGGCATCATGATCAGCAACAGCAGGACCGTCTGGGTCTCCTTCTTGGCGTTGGCAATGGCGTAGGCCATTGGGAAGCCGATCAGCAGGCACAGCAGGGTGCTGAAGAACGCCATCTTCAACGAACCCAGGTAGGCCGAGAGGTACAGCTCATCCTCGGTCAACAGCCCGTAGTTGGCCAGGTTGAGGACCAGCTGGATCTTGTCTTCGACGTAGGTGTAGATCTCGGTATACGGCGGGATTGCCACATCAGCTTCGGCAAAACTGATCTTCAGGACGATGAAGAACGGCAGCATGAAGAACAGGAACAGCCAGATGAACGGCACGCCGATCACCAAGTGCCGCCCCTCCGGGACCAGACGCTGGAAGGCTCGCTTGAGCTTGCGCAGTTTCATGACCGCAGTACCACGCCGCTGTCGTCTTCCCACCATACGTACACTTCATCGCCCCAGGTAGGACGGGTACCTTGGCGCTCGGCGTTGGCAACGAACGACTGCACGATCTTGCCGCTCGGCAGCTCCACATAGAACACCGAGTGGCCGCCCAGGTAGGCAATGTCGTGGATCTTGCCGCGCGACCAGTTGTGCTCGCAGGTTGGCTGCTGGGTGGTGACCAGCATCTTTTCCGGGCGCAGGGCGTAGGTGATGTGCTTGTCTTCCACCGAGGTGGTGATGCCGTGGCCCACGTAGATCTTGCGCTCCAGCTCCGGGCTGGCAATGATCGCGTAGCCTTCGGCGTCGTCGACCACGTCACCTTCGAACAGGTTGACGTTACCGATGAACTCGCACACCAGGCGGCTGGTAGGTGTCTCGTAGATGTCCACTGGCGAGCCGATCTGGGCGATCCAGCCCAGGTGCATGATCGCGATGCGCTGGGCCATGGTCATGGCCTCTTCCTGGTCGTGGGTCACCATCACGCAGGTTACACCCACGCGCTCGATGATCTCGACCAGCTCCAGCTGCATCTGCGAACGCAGTTTCTTGTCCAGTGCACCCATCGGCTCGTCGAGCAGCAGCAGTTTGGGGCGCTTGGCCAGCGAGCGGGCCAACGCCACACGCTGACGCTGGCCGCCCGACAACTGGGCGGCTTGCGCTTGGCGTACTGGGTCATGTGCACCAGCTTGAGCATCTCGGCCACGCGGGCATCGATCTCGGCCTTGGGCATCTTGTCCTGCTGCAGGCCGAAGGCGATGTTCTGCGCCACGGTCATGTGCGGGAACAGTGCGTAGGACTGGAACATCATGTTGATCGGCCGCTCGTACGGCGGCATGTCGGTGATGTCGACGCCATCGAGGAAGATCCGCCCTTCGGACGGGCGCTCGAAGCCGGCCAGCATGCGCAGCAAGGTGGACTTGCCGGAACCGGAGCCGCCCAGCAGGGCGAAGATCTCGCCCTTGCGGATTTCCAGGGACACATCGTCCACGGCTACCGTTTCGTCGAACTTTTTCGTGACCCGGTCGATCTTGACCAGCACCTGCTTGGGTTGCTGGCCACCCTCGAGGGCTTTTTTATAGGCACCGGAGGCAACTGCCATGAGTGAAACTCCCAACAAGATTTTTGTGCCCGCGTGGCCTGTTCTACGGTGCCGTCGCGGGTCTGGATTTTTACTTGCCCGACTTGACCTTGGTCCAGCTGCGGGTCATCAGCCGTTGCACCTTGGGGGGCAACTCTGAGTTCACGAACATCTTGTCCAGCACTTCCTGCGGTGGGTAAACCGCGGCGTCAGTCCTTACGGCCTGGTCCATCAGGGCGCCAGCCTTGGGGTTCGGGTTGGCGTAACCGACGTAATCACTGACCTGGGCGATAACCTCAGGTTTCAGCAAATAGTTGATGAAGGCATGCGCCTCTTTGACGTTCTTGGCGTCCTTGGGGATCGCCAGCACGTCGAACCAGAGGTTGCCGCCTTCCTTGGGAATGGCGTAGGCCAGGTTCACGCCCTTCTTCGCTTCTTCAGCACGGGCCTTGGCCTGGAACACATCACCCGAAAAACCTGCCGCGACGCAGATGTCGCCGTTGGCCAGGTCGGTGATGTACTTGGACGAGTGGAAGTAGGTCACGTACGGGCGCACCGCCAGCAGCTTCTGCTCGGCCTTGGCGTAATCCTTGGGGTCGGTGCTGTTGGGGTTGAGGCCCATGTAGTTGAGCACCGCTGGCAGCATTTCGTCTGCCGAGTCGAGGAAGGCCACACCGCACTTGGAGAGCTTCTTCATGTTTTCGGGCTCGAACAGCACGGCCCAGGAATCGATGGTATCCACGCCCAGCGCAGCCTTGACCTTGTCGACGTTGTAACCGATGCCGTTGGTACCCCACAGGTAAGGTACCGCGTACTGGTTGCCCGGGTCGTTCTTTTCCAGGCGCTTCATCAACGCCGGGTCGAGATTGGAATAGTTGGGCAGCAGGTTCTTGTCGAGCTTCTGGAAGGCGCCCGCCTTGATCTGCTTGCCCAGGAAATGGTTGGACGGCACCACCACGTCATAGCCGGTGTTACCGGCCAGCAGCTTGCCTTCCAGGGTTTCGTTGGAGTCGAACACGTCTTGCACAGGCTTGATGCCCGTAGCTTTCTCGAAGTCCGCGAGTGTAGTCGGGCCGATGTAGTCGGACCAGTTATAGAAGTGCACCGTCGGCGCCGCTTGGACGCTGCATGCCAGCGTCAGGCCCGCGCTGGCCATCAAGGCCTTGCGGAATACAGAAATAGACAAGTGGGGGTCCTCACAATCAGTGCCTGGGTAGCGACAATGCTGCCGCACACGCAAAACCGGCGCGCAACTTAACTTCGCAGCTTCGATGCCGCAATCATCAATTACCTTTCAATGGCTCTGGGCCGGCAAACCCGGCCCAGAGGTGTCGCATCAGGCTTACTTGCCCGACTTGATCTTCGTCCAGCTGCGGGTGATCACTCGCTGCACGGAAGCGTCAGGCGCAGCGATCGCGTACAGATGCTTCTTCACTTCAGCAGGCGGATAGATGCTTGGGTCGCTGCTGATGTCTTTGTCCACGAACGGGGTGGCAGCAGCGTTACCGTTCGGGAAGCGCACAGCGTTGGTGATTTCAGCCATGATTTCCGGCTGCATCAGGAAGTTCATGAACTCGTAGGCCGCGTCTTTATGCTCGGCATCTTTCGGGATGGCGACCATGTCGTAGAAAGTACCGGCACCTTCCTTCGGAATGACGTAGTCCACTTTGACCTTGTCGCCCGCTTCATGGGCACGGGCCTTGGATTGCTCCAGGTCACCCGAGTAACCGACGGCTACACAGATGTTGCCGTTGGCCATGTCGCCGATGTACTTGGACGAGTGGAAATAGGTGATCGAAGGACGGATCTTGAGGAACAGGTCCTCGGCGGCCTTCAGGTCTTCTTTCTTGGTGCTGTCGGTCGGCTTGCCGAGGTAGTGCAGCGCAGCCGGGAGCATTTCGGTCGGGGCGTCGAGGAAGCTCACGCCGCAGCTCTTGAGCTTGGCGATGTTCTCAGGCTTGAACACCACATCCCACGAATCGATCTTGTCCACGCCCAGCGCAGCCTTGACCTTTTCCGGGTTGTAGCCGATGCCGATCGAGCCCCACATGTAAGGGAAGGCATGCTTGTTGTCCTTGTCGCTGGCATCGCCAACGGCCTTGAGCAGGTCGGGGTCGAGGTTCTTCCAGTTCGGCAGCTTGGACCGGTCCAGCTCCTCGTACACGCCCGCCTTGATCTGCTTGGCCAGGAAATTGTTCGAAGGCACGACGATGTCATAGCCCGACTTGCCTGCCAGCAGCTTGGCTTCCAGGGTTTCGTTGCTGTCGAAGACGTCGTACTTGACCTTGATCCCCGTCTGCTTCTCGAACTTGGCGATGGTGTCCGGAGCGATGTAGTCCGACCAGTTATAGACGTTCAACACTTTGTCTTCAGCCTGAACAGCGGAGGCCATGGCACCCATCAGGGCGGCGGCCAGCAACGTCTTGCCCATTTTATTCATGCGTAATGCTCCAGAATTTTTATTTAGCAACTGTCCAGCAGCCAGAACCCACGGTGCAGAGCGCGCGGCGACTGAAACAGTCGCTAGTCTGGCAAGTTACAAGGCCCTGTATCAAGGAAAGCAGGGCCATGTAACGACTTAATGTCACAACGCTAGCCTAGCAAACGCTTATCGAATCGCCTCAAGGGTCAGGTCCAGGCACTTGCGCGCCTTTTCCACCAGTTCGTCGATCTCCGCATGGCTGATTACCAGCGGCGGCGCGATGATCATGGTGTCACCCACCGCACGCATGATGAGCCCGTTCTCGAAGCAGAAGGTGCGGCAGATCATGCCCACGCCCTTGCCCTCGTAACGGCTGCGGGTGGCCTTGTCCTTGACCAGCTCGATCGCACCCAGCATGCCCAGGCCGCGCACTTCACCCACCAGTGGATGGTCCTGCAGCTCGCGCAAACGCTTTTGCAAATACGGTGCCGCTTCCGTGCGCGCCTTCTCGACAATTTTCTCGTCACGCAGAATGCGCAGGTTTTCCAGGCCCACCGCGGCCGCCACCGGGTGACCGGAGTAGGTGAAACCGTGGTTGAAGTCGCCGCCTTCGCTGATCACCTTGGCCACGGTGTCACGCACAATCACACCGCCCATGGGGATGTAACCGGAGGTCAGGCCTTTCGCGATGGTCATCAGGTCGGGCTTGAGGTCGTAGTAGTCCGAGCCGAACCACTCGCCGGTACGGCCGAAGCCGCAGATCACCTCGTCGGCGACGAACAGGATGTCGTACCTGGCGAGGATCTCCTTCACCTTCGGCCAGTAGGTTTCCGGCGGGATGATCACGCCGCCAGCGCCCTGGATCGGCTCGGCGATGAAGGCAGCGACGTTGTCTTCGCCGACTTCGAGGATCTTCTTCTCCAACTGCTCGGCGGCCCAGATACCGAATTCGTCAGGAGTCATGTCGCCACCCTCGCCGAACCAGTACGGCTGAGGGATGTGTACGATGCCCGGAATCGGCAGGCCACCCTGCTCGTGCATGCCGCTCATGCCGCCCAGGCAAGCACCGGCGAAGGTGGAGCCGTGGTAACCGTTGATGCGGCCGATGATGGTCTGCTTGTGCGGTTTGCCCTTCAGCGCCCAGTAGTGGCGCACCATGCGCAGCACTGTGTCGTTGCCTTCGGAGCCGGAGCCGGTGAAGAACACATGGGTCATACCCTTCGGCGCCACGTCGGTGATCGCCTTGGCCAGCTCGAGCGCAGGCGGGTGAGCGGTCTGGAAGAACAGGTTGTAGTACGGCAGCTCGCGCATCTGTTTTTCCGCCGCCTGCACCAGCTCTTCACGGCCGTAGCCGACCGCCACACACCACAGACCGGCCATGCCGTCGAGAATCTTGTGCCCCTCGCTATCCCACAAATGCACACCCTGGGCCTTGGTGATAATGCGCGGCCCCTTCTCCTTCAGTTGCTTGTAGTCACTGAAAGGTGCGAGGTGATGCTCCCCGCTCAGGGTTTGCCATTCACGGGTTTGCGGGTTGTTGACGCTCATGTGCTTCTCCGTTATTGGACCGCCGCGCTCCTGCGGCACCAGGGTTGATCAGACAGCGAACAGCAGGAACTCACGCTCCCACGAACTGATGACACGTTTGAAGTTTTCGTGCTCGGCGCGCTTGGTCGCGACATACCCGGTAATGAATTTCTTGCCCAGGTACTGCACCAGCGCACGGCTGTTTTCCATGCGTTCCAAGGCATCTTCGATGGTCAGGGGCAGGCGCAGGTTGCGGCGTTCGTAACCACGGCCCTGCACTGGCGCGCTGGCCTCGATGCCTTCGACCATGCCGATGTAGCCACACAGCAGGCTGGCGGCGATGGCCAGGTATGGGTTGGCGTCGGCGCCCGGCAGGCGGTTTTCGACGCGCCGGCTTTGCGGGCCGGCATCCGGTACACGCAGGCCGACGGTGCGGTTTTCTTCGCCCCACTCCACGTTTACCGGCGCCGAAGTGTCGGGCAGGAAGCGGCGGAACGAGTTGACGTTGGGCGCGAACAGCGGCAGCGCCTCGGGGATGAACTTCTGCAGGCCACCAATGTGGTTGAGGAACAGCTCGCTCATGCTGCCGTCTTCATTGCTGAAGATGTTCTTGCCGGTGGCCACGTCGACCACACTCTGGTGCAGGTGCATGGCACTGCCCGGCTCGCCGGTCATCGGTTTGGCCATGAAAGTGGCAGCCACGTTGTGCTTGAGCGCCGCCTCGCGCATGGTGCGCTTGAACACCAGGATCTGGTCGGCCAGGTGCAGAGCGTCGCCGTGACGGAAGTTGATTTCCATCTGCGCCGTGCCGTCTTCGTGGATCAGCGTGTCGAGGTCCAGTTGCTGCAGCTCGCACCAGTCGTAGACGTCTTCGAACAGCGGGTCGAATTCGTTGGCAGCTTCGATCGAGAACGACTGACGGCCGGTTTCCGGGCGACCGGAACGGCCTACCGGGGGCTGCAGCGGGAAGTCCGGGTCTTCGCTGCGCTTGGTCAGGTAGAACTCCATCTCCGGTGCGACGATCGGCTGCCAGCCCTTGTCAGCGTATAGCTTGAGCACTTTCTTCAGCACGTTGCGCGGCGACAGTTCGACCGGGTTGCCCTTCTTGTCGTAGGTGTCGTGGATGACCTGTGCGGTTGGCTCGATGGCCCACGGCACGAGGAACACGGCGTTCTCGTCAGGGCGGCAGATCATGTCGATGTCTGCAGGGTCGAGCAGTTCGTAATAGATGTCGTCGTCGACGTAGTCGCCGGTCACGGTCTGCAGCAGCACGCTCTCGGGCAGCCGCATGCCTTTTTCAGCGATGAATTTGTTGGTTGGCGAAATCTTGCCGCGCGTGATGCCGGTCAGGTCGCTGATCATGCATTCGACTTCGGTGATCTTGTGCTCTTTCAACCAATCGGTGAGCTGGTCGAGGTTGTTACTCATAAATACCTCAGGAGGTAAGGTGGTCCGCGACTTGATTCTGGATGGAGTCGATTGCTAAAGCAAAAACCCACGCGCAGAGCCACAGTGGATACACTGAAATCAGCTGTGTCCGTAATGAGTTCAAAAGGCAGGAAGACGAAGCGAAGGGCGGCAAGCCGCTACGAGGACGGGTCCGGGAACGCCAAACGTCAATTATTGCGGCCAGGGCGACCACGCCATTGACGAAGCTTGCAAAAACGACGGAAGTACCCGATTGCACTGCGCAGGCAGTACTTTCAGGTCGCGGCAAGCGGACCATGTGACCCTCGTATTATTGTGTTCTGGGTTGTGACCGAGCTTAGCCTTGTTCATTTTTTTACACAACACTTCCGTAAAAAATAAAACACGGCACGTTTGAGATCACCCTTTCAGGCAGAAATAGCGGATAATGGCCTGCCCCGATATGCAGCAAATCTGCCGTAGATGTGCCATTTCAGGGCGTCATGGGGTTGGCTTGACATCAGTATGGCTTTTCGGTTGACTGGTCCTGCAAGCCCCCCTTGATTGATATTTTTAACAACAAAGGTGTTGCATCATGTCGGTACCCCCGCGTGCCGTTCAGCTTAACGAAGCGAACGCGTTCCTTAAGGAACATCCTGAGGTTCTCTACGTTGACCTTCTGATTGCAGATATGAATGGTGTGGTGCGTGGCAAGCGCATAGAGCGCACCAGCCTCCACAAGGTTTACGAGAAAGGCATCAATCTGCCGGCCTCCCTCTTTGCCCTGGACATCAACGGTTCCACCGTCGAAAGCACCGGGCTGGGCCTGGACATCGGCGATGCTGACCGCATCTGCTATCCAATCCCCGACACGCTCTGTAATGAGCCGTGGCAAAAACGCCCTACCGCCCAGCTGCTGATGACCATGCACGAGCTGGAAGGCGAGCCGTTCTTCGCCGACCCGCGTGAAGTGCTGCGCCAGGTGGTGAGCAAGTTCACCGATATGGGCCTGACCATCTGCGCCGCATTCGAGCTGGAGTTCTACCTGATCGACCAGGAGAACGTGAATGGCCGCCCGCAGCCGCCGCGCTCGCCAATCTCGGGCAAGCGCCCGCAGTCGACCCAGGTGTACCTGATCGACGACCTCGACGAGTATGCCGACTGCCTGCAGGACATCCTCGAAGGCGCGAAGGAGCAAGGCATCCCGGCCGACGCCATCGTCAAGGAAAGCGCCCCGGCGCAGTTCGAAGTCAACCTGCACCACGTGCCCGACCCGCTCAAGGCCTGCGATTACGCGGTACTGCTCAAGCGGTTGATCAAGAACATCGCCTACGACCATGAAATGGACACCACTTTCATGGCCAAGCCCTACCCGGGCCAGGCTGGTAACGGCCTGCATGTACACATTTCCGTGCTGGACAAAGATGGCAACAACATCTTCACCAGCGAGGATCCCGAGCAGAACGCCGCGCTACGTCACGCTGTCGGCGGTGTGCTCGAGACCCTGCCCGCGTCCATGGCGTTCCTCTGCCCGAACGTCAACTCGTACCGCCGCTTCGGCGCGCAGTTCTACGTACCGAACGCGCCAAGCTGGGGCCTGGACAACCGCACCGTGGCCCTGCGCGTACCGACCGGCTCGCCGGACGCCGTGCGCATCGAGCACCGCGTGGCCGGTGCCGACGCCAACCCGTACCTGATGATGGCTGCGGTGCTGGCGGGCGTGCACCACGGCCTGACCAACAAGATCGAGCCGGGCGAGCCGATCGAAGGCAACTCGTACGAGCAGCTGGAGCAGAGCCTGCCGAACAACCTGCGCGATGCCCTGCGCGAGCTGGACGACAGCGAAATCCTGAACAAGTACATCGATCCGAAGTACATCGACATCTTTGTCGCGTGCAAGGAAAGCGAGCTGGAAGAGTTCGAGCACTCGATCTCCGACCTCGAGTACAACTGGTACCTGCATACCGTGTAAACGAAAACGCCGCCCCCCATTGTGGGAGCGGCGTCGCGATAGGGGCGAAAGTGCCCCCAATATTTGCGCATCAAGCTGATAATGTCGGGGCCGCTTTGCGGCCCTTTCGCGACGCAAGGCCGCTCCCACATGAGCTGCGGTACAGGCTTACAGGGGCTTCTCGAAAATCTTCGAATTGCGCTGGTAGTTGTACAGCGAAGCCCGCGCCGCCGGCAGCCGCTCCACGCCACTGGGCGCAAAGCCGCGCTCGCGAAACCAGTGCGCAGTGCGCGTAGTCAGCACGAACAAAGTACTCAAACCCATCTGCCGTGCCCGGCTCTCGATGCGTTCCAGCAGCTCATCGCCACGTCCGCCATGGCGGTACTCCGGGTTCACCGCCAGGCAAGCCAGCTCCCCGGCCTCGGAATCGGCAATCGGGTACAGCGCCGCACAGGCGATGATCATGCCCTCGCGCTCGACCACGCTGAACTGCTCGATCTCTCGCTCCAGCACTTCGCGCGAACGGCGCACCAGGATGCCCTGCTCTTCCAGCGGGCTGATCAACTCCAGCAGGCCACCGACGTCCTCGATGGTCGCCTCGCGCACCACTTCGAACTGCTCCTGCGACACCAGCGTACCGCCACCGCCCCGGGTGAACAGCTCGGTGAGCAGCGCGCCGTCCTCGGCATAGCTGACGATATGGCTGCGCGCCACACCGCCTTTGCAAGCCTCGGCCGCAGCATCCAGCAGTTCGCCCTGGTAGTCGCTGCCTAGACGCTGCAGATGCGGAGCAACCTGCTGCGGGCGCAGTTCACGCACCAGCCTTCCGTCAGCGTCCAACAGGCCCGGCTCGGCGCCGAACAGCAACAATTTGTCGGCACCCAGTTCGATGGCCGCGCGGGTAGCCACGTCTTCGCAGGCCAGGTTGAAGATTTCACCGGTAGGCGAGTAGCCCAAGGGCGACAACAGCACGATAGAGCGCTCGTCGAGCAGGCGGCTGATGCCCTTGCGGTCGACGCGGCGCACTTCGCCAGTGTGGTGGTAGTCCACGCCTTCGAGCACGCCGATCGGCCGCGCAGTGACCAGGTTGCCGGAGGCCACGCGCAGGCGCGAGCCCTGCATGGGCGAAGCGGCGATGTCCATCGACAGCCGCGCTTCAATGGCCAGGCGCAGGGCGCCGACGGCATCGATCACGCAGTCCAGGGTGGCCGCATCAGTAATACGCATGCCCCGGTGATAGTGCGGCGTCAGGCCGCGATCGGCCAGCCGGCTTTCGATCTGCGGGCGCGAGCCATGCACCAGCACCAGGCGCACGCCCAGGCTGTGCAGCAGCACCAGGTCGTGAACGATATTGCCGAAATTAGGGTGTTCCACCCCATCGCCAGGGAGCATGACCACAAAGGTGCAGTCGCGATGGGCATTGATATAGGGGGATGCATGACGCAGCCAGTTGACGTAATCGGGCATGACAGGGCCTGTGGATAAGTGGACGGAGAACGGCGATGCAGGGGGCGTTCAGGATCATCGTCGGAACAGGCTTGCGGTCACGCGCGGTCTCCTCTAGGCAGGAACGAATCAGTTCGATTGACGTTTAGTGCAGGCAATAGTGCCGGATCAGGTCACGCAATAGACGCACGGTAGGCTCGATTCGTGACATTTCAAGGTATTCGCCGGGCTGGTGGGCGCAGGCAATGTCGCCAGGGCCCAGCACGATGGTCTGGCAGCCCAGTTGCTGAAGATAAGGTGCTTCGGTGCCGAACGCCACCGCTTCAGCGCGATGGCCAGTCAGGCGCTCCGCGACCTGAACCAGTTCGACATCGGCAGCCTGCTCGAACGGCGGCACCTCCGGGAACAGCGGCGCATAGTCGATGCGCACCTCATGGCGCTCGGCTACGGGTACCAGCTTTTCGCGAATGGCCGCGCGCAGTTGCTCCACATCCATGCCCGGCAGCGGCCGCAGGTCGAATTCCAGGGCACACTGGCCGCAGATGCGGTTGGGGTTGTCACCGCCGTGGATGCAGCCGAAGTTCATGGTCGGGGTCGGCACGGTGAATTGCGGGTTGCTATAGGTGTTTTGCCAGTGCTGGCGCAGGCCCATCAGCTCGCCCATGACTGCGTGCATGGCCTCCATGGCGCTGCGGCCCAGGCTTGGATCCGACGAATGGCCACTGCGGCCGAGGATGTCGATGCGGTCCATGAGGATGCCCTTGTGCATGCGAATTGGCCGCAGCCCGGTAGGCTCACCGATGACCGCTGCACGCCCCAGTGGCTGGCCGGCCTCGGCCAGGGCACGGGCGCCGGACATGGAGCTTTCTTCGTCGCAGGTGGCAAGGATCAGCAGTGGCTCCTTGAAGTCGTGCTCCAGCAGCGGGATGACCGCTTCGATGACCAGGGCGAAGAAGCCCTTCATGTCGCAGCTGCCCAGGCCGACCCAACGGCCATCGGCTTCGGTCAGCTTCAGCGGGTCGCTGGCCCACAGCTGTTCGTCATAGGGCACGGTATCGCTGTGCCCGGCCAGCACCAGCCCTCCTGGGCCGGTGCCACGGCTGGCCAGCAGGTTGAACTTGCCGGGGCTGACCTGCTGGATATCGCACTTGAAACCCAGGTCGCCGAGCCAACCGGCCAACAGGTCGATAACCTGGCGGTTGGACTGGTCCAGCGCAGGTTGGGTACAGCTAACCGAAGGCGCGGCGATCAAGGCGGCAAACTGGTCTTTCAGCGTCGGCAACGGCATGCGCGTACTCCTCGGAAACGTTGCCCATCATAGGACTATCCGCTGTCTGGAATAAACCGTTGAGGGCTGACTGCTGTAGACTCTCTGCCAACCACGCCCCCTCTTTCGAGTCTGTGATGCACAAAGAAACCGAACTGAAGCTCCGCGCCAGCCGCGAGACCCTTGCCGCACTTCGCGAGCACCCTCTGCTGAAAAAGCGCAACAAGTCCGGCTGGCAGACCCGTGAACTGCTCAACCAGTACTTCGACACCCCCGAGCGTGAGCTGTCCGCCGCCCGTGTCGCCCTGCGCCTGCGCCGCGATGGCGACGCTGTCATCCAAACCCTCAAGTGCCGCGGCCAGAGCGTGGCTGGCCTGTCAGAGCGCAACGAGTACGAATGGAACCTGGACAAGGTCAAGCTCGACCTGAAGAAGCTGGACGCCACCTGCTGGCCCGAGCAACTGGCCAATCTGGACAAGAAAACCATCAAGCCGCTGTTCACCACCGACTTCAGCCGTGAATACGCTGAAATCGCCTGGGGCCGCGGCAAGAGCAAGGTGGTGATCGAGGCCGCGCTGGACCAAGGCTTCGTGATCGCCGGCAAGCGCAAGGAAGAGATCTGCGAGCTGGAGCTGGAGCTGCGTGAAGGTGAACCGCAAGCACTGCTGGAACTGGCTGCAGAACTGGCCGCCAGCCTGCCACTGATGCCGTGCGACATCAGCAAGGCTGAGCGCGGTTACCGCCTGCTGGAACCGGACAGCTACGATCTGGACCTGCCGCACACCGCGCTGGAAGCCGAAATGGCCTTGGACGACGCCTATGCCGCCCTCGCCTGGCAACTGCTGGGCAGCAGCCAGCGCCTGGCCGAGCAGTACCGCCACAACGGCCACTGGCGCCTGCTCCAGGACTGGGTCGAGTGCCTGAGCGAGCTGCGCGCACTCACCGCCAGCCTGGGCCAGGCAGCACCGCGCGCCACCACCCGCGACCTGCGCGCCAGCCTTGATGCCTTGCTTGAAGACTGGCGCCCGCTGGTTCAGGCCGGCAACGATGACGAAGACATCCGTCGCGCCGCGCCCGAGCAGTTCGCCGAAGAGCTGGAAGACGTACGCTGGGGCCAGTTCTCGCTGGAAACCTCACGCTGGCTGATGGCCCGGACCTGGACCGCTGAGCGCAAGGGCCGCGGTGAACGCCAGGGCAAGGCGCAGTTGGCCAGCTGGCTGGGTCACCTGCTGGGTGAGGAAGGCCGCGCGCTGAAGCTGCCGCTGTACACCCAGCGCCCGGAAGACCTGGCTGAGCAGCTGCCACGTATCGAGCAACTTCTGGCCTGGCTGCACCACGCCCGCCAGGTGCTGGAAGCGCCGCAAATGGACCGCTTGTACGGCGACCTGAAAAAGCTGCACGAGCTGGCCGAGCAGCCTATCAGCGATGAAGTGCTGGAAGCGCGTATCGAACAGGCTCGGGCGGTGGACCAGAGCCGCGGCTGGAAGCACCTGCTCAAGGCGTGATACCGCGTCGCCTGCTTCGCGGGTAAACCCGCTCCTACGTACGATCCGCGCCAGGCGTGGGGCCAGTGTAGGAACGGGTCCACCCGCGAATGGCCTCAACGGTGTAGGAGCGGGTTTACCCGCGAATGGCCTCAACGCGATAGCGGCAGGCTAGTGGTGGACTTGATCTCGGAAAGCGCCACAATCGAATTCACCTCCTGAATCCCCGGCACGTTCGACAGTTTTTCGAAGAAGAACCGCTCGTAGGCCTCGATGTCCGACGTGACGATGCGCAGCAGAAAGTCCACAGCCCCCATCAGTACATAACACTCCAGCACCTCAGGGAACCCGCGGATCGCCTCGGTGAACTCGGTGAAGTTGGAGCGCCCGTGGGCGTTCAATTTCACTTCGGCGAAAATCTGCGTGTTCAGGCCGACCTTCTTGCGGTCCAGCAAGGTCACCTGCCCACGAATCACCCCCTCTTCCTTCAAGCGCTGAATGCGCCGCCAGCACGGCGATTGCGACAGCCCGACGCGCTCGGCGATCTGTGCACTGGACAGCGAAGCGTCCTCCTGCAGCAGTTCGAGGATGCGACGGTCGTAGGCGTCCAGCTCGCTGTGCATTATCTATTCTCCACATCAGATTTTTTTGAATAAAAGAATTCACCAATAAGGTGAAATAACCCAATCATAGCGAAAAAATACCGCCAACAACGTGCAAGAATTTCTCCCTCATTTGCGGAGACCAGCATGAACGCACAGCCCCGTACCGACGCCTGGGCCGCCACCAACGCCCACAGCACCGTGCACTATCGCCTGCAGGCCGAGGCCGAGCCCGATAGCCTGTGCCGGGTGCTCAACCTGTTCGCCTTGCAGTTCCTGACCCCGCATAGCGTGCAGGTCAGCCAGCAGGATGACTGGCTGGATATCGAAATCGGCATTGGCGGGTTGAGCTGGCACCGGGCCGAGGTCATTGCACAGAAACTGCGTAACCTGGTGTGTGTGGGTGAGGTGAGCCTGACCAACTTGCAGCGAGTGGCGTTGGCAGTGGTCTGAACCACCCTCTCTGCTGGACCTGTACCTCAAGGCACGTACGATCCCTGTAGGAGCGGGTTCACCCGCGAAGCGTCCGGAACAGGCGCAGCAAAATCCCGAAACCTTTCACCTCCAATAGCCACCCGCCGCCCGGCTAGCCTTGATCAGCACTACCCGATCAGGCACGGACGCCACCCATGCATACCCCCGACAATCCGGCACTCGACCTCAAGCGTGTGCTCCAGGCCCTGCTCGCTGACCAGCACCTGCACGCCAGCGATACCCTGCAAGTACTCGAACACGCCGCTGCCCACCCCACTAGCCACCCGCTGGAACACATCGCCGCCTGCAGCCTGGAAAACCGCCAGCACCCTGGTCAGCCTCTGGACCTGGAGTACCTTTGCCAATGGCTGGCCGACAAGGTCGGCCAGCCCTACCTGCGCATCGACCCCATGCAACTCGACCTGCCCCAGGTCACCGGCCTGATCTCCCCAGCCTTCGCCCAGCGCCACGGCATCCTCATCGTCGCGGCCGATGCCTCCAGCGTCACCGTCGCCAGCGCCCAGCCTTTCCAGGATGACTGGCAGGCCGACCTGGCCCGTAGCCTCGGCCGATCGATCCGTCGCGTACTGGCCAGCCCGCAGCAGATCCGTGAGTCAGCGCAGTCGTTCCACCGCCTGGCCCAGTCGGTAAAAGGCGCGCAATACCAGCAGTCGGCCAGCCTGGGGGAACTTGAGCAATTGCTGGAGCTGGGCAAACGCCAGGCCGAGGCCAGCGCAGACGACGCACACATTGTGCATATCGTCGACTGGCTGCTGCAGTACGCCATTGAGCAACGCGCCAGCGATATCCACTTGGAACCGCGCCGCGAACAGGGCCAACTGCGCTACCGCATCGATGGCCTGCTGCACACCGTCTATGCCTTCCCCGCCGGGGTCACCCTGGCCCTCGTCAGCCGCCTGAAACACCTGGGCCGCATGGACGTTGCCGAGAAACGCCGGCCGCAGGACGGCCGGTTGCAAAGCCGCCTGCCCGGTGGTGGCGAAGTGGAGCTGCGGCTTTCGACCCTGCCCACCCCGTTTGGCGAGAAACTGGTGCTGCGCCTGTTCGACCCGCACCAGTTGCAAGAGGGCTTCGACCGCCTTGGCCTGCACGGCCAGCAACTGGCCCAATGGCAGCGCCTGCTACGTCAGCGCCAAGGCATCATCCTGGTCACCGGCCCCACCGGCTCCGGCAAAACCAGCACGCTGTACACCAGCCTCAAACTGTTGGCCACCCCACAGGTCAACCTGTGCACCATCGAAGACCCGATCGAGCGCCTGGAGCCAGCCTTCAACCAGCTGCAGGTGCAGCCCGCGCTGGACCTGGGGTTTGCCAACGCGGTCAGGGCCATGCTGCGCCAAGATCCCGATATCATCATGATCGGCGAAATTCGCGACCGCGAAACCGCCCTGGTGGCAGTTCAGGCAGCGCTGACCGGGCACCTGGTACTGTCCACCCTGCATACCAACGACGCTTGTGCAGCGATTACCCGCTTGCAAGAGCTGGGTGTGGCCGACTACCTCATCAAGGCGACGCTTATCGGGGTGATGGCCCAGCGCCTGGTGCGAACCGTCTGCACCGACTGCCAGGCAGGTTCATCAGCCACCTGCCGAGCCTGCCGCGGCACCGGTTTTCAGGGGCGAACAGGATTATTCGAACTGCTCGAGCCCAGCGACACCTTGCGCGCATTGATCGGCCCTGATGCCGACCTGACCCGATTGCGGCGCCAGGCGCTGGCCGATGGCCTGATTGACCTGCGCCATTGCGGCGAGGCCAAAGTGGCCGCTGGGCAGACCCGTGCCGAGGAAGTGCTGCGCGTCTGCAACTGACGAAAAGTCCTTTGTATTCAAGGAACTTGCCTCGCCCGAAAAGATCCAAGCGCGCATCTTCAACCATCACCCTTCGAGGTGTTTCAACATGCGTCTCAAAACCGCCATTGCCGCCGCTACCTTGCTTTCGCTGCCTATTGGCTCGGCCATGGCCGATACCTTCTGGCGTAACGTGATGACTTCCGGTGCTACCACGGCATCGAGCTACCTGACCTCGCGGGATCACAAGCTGGTAGTGGCCGCGCAGGATGACGCCAGCAGCTTCGTCGCCAGCGAAGGCGCGATCCGCGGGCCGTTCCTGGAAGCGGCCATGCGCGAGGCACGGGCAGAGAACCCAGGGATGCAGGCTTCCGACATGGAGTTGGCCAATGCCATCCTGGCCAAAAATGCAGTAGCCGAGTAACTGCGTCGCCTGCTTCGCGGGTAAACCCGCTCCTACAGGCACCCGCGAAGCATCCAACACCTACCTCAGCGATAAGCCTCCACCGGCACACACGCACAGAACAGATTCCTGTCCCCATACACGTTGTCTACTCGGTTCACCGCCGGCCAGTATTTGTGCTGGCGCACGTGAGCACTGGGGGCCACCGCCTGCTCCAGGCTATACGGCCTGTCCCACCCCCCCAGCACATCAGCCAAGGTATGCGGTGCATGCTTCAGCGGGTTGTTCTCCGCTGGCCAGTTGCCCTGCTGTACTTCGTCAATTTCCGCCCGAATCGCCAGCATCGCCTCGACGAACCGGTCCAGCTCGGCCTTCGATTCACTCTCGGTCGGCTCCACCATCAACGTGCCCGGCACCGGGAACGACATGGTCGGTGCGTGGAAGCCATAGTCCATCAGGCGCTTGGCCACGTCCTCTTCGCTGATGCCTGTCAGCGCTTTCAACGGCCGCAGGTCGAGGATGCATTCATGCGCCACGCGCTGGTTGCGGCCGCGGTAGAGCACCGGGAACGCCGCGCCCAACTGGCTGGCCAGGTAGTTGGCCGAAAGGATGGCCACCTCGCTGGCGTCGGCCAGCTGCGGGCCCATCATGGCGATATACATCCAGCTGATCGGCAAGATGCTTGCGCTGCCCCAGGGCGCGGCGCTGACCGCGCTGTTGTTCGGGTCCAGCCCAGGCACCGGCACCACCGGGTGGCTGGCGACGAACGGCTTGAGGTGCGCGCGGATACCGATCGGCCCCATACCCGGGCCGCCACCGCCGTGGGGAATGCAGAACGTCTTGTGCAGGTTCATGTGTGAAACATCGGCCCCAATGTCTGCGGGGCGCGCCAGGCCCACCTGGGCATTGAGGTTGGCACCGTCCATGTAAACCTGGCCGCCGTGCTGGTGCACCACATCGCAGATTTCGCGTATCCCTTCCTCGTACACACCGTGGGTCGAAGGGTAGGTGATCATCAGGCACGACAGACGCTCCCCGGCCGCGTGCGCCTTGGCTTTGAGGTCAGCCAGGTCGACGTTGCCATCGTTGTCGCAATCGACGATCACCACGTCCATGCCGGCCATCTGTGCCGACGCCGGGTTGGTGCCGTGGGCCGACGAAGGGATCAGGCACAACGTGCGCATCGGCTGATGGCGGCTGCGGTGATAGCGCGTAATGGCCATCAGGCCGGCGTATTCACCCTGAGCACCGGAGTTGGGCTGCATGCAGATCGCATCGAAGCCGGTGATCGCGCACAGCCAGCTTTCCAGTTCGTCGATCATCGCCTTGTAGCCTGCCGCCTGGGCCGCCGGGGCGAACGGGTGCAGCTGGGCAAAACCGGGCCAGGTGATGGGGATCATCTCACTGGTGGCGTTGAGCTTCATGGTGCACGAGCCCAGCGGAATCATCGACTGGTTCAGCGCCAGGTCCTTGTTCTCTAGCTGCTTGAGGTAGCGCAGCATCTCTGTTTCGCTGTGATGCAGGTTGAACACGGGGTGGGCGAGGAATGGCGTGCGTCGCACCAGGCTGGCGGGGATGCCTTCAGGCAGGGCCAGCTGGTCGAGGGCGGTAATTTCCAGGCCATGATCCACCCCCAGGAAGATGTCGAGCAGGCGCAGCACCGTCTGTTCGTTGCAGGTTTCGTCCAGGCTCACGCCCAGGTGCCCGCGACCGAGAATGCGCAAATTGATGTGCGCGGCCTCGGCGCTTTCAATGATGGCAGCCTGGGCACCACCAACATTCAGAGTAAGGGTGTCGAAGAAGTGCTGATTGATGCGTTTGATGCCTTTGGCCTCAAGGCCGGCAGCCAAGATGAAGGTCAGCCGGTGCACACGCTGCGCGATGCGTTGCAGGCCTTCCGGGCCGTGGTACACCGCGTAGAAGCCGGCAATGTTGGCCAACAGCACCTGGGCCGTGCAGATGTTGGAGTTGGCCTTTTCGCGGCGAATATGCTGCTCGCGGGTTTGCAGGGCCATCCGTAATGCAGTGTTGCCACGGGCATCGCGCGATACGCCGATGATGCGACCCGGCATGGCCCGCTTGTAGTCGTCGCGACAGGCGAAATAGGCCGCGTGAGGCCCGCCGTAGCCCATCGGCACACCAAAGCGCTGGGTCGAGCCCAGCACCACATCGGCGCCCAGCTCTCCGGGCGGTGCCAGCACCACCAGGCTCAGCAGGTCAGCGGCTACGCAGGCCAAGGCCTGTTGGCCGTGCAAATGGTCGATCAGCGGGCGCAAATCGCGCACTTCGCCGTGGGTGTCGGGGTACTGCAGCAAAGCGCCGAACACCGAGTGTTTGGCAAGGTTATCCACAGAATCGACGATCAGCTCGAAGCCGAACCCCTCGGCGCGGGTCTTGAGTACCGAAAGGGTCTGCGGGTGGCAGTGCTCGTCGGCGAAGAAGGCGTTGCTCTTGTTGCGTGCCACCCGCTTGGCCAGGGACATGGCTTCGGCGGCAGCGGTGGCTTCATCAAGCAGCGAGGCATTGGCCAGAGGCAGGCCGGTGAGGTCGATGACCATTTGCTGGAAGTTCAGCAGCGCCTCCAGCCGGCCTTGGGCAATTTCGGGTTGGTAGGGCGTGTAGGCGGTGTACCAACCGGGGTTTTCCAGCACGTTGCGCAGGATGACCGTGGGGGTGATGGTACCGTGGTAGCCCATGCCGATGAGGCTGGTCCAGACCTGGTTCTGTTCGGCATAACCGGCCAGCTTGGCCAGGGCGGCTTGCTCGTCCAGTGCCGCAGGGAGGTCGAGGGGGCGATTGAGGCGGATGTCTGGGGGAACGGTCTGCTCGATCAGCTCGTTGCGGCTGGCGATACCCAGGGCGTTGAGCATGGCCTGCTGCTCTGTGGCATCGGGGCCCAGGTGGCGGCGCAGAAATGGGTTGAGCTCTTGCAGTTGATGCAGGGATGGCGACTGGGACATGACGACGCTCTCTTCCTAGACCAGGCCTCATGGAGACTTACAAGTCTAGGAAGGGATTGCCGATTGTGCGGGGAAACTTGTCTGCAGGCCCGGCCTCTTCGCGGCTAAAGCCGCTGCTACAGGGGCTGCACCCGTCTCGAATGCAGCGCTGTACCTGTGTAGGAGCGGCTTTAGCCGCGAAGCAAGCGACGCGGTCTTACTCGCCAATCAGCGCCTGGTAGCCAGCCGCATCCAGCAACTTGTCCAGCTCGGCCGGGTTGCTTGGCTTCAATTTGAAGATCCACGAACCGTAAGGCTCTTCGTTGAGCAGTTCCGGGCTATCGGCCAGCTCTTCGTTGACCGCAATCACTTCGCCACCGACCGGGGCATAGATGTCCGAAGCGGCCTTGACCGACTCCACCACACCTGCAGCGTCGCCAGCGCCAAACACTTTGCCGACTTCAGCCAGTTCGACGAACACCACATCACCCAAGGCTTGCTGGGCGTGATCGCTGATACCCACGGTCACACTGCCGTCGGCTTCCAGGCGAGCCCACTCATGGCTTTCGGCAAAACGCAGTTCGGCGGGGATATTGCTCATGTCTTGAATTCCTCGATTGGCTCAGCGGTACGCCCGCCGGTTATAAATTGTTCAGATCAGGATCTTGCCGTGGCGCACGAAGGTCGGTTTGACCACCCGCACCGGGTACCACTTGCCGCGAATTTCCACCTCGGCCCGATCACCGGTAGCCATAGGCACGCGCGCCAACGCAATGGACTTGCTCAGCGTAGGCGAGAAACTACCACTGGTGATCTCCCCTTCGCCAATGCCGGCTACACGCACGACCTGATGGGCGCGCAGTACACCGCGCTCTTCCAGCACCAGACCCACCAGCTTTTCCTGCACGCCGTGCTCGATTTCCGCAAGCAGGCCGACACGGCCGATGAAGTCGCGCTCGGCCGGTTCCCAGGCGATGCTCCAGCCCAGGTTGGAGGTGAGCGGGGTGTGGTTTTCGTCGATGTCCTGGCCGTACAGGTTCATGCCGGCTTCCAGGCGCAGGGTATCGCGGGCGCCCAGGCCGCTTGGGGCGATACCGGCGCCGACCAGATCGTTGAAGAAGGCCACCGCCTGATCGCCCGGGAAGATGATCTCCAAGCCGTCCTCACCGGTATAGCCGGTGCGGGCAATGAACCAGTCGCCGTCAGCAACGCCCTCGAACGGGCGCAGTTCGCGGATGAGTGCAGCGCGCGCGGGGCTGAGCAGGGCCGCGACCTTTTCGCGGGCCCGCGGCCCCTGGATGGCAAGGATGGCCAGATCAGGGCGGACCTGGAAGTCCACGGAAAACCCGGCACGCTGCGATTGCAGCCAATCGAGCACCTTGGCACGGGTGGCGGCGTTGTTGACCAGGCGATAGCCGGTTTCCGTGCGGTAGACGATCAGATCATCGATTACACCGCCCTGTTCGTTCAGCAGTGGGCTATACAGCGCCTTGCCGGTGTCGTCGAGGCGGGCCACATCGTTGGCCAGCAAGCGCTGCAGCCAAACAGTGGCATCAGTGCCGTCGACATCGATCACGGTCATATGGGAGACATCGAAGACGCCGCAATCGCTGCGCACCTGGTGGTGCTCCTCGACCTGCGAGCCATAGTGCAGGGGCATGTCCCAGCCACCGAAATCGACCGTCTTGGCGCCTAGCGCCAGGTGCAGGTCATACAAAAGCGTGCGCTGTCCCATGGGTTTCTCCTTCCGGGCGTGGCGAAGCGGCGGCGGTCGATGACGTTGGGTCGTCAGCTTTTCTTGTTACTCACACCCGCCGCGCGAATGCCGCGCATTGTAGCCGCAAGGTCGCAAACTGACATCCTCAGTGACTGTGACCGGGTCGACGTGCCGAACGGCGAATCAGGCCGATGACCGGCAGCAGCCCCACCAATACCAAGGTCAGTGCCGGCAGCGAGGCGCGCGCCCACTCGCCTTCGCTGGTCATCTCGAACACCCGCACGGCGAGGGTGTCCCAGCCGAACGGCCGCATCAGCAAGGTGGCGGGCATTTCCTTGAGCACATCGACGAACACCAGCAGCGCGGCGCTAAGTGCCCCCGGCACCAGCAGCGGCAGATACACCTTGAAAAACAATCTTGCGCCGCCAACACCCAGGCTGCGCGAGGCTTCAGGGAGTGACGGGCGGATGCGCTCCAGGCTGCTCTCCAGCGGCCCGTAGGCCACCGCGATGAAGCGCACCAGGTAGGCCAGCAGCAACGCCGAGAGGCTGCCTAGCAGCAGCGGCTTGCCGGCGCCGCCCATCCAGCTGGACAGCGGGATGACCAGGTGGTTGTCGAGGTAACTGAAGGCCAGCATGATCGATACCGCCAACACCGAACCGGGCAGGGCATACCCCAGATTGGCCAGGCCAACCCCGGCGCGGATTCCGCCCGTCGGTGCCTGGCGCCGGGCGAAGGCCAGCAGCAGCGCCACGCATACCGTGACCAGCGCCGCCATGCTGCCCAGGTACAGGGTGTGCAGCACCAGGCCGACGTAACGCTCATCCAGGTCATGCCGACCGCGTTGCCAGAACCACACCAGCAACTGCAGCAGCGGGATGACGAAAGCGCAGGCAAACACCAGCAGGCACCAGCCACTGGCCAGCAGCGCCTTGAGGCCGCACAGGTGATACAGCGCCTGCGCGCGCGGCCGTTCGTTGCCGCTTCGGCTGGCACCGCGGGCGCGGCGCTCACCGTACAGCACCAGCATCACCGCCAGCAGCAGCAGGCTGGCCAGCTGGGCCGCACTGGACAAGCTGAAGAAGCCGTACCAGGTCTTGTAGATGGCCGTGGTGAAAGTGTCGAAGTTGAATACGGCCACTGCACCGAAGTCGGCCAGGGTTTCCATCAGCGCCAGGGCGATACCGGCACCGATCGCCGGCCGAGCCATGGGTAAGGCCACCCGCCAGAAAGCCTGCAGGGGCGATAACCCAAGTACCCGCGCCGCCTCCATCAGGCCCTTGCCCTGAGCCAGAAAAGCCGTGCGTGCCAACAAGTAGACATAGGGATAGAAGACCAGCACCAGGACGGTGATTACCCCACCAGTGGAACGCACACGAGGCAGGCGCATTGGCCCGAACACCTCGCGCAGGGCGCTTTGCACCGGGCCGGCAAAGTCCAGCAGGCCGACGAAGACGAATGCCAGCACGTAGGCCGGGATGGCGAACGGTAGCATCAGCGCCCAGTCCAGCCAGCGTCGACCGGGGAAGTCGCAGAGGCTGGTGAGCCAGGCCAGGCTGACGCCCAGCACGGTGACACCCACACCCACACCCACCACCAGGGTCAGGGTATTGCCGAGCAGGCGCCCCATCTGGGTGTCGAGCAGGTGGGACCAGATCTGCAGGTCGATGGATTGCCAGGACAACAGCAGCACGCTCAGGGGCAGCAGCACCAAGGCGGCGATCAGGGAGACCGGGAGGTACCAGCGGCGTTGAGGGGTGTGGGGCAAGGCTGAAATCTCGAGTGCGATTGCGACCGCTGCGCGGTCGTTCGCGGGTAAACCCGCTCCTACGGGGACCGCGCAAGGCAGTGCAGATCCCGTAGGAGCGGGTTTACCCGCGAAAGGGCCCTAACGGGCCCAAAGAGGATAAGGCCTGGCGCTTAGTTGTAGCCAGCCCGATCCATCAAGCGAATGGCTTCAGCCTGGCGCTTGCCGGCAATTTCCACCGGAATGCTGTCGGCCTTGAAGCTGCCCCACGCCGCCACTTCCTCCGATGGCTTCACCTTCGGGTTGGCCGGGAACTCCTGGTTGATATCAGCAAACAGCTTTTGCGCTTCTTCGCCGGTCATCCATTCCACCAGTTTCTTCGCGGCCTCCGGGTGTGGCGCATGCTTGGTCAGGCCAATGCCCGACAGGTTCACGTGCACACCACGGTCACCCTGGTTGGGCCAGAAGATCTTCACCGGCAGGTTCGGGTTCTGCTTGTGCAGACGGCCGTAGTAGTAGGTGTTGACCACGCCCACATCACACTGCCCGGCCTCGATGGCCTGGATCACCGCGTTGTCGTCGGAGAACACATCGGTGGACAGGTTGTTGACCCACCCTTTGACGATTTGCTCGGTCTTGGCCTCACCGTGGGTTTCGATCAGGGTGGCGGTCAGCGACTGGTTGTACACCTTCTTGGCCGTGCGCAGGCACAGACGGCCTTCCCACTGTTTGTCAGCCAGGGCTTCGTAGGTGCTCAACTCCTCGGGTTTGACCCGCTCGGTGGAGTAGATGATGGTGCGGGCGCGCAGGCTCAGGCCGGTCCAGTCATGGGACGAGGCGCGGTACTGCGCCGGGATGTTCTGGTCGATGACGTCGGACTCGATCGGCTGCAGAATGCCCATCTGCTCGGCCTGCCACAGGTTGCCTGCATCGACGGTCAGCAGCAGGTCGGCCACGCCGTTATCGCCCTCGGCCTTGATGCGCTGCATCAGCGGGGCTTCCTTGTCGGTGATGAACTTGATCTTGACCCCGGTCTTGGCGGTATAGGCATCGAACACCGGCTTGATCAGCTCGTCGATGCGCGAGGAGTACACCACCACTTCGTCCGCTGCCTGGGCAGTGCCGCCGAACAGGGTCAGGGCCAAGGCGGCCAGTAGGGGCTTGCGTGGCAACATGAAATGCACTCCTCGATCGTATGAGAGGTGCGAATGGTAGTGAATCCCATTTTCTGGCTCACCTACCTAGCCGTTACCGGATGTTGCAAAGGGCTGCCACAGGTGATTGCGCCACACTGTGGGAGCGGCCTAGTGTCGCGAAAGGGCCGCAGAGCGGCCCCGGCACTCTCAAGCCTTGGCCAGATCTGGCAGGTCACCACTCAAACCCAACGCCTGGCGCACAAACAGCGCCTTGGCCTCCGGCATCTGCTCCACCAGTTTCAACCCGCTGTTGCGCAACCAGCGCAACGGCAGCGGATCGGCCTGGAACAACCTCTCGAAGCCCTCCATCGCCGCCATCAACGCCAGGTTGTGTGGCATGCGCCGGCGCTCGTAACGGCTCAGCACCTTCACATCGGCCAGTCTCTCGCCGCGCTCGCAAGCATTGACCAGCACCTCGGCCAGCACCGCCGCGTCGAGGAAGCCGAGGTTCACACCCTGCCCGGCCAGCGGGTGGATGGTGTGCGCGGCATCGCCAATCAATGCAAGGCCTTCACCCACATAGCGCTTGGCGTGGCGCTGACGCAGCGGCACGCATACCCTTGGGTCGGCCTGCAACACGTCGCCCAGGCGGCCCTCGAAGGCACGCCCGAGGGCTTGCAGGAAGGCCGCTTCATCCATCGCCATCAGCTGCTCGGCATGCTCCGGAGTGGTCGACCATACGATTGAGCACCAGTCTTGCTGGCCATCGCGGCTCAAGGGCAAAAAGGCCAATGGCCCTTCGTCAGTGAAGCGCTGCCAGGCCGTGGCCTGGTGCCCGGCGCTGCAACGCACGCTGGTGACAATGGCATGGTGCAGGTAGTCCCATTCGCGGGTTTCGCAGCCGGCCAGACGCCGCACCGCCGAATTGGCACCGTCGGCGGCGATCACCAACGGTGCACGCAGTTGCCGGCCATCGGCCAACGTCAGCAGCCACTCATCGCCAGAGCGGCGTAATTGCTCCAGCCGCGCATTGGCCAGCAGGCCGATGTCGCTGTCGTGCAGGCGCTCCAGCAGGCCGTCCTGCACCACCCGGTTCTCGACGATATGGCCGAGCACCTGGGCATGCACACTGGCCGCCGAGAAGTGAATCTGACCGGTGCCGCTGCCATCCCACACATGCATGTCGGAATACGGCGTGGCGCGTCGCTGGGCAATGCCGTCCCAAGCGCCAAGGCGCTCGAGGATGCGCTGGCTGGCCGCCGATAGCGCGCTGACACGCGGCTCGAACGGGGCCTGGGCATCGAAAGGTACGACCGTCAGCGGGCCACCGTCGAGCAACAAAATTTGCAGGCCACTGTGGCGCAACGCCAAGGCCAGGGCGCTGCCGACCATACCGGCACCCACAATCAACAGATCTGCGCGCATGTCCATGCCTTACGCCAGCCTCGCTTGCGGCTTGAGCCGCACGTATAGGGTTTTATCGACCCGCGCCACCAACTCGCCGGCGCCATCGCGGATATCGACCTGCAAACGCGGCAGGCATTTCTTGCCGGTGGCGGCCTGCTGGCGGATTTCCTGCAGCAGCGCATCATCGACGTGGAATTCGGCATACACCGGGCCTTTGCCCGGCGAGATGAAATCGATGCTGGCGGCCTTGTCCCAGACGATGTAGTCACGCCCCAGCTGCTCGATCAACAGCAGCATGTAGAACGGATCGACCATGGCATACAGGCTGCCACCGAACTGGGTACCGACGTAATTGCGGTTCCAGCGAGTCAGTTTCATCGCCACCTTGACGCTACGCAGGTCCGGGCTGATGTGCTGCACACGGATACCGGCACCCAGGTATGGTGGGTAGAGGTTCAGCATCCAGCGCAGCATGCGCGCCCGACGCGCCAGTTTACGCGGGTTGCTCATGCCTGGCCCCGCGGATCAGGGCGGGTGCCCAGGCCCATGGCCTGGCGGGCGAACCAGCTTTTTGCCGGTGGCAGCAGGTCGAGCCCAAGCAGGCCAAGGTTGCGCCCGGCAGCCAGCAACGGCTGATTGCTGCCAAACAGGCGGGTGACCTGGTCAGAGAAGCCGATGGTCATCGCCTGGTCCAGGCGCTGGCGCTGGTGATAGGCCTGCAGCGTGGTCAGGTCGCCAGGCTGTTGTGGCCCCGCCAGCAGCGCCTCGGCCAGGGATTGCACGTCACGCAACGACAGATTGAAACCCTGGCCCGCGATGGGGTGCAGGCTGTGTGCTGCGTTGCCCAGCACCACCAGGTGCGGCCGCACCTGCTCCTGGGCCTCGATCAAGGACAGCGGGTAGAGGTGCCGTGCGCCTACCTGGCGCAGCGCGCCCAAGCGGTAGCCGAACACACCCTGCAGTTCGCGCAGGAAGCTGCGCTCGTCGATGTCGGCCAGGCGCCGCGCATCCATGCCCTGGCGGGTCCACACCAGTGCGCAGCGGTTTTCCGGCAACGGCAGCAAGGCCATGGGGCCCTCTTCGGTGAAGCGCTCGAAAGCCTGGCCGCCGTGGGCCTCACCCGGGGTAATGTTGGCGATCAACGCGCTCTGCTGGTAAGGCGTGTGGCGTACATGGATACCCAACTGCTCGCGCAGGCCAGAGCGGCCACCATCGGCCAGTACCGCCAGGTCACATTCCAGCTGGGTGTCGTCGTTCAGCCGCAGGCGGTAACCGCGTTCGATGGCCTGCATCGAGGTCACTTCGGCCGGGCAGCGCCAGCTCACCACCTCGCTGTCCAGCCCTTGCCACAGGCACTGGCCGAGCCAGGCGTTTTCCACCACGTAACCCAGCGCCGGTACGCCCTCTTCCAGGGCATCCAGGCGGGTGGCGCCAAAGCGACCACGGTCGGACACGTGAATCTGGCGAATAGGCTCGGCGCGGTGGCCGATGACCTGCCACAGGCCCAGTTGCTGATAAATCTGCTGGGTGCCGAAGGACAATGCCGACGAGCGCGCATCGTAGCTGGGCTGGTAGCTGTCGCCGGGGGCGAACGGCTCGATCAGCAGGATCTTCCAGCCGCGCGCCTTGGCGCCGGCCTGCAGGGCCAACGCCAGGCTTGCGCCAACCAGGCCACCGCCGATGATCGCCAGGTTTACCCGGCTCATGCCACGGCCTTGCGGGCAGCCTGCATCAGCGCCTCGATCTCGGCGACGGTACGCGGCACGCCCGAAGTCAGGATTTCACAACCTTGCCTGGTCACTACCACGTCGTCCTCGATCCTTACCCCAATGCCGCGCCACTTTTTGGCCACGGCCTGATTGTCGGCGCCAATGTAGATACCCGGCTCCACGGTCAGCGCCATGCCGGGTTCCAGCACCCGCCACTCGCCGCCCACCTTGTACTCGCCCACGTCATGCACATCCATGCCCAGCCAGTGCCCGGCGCGGTGCATGTAGAAGGCGCGATAGGCTTCGCTGTCGATCAGCGCCTGCACATCACCTTCGAGCAAGCCCAGCTCCACCAGGCCCGCGGTGATGACCCGCACGGTCGCCTCATGGGCGTGGTTCCAGTGCTTGCCGGGGGCTATTTCGGCAAACGCCGCCGCCTGCGCCTTTAGCACCAGCTCGTAGATGGCCTTCTGCTCGGGCGAAAACCGCCCACTGACCGGGAAGGTGCGGGTGATGTCGCTGGCATAGCAGTCGATTTCGCAGCCGGCGTCGATCAGCACCAGGTCGCCATCCTTGAGCGGCGCATCGTTCTGTTGATAGTGCAGGATGCAGCCATTGCGCCCGGCCGCAACGATCGAGCCGTAGGCCGGCATCTTCGCCCCGCCCTTGCGGAATTCGTAGTCCAGCTCGGCTTCCAGGCTGTACTCGTGCAGCCCGGCGCGGCAGGCCTGCATGGCCCGCACATGGGCACGCGCAGAAATGTCTGCAGCAGCACGCATCACCTTCACTTCCGCCGCCGATTTATACAGGCGCATATCATGCAGCAGATGATCCAGCGCAACGAACTCGTTCGGTGGCTGGGCGCCCAGGCGTGCCTTGGAGCGGATCACGTTGATCCAGTCCATCAGCCGGCGGTCGAACTCCGGGTTGCTGCCCATGGCGCTGTAGACCCGCTCCCGGCCTTCGATCAGGCCAGGCAGGATTTCGTCGATATCCGTGATGGGGAAGGCATCGTCAGCGCCGAAATCGCGCACCGCCCCTTCCTGGCCGGCCCGCAGGCCGTCCCACAGCTCGCGCTCGGGGTTGCGTTCACGGCAGAACAGCACGTACTCGCCATGCTCGCGCCCTGGAATCAAAGCAATCACCGCCTCGGGCTCCGGGAAGCCGCTGAGGTACTGGAAGTCGCTGTCCTGGCGGTACACGTGCTCGACGTCGCGGTTGCGGATGGCAACCGCGGCGGCGGGCAGAATGGCGATGCTGTTGGGGACCATCTGCGCCATCAGCGCCTTGCGCCGACGGGCATACTCGGCCTTGGGAATGTGGCTCATGGGCAGACTACCCCTGGTTGATCAGTGCAGCGAGGGCTTGGGGGCGGGTGCGGCCGGCTTGGCCAGTTCGGAGAACAGCAGCAGGGGCGCCACACGCAGGTATTCCATGACTTCCATGTAGTCGCTCTCGCCGTCTTCGGACTCTTCGAGCGCTTCCTGGACCTGCGAAATGGCCACCAGGTCCTGCAGCACTTCCTTGGCCTCATCGGACAAGTCCTTACCGCCAGCGTTCAGGCCGAAACCGGTCACGAAGCCTTGGCACCACTGGCCCAGCGCGGTGGCGCGGTCGCTCAGTGGAGCATCATCGGAAGGCAGCAGCAGGACGATCGCCATGTCGTCGCTGGTCAGCTCGCCCTTGACCATTTCCTGCAAGCCGACCAAGGCGTTGCGGACACTGTCACCAGGCTCGATTTCCAGCAGTTGGGCGGCATCGGCCAACCAGGCATCGGCATCGAAGCCGGCGCCGGCGCAGCTGCGGCCAATCAGCAGGCCGTGCAGTTCGGCCGGGGTGACAGGATGGCCATTGCTCGAGAGCAGCATGGCGAAAGCGTTGTAGGGCGATTGAGTATTGGGCATGGGCAGCTAGGCGCCAGACGGCGCAATGTCTAGAATGAAGACCTTGTATCCTAGCACCGGCAGGCGCGCCAAGACCATCGGCACTGGCCGTTGCCGCCCAGGGAGAGGCATCATCGCCAGGTGACTCAACGACGGAGCGAATCGAGTGCAACCCACGCAAGAGAACGACCTGCAGGCACTGATGAGCCGATTCGAGTTGCTGATCGAACGCGTCGAGCAACTAAAACGGCAAAATGCACTCCTAGTAGCTCAGGAAAAATCCTGGCGCGAAGAGCGCGCCCACCTCATCGAAAAGAACGAGATCGCCAAGCGCAAAGTCGAGTCGATGATTTTACGCCTCAAGGCTCTGGAGCAAGACTCATGAGTTCAAGCAATAGCGTCACCGTGCAGATCCTCGACAAGGAATACTCGATCATCTGCCCGCCGGAAGAGCGCAACAACCTGGTCAGCGCTGCGCGCTACCTGGACGGCAAGATGCGCGAGATCCGCAGCAGCGGCAAGGTGATCGGTGCCGACCGCATCGCGGTGATGGCGGCGTTGAACATTACCCACGAAATGCTGCACCGCCAGGAAGACCGCAACGATGCGCCGGTCAGCGGCACAAACCGCGAACAGGTGCGCGACCTGCTGGATCGGGTAGATAAGGCTTTGTCCGACGACACGGATACCAAAATCGGCTGAGATTGGTATACTGGCGCCACTCCCTGGGGGATGCGCCAGTCGGTTATGTCCCTGAGCCGATACGCACAACCACGGGGGTTGCACGCTGGGGCCGGTGTGCATGTCCGCCCGACGGAAAGCCTTAACGCCCCCTGCAATCTCCACCTTGAACTTTCGGGTTCAAGGGCTACACCGATAGCGGTCTTATCGGGGAGCCTGAATTTTCTTGCCCGCCCCCCAAGGCGGGCAATTCGTTTTGGCCGACTTTATTCAAGCTTTGTACGACGATTCACCGCGCAGGCACTGTTCGTACCAAGCCAGCACATCTGGGATTGCCCGTGCCATGACCGAAAACGTGCCGCTCACCCGTCCCCAGCTTCGTCGCCTGCTTCGCAATGCCCGCCGCGCCCTTACCCCTGCCCAGCAACGCCAGGCCACCCTCGGCCTGTACCGCCAACTGGCGCAACACCCCTTGTTCCGCCGCGCCCGCCACATCGCCCTGTACCTGCCCAACGACGGTGAAATCGACCCTCGCCTGCTGATGCGCGAAGCCCAGCGTCGCGGCAAGTGCACCTACCTGCCGGTGCTGCACGCCTGGCCGCGCACGCGCATGGTGTTCCAGCGTTTTGAGCAGGGTGAGAAGCTCAAGCCCAACCGCTTCCGTATTCCAGAGCCGATCATCGATCGCAAACGCCAGCGGCCGATCTGGGCGCTGGATCTGATTCTGCTACCGCTGGTCGGTTTTGACGAAGTGGGCGGCCGCTTGGGTATGGGCGGTGGCTTCTATGATCGCAGCCTGGCCTACCAGGCGCGTCGGCAAACCTGGAAAAAACCGTTGCTGCTGGGGCTGGCGCATGAATGCCAGAAGGTCGAGCGGCTGGCGCAGGCCAGTTGGGATGTACCGCTGAAGGGCACGGTCTCGGACCGTGGCTGGTACCTGGCGCCACGTTGAGCGGCGCCAGCGGGGGGTATCAACGTTGTGGCTGGCTGGCGTCGACCGGCATCTGATAGGCGTTGTCCAGCTTGCGCTCCCAGAACCCTTGCGCATAACCGGTAGTGACCACACCCAGGCCAAAAATGAACACCAGGATCCACAGCAGATCCGGCTTTTTACGTTGATTCATCGAAGATTGCCCCCCAGGCAAACTGTTCAGTACTCGGCGATATTCTGGGTACCGCCGGCGCACGCGCTTTAAACGGGGCGCATTTTCCGACAACATGCGTCCGCACGCAAACCTTGACGCCAACCGGCTGTCGGTTTCGTGCAACAGGTTATTTCAAACCTTTTCAGGAGCAGCATCCATGGCTTACTGGCTGATGAAATCCGAGCCCGACGAGCTCTCCATCGAAGCCCTCGCACGCTTGGGCGAAGCGCGCTGGGACGGCGTGCGCAACTATCAGGCGCGTAATTTTCTGCGGGCCATGAGCGTGGGTGACGAGTTCTTCTTCTACCACTCCAGTTGCCCGCAACCCGGCATCGCCGGCATTGCCAAAATCACCCGCGCGGCCTACCCGGACCCGACCGCGCTGGACCCGGAAAGCCATTATCACGATGCCAAGGCCACGATCGACAAGAACCCGTGGAGCGCGGTGGATGTGGCCCACGTACAAACCTTTCCAAGGGTGCTGGAACTGGGGTGGCTGAAACAGCAGGCCGGTCTGGTCGAGTTGCCCCTGGTGCAAAAAGGCAGCCGCCTGTCGGTCATGCCGGTAACGCCCGAGCAATGGGCGGTGATTGTCGCGTTGCGCTGAATACGCAGCTAAGGTCAAGGGCTTGACCGATATCAACACGCCACACATGGCCGCCAGGCATGATGTACTGTGCATGACCGCAAGGATGCAGAACGATGAACCGATACGCCCCTAGAATCTTCGCCACTGCACTGATCGCACTGCTCGCTGCAGCCGGCGGGCTGGGGTACTGGAAGTCGCTTCACGACCAGTTGCCCGAAGGCCTGAGCATGGGCAACGGCCGCCTTGAAGCCACCGAAGTGCAGATCGCCAGCAAGATCCCCGGTCGCCTGGCCGAAGTACTGGTCGATGAAGGCGACAACGTGACCCGTGGCCAGCTACTGGCACGCATCGACACACGCACCATGGAAGCCCAGCGCAGCCAGGCCGAAGCCGAAGTGCTGCGCGCCCGGGAAAACTACGCCGCCGCCCAGGCCACCGTGCAACTGCGCCAGAGTGAACTGCTGTTGGCCAGCCAGGAGCTCAAGCGCGTACGCGAAATCTTCCAGCGCAAGTTCGCCAGCCAGCAGTTGCTCGACCAACAGCAGGCGCGCTTTGACACGGCCAACGCAGCAGTAGTCGCTGCCCGCGCCCAACTGGCAGCGATCAAGGCCGCCATTGGCGCCGCCGAAGCCCAAGTGGCGCAGCTCACCAGCGAAATCGACGACAGCAGCCTGCGTGCGCCCATCAACGGCATCATCCAGCTGCGCCTGGCCGAACCCGGTGAAGTGCTGGGTGCCGGCGGCCGTGTGCTGATGCTGATCGACCCCAGCGACCAGTACATGAACCTGTACCTCCCGGCCTCTACCAGCGGCCGGCTGACCGTAGGCGATCAGGCGCGCATCGTGCTCGACGCCCTGCCCGAGCGCGCGCTGCCGGCCAAGGTGGCCTTTGTCGCAGCCAAGGCCCAGTTCACCCCCAAACAGGTGGAAACCCGCGACGAACGGCAAAAGTTGGTGTTCCGGGTCAAACTGCGCCTGAGCGACCCAGGCGCCGTGCCGCAAGCCAAACCAGGCATGCCAGGCGCCGGCTATGTACGCACGGCTGAGGTGGACTGGCCGGCCAACCTGCAATGAACGCCCCGGCACTGCTGGCCGAAGGCATCAGCCACCGTTACGGCGACGTGATAGCCCTCCACCCACTAGGCTTCAGCCTCCCTGTGGGTACCCGCTGCGCGCTGATAGGCCCTGACGGGGCTGGCAAGTCGACCCTGCTGGGGCTGATCGCCGGCGTGAAACGCCTACAGCAGGGAGAGCTGCAGGTGCTGGGTGGCTCGATCCGCCAACGCCGCCATCGCACGGCGCTCTACCCCAAAGTGGCGTTCATGCCGCAAGGGCTGGGCAACAACCTGTACCCGGAACTGTCGATCAGCGAGAACATCCGTTTTTTTGCCACCCTGTTCGGGCTGGGCCGCCGTGAGTGTGAACAGCGCATGGCCAATCTGTTGCAGGCCACCGACCTGCAGCGCTTTGCCCAGCGCCCGGCCGGCAAGCTGTCGGGAGGCATGAAGCAGAAGCTGGGCCTTTGCTGCGCGCTGATCCACGAGCCAGACCTGCTTATCCTGGACGAGCCGACCACCGGCGTCGACCCACTGTCGCGGCGGCGCTTCTGGGAGCTGGTTGAACAGGTTCGCGCACAACGCCCGCAACTGACCCTGCTGGTGGCTACCGCCTACATGGAAGAAGCCGAACAGTTCGAGCATTGCCTGATGCTCGATGGCGGCCGGCTGCTGGCCGCCGGCCCTAGCCACGAACTGGCTGCAGTCACCCCGAGCGGCAAACTGGATGATGCCTTTACCCACTACCAGGGCGCGGGCAAGGCGCAGCATCAACCACTGGCAATCCCGCCGCGCCAAGCCACGGACGGCCCGGTCGCCATCGAGGCACACGACCTGACCCTGCGCTTTGGCGACTTCACAGCGGTGAACAAGGTCAGTTTCGCCATTGGCCGCGGGGAGATCTTCGGCTTCCTGGGTTCCAACGGTTGCGGCAAGACCACCACCATGAAAGTGCTCACCGGCCTAATGCCGGCCAGCGAGGGCAGCGCCAGCCTGCTGGGGCGCCCGGTGGACGCCAGCGACCTGGCCACACGCAAGCGGGTCGGCTTCATGTCGCAGAGTTTCTCTCTGTATGGCGAGCTCAGCACCCGGCAGAACCTGGCCCTGCATGCCCGCCTGTTCGACTTGCCCAAAGCCGAGAGCGCCCAGCGCATCGATGAGCTGATCGAGCGCTTCGACCTCGCCGCTATCGCCGACCAACCGTCTGGCGCCCTGCCCCTTGGTTTGCGCCAGCGCCTGTCGCTGGCAGTGGCGGTTCTGCATCGCCCGGAAGTCTTGATCCTCGACGAACCGACCTCCGGCGTCGACCCCGCCGCCCGCGACGACTTCTGGCGCCTGCTGGTAGAGCTGTCCCGCGAGCAGGGCGTGACCATTTTCCTCTCCACCCACTTCATGAACGAAGCCCAGCGCTGCGATCGTATTTCGCTGATGCACGCCGGGCGGGTGCTGGCCTGCGACACGCCCGATGCCCTGCAGCACCAGTACCAGGGCGACACGCTGGAAGACGCGTTCGTCCGCTGCCTGGAACAGGCCCAGGAACTGGCGCCAGCCGCCACCGACAGCAGCGTGCTGGAACAGGCGTCCACCCCCACCCTACCGCTGCGCCAGGGTTTCAGCCTGCGTCGCCTGCTCGCAGTGGCCGGCCGTGAGGGCAAGGAGCTGCTGCGCGACAAGGTGCGCCTGGCCTTCGCCCTACTGGGTGCACTGTTCATGATGGTGATCTTCGGCTACGGCATTTCACTGGATGTGGAAAACCTCGCCTTCGCCGTGCACGATCAGGACCAGAGCCCGCAAAGTCGTGCCTACCTCGAAGCCTTCCGTGGCTCACGCTACTTCGCCGAACAGGCGCCGATCCGCGACAGCAGCGAGCTGCACCAGCGCCTGCAACGCTCGGAAATCAAACTGGCACTGGAAATTCCGCCCGGCTTTGGTCGCGACCTGTACGCAGGACGCCAGCCGGTGGTGGCTGCCTGGCTCGACGGTGGCATGCCGTTCCGCGCCGAAACCAGCCGCAACTACGTGGAAGCCGTGCACCAGGCCAACCTGGAGCAACTGGCAAAGGCCAGCCCACAACCGCAGCCGCGCCAGGACCCGGTGCGCCTGGAAACGCGTTTCCGCTACAACCAGGATGTGGTCAGCGTGAACGCCATCGGCCCGGGTGTGATGGCACTGATACTGGCCTTCATTCCGGCCATGCTCACGGCACTGGGCATCGTGCGCGAGAAGGAGCTCGGCTCCATCACCAACTTCTACGCCACACCCCTCACCCGCCTGGAATTCCTGCTTGGCAAGCAGATGCCCTACCTGGCTGTGAGCCTGGTCAACCTGGCGCTGCTGGTGGCGATGAACCGCTGGCTGTTCGCCGTACCGCTCAAGGGCAGCGTACTGGCTTTGGCATGTGGCGGCGTGGCCTACCTGCTGGCAACCACCAGCCTGGGCCTGCTGATTTCGGCATTCACCCGCACCCAGATCGCCGCCATTCTCGGCACCATGATCATTACCAGCCTGCCGACCATCCAGTTTTCCGGGCTGATCGTGCCACGCTCGTCGCTGGACGGCGCGGCAGCGGTGATGGGCCAGTTGTTCCCGGCGGGCTACTTCCTCGACATCGCAGTCGGCACCTTCACCAAGGCGTTAGGCCTGCGCGAGTTGTGGCCGCAGTGCCTGATCCTGCTGAGCTTCTTTGCCGCGTTCACCGGCCTGAGCCTGGCAATGCTGAAAAAGCAGGAGGCCTGACATGTCGCGCCTGAACCACACCCTGCGCCTGGGCCTGAAAGAACTGACCAGCCTGCGCCATGACAGCGTCCTGCTGCTGTTCCTGCTATATGCCTTCAGCGTGGCGATCTACATGCCGGCAGCCGGCTCGGTGATCGGTGTACACAACGCCAGCGTGGCGGTGGTGGATGAAGACCATAGCCTGCTCTCGCGCAAGCTCAGCGAAGCCCTGCAACCGCCCGAGTTCCAGCCAGCCGTGCCGCTGCCTCCGCAGCGCCTGGACCAGGCCATGGACAGCGGCCAGTACACCTTCGTCATCAACATACCGGTGAACTTTCAGAGCGACCTGCTGGCCGGGCGCTCGCCGGAGCTGCAGATCAACGTCGATGCTACAGCCATGAGCCAAGCGTTCATGGGCGCCGGCTACATCGGCCGCATCTTCGAGCGCGAGCTGCTCGACTACAGCCAGCGTGGTAACGAGCAAAGCCCGGTGCTGATCAACCCCAAGGCGCTGTTCAACCCCAACCTGGAGGGGGGCTGGTTTCTGGCCGTGATCCAGATCGTCAACAACATCACCATCCTGGCGATCATCCTCACCGGGACCGCGCTGCTGCGCGAGCGTGAGCATGGCACCCTCGACCACCTGCTGGTGCTGCCGTTGACCGCGCTGGAGATCATGCTGGCCAAGATCGGCAGCAACGCGCTGGTGGTGGTGATCTGCACCTGGATTTCGTTGGTGGTAGTCGTCAAAGGTGCACTGGGCGTGCCGCTGTCTGGCTCGATGGGGCTGTTCCTGGCCGTGACCGCGCTGTACCTGTTCGCCAGTACATCGCTGGGCATTTTCCTCGCCACCCTGGCGCGCTCGACGCCGCAGTTCGGCCTGCTGGCGATCCCGGTGATCATCCCGATGCTGTTGCTGTCCGGCGGCAGCACACCTCTGGACAGCATGCCGCAGTGGCTGCAGTGGGTGATGCAAGGGTCACCCTCAACGCACTTTGTCAGCCTGAGTGCCGCAATCCTGTTCAGGGATGCCGGGTGGGCGGTGGTATGGCCGGATATCCTGGCGCTGACGCTGATCGGCCTGGTGTTCTTCAGCGTGGCGCTGGCACGGTTTCGTCGGAGCCTGGCGTCTTGAAGGCATGCGCGAGCGTCCGCCGAAAATTGGAAAACTGGCACAAAGACAAAGGGCGCCTTTCGGCGCCCTACTCACAGACAGGTCGACTTGTCATCGCCATATACCTGCCCGGCTCTGTAATTGCTGGTCGAACCAGGATCCTCAGAGTCTTACAAGCCCCTTGCGGGAACAGGCTGATTATCACGCATCGAGCGTAACATTGACAACAGACCGCTCTGTTGCTGGATGTGTGAAACCCAGCGTAAAGCCAACTGCAGCCCTCACGGCGGCGAAATGCTCTGGCCGCATTGTAAAGGTCATGTATTCCCGACCACTTCCTTGCCGCGATTTGACCCGACATCTGTCCAATCTGGAGGTAGCCACCGTGTAGATCATGTCGCACTTGGCCCAGCATGTCAGGGCCGAACCAGGCAGATAACTCGGCAGCACAACGTGATGCCCTGCCATGTGATCCGGTGCCGTGGTACTCAACGGGACTATCGTCACTAACTGGCGATTTTGACTGTGCTTGCGAAGAACGACCACGGGACGCACCTTGATCATTTCAGGCACTTGAAAGCCTGAAAAGTCGCACATCAGTACAGTCGCCTCTTTCGGCTGGTACTTCAAAGCCATTGCCAACACTCTCGAGCAACTGAAGACAAGGCACAATCTAGCTTGGCCATGGCCCCAACAACTGAAAACTGGCGGGCTTACAGGAAAGACAGAAGGGTCCTACACACGGGGTAAGCCTGAATTCAATCCGACTTACCAGTGATGGACCTCACCCTGTTTCAGGTCACTGCACGATCAGGTTGTTGAACAGCAAGTCTTCAACGATCGGCTTGCCCTCTTCCGCCTCCAGCACCTGCTGCACCTGTTTCAGCGCCTCTTGGCGAAGATGCTCCTTGGCCTCGACGTTGCTCATGCTGTCCACCGTCTGCTGGGTGAACAGTGCCACCAGCTGGTTACGGATCAGCGGTTCGTGGTGCTTCACCGTCTTGGCCGCTTCGTCGCCCGTCACGCGCAGGGCCACGTCAGCCTTGTACACGCGCAGCCGCGGGCTGCCGTCGAGCGCATAGTTGCCAACGAAGGGCGGGCTCAGACTGATGTAGGCGACCTTGGGCACCCCTTCCTTGGCTTCCTCGGCCATGGCCGCAGCCGGCAGCAGCAGCGCCAGCACCATCAAGATCCACGCTTTCACGAATTCGCTCCTCAATACAGTTGGCGCCAGCTTACCCAGCACACCGCTCAAACCCAAGCCCGGGCTTATGCCGGCCCATCAGGGCGGGCCATGCTCGTTGACCTGCCAAGCGGCCCTCCTACACTTATCGGCCACTACCCGCAAAGGAATAGCCCCGATGAAAGCTGTGTTGTGCAAAACCCTGGGTCCGGCGCGCAACCTGGTGCTGGAAGAGGTGGCCAGCCCACTGCCGAAGAAGAACGAGATCCTGCTGGACGTGCAGGCTGCCGGGGTCAACTTCCCCGACATCTTGATCATCGAAGGCAAGTACCAGTTCCAGCCACCGCTGCCGTTCTCTCCAGGTGGCGAGGCAGCAGGCGTGGTGGCCGCCGTCGGCGAAAAGGCCGGCGCGTTCAAGGTCGGCGACCGGGTCATGGCGCTCACCGGCTGGGGTGCGTTCGCCGAGCAAGTGGCGGTGCCGTTCTATAACGTTCTGCCGATCCCGGCGAGCATGGACTTCACCACCGCTGCGGCCTTCGGCATGACCTACGGCACCTCGATGCACGCCCTGCGCCAGCGTGGCCAGTTGCAAGCCGGCGAGACCCTGCTGGTAATGGGCGCTTCCGGCGGGGTGGGCCTGGCGGCGGTGGAGATCGGCAAGGCCATGGGCGCGCGGGTGATCGCGGCGGCCAGCAGTGCCGAGAAACTGGCCGTGGCCAAGGCTGCCGGGGCGGATGAGCTGATCGACTACAGCCAGGCCAACCTGCGCGAAGAAATCAAACGCCTGACCGGTGGCCAGGGCGTGGACGTGATCTATGACCCGGTCGGTGGCGAGCTGTTCGAACAAGCGGTGCGCGGGTTGGCCTGGAATGGCAGGCTGCTGGTGGTGGGTTTTGCCAGTGGCAGCATTCCACAGCTGGCGGCCAACCTGGTGCTGCTCAAGGGCGCGGCGGTACTGGGCGTGTTCTGGGGGGCATTTGCCCAGCGCCAGCCGGAGGACAACGCGGCCAACTTTCACCAGCTGTTTGCCTGGCATGCCGAGGGCAAGTTGAAGCCGCTGGTGTCGCAGACTTATCCACTGGAAGAAGCCGGGGCTGCTATCGAGAAGCTGGGGCAACGGCAGGCGGTGGGTAAGTTGGTGGTGCTGGCCAGGTAAGGCAGTACCGGCCTCTGCGCGGTCGCCTGTAGGCGCGGGTTTACCCGCGAAAGGGCCGGGCCTGCCGGCCAATTCCACCCGCCGTTCACCGTTGTCGCCACCACCGTATTCGCGGGTAAACCCGCGCCTACAGGGATTACCCGCGAAGAGGCCGGAACAGGTTGCTCACACTTCGCGCAGATTGTGGCAACGCCTGAATCGCGCTTCCAGGTTGCGATCGGGCATCTGGTGACTGCGAAGTGCATTCAAGGTCTGCTCGACATAGTCACGCGTGGTGCCATAACGCCCCTTGGCACTGGCCAGGATCTGGCTGAGCAACGTATCCGGCAAGTTACCGGCATAGCACGGCAGATGCCGCTCCAGTACAAAGCCCAAGGCCTGCACCTTGCTACCATCGCCCAGGCGGCAGTTGAGCCAGTGCGGCCGGTATGCCGGATAGGGCATCTCGCGTTGCCACAGGGCCATCAGTGAGTCGTCCAGGTTGCGTTCATCCAGCCGGTAGGCAAAGCCGCTGCAGGAGCCACCGCGGTCCAGGCCAAACACCAGCCCGGGCGTTTCCGGGGTACCGCGATGTTCATGCGACCACAGGTACAAGCCACGGTGATAACCATGTACCCGCGCGCGCTGGCGCTCCACCGAATTGCACTCCGGGCGCCAGATCAACGAACCATAGGCAAACAGCCACACCGGCCCACCCTGATGCCTGGACATGGTTGTTTTCATGGAGCTGAACAACTGTTCGCGAGTATGTTGCTGACCGAAATCAAGTGCCGGAGGGTATGAAACTTCCCAAGACATACTTTCAAGTGCCGACATAAGCTGCCGCCATTATTCCTGTGAACTACGGATGTAGCGAGCTTCGATTACGCTGCGGCCCCAGGCCGCTTTACCAAGGGCGCTTGCAGTAACCATAGGCCAGAATTGCAGGAATACTCAAGCCCTTGAGCACGTGTTTCATACACGGCTCCGACGACTGGGAAGTACTGTTTCAGCAGCGGTGAAAGTTATTGGCCAAGGCGGTAACAATTACCGCCTTATACCGACACTTTCAAACTTCGGTTATTAACCGCGCGGCGCGTAGGCGAACACATCGGCACGCATGCGGTGCGCATCCATACCGGCTTCGACCAGGGCGTCGAGCGTGGCGTAGATCATGTTCGGTGAGCCGCTGGCATACACATGCACGCTATTGAGGTCGGCAATGTCGTCGCAGACCGCTTCATGCAGCAAGCCGCAGCGGCCTTCCCAGCCACACAGGTCGCTGACCACTTGATGCAGGAACAGGTTAGGCAGACGCTGCCATTCGTCCCAGTGCTCGATCTGATAGAAATCCTCGGGCCGGCGCACCCCCCAGTACAGGTGTACCGGGTGCTTGAAGCCCTGAGCCCGGCAGTGCTCGACCAGGCTGTGCATCTGGCCCATGCCAGTGCCGGCGGCAATCAGCACCAGCGGCCCGTCGGGCAGCTCGGCCAGGTGGGTGTCGCCAAACGGCATTTCAATGCGCGCCAGGCCATCTCGCCTCAGCTGGTCGATCAGTTGCACCGCACTGGGCTCACGCGCCAGCACATGCAGCTCCAGTTCACGCCCGGCATGTGGCGCGGACGCCAGCGAGAAAGCTGCCTGCTTGCCGCCCTCACGTTCGATCATCAGGTATTGCCCCGCGTGATAACGCAGAGGTTTACCGGCAGGCGCACGCAGGCGCACCCGCCAGACGTCGCCGCCGACGTCGACGCACTCACTGACGCTGCACGCCAGCTTGCGCACTGGCAGCTCGCCCAAGGCAAGCACACCGTCCCAGAGCAACACGCAGTCCTCCAGCGGTTCGGCAATGCAGGTGAACAACTCACCATGGTCGCGGACTTCGCCATCCTGGCGAACCCGTCCTTCAACCAACAACGCGGCGCAAACATGGCAATTGCCATTGCGGCAGCTGTTTGGGCAGTCATAGCCCAGCCGCCGTGCTCCATCCAGGATCCGTTCCCCGGGTTCAAGCGCCAGCACCGCCCCGGACGGCTGCAACGTTACCTGCATCAATCTATTCCCAACTGATCCCACAGCTCATCGATACGGCGGGTGACGGCCTCATCCTTGACGATGACCCGGCCCCATTCGCGTGTAGTCTCGCCCGGCCACTTGTGCGTAGCGTCCAGGCCCATCTTCGAACCCAGCCCCGACACCGGTGACGCAAAGTCCAGGTAGTCGATCGGGGTATTGTCAATCATTACCGTATCACGCTTGGGGTCCATGCGCGTGGTAATAGCCCAGATCACATCGTTCCAGTCACGAGCGTTGATATCGTCATCGGTGACAATAACGAACTTGGTGTACATGAACTGTCGCAGGAACGACCACACACCCAGCATTACGCGCTTGGCGTGGCCTGGGTACTGTTTCTTCATGGTCACCACCGCCATCCGGTACGAGCAGCCTTCCGGCGGCAGGTAGAAGTCGGTGATTTCCGGGAACTGCTTCTGCAGGATCGGCACGAACACTTCGTTCAGCGCCACGCCGAGAATGGCCGGCTCATCTGGCGGCCGGCCGGTGTAGGTGCTGTGGTAGATCGGTTTTTGCCGGTGGGTGATGCGCTCAACGGTGAACACCGGGAAACTGTCCACTTCGTTGTAGTAGCCCGTGTGATCGCCGTAAGGGCCTTCCGGGGCCATTTCGCCTGGGTGGATCACCCCTTCCAGAATGATCTCGGCGGTTGCCGGTACCTGCAGGTTGCTGCCACGGCACTTGACCAGTTCGGTGCGATTGCCTCGCAGCAGGCCGGCGAAGGCGTACTCGGAAAGGGTGTCCGGGACCGGGGTCACCGCGCCGAGAATGGTCGCTGGGTCAGCGCCCAGGGCCACGGCGACCGGAAACGGCTGGCCGGGGTTCTTCTCGCACCACTCTCGGTAGTCGAGGGCGCCGCCACGGTGGCTGAGCCAGCGCATGATCACCTTGTTGCGGCCGATCACCTGCTGGCGGTAGATGCCCAGGTTCTGGCGGTCCTTGTTCGGACCACGGGTCACGGTGAGGCCCCAGGTAATCAGCGGCGCCACGTCGCCAGGCCAGCAGTGCTGAATCGGCAGCGTGCCAAGGTCGACATCGTCACCCTCGACCACCACTTCCTGGCACACCGCGTCCTTGACCACTTTTGGCGCCATCGACACGACCTTCTTGAAGATCGGCAGCTTCGACCAGGCGTCCTTCAGGCCCTTGGGCGGCTCGGGCTCCTTGAGGAAGGCCAGCAGCTTGCCGATTTCCCGCAGTTCGCTGACCGACTCGGCGCCCATGCCCATGGCCACCCGCTCCGGAGTACCGAACAGGTTGCCCAGCACTGGGATGTCGAAGCCGGTGGGCTTTTCGAACAACAATGCCGGGCCCTTGGCGCGCAGGGTGCGGTCGCAGACCTCGGTCATTTCCAGGACGGGGGAGATCGGTACCTGGATGCGCTTGAGCTCGCCGCGCTGTTCCAGGCCACGGATGAAGTCGCGCAAGTCGCGATACTGCATGCAGGAGCCTCGTGTTGGCCGTATCGGTCGGGGTGCAGAGTGTAGCGCCGTTCGGGCCTTGTTTGGGGGTGAAAATGCATTGGGGCCGCTTTGCACCCCTTCGCGGGCAAGCCCGCTCCTACAAGGGCCGCAGTGACCTGTGTAGGAGCGGGCTTGCCCGCGAAGGGCCGCAAGGCGGCCCCAATCAATCCAGCCTGAAACGCTCGCTTACTTGCGCTTCATCGACAGGAAGAACTCATCGTTGGTCTTGGTCTGCTTGAGCTTGTCGACCAGGAACTCGATGGCAGCGATTTCGTCCATCGGGTGCAGCAGCTTGCGCAGAATCCACATACGCTGCAGTTCGTCGTCAGCGGTCAGCAACTCTTCGCGGCGGGTACCGGAACGGTTGATGTTGATGGCCGGGAACACTCGCTTCTCGGCGATGCGGCGGTCCAGCGGCAGCTCCATGTTGCCGGTACCCTTGAACTCTTCGTAGATCACTTCGTCCATCTTCGAGCCGGTTTCAACCAGCGCAGTGGCGATAATGGTCAGCGAACCGCCTTCCTCGATGTTACGCGCAGCACCGAAGAAGCGCTTGGGCTTCTCGAGGGCGTGGGCGTCGACACCACCGGTCAGCACCTTGCCGGAGCTCGGGATCACGGTGTTGTAGGCACGCGCCAGTCGAGTGATCGAGTCCAGCAGGATAACCACATCTTTCTTGTGCTCGACCAGGCGCTTGGCCTTCTCGATCACCATCTCGGCAACCTGCACGTGGCGGGTTGGCGGCTCGTCGAAGGTGGAAGCAACCACTTCGCCACGCACGGTGCGCTGCATTTCGGTCACTTCTTCCGGGCGCTCGTCGATCAGCAGGACGATCAGGTGGCACTCAGGGTTGTTACGGGTGATGTTGGCCGCAATGTTCTGCAGCATGATCGTCTTACCGGCTTTCGGCGGGGCAACGATCAGGCCGCGCTGGCCTTTGCCGATCGGGGCGCACAGGTCGATGACGCGACCGGTCAAGTCCTCGGTGGAGCCGTTACCGGCCTCCATCTTCAGGCGCTTGTTCGGGAACAGCGGCGTCAGGTTTTCGAACAGGATCTTGTTCTTCGCGTTTTCCGGGCGGTCGAAGTTGATGGTATCGACCTTCAGCAGGGCGAAGTAACGCTCCCCTTCCTTCGGTGGGCGGATCTTGCCGACGATGGTGTCGCCGGTACGCAGGTTGAAACGGCGGATCTGGCTGGGCGAGACATAGATGTCGTCTGGGCCGGCAAGGTAGGACGCATCAGCCGAACGCAGGAAACCGAAACCATCCTGGAGAATCTCCAGCACGCCGTCACCCGAGATCTCTTCGCCGCTTTTCGCATGCTTCTTCAGCAGGGCGAAAATCACGTCCTGTTTGCGCGAACGGGCCATGTTTTCGATGCCCATCTGTTCGGCCATTTCCAAAAGATCGGTAATCGGCTTTTGCTTGAGTTCAGTCAGGTTCATAAGGGGAATGACGTAATCATGTAAGAAGGGAGAATTAAGCTTCTGGCTTAATGAGGCCGCGCCGCTGGATGGCGACAGGATCGCGTACTGATTCGAATTAGGGATGCTTCGGCGACGGCATGTAGAGGGCACTGGAAAAGCAGTGCGAGGCCGAATGTAACACTTGCTTTTTTCTGCGTCTAGTGCTCTGAAAAAGAAAAGCCCCGCATTTGCGGGGCCTTTTCACATCACAGGTGGGCGTCGAGGAATGCGGCCAGCTGCGATTTGGACAGTGCACCAACCTTGGTGGCTTCGACGTTGCCGTTCTTGAACAGCATCAGCGTCGGGATACCACGCACACCGTGCTTGGCCGGGGTTTCCTGATTCTCGTCGATGTTCAGCTTGGCGACGGTCAGTTTGCCCTCGTAGGTGGAAGCGATGTCGTCCAGAACCGGAGCGATCATCTTGCATGGACCGCACCATTCAGCCCAGTAGTCGACCAGTACCGCGCCTTCGGCCTTCAGGACATCGGCTTCGAAGGAGGCGTCGGTGACATGTTTGATCAGATCGCTGCTCATGGATATCTCCAGGGTCGTAAGCAAAAAACGTGGCCCATGATAGCCGCACCTACGCCGGACAGGAAGCCACGGACGATTGAGTGTAACTATAGTTGCGCAAGACGCCTCGAATCGAAACTGTCATATGGCCGTCATAGAATCGAATGGCACATTGCCTTGCATCAAGGCCAGTACAACGGCTGAGTGTCACGCGTTGGCGATAGCCTGCTATCGTGGCACGATTGCCAGGTTAACGACCGAGAACAACCAGATCATGCCGCATACCATCGCGAAGAACCTGTCCCTGATCGCCGCCATCGACCTTGGCTCCAACAGTTTTCACATGGTCATGGCCAAGGCCCACCATACCGAAATCCGTATCCTTGAGCGGCTCGGCGAGAAGGTTCAACTGGCCGCCGGCATCGACGAAGAGCGCATGCTCAGTGAAGAGGCAATGGAAAGGGGCCTGGATTGCCTCAAGCGCTTTTCCCAGCTGATCAACGGCATGCCGGCAGGCGCCGTGCGTATCGTCGGTACCAACGCCTTGCGCGAAGCGCGCAACCGTAACGAATTCATCCAGCGCGCCGAAGCCATCCTCGGCCACCCGGTGGAGGTCATCTCTGGCCGTGAAGAGGCGCGCCTGATCTACCTGGGCGTGTCGCACACCCTGGCCGACACCCCCGGCAAGCGCCTGGTGGCCGACATCGGCGGCGGCAGTACCGAGTTCATCATCGGCCAGCGCTTCGAGCCGCTGCTGCGTGAAAGCCTGCAGATGGGTTGCGTGAGCTTTACCCAGCGTTACTTCCGCGACGGCAAGATCACCCCGGCCCGCTATGCCCAGGCCTACACGGCCGCGCGCCTGGAACTGATGAGCATCGAAAATGCCCTGCACCGCCTGACCTGGGATGAGGCCATCGGCTCATCCGGCACCATTCGCGCCATCGGCGCTGCCATCAAGGCCGGTGGCCTGGGCAATGGCGAGGTCAACGCCGAAGGCCTGGCCTGGGTCAAACGCAAGCTGTTCAAGCTGGGCGAGGTCGACAAGATCGACTTCGACGGCGTCAAGCCAGACCGCCGCACTATCTTCCCGGCGGGCTTGGCGATTCTCGAAGCGATCTTCGATGCCCTTGAACTGAACCGCATGGACCACTGCGACGGCGCCCTGCGCGAAGGTGTGCTGTTCGATCTGCTTGGCCGCCACCACCACGAAGACGTGCGCGAACGCACCCTGAACTCGCTGATGGAGCGCTATCACGTGGACCAGGGCCAGGCTGCGCGCGTCGAGCGCAAGGCGTTGCACGCATTCGACCAGGTGGCCGACGCTTGGAACCTGAAAGACGGAAACTGGCGCGATCTACTGGGCTGGGCCGCGAAAGTGCACGAAATCGGGCTGGACATTGCCCATTATCACTACCACAAGCACGGCGCCTATCTGATCGAGCACTCGGACCTGGCAGGCTTTTCCCGGGAAGATCAGCAGATGATGGCCCTGCTGGTACGCGGCCACCGCCGCAACATCCCCAAGGACCGTTACGCCGAACTGGGTGATGAAGGGGTCAAGCTGCTGCGCCTGTGCGTGCTGCTGCGCTTTGCCATCCTGTTCCACCACATCCGCGGCACTCAGCAAATGCCAAAGGTAGAACTGCACGGCGGGGACAACAGCCTGGATGTAGCCTTCCCTGACGGTTGGCTGGAGCAGAACCAGCTGACCCAGGCCGACTTCGCCAACGAGGCGGAGTGGCTGGCCCGGGTCGGCTTCGTCCTCAGCGTACGTTGAGGACCGGGTTGCTCAGGCGCTCCAGCAAGGTCGCCTGAACGCTGCGCGGGTTCTGGTTGCCGGTCGGGGTGCTGCGCACGTAGCGCCCGTCCGGCTGCAAGGTCCAGGCGTGGGTATTGTCGGTCAGGTAGCCTTCCAGCTCCTTCTTCACCCGCAGCAACAGTTTCTTGCCTTCCACCGGGAAGCAGGTCTCGACACGCTTGTCGAGGTTGCGCTCCATCCAGTCGGCGCTGGACAGGTAGATCTGCTCTTCGCCGCCATTGAGGAAGTAGAACACCCGCGTGTGCTCGAGGAAGCGGCCAATGATCGAGCGCACCTGGATGTTGTGCGAAACCCCCGGAATGCCCGGGCGCAGGCAGCACATGCCACGCACCACCAAGTCGATTTTCACGCCCGACTGGCTGGCCTTGTACAGCGCCTTGATGACTTTGGCGTCGGTCAGCGAATTGAACTTGGCGATGATGTGCGCCGGCTTGCCTTCAAGGGCAAACTGGGTTTCCCGCGCGATCATGTCGAGCATGCCCTTTTTCAGGGTGAACGGCGCATGCAGCAGCTTCTTCATGCGCAAGGTCTTGCCCATGCCGATCAACTGGCTGAACAGCTTGCCGACGTCTTCGGTGAGCGCATCGTCAGAGGTCAGCAGGCTGTAGTCGGTGTACAGGCGGGCGTTGCCGGCGTGGTAGTTACCGGTACCCAGGTGCGCATAACGCACGATCTCGCCCTGCTCGCGGCGCAGAATCAGCATCATCTTGGCGTGGGTCTTGAAGCCGACCACACCGTAGATCACTACCGCACCGGCCGCTTGCAGGCGGCTGGCCATCTGCAGGTTGGACTCTTCGTCAAAACGCGCACGCAACTCGATCACCGCAGTGACCTCCTTGCCGTTACGCGCTGCGTCCACCAGGGCGTCGACGATTTCCGAGTTAGCCCCCGAGCGGTACAGGGTCTGGCGCACGGCGAGCACGTGCGGGTCCTTGGCGGCCTGGCGCAGCAGGTCGACCACTGGCGTGAAGGACTCGAACGGGTGCATCAGCAGGATGTCCTGCTTGCTGATCACACTGAAAATGTTGTCAGCGTTCGCCAGCAGCTTGGGGATCGCCGGGGTGAACGGTGTGTATTGCAGCTCCGGGTGGCTGTCCAGGCCGGTGATGCTGAACAGGCGGGTGAGGTTGACCGGGCCATTGACCTGGTACAGCTCACTTTCGCTGAGGCTGAACTGCTTCAACAGGTAGTCCGACAGGTGTTTCGGGCAGGTGTCGGCCACTTCCAGGCGCACGGCATCACCGTAGCGGCGCGAGAACAGCTCGCCGCGCAGCGCGCGGGCCAGGTCGTCGACCTCTTCAGAGTCAAGCGCCAGGTCGGCGTTGCGCGTCAGTCGGAACTGGTAGCAGCCCTTCACCTTCATGCCCTGGAACAGGTCGTCGGCGTGCGCGTGGATCATCGACGACAGGAACACATAGTTTGCGCCCGGGCCGCCCACCTCTTCCGGCACGCGAATAACCCGCGGCAGCAGGCGTGGCGCCGGAATGATCGCCAGGCCCGAGTCGCGACCGAAGGCGTCCACCCCCTCGAGCTCGACGATGAAGTTGAGGCTCTTGTTCACCAGCAGCGGGAACGGGTGAGTCGGGTCGAGGCCAATCGGGGTAATGATCGGGGCAATTTCGTCGCGGAAGTAGCGGCGTACCCAGGTCTTGAGCTTGGGTGTCCAGTAGCGGCGGCGGATGAAGCGGATCTGGTGCTTTTCCAGCTCTGGCAGCAGCACGTCGTTAAGGATCGCGTACTGGCGCTCTACCTCGATGTGCACCAGTTCGCTGATACGCGCCAGCGCCTGGTGCGGTTGCAGGCCATCGGCGCCGGCCTGTTCACGGGCGAAGTTGATCTGCTTCTTCAGGCCTGCGACACGAATCTCAAAGAACTCGTCGAGGTTGCTGGAGAAGATCAACAGGAACTTGAGGCGTTCCAGCAGCGGGTAGCTCTCATCCAGTGCCTGCTCCAGCACCCGGATATTGAACTGCAGTTGCGAGAGTTCGCGATGAATGTACAGGCTGCTGTCGTCCAGGCCAGGGACGGCGATGGCCGGGGACGGCGCGGGCACCGGAGCTGCAGGCTCGGCCACCGGCTCCGCTACAGGCTCAGCCGCCGGAGGCAGGTCTGGCGGGGTCTGCAGCATCTCTTCTGGGAGCTCCTGAGCATCCTTGATCGCGACAGGGCTTAGCACTTCATTATTCATCTGGCGTTCCTGAGGACGTTAACGCCCTATCATCTATTGAGCGGCAAGATAAGCGCCCATTATGACGCCCGTGTTACACATATGGGCAAGCCGTGGCAAGGGGCCTCTGGCATTGTCTGCGCTGGAATTGTTCACGTCGAGACACATTTGGACACTTTCACGAACGCGCGCGAAGGGGTAGGCTGCGCGTTCATTTCGCCAGCACCTCAGAAAATGCTTCAACAATTCCTGCAGGATTTCGGCTACTTCGCCCTTTTTCTAGGCACCTTCTTTGAAGGCGAGACCATTCTGGTGCTTGCGGGGTTCCTTGCGTTCCGCGGTTACATGGATATCAATCTGGTGTGCCTGGTGGCCTTCTTCGGCAGCTACGCGGGCGACCAGTTGTGGTACTTCATGGGCCGACGCCACGGGCGCAGGATCCTGGCGCGCAAGCCGCGCTGGCAGGCAATGGGCGACCGGGCGCTGGACCATATCCGCCGCCACCCCGATATCTGGGTGCTGAGCTTCCGCTTTGTCTATGGTTTGCGCACGGTCATGCCGGTGGCCATCGGCCTGTCGGGTTACCCGCCACGTCGCTACCTGCTGCTGAACGGGATTGGCGCGGGCATCTGGGCAGTGGCCCTGGGCGCCGCCGCCTACCACTTCGGCGCCATCCTCGAAGGCTTGCTGGGCAACGTCAAACGTTACGAGCTATGGGTGCTTGGCGGCCTGGTGGCGCTGGGCGGCCTGCTGTGGCTGCGCCGGCGCTTCCGTACTTTGCGCGCGGAGCGCAGGGCGGCGAGCCAGGCCCAGCCCCCAGAGGCTGAGCAGGCTGTAAGCCACGAGCAGAAACCAGGCCAACGGCGCGACCACCGCTAAGCCCAAGGCGCCGGCCAGGTACAATGCCGGCGCATTCAGACACAACCGCGCCAGCTCCAGGCGTGCAGACCAGGGCCGGTTCTCCAGCAACGCGCCCAGCACGAACAAACCAAACGCCATCAGTGACCAGCCGAGCACCAGCGCGGCGGCCGACACCCGGTCGGCCACGTCCATCAGGTAGCTGCCCAAGGCCACATAAACCACGAACTGCGCCGCCACATAGGCTTGTTGCCCGCGCCCCAGGGCAATCTCGAACTTGCGAAACAGCGCCAGGTCCTGCTTGGCCTGTGGGTAGCGTGCGGCCACATCGGCCGGGCGCCAGCCGGTAGGCATGAACCAGATACGCAGCTTGTCCCACAGGCTGGTGGTGCGCCGGGCGTCGTGCCAGAGCTGGGCATAGAACTGCAGGTTGGCCCATAGCGGGTTCCAGCTGGCCAGCGGCGTGGTCACCCCGAACACCACCGGCTCGGCCGGGTCCTCCTCCTTGAACGTGCCGAACAGACGGTCCCAGAGAATGAACACACCACCGTAATTGCGATCCAAGTAAGCAGGGTTTTGCGCATGGTGGACGCGATGATTGGACGGCGTGATCAACACCCACTCCAGCCAGCCAAGTTTAGGGATATGCCGGGTATGCACCCAGAACTGATACAGCAGGTTGAGCGAGGCGACGGTGATGAACACCAGTGGCGGCACACCCAGCAGCGCCAGCGGCAGGTAGAACAACCACGAGAAGAGGAACCCGCTACTGGTCTGGCGCAGCGCCGTGGTGAGGTTGTACTCCTCGCTCTGGTGATGCACCGAGTGCGCAGCCCACAGTACGTTGCGCTCATGCCCCAGGCGGTGCAGCCAGTAGTAGCAGAAGTCGTACAGGACAAAGGCCAGCAACCAGACCCACCCTGCCTGCGCCGGCAATTGCAACAGCGCCAGGTGCTCGAAGACCAGAGCATAGGTGACCAGCCCTACGCCTTTGGTCAGCAGGCCGGTACTGGTCGACAGTGCGCCGGTACTCAGGCTGTTGATCGAGTCGGCCAGGGTGAAGTTGTGCTGGCCGCGCACGCGGTCGGCGACCAGCTCGACGGCTATCAGCACAAAAAAGAACGGCACGGCCAGCAGTATCAGGTCCATGGGCGCGACCTCAGGCGTTATCCACCAAGATTAGGCCGCCCCCGCAGGAATCCCTATGGCGACATCTGCCAAACTAGAGGACATTTAGCGCCTCGACACTGGAGTAATGAGCATGACAAAAAAAGTAGCGGTGATTCTTTCCGGCTGTGGCGTGTATGACGGCGCCGAAATCCACGAAAGCGTGATCACGCTGCTGCGCCTCGACCAGCGCGGTGCGCAGGTGCAGTGCTTCGCGCCGAACATCGCACAGATGCATGTAATCAACCATCTGACCGGCGAAGAAATGCCCGAATCGCGCAATGTGCTGGTGGAGTCGGCGCGCATTGCCCGCGGCGAGGTCAAGGATATCCGTGAAGCCAAGGCCGAAGACTTCGACGCACTGATCGTGCCGGGCGGTTTCGGGGTGGCTAAAAACCTGTCCAACTTTGCCGTGGAAGGCGCCAACTGCAGCGTGAACCCAGACGTGCTGGCCTTGGCCGAAGCCTTTGCCGACGCCTGTAAACCCGTTGGCCTGATCTGCATCTCGCCGGCGCTTGCGGCGAAGATCTACGGGCCGGGCGTGGTCTGCACCATCGGCAGCGATGCCGGCACTGCGGCGGCTGTCGAGAAGATGGGCGGCACCCATGAAGCGTGCGATGTACACGACATTGTCGAAGACACCCAGCGCAAGCTCGTGACTACCCCGGCGTACATGGAGGCCAAGTCGATCAGCGAGGCGGCGGGCGGGATCTACAAGCTGGTGGACCGAGTGCTGGAGCTGACGCACGAGTAAATTACTGCGTTGGCTTCTTCACGGGCATGCCCGCTCCCACAGGCCCAGCGCAGGCTTCAAGGCCACTCGGTACCTGTGGGGGCAACTTATGAAAAGCCTGCGCAATCGCCTGTAGGAGCGGGTTTACCCGCGAACACCGGCAGAGCCGGTGCCATCCACCGCGCCACGCTGGACTGTCGCCGACAGGAACCGTGTCAGCGCTCAGCTTTTCGAGAGGCGGGCAATGATCCGGTCCAGTGCATTGGCAAACGCCTGTTTCTCACGTTCGCCATAGGCCGCCTGCCCGCCCCCCACCTGCCCCTGCTCACGCAGCTCGGTGAACAGGTTGCGCGCCGCCAGGCGGTCGCCCATGTTGCGCTCGTCGAACTCACGCCCACGCGGGTCCAGTGCGGCCACGCCCTTTTTCACCAGGCGGTCGGCCAGCGGCACGTCACTGCAGATCACCAGCTCGCCAGGCACGGCGTGCTCCACTATGTAATCGTCGGCCGCATCCATGCCGCTGGGCACCACGATCAGACGCACGATCGCGAACGCCGGCTTGGCCACCGCCTGCCCCGCCACCATCACCACCTCGAACTTGCGCTTGAGGGCGAACTTGACGATCAGATCCTTGGCCGCCTTGGGGCAGGCGTCGGCATCGATCCATACACGCATTGGACACTCTCTACATGAACTCAATGCGCCCATCATGCCTGAAGCGCAGCGAAAGCTGGAGCAGGCCAGCGCTGGAAAAATGGCGCCAGAATTTCAATTACCGCTTATCCGACCCCGCCACTCAGGCTAAACTCGCCACAGCTTCAATGGCCTGCCCGAGCGCGCAATGAACCACCCTCACGAAATCCGCCCTGACCTGGACGAAGGCATCGACCGCAAGGTCCTGGCGACATTGCGTGCGCGCTTCCTGCATCTCAACCAGGGCCGACTGCAGCGGGCAAAGGAAGGCCTGTCAACGCGCCAGCAACAGGTACTGTCGTTGCTGCCGCTGCTGTTTCACGTGAACCACCCGCTATTGCCGGGTTACGTCTCCGGCAGCACCCCTGCGGGCGTATCGGCTTACGAGCCAAGCGCCGAGCTGGTGGCAGATGCCCAACGCCTGGCCCGCTCGTTCACTTACAAGGCCCAGCATGGCAACCCGCCACGCCCGATCCACGGCCTGTTCCTGATGGGCAGCCTGGGCTCGCTGGCGCAGGCCGAGCACAGCGACATGGACCTGTGGGTGTGCCATGCACCCGGCTTGCCCGAACAGCTGCTGGGTGAGCTGCGCCGCAAGTGCCAGCTGCTGGAGGCCTGGGCGGCAAGCCTGGGCGCCGAAGCACACTTTTTCCTGATCGACACACAGGGCTTCGCCCAGGGTCAGCGCGATGGCCAGCTCGGCTCCGACGACTGCGGCACCACCCAGCACTACCTGCTGCTGGACGAGTTCTACCGCACCACCCTGTGGCTGGCCGGGCGTACGCCGCTGTGGTGGCTGGTACCGGTGTACGAGGAACACAACTACTACAGCTACACCCAGACGTTGCTGTCCAAGCGCTTTATCCGCAGCCAGGAAGCCCTTGACCTCGGCAACCTGGCGCACATTCCGCCCGGTGAGTTCGTCGGCGCTGGCCTGTGGCAATTGTTCAAAGGCATCGACTCGCCCTACAAATCGCTGCTCAAACTGCTGCTGACCGAAGCCTACGCCGGCGAACACCCTGCGGTGCGCTGCCTGAGCCTGGACTACAAGCAGGCAGTATTTGCCAACCAGCTCGACCTCGATGAGCTGGACCCCTACGTGATGGTCTACCGGCGCATCGAACGTTACCTGCTGCAACGCGGCGAACCCGCGCGCCTGGAGCTGGTACGGCGCAGCCTGTACCTGAAGGTGAACAAGAAGCTCAGCGACCAAGGCCGCAGCCATGGCTGGCAACGCCGGCTGCTGCAGCGCCTGACCGACGAGTGGGGCTGGGACCAGCGCCAGTTGGCCCTGCTGGACAGCCGCAGCCAATGGAAAGTGCAGCAGGTTGCCGTCGAGCGGCGTGAGCTGGTGGCCGAGCTTAACCTCAGTTATCGCTTCCTCAGCCAGTTCGCTCGCACCCAGAACGCCAGCAGCCGCGCCGACCAGCGCGACCTCAATGTGCTGGGCCGGCGCCTGTACGCAGCCTTCGAGCGCCGCGCCGGCAAGGTCGAAGTGATTAACCCCGGCATCGCCCCTGACCTCGCCGAAGGCACCCTGACGCTGGTCCAGGCACCCAACCGCAAGGAGCCGGGCAGCTACCACTGGGAGCTGTACAGCGGCAACCTGAGCACCCATGAGGTGCAGCACTTCAGCCCGATCAAACGCTGCCGCGAGCTACTCGAACTGCTGACCTGGGCCCATCGCAACGGAGTGATCGACAGCAGCACCCGCATGGCGCTGCACCCAGGGGCCAGCGACCTTGGGGAATTTGAGCTGTTCAACCTGCTGGGCTGTCTGCGGCAAAGTATCCCCCTGCCCTTGCCGACCGTCAGCGAAGTGCGCCTTTTGCAGCCCAGCGTTGCCGATGAGGTGTTGTTGCTGGTCAACGTCGGCGTCGACCCGCTGCGCCACCACCGCGAGCTGAACGTTTTGATGACCACAGAGCGCACCGACGCGTTGAGCTACGCTGGCGTGCGCGAAAACCTGGTGCTGACCCTGGACCAGGTCACCGTCAACAGCTGGAACGAGGTACTGGTCCAGCGCTATGACGGTGAACACGCGCTGGTGCGCTGCCTGCGCGACTTCCTCAACAGCCCGGCGCAGCGCGGCCACCGGCCAAGGGTGCGAGTACGCTGCTTCTGCCAAAGCCGCGCCCAGCCGATCGGCCAGCGCGTAGAGGAAATTTTCGACACCGCCCAGCTGCTGCGGGATCAAGGGCTCCACCACCGCTACCTGCTGCAAGTGGCCCACCACACCCATGTGCTGGAGCTGTTGCCCGAGCATGTCAGCCTGACGACCCTGGCCGAGCATGAGGCGCTACTGGCCTACCTGGGCGAAGAGCGAGGCACCTACAGCCCGCTGTACCTGGATGCCAATGCGCTGCAGGACCACGACCTGCGCCTGGTGCTGGAGCAAGGCCGACCAGCCTGCATTCAGGTGTTCTACCGCCTGCAGGGCGGCTGGGCCGATGTGTATGTGCTGGATGAATACAACGCATTGTGGCAACAACGCCTGCCGCTGCATGACGAAGCGCATCTGCTGTTGCCACTGCAACGTTTTCTGCGCTCGGTGGTGATGCGCCGCGATGCCCGCCTGCCCCTCGATAGCCTGCGACCCGCCTCGCTGGATATCCACTACGCGCAGCTGCTGCCCACCGGCCCAGGCAAGGCACGCAACATCGAGCCGCGCCTGGCCCCGGCCGAGGGCAGCGACCAGCCTTACTATGAGGTACAGGCGATTATCCAGGCGGGTGTAGCGGGCGTGGCGCATGTGACGCTGTACTGCGACCAGCAGGAGTTTTCCGAGCTGGAACATGGTGAGCAGCTGTATGCGGTGGTGGCCAGGCAGATCATCGGTCAGCGCCGTGGCACAGCGCAGTACCGGTGCTATATCACCGACCTGGATTTGTCCGAGTTGCTGGATGACCGGCTGGGGGCAACGCAGGCCTACCTGAGCTACAAGCGGGTGCTGGAGCTGGCTCTGAATGAGGGGTTGGAGCAGGTTTTGGCGGAGGGCGCCTGAACTCGCAGCACAAGGCGGCGACAAAAGAGTGCATCTCTCTGTAGCAACAGCCTTGCGCTGCAAACGGGCCGCGAAACGGCCCCCTGGCCCTTACAGGTCGTAATCGCCCGCCGCCTCCGGCTGGTACTCCACTTCCAGCAGCTTCAGCTTGAGGGTCTTGCCCCCCGGTGCCGGCCAGTCGATCTGCTCGCCCACCGACAGCCCCAGCAAAGCGCAGCCAATCGGCGCCAGGATCGAGACCTTGCCTTCCGGCCCAGCATCCTTGGGGTACACCAGTGTCAGGTGGTAGTCCTTGCCGCTGGCTTCCTCACGGCAGTGCACCCGCGAGTTCATGGTCACCACGCCCGCCGGCACTTCCTCGTGACCGACCACCTGCTCGGCGCGGTCAAGCTCGTCCTGCAGGGCGAGCACACCCGGCGTACTCTCGTCGAGGCTGTCGATCAGACGCTCCAGACGTTGTACGTCCAATCGGGTGAGGATGAGGGAAGGCTTGGTGCTCATGATCCAGTCAGACTCCTTTGAACAGGCAGTTTTCAATGTGCAAATAAAGCAAAACCCCGCCCAAGGGCGGGGTTTGAGAAGGCTTTGGCGTCACCGACGCAGAACCCGACACTACCACAGCCGGGCAAATACTCAAGCCCCTGCGCTCAGTGTGCCTTAGCCTGCTCGCGCAAGACCTGGGCCTCGCGGCAGATCTGCCGGCGCCGTTCGTCATCGGCCGAGCGCCATTCGCGAATGTGCTCGACATGCCGATGGCAACCGGTGCACACCCGCTGTTCGTCCAGCCGGCATACGCTGATGCACGGTGACGGCACTGCAGGGCTGACGTTGCTGTAAAGCGGCTTGGGCGGCCGGGCCTGGGCGCTACTCATGTCAGATTTCGTCGAAGTCCAGCTTCTCGCCGGCCCGCTCCCAGACGATACGCTCGAGCATTTCACCCAGCAACTCTTCGCTCTTTTCGCACACCCACTTGCCGCTGTCTTCGTCGTAATCGAAGTGGAAACCACCGGAGCGGTCGGCAAGCCACAGCTGGCGCAATGGCTCCTGACGGCTGAAGATCAGCTGGGCGCCGCCCTCGAACTTGACGGTCAGGACACCGGCGGAGTTCTCCATGTCCAGGTCCAGACCGCTCTCGTCGAACAGATCTTCCAGGGCCTGTTGGGTCGCGTCGACCAGATCATGGAAACGCGCTTCACTCAAACTCATTGCAGGAACCTCGAAATTGGCTGCGTTACAGGCAAGCCGGGCAAGATACGGGCGCTTGCCGCCGAATGCAAAGGTTTAGCCGTTGCGTTCACCGGCCTCTTCGCGGGCGAGCCCGCTCCTACGGGGGGCTGCGCAGAGGCTAAGCATAGCCCGCCCGGCGGACCGGTCCTTGCATAGGCAAGCCGCCGGTCGCTCGGTATACTCGGGCGCAATACTGCATTTTTCTAAGGATTTCACCCATGAAGCGCCTGATTTCCTCCTTCGCGGCGCTGGTCGCTGTTGCCTGCCTCGTTTCGGCCTGTGGCCAGAAAGGCCCGCTGTATCTGCCTGAAGATGGCGATAACGGCAAAGCGCACACGTCGCACCAGCACCAGCCAAAAGCCAAGCCGGCCCCGGCACAAGAACAGCAGCCCGAGCTGCAGTCCGAGTCCGAGTCCGAGCAGTCGCCAGCGCAGTAAGGAAACCAGATGAACGCTTTCAACTACCGCGACGGTGAGCTGTTCGCGGAAGGCGTGGCCCTGTCGGCCATTGCTGAACGTTACGGCACCCCCACCTATGTGTACTCGCGCGCCCACATCGAGGCCCAGTACCGTAGCTACGCAGACGCCCTGCAAGGCACCGAGCACCTGGTGTGCTTCGCGGTCAAGGCCAACTCCAACCTTGGCGTGCTGAACGTGCTGGCGCGCCTGGGCGCAGGCTTTGACATTGTTTCCGGTGGTGAACTGGAGCGTGTACTGGCCGCTGGCGGGCGTGCCGACCGCGTGGTGTTCTCCGGCGTTGGCAAAACCCGTGAAGACATGCGCCGTGCCCTGGAAGTTGGCGTGCACTGCTTCAACGTCGAATCCACCGACGAGCTGGAGCGCCTGCAAGTAGTCGCCGCCGAAATGGGCAAGGTTGCCCCGGTGTCGCTGCGGGTCAACCCGGACGTCGATGCCGGTACTCACCCGTACATCTCCACCGGCCTTAAAGAAAACAAGTTCGGCATCGCCATTGCCGATGCCGAGGCCATCTACGTACGCGCCGCACAGCTACCGAACCTGGAAGTGGTCGGTGTCGACTGTCACATCGGCTCGCAACTGACCACCGTCGAGCCATTCCTCGACGCCCTCGACCGCCTGCTGGTGCTGGTCGACCGCCTGGCCGAGTGCGGCATACACCTGCGCCACCTGGACCTGGGTGGCGGTGTCGGCGTGCGCTACCGCGACGAACAGCCACCACAGGTGGCCGACTACATCAAGGCCATCCGCGAACGCGTGGGCGAGCGCGACCTGGCCCTGGTGTTCGAGCCTGGCCGCTACATCGTCGCCAACGCTGGCGTGCTGCTGACCCGCGTGGAATACCTCAAGCACACCGAACACAAGGACTTCGCGATCATCGATGCAGCGATGAACGACCTGATCCGCCCGGCCCTGTACCAGGCCTGGATGGGTGTCAGCGCGGTCAAGCCACGTGCAGGCGAAGGCCGTGCCTATGACCTGGTCGGCCCTATCTGCGAGACTGGCGACTTCCTCGGCAAGGACCGCGTACTCAACCTGGCCGAAGGTGACCTGCTGGCCGTAGAGTCCGCGGGCGCCTATGGTTTTGTCATGAGCTCCAACTACAACACCCGCGGCCGTTGCGCTGAAATCCTGGTCGACGGCGACCAGGCGTTCGAAGTACGCCGCCGCGAGACCGTCGCCGAACTGTATGCTGGCGAAAGCCTGCTGCCGGAGTAAGCCCATGCTGCTGCGTTTTACCAAGATGCATGGGCTGGGCAACGACTTCATGGTCCTGGACCTGGTCAGCCAGCACGCGCACATTCAGCCCAAGCACGCCAAGCAATGGGGTGACCGCCACACCGGCATCGGCTTTGACCAGTTGCTGATCGTCGAGGCGCCGAACAACCCGGAAGTGGACTTCCGCTACCGCATCTTCAACGCCGACGGCTCCGAGGTCGAGCAATGCGGCAACGGTGCGCGCTGCTTTGCCCGCTTTGTGCTGGACAAGCGCCTGACCGCGAAAAAGCGCATCCGCGTGGAAACCAAGAGCGGCATCATCGTGCTGGACGTGCAGAACGACGGCCAGGTGAGTGTCAACATGGGCCCGCCGCGCTTCATCCCTGCCGAAATTCCCTTTGTCGCCGACGCACAGGCGCCAAGCTACCCGCTGGAAGTTGACGGCCAGTTGTACTCGATAGCCGCCGTGTCCATGGGTAACCCGCACGCCGTGCTGCGTGTCGACGACGTGTTTACTGCGCCTGTGCATGAGCTGGGCCCGAAGATCGAAAACCACCCACGCTTCCCACAGCGGGTGAATGCCGGCTTCATTCAAGTCATCGACCGCCACCGCGCCAACCTGCGCGTGTGGGAACGCGGCGCCGGCGAAACCCAGGCTTGCGGCACCGGCGCCTGCGCCGCAGCCGTGGCGGCGATCAGCCAGGGCTGGATGGATTCCCCGGTGTCCCTCGACCTGCCCGGTGGTCGCCTGCACATCGAATGGGCCGGCCCCGGCAAGCCCGTGATGATGACCGGCCCGGCCGTACGCGTCTACGAAGGACAGGTTCGTCTCTAAACGAGTAACCGCCATGACCGATCAGCCCAAGGTTGTACCCAAGCAGTCCGCCGAGCTCGATGCCGAAGCGGTGGTCGCCTACCTGCGCGCCCACCCCACCTTCTTCGCCGAGCACGACGAGCTGCTGATCGAACAGCACATCCCGCACCAGCGAGGAGACAGCGTGTCGCTGGTGGAACGCCAGCTCAAGCTGCTGCGTGACCGCAACATCGAAATGCGCCATCGCCTGTCGCAACTGATGGACGTGGCCCGCGACAACGACCGGCTGTTCGACAAGACCCGCCGGCTGATCCTTGACCTGCTCGATGCCGGCAGCCTGGAAGAAGTGGTAATGGCGGTCGAAGACAGCCTGCGCCAGGAATTCCAGGTGCCCTTCGTCAGCCTGATCCTGTTCGGCGACAACGTCGCGCCGGTGGGGCGCTGGGTCAGCAATGCCGAGGCGCAGCAAGCCATCGGTGCCCTGCTGGGCGGTGGCAAGACCGTCAGTGGCAACCTGCGCGAGCACGAGCTGGCTTTCCTGTTCGGTGAAGAACAGCGCCGGGAAGTAGGCTCCAGCGCCGTGGCAGCTCTTGAGTACCAAGGGCTGCATGGGGTTCTGGCCATCGGCAGCCGCGACCCGCAACACTACAAGAGCAGCGTCGGCACCCTTTTCCTCGGCTATATCGCCGAAGTGCTCGGCCGCGTTGTGCCACGCGTTACCCAGACACTGCGCTCGGTACGCTGATGAAACGCCAGCTGGAGGCTTATTGCGCACACCTGCGCAACGAGCGCCAGGTGTCGGAGCACACCTTGCTGGGCTACCGTCGCGACCTGGAAAAAGTCATCGCCTACTGCAAAGAACACGGCATTGCCGAGTGGCAGGCGCTGCAAATCCAGCAACTGCGCCAGCTGATCGCCCGCTTGCACCACCATGGCCAGTCCCCGCGCAGCCTGGCACGCCTGCTGTCGGCAGTACGCGGCCTGTACCGTTACCTCAACCGCGAAGGCCTGTGCCAGCACGACCCGGCCACCGGCCTGAGCGCACCCAAAGGTGAGCGTCGGCTGCCCAAGGTACTGGATACCGATCGCGCACTGCAGCTGCTCGATGGTGGCGTCGACGACGACTTCATTGCCCGGCGTGACCAGGCGATCCTCGAGCTGTTCTATTCCTCAGGCCTACGCCTATCGGAACTGACCAACCTCGACCTTGATCACCTCGACCTCGCCGCCGGCCTGGTGCAGGTACTGGGCAAGGGTGGAAAAGCCCGCGTACTGCCGGTGGGTCGCAAGGCTCGCGAGGCGTTGCAGGCCTGGTACCGCTTGCGCGGCATCGGCAACCCACGCGACCGTGCAGTGTTCATCACCCGCCAGGGCAATCGCATCAGCCCCCAGGCAGTTCGGCTGCGGGTAAAGGCCGCCGGTGAGCGTGAGCTGGGCCAACACCTGCACCCGCACATGCTTCGCCATTCCTTCGCCAGCCATGTGCTGGAATCATCCCAGGACCTGCGCGCGGTGCAGGAGATGCTCGGCCACGCCGACATCAGCACGACGCAAATCTACACCCACCTGGACTTCCAGCACCTGGCCGCGGTGTACGACAGCGCCCACCCTCGGGCCAAACGCAGCAAAGGCACAGACTCATGAGCATCAAGCTGATCACCTTCGACCTCGACGATACCCTGTGGGACACCGCGCCGGTGATTGCTACCGCGGAAGTCGTGCTGCGCGACTGGCTCGAGGCCAACGCACCCACCCTCGGCAGTGTGCCGGTGGAACACCTGTTCGCCATCCGCGAGCGCCTGGTGCAAGCAGAGCCCGGCCTCAAGCACCGCATCAGTGCCCTGCGCAGGCGCGTGCTGTTTCATGCCCTGGAAGAGGTCGGCTACAGCGAGCAGCACGCACAGGCGCTGGCCAACGAAGGCTTCGAAGTGTTCCTGCATGCCCGCCACCAGGTGGAGATCTTCCCAGAGGTGCAGCCGGTGCTCGAAATCTTGCGCCATCAATACATCCTGGGCGTGGTCACCAACGGCAATGCCGACGTCAGCCGGCTAGGGCTGGCGGATTACTTCCGCTTTGCCCTGTGCGCCGAGGACCTGGGCATCGGCAAACCAGACCCTGCACCATTCCTTGAAGCGTTGCGCCGGGGCGAGGTGGACGCGGGTGCGGCAGTGCACATCGGCGATCACCCTGGCGATGACATTGCCGGTGCCCAGCGCGCCGGGTTGCGGGCGGTGTGGTTCAACCCGCAAGGCAAGGCCTGGGCTGGCGATCAGGCGCCGGACGCCGAGATCCAGCGCCTGTCGCAACTACCTGACGTGCTTGCGCGCTGGCGCTGACGGGGCCGCTTTGCGGCCCATTCGCGGGCACGGACAACACAAAACCCACAGGCATAAAAAAGCCCGCAGCGACGGCGGGCTTTTTTGCGATCAGCCACTCAGATAGGGCGGCTGCCGTACTTGTTGTCCGGCTTCTTGGGCGGGTCAGCGACCACGTTGGCCTCGACTTCCTGCACCTTGCCGCCGCGAGAAAGGAATTCTTCCATCGCCTTGGCCAGTGCATCACGCTCTTTCTGCTTGGCTTCCATGCTCGGCATCTCGTCTACCGAGACTGCGGCCTTGGATTTGCCCTTGGCAACGGGTGCCGGGCTGCTGTCGTCATCGCCAGCGTCTTCAACGCCGTCATCAGCCGCCCCTTCAAGGACCTCATCACCCTCGTCTTCGTCGCCTACTTCGAGGTCATCATTTTCCAGATCGTCGTCGCTCATGTTCTACCTCATGACTTGCGAAAAGCAGGTTGGTTATAGACCAGTGCAGCCGTAGACCGGCAGCCACCAGTGAAAATTCAACTGGCCGTGGGTTAGGCCACTGCCCTTGGGTCGGCACTCCTGATGGGAGGCGGCACCCAGCAGGCCCTGCTCCTGGCAGGACCTGACAAATCCATTAGCCCCTGCTGGCCACACGCTATTGGCAAGCCTAGCAAAGGCTGGCGAAGTGTGTGGACTACTCGTCAAACACCCTTCGGCGCGCATTCTAGCGCGCCCGTGGAAAAAGCAAAGCACCATAAACGCCCTGTGGCTTGTAAGTTTTTTACCTACGTCACGAACGTGTCGAATAAACCGTTTGCCGTGCGGGAAATGCTGAAAAACTGGCAAAAAAATGCCCGGCAAGCCGGGCAAGTTTTTACCGCGTCGCAGTTACAGGTTGTAGCCGCGCTCGTTGTGCTGAGCCAGGTCAAGGCCGACCGACTCTTCTTCTTCGTTGACCCGCAGGCCCATCACCACATCCAGCACCTTGAGAATCACGTAGGTGACGATGGCGGTGTAGACCACGGTGAAAATCACACCTTTGGCCTGGATCCAGACTTGCATGCCGATGTCGGTGACGGTACCGAAGCCGCCCAGCGCCGGGGCCGCGAACACCCCCGTGAGGATGGCACCGATGATGCCGCCAACACCGTGCACGCCGAAGGCATCCAGGGAATCGTCATAGCCAAGTTTGCGCTTGAGCGTGGTGGCGCAGAAGTAGCAGAGCACACCCGAAACCAGGCCGATAATCAGCGCACCAATCGGCCCGACGGTGCCCGCAGCCGGGGTGATGGCGACCAGGCCAGCAACCACGCCCGAAGCGATGCCCAGAGCACTTGGCTTACCGTGACCGACCCACTCGGCGAACATCCAGCCCAGGGCGGCGGCGGCGGTCGCGATCTGAGTCACCAGCATGGCCATGCCGGCAGTACCGTTGGCGGCAGCAGCAGAGCCTGCGTTGAAACCGAACCAGCCGATCCACAGCATCGCTGCGCCCATCAGGGTATAGCCGAGGTTGTGCGGGGCCATCGGCGTGGTCGGGTAGCCCTTGCGCTTGCCCAGTACCAGGCAGCAGACCAGGCCTGCGATACCGGCGTTGATGTGCACCACGGTGCCGCCAGCGAAGTCCAGTACGCCCCAGTCCCACATCAGGGCACCGTCACCGCTCCACACCATGTGTGCGATCGGCGCATACACCAGGGTGAACCAGATGCCCATGAATACCAGCATCGCCGAGAACTTCATGCGCTCGGCAAAGGCGCCGACGATCAAGGCCGGGGTGATGATGGCGAACGTCATCTGGAAGGTGATGAACACCGCTTCAGGGAACAGCGCGGTGGCCGAGGTCAGGCTGTTGGGCGTGACGCCGCTGAGGAAGGCCTTGGAGAAGCCGCCAACGAAAGAGTTGAAGTTGAGCACGCCCTTTTCCATACCGGCGGTATCGAAGGCCATGCTGTAGCCGTAGACGACCCAGAGAATGCTCATCAGGCCGGTAATTGCAAAGCACTGCATCATCACCGACAGCACGTTCTTGGAACGCACCATGCCGCCATAGAACAGGGCCAGGCCTGGAATGGTCATGAACAGCACCAGCGCCGTTGCGGTCAGCATCCAGGCGGTGTCGCCGGAGTTCAGCGCTGGGGCAGCTTCCTCTGCCAGGGCAAGCCCGGGCATTACGAGGGACAATAGGGCTCCTAGCCCTGCGATCTTACGCAGAGTCATGTTGTTTTCTCCTGGGGCGTTGGGTTTGGTGAGGCTTTGTTGCTGCTTAAATCGCGTCGGTATCGGTTTCGCCGGTACGGATGCGGATTGCCTGCTCCAGATTCACCACGAAAATCTTGCCGTCACCAATCTTGCCGGTGTTGGCTGCCTTGGTGATGGCTTCGATTACCCGATCAAGGTCCTTGTCATCGATGGCGACATCGATCTTCACCTTGGGCAGGAAATCGACCACATATTCAGCACCGCGATACAGCTCGGTGTGGCCCTTCTGCCGACCGAAACCTTTGACTTCGGTGACGGTGATGCCCTGCACGCCGATTTCCGACAACGACTCGCGCACGTCGTCCAGCTTGAACGGCTTGATGATGGCTGTGACTAGCTTCATGAAACTCTCTCCCGATTTGGTGGACTTGCCCCAGGAAAACAAACCCGTCTCAAGTCTAAGCGCAGCGGTTGGCTTTGTAACGCGTCGTCGGCATCCGGCTCCGCGTGCGCACTGCCTGGTCACAAGGAACTGCTTCAGTGCATGGCTCGTACAGGTCTTTGCAGAAACCTTGCCAGTTCGGACAAAGCGCCGAAAAACAGAGCGTTATGTGATTTGGTCGGGATTGGCCAGTCGCCAGCATTGGAAACATGCACAGTTTCGGTGCGCCGAGGCGGGGCAAGCTGCGCGAAAAATGTGCAACTGATTGAAAACCGCACGCGCTCTTTGTGGGGGCGGCCTTGCGTCGCGATGGGGCTGCGAAGCGCCCCTACGATTTGTGCCTTGGTGCCGATATTGCCGGGGCCGCTGTGCAGCCCAATCGCCACGCAAGGCCATTCCCACAAAGGCCAATGTGCACTCAGGCGCCAGGTTTGTGCGTGCTACACTGGCGGCCATTTCTCCGTTTCAGTGGACAGCCCCATGCTCGCGCCCAAAGCCCTTCTCGATGCCCTGAGCGACCAGGCCTCGCGCCTGTTCAGCAGCGATGCCGCCCAGCCCCGTGCGGAACTGGAAAGCCAGTTCAAAGTGTTGATGCAAGGTGCCTTCAGCAAGCTGGACCTGGTCAGCCGCGATGAGTTCGACAGCCAGATGGTCGTGCTGGCGCGCACCCGCGCACGCCTCGAGGCCTTGGAAAAACAGGTAGCCGAGCTGGAAGCGCGGCTGAACCCAACTTCACAGGATGAGTGAATGCAGCCCTCCAGCGCATACCCGGTACTGTTGTTTTCCTACGGCACCTTGCAGGATAAAGCCGTGCAACTGGCCAACTTTGGCCGTGAGCTGAACGGCCAGGCCGACCGTATGCCGGGCTACCGCCTGGACTGGGTCGAGATCACTGACCCGGACGTACTGGCGACCAGCGGCAAGTCCCATCACCCCATCGTTTCCCCCAGCAGCCAGGCCAACGACAGCGTGGCCGGTATGGTCTTCCAGATCAGCGAAGACGAACTGGCAGCGGCGGACCGCTATGAAGTTGCCGACTACAAGCGTGTCGCCGTCACCCTCGCATCGGGCCTGACAGCCTGGGTTTATGTGCGCGCCTGAGCCCCTCCGATGCAGGTTGAACCCGTAACGACTCGGCGTGGGTAAAGGCCTGTTTCGGTGGTAGCTCGCTTGCATGCAAGGTGCCGCGGAACAACGCCGCCCCGCACTGAGTAAACAATGTCTTCACCCGGTTGTGCGAATTGAGGATCTGGGCCTGGATATCACCAATGGCCGTATCCCTTGGTTGCAAGCTGGCCGCTCGGTTGACCCATTCGATGGCGGCAAAGCGGCTTTGCTTGCGGGTGCCACGCCCCTGCATCCAGGCCAGCCCCAGTTCGGCGCTGGCACGCCCTGCAAGCCACGGGTCCGGGTGCTCGACCAGGCTCAGCAGGTAAGCAACCGCCTCGGTCCGCTCCTGCGCCTCACCAAACCGGCGCAACAAAATCCCCAGATGCAAACGCGCACGCGCGTTGATCTGCGGGTTGCCCAGCGCGTCGACAAGCAGGCGCCTGACCGCCAGCATGGCACTGCGCTCGTTCAAATCCTCATCGCCGTCCATGCGCAGGCAGGCCAGGTTGTATTTGGCCTGCCTGCTGCCCGCCTCCACCGCACGCTGCAGCCAGTACCCGGCGGCCTCGTCATCCAGGTAATGCGCCGGGGTGTTGGCCAGGCCGCCATGGTGCAGCTCGTACAAGGCCAGGGCAGCACCCGGCAGGTTCAGTTCGGCGAAGCGTTCGTACAGGTAGCAGGCCACTTCATGCCGGTTGGCTGCCCACAGCACCCGTGCCACTTCAAGCACTTCGAACCCCGGTGCCTGGCCCGCGCACTGGCGATTCACCGCCCGTTGCAACCATAGCCTTGCCTGCTCGGCCGAGCGTGGCAGCGCCCACAGCCCAAAACGGTGCCCGGCCGCGCGTAATGCACAGGCAGCAGCATGTGAACGGCCGTCACACAGGCGCTCAATAGCGCCGTGTAGCAGTTGCCTCTCATCTACCATGCCATCGCGCAGTATCAGCTCGACCAAACAGCGAAACGGCACGCCCATGGCGCGGATGGCGCCAAGATCGGCATTGCACGCCACGCTCGCGGCAAAGTCGCGCATAGCGCCAGCATGGTCGCCCAATGCCCTGCTGTGCAGCGCCCCCCGCCATGCCAGAACGACAGCACGTTCCCTGGGCCTCAACGGGCGTTGTGACCAGTCTTCGAACACGTGCTGCCAGTCGGCTACGGCCTGCACCTTGTCAGCCTGTGGCAGCTTCAGCCGGCCTTCGACAGCCATCCAGCGCAGCGCATTACGCAAACGCTCGTCCCAGGTTGCGCACAGCGGGCCATTGACCAACAGCTCGAACGCATCGAGGCTGCCGCCCCAGCGGGGCAGCAAGTACACAGCAAGGGCCTGGATCGCTTCGAAGCAACCGGGGCGGGCGATCAGCGCATGGCGCAGCCAGTAATAGCGAGGGTCCTCGTTTTCATGGTCGACCCGCTTGCCCAGGTAGTGCGGCAGCGCCTGTGGCAGCTCGGCCAAGGGCAACAACCCATGCCTCACCAGCAACGGCGCTGCAGTTTCCTGTACCTCTACATCGGCATGGGCACTGGGCCTGAAGCGTGCAGGCTCCCCCTGGAACAGTTGGAGCAACCAACCAGGCTCATGGAGCTGCGCACTGATGCGCAGCATGCCAATGGCCGCTGCCACGGGGTGCGCAGAGCGGTCCATTGCACGCAACAGGTGCGCGGTGGCGGATTCACAAATTTGCGCGACCGCCAGCAAGCGTGCAGCGTTGCGTGGGCCATCAACCTGCACCTGGCAGGCCCGGTGGAAGCAGTGCATACCCATTACCACTTGTGGGTGGTAAGCCCTGGGGCACGCGTCAATCCAGGCTCTGAGCACTTGGCTCAGGGCCCTGTCGCCCTGGTTTTCCTGGTCGAGCAGCATGTGCCCTTCAATGGCCGCCAGGTAGGCCGGGAACTCGCCGGGCGGGGCTTGGCGCCATTGAGCCTCAAGCTTGTCGAAAAAGCGGTTGAGTTCAACGAATGCACTGGCCTGCACCAGTTCGCGAATTGCCTGGTGCGTGCGGGTGAGCATTTGCACGGTGCAATACCTCAAGTCCATTTGAAAGAAGACGCAGTGCCATCCCATGGCAACTGCGGTTGCCCAACAACACTAAGTCATACCTGACGACTGCGCAAAGCCTATTGGATCCATTTTTGCCGAAGCGCATGAAAGCGCAGGGAAAACCCCTGCCCTGAAAAACCACGACGCACACTTGTTGCGCCTGCCATGGCAGCACTGGCTATTCTTTGCCCAGCCGCAGGAAGCGGCATTTTCCAGCAACAACGGAGTGTTCATGTCTCTAGCCCTCGTCCACAGCCGCGCCCAGGTAGGCGTGCAGGCACCGGCGGTCAGCGTCGAAACCCACCTGGCCAACGGCCTGCCTCATCTCACCCTGGTCGGCCTGCCGGAAACCACGGTCAAGGAAAGCAAGGACCGGGTGCGCAGCGCCATCGTCAACTCCGGGCTGAAGTACCCGCAGCGGCGCATTACCCAGAACCTCGCCCCCGCCGACCTGCCCAAGGATGGCGGCCGATATGACCTGGCCATCGCCCTGGGCATCCTCGCCGCCGACGGCCAGGTGCCGATTGCCACCCTGGTCGATATGGAATGCCTGGGCGAACTGGCGCTGTCGGGGAAATTGCGCCCGGTGCAGGGCGTGCTGCCTGCGGCACTGGCGGCACGCGAAGCAGGCCGGGCGCTGGTGGTACCACGGGAAAATGCCGAGGAAGCCAGCCTGGCCGGCGGGTTGGTGGTGTATGCGGTGGGCCACCTGCTGGAGTTGGTCGCCCACCTGAACGGCCAGGTGCCGCTGCCGCCCTACGCAGCCAACGGCCTGATCCTGCAGCAACGCCCCTACCCGGACCTGAGCGAAGTGCAGGGCCAACTGGCAGCCAAGCGTGCCTTGCTGCTGGCTGCGGCCGGGGCGCACAACCTGTTGTTCACCGGGCCGCCCGGCACCGGCAAGACCTTGCTCGCCAGCCGCCTGCCCGGGCTGCTGCCACCGCTGGACGAGCACGAAGCGCTGGAAGTGGCGGCAATCCAGTCGGTCAGCGGGAAAGCGCCGCTGAACAGCTGGCCACAGCGCCCCTTTCGCCATCCCCATCACTCTGCGTCCGGCCCGGCGCTGGTCGGTGGCGGTAGCCGACCGCAACCAGGTGAAATCACGCTCGCCCATCACGGCGTGTTGTTTCTCGACGAACTTCCGGAGTTTGAGCGGCGCGTACTGGAAGTGCTTCGCGAGCCACTGGAGTCAGGTGAAATCGTGATTGCCCGTGCCCGCGACAAAGTGCGTTTCCCCGCGCGCTTCCAGCTGGTGGCGGCGATGAACCCCTGCCCTTGCGGCTACCTGGGCGACCCCACTGGCCGCTGCCGCTGCAGCACCGAGCAGATCGCGCGCTATCGCAACAAGCTGTCCGGGCCACTGCTGGACCGCATCGACCTGCACCTGACCGTGGCTCGCGAGAGCACTACATTGAACAACCAGCCTTGCGGTGAAACCAGTGCCGATGTCGCCGTCAGGGTGGCTGAAGCGCGGGAGCTGCAGCACAGGCGACAAGGGTGTGCGAATGCATTTCTCGACCTTGAAGGTTTAAGGCATCACTGTGGGTTGGTAGCGGCGGACCAAGTCTGGCTGGAAGGGGCCTGCGAGCGGCTGACCTTGTCGCTACGCGCGGCGCACCGGTTGTTGAAGGTGGCGCGGACGTTGGCGGACCTGGAGGGATGCGAGAAGATTGGCCGGGCGCACCTGGCCGAGGCCCTGCAGTACCGGCCGGGGAGCAGTTAGATTGCCAGGGCTGTGATGCCCCCTGCAGGCGCGGGTTTACCCGCGAAGAGGCCGGCACAGCCGTACCTCACTGACCGCCAGCCAAAGCCTCTTCAACCACCTTCAGCAGCACCTCTTCAGAAAACGGCTTGCCCAGGCAGGCCAGTGCCCCAAGGCCCATCGCTGCCCGTACCGAGCCATCATCCCAATGTGCCGACATGCAGATCACCGGCAAGCGCCTCCCCCGCTGTGCCAACTCACGCTGTACCTCCAGCCCGCTCATTCCCGGCATCTTCAGGTCCAGCAACACACAACCCGCCTCGCCCGCCAGTGGCGAGGCCAGGAAGGCGTGCCCGGCGGAAAACGACAAGGTCTCGAACCCCGCCGAGCGCAGCAGGTTGGCCAGGCTTTTGCGCACCGAGGCATCGTCGTCGACGATGCACACCCCTCTGCTCATGCGCCGCCCAGGCTCGCAGACCGCGCTCCGAGGAGGTTGTGCATGGCCGCAAGCTCCAGCAGCGAGCGGGACTGCATTTTGTTCATGATGTTCTTCTTGTGCACCTTGGTCGTCACCTCGCTGGTGCCGATCTGCCTGGCGATCTGCTTGTGCGACAAGCCGCCTACCACCAGCGAGAAGACCTGGCGCTCACGCTGAGTCAGGCGCTGGTACTTTTCCTCGACCTGACGCGCCTGCAGCCACTTGCGGCCTTCGCCCACGGCACGGGCGCGCACTGCCTGCAACAGGGTCAGCAACTGGTCTTCATCGAACGGTTTGGTCAGAAACTCCACCGCCCCGGCGCGCATGGCCTGGACGGTCATCGGGATGGTGCCGAAGCCGGTCATGAACACGATCGGCCAGGGCAGCGCCAGCCGGCACAGCGCATCCTGTACCTCCAGGCCGCTTGTACCCGGCAAGTGCATGTCCAGCAGCAGGCAGGCACAGGGGGTTTCCAGGCGGGCCTCGAACAGCGCCTCGGCACTGGCAAACAAGTGGTGCGGGATGTCCTGCGAGCGCAACAGCCGGCCCAACGCGGTGCGCACCGACGGGTCGTCATCCACCACCAGCACCGGCACATTCACGCGCTCATCGAGCGGCTCGACAGTCTCGGCCAGGCTGCGCAGCAATGACCTGCCCAGTGCCTGACCAGGCACCTCGAGGCTGATCTGCGCGGCCAGTCGATAGCCCCGGCGCGGCACGGTCTGGATCAGGCTACGGTCGCCAAAGGCCTTGCGCAGCAAGGACACCTGAACCTGCAAGTTATTGTCCTCGACCACCGTGCCGGACCACACCTGGCTGAACAACTCGTCCTTGCCGACCACGCGGCCCTTGGCCCTGATCAGCGTGGCCAGCACGTCGAAAGCACGCCCACCCAACAGGATCGGCTTGCCGTCGACAAAGACTTCGCGCCGCTCCAGCGACACCTGGGCATTGCCTATTCGGATCATGGCTTCCTCGCGCGGGCACAGGCGTTTTCGCTGTCCGGGGCAGCCTAGGCCAGCGTACGCGTTCAGACAATTATCCCGAGGGATAGGTCGGCCAAAGGACTATACAAAAGCCCGCCAGCCCCAAGGGGACGATAACGGACAACAGCGTGCCCGTTCCTGCCAAGCAGGCTGTAACCCGCATCCACGCTGGGCCCGCTGCGTATACTCGCGCCTCAGGATGTCGCTAGCGGGGGTGCTTTATGCTCGATGAACGCCTTGCCCACAGGCCCATCGATTACGACCAGTCAATCGACGAGGGCTGGCTGAACCGGTGCGAGATCAGCGCGCTGGGCCAGGAAGGTGAGCTCAGCTATTTCCGCCTGCGCGACCCCGCTTCACATCAAGCCTGGATCGCCGTGCGCGCGCCGCTCGAGGCACCTTCCGCCTGTCAGCGCCTGGAGCGTGACTACCGCCTGCAACTGGACCCGCAGTGGGCGGTGATCCCCTCGGCGTTCGTGCGCTCGGCCGAAGGCCCCTTGCTGGTGTACCCGGCCGGCCTCTCAGTCGCCGACCTGATCGCTGAAGGCCCTGCGGCGCTGGAGCCGTTTCTAGACATCGCGGTGAACGCTGCCCATGCGTTGGCGCAAGCGCACGAACGCAATGCGCTGCACGGTACATTGCAGCCCGAACATGTGTACCTGCGCGCCCACCAGCGGGTGCGCCTGGGCTTCTTTCGCGCCGACCCAGCAGAACGGATCAGCGAACAGGGCACCCCGCTCGGCAACTGGGCCTACCTGGCGCCGGAGCAGGTTTGCCCGCACGGAAGCAGCAGCGACCGACGCAGTGATATCTATGCCCTGGGGGCAATCCTCTACCAGTTACTGGTAGGCGAACTGCCGCTGGCCGGGCGCGACACCCAGCACTGGCGACAGCTGCATGCTGGTGTGCAGCCGCGGGCGGCCAGCGAAGTGGACAGCAAGGTGCCGCCCCCCCTCAGCCTGGTCCTGGCAAAGGCCTTGGCCAAAGAGCCGGACGCCCGCTACCAGAGCGCGCGCGCCTTTGCAGTGGACTTGGCTCACTGCCAGCGGCAGTGGGCCGCCCACAAAACCATGGCACCCTTCACCCCAGGCTGCGCCGACCCGGTAGCGCCCGACCACGCACGCCTGTATGGCCGCAGCGCCGAGCAAAAGGCTATCGCCCTGCTGCTCAAGGCCTTGCATCGCGACAGCAAACCACAAGCCCTGGTCATCTACGGCGCTGCTGGCATGGGCAAGTCGAGCCTGGTCAAAGCAGCTCTCAAGGCCAACGCCGAAGGTTACTGGGCCGTCGGCACGTGCAACAGCCACGCCCAAGCAGTGCCCTACACGCCCTGGATCGAAGTACTCGGTGCCCTGACTACCCAGTTGCTGGCCAAGAACAGTCAGGACCTCGTCACCTTGCGCCGCGAAATCCAGCGCCGTATCAAAGGTCACGGTCGTCTGCTCGGCAAGCTGGCCCCGGACCTGCAACTGATTCTCGGCCCCTTGCCCCAATTACCCGCCAAGCCCACGCGCCTTGCGTTGCACAAGGAACTGCACGCGATCATTGAATTCCTGCAGGTTTTCAGCCGGCCTGGCCAACCGCTGGTGCTGTTCTTCGACGACTTGCAATGGGCCGACGACGCCACCCGGCAACTGCTGGCCCAACTGCTGGCTAACGTGCCGGCTAACCTGCTGCTGATTGTCACCCAGTGCAACGATACGCCCACCACCAGCGCACCGTTGGCCATACCCGCAACGGTGCGAAGCACCACGCTGAACCTGCGGCCACTGGCCGTGGGGGCAGTGACCGAGCTGATTGGCGAGCGCTTCCATGTTGCCCCTGAAGACGCATATCAGCTGGCCGAACGGGTGCACGGCAAGACGGCGGGCAACCCGTTTTTCATCAACCAGATCCTCAGGGCCATGGTCGAAGACCAGCTGTTCATCTTCGACACCCAGGCCATGCGCTGGTCATGGTGCCTGCAGGCCGTGGCCCGGCACTGCTATTCCGACAATGTCGCCGACTTGATGGTCCACCGCCTGGAGCGCCTGACGGCACCGCAACGCGACCTGTTGCGGGTCGTCAGCGCGGCGGGCAGCCACTGCGATGAACGCCTGCTTCGGCAGGTACTCGCCCAACCGCCGGGCGAACCGTTGAAAGCCTTGATTCGCGCCGGTTTCCTGCAACCGGGCCAGAATGGCTTAGGCTGCACTCATGACCGGGTGATGGAGGCCGCTTATGCACTCACGCCCGTGCACGAGCGCGCCTCGCTGCATGCACGCATCGCCCTGGCCATGCGCCAGGCTTGGCCAGGGCGAACGCACGAGGTGTTGTTCGAGCTCGCCAGCCAGCTGCAACGCGCCAGCCCATGCGGGTTTGCAGCGGATGACTGCGAAGCGTTCCTGCAGCTTTTACGCGAAGCCGCATCCCGCGCACGCGACACCGGCGCCTTCGAACAGGCCGCTGGCTACCTGCACACCGCCGAGCAGTTGCTGCACCACAGCGCCACGCTGGAAAGCCGCGCCACGCATGGCTTTGCCGTCGCCTGCATGGCGACGGAGTGCGACATGCAACTGTCGCGAACGATCGCAGCGCAGGCCCGCCTCACTGAATGCCGCCAGCGTGCCCGCTCGGTGTTGGACCAGGCGCGGGCGTGCCGGCTGCAGGCACTGCTGTACACCTTGCACGGTGACTATCAGGCGGCTATCGACAGCGCCCTGGACGGCCTGGACTTGCTGGGCATAAGCCCCGTGCGGGGCGTCGACTGGCAAGAGGTCGAGGCCAGTCATGCCCATGTGCAGGCGTTGATCGAACAGAAGGACCGGCATTGCCTGGAGTCACTGCCGCGCACCGATTCGGAGGAAGTGACGGTTGCCATCAGCCTGCTGGCCACTCTGTCATCATCCTTCTTCGTGAAGGACGACATCTGCTTCCTGCACCTGGCCAAGCTCATGGAGATGTCGCTACTGCACGGCGTTGCCCCTGGCAGCACCTACGGCATGGCCTGGTACGGCGTGATGATTGCCGAGCGTTTTGGCGCTTACCATGATGGCCATGCCTGTTGCCTGGCCGCGCTCAAGCTGATCGAGCGGCACGGTTTCGACGCTGATCTGACCAGCGCGTTGCTGGCCCTGGACCAGGTCAGCGCCTGGACCTCGCCCATGGAATTCGCCCGACGTACCGCGCTGGACGCGGTCGACTCGGCGCGCCTGAGCGGTGACCTGGCGATGAGCTGCTATGCCTGCAACCACCTGGTTTCAGATTCGCTGTTCATGGGCCGCTACCTGCCGGACGTGGTCGAGGAAGTGGCGCAAGGCCTGGCCACTGTGCGTCGCCACGGCTACGGCGATATCGAGCAGATCCTGCTGGCCCAGCAAGCGTTCGTCGCCAACCTGAGCGGCATGCCCTGCCCGGCCCCGGCCACTGCCTCGAGATCGCCCACCACGCGGTTCTTCCAGCACCTGTTCGCCGCCATGTGCGCCTTCTACATGGGCAGTATCCCGAAGGCCATGCGCGACCTGGCATTGGCCGGTGACAACAGCTGGGCGGCACCGGCGCACATCAACCTGGCTGACTATCATCTGTTCCGCGGCCTGGCCCTGGGCAGCCCCGAGGCCCCGTGCAGTCTTGCCGACAAGCTGCGCCAGCTGCAGGCCCTGCGCGAGCGCTTCAGCCGCTGGGCCGGCTTCAACCCGGCCACCTTCCGCAGCAAGCAGTTGCTGATCGAGGGCGTCATCGCCAAGCTCGAAGGCGACGGCCTGGCCGCGATCCGCTGCTTCGACCAGGCGCAAATCGCCGCCACCGCTGCCGGTTTCATCCACGAGCAGGCACTGGCCCATGAACAGCTGGCCGAGGTGTGCATCCCCAGCGGCCTGATTTCCGGCGCCAACCTGCACCTGCGTATCGCCCGCGACTGCTTCCATATCTGGGGCGCGACCGGCAAGGTGCACCAGCTTGAGACGTTGCATCCGTTTCTGCGCACCCAGCCGATTCAGGAGACCTATCGGGCCACCCACCAGGCCAGGCTGGACCTCGAAGCCGGCATCGAAGCCGCGCGGGCGCTGTCCGAAGAAGTGCTGCTCGAAGGCCTGATCGAAACCCTGATGGGCCACCTGACCCAGCACTCCGGTGCCGACCATGGCGCGCTGCTGATTGTAAGCGGCGCCGAATTCCAGATGGCCGCCCTGGCCTACATCGACGATGCCGGGCTGCACGTGAGCATGGACAACTGCCAGAAGTTCATGACCCAGGCACCGCTGTCAGTCATCAACACCACCATGCGCACCCGCAAACCGCTGGTGCTCAACGATGCCCTCAGTGAGTGCCCGGAGGCCTTCCGCCAACAGCTGCAGGCGCGCAACGCCCGCTCGGTGCTGTGCCTGCCGCTGGTGATCCAAGGCGTGCTGATCGGCCTGGTGTACCTGGAAAACCGCCTTGTGCCCAACCTGTTCGGCGGTCAGCGCCTGGCCATGCTGGAAATCCTCGCCTCACAGGCAGCGGTGTCGCTACAAACGGCCAAGTTCTACACACGCCTGGCCGAAGAAAACCAGATCCGCGCACAGATGGAGGCTGAGTTGCGCCGCTCGCGTGCGGAACTGGCGCGCAGTGCGCACTTGCAGGCGATGAATGAGCTGTCAGCGTCCATCGCCCACGAGATCAGCCAACCGCTACTGGGCATCGCCTCCAATGCCGCGGCCAGCCTGCGCTGGTTGAAACGCCCCAACCCCGACCTGGAAGAAGCAATTGCCGGCCTGGAAGACATCCGCAACGACAGCGAACGGGCCGGCAACATCGTGCGGGCGCTGCGGTCCCTGGCCAAGCAGTCACCGATGCAACTCAAGGCGGTGAAGCTGGACGAATTGATCCGCGAGGTGGTGCGCCTGACCTCGGCCGACGCCGCCAAGGGCAAGGTGGATGTGCAGACGCAGCTGAAGGCCGGGGTGTGCGTGACAGCCGACCCGGTGCAGTTGCAGCAGTTGGTGTTCAACCTGATTACCAATGCCCTGGAAGCGTTGTCGGGGTATCGCAGTGACGGGGTGCTGAAGATTGCGTCGGCGGTGGTCGAGGATGGGGTGGAGGTCTGCGTGGACGACAACGGGCCGGGTATCGCGGCGGACGAGCGGGAGCGTGTATTCGATGCCTTTCACTCCACCAAGACCGGTGGCATGGGGATGGGCTTGGCGATCTGCAGTTCGGTGGCCCAGGCCCACGGCGGGCAGTTGCAGGCGCTGGTGTCGCAGTTGGGTGGATGCCGGATTCGTTTCAGTCTGCCTGTGAGTCACGCATAGCCTGTGCCGGCCTCTTCGCGGGTTTACCCGCGAAGAGGCCGATTCAGGATTACATCAACGCGAGGCCAGCGCCGCGTAGCTGTTCATCAGGTTGCGGTAGTTGGGAATACGCTGCGACAGCAGGTTGCCCAGCCCTTCGATGTCGTTGCGCCAGTCGCGGTGCAGTTCGCAGGCCACCGAGAACCAGTTCATCATCTGCGCACCCGCCTGGGTCATGCGCACCCAAGCCGCTTGCTGCACGGTTTCGTTGAAGGTGCCCGAGGCATCGGTCACCACGAACACTTCAAAGCCTTCCGCCAGCGCCGACAGGGTCGGGAATGCCACGCACACATCGGTCACCACACCGGCGATGATCAGTTGCTTGCGGCCCGTGGCCTTGATTGCCTTGACGAAGTCTTCGTTGTCCCAGGCGTTGATCTGGCCCGGACGGGCAATGTACGGCGCATCCGGAAACATTTCTTTCAGCTCGGGCACCAGCGGGCCATTCGGGCCTTGCTCGAAGCTGGTGGTGAGGATGGTCGGCAGGCCAAAGAACTTGGCCAGGTCGCCCAAGGCCAGCACGTTGTTCTTGAATTCGTTGGGCGAAAAATCCTGCACCAGCGAGATCAGACCGGTCTGGTGGTCGACCAGCAGCACCACGGCGTCGTCTTTGTTCAGGCGCTTGTAATCGGGTTGGCTCATGGGGTGACTCCTTGGGTTGGGATAACGGGCCGGCACTGTCCGCAGGGGGTTATACCGGTGGATAGCTTCGGCTTAAGAAAGTACCTGCGCCTGCCGCCAGGCCTTGGGTGGCTGGCCGACCAGGCGGCTGAAAGCGCGGGTGAAATGGGCCTGGTCGCAAAAACCGCATTCCAGGCTCACATGGGTGATAGGCGCCTCGGTGGTGAGCAAGCGCTTGGCCTTTTCCATGCGCGCCAGCAGGCGCCAGGCCTGCGGCGAAAGGCCGGTGTTGACTTTGAAGGCGCGGGAAAAGTGGCTGCGTGTGAGGTTGCATACCGCAGCGATCTCAATGATCGACAACGGGCTATGCAACATCAGCTCCTTGGCCCGGCGCAGCCGCGCGGGCGTGAGTGCGCCGGGGGGTTGCAGCGGCGCTTCGGGCGTCCCAGGGTACATGGCGACTCTCCTGTTCAATGCAGAAAGTCTCGCCCCCGGCACATGACGAAGTCCTGAGCCAAACCTGAATTGTTGTTAATTGTGCGCTGCTGGCCCTGGGCGTTTTGCCGATATCTTAAGATGCGTTTCGTATTCAGCTTCTGGCCGCTACCTGCGGCCGGCATTCAAGGCGACAGAGGCATGCAGGAAAAACCCGCCCACCGCACCGTGGCCATGGTGCTGTTCAACGATGTGCTACTGCTGGATGTCACCGGCCCCATGGATGCATTCGCCATCGCCAACCGGTTCTTGCCTGCAGCACGGCAATATCGGCTGCTGACCTTGGCCGAGGGGCAAGCAGTGGTGCGCGGCTCATGCGGCCTGAAGGTGGTGGCAGACCAGCGCCTGGAGGACTTGCCGGAGGCCGTCGACCTGTTGCTGGTGCCGGGCGGCCCAGGGGCCTATGACACCGCCCTGCCAGGGATTGAGCGCTGGCTGCCCAAGGCCGTACGCCAGGCGAAGCGCTTCGGCGCCATCTGCACCGGGGTGTTCCTGCTGGGGCGGGCCGGGTTACTGAATGGCTATCGCTGTACCACCCACTGGAACTACGTGGAGCGCCTGGCACAGGCGTTCCCCGAGGCCAAGGTGGAGACCGAGCAGATCTACGTGATGGACCGCTGCCTGATCACCTCGGGCGGTATCACTGCGGGGATCGACCTGGCATTGGCGGTGGTGGCCGAGGACCATGGCAAGGCGCTGGCCCTGGAAGTGGCCAAGGTACTTCTGGTTGCCCGCCACCGTCAGGGCGGGCAGACACCCTACGGGCCGTTGCTGGCTGCGGTACCACGCGATGACTCGCCGATTGCACGGGTACAGGCCTATATCGTCGACCACATCGAGCAGGCGTTCACCGTGCAGAAAATGGCCGAACTGGTGGCCATGAGCGGGCGCAACTTTGCCCGGACGTTTCAGCGTGAGGTGGGCATTACGCCGCTGCAGTACCTGCAGAATGCGCGCATCGATCGCGCACGCAAGCTGCTCGAATGCGGTGACCTGCCGATGAAGGTGGTGGCGGCGCAGTGCGGGTTTGGCAGTGACCGACACATGCGCAAGGTATTCTTTGAGCGAATTGGCATGACGCCGGCGCAGTATCGGGCACAGTTTGGTGGCGGTGAACAGTCGGATTAGCGCTGCCTTCCTCGCGGGCGCGCCCGCTCCCACAGAGACAGCAATGGCCTTGAAGCCTGGGTAATACCTGTGGAAGCGGGCATGCCCAGATAAGCGCCGGCACCGATTGTCACCCTGAACAGGACAATGTTTCTTCCCGTCAGATGATTGTCTGACCCCACCCCACCCCTCAGAATTGTCCGTCAAACTGTTCGAACGCTGCCCCGGCAGCTCATGGAGTACGAGCCAATGCCACACGAAGGCAGCCTTCTACAAACCGCGGTGATCTTCCTGCTTGCCGCCGTCCTCGCCGTCCCCCTGGCCAAGCGCCTGCAACTGGGTGCCGTGCTCGGCTACCTGCTCGCCGGTGTGGTCATCGGCCCGCAAGCACTTGGCCTGATCCGCGACACAGAAAGCGTGGCGCACATTTCCGAACTGGGCGTGGTCTTGCTGCTGTTCATCATCGGCCTGGAACTGTCGCCCAAACGCTTGTGGCTGATGCGCAAGTCGGTGTTTGGTGTCGGCACTGCCCAGGTGGTGCTGACCGGTGCAGTCATCGGCGCCATCGCCCTGTTCGGTTTCAGCCAGACGCTGCCAGCAGCCATCGTGCTCGGCCTGGGCCTGGCGCTTTCGTCCACCGCCCTTGGCCTGCAGAGCCTGGCCGAGAGCAAGCAGCTCAATGCACCGCACGGCCGTCTGGCGTTCGCCATCCTGTTGTTCCAGGACATCGCCGCGATCCCGCTGATCGCCTTGGTACCGCTGCTGGCCGCCAGTGGCCCGGACACCAGCCAAGGCGACAGCCTGCAACACGGCCTGAAGGTATTCGCCAGCATCGCCGTGGTGATCATCGGCGGTCGCTACCTGTTGCGCCCGGTGTTCCGCACCGTGGCTCGCACCGGCCTGCCGGAAGTGTCTACTGCCACCGCACTGCTGGTGGTGATTGGCACTGCCTGGCTGATGGAAGAAGCGGGTATCTCCATGGCCCTTGGCGCTTTCCTCGCCGGCCTGCTGCTGGCCGACTCGGAATACCGTCACGAGCTGGAATCGCAGATCGAACCCTTCAAGGGCCTGCTGCTGGGGCTGTTCTTCATCAGCGTGGGCATGGGCGCCAACCTGCGCCTGCTGCTGGAAATGCCACTGGTGGTGCTGGGCCTGACCCTGTTGCTGGTGGCCGTGAAGCTGCTGTTGCTGATAGGCGTCGGCCGCTGGGTCGGCGGCCTGAACAGCGCCAGCGCCCTGCGCCTGGGCATGGTGCTGGCGGCCGGTGGCGAGTTCGCCTTCGTGGTGTTCAAGCTGGGCAAGGACCAGGGCCTGTTCGACACCCAGACCTACGACCTGCTGCTGATGACCATTACCCTGTCGATGGCCATCACCCCGCTGCTGATGCTGGGTTGCGCCCGCGCCCTCAAACGCCCGCAACCGGCGCGTGAAGTGCCCGAGCAATATAAGCAGATCCAGACGGATACGCCGCGGGTGGTGATCGTCGGCATGGGCCGCATGGGCCAGATCGTCGCGCGCATCCTGCGGGCACAGAAGATCCCGTTCGTTGCCCTGGAAACCTCGGTGGACACCATCGAGATGACCCGTATGTTCGAACAGGTGCCGGTGTTCTACGGCGACCCGCTGCGCCCGGAGGTGTTGCACGCCGCCAAGGTGGGTGAAGCGGAGTACTTCATCATCACCATTGATGACCCTGAAGCCGCCATTCATACCGCCGCACGGGTGAAGCGTCTGTACCCTCACCTGAAGGTGCTGGCCCGGGCGCGCAACCGACAGCATGTGCACAAACTGGCGGATGTGGGCGCCGAGCCGATTCGCGAGACGTTTTATTCCAGCCTGGAAATGACTCGCCGGGCACTGGTGGGGTTGGGCCTGAGCGATGAACAGGCGGCGGACCGCATTGCGCGGTTCACCCAGCATGACGAAGAGGTGCTGGAGGCCCAGGGGCAAGTGCGTGATGACCGGGCCAAGGTGATGCAGACGGCCAAGGAGGCGCGGGTGGAGTTGGAAAGGTTGTTTGATTCGGATGCGGATTGAGGCCTTTTGGCACATGCCTTGAGGGTTGTAGTGCCTGTGAGATCGAGCGCCGCCCGCGCGGCGCTTCGCGGGTAAACCCGCGCCTACGTTTGTTTCGGGCCAGTTATTCCTGTGGGACGCGCACGCGAGCCCCCTGGCGCACGCCTCGATATCGCGTCGTACAAACAAGGCGGTCGCGCGCGCCTGGCGCAGGAGGGACTGGCCAGAAACAAACGTAGGAGCGGGTTTACCCGCGAAGCGCCGCGCGGGCGGCGCTCGATCTCATGGGCGCCCAAAAACTATCGCCAGGCACCTAGAAGCCATCCTGCAATGTCCTGACGATCACCTCGCCGCCATTACGCGAACACACAAAAGCCATCACAAAATCGTCTAATTCTCAGCTGGGTCCTACTTCCCCGCGAACCATTTCCTACGTTCACGCCAATCCCAAGGAATTATCCTACACACCGTGTCGACGCCCGTCTGATTGTCCAGGGAAGGCCTGCTCTCTAGGCTAACCGGGTCGCTGTCGGTTCAGCGATCGGGTGTGGAAACCCGGATGTGATGAAGGGCTGCCGTTATGGCAGTTGTGCGCGTGAGGCCGTTTGGCCTACCGGCTTGCCTTCTCACCGGTTTTCCACCCCGCGCACAACTGCCGCCTTCTGCGTGGAAACGGGTGGTTGCAGTTCAATCCTGGAGAAGGAATTGCCATGAAAAGAATCGTCCCCGATCCACCCCTCCCCAACACCACACAACGCTCTTTCAGCCGCTGCGATGCCGGCCATCCCCCATTGTTCACCGTAAACCCAGGCGTTTCCGCCCACGATGCCCTGGTGCATGTCGCCCAATACCTGCGCGGTGCCTACGACTGTGGCTACAAAGCCTTGGAACATCTGGATGACACAGGCAAGAGCATGTTCTGGAGCAACCTGAACGCGCTTGAAATGGCAGAAGGTCTGGTTGAGGCATTGCTGGATGGGATTGAGTCACAGCCCATGAACTGAGTCGCCTGCACCGGCCCTTTCGCGGGCACGCCCGCTCCCACAGGTACTGCACTGGCGTTGAATCTTGCGCGATCCCTGTGGGAGCGGGCTTGCCCGCGAAGAGGCCGGTACAGCAAACAGAAAAGGCCGGCTCCCTACAGAGAGAGCCGGCCTTTGTGCGCGTTGCTGATGGTTGATTACTTACCCGCAGTCAGCGCGTTATAGCTAGTCATCAGGTTGCGATAATCCGGAATGTGGTTGGAGCAAAGTGCAGCCAGCCCTTCGACATCGTTGCGCCAGTCGCGGTGCAGCTCGCAGGCCACGCCGAACCAGGTCATCAGTTGGGCACCCGCCTGGCTCATGCGGTCATGCGCGGCATCACGGGTCATTTCATTGAAGGTGCCGGAAGCATCGGTCACCACGAACACCTCAAATTCTTCCTCCAAGGCCGACAGCGCCGGGAACGCCACGCAAACCTCGGTCACAACACCTGCAATGATCAGCTGCTTCTTGCCGGTCGCCTTCACCGCCTTGACGAAATCCTCGTTGTCCCAGGCGTTGATCTGGCCAGGGCGGGCAATGTACGGCGCGTCCGGGAACAGGGCTTTCAGTTCCGGCACCAGCGGGCCGTTGGGGCCTTGCTCGAAGCTGGTGGTGAGGATGGTCGGCAGGTTGAAGAACTTGGCCAGGTCAGCCAGCGCCAGCACGTTGTTCTTGAACTTGTCCGGCTCGATATCGCGCACCAGCGACAGCAGGCCAGCCTGGTGGTCAACCAGCAGTACGGCAGCGTCGTCTTTGTTCAGGCGGTTGTAGGTGAATTTGCTCATGGTCTGTGCTCCCAAGGGTTATGAATTTTTCAGCAATCCGGGGTGTTTCGCGTTGATGGGCACAGATTAAAATCATCACCTTTGCGGCGGTAGTTAGCAGAATCTGGCTTTAGCGTTCTGAATTATGAACGATGGATTTGTAGGGGCTGTGCCGGCCTCTTCGCGGCTAAAGCCGCTCCTACAAGCGAAGAGGCCGGCACAGGCAACCAAACACCCGGAGACCGATCATTGGAAGACCTCAACTCCCTCTACTACTTCACCCAGGTCGTCGAACATGGCGGCTTCGCCCCGGCCGGGCGGGCGCTGGACATGCCCAAGTCAAAACTCAGCCGGCGCATCGCCGACCTTGAAGACCGCCTGGGTGTGCGGCTGCTGCACCGCACCAGCCGGCACTGCTCGCTGACCGAGATCGGCCAGGCCTACTACAACCGTTGCCTGGCCATGCGCGTGGAGGCCGAGGGCGCAGCAGAGATCATCGAGCGCAACCGCAGCGAACCGCGCGGCTTGGTCCGCATCAGCTGCCCGACCACCCTGCTCAACTCCTGGGTCGGGCCGATGCTGACCCGCTACATGCTCAAGTACCCGCAGGTGGAGCTGTTCATCGAAAGTACCAACCGCCGTGTCGACCTGTTGCACGAGGGCTTCGATATTGCTCTGCGGGTGCGCTTTCCGCCGCTGGAGAACACTGACATGGTGATGAAGGTGCTGAGCAACAGCACCCAGTGCCTGGTCGGTCAACCTCAATACCTGGCGCAACTGCCCAAAGGCTTTGATCCGCAGCTGCTGGGCACGCTACCCAGCGTGCATTGGGGCAGTGCCCAGCGCGAGTACCAGTGGGAACTGTTCCAGGGTGAGGACAACAGCCGCAGCATCGTCATCCCGCATACACCACGCATGGTGACTGATGACCTGTTTGCCTTGCGCCACTTCGTGGTAGCCGGAGTGGGGATTGCACACTTGCCGCGGGTGGCGGTGCGTGAGGACCTGGCGGCAGGACGCCTGGTTGAGCTGATTCCGGACTGGCACCCGCGTTGCGGCATCGTGCATGCGATCTTCCCATCGCGACGTGGGTTGCTGCCTTCGGTGCGAGCGCTGATCGATCATCTGGCTGAGGAGTTCGCCATCAGCGACATGGCTTGAGTGCCTGGCTGGCTGAGCCGGCCTCTTCGCGGGCCTGCCCGCGCCCACAGGTATTGCACAAGGCTCGGGGCCGGTGGTGGCCCTGTAGGAGCGGCTTTAGCCGCGAAAGGGCCGGTACAGGTAATGCAAATCCCCACCCAGCACACCCTTACAAGACCTTGGGTCTACTCTTCTTCCACACTCCCGGATCATCCCCCGGAGCCCCTCATGATCCGCGCCACTCACGGACCAGGCCGCGCCCTGCTCGCCACCCTCGCCCTCTGGCCGGCGCTGAGCCACGCCGAGGCGCCCGGCTGGTCGCTGCTCAGCCGCAACTATTTCCTGCACAGTGACTTCCGCTCGCCCTCCGGCAGCGGCCAGAACTACCGCCAGGAATGGGCCCAAGGCTTCATCGGCGAGGTCCGTTCCGGCTTCACCGAAGGCACTGTCGGCGTCGGCATCGATGCCCATGGCTTTCTTGGCCTCAAGCTCGACGGCGGCCGCGGCCATAGCGGCACCGGCCTGCTGCCACGCGACAGCGATGGCCGCGCCGAGTCCGAGTACTCCAGCGCCGGTGCCGCGCTCAAAATGCAGTTAGGCAACACCCAACTGCGCTATGGCGAGATGATGGTGGAAACCCCGGTGTTCGACACCGGTGACAAACGCCTGCACCCGGAATACGCCACCGGCTGGTGGGTGGAAAACACCGACCAGCCCGACTGGCGCCTGCAGGCCGGGCGTTTCACTGCCTTCAACAACCAGGACAACAGCTCCACCCACGACGACTTCAGCGGCTACGGCGCGACCACCCATAACCGGGCCATCAGCCTGGCCGGTGCCACCTTCGCACCCAACGGGCCGTTCGGCGCCGCACTGTATGCCGGGCAGCTGGAAAACACCTGGCGCCAGGCTTACCTCAACCTGAACGTGGCCGAGGGCAACTGGCGCGTGGACGGCAACCTGTACAAAACCCGCGACACCGGCAACGCCAGCGCCGGGGCGATCGGCACCCTCGCCTACAGCCTGCTGGCCAGGTACAGCTTCGGCGCCCAGGCGCTGAGCCTGGCCTACCAGAAGGTCGAGGGCGACACCCCGTTCGACTTCGTCGGCGGCGACGCCATCTACCTGGCCAACGCGATCAAGTACGCCGACTTCAACGGCCCTGGCGAGCACTCGTGGCAACTGCGCTATGACCTGAACTTCGCCACCCTCGGCGCACCTGGCCTGAGCCTGATGGGCCGCTATGTCAGCGGCCGCGGCATCGACGGCAGCCATGCGCCGGCGGGCGGCGCCTATGTGAACCAGTACGGCGACGGCGGCAAGCACTGGGAACGCGACATCGACCTGAAATACGTGGTGCAGTCGGGGGCTGCCAAGGACCTGAGCCTGTCGCTCTCCCACGTCAGCCACCGCGCCAACCAGGCCCAGGCGGGCAATGATATCGACCGCATCTACCTGATCATCGAATACCCACTCAAAGGCAGCTTCTGACATGAGTACATCCCCTTCAGGTGCCTGGAGCCCGTTGCGTAACACCACCTTCCGCATGCTGTGGATCGCCACCATCGCCTCCAACATCGGCACCTGGATGCACGAGGTGGGCGCCGGCTGGCTGATGACCACGCTGTCGGCCAGCCCGCTGCACGTGGCGTTGATCCAGGTAGCCGGCTCGTTGCCGATGTTCTTCCTGGCCCTGCCGGCGGGCGCAGCGGCGGACATCGTCGACAAACGCCGCTACCTGTTGCTGGTGCAACTGTGGATGTCTTGCGTAGCGGTTGTGCTGGCGGCCCTGACCTTGCTCGGGATGATGAACGTCACCTTGCTGCTGGTGCTGACCCTGGCACTGGGCATTGGTACAGCGCTGATGATGCCGGCGTGGAGCGCACTGACACCGGAACTGGTGGGCAAGGAGGACCTGGCCAACGCGGTGGCGCTTTCCAGTGTCGGCATCAACGTGTCACGGGCCATCGGCCCGGCACTGGCGGGGGTGGTGGTGAGCATGGTCGGCCCGTGGCTGACCTTTGCCCTGAATGCCATCTCGTTCGCGGGTGTGATTCTGGTGTTGTTCCTGTGGAAGCGCGAGGTGAAGGAACCACTGCTCCCGGCCGAACGCTTCGTTGGCGCCATGCGCACTGGGTTGCGCTTTGCCCGCAGTGCCAAGCCTTTGCAGGCCGTGATGCTACGCGCGTTGGCGTTCTTTTTCTGCGCCAGCGCCGGCACTTCGCTGCTGCCACTGATCGTGCGTGGCGAGATGCACGGCACTGCAGCGGACTTCGGCCTGCTGCTGGCGGCCATCGGTATTGGCGCAGTGGCGGGTGCCACCTTGCTGCCGCGCCTGCGTGAGCGCATCAGCCGTGACCGCCTGGTGTTACTGGCCAGCCTGCTGTATGCCCTGTTCCTGCTGGCCCTGGCGTTGGTACGCAATTTCTATGCGCTGCTGCCCGCGATGCTGCTCAGTGGCGCGGCGTGGATCGCGGTGCTGTCCAACCTGCAGGTGGCTGCGCAGACTTCGGTGCCAGCCTGGGTACGGGCGCGGGCTTTGTCGGTATACATTCTGATTTTCTTCGGCGCCATGGCCTGTGGCGGCCTGCTGTGGGGCACGCTGGCCAGCCATGCAACGCTCACCTTCAGCCTGCTGGTGGCCGCAGGCGGCCTGGCGCTGGGTACCTTGCTGACCTGCAAGGTGACGCTGCCGGAAACCGAGGCAGAAGAGCTGACGCCGTCGCTGCATTGGCCGGTGCCGGTGTTGAGCGATGACATGGACAAGGAAGTCGGACCGGTGATGGTCACCGTCGAGTACCACATCGCCCCCACCAAGGCCGAGGCCTTCCAGCAGGCGGCGCGGGAGCTGGAAGCGATGCGCAAGCGCAATGGCGCATTGTCGTGGGGGTTGATGCGGGACAGTGCTGATCCGGCGTTGTGGCTGGAGTTCTTCTTCGAGGAATCGTGGCTGGAGCATCTGCGGCATCACCACCGGGTGACCCGTGGTGAACTGAAGATCGAGGCGCGGGTCAGGATGCTGCAGACCGATGGGGTTGAAGTGCGAATTCGGCATTTGTTGGCTGGCGGGGAGCATAAGGCTCACCATTGATGCTGGCCTTTGCGGCCCTTTCGCTACAAGGACCGCGCAGCCCCCGTATGCGCGGGTTTACCCGCGAAAGGACCACAAAGGCCCCGTAGGTGCGGGTTACCTGCGAAAAGGCAGCAAAGGCCCTGTAGGAGCGGGTTTACCCGCGAAAGGGCCGGCACTGAAGACACAAGAAAGGGGCCAGTTATTGGCCCCCGTTCTTCAAATCAGCTCAGCTTAGAAAGCGAAGCACGAACAGCCCAGCGCCCCCCAGAATCCCTGGAAATCATTGACCGGAACACTCGATTTGCGCGCCTTGTCATGGCTGTGTGCATGCACCCCGCACGGCCCCGAGCACTGGTGCACCGCGGCTGCCAACGATGGCGTACCAACGCGCCAGTGCCCAGGCACCTTGGTCACCGGCGACCACTCTGGCAGCACCGGCACCTGCGGCGGGCCAAGCTTGTCGAACTCGCCAGCACCGTACACCACCTTGCCATCAACGATGGTCAGCACCGACTCGATGCCCTTGATCGCCTCTTCATCGACACTGAAGAAGTCCAGCGACAATGCTGCCAGGTCAGCCAGCTGGCCTACCTTGATCTGGCCCTTCTTGCCTTGCTCGCTGGAGAACCAGGCGCTGCCCTGGGTGAACAATTGCAGCGCGGTGTCACGGCTCAGGCCTTCCGGGTACAGCTCCATGCCACCGACCGTCTTGCCGCTGACCAGCCAGTACAGCGAAGTCCACGGGTTGTAGCTGGACACTCGGGTGGCATCGGTACCGGCACCGACCGGCACGCCCATCTCGAGCATGCGTTTGATCGGCGGGGTCTGCTCGGCGGCCTTGGCGCCGTAGCGGTCGACGAAGTACTCACCCTGGAAGGCCATGCGGTCCTGGATGGCAATACCACCGCCCAGCGCACGCACGCGCTCGATGTTCTGCGGGGTGATGGTTTCGGCGTGGTCGAAGAACCAGGGCAGGCCGTTGAATGGAATGTCGCGGTTGACCTTCTCGAACACGTCGAGCATGCGCGTGATCGATTCGTTGTAGGTGGCGTGCAGGCGGAATGGCCAGCGCTGCTCGACCAGGTGGCGCACCACCGGCTCCAGTTCTTCTTCCATGGTCTGCGGCAGGTCCGGGCGCGGCTCGAGGAAGTCCTCGAAGTCGGCGGCAGAGAACACCAGCATTTCGCCCGCGCCATTGTGGCGCAAGAAGTCGGTACCGCTGTGCAGCTTGACGCTGGAGGTCCACTTCTTGAAGTCGTCCAGTTCTTCCTTGGGCTTCTGGGTGAACAGGTTGTAGGCGATGCGTACGGTCAGCTGGTTGTTGTCGGCCAGCTCCTGGATCACCGAGTAGTCATCGGGGAAATTCTGGTAGCCACCGCCGGCATCAATGGCGCTGGTCAGGCCCAGGCGGTTGAGTTCGCGCATGAACTGGCGGGTGGAGTTGACCTGGTACTCCAGCGGCAGCTTCGGCCCCTTGGCCAGGGTGGCGTAGAGGATCATTGCGTTGGGGCGGGCGATCAGCATGCCGGTCGGGTTGCCGAACTTGTCACGCTGGATTTCGCCACCTGGCGGGTTCGGGGTGCTCTTGTCGTAGCCGACGGCCTTGAGCGCAGCGCGGTTGAGCAGCGCGCGGTCATACAGGTGCAACAGGAACACCGGGGTGTCGGGCGCAGCCTGGTTGATTTCTTCCAGGGTGGGCATGCGTTTTTCGGCGAACTGGAATTCGTTCCAGCCACCGACTACCCGCACCCACTGCGGGGTTGGCGTGCGCGCGGCCTGGTCCTTGAGCATGCGCAGGGCATCGGCCACCGACGGCACCCCTTCCCAGCGCAGCTCGAGGTTGTAGTTCAGGCCACCGCGGATCAGGTGCAGGTGCGAGTCATTGAGGCCCGGGATCACCGTGCGCTGCTTGAGGTCGATGATTTGCGTGGCGGCGCCCTTGTGGGCCATGGCCTCGGCGTCGCTGCCCACGGCGATGAAGCGGCCGTCCTTGATGGCGACGGCGGTCGCGGTGGGCTTTTCGCGGTCAACGGTGTGCAGTTTGCCGTTGAACAGAATCAGGTCGGCGGTCATGGAACCTCCTTGGCTGGATGCGTGAGCGGAACCGGCTTGGCCGGTGAAGGGCAATGCGGACCAGAGCGCGCCAGCGGCACCGAGCACAGTGCTGGTGGCGAGGAACTGGCGACGGGTCTTGTCGTTGCGATCCTGGGACATGGGCTTCTCCGACTAGGGGCCGGCAGGGGACTGCGAAGCATGCCGGTTGATGCAAGGCCTGGGCTTGAATGGATGTGCGGTGGGTTGAAGAAGGTTAGTCCTGGTCAAGCTTTTTGCTGCCTGGGCCGGCCTCTTCGCGGGTAAACCCGCTCCTACAACGTCTGTAGGAGCGGGTTTACCCGCGAATGTTTCCCACCATTACCGCTGAAGGAACGCCAGCAAGTCCTCATTCAGTTGCTGTGCATGGGTCACCGCAAACCCGTGCGGCGCCCCGGCATACACCTTCAGCTCGGCGCCGCGAATCAGCTCCGCCGCCTGCTTGCCGGTGGTCTCGAACGGCACGATCTGGTCGTCATCGCCATGGATCACCAACGTCGGCACATCGACCTTGGCCATGTCGGGACGGAAATCGGTCTCCGAGAAGGCTGTCACACAGTCCAGGGTGCCTTTGATTGACGCCATCAGCGCAATGTTCAGGGTCTGCGTCTGCACACCCTGGGACACCTGCTGCCCATGGTTCAGGCCGTAGAACGGCGTGGCGAAATCGGCGATGAACTGCGCGCGGTCGGCACGCAGGCCGGCCTGGATGCCCTCGAACACCGACAGGTCGACACCGTCAGGGTTGTCCTCACGCTTGCCGAACACCGGCGTCACCGCGCCCAGCAACACCAGCCCGGCCACCCGCTCGCTGCCGTGGCGGGCGATATAGCGGCTGACGTCACCGCCCCCCATCGAGAAGCCCACCAGGGTGACATCGCGCAGGTCGAGGTGCTCGATCAGCTGGGCAATGTCATCGGCGAAGGTGTCGTAGTCGTAACCGTTCCACGGCTGGCTCGATCGGCCGAACCCCCGGCGGTCGAAGGCGATGGCGCGGTAACCGCGGCTGGCCAGGAACTCCATCTGCGAGTCCCACATGTCGGCATCCAGCGGCCAGCCGTGGCTGAACAGCACGGGCTTGCCGCTGCCCCAGTCCTTGAAATAGATCGAAGTGCCATCGCGGGTAACGAACGTGCTCATAGCGGTATCTCCTTGAAAGTGTCGAGATGAAGGCGTCGGCTCAGCCGCGCAGCCAGTTGGCGCAGCGGCGGGTTACCCAAGGCATGATGTAGAACACCACGGGCAGGATGACGAACAGGTTGACGATCAGGTTGCCGGTGATCACGCCGCCCAACTGCGGGAAGCGTGCAAACAGCGGCGCCAGCAGTTGCGGGATGACCATGGTCATCGGGCAGATCACCAGGTAGGTCAGCAGCGCCTGTTTCCAGCGCGGCGGTTGCGCTGCGGGGGTGCCCGGCGAGCTATCAAGCACCTTGTGTTGCAGGCATACGGTCACCACTTCGCGGTTGTCATGGAGTGCGGTGTTCATCGGCGTTCCTTGGGATGAGCTTGCCCGCATCCACTGTGCAACGGCGGACGGGCGCTGGATTGGATAGGTGTGCTGCCCTGGGCGGGCACCGATTGGCGGTGCCCGCGGCGTTTGCGCTTACTTGTTGGCGTTGAAGGCGTTGTAGCTGGTCATCAGGTTGCGGTAATCCGGGATGTGGTTGGAGCACAGTGCGGCCAGGCCTTCGATGTCGTTGCGCCAGTCGCGGTGCAGCTCACAGGCCACGCCGAACCAGGTCATCAGTTGCGCACCTGCCTGGCTCATGCGGTCGTGGGCGGCGTCGCGGGTCATGGCGTTGAAGGTACCGGAGGCATCAGTGACCACGAACACGTCGAACTCTTCTTCCAGGGCAGACAGGGCCGGGAAAGCTACGCACACTTCAGTCACAACGCCGGCGATGATCAGTTGCTTCTTGCCAGTGGCCTTCACGGCCTTGACGAAGTCTTCGTTGTCCCAGGCGTTGATCTGGCCAGGGCGGGCAATGTACGGGGCGTCCGGGAACAGGGCTTTCAGTTCTGGCACCAGTGGGCCGTTGGGGCCTTGCTCGAAGCTGGTGGTGAGGATGGTCGGCAGGTTGAAGAACTTGGCCAGGTCGGCCAGGGCCAGCACGTTGTTCTTGAACGCGTCCGGCTCGATGTCGCGGACCAGGGACAGCAGGCCAGCCTGGTGATCGACCAGCAGTACGGCGGCGTCGTCTTTGTTCAGGCGGTTGTATTTGAAGTGGGTCATGGGGGTAGCTCCTAAGGGTTTTGATGTTCAGTAAGTTGGGTGTTTCGCGTTGATGGGAGAAGATTAAAACCATCACCTTTGGAGCGGTAGATAGCGGTTTTTGGCTTTAGCGTTCTGTTTTGGGAACGATAGATTGGCGTTGGTTTTGCTGGCCTTTTCGCGGGCTCGCCCGCTCCCACAGGGATCGCACAAGGTTCAAAACCAGCGCTTTACCTGTGGGAGCGGGCAAACCCGCGAAGGGGCCAGCACAGGCTTGCATTGCCTGCCCGGCAAACCTGCTCTATTACTACCCACAGCCCTCCCCTCACCCCCGAGACCACCATGCTGGCGTTCATCCAGTCGTCCCCGTTGTTGCTCGGTTGCGCCCTGATCCTGCTCGACCTCGTGCTTTGGCAACTGATCCCCATTCAGCGTCATGCCTGGCGCATCAGCGCGCGCCTGGTGATCTTCCTGCTGTTCAGCGCGGTGCTGATGGCCGCCGGCATGAGCCCGCTGCAACCACCGCCGTGGCCCGACGATCTTTCGCGCAACCTGATGGCCACGGTATTGGCCATCGGCTGGTGGCTGTTCGGTGCGCGCACGGTGACCGTGGTGTTCGGCCTGTTGCTGGTGGCCCGTGGCAGCCATGGCGGGCGCTTGCTGCAGGATGTGCTGGGGGCGTTGATCTTCCTCGCCGCCGTGGTCGCGGCCGCAGGCTACGTGCTGCAACTGCCGGTGAAGGGCCTGCTGGCCACCTCCGGGGTAATGGCCATCGTCATCGGCCTGGCGCTGCAGAGCACACTGGCTGACGTCTTCAGCGGCATCGTGCTGAACACCACGCGGCCCTATCAGATTGGCGACTCAATCTCCATCGACGGCACCGAAGGCAAGGTCCTGGACATCGACTGGCGCGCCACGCGCCTGCTGACCGGTACCGGCAGCCTGGCGGTAATCCCCAACTCGGTGGCGGCCAAGGCGCGGCTGCTCAACCACAGTCGCCCGGCCGATGTGCACGGGGTATCGATCAGCGTGGTGGTCCCGGCCAAGGTGCGGCCCAAGCGTGTGTTCGATGCGCTGGAAAAAGCCTTGCAGGGCGTCAGTGCCATCCTTGCGACCCCGAAGCCGAAGGTGACGGTAAAGGCCTCGACTCTGGAGTCGGTGGAGTACGAGGCCAGCGGCTTCGTGGCCGATGCGGGCACCAAGGGCGATGCACGTAACCAGTTGTTCGACCTGGCGCACCGGCATCTGGAGGCCAGCGGGGTGATGTGGAACGTCGACCTGGCTGTGCCGCCGCGCAGCCGCCAGCGCGAGGTGCTGGATGAGGTTCGAGTGTTCCGCTCGCTAAGTGATGAAGAGCGCGATGCGTTGAGCCAGCGCATGACTGCAGTCGAGTACCTGGCGGACCAGGTGATCCTGGAGGTGGGCGAGCATTCCGATCATCTGCTGGTGATTGGCAGCGGTGTGGTATCGGCCTCGGTGCGCGACGGAGACAAGCGGCTGGAGGCCGGGCGCATGGGGCCGGGAGAGGTGCTTGGGATCGAGGGGATCATCGACGACGAAGATTCGCTGGCCGAATTCCGCACGCTGACCAGTTGCGTGCTGTACCGGATCGACAAGGAACAGGTGAAGAGCTGTTTGCAGCAGCGTGGCGAAGTGCAGACGGCGTTGAGCAAATTGCAGCGGTTCCGGCGGCAGAGCCGGGAGTCGTTGTTGCTGCAGAAGCCGGCCCTGATCAAGAAAGGTGGCTTCCTCAGCTGGCTGCACAAGTAAGCCTGTGCTGGCCTCTTCGCGGGTAAACCCGCTCCTACAGGTTCACCACAGCCCTCTCAGGCGGTGAACAATTTGTAGGAGCGGGTTTACCCGCGAATAGGCCAGTACTTACAACACAACCCTCAGGCACTGCCCCGCGTGGTACAGCGAGAAGCCGGACTCGTAGAACGCCGTCCGCAGCGAAGGCGCGCTCACACCGCTCATCGGCGAAAACGGAATCGGCAGGCTGTCCGCCTCGCCCTTGAGCAGGAACTCGGCAAACGCCCGGCCAATCACGGTGCCGGTGGTATTACCGCGCCCGTTGTACCCGGTCACCGCCACCAACCCAGGCGCCGGCTCGAACAGGCGCATCAGGTGGTCAGGCGTGAAGTCGATGCAGCCGGTCCAGTGCATTTCCCACTCGACCTTGCCCAGCTCCGGGTAGTAATGGCCCTGGATGCGGTCGGCCCAGCTGCGCACGAACCACGCCGGCTTGTTGTCGACCCGGCCCAGGCTGCCGAGCAGCAGGCGGCCCTGATCGTCGCGGCGGATGCTGCTGAGCACGGTGCGGGTGTCCCACGAACCTTGGCCATGTGGCAGCACCTTGTCGGCTGCGGTGCCCTGCAGCGGTTTGGAGGCTACCTGATAGTAATAACCGCGGAAGAACTGCTTCTGCAGGTTGCTCCAGTCGCCTTCGGTGTAGGCGCCGGTGGAAATCACCACCTTTTCGGCGCGCACAGCGCCACGCGCAGTCTTCACCCGCCAGCCATCACCTTCACGCTCCAGGCCTTCGACCGAAGACTGCTGGAAAATCTTGCCGCCCAGGCGCGTTACAGCAGCCGCCAGACCCTGGGTGTAGCCCATGGGGTTGATGGTGCCGGCACGGCGATCAAGCAGCGCAGCGGAAATCTTGTCAGTACCGCAGTATTCCTGGCACTGGGCACCGGTCAGCAGCTCGACGTCGGCACCTCGGCGGCGCCATTGTTCGTGACGCGCTTCGAGGTCGGCGATACCGGTGGCGTTGTGCGCCATGTGCAGCGTGCCTTTGTGCTGGGCCTGGCAGTCGATGCCGAGGCGCTCGATCATGGCGAACACTTCAGCCGGGGCTTCGCCAAGCACCTTGTTCAGGCGGCTGCCCTGCTTCTGGCCAAGGGTGGCCTCGACGTCGTCGGGGCGGATCCAGGTACCGGCGTTGACCAAGCCGACGTTGCGCCCGGAGCCACCGTGGCCGATCTTCCAGGCCTCCAGCACGATCACCGACTTGCCCTGTTCGAGCAGGTGGATGGCCGCCGACAGGCCGGTAATACCGCCGCCGATCACACAGACATCGGCCTTGTGCTCACCGGCCAGGGCCTGGGCGGCGACGGTCGGTTTGCTGACGTGTTCCCACAAGCATTGTTGACGCAGTTCGGACATGGCCGGCTCCAGCAATTTGTTCTTGTTGGGGCCGCAGGGCGGCCCATTCGCGGGTAAACCCGCTCCTACAAGGATCGGCGTCGCTTGGACGAACCCTGTAGGAGCGGGTCTACCCGCGAACCGGGGGCCAGGCCCCCGGCCATGCAGCATCAATACATCAGTCGAACACGATACCCTGCGCCAGCGGCAGCTCGCGCGAGTAGTTCACGGTATTGGTCTGGCGACGCATGTAGCCTTTCCAGGCATCCGAGCCCGACTCACGGCCACCGCCGGTTTCCTTCTCGCCACCAAACGCACCGCCAATCTCGGCGCCGCTGGTACCGATGTTGACATTGGCGATGCCGCAGTCGCTGCCCGAGGCGCTCTGGAAGCGCTCGGCTTCACGGATGTCGGTGGTGAAAATGCACGACGACAGGCCTTGTGGCACTTCGTTGTTCAGGCGCAGGGCCTCCTCGAAGTCGTCGTAGGCCAGCACGTACAGGATCGGTGCGAAGGTTTCGTGGCGCACCACGTCACTTTGCGCCGGCATTTCAGCAATGGCTGGCGAAACGTAGTAGGCGTTCGGGTACTGGTCGGCCAGCTGACGCTCGCCACCAAATACCTGGCCACCTTCGTCACGGGCCTTGGCCAGTGCACCCTGCATGGCGTCGAACGACTGCTTGTCGATCAGCGGGCCGACCAGGTTGTCTTTACGTGGGTCGCCGATACGCACTTTGCCGTAGGCGGCTTTGACGCGGGCAACCACTTCGTCCTTGATCGAGCGGTGCACGATCAGGCGGCGCAGGGTGGTGCAACGCTGGCCGGCAGTGCCGACAGCCGAGAACAGGATGCCGCGCACGGCCAGGTCCAGGTCGGCGCTCGGGGCCAGGATCATGGCGTTGTTGCCGCCCAGTTCCAGGATGCTGCGGCCGAAGCGGGCAGCAACGCGTGGGCCGACTTCGCGACCCATGCGGGTGCTGCCGGTGGCGCTGACCAGCGGTACGCGCGGGTCGTCGACCATGGCTTCGCCAGCTTCACGGCCGCCGATCACCAGTTGTGCCAAGCCAGCCGGAGCATCGCCGAAGGCTTTCAGGGCTTTTTCGAACAACGCCTGGCAGGCCAGGGCGGTCAGCGGAGTCTTCTCGGACGGTTTCCATACCACCGAGTTGCCGGCCACCAGGGCCAGGGCGGTGTTCCAGGCCCACACGGCAACCGGGAAGTTGAAGGCGCTGATCACGCCGACCACACCCAGCGGGTGCCAGGTTTCACGCATGTGGTGGCCCGGGCGCTCGGAAGCGATGGTCAGGCCGTACAGCTGGCGCGACAGGCCAACGGCGAAGTCGCAGATGTCGATCATTTCCTGCACTTCACCCAGGCCTTCCTGGGTGATCTTGCCGGCTTCGATCGAGACCAGCTCGCCGAGATCGGCCTTGTGCTCACGCAGCACTTCGCCGAACAGGCGCACCAGTTCGCCACGGCGCGGAGCAGGCACACTGCGCCAGGCTTCGAAAGCGCTCTGGGCCTGATCGATGCGGGCGATGGTCTCGGCCTTGCCGAGCAGTTTCACCGAGGCGATCTGGCTGCCGTCGATCGGCGTGTGAACAGGGTAGTCGCCCTGGGTGTAAGCCTCGGCGGCAACGCCAAGGCGCTCGAGCAATCCAGCAACCATTTGTGCATCTCCTACATCGGTGATGGGGTGGAAAAATGATGTGGATCAGTATTAATCCGATCACATAGGTACAACAAACGACCTTTATTCCGCATATCATTCCGTCAGGTAATGATTTGAGCCGCAGAGACCGCTATGTCAAAACGCCTGGTACCCTCCATGACCGCCCTGCAGTGCTTTGAAGCTGCAGCCCGCCATCTGAGTTTTACCCGTGCCGCCGAAGAACTGCACCTGACCCAGAGCGCGGTCAGCAAGCAGGTGGCGCAGCTGGAAGACATGCTGCGCCACCACCTGTTCCTGCGCATCCGCCGGCGCTTGCAACTGACCCCGGCCGGCAGCCTGTACCTGGCCGAGGTCAACAAAATCCTCACCCAGGTGGACATGTCCAGCCGCTACGTACTCACCTACGGCGAGCAGACCGAGATATTGAAGGTAGCCACTCAACCGAGTTTTGGCGTGCGCTGGTTGATCCCGCACCTCAAGGGGTTTGGCAAACGGCACAGCAATATCCACCTGGACATTCGCAACGAAATGGAGCCGTTCGCCCTGCTGCAAGGCTCGGCTGACGTGGTGTTCTTCTATGGCCAGGGCACCTGGCCGGGGGCCACTTGCGTGGAGTTGTTTCGCGAAGAGGTGGTGCCGGTGTGTGCGCCAGAGCTGCTGGCCGGGCGCAAGCTGGCCGGTGCCGAGGAGCTGGCCGAGTTGGTGCTGCTGCAAAGCACCTCGCGCCCGGAGGCCTGGCATGAGTGGTTCCTGGAGCAGGACCTGCAGAGCGTCAGCGCCTACCACGGGCCGCGCTTCGATACGTTCTATATGGCGTTGAGCGCAGCACAGGCCGGGTGCGGGGTAGCGCTGGTGCCGCGCTACCTGGCGGCGAAGGAACTGGCCGACGGTAGCCTGGTGGTGCCGTGGAACCATGCGATGCGCAGTGCCGGGGCGCACTATCTGGCGTACGCTGAACATGCGGCGGAGGTGCCCAAGGTGCGGGCGCTGGTGGAGTGGATCCACGAACAGCTTCAGGCTTGAGGGCCTCTTCGCGGCTAAAGCCGCTCCTACGGGGCCCTGCGCAAGACCCCAACCTTGCACGGTCCCTGTAGGAGCGGCTTTAGCCGTGAAACGGCCGTCGAGGTCGATCAAAAAAGGAATGACACACTCACTTTTTTTCGCTTGTGAGCAAAGTGCATTCCCAGCTTTCATGTAAGCGTCCGAACCCAACCAGGAAGCTAGCGATGCCCGCCAACGATTTCGTCAGCCCAGACAGCATCCGCGCGCAGTTCTCTGCCGCCATGTCGCTCATGTACAAACAGGAAGTGCCGCTGTACGGCACGCTGCTGGAGCTGGTGAGCGAAATCAACCAGCAGGTCATGGCCCAGCAACCCGAAGTGGCCGAGGCCCTGCGCTGGACCGGCGAAATCGAGCGCCTGGACCAGGAACGTCACGGCGCCATCCGCGTCGGCACCGCCGAAGAACTGGCCACCATCGCCCGCCTGTTCGCTGTCATGGGCATGCAGCCGGTCGGCTACTATGACCTCAGCTCCGCTGGCGTACCGGTGCATTCCACTGCCTTCCGCGCGGTGCACGAGCAATCGCTGCATGTCAGCCCGTTCCGTGTGTTCACCTCGCTGCTGCGCCTGGAGCTGATCGACAACCCGCAGTTGCGCGAGCTGGCACAGAGCATCCTGGCCAAGCGCCAGATCTTCACCTCCCGCGCCCTCGAACTGATCGCCCAGTGTGAGCGCGAGGGTGGCCTTGACGCCGCGGATGCAGAGACGTTCGTGCAGGAGGCGCTGCACACCTTCCGCTGGCACCAGGACGCTACCGTTACGGCCGAGCAGTACCAGCAGCTGCACGACCAACACCGCCTGATTGCCGATGTGGTGGCCTTCAAGGGCCCGCACATCAACCACCTGACCCCGCGTACCCTGGATATCGATGCAATCCAGCTCGGCATGCCTGCCAAGGGCATCCCGCCGAAGGCCGTGGTTGAAGGCCCGCCCACCCGCCGCCACCCGATCCTGCTGCGCCAGACCAGTTTCAAGGCCCTGCAGGAAACGGTCGCCTTCCGCGACCAGCAAGGCCGCGAAGGCAGCCACACCGCGCGCTTTGGCGAAATCGAGCAACGCGGCGCGGCGCTGACGCCGAAAGGTCGCCAGCTTTACGACAAGTTGCTCGACGCTACCCGCGCTGCGCTGGGTGGCGCCCCGGCCGAAGCCAATGCCGAGCGTTACATGGCGCTGCTGCAGGCAAACTTTGCCGAATTCCCGGATGACCTGGCGCAGATGCGTGAACAGGGCTTGGCGTACTTCCGCTACTTCGCCACCGAGAAAGGCCTGGCCGCACGCGACCAGGAAGGCCGCCCGACCACCCTGCAAGGCTTGATCGACGCGGGCCACGTGCACTTCGAGGCGCTGGTGTACGAGGACTTCCTGCCGGTGAGTGCGGCGGGGATCTTCCAGTCCAACCTGGGTGACGATGCGCAGGCCGAATACGGCAGCAACGCCAACCGCGAAGCGTTCGAAGCGGCGCTGGGGTTGCAGGTACAGGATGAGCTGGCGCTGTATGCGCAAAGCGAGCGCCGGTCGCTGCAGGCCTGCGCACAGGCGTTGAACCTGGGCTCGATGTAAATCTGCACCGACCTCTTCGCGGGCGAGCCCGCGAAGAGGCCGGTGCAGGTGATCAAAGAGGCGGCAGGATTTCCACATCCGGCAAATCCATTGCCGCCACCTCGCCTTCCAGGAACGCACTCAACCGCCGCAACCGCTCGCCGCCTCGCCGGGTGCGCGGCCACACCAGGTAGTAATCCATGCCGCTGGGCACCGCCGTCGGCCATGGCAGGCTCAAGCGCTTCTGCGCCACATCTTCGGCCACCATCAGCAAATCGCCCATGGATATTCCATAGCCACGCGCCGCGGCAATCATGCCCAGCTCAAGGGTATCGAACACCTGGCCGCCCTTGAGCGACACCTCGTCGCCAAGCCCCATACGCTCCAGCCATTCCCGCCAGTCACGCTTGTCCACCGTAGGGTGCAGCAGCTCGATAGAGGCCAGCCTACGTACATCCCAAGGTTCCTCGTCGAGCAGGTCCGGCGCACCGACCGGGATCAGTAACTCAGGGAACAGCTTGCGCACCTCCCACTCCGCCGGGAACACCCCATCACTGAGCAACACCGCGCAATCGAACGGCTCCTGGTTGAAGTCCACATGGTCGACATCCATCCAGGCACTGGTCAGTTGCACCTCATTGCCCGGCTGCAGGTGGCGAAAGCGGCTGAGGCACGCCAGCAACCAGCGCATGGTCAGGGTCGAGGGGGCTTTCATGCGCAATATGTCGTCTTCACCGCACAAGGTTTCACAGGCCCGCTCAAACGCCGCGAAGCCCTCGCGCACGCCCGGCAGCAGTACCCGCCCCGCTTCGGTAAGTTGCAGGCTGCGGCCACTGCGCACGAACAGGCGGCAGGCAAAATGCTCCTCCAGCGTACGGATATGCCGGCTGATGGCGCTTTGGGTGATGGAAAGCTCTTCGCCCGCACGGGTGAAGGAGCTTAGCCGCGCGGCAGCTTCGAATGCGCGCAGGGCATACAGCGGTGGTAGCTGGCGTGGCATGAGGCACCTGCAATATGGGCGTGTGAGGCAAATCACCGAGAAGCCTATATACATGAGTTCAACTCATGCCAACTATCGCTTTTATCCTTTTGTGCAAAGTTGACCGAAGCCTCAGAATCGCCCTTCGTTGATCACCCCAGAATGAAGGACTGCCCCCATGCACGTCGCGCCCACCACAGAACTCAAGGCTTTGCTGCGCCTGGCCGGGCCGCTGATTGCCTCGCAGTTGGCGCACATGCTGATGGTGCTGACCGACACCCTGATGATGGCCCGCATCAGCCCCCAGGCCTTGGCGGGGGGTGGCCTGGGGGCAGCCAGCTATTCGTTCGTATCGATCTTCTGCCTGGGCGTGATCGCCGCAGTCGGCACGCTGGTGGCCATTCGCAAGGGTGCCAACGACATCGAGGGCGCCACCCGGCTGGCGCAGAACGGCCTGTGGCTGGCCTGGGCCTTGGCGCTGTTCGCCGCGCTGGTGCTGTGGAACCTTGAACCTGTGCTGCTGCTGTTCGGGCAGAAGCCCGAGAACGTGGCCTCGGCCGCCGAATTTCTCACCCTACTGCCACTGGCCCTGCCCGGCTATCTGACCTTCATGGCCTTGCGTGGCTTCACCAGCGCGCTGGGCCGCTCGACCCCGGTGATGGTCATCAGTTTGTTCGGCACAGTGCTCAACTACCTGTTCAACGTGGCACTGATCGAAGGCATGTTCGGCCTGCCCAAGCTGGGCCTGATGGGTATCGGCCTGGTCACTGCAGTGGTGTCGATGGGCATGGCCGCTGCCTTGGCGTTGTATATCCGCTGGCATTCGGCCTATGCCGCCTACCCGCTGCGCAAAGGCCTGTCACGCCCATCACTGGCGGCCCTGCGCGAGCTGTGGCGGCTGGGCCTGCCGATTGGCGGTACCTACATGGTGGAAGTGGGCCTGTTCGCCTTCGCCGCGCTGTGCATGGGCGTGCTGGGCAGCACCGAGTTGGCGGCGCACCAGATTGCCCTGCAGATCGTGTCTACGGCATTCATGGTGCCGACGGGCTTGTCCTATGCGGTGACCATGCGCGTCGGCCTGTACTACGGCGCTGGCAACCTGCTGGCGGCGCGCAGCGCCGGGCGGGTGGGCATCGGGTTCGGGGCCATGATCATGTTTGCCTTCGCCGCGCTGTTCCTGCTGCTGCCCGAAGCACTGGTAGGGCTGTTTATCGACCGTAATGACCCGGCCTTTACCGCGATCTTCCAGGTGGCCGTGCAGTTGTTGATGGTGGCGGCGTGGTTCGAACTGTTCGACGGCATGCAGACGATTGCCATGGGCTCGATCCGTGGGTTGAAAGATGCCAAGACCACCTTCCTGATCGGGCTGGTGTGCTATTGGCTGGTGGGGGCGCCGAGTGCCTGGCTGTTCACCTTTACGCTGGGCGGTGGTGCAGTAGGGATCTGGTGGGGGCTAGCGCTGGGGCTGGCATGTGCGGCGGTGGCGCTGACCTTTGGCTTTGAGTGGCGGATGAAGCGGTTGTTGGGGAAGGCTTGGGCTACCGGAAAGGCGACGGCTTCGGCCTGACGTGGGGGCCTCTTCGCGGGTAAACCCGCTCCTACAACGGCCTGTGTCCAACGCCGGTGTGTGTCCACCGCAGATCAGTGTGTAGGAGCGGGTTTACCCGCGAATACGGTGGTGGCGGCAACGGTGAACGTCTGGTGGAGATTGGCCAGCAGGCCCGGCCCATTCGCGGGTAAACCCGCTCCTACAGGACAGCCTCCAACTGGCGTCCGGGCGCCTGCAGCAAATACGCCATCAATTCCCCTATCGGTAGCGGTTTGCTGACCAGAAAACCCTGCACCTGGTCGCAGCCAAACCCACGCAGCAACGCCAGTTGCTCTTCACTCTCCACACCCTCGGCCACCACCTCGAGGTTGAGGTTGTGCGCCAGGTTGATCATGGCGTGTACCAGCTTGCGGTTCTCTTCACGCATTTCCATTTCCGCAACAAAGCTGCGGTCCACCTTGAGCAAGGTGATCGGCAGGCTGTTGAGGTGCACGAACGAAGAAAACCCGGTGCCGAAATCATCGAGCGAGAAGCGCACGCCCAGGCGACCCAGCGCGTCCATGGTCTGGCGCACCACCTCGTTGCGGCGCATCACCGCCGTCTCGGTCAGCTCGAACTCAAGCCAGCGGGCATCCACACCGTGCTCGAGGATCAGGCGACTCAACGTGGCCAGTAGCTGGCTATCCTGGAATTGGCGAAAACTCAGGTTGACCGCCATGTGCAGCGGTTCCAGGCCGCGCTCGCACAATGCCTGCATGTCACGCAGGGCACGGGAAATAACCCAATAACCCAAGGGCACGATCAGGCCGCTCTGCTCGGCCAGTGGCACGAACTCACTGGGTGGCAGCAGCCCGCGCTCGGCATGGCGCCAGCGCACCAGCGCCTCCAGGCCAACAATGCGCCCGTCAGCCAGGTTCAGGCGGGGCTGATAGTGCAGCTCCAGTTCATCGCGGCGCAGGGCGCGGCGCAACTCGCTTTCCAGGTCGGCAAGGCTGCGGGCGTTGCGGTTGATGCGTTCGTTGAACACATGGAAGGTGCAGCCCTGGCTGCCCTTGGCCTGACGCATGGCGATGTGCGCGTGCCACATCAGCGGATCGGCGCCGCTCTGCGCGCGAGCATGTGCAATGCCCAGGCTGCAGCCCAGCAGCAGGCTTTCGCCGTCGATCCAGTAGGGCTCTGCCAAGGCCTCGACGATGCGTTCGGCAATCCATTCGGCGCGGTTGGCATCGCGACGGGTGTCGATCAGCAGGGCGAACTCGTCGCTACCCAGACGTGCCAGCTGGTCGCCCGCCTCCAGCTGATGCTTCAGCCGTGCCACCACCTGCAGGATCAACCGGTCACCGCTCTGGTGGCCCAGGGCGTCGTTGACGTGGCGGAAGTTGTCCAGGTCCAGGTGGCCAAGCGCGACACCACGGCCTTCGTTTTCGGCCAGGCGTGCATTGAGCAAAGCCTGGAAGCCCTGGCGGTTGGCGATGCCGGTCAGCGGGTCCTGCTCGGCAAGGCGCTGCAAGGTGGCGACCAGCACCCCTCGCTCTCGCACATGGCGCAGTGAGCGGCGCAGGGTATCGGCGTTGAGCTGGTCGCGCACCAGCCAGTCACTGACAGCGCTGGGCGCTGCCTCAGGCTCGTGTTCAAGCAGCAGAATAGTCGGCAGCTCGCAACGCCCGGGGGCGGGCTGCAAGGCTGGTGTTGCCAGCACGACGGCCTGACGATCATGGCTGAACAGGCTGTCGACCGCCTCCCAGTTTGGCGCAGTCAGTAACACGGCGCTGCCACCCAGTGCGGGCATGCACGCGTGCAACGAGGCAGCCCATTCCGGCTCATCGGCCAACAGCAGCAAACGCAAAGGTTCGACAGGCGTGGACAAGCGGGCTCCTTAGGGCTTGACGGTGCAACGAGATCTGGAGGGGATGCTACTGCATTCAATGAAAATGATTTTCACTTTTATACATGGTTTTTTCGAGCGTAGCATTCCGACGTATTTTGTCGTGCATCCTGCGCGAAACGAGTCAAACCGGCAAATATGATTTTTTCAGCTACTAGCATTAGTGACACTAATAATTAGGCGGACAAAAGTCTGACTCAGACGTCAGACGGTCGCGCCACAACGGCCCCATGCCTGTTAGAATGCGCGGCTATTTTCTGGCGACCCCCGGTTTCTAGCATGTCCCGACTCAATCCCCGGCAGCAGGAAGCCCGTGACTATGTCGGCGGCCCTCTTTTGGTGCTCGCCGGTGCAGGTTCGGGCAAGACCAGCGTGATCACGCGCAAGATTGCCCACCTCATCCAGAACTGCGGCATCCGCGCCCAGTACATCGTGGCGATGACCTTCACCAACAAGGCCGCGCGCGAGATGAAGGAGCGGGTCGCCACCTTGCTGCGCCCGGGCGAAGGCCGTGGCCTGACCGTGTGTACGTTCCACAACCTGGGCCTGAACATCATCCGTAAGGAACACGAGCGCCTGGGCTACAAGCCGGGTTTCTCGATCTTCGACGAGTCCGACATCAAGGCGTTGCTGTCGGACATCATGCAGAAGGAATACTCCGGCGACGACGGCATCGACGAGATCAAGAACATGATCGGTGCCTGGAAGAACGACCTGGTCCTGCCGCCAGAAGCCCTGGAAAAGGCGCGCAACCCGCGCGAGCAGACCGCCGCCATCGTCTACACCCACTATCAGCGCACGCTCAAGGCGTTCAACGCGGTGGACTTCGACGACCTGATCCTGCAGCCGGTCAAGCTGTTCCAGGAGCACCCCGAGGTGCTGGAGCGCTGGCAGAACCGCGTGCGTTACCTGCTGGTGGACGAATACCAGGACACCAACGCCAGCCAGTACCTGCTGGTAAAAATGCTGATCGGCATGCGCAACCAGTTCACCGTGGTGGGCGACGACGACCAGTCGATCTACGCCTGGCGTGGTGCGCGCCCCGAGAACCTGATGCTGCTCAAGGAGGACTACCCCTCCCTGAAGATCGTCATGCTCGAACAGAACTACCGCTCCACCAGCCGCATCCTGCGCTGCGCCAACGTGTTGATCGCCAACAATCCGCATGCGTTCGAAAAGCAGCTGTGGAGCGAAATGGGCGTGGGCGACGAGATCCGCGTGATCCGCTGCAAGAACGAGGAAGCCGAGGCCGAACGCGTGGCCATGGAAATCCTCACCTTGCACCTGCGCACCAACCGCCCGTACAGCGACTTTGCCATCCTTTACCGCGGCAACTACCAGGCCAAGCTGATCGAACTGAAGCTGCAGCACCACCAGGTGCCGTATCGCCTGTCGGGCGGTAACAGCTTCTTCGGCCGCCAGGAGGTCAAGGACCTGATGGCCTACCTGCGCCTGCTGGTGAACCCGGACGATGACAACGCCTACCTGCGGGTAATCAACGTGCCGCGCCGCGAGATCGGCTCCACCACCCTGGAAAAGCTCGGCAACTACGCCACCGAGCGCGGCATTTCGATGTACGCCGCCAGCGAAGAGCTGGGCCTGGGCGAGCACCTGGACGCGCGCTACACCGAGCGTTTGCAGCGCTTCAAGCACTGGCTGGACGGGGTGCGCCACAAGGTTGCCCTGGAAGACCCGATTGCCGCGCTGCACGAGATGATCCGCGACATCGACTACGAAAACTGGATCCGCCAGCAGACCGCCAGCGACAAAGCTGCCGAGTTCCGCATCAGCAACGTCTGGTTCCTGGTCGAAGCGCTGAAGAACACCCTCGAGAAGGACGAAGAGGGTGACATGACCATCGAGGACGCCATCGGCAAGCTGGTGCTGCGCGACATGCTCGAGCGCCAGCAGGAAGAAGAAGAGAACGCCGAAGGTGTGCAGATGATGACCCTGCATGCCTCCAAGGGCCTGGAATTCCCCTACGTGTTCATCATGGGCATGGAAGAGGAAATCCTCCCGCACCGCTCCAGCATCGAGGCCGACACCATCGAAGAGGAACGCCGCCTGGCCTACGTGGGTATCACCCGCGCGCGCCAGACCCTGGCCTTCACCTTCGCCGCCAAGCGCAAGCAGTACGGTGAAATCATCGACTGCACGCCCAGCCGGTTCCTCGACGAACTGCCACCGGACGACCTGGCCTGGGAGGGCCTGGACGATGCGCCGGTCGAGGTGAAGGCCGCTCGCGGCAACAACGCCCTGGCCGATATCCGGGCAATGCTCAAACGCTGATCAACCATTACTCTTTAACTTTGCCGCCTCCAGCGGCAACCTTTGTTACATCGAGGAAATCACAGTGGAAGCACTGCATCAGAAGATTCGCGAAGAAGGCATCGTGCTTTCCGATCAGGTTCTCAAAGTCGACGCGTTTCTCAACCACCAGATCGATCCGGCGCTGATGCAGCTGATCGGTGACGAGTTTGCCCGCCTGTTCGCCGATGCCGGCGTGACCAAGATCGTCACCATCGAAGCCTCGGGCATTGCCCCGGCGGTGATGACCGGTCTGAAACTGGGTGTGCCGGTCATCTTCGCTCGCAAGCACCAGTCGCTGACCCTGACCGAAAACCTGCTGACCGCCTCGGTGTATTCCTTCACCAAGCAGACCGAGAACACCGTGGCCATCTCGCCGCGTCACCTCAACAGCAGCGACCGCGTGCTGGTGATCGATGACTTCCTGGCCAACGGCAAAGCCTCGCAGGCGTTGATCTCGATCATCAAGCAGGCAGGTGCCACCGTGGCGGGCCTGGGTATCGTGATCGAGAAGTCGTTCCAGGGCGGCCGTGCCGAACTGGACAGCCAGGGCTACCGCGTTGAATCGCTGGCCCGGGTGAAGTCGCTGGAAGGTGGTGTGGTCAGCTTCATCGAATAAGGCCTCACCGTCCCGGTGTAGGAGCGGGTTTACCTGCGAATGCGATGGCAGATTCAATATCGCATTCGCGGGTAAACCCGCTCCTACATGGGGCCAGTGTGCGCAAACGATTATCCTGTCGCCTGTAACCCTGCCAGCAGTAGCCGCTGATAAAGCTCCTCTTTCAACCCTTGCGGAACCTCCAGCCCCATCCGCGCCAGATGCCGCTCATACCCTTCCGGCCCCGGTGCATCCAACGCTGCCTTGCCCAGCTCCAGCACCTCGCTCAGCTTGAACTTGCTCTTCAACCAGTTCAGCGCCCGCAACAGATCCCGCTCCTCGGCCGTAAAGTCCGTGCCCATCGGATACTCCGGGAACAGCCGCGCATGCTGTGCCCTGATCGCCTCCAGGCGTTGCGGGGTATTGTCGGTAAAGCGCGCCTCCAGCTGAAAGTCGTCGGCAAGCTTGCCAGCGTCTTTGGCCTGCTTGATCAGGCCCGGCTGGAACCGCGAATCGCTCACCGCCAACAACCGCGCAATCACCTCGCTGTCAGTCTGCCCACGCAAGTCCGCAATCCCGTACTCGGTCACCACGATATCGCGCAGGTGCCGGGGAATGGTGCAGTGGCCATAGGTCCAGAACAGGTTCGAGGTCACCTCTCCGCCTGCCTCGCGCCAACTGCGCAATAGCAGGATCGAACGCCCGCCCTCCAGCGCATGGCCCTGGGCAACGAAGTTGTACTGCCCGCCCACGCCACTGAGCACGCGGCCGTCTTCAAGCTGGTCGGCCACCCCGGCGCCGAGCAGGGTCATGCCGAACGCGGTGTTGATGAAGCGCGCATCACGACGTTGTCGACGCTTGAGTGCCTCCTGCCCATAGAGCTCGTTGATGAAGCTGATACGGGTCATGGCAAACTGCGCGCGCTGCTCCAGCGGCATCTCGCGCAAGCGCTGGTAGAACGCTTGCGGGCCTAGGAAAAAGCCGCCATGCAGTATTGCGCCTTGCTCGTCCGCCGGGCGTCGTAGCAGCCCTGCTTCGGCCAGCACGAGCAGGCCGTTGACGAACATCTCGCTGCAGCCGTACAAGCCATGGGCAAAGGTGTCCAGGCCCCCTTCTCGCTCGATCAATGTCTGCCACGGTCCGACATCCAGCGCCTTGAGCACCGCACGGTAACTGGCGTTGTCGCCCTGACGTGCCAGCAATGCCGCGGCAACCGCATCGCCCATGGCACCAATGCCGATCTGCAGCGTACCGCCATCGCGTACCAGGCTGCTGACGTGCAGGCCGATGCAGTGGTCCTGGATGCCGACCGGCATGTTTGGCGTGGAAAACAGCCGACGTTGCTCGGCTTCGTCGAGCAGCAGGTCGAACGCATCGATAGGCAGCTCGGCATCGCCTGGCATATAGGGCAGTTCGGCATGCACCTGGCCCAGCATAAGGATGGTTTCGCCAGCCGCGCGGCGCTTGGCGATCATCGGCAGCAGGTCGAGGGTGATGTCTGGGTTGCAGGCCAGGCTCAGGTGCACGGGCTTTTCAGGGGTGGCGGCCACCAACTGGGCGATCAGGTTCAGGCCTTTGGCGTTGATATCCCGTGCGGCATGGCTGTAGTTGCTGCTGACGTAGTCCTGCTGCGCCGATTCGCTGTGCAGCAGGCTGCCGGGCTGCATGAAGAACTGTTCGACCCGAATATTGGGTGGCAACGTGTCGTTGCGCAGGTCTGCAAGGTAACTGAGCTCTTCGTAGTCAGCGAAGACACGCTCGACGAAGGGTTCGAGAAAGCGCCGCTGCAGGCCATCGCCCAGTGGCGGGCGGCCGAGGGAAAGTGCGGTATAGATGGTCAGGCGCCGTTCGGGCAGCTCGCGTACGCGGGCGTAAAGCGCGTTGACGAAGGCATTGGGTTTGCCCAGGCCCAAAGGCAGCCCCATGTGGATATGGGCTGGCAGCCGGGACAAGACCTGCTCGACAGCCTGGTCGATGGCGCAGAGGTGCATCAGAGCCTCCTGAAACATCCGTGGGTTCAGGGGTTGGACATGAGCTCAAGCGGGTTGGTTGCCTAGGGCAAACGCTGGTCAACCCCACCTTACTTTAAGCGTCTTACTAATTAAAAATGGAAATACCACTTCTTCGCTCACATGAACCTTGTGATATGCGCTCTTATCGATCGCTATCGCATTTTTATGAACATACCAATAGTCCTTACCGCGGACCCAGGATTCAGACTCATGGACGTAAAACCCTACTATAGATCCGTCCTGGCCTGTGTAGTTGCTGGCCGCATCAATATTCGTTGTGCCATAAACGTGCGCGCCGTAGGATCCATTCTTTGCATAGCCAGGATCGAGCCCGCTCAACAATGATTGAACATGCTTTTTCTGAGTGCCATGCACCATCCTCAATACATAGCCATCCGGCACACTTTTCAGCGATTTGACCACTTTGATCTTTGTATCGGAAGGTATATCACTGTAGGTCTTGGTAATTACTTCGGTTTCAACAACAATCGCCCGGTGCAACGTACCAGACGTCGTAGGCTTTTTCTTTGGAAAAAAATACCTGAACAATCGCGAGATAGGTTTGAATAAAGAGAAATAACCACTCGGATCTTCCCGGTTTACCGGATCCCCTAGACAGTAGGCATATGAGTTCAGACCACCCGCTGCGAACGGGCTCATGCTGTCGGGGCTAATGAAGCGCATCAATGATGGGTTGAATGCTCGACGACCGTTACCCAGTAGATAACAGCCGGTAACAGGGTCCTGTCGGCCACCATTAAAGCCGAGCACGGCCTGGAAAATCGAGAGATAGCCATAAGACGAATAGGCCAGATGCCGAAGGGCGCTGCCGGGGATCAGCTTTTGCGGCTGTGTTCGACCGGCTGCATGTTGCTCGGGACAGTTATCGCCCAGATCCATTGTTAGCCACCACTGCAATCAGAAGCGTCAGTGTTCTTCAGAACCCTGAAAAATAGAACTGGTAAAAATGCTAGTTCTCATGGAATCAGGCTCAGCCCGATCGGGGCTTCTGGAGACATCCATGGACATGGCTCTAGCGGGTTGGTTGCCTGTGCTGGCCCTTTCGCGGGCAAGCCCGCGAAAGGGCCAGCGCAGGCATCACAAAAACAAAGCCCGCCATCAACGGCGGGCCTCATGCAATTCAGCTGTAAATCACAACCCGGACATTTTCTTGATCGCCCCTTTCAGGTCTTCATCCGAGCAGTCTGCACAGGTGCCCTTTGGCGGCATGGCGTTGATGCCTGTAATGGCCTTGGCCAGGATGCCATCCAGGCCGCCCTGGTGGTCGGCGCGTTCTTTCCACGCGGCGGTGTCACCAATTTTAGGCGCGCCGAGCAAGCCGCTGCCATGGCAGGCATTGCAGTGCTTGGCGATGATTTCATCCGGCGTCTTGGCTCCCCCGCCACCCGCTGCAGCGGCCACTTCCATGCCTTTGCACTCCTGGCCCTGGACGCACACCTGGCCAACCGGCTCCAGCCGCTTGGCAATGTCGTCATTGGTCGCAGCGGTTGCGCTCATTGCCCAGAGGGCGAATACGGCTGCTGGTACGGCCAGCATCTTCTTGATTTGATTCACGCGAACACCCTCATGGTGGCTAATCACGCTCGCGGCCACGGATCGGCGAGCGTTGAAAAGTATAGCGGGAACCCAGAGGCCGTGAAACGACCCCACACAGGAAAGGGGTATTGCCGAATCAATGCACTGCGCTGGATCAAAAGTTTGAAGGCGTCGCAGCACTGATCAGCCGCGCCGGCTGGTCGAATGGGTTGCGGAAGCGGTGCGGGCGGGTGCTTTCGAAGTAGTAGCTGTCGCCTTCTTCGAGAACGAAAATCTCGTTGCCGACCACCAGTTCCAGGCGGCCTTCAAGCAGGATACCGGTCTCCTCGCCGTCGTGGGTCAGCATCTCGGCACCGGTGTCCGCACCTGGCGGGTACACCTCGGTCAGAAAAGCGATGGCACGGTTGGGGTGCGACTTGCCCACCAGCTTCATGGTCACCGCACCGTCCGAGATATCGATCAGCTCGTGGGCCTTGTAGACGATCTGAGTGGGGCTTTGCGGCTCCAGCTCGACCGAAAAGAATTCGACCATGGACATGGGAATGCCGCTCAGCACTTTGCGCAGCGAGCTGATAGAGGGGCTTACGCTGTTCTTCTCGATCATCGAGATGGTGCTGTTGGTCACGCCAGCACGCTTGGCGAGTTCGCGCTGCGACAGGCCCTTGAGCTTGCGGATGGCTTGCAGTCGTTCGCCGACGTCCAAAGCTGGAGCCTCCTGAAACGGTGAAAGGGGGGTGGATGTGAACGATATCATGGCAATGCCGTTCAGTATTTACAACACACCGCCCCCAACCTGTCCGCTTCAGCGTCTCATTCGCCGACGTAGTCCCGTGGTACTCGCTTCAGGTTGCAGAAGATCTGGTACGGAATGGTGCCCGCCTGCGCGGCCACTTCACTGGCCAGCACCTGCTTGCCCCAGAGTTCGACCGGGCTGCCGACAGTGGCTTGCGGTACGTCGGTGAGGTCGATGCTGAGCATGTCCATCGACACCCGGCCGATCAGGTGGGTACGCTTGCCGGCGACCAGCACTGGGGTGCCGTTGGGCGCCTGGCGCGGGTAGCCATCGGCATAGCCCATGGCGACCACACCCACGCGGGTCGGCCGAGGGCTGACGAACTTGGCACCATAGCCCACCGGCTCGCCGGCAGGCAGCTCGCGCACGCTGATCACCCGCGATTGCAGGGTCATCACCGGTTGCAGGCGTGCGGCCTCGGCCTGCGCCACTTCGAACGGCGTGGCGCCGTACAGCATCAGGCCTGGGCGTACCCAGTCGCTGGGCGCTTGCGGCCAGCCCAGCACGCTGGGTGAGTTACGCAGGCTGCATTCGGCGGCCAGGCCCTGTCGGGCAGCTTCGAACACGGCAATTTGCTGGGCGGTAGCGTCAGCGTCCAGTTCGTCGGCGCGAGCGAAGTGGCTCATCAACACGATGCGCGAAACCTTGCCACTGGCCAGCAGTCGCTGGTAGGCATCGTGGTAGTCCTTGGGGTGCAGGCCAACGCGGTGCATGCCACTGTCCAGCTTCAGCCAGACGGTGAGCGGTTTGTGCAGCGGGGTTTTCTCGATGGCTTCCAGCTGCCACAGCGAGTGCACCACGCACCACAGGTCGTGCTCGGCGATCAGTGCCAGTTCGCTGGCTTCGAAAAAACCTTCCAGCAGCAGCACCGGGGCATTGATACCGGCGGCGCGCAGTTCCAGTGCCTCCTCGATGCAGGCCACCGCAAAGCCGTCGGCCTCGGCCTCCAAGGCCAGGGCGCAGCGCACGGCGCCGTGGCCATAGGCGTCGGCCTTGATCACGGCGAGGGCTTTGGCACCGGTCAGTTCACGGGCCAGACGGTAGTTGTGGCGCAGGGCCTGGAGGTCGATCAGGGCGCGGGCGGGACGCATGGCGGCTGCCTTATGGTGGTTCGGGTTGAAATCGGTGGTGGATTCTTCGCGGGCTTGCCCGCTCCCACAGGTCGTGCACAGCTTTCAAAAGCGGTGGTGTTCCTGCGGGAGCGGGCAAGCCCGCCAATGGGCCGGCACAGGCTATTACTGCTGGTGAGCCGGCGCGCTTTGCCCGTGCTTGGCCACTTCCCGGCTGTTGCCATACCGGGAGATATCCAGGCCTTCGGCACTGATCTGCGGCTTCTTGCGCGCAATCAGGTCGGCCAGCAAGCGACCGGAACCGCACGCCATGGTCCAGCCCAAGGTACCGTGACCGGTGTTCAGGAACAGGTTGCGGAACGCCGTGGCGCCCACGATCGGCGTGCCGTCCGGGGTCGCCGGGCGCAAGCCGGTCCAGAAGCTGGCCTGGCTCAAGTCACCGCCGCGAGGATAAAGGTCGTTGACGATCATCTCCAGTGTTTCGCGCCGGCGCGGGTTCAGCGACAGGTCAAAGCCGGCGATTTCAGCCATCCCGCCAACGCGGATGCGGTTATCGAAACGGGTGATCGCAACCTTGTAGGTCTCGTCGAGAATGGTCGAGGTCGGAGCCATGTCGGCGTTGGTGATCGGCACGGTCAGCGAATAACCTTTCAGCGGGTACACCGGAGCCTTGATGCCCAACGGCTTGAGCATCTGAGGCGAGTAGCTGCCCAGCGCCAGCACGTAGCGGTCTGCCGTCTCCAGCTTGCCGTCGATCCACACGCCATTGATGCGGTCACCGGCGAAGTCCAGGCGCTGGATGTCCTGGCCGAAGCGGAACTCCACGCCCAGCTTCAACGCCATGTCGGCGAGCTTGGTGGTAAACAGCTGGCAGTCGCCAGTCTGGTCGTTCGGCAGGCGCAGGGCGCCGGCCAGGATATCTTTCACGCCGGCCAGGGCGGGTTCGACGCGGGCAATGCCGTCGCGGTCGAGCAACTCGTAGGGCACACCGGACTGTTCGAGTACGGCAATGTCCTTGGCCGCAGCATCGACCTGGGCCTGGGTGCGGAACAGCTGGGTGGTACCCAGGCTGCGGTTTTCGTAGTTGATGCCGGTTTCGGCGCGCAGCTCGTCGAGGCAGTCACGGCTGTACTCGGACAGGCGCACCATGCGCTCCTTGTTCACCGCGTAGCGGCTGGCGGTGCAGTTGCGCAGCATCTGTGCCATCCACAGGTACTGGTCGACATCGCCCGTGAGCTTGATGGCCAGGGGAGCGTGACGCTCCAGCAGCCATTTGATGGCTTTGAGCGGTACACCAGGGGCAGCCCAGGGCGAGGCATAGCCGGGCGAGATCTGGCCGGCGTTGGCAAAGCTGGTTTCCATGGCCACCGCTGGCTGGCGGTCGACCACCGTCACTTCGAAACCTTGCCGGGCCAGGTAGTAGGCACTGGCGGTTCCGATTACACCGCTACCAAGTACCAGAACTCGCATCGTTTTATCCCTCACACGCGGCGCGCCGCACACTTTTATTGAAATGGCATGAATGGGCGCAGTATAGGAATTTGAGACCAGTGCAATTCACTATATAAAAGCCTATTATTGGCGAGAATTCTCGGCAAAATCGCCTTTCACGGAGGGGCATCCCCTATGAGAACCCAGCACCAGACCAAGCGTGAACTGGACAAGATCGACCGCAACATCCTGCGTATCCTGCAGAATGACGGGCGTATTTCCTTCACCGAACTGGGCGAGAAAGTTGGGCTGTCCACCACCCCTTGCACCGAGCGGGTTCGCCGCCTGGAGCGCGAGGGCATCATCATGGGCTACAACGCCCGCCTGAACCCGCAGCACCTCAAGGGCAGCCTGCTGGTGTTCGTGGAAATCAGCCTGGACTACAAGTCGGGCGATACCTTCGAGGAGTTCCGCCGCGCGGTTTTGAAGCTGCCCCACGTGCTGGAATGCCACCTGGTGTCGGGCGACTTCGACTACCTGGTGAAAGCGCGTATTTCGGAAATGGCCTCGTACCGCAAGCTGCTCGGCGACATCCTGCTGAAACTGCCGCACGTGCGCGAATCGAAGAGCTACATCGTGATGGAAGAGGTGAAGGAGAGCCTCTGCCTGCCGATCCCGGACTGAGGCTAGACCAGCACCTGGCGGGTGGTGGCAATGAACTGGTGGACCAACTGTTCAGCGGCGGGGTCGATCATCGGTTCAGGGCCACGACCACGCGGGCAGGCCATGCGCGGGGTGGTACCGAACAGCCGGCAGATCATCGGCCGCTCTTCATACACCGTGCAGCCGTTGGGGCCCAGGTGCACGCAGTCCAGACGCTCCAGAGCAGCGTCCTGCTCGGCCTGGGACTTGCGCGGCAGGCGGGCCATTTCCTCCGCCGAGGTGGTGACCGGGCCGCAGCAGTCGTGGCAGCCGGGCTCGCACTCGAAAGAGGGGATGAGTTCGCGCAGGAAGTGGATCTTGTGGCGGTTGCAGGACATGACGGGATACAAGCTGACAAAGTGATTGGATTATAGGCTTATTCGCGGGTTCACCCGCGAACGAGTATGAAGCCCTCGCTGGTTGCCCGGCCGCGATGGCACAGCTTATCCTCGTCCCCCCTCCATTTTTCAGGGCCGCCCCAATGATCCACAGCGCGCAGCACGCCGCCTCCTATTACGCCGCCAGCAGCGCGCCACACCCCGACCACGCCTTCCTGCAAGGCGAACACAACGCCGACGTGTGCATCATCGGCGGCGGCTACTCGGGCCTGAACACCGCCATTGAGCTGGCAGAGCGTGGTTTCTCGGTCATCCTGCTGGAAGCGCGCAAACTTGGCTGGGGCGCCAGTGGGCGCAATGGCGGGCAACTGATCCGAGGGGTCGGTCATGGTCTGGAGCAGTTCCTCCCGGTCATCGGAGAAGAAGGCGTGCGCACCATGAAACTGATGGGCCTGGAGGCCGTACAGATCGTGCGCGAGCGGGTAGAAAAGCATGCCATCGCCTGCGACCTGGCCTGGGGCTACTGCGACCTGGCCAACAAACCCGCCGAGCTGCTGGGCTTTGCCCAAGACGCCGAGGAACTGCGCAGCCTGGGCTATGCACATGAGCTGCGGCTGGTCGGCAAGGACGATATCCACAGCGTGGTCGGTGCCGATTGCTACGTGGGCGGGTTGGTCGACATGGGCTCCGGGCATCTGCATCCGCTCAATCTGGCACTGGGTGAAGCCGCCGCAGCCGCCCGCCTGGGCGTGAAGTTGTTCGAGCAATCCGAAGTCACCCGCATCGACTACGGCACTGAAGTGCAGGTGCATACTGCCCAAGGCCGGGTACGCGCCAAGACCCTGGTACTGTGCTGCAACGCCTACCACAACGACCTCAATCGCGAGCTGGGCGGCAAGGTGCTGCCGGCCGGCAGCTACATCATCGCCACCGAGCCGCTGGGCGAAGAACGCGCACGCACATTGCTGCCGCAGAATATGGCGGTGTGTGACCAGCGCGTGGCGCTGGACTACTACCGCCTGTCCGCAGACCACCGCCTGCTGTTTGGCGGTGCCTGCCACTATTCAGGCCGCGACCCGAAGGACATCGCCGCCTATATGCGGCCGAAGATGCTCAAGGTGTTCCCGCAGCTTGCCGACGTGCGCATCGACTACCAGTGGGGCGGCATGATCGGCATTGGTGCCAATCGCCTGCCGCAGGTTGGCCGCCTGGCCAGCCAGCCGAACGTGTATTACGCCCAGGCCTACTCGGGCCATGGGCTCAACGCCACCCACCTGGCCGCGCGCCTGCTGGGTGAAGCCATCAGTGGCCAGGAAAGCGGGCGCTTCGACCTTTTCAACAAAGTGCCGCACATCACCTTCCCTGGCGGCAAGCACCTGCGCTCGCCACTGCTGGCGCTGGGGATGCTGTGGCATCGCCTCAAAGAGCTGACTTGAGTGCTGTGCGGCCCCTGAACTGCGCCCTGACGTTGGATAAAAATCCAACCTCAGGGCGTTTCACATGAGCAAAACCAGGTTAACCGTGTCAGTCCTTCCAGAAGGGTTTCCGCCCTTCTATCCGGGCCTGCTCCCAGCTCAGCCCGACATCGCGCAACTCGTCATCGGTCAGCTGCAGCAACGCCCTGCGGGTATGCCAGCGATGCAGCATCAGCCCCCAACGCCCCAAACCCTCTGGCGCGTTGAACACCTTGGCCTGCTGCCCGGCTTCCAGTTCCTTGGCCAACAGTTGCAAGCGCACATCGCTCATGCCACCCATCACCGCATCCTCCCGTTCAGTGGTTACCGTGGAGAAAGCATGCGCGTCGGCACCCTCGACAATACAGATCCAATACAGCCTTATTATTCCCATACAGAATTGGCCGCTGGCCGACTGAATGCTGTATTTTCGGGCCAACTGTACCGGTCGCTATGCCAATGCAGCGCAGGAGTATGCCGTGACCCTCTACCTGAATCTCGCCGAAATACTCGGCGCCCGCATCGAGCAGGGGCTCTATCGCCCCGGCCAGCGCCTGCCGTCCGTGCGCGCACTGAGTGAGGAGCACGGGGTCAGCCTGAGCACCGTGCAGCAGGCCTATCGCATACTCGAAGACAGCGGTATGGTCTCGCCGCGGCCCAAGTCCGGCTACTTCGTCAGCGACCAACGGCAGTTGCCGGCACTGCCCGCAGTTAGCCGCCCGGCCCAGCGCCCGGTGGACATCTCGCAGTGGGAACACGTGCTGGAGCTGGTGCGCAGTACGCCGCGCCAGGATGTGGTGCAACTCGGCCGCGGCATGCCCGACATCGACAGCCCTACCCTGAAGCCGCTGCTGCGCAGCCTTGCCCAGTTGAGCCGGCGCCAGGACATGCCTGGCCTGTACTACGACAACATCCACGGTAACCTGGCCCTGCGCGAACAGGTGGCCCGGCTGATGCTCGACTCCGGCTGCCGCCTGGGGCCGGCCGACCTGGTGATCACCACCGGCTGCCATGAGGCGCTGTCATGCAGCATCCGCGCGGTCTGCGAGCCAGGCGACATCGTCGCGGTCGACTCGCCCAGCTTCCACGGCGCCATGCAAACCCTCAAAGGCTTGGGCATGAAAGCGCTGGAAATCCCCACGGACCCGGTCACCGGCATCAGCCTGGAGGCGCTGGAACTGGCCCTGGAGCAGTGGCCGATCAAGCTCATCCAGATCACCCCCAACTGCAACAACCCGCTGGGCTACATCATGCCCGAGGCACGCAAGAAGGCCCTGTTGAGCCTCGCCCAACGCTATGACGTGGCAATTCTGGAAGACGATGTGTACGGCGACCTGGCCTATACCTACCCACGCCCACACACCCTGAAGTCGTTCGACGACGATGGCCGCGTGCTGCTCTGCAGTTCGTTTTCCAAAACCCTCGCGCCCGGCCTGCGGATCGGCTGGGTGGCGCCCGGGCGCTACCTGGAGCGCGTGCTGCACATGAAGTACATCAGCACCGGCAGCACCGCCAGCCAGCCTCAGCTGGCCATCGCTGACTTCATCGCCGGCGGCCACTACCAGCCCCATGTGCGGCGCATGCGCAGCCAGTACCAGCGTGGCCGCGACCTGATGGGCGACTGGGTGACCCGCTACTTCCCGGCGGGCACCCGGGTGAGCCGGCCCCAGGGCGGCTTCATGCTGTGGGTGGAATTACCCGAACATCTCGATACGCTTCGGCTGAACCGCGCTTTACTGGAGCAGGGCGTGCAGGTTGCCGTGGGCAGCATTTTTTCGGCCTCGGGCAAGTTCCGCCACTGCCTGCGCATAAATTTCGCCGCCAGGCCAACGCCGCAAATCGAAGCCTCCGTGCGTAAGGTAGGTGAAACCGCCCTTCGTCTACTGGATGACGAAAGCGCCGACGCGTAACTTTGCGCCGCCCGTCACGGTCAAACCCCTAAAGCCCCTGCTGCACAGGACGGTCCACCCTTGAGACTCCAGCGAGCCTTGCCTCTGCTGCTGGTGTTGTTGCTCGGCCTTGCCGGTTGCACAAGCATCAGCGCGCCCCGCGAAACCAGTCAGGCGTTGCCTGCCCACGACTCGGCCTTTGGCCGCTCGGTGCTGCGCCAAGCCGCGCCCTATGGCGGCCGCTCGGGCTTTCGCCTGCTGCCCAACAGCAACGAGGCATTTCGCGCCCGCGCCGAACTGATACGCAACGCCCAGGCGAGCATCGACCTGCAGTACTACATCGTCCACGACGGCCTCAGTACCCGCGCCCTTGTGCATGAACTGCTGCGCGCTGCCGACCGTGGCGTGCGCGTGCGCATCCTGCTCGACGACACCACCAGCGACGGCCTGGACACCGTCATGGGCACCCTTAATGCCCACCCGAACATCCAGATTCGAGTGTTCAACCCACTGCATCTGGGGCGCAGTACCGGCGTTACGCGCGCCGTGGGCCGGCTGTTCAACTTGTCGCGCCAGCACCGGCGCATGCACAACAAGCTGTTCCTGGTGGACAACAGCATGGCCATCGTCGGCGGGCGCAACCTGGGCGACGAGTATTTCGATGCCGAGCCCAACCTCAACTTCACCGACATCGACCTGCTGGGCGTGGGCCCGGTAGCCGAGCAGTTGGGGCACAGCTTCGACCAGTACTGGAACAGCGCCCTCAGCCGGCCGATCACCGACTTCCTCTGGCATGACCCGGATGCCAACGACCTGCGGGCCAGCCGCCAGCGCCTGGAAGTGTCGCTGGCTAAAGCCAGGACCCAGCGCAAGGCCCTGTACGACCGCTTGATGGCCTACCAGTCGCAGCCGCGCCTGGATGTGTGGCGCAACGAGCTGATCTGGGCTCACGCCCAGGCGCTATGGGATGCGCCCAGCAAGGTGTTGGCCGAAGACGAACCGGACCCGCAATTACTGCTGAGCCAGCAACTGGCACCGGACCTGGCTAACGTGCACCGCGAGTTGGTCCTGGCATCGGCCTACTTTGTACCGGGCGAACCGGGGCTGCTGTACCTGACCGGCCGCGCCGACGCTGGCGTTTCGGTGAAGCTGCTGACCAACTCGCTGGAAGCCACCGACGTGCCGGCAGTGCATGGAGGCTATGCCCCCTATCGTCGTGCCTTGCTTGAGCACGGGGTGCAGCTTTACGAGCTTCGCCGCCAGCCAGGCGACCCCAGCGCGGGGCGACTGAGTTTCCGTGGCAGCTCGGATTCGAGCCTGCACACCAAGGCGATCGTGTTCGACCGGCGCAAGACCTTCATCGGCTCGTTCAACTTCGACCCGCGCTCAGTATTGTGGAACACCGAGGTTGGGGTACTGGTGGACAGCCCGGAGCTGGCCGAATACACCCGCGAGCTGGCCCAGCAGGGTATGGCGCCTGCGCTGAGCTATCAGGTGAAACTGATAGGTAACAAGCTGGTGTGGGCGACCGAGGACAATGGCCAACGGCACGTGCTGACGTCTGAGCCGGGTGGGGTCTGGCGGCGGCTCAATGCCTGGATCAGCAAGGCGGTTGGCTTGGAGAAGATGCTGTAGCTGCGATTCCGGGGGCCTTGCGGCCCCCAACAATCATCAGGCAGAAACCGGCTCAAAGGCTCCGCGCCGCCGGGTCAATACCACCAACCCCGCAGCCCCGGCCGCCATCAGGAACAGCAACGCATGCCCGCTGATCCACTGGCTCCCCGCCCCCGCCAACAACGGCCCGAGCAAACAGCCAATACCCCACAGCTGAGCCACGTGGGCATTGGCCCGTACCAACTCATCATCGCGGTAGCGCTCACCGATCAGCACCAGCGACAAGGTGAACAGGCCGCCGGCACTGGCGCCGAACAACACCCACAATGGCCAGATAACCGGTGTGTGCAACAGCAGCGGGATCGCCAGGCTGGACACCAGCAGGGTCACCGCACAGCCAGTAAACAAGGTACGTCGCGACATATGGTCGGCCAGCGCGCCGATGGGCAACTGCAGCACCGCATCACCCACCACCACGGTACTCACCATGAACAAGGCGATTTCGGTACTGAAGCCCTGCTGCAGGCAATACACCGGCAGCAACGTGAGGATCATCGCCTCGAACGAGGCGAACAGGGCAATGGCCCAGGCAATTACCGGCAAGCGTCGGCAGAAAGCGAACAGGTCGCCAAAGGTGACACTGCAGGCTTCCGTGCTCGGCGCCCCACCACGCCCCAGCAGAACCAGCGGCGCGGCCAGCAGCAGGCCGGTCGCCGCCCAGAAGCCAAAGTCGTCATCAGAGCCAAGGAAACCCAGCACCAACGGCCCGGCCAACTGGCTCAAGGCGTAGCTGCTGCCATACAGCGCCACCAACCGGCCACGCCACTGTTCGACCACCAGTTGGTTGATCCAGCTTTCGCCGAGGATGAACACCACGGTCAGGGACATGCCGATCATCAGCCGCAGCAGCAGCCATAACGGGTAACTAGGCAGCAACGCGAGCAGGCCAATCGACAGCGCCCCGCCCCACAGGCACAGGCGCATCGCCGACGGTACGCCAACCCACCCTGCCAGGCGGCTGGCCAGGCTGGCGCCGGCCAGTACGCCCAACGCCGGCATTGCCGCCATCACGCCGATGGCGAAGCTGCCGTAGCCCCAGGCCTCCAGGCGCAGGGACACCAGCGGCATGCTCACGCCGAGCGCCAGCCCGACACTGAGCACCGATGCCAGTACGGCGAAGTAGGTACCCCAACGCATTACAGCCTCCCAGCCAATATTTCCAGGGGCCCATTTGCGGGCAAGCCCGCTCCTGCAACGGTCACTAAGACCTGCAGGAGCGGGCTTGCCCGCGAAAAGGACCTACCGGGTTACAGCTTGATCCAGGTCGCCTTCAGCTCGGTGTACTTCTCCAGTGCGTGCAGCGACTTGTCACGGCCGTTGCCCGACTGTTTGAAGCCACCGAACGGCGCGGTCATGTCGCCACCATCGTACTGGTTGACCCAGACGCTGCCCGCACGCACGGCACGGGCGGTCTTGTGGGCTTTGGAAATGTCCGAAGTCCAGATACCAGCGGCCAGGCCATACGGGGTGTCGTTGGCAATGGCCACGGCTTCTTCGGCGGTGTCGAAGGCAATCACCGACAGCACCGGGCCGAAGATTTCTTCCTGGGCAATGCGCATGGCATTAGTCACGCCGTCGAAGATGGTCGGCTCGACGTAGGTGCCGCCGGTCTCTTCCAGGGTGCGCTTGCCGCCGGCCAGCAGCTTGGCGCCGTCCTTGTGGCCAGCCTCGATGTACGACAGTACGGTGTTCATCTGCTGGGTATCGACCAAGGCACCGACAGTGGTCTGCGGGTCCAGCGGGTTGCCTGGCTTCCAGCCTTTCAGGGCTTCTACCACCATCGGCAGGAACTTGTCCTTGATCGAACGCTCGACCAGCAGTCGGGAACCTGCAGTGCACACTTCGCCCTGGTTGAAGGCGATGGCGCTGGCGGCGGCTTCGGCGGCAGCTTGCAGGTCCGGGGCGTCGGCAAAGACGATGTTCGGGCTCTTGCCACCGGCTTCCAGCCAGATGCGCTTCATGTTCGACTCGCCCGCGTAAACCATCAGCTGCTTGGCGATCTTGGTCGAACCGGTGAACACCAGGGTATCGACGTCCATGTGCAGGGCCAGTGCCTTGCCCACGGTGTGGCCATAGCCTGGCAGCACGTTCAGCACGCCAGCCGGGATACCGGCTTCGATCGCCAGTTGGGCGATGCGGATGGCAGTCAGCGGCGATTTTTCGGACGGCTTGAGCACGACCGAGTTACCGGTGGCCAACGCCGGGCCGAGCTTCCAGCAGGCCATCAGCAGCGGGAAGTTCCACGGCACGATGGCACCAACCACACCCACGGGTTCGCGGGTAACCAGGCCAAGCTGGTCGTGCGGGGTCGGGGCGACTTCGTCGTAGACCTTGTCGATGGCTTCGGCAGTCCAGTGAATGGCCTGGGCCGCACCTGGGATGTCGATGCTGGAGGAGTCGCCGATCGGCTTGCCCATGTCCAGCGTTTCCAGCAGCGCCAGCTCTTCGACGTTCTTGCGCAGCAGGTCGGCGAAACGGATCAGCTTGGCCTTGCGCTTGGCCGGGGCCAGCTGCGACCACACGCCGGAGTTGAAGGTGGCACGGGCGTTTTCAACAGCGCGGTTGGCATCGGCCAGGTCGCAGCTGGCAACCTTGGCCAGGAAGCGTCCGTCGACCGGGCTCAGGCACTCGAAGGTTTCACCGGATGCGGCATCGGTGTATTCGCCGTTGATGAAGGCACGGCCTTCGATCTTCAGTTGCTGGGCACGTTGTTCCCAGTCCGCACGGGTCAGGGTGGTCATACGAAACTCCTCCTCTTGTTTAGGTGCAACGCCGCACTGAGGACTCACAGGCGTTGTCAGAATTCTGGCCGGGCGCCAAGCGCACACTGGCAAGCGATACCCTAAACCAGCCGGTGTAAACTATCAATATATTTGACACGAGAGGCTCAAAAGCCTACTGATGTTCATTTTATTAAACAACAACAGGAGCCGAACCATGAGTATCGATAGCATCATCGACTTCGCGCAGGTCCTCACCGAAGCCGAACGCTACCGCCCGGCTGCAGAGAAAATTCTCAAGGGCGAACCGGACCAGGCGGTCTACAACCATTATTCCAGCCCGTGTGGGCAGTTTGCCGCTGGCGTATGGGAAGGTGAGGTGGGCCAGTGGACAGTGAACTACACGGAGCACGAATACTGCGAGATCGTCCAGGGCGTTTCGGTGCTGCGCGACCAGGACGGTGGGGCTAAAACCCTGCGTGCCGGCGATCGGTTTGTCATCCCCGCCGGCTTCAAAGGCACTTGGGAGGTGCTGGAGCCGTGCCGCAAGATCTATGTGATGTTCGAGCAGAAATAATTATGTAGCGCAGGGATTTTGCAGGCATGCGTGAGGATGACCCTGCCCGTTTTGGGCCATTCAGCCTCACAAGGAAAATCAGCATGACGAACGAAGAAGTTCTGCAAACCCTCGCTCACCTGGTCGGCACCCGCTACGTGCCGGAACTGAAAGGCACCATCTGCGCCCTCACCGGGCGCACTCGCGTGGTTGGCCCCAACGAGATGTCCACCCGCGACTACGACGCCGAGCGCATCCAGATCAAGGCCGACGCCGACCTGATGATCCAGAGCTTCGCCTTCAACTGACCCTGCTGCAGCCCAAAAAAAACCCGCGTCCTTTCGGATGCGGGTTTTTTTTTCAGGTCGCCGATCAATTACTTGATCTTGGCTTCCTTGTACACCACGTGCTTGCGAACAACCGGATCATATTTCTTGATCTCGATTTTGTCCGGGGTGGTGCGCTTGTTCTTGTCGGTGGTGTAGAAGTGGCCGGTACCGGCACTCGAAACCAGACGGATCAATTCACGCATGATGCTCTCCCTTAAACCTTGGCGCCAGCTTTACGGATGTCAACCAGAACGGCGTCGATGCCGCGCTTGTCGATGATACGCATGCCTTTGGCGGAAACGCGCAGACGCACGAAACGCTTCTCGGATTCAACCCAGAAACGGTGGTGCTGCAGGTTCGGCAGGAAACGACGACGGGTTTTGTTGTTTGCGTGGGAAATGTTGTTCCCGGTTACTGGACCCTTACCAGTAACTTGACAGACTCTCGACATGACTCAGCCCTCTAAAACCACATGCCCAACCCGGCATGGGTTGGCCGCTTAATCTCTCAGTCTTTGGCGCCTGGGCGCCGTGATTCTGGAGGCCTTATCGACCGGATCCGCTGATGCGACAGGCCGAGCCCCTAGAAAAGAGCGCTGCTTTATACCAGAAAGACTTGGCTGCAACAACAGTAGATGCACATTACCGCTAGCCAGAACGCGCCGGGCCAGCATAGCGGCAGGCCCCGCCAGTCGTCGACCGCTCGTCGCAAGATTTGCAAAAAAGGGTGTGGTCATTTGCCGGCGGGCGCACTAGGGTAGGCCTTTTACAGACTGCACTGGCAGATGGGCCACTGACAGCCAAGGAGCCACCATGCGTGCCGCCGCACTTTCCTTATTGTTCACCTCCCTGTTCGCCGCCGGCGTTGCCCAGGCCGCTCCGCTGAGCGTTTGCAGCGAGGCCAGCCCCGAAGGTTTCGACGTGGTGCAGTACAATTCGCTCACTACCACCAACGCCACCGCCGACGTGCTGATGAACCGCCTGGTGGAGTTCGATGCGGCGCAAGGCAAGGTGGTGCCGAGCCTGGCGACCAACTGGACGGTATCGGCCGACGGTCTGGTGTATGACTTCACCCTGCGCGATGACGTCAAGTTTCACAGCACCCCCTACTTCAAGCCAAGCCGCAAGCTGAATGCCGACGACGTGCTGTTCAGCTTCCAGCGCATGCTCTACCCGGCCCATGCCTGGCACAAGACTGCGCCGGGCGGCTACCCGCATGCCCAATCGCTGCAGCTGGGCAGCCTGATCAAGGCGATCGAGGCACCGTCGCCGAACACCGTGCGCTTCACCCTCAGCCACCCGGACGCCACCTTCCTGGCCACCCTGAGCATGGGCTTCGCCTCGATCTACTCCGCCGAATACGCCGACAAGCTGCTCAAGGCCGGCACACCGGAAAATCTCAACAACCAACCGATCGGCACCGGGCCGTTCGTGTTCCAGCGTTTCCAGAAAGACGCCGTGGTGCGCTACCGCGCCAACCCGGACTACTTCGCCGGCAAGCCGGCGGTCGACCCGCTGATCTTCGCCATCACCACCGATGCCAACGTGCGCCTGCAGAAGCTCAAGCGTGGCGAGTGCCAGGTTGCCCTGTCGCCCAAGCCGTTGGACATTGCCGAAGCGGGCAAGGACGGTAACCTCAAGGTGGCCACCACCCCGGCATTCATGACTGCCTTCGTCGCCATCAACAGCCAGCACCCGCCGCTGGACAAGCCGGAAGTGCGCCAGGCGATCAACCTGGCCTTCGACAGGCAGGCCTACCTCAAGGCCGTGTTCGAAGACTCTGCGGTGGCTGCCAACGGCCCCTACCCGCCTAATACCTGGAGCTACGCCAAGGACCTGCCCGGCTACCCGCTGGACCTGAAGAAAGCCAAAGCCCTGCTGGCCAAGGCCGGGCTGGCCGAAGGCTTCAGTACCACCATCTGGACCCGGCCCTCGGGTAGCCTGCTCAACCCCAACCCCAGCCTTGGCGCGCAGATGCTGCAAGCCGACCTGGCGAAGATTGGCGTGAAAGCGGAGATCCGCGTGATCGAGTGGGGCGAACTGATACGCCGCGCCAAGGCCGGCGAGCATGACTTGCTGTTCATGGGCTGGGCGGGCGACAACGGCGACCCGGACAACTTCCTCAGCCCGCAGTTTTCCTGTGCGGCGGTCGAGTCAGGGACCAACTTCGCACGCTTCTGCGACAGCCGCCTCGACCAGCTGATCAGCGCCGGGCGCACCACCAACGACCAGAGCGTGCGCAGCCGGCTGTACCAACAGGCGCAGACACTGATCCAGCAGCAGGCGCTGTGGGTGCCACTGGCGCACCCGACGGCGGCGACCTTGCTGCGCCAAGGCGTCGAGGGGTACCAGGTGAGCCCGTTCGGGCGGCTGGATTTCAGCAAGGTGACGGTGACCAAATAAGCCTGTACCGGCCTCTTCGCGGGTAAACCCGCTCCTACAGGACAGCGCCAGCCTGGCAGTTGACGCTACCCCTGTAGGAGCGGGTTTACCCGCGAAAGGGCCCGTACTGACCCTATAAGGCTCTCAGTAGTCCCTCAGGCCACAATCCACCCATGCTCGACCATCGACAACGGCTCCCCATCACCAATGATGATGTGATCCAGCACCCGCACATCAATCAACGCCAGCCCCCGCTTCAACGACAGGGTCAAATGCACATCGTCCTGACTCGGTTCACTGATCCCTGACGGATGGTTGTGGCACAGGATCAATGCCGCAGCGTTGTGCACCAACGCCCGCCGCACCACCTCTCGCGGATAGACACTCGCCCGATCTATCGTGCCCCTGAACAGGATCTCAAATGCCAGTGGCCGGTGCTTGGTATCGAGAAACAGACACCCGAACACCTCGCTGGCCTCATGCCTGAGCATGGCTTTCAAGTAGCGTCGCACCGCTGCCGGGCTGTCCATGGCAGACTCGCGCTCAATCGACGTTGCAAGATGCCTGCGGCCGATCTCAAGCAGTGCCTGCAGCTGGCTGTACCTCACCGGGCCCAACCCAAGCTCGCCGACGAAGGCCTCGCGGTCGGCCTCCAGCAACCGGCGCAAGCTGCCGAACTTCACCAACAAGCCTCGCGAAAGCTCCACGACATTACGCCCACGTACGCCTGAGCCGAGAAAAACGGCCAGCAGCTCCGTATCTGTCAGGCTCCCTGCCCCTCGCTGCAACAACTTCTCCCTAGGCCGTTCTTGCGCCGGCCACTCCCTGATGTTCATTCCACCCCTGCCTTTGCTGCGGCCCATTTCGGCCCTGTGTTAATCTATTTCGCCTCGTACATGCGACGTTCCGCCGCAGGCATTTCAAACGTCGTCGCCCGCTCTCACTGGAAAAAGGCAAGCCTATGCAGCGGCTGTATCGCAAGCGCATCGTTCTCGGCGTGGGTGGCGGCATTGCCGCCTACAAAAGCGCCGAGCTGATTCGCCGTCTCCTGGAGCACGGCGCGCAGGTGCGCGTCGTCATGACCCGGGGTGGTGCAGAATTCATCACCCCGCTGACCCTGCAGGCGCTGTCGGGCCACCCCGTACACATGGACCTGCTCGACCCGGCCGCCGAAGCTGCCATGGGCCATATCGAACTGGCCAAGTGGGCGGACCTGGTGCTGATCGCCCCAGCTACCGCCGACCTCATGGCACGCATGGCCCAGGGCATGGCAGACGACCTGCTGACCACGCTGGTGCTGGCCACTGACGCCACCGTCGCCGTGGCGCCGGCGATGAACCAGGCCATGTGGCGCGACCCGGCCACCCAGGCCAACCTCGAGCTGCTCAAGAGCCGTGGCATTCAGGTGTTCGGCCCGGCATCCGGCAGCCAGGCCTGTGGCGACGTCGGCCTGGGGCGCATGCTAGAAGCCACCGACCTGGCCTGGTGCGCCGCGGAAAGCTTCAAGCGCCAGGCACTGACCGGCAAGCACGTGCTGATCACCGCCGGGCCGACCCAGGAAAACATCGACCCGGTGCGCTACATCACCAATCATAGCTCCGGCAAGATGGGCTTCGCCCTGGCCGAAGCGGCCGCCGAAGCAGGGGCTCGGGTGACCCTCGTCACGGGCCCTGTGCACTTGCCAACCCCTGACCGGGTCAGCCGCATCGACGTCGTCAGCGCGCGAGACATGCTCGCGGCCTGTGAAGCGGCCATGCCGTGCGACCTGTTCATTGCCTCGGCAGCGGTTGCGGACTACCGCCCCGAAGTGGTTGCCACACAAAAACTGAAGAAAGATCCTACGACCGGCGACGGCATGCTGCTGCAGATGGTGCGTAATCCCGATATCCTTGCCACCATTGCTGGCCGCGCCGACCGCCCGTTCAGCGTCGGCTTTGCCGCCGAAACCGAGCACCTGCTCGATTACGCCACGCGCAAGCTCAAGGACAAGAACCTCGACCTGATCGTCGCCAATGATGTGGCCAACCCCAGCATCGGCTTCAACAGCGAAGAAAATGCCTTGACCGTGATCGACCGCCAGCAGCACCAGACCCTCTTCGCGCAGACCAGCAAGGGCAAGATTGCCCGGCAACTGGTCGCCTTCATCGCCGAACGGCTTAACCAGGTTCAATAAGTTACATGCACGCTCTTCAAGCCAAGATCCTCGACCCACGCCTGGGCAGCGAATTCCCGCTACCCGCGTACGCCACCCCCGGCTCCGCCGGCCTCGACCTGCGCGCCCTGCTCAAGGAAGACACCCTCCTCGAGCCGGGCCAGACCATTCTGATTCCTACCGGTCTGTCGATCTACATCGGCGACCCGGGCCTGGCGGCAGTCATCCTGCCGCGCTCGGGCCTGGGCCATAAGCATGGCATCGTGCTGGGCAACCTGGTCGGCCTGATCGATTCGGACTACCAGGGCGAGCTGATGGTGTCGTGCTGGAACCGCGGCAACACGCCGTTCACCATCGCGGTGGGCGAGCGCATCGCCCAGCTGGTGCTGGTACCGGTGGTGCAGGCTCACTTCGACATCGTCGAAGCATTCGACGAAAGCCAGCGTGGCGCTGGCGGCTTCGGTCACTCCGGCAGCCACTGAGCCGGCAAATGACCGTTCAGGCCAAGGATGGCGAACTCTCTGGCGAAACCACCGTCCAAGCGTTCAGTTTGCGCCTGCCCAGAAAGCCTTTGACTAATGGAGCTTCCAGAGATGAACGACATGGCCCACCTGGTCCCCGCCGCATTGCCCGACAGCATTTTCCGCGCATATGACATACGCGGCGTGGTCGGCAAGACCCTTCACGCCGAAACCGCCTACTGGATCGGCCGCGCCATCGGCGCGCAAAGCCTGGCCCAGGGCGAACCGCAGGTTTCGGTAGGGCGCGATGGCCGCCTGTCGGGCCCGATGCTGGTGGAACAGCTGATCAAAGGCCTGGTCGATGCGGGCTGCCACGTCAGCGACGTCGGCCTGGTGCCTACCCCGGCGCTGTACTACGCAGCCAACGTGCTGGCCGGCAAGTCCGGTGTGATGCTGACCGGCAGCCACAACCCGTCGGACTACAACGGTTTCAAGATCGTCATCGCCGGTGACACCTTGGCCAACGAACAGATCCAGGCCCTGCTGACCCGCCTGAAAACCAACGACCTGACCCTGGCCCAAGGCCGCGTGGAAAAGGTCGAGATCCTCGACCGCTACTTCCAGCAGATCGTCGGCGACGTAAAGCTGGCGAAAAAGCTCAAGGTGGTGGTGGACTGCGGCAACGGCGCCGCTGGCGTGGTTGCACCGCAATTGATCGAAGCCCTGGGCTGCGAAGTGATCCCGCTGTTCTGCGAGGTCGACGGCAACTTCCCCAACCACCACCCGGACCCGGGCAAGCCGGAGAACCTCGAAGACCTGATCGCCAAGGTCAAGGAAACCGGTGCCGATATCGGCCTGGCCTTCGACGGTGACGGCGACCGCGTCGGCGTGGTGACCAACACCGGCAGTATCGTCTACCCCGACCGCCTGCTGATGCTGTTTGCCCAGGACGTGCTGTCGCGCAACCCAGGTGCCGAGATCATCTTCGACGTCAAATGCACCCGCCGCCTGACCCCGCTGATCGAACAGCACGGTGGCAGCGCCTTGATGTGGAAAACCGGCCATTCGCTGATCAAGAAGAAGATGAAGCAGACCGGTTCGCTGCTGGCAGGCGAGATGAGCGGTCACATCTTCATCAAGGAACGTTGGTACGGTTTTGACGACGGTATCTACAGCGCCGCGCGCCTGTTGGAGATCCTCAGCAAGACCCAGCAGAGCGCCGAAGACCTGTTTGCCGCCTTCCCGAATGATATTTCCACGCCGGAAATCAATATTGATGTGACCGACGAGGGTAAATTCAGCATCATTGATGCACTGCAACGCGACGCCGACTGGGGCGAAGCCCACCTGACCACCATTGACGGTGTGCGGGTCGACTACGCCAATGGCTGGGGCCTGGTTCGCGCCTCCAACACCACCCCGGTGCTGGTGCTGCGTTTCGAGGCCGACAGCGACGCCGAATTGCAACGTATCAAGGATGTTTTCCGCACCCAGTTGCTGCGGGTAGAGCCTGAGCTGCAACTGCCGTTCTGACCGACTATCTGTTCCTTACAGGAGCCCTGCATGACCCTCGATCGCGATGCCGCTTCCCATGTAGCCGAGGTTTTGTCCGAAGCACTGCCTTACATCCGCCGCTTTGTCGGCAAGACCCTGGTGATCAAGTACGGCGGCAACGCGATGGAGAGCGAGGAGCTCAAGACGGGCTTCGCCCGTGACATCGTGCTGATGAAGGCTGTGGGCATCAACCCGGTGGTGGTCCACGGCGGTGGCCCGCAGATCGGCGACCTGCTCAAGCGCTTGTCGATCGAGAGCCACTTCATCGACGGCATGCGCGTCACCGACTCGGCGACCATGGACGTGGTGGAGATGGTGCTGGGTGGCCAGGTCAACAAGGACATCGTCAACCTGATCAACCGCCACGGCGGCAGCGCCATCGGCCTGACCGGCAAGGACGCGGAGCTGATCCGCGCCCGCAAGCTGACCGTCAGCCGCCAGACGCCAGAGATGACCACTCCGGAAATCATCGACATCGGCCACGTCGGTGAAGTGGTGAGCGTGAACACCGACCTGCTGAACATGCTGGTGAAGGGCGACTTCATCCCGGTCATCGCGCCAATCGGCGTGGGTGCCAACGGTGAGTCGTACAACATCAACGCCGACCTGGTGGCGGGCAAGGTTGCCGAGGCGCTGAAGGCCGAGAAGCTGATGCTGCTGACCAACATCGCCGGCCTGATGGACAAGCAGGGCCAGGTGTTGACAGGCCTGACCACCGAGCAGGTCAACGAACTGATCGCTGACGGCACCATTTATGGCGGCATGCTGCCGAAGATCAAGTGCGCGCTGGATGCGGTGCAGGGCGGCGTGAACAGCTCGCACATCATTGATGGCCGCGTGCCGAATGCAGTGCTGCTGGAGATTTTCACCGACAGCGGCGTGGGCACCCTGATTACCAACCGCAAGCCGCGCTGATTGATCGGTTAGCCTGCACTGGCCTCTTCGCGGGTAAACCCGCTCCCACAAAGGAAATCCCCATGTAGGAGCGGGTTTACCCGCGAAAGGGCCAGATCAGGCGGCACAAAAAAAGGCGACCCTCTGAAGAAGGTCGCCTTTTTCATTCCTAGGCCAGGATCAGATCCCGTACTGCGCCCGATAGGCCTCCACAGCCGGCAGGTGCTGCTTCAACTGTGGATCGTCAGCCAGGAACTCCAGCACCTGGGTCAGCGAAACAATGCTGACCACCGGGATACCGAAGTCGCGTTCCACTTCCTGGATCGCCGACAGTTCGCCATTGCCGCGCTCTTCCCGGTTCAGCGCGATCAGTACACCAGCGGCCTTGGCCTGCTGGGCGTTGATGATCTGCATGACCTCACGAATGGCGGTACCGGCAGTAATCACGTCGTCGATGATCAGCACGTCACCGGCCAGCGGCGCGCCGACCAGGCTGCCACCTTCGCCGTGGTCCTTGGCTTCCTTGCGGTTGAAGCACCATGGCACGTCGAGCTGATGCTGGTCGGCAAGGGCCACGGCGGTAGTCGCCGCCAAAGGGATACCCTTGTAGGCCGGGCCGAACAGCACATCGAAGGGGATTTTGCTGTCGACGATGGCGGCGGCGTAGCAACGGCCCAGTTCAGCCAGGGCGGAACCGGTGTTGAACAGGCCGGCATTGAAGAAATACGGGCTGGTACGCCCCGATTTCAGGGTGAATTCACCGAAACGCAGTACCCCGCGATCGATGGCAAAACGGATAAAGTCGCGCTGATACGGCTGCATGAATAGTCCCGGACACCACGGATTTAGCTAAATGGGTTGAGCTCGGGTATCATACACGCACGAGATTTATGGGGCCATTTATGCGGATCATCAGTGTGAACGTAAATGGCATTCAGGCTGCGGCCGAGCGTGGTTTGCTCAGCTGGCTGCAAGCCCAGAATGCCGACGTCATCTGCCTTCAGGATACCCGCGCCTCGGCCTTTGAACTCGACGACCCAGCTTTCCAGCTCGATGGCTATTTCCTTTATGCCTGCGACGCGGAGGTGCCAGCCCAAGGTGGTGTGGCCCTTTACTCGCGCATGCAGCCCAAGGCAGTCATCACCGGCCTGGGCTTCGAGACAGCCGACCGCTACGGGCGTTACCTGCAAGCAGATTTCGACAAAGTCAGTATTGCCAGCCTGCTGCTGCCTTCGGGCATGAACGGCGACGAAGACTTGAACCAGAAGTTCAAGTTGATGGACGACTTCGCCAAGTACCTGGACAAGCAGCGTCGCAAGCGTCGCGAATACATCTATTGCGGCTCGTTCTACGTGGCGCAGCAGAAGCTCGACATCAAAAACTGGCGTGACAGCCAGCAGTCGCCAGGCTTCCTGGCGCCAGAACGCGCCTGGATGGATGCAATCACTGGCGAGATGGGGTATGTCGATGCCTTGCGCGAAGTCAGCCGTGAAGGCGACCAGTACAGCTGGTGGCCAGACAACGAGCAGGCCGAGATGCTCAACCTGGGCTACCGGTTCGACTACCAGATTCTCACCCCGGGCCTGCGCCGCTTCGTACGCAACGCTCGCCTGCCGCGTCAGCCACGCTTCTCCCAGCATGCGCCGCTGATCGTCGACTATGACTGGACGCTGACCATCTAAAAGGCCATTGGGGCTGCGTTGCAGCCCCAGTGGCTATTTGATCGGCCGCCAGATCATCGGGTAGCGATAAGGCTTGCCCTCATTCGCCCGCACCGCCGCAATGATGATCAATATCATCACTGCCACCGTGAGCATGGCAAACAGCACCAGCCCGATAAACACGAACATCAGCAGAAAGCAGATGAACCCGGCAATGGTCACGCTGATTTGAAAGTTCAGCGCCTCTTTGCCCTGGGCGTCGATAAAAGGGTCTTGCTCGCGCTTGAGGTGCCATAGCACCAGCGGGCCCAGCAGGTGCCCGAGCGGCACTACCAGGCCCAACAGCGCGGAGAGGTGGCAGAACATCGCCCATTGCCGGATTTCGGCATTGGGCGGGGTGATCGACAGGTTCGAATCGCTCATGCCCCGCACCTCCGTGGCTGGCTTCAGTCAGCCAGTGCTGCCTGCTGCAGCTCGAAAATCTCGTTCATGCCCTTCTGCGCCAGAGCGAGCATGGCGTTGAAATCTTCCGGCTGGAACGGTGCGCCTTCGGCAGTACCCTGCACTTCGATGAAACCACCAGCGCTGGTCATGACCACATTCAGGTCGGTTTCGGCTGCGGAGTCTTCCAGGTAGTCCAGGTCGAGCACCGCTTCGCCTTGGTACATGCCGACAGATACCGCTGCGATCATGTGCTTGAGCGGGTTGCCGCCCTTGAGGCCGCCGCGCTTCTTGATGACTGCCAAAGCGTCGCACAAGGCAACCATGGCGCCGGTGATGGACGCGGTACGGGTACCGCCATCGGCCTGGATCACGTCGCAATCGACGTACAGGGTGATGTCACCGAGCTTGCTCATGTCCAGCGCGGCGCGCAGCGAACGGCCGATCAGGCGCTGGATTTCCAGGGTGCGGCCACCCTGCTTGCCACGGCTGGCTTCACGCTGGTTACGTTCGCCGGTGGAGCGCGGCAGCATGCCATACTCGGCGGTCAGCCAGCCTTGGCCCTGGCCTTTGAGGAAGCGCGGTACACCGTTTTCAACGCTGACCGTGCAGATGACTTTGGTGTCACCGAACTCGACCAGTACCGACCCTTCGGCGTGCTTGGTGTAGTTGCGGGTGATGCGGATCGAGCGGAGCTGATCGGCAACGCGACCACTTGGACGTTTCATCTGGGATACCTGTACTGGGACTTTGAATCTGCCGAGCATTATAGAGCCCGCAGCCCGGGGAAGACATGCCTATTGTCGCGCCCGGCACAGCCCGTCGCCTTTTCCTATCGCAGTAGCCACCCGTCGGTAACATAGGCGGATTGGGCGCCACGGCGACACTGCGCTACAATCCTGCGCCTTGCAGCCGAGAGGCTCCCACCGTTCATTCATCTACGCGAGGTACTCCCCATGGTGCACAGCATGACCGCTTTTGCTCGTGTCGAGCGCGCCGGCAGCCAAGGCACCCTGGTCTGGGAGCTGCGTTCGGTCAACCACCGTTACCTGGAGCCGCACCTGCGCCTGCCCGAGGCCCTGCGCGACCTCGAAGGCGGTGTACGTGAAGGCCTGCGCCAGGGCCTGTCACGCGGCAAGGTGGAATGCACCTTGCGCCTCAACGAAGACAGTAATGGCAAACCGCTGAAAGTGGACCATGAGCGCGCCAAGCAACTGGTTGCCGCCGCCGAAGAAGTGGCGGGCCTGATCAAGCAGCCTGCCCCCCTGAACCCGCTGGAAGTGCTGTCATGGCCAGGCGTGCTGGTGGCCGACACCAGCGACCCACAGGCACTGAACGCCGAAGCCATGGCGCTGTTCGACGAAGCGTTGGCCGAACTCAAGGCCGGGCGCCAGCGCGAAGGCCAGGAACTGGCGCGGCTGATCAACGAACGCCTGGACAACATGGCCAGCGAAGTCACGACCCTGCGCGCCCTGGTGCCGCAGATGCTGGCGGCGCAGCGGCAGAAGATTCTCGACCGCTTCGGCGACATGCAAGCCGAGCTGGACCCACAGCGCCTGGAGCAAGAGATGGTACTGCTGGCCCAGAAAAGCGACGTGGCAGAGGAGCTCGACCGCCTCAGCACCCACGTCACCGAAGTGCGCCGCGTGCTCAAGGGTGGCGGCGCCGCTGGCCGGCGCCTGGACTTCCTGATGCAGGAGCTCAACCGCGAGGCCAACACCCTTGGCTCCAAGGCCTTCGACCCACGCAGCACGCAAGCGGCGGTCAACCTGAAGGTACTGATCGAACAGATGCGTGAACAAGTACAGAACATCGAGTAAGGCCACCCCTACCATGAACCACAGCAGCGGCACCCTCTACATCGTTTCGGCCCCCTCGGGTGCCGGCAAGACCAGCCTGGTCACCGCCCTGACCAAAGACGACCAGCAGATTCGCGTCTCGGTCTCGCACACTACCCGCGCCATGCGCCCGGGCGAGCAGCACGGGGTGAACTATCACTTCGTCGTCCACGAGGAGTTCAAGACGCTGATCGCGCAAGGAGACTTTCTGGAGCATGCCGAAGTGTTCGGCAACTTCTACGGTACTTCGCGCAGCGCGCTGCAGCACACCTTGGACCAAGGCTACGACCTGATCCTGGAAATCGACTGGCAAGGTGCCCAGCAAGTGCGCAAGCTGATGCCAGAGGCGCTGTCGGTGTTCATCCTGCCTCCAAGCCAGGAGGCGCTTCGCCACCGCCTGGACGGACGCGGGCAGGACAGCGAAGAGATCATTGCCGGGCGCATGAAGGAAGCGGTCAGCGAGATGGTGCACTACGACGAGTATGACTACGTGATCATCAATGATGATTTCGACGCGGCGCTGGCAGACTTGAAAGCGGTGTTCCGCTCGAATCGGCTGCTGTTGAAGAAGCAGCAGCAGCGTCATGCGGCGCTGCTGAAGCAAATGATCGGCTAAAGATCGATGGGGCCGCAGAGCGGCCCCATTGGTTTATTCCTGCAGTGGCAAGGTAGCCTGCTGACGCAGGGTAGCCCCGAGGAAGTACGCCGGCGCACGCATGCGCGACAGCATCATCAGGCCGATACCAAGCACCGAGATGATCGCGGCAATCACGAACACCAGCCCCAGACCGCCCACATGCGAGCCGCTGCCGAAGTCCGGCGACGCACTGTCGATGGCGGTACGCACGAAGATCACCGACAAGATCACCCCACCCACCAGCGGGCACAGGCCGCGCATGATGAAATGGCGCAGGCTGTCGAACAGGCTGCCGCGGAAATACCAGACGCAGGCAAACGCGGTCAGCGAATAGTAGAAGCAGATCATCATGCCCAATGCCGTGATGGTATCTGCCAGCACGTTCTCGCTCAGCGTACGCATGGTTACGTAGAACAGGCCTGCGGCCAGGCCGGCGCAGATGGTGGCATAGCGCGGCGTTTGCGAGCGCGGGCAGACGCTGGCGAACTTCTGCGGTACAGCGCCGTAATAACCCATGGCCAACAGGGTGCGCGCCGGCGCCACGAAGGTGGACTGCAGCGACGCCGCCGTACTGGCCAGCACAGCGATGGACATCAGGATCGCCAGCGGCCCCATGACCGGGCCGGCCAGGTGGGCAAAGACGTTCTCCTGGATGCGCGGGTTGTTCAGGCCCAGACCCGTTTCACTGATACCGGCAAACTGCAGGGTGGCGATGGCAGTGAACAGGTACAGGCCGAGAATCAACATCACGGTCCAGGTAGCGGCCTTGCCCGGCACCTCTTCGCTGCCCACCGATTCTTCACTGACGGTCAGGCAAGTGTCCCAGCCCCAGAAGATGAAGATCGACAGTGACAGGCCAGCGGCAAAGGCCGAGAACGACTCGACACCGAACGGGTTGAACCAGGCGAAATCGAACGCCAGCGGTGGCGGCGCGGTGGTGCCGCCGAAAGCGGCGAAAGCAAAGCCGATCAACACCAGCAACTGCAGGGCCACCAAGCCGTACTGCACAGTCATTGTGGTGGCGATACCCCGACAGCAGATCCACACTGCCAAACCAATGAACACGCAACAGGTAACGATGTTGATCAACAGGTTGTCGGCCAACGCTGCCAGCTCATGCTTGCCGGTGATCTGGCCAAGGAACAGGTAGAAGAAGTCCACCGCCACACCTGCCAGGTTCGACAGCACGATCGTGGTGGCAACCACCAGTCCCCAGCCGCCGATCCAGCCGATCATCGGGCCGAATGCACGCGCCGACCAGGTAAACGAAGTACCGCTGTCCGGCTCCGCCGAGTTCAGCTCGCGATAGCCCAGGGCAACCAGCAGCATCGGCAGGAAGCCCACGATGAACACGGCCGGCAGGTGGGCGCCCACCTCACGTACGGTCGGGCCAAGGGCCCCGGTCAGGGTATAGACCGGGGCGATGGTGGAAATGCCCAGCACCACGCTGGCCAGCAGGCCCAAGCGGCCCTTGGCCAGGCCTTTGCTGCGCTGAGTGTTGCCCGCGTCGGCCGCCACATCGGGTGGGCGGCCGGCTTCTGTGTAATTGCTCATGAGTATTTGCCGTAAATTTTGGAATTGTTTTAACAAGCCTTGGGTACAAGGCTCGCTTTCACTCATTGAAAGCTTGCTATCGGGGACGAGTCATCCGAGACCTTCGGCTGACGCCAGAATCATTCCTGCCGTGAGCCCTCCCGTGCTGCGTAGGCATTGCAGGCCTCGCGAAACGCCTCAAACAGACGCAGCGAAACCGGGTTTTCGTTGAAGCGCCACTCCGGGTGCCACTGCACCCCGAGCACAAAGCCCGGCGCCGCAGGCATGGACACCGCCTCGATCAGGCCATCCGGGGCCCGTGCCTCGACGCGCAGGCCCGGGGCCAGACGGTCGATGCCCTGGCTGTGCAGCGAATTGACCTCGAACTGCGCCACCAGCCCCAGGCGCTCGAACAACCCGCCAGGCTCGATGCTGACCGAGTGGCGAGGGCCGTATTGCACCTCCAGGGGGGCGTCCTCAGGTTCGCGGTGGTCAAGGTAGCCAGGCAGTTCCTGCACACGCTGGTGCAGGCTGCCGCCAAGGGCCACATTCAGCTCCTGATAGCCTCGGCAGATGCAGAATACGGGCACACCGACGGCAATGGCTGCCTGCAGCAGCGGCAGGGTCAGGCGATCACGCGCCAAATCATGCCGGGTACCCGCCACACTGGGGGCGCCATTGTAATGATGCGGCTCGATATTTGAAGGCGAGCCGGTAAAAACAATGCCGTGCAGGCGGGCCAGCAGCGCTTGCGTGTCGCTGCCGCCATCACGGGCCGGCAAGATCAGTGGCAAGCCGGCAAAGCCGGCCGCCTCGACATACTTGTCGCCGACCGTATGCGAGGAGTTCTTCCCTACCTGCTGACGGCAGGCGCTGACACCGATCAAAGGGACCGCATTTGCGCTCATGGGCTTACACCGTGTGCAGGTACCAGTTGTACTCGAGGTCGGAAATCGACACTTCGAACTCGGCCAGTTCGCTTTCCTTGCAGGCCACGAAGATATCGATGTAGTCCGGGCTGATGTATTGGTTGAGGACTTCGCTGTCATCCAGCGCGCGCAGGGCATCGCGCAGGTTGTTCGGCAGGCTTTGCTCCAGCTGCTCGTAGGAGTTGCCTTCGATCGGCGCCTCGGGCTCGACCTTGTTGGTCAGGCCATGGTGAACGCCGGCAAGGATCGCCGCGAGCATCAGGTACGGGTTGGCATCGGCGCCGGCTACACGGTGCTCAAGGCGCACATTGTCGCTGCTGTCGGTGGGCACGCGTACGGCCACGGTGCGGTTGTCCAGGCCCCAGCTCGGCGCATTGGGCACGTAGAACTGCGCACCGAAGCGGCGGTAGGAGTTGATGTTGGGGCACAGGAAGGCCATCGACGCCGGCATGGTTTCCAGCACGCCACCAATGGCGTGGCGCAGCGTATCGCTTTGCAGCGGATCGTCACTGGCGAAGATGTTCTTGCCGGTTTTCTTGTCCAGCAATGAAATGTGCACATGCAGGCCGTTGCCTGCCTGGCCCGGGTAGGGCTTGGCCATGAAGGTGGTGTCCATTTCATGGTCGTAGGCGACGTTCTTGATCAGGCGCTTGAGCAGGATCGCATAGTCGCAGGCCTTCAGCGGATCCGCCACGTGGTGCAAGTTGACCTCGAACTGCGCTGGGGCGCTTTCCTTGACGATGGCGTCGGCAGGCAGGCCCTGTTCCTTGGCTGCTTCGAGCATGTCCTGCAAGCAGTCGGCGTACTCGTCGAGGTCGTCGATCAGGTACACCTGGGTCGACTGCGGGCGCTTGCCGGAGATCGGCGAGCGCGGCGGCTGCGGGCGGCCGTTGAGGTTGTCCTGGTCGATCAGGTAGAACTCCAGCTCGAACGCGGCGCAAATATCCAGGCCCAGGTCGTCGAACTTGCTCACCACCTGGCGCAGCACTTCACGCGGGTCGGCGAAGAACGGCTGGCCATCCAGCTCGTGCATGGTCATCAGCAGCTGGGCGGTGGGGCGCTTCTGCCACGGCTCGTCCGACAACGTGCCGGGGATCGGGAAACAGATACGGTCGGCGTCGCCGATGTCCAGGCCAAGGCCGGTGCTTTCGACAGTGGAACCGTTGATATCAAGGGCGAACAGCGATGCGGGCAGGTTGATGCCCTTCTCGTACACCTTGTGCAGGCTGGCCCGCTCGATGCGCTTGCCACGTACCACGCCATTCATGTCGGAGATCAGCAGGTCTACGTACTGCGTGTCCGGATGGGCCTGGAGGAAGTCATTCATCTCGCTGGAAGAACTGGCGCACGGGGTTACCGACGTCATGGTGTACATCCTTTGATGTGCTGCGGCGATGTGGGGATACGGCTGGCGCCTCACGGGCGACGATGGTTGCAGCTGTTGTTCTTTTCACTTTCCCATCGTGGGGACTGGTTACCCGACCGGGCGCATTGATTCCGGGGGGCCGTTTCACTATAAAATGGCCCAGACGCAACAGACATTGGCAATTTGGCAAGCAGAGCGTGCATCAATGCAATATCAGATAACCCACGCAGACCTCTCTCTGGTCCTGGCACTGGAACGTGGCCGCTCGCTGGCCAAAGCCGCCGAACTGCTCAAAGTCGACGTTTCGACCGTATTCCGCTCGATCCGCCGATTGGAGTCAGCGCTGGGCACTGCTTTGTTCGTCAAGAGCCGAAAGGGCTATCTGCCGACTGACACTGCACAGGCCTTGGCCGAGCAGGCCGAACGTGCCGAGCAGGCGCTGGAAGCGGCGCGCATTGCCATGACCAGTGGCGAGCAGGTGGTCAGCGGCACGGTGCGCCTGACCTGCACAGAGGCGGTGATGCACAGCCTGTTGCTGCCGGCGCTGGCCGAGTTCATGTCCAACTACCCGGCTTTGTCGCTGGAGATGGGCACCTCCAATACCTTCGCCAACCTCAGCCGGCGCGACGCCGACATCGCCCTGCGCCTGACCAACACACCTCCGGAGCACCTGGTTGGCCGCAACCTGGGTTCGACCTCCTATGTAGTCTGCGGCCAGCCACAGTGGCGCGAGCGCCTGAGCGAGTCCCCCGCCAGCGTGCCGTGGATCGCACCAGACGACTCGATGCAGGACCACCCGACGGTGGTCTGGCGCAACCAACAACACCCGGGCCTGAGCCCGCGCTACCAGTGCAGCAGCATGTCGACCATCGCCCAGTTGGTAATGGCCGGCCTGGGCGTGGCAGCACTCCCGGACTACATGGTGCATGCGCTGCCTGGGGTGGATGCTCTCAGCGGTCCCCTGCCCGGCTGCGACACTCAGCTGTGGTTGCTGACCCGGCCGGATTGCCGGGCGTTGCGCTCGGTGCAGACCTTGTTCGAAGAGCTGACCCCGCGGTTGCGTGACGCGATGCTCTGAGGTTATCGTCAGGCTCATGCACTGAGGGTGTCTGTTCCGGCTCTTTCGCGGGTAAACCCGCCGCGACAAGCTACGCGGTCCCTGTAGGAGCGGGTTCACCCGCGAAGAAGGCATCGCAGGGTTTGCAGGTACCGCCCGGCAAAACAGCGCTTCCCTATTGGCTGGTGAATTTTTATACTATCGAGTCCGCCTGCCCATTAATGGGCTGCACGCCCACCGCAATTGCTACTGAGGAAGACCATGGCCCGCGTAACTGTTGAAGACTGCCTGGAACACGTGGATAACCGCTTTGAGCTGGTCATGCTCTCGACCAAGCGCGCTCGCCAGCTGGCGACCGGCGGCAAAGAGCCACGCGTTGCGTGGGAAAACGACAAGCCAACCGTTGTTGCCCTGCGTGAAATTGCCGAAGGCATCGTCACCAACGAGTTCATCGCCGCTGAAGAGATCGTCACCGAGGATCCGGTGTTCGCCGCGTTCGAGGACGAGAACAACGAGGCTGTCTGATTGATGCCAGGTCGACGTCGTACGGCGCAAGGCCCTCTTCCTCGGCAGGAGGTGAACCCATGCCGGGTATAGAAGCCTTGGCCGAACGGCTGTCGACCTATCTTGGCCCCGAACAGGTCAACCTGGTTCGGCGTGCCTATTTCTACGCCGAACAGGCTCACGATGGGCAACGCCGCCGCAGTGGCGAGCCCTACGTGACCCACCCGCTGGCCGTGGCCAGCATCCTCGCCGACATGCACATGGACCATCAGAGCCTGATGGCGGCCATGCTGCACGATGTGATCGAAGACACCGGCATCGCCAAGGAAGCCCTCAGCCAGCAATTTGGCGAGACCGTGGCCGAATTGGTCGATGGGGTCAGCAAGCTGACCCAGATGAATTTCGAGACCAAGGCCGAGGCGCAGGCGGAAAACTTCCAGAAGATGGCCATGGCCATGGCCCGCGATATCCGCGTGATCCTGGTCAAGCTGGCCGACCGCCTGCACAACATGCGCACCCTGGAAGTGCTGTCTGGCGAAAAACGCCGGCGCATCGCCAAGGAAACCCTCGAGATCTACGCCCCCATCGCCAACCGCCTGGGGATGCACACCGTGCGCGTGGAGTTCGAAGACCTTGGCTTCAAGGCCATGCACCCGATGCGCTCGTCGCTGATTCATCGTGCAGTGAAGAGCGCACGCGGCAACCGCAAAGAAATCGTCGCCAAGATCGAGCACTCGCTGGCCAACTGCCTGTCCGCCGACGGCATCGAGGGCGAGGTCAGCGGTCGGCAGAAACACCTCTATGGCATCTACAAGAAGATGCGCGGCAAGCGCCGTGCCTTCAACGAGATCATGGACGTGTATGCCTTCCGCATCATTGTCGACAAGGTTGACACCTGCTACCGCGTGCTCGGCGCCGTGCACAACCTGTACAAGCCGCTGCCCGGACGCTTCAAGGATTACATCGCGATCCCCAAGGCCAATGGCTACCAGTCGTTGCACACGACCCTGTTCGGCATGCACGGCGTGCCCATCGAAATCCAGATCCGCACCCGCGAAATGGAAGAAATGGCCAACAACGGCATCGCCGCGCACTGGCTGTACAAGTCAAACGACGACGAGCAGCCCAAGGGCAGCCACGCGCGTGCCCGCCAGTGGGTCAAGGGTATCCTCGAACTGCAGCAACGTGCCGGCAACTCCCTGGAATTCATCGAGAGCGTGAAGATCGACCTGTTCCCGGACGAGGTCTACGTGTTCACGCCCAAAGGCCGAATCATGGAGTTGCCCAAAGGCTCCACGGCCGTCGACTTCGCCTACGCGGTGCACACCGACGTTGGCAACAGTTGCATCGCGTGCCGCATCAACCGCCGCCTGGCGCCGCTGTCCGAACCGCTGCAAAGCGGCTCGACAGTGGAAATCGTCAGCGCCCCGGGCGCTCGGCCAAACCCGGCCTGGCTCAACTTTGTGGTCTCAGGCAAGGCACGCACGAATATCCGCCACGCGCTCAAGCAACAGCGCCGTTCCGAATCCATCAGCCTGGGCGAGCGCCTGCTGAACAAGGTGCTCACTGGCTTCGACAGCAGCCTGGAGAAAATCCCCCAGGAACGCATCGAGTCTATTCTCGCCGAGTACCGCCTGGAGCTGATAGAAGATCTGCTCGAAGACATCGGCCTGGGCAACCGCATGGCCTACGTGGTCGCGCGCCGCCTGCTGTCGGCCGAAGGCGAACAGCTGCCGGCGCCAGAAGGCCCGCTGGCGATCCGCGGCACCGAAGGCCTGGTGCTCAGCTACGCCAAGTGCTGCACGCCGATCCCGGGTGACCCGATTGTCGGCCACCTGTCGGCCGGCAAAGGCATGGTCGTGCACCTGGAGAACTGCCGCAACATCAGTGAAATCCGCCACAACCCCGAAAAGTGCGTGCAACTCTCCTGGGCCAAGGACATCACTGGCGAGTTCAATGTCGAACTGCGTGTCGAACTGGAACACCAGCGCGGGCTGATCGCCCTGCTGGCCAGCAGCGTCAACGCCGCCGACGGCAACATTGAAAAGATCAGCATGGACGAACGCGACGGCCGTATCAGCGTGGTCCAACTGGTGGTCAGCGTGCACGACCGCGTGCACCTGGCGCGTGTGATCAAGAAGCTGCGTACCCTGACCGGTGTGGTCCGCATCACCCGCATGCGTACGTAGTCCGCCAACCGCAAGGAGTCATCATGAGCAAAACCGTCATCAACAGCGACAAGGCCCCTGCCGCCATCGGCACCTACTCGCAGGCGATCAAGGCCGGCAACACCGTGTACATGTCGGGCCAAATCCCTCTGGACCCGAAGACCATGGAACTGGTTGAAGGCTTCGAAGCCCAGACCGTGCAGGTGTTCGAGAACCTCAAGGCCGTGGCTGAAGCTGCTGGCGGTTCGTTCAAGGACATCGTGAAACTGAACATCTTCCTCACAGACCTGAGCCACTTCGCCAAGGTAAACGAGGTGATGGGCCGCTACTTCGAACAGCCCTACCCGGCCCGCGCCGCCATCGGCGTTGCCGCGCTGCCGAAAGGCTCCCAGGTCGAAATGGACGCCATCCTGGTCATCGAATGATGCCCTGGTGACGGGCCCTGCCCGTCACCCTCCTTCCTCTGCAAGGTTACCCCGTCATGCGTCAAGCACTGCCCTTTGCGCTGGCAGCCCTGCTACTGGGCGGCTGCACCAGCCACAAACCCGAAGATTTCAACGGCATCTGGATCAACCAGGAAGCCATCACTGCGGCGGTCAAAGCCGGCAGCCTGCGCCAGGCGCTGAATGAGCACGGCCCAGTGTTCGAGTGGAAGCTCGACGTGGCCAATCAGCAAGCTAGCTATAGCAATGGTTTCGAGGCCGCTGACGGCCAGCTGAGCGCCAATGAAAAGCAATGGCAGGCCCGTTTCCAAGGCGGCCAGACCGAGCAGCTTTCGCTCGATGGCGACGAGCTGCTGGCCGTCGCCCAGAACGGCGCCAAGCAAACCTTCGTGCGCGCCAAGACACCGGCGACAGCCAATGCACCACTGGGCAGCAGCTTCGAGAAAGCGCTTTACCAGGCCTACCTGGGTGGTGACTGGAAGATCGTCGACGGCCAAGGCAAAGGTGCCAGTGTACGCTTCAGCGATACCGGCAACGTCACCGGCCTACCGGGGCCGGACCGCTTCGCCCTGTGCCTGGCAGGTGATTGCGCGACCATGGGTGGCAACAATGACAGCCTGTGGCTGGAGCGCAACCAGCGTGGTGCACCGTTCATCATCAAGCGCGATGGTGACAAGCTGGAGATTTTCCAGGCAGTGAACCGTGCACAGCCGGATGAAATGCCAGAACTGGCAGCGGGCAAGCGTCAGTGGGCGCTGGAGCGCAGCTGAGATGATGCGCGGCCCCTGTAGGAGCGGGTTTACCCGCGAAGAAGACACCGCGGTGGATGGCACGGGCTTCGCCCGTGTTCGCGGGCAAGCCCGCCCCCACAGGGATCGCGCCAGCTTTTAGAAATTGAGCAAGACAGTTGCTCCCACAAGGCATCGCGCCACTTGCCAGCTAGGCTTTTCCTGCCAGGATCGCGGCGTAGCCTTCCTTGTAGCTCGGATACTCAGGCGCCCAGCCCAGCGCCCGCGCCCGCGCATTGCTGCAGCGCTTGCTGCCAGTACGCCGCACCCGCTGCTCATCGGACCATTCGGTAACCCCCATGTACGCCCGTAGCCAGGCCACCACATCGGCCAGTGGCGCCGGGTCGTCATCAACGCCAATGTAGCAGTCGTCCAGAGCCTTGCCATCAGCATCGGCCTGCAGCAGAAACGCCAGCAGGCTGGCGGCATCTTCGGCATGAATGCGGTTGCCATACAGCGGCGGCTCCTCGGCAACGCGGTAACCCTGACGCACCTGGCTCAGCAACCACTCACGCCCTGGGCCATAGATACCGGTCAGGCGGACCACGCTCGCCGGGATGCCGCTGGCCAATGCCAACCGTTCAGCCTCCAGCATCACACGCCCGGAATAGCCCTCAGGCTCGGTGGCAGCGCCCTCCTCTATCCACTCGCCGCCTTTCTGCGCATACACACTGCTGCTTGAGATGAACAGCAGGCGACGCGGGCGCTGGCCACGCTCGGCCAACCAGGCCAACACATGGCGCAAACCATCGACATAGGCTGCTTGGTAACCCGCCTCATCGTGCTGGCTGGCCGCCACGCAGTACACCAGGTAGTCCAGCGGGCCCTGTGGCCAGGCCTGCGGTATCGACGGTTCGGCCAAATCTGCGGCAACCGGCTGAACCCCTGCGGGCAGCTGACCAACAGAACGGCGCAGGCCGCTCACCTGCCAGCCTTTAGCCAACATCTGCTTGGCCAGACGCCCACCCACATCACCACAACCCACCACCATCACGGAAAGGTCTGACATCTCTAAACTCCCTAGACCAATTGATCAGCCTGGCCACGCTACACGATGGGCGGCTAGACCATAGGCGAAAAAAGCTACAATATTACTTTTGTTAACAAGAATTACTTGCAATAATGGCCGCCAAATTGTTCTCGGCCTACATCGAGGCCTTGGAGAACGTTCACTTTTTCTTCATCAGGTCCGGCCAGCATGACACGTACTCAACCTTCCGCTTCGCCAACCCCGTCGCGCGCCTGGCGCGCCATCGCCGCGCTGACACTCAGCCTGGTGCTGGCCCCGGTGGCCATGGCCGATGAGCCAACCACCAACGCAGCCACACCTGCGGCTGCTACTGCCCCGGCCGCACCCGCTGCTGCCCCGGTCGATGCGCCGGCGCCTGGTGCCACTGCCACCAACCCGGCAGATGCAGACCCAAGCGTTCAAGCCCTGGTCGAAGACACCTCGCTGGGCATGGCCCATGACCTGTCCCCATGGGGCATGTACAAGAACGCCGACATCGTGGTGAAGATCGTCATGATCGGCCTGGCCATCGCCTCCATCATCACCTGGACCATCTGGATTGCCAAAGGCTTCGAGCTGATGGGCGCCAAGCGCCGCCTGCGGGGTGAAATCGCCCAGTTGAAGAAGTCCACCACCCTGAAGGAAGCCAGCGAAGTCTCCAACAAGGAAGGCACCCTGGCCCATACCCTGGTCCACGATGCCCTCGAAGAGATGCGCCTTTCGACTAACGCCCGCGAAAAAGAAGGCATCAAGGAGCGCGTCAGCTTCCGTCTGGAGCGCCTGGTGCATGCCAGCGGCCGTACCATGAGCAACGGCACCGGCGTCCTCGCAACCATCGGCTCCACCGCACCGTTCGTTGGCCTGTTCGGTACCGTATGGGGCATCATGAACAGCTTCATCGGCATCGCCAAGACCCAGACCACCAACCTGGCCGTCGTTGCCCCAGGTATCGCCGAAGCGCTGCTGGCCACGGCTCTGGGCCTGGTCGCGGCAATCCCGGCCGTGGTCATCTACAACGTCTTCGCCCGCTCCATTGCCGGTTACAAGGCGCAGGTGTCCGATGCCTCCGCTCAGGTACTGCTGCTGGTCAGCCGTGATCTGGACCACCAGGGTAGCGAGCGCGCCGCCCCGCACATGGTGAAAGTGGGGTAAGCCATGGGCCTGCATCTCAACGAAGGTGGCGACGACCTCGCCGAAAACCACGAAATCAACGTTACGCCGTTCATCGACGTGATGCTGGTGCTGCTGATCATCTTCATGGTCGCCGCCCCCTTGGCCACGGTCGACATCAAGGTCGACCTGCCGGCCTCAACCGCCAAACCGGCGCCAAGGCCAGAGAAACCGGTGTTCGTCAGCGTCAAGGCCGACCAGAAGCTGTATGTCGGCGACGATCAGGTTGCTGCACCCGACCAGCTTGGCCCGATGCTCGACGCCAAGACCAAGGGTGACAAGGAAACCACCATCTTCTTCCAGGCTGACAAAGGCGTGGATTACGGCGACCTGATGGAGGTGATGAACAACATGCGCGCGGCCGGCTACCTGAAAGTCGGTCTGGTAGGTCTCGAGACGGCAGCCAAGAAATGATGAAAACGCGCTCTAACATGGCGCGCTACGGTGGCAGCCTGGCGATCGTGCTGGGTGTGCACGTGGTCGCCGTGCTGCTGACGCTCAACTGGTCGGTACCACAGGCCATCGAACTGCCCCCGGCAGCGATGATGGTCGAACTGGCACCGTTGCCGGAGCCTGCGCCACCACCACCCCCAAAGGCAGCTCCGCAGCCACCGGCACCGGTCGAGGAACCACCGTTGCCGAAGCTGGCAGAAGCGCCCAAACCCAAGATCGCCATCCCCAAGCCGCCCAAGCCAAAGGCCAAGCCGCAGCCGCCCAAGCCCGAGAAAAAGCCTGAGCCGCCGAAGGAAGCACCACCCACCGAGCAAACGGTGGACGCACCGCCCAGCAACACGCCACCGCAGAAGTCCGCGGCACCGGCACCGAGCATTGCGTCCAACAGCAACGCCCTGCCAACCTGGCAGAGCGACCTGCTGCGCCACCTTGCCAAGTACAAGCGTTACCCGGAAGACGCGCGCCGTCGTGGCCTGCAAGGCATGAACCGCCTGCGCTTCGTGGTCGACGCCGAAGGCAAGGTCGTGTCGTACTCCATGGCCGGTGGCTCGGGCAGTGCCGCACTGGACCGGGCGACCCTGGAAATGATCCGTCGGGCCGGCACGGTACCCAAGCCGCCACCCGAGTTGCTGAACAATGGCACGATTGAAGTCGTGGCACCGTTCGTCTACTCACTGGACCGCCGCTAAGACTTTTGTTTCTGTCACAATTCGGCAAGTCTGATAACGTGCGTCTATCAATTGCAGCCGCTATGCTGGGCTCGCAACTTCATGGACGCACGTTATGACCCTCACAGAATTACGCTACATCGTCACACTCGCCCAGGAACAGCACTTCGGCCATGCCGCCGAGCGCTGTCACGTGAGCCAACCCACCCTGTCGGTCGGTGTGAAGAAGCTCGAGGACGAGCTTGGCGTTCTGATCTTCGAGCGCAGCAAAAGCGCAGTACGTCTGACCCCGGTCGGCGAAAACATCGTCGCCCAAGCGCAGAAGGTACTGGAGCAGGCCCAAGGCATTCGCGAGCTGGCCCAGGCCGGCAAAAATCAGCTGACCGCTCCGCTCAAGGTCGGCGCTATCTACACCGTCGGCCCCTACCTGTTCCCGCACCTGATCCCGCAGCTGCACCGCGTAGCGCCGCAAATGCCGCTGTACATCGAAGAAAACTTCACCCACGTACTGCGCGAAAAGCTGCGCAACGGCGAACTGGACGCGGTGATCATCGCCCTGCCGTTCAACGAAGCCGACGTGCTGACGCTACCGCTATACGACGAACCGTTCTGCGCCCTGATGCCTGCCGACCACCCATGGACGGCGAAGAAGACCATCGACACCGCCATGCTCAACGACAAGAGCCTGCTGCTGCTTGGTGAGGGCCACTGCTTCCGTGACCAGGTACTGGAAGCCTGCCCTACCCTGAACAAGGGGGGTGAAGGCTCACGGCACACCACGGTTGAGTCCAGCTCGCTGGAAACCATCCGTCACATGGTGGCTTCCGGCCTTGGCGTATCGATCTTGCCGCTGTCGGCAGTGCACAGCCATCACTATGCCCCCGGCGTCATCGAAGTGCGCCCGCTGACGGCACCGGCACCGTTCCGCACGGTCGCCATCGCCTGGCGCGCCAGCTTCCCGCGGCCAAAGGCCATCGAGATCCTCGCCGATTCGATCCGCCTGTGCTCGGTCGCCAAAAACCCTGCGGAACAACCGGCCTGAGTCATGAGTGAGCTGTCGAAGGTCCCGGTCACAGTACTGAAAGGCGTGGGCGAGGCTATGGCGGAGAAACTTGCCAAGGTCGGCCTGGAAAACCTGCAGGACGTGTTGTTCCACCTGCCCCTGCGCTACCAGGACCGTACGCGCGTGGTGCCAATCGGCCAACTGCGTCCCGGCCAGGACGCGGTTATCGAGGGCGTGGTCAGTGGTGCCGATGTGACCATGGGCAAGCGCCGCAGCCTGGTGGTGCGCCTGGGCGACGGGAGCGGTGTGCTGACATTGCGCTTCTACCACTTCAGCAACGCGCAGAAGGAGGGCCTGAAGCGGGGCACCCACCTGCGCTGCTACGGAGAAGCCCGCCCCGGCGCTTCGGGCTTGGAAATCTACCACCCGGAGTACCGTGCGCTGAACGGCAACGAGCCACCACCACCGGTGGAGCAGACCCTGACGCCGATCTACCCGTCCACCGAAGGCCTTACCCAGCAACGCCTGCGCCTGTTGTGCCAGCAGAGCCTTGCGCTGCTTGGCCCGCGTAGCCTGCCCGACTGGCTGCCTGACGAACTTGCCCGGGACTACCAGCTGGCACCCTTGGACGAAGCCATCCGCTACCTGCACAACCCGCCGGCCGACGCTGACCTCGACGAGCTCGCCGAAGGCCAGCACTGGGCTCAACACCGCCTGGCCTTCGAAGAGTTGCTGACCCATCAGCTGTCGCAGCAACGCCTGCGCGAAAGCCTGCGCAGCCTGCGTGCGCCGGTACTGCCCAAGGCCACGCGCCTGCAGGCGCAATACCTGGCTAACCTGGGCTTCCAGCCGACCGGCGCGCAGCAGCGGGTAGCCAACGAAATTGCCTACGACCTTAGCCAACACGAACCGATGATGCGCCTGGTGCAGGGCGACGTGGGTGCCGGCAAGACCGTGGTCGCTGCACTGGCGGCGCTGCAGGCGCTGGAGGCTGGCTACCAGGTGGCATTGATGGCACCCACCGAGATCCTCGCCGAGCAGCACTACATTACCTTCAAGCGCTGGCTGGAACCGCTGGGCATCGAAGTCGCCTGGCTAGCCGGCAAACTCAAGGGCAAGGCCCGGGCTGCTTCCCTGGAGCAGATCGCCAACGGTGCACCCATGGTGGTCGGCACCCACGCGCTGTTCCAGGAAGAGGTAAGGTTCAAGCACCTGGCCCTTGCGATCATCGACGAACAGCACCGGTTCGGCGTGCAGCAGCGCCTGGCCCTGCGCAAGAAGGGCGTGGCCGGCGAACTGTGCCCGCACCAGTTGATCATGACCGCCACACCTATTCCGCGCACGCTGGCCATGAGCGCCTACGCCGACCTGGACACCTCGGTGCTCGACGAATTGCCGCCAGGCCGTACGCCGGTGAACACCGTGCTGGTGGCCGACAGCCGCCGCTTCGAAGTGGTCGAGCGGGTACGCGCCGCCTGCGCCGAGGGGCGCCAGGCCTATTGGGTATGCACGCTGATCGAAGAGTCCGAAGAACTCACCTGCCAGGCCGCCGAAAGCACCTACGAGGAGCTTGGCAGCGCGCTAGGCGAGCTGAGGGTGGGGTTGATCCACGGGCGCATGAAACCGGCGGAAAAAGCCGAGATCATGGCCGAGTTCAAGGCTGGCAACCTGCAGCTTCTGGTCGCGACCACGGTCATCGAGGTGGGCGTGGACGTGCCCAACGCCAGCCTGATGATCATCGAGAACCCCGAGCGCCTGGGCCTTGCACAGTTGCACCAGCTGCGCGGCCGGGTAGGCCGAGGCAGTGCCGTGAGCCATTGCGTGCTGCTGTACCACCCGCCGCTGTCGCAGATCGGCCGCGAGCGCTTGGGGATCATGCGCGAGACCAACGACGGCTTCATCATCGCCGAAAAAGACCTTGAACTGCGGGGCCCGGGTGAGATGCTCGGCACCCGCCAGACCGGTCTGCTGCAGTTCAAGGTCGCCGACCTGATGCGCGACGCCGACCTGCTGCCGGCCGTGCGCGACGCGGCCCAGGCCTTGGTATCACGCTGGCCGGAACACGTCAGCCCGCTGCTGGACCGCTGGCTGCGCCACGGCCAACAATATGGCCAAGTGTGACGCCAGTCCCAGAATGGATCCAGATTTGCTCGCAGGCTGGTTATACTTCGCGTTTAAAAGAAACAGTGGATACGGACCATGACTGAAGTTGCCCTGGACACCGCAACCCCACACGCCCCCTCCGTCATCAGGCTGCTGCTCGACAAGCTCGGCGTGCCCTACCGCCAGGTGGTCGAACACTCGCACCTGCCTGCGGCTTCGCGGGTGCAGGCTGTCCTTCTCGACGACGAGGTCGGCGCCCTCATGGTGCTGTTCCCGCAGAGCCACCTGCTGGACCTCAACCGCCTGGCCGAGCTGACCGGGCGCAAGCTGACCGCGGTGTCGGTGCCGCGCCTGAAGCAGATGCTCGACAAGCACCACCTCAAGGCCCTGCCGGGCATCCCGGCGCTGACCAGCTCGCCATGTCAGTACGAAAAGAGCCTGCTCGACGCCGAAACTGTCTTTATCCAGTCAGGCGAAGCCGGCCTGTTGCTGGAAATCGAACGCGCACACTTCAAGCGCATGCTGGCCAAGGCCAGCGCCAGCAGCTTTGGCCAGCAAGTCGAAGCGATCAGCCCCAATCTCGACCGCCCCGATGACGACACCCGGGAAATCACCGATGCGGTCCAGGCCTTCACTGCCCGACGCATTCAGAAACGCCTGGAAGAAACCATCGAAATTCCACCGCTCGCCGACACCGCGCAGAAGATCATCAAGCTGCGGGTAGATCCCAACGCCAGCATCGACGACATCACCGGCGTAGTCGAAACCGACCCGGCGCTGGCGGCACAGGTGGTGAGCTGGGCTGCATCGCCCTACTATGGATCACCGGGCAAGATCCGCTCGGTAGAAGACGCCATCGTGCGTGTGCTGGGTTTCGACCTGGTGATCAACCTGGCCTTGGGCCTGGCGCTGGGCAAGACCTTGAGCCTGCCCAAAGACCACCCGCAGCAGGCCACGCCCTACTGGCAACAATCGATCTACACCGCCGCGATCATCGAAGGCCTGACCCGCGCCATGCCGCGCGCAGAACGCCCCGAGGCCGGGCTGACTTACCTAGCCGGGCTACTGCACAACTTTGGCTACCTGCTGCTGGCGCACGTGTTCCCACCGCATTTTTCGCTGATTTGCCGCCACCTTGAGGTCAACCCGCATTTGAACCACACCTATGTGGAACAACACTTGCTGGGCATCAGCCGCGAACAGATCGGTGCCTGGCTGATGAAGCTGTGGGACATGCCAGAAGAGCTGTCGACTGCCTTGCGCTTTCAGCACGATCCAGCCTACGACGGCGAATATTTCGCGTTCCCCAACTTGGTGTGCCTGGCCACCCGCCTGCTGCGCTCGCGAGGTATAGGCTCAGGGCCGCAGGAAGAGATTCCTGACGAGCTGTTGGAACGCCTGAGCATTACCCGGGACAAGGCTGAGGATGTGGTGAACAAGGTGCTCGAAGCCGAGAACCTGTTGCGTGAGCTGGCTTCGCAGTTCCACACACCGCATTAAGCATTAGCACATAGCCTGTGGGAGCGGGCACGCCCGCTCCCACAGGTGAAGCGTCAGCATCCCCGTCGGGTTTCAGCCTTTCTTCTTAGGTTTCAGGTATTTCATCAACCCTTGGAACCACATCACCAGCGCCGGATTGCCCTTGATCTGGATGTGCTTTTCCTGAATCCCCTGCATGAACGCCAGCTGCTTGTTACCCGCCTGCATGGTGGCGAAGCCATAAGCGGCGTCCCTGAAGGCAATGGCGAACGCCGGCTGTGGGTGCGCGCCGCCCTTGCTGCTGATGCGTTCGTTGTGGACGATGAAGTGTCGGGCGACCTTGCCGTCCAGGGTCTGCATCTGGAACACCAAGTCCTTGCCCTTGAGCTGCTGCTGGAATGCGGGGTTATTACGGCTGGCCCTGGCCATCAACAGCCCCATGGCCCAGAGAAGAAAGCGGAACTTCATCAACGCGCCTCGAATGAAAAGTGACTAAGGCGCGCAGTTTATCCTTTTCCAGAACTATTTATGCAAGTTCGAAACATTTTGCCTGCAGAAAGCACAACGGGCGCCTTGGGGCGCCCGCTTGGCCGACACTGGGGTTGTCAGGGAGCGATCACTTGCCTTTCTTGGCTGGTTTGGCGGGGGCGTTAACGCTGTCGCGCAGGTTCTTGCCAGGCTTGAAGGCCACGGTATTGCTGGCCTTGATCTTGACCGGTTCCCCAGTTTGCGGGTTCTTGCCGGTACGCGCGCCGCGATGACGTTTTTCGAAGGTGCCGAAACCGACCAAGGTCACGGTGTCCTTGTCCAGGGCACCGGTAATGCTGTCGAGAATCGCGTTCAAAACCTGATTGGCCTTTTCCTTGGTCAGATCAGGGCGGTTGCAGGAGCTGAGTGCAACACGGTTATTGAATTGAAACCGGAGCATCATGCCGCATTGCCATGGCATTTTGCATGACCTCTCCCATCACCTCGATGGGGCATTTGAAGTCGAAGCGCTTGCGCGGTCGCATGTTCAGTTGCAGCGCAATGGCGTCCAGCTCCTCCTGGCTATGTACCGACAGGTCTGTGCCCTTGGGCAAGTACTGGCGAATCAGGCCGTTGATGTTTTCGTTGCTGCCGCGCTGCCAGGGGCTGTGCGGGTCGCAGAAGTAGATCGCCACGCCGGTTCTTTGGGTGATCTCGGCGTGTCGCGCCATCTCCCGGCCCTGGTCGTAAGTCATGCTCTTGCGCATCTCCAGCGGCATGCTATTGAGCGCGGCGCTGAAGCCTTCCAGCGCCGAAGTCGCCGTTGCGTCGTTCATCTTCACCAACATCAGGTAGCCACTGGTGCGTTCCACCAGCGTACCGACGGACGAGGCGTTGGCCTTACCCTTGATGAGGTCGCCTTCCCAATGCCCCGGCATCAGCCTGTCTTCAATCTCCGGCGGGCGCACATGAATACTGACCATCTCGGGGATCTGGCCGCGCCGATCCACGCCACCAGAGCGCGGCCGGCGCGTCGTCTTGCCTTGGCGCAGACAGATGATCAGCTCCTTACGCAGCTCACCCACTGGCAGGGCATAGATCGCGTTGTAGATCGTCTCGCGACAGACGTAGGCATCTCGCAGGTTGGGTATGTTCATGCTGCGCAGCTTGCCGGCAATCTGCTCGGGAGACAAACGCTCACGCAGCATATGGGTCACCAGTTCGAAGCGCTCGCTACCCGGCAACAGTTTTCGCATCGGTCGACAAACCTGGCGGCGGGCCTGCATTTGCTGCTGAGCCAGACGGGCCGAGTAGCCACCGCAAGCACCTCGGTTACGGCGCAGCTCACGGCTGATGGTCGAAGGGGATCGGTTGATCAAGCAGGCAATCCTGCGCAGGCTGAAGCCTTGGGTACGACCGATTTGAATGGTGGCGCGCTCTTCAACGCTGAGTTCGGTATAAGACATAGGGGCAGCACCGTACCGGAAAGGTCAGGTGTTGCACTCAGTTTTTGCCGCCGCCCAGCCTTATCGGCGATGACGGCGGCGAGTTCTGGTTTGCGCATAGTGAAGCCTCTTTGACGGAATTCTTGTTGTTATGCCGTGCTGCCTCTGGGAGCAGCGCTCAAGGCACCGCAGGCTCTAATCTGCGGCAGACGGGAGTGAGAATGGCACGAGCTCAGGGGCCGCGCCAGTATCTGGGCGGCCATTGTGCAGGCAACAACAGGATAAATCCGACAGAACAGCCGCTATTTACGCCATAACCGCTGGTAACTGACGATTCAGCGCCAGCTTCTCCATCACCGCCGCTCCGGTCAGGGCGTAGCCCAGCAACTTGCCGTCGGCATCAAGGCAGAGCACCTTGAGGTCACTGCCCTGCCCCTCTACCTGCCAGGTGCCTTCGCAACCCTGTGGCGCTGGCGAGACGACCAGCGGACAGGCCGGGGTTTTAACGGTGATAGGCATCGGCCCGTAGGAAACTGCCGTCGGCTTGCCGGCCAGGGTTTGCGCCAGCGCCCGGGCACAGCTCATCAGCGGCATCACGTACAGCAGGTTGATGCCATCGACTTCGGCACAGTCGCCAAGGGCGAAGATGTTGGCGTGTGATGTACGTAGCTCGCGGTCTACGCTTACACCTCGATTGGTCTGCAGCCCAGCTGCGGCAGCCAGGTCGGTACGTGGGCGCAGGCCGATGGCCGAAACCACCAGGTCGCAGGCAATCACGCTGCCATCCGACAGGTGCGCCTCCAGGCCTTGGGTCACCTGCTGCAGGCGGGTCAGCACCGGCCCCAAGTGAAAGCGTACTCCCAGCCCCTCCAGCCCACCCTGTACAGCCGCCGCAGCGGCCGGGTGCAGCAGGGTCGGCATGACCTGTTCACACGGCGCCACAACGTCGACCTTGAAACCACCCAGGCTCATGTCGTTTGCGAATTCGCAGCCGATCAGGCCGGCGCCGAGGATCAGGACACGCTGCTTGCCCGCGGCGGCAGCACGGAAGCGCGCGTAGTCCTCCAGATCGTTGATCGGGAATACCAGATGGCCGCCATCACCCTCGATCGGCACTTGCACGGTCTGCGCCCCCCAGGCCAGCACCAGATCGCGGTATTCCACGGCTTCTTCGCCGATCCACAGCCGCTTGTGGCCCGGGTCGATGCCGCTGATGCGGGTATGGGTGCGGACCTCGGCGTTCAATTGCTCGGCCATGGCACCCGCCTCAGCCATGCACAGGCCGTCGGCGTCCTTCTGCTTGGCAAAGCCCATGGACAGCATCGGCTTGGAGTACGAACGACCATCGTCGGCGGTGATCAGCAACAGCGGCGTCTGCGTATCGAGCTTGCGAAATTCACGGGCCAGGTTGTAGCCCGCAAGGCCGGTACCGATGATTACCACAGGGGACGTCATGTCGTGCTTTCCTCGATTAACCGATGGAGATCATTTCAAAGTCGCTTTTGCCGACGCCACAGTCGGGGCACAGCCAATCCTCAGGCACATCCTCCCAACGGGTGCCGGGGGCGATGCCGTCGTCGGGCCAGCCTTCGGCTTCGTCGTAGATCAGGCCACAGACAATACATTGCCACTTTTTCATCAGGTCTATTTCCTCGGTTCAGGCTGGGGCTTGTGTTGCGGCTGATGGCCTCTTGGCGGGCAAGCCCGCGCCTACAGTGACCGCGCAGGCCGGGCGGGCTTGCCCGCGAATGGGGCCAGCGCGCAATGCGTGGGGGCTTTGTAGCGGCCCTGCCGGCAGTATGCAAGCAGTTGGGGCAATCATGCTAAGCTCGCCGCCTCTCTGGCTGTAACAAAGCATACCGACGTGTCGTACGAATCCCCGCAAGCAGCCGCTGTCGCGTGGCTGCCGTATTCACAGCTGGCGACCGACATCGACCAGCCCACCCTTGACTGGCTGTTCGACGAGGGCTCGCTGACCCGCCGCCTGACCCGTCTGTCCATCGATCACTTTTCCGTCACCCCGCTGTTCGAGGGCTGGCAGCTGCTGCGCGATGACGAATGCCAAGCGCTGGGCATCGCTGCTGGCGCCGAAGGCTGGGTGCGCGAAGTGTACCTGCGCGGCCATGGCCAACCTTGGGTGTTCGCCCGCAGCGTGGCCAGCCGTAGCGCACTGGAACGTGGTGGCCTGGACCTGGAATCCTTGGGCAGCCGCTCGCTGGGCGAGCTGCTGTTCTGCGACCAGGCGTTCATCCGTCATCCGCTCGAAGTGTGTACTTACCCACAGGCATGGCTGCCGTCCGAAGCTGCACATGCGGCGCTTTGGGGCCGCCGCTCGCGCTTCGAGCGCAACGGTCTGGACCTGCTGGTGGCAGAAGTGTTTCTGCCGGCATTGTGGCAAGCGGCCAAGGAGGAAAACCGCTGATGTACCTGCAACTGCTCAAGTCGCTCAACCGCCTGCACCCACGGGCCTGGGACTTCGTCCAGCTCAGCCGTATGGACCGGCCGATAGGCATCTACCTGCTGTTGTGGCCGACCCTGTCGGCAGTGTGGATTGCCGGCAATGGGTCACCCACCCTGGCCAATGTGCTCATCTTCGGCCTTGGTGTGGTGCTGATGCGCGCCGCCGGCTGCTGCATCAACGACTTTGCCGACCGCAAGGTTGACGGCCACGTCAAGCGGACCGCCGACCGCCCCCTGGCCAGTGGCCGGGTGCGGCCACGCGAGGCGCTGACACTGTTCGCGATTCTGGTCGGGGTAAGTTTCCTGCTGGTGCTGTGCACCAACAGCCGCACCGTCTGGCTGTCGTTCGGGGCGGTGGCCTTGGCGTTCTGCTACCCGTTCATGAAGCGCTACACCTACTACCCGCAGGTGGTGCTGGGGGCGGCGTATTCGTGGGGCATTCCCATGGCTTTCACAGCCGCTGGCGGTGAATTGCCGGCCGGCGCCTGGCTGCTGTATATCGCCAACCTGCTGTGGACGGTGGGTTATGACACCTATTACGCCATGGTCGACCGCGATGACGACCTGAAAATTGGTGTGAAATCCACTGCGATCCTGTTCGGCGACGCTGATCGCAGCATCATCCTGACCCTGCAGTTGCTGTCGCTGGGCTGCCTGTTGCTGGCCGGTAGCCGCTTCGACCTGGGTGGCTGGTTCCACCTTGGGTTGCTGGGGGCGGCGGCGTGCTTTGCCTGGGAATACTGGTCAACACGCAAGCTGGACCGGGAATCGTGCTTCAAGGCGTTTCTGCACAACCACTGGGCGGGGATGCTGGTGTTTATCGGGGTGGTGCTGGATTACGCGTTGCGCTGAGTAGTTTGGGGCTGCTGCGCAGCCCATCGCGACACAAGGCCGCACACATTGATCGGCGTACGTCGAACCATGTAGGAGCGGCCTTGTGTCGCGATGGGCCGCACAGCGGCCCCGGCTGTCTCAAGGCTTGGCAACGTGCCAGACGTCTTTCATGCCGTCACCGGTCATGTCACCGGCCTTCTTGTCCTTGATGAAGGTATACAGCGGCTTGCCGTCGTAAGCCCACTGCATCGACCCGTCGTCACGCTCTACATGGGTCCATTTATCCTTCGGTGCTTCGTCTTCTTTCTTGACCATCAACGGTGGCCAGTTCTTGGCGCACTCGCCATTGCACATCGACTTGCCACCCGCATCCTTGTCAAAGGTGTACAGGGTCATGCCGGCATCATCGACCCACTTGCCATCCTTCTCCATGGCATGGTGGGCCAACGCCACCCCCGGGAGCGCCAACGCAGTGAAAAGGGCCATCCAGCTCAGCGTATGTCGTGTCATTGGATTCACCATTGTTTCGGGGGAAATGGGTTCGGGTTGCCATTAAAGCGGCCCTCTGTAGCCTAGTTCAGTCATGGAATGTCGCCAGAACGGCCAACACCCTGTCACACAGCTGCAATAATTCCGTTATCTAATGCGGGCCAAGACACCGAATCCAGGAGAGGTTTTGAGCATGGTAGGCAGGAACATTCTGATCGTCGACGACGAAGCACCCATTCGCGAGATGATCGCCGTTGCCCTGGAAATGGCCGGCTATGACTGCCTGGAAGCGGAAAACTCCCAACAGGCCCACGCGATCATCGTCGACCGCAAACCGGACCTGATCCTGCTCGACTGGATGCTGCCGGGCACCTCCGGCATCGAGCTGGCCCGCCGCCTGAAGCGCGACGAACTGACCGGCGATATCCCGATCATCATGCTCACCGCCAAGGGTGAAGAGGACAACAAGATCCAGGGCCTGGAAGTGGGCGCCGACGACTACATCACCAAGCCGTTCTCGCCGCGTGAACTGGTAGCGCGACTGAAAGCCGTGCTGCGCCGCACGGGTCCGAGCGACAGCGAGGCGCCGATCGAGGTCGGCGGCCTGCTGCTTGACCCGATCAGCCACCGTGTGACCATCGACGGCAAGCCGGCCGAGATGGGCCCTACCGAATACCGCCTGCTGCAGTTTTTCATGACCCACCAGGAGCGCGCCTACACCCGAGGCCAATTGCTGGACCAGGTGTGGGGCGGCAACGTCTACGTCGAGGAACGTACCGTCGACGTGCACATCCGTCGCCTGCGCAAGGCGCTGGGTGAAGCTTACGAGAATCTGGTACAAACCGTCCGGGGCACTGGCTACCGCTTCTCGACCAAGAGCTGATCGAGCTCTGGAGCGCCAAGCTGCACATCGTTGTACAAGGATCGTCAATTGAACCAGAACTGGCATGCAACCCTGATTCGCCATCTGCTGTTGCTGATTACCGTCTGCCTGATCGGCGGGCTGGTCAGCGGCTACTATGGCTGGAGCCTGGCCATTGGCCTGGCGCTCTATCTGGGCTGGACCCTCAAGCAACTGCTGCGCTTGCACGACTGGCTGCGCAATCACCAACCGGACGAAGCACCGCCCGATGGCTACGGCCTGTGGGGCGAGGTATTCGATAGCATCTACCACCTGCAACGCCGCGACCAGCGCGTACGGGGCCGCCTGCAGGCAGTGATCGACCGGGTGCAGGAGTCCACTGCTGCGCTGCGTGACGCGGTGATCATGCTCGACAGCGACGGCAACCTGGAATGGTGGAACCGCGCCGCCGAGACCCTCCTTGGCTTCAAGACCCCACAGGACGGCGGCCAGCAAGTGACCAATCTGGTGCGCCATCCGCTCTTCAAAGAGTACTTCGAGGCAGAAAACTACCTCGAACCGCTGGAAATCCCTTCGCCAATCAATGACCGCATGCGTGTGCAGTTGCACATCACCCGCTACGGCAACAATGAACACCTGATGCTGGTGCGCGATGTCACCCGTATTCACCAGCTGGAACAGATGCGCAAGGACTTCGTCGCCAACGTGTCTCACGAGCTGCGCACGCCGCTGACGGTAATCACCGGCTACCTGGAAACCCTGCTGGACAACGTCGAGGACGTGAACCCGCGGTGGAGCCGCGCCTTGCAGCAAATGAGCCAGCAAGGCTCGCGCATGCAAACCCTGCTCAACGATTTGTTGCTACTGGCCAAACTGGAAGCCACCGATTACCCATCGGACAACCAGCCGGTGGCGGTCGATGCCCTGCTCGCCGCCATCAAGAACGACGCCCAGGCCCTGTCCGGGCCGCGCAACCAGCGCATCAGCCTGGAAGCTGCGCCTGGCGTCAAGCTGAAGGGCAGCGAGTCGGAATTGCGCAGTGCCTTTTCCAATCTGGTGTTCAATGCAGTCAAGTACACCCAGGACGAAGGCAGCATCCGCATCCGCTGGTGGGCCGATGCCCAGGGCGCACACCTGTCGGTGCAGGACTCGGGGGTGGGCATCGATGCCAAGCATTTGCCACGCCTGACCGAGCGCTTCTACCGCGTAGACTCCAGCCGTGCATCGAATACCGGCGGTACCGGGCTGGGGCTCGCAATCGTCAAGCATGTGCTGATGCGCCACCGGGGCAAGCTGGAAATCAGCAGTGTACCGGGGCATGGCAGCACCTTTACCTGTCACTTTGCGCCAGCACAATTGGCCAACGAAAAGGCTTGAGATTGAGGCTGCTGCGCGGGCCTTGGCGGGCATGCCTGCTCCCACAGGGACTGCAATGAGTCCGCTGCCCTTTGCTTTTACGGCCCCAGCCGCTACATTGGATCCCCTGTGCCAGCAAAAGCTGGCACTTTTTTTCTCTCTATCTCAAAGACGGACCCCGTAAAAACTCCATCATGGACCCTTCCTCTGGTATTAGCCTCACCTCGTTATTCGCCGACTTCGGCATGATCATCTTTGCCTTCCTGCTGGTGCTGCTCAACGGCTTCTTCGTTGCTGCGGAGTTCGCCATGGTCAAGCTGCGCGCTACACGCGTAGAGGCCATCGCCGAAAAGCACGGCTGGCGTGGCAACATCCTGCGCAAGGTTCACAACCAGCTCGACGCCTACCTGTCGGCCTGCCAATTGGGCATCACCCTCGCCTCGCTGGGCCTGGGCTGGGTGGGTGAGCCCGCCTTCGCCCACCTGCTGGAACCATTGCTGGCCTATTTCGGCGTGGACAGCGCCGAGCTGGTCAAGGCGATCTCGTTCTTCGTCGCCTTCTTCGTCATCTCGTACCTGCACATCGTGGTCGGCGAGCTGGCCCCCAAGTCCTGGGCTATCCGTAAGCCAGAGCTGCTGTCGCTGTGGACCGCCGTGCCGCTTTACCTGTTCTACTGGGCGATGTACCCGGCCATCTACCTGCTCAATGCCAGCGCCAATACCATCCTGCGTATTGCCGGCCAGGGCGAGCCTGGCCCGCACCACGAGCACCACTACAGCCGCGAAGAACTTAAGCTGATCCTGCACTCCAGCCGTGGCCAGGACCCAAGCGACCAAGGCATGCGCGTGCTGGCCTCGGCCGTGGAAATGGGCGAGCTGGAAGTGGTCGACTGGGCCAACTCGCGTGAGGACATGATCAGCATCGACGCCCATGCGCCTCTGAAGCAGATCCTGGCCCTGGTGCGCCGCCACAAGTTCAGCCGCTACCCGGTGTACGACGCCGAGCGCGAAGAATTCACCGGCCTGCTGCACATCAAGGACCTGCTGCTGGAGCTGGCTGAGCTGGAGCACTTGCCAGAGACCATCGACCTGGAGGACCTTGCCCGGCCACTCGAACGCGTGTCGCGGCACATGCCGCTGGCCCAGTTGCTGGAGCAGTTCCGTAAGGGCGGCGCGCACTTCGTGCTGGTAGAGGAAGCCGATGGCAAGGTGATCGGCTACCTGACCATGGAAGACGTGCTGGAAGTGCTGGTGGGCGACATCCAGGACGAGCACCGCAAGACCGAGCGTGGCATTCTCGCCTACCAGCCGGGCAAGTTGCTGGTGCGCGGCGACACCCCACTGTTCAAGGTCGAACGCCTGCTGGGTATCGACCTTGACCACATCGAGGCCGAAACCCTGGCCGGGTTGATCTACGAGACGCTCAAGCGCGTGCCGGAAGAAGAGGAAGTGCTGGAAGTCGAAGGGCTGCGCATCATCATCAAGAAGATGAAAGGGCCCAAGATCGTACTGGCCAAGGTGCTGAAGCTGGATTGATGGCCCAATCGGTCAGGGGTTGCCGGCAGTGAAATCCGGCATCCCGCTGATCGGCCTGTCGAAGCGGTAAGGTATCGACTCCAGCGCCAACCCCACATTGCGCTGCACCACAAAATGCAGGTGCGGCCCAGTGCTGTTGCCGGTATTGCCCGACTTGGCCAGCATCTGGCCCTGCCGTACCCGTTGCCCCTCCGCCACCATCACCGAACCACGCATCAGGTGAAGGTAGACGCCCATGGTGCCGTCCGGGTGCAAAATCCTGACAAAGTTACCCGAGGGGTTGGGGCCGCGCCCGCTCTGGCTGTTCTGCGTCTTCACCACCACCCCTTCCCGCGCCGCGATGATGGGGGTGCCTTCGGGCATGGCGATATCCATGGCGTAGCGCCCTCGGGGCCCAAAATGACTGACACGGCCATTGGGGCCCTGAGTGACGCGGAACGGCCCGCCAATCCACGGGAACGCATAGCGGAAACCTAGCGGCCGTTTGCCCGGATCACCCATGGCCTGCAGCAGGGTCGAACGGTAGTTCAGCAGCAGCCCGGGCCGCCCCCTGAGCACACTGAGCATCTGCGTGGTGCGCGGCGGCAGCAGCCGGCGCACGATACGCGGTGCATCACCGCCTTGTGCGTTGACCAGGTTGTCCAGCCGCAACTCTACCTCTACCGGCACATGCAGCTCGTTTCGTGCCGAAAAGCTCACGCCACCGTCGAAGGTTTTCGCGTTCAGCAGTACCTGGCCTTCGAGCGTTTCGACCATGGGTTCGAGCAACACCAAGGGCTTGGCGCCGGGGCCAGGGCGGTCGGAATAGGAGACGACACCGGAATCGTCAGTGATCTTGTAGAGCGTCACGCCCTGGCTCGACGCCGAGGCCATGAGCAATGCACAGAACAGCAGCAGGCGCGCGGGCATGATAGTGGCTTTTTGACAGTTATGATCTGTCGAAGCCTAGCAGCGGGTTTTACGGTAGGTATTGCAGTTGGTCGGATGGGGCAACTCGGGCTTGGGCAGGAGCACCCGTGTGCTGCTCCTGCCCAAAGCATGACCCGGGGCCGGGGTCAGGCACCGGGGGTGAAGTGCTTCTGCGCAGTGCCGCGGGCAATCAACCGAGACAGGTAGTCGAGCTTCTGGGCATCCTGGTCGACAAACTTGAACGTCAACTGCAACCAGTCGCTGTCAGGTTTTGGCTCCAGCGCCGCCACCGCATGCAGGTAGCCGTTCAGGCGAGCAACTTCGGCACTTTCGCCCTGCTCCAGGTCCAGCACCGCACCTTCCAGCACCTGTGGCAGCACTTCGCTGCGGCGTATCACCAGCAGTGCCTCTTTCAGGCTCAACGCCTTGATCACGCATGGCTGCATGCCACTGGCCAGGCGCAGCTGGCCCTGGCCACGGCCGCTCGGCGCGGGGGCAGCAGGTGCGGGTGCGGCGACCAAAGGCTTGGCCGGTACCGGCGCCGCAACCTTGACCGCTTCGGGCTTGCCCGCAGTCAGCGCGTTCAACGAATCGTTGGCAAACGCCGGGTTGGCTCGCGCCGGGCCGGTGGCCATCAGGCTGTCGAGCTTACCGATCTTGGTCAGGGCTTTTTTTACCTTGGTCAGCAGTTGCTCGTTGGTGAACGGCTTGCCTACAAAATCGGAAACGCCCGCCTGGATCGCCTGAATGACGTTTTCCTTGTCGCCACGGCTGGTCACCATGATGAACTGCAGGTTCTTCAGTGCAGGCTGCTGACGGCACCAGGTCAGCAGTTCCAGGCCTGACATTTCCGGCATTTCCCAGTCGCAGAGGACCAGATCGAACGCTTCCTTGCCGAGCATGGCCATGGCCTTGCGACCGTTGACCGCGTCGTCGATGGCCATACCCGGGAAGGCGTTGCGCAGACACTTGCGGACCAGATCACGGATAAACGGGGCGTCATCCACGACCAGCACATTCACTTTACTCATCGATACTCCTTATGAATCCCGACTAGCCTACTGCCAAATGATGGCCATTTGCTACAACCTGGTCACGCCGGGACTTCTTCACATCGTTCGCGGGTGCCTGCCGGCTCTCGACCGCAAACGAAAACGCCCGGCCAAGGCCGGGCGTCGATGCTCGGGAGCAACCTTACTTATCGTCAGATTCACCCGGAACATTAGCCTTTTCGCCGTTGGCGACAGCAGTGCCCTGCACTTCTGCCGTCATGCGCTTGAGGCCCATGTGGCGCACGTCGGTACCGCGCACCAGGTAGATCACCAGTTCGGAGATGTTGCGCGCATGGTCGCCAATACGCTCCAGCGAGCGCAGCACCCAGATCACGCTCAGCACCCGCGAGATAGAGCGCGGGTCTTCCATCATGTAGGTCACCAGCTCACGCAGCGCGGTCTTGTATTCGCGGTCGATGGTCTTGTCGTACTGGGCCACCGACAGCGCCAGGTCGGCGTCGAAGCGGGCAAAGGCGTCCAGCGCATCCCGGACCATGTTGCGCACCTGGTCGCCAATGTGGCGCACCTCGACATAACCACGCGGCGACTCGCCCTCTTCGCACAGCTGGATGGCGCGGCGGGCGATCTTGGTCGACTCGTCACCGATGCGTTCCAGGTCGATCACCGACTTGGAAATGCTGATGATCAGGCGCAGGTCCGAGGCCGCTGGCTGACGGCGGGCGAGGATGCGCAAGCACTCCTCGTCGATGTTGCGCTCCATCTGGTTGATCTGCTCGTCAACCTCGCGCACCTGCTGGGCCAGACCAGAGTCGGCTTCGATCAGCGCGGTAACCGCGTCGTTGACCTGCTTTTCCACCAGCCCGCCCATGGCCAGCAGGTGGCTGCGCACCTCTTCCAGCTCGGCGTTGAACTGCTGGGAAATGTGATGGGTAAGGCTTTCTTTGTTGATCATCGTTTTGTCCTTTGGTAGCGCGGCCCTGTAGGAGCGGGTTCACCCGCGAACACCGGCAACGCCGGTGCCAGACACCGAGGTGCCTGTTTCGCGAGCGGCGCTTAGCCGTAGCGACCGGTGATGTAGTCTTCGGTCTGCTTCTTCGCCGGGTTGGTGAACAGGGTATCGGTATCCCCGAATTCGACCAGTTTGCCCATGTACATGAACGCGGTGTAATCCGAAACACGCGCCGCTTGCTGCATGTTGTGGGTCACGATGACGATGGTGTACTTGGATTTCAATTCATAGATCAGTTCTTCGACCTTCAAGGTCGAGATCGGGTCCAGCGCCGAGCACGGTTCGTCAAGCAGCAGCACCTCCGGCTCCACGGCAATGGTGCGGGCGATGACCAGACGCTGCTGCTGGCCACCGGACAGGCCCAGCGCCGACTCGTGCAGACGGTCCTTGACCTCGTCCCACAAGGCCGCACCCTTCAACGCCCACTCGACGGCCTCATCAAGCACGCGCTTCTTGTTGATGCCCTGGATGCGCAGGCCGTAGACCACGTTCTCGTAGATGGTCTTGGGGAACGGGTTCGGCTTCTGGAACACCATGCCCACACGCCGGCGCAGTTCGGCAACGTCTTCGCCCTTGCGGTAGATGTTGTTGCCGTACAGGTTGATGGCACCTTCCACACGGCAACCGTCAACCAGGTCGTTCATCCGGTTGAAGGTGCGCAGCAGGGTCGACTTGCCGCAGCCGGATGGGCCGATGAAGGCGGTCACACGCTGCTTCGGGATGTTCATCTGCACGTCGAACAGCGCTTGCTTGTCGCCATAGAACAGGCTCAGGCCCGGCACTTCGATGGCCACGGTTTCTTCAGCCATTCGCAGGCTTTGCTTGTTGCGGCCCAGGGCAGACATGTCGATGCCATGGGTGTGGGAATCTTGCTGCATGGTCAACTCCATACGCTATCAAGTCGTTTCAAAGGGCCGCCCGGCTTACGGGCGACACGCTTGCAATCAGGGTCAGCCGTCCAGCGCCTTGTACTTCTCGCGCAGGTGGTTGCGAATCCACACGGCAGAGAGGTTGAGGGTCGCGATCACCAGCACCAGCAGCAGCGCAGTGGCATAAACCAGCGGCCGCGCAGCTTCGACGTTCGGGCTCTGGAAGCCGACGTCATAGATGTGGAAGCCCAGGTGCATGATCTTCTGGTCCAGGTGCAGGTACGGGTAGTTACCATCCACCGGCAGCGACGGCGCCAGCTTCACCACACCTACCAGCATCAGCGGCGCCACTTCGCCGGCGGCACGGGCCACGGCGAGGATCATGCCAGTCATCATGGCCGGGCTGGCCATGGGCAGGACGATTTTCCACAGGGTCTCGGCCTTGGTTGCGCCCAACGCCAGCGAGCCCTCACGCACGGTGCGCGGAATTCGCGCCAGGCCTTCTTCGGTGGCCACGATCACCACCGGTACCGCCAGCAATGCCAGGGTCAGCGATGCCCACAGCAGGCCCGGGGTACCCAGGGTCGGCGCGGGCAACGCTTCGGGGAAGAACAGGCGGTCGATCGAGCCGCCCAGCACATAGACGAAGAAGCCCAGACCGAACACACCGTAGACGATCGCAGGAACACCGGCCAGGTTGTTCACCGCAATACGGATAAGCCGGGTGACCGGGCCCTGCCTGGCGTATTCACGCAAGTACACGGCAGCCAGCACGCCAAACGGGGTAACGATCACGGCCATGATCAGGGTCATCATCACGGTACCGAAGATGGCCGGGAAGATACCGCCCTCGGTGTTGGCTTCACGCGGGTCGTCGCTGAGGAACTCCCAGACCTTGCCGAAGTAGGTGCCCAGCTTGGTAAACGCCGACATGCCGTTCGGCTGAACGGCATGCACCACCTTGCTCAGGTTGATTTCCACTTCACGGCCGTTGCCATCCCGGGCCACCAGGCTGTCGCGGGAGAAAGCCTGGTGCAGGCCGGTCAGGCGTTCTTCGATAGCCTTGTAGCGGCTGTTCAGTTCGGCACGGTCGGCGTCCATGTCGGCCTGGGCGGCGGCGTCCAGCTTGCCGTCCAGCTCCAGCTTGCGCGCTTGCAGGCGCAGGCGCTCAAGGCCATGGTTGATGGCACCAATGTCCTTCTTCTCCAGCTGCTGCAGCTCGCTGTTGAGCTGGTTGGCACGCTTGAGGCGGGCCTGCAGTTCGTTCCAGGCAGCGGGGCCTTCGGCAACCACACGGCCCTGTTCCTTGACGCTGACCAGGTAGCCATAGAAGTTGCCCCACTCGCGGCGCTCAAGGGCCATCAGGTCAGCCGGACGCTGTTCGTCGACCAGCCAGTCGCCGACCACCCAGGTAAAGTCGCTGCCGTTGAGGTCGCGGTTACCCACCTTGATCAGCTCCCGGGTCATGAACTCCGGGCCCTGGTCCGGTACCGGCAGGCCAGCACCCTTCAGACGAGCTCGGGGTACTTCCTCCTTCTGCACCACTTCGCCAATGACAACGTGATCGGCCTGGCCCGGCACCTTGTAGGTGGCCTGGACAAGATCGGCTGGCCAGAAGTGGCCCAGGCCGCGCACGGCGATCACCGCCAGCAGGCCGACGGTCATGATCACGGCCATGGCCACCGCGCCGCCGCTCATCCAGACGCCTGGGGCGCCGCTCTTGAACCAGCCTTTGAGGGAATCCTTTTTCACGGATCGCTACCTTTCTATCAAAGCGACGAGTATTTCTTGCGCAGACGCTGGCGAATCAGCTCGGCCAAGGTGTTCATGATGAAGGTGAACATCAGCAGCACCAGGGCGGCCAGGAACAGCACGCGATAGTGGCTGCCACCGACTTCCGACTCCGGCATTTCCACGGCCACGTTGGCGGCCAGGGTGCGCATGCCCTCGAACAGGTTCATCTCCATCACCGGTGTGTTGCCGGTGGCCATCAGCACGATCATGGTCTCGCCGACCGCACGGCCCAAGCCGATCATCAACGCCGAGAAGATGCCCGGGCTGGCGGTGAGGATGACCACGCGAGTCAGGGTCTGCCAAGGCGTCGCGCCCAGTGCCAGCGAGCCCAGGGTCAGACTGCGCGGCACACTGAACACGGCATCTTCGGCAATCGAGTAGATGTTCGGGATGACCGCGAAGCCCATGGCGATACCGACTACCAGGGCGTTGCGCTGGTCGTAGGTGATGCCTAAATCGTTGGTGATCCACAGGCGCATGTCGCCGCCGAAGAACCAGCTTTCCAGGTGCGGGCTCATGGTCAGGGCGAACCAGCCGGTGAACAGGATGACCGGAATCAGGATCGCCGCTTCCCAACCATCCGGTACACGCAGGCGGATCGACTCCGGCAGCCGGCTCCAGAAGAAGCCGGCCAGCAGGATACCGATCGGCATCAGCAAGAACAGGCTGAACACACCGGGCAGGTGGCCTTCCAGGTACGGGGCCAGGAACAGGCCGGCGAAGAAGCCGAGGATCACCGTCGGCATCGCTTCCATCAGCTCGATCACCGGCTTGACCTTGCGGCGCATGCGCGGGGCCATGAAGTAGGCGGTGTAGATGGCTGCGGCAATGGCCAGCGGGGCGGCCAGGATCATGGCGTAGAACGCGGCCTTCAGGGTTCCGAAGGTCAGCGGCGACAGGCTCAGTTTGGGCTCGAAGTCAGTGTTCGACGCGGTCGATTGCCAGACGTACTTCGGCTCGTCGTAGTTCTCGTACCACACCTTGCCCCACAGCGCGCTGAACGAAACTTCCGGGTGCGGGTTGCGCAGGCTAAACGGCAACAATTTGCCGCCTTCTTCGATGATGATGCGGTTGGCGCGTGGCGACAGGGCCAGCGTGCCAGGGCCTTCGGCAGCCGGCTCTACCAGCAGGGTTCGGTGTGCAGTGCTGTGGAACACGCCCAGTTTGCCTTCGGCGTCCAGGGCGATGAAGCCCTTGCGGCGCTCTTCGGCGTCGATCTGCACGATCGGCGCCTTGCCCATCTGGAAGGTACGGATCTGCTTGAAGCGCGATTCGCCATCCGGGTCGCGGGCCATGAACCACTGGGCCAGCCCGCCCTTGGAGTCACCGATGATCAGCGAAATGCCGCCAACCAGCTGGGCCGTGGCAGTAATTTCGGTGTCGGCGCTATCAGACAACTTGTAACGGCCGTTGAGGCTCTTGTCGCGCAGGCTGAACACGTCGGCCGTGGCGCGGCCGTTGATCACGTACAGCCAGTGCTGGCGTGGGTCGATGAAGATATTCTTCACCGTCTCGGTCATTTGCGGCAGTTCGATGCGGTTCTGCTCGGTGGTGACCTCTTCGGTCATCATGTTTTCCGTGCGCGTCAGCTCGACCACCTGCAGCTGAGCACCGGTAGAGCCGGCCAGCAGCAGGGTGTCACCATTGACGTTGACGCTGACGTGGTCCAGCGCACGCCCCTGCTCGTCGAGCACGAACGATTGCTCGCCGTACGGATAGTCGATGCCAGGGGTGATGGTTTTCTTGTTGTCCGGGTAGGTGATCTTGTAGGTGTGGTGGAACACCAGGGCCTGACCATTGGACAAGCCCAGAACCACCAGCGCGCTGCCCGGCTGGTCAGTACTGATGGACGTGACCTGGGTGTCCGCCGGCACTGCCAGATCGACACGCTTGAGTTCGTTACCGGTCTTGGTATCGAAGAACAAAGCCTGGCCCTTGTCCGAAACACGCATCCCCACCTGATTCTGCTCTTCAAGCGCGATCATCAGTGGCTTACCGGCATCCTGCTGCAGCCATGTCGGCTCCAGGGCTTTCTTGCTGGTCAGCTCGGCGCCCTGGAACAGTGGCAACACCACATAAGCCAGGTAGAAGAAGATCAACGTGATTGCCGCCAATACGGCAAGCCCGCCTACCAGCACATACCAGCGGGTCAGGCGGTCCTTGAGCGCGCGCATGCGGCGCTTGCGTTGCAACTCGGGCGTATTGAAATCAATGCGCACGGGCTGGGAGTTTTGGGTCATGTTGGAATTGGCCAGATCATTCATGCGCACACCCTAGCGGTCCCGTGTGACAAAAACATTACAAAGTGGTGACGCGCGAAAGCCCGCCGCACAGGGGACCTGGCTTCGGACTGGAAATTCGTGGAAGAGGCCGGGCTGTGGCACCGGCCTCCTCTTAATTACTTACTTCTTTGCAACGTTACCGGCGTGCGACAGGCCCAGGTCAGCCAGGGTCTTGTCGACGATTTTGGCCGGCAGCGGGATGTAGCCATCCTTCACCACCACCTGCTGGCCCGCTTGCGACAGCACCAGCTTGACGAACTCGGCTTCCAGCGGGGCCAGAGGCTTGTTCGGCGCCTTGTTGACGTAGACGTACAGGAAGCGCGACAGCGGGTAGGTGCCGTTCAGGGCGTTGGCTTCATTGTCTTCAATAAACTCACCGCCGTCTTTCTTGGCCAGGGCTACGGTCTTCACGCTGGCGGTCTTGTAACCGATGCCCGAGTAGCCGATGCCGTTCAGCGAGGAGCTGATCGACTGCACGACCGAAGCCGAGCCAGGCTGTTCGTTGACGTTAGGCTTGAAGTCGCCTTTGCACAGGGCTTCTTCCTTGAAGTAGCCGTAGGTGCCCGATACCGAGTTGCGGCCGAACAGCTGGATTGGCTTGTTGGCCAGGTCGCCGGTCACACCGACGTCGCCCCAGGTCTTGATCTCGGCCTTGCCACCGCACAGGCGAGTGGAAGAGAAGATGGCGTCAACCTGAGCCATGGTCAGGCCCTTGATTGGGTTGTCCTTGTGCACGAACACTGCCAGAGCGTCGACGGCGACTGGGATGGCGGTCGGCTTGTAGCCGTACTTCTGCTCGAAGGCTTGCAGCTCGACGTCCTTCATCTTGCGGCTCATCGGGCCGAGGTTGGCGGTGCCTTCGGTCAGCGCGGGTGGCGCGGTAGAGGAGCCGGCAGCCTGGATCTGGATGTTTACGTTCGGATATTCCTTCTTGTAGGCCTCGGCCCACAGAGTCATGAGGTTCGCGAGGGTGTCGGAACCAACGCTGGAGAGGTTGCCCGAAACACCCGTGGTCTTGGTGTAGGTCGGGATCGCAGGATCGACAGCGGCTACCGCGTTGGCGGTTGCAACGCCAGCGGCGGCAAAGGTAAGGGCCGCCATCAAACGCTTCAGTTTCATGCCTTGCTCCTAGCAGGAATATTGGGGTGTTGGATGGAACGGGCCCAAGTATCGGCAGGCCGCATGAACACGATATGACTTCATTATGACAATTGGATGAAAGGCCATCACTGAAAGCAGGTGTGGCCTCTTCGCGGCTAAAGCCGCTCCTACAGGTTCGGTGTCGGCCTTGAGGCCTGTGCAAAACCCTGTAGGAGCGGCTTTAGCCGCGAAGAGGCCAGTAGCCGTAGCGCAGATCAGCGCTTGTTGGCGAGCAGGTACAGGCCCACGGCCAGACCGACGGCGCACAGGCCTGCCACGTAGTAGGCAGGCGCCATCGGGCTCACCTTCAGCAGTGCGGTCACCACCATCGGTGTCAGCCCACCAAAGATGGCGTAGGCCACGTTGTACGAGAACGACAACCCGCTGAAACGCACCACCGCCGGGAACGCCTTGACCATTACATAAGGCACTGCGCCAATCACACCCACGCACAGGCCGGTCACGGCATACAGCGGGAACAGCAACTCGGGGCGGGTCGGCAGGCTGTGGTAGAAGGTCCAGGAGCTGGCCAGCAGCAGCAGGCTGCCGATCACGAACACGCGGCCTGCACCAAAGCGGTCGGCCAGGCTGCCGGCACCTATACAACCAAAGCTGAGCAACACAATGGCCAGGCTGTTGGCTTTGAGCGAGTCGGTCGGGCTGATGTGGTAGAAGCTCTGCAGCAGCGCCGGGGTCATCAGGATGACCACCACGATGCCGGCTGAAAGCATCCAGGTCAGCAGCATGGACAGGATGATCGGACCACGGTGGTCACGCAGCACGGCGCGCAGAGGCAACTCCTCGGCCAGTGCCTTGCGTTGCTGCATTTCGGCGAACACCGGGGTTTCGTGCAGCCAACGGCGCAGGTACACCGAGAACAGGCCGAACACACCGCCAAGCAGGAACGGGATACGCCAGGCGTAGTCAGCCACTTCTTCCGCGCTGTACACGCTGTTGATCAAGGTCGCTACCAGCGAGCCCAGCAGAATGCCGGCAGTCAGGCCGGCGGTCAGGGTGCCGCAGGCATAGCCGGTGTTGCGAGCCGGCACGTGTTCAGAGACGAACACCCATGCGCCCGGTACTTCGCCGCCGATTGCCGCGCCCTGGATCACACGCATCAGCAACAGCAGGATCGGTGCCCACATACCGATCTGCGCATACGTCGGCAGCAGGCCCATGATCAGGGTCGGCAGGGCCATCATGAAGATGCTCAGGGTGAACATCTTCTTGCGCCCGAGCAAGTCGCCGAAGTGGGCCATGATGATGCCGCCCAGCGGCCGCGCCAGGTAGCCGGCGGCAAAGATGCCGAACGTTTGCATCAGCCGCAGCCACTCGGGCATGTCGGCCGGGAAGAACAACTTGCCCACCACCGTCGCGAAGAACACGAAGATGATGAAATCGTAGAACTCCAGCGCGCCGCCCAGGGCGGACAGTGAGAGGGTCTTGTAGTCGCTGCGGGTCAGCGGCCGCGAGGGCTGCTCGATACTGCTGGGCACGGAAGTCATCGCTCGTTGTTCTCTTTATAGGGCATGCAGGCCGCTTGGCGCGCGGCTTCTGGATTGGAGACAAGCGAAGATAGCAAATTGCCGAGCTACGCCGAAAGCGATACAAAATCCACACAGATATTCGTGAATGCGCGGTCGTCGCTGGCCGTTATGCCCTATATACTGGCATTTCGTAGGATTATGTTGCTCCTAACGTGGGATGTTGTGCGAAAACGCCGGTCACTATTGTCAGGCGGTTTCGCAGAGTTTCCCTACGGCCGCCCAGTGAAACGAAATCGGCGTAGTATGTTTCAAGCTGAATCGTTTACCCGGCCTTTGCGCCACACCAACGAAAAGCGTCACGGGTCAGAGGCCCCATCGCATGATTGAGCTCGAACAAGAAGATCCAATCCCGCAAGGCGACCTGGCCTTGCAAATCACCGCATTGCCGCGAGAAACCAACGGTTTCGGCGATATTTTCGGCGGTTGGCTGGTTGCCCAGATGGACCTGGCAGGCACGGCCATGGCCAGCCGTGTCGCCGGCGGCCGCGTAGCCACCGTCGCCATCGACCGCATGGCCTTCCTGGTGCCCGTCGCGGTCGGCGCACAGCTGTCTTTCTATACCCAGACCTTGGAAATCGGCCGCAGCTCGATCCAGATGATGGTCGAAGTGTGGAGCGACGACCCGCTGTCCAGCGAATGGCGCAAGGTCACAGAAGCGGTATTCGTCTTCGTCGCCATCGACGGCAGTGGTCGTACCCGCTCGGTGCCTCGTCGCTGAGCCACGCTGGCGGTAAACTCATTGCATCTGCCCGGGTCCAAGGCCCACTGGCAATCAATGAGAAGAACGCAATGGCTACCTTTCAGGTCGTAACCGAGCAACATGGCGAACTCAACTGCTGGCGTATCAGCAGTGACCGTGCCGAACTCCTGATCGCCCAGCAGGGCGCACAGGTCCTCAGCTACCAGCAGGTGGGCGAACCGCCGCTGCTGTGGCTGAGCGACCAGGCCATCTTCCGCCAGGGCAAGTCGGTACGCGCCGGGGTACCGGTGTGCTGGCCATGGTTTGGCAACCTGCAGCGCAACCCTGAGGCCGTCCAGGCCATGTACCAGGGAACACCGGCGCCTGCCCACGGGCTTGCGCGCACGCGTGACTGGCAATTGCTGGGTATCGAGGAAGTGGGCGAGGCCCTGCGGATCGAGTTCGAACTGCCTGAAGCGCGGGGCGACCTGCCCGGTTGGCCCCATGATGTCGAGCTGAAACTGGTGGTGGAGATGGGCGCAGACCTGACACTGAGCCTGACCAGCCGCAACATGGGCAATACCCCCGTGACCATCAGCCAGGCCCTGCATAGCTACTTCGCGGTCAGCGATGTGCGCCAGGCGCGGGTCGAGGGTGTCGACGGGCTGGGTTATATCGAGACCCTGGCGAACTGGGAACAGCGCCAGCAGCAAGGGGCACTGATGTTTGCCGGGGAGACGGACCGGATCTACCTGAACACCCCGCAGACCCTCAGCATCGTCGACCCGCATTGGAATCGGCGGATTACCTTGGCCAGCAGCGGCTCGCGCTCGGCGGTGATCTGGAACCCGTGGACCGAGCGGGCGAAGGAGCTGGCGGACATGGCTGACGATGGATGGCAGCGAATGCTGTGCATCGAGACGGCGAATGTGTGGGATGACCTGGTGGAATTGAAGCCCGGGCACAGCAGTTCGCTAGCGGTCAGGATTGTCAGCGAAATGATCTGAGTTTTACGGCGCCTGTGCCGGCCTCTTCGCGGGTAAACCCGCTCCTACAGATACCCCGCGGCATGCGAGGCCTGTGGACGCCGGGTAGGAGCGGGTTTACCCGCGAAGAGGCCAGCACAGCCGTTCAGAGATCAGCATCCTCCACCACCCTCACCTTCCCCGCATCCAGCGCATAGGCCGCATCGGCCAGGTCATTGCTGACCTTCTCCACCTTCAGCTTGCCGCTGACCCACAGCGGGGTGTAGATGTCATCGATCTTCAGGCCTTTCGGGTAGCGCACCAGTACCAACTGGTTGGGCGGCGGTGGCGGCACATGGATGCACGCCCCCGGGTACGGCACCAGGAAGAACAACGTGCTGTTGCCCTTGGCGTCACTCTCCAGCGGCACAGGGTAGCCACCTAGGCGGATATCCTTGCCATTCATGGCTGCAACGGTCTTGGTCGAGTACATCACCGCAGGCAGGCCCTTGCTCTGCTTGAGGCCTCCCTTGGCGGTAAAGGTGCCCATGGCTTCCGGTGAGTTGTGGTCGATTTCAGGCATTTGTTCGAGTGCCTTCTGGTCCGACCTGGGCATCAGCTCCAGCCAGTCGGTTTCGGGCAGTTCGGCATGGGCCAGGGTACTGGCCAACAGCAAGGGGACAAGGAAAAAGGCACGCATGGAAATGCTCGGCAACTCGAATGAATTGCCGAGCATTCTAACCAGTAATCAGCGTTTCTTGATGAATCCGTAGATCACCAGCAGCACCACGGCACCGACCAGCGCGCCAAGGAAGCCTGCCGCTTGCCCAGCCTGGTATATACCCAGTGCCTGGCCACCATAGGTAGCCAACAAGGAGCCGGCAATACCCAGCAGGATGGTCATGATCCAGCCCATGCTGTCATCGCCCGGCTTGATGAAACGGGCCAGGAGGCCGACGATGAGGCCGATGAAGATGGTTCCAATGATACCCATGGCAATCCCTCTGCAGTGAAGTTGGAACAAGCCAAAGCCTAGACGGGCTTCGGCTTGTTGCCATATTCAGAGGGCATGCCGCTTGCGGAAGTTCGATTCGAAGCCCGATCAGTTGCTGATCAGCGCCTCTACTTCGGCAATCTTGCGCTCGAGGGTGGCCATGTCAGGGCAGCGCAGGGTGGCGTGTCCTACCTTGCGGCCAACCTTGAAGGCCTTGCCGTAGTGGTGCAGGTGACAGTCGCCGATGGCGACAACCTTGTCCACGGCCGGCACTTCACCGATGAAGTTGAGCATCGCGCTCTCGCCCACCTTGGCGGTCGAGCCAAGTGGCAGGCCGGCAACGGCACGCAGATGGTTCTCGAACTGGCTGCACTCGGCGCCTTCGATGGTCCAGTGCCCGGAGTTGTGCACGCGCGGGGCGATTTCGTTGGCCTTCAAGCCACCGTCAACCTCGAAGAACTCGAAGGCCATCACGCCAACGTAATCCAGCTTCTGCAACACGCGGCCGACGTAATCTTCGGCCAGAGCCTGCAGCGGGTGTGCCTGGCTGGCTACCGACAAGCGCAGAATGCCGCTCTCGTGGGTATTGTGCACCAGCGGGTAGAAGCGGGTTTCACCATCGCGGCCACGCACGGCCACCAGCGACACCTCGCCGGTGAACGGCACGAAGCCCTCCAGCAGGCATGGCACGCTGCCCAGCTCGGCGAAGGTACCCACCACGTCTTCTGGCGTGCGCAGCACCTTCTGGCCCTTGCCGTCGTAACCCAGCGTGCGGGTTTTCAGCACGGCCGGCAGGCCGATGCTGGCCACCGCGGCGTCCAGATCTGCCTGCGAGAGGATGTCGGCGAAGGCCGGGGTGGGGATGCCCAGGTCGCGGAACATGCTCTTTTCGAACAGGCGGTCACGGGCGATGCGCAGCGATTCGGCGCTGGGGTACACGGGCACGAACTGCGAGAGGAAGGCCACGGTCTCGGCCGGGACGCTTTCGAACTCGAAGGTGACCAGGTCGACTTCGTCGGCCAGCTGACGCAGGTGGTCCTGATCGCCGTAGTCGGCACGCAGGTGTTCGCCCAGGGGCGCAGCGCAGGCGTCCGGTGCCGGGTCGAGGAAGGCGAAGTTCATGCCCAGCGGGGTACCCGCCAAGGCCAGCATGCGGCCCAGCTGGCCGCCACCGATTACACCGATCTTCATGGGTTGAGCCTCAAGCCTGGCGCGGGTCTGGGTTGTCCAGCACGGTGTCGGTCTGTTCCGTGCGGAACTGCTTCAACGCCGCGTGGTACTGCGGGTACTTGGCGCCCAGAATGCTGGCCGACAACAGGGCAGCGTTGACCGCACCGGCACGGCCGATGGCCAGGGTGGCAACCGGCACACCGGCTGGCATCTGCACGATCGACAGCAGCGAATCGACGCCCGACAGCATCGACGACTGCACCGGCACGCCCAGCACCGGCAGGTGGGTCTTGGCGGCGCACATGCCTGGCAGGTGGGCTGCGCCACCGGCACCGGCGATGATCACCTCGATGCCACGGCCCTCAGCCTCCTCGGCATACTGGAACAGCAGATCCGGGGTGCGGTGGGCGGAAACCACCTTCACTTCGTAGGGAATGCCGAGTTTTTCCAGCATATCGGCGGTGTGGCTAAGGGTGGACCAATCGGACTTGGAGCCCATGATCACGCCAACCAGTGCACTCATCGTCGAGCCTCTCCTGCAAGCGCCTTCTGGCGCGCTAAAAGCAACAAGCCACGCAGGTGGGCCGGCGTGGCTTGTCATACGGATTCTGAATCGACCAGGTCGGCCGAAGGCGCGGGATTGTAACGTATTTAAAGGCTGGCCGCCCACCCCTACAAGCACATGCCGGATCAAAGGGCAAGCTGTCTCGTGGGACAACTTTTTCCTGCTGCCTCGGGGTCGACGAGTGCTGCACGCTCGCAGCCCTTAACTCGCGCACTTTGGTACGTCTACATGAAAACTCCATGCTTTTTCGCACTTTCGTTTGGCCTGGTACTCAGCTTGCAATTGCCAAGTGCTTCAGCGGCCCACTCGCTCACCGTCACCGTCTATGTGCACGACGACCTGGCCGATATGCACGACGGGCAATTGAACGAAGACTTCTTCCAGCATTGGCTGAACGAAATGCGCCGTTTCAGCCAACATCCCATCGAAGTGATATTTCAACGCAATGTAAAACACATAACCGATATTGCTTATGCAGGAATGCCGTCCGAAAAGCTCCTGGAAGCTTTCAGCCAGCAGGTGTATGCACAACAGCGACACCGGCTCTACTCTCTCATGGACAAACATCTCCTGCTCACTCGCAACAGCTACGATCATAGCGGCCTGAACTACAACGCCGGCTTGGCCTATTTCAAGCAGAAAACGGCCATTGCCTCTGTGGCCGCATACGGTGCTGCCGCTCATGAAATTGGCCATCTGCTAGGCGCCACGCATGAAGACGCCGAACTGAAGTTCAATGGCTGGGTGTGCGAAACGTACACGCACCCCCGTGTACCGGCACGATCCAACTGCTACCGCTACAGCGACAGGAATCGTGCAAATATCACTGATTACCTGACATACAACTCAAATTGACGCTTCACCTTGTGCGCCAGACGACTCCAGCTTGCGCCATAGCAAGCGGACGTTAGCCTTACGCACCAAAGCACAGCGGTACAGGCGGATTTCCAGCGGCACATGCCATTGGCTACCGCCGCAGATCGCCAGTTCACCGCGTTCGAGCTCGCCACGCATCGACAGGCGCGGCACCCAAGCGATGCCCATCCCCTCCAGGGCCATGCTCTTGAGGCTGTCGGCCATGGCGGTTTCGTAGACGGTGGTATAACGCAGGTTGCGCTGGCGCAACAGCAAGTTGACCGAGCGGCCGAGGAATGCGCCGGCGGTGTAGGCTAGCAACGGCACACTGCCCTCGCGCTCCAGGTCGAACAACGGCTTGCCATCGGCATCCACGGCGCACACCGGCAGCATTTCAGTGGTGCCCATGTGCAGCGACGGGAAGATCTCGGCATCCATCTGCAAGGCCGCGTCCGGGTCATAGAACGCCAGCATCAGGTCGCAGCCGCCTTCGCGCAGTGCATGCACAGCATCTCCGACGTTAGTCGCAACCAGGCGGGTGGCGATGTTCAAACCGTCGTTGCGCAGCTGGGCCACCCAACGGGGGAAGAAACCCGACGCCAAGGAGTGTGCCGCAGCTACCTGCACCACTTCGCCCTGCCCGCCTTCCAAGTGATGCAAATGGCGGAGAATTTCGCTCAACTGGTCGACAACAGTACGCGCTGTGACGAGAAATAGCTGACCCGCCTCGGTCAGCTCGATGGGTGTGCGAGAGCGGTTCACCAGTTGCAGGCCCAACGCCGCCTCAAGGCTGCGAATGCGCCGGCTGAAGGCCGGTTGGGTCACGAAACGCCGCTCTGCGGCCTGGGAAAAACTGCGGGTAGCGGCCAGAGCACTGAAGTCTTCCAGCCATTTGCTTTCAAGGTTCACGAAGCACATCTCCCGGCGCGCACCAAAATGGAACACGCTCGAATATCAATTGGCGTCACATGAAACACTATGCCGTTTGTGCATAGGTTAGCGTGCAATAGCATTGGCCGCAAAAACACCTTCAGGCCTAGGATTGGCGCCATTCCGGCATGTGCCGGGTCAAAATCGAGATGATATACATCATGTCCTCTGCTGCATCGTTCCGCGTCGAAAAAGACTTGTTGGGTACCCTTGAAGTTCCTGCAGATGCCTACTACGGCATCCAGACCCTGCGCGCTGCCAACAACTTCCACCTCTCCGGTGTTCCGCTGTCGCACTACCCGAAGCTGGTCGTGGCCCTGGCCATGGTCAAGCAGGCCGCTGCCGACGCCAACCGTGAGCTGGGTCACCTGAGCGATGCCAAGCACGCTGCCATTTCCGCAGCCTGCGCCCGCCTGATCAAAGGCGATTTCCACGACCAGTTCGTGGTTGACATGATCCAGGGCGGCGCTGGTACTTCTACCAACATGAACGCCAACGAAGTCATTGCCAACGTTGCGCTGGAGGCCATGGGCCACCAGAAGGGTGAGTACAAGTACCTGCACCCTAACAACGACGTGAACATGGCGCAGTCGACCAACGACGCCTACCCGACCGCAATCCGCCTGGGCCTGTTGCTGGGTCACGACGCGCTGCTGGCCAGCCTTGATAGCCTGATCCAGGCCTTCGCTGCCAAGGGTAAAGAATTCGACCACGTACTGAAGATGGGCCGTACCCAGCTGCAGGACGCCGTCCCGATGACCCTGGGCCAGGAATTCCGCGCCTTCGCCACCACCATGACTGAAGACCTGCAGCGCCTGCGCTCGCTGGCTCCGGAACTGCTGACCGAAATCAACCTGGGCGGTACCGCCATCGGTACTGGCATCAACGCCGACCCTGGCTACCAGGCCTTGGCCGTACAGCGCCTGGCCACCATCAGCGGCCATCCGCTGGTACCCGCTGCCGACCTGATCGAAGCCACCTCCGACATGGGCGCCTTCGTGCTGTTCTCCGGCATGCTCAAGCGCACCGCGGTCAAGCTGTCGAAGATCTGCAACGACCTGCGCCTGCTGTCCAGCGGCCCGCGTACCGGCATCAACGAGATCAACCTGCCAGCGCGTCAGCCAGGCAGCTCGATCATGCCAGGCAAGGTCAACCCGGTTATTCCAGAAGCTGTGAACCAGGTGGCCTTCGCCATCATGGGCAACGACCTGGCCCTGACCGTCGCCGCCGAAGGTGGTCAGCTGCAGCTGAACGTGATGGAGCCGCTGATCGCCTACAAGATCTTCGACTCGATCCGCCTGCTGCAACGCGCCATGGACATGCTGCGCGAGCACTGCATCGTCGGCATCACCGCCAACGAACAGCGCTGCCGTGAACTGGTCGAGCACTCGATCGGCCTGGTTACCGCACTGAACCCGTACATCGGCTACGAGAACGCCACCCGTATCGCCCGCGTTGCCCTGGAAAGCGGCCGCGGCGTACTGGAACTGGTGCGCGAAGAGAAGCTGCTGGACGACGCGATGCTCGACGACATCCTGCGTCCGGAAAACATGATCGCTCCACGTCTGGTTCCGCTGAAAGCGTAATCAGGCCGCTGTAAACAGTCTCACCAGGTCGAGGGACTAGACACCTCTCAACCTTTCCAAGGCCCGAGCGCTTGCTTCGGGCCTTTTTTTGCCTAAAGGTTTTGGAGGCCGCTATGCAGGCCTTCGCAACACCCGGCCGCGCCGGCAGGGTATGTGGTTTGCCTGCAGCCCCGGAGATCGGCACACAACTTGCTCCATAATGCGTCCCAGCCCAACGGGATTACCCAGCATGCTGCACAGCCACCTGACCACCCTCAACGCAGTTTCGCTGATCCTCAACGTCTTCCAGGCAGACGGTTGCGAGGCGTCGGCGTTGCTGGCCGGCAGCGGCATTGGCCCGGCAGACCTGGGGCATGCCGATGCGCGCATCACCACCCAGCAGGAGCTGCAGGTTTGCGCCAATGCTGTGGCCCGGCGCGAGGACATTGGCCTGGAACTGGGCCAGCGCATGCGTGTGTCGTGCTACGGCATGCTCGGTTACGCGCTGCTCTCCAGTGCCACTTTGGGTGACGCCTTACGCCTGGCGCTGCAGTATCCGGCACTGCTGGGAACAGTCTTCAAGCTGCGCTTGCTCGACGACGGCCAACGTGTCTGGTTCAGCGCCAGCGATTACCAGGACAGCCCGGCGCTGAGCGCTTTCAACGCCGAGTTCTGCCTGGTGTCGTTGAAAGTCATCTGTGACGACCTGCTTGGCCGGCCGTTGCCGCTGCTTGGCGCACGCTTCGAACACCCTCGCCCTGGTTACCACGCGCTCTATGCCGAAGCGTTTCAATGCCCGATCGGTTTCGCCGCCGAGGACAATGCCTTTGCCTTCGAACGGCGATGGCTGGATATGCCGCTGCCGCTGGCCGACCCGATTACTCACAAAGCCATGAGCGAGCGCTGCCGGCGCCTGAACCTTGAATTCACCGGTCGCCAGGCATGGCTGGGGCGGATTCGCCAGCTGCTGGCGCAGCAACTGGACGCAGCACCTGGGCTGGAAGGGCTTGCGCGGCAGATGAACTGCTCGTCGCGCACCCTGCGCCGGCATTTGCAGGCGCTGGGCAGCAGTTATCAACAGCTGCTGGACGAGCTGAGGTTCGAGCGGGCCAAGCAGTTACTGGCCGATGAACAGATGCCGATCTACCGGATTGCGGAGACTTTGGGGTTCAGTGAGACGGCCAGTTTTCGGCATGCCTTCCAGCGCTGGAGTGGCGTGGCGCCCAGCCATTTTCGTGGTTGACCTGTTCTGGCCTCTTCGCGGGTAAACCCGCTCCTACAGGGGCGTCACAACCCCTGACGCCCTGGTGGCCATTGCAGGAGCGGGTTCACCCGCGAAAGGGCTGGGCCTGCCGGCCAATGTCCAAAGGCCGTTCACCGTTGCCGCCGCTGCCTTACCCGCGACGAGGCTGGGATAGGTCACCACCTATCTGGCCATAGACCTTGGCCATATCGATCCCCTTTTGGCCGTTTGCGTCGTTCTCCCCTGCTGATCAGCCCATGACAATGGACCCACGCCAGTCCCACCGGAGAACAACAATGCTGACGATCTATTCCGATGACCACCGCCTGCACCACGGCCGCTGCGAGCTGATCGATGGCAAGCTGATGCCCTGTTTCGAAATGCCTTCGCGCGCCGACCATGTGCTCGACCAAGTGAAAAAACGCAACCTCGGCGACATCCAGGGCCCGACCGACTTCGGCCGTGCGCCGCTGTTGCGCGTCCACAGCGCCGATTACCTGGATTTCTTCGAAGGCGCCTGGGCGCGCTGGGCTGCACTGGGCCAAGAGGGTGACCTGCTGCCCTTCACCTGGCCAGCCCGCACACTGCGCCAGGTCAAGCCGACCGGCCTGCATGGCGAACTGGGTTACTACAGCTTCGATGCCGGCGCCCCCATCACCGCGGGTACCTGGCAGGCGGCCTATAGTGCTGCACAAGTTGCCCTGACCGCCCAGGCAGCGATTCAGCAAGGCGCCCATGCGGCGTTCGCCCTTTGCCGTCCGCCAGGGCACCACGCTGCCGGCGAAGTGATGGGCGGCTACTGCTATCTGAATAACGCCGCCATCGCTGCCCAGGCCTTCCTCGACCAAGGCCGACGCAAGGTCGCCATTCTTGACGTCGACTACCACCACGGCAACGGTACCCAGGACATCTTCTACAGCCGCGATGACGTGTTCTTCGCCTCGATCCACGGCGACCCGCAGGACGAATTCCCGTTCTTCCTCGGCTATGCCGATGAAACAGGCGAAGGCGCAGGCCAGGGCTACAACATCAACTACCCCTTGCCGGCCGGTAGCGACTGGGCCGCCTGGAGCGCAGCCCTGGAGGATGCCTGCAAGCGCATCGCCAGCTATGACGCCGACGTGCTGGTCATCTCACTGGGTGTGGACACCTTCAAGGACGACCCCATCTCGCAGTTCAAGCTGGACAGCCCGGACTACCTGGAAATGGGCAAGCGCATCGGCCAACTCGGCAAGCCGACCCTGTTCGTGATGGAAGGCGGCTACGCTGTGGAGGAAATCGGCATCAACGCGGTCAATGTGCTGGAAGGCTTCCAGCGCGCCCAGCCAGGAGCCCGATAATGGTCCGACTCAAACGTCTGCTCGCCCCGTTCATCGCTGCCACCCTGTTCGCGGGCGCCCTGCATGCGCAAGCCGAGCAGCGAACCCTGCGTGTATATAACTGGTTCGATTACATCACCCCGCAGACCTTGACTGCCTTCCAGAAGGACAGCGGCGTGAAGCTGGTGTACGACATCTTCGACACCAATGAGGCGCTGGAAGCCAAGCTGCTAACCGGCAACTCCGGCTATGACGTGGTAGTACCGTCCAACGTGTTCCTCGCCAAGCAGATCGAAGCCGGGGTGTTCCAGCCGCTGGATCGCAGCAAGCTGCCGAACTGGCAACACCTGGACCCGGCACTGATGAAGCTGATCGAGGCTAACGACCCGGGCAACAAGTTTGCCGTGCCGTATATGTACGGCACCGTGCTGATCGGCTTCAACCCGGCCAAGGTCAAGGCTGCGCTCGGCGACAACGCGCCGGTGGACAGCTGGGACCTGATCTTCAAGGAAGAGAACATCGCCAAGCTCAAGCAGTGCGGCGTGGCCCTGCTCGACTCGCCGTCGGAGATTCTACCGCTGGCCCTGCAGTACCTGGGCTTGCCGCCGAACAGCGACAAACCGGCTGACTACAAGAAGGCCGAGGAGCTGATGCTGAAGATTCGTCCGCATATCACCTACTTCCACTCCTCGAAGTACATGGCAGACATCGCCAATGGCGACATCTGTGTGGCAGTAGGCTACAGCGGCAGCTTCTCGCAGGCAGCCAACCGCGCCCGTGAGGCAAACAACGGCGTGGTGGTGGACATGCGCCTGCCCAAGGAAGGCGCGCCGATCTGGTTCGACATGCTGGCGATTCCAAAGGGCGCTGCGAACCCGGAGGATGCGCATACGTTCATCAATTACCTGCTGCGGCCAGAGGTGATTGCGCCGATCAGCGACTTCGTGGGGTATCCGAACCCGAACAAGGATGCGACCGACAAGGTGAATCCGACGATTCGCAACAACCCCAACCTGTATCCGACGGCAGAGGCGATGGCCAAGCTGTATACCCTCAAGCCTTTGACGCGAGATGCCGAACGGGCCAGGACCCGCGCCTGGACGCGGATAAAGTCCGGTACCTGATGTTGAACCGGGGGCTGCTTTGCAGCCCCACTCATTTTTTCCAGACTTTGCGTAGTTTCATCAAGGCCTCGGCAATCTCGCCCTCCGGCACTGCCGCAAAGCCCAGCACCAGCCCTGCCCGCTTATCCACAGGCACCTCGCAGTCCGCCAACCAGAAATTGCTCAGTGGTGTCACTTCCACCCCCACCGCCTCAGCCTTGGCCACCAACTCCTGCTCCCGAGCAAAGTTATCCACATCGACCTTCACATGCAGCCCAGCCGCCACTTCCGGCATTGCGCCCAACCCCGGAATATCCACAGGCCAACCGGCCTTGAGCACATCGCGCCGCTTCAATGCCGCCTTGCGCATACGGCGGATATGCCGCTGAAAATGGCCACGGGCCATGAACTCGGCCATCACGCACTGGCTGCTGACCTCCGAATGCCGCACCGCCAACGCTTTGCCTTGGCTGAAAGCCTGCACCAGCTTCGACGGAAGCACCAGGTAGCCCAGACGCAACGCCGGGAAGGCGATCTTGCCGAAGGTGCCGACATACAGCACCCGCCCGTGCCGGTCGAGCGCTGCCAGCGGGGCCAGCGGCGCACCGCTGTAGCGATACTCGCCGTCGTAGTCGTCCTCGATGATCCAGCCGTCACTGCGTTCAGCCCAGGCCAGCAATGCCAGGCGACGTGCAAGGCTCATGGTCACCCCGGTCGGGTATTGGTGCGCAGGCGTGACATAGGTCAGTCGGCAATCCGTCAATTGTTCCAGCCGGCTGCAGTCCAGCCCGTCTTCATCCACAGGCACGCCACACACCCGGCCGCCCGCGAGCGTAAAAGCATGAGCGGCCGCCCGATAGCCTGGGTTTTCCACAGCCACACCGTCGCCCGGTTGCAGCAGCAACTGTGCACAAAGGCTGATGGCCTGCTGCGCACCGCTTGTGATCACAATTTGTTCAGCCGTACAGCTCAGCCCCCGCGAGCGGCGTAGATAGGCCGCTATCAGTTCGCGCAAAGCCGGCTCGCCAGCGGGGTCACCATAACCCAGTTGCGCAGGGGACGGGTTGCGCCAGAAACCCGCCTGTAGCTTGGCCCAGACGTCAAACGGGAACAGGTCAAACGCCGGAATGCCAACGCGAAAAGCACGCGGCGCACCGCTTCTGGGCGGTGGCAAATGGTTGTTTTTCAGGCGCTGCAGAGGTGCGCTGAAAAGCCTCCCGCTGGATAAATCCTCAGTATTTTCTTCACGAAATGTGGATAACCCTGTTGATAAGCCCAGGGATAACCCTGTGGATACTTGTGTGGACAGTTTTGGCAGCCGGCTAACGTAGGTGCCATCACCGACCCGGCTTTCGATGAAGCCCTCGGCATACAGTTGATCGTAGGCGCGCACCACGCTGTTGCGTGAAAGCGCCAACATGGCAGCCAGGTCGCGCGTAGCCGGCAGGCGAGTACCACTGCTCAGGCGCCCATCCAGTACCCGCGCTCGCAACACCTGATACAGCTGCTGGCTAAGCCCGCGGCTGCGATCCAGGGCGATCCCGGCAGGGTCGAAAGGCAAGATGAGGGACGACTCGCGCATGATATTGGACCTATGAAAACAGGCATTAATGGATCTTACCCAGAACCAATAGCCTGCCTAGGATGGAACCATTCGACAAGGATCCCGCCATGTACAACAGTAAGCCGCACCAGGAACACGACCTCACCCGCTTACACCAGCACATGCTAGACACCCGCCTGGCCGTTCTGGTCAGCCAGGGCGAACAGGGCCTTCTGGCCACGCACCTACCGGTGCTGGTCGATACCGCCGAGGGCGATTTCGGCACTGTGTATGCCCACCTGGCCCGGGCCAACCGCCAATGGCAAGACCTTCAACACGGCGGCGAAGCACTGTTGGTATTCCCCGGCGCCGATGCCTATGTCAGCCCCGGCTTTTACCCGAGCAAGGCCGAAAACCCAAAGGTGGTGCCGACCTGGAACTACCTGGCGGTGCACGCTTATGGCCCGGCCGAAGTTATCCATGAGGCCGAGCCGCTACTGGCTATCGTAAGCCGCCTGACCGACCGCCACGAACAGGGTCGCAGCGAACCCTGGAAAGTCACCGATGCCCCTGCCGACTACATCGAGGGCATGCTCCGCGCCATCGTCGGTATCCGTCTGCCCATCGCGCGCCTGCAAGGTGCGCGCAAGCTCAGCCAGAACCGCTCCGGGCACGACATCGATGGCGTGCGCGAGGGCCTGAGCGCCAGCCCCGATCAACGGGACAATCAACTCGCGGCGCACATGCGCCAACTCTGAAGGAATAGCCCATGCCCAACCTTACCCTGCGCCCTGTCACTGCCCAAGATCACGCGGCCTGGCACGCCCTGTGGCAGGCCTACTTGCACTTCTACGAGACCGAGCTGGCCGATGCCGTCAGCCTGAGCACCTGGCAACGCCTGCTCGACCCCAGCGAGCCAACCCATTCGGCACTGGCCTGGGTCGACGGCAAGGCGGTGGGGATGGTCAACTTCATCTACCATCGTTCCAACTGGAGCATCGAGAATTCCTGCTACCTGCAGGACCTGTATGTGGACAGCACGCAACGTGGCCTGGGCATTGGTCGACAGTTGATCGAGCACGTCTACACCACTGCCAAAGCCGACAACTGCATCAAGGTGCACTGGCTGACCCACGAAACCAACGCCACCGCCATCAGCCTGTACCAGCAGGTTGCCGAGCGCTCGGGCTTCATCCAATTCCGCAAAGGCTTGTAGGCCGAACATGACAGACGCATTGAACTGGAAACCCGCCGCAACCCCCAAGGCCGAGCCCATTGAAGGCCGCTTCATCCGCCTGGAGAAGCTCGATCCAGGGCGCCATGGCGAAGACCTCTGGGAAGTGCTGCAGGGTCCGGCCTCCGATCCGGTGCTGTGGGACTACCTGCCGTACGGCCCGTTCGCCGAACGTGCCGCCTTTGACCGCTGGCTGGAAGGCAACGCTGCTGGCCGCGACCCGCTTTTCTACACCGTCATCGACCGCGCCAGCGGCCAGGCCCAAGGCATCCTCAGCCTGATGTCGATCGTGCCTGACCACGGCCGGATCGAGATCGGCCACATTGCCTTCGGCGCCGCCATGCAGCGTACGCCCAAGGGTACCGAGGCGGTGTACCTGCTGGGCAAGCTGGGCTTCGCGCTGGGTAATCGACGGCTGGAGTGGAAGTGCAATAACGCCAATGCCCGTTCCAAACGTGCGGCAGAGCGATTCGGCTTCGTCTACGAAGGGGTGTTCCGCAAGCACTTGGTGGTGAAAGACCATAACCGCGATACGGCGTGGTATTCGATTACCGATGATGAATGGCCGGCGGTGGCTGCCGGGTTTGAGCGGTGGTTGAGTGAAGAGAACCAGCAGCCGGGTGGCCAGGTGGAAAGCCTTGAGGTGTGCCGCAGAGGTTGAGCGGTGTGCTGAATCAGCTGGCCTCTTCGCGGGTGAACCGCCCCTACAGGGATGCGCGTTGTGAGGTTCGGGTCTACCCGCGCAGAGGCTAGTGATTCCGGCACAAAAAAAGGGGAGCATCCGCCCCCCAGAGGTTAACCAGTTGTAGATGAGGGCTTAAATCAGCCCTCGATCTCGATCAGGATCTCACCTGGCGTCACGCGATCACCCTTGGCCACATGGATGGCCACGACCTTGCCTGCGATGGCCGCCTGCACTTCGGTTTCCATCTTCATGGCTTCGGTGATCAAGACCGCCTGGCCGGCCTTGACCATGTCACCTTCCTTGACCAGCACATCAACGATGTTCCCCGGCATGGTGGTGCTTACGTGGCCAGGGTCAGTAGCCTGCTTGCGCTTGCTGCCGCCACCGCTGACGAACTCGTTGAGTGGCTCGAAGACCACTTCCTCCGGCATGCCGTCGATCGACAGATAGAAGTGACGCTTGCCTTCGGCCTTCACGCCCACACCGGTGATGTCGACGCGGTAGGTTTCGCCGTGTACGTCGATGACGAACTCGGTCGGCACGCCTTCACCGCCTGGGGCAGCCACGGCACCGGCTTCCGGAATCGGCAGCAGAACTTCAGGCGTCAAGGTGCCAGCTTCGCGTTCTTCGAGGAACTTGCGGCCAATGTCCGGGAACATGGCAAAGGTCAGCACGTCTTCTTCGCAACGGGCCAGGGCACCGATGTCGCTACGCAACTTGGCCATTTCCGGCTTCAGCAGGTCAGCCGGGCGCACATCGATCACTTCTTCGCTGCCGATAGCCTGGCGACGCAGTTGCTCGTTGACCACACCCGGAGCCTTGCCATAGCCACCTTGCAGGTACAGCTTCACCTCATTGGTGATGGTCTTGTAGCGCTCACCCGCCAGCACGTTGAAGAAGGCCTGGGTGCCGACGATCTGCGAGGTCGGGGTGACCAGCGGCGGGAAGCCGAGGTCTTCACGCACACGCGGGATTTCGGCCAGCACTTCGTTCATGCGGTTGAGGGCGCCCTGCTCCTTGAGCTGGTTGGCCAGGTTGGAAATCATGCCGCCCGGTACCTGGTTCACCTGCACCCGGGTGTCCACCGCGGTGAACTCGCTTTCGAACTGGTGGTACTTCTTGCGCACGGCGTAGAAGTACAAGCCGATCTCCTGCAGAAGCTCCAGGTCCAGGCCGGTGTCGAACTCGCTGCCCTTGAGCGCAGCAACCATCGACTCGGTACCCGGATGGCTGGTGCCCCAGGCGAAGCTGGAGATGGCGGTATCGATGTGGTCCGCGCCATTTTCCACAGCTTTGAGCTGGCACATGGCAGCCAGGCCGGCGGTATCGTGAGAGTGGATGAACACCGGCAGCGACTGTTCAGCCTTCAGCGCCTTGACCAGCTCGCCAGTGGCGAACGGGGTCAACAGGCCAGCCATGTCCTTGATCGCCACCGAGTCGCAACCCATGGCTTCCATCTGCTTGGCCTGGTTCACGAAGGCTTCGATGGTGTGTACCGGGCTGGTGGTGTAAGCGATAGTGCCCTGGGCGTGCTTGCCGGCGGCCTTGACCGCTTCGATGGCCACGCGCAGGTTACGCACGTCGTTCATGGCGTCGAAAATGCGGAACACATCGATGCCGTTGACCGCCGCCTTGGCGACGAAGGCCTTGACCACGTCGTCGCTGTAGTGGCGGTAGCCCAACAGGTTCTGGCCGCGCAGCAGCATTTGCAGGCGGGTGTTTGGCAGCGCTGCGCGCAGCTTGCGCAGGCGCTCCCACGGGTCTTCCTTGAGGAAGCGCACGCAGGCGTCGAAGGTGGCACCACCCCAGACTTCCAGCGACCAGTAGCCAACCTTGTCGAGCTTATCGCAGATCGGCAGCATGTCTTCGGTACGCATGCGGGTAGCCAGCAGGGACTGGTGAGCGTCGCGCAGGATCGTGTCGGTTACGTGAATTTTCTTGGACATTATAGGGTTCCTCACAGGCCTGCGTGGGCGGCGATGGCGGCGGCGATGGCCAAGGCCAGCTCTTCGGGTTTGCGCTTGATCGAGTAGTTGGTCAATTCAGGGTGGCTTTCGACAAAGCTGGTATTGAACTGGCCGCTACGGAATTCCGGATTGCGCAGGATTTCCTGGTAGTACGCGGCGGTGGTCTTCACCCCTTGCACGCGCATGTCGTCCAGGGCCCGCAGGCCGCGGTCCATGGCTTCTTCCCAGGTCAACGCCCACACCACCAGTTTCAGGCACATGGAGTCGTAGAACGGTGGAATGGTATAGCCGGTGTAGATCGCCGTGTCGGTGCGCACGCCCGGGCCGCCGGGGGCGTAGTAACGGGTGATCTTGCCGAAGCTGGGCAGGAAGTTGTTTTTCGGGTCTTCAGCATTGATACGGAACTGCAAGGCGTAGCCGCGGTGCTGAATGTCTTCCTGCTTGACCGACAGTGGCAGCCCCGAGGCGATGCGGATCTGCTCACGAACGATGTCGATACCGGTGATTTCCTCGGTAATGGTGTGTTCCACCTGCACCCGGGTGTTCATTTCCATGAAGTACACTTCGCCATCGGCGAGCAGGAACTCCACGGTACCGGCGTTCTCGTAATTCACCGCTTTGGCCGCACGCACCGCCAGGTCGCCGATGTAGGCGCGCTGCTCAGGAGTGAGCTGTGGGCTCGGGGCAATTTCGATGAGCTTCTGGTTACGACGCTGGATAGAGCAGTCGCGCTCGAACAGGTGCACTACGTTACCGAAGCTGTCACCGAGAATTTGCGCCTCGATGTGCTTCGGGTTGACGATGCATTTCTCCAGGAACACTTCGGCCGAACCGAATGCCTTGGTCGCCTCGGAAATGACCCGCGGGAAGTTCTGTTCCAGTTCTTCGCGGCTATTGCAACGGCGAATACCACGGCCGCCACCACCGGAGGTAGCCTTGAGCATCACCGGATAACCGATGCGATCACCTTCGCTCAGGGCTTCATGAATATCGGCAACGTTGCCTTCGGTGCCCGGGGTTACCGGCACACCGGCGGCGATCATGGTGCGGCGCGCTTCGGTCTTGTCGCCCATACGGCGAATCACGTCGGCGGCCGGGCCGATGAACTTGATCCCGCGCTCGGCGCAAATTTCTGCCAGTTCAGCGTTTTCCGAAAGGAAACCATAGCCCGGGTGCAGGGCATCACAGCCGGTTTCCACAGCCAGGTTCACCAGCTTGCGCGGGTTGAGGTAACCGGCCAGCGGCTCGGCACCGATGCTGTGTGCTTCGTCAGCGCGCTTGACGTGCAAGGCATGCCGGTCGGCGTCGGAAAAGATCGCTACCGAGCGAATGCCCATCTCGGCGCAAGCACGCACGATCCGAACTGCGATTTCACCTCGGTTGGCGATCAGGATTTTTTTTATCACTGGAGTCTTCCCAAAGCCGTAGGAACAGTCGAGCCGGTTCTACCGGTCGGCGCGTGACCAGACGATGCTGGCCAGTCGCGTATTCACCCTAGCGCTGTAGGTCGATAAACAAAAATCAATATTTGTTAGAGGCTGTATTAGCAAAAGCTTATAGTTGGGTAACAAGGTGTTGCCGAAGAGCAGATTAAAATGCGTAAGTCCTTGATGCGTATGACATTGCGTCAACTCCAGATCTTCAATGAGGTGTGCGATTTGCGGTCGTACAGCCGTGCTGCGGAGGAGATGGCGCTGACGCAACCCGCCGTTAGTCTACAGATCCGTCAGCTTGAAGAGCTGATCGGTCAGCCATTGTTCGAGTACGTGGGCAAGAAGCTCTACCTGACCGAGGCGGCCGAGGCCCTGCAGCGCGCCAGCCACGATATCTTCGGGCGCCTGGAGAGCCTGGACATGCAGCTGTCGGACATGCAGGGCTCACTGCAGGGTCAGTTGAAACTGGCGATCGAGTCCAGTGCCAAGTACTTCGTGCCACACCTGTTCGCCGCCTTCAAGCAGCGTCACCCGGAAGTCAACCTGACCCTGACGGTAGTCAACCGTGCCCAAGCCATCCGCCGCCTTTCCGATAACCGCGACGACCTGATCATCATGTCGATGGTGCCGCAAGACATGGGCCTGGAGTTTCTGCCGTTCCTCAACAACCCGATCGTTGCGGTTGCGCCGCCACAGCACCCGCTGTGCAAGCTGGACCAGTTGCGCATGCAGGACCTGGAGCCTCATACGCTGCTGGTCCGCGAGCAAGGTTCGGGAACACGCAAGGCGTGCGAAGAGTACTTCAAGGACAAGCGTGTGCATTTCGCCCAAACGCTTGAAGTAGCCTCGGCCGACGCCCAGCGCGAATGCGTGATCGCCGGGCTGGGGATCGCCCTGTTGACCCGTCACGCAGTCAACCTGGAGCTGGCCACCGGGATGCTGAAGGAATTACCGGTCGAGGAGCTACCGCTGTACCGTAGCTGGTGCGTGGTGCAGGCCAAGGCCAAGCGGCAGTCGCCGGTGGCCTTGGCGTTTCTTGCATTCATCCGCGGTGAACGTGCATTGATCAGCGCGCTTGTTGAACGTTTTTCGGGGAAACTGCCGCCGACGACTGCCATACCGTGAGTGCTTGCAGCTCGGGGTAGTCCGCCAGGTCGCGGAGCAGTTGACGTTGGTCGCAATAGCTCTCGATCGCGCGGCGGTATTCCATGCGACGCTGATCTTTTTCCTGCTGCTTGCGAGCCTTGGCGTTGGGTTGGTACGTACCGTCGAAGTCACGAGCCATTGCCTGTCTCCCAGATAGTATGCGGGAGTTTCAGACTGGCCTTGATGGTTTACCGTTTGGCGGTGGAATGGTGACAGAATCGTGAATTTTCACTGCCTGTACCGGCCTCTTCGCGGGCTTACCCGCTCCCACAGGAATTGCACCGATTTATAGAGGAGCACAGTACCTGTGGGAGCGGGCAAGCCCGCGAAGAGGCCAGTGCAGGTTGAATTCAGTCGTCGGTAGCCTTGATCGACTTGGGCGACAGACGCAAGCTGCGCAGGCTGCGTTTCACGCTCTTCAGGTGGTTGACCAGGCTAGGCCCGCGCGCCATGGCAACGCCCATGGCCAGCACGTCGATCACCACCAGGTGGGCAATACGCGAGGTCAGTGGGGTGTAGATCTCGGTGTCTTCATGCACGTCGATCGCCAGGTTGACCGTCGATAGCTCGGCCAGCGGCGTCTGGCTGGGGCACAGGGTAATCAGGTTGGCGCCGCTCTCACGGACCAGGTTGGCAGTGATCAGCAGGTCCTTGGAACGGCCCGATTGGGAAATACACACCGCCACATCACCCGGTTTCAGGGTAACCGCCGACATCGCTTGCATGTGGGGGTCGGAATACGCTGCCGCGCTGAGCAGCAGGCGGAAGAACTTGTGCTGGGCATCGGCCGCAACGGCACCGGAAGCGCCAAAGCCATAAAACTCTACCCGTTGCGCCTGGGCCATGGCGCTCACGGCTTGTTGCAGTGCCTGCGGATCAAGGTGCTCGCGCACTTCCATCAGGGTGTGCAGGGTGGTGTCGAAGATCTTCAGACTGTAGTCGGCGACCGAATCGTCTTCGTGGATGGCGAACTGACCGAAGCTGGCCCCGGCAGCCAGGCTTTGCGCCAGCTTCAGCTTCAGGTCCTGGAAGCCCGAGCAGCCAATGGCCCGGCAGAAACGCACGATGGTCGGCTCACTGATACCCACGCTGTGCGCCAAATCGGCCATGGAGCTGTGCATGACGGCAGCCGGGTCGAGCAGCACGTGGTCGGCCACTTTCAGTTCCGATTTGCGCAGCAGGTGGCGCGATTGGGCGATATGTTGCAACAGATTCACAGGCTGGACTCGGTTATGATCGGCGTGCCGGGTTGTAGCTTTCTTGTAGTTATACTACATGGACGCCAACCCGCCCAGTTAAACGAACGTGGAGAGTGGTGGTTTGACTATTCCTTGCGACATTCTGGTCTTCGGCGGCACCGGTGATCTGGCCCTGCACAAATTACTTCCGGCGCTCTACCACCTGTTTCGCGAGGCCCGTCTGAACCCTGCCGTGCGGGTCATCGCACTGGCCAGACGCAACCTGCCACGCATCGACTATCTCAAGCTCGCCGAACGCCATTGTCGGGCGCAGATTGCCCGCAGCGACTTCGACGAAGAGGTGTGGCAGCGGTTTTCCGCGCGGGTCGACTACTTCCCGATGGATGCTTCACAGAGCGCCGATTTTGGCCGCCTGGCACGCTACCTGGGTGAACCCGGCGGGCTGACGCGCATCTTCTACCTGGCCACCGCCCCCAACCTGTTCGTGCCAATTGCCAACCACCTGCGCATTGCCGGGCTGGCCGACACCGAAGCGCGCATCGTGCTGGAAAAACCGATCGGCCATTCCCTGGAATCCGCCACTGCCATCAATGAAGCCATTGGCACGGTGTTCGAAGAAAGACAGGTGTTCCGCATCGACCACTACCTGGGCAAGGAAACCGTGCAGAACCTGATGGCCCTGCGTTTTGCCAATGCCCTGCTGGAGCCGGTATGGCGCAACAACCAGGTCGACCATGTACAGATCAGCGTTTGCGAGACACTGGGCGTAGAAAACCGCGGTGCCTACTACGATCGCGCCGGGGCTATTCGCGACATGCTGCAGAACCACCTGCTGCAACTGCTTTGCCTGGTGGCCATGGAGCCACCCGCGCAATTCGAGGCAGAAGCGGTACGCGACGAAAAGGTGAAAATCCTGCGCGCCCTCAAGCCAATCACCGGCCAGGATGTGCAGGACAAGACGGTACGTGGCCAGTATGGTGCCGGGCGTATCGGCGGCCAGGAAGTGCCGGCCTACTACTTTGAAAAGGACGTCGACAACGACAGCGATACCGAAACTTTCGTTGCCATCGAGGCGCACATCGACAACTGGCGCTGGGCGGGCGTGCCTTTCTATCTGCGCACCGGCAAACGCATGGCGCGGCGCGCTTCGCAGATCGTCATCCAGTTCAAGCCAGTGCCTCACGAACTGTTCAGCGGCGGCCAGGTCAACCAGTTACTGATACAGCTGCAACCGGACGAACGCATCAGCCTTCGCATGATGACCAAGAGCCCAGGCAAAGGCATGCGCCTGGAACCCGTGGACCTGGACCTTAATCTGGCCCAGGTGTTCAGCCAGACTCGCCGCTGGGAAGCCTACGAGCGTCTGCTGCTGGATGTGCTCGAAGGTGATTCGACGCTGTTCATGCGCCGCGATGAAGTGGAAGCAGCCTGGGCTTGGGTAGATCCAATCATCAAGGGCTGTGAAGAGCACTTCCAGGCGCCCCGCCCCTACCCGGCTGGCAGTTTCGGGCCCGAGCAAGCCAACAGCCTGCTCGCCAGGCATGGCAGGCACTGGCATGGCTGAATGACCTGCGCGATGGCGCGACCTTTAATCTGAAACAGCAGCAGATGAAATTCGAAGGTGCGAAATCCATAACGTGAAGGCCTTCGACTAACGATGCCTCAGCCAGCTTGCGCAGGCCGTGACCTGGCCCCGGACCGATGAGCGGGATGCCGCCAGGTGAATATTCATACAGTAGATATTTGCCCCTTACCCGGCATCGCCCTAGAATGGCCCGATGCGCACAGACGACCTCTCTCTCCTGCTGAATTCCCTCAACGATGCCCAACGCCAGGCCGTAGCGGCCACGCTCGGGCGTCAACTGGTGCTTGCCGGCGCCGGTTCCGGTAAAACCCGCGTGCTGGTACACCGCATCGCCTGGCTGATCCAGGTCGAGCAGGCATCACCGCACTCGATCCTGTCGGTGACGTTCACCAACAAGGCCGCAGCAGAAATGCGCCAGCGGATCGAGCAACTGTTGGGCATCAACCCGGCAGGCATGTGGGTCGGCACCTTCCACGGCCTGGCCCATCGCCTGTTGCGGGCCCACTGGCAGGAAGCGCGGCTGGTGCAGAACTTCCAGATCCTCGACAGCGACGACCAGCAGCGCCTGATCAAGCGGGTCATGCGCGAGTTGGGCCTGGACGAGCAGAAGTGGCCGGCACGCCAGGCCCAGTGGTTCATCAATGGGCAGAAGGACGAAGGCCTGCGCCCGCAGCACATCCAGGCGGGGGGCGACCTGTTCCTGGCGACCATGCGCGAGGTCTATACGGCCTACGAGCAGGCGTGCGAGCGCGCCGGTGTCATCGATTTCTCCGAGCTGCTGCTTCGCGCCCTGGACCTGTGGCGTGACCATCCGGGCCTGCTGGAGCACTATCAACGACGCTTCCGCCACGTGCTGGTGGACGAGTTCCAGGATACCAACGCCGTGCAGTACGCCTGGTTGCGCCTGCTGGCACGCGGTGGCGACAGCCTGATGGCGGTAGGCGATGACGACCAGTCGATCTACGGCTGGCGCGGCGCCAAGATCGAAAACATTCACCAGTACACCGCCGACTTCCCCGACGCCGAAATGATCCGCCTGGAGCAGAACTACCGCTCCACCGGCGGCATCCTCAAGGCGGCCAACGCGCTGATCGCCAACAACAGCGGGCGCCTGGGCAAGGAACTGTGGACCGACATGGGCGAAGGCGAACCACTGACCCTGTACGCGGCCTACAACGAGCACGACGAAGCGCGCTATGTCGTGGAAACCATCGAGAGCCTGGTCAAGCAGGGCAATGCGCGCAACGAGATCGCCATCCTGTACCGCTCCAACGCCCAGTCGCGCGTGCTGGAAGAGGCCCTGCTGCGCGAGCGCATCCCCTACCGCATCTATGGCGGCCAGCGCTTCTTCGAGCGCGCCGAAATCAAGAATGCCATGGCTTACCTGCGCCTGATCGAAGGGCGTGGCAACGATGCCGCTCTGGAGCGGGTGATCAACGTGCCGCCGCGCGGTATTGGCGAAAAAACCGTCGAAGCCATCCGCGAGCACGCCCGCCACAGCCAGCTGTCCATGTGGGAGGCCATGTGCCAGCTGCTCGCCGCCAAGGCCCTGAAGGGCCGCGCCGCCAGTGCCCTGGGGGCCTTTATCGAGCTGATCGAGGGGCTGGCCGCCAAGGTTGTGGACATGCCGCTGCATACCATGACCCAGACCACCATCGAACAGTCCGGCCTGATCACCTATCACCAGGAGGAAAAAGGTGAAAAGGGCCAGGCACGGGTAGAAAACCTTGAGGAACTGGTCAGTGCGGCACGCAACTTCGAGTCCACCGACGAAGACGCCGACCTGTCCCCGCTCTCGGCCTTCCTTGGCCACGCCTCACTCGAAGCTGGCGATACTCAGGCTGACGAGCATGAAGACAGCATCCAGCTGATGACCCTGCACAGCGCCAAAGGCCTGGAGTTCCCCTATGTGTTCCTGGTGGGCATGGAAGAAGGCTTGTTCCCGCACAAGATGAGCCTGGAAGAACCCGGCCGCCTGGAAGAGGAACGACGCCTGGCCTATGTAGGCATCACCCGCGCCATGCGCCAGCTGGTCATGACCTACGCCGAAACACGCCGCCTTTATGGCAGCGAGACGTATAACAAGGTGTCGCGATTCGTGCGTGAAATTCCGGCCGGCCTGGTTCAGGAAGTACGCCTGTCCAACAGTGTCAGCCGCCCGTTCGGCGGGGCCAAGACGGCCACCAACAGCAACCTGTTCGCCAATGCCAGCATTCCGCAGACCGCGTTCAACCTTGGCCAGCGTGTGCAGCATGCGGTATTCGGCGAAGGCGTAATCCTCAACTTCGAGGGTTCTGGCGCTCAGGCGCGGGTGCAGGTGAATTTTGCCGAAGGTAGCAAATGGCTGATGCTGGGGTATGCCAAGCTCGAGGCTGTCTAAAGCCCACAAGGGTCGGGCCTGCCAACTTTGTAACATCAGGCAAAAGCTCGAAACACTATGTCGCTGGTCATGTGCCCGGGAACCTGTGCACCATGACGCGCGTGCAATCCACAACAGGGGATATCCCACTTATGCAACGTTTTCTTAGCATCGCACTGGCGCTCTGCGTCGGCCTGACGCTGAGCCTGGACGCCAGCGCCAAGCGTTTCGGCGGCGGCAAGAGCTCGGGCTCCGCGCCTATCCACCAGACCCGCCAGGCTACGCCAACCACGCCTGCTGCCGCGCCGACCGCACCTGGCCGTGCACCGGCTGCCGCCAGCGGTGCTTCGCGCTGGTTGGGCCCACTGGCCGGCCTCGCCGCCGGTGGCCTGCTGGCTTCCATGTTCATGGGCGACGGTTTCGAAGGCTTCCAGATCATGGACTTCCTGATCGTGGCGCTCATCGCCTTCCTCGTGTTCCGCTTCATCGCCGCGCGCCGCCGCCAGCAGCAGCCACAAATGGCCATGCCAGGCCATGCGCCGATGCAGCGTGAGGCTCACGCGCAGCCTGCCCAGCCTTCGATTTTCGGTGGTTCGGCCGCACCTGCTGCCGCAGCCGCACCGGTGATCAACGCCCCGGCCTGGTTCAACGAGCAGAGCTTCCTGGCGGCAGCCCGTAACCACTTCCAGTCGCTGCAGCAGCACTGGGATGCCAATGAAATGGACAAGATCAGCGAGTTCGTTACCCCGCAAATGCTTGAGTTCCTCAAGCGTGAGCGTGCTGAACTGGGTGATGGCTTCCAGTCTACCTACATCGATAACCTGGAAGTGCAACTGGACGGTGTCGATGACCGCGCCGACCGCACCGACGCGACCCTGACCTTCCGTGGCGTGTCGAAGAATTCGCGCTTCGACCAGGGCGAAGTGTTCAGCGAAAGCTGGCACATGGTTCGCGCCCAAGGCGAGAACCAGCCTTGGCTGGTAGCCGGTATCCGTCAAAACGGCTAATCGCTGCGTGCTAAACAGAGAACCCCGGGCTTGCCCGGGGTTTTTGCTTTTGCCAAAGTGGGCTACTAGGGTATAAGGCGCAGCGTTGTCATCTAGGTCAGAGGAAGTGAACCGTGGAAGAAGTGATCGAACAACTCCGTGAAGCGAATGAGCCAGTACCAGTGCCCCTGGAGCTTCCCGATGAAGACCAGCTGGTAGAGATCGAAGAACAGCTGTTCATCAATATTCCATTCGTGTTCAAAGAGTTTCTGCTGACCGTAAGTGATGTGGTTTACGGCTCCCTTGAGCCTGTTACCGTCACTGATCCGCAGTCGCACACCTACCTGCCAGATGTGGCCTCCAACGCCTGGGATGCCGGCGTACCGCGTGACCTGATTCCGCTGTGCCAGGACGGCGACAATTACTATTGCGTCGAAGAGGACGGCACCGTGGTGCTGTGGGATGCCGAAGAGGAAATTGTCGGCGAAGACAGTTGGGAATCGGTGTGGCACTGGGCGCGAGATGTTTGGCTGGAGAGCTGATCGCTAGCACCTATAGAGAAGCTCGCGATCTGAGTCAGTAACAATGACGTCTCAGCGCCTCAAGGTCGTTAAAATCGCCAGGCTTTTTGCGCCTGGCGACATCGCTATAATCCCATCTCCTCGGGCGGGCGAGATACCTTGCCCAGGGCGTAACCCCCTCAGTGCGAGTTCTCGCGACTGTTCTCCAGCGTCTCCAGCAACGCGATCTGCATGCGCGTGTGCACGCGGATAAACCAGCGCCACAACAACGCCACCACCACCGCAGCTACCACGGCAATCACCAGCAGCAATTCGCTGGTGGGCAGAATGCTGGCGGACAATGCCGACAGCAGCAGGAAAATCACCAGCAACGACAACAGCGGGATCACTTCGGCGATCACACGGCGCACGCGCTGGGTATGTCGCCCGGCCATTTCCGGCTTCACGCCCATCTCTGCCAGCAGCATCGAGAGTGCCTTTAGCTTGCGGTACGCAGCGATCAGGAATGGCAGTGACAGCAACAAAGCAGCCCCCCATATGACGGCCTTCTGCTGGCTGACATCGCTGACCCACTCGCTGAGCCAATTGCCGATACGCCCTGCAAAGTAGCCGCCACTGAAGAAAATGGCGATCACCAGCGCCAGGTTCACCCCCACCTGCAACAGGATGCGCCGGATCATCGCCGCCAGCATGGCACTCTCGCCCTGGGGCTGGATGTTGCGTAACCACTCGCCATACAACGACAACACGCGTGCGAGGCGGGCGGGCACCACATTGCCCAGTTTCTGCGACAACGGGTCAGCCGCGCGGATGAGGTAGGGCGTCAGCAGCGTAGTGATTGCCGATACTGCGACCGCCACCGGGTAAAGGAAGTCGCTGGTCACCTGCAGGGTCATGCCCAGCGCGGCAATGATGAAGGAGAACTCGCCAATCTGCGAAAGCCCCATGCCCACACGCAAAGACGTACGCCCGTCATTGCCGGCTATGAACGCCCCCATGCCGCAAGACAGCATTTTGCCCAGCACCACCGCCAGGGTGATGACAACGATAGGCCAGGCATAGTCGATCAGTACCTGAGGGTCGATCATCAGGCCGATGGCGACGAAGAAGATGGCACTGAACAGGTCGCGTACAGGCTCGATCAGGCGTTCGATCTTCAGCAACTGGCGTGATTCGGCCATGATTGCGCCAATCAGGAAAGCGCCTAGCACCATGCTGTACTCCAGCTTCACAACCAGCAGGCAGAAGCCGAAACACAGGCCCAGAACAGTGATCAGCAACATTTCGTTGCTTTCGAACTTGGCGACATAGGCCAGTAACCGCGGTACCAGCAAAATACCGATGACCAAGGCGACGATCATGAACAGCGACAGCTTGCCGACAGTGGAGAACACTTCGCCCGAGCTGACCGTGCCGCTGACCGCGATGCCCGACAGCAGGGCAATGATACCGATACCCAGAATGTCCTCGACGATCAGCACGCCGAAGATCAGCTGGGCAAAGCGCTCGTTCTTCATCTTCAAGTCGTTGAGCGCCTTGACGATGATGGTGGTGGAGGAAATGGCCAGGATGGCGCCCAGGAACAGTGAATCCATGGTGCTCCAGCCAAACCAGCGGCCAATCTCGAAACCGATCCAGATCATCAGGACGATTTCCAGGAACGCTGCGATAAACGCCGTGGCACCAACCTTGAACAGCTTGCGCAAGCTGAACTCGAGCCCCAGGCAGAACATCAGGAAGATCACCCCCAGTTCGGCGAGGGTCTTGATGGTGTCTTCGTCATGAATCAGGCCGAACGGCGGAGTGTGCGGGCCAATGATGAAGCCGGCGACAATGTAGCCCAGCACCACCGGCTGCTTGAAACGGTGAAAAAGAATGGTGACCACGCCAGCGACCAGCATGATGACTGCCAGGTCCTGGATGAAGCTGATGGCATGCATGGCGTGATACTCCTTTTCTCGTCTTGTGAATGCCTGGGCAGACCGCTCCTCTGCCGAGGCAAACCTGAGCGAGCAGCAAGTACATACTGTATTGAATCCGGGAACACCCACGTTGCATGGGCGTACTCAGGTTAACATCGCACCCCGCCGCAAAAAGCCAGTGCAATATGCAGAAACAGATCGGCTGGAAAAGCGCCGCTGATGGCATGATCAGCGTGACGATGATGCGCCAGCCAACGTCCCGTATCAGCAAGGCACATTCAAAAGAGGGGAACAGCAGTGTCAGCAGATAACGCCCTCCATTCGCCCGATTCAGCGCAACCTCACCGTGAGCACACTATGGAACCTGGAAACGCCCAGCTGAGCATGACCGTCCTGATGACCCCGGACATGGCCAACTTTTCTGGCAACGTACATGGCGGCACCCTGCTCAAGTACCTCGACGAAGTGGCTTATGCATGTGCCAGCCGTTACGCCGGCAGTTATGTGGTGACCCTGTCGGTCGACCAGGTGATCTTCCGTGAACCCGTGCACGTGGGTGAACTGGTGACCTTCCTGGCGTCGGTCAACTACACCGGCAACACTTCGATGGAAGTTGGCATCAAAGTCGTGACCGAGAACATTCGCGAGCGCTCGGTGCGCCATTCCAACAGCTGCTTCTTCACCATGGTCGCGGTCGACGACAACCGCCGTCCGGTGCCGGTGCCACCACGCCAGCCGCACAGCAGCGAAGAAAAGCGCCGCTTCCTGCAGGGCCAGCAGCGCCGGCAGATCCGCCAGGAGCTGGAAAAGCGCTACCAGGACCTGAAAACCGACGCCATTTAAAGCGCGAGCAACTGCGCTTCGAAGCGCACCCGTGGGTGCGCAATGCGGTCCTGGGCCCGTACCAGCTGCAATTCGTAGCTGGCGCAGGCCTGGGTTTCCAGCAGCACTTCATGCACTGCCGCAGCCGTGAATTCGAATGCCTGCACCCAGCTGTCGCCAAGCAGCACACGCGCCAGGAACAGGCCTGAGGTCAGGTCACCCACCCCCACCGGCTGACGCGGAAACGCCAGCAGTGGGCGGCGTAAGTGCCAGCTGTGCTCGGCGGTCACCAGCAGCATTTCGAAATGCTCTTCGGCCCGCCCGGGGTACGCCAGGTGCTTGACCAGTACAACCTGTGGTCCACGCTGCAGCAGGCTGCGCGCCATGTTCACGCAGTCCTCCAGCGACTGGGCGCGGCGCCCACAGAAGCTGTCCAACTCCAGCTGGTTGGGGCACAGGATGTCCGCCGTGGCTGCCGCCTCGTCAAGCAGGAACTCACTGACTTCGGGCGGCACGATGCAGCCCTTTTCCGGGTGCCCCATGACCGGGTCGCACAGGTATAACGCTTTTGGGTTTACCGCCTTGATCCGCTCGACACCGGCCAGGATCGCTCGCCCTTGTTCGGCACTGCCCAGGTAGCCGGAAAGCACTGCATCGCAGTGGCCCAGCTCACCGATGTTGGAAATGCCTTCCACCAACGCAGGAATTTGCGCTGGGGCAAGCACTTCGCCCGCCCACTGGCCATACTGTGTGTGATTGGAGAACTGCACGGTATTGAGTGGCCAGGCATTGACCCCGATACGCTGCATGGGGAATACCGCGGCGCTGTTGCCGGCGTGGCCGAACACCACGTGGGACTGAATGGCGAGCAGGTGCGGGGTACGTTTCATGCGGGAGGTTTCCAAAGCTGTTTCTAGGATTGTGCGCAGCGCAGTATGAACTCGATTGCTACCTGTACGACAGGCCAGGAACGCAGTTAAGCTGGATCTACCTGTTTGGAGCATATGCAAATGTTGACCCTGGAGAACCTCTTCGTCCTGATGCTGGTAGCCACGGCAGGCGCCTGGTTGTGGCACAACCATGGGTTGCGTGAAAAGGCCCTGGAACGGGTCAAACAGCATTGCGCCAAACTCGACCTGGAGTTGCTTGACGATGCCGTAGCGCTCAAGCGCATCGCCTTTGTCCGGGATGCCAATGGCCGCAAGCGCCTGGCACGCGTCTATGCCTTCGAATTCACCGTCACGGGTGAGCAACGTCACCCCGGCACCGCGACCCAGTTCGGCGCCCACAGTGTGCAGATCGAGCTGGCGCCCTACCCGTTCGAAATCAAGACCCCACCGCGCGCCGACAACGTCATAGAGATGCAGCAATGGCGCCAGGAGCATAACCGCTGGCGCAACTGATCAACTGACGCGACATTCATCCAACCCGGCTTGCAATGCGGGTTGCGGTTGCGGCTGATCGAAAATCAGCTCGATACGCGTGTCCTTCCGCCAGTCGCTGGGCTGCCAAGCGGGCATATCCCCATTCAGCCCATTGAATGACCACCAGCCCTCCATGCTGTGGATAACTCCCTTGGCCCGTCGCCATGGCCAAGCACACAAGAAAGCCTTTAGCCGCTGTGGATAAAACTGTTGGCCAGGGTGCCACCGCCAGCCAATACTCCAACCACCCTCCCCCTGCTGGGCAAGGCAAATCGGTTGACTCGGGTCAGCCCACAGTGCTGCTGGAGCGATTCCAGGATTGTCGACAATCCTGTTTTTCAAGAATGGGCTGTCAACAATCTGTGGAGATACCGTCGGGAGGCCGGAAAAAGGCAACTGCCCCTGCACGGTCCACATGATCTTCTTTTCTTTAAATTTATTACTTATCAACAACTTATGTATTTCATCCACAGCCTCTGACTTATTGAAAATCACGCTTTCAGAGGCGTTGAAAGCCTGCTGTTGAGCCTCTGGCAGAGGCTCGTTTCGAGCCATGGCCTGGGCATCCACAACCATCATGAGTGGCTGAATTGTCAGCACTCCAATCCAAGGCGCTTGTTGCAGCTGAGCCAGCAGCTGCAAGGGATGGCCCAGGCCGGAAGGTTCGATAAACAGCCGGTCAGGCCGCGATTTGCGCAGCAGTCGTCCCAGGCCCACCTGGAACGGCATGCCGTTGACGCAGCACAGGCAGCCCCCTGCGACCTCGCCGATGGCGATGCCGTCTTCGTCACGGCTGAGTAAGGCCGCATCCAGGCCGACAAGGCCGAACTCGTTGATCAATACCGCCCAGCGCTCGTTGGCTGGGCGCTGAGCCAGCAAGTGACGGATCAGCGTGGTCTTGCCAGCACCCAGCGGGCCGGCAATTACATGGGTGGGAATGTTCTGCAGCATGGGGTGGCTTCAGGCGGCGGTGATGCCTCACTATGCGCCGTCAGGCCAGCCAGTCAAGGCTGAGCAGCAAACGCCCCCGCTGCGTAGAAGGGGACCGATGCACCAGGCCTGCCCCTTCGTTACCCTGCCATTGTTCGCCTTTAAGTACCGCAACCTCGGCGGCTTGAAGGTGCTGGATGTTATCCACAGGTGGCTGAGCTGTGTGTAACTCTCCACGACAGCTATCCCGCTCTTGCAACCACTCACTACCTGGGCCGACGTAAGTGGTGAGCAAGCGCAACGGTACGTTATCCACATGGAAGCGTGGGCACATCGGAGCGTTCAACACGCGCAAGCGCAAACCGACCCGTCGTGCGCCAACCAGACAGGTATAAGCCGCCACCAACCACGTCACATCAGCAACGAAAGCTTCATACCCATGCAAATCCGCCGCTTCACGCAGCAGATCTGGCAATACCGGCTTCTGCTCCTCGTTCACATCAATCACCCGCTGATCAGCCAAGGGCTGGCCAAGGCTGATCACCAATGCGGCAAAGTCCTCCAGTTGTGCCGGCAAGCGCCGCCGCCAGACGGCCAGGTTCACGCCATCCTGCAGCACTTCGGCCAGCACTTGAGGCGTCTCGCCAAACACCTGAAAGATATCCACAGGTCGGTGAGCCAGGTTCATGCTGCCGCTTCCTCATGCCATGGGCCAAATGGGTCAGGTAAACGCAGCCAGCCCATGTGACCCAAGCCCATTTCTTGATCCGTCAACAGGCATGCATCCAGGGCTGTGGATAATTTTTCGACGTTGATATTCTGCCCAATAAACACCAACTCCTGTCGGCAGTCACCGGTGTCGGCGGTCCAGTGTTTCAAGATCGCATTCGTGTTATCCACATCCTGTGGCCACTGCTCGCGTGGCACGAAGCGCCACCAGCGGCCAGCCAGACCATGGCGCATCATGCCGCCCGCTTGCGACCAGCTGCCAGCTTCCTGATATTTGCTGGCCAACCAGAAAAACCCTTTGGAACGCAGCAGCCTTCCGTTTTCCCAGTCCTTGTGGATAAAGTCGTAAAAGCGCTGTGGATGAAGCGGGCGTCGAGCCTGCCAGGTCATGGCCGCGATACCGTACTCTTCGGTTTCTGGTACATGTTCACCGCGCAGCTCCTGCAACCAGCCTGGTGCCTGGGCCGCTTGATCGAAGTCGAACAGCCCGGTGTTGAGGATCCGTGCCAGCGGCACTTGGCCCATGACCATGGGTACGATCTGCGCCCGGGCATTGAGGCTGCGCAAAATGGCGATGAGTTCTTCGCGCTCATGTTGGCTGATCAGGTCGATCTTGCTCAGCAGCAGTACATCTGCGAACTCGACCTGTTCGATCAGCAAATCACTGATCGACCGCTCGTCTTCTTCGCCCAACGTTTCACCACGGCTGGCCAGGCTCTCTGCTGCTTGATAGTCGCGCAGGAAGTTCAAGCCATCGACCACGGTGACCATGGTGTCCAGTCGCGCCATATCGGACAGACTGCGACCCAGCTCGTCACGGAAAGTGAAGGTCTCAGCCACTGGCAGTGGCTCAGAGATACCGGTGGATTCGATCAACAAATAATCGAAACGTCCCTCTTCGGCCAGCCGTGCAACCTCCTCAAGCAGGTCTTCGCGCAACGTGCAGCAAATGCAGCCGTTGCTCATCTCGACCAGTTTCTCTTCAGCGCGGTTGAGGCTGACATTGCGCTGCACCTCACTGGCATCGATGTTGATTTCACTCATATCGTTGACGATTACCGCCACCCGCAGGTTGTCGCGGTTGCGCAGCACATGGTTGAGCAGCGTGCTCTTGCCGGCGCCCAAAAAGCCGGACAGCACGGTGACGGGAAGACGATTGGACATGGCGAACCCCTTCAGGCAGACGCATTCGAAACGATGCATTGCACAATGTTATAAAGTAACAATACAATTTCGCCAAGTGCTTCTCGACGGACGAGTGCTCACAGGGGATGAAAAATGAATCTGCCACGCGTCATGGCATTGCTGGTGCTCACCATGCCTGCCTCGCTGTTGGCCATGCCGCAAAACGGTGCATTGGCCCTTTGTACGCGAAGCGCGACGCTGCTCGCTTGCCAGGACGGCAAAGGCAACTACTACAGCGTGCGCACCGAAGGCAGCACGTTCTACCTTCGCGGCTATGACTTCAGCAGCCGCCGACTATGGGCACAAACCAACAGCCGCTATGGCACGTTGACTTTTTTTACCGGCCTGGCCAGCAATGGTGAGGCCTGGGTGGGTTACAGCCGCCGAGTAGGCTGGACCACCTTGAACCGCGTATCGAGTTCCAGCGGGGAGCGCTTCAAGCTGCATTGCAGCTTGATCGAGGGCTGCCGTTGATGCCTTCTTTTGTTTTGAAGGCTTTGCCTCTACTGCCGCCTATTCGCACATCAGCTTCGAGCACTTGCTGAAAACGCCTGCCTTGATCAGCCGTTCTCAGGCCTAAAAGCTATGCCTTAACCGCGTCGAGGCAAGGATTGAAAACGAAATGTTCCACGTGGAACTATTCGTTTCCCTACCGACTTCTGGAACTGGCCATGCTCGGCTGCTCGAACGGCAACAGAGGCTGCATGCCCACGACGCGGTTGCCACCCGCCAGTGGCAATGGAACTTCAGCTGCGCGGTTTGACTGTCCCGCAGTCATTGCCTAGCCACACCGCACGCGTGTTCATGCTGCCTTGCTGCTGCACACCCGATGCGTTGAACGTGCCACTGACCTGGGTGGTGAATTCCCGATCACTGAGAAATGTAGCCTGGCCACTACCCTGTGCCTTCGGGCAGCTGAACTGGAATTTCCACACGTTACCGGTACGGTCGGTAATCTTCTGAGTGCAGCCCGATTTCGGGTCCTGCAGCGGAATGTCATTCGTTGCCACCTGTTCTGGTGTCAGGCACGATCGCACACCCTTGCCACCTACACTGACCCCTTGTTTGGCCAACACCCCCTCCATCATTGCGCGCTGCTCTGGCGGCAGGTTCTTCAACTGGCCAAGCATGAATTCCATGTCGGGCAGCGGCTTGCCATCGACCTGCATGTTGCTGGTGGTCAGCTCCCACAACCCCGGTTGCAGCATCTGGGCTTGCACCAGCGGACTGCTCATGCCTAGGGCCAACGCCAACAGTGGCAGACGAATCTTCATGGACGAACGCTCCTGGAAAAAAACCGGTCAAACGGGCCGGACTGAGCCTTAGACGCCAAATCCGCCTGCGGGTTGCAGGCGGACCGGGAACGTGTTCTGTTACCTCAAGTGTACTCGGCAAGCAGGATGCATATGGATTACCACAGCCCCTACTTCTTTGGTTACCTACTCGGCCTGATCCATCTGCTGGGTATAGTCGCCGCACTGCATGCGCTGTTCACCGTGCGGACAGCTCAGGGTGCCATTGCGTGGGCGATGCCCTTGCTCTTCATCCCCTACCTCACCTTGATCCCCTACCTGATCTTCGGCGCCCGCTCGTTCTACGCCTACATCAAGGCTCGGCGTCAGGCCAACCAGGAAATGCACGTGGCCATGGCCAACCTCAACTGGCGACCTTGGGTTGAAGAAGCCCTTACCGCCCGCGAGTCCGAAAGCTACGCAGCGTTGCGGGCGATGCCCAAGCTGGGTCGCATGCCATGCCTGGCAAATAACCAGGTAAAACTGCTGATCAATGGCAAGGCCACCTTCGATGCCATCTTCGCAGCCATCGAAAAAGCACGCGATGTGGTATTGGTGCAGTTCTTCATCATTCATGACGACACCCTCGGCAAGGCACTGCAGCAACTTTTGCTACGCAAAGCCGCCGAAGGCGTGCAGGTGTTCGTGCTGTATGACCGTGTCGGCAGCCACGCCTTGCCGGCCAGCTACAGCCAGATGCTGCGTGACGGCGGCGTGCGGATCCATGCATTCGCCACCCGTCGCGGCTGGTTCAACCGCTTCCAGGTGAACTTCCGCAACCATCGCAAGATTGTGGTGGTGGATGGCTTGCTCGGCTTCATTGGCGGTCACAACGTGGGAGACGAGTATTTGGGTGAACACCCACAGCTTTCACCCTGGCGTGACACCCACGTACAGATCAGCGGGCCGGTACTGGCCTGCCTGCAAGAGTCGTTCGCCGAGGACTGGTACTGGGCCACGCGCCAGCTACCGCCGCTGATCCTGCCCGATACGTACCCGGATAACGGCGTACTGTGTCAGGCCCTGGCCAGCGGCCCGGCAGACCCACAAGAAACCTGCTCGCTGTTCTTCCTTGAAGCGATTCATTCGGCCACCCGCAGGGTGTGGATCACCAGCCCCTACTTCATCCCTGACGAGGCCGTGTTCGCCGCCTTGCGGCTGGCGGTACTACGAGGAGTCGATGTGCGGGTGCTCATCCCGTCACGGCCGGACCACCGCATCGTCTACGCCGCCTCCAGCCTGTTTGCCTTCGAAGCGGTGCGCGCGGGGGTACGTATGTTCCGTTACCAACCCGGGTTTCTGCATCAGAAGGTGGTGCTGGTGGATGATGACGTCAGCGCGATTGGGAGTGCCAACCTGGACAACCGCTCGTTCCGTCTGAACTTCGAGATTACCCTGCTGACAGTCGATCGCGGCTTCGCCGACCAGGTCGAGCACATGCTCCACGAAGACTTCGAACACGCGCGGGAAATTACTGCAGAAGACACCCAAGACACCCATCGACTACAGCAGTTGGGGATGCGGATTGCGCGGCTGATATCGCCGATTCTTTAAGGTGAGCACGCCCGTTGTGAGAGCGACCTTTACCGCGAAAGGGCCGTAACGCGGCCCCAGCAATATAGGCTGCACAGATAAAATGCAGGGGCCGCATTGCGGCCCTTTCGCAACACAAGGCCACTCCTGCAAAGCCTTATCAGCGCTGTGATACTTACGATTTCAGCGGTACAGGTCTTCCCGCGTCCAAGGCAGGTCATGATGCCCGTCGGCGTATGGCTTCACGGCCAATATCTGGTGCAGGTTGATCCAGCCCTTCTGAAAGGCGTAGGCACACCCGGCCAAGTACAAACGCCAGATCCGCAGGGTCTTCTCAGGCACCAGCGCTGCCGCCTTGTGCAATTGGTTCTCCAGGTTCTCGCTCCAGTGGTGCAAGGTTTTAGCGTAGTGCAGGCGCAGGCTCTCCACGTCCACCACCTCCAGCCCGGCTTCACAGATACTGGCGCTGATCATCGACAGGTGCGGCAGCTCGCCGTGGGGGAATACATAGCGATCGATGAACTCACCCGCCCCGCGCCCGACCGGTCGGCCATCGACGTGCTTGGCAGTGATGCCGTGGTTCATCACCAGCCCCCCTTCCCTCACCGCCCCGAACAGCTTCTGGCAGTACAGCGCCAGGTTGGCATGCCCGACATGCTCGAACATACCCACGCTGACAACCTTGTCGAAGCGACCATCCTGGGGTAGATCGCGGTAATCGAGAATCTGCAGGTCGACCTTGTCGGCAAGCCCTTCCGCTTGCACACGCTTGCGGCCGAGCTTCAATTGCTCCTTGCTCAGGGTAATGCCGAACACCTTGGCGCCATATTCACGGGCAGCGAACCGCGCCAGCCCGCCCCAGCCACAGCCAACATCGAGCAGGTAGTCACCGGCATCCAGACGCAGCTTGCGGCACAGGTGGTCAAACTTGTCCTGCTGCGCCTGGTCGAGCGTATTGTCCGGCTCACGGAAGTAGGCGCAAGAATAGGCCATGTCCTGGTCCAGCCAAAGCTGGTAGAACGCGTTGGACACGTCATAGTGGTAGGAGATGGCTTTGGCGTCGGTGCTCTTGTCATGAGACAAACGTGGCGGCGGCGTTTCATCCTCATCCGCCAGCAGCGCTTCGCTCAGCTCGTCGCACACGCGGATAGCCTCACCGATATCGCCTTCCAGCTCCAGCTTGCCTTCGACGAATGCGGTGCCCAGTTGGTCCATGCTTGGGTGGGTCAACTGGCTGATCAGCTGCGGTTCCTTCACCAAAATGGTGACCTGAGGACTAGGCCCAAGATCAATCTGGTTACCGTCCCACAGCTTCAGCCTCAGCGGCAGATGCAAGCTCTGCAATGCAGGTGGAAGTTGAGCAAGCATGAAACACCCCTCCTGTCCGTAATTAGCCACGACGCCTAATATTTCGAACGTCGCCGGATCAGAGTAGTTCATCTGTGGGATGTTTCCTCTAAACAAGACCATGGTCTAGAACCAACTGATCTTATCCATACAGCAGATTGTATACAATCTCTGCGTCTCAGCTTAACCTTGTGCCCTCTCGCGCTTCTACATCCTGGAGTTGAACCCATGAAATCCTATGACGTGGTGATCATCGGCGGTGGCCCTGGTGGCTATAACGCAGCCATCCGCGCTGGCCAGTTGGGCCTGAGCGTTGCCTGCGTGGAAGGCCGCTCGACCTTGGGCGGTACCTGCCTGAACGTCGGCTGCATGCCATCCAAGGCACTGCTGCATGCTTCGGAGCTTTACGAAGCTGCCAGCGGTGACGAGTTCGCCCACCTCGGTATCGAAGTAAAGCCCACCCTCAACCTCGCCCAGATGATGAAACAGAAGGATGAGAGCGTGACAGGCCTGACCAAGGGCATCGAATACCTGTTCCGCAAGAACAAGGTCGAGTGGATCAAAGGCTGGGGCCGCCTGGATGGCATCGGCAAGGTCGTGGTCAAGGCCGAAGACGGTAGCGAAACCGCGTTGCAGGCCAAGGACATCGTCATTGCCACCGGCTCTGAGCCCACCCCTCTGCCAGGTGTGACCGTCGACAACCAGCGCATTATCGACTCGACCGGCGCGCTGTCGCTGCCGCAAGTGCCCAAGCACCTGGTCGTCATCGGTGCTGGCGTGATCGGTCTTGAGCTGGGTTCGGTCTGGCGCCGCCTGGGTAGCCAGGTCACTGTCATCGAATACCTGGACCGCATCTGCCCCGGCACCGACACGGAAACGGCCAAGACCCTGCAGAAGGCGCTCGCCAAGCAAGGCATGGTGTTCAAGCTGGGCAGTAAAGTGACTCAGGCTACCGCAGGTGCCGATGGCGTCAGCCTGACGCTGGAGCCTGCCGCCGGTGGTACCGCAGAATCGCTGCAAGCCGATTACGTGCTGGTGGCTATCGGCCGCCGCCCTTATACCAAAGGGCTGAACCTGGAAAGCGTGGGCCTGGAAGCCGACAAGCGCGGCATGCTCAGCAACGAGCACCACCGTACCTCAGTGCCGGGTGTCTGGGTGATTGGCGACGTCACTTCGGGCCCGATGCTGGCGCACAAGGCCGAAGACGAAGCGGTGGCCTGTATCGAACGCATCGCCGGCAAGCCCCACGAGGTCAACTACAACCTCATCCCTGGGGTGATCTATACCCGCCCGGAGATGGCCACTGTGGGCAAGACTGAAGAGCAGCTCAAGGCCGAAGGGCGTGCCTACAAGGTTGGCAAGTTCCCCTTCACCGCCAACAGCCGTGCCAAGATCAACCACGAGACCGAAGGCTTCGCCAAGGTCATCGCCGATGCCGAAACCGATGAAGTACTGGGTGTGCACCTGGTGGGCCCAAGCGTCAGCGAGATGATTGGTGAGTTCTGCGTGGCTATGGAGTTCTCGGCCTCGGCAGAAGATATCGCCCTCACCTGCCACCCTCACCCGACGCGCTCCGAGGCCCTGCGCCAGGCGGCGATGAATGTGGATGGCATGGCCATGCAAATCTGACGAGCCCCATTCGCTGCGTCAGGCCATGCCCTTGCCTTCGGCATTCGCTTGGCGGGCATACAGGGATAGAGCCGCCTTTAATTCCGGCCGGCTCTATCTTCAGGTATCAAGTCACAGCCAAGCCTTGATCTGTGCGCTCACTGCGCCGGTGGAGATGCCGTAGCGGTCATGCAGCGTCGGCAGGGCGCCAGCATCGAGGAAGGCATCGGGCAAGGCGATCTGGCGGAATGTCGGCGTTACCCCGTTGCGCAGCAGCAGGCCCGCCACCGCTTCGCCCAGGCCGCCGATGATCGAATGGTTTTCGGCGGTGACACTGCCATCTCGCCAAGCATTCGCATTACCAGCACCACCAGAGCGCCAGCAAGCGCATAGGCAATGATTGCTGCCGGACCTGCCGCAGCGATCGCTTGTTCGGACCCTACGAACAAATCCGCGCCGATCACACCGGCAATCGACAACATGGTCACATGTCGAGGCTTGAATCCCTGAGCCAACTGATCGCTGGCTTTCCCAGACGTCGTCATAGTCATTATGGTCCCTGCTTTTGCTCTTGTTATGGGTAGGGTGCAGTGCCAGGGGCACTTCACCGCTTATCCATAGAGAGCGAAAACAGGGCTCAATTGACTGGTTCGGACATCAAATGGAGTGAGGCGGACATATCCCTGGGCTCCGACGTTTCATGACAACCTTGCCAATGACACATCAACGCCGGATTTATTCCTTATAAAGCAAACAACCATAGCCGTTACACCAATGCCGAACAGATACAGTGCTTGTGGACCGGCATGCTCCATCATCGCCCCTGCAACCAGCGGGCCGATGGTCGCGCCGATACCAAAGGTCATCAGCAGCACTCCGGCCAGCGATACACGCAGTTCCGGCTCTAGGTTGTCATTGGCATGAGCAACGCCCAGCGGATACAAACAGAACTGCAAGAAGCCGATGGCAGCCCCGGCCAACATGATCCACAGCTGCCCTGATGCCAGCCCGAAGGCCAGCGGCAAATAGGCTATGCACAGCAATGCAGCGGTAGCGCGGATCAAGGTGATGCGGGAAATATGATCCGACAGTTTACCCAGCGGTAGTTGTGCTAGAAGCCCGGCGGCAATGCTGACAGCCATGAACTGCCCGACCTGCGCCGGACTAAAGCCCAGTTGCGCAGCAAAGATCGGCGTCAGCCCATACAGGCAACCGTTCAGCAATCCCGAGGCAAGAATCGTGAACAACGATTGAGGAAGTCTACGCAGGTACAGCAAGGGTTTGATCCGGGCCTGGTTGATGTTGCTCGGCTGGGTACCGTTGTGCAGAGCCACGGGGATCAAACCAATGGCAAAAGCCATGGCCACGCCCGTCAACGCCAAGGTGTGCAGCCCATCTCCCAGACTGAGCATCAATTGCCCTAGCATCATGCCGACATAGCTGGCCACCATGTACAGCGACATGGCGCCGCCTCGCCGGCTGACCGGTGCGCAGTCGTTGAGCCAGCTCTCGATGACCATCAATTGGCCCATCATTGCCGCACCAACGACAAATCGCAGGGCAAGCCACAGCAGTAAGCCATCACTGAGCTGGTGCGAGAGCACCGCAGTGACAATCACCCCGGCGCTCACCACAAAGGCCCGAGCATGGCCGACCAGGCCAATCAGCCAATAACCGGAGCGGGCTCCCAACACCATGCCCAGCGCGTTGGCGGCCATAAGCGCACCACCCCATACCTGCGCCACACCGGAAGCATTCAGGCGCAGGGCCAGGTAGGTCATCAGCAGGCTGGAACCCAGCTGCATCAACAAGGCAGCGACATAAATCGTGCCGAACCGTTTGGATATTGCGAACAATTGGATTCCCCAGACCAGGGTGGTCGGTAGTCAGGCAAGGCCGTGGCGCTGTTTCCAATCACCCGGGTACACCACATAACCGAACAGCGCGTGGCCTGCGTACACCAGCTCCGTGCCTTCGGGAATCCACAGCACCTGACCTGGCGACACGCGGTACACCTCGCCGTTGGCCTGGAGTTCAAAACAGCCCTCAATGACAAAAATCACTTCGTCATAGAGCACCGTCCAGGCCACTTCAGCACCTTCCCAGCGGGCAAAGCCGATACCCAGGTTGGGCGACACCTCATTACTGACAGCACGCGCTACCGAGGCGCCGCCAGGCGGCCCGCCCCGGTGGACAAAGTCCAGGTTCCGGTGGTCGACCAGACGCACCGGGCCTTTTCCGCTGAGTGTGCGGGTCATACTTCGCTCCTACTGTTGAACGCGGCCCAGCGGATCCGGGCCCGCACCCCCATACCCAAGAACGGCTCAGGCGGGTTACGGGAGGGCAGGCCAGTCACTGCGCGGATGTCACTCAATTGCTGGGAGTCCGCCCCCACCGCCATGTCTGCCAGGAGCGTTCCGGAAATGGTGCCCCAGGCCGCGCCCACGCCGTTGTCGCAGGCGGTGGCGTAAACACCCTGATCGAGTTGGCCGAAATAGTTGGTAAAGTTGCGTGAGATCGCATAGACCCCACCCCAGGTATGGGTAAACGGCACTTGGGCCAGTTGCGGATAGCGCGCCTCGAAGGCCTTGCGATGGTCATCGCGAATCTTGTTGCGGGTAGCATCGGTTACGCTGCGACCGTAGCGAGGGACATGCTTGTAGGTATTGCGGATGATCAGGCGCCGGTCCTGGGTCATTCGTACGGTGGTACCGGCGTGGTCGGCAGGGGTGAGGCCCCAGTCGGCCTGGGCACCAACCGTCGCCATCTCGACGTCGCTCAGTGGTCGCGTCCAACTGGCGAAGGTCATCACCGGCAGGAGTCGGTTGCGCAAGTAGCCGAACTCCTGGGTGAAGATGCTCGTGCCCAGCAATACCTGCGGGCTCCGGATCAGCCCGTTGTCGCCCCGCACCAGCCACGTGCCGCAGGGGTCTTTCTGGAGTGTGCGGATTGGCGACTCTTCAAGCACTTCGACGTTGCCGGGAAGCGAATTACCCAGGCCACGTACCAGGGCAGCAGGCTGCATCAGGTAGCAACCGGGGGTGTAGATGGCGCGGCTGTAGTAGCGGCTACCGAGTACACCGGCTAGTTCGTCACGCCCGACCACGCGATAGGGCTCACCCAGGTCGGCCATCAGTTTTTCAAAGTGATCCAGATAACCCTGGCCACGTTCTCCCACCGCGCCCTGGTATTTTCCCGCATGGGACCACTGGCATTCGATGCCGTGACGGCCGATCAATGTTTGCAGTTGATCGATGGCTGAGCGGTTTAGGCCCAAGAGCCGTTGTTTATGCTGAGGATCGGGATGTTCGAGGGCGAATTTGTGCGGCAGGTCGATGACGAAACCCGAGTTGCGCCCGGAGGCGCCGTAGGCGATTCGCTGGGCATCTACCAAAACAATGCGCGACTGCGGCAGGTGCTCGGCCAGGCGCCGTGCGGCGGCAAGCCCAGCAAAGCCAGCACCGATCACCACATAATCGGCGTTATGTTCGCCACTTAGGCGCTTGCTCGGCGCCTGTTCAGGCAGCGCGGCATACCAGCCGCAATTGCGGTCATCGTGAGGCAGATTGACGATACTGTTCATGGTTCAGCCTCAGGCCACATTTTGTTGGGTGTCCTGGCAGTTTTGCAGCCAGGTATTTCGTTGCATTTGTGCCTGACGGCCGAGCAGCACGAACCCGCGCAGGGCACCTGCGTGGTCATGAAACGCAGCGCTCAATCCATCGCTGGTCGCATCGCAGCGCCATTGGCCCTCGCAACCACCGGGAGGTGTCAGCAGGCACAGAGGGGCGACCGGGGTTTTCACCGTCACGGGCGCCAATGGGTAGTGGGCGGCGGTCGGTTGGCCCAGCAAGGTCTTGGCGAGGGCACGAATGCCTTCGTTGATCGGCGCGAGGTAAGGCAGCAACTGGCCGTTGATCTCGACGCAATCGCCCAAGGCATAGATGCCCGGTTGTGAGGTCTGTAGTTGTGCGTCGACCTTGATCCCGCGGCCACAGTCCAGGCCGGCTTCCAGCGCCAGCTCAAGGTTGGGGCGCAAGCCCACTGCACTGAGCACCAGGTCTGCACCGACGACCTGACCGTCGGCAAGGGTCAGTCGGTAGCCTTCGCCGTCCGGCTCGATGCACTGCAAGGTGGTACGCAGGCTCCATTGCACCCCCAACCCCGATAGCGCTTGCTGCAAGTGCTGGCCTGCCGCCTCGGGCAGCAGGCGTTCCATGGGCCAGGCACCCAGGCCGATTACCCGAACCTGATAGCCATTGCTCGCAAGGTCGTTGGCAAACTCGCAGCCGATCAAACCGTCGCCCAGAATGGCCACTCTGCGCACGCCATCAAGGCGTTGGCGGAACGCCTGGTAATCCTGCAGGTTGTTGACACTGAGCAGTGCCTCGGCGCGGCCCTCGATAGGCAACCGCACGGGAGAAGCACCACTGGCTAGCACCAGTTGGCCGTAGTCCATTTCGCCGAGGCTGGTGTACAAGCGCTGCGCCTGGGCATCGATGCGTTCGACTTTGCAGCCGGTATAGATACGAATGCCAAGCCTCTGTTCGATCGCCAGCGGCGTTTCGGTGGCCAGGGCTGCGGCGGTGCGCCCCTGAGCCAGGGCGATGGATAGCGCGGGCTTGGAATAAAGATGCCCCGATTCCTGGGTCAGTACGCGAATCTCCAACTGCGGGGCGGCCTTGCGCAGGGCCTGTGCCAGGCCGTAGCCGGCATGGCCGCTACCGATGATGACCACGGGTTGGGCGGGACGAGCGGCAACCAGTGGTTGCGCCTGGATAACCGGCGCGGTAGCCACTGCTGCGATCGGGGTGCTGAGTTCGATCATTTCAAAGTCGGCTTTGCCGACCTTGCACTCAGGGCATAGCCAGTCTTCGGGCACGTCCTCCCAGCGGGTACCGGGGGCAATGCCGTCGTCGGGCCAACCTTTGGCTTCGTCGTAGATCAGACCACAGATGATGCAGAGCCAGGTTTTCATCATGCTGCCTCCTCACTCGCCCTTGATACGCACGGCCAGGTTCTTGGTCCTGACGTAGCTGTAGAGCGCCTCCTGGCCTTTTTCCCGTCCGAAGCCCGAGAGCCCGACGCCGCCGAACGGCGTTTCGATGCCACCGGCATACCATTCGTTGACGAACACCTGGCCGGTGCACAGTCGCCGGGCACAGCGCAGGGCGCGATTGAGGTCCTGGGTGAATACGCCGGCCACCAGACCGAACACGGTGCCGTTGGCAATGGCGAGGGCCTCCTCTTCGCTGTCGAAGGGAATTACTGCCAGCACAGGGCCGAAGACTTCAGTCTGGGCGATCTCCATCTGCGCAGTCACATCGCGCAATACGGTTGGCGCCATGTAATGCCCGCTCAGGCCGCTGATGGCCTCGCCGCCGGTTGCGACCACCGCGCCTTGCTGCTGGGCACGTCGGCACAAGGCCTCGATGCCTTCGAGCTGAGCAGCAGAAATCACGGGTGTGTGGTCAGGGTTGTCCTGGCCCAGGCCCACGGTCAGCCCCTCGGCCATCGCGACCACGTCAGCTACAACCTCGTCGTAGATAGAGCGATGTACCAGCAAGCGCGACATGGCAGAGCACACCTGGCCGGCATTGAAGAAGATGCCGCTTTTAACGCTACTGATCAGTTGCTCACGATCGGCATCCGGGAACACTAGGGCCGCCGACTTCCCGCCCAGCTCCATGACGCTGGGAATCGCGTGTTCGGCGGCACTGCGCAGAATGCTCTGGCCGGTGCCGACGGAACCTGTGAAGACGATCTGGTCGACATCGCGATGGCCGGCCAGGTAGGCACCCACTTCACGACCACGGCCGCAGATCAGATTGACGGCCCCCTGTGGCAGGCCGGCACGCTCGATGGCCTGCATCAGCACGCACAGGCCCAGTGGCGACAGTTCCGGCGACTTGATCACTACCGCGTTGCCGGCCGCCAAGGCAGGGGCCAGGGAGCGGGCGCAGATGGATACCGGGAAATTCCACGGCACGATCTGCAGCGACACGCCCAAGGGGTCGTAGACGGTGAAATCTATGTAGCCGTCGCCCAGCGGAATCGACTTCCCTTCGATCTTGTCGGCCATGCCGGCGTAGTATTCGAAGTAGCGCGCGGCCTCGATGAATTCGTCACGGGCATCACGCAGGCTCTTGCCGTTTTCCTGGCAAAGCACCCACGCCCCTTCGTCGGTGATCGCACGAATCTGCGCGGCAACCTCAAGCAACCAGGTCACCCGCTGCGCAGGACGCACACGGTTCAGAGCGTTGCTGTCAGCACAGCGCCGAGCCGCCTGCAGGGCGCATTCGGCGTCGGCCACACTGGCTTGGGCGATGGTCGCCACAAGGTCCGTGGTGCCAGGGTTGTGGATGCTCAGGTGCTGCTCACTGTCGGTCCACTGGCCGTCGATGAAGTTCAGCCAGTGCGGAGCTATCGGATGCATGATGATCACCTCAGGCGCGTTGAGCACAGTCAAGCAACTGGCGGGCAGCCCACTTGTGGAAGTAGTGAGTCGGCAGATCCATTTCCGGCGAGAACGCACCGCCGCTGTAACCAGGCGAGGAGCGGCCCTTCTGCATGCCTTCGACCGAGGCGATGTCTTCGGCGAACACTACGCGCCAGGATTCCATTACCGCTTTGCGCGAGGCGTCGTAACGGCTGTCGAGCGCTTCGTCACCCACGTAGAACAGGCGCAGGTGCTCGATGGTTTTACCCGGCGCCACAGGCTCGAGCATCATGGCGAACGCATGGTCGGCCTGGATGCCCAGCAGCACATTGGGGAAGAACGCCACGTACTCAGCAGTGCGCAGGCGGTCCTGTGGCCAGGATGGGAAGATCGGCAAATGGGTACCGGCAACGGCCGAGAGGTTGTAGGCGTGGCTGCCTTGGCCAGCGAATTCCTCGAACATGATGTTGTAGTGGTCTTCCAGGCGCGAGTAGCTGTTCAGGCTCGGGTGCACCCACGGCAGGTGGTAGGCCTCACAGTAGTTCTCGACTGCTAGCTTCCAGTTGCAGTTGACCTCGATGCTCATAGCACCACCGTTCGCTTCACGACGCAGCAGACTCATGCCGTCATTGCCCAGGAACTGAGTCCAGCGTTCGGTCAACGGCTGCAGTTGCTCTTCAAGCGCCGGTGCCTCGCCAGACAGGTTGATGAACACCATGTCCATCCAGATCGTGGTGCGCAGCGCCTTCAGGCCGTGTTTCTCGCATGCGAAACGTTCGTCTTTGTGCTGGTTGATCCCGCCAATGTGCGGAGTGCCTTTGAGACCTCCGTTCAGGTCGTAGGTCCAGGAGTGGTAGGGGCAGCGGATCACACCCTGCACTTCACCCGCCTGTTGAACCAGTTTCACGCCGCGGTGGCTGCAAACGTTGTGAAACACCTGCACCAGGCCTTCACGGTTGCGCATCATCAGCAGCGGCAGGCCCATGAAATCGACCGGCTTGACGTAGCTGTTGGTCGGCAAGTCGCTGGCAAAACCTATACACGCCCAGTTACGCCCCAGCACTTCGTCGCGCTCGAGTTCGAAATAGCGCTGGTCGGTGTAGAACTCGTTGGTCAGGCCATGAGCTTCATGGATAGGCGCCAGAACGGTTTCCAAGACGTGGACGGGAATAAGGCGGGAGTCAGTCGATACGGTCATTTTTTGTTTTCTCTTGTTAGATGCACGGCAGGCAATGCCTTGATGCCTGGTGCCAGTTTCAGCAAGAGAAGAAGGGCGCGACAAACGATTTATTTCAACGCTATTTATCAGTTTTTATCATTAATGATTTATTCGTCGATGACGGCAGTGGTAGATAATCGTTGATGAACTGCCAGGCTCTGGAATTTTCAGATTAATGACTTTTGGTAATCAATTAATGACTAGAAATGGTTTGTCGAAGAGCGGGTAATTCTCCCATTTTGATAGGGCCCGAGAGAGCGTACCGCGCCTTGGGCCTGCGGGAAGACCGCCGCCAGGGATCCGGCACCTGCCTGTGGCAGCGGCTCTACCCAAACCGTGACATCAAACCCTTGAACAAAAACAATAGGGGATAACCAATGCGTGCCGAATCTGGCCTGCTCAAAGGCCTCAATCCCACCGTGACGATCTGGTCGTTACTGGCCGTAGTAGCCTTTGTGCTGTTTTGCGCCCTGTTTGCCGAACATGCAGCAGCGGTTTTTCAACGTGCATCCGACTTCATCCTGCAGAATTTCAAATGGTTCTACCTGATTTCCGTCACGGGTGTGCTGGGGCTACTGATCTATCTGATGTGCAGCAAGTTTGGGTCTATGAAGCTTGGGCGAGACGACGACAAACCCGAGTTCAGCTTCGGCTCCTGGATCGCCATGTTGTTCAGTGGCGGCATGGGCATCGGACTGATCTTCTGGTCGGTTGCCGAACCCATGTGGCATTACGCTGGCAACCCGTTCGCCACCGGCCTCACCGACGAAGCCGCCACCACAGCTATGCGAATTACCCTATTCCACTGGGGCCTGCATCCCTGGGCTATTTTCACCATCGTTGGCCTGGGCCTTGCTTACTTTGCCTATCGCAAGGGCTTGCCGCTGAGCATGCGCTCGATCCTTTACCCGCTGATTGGTGAGCGCATCTATGGGCCCATCGGACATGTGGTGGACATCCTTGCCGTGGTGATTACCGCGTTCGGTGTATCCCAGTCGCTGGGCCTGGGTGTGGTGCAAATGAACACCGGGCTGAGCCAGGTGTTTGACCTGCCCATCAGCCTGGGGGTGCAGATCACCCTGATCGTGCTCATTACCCTGGTTACTACCGTATCGGTGATGGCCGGCGTGTCGCGTGGCATGAAGCGCCTTTCGGAATGGAATATGCTGTTGTCGGTGGTGCTGGTGGTGTTGATCCTGCTGCTGGGGCCAACCCGCTACATCATCAACCTGATGTTGGAGAGCACCGGCGACTACGCCAGCCATGTAGTGGGTCTGAGCTTTTGGAGCGATACCCAGAAGGACAGCGGCTGGCAGAACTGGTGGACGGCGTTCTACTGGCCGTGGTGGATGACCTGGGGCCCGTTTGTCGGTCTGTTCATTGCGCGAATTTCCAAAGGCCGCAGCATCCGTGAACTGATCGCCGGCGCGCTGTTGGTACCCACCCTGGTGACGATCATCTGGATGTCGGTGTTCGGTGGTACCGCGCTCAAGGCTGAGCAGCTCGATCGTCAGCAGCACGCAGAACTGGTTGCCAGTGGTGAGCTGCAGGGCGACAAGGCCAAGTTCGAAGGTGGCACGGTATTGCTGGCGACCAAGCAGGAAACCACCGCTGCCATGTTCACCCTGCTGCACAAGATCGACGCCGGTACGTTGGGCAAGGTGCTGAGCGTGCTGGTCTGTATCCTGCTGGCGACGTACTTCATCACCTCGGCCGACTCCGGCACCCAGGTGCTGTGTACGTTGAACTCCATGGGCAGCGCCAACCCGCCGCAGAGTATCCGCCTGCTCTGGTGCATCCTGGAAGGTGCTATAGCCATGGCTCTGCTGATGGCGGGGGGGCTCAAGGCGATCCAGATGGCGAGCATTGCGGCGGGATTGCCGATTGCGGGGTTCATCCTGCTGATTAGTTACACCCTGATGCGCAGCTTGCGCCAGGAGATGGCTGACGGCCTGCTTGATACGCCGCCGGGTGGGCGCCTGCCTATACCTGGGATTCACCCGCAAGGCATCACGCCGGTGGCTGGGCCCTTGGCCTGCGAGGGGCTTGATATGGGGCTGACAGCGAAGAAAGCCAGCTAACCTAAAGCCACCCTGGAAGACACAAGACCGACAGCCATCAGCTGTCGGTCTTGTGTTTTGGCCAAGCTATTTCTGCACCGAAGGCAGGGCCATCAACCAGTCCCGGAACAGCCGCACGCTTTCACGAGGACCACGCTCGGTGGACGACTCCAGCAGGCAGAACTTGGCGTCGGTCTGGAGTACCACATCGTTGGGCTTGACCAGCGCACCGGTGCTCAACGCATCGTCCACCAGGTTGCCCCAGGCCAGGGCCACGCCCTGGCCACTGATCGCCGACTGGATCAGCATACCGTAGCTGTTGATATTGACGCGATGCTTGGGGGTCATGGGCTCGTATCCCAGGCGCTTGAACCATTCGGGCCAACCTACCCAGTCGCGCTGGGAGTCTTCAAGCCAGAGCCAGGTACACGACGACAACCCTTCGATGCTGCTCAGTTGCGGATGCCTGGCCAGATAGGTCGGGCTGCACACCAGGAAGATTTCTTCCGAGAACAGCGGCGTGACAGCCATGTCCTTGGGCGGTGGGTTGCAGTAGTAAAGCGCCAGGTCGCTGTCGAGCCTGGCGTAATCCTTCACATGATCGTGGGCGATGATCCGCAGGTCGATGTTTTCATGGGCACTCTGGAATTCCGACACCTTGGGCAGTAACCACAGCGACGCCATGGCGGTACTGGTGGCAACGGTGACTTGTTGGTTGCCTTGCCACTGGCGTATATCGCCGGTGGCGCGTGCCAGGTGAAGCATGCATTCACGCACCGTTTCGTAATACTGCGCGCCGGTGGGGGTCAGGGACATGCTGCGGGTGGTACGGGTGAATAGTGCCTTGCCCAGGTAGTCCTCAAGAAGGCGAACCTGACGGCTAATTGCACCCTGGGTAACATTCAATTCCTTGGCGGCAAGGGTAAAGCTCAAGTGGCGTGCCGCAGACTCAAACGCATGAAGACTGTTGAGCGGCGGAAGAGGCTGGATTTTCACAGGCAGGGGTTCCACTCATTTTTATTATCATCCGCTCACTGGAGTGGCGGTTTCCTCTCTAACGCATTCAGGGCAGAACGAAGCAACCGGTTCACTATACTGCACATTTGCAGAAAGATATTCGTTCCCTGAATAGGCAATATCCCAATCACTTTTAATGCCATTGAATCACCCCTGGTTTCGAAGACACCTTCAAACTCCCACTAGACGGTCAATTCCGAACCTCGCCCCTTCAGTAGGGTGTCCCACTGAAGTTTTCTCTTCAGGCTTGGACCTTATCCGCCGATGCAGCGTGTTTGCGCAGCGCTTCGTCACGCAGTTCACGGCGCAAAATCTTTCCGACGTTGGTGGTCGGTAAGGTTTCACGGAACTCCACCGCCTTAGGTACCTTGTAGCCGGTGACGTTAGCGCGCATGTGCTCCATAACCTGCTCTGTACTCAGCTCACTGCCCGGTTTAACCACCACCAGCAGCTTGATCGCTTCACCGGATTTCTCGTCCGGAATACCGATAGCGGCACACTGCAATACGCCTGGTAAGGTGGCCAGCACGTCCTCCAGTTCGTTAGGGTAAACATTGAAGCCAGACACCAGAATCATGTCCTTCTTACGATCGACGATGCGCATGAAGCCGTCGGCCTGAATTACCGCGATATCACCAGTCTTCAACCACCCATCCTTGTCGAGGATTTCGTCGGTGGCTTCCTGACGTTGCCAATAGCCCTTCATCACCTGTGGTCCCTTAACACACAGCTCGCCGCGCGCCCCAAGTGGCAGGTCTTTGCCGGCTTCGTCGATTACTTTGCACTGAGTCGAAGGCACCGGGATGCCTATAGTGCCAATCTGGATGTTACTAAACGGATTTACCGAAGCGAGTGGACTGGTTTCGGTCATGCCAAAGCCTTCGCAAATCGAACAACCGGTGACCTGCGTCCAACGCTCGGCCGTGGCGACTTGCAATGCCATACCGCCCGAGAACGTGGCTTTTAAGTTGGAGAAATCCAACTGACGAAACGCCTCGTTGTTGCACAGGGCGACAAACAAAGTGTTGAGGCCGACAAAACCAGTGAACGGGTGCTTGGCCAGATCTTTGGTCATCGCTGGCAAATCACGCGGATTAGTAATCAACACGTTATGCCCACCCATCAGCATCATTGCCATGCAGTGAAAGGTGAACGCATAGATGTGGTACAGCGGCAATGGCGCAATCAGCACTTCGACGCCCTCACGCATTTCCGAACCCATCAACGCCTTGGCCTGCAGCATGTTGGCGATCAGGTTGCGGTGAGTCAGCATCGCTCCCTTAGCTACGCCCGTGGTGCCGCCGGTGTATTGCAATATGGCAATATCAGCGCTGCTCGGATTGACCGCTTTAGCCGTTTTTCCCCGCCCTTGTACCATCGCTGTAGTGAACGGAATGGCGTGCGGCAGCTTATAGGCCGGCACCATCCTCTTCACATGTTTGACCATGGTGTTTACCAGCACACGCTTGAATGGCGAAAGCAGGTCACCGATTTCGGTGACGATAACGGTTTCGATGCCGGTTTTAGGTAGCACTTGTTCGGCCAAGTAGGCCATGTTGGCAAGGCAAACCAAGGCCTTGGCACCGGAGTCGTTAAATTGATGTTCCATTTCCCGAGGGGTGTATAACGGATTGGTGTTCACCACCACTAGGCCAGCACGCAAGGCACCAAAGACCACCACCGGATACTGCAGCACATTGGGCATTTGCACGGCGATACGATCACCAGGTTGCAAGTCGGTGTACTGCTGCAAATAGACAGCAAAGGTGTCCGACAACTCGTACAGCTCCGCATAGGTGATGGTTCTACCCAAGTTGCTGAAAGCTGGTTTGTCGGCAAAACGTTGGCAGGACTCTTTCAGTACCGCCTGGATATTCGGATACTGGTCAGGGTTTATTTCAGCAGCAACCCCAACGGGATACTTGTCCTTCCAAAAATTATCGGTCATGAAAACCCACTCCTAAACAACGGTTTATGTTCACAGCAACAGTGCAGTTGATCGTTGTGTTCTGTGCGGTTATGTCCTTGGATTCAGGCCTGGCAGTACCTCGCTGCCTCGCACTGACACTTGGTAAGCGCGAGGCATACCGCTCAGCGATTGCTTTTGTTGAAGACCAGCAGTGACAGCAGCGCAGGCATCAGCAGCAACGCGCCGACCATGTTCCAGAGAAACAGCAGCACTAGCAGCAGGCCCATGTCGGCCTGGAACTTCAGTGCCGAGAACACCCAGGTGGCCACCCCCAGTGCCAGGGTGAGGCCGGTAAAAGCCACCGAGGTGCCGGTGGTTTTCAGCGCCTCAAAGAACGCCGCACGCAACCTCAGGCCCTGGTGAAGGAAGCCCTCCATGCGGCTGTACAGATAGATGCCATAGTCCACGCCGATGCCGACGCCGAGAGCGATCACCGGCAACGTCGCGATCTTCACGCCCAGCCCCATCTTTGCCATCACTGCCTCGCACAGCACCGTGGACAGGTACAGCGGAGCCATCAGGGCGAAAGTCACTTTCAGCGACCTGAATTCCCACCAGACCACCAGCGAGATGATCACGAACACCAGGAACAGCATCAGTGGCTCGGAGAATTTGATGACAATGTTGGTGGCCGCCTCAATCCCGGCATTACCAGCGGCCTGGAGGATTTCAAAGTCGCCGGTGCTGTACTGCTTGCTGAACGCTTCGACCGCGTTGACTACCCGGGTCAGTGTTTCGGCCTTGTGATCAGCCAGGTACAGGCTGATTGGGGCAACGCTGCAGTTGGGGTCGACGAACTCGGCGGCGACGCCGGAGCGGGCGTTGTTCATCACGAACTGGTCGCGGGAGAACTCGGCCCATTTCGGATTGCCTTCGTTACGCGCGAGTATGTTGAAGCGCATAGTGCGGTACAGCGACTGCACCGACTCGACACCTTCGACTTCCTGTAGAGTCTGCTCCAACTGGGTCGCGAGGTCGGCGGCGGCGAAACGCGCACACTGCTCCTGTGGGGTTTTGAATATCACCACATAGACATCGGTGCTGGTGCTGTAGTGGTCCAGCAGGTAGGCGTTGTCCTGGTTGTAGCGGGACTCTGGGCGGAACTCCGGCGCCCCCTTGTCTAAATCGCCGATCTTCAGGTCCTGCCTGGCGTGGTAGCCATAGCCGAGCAGGAGCAGGCTGCCGAGCACCAGCGCTATAGCGAAACGCGGCTCGACCACCCGCGCCACACGACGGAACACCGGCCAGGAGGAGTTGGCGCGTTTTTCCTGCTGGCGCAGGCCGCGCGGACTGATACCGACGTAGGACATCAGCACTGGCAACAGGAACATCTTCGTGAACAGAGCAACGAACACGCCGATGCTAGCGGTGATGGCCAGTTGCTTGATCACGCCGATGTCAATCACCAGCAGCGTGATGAAGCCCACGGCATCGGCGATCAACGCCGTCGAACCGGGGATGAACAGCGCGCGGAAGGTACGTTGCGAGGCCTCCAGCGGCGTAGCGCCCTGCCCCATCTCGCTCATCATCAAGTTGATGTTCTGCACCGCGTGACTAATGCCGATAGCGAAAATCAGGAACGGCACCAGGATCGAGTACGGGTCCAGGCCAAAATTACCCAGACTGAGCAAGCCGAGCAGCCAGACCACTGTCAGCAGACAGGTCAGTACCGTCACCATGGTGCTGCGCCAGCAATGGCAATAGAAGTACAGCAGCAGCGTGATCAGGCCAACAGTGACGGCGAAGAACAGCGCGATGTCGCTGGCGGAGTCAAGCAGTTCGCCGATGATCTGGGCAAAGCCGATGACGCGGATGTTCACACCCTGATCGGCAAAGTGCTCGCGCACCTGCTGTTCCATGGCCTTGGCGAAAGCGCCGTAGTCAAGCGGCTTGCCGCTGTCCGGATCGTTTTCCAGCAGGGGCACGCGGATCACCGCCGACTTGAAATCGTTGGCGACGTAGCTGCCGATCATGTTGGCGCGCTGGATGTTCTGCCGCACCTGGGCCAGCGACTCGGGCCCGCCGTCGTAGGTGTCGGGGATCACCCGACCGGCGCGCAGCCCCTCGGTGGTAACCTCCGCCCACATGGCGTTCGGGGTCCAAAGCGACTTCAAGTTACCGCGGTCGACGCCCGGCAGATAGAAGATCTTGTCGTTGACCTTACGCAGGGTTTCCAAGAACTGTTGATTGAGGATCTCGCCTTCGGCGTTTTCAACCACCACCCGCAGCACGTTGCTCTGCGGACGCAGCACCTCTTCGAACTTCAGGTAGTTCGCGATGAACGGGTGGCCAGTAGGAATCATCCGCGAGAAGCTAGCATCCGGGCGTACTGACAAGGCGCAATAGGCCAGCAGCAGCGATACCAACAGAAAAAACCCAAGCACCGCGGGACGATTGCGGAACAGGACGCGCTCGCTGATAGCGACCAGGCGGTTCAGAGTAGTCAGGTTGTCCGGCAAGGATTGCGGCATGGTCATTGCTTTTGCTCCTTCAACTCGGCCAACGACAAGGCCAGCAGGCCTCCGTTACCACTTAGAACCAATTGTCCAGGTGCAGCTTCGGCTACGCTCAGCCAGGCATTCTTCCTGCCCGGCAACTGCCAGAGTTCAAAACTCCGGCCGTCGTCGCTGTGCAGGAGCACACCACCATGACCACCGAGCAGCAGGCTGCCGTCGACCAGTTGTGCAGCGCCATACAGACCGGCTCGGGCCGGTACGCTCAGGGGTTGCCAGCTGGCACCTTGATCGTCACTGCTCAGCAGCGTGCCGCCGAAGCCGAGCACTAGCAGGCGACCTCCGTTCAGTTGCAACAACTTGTACAGCGAAGCATTGCTGCCGGAGTCAAGCGTCTCCCAATGCTGGCCGCCGTCGCTGGATCGGTGCAGCTGCCCTCCCTCGCCTGCTACCAGCAAACCGCCGTCAGCCAGCCCGAGTAAGCCGTTTAGATGCAAGCGCTCGGGGTTTTCCGGGCCGGCGAGGAACTGCCAGTGCTGACCGCCATCAACGGTGTGCAAAAACATTCCATAGGCGCCCACCGCCCAGCCTTCTTTGGCATTCTTGAACCAGACATCCAGCAGAGGCCGCGACGGACCATACTCACTGCCGGCCTGAATATCTTCGAGGGCGAATTGGGCGCTCTCCAGAGCTGTGCTCAGCGCCTCGTCATCCGCCGCCGCGGCACTGGCCGTCTCAAGCCGGGTCACCTCAGACTCAGCCCAAGCCTTCGCCAAATCATTGATGGCACGACCATCGAGCTGCTTCTGCCAGCTCCTTCCGCCATCCACGCTATGCAAAATCACGCCGTCATGACCGACAGCCCAGCCCTGCTGCGCATCGACAAAATGCACCGCGGTCAACAGCACCTCGACTGGCACACGGGCCTGGCTGAGGCTGCCGTTGGCGGCGCGCACTAGCACCCGCCCATCCTGGCCGACTAGCACCACTTGCCCGTCCACTACCTGAGAGTCGGTGAACAACGACTGGGCCGCCAGTGGCGAAAGCCGCGCCGGCCGCTCCAGGCGGTCGGACAGTGCTGCCGGACCGTGCGCATATGCGAAACTGGCGCTCAGGCCGAGCGCCAACACCAGGCAGGTGAGCGTCTTCATAACGGGAAGCCCTCAAAACTAAACCTACGAATTAAAAAGGGCCGAGGGCTCACGCCGCCCGACCCAAGTACCACTTGGAGTAGTGCTGGCTTAGCGACCGCTGCGGCGCAGCGCGGCAGGGCTGAAGTCCTTGATGCTGGCCTTGACGCCAAACTCGGTGAGCTTCTCCTCGTTCTCCAGGCCGTAGGCGAGGTAGCGGCGGGCCTGCAGGTCGTAGATGACGTCGCTGATCTGAATGCTCGACAGCACATCGTAGCGCTGCAGGCTATGAGCCTCCTGCATACGCCATAGCTCACCGCGACCGTCGTAGAGGTCGACCGCGAGGATGCCCCAACTGTCCTCGTCGATGTAGAACACACGCTTGGCGTAGATGTGCCGCTCGCCCGGTTTCAGGGTAGCTTCGACCACCCAGACACGGTGCGGCTCGTAGCGCATCAGGTCCTGGTTCAGGTGGTTGGCCTGGATGATCTGCTTATACTTCAGCGTGCGGTCCGCCAGCTTGTAAGTGTTGTAGGGCACCAGCATTTCTTTTTTGCCGACCAGCTTCCAGTCGTACTTGTCTGGGGCGCCGTTGTACAGGTCAGCCGAATCATTGGTACGCAGACCGTCAGAGGTGCTGACCGGGGTGTCATAGGACACTTCAGGAGCCCGCAACACGCGGCGCTGGCCAGGATTGTAGGTCCAGGCCAGACGGGATTCCTTGGTCTGGTCGATGGGCTCGTGGATCAGGGTCTGGGCGCCCGCCACGCTTTCCGGTGAGGTCACGTTGTTCCAGAGGTAGAACAAACGGTTTGGTTCAGGATTACCCAAGGCAGTTGCCATGACGACCTTGCGCACACGCCGCACCGGGGTGAAGCTGCCGTCGGATTGCACCACCATCTCGGTGGGATAGTCGATAAAACCACCCACGCGATAACGCACCAGATGATTCCACATTACCTCCAGACCAGTCTTGGGAATCGGAAAAGGCACCGAGGTCTTATCGTAACGGGACATACCATTGCCACTTACCGCCAGTTCGACGATGCCGGCCTCCTTGGCGATCTGCACGTACTCGGTCTGGGGCAGCGCCGCGGTGCGATGACTCGGGTAGACCGCCATCTTGTAGTCGGGGTACTTCTCCAGCATGGCCTTATGGCCGACGCTCAGCTGATCGGCGTACTGCCCCATGTTGGCCTTGCTCACGGTGTACAGCGGCTGTTCGTTGGCGAATGGGTCGAGATAACCCTTGCTAGCGTCGAAGCCAGCAGGCGGTGTGGTCAGACCGCCGTCCCAAGCCGGGATGGTGCCGCTGGCATTGCCGGCTTTCTCGGCCCCGACCGGGGTCAGGTCCTGGCCCAGGCGCGCCACTTCGGCGGCGTCTAGCTTGGCCAGCGCGGAGCCGCTGGCGAGGCTGATGAGTGCGCCGAGAATGACGCTGGACAATAGGTGCTGATTCATCTGCATACCTCTTTACTTAGAAGCCTGCGCGCAGGCTGAGGGCGATAAAGTCTTTATCGGTTGGGGCCCAGAAGGAGTTGCCGGAGCCGGCCCAGGACAGTTCGGCGGAGTAGTTCTGCAGGTAGTCAGCCTTGACGCCGAACGAGCCCAGCAGGCGATCCTCGAAGAAGTTGCCGTCATAGGAGGTGCCATTCACGTCCTGACCGAAGGCTACGAAGGGCGAAACGTTGATCCCGGCGAACAGACCCGGATAGTTCAACTGGGCGCGTAAGCGATAGCCCCAGGAGAAATCGGTAACGAAGCCTTCGTTGCTGCAGACTTCCTTCTGGTAGCGCGCATTGACCCCTACCGTGCAGCCTGCCGAGCCGAGGCCCTGATTGGCGGCGAAGTTGGTGCCAAAGGAGTCGGTGCGGCCATAACGACGATCATCGAGGCTTGGCAGATTGTGTATGTACTTGGCAGCCACCTCGCCCATCAAACTGAGGTTGTCCGCACCTAGTACCTGCGATACCGTTTTGATAAAGCCCAGCGATAGTTGCGAGATTTCCAGACGGTCGTAGCCATTGAAGCGTGAGCCGGACGTGGCATTGATGGCGTCCTGGCCGAGAGTCAGGTTCTCGCCGATCAACCCTGCAGTGGCGACTGGGTTACCGGCGAAGGCCGGAATAATGTCACCGGAATGCAGGGCTGCCGGCTGGTTCGGCCGATAGCTGTATTCGCCGAACACCGAGGTGCCAAGCAGTGTGGTGGAGAAGCTCAGGCCGAAGATGCGGATATCCTCGGGGAAGGCTGCGTAATACTCGACGTTAGTGGCCTGCTGACCGGCAATCCAGCCAGCACCGCCTGCCGCGCGCTGGGCGGTCATCACGCTGGGGGTGGGGGCGCGGGAGTGAATATTCATCGCATAGGCGCCGAACTCTGCACCCAGGCTGTCAGCATAGTAGCGGGCGGCCAGGCCGAATTGGCCACTGTTGCGCGCCTCGTCGTCCTCGGCTCGGTGAATGATGAAGTCTTGGGCATAACCAACCTGGTCGTTCGGATTCTGCGCGAGGGACCCGCGCGATATGCCGTAGCAACCCTCGGGAAAATAGTCGTTGAGTGCGAAGTAGGTCCCGCAGCCTTCCAGCACCGACTGACGCCATTGCAACTGATAGAAGGCCTCTACGCTGAGGGCGTCGGTCAGGCCAAAGTTGGCATACAGCAGCGGTACCGGCAGCAGGGCTTCCTTCAACTGCGCGCCGGGGCGGCGCAGGGCGGCCACGTCCACCGGGTTAACGGCGTTCAGGCCGTTCTGGAAGAACAGCCCCTCTCCCCAGTTGATCACCTGATTGCCGGCGCGCAGATGCAGCGGGTGATCGGCAAGATCGAAGTCGCCAAACACATAGGCGTCCAGCAGCTCAGCGCCCTGAAACTTGGCCATTTCGTCGAAGTGACTGTCGTCCAGTTTGCTGTCCGGCTCATAGCTATTGGGCGAGTGGCCGTGTTCGACCTTGGAGTTTTCCAAGGTGTAGTCATACCAGGCCTTGGCGCGCACAAAGGCACCGAAGTTGCGCCAGTTGAGTTCAACTTCGCCGAGCAGGGTGGTCGGCGAAGACACCAAATCATCTTTTTTGTAGTTGAGGCGGCTGTCGTCGGCGTTACGTGCACCAGTGGGGTTGAATTGGCCTGCTGAGCCATACCCGTTGTGGTCGGCATTGCCCTGGAAGATCAAATTCCGATTAGGATTTTCCGCGCTCCAAATAGCCCCGGTGGTGACGCTGCCGTTGGCGCGGCCACTAATCTCGCCCCACTCAAATTCGCCGGCATTAGCTTGCAACGAAATGGCGCAGGCCAAGGGGGTCAAGGTCAGGGCGGCTTTGCCCAGCCAGCTACGACTATGCATGGAGAAGTTGGCGAGTGAAGTCATGCGACTCCCTCCTTATTGTTGTTATTGGATGGGGTGCTACTTGTATCGTCGCAAGTCGGTAAGACCGGGCGAGGACTGCGGTTCGGTTTCTAGGGCTAACTAACTCAACTCAAGCCACCGAAAACCGGCCGGACAATCGCAGTTGTGAGTGAAGGATCGGCCTCAGAAACGCTCGCGCAGCCAACTGATGATTGTGTCGGCGACCTGTTGAGGTTGTTCGGGCAACAGCGCATGGCCGGCGTAGGCAAGCTTCTGAACTTTCACCCGTTCGGGGTAGGCCTTGAGCAGCTTGTCGGCATTTGCCGGCGGGGCCACGCGATCTTCCAGAGGCTGGATTACCAGCATGGGTGCCACACCGCCCGCCCACCAACTCTGGAGCGGGGTGGCCTTCGTAGCGGCTTCCTGATAAATCGCCACCTCGGGGTACCAGCCGTCACGCCAAGCCGCCGGTTCATTGCCTTCAGCAAAGAAGGCCAAGCGGACAGCCTCAAGATGTTCCGCCTCAGGCAGATCCGTCCTGAAGCTGTCGCGCAGGGCTTTGACTATTTCTTTGGGGATGTTGGTCGAACCACCGGCCGCTAGCAGGATCACGCCCTTGGTTTGTTGCGGATACTCGCTGGCGAACGTACGTGCCACTCGGTTACCAAAAGCATGGCCTACCACGATAACAGGGCTGTTGGTCACGGCCTTGCTGACCGCGTACACATCCGCTGCGAGGTCTTGCAGCGTCAGTCCCACAGTGAGTCCGCTGCTTTGGCCAATGCCGCGCGGTTGCGGCAGGATTACCTGATAACCGGCATCAACCAGACGCATCTTCAGATCATCGAAGTCCTGCACGCCACGGCCCAGCGAGGGAATGAGCACCACGGGCAGGCCCTCGCCGAGCACCTCAACATGAATGCTGCGCTGGTCTTCTTTCACCATCAACTCACGTGCCTCACTCAAACCCGGCGTCTGCAGCAGCATGAGGCCGCAGAAAATATGGGCGGCGAGAACCATGGGAGTAATTGAGCGCATTGCTTGCATCGAGAACGGAGACTGGCGCATGAGTAATTCTCACTGGCTAGGCCGACTGCACGGGCTAAGGCTGCGCCTGATCTTTTGGCTCAGGGTACCGAGAACCCGTGATATGGCGTTTGTATTTGTTGTGTGCGCCGGAGTCTAGGCTTGTGAAATAAATATAAATAGTTTAAAAAAATTATTTATCGATGCATTTTAGGAATCACCATGCTCACCCTCAAACAGCTCAAACACCTGATGGCCATTCATCAACATGGAAGCATCCACCGCGCTGCCGAGGCCTTGTACATCACCCAGCCGGCACTGACTCGCAGCCTCGGAAATCTAGAGGAGGCCTTTGGAGTACGGCTGTTTGACAGGAGCAAGAGCGGTATGCAGGCCACCGATTTTTATCTAAAAATCAGGGACCGCTGTGCCCACTTGTTGCTGGAGGTAGAAGAGCTCGAACGCGAAGCGGGGCTTTACCGCAACCTAGAATCGGGGAAGCTGTCGATTGGTATGGGGCGGGCCTCCCGGGAGCTGATCTTGTGCACGGTCTTACCCAAGTTCGTAAAGCAGCACCCCCATATACAGGTGCAAATCCGCGAGGGGGTTTCGGAAGAACTTGCCTACGGCCTGACAAACTGCAGCTACGATCTGGTGATTGCCGGCGTGGGCAGCTATCGACACTTTGAAGGGCTGATATGGCAAGAGCTCCAGCGCTTGAGAATTTCGCTCGTCGTAAGGAGCGGCCACCCGCTGACACAACAGCAAGGCATTCCTCTGACGGAACTGATGAATTTCCCCCTGGTTTCAGCCACTGAGCTTTCGCCAAGCCATCCCGTGTACAAGCGACACCCCGCGCTAGCCGAACTGAACATCAGCGTGCTGTGCAGCGACTTCCACGTGCTCAAACAGATAACGCTAGAGACAGATGCCGTGATGGTTGCACCGGAACGACAGTTCCAAGCAGAGCTGGACGAAGGCAGTCTGGTGATACTGGATATCGCCGGGCTGGAACTCATGATCGAGCTATGCGCCATCGAGCTGGCTGGCCGTTCTCGTTCTCCAGCCGCACAACGCTTCATAGAGCTGTGTCAGGAGCTACTGCCTACGCTGGCCTGAACACAAGCCTATTGTGTGCTTCCAATAACCGATACTTAAAATGCATCAATCAATGAATATAATGAACTGTTAGTTATCTATCTGCCCGCCTACTCTAGCCTTGGCAGTCGAGCGTCCATTACGTACGCACAACTTATTTCTCAGGCGCCGGAGTACCTCAATGTTCACAACAAAAAAAATAGACCCATTAACTCAAACGGCTGTCAGCCTCAGTCGCACAGCAAAACAAGGGGGGCTGAGCCTAGGTTTGGTTCTCTCTCTCGCCGGGGGCACAGTACTGCCTGCCGCCGCTGCCGACAGCGTCTGTGGACCCAAGAATATAGAGGCAGTTGCAAGCTACTTCTCCACGGCCACCGCATCGGCACCGCAGAATTATCGGAACGCTTATCAGCACTTCCCGTCTCGCGAAATCCCCGCTGCGGCCAAGCCTTTCGCGCTAACCGCAGGCCAGCCTCTGGGCAAGGTCGACTACAGCTATGAAGGCAAGGAACGCAGTCTCGACGACTTTCTGAAAAGCACGCGCAGCAACGCTTTTCTGGTTCTGCACGATGGGCAGATTCTGCAAGAGCAGTACTTCAACGGCGCTTCGCAGCAGAGCCATTTCTTGATCAACTCGATGACCAAGTCCCTAGTTGGCTTGCTGGTCGGTGTCGCCGTGGAGCAAGGAAAGATCGCTAGCCTGGACGACCCAATAACCCGCTATTTACCGGAACTGGCACACAGTGCTTATGCCACAGCCACGGTCCGCCAGGTGCTGGACATGACCACCGCAATGCAATTCGCAGGACAGAACCCCGAAGCCGCGGGCCGTGGAAGAGACATTGAAGCCGCCGCAGGTAAGAGCTTCGGCTGCAATCAGTCAATCCGGCAGCATCCTACTACTGCACTGTACAGCGAGCGCAGCCATCACGGTGAGCGATTCACCTATATCAATACCAATACTCAGGTTCTGGGGATGCTTGTCGAGCGTGTTACCGGCACCTCCCTATCGCAGTTCATGGAGAACAATATTTGGTCGCGAATAGGCACAGAGAGCAGTGCCTACTGGCTCCTCGATCAGACCGATAAGAGCAAGGCGATAGAGCATGCCTGGGTGGGTTTGAATGCACGCCTGCGCGACCTTGGCCGCATGGGGATGCTATTGGCTCATGGCGGAGAGTGGCAAGGCCAACAGCTGATCAGCAAGGCCTGGATAAATGAAAGCATGCACCCTTCCGAACCTTTCCTGCAGCAATTGCCAGAGCGCCCTCTGTTTGGTTACAGCCACCAGTGGTGGGTTCCGGTTGGCGGAGAGGGAGAGTTCATGGGAATAGGCTTTGGCGGACAATACCTTTATGTCAATCAGCCCAAGCAGTTGGTGGTGGTTCAGCTGAGTACCAATCCTGCGTACGACCCCAAGAAAACTTCGGAAGAAACTCTAGCAGCGTTCCGCGCCATCGCCACTAAACTCTAAAGGGATTAACAGCATGAGTTCAAATACTCTCAAAGGAATACGAAAACTGTCGGCGGCTCTCATGTTGCTATCCGGTGTAACCCATTTGTCACAACTAGTGGTTTATGGTTTCGCGCTAAACGTAATTGGTGCTGCAACGTTCGGGGCGATCTATCTTGTTGTAGGCATATACCTCCTAAAACCTGGCACACTAGGCCTGTGGCTGGGTTCTTATCTGCCTTTGGCGGGAGGTATCATGGGTGCATGCCGCTACCTGCTTGTGCATAACAACCCATTTAGCTTGTTCCATATCGGAATTGATCTAATTGTCGTCCCTAGCTGTTTGTATCTGCTGGCGCTTGAATACCGTCGACTGCAACAAGTGGCGGTTAAGTCATACACATGACTTGCGTTTTAATATAGATGAGCAGGCCCCGCAGTGGGCCTACTCTCTCTGCGAGGCGCCTTGAACTGATTAATGTGAGAAGCCACTGAACGGAAAGCGAACCGAGGAATCCTCGGCCGCTTCCGACAGTTTTAATTCTCTAAATCCAGTTGATCAACACCTGACTACCCGTTACTCGACAGTCACCGACTTGGCCAGATTACGCGGCTGGTCAACGTCGGTCCCCTTTAGCACGGCCACGTAATAAGACAGCAACTGCAGCGGAATGGTGTACAGGATTGGCGCCAGGGCATCGGCAATGTGCGGCACCTTGATCACGTGGGTGCCTTCACCATTGGTCATGCCAGCGTGCTCGTCGGCGAACACGACCAGCTCGCCACCACGGGCACGCACTTCCTGCAAGTTGGACTTCAGCTTCTCCAGCAGTTCGTTGTTGGGTGCAACGGTAACCACCGGCATGTCGTTGTCCACCAACGCCAGCGGGCCGTGCTTCAACTCGCCTGCAGGGTACGCTTCGGCGTGGATGTAGGAGATTTCCTTAAGCTTGAGAGCACCTTCCATCGCCACCGGGTACTGCGCGCCGCGGCCAAGGAACAGGGTATGGTGCTTGTCGGCGAACAGCTCGGCAATTTTCTCGACGGTGGCATCCATGGCCAGGGCTTCGCCCAGGCGGGTCGGCAGGCGACGCAGCTCTTCAACCAGCTCAGCTTCGACACCGGCTTCCAGCGTACCGCGCACCTGACCAAGGGCCAGGGTCAGCAGCATCAGCGAAACCAGCTGGGTGGTGAACGCTTTGGTCGAAGCCACGCCGATTTCAGGGCCGGCCAAGGTCAGCAGGGTCAAGTCCGACTCGCGTACCAGCGAGCTGATACCCACGTTGCAGATCGCCAGGCTGCCAAGGAAACCCAACTCCTTGGCGTTGCGCAGTGCGGCCAAGGTATCGGCGGTTTCGCCGGACTGCGAGATGGAAACGAACAGCGTGTCCGCCTGCACCACCACCTTGCGGTAGCGGAACTCGCTGGCCACTTCCACCTGGCAAGGGATGCCGGCCAGGCTTTCCAGCCAGTAACGCGCAACCATACCGGCGTGGTAGCTGGTGCCACAGGCAACGATCTGCACGTTGCGCACCTTGGCAAACAGGTCGGCAGCTTGCGGGCCAAAGGCCTGGACCAGCACGTTGTCCTTGCCCAGGCGGCCTTCAAGCGTGCGCTGAACAACGCTTGGCTGCTCGTGAATTTCCTTGAGCATGAAGTGACGGTAAGCGCCCTTGTCGGCAGCCTCGGCACCTTCGTGGTACTGCACGGTTTCGCGCTGGACCTTGTTGCCCTGCTGGTCCCAGATAGAGACCTGATCACGGCGGATTTCAGCGATGTCGCCTTCCTCCAGGTACATGAAGCGGTCAGTAACCTGACGCAGCGCCAGCTGGTCGGACGCCAGGAAGTTCTCGCCAAGGCCCAGGCCGATAACCAGCGGGCTACCACTGCGTGCTGCCACCAGGCGGTCCGGCTGCTTGGCACTGATCAGCGCGAGGCCGTAAGCGCCGTGCAGGCGCTTCACCGCCGCCTTAAGGGCGTCGGTCAGGTCTGGAATGTTCTTCAGGGTGTGGTGGATCAGGTGGACGATGACTTCGGTATCGGTCTGCGAAGTGAAGACATAGCCCAGGCCCTTCAGCTCTTCGCGCAGCTCCTCGTGGTTCTCGATGATGCCGTTGTGCACCACGGCCACGTCATTGCCCGAGAAGTGCGGGTGGGCGTTGCCTTCAGTCGGCGCGCCGTGGGTAGCCCAGCGGGTGTGGGCAATACCCAGCTGGCCTGCCAGTGGGTCATCAGCAACAGCAACCTCCAGCTCACTGACCTTACCAATGCGCCGGCGGCGCTGCAGTTCACCGTTCTGGGTGAGTACAGCCAAACCGGCGCTGTCGTAACCGCGGTATTCAAGACGCTTGAGGCCTTCGATCAGGATGGCTGTGATATTACGCTCGGCGACAGCACCAACGATTCCACACATGTTTTATTGCTCCTGGCTGATCGCGGCGCAGATCAGGTTGATGCCGCGGGCTTGAATTTGTTCGCGCGCTGCTGCTGGCAGGCGTTCATCTGTAATAAGGGTGTGCACACTGCCCCAGGGCAGCTCGAGGTTAGGGATCTTGCGCCCCACCTTGTCCGACTCGACCATCACGATTACTTCACGGGCAACTTCGGCCATGACCCGGCTCAGCCCAAGCAGCTCGTTGAAGGTGGTGGTACCCCGGCCGAGGTCGATGCCATCGGCACCGATGAATAATTGGTCGAAATCGTAGGAGCGCAGTACCTGCTCCGCGACCTGGCCCTGAAACGATTCGGAATGCGGGTCCCACGTGCCACCGGTCATCAGCAGCACCGGCTCGTGTTCGAGGTCGCAGATTGCACGGGCCACATTCAGCGAATTGGTCATCACCACCAGGCCTGGCTGGCGCCCCAGTTCGGGGATCATTGCCGCCGTAGTGCTGCCGCTGTCGATGATAATGCGCGCATGTTCGCGGATACGCCCCACAGCAGCACGCGCAATGGCCTTTTTATAGGAAGAGACGGGTTGTGCCGGTTCACCGAGCAACTCTTGCGGCACCGGCACCGCACCACCGTAGCGGCGTAACAACAAGCCGTTGGTTTCCAAGGCGGCGAGGTCTTTGCGAATGGTCACTTCCGAGGTGGCGAAACGCTTGGCCAACGCGTCCACACTTACCTCACCCTGCTCGCTGAGCAAAGCCAGAATATTGTGTCGCCGTTGTGGTGTGTTTCGTTTCGACATGTGCGTTTAAGTTTCGATTCGAAAGTTAGTGGTTGCAATCAAAACCTAAGACGCGCGATTCGTCAAGCTGTCGCTGACCTGTGGATTGTTTGCTTCTGCTTTGACGCGGTCCTTTTGGCGCGGCAGCGCCAATAAAAAAGCCGACTTATTCACATAAGTCGGCTTTCGATCGAAACGGCTGTGAATAACTCAGCTCTTCTTGATCTTCTCCGGGCGCTTCCAGCCCGAAATGTTGCGCTGGCGCGCACGGGCTACAGCCAGGTCACCCGCTTCTACGGCCTGGGTGATGGTCGAGCCGGCTGCGGTGGTCGCGCCGGCCTTGATTTCCACAGGCGCCACCAGCGAGTTGTTCGAACCGATGAACACGTCTTCACCCATCACGGTCTTGAACTTGTTGGCGCCATCGTAGTTGCAGGTGATGGTGCCGGCGCCGATATTGGTGCGCGCACCGATTTCGGCATCCCCCAGGTAGGTCAGGTGACCAGCCTTGGCCCCCTCACCCAGGTGGGCGTTTTTCAGTTCGACGAAGTTACCCACATGGGCCTTGGCGTCCAGTACGCTGCCCGGACGCAGGCGGGCGAACGGGCCAGCATCGCTGCCTTCGCCCATCACAGCGCCTTCGAGGTGGCTGTTGGCCTTGACCACCGCGCCTTTGCGCAGGGTCGTGTTCTTGATCACGCAGTTAGGGCCGATCTGCACATCGTCTTCGATGACCACCTTGCCTTCGAGAATCACGTTGATGTCGATCAGCACATCACGACCAACGCTGACTTCACCCCGAACATCGAAGCGTGCCGGGTCACGCAGGGTAACCCCCTGAGCCATCAGACGGCGGCCTTCACGCAACTGGTAGTGACGCTCCAGCTCGGAGAGCTGGCGGCGGTCGTTGGCGCCCTGCACTTCCATAGCGTCGTGTGGCTGTTCAGTTGCCACCACCAAGCCATCGGCCACTGCCATGGCAATTACGTCGGTCAGGTAATACTCGCCCTGGGCGTTGTTGTTCGACAGCCGGCCCATCCAGTCAGCCAGACGCGCGGCTGGCAGCGCCAGAATGCCGGTGTTGCCTTCCTTGATCGCTTTTTGCGCGTCGTTGGCGTCCTTGTGCTCAACGATGGCAGTTACCCTGCCCTGCTCGTCACGCACGATCCGGCCATAACCGGTCGGATCGTCGAGGGTGACTGTCAGCAGTCCCAGCTGTTGATCGTTGGCCTTCGCCAACAGACGCTGCAGGGTCTCCACTTCGATCAACGGCACGTCGCCGTACAACACCAGCACGGTATCAGCGGTCAGCGCTGGCAGTGCCTGGGCAACAGCATGACCGGTACCCAGCTGTTTATCCTGCATGACGAAATTCAGGTCGTCAGCGGCCAAGCGCTCGCGAACCAGCTCGGCACCATGGCCAATGACCACATGAATACCTTGCGGCTGAAGTTGGCGCGCGCTGTGGATAACATGGCCGAGCATGGAATTGCCAGCTACCGGGTGCAACACTTTGGGCAGCGCCGAGCGCATGCGGGTGCCTTGGCCGGCGGCGAGAATAACGATATCGAGTGACATTACTGGCTACCAATCCTGGGCGGTCAGTGAAAGACCGGGGGGAGAAAACAGAAAAAGAAAAAGGGTAGCCGAGGCTACCCTTTTACTCAATCGCAACAGCAGTTATCAGCCGGGGCCGATTACTTGCCTTTGCGCATTTGCTGGACGGTACGCAGCTGGGCTGCGGCCTCGGCCAGACGTGCGGCGGCGGCACTGTAGTCGAAGTCCGCGCCTTTCAGATTCAGGGCGTTCTCGGCAGCCTTGAGGGCCTCCTGAGCCTGAGCTTCATCCAGGTCTGTAGCACGTTGCACGGTATCGGCAAGCACCTTGACCATGTTCGGCTGAACCTCGAGGAAACCACCAGAGATGTAGAACACCTCTTGTGCGCCACCCTGCTTGGTCAGCGTGATCGGACCAGGCTTGAGATTGGTGATCAGCGGCGCATGGCCTGGAGCGATACCAAGATCACCCAGGTTACCGTGCGCAACCACCATCTCGACCAGGCCGGAGAAGATCTCTCCTTCCGCGCTGACGATATCGCAATGGACTGTCATAGCCATCTGCTTGCCTCAACCTGATAGCGCCCCTTGCGGGGCGCAGGAATTACAGTTTCTTGGCTTTCTCGATCGCTTCGTCGATGCTGCCGACCATGTAGAACGCTTGTTCTGGCAGGTGGTCGTAGTCACCTTTGAGGATGCCGCTGAAGCCAGCGATGGTGTCTTTCAGGGAAACGTACTTACCTGGCGAACCGGTGAAGACTTCTGCCACGAAGAACGGCTGCGACAGGAAGCGCTGGATCTTACGAGCGCGGGCTACCAGTTGCTTGTCGGCTTCGGACAGTTCGTCCATACCCAGGATCGCAATGATGTCCTTCAGCTCTTTGTAGCGCTGCAGAACATACTGAACGCCACGAGCGGTCTCGTAGTGCTCGTTGCCGATCACGTTCGGGTCCAGCTGGCGCGAAGTCGAGTCCAGTGGGTCGACCGCTGGGTAGATACCCAGGGAGGCGATATCACGGGACAGAACGACGGTGGCGTCCAAGTGGGCGAAGGTGGTCGCTGGCGACGGGTCGGTCAAGTCGTCCGCAGGTACATATACGGCCTGTACGGAGGTGATCGAACCTTCCTTGGTGGAGGTGATGCGCTCTTGCAGAACGCCCATCTCTTCAGCCAGGGTCGGCTGGTAACCTACTGCCGAAGGCATACGGCCCAGCAGTGCGGATACTTCAGTACCGGCCAGGGTGTAACGATAGATGTTGTCGACGAACAGCAGAACGTCGTTACCTTCGTCACGGAACTTCTCGGCCATGGTCAGGCCGGTCAGCGCTACACGCAGACGGTTTCCTGGTGGCTCGTTCATCTGACCGTAGACCAGCGCTACTTTGTCGAGAACGTTGGAGTCCTTCATCTCGTGGTAGAAGTCGTTACCCTCACGAGTACGCTCACCCACACCAGCGAACACGGAGTAACCGCTGTGTTCCATGGCGATGTTACGGATCAGTTCCATCATGTTTACGGTCTTGCCGACACCGGCACCACCGAACAGACCAACCTTACCACCCTTGGCGAACGGGCAAACCAGGTCGATAACCTTGATGCCGGTTTCCAGCAGGTCGTTGCCGCCTGCCTGGTCAGCGAACGAAGGCGCTGGCTGGTGGATACCGCGACGCTCTTCTTCGCCGATCGGGCCGGCTTCGTCGATCGGGTTGCCCAGTACGTCCATGATACGGCCCAGGGTGGCCTTACCAACTGGAACGGAAATGGCAGCGCCGGTGTCGACGACATCCAGACCGCGCTTCAGGCCTTCGGTCGAGCCCATCGCAATGGTACGAACCACGCCGTCGCCCAGCTGCTGCTGAACTTCCAGGGTGGTTTCCGCGCCTTGTACTTTAAGCGCGTTGTATACACTCGGCACGACGTCACGTGGGAATTCCACGTCGATGACGGCGCCGATGATTTGAACGATACGTCCGCTACTCATAGCTGGATCCTCTGAATATGTGAACCGTTAAACCGCGGCAGCGCCGCCGACGATTTCCGAGATCTCCTGGGTGATCGCAGCCTGACGCGCCTTGTTGTAGATCAACTGAAGCTCTTTGATCAAATCACCGGCGTTGTCTGTGGCGTTCTTCATGGCGATCATCCGGGCCGCTTGTTCAGCAGCGTTGTTCTCGACCACCGCCTGGTATACCTGCGACTCCACGTAGCGCACCATCAAGCCGTCCAGCAGCTCTTTTGCGTCGGGTTCGTACAGGTAGTCCCAGTGATGCTTGAGATCCTGATCCGGGGTTGCCACCAACGGTACCAATTGCTCGACCGTCGGCTTCTGGGTCATGGTATTGATGAACTTGTTCGAAACCACCGAGAGGCGATCGATACGGCCGTCCAGGTAGGCGTCCAGCATCACTTTGACGGAGCCGATCAGATCGTTGATCGATGGCTCTTCGCCCAAGTGGCTGATCGCTGCTACGACGTTGCCGCCAAAGATGCGGAAGAAAGTCGCACCCTTGCTGCCGATCACGCACAGGTCGATTTCCACGCCCTGTTCGCGGTTTGCGCTCATGTCCTTGACCAGGGCCTTGAACAGGTTGGTGTTCAAGCCACCGCACAGACCACGGTCACTGCTCACCACGATATAACCAGCGCGCTTTACAGGGCGCTCGATCATGAACGGGTGGCGGTATTCCGGGTTGGCGTTGGCCAGATGACCGATCACCTGGCGGATACGTTCCGCGTAAGGACGGCTAGCAGCCATGCGCATTTGTGCCTTGCGCATCTTGCTGACCGCCACTTTCTCCATGGCGCTGGTAATTTTTTGCGTGCTTTTGATGCTCGCAATCTTACTGCGAATCTCTTTTGCGCCTGCCATGTATCACCTATCAGGTTAGCAAGCGGGGGCCTGAGCCCCCGCTGCGGCTTACCAGGTCTGGGTGGCCTTGAACTTCTCGATACCGGCTTTCAGGCCTGCGTCGATTTCGTCGTTGAAGTCACCCTTCACGTTGATCTTCGCCATCAGTTCAGCGTGATCACGGTTGAAGAAGGCGATCAGAGCTTGCTCGAAGCTGCCGATCTTGGAGACTTCTACGTCGATCAGGAAGCCACGCTCAGCGGCGTACAGCGACAGAGCCATGTCCGCGATGGACATCGGCGCGTACTGCTTCTGCTTCATCAGCTCGGTAACGCGCTGACCATGCTCCAGCTGCTTGCGGGTCGCTTCGTCCAGATCGGACGCGAACTGGGCGAATGCAGCCAGTTCACGGTACTGAGCCAGAGCGGTACGAATACCACCGGACAGCTTCTTGATGATCTTGGTCTGAGCGGCACCACCTACACGGGATACCGAAACACCGGCGTTCACTGCAGGGCGGATGCCCGAGTTGAACATGGCCGATTCCAGGAAGATCTGACCGTCAGTGATGGAAATCACGTTGGTCGGAACGAACGCAGAAACGTCGCCAGCCTGGGTTTCGATGATCGGCAGAGCGGTCAGGGAACCGGTTTTGCCAGTGACAGCACCGTTGGTGAACTTCTCGACGTACTCTTCCGAAACGCGCGATGCACGCTCCAGCAGACGGGAGTGGAGATAGAACACGTCGCCTGGGTATGCTTCGCGTCCTGGTGGACGACGCAGCAGCAGGGAGATCTGACGGTAGGCAACGGCCTGCTTGGACAGGTCATCGTAAACGATCAGTGCGTCTTCACCGCGGTCGCGGAAGAACTCGCCCATGGTGCAACCGGCGTATGGCGCCAGGAATTGCAGTGCGGCGGATTCCGAAGCACTGGCAACAACCACGATGGTGTTGGCCAGGGCGCCGTTTTCTTCCAGCTTGCGAACGATGTTGGCAACAGTGGAACGCTTCTGGCCGACAGCAACATAAACGCAGAAAATACCGGAGTCTTTCTGGTTGATGATGGCGTCGATGGCCATGGCGGTCTTGCCGATCTGACGGTCGCCAATGATCAGCTCACGCTGGCCACGGCCGACAGGGATCATGGCGTCGACGGATTTGTAACCAGTCTGTACAGGCTGGTCTACCGACTTACGCCAGATCACGCCTGGAGCCACTTTCTCGACTGCGTCGGTCTGGGTGTTGCCCAGAGGACCTTTGCCGTCGATCGGGTTGCCCAGTGCGTCGACGACGCGACCCAGCAGTTCCTTACCAACCGGAACTTCCAGGATGCGGCCGGTGCACTTGGCGCTCATGCCTTCGGCGAGGGTGTCGTATGCACCCAGGATCACTGCACCTACGGAGTCTTGCTCCAGGTTCAGGGCCATGCCGTAGACGCCGCCAGGGAACTCGATCATTTCGCCGTACATAACGTCGGCCAGACCGTGGATCCGCACGATACCGTCGGATACCGAAACGACGGTACCTTCGTTACGGGCTTGGGAGCTCACATCGAGGTTATCGATGCGGCCCTTGATGATTTCACTAATTTCGGAAGGATTGAGTTGCTGCATTGCTCTGCTGCCCCTTCAAACTCAAGATTTCAATGCTTCGGCCAGTTTCGCGATTTTGCCGCGAACAGAGCCATCGATTACCAGGTCACCGGCGCGGATGACGACGCCGCCAATCAGGCTGGCATCCTCCGACGCGTGCAGGCGCACTTCCTGGCCTAACCGTGCACTGAGAACCTTGGCGAGTTTGTCTTGCTGTTCTTGGTTCAACGCGAAGGCACTGGTGACTTCCACGTCCACGGATTTCTCTTGCTCGGCCTTGTACAGGTCGAACAGGGCGGCAATCTCCGGCAGAAGCAGGAGACGGTCGTTTTCCGCGGCAACATGAATGAAATTCTGTGCCTGTGCATTGAACTTGTCACCGCACACGTCAATGAACGTGGCGGCCTTTTCTGCGCTCGTCAGTCGCGGGGCCTTGAGCAGGCGCTGCATGGTGTCGTCTTGCGACACCGCAGCAGCCAGGCCGAGCATGGCTGACCAATTGGCCAGTTGCTGATGGGCCTGGGCATGCTCAAAGGCAGCCTTAGCGTAAGGTCGGGCCAACGTGGTCAGTTCTGCCATGATCGCCCTCGCTTAAATTTCAGCGGCCAGTTTGTTAACCAGCTCCGCATGCGCGTTTTGATCGATTGTGGCGCCAAGGATCTTTTCAGCACCACCAACGGCCAGAGCACCCACTTGGGCACGCAGGGCGTCTTTAGCGCTGTTCAGTTCCTGTTCGATCTCGGCCAGAGCCTGAGCCTTCACACGGTCAGCTTCGACGCGGGCCTGTTCACGGGCTTCCTCGACAAGCTGAGCAGCGCGTTTCTTGCTTTGCTCGATGATTTCGGCTGCTTGTGCTTTAGCTTCACGCAGTTGCTGACCCGCTTTCTCTTGGGCCAGCTCCAGGTCGCGAGCTGCGCGGTTGGCAGCGTCCAAGCCGTCGGCAATCTTCTTTTGGCGCTCTTGCAGAGCAGTGATGACCGGAGGCCATACATACTTCATGCAGAAGAGTACAAAAATCAGGAAAGCAACGGATTGGCCAATCAGGGTTGCATTAATGTTCACGCCAACACCTCGCTCGGTCTTAATTCATACAGCCATCAACTCGTGGTGACGAGTGATTAGCCGGCGATCTGACCAACGAACGGATTCGCGAAGGTGAAGAACAGAGCGATACCAACACCGATCATGGTTACGGCGTCGAGCAGACCGGCAACGATGAACATTTTGACCTGCAGCATCGGAACCATTTCTGGCTGACGAGCAGCGCCTTCCAGGAATTTGCCACCCAGCAGGCCGAAACCAATGGCGGTACCCAGAGCACCCAGGCCGATCAGCAGAGCAACAGCGATAGCGGTCAGACCAACTACAGTTTCCATCTTTCCTCCCGACTTTTACGTCGTATTGGTTAGGTTTTTAGTTTGAAGCGGTAAAACAAATCGTTTGGTACAGCATGCCCTTGCGGACTTTTTAAGCCCTCCCCCCGTACCGGCAGGGAAGGCTATCAGACACGCCAGGCGGTCTTAATGGTTATCTTCGTGAGCCATCGACAGGTAGACGATGGTCAGCATCATGAAGATGAAAGCTTGCAGGGTGATGATCAGGATGTGGAACACAGCCCACGCCCATTGCAGCACCACACCCAGGCCGCTGAGCCACAGCAGGCCGGAGCCGAACATTACAGCGATCAGGATGAACACCAGCTCGCCAGCATACATGTTGCCGAACAGACGCAGTGCCAGCGAGATCGGTTTGGCGATCAGGGTGACGAATTCCAGCAGGAAGTTGACCGGAATCAGCAGGATCTGCACGAAGATATTCTTGCTGCCAAACGGGTGCAGGGTCAGCTCACCGATGAAGCCGCCCAGTCCCTTGACCTTGATGCTGTAGAAGATGATCAGGGCGAAGACGCAGAAGGCCATGGCCAGGGTCGCGTTCGGGTCGGTGGTCGACACGGCGCGGAACGGAATGTGCGGGTCACCGGAAATCAGGATGGCCAGCTGAGGAATCCAGTCGACCGGTACCAGGTCAACGGCGTTCATCAGGAATACCCAGACGAAAATGGTCAGCGCCAGTGGTGCGATTACCGGGCTACGGCCGTGGAAGGAGTCCTTCACGCTGCCGTTGACGAAGTCGACCATCACCTCAACGAAGTTCTGCAGACCGCCAGGTTGGCCGGAAGTCGCCTTCTTGGCCGCCATGCGGAAGATCAACAGGAAGATCAGACCCAGCGCGACGGACCAACCCAGGGTGTCCAGGTGGAACGCCCAGAAGCCCATTGCCTTGGCTTCTGCAGCCGAATGGGCGAAGCCCCAGCTGCCGTCTGGTAGTTGACCGTAGGTCAGGTTCTGCAAGTGGTGCTGGATATAGCCCGAAGCGGTTTCTGCTGCCATGGTTGCCTCAAACGCCCTAAGGTCTCGAAAGTCTTTTATTCATCAGCAGGGGCGCGAACCAGCTGACCAAAAGGGTCAACACGAAGACGCCGAATACTGCTAGCGGCGCCAGTGGCTTCACTCCTGCAAAGGTCAGTGCAAAAAGCACTGCCGTCAAAATCATCTTGCCTGCCTCGCCAGCGTAAAACGACTTGACGATAGCTTGTGCCGCCCGAGCCCCGCTGAAGCGAAAAGCCTTCCAGGCGAAATACACATTGGGCAGCCAGGCAATCAAACCTCCGCAAAGGCCTGAATATCCACTGACCGACCCTTTCCACTGCCACACCACCAAGGTTGCCAGCAGCAGTACGACAAATTGAGCCAGCAGTACCGGAAAAACCGCCCAGCGATGGAAAGGCAGGCGGTTTGGCGTGCGTATTTCCAT